>CAVUQN010000001.1:0-28956 GCA_963743515.1 uncultured Actinomycetota bacterium
CCGACCGCAGGACACCCGGCGGCTGTGCTGGAATCGGGCCCCGCTCGTGGGCAAGGATGCTGGCCGTGAGCGTTGTGATCGCCAGTGAGGCGAACCCCGGGCGGGAGAACGAGGACTGCGTGGTGGCCGGTCCGGATCTGGTCGTCGTGGTGGACGGGGCCGGGACGCCGCAGCGGCTGGACACCGGCTGCGTCCCGGGACCGCCTGGTACGCGCGGCGGCTCGCGCTGGCGATGTACGACGAAGCGGTGGACGGGACGGGCGGGTTGGCCGACGGGCTGGCCGACGCGATCGAGCGCACCGCGCGGTGGCACGCCGGGAGTTGCGACCTCGGCGATCCGATGACCCCCTCGGCCACGGTCGCGGTGCTCCGGGTGCATGAGCGGGAGCAGCGGCTGGAGTGGCTGGTGCTGGCCGATGCGACAGTGGCACTCGACCTGCCTTCCGGGCCGTTCGCCTCGCCTCCGACCACCGGGTGTCCGAGGTGACGCGGGAGCATCGGGTGAAGCTGGCCGAGGAGCTCGCGCCGCTGGACCCGGTGGCGCGGTTGGACGCGCTGGTGCGGGCGCAGCGGTCGATGATGAACGTCCACGGCGGCTACTGGGTCGCCGCCGCCGATCCGAAGGCCGCCGGCGAGGCGCTGACCGGGTCGGTCCCGCTGGCGGAGGTCGGCCTGGCGGCGGCGCTCAGCGACGGCGCGGCGCGGCTGGTCGACGACTTCGGGGTGCTGGACTGGCCCGGCCTGCTGGCGCTGCTCGCGGCCGAGGGCCCGGCGGAACTCGTCGCCCGGACCCGCGCGGCCGAGCGCAGCGACCCGGACGGTCTGCGCTGGCCGCGCGGCAAGCGACATGACGATGCAACGGCGGCGATCGTCCGGCGGGACTGAGGCCGGTGCGGAGCTGAGGCCAGTGCGGGTCTGAAACCGGCGCGGGGCGGCTGCGGGTCGGGCCGGCTGCGTCAGAGGTCGATCGCGACCACGCCGTCCGGCAGGCCGAGCACCAGCAGTCCGTCCGCTGCCAGGGCCATCGACTCGACCCGGGAACCCAGCCGGAGCTCGACCACGCCGTCGGGGTCGTCCAGATGCCGGACCCGCACCAACCCGTCGGACCAGGCGGCAGCAACCGTCAGCCCCGCGCGAGGCGCGTCGAGCACGGCGACGGCGACGGCGGTCACCGGGCAGGCGCGCTGGTCCGAGGGCTCGGCCATCGGGACGGAGTCCGGTCCCCAGAGCCGGACGGCTCCGTCGAGGCCGCCGCTCACCAGCAGCGGAAAGCCGGGGTCGGCGTCGTCGCCCTCGCCGGTGTCGTCGCCCTCGCCGCCGCCGAGCAGGGTCGCGGCCAGGGCGGTCACCGGCCCACTATGCAGGCGTACGCTCCGGATCCCGTCCGGGTCCTCGGCGTCCTCGCACCAGTGCACCGCACCGTCGTCGTCGCCGAAGGCCACCGGGGGCGGCTCCAGCCCGTGCACCGCCGCCACTGCGCTCAGCGCGCCCCCGGCCGCCGCCCGCACCGCGGTGACCTCCGCGACCAGCGCCTCGACCCCTGGTCCCGGTTGGCCACGGGGCACCACCTCGACCGCGCCCCAGGCGTCGAGCAGCAGGACCGAACCGTCGGCGGCCACGGCGAGGCCGCGCAGCGGCCTGGGGTTCGCCACCGGGACGGAACCGAGGCGGCTGCCGTCGGCGGCCTCGTACATCCGCACGATGCCGCTCGGATCGGCGAGCAGGACGCGGGCCGAGGCGCGGCCCGAACTCCGCACCCCGTAGCAGGCCGCCGCGACGGCCGGGCCGGGCCAGACGTCCACCGAGGGCACGTCCCGCCAGCGGGCCCAACGGGCGGACCAGGGGGACGGCACTCCGGCCGCTTCGGCCAGCACGGCCGCGGCGGCGTCGTCCACGCCCAGCAGGCGGGCGCGCAGCACGGCGGCCCGGACGGCGGCGTCGGGCTCGTCCACCAGCGCGGGGCCGGCGGCGTGCCAGGCCCGCGCGAAGGCCGCGGCGCGCGTCCCGAGCATGCCCTCGCGCGCCTCCAGCGCGGCGGCGACCGCGAGCGGCCGGGCCAGTACCGCGAGCAGCGGGTCGGCCAGCAGGGAGAGAGCCGGGGACGGCGGACCCGAGTCCCCCGCCCTGGCTATCGCCGTCCAGACCTCCGTGAGCAGTTCCTCACCGGCGGCGCGCAGGTCGAGCCGGCCGTCCGGGGTCATCGGCACCCTGGCCAGCAGGTCCACCACGCCGGCCGGCTCGGACCGCTCGGTCGGCCCGAGCGCCCGGCCCGGGCTGGGGTACGCGCCCGCGTCGGCCCCGCGCTTGGCGCACCAGGCGGTGAAGCGCTGCCGGTCGGTCCACTGCGGGTCGTCCAGGTCGAGGACGGCGGCAGCCGCCGGGTCGCCGAGAGCGGCGGCAGCCGGGCCGTCGGCGCCCGCCTCCACGATCAGCCTGACCTGCGGCAACTCCAGCATCGGCAGCAGCAGGCCAGTGACCAGGCGGACGGGGTCGACCGCCCGGTCCAGCTCGGGCACGCAGAGCACCGTGCGCCGGTCGTCGGCGGCGAGCGCGGCGACCAGTTCCTCGGGATCGTGGGCGAGCAGACCGAGTTGCTGCCCCAGCGACCAGGCCGCCCCGCGTACGCCCACGCCGTCGGCGGGCAGGACCGCGTGCACCCGCTGCCCGATCGGCGTCCCCGGGGTCGTGCAGGCCAGGAACAGCCAGGCCAGCAGGTGCGACTTGCCTGCCGCCGACGCTCCGGCGACCCGGCAGAGCCGCGGTGCCGACGGGTCGTCCAACCATCCGAGCAGGGCCAGCCCCGCCGACCGCCGCCCCGCCCCGAGCGGCGGTATCCGCCGCCCCTCCACGACCGTGCCCACGGTCCCTCCCGTTCGTCCCGGACTCCCCGGCCCGTCAGCCCTGCCCCGACCGCGCGGTGCTACCGCCGCTCGCGCAACTCTGCCACGCTCTGCATAAGCGCTTTCACGCCCGCCTCGCGGGAGGCGGCGGTGTCGCCGTAGTCGAAACTGTGGGTGAACGCGGCGTTCGGAAACGTCCGGGCCATCCACAGCGAGCAGTAGTGACCCGGCATCATGCAGGCCTCCAACTCGCAGTAGACCCGGGTGACCTGTTCCGGCTGGACGCCCTCCGCCCGCAGCCGGTACCAGGCCAGCTCCTCGGGGTGCGGCAGGCCGATGCCGCCGATCGCGGTCGAGATCTGCTTCTCGCCCCGGCTGTCGAGGTACTCGAAGGCCGCCGAGGAGTCGATGTTGAGCGGCCTGCGCAGATCGTCCAGGACCCGGGGCCACCAGCTCTCCCGGTACTCGAACGCGGCGGCGTCCAGCGCGATCAGCGCCTGCCGCAGCTGCTGGTAGCCAGCCAACACCCCGGGCTGGTCCTCAGCGTCGCTGAGCGCCGGCAGGTGACGGTCCAGCAGCAACAGGCCCTCGGCGAAGGCCGCCAGGCTGCCGTTGACCGGCAGGTCCGGCAGCCCGGTGCCGAGCAGGACGGCCCGGACGGAAGCGTCGGGCGCGAGGTAGAACTCCGCGCCCCGGTCGGTGCCGAGCCGAAGCTGACCGGCCATCGGCCCGGCGTCCTGGCCGTGCTGCGCCGCGTACTGCCCCAGCGCGAGCGGCTCCGCCGGACCGGCGGCGCTGAAGTACGCCCCCACCTGCACCGGCAGCCCGGGCGCGCGCAGCGGCCCCTCCGGCGCGACGGGATTGCTCCGCAGCCCCTGCGCCCCGAAGTGCGCCAGCAGCGCGGCCGTCAGCTCGTCGCTCGTCATCGGTCGTGATCCGTTCTCTGCTCGGTATCGCTCAGTACAGGAGATAGGACTCGAAGAACCTGCCCCAGAAGCCCTCGGCCTCGGCGCAGGGAACCTCGTCCCACCGGGAGATCTTCGCTCGGATTCTTTCCTCTGCCGCAATCCAGTCGCGTGTGAGCGGGTTGCTCTCTGGCAGCGGGCGCTCCGACTCCAGCAGGTGGAGCATGTACGAGAACGAGGACAGGTCCGCATGGATCAGCTCGTACTCGATTTCCGACTCCGGATCCTGCACCCAGATACCGCCGTCGCCGGCGTGGACGAAGAGAGTTCCGCCGTAGAGGTCCCCCAGCGGCATGAGCCTTCCGTGCGGGGAGTCGTGGGCCACGAGCTCCGGCCCGTCGACCGATGAGTTCTCGGGGTTGCCCGGCTCCGCCGTCACCACTGCGGAGTGGATCCGGAAGAGGCCCCGGCAGTACGGGATCCCGTACTGCGCCGCGAAGCGCGCATCGTCCGGATCGGCCCAGATCCGCGCAGCCACCTCCGGCCGGATTCTCAGCAGGCTTCCCGCCGGCACAGCAACGGCGATCGATGGCCAGTCCACCGGAACCAACACAGGACGCCCCTTCCTTCTATTTCGCCCGGATTCCTCAGTACAGATGATAGGAGTCGAAGTAGCGGTCCCAGAAGTTCCCGGAATCCGCGAAGGGAAGCGGGTCCCAGGCGGTGATGTCCTACCTGATGATCGCCTCGGCATCCCGCCAGTCGTAGGGATCCGGGCGCTCCTCCGGGCAGGGCTTCTCCGCTTCGATCATGTACAGCAGGTAGGAGAGGGACGAGATGTCCTTGTTGACCAACTCGTACTCGGTATCGCAGCCCGGGTCGGAGACCCATACCTCGCCATCGGACGAGCGAATGTACACCGCCGCACCGGAAATCCATCCGACCTGCCTGAGCAGTCCGACCGGCGTCTCCAGTGGCTGATTTTCCGAGAGTTCCGCGAAGCCCGTCTTCGGATTTTCCGGCGAGCGCTCGGAAATGTCGTCCGCAAGGACGAAGAGCCCCTCGGCATACGGAATTCCGAAAGTCAGGGCAAAGTTCGCCTGCTCCGCGTCCGCCCAGACCTGTGCCGCGGCCTCCGCCCTCACCTTGAGCAAGGTCCCGGCTGGAACGTCCGACGCGATGGCCTGCCAGTCCACCGACACCAACACATGTCCCTCGTTTCAGCCGGTGCCGGACAGAGAGACCCGGCCCCGTATCCCACACCCCGACCTGTACGGGTGGTCCGGGGTGATGCAGCAGTCCGTCCGGGACGACGGCGCTGCTCCGCAACCCCTGCGCCGCGAAGTGCGCCAGGAGCGCGGCCGTCAGCTCATCGGTCGCCACCGTTCGGCATCCCGTTCTCTGTTCAGTGCAGCACGGGTATCAGTACATCGGATAGGACTCGAAGAACCTCCCCCAGAAGCCCGCCGCCTCGGCGCATGGAACACCGTCCCACACCGAGATCTTCTCGGAGACAGATCGAATGGCCTCATCCCATTCCCTGCCGAGCGGATGCCCTTCCTCCTGCGGCCGCTCACTCTCCACGAGGTACAGCATGTAGACCAGCGAGGAGAGGTCTCGGTGGATCAGCTCGTAGTCGATGTCGCTCTCACCGTCGGAGACCCAGATCGTCCCATCGACAAGGTTGACATGCAGTGAGGCGTCGGTAATCCAGCCGAACTTGAAGAGACTGCCCACCGGCGTCTCCTCCGGCTCCGGCTCCGACTCGTTCGCAAACGCCCCGTCAGGGCTTCCCGGATTCTCTGCGGCAACACCGCTGGTCATCACGAATAGCCCACGGCCGAAGGGGATACCGAACTCCGCAGCGAATCGTGCCTCGTCCGGATCGGCCCAGAGCCGTGCGGCCAGATCCGGTCGGATCTTCAGCAGGTCCCCGGGCGGTACATCCGCCGCCACGGCGGACCAGTCGACCTCTACCAGCACAGCGATACTCCCTCTCAAGCCTGTTGATCGATTCTACTCGGCCCCGCAGCCGGCCTCAGCGGACCCGACCGGTCGCGCCTGCCAACTCATCCGAAATCGTTGCCGTTCCCCATCGTGCCGGGGCGCTGCGGCAGGCCCTGATCCTTGCGCAGTGCCTCGATGTACGCCCGATGACCGGCATTTCTCTCGTACGGCTTCAGCCCGGCGTCGTACTCCACACCATGAGTGACCTTGAGGTCCGGATTGACCTGCTGAAAGTGCCGCCCCAGCCACCTCTGGCAGTTGGGATTCTCCTGGCACGGTGCCCGCTCGGTGTAGATCTCCTTCATATTCATCTCGCGACCGCCGAGCAGTGGCTTCCCGATGGATCTCTCCGAGTGGCTCCGCTTGTACGAGCTCTTTCCCACCAGAACGAACTCGTTGCCCTCCTCGTCGCGATACCTCAGTGCCGCATAGTTTCCTCCCGAATAGTCACCCCCGGCGAATCTGGCATCCTCGACCGCCTTCGACAGGTCGGTCGGCGCCGATATCTTGGTACTGCTGACCCCGATTTCATCCGGGTTGCCCGGGTCTTTCTTTCCGTGGTAGATGTCCCGCATGTCCTCGGGCGACGGGTCGACGACCTTGTCGTTGCCGTCGATGATCGTGCGGATGCCCGAACTGTCGTCCGCCGCAACAGGGTGGAAGGCTCCGTCCTTCAACTCCTTGACCGCGCCCAAATCGTCGATGAAGTAGGTCTTGACGTTCTTGGCGTCCTTCTCGCCGGCGCGGGTCAGGTCCTTGGCGAGGCCGGCCTCGGTCTCCTCGACATTGCCGGCGACCTGTTCCGCACCGTCGGCGACCGAGTGGAAGGCGCGTTTCAGGGCGTTCTCGGTGTCGTGGACGGCGGGGACCAGGACGTCGTCGGTACCGTCCTTGAGGGCGTTGGCTATCGCCTCGCTCATGTGTAGGTCACTCCCGCGAGCCGGCTGGTCAGCAGCGCGGCGTGGCCGGACACCGTCTCGGCGTGGCCGCGCATCGCGGCGGCGTGGCCGCGCAGATTCTCCGGGTGGACCGCGTAGCCGGGCCCCGTGCTGACGCCCAGCGCCCCGGCTGCGGCGTTGAAGACGAAGCCGTCGATCGCTCGCTGGATCACCGGGCCCAGGGCCTTGAAGCCGGCCTCGACCACCTCGGAGATGATGTACTGAACGAGCTGCTGCTCCAGGAAGTCCATGGCCTGCTCGGCGAGTTCGTCGGTGGCCACCGCCGCGGCCTCCGACGCGCCGAAGGTGACCACGGCGGCTGCCTGCTCGGCGACGAACGCCGCCGCCAGGCCGACCAGCTCGGCGATGGCCGAGACCTTCATCGCCACGATGTAGTCGGCTGCGGCGTTCAGCGCGTTCACCACGTTGTGGCAGGCGTCCAGCAGCTCGGTCATGTGGGTGGCGGACATGTCCGCCCAACGCTGCACCAGTTGCTGGTAGGAGTCGGCCTGGTAGGCGTCCCCCATCGCGCCGATGGTGCTGGTGGCGTCCTGATGGGTGTTCTTGATGCTGTCCGCGAACTCGGCGACGAAGCCCGCCACCTCGCGCACCGTGTCCTCGTTGATCGACGGCCAGTTCACGCCGATGAACTGGAGGAACTGCACCACCTCCGACGGCGGATCGAGCGCCATCCCCCACCCCCGTCACGCACTTGGGTTCGATGCCCGATCGAGCAGGCTGCCATGGGGGGTGGGTGCAGTCAATATCAGTAAAGGACAGGCAAATTGTTGCGATGAACAGCTGCGGATCGGAAGATGCCGGAATCGGCAGGGGTCACGCGTGAAACCGGCGCAGCCACGACTGGTTGTGGCGAACTTCACGGCGAGGGGAACTCGATCGAGTGGCAGCAGCCGCTGGTCAGCCGCGCCATGACGCCGTGCCGACCGCAGCGGCGCGACCAGGGTCGAACGCCGGTACGCTCACGCCCATCGGGCGTTCTTCGCCGCTCTCCCACCTGCGGAGTCCCACCGTGCCCCAGCCCCAGCGGCTCCAGCTGATCCAGCACTGCATCGTGCGTGAAATGGCCTGCCTCGGGCGTGAATTCGTGATCGACGTGGAGGACGGCCTGGTACGCGGCCCGGGGACCACCGCCGTGACCGTACGGGACCACGCGGACGCCACCGGCGGCCATGTCGACCTGGGCTACGTGCTGCGGCTCGGCGACGGCGCCGGACCGGTCGTCTGGGACTGCGCGGCCGGGCTCGGCCGGACCGAGGAGGAGCGGCTGCAGAACGCCGTCCGGATGTGGCGGACCACCACCGCCTCCGCCGTGGTCGAACTGCTGGAACGGCGCGGCGTGCACGGCGACCACTACCCGCCCGGGGCCGCCGGGGGAATGACGGGCTGGCACACCGTCCAGGGGCCGGCCTGCGTCTTCGGCTTCCACAGCGGGCCGCTGGGCGACTGGGTGGCGGAGAACCAGCTGCTGTCGGCCATCGCCGACCAGATCCGCCCGCAACTGCGGGAACCCGCCCTCAACGGCGTCCGCTTCTTCTTCGGCGGGCGGTCCGGCGACGAGGTCGCGGAGGTGCGGGTCAACGGGGAGTCGGTGCCGGATGCCTCGGCGGCGCTGCGCGGGCTCCCCTGGCCCAGGGGCGAACGGCTTTCCTGGGCCCGGTGCTTCGTGCTGCTGGCCGCCGATCCTGATGCCCTGGCTGGGGTGGAGGGGCAGGTGCGGCGGGCAGAGCGAACTGCCGGAGCGGGCGTGGGGCTGCTCCGGCGCTGGCTGTCGTCCTGAGCCGCCGTGTGGGAAGCACAGCAGGGGAACGACCGATATGCGGCGTCTGTGCGCCTATTTGACGATGCCGTTGATGGTGTTCGCGACCTGGTCGATGAAGCTCTGCAGCGGGGTTGCCGCCGAGGTCTTCGCCAGGAAGAAGCCGAAGAGGATGGCAAGCACGGTGTAGCCGAGCCTCATGCTCTTGTTCCTGACGAACACGATCAGGAGGATGCCCAGCAGGACGACGGCGGAGACTGAGAAGGTTGTCACTCGGGTCCACTTCCTCGTTTGGGGCACGCTGGGGTACGGGCCCACCTGGCAGGCCGGTTCACTGTGCCGTCGTCCGGCACTGCACCCTCCTCCCCCTCGCCCGACCCTCAGTGTCTCCGGAGCGAGACGCTCCGTAAAGCACTTCCGGGGCACAGGTGCCCAACGTGATCCAATTCGGCCGAGTTTGGCCGAACTTACATGTGATGATCTCGGGTTGAATGCTACAAGTGCAGGGCAGGCCCGGGCTATTCGCGCCAGATCAACAGCAGTGCCCGGTCGTCGTTGAGGTCCTTGGCCACGCTCTCGATGAGCCGCCAGGCGGTGCCGCTGAAGGTCGACCCCATGAGCCGGTCGGCCTCCCCCATCAGCCGGTCCATGCCCTCGGTGAGGTCGCGCCCGGGGACCTCGACCATGCCGTCGGTGCAGAGCATCAGCACGTCGCCGTGGCGCATCCGGCCGCGCAGCCCGTTGAACTTGGCGCCGTCGTAGATACCCAGCAACGGACCCTCGGCCTCCTTGGTCTCCCAGATACCGTCGCCCATGCAGCGCTGCATCCCGGGAAGGTGACCCGCCGACAGCAGTTCGTACTCGCCGTTGTCCAGATCCAGGACCAGGTGGACGGCGCTGGCGAAGCCCTCGTCCCACTCCTGGCGCAGCAGGTAGCCGTTGGCCGCAGGCAGGAACTCGTGCGGCGGCAGGGAGCCGAGCAGGCCGCCGAAGGCACCGGAGAGCAACAGGGCGCGGGAGCCGGCGTCCATGCCCTTGCCGGAGACGTCGGCGAGGACGGCCTCCAGCACCCGCTTGTCCTCGCCGGTGCGGGCGGCGACCAGGAAGTCGCCGGAGAAGGACTGGCCGCCGGCCGGGCGCAGCGCCATCTCGGCGTGCCAGCCCCCGGGCAGGTCCGGGATCTGGCTCTGCACCTTCAGTCGCTCGCGGAGGTCGAACAGCATCGAGCCGCCGCCGCGCCAGGGCACGCCGACCCGGTTGCGGAGCTGGGCGAGGAACAGCCCGCCCGCGCCGACGGCTGTGACCACGATCACGGCGCCGGGGGTGAACTTGCCGTTGCCGCCCGGGCCGAGCACGACCGAGTCGACGCCGAGCGCGGTGGCGGCGACCGCGTACAGCAGCACCAGGCTGCCAGGCCGCAGCAGCAGCGCCCCGATGAGGACCGGCACCACCAGCGCGGTGGGCGGGCACCAGAGCGGCGCGAGCACCGTGGTGAGCGTCAGCAGCGGGACGACCAGCAGCAGGGCGACGAAGGGCAGCCAGTCGGAGGCGTCGCCGCGGAAGTAGTCGACGGCGGATCGGCGCAGCCTTCGGCGGGCCCGGTAGAACGCTCTGCGCCCCCGTGCCGCGACTGGATCCCGAGGCGGTCCCTCGGGCGGTCGGCCTGCCATGCTGGCTGACCCTACCGAGGGAAGGCGTCGCACGTCGATGTCGGCGTCCCCGGCCTCTCCGCCGCCGCTGCGAAAAGGCGTTCGGATCTGCGGTGGGGGTGCGGCAGGCGAAGGGTGCAGCTGGACAGCCGTTCGCCCCGGCCGCGTCCCCGGCCGTCCGTCTCCCGCGTCCGGCCTCCGCTCCCGTGCCATCGCCGTTCTCCCCCCGAAGCCGTGCCGCTGCCGGAGCGTCCCTCCGGCGGGGTTCCCCAGTCCCCCGGGGATCGAGTCCGGTGGCAGGAGCGTACCGAGCCGACCGGCCCGCCGGGGCTTTGTCCGACAATCGGCTGCGCCGGTCGCACGCCGGAGCTTCGCGCCGGAGCGCACGACGGCCTCCGGCGCGCCTCCCCCCACGACAGCGCGCCCCCGACGCCCGGTCGGTGGGGCGGGGAGGGGGGTAGCCGGAGCGGGCAGGCACGGGGTCAGGCAGCGGGGGCAGCCAGCGGGGCAGAGAGAGGCGGAGCTGCGTCAGCGCAGCAGGTCGGCCGGGGGCTGGCAGCGCGGACACCAGAACAGGTTCCGGGCAGCGTGGTCCTCCTCGCGGACCGGAGTGCCGCAGACCAGGCACGGGCGTCCGGCGCGGCGGTAGACGTACACCTCGCCACCGTGGCGGTCCACGCGCGGCGGGCGGCCCATGGCCTCGGGGGTGTGCTCGGGCCGGACGGTGTCGATCCAGCCGTCCCGGACCCCGTCGCGCATCAGAGTCCGCAGGTCGTCCCAGATGGCGTCCCACTGGGCACGGGTGAGGGCGCGTCCGGGGAGGTGCGGGTCGATTCCCTGCCGGAACAGCACCTCGGCCCGGTAGATGTTGCCGACCCCGGCCAGCACCTTCTGGTCCATCAGCAGCACGGCCACGGTGGCGCTGCTGCGGCTGACGCGCTGCCAGGCGGCGTCCGGGAGGTCGGCCAGGCGCAGCGGGTCGGGGCCGAGCCGCTGGTGGATGTCCTTCTTCTCGAAGCTGCTGATCAGCTCGCAGGTGGTCGGCCCGCGCAGGTCGGCCCAGCGGTCGTCGGTGGTTATCCGCAGCCGGATCTGGCCGACCGGCGCGGGCGCGGGGCCCTCGCCGAAGCGGACCTTGCCGTAGAGGCCGAGGTGGATGTGGATCCAGCCGCCGCTCCCCGGCCCAGTTGCGGAAGCCGAGGAAGAGGTGCTTGCCGTGCGACTCGGCCGCGTCGAGGACGCAGCCGTCCAGCCGCATCGCGGCGGGTGCGAACGGCCCCTGCGGGCTGCTGACATGCACCGACTCGCCACCGAATACCGTCTGGTACTGGGTGGCGAGTCGGTGGAGGGTGTGGCCTTCCGGCATCGTCGTTTCGTTCGGCTCTCGGAGGTCGCGGAGGGCTCTCGGGTGGTCCGGCGGCGGGCCGGGTCAGCCCTGCTGCGGGTGGTGGGCCGGGATCGGGGGCAGCTCGCCGGTGGTCTCGTACTCACTGATCATGTCGATGCGGCGGATGTGCCGCGGGTCCTCCGAGAAGGGGGTGCCCAGGAAGACCTCGACGAACTTGGTCGCCTCGTCCAGGCTGTGCATCCGCGCGCCGACGCTGATCACATTGGCGTTGTTGTGCTCGCGGCCCAGCTCGGCGGTCTCGACGCTCCAGGCCAGCGCGGCGCGGACGCCCTTGACCTTGTTGGCGGCGATGGCCTCGCCGTTGCCGGAACCGCCGATGACGATGCCCAGCGCCTCGGGGTCGGCCGCGGTCCGCTCGGCGGCACGGAGGATGAACGGAGGGTAGTCGTCCACCGCGTCGTAGATGTGCGGGCCGCAGTCGACCGCCTCGTGCCCGGCGTTGGTCAGCCACTGGACCAGGTGCTGCTTGAGTTCGTATCCGGCATGGTCGGATCCCAGGTACACGCGCATGGTCGTCAGTGTGGCACGCCCCGGTGACAGGCGGCGCGCCAACCCTCGCCGTCCGGCGGCAGCCGGACCCCGATCGGTCAGCCCTTGCGGCCGACCAGCTTCCAGGCGGCCGGGAGCAGGCCCATGGCCAGCGCGATCTTCAGCGCGTCGCCGATCAGGTACGGGTACAGGCCGAGCGAGGCCGCCTCGGCGAGCGAGACGTGGACCGACGCGGACAGGTAGGTGACGCCGACGGCGTAGATGGCGAGGTTGCCCAGGACCATCGTCCCCGCCGTCCGCAGCGGGCTGCGGTCGGCGCCGCGCCGGGCCAGCGTGCCGACGAGCGCGGCGGCGACGACGAAGCCGATGACATAGCCGAAGCTGGCGCCGGTCCCGGAGGTGCCCGAGGCGAACCAGGGCATCCCGGCCAGGCCGGCCAGCAGGTACAGCGCCATCGAGGCGATGCCGCGCCGGGCGCCGAGGGCGGTGCCGACGAGCAGCACGGCGAGGGTCTGGCCGGTCACCGGAACGGGCGAGCCCGGCACGGGCACCGCTATCTGCGCCGCGAGGCCGGTGAACGCGGCCCCGCCGACGACCAGGGCGACGTCCCGGGCGTAGCCGCGGGCCCGGGTGGAGGCGGGCACGAGGTCGGCGAGGACGGCGCCGGGACGCAGGGAGGCAGTGGCGAGGCTCATGGGTCTTCTCCGCAGGGCAGGATCCGGCATCGGGACTGCCGGACGGGGACGGGCAGGGGCACGGGCGGCGGGCAGCAGTGGTGGGCAGCGGTGAACGCCTGTGAACCTATCGGCGAACCTAGCCACTGCGGGGCCCGGGCGTGTATGGCCTTCCCCACAAAAAGGCAGGTCCCCGCCTTGGATGCTTACGACGTGCGTGTTCACGACTACGACGTGGCTGCTCACGGCGTGACTGCTCGTGACGTGACTGCTTACGACGTCGAGCCCGGACCCGGCCAGTGGTGGCCGGGTCCGGGCTCCGGGTGTACCGGCCGGCGCCTCGGCTACTCGAAGCTGGGGCCCGCCGTACGGGTGCGCTTGATCTCGTAGAAGCCGGGGGTGGACGCGACCAGCAGGGTGCCGTCCCAGAGCCGGGCGGCGGCCTCGCCGCGCGGGGTGGGGGTGACCACCGGGCCGAAGAAGGCGATCTGCTCGCCGTCGGGGCCGGGAACCGCGATCACCGGGGTGCCGACGTCCTGGCCGACCAGCGAGATTCCCGCCTGGTGGGAGGCGCGCAGGGCCTCGTCGTACTCCTTGGAATCGGCCGCGTCCGCGAGCTCGACCGGCAGGCCGGCCTCGGCCAGCGCGGACTCGAAGACCTCGCGGGTCCGCGGCAGGTCCTGGTTGTGGAAACGGGTGCCGAGCGCCGTGTAGAGCGGGCCGAGCACCTGCTCGCCGTGCGCCTGCGCGGCGGCGATGCAGATCCGGACCGGGCCCCAGGCCTCGTCCATCAGGTCGCGGTACTTCTCGGGGAGGTCGCGGCCCTCGTTGAGGACGGCGAGGCTCATCACGTGCCACCGGGTCTCGACCGGGCGCTGCTGCTCGACCTCCAGCATCCAGCGGGAGGTCATCCAGGCCCACGGACAGAGCGGGTCGAACCAGAAGTCGGCGGGGGTGGGAGTGCTCTCTGCCGCAGCAGGCATGGGGATTCTCCTCGGAAGCGGAACCAACGGCGTACGCAGGGACGCGAAGGCGTCCCGACGCCAGCGGCAACATGCCCGCCCCGCGGTTCATTCCCCGCAGTTCATTCCCTGCGGTTCATTCCCCGCGCTGCGCCCTCCGCGCGCCCTCGGCGTGGACGCGCGCCGTCCGCGCCGGGCCCACGCCGCCGGCTGTCAAAAACGGGTCGGCCGAAATGTCCGGTGGGCTGTGTCGTTGCCCCGTGAAAGGATGCGCGGGAACCAGCAGCACACGGTTGACCGTCCGCGACCCTCACCCGGACGGACGACGTCGAGGTTAGGGAGTAGCGCAGTGCCCGGGACCAATCTCACCCGCGACGAGGCCCGCGAGCGGGCCCGCATCCTCACGGTGGACAGCTACGACGTCCAGCTCGACCTGCGCTCCGCCGTCCTGCCCGTGGCGGAGGGACAGGGTGCCGGCCGGTTCGGCTCGCGCACCGTGCTGCGCTTCCGCTGCTCCGAGCCCGGCGCGGACAGCTTCGCCGACCTGCTCGCCCCCGCCGTCCGCAGCGTCGTCCTCAACGGCGTGGCGCTGGACCCGGCCGTGGTCTTCGACGGCTCCCGGGTCGCCCTGCCGGGGCTGGCCGAGACCAACGAGCTGGTCGTCGAGGCCGACTGCGCCTACAGCCGCAGCGGTGAGGGCATGCACCGCTTCACCGACCCGGTCGACGGCGAGACCTACCTCTACACCCAGTACGAGCCGGCCGACGCCCGCCGGGTCTTCGTGAACTTCGAGCAGCCGGACCTCAAGGCCCCGTTCAGCTTCGACGGTGACCGCCCCGGCGCACTGGGAGGTCTTCTCCAACTCCCCCGCCGGCGGCGACCCCGACGCCGTGGAGTCCGGCCTGACCTGGAGCTTCTCGCCGACCCCGCGGATCTCCAGCTACATCACCGCCGTCGTCGCCGGTCCGTACCACGTCGCCCGCGACCACTACAGCCGCGTGCTGGCGGACGGCCGCCGACTGGAGATCCCGCTGGCCGCGATGTGCCGCAAGTCGCTGGCCAAGCACTTCGACGTCGGACGAGATCTTCGACCGTCACCAAGCAGGGCCTGGACTTCTTCCACGAGCGACTTCGACTACCCGTACCCCTTCGGCAAGTACGACCAGGCCTTCGTGCCCGAGTACAACCTCGGCGCGATGGAGAACCCCGGGCTGCGTCACCTTCCGCGAGGAGTACGTCTTCCGCTCCAAGGTCACCGAGGCCGCCTACGAGGGCCGCGCCAACGTCGATCCTGCACGAGATGGCGCACATGTGGTTCGGCGACCTGGTCACCATGCAGTGGTGGGACGACCTGTGGCTGAAGGAGTCCTTCGCGGACTTCATGGGCGCCTTCGCCCTGGTCGCGGCGACCAAGCTCGACGCCGGCTGGATCACCTTCGCCAACCGCCGCAAGGCCTGGGCCTACCGCCAGGACCAGCTGCCGACGACCCACCCGATCACGGCGGACATCCGCGACCTCGAGGACGCCAAGCTCAACTTCGACGGCATCACCTACGCCAAGGGCGCGTCGGTGCTCAAGCAGCTGGTGGCGTACGTCGGCCGGGACGCCTTCTTCGAGGGCGCACGCCGCTACTTCAAGCGCCACGCCTACGGCAACACCACCCTGGCCGACCTGCTCGCCGTGCTCGAGGAGACCTCCGGTCGCGGCGCGGAGGCCATGGCCGAGTGGTCCCGCGCCTGGCTGGAGACGGCCGGCGTCAACGCCCTGACGCCGCAGCTGGTGACCGACGCCGAGGGCCGGATCACCGGCTTCCGGTGCTGCAGGAGGCCGCCGGGAGCCACCCGACGCTGCGGCCCGCACCGGATCGCCATCGGCCTCTACGACCGCGACGACGACGGCTCGGCTGGTCCGCACCCAGCAGGCCGAGCTGGACGTCTCGGGCCCGCGCACCGAGGTCCCGGAGCTGGTCGGGCTCGCCCGCCCGGCCCTGGTCCTGGTCAACGACGAGGACCTGACGTACTGCAAGATCCGCTTCGACGAGGGCTCGCTGGCGACGCTGCGCGAGGACCTGGGCGACGTCACCGACCCGCTGGCCCGCGCCCTGTCCTGGTCCGCGCTGTGGAACATGACCCGCGACGGCGCTGATGCCCGGCCCGCGACTACCTCGGCCTGGTGCTGCGCTGCTCGCGGCCGCGAGACCGACATCGGCGTGCTGCAGATCCTGCACCACGCAGGCCAGTCCGCGTGCTCGGACATCTACGTCACCCCGGAGCACCGGCCGGAGTGGGCCGCCCGGCTCGCCGAGGGCGCGCTGCACGAGCTGCGCGCGGCTGCTCCCGGCGGCGACCACCAGCTGGCCTGGGCCCGGTTCTTGGCTCGACCGCGACCTGCCGAGGCCGACCTGCAGCTGGTCTCGCGGCCTGCTCGCGGCACCGCCCAGATCGACGGCCTCGACGTCGACCAGGAGCTGCGCTGGGCGTTCCTGCACGGGCTGGCCGCCGACGGGCGTGGCCGACGAGGAGCGAGCTGGCGGCGGAACTGCGCCGGGACGACACCGCCAGCGGCAAGCGCCAGCTGACGGCCTGCCAGGCCGCCCGGCCGACGGCCGAGGCCAAGGCGGCAGGCCTGGCACCAGGTCGTCGAGACCGACGAACTGCCGAACGCCCTGGTGGAGGCCGAGATCGGCGGCTTCCAGCAGGCCGGGCAGCGCGAGCTGGTCGCCCCCTACGCGGAGCCCTACTTCGAGGTGCTGGAAAAGGTCTGGGCCGAGCGCTCGATCGAGATCGCGATGCGGATCGTCAGCGGCCTCTTCCCGCGCCTGGTGCACCGACGGAGCGGACGCTGGAGCAGACCGACGCCTGGCTCTCCGAGCACGAGGACGCCGCCCCGGCGCTGCGCCGCCTGGTGCCTGGAGTGCCGCGACGACCTCGCCCGAGCGCTGCGCGCCCAGTCCCGCGACGCGGCCCACTGAGGGCCGTCCCGCCCATTGTCGAATGACGTGCCGTCACCACCGCACCGGTGACGGCACGTCATCCGGCTGATCCCTGGGCCGCCCAGGTGATCCCTCGACCGCCCGCTCGGCTGCTCACTCGGCTGCCCGCTCGGCTGCTTGCTCGGCTGCCGCCGGGGTGTAGCGGGCAGCCAACACGCGAGCAGTCTCGGCGAGGCGGGCCCGAAGCTGCGGTGGTCCGAGAACCTCGACGTCCGTGCCCAGCCCGAGGAACACCTCGTGGGCATGGTCGAGCGACTCAATGGGCAGCACCGCGCGGGTCCAGCCGTCCGGCTCGGCGGTTCCGGTGTCGGCCAGCGCCCGGGCGACAGCTCCGGTGAGGCGGGACGCAGCGCGCGGGGAAACGCGGACCACCGCGTCGTCCGCGTACAGCCGGGCGTGGAAGTCCGCCTGCTGGCGCCGCCAGTGGTCGGCCAGGTCGAAATCCTCCGGAGGTTGGAACTCCTCCTCCCGGACCGTGAGTTCGAGGATCTGATCGACCCGGTAGGTGCGGGCTCGCCGATCCCCGTCCCGCTCCGGATCGCGTCCCTGTCCCTCTCCTTCTCCCTGCACGTGTCCCTGCCCCGCGACCAGGTACCAACGGCCCGCCTTGAGCACCAGGCCGTACGGCTCCAGGCACCGGTCCACGTCGGTGGGCTCCTTCCAGCGCCGGTATCGGACGTCGAGCACCCGGCTGCGCCACACCGCGTCCGCGACCCGGGACAGCTGCGGGGTGTCGTCGTCCTCCGCGTACCAGCCGGGCGCGTCCAGGTGGAATCGGGACCTCATCCGGTCCGCCTGCGCGCGCAGTTCGGGCGGGAGCGCCGCGCGCAGCTTGAGCTGGGCGCCTGCGAGGGCCGTGCCGAGCCCGAGCTCGGCGGCCGGCCCCGGGATGCCGGAGAGGAACAGGGCCTCGGCCTCGCCGGCGCTCAGCCCGGTCAGCCGAGTGCGGTAGCCGTCGAACAACTGGTAGCCGCCGGAGTGCCCGGCGTCTCCGTAAAGGGGCACGCCCGCCGCGTGCAGCGACTCGACGTCGCGGTACACGGTGCGGATCGACACCTCCAGCTCCTCGGCGAGTTGAGCGGCGGTCATCCGGCCCCGGGTCTGGAGCATCAGCAGGATCGACAGCAAGCGGCTCGACTTCACTGACACAAGATGTCAGTGAAGTCGTCCTACGGTCCAGCCATGGCTTTCACGGAGAAATCGCTACTGGTACCGCCACCGATCGAGGTGGGCGTTCGCCGGATCAAGCGCTACCACGTCAGCGGGGACCCGGCGGGCATCGAACCCGCGGTCGAGAAGGCGGCGTACGCGATCCTGCCCGAACTGCTGCCGGAGCCGGACGGCACGCCGGCCGCCTCCTTCGTCGTCCTCCACAGGGGAGGGGACGACGGCTCCTATCTGAACGTCTACAGCTGGATGTGGGACAACGCCGTGCATTTCGCCGGGGCGGCGGCAGGCCAGCCGGTGCTGGGCTGCCCGGACACCGACCCGACGCACTTCGTCCGGCTGGACGGGTCGCTGATCGGCTGCGTCTGGGAACTCCCGCCGATCCTCCACGAGCGTGACGCCTGGGTACGCCACATGCTCGTGCCCGACCAACCCGACCTGGCCGCATACCTCGCCGACTCGCTCGCCGAGGGCACAACGGGAGACCGCGCATGAGCGACTTCGACTTCTTCACCGGCACCTGGAACGTCGCCAACCGATGGCTGACGGACTTCCTCGACGAGACGAGCGGCTGGGAGGAGTTCCCGGGTATCAGCCACGCCTCCCGACACTTCGACGGCGGGGCGAACTTCGACGAGATCGAGTTCCCGACGAAGGGCTTCGCCGGGCTCACCCTGCGGCTGTTCGACCGCGAGCGCGAGGAGTGGTCCCTGTACTGGTCCAGCAAGCTCACCGGTACGCAGTTCCCACCCGTCGTAGGCCGGTTCACCGACGGCCGGGGCGAGTTCTACGGGGACGACACCTACAACGGCAAGGACATCAGGGCGCGCTTCGTCTGGTCGGACATCAGCGACCGCTCCGCCCACTGGGAGCAGGCATTCTCCACCGACGGCGGAAGGACCTGGGTGACCAACTGGACGATGGACCTGACCCGCCGCTGACCCGCTGCCGCACGGCAGCCCGTGCCGCCATCGGCGCCACGGGCTGCCCTCTCCTCGGTGTCCGCCAGCCAGAAGTGGACAGGCGGCAGGCCGAGCTCGATCACCGAGAGCACGATCTGGAATCACTACGGCCAGCCGTGCAGCGCGGGTGCTGGCGGTGGTTGCGGGCCACTGCGTGTACTCGTGGCTGGTGGCCCGGCCCAGTTCGTCGGTCTGGACGAGGAGGTTGCCTTCGCCGTCCTACTGCTTGGTCTGGGTCGATCCCTCGGCGGCAGTGCGGTCGGCCGGTCGGCCCTCCACGATGTCGGCTCCGCTTAGGTCAAGGCCGTCGAGCGGGGCACCGCGGAGGTCCCACTGGCCCAGCGTCAGATCATCGCCTTCGAACATCTGCTCGGCGAAGGGGAATTCGGCAAGCAGGCCCTGCCGTCGCTCACCGTTCCGAGCCGTGCGCAGCACCTCCTTCCGCGTGGCACGCCCCTCGGCCCGCTCACATTGGGCGCGAAGTTGCCCAGGGGTGGGTCTCGGGCTTGAACACGCCCAACAGGCCGGAGAAGTCGAAATCAATCGGTGATGCATGGCCACGCCAGGCCGCCGACAAATTCTGCTGGGGCGATGCCGACTAACAGTAGATCGATGGGGCCTTCCGACGTCCCGTCACTGCCGAATCCACGACTACGACCACCCCAGATTCAAGGATGAGGTGTGCCTCCGGCGCTATCCAGTGGGGTCAGTGTAGGCGTACGCTTCCTCAGCGATGCGCTCGATCTCATCAGCTCCGACGGATTCCTCAAAGGCATCGGAGACGATCCTTCGCAACCAGGCAAGACGTTGCGGCACTCGACGCTCGACCAGATAGTCGGTCAGGATACTGTCCGGGTACTCGCCCGTACCGAGTCGAGAGAAAATCCGGTCCAGGCAGACAACATATTCATTGAGGTCCCTCACCGCCTCGACCAGGTCAGCACTCGACAGGACGACAGTAGTGTTCTCGCTCATCGCCTCACCGTTACATTCCATACTTCCAGGTCGCCGTCGGCGACCCACTCCGTGAATCCGAACTTCGCGTTGTACCTGGACGAGATTCGATCAGCCGGGGCATCAAAGTCGACCACCCTATTACCCCGGCCTTGCTTGATCCCGAATTTATCCTCTGCGTCCCTCGGACTCAGAAGCTTACCCTTGGCTGGCACCATAAACACCTTGTTCTGGTCGCTCGCTCTGACGACGCCACTCGCGGCAATGCCGTCTGCCCCCTTCGAGTTGGTGTAGTGACGCATGCGCACGGTCGGGGTCTTCGACCTGTCGGCATTAGCGTCGGAGTCCCCATCCGCCGCACTGTTTCCGCCGCTCGCTTCGCGCGCCCGACGGTGCGGTGACAGCCCGTATGCGTCGAACGAGCTGTGGGGGTTGCTGACGTAGGTGTCCGGGTTGGGGGCGGGGGTTAGGCCGAGGGGGTCGGGGGTGGTGTAGCGGGCGGTCTCGGGGTCGTAGTAGCGGTTGAGGTTGTAGTGGAGGCGGGTTTCGGGGTCGTAGTACTGGCCCGGGAAGCGTAGGGGGGTGTAGGTGGTGCTGTCCCGCGGCCAGGTGGTGTTGCCCCAGAGGGTGGTGGTGGCGCGCCAGGCGATGGTGCCGGTGGTGGGGTCGAGGAGTTCGGTGGGGGTGCCGACGAGGTCGGTGACGATGGCGAAGAAGCGACGGTCGATCCGGTCCTGGTCGTCCTGGGCGCGGGCGCGGGGGGTGGTGATGGTCTCGGTCTGGGTGAGCGGGGTGAAGCCCTGGTGGTCCCAGGTGATGGTGTGGGGGCCGGGCAGGTGGTGTGCGTGGGTGGTCTGCTCGGTGAGGGTGGGGCCGTCCCAGGTGAAGTCGGTGCGTTCGACGACAGTCTGTCCGTCGGCGGCGAGGCGGGACTTGGCGATGCGGCGGCCGAGCGGGTCGTAGTGGTAGCGCCACTGGGTGCCGTCGGGGGTGGTGACCTGGGTGAGCTGGTTCTCGGCGTTCCAGGTGTAGTGCCAGCTGTCGGGCTTACGGGACAGCCGGGTGGTCTGGCGCAGGGTGACCCGACCTGCGGCGTCGTGCTCGTAGCGGACGCGTCCGGCGGTGGTCAGCTGGGTGCCGGTGTAGCTGCGGAGGCCCTGGGCGAGGGTGCCGGCGGCGGTGGCGGGCCACTGGGCGTCGGTGAGGTTCCCGGCGGGGTCGTAGGCGTAGCTCTCGGTCCAGTCGGCGGCGTGGACGGCGGTGACGCGTCCGACGGGGTCGAGGTCGAAGCTGCGCGTGCCGGTGAAGCGGTCCTCGGTGGCGGTGAGGTTGCCGTCGGCGCGGTAGCGGAAGGCGCGGCGCTGGAGGAGGGATTCGCCGCCGGCGTGGACGCTGTGGACGGTCTGGGCGGTGAGGCGGGTGAGCTGGTCCCAGTCGCTGGTCAGGGTGAGGGTGTCGTTGATGGTGCGGCGACGTTCGCGTCCGGCCGGGTCGTGGGTGAAGTCGAGGGTGCCGCCGGTGGAGGCGAGGGTGGCGACTTGGCCGGCCTGGTCGTAGGCCCACTCGGTGGTGTGGCCGGTGGGGGTGATGCGGCGGGTGCGCCGGCCCAGGGGGTCGCGGGTGTGGGTGAGAGCACGGCCGTTGACGGTCTCGCTGAGGAGGTTGCCGAGCGGGTCGTAGGCGCGGGATATCTCGGCGTCGGCGTTGGCGGCGTGGACGAGGCGGCCGGCGGGGTCGTAGGCGTAGCTGGTGCTGCGGCCATCGGCGGACTTGGCGAGGGCACGGCCGAGGATGTCGTACCGGTAGCCGGTCTGGATGCCGAGAGGGTCGGTGTGTTCGGTCAACTGGCTTGCGGCGTCCAACTGGTAGCGGACCTGACGGCCGTGGAAGTCGCCCTCGCCGACCAGGCGTCCTGCCTGGTCGTAGTGGTAGGTCCACTGCCGTCCCAGCGGGTCGGTGACGGCGGTGAGTTGCATGTGGGCGTCGTGGGTGAAGGTGATGCGGGCGCCGTCGGGGGTGGTGCGCGCGGCCAGGGTCTCGAAGTGGGTGTACTCGTAGGTGGTGGTCTGGCCGAGTTCGTCGGTGTGGACGAGGAGGTTGCCTTCGCCGTCCCACTGCCAGGTCTGGGTGGAGCCGTCGGCGGCGGTGCGGGTCGCCGGTTGGCCCTCCACGGTCCAGGTCATCCGGGTGACCGCGCCCAGGGCGTCAGTGAGCGTGACGGGCCGGCCGAAGGCGTCGCGTTCGCAGCGGACCGTGGCGCCGTTCGGGTCGGTGCTCTCGACCGGCAGTCCGGCCGCGTCGCAGCGGATGCGGGTGGTGTGGCCGAGGGCGTCGGTGACGGTGGCGAGGTGGCCGGCGGCGTCGTAGGCGTAGCGGGTGGTGGCGCCGAGGGGGTCGGTCAGGGTGGTGCGGCGGCCGTGGGCGTCGTACTCCTGCTGCCAGGTGGCGCCGTCGGCGTCCACGACCACGATGGGCAGGCTGAGTTCGGCGTCGTAGGCGGCAATGGCCTGTGAGCCGTCGGGGCGGGTGACGGCGGTCAGGTCGCCTTCCGCGTCGTAGTCGAAGCGGACGGTGCGGCCCAGTGGATCGGTCTCGGTCAGGAGGCGGTCGTACTGGTCGCGTTGGTAGTGGGTGGTGTGGCCGAGGGGGTCGGTCTGGGCGGTGACCTGGTGGCGGTCGTTGATCTGGTAGGTGGTGGTGTGGCCCAGGGCGTTGGTCTCGGTGTTGACGCGCAGGCCGGTGTCGGGGTCGGGGTCGCCGTAGCTGAACCGGAAGCGCAGGGAGCCGTCGGCGCCGCCCTCGTCGATGACGCGGTTGCGTTCGTCATAGGTGTACCAGTAGTGGCTGTCGTTGCGGTCGGTCCAGGAGGTGATCCGGCCCCAGGCGTCGTTGGCGAACCGCATCGGCAGGCCGGAGGAGTTGTAGACCTCGGTGAGGTGGCCGTCGGTGTAGCCGTAGCGGACCAGGCTCTGGTCACCGCCGTCGGGGGCGGCGCCGGCGAGGAGGAGTTCGGTGATGCGGCCGTCCACGACGGTGACCAGCAGGCGGTAGCCGCCGGAGTGGGTGATCGAGAGGGGGGTGCCGTTGCGGTCGTAGTCAAGGTCGTAGTGGCGTCCCGAGCGGTCGCGGACCTGGGTGAGCAGGGCGGTGGCGCCGTCGGGGCGGACGGTGAACTCTCGGGTCAGGCCGGTGGCGCGGTCGGTCAGGGTGTAGTAGCGCTCGGCGTCGTCCACGCTCAGATCGCGCCGGGCGCCAGCGCTGGCCTGGACGGCCTGTCCGGGGGCGGGGTGCGGGTAGGCCTGGGTGCGGCGGTCGGCGCCGAGGTGGACCACGCCCTGGTCATCGATCTCCAGGCGCTCGTCGAAGGTGCAGACCCAGCGGCGGCCCATCCAGCGGCCAGCCCGGTAGCCGGACTCGAAGCAGCGAGTGAACAGCAGCGGCAGCGAACCGGGGAGGGAGGCGTCGGTCTGGTCGATGAACATCCGACCGGTGGCCATGTCGACGGGTTCACCACCGTCGCAGACCGCGTCCTCGGCGCGTCCGGCGTCCTGCGGGTCGGAGACCTGGTCGCGTCCCGCGCCGGGAGCGGAGGTGTCGTCCCCGCCGCCCCCGTCGCCCCCACCGTCGGTGACGCCTTCGTCGTGAGGGTCACTGACGGACGGTTCGCCGCCGGGGCGCTCGCCGGCCTTGGTGAGGTCGTCGACGGTTTTGGCCTCGTTGTCGGCGGCACTGTCGGCGACCTGGCCGACCTTCTCCTCGGTGTCCTTGAGAATGCCGTGGTAGGCATCGGCGAAGTCCTTGGACAGGCCCTCCCCCGCCTGCTTGGCGACACCCTCCAGGGCGTGGGCTATCTCCTCGCTCATGACGGCGTGTTCAGACGGACGAGGCCCGTGGCGTGGGCGCGCAGGTGATCCGGACGCATGGCGGCGCAGGCCTGTTGGTGGGCGTCCTCGACGTTCACCCCGATGCGCTGCAGGAACGTCCCTACTTCGCTGGGAAGTTCGATCGCCATCCGTACCCCCGAACACACGAACCCATCGCTGTCGGGATTACGCTACCAAGAGCCAACAAGCTCATTCGCAGTGAAGTGAGTTGACCCTCACTCCTTGGTCGCTCCCAATCATCGGCGACCATGTGGAGGGCTCGATTGCCGCTGTCCTGGGCCGCCTGCCATGAGCCCCGAGGGCTGCCTCTACGATGACTCGCGTTCGAGAACGGTCAACGGATAGGGCGTGGCGGGGGATGTCGGATCAGATACCGGGACCAGGGCAGCAGCAACAGCCGGGGTGGGGACCAGCGCAGCCGCAGCCGCAGCACCCGGCGCAGCCGCAGCAATGGCCGGGCCATGCGCCGGCGGCGGGGCCGACCGGGCCGGAGGCCGCCGCCACCCAGACCTACGACCCGCGCTACGGGCAGCAGTCGCCTGCGCAGCACACGCCCCCTGCGCAGCACACGCCGCCCATGCCGGCCCCGTCGCAGGGCGACATCCACTACGCCGCGACGCAGATGTCCCAGCCGAGCGTGCCGCAGCAGGCCGCCTACCCGCCGCCGCAGTACCCGGCGCCCGGGCAGCCGCCGCAGGGGTATCCGCCGCAGACGGGTTACCCGCAGCCGGTCGGTTACCCGTCGCAGGGCTATCCGCAGCAGGCCGGTTACACGCCCCAGAGCTATCCGCCGCCGGTCGGGTACCCACAGCCGCAGCCGCCCCTCGCCGGCTACCCCGCGCCGCAGCCGCCGAAGCCCAAGCGCGGACTCAGCGGCGGGGTCCTCGGCGGCCTCATCGCCGCCGGCGTCGTGATCGCCGCCATCGCCGGGGTGACGGTCATGCTCAACAACGTCGGCAACAGCGCTGCCGACGGAGCTTCCTACAAGAGCGCCTGGGTGGTGGGTTCACCCGACCAGAGCACACTCGTCGGCGGCTGGCTGACCAGCACGCTCGCCGTCCGGGCCGACAGCGTCGGGGTGACGGCCTACCACCTGACGGACGGATCCAAGGCCTGGGCCCTCACTCCGCCCGAGGGAACCAGCGAGCCGTGCGCGCTGTCGCCGACCGTGAGTGCCATCGGAATCGGAACTGTGGGCTTCGGAATGAGCGCGCAGGCCTGCACGGTCCTGGAGGGAGTCGACAGCACAACTGGCAAGGTCCTCTGGACAGTCAATCTCACCCATGGTCAGACCCCGACCAAGGTGCAGACCTATGTTCAAGGGTCAGTCGCCAGCGTCATTTCCGCCGGGTTCGTCGGCGGGGTCGACCTGACGACCGGGAAGACCGTCTGGTCCTATAGCGGTCGCGGGCAGGGCTGCAACTACAACGCCTATGCCGCCGACGGGGTAATGCTGGTGAGCGACGACTGCTTTGACAGTAGCCCAGAGTCCACGCTGACCGCACTGAACGGCGCGACCGGCAAGGTTGAATGGACCAAGGCCAGCGACAGTCTTATCGACGACGACAACGTCCTCACCGGCAATCCACTGACCACGATTCAGTCGAGCGACTCCGGCAGCAGCATTCTCGTGTACAACAGCTCTGGAAACGCAACGTCGATTTCGAGCCCCGACGATCCCGACAGCATCAACGCGCTGGGGGATTCACAGGCAGCCCAGGTGGTCGGACCAGACCTGATCATCCAACAGACGACCCAGAGCAAAGCGACGTCCGTGGTCGATGCCTACAACATCACTACCGGAGCGCTCGCCTGGTCCTACGCGGGCGAGAGCAAGAATGGCGCGGTACTGGCGAACCCGGCGTCCAACGGCGACGTCTACGCCCTCTCCACCGGCAGCAATGGCAATGGCATCCCCCACTACGTCCGCCTCGACCCTGCGACCGGGAAGTCAACCATCATCGGACAGCTGAGCGGCAATGCCGCAGGCTTGGGCTTCTTCTTCGATGGCGACCTCCTTCTCCCGACCCCCGGCGGTGGTTTCGTCGACCTCAGCACAGACGGCGGCGATGTGGAGTACTACCACTGAACGCACCGCCGGAAGACGCAGCTCATCCCTGATAGGGGCTATTTCCGTTGTACGGCGGATAGTTGGGCTGCTGCGTCGGGGCCTGCGGCAGCTGCCCGTACGGGTCGTGCGACGGCTGGCCCGGCTGCTGCTGCGACGGCGGGTAGGGCTGGCTCGCGGGCTGGTAGGCCGGCTGGGCGTAGGGCTGCTGCTGGTACGGCAGCGCGGCACTCTCCGCTGCTGCCTCCCGCTTCCGCCGCCGCGAGCGCGACACGCGCACGAACAGCAGGATGATGAGCAGCAGGACCACGAGGCCGCCGCCGAGGAGCGCCAGGGCGATCGTGCCGTCGTTGCTGCCCGAGCTGCCAGCCGGTGCTGCGATGGTCGGCGTCGACGGGTTGGCCAACTGTGGCAATGGCCCGGAGGCGGGGCCGGGGTTCTTGGCCATCGTTGCCCACAGGGCCCACTGGTCCGGGCGGGCGATTCCATAGCCATAGTGCAGGTCGGGGGCGGTGAGGCCGGTGGGGAGGGCGGCACCCTTGATGATCATGTTGATGACCTGGCCCGCCGTCAGCGACGGATAGGCGGAACGAATGAGCGCGGCAATGGCTGAGACATAGGCTGTGGAGTAACTGGTGCCATCGCCCTTGTACATCTGGGTGTCGCTGCCGTTGCCGTCGCGCACGATGCCGACCGCAGGTGCGGCAACGACCACGTGCGAACCATAGGTTGAGCCGGACCATGCGTTGCCGCTCTGGTCCACCCCGCTAACCGAGACAACGCCATTGAAGGAAGCCGGGTAGTCGTCCTCGTTGGTGCCGCTGTTCCCTGCTGCTGCGACGATCACGACGTTCTTGGATTCCGCATAGAAGATGGCGCTCGCCTCCTGTGCGTCGAACCCGGGTGCTCCCAAGGACATGTTGATGACCGATGCGCCGTGATTGACGGCGTACTCAATCCCTTGAGCCACGTTGACCGCGTTGGCGTCACTCCCCACGCCCACCGGCAAGATCTTCGCGTCCGGTGCAAGACCCATGATGCCGTCCTCATCACCGGGCCCATGGCCATGACCTGCGATCAGGCTGGCGATTCCGGTGCCATGACCATCCGTCGAATGATCGGTCTCGCCGTTGCCGCCGTAGAGGTAATCGATTCCCGGCAGCACCTGACCGGTCAGATCAACATGGGTTGCCCGCACTCCGGAGTCGATGACGGCAACGATCACACCCTTACCGGTGGAGTGCGGCCAGACCAGGTGCACCGCATCGTAGGCAGTCAACGGCCACTCCGCCGCCCGTGCTCCGTCGTTGGCGCTTGCTGTCGGAGCAGCCGACAGCACCAACACCCCCGCCAGAAGCATGCCGACACCGGCACGCAGCACTCCTGCGACTCGCATGAACCGCCCCAATCGTCCCTTTTCATGGCGCTGGCTCCACAGGCACTCCTGTGGAGCCGGCGAGACCATACTCACACTTCCTTGGTTCCCGACAGGCGGGAGGTCAGGAAATGACTGCCGGGTTCACCGCGACCGGCGTGCCCCATGCGTCCTCGTCCGCCACCAGGTAGGAGGCGCGCGCCTTGCGCTTCTTCTTCTTGGCAGCGGAGCCGAGACCACCGGCCATTCCACCCATCTCACCCATGGCGCCCTCGCCCCTCGCCGCTCGCACCGGCCCCGGTCACCCCGTCGCCGGAGCCGAGTTCGGCCTCCCCGGCGGCAGAGCCGGCGGCTGACTGTCAGCACCGTCGGCGCTTCCGGACATGAGCCCCGAATCGCCCCCGTAGCCGTCGGCGCCATCGCCGTCACCTGCTCCGAAAGCACCGGACCCCACGCCGCCGACCCCACCGAAGCCGAAGCCGGCCCCGTTGCCGCCACCGCCGATCTTGCCGACAGAGCCGTAGCCGCCTACGCCGCCGATACCGCCGCCGTTGCTGCCACCGCCGTATCCCGAGCCGACGCCGGTGACGGGGCCCCCGGGATACCGTCGATAGTGGTGCCGGGCGGGGTCACTGGCTGACCAGGCTTGCCACCGAAGATGCCGCCACCAGGGTTCGGCTGTATCGGGCCCCCAGGAGTCGGCTGGCTCGGCACGTTCACGCCGGGAATCGACGATTCAGGTCCGGTCGCACTGTTCGTCGGAGGAACGAAGCCACCCGAACCGGGCGAAGGCGGGACTGTGCCGACCGGCTGGGTGACCGGAGGGCCGCCGGGCGTGGGCGCAGGCGGGGGCCACGCACCGTCCCCAGTGCTTCGCGGGGGTTGACCTTGAGCTGGGCGGACGAGTTGTTGTACGCCGTGCCCAGGACCTCCATGACACGAACGGCCCTCTGCTGCGCCTCCTCATCCGCAGAGAGCTGGCCGCCGTCATGGTCGATCGCATACTGCAGGTTCACCCTCGCCGCGTCCTGCTTGAACTGCCAGTCATTGTTCTCACTGGTCAGTGCTCGTGACGCCTTCGCCCATTCGCTGGGGGCATGCGGCATCTTCGTCAGGGCATACTCGGCGCGTTGGACGCGGTCGTCATCGCACCGGAGGTGTTGTGGGCGTATCCGGCTCCGTTGGTCAGGCTCTCGTTGAGGGTGGCCGCGCTCGCGCGGAACGCGTCCGCGCTCGCGCCGTTCCAGTGCTCCAACAGGTTATTGACATGGGTGCTGAGCCCACTGGAGATGTTGGTTAGGTCGTCACCGACACTGCTCCAGTGCCCGGCCACGGTCATGAGAGCCCCCGGGTCGGCTGACTCGATCATGGCCCGAAGGCCGGCCAGCCCTCCTGCCGCCTCGAAGTTCGAGCTGAATCCCTCGTTGCCGCCACCCGCATTGGCCGCCAAGGCCTTCTTCCACTGAGCGTCCGCCGCAGCCTGCTGCTTCTTGTCCGCCGCTGCCTGTGCGGCCTGCATTGCCCGGGCGTCTCCAACCCACTCACGTCGTTCCCTCCCCCATCGCGCCTACTGATGCTTCTGCCGTACCGACGTACATACGCCGCTACTTGAACCCGTTGGCGACCTGCGCGTCGTGGTTCGCGTAGGCGTCGTGCGTGTAGCCGACCTTGGTGCCGAAGTCGCTGATCATCGAGCTCAGGGTGGCGATCATCTGGTTGATCGAGTCCCTCATCGAATCGTGCGCCGCCGCCAGCGTTTCCGCCTCCGTGAAGCCCGTGCCGAACTGTGAGGGCTTCAGGTTGGTGAAGTCGTTGGCCTTGTTCTTGGTGTCGTCCATGTCGCTGAGCAGGCCCTGCAACTGCTCCACCGCAGTCTTCAGCGCATCGAGGTCGACCTGGTAGCC
>CAVUQN010000002.1:0-116354 GCA_963743515.1 uncultured Actinomycetota bacterium
GACCGTCACCGTGCGCGGCGACGGGCGCGGCCCCGGCGCGGTCACCGTGCGTGGGGACCGGGAGGACCCGTTCAGCCGGGGCTACCTCTGCCCCAAGGGCGTCGCCCTCGGCGAGTTGCACGCCGACCCGGACCGGTTGCGCACCCCGCTGGTCCGGCGCGGCGACCGGTGGACCGCCGTCGGCTGGGACGAGGCCTTCGCCGAGGCCGCGCGGCTGCTCCGACCGCTGCTGCGGGAGCACGGACGCGACAGCGTCGGCGTCTACCTGGGCAACCCGGTCGTCCACAACCACGCGCTGTCGCTCTACAGCCGGGTGCTGATCCAGGCGCTGGGCACCGACTACCGCTTCAGCGCCAGCACCGTCGACCAGATGCCCAAGCAGGTCGCCTCCGGCCTGATGTACGGCACCGACCTCTCGATCGCCATTCCCGACCTCGACCGCACCCAGTACCTGCTGATCCTCGGCGCCAACCCGATGGTCTCCAACGGCAGCCTGCTCACCGCCCCCGACCTGCCCGGACGGCTGCGGGCGCTGCGGGCCAGGGGCGGCCGGCTGGTCGTGGTCGACCCGCGCCGGACCCGGACCGCCGAGATGGCCGACGAGCACCTGGCGATCCGCCCCGGCACCGACGCGCTGCTGCTCGCCGGGATCGCCCACACCCTGCTGGCCGAGGGCCTGGCCGACCCCGGGCAGGCCGGGCCGCACCTGCACGGCCTGGACGAACTCGCCGACGCGCTGCGGCCGTTCACCCCGGAGGCGGTCGCCGTCGCCACCCGCGTCCCGGCCGCGACCGTCACCCGGCTGGCCCGGGAGCTCGCCGCCGCGCCCAGCGCCGCCGTCTACGGCCGGATCGGGACCACCACCACCGCCTTCGGCACCGCCGCCAGCTGGCTGGTGGACGTGGTCAACACCCTCACCGGCAACCTGGACCGCCCCGGCGGCGTGCTCTGGCCGGAGCCGGCCGCAGGCTCGCCGACCACCACCGGCGAGCCCGGACGCGGTCGCGGGGTCCGGATCCCCGGCTCGCGCCGCACCCGGGTCCGGCAACTGCCCAGCGTCTTCGGCGAGTTCCCGGTCGGGACGCTGGCCGAGGAGATCGACGCGCCGGCCGCCGACGGCACCCGGCTGCGCGGCCTGGTCACCGTGGCCGGCAATCCCGCCCTGTCCACCCCCAACAGCGCCCGGCTCGGCGCGGCCCTCGGCTCACTGGACGCCATGGTCAGCGTCGACGCCTACCTCAACGAGACCACCCGGCACGCCCACGTCGTGCTGCCGGCCGCCTCCCCGCTCGCGCGCAGCCACTACGACCTGGTCTTCGCCTCCTTCGCGATCCGCAACACCGCCAAGTACTCCCCGCCCAGCCTGCCGCTCGGCCCGGACGAGCTGGACGAGGCCGAGGTGCTGCTGCGGCTCGCCTGCGCCGTCCTCGGCGACGGGTCCACCCCCGACGCGGTCACCCCCGACCAGCTGGACGAGCTCACCGCCGCCGGGACCGCCCGGCGGATCGCCGCCGACCCCTCCTCCCCGGCCTTCGGCCGCGACCCGGCCGAGCTGCTCGCCGCCGTCGCCCACCGCGGCCGCCAGGACCGGCTGCTGGACCTGATGCTGCGCGGCGGCCCCTACGGCGACGGCTTCGGGGCCAAGCCCGAGGGGCTGAGCCTGGCGGCCCTGGAAGCCGCGCCGCACGGGCTCGACCTCGGCCCGCTGCGCCCCCGGCTGCCCGGCGTGCTGCGCACCCCCAGCGGCAAGGTCGAGCTGGCACCCCCGCAACTGCTGGACGAGGCAAGGCGGTTGGCCGAGCACCTGGCCGAGCTGACGGCCGCGCCCGGCGGCGGGCTGCTGCTGGTCGGCCGGCGCCAGCTGCGCTCCAACAACTCCTGGATGCACAACGTCCCGCTGCTGGCCGGCGGCAGCAACCGCTGCACCCTCCAGATCCACCCCGAGGACGCCGCCCGGCTGGGCGTCGCCGACGGCGCGGCGGTGGCGGTGCGCTCCCGGGCGGGGGAGCTGGAGGCCGAGGCCGAGGTGACCGACACGGTGATGCCGGGGGTGGTCAGCCTGCCTCACGGCTGGGGCCACGACGACCCGGCGACCCGCTCGGCGCTGGCCGCCCGCAGCCCCGGCGTCAACAGCAACCGGCTGACCGACGAGCTGCCGCTGGACCGGCTGTCGGGGACGGCGGTGCTGAACGGCATCCCGGTGGAGGTGCGCCCGGCGCTGGGTTGATCCGGCGTCAGCGCCCGAACCTGCTCAAGAAGAGTGCCTCGACATGCGCCATGTGCTCGATCTCGGCCGGGTCCACGCTCTCGTTCGGCGCGTGGATCAGGCAGCGCGGCTCCTCCACGCCCATCAGCACGATCTCCGCCTCCGGGAAGGTCTTCGCCAGCACATTGCAGAGCGGGATCGAGCCGCCCTGCCCCTGCCGGGACATCGGGCGGCCGTAGACCTCGCGCATCGCCGCGTCCAGCGTCGCGTACGCCGGGCCGCTGGTGTCCGCGCGGAACGGCGAGCCCGGCTTCTCCGGTTCCACCTCCACCAGCACGCCCCAGGGCGCCGCCGCCCGCAGATGCGCCGCCAGCGCCCGCTGCGCCGCCTCGACGTCGATGCCCGGCGGCACCCGCAGGCTGACCCGGGCCCGGACGCTCGCCGGGACCGCCGCGGCGGAGCCCACCACCGGCGCGCAGTCGATGCCGAGCACGGTCACCGCCGGACGGGCCCAGAGCCGGTCCGCCACCGTGCCCGAGCCGATCAGCTCCACCCCGGCCAGCACGCCCGCGTCGGCCCGGAACTGCTTCTCGTCGTAGTCGACGCCGTCCCAGGTGCCGCTGCAGTCCAGGCCGTCGATCCGGGTTCCGCCGTCCGGGTCGCGCAGCGAGTCCAGCATCCGGATCAGCGCCGCCAGGGCGTCCGGGGCCGCGCCGCCGAACATCCCCGAGTGCAGGTCGCCCTCCAGTGCCGAGACGCTCACCACCAGGTTGCCGACCCCGCGCAGGCTGGTGGTGGCGGTCGGCACGCCGACGGCGGCGTTGCCGGTGTCACAGATCAGCAGCACGTCCGCGCGCAGCTCGTCCGCGTGCGGCGGCACGAACTCCTCCATCCCGCCGGTGCCCTGCTCCTCGGACCCCTCGGCGACCAGCACGATGCCGACGGCGAGGTCGTCGCCCAGCGCCCGCAGGGCGGTCAGGTGCATGACCACGTTGCCCTTGCAGTCGGCCGCGCCGCGCCCGTACCAGCGTCCGTCCCGCTCGGTCAGCTCGAACGGGGGCGAGGTCCAGGCCGCGTCGTCGAGCGGCGGCTGGATGTCGTAGTGGCAGTAGAGCAGCACGGTCGGCGCCCCCGGCGGCGGTGGCCGGTGGCCGATCACCGCGTGGCTGCCGTCCGGCGTCAGCTCCAGCCGGACGTCCGAGAGCCCGGCCTCGGTGAACGCCGCCACCAACCACTCGGCGGCCTCCTTGCAGCGCTCCGGCGGGTACTGGCGCGGGTCGGCGACCGAGGGGATCGCGACCAGCTCGGCCAGGTCGGCCTTGGCCCGGGGCATCAGCCCGGCGATACGGGACTTCAGGTCGTCGCCACTCATGCGGCTGCTCCACTTCCTCGCGCATTGTTCGGGGTCACTGGTGGGCGGTGTCGTCCAGGTTCAGCTCATGCAGCTTCTTGCGGAACTCGGGGACCTGGTCGGAACAGTAGACCTCCAGCACGAGCAGTTCGGCGTCGACCACGTCCTTGTCGGCGAGGACCGAGCGCTGGCCGGGGCCGGTCGCCCCGTTCGACATGGACTCCTTCCACTCGGCCTGGCTCAGCGAGCCGCTGGGGTCCTGGCAGGCCGGGCCGCCGTCGGTGCCCAGGGTCCGGGCGATCTCGCCCTGGTTGGGCGTCGGGAAGCCGGCGCCCCGGAGCTTGGTGGAGAGCTGCTGGGCCTGCTTGTCGGCGGCGGAGGAGGACTTGACCCCGCTGAAGACGAGCAGGCCGCCGATCAGCATGCCGACCAGCACGATGATCGCGCCGACGTAGATCCAGCGGTGCCGGGAGGCCATCAGGCTGCGCTTCGTCCGGCGGCCTCCCCGCCGGCCGGGGCCGCCCGATCCTGGTCCTGGTCCGGGTTCTGCCAGCCGGGCTTGCGCAGCTTGAGGACGCCCGCTCGGCGGGCGCGTCCATGGCACTCACGCGTCGAAGCCCTCCTCAACCGCTGCCCGAGCGGGCCCGGTCAGTCCAGCTTCACCGGAGGTGACCGGGCGTGCACGTTGAGGGGTCGCGCCCGGGGGCGTGGCGTCAGGTGTGGGCGCGCCGCCGGAACAGGGTCCGGAGCCCGCGCCGGACCTGGAACCCGACCAGGTCGCTCAGTTTCAGCAGCGGCTTGGTGGCGGCGAGGCTGAACAGCGAGACCGCCGCGCCGAAGACGCAGTCGAGCAGGTAGTGGTTGGCGGTGCCCATCACCACGAAGGCGATGATCAGCGGGTAGCACAGGGCGAGCCAGCGCAGTACCCGGTGCCGGGCGTACATGAAGATCAGCAGCCCGCACCAGAGCGACCAGCCGACATGGAGGCTGGGCATGGCCGCGTACTCGTTGGTCATGTCGCCTAGGCCGCGCGGGGTGCCTCCGCCGCCTCCGCCGCCCCACCAGCCGACCGAGGCGTGCTCGACCAGCAGGTCGACGAAGCCGTAGGAGTTGCCGAGCAGCCGGGGTGGCGCGGTCGGGAAGGTGACGAAGCCGATCACCCCGATCACCGTGGTCAGGCCGAGCCAGGTACGGGCGTGCCGGTAGTGCTCGCGGTGGTAGCGCCAGACCCAGAACAGCACCAGGACGGTGATGATGTAGTGCAGCGTCGCGTAGATGAAGTCGGCCGGGATGCCGACCCAGGCGTGGGTGGCGAAGAAGTGGTTCAGGGTCAGCTCGGGGCTGAGGTGCAGCCGCCGTTCGAGCTTGAGGATGCTGTCGCCGTGCTGCAGCGCCTGCGCCCGCTTGCCGTTGACCAGCAGTCGGCTGCCGTCGTAGGCGGCGTAGACCACCAGCAGGACCTCCCAGCCCCACTTGCGGTTCCACCACCGGCGCTTCTGGTTCGGCGCGGTCGGCTCCGCCGACCCGTCGGCCGGGTTCGCCGCCGTACGGGTTCGGTACACATGATCGGTCTTCATGGGCTCTCGTGGTTCAAGGGGGCGGACGGGCGGGCGCGGAGCTTCGTGGGCAGAGGAAGCTTCCGGCACGTCGCGGCCTCCAGGGCTGGGGATGGCATGCCCCGGCGGCTTCGGCGGGATCCGCCGCCCGGTGAGCCGAGGGGCAACTGGTGGAGCAGGGTCGGGCGGGTGCTCATCGGTCGGGCACCCTCGACCGTGCCGGGACGCGGATGCGTTCCGGGGGTCGGGTGGAGTCTGCACTCACCTGCTCATTGGTTGCCACATGCATATCTTCCGCCTGGCCTTCAGCCGATTCACAGCCGGGTCCCTCTGCAGCCCTCTTCGTGACCTTCCGGTGTCCTGCACAGGGCTCCGGTCGGGCCCTCGGTCCGGGCCCGGCGGGCCTTCGGTCGGAGTCTCTGGTCGGGGTCTCTGGTCGGGGTCCCGGTCAGGACTTGCGGCCGACGCCGGCCCAGACCGAGCGGACGGTGGTGTCCGCGCCCTCGTCGGGCCGCCACTGGGGGGCGGACACCACGCCGGGCTCGACCAGCTCGGTCCCGGCGAAGAAGCGGGTGACCTGCTCCTGGGTCCGGTAGGTGATCTTGTTCGGCATCAGCTTGTCCATCACGTGGCCGGCCCGGGTCATCGCGGCGCCGTTGATGTCGAGAGCGGGCTGCGAGAGCGCCAGGAAGCTGCCGGAGGGCAGCGCGTCCAGCACATGGGCCGCGAGGCCGGCCGGGTCGTCCTCGTCCGGGATGCAGTGCATCAGGCCGATCATCATCACCGCGATCGGCTGCTCGAAGTCCAGGGTGCCCCGGGCCTCCAGCAGGATCTTGTCGGGCTCCCGGACGTCCGCGTGGATGTACGTGGTGGCGCCGGCCGGGTGGCTGGTCAGCAGGGCGCGCGCGTGGGCCAGCACGATCGGGTCGTTGTCCGTGTAGACGATGCGCGACTCGGGGGCGATCCGCTGGGCGACCTCGTGGGTGTTGTTGGCCGACGGCAGGCCGGTGCCCAGGTCCAGGAACTGCCGGATACCGCACTCGGCGGTCAGGTAGCGGACCGCCCGGCCGAGGAAGGCGCGATTGGCCCGCACATTCAGGGTCGCCGTGTTGCCGGTGGCCAGGACCTGCTCCGCGACCTCGCGGTCGGCCGCGTAGTTGTCCTTGCCGCCGAGCCAGTAGTCGTACACCCGGGCAATGTGGGGAACGCCGGTGTCGAGGGTCTCGCGCGGGGACGGCTCCGGAATCGTCGGGTCCTGCGTCATGTGATCCACCCTCTTCTGCCGTGCTCTCCCCTGATGCCTCGCACTTCCGTACGAGGCAGGGGACAGCCTAAGCGCCCGGCGGCCGATGTGGGAAAGACTGCTGACGATCTCTCACTCTCCCCTTGTCTCGTGCGTGTTGACGGGTATCGGACAGATGGGGTGGCGGCACAGGCTATTGACATGGATGTGGCGATGGCCTCTTATGTGTTTTGGAAAGTTTGATTCTGTCTGATGTTGCTCTGCAATGCAGCTCGGGCACCCCTTCGTCCTTCCTGCCACCCCGGGAGTCGCAGTATGTCCACCCGCCTTCGTCGCATAAGGCGTTCGACCGCCATCGGCGCAGCGCTGTCGCTCGTTACCCTCGGCCTGATCCTCGTGCCGGCCGCCCCGCAGGCCCAGGCCGAGGCCAACGGGGTGTCGCTCACTCCGCCCATGGGCTGGAGCAGTTGGAGCTTCATTCGGAAGAATCCGACAGAATCGAACATCGAGGCCCAGGCGCTGGCGATGTCCACCAGCGGTCTCGTCGCCCACGGCTACACCTATGTCAACATCGACGACTTCTGGTACCTGAATCCCGCCACCACCGTTGACTCCTACGGCCGTTGGGTGCCCGACCCGAGCCGCTTCCCGGACGGCATGGCCGCGGTGGGCGACTATGTGCACAACCTGCACGAGCAGTTCGGGATGTACCTCACCCCCGGCATCCCGGTCGCGGCCTACCAGCAGAACACGCCGATCCAGGGCACCTCGTTCCACGCGCGGGACATCGTCTCGGACACCAGCAGCTACGAGACCAACTACAACTTCGGCAGCGGGTCGATGTACTACATCGACTACAACAAGAATCCCGCCGCCGCCCAGGCCTACCTGGACTCCTGGGCCGACCAACTGGCCTCCTGGGGCGTCGACTACCTCAAGATCGACGGGGTCGGCGACTGGGACATCCCCGACATCGAGCACTGGTCGCAGGCGCTGAACCAGACCGGGCGGCCGATCCACCTGGAGCTCTCCAACAGCCTGGACGTCAACAACGCCGCCACCTGGCAGCAGTACGCCAACGGCTGGCGGATCGACGGCGATGTCGAGTGCTACTGCAGCAGCGGCTCCTACCCGCTGACCGACTGGACCAACGTCGCCGACCGCTTCGGCGACGCGCCGCAGTGGGTGAACGACGCGGGCCCCGGCGGCTGGAACGACCTGGACTCGCTGGAACTCGGCAACGGCAGCAACGACGGCCTGACCCCCGACGAGCGGCAGACCCAGATGACCCTGTGGGCCATCGAGGGCGCGCCGCTGCTGCTGGGCACCGACCTCACCAACATGGACAGCACCGACCTGGCCATGCTCACCAACAACGCGGTGATCGCCGTCGACCAGGCCGGGCACCCGGCCCACCCGGTGGACCGGCTGACCCAGCAGCAGGTCTGGACCGCGGCCAACGGCGACGGCAGCTACACCGTCGCGCTGTTCAACCTCACCGGCTCCGCCGCGCCGGTGACCGCCCGATGGAGCGACGTCGGCTTCAGCGGCACCGCCGACGTGCACGACGTGTGGAGCAACACCGACCTGGGCGACTCCACCGGCTCGTTCACCGCGACCATCCCCGCCCACGGCAGCCGGCTGCTGCGGGTCACGCCCACCGGCACCCCGCAGTACACCGCGCTGCACTACAACCTGGTCAACGTGGCCACCGGGCAGGAACTGGCCGTCAGCGGCGGCTCGACCTCCAGCGGCGCCGGGATCGTCCAGGAGCCGGCGGACAACGCCGCCGACCAGCAGTGGCAGCTGGTGCCGACCGGCGGCGGCTACTACAAGGTCGACAACGTCGGCAGCGGGCTGCTGGTGAACCTCCCCGGCGCGACCACCACCCCGGGCACCCAGCTGATCCAGTACCCGGACGACAACAGCTCCAACTCGCAGTGGAAGTTCACCCCCACCGGCAGCGGCTCGTACAACGTCTCGGTGCGCTCGGACGGCCAGGACATGGACCTGGCGGGCACCGCGTCCGGCTCCGCCGTGGTGCAGAACCCGGCGGCCGGCAGCAGCAGCCAGCAGTGGAAGCTGGTGCCGATCCCGGTGCCCGGCGCGCAGTACAAGCTGGTCAACGGTGCCAGCGGCGGCCGGATGGACGTCAACGACGACTCCACCGGCGACGGCGCCCCGATCCTGCAGTGGACCGACAACGAGGCCGCCGACCAGCTCTGGACCTTCACCCCGCAGGGCGGCGGCGTCTACACCATCGCCGACGCGAACAGCGGCAAGCTGCTCAACATCCCCGGCCCGACCACGGCCGAGGGCACCCAGCTGATCCAGTACCACGACGACGGCAACAGCAACTCCCGCTGGACGCTGGTGGACGCCGGGCCGAACCTGGTCCAGTTCAAGAGCGTGTACGACGGTGACCTGATCGACCTCGACAACAGCTCGCTCTACAACGGCGGCAGCGTCCTCCAGTGGCCGGCCGACGGCGGCGCCAACCAGACCTGGAGCCTGGTCCCGTCGTCCTGACCGCACTTCTCCCACTGGGGACGCTGTCGGTGCCACGCCACCCCTGGCAAGATCGTCGCAACAGCGACGGAGGTGGCCCATGGCGGCGGACGGCAGCACGACGCAGGCGGCGGGGGAGCCGGGCGAGGTCGAGTCGGTGCGCGCGTTCTGGCGCGGGCTCGGCCTCCCCGGCCTGGTCGACGTGCACACCCACTTCATGCCGGACCGGGTGCTGGCCAAGGTCTGGGCCTACTTCGACGCGGTCGGACCGCTGATCGGCCGGCCCTGGCCGATCACCTACCGGACCGAGGAGGACCAGCGGCTGGCCACGCTGCGCTCCTTCGGCGTCCGCGCCTTCACCGCGATGCTCTATCCGCACAAGCCGGAGATGGCGGTCTGGCTGAACTCCTGGGCCGCCGACTTCGCCGCCCGGACCCCTGACTGCCTGCACACCGGGACCTTCTACCCCGAGCCGGAGGCCGCCGACTACGTCCGCCGGGCGGTCGAGGGCGGGGCCCGGGTCTTCAAGGCGCACCTCCAGGTCGGCGGCTACGACCCCAACGACGAACTGCTCGACCCGGTCTGGGGGCTGCTGGCGGAGGCCGGCGTCCCGGTGGTCGCCCACTGCGGCTCGGGCCCGGCTCCGGGCAAGCACACCGGACCGGGCCCCATCGGCCGGGTGCTGGACCGCCACCCCCGGCTGCGCCTGATCGTCGCCCACATGGGGATGCCCGAGTACTCGGACTTCCTCGACCTGGCCGAGCGCCACCCGGAGCTCCGACTCGACACCACCATGTCCTTCACCGACTTCAGCGAGGCGACGGCCCCGTTCCCGGCGGCCGAACTGCCCCGGCTGGCCGACCTCGGCGACCGGATCCTGCTCGGCACCGACTTCCCCAACATCCCCTACCCCTACCTCCACGCGCTGGAGGCCCTGGCCCGACTCGACCTCGGCGACGACTGGCTCCGCGCCGTCTGCCACGACAACACCGCCCGGCTCCTCGGCCTGCCGGACCGAGCCGTTCAGGACTGAGCCGCTGCGGCGGCTCGGGGTGGCGGGTGGCGGGGATTTCTGGAGGAATTCTCGGGGGAGGTGTCGAATCGGGGGGCTCCCGTTCGACGCACGGGTGAGCAGCGGGGAAGGACCCCGCGCTCCTGACCGAGGAGCCACCATGCCGCGCTTTCTCTCCATGATCCGTATCGATGAGCAGAACGCCCCGAATCCGGCAGAGTTCCCCCCGGAGTTCCAGCAGCGGATGGGCGCGCTGCTGGAGGAGATCACCAAGGCCGGGGTCATGCTGGACACGGCCGGGCTCACCCCCACCGCGCAGGGCACCAGGGTCACCTGGTCCGGCGGGCAGCTGTCGGTCGTCGACGGTCCTTTCACCGAGACCAAGGAGGTCGTCGGCGGCTACGCGCTGATGCAGGCCAAGGACAAGGCCGAGGCGCTCGAATGGACCAAGCGCTTCCTGGAGATCCACCCGGGGCACCTCAGCGTCACCGCGGAGCTGCGGGAGATCGCGGAAATGTAGCGTTGCCGTCCGCTCGGTGATCTGATGGGTGTTTGTGACGGGTACGGGCGGGGCCGCGGCGGGCGCGGTGGAGGCGGTCTTCCGGATCGAGTCGGCGCGGATCATCGCCGGTGTCGCCCGGATCGTCCGGGACGTCGGCATCGCCGAGGAGCTGGCCCAGGACGCCCTCGTCGCCGCGCTGGAGCAGTGGCCGACGGCGGGCGTCCCGGAGCGGCCGGGGGCCTGGCTGATGGCGACGGCCAAGCACCGGGCGATCGACCTGGTGCGCCGCCGGGAGACCTACGCCCGGAAGCTGGCTGAGGTCGGGCGGACGCTGGCGGACGTGCCGCCGCCCGAGCCGGCGGACGCCGACGACATCGACGACGACCTGCTGCGGCTGATCTTCACCGCCTGCCACCCGGTCCTCTCCGCCGAGGCCCGGGTGGCGCTCACGCTGCGGCTGCTCGGCGGCCTGACGACGGAGGAGATCGCCCGCGCCTGCCTGGTCGCCGAGCCGACCGTGGCCCAGCGGATCGTCCGGGCGAAGCGCGCGCTGGCCCGTGCGGAGGTGCCGTTCGAGGTGCCGACCGGAAGCGACCGGGCGGCCCGGCTGGACTCCGTGCTGGAGGTGGTCTACCTGGTCTTCAACGAGGGCTACTCGGCCACCGCCGGGGACGACTGGCTGCGCCCGGCGCTCTGCGAGGACGCGCTGCGGCTCGGCCGGGTGCTGGCCGGGCTGATCCCGAAGGAGCCCGAAGTCCAGGGCCTGGTCGCACTGTTGGAGATCCAGGCGTCCCGGACGGCGGCCCGGACCGGCCCGGACGGCGAGCCGGTGCTGCTGGCCGAGCAGAACCGGACCCGCTGGAACCGGATGCTGATCGCCCGCGGCTTCGCGGCCCTGGAGCGGGCCAATGCGGCGGCGACGGCGGCTGGGACGGCACCCGGTCCCTACGCCCTGCAGGCGGCGATCGCGGCCTGCCACGCCCGGGCCGTGCGCTACGAGGAGACGGACTGGGCGATGATCGCCGCGCTCTACGGCCGGCTGGCGGCGGTCGCGCCCTCCCCGGTGGTGGAGCTGAACCGCGCGGTGGCGGTCTCGATGGCGGAGGGCCCGGCGGCCGGGCTGCCGCTGGTGGACGCGCTGGCGGCGGAGCCCGCACTGCGCGGCTACCACCTGCTGCCGAGCGTCCGCGGCGACCTGCTGGCCCGGCTCGGCCGGACGGCGGAGGCCCGCGCCGAGTTCGCCCGCGCCGCCTCGCTGACCCGCAACGAGCGCGAACGCGCCCTCCTCCAGGCCCGCGCCGACGCCTGCGGCGAGCCGGGCGGCTAGGCCAGTCCTGGGTGGTCGATGCTGATCGCGACGATGCCGGGCGGGTAGTCGTCCCCGCGGTCGGTGAGGATGAACGCGCCGTCGGGGCGGGTGAGCGAGGGCGTGGAGCACTCGATCGCGTGGCAGGTGTCGGGGGAGCCGTGGCCCTCGCGGACGAGTTCGCCGACGGTCAGCGCGGCGACCTGGCCCAGGTCCTCGACGTGCAGGGCGGGCAGGGACAGGGTGTACCGTCCGGCTCCGGCATCGTCGGTCTCGGCCTGGAGCAGGCTCAGGGCAGGGACGATGAAGTGCGGCACGGGCGAGGCCGCGGCCTGGTCGACCATCAGGGCCAGGTTGCGGTGGCCGCGGCGCAGGGCGAGCAGCGCACTGGCGTCCAGGACGATCACGCGGCGTGCTCCGCAGTGATCGGGCGGCGCTTCCGGGCCTCCGCGGCGGCGATCCGGTAGGCGCGTTCCAGCAGCGGGGGAGCCTGGTCGAACTCCTCGTCGGAGAGGGTGCAGCCGGTGTTCGCGCGCAGGGCGGCGCGGGTGGCGGCGACGCGGGCGGCGAGCTGCTCGGCGGTGGGCTCACGGGCGCTCAGGGTGGAGACGAGCTGGCCGATGGTCACGCCGCGTTCGGCGGCGAGCACGGCAAGGTGGTCGCGGACCTCGGTGGGGACCTGGATCGTGGTGTTGGCCATGACCCGATACTACAGCTCTGCTGTGGCAGTGCTATAGCGCAGTGTTCGGCGTACCCCGCGCCGCCGGCGCTGTCGGGGTGGGCGTGAGATGATCTCCGCCGAGTGGTAAATTGGTCTATACCACAATGCGGACACTGCAGAACGGCGGGAACTCGGCATGGAAATTGTGATCGTTCCGGACGCGGCCGCCGGCGGCGAGCTCATCGCCTCGGCCATCGCCGGCCTGCTGACCCGCAAGCCCGACGCGCTGCTCGGGGTGGCCACGGGATCGACGCCCGCTGCCGATCTACCAGGCGCTGGCCGCCAAGGTGAGCGCCGGGGACGTCGACGTCTCCCGTGCCCGGATCTGCCAACTGGACGAGTACGTGGGCCTGCCGCCGGGCCACCCCGAGTCCTACCGCTCGGTGGTGCTGCGCGAGGTCGTCGAGCCGCTCGGGCTCTCGGCCGCCTCGTTCATGGGCCCCGACGGCTCCGCCGAGGACATCGCCGCCGCCTGCGCGGACTACGACCGGGCGCTGGCCGAGGCCGGGGGCGTGGACCTGCAGCTGCTGGGTATCGGCACCGACGGCCACATCGGCTTCAACGAGCCCTGCTCCTCGCTCTCCTCGCGCACCCGGATCAAGACGCTGACCGAGCAGACCCGGGTCGACAACGCCCGCTTCTTCGACAGCCTGGACGAGGTCCCGCACCACGTCATCACCCAGGGCATCGGCACCATCCTGGAGGCCCGCCACCTGGTGCTGCTGGCGACCGGCGAGGCCAAGGCCGAGGCCGTGGCGCTCACCGTCGAGGGTCCGCTGGCCGCCGTCGTCCCGCCTCGGCGCTGCAACTGCACCCGCACGCCACGGTCGTGGTGGACGAGGCGGCGGCGTCCAAGCTCAAGCTGACCGACTACTTCCGGGCCACCTACGCGGCCAAGCCGGGCTGGCAGTCGATCTGACGGTAAGTCGACAGAGTCAGCGGTTGCGGGTGGGGACCACGGCGACCGGGCAGTGGGCCTGGTCCAGCAGGGCGTCGGCCGCGCGGCCGAGCGGGTCGGTGATCAGCACCCCGCTGAGCTCGCGGCCGACGATCACCAGCTCCGCCGTCCGGGAGAGCTCGACCAGCCACTCGGTCTCGTTCCGCGCCGAGTACTCGGCCTCCACGTCCATGGCCGGGTGTTCGGTGCGGATGCCGGTCAGGGTCGCCTCCAGCAGCTCCCGGGAGTCGTCCGCGGCCTCGCGGGCGGGCGTGTCGCCGACGATCAGCCGCAGCGGCAGGCTCAGCTGTCGGGCGGCCCTGACCGCGAAGGACAGTACCTCCGGGACCACGTCGAGCGGGTCGAGGCCGACCAGCACCGTGCCGCCGACCGGGTTCTCGGCCGGCTTGTGGACGACGACCGGGCAGCGGCCGTAGCCGGCCGCGGCGCGGCTGACCGAGCCGGCCATCCAGCCGCGCAGGCCGCTCAGCCCCCTGGTGCCGACCACCAGCAGCGCGGCGTTCCGGGTCTGGGCCGGCAGCACATGCTTGGGGTCGCCGGCCAGCACCCTGGTGGTCACCACGAGGTCCGGGGCCACGGCCTTGGCCCGGTGCAGGCCCTCCTCGGTGACCGGGTTGTCCTGCGACGGCTCCGGGCCCGGTCCGAGCAGTACCCCCGCCAGTCCGTCGTTGTTCTGCACGATGTGCAGCACCTGCAGCGGCGAGCCGGCCCTGGCGGCGGCCCCGGCGGCCCACTCCAGCGCGGCCCAGCCGTCGTCCGAGCCGTCGACGGCGACCAGGAAGGGGCGGAGGGTGTCCATGGGCAGCTCCTGTGCGATCGGGGCCCAACTGGGCCGACGCACAGCAATATATCGGCCATTGATGATTAATCAGGACATATCGCCCGCCGAATCGTCGCCCTTTCTGTGCCCCTTCTGTGGATCGAATGCACGCACGACACATGTGTGGCTGGAGTGATGGATGTGACGATAATGTGCTCGCTGCGGGGCGGCCAAGTCGTCCTTGACCGGGGGTGGTTCGCCCGTTGCGAACCGTTGTGAGAGGGAATCTCCAATGCAGGTTGAGATCAAGGGCAGCACGCTGCCCGTGCTCGAAATACAGCTGGCCCACAAGGACGCCGTGGTCTCCATGCACGGCGAGCTGTCGTGGATGACCGCCACGGTCCACATGTCGCAGACCATGAAGGGCGGTTCGGGCGGCCTGATGGGCGCGCTCAAGCGGGTGGCCGGCGGCGGCGGGCTGCTGCTCACCAAGTACGAGGCCAAGGACGGCGACGGCCTGGTGGCCTTCGCCTCGAAGGTCCCCGGGCACATCGTGCCGGTGCAGGTCGGCGACGGCCGGGGCTACCTGGTGCACCGTCACGGCTGGCTGGCCGGGACGCTCGGGGTCAGCGCCAGCGTCGGCCTCCAGCACTCCTTCCGCGGCGGGCTGTGGGGCGGCGACGGCTTCATCCTCCAGCGGCTGGAGGGCCAGGGCACGGCCTGGGTCGAGCTCTCCGGCGAGCTGAACGAGTACCAGTTGGCCCCCGGCCAGGTCATGCTCGCCCACCCCGGGCACGTCGGCATGTTCGAGGACACCGTCAAGTTCAAGATGACCAAGGTGCCCGGCATCGCCAACCGGCACTTCGGCGGTGACGGCTTCCACCTGGTCGCGCTGACCGGTCCGGGCCGGATCTGGCTGCAGAGCATGCCGCTGGCCAACCTGGCCCACGCCCTGGAGCCCTACCTGCCGCAGCCCGACAACGGCTGACGGTGACGGCTGACGGTCCGTCGGCTGACGGCCCGTCGGCGCCGGCCCGGCTGCGCCGGGTCGGTCCGCCGCAGCCGGGCCGTGCTGCTCGCCGAGCGCGAGCAGCTACGGCTACCGCTTGCCCTGGTCGGCCGAGGCCAGCCCGGGCGGGGCGGAGGCGAGGGCGGCGCGCAGCGCCTCGATCAGCGCCAGCGCACCCTCCTCGGTCAGCTCCACCGCGACCCGCGCGCCGGGGCCCAGCGCCGGGTTGAGGAAGTCGACGTTGACGGTGTGCTCGTAGGGGGCGTGCTGCGGGTGGTCGACGTAGACCATGGCCCGGGTGAGCGGGAAGTAGCCGTCGGCCCCCTTGCCGCTGCCGGTGATGTCGACCTGTTCGGTCAGGTAGGTGCACATGGGGTGGGTCTCCAGAGGGCTGTCAGGCGAGGGTGCGGGCGAAGAAGTCCAGGGTCAGCTTCCAGCCCTCGGTGGCCGCGTCCGGGCGGTAGGAGGGGCGGTCCACCGCGAAGAAGGCGTGGCCCGCGCCGGCGAAGGTGTGGAACTCGAACTCCTTGCCGGCCTCGGTCAGCAGCCGCTCCAGCTCGGCCACGGCCTCGGGGGAGGGGTGCTTGTCCTCCTCGCCGAACAGCCCGAGCAGCGGGCAGGAGAGGTCCTTGGCGAGGTGCCCGATCGGGCCGACCCGCAGCGGGAAGCCGTCCGGCACCGCCTCGGTGACGAAGGCTCCGTAGCAGTCCACCGCCGCCTGGAGGTCCAGGCTGCAGCCGGACAGGAAGGCCTGGCGCCCGCCGGAGCAGTGGCCGATCACGCCGACCCGGCCGTTGGCGTTCTCCAGTCCGCGCAGGTAGGCGGCGGCCCCGGCCACGTCGCCGACCAGGCGCTCGTCCGGGACGCCGCCCAGCGAGCGGGCGGTCGCGGCGGCGTCGTCGGGGGCCGCGCCGGGGGCCTCACGGGTGTAGAGGTTGGGGCAGACCGCGTTGAAGCCCTCGGCGGCGAAGCGGCGGACCATCTCCTTGGTGCCCTTGTCGTAGCCGGGCATGTGGTGGATCACGACGACGCCGCCGCGCGGGGTCCGGTCGAGCGGGGTGGCGCTGTAGGCCTCCAGCTGCGCACCCCCGTCCCCGGTGATGGTCACGGTCTCGGACAGTACCCGGTCGTCCATGGTGGTTCCTCAGGGTTCGTACGGGAAGGGCGCGCAGGGGGTCGGCGGCGCCGCAAGCGAGTATGCCCCAGTCCGGTCGGGCCGGGGCGCCGGGGTCGGGCGCGTCGGCCGTGTCTGCCGACCCTGCTAGCCCTCGACCGGGGGCAGGGCGCCGGAGCGCAGCGGGATCTCCCGGATCAGCCAGGTGACCAGGAAGGTCAGCAGTGACAGCACCGCACCGCCGATCAGCACGCCGTGCAGGCCGTCGGTGACGCCGGCCTTGAAGGCGTGGACGATGGCGGCCGGCATGGTCTTCAGCGCCGAGGGCGGGATGTGTGCCCCGTTGGAGGCCAGGGTGTGCCCGGACGGGCCGAGGCTCCTGGTCAGCGAGGACTGCAGCCGCTGGGTGTATATGGAGCCGAAGAGTGCGACGCCGAGCGATCCGCCGACGGTGCGGAACAGCGTCACCGAGCCGCTGGCCGCGCCCATGTTCCGCAGCGGGACGCTGTTCTGAGTGATCAGCATGGTGTTCTGCATCAGGAAGCCCATGCCGGCCCCGAGCGCCACGGTGAGCAGCGAGGCGGTCGCGGTGGCGGTGTCGACCTTCAGTTCGAGCAGCAGCACCATGCCGAGGGTCATCACTGCGCCGCCGACCAGCATCAGCGTGCGGTAGCGGCCGGTCCGGGAGACCGCCTGCCCGGTGGCGATCATCACCACGAGCATGCCGAACATCAGTGGGAGCAGCAGCAGCCCGCTGGCGGTGGGGGAGGCCCCGCGGACGTACTGGAAGTACTGGGGCAGGAAGTTGATGGCGCCGAACATCGCGGCGCCGACGAAGAAGCTGATGATCTGGGAGACGGTGAAGTTGCGGTCGCGGAACATCGAGGGCGGCAGGATCGGCTCGGCGACCCGGACCTGCGAGCGGACGAAGGCGACCAGCGCGACGACGCCGACGACGGCGAGGACGGCGATCTCGATCGAGGCCCAGGGGTACTCGGAGCCGCCCCAGGCGGCGATCAGCGTCACCGCCACCACGCCGACGCTGAGCAGCACCGCCCCGAGGTAGTCGATCTTCGCCTCGATCCGGCGCCGGGGCAGGTGCATGCCCAGCCAGGTGACCAGCAGTGCGGCAATGCCGAGCGGGATGTTGATGTAGAAGGCCCAGCGCCAGCTGAGGTGCTCGGTGAGCAGGCCGCCGATCAGCGGGCCGCCGACGAAGGCGACCGGCATCATCCCGCCGATCATGGCCTGGAACCGGCCGCGCTCGCGCGGCGGGACCAGGTCGCCGAGGGTGGCCATGGCGCCGACCATCAGGCCGCCCGCGCCCAGGCCCTGGAGTGCGCGGAAGCCGATCAGCTGGTCCATGTTCTGCGAGAGGCCGGTCAGCGCCGAGCCGGCCAGGAAGACCACGATGGCGACCATGAACATCGCCTTGCGTCCGTGCAGGTCGCCCAGCTTGCCCCAGACCGGGGTGGTCACCGCGGCGCCGAGGGCGTAGGCGGTGACCACCCAGGAGAGGTGGGCGAGTCCGCCGAGGTCGCCGACGATGGTGGGCAGCGCGGTGCTGACGATCAGGTTGTCGAGCATCGCCATCAGCATGCCGAGCATCAGCCCGATCACCGCGATGTAGACGGCGCGGTCGAGCACGACGGGCGCCTCGGCCCCGGAGGGCAGGCCCTCCGGGGTTCGGCCCTCCGAGGTGTGGCCTGCCGGGGACTGGGCGTCTGGGGACGGGGGCCGCGGCCCGGCTTCGGACATCGAGCTCTTCCTCTCCTGCGGCGACGAGCGACTTACCTGCCGCCCGGCAAGCATGCCTGCCCATCCGACGGTAGGCCCTTCTCTGATCGGCCGTCAATTGTCTTTTATTCGGGCTACGGTGTGTCGGTGCAAGGGTGGATCCAGTCATCCTGGCGCAAGTTTGACAGGACAGCGCCATTTTCTGCTCCTGTCTTGCGTCTTCATGCAAACAATTTGCAGAACATGCCGTAGGCTGCGCGTATGACGCGACGACTCGCCGAAGTGGCAAAGAAGGTCGGTGTGAGCGAGGCGACGGTCAGTCGCGTGCTCAACGGCAAACCGGGGGTCTCCCCGTCCACCAGGACGGCGGTGCTGACCGCCCTGGACGTACTCGGGTACGAACGCCCCACCCAACTGCGCGGGGAGCGCTCGCGACTGGTGGGGCTGGTCCTGCCCGAGCTGCAGAACCCGATCTTCCCGGCCTTCGCCGAGGTGGTCGGCGGGGCGCTGGCCCAGCAGGGGTTCACCCCGGTGCTCTGCACCCAGACCGCAGGCGGGGTCTCCGAGGCGGACTATGTGGAACTACTGCTCCAGCAGCACGTCTCCGGCGTGGTCTTCTTCGGCGGCCTCTATGCCCAGGCGGAGTCCCCGCACGACCACTACGAGCGGCTGGCGCAGCGGGGGCTGCCGACGGTGCTGATGAACGCGGCCTTCGACGACCTGGACTTCCCGCAGGTCTCCTGCGACGACGCGGTGGCCGTGGAGCAGGCGATGGGGCACCTGCTCTCGCTCGGGCACCGCCGGATCGGGCTGGTCATGGGCCCGCCGGACCACGTCCCCTCGCGCCGCAAGCTGGGCGCGGCGCGGGCCTTCGCCGCGCGCGCCGGGCTCGACCTGCCGGACCAGTACGTCGAGCACGCGCTGTTCTCGCTGGAGGGCGGGCAGGCGGCCACCGCGCGGCTGCTGCAGCGGGGCGTCACCGGCGTCGTCTGCGCCAGCGACCCGCTGGCGCTCGGGGCGGTCCGGGCCGCGCGCCGGCGCGGCCTGGCGGTGCCGGGGGAGGTCTCGGTGATCGGCTACGACGACTCCTCGTTCATGGCCTGCACCGACCCGCCGCTGACCACCGTGCGGCAACCGATCGAGGCGATGGGCCGGGCCGCGGTCGACCTGCTGGTCGGCGAGATCGAGGGCGCCCGGGTCACCCACGACGAAGTGCTGTTCGAGCCGGAACTGGTCGTACGCGGTTCCACCGGGCCGGTGGCGCCACAGAACTGACCCTTCCGCAGGTCGGAAGCGGTTTCCTTGCCCGCAGGGGCCGGACGGCGACGTCCGGCCCCTTTGTCATGCGGTCTCGATCATCTGTAGAGGTTTTGCTGATTCTGGTTCATGTCTTGCGTAGCGCTTCCGCTGTTTGTACGTTGAGCGCCACAGACGACACCTCGGGCATGAGCCATGAGCCACGAGCCGCACTTCTTTCGAGGAAGAGGCCCACACGATGATCAGAAACCGCTATCGCACGCTCGCCGTCCTGACCCTGGCGGGATGCGTCGGCGTCGGCATGACTGCCTGCAGTTCCAGCTCGAACTCCGGCTCCGGCTCCGGGAAGGCCACCAGTGCCAACGGGGTGACCACCATCACCGTCGGCTGCGAGCCGCCCACCACCCAGCCGGCCCAGCGCGACTTCTTCCTCCAGGACATCGCCGACTTCGAGGCGGCCAACCCGAAGATCGTGGTCAAGGGCGACGACACCAACCCCTGTGACACGCCCGCCAAGTTCGACGCGGAGCTGGCCTCCGGCACCGAGGACAACGTCTTCTACACCTACTTCACCGACGCCTCGAACGTGCTGGCCGCCAACCAGGCCGCCGACATCGCGCCCTACGCCTCGCAGATAGCCAACTACAGCAGCATCCTTCCGCAGCTGCTGAACGTGTACCGCAAGGGCGAGAGCAGCAGCGGCGACCTCTACGGCGTCCCGGTCAACAACTACACCGAGGGCCTGGTCTACAACGCGACGCTGTTCAAGCAGGCCGGGATCACCACCCCGCCGAGCACCTGGGCCGAGGTCGAGGCCGACGCCAAGAAGATCAGCGCCCTCGGCAACGGCGACATCGGCTACGCCGACCTCAGCTCCGGCGGCACCGGCGGCTGGCACTTCGCCGCCGAACTGTTCTCCCAGGGCGGCCAGATGGTCAACTCGGCCGGCACCCAGGCCGCCTTCAACGACGCCCAGGGCCTCGCGGTGCTGCAGACGCTGCACCAGATGCGCTTCGTCGACAACGACATGGGCACCAAGCAGGGCCTGGCCTGGGCCGACCTGCCGCAGCTGATGAGCACCGGCAAGCTCGGGATGTACGTCGGCGCGCCGGACACCATCACCAACATGCACGCCACGTACAACACCCCGTACACCAATATCGAGATGAGCCCGCTGCCCGGTGCCAACGGCCCCTCCGGCACGCTGCTCGGCGGTGACGGCTACATGTTCAACAAGAAGGACACCCCGGCCCAGATCCAGGCCGGCATCAAGTTCCTCAACTTCGAGTTCATGACCCCGGGCGACGGCCAGTTCAACTACGTCCGCAACGCCGGTGCGGGCCAGCCGGTCGGCCTGCCCGAGCCGGACCTGTTCACCGCCGGATCGGCGGCCGACACCCAGGTCACCGCGGACGAGAAGAGCTCGGCCAACATCCCGGTCGGCAACTTCACCGCCTACACCCAGGGCCTGACCAGCATGACCCTGGAGATCGAGCCGCCGCAGGCGCAGGCCATCTACGCCCAGGGCGACAAGGCGATGTACGCGGTGCTGACCAACCCGAACGCCAACCTCCAGCAGCTGCTGACGACGTTCGCCAACGCCACCAACAGCATCCTCGCCAGCAACGGCTGAGCAATCCGCACCCAGGGCCGGAGTTCGGCACCGTAGCGCCCCGCCGGGAGCAGCACCGGTCCCCGGCGGGGCGCCCCGTCCAGCAGGAGAACAGGTCTGATGGCGACCATCGAGACACCCCACTCACCACCCCGCGGCGGCGCCCCGCTGCACCGGCCGCGCACCGACCCGGACCGCGGCGGCGCCCTCCTCCGGGGGCTGCGGCGCAACGGCAGCGCCTACCTCTTCCTGATCGGCGCGCTGCTCTGCTTCGCCGTCTTCTCCTGGTACCCGATGGTCCGGGAGTTCATCCTCAGCTTCCAGAAGGTCAACATCGCCGGGCAAAGCACCGGTTGGGTGGGCCTCGGCAACTACCAGCGGATCCTCAAGGACCCGGACTTCCTGGCCGCCTGGAAGGCCACGGCGATCTTCGCCGGCTTCGCCCTGGTCTTCGGCTACGCGGTGCCCTTCGTCATCGCCGTCGTCCTGAACGAACTGCGGCACGCCAAGGCGTACTTCCGGCTGCTGGTGTACCTGCCGGTGATGATGCCGCCGGTGGCCGCGGCCTTCCTCTGGAAGTACTTCTACACCCCGGACAACTCCGGCCTGTTCAACGACCTGATGCACACGCTGCACCTGCCGACCTCGGCCTGGACCCAGTCCTCCTCGCCGACCTTCGCGGTGCTCTGCCTGGTGCTCTTCTCCACCTGGATCAACATGGGCGGCGGGGTGCTGATCTACCTGGCCTCGCTCCAGGGCATCCCCGGCGAGCTCTACGAGGCCGCCGAGATCGACGGGGCCGGCATCCTCAAGCGGGTCTGGCACGTCACCATCCCGCAGACCCGGCTGATCCTCTCGATGATGCTGCTGCTCCAACTGGTCGCGACGATGCAGGTGTTCCTCGAACCCTTCATCCTCACCGGCGGCTCCAACAGCACCGTCACCGTCGTCTACCTCGTCTACGAGTACGCCTTCAGCTACGGGAACTTCGGGGGCGCCGCCGCGCTCGGGGTGATCCTCTTCGTGGTGCTGGGCTGCTTCTCCGGCGCTTACATGTGGCTGTCCGGCCGCGGAAATGAGGACTGAACCGCCATGGCCGTCGCCGAACCGCAGATCCGGACCCTGATCTCGGCCACCCAGCTGGCCCGCCCGCGCAACAAGGCCGTCTACTGGGTCGTGCTCTGGACCATGGTCGTGGTCTTCGCCCTGGTCTTCCTCTTCCCGCTGTACTGGATGTTCAGCAGCGGCCTGAAGACCGCCCCCGAGGTGCTGCAGAGCCCGCCCTCGCTGCTGCCGCACCACCCCGAGTTCTCGAACTACCGGACCGCCTGGAACGAGCTGGACATCGGCCGGCTGATGCTCAACACCCTGCTCTACGCCGGGGGAGCGCTGGTCTTCCAGCTGGTCTTCGACGTCGCCGCCGCCTACGCGCTGTCCAAGCTGCGCCCGGTGCTGGGCAACGTGGTGCTGTTCCTGATGCTGGCCACGCTGATGATCCCGTCGATGGTGCTGATCATCCCGCAGTACCTGACCGCGCTCAGCGTGCCGTTCGTGCACTGGGACCTGCTGAACACCCCGTGGGCGATCTGGCTGCCCTCGGTCGCCAGCGGCTTCAACATCTTCCTGCTGAAACGGTTCTTCGACTCGGTGCCGGAGGACCTGCTCTCCGCCGCGAAGATCGACGGCGCCGGACCGCTGCGGATCCTGTGGTCCATCGTGCTGCCGATCTCCCGGCCGATCCTCGGAGTGGTCGCCATCTTCGCCGGGGTCAACGCCTGGAAGGACTTCCTCTGGCCGTACCTGGTGCAGACCGACACCGCGAAGATGAGCATCAACGTCGGCCTGTTCACCCTCAGCGGTGACGGCATCCCGGAGAACGTCTTCATGGCCGCGCTGGCCATGGCCTGCGTCCCGACGGTCGTCTTCTTCCTGATCTTCCAGCGCAACATCATGTCCGGTCTCACCGCCGGCGGCCTCCGGGGCTGATCCGGCCCGCGCTCCGGAGACCGATGACGCAAGCCCCCACCGACGTGAAGTACAACGCCGAGGAGACACCATGTCCGAAATCCGGGCTGATCAAATCCGGGCCGATCGCAGCACCGTCGAATGGTGGCGCGGCGCCGCCATCTACCAGGTCTACGTCCGCAGCTTCGCCGACGGCAACGGCGACGGGGTCGGCGACCTCGCCGGCGTCCGCGCCCGGCTGCCGCTATCTCGCGGACCTGGGCGTCGACGCCCTGTGGTTCAACCCGTGGTACCCCTCGCCGATGGCCGACGGCGGCTACGACGTCACCGACTACCGCGAGCATCGACCCGGCCTTCGGCACCCTCGCCGAGGCCGAGAAGCTCATCGCCGAGGCCCTCGACCTGGGCATCCGGACCATCATCGACATCGTCCCGAACCATGTCTCGGACACGCACCGCTGGTTCCGGCAGGCCCTCGCGGCCGGTCCCGGGCTCGCCGGAGCGCGCCCGCTTCTGGTTTCGTGCCGGACGCGGTGAGCAGGGCGAGCTGCCGCCCAACGACTGGCCCTCCCAGTTCGGCGGCTCCGCCTGGACCAGGGTCCCGGACGGGGGAGTGGTACCTGCACCGGTTCGCCTCCCAGCAGCCCGACCTCAACTGGGAGCACCCCGAGGTCCGGCAGGAGCACGAGGACGTGCTGCGCTTCTGGTTCGACCGCGGCGCCGCCGGAGTCCGCATCGACTCCGCCGCCGAGGTGGTCAAGGACCCGGCCCTGCCCGACTTCGACCCCGCCACCGACCCGCACCCCTACGTCGACCGCGACGAACTGCACGACATCTACCGGGCCTGGCGCCGGGTGGCCGACTCCTACCCGCAGCCGCGCGCCCTGATCGGCGAGGTCTGGCTGCCGGACCACGAGCGCTTCGCCCGCTACCTGCGCCCGGACGAGCTGCACACCGCCTTCAACTTCGACTTCCTGGCCTGCCCCTGGGACGCCGACCGGCTCCGCGACTCGATCACCACCACCCTGGCCGTGCACGCCCCGGTCGGCGCCCCCGCCACCTGGGTGCTGGCCAACCACGACGTCACCCGCACCGTCACCCGCTACGGCCGGGCCGACACCGGGTTCGACTTCGCCACCAAGGGCCACGGCATCCCCACCGACCGGGCCCTCGGCACCCGCCGGGCCCGCGCCGCCGCGCTGCTCTCGCTCGCCCTGCCCGGCTCCGTCTACCTCTACCAGGGCGAGGAGCTGGGCCTGCCCGAGGTCGAGGACATCCCGGCGGAGCGGATCGAGGACCCGATGTACCACCGCACCGGCGGCGCCGACCCCGGCCGCGACGGATGCCGGGTCCCGCTGCCCTGGTCCGGCGACCGGCCCCCCTACGGCTTCAGCCCGGAGGACGCGGCCGGCGAGCCCTGGCTGCCGCAGCCGCCGGCCTGGGCCGGCCTGTCCGTGGCCGCCGAGGACGGCGTCCCGGACTCCATGCTCACCCTCTACCGCCGCGCCCTCCGGCTGCGCCGGGCCGAACCCGGCCTCGGCGACGGGCCGATGGCCTGGCTGGACGCCGACCCCCGGGTGCTGGCCTTCGCCCGCGGCGGCGGCGGCGACCCCGGCTTCGCCTGCGTCGTGAACCTCTCCGACGCGAGCGTGCCGCTGCCGGACCACCGCGACCTGCTGCTCGCCAGCGGTCCGCTGGACGGCGGCGCCCTTCCCCCCGATACGGCGGTCTGGCTGCGGACGACCTGACGCGTCCCCAGCCGCACCGCTGACCGCGCCGCCCGCTCGTCAGTCGAGGGTTGCCGAGCCGGGCGGCGCGGCCCTTTCCCCCACCCCGCACCACCCCCCCACAGAGGAGTCACCCGTGTTACTCCACCGCGTTCGAACCGGAGCCGCCGGACGTGTCAGAAGAGCGGCGGCGGCGGTCACTGCCGCCGCGCTGATGGTCGCCGCCCCACTGCTCGCCGTGCCCGCCACCCAGGCCGTCGCCGCCACCGCCCCCGGCGCTGCCGCCCCGTTCACCGAGTACCTGGCGGCCAACGCCGCGACCAACGGCACCGTGCTCGCGCCGAACTACACCGTGGGGACGCTGGCCTCCGAGGCCACCGGCCGCCAGGCGGTGCAGCTGATCGGCCAGGGCAAGTACGTCACCTTCACCCTCACCGCGCCGGCCAACGCGGTGGACTTCCACTACTCCATCCCGGACTCGCTGGCCGGCGGCGGCATCACCGAGCCGCTCAGCATGTACGTCAACGGGACGTTCAGCCAGACCCTGTCGCTGACCTCCCAGTACAGCTGGGAGTACGGCACCCAGGCCACCGAGACCAACACGCCCACGGTCGGTGCGCTCGGGGTGAGCACCCCGCACGACTTCTACAACGACGTCCGGACCATGTTCGGCTCGACCCTGCCGGCCGGGACCACGGTCACGCTCCAGGTCGACGCGGCCGACACCTCGCCCTGGTACGTGATCAACACCGCCGACTTCGAGCAGGTCGCGGCCCCGATCACGGCCCCGGCCAACTCGATCAACGTCACCCAGGCCCCCTACAACGTGGACGACACCGGGGTCACCGACGTGACCACGGCGCTCCAGAACGCGATCAACGCGGCCGAGACCAGCGGCCAGACGGTCTGGCTCCCGCAGGGGACCTACCAGATCAGCCAGCCGCTGAGCGTCAACAATGTCACCATCGAGGGCGCGGGTGAGTGGTACACCGAACTGACCGGCGCGAACGTCGAGTTCGCCGGGCAGATCGGCAATCCCAGCACCAACGTCAACGTCTCGAACCTCTCCGAGTTCGGCAACGTCAACGTCCGCAACGACGGCGACGGCTCGGTCAACGGGATCAACGGCGGGTTCAGCAACTCGACGTTCTCCGACATCTGGATCCAGAACACCAAGGTCGGTGCGTGGATCGTCGGTCCGTCCACCAACCTGACCATCAACAGCCTGCGGATCCAGGACACCACCGCCGACGGCGTCAACTTCGACGGCGGGGTCACCGACTCCACCGTGGAGAACACCTTCCTGCGCAACACCCAGGACGACGGTCTGGCGATCTGGTCGCAGAACACCGCCGACGCCAACGACACCTTCACCCAGAACACGGTGGACTCACCCGGAGTCGCCAACAACATCGGCCTCTACGGCGGCACCGACAACACGGTGACCAACAACCTGCTCCAGGACACGGTCACCCGCGGCGGCGGCATCAACATCGGCAACCGCTACAGCCCGACCCCGCTGTCCGGCACCACCACCATCAGCGGCAACGAGCTGGTGCGCACCGGCCAGTTCGACCCCGGATGGGACTACGGCGTCGGCGCGATCTGGTTCTGGCCGCAGAACGAGTCGCAGAACGGCACCGTCAACATCTCGAACAACACGATCATCGACAGCCCCTACGAGGCCTTCCAGTTCCAGAACTCCGCCCCGCCGGTCGGCGCCGCGGTCAACACCCAGGGCAGCTCCGGCAACACCATCACCGGCGTCACCCTGACCAACAACACCGTCAACGGCGTCGGCACCTACGTCCTCCAGGACCAGGCACCCGGCTCGGTCAGCATCTCCGGCCTGGTCGCCGCCAATGTCGGCGTGGCCGGCGTGATGGACTGCGGCTCCGGGATGACGATCACTCAGGGCAGCGGCAACTCCGGCTGGTCGACCACGGCCTGCGGGATGCCGGCCACCTGGCCGCTGATCGCCTTCCCCAGCACCACCACCTTCGAGCAGGCGTCCGTGGGCACGGCCACGCCGGTGCAGAAGGTCACCGTGATGAACGCGGGCAGCGCCGCCTCCACCCTGGGCGCGATCTCCGCGAGCAGCGGCTTCACCGTCACCAACGACCCGTCCCAGCCCTGCGGCAGCAGCCTGGACGCCACCAGCCCCACCGACAGCGGCAACTGGTGCCAGGTCGACGTCTCCTTCACCGCCCCGGCGTCCGGGATCACCACCGGGACGCTGACCATCCCGACCAACCAGCCCGGCAGCCCGACCGTGCTGCAACTGGTCGGCAGCACCGGCGGCACCAATGTGATCACCCCGCCGACCCTCTCGCCCACCGCGCTCTCGTTCGGTGACGAGGCCGTCGGCTCCACCACCCCCGCCCAGACGGTCACCCTGACCAACCCGGGTGCGTCGGCGATCACCATCGGCTCGATCGCGGTCAACAACTCCTCCTACACCCAGACCAACACCTGCGGCAGCTCGCTCGCCGCCGGGGCCTCCTGCAGCATCGCGGTCACCTTCGCGCCGAGCGCCGGCGGCGCCCAGAACGGTACCCTGGCGATCACCAACAGCGGCACCGCCACCCCCATCGGCGCCACGCTCAGCGGCACCGGGGTCACCTCCACCACCAACCTGGCGCAGGGTGCGGCGATGACCGCGAGCAGCAGCACCGGCGGCTTCCCGCCGTCGAACGCCAACGACGGGAACACCAGCACCTACTGGGAGAGCCTCGACGGGACGTTCCCGCAGTGGCTGCAGGCGGACCTGGGCTCGGCGCAGTCGGTCGGCTCGATCACCATGGACCTGCCGCCGTCCACGGCCTGGGCCACCCGGACCCAGACCATGTCGATCCTCGGCTCCACCGACGGCAGCACCTGGACCACGCTGGCCGGTTCGGCGAACTACACCTTCAACCCGGCGACCGGCAACACGGTCACCGTCTCGCTGCCGACCACGACGCTGCGCTACCTGCGGCTGAACGTCACGGCGAACACCGGCTGGGACGCGGCGCAGATCTCCGAGCTGCAGATCTTCCCGGGCGGCGGGACCAGCGGCGGCGGTGGCGGCACGACCGCGCCCTCGCTGTCGGAGTCGGCCTCCTCGCTGACGTTCGCGGCGCAGACCGTGGGCAGCAGCAGCGCGGCGCAGACCGTGACGGTCACCAACGGCGGCACCGCCGCCGCGGCGATCAGCTCGGTCGCGGCGACCGGTGACTACTCCCAGACCAATACCTGCGGCAGCTCGCTGGCCGTGGGTGCGTCCTGCACTGTCCGCGTGGTCTTCACGCCGACCGCGACCGGGACCCGTACCGGCACGGTGACGGTCAGCTCCAACGACCCGGCCGGGCCGCTGACCCTGGCGCTGACCGGCACCGGGACCGCATCCTCGTCCACCAACCTGGCGACCGGCGCGACCATGACCGCCTCCGGCTACACCCAGACCTACGTGCCGTCGAACGCCAACGACGGGAACACCAGCACCTACTGGGAGAGCACCGACAACGCGTTCCCGCAGTGGCTGCAGGCGGACCTGGGCAGCACCCAGACGCTCGGGTCGATCACCCTGGACCTCCCGCCGTCCACCGCCTGGGCCACCCGGGCCCAGACGCTGTCGGTGCAGGGCTCCACCGACGGCAGCACCTGGACCACGCTGGTCGCCTCGGCCGGCTACACCTTCAACCCGGCCACCGGAAACACCGTCACCATCCCGCTGCCCAGCGGCACCAGTGACCGGTACCTGCGGCTGAACTTCACCGCCAACACCGGATGGCCCGCCGGACAGGTCTCCGAGTTCCAGATCTACAGCTGACCCCTCCTTTCCCCTGTCGGTCCGGCCGCCCGTCCTCCCCGGCGGGCGGCCGGACCCGTCCCCCCCATCTGCCCATCTGTATGGAGAGGTTCCTTCACCATGGACTCCTACCTGCTGCGGAGATCGTCCGCCGCGCTGGTCTCGGCCGCGATGGCGGCCACCGGGCTCGCGCTGGCGTCCCCGACCGCCCATGCCGCGCCCACCACAGCGGCGGTGCCGCTCTCGGCCTTCAGCCCGTCCTTCGACGCCGGGGCGAGAATCCCCGGCTTCGCCGAGTACCTGGCGACCGGCCCGAACGCGAGCACCGACGGCTCGGTCATCGGCCCCGACTACACGCCAGGGCACCCTGGCCAGCGAGGCGGTCGGCCGCGAGGCGGTGCAGCTCACCGCGCCCGGCCAGTACGTCCAGTTCACGCTGGCCCGGACCGCGAACGCCATCGACGTCGACTACGCGCTGCCGCAGGGCGCCTCCGGCACGCTGTCGGTCTACGTCAACGGGAGCAAGCTGCGCCACGAGCTCGCGCTGACCTCGGCGTACAGCTACATCAGCACGCCGGACATCTACGGCAGCCTGACCCACCACTTCTTCAACGACGTGCGGACTGCTGCTCGGCCGCGAGCTGCGCCCCGGCGACACGGTGCGGCTCCAGGTCGACGCGCAGGACACCGCCGTGCCCGTACACCATCAACCTGGCCGACTTCTACCAGGTCGCCGCGCCGCGATCCGGCAGCCGGCGCACTCGGTCTCGGTGCTCAGCCGAGGGCGCCGACCCGACCGGGGCCACCGACTCGACCGCGGCGTTCGACGGCGGCGATCGCCGCCGCGGCGGCCGCGCACGAGTCGGTGTGGATCCCGGCCGGGCAACTTCGCCATCGACTCGCCGCTGCAGGTCGACAGCGGCCACGATCGAGGGCGCCGGGCGACTGGTACTCCCAGATCCGCTCGAACGAGTTCATCGACAACACGGCGGCGGTCCCGGGCCCGGTCAACCTGAGCGAACTTCGCCATCCTCGGCAGCACGGTCGGCCGGCACGACGACAGCACCGCACAACGCGATCAACGGCTCGCTCGGCACCGGCGCGGTCGTCGACGGCCTGTGGATCCAGAACACCAACGTCGGCCTGTGGCTGGAGTACGGCAACACCGACGTCACCGTGACAGAGCAACGTGATCCTCGACACCGACGCCGACGGCCTGAACCTCAACGGCAACGCCACCGGCGTCACCGTCACGCGACAACTTCGTCCGCAACACCGGCGACGACGGCCTGGCCATCTGGTCCTACCCGGCGGCCGACTCCGCACGACACCTTCGCCTGCAACACCGTCGAGCAGCCCAACCTGGCCAACGGCATCGCCGAGTACGGCGGCACCGACAACACGATCATCGGCAACGTGATCGCCGACACCAACGCCCTCGGCAGCGGACTGACGATCTCCAACGAGCAGTTCGCCAGCCCCGGCTTCACCACGCTGGCCGGCACCATCACGGTCGTCGCACAACACGCGTGATCCGCGCCGGGCGCGATGAACCCGAACTGGGGCCACCCGATGAGCGCCATCCAGATCGACGCCTACGACTACGCGATCAGCGGGGTGACCATCAACCTGACGACACCAACGTGCTCGACACGCCCGTACAGCGTCTTCGAGCTGGTGTCCGGCGACGGCACCGGCCTGCCGATCAGCGGCCTGACGCATCGACGGCGCCAACATCAACGAACGTGGGCACCGTGGTCTTCCAGGGCGAGACCGCAGGCACCGCCAACGTCGCCAACGTCCACGCGCACCGACGTCGGCGTCGCCGGCACCGTCGCAGGACCAGTACCCGCCGGCCACCCCGCGTTCACCGTTCGACCTCGGCCCCGGCAACACCGGCTGGAGCCCGACCCCGACGCTGACCTACTTCCCGAACCCCGTCCCCGGCCGTCCCGTAGCCACTCCGTCGTTCCGCGGGCAGGCTGACCGGACCCCCATCCCGGTCAGCCTCCCCGTCCCTCCTCGGAGCGAGCAGCGGGGAGCGCGCTCAAGGGCGTCCGCACGCCCGCTTGACTGCCCCGTACGCCCTTGACCACTGTTCACGTTCGGTGCACGATGACGAGCAGAAAGTTTCTCGAACCTTCGAGTGGGGAGTCGCTGTGCTCGCTCACTTTCTCCCTCGGCGGTGAGGTCGTGGCGGACACAGGGGTGATCGTCCAGCACAACTACTGGCGTGACACTGCCTGGCACTTCGCCAGACGACGGGACGACCTTGCCGACGAACAGAACAGCCAGCGCCTCCAACGTCCGTGAGGCACGGCAAGCGCTGGGCCTACGACTCCGCGAGCTGCGCCGAAACGCCAATCTGACGGGGCGGCAGCTCGCGGAGTCGATGGCCTGGCCGCCCTCCAAGGTGTCGAAACTGGAGAACGGGCGGCAGACCCCGACCGAGGCGGACATTCGGGGGTGGACGGCCACTACCGGCAGCGAGGCCGAGGCCGAAGCGCTGCTTGCCTCGCTGCACACCCTTGAACTGAAACATGCCGAGTGGCAGCGACAGTTCAACCTGGGACTGCACCCTCACCAGGACGAGATCGCGGAGCTCCTCGCAGGCCAGGACAACGGAGACGCCGGCAACCTGCAGGGCCAGTTCTTCACCTTGAACCGCATCCTCGACGGTCCCGACGACGGATTCTGGGTAGACATCGTGAGCTGAGGCACGCGGTCCGGCGGGGGGCGACCTCCCCGCCGGACCGCGTCACCGTGTCGGCCAGAACTGCGTCAGGTACTGCTCGACCCCCTCAGGTACCTCGGAGGCGGTCAGCCGCGCCACCTCCTCGCGGCCCGCGCAGTACACCCGCACTCGCCAGGAGGTTTCCGCCCGCCCCAGATCGACGAGCGCCTCGATGGCGCCGCAGGCGACGCCCCATACCTGTAGCTGACCGGACCAGGAGAACAGCCCTACCTCGCCCTGTGCCTCCCAGGGCAGGCGGCTGTCCGGTGTCGGCTCCCCATCCCACACCTCGACCGTCATCGCAGCAGTGTGCGTGTGACCGGCGCTCTCGATATCCACCCGGCCCTCATGCGCGGTGAGGAAGTCAGCCCCCACGCGACCCGCCGGGTAGAACTCCGACAGGGAATCCGAATCCGCCTCCTGCAGGCTCAAGCCGAAAAAGTCGACCTCCGGCTCAATCTCCTGCCGCCGGACCATACTCGCCACAGCCACTCCGCCTCTCAACACGCTCGAAACACCAGGTGACACCAGACAGGAGCCAGCACGCTCCGCTACCAGCGACGCGTACCTGGCGACGCCGCCCCGATAGGCACTCCCCTCCCAGCACTCGAACCGCCAGCCGGGACACAGACGGCCGAGGACTCGAGCTCGTGAATGCGCTGAGCCGAGCGTGGGGCACCTACCCCCGACAGCATCTCGGCAAGGTGGTGTGGTGCGAGGTGCCATCGGGAGCGCGATGACTCGGATGCCTGCACCCCCTTCCGGAGATCATCGGCCAGGATGCGGCCGCCGTGCCCGAAGGAAGACGGCGCAGGCTATCGGCCGGTTCGCTCGTACGGATCGCACCACTGCTGGTCGATCGTGGCGTCCAGGCCGGACCTCAGATCGTCGGTGCCGAGGACGGGGGCCGTGGCGAAGGCGGCCAGGGCCTCTTCCTTCGGCACCGAGCGGCGTCGACGGATGGGGATCAGCTGCGCGAGGGGTTCCCCGTCCAGTGTGAGCACGTATGGGCGGCCCTGGCGTAGGCCGCGCGTGACGGCGTCGGAGTCCGCGACGAACTGGCTCACGCTGATGCTGGCCGGGCGATGCTGCAGAGGGGCCATGGGGCAAGATTAGTGCCTCGTTCGCCGGGCGGGGCGGTGTCCGCCCTCAGGGTGTACCGGCTCCTCAACGCAGCCTTCGGCCACGGGGAATCGTGGATGCCGGGGACTGTCTGCTGCCTGCGGTTCGCTGGGCGGCGCGGCGGTGGCTGGTTACTGGTGGGTTGGGAGCGTCGGGGGAGGGTAGGCGGGGATCTCCCGGTTCGGTGGCAGGCCAGGTTCCGTCCATCGCCAGGACATCCGCCGGTTGGTACTGACCGAAGCCGTCAACACGTTTCTGACCTGCGGCTATGCCCGGATCTGCAGCTCTGGCGGGCGGTTTTGGCGGCGCGGATCGGTCACGTTCCGATACAGAAGCTGGATCCGGCCTCCAGGACTCTTGACGTGCTGCTGATTTCTCGGGATTCTATGCCTCACCAATCGTTAGGAAACTTAACTATCTATAGGCACGGCACTCCAGGGAGAGGTAAGAGCGCTATGAAGCAAGGCTTCTACAGGAGAAGCGGCAAGATCCTGGGCGTCACCGCGGTCGCCGCGTCGATGCTGCTCGTCAGTGCGTGCGGCGGGGTCCAGCAGCAGTGGCAAGGGCGGCGTCAGCAACCCGAATGCCATCCTGACCGTCGACAACGAGAGCGGCGGCCTCTGGACGTGCGGGTTCAACCCGTTCAACAGTGCCGTCAGCTTCCTGTCGATGGGTGACATCTACGAGCCGCTGACCTTTGTCAACGAGCTGCAGAACGACAAGACCACGCCGTGGCTCGCCACCGACTACGCGTGGAGCAACGACTCGAAGACGCTGACCTTCACCATCCGGAACGGGGTGAAGTGGAGCGACGGCACCCCGATGACCGCCGCCGACGTCCTCTTCACCTTCAACCTGCTGAAGAAGTTCCCGGCGCTCGACCTCAACTCGGTCTGGGCCGTGCTCAACTCGGTCACGCAGTCCGGCAGCGACCAGATCGTCTTCAACTTCAAGACGGCTGCCACCACGTACTTCTACTACATCGCGGACCAGGTGCCGATCGTCCCGCAGCACATCTGGGCCTCGATCAAGGACCCGGTCGGCTACGCCGACTCGAACCCGGTCGGCACCGGCCTGTACGTGGTCAAGCCCTGTACGCCGCAGAACGTGACGCTGAAGCCGAACACGTACTACTGGCAGCCCGGTCTGCCGAAGGTCAAGACCGTCGACTACCCGGCCTTCACCTCGAACGACGCGGCCAACAACTACCTGGCCACCGGCCAGGCCCAGTGGGGCGCCCAGTACATCCCGAACCTGAACAAGTTCTACCTGAGCAAGAGCAAGGACTTCCAGTCCTTCCAGCCGCCCATCACTCAGGTCACGATGTTCCCGAACCTGAAGGACCCGCTGCTCAGCAACGTCACCGTGCGCAAGGCCCTGGCCTACGCCACCGACCGGCAGAGCGCGTCCACGGTCGGCGAGAGCGGTGAGCAGCCCCCCGGCAGCCAGCTCGGCATCGTCACCCAGACCTTCCCGCAGTGGATCGACCCCACCGCGCAGTCGCAGGACGACTACACGTACAACCCGGCCAAGGCCGACCAGCTGCTGGAGAGCATCGGCGCGAAGAAGGGCTCCGACGGCATCTACGAGCTCAACGGCCAGAAGCTGAACTTCACCATCATCAACAACGGTGGGTACAGCGACTGGGTCGCCTCGCTGCAGGAGGTCTCGCAGGGGATGAAGGCGGCCGGCATCGGCCTGACCGTCGACAACCTCTCCCAGGCCGACTGGAACAGCAAGCTGCTGAAGGGCCAGTTCCAGCTCGCCTACTACAGCGAGACCGGTGGTCCGAACCCGTACTACGAGCTGCGCCAGTGGCTGTACTCCAGCAACAGCGCGCCCATCGGCCAGCCCGCGGCGACCAACTACGAGCGGTACTCGGACCCGGCGACGGACAAGCTGTTCGACCAGTTCGCGGCCACCACCGACCTGGCCACCCAGAAGTCGATCATGGGTCAGCTCGAAGAGCTCATGCTGAACGACGTGCCGGTCATCCCGGTCACCAACGCGGCGGCCTGGTACCAGTACGACACCAAGAACTTCACCGGCTGGGTACCCCGCAGAACCAGTACGCGGTGCCCTCCGTCTGGCAGCTGCCCGACTGGGGCCAGGTGCTGATGCACCTCTCGCCGAAGTAGCCGAAGCAGTCGGTCCGGTCACCGGCCGACCGCTTCACCGGTCGGCCGCTGCACCAGCCAACCGCTCGGCGCACGCCGCACGTAGCCAAGAGAAGAGAGAGGTCCGCAGGGTGAGATTCCTGCTCCGCCGTCTGGGATTCTTCGTGCTCACCCTGTGGGCCGCCCTCACCGTCAACTTCGCCATCCCGCACCTGCTGCCGGGCAGCCCCGTTGACGCCATGATGGCCAAGTACAAGGGAAAGCTCCACGGGGCCTCCCTCCAGGCCATGGAGGCCGCGCTCGGCCTCAACAAGCACCAGAGCATCCTGGTGCAGTACGTCGACTACATAAAGAACTGCTTCAGCCTGAACTTCGGCGTCTCCTTCGCGCAGTACCCCGCCACCGTCACCAGCGTCGTCGGCCAGGCCATCCCCTGGACGCTCGCGCTGGTCGGGGTGACCACGGTCATCGCCTTCGTGCTGGGCACGGCCATCGGCGCGATGGCCGCTTGGAAGCGCGGCAGCAAGCTCGACAGCGTCCTGCCGCCGCTGTTCGTGATCGGCACCGGGCTGCCCTACTTCTGGGTCGGCATCGTCCTGATCATGTTCTTCGCGGACATCCACCAGTGGCTGCCCGGAGCCTTCGGCTACGACAACAGCCTGACCTCGATCGGCTGGAACAGCGCCTTCATCGGCTCCGCCCTGCAGCACGCCATCCTGCCGGCCGTCTCGATCCTGGTGACCTCCGTCGGCGGCTGGGTGCTGACCATGCGCAACACCATGGTGACCACCCTGGCTGAGGACTACATCCGGATGGCCAGGGCCAAGGGCCTGTCCAACTGGCGGATCATGATCGACTACGCCGCCCGCAACTCGATCCTGCCCAACCTGACCGGGTTCGCCATGTCGATGGGCTTCGTGGTCAGCGGCGCCGTCCTGGTCGAGTACGTCTTCGCCTACCCGGGCGTCGGCTACCAGCTCGTCAACGCCGTCACCAATGAGGATTTCCCGGTCATGCAGTGCCTGTTCCTGGCGATCACTGTGGCCGTGCTGCTCTCGGTGCTCGTCTCCGACATCGTGACCGCCCTGCTCGACCCCCGCACCCGGTCCGCGAGGTAACCCCACCCATGACATCTCTGCTCAGAGCAATTCGCTACAACGCCAAGGCCGCCGTCGGCTGTGTCATCCTGCTGGTCTTCACGGTCATGGCCGCCGTGCCGAACCTGATCAAGTCGGGCGACCCGGCCCGCGACACCAACGCGGTCTCGCTCGGGATGTCGGGCCAGCACTGGCTCGGGACCACCGCCTTCGGCCAGGACATCTGGCTCCAGATCGTGCACGGGGCCCGCCCGGCGCTGCTGATCGCGGTCATCTCCGGCGCGCTGGCCACCGTCTTCTCGGTGCTGGTCGGCGTCTCCGCCGCCTACCTCGGCGGCGTCGCGGACGACATCCTCAACTTCTTCACCGACGTCGTCCTGGTGATGCCGACCCTGCCGCTGGTGATCGTGATCGCCGGCTACTTCAGCAGCCACAGCATCAGCGTCATGATCATCGTGCTGGTGATCACCGGCTGGTCCTTCGGTGCCCGACAACTAAGGTCCCAGGCACTGTCGTTGCGCAACCGGGACTTCCTGGAGGCGGCCAAGGTCCGCGGCGAGCGCAGCTCCTACATCATCGTGTGCGAGCTGCTGCCCAACATGACCTCGCTGATCGTCGCCAACTTCCTCGGTGCGGCGCTCTACTCCATCCTGACCGCCTCCGGCCTGGAGTTCCTCGGCCTCGGCGACACCAACTCGTACGACTGGGGCACCATGCTCTACTGGGCGCAGAACAACTCCGCGCTCCAGACCGGCCAGTACGTCTGGGCCATCGCCCCCGGTCTCTGCATCGCCCTCCTCGCCGCCGCGTTCGCCCTGCTGAACAACGCCTTCGACGAGATCAGCAACCCCGCCCTGCGCCCCGTGAGGAGGCTCCGTGTCGCTCAGTGACGTCACCGTCCCGTCCAGCGCCGGAAGCACCGGAACGCTCCTCGAGGTCCGCGACCTCACCGTGGAGTACGCCACCGCGACCGGTTCCGTGCTCGCGGTCGACAAGGTCAGCTTCGACCTGCACCGGGGCGAGTTCCTCGGCATCGTCGGCGAGTCCGGCTGCGGCAAGTCGACCCTGCTCTTCGGCATCGCGCAGCTGCTCAGCGCGCCGGCCGGAGTCACCGGCGGCAGCGTCGACTTCATGGGCCAGGACCTGGTCAAGATGAACGACAAGCAGCTGCGCTCGGTCCGCTGGGCCCACCTCTCGGTGGTCATGCAGAGCGCGATGAACGCGCTCAACCCGGTCAAGACCATCGGCGCGCAGTTCCGCGACGTGCTCCGGGCGCACAGCTTCGACACCGACATCCCGAAGCGCTCCCGCGAGGTGCTGGAGCTGGTCGGCGTCGACCCGGTGCACCTCAACAGCTACCCGCACCAGCTGTCCGGCGGCATGCGCCAGCGCGCGATGATCGCCATGGCGCTGCTGTTCACCCCCGACCTGATCGTCATGGACGAGCCGACCTCCGCCCTGGACGTCGTCGCCCAGCGCTCGCTGATGGTGCAGATCAAGGAGCTGCAGCGGGAGCTGGGCTTCGCGGTCATCTTCGTCACCCACGACATGTCGCTGGTCAGCCACTTCTCCGACCGGCTGATCGTGATGTACGGCGGGCAGATCGCCGAACTCGGGAGACCCGCACCGTGTTCGACACCCCGCTGCACCCTTACAGCCGGGGCCTGCTGGAGGCGTTCCCGTCGATCCGCGGCCCCAAGGTGCCGCTGCTCGGCATCCCGGGCACCCCGCCCAACCTGGAGACGCCGCCCCCCGGCTGCCGCTTCGCCCCCCGCTGCCCGGTCGCCATGGACTCCTGCACCGAGTCCGGCCCCGACCTGTACGACGTCGACCAGGTCCTCGTGCGCTGCCTGCTGCACGAGCCCGGGCGCACCAGCAAGGAGGAACTCCCGGCATGAGCGAGCACATCAGCGAGCAAGCGACCGCCGCCGGGTACGTCGACGGCATCCCGGCCGACCAGGTGCTGCTCCGCGCGAGCGGCCTGACCCGGCACTTCCAGCTCGGCGGCGCCTTCTCCCGGCGCACCCTGCACGCCGTCGACGACGCCGAACTGGTCATCGGCCGCAACGAGATCGTCGCCCTGGCCGGCGAGAGCGGCAGCGGCAAGTCCACCGTCGCCCGGCTGCTGGCCATGGTCTACAAGCCGACCTCCGGCGAGATCACCTTCGAGGGCAAGCCGCTGTCGGCGCTGCGCTCCCGCAAGGACCAGCTCGGCTACCGCAGCCAGGCCCCGATGGTGTTCCAGGACCCGTTCAGCTCCATCAACCCGATCTACCGGGTCTCCCACGGCATCCTCCGCAGCCTCAAGCTGCACCGTCCGGAACTGGACAAGGAGGCCCGCAACGCCGAGGCCGAGCGGCTGCTGACGATGGTCGGGCTCACCCCCGCCGCCACCTACATGCAGAAGTACCCGTACGAGATGAGCGGCGGGCAGCGGCAGCGCGTCGGCTTCGCCCAGGCGCTCGCCTCCAACCCTAAGCTGATCATCGCGGACGAGCCGGTCTCCATGCTCGACGCCTCGATCCGGATCGGGCTGCTCAACCTGATGGCCGAGCTGCGGGACAAGTCCAACGTCTCGTTCCTCTACATCACCCACGACCTGGCCAGCGCCCGCTACGCGGCGGACCGGCTGGTCGTGATGTACGCCGGGCACATCGTCGAGCAGGGTCCGATCGAGGACATCCTGGCCGACCCCAAGCACCCGTACACGCAGCTGCTGCTGGCCACCGTGCCCGACCCGCGCGCTCCGCTGGCCGAGCTGGCCGGCGCCGACCGCGGCGAGCCGCCGCGCGTGGTCGACCCGAAGCCGGGCTGCCGCTTCCGCGCCCGCTGCCCGCTCGCCGTCGAGAAGTGCGAGACCGTCACCCCCCAGCTGCGGCTGCTCGGCGACCGCCACCAGGTCGCCTGCCACGTCGCGGAGACCGTGACCGGCTCCATCTGGGACCAGAACACCTCCAAGGAATCGGCACTGAAACTCACCGTTGTCGGCGGCGGCTCGACGTACACGCCCGAGCTCGTCGACGGCTTCGCCCGGCTGCGCGACCAGCTGCCCGTGGAACAGCTCGCGCTGATCGACCCGGACCCCGAGCGGCTCGAGGCCGTCGGCGCCGTATCCCGGCGCATGCTCGCCAAGCAGGGCCACCCCGGCGAGGTGCTGGCCACCTCGAACCCGGCCGAAGGGCTCGAGGGCGCGGACGCCGTGCTCTTCCAGCTGCGCATCGGCGGCCAGGCGGCCCGGAACGTCGACGAGACGCTGCCGCTCGACTTCTGCTGCGTCGGCCAGGAGACCACCGGAGCCGGCGGCCTGGCCAAGGCGCTGCGCACCGTGCCGGTCGTGCTCGAGCTGGCCGAGCAGGTGCGCAAGTACGCGCCGAACGCCAGGATCGTGGACTTCACCAACCCGGTCGGCATCGTCACCCGGGCGCTGCTCGACGCCGGGCACGACGCGGTCGGCCTGTGCAACGTCGCGATCGGCTTCCAGCGGCGCTTCGCCGCGGGCGCCGGCGTCGCACCCGCCGAGCGTCGAGCTCGACCACGTCGGACTCAACCACCTGACCTGGATCCGCGGCGTGCGGATCGACGGCGTGGAGGTGCTGACGCGATCATCGCCGAGCAGGTCGACGAGATCGCCGAGGAGCATCGAGATGCCCGCCGCTGGTCATGCGCGAGCTGAACGCGATCCCCTCGTACTACCTGCGCTACTACTACGCAGCACGACGCGGTGGTGCGAGGAGCTCAAGGACGAGCCGAGTCGCGCGCCGAGCAGGTCGCGGCGATGGAGCGGCACGCTGCTGGAGATGTACCGCGACCCGACCGTGGACACACAAGCCCGAACTGCTGGCCAAGCGCGGCGGCGCGTTCTACTCCGAGGCCGCGGTGGAGCTGCTCGCCTCGCTCACCGGCCCGGCCGGCACCAGCGACGTGCGGTGGTCAACATGCGCAACAACGGCACGCTGCCCTTCCTCGCCGACGACGCGGTGATCGAGGTCTCCGCGCGGGTGGCTCCGACCGGGATCGAGCGCCGTGCCGCAGGCGCCGGTCGCGCCGGCCCACATGCGGGGCCTGATCGCGCACGTCAGCGCGTACGAGGAGCTGGCTCTGGACGCGGCGATCCACGGCGGCCGCGGACCGCGTCGTCGCAGGCGCTGCTCGCGCACCCGCTGATCGGCCAGTACGACCTCGCGGACCGCCTCGCCGACGCCTGATCGCCGCCAACGAGAAGTTCCTGCCGTGGGCAGGGGCACGTTGAGCACGTTGACGACCGCCGGCACCGTGACCGCGCCGAGCTGCCTCGGCACGTCCTGGCCGTCGACGGCGGCAACAGCAAGACCGACGTCCTGCTCGCCATGGCCACCGGCGGAGGTACTCGCCCAGGCGCGACCGGGCGCGTTCACCCGGCAGTCCAGCGGCGTGGAGACGGCGGTCGACCCGGTGGCCACGGCGGTCGGCGAGGTCCGCACCGCGCTCGAGCTGCCCGACGGGGCGCTCCCGCTGGCCCGGCACCTGTCGGCTTCGTCGCGGGCGCCGACCTGCCGCAGGAGGAGGAGGCGCTCTCCGCGCGAGTTCGCCGACGCGCGGCTGGACCGAGACCGTCGGAGGTCGGCAACGACTCCTTCGCCCTGCTGCGCGCGGGCGCCTCGCGGCCCTGGGGCGTGGCCGTGGTCTGCGGCGCCGGGATCAACTGCGTGGGCATCAGCCCGGACGGCCGGACGCGCCCGCTATCCGGCACTGGGCCAGCCGCACCGGCGACTGGGGCGGCGGACGCGGACTCGGGCGACGAGTGCTGTGGGCGGCCATCCGGGGCGAGGACGGCCGCGGGCCGCGCACCGCGCTGACCGAGGCGGCGGCCGCGCACTTCGGTACCGAGACCGTGCTCGACGTGGCGGTGGCGATCCACGTCGGCGAGGTGACGGACGATCAGCGGACCACCCTCACCCGGGTGCTGCTGGAGGCCGCCGACGCCGGGGACGCGGTCGCCATCGCGCTGGTCGAGCGGCAGGCCGAGGAGGTCTTCCTGATGGCCAGGTCGGCGCTGGAGCGGCTGGAGCTCGCCGGGACGGACGTGGAGGTCGTCCTCGGCGGTGGCATCCTGGCGACCCGGCACCCGCTGCTGACCCAGGGCGTGGAGGCCCGGCTGAAGGAGTACGCGCCGGTCGCGGTGCCCTGCTACGCCGACGTTCCGCCGGTCGCCGGCGCGGCGCTGCTCGGACTGGACCACCTGGGCGCGCCCGAGGCGGCCCTGGTCCGGCTGCGGGAGTGCTTCCAGCGCGCACAGGACTGACGTTCCGTCCGCAGGCCCGGTCCGGCGCACGCAGGTGCGCCGGACCGGGCCTTTCGGTTGCGCAAAGTAGTGGTTCGACTACGACTAGTATGGGCCTGTGGAACCCGACGGAGGTCAGCGCAGCGGTGCGGTCCGGGTGGTCATCGTCGACGACCACCCGCTGTTCCGGGAGGGCCTGCGGGCCGCCCTGGGCAGTGCCGCGGACATCGAGGTGGTCGGCGAGGCCGAGACGGTCGCGGCGGCGCTCGCCGTGGTCGCCGAACACCGGCCGGACGTCGTCATCATGGACCTCTCGCTGCCCGACGGCAGCGGCATCGAGGCCACCCGCCGGCTCGCCGCGGACCGGCCCGGGCTGCCGGTGCTGATACTCACCATGTCCGACGACGACGCCAGCCTGCTCGGCGCGCTCCAGGAGGGCGCCCGCGGCTACCTGGTCAAGGGCGCGAGTCGGGACGAGGTGCTGCACGCCGTGCGCACCGTCGCCTTCGGCGGCGCGGTCTTCGGACGCGACATCGCCGCCCGGATCTCCGGCCTGGTCGCCGGTGGACGCCGACTCGACGCCGAGCGGCTGTTCCCGACGCTGACCGCCCGTGAGGTCGAGGTGCTGGAACTGGTCGCCCGCGGGCTGGACAACCGGCGGATCTCCCGCGAGCTGTACCTCGCCGAGAAGACCGTGCGCAACCACATCTCGCACATCTTCGACAAGCTGCACGTCGCCACCCGCGCCGAGGCCGTTGCCCGTGCCCGCGACGTCGGCCTCGGCGACCGGGACGAACAGCAGTAACCCCGGTCGGAAGTCCGGACCGCAGCGCGGGACCGCTGCCCCATGCGCCCGGGACGCCGAGCGCAGCACCCTGGAGGGCTCACGAAGAAAGCGGAATCCGGTCGACCGGAAGGCGGGGTGGCCATGAGCGCAGCCGAGACCGGGACCGCCCGCGGTCGCACGTTCCCGGGCGTCCGTCCGCGCGGCCTACGTCGCCTGCGCCCTCTCCCTCGCCTCGGTGATGGTCTGGATGGGCCTCGCCTTCGGGGACCTCGGCGGCCCCCGGCTCGCGCATGTGGACTTCGTACCCTTCAGCACCCGGATCCTCTTCTCCCTGGGCTGCACGGTCTGCGGGGCGGTCATCTTCGCCCACCCCTCCGGCGGCCCGGCCGGCGGGCTGCTGCTGGTCGCCGGGACCGGGGACCTGATCGGCGACGCGGGCCCGCCCGCCGCCGTCGCCCTGGGCGCCGGGCCCGACATCTGGACCGCCGTCGTCCTCGCCTCCGTGCTCGGCACCGTCCTCTACACCGTCGCGCTCTATGTGCTGCCACTGCTCCTCCCCACCGGACGACTGCCCTGGGGCCACCGGGGGCAGGTGCTGACGGCCCTGATCGCGCTGTGGACGGTGGCCCAGGTCTGCTACGAGTACGGGGGCCTCGACGAGTGGTACCACAGACCGAGCCCGCTGCTGCACGCCCCCTGGAGCGGCATCCACGCCGCCATCGCGGTGCCGGTGGGGCCGGTGTTCGCCTATGTGGCGGTCGGCATCTCGGTGCTGACCACGACGGTGATGCTGGTCCGCTGGCGCCAGGGGAGGGTGTCGCCGCAGCGGACCGGGTGGTTGGGCCGGCCGTTGGCACCGCTGGCGCTGATGGCGCCCTTCCTGGTCTGGGAGTACCTGAACTACGTCTCGTACTTCTTCGACGTCACCGTGCCCTACATCCTGGCCCTCGACTATGTCGCGGTGCTGCTCTGGCCGCTGGGCCTGGGGCTGGTCTTCGTCCGGGACCGCTCCGGGCACCTGGACCGGGCCGGCCGACGGGCGCTGACCCTGCTGGCGGTGCTGGTGCTGCTGGTGCTCGGCTTCACCGCGTTCGCCCTGCTGCTCTCCCGCACGGTGCCGGGCTCGCGCACGCCCGGTGCGCTGGTACTCGGGATCGTGGCGCTGCTGGCCGGGCTGCTGACCCGCACCGTCGGCGGCCGGGCGGTCAGCCTGGTCGACCGCTTCTACTACGGCGACCGCGCCGAGCCCTACCGCGTGGTGCGGGAACTCGCCGAACGCCTGAGCCGGGCGGTGAACCCCGCCGACGCGCCGCGGCTGCTCTGCGAGACCGTGGTCGACACCCTCCGCTTCCCGGCCGCCCGGGTGCTGGTCCGCACCACCAGCGGCCCCCGGGAGACCGCCGCCCTCGGCAGCGCCCCGCACTACTCGGAGTGGCACCGGTTCGAGCTCTCCTACGAGGGCTCCCCGATCGGCCTGCTGGAAGCAGCCGCGCGGGCCGGCGAGGGCGAACTCGACCAGCAGGACCACGACGTCCTCCGCTTCCTCGCCGACCAGGCCGCCCCGGCCGTGGCCTCGCTCCGGCTGTACCAGGAGCTCCAGGCCAGCCGGGAGCGGATCGTGCTCGCCCGGGAGGAGACCCGCCGACAGCTCCGCCGCGACCTGCACGACGGGCTGGCCCCCGCGCTCGCCGGACTACGGCTGCAGGTCGACACCGCACAGGCCGGGCTGGGCGCGGAGGCGCCCGCCGCCCGGCAGTTGGCCGCGGTCTCGCAGGGGATCGCGGACGCCATCACCGAGCTGCGCCGGATCAACGACGGCCTGGCCCCGGCGATGCTGGACCGGGGCGGGCTCGGCGACTCGCTGCGCCATCTGGCCGGGCAGCTGACCAGCCGCCGACTCGCGGTCGAGACCGTCTGCGAGCCCGACCCGCTGCCGCCGCTGCCGGCCGCGGTCGAGGTCGCGGTCTACCGGATCGCGGCCGAGGCGCTGCACAATGTGGTCCGGCACGCCGGGGCGCGGAGCGCCTGGCTCCGGGTGCGGGTGGTCCAGGGCGCGGTGACCGCCGAGATCGGCGACGACGGCGGCGGGATAGGGTCGGGCCCGCCCTCCGGCGGCGGCCTGGGACTGCGCTCGATGGCGGAGCGGGCGGCGGAGCTCGGCGGCACCCTCAGCGTGCTCGGCAACCCGCTGGCGCAGGGCGCGGGCGTGCTGGTCCGGGCGGTCATCCCGGTCCGGGAGTCGGACTGAGGCCGAAGTGGCGGCGGGCTGTCCGAAGTGTCTGAGCTGCCCGGTCGGGACTGCTTTGGGACGATGTACTCATGTGCCCGGGACGGCGGTCGGCGCAGATTGTTCAGTGCCGGTGCACGACGGACCGCGCCGGCAGCCAAGGCGTGCGAGAGACGGGAGCAAACTTATGCTCGGCAACGCCACGAACACATGGAACTGGAGCCGGATCGGTGGCCTCAGTGCCGTCGCCGCGCTCGGTGCGGGCGCGCTGGCCGTGCTCCGCGGGAGCCGGACCAAGCAGGGCGCACCGGTCGCGACCGCCGTTCCGGACCCGGACATCTGCATCGACGGGTCCTGCCCGCCCAGCATGCCGACTCCGGTGCCGTCCACCCCCGGTGAAGGCAACAGCTGACGCCGGGCAGCGGCCGGTTCCAGGCGCAATGAGAGGCGCCCCACCGACGGACCTCCCGTCGGTGGGGCGCCGCACGTCGCCCGGCGGTCAGCTGCCGGGGCTCAGGTCGTCCATGCCGCTCATGTCGTCCATCCCGCTCATGCCGCCCATGCCGTTGTTGACGTCCATGACCACGCCCGGCATCACGGCGAACTCCCGCATCATCCCGGCGTCCTCGTGCTCCAGGATGTGGCAGTGGTACATGTACCGGCCGGACGCGCCGCGGAACTGCCCGGCGATGGTCACCATCTGACCGGGCGGGACCCGCATCACGTCCTTCCAGCCGGTCAGCGAGGGGTCGATCGGCAGCGGCTCGCCGGTGTGGGCGACGGGTGCGCCGCCGGCCGTGCCGCCGAGCTCGGGGTTGAAGGCGGTGGTGGTGTAGGCATCGATCGACAGCGGCTGGAAGCGGGTCAGGTGGAGGTGGATCGGGTGCAGGATCCCGCTCAGGTTGAGGATCCGCCACACCTCCCAACCGTCCTGCCGGATACGCCAGTTGAGCTGGTCATCGAAGTGCCGGGCCAGCCGCTTGTAGGTGGTGGTCCTCCCCGCCGCGTCGGTGACCTGGATGATGCCGTCCAGTACCTGCCCCTCGGCCGGGGCCTCCGAGTCCGACACCACGCCCAGCTCCCAGAGCCCGAGCGTGCCGTCCGGGTCGGCGGCGAGCCCGAGCATCCGGTGCTCGTGGTCGGCCGGGAGCAGCTCGTGGGTGAGCCGGTAGTAGGACGCGGAGAGCGTCGTCGGCAGGGTGAAGCGCTGGGCCGGGGGCGCGCCGAGGACCCGGAACTGCATCACGTCCGGCTCCGGCAGCCGGCTCGCGGGCAACGGGGTACCGAGCACGTAGCCCGCCGGGACCGGGTCGCCGCGGAACGGCGCGGGCGCGGAGTTGACGACCCGTAGCGCCCGACCCGCGAAGGCGCCGAAGTCGACCAGCAGGTCCGCGCGTTCGGCCGGGGCGAGGGTCAGCCCCTCGGCGGTGAGCGGAAGCGGCGCGCCCAGCAGCCCGCTGTCGGTGCCGATCTGCCAGGCCGCGCCGATGGTGACCTGCTGGTCCCGGTCGTCCAGCAGGTGCAGCCGGTAGGTCCGGGAGTTGGAGGCGTTCAGCACCCGGAACCGGTACCAGCCGGGCCGAACCTCCAGGTACGGCCAGATCCGGCCGTTGACCAGGGTGTAGGGCCCGAGGAACGGCAGGGTGCCGGAGGTCTTGTGGAGCAGCTGCCCGGTCAGCCGGCCGAACTCGTCGGTGGCCAGGTTGCGGTCGCAGAGGATCAGCGGGACCTCCTGCTCGCCGGAGGGGAGGTGCAGCCGGTCCTCCTCCTCGTCCCGCAGCAGGTACATCCCGACCAGCCCGGAGAAGACGTTCAGGCTGGTGATGTTCATCGCGTGGTCGTGGTACCAGAGGGTCATCGCCGGCTGGTCGTTCGGGTACTCGGAGAGCTGGGCGTCGCCGTGGAACAGCGCGTTCTCCATCCAGCCGTCGTTGCCGCCGCCGGTCACCGAACCGTGCAGGTGGGTGACCAGCCAGGCGGGCAGCCCGACCACGCCGGGAACCGGCTGCGCGGCGCCCACGCCCGGGTCGTTCATCGTCAGCGAGGGGTTGCCGGGCGCGTCCGGGAGGTAGGCGTCGACCGCCGGGTAGGGGGTGGTCACGCCGTTGGTCCAGGCGACCCGGATCCGCCGGCCGCGCCGGACCTCGAAGACCGGTCCGGGGAAGCCGCCCTCGTAGGTCCAGAGCGCCGTCGGCGGCAGCTCGGAGTGCAACTGCCGCTCGGCGGCGAGGGTGCGGACGGTGAACGTCGGCAGCGGGTCCGCCGGATCGGCGCGCAGCCGGGACGGGATCGGCAGCGGGTCGGCGAACTTGGTGAGGGTGCTGGTGCCGGCGGTGACGGTCATGGGGTGGTCTCCTCTTGCGTGGTGGGTGACGGCTGGGGCCTTACCAGCGGCACGAGCAGCGGTGCGGCGGCGAGCGCCGCGCCGAGCAGGCAGACGCCGGTCCACCCGGCCCGGGCGTACAGGGCGGCGGAGAGCGCGGAGCCGGTCGCGCCCCCGGCGAAGTAGCAGGTCATGTAGGCGGTGGTCACCCGGCTGTGGGCGGCTGTCGGCAGCAGGGTGTAGATCTGCTGCTGGTTGGCGGTCTGGACGCCGCGCAGCCCGAGGTCGAGCAGGACGGCCCCGGCGGCCAGTGCCACCAGGCTGCCGCGTCCGAGCGCCGGCACCGCGAACGACACGGCCATCAGGGCGGTGAAGCCGGAGCTCGCCCGGCGCGCGTACCCCCGGTCGCACAACCGGCCCGCAGGCTGCGCGAAGAGCACCCCCGCCAGCCCGGCCAGCCCGAACAGCCCGATCGCGGCCTCGCCGAAGCGGAACGGCGGGGCCGCCAGCAGACAGGCGCAGGACGTCCAGAAGGCGGAGAAGGCGGCGAAGGCCAGGAATCCGTGGGTGCAGCGCAGCCGCAGCGCGGGCTCGCGGAGCAGCAGGAGCAGTGGCCCGGCCAGCAGCGAGCGGTAGCGGACCGGTTGGTGTGCCGGCGGGGGCGCCGGGCGCGGCAGCGCGAGGTGCACCAGCAGCGCCGTGCCGGCCAGCAGCACGGCCGCCGCCGCGTACACCGCGCGCCAGCCGGCCGCCTCGGCCAGCGACCCGGAGACGACCCGGGCCAGCAGGATGCCGGCGGTCAGCCCGCCCATCACCGTGCCTACCGCCCGGCCGCGTTCGCCCGGCCCGGCACCGGTCGCGGTGAGCGCGACCAGTACCTGGGCCGCCGTGCCGGCCAGCCCGAGCAGCGCGACCGCCACCGCGAGCACCGCCAGCGCCGGTGCCAGCGCGGCCACCGCCGCCGCCGGGGCGGCGAGCAGCAGCAGTACGGTGGCCAGCCGCCGCCGGTCCCGTCCGTCGCCGAGCGGGACCACCAGCAGCAGCCCGGCGGTGTAGCCGAGCTGACCGGCCGTCACCACCACCGCCGCCGTGGCCGGACTGGTGCCGAAGGCCGCCGCCAGCGCGGGCAGCAGCGGCTGGGCGTAGTACATCCCGGCCACGCTGACCCCGCAGGCGACCGCCGTCGCCGCCGGCACCCCGCGCCGGAGCCCGGGCCCGCTCACGTCCGGACCCTGGCCCGGGGCGCCACCGGCCCGCGGGCGTCCAGCCACTGGCCGTCCGGGGCGCCGAAGGCGGCACCGCCGCCGTCGCCGTGCAGGTCGTAGACGGTCTCGCCGCGCCGGGCGGTGAGCAGCACCCGCCCGGTCATGGTCCAGCCCTCGTACGCGGACCAGCCGCACTTGGAGCGGACGTCCTCCGGGCCGAACATCCAGCGGTGGTCGGCGTCGAAGAGGACGAAGTCGGCGTCGAGCCCCGGCCGCAGCCGGCCCTTGCGGCCGTCCAGGCCGAACAGCTCGGCCGGCCGGGCCGCCAGCAGCCGGGCGAGGTGCATGAGATGGAGGTCGGCGTGCTCCTCCGGGGCCCGTCGGCGCAGCCCGGTGTGGACGGCGGTGGCCATCTCCTGGACGCCGGGCAGTCCGGGCGGCGCGTCGGCGGGCGGGCGCAGCTTCTCGGCGCGGCTGTGCGGTGCGTGATCGCTGCCCAGCGTCGCGGCGTGGCCGTCGAGCACCGCCTGCCACAGCCGGCAGCGGTCGGCAGGCTCCCGGATCGCCGGACTGAGCCGCACCCTGGCCCCGAGCCGCTGCGCATCCGCTGCGGTGAAGGAGAGATGATGCGGCGTCAGTTCGAAGGTGACCGGCATCCCGACATGCGCGGCGGCGGTGAGCAGGTCCGCCTCCTCGGCGGTCGAGACATGCAGCACGTGCACCGCCGTGCCGTGCCGCTCGACCAGCTCCAGCACCCGCGCCACGGCCGAGATCGCCCCGCTGCGCGGACGGTGCCGCTCGTACTCGGCGTAGCAGGTCGGCGCGCCGCGCCAGCGGTCCAGCAGGGCGAAGACGCCGTCGTCCTCGGCGTGCAGCAGCAGCCGCAGCCCGGCCTCGGCGGCGGTGCGGAACACCCGTTCCAGCGCCACCGGGTCGCGCACCACGTTCGGCGCGGTGTGGTGCCCGGCGAGGAAGACCTTGACGCTGGTCGCCTCGCGCGGGCCCACCTCCAGCAGCGGTGACGGGTCGTCACCGGCCACGCCCAGATGGAAGCGGAAGTCCACCAGCGAGGTCCCGGTGATCGACTCCGCCCGGCGGTGCGCCTCCTTGCCGGTGAGCAGCGGCGGCACGGTGTTCGGCATGTCGATCACCGTGGTCACCCCGCCGGCGACGGCGGCGCGGCTCGCGTGCGCCCAGTCCTCCTTGTGGGTCAGCCCCGGGGTGCGGAAGTGCACATGGGAGTCGATCAGGCCGGGCAGCAGGTGCCGTCCGGCGCCGTCCAGGGTCCGGGCGGCGGGCGGGCACTCGCCCGGCTGCAGCAGCCGGGCGATCCGTCCGTCCGCGACCGCGATCCCGCCCGGGACCACCCCCTCCGGGGTGACCAGCCGCACCCCGGAGACGACGAGGTCGTAGCGGGCCTGTGACTGATTGTCCTGCGGCTGGTTCCCCTGCGGCTCAGCAGACATCGTCCACTCCTGTTCCGGCCGGGCCGAGGACCCGGACCTCCTTGTTGCCCAGGCTGACCCAGAGCAGTTCGTCGTCCGGGCCCTCGCCGGTCGCCGTGTACGCGGCCTCCACCCGGCCGGAGGGGGTGTCCACCAGCACCCGCCCGGGGACCGGCGGCTCGCCGTGGGCGCGGAGCAGCCGGTAGGGCACCGTGTCGCGCAGCGCCGTGGCGGCGGCCAGGCAGACCGCGCCGGTCAGTGCCAGTGCCGGATGCCAGCCGCCCACGGTCAGCGCCCGTGCCGCCAGCTGTCCCGGCCCCACCGGCACGATCGCGGCGACCTTGGGGAACGCCCCGTCCACCGGCCAGCCGAGCCGGGCCGCCTGGGTCCGGCGCATCCGCTCCAGTACCGCGTACAGCTCGGTCCGGCCGACCCGGAACAGGTCCTCGCGGCTGCGCACACCCAGCTTGGCGGCGTCGACGAACAGGTAGGGGTTGGCCATCCGCATCACCCGGCCGCCGTCGTGCAGCAGTTGGCCGAGCAGGGTGTGCGGCGGGGTGACGAAGTGGGCGGTGAAGACCACCCGTCCGTCGGCGGCCTCGTCGACCTGGCAGACCACCTGGTCGCCGTTGTTGAGCACCCGGGCCCGGATCCGGTCGCCGACGGAGAGCGCGGGCAGCCGTCCGGCCTCCGCCGCCGCCGCGATCGCCGCGAGCAGCGAGTGCCCGCAGTTGCCGGTGGTGTCGAAGTGGTCCGGTGCGTCCGGCATCGCCTGGACGAACCGGTAGTCCACGTCGAACAGCGGGTGCGCGGAGGGCGCCAGCAGCGCCCACTTCAGCACTTCCGCGCCGTCGCCGGCCGGGCCACGGGTCTGCCGCAGCCGCAGTCGCAGCCGGGTCAGCGCCGCCTGCAGCGCCGCCTCGTCCGAGGGCAGCGCGTCGGCGTCCAGCACCAGCGTCGGTCCGGGCGCGTCCTTCGCCCGCGCGAGCAGCGCGAAGCCGCTCCGCACCATGGTCGTCGTCAAGAGGACACCTCCATCAGTTCCCGTGCCTGCGCGGTGGTGCGTCGGCGCCCCACCGCGAACTCCTCGCGCCACAGCTCGAACATCAGCAGCGCCCAGACCGCCAGGGCCAGGCAGTCGGCCGGCCGGGCCCGCTGCGCGGCCAGCAGCCGGTGCACGGCGTTCGGGTCGAGCAGCCCGCCGGCCCGCAGCCGGGCCGGGGACAGCACCTCGGTCGCGTAGACCGCCAGCGGCGAACCGTCCGCGAGCATCGCCGTGATCGGCAGGGTGAACGGCTGTTTGGGCCGCTCCAGCACGCTGCGCGGCAGCAGCCCGCGCGCCGCGTCGTAGAGCGCGGCCTTGCCCTGCCCGCCCCGCAGCTTCTGCCCGGCGGGCAGGGCACGGGCGAGCCCGCTGACCGAGCGCTGGCAGAACGGCAGCCGGACCTCGACCGCGTGCGCCATGCTCAGGTGGTCGACCCGGCGCAGGTGGTAGGCGGGCAGCCGGACCTCGGTCTCGAAGTCGGTCAGTACGTCCAGCCGGGACCGGTTGACCGCGTCCTCGCGCAGCCGCTCGGCGATGGCGTCCGAGGCGCTGCCTCGGTCCGCGATGAACGCCCGGTACTCCCGGCTGTAGAGCCGCTCCCGCGCCTCGCGGGGGATCGCGGACAGGGCATCCAGGTAGGTCGGGATCCAGGCGTCCGGCGCGGACACCGCCGCATGGACCCGGCCGTAGCCGGCGAACACCTCGTCCGCCGCGTCGCCGGTCAGCGCGACCTTGAACCCGGCCCGGTGCACGGCCTCGAACAGCCCGTAGGTGCTGAGCGTGATCGGGTCGGCGTTGGGCTGGCCCAGATGCCAGGCGACCGAGGGCAGCAGCTCCGGGAAGGAGTCGATGTCCAGCTCCACCTGGTGGTGCACGGTGCCTGCCCGCTCCGCCACCTCGCGGGCGAAGTGCCGCTCGTCGTGCGGCCACTCGCCCTGGTACGCGATGTTGAAGGAGTGGACGGAGCCCGGCTGCTCCCGCGCCATCAGCGCGGTCACCAGGCTGGAGTCGAGCCCGCCGCTGGTCACCGCGCAGACGGGGGCGTCGGCGCTGCGCAGCCGGTCCACCTCGCGGGTCAGCGCCGCCCGCACCTGCTCGCCGGCCGCGCCCTCCTCGGCGTGGTGGGCGGTGGCGGAGGCGGTGCGGCGGATCAGCCGCAGGCCCCGGCTGCGCGAGCAGACCGCCGTCGAGCCCGGCGGCAGCACCCGCACCCCGGCGAAGAGGGTCTCCTCGCCGAAGGGGGTCTTGGTCGCCAGGTAGCTGTCCAGTCCCGGCTCCCACAGCTCCGGCCGCACCCGGGCCAGCGCCAGCAGCGCCGGCAGCTCCGAGGCGAAGTGCAGCCGCTTGCCGTCCCAGGTGTAGTAGAGCGGCTTCATGCCGGCGTCGTCGGTGGCCAGCACCATCGTCGGCTCGGCCCGCAGGTCGATCAGCGCGACCGCGAACATCCCGTCGAGGTGCTCGGCGAAGGCGACCCCGTACTCCTCGTAGAGGGCAGGCAGCACCGCGCCGTCGCAGCGGTCGGCGAAGCGGTGGCCGCGTCCCTCCAGCCGGGTGCGCAGCGCCGCGTGGTTGTAGATCTCTCCGTTGAAGACGGCCTTGACCTGGTCGTGGTCGGATGAGTAGGGCTGACGTCCGCCGGTCGGGTCGGTGATCGCCAGCCGCTGGCTGCCGAGCCCCCAGCGGGCCCCGAAGGCGACCCGGCTGTCGTCCGGTCCGCCGTGCCGCTGCAGGGCGCCGGCGGCCCGCAATTCGTGCGGGGAGGCATCGGCATCGAAATGACCGTGGATTCTGCACATGGTGGCTGGCCTTCCAGGAGGTGTCGGCGGAGGCTGAACCCCTCCGATTCCGTAGGCACCAAGCTCCTCGGCCCGGTGTCCCGCCCGCCTGAGACGGCAGTCCCGGTTCCGCCTCGGCGTCGGGCCGCGCCGGTCCCGGGACCGGTGGCTCGGCGCGGGGTGCGGGCGGGCGCCGCTGCGCCTACCGTGGTACCCGACGGATGATCAGAAACGGAGTCCAGCAGTGGCGGAGAAGCACGGGAAGCCGGCCGCGAAGAAGCCCGCCCAGGCGAAGGAGAAGCTCCCCGCCAGGTTGGCGAAGAAGCCCTACGAGAAGGAGCTGTTCCGGCTCCAGGCGGAGCTGGCGACCCTGCAGGAGTGGGTCAGGGTCACCGGGGCGCGGGTGGTCGTGGTCTTCGAGGGCCGGGACGCGGCCGGCAAGGGCGGGGCGATCAAGCGGGTCACCGAGTACCTCAGCCCCCGGATCGCCCGGATCGCCGCGCTGCCGGCCCCCACCGAGCGGCAGCGCGGCCAGTGGTACTTCCAGCGCTATGTCGAGCAGCTGCCCGCCGCCGGGGAGATCGTGCTGTTCGACCGCAGCTGGTACAACCGGGCCGGGGTCGAGAAGGTCATGGGCTTCTGCAGCTCCGAGGAGTACTACCGGTTCCTCCAGCAGTGCCCGATCTTCGAGCGGATGCTGGTGGGCGACGGCATCCACCTGCTGAAGTACTGGTTCTCGGTCAGCGACGTCGAGCAGGAGCGCCGCTTCCACGCCCGCCGGGACGACCCGATGCGCCGCTGGAAGCTCTCCCCGATGGACCTGGAGTCGATCACCCGTTGGGAGGACTACTCGCGGGCGAAGGACGAGATGTTCGTCCACACCGACATCCCCGAGGCCCGCTGGAACGTCGTCGAGAGCGAGGACAAGCGCCGGGCCCGGATCAACATGATCTCCCACCTGCTCTCGGCCGTCCCCTACACCGAGATGCCGGCCAAGAAGCTGGACTTCCCCGAGCGCCCCCCGGCTACCGGCTACCGCCGCCCGCCCCGTGACACCCAGCTCTACGTCCCCGACCACGCGGCGTCACTGGGGTGACCCGTCGCCACGACCGTGCCGACCCCGGATGAGTCCCGACTGCTACCAGCCGGGACCACGTCGGAAGGCAGCGGCGCAGACGACAAGTCTCAAAAGTCCCATCAGACTTTCCAGAAATCTCTTGGTACGGTCTTCATCTGTTCGGAGTCCGGCGGGTTTGCGACGGGGGAGAGCGAAGACATGGGGAATCTGGATCTTGAGCGTCAGCTCAATCCATGGATGTTCGACAAGGACGGGAACCCCACGCCGCAGGCGGAGCAGCAGTTCCCGGATCTTTCGGGGACGCCCGCCGCGATCACCACCGGCGGCAGCGCCACCGCGCCCGCCGGGGTCAGCGGGCCGGCCCTGGTCGTCCACCCGGCGACGCTCACCACGGCCGGGCAGAACGCCTCCCAGCTGGGACAGAAGATGACCGCCGACTGCCAGACGCCGGTCGGCGACGACCTCTTCACGGCCGCGTCCGCGATGCAGGGGTGGGCGCTCGGCGGGGCGATCACCACCGCGCACGAGACCTGGGAGGGCCAGTTCCTCACCCTGGGCGGCAACCTGATCAACATCGGGCAGAACCTCCAGGACAACGCGAACGGCTACAGCAGCACCGAGGACACCAACCGCGGCCACCTGCGGGCCCTCGAAAGCTGAGCGACAACAGCAGTGGGAACTGGAACGGCAACGGGAACGACGGGGGATAGAGACAGTCGCCATGGTCACCTATGACGAGCTCAACACGACCAACCTCGGGGCGCTGAACACGGCCGCCACCGACATCGCGCAGATGGTGCGCAACTGGGAGTACGACTCCGACTTCCAGAGCCAGGTGGTCAACCCGCTGCAGGCCAGCGGCTGGTCCGGGCCGGCGTCCGAGGCCGCCGTCACCCAGCTCACGGCCGCGCGCACCCAGATCGACGAGGCCTTCGACGAGACCAGCGCGATGGCGAAGGCGCTGGGCGACGCCCACGACCAGCTGCTCGCCTGCCAGTCGACACTGCATCAGATACAGCAGGACGCGGCCGGGCAGGGCCTGACGATCTCGGCGGACGGCAGCGACATCACCTGGTCCGTGCCGCCGAACCTGCCGCACAACGCCGGGATCCACGAGCAGTACCAGCAGGCGATGCAGCAGCAGGCGGACGCGATCTCCCAGCGCATCACCGCCGTGCTGCAGCAGGCCACCGATATCGACCAGACCGCGGCCGCCGCCCTCGCCGCCGACACGGGCGCCAATGCGAGCGCCTTCAATGCCACGCCGGTGGGCGGCATCGACGAGGAGGAGGCCCAGCAGGCCGCCGCGCTCGCCCGCCAGGGCGGCAACCTGACGGATGCCCAACTCGCGCAGCTGGACGCACTGCTCAAGGCCAACTCCGGCGACTCGCGGTTCACCACGGCGTTCTTCCAGGACCTGGGCCCGCAGGAGTCGCTGCTCTTCTACGGCCAGCTGGCCTGGACCGCCTCCGGGAACGGCGCCAACGACCAGACCCGCGCCAACCTGCTCAAGGACATGCAGGCACAGCTCGGCACCTCCCTCGCCACCGCCACCAGCCTGCAGGGCTGGCCGCACCTTTCCGACGCCTGGGAGGCGGGGCTGCGGCAGGCCGGCGGGCAGAAGATGCAGCTGGACATGGTCAACCCGAACGACCCGCAGGGGCAGGTCTACGGCTACCAGATCCTCAGTGACTACCTGCGCACCGGGACGTACGACGAGCACTTCCTGCTGCCCGTTGCCGAGGACATAACCAACCTGTCCGAGCAGGACCCGACGAAGTGGGTCAACGAGTCGCTGGAGGGCAGCAACGACCGGCTCAACTTCCTTGACGCCACGGCCGGCTACAACCCGCTCTCGGGCATGCTGGAGGCGCTGGGACGCAGCCCGAAGGCCTCGCTCGACTTCTTCTCTGCGAACAACAACAACTACTTCAACTACCTGACCAGCGACAGCAACAACAATGCGCTGCTCATCTCCGACAGCACGGGGGTGGGGCCGACGGCCTATGCGGCGGCCTACAAGGCGCAGATGTCGACGCTGGGGGACGCGCTGCAGTCGGCCACCACCGGCGTACCCTTCGACGCCGCGAACGGGGTCCAACTTCCGCTGCACACACCGGCGATGGCGGCACTGGCGAACAAGATTGTGACCAAGTTCGGCCAGAACCCCGGACTGCTCAGCGGTGAGGACGGGGTCAACCCGCTTTTCGCCCCGTTGAATTCGAGCATCGGCCACATCACCGCCTCCTACATCGGGGACGTCGACCAATCCCTCAGCGGCACCTCGAACCGTCTGTCGCTGTACGGGGCGCCGGCCGGCTTCAGTTCGGCCAATGTCCAGACGCTGTTGCATGCCCTGGGGCGCGACCCGGACGCCTACGGCGCTGTCGTCCAGGCCCAGAATGCCTACACCGCAGTGCAGTTGCAGAACGTCGTGCAGACGTCGGGCGCGCAGTACCCAGACCTCCCGGCTGCGCTGAACAACGTCTCCCAGGACGGCGCCATGGTCAACGGCATCCTCAGCCGGTCCAAGATCCAGGAGCTGCAGCAGAACAGCGCGGCCTCGGATGCGGCCTACAATGCGGCGATAAACCAGAACGCTGGGATCGCCAACACCGTGTGGTCGATGACCCTCGGCAATGTGGTGGGCAAGGTCCCCGTCGTCGGCGGGTTCCTCAACAATGGCGTCTCCAGCTATATCAATACGCTGGCGGCGAGTTCCTACGAGAACAGTTCCTTGGCGACCGTCCAGGCCGGCACGCTGAACGACACGCAAGCGCTGCAAGGGACGATGAGCAACGCGCGGTTGTCGGTCAGCCGTGCCCTCCAGGGATCCGGGCTGACGCAGCAGCAGATCAGCGACATCGCCGACTCGGCTGCGAACAATGCCTCGAACGGCTTCTACGGCGGGGGAATCGTTGACATGATCACCCAGGGGAACTGATGAGCAGGTTCGGCAGGCGCGCGTGGATCAGCATTGTGCTGGCGGCTGTGGTGGCGGTTGCCGCGGTGGTGGGGTTGTGGTGGAAACCCTGGCAGTCGGAGTCGGTGGCCCTTCCGCGGAGCGCCTGTTGGGGCATGCTCTCCAAGGACGACATGATGCCGCTGGCAGGCAAGGACGGAACCGCTGTCGCCCGGACCACCGAGACGGTGGCGGACGTACTGAAGCCGGGCTCGAAGCTGCCCTATTTTCACAATGCCGACTGCGTCGTCTCATGGAACGGTAAGGGCACACTGCTCGCCCTTTCTGTCGGAGCCGGATGGGCCACTGAGTTCCAGAGCCTGGAGGAGGTTGATCGGCCGGCTCCGGACAATCTCGGGTCAGGGATCACACTGCTCTGGCAGAGCAGTGGCGTGTACGTCTCCTTCCCCTGCGAGGGCATCACGTGGCCGGATTCCTCCTACGTCGAGCTTTCCGTGGGTGGTGGTAACGCGCCTGCGGGGTACAGGCTGACCGGGTCGCGTCTCGCTCCCGAGAGCGCTATGAACGCCTACGCAAGCATCGGGCTCAAGGCGTCCAAGGCCATCGCCAAGCAGCTGCCCTGCACCAACACGCTTGCCTTCCCGCAGAGCGCGCCCACTCTCAAGCCGGCCGCGTCCGGCTCCTGACCCGTTCGTCACCCGCCCACGTGCTGGCGCTGATCTCAGGAGTACCACCGGCCCCCACCGGCATCCGCTCTGTCTTCGAGCGGATGCCGGTGGGGGAATCACCGATATCACCACCCAGGGGAACTGATGAACAGGTTCGGTAGGCGCGCGTGGATCACGATTGCGGTGGCGGCTCTGGTGGCGGTTGCCGCCGTCGTGGGGCTTTGGTGGAAGCCGTGGCAGTCGGTGACTCTTCCGCAGAGCGCCTGCTGGGGCATCCTCTCCAAGGACGACCTCAAACCGCTGGCCGGCGCGGACGGCACAGCCGTCGCTCGGACTTCCGGCAGTACCGTGGTATCAACACTGAAGTCCGGCTCGAACCAAGGCACGCCTCCTAATGCTCAGTGTGCCGTCTCGTGGAACCAGAACAGGACGCTCCTCTCGATCAACGTCGATCCCCAGTCCGCCGCTGATATGAAGGCTGCAGAGGATCCGGGGTTGCTGACGCAGGCTCCGGTCAATCTGGGGTCAGGGGTCGTGCTGCTTTGGCAGCAGGACGCAGCGATCGTCTACTTCCGCTGTGAGGGCATCACTTGGCCGGATTTTCCCTACGCCGAGGTTCAGGTGGATGGCGGACCGTTTGCTCTCTACTACCAAGCAGAGGAGCACGCATCCAAGAGCGATATGAACGCTTATGCGAACATCGCGCTCAACGTCTCCGAGGCCGTCGCGAAGCAGGTGCCCTGCGCCAACACGCTCGACTTCCCGCAGACCGTGTCCGGCAGCTCGGACTCGTAACCGTAGGAGCACCACCGGCCCCCGTCAACGTCCGCTCTTCGAGCGGGGGTTGACGGGGGCCGAGGTGCGTCCGCCGACCTTCCGCACGTGACGGCCGACCCAGGATCGGGTGGCGAAACGGCATCGTACGTGGTGAACGTGTGCACGACAGATGAATGCTTCGGGTTCGCGAAAATGATCTTTGTCCGACCCCTTTCATTTACGCGCGGAGATGCCGCTACTTGTCAGTAGCAATCGCCACGAGCGAACGCCACGTCCTTCCCCCACTCCAGCGGAGGCATCCGTGCGCCCTCTTTCTGCCCTGGTGACCGCCGCGGTCGTCGTTACGATGACCGCGACGTCCGCCCTCGCCCTCGCCCCCACCGCCAGTGCCAGCACCGGCGGTTACGCCGCGCTCGGTGACTCGTACTCGTCCGGGGTCGGCACCGGCAACGAGTCCGGCAGCTGTGACCAGAGCCCCGACGCGTACGGCCCGCTCTGGAACTCGGCCAACAAGCCGTCCTCGTTCGACTTCGCGGCCTGCTCCGGGGCGACCACCAGCGACGTCATCAACACCCAGGTGCCCACGCTCAGTTCCTCGGACACGCTGGTCTCGCTCACGATCGGCGGTAACGACGTCGGCTTCTCCTCGACGATGGAGACCTGCATCCTCGACGGCACCAGCGCCTGCGTCAGCGCCATCGACTCGGACGAGTCGAACGCTCAGTCCATCCTGCCCGGCAACCTGGACAACACCATCCAGGCGATCCAGGCGGCCGCGCCCAACGCGCACATCGTCATGCTCGACTACCCGGACTTCTACGACCTCTCCGAGTCCTCCGGCTGCATCGGCCTGAGCACCACCAGCCGCACCGCGATCGACGGCGGCATCAACCTCCTGGACAGTCTGATCCAGCAGGCCGCGAGCCGCTACAGCAACGTCACCTTCGCCGATGTGCGCTCCGACTTCTCCGGGCACGAGATCTGCGACAGCAACCCCTGGCTGCACTCGACCAACTTCCTCGACATCGACGAGTCCTACCACCCGACCGCGGCCGGCCAGCAGGACGGCTACCTCCCGGCCCTGAACGCCGCCGTCGGCTGACCAGGCAGTCCACAGGCAGTCCAGTGACACCCCGGCGGCGCGCGGCCCCGAGCACCCCCCACCCGCGCGTCGCCGGGTCAGGCCCCCGGTCGGGGGCCTGACCCGTTTTCACCTACGGTGGCGGGACTCTGAACCTGTCCCGATTTCCTGGACAGCTCGCAGGTTCCGGACCCCGTGCAACCTTCCGTGTCGCTGCTGTGTTTCTACTGGCTGTAAGCAAGAACGCCGGGTCTAGCAGCAGGAAGGGGCCGCATCGTGGGGCATCAGCCCGACGGCGACTTCGTCGAGTACATCTCCGAGCGCACGCCCTGGCTGCGCCGGGTCGCCTTCCTCCTGTGCCAGGACTGGCACGAGGCCGACGACCTGGCGCAGACCGCCGTCACCAAGCTCTACTCCCGCTGGCCGAGGGTCCGCGCCATGGACGGGCGGGACGGCTACCTGCGCACCGTCCTGGTCAACACGTACCTCAACGAGCGCCGCACGCCCTGGTACCGCCGGGTGTCGCTGGAGCAGCGGCCGATCGAACTGTCGGTGCCCGACGTCGACATCGCTGCCGGCGTCGACCTGCGGGCCGCGCTGACGTCGATACCTCCCCGGCAGCGGGCCGCGATCGTCCTTCGCTACTACTGCGACCTGACGATCGAGCAGACCGCCCACGAGCTCGGCTGCTCGCCCGGGAACGTGAAGAGCCAGACCTCGCGCGGCCTCGACGCCCTGCGCCGCATCCTCGACGTCCGCCCCACCCCGATCCCGGAAGGAACCGGTACCCCATGAGCCTCGAAGCCGAGCACCTGACAGAGGAACTCGACGTGCTGGCCGGCGAATCGCTCCCGCACAGCCCGCTCGACCTGGAGCGGGCCTGCCGGGAGGGCCTGCGCATCCGGCGTCGGCGGCAGGGCCTGGCCGTGCTGGGCTGCGCGGCCGGTCTGGCCGCGGTGACCGTCCTGGGGGTCGGCGTCCTGCCCCACCTCCGGGCCGGTACCGCCAGTGCCGCGGCCGGTCAGACCACGTCCACGTACACCCCCCCGGCCGCAGTCGCGAAGCCGGCCGCCGGCGCACCGCTCGCCAGCCTGGTGGGGATCGGTTGGCTCCCGGCGAGCGCCAGAACTGTGGTCTCCGGCATCGACAGCACAATCTCCGGGCCGCTCGACGCCGGTACGGGGACCGACAAGAACGATGGCGGCTCGCACGTCGACGTCACCGGCTACGACCACGGCACCCGGCCGCAGGCCGGCGGCTCGCTCTACGAGGTCCATGCGGCCGATCTGAAGGGCCAGCCGGCGTACTGGGTCACCACCCAGCCGGGGCAGCCGGTCGTCGACGGCGGCGCCACCCTGGTCTGGCGCGACGCTTCGGGGCTGTGGCTCAGTGTGAACGTGTCCGGGCTGGCCGGCGGCGAGCCGGTCGAGGCGACCGCCGTGCACATCGCCTCGACCGTCAGGGTCGGCGCGATCCCGGTGCTGCTGCCGATCCGGCTGTCCGCCGCCCCCGCCGGGACGACGGTCGAGCAGGCTGTCATTACTACGGCCGCGCACGGCAACCAGGGCGTGCTCGACCTCAACATGATCGTCGACTACGGCGGGGAGAGCTTCAACATCTTCGTCGGCCCGGCCGGAACCCCGATGGGCCCGTGGCCCGGGACGACCTCGCTTTGCGAGACCGCGAACAGCCTGCGCATCTGTGTAGTCGGCAACGCACCACCCAAGGCCCTGCTGAGCCGGATCGTCTCCCTGGGGAACAACCCCGCACAGTGGAGCGCCGACTTCCTCCCCCGCTGAACAGTCGGCCCAGGGCGGTCAGCTGAAGGCGGCCAGCAACTGCTCCGCGGCCAGGCTCGCGGTCAGCGTGCCGGCCCGGACCTCGCGTTCGAGCTCCGGGGCCAGCCGACGGACGGCGGGGTGGTGGTGCAGCCGGGCCAGCAGCTGGTCGTGCACCAGGTTCCAGGTCCAGTCGACCTGCTGGTCGCGGCGGCGGCGGTCCAGCTCGCCGGTCGCGTCCAGCATCGCGCGGTGCTGCTGGATGCGCTCCCACACCACGTCCAGGCCGGTGCCCTCGCGGGCGCTGCAGGTCAGCACCGGGGTGCGTCCAGGCGGCGTCGGGGTCGCGCAGCAGCCGCAGCGCGCCGGCGAGCTCGCGGGCGGCGGCGCGGGCGTCCTTCTCGTGCGGCCCGTCGGCCTTGTTGACCGCGATGAGGTCGGCCAGCTCCAGCACGCCCTTCTTGATGCCCTGGAGCTGGTCGCCGGTGCCGGGCCAGGGTCAGCAGCAGGAAGGAGTCGACCATGCTGGCCACCGCGATCTCGGACTGGCCGACGCCGACCGTCTCGACGAGGACGACGTCGTAGCCGGCCGCCTCCATGATCACGCATGCTCTCGCGGGTCGCCCGGGCCACGCCGCCGAGCGTGCCCGAGGTCGGCGAGGGCCGGATGAAGGCGGCCGGGTCGACGGCCAGGCGCTGCATCCGGGTCTTGTCGCCGAGGATGCGAGCCGCCGGTCCGGCTGGAGGAGGGGTCGACGGCCAGCACCGCGACCCGGTGGCCCGGCCCGGTCAGCATGGTGCCGAACGCGTCGATGAACGTCGACTTGCCGACGCCCGGGCACGCCGGTGATGCCGACCCGGATCGCCTTGCCGGTGTGCGGCAGCAGCTCGGCCAGCACCTGCTGGGCCAGCTCGCCGGTGGTCCGGCCGGGTCGACTCCACCAGGGTGATCGCCCGGGCGATGTCGGCGCGCGAGCCGTCCAGCACGCCGCCGCACGTACGCGCGTCCGCGCTGCATCGGACGGCTCGGGCCTGGTGCCATCGCGCCGGTCAGAGCTCGTGGCCCAGCGGCGGCGGCCGAGCGTGCGCAGCAGGTCCGCGGCCGCGTCCGGGATCACGGTGCCCGGGCGGGAAGATCGCGGCCGCGCCGGCCTCGCGCAGCGCCTCGAAGTCCTGCGGCGGGATGACGCCGCCGACCACGATCATGATGTCCTCGCGCCCGGCCTCGGCCAGCTCCGCGCGCAGCGCGGGGACCAGGGTCAGGTGCCCGGCCGCGAGCGAGGAGACGCCGACGATGTGCACGTCGGCCTCCACCGCCTGGCGGGCCACCTCGGCCGGGGTCTGGAACAGCGGGCCGACGTCGACGTCGAAGCCGAGGTCGGCGAAGGCGGTGGCGATCACCTTCTGGCCGCGGTCGTGGCCGTCCTGGCCCATCTTGGCCACCAGGATGCGCGGGCGCCGGCCCTCGGCCTCGGCGAACTCCTCGACCAGCGCGCGGGTCTCCTCGACCGGCGCCGGACGCTCCCGGCCTCGTCCCGGTACACCCCGGAGATGCGTACGGATCTGCGCGGCGTGGCGGCCGTAGACCTCCTCCAGCGCGTCGGAGATCTCGCCGACCGTCGCCTTGGCCCGGGCCGCGTCGACGGCCAGCGCGAGCAGGTTGCCCTCCAGGCCGCCGCCGGGCCGGCGCCCGCGGCGCCGCGGCCGCGTCGGTCAGCGGCCGCAGGGCGCTGCTGGCAGGCCTCCTCGTCGCGCTCGGCCCGCAGCCGGCGCAGCTTCTCGATCTGCTGCGCGCGCACCGCGGCGTTGTCGACCTTGAGCACGTCGATCTGCTCGTCGGCGTCCAGGCGGTACTTGTTGACCCCGATGACCGGCTGGCGGCCGGAGTCGATCCGGGCCTGGGTGCGCGCCGCCGCCTCCTCGATGCGCAGCTTGGGGATGCCCGCCTCGATGGCCTTGGTCATCCCGCCGGCCGCCTCGACCTCCTGGATGTGCTGCCAGGCCCGGCGGGCCAGGTCGTCGGTCAGCCGCTCGACGTAGTCGCTGCCGCCCCAGGGGTCGATCACGCGGCAGGTGCCGGACTCCTGCTGCAGGAAGAGCTGGGTGTTGCGGGCGATGCGGGCGGAGAAGTCGGTCGGCAGGGCCAGCGCCTCGTCGAGGGCGTTGGTGTGCAGCGACTGGGTGTGGCCCTGGGTGGCCGCCATCGCCTCGACGCAGGTGCGCGTGACGTTGTTGAAGACGTCCTGCGCGGTGAGCGACCAGCCCGAGGTCTGGCAGTGCGTGCGCAGCGAGAGCGACTTGTGGTTCTTCGGGCTCGAACTGCTTCACCAGCTTGGCCCACAGCAGCCGGGCCGCGCGCATCTTGGCGACCTCCATGAAGAAGTTCATGCCGATGGCCCAGAAGAACGACAGCCGCGGGCGCGAAGGCGTCGACGTCCAGCCCGGCGTCCAGCCCGGCCCGCAGGTACTCGACCCCGTCGGCCAGGGTGTAGGCCAGCTCCAGGTCGGCGGTGGCCCCGGCCTCCTGCATGTGGTAGCCGGAGATGGAGATGGAGTTGTAGCGCGGCATCTCGCTGCGAGGTGTAGGCGAAGATGTCGGAGATGATCCGCATCGAGGGCTGCGGCGGGTAGATGTAGGTGTTGCGGACCATGAACTCTTTGAGGATGTCGTTCTGGATGGTCCCGGCCAGCTTGCTCCGGCGGCCACGCCCTGCTCCTCGGCCGCCACGATGTAGAGCGCCAGCACCGGCAGCACCGCGCCGTTCATGGTCATCGACACCGACATCTGGTCCAGCGGGATGCCGTCGAAGAGCTGCCGCATGTCGTAGATCGAGTCGATGGCCACGCCCGGCCATGCCGACGTCGCCGGTCACCCGGGGGTGGTCGCTGTCGTAGCCGCGGTGGGTGGCCAGGTCGAACGCGACCGACAGGCCCTTCTGCCCGGCGGCGAGGTTGCGGCGGTAGAAGGCGTTGGACTCCTCGGCGGTGGAGAACCCGGCGTACTGGCGGATCGGTCCACGGCTGGTTGACGTACATCGTCGGGTACGGGCCGCGCAGGTACGGCGCGATGCCGGGGTAGGTGTCCAGGAAGTCGAGGCCGGCCAGGTCGTCCGCCGTGTACAGCGGCTTGACCGCGATGCCCTCCGGCGTCTCCCAGACCGCTTCGCCGACGTCCTTGCCGGTCTCCTGCCGCCACGCCTCTTCGCCACTGCGCGTCGGTCGCGGTGACGCGTCCGTCGCCGGGTCGCCCGCCGGGCCGTCGAGCTCGATCTCGCTGAAATCCGGGATCATCAGGACGCTCCGCTCTCGTCGAGCGCTCTCGTCCAGGGCGGCGGTCAGGGCCGCGACGGCGTCGCAGCCCAGGTAGACGAAGTCGTCGACGCCCGCGCCCTGGTAGGCCTCGCGCCGGTCGCCGGGCCGGCCGGCCAGCACGACGTGGCGGGCGCCCGGCCGCTTTCAGGGCGGCCGCCGCGGCTTCGCCGTACTCGGCGTAGAGGGCGTCGCTGGAGCAGATGCAGGCCGCCGGCGCCCCGCTGGCGGTGAAGGCCTCGGCAGGGCCTGCAGGTCCGGCTGCTCGGTCTTGCTGCCGCCGGCCGCCTCGCTGAGCGGCGTCTCGATGCCGCCGGCCTGGAACAGGTTGGCGGCGAAGGAGGAGCGGGCCGTGTGCACGGCGGCGGGAGCCGAGCGTCGGCGAGCAGCGATCCGTCGGCCGCGCGCCGGTCGCCGCCAGGATGCGCGTCGGACCGGGCCCGCAGCGCCTCGAACGCCTCGGCCCGGCGCACCCGCGGCAGGCCGCCGCCGGGCGGGGCCGGGGCCGGGTCGCGCACCGACCGGCCGCTCGCCGAGGTTGGGGAACTCGCTCACCCCGGTGATCGGCTCGCGGCGGTGGGCCAGGTCCGCCGAGCGCTTGGCCCAGTTCTGCGCGATCCGGTCCCGGCGACCAGGCCGCTGCGCAGGGCCGCGTGCTGGCCGCCGGCCCGCTCGATCTGCTGGAACCAGTCCCAGGCGGCCGCGGGCCAGCTGGTCGGTGAGCTGCTCGACGTACCAGGAGCCGCCGGCCGGGTCGATCACCCGGGCCAGGTTCGACTCGTCGAGCAGGATCGCCTGGGTGTTGCGGGCGATCCGGCGGGCGAAGTCGTCCGGCAGGCCGAGCGCGCTGTCGAAGGGCAGCACGGTGACCGCGTCGGCGCCGCCGACCCCGGCGCGCCAGGCAGGCGACCGTGGTGCGCAGCATGTTCACCCACGGGTCGCGCGCGGTCATCATCACGGCCGAGGTCACCGCGTGCTGGCGCTGCGCCGCGCCGGCCGCGGACGACGCCGCAGACCTCGGCGACCCGGGACCACAGGCGGCGGGCGGCGCGCAGCTTGGCGATGGTCAGGAACTGGTCGGCGCTGGCCGCGTAGCGGAACTCCAGCTGCCCGGCCGCCTGGTCGGCGGACAGCCCGGCGTCGGTCAGCTCGCGCAGGTAGGCCGACCGCGGTGCCCAGCGCACAGGCCGAGCTCCTGCGCGGCCGAGGCGCCGGCGTCGTGGTAGGGCAGCGCGTCGACGGTCAGCGCGCGCACGCCGGGGAACTCGCGGGCGCAGCGGGCGGCCAGGCGCGGCGGCCGCGGCCAGCTGCTCGGCGGTGCCGGCGTCGTGCCGGTGCGGGCGAGCAGGCCGAGCGGGTCGGCGCCGAGGTTGCCCGTCGCCTCGTGCGCCGGGATCGCCGCCGGGCCCTCGGCGTAGAGCGCGAACAGCTGCTCGCGCGGCCGCCGGCGAACTCCGCGCCGGCGTCCAGCACGACCGCGGCCAGGTCCAGGTAGACGCCGCTCGAGCACGTCGGGCAGGGCGGCGACCGGCAGCCCGGCGCCGCCGACCGTCAGCCACAGCGAGGTGACGCCGTTCTCCAGGTCGGCGAGCACGGCCTCGTTGGTCCGCGCGCGGGTCCGGGTGCGCGTGCTGCTGCCGGACGTCCCAGCCGGCGACGGACCGAGCCCTGGCACCCGGCCGCCGCGCACGAACGGCGCGAAGCCCGGGTAGCCGGGGTCGGGCGGCCGTGTCCGGCCGGCGCGTCCTCGGCCGTGTAGAGCGGCTGGACCCACAGCCCGTCCTCGACCTCGGTGGCCAGGGCCTCCTCGGCGCGCGCGCCGGTGCCTGCTCGTCGAGGGCCCGGACCGGACTTGGCGCAGCACGCCTTCGACCAGGCGCTGCCATTGCTCGCGGCTCGCGTCGGGGAAATCGGCGGCGAGCGGGAGCCCTTCGGGGGGTGCCGTCATGAAGGGAAAGCTAGCGTGCGTTGCCGATGATCAGCAGCATGGCACGACTGTGACCTTGGCCTCTTTGCACTCGGCGCCCTACGGAGTGTCACCGCAGGGCGCCGGGGAAAGCGGGGCAGGTGAGCGAAAACCGGGGCAAAGCCGGGAGGAGAAGCCGGGGCAGAGCCAGGGGAACGGCCGGGCGAAAGCCGGGGCGAAATCTAGGGGAAAGCCTCAGCGGCGGGTGCCGCAGTCCGGGCAGAAGGCGGCGTTCGGCGGCAGCTCGGCCTGGCAGGCCGAGCAACTGTCGGGTGCCGCGAGCCGGTGGCCGCAGCCGGGGCAGAATCGGGAGCCGTGGGTCTCGGCCCGGCACTCGGGGCAGACCAACTGCTGCGCCGACTCGACGTCCACCGCCTGCGCCCGGGTCTCGCCGACGGTGTAGGCGCGCTGCGCGGCCACGTCGTTCAGCCCGCGCTGCCGGGCCGCGGCGACCTCGGCCGCGGTGTCCGGGGCGCAGGCCAGGCACAGGCCCTGGGCCGCGTTCCAGCAGCTCCCGCAGACGTGGGTGGTGCAGCGGGCGCAGCGGTTGAAGTGGCCGGAGGCCTCGGCTATCGCCCGCTTGAAGGCGGCGTCGCGGGACGGTCCCCAGCTGGCGCCGACCAGTCCGTTGATCGCGGTGCTGGCCTCGCTGCCGGTCCGGCCGAGCACGCCCCAGGCGGTTCCGGCCGCCTTGTCGAGCCAGCCGGCCATCCGGCCGCTGGTGAACGGCTGGAACGGGGAGCGCCAGGTGTCGTTGCACCGCTGGCAGGAGAACTCGAACTGGAATCCGGCACCGGTCCCGTACTGCTCGCACAGGTCGCGGTGGTTGTTGCTGAAGTGGATCTCGCTGCTGCTGTCCATGGTGCACGTGCCCCCGGGGTGGTCCCAGCCGGTCGGAAAAGGAAGGGGACGGTGGATCGTGCTGCGGTGGCGCCTCCGTCCGCGCACAGCGTGGCACAGCGGAGTGGCGGCCACGAGAGTCCGCCGATGGATCAATTCCGAACTGTTATCGCCGGGTCGTGAAGACCGGGGCAGCGGCAATGGAACCGCCCCCGGCGGGCGTTCGGCCGGGGACAGTGCTTCGTTGGCGAATTGATGCTCTGTCATGTACGAAGGTCGTCACTTGTCGGCAGCGACGGCGGCGATCGGCCGGACCGGCTGCCGCTCGGTGACCCGGCGGGCCTTGGCGGCGAGCGTTCCGGTGCGGGCCAGCAGCATCGCCACGGACAGGAAGATCAGGGCGTCGGTGAGCGCACCCACGCTGATCTGGTTGGTCATCATCCAGCGTCCGAGCTGCGCACTGAAGACGTGGTTCGCGCCGTAGGCGAAGTAGATGCGGGCGCCGATGACCACCACCCAGACCAGGGCGTAGGGCAGACCGGCTGCCGAGACGGCCGCGTCCGTCTGCTCGTCGCGGCTGACCCGCATCAGCGCGGCGGCGACCACGCCCAGTACCAGACCCGCTGCCGCTGCCGCGACTTCGAGCGCCAGGCCGTTGCCCGAGGTGGCCATGGACTTCAGGAAGAACGGGATGATCACCGCGGCGGCGAGGAACGGCCGGGCCAGCCGCCCCAGACCGACCTTGCGGTTGCCGAGGTCGGAAGCCAGCACCATGACGAGGATGACGAGATTGGGGATCAGAACACTGGCGGACATTGCGAACTCCCTGGTGAGGCGGTGCAAGGTGAGGCGGTGCGAGGCGCTGTGCTTACGGGTTCAAAGTTAGGCAGCGCGCCCCGGCCGCCACGTCCGTCCACGGCTTGACCCCGGGTTGACGCTCCCGCCTCCACCCGGGGTCAACCCGGCGGTCCTACCCCGCCGGCAGGGGTGCCGGATACCGTGGGACCGTGCCCCCCTCACTCAGTGCGCGTTGGGATTCCGTGGTCATCAGCAACCCGGGCATGCCCGCAACGCTGTACTCCATCCGGATCCTGGTGCTGGTCGTCGTGCTAGGCACGGTTCCGCTCGCCGAGCCGCACCTGGGAGTCGGCGCTCGCGGCACCGCCGTCGCCGCCACCCTCGCGGTGTCCGTCGTCAGCGGGATCGTCTGGCTGCTCGTCCAGGACCGCGAGCGGCCGATGATCGCGTCGCTGGCGGTGATGGCGGTGGCCTCAGGCGCCCTCGCCGGGCTGTCCCCGTTCAGCACCGCCGTCGCGGTCGGCTGCGTGGTCACCTCCTCCTCCGCCGTCCGGCTCCCGGCCGAGACCTCGATCGCCATCACGGCCGCGACCGTGGCGTCCTTCCTGGCAGCGGGCCTGGCGGCCGGAACGCCGACCATGGCACTGCTCGGCTACCCGCTCGGCTTCACCGGGCTGTGGGCGTTCGGCCGGACCCGGCATGCCTACCTGCTCCGGGCGATGCAGGCCGAGCGAACGCTGGTAGAGGCCCGCCGGGCGCACGCGGCCGAGACCCAGGCGGCGGCGCTCGCCGAGCGGGCCAGGATCGCCCGGGAGATCCACGACGTACTCGCCCACTCGCTCGCGGCGGTCTCGGTGAACCTCCAGGCGGCCGAGGGCCTGCTGAGTGAACTGCCGTCCGGAAGTCCGGAGTTGGCCAAGGCGATCGAGTGCGTCGGCCGCGCCGGGGCGTTCACCAGGCAGGGGCTGGTCGAAGCCCGGCAGGCGATCGTGGCACTGCGCGACGACGCGACACCGCTGGTCGACCAGGTCTCGACGCTGGCCGAGGAGCGGCACGCGGACGGCGAGGCGATCGACTTCAGTGTCACCGGCTCACCCCGGTCGGTCCCCACCGAGGCCGGCCTCGCCGCCTACCGGACGGCGCAGGAGGCGCTGACCAACGCCCGCAAGCACGCCCCCGGCCAACCGGTCGTCCTGGAACTGGAGTTCACGCCGACCGCGATCGCGGTGCGGATCGCCAACCCGCTGCCGCCGGTCGGCGCCGGCGGAGAGCTGTCCGCCAGCGGCGCCGGCTACGGCCTCACCGGCCTGCGGGAACGCGCCGCGCTGGGCGGCGGCACGCTGGAGGCGGGGCCGGTCGACGGCGAGTGGCGGGTATGCCTCAGAATTCCGGCATGAGCACCGAGAGCATCGATGGTTCGGGATTGGTGGCCGTGGTCGTCGCGGACGACCAGTCCGCCGTGCGTGAGGGCCTGGTGCTGCTGCTCGGCACCCTGTCCGGCATCACCGTGACCGGCCAGGCGGCCGACGGCGAGAGCGCAGTGGAGCTGGTCGCGGCGGTGCGCCCGCAGGTCGTGCTGATGGACCTGAATATGCCCGGCTGCGGCGGGGTGGAGGCCACCCGCCGGATCACCGAGGCCCATCCGGACACCCGCGTCGTGGTGCTCACCACCTACGCCGACGACGAGTCGATCATCGGCGCGCTCCAGGCCGGAGCCCTCGGTTACCTCACCAAGGACGCGACCAGGGCGGAGATCGGACGGGCGGTGCTGGCCGCGGCGGCCGGGCAGGCCGTACTGGACCCGGGGGTCCAGCAGCGGCTGCTCTCCGCTGCCCTGCGCGGAGCCCCGGCCACGCGCGCGCCGGCCGCCTCCGCCGGTGAGCCTCCGGCCGACAACGAGCTCACCCCGCGCGAGACCGAGGTGCTGGTGCTGATCGCCGCCGGCCAGACCAACCGCGAGATCGCCAGAACCCTCTTCGTCGGCGAGGCGACGGTCAAGACGCACGTCAACCGGATCTTCATGAAGACCGGCTCCCGCGACCGCGCCCAGGCCATGCGCTATGCCTACACCCACGGCCTCGCCGAGCCGACGCCGTGAGTGCCACGCCCTGAGCGGGATGCCCGCCGTCCACGGTGAATGACACCGGCGCTACGATCGCGCGGTCGTGTCGCCGGTTGTTCGCCGGTTGTTCGCCGGTTCGGTTCTCAGCAGGAGGCTCCCGTATGAGCGCAAAGCCCGGCCCCGTCCAGGTCTCGGAGATCGCACGCGGACGGCTGGACGGATCCCGGGCCGGCCGCCCGTGCTTCACCTCCGACCTGTCCGTCAACGAATTCGTCCTGGTGACCCAGGCCGGCTTCGAACCGCTGGGCATGGTGATGGGCACCAGCGTCTACCACGTCGGCATCCAGACGGCCGGTTGGAAGGTCAGCCAGGAACTGGGTGTGCTGACCCAGGCCATGTACAACGTGCGCGAACTGGCGATGAGCCGGATGGAGGCGGAAGCGGCGCAGCTCGGGGCGGACGGCGTGGTCGGCGTCGTGCTGCGGCCGATGAACTACGCCTTCCTCGGCGAGGTCATCGAGTACGTCGCCGTCGGCACGGCCGTCCGCGCCACCGACGGCCGGGGCTACCGTGCCCCGGACGGGCGGCCGTTCACCACCAACCTGTCCGGCCAGGACTTCTGGACCCTGTGGCAGCACGGCTGGCTGCCGCGTCGGCTGGTGCTGGGCAACTGCGTCTACCACGTCGCGCACCAGTCGCTGCGGCAGACCATGTCCCAGGTCGGTCAGAACGCCGAGCTGCCGATCTTCACTCAGGCCCTGTACGACGCACGCGAGTTGGCGATGGCCCGGATGCAGTACGAAGGTCAGCAGATGGGCGCGGACGGCATCGTCGGCACCCGCGTCGACGACTTCCAGTACTGGGGCGAGCACGGCATCGAGTTCTTCGCCACCGGCACGGCCGTCAGCCGCATCCGCCCCGACGCGGCCCCGGTCCAGCCGGCGCTGACCATGCCCCTCAACGGGTGACCGGTCCGCGTCCGCTACCCGGCCGGAGCGAGCTCGCTGATCAGGGTGCGGATGCGGTCCTGGATCTCGTCGCGGATCGGGCGGACGGCCTCGACGCCCTGGCCGGCGGGGTCGTCGCAGTTTCCAGTCGAGGTAGCGCTTGCCGGGGAAGTACGGGCAGGCGTCGCCGCAGCCCATGGTGATCACCACGTCGGAGGACTGCACGGCCGCGGTGGTCAGCACCTTCGGGCGTCTCGGCGGAGATGTCGATGCCGACCTCGCGCATCGCCTCGACCACGGCGGGGTTGACCGGTCGGCGGGGGCGGAGCCGGCGGAGCGGACCTCGACGCGGTCGCCGGCGAGGTGGGTGAGGAAGGCGGCGGCCATCTGGGAGCGGCCGGCGTTGTGGACGCAGACGAACAGCACGGACGGGAGGACGGGACTGGTCACGGCGGATCGACTCCTCGCGGTGGGGGCGGGACCGGCTCAGCGGCCGGCAGGGGTGGGGGTGGCGGTTGCGAGCTCGTGCTCACCGTGGGACACGACGACGTCCGCGACCGGCGCGGGTGGGGCGGCCGAACAGGACGGCCACCAGGGCGACGCCGACGGCCGCACCGACGAGTTGGGCGGCGATGAACGGCGGCGACGGAGCCGGGGGCGATCCCGGCGAAGGTGTCGGTGAAGGCCCGGCCGATGGTCACGGCCGGGTTGGCGAAGCTGGTCGAGGAGGTGAACCAGTACGCCGCGCCGATCTAGGAGGCGACGGCGACCGGGGCGAAGTGCGCGCGGCCGGTGCGGGTCAGGCCGAAGATCAGCAGGATCAGTCCGGCGGTCGCCACGACCTCGCCGAGCCACAGGTGACCGGCGGAGCGGTCGTGGGTCGACCAGCTTGCACCAAGCGGCTGGGCGAACATCGCGTCGGCCAGCACCGAGCCGCCGACGGCGCCGACGATCTGCGCCGGGACGTAGGCGGCGACCTCGCGCAGGCTCAGGCCCTCGCCCGTCGCGGCGGCCGGTCCACCAGGCGGCGAGGGTGACCACGGGGTTGAAGTGGGCGCCGGACACCGGGCCGAGCAGGGCGATCAGCACGCCCAGGCCGAAGACGGTGGCCAGGGAGTTGGCCAGCAGTTGCACGCCGACGTCCGAGGAGAGCTCGGTGGCCTGGATGCCGGAGCCGACCACGACGGCGACCAGCGCGGCCGTCCCGACGCCTCGACCGCCGCACGGCGGCCCAGCGGGGCGCCGGGTCATCTGGTCATCCCGTGCCGCGCGGTCCGGCGGGGGCCTGGAGCAGGCCGGACAGCCGGGCCAGGGCCGTCGGGCAGGACCCAGTAGTAGACCCAGGTCCCGCGACGCTCGGAGCCGACCAGCCCGGCCTCGCGCAGCACCTTCAGGTGGTGGGAGATCGTCGGTTGGGACACGTCGAACGGCCCGGTCAGGTCGCAGACGCAGGCCTCGCCGCCCTCGTGGGAGGCGATCAGCGACAGCAGCCGCAGCCGCACCGGGTCCGACAGCGCCTTGAACATCCGGCCAGGTCGACGGCGTCGTCCTCGCCCAGGGGCTCGCGGACCATCGGCGAGCAGCAGCACGGCGTCGTCCGGTCGAGCACCGGCAGCTCTCAATTTCGACATGCGTCTATGTTGACATCCATCTATCCAGAGAGACAAGCTCGGCTGTATCGACAGCTGTCGATACAACCCTCCGATCGAGGAGACCTCCATGTCCCGTGTTCAGCTCGCCCTGCGCGTCGCCGACCTCGAAGCCTCGGTCGCGTTCTACTCCAAGCTCTTCGGCGCCGAGCCCGCCAAGCGCCGCCCCGGCTACGCGAACTTCGCCATCACCGAGCCCCCGCTCAAGCTCGTCCTGATCGAAGGCGACCGCCGGCCAGGACACCCGCCTGGACCACCTCGGCGTCGAGGTCGAGACCACCGACCAGGTCACCGCCGCCACCAACCGTCTCAAGGACGCCGGCCTGGCCACCTTCGAGGAGAACGACACCTCCTGCTGCTACGCCTTGCAGGACAAGGTCTGGGTCACCGGCCCCGGCCAGGAGCCCTGGGAGGTCTACGTCGTCAAGGCCGACGCCGACCAGCTCGGCAAGGGCGCGGTGAGCGGCGGCGACGCCTGCTGCGCCGCCAACGGCCAGGAGGGCGAACCCGCCCCCGCCGCCACCGGCTGCGCCTGCGGCAGCTGACCCGGCTGCTGCCTGGGCGGCGCCCCGGTGTCGGGTCAGCGCGTCCGCCTCGCGTCCACCGCGCCCGTGCACCGGGGGCAGCGGCAGGGCGGGAAGGCGCCGCGCAGGCTGTGCGGGCTGCCCTCCGAGCGCGTGACCGGCAGCTCCGTACGCACGCCGGTCGCCCGGTCCACGCGGTAGACCTGCAACGTCATCCGCCCGGTCCCGCCCGCTGGGCCGTCGACGCCGGTCATTCCGTCCGTCCCGCGTCGGTCGGCCGGCGGGCGCGGTGGTGCGCCTCCAGCAGCTCCGACACCTGGTCGAGCGCGGCCGGCTCGACCACCCCGATCCGAACCCCCCACCCGCCCCGCGCCGACCGCTGCACCGCCCCCGAGGGCACGTCGAATCCGAGCAGCCCCATCGCCGCGAGGAACCGGATCCGCGCCCCGTACGCCGACTGTTCGGGGTCCGCCTCCAGCCGGGACGCCACCGCCCGGCTGCTTCCTTCGGATTGCTGGGTCATGACCTGAATTCTCCTTCTGTAAAAGGGGCCTGAAGGGCAGGCGGAACCAGGCCCAGCAGGGCCTTAGCATGATTGCGCCGCTTGCGGGGCATGTCCTGAATACGCTCCTGATCGAGTGTCGCGCCGTGATAGGACGACAACCAAGCAATTCCTTATGGCAGTTCCAAGTGGGTCATAAGTCGTGGAGGCAGCGCATGGCACGTCGCAAGCCCGAGCAGGATGCCGGGCGCCGAGCTACCGAGCTCTGGGGCGAGGAGTTGCGAACCTGGCGGAGAGCGGCGGGCATGACCCAGGCTGAGTTGGCAGCGGCGGTTCACTGCGACCAGTCCTGGATCAGCGACCTGGAGCGCGGGACGAGGGTGGCTGGCCCGCAGATGGCGGCGCAGCTGGACGAAGTCCTGCGCACAGGCGGGGTGCTGCTGCGCGCCCTGGAGTACCAGCGACGCGAGATCACCGACTACCATCCGGACTGGTTCCGCTTCTACGCTGGCCTCGAAGGCAAGGCGGTGCGAATGGGCGAGTGGAATCCCTACTGGCTGTCGGGGATGCTGCAGACTGAACCTGTCATGCGTGACCACTTCGAATGCTGGGGCAACTCCCCGTCCCGGGTCGATGAGTTGACCGAGGTACGACTACAGCGACAGGAGCGGCTGTTCGGCTCGGACCCTGTGGAGTTACTGGTCGTCGTGGACGAGTCGGTGCTCCGTCGGATCGCCAGCAACCCGTTACTCGGCCCCGGGCAGTTGGCCCACCTGTTGCGCGTCTCCCAACGACCCAATGTCACCGTGCAGATCCTTCCGCTCGGTCCCGCCTACCCGGTGGCCCCGGCGCACCTGATGACCTTTCTAGAACTTCCCGGTGGTGCACGGTGGTTCTACACGGAGGCGCTTGACCGGGGGTTCTGCACCGACGAGAAGGCAGAGGTGCGCAAGCAGGCCCGCTGCTACGATCAGATCAGGTCTCTGTCGCTCCCGGTGGCTGAGTCCTGGACCCTGATCCACCGTGCCATGGGAGAGTCGGTCAATATGCGCAGCCCCATCTCCGCCGGTCAAGTTTCTTGCGTCAGCCCGCTCAAGTCGGTCGCGTACGCCGATCTGATGGTCTTCAAGTCCAGCTACTCCGCTGGTGGCAACGGTGGCTGCGTCGGGGCCTCGTGGACGCACCTAGGCTCCGGGCTGGTGCCCGTCGTGGACACCACGCTCGGCGCGTCCACCCCGATCCTGCCGTTCACCACGGCGGCGTTCGCCTCGTTCGTGGACGCGATCAAGTCCCACGACCCGGCCTTCGCCTTCGGCGAGCAGTACGTCACCCTTTAGCCGCCGTCACGCTGCCTCGACCGAACCGGGTCCGGTCGCAGCTTCCGCAACTTGGCCGCGACTATTCGACGGCCTGTCGGAGCTTGCGGAACTCCTCGGCGATGCCGTCGAGGGTGTAGTGCGCGTTCAGGCCGCTCGGATTGGGCAGGACCCAGACCTCGACGTCGCCCAACGGCTCCTCCTGCCGGCCGACCGACGCGCGCGGACGGCCGAAGGCGGTCCGGTAGGCGCCGATCCCCAGTACGGCCAGTGCCCTGGGGCGTAGCAGGGGGACCCGTTCGGCGAGTGCCCGGCCGCCCTCCCGGAACTCGTCGGCCGTCAGCTCATCGGCCTTGGCGGTGGCGCGGGCGACGACATTGGTGATGCCCAGGCCGAGCGCGATCAGCTCCCCCTGCTCGTCGGGGCGGAACTGCCGGGGGGTGAACCCGGACCTGTGCAGGGCCGGCCAGAAGCGGTTGCCGGGGCGGGCGAAGTGGTGGCCGGTCGCGCCGGACCACAGGCCGGGGTTGATGCCGCAGAAGAGTACCCGCAGCCCTGGCCCGGTGACGTCCGCGATGGTCGTGCCATGGGCCAGGGCCAGTTGCTCGGCGTTCGGCCGGAGGCCGGGACCGGGCCTGAGGCCGGGACCGGTGTTGGTGGTGGTGTTGGTGGTCTTCCGCACCTGCCAAGTCTGGCAGTCCAGCGCTCCGGCGGGGTGACGCGAGGCTGAGGCCGGGCATCGGGCGGGTCGATCAAGGTGGGGGCGATGGCGACGTGGGGGCGAAGGTGTCCGTCGCCTCGGCGAGGTTGTCGAGCGCCCGGTCGGTGGCGCTCCGACCAATCGACCTCTCCGACCATCGACCCTCCAAGCCATCGACCCCTCCAACCATCGACCTCTCGACACACCGACCCCTCGCCCCTCGGTCCACTGATCCCGCCGTCCACCGATCGGTTGACGCCGGGGTTCAACCGAACGCCGCTCATGCCGGAGCCCTCCCCAGCCGCAGGCTTTGGGCATGCAGAACGACACCGCCATCCGGGCCCGAGGGCTGCGGAAGACCTATCAGCACGTTATCGCCGTCGACCACGTCGACCTCGACATCAAGCACGGCGAGATCTTCGCCCTGCTCGGCCCGAACGGGGCCGGCAAGACCACCGTCACCGAGATCCTGGAGGGCTACCGCAGCCGCGACGCCGGGGAGTTGAGCGTGCTCGGGGCCGACCCGGACCGGGCCGGCGCCGACTGGCGGCAGCGGATCGGGATCGTGCTCCAGAAGAGCGGCGACTTCGACCTGGTCACGGTCGAGGAGGTGCTCCGTGAGTTCGCCCGCTACTACCGCACCCCGCGCGACCTGAACCTGGTGATCGACGCGGTCGGCCTCGCCGACAAGCGGCGGACCCGCACCGGCAAGCTCTCCGGCGGCCAGCGGCGCCGGCTCGACGTCGCGCTTGGCATCCTCGGCAACCCCGAGCTGCTGTTCCTGGACGAGCCCACCACCGGTTTCGACCCGGAGGTCCGCCGGCAGTTCTGGGACCTGGTCGCGGGCCTGCGGGACGAGGGCACCACCGTGCTGCTCACCACCCACTACCTCGACGAGGCCGAGCACCTGGCGGACCGGGTCGGGGTGGTCAGCAAGGGCCGGCTGGTCGACGTCGACACCCCCGCCCGGCTGGGCGGACGGCAGGTCGCCAAGGCCGTGGTCGGCTGGACCGGCCCGGAGGGGCCCGCCGAGGTGCGGGTCAGCGACCCGACCCGGACGGTGCTGGAGCTGTCGGCCCGCTTCGGCGGCGAGGTGCCGGACCTGGTGGTCCACCGCCCCAGCCTGGAGGACATCTACCTGACCATGATCGGAGAGCAGCCGTGAGCGCCACCACGAGCACCAGCACCGCCCCCGCCCCCGACCTCCGGACCCCGGCCGCCGGCCGGAGCCGGCGGGCCGCGCCGTCCGCGCTGCGCCTCGGAGTGCACCGGGGCGTGCTGGAGACCCGGCAGTTCTTCCGTAGCCGGGTGCAGATGTTCTTCACCTTCTCGATGCCGGTGGTGATGCTGATGCTGCTGGCCGGCATCTACCACGGCAAGTACGGCGACGGCGGCGTCACCACCCAGCAGATCTTCACCACCGGGATGCTCGGCGTCGGGATCATGGGCAGCAGCCTGCAGAGCCTGTCGCTGCAGATCGCCGGGGAGCGGCAGAACGGCACGCTGAAGCGGCTGCGCGGCACGCCGCTGCCGAAGTCCGCGTACTTCATCGGCAAGATGCTCTGCGTGCTGGCGTCCAGCCTCTGCCAGGCGGCGGTGCTGCTGATCGTCGGGCGGCTCTGCTTCGGGGTGCAGCTGCCGGTGGACGCCGGGCACTGGCTGACCTTCGCCTGGGTCTACGCCCTGGGCGTGGCCGGCTGCTCGATGCTCGGCATCGCCTACAGCAACCTGGTCCGCAGCGCGGACTCCGGCGCGGTGGTGATGCTGCCGATGATGGTGCTCCAGTTCATCTCCGGGGTGTTCGTGATCTTCAGTCAGCTGCCCAAGGGGCTGCAGGTCGCAGCCTCCTTCTTCCCGCTGAAGTGGATCTGCCAGGGCATGCGCTCCGCGCTGCTGCCCGAGGCGTACGCCAGGATGGAGCCTGCGGGAAACTGGGAGCCCGGCCGGACCGCCCTGGTCCTCGGCCTGTGGGCGGTCGCGGGACTGGTGCTGTGCCTGACCACGTTCCGCTGGAAGGGTCGGAACGACGGATGAGCGGCGACGGCGAAGGGCGCGAGTTCCCGGCGGAGGAGCAGCGCTGGGAGCGCAACATCTGGTTCATCTGGCACGGCTGCTTCGCCCTGCTGGTGATGGCCGTCCTGGCCTGCCTGGTCTCGGACCGGGCCGCCGTCGCCGCCTACGTGCTGCTGGGGGTCATCTGCCTCGCCTATGTCGGCCCCTTCCGGCCGCGGCTGTGGGACCAGGGCGGCCCGCACCGGTTCTGGTACATCGCGACGGTCATCCCGGCCACGCTCGGGCTCGGCTATGTGGACCCCAACGGCCTGCTGATGCTCTACGCGATCTTCCCGCAGGTCTTCGCGCTGACCCGGGGCGGGTGGCGGATCCGGGTGCCGGCGATGACCGGGCTCGCGGCCGGCTCGGTCGCGGTGGGACTGCACCACGAGGACCTGACCGGTACGCTGGCCGGCGTCGGCTCGGCGCTGCTGCTCAGCCTGATCATGGGAGTGCTCACCCAGGTGATGATGCACGAGGCCGAGCGCCGGGGTGAGCTGATCCGGCAGCTGGAGGTGGTCAGCGCCGAGCGGGACGAGGCCCACCGGCAGGCCGGGGTGCTGGCGGAGCGGGAGCGGCTGTCGCACGAGATCCACGACACCCTGGCCCAGGGCTTCACCAGCCTGCTGATGATCATTCAGGCCGCCGACAGCACCGTCGAGAAGGACCCGGCGACCACCCACGAGCGGTTGGCGCTGGCCGAGCGTACCGCCAGGGAGAGCCTGGCGGAGGCCCGCTCGCTGGTGGCCGCGCTCGCCCCGGCCGCGCTCCAGGGGATGCCGCTGGACCTGGCGATCGCCCGGGTCACCGCCCGGATCGGCGAGGAGCTGGGCGTCGCCGCCGAGGCGCGGATCATCGGCAGCCCGCGCGAGCTGCCGGCCGACGTCCAGGTGGTCCTGCTGCGGGCGACCCAGGAGTCGCTGGCCAACGTTCGCAAGCACGCCGCCGCCGCGAGCGTGGACGTCGCGCTGCACTACCGCGAGCGCAGCGTGCTGCTGGAGGTCAGTGACGACGGGAGGGGGTTCGCGACCGAGTCCGGCAACGGCTCGTTCGGGCTGCGCGGGATGCGTGCCCGGGTGGAGCAGGTGTCGGGCACCCTGGAGGTCCGGAGTGCCCCAGGGGCGGGCACCACAGTCCGAGTGGAGATCCCATGACCGCCGCCGAAACGCCTGCCGCCGATTCGCCGGTGCGCCGGATCAGGCTGTTGCTGGCGGACGACCACCCCGTGGTCCGGGCCGGTCTGGCCGGGATGCTCGCCGCCGAGGAGGACCTCGACATCGTCGGCGAGGCGGCCGACGGCGAGGCCGCCGTCGCCCTGGCCCGGGAGCTGCTGCCGGACGTGGTGCTGATGGACCTGCGGATGCCGGGGACGGACGGGGCGACCGCGACCGCCCGGATCAGCCGGGAGCTGCCGCAGGTCAGGGTGCTGGTGCTGACCACCTACGACACCGACGGCGACATCGTCCGCGCGGTCGAGGCCGGCGCCAGCGGCTACCTGCTGAAGGACACGCCCCGGCGCGAACTCGCGGACGCGGTGAGGGCAGCGGCGCGCGGCGAGACGGTGCTGGCACCCGCTGCCGCGGCCATCCTGCTGACCCGGATGCGGACGCCCGCCCCGGTGCAGCAGCCGCTGACGGCGCGGGAGACCCAGGTGCTGGCGCTGGTGGGGGAGGGGCGCACCAACGCCGACATCGGCCGGGAACTGTTCATCAGTGAGGCCACGGTGAAGACCCATCTGATCCGGATCTTCCAGAAGTTGGGCGTAGACGACCGCACCGCGGCGGTCACCGCCGCGATGCGCTGCGGGCTGCTGCCCCCGGCCTGACCACGATGTCCGTGCCGCTGTGTACGCTGGGCCGATTCCGTGGACGTGGACACAGCGGCGAAGGAGGCGTGGGTGGCCGAACGCCGAGGCATCGACGGCAACCGGGACGACAGCCGGGACGACAGCCGGGACGACAAGCGGACGGGCGACGGCACGTCCGTCCGACGGGGAGGCGGGCACGGGAGGCCGGCCCGGCCGACGCTGCAGCAGGTCGCCCAGCTGGCCGGGGTGTCCCGGGCGACGGTCTCGCGCGTGGTCAACGGAGGGGCCGGGGTCCGGGCCGAGGTCCAGGACCGGGTCCGGCGGGCCGTCGACGAGCTCGGCTATGTGCCCAACCCGGCCGCCCGGACACTGATGACCCGGCGTCACAACGCCGTCGCCGTGGTGGTCGCCGAGCCCGAGAGCCGGGTCTTCACCGACCCGTTCTTCGCCCGGCAGCTGCGCGGCATCAGCCGGGAGCTGTCCGCCGGCGGGGTGCAGCTGGTGCTGCTGCTGATCGCCGACACCGGCGACTACGCCCAGGTCGGCGCGTACCTCGCGGCCGGGCACGTGGACGGTGCGCTGATCTTCTCGCTGCACAGCGACGACCCGCTGCCCGCGATCGTGGACCGGCTCGGCCTGCCCACCGTCTTCGGCGGACGCCCCGGCTGGGTCGGCACCGAGGAGCACCCCGAGACCGACGGCGTGCTCTACGTCGACGCCGACAACTTCGGCGGCGCCCGTACCGCCGTCGGCCACCTGCTGGGCCGGGGCCGGGAGCGGATCGCGGTGATCACCGGGCCGCTGGACCAGACCTCGGCGCTGGACCGGCTGCGCGGCTACCGCGCGGTGCTCCCGGACGCCGATCCGGCACTGGTCGCCGAGGGTGACTTCAGCGCGGCCGGCGGTCGGCAGGCGATGGAGGAGCTGCTCGCCCGCCGACCGGACCTGGACGGGGTCTTCGTCTGCTCGGACCTGATGGCCTCCGGCGCGCTCACCGCGCTCCGCGCCCACGGGCGGCGGGTGCCGGACGACGTCGCGCTGGTCGGCTTCGACGACGTGGAGACCCCGGAGCTGTGGGGCGGCCCCACGCTGACGACGGTCCGTCAGGACATCGAGGGGATGGGGAGCCTGATGGCCAGGCTGCTGCTCACCCGGTTGGAGCTGGTGTTCTCCGGGCGCTCGGCGGAGGCCGCCGCGATGCGGCCGGTGGTGACCCCGGCCCGGCTGGTCGTCCGCTCGTCCAGCTGAGCCGGGGGTCCTGCAACCTGGGCAGCCCTCGCAGGCTTCGGGACCCGGTCAGCTGACCGGGAAGTCGAAGTAGTGGAGGCTCACATAGGGCGGGCTGCCGGCGGCCTGGGACACGAACTCCAGGTAGACGGTGTGGGTGCCGCTGGTCGCGGTGATGTTGGCGGGAACGGTCTCCCAGGACGACCAGCCGCCGGTGTTGCCGACGGCGAAGCTGCCGATGGGCGGGTTGGACGGGTTGTCCAGCACCACGTCGACCAGTCCGCTCACCCCGCCGGCGGCCCCGGAGGCCACTCTGGCGTCGAACTGGGTCGAGCCGCTGCCGAAGTCGATGCCGGGATAGGCGAGGGTGTCGCCGTTGGCCAGCTGGGCGACCTGGTTGCCGTCCACACCGGCCGGGTTCACGTCCCCGGTGGCCGCCGAGACGGTGACCGAGCCGGTGGCGGAGGAGTAGCAGTCGGCGGAGATCTCCGAGACGGCGCTGGTGGCGCAGGCGGTGCCGCCGCCACCACCGGAGCCGGTGGGGGAGCTGGTCGGTGAGCTGCCGGCCGTCGCGGTGGGCGTGGGCGTGGGTGTGGGGGTCGGTGTCGGCGTCGGGGACGTCGTGCTGCCGGCGGCCTGCTTCTCGTAGACGGCGAACCAGGCGACACTCATCCCCGCGCCCGAACTGGTCGCTGCGGTGGGCGAGGTGCAGCTGCAGATCGCGTCCGGGTAGGCGCCGCCGACGGCGACGTTGAAGATGGCGAAGAAGCCGTGGTCCACGGCAGCCTGCCAGGTGGCGACCGGGACCTGGCTCTCGTTCACCGAGAAGGTCTCGTTGCCGTCGAGGTAGAACCGCAGCTGCTCGGCGGAGGTGTCGGTGCGGTCCAGGATCACCGAGTAGGTGTGGTAACCGGTCTGGCAGCCGGAGCAGGGCAGCAGGCCGCTGCCGATGCCGGTGGTCTCGTTGCAGGGGCCGCCGGGATCCACTCCGCAGTGGAGGGTGGACGAGTGCTCGCTGAGGGCGTTGACGTCCTCCATGATGTCCAGCTCGCCGATGCCGGGCCAGTTGGTCGCGCCGACCGGACGGGCCGCCGCGCCCAGGGCCCAGAAGGCCGGCCAGTAGCCGACGCCGTTGGTCGGATCCGGCTGCTCGATGGAGGCGCTGAGCTCGACCTCGCCGCCGGGAGGCGCGGCGAAGTCGGTGCGCTGGGTCTCGACCCGGCCCGAGGTCCAGTTGCCGTTGGCGTCCTCGATCGGCTTGATCACCAGGTGCCCGTTGCCGTCCAGGTAGACGTTGCTGGTGGAGGTGGTGTTGGTCTCGACCTCGCCGGTGCCCCAGTTGGCGGCCCCGCCCGGGTAGCTGGTGCCGGTGTCGTAGAGCCAGTCGGTGGTGGACAGGGCGCTGCCGGCCGGGCCGCTGAAGTCGTCGCTGAACGCGGTGGTCCAGCCGCTGGGTGCGGCCGGGACGACGTCGGCCTGGGCGGTGCCGGCGGTGACGGAGAGCCCGAGCAGCCCTGCCAGCGGCAGGGCGAAGGCAGTGATCAGGGCCAGGGTACGGCGGCGCGGAGGGGCGGTTCTGCGCATGGTGGGGGCCTTTCCGGTCCGTGGGATCGATTCGTGAAGTGAAGCCTCGGCCTCGGCCAGGTGGCCCGTGGTGTCACTTCGGAGAGGGATGCGAGCGGTGCCGACGGCGCAGCTCCTCGGAATGTGCGGATTGAGAGCGCTCTCAAGTCGCTGCTGTGGGGCCTCTGAGTCCTCCTTGGAGTTCTGAAGCAGTGTCAGTCCTGCTCGGTGCCGGGTCAATACGGTCGACCGGCTTCAGAAGTCGAAGGCAGGCGGTCGGGTTGATCCTTCCGCCCGAGGCCCATGGTGGCGGCAAATTTTGTTAAGGAGCATGACAAGACTATTGACGGTGTGTCATGGCAGTCCCTACCGTCCCAGGGGCGAGAACAAGTAAGGGTATTTAACTAAATCTGCTCGTCGAACCGGAGGAGCCACCCCCATGGATTCAGCAACTCCCAAGCCGAGAAGGCGCGGTGACAGGCGGCGCCGCCGGACCCTGTTGGCCGCGGCGCTCGGCGGCGGCCTCGTCCTGGCCTTCGTGCCGGTGGTGACCGCCCAGGCCGCGACCACCGGACAGATCCGGGTGGACCAGGTCGGCTACGGCACCACCGACACCAAGATCGCCTACCTGATGGCCGGATCGTCGCTCTCCGGGGAGACCTACAAGGTGGTCAACTCCGCCGGCACCACGGTGGCCAGCGGAGCGTGACCACGACCAGCCGCGGCTCCTGGAACTCCGCGTACCCGGACGTCTACCCGATCGACTTCTCCACGGTCACCGCGGCCGGCACCTACCACGTCGTCACCAGCGGCTCGGTGAGCCTCGACCTCGGACACCTTCCAGATCGAGAGCGCCTCCTCGCTCTACGGCCGGCTGGTCACCGACGGGGTCAACTTCTTCCAGAACCAGCGCGACGGTCCGAGGTCATCACCGCGGCCCGCTCGACCGGCAGCCCTCGCACCTCAACGACGCGAGCGCGACCGTCTACGAGACGCCGGACTTCATCGCCAACAGCGACGGCGGCACCGGCGACCAGATCAGCGGCAAGCTGGTCCCGGTCTCCGGGGCGGCCCCGGTGGACGCCGAGGGCGGCTGGTTCGACGCCGGCGACTACCTGAAGTTCACCTTCACCACCTCATACGCCGATGACCTGCTCTACTCCGCAGCCTCGCGCCTCGGCTCCACGGCCCCGGCCTCGCTGACCGCCGAGGCGCAGTACGGCACCACCTACCTGAACCAGATGTGGAACTCGTCCACCAAGACGCTGCTACCTCCAGGTCGGCATCGGCGAGGGCAACGAGACCACGTACTACGGCGACCACGACCTGTGGCGCCTGCCGCAGGTCGACGACTCCGACACCAACTCCATGGACAACTAGGCGGCGGCGCACCGGCCGGTGTTCGAGGCCGCGGCCCCCGGTGCGAAGATCGACCCGGACGTGGTCGGCCGGGTCGCCGCCGCCTTCGCCTTCGCCGCCCAGGAGGACGCGCGGCCGGCAACACCACCGGCGCCACGACCGAGCTCGCCGACGCCACGTCGCTCTACGCCATGGCCAACACCAGCCGCCCGGAGCGACGACCTGGAGATCGACCCTCCCCGAGGCGTACTACCCCGAGGGCATCTGGCACGACGCGATGGAACTCGGCGCCACCGAGATCGTGCGCGCCGAGCAGGACCTGGGCGACTCCACGTCCGCTACCCCCGTACCTGACCCAGGCCGCGACCTGGGCCTCGGACTACATCGCCGACGACTCCGGCCAGGACACGCTGAACCTGTACGACGTCAGCGCCCTGGCCCACGCCGACCTGATCACCGCGATCGCCGACGCCGGCACCCCGTCCGGCCTCGCGGTCACCCCCGCCCAGCTGATCGCCAACCTCAAGGCCCAGGTGGCCTCCGCGGCGACCGTGGCGAGCTCGGACATCTTCCACGAGGGCGGTGACAACACCAACTTCGACGTCGACTCGCACACCTTCGGCTTCATCTCCACCGAGGCGCTCTACCAGAAGGCCAGCGGCGACACCGAGTACGCGGCCTTCGCCGACGAGCAGCGGGACTGGCTGCTCGGCGACAACGCCTGGGGCACCAGCTTCATGGTCGGCGAGGGCACCACCTTCCCCGACTGCATGGGCTCGCAGATCCCCAACATCCTCGGCAACTCCAAGGGCACCGGCCCGATCGACACCGGCGCGGTGGTCAACGGCCCGAACGCGCCAGCAACTTACAGCGGCGACCTCGGCAGCCTGATGACCGGCATGGTCGAAGTGCGAGAACGACTCGTTCACCACCTTCACCGGCCACGGCGGCGAGTACGTCGACGACGTCCGCTCCTGGCAGAGCAGCGAGCCCGCGCTGGACATGAGCGGCAGCGCGGTGCTGGCCGGCGCGCTCCAGGCGGCGCTCGGCGGTGGCACCGTGAGCAACGACTTCTCCATCGCGGCGTCGCCCGGCTCGTCCACCATCGCGGCCGGCGGCACCGCCGTCACCACGGTGAGCACCGGCATCGCCTCCGGCAGTTCCGAGAACGTGGCACTGACCGCCTCCGGCGTGCCGAGCGGGGTCGACCGCCTCCTTCTCGCCGACCTCGGTGGCCTCGGGCGCCTCGTCCACGCTGACCCTGGCGAGCAGTTCGTCGGTGGCGGCCGGCTCCTACCCGATCACCGTCACCGGGACGGCCGCCTCCGGCACCCACACCGCGACCTACACCCTGACCGTCGGCAGCGGCACGGCCGGGAACGACTTCTCGATCGCGGCCACGCCGACCTCCGCCTCGGTGACGGCCGGCGGCTCGGCCACCACCACCGTCAGCACCGCCATCGCCTCGGGCAGTGCCGAGACGGTCGCGCTGACCGCCTCCGGTGAGCCGAGCGGGGTGACCGCCTCCTTCTCGCCGACCTCGGTCAGCTCCGGCGGCTCGTCCACGCTGGCCCTGGCGACCACCTCCGCGACCAAGCCGGGGACCTACCCGGTCACGGTCACCGGGACGGCTGCCTCCGGCAGCCACACCGCGACCTACACCCTGACCGTCACCGCCGCGGCCACCGGCGGCAATACCTATCCGGCGGCGTCGGCGACGCTCGCCAACGGCGCCGCGGTGACCAGCTGCTCCGCCTGCACCGGCGGGGAGAAGGTCAGCAGCATCGGCGGCGGCGGCGACGGCACGGCGACCTTCACCGGCGTCTCCGAGCCCTCGGCCGGCAGCTACACCATGACCGTGTACTACCTGGCGGTCGGCGAGGCCAAGCCGGCCACGGTCACCGTCAACGGGACCGCCCAGACGGTCAGCTTCCCGGAGACCTCCTCCAGCAGCTACTCCGTCGTCGGCAGCTACACGGTGACGGTCAAGCTCAACGCGGGCAGCTCCAACACCATCGAGTTCTCGGCGGACGGCACCAAGGGCGCACCCGACCTCAGCAAGATCACGGTCTGACGCCCGGCCCCGAACCCGGCCCCGCCACCGGCACCGTGGCGGGGCCCTTCCGCGTCCGCGCTCAGGCGCCGGTCGGCACGCCTCGGCGGGCGGCGGCGCGGGCGGACCAGCGGCCCTCGTCCCGAGTGATCCGGATGCCGAGCACGGGTCCTCGGACGCCTGAGGACCAGAATAGTTCGTGACGATTGCATGACATGTGAAGTTCACCGTCGTAGGGTCGACGGGTAGGACCCGCATCACCCGGCGCTCCTACGCTCCGTATGTACCGGTGAGAGTTCCCCCGCCCGCACCGCCTTCTGGAGTCCCCATGCGTCCGATCTCCCGCACGATCTGGTCCCTGGTGTCCGCCACCGCCATAGCCGCGGTCGGCGTGGTCACCCTCCAGCCCCACGCCGCGCCCGCCGCGAGCAGCGCCCCCGCTGCCCGGATCGCCGCCGGGCTCGCCTCCAGCACCGTGCCGACGCCGGCGCACGTCGTGGTCGTGATGGAGGAGAACCACTCCTACACCGACATCATCGGCGACACCACCGACGCCCCCTACATCAACTCGCTGGCCGTCCCAGGGCGCGCTGATGACCTCCTCGTTCGCGGTCACCCACCCGAGCGAGCCCAACTACATGGCGCTGTTCTCCGGCAACACCGACGGCCTGACCGCCGACACCTGCCCGGTCAGCGAGAGCACCACCGCCAACCTCGGCTCCGAGCTGCTCGCCGCCGGCGACACCTTCAAGGGCTACTCCGAGGGCCTGCCGAAGACCGGCTCGACCACCTGCACCTCGGGCAACTACGCCCGCAAGCACTCGCCGTGGATCAACTTCAGCGCGATCCCCACCTCGGACTCGCTGCCGTTCACCTCCTTCCCGAGCTCCTCGAACTACGCCAGCCTGCCGACGCTGTCGTTCGTGATCCCGAACCTCAACGACGACATGCACAACGGCACCATCGCCCAGGCCGACACCTGGCTGAAGACCAACATGTCCGCCTACGCGACCTGGGCCAAGGCCAACAACAGCCTGCTGATCGTCACCTGGGACGAGGACGACTACACCGAGAACAACCAGGTCCCGACGATCTTCGTCGGCCAGTCGGTCGATCCCCGGCAAGTACGACGAGACGATCAACCACTACAACCTGCTGGCCACGCTGGAGCAGATGTACGGCCTCACCGAGGTCGGCGCGAGCTCCACGCGCCACCCCGATCACCGACATCTGGAACTGAGCAGCCCGCAGCATGTGGAACAGACCCTTCAGCCGCCATCGCGGCCGGCAGCTGCCGTTGCGCACCGCCGCGGCGGCAGCCGTCGCCCTACTGCTGGTCGGCGGCGCCGTCGCCGCCGCCGAGAGCGGCCGATCGGCCGGCGCCGCGCCCGTGGTCACCATCGGTGAACACGGGTGCGGCACCGTGCCGCCCGGCCGGTGGCCGGGCACCAGCTGATCGACATCGACGACACCGCGCGCGACCCCGCCCAGGTCTATCTGATCGACCCGCGCAGCGGCGCGGTCTACGCCGAGCTGACGGACCTGCTGCCGGGCGCGACCCGGTCGATGTCGACCACGATCGGCGCCGGCAGCTACGCCCTGCGCTGCGTGTTCAGCAACGGAGTTGTGCTGACCTCGCGCAGCTGGACCGTCACCGGCAGCGCGAGCGGGGCGGTGCCCGGCTATCCAGCCGATGCCGGACCTCGCCCTCGGCGCGCCGGTCACCGCCTACCGCGGCTATCGTCGGCCGCAGCCTGCCCGGACTGCTCGCCGACAGCCGAGACCCTGGACGCCGACGTGGAGGCCGGGAACCTGCCCAAGGCCAAGACGGACTGGCTGACCGCGCACCTCGACTACGAGCGGCTCGGTGCGGCCTACAACACCTTCGGCGACTTCGACGACGAGATCAACGGGATGGCCAACGGCCTGCCGCTGGGCACCGCCGACCCGTGCTGGACCGGCTTCTTCCGGATCGAGTACGGCCTCTGGCACGGCGCAGCCCGCCGCGCGAGCTGCGCCCGCTCGACCGAAGGCCTGGTCGCCGACGTCCAGGGTCTGATCCAGGACTTCCCCGAGCGAGGAGGTCGACCCGGGCGACCTGCCGCTGCGCACCCACGAGATCCTGGAGAACGCGCTGCAGTTCCAGCTCACCGGCATCGCCGACTACGGCAGCGGCACCACCCTGGCCACCCTCGTACGCCAACACCCAGGGCACCCAGGCAGGTGCTGCGCCACCATCACCCGGCTGATCCAGGCGCGCGATCCGCAGCTGCTGACCACGATCGACCGGGGACTGGCCACGGTCCAGGACCGACCTGCTCGCCGACCGCGCACGCCGACTGCGGCACCTGGACCCGCTCGGCCGCGCTGACCACCGGGCCCAGCGCCAGCAGCTCGACGCCGACCTCGGCGAGCTGCTCGAGAACCTCTCCGCGTCCCCGACCTGCTCACCGGACGGACCTCCGCATGACCGCCGACACCCGCCCGCGCACCCGTCCGAGCGGCAACTGCCCGTTCAGGCCGTGCGTCCGCCCCCGGCCCGGCGTGGCCCGCCGCGCCTTCCTGCGCGGGGCGGCGCTCGGCACCGCCTCGGCGCGGCCGTGCTCGGCCGCCGCCGGGGTCGGCCGCCGACCGCGCGGCCGCCGACACCGGGACGCCGGCCGGCCAGCCGGACCGGCCAGTCATCCCCTTCGAGGGGCCGCACCAGGCCGGGATCACCACCCCGCCGCAGGCCGCCGCCACCTTCGTCTCCTTCGACGCCATCGCCGCGGACCGGGCCGACGCTGACCGAGCTGTTCCAGACCCTGACCGACCGGATCCGCTTCCTCACCAGCGGCGGCACCCCGCCCGACGTCAGCATCGCCTCGGTGCCCGTCCGACAGCGACACGCTCGGCCCGGTCGTCCCCAGCGACGGCCTGACCGTCACCGTCGGCGTCGGCGCCTCGCTCTTCGACGACCGCTACGGCCTCGCCGCCCGCAAGCCGGCCCGGCTGACCGCCATGCCGATCTTCCCCAACGACGACATGGTCGACTCCACCGAACTGCACGGCGACATCTCCCTGCAGATCTGCGCCGACTCCAAGGACACGGTGATGCACGCGCTGCGCGACATCGCCAAGCACACCCGCGGCGGCATGCAGCCATCTGGAAGATCGACGGCTTCCACGCCGCGCCCCGCGCCCCGCGGCACCCCGCGCAACCAGCTCGGCTTCAAGGACGGCATCGCCAACCCGGACGTCACCGACGCCGACCGTCACCGACGCGCTGATCTGGGCGCACGGCGGCGCAACGGCGAGCCGGCCTGGGCCGAGGGCGGCTCCTACCAGGTGTCCGGATCATCCGGATGCTGGTCGAGTTCTGGGACCGGGTGTCGCTCACGAGCAGGAGACGATGATCGGCCGCCGCCGGGACACCGGCGCCCCGCTGGACGGCACGAACGAGTTCGACATCCCCGACTACGCCAACGACCCCGATGGGCAACGTCATCCCGCTGACCGCCCACATCCGACTGGCCAACCCGCGCACCAGGGCCACCGACGACCAGCAGATCCTGCGCCGCGGCTACAACTACGACCGCGGGCGTCGACGTCGAACGGCAACCTCGACGTGGGCCTGCTCTTCTGCTGCTACCAGCAGGACGTGCTGCGCCAGTTCGAGGCGGTGCAGACCCGGCTGATCGACGAGCCGCTGGTCGACTACATCTCGCCGACCGGCGGCGGCTACTTCTTCGCGCTGCCCGGCGTCAGCGGGCCGACCGACCACCTGGCCTCCGGCCTGCTGGCCTGACGGACGGTCAGTGGGGCTGTAGAGCCGGAAGTCGGGCCGAACTTCAGATCAACATAACGCTCTTGTGCCGCGCCTCCTTACGGCGCGGCCGAGTCGGGCCCACACTCGAAGCGCGCAACAGGACCGGAACCGCCAGGCTGCTCGCGGAAGGACCTCCGGACATGCCCGACTCGACCCCGACCACCACTCCCGTCCCCACCACCGAGGACCCGCCCGGACCAGGGCTGCGGCGGACCCTGACGGTCTGGCAGGCCGTCGGCCTCTCCATGGCGCTGATGGCGCCCAGCATGGCCGTCAACATCAACCCGCAGGCGGCCGAGCCCAGCGTCGGCCGCGCCGTGCCGCTGGCCTTCCTGATCGCCGCCGTCGGCGTGCTGCTGGTCACCTATGTCTTCGTCCGGCTCTGCCAGTACTACCGGCACTCCGGCTCGGTCTACGCCTTCGTCGGCGCGACCCTCGGCCCACGCACCGGCGTTGTCGCCGGCTGGGGCCTGATCGGCACCTACCTCTTCTACGGGGTCACCACCTCCTCCGTGGTCGGGATCTTCGGGATCTCCTTCCTCCAACGGATCGGCGCCTGGCCGCACCCGCCCACCGACGCCCCGTTCATCCTCACCGCCATCGTGCTGCTCCTCTCCTGCTGGCTGACCATTGCCTCGGTCCGGCGCGGCACCAACGTGCTGCTCACCGTCGAGGGCGCGACCGTGGCGCTGATCCTCACCGTCAGCGCCGTGGTGCTGGTCCGGCTGCTGCTCGGCAATGCCCCGGCCGGGCACCGGTTCACCATGTCGGTCTTCTCGGTTCCGCACGGCACCGCGCCCTCCGCGCTCTTCCTCGGCGTGGTCTTCGGCTTCCTCTCCTTCGCCGGGTTCGAGGCCGCGTCCACCCTCGGCGAGGAGTCGGTCAACCCCAACCGCGACATCCCGCGCGCGATCCTCGGCACCACCCTCTTCGGCGGCGCGTTCTTCGTGGTCGTCACCGCGATCGAGATGATGGGCTTCGGCACCAACGCGGCCGGGACCGGCGCCTTCGGCGCCTCCACCTCACTGGTCGGCGACCTCGGCGGCAGCTACCTCAGCCCCTGGGTCGGCAATGTGGTCACCCTCGGCGCGACCGTCAGCGCCTTCGGCTGCTGCCTGGCCTGCACCGTCGGCTCGGCCCGGCTGCTGTTCGCGATGAGCAGGGACGGCTTCGGCGAACACGGCCTCGGCCGGGTCTCCGGACGCGGCACCCCGGCCCGGGCGGCCGTCGTGATCAGCACCATCATGGCGGTGATCCTCGGGCTGTGCATCGTCGCCTTCTCCGCCGTGCCGGAGTCCACCTTCGTCTGGGGCGGCACCATCGGCACGCTGATCCTGCTCGTCGCCTACGGCCTCACCACCGTCGGCGCGATCCGGCTGATCTTCGTCCAGCGGCGGATGGCCGTGCCGAGGTGGCAGGTGGTCATCCCGCTCGCGGCGCTGGCGCTGCTCGGCTACACCCTCTACCGCAACGTCATCCCCTACCCCTCGTCAGGTCCCGGGCACTGGTTCCCGATCGTCGCCGGCGGCTGGCTGCTCGTCGCGATCGTCGCGGTCCTGCTCGCCCCGGCCACCGCCCGCCGCCTCGGCGGCCGACTCACCGCCTCGGAGGGACTGCCCGGCGCACCGGAGTGAGGAGCCACCCGGGCCGACGACTGCCAGTCCCGTGGCATAGCGTCGGAGCATGGACGAGATCACCACCGAACGCCTTCGCCTCCGGCCGTTGACCAGCTCCGACGCCGACATCGACTGGTGGGTGCGACTGCACCGGGACCCGGAAGTGAGCCGCTTCGTCGGGAGCTGCACCCGGGAGTCGGCGGCCGCCCGGCTGCAGGGCATTGCGTCCCAGTGGGCCGCGCGCGGCCACGGCCTGTGCGCGGTCGAACTGCGGGCGACCGGGGAGACCATCGGTCGCTGCGGACTGAACTGGTGGCAGCAGTTCGACGAGACCGAGGCCGGCTGGACGCTCGCGCACGCCCACTGGGGCCACGGCTACGCCACCGAGGCCGCCCATGCGGTCCTCGACTGGGGCTTCGAGGGGCTGGGCCTGGAGCGGATCACCGCGATGATCCACCCGGGCAACAGCGGCTCGGTCGCGGTCGCGGAGCGGCTCGGCTTCACCCGGAGCCGTGAGGACCTGCTCTTCGAACGCCCGGTCACCGTCTTCGCGCTGGACCGCGCTGCCCATGCGGCGGGCTGACGCTCCGACGAGTCCCGGCGAATCCCGCGTGCGGCCGGTCGGCGGTGATCGCTAGGCTGCGGTGAACGGTCGAGGGGGAGGCACGGGTCATGTCGGTCATGGGCAAGCGGGCGATCGGGGAGCTGCTGACACTGGTCGACCGGCCGGATGCGGCGCGCGTCCGGCTGCGGCTGGCCGGGGCAGGCCAACCCCTGGAGCCGACGGGTCCGCCCCCGCCGTGGCAGCTGCTGTCGAGCCCGGCGCAGTTGCCGATGTCGACCCTGCTGTGGCTGCTGGAGTGCGACGACCCGGTGCTCAACACCACCCTGTTCCAGGTGCGGCCGCTGGGCGACGCCATCCGCCGGGACATCCTGGCCGGGGTGCCCTTCGACCCCGCCCGCACCGAGCCGGTCCCGGTGTCCGACGAGCTCCGGGCGATGGAGCACGGCCCGCTGCGGGACCAGCTGTTCGACCTGCCGCCGCAGACCGCCGCCGAGCTGATCCCGAAGCTGCGGACGGCCGGCGCGGCCCGGCGGTTGAAGACCTGCCGGGCGCTCGCGCGGGCGGTGCCGCGCACCGAGTGGGGGCTGGTGGCCGAGGCCGACGCGCAGCAGCCGCTGCCCGGCTACGCCCGCTGGGCGCTGGCCTGCCACGTCACCTGCCCGCAGCCGCTGCGGACCAGCTTCGGCGACCACCCCAAGTACGCCCGCCGACTGCGGGAGGCCGGGATCACGGTTGAGGCCGAGGACTACCTCACCGGGCAGTCGGCGGAGCGGGCCCTGGCCTCGCTCGGGGTACTGCTGCGCGGCGACTCCACCCACGGGCGGCGGGTCCGGGCGGAGTTGACGCCACTGGTGCGGGAGCAGCTCGGTGGCCATGTCGAGGCCTGGGCGGTGCTGGCCCAGCTGCAGCCGAGCTTCAGCGGCACGCTGCCCGAGCTGATCGTCACCGCCTCCGCCATCGCCGGTCCACCGCCGGAGGACGAAGATCTGCACGGGCGCGAACGGCGGGCACCGGCTGGATTCGAACCAGCGTGATCCGGTTCTGGAGACCGGGGCGACTGCCTCTGCGCTACAGCCCCGCCGCTCGCGCGGGCGACTCTACCCGTACTCGCCGTACCCGCCGTACTCGATTCCGCAGGGGAGCGGTCCGATGAGCTTCGACCCGCACCGGGCTCCGCGCCTCCATGTCGTCGACCCCACCGACCGCCGCGCGCTGGAGCGCTGGCAGCCGGCCGCACCCGAGACCGTCGCCGAGGCGCGGCGGCTCAAGGAGGCCGCGCTGCTGGACTTCGGGCTCACCCAGTCCGCCGTCGGCTCCTGGCTCTACGCCAAGTGCCGGCACCAACTGCCCACCACCGCCGTCGACACCGCCGCCGTGGCGGCCTCCGGCGACGGCACCTGCCTGCTGCTCTACAACCCGGACTTCTTCGTCGGCCTGGGCCTGGACGGGGTGAAGTTCGTCCTCTTCCACGAGGCCCGGCACCTGATCCAGCGTCACCTCCAGTACGAGCCGGAGCTGCAGGCGGACCCGGTCTTCCGGCTGGCCGCGGAGGTCACCATCAACCATGTCGCGCTGCTGCGCCTCGGCCGGAACGGCCTGCCGCTGCTGGCCGGGGCACCCGTCGGCATCGACCCGCGCGAGGTGCACGCCGGCTATCAGCAGGACCTGGCCGCCCAGGGGCTGGAACCCCTGCCCTACGAGTGCTTCGTGGCGACCGACCACGGCTGCTACGCCGAGCTCCGGCGGATGACCGCCCCGCCGGTGGCCGAGTGCGGCTGCATCCACCAGGACGGGGAGACGGTCCCGGCCGACCAGGAGACGGTGGACGAGGTGGTCTCCTCAGTGCTGCTGAACGCCCTGCTCGCGGGCCGGCGCGGCAACCGGGTCGCGGAGTCGGAGCTGGGGGAGCTGATGCGCCGCAGCGAGGGCGGCTCCGAGCGGGCCGGCCGGATCTGGGGACGGCTGGGCGCGGGCGCGCCGCGCGGCGAGACCGCCCGCACCGGGCGGGTCGACTGGTGGCAGCGCTGGCTGGTGGACGTCCTCGGGTCCCGGCTGTGCGAGGGCGAGCGGCTGGTCTACCCGAAGAAGCGCGGGGCGATCCTGGCTGCGCTCGGCCACGACCCGATGCTGTCCCGGCGCGGTCCGGTCCGGGAGCGGCTGCTGGTGATCGCGCTGGACACCTCGGGCTCGATGCCGCAGTCGGTGGTCGACTGGCTGACCGGGCTGGTCGGCTCGATCGACGGCGTCCGGGCGCACTGGCTCTCCTTCGACGGGGTGGTCATGCCCTTCCGCCCCGGCGAGCGGGTCTACGGCGGCGGCGGGACCAGCTTCCAGGCGGTCGCCGACCACATCGAGGGCCGCACCGCCGTCCAGGGCGCCTGGTTCGAGGAGCAGCCGGACGCCGTGATCGTGCTCACCGACGGCTACGCCCCGCACATCACCCCCGCCGAGCCCGACAAGTGGATCTGGCTGATCACCCAGGGCGGCGACGACTGGCCCGAGGCCCACCGACCGCCGATGGCCTGCCACCGCGTCACGACAGGAGAGCAGTGACCACCAACCCTCCCGCCCCGGCCCGCGAGCGCTCGCGGCTGGAGCGGTTCATCGACGCCATGATCGACCTCGGCCTGACCGGCCAGGTCTTCGGCGAGCACGGCATCGGCAAGACCGCGACCTTCTTCAGCCACATCCCGGCCGCCCACCCGGACGCCGTGCTGGTCTTCGTCCCGGCGGCCAACCTCACCCCGGACGACCTGCTCGCCAACGCCCCGGTCCGCGACGCGGCCAGTGGCGAGCTGGTGCTGCGTCAACTGATCATGCGCCAGCTACGGCCCGGCAAGCCGTTCGTGCTGCTGATCGACGACTCCTTGCAGGCCGGCGAGACCATCCAGTCGCAGCTGATGCAGATCGCCTGCAACTGGACGCTGGGCGAGTACGACCTGCGGGCGCTCGGCTGCATCGGGGTGTTCCTCACCGACAACGAGTCGCTGGCCGAGACCTCCGCCCGGCGCAGCGACCTGGCCATTCTTGACCGGATGACCACCGTCAGGATCGGTGCCAACGACACCTCCTGGCGGGAGGCGCTCGCGGCCCGGTTCCCGCAGTGGGATCTGCGGCCGGTGTTCTCGATCTGGGCCGCGCTCACCCCCGGACTGCGGCAACTGCTGTCGCCGCGCACCCTGGAGCATGTCCTGGCCAATGCCCGCGAGGGCTTCCCGCTGGTCTGGGGCCTGCCGCTGGTCAACGGCGCGCGGCTGCGACTGGCCGAGCCCGCCCCGGACGGCCGGGGTGCGCCCGGCCCGGACCGCACCCACGAGACCCTGGACCGGATCGCCGCCGCGCTCGGCACCGACAACCCGGCCACCGTCGCCGACCCGGTCCGCCGGGTGGTCCGGGCCGCGCTGCGCAACCGCTGGACGGTGCTGCTCCAGGGCCCGCCCGGCTGCGGCAAGACCGAGATCGTCCGGCAGCTGGTCCGGGAGGAGCTGGGACGCGAGCCGCTGTACTACTCGATGCCGGTCACCAACGTCGAGGACCTGTGCGCTCCGGTGCCCACGGCGGACGGCTCGCTGGACAACCTGCTCGCCGTCAACTTCACCGGCAGCGAGCCCAAGGCCGTCGTCTGGGACGAGTACAACCGTCCCAAGGACAAGGCGGCCTTCGCCAAGCTGATGGAGATCACCCAGGAATGGTCCCTCGCCGGGAAGCCGATCCAGGGCCTGCGGGCCCAGATCGCGCTGCAGAACCCGCCCTACCACCTGGGCCGCAAGCTCCAGGTCGCCCGCAACAACATCGCCCAGGCGACCAGGTTCACCGCCTCGTTGCTGGTCGACCCAGCCGACATCCCCGCCAACGAGTGGCTGATCGCCCGCTACGGCGCGGTCGCCGAGACCGTCCTGGAGTGGTGGAAGAACGACATCGACGAGGAGGGCCGGGCCTGGATCACGAAGCGCACCCTGGAGCGGCTGATCAAGCTGCACGGCCACGGACTGCCGCTGGAGATCGGCACGGTCTACCTCGGCGACGGCGAGTACGCCCCGGTCCCGCTCACCGCGCTGACCGACCGGCTCAGCCGACGCACCGTCACCGGGCTGCGTGAGCTGGCCGACGACGCGGCGGGCTGGGAGGCCCGGCTGGTGCGGGCGGGCCAGGAGTCGACCGAGGGCGGAAACGACACCGACCTGGTCCACCAGGTGATCGCCAACGCCGAGCTGTCACAGCTCCGCAAGCACCGGACGACGGTGGTCCGGCTGGTCGCCCGGCTGCCCCCGAAGCTGCGCTCGACCTACCTGGTCGGGGCGACCGAGCAGCACCAGCGCTTCTGGATCGAGGTCTTCGCCGCCATGCCCAGGCACCCGGCTCGACCGGTGCAGCCTCACCAGTCGGCGACCCGGTAGTCCTTGAGGAAGACCCCGGACAGCGGCTCGCCCGCCTCGCCCCGGACGATCGGGTCGTAGACCCGGGCCGCGCCGTCCACCACGTCCAGTGGGGTGCGGAAGCCCCGGTCGGCGATCCGGTCGCGCTTGGGCAGCGGGTTCTCGTCGGTGATCCAGCCGGTGTCCACGCTGGCCAGGTGGACGCCCTCGGCGGCCAGCTGCTCGGCGCTGGTCCGGGTCAGCATGTTCAGCGCGGCCTTGGCCATATTGGTGTGCGGGTGCCCGGCCGTCTTGTTGCGGACCGCGAACCGGCCCTCGACGGCAGTGACATTGACCAGGTAGCGGCGCGGATACGGGGACGCCAGCAGCAGTGGCAGCAGCCGGTCGCAGAGCAGCGCCGGGGCGATGGCGTTGACCAGGTGGGTCTCCAGCAGCTCGGCCGGGTCGAGTCGGCCCAGCCGCGCCGACCAGGAGTTCTCCGGCGCGGTGTCCGGCAGCAGGCCGGACTCGTCCAGGCCCGGTGCGTCCAGGTCGGTGCTGCCCGCGCCGACGGCGGCCGGGAGCAGCAGCCGCCAGTCGCCGGGCGGTGGCAGCTCCCGGGCGAGGCGGAAGCCGGGGGCCTCCAGCAGCGCCCGGACCGGGGCCCCGGCCGGCAGCGGCTCGTGCTCGGCCCGGGCCAGCGGCTGGTAGTTGCCGGGCGGTCGGCGGACGGTCTGCGCCGCGTTGTTGACCACGATGTCCAGTGGCCGGCCCTCGGCGCGCAACTGCTCGCACAGGCCCAGGACCTGACGCGGGTCGCGCAGGTCGATGCCGACCACGGTGATCCGGTCCAGCCACTCGGCGCTCCCCGGGGCCGCGCGGAACCTGCGCACGGTGTCCCGTGGGAAGCGGCTGGTGACGATCAGTTCGGCGCCGTCGCGCAGCAGCATCAGCGCCAGCTGGAAGCCGATCTTCACCCTGCCGCCGGTGAGCAGGGCCCGCCGTCCGCGCAGGTCGGCCCGGGCCTCCCGGCGGGCCAGGTTCTCGGCCGCGCAGTCGGGGCAGAGCAGGTGGTAGAAGGCGTCGACCCGGGTGAACGGGGCCTTGCAGCTGTAGCAGAGCCGGGGCCGGTGGTAGCTGCCGACCGGTTCCGGCCGCTGGGCGGGCACGGCCAGCGGGGCGTCCATCCGCCGCAGTTCGGCGCCGGTCGTGGTGGCCCGGACCAGCTCGGCGTCGGCCGCGCGGACCGTGTCGCGTCGGCCCTGCCGACGGCGGTGCCGCCCGTCCCGGGCGAAGGAGGAGGCGACCTGCTCGGCCTGCAGCCGCTGCGGGTCGTCCACCGGCAGCGCGCGCAGCTTGCCGACGACGCGGTGGAACGCCTCCCACTCCTCCGCGTTGATCGGACCGGTGTCGGGCTCGGTCACGCTGTCGCCGTCCTCGCGCTGCTCGTCGGGTGCACCGGGCCGGATTCGAACCGGCGTGGTCCTCCATGAAGTGCAGGCGCGTCTGCCTCTGCGCTACCGATGCCTGGCGTGACGGGGATATCCGCCACTGCCCGGCCGACCGGATTCGAACCGGCGTGCTCCTCGATGCTGTCAAGGTCGCGCCTGCCTCTGCGCTACGGCCGGACATTGCCGATGATCGTACCGCGCTGCGGGGTGGTGCCCGGGCGGCCGGATTCGAACCGGCGTGACCCACCTTGGCAAGGTGGTACGACTGCCTCTGCGCTACACCCGGGCACGCGGCAGTCTAGTCCTCGGCCTGCACCAACGCGCCGCGCGCTGCCAGCAGTTCGCGCAGCCGCTGGTGCGGCAGCGCGGGGGAGCGGTGGCCGTCGCGGCCGACCGTCTCCTCGGCGGTGACCAGGGCGCTCAGCACCGCCTCCTCCACGGCCGCCTTCGCCATCGCGGCAGCGGTCGGCGTGCTGATGGCCTTCTGCTATGCGGAGCTGTCCAGCGACTTCCCGATCACCGGGGGCGAGTATGCCTTCGCGGGGCGCACCCTCGGCCGGTCCACCGGCTTCGCGCTGTTCGCGCTCAGCCTGCTGGGCGGGGTGCTGGTCACCGCCGTCATCGCCCTCGGCACCGGCAGCTACCTGGGCGTGGTCTGGAGCGCGCTGGACGGGAAGGGGGCCGGGCTGGCGGTGATCGCACTGTCCTCACTGGTCGCGGTGCTCAATATCCGCACCAATGCCTGGGTCACCGGGGTCTTCCTGCTGCTCGAACTGGCGGCGGTCGCGGTGCTGGCCGTGCTCGGCTTCGTCCATGTCGACCAGCCGGTCTCGGTGCTGTGGACCCCGCACGCGCTCGGCGGTGCCGGCGGCAACGTGCTGGTCGGGGCCTCCTGGGGCCTGGTCGCCTCGTTCACGGCGACCGCGATCTTCCGTCAACACGGTGGTCAGCCTGGGCATCGCCATCGCCGTCATCAACGCGGTTATCGCGATCATGCTGCAGGGCGGACGGCTGCTCTACTCCTTGGCCCGCGACCGGGCCTGGCCCGACCTCGTCGGCGGCCCGCTCGCCTCCGTCCACCCCCGACTGCGCACCCCCCTCGTTGCCACGCTGACCATGGGCGTGGCCACGCTGCTGGTCGGCCGGCTGGTCTCGCTCAACACGCTGACCCTGGCCACCGGCTCGACCCTGGTCGTCCTCTATGTCCTGGTCGCGCTGTCGGCGCTGTTCGGCCGGATCAGGGGGACCACCGGCGCGGCCCCCTACCGGATGCGCGGCTGGCCGTACGTTCCGCTCGGCGTCGTCACGATCATGTTGTACGTCAGCTACGAGTCGGTGAAGGCCGACTGGTGCCCGGTCACCATCGCGGTCGGGATGCTGGCCGTCGGTTACGCCTACTACTACACCTACCTCCACCCCCGTCGCGCCGACCGCTGGACGATGCCCGACCCGGTCCGCGAGGAGGACGAGCCGGCGGTCGACCACGGGTGAGCCGGTGGGGTGAGCCCACGCGGGCGATCGGTTAGGGTCGCTGCTCATGACCACGAACCCGCCCTCGTTCGCCACCGAACGCGACGCCCTCGGCGCCTTCCTGGACCGGCAGCGGTCCGCCCTGCTCCGCAAGGTCGAGGGCGTCTCCGACGCCGATGCCCGCCGGACGCCGACGGCGAGCTCGCTGTCCCTGCTGGGACTGCTCAAGCACTCGGCCCTCTGGGAGCGCAGATGGTTCCAGATCATCTTCGCCGGGCGGGTCTTCCCCGGCGAGTGGCCCGAGGAGAGCGTGCCCGGCTGGGACGAGGAGGACTTCCGCGTCGACGAGCGCGACACGGTGCGGCAGTGGGCGGCCTACTTCGAGGAGCAGGCCGCCGTCTCCCGCGAGATCGCGGCCGCTGCGGAGCTCGACGACTGCTGCGCGTGGCCGAAGCAGTCGCACCGCACGCTTCGCTGGGTGCTGCTGCACCTGATCGAGGAGACCGCCCGGCACGCCGGCCACGCCGACATCATCCGGGAGACCCTGGACGGAAGCCGGGGCGTCTGACCGCGCCCCGCTGCGGGGGCGCGGTCCGGGTCCTTGCTTCTCAGCCCTTCGGTCGCACAGCCGCAGCCTGTACGGCCGGAGCATGCACGGCCCTGGCCTGTACGGCCGGAGCCGCCGAGGCCGACGTCTGCGGTGCCAAGTCCTGCGGTGGGATCACCGGCATGGGCTCGGCCGAGACGAGGTGGGCGAAGACCACGACGTTGCTGCTGTACTCCTTCGCCTTGCGGTTGTAGTGGCCGCCGCAGGTGATCAGGTGCAACTCGGGCACGGACGCGTTGCCGTAGATCGAGTTGTCGAAGTGGGAGCGCGGGATCACCCGCACCGCGTCGACGGTGAACTGCGCGGTGCTGTTGTCGGCCCGGCGGACATCGATGGTGTCCCCGCGTCTGACTGTGCTCAGCAGGTAGAAGACGGCCGGGCCGCGGTGGGTGTCGACATGGCCCACGATCGTCGCGGTGCCGACCTGGCCAGGGGTCACCGAGCCGTCGTACCAGCCGGCCATACCCGGCTTCGAGTACGGCGGGGTGTCGATGCTCCCGTCACTGCTCTCGTCCACCGCCATCAGCGGGGCGTGCATGCGCAGACGGGGGATGTCGATGCGTTCCGGAGCGGACTCTGGCAGACCGTCGACGGAGACGCCGCGGTAGGGACGGGCTGCCGGGGACGGCGCGGTCGGGGCCTGGGTCGGGGCCTGGGCCGGGGCCTGGCTCGGGGCCTGGGCCTGGACCGGGGGGTGTGCGGGGGCCGGGGCCGCCGCCGGAGCCGAGTGCTGGCCGCAGCCAGTCAGGCAGAGGATGGTCGTCGCTGCGAGTAGCGCGCAGGTGGCCGCGACCGGAGTACGGTCACGACCACCCGCGCTGATCATGCTGTCAGCCACTGATGTGCGCGGTCAGCCGGGCGACCGAGTTCGCCATGGCGCCGCCACCGGCCCCGACGCCACCGCGCGGGCGGCAGCGGTCACGGCCACGGTCGTCACGGCCGTTGTCGTCGTCGCGGTCGCGGTCGCGGTCGCAGCGGTCGCGGTCGCGGCCGCGACCGCAGTCGCCGCGGCCGAAGCCGTCGCGGTCGCCGCGGCCGAAGCCGTCGCGGCCGTCGCCGCCGTCGCGGCCGTCGCCGCCGTCGCGGCCGAAGCCGTCGCCGCCTTCGCGGCCGAAGCCGCCGCCTTCGCGGCCGAAGCCGCCGCCTTCGCGGCCGAAGCCGCCGCCTTCGCGGCCGAAGCCGCCGCCGTCGCGGCCGTCGCCGCCGTCGCGGCCGCCGTGGCCGCCGCGGCCGTAGCCGTAGCTGTAGCTGAAGCCGTCGCGGTCGCAGCGGGCGTGGCCCCAGCCCCAGCTGCCGCCGCCCCAGCCGCGGTCACCGCCACTCGGACCGTCGGCGGGTGCGATGGCAACGTGGGAGACGACGGCCGGCGCGGACGTGGCATAGACCGGCGCAGCAGCAGCACCGAACGCGATGGCGAGCGCGGCGACAGTCGTACCGGCGGTGCGTAGAACGTTCATGCATTCCTCCGAGATGGGGACTGATGTGAAGGTCCCGGATGCCTGATGCATCCTGCGGACTGACTACATCGTGTGCACGAGGAATGACGATTCGTCACCTGGGCGCGGCCGAAAGGGCCGCAAGTACCCCGGTTGGCCGGATGGAGCGGGTCCAAGCGAGTGAACGGGACCATGCTGCGGCCGGTTCACGGCACCGCTGACGTGCTCTTTTGCCGTGTCCGGCACCCAGGGGCCCGGCGCGCCGGGGCGAGCTGAGGGGTGGTCAGGTCAGTGGCCCGGTGACCGGAAGCACCACCTCGCAGGGGACCGGCAGCGGGGCGGCCGGGTCGAGCGCGTTGAGCATGTCGGTCAGTGCGATCGGGTCGTAGGCGATCTCCAGGTGGTCGGAGGCGTCGAGCAGGCACTGGTTCTGCAGGGTGATGTCGGTGACGTTCGGCGCAGCCGGCAGGAAGGCGTTGGTGTACGGGGTGACCACCTCGTCGTCGGTGGTCTCGATCACCGTGTACTGGACGCTCGGCACGGTCTCCCCGCCGGAGTTGAGCGCGGTCAGGAACGCCGAGCCCTGCTCCTGCTCCACGCAGGCGGCGCAGGCACCGGAGCCGGTGAGGAAGGCGTTGACCGGGTCCAGGATGCCCAACTGCGTTCCCAACTCGGTGATTCCGTTCAGCGTGGTGCCGTTGTTGCTGGGCGCGAGGGCGACCAGCTTGTCGACCGTGGCCGCGCCGCCGAGGTTCTTGATGTAGTAGCGCGGCATCATCCCGCCCTGCGAGTGGCCCACGATGTCGACCTTCGCGGAGCCGGTGGCGGCCAGCACCTGGTTGACGAAGGCCGCCAGTTGCGCCGCCCCGGCCTCGATCGGCCCGGTCCCCTGGATATCGGAAGTGGCGCTCGCACCGCCGTAGTTGAAGGCGAAGACGCAGTAGCCGGCGTTGGCCAGCAGCGGGGAGGCGGCGCCCCAGTTGTCGTTCATGTTCGCGAAGGTGCCGTGCACCAGCACCACCGGGTACGGATGGGCCGCCGTCGGTCTGCAGGACCAGTCGTTCGCCCCGGCCGGAGCCGTGGTGGGGCTGCCGAAGCCGGCCAGGAAGCCGGTGGAGAAGTGGTAGTTGACGGGGTAGCCGGCCGCTGCGGCGGGCTGGAGCCCGGACAGGGCGAGCCCGGTGGCCGCGGCGGCCGTCGCGGCGAGCAGGCGCAGTGCGTTCCTGGTACTGGTGTTCATATCCCTGGACCGTCCCTTGCCGAGGATTTCTGGAGCCGATTGGCCGGAGCCGATTGGTTCGCCGTCGAGCAGGAAAGCAGCTCCGGCGAACTGGCAGTGACGCTAGAAGTGGCGCGCGGGACCGTCAACGGTTTCCACAGGCTTCAGAAGAAGAGTACGAGCGGGTGCCAGAAATAGTGCGGCGACATCTCCGGCTTCTGTCACCGAAGTGAGCGGAATCGTTTCAGCAGCTCGCTCGCGGCTCGGCGGCACCCTGTCGGCAGTGGCCGCCACCGCCAACGAACAGCCATGTCAGAACTATTGACTGACCAGTAACATCGCCGCATAATCGCGTCGGACGGTCTCGCCCAGGAGAGGGCGGGCCCCGAGAAGGGGGCGACCGGTGACCGGACGTCGGACGGTTCTGCCACGCCATTTCGCGGCCGAGATACGAAAAGAGCAGGAGAGCCTGGCGGCCGAGATCATCCGTGCGATCCGGCTCCATGTCCCGGAATTCTCCCGGCCATTGACCGGGCAATTCGGCGCCGGAATGCAGGGTGGTGTGGAGACCGCGCTCGCCGAGTTCGCCGACCTGGTCGAGGGCCGGGCCGCCGACGAGGCCTTCCCCTGTTCCGCCGGCGCCCTCGGCGAGCAGCACCTGCGGGTCTACCGCGCGCTGGGCCGGGGCGAGTTGGCGGAGGGCCGGAGTCTGGACGCGCTGCAGGCCGCCTACCGGCTCGGTGGCCGCGTCGCCTGGCGGCGCTACGCCGAGGTCGCGCGCCGCGCCGGACTCGGCCCCGAACTGGTCGTGGTCCTGGCCGAGGCGGTCTTCGCGCATATCGACGAGATCGCCTCGGTCTCGGTCCAGGGCTACGTCGAGGCCAAGGCGGACCAGGCCGGATCGCTCGGCCGGCGGCGGCACCGGCTGCTCGGACTGCTCGTCGGCGGCGCCCCGGCCGAGGAGGTCCGGCAGGCCGCTGCCGACGCCGACTGGCCGCTCCCGGACCGGATCGCCGGAGTGCTGCTCGCGTCGGCCTCCACCGCCTGGGAGGGCGAGCGGCGGCCCCGGCTGCCCCCGCTGGTCCTGGCCGACCTGCATGCGCCCGAGGGCTGCCTGCTGCTGCCCGAACCGCAGCGCTGCCTGCGCGACCGCGCGGTCCGGGCACTGCTGCACGGCAGCGGCGCCGTCGTCGGACCGACGGTGCCGCTCGACCGGGCGGCCGACTCGCTGCGCTGGGCCCGCGCGGCCCGGGCGGCGCTGCCCCCGGGGATCGGACCCGCGCCGCTGCTCTGCGACAACCGGCTGCCCGACCTGCTGCTGCTCGGTGACGCGCCGTTGGTGCGGTTGATGGCCGACCGCCGGCTCGCCCCGCTGGCCGAACTGACGGCCAAGCAGAGCGAGCGGCTCGGTGCGACCCTGCTGGCCTGGCTGCAGACCAACCGGGGCACCGCCCCCGAGGTCGCCGCCCGGCTGGGCATCCACCCGCAGACCGCCCGGCAGCGGCTGCACCGGGTGCAGGAGCTGTTCGGCGAGGCGCTGACCGACGCCGACGCCCGGTTCGAACTGGAGGTCGCGCTGCGCGGCCGGTTGCTGCGGGTGTGAGCCCCAGCGGTCGGGGCCCCGGCGCTCAGAGCCCGAGCAGCTTGACCGACTCCGCGCGCATCTCGACCTTGCGGACCTTCCCGGTCACCGTCACCGGGAAGGCGTCGACCAGGTGGACGTAGCGCGGGATCTTGTAGCGCGCCAGCTTCCCGGTGCAGAACTCCCGCACCCCCGCCGTGGTCAGCTCCGGCGCCCCCGGGCGCAGCCGGATCCAGGCCATCAGCTCCTCCCCGTAGACCGGGTCCGGCACGCCGACGACCTGGGCGTCCAGCACGTCCGGGTGGGTGTAGAGGAACTCCTCGATCTCGCGCGGGTAGATGTTCTCGCCGCCCCGGATCACCATGTCCTTGATCCGGCCGATGATGCGGAGGTAGCCGTCCGCGTCCATCGCCGCCAGGTCGCCGGTGTGCATCCAGCCGTCCGGCGTCGACCGCCTCGGCGGTCTGCTCGGGCTGCTCCCAGTAGCCCAGCATCACCGAGTAGCCCCGGGTGCACAGCTCGCCGTCGGTGCCGCGCGGCAGGGTCTCGCCGGTCTCCGGGTCGATGACCTTGACCTCGAGGTGCGGGCCGACCCGGCCGACGGTGGACACCCGGTGCTCCAGCGAGTCGGTGGTCCGGGTCTGGGTGGACACCGGCGACGTCTCGGTCATGCCGTAGCAGATCGACACGTCGCGCATCCCGATCCGCTCCACGACCTGCTTCATGACCTCGGCCGGGCAGGGGGACCCGGCCATGATGCCGGTGCGCAGCGCGGACAGGTCGTGCGCCAGGAAGTCCGCGAAGGAGGGGTCGTTGAGCATCGGCGATGAACATGGTCGGCACGCCGTAGAGGGAGGTGCAGCGCTCGGCCGGCGACCGCGCGCAGGGTCGCCGCCGGGTCGAAGGCCGGCGCCGGCACGACCACGCACGCACCGTGGCTGACGGCCGCGAGATTGCCCAGCACCATGCCGAAGCAGTGGTAGAAGGGGACCGGGACGCAGATCCGGTCGGCCTCGGTGTACTCGCAGAGCTCACCGACGAAGTAGCCGTTGTTCAGGATGTTGCGGTGCGAGAGGGTCGCGCCCTTGGGGAAGCCGGTGGTGCCCGAGGTGTACTGGATGTTGATCGGGTCGCCCGGTGCCAGCTCCGCCCCGAGGGCGTCCAATCGACTGCGGTCGCGCTCGCGCTCGCCGTCGGCGGACCGGCCGGAGGCGACCAGCGCGGTCCACGACTCCTCGCCGATCAGCAGCACGTTCCGCAGCGCGGGGCAGCGGGGCGCCGCCTCGGCGAGCATCCCGGCGTAGTCCGAGGTCTTGAACGAGGGCAGCGCCACCACTGTCCCGATCCCGGCCTGGTTGAGGACGAACTCCAGCTCGTGGGTCCGGTAGCCGGGGTTGACGGTGACCAGGACCGCGCCGATCCTGGCCGTCGCGTACTGGAGGAAGAGCCACTCGGGGCAGTTGGGCGACCAGATGCCGACCCGGTCGCCGCGCTGCACGCCCAGCGCCAGCAGCCCCAGCGCCACCGCGTCGACCTCCTCGGCCAGCTCCCGGTAGCTCCAGCGGCGTCCGGAGCCGACGTCCACCAGCGCCTCCCGTTCCGGGTGGGCGGCGACGGTGCGGGCGAGGCAGCCGCCGATGGTCTCGTCCAGCAGCGGGGGGTCGGCGGGACCGGCGGCGTGGCTGGGCGCGAGGGTGGCCATGGGCTGCTCCGAGGGGTGGGCGGGGCACGGGACGGTACGGCTCAGCAGCACCCTAGGGCCGCGGGCCCGGCCCGGAAACAGGATCTGCGCGGCCGGCCCGGGAGTGGCGGAGGCTGTTCATCTTCTTGGACAGCGACCACATATGAAGAGCCGTCAGTGAACGCCGGCCCAGCCCGGACCTCCCGTCCGAGCGGTTGGTTAAGCAGATTTACGAGAAGCTTCGGCCCTGAGGGGTCCCGTCGGGTGACGCCTGGTGATCGCGGCACTCTGCTAGAGTGGACTCACCGACGCGGGGTGGAGCAGCTCGGTAGCTCGCTGGGCTCATAACCCAGAGGTCGCAGGTTCAAATCCTGTCCCCGCTACTTGAACTCTGTAGGCCCAGCGTTCGCACGCTGGGCCTACAGAGTTTTGCGCGCCAGGCCGGCGCCTCCCCTTGCGGAGATCCCCTCCGCCCCCCTGGCTCGTTCTTGTGAACCTCCGTGCGTAATACTGCGGAGCCCTCCTCGAAGCGTGCCGCTACGAGGAAGGTTCTGCATGAACCACCGCACCAGCCGTACCAATGACCCGCGCCCGGCGACCCGTTTCGGTCGCCCCACCGGCGCTCCCCGTACCAACCCGGCCTCCTCCCGGAGCCGGTCCCCGCAGCAGGGCGCCCCGCGCCGCCGCCCGCTGGTCCAGTCGGGCGAGTTCGAGATGCCCCTGAGCACCACCCCATCGCTGCCCGCCGTCTCCACCTTCGCCGAGCTGGAGATGCCCGGCGGGCTGCTGGCGACGCTGACCCGCGAGGGCGTCACCGAGCCGTTCCCGATCCAGGCGGCGACTCTGCCCAACTCGCTGGCCGGCCGGGACGTCCTCGGCCGCGGCCGCACCGGCTCCGGCAAGACGCTGGCCTTCGGGCTCGCCGTGCTGGCCCGCACCGCGGGCCGCCGGGCCGAGCCCAAGTGCCCGCTGGCGCTGGTGCTGGTCCCGACCCGCGAGCTGGCCCAGCAGGTCGCCGACGCGCTCACCCCCTATGCCACCTCGGTGAACCTCCGGCTGACCACGGTCGTCGGCGGGATGTCCATCACCCGGCAGTCCGCCGCGCTGCGCCGCGGTGTCGAGCTGCTGATCGCCACGCCCGGTCGGCTGAAGGACCTGATCGACCGCGGCGACGCCCGGCTCGACCGGGTCGCCATCACCGTCCTCGACGAGGCCGACCAGATGGCCGACATGGGCTTCCTGCCGCAGGTAACCAACCTGCTCGAGCAGGTCCAGCCGAACGGCCAGACGATGCTGTTCTCGGCCACCCTGGACCGCAATGTGGACCGGCTGGTCCGCCGCTTCCTCTCCGACCCGGTCACCCATTCGGTCGACCCCTCGGCCGGTGCGGTCACCACCATGGACCACCACGTCCTCTACGTCGCCGACGCCGACAAGCGCGCCGTGACCGTCGAGATCGCCGCCCGCGAGGGCCGCGTGATCATGTTCATGGACACCAAGCACGCCACCGACAAGCTCGCCCGCGAGCTGCTGGCCAACGGCGTCCGCGCGGCCTCGCTGCACGGCGGCAAGTCCCAGCCGCAGCGCAACCGGGTGCTGGAGCAGTTCCGGGACGGCCACATCACCGCCCTGGTCGCCACCAACGTCGCCGCCCGCGGCATCCACGTCGACAACCTCGACCTGGTCGTCAACGTCGACCCGCCGACCGACCACAAGGACTACCTGCACCGCGGCGGCCGGACCGCCCGGGCCGGCGAGTCCGGCACCGTGGTCACCCTGGTCCTGGCCAACCAGCGGCGGGAGATGGCGCGGCTGATGGCCGACGCCGGGATCACCCCCAACAACGACCGGGTCCGCTCGGGCGACGCGGAGCTCTCCCGGATCACCGGTGCCCGCAAGCCCAGCGGCGTCCCCGTGGTCATCGCCGCCCCGGCCCCGTCCGTCCCGGCGCAGGGCTCCCGTCGCCCGCGCGGTGGCGGTTCCGGCGGCACCGGCGGCTCCGCCAACGGTGGCTCCGGCTCCGCGCAGCGGCGCAGCCGTGGACCCCGCCGCAGCGGCGGCACCGGCGGCGGCAGCGGCACCCGGCCGAGCCGCTCCGTCTGAGCCCGATCGGGACTGGACACAGAAGTGGCGGGCACCCCCCCGTGGTGCCCGCCACCAGGCACGTTGCCGTGCCGAGGGCCCATCCTGGTCGCATTCGATCAGCGGGAATCACCCCCGGCCAGGGGTGATTCCGCCGCCGACCGGGGGGCGCTCGGCTCCCCGCAGCGATTCGTGCGGCTTGTACGGTCGTAGGGGGACAGCGTCCCGGGGCAGGGGGCCCGGCCCAGGTATCGAGTCAGGAACATTCACGTGGTCCCAGTCACAGCAAACGGTTCCGAAGCCGCAGGCCAGGACGGTCACAGCGGCCGGACCGGAAATCTCGGCCCGGTCCGGGTCCTCGTCGTGGACGACGAGGCGCTGATCCGCTCCGGGCTGGCGATGATCCTCGGCAGCGCGCCCGACATAACCGTGGTCGCCACCTGCTCGGGCACCGAGGCCGTCTCCGCCGTGCGCACCCACCGCCCGAACGTGGTCCTGCTCGACATCCGGATGCCCGACATCGACGGGCTCACCCTGCTGCGCCGGCTGATGGCCCTGCCGGACGCCCCGCACGTGGCCATGCTCACCACCTTCGACACCGACGAGTACCTGGACCAGGCACTGCGCCTGGGCGCCACCGGCTTCCTGCTCAAGGACACCGACCCGGAGGCCCTGGCCAACTCGGTGCGGGCGGTCGCGACCGGCGCGGGCTGCCTGTCCGCGCCGGTGCTCCGGCGGCTGCGCGAGGTCCAGGACCGGGTCAGGTCGGGCGCCACCCCCGGCGTTGCCAAGGTGGACCTGCTCACCGCGCGTGAGCTGCAGGTCCTCGGCCACCTCGGGCACGGCCTGTCCAACGCCGAGGTCGGCGCCCGGATGCACCTGGGCGCGGCCACCGTCAAGGACTACGTCAGCGCCGTCCTCACCAAGCTCGGCGTGGCCAACCGGATCCAGGCGGCGGTGCTGGCCGAGCGGGCCGGGCTGCTGGACCACCCGGAGGCGCCGTGAAGAGCCTCCGCCTCGATCGTTTCCGGCTGCAGGCCGCCGCAGTAACGTTCTGCCTGATCGGCGCGGCGATGCTGGACGCCTGGCTGAACTTCCCCCCGCCGCGCGACTGGACCTTCTACGCCTCGGTGTTCGCCGCCGCAGCCCTGCTGCTGCGCAAGCGCTACCCGCGGACCGTGCTGCTGGTGGCCCTGCCCGGCCTCTACGCCGGGACCGCCATGGTCGCCTCGATGGTCGCGCTCTACGAGGTCGCCCGCGCGGGCCGGGCCAACTGGCAGACCTGGTCCGCGGGCGTGATGGTCGGGCTCGGGCTGTTCATCACCTGGCCGCTCTCCGCCTTCGCCAAGGAGGGCCTGGCCGACCACACCCTGGACCTGATCCACGCGGTGATGCTGGCCGGCGGCCCGACCGCGCTGGGACTGCTGCTGCGCACCCGGGAGGCGCTGTCCGCCCGCGTCGCCGAGCTGGCCTCGCTGCGCGACCACGAGCGGGAGCTGCACGCGCAGACCATCCTGGCCCGGGAGCGGGCCCGGATCGCCCGGGAGATGCACGATGTGGTCTCGCACCAGGCCGGACTGATAGCGGTCCAGGCCGGTGCGCTGCAGGTGACCGCGCGCGACCCGGAGGTCCGGCAGACCGCGAAGATGCTGCGCGGCCTGGCGGTGGCCACGCTGGAGGAACTGCGGACCATGATCCTGGTGCTCCGCGCCGCCGGGGCCGGACCCACCGAGCTGGTGCCGCAGCCCCGGCTGACCGACCTGCCCCGGCTCGTCGCCGAGTCCGAGGTGGACGCCGCGCTGCAGCTGCTGGTGCCCGGGGACGCGGTGCTGCCCGAGCCGGTGGAGCGGGCCGCCTACCGGACCGTCCAGGAGGCACTGACCAACGTCCGCAAGCACGCCCTGGGCGCGCCGACCGAGGTGGTGGTGCGGCTGGACGGGGACCGGCTGCTGGTCGCCGTCGACAACGGCCCGGCCGCCACGCCCGGACGGCTGGACCTGCCGGGCGGCGGCCACGGCATAGTCGGCCTGCGCGAACGGGCCACCCTGCTCGGTGGCACGCTGACCGCCGCCGAGGCGGACGGCGGCGGCTTCGGCGTTCACCTGAGCGTGCCCGTGGCGCCTCCGCCGGGGTCGGCCCGCGATCACGTTCGGGACTAGGCTCAGCTCCGTACCGAGTCGAGTCGTCCGTACCGAAGTACCGTTCGTGCGGGAAATCAGGATGGAGTGAACGTGATGTCCGAGGGAACCCCTGTGCACCGGCCTCCGCTCGACCGCTCGCCGGAGTGGGCGGAGCTGGGCAAGCACCGGGCGCAGCTGGGCGAGGTGCATCTGCGCGAGCTGTTCGCCGACGATCCGCGACGCGGCGAGCGCTACACCCTCGAGGTCGGCGACCTCTACCTGGACTACTCGAAGCACCTGGTGACCGACGAGACGCTGGCCCTGCTGCGTCGAGCTGGCCGGCGGCGCGCGGGGTCGAGCGCGCTGCGGGACGCGATGTTCGCGCGGCGAGAAGATCAACGTCACCGAGGACCGGGCCGTGCTGCACGTCGCGCTGCGCGCCCCGCGCGACGAGCCGCGATCGAGGTCGACGGCGACGACGTGGTGCCCGAGGTGCACGCGGTGCTCGACCGGATGGCGGCCTTCGCCGACCGGGTCCGCTCCGGCGAGTGGACCGGGCACACCGGCAAGCGCGATCACGCAACGTGGTCAACATCGGCATCGGCGGCTCCGACCTCGGCCCGGCCATGGCCTACGAGGCGCTGCAAGGCACTTCAGCGACCGGGCGCTCGACCGTCCGCTTCGTCTCCAACGTCGACGGCACCGACCTGCTGCGAGGCGACCCGCGACCTCGACCCGGCCGAGACGCTGTTCATCGTCTCCTCCAAGACCTTCACCACGGTCGAGACGATCACCAACGCCACCTCGGCCCGCGACTGGCTGCTGGCGAGCTCGGCGCGGGACGAGACGGCGGTGGCCAAGCACTTCGTGGCCGTGTCGACCAACGCCGCCGAGGTGGCCGACGTTCGGCATCGACACCGACAACATGTTCGAGTTCTGGGACTGGGTCGGCGGCCGCTACTCCTACGACTCGGCCATCGGCCTGTCGCTGATGATCGCGATCGGCCCGGAGCGCTTCCGCGAGATGCTGGCCGGGTTCCAGCCGTCGACGAGCACTTCCGCACCGCCCCGCTCGGAGCGCAACGTGCCGGTGCTGCTGGGCCTGCTCGGGGTCTGGTACGGCGACTTCTTCGACGCCGCAGACGCACGCCGTGCTGCCCTACAACCACTACCTGTCGAAGTTCTCCGCCTACCTGCAGCAGCTGGACATGGAGTCCAACGGCAAGTCGGTGCAGCGCGACGGCGAGCCGGTGGACTGGCAGACCGGCCCGATCGTCTGGGGCACGCCCGGCACCAACGGCCAGCACGCCTACTACCAGCTGATCCACCAGGGCACGAAGCTCATCCCGGCCGACTTCATCGGCTTCGTCGAGCCGCTGGCCGAGCGCGACCGGCGCTGGCCGCCACCACGACCTGCTGATGGCCAACTTCTTCGCCCAGACCGAGGCGCTGGCCTTCGGCAAGACCCGCGGAGCGAGGTCGAGCGCCGAGGGGGTGGCGGCCGCGAGCTGGTGCCGCACCGGACGTTCAAGGGCAACCACCCGACCACCACGATCCTGGCCCCGGAGCTCACCCCGTCGGTACTGGGCGAGCTGGTCGCCCTCTACGAGCACAAGGTGTTCACCCAGGGCGCGATCTGGGACATCAACTCCTTCGACCAGTGGGGCGTCGAGCTCGGCAAGGTGCTGGCGAAGAAGATCGAGCCGGAGCTGGTCGAGGGCGTCGGCGGGGAGTCGCTGGACTCCTCCACGGCCACCCTGGCCACCCGCTACCGCGCGCTGCGCGGTCGCTGAGTCCCATCCGGTCCGGCTGATCGACGTGGCGGTGCCTACCAGGGCATCGCCACGCCGCCGTTGGGCCGCAGGATCTGCCCGGTGACGAACCGGGCGGCGTCGCTGACCAGGTAGTGGATCGCGTAGGCGACGTCCTCCGGGTCGCCGATCAGGCCCAGCGGCGACATCCGGCGCAGCGGCTTCTCGGCCACCGCGCGGGCCTCCTCGTCCAGGCTGCCGTCGGGCAGCAGGTAGTGCCGGGCGGTCATCGCGGTCCGCACCAGCCCCGGCGCGACCGCGTTGACCCGGACGCCGTGCCGGCCGACCTCGGCCGCGAGGTTCCGGGTCAGCTGGACCACGGCGGCCTTGGACACCGAGTAGCTCATGATCCCGGGGGTGGCCGAGTCCACCGCGCCGGAGGCGGTGTTGACGATGGAGCCGCCCCCGGCCGCGCACATGATCCGGGCGGCGGCCTGGCAGCCGTGGAAGGTCCCCTTGAAGTTGACGTCGAGGACGGCGTCCAGGTCGGCCTCGTCCACGTCCACGACATCGCCGGTGCGGATGATCCCGGCGATGTTGCAGAGCACGTCCAGTCGGCCGTACTCGGCGGCGACGCCCTCCACCAGGGCGAACACCGCCTCCCGGTCGGAGACGTCGAGGGCGGCGGAGGCGGCCCGGTGCCCGCCGGCGTGGATGCTCTTGGCGGTCGCCTCGGCGGCGGCGCCGTCGACGTCGGTGCAGACGGCCAGCGCCCCGGCGGCGGCCAGCACCTGGGCGGTGGCCCGCCCGATGCCGCTGCCTGCGCCGGTGACCACGGCCACCCGCTCGTCCAGCCGGTAGGGGAGGGGGAGCGGGGCTGCGGGCATCCGGGGCTCCTGGAGTGCGATCCGGCAAAAACTGATGGGGCATCAGACGTATCACGTTCACCGTGGCGTAGGAAGCTCCGTTACGATGGTCTACTGATGAGTAACTTCGTGGAGGGTTGGACCGCACCATGACGACGACAGCGGCGGAACAGGCATCCGGCATCGACTCCGAGTTCGACCGGGGGACCGCCGTCGTCCGGCGCGCCACCGACGCTCCGGCCGGCCCCGACACGGCCGTCTACGACGCCGAACTGGACGCCGGCTGGCGGATCGGCGGCGGCATCAACGGCGGGCTGCTGCTCGCCCTGGCCGGGCGCGCGCTCGCGGACCACCTCGGCACGGCGGCCGGCCACGCCGACCCGATATCCGTGAGCGGCTACTACCTCAGCGCCTCCCGCTCCGGCCCGGCCGAGGTCCGCACCGCCACCGTGCGCACCGGCCGGACGCTCTCCACCGGCACCGCCTCGCTGTTCCAGCAGCGCGAGGACGGCACCCCCGTCGAGCGGCTCCGGGTGCTCGCCTCCTACGGCGATCTGAGCGGCGCCGAGCAGGACGTCCGCACCAGCGCCGCTCCGCCGGAGCTGCCGCCGGTCGAGCAGTGCATCGGCACCGAGCACGCCCCGCCGGCCTTCCTGAAGAGCGCCGACCTGCTGAACCGGCTCGACCTGCGGCTCGACCCGGCCTGCATCGGCTGGGCGCTCGGGCAGCCCAGCGGCGAGGGCCGGATCCAGGGCTGGCTGCGGCTCAAGGACGGGCGCCGGCCCGACCCGCTGATGCTGCTGCTGGCGGTCGACGCGCTGCCGCCGACCACCTTCGACCTCGGCCTGCCCGGCTGGACGCCGACCGTCGAGCTCACCGTCCACGTCCGGGCCAGGCCCGTCCCCGGCTGGCTGCGGGTGGTCCACTCGACCCGCAACCTGGCCGGCGGCTTCCTGGAGGAGGACGCCGAGGTCTGGGACGAGTCCGGCCGGCTGGTCGCCCAGTCCCGCCAGCTCGCGGTGGTCCCGCGGCTGGGCTGAGCGGGCCTTCGGGACGCGGCGTCAGTGCACGTGGTCGGTGAAGGGCGCCTCCGGGTGGGCGATCAGCCAGCGGAGGCGCTCCTGGCTCGGCCCGTCGGCCGGGGTGTAGACGATCAGCTTCGTGTCCGGGGCGGAGGCCGGGACGAAGCCGCTGATGACGACGGAGACCTCGCCCACCGCCGGGTGCCGGTAGACCTTGGTCCGGGTCGCGTGCGCGGCGACGTCGTGCCGCGCCCAGATCTCCACGAACTCCGGGCTGGCCTCGAGCAGCGCCTCGACCAGCCCCTCCCAGGCCGGGTCGCCGAGATGGCGGACGTAGTGCGCGCGGAAGTTCGCCGCCAGCAGCGGGAGCTCCAGCTCCCGGTCGACGATCGAGCTGCAGCACTCGGGGACGGTGAAGGACCACCAGAGCAGGTTGTGGCCCTTGGAGTGCCGGGTCCGGGGCCAGAGTGCGCGGTAGGGCTCGTTCCAGGCGAGGGCGTCCATCCGGGAGTTGACCACGCACGCCGGGAAGGAGCCGAAGTCGTCCAGGATCTGCTGGACCGTCGGCTCCAACTCGCCGCAGGGCGGCGGCTCGGGCGCGCCGCGCACCTCGGCCAGTTGGTAGAGGTGGCTCAGCTCCGGGTGGTCCAGGCCGAGGGTCCGGCCTATCGCGTCCAGCACCTGCGGGCTGGCGTTGATCGGCCGGCCCTGCTCCAGCCAGGTGTACCAGGTCACGCCCACCCCGGCGTGGAGCGCGAGCTCCTCCCGCCGGAGGCCGGGCGTGCGGCGGCGCGGGCCCGGCGGCAGGCCCAGGTCCTCGGGAGCCACCCGGGCCCGGCGGCTGCGCAGGAACGCCGCGAGCTCGGCCCGGCGTGCGGTGCTGGTCGTCATGCGCCCATCCTGCACCCCGGCACTGACAACCGGTCAGATCATGGGAAGCGCCGGGGTCGGCCGAAGCGGCGCCGCCGGGGCCCGGGCACGAGCAGTTGCTCCAGGGACGGCGGGGGCGGCGCGGTGTGCTCGGCGGTGAGGCCGAGCCGCCCGGGGTGGACGCAGACCGGGGTGCCGTCGGCGAGGTAGCGGTACCCGTCGGCCGGGGAGAACGGCCAGTCCTGGGAGGGACGGTCGGCGGTGGTGAAGCCCGCCCGGGGGAGGCGGAGCGAGGGACAGACCCAGCAGGCCTCGCTGGCGTCCGGGTCCGTCACGAACGGGGCGGCGGGATCGCCGGGCCCTGCGGAGTCCCCTTCGGAGTCCATGGGAGCAAGCTAGCGGACCCGCCGCCGCGTCCGTGCCCGTTCAGAGCCGCTGGTACATGATGTGCAGTCCGACATAGCCCAGCGTCGGATGCTGGAACGCCTCCGGCAGGGTCGCCATGATCTCGAAGCCCAGCGACTTCCACAGCGCCACCGCGCCGGTGTTGGTCTCCACCACGGCGTTGAACTGCATCGCCCGGTAGCCCTCCGCCCGCGCCCAGGCCAGGACGTGCTCGCCCAGGGCCCGGCCGACGCCGCGCCCGGCGCACGCCGGGTCGACCATGAAGCTGGCGCCGGCGATGTGCGAGGCCGGGCCCATGTGGTTGGGGTTCATCTTGGCGCTGCCGAGCACCGCCCCGGTCGCCTCGTCCACCGCCACCACCGTGCGGCCCGGCGCGGACAGCATCCACAGCGAGCGGGCCTGTTCCTCGCCCAGGTCGCGGGGGTAGGTGTAGGTCTCACCGGCGGCGACGATGGTGTGCAGGAAAGGCCAGATGGCGGGCCAGTCGGCCTCGGTGGCTTCGCGGATCAGCATGCGGCCAGTCTAGGAACGGCGACCCGCCCGAACGCCAGTGGTTTTCCCCGCGGCTCCGCGCGCGGCACAATGCAGACGGAGTCCCTGCGAGAGAGCGGTAACTGAGCGTGACCCTTCAGAGTGCGTCCAACCCCGGTGCGGCCCCTTCGAGCCTCGCCGAGCAGCCCGCCGTCGACCAGGCCGGGGCGATCCGGCAGACCATCGCCGAGGAGCTCGGCGTACGGGCCGGCCAGGTGCAGGCGGCAGTCGACCTGCTCGACGGCGGGGCGACCGTGCCCTTCATCGCCCGCTACCGCAAGGAAGCGACCGGCGAGCTCGACGACGCCCAACTGCGCACTCTGGAGGAGCGGCTGCGCTACCTGCGCGAGCTGGAGGACCGGCGGACCGCGATCCTGGAGTCGGTCCGCAGCCAGGGCAAGCTGGACGCGGCCCTGGAGGCGCAGATCCGCGCCGCCGACTCCAAGGCCCGGCTGGAGGACATCTACCTGCCGTTCAAGCCCAAGCGCCGGACCAAAGCCATGATCGCCCGTGAGGCCGGCCTGGAACCGCTGGCCGACCTGCTGCTCGGCGACCCGGCGCGGGACCCGCAGGCCGAGGCCGCCGCCTTCGTCGGCGAGGTCGTCGCCGACGCGGCCGCCGCGCTGGAGGGTGCGCGCTCGATCCTGGTCGAGCGCTTCGGCGAGGACGCCGACCTGATCGGCGCCCTGCGTGAGCGGATGTGGGGCCGGGGCCGGCTCTCCGCCAAGGTCCGTGATGGCAAGGAGGCCGAGGGCGCGAAGTTCTCCGACTACTTCGACTTCGCCGAGCCCTTCACCCGACTGCCCTCGCACCGGGTACTGGCGATGCTGCGCGGCGAGAAGGAGGACGTCCTCGACCTCACCCTGGAGCCCTACGCCGACGAGGCCGACGCCGAGGCCCCCGGCAGCTACGAGTCGCGGATCGCCCAGCGCTTCGAGATCGCCGACCGGGGCCGTCCGGGCGACCGCTGGCTGCTGGACACCGTCCGTTGGGCCTGGCGCACCCGGATCCTGGTCCACCTCGGCATCGACCTGCGGCTGCGGCTGCGCACCGAGGCCGAGGACGAGGCGGTGCGGGTGTTCGCCGCCAACCTGCGCGACCTGCTGCTGGCCGCCCCCGCCGGGACCCGGGCCACGCTCGGCCTGGACCCGGGCTTCCGCACCGGCGTGAAGGTCGCCGTGGTCGACGCCACCGGCAAGGTCGTCGCCCACGACACCATCTACCCGCACGTCCCGGCCAACCGCTGGGACGAGTCGATCGCCACCCTGGCCAAGCTGTGCGCGGCGTACCGGGTCGACCTGATCGCCATCGGCAACGGCACCGCCTCCCGCGAGACCGACAAGCTGGCCGGCGACCTGATCAAGCTCCACCCGGAGCTCAAGCTCACCAAGGTCGTGGTCTCCGAGGCCGGCGCCTCGGTCTACTCGGCCTCCGCCTACGCCTCGCAGGAGCTGCCCGAGCTCGACGTCTCGATGCGGGGCGCGGTGTCCATCGCCCGCCGGCTGCAGGACCCGCTGGCGGAGCTGGTCAAGATCGACCCCAAGTCCATCGGCGTCGGCCAGTACCAGCACGACCTCTCCGAGAGCAAGCTCTCGCGCTCGCTCGACGCGGTGGTCGAGGACTGCGTCAACGGCGTCGGCGTGGACGTGAACACCGCCTCGGCGCCGCTGCTGACCCGGGTCTCCGGGATCACCGCCGGGCTGGCCGAGAACATCGTCGCGCACCGCGACGCCAACGGTCCGTTCCGCACCCGCAAGGGGCTCAAGGACGTGGCCCGGCTCGGCCCCAAGGCGTTCGAGCAGTGCGCGGGCTTCCTGCGGATCCCCGGCGGCGAGGACCCGCTGGACGGCTCCAGCGTGCACCCGGAGGCCTACCCGGTGGTCCGGCGGATGCTGGTGAAGACCGGCGGCGAGCTGAAGTCGCTGATCGGCAACGGCGCGGTGCTGCGCGGACTGCGGCCGAGCGAGTTCGCCGACGAGACCTTCGGCGTGCCGACCGTCACCGACATCCTGCGCGAGCTGGAGAAGCCGGGCCGCGACCCGCGCCCCGCCTTTCGCACGGCGACCTTCAAGGAGGGGGTCGAGAAGCTCTCCGACCTGGAGCCGGGGATGCTGCTGGAGGGCACGGTCACCAATGTCGCCGCGTTCGGCGCCTTCGTCGACATCGGCGTCCACCAGGACGGCCTGGTGCATGTTTCGGCGCTGTCGAAGAACTTCGTCAAGGACCCGCGCGAGGTGGTCAAGTCCGGCGACATCGTCCGGGTGAAGGTGCTGGAGGTCGACATCCCGCGCAAGCGGATCTCGCTGACGCTCCGTCTGGACGACGAGCTGCCGACGGCCGGGGCGTCGGGCCCGTCCGGGCAGCGCGGCGAACGGCAGGAGCGCGGGCCGCGCCAGGGACGGCCGGGCGGCCGTCAGGGGCAGCCGGGGCAGCAGGGCCAGAACCAGGGGCAGCAGCAGGGGCAGCA
>CAVUQN010000003.1:0-88564 GCA_963743515.1 uncultured Actinomycetota bacterium
TCCCAGTTGCGCACGCCGCCGATGTCCTCCGGCAGCGAGGTGGTGGGCGCGGCGACGATGCCGCCGGTGGGGGCGTAGGTGAGGGCCTTGAGGGTGATCAGCGAGCGGACCACGGGCTCGCGGTAGGGGCCCTGGTAGGTGCACTGGGCGACCCAGTCCTGCCAGTAGCGCTCGGTCGCGGCCAGGGCCTCCTCGGCGTCGGGGGCCTCGGGCGCGCCGAGGTGCGAGCCCTGCCAGGTGAGCGCGAAGGCGATCCGCCGCCCGGCCTCGACGGTGAAGTCGGCGTAGGTGGTCAGGTTGCGGCCGTAGGTCTCGGCCTCGCCGTCCAGCCAGACCGAGTCGGGTCCGGCGACGGCGACGGTGCGGGTGCTGGACCCGTCCTCGACCTTGTGCACCCAGGGGACGACCCGGCCGTAGGAGAAGCGCATCCGCAGCGCGGAGCGCATCCGGACCCGGCCGCTCAGGCCCTCGACGATGCGGATCATCTGCGGGACGGCGGAGCCGACGGTGTACGGGTCCCCCAGCACATGGCGCGGCGGCATGAAGTCGATGACCCGGACGCTGCCGCGCGGGGTGTCCCACTCCTGCTCCAGGATCAGCGAGTCGCCCCGGTAGCGGCGGCGGGTGGCCGGCTGGGCGGGCGCGGCGGCGGTCGCCGGGAGCGCCCGCAGCTCGCCGCTCTCGTCGAAGGCGGGCGAGCGCGGCAGCCCGGACCGGGAGTGGCTCCGGCTGTGGTCCCGGCCGTGGCCGCGGTCCCGGTCGTGGCCGCCGTCGTGCTCGGAGCCGTCCTCGGGCCGGGCCGGGTCGGCCGGGCCGATCCGCCAGAAGCCGTGCTCGTCGGTGCCGAGGAGTCCGGCGAAGACCGCGGGGGAGTCGAACCGGGGCAGGCACAGCCAGTCGACCGCGCCGTCCCGGCTGACCAGGGCGGCGGTCTGCATGTCTCCGATGAGTGCGTAGTCCTCGATACGGGCAGCCACGTGGATCTCCAATTGCAGGGTGTGCGCCGGTGTCGCCGGGCCGGACGGCGAGGGGGCCGGGGGCGGACCGCCACCGGGAACGGGGCCGGCGGCGGGCCTGTTCCGGGAGCTGGGGTCGGGGCGTCGGGGCTGGCGTGGGGCTGGAGTGAGGGCTGGGGGGCGCGCGACGGCAATACGTCATTGCAGCTTACGACGCAGGTGGGGCGGCCGGTGATGATGGTGATCGCGGCACGCCGGGGGACCGGCCGCGGGCGGCGGCGCGGCGGCACAGGAACGCGATCAACGCGGCACGCTGTTAGGCTGGTACCCCGTGGACTGGTGCGCTGCACCGCCGCTGACCCGCCCCCTCAGGGATCGCCGGGTACTCACAGACGCGACCACGGGAGCCCCCTCTTGGCACAGCCCCATTCCGCCTCGGCGCGGAACAGCACGACGACCAAGCACCTCTTCGTCACCGGGAGGCGTCGCCTCCTCGCTCGGCAAGGGGCTGACCGCGTCCAGCCTGGGGGCCCTGCTCAAGGCACGCGGCCTGCGGGTCACCATGCAGAAGCTCGACCCGTACCTGAACGTCGACCCCGGCACGATGAACCCGTTCCAGCACGGCGAGGTCTTCGTCACCGACGACGGCGCCGAGACCGACCTCGACATCGGCCACTACGAGCGCTTCCTCGACACCGACCTGCACGGCTCGGCCAACGTCACCACCGGCCAGGTGTACTCCACGGTGATCGCCAAGGAGCGGCGCGGCGAGTACCTCGGCGACACCGTCCAGGTCATCCCGCACATCACCAACGAGATCAAGTCCCGGATCCGCGCGGATGGCGACCGAGGACGTCGACGTGGTCATCACCGAGGTCGGCGGCACCGTCGGCGACATCGAGTCGCTGCCGTTCCTGGAGGCGGTCCGCCAGGTCCGGCACGAGGTCGGCCGCGACAACGTCTTCTTCGTGCACGTCTCGCTGCTGCCCTACATCGGCCCCGTCGGGCGAGCTGAAGACCAAGCCGACCCAGCACTCGGTGGCGGCGCTGCGCAGCATCGGCATCCAGCCGGACGCGATCGTGCTGCGCGCCGACCGCGAGGTGCCCTCGGCGATCAAGCGCAAGATCGCGCTGATGTGCGACGTCGACGAGGAGGCCGTGGTCGCCGCGATCGACGCCCCGTCGATCTACGACATCCCGAAGGTGCTGCACGCCGAGGGCCTGGACGCCTATGTCGTCCGCCGGCTCGACCTGGCCGTTCCGCGACGTCGACTGGACCGTCTGGGACGACCTGCTGCGTCGGGTCCACGAGCCCGAGCACGAGGTCACGGTCGCGCTGGTCGGCAAGTACATCGACCTGCCCGGACGCCTACCTGTCGGTGACCGAGGCGCTGCGGGCCGGTGGCTTCGCCAACCGGGCCCGGGTCGAGATCAAGTGGGTCGCCTCGGACGAGTGCCGCACCCCCGAGGGCGCGGAGCAGCAGCTCGGCGACGTCGACGCGATCTGCATCCCCGGCGGCTTCGGCGACCGGGGCGTGGACGGCAAGGTCGCCGCGATCACCTACGGCCGGGAGCACAAGATCCCGCTGCTGGGCCTGTGCCTGGGCCTCCAGTGCATGGTCATCGAGGCGGCCCGGAACCTGGCCGGCCTGCCGGACGCCAACTCGACCGAGTTCGACCCGGCGGCGCAGCACCCGGTGATCTCGACCATGGCCGAGCAGCTGGAGATCGTCGACGGCAAGGGCGACCTGGGCGGCACCATGCGGCTCGGCCTCTACCCGGCGAAGCTCGCCGAGGGCTCGATCGTCCGCGAGGTCTACGGCGGCGAGCAGTACGTGGACGAGCGCCACCGCCACCGCTACGAGGTCAACAACGCGTACCGGGGCGAGCTGGAGAAGACCGGCCTGGTGTTCTCGGGGCTCTCGCCCAAGGGCGACCTGGTCGAGTACGTCGAGTACCCGCGCGAGGTGCACCCCTACCTGGTCGCCACCCAGGCGCACCCGGAGCTGAAGTCCCGGCCGACCCGGCCGCACCCGCTGTTCGCGGGCCTGGTCGCGGCGGCGGTCCGCCGGCAGACCGGCGCGGAGGCCGAGGCCGTCGCCGAGGCGGTCGCCGAGGTCGCCGCCGAGGTCGCCGAGCAGGGCTGAGCAGGACCGGACGGCTGACCCGACGGCGGTCGCGCGATCTTGCGCGGCCGCCGTCGCGTACGTTGTACCCGTTCGGGTACCAGAGTCGTGGAGGCGTCATGTCGGAGCAGCAGCCCATCGCGGACACTCCCGAGGAGTGGCCGGTCACCGCTTCGCGGACGTCCTTCACCGGCAAGATCTGGGACATCCGCACCGAGGACGTGGTGATGCCGGACGGTGCGGCGGTCGCCCGCGACTACATGCGGCACCCGGGCGCGGTCGGCGTGCTGGCGCTGGACGAGCAGCGGCGGGTGCTGCTGGTGCGTCAGTACCGGCACCCGGTGCGGCACCGGCTGTGGGAGCTCCCGGCCGGGCTGCTGGACATCCCCGGGGAGAACCCGCTGCACGCCGCGCAGCGCGAGCTCTACGAGGAGGCCCACGCCAAGGCGGGGGACTGGCGGGTGCTGGTCGACTTCTACAGCTCGCCCGGCGGCAGCTCGGAGGCGCTGCGGATCTTCCTGGCGCAGGACCTGGCGGAGGCCGAGGGCGAGCGCTTCGCGGCCGAGCACGAGGAGTTGGACCTCCAGGTCGACCGGGTGGACCTGGACGAGCTGGTCCGGCTGGTGCTCGCCGGGGAGCTGCACAACGGCGCGCTGGTGACCTCGCTGCTGGCGGCGAAGGTCGCGCTGGACGGTCCTGGCCTGCACTCGCTGCGCCCGGCCGACGCTCCCTGGCCCGCGCGTCCGTTCGAGTGACTTCGCTGGTAATCGCATTGTCCTCGGAGGCCTCGCCGATGCTGTGAACTACGCTGCGTCCAGGGGTTCCAGGAGGCGCCGTCCACGGTGTCCGGGACGGGAGTCGCACAGGTGGCTGCAGCACAGACGGCACGTCGGTTCGGGGCGGAACTGCCCCAGGATCCACCCTTCTTCGGCGGTCGGCGGGCGGAGCTCGCCCGGCTGCGCGAGGAGATCGCCCGGCCGCCGTTCGCGGCGCCCGCCGCGGCGCGGTCCGGCCCGGCGGCGCCGGTGCCGAGCCGGGTCCTGGTCGTGGCCGGCCGTCCCGGCTCGGGCCGGACCGCCCTGGCCGTGCACTTCGCCCGGAGCGTCGCCGAGGACTACCCCGACGGGCAGTTCTTCGTCCGGCTGAGCGAGCCCGGCGGGGGGCCGCTGCCCGCCGACCGGGTGGCCCGGCAGCTGCTGGCGGCGCTGGGCGAGCCGGTCGGGCAGCCGTCCGTGCCTGCGGCCGAGCCGCTGCGGGAGGACGCCGCCGGACACCCGGACTGTGCGGCCCTGCGCGCGGCGCTGGCGAAGCGGCGTGCGCTGCTGGTGCTCGACGACGCCGGCAGCTCCGGGCAGCTGCGCGCCCTGCTGCCGGACGCCCCCGGCTGCCTGGTGGTGGCGGTCACCGCCGGACCGCTGACCGGGGTCGTCGACGCCCGGCCCTGCGTCCTCGGCGGGCTCGACGTCCGGACCTCGCTCGCGCTGCTGACCGGCCTGGCCGGGGACACCCGGATCGTCTGCGACCCGGTCGCCGCGCGCGGACTGGTGGAGAACCTCGGCTGCCACCCGGGCGCGCTGCGGTTGGTCGGCGGCTGGCTGCGGACCTGCCCCAACGCCTCGGTGGCCGACGCGCTGCGGCTGCTCACCGCGAACTCGCCGCGGATCAGCCTGGTCAAGCAGCCCGGCGCGGCGCTCCGCGATGCCGAGCCGCTGCGCCGCGCCTTCGACCTCGCCTACGACGGACTGTCCGCGCAGGCCGCGCGGCTGCTGCGGCTGCTCGCCCTGGCCCCGGCCGGCCGGGCCGAGCCGCGGACCGCCGCCGCGCTGCTGGGCTGCCCGGTGGACGCCGCCACCGCGCACCTCGCCGCGCTCGCCGAGCGCCGACTGCTCAACCCCTACCCCTACCCCGGTGCCGCGGCCGACCCTGACGCCGCCGCCACTGCGCCCGCCGTCGATCGGCAGGGCGAGCAGGGCGACGGGTACCAGCTGCCGGAGAGTCTGCGCGCCCCGCTGCTCGGACTGCTGGCCGCCGACCGGGCCAGCGAGACCGAGCTGGCCCGGGCCCGGGTGCTGGAGCGGCTGGTCCGACTGCTCGGCGCCTGCGTCCACCGGCTCGCGCCCGGCAGTGGGCCCGAGCCCGAGCCGCTGCCCGCGCCGCTGCGCTTCGGCTCCGCCGCCGACGCCTGGCGCTGGCTCGACGGTGAACTGCCGGTGCTGCGCTCCGCCCTGCGGATCGCGCTCGCCGACGGCGCGCTGGACGGGCTGGCGATGCGGCTGGCCACCGGGCTGGTGCGGGCGCTGCCGCTGTGGTCCGGCAGCAGCGAAGCCGTGGCCGGCGACCTGTACGAGCTGCACGAGGCGATCCTGGAGCTCGCCCGGCGCGGCGGTCTGCCCCGGCAGCAGGCCGCCGCCCTGGTCAACCTCGGCGACCTGCACGTCCGCCGGGGACAGCACGAACGCGCACTGGAGCGCTACCGAGCCGCGCTCGGACCGGCCCGCTCGGTCGAGGACCAGGTCGCGGTCGGCCGGATCCTGGAGGCGGTGGCCGGGGCCTACCGGGCCTCCGGCGACCTGGTCCGGGCCGTCGACTGGTACGGCAGGGCGCTGGCGCTGCGCCGCACCCGGGGCGAACGCGCCGACGAGCTGCGGCTGCTGGGCCGGCTCGCCGCCGCGCACACCGCGCAGGGACGGTTCGGCGAGGCGCTGCGCGAGTACCGGGCGGCCGTCACGCTGCACCGCAAGCTCGGCGACCAGGATGGCGCGCTGGGCGCGATCCTCGGCTCGGCCCGGGTGCAGGAGCAGGCCGGCAACGCCGAGCAGGCCCTGCGCACCCAGCGCGATGCGCTGGCCGCGGCCCGCGAGCTGGACGCGTCCAGGGGCGGCCGCCGGCTGGAGGCGCTGGTGCTGGTGCGGATGGCGGAGGGGCTGGAGCGGGCCGGAGATCCGGCCGGGGCCCGGGCGCAGCGCGAGCAGGCGGCGGCCCTGGGCCTGCCCGCCACCCGCCGCGCCGAGCCCGCCGTCAAGCCCGCAACCGAGCCCGCAACCGAGGCCGTCGTCGAGCCCGAGACCGGTGTCCCGGCTGAGGTGACGCGGGCCGTTTCGGAGTGAATGATGGAGAGAGGGCCAGAAAGGCCCCTTTTGGTGGCATTCGCCGCCTTGCTGGCCGCGCAAGCCTACGAAACTGCCAATCGAGGATAAAAAATTAGTCGGATTGGAAGGCTGGCGGATCGCTCCGGCTTCATTACACTCGTAAGTGCCGCAACCAGTGCGCGGCCTCCCTTCGGCGTATCCGTCGTCGGGGTACCCCCATGTGCAAGGGACGTGTTTAGCCGTGAAGGTCGGCATCCCCCGCGAGGTCAAGAACCACGAGTACCGCGTGGCCATCACGCCTGCTGGCGTGCATGAGCTGGTCCGCAACGGACACCAGGTCTTCGTCGAGAACAACGCCGGTGTTGGCTCGTCGATCCCGAACGAGGAGTACGTCTCCGCCGGAGCGACCATCCTCGACACCGCTGACGAGGTCTGGGCCACGGCCGACCTGCTGCTCAAGGTGAAGGAGCCGGTGGCCTCCGAGTACCACCGTCTGCGCAAGGGCCAGACCCTGTTCACCTACCTGCACCTGGCCGCCTCCCGGGAGTGCACCGACGCGCTGCTGGCGTCGGGCACCACCGCCATCGCCTACGAGACCGTGCAGCTGCGCCAACGGCGCGCTGCCGCTGCTCGCCCCGATGTCCGAGGTCGCGGGCCGGCTGGCCCCGCAGGTCGGCTCGTACAACCTGATGCGCCCGGCCGGCGGCCGCGGCATCCTGCCGGGCGGCGTTCCCGGCGTGCCCGCGGCCAAGGCCGTGGTCATCGGCGGCGGCGTCTCCGGCTGGCACGCGGCGACCATCGCCATCGGCATGGGCTACGACGTCACCCTGCTCGACCGCGACATCAACAAGCTGCGCGACGCCGACAAGATCTTCGGCAACAAGATCAAGACCGTCGCCTCCAACGCGTTCGAGCTGGAGCAGGCCGTGCCTCGAGGCCGACCTGGTGATCGGCGCGGTGCTGATCCCGGGCGCCAAGGCCCCGAAGCTGGTCACCAACGAGCTGGTCTCGCGGATGAAGCCGGGCTCGGTGCTGGTCGACATCGCGATCGACCAGGGCGGCTGCTTCGAGGACTCGAAGCCCACCACGCACGACGACCCGACCTTCACGGTCCACAACTCGGTGTTCTACTGCGTCGCCAACATGCCGGGTGCGGTGCCCAACACCTCCACCTACGCGCTGACCAACGTGACGCTGCCGTACATCATCGAGCTGGCCAACCGCGGTTGGAAGGAGGCCTGCGCCCGTGACGCCGCGCTGGCCAAGGGCCTGAACGCGCACGAGGGCCAGCTGACCTACGCCTCCGTCGCCGAGGCGCACGGCCTGGGCTCGGTCGACCTGGACACCGTCCTGGCCTGATCGCCGACCGGCTGAACCCCGCCGAGGGCGGGGCGCTGCACCCATGGGTGCGCCGCCCCGCCCTCGGCGTTGCCGTCTTCCGGGGCCGTTCCGTTGATCTGCACTGATGAAAAGTCAACTTGTCGCTGGTGGAGTCACTCTCGCCCCCGTGCCGCCGACGTCCCGGGAACGGCCCTCCGGGGGGTAGTTTCGCTGGTGTCGCGAAGCTGATCGGGGGTGGCTTTCGGCCGTCGTTCAGTGATCTGGTCATATCGACATGTTGGTTCGTGCATCACTGGTGTGGTGGTTGACGCTACTGTGTCGTTGCTAGGCTGCGGCACGGCACATGCCGCCCAGTGGAGGGGGCACAGCCCCAGAGCCCCACCAAAAGTTTCCGGTGTCAACGGCGGTCGCCAAGGAGGTAAGACGACTTGTGAATGAGTCGACATTTGCTCCCGGGGGTGGTCAGCCTGGACTGGTGCAGAACGCCGCCGGTCGCTCCGGGGAGGACGAGGTACGCACCTTCGACGCCCGGCAGCAGCCCGGCTACTCCCCGTCCCACGGACACCAGCACGCGGGCTCCGAGCAGGGAGCGGCCCGCTACGACGAGGTCTACGACGCGGCGGCCTTCGACGCCATCGAGCCCGGCTACGCCCAGAGCAACATGCCGGAGGGTCAGTTCTACGACCCCGACGCCGAGTACGAGCCCGACGCCGAGTACGCCGCCACGCTGGCCCCCGACGCGGCCCGGCAGCGCCGCGAGCGGGTCGGCCCCACCGGCCGTCCGCTGCCCTACTTCCCGATCCCCTCGCCGCTGACCGAGCACGGCCCGGCGAAGATCGTCGCGATGTGCAACCAGAAGGGCGGGGTCGGCAAGACCACCTCGACCATCAACCTCGGCGCGGCGCTGGCCGAGTACGGCCGCCGGGTGCTGCTCGTCGACTTCGACCCGCAGGGCGCGCTCTCGGTCGGCCTCGGCGTCAACCCGATGGAGCTCGACCTCACCGTCTACAACCTGCTGATGGAGCGGGGCCTGACGGCGGACGAGGTGCTGCTGAAGACCGCCGTCCCCGGCATGGACCTGCTGCCGTCCAACATCGACCTGTCCGCCGCCGAGGTCCAACTCGTCAGCGAGGTCGCCCGCGAGTCGGCGCTGGCCCGCGCGCTCAAGCCGCTGCTGCCCGACTACGACTACGTCATCATCGACTGCCAGCCCTCCCTCGGGCTGCTCACGGTAAACGCCCTGACGGCGGCTCACAGCGTCATCGTGCCGCTGGAGTGCGAGTTCTTCGCCCTGCGCGGGGTCGCGCTGCTCACCGAGACCATCGAGAAGGTCTGCGAGCGGCTCAACCCGGAGCTGCGGCTCGACGGCATCCTGGCCACCATGTACGACTCGCGCACGGTCCACAGCCGCGAGGTGCTGGCCCGGGTGGTCGAGGCCTTCGGCGAGCACGTCTTCCACACGGTCATCGGCCGCACGGTGCGCTTCCCGGAGACCACGGTCGCCGGCGAGCCGATCACCACCTACGCGTCCAACTCCGTCGGCGCCGCCGCCTACCGACAGCTCGCCAGGGAGGTGCTCGCCCGGTGCCCCGTCGAGTGAGCCTCCCGGGAGCGGACGAACTGTTCCGGACCACCGGGGGAACGTCGCTCACGCCGGCGCCGCGGGCGCCCGACTCCCTGCAGAACCGCGAGGCCGTCCAGGAGCGCGAGGCCCGGGCGAGCCGTGAGGGACAGCCGGCCGACCCGGCCGGGGAGCACGGTGCGGCAGCGGTCGGCGACGGCTCCGCCGCCGCGGCGGAGGGCGCGCCGTCCGCGCAGCAGGCCGGTCCTTCGGCCGGCCAGGTCTCGGGCCAGGCCCCCGGCCCGGCCGCCGGCCAGATCTCCGGCCAGTTCGGGGCCGGGCACCACGCCCCCGCCGGTCACGGCGGTGGGACCCACTCCAGCGCCGCCCGCAACGGCGTCACCCGCAACGGCGCGGCGACGATCGCCCCGATGGCCGTCCCGCTCACCGCGCCGATGTCAGCCCCCGGCCGTTCGATCGCCAAGCCCCCCGCCCCGCCCGCCCCGGCGGAGGAGCCTGCCCGGCGCAAGCCCCGCGGCGCCGGCCGGTCCCGTCCGACCGGCCGCGAGCGGCACGAGGAGAAGATCACCGTCTACGTCTCCGCCGAGGAGCTGATCGACCTGGAGCACGCCCGCCTGGTGCTGCGCGGCGAGCACGGACTCGCGGTCGACCGGGGCCGGATAGTGCGCGAGGCGGTCGCGGTCGTCCTGGCCGACCTGGAGCAGCGCGGCGAGGCCAGCATCCTGGTACGGCGGCTGCGCGGGCGCTGAGGTCGGCCGATGGGCGGCAGGGCAGCGCTGTCGGCAGCACGTCGTAGGGTGGTCGGACGATGCCGCCGATCCGGTGCCTCCGCGCAGGCGCACAGCGTGTCGGCGCGCCAGGAGGGCGTCAGCTGCGCCGCCCCGACCACCATGGACTCCGATGACCGCAATCCCACAGCTGGACGCCGAGGAGCTGGACCCTGAGCCGTCCGGAGCCGAGCCGTCGGAAGCCGCACCGTCGGAAGCCGAGGCGGAGCCGTCCGGCGGCTTCCAGGTGCGCCTGGACAACTTCGAGGGCCCGTTCGACCTGCTGCTGAGCCTCATCGCCAAGCACAAGCTCGACGTCACCGAGGTCTCGCTGTCGCGCGTCACCGACGAGTTCATCGCCCACATCCGGGCCATGGGCCCGGAGTGGGACCTCGACCTCGCCAGCGAGTTCCTGGTGGTCGCCGCGACCCTGCTGGACCTCAAGGCCGCCCGGTTGCTCCCGGTCGCGGAACTGGAGGACGAGGAGGACCTGGCCCTGCTGGAGGCCCGCGACCTGCTCTTCGCCCGACTGCTGCAGTACCGGGCCTACAAGCGGATCGCCGCGCTCTTCGCCGAGCGCTGGGCCGCCGAGCTGCGCAGCCGCCCGCGCACGGTCGGCCTGGAGCCGCAGCACGCCGCGCTGCTGCCGGAGGTGGTGATCAGCATCGGCCCGGAGGGCTTCGCCCGGTTGGCGGCGCGGGCGATGGAGCCCAAGCCCAAGCCAGTGGTCTACGTCGAGCACATCCACACCTCGACGGTCAGCGTGCGCGAGCAGGCCGCGCTGGTGGTCGACCGGCTGCGCGAGCTGGGCGAGGTGAGCTTCCGCGTCCTGGCGGCAGACGCGCCGGACGTGCTCACGGTCGTGGCCCGCTTCCTCGCGCTGCTGGAGCTCTACCGTGAACGGGTGCTGAGCTTCGACCAGCCGGAGGCCCTGGGCGAGCTGCTGGTGCGGTGGGTCGGCGCGGAGGGCGCGACGGTCGAGGTCACCGACGAGTTCGACACCCCGCCGACGGAGCGCGCGGCGAAGGAAGGCAAGGAACAACGATGAGCGGCAACGGCAGCGGCAACGGCAGTGTCGGCGGCGGAACGGAGCCCCCCTTCCCGACCGCGCCCCGACGGCGACTGGGCCTGCCCGGCCAGGTCCGGCCGGGGGAGTACCTGGAAACCGTGCTGCGCGAGACCGAGCCCGAGCTGGACGCCGTCCTGCCCGGTTATCCCCTCGCCGAGCGCGCGCCCACGCCCTCGCCCGAACCGGCCCCCGAACCGGCCCCCGTTCCCGACCGCGATCCCGACCCGGTCCCCGCGCCGGAGCCGTCGCCACTGCCGGAGCCCGAGCCGACGCCGGACCCCGGGCCCGCGCCGCTGCCCCGGCCGGCGCCGGAGCCCGTTCCGGTGCCCGAGCCCCGGCCGCTGCCGGTCCCGGACCCCCGCCCGCTGCCGGTCCCGTCGCCGGCGCCCGCCCCGCTCCCGCTGCCGACGTCCGAGGCCCCCGGCGCCGACGTCGGCACCGACGAGCTCGCGGAGGTGCCGCTCAGGGCCGCGCTGGAGGCGATTCTCATGATCGTCGACGAGCCCGCCACCGTCGCCCACCTGGCGGACGTGCTGGAGCGCCCCAAACGCGCCGTCAGCGCCGCGCTGCGGGAGCTCGCGGCCGAGTACAGCGCCCAGGGACGCGGCTTCGACCTGCGGTTCGTGGCCGGCGGATGGCGCTTCTACAGCCGGGCGAGCTGCGCCCCGGCGGTCGAGCGCTACGTCCTGGACGGGCAGCAGGCGCGGCTGACCCAGGCCGCGCTGGAGACGCTGGCGGTGATCGCCTATCGTCAGCCGGTGTCCCGTTCCCGGGTATCGGCTGTCCGCGGTGTGAACTGTGACGGTGTCATGCGTACCCTGGTACAGAGGGGTCTGGTCGAGGAGACCGGGTCCGAGCCGGAAACGGGAGCCATCCTGTACCGGACAACGCAACAATTTTTGGAACGGATGGGGCTGCGCGGCCTGGATGAGCTGCCGGAGCTGGCCCCCTTCCTGCCTGAGGCCGACGATGTGGAACCGGACTCGCAGGAGGGCTCCGCGATTGCCGAGGCGGTCGCCGCGCAGGGCTAGCAGCAGCTGGCGCCGGCGGGGCGGTCGCCCCGACGGTCGGGCGGAGCAGGTGACAGGCAGTGGCACCCGCCTTGGGACGCGGCCCGGACGACGGACTCGACAACGGATTTCTTGATGCGTAGCGGTAACAGCAGTAACGGTAACGGTCGGAACAGCGGCGGCAACGGCGGCGGTGCCGGGGGCAACGGGCGCGGCGGGAGCCAGCGCGGGGGCAGCAGTGCGGGCGGTCGCGGGGCGGCCGGCGGCCGGGGGACCGGCGGCGCGCGCGGCGGTCAGCAGGGCGGCCAGCGCCGCAGCGGCAGCGGCTGGGAGAAGGAGGCGCCGCGTCCCGAGCAGCGCTCCTACGACCGTCCGGAGTTCGGGGCGCGTACGCCCAGCCCGGGGCGCTCGGTCGGCCAGATCCGCCCCGGCGCGCTCGGCGGCGGCTCCGGCGCGCGGCGCGGCCCGGCCAAGCCGGTGCGCTCGCGCGAGCTGCAGGCCAAGGTGGAGGACGCCGTCCGGGCCCGCCACGACAAGCCGGCCGTGGTGCTGCCGAAGACCCACGGTGAGCCCGAGGGCGAGCGGCTGCAGAAGGTCCTGGCCCGCGCGGGCATGGGCAGCCGCCGCGCCTGCGAGGAGCTGATCGACCAGGGCCGGGTCGAGGTCAACGGCTCGGTCGTGCGCGAGCAGGGCAGGCGGGTCGACCCGGTGAGCGACGAGATCAAGGTCGACGGGCTGACCGTCGCCACCCAGTCGTACCTCTTCTTCGCGCTGAACAAGCCGGTCGGCGTGGTCGCGACGATGGAGGACCCGGACGGCCGCCAGTGCCTCGGCGACTACGTGAACAACCGGGAGACCCGGCTGTTCCACGTCGGCCGGCTGGACACCGAGACCGAGGGCATCATCCTGCTCACCAACCACGGCGAGCTGGCGCACCGGCTGACCCACCCCAAGTACGGCGTGGTCAAGACCTACCTGGCGGCGATCCAGGGCCCGATCCCGCGCGACCTGGGCAAGACCCTGGCCAAGGGCATCGAGCTGGAGGACGGCTGGGCCCGCGCCGACAGCTTCAAGGTGGTCCAGAACGTCGGCAAGAACTACCTGGTCGAGGTCAGCCTGCACGAGGGCCGCAAGCACATCGTGCGCCGGCTACTCGCCGAGGCGGGCTTCCCGGTGGAGAAGCTGGTCCGGGTCCAGTTCGGCCCGATCGCGCTGGGCGACCAGAAGTCCGGCTGGCTGCGCCGCCTCACCAACCCCGAGGTCGGCCAGCTGATGAAGGCCGTCGGGCTGTAGTCCGATGACGGCTGTGGCCGATGGCGGCGATAGACCTGTAGTGGAGACGGCGCGGCGCTCCCGGCTGAGCCCGGAGCGCGAGACCGAGCTCTACCAGGCGGTGATCGACCTGGTCCGCGAGGTCGGCTACGACGCGATGACGATGGACGCCGTCGCCGCCCGCAGCCATGCCAGCAAGGCGACCCTGTACCGGCAGTGGCAGGGGAAGCCGCAACTGGTGGCGGCGGCGATGCGGCACATCAAGTTCGTGGCGCTGGACATCGACACCGGGAGCCTGCGCGGCGACCTGTACGAGCTCGCCGGGCAGATCGGGCGCGGGGCCGAGGGCGAGACCGTCTTCATGAACGCCATCGGCCACGCCATCCACCGGGACCCCGAGCTCGGTGTGGCGATGCGGGAGACGCTGATCAACCCCTTCCGGCAGGTGCTGCGGGAGCTGCTGGACCGGGCGGTGGCGCGCGGCGAGGTCCGCGCGGACGCGGCGGCCCTGGACTTCTTCGCCTACGCGCTCTTCGGGGCGCTGCCGGCCCGGAAGATCCTGGACGACCAGTTCGTCGACACCGAGTTCCTGCTCAGCTACGTCGACGCGGTCGTCCTGCCCGCCCTGCTGCACAGCTGACGGTCGGACCGCTCCGGCCCGATGCGGCGAACCGGATGCGGCGGCCGGATGTGGCGAACACCACGGACGCGACCTATCGAAACGTTTGCGTTTCGATAGGTCGCGTCATAGGTTCTTCCTGTACGAAACCGTTTCGTTCGGAGATTCGTTCGGAGAGAGGCCATGTCCAACACCGCCGTCGGCGCCCCCGTCGACACCGCCGCGCAGGCGGAACCCGCCCCCGCCCACCGCTGGTGGGTGCTGGCCGTCGTCAGCCTCGCCCAGCTGATGGTCGTCCTGGACGCCACCATCGTGAACATCGCGCTGCCCTCGGCGCAGCACGCGCTGGGCTTCAACGACAGCGACCGGCAGTGGGTGGTCACCGCCTACTCGCTGGCCTTCGGCAGCCTGCTGCTGCTCGGCGGACGCCTGGCCGACCTGCTCGGACGGAAGCTGGTCTTCCTGGTCGGCGTCGTCGGCTTCGCCGCCTCCTCGGCGCTGGCCGGTGCGGCCCACGGCTTCGAGGTGTTGGTGGTCGGCCGGGCGCTCCAGGGGATCTTCGGCGCGCTGCTGGCCCCGGCCGCGCTCTCGCTGCTGAACACCACCTTCACCGACGCCAAGGAGCGGGCCAAGGCGTTCGGGATCTTCGGCGCCATCGCCGGCGCGGGCGGCGGTATCGGCCTGCTGCTCGGCGGGCTGCTCACCGAGCACCTGAGCTGGCGCTGGACCCTCTATGTGAACCTGATCTTCGCGGTGCTGGCCTTCACCGGCGGACTGGCCTTCCTCAAGCGCGGCGCGCCGGCCAACCGTCCCAAGCTGGACATCCCCGGTGTGCTGCTGGTCTCGGCCGGCCTCTTCGGCCTGGTCTACGGCTTCTCCAACGCCGAGACCCACCACTGGTCCTCGCCGCAGACGTGGGGATTCCTCGCCGTCGGCGGCCTGCTGCTGGCCGCCTTCACCTGGTGGCAGACGCGGGCCGCGCACCCGCTGCTGCCGCTGCGGGTGCTGCTGCACCGCAACCGCGCGGCGTCCTTCCTGGCGGTGGCGATCTCCGGGGCCGGGATGTTCGGGGTCTTCCTCTTCCTGACCTACTACCTCCAGGCCTCGCTCGGCTACAGCCCGGTCCAGACCGGGCTGGCCTTCCTGCCGATGATCGGCGGGGTCATGGTCACCGCCCAGCTCTCCACCAACCTGCTGATCCCGCGCTGGGGCCCGAAGCCGGTCGTCCCGGTCGGCATGGCGATGGCCGTGGCCGGCATGGTCTGGTTCACCACGCTGGGGCTCGGCAGCACCTATGCCGCGAACATCCTCCCGCCGCTGATCATCACCGGCCTCGGCTTCGGCCTGATCATGCCCCCGGCGATGAGCCTGGCCACGGTCGGCATCGGCCCCTCGGACGCCGGCGTCGCCTCGGCCGCGGTCAACACCATGCAGCAGATCGGCGGCTCCGTCGGCACGGCGCTGCTGAACACCCTTGTGGCCAGCGCGGCCAACGCCTACCTGGTCGGCAAGAAGATCGACCCGCAGGTGCTGGGCGAGGCCCAGCTGCACAGTTACCCCACCGCCTACTGGTGGTCGGCCGGCTTCTTCGCCGTCGGCATGGTGGTCACCGCCGTGCTCTACCGCAAGGGCCGGATCGAGCAGGACCCGGACGCCCCCAAGGCCGTCCACATGTAGACCGTCCGCATGTACTGCCCGGGCTCAGCTCCAGAGCGCGAGGGTCGCCCAGCGGCCCTCGCTGTCCCGTTCGACCTCCAGCATCCCGGCCACGGCCGAGCGGTTGACCGGCCCGTAGATGTGCGGGAACGCCTTGCCGCCGGGCTCCGCCGCCTCCCAGCGGACGGCGGAGTCGAGCGCGTCCTCCTCGATCAGCAGCACCATCAGCGGACCGGGGGTGCGGGCGAAGCGGTCGTTGGCCACGGCGAGGACCGACTCCTCGTCCGCCGAGCAGTGGATGAAGCCCTCCAACGCCAGCGTGGCCGTGGCGTAGGGGCGGTCGGGGTGCGCCAGCCAGCCGTCGAGTGTCGTCAGGTGGAGAAGCATGCCCCCGTTGTACCCGATTGCCGGGGCCCGGTCACCCGTCGGGCGGGTGGATCTCTGCCGGGTCTGCGGCGGACCGGCCCGCGGGGCGTCGGTCAGTCGGCGGCGGCCGCCGGCGCGGGCACGGACGCGGGTCCGGTGAGGTGACCGGCCGCCGCCAGTGCCGCCGTCACCGCGGCCTGGATCTCCGCCGCCGACACCTCGTCCCTGGCCACCGCCGCCAGTGCCGCGCTCAGCGCGGTCACCTGCGCGGAGAGCGCCCTGACCTGCGCCGCCAGCGCGTTGTTCTGTGCGGTCAGCCGGTCGAAGTGGCTGTCCCCGTAGACCAGGTACTCGGCGGCGGCGGTCTGCGCCGGGTGCCCGGCCGCGTCCAGCCGGAACGGGTCCGCGAGCGGGTGCGCCCAGACGGCGGCGGCGAGGTCGGCGATGTCCTGCGGGGTCACGATGTCCTCCGGGGGTTGGGGCACGGGGTCCACGCCGGGCCAGTAGGCGGCGACGGCGGACGTGTCGTAGCTGTCGTTGCTGGCGTACTGCTTGGCGACCGCGCCCGCCGGGACCGTCGGGTCGCCGTCGTAGTCAGCGATCCAGTAGTGCGGCGCGGCCACCCCGGCCGTGGCGAAGGCGGACTCGACGGCGGGCCAGGTCGAGGCGTTGCAGTAGACCGTCGGATCCACCCCCGCCGCCCGCCGCTTCAGCACCCACCCCGGCGCCTCGGCCGGCGCGGCGTCACCGGTCTCGACGTCCAGCACCACGCCCTCGTCCGCGCCCGCGGTGACGCTGATCCCGACCACCAGTGCGTGCGGGAACCGGGCCCGCAGCCCCGGCAGATTGGCGTAGGTGCCGTTCACGTACCCGGCCACCATGACCGCGTCGGCGGGGATGGACGCGGGGTCCACCGAGTCGAACATCAGCCGTGGCATCGGAGGCCTCCTGGGCGCTCGGGTCCGGTACGGGGGCGGTGGGCCGCCCTCATGCTCCCACGACGAACGCCACGGACCACCCCGCTGCCCCCACCCTGCCCACTCCGCCCCCCACGCACTCCTCCCCGCTCCGTCCAAGCGGAAGCACGCAGTCCAGTGCGCGCCCCCACCGAAGCGGCCGATGCCCCGTCATCCCCCGGGGCATCGGCCGCAGATCCCGGTCAGATCTGGCTGGTGATCTCGCCGGCCACGCGCTCACCGGAGGCGACGGCCGCGTTGAGGGTGGCGTTGTCGACGTCGGTCTGCTCGCCGGCGAAGTGGACCCGCCCCTCCTGGACCGCCTCGTAGCCGGCGAACTGGGTGTACTGGCCCACCTTGTAGTAGTGGTACGAGCCGAGGTGCCAGGGGTCGAGCGACCAGTGGTCCTCGTACGCCAGGCCGTTGTAGGCGGCCGTGGTGCCCGGGTAGAGCAGTTCGATCTGCGACAGGAACCAGTTGACGTCCGCAGTCGGCGCGGGGCCGTGGGCCGCTCCGGTGAGGGTGCTGACGGCGACGTTGCCGCCGGGGAAGTTGACCAGCAGGGCCGGCGAGCCGTCGGCGCCGAGCTGCACCGATCCGTCCCACGCCGTCTGGTAGCCCAGCGGACCGGTGTTGGTGATGCCGTTGAAGCCGAGTGCGGGCCAGGTCTTCCGGGTCAGCTGGGTGACCAGTTTGGCGTTCTGCCCCATGCCCTGCTGCTGGATCGCCGTCATCTTCAGCGGGGAGAGATTGGCCTTGGAGAGGTCGACGTTGCGCAGCGTGCTGAACGGCAGGGCCAGCACCACGTGGTCGGCCGGCACGGACACGGTGGTTCCGGCATTGTCGAAGGTGCAGGTGTAGCTGCCGTCGCTGTTCTGGCACAGGGCGATGAGCTGGTAGCCCTGCTGGATCGTCCCGGCCGGGAGCTGCGCGGCCATCCCGCTGACCAACTGGTCGTTCCCGCCCACCAGGTGGTACTTCTCGTCGAAGCCGGGTCCGGCGTCGAAGGTGGCGGAGTTGCCGAGGAAGGAGATCATGTTGACGGCGGAGGACTCCTCCGGCTCGCCGCCGGACTGCAGTTGGATGGACTGGATCAGCTGGTCGAGCTGGGAGCCGGAGGAGAGGCCGATCTGCTGCAGATACTCCAGGCAGTTCATCCGGTCCAGTTGGAGTGCCGCCTGGTTGTAGTCGTTGTAGCGGGGGGTGGCCGATCCCATGGCCACGAACGAGGCGTTGAAGGCTTTGTAGGCGTCGGCGGTCCAGTCGCTCTGCTGCTGGGCCTCGGTGTAGGGGGCGTTGTTGACCCAAGCGTCGTAGGTACCGGAGTCGAGGGCGCCGCCGTTGGCGTACTCGCGCTTCAGTCCGAGCCCTTTGGCCAGGTTGAGGACGGCGGTGTCGGTGGAGCTGATGAAGGCGCCGCCGTGCTCGCTGACCTGGCCGCCGTCGAAGAAGCCGCGCAGCGACCAGCAGCGGCCGCCGATGTGGGTGGTGTCCGCCTCGTAGACGGTGGAGGCGACCGGGCTGCCCTGGGTCCAGAGCAGGTGTGCGCAGCGGATTCCGGCGAGGCCGGCGCCGACGATCACGATGCGCGGGGCGGCCGCACCCGTCGCGGTGGCGGCTGCCGCGGGCTGCGGCAGCAGTTCGCCCGGCAGCGCTACCGCAGCTGCCGCTGCCGTTGCGCTGCCGATGAGTTGACGTCTGGTCAGGGTTCTGCCGGGGGACGGGTGACCGGGTTCCTTGCGCATGAAATCCCTCTTCTCGGGACTGCGGTGGCTGGGCTCCGTCGCGGTTGCCCACGCGAGTTGAGGGTGAGTGAAGTCCAGCGCAATGCCGTTGTCAACGGTGTTGCGCAGATTCATGGCAAAGCCCCGCGCCCCCGCCCGCCGCTCAGTCGGCCCGGTGTGCTGCCTCCGCTCGCCGCTCGATGGCGGTGATCAACGCCTCGACCCTGGCGTGGAAGATCTGATCATGCGTCACCTCGGCCAGCTGGGGGGCGAGTCGGGTGATATTGGGGAATCCCTCGGCGTCCACCAGCCGGTACTCGCGGCTCCACGACGACTCGTCCCCGGCCCGGATGTCCGGGTCGAACAGCAGGTAGGCGGCCCGCTGGCCGACGTAGGCGAGCAGTGAGTCGCCCACCATCCGGTAGTGCACGGCGGCGTCCACCCCCTCCAGTCCGGCCTCGGTGACGGCGCCGAGGATCAGCTCGACCACCCGGAACTCGTTGGCCCGCCTGGTGGTGCGGCTGGCCATGGTGGACGCGACGACCGGGTAGCGGAGCGCCACGGAGAGCGATCCCGCGGCGAGGGCCCGCAGCCGGCCCTTCCAGTCCAGTCCCTCGGGGATGCTGTCCAGCACCTCGCCCAGGGTCCGGTCGGCGACCGAGAGCAGCAGCTCGTCCTTGTCGCGGAAGTGCCGGTAGATCGCGGTGGGGTCGGTGCCCAGCTCCTCGCCGAGGCGGCGGACGGTGAAGGCGTCGGCGCTGCCCCGGGCCGCGATTCGCAGGCTGGCCTCGATGATCGCCTCGGGGGTGAGCTGGCTGCCTGCGCGCTTGCTGCGGGCGGGGCCGGGGGGCCGCCCGGTGGGTGGGGTCGGCGGGGTGGTCGGCGGTGGTGCGGCGGGTGGCTTCGACATGGTTCGGCCAGTGTATCGATTTGGGGCCCAGGCAGCGCAACGGTGTTGACAACGTTGTTGCGCCAGCGCTTCACTGGCCGGACCCGGCGGGCGAGCGGCTCCGGAGCTGAGGCTCCCAGGCGCTGCCGTCGTGGGCTCCTGGTCGGCAAAAGGCTTTGGGATAACCAGAGTTGACGCGCAATCAGGCAAATATCACGCGGGCCAGCCCGCCGAGTCGGAGGACCAGTCCATGCCGAGTTCAGGTCAGCGCGTCGACACCGTCTTCACGGGGGGTCAGGTCTTCACCGGCACCGCCGACGCGCCGGTGCCCGCGGCCGTCGCGGTCGGCGGCGGCCGGATCCTCGCGGTCGCCGACGAGGCGTCGGTACGGGCGCTCGCCGACTCCGGAACCGACACCGTCGACCTCGCAGGGGGCCTGCTGGTCCCCGGGTTCCAGGACGCCCACGTCCACCCGGCGGTCGCCGGCGTCCAGATGCTGCGCTGCGACCTCTCCGGGCAGCGCACCGTGGACGGATACCTCGACACCGTCGCCGGCTATGCCCGGGCCCACCCCGACCTGCCCTGGATCTGCGGCGGCGGCTGGTCGATGGACGTCTTCCCCGGCGGGCTCCCCACCCGGGCGATGCTCGACGCCGTCGTGCCCGACCGGCCGGTGCTGCTCACCGTCCGCGACGGGCACGGGGCCTGGGTGAACTCGGAGGCCCTGCGGCTGGCCGGGGTCGACCGGCGGACCCCCGACCCCGCCGACGGGAGGATCGACCGCGAGGACGACGGCACCCCGTCCGGCACCCTCCAGGAGGGGGCGATGGACCTGGTCGGCGACCACGTCCCGGTCGCCACCCCGGACGAGGCGCTCACCGGGCTGCTCACGGCCCAGCAGCACCTGCTCTCGCTCGGCGTCACCAGCTGGCAGGACGCCATGATCGGGGCCTTCCCCGGGAACCCCGACAACTACGGCGTCTATCTGCGCGCCGCCACCGAGGGGTCGCTGCGGGCCCGGGTGGTCGGGGCGCTGTGGTGGGACCGGGAGCGCGGCCTCGAACAGATCCCCGACCTGGAGGAACGCCGCCGCAACGGCCGGGTGGGGCGGTTCAACGCCACCACCGTGAAGATCATGCAGGACGGGATCGCGGAGAACTTCACCGCCGGGATGCTGGAGCCCTACCTGGACCGGTGCGGCTGCGCCACCGCCAACTCCGGGCTGAGCTTCATCGAGCCCGTGCTGCTGAACGAGGCGGTCTCCCGGCTCGACGGCAAGGGCTTCCAGGTCCACTTCCACGCCCTGGGGGACCGTGCCGTCCGGGAGGCGCTCGACGCGCTGGCCGCCGCCCGCGCGGCCAACGGGCCCAACGACAACCGCCACCACCTGGCGCATCTGCAACTGGTCCATCCGGACGACCTCGGCCGGTTCGCCGAACTCGGCGCCGCCGCCAACATCCAGGCGCTGTGGGCCGCCCACGAACCGCAGATGGACGAGCTCACCATCCCCTTCCTCGGCCCCGGGCGCTCCGCGCTGCAGTACCCGTTCGGCGACCTGGCCCGCGCCGGGGCCCGGCTGGTCGCGGGCAGCGACTGGTCGGTCAGCAGCCCCAACCCGCTCTGGGGCATCCATGTCGCGGTCAACCGCGCCGTGCCGGTGGACGCGCCGAACGCCTCGGCGACCCGGAAACCCCGCGCGCCGTTCTTCCCCGAGCAGGCGCTGACCCTGGCCCAGGCGCTGACCGCCTACACCGCCGGCAGCGCCTGGGCGAACCACCTGGACGGCAGCACCGGGACCGTCGAACCGGGCAAGTGCGCGGACCTGGTGGTCCTCGACCGCAACCCCTTCGAGCGACCGGCCGCGGAGATCGGCGACACCCGGGTGCGCCGCACCTACATCGACGGACAGCTCGTCCACGCCGCCGACGCCTGAGCAGCACCACCACCGAGCACCGCCCCCGTCCGCCCCGCCACACCCGCCGCTCCCTGCACGGAGGAAGACCATGCCTGTGAACCGCCCCAGACCCACCGGACGCTCCCGGCTACTGCTGTCCGGGACCGCCGCGGCGCTTGCGCTGGCCACGGCCGGCTGCAGCGGTGTCGCGCACCCCGGGGCCGCCGGGACCGCCTCGGCCGGCGCCGCCGCCTACCGGCTCACCCCGAGCACCCCCGCCGCCGCCGGTGACCTCGCCTCCTTCACCTGGTCCATCTACGCCGAGCCGGTCTCGATCGACTGGACGCAGTCCTACGACTACCCGCCGAACCAGGTGCTCGCCAACGTCTGCGAGAGTCTGCTGCGCTGGAACCCCGACCTGACCTACTCGCCGAGCCTGGCCAGCTCCTACCGCAACCCGACGCCCACCACCTGGGTCTACACCATCCGCTCCGGAGTCCACTTCCACGACGGGACCCTGCTCACCCCGCACGACGTGGTGGTGTCGCTGGAGCGCAACCTGGGCGCGGACTCCACCAGCGACTGGGCGTACGCCTTCCGCAATGTGAAGTCGATCGCCCAGACCGGGCCGATGCAGGTCACCGTCACCCTGAACAGGCCGGACTCCACCTTCAACCAGTACATGGCGACCGCCCCCGGCATCGTCGAGTCCGCCGCCACCCTGGCCAAGGACGGTGCCAACTATGGAAGCCCGACGGACGGGGTGAACTGCACCGGGCCGTTCTCCTTCGCCTCCTGGACGCCGGGCCAGTCGATCGTGCTCAAGCGCTTCGACGGCTACTGGGACCCCGCGTTGAAGGCCAAGTCGGCCGAGGTGAAGTTCGTCTTCCTGGCCGACCCGACCACCCGGGTCAACGCCTTCCAGACGGGTGAGGTCGACGGCGGCTGGATGGTCCCGCCGGACGCCTACGGCCAGTTGGAGTCGGGCTCGTCCGGCAAGCTGTACTTCGGCCAGAACACCACGGTCGCGGACGAGGTGGTGAACAACCTCAACGGTCCACTGGGCAATGTGAAGATCCGTCAGGCGCTGCTGATGGCCACCGACCGCAAGGGCATCATCGACAGCGGGGTGGACGGCGTCGGCGACGTCGCCGGCTCGCTCGCCACCAGGAACAACTGGACCGGGGTGCCGGGTTCCGTCATCAACGGCTACCTCGACGCCCTGCCGTCCTACCCGTACGACCCCGCCAAGGCCAAGGCCCTCGCCGCATCGGCCGGGGTCCACGGGCAGACGGTGGTGATCGCGACCAGTCCGTTGGACAGCGAGACCACGATCATCACCCAGGCGATCGCCCAGGCCGCCACCGAGATCGGGCTGAAGCCCGTCATCGACACGGTCTCGGCCGACAAGTACACGGCGCTGTTCACCGACCCGGCGGCGCGCAAGGGCATCGACCTGTTCCTCACCTTCTGGTACACCTCGATCACCGATCCCCTGGACATGTACGTCAACCTGGAGACCGGGCAGTTCGCCAACTACGGCAGCTGGTCGGATCCGCAGTTCGACGCGGACGTCGACCGGGCCGTCGCCAGCTACGACCCGGCGCAGCACGCCGCCGCCACCGCCCAGGCGCAGCAGATCGCGATGACCCAACTGCCCTGGCTGCCCCTGTACTCGGAGCCGGTGAGCGTCTACCTGGGCAACCGGATCACCGGGGTCCAGCCGTCCATCGACTACCTGTACTACCCGTGGGCCGCCGAGATCGGAGCGAAGGAATGACCGCGCCCGGAACGGCGTCCCCGCGCACTGCGCGGGCCGGGAGGCTGTCGGGGCTGGCCCTGCTGGTGCTGCGCAAGCTGGCCGGCATGGCGGCGACCCTGCTGGTCACCTCCTTCCTGGTGTTCTCCTCCCTCTACCTCGCCCCGGGCGACCCGGTGAGCTTCCTGGTGCGGGGGCGCAGCGCCAGCCCGACGGTGCTCGCCGAACTGCGGCGCCAGTACGGCTTCGACAAGCCCTTCCCGGTCCGCTACGGGGACTGGCTGCTCGGCGTGCTGCACGGCGACTTCGGCCGCTCGTACCTGTTCCACGAGAGCGTCGCCGCGGTCATCTGGTCGCGGCTGCCCTCGACCATGCTGCTCGTCGGCGTCTCCACGCTGATGATCGCGGTGGTGGGGATCGGGGCCGGGGTGGTGGGCGCGCTGCGGCGCGGCACCCGCACCGACTCCGCAGTGCTGCTGCTGGTCACCTTCGGGGCGGCGGTGCCGTCCTTCGTCGCCGCGATCCTGCTGCGGTCGGTGTTCGGCGTGAGGCTGGGCTGGTTCCCGACCATCGGCAACGGGGTGGGCATGCTGGACCGGCTGCACCACATCGTGCTGCCGGCGATCGCCCTGTCGGTGACTTTCATGGCCCTGGTCACCCGGGTCACCCGTTCGGCGATGCTGGACGAGATGCGGCGCGAGCACGTCGAGGTCGCGCTCAGCCGGGGCCTGCCGCGGCTGACCGTCGTCCGTCGGCATGTGTTCCGCAACGCCCTGGGCCCCATCGTCACCGTCTCCGGGCTGCTGGTCTCCGGGATGCTGGTGAGCACCGCGATCGTGGAGACCGCGTTCGGGATGTCCGGGGTCGGCTCGCTGCTGGTGACCTCGGTCGACGAGCTCGACTTCCAGGTGGTGCAGGCGATTGTGCTGCTGGTGGTCACCGCCTTCGTCGTCGTCAACACCCTGGTGGACCTGGTGTATCCGCTGATCGACCCCCGGGTCGCCGCCACAGCCGGGAGCGCGCGATGAGTGCGACCACGGCAACCGGCCCGATCGCCGGTCGGCGGGGCCTGCGACGGCTGCGCGGCGGCCGGATCCTGGTGACGGTCAGCGCCGCGGTACTGGTGGTGTTCGTCCTGGTCGCCCTGTTCGCGACCACCCTGGCCCCGCAGGACCCGACCTTCGGGGACCTGGAGAACACCTTGGTGGGACCGAGCGCGGCGCACTGGCTCGGCACCGACCAGGGCGGGCACGACACCCTCTCGGCACTGATCGAGGGCAGCCGCACGAGCCTGGTCGGCCCGCTCGGCGTGGTCCTGGTCTCCACCGCGCTGGGCATCGCCGTCGGCCTGTTCAGCGCCTGGCGCGGCGGCTGGATCGACGCGGTGATCGGACGGGTGCTCGACATCCTGTTCGCCTTCCCCTCGCTGCTGCTGGCGATCCTCGCCGTGGCCCTGTTCGGCAAGGGCCTGACGGCCCCGGTCATCGCCATGGCCATCGCCTACATGCCCTACACCGCCCGCCTGGTACGGGGGCTGACGGTGCAGGAGCGGACCCGCCCCTACATCGCGGCCTACCAGGTGCAGGGGTATGCGCCGGCCTTCGTGGCGATCCGCAGGCTGCTGCCCAACATCGGCCCCACGGTGCTCGCCCAGTCGACCGTCAACTTCGGTTATGCGCTGCTCGACCTGGCCGCGCTGTCGTTCCTGGGCCTGGGTGTGCAGCCGCCGACGCCCGACTGGGGCGCGATGATCAACCAGGGGCAGGCGGCGGTCCTCGAAGGGCAGCCGCTGCCCGCGATCGTCCCCGCCGTCGCGGTGGTCGTGGTCGTCGTCGCCTTCAACATCGTCGGGGAGCACCTCGGCGACCGGCTCGCGGGGAGGGAGTCCTGATGGCAGCCGCAGCGAGTGGACCAGCGGCGCCGCTGCTGGAGTTGGACGCGCTGAGCGTCGAACTGCCGGGCATGGCCCGGCCGATCCTGGACCGGGTCAGCCTGCGGGTGGACGCCGGGGAGGTGGTCGCGCTGGTCGGTGAGTCCGGCTCGGGCAAGTCGGTCACCGCCCGCGCGGCCCTGGGCCTCTTCCCGGACCGGGCGCTGACCGGCGGGAACGTCCGGGTCGAGGGCGAGCCGCTGGTGGCCGGGGCGGGCGCCGCCGACGCGGCGGCGGTGGCACGCGCGGTCCGCGAGGTGCGCGGAGCCAAGGCGTCCATGATCTTCCAGGACCCCCGGGCCGGGATCAACCCGGTGCGCCGGATCGGGGACTTCCTCACCGAGGCGCTGCGCCTGGGGCGCGGCTGGTCCCGGAGGCAGGCCGACGCCAGGGCCGTGGAGCTGCTGGGTGCGGTCGGGCTGCCCGACCCGCCCCGGCACCTGCGGCAGTACCCGCACGAGCTCTCCGGAGGGATGCTGCAACGGGTCATGATCGCCGGGGCCCTCGCCGCCGAACCCCGGCTGCTGCTCTGCGACGAGCCGACGACCGCGCTGGACGTGACCACCCAGGCCGAGATCCTCGCGGTGCTCGGCAGGCTGCAGCGCGAACGCGGCCTGGGGCTGCTGCTGATCACCCACGACATCGACCTGGCCGCCGCCACCAGCGACCGGATCTACGTGATGTATGCGGGCCGGATCGTCGAGACCGCAGCCGCGGACGAGTTGTTCACCCGCCCCCGGCATCCCTACACCCTGGGCCTGCTGGGCTCCTCCCCGTCCCTGGAGGGCCCGCTGGAACGGCTGACACCGGTGCCCGGGGTGCCGATGAGCCTGCTGGAGTCCGCCCCGGGCTGCGCCTTCGCCGCCCGCTGCCGCTTCGCCCGGCCCGGGCTGTGCGACCAGGGCCCGCCCCCGCTCGCGCCGCCAGGGCGGGCCTCCGGGCCGGGTCTGGTCGCCTGCTTCCGGGCCGAGGAGATCAGCCAGGACCCCGTCGCCGCGGCAGCGCCCGCCACCGCCGCGGCCGGTCAGAAGGAGGAGCGTTGAGCACCGAACCCACCCCGGCGACCGCCCGGCTGCTCCAGGTCAGCGGGCTGCGCAAGGTCTACCGGACCGGCGGTACCGAGGTCGTGGCCGTCGAGGACCTCTCCTTCACCCTGGACCGCGGCGGCGCCCTGGGCATCGTCGGCGAGTCCGGCTCGGGCAAGACCACCACGGCCCGGATGCTGGTCGGCCTGGAGCAACCGGACCGGGGCGAGATCCTGGTCCAGGGGGCGCCGCCGGCGGCGGCCGGCCGGGGGCGTGCGGCCCGGCTGGCCCGGGCCAAGGCGGTGCAGATCGTCTTCCAGGACCCCTATCTGTCGCTGGACGCCAGGATCACCGTCGGCGCGACCGTCGACGGAGTGCTGCGGCTGCACGGGCTCGGCGACCGCGTGGCCAGGGCGGCGCGGGTGCGCGAACTGCTGGCGCAGGTGGGCCTGGGGGAGCGTGAGGCGGCCTCGCGACCGCGCGGGCTGTCCGGCGGCCAGCGCCAGCGTGCGGCGATCGCGCGGGCGCTGGCGGTGGAACCGGCTGTACTGGTACTGGACGAGGCGGTCTCGGCGCTGGATGTCTCGGTGCAGGCGCAGGTGCTCAACCTGCTGGCCGACATCCGCCGGGACACCGGCGTCGGGCTGGTCTTCGTCAGCCACGACCTGGCCGTGGTCCGCTATGTCTGTGACGAGGCGCTGGTGATGTACCGCGGGCGGACGATGGAGCACCGCCCGGTCGCGGAACTGCTGGCGTCCCCGGAGAGCCGGTACACCCGGCTGCTGCTGGCGTCCGTTCCGCGACCCGGCTGGGACCCGGACGCCATCGGCCGGCGTCGGCGCGGACTGGGCGACGACTCGGTCCCGGCGTAGCGGAGGGGGCCGGTCGGCCCGCCGCCCCGGAACCCCGGGCGGCGGGCCGACCGGCCCGGCCGCGGCGCGGTTCGCCGCCGGGCCGCCGCCCCGGCAAGATCGCGGAAACCGTGCGCGGTACCGCTGCGCGAGCCGTTCGATAGTGGTGGACTTGATCCATGACACACGACCCTCAGCTCTACCCCCCAGACCGCATCGTCCGCGCGCAGAAGGCGGCGGCCGACGCCGGGCTCGACGCGCTGCTCGTCTCGCCCGGTCCCGACCTGCGCTATCTCACCGGGTACGAGGCACTGCCGCTGGAGCGGCTGACCTGTCTGGTCGCGCCCGCCTACAGTGCGCCGTTCCTGGTGGTCCCGCTGCTGGAGAAGCCGGCGGCGGAGGCGTCGCCGGCCGGGGCGCTGGAGCTGGAGATCGTCGGCTGGCGCGAGACCGACGACCCGTACGCGCTGGTCTCCTCGCGGCTGCCGTCCGGGATGCGCCGGATCGGGCTGGACAACCACATGTGGGCCGAGAAGGTGTTGGCCTTCCGGGACGCCTTCCCCGGGGCGGAGCAGGCGCTGGCCGGGGACGCGCTGTCGGAGCTGCGGATCCGGAAGTCCGAGGCCGAGGTGCGGGCGCTGAGCGAGGCGGCGACGGCGATCGACGCCGTGCACCTGTCGATGGGGCAGTGGCTGCGGGCCGGGCGGACCGAGCGCGAGGTCGGCAAGGACATCGCGGACGCGATCATCGGCGCCGGCCACGCCCGCGTGGACTTCGTGATCGTCGCCTCGGGCCCGAACGGCGCCAGCCCGCACGCGGAGGTCTCGGACCGGGTGATCCAGCCGGGCGACCCGGTGGTGGTGGACATCGGCGGCACCATGCCCTCCGGCTACTGCTCCGACTCCACCCGCAACTACTGCGTGGGCGAGCCGCCGGAGGAGTACCTGCGGGCCTACGGCGTGCTGCTGGCGGCGCAGACCGCGCAGACCCAGTCGGTGGTGCCGGGGATGACCGCCGAGCAGCTGGACGCGATCGGCCGCGACCTGATCGCGGGCGAGGGCTACGGCGACTACTTCATCCACCGCACCGGCCACGGGATCGGGCTGGACACCCACGAGGAGCCGTACATCGTCGCGGGCTCGCAGCGGGTGCTGGAGCCGGGGATGGCCTTCTCGGTCGAGCCGGGGATCTACCTGCCGGGGAAGTACGGCGCGCGGATCGAGGACATCGTGGTCTGCACCGAGACCGGCGGCGAGCGGCTCAACGTCACCTCGCGGGAGCTGCGCATCCTCGCGTAGCAGGGCAGACCGGGGAGCAGGTGCGGCACCGATCCGGTGCCGCACCTGGAGAATGACGGCATGACCGAGACCGCCGTTGAATTCCTGGTGGTCGGCGAGTGCGTCGCCGACATCGTCCGTGCCACCGGGCGGCCGGATGTGCCGCATCCCGGCGGCAGTCCCGCCAACGTGGCCTACGGGCTGGCCCGGTTGGGCCGGCCGACCGCGCTGCTCACCGAGCTCGGCACCGACGAACCGGGCGCGCTGATCGCCGCGCACCTGCGCTCCGCCGGCGTCCGGCTGCTCTCCGACGGGCAGCTGGACGTCCGCACCCCAACGGCGGTGGTGTCGCTGGACGCCGACGGCAGGGCCGACTACGCCTTCGACATCGCCTGGACGCTGCGGCCGACCTCGCTGCCGTTCCGGCCCCGTCACCTCCACCTCGGCTCCGTCGCCGCCGTGGCCGAGCCGGGCGCGGACACCGTGCTCGAACTGGCCGCGTCGCTGCGCGGGCACGCCAGGATCAGCTACGACCCGAACGTCCGGCCGCAGTTGATGGGGGAGCGGACCCGGGCGCTGCGCCGGGTCGAGGAGTGCATCGCGCTCAGCGATGTGGTCAAGGCCAGCGACGAGGACCTGGCCTGGCTCTACCCGGACGAGTCGGAGCAGGCGGTGGTCGACCGCTGGCTGGCGCTGGGCCCGGCGCTGGTGCTGGTCACCCGGGGCGGCGCCGGCGCGGCGGCCCGGACCCGGGAGTACTCGGCGGCGGTCGCCGCCCGGCGGGTGACGGTGGTGGACACGGTCGGGGCCGGCGACTCCTTCATGTCAGCCGTCCTGCACGGGCTCGCCGCGCTCGCACCCGGCCGGACGGAACTGGCCGCGCTCGACGAGGCCGCCCTCGCCGCCGTGCTGCGCCAGGCGGCGACGGCGGCGGCGGTCACCGTCTCCCGCGCGGGGGCCAACCCGCCCTCGGCGGCGGAGCTGGCGGCGGCGTCGGCCGGTTGAGCGGGCGGTGGAGGGCGCGCGGCGCACTGCAGGGGCGCGGAGAATAACGCAGCCGTCACTCGTCCGAGTGGAGAACCGCGGAGATCGTACCGGTGACAGATGGAACTCCTACCGTGGCCCGTGAACAGTCCGGTCCGGATCGGGGAACGGGGGCAGGCCATGGGTTTCACCACCGGCGACAGCGGTGCGTCCGGCAGATTCGCGCCGACCGGGCCGCCCGCCGACATCACCAGCTTCGTCGGCAGGAAGCAGGAGCTCGCGCGGATCGCCGAGGCACTGGGCCACGCCCGATTGGTGACCCTCACCGGCCCCGGCGGGGTCGGCAAGACCCGGACCGCGATGCAGGCGCTGCGCGGGCAGGAGGCCGCGTTCCCGGACGGCGTGCACGTGGTACTGCTGTCCGCGCTGACCGATCCCGACCTGCTGCCGGCCACCGTCGCCGCCGTCCTCGACCTGCCGGAGCAGACCGCCCGCCCGGCGGTCGAGCTGCTCACCGAGTACCTGGCCCGGCGTCGGGTGCTGCTGGTGCTGGACACCTGCGAGCACCTGGTCGACGCCTGCGCCCGGCTGGTCGACCTGCTGCTCGGCGCCGCCCCCGGGCTCCAGGTGCTGACCACCAGTCGGCAGCCGCTGGACGTCCCCGGCGAGCATGTGCTCACCGTCCCGCCGCTCGCCGTCAGCGAGCAGGGTTCCGACGCGGTGCGGCTGTTCGCCGACCGGGCGGCGGCGGCCGTGCCCGGCTTCACCGTCACCGAGCAGAACAAGCAGGCGGTGCTGCTGCTCTGCCGTCGGCTCGACGGCATCCCGCTGGCCATCGAACTGGCCGTGACCAGGCTCCGGGTGCTCTCGCTGGAGGAGATCCTGGCCCGGCTCGACCAGCGCTTCCAACTGCTCAGCGGGCGCCGTCGGGTTGCCCTGCCGCGCCACGAGACCCTGCGCACCACCATCGACTGGAGCTACGACCTCTGCACCGAGGACGAACGGCTGCTCTGGTCCCGGCTGTCGGTCTTCGCCGGCGACCTCACCCTGGAGGCCGCCGAGACGGTCTGCGCGGACGAGGCGCTGCCCGCCCACGCCGTCCTGGACGCGCTGATCGGCCTGGTCGACAAGTCGGTGGTGGTCCGCCGCGAGGGCGAGGAGGCCACCGGCTACCGGCTGCTGGACACCATCCGCGAGTACGGCCTGACCCGGCTGGCCCCGGCCGAGGAGCAGCTCACCCGGCAGCGCCACCGCGACCACTACGCGGAGCTGGCCCGGCAGTACGAGCGGGAGTGGACCGGCGACAACCAGCTCGCCCGCACCCGGCGGCTGGTCCGCGAGCACGCCAATCTGCGCGTGGCGCTGGACTTCAGCCTCAGCTCCCCGGGGCAGGGGGCGGCCGGACTGCGGATGGCCACCGAGCTCTGGGGCTACTGGGCCATCGCCGGGCTGCTCACCGAGGGGCGGCACTGGTTCCGCCGGGCGCTGGAGCAGGCGCCCGAGCCGACGCCGGACCGGGTCAGGGCGCTGTGGCTGACGGTGTGGTTCAAGGACATACAGGGCGCGCCCGACCTGCCCGGCGCGCCCGACGGCCGGCACGAACTGCTGGCGGAGGCACGGAAGATCGCGGAGGCTGGCCAGGACGCCACCGGGCTGGCCTGGGTGCTGACCTTCGAGGCCCATGTCCGGTACTTCAGCGGGGACATGACCCGCTGTGCGGAGGACTTCGCCGAGGCCCGGCGGCAGATGGAGGCCCTGGACGACCAGGTCGGGCTGCTGGTCATGGGGTTCCTGGCGGGGCTGATGCACATCCTGGCCGGGGACATCTCCGAGGGGCTGCTCTGGTGCGACGAATCGCTGCGGCGGCTCGCCGGGGTTCCGGGGGAGTGCTGGGCGCGCGGCTGGGCGCTCTGGGACAAGAGCGTGGGGCTGTGGTTGAAGGGCGACCACCAGGCGAGCATCCTCTGCGCGGCCGAGGGGATCCGGGCGAAGAGCGCGGTCCACGACATCATGGGGGTCGCCCAGTTCCTGGAGGGCTTCGCCTGGCACGCCGCCGAGCAGGGCCGGTACCACAGGGTGGCGGTGCTCCAAGGCGCCGCGGACCAGCTGTGGCGGCGGGGCGCGAAGGAGGCCAGGTTCGGGATAAGGGTGCTGCACGGCCTGCACGAGACGGCGGCGGCCCAGGCGCGGGCGGCGCTGGGCGAGCACGACTTCCAGGAGGCCTTTCGCGAGGGCGAGTCGCTGTCGCTGGACGAGGCGGTCCGCCGGGCGCTCAGCGAGGAGCCGCCGACGCCGTTGCCGCCGCAGCTCTCGGCCGCGCCCGACCGGGCGGAGAGCCTGACCGCCCGTGAGCGCGAGGTCGCGGCGCTGGTGGCGAAGGGGCTGACCAACCGGGAGATCGCCGAGCGGCTGGTGATCTCCAAGCGCACCGCCGACGCCCATGTGGACCACATCCTGACCAAGCTGGGGCTGACCTCCCGGGCCCAGGTCACGGCCGGGGCCCCGCTGTGACCTGGGCCCCGCTGTGACCGGGGTCAGCGGGACGGGTTGTGGTGCGGGGTGCGCTGGTGCGGGGGCAGCAGCAGGTCGGTCAGGTCGGCGGCGCAGGCGCGGGCGCGGCTGAGGAACCAGGGCAGGTGCGCGTCGGTCAGCACCTCCGGCGTGGACCGGACGGCGAGCGCGCAGTGGACCCGCTCCTCGGCGTCCAGTACCGGGACGGCCAGGGCGCGGACGCCCACGGCCGACTCCCCGTCGTTGAGCGCGTAGCCGAGGGCGCGGACCTTGAGCAGCTCGGCGCGGAGATCCTCCGGATCGACCAGGGTACGGTCGGTCTGCGGGGCGAGCGGGCCGAGCGCGTCGAGGTCGTCCTCGCCGGGGCGGGCCCAGGCCAGCAGGACCTTGCCGAGGGCGGTGGAGTGCAGCGGTCGGCGCAGCCCCAGGCCGGTGCTGGGCTCGACCGAGCCGCCGACCAGGATCACCGCGTGGACGCCGTCGCGGATCGCCAGGTCGGCGGTGGCGGCGGTGACCCGGGCCAGCTCGTCCAGGGCCGGCACGGCCTGGTGCAACCCGCGCTGGTGCAGCGAGAGTTGGCCGAGCTCGGCGATCGAGGGGCCGAGCCGGTAGCGGGCGGTGTGCGGGTCCTGGTCCAGGAACCCGGCCAGCACCAGGGTGCGGGCCAGCCGGTGCGCGGTGGAGACCGAGAGGCCCATCCGCCGGGCCAGGTCGGAGGCGCTGAGGTCCCCCGCGTTGTCGCGGAAGCAGTGCAGCAGGCCCAGGGCGCGACTGACGGCCTGGGCCCCGGTCGGTGTCTTCGCAGCGGTCGCGTGCTCCATGCTGGTGCCCCCATAGACGCTGTCCGGCACCGTGGTCGACTGCGCGCTGCCGGTCCTGCGGGCCCCCGCGGCGCCCGGGTCAAGAATGGTTGGCCTCGTACGATCTGGCAAATATTGCAGCCGTATGAACGCGTGATGGCGCAGGCTTAAGTATCGGTCCGCCGACAGATCCCATGATGTGGGAAGAATTGCTTCTGCTTGCCAGATCGTGGAAACCTTTCGGCACCACGGAGGAACGAACGGGAGGGAGCAGCACGATGACCACGCCTCGGCTGCACTCCCCCCTCCTACCGCTGCTGCGGGCGCTGCCCGCGCTGGTGACCCGCCGTCATATCGACCTGGCCCGCGTCTCCAGCACCGGCTGTCGCTGACCCCGCCGCGCGCGACCGCGCGGACCGCAGCACCGCTCCACCCTTCCCGCGCCGTGGCCTGCCCGCGCGCTCCCCCCTCCGCGCGCTGCGGCCTGCCCGCGCGCTCCGCGTCCCACCCGATCTGGGGAGTCCCCTGCCCATGGACGAACTCTGGTTCACCCGTTGCCCGGTGCCCACCGCCACCGGGATCGCCGCCGACCGGGGCTGGCTGGCCCGGGAGTTCGCGCCCGACGGCATCACCGTCCGCTCGCTGCAGGACGCGCCCGCCGCGGTCGCCGCCGACCACCACTACACCCACGCGCTGGACGGACTGTTCCGCGAGGGCGGCAACGTCCCGGCGCTGTGGGCGCGTTCACGCGGCGAGTCGACCCGGCTGATCGGCCTGACCTGGATCGAGGAGCGGCAGTCGGTGCTGGTCCGGGCCGACAGCGAGCTGCGCGAACCCGCACAACTGCGCGGGCGCCGACTCGCCGTGCCGGTGCACGGCATCGCGATCGACTTCTGGCGGGCGATGGCGCTGGCCGGCTTCGCCGGTGCGCTCTCGCTGGCCGGACTCACCCTGGCCGACGCCGAGTTGGTCGAGGTCCCGGGCTCGCCGCACGGCCAGTGGGAGGGCGAACTGGAGGCGCTGCGGGAGGGCAGGGTCGACGCGGTCTATGTGAAGGGCGCGCTCGCGGTCGAGGCCGCCCAGCGCTTCGGTGCGGTCGTCGCGATCGACCTGGACGCCGCCGAGGACCGCCGGGCCCGGGTCAACAACGGCACCCCGCGTCCGATCACCGTGCACCAGCGGCTCCTCGACGACCGTCCCGACCTGGTGGTCCGCTTCCTGGCGGTGCTGCTGGAGGCTGCCGACTGGGCCCGGAGCCGGCCCGAGGAGCTGGCCCGGATCCTCGGCGCGGAGACCGGGGCCGGCTCGGTCGGCGTCACCGGGGCCTACCGCCCGGACACCGGCCGCAACCTCGGGCTCGACCTCTCCGAGGAGCGGCTGGAGCTGCTGGCGCGGCAGGAGCGGTTCCTGCACGCCCAGGGCTTCCTGGCCGCGCCCGTCCCGGTCCGCGACTGGGCCGCCCCCGAGCCGCTGCGGCAGGCCCGTGCCCTGCTCGCCGAGCGTGCCGCCCCCATCAACTGACGCTGCGTCAATGTGCTTGCCCGTTCACGAACGAAGGACTCCGACCATGAAGCTCCGCCGCTACCCGCTCGCCGTCCTGGCCGCCGCCTCCCTGCTCGGCCTGGCCGCCTGCGCCTCGTCCGGCACCGCCGACACCGCGACGAACGCGGGTGGCTCCGGCGGCAGTACCCAGGAGACGGTGATCCGGATACCCGACGGCGGCAACTCCGGGGTGCTCGCCCTCGGCCGCAAGGACGGCTCGCTGGCGAGAGCCCTGGCCGCGGTCCACGCCAAGGTCGTCTGGACCGGCACGGCCGGTGCCTTCGCCCCCGCCGCCCAGGAGTTGGACGCCAACGAGCTGGACGTCGCCGAGGGCTCGATCACCTCCGCGACCACCGCACTGACCCAGAGCCCCGGCTTCAAGCTCTTCGCCGCCGTCGCCCCGGACAAGCTGGGCGAGGGCATCCTGGTGAAGAACGGCTCGCCGATCACCAGCGTCCAGGACCTGGTCGGCAGGAAGATCGCCGTCTGGCACGGCGGCACCAGCGAGTACCTGCTGCTCAAGGCGCTGCAGCAGAACAACGTCCCGGTGGACAAGGTCACCCGGGTCTACCTCCAGCCCAACCAGGTCGCCCCGGTCTTCGCCTCCGGCCAGGTCGACGCCTGGTCCACCTGGGCCACCTACTCCATCCCGGCCATCGCCAACACCGGGGCGCACTTCCTGGTCACCGGCGGCCAGGTCGACTCCGACAACTACGCGGTGTGCCGTGCGGACGGCCTTCGCCCAGCAGCACCCCGCCGTGGTCAAGGCGCTCTACCAGTACCTGCACGACAACGGCCTGAAGCAGCAGCAGGACCCGGCGGCCTACATCAATGTGGACACCACCGCCGGGCCGCAGGCGGTCAGCCCGGCCCAGAAGGCGGTGGAGCTGCCGATCGACGCCGCCGACGGCACCGCACTGCCGATCACCGCCGCCGACCTGGTCCGCTTCCACGCCGTGGCGCAGTTCTTCGCCGACCAGAAGATCACCCAGGGCTTCTTCGACGTGAAGCCCTACATCCTCGACATCGACGCGCTGCCCGGCGGTGCCGGATGAGCGCGGTCGTCGACGGGCCGGTGGTCCAACACCGGCCCGCCACCGGCGGGCTGGTCGCCCCGCGACCGCAGCTCGCCCGTCCGCGCCCGCGGGCGCTCAGCCTGGTCCTGCGGCTGCTGGGCCCGCTCGCCCTGCTCGGCGGCTGGACCTGGGCCTCCGCCGGCGGGGCGCTCAGCCCCACCCTGCTCGCCTCGCCCGGCTCGGTGCTCAGCGCGCTCCGCGAACTCTGGGACAGCGGCCAGTACCCGGACGCACTGGAGGTCTCGCTCACCCGGGCCGGCCTGGGCCTGCTGTTCGGCCTGGCCGTCGGGCTCACCCTGGGCGTGCTCACCGGCTTCTCCCGGCTCGGCGAGGAACTGCTCGACTCCACCGTCCAACTGCTGCGCACCATCCCGTTCCTGTCACTGGTCCCGCTGTTCATAGTCTGGTTCGGGATCGGCGAGTCGGCCCGGATCGTGCTGATCGCCACGGCCACCGCCTTCCCGATGTACGTCTCCAGCTCGGGCGGGGTGCGCAACACCGACCGCAAGCTGGTCGAGGCCATGCGCAGCTTCGGCATGGGCCGGCTGGCCGTGGTCAGGGAGGTGGTGCTGCCCGGCGCGCTGCCCGCGCTGCTCTCCGGACTGCGGCTGTCGATGACGCTGAGCGTGATCGCGCTGATCGCCGCCGAGGAGATCAACTCGACCTCCGGCATCGGCTTCCTGATGTCCACGGCACAGGAGTACTCGCGCACCGACATCCTCACCGTCTGCATCCTCACCTACGCCCTGCTGGGGCTGCTGGCCGACGCCGTGGTCCGGGTGCTGGAGCGGCTGCTCATGCCCTGGCGCACCCAGGGAGCCCGCCGATGACCACGGAACCCATCACTCGGGTGGATCCCGGAACCGCTGTCCACCTGCGCGGGCTGCGCCGCACCTTCGGCACGCGGCACGTGCTGGACGGGCTCGACCTGGACATCGCCCGGGGCGAGTTCCTGGCCCTGCTCGGCGCCAGCGGCACCGGCAAGACCACGCTGCTGCGCATCCTCGGCGCGCTTGACCGGCACGACGAGGGCACCGTTCTCGTCCCCGAGGCCAGGACGATCGTCTTCCAGGAACCCCGGCTGATCCCCTCGAAGAGGGTGCTGGCCAACGTCACCGTCGCGCTGCCGCGCGGCGCGGCGACCCGGGAGACGGGACTGCGCGCGCTGACCGAGGTCGGCCTGGCCGGCCACGCCGACGCCTGGCCGGCCACCCTCTCCGGCGGCGAGGCGCAGCGGGTCGCGCTGGCCCGCGCCCTGGTCCGGGAGCCCGAACTGCTGCTGCTGGACGAGCCCTTCGCCGCGCTGGACGCGCTGACCCGGCTGCGGATGCAGGACCTGGTCGGCGAGCTCTGCCGGAAGCACCGCCCGGCCGTGCTGCTGGTCACCCACGACGTCGACGAGGCCGTCCGGCTCGCCGACAGGGTCGCCGTGCTGCGCGACGGACGGCTGGTCACCGACGAGCGGATCGCCCTCGACCACCCGCGCGACAGCGCCGATCCGGCGTTCACCGCGCTGCGCCGCCGCCTGCTCGCCGACCTCGGCGTGCACGAGCACGCCGCTCCACAACCGCCCGCCCCCGCTACCCCGACGGAGTGATCCGCATGGCCATCACCATCGGCGTCCACGGCGCCAACCCCTCGCTGTACCACCTCTCCCGGCTCGGTCTGCTGGAGCAGGCCCTGGAACCGCTCGGCGAGACCGTGACCTGGCTGCCGGTCGGCGGCACCAGCACCGGCGACGCCCTCGCCGAGGGAACCATCGACTTCGGCGGCACCGGCTCCACCCCGCCGCTCTCCTCCCAGGCCGCCGGGCACGACCTGGTCTACGCCGCCGTCTCCGCGCCCCGCCCCGGCCACGGCGCGCTGCTGGTCGCCGCCGACAGCGAGCTCCGCTCGGTCGCCGACCTCAAGGGCGGCACGGTGGTGCTGGCCATCGGCTCCTGGCAGACCCACTTCACCGCCAAGGCGCTGGCCGACGCCGGGCTCTCCTACCGCGACGACATCACCGCGCGCCGCCCCGACGGCGACAGCGCCGCCCAGCTGCGGGACGGGCGGATCACCGCCTGGGTCGCCCAGGGCGCGGAACTGGTCGCCGCCCGGCGGGAGGGCGGGGTGCGCACCCTGCTGGAGGTCAGCGCGGTGATCACCGATCGCTCGGTCTTCTTCACCCGCCGGGACTTCGCCGAGCAGCGCCCCGAACTGGTCGCCGTGATCACCGCCGCGCTCCAGCAGGCGGACGACTGGGCCGCCGGGCACCTGACCGAGGCCGCCGCGATCGCCGCCGCCGACCAGGGCGGCACCGTCGAGGACTGGCGCGAGGCGCTGGCCGTGCTGCCCTGGAGGCTGGAGCCGGTCTCCGCGGCCTTCCTCGCCGAGCAGCAGCAGGCCGCCGACATCCTCGCCGAGGCGGACTACCTGTCCCGGCGGATCACTGTCGCCGACGCCCACCTGTCCGCGCTCACCCCGGCCGTCCGCGCCGCCCTGGAGGGCTGAACCATGAGCAACGCCACCCCGGTCGAGGGCCCCGAGGTCCTCTGGTACATCATCCCGCGCGAGGGCGCGTACCCCTGGGAGCCGGCCGGCCGCCGCCCGATCGACCTCGGCTACCTGCAGAACCTCGCCCAGAGCGTCGACCGGCTCGGCTACAGCGGCGCGCTGCTGGCCACCGACCTCTACGACGTCTGGCCGCTGGGCAGCGCCCTGGCCGCCGTGACCGGCCCGGACTTCAAGCCGCTGCTGGCCGTGCACCCCGGGCTGATCTCGCCGACCGTGCTCGCCAAGATGGCGCTCAGCTTCACCAACCTCTTCGGCGACCGGTTGCGCTTCAATGTCGTCAACGGCTCCACCGAGCAGCTGCGGCAGGCCGGACTGCACCTGGAGCACGACGAGCGCTACGAGTTGAGCGCCGAGTACTGGTCCATCGTCAAGCGGCTGACGGCCGGCGAGGTCTTCGACCACCGCGGCCGCTTCTACGACCTGAAGGACGCCGGCGCCTCGCTCCGCGAACTCACCCCAGCCCAGGGCGGGGTGCACACCCCGCTGTGGTTCGGCGGATCCTCCGCGCCCGGCATCGAGATGGCCGCCGAGCACGTCGACGTGTACCTCACCTGGGGCGAACCGCCGCACCTGCTCAAGGAGAAGCTGGAGCGGGTCCGCGAGCGGGCCGCCGCCCACGGCCGGACGCTGCGCCTCGGCCTGCGGCTGCACCTGATCGTCCGCGACACCGAGGAGCAGGCCTGGGCGGCGGCCGACCGGCTGCTGGACGTCACCAGCGAGGCCACCTACGCCCGGCAGTTGGGCGAGCGCTCGGGCGAGGACGGGGTCGGCTGGCAGCGGCAGTTCCGCCAGCACGGCGGCAGGGTGCCGGCGCACGCCCGGGAGTTGGAGGTGCACCCCAACATGTGGCCGGGGATGAGCCTGTTCCGCCCCGGACCCGGCACCGCCGTCGTCGGCTCCACCGAGCAGGTGATCGAGCGGCTGCACGAGTTCCAGGACCTCGGCGTGGACACCTTCATCCTCTCCGGCAACCCGCTGCTGGAGGAGGCGTACCGGATCGCCGAGACCGTGCTGCCCGCGCTGAAGGGCCGCCGGGGGTGATGACCGGGCTCGGCGCCTGCCCGCCGGGCCCGGACGCGGCCGGCGGAGGCCGCACTGTGACTGTTCGGGCGGTCGTCTGTGCGAGTACTGTGGGGCCGCTGCACGCTTGCCCGCTGCTCTGCCGCCGAGGTGACCTCTCTGAGTCCAAATCTTGGCCTTGGCTTTATAAGTGCGCTGCAACCGCCTGCGTAGAGTCGAGTGTCTCTGGAGATGTTGGACTTCCGATGTGGCGTGAGCGGAGCAGGGTGTGGGACGGATCAGGGGCAGCCTCGGAATGGCACTGCTGGCAGGTGCGGTGCTGGTCGGCACCAGTGCCTGCGGCGGCAGCGCATCGGCCAATGCGTCGGGTGTGAAGGCGACCCCGCAGGCCAGCAGCAGCAGTCCGGCGGCGGCGAGCAGTTCGAGCGCGAGCGCGAGCGCGACTCCGAGCGCGGCGCCGTCGACGCACCCGGCCGGTCCGGCGATGCTGCTGAACACCATAGAGCCGGAGGACGGCTCCACGGTCGGCGTGGCGATGCCGATATCCGTGGTCTTCAGCAACCCGGTGGCGACCTCCGCCCGGGCCGGTATCGAACAGGCGATGAAGATCACCACCTCGGTGGCGGTCACCGGGGCGTGGCACTGGTTCAGCAGCACCCGGGTCGACTGGCGGCCGGAGAACTACTGGCCCTCCGGCACCAAGGTGACCCTGAACGCCGACCTGAACAATGTCGGTGACGGCAACGGCATGTACGGGGTCCACAGCTACACCCACAGCTTCACCATCGGCGCCGATGTCGAGACCAAGGTCTCCGCGCCGGGCCACTCGATGAGCGTCTACCGCAACGGCACGCTGGTGCGCACCATGCCGATCGACGCCGGCAGCCCGACGTTCCCGTCCTGGGACGGCACGATGGCGATCATCGACAAGCAGCCCGAGGTGCGGATGACCTCGTGCAGCGTGCAGATCACCTGCGACCCGAGCAACCCGAACTTCTACGACATCACCCTGCCGTGGGACGTCCAGCTCACCACCTCGGGCACCTACGTCCACTACTCCACCGGCGACCCGGTCCCCGGCCACAGCGTCGGCTCGCACGGCTGCGTCCACCTGTCGCTGAGCAACGCGCAGTGGTTCTACAACTACGTCGAGCAGGGCGACCCGGTCACCATCACCGGCTCGCCGCGCGGCCTGGCGGCCGGCGACAACGGCTACGCGGACTTCAACCTGAGCTGGTCGCAGTGGCTTTCCGCGAGCGGCACGGGTTCGATGACCACGACTGTTTCCTGACGCTACGTCAATAGTCCGACCCCCGTTCGGTCCGGCGACAACTGTCGCCGGGCCGAACGCGTTTCGAGTCAGCGGTGCACGAGTTCGAGCACTGCTATGCCGGCCAGGACGGTGGCGCTGGCCGCCATCCGTCGCCGGCCGAGCCGTTCGTGGAAGACCACGGCGCCGATCAGTGCGCCGATGACGATGCTGGTCTCCCGCAGTGCGGCGACGGCGGCCAGGTTGCCGTGGTCCTGCGCCCACAGCACCAGCCCGTAGGCGGTCATCGACAGCACGCCCCCGGCCAGCCCGGTCCACAGGGCCGGTCGCAGTTCGCCGAGGAGTGCGCGGCCCCGCAGCCGCCGGGCGATCAGCGGGATGGGCAGCCCCTGGCAGAGGAACGACCAGGCGATGTAGCCGAGGACCGTGCCCGAGTGCCGGACGCCGGTCCCGTCCACCACCGTATATCCGGCGATCATCGCCCCGGTCCCCAAGGCTGCTGCGAGCGCCGGGAGTTGGCGGCGTCCGGGGATTCCGTCGGCGAGCGCCAGGCCGACCAGTCCGAGGCAGATCAGCGGCAGCCCGAGCATCGCGCCGAACGTGAGCGGTTCCCCGAGCAGGGTCGCGGCGGCGAGGGCGACCAGCAGCGGCGAGGTGCCCCGGGCGATCGGGTACATCTGGCCGAAGTCGCCGAGCCGGTAGGCAGCGATCAGCAGCCGCATGTAGGCGACCTGGAGCACCAGCGAGGTGAGCAGGAAGGGCCAGGCCGCCGGGTCGGGGAAGGGCACGAAGCAGACCAGGACGGCCGAGCAGCCGGTGTAGCCGAGGCTGATCAGGGCGAACCCGACCAGCTTGTCCTTGATCGCGTGGGCCAGCGCGTTCCAGGTCGCGTGCAGCGCCGCCGCCGCCAGCACCACCAGCGGCACCGCCGCCGACCCGGCCGAACCCCCTGCTCCTGCCGATCCGGCCAGCAGGGTCTGGACTCCGGACACAGCACACCCCCTTCGTCGAGCTCCACTCGCGGAACACAATTCCACGGTAGCCTATGTTCATGGAAATTGATTCCGAACTTGATTCCGAGGTGGGGCAGCAGCTCGCCGCCCGGGTCCGCGCCCAACTGTCGGACCTGCGCGGCGCCGAGGCGCGGGTCGCCCAGGTGGTGCTGGAGCAGGGCTCCGAGCTGGTGCACCTGAGCGTCAGCGACGTGGCCGCGCTGGCCGGGACCGCGCCCTCGACCGTGGTCCGGGCCTGCCAGCGGCTCGGCTTCCGGGGGTTCCAGGAGCTGAAGATCGCCGCCGTGCGGCAGGCCCCCCGGCCCGCGCCCTCCGCCGAGCCGGACCCGGCCGCCCGGGCGCTGGCCGACACCCTGCGGGCGGCACGCGAGGCCCTGGACGGCATCACCGCGACGGTCACCCCGGCCCGGCTGAACACGGCGGCCCAGCTGCTGCACCGGGCGACCCGGGTGCTGATCGTCGGCGTCGGGCTCTCCGGCCCGGTCGCGCTCGACGCCGGCTACCGGCTGCGCGCGCTCGGCTGCGCGGTCGACGTCCCGCCGGACCCGATCACCGCGCACCTGGCGGCCGGCACGCTCACCCCGTCCGCCGTCTGCCTGGCCATCAGCCACACCGGGGCGACCCGCAGCACGGTCGACGCCGCCCGCGAGGCCCGGCGGAACGGGGCCAGTGTGATCGCGCTCACCAGCTACGCCCCGTCACCGCTCAGTGAGAGCAGCGACTGCACCCTGGTCGCCGGCGGGCAGGACCTGGTCCTCGGGCTGGAGGCGGTCGCCAGTCGGCTCGCCCACCTCGCGGTGGTGGACGCCCTGGCACTGACCCTGCTCGCCGTCCGCGGCGCGGACGCCCGGCGGGCGCTGTCCGTCTCCGAGGACGTGACCGCGAGCCACACCTACTGAGGCCGGAGGTGCCGAAGCTGCTGGGGGAAACCTGATGTCGCAGTAAGGAAACCGTCAATTCATCCGTTTGTCCCCCGGCGGTCTCCTGGTCGGCCGCGTGCCGCGCTAGGGTCACCAGCGGCAAGACTGCCATGATCACGATAAGCAGACCGCTCACCGCCGGGAACGGTCGTGGCCGGCGGCGCGGCACGGAGGTGGAAGGTGGCAGCGGAGGACCGGGTTCCCACACGCGGCGTGCTGAGGCGACCGGGACTGCGGCTCGTCGACATCCTGGTGGGTCTGGCCCTGATCGGCCTGATCTACGGGCTGCTGCGGATCGCCCCCTCGCTCAACGCGCCGTTCCTGCCGAAGACGGCCCCCTCCACGGTCTCCACGGACCCGGCCAACTTGCCCTACTACGCGGTGCGCTCGCTGCTGCGGATGTTCATCGCGCTGATCGCCTCGATCCTGTTCACCTTCGTCTACTCCAGCGCGGCGGCCCGACTGCCGCGTGCGGAGAAGGTGCTGCTGCCGATCCTGGACATCCTCCAGTCGGTCCCGGTGCTGGCCTTCCTCTCGGTCACGGTCACCGCGTTCATCGCCCTCTTCCCCGGCTCCGAGCTCGGCCTGGAGTGCGCCTCGATCTTCGCCATCTTCACCGCGATGGCCTGGAACATGACCTTCGCCTTCTACTACTCGCTGGTCAGTCAGCCACGCGACCTGGACGAGGCGGCCCGGATCATGCGGCTGACCAAGTGGCAGCGGTTCTGGAAGATCGACGTGCCCAGCGGCATGATCCCGCTGGTCTGGAACGGGATGATGAGCTTCGGCGGGGCCTGGTTCTTCCTCGCCGCCTCCGAGACCATCAGCGTCCTGAACCACCACTACGCCCTCCCCGGCATCGGCTCCTACGCCGCCGCCGCGACCGCCAAGGGCAACCTCGGCGAGATCTGCCTCGCCATCGGCGTCATGATCGTCATGGTGATCGGCGTCAACTTCCTCTTCTGGCGTCCGATGACCGCCTGGGCCGAGCGCTTCCGGGTCGAGGACTCCGAGGCCGCCGAGAAGCCGCGCAGCCTGGTGCTGGACATACTGCGCCGCTCGTCCGTGCCGGAGGCGCTGGGCCGGACGCTGCGCCCGGTCGGGCACCTGCTCGACACCCTGACCCGGCCGTTCGGCCTGGCCGAGCACCCGCTGGAGCGCCCGGCCGTCCGCCAGCGCTCGGGCGACGTGGTCTTCGCCCTGGTGATCACCGCGGTGGTGCTCTACGGCGGCTGGCAGGCGTTCAGCTACATCCAGTCGACCTCGGGCTTCGGCGAGTTCCTGCACGCCTTCGAGCTGGGCGCGGCCACCTTCGGCCGGGTGGTGCTGCTGCTGATCGTCGCCACCCTGGTCTGGGTGCCGATCGGGGTGTGGATCGGGATGAACCCGAAGATCACCCGCTATGCCCAGCCGGTGGTCCAGGTGCTGGCCAGCTTCCCGGCGAACTTCCTCTTCCCCTTCGCCATCGCCGGCTTCGTCGCCCTCGGCATCCCGCTCAACTGGGGCAGCATCCTGCTGATGGCGCTCGGCGCGCAGTGGTACATCCTCTTCAACGTCATCGCCGGGGCCTCGGCCATCCCCAGCGACCTGCGCGAGGCGATGGAGAGCCTCGGCGTCGGCGGGTGGCTGCGCTGGCGGGACTTCATCCTGCCGGCGATCTTCCCCTACTACGTCACCGGCGGGATCACCGCCGCCGGCGGTGCGTGGAACGCCTCCATCGTCGCCGAGGTCGTCGACTACGGGAACCACCACCTCATCGCCTACGGTCTGGGCGCGTACATCGCCAAGGCCACCGAGACCGGCGACCACGCGGAGATCCTGATCGGCGTGATCGTGATGATCATCTACGTGGTGGCGCTCAACCGGCTGCTCTGGCGCCGCCTCTACCGGATCGCGCAGACCCGCTATGCCATGTGACACCCGGGCGGCCTGGCACCCTTGGGGTGCGGGGGCAGCCGCCCGCAGCGCGGGCAGCCGCACTCGCAGTGATCGCCGTGACGACCGTGACCGCAGTACCCGCACCGACCGAGGCAGGAGCGCATGACCCTCAAGCCCGTCTCCACCACCCAGGGCCGTCCCGCCGCCGGCAGCACCATCATCGCCGCCACGGACGTCACCAAGAGCTTCACCACCCCCGACGGCCACGCCCTGCCAGTCCTGGAATCGGTGAACTTCACCCTGCACGAGGGCGAGATCGTCGCGCTGCTGGGCAAGTCCGGCTCCGGCAAGTCCACGCTGCTGCGCTGCGTCGCCGGGCTGATCGCCCCCTCCTCCGGCAGCGTCAGCTACCGCGGCGAGCCGCTGAACGGGGCCAACCCCGGCGTCGCCATGGTGTTCCAGAGCTTCGCCCTGCTGCCCTGGCTGACGGTGCAGCAGAACGTCGAGCTCGGCCTCCAGGCCCGGGGTGTGTCCGAGGCCGAGCGCCGCGACCGCGCGCTCCGCGCCATCGACCTGATCGGTCTGGACGGCTTCGAGGCGCGCCTACCCCAAGGAGCTCTCCGGCGGGATGCGGCAGCGCGTCGGCTTCGCCCGGGCGCTCGTGCGTCGAGCCCGACGCGCTGTTCATGGACGAGCCCTTCTCCGCGCTCGACGTGCTCACCGCCGAGAACCTGCGCAACGAGCTGGTCGGCCTGTGGGAGGGCAACGAGGCCCCGGTGAAGTCGGTGCTGATCGTCACCCACAACATCGAGGAGGCGGTGCTGCTCGCCGACCGGATCCTGGTGCTGTCCTCCAACCCCGGTCGGATCAAGGCCGAGCTCGCGGTCTCGCTGCCGCGCCCGCGCGACCGCCGTGCCCCCGAGTTCGAGGCCCTGGTCGACACCGTCTACGGCATCCTCACCGAGCGGGTCACCGCCGACGCCGACGCCCAGGCAGCCGGCCCGGCCAAGCCCGCCGCGCCGCCCACCCCCAGCAGCAACCCGCTGCCCGACGTCAGCCCCGGCGGGCTGTCCGGTCTGCTGGAGATCCTGGCCGCGCGCGGCGGCGAGGACGGCCTCGCCGAGATCGCCGACGAGCTGAGCTTCGAGGTCGACGACCTGCTGCCGCTGGTCGACGCCGCCGTCCTGCTCGACCTCGCCCACACCGACGGCGGCCGGATCGAGCTCACCCCGGCCGGCAAGGAGTTCGCCGACGCCGACATCCTCACCAGCAAGCAGCTCTTCGCCCGGCACACCGTCACCAAGGCCCCGCTGGTCCGCGCCATCGTCCAGGCCCTCGCCCACTCCGGCGACCATGTGCTGCGCGAGGGCCTCTTCCTCGACCTGCTGCGCCGCGGCTTCTCCGACGAGGACGCCCGCCGCCAGCTCGACATCGCCATCGACTGGGGCCGTTACGGCGAGCTGTTCGAGTACGAGAAGGACGAGGGCAAGCTCGAACTGGAGCCGGAGGCACTGTCGGTGCTGTAGCCGGGGCCCGCGGCCGTGGACGTTCCCGTGCCGACCGGGCCGACGCCGGGTGCCGGCTCGGCTGTCGAGCCGAACCGGCACCCGGCGCCGCGGCCCGGGCGCCTGCGACCTACGCCACCTGCGCGCCCGCGACCCGCGCCGCCGTCGCCTCGGGCACCGGGGGCTTCGCCAGACCGAGGCGCAGCGCCCCGGGCCGGGCGGTCACGGCGATCACCGCGCCCAGCACGTACCCGGTGAGCAGCCCTGCGCCGTGGTTGTTGTGGAGCAGGCAGAGGAAGAGCCCGGCCGCCGGGAGGGCCAGGGAGAGCAGCCGCAGCCGCCGGAGCGTGCCGGCCGGCTCCGCTCCCCGCAGCAGGGTGATCGCGGCGAGCGCTCCGACCAGCCCGCAGATCGCGACCGAGCTGCCGCCGCCGTGCCGGCTCCAGCCCTCCAGGCTCACGTAGTTCGCGACCAGGCCGCTCGCGAAGTAGACCAGCAGCCAGCGGCGCGGCCTGAGCACCCACTCGGCGACGGCCCCCGCGACCAGCAGCGCCGACAGGTTGACGGCGATCTGCACGGCCCCGGAGGACTGGATGAACAGGGCGGTGAAGATCCGCCACGCCTGTCCGTCCGTGAGCGCGCCGGGCCGGCGCATCAGCTCCCCGGCCAGACCGGCGACGGCGTACTGGAGGACGACCATGACCGCGGTCGCCACCAGCACCGCCGCGGTGACCCGGGGCCTGCGGGCCCACGCCGCGCCGAGCACCTGCATCGGGCTCCGCCGGTCCGGCCGGGTGGGGGAGAGGGCCAGCAGGATCTCCTTCCCCGATCCGACCACGACGGCGGCGCTTGCGTACAACTCGATCGTGTGAGCGTTCATGGCAGGTCCCCCTGATGCGGATTCACCCCGACTGCTTCCACAAACCATCCTGGGCGGGACGCTGACGACGAACCAGATGCCTTCGGCCACCGGACCCGCCTGACAAATGTCACCGCGCCGACGTGCGGGCGGCGCCCGTTCGGTGAGCCTTGTCAGGGTGTCGGCTTCGATCTACGATCATGGGTAACCGCTTTCCGCCCTTGATCCGGACGGTATCCGTTGACTTCTCCCGGCAGTCCTCAGCCCGGCGGCTGGAGCGTTCTCGTCTACACCCGCACGGCGGGCTACCGGCACGACTCGATCCCCGACGCGGTCCGCGCCCTGGTCGGGCTCGGCGGGGAGCACGGCTTCACGGTGGAGGCGACCGAGGACCCGGCCGCGTTCACGGCCGAGCGGCTCGCCCGGCACCGGGCGGTCGTCTTCCTCTCCACCACCGGCACCGTGCTCGACGGCGCGGGGCGGGAGGCGCTCAGCGGCTACGTCCGGGACGGCGGCGGGTGGATGGGCGTGCACTCCGCCGCCGGTACCGAGTACGACTGGCCCTACTACGGTGAGCTGCTCGGCGCCCGGTTCACCGAGCACCCCGCGGTGTCGACGGCGGCCGTCACCGTGCTGGACCACGACCACCCCGCCACCGCCCACCTCGGCGACGAGTGGACGCTCACCGACGAGTGGTACAACTTCCGGCAGCCGCCGCCCGCGTCGGCCCGGATCCTGCTGGGCATCGACGAGTCCCGGTACGGGGGCGGCACCATGGGCCCGGAGCACCCGCTCGCCTGGTGCCGCGAGTACGGCGGGGGCCGCTCCTTCTACACCTCGCTCGGGCACACCAGCGCCTGCTGGGACGCCCCGGACTTCCGGCAGCACGTGCTGGGCGGGCTGAACTACGCCGCCGGCACCACGTCCTGAGCCGAGCCGGCGGCCAGGGCCGCCCCGGCCAGGTCGGCGAGGAGCACGGCCATGTGCCGGGCCTCGATCGAGGGCGCGGTGGCCGGGACGGGCTGCAGCATGAACCTGCCGTAGACCTGTCCGCGGCAGCGCGCGAGCAGTTCGATCTCGTCGCTGGGCAGGCCCAGGCTGTCCACGTCCCAGCGTGATCCGGCCCAGGTCAGCGTCCCGTCGTCACCGAGCCGCGGCGGGTGTCCGGCCGGTTCGTTCCGTTCGAAGCGGCAGCCGCGCAGGCCGAGCAGCTCGGTCAGCTGGACGCCGACCTGGTCGACCACCGCGCCGGCGCCGAGCCCGGAGGCGACGGCCGAGGCCGTGCTGCGGACTGCGGCGAGCTGGGCGCTGTCGTTGAGGACGACCCGGTTCAGCCGTCGGCCGCGCACGGCCAGCTCGGTCACCGCGACGCCGACCACCAGCAGCAGCACCGTCGTCTGGATGTCGGTCCGGCTGCTGATCGCGAACCGCTCATAGGGACGGGTCAGGAAGAAGTCGAACCAGACGCTGGCCGACAGGGCGGCGAGCACGCCCGCCGTCCGGTGGCCGTTGGCGGCCACCGCGACCACCACCGCGACCAGCACCAGCGCCGCGTCCGCCGTGGCGAACCCGGTGCGGAAGGGGATCATGGCCGCAGCCGCTGCCGGGGGCACCAGCAGTGCCGCGATCAGCGCGAGCCGGTCCCTGTTCCAACGAGGAGACATTGCGGACCACCCTTCCGGCCGGTGACCGGGACCGCCCCTGGAAACGGTCCGGCACAGCGAGCGTAAGTCCGTCGCAGGCCTGGTTCAATGCCGTGACCACCGCTGTGAGCAGCCTTGACGCACTTTTGTCGGCGGCTGCTGCGGCGGCTGGAGCTGCGGCGGGTCAGCTCGCGACCGGTGCGGGCTCCGCTGCGGGCTTCGGCACCGCGGTGGCAGCGCGTCGGTCGAGCCGGCGGGTGACGCGGCGGCCGAGGCGCTGTCCGGGCAGTTCGACGAGCCGGTGCAGGGCGTAGCCGAGCGCGATCACGGCGGCCAGGAAGAGCAGGGTGGCGACGGAGCCCTCGGCGATCCCCTTCGGGCGGCTCTTGAAGACCGTGAAGCCCCAGGCCATGGCCGCGATCATGGGCACATGGACCAGGTAGGTGGCGTAGCTGATGGTGCCCAGCCAGGTCAGTGCCTTGGGGAAGGTCCGGTGCCGCAGCAGCAGGCCGATGCCGAAGAGCGCCCAGGCCGCGACGAAGGCGGTGCACCAGCTCTGCCAGTTCGCGGTCCAGGTGAGGTGGGACCCGCGGCCCCGGTTGTAGAGGTAGCCGGAGACGACGCCGGCCAGGAACACGAAGCCGCAGCAGACGACCGCCTCGCGCCGGGAGATCTGACCGTTCTCGGCGCGGTTGACCACGGTCCCGGCGAACATGGTCGCCAGGATCATCATGCTCTCGAAGGCGGCCGAGCCGCCGTTCAGCGTGATCAGCACCAGACCGAGGAGGCCCAGGGCCACGGCGCCGGCGCGCAGCGCCAGCGGGTGCCCGCTGAGGATGCCGGCCAGGGCGGCCACCATGACGGCGGCGCAGACGCCGGTGAGCACCTGGACCGAGGTGGCGCTGGAGCCGAACAGGGCGACGGGCAGCACCCCGCCGAGGGCCAGCGCGGCGGCGGCGAAGGTCATCGAGACGGTGCTGCTGTAGCGCTGGCGGCCCATCACGAAGAGGGCGGAGACGGCGAAGTAGAACACCATCTCGAAGCTGAGGGTCCAGGCGACGGCGAGCCCGTTGGTGATGTTGAGGAAGAACTGGACCAGGGTGCTGTTGGCGACGGCGGCCTGGATCGGGTGGGCGTAGACACTGGCGGCGACCCCGGCGTGCTTCTGGGGGAGCAGGATCAGCGCGGCCGCGAAGACCGTCAGGTAGAGCGGGTAGATGCGGAAGATCCGCCCGACCCAGAAGGCGCGCACATCGCCCCGGCGCTCCAGCGACGCGGGCACGATGTAGCCGCTGATCAGGAAGAACAGGAACACACCGAAGATGCCCAGGTCGAAGTGGGCGTGCGAGACCGCGAACTGGTGCGGGAGCAGCCAGGGGAGGACGTGCTGGAAGACGACGGCGATGGCGGCGACACCGCGCAGGGCGTCGAGCCAGCCGAGCCGCTGGGCTGCGGGAGCGCTCTTGAACGCCGCATCGGATCGGTCGGGGCTTGTGGAAGAGTCTCTTACCGTCGTCACATCGGGAGGGTACAGGTTTCTCCTGGGAGTGTTATGCGTCGCCCCCAGGGTCCGGGGCCCGGCGCTCAGCCCGAGCGGTGGCGGACGGTCGTCACGGAAGCGCTCCCAGCGGGTGCGCCGCCGGAGTTGAGGAAGCGGACCACGGGCAGCGTCGCCGCGCCCCGGGCCACCGCGTCCGGGCCGAGCCGGCCCAGTTCGATGGTGGTGCGGGAGAAGGGGTAGTGCAGGGAGTGCTCGCGGGCGGCCTCGCGGATCTGCGGCATCAGCCCCTGGGCCAGCAGCAGTCCGGCCCAGCCGCCGATGATGACGCGCTCCGGGTTGAAGAGGTTGATCAGGTTGCCGATGCTCGACCCCGATCCGGAGGGCGGTGTCGTCCAGGACCGTCCGCGCGGCCAGTGCCTCCGGCGAGGGCGATCGCTCGGTGTCGGCGCCCTCGCGGCTCCTGCTGCTCGGCGGTCTCCAGGATCTGCCGGAGCGCGGCCTCCTCGTCGGCGGCATCGGTCGCCGGGTCGTTGTCCGGGTCGTTGTCCGAGCCGTTGTCCGGGCCGTGGCCGGGGGCACCGACGGCCTCGTGGTAGCGGGCGATCACCGACTCCGCGCCGATGTAGGCCTCCAGGCAGCCCTTGGCCCCACAGCGGCAGCGGCGTCCGCCGATCTCCGCGGTGATGTGCCCCCACTCGCCCGGCGCTGGTGCTCGCGCCCCGGTAGGGCATGCCGCCGACCAGGATCGACGCGCCGACGCCGGAGCCGATCAGCAGGAATACGGTGTCGGCGGCCTCCCGGCCGCCGCCGAACCACATCTCGGCCTGGCCCATGGTGGTCGCACCGTTGTCGACGAACAGCGGCAGTTCGGTGACCTCCCGCAGCATCGCCTCCAGCGGGACGGCGTCCCAGCCGATGGTCTGGCAGTGCACGAGGACTCCGGCCGGCCCACCACGATGCCCGGGCACGCCGATGCCGACGCCGAGGAGCTCTGCGTCCCGGTGCCCGGCTCGGGCAGGTCCGACGCCGGCCAGCCCGGCGACGATGCGGCGACCACGCACCTCCGGCTCGTAGCGGCCCGGGGTCATCGGGATGTCGACCCGCGCCAGCTCGGTCAGCGCCAGGTCGAAGCGCTCGACCCGGACGTGGGTCTCGCCGACGTCGACGCCGATCACGTGGAAGCGCGAGGCGCCGACCTCGAGCAGGATCCGCGGCCGGCCGCCCTCGGACTCGACCGCGCCGGCCTCGACCACGAGCCCGGCCTCGATCAGCTCGGCGACCACGTTGCTGACCGAGGCGGTGCTCAGCCCGGTGGCGCGGCTCAGCTCCGAGCCGGCTGACCTGCGCGTGGAAGTACAGCTGCCGCAGCAGCAGCGACCGGTTCGACCGCCGCACGTCCCGGACGTTCCTTCCGGCTTGGTCTGCCATGGTCCTCCCTCTCGATGAGCGGCACGGGACCGCGCTGAACCCTACCGTCGCGAACCACTTGTGCACCTGATGAACACGTTTCGCAGGAGCCCCTGCCCGCGGCCGGTTCCCCCGGCCGATCTCTGACCGAACCCCTTGACGGAAGAGTACTGCCACAAGTTAAATCAGACCTCGAACTAAGGCGTAAGAAAATCGGCGGCGGTTCGACCGCCGCCTGCACGAGGTCTGCACCACCCATCCATGCATTCCCTCCATTCGCTCCACGCCCCGGCGGCCAGGACGGCAACCCGGGACAGGCGCCCTTGAAAGGTGTCCTCATGCACCGACCCTCGAAGCAGCCGCAGATACGCATTCGTCGCCCTCGCCGCCGCTACCGCGATCCTCGCTAGCGCCGCCGGCAGCACTAGCGGGAGCAGCAAGGGCAGCGGGGACAGCACCGGCAGTCCATCAGCGGGCAGACCATCACCTACTGGGCCAGCGACCAGGGCAGCTCCATCGCCGACGACGTCAAGGTGCTGACGCCGGAGCTCAACAAGCCTTCACCCAGCAGACCGGCGTCAAGGTCAATCTGCGAGGTCATCGGCTGGAACGACCTGCTCAACCGGATCCTCGCGGCGACCACGTCGGGCCAGGGCCCTGACGTGCTCAACATCGGCAACACCTGGTCCGCCTCGCTCCAGGCGACCGGCGCCTTCCTGCCGATCAGCCCGTCGGTGATGAGCCAGATCGGGGACACCGGCCGCTTCCTGCCCGGCGCGCTGGCCGCGACCGGGGCCGCCGGCAAGGCCGCCGGTGGGCGTGCCGATCTACTCGCTGGCCTACGGCCTCTACTACAACAAGGCCGATGTTCGCCGCGGCCGGCATCACCACCCCGCCCACCACCTGGGACCAGCTGGTCGCCGACGGCCAGAAGCTGACCCACGGCAGCCAGTGGGGCGTCACCGTCGAGGGCGGCCAGCACCCCGGAGAACGCCCACCACGCCTTCGTGCTTCAGCGAGCAGCAGGGCGGCTGCTACTTCGACTCCTCGGGCAACCCGACGTTCAACACCCCGCAGAACGTCGCCTCGATCGAGCAGTACGTCAACATGATCGGCAGCGACAAGATCGCGAACCCGAGCGATGCCGAGTACTCCAACGGCACCGAGGCCGTCCAGGACTTCGCCAGCGGCAAGGCCGCGATGCTGATGTGGCAGGACGCCGCCGCCTCGCTGTCCAACTACGGCATGTCGCCCTCCCAGTACGGCGTGGCCCCGATCCCGTTCCCGGCCAACCCGCCGGCCGGCAGCCAGCACGTCGACTCGATCGTCGGCGGCATCAACCTCTCGGTCTTCGCCAACACCAAGCACAAGGCCGCGTCACTGGCGTTCCTGAAGTTCATGACCAGCCAGAGCACGCAGATCGCGCTGAACAGCACCTACGGCTCGCTGCCCTCGGTCACCGACGCCTACAGCGCCCCGGCGTTCCAGACCGACAACGACAAGGTGATCCAGAGTGTGCTGGCCACCTCCGCCGGCTCCATGCCGGAGGTCGCGGCCGAGAGCCAGTTCGAGACCGCGATCGGCACCGTGCTGAAGAACCTCTTCGCCGACGCCGCGCAGGGCAAGGCCATCACCGACTCCCTGGTCAGCGCCCAACTGACCTCCGCCCAGCAGCAGATGGCGGCCGGCGGCTGATCCGGGACCGGGCGGTCCGCAGCGACCGCCCACCCCGCGCCACCCACCGAGCGGCCCGGCCGCCCCTCCGCAGCGACGGCGGGGACGGCCGGGCCCGCGCCCGCGAACCTGCCCCACCTGGAAGCCTGCCCCACCTGGAAGGACCAGCGCCCGATGGCCGCAGCCACCGAACTCCGCCCACCCGCGGCATCCGAGGCCCCCGCACGCAGACGATCACCCCTGACCTGGGCCCGGGTGAAGCGCGGGGCCCTGCCGTACCTGCTCCTGCTCCCGGCGGTCTGCTTCGAGCTGCTCGTGCACGTCGTGCCGATGCTGGTCGGCATCTGGATCAGCTTCAAGCAGCTCACCGAGTTCTTCATCCGCAACTGGGGCGCCGCACCGTCCGCCGGGCTGAACAACTACCGCTTCGCCCTCGACTTCAACAACGCCGTGGGCAGCCAGCTGCTGCACTCCTTCGGCATCACCTGCGCCTACACGGTGCTGGTCGTCCTCCTCTCCTGGTTCCTCGGCACCGGGGCCGCGATCCTGCTGCAGGACCCGTTCCGCGGCACGCGGGGTGCTGCGCACCTACTTCCTCGTCCCCTATGCGCTGCCCGCCTACGCCGCCGCCATCACCTGGGAGTTCATGTTCCAGCGGGACGACGGCATGCTGAACCACGTCCTCACCCAGCTGCACCTGACCTCGTCGGGCAATGAGCCGTTCTGGCTGCTCGGCAACAACAGCTTCGCCGCGCTGGTCGTCACCGCCGTCTGGCGGACCTGGCCGTTCGCCTTCCTGGTGGTCACCGCCGGGCTGCAGAACATCCCCGGCGACCTCTACGAGGCCGCCGCCATCGACGGGGCCGGCGTCTGGCAGCGGATCCGGCGGATCACCATGCCCTCGCTGCGCCCGGTCAACCAGGTGCTGGTGCTGGTGCTCTTCCTGTGGAACTTCAACGACTTCAACACCCCCTACGTGCTGTTCGGCAGCGCCGCGCCGCCGCAGGCCAACCTGGTCTCGCTGCAGATCTACGACACCTCCTTCCAGAACTGGAACTTCGGCTCGGGCTCCGCCATGTCGGTCCTGCTGCTGCTGTTCCTGCTGCTGGTCACCGCCGTCTACCTGTTCTTCACGAGTCGCGGAAGGAAGGCCGATGTCTGACCCCGCCGTCCCGGCCGACACCCCCAGCAGCAGCGCCACCACCGCAGGCAAGGGCCGGGCCCCGCGCTCGCCGATGGCGCCGCCGCAGCTCCTTCCTCTGGATCCGGCGGATCGGGCTGACCTTCCTCGGCCTCTTCACCGCGATCCCGCTGTACGTCATGATCAGCAGCTCGCTGAAGCCGCTGGGCGACGTCCAGGCCGCGTTCCGCTGGATTCCGACCCGGCTCACCATCAGTCCCTACATCGACATGTGGAGCACGGTCCCGCTCGCCCACTACTTCTGGAACAGCCTGATCGTCGCCACCTGCTCGACCGCGATCTCGGTGGTCATCGCGGTGCTGGCGGCGTACGCGGTCAGCCGCTACCGGTTCTTCGGGCGCCGGATCTTCACGGTGACCGTGCTCTCCACCCAGATGTTCCCGGGCATCCTCTTCCTGCTGCCGCTGTTCCTGATCTTCGTCAACATCGGCAACAGCACCGGCATCCAGCTCTCGGACACCCGGCTCGGTCTGATCATCACCTACCTCACCTTCACCCTGCCGTTCTCGGTCTGGATGATGGTCGGCTACTTCGACTCGATCCCGCGCGAACTGGACGAGGCCGCCGCCGTCGACGGCAACGGCCCGATCGGCGCGCTGCTGCGGGTGGTGGTCCCGGCCGCCGTGCCCGGCATCGTCACCGTCGCCGTCTACTCCTTCATGACCGCCTGGGGCGAGGTGCTGTTCGCCTCGGTGATGACCGACGACTCGACCCGGACGCTGGCGGTCGGGCTGCGCAACTACGCCTCGCAGAACGACGTCTACTGGAACCAGATCATGGCGGCCTCGCTCGTCGTCAGCGTGCCCGTGGTCGTCGGATTCCTGCTGCTGCAGCGCTACCTGGTGGCCGGCCTGACCGCCGGCTCCGTCAAGTAACCGACCTATTTACGACCGGAGTTGGAGTAACCACCGGTGTACCGAAGACCCGGTGCGGCCGGACGCTCCGTCCTGCCCGCACGTCCCCGCGAACGCCCACCGCCCCATCCCGAGTGACCCGGCACCACCGCACGTACGTCAGCACGCACGACAGATTCGAGGAGACCCATGCCCGCGCCCGACACTGCCGCCTTCGGCCCCGACTTTGTCTGGGGAGTTGCCACCTCCGCCTACCAGATCGAGGGAGCCGCAGCCGAGGACGGCAAAGCGCCCAGCATCTGGGACACCTTCTGCAAGGTCCCCGGGGCCATCGACAACGGCGACGACGGCGAGCACGCCTGCGACCACTACCACCGCTGGCCCGAGGACTTCGCGCTGATGCGGGGCCTGGGCGCGGACGCCTACCGCTTCTCCATCGCCTGGCCCCGGATCATCCCCGAGGGCACCGGCAAGGTCAACGCCAAGGGGCTCGCCTTCTACGACCGGCAGGTGGACGCCCTGCTCGAAGCCGGGATCCGCCCCAACGCCACGCTCTACCACTGGGATCTGCCGCAGGCGCAGCAGGACCGGGGCGGCTGGCCCGAGCGCGCCACCGCCGAGGCGTTCGCCGAGTACGCCGGTGTCGTCGCCGCTGCGCTCGGCGACCGGGTCACCGACTGGTCGACCCTGAACGAGCCGCTGTGCAGTGCCTGGATCGGCCACCTGGAGGGGCGGATGGCCCCCGGCCTGGAGGACCTCACCGCCGCCGTCCGGGCCTCGTTCCACCTGCACCTCGGGCACGGCCTCGCTGCGCAGGCGCTCCGGGCTGCCTCCCCGGGGCAGGTGCGGCTCGGCATCGTCAACAACCTCAGCCCCTGCGAGCCCGCCTCCGACTCCGAGGCCGACCTGGCCGCCGCCCGTCGGGCCGACGGCCACATCAACCGCTGGTGGCTCGACCCGGTCCTCGGCCGGGGCTACCCACAGGACATGCTGGACGTCTACGGCGTCGAACTGCCGGTTCGGGGCGACGACTTGGCGACCATCGCGCAGCCGCTCGACTGGATGGGCGTCAACTACTACTTCCGCCAGATCATCGCCGACGACCCGACCGGCGCGGCCCCGTACTTCCGCCAGCTGGCGGGGACCAACCCGGAGCACACCTCGATGGGTTGGGAGGTCCACGCGGCCGGCCTGGAGCAGCTGCTGCTCCGGCTCACCCGGGAGTACGGCGTGAAGGAGCTGATGGTCACCGAGAACGGCTCGGCGTACACCGATACCGTGGCCGCCGACGGCTCGGTCCACGACCCCGAGCGCACCGCCTATCTGGAGCAGCACATCGCCGCCTGTGCCCGGGCGGCGGCGGCCGGCGCGCCGCTGAGCGCGTACTACGCCTGGTCGCTGCTGGACAACTTCGAGTGGGCGTACGGCTACGACAAGCGCTTCGGCCTGATCCACGTCGACTACGAGACCCAGAAGCGGACGCTGAAGACCAGCGGTCGGCGCTACGCGGAGATCATCCGCGCCCACAGCGGGGAGCCGGTCTCGGTCTGACCCCGCTGCTGTCCCCCTGGCGCGTTGGGGTGTCGACGTCCTGACACGTCGACACCCCAACGCATCGACCGTGCTGCCCTTCGCTGTGCGTTGCCCGGCGGAAAAACTCTGCCGTTCCGGACGCGCCTCCGGGTAGCCTCGCGATCATGTCTACTGAGATGAACGCTGCTTCGTCCATCGCCGAGGCGCCGTTGCGTCAACGGTTGCGCGGGGCACTCACCCTGGCCATGAAGGCCCGGGACCGGGTCGCGGTCGGGGCCCTGCGCTCGACGCTGGCGGCGATCGACAACGCCGAGGCGGTCGACCGGCCCGCGAACACGGACACCGGCCTGGCCATCGAGCAGCTCCCGCTCGGGGTGGGCGCGGCCGAGATGGAGCGCCGGCTGCTGACGGAGCCCCAGATCGAGCAGATCGTGCGGGACGAGCTGGCCGAGCGCGAGGCCGCAGCTCGCGACTACGAGCGGTCGGGCCGGACGGAGCGCGCCGAGCAGCTGCGCCGCGAGATCACCGTGCTCGCGGAGCAGCTCGCCGGGTAGCCGGCCCGCCGCCGACCCGACCGCCGGGAACCGACGCCGACTCAGGCGGAAGCGGTCCCGGTGCGGCGCAGCTCGAAGAGGAAACAGCCGTAGTCGGCGGCGCGGACATGGATCACCGCCACGTCGGGGTCGGCCAGCTGCTCCGCCACCACTGTGTCGATGGTGGCGTCGGTCTGCACCAGCCGTCCGCCCGTGATGTGTCCCTCGGCGTTGTATGAGCGGAGTACCCGCAGCCCGTGCAGGACCTCCGGGTAGCCCGGCCGGTCCGGGCCGCCGCAGTCCTCTGCATGGATGAAGACCGGCCCGAGCTCGGCGTAGGCGCCGGGGTCGGCGCCGGTCTCGGCCACCCGGCGCGCGAGCGGCGCGTAGGAGACGAGGGCGATCTCCTCGCCGGCCTTGATCCGGCGCAGGCAGCAGCGCAGCGGTGAGCCGCCCTCGGTGGCGGTGTAGGGCCTGGTCGCCCGTCCTGCGTCGTCCGTCCGGCGGAGTCGGTCCAGGTCGGCGGGGTCGATGGGGCGTACTTCGTAGGTCGTGTCCGTCATGGTTCCAGCCTGCGGCCGACGGTGGCCGGAATCCGGCGGTCATCGGACGCCGTGTTCGACCCTCGGAACCGTCCGGTCGTTCGCAAGCTGGGAGCCCCCTGCCAATAGGCTGGGGGTCCGCAGAACCGGCCGAGGACGAGGGATCGAGGGCAGTCGCGTGGGCAGCCAGGAACTGGGCGGTGCCGGGGCAGAGGTCGCGGCGGACGGCGGCGTCGACGGCGCGGCGAACGGCATGGCGAACGGCGCGGCGGGGAAGAGCGGTGTCGGTCGGCGCAGGTTCCTGGGCGCGGCGGCGGCCGTCGGCGCCGGCGTGGCCGGTATGGGCCTGCTGACCGGCTGCGATTCCGACTCGGCCGACCAGAAGGCGGCCCGGTCGGTCGACCCGGTGGGCCTGCCCCGGCCGGTACTGACGGCGCTCCAGCGTGAGCAGGCGCTCCCCGGCAACGCCGACTGGCGGCTCGGGCCCACCGGCCCGCAGGAGGCCGTCCAAGGCTGGACCGACCAGGTCAGCGTGGCGCCGGGGGAGTCGTTCGCGCTCCATGTCTCCACCACCGCACCGGGGTTCACCGTCTCCGCGTACCGCGTCGGCTGGTACGGCGGGGCGCAGGCCCGGCTGGTCTGGCGCTCCGGCCGGATCGCCGGCCGGGTCCAGCCGGAGGCCGGCTTCACCGACGCCACCCGCACCGTGCACACCGACTGGGAGCCGACGCTGCAGGTCGGCACCGAGGACTGGCCCGCAGGCGCGTACCTGCTGCGGCTGGACGCCGAGAACGGCTTCCAGCGGTATGTCCCGATGGTGGTCAGGTCGGCGAGTGCGGAGGGCGCGACGCTGATCATGCACGGCGTCGCCACCTGGCAGGCGTACAACGTCTGGGGCGGCTACAGCCTCTACCAGGGCGAGAACGGCGCCTACGACAGCCGTTCGCTGACGGTCTCCTACAACCGTCCCTACGACGGCTCCGGGGCGGAGAAGTTCCTGGTCTACGAGCGGGCGCTGGTGGTGATCGCCGAACGTCTGGGCATCCCGCTGGCGTACACCACCGGCATCGACGTCCACCAGCGACCCGAGGTGCTGCGGGGCGCGACCACGCTGCTCTCGCTGGGGCACGACGAGTACTGGACGCCGCAGCAGCGCGCGTCGGTGACCCGGGCCCGGGACGCCGGGACCAACCTGGCCTTCCTCGGCGCCAACACCTGCTTCCGCCGGGTCCGGATCGAGGACACCGCGCGCACCGTCGTCTGCTACAAGACGGACTACGAGGCGGACCCGTTCTACGGGGTGCGCGATGCCGACGTCACCACCGACTTCCGCGCCGCGCCGGACCCGGACCCGGAGTCCTCGATGACCGGCGTGATCTACGAGGGCTATCCCACCGACGCGCCCTATGTCGTCCGCGCCGCCGACCACTGGCTGTACGCGGGGACGGGGGTCAAGGCCGGGGACTCGTTCCCGCACCTGATCGGCGTCGAGTACGACCGGGTGACGCCGAGCTACCCGACGCCGCGTCCGATCGAGATCCTGGCCCACTCACCGCTGGTCTGCGAGGGCAACCCGAGCCACTCCGACAGCGCGTACTACACGGTGCGCAGCGGCGCCGGGGTCTTCGCCTCGGGGACGATGCGCTGGGTGGAGGGGCTGATGGCCGGCACCCACGACGACGGCGGCGACCACGAGATGGACGCCCGCACCGGCGCGTTCGTCACCCGCGCCACGGAGAACCTGCTCACCGCCTTCGCCAAGGGCCCGGCCGGCCACAACCTGCCCGCCCCGCGCGACAACGTCGCCGCCGTGTACGGCTGACCGGGCACCGAGCGGTGGGCGAGCTACCGCTGGACCCGTGTCAGCAGGCCGGCCAGCGGGATCCGGTTGAGCGCGGAACCGATCATCGTTCCGACCGCGACACCGAACACGGCCGACACCGCCGTGAGCGCGGAGTGTCCGGCGCCGCCCGCCTCGATCTGCGTGGTGGTGTTGAGCAGTCCGAAGGATCCGGGCGCGAGGACCCAGAACGCCGGGAGGTAGGTCGCCTGCCACAGCGGCCCCCTCGGCAGCCGCTGGGCGACGCCGGCCGCGACCGCGGCGGTGATCGCCCCGGCCAGGCCGCCTATCGCGGCACCGCTGCTGCCGTTCACCGCGATCTGCACGGCGCAGGTCGCCGCCACCACGCCGATGATCCAGGGCGTCGCCGAGAACGGGGTGTGCACGTTGACCATGACCCCGGCCAGGGCGAGGGCCAGTCCCAGGGCGGGGCCCCACCAGCCGACCGTCGCGACCTTGACGTTCGCCAGCGCGGAGGCCGGGGAGCCGGTGGCCGTGGCAGCGGCGGCGATCCCGGCGATGAAGAGCGCGAGCTGTACCGTCCCCCCGGTCAGCCGGGCCGCCCCGGCGCTGGTCGCGCCGGTGGCGACCTCGGACAGCCCGGTGACCAGCAGACTGCCGGGCAGCAGGATCGCCAGGGTGGCCACGATCGTCCGCAGTGAGCCGTCCAGGAACGAGGCCTTGGCCAGCAGCAGCACCAGCACGGAGACCGTGAACGCGGCGACGATCGGCAGCAGCGGGCGCAGCGGCGGCCAGTGCCGGGCCAGGACGGTGAGCAGGCTCACGATCAGTGAGCCGATTGCGGCGGCGATGACGTTGTGCACCCCCGGCTGGAGGTACAGGCACAGCCCCACGCCGACCGGCAGCGCGCCGAAGTCCGCCACCCACGCGGGCCAGCGGGCCGGGGACTGCCGGATCCGGTGCAGCTCGGCGACGGCTCGGGCGCCGTCGAGGACGCCGGTGCGCAGCCGGTGCATGGTGTCGAGGATGGCGGTGGTCTGCTCGAAGCGCAGTGCGGCGCCGACGGGTTGGAAGGCCGTGGCCTCGTCGGCACTCATGGCGACGAACAGCCCGGTCGGGAGGGCGGCCACACGTGTGTCCGGTGCGCCGAGGGCGTGCCCCAGGGCGCGCAGTTCCTCCTCCACGTCGTTCACCGGCAGCCCACCGCCGAGCAGTGACGCGCCCAGGTCCAACAGCAGCCGACGACGCGAATCCCGGGACGGCGGCGCGCTCGGCAACGGCGGCGCGCTCAGCATGGGTGCATGGTTCCTGTCCTGACAGTGTTGCCCGGCGCCGCGTTCCGAACGGGTGGATCTGGGCCACGGCCGATCCTCACGGGCAGCCGCAAGGGCGCCGGCGCGGACCCTCGGGTGTAATTCATAACATGAGCGAATAACAGCAGGTGAACCACCCCGTACTCATGCAGAACCAGCCATCGGCGAAGGCCGCCCCGAAGCGGCGCAGGATCGATCTCGACGCGGCCCCGGTTCGTGCCCGGGCGGATACAGCACGATCGGCGGTTGCATGTGCTGAGCGTAGGGTCGCACCCCCCGACCGGGAACGGTACCGACCGGGCCGGAGTCTCAGCCGCCCTGGATCACGAGCCCGCTGGCCCGCAGCGCGCTGACCAGCTCGGCCGGGGCGCTGGCGGTGGAGCCCGCGTGGTACGGCGGCTGCGGGTCGTACTCGACGACGAGCTGGATGGCCTCGGCGGTGGCGTCGCCGGCGAGGCGGCCGGCCAGGTGGAGCGCCAGGTCGATGCCGGCCGACACGCCGGCGGCGGTGGCGTACTTGCCGTCGAAGACGACGCGCTCCTCCGTGGGGACGGCGCCCAGCCGGGCGAGGTCGTCCAGGCAGATCCAGTGCGAGGTGGCCCGGCGGTCCGTCAGCAGCCCGGCCGCTGCCAGCAGCAGGGAGCCCGAGCAGACCGAGGTGGTCCAGGTCGTGTTGGCGTCTACGGTGCGGATCCAGTCGAGGAGGGTCTGGTCGGTCAGTTGGGCCTCGGTGCCCGGTCCGCCGGGCACGATGAGGATGTCGGGGGAGGTGACCTCGGACAGCGGCACGTCGGCGGTGAGCGAGAGGCTGCCGGAGTCGGTGAGCACCGGGCCGGGGCGCGCGGCGGTGAAGACCACCTCGGCGCCGGGCAGGCGGGAGAGGACCTCGTACGGGCCGACGGCGTCGAGGGCGGTGAAGCGGTCGTAGAGCAGGAACGCGATCTGCATCAGGAACTCCTGGTCTCGGTAGCGGTCTCGGCGGTGGTGGACGGTCGGAAGCGGCGGCGGTACTCCGCCGGAGGGACGGACAGTGTGCGTAGGAACGCCCGGCGCATCGCCTCCGGGGTGCCGTAGCCGGAGGCGCGCGCCACCTCCTCGATGCCGTCCGAGGTGTCTTCGAGCAGACGGCGGGCGGTCTCCAGACGGGTGTTGTCGACATAGCGGCCGGGCGTCACCCCGACCTCGGCCCGGAAGGCGCGGGCGAACTGACGCGGCGACAGCGAGGCGCGGTGGGCCAGGGTTTCCACGGACAGGTCTGCGCCCGGGTGCTCGGTGATCCAGCACTGGACCTCCCGCAGCGGCCGGCGCTCGGCGAACTGGGCGGCCAACTGCGTGCTGAACTGCGCCTGGTTGCCGGGACGGCGGAGGAACACCACCAGGTGTCGGGCGACGGTGAGCGCGGCGTCCCGGCCCAGGTCCTCCTCGACCAGGGCCAGCGCGAGGTCGATCCCCGCAGTCACCCCGGCCGCGGTGGCGATGTGCCCGTCACGGACGAAGATCGGCTCGGGGTCCACCGTGATCTCCGGGAACCTCCGTGCGAGCGCGTCGCAGTACGCCCAGTGCGTGACGGCCCGCCGTCCCGTCAGCAGCCCCGCCTCGGCGAGCAGGAAGGCCCCGGTGCAGACCGAGACGATCCGCTCGGCGGTCGGCGCCAGCTCGGCGATTCGGCGGACCACCTCGGGATCGGCCGGGAAGGTGCCGCTCCCGCCGGGCACCAGCAGGGTGCGTGGAGGCCCGCTCAGCCGCAGGTCCTCGTCCGGCAGCAGCACCAAACCGCTGGACGTCCGCACCGGACCGCCGCCGAGCGCGGCGGTCCTGATCCGGTACGCCTCGGGGACGCCCGCAGCCGCGCCCGCCCCGGCGAACACCTCCGTCGGACCGGTCACATCGAGGCTCTGTACCCCCTCGAACAGAACGATGAGCACATCGTGGCTGGTCATATCCTTCACCCTGACAGCGGGCGCGGATGGCGGCAATGACGAGTTTCCCACCTTTCCTGCCATCGCCGGTGCGCGCCGACGCCCGGTCGGTTGAGGAGCCGCGTGCGCGAGCCTTGACACCGGGGTGGAGTGGGTGCGTTTACTTAGCCGTCTGTTGGATAATGTTCTATTTCGGTGATTCCGCTGAGTGGCCCATGGGCATGGCGAGTTCGGCCCGGACGGTCCCCGGGATCAGGGATGAGGATTGGCCGATGAGTCTCTTTCGACCCGGGCGCGTGAGGCGAGGAGCCTCGCGTCAGCCGCTGAGACGGGCCGCTCTCGTGGCGGCCATGGTGCTGAGTTCGGTCTTCGGGGTGGGCGCCGTCGGGTCGCCGCCGGCCTCGGCCTCGACTGCTGTCCAGGACGCGGCGGGGCTGACTCCCACTCCTCCGATGGGGTGGAGCAGTTGGGACTACATCAGGAAGAATCCCAGCGCCGCGAACATCGAGGCGGAAGCCGACTACCTGGTCAGCAGCGGCCTCAGCGCCGCGGGCTACAAACTGGTCAGCATCGACGACTTCTGGATGTCGTGCGACACCTACAGCGCGGCGCTCGGGCGCGATTCGTACGACACCGACGCGAACGGATACTGGACGCCCAGCGCCGCCTTCCCGGGCGGGATCGCGCCGGTGGCGGCCTACGTCCACAAACTGGGCCTGCAGTTGGGCATCTATCTGACACCCGGGCTGCCCTGGTCCGCCGACGGGAAGCCGATCGCCGGCACCGACTACAACACCGACCAGATCAAGGTGACGTCCACGATCGGGCAGGACGAGACCAACTACAACTGCGCGACCGTCAGCGGGGGCGCGCCGGGCGGCAACAGCGGCATGGACTACATCAACTACAACACACCGGCCACGCCCGGTGCGGGACAGGACTATGTGAACGGGTGGGCGGACCTGCTGGCGTCGTGGGGTGTCGACCATCTGAAGCTGGACGGTGTGGGATCCAACGACACGAGTGACATAGCGGCGTGGAGCAGCGCGCTGAAGCAGGCTCCGAGGCCGATCAGCCTGACGCTGTCCAATGGCAACGGTGTCGGCATCGGTATCGCGTCGACGGCGGCCCAGTACGCGAACACCTGGCGTATCGACGGGGATGTCAACTCGTACCAGGGGAACGCCGTCTACCCGCTGACATCGTGGTCGAACGTGTCGAGCCGATTCAACGACGCCGCGGCCTGGGCGTCCTGGGGAACCGGCGGCCACTGGAACGACCTGGACTCGATCGAGGTCGGCAACGGCGACAACGACGGGATCACGGTGGACGAGCGGTGGTCGATGCTCGCTCTGTGGGCGATGGCCTCGTCACCGTTGATGATCGGTGCCGATCTGACCCAGTTGGACCCCACGGATCTGGCGATGCTGAAGAACCCCGGCCTGATCCAGGTCGATCAGAACGGCGCCGCCGCGACACGCGTCTTCGACCAGAACGGGCTGCAGGTATGGCGGAAGGACGTCGGCAGCGGTGAGACCGATGTCGCCTTCTTCAACGCCTCCGGCACCGCGCAGACCTACGACGTGGGGAGCTATGTTCCGTCCGTCGCCATGACCGGTGCCGACGCGGTGACCGACGTGCTGGGCAACGCCGACATGCAGCCCGTGCCGTCGAGTTCCACGGACCGGACGATCACTGTCCCCAGCCACGGCGCGGCGATCGTCGGCGTCACCGGTCCGGCCGGATGGCAGCCGGCGACCTGCGGCACCTCGGACAGCCTCACCGTCCCCGCCGGCGCGCACACCATGCAGGCGCTGGTCGCGGGGGCGCCGGGCCAGGCCGGCTGGGGAGTGAACGGCGGCGGCGGGAATCCCGGCGGCACCGGCGGTGCCGTCCTGGCGACGTTCAGCGTCACGCCGGGCCAGACCGTGTCGGCGGTTACCGGTTGCACCTCAACCACGAACAGCGGTGGTGCCGGCTGGTCGACCGGGGGATCGAGCATGCCCGGTGGCGGAGCGGGCGGCGGTTCCTCGGCCATCTGCGCTGCTGCCACCTGCGCCGCCGGCAGCGGCGCTCCCCTGGCAGTCGCAGGTGGTGGCGGCGGTGGCGGTGGCGGGACTTGCAATGGGTACTGGGGATGGCGCGGCGGTGACGGCGGTGGCAGTACCGACTCGGTGACCTCTGATCCCGGTGCAACCGGTTCGGGGCCGAGTGGGGCCAACGGCACCGCCAGCGGCAACCCCGGCGGCACCGGCGGCGTCAACAACGGTTCGGCCGGCAACAACGGATCCCCGGACGGAGGCGGCGGCTGGGTCCACGACGGTGACTCAGGTGGCGGCGCCGGCCTGGTGGGCGGCTGGGGCGGTAACGACTGGGGCGGGGGATGCCAGTCCCAGGGCGGGGGCGGGGGCGGCTCGTCCTGGGTCTCCAGCACGGCCGGCTCCGGAGCCGCGTTCTCCACAAGTCAGGTGTCCCAGGTCACGATCTGGTTCAGCTGACCGCGCCGCTGAGCCCGTACGGTCCACGGCTGGTCGACTGATCGGCTCGCAAGAGGTCGAGGCGCTCGCCCGGGGTTACCGGTCGAGCGCCTCGCGCGTATTCCGACGCGGGAGGACCTCCGTACGCCGGCGTCCCAGCCATCGGGACAAGTTCGCTGCACGTAGTCCTGTCCCGGCACTGGAGGCCGACCAGGCCATGGCGGTAGGTTCTATATGAGCTTGGCTCATGTTTTCCGTGCGGGTCGGTCCAAGAGAGGGCATCCATGCGAAAGAAGTACGTCGCCGCAGCCGTCGCCACCGTCGCCTTCGTGCTGGGTGGCGTCACTGTCCCGGCCCCCGCCGTTGCCGCACCCCAGGCGCGGCGACACGCACAGCCCCACGCCGACTCCCGGCTCGCGGTGTGGACCTCCTCGCACAACATGGCGGAATGGACCCCGCAGCTGTGGCAGGTACTGACGCACAATCACATCGCTCTGTTCGTCCAAGTGAACGCGGGGGACTACGGTCCCGACCCCAGCAACCCCTGGGCGACGGAGATCATCCGCGAGGCCGACCGCCGGGGGCTCCCGGTCACCGTCTGGATCGGCGGGAACGACCGCACCACCGCCGCATCCGAGGCCGAACTCACGCAGGTCCACGGCTGGTTGAAGGCCGACCGGCTGCACGCCCAGGGCGTGGTGATCGACGACGAGGCCACCGCGCAGACCATGGCACTGATCGAGGAGGCCATGGCCGGCGACCAGGCAGCCGAGCAGCAGGTGCTGACCGCCAACCTCGATCCGGCCCAGCAGTGCCAGGCCATCACTGCAGACCAGTCCATGATCGAGCGCGCCCACCGCGACGGTCTCCGGCTCGACGTGACCCCCATCCCGGAGTCGCTGGACGACCTGGATGCAGGCACCCTGGCCCTGCAGGACACCATGGACGCCACCAGCAACCCGCCCACGGACTGGGACGCCACCTACTTCCAGGCCTATCTCTCCGACTACACCCACGACTTCGGCCCCGGAGTCAGCAGCGGCCTGCTGACCTCGTACTACGAGTCCGCCCACAAGTACCTCGGCAGTGCCGGGGATCTGACCATCGGCGTGGCCGGCCTCGCCCCCTACGCCACCCTCGCCCCGCTGGTGCACGACGTGCGGCTGCTGGCCACGCTCGGGCAGCAGGTCATCCCCGTTTTCTCCTTGGAGACCATCATCTCGGGCTACGGCGTGGACTCCCTCAACTCCCTTGCCGCCGCTGCGCACCAACCGCTACCGACGATCGACCGGCCCACCGCCGCCGACCGGCAGGCCCGCGCCACCTACCAGGGACTCGCCAGGGAGGTTGCCGCGCTCACCCCGCAGATCACCGAGGCCCGCGACGGCGTCGCCCAGCAGGCCAACACCTACCCACTGGGGGACGGCTGCGCCGACTAGGAGAAGTTCACCATTGCCGAATCTGATAAGGGCAGTTGCGAGGCCATGCGGTCATCCTGGAGCGGTGGGTGACCGCGCCTCGGGACGGCAGGCGGCATGATGGGGTCCGAGGGGTGTTCGGGCAGTCGGCGGTGTGAGGAGTACGGAATGTGCGGGGCGCGCCGGTGACGGTCATGGTCGGCCATCGCGGCGACCCGCTGCTGCTGCGGGAGAACACCCTGCCCTCGATCGCCTCGGCAGTCGCGCTCGGGGCCGACTGGGTCGAGGTGGACGTCCGGCTCACCCGGGACGGCGTGCCGGTGCTGCTGCACGACGACACCCTCACCCGGTTGTGGGGGCAGGACCGGCGGGTCGACTCGCTCACCCGGGCCGAGCTGGGGCGGCTGACCGGGGGCGGGGAGTGGGAGGTGCCGACCCTCCGCGAGGCGCTGCGGCTCACCGCCGAGGCCGGGGTGCCGCTGATGATCGACGTGGTCCGGGTCGTTGAGGCGCACGCCGCGACGGAACTGGTCCGCTCGCTGGGCACTGTCGAGTCGGCGGTCTTCACCGGTGACCCGGAGGCGCTGGCGGCGGTGCGGGAGGCCGTGCCGGAGGCCCGGATCGCCATGAGTTGGGAGTCCCCGCTGCCGGCCCGGGCCGCGCTCTGGCGGCGGGTGCGCCCGGACTACTTCAACCTGTACTACCGCTGGGCCACGCCCCGGCGGATCGCCCGGATGCACCGGCGGGGGGTCAAGGTGTCGGCCTGGACGGTCGACGACGCGCCGACGGCGAGGGCGCTGGCGGCGGCCGGGATCGACGTGATCATCAGCAATGACCTGCGGATGCTGCGGCGGGCCCTCGGCAGGGGCGCGCCCCGGTCGCGGGCGTCATAGCCCGGACGCTCGGACACGGGATTTTGCCTCGGAGGCAAAAGAGTTGCCTGGCAGGTCAGGCCGGGTGTGCACTGGGGGCATGGACCTGCCCGAGGAGCTTCCCGGTCTGGGCGCCCGACTCCGGGAGCGCAGAACACGTAGTGGGCTGACGCTGGAGGCCGCCGCCGCCAGGGTCGGGCTCTCACCCGCTCACCTGTCGCGGCTGGAGACCGCGAAGCGGCAGCCGTCGCTTCCGGTGCTGCTGCAACTCTCCCGAGTGTACGGCGTCCCGGTCGACGTCCTGCTCGGGCACGAGCCGGCCACGCCCTCGTCGGTGGTGCGCGGCGGGACCGTCGCGCCGCCGCCCTCGGCCGGCGGCTGGACCTACACCGCCGCCGGTGCGCCCGGACGGGCGATGCAGGCCCTGCGGGTGCACATCCCGCTGCTGGTCCAGGACGCGGTGGTGCGGGTGCATCCGGGCGAGGAGTGGCTCTACGTCCTGACGGGCCGACTGGCCTTCACCCTGGACCGCGACGAGTTCCTGCTCGAACCGGGCGACGCGGCGCACTTCGACTCCATGCGTCCGCACCGGCTGGTGGCCCGCAGCGAAGGCGGCGTCGACCTGCTGTTCATGCACACCCTGCTGCAGAGCCCGACCGCTGAGCTCTGCCTCCCGTGAACCTCGAACGAACCTCGAATTGAAGGAGCGCCGCGACATGGCTGCCGCCCACCACCCCATCCTGCCCGTCGAGGACGGGAGCACCCGGACCGAGCACCGGGTCAACGTACGGGTCTTCATCTACGTCATCGGCCTGCATGTGTTCGCGGCCGCCGCGATGCTGCTGTTCTTCCTGGCCCGTCCGGGGTCCTGAACTGACTGACCTGCTGACCGCTGACCTGCTGACCGCTGATCCGCCGTCCTGCCGTCCCGCCGTTCAGGCGGCGACCGCGGTACCGGCCTTCGCCCAGTTGGAGCGCAGCTCGTCGAGATAGCTCTGTGCGGACGGGCCGAGCTTCACTCCCTGGGCGAAGAGCAGCATGTTGCCGGGCCCGGTGTTGTAGCCGAGCGCGAGCAGTTCGTCCTTGGTGAGCCCGCCGGCCAGGTGGCTCGGCAGCTGGGTGGCGAGGTCGTGCAGGTACCAGGCCTCGGCCTCGATGGCGAGGTCCGGGTCGTCCGGCAGCTGGGTCCACTGCCGGTCGGCGAAGGGACGGCCCTGCTTGGTCTCGTCGAAGGTCGCCTCGTGCATATTGGCGATCCCGAAGGCGGCGCTGGGCTTGAGCTTCTGCCAGGCGCGTTCCACCGCCGGGTCGTGCGGCTTGTAGGCCTCGTTGTAGAGGACGGCCATCACCAGCTGCGGATCGACCCCGGCCTCCTTGGACCGGGTGCGTACCTGCGCCGCGAACTGGGAGGGGTCGTAGCTCCCGGTGTACCAGCTGGTCGCGCTGGGGGAGGGGGAGGGGGAGACGGAACTGCCGGCGGAGGGAGTCTGCGTCGCGGCCCCGGAAGCCGAGGCGGTCGGCGTACCGGGACCCGAGCTGTGGTGCGTGACGGCCCACAGCAGCACCGCTACCACGGCCGCCGCCAGCCACCACTTGCCCGACCCTGCCTTGGCCTTCGCCGCCATCTGCCGATCACCCCGTGGTGCGGCAGTGCCGCCTCGCTGGACCCGTGTTTCGAACCTACCCGATGCCGACAGCGGCCGGGGCGGGGCCGACGGCGCGGGGCGCGCGCCGTCGGCACCGCCCCGGGGCGGACCGCAGGCGGACTACCAGCGGTCGCGGCGCTCGATGATCTCTTCGCGCTCGATGATCTCCTCGCGGCCGCCGAACATGCCCCCGAACATGCCCGGGCGCTCGATGATCTCTTCGCGCTCGATGATCTCCTCGCGACCGAAGCGGCCGTGGCGCTCGACGATCTCCTCGCGCTCGATGATCTCTTCGCGGCCGAAGAAGCCGTCGCGCTCGATGATCTCCTCGCGCTCGAATCGCTCTCGCACGGTTCCTCCTGTGTTCGCTACGCATCGCTGTGCTGTCCGCTCGGGGCGAGCTGGACAGACATGGAAGAGCCAACGCCCTGCAGGCAACCGAAGCGGTCCCCGGCAAGCGCTCTGACGTTCCAACAGGCGTGAACGATAACGCATCCCGGTAAGCGGGAAGGCGCTGGTCATGAGAACCGTGAGAGCCCGGGCGCGGCGGGAACCCACGCCGTACCAGCGGCGTCCCCGGCCCGGCCGGGGGCGCGGCCGACCCGGCGCTCGCGTAGTCGGCGATGGCGGTGTTCATGTCGTCGTAGGCCTGCCCCAGTTGGCCGGCCGCCCCGGACGGTGACGCCGGGTCCACCTGGAACAGCAGGCCGCCGCCGTCGTCGGGATCGGTGCGCATCGGTCCGGCAGTGCGATCGATTGACGGTGTGTCGGCAGTGGCTGTCCGACGGTGGCCTGTCGCCGCCCGGCGGGGACGGCGAAGCGGCTGGTCATGTCCGTGACGTCAGGGCTTTGCGCAAGATTTCCATTGCTGGGCGCAAGAAGGCGAGAATTATACGCAAGCAGAAGAATGAGCTATGCAAATGCCCGATGGGGCATGGGATAGTCCATTTCATGACTCGTAGACTCGCAGAAGTGGCCGGCAGGGTCGGGGTGAGTGAGGCGACGGTCAGTCGTGTCCTCAACGGCAAGCCGGGGGTGTCGGACGCCACCCGGCAGGCGGTGTTGACCGCGTTGGACGTGCTCGGGTACGAGCGGCCCACGCAGTTGCGCGGGGTGCGGGCACGGCTGGTCGGGCTGGTGCTGCCGGAGCTGCAGAACCCGATCTTTCCCGCCCTGGCCGAAGTGGTCGGTGGCGCGCTGGTGCAATTGGGCTTCACCCCGGTGCTCTGCACCCGGACCGCCGGCGGGCTGACCGAGGCCGAGTACGTGACCATGCTGCTCGACCAGCAGGTCTCCGGTGTGGTCTTCTGTGGCGGGATGAGCGTGGACGAGCACCGGCAACTGCTCGGGCGCGGCGTCCCGGTGGTGCTGCTGAACGCCGCCGTCGACTACGCCGGAATGCATCGCGAGGCCCCCGGCGGAACGGCGCAGCCGGGAGCACGGGGCTTCCCGCAGGTGTCGACGGACGACACGGCGGCGGTGCAGCAGGCGTTCGCGCACCTGGTCTCGCTGGGCCACCAGCGGATCGGGCTGCTGGTGGGCCCGGAGGGCCATGTGCCCTCGCAGCGGAAGATGGCTGCCTTCCGGACCTTGACCGCGCGGGCCGGCGGCGCGCGGGGCGACTTCCGGCTCGGGCACGCGTTGTTCTCCTTCGAGGGCGGTCAGGCCGTGGCCGGCGAGCTGTTCGCGGCCGGAATGACAGCGCTGATCTGCGGCAGCGACGTGCTGGCGCTGGGGGCGATCCGGGGGGCGCGGCGGATGGGGCTGTCGGTGCCGGGCGAGGTGTCGGTGGTCGGCTACGACGACTCGGCGTTCATGAACTACACCGATCCGCCGTTGACGACGCTGCGGCAGCCGATCGAGGCGATGGCCAGGGCGGCGGTGACGCTGCTGGTCAATCAGATCTCCGGGAACGCCCCGACGCCCAAGGAGCTGCTGCACGAACCGGAGCTGGTGGTGCGCGGCTCCACCGGCCCGAGGACCCCGCCGACCCCGGTCTGGGAGGCGGAGGAGCTGACCCGGGGCGCGCTCACCTGACACTGCGCCTCCCGCCGCCGGTACGCCGAGGCCGGCCCCCGTCGGCAGAAGGGGGCCGGCCTCGGCGTACCGGCGGCAGGTCCTGGTCAGGCGGTCCGGAGCCAGACGGCGGTGTCGGCCGGCAGCTCGGCGGCGTCCTCGGCCGGCGGTCCGCTGGCGAGCAGGATCCCGGCGTGCTCGGGCAGCGGAACCGCCCGGTCGGAGAGGTTGACCAGGCAGCGGAAGCGCCCGCCGCGACGGAAGTCCAGCAGGGTCGGGTCCGGCTCCCCGGCCCAGTCGAAGTCCTCGGCGTGCAGCGCGGGTTCGGCCCGCCGCAGCCGCAGGGCGGTGCGGTAGAGGCTGAGGATCGAGTCGGGCTCCTGCGCCAGCCTCTCGGCGGTGAGGCCGGCCCAGGCGGCAGGCTGCGGCAGCCAGGGCTCGGCCGGGGCGTCCTCCGGGCTGAAGCCGAAGGGCGCGGCCGTGCCGGACCACGGCAGCGGCACCCGGCAGCCGTCGCGTCCCATGTCCGCGCCGTTGCTGCGGTGGAAGAACGGGTCCTGGCGCAGCGCGTCCGGGAGGTCGCTGACCTCCCACAGGCCCAGCTCCTCGCCCTGGTAGAGGTAGCAGGAGCCGGGCAGGGCGAGGTTGAGCAGCAGCGCCGCGCGTGCCCGGCGGGTGCCGAGGACCAGGTCGCTGGGGGCACCGTGCTGCTTGGGGCTGCGCCCGCTGGCGCTGTCCGCGCGGCCGTAGCGGGTGACGTGCCGGGTGACGTCGTGGTTGGAGAGCACCCAGGTCGCCGGGGCGCCGACCGGCGCGTGCGCGGACAGGGTCTCGTCGATGACCGTGCGCAGCCGCGCCGCGTCCCAGGGGCAGTTCAGGTAGTCGAAGTTGAAGGCGGTGTGCATCTCGTCCGGGCGCAGGTAGTTGGCGAACCGCTGCGGATCGGCCATCCACACCTCGCCGATCAGCGCCTTCGGCTCCGGGTAGCTGTCGGCGACGGCGCGCCACGCACGGTAGATGTCGTGCACCTCGTCGCGGTCGACGAAGGGGTGTTTGTGGGAGAGGTAGTCGTCGGAGAAGTCGGGCAGCTCCGGGTCCTTGGCCGGCATGGTCGCCGAGTCGATCCGGACGCCGTCCGCCCCCCGGTCGAACCAGAAGCGGAGGATGTTCTCGTGCTCCTCGCGGACCTTGTCGCTGTTCCAGTTGACGTCGGGCTGCTCGGCGGCGAAGAGGTGGAGGTACCACTCACCGGGGGTGCCGTCGGGGTTGGGGGTGCGCGTCCAGGCCGGGCCGCCGAACTCCGACTTCCAGTTGTTGGGCGGCAGTTCGCCGTGCTCGCCGCGTCCGGGGCGGAACCAGAACAGCTCCCTGGCAGCAGATCCGGGGCCGGCCGCCAGCGCTTCCTTGAACCAGGCGTGGCGGTCGGAGATGTGGTTGGGGACGACATCGATGATCATCCGGATGCCCAGCCGGTGCGCCTCGGCGATCAGCTCCTCGGCCTCGGCCAGGGTGCCGAAGCAGGGGTCGATCCGCCGGTAGTCGGCCACGTCGTAGCCGCCGTCCGCCATCGGGGAGGCGTACCAGGGGGTGAACCACAGCGCGTCCACCCCCAGGTCGGCCAGGTAGGGCAGGTGTGCCCGGACGCCCGCCAGGTCGCCGATGCCGTCGCCGTTGGCATCGGCGAAGGACCGGACGTAGACCTGGTAGATGACGGCGTCGCGCCACCAGTCGGTCGCCGGGGTCTCGGCGGTGTGTACACGATTCGCCATGGTGTGGGCTTCCTTGTCGAAGAGTTGGGGCGTCGGGGAGCAAGCGGGCGGCCGTCCGGGGTGCGCGTGTCAGGGCGCGCGCCCCGGACGGCGGTTCCCGGGGTGGGGTCGAGCCGTCGCCGCTAGGCGAAGATCTCGAATTCCGAGAGCTGGGCAGCGGCCCAGCCGGTGTTGCCCGTGATCGAGAGCTGGAGGTAGCGCTCGTCGGTCCCGGCCGGGAGGGTGATCGTCACGGTGTCACCGCTGGCCGGGTCGAACGTGTAGCCGGCGGAGGGGACGAGCGTGGTGAAGGTCGAGCCGTCGGTCGAGCCGAGCACCGAGAGGGTCTCGGTGCGGGCGCCCCAGTTGGGCGGCAGAGTCAGCACGACCGTGCTCGCCGGCTGGGCCGCGCCGAGGTCGGCGGTGAGGGTCTGTGGGAAGGCGTCGCCGTCCTGGCTCTCCCAGTAGGAGCCGCTGTTGCCGTCGTTGGCATTGGAGGCGGGGAAGCCGGCCAGCGCGCTGCTCGCGGTCATCGTCGCGCCCAGGGCGAGGTTGGTCGGCGGGGCCACGCCGCCGTCGCCGCCGATCGGGTCGGTGCTGCCGACCAGCTGCACGGTGGCCGGGCGGCCGGCCCGGTCGCTGGGGATGGTCAGCGTGCCGGTGGTGATGCCGCTTGCAGCAGCGGTGAAGGAGACGTCGACCATGCACCAGTTGGCGTTGTCGGTCGGGGAGGCGGCGTCCAGGGACGTTCCGCAGGGGTGGACCGGGTCGGTGGAGACGGTGAAGCCGCTGCTCGCGGAGATGCTGCCGAGGGTGGCGGAGGTGGCGCCGGTGTTCATCACCGCCACCCGCTGGACCGGGGTGGCCTGGCCGGGGGTCGCGGCCTCGAAGGTCACCGTGCTCGGGTAGGTCCAGAGCGGACTGGCGGCCGGCATCGAGCAGCTGCTGCTGTTCCAGCCGGCGTCACCGTGGCCGCGCACGACGGTGAAGCCGGCGCCGCAGCTGAAGACCCCGGCGATGCCGACACCGGTGGCGGTGGTCGCGGACACCGCGACCGAGCCGGGGGCCTGGTCCTGGAAGACATAGGTGCCGACGTTGTGCACGGTGTCGTCGGTGATCCGGACATTGCTGACGGTGTAGCCGGCGCTGGGCGGGGTGGTGACGGCGGAGCCGGTGTAGGTGGTTTCGTTCTGGAACATGAACGCCTCGTAGGGGCTGTCCAGGACGGTGTTGCCGCTGATGTTCACGGGCGCGTCCATGTCGCCCTGCTGCGGGTCGAACCAGATCGCGCCGACGCCGTAGTCCCATCCCGGATCCCACTGGCCGGTGCGGACCAGCACGTTGCCGGTGATGTTCAGCGGTCCCGACATCGGCACCGAGTCGAAGCGCTGCCCGATGCCGATGCCGCCGCCGCGGGTGACGGTGTCCTGCAGCAGGTTGCCGCTGACCGAGTCGCCCGCGCCGGAGCCGTAGATGCCGATGTTGTTGGCCAGGCCGGGGGAGTCCACGGTGTTGTGGGTGAGGGTGTCGTCGGTGTCGCCGTAGTTCTCCGACCACAGTGCGAGGCCGTCGTCCTGGGTGTTGCGGAGGAAGCTGTTCTCGACGACGGTGCGGGTGATCGGCCCCTCGGCGGCGCTGAGGTTGACGCCGTCGGCGGTGGTGTCCTGGATCCGCAGGTGATCCATGGTCAGCTGGGTGCTCGGGCCGATGATCCAGGCGCCGACCTTCTCGTTCTGGATCCAGATGTTCGAGAAGTCGGAGTAGCTGAAGCCGCCGTTGAAGCCGGTGTCCTCGCTGTTGCTGTCGTCACGGACGTCGACATTGCCGTAGATCGACAGGTTAGAGACGTCGACATGGGTGCTGGCGGGGTTCTGCTCCCCGTTGAACTCCACGTTCTTGCCGGTCAGCACGGTGTACCATTCGCCCGCGCCGGCGATCCGCACCTTGTCGACGTTGAGCGGGGCGCTGACGGTGTAGGTGCCGGCCGGCAGGTAGACGCCCTTTCCGGCCGCCGAGGCGGTGTCGATGGCGTGCTGCAGCGCTGCGGTGACATCGGTGGCCCCGGTGGCGTCGACGTCGTAGGGGGCCTGGGTGACGTTCACATAGCCGGGCGGCTGGGTGAGCGGCGGCGCCACCTGCTCGAAGTCGGCCGTGTTGATCACGTACCAGGGCGCGTTGTCGCCCGCGTCCACCTGCAGCCGGACCACGCTGCCGGCCGGCAGGGTGGACGGGAACCGGTAGCGGACGTCGTTGTAGAAGTCGTGCGGAACCTCGCCGTCGGGCTGGCCGGTGCTCGGGGTGTTGGTGAAGGGGTAGGTCCCGTACAGCCAGCTGAATTCGGAGGTGAGCGAGAGCGCGGTGGTGAGTGTGCCGTCGACGTAGAGGTCGAGCGGCGCGGTGATGCCGCCGCCGTCGAGCGAGTCGGGGACGGCGTAGTGGAAGTCGACCGCGTTGGCCGCCCGGGTCAGCCGGAACGACACGTACTGGCCCTGGCCGGTCAGTTGGACGGCCTGACGGCCGGTCGCCTCGGCGGCCAGGCTGCCGTACTGGTAGTCGGGGCCGAGGACGGTGCCGTTGGTCCGGGCGTCGGGACTGGTCGCGGCGGCGTACTCGGTGAACGGCACCGGGGCGCCGGTTCGGGTGGCGGAGCGGTCGACCGAAGGGGTGGCGGCGGCTGCCGGGCCTGCAGCGACGGTCAGGGTGGAGACGGCGATACCGGAGAAGACGAGTGCCGCCGCGGTCAGGGCGGCGAGCAGCCGGGGGCGTCTTGGTGGCACAGGGGTGGCTCCTTGTCGAAGGCATGGTGGTGCCGTCCCGACTGCCGGGGGCGGCAGTGGGTGTCGATGGAGTGCGGTGCTGGGGCTGTCGGCGGGCAGGGTCAGCCCTTCATGCCTCCGGCGGTCAGCCCGGACATGATGTTTCGCTGGAAGATCAGGAAGAACACGATGGTCGGCACGGAGGCGATGGCCAGCCCGGCCACCAGGACGTTCTGCGGGATGTTGTAGTCCAGCTGGTGCAGGCCGACGTTGACGGTCTGCAGGGAGGTGTCGGTGAGCACCAGCAGCGGCCAGAGGAAGTCCTTCCAGACCCCGACCACGGCGAAGATGGACACCACGCCGAGGATCGGCCGCGACATCGGCAGGATGATCGACCACAGCACCCGCAGCGGCCCGGCGCCGTCGATGGCGGCGGCGGAGAGGATCTCCTCGGGGATCGAGTCGAAGAACCGCTTCAGCAGAAAGATGTTGAAGGCGTTGGTGACCGAGGGCAGCCAGATGGCCCACGGGGTGTTCAGCAGGCTCCAGTGCAGGAACGGCAGGTTGTTGGCGGTGAGGTAGGTCGGCAGCGCGATGACGGTGGTGGGGATCATCAGCGTGGCGAGCATCGCGAACAGCACGGCGTTGCCGAAGACCGGGCGCAGCTTGGAGAACGCGTACGCGGCGCTGACCTCGAACACCAGCTGGAAGGCCAGGGCGCCGAGGGCGTAGTAGCCGGTGTTGAAGATCAGTCGGCCGAGGTCCAGGTTGTCCCAGGCGGTGCGGTAGTTCGACAGCTCGACGTGGTGCGGGACGATCGTCGGCGGGGTCTGGATCATCTCCTGCGGCGACTTGAGGCCGCCGGAGACCATCCAGTACAGCGGAAAGAGGAAGACCAGGGCGAAGAGCACGACCAGGCCCCAGAAGGCCAGCCAGTAGAGCGCCCGGGGGAGCGGGCGGGCGAGCTGGGCCTGCGAGATCAGGGTCCTGGGCTGGGTGTCGACGGCTGCCATCGGTGGCTACTCCTCTTCCGCTCGGCTGCTGAGCCACAGGTACCCGCCGGCGAACACGACCAGGACCAGCAGCAGCAGGACGCCGAGGGCGGCGGCGTTCCCGTAGTTGTTGAAGTTGAAGGCGTACTGGTAGATCAGGTAGACGACGGTGGTGGTGTTGTTGGACGCGCCGGTGATGACGAACGGCTCGGTGAAGACCTGCATGGTGCCGACGATCTGCAGCAGCAGCATCAGCGAGAGGATCAGCCGGGTCTGGGGGATCGTCACATGCCAGACCCGGCGCAGCAGGCCCGCGCCGTCGACCTCGGCCGCCTCGTAGAGCTCGCCCGGGATGCCCTGCAGTGAGGCGAGGTAGATCAGCACGGTGCCGCCCATGTTGATCCAGGTGGAGAAGAGCACCAGGCACAGCACCGCCAGGGTGTGCGAGGACTGCAGCCACTGGACCGAGGGCAGGTGCAGCAGCTGCAGCACCGCGTTGAACAGGCCGGTGGTGTCCGGGGTGTAGAACCACTTCCACAGGAAGGCGGCGGCGATCGGCGGCATCATCACCGGTAGGTAGACCAGCAGCCGGAAGTAGGAGCGGGCGTGCCGGAGCTCGTTGATGACCACGGCCACGGCGAACGGCACGGCATAACCGAAGACCAGGGCGAAGAGCGTGAACAGAGCAGTGGTGCGCCAGGCGCTCCAGAAGTCCGGGTCGGCCATGATGTGCCGGTAGTTGTTCAGGCCGACCCATCTGGTGTCACCCGCGAAGTTCGTGTACTGAAAGCTCATGATCACCTCGCGGATCATGGGCCACCAGGAGAAGAGCGCGAAGCAGAGGATCGCTCCGGCCAGGAAGAGGTAGGCAGTGGCATTGCGCCGCAGTCGGCGGCCGAATGACGCGCGCCGTGGGGCGCGCGCCGCCGCCTTCAGGTCGTGTGCCACGGCGCGGGTCACATTGATGGTCGCCATGCGGTCGGCTCTTTCGTCGGTCGGGGGAGTGGCGGGGTGCCGGAGCGGACGAGGCCCTGCTCCGGCACCCCGGTAGCCGGCGGATCGTTACTGCTGGGCGTTGGCCAGGATGCTGTTGGTCTCCGACTTGAACGTGTCCAGCAGTTGCTGCAGATTGGCGTGCGGGTCGGTCAGCACGGCGTCCATCACCTTGTCGCCCTGGGCGTAGATGGCCTGTGCCTGCGGCGGCTCGATGATGAGCTTCATGTTCGGGATGGCGGCGACGTACGCGGCGAAGTTCGAGGTGGGGATGTTGGCGTACTTGGCGACCTCGGCGGCGTTGGCGGTCGCGGTCGCGCCGGTCCACATGTCCGGCTCCGGCAGGCCGACCGGCTGCTTGGTCGCGGCCAGGCGGGCGTAGTTGAACTGCTGGCCGAGGCCCGGGGTCATGAACTCGTAGTCGATGAACTCGATGCCGGCCTTGATCTGCGCCGGGGTGTCGTTCTTGTTGAACATGTAGCCGGAGCCGCCGAGCAGGGTCGCCGCCTCGCCGGGCATCGGGCCGACGCCGAGGTCGGTGTAGGGCACGTTGTACTGCGAGTGGATGGCGGTCAGGTTGTCCGGGGCGCCGACGTACATGCCGAGCTTGCCGGAGGCCATCATCTGCAGCAGGTCGTTGTACTGGAGGCCCTGCTTGGTGCCCATGACGTTGTCGGTGAACCGCAGCTTCTGCAGGAACTGCAGTGTGGCCAGGCCGTTGGCGTCGTCGAAGGCGGCCGACTTGCCGTCGGCGCTGACCATGCTGCCGCCGCGGGAGTAGTCCTCCGCGGTGAAGTGCCAGCCGCCGGTGTTGCCGGCGCTGTAGTCGCCGTAGCCGACGATCCCGTTGCCGAGCTTGCTGATGGCGATGGCGTCCGTCTCGACCTGAGCCCAGGTGGTGGGCGGGGAGTTCGGGTCCAGGCCGGCCTTGGTGAACAGGGCGCGGTTGTAGACCAGGCCGAGGCTGTAGTTGCCGGTCGGGATGCCGTACAGGTCCCCGCTGCCGGCATTGCCCTGCCGGTAGACGTCGAGCAGTGCGCTCTGGATGTCGCTCTCGTCGGTGATCTGCGAGGCGTACTGCTGGATGTCCGCCGCCTGGCCGGAGGAGATCACGTTGTCGGCGTCGGTGAAGTAGGTGTAGAAGACGTTGTCCGTCTTCCCGCTGGCGAGCTTGGCGTCGAAGGTGGCCGGGTCGTCGCAGGGGTTGGTGTCGTCGCTCTTGATGGTGATGTTCGGATGCAGCTTCTCGAACGCGTCGACGTCCGCGACCCAGTTCTGCCGGGCGGTCGCCGTCGAGGTGGGCGGCTCGCAGCCGACGGAGATGGTCACTGCCCCGTTGGCGGAGGCGGAGGAGGAGGCAGAGCCGCCGGAGCTGCCGCAGGCGGTCACGGTGAGGGCGAAGCCTGCGGCGACGGCGACGGCGAGGGTGGTACGAACTCTGCTGCCTGTCCTGGTACCGGTCATCTTGGGGTTCCCTGAGGGTGAGACAATCATCAGCATCCGCCATGGGGGCGCAGGCACGTCGCTGGGCTGGGCACGCCTGCTGGTGGGCACCGTCGGGTCGGCGGCTTCGACCCCGATCCACCCGCACCCCGGATGGAGGGTGTCGGGGGTGGGCCCGGTGTGGTGGACAAGCTACGTCCAGGTCCAACGGCGTGCAATAGCCAGACTTATTTACGCAAAGAACCGACATCCTGCCGGAATCTGGCCCACCGTTTACGCAATCCAGCGCATTTTGATGACATAGTGCTGCCTCATGACTGGTAGACTCGCGGAAGTGGCCGGCAGGGTCGGGGTGAGTGAGGCGACGGTCAGTCGTGTCCTCAACGGCAAGCCGGGGGTGTCGGACGCCACCCGGCAGGCGGTGTTGACCGCGTTGGACGTGCTCGGGTACGAGCGGCCCACGCAACTGCGCGGGGTACGGGCACGGTTGGTCGGCGTGGTGCTGCCGGAGCTGCAGAACCCGATCTTCCCGGCGCTGGCGGAGGTGGTCGGCGGTGCGCTGGTGCAGCTGGGCTTCACCCCGGTGCTCTGCACCCGCTCGGCCGGCGGGCTGACCGAGGCCGAGTACGTGACCATGCTGCTCGACCAGCAGGTCTCGGGCGTGATCTTCTGCGGTGGACTGAGCTCCGAGGAGCACCAGCAGTTGCTGGCGCGCGGCGTCCCGGTGGTGCTGCTCAATGCGGCCGTGGACTTCGCCGGCTTCCCGCAGGTGTCGACGGACGACGTGGCGGCGGTGCAGCAGGCGTTCGCGCACCTGCTCTCGCTGGGCCACGAAAGGATCGGGCTGCTGGTGGGGCCGGAGGGGCATGTCCCCTCGCAACGGAAGACGTCCGCCTTCGAGGAGTTGATACGGCGTGAGTCGGAGCGGCGGGTGTCGGCCGGGCGGCCGGGCGGTGCGCGCGGCGACTTCCGGCTCGGCCAGGCCCTCTTCTCCTTCGAGGGCGGTCAGGCGGTGGCCGGCGAGCTGTTCGCGGCCGGAATGACGGCACTGATCTGCGGCAGCGACGTGCTGGCGCTGGGGGCGATCCGGGGGGCGCGGCGGATGGGGCTGTCGGTGCCGGGCGAGGTGTCGGTGGTCGGCTACGACGACTCGGTGTTCATGAACTACACCGATCCGCCGTTGACGACGTTGCGGCAGCCGATCGAGGCGATGGCCAGGGCGGCGGTGACGCTGCTGGTCAATCAGATCTCCGGGAACGCCCCGACGCCCAAGGAGCTGCTGCACGAGCCGGAGCTGGTGGTGCGCGGCTCCACCGGCCCGGCGCGGCCCCGGGGGTAGCGTCGGCCCTCGAAGCGGCGCCCGGGCCGCGCAAGACCGCCCGCAAGAAAGCAACGCGGTTTCGCCGATAGTTTCATGCTGCACACGGAGTACGGGGGGCGTAAGGGCAAATAGCCGCAGTTCAGTGCCGATGACATCGTGCTGTCGGGCCCGGCATCGTGATCGATCGTCAATTTACTTATTCTGGTGGAGACATTGCAGTAATTTATCGCCTCCTCTACCGTGCCGGTGAATTCGCCACGTTCCTGCCCCCACCCCCTGGAGCGTCATGCCCGACAAACGCGTTGGCAGGCATCGCACGATGTCCGCACTCACCGGCCTGCTCGCCCTGATGGCGATGCTGCTGGCCATGGCCGCATGGTCGGCTCCCTCGGCCTCGGCCGCCTCCACCGTCTACGCGGCCCAGCAGGCATCGCTCTCCGGTGGCGCGGTGCTCGCCACCGATCACACCGGCTACACCGGCACCGGCTTCGTCGCGGGCTACACCGACGGCAACTCGGGCACCGCCGACACCACCTTCACCCTCGGCGCCGAGGACACCGGCACGACTCCGGTGACGCTGCGTTATGCGAACGGCACCACGGCGACGATGACGCTGTCGGTGTATGTGAACGGGACGTTCGTCCAGCAGGACCAGCTCCCGGCGACGGCGGACTGGAACACCTGGGGCACCGTCACCGACTACCTGTCGCTGACGGCAGGCAGCGACACCGTCTCCTACATGTTCGACACGTTCGACAGTGGCAACGTCAACCTCGACACCGTCACCGTCGGCACGGTCACCCCGGCCACCGTCTACGAGGCAGATCAGGCGTCGCTGTCCGGCGGCGCGGTGGTCGGCACCGATCACACCGGTTACACCGGTACCGGTTTCGTCGAGGGCTACACCGACGGCAACAAGGGCACGGCCGAGACCACCTTCACCGTCTCGGCAGCCTCGGCCGACGCGGCGCCGGTGGTGCTGCGCTATGCGAACGGCACCACGGCGACGATGACGCTGTCGGTCTATGTGAACGGGACGTTCGTCCAGCAGGACCAGCTGCCGGCGACCGGGAACTGGAACGTCTGGAGCACCGTCACCGACAGCCTGACGCTGGCGGCCGGCAGCAACACCATCGCGTACCTGTTCGGCACGGCCGACAGCGGCAACGTCAACCTCAACAGCATCACCGTCGTCGCCGCCACCGGCTCGACGGCGACGCCCACGCCCACACCCACTCCCACGGCGTCCGCCAGCGCCAGCCCGAGCCCGTCGCCCTCGGCGAGCTCGACCAACCCGCCGCCGACGGGCCAGACCTACCAGGCCGCGACGGCCTTCGTCACCGGTGGCCCCAGCGTCGCCACCGCGATCGGCGGCTACACCGGGAGCGGTTACCTGACCGGCTTCACCGCCGCCGGCGCCCAGGTGGAGCTCACCGTCGACGTGCCGTCGGCCGGCACCTACCCGGTGGCGCTCGGCTACGACAACGCCTCCGGCAGCACGCAGACCGTCACCCTGTTCCTCAACGGCGTCCGCAACAGCCAGCTGAGCCTTCCGGCCGGCAGCGGTTGGCTGACCTCGACCCAGAACCTCGCCCTGCGTTCCGGACTGAACCTGATCGGCTACGAGAACGACGCGGCCGACAGCGACTCCGGCGACATCGCGATCGACAACGTCACGGTCACCGGCGGCGTGGCGCTGGCGACCCAGGGCGCGACCGTCCCGTACACCGAGTACCGGGCCGCGACCGCGCAGACCAACGGGACCGTGCTGCCCTACAGCACCACCTACCCGAGCATCCAGGCCGAGTCCACCGGACGGCAGGCCGTCCAACTCGCCGCCACCGGCCAGTACGTCCAGTTCACCCTCACCCAGCCGGCCAACTCGATCGTGCTGCGCTACTCGATCCCGGACAACTCCGACGGCTCCACCGCCACGGCGCCGCTCTCGCTCTACGCCAACGGCAGCTACCTTCAGGCCCTCAACCTGACCACCCAGTACTCCTGGCTGTACGGCGGCGGCTACACCGACACCCACAGCCCGAGCAACGGCCCCGCGCACCACTTCTACGACGAGACCCGGGCGCTGATCGGCAACTGGCCAGGCCGGCACCGTCCTCAAGCTGCAGAAGGACGCGGCCGACACCGCCGCCTCCTACACCGTCGACGTCGTCGACACCGAGCAGGTCGACCCGGCGTACACCATCCCCACCGGCTATGTGCCGGTCACCAACTACGGCGTCACCCCGAACAGCGGGGCCGACGACACCTCGGCCATCAACAGCGCGCTGAGCGCCCTGTCCGGCACCGGTACCGGCCTGTTCCTCCCGGCCGGCACCTACGACATCTCCGGCCAGATCAGCCTGGACAACGTCGCCATGCGCGGCGCCGGCGAGTGGTACACCACGATCCAGTCCACCGCCGTCAACGGCTCCGGCGGGCTGTTCGCCACCGGCGGGACCAACCAGATCTCCGACCTGACCATGGACGGGGACCAGACCTCCCGCAACAACAACTCCGGCGCGGCCGGCATCGAGGGCGACTTCGGCTCCGGATCGCTGATCTTCGACGTCTGGATCGAGCACACCAAGGTCGGCATCTGGACCGACTCGGGCAACGGCCTCTATGTGGTGGGCGCCCGAGTGCGGGACGTCTTCGCCGACGGGATCCACTTCAACGGCGGGACCAGCAACTCCCGGGTGGACCAGTCGGTGGTCCGCAACACCGGGGACGACCAGCTCGCCCTCGACTCCGAGGACGGCGACGTCACCAACTGCGTGCTCGCCTACAACACCGTGCAGAGCCCGATCCAGGCCAACGGCATCGGCGTCTACGGCGGCGCGAACAACACCGTGCAGAACAACCTGGTCAGCGACACCGTCGCGTTCGGCTCGGGGATCACCGTCAGCACCGCCTTCGGCGACGGCTTCAGCGGACCGACCACGATCGAGGACAACACCCTCACCCGGACCGGCTCCTACAACTCCAACTGGGGCTCGTCCCTGGGCGGACTGTGGATCTACGCCAACGTCTACAACATCACCGAGCCGGTGAACGTCATCGGCAACACCATCGATGACAGCACGTACGACGGCGTGCTGCTCAGCTATGCCATGCAGATCAGCAACCTGGCCCTGACCGACGACACCATCAGCGGGGCCGGCGGCTACGGGATCGACATCAGCGACGTCACCGGCGGTCTGACCGCCACCGGCGTCACCGTCAGCGGGGCCGCCTCCGGCGGCCTCAACGACACCAACGGCTACACCGTCACCCGGGGTGCAGGGGACAGCGGCTTCTGATCCGTCGATCCGCCGCAGCGTCCCGCTCCGGTCCGGCCGACGCCGGGCCGAGCCGCAGGCGGTCCGGTCCGGGGTGCCTCCCGGGCCCGGACCGCCTGTCCCCGTTGCCCAAGGCCCCGTTGCCCATGGCCCCTTGTCCACGGCCCCTTGTCCACGGCCTCCGCCGACGGTTGGTGTCAGGCCGCGATCACCACGTCCTGCGGACGGGTGCGCAGCACCAGCGCCGTGGGCAGCAGGGTCGCGGCCGGCGTCAGCAGGGCTCGGTCGACCGTTCGTCCTCGCGCAGGGCATCGAGGACCGTGTCGACGGTCAGGTGCAGCTGGAAATCGGTGAGTTGATAGATCTTCATGGCCTTGCCGTCGGCCGACAGCTCCAGGTGCCCGACGACGATCCCGGCCTTCTCCAGTCGCTCCAGGTGCATATGGAGGAGCGGCCGGGAGAGGCCGAGCCGTCGCGCCAATTCGCTGACGTGGACGTCGCCCCTGGAGAGCTCCGCGATGATCCGCAGTCGCTGCGCGTGCCCCACGGCGGCCAGCAGTGCCAGTAGTTCGTCACTGGTCAGGGCGCACGCTCCCTTCCTGTCGGAGTGCAGCCTTCACCTGTAATTAAAATCAGACATGTGTTACCCATCATGTCAACGCTGGCTTCCCGGGCGTGAGTTGCGGGAAGATCGAGGAGCGGGGCGCTCCGCGTCCGGGAGTCGACGTGGGAGGGCGCAATGGGAACCGCTGCGGGGTCACCGCTGCTGGTGCTGTGGGACATCGACGGGACGCTGATCAGCGGAGGCACGGTCGCCCGGCGCGCCTACGACGCGGCCTTCCGGCAGGTGGCCGGGCGCGGACTGGAGCACCCCTGGCAGTTCGACGGGCGCACCGAACTCGCCGCCGCGACAGAGGTGCTGCGGATCCACGGGCTGGAGCCCGGGGACGGCCTGCTGGAGCGGTTCCTGGACCTGATCGTCACCGAACTGCAGAGCCGGTCCGAGGAGTTGGCCGCCGAAGGGACCGCCCTGCCCGGTGCGGCGCAGGCGCTCGACGCCCTGGCCACGCTCCCCGGGGTGCACCAGACGGTGCTCACCTGGGAACCTCTTCCGCGCTGGCCGAGCCTGAAGGTGGCCGTGTTCGGCCGGGAGCCCCGGCTCGACCTGCGGATCGGCGCCTTCGGCGGGGACGCCTACGAGCGGATCGACCTGCCCGCGCACGCCTTCCGCCGGTCCGAGCAGCACCTCGGCCGCGCCTTCGACGGCGGCGACACCGTCATCGTCGGCGCGCCACCCCGCGGGACATGGCCACCGCCCGCGCGGCCGGCGCCCGGGCCGTCGGCGTGGCCACCGGCGTCAACAGCGCCGAGGAGCTGGCCGCCGCCGGCGCGGACGTCGTCCTCCCCGACTCGCCGACACCGCCCGCGTCCTGCGGGCGATCACCGAACGGGAGCTTGCGGCATGACGGCGGTCAGTGGGAGGGAAGCGCTGGAGCAGGTGCACGAGGTACTGGCGGGCAACCGGTATCCGGGGCGGGGCGTGCTGCTGGCCAGAACCCTGGACGGCAGCTGGTGCGCGGGCTACTTCCTGGCCGGGCGCAGCGCGGCGTCCCGGGCCCGCAGCCTGCGCCGGGACAGCGGTGCGGGCACCGGGGGAGTGGGCGCGGCGGGAGTGGAAGAGCTGATCGTCGCGCCGGTCAGTGCCTCGGACCACGATCCGCTGCGGCACTACGCCGCCGTCCGGGAGCGGCGGGACGGCTGGCTCGTCTACGGCAACGGCGAGCAGGTAGCCGAGGTGGCGGAGCTGCTCGACGCGGGACGGACCCCGGTGGAGGCCATGGCGGGCCTTGCCTGACGAGCCCGACCCGCCGATCTTCACCCCGAGGCTCACCGTCGCGGTGGATCTGCGGCCGGAGGGCCGGGGTGGCCCGGCCGACCCGGCCGGCGCGGGGCCGGTGGCGTGGTTCGGCGCCGCGCGGCGCAGCCGGCGGCGGACCGCCCCCGACCTGCTGACCCTGGCAGTGCGCGGCCTCGCCCCCGGCGACGCCGTACTGATCACGACCTACCGCTCCGACGGGCAGCGGGTCGGGACCGGTGAGCCCTTCGTCGAGGCGCGGACCGGGGCAGCCGACGCGGGCGCGCTGCTGGAGGAGGTGTGGGGCGCGCTGGCCGCCGAGTACCGGGTGGCGGCGACGGTCTTCGAGCCGGGACGGCTGGCCGACGGCCTGGTCCGGCACCGGGCCGACGCGGCGGCGGGCTAGCGCGGGACGGCCTGGACCGCCCCGAACGGCGTGGCTGCGCAGCGGGGGGCGGGCGGGGCACACTGGAGGCATGTGCCGCAGTATCAAGACTCTTCGTGCCCCGGCCATGCCCGTCGTGGAGGACGAGGACATCCGGGCGGCTGCTCTGCAGTACGTCCGGAAGGTCTCCGGCTTCCGGGCCCCGGCCGCCCACAACCGTGACGCCTTCGACGCCGCCGTGGCCGCCGTGGCGGAGGCCACCCGGACCCTGCTTGCCGAGCTGGTGGTCAGAGGCGCGCCGCAGGACCCCGCCTCCTAGCGGCGCAGTCGCGCCCCGACCGGAAGGAGTGTGCCGTGCGGCCTGCGCCGGGAGAGGTTCTGCACTTCTCCGAGGACCCGGGGATCACGCGCTTCGTCCCGCATGTCGCCGCCACCGCCCGGCAGGCCGGGGCCTATGTCTGGGCCGTGGACGCCGACCGTGCGCCGGACTACTGGTTTCCCCGGGACTGCCCGCGCGCGATGGCGTGGACGGTTCCGCAGACGTCCCCGGCGGACCGGGCGCGGGTGCTCGGCCCCGGGGGCGGGGAGCGGGTCCACGCCGTCGAGTACGGCTGGCTGGAACGGATGCTGACCGTCCGTCTGTTCGGCTACCGGCTGCCGGCCGCCTCGTTCCGGCCCTTCGGCGCGCCCGTCCCGCACGCGGTGGTCGCGACCGTGCCGGTGGTCCCGCTCGGCCCGCCCGAGCGCGTCGGCGACCTGCTGGAGCTGCACCGCGAGGCGGGGATCCAGCTGCGGGTCCTGGACAACCTGTGGGAGTTCTGGGACGGCGTGACCGCGAGCACGCTCGGTTGGAGCGCGATCCGGTTGGGGAACGCCCGGCCGCGCCGGTAGCCGCGTCGGCTTCGGCGCTGTGTTCAGTGGCGGGGCCGGTCCGCGTCGGTCCGTTGTCGGTCGGTGGGAGTGGTGATATCTGACACGGTACCGATGGTGACGTACCGTCGGCCGCCGGACCAGCGCTTTTCGTCGGTCTGCCCCCGGCATCACCGGTGACCCACCGGGCGGCGGTCGGCGGGCCGGGCCGGGGGGATGGGCGTGGACGGGAAGTCCCGGGGGCCGGTCCAGAGCGCCGGGACGGCGTCACCGCGGCGGGCGAGCTCGTACGCTATGGCCTCGTAGTTCACCCGCCACCCCCGGAAGTCCGGCCAGGCGTCCTCGGCCGGGCGGTCCACCGGGAAGCCGGTCAGCGCCACCATCTCGACCGCCGCGTCGAACTCCTTGAAGGTCAGCCGGATCGGGGACTCCGGCACCGGGTCCTCGTCGAAGTCCACCCGCAGCGAGCGCGCGATGTCCCGCAACGCGGTGAACCCGGCGCGGAGCACCAACCGGGCCTCCGGCGGCGCGCTGCGCGGACTGACCGACAGGTGCAGCGCGGCGGCGTCCAGCACCGTGGTCAGGCCGACGATCCAGCTGCGGTTCGGCTTCGGCGAGCGGAACGACAGCAGTACCGGATAGCTGGAGTGGCTCTCACCCAGGTCGGCGGCCAGCCGTTCCCAGTCCCGGTAGAGCTCCGGCAGCGCGGTCTCGGTGTCGACCAGCCACTGCCGTGCCAGCAGTTCGGGCCCCCAGGCCGGTTCACCCGCCCGCGAGGCCAGCAGGGTGACCTCGACCTCGCGTCTGTTGTAGGCGCTGTAGAGGGTGGGCAGGTACGAGATCTGCAGGGCGATGACGATCGGTCCGGTGGCGGCGGCGAGGAAGTCGACCGAGGACAGCCGGAGCCGGTCGCTGCTGGCGTAGCCGAGGGTGAACAGGCTCGACCCCGCCCCTCGCGGGAGGAACTGCCCCAGGGCAGACCGGAGAAGGCGTGCATCAGCAGCCCGTAGGCCGTGAACATCCCCCCGAGCCAGCAGGCGAGCATGACCATCAGCATCAGCGGCGCCAGCCAGGTCTGGGCCCGGTCCTGCGCCCGGTAGCCGGAGCCGCGTCCGGCCACCGTGTGCAGCAGCATCCGCAACACCTGCCAGGTCCGGAAGACCAGGGCGGAGTACAACCCGCGCGGCACCACCAGGGTGCGCAGGATACTGGCGAAGGTGAACATCAGCAGCAGCGCGCCGAGCAGTCCGGAGATCAACCTCATGAGGGACATTGTCACCGGGGCGGACGGTCCGACCGCGCACGGCGCGGTCATCGCGCGGCGCGCCGCGCGGAGCGCCGTGCGCGGCGGGTGGCAGCGCGCGAAGCGGGGGCTGCTCACCCTGCACCGCGCGGTCTACCGGGCCACCGGCGGTCTGGTGGGCGCGTGGTACTTCGGGATGCCGGTCCTGCTGCTCAGCACCAGGGGCCGGCGAACCGGCCGGACGAGGGTGGCCGGGCTGGTCTTCGCCCGGGACGGCGACCGCTATGTCGTGGGCGCCAGCGACAACGGGGCGCCGCACCATCCGGGCTGGTACTACAACCTGATGGAGTTGGGAGAGGGGGTGGTGCGATACCGCCGGACGGTGCAGCGGGTGTGCGCAGTTGAGGCGGGTGCAGCGGAGCGTGAGCGGGCCCGGCTCTGGGGACTGCTGTTGGAGGTCTACCCGGGCTTCGCGGAGCACCAGGCCCTGGCGGGCCGGCTGATTCCGGTGATTGTGCTGACTCCCGAGCCCGAGCCCGAGGCCGGGTTCGTGCCGGGCCGTCGCTGACGGCTACGCCGAGGCGATCCAGGCCGTGCGGGTTTCCTCGGCGATGCAGCGGGCTATGTCCGCGGCCGTCCCCGCCGAGAGCCCTGCGGTCTGGCTGCGGCGGGCGTGCAGGGCGAGGCGGTCCGCGCCCTCGTTCAGCGCGTGCCCGCTGTGCCCGCGTACCCAGCGCAGTTGGACCGGACCGGGGCGCTGCGCCAGCAGGTCGCGGATCGCGTGCAGGGCCACCCGCGCATGCCCCGTGCGCGCGGAGGGATCGCGCCACGGGCCCTCGCCGCCCAGCGGACGCAGATCGTGGACCAGGCGTATCGCGGCCCGGCTGTCGCAGTGCACGGTGACCGGCTGGGCCGCCGGTATCGCGGTCAGCAGGGCTCGGAGCGCGCACAGCTCGGCGTGGACCGGCTCCCGGCAGGTGACCCGTCCGAAGCCGAAGTCCCCGCCGGAGGTGATCCATCCCCAGCCGCCCTGCTGGGCGTGCCGGCTGAAGGAGCGGTCGGTGGCTGCCTGGATCGGCGGCCAGCCTATGCCGACGGCGTCCAGGGCCTGTTCGGCGGCGCGCTCCGCAGCGTCGATGAGGTGCCGTCCGCCGACCATCGACCGGGCCGACGCCGGGACCAGCGAGGGCAGGCAGGCCGCGAGTTCGTGCAGCGCCTGGAGCAGGGAGGGGTCCTTG
>CAVUQN010000004.1:0-1495468 GCA_963743515.1 uncultured Actinomycetota bacterium
GGTTGTTCGGCGGCGTCCTACTCTCCCACAGGGTCCCCCCTGCAGTACCATCGGCGCTGTGAGGCTTAGCTTCCGGGTTCGGGATGTTACCGGGCGTTTCCCTCACGCTATGACCACCGAAACCCTATCGGGTGTTCAGCGAACACTCTCTTCAATTGTGATGTGCTGACCTGGAGTCAGCACGCTCACCGGGGGCTGTTCGCAACCCGGGAACTGTACAGTGGACGCGTAGCAACTATGGACAAGCCCTCGGCCTATTAGTACCGGTCAGCTCCACCCCTCACAGGGCTTCCACATCCGGCCTATCAACCCAGTCGTCTACTGGGAGCCTTACCCACTCGATGGTGGTGGGAGTCCTCATCTCGAAGCAGGCTTCCCGCTTAGATGCTTTCAGCGGTTATCCCTCCCGAACGTAGCCAACCAGCCATGCCCTTGGCAGGACAACTGGCACACCAGAGGTTCGTCCGTCCCGGTCCTCTCGTACTAGGGACAGCCCTTCTCAAGACTCCTGCGCGCGCAGCGGATAGGGACCGAACTGTCTCACGACGTTCTAAACCCAGCTCGCGTACCGCTTTAATGGGCGAACAGCCCAACCCTTGGGACCTACTCCAGCCCCAGGATGCGACGAGCCGACATCGAGGTGCCAAACCATCCCGTCGATATGGACTCTTGGGGAAGATCAGCCTGTTATCCCCGGGGTACCTTTTATCCGTTGAGCGACGGCGCTTCCACAAGCCACCGCCGGATCACTAGTCCCTGCTTTCGCACCTGCTCGACCCGTCGGTCTCACAGTCAAGCTCCCTTGTGCACTTACACTCAACACCTGATTGCCAACCAGGCTGAGGGAACCTTTGGGCGCCTCCGTTACATTTTAGGAGGCAACCGCCCCAGTTAAACTACCCACCAGACACTGTCCCTGATCCGGATCACGGACCCAGGTTAGACATCCAGCACGACCAGAGTGGTATTTCAACGACGACTCCACCATGACTGGCGTCACAGCTTCAAAGTCTCCCACCTATCCTACACAAGCCGAACCGAACACCAATATCAAGCTATAGTAAAGGTCCCGGGGTCTTTCCGTCCTGCTGCGCGAAACGAGCATCTTTACTCGTAATGCAATTTCACCGGGCCTATGGTTGAGACAGTCGAGAAGTCGTTACGCCATTCGTGCAGGTCGGAACTTACCCGACAAGGAATTTCGCTACCTTAGGATGGTTATAGTTACCACCGCCGTTTACTGGCGCTTAAGTTCTCAGCTTCGCGGGATCGAAACCCCACTAACCGGTCCCCTTAACGTTCCAGCACCGGGCAGGCGTCAGTCCGTATACATCGCCTTACGGCTTCGCACGGACCTGTGTTTTTAGTAAACAGTCGCTTCTCGCTGGTCTCTGCGGCCGGCCCCAGCTCGGAGTGCAAGACTCGTCACCAGTTCCGGCCCCCCTTCTCCCGAAGTTACGGGGGCATTTTGCCGAGTTCCTTAACCATAGTTCACCCGAACGCCTCGGTATTCTCTACCTGACCACCTGAGTCGGTTTGGGGTACGGGCCGCCATGAAACTCGCTAGAGGCTTTTCTCGACAGCATAGGATCATCCACTTCACCACAATCGGCTCGGCATCAGGTCTCAGGCTCATGTTGTGCGGATTTGCCTACACAACGCCCTACACCCTTACCCCGGGACTACCACCGCCCGGGCTGGACTACCTTCCTGCGTCACCCCATCGCTCACCTACTACCCTGTTGGGTCAGCGGCTCCACCACTCCTCTTCACCCGAAGGATCCGAGACGGCTTCACGGCTTTAGCATTCAGAGGTTCGACGTTGGCGCTTCAAAGCGGGTACGGGAATATCAACCCGTTGTCCATCGACTACGCCTGTCGGCCTCGCCTTAGGTCCCGACTTACCCTGGGCAGATCAGCTTGACCCAGGAACCCTTGGTCAATCGGCGCAAGAGTTTCCCACTCTTGTATCGCTACTCATGCCTGCATTCTCACTCGTATACCGTCCACGACTGGCTTCCGCCGCCGCTTCACCCGGCACACGACGCTCCCCTACCCATCACAGCCCCCGTTAGGAGTTAAGCTGCAATGACACGGCTTCGGCGGTGTACTTGAGCCCCGCTACATTGTCGGCGCGGAATCACTTGACCAGTGAGCTATTACGCACTCTTTAAAGGGTGGCTGCTTCTAAGCCAACCTCCTGGTTGTCTCTGCGACTCCACATCCTTTCCCACTTAGCACACGCTTAGGGGCCTTAGCCGGTGTTCTGGGCTGTTTCCCTCTCGACCATGGAGCTTATCCCCCACAGTCTCACTGCCGCGCTCTCACTTACCGGCATTCGGAGTTTGGCTAAGGTCAGTAACCCGGTGGGGCCCATCGCCTATCCAGTGCTCTACCTCCGGCAAGAAACACGCGACGCTGCACCTAAATGCATTTCGGGGAGAACCAGCTATCACGGAGTTTGATTGGCCTTTCACCCCTAACCACAGGTCATCCCCCAGGTTTTCAACCCTGGTGGGTTCGGTCCTCCACACGGTCTTACCCGCGCTTCAACCTGCCCATGGCTAGATCACTCCGCTTCGGGTCTTGGGCGCGCTACTATGTCGCCCTATTCGGACTCGCTTTCGCTACGGCTACCCCACACGGGTTAACCTCGCAACACACCGCAAACTCGCAGGCTCATTCTTCAAAAGGCACGCAGTCACGACAGCTGTGTGCAAGCACACGCTGCGACGCTCCCACGGCTTGTAGGCACACGGTTTCAGGTACTATTTCACTCCGCTCCCGCGGTACTTTTCACCATTCCCTCACGGTACTGTCCGCTATCGGTCACTAGGGAATATTTAGGCTTAGCGGGTGGTCCCGCCAGATTCACACGGAATTTCTCGGGCTCCGTGCTACTTGGGAAAAACTCAAGAGAGCCGTACAGGTTTCGTCTACGGGGGTCTTACCCTCTACGCCGGACCTTTCGCATGTCCTTCGACTACCCATACGGTTTCTGACTCTCCGACCGGCCGGCAGACCGGACAAGAATTTTCCCACGACCCCGTAATGGCAACCCCTGCCGGGTATCACACCAATACGGTTTAGCCTCATCCGATTTCGCTCGCCACTACTCTCGGAATCACGGTTGTTTTCTCTTCCTGCGGGTACTGAGATGTTTCACTTCCCCGCGTTCCCTCCACACTGCCTATGTGTTCAGCAGCGGGTGACAGCCCATGACGACTGCCGGGTTTCCCCATTCGGACACCCCCGGATCAAAGCTCGGTTGACAGCTCCCCGGGGCCTATCGCGGCCTCCCACGTCCTTCATCGGTTCCTAGTGCCAAGGCATCCACCGTGCGCCCTTAAAAACTTGGCCACAGATGCTCGCGTCCACTGTGCAGTTCTCAAGCAACGACCAGCCACCCATCACCCCCACACCGCAAGCGGCATGAAGTTCACTGGGGCCGGCGTACCGAAGACAATCGACCTCGCGGCCGTGCCCTCAGGACCCAACAACGTGCCCGGAGCCACCACCCATCACAGAACTTTCCACGCCGAAGCAGTACTCGTGTCCATGACGATGATCGCGCCGAATAGTCAACGTTCCACCCATGAGCGAACCACGGTACAGACATTCGCTGACCTGTGGCCCTCTGCCCGGCCATGGCCGGGAGAAGTGCTCCTTAGAAAGGAGGTGATCCAGCCGCACCTTCCGGTACGGCTACCTTGTTACGACTTCGTCCCAATCGCTGGTCCCACCTTCGACAGCTCCTTCCCTTGCGGGTTAGGCCACCGGCTTCGGGTGTTACCGACTTTCGTGACGTGACGGGCGGTGTGTACAAGGCCCGGGAACGTATTCACCGCAGCAATGCTGATCTGCGATTACTAGCAACTCCGACTTCATGGGGTCGAGTTGCAGACCCCAATCCGAACTGAGACCGGCTTTTTGAGATTCGCTCCACCTCGCGGTATCGCAGCTCATTGTACCGGCCATTGTAGCACGTGTGCAGCCCAAGACATAAGGGGCATGATGATTTGACGTCGTCCCCACCTTCCTCCGAGTTGACCCCGGCAGTCTCCTGTGAGTCCCCGACATTACTCGCTGGCAACACAGAACGAGGGTTGCGCTCGTTGCGGGACTTAACCCAACATCTCACGACACGAGCTGACGACAACCATGCACCACCTGTATACCGACCACAAGGGGGCGACCATCTCTGGCCGTTTCCGGTATATGTCAAGCCTTGGTAAGGTTCTTCGCGTTGCGTCGAATTAAGCCACATGCTCCGCTGCTTGTGCGGGCCCCCGTCAATTCCTTTGAGTTTTAGCCTTGCGGCCGTACTCCCCAGGCGGGGAACTTAATGCGTTAGCTGCGGCGCGGACCACGTGGAATGTGACCCACACCTAGTTCCCAACGTTTACGGCGTGGACTACCAGGGTATCTAATCCTGTTCGCTCCCCACGCTTTCGCTCCTCAGCGTCAGTAATGGCCCAGAGATCCGCCTTCGCCACCGGTGTTCCTCCTGATATCTGCGCATTTCACCGCTACACCAGGAATTCCGATCTCCCCTACCACACTCTAGCCTGCCCGTATCGAATGCAGACCCGGAGTTAAGCCCCGGGCTTTCACATCCGACGTGACAAGCCGCCTACGAGCTCTTTACGCCCAATAATTCCGGACAACGCTCGCACCCTACGTATTACCGCGGCTGCTGGCACGTAGTTAGCCGGTGCTTCTTCTGCAGGTACCGTCACTTGCGCTTCTTCCCTGCTGAAAGAGGTTTACAACCCGAAGGCCGTCATCCCTCACGCGGCGTCGCTGCATCAGGCTTTCGCCCATTGTGCAATATTCCCCACTGCTGCCTCCCGTAGGAGTCTGGGCCGTGTCTCAGTCCCAGTGTGGCCGGTCGCCCTCTCAGGCCGGCTACCCGTCGTCGCCTTGGTAGGCCATTACCCCACCAACAAGCTGATAGGCCGCGGGCTCATCCTGCATCGCCGGAGCTTTCCACGCACACCCCATGCGGGGATGCGTCGTATCCGGTATTAGACCTCGTTTCCAAGGCTTGTCCCAGAATGCAGGGCAGATTGCCCACGTGTTACTCACCCGTTCGCCACTGATCCACCCCGAAGGGCTTCACCGTTCGACTTGCATGTGTTAAGCACGCCGCCAGCGTTCGTCCTGAGCCAGGATCAAACTCTCCGTGAATGTCATTCCGTAATCGGAATAGCACTCGCGTTGAGCGGCACAGCAACCAGCGGAATAGCCGGTCCCGTGCACTGCGTCCTCGCTAGTGTTTCTGCATTTAAAATGTTGCAGCATTTTTCCCAAAGGAACCTCGACCGTCCACATGATGTGGCCGGACGGGGTATCAACATTTGGCGTTGACTTTTGGCACGCTGTTGAGTTCTCAAGGAACGGACGCTTTCTTCAAGACCCTTTCACCGGTCTCTCCGAGCAGTTCGTTTCAATGTTACTGCGTTCGTTCTTCGTTCCTAAGCTTATCAGACCGTTTCACCAGTCTGTTTCGCTAGTTCTTGCTCCGTCTTCCCGCGCCGTTTCCGGCCCGTTCCGACGAGTGAAACTCTAGCGGATTCTTGTCAGTGACGCGAATTCCGCGCAATCCTCAAAAATTGCACGCCAAAGAAGGCCGTGCAGGATGTTCGGAGGATTGGTCGCCACCGCAGTTCTGCCAGGGCAACTCGAAGGACACTACGCACCCCCACGGACGATGTCAAACCGGCTGCGCCCTGCCCAGGAAGGCGATCAGCAGGGCCGTGACCTCTTCGGGCCGCTCCAGCCCTGGAAAGTGGCCTGCCCAGTCCAGTTCCCGATGGATGGCTCCGGCGATCCGGTCGGGCAGTCCGCGGGCCGCCGTCCGAAAGTCCACGAAGTCATGGCGGCCTGAGACAGCCAGGCATCGGGCCGTGACGGCGCTCAGTTCCACCGCCCCGCAGCCCCTGTCGAATTCCTCGCCCGCACCCAACTGGATGTCAAAGACCCGGCGTTGCATCTGTCGCAAGGCTCCGCGGGCCGCAGTGCCGGCCTCCGGGCCGAGCCAGGTGTCGACGTTGAGCTCGACCGCTGCAGCGATGTCGCCGCGGTCGAGCAGTGCCTCCTCCTGCGTCACGAAGGCAAGGAGCTCAGCACTGAGGTCCTCCCCCGATGGACCGGACTGCTCGGGAAGTCCTGCGCAGAGCAGCACCAGCGAATCCACCCGTTCGGGTGAGCTCGCGGCAATTTCCAGGGCGACTCGGCCACCGTAGGACGAGCCGACGAGGGCAGCCGTGTCGATTCCGAGAACGTCGAGGAGTTCCAGAACATCACCCGCATGGGTGTGTGGTCGCTCCGCTGCCGGCGTGTCGCCGAATCCGCGGAAGTCGCAGCGGACCACGCGAAACCCGGCGTCGATCAGGGGTTGCCATTGGGGTTCCCACATCCTGCGGTCGCAGACCGAGGAGTGGAGCAGTACCAGTACCGGGCCGTCGCCGACGAGAGAGGCGTCATGGGAGAGCGTCATCCTCGGGAAGCTAGGCGTCGGCTGTGGCGGCGCGCAACAGCTTTACTGGCTGTCCTCAGGGGGCGTGAAACGTGTGTGCCCCCTCGACCTGGGCCGAGGGGGCACACACGGGTGGACGCGTTCGCAATCAGCTGATCACGCGAGAGACGTGGTCACCGTCGGGGTCAGACCTCGACCACGACCGGGAGGATCATCGGGCGACGGCGGTAGGTGTCGGACACCCACTTGCCGAGCACCCGGCGGACCAGCTGCTGCACCTGGCGGGGCTCGATGACCCCGTCCTGCGCCGAGCGGTTCAGCGCCTCCTGCATCTTCTGGATGGCCGGCCCGAAGGCGTCGTCCTCGATGCCGGAGCCGCGGGCCTGGATGTTCGGGCCGCTGACGACCTTGCCGGTGGCCGAGTCGACCACCAGGAACACCGAGATGATGCCCTCCTCGCCGAGGATCCGGCGGTCCTTCAGCGAGCCCTCGGTGATGTCGCCGACCGAGGTGCCGTCGACGTACACGTAGCCCGCCTGGACCTTGCCGGTGATCCGGGCGACACCGTCGATCAGGTCGACGACGACGCCGTCCTCGGCGATGACGATGTGGTCCTTCGCAATGCCCGTCTTCTGGCCGAGCTCGGAGACGGCCCGGAGGTGGCGCCATTCACCGTGGACCGGCATCAGGTTGCGGGGCTTGCAGATGTTGAAGAAGTACAGCAGCTCGCCGGCCGAGGCGTGGCCGGAGACGTGCACCTTGGCGTTGCCCTTGTGCACGACGTCCGCACCCCAGCGGGTGAGGCCGTTGATGACCCGGTAGACGGCGTTCTCGTTTCCGGGGATCAGCGAGGAGGCGAGGATGATCGTGTCGCCCTCGACGATGCGGATCTGGTGGTCGCGGTTGGCCATCCGGGACAGCGCCGCCATCGGCTCGCCCTGCGAACCGGTGCAGACCAGCACCACGTCCTCGTCGGGCAGGTCGTCGAGCGCCTTGACATCGACGACCAGGCCGCCGGGAACCTTCAGGTAGCCGAGGTCACGGGCGATGCCCATGTTCCGGACCATCGAGCGGCCGACGAAGGCGACCTTGCGGCCGAACTCGTGGGCGGTGTCCAGGACCTGCTGGATGCGGTGGACGTGGCTGGCGAAGCTGGCCACGATGATCCGCTTGTCGGCGCGGTCGAAGACCTGCTGCAGCACCGGGCCGATGTCGCGCTCCGGCGCGATGAATCCGGGGACCTCGGCGTTGGTGGAGTCCACCAGCAGCAGGTCGATGCCCTCCTCGCCCAGACGGGCGAAGGTCGGCAGGTCGGTGAGGCGCTTGTCCAGCGGCAGCTGGTCCATCTTGAAGTCGCCGGTGGCGACGACCATGCCGGCCGGGGTGCGGATGGCGACTGCGAGCGCGTCCGGGATGGAGTGGTTGACCGCGATGAACTCGCAGTCGAACATGCCGATGCGCTCGCGCTCCCCCTCCTTCACCTCCAGCGTGTACGGCCGGATGCGGTGCTCCTGGAGCTTGGCCTCGATCAGCGCGAGGGTCAGCTTGGAGCCGATCAGCGGGATGTCGGCCTTCTCCCGCAGCAGGTAGGGGACGGCTCCGATGTGGTCCTCGTGCCCATGGGTGAGGACGATGCCGTCGATCTTGTCCAGCCGGTCCCGGATGGAGGTGAAGTCGGGCAGGATCAGGTCGACGCCGGGCTGCTGTTCCTCGGGGAAGAGGACGCCGCAGTCGACGATGAGCAGGCGGCCGCCGTACTCGAACACCGTCATGTTGCGGCCGATCTCACCGAGACCGCCCAGCGGGGTGACGCGGAGCGCCCCCTCGGCGAGCGGCGGCGGGGTACCCAGGTCGGGGTGCGGATGGCTCAAAAGGTTCTCCTCTCCGCGCGTCCCGGGCACCCCTCATGGGTGCACGGTGCGTGCGGCATCGTCAGTTGTGGTGCGTGGTCGTGGTGCGGCACGTCATCGCCGTGGCGCGACGTGAACGTCTGTTGTCAGAGGTGTACCCCTCCGGCCGCGAGATCCTGCTTGAGCTGGGCGATCTCCGCTTCGGTGGCCTCGACCAGCGGGAGCCGCAGCGGCCCGGCCGGGAGGCCCTGGAGCGCCAGGGCTGCCTTTGTGGTGATCACGCCCTGAGTCCGGAAGATCCCGGTGAACACCGGGAGCAGCCGCTGGTGTATCGCGGCGGCCTTGTCCACCGAGCCCGCGAGGAAGGCGTCCAGCATCATCCGCAGCTCGGGGGTGACCAGGTGGCCGACCACGCTGACGAAGCCGACGGCGCCGATCGACAGCAGCGGCAGGTTGAGCATGTCGTCGCCGGAATACCAGGCCAGGTCGGAGCGGGCGATGGCCCAGGACGCGGCGGCGAGGTCGCCCTTGGCGTCCTTGTTGGCGACGATCCGCGGGTGCTCGGCCAGTCGGATCATGGTCTCGGTGGCGATGGCGACCCCGGCGCGGCCGGGGATGTCGTAGAGCATCACCGGGAGCCCGGTGGCGTCGGCGGCGGCCGTGAAGTGTCGGAACAGCCCCTCCTGCGGGGGCTTGTTGTAGTACGGGGTGACCACGAGCAGGCCGTGGGCGCCGCTGCGCTCGGCCTCGCGGGCCAGTTCCACGGTGTGGGCGGTGTCGTTGGTGCCCACGCCGGCGATCACGTGGGCCCGGTCGCCCACGGCCTCCACTACGGCCCTGACCAGGGCGGCTTTCTCGGCGTCGCTGGTGGTCGGCGACTCGCCGGTGGTGCCGTTCACGACGAGTCCGTCGTTGCCCGCGTCGACGAGGTACGCCGCCAGACGCTGGGCGCCTTCGAGGTCGAGGGAACCGTCCGGGGTGAACGGGGTCACCATCGCGGTCAGCGCCCTGCCGAAGGGGGTCTCAGGGGTGGAGGTCGGAGCCATGAACCCAACGCTACTCGTTACAGGTGTGTGGACGTGAAAGCAGTCCAGCTCGCAGCCCTGTCGGACGGGGCGGCGGCCCTCTCGAAGAGAGCCCGGTGCTGGCTGCTCGGGGGTTCAGACAGCACCGGGGCTCGTGCTTTGAGACTAGGGAACAGCATGATTTACCGCAAATGGGACATAACATCAGCCCAGCTCGCGGCAACGACTGTTTCCGAGAATCCGGCCCTTCGGCTGCCTGCCAGGGGTCTACCCACAGGCAGTCGCGGCTACTCCCTCAGGGCGCGACCCGGCCGTGCTCGTTGAAGGCCGCGTGGGTCAGCGGCATCAGCGCGGCCCACTCCAGCTCCATCTTCTCGGCGACCATCTCGATCTCCCGCTGCGGGAAGGACGGAACCTTGGCCCGCTCGTCCTTGGTGCGCAGCGACAGGAAGTGCATCAGCGAGCGGGCGTTGCAGGTGGCATACATCGAGGAGAACAGGCCCACCGGGAGCACCGCGCGGGCGACCTCGCGGGCCACGCCCTCGGCCAGCATCGCCTGGTACGCGGCATAGGACTGGCGGTAGGAGTCCTCCATCGCCGCGGTCACGCTCTTGTACTGCTCGGGCGTGCCCTCGAAGAACTCGTACTTCCCGGGACGGCCCTGCTGGACGAGCTTGCGCTCGGGCGCGGGGACGTAGAAGACCGGCTGCAGCTCGCGGTAGCGACCGCTCTCCTCGTTGTAGGAGAAGCCGACGCGGTGCCGCTGGAACTCCCGGAAGACGAAGATCGGGGCACTGACCAGGAAGGTCATCGAGTTGTGCTCGAACGGGGTGCCGTGGCGGTCCCGCATCAGGTAGTTGATCAGGCCCTTGGAGCGTGCCGGGTCCTTCTGCAGCTCGTCCAGGGACTGCTCGCCGGCGGTCGAGACCCGGGCGGCGAACAGCACGTCGGCGTCCTGCGCGCTGCTGCGCACCAGCTCGACGGTGACATCGTCACGGAAGACGAGTTCGGGGGTGTCGGGGGTCTCTGCGGTCACCTGAGTGGTCCTCTCGGCGGGGCGGTGCGGGCCAGGTCCGGCCGTCGCCAAGCGTATCGGTCGGGACTGACACAGCCGTCTGACCGGCCTGTCTATCCTGGGGTGATGCAGGGACGAGCGGCGCCGCCGCTGATCCGCGACACCACCGCGGCCGACGTCGCGGACGTGCTGCTGCTCCGTGCGGCGTCCTGGCGCGCAGCCTATGCGGGGATCATGCCGCCAGCCTATCTGGAGGCCATCGACACCGGCCCGGAGGCGGTCGCCCTGGCCGTCCGCCGGCTGCGGGAGAACCCGGCCGGGCGGCACCACCTGGTGGCCGAGCGGGCCGGACGGATCATCGCCTTCGCGGCAGCCGGACCCGAGCGGCCGATGCCCGAGCAGTTGCGCACCGGCGTCCGGCGCGGCGAGGTGTACGCGCTCTACGCCCACCCTGACGCCTGGTCCACCGGGGTCGGGGCGGCGCTGCTGGACGCGGCGCGGGAGCGGCTGCTGGCCGAAAGCCTCGGTCGGCAGGTGCTGTGGGTGCTGGAGGCCAACAGCAGGGCCCGGGCCTTCTACGAGCGGCAGGGACTGCTCGCCACGGGGCGGCGCAGTTCGCTGCGGCTCGGCGGCGTGGTGCTCACCGAGCTGCAGTACGGCAATCCGGCGGCAACGGTCGTCGGCCCGAGAAGCCCCCAGGACGGGCCGGAGCGGCTCAGCCTGTCGTCGGCGCCCCCTGCGTCCGGCCGTCGTGGAGCTTGATGGCGTGCTGCATGGTCTTCCGGGCCCTCGGCGTGTCGCTGGCGTCCGCGTAGGCCACGGCCAGGCGGAACCAGGAGCGCCAGTCGTCCGGCGCAGCCTCCGCCTCCGCCTTCCGACGGGCGAAGACCTGGTCGGCGGAGGCCTTGTCGATCCGGCCGCCCACGCTGCGCTGCAACTCGTCGACCGGCAGTCCGCCCTCGGCCTCCAGCTGGCGCGCGAGCTGCGCGCTGCGACGGCCGAAGCGGAAGGTCTTCCAGAGGAACCAGCAGCCGAGAGCCACCAGGACCTCCGCGCAGACCCCGATCCCGATGCCGAAGGGCTTGCCGGAGGCGATCAACTGGCCACCGGTGGCCACGATCACGGCAAAGCCGAGCAGCAGGGCGATGGAGACGACGAAGTACATCACGCGGGCGATCATGGGTTCACTCTCCGGGGAACAGGAAGTGCTCGAGGCCGAAGGTCAGCCCGGGCGTGCTCACCACGCTGCGCACGCCCAGCAGGATGCCGGGCATGAAGCAGCTGTGGTGCAGCGAGTCGTGACGGATCGTCAGCGTCTCGCCGGTGTCGCCGAAGAGCACCTCCTGGTGGGCCAGCAGGCCGCGCAGCCGGACCGCGTGCACGGGCACGCCGTCCACGTCGGCGCCGCGGGCGCCGGGCAGGCCGTGGGTGGTCGGGTCCTGCTGCGGGGCCAGGCCGGCCTCGGTCCGGGCCGCCGCGATCAGCTGGGCGGTGCGGGTGGCGGTGCCGCTCGGCGCGTCGGCCTTGCGGTTGTGGTGCAGCTCGACGACCTCGGCGGACTCGAAGAAGCGGGCCGCCTGCTGGGCGAAGCGCATGGTGAGCACCGCGCCGATGGAGAAGTTGGGCGCGATGAGCACGCCGGTCGCGGGCGAGGCGGCGAGCCAGCCGTTCAGCGCGGCCAGCCGCTCCTCGGTCCAGCCGGTGGTGCCGACCACCGAGTGGATGCCCTGGGCGGTGCAGTACTCCAGGTTCGCCATCACCGAGTCGGGGTGGGTCAGCTCGACCGCGACCTGGGCGCCGGCCTCGGCCAGCGTCTCCAGCCTGTCGCCGCGCCCGAGCGCGGCCACCAGCTCCAGGTCGGGCGCGGCCTCGATGGTGCGGGCGGCCTCGGAGCCGATCCGGCCCTGGGCGCCGATCACGGCGACCCGCAGCGGCGTACTCATCTCACGTGCTCCTTCGGAAAGTGGTGAAGCAGGACGGGCAGGTCAGGCGACGGCTTCGGTCAGCTTGGCGGCGCGCTTGCCGCTGACCGGGCCGATCACCGCGAGCGAGGGCCGGTAGGCGCCGAGCACCGAGCCGGCCACCTCGCGGACGTCGTCCAGGGTGACCGCGGAGATCTTGCCCAGCAGCTCGTCCACCGACAGGTGGGTGCCGTAGCAGAGCTCGGCCTTGCCGACCCGGGACATCAGCGAGCCGGTGTCCTCCATGCCGAGGACGGTGGAGCCGGAGATCTGGCCGACCGCCCGCTTCAGCTCCTCCTCGGTGATGCCGTGCTCGGCGACCTTCTGGAGTTCCTCGCGGCAGATCTTCAGGACCTCCTCGACCCGCTTGGGCTGACAGCCCGCGTAGATCCCGAAGAGCCCGCTGTCGGCGTGCGAGGTGGAGTACGAGTACACCGAGTACGCCAGGCCGCGCTTCTCGCGCACCTCCTGGAACAGCCGGGAGCTCATCCCGCCGCCGAGCGCCGAGTTGAGCACGCCCAGGGCCCAGCGCCGGTCGTCCCGGCGGGAGAGGCCGGGCAGGCCGAGGACCAGGTGGGCCTGCTCGGTCGGCCGGTCCAGGATCTCCATCTGACCGGCCGTGCGCAGCGCCCTGGTGCCGCCGCGCGGCTCGGCCGGGGGCACGTCGGGGCGGGTCAGCGCGCCGGCGAAGGCCCGCTCGACCTGGCGGACGACCTTGGCGTGGTCGACGTTGCCGGCCGCCGCGACCACCAGGTGCTCGGGGCGGTAGCGGCGCTTGTAGAAGCCGGCCACCTGGTCGCGGGTAAGCGCGTTGATGGTCTCGACAGTGCCGAGTACCGGGCGTCCCAGCGGCGAGGAGCCGTACATGACCTGCGCGAACAGGTCGTGGACCACGTCGCCCGGGTCGTCCTCGGTCATCGCGATCTCTTCCAGGACGACGTCGCGCTCGGTGTCGATGTCCTCCTGGCGGATCAGCGAGCCGGTCAGCATGTCGCTGACGACGTCGATGGCGAGCGGCAGGTCGTTGTCCAGCACCCGTGCGTAGTAGCAGGTGTACTCCTTGGCGGTGAAGGCGTTCATCTCACCGCCGACGGCGTCCAGCGCGGACGAGATGTCCAGCGCGCTGCGCCGCTCGGTGCCCTTGAAGAGCAGGTGTTCCAGGTAGTGCGTCGCGCCGTTGAGCACCGGCGTCTCGTCGCGGGAGCCGACCCCGACCCAGATGCCGAAGGCCGCCGAGCGGACCGTCGGCAGGGTCTCGGTGACGATCCTGAGCCCGCCCGGTAGGACGGTGCGGCGGACGACTCCGGCCCCGTCCACGCCCTTGAGCAGGGTCCTGGTGCTGCCGGGGCGCTGCTGCGCTGCCGTGGGCTGTGCCACGTTACTTCCTCCGCGATGCCTACATGCGTGGGGGTCCGGGGGTCGCCCCCGGGGGATTGCCGATATGGGGGTCCGGGGGTCACCCCCGGGGAATTGCAGCAACAGGGGTGCGGCCCGGTCCTCCGCCACAGGGCGGGGGACCGGGCCGCGACGAACCTACGCCGTCAGACGAAGCCTCACTTGGCCTCGGCCGCCTCGGCGTTCTCCTCGCCCTCGACCACGGGGATCAGCGAGAGCTTGCCACGCGGGTCGATCTCGGCGATCTCGACCTGCACCTTGGAGCCCACGGCGAGGACGTCCTCGACGTTCTCCACCCGCTTGCCGCCGGCCAGCTTGCGGATCTGCGAGATGTGCAGCAGTCCGTCCTTGCCCGGCATCAGCGAGACGAACGCTCCGAAGGTCGTGGTCTTCACCACGGTGCCCAGGTAGCGCTCTCCGACCTCCGGCATGGTCGGGTTGGCGATCTGGTTGATCGTCGTACGGGCAGCCTCTGCCGAGGGACCGTCGACCGCACCGATGTAGATGGTGCCGTCGTCCTCGATGGTGATGTCCGCGCCGGTGTCCTCCTGGATCTGGTTGATCATCTTGCCCTTCGGGCCGATGACCTCACCGATCTTGTCAACCGGGATCTTGATGGTGATGATGCGCGGCGCGAACTCGGACATCTCGTCCGGGACGTCGATCGCCTCGTTCATCACGTCGAGGATGTGCAGACGCGCGTCGTGGGCCTGCTTCAGCGCGGCGCCCAGGACCGAGGCGGGGATGCCGTCGAGCTTGGTGTCGAGCTGCAGCGCGGTGACGAAGGTCTTGGTGCCGGCGACCTTGAAGTCCATGTCGCCGAACGCGTCCTCGGCGCCGAGGATGTCGGTCAGCGCGACGTAGTGGGTCTCGCCGTCGATCTCCTGCGAGATCAGGCCCATGGCGATACCGGCGACGGCGGCCTTGAGCGGCACACCGGCGTTCAGCAGCGACATGGTCGAGGCGCAGACCGAGCCCATCGAGGTCGAGCCGTTGGAGCCGAGGGCCTCGGACACCTGGCGGATCGCGTAGGGGAACTCCTCGCGGGTCGGCAGCACGGGGATCAGCGCACGCTCGGCGAGCGCGCCGTGGCCGATCTCGCGGCGCTTGGGCGAGCCCACGCGGCCGGTCTCGCCGATGGAGTACGGCGGGAAGTTGTAGTTGTGCATGTAGCGCTTGCGGGTCTCCGGCGCCAGGGTGTCGAGCTGCTGCTCCATCCGGAGCATGTTCAGCGTGGTGACGCCCAGGATCTGGGTCTCGCCGCGCTCGAACAGGGCCGAGCCGTGGACGCGCGGGATGACGTCGACCTCGGCGGCCAGGGTGCGGATGTCGGTGACCCCGCGGCCGTCGATGCGGACCTTGTCCTTGATGACGCGCTGGCGGACCAGCTTCTTCGTCAGCGAGCGGTACGCGGCGGAGATCTCCTTCTCGCGACCCTCGAACTGCGGCAGCAGCTTGTCCGAGGCCAGGCCCTTGACCCGGTCGATCTCGGCCTCGCGCTCCTGCTTGCCGGCGATGGTGAGCGCCTTGGCGAGCTCGTCGCTGACAGCGGCACTGAGCGCCTCGAAGACGTCCTCCTGGTAGTCCAGGAAGACCGGGAACTCGCCGGTGGGCTTGGCAGCGGCGGCGGCCAGCTGGGACTGGGCCCGGCAGAGCTCGCGGATGAAGAGCTTGGCGGCCTCGAGACCGTCGGCCACGACGTCCTCGGTCGGCGCCACGGCGCCGCCCTTGACCAGCTCGATGGTCTTCGCGGTGGCCTCGGCCTCGACCATCATGATCGCGACGTCGCCGTCGGGCAGGATGCGACCGGCGACGACCATGTCGAAGACGGCGCTCCTCCAGCTCGCTGTGGCGCGGGAAGGCGACCCACTGGCCCTCGATCAGCGCCGACCCGGACGCCACCGATGGGGCCGGAGAAGGGCAGGCCGGCGAGCTGGGTGGACGCGGACGCGGCGTTGATCGCGACGACGTCGTACAGGTCGTCCGGGTTGAGCGCCATGATCGTGCAGACGACCTGGATCTCGTTGCGCAGGCCCTTGACGAAGGACGGGCGCAGCGGGCGGTCGATCAGCCGGCAGGTGAGGATGGCGTCCTCGGAGGGACGGCCCTCACGGCGGAAGAACGAGCCGGGGATGCGTCCGGCCGCGTACATCCGCTCCTCGACGTCCACGGTGAGCGGGAAGAAGTCGAAGTGGTCCTTGGGCTGCTTCGAGGCGCTGGTCGCCGAGAGGATCATCGTCTCGTCGTCCAGGTAGGCGACGGCGGAGCCGGCGGCCTGCTGGGCGAGACGACCGGTCTCGAAGCGGATGGTGCGGGTACCGAAAGAACCGTTGTCGATGACCGCAACGGCTTCGTGCGTGGTGTTGTCTTCCACCTGGAAGATCTCCTTCATGTCCTCAGGTGGAGCGCCCAGCGCAGTGCCGACGGCGGACGGCCCCGGCTCAGCCGGTCTTCGATCGAAGCCTCCGGACGGGTGCAGTACTGGCGCTGTCGGCGCTCGGCGCTGTCACTCCTCCGGCGGCCACTACCGAGGACCGGCGCCTGGTGGCGCCTGTGGTCGGATGCGTGTGGACGCTCCGCGTCTTTGCGGGCGGCGACCTCCGGTCGTCCCGCGGCGTCGGCCGTCCGTCACGCGCGGCGCGCGTGCTCGGGTCGTCCTTCACCCTTCGTACTCACCTTACGCACGTGGTCTTTCCCACGTGCGTCGGCCGTCCAATCCTGTGCCGTCGAGTCGGCAGGGCCGATCAGGGCCAGGATGTGCCGAAGGGCGGCTCCCGTACGGGAGCCGCCCCCAGGCGAGGTGCTAGCGCGCGGCGCCGGCGGCACCGCGGCGGATGCCGAGGCGGTCGACCAGCGTACGGAAGCGCTCGATGTCCTTCTTGGCCAGGTACTGCAGCAGGCGACGGCGCTGGCCGACGAGGAGCAGCAGGCCACGACGGGAGTGGTGGTCGTGCTTGTGGGTCTTGAGGTGCTCGGTCAGGTCCGAGATACGGCGGCTCAGCATGGCGACCTGGACCTCGGGGGAGCCGGTGTCGCCCTCCTTGGTGCCGAACTCGGTCATGATCTGCTTCTTGACAGCGGCGTCGAGGGCCACAGCAACTCCTTTGATTCGATGTGCCGGGTGTTCCTGGTCTGCGTCACAGGAACGGATGCGGCCCGGCGGTCGGGGCGCGCCGCCCCGAGGGGTGTGGCACGTCCGTCCGCCCCAGCCTACCAGCGCCGAACCGGCCCTCTATCACCCGCCCGGCCGACTCGGGAAGCCCGGCTCCGCTGTTCTCAGGTGAGACCCGCTTTCCGGTGAGACCCGTCTTTCAGGTAAGACCCCTGACCAGGGCGTAGATGTTGAGCACCGCCAGGGCCAGCGGGATCAGCGCGGCCAGGGTCAGCCCGTCGACCAGGTCCAGGATCCGACCCCAGAAGGGGGAGACGCCCTTGGCCGGCACGACCAGGGCGATCCCGCCCAGCAGCACCGCGCCGAGCAGCACCGAGGCGGCCAGGGCCAGGGTGTGGATGTCCACCGTCGAGGGGTGGCCCATATTGGTGAAGAGGAAGAGCGGCAGGTTGAGCGAGACACCGATGACCAGCAGCGCGAGGCTGAGCAGCCCGGCGACCAGCAGGCAGAGCACCTGCGAGGTGTGCCGGAAGAGCCGGGCCCGGAGCATCACGGTGACGCCCAGCATCAGCGCCAGCAGCTCCGGCCAGCGGCTGTCGGTGAAGGAGAGCACGGCGGCGGAGCCGACGACCACCGCCGCGCAGCCGCCGACCAGGCCGACCAGCAGTTCGTGGCCGCGCCGGGCGCGGGCCGCGATCCGGGTGTAGTCGGCGGCCTCGGCGGCGGCCTCCTCGCCGCGCGGCTCGACCGCGCCGACCTGCTGCGGGGCCCGGAAGGCGACCGGCAGCCGGGCGAAGCGGGCGGAGAGCTGCGGCAGGAAGCCGACCAGGCCGATGGCGACGACCGCCGCGACGGCTGCGCTCTCCCGGGCGGAGGCGTTGCTGAAGATGGCGGTGAAGGTGGCGGCGGTGCCGACCGCGGAGACCAGGACCGCGGCCACGAACGGCGCGTCACCGCCCGGCATCAGCGCGGTCATCAGTACCGACGCGACCAGCACGACGATGCAGCCGGCCAGGAACTGGACCCGGCCTGGACCCTGGCCGAGGTCGGGCGCGATGATCCCGGAGCCGCCGATCAGCGCGTGCGGCAGGGCCGCGAGGCCGAGCGCGAGGGCGGAGCCGCGGTCGTCGTAGATCCGGGCGCGGACCCCGGCGACGGCGATCAGCAGCACCGCGACCACGCCGGAGACCAGCCCGGGCAGGGAGTGCATGTTGTGGGTGAGGTCCGAGAACCAGAGCGCGAAGCCGAGCAGCACGGTCATCAGCACGCAGCCGATGAGGCCGGTGGTGCGCAGCAGGTTCGTGGTCCACAGGCTGCGGTCGGCGGCGACCGCGGTGGCGATGGCGTCGGCGACGTCGTCGTAGACCGCCGGGGGCAGCGACTCTGCGAAGGGGCGCAGGCTGAGCAGGTCGCCGTCACGGACCTGCTGGGCGATCAGGGTCAGGCTGCTGTCGAGCACCGTCCCGTCGCGGCGGACCAGGTGGAAGCCGACCGGGGCGCCCTTGCTGAAGCCCTGGCCGGAGAGGCGCAGCACCTCGGGGTAGACGTCGGCGAGCGGGATGTCCTCGGGCAGGGCGACGTCGATCCGGCTGTCCGGTGCGACGACGGTGACCCGGCAGAATCCGGTCGTGGTACTGGTGCTCACCGCGAGCCCCTCCCCCGTGCGAGTGCTGATGACTGCCTGCAGCCGATCACCCTACCGGGCGCCGCCGACAGCTCAAGGCCCGGAGCGGGCACGGCCGTCGGCCGTCTGCCCGCGGGCCGGGGCCCGAGACCGGGCGAATGCCGCAAAGCGGTGCGGATCGCCGCTCCCGGCTCCGACGGGTCCGCCAAGGTCAGTTCCGAGGCTGTGAGTTGACGCAGCATCAGGCTCTGCTCCGGTCGCCGTGGGCGCTTCGGGACGCGGTGGGGCGCGCGTGGTGCGGATCGGTAGGATCATCCACTGCGACGAACCGAGACACTCGATCAGGACGAGGGCTGGTACCGAGTTGAGCGTGGTAACCGTCAAGCGACCGCCACGGGCCTACCCGCCCACGGTGCCCGGCGAGGACGTCCGCCTGGAGTCACCGCCCGAGCTGCCGCGCGGCGACGGAGGGCCCTGGTGGCAGGCGCTGCTGCCGATGCTGGCGACCGCCGGGTCCGCGGCGTTCTTCTTCATGCCCGGCAGCCAGATGATCATGAAGGTGATGGGCGGGGTGATGGTCGCCTCGACCGTCGCCATGGCCGTGGCCCAGCTCAACTCCCGGCGCGGCGGGGGCGGCGACCTGGAGGACGAGCGCCGCGACTACCTCAAGTACCTGAACCAGCTGCGCCGTACGGTCCGGAAGACGGCCGCGCTGCAGCGCGACGCCCAGCTCTACCTGCACCCCGCGCCGGACCAGCTGTGGTCGGTGGTGGCCGAGGGCAGCCGGCTCTGGGAGCGCCGCCCCGGCGACGCCGACTTCGGGCAGACCCGGCTCGGCACCGGGCCGCAGCAGTTGGCGACCCCGTTGGTCGCCCCGCAGACCGCACCCCTGGACGAGCTGGAGCCGCTGACCGCCGAGGCCATGCGCAGCTTCCTGGCCACCCACGGCACCCTGCCCGAGCTGCCGCTGGCGGTGTCGCTCCGGGCCTTCTACCACCTGACCGTCTCCGGCGACCCGGAGACCGTCTACAGCACGGTGCGGGCCGCGCTGGCCCAGCTCACCGTGCTGCACTCGCCGGACGACCTGGTGGTCGGCATCGCCGCCGCCCCCGGCGCCGCGCCCGAGTGGGAGTGGGCGAAGTGGCTGCCGCACATCCAGCACCCCTCGCGCACCGACGGCGCGGGCTCGCTGCGGATGATCTGCCCCTCGCTGGACGAACTGGAGGAGCTGCTGGCCGACGAGCTCGGCGGCCGGGCCCGGTTCAACCGCGACGCCCCGCCCGTCCCCGACCAGCCGCACCTGGTGGTGGTGCTGGACGGCGCCTCGGTCGGCCCGGACTCGGTGCTGGCCTCCGGCGAGGGACTGCACGGCGTCACCGTGATCGAGGTGATCCCGGGCGACCTGGACGAGCCGCGCGGCGCGCTGGCGGTGGTGGTGGAGCCCGAGCGGATGCGGCTGACCGCGGCCGGCGGCGGCGTCTACCTCGGCCGTCCGGACCAGCTGACGGCCTGGCAGGCCGAGGCGCTGGCCCGGCAGCTCGCCCCGCTCCGGGTCTCGGCCGGCGACAACGACGAACCGCTGCTGGCCAACCTGGACTTCACCGACCTGATGGGCGTCGGCGACGCCGCCTCGGTCGACGTCGCCCGCACCTGGCGGCCCCGGGCCATGAACGAGCGGCTGCGGGTGCCGATAGGCCTCGGCGCCGGCGGCGACCCGGTCATGCTCGACCTCAAGGAGGCCGCGCTGGAGGGCATGGGCCCGCACGGCCTGTGCGTCGGCGCGACCGGCTCCGGCAAGTCCGAGCTGCTGCGGACGCTGGTGCTGGGCCTGGCGATGACCCACTCCTCGGAGACGCTGAACTTCGTGCTCGCCGACTTCAAGGGCGGCGCGACCTTCGCCGGCATGGCCACCATGCCGCACACCTCGGCCGTGATCACCAACATGGCCGAGGAACTCACCCTGGTCGACCGGATGCGCGACTCCATCACCGGCGAGCTCAACCGCCGCCAGGACGTGCTGCGCGCGGCCGGCAACTACGCCAACATCCACGACTACGAGCGGGCCCGGGCCGCCGGGGCGCCGCTGGAGCCGCTGCCCTCGCTGCTGCTGATCATCGACGAGTTCAGCGAGTTGCTCACCGCCAAGCCCGACTTCATCGACATGTTCATCCAGATCGGCCGGATCGGCCGTTCGCTGGGCGTGCACCTGTTGCTGGCCTCGCAGCGGCTGGAGGAGGGCCGGCTGCGCGGCCTGGACACCTATCTCTCCTACCGGATCGGTCTGCGGACCTTCTCCGCCGCCGAGTCCCGGGCGGCGCTGGGCGTCCCCGACGCCTACCATCTGCCGCCGGTGCCCGGCGTCGGCTACCTCAAGTTCGGCACCGACGTGATGGCGCAGTTCAAGGCCGCGTACGTGTCCGGCCCCTACCGCGCGGGCGGCGCCACCCAGTCCGCCGGGCAGTCGCAGCGGACGGCGGCGGTGCTGTTCACCGGCTCGCCGGTGGCGCTGCCGGCCCGGCCGCTGCATGCGCAGCCGGTCGAGCAGGCGCCGCGGCAGGACGACGCGCTCGCCGACTCGGTGCTGGACGTCATCGTGCAGCGGCTGGAGGGCCAGGGCCCGCCGGCCCACCAGGTCTGGCTGCCGCCGCTGAGCGAGGCGCCCTCGCTGGACCAGCTGCTGCCTCCGCTGGCCGCCACCCCCGACCGGGGCCTGGCCGCCGCCGAGTACACCGCGGCCGGACGGCTGGTGGTACCGGTCGGCCTGGTCGACAAGCCGATCGACCAGCGCCGCGACCTGATGTACCTGGACTTCTCCGGGGCCGCCGGGCACGGCATGGTCGTCGGCGGTCCGCGCTCCGGCAAGTCCACCCTGCTGCGGACCATGGTCAGCTCGTTCGCGCTCACCCACACCGCGGCCGAGGTCCAGTTCTACCTGCTCGACTTCGGCGGCGGCGGGATGCAGGGCCTCCAGCACCTGCCGCATGTCGGCGGGGTCGCCGGACGGCTGGACGCGGACAAGGTGCGCCGCATGGTCGCCGAGGTGTCCGGGCTGGTCACCCGGCGCGAGGAACTGTTCCGGGCGCAGGGCATCGACTCGATCGCCACCTTCCGCAACCGCCGCAAGCAGGGGCTGCTGCCGGAGGAGCAGTACGGCGACGTCTTCCTGGTCGTCGACGGCTGGCTGACCTTCAAGCAGGAGTTCGAGCTGCTGGAGTCGGCGGTCGCGGACGTCGCCCAGCGCGGTCTCGCCTACGGCGTGCACGTGGTGGTCGGCGCCTCCCGTTACGGCGAGATGCGCCCGGCGCTGAAGGACCTGCTGCAGACCCGGGTGGAGCTGAAGCTCGGCGACTCGATGGAGTCGGAGATCGACCGCAAGACCGCGGTCAACGTCCCGGCCGGGGCGCCGGGGCGCGGCATCACCTCGGAGCGGCTGCACTTCCTGGCCGGTCTGCCGCGGATCGACGGCTCCAGCGGGGTCGAGGACCTGGCAGACGGCGTCGCCGCCTTCGTCGCGGCGGCGAACAGCGCCTGGACCGGGCCGCACGCCCCGCAGGTGCGGATGCTGCCGGAGCTGCTGCCGGCCGAGCAGCTGCCCAAGGGCATGGAGTACCCGGAGCTGGGCATCGCGATCGGCGTGGACGAGTCCTCGCTCTCGCCGGTGTTCCTCAACTTCGACACCGACCCGCACTTCATCGTGTTCGGTGACGGCGAGACCGGGAAGACCGCGCTGCTGCGGCTGCTGCTCAAGGGCATCACCGAGCGCTACACCCCGGAGCAGGCCCGGATCGTCATCGGCGACTACCGGCGCGCGCTGCTGGGCCAGGTCACCACCCCGCACCTGCTGGAGTACGCAGCGGCGCAGCCGGCCCTGCAGTCCTTCCTGGGCGACATCAGGGGCGCGATGGACCGCCGGATCCCCGGTCCCGACGTCACCCAGCAGCAGCTGCGGGACCGGAGCTGGTGGACCGGGTCGGAGCTGTTCCTGGTGATCGACGACTACGACCTGGTCGCCACGGCCTCCGGCAACCCGCTCTCGCAACTGCTGGAGGTGCTGCCCTTTGCCAAGGACATCGGGCTGCACGTGATCATCGCCCGCCGCTCCGGCGGCGCCGGCCGGGCCCTGTACGAGCCGGTGATGCAGCGGCTGAAGGAGCTGGGCTCGCAGGGCATCGTGCTCTCCGGCGACAAGGACGAGGGCGTACTGCTGGGCAATGTGAAGCCGCGGCCGATGCCGCCGGGCCGGGGTGTGCTGGTCACCCGGCGCCGGGGCTCGTTCACGGTGCAGACCGGCTGGACGCCCGCGAGCTGAGCTTCGGCGCAGGCGGGGGCGGAGGCCGGGACGGGGAGGCTGTCCGGATCGTTATCCGGACACCACGGTCCGATCCGTAGGGGTCGCTGAGTGATACGTCACTCGGCGGCCCCTTTGTCGTGTTCGTCGGAGACCATGGAGGGCAGGGTTGATACAGGGAATTTTTCCCCTGGCGACCTTAGTTTCACAGGCCATGCAGTTTCTCGATCATGCTTGCGAAGGCAAGTGGACATAAGTCGCAAATAGCGCATATCACTGACTGGCCATCAGATTCGTTGCCTCAAGCAAAATGGGCAACGAAATCCGAAGCAAAGTGACCCTTGACGTGTCATTAACAGCCGGGGTTACATACCCCGGGAGAGCGACACGGTTCGCAACAGCCAACCCGACCGGAGGCGATACCGCTCTCCCCGCGACACAGACCCACCGATCCGATCGGAATGCACATGACCGACACGCTGAGCCCCCCCGAAGCCGGGATCCCCGGACAGCGGGACGGCCGTCCCACCGCTGTCGCCGGGGACGAGCCGCAGAAGCTGAAGCGCTCCATCGGCGTCGTCGGCGGGACCCTGCTGACGCTGTCCTGCCTCACCCCCGCGTCGTCGCTGTTCGTCATCGTGCCCGGCTCGTTCGCGGTCCTCGGCACCGGCACCGCGCTGGCGCTGGCCATCGCGATGGTCATCTGTATCGGCGTGGCCTTCTGTTACTCGGAGCTCGGCACCCTGATCCCCAGCGCCGGCGGCGAGTACGCCATGGCCGGCAGCACGCTCGGCAAGGGCACCGGCTGGCTGGCGTTCATCCAGGCGCTGATCGTGGTCCTGATCGTGCCGCCGATCATCGCCCTGGGCACCGCCCAGTACCTCGCCCCGATCCTGCATGTGAACGCCGACCTGGCGGGCGCCGCGGTCATGCTGCTGGCCACCGTGATGGGCCTGCTCGACCTGCGCGCCAACGCCTGGATCACCGGCATCTTCCTCTGCCTGGAGGTCATCGCCTCCGCCCTGGTCGCCTGCCTCGGCTTCGCCCACAGCAACCGCTCCGCCTCGGTCATGCTGCACCCGCAGCTCCTCGACGCCGGCGGCCACCTCAACGTGGTCACCGCCGGCACGATGATCGCCGGGCTGGCCACCGCGCTCTTCATCACCCAGGGCTTCTCCACCGCCGTCTACCTGGCCGAGGAGATGGAGCGCCCCAACCGCACCGTCCCCCGCACCGTGCTGTGGACCCTGGGCATCGGCTCCGCCGTCATCCTGATCCCGACGATCGCCATCACCATGGGCGCGCCGAGCATGAGCGCGCTGGACAACGGCGACATCAGCGGCATGGTCACCACCTGGTCCAACTCGGCCGTCGGTACCTTCGTCAGCCTCTGCATCGCGCTGGCCATCATCAACGCCGCGATCGTCATGGTCATCCAGAACTCCCGGGTGCTGTACTCCTCCGCCCGTGACAAGGCCTGGCCCGAGCCGGTCAACCGCGCCTTCGTCGACCTGAGCAAGAAGTTCGGCTCGCCCTGGATCTCCACCCTCGCGGTCGGCGTCCCCGGCGCCATCCTCTGCTTCGTCCCCGTCGCCACCCTGACCAACGTCACCGGCGTCGCGGTGACCCTGCTCTACGGCTTCGTCGCCGTCGCCGCGCTGGCCTCCCGCCGCGGCCAGCACAAGCTGAACACCAACGCCTGGCGGATGCCGCTGTGGCCGGCCATCCCGGTGCTCATCCTCGCCGTGCTGCTGTACGTGCTGAGCCAGCAGGCCATGAGCGACCTGCTGATCACCGGCGGCATCACCGTCGCCTCGCTGCTCTACTGGGTCTTCTACCTCCGGCCGCGCCCGGACACCCGGTGGATCATCACCGTCCCGGAGGACGACGAGGCCGCGGTCTGACCGCAGCACCCGCTCGAACGTCCAAGGACCCGCTGCCCCCTGGGGGCGGCGGGTCCTTTCTTTCGTTCGGCGGGTCTTTCGTCCGGCGGGTCAGCCGAGGGCGTCCTGGATGCGGGAGCGCGGCGAGCCGGACAGGGTGAGGGTGTGCGCCGTGGCCAGCAGGATCGACCGGTAGTCGGCCGCGTGCTCCGGGAACGCCGAGGTGAGCTGGAGCAGCAGCAGCCGGTCGTGCGCGGCCGAGGCGAGGGCGACCGTCCCGGTCCAGAGCCGGCCGGACGACTCCGGGGGCGCGCTGTCGAACCGGGGCGGCGTGCCGCTCCCCCGGCCCAGCAGCAGCGCCGCCGGGCCCGCCGGGAGCTCCAGCAGGCGGGAGCCCGCAGCGCCTTCGGCCGCTGCTCGGGCCCGGGCCAGCAGCTCGGCGAGCAGCGGCCCGGGCGCGACGCCGCCCAGCTCCCCGGCGGCCAGCGTGAGCACCGACGGGCGGACCTCGTGGTCGGCCCCCGGCCCCCGGTGCAGTCCCAGGGCGCAGAACAGCACGCCCTGGCCGGCGAGCAGCCCGACGGTCCGCTGCTGCGCCGCGAGCACCTCCGCGGCCGGCCCCGGCAGCACGGCGCGCAGCTCCGCGAGCCGTACCGGATCCGGGCTGGGCTCCAGCCGTTGAAAGCCGCGCGGAACGCCGCAGCCGATCTCCACCGCGCCGATCTCCACCGCGCCGCAGTCCGTCACCGTCCGCCCGCCGCCTTCGGGCCCGGTCCGCCGCCGGACAACTCGGTCCAGAGCGCCGCCGCGGCCCCGGCCCCCGCGACGCCCCGGCCGACCAGGATGTGCCGCTGCCGGGCGGCCGTCTCGGCCGCGCTCATCCCCGGCACGGGCGCCACCCGGGCCTCGTCCAGGGCCCGGCGGCTGACCAGCCTCACCGTGCTGCCGAGGAACTCACCGGTGAGTTCCTCGGCCCGGACGGTCCGGCCGGTCTCGGCGGCCAGCTGCAGCGCCCGGACGGTCTCCGCCCCGCCCCGGGCCACCGCGCCGACCCCGGGGAGCACACCGGCGACGTCCCCGCCCAGCGACAGCACGGCGCCGAGGGAGTCGGCGCCGGCCCTCGGCGGCCACAGCGCGGACCACAACGCCGGGTCTCTGACGTCCTTGTCGAGCTGGAGCGCGCCGGTCGCGATCGCGGTCCCGGCCAGCAGCGGCGTCAGCGGGGTCGGGAACAGCGCCAGGAAGCCCGCGATCGAGCTGATCGTGCCGGCGTGGTCGTAGACCGCGCGGCCGACCGCGGAGACGCCGGCGTCCAGCTCGTGCAGCAGCGGTCCGAGCAGTCCGGTGCGCCGGTCGGCGGGCGAGGCGCGGTGGGCGGGACCCGGGTCCTCGCGGCGCAGCGCCTCGGCGACCCGGCCGGCCGCGTCGGTGTGGGCGGATTCCAGTTCGCGGGCCCGGGCCAGCAGCCGGTCGATCTCGGCCCGGGTCCGGCCGAGGGTGCCGTTCGCCTCGACCAGCCCGGCCGTGGTGGCGTCGATCCAGGCGGCGCTGCCCTCGGGCACGGTGGCGGTGCCGGCCGTGGCGGCGGTCTCCCGCAGCACGCTGCGGGCGCGCAGCAGCTCGCCGTCCAGCTGCCGGGCGTGGGCCTGGTGGTCGAGCAGTTCGCCGTGCCAGTCCCGGAGCCGGGCGGCGGCGTACTGCAGCGAGGCCCGGGCCCGGTCGAGGAAGCCGGGGGCGCTGCCGAGGTGGTCGCGGAAGGCGGCGCCGGCCGCGCCCTGCCAGGCCGGGTCGTCCCGGACGGTCCGCTCGACCAGGCCGTGCGCGGCGTCCAGCCACTCGGCGCAGCGGGTCAGCCGCTGCTGGAGCAGGTCGACGGCGGCGGGGTCGCCGGGGGCCGGGTCGAAGCCGATGCCCGGGTAGCGGTCGCAGCTCACCGGCTCGCCTCCGACGCGGCGGGCAGGCGCGGCGCGGCGGGCGCAGCGGCGGGTGCGGTGGAGCGCAGGGCGGCGGCGAGGCGGCTCTCGGTGCCGGAGTAGTTCCGGGCGGCCGTGGCGACGCCGTCCGCCGTCTGCTCCAGCTGCCGTCCCAGGTCGCCGAGGACGGCGGACCAGTGGCCCAGGAGCTCGGCGCAGGCACGGTCGAGGTCGGCGGTCCCGGCCGCCGCGTCGGCGGCGCCGAGCGCCCCGGCGGCGTTGCGTACGGCCTGCTCCGCGCGGACCAGGGCATCGCGTAAGGCTCCGAGTTCGGCCAGGTCGACTCGGAAGGAGGTGTTGCTCATCGGGCTCTCTGTCAGGAGGCGGGGCGGCGGCGGGCATCGCGCAGGACTATCGCGGTGCCCGCGGTGAGCACCACCGCGAGCGCGCCCAGACAGAGGAGGTAGACGGCGGTCTGCTGCTGGCGGCCGGCCTGGCTCTCGCCGAGGTCCAGCGGTCGGGCCTGGACCGGGGGCGCGCCCGCACCGGTCGACGGGTTCGGGACGGCGGCGTCGGTCGGCGGCGCGTCGTCGGAGAGCGCCGCGACCGGGTCGACCACGCCCCAGCCGATGAAGGCGTTCCAGCCCGGGTCGGTGCGCTGCGCGGTCTGTTCGATCCGGGCGTCGATCTGCGCCACCGTCCAGCTCGGGTGGGCCTGCCGGAGCAGCGCGGCGACGGCGGCGACGTAGGGGGCGGCGAAGCTGGTGCCGCTGTCCACGCACTGGCCGCCGCCGGGCACGGTGGAGACCATGTCCACCCCGGGCGCGGCGACCAGCACGGAGCTGCCGGTCTCGGAGAAGTCGGAGTCGCGCTCGTCGTTGCGGTCGGAGGCGCCGACGCCGAGCACGCCGGGGAGGGACGCCGGGTAGGTCGGCAGCGACAGGCCCTCGTTGCCGGCCGCGGCGACGACCACGATGTTGGCGGCGATGGCCCTGGCGATGGCGTGGGCCAGCGCGCTGTTCGAGGCGACGGGCACCGGGCGGCCGTTGCTGGTGACGTCCTGGGAGATGTTGATCACACCGACCTTGGCGTCCACGGCGGCGTTCACCGCAGCGGCCAGGGTGGTGACGGTGCCGTCGCCCTGGGAGTCGTTCTGCCGCAGCGAGAGGATGTCGGCGTCCGGGGCCAGGCCCACGAAGCCGGTCCCGGAGACGGGCCGGGCGGCGATGATCCCGGCGACCATGGTGCCGTGGCCGTCCGGGTCGGTCAGCGAGTCGCCGCTCTCACTGGTCAGGAAGTTCTGTCCGCCGGTGACCACGCCGCGCAGCTGCGGATTGGTGTCGTCGACGCCGGTGTCGATCACGGCGACGGTGACGCCCTTCCCGGTCGCGAAGCTCCACAACTGCGGCAGCAGGACCCGCTGCAGCGCCCAGGGGGTGCCGGGGATGTTCGACGCGGGGAAGGTGCACTGCCCGCTGGAGTCCAGCACCGTGGCGGGACTGCTGTGCGCGGAACGGCTCTGCGCCGCACGGACGCTGACGCCGTCAGCGCCGGCCGCGACGGCGGGCGTGGACAGGGCGAGGACGGAGAGCACCGCGGGGACCAGGGCCAGACGCGTGCCGAGGTGGTGCCGGTTCACTGGTGCTCGATCCCCCGAAGGTGTGGCCGTCCGACTGCGATGCGCCGTCCGCGCGCAACGCCAGTGCGGGCCGCGCGCGGACGGTGGTGGAAAGCGGGGCTCAGTTGCCCCGGCTCTCAGTTACCCCAGATCTCAATTGCCCCAGATCCCGGCGTTCTTCTGCTCGGTCGCCTGGTAGCTCTGCGCAGCGTTGTCCAGCGCGGAAGCGATCTGCATCAGCACGGTGTGCAGGTCGGCAGCGGCGGTGTTCCACTCCTGCTGGCGGGCCTGGTACTTCTCCTGGGCCACGCCCTCCCAGCTCTGGGCGACCCGGGCGACGCCCGCCTTCAGGTCCTCGAGCTGCGAGTTGACCCGGTCGGCGGTGGAGCGGACCTCGCTCGCCGCGTCCGAGACGGTGTTGAAGCTGACCTTGATGTGGCCGGACATGAACTCTCCTTTGGCAAGCAGTGGTGGGGTCGACCGACCGTCAGCCGAGGGCTGCGGCGATCTTGCTGATCGAGGAGTGCTGGTCGGACTCGGTCGCGGTGTACTGCGCCGTGGTTCCGTCGATCGCTTCCTTGATCTCGTTCAGCACGCGGTTGAGCTTGCCCGCGTCCTCGTTCCACTGCGACTGGAGCGTGTGGTACGCGATCGCCGCATCGCCCTGCCATCCGGAGGCGATCGAGCTGATCAGGTTCTCCAAGCGCCCCAGTTCCTGCTGGATCTGGGTGTTCACCTCGGCAATGTGCGCCGAGAACAACTTCATGTCATTGGCAGTAGTCGTAAACTGACCCGACATTTGCACCGTCCCCCATGAGACAGACCATCTGGACCGGGTGCCCGGTCACATTCACCCGGCCGGCATCACAACGGTGATGTCCCGCAGCACTCTATCGCCCCGAGGCAACTGACCCAACTGGGAATGCCGTTCAGGAGCCCTGCGGCAACTCGGCGGCGGCGGTGTTGAGGTTGGGCCCGGAGGACAGCAGGCCGGACCAGGCGAGCGGCACCGGGTTCAGCGGCACGCTCCCGTAGCCCAGCCTGGCCTGGGCGTCGTCGGTGTTGTCGGTGCCGTCGCCGGAGCCGTCGGTGCTGCCGCCCGTGCTGCTGTCCGGGTTCGGCGTCGCGGAGGCGCCGCCGGCGTTGCTGTCGTTGTTCATCTGGATCGGGTAGCGCAGCCCGGTGTCGGTCAGCAGGTCCACCGAGCCGGTGGTGGTGCTGGTCCCCGACACCTGCCGGTAGAGCAGCCCGGATCCGGGCGTCACATAGACGCTAGCGGTGCCGGAGGTGCTGTTGACCGGGTAGTTGGCGCCGGTCCAGAGCCGGAGCTGCGGCACGCCCGCGGCGGAGGCCGCCCCGGTGTAGACGCTGCAGGAGACGTTGCCGCTGCCGCCCTGGTTCGCCTGGGCCACCAGCGCCGTCGGCCAGTCCTTCGAACCCTCGAAGGCGGGCCGGGTGTTGGCGCCGGCCACCTCCATGTCCGGGACCGTGGGCACGGTGCGGTTCGGATTCACCGCCTCCAGCAGCCGGTTGGTGAAGTCGGAGACCGGGTGCACGCCGTCCTGCTCCACCACGTAGTGCAGGTACTGGCCGCTGTCGGTCTGCACCTGGTAGATGTCGCCGACATGGACCGGGCCCGAGCCCAGCGAGACGTTGCTGCTGGTGCCGTAGCCGGGGATGTCGGCGTTGGGGAGGATGATCGGGTCGCCCTGGTGCAGGGTCGCCAGCCAGTCGGCGCTGACCGCCTGCGGCGCGCCGACGGTGGCGCCGAAGGCGGCGGTGGCGAGCCGGATCCGGTCGGTGGCCGATCCCTGGTGCCCGGCCGACAGCTGGTGGTAGGTCCCGGTGGCGTCGACCAGGTAGGTGGTGCCGTCCGGGCCCTGGACGTACATCGCGTGGCCGGAGTCCAACTGCCCGCTACCGCCCACGGCGCCGGTGTCCTTGCCGTCCAGTACGAACAGCTTCTGGTCGGTGCCGCCCTGGGCGGTGCTCGACGGCTGCTCGCAGTAGGCCCAGACCTTCGCGGTCCCGGCGTCCTGCGCCGTCGGCAGGCTGTCCGGGGCGAACGGTATTCCGACCAGCGAACCGTGCGGCACCTTGCCGGAGTCCAGCACCGAGTCGTCGACCGAGACCACGGTCGAACCCGGCGTCAGCAGCAGCCGGGCCGAGGCGATGTTCAGCACGGGGTGCAGCATCCCGTTCAGCATCACGTAGCGGGTGGTGGACTGCTTGCCGACGATGACCGCGTTGGCCTTCTGCCAGCCCACCGGCGCCGAGGGCTTGATCATCCCGTAGGCGCCGGCCCCGGCCATGGCCAGCACGCCGACCACGATGCTGGGCACCACGGCCCGCAGCGCACGCGGCGCGTCCTCCTCGTTCCCGCCGCTCGACGGCTGCAGGAAGGCGGCCACCGTGCGGCGGCGAGAGAAGGTGTAGGCGCTCAGCTCGTTCCGGCGTGATGCCATGCTCTTGGTCCCCGATCCCCGTCCTGATGCCCTCGGCACCAACTACCGCGCGCGATCGGTACGTACGGTACGGGTACGGTATGGCGGTCAGCCAACCGGCTACCTGTTTTCCGATGTGCACCCGACCAGAGAGGGCTGATCCGGGGGATGTCCGAGCAGAGCGGCACATTGCGGGCACGGCGCCATGGCGCGTCCGCCAAACTTCCGCCCCAGCCCCGGTCCACGGGCTCCCAGGCTGCGGGCTCCCGGTCCACCGCCCCGGTCACGGTCCGGGTCCGGCCCCGGCCCGGCCGGCTCGGACCGCTGCGGCTGCCGCAGCTGGTCCTGGTCGAACTGGCGGCGGCGCTGGTGCTGATCGGACTGGCCACCAATCGCGTGGTGCTGACCGTGGACGGCGTCGTGGCCGTGCTGCTGGTGCTGCTGGCACTGCTGCGCTGGAACGGGCTCTCCTTCACCGAGCACGCGGGCGTCCGGGCGGCGCTGCAGGCCCGCCGCAAGCGCTCGGCCGCCAACCCGGTCGACCCGCAGGCCGACCCGCTGCTGGTGCCGGTGCTGGAGTGCGACCCCGCGCTGCGGATCGTCCAGCACACGGTCGAGGCCGAGGGGAAGGGCGCCGCCGGACGCCGGGAGCGGCGCGAGATCGGCATGGTCGGCGACGGCACCTTCCTGACCGCGGTGCTCCAGGTCGAGGCCCCGGACGAACCGCTGCGCCCCGAGCACAACGCCCGTTCGCTGCCGCTGGATCTGCTCGGCGCCGGACTCGTGGTCGACGACATCGTGCTGGACGCGATCCAGGTCGTGCAGTACGCCCAGCCCGCCCCCGCGCCGCACCTGCCCGAGCAGGCCCTCGCTGCCCGGGGCTACCGCGAGCTCCCGGGCAGCCAGCGGACCCCGGGGCTGCGGCTGACCTGGGTGACCGTCAGGCTCGACCCGGAGCTCTGCCTCACTGCCGTGGCCGCGCGCGGCGGCGGCGACATCGGCGCCCGGAAGTCGCTGCAGCGCGCCGCCGACCAGCTCGCCGCCCGGCTCGCCGGGGCCGGCCTGCCGACCACCGTGCTGGACGCCGCCGCGGTCGCCGCCGCCGTGTCCACGGCGGTCTGCGCCAACCCGCTGGCGGCGGGCAGTGCCGGCAACGGCTCCCGGAACGGCCGCCGGACCTCGGAGACCACCCGCGCCTGGCGCTGCGACGACCGCTGGCACACCACCTACTGGGTGGGCCAGTGGCCCCGGCTCACCCCTTCGGGCGGCACCGCCGCCGCGCGCGGCGCGGTGACCGCACCCGACCTGGTGAACCTGCTCACCGGCGGCACCGCGCTGGGCACCACCTTCAGCCTGACGGTCCGTCAGGCTGACTGCGGCGCGGTCGCACTGACCGGCCAGGTCCGGGTCACCGCCCGCGGCGACCAGGAACTGGAGCAGGCGGCCCGGCAACTGGAGGCCCGGGCGAAGAGCGCGGGTGCGACACTGGTGCGGCTGGACCGGGAACAGGTACCGGGCGTCCTTGCGACGCTGCCACTGGGAGGGACACGCTGATGGGGGCACTGGCGGGATTCGGGCTGCGCGGCCCGCGACGCGAGCAGCACGTGCTCAGCCAGGAGGAGCTGTCCGCGATGGCCCTGCCGATCGGCGACGACGGCGTGGTGATCGGCATGGACGGCCAGGACGCCGCCGCGGTCCTCGGCCTGTTCCGGCCCCGGGCCTACGACGTGGTGCTGGTCGGCGGCGTGTGGACGGCGCAGCTGATCGCGCTGCGCGCGGCGGCGACCGGGGCCCGGGTGGTGGTCGAGACCGGGCGCGGCCAGTCCTGGACGCCGGTGGCCCAGGCCGCCGGCGGCGGCCAGCCCTGCCTGACGGTGCATCCGGTCGGCCGGATCGGGCCGCAGGGCGCGTCGGTGACCGCGCCGGTGCTGGTCGTCCGCGACTGCGGCTCGCGTCCTGGGCGCAGCCGGCTCTCGCCCGGACCCTGGCAGACGACGCTCACCCTGCTGCCCTTCCTCAGCCCGGCCTCGGAGCGGCTGCTCTCCTCGGCCGACGTGGTCGGGGTGCAGCGGGTGGCCCCGCAGGAGGCCGAGTTGATCGGCCGGGTGCTGGAGCTCCCGGCCATGGAGACCGGTGCGCTGTCCAATCTGGGCGACGGCGTCACCCTGTGGGCGAACCGGCGCTCGCGGATGTTCGTCCGCGGCGGACCGACGGCCGCCGAGGCCCAGGTGCTCGGCCAGGCCAGGCGGGCCGACTAGAGGTTTGCCACAGCGGTGGCCGGGCGAAACCGGTAACTGGTTAGGCTGGGCCGGACCACGGAGGGCGAAGGAGAGGGACCAGCAGTGACGAACGATCGCGAGAACGTCCACGTCGGCGAGAGCGCGCCGGACGAGGACGAGGAGTGGTCGGACGCGCCTGACTACTCGCCCCCGGCCTGGTACCTCCAGAACGCGGAGCAGGTGGGCCCGCCGTCGACCCCGGCCACCCCGGTCCAGCCGCCGGTGCCGGGACCTGCTCCGGTGCCTGCTCCGGGCCCGGTCCAGGAGCAGCCCTACCAGCCGCCGCAGCCGTCCTTCCAGCCGTCGTTTCCGACGCCGCGACAGGAACAGGCACCGCAGCAGGTGACCGCACCGCCGTCGTCCGCTCCCCTGTCGACAGCGCCGTTCACGGACGCCGTTCCGCCCCGGGAGGCCGCCGCCGACGCCGCCCCGGCCGAGCCTGTCCCGCCGCAGCCGGAGCAGGCGGAGCAGCCGGAACGGCCGGACACCTGGCAGCCGAACGCCCCGCAGCAACCGGGCCCGCCGCCGTACCAGGGCGCCGCCCCCTACCAGGGCGCGCCGTATGCTCCCGGCCCGCAGCAGCCGACGCCGCCGCCCTACCAGCCGCCGAACTACCCGGCGGAGCAGCAGCAGCCGACTCCGCCGCCGCAGGACCGGCCCGAGGCCCCGGCGTACCAACAGCCCTGGGCGCCGCCCGCGCAGCAGCAGCCGCCCACGCCGCCGCAGCCCACGCAGCCGCAGCCGCCGGTCGACCCCCGGGAGGCTTCGGGCGGCTGGCCGCTCCAGCCGCCGCAGTCCGCGGGCCCCTACCCGCCGCCGGACTACGGGCAGCAGCCCCAGCCCTCCCCGTACCAGAACCAGGGCCAGCACCAGGGCCAGAACCCGGCCCCTAGCCCGTACCAGCAGCAGCAGGGCCCGGCCCAGCAGCCGTACCTGCTGCGGGCCGCCGCCCAGGGCGGCGGCCCGCAGCAGGGTCCGGTCGGCGGTGCGCCGCTGGGCTACACCGCTGCGGTGGAACTGTCCTCGGACCGGCTGCTCCGCAACCAGGCGCCCGAGCGCCGGAGCGGCGGCAGCCGCTTCCGCTTCGGTGGCAAGGCCGCCGAGCAGGAGCACCAGCAGAAGCTCGCGGTGATCCGCACGCCGGTACTGAGCTCCTACAAGATCGCGGTGATCAGCCTCAAGGGCGGCGTCGGCAAGACGACCACGACCATGTCGCTGGGCGCGACCCTCGCGTCCGAGCGCCAGGACAAGGTCATCGCCATCGACGCCAACCCGGACGCCGGGACGCTGGGCCGGCGCGTCCGCCGCGAGACCGGCGCCACCATCCGCGACCTGGTGACCGCGATCCCGTACCTGACCAGCTACATGGACATGCGCCGGTTCACCTCGCAGGCCCCCAGCGGGCTGGAGATCCTGGCCAACGACGTCGACCCGGCCGTCTCCACCACCTTCAACGACGCGGACTACCGGCAGGTCATCGACTTCCTGGGACGCCAGTACCCGATCGTGCTGACCGACTCCGGCACCGGGCTGCTCTACAGCGCCATGCGCGGGGTGCTGGACCTCGCCGACCAGCTGATCATCGTCTCCACCCCGAGCGTCGACGGGGCCAGCAGCGCCAGCACCACCCTCGACTGGCTGTCCGCCAACGGCTATGCCGACCTGGTGCAGCGCAGCATCACCGTGGTGTCGGGGGTGCGCGAGACCGCGAAGATGATCCGGGTCGAGGACATCGTCGCGCACTTCCGCACCCGCTGCCGGGGCGTGGTGGTCGTCCCCTTCGACGAGCACCTCGCGGCCGGCGCCGAGGTCGACCTCAACCGGATGCGGCCGAAGACCCGAGAGGCCTACTTCGACCTCGCCGCCATGGTCGCCGCCGACTTCCCCCGCACCCAGCCCCAGGCCTGGGGCGCACCGCAGAACTACGGCCAGCAGCCGCCGCCGGGCTGGCCCGAGCAGTCCTGAACGACAGTGCGGCCCGGCCGGAGTCCCCCGGCCGGGCCGCACTGTCGCATACCCCGGTTGCTAGCAGTCCGTCAGCACCCGGGCCTGCTTGACGTCGTCGGCCATCCGGTCGAGCAGCGCGTCGATGGAGTCGAACTTCTCCATGCCGCGCAGGAAGGCCAGGAAGTCCACGCTGACGTGCAGGCCGTAGAGGTCGAGGCCGACCCGGTCGATGGCGTAGGCCTCGACCGTGCGGGTGGTGCCGTCGAAGTGCGGGTTGGTGCCGACCGAGATCGCGGCCGGCATCCGCTCGCCGGCGGCGGTCAGCCAGCCCGCGTAGACGCCGTCGGCCGGGATCGCGGTGTGCGGCAGGGTCTCGACGTTGGCGGTGGGGTAGCCCAGCTCCCGCCCGCGCTGCGCCCCGCGCACCACCGTCCCCTCGACCCGGTGCGGACGCCCGAGCACCTCGGCCGCGCCGGCCACGTCGCCCTCGGCGACCAGACGGCGGGTCAGGGTGGAGGAGAACGGCGCACCGTCGCCGATCGAGCCGGTGACCGTCAGGTCCAGCAGCTCGACCTCGAAGCCGTGCTCGGCGCCCAGCTCGGCCAGCAGCTGCACATTGCCGGAAGCCCGGTGCCCGAAGCGGAAGTTGGGGCCCTCGACGACCACCGCCGCATGCAGCGCCTGGACCAGCACCTGGCGGACGAAGTCCTGCGGCGACAGCTGCGAGAAGGCCAGGGTGAACGGCAGCACCAGCACCGCGTCCACGCCCAGCTCGCCCATCAGCTCCGCGCGGCGGTGGTGCGGCGCCAGCAGCGGCGGGTGGCTGCCGGGGCGGACGACCTCGCTGGGGTGCGGGTCGAAGGTCACCACGACGCAGCGCAGCCCCAGGGCTCGGGCCCGCTCCACCGCCCGACCGATGATCAGTTGGTGCCCCCGGTGCACCCCGTCGAAGGAGCCGATGGTGACGACGCTGCGCCCCCAGTCCTCGGGGACTTCCTCCAGGCCACGCCAGCGCTGCACCCTGACCGCTCCTCGCTCGTACGTCCGTTACCCCTATAGCCTGCCATGCGCCTGGTCACCGGCCCGCATCGGCTGGCCCGCCCGCAGCTCCGCCAGCAGTTCGCCGCCCAGGCCGGACGGCTCCCGACCCAGCGCCGCCGCCAGCGCCTCCCGGAAGGCCGTGCGCACGGCCTCGGGCCGCTCGGCGACGCTGCGGACGAAGGGCAGCAGCAGCGCCCGCTCCGCGCCGCCGTGCCCGGTCCGGGCCGCCAGCCACTCCGCGACCTGGGCGGCGGCCTCCGGACGGCGGTCCAGGTGCTCGCCGACCAGCCGCACGGCCCCGGGCTGGGCCCGGGGCGCGGCGACCGAGCCGAGGGTGCGCAGGATCGCCCCGGCCTCCTCCCCCGGCCGGTGCAGCCGGGCCGCGTAGGCGGCCAGCACCAGTACCGGATGGCTGTCCAGACCGGGCGCCAGGTGCTGCGGCCGGAGCAGCGGATCCTCCTCGGCGTAGCGGGCGGCGGCCTCCGGCAGCCGCCGGTCCCGGGTCGACGGGTCGGCGACCAGCACCGCCAGGGCCGCGCCGTGCAGCGCCCGCTCGCCGTCCCGGGCGAGCAGCGCCTCGGCCGCGTAGCGCAGCAGCGCCCGGTCCGCGCCGGTCTCGGCGAGGACCGCCGGGGCGTGGACAGCGGCGGCGACACGGCGTTCCGGGCGCGGGTCGTGCGCCCAGCGGTCCACCGCGCGGCTGAGGGCCGAGGGCTCGGTCCCGGCGAGCTCCAGCAGCAGCACGTCGGCGCGCGGATGCGCGGTGTCGACCAGGGCCTCGGTCAGGTCGTCCAGCGCGATCCGGCGGACGGCGCGCAGCAGTTGCCCGACGGTGGCGGCGTGGCGCTCGTCCCGCAGCCGGCGGCAGAGCGCGGGCAGGGCGGCGGCCGGGTCGCGGCGGACCAGCGGCGCCACCGCCGCCACCGCCGCCTCCTCCGTCGCGGCCCGCGAGAGCAGTAGCTGAAGCTCGATCAGTTCCGGTACTGAAAGCCTTAGTTCTGACCAGAACTCGGCGGGCAGCGGCTGCTCGCCGGTCTCGACCGCGCGGTAGGCCATCCGCTCGGCGAGGGTGCGCAGCAGCGGCAGGTAGGGCCCTGCGTCGTCGAGGCCCGACAGCACCGAGGCCAGCAGCCGGCTGGTCCACCAGTACGGTTCGCTGCCGGGTTCGGCGGCGTCCGGGCCGTCGAGCCGGAGCACCAGCCGGCTCAGCCAGGGCTCCAGGGCGCTCGGGTCGCCGTCCTCGCCGGCCAGTCGGAGCAGCGCGGCGCGGACCGGTCCGATCCGGTGGTGCGGCAGCGGGCGCGGGGCCGGCGGCAGCGGCGGCCCGGGGGCGGGCACCGGGGCGGGGACGGCCTGGCCGCGCGGGCCACCGCGCCGGTGCGCGCCCCGGGCGCCCGACGCGGCGGGCGGCGGGCGCCGGGCGGGGTCCAGCACGGTCGGCAGGCCGTCGCCGAGCAGCGCGTCCAGGGCGGCACCGAGGTCGAGCCGACCGCCCTGGAGCCAGTCGGAGACCTCCTCGTGGGCGAAGCGGTAGCCCGGCCCGGCCGGTTCCAGCAGACCCTCGGCCAGGACGGCCTGCGCCCAGCCCCCGTTCCAGGGGAAGAGCTCGTCGAAGCCGGCCCGGTCCAGCGTCCCGCCGCCGGGCCCCAGCATCCGCCGCGCCGCCTCGTGCACCCGTCCGGCGACCGTCGCGGCCAGCCGACGGACTGCGGCGGGGCGCTGCTGCGGGCGCGGCGCGATCCGTTCGGCGATCCGGAGGCAGGCGAGGTCGACCCGGGCGGCGAGGAGCTGCGCCCGGCTCGGCCCGGGCTCCAGCGGCAGGCGCGGGGCGGCCGTGTGCAGTTCGGCGAGCAGCCCGAGCGTCAGCGGATGCCGGTCCCGCGCCGGGCGGCCCGCCGGCCCGGGCAGGTCGCCCAGCCACTGGGCCGGCGGACTGCCATCGCCGTACAGGTCCTCGGCCGGGAACAGCGGTCCGGCCTGCTCCCAGAACTCGGGACGGCAGCCGATCAGCAGCCGCGCCCCGGTCCGGCGCAGCATCCGCGCGGTCTCCGCGCACCAGGCTTCCAACTCGTCGAAGAGCACCGGGGGCATCTCCTCCGGAGCGTCCAGGACGATCAGCGGCGGGCGGCACGCGGCCACGGAGACCCGGCAGACCTGCTCCGTCCGCGCCCCCTCGACATGGATCAGCCGTCCGGCCGCCGCCAGCGCCCGATCGGCGGCGTCCAGGACCGAGGCGTCCCCGGCGCGCAGCTCCGCGCCGCGCAGCAGCACCGTCGGCAGCCGGTGCGCGGCCCCGGCCCGGCGCAGGGCGAGCGCGGCCAGCTCGGTGCTGCGCCCGCTGCCGGGGTCGCCGACCAGCGCCAGCACCGGCCGGTCGGGGTCGCGGGCCCAGCCGGGCTCGGCGGCGGCCAGACCGTCGGCGCGCTCGATCCGGTCGGCGGCGGTCCGGCCGACCGGGCCGAGGGTGGCGGCGCACAGTTCCAGCGCCCCGGCGAGGTTGAGCGCCCGGCCGTGCGCCGGGACGGTCGCGCCGTTGCGGGCCAGCAGGTCCGCGACCGCACGGTGGCCGACGGCGGAGCGGAGCGGCACCGCGAGCACCGCGCCGTGGTGCCGGCCGCGCAGCGCGACGGTGGCGACGGCGACGACCGCGCCGGTCTCGGCGTCCAGCACCGGCGAACCGGCCGCCTGCACCGGCAGTCCCTGCGGCGCCTGTTCGAGGTGCAGCAGCCAGGCGTCGGCGACCAGGTGGAACCGGGTCCGCGCGGCGTAGCGGGCGGTCACCACCCCGGCGACGCCGCCCTGCAGCACCTTCCCGTCGAGGTGCAGGCTGACCAGTCGGGTGCCGTGGCCGCCCGCCAGTGCCAGCGGCGGCACCACGGCGTCGGTGTGCAGCAGCGCCAGGCCGTACTCGGGCAGGGAGCTCACACTGTCGGTGCCGAGCCGCCGGGTGGCGCCGCCGGGCCAGGTGAGCAACAGGTCCTGGAGGCCGTCGACGACCTCGTGACCGGTGAGCAGCAGCCCCTGGTGGTCGACGTGGAAGGCCGTGCCCCGGGCCCGCCCGGACAGGTCCCCGACCCGTACCAGGGCCTCCTCGGCTCGCTGCACCGCCCACCACCCCCGCCCAGGCCGTCACCTGAGCGGAGGCTTCCCGCCGTCCCTCCCCCGCGACCCCCTGCGCCCCGCGCACCCCCCTGCTTCGCTCCGCGCGCCGCCCGTTCGGGTGAAACGACCGCCCGAAGGGTCGATCGCTGTTCGCTCTCAGCCGAAAGAAGCGGTCGGTCGGACGGTGATGTCAGACGAAGACGGCCAGCGACCTGGCCCGGCCGCCGCGCTCCTCGATCAGTGCGAGGAAGCGCCCGTCCGGGTCGAAGACCGCGATCGGCTCGTCCACGCCGAGCCCGGGGGCGTCGATGCGGACGCCGTTGACCAGCAGCCGGGCCTGCTCGGCGTCCACGTCCCAGCGCGGGAAGGCCGCCGCCGCGGCGTCGGCGATCGGCAGCACCGAGGCGGCGAAGGTGGTCTCCAGCGCCTCCAGGGTGTGCGAGCCGGCCACCGTGTACGGACCGACCCGGGTGCGGCGCAGCGCGGTCAGGTGCCCGCCGACGCCGAGGCCGTCGCCGAGGTCACGGGCCAGCGCCCGGATGTAGGTGCCGGAGGTGCAGTCCACGGTGACGTCGAGGTCGATCAGCGGGGTGCCGTCCTCGGCCGGCGCCTCGCGCCGCTCGTGCACCTCGAAGCGGGAGACGGTGACCGGGCGGGCCGCCAGCTCGACCTCCTCGCCGTCCCTGACCCGGCTGTAGGAGCGCTTGCCGTCGATCTTGATGGCGCTGACCTTGGACGGCGTCTGCTGGATGTCGCCCGACAGCGCGGCGATCCCGGCCGCGATGCCCTCCGGGGTGACCCCGGCGGTGGAGGCGGTCGCGGTGACCTCCCCCTCCGCGTCGTCGGTCACCGTGGACTGGCCGAGCCGGATGGTGGCCTCGTAGGTCTTGCTGGTCAGCGCCAGGTGCCCGAGCAGCCGGGTCGCCCGCTCGCAGCCGATCACCAGCACGCCGGTGGCCATCGGGTCCAGCGTGCCGGCGTGGCCGACCTTGCGGGTGCCGGCCAGCCGGCGGATCCGGGAGACCACGGTGTGGGAGGTGATCCCGGCGGGCTTGTCGACGATGACCAGGCCGTCGGGGCCCGTTCCCTTGCGCTTCAACGATCCGACTCTCAGTTGGGAAATCAATGACAGAAGTGGGCCGGCGCCCGGTCAGTGCCGTACGCGTCAGTGCCGTACACGTCACTGCCGGGCGAATCACTGCCGGACGAGGGCCGCCCGGAACCGGGCGACGGTCGCGGCGACGCCGTCGCGGGAGCCGAAGCCGGCGGCGTAGACGTGCCCGCCGCCGCCGAGGGCGGCGCAGGCCGCCGCCACGTCCACCGCGCCCCTGGCCCGCGAGGAGCCGCGCAGGCTGCCGTCCGGGTCCTCCTTGAGCACCAGCACGACCTCGGCCTCCGCAGCCTTGCGGACGACGTCGATCAGGCCCTCGATCTCCTCCGGCAGCACCCCGTGCGCGACCAGGTCCGCGTGCGGCACCCAGGTCCAGACGAGGCCGAGGCCGTCGGCGGCGGTGCGGTCGAACTCGGCCCGCTCCAGCGCGGCGGCCAGGACCTTCAGGTAGCCGAAGGACTGGGTGTCCCAGAGCCGCCGCGAGATCAGGTCCTGACGCAGCCCGGTGGCCAGCAGCCGGGCGGCGAACTCATGGGTGGCGGGCGTGGTCGCGGCGTAGCGGAAGGAGCCGGTGTCGGTGGCCACACCGGTGTAGAGGCAGGTGGCGATGGAGCGGTCCAGCGGCACCCCGAGCCGCCGCAGCAGTTCGTCCACCAGCACGGCGGTGGCCGGGGCGGCCGGGTCGATCAACCGGTGGCTGCCGAAGCCGCCGTTGGAGGCGTGGTGGTCGACGACGACGAGCGCCGCCGCCGCCTCCGCCTTGGCCCGGAGCAGACCGAGGCGCTGCGCGTCGGCCACGTCGAAGCTGATCATCAGCTCCGGGCGCTCCGGTACCAGCGCGGCCGGGACCAGCAGCTCCTGCCCGGGCAGGAAGCCCAGGGAGGCGGGGACCACCTGCGGGTCGTCGCCGAAGGAGACCCGGACCTCGACGCCGAGCGAGCGCAGGGCGAGGCCCACCGCCAGCGCCGAGCCCAGGGCGTCGCCGTCCGGCAGCACATGGCAGACCAGGTCGACCGAGGCGGCCCGGCCGATCAGGGCGACCACCCGGTCCCAGTCCGCGTCCGTCGGCGCCGAGGGGGGCTCGGCCGCCAGGGGCCGGGACACCGGGGGAACCACCGGCTCGGACCGGGGGAGGGCACCGCAGGGGTGCCCTCCACCGTGGTGGAAGGCACCCCTGCGGGCGGCTCGCCGGTCATGACTACTCGTCCTCGTCGAGGTCGTCGTCGAGGTCCGCGTCGAGGTCGTCGTCCTCGTCGGGCTTGCGGTACGGGTCCGCGTCGCCGGCGTAGCTCTTGCCGACGGCGACGCTGCGCACCTCGGCGTCCGCCTGCCGGGCCTTGACGAGCAGGTCGTCCAGGTGGCGGGCGGTGTCCGGGATCGCGTCGGCGACGAACGTCAGGGAGGGCGTGAAGCGCACCCCGGTCTGCCGTCCGACCTCGGTCCGCAGAATGCCCTTGGCGCTCTCCAGCGCGGCTGCCGTGGCGGCCCGCTCGGTCTCGTCGCCGTAGACCGTGTAGAAGACGGTGGCCTCGCGCAGGTCACCGGTAACCCGGGTGTCGGTGATGGTCACGAAGCCCAGGCGCGGGTCCTTGATCCGCCGCTCCAGGGTCTCCGCGACGACCACCCGGATGCGGTCTGCGAGCTTGCGCGCCCTCGCGGTGTCGGTCACTGGTCCTCCTCGTGCTGTGGGCCCTGCGTGTCATCGACACCAGGGCGCCCATCGGTCTCCCGGCCTGTGCACCCACGGAGTCCGGGGGGGCGTCCCCCGGGAGGCACAGTACCCGGACGCATCCACCTAGGGATGCCATGTCTGATTGTCCTACGCGACAACGGTGCCTTGGACACCGTCGCCGTACGACGGGCGGACTACTCGTCCTCGTCGTCGTGCAGCCGTCTGCGGGCGGCCAGCAGCTGGACCTCGGGCCTGCCCGAGACCAGCCGTTCGCAGCTGTCCAGCACCTCGGTCACGAAGCCGGCGTCCCCGGAGACCACCGCCAGGCCGATCTCGGCCCGTCGGTGCAGCTCCTGGTTGCCGGTCTCCGCTGCGCAGACGCTGTACTTGCGCTGCAGTTCGGCCACGATGGGCCGGACGATCGAACGCTTCTCCTTGAGCGAGTGGACGTCGCCGAGAAGCAGGTCGAACGTGAGTGTTCCTACGAACATAAGGGACAGGTCTCGCCGACCTGAAGGCCTCGAAGAGCTGGTACGAGCGTTCACGGTACGACATGCGACCGGGGCCGGTCGACAGTTTTCTGCCGACCGGCCCCGACCGTTCGTGCCGATCACTCAGCGCACGCGCAGGTTACGCGCGCGGCTTCTCGCGCATCTCGAAGGTCTCGATGACGTCGTCCACCTTGATGTCGTTGAACGACCCCAGGGTGACACCGGCCTCGAAGCCCTCGCGGACCTCGGTCGCGTCGTCCTTGAAGCGGCGCAGGCCCTCGATGGTGAGGGACTCCGCCACGACCTTTCCGTCGCGGATGAGGCGGGCCTTGGCGTTGCGGCGCAGCAGGCCCTCGCGGACGATGACACCCGCGATGTTGCCGAACTTGCTGGAGCGGAAGACCTCGCGCACCTCCGCGGAACCGAGGCGCACCTCCTCGTACTCCGGCTTGAGCAGGCCCTTGAGCGCCGCCTCGATCTCCTCGATCGCCTGGTAGATGACCGAGTAGTACCGGACGTCCACGCCTTCCTTGTCGGCCGCCGTACGGGCGCGGCCTTCGGCGCGCACGTTGAAGCCGATGATGATGGCGTCGGAGCCCATGGCCAGGTCGACGTCGGACTCGGTGATCGCACCGACACCGCGGTGCAGGATCCGGAGCTCGACCTCCTCGCCCACGTCCAGCTTGACCAGCGCGTCCTCGAGGGCCTCCACCGAACCGGAGACATCGCCCTTGACGATGAGGTTGAGCTGCTGGATGCCGCCGGCCGCGATCGCCTTGTCCAGGTTCTCCAGGGAGATCCGCATCGGACGACGGGCGAACATGGCGTTGCGGTCACGGGCCGAACGCTTCTCGGCGATCTGGCGCGCGGTGCGGTCGTCGTCGACGACGATGAAGCTGTCGCCGGCGCGGGGCACCGAGGTCAGGCCGAGCAGCAGCACCGGACGGGACGGGCCCGCCTCGATGACGTTCTTGCCGTTCTCGTCCAGCATGGCGCGGACGCGGCCGTGCGAGTCACCGACGGCGACGGAGTCGCCGACGCGCAGGGTACCGCGCTGGACCAGGACGGTCGCCATGGCGCCGCGACCCTTGTCCAGGTGGGCCTCGATCGCGATGCCCTGGGCGTCCTGCTCGGGGTTGGCGCGCAGGTCCAGCGAGGCGTCGGCGGTGAGCACGACGGCCTCGAGCAGCTGGTCGATGTTGAGGCCCTGGCGGGCGGAGATGTCGACGAACATGGTGTCGCCGCCGTACTCCTCGGCCACCAGACCGAACTCGGTCAGCTGGCCGCGGACCTTCACCGGGTCCGCGCCCTCGACGTCGATCTTGTTGACCGCGACCACGATCGGCACGCCGGCGGCCTGGGCGTGGTTGAGCGCCTCGACCGTCTGCGGCATGACGCCGTCGTTGGCCGCGACCACCAGGATCGCGATGTCGGTGGACTTGGCACCACGGGCACGCATGGCGGAGAACGCCTCGTGACCGGGGGTGTCGATGAAGGTGATGCGGCGCTCCTCGCCGTTCACCTCCGCCGAGACCTGGTAGGCACCGATGTGCTGGGTGATGCCACCGGCCTCGCCCGCGACCACGTTGGACTTGCGGATCGCGTCGAGCAGGCGGGTCTTGCCGTGGTCGACGTGACCCATGACGGTGACCACCGGCGGACGCGGGGCGAGCATGTCCTCGTCGCCCTCGTCCTCGCCGAACTCGATGTCGAAGGACTCGAGCAGCTCGCGGTCCTCGTCGTCACGGCTGACGATCTCCAGGACGAAGCCCATCTCGTCGGCGAGCAGCTGCAGCGTCTCGTCGGGAACGGACTGGGTCGCGGTGACCATCTGCTCGAGGTTGAGCATCACCGAGACGAGCGCGGCCGGGTTGGCGTTGATCTTCTCGGCGAAGTCGGTGAGGGACGCACCGTGCGACAGCCGGACCGTCTGGCCGTTGCCGCGCGGCAGCATCACGCCACCGATCGACGGCGCCTGCATCGACTCGTATTCCTGACGACGCTGACGCTTCGACTTGCGACCACGGGCCGGACGGCCGTTCGGGCCGCGGCCGAAGGCGCCCTGCGTGCCGCCACGGGCACCCGGGCCGCCGGGACGGCCGCTGAAGCCGCCGGGACGCGGGCCGCCGAAGCCGCCGCCGCCACCGGAGCCGCCACCCGGGCGACCGGCGAAGCCGCCACCGGCCGGGCGGGCGCCCGGACCGGCCGGACGGCCCTGGAAGCCGGGACGCGCGCCACCGGCAGCGCCGCCGGGACCGGCCGGACGGCCGCCGGGGCCACCGGGGCCGCGACCGCCGGGGCCGGGACGACCCGGACCGCCGTTGGAGGCGGGACGCTGCGGCATCATGCCCGGGTTCGGGCGCGGCATGCCGGACGGGCTCGGCCCACCGGGACGCGGGCCCTGCGGGCGGGGCAGCCCGGACGGGGCCGGACGGTCGCCACCGGGACGCGCGGCGCCACCGGGACGGTCGCCACCCGGACGCGGAGCGCCCGGACGGTCGCCACCGGGACGCGGGGCGCCGGAACGCTCGGGACGGTCGCCACCCGAACGCGGAGCGCCCGGACGGTCGCCACCGGGACGCGGGGCGCCGGAGCGCTCGCCACCCGGACGCGGAGCGCCGGAGCGCTCGCCGCCGGGGCCGGCCGGACGCGCACCGGGGCGCGACATGCCGGTGTTGCTGCTGGTGAACGGGTTGTTACCGGGACGCGGGCCGGACGGGCGGCTGCCCGGGGCCGCGGCCGGACGCGGGCCCGGCGTGGCGCCGGGACGCGGGGCGGACGAGGCCGGACGCGGTGCCGCGGGAGCGGCGGGCGCCTCGGCCGGGGCCGGCGCCGAGAACTCGGCGGCCGGGGCGGCCGGACGCGGCGCGGCCGGGCGCGGGCCCGGGGCTGCGGCGGGACGCGGTGCCGCCGGGGCGGCCGGTGCCGCAGGCGCGGCGGGGGTCGCTGCGGCCTCGGCAACCACCGGGCGCGGGCCCGGGGTCGCCGCGGGGCGCGGCGCTGCGGGGCGCGGGGCGCCCGGACGGGGTGCACCGGGCGTCGCCGCCGCGGGCTTGGGGGGGGCCGGCTTGCTTGCGGCCGGCTTGGCGGGGGTCGCAGACCCGCCGAAGGCAACTTCCAACTTTCGTACGACAGGCGCCTCGATCGTCGAGGACGCCGAACGCACGAACTCACCGAGCTCTTGGAGCTTGGCCATGACGACCTTGCTCTCCACGCCCAAATCCTTGGCGAGTTCGTATACCCGGACCTTAGCCACTTCGCTCCTTTTAGGTCCGGGTGTTCCGCCGGACCGTCGCTACTTCATGCTCGTACTCATCGCGTACTCATCGAGTGCTCATCGCAATCTCGACCTACTTTCGAACTCGCGAGGTACCTTGCTCGGCCCTCGCACATGGGGTGCGGGGGTCGCGTACGTGTCCTACGGCCGCCCTGCCACGGGCAGTGCCCCGACGTACCGCTCCAGTGCCGCGGTGTCGAGCGTGCCCTGCAGGCGGAAGGCCCGCAGGAAGGCCCGGCGGCGGAGCGCCAGGTCGAGGCAGCCCGGTTCGGGGTGCAGATGCGCGCCCCGGCCGGGCAGCGTGCCCCGGGGATCGGGGACGCAGACGCCCTCGACCGCCGTCACACGCAGCAGATCACGTTTGGCCGCACGCTTCCGACACCCGACGCAGGTGCGTTCCGGGCATGATCGGCCACGCGTCCGGCCAGACACGTCCAAGTCTACCCCTCTGATGGTCATCGCTTCGAACTCGTTCTTCGGTGAAAGCCGCTCGGGGCTCAGCGGCGGTCGTCGCGCCGGTCGTCGCGGCGGTCGCCCTCACGCAGCTCGCCCTCGGCGCCGGAGGCGTCCACGTCCGGGCGGATGTCGATCCGCCAGCCGGTGAGCCGGGCGGCCAGCCGGGCGTTCTGCCCCTCCTTGCCGATGGCCAGCGAGAGCTGGTAGTCGGGGACGGTGACGCGGGCCGAACGGGTGTCGTAGTCGACGATCTCGACCCGGGTCACCCGGGCGGGCGAGAGCGCGTTGGCGACCATCTCCGCCGGGTCGTCCGACCAGTCGACGATGTCGATCTTCTCGCCCAGCAGCTCGGCCATGACCGCGCGCACCCGGCCGCCCATCGGGCCGATGCAGGCGCCCTTGGCGTTCAGCCCGGACTTGCCGGTCCACACCGCGATCTTGCTGCGGAAGCCGGCCTCGCGGGCGATGGCGGCGATCTCCACCGAGCCGTCCGCGATCTCCGGGACCTCCAGCGCGAACAGCTGCCGCACCAGGTTGGGGTGGGTCCGCGAGAGCGTCACCTGCGGGCCGCGCACACCCCGGCGCACCGACACCACATAGCACTTCAGCCGCAGCCCGTGCTTGTACTCCTCGCCCGGGACCTGCTCCTGGGCCGGCAGGATCGCCTCGATCTTGCCGATGTCGACCAGGACGTTCTTCGGGTCCTTGCCCTGCTGGACCACGCCGGTGACGATGTCGCCCTCGCGCCCGGCGTACTCACCGAACGTCAGCTCCTCCTCCGCGTCGCGCAGCCGCTGCAGGATGACCTGCTTGGCAGTGCTCGCCGCGATCCGGCCGAAGCCGCCCGGGGTGTCGTCGAACTCGCGCGGGACCGCGCCCTCGGCGACCTCGTCCGGCTCCTCCTTGGCCCAGACCGTCACATGGCCGGTCTCTCGGTTCAGCTCCACGCGGGCCCTCTGCCGCGAACCCTCAGTGCGGTGGTACGCAATGAGGAGGGCCGACTCGATCGCCTGGACCAGCAGGTCGAACTTGATCTCCCGCTCCTGCACCAACCTGCGCAGGGCACTCATGTCGATGTCCATGGCTACGCCTCCTCCTTCTCTCGTGAATGTCTTCCCGGGTACTGCATGGGGTACTGCTCAGGACTGGTCGTCGCCGTCCTCGAACTCGGCCTCGGTCGCGAACTCCTCGAAGTCCTCGTCGGCGAGGTCCTCCTCGGGCCCCTCCGCGGCCGGCTCGTCCGCGCCCTTGCGGTTGAACTCCACCTGCACCCGGGCCTTGGCGATCTCGGTGTACGCCAGCCGGCGCTCGGTGGCCTTGCCCCGGCCCTTGACCGGCGGGATCTCCAGCAGCACGCCCTCGTCGTCGGCCTCGGTCACCCGGCCGGTGACCTCCGCGCCGGTGGTGAGCTGCGCCTTGACCAGGCGGGTGGTGTTCCGGCGCCAGTGGCGGGGCAGGGTGAGCAGCCGGTCCACGCCCGGCGAGCCGACCTCCAGCCGGTACTCGGCCTCGCCCAGCACCTCGGTGCCCTCGGGGCCGTCCAGGAGCTGGCCGAACTCGCGGCTCAGCTCGGCGACCAGGTCCAGGTCGACGCCGCCGTCGGCGTCGAGGACCACGTCCAGTACGCGCCGCCCGCCGACCTTGCTCAGAGTGACCTCTTCCAGGTCGACTCCGGCGGTCGCCGCGAGCGGCTCCAGCAGGGCATGCAGCCGATCGTTCAGGGTGGTGGTCATCCGGGTGACTCCTCGGCCGCGTCTGCTGTTGTCTGTAGGTCGCAAAGAACGGGACCCAGCTTATCCGCAACACCGGCCAACCGCCGATTCGGCCGCTTTTGGACGCCGCCGCCCGGGTCAATGGGGCGCACGGTAGCGTCCGTGTCCGTGACCATGCTCCCCTCCCCCGCCCCGCGCCGTCGCGCCCTGCTCGGCGCCGGGCTGCTCGGCCTGCTGACCGCCTGCGGCGCGGCGCCGGACAGCCACCCGCGTGGCGGGCCGAAGGCCAGGCCGGTGGCCGAGATCGACCCGGACACCGCGGTCCGGCTGCGAGAGCTGCGGGCCACCCTGGCCCTGGCCGCGCAGTACGACGCGGCGCTGGCGGCGACCCCGGCGCCGACCGCGTCCCTGGGCCCGCTGCGGGCCCAACTGACGGCGCAGCTCACCACCCTGGGGCAGCCGCCGAGCACGAGTTCCAGCAGCCCGTCGGCCGCTCCCGCCGCTGCGGCGAACGCGCCCGGACTGCTCGCGCTGGCGGCGGCCGAGCGCGCCACCGTCCAGGGACGCGAGGCCGACCTGCTCGCCGCCTCGCCCGCGCTGGCCCGGCTGATCGCCTCGATCGGCGCCAGCGGCGCCCAGCGCGCCGTACTGCTGGGCGGCAGTGCCCCGGCCGCCGTCCCGATGCCGAGCGCCGCCGCCCTGGCCGCCCCGGCCCTGGCCGCGCTCCAGGCGGCGCTGGCCGCCGAGAACGCGACCGTCTACGGCTACGGGGTGATAGGCGCGCAGCTCTCCGGCGGACTGCGGGACCGGGCCGCCGCCTCGCTCGCCGCCCACCAGGCCCGGTGCGCGGCGCTGACCCAGCAGATCGGCGCCGCCTCGGCCACCCCGGCCGCCGCCGCCCCCGGCTACGAACTGCCGTTCCCGGTCACCGGCCAGGGCTCCGCGGTCCGGCTGGCGGTGCTGCTGGAGCAGCGGCTGGCCGCCGTCTACGCCAACGGCGTCCAGGCGGCCGCCGGGGCGCTGCGGGCGGGCGCCGCCTCGGCGCTGCGGCAGTCCGCGCTGGACACCCTGGACTGGAGCGGCAGCGGCAGCGCCTTCCCGGGGCTGCCCGAGCGCAGCGCCGCCTGAGACTGCAGCGCCGCCTCAGACGGACGTGGGCGCGGGCGCGGGCGCGCGGAGCAGTCGGCCGCGCCATCACAATTCACCATGAGGAACCGGCGACCGGCCGTGCCCGGCAGCGGGCGCTCGAACGAAGGGCCAGAATGTCGGCGACAGAGCAGCAGATCACCATCCCGCCCCGGCTCCGCGAGACCGTCGCCGCCCGCCCCGACCCGGACGGGAGCGGCGCGGCCTGGCTGGCCGCACTGCCCGCGCTGGCCGCCGCCGCCCGCGAGCGCTGGCAGCTGACCCTGGAGCGGGTGGTCGAGCCGGGCGGCCGGGGCAGCCTGGTACTCCAGGTGCTGCGTGCCGACGGCAGCCCGGCCGTGCTCAAGCTCGGTCTGCCCACCCCCGAGTCGGCCCAGGAGCACGCCGCGCTCGCGCACTGGGACGGACGCGGCGCCGTCCGGCTGCTGGCCGTCGCTCCGGAGGACCGGGCGCTGCTGCTGGAGCGGCTGCACGGGGAGGTGCCGCTGCGTTCGCTGGCCGAGGCCCGGGCGATGCTGGAGGCCGAGGGGACGCTGCAGCGGCTGTGGGTCGCCCCGCCCGAGGGGCATCCCTTCGACTCGGTCTCCGAGCGGGTCGCGGTGCTCGCGGCAGCCGTCCGCGAACGGCGCGCGCTGCCGGCCGCCGCCGGGATCGGCGGCGCGGCCGGGGCCGGGGTCGGCGCGCTGGTCGACGAGGCGCTGGGGACAGCGGCCGAGCTGCTCGCCTCGGAGCCCGAACAACTGCTGCTGCACGGCGACTTCCACCACGGCAATGTGCTCGCGGCGGAGCGCTCGCCCTGGCTGGCGATCGACCCCGAACCGCTGGTCGGCGAACGCGCCTATGATCTGGCCTGGCTCGCCCAGGACCGGTTGGACACCCTGGCCGGCGCCCCGGGCCCGCAGTCCGTGGCCCGGCGCCGACTGCAACGGCTCGCCGACGCCGTCGAGGTGGACCGGGAACGGCTGCGCGGCTGGACCCTGTTCCGCAGCGTGGAGGCCGGGCTACGGTACCTCGGAGTCGGTGATACTGAGGGGGCAGAGTTGTACCTGGAGTTCGCTGCCATGCTGTGACCTGCCGTGCCCCGCGGCACACCTCGACCTGACGAGACCCGGTCCTGACGAGACCCTGTTCCGAGAGGACCCGCCCGTGGCCGGCCGTCCCCGCCGCAAGCCCATCAGCGACGCCGAGATCGAGAAGCTCAACGGCTTCAATCAGTACTCGCTGCTGCCCTGGGTGCTGCTGATGCTCAGTCCGCTGCACGCCGTGCAGCACGGGGAGTACCCCCGTCCCGGCTATGCCTACATCGGTCTGGGCGTGTTCGCGCTGCTGTACTGCGGGACGATCATCGCCGCCTTCCGGCCGCGGCTGCAGAACGGTCGGGTGCCGACCGCGCTGGCGCTGCTGATGGTGCCGGTGGCCGGGGCGCTCGCCGGATCGCTGCCGCACGCGCTGACGCTGTACCCGCTGCTGTCGATCGTCTGCGCGGTGGTGGCGCCCAACCGGACCGGGTGGCTGGTGATCCTCGGCGTCACCGGGCTGGCCTCGTTCACCGCCTATATGCGCGGCGAGCAGTCCGACATCCTCAGCACCGCCTACGGCACGCTGCTCTCCGGAACGATCGTCTTCGTGATGCTGAAGCTGTTCAGCGTCGTCGGGCAGTTGAAGGAGACCCGCAAGGAGCTGGCCCGGGTGGCGGTCGCGGACGAGCGGCTGCGGTTCAGCCGGGACCTGCACGACCTGCTCGGGAGCACCATGTCGGTGGTCGCGATCAAGGCCGAGGCGGTGCGCCGGCTCGCGCCGCGCGACCTGGACGCGGCCGTGGCCCAGGCCGAGTCGATCGAGGAGATCAGCCGCAAGGCCCTGGCCGAGATCCGCGAGGCGGTCAGCGGCTACCGGGAGGCCACGCTGACCGAGGAACTCGACCGGGCCCGCTCGCTGTTGGACACCGCCCGGATCGAGCCGGTGGTGCAGGAGTCGGGGCCGCCGCTGCCGGCCCAGGCCGAGAGTCTGCTGGCCTGGATCGTCCGCGAGGGCGTCACCAATGTGGTCCGCCACAGCGGGGCGAAGCGCTGCGAGATCACCCTGGACCGGGCCGCCGACCCGGTCCGGCTGAGCATCAGCGACGACGGGTCCAGTGCCTCGGGCAGCACTTCGGGGCATGGGCTCGGCAACGGGCTGCGCGGGCTGACCGAGCGGCTGGCCGCCGTCGGCGGGACGCTCCAGGCGGGTCCCTCGGAGAAGGGCTTCCGGCTGCTGGCCACGCTGCCGGCGTCGGCTCAGGGGCGCGGCGGGAACGGCAGCGGCGCGCCCATCACCGCGTAGGGGACGGCGGTGTTCGGGAACATCACCCGACGGGCCAGGTCCCGGTAGCCCAGGGAGCGGTAGAGGTTGCGGGCCGGGGTCTCGCGGTCCACGGCGGACAGGATGGTCCGGGGCAGGCTGCTGCCCGCGCAGAGGGTGGTGATCAGCCGTCGGCCGAAGCCCAACCCCTGGTAGTCCGGGTGCACATGCAGCTCGGTGACGGCGAAGGACTGGTCCAGCCAGTATCCGTGGCCGTTCGCCTCCAGCTGCGGCTCGATCACCGAACTCCACCAGTGCGAACGGTCGTTGGGCATGCCGTAGGAGAATCCGACCAGCCGTCCGGCGGCTCCGGGGTGGCTCCGGGCCACCGCGCCGAAGGCCCGTACCCCGGGCACCAGCGCATGGCGTCCGACGATCTGCAGGCGGACGGCGACCTCGTCGGCACTCAGGCTGAAGGCGGCAGCCTGGACGGCCAGGGCCTCGGCGGCCCGACCGGCGAGGTCGAAGGGCTCGATCGTGACGTCGTCCATGGGTGGCGACGCTACCGGGTCGGCTGCTGGGCGGACAGTCTCCCGCGCCCGCTGCCGCAAACGGCACCCGCCGACGCGTCCGACCGGGCCGTCGGCGTAGGAAGATTCTTGGAGAGATCTCGGCGGAGCCTGTCGGATCGGGGCGGCAGCGTTCGTAGTAGGGGTGAAGGGCGGCCCGAGGTGCGGCCGCACGACGACAGGAGATGGTTGCGATGGCGCAGTACCTGATGTCCGTTCTCACCAACACGGCCGAGCTCGCCACCGAGCAGGAGATGGCCGCGATCGGGGTCTTCAACGAGCAGCTCAGGACCGAGGGCCACTGGGTCTTCGCCGGCGGCCTCGCCGCGCCCGGCACGGCCACTGTCGTGGACGGCCGGGACGACGAGGCGCTGTTCACCGACGGCCCCTACCTGGAGTCGAAGGAATACCTCGCCGGCTTCTGGATCGTCGAGGCCGCCGACCTGGACGTGGCGCTCCGGCTCGCCACGCTGGGGTCGCGGAACTGCAACCGGAGGGTGGAGCTCCGGCCGTTCATGGAGGCCTGAGCGACGACGCATGACGACGGACGCATGACCGACGGACGCATGACCGACGTCGCCGAGGTGATCACCCGGGTCCACCGTGAGCAGTGGGCCCGGCTGGTCGCGACCCTGGCCAGGCGCTTCGGGGACCTCGACCTTGCCGAGGAGACGGCCGCCGAGGCGTTCGCGACCGCCGTTGGGCGCTGGCCGGTCGACGGCGTCCCGCCGAACCCCGGTGCCTGGCTCACCACCACCGCCCGCCGCAAGGCCGTCGACCGGATCCGGCGCGAGGCCAGGCGCGAGCAGAAGCACCGGGAGGCGCTGATGCTGTCCGACACCCCCGAGCCGGTCGGCGCCATCGACGACGACCGGCTCCGCCTGGTCTTCACCTGCTGCCACCCCGCCCTGGCCGTGCCCGCGCGGGTGGCGCTGACCCTGCGGATGGTCGGCGGGCTGACCGTGCCCGAGATCGCCCGCGCGTTCCTGGTCGAGGAGAGCGCCCTGGGCCAACGGATCACCCGGGCGAAGGCGAAGATCAAGGCGGCGCGGATCCCCTATCGCGTGCCCTCGCGCGAGGACCTCCCGGGACGGGTCACCGCGGTGCTCGCCGTCCTCTACCTGATCTTCAACGAGGGCTACCTGGCCTCGGACCCCGGGCAGCAGCCGGTCCGCGGCGACCTGACCGACGAGGCGATCCGGCTGACCCGGCTGGTCCGCGAACTGCTGCCGGACGACGGCGAGGTCGCCGGACTCCTGGCGCTGATGCTCCTGACGGAGGCCCGCCGGGCCGCGCGGGTCTCGGCCTCCGGGGAGCTCATCCGCATCGACGAGCAGGACCGCGGCGTCTGGGACCGCGAGCTGATCGCCGAGGGCCACGCCCTGGTCCGCGCACGCCTGGCCGCCGGCCGGGCGCCGGGACGCTACCAGGTCCTCGCCGCGATCAACGCCGTCCACACCGACGCCCACGACGCCCGCGACACCGACTGGTCGCAGGTCCTAGCGCTCTACGACCAGCTGGTCCGGCTGGACCCCTCACCGATCGTCCGGCTCAACCGGGCGATCGCCCTCGCCGAACTCGACGGCCCGCAGGTCGCGCTGGCGCAGCTGGACGGACTGCCGCTGGAGGGCTACCACGTCCTCCACGCCGCCCGCGCAGACATGCTGCGCCGGCTGGGCCGGAGCCGGGAGTCGAGGGCGGCCTACGACCGGGCCATCGCCCTGGCCGGCAACACCGCGGAGACGGCGTACCTCCTCCGCCGCCGAGACCGGCCGGCCGACCCGCCGCAGCACTGACCGCGATCGGGCACAGCGCTCAGAAGAGTACGCTCATGAAGGTGCCGACCTCGGCGAAGCCGACCCGCCGGTAGGCGGCGCGGGCGGCGGTGTTGAAGTCGTTGACGTAGAGGCTCACCACGGGGGCGACCTCGCGCAGGGCGTACTCGACGACGGCGGCCATGCCGCTCTCCGAGTGCCCGCGGCCCCGGTGCCCGGGTTCCACCCAGACGCCCTGAATCTGGCAGGCCCGCGCGGTCACCGCGCCGATCTCCGCCTTGAAGACGACCTTCCCGGCCTCGAAGCGGGCGAAGGCCCGGCCGGTGGTGACCAACTCCGCCACCCTGGCCCGGTAGTGCAACCCGCCGTCGCCGGCCAGCGGGGAGATGCCGACCTCCTCGGTGAACATGGCGACGCAGGCGGGCAGCAGCAGGTCCATCTCGTCGCGCCGGACCTGCCGGACCCGGGGGTCGGGAGCGATCTCCTCGGAGGGCTCCCAGGTCGCCATCAGCGGCTGGTTGGCCCGGACCTCGCGGGCGGGGCCCCAGCTCGGCTCCAACTGGGCCCAGAGCCCGGCGGTGGCCTCGGCCGAGCCGACGATGGAGGAGCAGCGGCGGCCCTGGCGGCGGGCCCGGTCGGCGAAGGCGCGGACAGCCTCGGGACCGGCGCTCAGCGGCACCAGATTGGCCCCGGCGTAGCAGAGCGCTTCGAGCCGTCCGTGCTCGAACCAGCCCCACATCTCCCCGCCCAACCGCCAGCTGTCGAGGCCGGCGATGGCCACCCGGGCAGCGACGAAGGCGTTGGCGACGGGGTCGCGGTCGAGCACCTCGAGGGCGGCCGGGAGGTCGCCGGCCTCCAGGACTCGGGTGGTCGTCACCGCACTGCTGAGCACGGAGGAACCCTATCCGGTGTGGGGCAATGGGCAAGGGGCGGGGCAACGGGATCCGTTTCGTGCCCGGTTCCCGCCACCCCGCCCCTGCTCGCTCCCGTGCCCTAGGCGCTGACGGCGACCATCGGCTCGCCGGAGGCGACGCCGTCGGCCTGCATCTCCTCGGCCAGCTTCAGCGCCTCTTCGATCAGCGTCTCGACGATCTTCGACTCGGGCACGGTCTTGATGACCTCGCCCTTGACGAAGATCTGGCCCTTGCCGTTGCCCGAGGCCACGCCCAGGTCCGCCTCGCGGGCCTCGCCCGGACCGTTCACCACGCAGCCCATGACCGCGACCCGCAGCGGCACCTCCATGCCCTCGAGCCCGGCGGTGACCTCCTCGGCCAGCTTGTAGACGTCGACCTGGGCCCGCCCGCAGGAGGGGCAGGAGACGATCTCCAGGCCGCGCTGACGCAGGTTCAGCGACTCCAGGATCTGGTTCCCGACCTTGATCTCCTCGGCCGGCGGGGCCGAGAGCGAGACCCGGATGGTGTCGCCGATGCCCTCGGAGAGCAGCGCGCCGAAGGCGACCGCGGACTTGATGGTGCCCTGGAAGGAGGGTCCGGCCTCGGTCACGCCCAGGTGCAGCGGGTAGTCGCAGGAGGCGGCGAGGAGCCGGTAGGCGGCGATCATGACGACCGGGTCGTTGTGCTTGACCGAGATCTTGATGTCCTGGAAGCCGTGCTCCTCGAACAGCGAGCACTCCCAGAGCGCGGACTCCACCAGCGCCTCGGGGGTGGCCTTGCCGTACTTGGCCAGCAGCCGGGCGTCCAGCGAGCCGGCGTTGACGCCGATCCGGATCGGCACCCCGGCCGCCGAGGCCGCGTTGGCGATCTCCTTGACCTTGTCGTCGAACTGCCGGATGTTGCCCGGGTTGACCCGCACCGCCGCGCAGCCCGCGTCGATCGCCGCGAAGACGTACTTGGGCTGGAAGTGGATGTCCGCGATCACCGGGATCTGCGACTTGCGCGCGATGGTGGCCAGCGCGTCCGCGTCGTCCTGCGAGGGGCAGGCGACCCGCACGATCTGGCAGCCGGAGGCGGTCAGCTCCGCGATCTGCTGCAGCGTCGCGTTGACGTCCGAGGTCACCGTCGTGGTCATCGACTGCACCGAGATCGGCGCGTCCCCACCGACCGGCACACTGCCGACCATGATCTGACGGCTCTTCCGCCGCACGGCGAGCGGCTTGAGCGGAGCGGACGGCATTCCGAGCGAGATCGCGGTCATCTCTGGTCTGTTCCCCAAGGTGAGGCGGCGGTCCGACCGGCTGTCCCGGGCGACCAGGAGTGCCGGAACTGTCCCAGGACTCCCGGCACAACCGTACGGCACGGGGCCGACCGCAATCGACCTGCGACCGGCCCCGCCACATGGTGTTCGCCCCTAGTTGCCCAGTCTGACCGGGTTCACCACGTCCGCGATCATCACCAGCACCGTGAAGCAGAGGAAGACCCCGGCCACCACGTAGGCGAGCGGCATCAGCTTGGCGACGTCGAACGGACCGGGGTCCTTGCGCCGCAGCAGCCGGGCCGAGTTGCGGCGCAGCGCCTCCCACAGCGCACCGGCGATGTGGCCGCCGTCAAGCGGGAGCAGCGGCAGCATGTTGAGCAGGAAGAGCGAGAGGTTCAGCCCGGCGAGCAACTGGATCTCGAAGGCCAGCTTGTCGATGACCGGGGCCTTCTCGGCAAAGGCCTCGCCGCCGACCCGGGCCACACCGACGATGCCGACCGGCTGGTCGTCGGTGCGCTTGGCGCCCTCGAAGGCGGAGTCCCAGAGCGCGGGGATCTTGGACGGCAGCGAGACCACCGAGCTGGCGGCGGTCTTCGCCATGGTGCCCATCTGGTCCATGCTCGCGCCGAAGCTCAGCCCGACGTTGGTCTGCTGCGGGGTGATCCCCAGGAAGCCGGCCTCGACCGTGGCGTTGCTGTTGGTCGGGTTGCCGCTGGCGTCCACCGCGTAGACCTGGTTGCTGACCAGGGTCGCGGTGAGGGTGAGCTGCCTGCCGTCGCGCTGGACCACGATCGGCACGGTCTGCCGGGCGGACTTGCGGATGTCGGCCTGGAGCTGGTCGTAGTTGCTGATGTGCTGGCCGTCGAAGGAGACGATGGTGTCCCCGGCCTTGATCCCGGCGGCGGCGGCCGGCGAGGGCTTGGCGTCGGCGGGGCAGCTGGTGCCGGAGGCGGCGGCGTCGGTGGCCTTGACCACGCAGGCGGCGACGCTCTGCACGGTCGGCACCGGGGTCAGCTGGCCGAAGCCCATGAACAGGGTCAGGAAGAGCCCGAACGAAAGGATCAGGTTCATGAACGGACCGCCGAACATGACGATCACGCGCTGCCAGGGCTTGCGGGTGTAGAAGAGCCGGTTCTCGTCGCCGGGCAGCAGTTCCTCGTACGAGGAGGCGCGGGCGTCCTCGATCATGCTGCGCCAGGGCGAGCTGCTGCGGGCGGTGATCTTGCCGTCGGCACCGGGCGGGAACATCCCGATCATGCGGATGTAGCCGCCCATGGGGATCGCCTTGATGCCGTACTCGGTCTCACCCTTCTTCCGCGACCAGATGGTCGGGCCGAAGCCCACCATGTACTGGGGCACGCGGATCTTGAAGAGCTTGGCCCAGGTCAGGTGACCGAGTTCGTGCCACGCGATCGAGAGCAACAGCCCGAGCGCGAAGATCACAATGCCGATCACCGTCATGAGTGCCGTCATCGGCCACCCTCTTCCCTCACGTAAGCCGCCGTGGTGGCGCGGGCCCAGGCCTCCGCTTCGAGGACGTCGGCGAGCGCCAGCGTAGTTCCCCGGCCCGGGTTCCCGTGCTCGGCGACCACCTTGGCCACGGTATCCACGATGCCTGTGAACGGCAGCCTGCCGTCCAGGAAGGCGTCGACGCACTCCTCGTTGGCGGCGTTGAACACCGCCGGGGCGGTCCCACCGAGCTCGCCGACCTGGCGGGCCAGCCCGACCGAGGGGAATGCCTCGGTGTCCAGCGGGAAGAACTCCCAGGTCGCGGCCTTGGTCCAGTCGCAGGCCGGAGCGGCGTCGGGGACCCGCTCGGGCCAGCCGAGGCCGAGCGAGATCGGCATCCGCATGTCCGGCGGGCTGGCCTGGGCCAGCGTCGAACCGTCGGTGAACTCCACCATCGAGTGGACCACCGACTGCGGGTGGACCACGACCTCGATCCGGTCGAAGGGGATGTCGTAGAGCAGGTGCGCCTCGATCACCTCGAGCCCCTTGTTCACCAGGGTGGCCGAGTTGATGGTGATCACCGGGCCCATCGCCCAGTTCGGGTGCGCCAGCGCCTGCTCCCGGGTGACGTCGGCCAGTTGCTCGCGGGTCCGGCCGCGGAACGGGCCGCCGCTCGCGGTGACCACCAGCTTGCGCACCTCGCGCCGCTCGCCCGCCGACAGGCACTGGAACAGCGCCGTGTGCTCGGAGTCGACCGGGACGATCTGGCCCGGCTTCGCCAGCGCCTTGACCAGCGGGCCGCCGACAATCAGTGACTCCTTGTTGGCCAGCACCAGCACCCGGCCGGCCTGCAGCGCGGCCAGCGTCGGCGCCAGGCCGATCGAGCCGGTGATGCCGTTCAGCACCGAGTGGCACTCCATCGCCGCCAGCTCGGTGGCCGCGTCCGGTCCGGCGATGATCTGCGGCAGCTCGGCGCCGGGGGCGGCCTTCGCCGCCAGCGCGGCCCGCAGCGGCTCGACCGCCTCGGTCCGAGCCACCGCCACCCGCGCCACCCCGAGCCGCAGCGCCTGCTCGGCCAGCAGCTCGACCCGGCCGCCGGCCGCGGACAGGCCGACCACCCGGAAGCGCTCCGGGTTGCGCAGCACGATGTCGATGGCCTGGGTGCCGATGGAACCGGTCGATCCCAGGACCACCAGTTCGCGCGGGCCGGCCGGGTCGCTGACGACGGGTTCGAAACGCAGGTGCGGGTGGGCGAGAGAGTTCATGCGCACCATTGTGGCCTGCCCGGGTGACAGCGTGGCCGCCTCCGGGCGTCCCGGTGGGAACCGGTGTGCGCGGAGGCGGCCACGGCGGGGCTCAGTTCCCGTTCGGATGGTCCTTGAACCAGGTCAGGAACGCCGGGGCGGGGCTGCCGAGCCCGGTCATGTCGTCGTACCCCTTGGTGGTCTTCAGCGAGGTGTCGCTGTCGCCGACGTCCAGCAGCGGCACACCGGAGGAGTTGTAGCCGCCGATGTACGGCTCATGGCCGCCCAGCGCCGAAGGGTTCGGCGCCACGTCGTAGAAGGCCGAGGTGTTGCTCAGGCTGTAGAGCACCGGGTTGGCGAAGCCCAGCGGCGACCCGGCCGCCTGGATCGCCAGCGCCTCCATCCCGGTGAACAGCGGGGTGGCGAGGCTGGTGCCGCCGACCGCCTGGGTCGCGTAGCTGGTGTTGGTCTCGGTGTAGACCACGCCGCTGCCGCTGGGCGTCGAGTGCATGGTGCCGGTGCTCGCGCCGACCAGCAGGCCGGTCATCGAGGAGGCGTCCATCGACACGTCCGGCAGGGTCCGGCCCGGCGCGCTCAGACCGCCCTGGACGGCGAGCGAGTTCGGCACCGCCTGCTGCTGGTAGGACGGCTGCTGGAAGATCTTGCTGGTGCCGCCGCCGGTGGCACCGTTGAAGCTCGGGCTGCCGGTGTTCCAGCTACTGCCGTCGGACTGGTAGATCACGTCGCCCCAGCCGGTCTCCCAGGAGAACTGGCCCTGGGCGCCGATCCCCAGCTCGGTGCCGCCGACGGCGGTGGCGAAGGGGTTGTCGGCCGGCTCGCCGACCGTGGGCGTGGTGCTCAGCGGCTGGCCGCCGTTCTCGCCCTGGGTGTAGTCGCCGGTGTCGCCGGTGGCGAAGTTGAAGGAGATCCCCTCGGCCGCGCCCTGCTCGAATATCTGGCTCTCGGGGTTGAAGTTGCTGTTGTCGCCGCTGTTCTCGGGCGAGCTCCAGGAGCAGCTGACCAGTTGGGCCGAGCCGCTGTTGACGATCGTCTGCAGCGGCGCGTCGAGGTCGGCCGCGTCGTCGGAGGCCGCCGGGTAATAGATGATCTTGGCGGCCGGGGCCATGGTGTGCAGCGCCTCGATGTCCAGGGTCTCCTCGCCGTACCAGCCCTGGGCATCCGCGGCGGTGGTGTCGGAGGCGTACGAGGCCTGCGGCATCACGGTCAGGTTGATCGCCGGCAGCCCCTCCTGCTGGTCGTACTGGTTGACGTCCTGCTGGATCGTCGGTGAGGAGAAGGCGTCGACCACGGCGATGGTCACCCCCTGGCCGGTGAGGCCGCTGGCGGTCACCCCGTAGGCGCTGCGCAGCTGGGACGGGGTGTAGCCGCAGAGCAGGGTGGAGATCGCGCCGCCGCCGGGCGCGGCCGGAGCGCCGCTCACCGAGTGCTGGTCGTAGTACTGGGAGCAGCCGGACTGACCGCTGTCGGCCGGGCTGTCCGCCCCCTTCCCCTTGCTCCTGCTCTTGCTCGCACTCGCGGCGAAGAAGGAGCCGGTCTGCTCGATCGAGGGCGTGACCGGGCTGGTGGTGGTCAGACCGGTGATGCTGGAGATGTACTCGCCGATGTCCGGCGGGTACTGCGGCTGCGAGGTGGTGGAGAGGTCGATCCGCCCGTCGTGCTTGAACCGGTCGACCCGGATCTTCAGGATCGAGTTGACCTTGCCGACGGTGGTCTGCACCCGGACCGACTCGCTGTCCTGGGACAGGATGGTCATGTTGTTCTGCTTGACCCAGGCGATCACCGCCGCCCCGGCGTTGGGCTTGCTGGCGAACTTGGTCTGGAACTCGGCCGGCGTCAGGAAGTGGTGGTAGTCGGGTCCGCCGGGGGTGCCGACGGCGGTCGCGTACTGGTTGGTGCTCTGCGGCGACGCCTGGGCGAAGTAGACCGAGCCGGTGACTATCGCGCTCGGGCTGGCCGGGCCGAGGTCGTTGGCGGCGGTCGCCCAGGAGGGACGGCTCCAGGAGTTGCCGCCCGCGATGGTGGTCGTGGTCGTGCCGCCCGTCGTCCCACCGCTGGTGCCGCCGGTGGTGCTGTCGTTGGAGGGCGAGCCGCCGTGGCGTGAGGTCGCGGCGTAGCCGGCTCCGGCCAGGACCACCGCGAGCGCCACGCCGATCGCCAGGTTCCGGCCCCGGTGGCGCGGCGGCCGACCGGACCCGCTGCCGGAGTCCTTCGGGCCGCCCTGGCCACCGCCTTGGCCACCGCCCTGGCCGCCTCCGCCTCCGCCGTACGGCGGTTGCTGCGGCGGGCGCGGCGGCTGGCCGTAGGCCGGCGGCTGCGGCGGACGGTTCTGCGGCGGGTAGCCCTGCGGGGGCTGCCCGTACGGCGGTTGCTGCGGCTGCGGCTGCTGCGGATAGCCCTGCGGCGGCCGACCGTAGGGGGGTTGCTGCGGCGGGGGCTGCTGCGGCGGATACCCCTGCGGCGGCGGACCGTACGGCGGCTGCTGGGGCTGCTGGGGCTGCTGTCGCGGCGGGTAGCCCTGCGGCGGCGGGCCGTAAGGCGGTTGCTGCGGGGGCCGGCCGTACGGCAGCTGCTGCGGCGGCCGGCCGGAGGGCGGTTGCTGCGGCGGGTTGCCCTGCGGACGCCGCGGGTCCTGGCCATATGGCGGGTAACTCACTTGATGCCCGTTCTCCTCTGCCGGAACGGGGGGACGGTCGCGCGTGGTCTGTCGTTCCCCCGAATGCACACTTCATGACGCACGTCGGTCGGCATCGTACCCAGGGACGCCGCGGCCGAGGACCGGTCGAACGCGGCCGGTGCCGCCCCGAGCTGACGGGGCGGCACCGGACCTGGGGTCATTCACCGTTCGGATGGTCCTTGAACCAGGTGAGGAACGCCGGGGCCGGGCTGCCGATCCCGGTGATGTCGTCGTACCCCTGGGTCGCCTTCAGCGAGGTGTCGTTGCCGCCGACGATCAGCACCGTCTGGTCCTGGGCGTTGCCGCCGACCTGCTCGGGTTCGTGGCCCAGCGCCGCAGGCGGGTCGGTGACGTCGCGGAACTCGGCGGATCCGTAGAGCTTGTAGAGGACCGGGTTGGCGAAGCCGAGCGGCGATCCGGAGGCCTGGATCGCCAACGCCTCCATCCCGGTGAAGAGCGGGGTGGCCAGGCTGGTTCCGCCCCAGCCACCGACCGAGTAAGTGCCGCCGGAGAGCGAGAAGGTGACCCCCTGGCCGTTGGCGGTCGACTGGGACGAGACGGTACCGCCGGTGGTCTGCCCGATCAGGAACGGGGTCGACTCCGCGGCGAGCATCGACACATCCGGCAGCTCCCGGTTGGCGGCACCCGTTCCGCCCGCCGACGCGAGCGAGTTCGGCACCACGCCCTGCTGGTAGAAGGGCTGGGAGAAGAGCGCGCTGCGCCCACCGCCCGCCCCGCCCTGGAAGGTGGCGCTGCCCCAGCTGTCGCTGCCGGCGTCGTACGTGCTGTCGGCGTCGCCCCAGCCGGTCTCCCACAAGTACTGGCCCTGGGCGCCGATGCCCAGCGCGGTGCCGCCGACGGCGGTGGCGAAGGGGTTGTTGGCCGGGTCGTTGACCGTGGGGATGAGCGAAGCGTTCGGCCCCTGGGTGAAGTCGCCGTAGTCGCCGGTCGCGAAGTTGAAGGAGATCCCCTCGGCCGCGCCCTGCTCCAGGATCTGCGTCTCGGCCTGGGCGTCGGCGGTGTCGGTCTGGTTCTCCAGGCCACCCCAGGAGTCGGAGACCAGTTCGGCGGAGCCCGACTCCACGATCTGCTGCAGCGGCGCGTCCAGGTCCGAGGACGAGGAGGACCGGGCCGCGTAGTAGACGATCTTCGCGGCGGGCGCGATGGTGTGCAGCGCCTCGATGTCGAGCGTCTCCTCGCCCCACCAGCTCTGCGCCTGGTCCCAGCGGGCGTCGCCCGACTGGTCCGCGAAGCCGTCGGGCGGGATCACCTGGCTCAGCTGGAGGGTCGGCAGGCCGGTCTGCTGGTCGTACTTGTCCACGTCCTGCTGGATCGTCGGCGAGGCGTAGGCGTCCACGACGGCGATGGTGACCCCCTGGCCGGTCAGCCCGCTGGCACTGACCCCGTAGGCGCTGCGCAGCTGCGAGGGGTTGTAGCCGCACAGGTCCATCGGCGGCGTCCCGCTGCTGCCGGGGCCGGCCGGGTAGCCGGTCGCCGGGTTCTGCCCCCAGTACTGGCTGCAGTAGAGGCGGCCGCCGCCGCTGCCCTGTCCGGCCGGGGCCTTCCCCGCGGCCAGCATCCGACTGAGCTCCGCCTGGTCGACGGTGACCTTCTTCTCCTGGGTGCCGGCGATCGAGGGGGCGACCGGGCTGGTCGTGGTCAGACCGGTGACCGCGGATATGTACTCGCCGAGGGTGGCCGGGTACTGCGGCTGGGAGGTGGTGGAGAGGTCCACCCGGCCGTCGTGCTTGAAGCGGTCGACCCGGATCTTCAGGATCGAGTTGACCTTGCCGACGGTGGTCTGCACCCGGACCGACTCGCTGTCCTGGGACAGGATGGTCATGTTGTTCTGCTGGATCCACTGGAGCACGGCGGGGCCGGCGTCCGGCTTGGTGGCGAACTTGGCCTGGAACGCGGCCGGCGTCAGGAAGTGGTGGTAGTCGGCGTTCCCGGGGGTGCCGACGGCGGCGGCGTACTGGTCCAAGCTCTGCGGGGACGCCTGGGCGTAGTAGACCGTGCCGGTGACCACGGTGCTGGGGTCGGCCGGACCCTGGTCGTTGGCCGCGGTGGCCCAGCTCGGGCGCTGCCAGGAAGAGCCGCCGGCGATCGTGGTCGTCACCGTGCCGCCGCTCGTCCCTCCGGTCCCGCCGGTGCCGCCAGTGCCGCCGGTGCCGCCGGACGACGCCGTCGGCGTGCTGCCGTGCTTCTTGTCCAGGGCGATGGCGCCGCCCGCGACGAGTACGACCAGCGCCACGCCGACGGCCAGGAACATCCCCCGCTTGCCCCGGCCCCCGCCGGGACGGTTCGGACCACCACCGCCGGGAGCACCGTTGCCGGGGCCGCCCGGTCCACCGGGGCCGCCGCCACCGTAGGGCGGACGCGGCGGCTGCTGCGGGGGCTGCTGCTGCGGGTAGCCCTGCGGGGGCTGCCCGTAAGGGGGTTGCTGCGGCGGGTAGCCCTGCGGGGGCCGCCCGTACGGGGGTTGCTGCGGCTGCGGGGGGCGGCCGTAAGGAGGTTGCTGCGGGGGCTGGCCGTACGGCGGTTGCTGCGGCGGCCGTCCGTAGGGCGGTTGCGGGGGCGGATTGCCCTGGGGGCGCCGCGGATCCTGGCCATATGGCGGGTAACTCACTGAATGCCCGTTCTCCTCAGACGGAACGGGGGAACGACCGCGCGCGGTCCGTAGTTCCCCCGAACTCATACTTCATGGACGCACGTCGGTCGGCATCGTACCGACCGGCGTGTGGCCCGAGGTGTGAATGGGGAGAGGAGTGGGCTTCCGCGCACCGTACCGGCGTTCAGTGCCGGCCTTCAGTACCGGCGTTCAGCCGATCGGTCGGTGCACGCTGTCGAACGCGGAGGGGCCGGGCGTCGAGTCGGCGATCCACGGGCCCTCGCCCGAGGGGTCGAGCACCCCCTCCTCCAGCCAGGTGTAGCGGCCTTCGACCACCCGCTTTGCCGCCCGGCGGTCCAGGTCGTCGGTGTTGGTCCAGAGCCGGGCGAACAACTCCTCCACCCGGATCCTGGACTGACGACAGAACAGCTCGGCCAGCTCGTAGGCGGCCCGGCCCTGCTCCGGGTCGGCGCCCGGCCGGCTCCGGAGCAGCTCGGCGCGGACGCAGACCGCGCTCATCGCGAACAGCTCCGCGCCGATGTCGACGATCCGGCCCAGGAAGCCCTGCTTGGTCTCCATCCGACCCTGCCAGCGGGACATCGCGTAGAAGGTGGAGCGGGCCAGCCGCCGCGAGCCGCGCTCGACAAAACGCAGCTGGGTGGACAGGTCGGCATGTCCGGCCGGGTGGAACTCCCGGTAGGAGGTCGGCAGTTGGCCGGCGCCGGTGGCCAACTTGGGCAGCCAGCCGGCATAGAAGGCGCCGGCCTTGGCCGCCGCCCGGCCCTTGCGCCGGAGGTCGGCCTCCGGCTCGATCAGGTCCCCGGCGACCTTGAGGTGGGCGTCCACGGCCTCCCGGGCGATCAGCAGGTGCATGATCTCGGTGGAGCCCTCGAAGATCCGGTTGATCCGCATGTCCCGCAGCATCTGCTCGGCCGGGACCGCCCGCTCGCCGCGCGCCGCCAGCGAGGCCGCCGTCTCGTAGCCGCGGCCCCCGCGGATCTGCACCAGCTCGTCCGCGATCCGCCAGCCCATCTCCGAGCCGTAGAGCTTGGCGAGGGCCGCCTCGATCCGGATGTCGTTGCGGTCCTCGTCGGCCATCTGGCTGGACAGGTCGAGCACCGCCTCCAGCGCGAAGGTGGTGGCGGCGATGAAGGAGATCTTCTGCGCCACCGCCTCGTGCTCGGCGATCGGCCGCCCCCACTGCTCGCGCGCGGCCGACCACTCCCGGGCGATCCGCAGGCACCACTTGCCGGCCCCCGCGCAGCTCGCCGGCAGTGACAGCCGACCGGTGTTCAGCGTGGTCAGTGCGATCCGCAGGCCCGCCCCCTCGGCCCCGATCAGGTTCTCGGCCGGCACCCGCACCCGGTGGAACCGGGTGACGCCGTTCTCCAGTCCGCGCAGCCCCATGAAGGCGTTGCGCTGCTCGACGGTGATCCCCGGCGAGTCCGCCTCCACCACGAAGGCGCTGATCCCGCCCCGGTGGCCCTCGGACCTCGGCACCCTGGCCATCACCACCAGCAGGTCGGCCACCACCCCGTTGGTGGTCCACAGCTTCACGCCGTCCAGCAGGTAGGCCGAGCCGTCCTCGGTCGGCACCGCGGCGGTGGCCAGCCGGGCCGGGTCGCTGCCGACGTCCGGCTCGGTCAGCAGGAAGGCGCTGATGTCGGTCCGGGCGCAGCGCGCCAGGAAGCGCTGCTTCTGCTCCGCCGTCCCGAACAGCTTCAGCGGCTGCGGGACGCCGATCGACTGGTGCGCCGACACCAGCGCGCCGATCGCCGGGCTGACGCTGCCGATCAGCGCCAGCGCCCGGTTGTAGTACAGCTGGCTGAGTCCGAGCCCCTGGTACTCACGGTCGATCTTCATCCCGAAGACCCCGAGCTCCTGGAGGCCGCGCACCACCTCGTCCGGGATCCGTGCCTCGCGCTCGATCAGCGCCCCGTCGATCTTCGTCGAGCAGAACTCGGTCAGCCGCGCCAGGAACTCCTCCCCCACCCGCACCGACTCCGGCTCCGGCAGCGGGTGCGGATGGATCAGGTCCAGCCGGAACCGGCCGAGGAACAGCTCCTTGGCGAAGCTGGGCCGGCGCCAGTCCTGCTCGCGCGCCTCCTCCGCGACCCGGCGGGCCTCGCGCTCGGTGACCCGCGGCGCGGCGGAGGGCGCTCCAGCGGCGGAAGGCGTGGGAGAGGACATCGGGCACCACCTCGGGACAGGCTACCGACCGGTTCTACCCGACCGTACGCCCCGTCACCGACAGATCACCATAGGTGACGCAGGATCCCGGCTCGCGCCCCCGGAAATGTGAAACCCCGGGTGAGGGGTGCGGTGGCACCGCACCCCTCACCCGGGGTTCGACTAGAAGCGCCGGAGCGTCAGAGCGCCAGGCCGGTCAGCACCATGACCCGCTCGTAGGTGTAGTCCGCCATCGCGAAGGCCACGCCCTCGCGGCCCACGCCGGAGTCCTTGACGCCGCCGTAGGGCATCTGGTCGGCCCGGTAGGAGGGCGCGTCGCCGATGATCACACCGCCGACCTCCAGCTCCCGGTGGGCGCGGAACGCGGTCTGCACATCGTGCGTGAACACGCCCGCCTGCAGGCCGAACTTGGAGTCGTTGACGGCGGCGAAGGCCGCGTCGACGCCCTCGACCCGGGTCAGCGTCAGCACCGGGCCGAAGACCTCCTCGGTCGCCAGCCGGACCCCGGCCGGGACGTCGGACACGACGGTCGGGGCGTAGGTCGCGCCCTCGCGCTTGCCGCCGGTGTGCAGCTGCGCGCCGGCCGCCACCGCCTCGTCCACCCAGGACTCGACCCGCTTCGCCGCCGCCTCGTTGACCAGCGGGCCGACGTCCACGGTGTCGTCCGAGGGGTTGCCGGTGACCTGCGCGGCGACCTTGGCGACGACCTTCTCGACCAGCCGGTCGTAGACCGCCGCGTCGGCCAGCACCCGCTGCACCGAGATGCAGGACTGGCCGCCCTGGTAGTTGGCGAAGGTCGCGATCCGGGTCGCGGCCCACTCCAGGTCCGCCTCGCTGGACCAGTCGGCCAGCACGACCGCGGCGGCGTTGCCGCCCAGCTCCAGGGTGACGTGCTTGCGCGGCACCGAGTCGAGGATCTGGTAGCCGACGATGTCGGAACCGGTGAAGGAGATCACCGGCAGCCGCTTGTCCTGGACCAGGGCCGGCATCCGGTCGTTGGCGACCGTCAGCACGCTCCAGGACCCGGCGGGCAGGTCGGTCTCGGCCAGGATCTCGCCCAGCACCAGCGCCGAGAGCGGGGTCGCCGGGGCCGGCTTCAGGATGATCGGGGCGCCGACCGCGATCGCCGGGGCGACCTTGTGGGCGACCAGGTTCAGCGGGAAGTTGAACGGCGCGATACCGAGCACGGCGCCCTTGGGGAAGCGGCGGGTGATCGCCAGCCGGCCGGTGCCGCCGGCGTCGGTGTCCAGCCGCTGGCCCTCACCGCTGTTGAAGCGACGGGCCTCCTCAGCCGCCCAGCGGAAGACCGAGGCGGCCCGGCCGACCTCGCCGCGCGCCCACTTGATCGGCTTGCCGTTCTCGGCGGTGATCAGCTGGGCGAGCTCCTCGGTCCGCTCGGTCAGCCGCTTGGCCACATGGTCCAGCGCGGCGGCGCGGACGTAGGCGGGGGTGGCGGCGAACTCGTCCTGCACCGCGACGGCGGCGGCGACGGCCGCCTCCACCTGGGCCTCGGTCGGCACGCTGACCGTGCCGACCAGGCTGTCGTCCCAGGGGTGGCGGACCTCGAAGGAGTCCGTGCCGTGCTCCTGCCGACCGGCCAGCCAGAATGCGTGGGTGCTGGTCACCGAGGTCACCGGCCTTTCTGCTGCGTCCCGGACCGTACTGGCGGCCGGGGAAAGGATGTCTGGATCCACGGTAGGACGCCGGGCGCACCCGCAGCTTGTCCGTCGTGTCCTGGTCCGACCGGTGCGTACTACGGACTGGCGCATCCGCACCGCCGCTCGGACCCGGTCGGCTCAGGCCCGGCCGCGGGCCCGCAGCGCCAGCCACAGCTCCATCCGGACGTCGGCGTCGTCCAGGGTACGGCCGAGCAGCTCCTCCACCCGGCGCATCCGGTAGCGCAGGGTGTGCCGGTGGACGCCCAGGTCGGCCGCGGCGGCGTCCCACTGGCCGTGCCGCGACAGCCAGGCCTGGAGGCTCGCCTCCAGGTCGCCGCGCGCGGTCAGGTCGTGCTCGCGCAGCGGGCGCAGCAGCCCGTCGGCGAAGGCCAGCACCGCCTCGTCGGCCAGCAGCGGCAGCAGCGACCCGCTGCCCACCTCGTCGTGGTCGACGCTGCGCCGCCCGCCGCGCAGCGCCACCGCCAGCGCCCGCTCGGCCTGGGCGAACGCGCTGCCGGCCGTCTCCGGCGTGGCCGAGCCCGAGATGCCCAGCGAGACGGTGTCGAACTCCTGGACGGCGGCGACGCAGTCCGTGTGGACCGCCCCGCCCTCGACCGCGAGCAGCACCAGCCGGTCGCCCTCGGAGGCCAGCAGCAGCGGCTCGCCCGACCGGGTCGCGCTCTGCTCCGCCACGTCGCCCAGCGCGGCCAGCCCCTCGCCGGCCGCGACCAGCACCCGGACCGTCCCCTCGGGCAGCCCGCCGAGCAGCGCCCCGGCGACCTCCCGGGCGGTGCCGGTCTCGCCGGCCAGTACCAGCCGCAGCAGTGCCGTCCGCATCCGCTCCTCGGCCCGGCGCAGGTCCCGGGAGCGTTCCAGGGTGAGGGTGAGCAGTGCGACGGCGCCGTTCACGATGTAGCGCTCGCCCGGCTTCAGCCGGTCCTCGGTACCGACCGCGAGGAAGCCCCGGGCCCGGCGGTCCGCGCCGAGCGACTGGAGCACCACGAAGTCCCCGCCCTCCGCCTCGGCCCCCCGCTCGCCCGAGGGCCCGCCCTCCTGGTCCTCGGCGGTCCGGGGCCGGCCCTGGAGCGCGGCGCTGCTCGGCGCGGGCCGGTCCCGCAGCCGCTCCACCTCGGGGCGCAGCCGCCCGGCCCGGCGCGCGGCCCAGCCCGGCGCGGCGACCACGACCGCGCCCGAGGCGTCGTAGAGCGCGGCCCAGCCGCCGAGCCGGGCGGCGAGCCGGCCGATCAGCGCGGCGGTGCCGTCCTGGCCGAGGGCCGCCCTGGTCAGCTCCTCCTGGGCCTCGAAGCTGGTGGTGACGGCCTGGTACTGCTCGGCGGCGAGGGCGGCGGTGACCGCCTTGCTGATGGCGATGAACGGCGTCGGCTGCGGCACCTGCAGCAGCGGCAGCCCCCGCTCGGCCGCGGCCTCGACCAGCGCGGCCGGGACCTCGCTGTAGGAGAGGCCGACGCCGACACCCAGCCCGGCCACCCCGGCGTCGGCCAGCCGGTGGACGTACTGGCGCAGCTTCTCCTTGCTCCGGCCGAGCTTCAGCCCGGTGGTGAGCAGCAGCTCACCGCCCTCCAGATAGGGGGCCGGGTCGTCGAGCTCGCTCGTGTGCACCCAGCGCACCGGACGGTCGAGCTGCTGCTCGCCGGCCAGCACCACGAGGTGCAGCCCCTCCATGGCGACCAGGGCGGACAGGGTCACCGCGGTCGCCGGGGCGGTGGCTTGCGGGGCTGCGCTCTTGAGAGACATGGCACCTTCGACGGGCAGAGCGCCGTCGGCGACACTGCCGACGACTGCGCTTACTGGCCGTCCAGGACAACGGCCACTACTGATTCTGCCGCACCGTCCCAGTGCGCGTCGGTCGAGGTGCGGGTAAAGGCCCGTCGGGGCCCTCAGCCACGCAGGTCCACCAGCAGCGGCGGGACCGGCGTGCCGTCCACCGCCGTCAGCGACAGCACCGCGTGGCCGCCGGGCAGCACCTGCGCCAGGTCCGAGGACGACCAGCGCCGCCGCTCCACCCGCCGGGTGGTGACGCTCTCGGTCTCCGCCCGCTCGCCCTCCAGCAGCGCCCTGGCCGCCCGCCAGCCGCGCTTCAGGAAGCCGCCGGAGGTGTCCGGCGCCCGGGTGACGTCCCGCTCGTCGACCCAGACCGTGCCCCAGGTCTCGGCAAACAGCTTGCCGTCCCAGGGCGCGATCCCCGGGAACGCCATCCTGCCGCCGACCGCCCCGAACAGCGGCGCCCGCAGCGGCTCCGGCAGGTCGACCAGAGTCCGCAGCAGCAGCACCGCCCCGGCATGGGCGCCGCGCAGCCGCTGCAGTCCGCGCACGGTCTGGTTGTCGATCACCGTCGAGGCGTCGTCGACGACCAGTCCCGCGAACAGCGAACGGTCCTGCCGGGCCGCGGCAGCGTGCAGGAACTGGCCGACAGCCAGCCGGGCGACGATCCGCGCCGCCTCCGGATGGCTCTGCTCCGGCAGCTTCACCCGCACCCGCAGCGGATGGTCGAGCGCGTGCATCGCGAACAGCGGCCGGGCGGCGGCCGGCTGCGCGGCCGGACGGGCCGAGGGGTTGAAGCTGCCGGCGAACACCGGCCGGTCCAGCAGCGCCAGCCGGTCTGCCAGCAACGCGCCCGGATCGTCCACCTGGCCGTGCATCCGCTCCCGCTGTGCCAGCTCGTACCGGTGCTCCTCCAGCAGCCCCAGCGAACCCAGCGCCTCCTGCAGCCCGGCCCAGGCGGCCGGCTCCCCGCGCAGCAGCTGCGCCAGCTCGCGGACGCCCGGCGGCCGCCGGTGCGCGGCCCGGAACGGGCCGACGACCTGCTGCAGCGCCTGCCGGGCAGCGTCGGCGCGGGGGGCCAGCTCGTCCGGGAGCAGCGCGTCGGCCAGCTGCGCGGCGGCGGCGTCGACGGAGCGCGCACCGCCGAAGAGGTCCAGGCCGTAGCCGGTGCGGTGGTCGGCGTCCGGTCCGGGATCCACCACCACGTCGTACCAGGCGTCCGGGCCGAGGTCGGCGTCGTCCGCGCCGACGACCACGACCGCGGCGGTCCCGGCCAGCGCCTGGAGGCACAGCGCCTCGGCCACCGGACGGGCGAGCCGCGCGGTCTTGCCGGTCCCGGCCGGACCGACCGCCAGCAGCGAGGTTCCGAGCAGCACCGGGTCGAGCGCGAGGTCCGTCCCCCGGTAGGCCGACGGGTTCTTCGGGACGTCCTGGGTGGCGCCGATCCTGACCTGCCGCAGCAGCAGGTCGTGCCGGGCCGCGCGGCCCGGCAGGTCCCGCGCGCCGGACGGATGGCCGCAGGCGGCGGCGCCGTGGTCGCGGACCGCGTCCAGCAGCGCGGTCAGCCGCTCGGGCTGGTCCCGCACATAGTCCAGCGCCCGGTTGAGCCGCTGGTGGTCGACGTCGTCGACCCGGCCCTGCGCGGTCTCCTGGTCCAGCAGCTGCAGGTCCTCGGCGTGGGCGAGCCCGCGGAAGGCCCGCCAGGGATCCTCCGGCTGCGCCGGATGGCCGACGCCCTGGACCGGGATCGCCACCCGCCCCTCGGTCGCCCCGGCCAACCGCCGGGCCAGCGCCTGCGCGGCGGGCAGCCCGTACCGCCGCCAGACCAGCGGCCACCGGCCCATCCGGCCGAAGAGCTTCGCCAGCAGCGCGATCTCGATCAGGTCCACCAGCCAGTTGGTGAGCATCAGGCCGAACCCGCCGCCGACGTAGGGCCGCAGCAGTATGTTCACCTCGGCCGCGATCAGGCTGCCGAGGTAGTAGAAGACCTCCCAGGCCACCACCAGGTTCAGCAGCGCCCGGAGCAGCAGCTTCCAGGCGGGGACGCCGGGCGCCTCGTCCTCGGAGTCCCGGGCCGGCCGAGCGGCCGGGCCGAGGCCGAAGACCCCGGGCGTCCCGGAGTTCCGCGGCGCCGAGAGCCACCCCACGAGGTCGAACCCCTGACCCGGGGCCTCGAGTTGCGGCTCCTGCAGCACCGGCGCCGGCCCCGGCGGGGCTGCGGGCGGGCCCCAGGGCCGGCCGCCCCGGCCCGGCGCAGCGGTCATTGACGCGCCGTCAGCGGGGCCGGGAAAGTAGGGCTTTCCGAACTCGGGACCGTCCGCCCGATCGGCCTGTCGCCCCCGCGCGCCTTCCAGTGACATCGCCGTCCCGCTCCCTCGCGCGCGCCCACCCGTCCAAAGCTCTCAATCTAGTGCAGCGGAGGACCCCCTGAGCAGAGGCACGCAGGATCGGCGGCGCTGTCCGGCCAGGACAACTCGGGTCCCGCACCACTCCCCTTCGGCGTATGCGACCCCTTTCCCGCCGTCGTAGCCTGCCTGTAACGAAGCGCCGTCCGCGCCACCACCCCCACCTCCCTGGGAGACATCTCATGAGCGCTGTTCCGTCCAGCGCCGGGCAGCTGCCCGGCGGCCCCTCGCTCCCCCAGGAGCGCCGGATCGTCACCGCCATTCCCGGTCCGAAGTCGCAGGAACTGCAGGCGCGCAAGCTCGCCGCGGTCGCCGCCGGCGTCGGCACCACCCTCCCCGTCTACATCACCCGCGCGGGTGGCGGCGTGGTCGAGGACGTGGACGGCAACTCGCTGATCGACTTCGGCGCGGGCATCGCCGTGACCAACGTCGGCAACAGCGCCAAGGCGGTCGTGGACCGCGCCGCCGAGCAGCTGGCCGCGTTCACCCACACCTGCTTCATGGTCACCCCGTACGAGGGCTACGTCGCCGTGGCCGAGCAGCTCAACGAGCTGACCCCGGGCGACCACGAGAAGCGCACCGCGCTCTTCAACTCGGGCGCCGAGGCCGTCGAGAACGCCGTCAAGATCGCGCGTGCCTACACCAAGCGCACCGCCGTCGTGGTCTTCGACCACGGCTACCACGGCCGCACCAACCTGACCATGGGCATGACCGCGAAGAACATGCCCTACAAGCAGGGCTTCGGTCCGTTCGCACCCGAGGTCTACCGCGTCCCGGTGGCGTACCCCTACCGCTGGCTGACCGGCGCGGAGAACGCCGCGACCGAGGCCGCCGCGCAGGCCATCGAGATCATCACCAAGCAGATCGGCGCGGAGAACGTCGCCGCGATCGTGATCGAGCCCATCCAGGGCGAGGGCGGCTTCATCGAGCCGGCCAAGGGCTTCCTGCCCGCGCTGGTCGAGTTCGCCAAGGCCAACGGCATCGTCTTCGTCGCGGACGAGATCCAGACCGGCTTCTGCCGCACCGGCCAGTGGTTCGCCTGCAACGACGAGGGCATCGTCCCCGACCTGATCACCACCGCCAAGGGCATCGCCGGCGGCCTCCCGCTCGCCGCGGTGACCGGCCGCGCCGAGATCATGGACGCCGCCCACTCCGGCGGCCTGGGCGGCACCTACGGCGGCAACCCGGTCGCCTGCGCCGCGGCGCTCGGCTCCATCGAGACCATGAAGGAGCTGGACCTCAACGCCAAGGCCCAGGCCATCGGCGAGACCATGCTCGCCCGCCTGCACGCCATGCAGGAGAAGTTCGACGTGATCGGCGATGTCCGCGGTCGCGGCGCAATGATCGCGGTCGAGCTGGTCAAGGCCGGCAGCAAGGACCCCAACCCGGAGATCACCGCGGCCATCGCCAAGGCCTGCCACGCCGAGGGCCTGCTGGTCCTCACCGCCGGCACCTACGGCAACGTGCTGCGCTTCCTGCCCCCGCTGGTCATGCCGGAGCACCTGCTCGCCGAGGGCCTCGACATCCTCGAGGGCGCCTTCGCCGCGGTCTGACCCACCCTTCTTCCGCCCTGTGGCGGGACAGCCGCCGACGGCCCGACCCGGATCCCCCTCCGGGCCGGGCCGTCGGCGTTGCTCGTGCCATTGTCACGCTGGGTGACAGCCGCTCCGCGGGATGACGGCCTCGGCACCCCGCGACCGGCTTTTCCCGCCACGTCGTGAAGAAGGTGTGCGGACCTGATGGCGGGTGGGTGAGCTGGATCGCCCTCCGCGCCCCGGTGACGTACTGTCATGACAGATGGAGAAGCAGCCCTCGCCGGTGACTGACCCTCACCGACGAAACACCGCCGAGGACACCACCGCGGGCTCCGGCCCGCAGCCCCTCAGCCGATCGACCGTCCGCCACGCTCAAACCCCCCGGGCCACGCGGACAGGCGATCACCACAGCAGCCCCGGAGCTCTCCCCCCTGCTCCGGGGCTGCTTCTCCGCGTCCTGAACCGGTTCACCGCCGGGCTGGACGCCGTGCTGAAATCCATCTGGTTCCCGACCGTGCTGCTGCTGGTCCTCGTCGTCCTCACCGAGCAGGTGGTCAACCACGGCCCGCTGCTGGCGGTCGACCGCTGGGTCCGGCACACCACCCTGCACCTGGTCGCCGAGAACCCCGTCACCTGGCTGAACACCCTCGCCGACTACTGGACCGACTTCGGCAGCTCGGGGGTGGCCGTCCCGCTCCTGGTTCTCGGCACGCTGACCGCCGCGGCCCGGGCCCGTTCCTGGAAGCCGCTGCTGGCCTCGCTGCTGGCCGGCGCCGCGCTCTTCGCCACGGTGATCCCGGGCAAGATCCTTATCGGACGCCCGGGGCCCGCGGGCGAACCGATGACACCGGGCGAGTGGGGCTGGTTCCCCTCCGGCCACACCTCCACCTCCGGCGTCTGCCTGGGCACCGCCGCCTGGCTGCTCGGGCTGACCCTCGCCTCGGGCCGGCTGCGCCGGGTGCTGCACGGTGTGACGGCGTTCGTCTGCTTCGGCGTCGGCATCACGTTGATCTGGTGCAACTACCACTGGTTCCTGGACGTGGTGGCCGGCTGGAGCCTCACCGGCGTCATCCTCTGGTGCCTGGTCCGCTGGGCCCCACGCCCCCGCTGAGCCGTCACTGCGGGCTGCGCGGGCTCAGGCCGCCGGTCCGAGGAACTCCGCGATCGCCGTGCCGAACGCGGGCTGCGGGACCACACTCATATGGGTCCCGGGCACGGTGACGCACCTGCCCTTCGGCAGCAGCGCGGCCAGGTCCTCGGCCGAGCCGTGGTCCCGGTCCTGTGCCCCCATCAGCAGCAGCGTCTCCACCTCAACGCGTGCCAGCTCCTCCCGGGAGGTGTCCACCGAGGTGCCCAGCAGATGCAGCAGCGCCACCGGATCGCCGCCGGTCCGCCGGAGGAACGCTTCCGCTTCCCAGTCCGGCGAGCCAACCGGAAACGTGCCGAGGTGGGTGAGCACATGCCTGAACCGGTCGCGGCGGTAGTCGGTGTCCAGCAGCCCCTCCAGGCCCACCCCGGCCACCACCGCCCGGCCCGGCCTGGCGCCGCGCACCAGCATCCGCGTCGCCGTGCGGCCGCCCATCGAATAGCCGCCGAGGTCGTAGCCCCCATCGCCCGCCCCCTCGGGCCCGTGCAGTCCGAGATGCGCGAGCAGGGCGAAGCCGTCGTCGACCAGCCCGTCGGGCCGGTAGGCCGCCGCATCGTGCGGCTTCGCGCTGTCTCCATGACCGCGCAGATCCGGCAGGACCACCCGGTAGCCGAGCTCGGCCAACCGTGCCGCATGGCCGAAGCGCACCCAGTTGAGCAGGCCGGTGGAGAGGTAGCCGTGGAACAGCACCACCGGCCGTCCCTCCCCGAGCTCCCGATAGACGAGTTCGGTGCCGTCACTGCCCTGGAAGTGACGGATGGGAAGGTCGGTCATGGTTCCGCGTCCTTGTCGGGTCGGCGAGGTGCATGGTGCGCAGTCGATGGTAGGCCCGCTCGAACTGCCGTACGCGAGCCGAGCTATAACGTGATCGTCATTTCGACCGAAGATCAACCAGGAGACCGTCGATGCCCCTGTCCCCCAAGCTCGCTGCCGCAGCCGTTTCGGCAGCCGCGGTCGTGGGCGTGCTGTCCTGTTCAACCCCAGCCGCGATGGCGGCCACCTTCCCGAACCCCGCCTACAGCATCACGGGCACGGTCGCCCCGAACATCCTCTACGGCTCGTCGCAGACCTACACGGAGACCGTGCGCGACGCCGGTCGGGCCGTCACCAGCGGCCGTATCGTCCTCACCGCCGAGAACGGCAGCCTGCTCAGCCAGCCGGCCGTGAACGCCCACGGCCAAGCAAGCATTTCCATCGCATCGAGCCGCCTCGGCCTCGGCCTCCACGCCATCTCCATGTCCTACGTGGACGCCGAAGGCGTGATCCAGGTCGACTCCGCCATCACCATCGACGTCCTCAAGAACTGGCCCGACCTCAGCTGGTCCCCGCGCGGCAACGGCATCCCGGACGTCAGCCATCTGGTCCACGGCAAGTTCAACTTCGTGCTGACCGCTCCCGGCACCACCCCGACCGGCTGGATCCGCGTCTACGACGGTCGAGCTTTGCTCGGATCCGCCGAACTCGCCCACGGCCGGACAACGGTGACGCTCAAGCCCATGAAGCGCGGCCTGCAGACCCTGACCTTCACCTACTCCGGCGACTCCGTCCTCAACGCACAGACCTGGACGAACAACCTCGTCCGCTCCGTCTGAGCCCGGGAACGCCGAAGAGCCCCCTGACCGGTGGTCAGGGGGCTCTTCGTCAAAGGTTGTTCGGCGGCGTCCTACTCTCCCACAGGGTCCCCCCTGCAGTACCATCGGCGCTGTGAGGCTTAGCTTCCGGGTTCGGGATGTAACCGGGCGTTTCCCTCACGCTATGACCACCGAAACACTATGAAGATATCGACAACACGCTGCCGGAAGCAGGGGTCGTTTCTTCAGAACAACACAGTGGACGCGTAGCAACTATGGACAAGCCCTCGGCCTATTAGTACCGGTCAGCTCCACCCCTCACAGGGCTTCCACATCCGGCCTATCAACCCAGTCGTCTACTGGGAGCCTTACCCACTCGATGGTGGTGGGAGTCCTCATCTCGAAGCAGGCTTCCCGCTTAGATGCTTTCAGCGGTTATCCCTCCCGAACGTAGCCAACCAGCCATGCCCTTGGCAGGACAACTGGCACACCAGAGGTTCGTCCGTCCCGGTCCTCTCGTACTAGGGACAGCCCTTCTCAAGACTCCTGCGCGCGCAGCGGATAGGGACCGAACTGTCTCACGACGTTCTAAACCCAGCTCGCGTACCGCTTTAATGGGCGAACAGCCCAACCCTTGGGACCTACTCCAGCCCCAGGATGCGACGAGCCGACATCGAGGTGCCAAACCATCCCGTCGATATGGACTCTTGGGGAAGATCAGCCTGTTATCCCCGGGGTACCTTTTATCCGTTGAGCGACGGCGCTTCCACAAGCCACCGCCGGATCACTAGTCCCTGCTTTCGCACCTGCTCGACCCGTCGGTCTCACAGTCAAGCTCCCTTGTGCACTTACACTCAACACCTGATTGCCAACCAGGCTGAGGGAACCTTTGGGCGCCTCCGTTACATTTTAGGAGGCAACCGCCCCAGTTAAACTACCCACCAGACACTGTCCCTGATCCGGATCACGGACCCAGGTTAGACATCCAGCACGACCAGAGTGGTATTTCAACGACGACTCCACCATGACTGGCGTCACAGCTTCAAAGTCTCCCACCTATCCTACACAAGCCGAACCGAACACCAATATCAAGCTATAGTAAAGGTCCCGGGGTCTTTCCGTCCTGCTGCGCGAAACGAGCATCTTTACTCGTAATGCAATTTCACCGGGCCTATGGTTGAGACAGTCGAGAAGTCGTTACGCCATTCGTGCAGGTCGGAACTTACCCGACAAGGAATTTCGCTACCTTAGGATGGTTATAGTTACCACCGCCGTTTACTGGCGCTTAAGTTCTCAGCTTCGCGGGATCGAAACCCCACTAACCGGTCCCCTTAACGTTCCAGCACCGGGCAGGCGTCAGTCCGTATACATCGCCTTACGGCTTCGCACGGACCTGTGTTTTTAGTAAACAGTCGCTTCTCGCTGGTCTCTGCGGCCGGCCCCAGCTCGGAGTGCAAGACTCGTCACCAGTTCCGGCCCCCCTTCTCCCGAAGTTACGGGGGCATTTTGCCGAGTTCCTTAACCATAGTTCACCCGAACGCCTCGGTATTCTCTACCTGACCACCTGAGTCGGTTTGGGGTACGGGCCGCCATGAAACTCGCTAGAGGCTTTTCTCGACAGCATAGGATCATCCACTTCACCACAATCGGCTCGGCATCAGGTCTCAGGCTCATGTTGTGCGGATTTGCCTACACAACGCCCTACACCCTTACCCCGGGACTACCACCGCCCGGGCTGGACTACCTTCCTGCGTCACCCCATCGCTCACCTACTACCCTGTTGGGTCAGCGGCTCCACCACTCCTCTTCACCCGAAGGATCCGAGACGGCTTCACGGCTTTAGCATTCAGAGGTTCGACGTTGGCGCTTCAAAGCGGGTACGGGAATATCAACCCGTTGTCCATCGACTACGCCTGTCGGCCTCGCCTTAGGTCCCGACTTACCCTGGGCAGATCAGCTTGACCCAGGAACCCTTGGTCAATCGGCGCAAGAGTTTCCCACTCTTGTATCGCTACTCATGCCTGCATTCTCACTCGTATACCGTCCACGACTGGCTTCCGCCGCCGCTTCACCCGGCACACGACGCTCCCCTACCCATCACAGCCCCCGTTAGGAGTTAAGCTGCAATGACACGGCTTCGGCGGTGTACTTGAGCCCCGCTACATTGTCGGCGCGGAATCACTTGACCAGTGAGCTATTACGCACTCTTTAAAGGGTGGCTGCTTCTAAGCCAACCTCCTGGTTGTCTCTGCGACTCCACATCCTTTCCCACTTAGCACACGCTTAGGGGCCTTAGCCGGTGTTCTGGGCTGTTTCCCTCTCGACCATGGAGCTTATCCCCCACAGTCTCACTGCCGCGCTCTCACTTACCGGCATTCGGAGTTTGGCTAAGGTCAGTAACCCGGTGGGGCCCATCGCCTATCCAGTGCTCTACCTCCGGCAAGAAACACGCGACGCTGCACCTAAATGCATTTCGGGGAGAACCAGCTATCACGGAGTTTGATTGGCCTTTCACCCCTAACCACAGGTCATCCCCCAGGTTTTCAACCCTGGTGGGTTCGGTCCTCCACACGGTCTTACCCGCGCTTCAACCTGCCCATGGCTAGATCACTCCGCTTCGGGTCTTGGGCGCGCTACTATGTCGCCCTATTCGGACTCGCTTTCGCTACGGCTACCCCACACGGGTTAACCTCGCAACACACCGCAAACTCGCAGGCTCATTCTTCAAAAGGCACGCAGTCACGACAGCTGTGTGCAAGCACACGCTGCGACGCTCCCACGGCTTGTAGGCACACGGTTTCAGGTACTATTTCACTCCGCTCCCGCGGTACTTTTCACCATTCCCTCACGGTACTGTCCGCTATCGGTCACTAGGGAATATTTAGGCTTAGCGGGTGGTCCCGCCAGATTCACACGGAATTTCTCGGGCTCCGTGCTACTTGGGAAAAACTCAAGAGAGCCGTACAGGTTTCGTCTACGGGGGTCTTACCCTCTACGCCGGACCTTTCGCATGTCCTTCGACTACCCATACGGTTTCTGACTCTCCGACCGGCCGGCAGACCGGACAAGAATTTTCCCACGACCCCGTAATGGCAACCCCTGCCGGGTATCACACCAATACGGTTTAGCCTCATCCGATTTCGCTCGCCACTACTCTCGGAATCACGGTTGTTTTCTCTTCCTGCGGGTACTGAGATGTTTCACTTCCCCGCGTTCCCTCCACACTGCCTATGTGTTCAGCAGCGGGTGACAGCCCATGACGACTGCCGGGTTTCCCCATTCGGACACCCCCGGATCAAAGCTCGGTTGACAGCTCCCCGGGGCCTATCGCGGCCTCCCACGTCCTTCATCGGTTCCTAGTGCCAAGGCATCCACCGTGCGCCCTTAAAAACTTGGCCACAGATGCTCGCGTCCACTGTGCAGTTCTCAAGCAACGACCAGCCACCCATCACCCCCACACCGCAAGCGGCATGAAGTTCACTGGGGCCGGCGTACCGAAGACAATCGACCTCGCGGCCGTGCCCTCAGGACCCAACAACGTGCCCGGAGCCACCACCCATCACAGAACTTTCCACGCCGAAGCAGTACTCGTGTCCATGACGATGATCGCGCCGAATAGTCAACGTTCCACCCATGAGCGAACCACGGTACAGACATTCGCTGACCTGTGGCCCTCTGCCCGGCCATGGCCGGGAGAAGTGCTCCTTAGAAAGGAGGTGATCCAGCCGCACCTTCCGGTACGGCTACCTTGTTACGACTTCGTCCCAATCGCTGGTCCCACCTTCGACAGCTCCTTCCCTTGCGGGTTAGGCCACCGGCTTCGGGTGTTACCGACTTTCGTGACGTGACGGGCGGTGTGTACAAGGCCCGGGAACGTATTCACCGCAGCAATGCTGATCTGCGATTACTAGCAACTCCGACTTCATGGGGTCGAGTTGCAGACCCCAATCCGAACTGAGACCGGCTTTTTGAGATTCGCTCCACCTCGCGGTATCGCAGCTCATTGTACCGGCCATTGTAGCACGTGTGCAGCCCAAGACATAAGGGGCATGATGATTTGACGTCGTCCCCACCTTCCTCCGAGTTGACCCCGGCAGTCTCCTGTGAGTCCCCGACATTACTCGCTGGCAACACAGAACGAGGGTTGCGCTCGTTGCGGGACTTAACCCAACATCTCACGACACGAGCTGACGACAACCATGCACCACCTGTATACCGACCACAAGGGGGCGACCATCTCTGGCCGTTTCCGGTATATGTCAAGCCTTGGTAAGGTTCTTCGCGTTGCGTCGAATTAAGCCACATGCTCCGCTGCTTGTGCGGGCCCCCGTCAATTCCTTTGAGTTTTAGCCTTGCGGCCGTACTCCCCAGGCGGGGAACTTAATGCGTTAGCTGCGGCGCGGACCACGTGGAATGTGACCCACACCTAGTTCCCAACGTTTACGGCGTGGACTACCAGGGTATCTAATCCTGTTCGCTCCCCACGCTTTCGCTCCTCAGCGTCAGTAATGGCCCAGAGATCCGCCTTCGCCACCGGTGTTCCTCCTGATATCTGCGCATTTCACCGCTACACCAGGAATTCCGATCTCCCCTACCACACTCTAGCCTGCCCGTATCGAATGCAGACCCGGAGTTAAGCCCCGGGCTTTCACATCCGACGTGACAAGCCGCCTACGAGCTCTTTACGCCCAATAATTCCGGACAACGCTCGCACCCTACGTATTACCGCGGCTGCTGGCACGTAGTTAGCCGGTGCTTCTTCTGCAGGTACCGTCACTTGCGCTTCTTCCCTGCTGAAAGAGGTTTACAACCCGAAGGCCGTCATCCCTCACGCGGCGTCGCTGCATCAGGCTTTCGCCCATTGTGCAATATTCCCCACTGCTGCCTCCCGTAGGAGTCTGGGCCGTGTCTCAGTCCCAGTGTGGCCGGTCGCCCTCTCAGGCCGGCTACCCGTCGTCGCCTTGGTAGGCCATTACCCCACCAACAAGCTGATAGGCCGCGGGCTCATCCTGCATCGCCGGAGCTTTCCACGCACACCCCATGCGGGGATGCGTCGTATCCGGTATTAGACCTCGTTTCCAAGGCTTGTCCCAGAATGCAGGGCAGATTGCCCACGTGTTACTCACCCGTTCGCCACTGATCCACCCCGAAGGGCTTCACCGTTCGACTTGCATGTGTTAAGCACGCCGCCAGCGTTCGTCCTGAGCCAGGATCAAACTCTCCGTGAATGTCATTCCGTAATCGGAATAGCACTCGCGTTGAGCGGCACAGCAACCAGCGGAATAGCCGGTCCCGTGCACTGCGTCCTCGCTAGTGTTTCTGCATTTAAAATGTTGCAGCATTTTTCCCAAAGGAACCTCGACCGCCCACATGATGTGGCCGGACGGGGTATCAACATTTGGCGTTGACTTTTGGCACGCTGTTGAGTTCTCAAGGAACGGACGCTTTCTTCAAGACCCTTTCACCGGTCTCTCCGAGCGCTTCGTTCGTTCTTCGTTGTTTAGCTTAGCAGACCGTTTCACCAGTCTGTTTCGCCAGTTCTTGCTCCGTCTTCCCGCGCCGTTTCCGGCCCGTTCCGACGAGTGAAACTCTAGCGGTTTCTCGTCAGTGACGCGAATTCCACCGCAATTCCCGGAAAAGCGCACGACAGAGAAGACCGTGCAGGATGTTCAGGGGATTGGTCGCCACCGCAGGTCTGCAGGGCAACTCGCAGGACACTACGCGCCCCTGTCAGGAGAGTCAAACCGGGCTGCCACCAGTGCGCCCAGACGGGCGGTGACCTGGTGGATCGGGGCGCAGTCGCGGCGCACCTTGGCCAGGACGAGTGCCCCCTCGATGCCGGAGAGCACCACCTCCGCCAACGCGGCCGACTCGCCCGCCGGCACTCCCCAGGACCGGAATCTCCGGTCGAGGATGCCGAGCCAGTCCCCGTATGCGCGTGCGCAGGCCGTACGGATCTCCGGATGGTCTGCGGCCAGTTCCAGGGCGATGGTCGATATCGTGCATCCGCCCTGGTACCCGGATTCGGCGAGCGGGCGGGCGAACAGTGCGCCCAGGGTGACGACGCCGGCCACCGGGTCTGCCGCCCGGTCGAGTACCTCGACCATCTGCGCGCCCAGTTCGGCGGCGGTCAGCAGCACCGCCTCCACGGCCAACTGCGCCTCGCCGCCGGGGAATTCCCCGGCGTCCAGCAGCTCATTCAGCAGCCCGCCGGCCTCGTACCCCTGCCGCTGGAAGAGCGACGTCGCGCGACGCAGCAGTCGTGACCGGTTCTCCGGGCGCTGGTTGGGCATGCACTCACGCTAGGAGCGCCACGCGCCTTCGTCCAACACGTTCTGGAAACGGGTCCGGCCCGGCGCACGACAGAGTGTCGTGCGCCGGGCCGGGTCCGTCGAAATCAGGCGTTGGTCGGGAAGCCCAGGTTGATGCCGCCGTGGCTCGGGTCGAGCCAGCGGGACGTCACGGCCTTGCTGCGGGTGAAGAAGTGGACGCCGTCGGCGCCGTAGGCGTGGCTGTCGCCGAAGAGCGAGGCCTTCCAGCCGCCGAAGGAGTAGTAGGCGACCGGGACCGGGATCGGCACGTTGATGCCGACCATGCCGACCTCGACCTCGTTCTGGAAGCGTCGGGCCGCGCCGCCGTCGTTGGTGAAGATCGCGGTGCCGTTGCCGTACGGGTTGTTGTTGATCAGCTCCAGGCCCTCGTCGTACGAGGCGACCCGGACGACCGACAGGACCGGGCCGAAGATCTCGTCGTTGTAGACCGACATGCCGGGCTTGACGTGGTCGAACAGCGTCGGGCCGAGCCAGAAGCCGTCGGTGGTCTCGGCGCCGTTCTTGTCGGCGGCGGTGATCGGGTGCTTGCGGCCGTCGACGACCAGCTCGGCGCCGTCGGCGACCCCGGACTCCAGGTAGGAGGTGACCTTGTCGCGGTGGACGCCGGTGACCAGCGGGCCCATGTCCGAGTCACCGTTGCAGCCCGGGCCGACCTTGAGCGTCGCCATCCGGTCCTTGATCTTCTCGATCAGCTCGTCGGCGATGGTGTCGACGGCGACCACGACCGAGACTGCCATGCAGCGCTCGCCGGCCGCGCCGAAGCCGGCGTTGATCGCGGAGTCCGCGACCAGGTCCAGGTCGGCGTCCGGGAGGACCAGCATGTGGTTCTTGGCGCCGCCGAGGGCCTGGACGCGCTTGCCGTAGCGGGTGCCGGTCTCGTAGACGTAGCGGGCGATCGGCGTGGAGCCGACGAAGGAGACGGACTTGACGTCCGGGTGCTCGAGCAGGCGGTCGACGGAGACCTTGTCACCGTGGACGACGTTGAAGACTCCGTCCGGGAGGCCGGCTTCCTTCCACAGCTCGGCGAGGAAGTTCGCCGTCGACGGGTCCTTCTCGGAGGGCTTGAGGATGACGGTGTTGCCGGCCGCGATGGCGATCGGGAAGAACCACATCGGGACCATCGCCGGGAAGTTGAACGGCGAGATGATCGCGACCGGGCCGAGGGCCTGGCGGATCGAGTAGACGTCGACGCCGGTCGAGGCCTGCTCGGTGAAGCCGCCCTTGAGCAGCTGCGGGATACCGCAGGCGTACTCGACGACCTCGAGGCCGCGGGCGATCTCGCCGAGGGCGTCGGAGTGCACCTTGCCGTGCTCGGCGACGATGATCGAGGCGAGCTCGTCCTTGCGGGAGTTCAGCAGCTCACGGAAGTTGAAGAGGACCGTGGTGCGCTTGGCCAGGGAGGCGTTGCGCCAGCCGGCGAAGGCGCCGACGGCGGCACTGACAGCGGCATCGACCTCGGCGATGGTCGCGAAGTCGACCTGGCCGCTGACCTTGCCGGTCGCCGGGTCGAAGATGTCACCGCGACGCGGGGCGTCGCCCGCGGTGGCGACCTGCTTGCCACCGATCCAGTGGGTGATGTGCTTGCTCAACGTGTGCCTCCGAGGTCGTGCGAGGCACACAGGGTCACAGAGCGAGTGCCGCGCTGTATTCATTCTGTGGCGTACCCGAGTCCCCCTCAATCGGCAAGCTGTCGGGTCATGGCGATTTGCCCTTACACCTCGTCGGTCCCACTCACCAGTAGCACCGCCGCCTCGTGCATCGCCAGCTCGAGGACGACCGGATCGTTGAGCGTCCCGCTGCCGTCCGGGGGGACCAGCCAGCGCAGCCCGCGCCCGCTGCGTCCCGGATAGGGGACGGCCAGCCAGGTCCCGGGCCCGGCGGTGCGGACCCCGGTGGCGACCCAGTGCGCCGCCGTTCCAGGCGGCACGAAGAAGCCGAACCGGAAGTCCCCGAAGTCCGCCAGCACCGGTCCGGGCTCGGCCGCCAGCCGCAGCAGCACATCGGCCGTGAGCCGCCCCAGCTCCCCCGGCACGATCAGCACGTCCCAGAGCTGCCCGGCCGGGAGCAGCGCGATACCCGAGGTGCTTCGCTCCCACTCCCAGCGGCAGGCCTCCGGGTCGGGTGCGGCGGCCACGAGCCAGGCAACCGCCCCTCTCGCGTCCATGATTCCCATAGCTTCCGCCCTCCACATCCCTCGTGCGGCACCCGGTAGTGGAGCTGGTGCCAACAAGAGAGAGCGGGTTGCCGTCCGACTCTTACGCCGGTGTCGGCAACATCCTCATCCAGACGCGGATTCGCGGGGGTGAGAAGGAGCGTACGGATGCGAAAGCGGCGTGCACCCGCTATTGGGTGCACGCCGCGCGCCCTCCGCCTCCGGGCGGAGGAGGATCAGCTGTCGAAGCCGAGGCCGAGCGCGTCCATGGCCTTCAGCCACAGGTTGCGCTTGCCCTGGTTGTGGTCGGCGCGGTCCAGCGACCACTTGGTGATGCCGATGCCGGCCCACTTCACCGGCTCGGGCGGGAAGGGCAGGGGCTTGCTCTTCACCATCTCCAGCTCCGTGCGCTCGGTCTTCTGGCCGGAGAGCAGGTCCAGCATGACCTCCGCGCCGAAGCGGGTGGCGCCGACGCCGAGGCCGGTGTAGCCGACCGCGTAGGAGACCTTGCCCTTGTGGGCGGTGCCGAAGAAGGCCGAGAAGCGGCTGCAGGTGTCGATCGCCCCGCCCCAGGCGTGGGTGAACTTGATGCCCTTGAGCTGCGGGAAGGCAGTGAAGAAGTGCTCGGCCAGCTTCTCGTAGGTCTCCGGGCGGTGGTCGTACTCGGCGCGGACCTTGCCGCCGAAGTGGTAGATCGCGTCGTAGCCGCCCCAGAGGATGCGGTTGTCGGCGGAGATCCGGAAGTAGTGGAACTGGTTGGCGCAGTCGCCGAGGCCCTGCCGGTTCTTCCAGCCGATGGCGTCGAGCTGCTCCTCCGTCAGCGGCTCGGTCATCAGCGCGAAGTCGTAGACCGGGGCGAGGAACGGCCGGACCCGCTTCACCAGGTTGGGGAAGATGTTGGTGCCGAGCGCGACGTGCTGCGCGAAGACTCGGCCGTACGGGGTGCGGACGGCCATGCCGGTACCGCTCTCGGCGAGGTCGGTGGCCTGGGTGTGCTCGTAGATCCGCACGCCCAGCTCCAGACAGGCCCGCTTCAGGCCCCAGGCGAGCTTGGCCGGGTGGACCATGGCCACGCCGTCCTTGTCCCAGAGCCCGGCGAGGAAGGTCGGCGAGTTGACCTCGGCCCGGATCGCCTCGGTGTCCAGGAACTCGGCGTTGGAGCCGTACTCGGCCATCAGCGCCGCGCCCTCGCGCAGCTCCTCGACCTGGTAGGGCTCGGTCGCGACGTCGAGTTCGCCGGTGCGCTCCCAGTCGCAGTCGATGTTGTAGCGCTTGACCGCGTCCTCGATGGCCTGGAGGTTCTCGTGGCCGAGGCGCTCCAGCGTGCGCAGCTCGTCCGGCCAGCGCTCGTAGCCGTTGAAGAAGCCGTGGGTGAGGCTGGCGGCGCAGAAGCCGCCGTTGCGGCCGGAGGCGGCCCAGCCGACCTCGTGGCCCTCGAGCAGTACGACGTCGCGGGCGGGGTCGCGCTCCTTGGCGACCAGCGCCGTCCACAGCCCGGTGTAGCCGCCGCCGACGACCAGCAGGTCGCAGCGGGTGTCGCCGGTCAACGAGGGCAGGGCCTCGGGCCGGCCAGGGTCGGCCAGCCAGAAGGAGGTGTACTGGACGTCGGCAAGGGAATGGGCCGATTCCATAACTCTCACTCTTTCAGTGGATGGATCGCGCGATGTCGCGGAGCGCTGGGTAGCGCGGTACTACGTTGAGGGCCTGCCTCAGGCGGCGGTCAGGGCTTGGCCGCCGAGATGTCGCTCAGGCGATTGACGGGAAGCCCCGTTATCAGGGGAGGAGTCACGCTCTCGCTGCTTTCTGGCAGCGGAGCTCATCTGACGGTCGGCCTGTGCCCGCGAGGCAACGCGTCGGCACAGGCCGGCCGTCAGTCCCGTGCTAGCGGTCGCCGAAGATCGTTCGGTGCCAGTCCTTGCGGGCGATCGCGGTGATGTCCTGCATCACATGCTTCACCTGCGTGTACTCGTCGAACGCGTACTGCGACATGTCCTTGCCGTAGCCGGAGGCCTTGTAGCCGCCGTGGGGCATGTCGCTGATGATCGGGATGTGGTCGTTGACCCAGACGCAGCCGGCCTTGATCTCGCGGGTGGCGCGCAGCGAACGGTAGACGTCGCGGGTCCAGGCGGAGGCGGCCAGGCCGTAGGGGGTGTCGTTGGCGAGGCGGAGGCCCTCGTCGTCGCTGTCGAAGGGCAGCACGACAAGGACCGGGCCGAAGATCTCGCTCTGGACCACCTCGGCGTCCTGGGTGATGCCGGTGATCAGCGTCGGGCGGTAGAAGGCGCCGCGGGTGAGGTCGGTGCCGTCGTGGCCCTTCTCCGGGGCGTAGCCGCCGGCCGCGATGGTGGCGCCGTAGCCGCGCGCGCGCTCGACGAAGCCGGCCACGCTGTCGCGCTGCCGGAGCGAGACCAGCGGGCCGAGGTCGGTCTGCGGGTCGAACGGGTCGCCGAGGCGGACCTGCTCGAAGAGCTCGGCGACACCGGCCACGAAGGCGTCGAACAGCGGGCGCTGGACGTAGGCGCGGGTCGCCGCGGTACAGTCCTGGCCGGTGTTGATCAGCGAGCCGGCGACCGCGCCGTTGACGGCGGCGTCCAGGTCGGCGTCGTCGAAGACCACGAACGGGGCCTTGCCGCCGAGCTCCAGGTGGGTGCGCTTGACGGTCTGGACGGCGACCTCGCCGACCCGCTTGCCGACCCCGGTCGAGCCGGTGAAGGAGACCATCGAGACGTCCGGGTGGCCGATCAGGTACTCGCCGGCGCTGCGGCCGGAGCCGGTGATGACGTTGACGACGCCGTCCGGGATGCCCGCCGCGGTGCAGGCCTGGGCGAACATCAGCGAGGTGAGCGGGGTCAGCTCGGCCGGCTTGAGGACGATGGTGTTGCCGGCCGCGACGGCCGGAAGGATCTTCCAGGCGGCCATCTGCAGCGGGTAGTTCCACGGCGCGATCGAGCCGACGACGCCGATCGCCTCGCGGCGGATCGAGGAGGTGTGGTCGCCGGAGTACTCGGCGGTGGCCTTGCCCTCAAGGTTGCGGGCGGCGCCGGCGAAGAACGCGGTGTTGTCGACCGTGCCCGGTACGTCGAACTCGGTGGTGAGCCGGATCGGCTTGCCGGTCTGCGCGCTCTCCACCCGGGCCAGGTCCTCGGCCTGCTCGGCCAGGATGCCGGCCAGCTTGTTCAGCGCCTCGGCCCGGGTGCCGGGGGTCGCCGCCGACCACTCCGGGAAGGCGTCGCGGGCGGCGGCCACGGCGGCGTCGACGTCGTCGGTCGAGGCGAGCCGGACCCGCTGCACCAGGCTGCCGTCGGCCGGGTTGGTGACGTCGAAGGTCTTCTCGGCCGTGCCTTCGCGCAACTCCCCGCCGACAAACTGGGCTCCCGCGTCGAAGCGGGTGCCGACGATGGACTGGTCCATGTGTTCCTCCAGGCGCGCGGTACGGCCGGTACGGCGGAAGCGGTACGGCGGTGCGTCATTGATGCGGTGCGTCGGTGCTCCTCCGGGGCGCCCGTTCGGTACGGCGCAGCGGGGGCAGACGGCCCACCCTGCGACGATGCTCCTGATCGCCCGATTCGAGCAAGCAACGGGGCGTAAGGCAGATCATTTCCAGCATTACATACTGACAGTCGAAGGGCGGGGAGGCTGCCAATGACACCTCGTTGCCTGTAAGTCGCCTTGACCTGACACCATGAAGGGGTACGTTCGCCGCCCTGGAGGCCCATGTGTGTTCCCACTCTCGCCCGTGTCCTTGACCTGGAAGTGGTCAGCCGTGGCCTGCCCGAGGTCGTCGCCGGCCGGGAGCACCTGGAGCGGACCGTGCGCTGGGTGCATGTCAGCGAGCTGTCGGACGTGGCGGACGTGCTCCAGGGCGGGGAGCTGATCCTGACCACCGGCATCGCGCTGCCGGAGGACCGGGAGGGCCTGGCCCGGTATGTGCGGGAGCTGGCCGGGTGGGGGCGGCCGGGCTGGTGGTGGAGTTTGGCCGGCGCTACTTCGACAACCTGCCGCGGGCCCTGGTGCACGCGGCCGAGCAGCGCGGGCTGCCGCTGATCGTGCTCCGTCGCGAGCTGCGCTTCGTCGCGGTGACCGAGGCGGTGCACGCGCTGGTGGTGAACGCGCAGCTGGAGGAGTTGCGCTCGTCGGAGGAGATCCACCAGATCTTCAACGAGCTGGCGGTGGAGGGCGCGGAGCCGGTCGAGGTGGTGCAGCAGGTCTCCCGGATGGCGGCGGCGCCGGTGGTGCTGGAGAACCTCTCGCACCAGGTGCTGGCCTACGACACGGCGGGGCAGAGCGCGCAGGTGCTGCTGAGCGGTTGGGAGGCGCGCTCGCGCGGGGTCCGGCCGACCGGCCGGACCGGCCATGACCCGCGGACCGGCTGGCTGGTGACCGAGGTGGGGGCGCGCGGTCACGACTGGGGGCGGCTGGTGCTGGTCGGCGCGCCGCACTCGGCGCAGGAGGACGCCGTCCAGGCGACGGTCTCGCACCGGCACACCATGCTGCTGGAGCGGGCGGCGGCGACGCTGGCGCTGAACCGGCTGCTGGTGCGGGACCGGGAGAGCCTGGAGCGGCAGACCCACCGGACGCTGCTGTCCGGCATCCTCACCCATGCGCTGACCGTCTCCGAGGTGGCGTTGCGGGCGACCGCGCTCGGCGTCCCGTTGGAGGGGCGGCGGCTGGTGGGCGTGGTGCTGCGGCAGCGGCGCGGGCCGGTGCCGGCCGCGCTGGAGGCGCAGGCGCGACTGCGGGACTTCACCGAGACGGCGGCGGCCGCCGTCCGTGAGAAGCGGCTGACCGCGCTGGTCGGCGCGCTGGACGACGAGGCGGTGGGGCTGCTGGTCTCGCTCGGCCCGCGCGACGACGAGCACACCTCGCTGGAGGGCTTCGCCTCCTCGTTGCGTCGACTGGTACTGGAGGCGGAGGAGGCGGAGCCGGTGATCGCGGTCGGCTCCTCGGTCGGCTCGGTGCGCGACGCCCGGCGGACGCTGGTGGAGGCGACCCAGGTGGCCGATGCCGCGCTGCACGACGCCCCGGCCTCGGGGGCCCGTTCGGCCTCCTACTACCGACTGCCGGACGTCCGGCTGCGCGGCCTGTTGCACCTGCTGCGGGACGACGCCCGGCTGCAGACCTATGTGGAGCGGGAGCTGGGTCCGCTGCTGGCCTACGACGCGGAGCACAACAGCCAGTTGATCCAGATGCTGCGGGTCTATCTGGAGCAGGGCCGCAACAAGTCGGCGGCGGCGGATGCGGCGCACCTCTCCCGGCCGTCCTTCTACGACCGGCTGCACAAGGTGGAGCGGGTGCTGGGGGTGGACCTCGACCAGGTCGAGTCCTGCCTGTCGCTGCATGTCGCACTGCTGGCCCTGGACGCGGTGCGGCGCTAGTTCCGCATGGGGCGGCGCTCGATTCGAGCGTCAACAATTGCTCTAACGCTTGAATCAACTGTACGGTCGATGAACCGGCCCTACAGGAGGTTCGCCATGCCCGCATCCGTCGACCGCGCCCGACTCGCCGAACTGCTCGCCCGGGAGACCGCCGCGAGCGCCACCCGCAACCCGCGCTCGCAGGCGGCCTACCAGCGCGCCGAGCACCTCTTCGGCCGGGTGCCGATGACCTGGATGAACAAGAGCGCCGGCGGTTTCCCGCTCTACCTCGACGGCGCGCGCGGCGCCCGGGTCACCGACCTCGACGGGCACGAGTACGCTCGACTTCTGCCTCGGCGACACCGGTGCGATGGCCGGGCACTCCCCCGAGGCGGTCGCCGAGGCGATCGAGCAGCGCTACCGGGTGCGCGGCGGGGCGACCGCGATGCTGCCGACCGAGGACGCCGAGTGGGTCGGCGCCGAACTGACCCGCCGCTTCGGGCTGCCGCGCTGGTCCTTCTCGCTGACCGCGACCGACGCCAACCGCTGGGCGATCCGGCTGGCCCGCGCCGTCACCGGGCGCTCCAAGATCCTGGTCAACAGCTACTGCTACCACGGCAGCGTGGACGAGTCGCTGATCGTCGTCGGCCCGGACGGCGCGGGCGCGAGCCGCCCCGGCAACGTCGGCGCGCCGCTGCGACGTGACCCTGACCAGCCGGGTGGCCGAGTTCAACGACCTGGACGGGCTGGAGCGCGAGCTCGCCCACGGCGATGTCGCGGCGGTGCTGATGGAGCCGGCGCTCACCAACATCGGCATCGTGCTGCCCGAGCCCGGCTACCTGGACGGCGTCCGGGAGCTGACCCGGCGGCACGGCACGCTGCTGATCAACGACGAGACCCACACCTTCTCGCGCCGGCCCCGGCGGCGCGACCGCCGCCTGGGGGCTGACGCCGGACATCCTCACCATCGGCAAGGCCATCGGCGGCGGGATCCCGGCCGGGGGCTACGGCCTCTCGGCCGAGCTGTCCGACCGGCTGCTCGGCCGGTCCGACCTCGACCTGATCGACATGGGCGGCGTCGGCGGCACGCTGGCCGGCAACGCGCTGTCGGTGGCCGCGATGCGGGCGACACTGGAGCAGGTGCTCACCGACGCGGCCTTCGCGGGATGTGCGCGCTGTCCGAGCGCTTCGCGGCGGGCGTCCGCGACGGCATCGCCAAGCACGGCCTGCCCTGGTCGGTCAGCCGGCTCGGCGCCCGCGGCGAGTACCGCTTCGCCGACCCGGCGCCGCGCACCGGCACCGAGTCCGCCGCCAGCGCGCGACGGCGAGCTCGAGGACTTCCTGCACCTCTTCACGGCCAACCGGGGCATCCTGATGACGCCCGTTCCACAACATGGCGCTGATGTGCCCGGCCACCACCGAGGCCGACGTGGACACCCACACCGCGCTCTTCGCCGAGGCCCTGGCCGAACTGGCCGGGTGAGGTGCGCCGGGGCGGGGTACGGAAGACTGACGCCGTGGACGACATCGACCGAGCCATCCTGCGCGAACTGCAGACCGACGGCCGCATCCCCTACGCCGATCTGGGCCCCAAGGTGGGCCTCTCCCCCTCCGCCGCGCGCCAACGGCTGCAGCGGCTGGTCGACAGCCGGGTGGTGCAGGTGGTCGGCGTAACCGACCCGATGGCCATGGGCGGACAGGCGATGGCGCTGCTCGGCATCGCGGTCGACGGCGACGCCCGCGCGGTCGCGGACCTGCTCGGGCAGCGCGAGGAGGTCGTCTACAGCGTGCTGACCTCCGGGGGCTTCGACCTGTTCGCCGAGGTGGTCTGCCACCAGCCGCGCGAGCTGCTGGACTTCATCAACGACGTGGTGCGGCCGATCGACGGGGTGACCCGGATCGAGAGCTTCCCGTACTTCGGCATCCACACCCACCGCTTCCTCTGGGACGTGGGCTGACACGCAGTAGGGCCCGGACGCAGTGCGTCCGGGCCCTACTGTCGTAGCGTCAGCCCTCGGTCAGCCCTCGAGCGCCGACATCACGTGCTTGACGCGGGTGTAGTCCTCGAACCCGTACATGGACAGGTCCTTGCCGTAGCCGGAGTGGCCGAAGCCGCCGTGCGGCATCTCGGCGACCAGCGGGATGTGGGTGTTGATCCACACGCAGCCGAAGTCCAGGTCGCGGGAGAAGGCCAGCGGCGCGGTGGTGCGAGTGGTCCACACCGACGAGGCCAGGCCGTACTCGACGCCGTTGGCCCACTCGCAGACGCCTGCCTCGTCCGGGAGAACTTCTGCACGGTGATGACCGGGCCGAAGACCTCGTTCTGGATGATCTCGTCGTCCTGGCTGCAGGTCCGCGACCACGGTCGGGGCGAAGAAGTAGCCGGTCTCCCCGACCCGGTGGCCGCCGGTGGTCGACCGAGGCGTGCGCGGGCAGCCGCTCGATGAAGCCCTGCACGCGCTCGAGCTGGTTGGCGTTGTTGAGCGGGCCGTAGAGCACGTCCTCGTCGTCCGGCAGGCCGGTCTTGGTCGCGGCCGCGGCGGCGGTGAGCTTCTGCACGAACTGCGTCGTAGACCGCCTCGTGCACGAGCACGCGGGTGGCCGCGGTGCAGTCCTGGCCGGCGTTGAAGTAGCCGGCCGACGCTGATGCCCTCGACCGCCGCGTCGAGGTCGGCGTCCTCGAAGACCAGGCACGGGGCCTTGCCGCCGAGCTCGAGGTGCACGCGCTTGACGTCCTTGGCGGCGGAGGCGGCCACCTCCATGCCGGCCCGCACCGAGCCGGTGATCGAGACCATCGCCGGGATCTCGTGCTCTCCACCAGGGCGCGGCCGGTGTCGCGGTCGCCGCAGACGACGTTGAACACGCCGGCCGGGAAGAACTCCTGGGCCGACCTCGGCGAGCAGCAGCGTGGACATCGGGGTGGTGTCCGACGGCTTGAGCACGACGGTGTTGCCGGCCGCGAGCGCCGGGGCGATCTTCCAGATCGCCATCAGCAGCGGGTAGTTCCACGGCGTGACCTGGGCGCAGACGCCGACCGGCTCGCGGCGGATCGAAGGAGGTGTGCCCGTCCATGTACTCGCCGGCGGCCCGGCCCTCGAGCAGCCGGGCGGCACCGGCGAAGAAGCGCATCTGGTCCACGATCGGGACGAGCTCCTCGCGACGGCGTCAGCCCCAGCGGCTTGCCGGTGTTGCGGGACTCGACCGCGGCGAACTCCTCGGCCCGGGCCTCGACCGCGTCGGCCAGCTTGAGCAGCGCCCGCTGGCGCACGCGAGGGAGTGGTGCGGCGCCACTCCTTGAAGGCCTCGGCGGCGGCGGCGCATCGCTGCGTCGACGTCGGCCTCGGCGCGGAGACCGGGGCCAGGGCGATCACCTCTTCGGTGATCGGGTCGATGATCTCGCTGGTGCGGCCGTCGGCCGTGTCGGTCGGCTTGCCGCCGACGATAGTTGCGCAGGCGTGAGGCTCCTCACGGGACTCTCCTTGAATCGTGACTCCGGGGTGCCGGTCGGGCCAAGCCTAGCTCTCCGCCTGCGGTTATCGGCAGACCTGAGGCGGGAAGAACGATGGAATCCGTTGTGACTTCGTCGGCCATCTTCGAACGAAATCCATCGCGGAAGGCTTGCCAATCGACGGGAACAGCATCATGATGGACTCACGTGTCGAACGACGGACGCGGCCCGGCGCAGAACCCGGGCGCGTCTTGGACCCGCTGTCCAAGGCGATCATCGAGCAGCTCCAGCAGGACGGCCGGCGACCCTACGCCACGCATCGGCAAGGCCGTGGGCCTGTCCGAGGCCGCGGTGCGCCAACGCGTGCAGCGGCTGATCGACGCCGGGGTGATGCAGATCGTCGCGGTGACCGATCCGCTCACCGTCGGCTTCAACCGGCAGGCGATGATCGGGCATCTCGGTGCGAAGGTGATATCGAACCGGTCGCCGACGCGCTGGCCGGCATGGACGAGGTGGACTACGTCGTCGTCACCGCGGGCTCGTTCGACCTGCTGGCCGAGGTGGTCGCGGAGGACGACGAGCACCTCCTGAGCTGATCAACAAGCGGATCCGCGCGATCCCGCGGCGTGCGGAGCACCGAGAGCTTCGTCTACCTGAAGCTGCACAAACAGACCTACACCTGGGGTACCCGATGACGACCGATCCGGCCAAGGACCTGTCGAAGACCGCCTACGACCATCTGTGGATGCACTTCACCCGGATGTCCTCGTACGAGGACAACCCGGTGCCCACGATCGTCACGGGCGAGGGCGCCTACATCTGGGACTCCAACGGCCGCAAGTACCTCGACGGCCTGGCCGGCCTGTTCGTGGTGCAGGCCGGGCACGGCCGGGCCGAGCTGGCCGAGGCCGCCGCGCAAGCAGGCCAAGGAGCTGGCGTTCTTCCCGATCTGGTCCTACGCCCACCCGCCGCGATCGAGCTGGCCGACCGGCTGGCCGCGCTACGCCCCGGGCGACCTGAACAAGGTCTTCTTCACCACCGGCGGCGGCGAGGCGGTCGAGACCGCCTGGAAGCTGGCCAAGCAGTACTTCAAGCTCGATCGGCAAGCCGATGAAGCACAAGGTGATCAGCCGCGCGGTCGCCTACCACGGCACCCCGCAGGGCGCCCTGTCGATCACCGGCATCCCGGACGCCAAGAAGTACTTCGAGCCGCTGGTCCCCGGCGCGCACAAGGTGCCGAACACCAACTTCTACCGCGCCGCCGAGATCTCCGGCGTACCGAGCTCGGCAGGACCTCGAGCGCTTCGGCCGCTGGGCCGCCGACCAGATCGAGCAGGCGATCCTGTTCGAGGGCCCGGACACCGTCGCCGCCGTCTTCGTCGAGCCGGTGCAGAACTCCGGCGGCTGCTTCCCGCCGCCGCCCGGGTACTTCCAGCGGGTGCGCGAGATCTGCGACCAGTACGACGTGCTGCTCGTCTCGGACGAGGTCATCTGCGCCTTCGGCCGCCTCGGCACGATGTTCGCCTGCGACAAGTTCGACTACGTCCCCGACATCATCACCTGCGCCAAGGGCATGACCTCGGGCTACTCCCCGATCGGCGCCGCGATCATCTCCGACCGGATCGCCGAGCCGTTCTACCAGGGCACGAACTACTTCCCGCACGGCTACACCTTCGGCGGCCACCCGGTCTCCGCCGCGGTCGCGATGGCCAACCTGGACATCTTCGAGCGCGAGGGCCTCAACGAGCACGTGCTCGAGAACGAGGGCGCCTTCCGCGCCACCCTGGAGAAGCTGCACGACCTGCCGATCGTCGGCGACGTGCGCGGCGACGGCTACTTCTACGGCATCGAGCTGGTCAAGGACAAGGCCACCAAGGACCACCTTCGACGACGACGAGTCCGAGCGCCTGCTGCGCGGCTTCCTGTCCAAGGCGCTGTTCGACGCCGGCCTGTACTGCCGCGCCGACGACCGCGGCGACCCGGTCGTGCAGCTCGCCCCGCCGCTGATCTGCGACCAGGCGCAGTTCGACGAGATCGAGCAGATCCTGCGCTCGGTGCTCACCGAGGCGTGGACCCGGCTGTAGTCCGGTTCACCCGTTCCACCCGCCGCTGGGCGGCTGCCGACCTCAGGGTCGCAGCCGCCCAGCGGTGTTTCGGCTTCCGACAGCGTGGCGCAACTGCACAGCGGATGACTCGTTCTACCTTCGGAAGCAGCACCAAGAGCGGGAGGACCCCTGTGACCGTCGCCCCACCGGACAACGACGTGCTGTGGGCACGGGCAGTGGTGAAGGCCCACCAGGGCACCCCCGCGCTGCGCGGCGTCTCCCTCGGTGTACGCGAGGGCGAGGTGTTCGCCGTCACCGGCCCGCGCGGCAGCGGCAAGACCACTCTGCTCGACTGCCTCAGCGGGCTGACCAGTGCCGACGAGGGTGAGATCTGGTTCAACAGCTCCCCCGTGCACACCCTCGGACGGGCCGCCCGGGAGCGGCTGCGGCGCGAGCGCTTCGGCTATGTCGGCCCCGAACCGCAGCTCGTCCCCGAACTCACGGCCGCCGAGAACGTCGCCCTCGCCCCGCTGCTGGCCGGCGCCACCCGCAAGGAGGCGGTGGTCGCCGCCAACGAGTGGCTGGAGCGGCTGGACATCGCCGACCAGGCCGGACGGCGCCCGGCCGAGCTGCGGCAGGACCAGCGCCAGCGGGTCGCCGTCGCCCGCGCCCTGGCCCACGGCCCGCTGGTGGTCTTCGCCGACGAGCCGACCGCGCCGCTGCACCGCGACGCCCAGGACCAGGTCATGCGAATGCTGGTCACCGCCTCGCGCTCGCACCGGATCACCCTGCTGCTGGCCACCAACGACCCGCAGGTAGCGAACTATGCCGACCGGGTCGCGGCGATGTCCGACGGCAGGCTGGCCACCCCGGTCGGCGCCCGGACGGCCCGGGAGGCACGGACCCCGCAGCCGTCGAGCGCGCAGGCCCCGTCGGGGCTGGCCGCCGCCGCGCAGGCCGCCGCGCGAGCCGCGGCCGCCCGGGCCGCCGCGGCACAGGCCGCCGTCGAGCCCGTGGCCGTCGAGCCGGTGACCGTGGAGCCGGTGGCCCCGGCGCCCGCCGCGCAGCCTGCGCCCGCCACGCCCCTGGCCGCGCCGAACACCGTCGCTCCGCCGACCACCGCCCCGCCGACGACCACCGCCCCGCCGACGCCCGAGGAAGACGCGGACCGTTGTTCCCCTACCTCCGTCTAGCCCGCGGCTACCGCCCGGTCGACCTCTGCCGCTGGCTGCTCACCGCCGCGGCCTCGGCCGCCGTCGCCGCGCTGCTGCTGCGCGCGCTCGGCTGGGCACTGACCGTGCCGCCGGTCCCGGTCGGCCACCAGGGCCCCGCGGCGCACCCGGCCGGGCCGCAGCCCTCGGCCGTCGCGGCCCGGCTGCTGTGGTGCCTCCCACCACTGGCCGGCGTCGGCTACCTGGCTGCGGCCTGGGCCCGGTCGGCCCCGCTGCAGCAGCCGGAACGGGTGGCCGGTCTGCTGGCGGCCGGGTTCGGCCAGCGCCGGCTGCGGGTGCTGCTCGCCGTCGAGATCGCGCTGGCCTGCGCCTGCGGTGCGGTGCTGGGACTGCTCGGCTTCCTGGTGCTCCGGGCCCACCTGCTGGAACTGCTGCCGGACGGTCGGCTCGACCCCGCCCTCGGCGCCAGGTACGGCCTGCCGATCGCCGGAACGGCGACGCTGCTCTCGACCTTGCCGCTGGTCGGCGGCCTGGCCGCAGCGGCCGCCGTCCGCCCGGCGCTGCTCCGGCCGCCGGACGAGGGCGACGTCACCCAGCGCCGCCCCTCGGTGCTGTACCTGGTCGCGGCGGTGCTGGTGCCGCTGTTCGGCACGCTGGTGGAGCTCGCGGCGGTGCGGCGCGGCGCCACCACCACCGCCCTGCTCGGCGGCGCACTCGCACTGGTCGGCCTCGGCCTGGCCATGCCCGCGCTGCTCTACGCCACCGGGATGGCGCTGGCCTGGCGCCACCCCCACCCGGCGCGACTGCTGGCCGGGCGCGGACTGCAAGCCGGGGCCTGGCAGCTCGGTACGCCGATCGCGGTGCTGATCGTCAGCCTGACCGCCGGCGCGGTCGCGGCCGACCGGCTCGGACTGTCGCCGGGACCGCTGCTCACCGTCGAGGGCGCGCTGATCGTGCTGTGCGTGCTCGGTGCGCTGCTGACGCGGATGGCCGAACTGAGCGCTTCGCGTCGCCGGTCCTACGCGCCGCTGACCCGGATGGGCGCGTCCGGCACGCTGCTCCGGCAGTCCGCGGCACTGCGCGGCGGGATGGCCACGCTGGTGGCGCTCGTCGCGGGCGGCGGCGCGGCGGCGCTGGCCGCCGCGCTCTCCAGTTGACCGAACGACCCGGCTGACCGAACAACCCGGCTGACCCGCTGTCGCAGGCGGCTCAGCCGGCCGCGGCCAGCTGGCCGCAGGCGCCGTCGATCTCCTGGCCGCGGGTGTCCCGGACGGTCACCGGAACCCCGTGCCGCTGCAGCTGCCGGACGAACTCGCGCTCGTCCTCCGGACGCGAGGCGGTCCACTTGGAGCCGGGCGTCGGGTTCAGCGGGATCAGGTTGACGTGCACCCGGTGGTTCTTCAGCAGCCGACCCAGCAGGTCGGCCCGCCAGGCCTGGTCGTTGATGTCCTTGATCAGGGCGTACTCGATGGAGATCCGGCGGCCGGACTGCTCCGCGTAGTTCCACGCGGAGTCCAGCACCTCGGCGACCTTCCACCGGGTGTTGACCGGCACCAGGGTGTCGCGCAGCTCGTCGTCGGGGGCGTGCAGCGAGACCGCGAGCCGGACGCTGAAGCCCTCGTCCGCGAGCCGGTTCATGGCCGGGACCAGGCCGACGGTGGAGACGGTGATGCCCCGCTGGGACAGTCCGAAGCCGGAGGGGGCCGGGTCGGTGAGCCGGTGGATCGCGGCGATCACCCGCTTGTAGTTGGCCAGCGGCTCGCCCATCCCCATGAAGACCACGTTGCTGAGCCGGACCGCACCCTCCTCGCCCTCGGCGCTCCCGCCGAACTCCCCGGCCTTGATCGCCCGCATCCCGGCGGCGATCTGCTCGACGATCTCGGCGGTGGACAGGTTGCGGGTGAGCCCGGCCTGGCCGGTCGCGCAGAACGGGCAGTTCATCCCGCATCCCGCCTGCGAGCTGATGCACATGGTGACCCGGTCCGGGTAGCGCATCAGCACCGACTCGACCAGGACGCCGTCGAACAGCTTCCACAGCGTCTTGCGGGTGGTGTCGTCGTCGCAGGAGACGTCGCGGACCTTGGTCATCAGCTCCGGCAGCAGGTTCTCGGCCAGCCGCTCGCGCGCGGCGGCCGGGATGTCGGTCCAGTCCTGCGGGGAGTCCGAGAGGCGGGAGAAGTACTGGCGGGAGAGCTGGTCGGCGCGGAAGGGCTTCTCGCCCAGTTCGGCCACCGCTCCGCGGCGCTCGTCGGCGCTGAGGTCGGCGAGGTGACGCGGGGGCTTGGCGCCCCGCGGCGCGACAAAGGTGAGTTCACCGGGGGTGGTAGGCATAGTTCCTCCAGTGTCGCAGGTCGCGGCGCGGTGCTCGGACACGGCGAGGGAGACTGCGAAAGACACGGCGAAGGCCCCGGCCGCCCGGGTGGGCGGCGCGGGGCCTACAGGGTCCTGGCTGGTTCAGCCGGCGCCGACGAAGCCGACCAGGACCAGCCACACCACCGGGGCGGTGGGCAGCAGCGAGTCCAGCCGGTCCATGATGCCGCCGTGGCCCGGCAGCAGCGTCCCCATGTCCTTGATGCCGAGGTCGCGCTTGATCATCGACTCGCCCAGGTCGCCCAGGGTCGCGCTGACGGCCACGCAGGCGCCGAGCACCAGGCCCTGCCACCAGGAGCCGTCCTTGATCAGGTACTGCATCCCCAGCGCACCGGCCAGCATGCACAGCAGCACCCCGCCGGCCAGCCCCTCGCGGGTCTTCCCGGGGCTGATCCGGGGCGCGAGCTTGTGCTTGCCGAAGCGCGAGCCGGCCGCGTACGCACCGGTGTCGCTGCACACGGTCAGCACCATGAACAGCACCACTCGCTGCGGGCCGTCGTGCGCCGCCAGCATCAGCATCACGAAGGTGGCCAGGAACGGCACGTAGAAGGCGGTGAAGATGCCCGCCGTGACGTCCCTGAGGTAGTTCTCCGGCGGCTCGAACATCCGCCACACCAGCACGGCCAAGCTGGTCAGTGCCAGCGCGACCAACGCGGCCTCGGGACCGCCGAGGTAGGCGGAGACCAGCATGGCGACGCCGCCGGCGGCCAGCGGGACCAGCGGGACGCTGATCCCCTTGCTCTCCGCCAGCCGACTGGTCAGCTCCCACATGCCGACGACCACGACCGCCGCGACGACGACCACGAACAGCCACTTGAAGACGATCAGCGAGGCCACCACGACCGCGCCGAGGCCCAGGCCGACGCCGACCGCCGCCCGGAGGTTGCGTCCGCCCTTCGGCGCCTTCGGCGCCGCGGGCGGGCCGGCAGCCGGGTTCGGGGCCCCGGGGCCGGGGGCCCCAGGATTCCAGGCACTGGGGTTGGGCGCACTGGGGTTGGGCGCACCGTGGTTGGGCGCACCGAAGTTCGGCGGGCCGCCGTTCGGCGGGCCGGCCATCGCCGCGGCGGCCATCGGCGGGCCGTCGGTGATCGGCGGAAGTATCGCCGTCCGCTCCACCGCCGCCTCGGGCTGCGGCGGCGGCACGTCGTCGCGGAACAGCGGTCCGCTCAGCCGCGGCGCCGGCTCGTGCCCGGGCTCCGGCTGACCGGACCGCTCGGGTCCGATGTCGGCCACGACCGGCGGCAGGTACTGGGTCTGCGCCGAATCGTCCGTGCCGTGCAGCGGGTACTGCTGCTGCGAAGGGTCGAACGCCGGTCCCGTCCACGGGGGCGGGACCGGTCCTCCCGGTGGCATTCCGGGGCCCTGCTGCGCTCGGGCCTCGGCACCTCTGTCACCAGAGGTGGGCCCCCAAAAGGAGTCGTCGTTCATCAGACCTCGAGGAGCTCGGCTTCCTTGTGCTTCAGCAGCTCGTCCACCTGCGCCACGTAGCGCGCGGTGACGTCCTCGAGCTCCTTCTCGGCGCGGCGGACCTCGTCCTCGCCCGCCTCGCCGTCCTTGTTCAGCTTGTCCAGGATCTCCTTGGCCTTGCGGCGCACCGCGCGGATGGAGATCTTGGCGTCCTCGCCCTTGCTGCGGGCGACCTTGATGTACTCCCGGCGGCGCTCCTCGGTCAGCTGCGGGAACACCACCCGGATGATGGAGCCGTCGTTCGAGGGGTTGACGCCCAGGTCCGAATTGCGGATCGCCTCCTCGATGACCCGCAGCGAGGTCTTGTCGAAGGGCGAGACGACCGCCATCCGGGGCTCGGGCACCGAGAAGGACGCCAGCTGGTTGATCGGGGTCACCGCGCCGTAGTACTCGGCCACGATCTTGTTGAACATCGCGGGGTGGGCCCGGCCGGTACGGATCGCGGCGAAGTCGTCCTTCGCGACGGCGACGGCCTTCTCCATCTTCTCCTCGGCCTCGAGGAGGGTCTCTTCGATCACAATGTGCTCCTGTCCGGTGCTACCCGGTCTCGACTCCTGCTGTGCGGACACTGCCACTACCGCTCGTACCGCTGCTACCGGGCACGTTCGCGGACGTCCGGCCGCTTGTCCATCCCCCTGCCGTACCGGCTCGGGCCGGCCGGCCGGATCAGTCGCGGTCCGCCGCCCCGTTGATCAACGTGCCGATCTTCTCACCGCGCACCGCCCGGGCGATGTTGCCCTCGGCCAGCAGTTCGAACACCAGGATCGGCAGGTCGTTGTCCTTGCAGAGAGTGATCGCGGTGGCGTCTGCGACCTTGAGATCACGCGTGATCACCTCGGAGTATTCCAGGCTGTCGAACTTCAACGCGCCCGGGTTGGTCCTGGGGTCGGAGTCGTAGACCCCGTCGACACCGTTCTTGCCCATCAGCAGCACCTCGGCGTGGATCTCCAGCGCCCGCTGCGCCGCCGTCGTGTCGGTGGAGAAGTACGGCATCCCCAGCGCCCGCGCCGAAGATCACGACGCGGCCCTTCTCCAGGTGCCGCACCGCTCGCCGCGGAATGTAGGGCTCGGCGACCTGGCCCATGGTGATCGCGGTCTGGACCCGGGTCTCGATGCCCTCCTTCTCCAGGAAGTCCTGCAGGGCCAGGCAGTTCATCACGGTGCCGAGCATGCCCATGTAGTCGGCGCGGGCCCGGTCCATGCCGCGCTGCTGGAGTTCGGCGCCCGCGGAAGAAGTTGCCGCCGCCGATCACGACGGCGATCTCGGTGCCGCCACGGACGACCTCGGCGATCTCCCGGGCGATCGCGTGGACCACGTCGGGGTCGACGCCGAGTCCGCCTGCCTCCGCCGAATGCCTCGCCGGAAAGCTTGAGCAGTACGCGGCGGCGCGTGCCGTCCTCTGCGGTCATCTGCATCAACTCCTCGTGGTGCGTGAACGTGTGCGAGCGCTGGTGCGTGCGCGCTGCGAGCGCGCGTACGAGAGGAGGCCACTGCCGCGGGCACCGGAACGGTTACCTGACGGCAGTGGCCTCCTCGTCGTATTCACGACTCACATCGTATGGGCGGACGCCCGGATCGGGCGTCCGCCACAGACCTCGGCGCCCCGGGACGGGGCCGCGGAGATCAGGCGCCGACGCGGAAGCGGGCGAAGCGGACGAGCGTGACGCCCGCCTCGTCCAGGACCTTCTGCACGGTCTTCTTGTTGTCCTTGGCGAACGCCTGCTCCAGGACCGACGTTCTCCTTGAAGAAGCCGTTGACCCGGCCCTCGACGATGCCTCGGCAGGGCGGCCTCGGGCTTGCCCTCCTCGCGGGCGGTCTCCTCGGCGATGCGACGCTCGTTCTCCACGCCTCGGCCGGGATCTCCTCGCGGGTGAGGTAGGTCGGGGCGAAGGCGGCGATGTGCTGCGCGACGTCCTTGGCGATCTCCGCGTTGGCCTAGTCGAGCTGCGACCAGGACGCCGACTGGCGGCGGCAGGTCGGGGTCGGTGCGGTGCAGGTAGGCCGCGACGAAGTCGCCGTCGAAGCTGGCGAAGCGACGGAAGCTCGATCTTCTCGCCGAGGGTCGCGTTGGCCTCGTCCACGAACTGCTGGACGGTCTGGCCCGGGTTGATCTCGCTGGCCAGCGCGGCCTCGAGGTCGGCCGGGGAGGTCTTGGCGACGTGGGCGACCAGCGCGTCGGCGACGACGACGAACTTGTCGCCCTTGGCGACGAAGTCGGTCTCGCAGTTCAGCTCGACCAGGACGCCGGTGCTGTTGTCCTCGGCCAGCAGGGAGACGACGGCACCGTTGGAGGCGTCGCGGCCCTCGCGCTTGGCGACACCCTTCTGGCCCTTGATGCGGAGCAGCTCGACGGCCTTCTCGACCTCGCCCTCCGCCTCGACCAGGGCGTTCTTGCAGTCCATCATGCCGGCGCCGGTGAGCTCACGGAGCTTCTTGACGTCTGCGGCGGTGTAGTTCGCCATTGTTCTTCAGTCTCTTCTCGCGGTGTCGGTTCGCGGTGTCGGTTGAGGTGCGGGCCGGCCTCGCCGGATTGCGGTCGGGGCCGGACGCGATGCGAGGGGCACGCCGGCGTCAGCCGCCGTACCCCTCGCCCTGAAGTCCGTCAGGCCTGCTCGGCCTCGGCGGCAGGGGCCTCGACGACGGCGGCGTCGGTCGCGACGGCCTCCGTGAGCGGGGCGGCCTCCTCGACCGGAGCCTCGGCGGCGGGGGCCTCGTCGGCCTTCTTCTCACCCTCGACGAGCAGCTCGCGCTCCCAGTCGGCGAGCGGCTGGTCGGCACCGGTCTCGACCTTGGCGTCGCCCTTGGCCGCGCCGGAGCGGGCCATCAGGCCCTCGGCGACGGCGTCGGCGATGACGCGGGTGAGCAGCGTGACGGAGCGGATGGCGTCGTCGTTGCCGGGGATCTTGTAGTCGACCTCGTCGGGGTCGCAGTTGGTGTCGAGGATCGCGACGACCGGGATGTGCAGCTTGCGCGCCTCACCGACGGCGATGTGCTCCTTCTTGGTGTCGACGATCCACACCGCGGAGGGCACGCGCTGCATGTCGCGGATGCCGCCCAGGGTCTTCTCGAGCTTCTCGTACTCGCGCTGCAGGACGAGGAGCTCCTTCTTGGTGAGGCCGGAGGCGGCCACATCCGTGAAGTCGATCTCGCCGAGCTCCTTGAGGCGCTGCAGACGCTTGTAGACGGTGGAGAAGTTGGTCAGCATGCCGCCGAGCCAGCGGTGGTTGACGTAGGGCATGCCCACACGCGCGGCCTGCTCGGCGATGGCCTCCTGGGCCTGCTTCTTCGTGCCGACGAAGAGGACGCTGCCGCCGTGGGCGACCGTCTCCTTGACGAACTCGAAGGCGCGGTCGATGTAGTTCAGCGACTGCAGCAGGTCGATGATGTAGATGCCGTTGCGCTCCGTGAAGATGAAACGCTTCATCTTCGGGTTCCAACGACGGGTCTGGTGACCGAAGTGGACGCCGCTTTCCAGCAGCTCCCGCATCGTGACGACGGCCATGGCCGTACTCCTCATTCTCGGTTGTCCGCGACGGCCGGGAGGCCGCTGCGCCTGACGCCCCGAACCGTGCCGTTCCGGCGAGGGCTGACCGGATGCTCCGAACGAACGGAGTCTCTGGAGTCCCTGGCGGACCGAGCGGCACTTCACCGGGCGGACGAGAGCCGAACTACCGATGGTGGGGCGTGCGAAGTCGACCCGGCACGCCGGGTCGCGAGTGAAGTGTACGGGAACTGCAGGACACGGGGCGAACCGTGCTGGACGGGGTTCCCTCACCCGAGCGGGTGAGAGAGTTCTCCACAGCCCCGGTTCTGTCCACAGGGGAGGGCTTCCGGCCCCCGGGGAACGGTGGGGACGAGCAGAGTCCTGGCCATGGACTACTTCAGGATCCCTCAACTGCGGACCGGCTCCGGTTCGCCGGCCGGGCCGCCCCAGCTCGACGGCCGGAGGCTGCTGCTGATGCTGGGGCTGCTGCTCTGGCTCACCATGACACTGGTCGGGCCACCGCGCCCGGCGCACGCCCGGGCGCTGCCGCTCACGGTCGCGGCGGAGCTGCGGTCTGCGGGGCTCGGGCCTGCGGAGCTCGGGCCTGCGGAGCTGCGGCCTGCGGAGCTGCGGCCGCTCGCGCCGATGCCGGTCGGGCACTCGCTCGCGGACGTGCTGCGCCGCTTCGACCCGCCGCCGCTGCCGTGGGCGGCCGGGCACCGGGGGGTCGACCTGGCCGCGCCGGTGGGCACTCCGGTACGGGCGGTGAAGGCCGGGGTGGTGTCCTTCGCCGGGGAGATCGCCGGCACGTTCTCGGTCGCGGTGACCCATCCCGGGACCGGCGACCCGCCGCTGCGGACCACCTACCAGCCGCTGGAACCGCTGGTGGCGGCGGGCGACCGGGTGGCCGCCGGGCAGGTCATCGGCACCTTGGCCGCAGGCCCCGGGCACTGCCCGGTGAGCTGCCTGCACTGGGGGCTGCTGCGGGGCCACCGCTATCTGGACCCGCTGGCCCTGGTCGGCCTGGGCCGCTCCCGACTGCTGCCGCCGGACGGGGGCGGCGGTCAGTCCCGCGCGGGCGGCTCGGCCGTCCGCGCGGGCGCCGTCGGGACCACCCCGTGCAGCACCAGGGCGACGGCGCTGTCGACCACGGCGGTCGGGTCCTCGGCGGCGCCGAGTTCCAGCCGCTTCACCGCGGACTCGACGATGCCCTGGATCAGCACCGCTGCCAGCCCGGGCTGCCGGTGCCCGAGGTCGGCCAGCGCGGTGACCACCAGGTCGACGAGTTGGCCGTGCGCGGCCCTGATGCGCTCCCGGGCCTCGTCGTCGAGTTCGCCGACCGAGATGGCCGCGACCGCACGGTGGCGCGGGGCTCCGGCCAGGGCGAGCTGCGCCCGGACATAGGCCTCCACCCGTGCGGCCGGGGTACCGGCCGCGGCGACGGCTGCGGCGATCTCGGCGGCCCAGGCGGGGAAGTCCACGGCGCTGAGCTCGGCGACGACCGCTGCCCGGGAACGGAAGTACTCGTACACGGAGGATCGGGCCAGCCCGGTGCGCTGGGCCAGATTGGGGAAGGTCAGTGCCTCCATGCCGCCCTCGACGAGAAGTGCGCGAGCGGCCTCCAGGAGCGCGTCGCGCTGCAACTGACGGTGTTGGGCCAGGGTGGCGGCACGGATCTTCGGCACCCGCCCAGCTTAGACCGGTCCGTGCGGGCAGTCGTGGGCGATGCGCCCTTCGGATTTGCTGGGCATTTCAGCGGGCGTCGGAGAGCTTGGCGCGGAGCTGCAGCACGGCCTTGGTGTGGATCTGACTGACCCGGCTCTCGGTGACGCCCAGGACCTGGCCGATCTCGGCGAGGGTCAGGCCCTCGTAGTAGTAGAGGCTGACCACCGTCTTCTCGCGCTGCGGAAGGGTGTTGATGGCACGCGCCAGCAGCCGCTTCAGCTCTCGGCTCTCGGCGATCTCGACCGGGTCGTCGGCAGTGGTGTCCTCCAGGGTGTCGACCAGGCTGATCCGGCTGCCGCCCTCCCCGTCGCCGGAGTGCAGCAGTTCGTCCAGCGCAACGACGTTGGCCAGCGAGAGCTGGCTGAAGATGGTGTGCAGGTCCTCCAGGGCGATACCCATCTCCGCCGCGACCTCGGGGTCGCTGGGGGTCCGCCGGAGGGTCACCTCCAGCGTGGCGTAGGCGCGTTCGACCGCGCGCGCCTTCTGTCGGACCGAGCGCGGAATCCAGTCCAGGGCGCGCAGCTCGTCGATGATCGCGCCGCGGATCCGGCTGATGGCATAGGTCTCGAACTTGATCGCGCGGGCTGGGTCGAATTTCTCGATGGCGTCGATCAGCCCGAAGACGCCGGAGGAGACGAAGTCCGCCTGCTCGACGTTGGAGGGCAGCCCCACTCCGACCCGGCCGGCCACGTACTTCACCAACGGCGAGTAGTGCAGGATCAGTTGCTCGCGCAGCCGGGGATCGCCCCGCTCCTTGTAGGAGCGCCACAGCTCGTCCAGCGGCCGTCGGGCCGCCGCCCGCTCGGCCTCGGTCTGCTGCGCGGGCACCGGGGCCGGGGCCAGGGCCAGGGCCGGGGCTGGGGCCGGGGCCGGGGGCGGGGCCGGGACCGGAGCTGGGGCCGGGGCCGGGGCTAGGGCCGGGGCTGGGGCTGGGGCCGGGGCTGAAACCGGCGCTGGGGCAGGAACCGGCGCTGGGGCAGGAACCGGAGCCGAGGCCGGGGTGGCACCGCCGACGGGGGTCGGGGCAGCGGCGGTGGCGGCGGTGGCAGGCGTGGCGGTCGGTACGGGGGCTGGCAGACGAAGCTGCGCGCCGGGCGCAGGGGAACCGCTGCGCGCCCCGGGAATGCACTGGGCCTCGCCATGGGGTGCCGCCCGCCGCGCGCGCGTCGACCCCCGGCGCCTGCTGGAGGTGCGGGGCTCGTCCCCGGGGAAGCCTGAGTACGTGGGCATGCGTCGTCTAGAGCCGTTCTGCCGTTCCGTCAGCTGCTGTCAGCCGAGCGGTTGTGAGCGTAGCGTGACGAGGTGCTGTCCGAGTGTTATGCGCCACGAGTGCTCGCTCGATCAGGTGGCGCGCCGGACCGGCCACCGGCGCCGCAGGCCGAATCAGAGCGGTCGCGCGAGGCACCAGTGCGCGCCCCGGCGCACGACCAGTCCGAGCGCGCCCAGTTCGTAGAGGCGCTGCAGGACCGTGTCCGGGCGCAACCCCGTGCTCCTGACGAGCCGTTCGACCGGGGCTCCGGGAGCGCCGGCCGGGAGCGCCTCCACCACCTGCAGCGCCTCCCCGGCCAGGGCGTCGCGCGGCAGCAGCGGCCCCCGGCGGTCCGGGGCCAGGTCCGCGCCGATGCCTCCGACCAGTTCGACCACCTCGGCGGCGTCGGTGACCAGGCTGCCGCCGTCCCGCAGCAGGGCGTGCACCCCGACCGAGAGCTCGCTGCAGACCGGCCCCGGCACGCCCATCACGATCCGGTTCAGCTCCCGGGCGCGCCGGGCCGTGCTGAGCGCGCCGCTGCGGCGGGCCGCCTCGACCACCACCGTGCCCCGGGTGAGCGCGGCGATCAGCCGGTTCCGCTGCAGGAACCGGGGCTTGGTCGGGTGGGCGCCCAGCGGCAGCTCGCTGACCAGCAGCCCCTGCTCGGCGATCCGGCCCAGCAGGGCACCGTGGCCGCGCGGATAGATCTGGTCGACCCCGCAGGCCAGGACCCCCACGGTGATCCCGGTGGCGGCGAGCGCGCCCCGGTGTGCCGCCGCGTCGATGCCGTAGGCCCCGCCGGAGGCCACCGTCCAGGCCGAGTCCGCGAGTTCGGCCGAGAGCTCGGCGGCGACCCGTACCCCGTAGTCGGTGCAGGCCCGGGCGCCGACCACGGCGACCGAGCGCAGGGCGAGCAGCCGCAGCGAGGCCGTGCCGCGGACCCAGAGCCCGATCGGCCGGGCCGGGCCCAGGTCGTCGAGCTGGGTGGGCCATTCCTCCTCCCCCGGGCAGACCAGGCGGGTGCCCAGGGCCGCTGCGTGGTCGAGGTCGGCCCGCGCGTCGGTGCCCCGGGCCCGGGCCCGGCGGCCCTCGCCGGCCGGACCGTCGAGCAGCCGCGCCAGCGCCTCCGCCGGGCCGTGCCGCTCCAGCAGCAGCCCGACGGACTCGTCCCCGGGCTCGGTGATCCGGCCGAGGGCGGCCCTGGCCAGCCGCTCGGCCTCGGTCAGCACAGCGAACCCCCGACCCGGGGCAGGCCGTACCTGACGCCGGTGCGCAGGCCGAGCGCGGTCCGCACTTGCTCGCGGCCGGGGCGGTCGAGCTCGGCGAGGTCGGCGGCGGTCCAGGCGACCCGCAGCACCCGGTCCAGGCCCCGGGCGGTCAGCAGCCCGCGTTCCAGGTCGCGTTCGGCGTCCCGCAGCGCCCCGTCGGCCAGCCGCCAGCGGGTGCGCAGCTCGTGGCCGGGGACCTCGCCGTTGGTGCGCCAGGGCGTGTCCAGCAGTCGGGCGGCGGCCCGCTCCCGGGCGGCGACCACCCGGGCCGCGACGGCCGCGCTGCTCTCCGCCGTGGCGTCGCGTTCCATGAGTTCGACCCGGGTCACGGCGTCGACCTCGACCCGGAGGTCGACCCGGTCGAGCAGCGGCCCGGAGAGGCGGCCCTGGTAGCGGGAGACCATCGTCGGGGTGCAGTCGCAGCCCTCGCCGCGGCGCGACCAGCGTCCGCAGGGGCAGGGGTTGGCCGCCAGCACCAGCAGGAACCTGGCCGGGAGCCGCAGCGAGCCGGCCGCGCGGGCGATGACCACCTCGCCGGACTCCAGCGGCTGCCGCAGTGCGTCCAGCACCCGGACCGGGAACTCGGGGGCCTCGTCCAGGAAGAGCGCGCCCCGGTGGGCCAGCGAGACCGCGCCGGGGCGCGGGAGTCCGCTGCCGCCGCCGATGATCGCCGGCATCGTGGTGGAGTGGTGCGGCGCGCAGTAGGGCGCTCCGGTGAGCAGCGGCCGGCCGGGTGGGAGCAGCCCGGCGACCGAGTGGACGGCGGTGACCTCCAGTGCCTCCTGCGGGGTGAGCGGCGGCAGGATCCCGGGCAGCCGCTCGGCCAGCATGGTCTTGCCCGCGCCGGGCGGGCCCTTCAGGTACAGGTGGTGCCCGAAGGGCGGGGAATTGCATCGAATGCAAGATGCTTTGGGCGTATATCAGCCTGACCTGGCACGACCCTAGCAGCGCCCCGGCCCGTCGGAGAAGTCATCTGACCAGCAGGTATGACAAGAGAAGCGCATCCAGTGCATGATTCGGCTATCCAGTGCACGGAGGTAGTCGTGGGACAGCGCGTCTCGGAAAGTCCCGGGTTGGCCCGGTTTGAGTTGGTCGACGGGGTCGCGCTGCTGCACCCAGAGGAAGCCGTCTTCAAGGCGATGCTCGACGGCTGGGGCAAGCAACAACGTGGGCGGCGGCTTGAGAAGAGCACGATCGACGATCGCCGCAGCATCGTCCAGCGATTCTTCTACTTCGCCGACGAGTACCCCTGGAACTGGACTGCCGCGCACGTCGATGAGTGGTCGGCCTCGTTGATTGAGGACTTGGTCCGCGCCAAGTCGACGATCCGCACCATGCAGGGCGCCCTCCGCCAGTTCTGCGACTACATCACGTCACCGCACTACGCCTGGGCCAAGGAGTGCGAGAAGCGCTTCGGGACCCACCCCGTTCAGGTGTGCCACGAGTGGAACACCGCCACTCACCTGGCCGACTACGAGGGGACCGTCGACCGAAGGCCCATGACCCGCGAGGAAGTCCAGGCATTCTTCGACTACGCGGACGACCGGGTGGACCGCGCCATCCGCCTGGGGCGCAAGGGCGCTCTCACCGCCTACCGTGATGCCACGGTGTTCAAGACGATCTACGGCTGGGGCCTTCGCTGCCGGGAGTCATCCAAGCTGGACCTCACTGACTTCTACCGCAACCCCAAGGCTCCCGAGCTGGGGAAATACGGGCTGATGAGTGTCCGCTGGGGCAAAGGCTCCAAGGGATCGGGTCCACGTCGCCGGTCCGTGGCCAGCGTGATGCCTTGGGCAGTGGAGTCCTTGCAGGACTACCTGACCAACGTTCGTCCCCGTTTCGCGACAAGTGGTGAATCCCGCGCCCTCTGGTTGACGGAGCGGGGCGGCCGGCTGCAGCCACGGGAGATCGAGGACCGGTTTGCCGCCTATCGTGATGCCCTCGGCTTCGACAAGGACCTCGTCCCGCACTGTCTCCGGCACTCCTATGTGACTCACCTCATAGAGGACGGAGCCGACGCCAAGTTCATTCAAGAGCAAGTAGGCCACCGCTTCGCGTCCACCACGGCGATCTACAGCGGGGTCAGTACAGACTTCATGAACACGATGATGCGCACGGTCTTGGACAGGGCATTCAAGGCCGAGGAATGAGGGAGAGATGACCGCGAAGCTCGACTTCCAATGGCACCTGCGAGAGCTGATGGCCACTCGAGGCATGTTCTCCACCACTGACCTCCGGCCCCTGCTGCTCGAACGGGGCGTCAACTTGTCCACCAGCCAGGTCTATCGGCTGGTGACCGAGAAGCCCGAACGGTTGAGCATGAAGACCCTGCTGGCCCTCATGGACATCCTGGGCTGCCGGATGGAGGAGTTGATCGAGCCGATCCGCACCGCTGGACGTCAGCGGAAGACCGCATCGGGCGAGGTTCCGACGACTGCTGGCAAGTCCGCCGACGCCGGCCTGGGCAGCCTGCGGCCCAAGCGGGCGAGGGTCGTGCCTGACACGACGTCGTGACTTCACCGCCGACTTACCTGACGCATCCCCGCGCGGTCATCGTCGCCGCCGTCGCCGCCGTCGAGCCGGGCATCCCCGCGACGGCAATCGAAGACGCGCTCGACCTCGTCGCCGCCACACGCGCCATGCAGCGGCGCCTCGCCCAGGCCCTGACGGGCGACCCCGAGCTCCTGACCTCGGGCCGCCCGGAGGGCCCCCGGACGGTCGAGCTGCTGATCCGCGCCCTCCAGCCGCACGGAGGGGAACGTCTGAAACTGCCGCGATGCGCGCGCTGCGGGGAAGCAAAGCCGCTCCCGCGGACCAGCGGCCCGAAGCGCCTATGCGCGAACTGCGGCACCCAGGGCCGCCGCGACCTGCCCTGCGCGGTCTGCGGCAAGACGCTGCGGGTGGTCACCTGGGACCTCCAAGGACAGCCCCGGTGCCAGCAGCACCGCCCCGACTACGGAGGCGAAGCCGAGCTGATCTGCGACATCATCGACAAGCTCGCACCCCAGCGAAACCGCCAGGAACTGGTCTCGATCATCGAGCAAGCATTGAAGCAGCCCTTCCAACGCCGCGCGGCCGCCCGGGAGCTCACCGAGCGCCCGGCCCTGCTGACCGGCGAGGGAGCCTACGGATCCACCACAACCCTGATCCTCCTCGGCGCCCTGGTCAGCAACGGCGTCAGCGGTGTGGTCAGCCCCCAGTGCCCGTTCTGTGCTCGCACCGTCGCCTTGAAGTACCGCCGCGGCGATGCCCGCTGCTGCCGCCAGTGCTACGACGCTCCCCGCGCCGCCCCCTGCGCGCGCTGCGGCCGCCAAGGCGCCGTTGCCGGGCGGACAGCCGACGGCGAGCCCCTCTGCAGCACCTGCGACAGGCGCGACCCGATCAACCATGAAGCGTGCGGCAAGTGCGGACGCCTCGCCCAGGCCCGGCGCGACGAGGCCGGACAGCCGGTCTGCAAGCGCTGCTGGCGCGAGCCGATGGCCACGTGCTCCGTCTGCGGCGATTACAAACCGTGCCATTTCGCAACCAGTGAAACGCCGCGCTGCCCCAACTGCACCGACCGTCTCCATACGGAGGCGTGCACCCTCTGCGAACGCCAGACCACGATCTTCAGCCGGACCCTCGACGGCGGGGCAATCTGCGAAGCGTGCGGACGCCGGCGGGAACCGTGCACCGACTGCGGCAAGGACAAGCACGTCGCTACCCGCACAAACGACGGCCCGCTGTGCTCGACCTGCTATGCCAAGAACCCCCTGTCCTTCCAGCCCTGTGTCGAGTGCGGGGTCGTCGAACGACTCCACCATGCTGGACTTTGCCGAGAGTGCGCCGCGCCGCGGCAACTACGCTCCCGGCTGGCCGGGGAGCGACGGCATCATGCGCCTGGAACTCGAAGGCGTGGTCGAGGCCCTGGCTGGCAGCAACGCCCAGTCCTTGCTCCTGTGGTTGGACGGCCCAGGCCCCCGCCGTCTCCTGGCCGATCTGGCCTCGACCACCGGCCCCGTCACACACGAGGCCCTTGACCGGCTGTCGCCTCCCAAGTCTGTCCAGTTCCTACGGGCGGCGCTGGTGGCCAACGCGGCCCTGCCCAGCCGTGACGAGTACCTCCACCGCCTCGAGGCATGGATCGACCTTGAGATCCCTGAAGATCGTCGACCCCGATGCCCGTCGGATCCTCCGGAACTTCTGCACGTGGTCGGTGCTGCGGAACCTGCGACGGGCCTCCGACCGCCGGCCGCTCATCGAGGGGCAGTACCAGACCGCCCGACAGAGCGTGCGCGTGGCCATTCTCTTCACCGGATGGATTCAGAACCGCGGTCAGCAACTCGCCACCTGCACGCAGAGTGACATCGACGACTGGCTCGCTGACGGCCCGACCACCAACCTCCACGCACGCAACTTCCTGACCTGGTGCGCGAGCCGCGGCTACGTGAAAGACGTCGAGATCCCGATCCGGAAGCCCAGCGAGGAGATCACCAACCAGCTCGATTCAGACGACGAGCGCTGGACACAGATCCGTCGCCTGCTGCACGACCCTGGACTGGACACGGTCGACCGTGTCGCCGGCTGCCTCCTCCTGCTCTACGGACAGCCGCTGAGCCGAATCTGCCGCCTCACCATCGACAAGATCGCAAGCGTGCCGGCGTCGTCCGCATCACCCTCGGCACCCACCACACCGAGGTCCCGGATCCGCTCGGCTCCCTTCTTCTCGATCTTGCGGCGAACCGTACTGGACGCGCTGCAGTCGGCCACAACGACGACCACCCATGGCTATTTCCTGGGGGCCTCCCCGGACAGCACATCAGCGCACAAAGGCTGAAGAAACGGCTCAACACCCTCGGCATCATGAGCCGGGCGAGCCGGAACACCGTCCTGCTGGACATGGCCAGCCAACTCCCCCCGATCGTCGTCAGCCGCCTCCTGGGCGTCTCCATCGGCACGGCCGCCCGCTGGGCCAACCGCGCAGGCACTCCCCAAGCGGGCTACGCAGCCGAGCTCGCCAGACGCCAGGAACTCCCCAAGGTGTGACAGCCGGGCTTACCAGTACCGGCGGCGGCGATCTCCAGGGCCCGGCGGGCCTCGTACTGCCCGGCGACGTCGGCGAGGTCGCGGTGGTCCGGAGCGTCGGCGGCCCGGCTGCGGACGCCGAGGCCGGGCAGTGAGAGCCCGGCCAGGGCGTTGTCGGGCAGCCCGGCCACGCCCTCGGCGCCGGGTCCGAAGCTGTCCTCGGGCGGGTCCTCGTGGCAGAGCAGCGCAATGAGTTGACGCAGGGTGTGGACGCCGTGCACCGCCATGCCGGGCACCAGTGCGGCCTCGGCCGCGGTCTGCGCGGGCACGACGACCCGGCTGTAGCCGGCGTCGGCGGCGGCGAGGACGGCCGGCAGCACGCCCCGGACCGGGCGGACCCGGCCGTCCAGGCCGAGTTCGCCGACCAGCAGCAGCCCGGCGATGGCGGCCGGGTCGATCCGCTCGGCGGCGGCCAGTACTGAGCAGGCGATGGCCAGATCGAAGCCGCTGCCGCTCTTCGGCACCGAGGCGGGCGAGAGCCCGACGGTGAGCTTGCGCTGCGGCCACTTCTCGCCGGAGTTGACGACCGCGGCGCGGACCCGGTCCCGGGCCTCGCTCAGGGCCTTGTCCGGCAGCCCGACGATGGTGAAGGCGGCGACCCCCGGCTCCAGGTCGGCCTGGACCTCGACCACGACGCCGTCGACGCCGAGCAGGGCGACCGAGCCGGTGTGGGCGAAGGCCATCTCAGCCCACCGCCCCGGGCAGGTGGGACACCCGGGCCGGACCCCGGCGCCCGTGCACCACGCAGAGCAGGTCCAGCCGGACGCCGCCGGGCGGCGGCGGTCCGCTCCAGCGTTCGGCGAGCCAGCGTTCGGCCAGGTCGGCCAGCCGGGCGGCCTTGACCGCATCCACAGCCTCGGTCGGGCTCTGGATGCCGTCCTCGGTGCGGGTCTTCACCTCGCAGACGGCGAGGGTGTCGCCGTCCAGGGCGACGATGTCCAGCTCCCCGGCCCGGCAGCGCCAGTTGCGTTCCAGCACGGTGAGCCCGGCGGCGGCCAGGTGGCGGGCGGCGGCGTCCTCCCCGTAGCGGCCGAGGGCCTGTGTGCGCGCGGTCATCGCGATCACCTCCGGTACCGGACTCTGCCGTGGCCGGGGGGTGCCGGGCGAGGGGCGTCGGCGGATCTGTGGACAACCCGGGGCTGTGCATAAATCCGCCGCCCGAACGGGTGGGTTCGGGCGGCGGAGTGTTGACGTTTGAACGGTCCGGTGCGGCCGGACGCCGGTCAGGGCCCGAAACCGGCCTCGTCGGAGGGCAGCTCCAGGTCGCTCTTGGCGAGCTCCTCGACGTTGACGTCCTTGAAGGTCAGCACCCTGACCTTGCGGACGAATCGAGCCGGTCGGTACATGTCCCAGACCCAGGCGTCCGCCATGGACACCTCGAAGAACACCTCGCCCTGGACCGAGTGGACCTGCAACTCGTAGTCATTGGTGAGGTAGAAGCGGCGCTCGGTCTCGATCACGAACTTGAACAGCCCGACGACGTCGCGGTACTCCCGGTAGAGCTTGAGCTCCATCTCGGTCTCGTACTTTTCGAGGTCCTCGGCACTCATCCCCACGTTCCCCTCAGCTGTGCGTATGTTCGTCCATTGTGGACCACGGGGCGGGAGGCGAGAGCCTTACCGGCACGGCCGGCGCCCCCTCCTTCAGCAGACCGGTCAGCAGCCCGGCGAGGGCTTCCGGGTAGACCGTCTCGGCGGTGTCCCGGAGCTCGGCGGCGGACCACCAGCGCAGCCCGTCCGTACTGCGGCGTTCCAGGTCGGTCTGGCCCGAGGTGTCGGTCCCGGTGGTGCCGGTGCGGGCCAGGAAGTACCACTCGTCCTGCTCGAAGCTGCGGCCGTCGAAGGCGAAGGCGGTGCTGCGCCGGGCCACCAGCGGGCCGAGCACCACCTCGGTGATGCCGGTCTCCTCCGCCACCTCGCGCAGGGCGGCGGCGTGCAGGTCCTCGCCGGCCTCCACGCCTCCGCCCGGAGTGAACCACCACTGCCGGGCCGGGTCGAGCGGGTCGAAGCCGTGCAGCAGCAGGATCCGCTCGGCCGGGTCCAGCAGCAGCACCCGGGCGGCACGACGGCGGAGTACCTCCGTCCCGCTCCCTGTCCCCGTCGACCCTGTCTCTGTCATCGCCGATCCCTCGTTCCGGTCAGGTCCGGCGGCTCCGCAGCCGTCGCACCAGTCCCCCGAAGGTACCCAGTGCGGCGGTCAGCAACACCAGGGCCCCGCCGCCGAGGGTGGTCCAGGTGAGCAGGGACAGCGGCCCCGGGGGGCTCGCGTCGCGGCCGGGCAGGGCGTCGAAGGCGCTGGTCCGGGTGAGCGTCCGGGCGTCGCCGAGCGGCCAGGCGATGCCGTCGACCCGCCCGACGACCTGGTCGGCGGCCACGGTGCCGGAGTCGATGGCCAGATGCACCCGGGAGTCCTGGGAGACCGCGCGGTTGTCACCGAGCAGGAAGAGCCGCCCCGGCGGGACGGTGACGTCGAACGTCCCGCTGCCGGCCCCGCTGCCCGCACCGGGCTGGAGGTAGGGCTCGGTCACCGGGTGTCCGTCGACCGTGATCCGGCCCCGGGTGTCGCAGCAGACCACGGTGTCTCCGCCGATCGCGACCACCCGCTTCACCAGGTCGCTGCCCTCCCACTGCGGGTCGTTGAAGACCACGATGTCGCCGCGGCCGATGTCGTCGGCCTTGACCGGGTGCGCCAGCACCACGTCCCCGGGCCGGACGGTCGGCTGCATGGAGTCGGTCGGGACGCTGTAGGGGCGGTACTGGGTGGCGAGCAGCGCGAAGCCGCCGACCATCGCCAGCAGCCCGACGGTGAGGCCGACGGCCTGAAGCACGCCGCCCAGCGTGAAGCGGCGGCGCGGGGAGCGCACCGCCGTCCCGGGATCCTGCTCGGTGACCGCCATGGGCTCTCCCGTTGTCGCGTGCCCATGCGAAGGGCCGCAGGACGTCCCCGCATGCTACTGAGGAGTACTGCGGCCCTGGCAAGAGCGGAAGGGGTAAGAGCTCGCGAGCCGAGCGGTCGGCTGCTCAGCCGCGCTTGCGGCGGGCGCGGCGCAGCCGGCCCTTGCGGTAGAGGTAGGTCAGCGGGATCGCGCCGATCAGTCCGGCCGCTGCCGGCTCGTTGACCAGCGCCGCGCCGACCGTGCCGACCGGTCCCGAGGCCGAGACCGCGGACTGGTTGCCGATGCCGGACTGGTTGAAGGTCGAGGGGATCGACAGCATCGACCAGTGCGAGATCGGCCAGGCCACCACGATGGCGCGGCCGACGACGTCGCTGTCCGGCACCGCGCCGCCGCCCGGCTCGTCCATGTGGTAGCGGGAGTCGAGCGAGTCGTTGCGGTGGTCGCCCATCACCCAGATCGAGTTGGCCGGGACCTTCAGCGGACCGAAGTTCTTGTCGCCGCAGGGGGTCGCCCCCGGGTAGATGTAAGGCTCGGTCAGCGCCTTGCCGTTGACGTAGACCGGGCCGGTGCCGCTGCAGCTGACGGTGTCTCCGCCGACCGCGATCACCCGCTTGATCAGGTCCTTCTCATTGGCGGCCGGCATCAGGCCGATCCAGCTGAGGCCGTCCTGGATGCCGCGGATGATGGCGTTGCTGCTCTGCGCCGTACTGGGCTCGTCGGCGAGCCAGTCGCCCGGGTCGTGGAAGACCACGACCTCGCCCCGGGAGGGCTTGTCGCCGAAGTGCGGCGTCAACTTGTCCACCAGCACCCGGTCGCCGATCTGGAGGGTGTTCTCCATCGACCCCGAGGGAATGGAGAACGCCTGCACCAGGAAGGTCTTGATCAGCAGCGCCAGGACCAGCGCCACCACGATCAGGATCGGCAGCTCCTTCCAGAAGGATCGTTGCTTCTTGACCTCCTTGGGCTGCTTCCCCCCCTTGTCGTCGCCGTCCCTGTCGCCGTCGTCGCCGCCCGGCCTCCTCGGTCCGTCCACGTCGTCCCCGTGGGGGTCCGCCGCCGGTCGCCCGGTCTGATCGCTGCCTGATTCCCCGCGCCCTGAGTCGTCCACGGACTCCACGGTACGGCCGCCGGAATCCTCGGGCTCACCGACACCGGAGTGGGCACCGATCGCAAGATCCCCCACGTCGCCTCCTTGCTGCCGTGCGGACGGCTCGCGTCCGCGTACATCACCACTGTTGTCAGGCGCTGCTGTTCTGCCGGCTGTGCTGCCGACGGTTCTGCCGGAACGGGCCTCCGCGGTCAGCCGCGCCGCGAACGGCGCCGGCTCCGGAAGCGGGAGACAGTCGCAGCCACACCCATAACGAGCGGAAGTTCCGCAGGAATCGGGACGAGTGCTGCTGCGGACGATACTTGACGAAGGCCTTGTCCGACGGCTGCCCCCGCCGCGCTCGGCGGACCGGTCTTCGGCACCGGCAGCGTCCGCCAGTGGGACACCGGCCAGACCACCGCCACGGCCCGGCCGACCACGTCCTTCTCCGGGACGAAGCCGCCGGTGGCATCGGTCATGTGGTAGCGGGAGTCGGCGGAGATGTCGCGGTGGTCGCCCATCACCCACAACTTCCCGGCCGGAACCGTGACTTTGAAGGTGATCCGGGAGGGCGGATTCCCGGGAAACACATAGGACTCATTCAGGGGCGCACCGTTGACGGTCACGCGCCCCTGCGGGTCGCAGCAGGCGACGGTGTCGCCCGGGACGCCGATGACCCGCTTGATCAGGTCCCGGTCCGAGGGCAGCAGTCCGACGAAGGTGAAGGCGGACTTGATCGCGCCGACCACCGCGTTGTCCTTGGGCACCGGGTCGTCGGCGAGCCAGTTGTCCGGGTCGTTGAAGACGATCACCTCGCCGCGCTGCGGCTTCCAGCCGAGCCAGGGCGAGAACTTGTCGACCACCACCCGGTCACCGATCGCGATGGTGTTCTGCATCGACCCCGAGGGGATGGAGAACACCTGGACCAGGAAGGTCTGCAGCAGCAGCGTGATCACCAGGGCGACCGCGACGATCAGTGGGATCTCGCGCAGCAGCGAGCGCTGCCGGCGCCGATGCACCCGTTTGGCGGCGCGCCGACGCTCCGCCCGCCCGCGCTCGGCCCGCCCCCCGGGCTCGGCCCCCGGGCTCTCTTCCTCGGCTATGCCCCCGGCGTCCTCGCCGGACGCGCGCTCCGGCGCCCCGTGCCGCCCCCTGCTACCCACGTACGGCGCCCTTCCGCAGCTCCGAATCCAGCACAGCGAAGATCTGCGGACGGTCCACCGAGCGCCAGTCGCCGATCGGGTACACCACCCAGTCGACTCGACCAATCACTTTGTCGACCGGAACGAAACCGCCGCCGGGGTCGCCGAGGTGGTCCCGTGAGTCACGTGACACCGAACGGTGATCGCCCAGCACGAACAGTGTGCCCGAAGGGACCTTGATGGAGAAGGGGATCAGGGAGGGCGCGTCGCCCGGGAAGAGGTAGTCGGACTCGTTCAGCGGTACCCCGTCCACGCTGACCCGGCCCTTGGCGTCGCAGCAGGTCACCGTGTCCCCGCCGACGCCGATCACCCGCTTCACGAAGTCGTTTCCGGAGCTGTCCTCGGGGTCGGCCGAGTTCGGGGTGAGGAACGAGCCGCGGCCGTCGAAGACCACCACGTCGCCGCGCTGGGGGGAGCCGAATCGATAGGCCAGTTTGTCGACAATGACCCGGTCGCCGACCTTCAGCGTGGGCTCCATCGAAGCGCTGGGGATCGAGAAGGGCTGCGCCACGAAGGTGTTCACCAGGAACAGCACCAGCGCGCAGACGACGCCCAGCAGCACGACGTCCCGCAGCAACCCGCGCACGACAGAGGACCGCGACCCGCCCTCCGGTTCGGCCTCGTCGGCCGGTACGGGAGGGGAGTCGCGGTCCTCGTGCGCAGTGTGGGTTTCCATCGCCGCAGTAGCTTAGGGCACCGCGGTAAGGAAACTCAGCGGTCGCGCTTCTCCTTGATCTTCGCGGCCTTGCCGCGCAGCTCACGCAGGTAGTAGAGCTTGGCGCGACGGACGGCGCCGCGGGTCACGACCTCGATCTTCTCGACGATCGGGGTGTGCACCGGGAAGGTGCGCTCCACGCCGACGTTGAAGCTGACCTTGCGGACCGTGAAGGTCTCGCGGATGCCGTCGCCCTGACGGCGGACGACAACGCCCTTGAACTGCTGCACACGGGAGCGGCTGCCCTCGATGACGCGGACGTGGACGTTGACGGTGTCGCCCGGGCGGAAGGCCGGGATGTCGGAGCGGACCGAGGCCGCGTCGACAGCGCTGAGCAGGTTGCTCATGATTGTCTCCATCGCAGGCGCCACGGGCCACCCACGGAATATCGAGTGAAAGGGGTTGCGCTGTGTGTCGCCCGGTTGGCGGCGTCTCCCCCGTGGCAGGGGCACCGGACCGGCTCAACCGACCGGGGTCGGTGGGAGCGGCCGAGGACAGGCAGCAGCCGCCTATTCTTCCACATCGATCGGCGTGCGCCTAAATCGCCCGCTCGGCTCGTCCCAGTGGACGCCCAGTCCGGCCAGCGCCTTCAGGTCGTGCTTGTCCATCGCCGCCCGCTCCCAGCGCTCGACCAGGTCGGGCCGCATGGCCAGGGTGCGGGCGAAGGCCTGCTCCCGGCGCCAGCGGGCGATCAGCCCGTGGTTGCCGCTGAGCAGCACGTCCGGCACCGGGCGGTCGCGCCACTCGGCTGGCTTGGTGTAGACCGGGCCCTCGAGCAGGTCCGCCATCCGGCCCGGGGCGAAGGAGTCGTCCTGGTGCGACTCGGCGTTGCCGAGCACCCCGGGCAGCAGCCGGGCCACGGCCTCGACGATGACCAGCACCGCGACCTCACCGCCGGCCAGCACATAGTCGCCGATGGAGACCTCGACCACCGGCATCCGCTCGGCGGCGGCCTCGATCACCCGGCGGTCGATGCCCTCGTAGCGGGCCGGGGCGAAGGCCAGCCACGGGCGTCCGGCCAGCTCCTGGGCCAGCGCCTGGGTGAACGGACGGCCGCTGGGCGTCGGCACCACCAGGGTCGGCACCCCGCCGTCGGCCTCGCCCGCGGAGTCGACGATGCCGTCCAGGGCAGCGGCCCAGGGCTCGGGCTTCATCACCATGCCGGGCCCGCCGCCGTACGGGGAGTCGTCCACGGTGCGGTGCACATCGCTGGTGTGCTCGCGCAGCCCGTGCAGCCGGACGTCGAGCAGCCCGCGCGCGCGGGCCTTGCCGACCAGCGAGACGTTCAGCGGCTCCAGGTACTCGGGAAAGATCGTGACGACGTCGATGCGCACCGGTCCGACGCCCCTACTCGGACTCGGCGTCGCGGTCGGACGCGACCTCGGCCGCGGCCGGGTCGAGCAGTCCGCGCGGCGGGGTGAGCACGATCCGGCGCAGCTTCAGGTCCACCTCGGGGACGATCTCGTGCACGAACGGGACCAGCACCTCGGTGCCGTCGTCGCGCTTCACCGCGAGCAGGTCCTGGGCCGGCAGGTGCAGGACCGAGGCCAGCTCGCCGACCCGGGTACCGTCGGCGAGGACCACGTCCAGGCCGATCAGCTGGTGGTCGTAGAACTCCTCCGGGTCGTCCGGCGTCTGCTCGGGGTCGACCTCGGCGATCAGCATCGTGCCGCGCAGGGCCTCGGCGGCGTTGCGGTCGTCGACGCCGACGAAACGGAGCAGCAGCCGTCCGCTGTGCACCCGTCCCTCGGCGACGGTCAGCGGTCCGGCCGAGGCGGGGTCGGTGGCGAGCACCGCACCGGGGGCGAGCCGCAGTTCGGGTTCGTCGGTGCGTACCTCCACCGAGACCTGGCCCTTGATGCCGTGGGCCCGGCCGATCCGGGCGACGACGAGCTGCACGGTGATCGTTCTCCTAGGTGTGAAAAAGGCTCGGGGCCGGTCGGGGACATGACGTCCCGACCGGCCCCGAGTGGTGCCTTCTGATCTATCGCACGCCGTCGGCGTCGACCAGGTCGACCCGGACGCTACGACCGCCGAGAGCGGTGACCACGGTGCGCAGAGCACGCGCGGTACGGCCGCCCCGGCCGATGACCTTGCCGAGGTCCTCGGGGTGCACACGCACTTCGAGGATGCGGCCCCGGCGGAGCTCCCGCGAGTGGACCTGGACGTCGTCCGGGTTCTCGACGATGCCCTTCACCAGGTGTTCGAGGGCTTCCTCGAGCATTGAATCAGGCCTCGGTGGCGGGCGCGTCGGACTCGGCCGCGGCCTCGTCCTTCTTGTCCGACTTCTTGGCCTTCGGGGTGATGGCCACACCGGTGGTGGAGTCCTCGAAGCCGGCGACGGCCTTCGCGAACAGGTGCGAGAAGTCCGTGACCTTGGGCTCGGCGACCTTGAGCGGCGCCGGGGCCGGCAGGCCCTTGAACTGCTGCCAGTCACCGGTGAGCTTCAGGATCGCGAGCACGGCCTCGGTCGGCTGGGCGCCGACGCTCAGCCAGTACTGGGCGCGCTCGTTGTCGACCTTGATGATCGAGGGGTCGTAGGTCGGCTGGTAGATGCCGATCTCCTCGATCGCGCGACCGTCACGCTTGGTGCGGGCGTCGGCGACGACGATGCGGTAGTGCGGGGAGCGAATCTTGCCGAGACGCTTAAGCTTGATCTTGACTGCCACGGGAGTGGTTCTCCTGGATTTGACGTGGGTGAGCAGCCATGCGATCCACGTGGGGTTGCGGCTGCGGGCTGCTCGACGGACACGTCAGCCGGAGGAGAGAGGGGTCCTGCTCGGCTGCCGAGTACTCAGCTGTCCATTCTGCCATAGGTCCGCCGCGCGGATTCCCGCCGAGGGGCGGGAGCGCGCGGCGGTCTCAGGCGTTCGGTACTTCGACGATCCGGAACGGCTGCCCGCAAGCGCCGCAGACGATCGCTGCCTGGGCCAGCACCGAGGGCACGACCCGGACATTGCGGCCGCAGTCGCAGACCGCCTTGACCCGGACGCCGCCACCGGAGGAGCCGTGCCGGGCCGAGGGACCGCGGAAGCTGCGGACCCGGTCGGCGCCGGACCCCTCGGTCGCGGCCGCGTGCATGTCCAGCGCGCGCTGGAGCCGGGAGATGGTGTCCGCGTAGCGCTCCCTGGTCTCCGGCCGCAGCGTCACCAGCGAGAAGCCGCTGCTGGCATGCGGGTCGGCGGCGTGGTCCAGGCCGAGCTCGTCGGCGAGGGCCAGGAAGCGGCGGTTGTGGTAGCGCCCGGCGCGCGAGGTGTCCCGGATGCCGCGGGCGGCGGCCAGTCCGTGGGCCGCCTCGTGCAGCAGGCGCTCGAAGCCCAACGCGGAACCGCAGGCCGAGGAGGACTCCCCGATCAGTGATTCGGGCGCCGCGAGATTGGGCAGGTCGGGGTGGTGGCGCTGGATGTCGCCCCAGGCGAGGGCCAGCTCGGCTGCGAGGACCAGAGGTTGTTGTGTCGTGCTCACGCAAGGCCAAACGAGGGAAGGTGCCGCTGTGTTCCGGCGTCGGCGGGTTCACTACAGGACGTGCGCCCGTCAAGGGGGCCCCGGTCCCCGCACGGTCCGGCTCGACGCCCTCGTAAGACTTCGTTAAAACCTGGTCCGACCAGCGGCGATGCCCTGCGGAGCGGGCGCGGACGGCCTGGTCGGCCGCACTCCGGGGGGAGGGCGGCCGACCAGGTTGTCTACGAAAATCGCTGGAGAAACGTCTCAGCCAATGAGACCAGGGGCCGCACCGGCCCCGGGTCCTGGTAGGCCTCAGTAGGCGCGGGCGACGATCGCCACATTGCCCGGCTGGTCGTCGGTGGCCGGCACGGAGCCGTCCTCGGCGACGATGCAGCGGACCGACACGCCCTGCTCGGCGAGCTTGCGCTCGCCCTCGGGGCCGAGGTCGGCCCAGGACATCCGGCCCCAGCCGGTCGCCGCCGCCTCGACCGCCTCGTTCAGGTTGGTCACCTCGGCGGTGCGGGACTCGCGGCGCTCGCGGGACTGGCGCAGCAGCGTCGCCTGGTCCTCCTCCAGCAGGCCGGGGACGATCGCGGCCAGCGAGTCGGCCGCCACCGGCTCCTTCCCGCCCGGGATGCGCCGGGCCAGCATCGCCGTCCCGGCCTCCAGGTCGCGCGGGCCGACCTCGATCCGGATCGGCACGCCCTTGAGCTCCCAGTCCACGGCCCGGCGGCCGAAGGGGGTGTCGGTGCGGTCGTCGACGCAGCACCCGGACGCCGACGGCCTCCAGCTGCGCGCCGATCTCGCGGACCTTGGCCAGGACTGCGTCCTCGCCCTTGATCGCCAGCACCACCACCTGGGTCGCGGCCAGCCGCGGCGGGACGCGCAGCCCGTTGTCGTCGCCGTGCGACATGATCAGGCCGCCGACCATCCGGGTGGAGCTGCCCCAGGAGGTCTGCCAGACGTACTCGCGCTCGCTGCCGTTGGACAGGTACTGGGTGTTGAACGCCTTGGCGAAGTTCTGGCCCAGCTCGTGGCTGGTGCCCATCTGCAGCGCCTTGCCGTCGCCCATCATCGACTCGAGGGTGAGGGTGTTGATCGCGCCCGCGAAGCGCTCCTCGGCGGTCTTGCGACCGAGCACCACGTCATGCCGAGGACGTTGATCATGAAGTCGCCGTAGACGTCGTGTGGATCATCGAGGCGTAGTCCGCGGGCCTCCTCGTCGGTGGCGTGGGCCGTGTGGCCCTCCTGCCACAGGAACTCGGTGGTGCGCAGGAAGACCCGGGGCCGCAGCTCCCAGCGCACGACGTTGGCCCACTGGTTGATCAGCAGCGGCAGGTCGCGGTAGCTCTGCACCCACTTGGCGAAGACTCGTCGATGATGGTCTCGCAGGTGGGCCGGACGACGAGCGGCTCCTCCAGCTCCTTGCCGCCACCGTGGGTGACCACGGCCAGCTCGGGGCGAAGCCCTCGACGTGCTCGGCCTCACGCGGTCAGATAGGACTCGGGGATGAGCAGCGGGAAGTAGGCGTTCTGCGCGCCGGCCGTCTTGATCCGGTGCGTCCATCTCGCGCTGCATCCGCTCCCACAGCGCGTAGCCGTACGGTCGGATGACCATGGTGCCGCGCACCGGACCGTTGTCGGCCAGTTCGGCCTTGTCGATCAGATCCTGGTACCAGCGGGGAAAGTCGTCCGACTGGGGGGTGAGAACGGGAGCCTTTGCCATGGGGCGAATCGTATCCCGCCGCCGACGGCGCGACGGAACGCGCTGCGCCCCCGGCGCGCGACAGTGGGTGCTTTTGTCTGCTCCCACACTCTGGACGCGCGGGCGCGGGCGGAGTTGGCTGGAGACCGTGGGGCTCAGCGCGGGACGACCCTCGCGTCCTTGCGGCAGGTCCGGATCGGAGGGGCCGGGGTGATGGCTTCCATGGCGGTATCGGATGGCACAGCGGTGTCGAACAGCGCGCCCGCGCCGCGTACGCGGGCGCAGCAGCGGGCTCGGGACTGGGCCGAGATCCAGGAGCGGATGCTGGTCCCCCTCTACGAGGCGGTCTACCGGCGGTTGGCGGTCGGCCCCGCGACCAGTGTGCTCGGTCTGGGCTGCCGGTCCGGGCTGGCCCTGCTGCTGGCCGCCGGCCGGGGCGCGGAGGTGGTCGGTCTTGAGCCCGAGGCGGAGCTGCGCTCGCTGGCGCAGGACCGCTCGCTCCGGGTGCTGAGCGATGTCTACCGGGAGCTGTCGCCGGCCGGCGGCGCCGGGTGGCGCGCCCCCGCGCACTCGCTGGTGACCGCGTTCGAGCACCTCTCCTGCATCGCCGACCCGGCGGCGCTGGTGCGGGACGCGGCGCGGCTGACGCTGCCCGGCGGGCATGTGGCGCTGGCGACCTGGGGTCCGCCGGAGCGCTGCCAGAGCACGGCGGTGCTCCAGGTCGCCCGACGGCTCAGCGACCCGCTGCGGCGCGCGCTCTACGCGCCGTTCACGCTGAGCGAGCCCGGCGCGGTCGAGCGCCTGGTCGTCGGCGCGGGCCTGCGGCTCGGCGGCGGCGGCCTGGTCTGCTGCCCCTTCGCCTACCCGGACCTGGACAGCGCGGTCCGCGGCCTGCTGGCGATGGGCGTCTTCGACGCGGCCGCGGACCACTCGGGCGAACGCCAGGTCCGCAAGGAGATCACCGAGGCACTGCACCCGTACCTGCGCGAGGACGGGTCGGTGCGGATGGAGAACGTCTTCCGCTACACGATCGCAGAGCGTGTCGGCCAGCACAGCACGATCGCAGAGCGTGTCGGCCAGCACAGCACGATCGCCGAGCGGGTCGGCTAGCGGCGCTCAGTTGCCGCCCTTGTGCATGCGCGGCATGCCCGCGGCGCGGTACGCGGCCTCCTCGTCCAGGGTCTCGTGCTCCATCAGTGCCGCAGCCAGCGCGTCCAGCTTGGGCCGGTACTCGGTCAGCTGACGGCACGCCTCCTCGTAGCACTCGGCGACGATGCGGCGGGCCTCGCCGTCGACCGCGTCGAGGGTCGCCGGGGCGGAGGAGAGACCGTAGGGGGCCTGGCTGTCGCCCGGGACCGCGGTGAGCCGGCCGACCTTCTCGCTCATCCCCCAGCGTCCGGCCATCCCCCGGGCGATGTAGGTGACCTGCTCTAGGTCGCTCTCCGCGCCGGTGGTGATCAGACCGAAGACCACCTGTTCGGCGGCCATCCCGCCGAGCGCGCCGATGATCCGGGAGCGCAGGTACTCCTCGGTGTAGGAGTAGCGGTCGGCGTCCGGAGTGGACAGGGTGACGCCGAGGGCCCGGCCGCGCGGCACGATGGTGATCTTGCGGACCGGGTCGGCGCCCGGGTGCAGCATCCCCAGCAGGGCGTGGCCCGACTCGTGGTAGGCGGTGCGGCGGCGCTCCTCGTCCGGCATGACCAGCGAGCGCTCCGCGCCCAGCTGCACCTTCTCCAGGGCGTCGGAGAACTCCCTGGCCCGGACCTGGGTCAGACCGCGCTTCACCGCGAGCAGCGCCGCCTCGTTGGCGAGGTTGGCCAGGTCGGCGCCGGTCATCCCGGGGGTGGTCCGGGCGACCTGGTCCAGGTCGACGTCGGCGGCCAGCGGGATGTCCCGGGTGTGGATCCGGAGGATGGCGGCGCGGCCGGCCCGGTCCGGCGGGCTGACGGTGACCACCCGGTCGAAGCGGCCGGGGCGCAGCAGCGCCGAGTCGAGGATCTCGGAGCGGTTGGTGGCGGCGATCACCACCACCCCCTCCGAGCCGGAGAAGCCGTCCATCTCGGTGAGGATCTGATTGAGCGTCTGCTCGCGCTCGTCATGGCCGCCCATGGCGTTGGCGCCGCGGGTGCGGCCGATGGTGTCGATCTCGTCGATGAAGATGATCGACGGGGCGACCTTGCGGGCCTCGGAGAAGAGTTCGCGGACCCGGGAGGCGCCGACGCCGACGATCATCTCGATGAACTCGGAGGCGGAGGCCGAGAAGAACGGCACCCCCGCCTCGCCGGCCACAGCGCGGGCCAGCAGGGTCTTGCCGGTGCCGGGCGGGCCGGCCAGCAGCACGCCGCCGGGCAGCTTGGCGCCCATGGCGCGGTAGGCCTGCGGGCGCTTGAGGAAGTCGACGACCTCGGTGAGCTCGGCCTTGACCTCGTCGATGCCGGCCACGTCGGCGAAGGTGGTGCGCCGGTCGTCGGCCCCGGGGGCGACCGGTTTCGGCGGCGCCTTCCGGGCCAGGCCGCCGAGGCCGCCGAGGCCGCCGCCGGAGCCCATCCGCCGGGCGATCACCACCCAGAGCAGCACCAGCAGCAGCATCGGGGCGAGCGAGATCAGCAGGTTGACCAGGAGGCTCTGCTGGCGGATGACCGGTTCCGCGTCGACGGTGACGTCCTGCGCCACCAGCTCGGTCCAGAGGTCGTCGGCGGCGAAGACCGGGCGCTGGGTGGTGAAGGCGTTGTAGCTGCCCTTGCCGTTGTCGGGCTTGGGCTGGGCCGCCTTGAGCTTGCCCTGGATGGTGTCGCCCTTGGCGTAGATCTCGGAGATCTGGCCGGCCTTCAGCTGCTTGGTGAACTCCGTGTAGGTGATGCTGATGCTCTTGCTGCCACCGGTGAACAGGTTCAGCAGCAGGTCGGCGACCAGGTAGGCGACCAGGGCCATCAGCACCAGGCTGATCCAGCCCCGGCGCGGCCCCGGCGCCCGGCCGGCGGGCTTCGGCGACTGTGGGGCCCCCTCCGACCGCCACGGCTGGTCGGGGTTCCGGCGGGGCGGCACAGGAGTAGTCACAAATCTGACAATACGGATACGCCTGACGCCCCGCCAGACAGCGCCCCGCCGACATCGGCCCTTCGGTCACACCCCGGGCCACTCCTCCGCGGTGAGGGCGAAGCGCTCGTGGTCGCGCCAGGCGTCCTGGAGGAACAGCATCCGCGGGGTGAAGCCCTCATGCCGGAAGCCGAGCCGCTTGGCCATCGCCACCGAGGGGCCGTTCTCCGGCTGGACGTTGATCTCCAGCCGGTGCAGCCCCAGCCCGCCCTTGGCCTCCGGGGTGAAGCAGCGGTCCACGACCAGCCGCATCCCCTCGCTCATCCGGCCGGTGCCGTTGTACGGGAGGTACGAGTTGTAGCCGAGCGTCGCGTTCAGGAAGCGGCCGCGGACGATGTTGGCGACATTGCAGGTGCCGACCAACCCGCCGTCCTCGGTGTCGATGATCAGGAAGCTCTGCAGGGTGTCGCCCTGACGGCGCACCATGTCGACCAGGCCGTCGGGCTCCACCGGGTTCCACCGTCCGATGTGCTCGGCGGAGCGCCGCGTGGCGGCGGCGTAGGCGGCGGCATCGGACAGTTTCGGGGTTCGGATCTCCACTCGCATCCGCACATCATTGCGTATGCGTACGGCGGTCCGAACCGACTGAACTACAGCAGGTCCTTGAACTCCTTGGGGAGCTCGAAGTTGTCCGGCAGCTGCGCGGCACCGGGGCCGAAGGGGCTGCCGTTGGCGCCCGCGGCGGGCTCGGCCCGGCGCTCCAGCGCCGCCTTCTGCTCGGCGGCGCGCTTCAGCGGGTTGCCGGACTTCTGCTTGCCCTTGGCCTGCTTCTGCTGCTTGGGCTTGCGGGCACCGCCGCCGCCCATCCCCGGCATGCCCGGCATCCCGGGGATGCCCTTGCCGCCGGCCATCGCCGACATCATCTTCCGGGCCTCGAAGAAGCGCTCGACCAGGTTGTTGACCTCGGAGACGTGCACCCCGGAGCCCTTGGCGATGCGGGCGCGGCGCGAGCCGTTGATGATCTTCGGGTCGTCCCGCTCGGCCTGGGTCATCGACTTGATGATCGCGCCGATCCGGGCGACGTCCCGGTCGTCGATGCTGTTGATCTGGTCACGCATCTGCGCCATGCCCGGCAGCATGCCCAGCAGCTTGGAGATCGAGCCCATCTTGGAGACCTGCTCCAGCTGGGACAGGAAGTCCCCGAGGCCGAACTCCTTGCCGTTCTTGCTCGCCAGCTTGGACGCCATCTTGGCGGCCTCGTCCTGGCTGAAGGTCTTCTCGGCCTGCTCGATCAGGCTGAGGATGTCGCCCATGTCCAGGATGCGCGAGGCCATCCGGTCCGGGTGGAAGGCGTCGAAGTCGGTCAGCTGCTCGCCGTTGGAGGCGAACATGATCTGGCGGCCGGTGAGGTGGGCCACCGACAGCGCGGCGCCGCCTCGGGCGTCGCCGTCCAGCTTGGACAGCACCACACCGGTGAAGTCGACGCCCTCGAGGAAGGCCTGGGCGGTGGTGACCGCGTCCTGGCCGATCATCGCGTCGACGACGAAGAGCACCTCGTCCGGGTTGACCGCGGCGCGGATGTCCGCGGCCTGCTGCATCATCTCGGCGTCGATGCCGAGCCGGCCGGCGGTGTCGACGATCACCACGTCGTACTGCTTGGTCTTGGCGTACTCGATGGAGTCGCGGGCGACCTTGACCGGGTCGCCGACGCCGTTACCGGGCTCCGGGGCGTAGATCGCCACACCGGCGCGCTCGGCGACCACCGAGAGCTGGGTCACCGCGTTGGGGCGCTGCAGGTCACAGGCGACCAGCAGCGGGGTGTGCTTCTGGTCCTTCAGCCAGCGGCCGAGCTTTCCGGCCAGCGTGGTCTTGCCCGCGCCCTGGAGGCCCGCGAGCATGATCACGGTCGGGCCGGTCTTGGCGTAGCGCAGCCGACGGGTCTCGCCGCCGAGGATGCCGACGAGCTCCTCGTTGACGATCTTGACAACCTGCTGCGCCGGGTTCAGCGCACCGGAGACCTCCGCGCCGAGCGCGCGGTCCTTGACCTGCTTGATGAACGCCCGCACAGCGGGAAGCGCGACATCAGCCTCCAGCAGGGCGATGCGGATCTCACGGCAGGTGGCGTCGATGTCCGCTTCGGACAGGCGCCCCTTGCCACGGAGGTTCTTGAACGTCGCTGCGAGGCGGTCGGAAAGGGTATCGAACACGTCGGTCGCGGGTCCTCGTGGCTCGGGTGCGGATAAGGGTGTCGCCCACCAGGGTATCCGGCTCCGCGCGCGACGGAACCCACCCACCCCCGACCGTCTTCCGGCGCAGGGCCCGCCGCGGTGCTCAGGACCGGGCTCAGGACGGGGCTCAGGACAGGGCCCGCTCCACCGAGCGGGCCACCTCGGCGGCCCGCTGGGCCGGGAGCGGACGGCCGTCCGGACCGGTCACATAGAACGCGTCGACCGCGTCCGCACCCAGGGTGGAGATCCTGGCCGTGCGGACCCGGACCCCGGTGGCCTCCAGCGCCCGGCCGATCCGGTGCAGCAGCCCCGGGGCGTCATGGGCGCGGACCTCCAGCACGGTCGCCGAGGCGGAGCCACCGGCCGCGACGGTGACCCGGGGCGGCGGCGGGACGCTCCCCCGGCGGCGGGGCGCGGCGGCGTCCCGCTCGGCCAGCCGGCGGCTGACGTCCAGGCCGCCGTCCAGTGCCCGGCGGATGTCGGCGCGCAGCCGGGCCGCCTCCGGGACCTCGCCGAACTCGGCGGCGACCTGCCAGGTCAGCGCGAGCACCGCGCCCGCGCCGATCGGGTCGAGCACCCGGATCGTCGCCGCCCGGACCGTCAGCCGGTGCAGCGCCAGCACTCCGGCCACGGTCTCCAGCACCGCCGGACGCTCCGGCAGCGCCAGCGTCAGGGTCACCCCCAGCTGCTCACCGGCCGGGTCCGGGAACTGCTCGGACTCGGCCCGGAGCGACAGCACCGGGCCCTCGGTCCGGGCCGCCTCCACCGCCAGTCGCTCCTCCTCGGCCGAGGGCTCCGGCTGCTCGCCGCGGCCCGCGCCGGCCGCCGTCCTGTCCCTCTCCCCGGCGAGGGCCAGCGCCTCGGCCGCCCTCCCGGTGAGGTCGGCCACCAGCCCGGCCCGCCAGCTGCTCCACGCCGCCGGGCCGGTGGCCAGCGCGTCGGCCTCGGTCAGCGCGTGCAGCAGCTCCAGCGTGCCGGTGCTGCCGACGACCGAGGTGATCGCGGCGACCGTGGCCGGGTCGTCCAGGTCGCGCCGGGTCGCCGTCTCCACCAGCAGCAGGTGGTGGCGGACCAGCAGGGCGAGCGTCTCCACGTCCGCCTTGGCGAAGCCCAGCCGGGTCGCGACGTCGCGGGTGATCACCTCGCCCGCCTCGGAGTGGTCGCCGGGCCAGCCCTTGCCGATGTCGTGCAGCAGCGCCGCGACCAGCAGCAGGTCGGGCCGGGCCACCCGGCGGGTCAGCGCGGCGGCCCGGACCGCCGTCTCGACCAGGTGCCGGTCGACCGTCCAGCGGTGCACCGCGTTCCGCTGCGGACGGCAGCGGACCCGGTCCCAGTCCGGCAGCAGCCGGGTGACCAGGCCCTCGGCCTCCATCGCCTCCCAGACCGGGACCGCGCTCTCGCCCGCGCCCAGCAGTGTGACCAGCTGCTCGCGGGCCTCGTCCGGCCAGGGCACCGGCATCGGCCGGGTCTCGGCGGCGAGCCGCTTGGCGGTGGCGGGGGCCAGCGGCAGCGCGGCCTGCGCGGCGGCAGCGGCGGCGCGCAGCGGCAGCACCGGGTCGGCGGCCGGTCTGGCCGCCGCCGCGAGCACGGCCTCGCCGTCCTGCTCGACCACGCCCTCGGCCAGCGGGGTGCGTTCGACCGGGCCCCGGGCCGAACCGCCGAAGCCGAAGCGGGTGCTGCGGCGCAGCTTGCCACTGCGGGAGCGGAGCACCCGCTCGACCTCGCGCCAGGTCACGTCACCGGCGTAGGCGACGGTCCGGGCCGCCTCGTAGACCTGGCGCAGCAGGATGTCGGCGTCCAGCACCCCCAGCTCGGCGGCGACCTGGTCCTGCTCCTGGAGGCTGAGCCGGTCGGTGGCCCGCCCGGTGACCAGGTGCAGGGTGTCGCGGACGTCGGCCAGCCGGGCCCCGGCCTCGGCCAGCCCGGCGCGCGGGGCGTCGGCGATCCAGGAGGCGGCGACGGCGTCCAGCGCGGTCAGGTCGCGCAGGCCGCCGCGGGCCTCCTTGAGGTCGGGCTCCAGCAGGAAGGACAGCTCGCCGTGGCGTTCGGCGCGCTCCCGGCCCAGGGCGTGCAGCTCGGGCAGCCGGCGGACCGCCCCGGCGCGCCAGTCGGCCAGCACGGCCGAGCGCAGTCCGGCGGTGAGGGCCGGGTCCCCGGCGAGATGACGGGCGTCCAGCAGACCGAGCTGGACCTTGAGGTCCTCGCCGGCCACCTTGCGGGCGGTGGCGACGTCCCGGACCGAGTGGTCGAGGGCGATGCCGTGGTCCCAGACCGGGTACCAGAGCTGCTCGGCCAGGGCCGGGACGGTCTTCCCCTTGGCGCTGCCGTCGTGCAGCAGCAGCAGCAGGTCCAGGTCGCTGCGCGGGGAGAGTTCACCGCGCCCGTAGCCGCCGACGGCGACCAGGGCGACGCCGGTCAGGCCGTTGGACGCGGTGGCGAACAGGCCCGCCAGCCAGCGGTCGGTGAGCTCGGCCAGCGCGCGGCGGCGGGCCGCGCCGGTGCGGGGGTCCTCCCGGAGCAGGTGCAGCCGCTGGGCCGCGTAGCCGCTGGGCCGCCCGGCCCCGGAGCCGGAGCCGGCCCCGGAGCCGGGGTGCTGCGGTGCTGCCGCTGCCTGCTGTGCTGCCGCTGCCTGCTGGCGATCCGTCAACGGGACTCCCGTGGCTCGTACCCCGGATGGGACGCGGCGGCGGGGGAAGCCGGGCTGCGCTGCCCGTGCTCCCCCCGCCACTGCTTCGATGCTGTTGTGCTGTGCTGATTTACAGGGCGTCCGGGCCGCGTTCCCCGGTGCGGACCCGGACCACGGTGTCCACCGGGACACACCACACCTTGCCGTCGCCGATCCGGCCGGTGCGGGCGGCCTTGACGAGCACGTCGATCAGGCCCTCCGCGTCGTCGTCCTCGACCAGGACCTCGATCCGGACCTTCGGCACCAGGTCAACGGTGTACTCGGCACCACGGTAGACCTCGGTGTGGCCGCGCTGCCGACCGTAGCCACTGGCCTCGGTCACGGTGAGTCCGTGGACGCCGAACGCCTGCAGGGCGTCCTTGGCCTCGTCCAGCCGGTGGGGCTTGATCACTGCGGTGATGAGCTTCATGCCTCGACCTTCGTTCCCTCGTCGGCCGCCACGGCCTTGGCCACGGTCCCGGACTCGTCCACGGCCTTCGGCGCAGTGGGCGCCAGGGCCTTGGAGAGCGCCGAGCCCAGCGCGCTGAAGTCGTAGGCGGACTCGGCGTGCTCGGCCAGGTCGATGCCGGCGATCTCTACCTCTTCCGGAACCCGGAAGCCCATAGTCTTCTCGATCAGCTTGCCGAGGAGGTAGGCCATTACGAAGGAGTAGGCGCCGACCGAGACGACCCCGATGGCCTGCTTCCAGAGCTGGTCCAGGCCGCCGCCGTAGAAGAGGCCCTTGGCCGGGGAGCCGAGGGTGCCGGTGGCGAAGAGGCCGATCAGCAGGGCGCCGGTGACGCCGCCGACCGCGTGGACACCGACCACGTCGAGCGAGTCGTCGAAGCCGAACCGGTACTTGAGGCTGATGGCGCAGGCAGCACAGGGCACCGACGATCAGGCCGAGGGCGAGCGAGCCGAGCGGGCTGATGTAGGCGCAGGCGGGGGTGATCGCGACCAGACCGGCCACCGCGCCGGAGGCTGCGCCGAGGGTGGTGAAGGCGCCGTGCCGGATCCGCTCGTAGGCGAGCCAGCCGATCATCGCGGCGCGCAGTGGCGATCTGGGTGTTCATGAAGGCCACGCCGGCCAGGCCGTTGGCGGAGAGCGCGGAGCCGGCGTTGAAGCCGAACCAGCCGAACCACAGCAGACCGGAGCCGAGCATCACCAGCGGCAGGCTGTGCGGACGCATCGGGTCCTTCTTGAAGCCGACCCGCTTGCCGAGCACCAGGCACAGGGCGAGACCGGCCGCACCGGCGTTGAGGTGCACCGCCGTGCCGCCGGCGAAGTCGAGCGACGCCGACGTGGTCGACCAGCCAGCCGCCCTTGCCGTTGTCGCTGTAGAAGACCCAGTGCGCGACCGGGAAGTAGACCAGGGTGGTCCAGAGCGCGACGAACAGGCCCCAGGCCGCGAAGCGGGTGCGGTCGGCGATGGCGCCGCTTATCAGCGCCGGAGTGATGACCGCGAACATCAACTGGAAAGCGGACAGCGCGAAGATCGGAATTCCGTAGCCCAGGTAGAGCTTGTTCATTCCGATGTTACGCATGCCCAGGTAGTGCAGATTGCCGATCAGCCCATGGAATGCGTCGGGGCCGAAGCTGAGCGAGAAGCCGAAGAGCACCCAGAGGACTGTCACGATCCCCAGCGCGATAAAGCTCATGACCAGCATGTTCAGGGCGCTCTTGGCCCGGACCATGCCGCCGTAGAAGAAGGCGAGACCCGGTGTCATCAACATCACCAGGGCCGCGCTTATAAGCACGAATGCTGTGTCCCCGCCACTGAAGCCGCTAGGCATCGGCGTCTCCTCGAAATGTTGAGCCGCTCCGTCCCCCGGTATCCCGTCCCGTGCCAACCGGAGGCGTCGGCTGATGAAGAGGAGATTGACGGAGAGCGGTTTCGGCCGACGCGCCGACGTGTTTCCGGAAGGTGACGAAGCTGACGCCGCTGTTACGCCGGGGTGAACTCCCACGTCGCGCCGCGGACACAGCGAGCAACAAGCGGACACAGCAAGCCGGCCGCGGGAACCGTCCTCCGGACCAGGCGTGGGGGAGCCGAGTTGGGAAGGTTCCCGCGGCCGGAACTCCGGGGCGGGTCGAGCGGGGCGGAGCGGTCAGGGCGGTCAGGGCGGGGCGGTCAGGGCGGAGCGGAGCGGTCAGACCGCCTGGTTGCGGGCGTTGAACTCGGGCAGGTCCTGGTCGACCCGCTCGCGCAGCCGCTTGACCTCGGCGACCTCGCGGAACTGCTTCAGTGCGGTCTCGGTGGTCTTCCGGACCCGGGTGTTGACCCGTTCCGAACGTATCCGCATGGCGATGTCCACGGCCTGTTCGGCCGAGGCGGCGGCGGCTTCCGGCTCCTTCTGCAGCAGGTGGACGCTGGCCATGCCGATCAGGTTGAGCGCATAGGAGCGCTGGTGGCCCGGGTCCTCGGAGAAGAGCTGGACCGCGCGCTGCATCACCGGCTCCGACTGCCGGGCGTAGACCTGGGTGCGGCCGGTGGTGTAGCTGAGGTCGCGGTAGGAGTGGGCGTTCTCGGCGTTGAGCTCGGCCTCGGAGAAGAAGGAGATCCAGTCCGGCTCCGGGTCGTCCGGGTTGATGTCGCGGAAGGAGTCCTCGGCCAGGCGGGCGGCGCGGTGGCACTTGGTCACCTCGCCGAGGGAGGCGTAGGCGCGGGCCTCCAGGACGTGCATCAGCGACTGGGTCCGGGGGGTGGCGGTGTCGCGGCTGCCGTACTGGGCGAGGTGCACCAGTTCCAGGGCGTCGGTGCCGCGGTTGAGGTGGATCATCTGCCGACACATGTCGGAGAGGATCAGCGCGCCGAAGGGCCGGTCGCCGGCCTCCTTCGCCGCGTGCAGCGCCAGCACGTAGTACTTCTGCGCGCTGGGGTGCATGCCTATGTCGTAGGACATCCAGCCGGCCAGGTGGGCGAGCTGCGCGGTGGTCTGGAACAGCCTGCGGGTGACGTCCGGGGCGTAGGTCTCCTGAAGCAGGTCGCAGACCTCGTGCAGCTGTCCGACGACGGCCTTGCGGCGCAGCCCGCCGCCGTTCTGGGCGTCCCACTGGCGGAACATCACCACCGTGGACTCCAGCAGCTCCAGCTCGGGGACGGAGATCCGACCGGTCGGATGGGTTCCCTCGCGGGCTGCGACAAGCATGGTGGTGGGCTGGCCGCCGGGGGTGGGCGCGAGCCAGCGCTGCATCGGCTCGATCAGGGCGGTGCCGGCCGTCAGCGCCAGCGAGGTGCCGAGGAAGCCCCGGCGGTTGAGCATCAGGTCGCTGCGGGAGTAGTCGGAGATCAACTGCACCGTCTGGCTGCTGCTCCAGGGGTAGTCCACCCCACTGTTCGGAGCCAGCGGCATGACCTGCTTCAGGCCCAGGTCCTCGACCGCGACCAGCGAGCCGAAGCGCTCGGAGAAGAGGTCGGAGAGGATCTTCGGGATCGGCTCGCGGGGACTCTCCCCGTCGAGCCAGCGCCGCACCCGCGAGGTGTCGGTACTGACGTGGCTGGCCCCGATCTGACGGGCCCTCCGGTTCACCTGGCGGGCCAACTCGCCCTTGGACCAACCGCTCCTGACGAACCACGCCGTCAACTGCTCGTTGGGTTGCTTCTCGCCCACCGGAACGCCCCCATCCCGGGCTCACCCGCTGCGGTACCCGAGGCGTCCCGTCGGTGAACGGGGACACCCGAGCCTGATCGGTCGAGCAGATCATGATCCGTCAGAAAGACGGCCAGTCAACCGAGTTGATGATCCGGTTGCCATTGGCATACCCACGGGACGGAAGAAGCACCTGCCCTGCGGAGTGAACGTAGCGCGGTTCCGTCCACCCGGGGGAGTTCGCTCGGGAAAACGCCACCCTTCGCCACCCCTGAGGATGAACTCCCGGCACTCCCGGCGCGCTTCACTGGACCTCGGTCGAGCCCTGCTCGCTCTCGCACTCTCGACCCTCCCCCATTCGCGTGGCTGCGGCAACGCGTTCCGCCCAACCCGTCCGTCGATGTGGCGCACAAGGTCCAACTGAGCGCCCCCGTCGAGAACCGCGCCCCCCTCCGCGCCCCCGGCGTAACCATCCGGCCCTCTTTCATGTTGGTGGTGAGTGGACTTGGACATCCTGTTCGACAGCCCGATCTTCAGCAGCCGCTCGCTCGGTCCGCGCGGTCGCATCCGCACCGCCCGGGGCCGGACGGTCGCCGAGTACACCCAGCTCTGGCGCTGGACGGCGGTCATCGGCGGCACCGAACTGCCCCCGGGCAGCAGTCAGGCCCAGGTCCTGGAGGTGTGGCAGCGCTGCCCGGCGGCCGAGCCGCGGCTGCGCAGCGGGAACGGCTTCGACGTCCTCGACGTGCCGCACGCGGCCGGCTTCCGCGCGCTCGAGCGGATGGAGCGGATGGGCGTGTCACCGGGCCCGGTCATCGGCACCCCCGGACGGGCGCTGTTCCTGGTCGCCCCGGGCACCGCCGCATCCCTGCCCGACCTGCTCTACCGCACCGGCTGGGACGACGCCGCGCTCGACCTCGGCTGCCACGGGGCGGGCGGCTCCGTCCCCGCGCCGCCCGCTGCCGACTCGCGCTGGCTGCGACCGCCGACCGCCGAGAACGCGTCGTGTCCGCCGGAGGCCAGGCTGCTGCTGGGCGCGCTGGCGTACGCCTGCCAGCGGGGCGTTCCCGAGCTGGTCGGCCGCCGGTAACGGCTGCGGTCGGGCACGTCTGCGCTCCCGGCATGCCTGCGGGCCGCCACCCCGAAGGGAAGCGGCCCGCAGCAGGTCAGGTCAGGTCGGCTCGGCCCAGGTCAGCCGATGAGCGCGTCCGCGAAGGCGGCCGGGTCGAACGGCGCGAGGTCGTCCGCGCCCTCGCCGAGCCCGATCAGCTTGACCGGGACGCCGAGCTGGCGCTGCACCGCGATGACGATGCCGCCCTTGGCGGTGCCGTCCAGCTTGGTCAGCACGATCCCGGTGATGTCCACCACCTCGGCGAAGACCCGCGCCTGGACCAGGCCGTTCTGGCCGGTGGTGGCGTCCAGCACCAGCAGCACCTCGTCCACCGGGCCGTGCTTCTCGACGACCCGCTTGACCTTGCCCAGCTCGTCCATCAGGCCGGTCTTGGTGTGCAGTCGGCCGGCGGTGTCCACCAGCACGGTGTCCGCGCCCTCGGCGGTGCCCTCCTTGACCGCGTCGAAGGCCACCGAGGCCGGGTCGCCAGCCTCGGGGCCGCGCACGGTGCGGGCGCCGACCCGCTCGCCCCAGGTCTGCAGCTGGTCGGCGGCGGCGGCGCGGAAGGTGTCGGCCGCGCCGAGCACCACCGTGCGGCCGTCGGCGACCAGCACCCGGGCCAGCTTGCCGCTGGTGGTGGTCTTGCCGACGCCGTTGACGCCGACGACCAGCACCACGGCCGGGCGCGGCGGCTCCGCCTCGGTGTGCCGGGCGGTGCGCAGGGTGCGGTCCATCGTGGGGTCGATCAGGGCCAGCAGCTCCTCGCGGAGCAGCGCGCGCAGGTCGTCCGGGGTACGGGTGCCCAGCACCTTGACCCGGGTACGCAGCCGCTCGACCAGCTCCTGCGTCGGCTGGACGCCGACGTCGGCGGTGAGCAGGACCTCCTCGATCTCCTCCCAGGTCTCCTCGTCGAGGCGGTCCCGGGAGAGCAGGGCGAGCAGGCCCTTGCCCATCGAGTTCTGCGAGCGGGAGAGCCGCGAGCGCAGCCGGACCAGGCGCCCGGCGGTCGGCTCGGGGATGTCGAGGGCGGGGGTCAGCGCGGCCTCGGACGGCTCCGGCTCGGTGACGAGCGCGGTCTCCGGGGCCGGGACCGTGGCCGTGGTTGCGGCGGTGGTCGGGGCCGGGGGTTCGGTGGGGGTCGCCGTCCCGACCGGAGCCGGGCGGGTCGACTGGCCGAGGGACGTGTCAGACGGCGGGGACGGCGGCAGTTGCCTGCGCCGCTTGCCGTTGACGACGAGACCGGCGGCAGCTCCGAGTAGGACCACCGCGATGACTACGGTAAGGATGATGTATTCCATGGCAGACCCAGTATCCGTTACAGGCGTGCGGCAGCGGGTCGCGCCGGGGCGGTAAAGCGGTGGAACCGCTCCCGGGCAAATAAGCATGATGCTTGTCATGCCAATCAAAGCCGCGATTGCGGCGCTCCGCCGCCGACTGGCACTGCTCCGCTGTCTCGGCGCCGCCGGGGCCCCGGTGCTGGCCGGGTACACCGCCGTCCTGCTGCTGGGCGCGCTCGCGCCGGCCGCCACCGCCGTCGTGCTGGCGCTGCTGGTCTCCCGGCTGGACGGGAGCGGCGGCGGGTCGGCGCTGTTCACCGCCGCGCTGCTGCCGCTGGGGCTGTTCGGCGCGGTGCTGCTGCTCGGGCATGTCGGCGAGGCCGCCACCGAACCGCTGCAGTACCTGGCCCGCTCGCGGGTGGACGGCGTCCAGCGGCGCCGGATCGCCCGGCTGGCCCTGGCCGGGCCGACCGTCGGCGCGCTGGAGACCCCCGAGGTGCAGACGCTGCTGCGGGGCGCGATCGGCGACCCGGACCGCGGTCCGGACCGCTCGGTCGGCGTGGGCGCGGTCGCGGCCCTGCAGCGGCTGGCGGTGCTGGTCGGCGCGGCGGCCTCCTGCGCGGTGCTGGCCGCCTACACCTGGTGGCTGCTGCCGCTGCTGCTGGTGCCGGCCGCGGCCTGCGGCTACCTGCGGTTCCGGCAGAGCGCGGCGATCAACGAGACCTGGCGCTTCGCCGACCAGGAGGAGCTGCACGCCGACGTCTGGCGGCAGGCCGTGGTCTCGCCGAGCGAGGGCAAGGACATCCGGGTCTTCGGCCTGGCGGACTGGCTGGTGGGACGGCTGCAGCAGCACATCGACACGGCGAACGCGCCGCTGTGGACGGCGGTGCTGCGGATCGTCCGGGGCGAGTGGCTGCCGACGCTGCTGATCGCGGCCGGCCTGGCGCCCGCCTACGCCGCAGTCACCTGGAGCGCGGTGCACGGGCACACCGGCGTGGCGCTGCAGACGGCGGTGCTGGCGGCCGGCTGGTCGCTGTACCAGGCGCTGGGCGCGTCCGCCGACGGCCTGATGAAGATCACCGGGGCCGACAGCGCGCTGGCCGCGTTCGATCGGCTGGGCACGGAACTGCCGACGCCGCAGCCGCTCCCCCCGCTGGAGCCCCCGGCCCCGGCAGCCGCAGACTCCGCTCCCCCGCTGGTCCGCTTCGAGCAGGTCGGGTTCGGCTACCCCGGCACCGCCCGCACCGTCCTCGACGGCCTGGACCTGGAGATCCGTCCGGGCGAGCTGCTGGCCGTGGTCGGCCTGAACGGAGCCGGCAAGTCCACCCTGATCAAGCTGCTCTCCGGCCTCTACCGACCCACCGCCGGACGGATCACCGTGGACGGCGTGAACCTCGCCGAGCGGGACGTCCGCTCCTGGCGCTCCCGGATCTCGGTGGTCTTCCAGGACTTCGTCCGCTACCAGCTGTCCGCCGCCGACAATGTCGCGCTGGGCGCGCACGGCGCGCAGGACCGCCCGGCCCTGGACCGGGCCGCGCTCGACGCCGGCTTCGCGCCGGTGCTGGAGCGGCTGCCGGACGGCTGGTCCACCCCGCTCGCGCGCTCCCGCACCGGCGGCGTCGACCTGTCCGGCGGGCAGTGGCAGCAGCTGGTGCTCACCCGCGCCCTGTACGCCGTCCGCACCGGCGCCCAACTGCTGGTGCTGGACGAGCCGACCGCGCACCTCGACGTCCGCACCGAGTTCGAGGTGTTCCGGCGGCTGGCCGAACACCGCGGCCGGACCAGCGTGGTGCTGATCTCGCACCGGCTGTCGACGGTCCGCCAGGCCGACCGGATCGTGCTGCTGGACGGCGGCCGGATCACCGAGTCCGGCACCCACGAGGAACTGATGGCGCAGGGCGGCGGCTACGCCGAACTCTTCACGGTCCAGGCCGAACGTTTCGCCGCGGCAGGAGTCACCGAATGACGAACCGTCAACCCACCTCCTCGCTGCTGCGCTACCCCCGGCTGTGGTGGGAGCTGCTGGTCCTGAGCCGCCGCGAACTGCCGGGCCTGACCGCCGCCTCGCTGGCGGCCCTGGCCGGATCGGTGGTGATCGCGGCCGCGAGCGGGCTCGGCCTGCGGGCCACCGTGGACGCCACCATCGGCGGCCGGACAGCCCCCGCGGTCGCTGCCGCGGTCTGCGCGGCGCTCGCCTACGCCGCGGCCACCGCGCTCCAGTTCCTGGTCGACCACCTGGTCAACACCACCAACGACCGGCTCGGACGGCTGGTGCTGCATCCGCGGGTGCACCACGAGATCGCCGCGCTGGAGGGCCTGGAGCACCTGGAGCGCAGCGACTTCCTCGACCGGGTGACCCTCGTCCGCTCCTCCACCTCTGCTCTGGCCGCGGCGCCGTGGAACGCGGTCCGGGTGGTCGCGGGCGTGCTGCGGCTGGTGGTGACGCTGCTGCTGCTCGGCACGGTCAGCCCCTGGCTGCTCCTGCTGCTGCCGCTGGCCGCCGTCCCGACCTGGGCCGACCATCGCGGGCAGCGGCTGGTGCGCGGCACCGAGGTGGACACCACCGAGGACTACCGGCTGCAGCAGCACCTGCTGGACCTGGCCGTGCAGCCGGCCTCCGCGAAGGAGGTGCTGACCACCGGAGCCGCCGCGGAGCTGATCCGACGTCAGGGCGAGACCTGGGACCGGGTGACCGGGCTGCGGGCGCGCGCCCGGTTCCGGGCCGCCTACTGGAAGCTGGGCGGCTGGACGTTGTTCGCGGCCGGCTTCGTCGGCGCGCTCGCCCTGGTGGCGTACCGGACGGCGTACGGCCACGGCAGCGTCGGCGACCTGGTGCTGACGGTGACGGTGGCCGCGACCGTGCGGCAGAGCCTGCAGAGCGTGGTCGGCGCGACCGGCGACACAGCGGGCTCGGCCCGGGTCATCGAGCCCTACCTGTGGCTGCGCGGCTACGCCGCCGAGGCGCGGGCCCGCACCGCCGGGCAGACGCCGCCCCCGCCCGTCCTGCGCGAGGGCATCGCACTCACCGACGTCAGTTACACCTACCCCGGCACCGACGCCCCCGCGCTGGACGGGTTCAGCACGCTGCTCCCGGCCGGTTCCGTGGTCGCCGTCGTCGGCGAGTACGGCTCGGGCAAGACCACGCTGGTGAAGCTGCTGTCCAAGTTCTACCGTCCGGACTCGGGCACGGTCGAGGTCGACGGCGTTCCGCTCGCCGAGTTGGACACCGAGGCCTGGCGGGCCCGCTCCAGCGCGGCCTTCCAGGACTTCGGCCGCTTCCGGACCACCTTCGCCGACACCGTCGGCCTGGGCGACGTGGCCCGTCTCGGGGACCGCGAGCGGATCGCGGCGGCGGTGCGCGCGGCCGACGCGGAGGGCATCGTCGCCGGACTGCCGGACGGTCTCGACACCCAGCTCGGCCGCGAGCTGGGCGGGGTCGAGCTCTCCGAGGGCCAGTGGCAGCGCGCCGCCCTGGCCCGCGCCTCGATGCGCCCGGACCCGCTGCTGTTCGTCCTGGACGAGCCCACCGCCTCCCTGGACGCCCTCGCCGAGCAGGCCATCTTCGAGCGCTACATGGTCCGCGCCCGCGAACTGGCCGCCCGCACCGGCGCGGTGACGGTCATCGTCTCGCACCGCTTCTCCACCGTGACCGGCGCCGACCTGATCCTGGTCCTGCACCGGGGCCGACTGGTCGAGTCCGGCAGCCACCAGGAGCTGATGCGCCTGCCGGACGGCCGCTACGCCGAGCTCTACGGCCTCCAGGCCACCGCCTACGCCCTGGAGGGTCAGCAGGCCTGAGGCCGCCGGTAGCGTGGGTGCCATGTGGATCGACACCGTGACCGGGATTCTGCGCGAGGCCGCCGAGACGGCGATCGTGCCGCGCTTCCGCGCGCTGGCCGAGGGAGAGGTCAGCGAGAAGTCGCCGGGCGAGCTGGTGACCGTGGCCGACCGCGAGGCCGAGGAGCTGATCAGCCGTCGGCTGCGGGAGGTGGTGGACGCGCCGGTGGTCGGCGAGGAGGCCGCCGCGGCCGACCCCGGACTGCTCGACGCGCTGCGGCTGGCCCCGACGGCCTGGCTGGTCGACCCGCTGGACGGGACCGCCAATTTCGTCGCCGGCCGCCCCGAGTACGCGGTGATGGCGGCGCTGGTACGCGGCGGCGAGACGGTCGCGGCCTGGGTCCTCCGCCCCGCCGACGGGCGGGCCTATGTCGCCGAACGCGGCTCCGGCGCCTGGCGGGACGGGGTCCGGGTCCGGCGCGAACCCGCCCCGGCCGGGGCGGCGGAGCTGCGCGGGGCCGCGCTGACCGGCTTCCTGGACCCGGCGGCCCGGGCGCACGTCGACGCCTCCGCGCCGCACTTCGCCCGGCTCGGCCCCGGGACCCGATGCGCCGGTGTGGACTACCCCCGGCTGCTCGACGGTGAGCAGGACTTCGTCCTGTACCAGCGCACCCTGCCCTGGGACCACGCGCCGGGCACGCTGCTGCTCACCGAGGCCGGCGGCACCGCGCTGCGCCCCGACGGCACCGACTACCGGCCCGCCGACGCCGGGGCCGGCCTGCTCAACGCCGCCGACCGGCGCTGCTGGGACACCGTCCGCCCGCTGCTGCTGCCCTGAGCGCGCGCCGCGCGAACGTCACCTCCCGCCGAGGCCAATGGACTTGCCGGGCTCGGTAACGTGGCCCGACTTGGTAACGTGGCACCCAGAGCGACGGGTCCAGGTGTTCGGGGGTACGGATGGCGATCGAACTGCCCAGCGAAGTGGTGACCTTCCTCCAGGTCATCGGGGTGAACTGGCCGCAGGTGAACGAGGACACGGTGCGCGAGTTCGCCACCCATGTGCGGACCTTCGCCTCCAACATCGAGGGCACCCACCAGCAGGCCACCGCCACCGTCAAGGCGATGGGCGCCTCCTACCAGGCCAACTCCTACGACCTGCTGGTCTCCAAGTGGGCCCACCTGTCCCAGAGCCACATGCACGACCTGCTCGAAGCCTGCAGCGTCCTGGCGACCGCGCTCGACGACGGCGCCGACTACATCGTCGCGATGAAGCTCAGCTGCATCGCCGAACTCACCGTCATGGCCGTCAGCTTCGTCGCCGACCAGGCCGCCGCCGTGCTCACCTTCGGCATCGCCGAGGCCGCCGAGGCGCTGATCGTCGAGGCCGCCGACCTCGCCGTCGACTACATGGAACAGACGATCATCCAGTACATCCTCGCCCAGGTCATCCAAGCAGCCCTCACCCCACTGCTCGGCATCGTGGAGAAGGCGGTGGCGGGGATGACCTACTCCGCGCTGGAGAACATGCTCGGGGTCTCCGGCAGCATCGGCGACGGCTTCACCATCCAGCCCGACGACCTGCGCAACCACGCCAAGACGCTGGCCCAGCACGCCGCGGACGTCAAGGCGCACGCCCAGACCCTCACCGGCAACCTCGCGGGCCTGAACTTCGCGTCATGAGCGGGGCGGCGACTCCGGGGCCGGGACCGGCTCGTCCGACACCGTCTGCGCGGGCAGGGTGCGGCGCGGGGCCGGGCGGGGGGTCTCCCGGAGGCGTTGGCTGATGACCTGGGAGATGCCGTCGCCGCGCATGGAGACGCCGTAGAGGGCGTCGGCGCACTCCATGGTCAGCTTCTGATGGGTGATCACGATCAGCTGGGAGCTGTCGCGCAGCTCCTCCATGATGGCGATCAGTCGGCGCAGGTTGGTCTCGTCGAGGGCCGCCTCGACCTCGTCCATCACATAGAACGGGCTGGGACGGGCCTTGAAGATGGAGACCAGCAGCGCGACGGCGGTCAGTGAGCGCTCGCCGCCGGAGAGCAGCGAGAGCCGCTTGACCTTCTTGCCCGGGGGACGGGCCTCGACGTCGATGCCGGTGGTGAGCATGTTGTCCGGGTCGGTCAGCACCAGTCGGCCCTCGCCGCCGGGGAAGAGCCGGGAGAAGACGCCCTCGAACTGCTTCGCGGTGTCGTGGTAGGCGGCGGTGAAGACCTGCTCGACCCGCTCGTCGACCTCCTTGACCACGGTGAGCAGGTCGCGGCGGGTGGTCTTCAGGTCCTCCAGCTGCTCGCTGAGGAACTTGTGGCGCTCCTCCAGCGCGGCGAACTCCTCCAGCGCCAGCGGGTTGACCTTGCCGAGCTGGGTGTAGGCCTTCTCGGCGGCCCGGAGCCGGCGCTCCTGCTCGGCCCGGCGGTAGGGCTGCGCCGCGGCCTCGCCCTCGGTCGTTCCTGGCTTCGCGCCCGGCTCGACCGAGGGCGGGACCGGCTGGTCCGGGCCGTACTCGGCGAGCAGCGCGTCCGCGGCGATGCCGTGCTCCTCCAGCGCCTTGGCCTCCAGCTGCTCGATCCGCAGCCGCTTCTCGGCGCGCAGCACCTCGTCCCGGTGGACCGAGTCGGTGAGCCGGTCCAGCTCCGCCGCCAGTTCGCGGCTGCGGACCCGCCCCTGGCCGAGTTCGGCGTCGCGGACCGCGCGTTCCTGCTCGGCCGTCGCCTTCTCGGCGGCGGCGCCCAGCAGCGAGGCCTCGACCAGCGCCAGCAGCTGCCGACCGCCGTCGGCGACGGCGGCGGCGACCCGGGCCTCGTGCCGCAGCCGCTGCTGCCGGGCGGCGGCCCTGGCTCTGGCCTCGCGTTCGGCCCGGGCGCCGCGTTCCAGCGCGTCGGCCCGGCCGACCAGGCCGCGCACCCGCTCCTCATGGGTGCGGACGGACAGCCTGGCCTCCATCTCGGCCGCGCGGGCCGCGCTCGCCGCCTCGCCCAGCCGGTCCCGCTCGGCGGTGTCGGGCTCGTCCTCGGCCGGGCCCTCCTCCACCGCCAGCAGTCGCTCGGAGAGTTCGGCGAGCTCCGCCTCGGCCTGCTCCCGGGCGTCCTCGGCCTTGGTCGCTGCGGTCGCCAGCCGCTCCGCCTCCCCCGCCGCGCCGCGCGCCTGGCCGCCGAGCCGACCGAGCTGCTGGGCGACGGCCGACTTCTCCTTCTCGGCGGCGCGCCGCCGGGCGGCCAGCGCCTCGACCTCGGCGGCCAGCTCCTTGCGGCGCGCGGTGGCCTGCTCCAGCGCGTCGGCCAGCGCCTCGCGCCGGCCGACCAGAGCGGCCAGCGCCGCCGTCGCCTCGTCCACGGCGGCCTGGGTCTCCAGCAGGCTGGGCGCACCGGCCGAGCCGCCATGGGCGAAACCGCTGCCGAGCAGATCGCCCTCGGCGGTGACCGCGACCAGCTCGGGCCGGGCGGCGACCAGTTCCTCCGCCGCCGCCAGGCTGTCGACCACCACGGTGTGCCGCAGCAGTTCGCGGACCGGGGCCAGCAGTGCCTCCGGTCCGGAGACCAGTGCCGCTGCCCACTCGGCCTCCGCCGGAGGAGTACCGGGCGCCGCCGCCGGGTCGCTGCCGCCGCCCGCGACCAGCAGCGCGGCGCGGCCGGCGTCGTCCTTGCGCAGCAGCCGCAGCGCCTCGGCCGCCGCGCCGATGCTGCTGACCGCCACCGCGTCCGCCGCCGGCCCGAGCGCCGCCGCGACCGCCGCCTCCGCGCCCGGACGGACCGTCAGCAGCTCGGCCGCCGGACCCAGCAGCCCGGTCAGCCGGTCGCCCGCGCGCCAGCAGCGCGCCGGTGCCGTCCTTGCGGCGGAGCCCCAGCGCCAGCGCGTCCCGACGGGCCGTCAGCCCTGCGCGCTCGCGCTCCGCAGCCGCCAGCTCCTCCCGGGCCCGGGACTGCGCCTCCTCGGCCCCGGCCAGCGCCGCACGCAGCTCGACAAGGCTCGCCTCGGCCTCGGTGTCGACCGCGTCCGCGCCCTCGACCTGGGCCTTCAGCTGCTCGTAGGCCTCGGTCGCGGCCTCCGCCCGGACCATCGCCTCGTCCCGCGCCTCGGCCAACCGGCCGATCTCCGCCCCCGCGCCGACCGCCCGCGAACGGGCCGCCGCGACCTTGCCCTGCGAGCCGGGCCAGGCCCTCCCGCCGGTCCGCCAGGGCCCGCGCCGCCGCCCGCAGCCGCTGCTCCTCCTCGGCGAGCGCGCGCTCCAGCTCGGCCCGCCGCTCCACCGTCTCGGCCAGGGCGTAGCGGGCCTCCTCCAGCGCCTCGGCCAGCTCGGCCTCCTCCGCCCTGACCCGGGCGGCCTCGCCGCTCCATGCTCCTCCGGATCGCGCCCGCGCCGCTCCTCGGCCTGGCGCGGCGGCGGCGTGCCGGACCCGGGCCTCGGCCAGGCCGAGTCGTCCCGCGCACCCGCTCGGCCAGCGAGGACAGCGCGATACCAGGTCTGCTGCGCCTGCTCGACCCGCGGGCCGAGCTGCGGCGACCTGCGCCTCCAGCACCGCCTCCCGCTGCCTGGCAGGCTCGCCAGCTCCTGCTCGACCCCGCCGCGCCGCAGCCGCAGCGCCATCTCGTCGGCGACCTCCTCCTCGCAGCGCGCGCCGCAGAGTGACCAGGTCGTCGGCGAGCAGCCGCAGCCGGGCGTCGCGGAGGTCGGCCTGGATGGTCGCGGCCCGGCGGGCTATCTCGCGCCTGCCGGCCCAGCGGCTTGAGCTGGCGGCGCAGCTCGCCGGTCAGGTCGTGCACCCGGGTCAGGTTGGCCTGCATCGCGTCCAGCTTGCGCAGCGCCTTCTCCTTGCGCTTGCGGTGCTTGAGGACGCCGGCCGCCTCCTCGATGAAGGCCCGGCGGCTCCTCGGGTCGGCGTGCAGCACCGAGTCGAGCTGGCCCTGGCCGACGATGACGTGCATCTCCCGGCCGATGCCGGAGTCGGAGAGCAGCTCCTGGATGTCGAGCAGCCGGCAGGTGGTGCCGTTGATCGCGTACTCGCTGCCGCCGTTGCGGAACATGGTCCGCGAGATGGTGACCTCGGTGTACGTCGATCGGCAGCGCGCCGTCGGTGTTGTCGATGGTCAGCGCGACCTCGGCGCGGCCCAGCGGCGGCGCGGCCGGTGGTCCCGGCGAAGATGACGTCCTCCATCTTGCCGCCGCGCAGCGACTTGGCGCCCTGCTCGCCCATGACCCAGGCCAGGGCGTCGACGACATTGGACTTGCCCGAGCCGTTGGGCCCGACCACGCAGGTGATCCCGGGCTCGAAGCGCAGCGTGGTCGCCGAGGCGAAGGACTTGAAGCCGCGCAGGGTGAGGCTCTTGAGGTGCACGCGTGGACCCTTCGCCCGATCTTGCCCCTACCTCGCTGACCTGAGCGAACTCTATCCGCGCGATCGCGGGCCGGACCGGACGCCCACCGGGGTTTCACGCGTGGAGGCAGGGGGCATCCCTGCTACAAGGTGCTTCGGTGGGGGCGGCGCGGGTCGGGGACCCCGCCGGGTCGGGAATGCCGAAGGGACGCCGCTGAGGGCGTCCCTTGCACGTGCTGCGGTGCCGCCACGCGGATGATGTCGCTACTCCGCCGGGCGCTCGCACCATTCAAGTTGGCGCACCGCTGAAGGTGGTCTGCCTGCTGTGGTGTGGGTGCTGTGGTGTGCTGCTGACAGCTCCGCCGCCTGATCTGCGGATGATCAGGAGTAGGCGGGCACTGCCTGAGGTACCTCGATGCTGCGGAGAAGCTGCTCGTGTTCGGCGACGGCCGACAGCGTGTCGTTCTCGGCCTGCATCCGGACAAGCTCGGATTCCAGGTCCTGGACTCGCTGCTGGAGACGCCGCATCTCGGAGAGCACGCGCGGGTCGGGGCCGCCGACGTAACCGAGAAGCGCCTTTGCCATGATGGATGGTCCTCCACGCTGAGTGACCGACCGATGAAGGGGGGTCGTGTGTTGGGGTACGCACTCGCTGCGCAGCCCTCGCAAGGCTGTACGGGGCCGAAAGCCTTGGGCTGAACGTACGGGTGCGCGGGTTTCCAGCGTCTCACCAAACCCGGAAAGGGTCAACACGATCACAGCGTGCAACGTCGACCGCCGGCCTTCGCAGCGGACGACCCACGCTGCGAGCAGCGCGGTGTCGACGACCGGTGGCCGGGCGATCACTGCTCGATGCGGAGTCAACCACGGGACGCGCAGAAGCGCAAGCGTGGTGCGCCCATTCCAGTGGCACATGCGTTCGGCGCGAGGGAAGCGCGGGTGAAGCGGGTCAGCGGATGGCGAAGTCCTGGTAGCGGCCCTCCGGCTCGCCCCATATCTCGGTGACCCCGTCGACCCGGCCGGGCGTGTCGCCGTGTCGCAGCAGCTCCAGCAGGTCCTCGCACTGCTCCCGGCCGCCCTCGGCGACGACCTGGACCCGACCGTCACCCAGGTTCGAGGTGTAGCCGCGCAATCCGATCTCCAGTGCGCGCGCCCGCGTCCACCAGCGGAAACCCACCTGCTGCACCGTGCCGCGCACCCAGGCGGTCATCCGGACGTCCTCACTCATACCCAGAGTCTGCCATTCCTCGGTATGCCGACTTTCCGCACGTCCCCGCGCAGCCATGTCCTACGCTCCCCGGCATGGCCCCGTCCGCGGGGACCATGCCGTAACTGTCGGGTCGGGGGGCCAGGGAGGGGCAGCACCTGCCATGTCACGTCACGCACGCACCCGCGCCCTCGTCCGTCTCCGCCAAGCCCTGCGGCGGCCCCGCCGGATATCCCGGACCGCAGTCGCGGCCTGCGGCACGGCGCTGGCCGCAGCGGCGGGCGCGGCGGCCGGCGCGGTGCTCTGCGGCCTCCTGCCGCTGCCGCTGCCGACGACGTCCACGGCCTCCGCCCCGGCCTCCGCCCCGCGCTCCGGCGCGGCGTGGACGTCGGCCACCGGGCCGGCGGCGGCCGACGCCGCGACCGGCAGCAGCTCCGCGACCGGCGCCGCCACCGCCGTCACCACGGCCGCAGCGGCCACCCGGATCGGCGCGGAGACGGCGAGCTCCCGGGCGAGCGTGCTGAGCCTGGTCAACGCCCAGCGCGGCAGACACGGCTGCGGTGCACTGACGCACTCGTCCGCGCTGACCGAGCTGGCGCAGTCCTACAGCACCGAGATGGGCACCGAGAACTTCTTCAGCCACACCGATCCGGCCGGACGGACCCCCTGGGACCGGGCCAGGGCGCTCGGGATCGGCAACCTGGGCGGCGAGAACATCGCCTGGGGCCAGCAGACGCCGGAGGCGGTGATGGAGGCGTGGATGAACAGCGCCAGGCACCGGGCCAACATCCTCGACTGCCGCTACCACTCACTCGGCGTGGGCGTGTACTACGGGAACAACGGCGGCCCCTGGTGGACCGAGGACTTCGGTTTCTGAGCCGGTCGGCGCTGCTGGGCTCAGTCCGCCGCGCCGCGCGGGCGGGGCAGCCGCTGGCAGCGCGGGCAGTAGTAGCTGGAGCGGTTCATCCACGGTGCGCGGCGCATCGGCGTCGCGCAGCGGTGACAGGGCTCGCCCTCGCGGCCGTAGGCATCCAGGGTGCGGGCGAAGTAGCCCGACTCGCCGTTGACGTTGACATAGAGGCTGTCGAAGCTGGTCCCGCCGACGGCCAGGGCGGCGGTCATCACCTCGCGGGCCGAGGCCAGCAGCAGCGCCGCCTGGGGCCGGGTGAGGGTGTCGGCGGGGCGCTCGAAGTGCAGCTTGGACCGCCACAGCGCCTCGTCGGCATAGATGTTGCCGACCCCGCTGATCAGGCTCTGGTCCAGCAGATTGCGCTTGACCCCGCTGCCCCGGCGGCGCAGCGCGGCCAGGAAGGCGGTGTCGTCGAAGCGCGGGTCCAGCGGGTCGCGGGCGATGTGCCCGAGCGACAGCGGGGCCGAGTCCGGGTCGCTGGGGTCGGCGTCCTCGACCGCCAGGCCGCCGAAGGTGCGCTGGTCGACGAAGCGGAGCTCGGTGCCGGCGTCGTCGGCGAAACGGACCCGGACCCGGAGGTGGGTCTCGGCCGGGGCGTCCTCGGGCTGCACCAGCAGCTGGCCGCTCATGCCGAGGTGGCCGATCAGCGAACTGCCGCTGCCGGGCAGCGGCAGCCAGAGGTACTTGCCGCGCCGCTGGGCCGGGCCGAGGGTACGGCCGGCCAACTGCGCGGCGAAGTCGTCCGGTCCTGCGGTGTGACGGCGGACCGCCCGGGGGTGGTAGACCGCGACCGAGGCCACGGTCCGGCCACTGACCCAGCGCTCCAGGCCGCGTCGGACGACCTCGACCTCGGGCAGCTCAGGCATCGACGCTCCTCCGCTTCGACGGACCTACGCTCCGGTGGAAGCGCTGCTGTCGCCGTGCTTCTCCCGGATGGAGGTCCAGGCGTTCTGGGCGGCCTTCTGCTCCGCCTCCTTCTTGGAACGGCCGGAACCCGTGCCGTAGTCCTCGCCGGCCACGCGGGCGGCGGCGATGAAGGTCTTCTCGTGGTCGGGGCCCGACTCGGTGACGATGTACTCGGGGACGCCGATGCCGACCGAAGCGGTGAGCTCCTGCAGGCTGGTCTTCCAGTCGAGTCCGGCACCGAGGTTGGAGGACTCCTCGATCAGCGGGTCGAAGAGGCGGTGCACCAGTTCGTCGGCGGCGTCCAGCCCCTGGTCGAGGTAGACCGCGCCGATGATGGCCTCGAGCGTGTCGGCGAGGATGGAGGACTTGTCGCGTCCGCCGGTGCCCTCCTCGCCACGGCCGAGGCTGATGAAGGAGCCGAGTTCGAGTCCCCGCGCCACCTGGGCGAGGGCACGTGAGTTGACCACCGCGGCGCGCAGCTTGGCGAGCTGCCCCTCCGGGAGGTCGGGGTGGATCTTGTACAGGGTGTCCGTCACCACCAGGCCCAGCACCGAGTCGCCGAGGAACTCCAGGCGTTCGTTGGTGGGCAGCCCGCCGTTCTCGTACGCGTACGAGCGGTGGGTGAGCGCACGAACCAGGAGGGCCGGCTCGAGTGTGTACCCGAGCCGGCCCTCCAGGACGGCGTACCCGGTGTCGGCGTGTTGCGACGCAGACGCTGACATCGTGTTGGTCACCTGCCGATCAGACCGACAGGACCTGACGGCGGTTGTACGTGCCGCAGCTCGGGCACGCGATGTGGCCCAGCTTGGGCTCGTGGCAGCGGTCGCAAGCCACCAGGGCGGGGACCGCAGCCTTCCACTGCGAACGGCGGTGGCGCGTGTTGCTGCGCGACATCTTCCGCTTCGGAACAGCCACGGCTACTTCTCCTGGTTCTCGGCAGCACCCTCACGGGTACCGCTGTCGTTGCTTCCGGCCTCGATGGATGGGGCCGAGAGTTCCTGCAGAGCCGCCCACCGGGGGTCGACGGCGTCGTGATGGTGGTCCGGGTCGTCCGAGAGCCGTGCACCGCATTCGGAGCACAGACCCAGGCAGTCGTCCTGGCACACCGGCTGCAGCGGCAGTGCGAGCACCACCGCATCACGCAGCACCGATTCGAGGTCGAACAGGTCGCCCTCGAGCCGGGAGGCTTCTTCGTCCTCTTCTTCTTCGGCGGTCGCGAACCGGTTCGTGCCCTCGGGGTAGTAGTAGAGCTCCTGGAAGTCCGTGTCGAGCTTCTGCTCGATCGGCTCCAGGCAGCGCACACACTCACCCTTGAGCTCGCCCTTGGCGGTACCCGTGATGAGTACCCCTTCGACGACCGCCTCCAGTCGGAGGTCCAGCTCGACAGTGCTTCCTACGGGGACGCCGATGACCTCGATACCCAGGCCCTCGGGCGCCGGGAGGGAACGGGAAACCTTGCGCATCGAACCAGACCGGCGTCCCAGCTCGTGAGTGTCGAACACGAGCGGGTCACGGTGGTCGAGGCGGTTCAGGGTTTCCTGCTCTCTACGGCGCACAGAGCTGCGGGCACCCGGGTCGTGGACCCGGGTCGGGGCAGCCGACAATCCCCGGCACTGAACAGGCCGGAGAGGTCAGAGTACCGGAAGGGTGGACTCTGACCCAACTCGCGGCGATCGACCCGCGCTACTGCTGGTACCCACCGAACTCGCGCAGCTTGCTGACATCGATGAATCCGGTGTCGAAGAAGCTGGTCTCGTCCAGTCCCGACTGGCCCGGCTGCAGCTGCGGCTGGACGTAGGGGTCGTAGCCCGGCTGCTGCGGGAACTGCTGGGAGGGGTCCGGCTGCTGCTGGTAGGCGTACGGGTCGTAGCCGGGCTGCTGCTGCTGGTAGGCGTAGGGGTCGTAGCCGGCCTGCTGGCCCTGCTCGTAGCCGCCCTGGGCCGCCTGGACCTGGTAGGCCTCCTGGTAGCCCTCCTGCTGGTACTGGTAGCCGCCCTGCTCGGGCTGCGGCTGCTGGGCCTGCTGCCAGTACTCCGGCCGCTGCTCCGCCGCCTGGGTGTGGTCGGTCTGCTGCGGCAGCAGCCCGGCCTGCGCCAGTTCGGCCGCGACCGCGGCGTGCCGGTCGCTGCCCTGGGTCACGCCGGAGGCCTGGTCGGCGGCCTCCAGGTAGGCGCCGAGGTCGTCGATCGGCCGCTTGCCGAGGAGCTTGTCCCGGCCCCGGCCGACCGCCTCCAGGGTCTTGCCCAGGGCAGTCTCCAGCGCGGCCAGCTTCACGTCGACGTAGTCGTCGACCTCCGGGCTGGGCGACTTGAAGGCGTCCTGGGCGAACTCCTCGCCGTCCTCGCCCTCGACCGGGGCGCCGCCGACGCGGAGCTTGGCCCGGCCGCGGCCGATCGCGCCGAGGGTCTTGGTGAGCACCACCTCGAAGTTGGCCAGCTTGCTGTCGACGTAGTCGTCGGCCTCGCGGCGCTCCTCCTCGGAGTCGGCGCGGGCCGAGGCCAGCAGCCGGTCGGCCTCGGCCTGGGCCCGCATCACCAGGTCGGTGCCGGCGATCAGCCGGGCCCGCTCCTCGTGCGCCGCGGCCACGATCCGCTCCGCCTCGCGGCGGGCCCCCTCGACGACCTGGTCACCCTGTTCGACCGTCTGCTGGGCCTGGGCGAGCTCGGTCGGCAGCGCGTCGCGCAGCTCCGTCAGCATCGCGGCCAGCTCGGCCTTGTTCACCACGATCGATGCCGACATCGGCATCGACCGTGCGTTCTCGACTGTGGCAGTGATCTCGTCGAGCTTTTGCTGCACGTCCACCTGAGCTCACGTCTTCCAGAGGAGGCAATGGACTGGAAGCACGCACTCTACTGCGCTATCGACGCTCCGCGAGCCTCGCGGTCAGCCGACTGTGCACCAACTCCGGGACGAGATGCGACACATCACCCCCATATGCCGCCACCTCCTTGACCAGCGAGGAGGACAGGAAGCTCCAGGTCGGGCTGGTCGGCACGAACAGCGTCTCCACGCCCGAGAGGCCGTGGTTCATCTGCGCCATCTGCAGCTCGTAGTCGAAGTCGCTGACCGCCCGGAGGCCCTTCACGATCGCCGGGATGCCGCGCTCCCGGCAGAAGTCGACCAGCAGGCCGTGGTGGGACTCCACCACCACGTTGCCGTAGGGGGCGGAGACCTCCTCGATCATCTCGATCCGCTCCTCGACCGTGAACAGGCCGCGCTTGGACTTGTTGATCGCGACCGCGACATGGACCACGTCGTAGAGCCGGGAGGCCCGCTGGATGATGTCGAGGTGCCCGTTGGTGATGGGGTCGAACGACCCCGGGCAGACGGCCCGGCGAATCTCCCGACAGTCCTGCTCCCGACTGACCTGCATGACCTTGCCTCTCACTCACTCGTTCCGGCGGACGCGGCGCGCCCGTGCCAGAGCGTGGCCTCGCCGTAGCGGCGCTCCCGCAGCGCCTCGAACCCGGCCGGCCAGTCGAAGCCGCCCGCCCGGGTGCTGCGCTCCACCGTGGCAATCGTTCCCTCGGCGAGCCAGCCCCCAGCGGCCAGTGTGATCAGGATCTCGCGCACCTGCTCGTCCGGCAGGACGTACGGCGGGTCCATGAAGATCATGTCGTACCGGGTCTGCGGCGGTTCGCCGGCGACGACCTTCTCGACCGCTCCGGGGCGTACCTCGGCGCCCGGCAGGCCCAGGGTTCGGATGTTGGCCAGGACGGCCTTCACCGCCGCCGGGTCGGACTCCACCAGCAGGGCGTGGGCGGCGCCGCGCGACAGCGACTCCAGGCCCACCGCGCCGGAGCCGGCGAACAGGTCCAGCACCCGGGCCCCGGCCAGCGAGCCGCGCTGCGACGCCCAGCTGGAGAAGAGGCCCTCCCGGGCCCGGTCGGAGGTCGGCCGGGTGCCCTCGCCCGGAGGTACGGCCAAGCGGCGGCCACGGGCCGATCCGGCGATCACGCGGGTCATGGTTCGAATGTCCTCGGGGTGCTGGTGGTGCGGGTGGTACGCGGTCGCCCACCACGCTATCCGTACGCGGGGTGGGCGACCGCGCGGCGGTCGGCCCTCGGGGATCAGACCTCGGGGATCAGCCCTCGGGGGTCGGCTCCGCGCCCAGCAGCGCCGGCGAGGCGTAGCGGGACCAGGAGAGGCAGCCGTCGGGCGGGCAGTACTCGGGCCGGCGCGGGTCGTGGCCCAGCTCGCGCAGCTTGGTGCGGACGGAGTCCGGCGTCCGGCCGAAGCGGGCCGCTATCCGGGCGACGGTCTCGTTGTCGTGGAAGCGGCGGACCGCCTCCTCCTCGTGCTGCGGCACCCAGGGGGAGCCGTGTCCGGGGTAGAGCTCGCGCAGCACGTCGCGGTCGGGGATCGGCTCGGAGACGTCGGCCACGATGGCCATCGCCCGCAGGGCGCGGTTCAGGGCGATCCGGAGCGAGTTGACGTCCTCGACCGGAAGGCGCATCCGGCCGGAGGCGATGGGGTCGGCGGCGTGGCCCTCGCGCCAGCCGGTGAGGGTGAGTACGACCTCGCGGTCGTCCTCACTGGTGAGTTCCACCCGGAAGACCTTGTCCCCGAGCGGCAGCTCGTTGAGGTGACGGAATGCCATGGATGTGCCCCCAGTGTTCGTTGGCGTGCAGTGGCACGACCGCGCAGGTGAGGCGGCGTCCTGAACACTTCTATTGTCGCGCGCGGCACTGACAATTCCGGGGGCTGCAGCGGGGTCCGCGGGGGTGGGCTCAGCCTTTTTCCAGGTACTCCGCGCGGTCCTCGTCGACCAGGCTGCGCAGCGCCGCCGCGAGCGCCGGACGGTCCGTCAGCTCCGGGTCCTCGGCGACCAGCAGGGTGGCCTCGTCCCGAGCCGCCGCGATCACCTCCTCGTCCTCCAACACCGACAGCACCCGCAGCGAGGAGCGCACCCCGGACTGGGCCTGACCCAGCACGTCGCCCTCACGGCGCTGCTCCAGGTCGATCCGGGAGAGCTCGAAGCCGTCCAGGGTCGCCGCGACCGCGTCCAGCCGCTGCCGGGCCGGGCTGCCCCCGGGCATCTCGCTGACCAGCAGGCACAGGCCGGGGGCGGAGCCCCGGCCGACCCGACCGCGCAGCTGGTGCAGCTGGGAGACGCCGAAGCGGTCGGCGTCCATGATCACCATCACCGTGGCGTTGGGGACGTTGACGCCGACCTCGATCACCGTGGTCGCCACCAGCACGTCCAGCTCGCCGGCGGTGAACCGGCGCATCACCTCGTCCTTGGCCTCCGGCGCCATCCGCCCGTGCAGCACCGCGACCCGCAGCCCGGCCAGCGGACCGGCGGATAGCTCGGCCGCCAGGTCCAGCACCGCCAGCGGCGGACGGCGGTCGCCGTCGTCGGGTTTGCGCTTCCCCTCCTCCTCGTCGCCGATCCGCGGGCAGACCACGTACGCCTGGTGGCCCTTGGCCACCTCCTCGCGCACCCGCTCCCAGGCCCGGACGTAGAAGTTGGGCTTCTCCAGCGAGGGCACCACATGGGTGGCGATCGGCGAGCGCCCGGCCGGGAGCTGGTCCAGCACCGAGGTCTCCAGATCGCCGAAGACCGTCATCGCCACCGTGCGCGGGATCGGGGTGGCGGTCATCACCAGCAGGTGCGGCGGGCGGTCCGCCTTGGCCCGGAGTGCGTCGCGCTGCTCCACGCCGAATCGGTGCTGCTCGTCGACGACGACCAGGCCCAGGTTGTCGTCGTGGAACTTGACCTTGTCCTGGATCAGGGCGTGGGTGCCGATGACGATCCCGGCGTTGCCCACCGCCATGTCGGACAGCGCCTTCTTCCGGGCGGCGGCCCCCATCGAGCCGGTGAGCAGCACCACCCCGGTGGCGTGCTCGTGGGCGCCGAACATCCCGGCCACCGCCAGGTCTCCCATCATCTCCACGATCGAGCGGTGGTGCTGCTGAGCCAGCACCTCGGTCGGGGCGAGCAGCGCAGCCTGGCCGCCGGAGTCGACCACCGCGAGCATCGCCCGCAACGCGACCAGGGTCTTGCCGGAGCCGACCTCACCCTGGAGCAGCCGGTGCATCGGGTGCTCCACAGCCAGGTCGGCGAAGATCTCGGCGGAGACCTTGAGCTGGCCGTCGGTCAGGGTGAACGGCAGCCGGGCGTCGAAGGCGTCCAGCAGTCCGCCCTCGCGGCGGATCCGAGCCACGGCCGGGCGGGCCGAGTCGGCGGCCCGGCGCTGCGCCAGGGCGACCTGGAGCACGAAGGCCTCGTCCCACTTGAGCCGGTCCCTGGCCCGCTGGACGTCGTCGCGGTCGGTCGGACGGTGGATCAGCCGCAGCGCGTCGGCCAGCGGGAGCAGGCCGCGGTCGAGCCGCAGCTGCTCCGGCAGCGGGTCGGCGAGCGCGCCGAGGTCGATTCCGCCCTCGCCTCCGACGTCGCCGAGCAGGGCGTTGACCCCCTTGGCGATCTTCCAGGTGGGGACCTGGGCCGCCGCCGGGTAGACCGGGATCAGCCGGTTGGCGAACTCCTCGGCGGCCTCGGCATTCTCACCGTCCATCAGCTGGTAGTCGGGGTTGGCGAGCTGCCGGACGTGGTTGAAGACGGTGACCTTGCCGGCGAACAGGCCCTGCCGGCCCGGCCGCAGCTCGTGCAGGTGGCGGCCCTTGCGGAAGTTGAAGAAGGCCAGCTTGAGCCGGGCCCGGCCGTCGGTGACGGTGACGTCGAGGCGTTCGCCCTTGCGGCCCTTGAAGGCGACCACCCGGGAGTCCTCGATCCGCGCCATCACGGTGACGTGCTCGTCGAGCTGGAGCTCGTCCAGGCCGGTGAGTTCGCCGCGCTCGGCGTAGCGGCGCGGGTAGTGGTGCAGCAGGTCGCCGACGGTGTGCAGGTCGAGGTGGGCCGCGAAGGCCTTGGCGGAGGCGCCGCCGATCGCCCCGGTCAGGGATTTGTCGAGCAGGGTCTGGTCCGGTGCCGACATCCTCGGCCTCCTCTCCTTCACGTCTTCAACGACTACGCAGCTTCAACGACTGCGCTTCTTCAACGACTACCGCACGGCTCTGACATCGCCGTCACTCCACGCCGATCAGCAGCGGCGAGCCGGCCTGGCCACCGCGGTAGACGACGGTGTCCACCACCGGGTTGGCCCGGCGGACATGGGCCACCAGGTGCTCGGCGAGCGTGTCCGCGACGCCCTCGCCGAGGATCAGGGTGACCAGCTCGCCGCCGGCCGCGAGCATCCGGTCGAGCACGATCGCGGCGGTCTGTCCCGTCTCGGCGCCGATGACCGCGACATCGCCGTCGATCAGCCCGAGCACGTCCCCGGCCTGGCAGACACCGGCCATGGTCCAGGACTCGCCCTCGGCGACCGCGAGTTCGGCGTAGCGGGTGGCGCCGGCCGCGGAGGTCATGGCGACCACGTCCTCGTCGAAGCGGCGCCCCGGCTCGTGCACGGCGAGCGCGGCCAGGCCCTGGACCGGGGAGCGGGTGGGGATGACCGCGACCCGGACGCCCTCGCGGCGCAGCTGCTCGGCGGCGGCCCCGGCGGCGGCCCGCAGTTCGCGGTCGTTCAGCAGCAGCACCACCTCCCGGGCGCGGGCCCGGCGGATCGCGTCCGCCAGTTCGCTGCTGGACGGCTGCCGGTCGGGGTCGGCGCGCACCACGGTCGCGCCGGACTCGCCGCAGAGTCCGGCCAGGCCCTCGCCGTGGACGACGCAGACGATGCCGCGGGTCTGCGCGGGGGCGTCGGCGCCGTCCGACTCGGCGGACTCGGCGTCGGCCGCGGCCGCAGCGGCGACGAAGTGGGTGATCCGGATCCGGTGCGGGCGGCCGGCGACGATTCCGGCCTCGACCGCGGCGCCCGGGTCGTCGACATGGACGTGGACGTTCCAGAGCCCGTCGCCGCCGACCACGACCAGGGAGTCGCCGAGCTCGGCGAGGGCGGCGCGGAGCGGCGGCAGCGCGGCGTCCTCGGCGTCCAGCAGGTAGATCACCTCGTACGCCGGGCCGTCCGGGTCGACGGTGTGGGTGCTCGAGGGGATGGGTTCGACGGCGCGGGTGCCGGAAAGCGCGAGCGGGCCCATCGGGCTCTGCCCGCTGATGGCGTCGGCGAGCGCGCCCAGGACGGTGACCAGGCCCCGGCCGCCGGCGTCGACCACCCCGGCCCGGCCGAGGACGTCCAACTGCAGCGGGGTGCGGGCGAGGGCGCTGCGGGAGGCCTCATAGGCGGCCTGGGCGATGGCGGCGAGCCCTGCCCGCGGGTCGAGCCCGGCCGCGCGCTCGGCCGCGTCGGCGGCGGCGGCGGCCACGGTGAGCACGGTTCCCTCGACGGGTTTGGCGACCGCCTCGTAGCCGGCGTCGGCGGCCCGGCGCAGGGCCCGGCAGAGCGCGGGCGCGTCGGCGGTGTCGCTGCCGAAGGCGGCGGCGATGCCGCGCAGCAGTTGGGCCAGGATCACCCCGGAGTTGCCCCGGGCCCCGAGCAGCGCGCCGTGCGCCATCGCCCGCAGGGCCTCGGCCAGGCTGGGCGCCCCGGCGTCGGCCCCGGCCCCGGCCGTGAACAGCCGGTCGACCTCCTCGTTGGCGGACTCGACGGTCAGGTAGAGGTTGGTGCCGGTGTCCCCGTCGGGGACGGGGTAGACGTTGAGGGCGTCGATCTCCTCCCGGGCCTGGCCCAGAGCGGCCAGCGAGAGTCGGCACCAGGTGCGCACGACCGGAGCGTCGAGGGTGTCCAGCACCTGGGTTCTCCTTGGGTACGCTGCGGAGCGAGGGGGGTTCCAGGGCAGGTTACTAAGGTTCCGGGCGATACGTCCGGGCGCGTCCGGCCGACGGCCACCAACGCACGCCGGGGTACGGGCGGCCGCCCCCCGGGGCGGACGAATGCGGGGCATCCGGGCGGGTCATGGTAGTTTCGTTGTACGGAGTAAGCCGATGTATGCTGCTCCGGTTGCCCGGATCCCTCCGGGCCGCCCCTCGGTAGCAGCGCAGTCGTGCGAACGACACAGTCGCTACCACGGCCTCTGCGCCACCGGGGTTGTCAATGTAAGTGCATCTGAAGTCTTTGGAGTGACTCCCGTGGCTGCCAACTGCGACGTCTGCGGCAAGGGGCCGGGCTTCGGCAACAACATCTCCCACTCGCACCGCCGTACCCGTCGTCGTTGGAACCCCAACATCCAGACGGTGCGCGCTGTGATTGGGCGGACGCCGAAGCGGCTCAACGTCTGCACCTCGTGCATCAAGGCCGGCAAGGTGTCGCGCTAATCGCGCGCGAATATCCTCCCCACCCCAGTGGGGGTGATCCGGTGTCGCACTGTAGCGGCCACCTAGCTCAGGCTTCCCGAAGGCCGATCCACCTCCCGGTGGGTCGGCCTTCGGTCTGTTCCGAGGGCCGTTCCGCAGGGACTCAGCGGTGGCGCCAGCCGTGGTCGACCGGGCCGATGCCCGCGCCGAGCGGGAAGCCGGCCGCGATGGCGCCGGTGACGTACGCCTTCGACGCGGCCACCGCGTCCGGGACCGACAGGCCCAGCGCCAGGTGCGAGGCGATCGCGCTGGCCAGGGTGCAGCCGGTGCCGTGGGTGTGCCGGTTGTCGTAGCGCGGCGCGCGGTACCAGTACTCGCGGCCGTCGGGGCCGCGCAGCAGGTCCGCGGCCTCGCCCTCCAGGTGGCCGCCCTTGACCAGGACCCAGTCCGGGCCGAGCTCCTGGAGCGCCTTCGCCGCGTCGGACATCTCGTCCTCACGGGCCACGGTGATGCCGGTGAGCTGCGCCACCTCGTGCAGGTTCGGCGTGACCACGGTGGCGACCGGCAGCAGCCGGTCCCGCAGCACGGACACCGCCGAGGCGGCGAGCAGCGAGTCGCCGTGCTTGGAGACGCCGACCGGGTCGACCACCACCGGGACCCCGCCGCCCACCCAGACCCCGGCGATCAGCTCGGCGACGGTCTCGACCAGCTCGGCAGAGGCCAGCATCCCGGTCTTGACCGCCTGGACGCCGATGTCGTCGACGACGCTGCGGAACTGCGCCCGGACGGCCTCGACCGGGAGTTCCCAGTAGCCCTGGACGCCGAGCGAGTTCTGTGCGGTGACGGCGGCGATCACGCTCATCCCGTGGACGCCGAGGGCCAGCATGGTCTTGAGGTCGGCCTGGATGCCGGCGCCGCCGCCGGAGTCGGAGCCGGCGACGGTGAGCACCCGGGGCGGGGCGGTGGGCGAGTGCGAACTGGGCTGAAGCATGGTGCCAACCTATCCGCGCGCGCCCTAGAGCACCGCCTCGGCCTCCGTCCAGCGGCTCTCCGGGACGGTCTTCAGATGGGCCACCGCGTCGCTGATCGGGACCAGCCGGATGTCGGTGCGGCGCAGCGCGGTCATGCAGCCGAAGGAGCCCTGGTGGACGGCCTCGACCGCGTGCCAGCCGAAGCGGGTGGCGAGCACCCTGTCCTGGGCGGTCGGGGTGCCGCCGCGCTGGACGTGGCCGAGGATGACCGGCTTGGACTCCTTGTCGATCCACTGGGCGATCTCGCCGGCCAGCCGGGTGCCGATGCCGCCGAACAGCTGGTGGCCGTAGGCGTCGGTGGTGCCGTTCTCGTAGCGCATGGTGCCGGGGCGGGGCTCGGCGCCCTCGGCGACGGCGACGATGGCGAACTTCTTGCCGCGCGAGAAGCGCTCCTCGACCATCTGGCAGACCTCCTCGACGTCGAAGGGCCGCTCCGGGATCAGAATGCCGTGCGCTCCCCCGGCCATCCCGGCGTTCAGGGTGATCCAGCCGGTGTGCCGGCCCATCAGCTCGACCACCATCACCCGCTGGTGCGACTCGGCGGTGGTCTTCAGCCGGTCGATGGCCTCGGTGGCGATGTGCACGGCGGTGTCGTGGCCGAAGGTGACGTCGGTGGCGTCGATGTCGTTGTCGATGGTCTTCGGGACGGCGACCACCGGCAGCCCGGCCTCGCTGAAGAGTTGGGCTGCGGTGACCGTGCCCTCGCCGCCGATGGCGATCAGGGCGTCGATGCCGAGCTTCGCGGCGAGCTCGTCGGAGCGGGCGACGCCGTCGCGGAGCCGGTCGCGGGCGACCCGGGCGGAGCCGAGGATGGTGCCGCCACGGGTCAGGATGCCGTGGACGTCGTCCAGTCCGAGCGAACGGCCCCGGCCCTCGATCAGGCCGAGGAAGCCGTCCTCGATGCCGACGACGGTGTCGTCGTGGTCGGCGACCGCCCGGTGCACCACCGAGCGGATCACCGCGTTGAGCCCGGGACAGTCGCCACCGCTGGTCAGCACGCCGATTCGCATGGCCGCAGTTTATGCGGAAGGACCGGCTTGCAATGTTATGTCCGGGACTGCGCCCGGGATGCGCTCAGCCGAAGTGGTCCCAGCCGCCGGTGCGGTCCCAGGGGGCGCCGTCCACGGTCACCGTGCCGGTCTTGGAGAGCCCGGCCGGGCGGGTGACCTCGCCCACCACCCGCCAGCGGGAGGGCAGGTGGACGTCGGGCGGGAAGGTCGCGACCAGGGCGTGGTCCTCGCCGCCGGAGAGCACCCAGCTCAGCGGGTCGACCCCGACCGCCTGCCCGATGTCGGACATCTGCGCCGGGATGTCGAAGTCGGCGGCATGGAGGTCGATGTAGACGCCGCTGGCCTCGGCGACGTGCCCCAGGTCGGCCACCAGGCCGTCGCTGACGTCGATCATCGAGGTGGCGCCGAGCTGCGCGGCGGCGGGGCCCGCGTGGTACGGCGGCTCGGGCCGGCGGTGCGCCTCGACGAAGGCGCGCGGTGAGCGGAACCCGCGGGACAGCACCGTCAGCCCGGCCGCGGACCAGCCGAGCCAGCCGGTGACCGCGACCACGTCGCCCGGGCGGGCGCCGCTGCGGGTCACCGGGGCGCGGCCCTGGAGGTCACCGAGGGCGGTAATGGCGACGGTGATGGTGTCGCCGCGCACCACGTCGCCGCCGACCACCGCCGCGCCGGCCACCTGGCACTCGTCCCTGATCCCGTCCATCAGCTCCAGCGCCCAGGTGGCGGGCAGGTCGGCGGGGGCGACCAGGCCGAGCAGCAGGGCGGTCGGGCTGGCGCCCATCGCGGCGATGTCGGCGAGGTTCTGCGCGGCGGACTTGCGGCCGACGTCGTAGGCGGTCGACCAGTCGCGCCGGAAGTGCCGCCCCTCCAGCAGCACGTCGGTGGTGGCGACCACCCTGCCGTCGGGCGCGGCCACGACGGCGGCGTCGTCGCCCGGGCCCAGCTCCACCGCGGCGGTCCGCGGGAGCCGTGCGGTCAGCTCGCGAATCAGTCCGAACTCGCCGAGTTCGCCGACGGTGCCCTGCATCTGCGTCCTTCCGAAGTCCGTGCGGGAGGAATCCGTACGCTCCCCGCGCGCAGCGTACGCCCTGAAACCGCATCGGAGGTCTCCCCCCGGGGGTGTGTGCCGCGATAGCGTGGCGAGTTCTTGAGAGCGCGTGGTCGTCGGAAGACGCACTCTTGGAGAGAGCACTACTCGCACGATCTCCGCACCGAGCCGCTTGGGGGTCCACCGTGGTACAGGCATACATCCTCATCCAGACCGAGGTCGGCAAGGCAACCGCCGTGGCCGAGGTCATCGCAGAAATCCCCGGTGTCCTCACAGCCGAGGACGTCACCGGCCCCTACGACGTGATCGTCCGGGCCGAGGCCGCCACCGTCGACGACCTGGGGCGCCTGGTCGCCTCCGGGATCCAGCAGGTGGAGGGCATCACCCGGACCCTGACCTGCCCGGTGGTGCACCTCTAGGCACCGACTACCATCGCCTGGTGCGCAAAGAGACCAGGCGACGTTCCGTTCTGCCCGCGACCGCGGTGTCCGCGGCCGCTGCGGTGCTGTTCCTGGCCGGCTGCTCCGGCAGCGTCCAGGTCAGCCCGCCTCGGACCGGCGGGACGGCGAGCGCGCAGTGCACGGCGCTGCAGAAGCTGCTGCCGTCGACGCTGATGGGACAGCAGCGCCGCAGCACCAGCCCCGCCTCGGACAACACCGCCGCCTGGGGCAACCCGGCGATCACGCTGCGCTGCGGGGTTCCGGTGCCGGACGTGCTGAACCCGAAGTCGGCCGACTACGACCCCTCGGCGGTGTCGACCGTGGCCAACGGGCTGTGCTGGATCACCACGACCGATTCCGACGGCGGCTACCGCTTCACCACGGTCAAGCAGCAGACCTATGTCGAGGTGGACGTGCCCGGCTCGTACGCCGGCCAGGACTACCCGCTGCCCTCGCTGGTGACCGCGATCACCAAGGCCGATCCGGCCGACCCGAGCCGGGTCTTCGACTGTCTCTGAGGCCGCCGCGAGGCCGCCGCCGGGCGGTTGGTAACAGCTCGGTATCCGATCCGGGGGGCGGGAACCCTGGTAACACAGGGGTCGATAGTGTCCGCAGGTTCGAATCGTTCGAACGGACAGTCAAGACTTCTGCGACAAGGTAGCCCGATGAGCACCCCGCCCCAGCCGATCCCGGGGAACCCGTACGCCCAGCCCGCGGCGGACAATCCGTACGGCGCGCAGGTCCCCCCGCAGGGGAACCCCTACGCCTCGCAGGCGGACCCCTTCGCCAAGGCCCCGGTCGACGCGCCCCCGCAGCCCCAGCAGCCGCAGGCGTTCCCTCCGCCGCAGGCCTTCCAGCCGCCGCAGCAGTTTCAACCGCCGCAGCAGTTCCAGCCGCCGCAGCCGTTCCAGCAGCCGCAGCCCGGCTTCGAGCAGCCGCAGCCGTTCCAGCCGCCGCAGTACCCGGTCCAGGCGCCGTTCGCCGAGCCGCAGTTCCAGGGCGGGCCGGTCGCGCCCCCGAGCAACGGCGTCACCTGCCGCTTCTGCGGGGCGTACCCGGCGGTGGAGACGACCGTCCGCGCGCACCGGGGCATGATCTTCGTCATGCAGTGGCGCAGCCTGCGCGGGCCGTTCTGCCGCACCTGCGGCATCGCGACCGTCCGCCGGATGTCGGCGGACACCCTGTGGCAGGGCTGGTGGGGCTACATCTCCTCGGTGATGGCCCCGGTCACCCTGATCCGCAACTTCCTCGCCTACCAGAAGATCAAGGCACTGCCGGAGCCGGCCCCCGGCCAGCCCGGGCAGCAGATGATCCCCGGCCGGCCGCTGCTGGCCCGCGCGGCCGCGCTCGGTTTCCTGGTCCCGATCGCCGTGCTGGTCCTGGTCATCGCGGTGCTCGCCTCGGGCGGCTCCTCGGGCGGTTCCTCGGACAACAGCTCCGGCAACCTGCCGACCGGCACCAACACCGCGACCAGCGCGCCCTCCAGCGTTCCCGACCAGGGCACCGTGGCCAAGGACGGCGACTGCGTCAAGAACGTCGGCACCAGCAGCCAGCCCTCCCTGGCGATCATCCCGTGCACCAGTGGCGCCTACGTCGTGGTCAGCAAGCTGACCGGGACCACCGACGACACCGGCTGCCCCTCGACCACCGTCGAGTCCTACAGCGACAGCCTCGACGACTTCGTGCTCTGCCTGGGGACCTACAAGGCCTCCTGAGCCACCTGTGACCACGACGGCCCGCCCCGGTTCGGGGCGGGCCGTCGTGCGTCGGGCGTCAGGCTTCGGGCTTCGGGCTTCGGGCTTCGGGCTTCGGGCGTCAGCGCAGGCCGGTGGAGCGGCGCAGCGCGGCCCGGATCAGCCGGTCGATCAGCTCCGGGTAGGGGACGCCGGTGGCCTCCCACATCCGCGGGTAGGCCGAGATCGGAGTGAAGCCGGGCATGGTGTTGATCTCGTTGATCACGAAGCTGCCGTCGGGCAGCAGGAAGACGTCGACCCGGGCCAGGCCCTCGCAGGCCAGCGCCTCGAACACCTCGACCGCGAGCGCGCGCAGCCGGGCGGTCTCGTCCTCGGACAGCGCGGCCGGGATCTGCACGTCGCTGGAGTCGATGTACTTGGCTTCGAAGTCGTAGAAGTCGTAGCCGTCGGCGACCAGCACCTCGGCCGGCAGGCTGGCGCGCGGGCCGTCCTCGAACTCCAGGACGCCGCACTCCAGTTCCCGCCCGATCAGACCGGCCTCGACCACGACCTTCGGGTCGTGCCGGCGGGCCTCCTCGATCGCCGTGTCCAGCTGCGCCGGGTCGGAGACCTTGGTGATGCCGATGCTGGAGCCGGCCCGGCAGGGCTTCACGAACACCGGGTAGCCCAACTCGGCGATCCGGTCGCGGACGGCGGGGCGGGCGGCCTCGTCGGCCCACTCGCGCGGGCGGACCACGGTGTAGGGGCCGACCGGCAGGCCGAAGGAGGCCAGCACCCGCTTGGTGTACTCCTTGTCCATGCCCACCGCGCTGGACAGCACGCCGGAGCCGACGTACGGCACCCCGGAGAGCTCCAGCAGACCCTGGACGGTGCCGTCCTCGCCCCAGGGGCCGTGCAGCAGCGGCAGGACGACGTCGACCTCACCGAGGGCCTTGGGCACGGCGCCGGGCTCGGTGTAGACCAGCTCCCGGGCGACCGGGCTGGCCGGCAGGGTGACCTGACCGTCCGTCGACTCGGCGATGGCCTCGACCGAGGGCAGCACGCCCCCGCTGATCGCCATCCGGGCCGGCTCGTCGGTGGTGAGGGCCCAGCGGCCGTCGCTGGTGATGCCGATCGGCAGCACCTCGAAGGCGTCGCGATCTATGGCGCGCAGGACGCTGCCGGCCGTGGAGACGGAGATGGCGTGCTCGGAGCTGCGTCCGCCGAAGACGATCGCGACACGCGGCTTGCGGGTGGTGCCTGCCGCAGCGGGCACGGGGACTGGGGTGGAGGACTCAGTGCTCATAGTTCGATGGAGACTACCCGCAGCCCGCGCTCAGCGCCGCTCGGGCTTGGCCGAACGGGACATCAGCTCCTTGAGCGCCAGCATCGGCGGCTTGCCGCCGTGGACCACGTCGACCACGGTCTCGGTGATCGGCATCTCGACGCCGTGGCGGCGGGCCAGGTCGAGCACCGACTCGCAGGACTTGACGCCCTCGGCGGTCTGCTTGGTCGCGGCGATGGTCTCCTGGAGCGTCATCCCGCGCCCCAGGTTGGCGCCGAAGGTGTGGTTCCGGGAGAGCGGCGAGGAGCAGGTGGCGACCAGGTCGCCCATCCCGGCCAGCCCCGCGAAGGTGTACGGGTCGGCGCCCATGGCCAGCCCCAGCCGGGTGGTCTCGGCCAGGCCGCGGGTGATCAGCGAGGCCTTGGTGTTGTCGCCGAGGCCCATCCCGTCGGCGATGCCGACGGCCAGGCCGATGACGTTCTTCACCGCGCCGCCGAGCTCGCAGCCGACCACGTCGGAGACCGTGTACGGGCGGAAGTAGCCGGTGTGGCAGGCGGCCTGGAGGCGCTGGGCGACCTCCTCGTCCCGGCAGGCCACCACGGAGGCGGCGGGCTGCCGGCGGATGATCTCCGGGGCCAGGTTGGGTCCGGAGACCACCGCGATCCGCTCCGGGCCGGCCCCGGTGACCTCGGCGATGACCTCGCTCATCAGCTTGGCCGTGCCGAGTTCGACCCCCTTCATCAGGCTGACCAGGACCGTCTGCGGTCCGATCACCGAGCGCCAGGCACCGAGGTTGGCCCGCAGCGTCTGCGAGGGCACGGTCAGCATCACGAACTCGGCGCCGGCCGCGGCCTTGGCCGGGTCGGTGGTCGCGGTGATCCCGGGCGGCAGCTCCACGCCCGGGTAGTAGTCGGGGTTGCAGCGGGTGGTGTTGATCGCATCGACCAGCTCCGGGCGCCGGCCCCAGAGGGAGACCTCGCATCCGGCGTCGGCGAGAATCATCGCGAAGACTGTGCCCCAGGACCCGGTCCCGAATACGGCGGTACGGGTCGTCACCGACCGGCCTCCCTCTCCTTGCGCTGCGCGGCAGCGGCTCGCTGCACGTCGTAGCGTACGGGCGGCGCCTGTTCGCCGCGCAGTTCCACCAGCAGCGCGGTGATCGCATCCATGATCACCTCGGTCGCCTCGCGCAGCACCTTGCCGTTGATCTCCTGGTCCCGGAAGGCACTCAGGTCGACCGGCGGCCCGGCGACCACCTGGACGGTGTGCCGGGGAAAGGGCTTGAACCGGCGGTCGCCCTTCCCGCCTTTGGCATAGCGGGGGATGATCTCGTGCGCGCCCCAGTGCGCCACCGGGATCACCGGGGCGCCGGTCATCAGCGCCACCCGGGCGGCGCCGGTCTTCGCGGTCATCGGCCACAGGTCGGGGTCGCGGGTCAGCGTCCCCTCCGGGTAGAAGGCGACGCACTCCCCCGCGTTCACCGCCGCCACGGCGGCGCGGAAGGCATGGGCCGCGTCGGTCGACCCCCGGTACACCGGGATCTGGCCGGCGCCGTGCAGGATCTTCCCGATCACCGGCACCTTGAACACGCCCGCCTTGCCCAGGAACCGCGCGGGACGGCCGGAGTCGTACTGGTAGTGCCCGTAGACCAGCGGGTCGAGGTAGGAGTTGTGGTTGACCACGGTGATGAATCCGCCGGTCTCGGGGAAGTTCTCGTAGCCGCGCCAGTCGCGCTTCGTCAGCAGGAACAGCGGCGGCTTCCCGATCGCCGCCGCAAGGCGGTACCAGAACCCGTACTGGCGGCGGGCCGCCTTGGTACTGCTGCCGGGCACGCGAACTCCTCCTCACAGATCCACCTCAACGTGACCGCACAAGTGTCTCTCCTGGCCGGACGGGCTGTCGAGGCACCCCCGCGATCGGGGCAGAATGGCCCGGACAGATTGCCCGTCAAAACCTGCGGGAAGGCTCGCCGTGCCTGCGTCCTGGTCCCTGGTCGTGCCGTTGAAGCCGCTGGCGCTCGCCAAGAGCCGGTTGGCCCGGGCCACCGGGCCGCTGCGGCCCGGGCTGGCGCTGGCCCTGGCCGTGGACACCGTCTCCGCCGCGCTGCGCTGCGCCGAGGTGGCCCGGGTACTGGTGGTCACCGACGATCCGCGCGCGGGCGCGGAACTGGCCGCCCTGGGCGCACTGGTGCTGCCCGACGACGACACCGGCGGCGGCCTGAACGCGGCGCTCGCGCACGGCGCGGCGGCCGTCCGGCGGGACCACGGCGCCCGCGCCGTGGCCGCCATGTCGGCGGATCTGCCGGCCCTGCGTCCGGAGGAGCTCGGGCAGGTGCTGCGCGCCGCCGCCGCGCATCCGCGCGCCTTCCTCAGCGACACCCAGCTGGTCGGCACCACACTGCTGGCCGCCGCCGCCGGCACCGTGCTGGCACCGGCCTTCGGCGGGGCCTCCCGGCAGCGCCACTCGGCCTCAGGGGCGGTCGAACTGACGCTGCCGGACGTCCCCTCGCTGCGCCGGGACGTGGACACCCCGCAGGACCTGCGGGACGCGCTGGGGCTCGGCTGCGGTCCGCGCACCACGGCGCTGGCCGCACTGGTGGCACTGCCCTAGCCTGGAGCCCATGCAGGCCACAGCGTTCACGTACTCCCCCGACAGCCGCAGCGGCTCGGTGCTGCTCGACGACGGCACCCCGCTGCCCTTCGACGCCGAGGCGTTCGACGCGGGCGGCCTGCGGCTGCTGCGCCCGGGCCAGCGGGTGCGGATCGAGACCGCGGGCGAGGGCGCGGAACGCCGCGTCACCTTCCTGACCCTCCAGACCTTCTGACGGCCGCCCGGCTGCCGTGGGGCATGTCTGCCGGACCCGAGGACCCGACCCGAAGAGCAGCGCGGGCCGAGCCGGGAGACTTCCCCGGACCCGGCCCGTGCACCAGCGCCTGCTGTCCTGCTGAACTACTGACCTGCCGAGGGCTCAGCTCTTGGCTGCGCGCTTGGCCGGGGTGCGCTTGGCAGCGGTGGTCTTCGCTGCGGTCGCGGTCGCGGTCTTCTTGGCCGCCGTCTTCGCGGTGGTCGTGGCCTTCTTGGCGGCCGGTCGGGTCGCGGAGGCGGTCACGGTCTTCTTGGCCGGGGACTTGACCGCGGCGGAGGTCTTCTTCGCCGTGGTCTTCTTCGCCGCCGTGGTCTTCGCGGCGGAGGTCTTCTTCGCCGGAGCCGCCTTCTTGGCGGCCGCCGTGGCGGCCGCCGTGGTGGCGGTCGCGGTCGCGGTGGCCTTCTTGGCCGCCACGGCCTTCTTCACCGTGGGCGTGGACTTCTTGGCGGTCACCGCCTTCTTCGCCGCGGCCTTCTTCGCCGCGGGCGAGCCGGCCGGGGCGGCCATGCCGCTCTTGCCGGGAGTGAGCGAGCCCTTGGGGGCCTTCTTCACCGACGGGCCGGTCTTCGGCATCTTCTTCGCGCCGCTGACCAGGTCCTTGAAGCCCTGGCCCGGACGGAAGCGGGGCACCGCGGTCTTCTTGACCTTGACCCGCTCACCCGTCTGCGGGTTGCGGGCGAACCGCGCCGAGCGGTCGACCTTCTCGAACGTCCCGAAGCCGGTGACGGAGACACGCTCTCCTGCCGTCACCGCGCGGACGATGGTGTCGAGCACAGCGTCCACTGCTTCTGCGGCGGCCCGACGGCCACCCAGCTGCTCGGCCACCGCTTCAACAAGCTGCGCCTTGTTCACGTCTTCCCCTTCAGAAACCGGTGCCCGGACGATTCGGATTCGATCCGGGCTTTTCGCACGTTAGGCATGTATATACGGCATTTCAATTACCAAACGGGCGAATCACCCTTGTGTCGCAATGGATTCGGCTTTCAGGGAGCAGTCGGCGGCGGGGGCGCCCCGTCATCCAGGTTGTCCAGAAAGCGTGCCAACCTCCGTGCGGCCTCCGGGAGATCGCGCTTGGCTGCTTCGGTCACCTGGAGCAACGAACGGGTGAGCGACTCGCGGGTGGCCTCGGGCACGTCCAGCGCACGCACGGCGGCGTGAGCCAGCTTGAGCCGTTCGGCCACCAGCCCGTAGAGCTCGACCTCAGACGGCTCCCACGGCTCCCACGGCTCAGGACCGTGGGAAGGTTGAACGACCGGACTCATGTGCTGATTGTGCCATCTGCGCCGACTTACTCCTTGTTCGCCCTTAGTTCAACCTTACACAGAGTTACCGGCGACATGACACCGGCCCCCCGTTCCGGTCCGAGGACCGGCCCGGAGGGCCGTGTGACGATGTCTCAAAGTGCAGGCTGGGTACGCCTCAGACGGTTGCGACGGTGCTCGGCTTGAAGCTCGGGCGGGTCGCCTCGAAGGCCGCGATCTCGGCCTCCTGCTGGAGGGTGATGCCGATGTCGTCCAGCCCGTTCAGCAGCCGCCAGCGGACGTTCTCGTCCAGCTCGAAGGAGGCGGTGAGGTCGCCACTGCGAACCTCGCGGGCCTCGAGGTCGACGGTCACCTCGGTGCTCGGGTCGGCCTCCACCAGCGCCCAGATGCGCTCCACCACTTCCTGCGGCAGAATCACCGTCAGCAGGCCGTTCTTGAGCGAGTTGCCGCGGAAGATGTCGGCGAAGCGCGAGGAGATGACGGCCCGGAAGCCGTAGTTCTCCAGCGCCCAGACGGCGTGCTCGCGGGAGGATCCGGTGCCGAACTCGGGTCCGGCCACCAGGATGGACGCACCCGCGTACCGAGGCTGGTTCAGGACGAAGTCGGCGTCCTTGCGCCAGGCCTCGAACAGGCCGTCCTCAAAGCCGTTGCGGGTGACCTTCTTCAGCCAGTGGGCCGGGATGATCTGGTCGGTGTCGACGTTGCTGCGGCGCAGCGGGACGACCCGGCCGGTGTGGGCGGTGAACTTCTCCATGATGCTCAGACCTCCACGGTCGTACGGGCGTCGGACAGGTCGGACGGCGAGGCCAGGTGGCCCAGCACCGCAGTGGCGGCGGCCACCTGCGGGGAGACCAGGTGGGTGCGTCCGCCCTTGCCCTGGCGGCCCTCGAAGTTGCGGTTGGAAGTGGACGCGCAGCGCTCGCCGGGGGCGAGCTGGTCCGGGTTCATGCCCAGGCACATCGAGCAGCCCGCGTGTCGCCATTCGGCGCCGGCGGCGGTGAACACCTTGTCCAGGCCCTCGTCCATCGCCTGCAGGGCGACCCGGACCGAGCCGGGCACGACCAGCATCCGGACGCCGTCGGCGACCTGGCGGCCGTCCAGGACGGCGGCGGCGGCGCGCAGGTCCTCGATCCGGCCGTTGGTGCAGGAGCCGACGAAGACGGCGTCCACCGGGACCTCGCGCAGCGGGGTGCCGGCCGTCAGGCCCATGTACTTCAGGGCGTTCTCGGCGGCGACCCGCTCGGAGGGGTCCTCGAAGGAGGCCGGGTCGGGCACGTTCGCGCCCAGCGGGGCGCCCTGGCCGGGGTTGGTGCCCCAGGTGACGAAGGGGGTGAGCTCGTTGGCGTCGATGAAGACCTCGGCGTCGAAGACCGCGTCCTCGTCGGTGACCAGGGTCTCCCAGTAGGCCACGGCGGCGTCCCAGTCCGCGCCCCTGGGCGCATGGTCGCGGCCCTCCAGGTAGGCGAAGGTGGTGGCGTCGGGGGCGATCATGCCCGCGCGGGCGCCGGCCTCGATCGACATGTTGCAGACGGTCATCCGGGCCTCCATGGAGAGGCCGCGAATGGCCGAGCCGCGGTACTCCAGGACGTAGCCCTGGCCGCCGCCGGTGCCGATCCGGGCGATCACGGCCAGGATCAGGTCCTTGGCGGTGACACCCTCCGGCAGCTCGCCCTCGACCGTGATCGCCATGGTCTTGAACGGGGCCAGCGGCAGCGTCTGGGTGGCCAGTACGTGCTCGACCTGGCTGGTGCCGATGCCGAACGCCAGTGCGCCGAAGGCGCCGTGGGTCGAGGTGTGGGAGTCGCCGCAGACCACCGTGGTGCCGGGCTGGGTCAGCCCCAGCTGCGGTCCCACTACGTGGACGACACCCTGCTCGACGTCGCCCAGCGAGTGCAGCCGGACGCCGAACTCGGCGCAGTTGGCCCGCAGGGTCTCCAACTGGAGCCGGGAGACCGGGTCCGCGATCGGCTTGTCGATGTCCAGGGTCGGGGTGTTGTGGTCCTCGGTCGCGATCGTGAGATCGGTCCGGCGGACCGTGCGGCCGGCCAGCCGCAGCCCGTCGAAGGCCTGGGGGCTGGTGACCTCGTGCAGCAGGTGCAGGTCGATGAAGAGAAGGTCAGGCTCGCCCTCGGCGCGCCTGACGACATGGTCGTCCCAGACCTTCTCCGCGAGTGTGCGTCCCATCACGTTCCCTCCGACCGGCGGCGATGTCGGTCTAAGTGTCGATTTGGCGTCCCACCGGGCAGCGTCCCGAGGGGCACACCAGCAAGAGTGGCGCAGATCCCAGAAGATTGAACTTGCGTCTCGCGATCTGAGACTGCAATATCAGGGCATGGACAACTCTAGTGGCGTCGGCGTTCTCGACAAGGCTGCTCTGGTGCTGAGCGCGCTGGAGTCAGGCCCCGCAACCCTGGCCGGCCTGGTGGCCGCGACCGGGCTGGCCCGGCCAACGGCCCACCGATTGGCGGTGGCGCTCGAACATCACCGGCTGGTGACCCGTGACATGCAGGGCCGTTTCATTCTCGGCCCGCGGCTCTCCGAACTCTCGGCGGCGGCCGGTGAGGACCGGCTGCTGGCAACCGCCGGACCGGTGCTCACCCACCTACGCGATGTGACCGGAGAGAGTGCACAGCTCTACCGCCGTCAGGGCGATCTGCGGATCTGTGTGGCCGCCGCCGAGCGGCTCTCCGGCCTGCGCGACACCGTGCCGGTCGGCAGCACGCTGCCGATGAAGGCCGGCTCGGCCGCCCAGGTCCTGCTCGCCTGGGAGGAGCCGGAGCGGCTGCACCGCGGCCTCCAGGGCGCGCGCTTCACCGCGACCGCGCTCTCCGGCGTCCGCCGGCGCGGCTGGGCCCAGTCGATCGGCGAGCGCGAGCCCGGCGTCGCCTCGGTCTCCGCGCCCGTGCGCGGCCCCTCCAACCGCGTGGTCGCGGCCGTCTCGGTCTCCGGCCCGATCGAGCGGCTGTCCCGCCACCCCGGGCGCCTGCACGCGCAGGCCATCATCGAGGCCGCCGCCCGGCTGACCGAGGCGCTGCGCCGGGCGTAGCGCCACTGGTACCGCTGTCAGCGGCGCACCGGCCCGGTCAGGCCGGTGCGCCGCCGGTGAACACCACGCCCACCCCGTGCCAGCCGGAGGCCAGCGCCGCCAGCGCCAACAGGGCCAACAGCACCCGCCGGTCCCTGATCCGGGCCAGCCGCTCGGCCAGCGGGAACAGCAGCGGGAAGGCCGGCAGCAGGAAACGCGCCAGCGGCGGGTACGGGGCGGCGTCACCCAGGTCCACCACCAGCATCGCGGCGCTGAACGCCAGCAGCACCAGCGGCTGTCGGCGGACCACCGAGGCCGCGAACAGCACCAGGTAGGCCAGCACCGTCACGGCCATGATCAGGTTGCGCTCGGAGTAGCCGACGCCCTTGTGGTAGTGGCCCAGCAGGTGGGTGAACCAGTGCAGGGTGGCGGCGCCGCCGTCGAAACTGCTGTTCCAGGCGCTCTGGATGCGGAAGTAGGCCGTCCAGGAGTGCTCCTGCCAGCCGGTCCAGAGGATGTAGCCGATCCAGCCGCCGAGCGAGAGCAGCGCCCCGGCCGGCGGGCGCCACGGGAACCGCAGCTGCTCGCGATCACGCCACCAGCGGACCAGCTCCGCCAGCGCGGCCACGCCCAGCGCGGCGGTCAGCGCCATCGCGGTGGGCCGGGTCAGTCCGGCCAGGATGCCCAACCACCCGGCCCAGAGCCAGCGGCGGGTGAGCGCCGCGTACAGGCTCCACGCGCAGAGCGCGGTGAACAGCGCCTCCGAGTAGGCCATGCTCTCCACCGCCGCCAGCGGCAGCACCCCCCAAAGCACCGCCGCCACCACACCGGCCCTGCGGTCCAGCACCCGGGCCGCACAGGCGTAGATCCCCCAAGCCGCGAGCAGCGAGGCGGTCCAGGCGACGATCAGCAGTGAGAGTCCGGCGCTGATCGGCAGCAGCCGGTGGAAGGGCTCGGCCAGCCACGGGAACAGCGGGAAGAACGCCCGGGCCGAGTACACGACGCCGTGGTGGCCCATCCCGTTGGTGACCGCGTAGCCGGTCTTCATGATCTGGCCGTACCACCAGGCGTCCCAGAGCGAGGCCAGCCGGGTCAGCGTCCGGTGCGGACCGGCGTGCACGACCATCAGCAGCAGTCCGGCCGCGCGCACCGCCGCGTACCCCAGCAGGGCCGGGGCGGCCTGCCCCAGCGCTCGGCGCAGCCGCCGGACGGCGGTGCGCGGAACTGCCTCGGTCAGCAGGGACGAGCCCACGGGGGCGGAGACAGCGGATGCACGGGTCACATGGACCGAGCGTAGGCCACGTTTCTGAGTAAGAGCTGTCGCCACCGGTCCGGTGCCGTCAGTCCTTGGGACGGTGGCGCCCGGAGAGCTTCAACGCCCGGTGGTAGGTCCAGTATCCGAGCACGAAGGCGATCACCAGGCACCACAGCACCGCCTCCGGCGCCTTCGTGTCCAGCGCGAAGGCCAGCGCCGGGACGGTGGTCAGCGGTCCGGCCGCGTACCAGGCGAGGAAGAGGAACGGCCCGATGCCGCCCGCCCCCTGCGGGGTGTACATGAGTTCCTGGCGTGACGGTCCGCGGCAGGCGTTGACCATGGCCGCGCCGGTCAGCGGCAGCGCCGCCGCCGGGGCCAGCCAGACCGCCGCGGACGCGCCGAGGGCGGTGGCCACCGCCGCGCCGACGGCCAGCAGCAGCACCGAGGCGATCAGCGGCACCACACCGTGGCGCAGCATCAGCTTGGCGTACGGGTAGGGCGACCACCCCGCGCGGCGCGGGTCGTCGGCCTCCACCCGGACCGGCTCGGCGAGCTGCGCCACCCCGAGGTAGGCCAGCGCGACCGCGAGCGCGATCAGCAGCACCCGGTCCGCACCGCGGGCGTTGACGGCCGGGGTGACCAGCAGCAGCGCGGGCGCGGCGAAGAGCACGGCACGGCCGAACCGCGAGGGAGCGCGCAGCAGCGCGGTCAGGTCACGCCAGGGGACGATCAGCCAGGGCTGCTGCGGCGGCGGGATCCGCAGCCGGACCTTGCGGCCCTTCTGCTCGGCCTGGGCCAGCACCATCCGGGCGGAGCGGAGTTCGGCGGTGCGCAGCGCGGCGGCGACCCCGGCGGCGGTGCGGGCCCGCAGCCGCAGGCTGCCGAGCGGGACCGACCCTGCCGCCCAGTGGGCGGCGGCCACGGCCGCCAGCGTCACCACCACCAGCAGCACGGCGGCGATCCAGCCGCCCGGGAGCGCGGCGGTGGTCGGGCTGAGGCCCGCCAGTCCGCCCCAGCCCCAGGGCCCGGACCAGAGTTCGACCCGCTCCAACGTGGTGGAGCGGTGGCCCATCACGGCCAGCACGCTCTGCGCGGCGAGCAGCAGCACCAGCAGCGCCAGCAGCGGGGTGGCCCGGCGCAGGTAGCGGGCGACCCGGGGGGACCGCTCGACGGCGACCCCGCAGGCGGTGGCGATCAGCGGCACACAGATGCCACCGATCAGCGCCCAGCCGAGGGCGTCGAGGAAGTGCACCCGGTCCGTGAGCGCCACCGCGACCGAGGCGCCGACGGCCGCGATCACGCCCGGGACGACGGCGATGGCGGCGGACACCCAGAACCAGGGCCGCAGCAGTGGTGCGGGCCGGACCGGCTGCATCAGCAGCCAGTCGACGGTGGCCCGCGGGGCGACCACCGGACCGCGCCAGAGGGCGTCCCGGGCCACCACCAGGATCAGCCCCAGGCTCAGCGCGCAGACGGCCGAGGGCAGGGCCGCGAGCAGCCGGGGGCCGTCCGCGGTGTAGTTGGCGCCCATCGAGGCATTGGTGAACAGCCCGAGCGAGAAGAGGCCGCCCCAGGTCAGCCCGATCATCACGAAGCAGTAGATCGTGTAGCCGATCTGGCCGGCCCGGGAACGCCGGTGCGGCGCGCGCAGGGCGCGCAGCAGGGTCAGTGTCTCGTCGGTCCAGTCGCCGTACTCGACGGCGCTCTCGACCTCGGTGTCGGCGTCGGCGTCGCTCATCGGTTGCTGCCGGACGCCGCGTTGCTGCTGGGCGCGACGCTGCCGGGGAAGGCGGTCGGCAGGACGGCCTGCGGGGCGCCCTGGGCGAGCACCGCGCCGTCCTCCAGCAGTACGACCCGGTCGGCGATCGTGAACGCCAGGTCGGGGTGGTGGGTGGCGAGCAGGACCGCGACGCCGTCGGCGAGTTCGGCCTTGAGCAGGTCGGCGAGCCGCTGCCGGGCGCCGGGGTCGAGCCGCTGCTCGGGCTCGTCGAGGATCAGCAGGTCGCGCGGGCGCACCAGGGCGGCGGCCAGCAGCAGCGACTGGAGCTGGCCGGAGGAGAGCGAGTCGGGCAGCGCCTCGGCGTGCTCGGCCAGGCCGCGGTCGGCCAGCGCCCGGTCGACCCAGGTCAGCGGCTCGTCGACGCCGTGGGCGACGGCGACCAGGGCCAGGTGCTCGCGGACGGTCAGGTCGGGGTAGCAGGCAGAGACGTCGCCCACCACCGCGAGCCTGGCCCGCACCCGCGGGTCGTTCTCGTCCACGGGCTCGCCGTCGAGCTTCACCGTGCCGCTGGTGGGGGTGTCCCGGCCGGCCGCGAGTCGGAGCAGGGTGGACTTCCCCGAACCGTTGTGGCCGACCAGGGCGACGCACTCGCCCGGAGAGATGTTCAGGTCCATCGGCTGCAGCGCCATTCGGCCGCCGTAGCGCCGGCTGACCTGACGGAGCGCCAGCAGAGGGGGACGTGTGACCTTCTTGGGCTTAGCCATGCGTACTGCCGGCCTCTCAAAACACGAAAAGGCCCTTGCGGGCCTTCGAATCTGCTGCGCCTGCTGGCTGGGGTACCAGGACTCGAACCTGGACTAAATGAACCAGAATCACTCGTGCTGCCAATTACACCATACCCCAATGCACATCACGCCGGTCCCCCGGCGAAACGGTGCGAGGAGAACACTACCTGACCAGCGGGGCACCGGACGCCACCGGGCTGCGCGGGCGGCCCCGGCCGAGCCGACCGGCACCCGACGACAGAACAGGCCCCCGGTGAGCACCGGAGGCCTGAATCAATATGGAGTACCCCCGACCGGATTCGAACCGGCGCTACTGCCGTGAGAGGGCAGCGTGCTAGGCCGCTACACAACGGGGGCAAACTTAGTGATCCTGCTCTTCGCCTCGGAGAATTGCTCGTTCCGATGGAGAGGGTGGAGGATCTGGTACCCCCGACCGGATTCGAACCGGCGCTACTGCCGTGAGAGGGCAGCGTGCTAGGCCGCTACACAACGGGGGCTTGATCTCTTTAACTGCTGGTACTGCGTACCCCCGACCGGATTCGAACCGGCGCTACTGCCGTGAGAGGGCAGCGTGCTAGGCCGCTACACAACGGGGGCGGGAACTCTTCTACTGCAATTGCAAGCCTCGTTCTGGCGAGGACTTACGCTGGGGTACCAGGACTCGAACCTAGACTAAATGAACCAGAATCACTCGTGCTGCCAATTACACCATACCCCATTGGCTGTCCAGGTGATCTTGGTGAGGACCTTCCGGTCTTCCCCGTCCCTCCTGGGCGGCGCAACAAGAAGAACACTACCCGATCCTGGGCATCGCTCCAAAATCGATTACTTCCAGCACTCCTGGCAGGTCAGCCAGGGTGACGATGCGGTGAACTCCGGAGGGGGCGGTGACCGGGGCGGTGCCGGAGCGGTCGAGCCAGACCGGGTGCAGGCCGGCCCCGAGCGCGCCCAGGGCGTCGGTGGTCAGCCGGTCGCCGACGTAGGCCACCCGCTCCGGCGGCAGGCCGAGGGCGGCGCAGCCGGCCAGGAAGGCCTCCGGGGCCGGTTTGGCGTGGCCGATGTCGTCGGAGCAGACCAGCGTCGCGAAGCGGCCGTCCAGGCCCAGTCTGGTGAGCTTGCGCCGCTGGTGGGGGCTGCTGGAGTTGGACAGCAGGCCGTGCGCATGGCCGTCGGCGAGTGCGTCCAGGGCCGGCAGTACGTCCGGGAAGAGCTGCCAGTGCTGCTCGACCCGGCGGGAGCAGCGGGCGAACCAGGCGTCGGCGTCCGCGTCGTCGAGCGGCGGACGGCCGAGGTCGGCCAGCAGCAGCCGGGCCCGTTCCCGGCGCTGCTGCTGGAAGCCCAGCTCCCCGGCCAGGAAGCGCTCGTACATCAGCTCCATGTGTCGGCGCCAACGGCCGAGGGCCTGCTCGGGCGAGTCGAACTCGCCGAGCAGGCCCTCGGCCGCCAGGTGCTCCAGGACTCCGGCCCGCTCCGCGGAGCTGTAGTCGAGCAGGGTGTCGTCGATGTCCCAGAGGACGCCGGTCCGGAGCACCTCGGAGACTTGGAGCACCCCGGCTCAGCCCTCGGTCCGGGCCAGCGCGGCGTTCAGCCGGCGCAGCGTCTCCTCGCGGCCGAGCAGCTCCATCGACTCGAACAGCGGCGGGGAGACCCGGCGGCCGGTGACGGCGACCCGGAGCGGGGTGAAGGCGAACTTCGGCTTGATGCCGAGCCCGTCGACCAGGGCCGCACGCAGCGCCGCCTGGATGTCGTCCGGGTCGAAGCCCTCCAGCGCCTCCAGCGCGGCGACGCTGGCCGCCAGCACCGGGCGGGCGTCGGCGGTGAGCACCTTCTCGGCGTCGGCCGCGTCGAGGGCGAAGTCCTCGGGCGCGACGAAGAGGAAGCCCAGCATCCCGGAGATCTCGCTGAGGACGACCATCCGCTCCTGGGTCAGCGGCGCGGCGGCGATCAGCAGGTCGAGCTGGGCGTCGGTCGGGCCCTCGGCCGCGAAGTGGCCGGAGGCGACCAGGTAGGGCACGAGCCGGCGGACGAACTCGGCCGGGGCGAGGGCGCGCAGGTGCTCCGCGTTGATCACCTCGCCTTCTTCAGGTCGAACCGGGCCGGGTTGGCGTTGACCTTGGCGATGTCGAAGGCGGCGACCATCTCCGCCATCGAGAGACCGGTCCCGGTCCTCGGCCAGCGACCAGCCCAGCAGCGCCAGGTAGTTGAGCAGGCCCTCGGGCAGGAAGCCGCGCTCGCGGTAGAGGTTGAGCGAGGCCTGCGGGTCGCGCTTGGACAGCTTCTTGTTGCCCTCGCCCATGACATAGGGGAGGTGGCCGAAGCGCGGGACAGTGCCGTCGGAGACGCCGATGTCGGCGAGCGCCCGGTAGAGCGCGACCTGACGGGGCGTCGAGGAGAGCAGGTCCTCGCCGCGCAGCACGTGGGTGATCCGCATCAGCGCGTCGTCGACCGGGTTGACCAGGGTGTAGAGCGGGGCGCCGTTGGCCCGGACGATGCCGTAGTCGGGCACGTTATCCGGGGTGAAGGTGAGCTCGCCGCGGACCAGGTCGTCGAAGGTGATCGGCTCGTCCGGCATCCGGAAGCGGACGATCGGCTGCCGGTCCTCGGCCTCGTACGCCGCGATCTGCTCGGCCGTCAGCTCGCGGCAGTGGCCGTCGTAGCCGGAGGGGCGGCCGGCCGCACGGGCGGCCTCGCGGCGGGCGTCGAGCTCCTCGGTGGAGCAGTAGCAGCGGTAGGCGTGGCCGGCCGCGAGCAGCTTGGCCGCGACGTCGGCGTAGATGTCCATCCGCTGCGACTGCCGGTAGGGCGCGTCCGGGCCGCCCCCGTCTCCCACCGCCGCCCTTGTTCGAGTCGCTTCGCTCCGACCACTCGTACCTCGGGGCCCTCGTCCCAGTCGAAGCCGAGCCAGCGCATGGCGTCCAGCAGCTGCTGGTAGGACTCCTCGGAGTCGCGGGCCGCGTCGGTGTCCTCGATCCGGAAGACCAGGGTGCCGCCGTTGTGCCGGGCGAAGGCCCAGTTGAAGAGGGCGGTGCGGACCAGGCCGACGTGCGGGTTCCCGGTCGGGGAGGGACAGAAGCGGACCCGGACGGCCGGGTCGAGCTCGGGGGCGGGTCCGGTGTCAGCCACGCTTGACCACTCGATTCGTGAGAGTGCCGATGCCTTCGATGGAGACGGCGACCTCGTCGCCGATGCTCAGGGGTCCGACGCCCGCGGGGGTGCCGGTGAGGATGACGTCGCCCGGGAGCAGCGTCATGGCCTCGGAGATGTGCACGATCAGGTCCGCGACCGAGCGCACCATCTGCGAGGTGCGGCCGGCCTGGCGCAGTTCGCCGTTGACGGTGCAGGTGATCGCCAGGTCGGCGGGGTCGAGGTCGGTCTCGATCCACGGGCCGAGCGGGCAGGAGGTGTCGAAGCCCTTGGCCCGGGCCCACTGGCCCTCGCGCTGCTGGACGTCGCGGGCGGTCACGTCGTTGGCGCAGGTGTAGCCGAAGACCACCTCGGCGACCCGGTCGTGCGGGACCTCGCGGCACATCCGGCCGATGACGACGGCCAGCTCGGCCTCGTACTGGACGTCGGAGGAGAACGGCGGGTACGCGATGTTCTCGGTGGGGCCGACGACGGCGGTGGAGGGCTTGAAGAAGGTGAGCGGGACCTCGGGGACCTCGTTGCCCAGTTCGGCGGCGTGCGCGGCATAGTTGCGGCCGACAGCGACGATCTTGTTCGGCAGCATCGGCGGCAGCAGCCGTACCTCGGAGAGCGGGAGCACCTGGCCGGTGGGCTGGAGTTCGCCGAAGGGGTGGCCGGAGAGGACGTGGAGGGTCAGCGTCTCCGGTTGGGCGGCGTCGCCCTCGACGACCCCGAAGGTTACGTTCCCCTCACTGGAAAACCTGGCGATGCGCACGGTGGCTGGTGTCCCCTCAGGACTCGCGGATGGATCGCCGCCCAGCCTATCCGGAGCTGCGCCGCAGGCCCTGCCGGATTCCTCCCGGCAGGGCCTGCGGCGTGACTGTACGTGTGCGGTGCTGCGTGTGCAGTGCGGCGCTGCGCTCAGACCTGGTCGGCGTGGACCGGTACAACGACCGGGGCGACCATCAGGTTGGTGCGGCGCGGATTGGCCGTGCGCTCCGGCAGCGGGGTCTGCTCCGTGGCGGAGGCACGCAGCGCGGGACCGGGCTCGGCGGGCAGGCCGGCCAGTTTCGTCCGGCGGGGGTTGGCCGTCGGACGGAAGCTCATCGTCGTCTTGGTGGACACGCGGACTACCTCACTCGTGGAGAGAAACCGGGGGGTTCGGTTGCCCATCCAGGATCTCATTCCACAGGAGCCACACTCAGCACTACCCAAACTCCTGTGATTTTGGTCACTTATCCCACCGACAGTTCCGACATTTGCGACATTGTCACTTTCTCCGTGAAATCGACATACCCCTTCATATCGGACAAAATCATCACGCCCTGTCACCTTTGTTCGGACATGGACAATGGCCGCGTGTCCGAAAGGTGCACTATTCCAAGGGTCGCGGCACACCGACAGTGAGGGTCTGCGCGCATGGAGTAGCAGTAGCCGCTACAGCCAGTCGCCCCTTGTTGCTGATGCGGCACTGTGCTGAAATGCCACGGACCGCCGGAGGCCACCCCTCCACTGCGCTACTGCCAGCGCCGGGGCGCACTCCACGGCGGCACACGGGCATTCATCAGGGGTTGCCCAGGCAACCCCGCGCCCGCCCGAAACTCGACACCGTCCTGTCCGCGTCCACGCGGAGGGACGCCTGGTCCAGAGGTTGCGACGCTAGTGCAGGGACGTATCAAGAGGGGTGGCGGCGGCCCGGGCGACCCGGCGGACCGCGAAGCAGCCATTCGCCAGCAACAGCAGTCGGCGGGCGGCCCAACCGCCGCGCCCGGCCGCGCCCCGGCCGGAGCCGCAGGCCAGAAGCCAAGCGCCGGCCAGAAGCCCACTGCAGCTCAGAAGCCCACCGCAGGCCAGAAGCCCGACGAGGCCGAGCCGAGCCGAATAGGCCGGATCGCGCCGAAGCGGGTCAGCGGCATGCGCCGCTACGGCCTGAGCAACTGGCGCATCCGTACCCGGCTGATCGCCCTGCTAACCCTGCCGGTCATCGCCGCCAGCATCCTCGGTGGCCTGCGCATCCAGAGCTCGCTGCAGACCGAGCAGTCACTGGCCAAGGTCGCGCAGCTCGGTGCCGTCGCCCAGGACGCCACCAACCTGGCCACCGCGCTGGAGACCGAGCGCGACGCCATGGCCGGCCAGATCACCTCCACCGGCGAGCGCGACTCGGACAGCATCCAGGCCGCGCAGTACACGACCACCACGGTCGCCACGCACTTCATCACCCTGGCCAAGTCGCTCGACCTGAACGCCCTGCCCGGCCACGGCGCCGACATCACGGCCGTGCTGAGCAACCTCGGCAACCTGAAGAACAGCCGTGCGAGCGACTTCGCCATGGGCACCGGCGGCAACATCACCGCCTCGGTGTCGGACTACGACAACCTGATCCAGCAGTTGCTGTCGCTGAGCCAGAACCTCGCGCTCGCCTCCAGCAACAGCGAACTGCTCTCCTCCGCGCGCTCCCTGGAGATCTTCTCGCAGTGGAAGGAGTCGGTGTCGATCGTTCAGGCCGTCATCAGCGCCTCGCTGGCCTCCGGCAACGTGCTGGAGACCCAGGACCGGCTGTACGCGCAGACCGCCTTCAACAACGAGTCGTTCCTGCGGACCGAGTTCATCGCGCTCTACAACGGCGACTCGGCGAACCTGATCCAGTCCTGGACCTACAACACCAACATCAAGAACGCCAACCAGTTCGCCGGCACCGTGCTGAACGCGACCAACGGTTTCAAGGCGTACCCGGACGTGCTGCCCTCCTACTCGACCTGGGACGACGAGGCCGAGTCGCAGATCACCAGCATGACCAACGATGAGAACTACCTGCTGCAGAACCTCATCAACCAGGTCATCGACCAGCGCTCGCAGGCCGAGACGGACGTGATCCTGAACTCGGTGCTGATCGCGCTGGTGCTGCTGGTCGCCGTCCTCGGCGCCGCGCTGGTGGCCCGCTCGATGGTGCGGACGCTGAACAAGCTGCAGTTCGCCGCCGAGGACGTGGCCGAGCACCAGCTGCCGGAACTCGTCCGCACGCTCTCCGAGTCGGACCCGCAGGACGTCGACACCTCGGTCGCCTCGATCGGCATCGACACCACCGACGAGATCGGCCACGTGGCCCGGGCCTTCGACCAGGTCCACGCCCAGGCCGTCCGACTCGCCGCCGAGCAGGCCCTGCTGCGAGGGAACATCAACGCGATGTTCACCAACCTCTCGCGGCGCTCCCAGGGCCTCATCCAGCGCCAGCTGTCGATGATCTCCGAGCTGGAGAGCCGCGAGGCCGACCCGGACCAGCTGGCCAGCCTCTTCAAGCTGGACCACCTGGCGACCCGTATGCGCCGCAACGGTGAGAACCTGCTCGTCCTCGCGGGCGAGGACCCGGGCCGCCGCTGGACCCGCCCGGTGCCGCTGGTGGACGTGCTCCGCGCCGCCGCCTCCGAGGTGGAGCAGTACGAGCGCATCGAACTGGCCTCGGTGCCCACCGCCGAGGTCGCCGGACGAGTCGTCAACGACCTCGTCCACCTGCTGGCCGAGCTGCTGGAGAACGCCACCTCGTTCTCCAGCCCGCAGACCCGGGTCCGGGTCACCGGCCACGCGCTGCCCGACGGGCGGGTGCTGGTCGAGATCCACGACACCGGCATCGGCCTCTCCCCGGACGACCTCGCCGAGATCAACGAGCGGCTGGCCAACCCCCCGGTGGTGGACGTCTCGGTGTCCCGCCGGATGGGCCTGTTCGTGGTCGGTCGACTGTCACTCCGTCACGGCATCCGGATCCAGCTCCGCCCCAGCGACTCCGGCGGCACCACCGCACTGGTCATGCTGCCGGTGGACGTCACCAACACCGCCGAGCGGCGCGGCCCCGGCGGCGGCCCCGGCGCGGGCCAGCTGCCCGGCCAGATGGCCGGCCAGGGCGCTCCTGGCCAGCTCCCCGGCCAGTCGCGCCAGCGTCCGCAGGGCATGGCCGGCCTCCAGGGCGGCCCGCAGCGCGGCGCCGTGCCGCAGGCCCCCGGTCGCACCCCGCTCCCGGCCGGCGCCTCCGGCCCGGTCCCCGGCCGCCCCTCCCTGCCCGGCCAGCCGCCGCAGGGCCTGCAGGGTCAGCCCGGTCAGCCGCCGCAGGGTCAGTCCGGCCAGCAGCAGGGCCTGCCGCCGCGCCGTCCGAACCCGACGCTGCCGCAGGGCAGCACGGCCATCACCGGCCAGCACCAGCTCCCCCGCCGCGACCAGCAGCAGCCGCAGCAGCCCGCGCAGCAGCAGGCACCGCAGCAGCCGGTCCAGCCGCAGGCTCCGCAGCAGCCGCAGCCGCAGCAGGGTCGGGCGCTGCCCACCCGCGGCCAGCGCCCGCAGCCGCCGATGCCGGCCCCGGCCCCCGCGCCGGTGGAGGAGGCCAACCTGTGGGCGGAACAGCCCCAGCACGGCTCCCCCGACAGCACCGCGCAGTTCGCCCGCCCGCACTTCGAGGAAGAGCCGCAGCGACCGGTCGCCCCGCAGCCGGTCATGCCGCAGCGTCCGGTCGCACCGCAGCCGGTCATGCCGCAGCCGGTCATGCCGCCGCAGCCGGTTGCGCCGCAGCCGGTCGCACCGCAGCCGGTGGTCCCGCAGCAGCCGGTCCCGCAGCCGGCCGCGCCGCTGCACCAGGACCCGGCCGACCACCCGCTGACCCGGGCGCTCCCGCCCGCCGAGGCCGACGCGGCCCGTTCGCCGATCTTCGAGGCGATGGAGTCCAACTGGTTCCGCAGCGGCAAGGCCGACCGGATGCGCGCGGTGCAGGTCTACGGCGACCAGGCCCAGGGCGGTCCGGCCGGTCCGCAGCAGGCGCAGCAGCGCCGGCCGCAGGCGCCGCAGCAGGCCGGTCCCCAGCAGCCGGGCTCGCAGCAGCCGCACCAGGCGCCGCAGGAGCCCCCGCAGCACCCGCTGCCGCAGCGCGGCGCCCCCGCGGGTGCGGGCGGCTCCTCGGCGTCCGCCGCGGCCCCGTGGCGCGCCTCCTCCAACGACGAGGTGTGGCGCCGGGCCGAGCAGGTGCGGGAGCCCAGCGCCGGCGGTGTGATGCCCTCGGGCCTCCCCCGCCGGGTGCCGCAGGCGAACCTCGTGCCCGGTGCCGCCGAGAGCACGCCCGACAACGGGCCCCAGGTCTCCCGGTCGCCCGAGGAGGTCCGCGGACGGCTCACCAACCTGCGCCGCGGCATCCAGCAGGGACGCCAGGCAGGATCGCCGAATCCGTCCCAGGACCGGTCGCAGGACAACGGCCCGTACGGCACCAACCCCCAGGAGCGTTGACTCAGATGAGCCAGATGTCCCAAGCGGCACACAATCTGAACTGGTTGATCACCAACTTCGTGGACAACACCCCCGGCGTGTCGCACACCGTGGTGGTCTCCGCGGACGGCCTCCTGCTCGCCATGTCCGAGGGTTTCCCCCGGGACCGGGCCGACCAGCTCGCCGCCGTGGCCTCCGGGCTGACGTCGCTCACCCAGGGCGCCTCGCGGATCTTCGAGGGGGGCAGGGTGACCCAGACCGTGGTGGAGATGGAGCGCGGCTTCCTCTTCATCATGGCGGTCTCCGACGGATCGTCACTTGCCGTGCTGGCCTCGCCGGACAGCGACATCGGCCTGGTCGGCTACGAGATGGCGCTGCTGGTCGACCGGGCCGGCGATGTGCTGACCCCGGCGCTCCGGGCAGAGCTGCAGGGCAGCCTGCTCCACTGATCCACTGCCGGGACGGCCGCTACGCTGCCGTCCCGGCACTTGACTCAACCTCAGTAAGACTGCTCGACTGCACCACCCGTCCGTACGACTGATCCACGGAAACCCTCAGCACCACCGACCGCCGCGGAGAGGTACCTCGGACCGCTGCAGCTCAAGGAGGACAGATGGCCCCGCCCCAAGGCTCCACCGGTTCGTACGGCGGGGGCTCCCGGCACCCGCTGGTACGCCCCTACGCGATGACCGGGGGCCGGACCCGGCCCCGGTACCAGCTCGCGATCGAGGCCCTGGTCTCGACCACGGCCCAGGCCGACCGGTCGGGGACGCTGCTGCCCGAGCACCAGCGGATCGTGCAGCTCTGCCGGGAAGTCAAGTCGGTGGCGGAGGTCTCCGCCCTGGTGCCCATACCCCTGGGTGTGGCCCGCATCCTCGTCGCCGACCTGGCCGAAGCCGGCCTGGTCGCGATCCACCAGCCGGCCGCGGCCACCGAGAACGGCGGCGCCCCGGACGTGACACTGCTCGAAAGGGTCCTCAGTGGACTACGCAAGCTCTAGGCCAGTCGCCCCCGCCCCACCGCGCGCCACGACGTCCGCGAAGATCGTCGTGGCGGGCGGGTTCGGTGTGGGCAAGACCACCCTGGTCGGCGCGGTCTCGGAGATCAACCCGCTCCGCACCGAGGCCGTGATGACCAGCGCCAGCGCCGGCATCGACGACCTCACCCATGTGTCGGGGAAGACCACCACGACGGTGGCCATGGACTTCGGCCGGATCACCCTGGACCAGGACCTGATCCTCTACCTGTTCGGCACCCCCGGACAGGACCGCTTCTGGTTCATGTGGGACGACCTCGTCCGCGGCGCCATCGGCGCCGTCGTCCTGGTCGACACCCGACGCCTCGCCGACTGCTTCCCCGCCATCGACTACTTCGAGAACAGCGGCCTCCCCTTCGTCGTCGCCCTCAACGTCTTCGACGGCACCCAGACCCACAACCCCGAAGAAGTCCGCGAAGCCCTCCAACTCAACGCCGAAACCCCCATCATCACCACCGACGCCCGACGCCGCGACAGCGCCAAGTCCGCACTCATCACCCTCGTCGAGCACGCCCTCCTGGCCCGGCTGCGCTGATCGCGCCCCAGGTGCACACATTTTCATAACAGTTAGACCCGCAATTCCCGGGGCGGCGTGACCAGCTGTAGGCGACTGTGCACGCTGCGCCGATCCCGACGGGCGCATTCGCCACCGCTGGGCCATATGCCCCGATTTGGCATCGGCGCGCAACGCGGAAGCAGATGTTTGGCCGCCGCCCGACGGACGTGCTGAAATTCCAGCGATCCGCGCAGATCTGTAGAACTGGCCAACCCGGCCGAGAGGTTGTTGTCGAGTGAGGCAGAAGCAGGCAGACCCCGGACCCCGGCAGGACAGTGAACAGCCGGTGGCGGACGGCGGCGCCAGTTGGCGCTTCCGCAACTGGCGCGTGCCCACCCGGCTGACGGCCATTCTGCTGGTACCCGTGCTCACCGGTGTGAGCTTCGCCGGTCTCCGGCTGAAGGACCAGCTCGACCTCGCCAACGCGGCCGGTCAGAACGAGAAGGTCGCCATCCTGGTCCGCGACGCCACCACGGTCGTCGACGACCTGGAGAACGAGCGCGACCTCGCGGTGGCCCCCGAGCTGGCCGGCATCCGCAACGACCCCGCTGTCCTGCGCGCCCAGAAGCAGACCGACGCCGACATCCTCACCATGTACGCCGCCGCCACCTCGGTGGACAGCGACGCGCGGATCTCGACCGAGCTGGGCAACTTCAGGACCCTGCAGGCGCAGGACCTGAAGGCGCTGCGGAGCCAGGGCAACTCCGCGTCCATGGACCCGATCACCACCAACTCGAACTACTCCAACCTGTTCTTCGAGCTGATGGGCCTGGACAACGAGCTGAGCTTCGGCAACGACAACGTCAACAGCCGCGGACGCGAGCTCTACGCGCTGACCCTGCAGAAGGCGTCCACCTCCAACGAGCGCAACCTGGTGACGATCGCCCTGGTCGCCGACAAGATGCCGACAGAGCTGTCGGTGGGCATCCAGGTCGCCAACGAGCTCACCAAGGTCGCCAACGGCCAGTTCGTGGTCTCCGGCATCCCCTCCGACCTCGCGCTCTACCAGAAGACCGTGACGGCCGCGCCGATCACTCCCACCGAGGAGAAGCTGGAGGCGCTGGGGCTGGCAGGCAAGCGGCTGTCGTCCTCCGGAGTGACCCCCTCCTCCTGGTACCAGGACTCGTCCGCGCTCATCACGCAGGAGCGCCAGGTCGAGTCGGCGATCACCGACCAGATCGTCCAGGACGCCAAGAGCGCCCAGCACAGCGCCGACCAGCAGGCGCTGGTCATCGGCATCGAGGCGCTGGCCGCGCTGCTGGCCTCGGCGCTGCTGACCATGGTCATGTCCCGCTCGATGGTGCGCGGCATGCGCACCCTGCGCAACAGCGCCCAGGAGATCGCCGGTGAGCGGCTGCCGGACCTGGTCCGCAAGCTCTCCAAGACCGACCCGGAGCGGGTCGACACCACCGTCGCACCGATCCCGCTGACCGGGCGGGACGAGATCGGCGAGGTCGCCCGGGCCTTCGAGGACGTGCTCCGCGAGGCCGTCCGACTCGCCTCCGAGCAGGCGCTGCTGCGCGGCAACGTCAACGCGATCTTCACCAACCTCTCCCGTCGCAGCCACGGACTGATCGAGCGCCAGCTCGAACTGATCTCGGTGCTGGAGTCCAACGAGGCCGACCCGGACCAGCTGGAGAGCCTGTTCAAGCTCGACCACCTGGCCACCCGGATGCGCCGCAACGGCGAGAACCTGCTGGTCCTGGCCGGCGAGAGCGCCGGACGCGAGTGGACCGACCCGGTGCCGCTGGTGGACGTGCTCCGTGCCGCCGCCTCCGAGGTCGAGCAGTACGAGCGGGTCGAGCTCAGCGGCATACCGGAGGCCGAGGTCATCGGCGTCGCCGTGACCGACCTGGTGCACCTGCTCGCCGAGCTGCTGGAGAACGCCACCACCTTCTCCAGCCCGCAGACCCGGGTCCGGGTCACCGCGACCCGGCTGCCGGACCAGCGGATGCTGGTCGAGATCCACGACAAGGGCATCGGCCTCACCCCCGAGGACTTCGCCGGCATCAACAGCAAGCTGGCCGATCCGCCGACCGTGGACGCCTCGGTCTCCCGGCAGATGGGCCTGTTCGTGGTCGGCCGGCTGGCCGAGCGCCACGGCGTCCGGGTCCAACTGCGTCCCTCGGGCGAGTCGGCCGGGACCACCTCGCTGGTGATGATGCCCGAGCACCTGACCCAGCTGCCCCGGGTGACCCAGTCCGAGGAGACCTACTCCGTCTCCCGGGTGTACCCGGAGACCGAGGTCGAGACCACCGGCGCCACCCCGGCCCTGGGCTTCGCGCCCGCCCCCGGCGCCGCCCCGGCCCCGGACTTCGCCCCGGCGGCGGACTTCGGCGGCGGCTACGGCGACACCGGCAGCTACCCGGTCCCCGGCATGCTCACCGCCAGCGAGCTCGGCTTCGACGACAGCCGCTACGAGGCGTCCGCCCCCGCCGCCGAGCAGCCGCCCGCCCCGGCCGCCCCCGCGCCCCGGCTCCGCCGGCTCGGACAGCGCCGTGAGACGGCCGCGCTGGAGGCCGCTGCTGCGCAGCCCGCCGCCCAGCAGCCGGTCACCCAGCCCGCCCCGCAGCCCGCGCCACAGCGTGGCTTCGAGGGCACGCCCTACGCCGACAACGGCTACCCGGGCGGGGAGTTCGATCGGACCGCCGGGTACGACGACGATTTCCCGACCACCTCCTTCCCGGCGGCCGCCTTCCCGGACGCGCCCTTCCCCGCCCCGGCCTTCCCGGAGCCCGGATACCGCGAGCCCGGATACGGCGACACCGGCTACCCGGCGGCCTACCCCGACTATCCCGAGCAGCAGTCCTACCAGGGCGGGTTCCCGGAGCAGTCGTACCCGGCCCCGGACGCGGGCTACGAGGCCGGCCGCTACACCGCCGCCGACTTCGACTCGGCCGCGCCCGCAGCCAGCCCCTTCAGCCACGACCGGCGCGGGCCGCAGGAGCATTCGGGGCCCTACCAGCCCGAACCGCAGTTCAACCAGCCGTACTACCCGGACGCCGCACAGGCCCCTGAGCCCGCGCGGGCCCCGCAGCCCCCGCAGGCCGCCAACGGCACCGGCGTACTGCCGCAGCGCCGTCCCGGCCAGGCGCTGGGCGGCCGGGCGATCGGCGAACGGGAGACCGGCGAGCGTCCCAACTGGTTCACCGGCGCCCGCGAGGAGAGCAGTCAGAGCTCGACCGACGCCTTCCTGCCGCCGGCGGCGGAGAGCATGCGCGCCCCCCTCGCCGGTGGCACCACCGAGGCAGGTCTGCCCCGGCGCGTGCCGCGGCAGAACCTGCTCCCGGGCAACGTCCAGGAACCCGGCCGCGACCAGGCCGGCAGCACCACCTCGCAGCTGTCCCGCACCCCCGAGGAGGTCCGCGGCCGGCTCACCAATCTGCGCCGCGGCGTCCAGCAGGGCCGCAGCGCAGGCGACTCCCCCCACCCCGACCAGCACGGCGGCACCGATCTCTTCGGCGGCCCGAACCACCCGGAGCGTTAGCAGTGAGTCAGATGTCCCAGGCGGCACAGAACCTGAACTGGTTGATCACCAACTTCGTGGACAGCACCCCCGGGGTGTCGCACACGGTGGTGGTGTCCGCGGACGGCCTGCTGCTCGCCATGTCCGAGGGCTTCCCCCGGGACCGGGCCGACCAGCTCGCGGCGGTCGCCTCCGGCCTGAGCTCGCTCACCCAGGGCGCCTCGCGGATCTTCGAGGGGGGCAAGGTGACCCAGAGCGTGGTGGAGATGGAGCGCGGCTTCCTCTTCATCATGGCGGTCTCCGACGGCTCGTCACTTGCCGTACTGGCGGCCCCGGACAGCGATATCGGCCTGGTCGGCTACGAGATGGCGCTGCTGGTGGACCGAGCCGGTACGGTGCTGACCCCGGCCCTGCGCGCGGAGCTCCAGGGCAGCCTGCTCCACTGACCGACCACCGCCGGGCCCGCAGCACCGTCCCGAGACCAGCACAGCACCGATGCACGGCCAGCACCCGCACCACCCGCACAGCACGAACAGACAAGAGCCGCAACGCCCCGTCGCCCCACTGTGAGGAGGAACCGTGACAGCGTCAGAGGATCAGCACGGCCAGTACGGCACCGGCTATCCGGGTACAGGTCATGACGCGTTCGGCGGTCCCGGCGGCGGCTACGCCCCCGGCTACCCCGGCTACGACAACAACCCGTTCCAGGAAGAACAACGGTATGCCGAGAACGGCTACGGCGGAGGCGGCTACCGCGACCAGCCGTACCAGGACGACTGGAACCGTCCGTCCTCGTCGTCCCAGGGGCCGCACCGCGAGCCGGAGCAGGACCAGGACGACCAGCCGCTGATCCGTCCCTACGCGATGACCGGCGGCCGGACCCGCCCCCGGTACCAGCTCGCGATCGAGGCCCTGGTCTCGACCACGACGCCGCCCGAGCGCTTCGCCTCGCTCCTCCCGGAGCACCAGCGGATCTGCCACCTCTGCCAGGACATCAAGTCCGTGGCCGAGATCTCGGCGCTGCTGTCCATCCCCCTCGGGGTGGCCCGCATCCTCGTTGCCGACCTGGCCGAGTCCGGCCTGGTCGCGATCCACCAGCCCGCCGCCGGAGGCGAATCCGGCGGCACGCCAGACGTGACACTGCTCGAAAGGGTGCTCAGTGGACTACGCAAGCTCTAGGCCCGCGGCTCCTGCCCCGACCCGCGCCACCACCTCCGCGAAGATCGTCGTGGCGGGCGGGTTCGGTGTGGGCAAGACCACCCTGGTCGGCGCGGTCTCGGAGATCAACCCGCTCCGCACCGAGGCCGTGATGACCAGCGCCAGCGCCGGCATCGACGACCTGAGCCATGTCGCCGACAAGACCACCACGACGGTGGCCATGGACTTCGGCCGGATCACCCTGGACCAGGACCTGATCCTCTACCTGTTCGGCACCCCCGGACAGGACCGCTTCTGGTTCATGTGGGACGACCTCGTCCGCGGCGCCATCGGCGCCGTCGTCCTGGTCGACACCCGACGCCTCGCCGACTGCTTCCCCGCCATCGACTACTTCGAGAACAGCGGCCTCCCCTTCGTCGTCGCCCTCAACGTCTTCGACGGCACCCAGACCCACAACCCCGAAGAAGTCCGCGAAGCCCTCCAACTCAACGCCGAAACCCCCATCATCACCACCGACGCCCGACGCCGCGACAGCGCCAAGTCCGCACTCATCACCCTCGTCGAGCACGCCCTCCTGGCCCGGCTGCGGTAGCCGCCGCCGAGCGACCAAGAGTCCGGGACGGCACGGCAGCGAGGTTGCCGTGCCGTCCCGGACCCTTGTCCGGCCTCCGCACCCGCCCCTTACCGGGCAGTTCTTGACGGTGCGACAGGAGCCGTGGTCTGCTGGCCGGACGTCGGAACGCCGCGCTGCCGGGACGGGGACGAACGAACGGGGTCGCAGCCAGTGCCTGTCAATGCGTCAATGTCTCCCACCAAGTCACTGCCGCACGCCGACTCGCTGCCGCGCGACGGGAAGCTGCCGCGCGACGACAGTGCACCGGCGGCCGACGGGCAGGACGCGGTCGACGGGCAGGACGCGGCCGGGCGGGCCGTCGCCGTCGAGGACCGCTACCCCACCCCGGACGAGGTCGTCCTCGCGGCGGAGCTGCTGGCCGGACGCCACCCCGAGCTCTGCCGACTGCGGCAGGTCGGCCGCTCCCGGGCCGGACGGCCGCTGCTGCTGCTCTCGGTCGGCCGGGCGGCGCCGCAGGCGCTGGTCGTGGCCGGGGCGCACGCCAACGAGTCGGTCGGCGGCGCCACCGTGCTGGAGCTGGCCCGCCGGGTCGTCGCCGCCCCCGAGCTGCGGGCCGACTGCACCTGGAACTTCCTGCTCTGCCTGGACCCCGACGGCGCGAGCCTGGCCTCCCACGGCCGAACCCCCGGCCCTTACACCCTGGCCGGGCACTACCGGTCCTTCTTCCGCCCGGCCGGCGAGGAGCAGCCCGAGTGGGCCCCCTCGGTCGGCGCGGACCTGCCGGAGAGCCGGGCCCTGCTCGCGGTGATCGACGAGCTGCGGCCGTTCCTCCAGTGCTCGCTGCACAGCACCGACGTCGGCGGGACCTTCCTCCAGGCGACCCGCGACCACCCCGGCCTGGACCAGCCCTTCGCCCGCTCGGCCGCCGGGCTCGGCATCCCGGTCGAACTCTCGCCCTACGACGTGTACTTCTGGCCCAACCCGAACCCGGGCGTGTTCCTGATGCCGGAGGCCGCCGACCGGGGTCCGGAGGCCAGCTCCCGGGAGCTCGGCCGCACCACCTGGCACGCACCGCACCGGCACGGCGGCTCCACGCTGATCGTCGAGGTGCCGCTGTGGACCTGCGCCCGACTGGCCGACCCGACCCCGATCGGCGACGCCGAGCCCGAACTGGCCGCCCTGGCCGCCCGGATGCGTCGGCACGGCCGGCTGCTCGACGGGCTGCTGGCCCAGGCCGAGCGGCTCGGCGGGCTGATCGAGGGCCCGCTGCCGCGCGCCGTCCGCAGTGCCCTCGACGTCTGCGCGCCGCTGGCCGACGAGTGGGACCCCGGCGTCGTCCTCCCGGACCAGCCCGCGCTCCCGCCGATGACCCGCTCCCGGCTGGCCACCCTGGAACTGTGGGCGCACCGGGTTCCGCTGCGCGCCGCCTCGATGCTGCGCCGGGCACTCGACCCACAGCGCCCCGGCACCGGGCCGCTGCGGGACCGGCTGGAGACGCTGGCCGACCACTGGTGCGAGGAGTACCGGCAGCGGTTCCCCGGCACCTGGCTGCCGGTCGCCCACCAGGTCGAGCACCAGGCCGGCACCGTCGCGGCCGCCGTCCTGCTGGCCCGACCCGGTGGGTCGCGGTCCGTCTAGGCGGACGCCGGGCTCAGTCCTCCTCGGGCTCCAGCCCGGCCCGGATCAGCCCGATGGTGTAGGCGTCCTCCAGCGCCTGCCAGGAGGCCGCGATCACGTTCTCGGCGACGCCGACCGTGGACCACTCGACCTTGCCGTCGCCGGTGGCCACCAGCACCCGGGTCTTCGACTCGGTGCCGTGCTGGCCCTCCAGGATCCGGACCTTGTAGTCCACCAGCTCCAGGTCGGCCAGCTGCGGGTAGATCCGCTCCAGGGCGGCGCGCAGCGCCTGGTCCAGGGCGTGCACCGGGCCGTTGCCCTCGCCGGTAGCGATGGTCCGGGTGCCCTTGACGGTCAGCCTGACCGTGGCCTCGTTGGCCGGACTGCCGTCGGCCCGCTGCTCGCTGATGGTGCGCCAGGACTCCAGCACGAAGAAGCGCCTGCGCCGCCCGGCGATCTCGTCGCGCAGCAGCAGCTCGAAGGAGGCGTCGGCGGCCTCGTAGGTGTAGCCGAGGTTCTCCCGCGCCTTGACCGAGGCGACCACCCGGCCGACCGTGTCCCGGTCGAGAGCATCCTGGAAGCCCAGCTCGACGGCCTTCAGCTCGACCGAGGCCCGGCCGGCCATGTCGGAGACCAGCATCCGCATGCTGTTGCCGACCAGTGCCGGGTCGGTGTGCTGGTAGAGGTCGGGGTCGACCTTGATCGCGGAGGCGTGCAGTCCGGCCTTGTGGGCGAAGGCGGAAACCCCCACATAGGGCTGGTGGGTCGACGGCGTCAGGTTGACGACCTCGGCGATGGCGTGCGAGATCCGGGTCATCTCCTGGAGCGCGCCAGGGGGAAGTACCCGGCGGTCGTACTTCAGCTCCAGCGCGGCGGCCACCGGGAAGAGGTTGGCGTTGCCGACCCGCTCGCCGTAGCCGTTCGCGGTGCACTGGACATGGGTGGCGCCGGCGTCCACGGCGGCCAGGGTGTTGGCGACCGCGCAGCCGGTGTCGTCCTGGGCGTGCATCCCGATCCGCGCGCCGGGCAGGTAGTCGGCGGTCTGCGCGAGCACGTCGGCGACGACCGCGTGGACGCCGGCCGGCAGCATCCCGCCGTTGGTGTCGCAGAGCACGACCACGTCGGCCCCGGCCTCGTGGGCGGTGCGGACGACGGCGAGGGCGTAGTCCCGGTTGGCCTTGTAGCCGTCGAAGAAGTGCTCGCAGTCGAGGAAGACCCGGCGGCCGAGCGAGCGCAGGTGGCGCACGCTGTCGGCGATCATCGCCAGGTTCTCCTCCAGCGTGGTGCGGAGGGCGAGTTCGACATGGCGGTCGTGGGACTTGGCGACCAGGGTGACCACCGGGGCGCCGGAGGCGACCAGGGCGGCGAGTTGGACGTCGTCGGCGGCGCTGCCGCCGGCCCGGCGGGTCGCCCCGAAGGCGACCAACTGGGCGTTGTGCAGTTCGAGTTCGGCGGCCGCGCGGGCGAAGAACTCGGTGTCACGGGGGTTGGCGCCGGGCCAGCCGCCCTCGATGAAGCCGACTCCGAAGTCGTCCAGATGGCGGGCGATGGCCAGCTTGTCGGCAACGGTGAGGTTGATGCCCTCGCGCTGCGCACCGTCGCGAAGCGTGGTGTCGAAGACGTGGAAGTCGTCGTTGAGGGTCATTGCCTGGGGTCTCCTGTCCGGGGCTGGGTGGCCCCCGGCCGGCTGGTTGCCGGGCGGGGACCTCCACGGGGATCCCGGGGTGACTCCCGGGACCATGGCCACTGTCCCCCATCGCCGCGTGCGCCTCGGTCGTCCGACAGGCCCCTGGTGGGAGCCGGGCCGGGCAACAAAAAAACCTCTCGCGGGTGCGAGAGGTCTGCGCGCGGGTCTGAGAACACGGTGTCCGTTCCGCATACGGGTCTGTCGTGCGGAGCGGTCACTGCGGACCGGCGCGCCTGCTGCCAATAATGAGCGCGAGCGAGGACACATCCGCAGTGTTGCACAGCCCGCGCCGCGCGGGACGAAAGGTCTCAGTATTCGGGACCCGCCGCCTCGTTCAGAACAGCCGACTGGTGTCCAGGTCGAACCCGAAGGGCTTCGGCAGGGTGAGCGGATCTCCCGGTTGGGCGCTAGCGGTGATCGTGTAGTCGCCGTGTCGCGGCTCACTGTGCAGCACGACCTGTTCCCGCTGACGGTCCACCAGCAGGTAGAGCGGGATACCGGCGGCAGCGTAGCCCCGACGCTTCTGCTCACGGTCCTTCTGCGGACGACTTGAGGTGACTTCGAGCACCAGCAGCACACCGTCCGGCTTCGACCAGGACTCCCGCCCGCGCAGAGCATCCTCCCGGGTGAAGGTTCCATCGGGGATGAAGCGCCCGGTAGGAACGATCAGGCCCTTGTTTCCAGCGTGTTCCAGTTCCTCGAGTGCCATGCGGTTGATCTGCTTGACGATCCGGCCGATCGCCATCTCGTGGTCGCCGTCTGGCGGTGGTGTCACAACGATCTCCCCCTCGATGAGCTCTGCCTTGAAGCCCTCGGGGGTTTCCAGGGCGAGGAACGCCTCCAGCAGGTCGTCCTCATCGCTCCGGTCGACGTCGGCGAAGTCGAATGTTGCTGCGGACATGGCCCCTCCCTTCCGGTGCACACTGCTCAACGAGTGGTATGGATCGAGGTTACCCACGACCCCGGTCCCGCCGCCCCCTTCGGGGCGGCGGGACCGGGGCGGGTCAGACGATGCTGTGCATCCAGCCGTGGGTGTCCTCGCGGCGGCCGGTCTGCAGGGCCAGCAGGGTCTCCCGGAGCTTGAGGGTGATCGGGCCGGGTTCGCCCTCGCCGACCGTCCAGTTGCCGCGCGCGGACTTGACCGAGCCGACCGGGGTGATCACGGCGGCGGTGCCGCAGGCGAAGACCTCGGTGAGGGTGGAGTCGGCGTTGCCCTCGCGCCACTCGTCGGCGGAGATCTTCCGCTCCTCGGTGGCGTAGCCGAGGTCCGCGGCGATGCTCAGCAGCGAGTCGCGGGTGATGCCGGGAAGCAGCGAGCCGGAGAGCTCGGGGGTGACGACGCCGGGCGTTCTCACCCTCGCCGAAGACGAAGTAGAGGTTCATCCCGCCCAGTCTCCTCGATCCAGCGGCGCTCGATCGCGTCCAGGTAGACGACCTGGTCGCAGCCGTGGGCGGCGGCCTGCGGCCTGGGCGACCAGGGAGGCGGCGTAGTTGCCGCCGCACTTGGCGTCGCCGGTGCCGCCGGGCGCGGCGCGGACGTACTCCTCGCAGAGCCAGACCGATGACCGGCTTGACGCCACCGGGCGAAGTAGGCGCCGGCCGGGGAGGCGATCAGCATGAACAGGTACTCGTCGGCCGGGCGGTTCACGCCGAGGCCGACCTCGGTGGCGATCATGAACGGGCGCAGGTAGAGGCGACTTCTCCGGGTCCGGGCACCCAGGCCGGCGTCCTGCTGTGACCAGGCCGTCGATCGCGGCGACGAAAGTCTCCTGCGGGCAGCTCCGGCATGGCCAGCCGGCGCGCGGAGACTGGCATCCGCTCGGCGTTGGCGTCGGGACGGAAGGCGGCGATGCGGCCGTCGGCCTGCCGGTAGGCCTTGAGCCCCTCGAAGATCTCCTGGCCGTAGTGCAGGATCGAGGTCGCCGGGTCGATCTCGATCGGTCCGTACGGCACGAGCTGGGCGTCGTGCCAGCCCCGGCCCTCGGTCCAGCGGATGGTCACCATGTTGTCGGTGAAGAAGCGGCCGAAGCCGGGGTTGGCCAGCCTGGCTTCGCGCTCCTCGGCGGCCAGCGGGTGGGCCGAGGGCTTGAGCTCGATCTCGATGGTGTCCATGGGGGAGGTCATGGTGGCTACGTCCTTCACCGTGTCGTCATGGTGGGCACCCCGAGGCGTCGCGGGGCCCAGAGTCGATGGTCGCACTATCCGGGTCCGCTCGAACAGCCGCAGTTGCGACGGCACGGCAAAGCGGCCCGGAAGGCGCGAACCGGTGGTACCGGGGTCACAGAGCGTGCTGACCAGCCGGATTCGGCTCACTGTCTTCCGGACCGCTGTTGGTCCGTGGTTCCAGGCGCCGGCTGGTCAGCCGGCTACTCGGGCGGCGAGCGCGTCGCCGATCTGCGAGGTGGAGCGGGGGGCCTGACCGGCACGCGCGGCGAGATCCGCGGCGACGGCGGACTCGACCCGGGCGGCCTCGTCGTTCAGGCCGAGGTGCTGGAGCAGCAGGGCCGCGGAAAGCACGGTGGCGGTCGGGTCGGCCTTGCCCGGTGCCGGCGATGTCCGGGGCCGAGCCGTGGACCGGCTCGAACATGGACGGGAAGGCGCCGGAGGGGTTGATGTTGCCGCGACGCGGCCAGGCCGATGCCGCCGGTGACGGCCGCGGCCAGGTCGGTCAGGATGTCGCCGAAGAGGTTGTCGGTGACGATCACGTCGAAGCGCTCGGGCTGGGTGACAGGAAGATCGTCGCCGCGTCGACGTGCAGGTAGTCGGTGCGTGACCTCGGGGAACTCGGTCGCGACCGCGTTGAAGATGCGGGTCCACAGGTGCCCGGCGTGGACCAGCACGTTGTTCTTGTGCACCAGCGTCAGCTTCTTGCGCGGACGGGCCTGGGCGCGGGCGAAGGCGTCGCGGACGACGCGCTCGATGCCGTACGCCGTGTTCAGCGCAGACCTCGGTGGCGATCTCCTGCGGCGTGCCGGTGCGCAGCGTGCCGCCGTTGCCGGCGTACGGGCCCTCGGTGCCCTCGCGGACGACCACGAAGTCGATCGGCGCCTCGGCCAGCGCAGCGGACCGGTGACGCCGGGCCACAGCTTGCGACGGGCGCAGGTTGACGTGGTGGTCGAAGGCGAAGCGCAGCTTGAGCAGCAGCCCGCGCTCGAGCAGCCCGGAGGGCACGGACGGGTCGCCGATCGCGCCGAGCAGGATCGCGTCGTTGTGCTTCAGCTCTTCGAGCACGCTGTCCGGCAGCGTCTCGCCGGTGGCGTGGTAGCGGCGGGCGCCGAGGTCGTACTCGGTGGTCTCCACCTTGGTATCGGCGGGAAGGGCGGCGGAAAGGACCTTGAGACCCTCGGCCACGACTTCCTGGCCGATGCCGTCACCTGGGATTACTGCGAGGCGGAGAGTGCGAGACATGTCGGCGACGATACTCCTGGTTTCACCTGTCGGTCGGATTCCGTCCGCCATACGGACGGAATCCGGTGCCGTCAGCGGTCGTGGCCGGTAGCGCCGCCGTTGTCACGGAGGTCGAGCGCCCGCTGCAGCGCGGCTGCGGCGTTGGCACGCTCGGCGGCCGCGTCGGCGCGGCGGGTACGGCGGGGAGAGGTCTGCGGGCGCAGCTGGTCCATGGGAACTCCGATCGCACGCACGGACGACTCCGTGCACAGGACGGGGATGCGAGGGTGGGATGCATGGCCGCGCAGGGGTCACCTACGACAAGGGCCGATCAGGTCTGGCTGGAGATGCAGCGGACTGCCTGATGAATTCACGTTACGACAGTGGACCTGAACTGTCTGCACAACTACTTGGATTTCCTACTATCTGAGATGACGGCTGCTCACGCCGCCCTCGGGCCGGGCCGACCCGGGCTCGATCGACTCGGGCTCGATCGACTCAGGAGCCGGCGATGCGCTCGTGGTGGCGGATCACCTCGGCGATGATGAAGTTGAGGAACTTCTCGGCGAAGGCCGGGTCCAGCCGGGCGTTCTCGGCCAGGTCGCGCAGCCGCTGGATCTGGTCCCGCTCGCGGGCCGGATCGGCCGGCGGCAGCTTGTACTGCGCCTTCAGCCGCCCGACCTCCTGGGTGCACTTGAAGCGCTCGGCCAGCATGTGGACGATCGCGGCGTCGATGTTGTCGATGCTGCCCCGCAGTCGGAGCAGCTCCGCCTGGGCCTGCTGGTCCACCTCGGCACCTGCGGCACTGCTGCTGTCGGTCATACGCTCCCCCTGTCCGGCGGCCGTTACCGGGACGTTCACCCGGCGGGCCCAGGATACCGATTCGGAGTTTCCCGCCAGATCATGTAATCTCTTCCACGTCAGCAAGCGCCGCTAGCTCAGTTGGTTAGAGCAGCTGACTCTTAATCAGCGGGTCCGGGGTTCGAGTCCCTGGCGGCGCACAGCTTGCAGGTAGTAGACATCAGGGTCCCACTCTTCGGAGTGGGACCCTGATGTCGTTTCACCCTGGTTCCCCGGCGGCGGGTTGACCCCAGGAGGCGATCCAGGCGGCGGTGAGCAGGGTGCAGGCGCCCGCCAGGGCCATCGCGGCGCCACTGCCGGCGAGCGCGGCAAGGGCGCCGAAGCAGGCCGGACCGACGCCCTGGAGGGTCATGTTGCCCGAGTTCACCAGGCCGAAGGCCTGGCCCTGGCCGTCGGCGGGCAGGGCGTCCAGGAAGACCCGTTGCAGGCCCAGGCCGTAGGCGAAGCCGGCGCCGGTGAGCAGCAGCAGCGCTGCCGCGAGCCAGGGGCCGGGCGCGGTCGCGAAGCCGAGCAGCGGCAGGCCCAGCAGCGCGACCAGCGGCACCACCAGCCGCTCCCGGGTGGCCGGACGCAGGTCCGGCAGGCCCACTGGGAGGCCCCCTGGCCGAAGACGCTGATCTACCCGGCCCGGGGCACCGCCGCGCTGTGGGAGGGGCCGGACGCGGCCCCGGACTCCCCGGCCGCGCTCGGCGGGCTGCTGGGCCGCTCCCGGGCCCGGATCCTGCTCGCCCTGGAGGTACCGGCCAGCACCAGCCAGCTGGCCCGCGAGCTGGGCCTGGCGCCGGGCGCGGTCGGCGACCACCTGGCGGTGCTGCTGGCCGGCGGCCTACTGGCCCGGGCCCGCTCGGGCCGCTCGGTGCTCTACCGGCGCACCCCGCTGGGGGACGCGCTGTCCGGCGGATCGGGCACACTGTCCTGACGGAGGAGGGGGATCCCATGGACGATGAGGTACTGAGCCTGGCCGAGGTCGAGGCGCTGGCGCGGCGGGTGCACGCCGGGCAGCTGGACAAGGCCGGACGGCCCTACGCCGAGCACCTGGAGGCGGTGGCCCGGGGCACCGCCTCCCGGGGCGGCGACCCGGAGCAGGTCGCGGCGGCGTGGCTGCACGACGCGGTCGAGGACGACGCGCTCACGGCCGAGTGGCTGGCCGGTGCGCCGTTGACGGAGCGCACCAAGGCGCTGGTGCTGGCGATGACCAAGCGTCCGGGCGAGGAGCCGCGCGACTACGCGGCCCGACTGCTGGCGACGCCGGGCGCGGTCACCATCAAGCTGGCCGACCTGGCCCACAACAGCGACCCGGACCGGCTGGCCGTGCTCGACCCGGCGACCCAGGCCCGACTGCGGGAGAAGTACGCGCTGATGCGCCGGCTGCTGGCCGTCGACCAGTGAACTGCTGGTCCGCGCCGCCCCGTTGACCGGGGCGGCGCGGACACGTCAGCCGCCGATGTAGGTGGTGCGCAGGATGTACAGGCGCTCCTGGCGCCGAATGATCATGTAGTGGAAGTAGCCGTCGGGGATGAGCTGCTGCTGCATCTTCTCGTCCGCGCCCGTGTAGTCGGCGCCCGACAGGTACAGTGCCTCGGCCGCGCGAACCAGTTCGTCGGCCTTCTTCTCCACCTCGGCGATCACTACCGGGGAAACCCGATCGGTGACGTACCGCTCACTGGGGGAGTACTCCCACGCCCAGGTCACCCCTCGACCGCCGCCTTGGCCTCGTCCATGATGGCCAGCATCTCGGACATGGCGGCCGGTGACCGCGGGTCGTCGCCGTCGAGGGTCTTCGCGAGGTGTTCAGCCTCGCGCATCCGCGTCCGCAGATCCACGCGCCGCTCCACCTCCACCACAGAGGCCCACCAGGTGATCCAGGCGTGGATGTGGCTGATCCTCCCGGTCTGCGCGGCCAGGGCGAAGGCGTCGTCCTTGCTCGCAGCCATCTCCGCCAGGCGCGCCGGATCGAGCTCAGCCAGAGCCGCCCGCAGCGCCTCAGGGGTCTTCTGCGGTCGGGGAATCAACTCCCCGGTCGAGTGAAACGGCTGCGTGCTCATGGGTACCTCCGCTGCGGGCGAGATTCACCCGCATGGTTCTGCTTCTGGCAAAGCCTTCATCACACCCGGTGCACCCGGTGGACGTCTACAGCGCTATGGCCACCACCGTACCGCCGAGGGGCCTCTCGCGCCCCGCCTTCCACCGAGGGCGCCGCAGGCCCGGGCCCACTCCTCGGAAGGGGCGGGCCCGGGCCTGCGGGATCGCGTCAGCGGTTCACGCGCTGAGGTTCACCGAGCGGGCGAACTTGGCGCCGATCTCGGCGGAGATCTCGGCCAGCAGCGGCTGCGGGATCTCGCTGTCGACGGTGAGCGAGACCAGCGCGTCGCCGGACTCGTCGTCGCGGGAGACCTGCATCCCGGCGATGTTGATCCCGGCCTCGCCGAGCAGGCGGCCCAGGGTGCCGACCACGCCGGGGCGGTCGTCGTAGCGGAAGAAGCCCATGTGGTCGGTGAGGACCACGTCCACGTCGAAGGTGTCGACGCCGACGATCTTCTGGGTCCGCTTCGGGCCCGTCAGCGTGCCGGAGACGGAGACCTCGCGGCCGTCGGTCAGGGTGCCGCGGACCACGATGACGTTGCGGTACTCGGGGCTCTCGCTGGTCGTCGTGAGCCGTACCTCCAGGCCGCGCTCCTGCGCGAACAGCGGCGCGTTGACGTAGGAGACGGTCTCGGCGACGACGTCCTCGAAGACGCCCTTGAGCGCGGACAGCTCCAGCACCTTGACGTCGTGCTGGGTGATCTCGCCGCGCACCTCGACGTCGAGGCGGACGGCCACCTCGCCGGCCAGCGCGGTGAAGATCCGGCCGAGCTTCTCGGCCAGCGGCAGGCCCGGACGGACGTCCTCGGCGATGACGCCGCCCTGGACGTTGACCGCGTCCGGGACCAGCTCGCCCGCCAGCGCGAGGCGGACCGACTTGGCGACCGAGATGCCGGCCTTCTCCTGCGCCTCGTCGGTGGAGGCGCCCAGGTGCGGGGTGGCGACCACGTTGTCGAAGGCGAAGAGCGGCGAGTCGGTGCAGGGCTCCTTGACGTAGACGTCGAGTGCCGGCGCCGGCCACCCGGCCCTCCTTCAGCGCGGCGGCCAGCGCCTCCTCGTCGACGATCCCGCCGCGCGCGGCGTTGACGATCCGCACGGTCGGCTTGACCTTGTGCAGCGCCTCGTCGCCGATCAGGCCGATGGTCTCCGGGGTCTTCGGGAGGTGCACCGTGATGAAGTCGGCGACCTGCAGCAGCTCGTCCAGCGGCAGCAGCTTGACGCCCATCTGGGCCGCGCGGGCGGCCTGGATGTAGGGGTCGTAGGCGACGATCTTCATCGCCGAAGGCGGACATCCGCTGGGCGACCAGGACGCCGATGCGGCCGAGGCCGACCACACCGAGGGTCTTCTCGGCCAGCTCGACGCCGGTGTACTTGTTGCGCTTCCACTCGCCGTTCTTCAGCGCCAGGTTGGCGGCCGGGATGTGCCGGGCGGTGGAGATCAGCAGGCCGCAGGCCAGCTCGGCGGCGGTGACGATGTTGGAGGTCGGGGCGTTCACGACCATCACGCCGGCCTTGGTGGCGGCGGGGACGTCCACGTTGTCGAGACCGACGCCGGCGCGGGCGACGACCTTGAGCTTGCGGGCGGCGGCGATGGCCTCGGCGTCGACCTTGGTGGCCGAGCGGATCAGGATCGCGTCGACGTCGGCGATGGCCGACAGCAGCTCGGCGCGGTTGGCGCCGTCGCAGTGGCGGATCTCGAAGTCGGGGCCGAGAGCGTCGACGGTCGCAGGCGACAGTTCTTCGGCGATGAGGACGACAGGCTTCTGATGAGGGGTAGCAGCGCTCACGACAGTTGTCCTTACTGTCCGGGTCTCCCCGGCCGCAGGCCTTGGGCACGGACGGCATGGTGGGGACGGTGGCATGCCGCGTTGGAGACGCACGACGCTGTGAGCCTGACGCGCACTCGGGAGTCTAGCGAGGGTTGGGTCGGCGACCCACGCCCATGCGGAGGAATCACCCGCACGGGATCTGACAAACCGTACAAAGAAGCGGGAGCGTCCAGGCACGGACGCCCCCGCCTCGGCGAACAGGGGCTTACGCCTCCTCGTCCACCCAGCTCATCAGCTTGCGGAGCTTCTTGCCGGTGGTCTCCAGCAGGTGCTCGCTGTCGGCCTTCTTGTACTCGTTGTACTTCGGCAGACCGGCCTTGTACTCGGCGATCCAGGTGTTGGCGAAGGTGCCGTCCTGGATCTCGGCCAGGACCTGCTTCATCGCGGCCTTGGTGTCGGCGGTGATGATCTTCGGGCCGGTGATGTAGTCGCCCCACTCGGCGGTCTCGGAGACCGACCAGCGCATCTTCTCCAGGCCGCCCTCGTACATCAGGTCGACGATGAGCTTCAGCTCGTGGAGGCACTCGAAGTAGGCGATCTCCGGCTGGTAGCCGGCCTCGACCAGGGTCTCGAAGCCCGCCTTGACCAGCGCGGACGTGCCACCGCAGAGGACGGCCTGCTCGCCGAACAGGTCGGTCTCGGTCTCCTCGGTGAAGGTGGTCTTGATGACGCCGGCGCGAGTGCCGCCGATGCCCTTGGCGTAGGAGAGCGCCAGCGCGAGCCCCTTGCCGGTGGCGTCCTGCTCGACCGCCACGATGCACGGAACGCCGCGGCCCTCCTCGTACTGACGGCGCACCAGGTGGCCCGGGCCCTTCGGGGCGACCATGCAGACGTCGACGTCGGCCGGGGGCTCGATGAAGCCGAAGCGGATGTTCAGGCCGTGGCCGAAGAACAGCGCGTCGCCGGCCTTGAGGTTGGGCTCGACGACCTCCTTGTAGACGTCGCCCTGGATGGGGTCCGGCACCAGGATCATGATGACGTCGGCCTCGGCCGCGGCCTCGGCGGGGGTGACCACGCGCAGGCCCTGCTCCTCGGCCTTGGCCCGGGACTTGGACTCCGGCAGCAGGCCGACCCGGACGTCGACGCCCGAGTCACGCAGCGAGAGCGCGTGGGCGTGACCCTGGCTGCCGTAGCCGAGGATCGCGACCTTGCGGCCCTGGATGATGGACAGATCGGCGTCTTCGTCGTAGAACAGCTCGGCCATCGCTGGCTTCTCCTTGCAATCAACTCTGTGGCGCGAAGCGCCTCGAAAAGGGGTGGCGGTCGGGCGGCGGGTGGGACGGTGGTTAGGGACACCGTACGCCGGTGGGGGCGTGACGGGATTCGTTCTCGAATAGTGAGACTGTCGTCTCAGCCTCACGGAAAAGGCTCAGGCGCTGCGGTCCAGCGCGCGGAGCGAGCGGTCGGTGATCGAGCGGGCGCCGCGGCCCACCGCCACCATCCCCGACTGCACCAGTTCCTTGATGCCGTAGGGCTCCAGCATCTTCAGCATCGCCTCCAGCTTGTCCGAGCTGCCGGTGGCCTCGATCGTCACCGCCTCCGGGGAGACGTCCACGGTCTTGGCCCGGAACAGCTGGACGATCTCGGTGATCTGCGAGCGGGTCTCGCTGTCAGCACGCACCTTGACCAGGATCAGCTCGCGGCGGACCGCCGCGGCCGGGTCCAGCTCGACGATCTTTATCACGTTGACCAGCTTGTTGAGCTGTTTGGTGACCTGCTCGAGCGGCAGGTCCTCCACGTTGACGACGATGGTCATCCGGGAGATGTCGGGGTGCTCGGTCGGTCCGACGGCGAGCGAGTCGATGTTGAATCCGCGGCGGGAGAACAGCGCGGCGATGCGGGCGAGCACGCCGGGCTTGTTCTCGACGAGGACGGAGAGGGTGTGCTTGGACATGGTTCCTATCCCTTGGTTCCGGTCCTGGGTGCTGGCGGGGGGGTGTCAGTCGTTCTCGTCGCCGAAGTCCGGGCGCAGGTCGCGGGCGGCCAGGATCTCGTCGTTGCAGGTGCCGGCCGCGACCATCGGCCACACCATGGCGTCCTGGTGGACGATGAAGTCGATCACGACCGGGGCGTCGGTGATGGCCATCGCCTCCTGGATCACCGCGTCCAGGTCCTCCGGGCGCTCGCAGCGCAGTCCGACGCAGCCCATCGCGTCCGCGAGCTTCACGAAGTCCGGGATCCGGGTGCCCTGGGCCGGCTGGGTCTTGCCGTCGTGGCCCGGGCCGCTGTGCAGCACCGTGTTGGAGTAGCGCTGGTCGTAGAAGAGGGTCTGCCACTGGCGGACCATGCCCAGCGAACCGTTGTTGATCACCGCGACCTTGATCGGGATGTTGTTCAGCGCGCAGGTGACGAGCTCCTGGTTGGTCATCTGGAAGCAGCCGTCGCCGTCGATCGCCCAGACCTCGGTGTTCGGCATCCCCGCCTTGGCGCCCATCGCGGCCGGGACCGCGTAGCCCATGGTGCCCGCGCCGCCGGAGTTCAGCCAGGTGGCCGGCTTCTCGAAGCTGAGGAACTGCGCGGCCCACATCTGGTGCTGGCCGACGCCCGCCGCGTAGATCGCGTCCGGCCCGACCAGCTGCCCGATCCGCTCGATGACCTGCTGCGGGCTGAGCATCCCGCCCGGGGCGGCGTCGTAGCCCACCGGGTAGGTCTTCCGCCACTGGTCCAGCTGCTGCCACCACTCGCCGTAGCCGGCGGTGCCGCCGGCCGCGGCCGTGCCCGTTTCGAGATCGGCCTGGACGGCCTGGATCAGGTCGGCCAGGATCTCCCGGGCGTCGCCGACGATCGGCACGTCGGCGGTGCGGTTCTTGCCGATCTCGGCCGGGTCGATGTCCGCGTGGACGATCCTGGCGTGCGGGGCGAAGGTGTCCAGTCGGCCGGTGACCCGGTCGTCGAAGCGGGTGCCGAGGGCGAACAGCAGGTCGGCCTTCTGCAGCGCGGTGACGGCGGCGACCGAGCCGTGCATCCCGGGCATGCCCAGGTGCTGGTCGTGGCTGTCGGGGAAGGCGCCGCGCGCCATCAGCGTGGTGACCACCGGGACACCGGTCAGCTCGGCCAGGATGCGCAGCTCGGCGGTCGCGTCCGACTTGATCACCCCGCCGCCGACGTAGAGCACCGGGCGCTTGGAGCCGGTCAGCAGCCGGGCGGCCTCGCGGATCTGCTTGGCGTGCGGCTTGGTGACCGGGCGGTAGCCGGGCAGGTGCATCTCGACCGGCCAGCGGAACGTCGTCCGCGCCTGCAGCGCGTCCTTGGCGATGTCGACCAGGACCGGTCCCGGGCGGCCGGTGGCGGCGATGTGGAAGGCCTCGGCGATCACCCGCGGGATGTCGGCGGCGTCGGTGACCAGGAAGTTGTGCTTGGTGATCGGCATGGTGATGCCGCAGATGTCGGCCTCCTGGAAGGCGTCGGTGCCGATGGCGGCACTGGCGACCTGCCCGGTGATGGCGACGATCGGCACCGAGTCCATGTAGGCGTCGGCGATCGGGGTGACCAGGTTGGTCGCGCCCGGACCCGAGGTGGCCATGCAGACCCCGACCCTGCCGGTGGCCTGGGCGTAGCCGGTGGCGGCGTGACCGGCGCCCTGCTCGTGCCGGACCAGGATGTGGCGGACCTTGGTGGAGTCGATCAGCGGGTCGTACGCGGGGAGGATGGCGCCGCCGGGAATGCCGAAGACGGTGTCGACGCCGACCTCCTCGAGCGAGCGGATGAGCGACTGGGCGCCGGTCATGGGCTCGGCGACGGGGGTCTCTCCGCGATGCGGGGCGGCTGCCTGCTCAGTCATCTGCTGGTTCCTTCTCGGAGTGGTACGCACGGCGTTGTGGAGGCGTTTCGGACGGTGCCTGGGGCAACAAAAAACCCCTCGTGCCTAGGGCATGCGAGGGGTAGCGCGTCAGCTTGGTGATTCCGGGACTCTGGTCGGTGAAGACTATGTTCTCCGGATCAGCCGACGCGCTCGCCAAGTACGAGAATGCGGGTGCTCATGGGCTCGACAATCCTCCGGCACCCCGGCGGGTGTCAAGCCGGCGCGATCGGCGTCTCATCATGCGGACCCATGCCGAGACGTACTCCGACGAAGGGGCGAGTGCGCAGGTCGGACCAGGTGCGCTCGGGCAGTACGAAGCCCGGCCCGAGCAGCAGTTCGTCGAGTTCCTGCTGTTCCACCGGGCCGGAGAAGAGCAGGCCGCGGGCCTGCCGGCAGCCCAGTTGGCGGAGCAGCCCGGCCTGCGCGGCGTGGTCCACGCCCTCGGCCAGGGTGGCCAGCCCGAGCTCCTGGCCGAGCCGCAGCACCGAGGTCGCCAGGGTCCGCAGGAAGGGTGAGTCGGTGATGCCGTCGACCAGCCCCCGCTCGATTTTGATCATGTTCACCGGCAGCCGCCGCAGACCGCTGAGCGGTGCGGAGGCGCCGCCGAGGCCGTCCAGCACCAGGCCCACCCCGAGCTTGCGGAAGTCCGCCAGTCGGCGTACCAGCTCGTCGAAGTGGAGCGGACGCCCGCCCGCCGCCTCACCGCCGGAGATCTCCAGCACCAGCGCCGAGCCCGGCAGCCCGGTGCGCCGCAGCAGGCCCTCGACCGCCTCGTAGAGGCCGGGCGCGGTCACCCGGGCGGCCGACAGCGGCACCGACACCGGCAGCCGGCCGGCCGGCAGGGGCAGCCGGTCCCGGCGTTCCGCGGCCTGCAGCAGGGCCTGCTCCACCAGCCAGCGGGCGAGCCGGGCGGCGCGGTCGCCGCCGTCCGCGACCCGCAGGAACTCGGCCGGGGTGAGCACCTCGCCCTGCGCCGCCCGCCAGCGGACCTGGACCGCGAGCGCGGCGATCTCACCGGTCCGCAGGTCCACCACCGGCTGGTGCACCAGGGCGAACCGGCCGTCGCGGACGGCGGTGCGCAGCTGCTGGTCCAGCTCGCTGCGGCGGTGGTGGTCGCTGCGCAGCTCCGGGCCGTAGAGGGTGATCCGGTCCTTGCCGTGCTTCTTCGCCTGGTACATCGCCAGGTCGGCGTTGCGGAGCAGCTTGGCCGGGGTGATCCCGGGCTCGGCCAGGGCGATGCCGATGCTGGCGGCGACGGTGAGCTCCTCGCTGCCGATCCAGTACGGCGCGGAGAGGGCGACCCGCAGCCGCTCGGCGATCTCGGCGGCCTCGGCCTCGTCGACGCCGCCGACCAGCAGCACCGCGAACTCGTCGCCGCCGAGCCGGGCGACGGTGTCGCCGGAGCGCACGGACTCCTGCAGCCGGCGGGCGGCCTGGACCAGCAGGTCGTCCCCGGCCTGGTGGCCGGCGCTGTCGTTGACCGCCTTGAAGCCGTCGAGGTCGAGGAAGAGCACGGCGACCTGCCCGCTGGCGTCGCGGCCGTGCAGCGCGGCCCGGCAGCGCTCCAGGAACAGCGCCCGGTTGGGCAGGTCGGTGAGCGTGTCGTGGAACGCGTTGTGCTCCAACTGGGCCTGCAGCCGCACGCGTTCGGAGACGTCGCGGCAGTTGAAGATCAGCCCGTCGCGGTAGCGGTTGACGGTCGACTCGACGTCCAGCCAGGCCCCGGCGCCGGAGCGGACCCGGCACTCGATCCGGGCCGTCGGCTCCTCGTCCGGGCTCTGCGCGAGGTAGCGGCGGACCTCCCACAGCACATGGCCGAGGTCGTCCGGGTGCACCATCTCGGGCAGCCTGGTCCCGACGATGTCCTCGGCCGCCCGGCCGTAGACGCCGGTGGCGGCCGGGCTGACGTAGCGCAGCACCCCGGCCGGGTCGGCGATCATGATGACGTCGCTGGAGCCCTGGACCAGCGAGCGGAAGTGCTGCTCCTGCCGGGCCAGCCGCTGCGCCAGGGCGACGTTGTCCAGCAGCATGATGCCCTGCCGCAGGATCAGCGCGAAGACCACGGTGCAGGCCACGATCAGCACCACCCGGTCGAGCTGGTGCCGGCCGACGGCGTTGTAGAAGAGGCCGGCGGTGCAGACCCCGGCGGCGGCATAGGGGGTGAGCGCGCTGAAGGTGGAGGCGACCCGGGGGCGCGCGGCCGGCCGCGGGCCCCGGCCGGACCGGCCGCCGACCCAGGGCGCCCAGGCCAGCAGCATGCTGCCGGCGAACCAGCCGGCGTCGAGGAGTTCGCCGGAGTGGTAGGAGTCCTTGACGGTCGCGCTGGTGAAGAGGGCGTCGCAGACGACGGTGAGCGCGAGCGCCGCGATCACAGTGTGGATGGCCGAGCGGTTGCCCTCCCGGCTGCGGAACTTGAGCCCGAGCACCATGCTGATCAGCAGGATGTCCAGGATCGGATAGGCCAGGGCGAGGCTCAGCCGGAACAGGCTGCCCTCGTCGCCGTGCGCGGTGCGGGCGAGCGCGAGGCTCCAGCTGAGGGTGAGCAGCGAGCCGGCGATCAGCCAGCCGTCCAGCGCCAGGCAGAGCCAGCCCGCCAGGTTGCGCGGCCGGTTGGCGAGCAGTAGCAGGCCGACGATGGCGGGCGGCGCGAACAGCAGGAACGCGTAGTCGGCGATGGAGGGTTCGGGCATGGTGGTGTGGCGGACCACCTCGTACCAGCCCCAGATGCCGTTGCCGAGGGCGACCATCAGCGAGGAGAAGCCGAAGCAGAGCCAGGCCGAGCGGTTGTTCCGGCCGCCGGCGGCGCAGGCGTAGGCGAAGCAGGAGAGCGCGGCCGTCAGCGCGGCGCCGGCCAGGCCGAAGTCGCCCATGAAGTCGGCGAGTCCGGGTGAGCCCCAGCCCCTGGCCGCCCCGGCCAGGTAGCCGGTGCAGACCAGGGCGACCAGCAGCTGCGGCAGCCGGGCGGCACGGCGCGTTGGTTCGGCTCCGGAGCCGCGGTCGGGGTCGTGGTCGGCCTCGCCGTCGGGCGGGGAGCCGGCATCGGGGTGCGGGGGCTGCTGTTCGGCCCATTCGACGCACAGTTCACTACTGCACAGTTCACTACTCAGCAACACCGGTCATACCCCCTCCGGCCCCGGCTGCGGTCGGAGCATCGGGGCGGAAAACTCCGTACCGGTTCTCCCGGTCTGGACCTTACACCACTCTCGTCACTCTGCGGCATGGATACTCAACTCAGAGTAATGGAGCGGCCCATGGCCATTGGAGCGGATTCGCTCCGCCGGGTGAAGCAGGGGTGAAACGGTCGCGGCGGGGGCGTACCGGTGCGCGACGAGAGCGAGTTGGGGGTGCGCCGGGGGCCGACGGGAGTGGCGGCGGTGGTGTTCAGCCCTTGGCGACGATGTGGGCGGGCGGCTCGCCGGCCAGGTCGAGCAGCAGTTGCGAGCGCAGCAGCCGCAGCGCCCGGGGCAGGAACGCCGAACTGGGGCCGCCGACGTGGGGGGTGATCAGCACGCCCGGCGCGTGCCAGAGCGGGTGGTCGCTCGGCAGCGGCTCGGGGTCGGTGACGTCGAGCGCGGCCCGGAGCCGTCCGGAGGCCAGCTCCGCCAGCAGCGCGCCGGTGTCGACCACCCCGCCCCGGGCGACGTTGACCAGCAGCGCACCGTCCTTCATCCGGGCCAGGAACCCGGCGCCGGCCAGGCCGCGGGTCTGCTCGGTGAGCGGCACCAGCAGCACCACCACATCGGCGGCGGGCAGAAGCTCCGGAAGCTCTTCGAGGGCGTGCACCGGCCCGTAGGGCGTGGAACGCGCACTGCGCGCCACCCGGACGACCTCGCACTCGAAGGGGCGGAGCCGCTCCTCCAGGGCCGCCCCGATCGAGCCGTGGCCGACGATCAGCACGGTGCGGTCGGCCAGCGCCGGGTGGAACTCCTGGCGCCACTCCCCCGCGTCCTGCCGCCGCACGGACTGCGGGATACCCCGCAGCGAGGCCAGGATCAGCGCCATCGCCAACTCGGCAGTACTGGCGTCGTGCAGGCCGCGGGCGTTGCAGAGCACCGCTCCGGCGGGCAGGTGCGGCAGCACGTCGTCGACGCCGGCGGTGAGCGTCTGCGCGACCCGCAGCGCGGGCATCCGCGCCAGCAGCGGCAGCGCCGCGGCGGTGCGCAGGTACGGCAGGCAGAAGAACTCCACGCCGTCGAGCACCTGCTGGGACGGCGCCGGGGCGATGCCGTCCCAGACGACGGCGTCCAGGCTCTCGGGCAGGCCACCGATCTCGGCGGGCGGGTAGGGCAGCAGGTAGCGCGTCATGCCGACGAGCCTACGTGGCGGCGGGGAACAGTCGCAGTCGGTGGGCCATGGCGGCGGCCTCGCCCCGGCCGCCGACCTCCAGCTTGGCCAGGATGTTGGAGACATGGACGCTCGCCGTCTTCGGCGAGATGTAGAGCTCCTCGGCGATCTGACGGTTGGTCCGGCCCTGGGCGACCAGCCGCAGCACGTCCTGCTCGCGCGGGGTCAGTCCGAGCGCCGGAGCCTCGGGCTCGACCGGCTCCACCGCCGCGGCGGCGCCGTGCAGCCGGGCGCGGTCCGCCAGCAGCCCGGCCTCGCGCCGCAGCCGGAGGTCGCCGTGGCGCTCCGCCGCCGCCCCCGCCCGGCGCAGCAGCTCGCCGGCGGCCGTCCGGTCGCCGCCCGCAGCCTCGGCCTCGGCGGCGCGCAGCAGCGCGGTGCCGAGCGGGTAGGGCAGCCCGGTGGCCTCCAGCACGGCGGCGGCCCGCAGGTAGGGCTCGGCGTCGACCCGGCCCTCGGCCCGGCCGAGCTCCGCCTCGAACAGCAGCGACCAGCCCTCGACCAGCGGCCAGTGGTCGTTGAGCTGGAACGCCGTCCGCCGCAGCAGGTCGATCACCTCGGCCCGGCCGCTCTCGGGGCCCGGCAGACCACGCGAGTCGGCCTCGGCGGCGGCGCCGTGGAAGAGGATCGGCCACAGGTAACGGGACTTGCCGGGCGGGAAGCCCTGCCCGTCGAGCAGCCGCAGCAGCACCGCCCTGGCCTCGGTGAAGCGTCCCTGCGCCGCCGCCAGCCGCAGCTCCAGTTCGCCCAGCGGCAGCAGGAACTGGGCGGTGGGCGGGGTGGCCTCCTTGGCCTCGGCGAGGTACCGCGCGGCGGCGGGCAGGTCGTCGCGCAGCAGCGCGGCATTGCCGCCGAGCCGGGACAGGAAGCTCTGCTCCCGCACCGCCCAGAGGGTGTCGCGGGCACAGCCGAGCAGTTCCTCGGCCTCCTCCAGACCGCCCACCGAGAGCAGCGACTCGACCAGGTTGCCGCGCAGGATCGCCCCGGCCGACCCGGCCATCCCGCCGGCCCTGGCCAGCGTCCAGCCGGTCCGCGCGGTGCGGACCGCTTCGGCGGAGAGCCCCAGCTGCTCCTGGGCGTCGGAGACCAGCACATGGATCCGGGACATCAGGTCCGGGTCCTGCAGTTCGAGCGAGCGCTGCAGCACCTTGTCGAGCTCGGCCATGCCCTGCTGCTCCCGGCCGAGGGTGATGAGCAGGGTGCCGAGGGTGCAGCGGGCGTGCAGCTCCACCGTCTCCGCGCCGACCTGGACGGCGATGGCCACGGCGCGTTCGGCGATCACGATGTCGGCCTCGTCCGGCCAGTCGACCATGTCGCAGGCGGCGAGCCGGCTGAGCACCTCGGCCTGGACGGCGCTGGGCGGCAGCTCGTCGACCAGTCGGCGGGCGTGCTCCAGCTCCTCCTTCCCGCCGTTGCCGGACTTGCCGAAGCGCGAGCTGAGGGTCAGGAACCAGGCGGCGAGCGCCGGTTGCGCGGCCTCGTCGATGTGTCGCAGCGCCTGCTTGCAGAGGCTGAGGCAGCGCTCGCGGTCCCCGGTCAGCCGGGCCGCGTCGGCCGCCTCGGCCAGGATGTCGGTACAGCTCGGACGGCTGGCGGCGGCCTGCGGGTAGGCCTCGGCGATCCGGGTCCGGGGCAGTCCGGACAGGACCTCCTCGGGCACCCGGTCCCAGAGTTCCAGCACCCGGTCCAGCATCTGCAGCTGCTCGGCGAAGGCGTTCCGGCGGCGGGCCTCGCGCCCGGCCTCCAGCGCGGCGGGCAGTGCCCGGGCCGGATCGCCGGCGCTGTACCAGTAGTTGGCGAGGCGGGCGGTGAGCTCGTCGGCGGGGACCAGTGCGGGCCGGGCCGCCAGCGCGGTGGCGTAGCGCCGCTTGATCCGGCTGCCCTCGCCGGGAAGCAGGTCGTCGGCGACGGCCTCACGGACCAGGGCGTGCCGGAAGCAGTAGCCGTCGCCGTCGGCGGTCGGCCGCAGGATGTTGACGTCGACGGCGGTGCGCAGCAGTGCGATCAGCTCGTCCTCGGGCAGCCCCAGCACCTCGGCGAGCAGCCCGTACTCGACCGCGGAGCCGCCCTGGGCGAGGGTGCGGAGCAGCGCCTGGACATCCTCGGGCAGAGCCGCGACGCGGACCAGCAGCAGATCGCGCAGCGACTCGGTGAGCCCGGCCGAGCAGCCCTGCTGGTAGCTGGCGGCCAGCTCCTCGACGAAGAAGGGGATGCCCTCGGAGCGCCGGAAGACCCGGTCGACCAGGTAGGGCTCCGGCGGGGCGGCGAGGATCCCGGCCAGCTGCTGGGCGACCTCGGCCTTGGCGAGGTGCGGGAGTTCGATCCGCTGGACGGTTCGCAGCCGTTCGACCTCGGCCAGGAAGGGCCGCAGCGGGTGGCGTCGGTGCAGGTCGTCGCTGCGGTAGCTGGCGACCAGCAGCAGCCGGGCGGTGCGCAGTGAGCGCAGCAGGTAGAGCAGGAGTTCGCGGGTGGAGCGGTCGGACCAGTGCAGGTCCTCCAGCGCGAGGACCAGGGTGCGGCCCTCCGCCAGTCGCTCGATGAACTGGGAGGTCTGCTCGAAGAGTCGGGCCCGGCCGTACTCGTCGGCCGCCGAGGCGTCGCTGGAAGCGTCGGCCGCGCCGATCGGGCCCGGCCCGAGCGAGCCGAGTTCCGGCAGCAGTCGGCCGAGGTGGCCGACCTGGCCGGCCGCGGCCTGCTCGACCTCGGCGGGCAGTTCGCGGTGGAGCGTGCGCAGCGCGGTGACCAGGGGGGCGTAGGGCAGACCGTCCGCACCGATCTCCACGCAGCCGCCGACCGCCACGGTCGCGCCGCAGGCGGTCGCGGTGGCGGCGAACTCCTCCAGTAGCCGGGTCTTGCCGACGCCGGCGTCCCCGGCCACCAGCACCGCCTGCGGCTGTCCCGCCTCGGCCCGCTCCAGGGCCGCCGCCAGCTCCGCGAGTTGGCCGGAGCGGGCGACGAAGACGGGACTCACCGATATCCGCTGCACGAGGTCGAGCATCGCACATTCCTCAGTAGCCGCAGGCCGCGACGTCGGCTTGCCGGCGGCGGCTCCGGCGTCCCCTGCTTCGACTGCCGACACCGCTCTCGCGGGCGGCGCCGACGGCCTCCCGGGCCTGGCGCTGCCGCTCGGCAGCCTGGCGCAGCTCGCTGGCGCGGTAGCTGAGTGAGGCGTAGTAGATCTCGCTGGACATGTCGGGCTCCCTCGGTGACGGTCTGCCAGTCGGCCTGGTGCCGACTGCGCTGCCGAGGTCAACTCTGCTCGCCCAGGGGGGTCCCCGACATCGGGCAGCTGTCGGGTTCCGCACCGCCCGGGGACCTTAGGCCCCGTCCTGGGGATGCCTAGACGGTGCGGCGCGGTGCCCGATGCGCGGCTGCGGTGATGTCCGGCATCCTGATACCCGGCGTCTTGATGCCCGGTGCCTCATGCCCGGTGTCCTACGGCTCAGCCGTTGGCGGCCGAGCTGGCGGCGTCCGCGATGCTGCTGCGGTAGAGGCCGAGGAAGGGGCTCTTGACGTAGGGGTTGCCGCCGCCACTGCCCTCCTCGGTGATCGTGGTGTTGACGGTGTCGGCGTCGGGCAGTTCGGTGGTGGCGATGACCGAGAGGGTGTCGTACTCCTTGCTCGCGCCGGTGGTGGCGTGGCTGGGGTCGAGGTCGACCACGGCGTAGGCGTGGGCGCCGGCGTAGATCGGGAAGTAGGGCGGGCCGCCGAGGCCGCCGGGGACGCCGGGCTGCACCGTCTCGGGGGTGCCGCTGGTGGTGCTGATGGTCGAGCTCTTGTCGATCGCGACCGAGGGGTAGTAGGTCAGGCCGCAGGCGGTGCTGCCGTTGTTGGTGACCTCGATCAGCCGCTTGGTCACGCCCAGCGCGGAGTCGTAGGAGGCGGTGACCGCCACCTGGCTGCCGGTGCAGGGGTGCTTGTAGGCGTAGGAGTCGCTGGTGGCGTTGGAACCCGAGCCGGACCCGCCGGTGTTGCTGCCCCCGGTCGAGCCGCCGGTCGAGCCGCCGGTGGAGCCGGCGGTGGAGCCGCCGTTCGAGGAGCCCGTGGACTGGGTGGGCTGCGCGGTGGCGGAGGAAGAGGAGGAGGCCGAGGCGCCGCCCCCGGCAGCGACCGTGCCGTTGGCGGTGCCACTGCAGGCGCTCAGCGCCATGGTGCCGGCGGCGGCGATCAGAACGAGCGGCAGGATGCGGCGGCGGGTCTGCTTCATGGTGTCCCCCGAGGAGTAGGTGCGGGTGCGTGCTTATCAATCACCTACACGTGGGCTGTGGACGCCGCAGTTTCACCTGTTTCGTCACAACCGGTGTTACCGGAGGCGAACCGGATCGCAACACAGCCCCGTCCGCCACCAGGGCGAACGGGGCTGTGAGCGGTCGGGATCAGCTCAGGCGCTCCAGGATCAGCTCCTTGACCCGGGCCGCGTCGGCCTGGCCGCGGGTCGCCTTCATCACCGCGCCGACCAGTGCGCCGACCGCGGCGAGCTTGCCGTCGCGGATCTTCGCGGCCACGTCCGGGTTGCCGGCGATGGCCTCGTCCACGGCCGCGCCCAGCGCCGAGTCGTCGCTGACGACGGCCAGGCCGCGCTTGGCGACGACCTCGTCCGGCTCGCCCTCGCCGTCCAGCACGGCCTCGATGACCTGGCGGGCCAGCTTGTCGTTCAGCGATCCGGCGGCGACCAGCGCGCACACTCGGGCCACCTGGGCCGGGGTGATCGGCTGGGCGGTCAGCTCGGTGCCGGACTCGTTGGCGCGGCGCGCCAGTTCGCCCATCCACCACTTGCGGGCCTGGTCGGCCGGGGCGCCGGCGGCGACGGTCTCCAGGATCGGCTCGATCGCACCGGCGTTCAGCACCGACTGCATCTCCAGGTCGGAGATGCCCCACTCGCCCTGCAGCCGCTCGCGGCGCACCCGGGGCATCTCCGGCAGCGCGGCCCGCAGCTCCTCGACCCACTCGCGCGAGGGGGCGACCGGCACCAGGTCCGGCTCCGGGAAGTAGCGGTAGTCCTCGGCGTTGTCCTTGATCCGCCCGGGGCTGGTGCTGCCGTCGTCCTCGTGGAAGTGGCGGGTCTCCTGGAGGATGGTGCCACCGCCGTTCAGCACCGCGGCGTGCCGCTGGATCTCGAACCGGGCGGCACGCTCGACGCTGCGCAGCGAGTTGACGTTCTTGGTCTCCGAGCGGGTGCCGAACGCCTCGCGGCCGATCGGGCGCAGCGAGAGGTTGACGTCGCAGCGCATCTGGCCCTTGTCCATCCGCGCCTCGGACACCCCGAGCGCCTTGATGACCTCGCGCAGCTCGGCGACATACGCCTTGGCGACCTCGGGGGCGCGCGCACCGGCGCCCTCGATCGGCTTGGTGACGATCTCGATCAGCGGGATACCGGCCCGGTTGTAGTCCAGCAGCGAGTGCGAGGCCCCGTGGATCCGCCCGGTCGCGCCACCGATGTGCGAGGACTTGCCGGTGTCCTCCTCCATGTGGGCGCGCTCGATCTCCACCCGGAAGACCTCGCCGTCCTCCAGCGTGACGTCGAGGTAGCCGTTGTAGGCGATCGGCTCGTCGTACTGCGAGGTCTGGAAGTTCTTCGGCATGTCCGGGTAGAAGTAGTTCTTCCGGGCGAAGCGGCACCACTCGGCGATCTCGCAGTTCAGCGCGAGCCCGATCTTGATGGCGGACTCCACGCCGACCGCGTTCACCACGGGCAGCGAGCCGGGCAGGCCCAGGCAGGTCGGGCAGACCTGGGAGTTGGGCTCCTCGCCCAGCTCGGTCGAGCAGCCGCAGAACATCTTGGTGGCGGTGCCCAGCTCGACGTGGACCTCAAGGCCCATCACCGGGTCGTAGACGGAGAGGGCGTCGTCGTAGGACACCAGGTCAATGGTGCTCACAGGAAACCTTTCAGTTCGAGCGCGGCCGCGGTGTCCGACAGCCACTGCTGGTAGGAGGGAAGTTCGGTGGGGAGGTGCTCGGTCGGGAAGCAGCGGGCCTCGGTGACCTGCGACCGGGTGCCGTGCCCGGGGTCGACCCGGTCCGCCCGTTCCAGGACGACCAGGCTGCCGGGACGCTCGTCGCCGAGCGCGGACAGCAGTGCCGGGGAGTGGGTGCTCGCCAGCAGCTGCCGGTAGCGCGCGGCGGCACCGGGTCGCGGCCAGTCCGCCTCCCGGCTCAGCCTGCGCACCAGCTCGGCCACCCGGCCGGCCGGGACGCCGTGCTCGACCGCCTCGACCGGCAGCAGCCCGTGGCCCCGCGGGTCCGCCTCGGCGGCCAGCAGCGCGAGCACCCGCAGCGTGCCCTCGGAAAGCGAGTCGGGGGCGGTCCAGCCGCCGCCGACCAGGTCGACGGCGAAGTCGAACTGCTGACGCGGCTCCAGGAACTCCGTCCGCAGCCCGCGTACGCCGGGGACGACAGCGGCGAGGTCGGCGAGGAGCCGGGTGAAGGACTCGGGGGCTTCGTGCCGGATCCGGTCGAGGACCAGCGCCAGGTTGCCGCCGTCCGCGCCGAGCGGCCCCTCGGCCTCGGCCGTGGCCGGACCGCGCATCGCCGAGACCTCGGGCAGCAGCGCGCGCCAGGAGTCGCACTCGCGGTGCGCGAGTGCGGTCAGGTCGACCTTCTCCCCCGCCCCCAGGCGGCCCTGGACGGGTACGGGTCGGCCGTCCGCGGCGAACGTCAGCAGGCGCAGGCTGCCCTCGGTCCGGCCGAAGACGGCCCGGCGCGAGGCCGCGACCGCATTCCGCAGGGACTCGGGGACGTCCGCCCCGGACCAGCCGTCCTGCTCCGAGCGCTCCACCCGGATGCCGCTGTCCCGGTGGTCGAGCCGCGCGCGGCCGGGCCGTCCGGGCTCCCCCGGCTCGTATCCAGCGCTCAGCCGGACATGCAGCGGCAGCGGTCCGTAGACGGACGCCACCAGTGCCACGACCTCGATCCGGAACCGGGAGGAGCGCTGCCCCTCGCCGCGGTGGAACAGGTCTCTGGCGACGAACCGCGGGTCGGCGGCGAGGGTCGCGTCGAAACCGTGGGCCATCGTGCCGGCGGTCAGCCGCAGCGCGTCCAGCAGGTTGGACTTCCCGGACCCGCTGCCGCCGAGGAGGAGCGTCCTGGGGTGCACGTCGAGGGTGAAGTCCACGAAGGACTTGAAGCCGTCGATGCGGATCTGCGCGATCATCCCATTCCCTCCCGAGTGCGAAGATTCGACAGGCCGTCAGCTGCTTCAGCCAACGGCCTGTCGGGAGCCTGCCGCCGTCAGCCGGCCAGCACGTCGTCGCTGCCGAGTCGGCGCAGCTCGCGGACCAGCAGGGCGGTGCTGGTCAGGATCGCCAGGGCCGCCACGGACGCGTTGACCAGCTTGAGGGTGTCGCCCTCGGTGCGGGCCTTGCGGATGTCCTTGACCACGCCGAAGGCGCCGAAAGCGCTGGTGCCGATGCTGAACAGCAGGCCGGGCTTGCTGTGCTTGAAGCCCTTCAGCTGACTGGCCCTGCTCGCCTTGCCGCTCGTCTCCTCGGACAGGTCGATCTGCTCGATCTTCTCGATGGACTTGCTCACAGTGCCGGTGCCTCCTCCAGCAGGGGGTGTCCCCACTTGTCGTTGAGTGCCGCCTCCACCGCTCCACCGACCCGGTAGAGCCGGTCGTCGGCCAGCGCGGGGGCGATGATCTGCAGGCCGACCGGGAGATTGTCCTCCGGGGCGAGCCCGCAGGGCACGGACATGGCCGAGTTCCCGGCCAGGTTCGACGGAATGGTGCAGAGGTCTGCCAGGTACATCGCCATCGGGTCGTCGGCGCGCTCGCCGATCGGGAAGGCGGTGGTCGGGGTGGTCGGCGAGACCAGCACGTCGACGTCGGCGAAGGCGCGGGCGAAGTCCTGGGTGATCAGGGTGCGGACCTTCTGCGCCGAGCCGTAGTAGGCGTCGTAGTAGCCGGACGACAGGGCGTAGGTGCCGAGGATGATCCGGCGCTTCACCTCGGGGCCGAAGCCGGCCTCGCGGGTCAGCGCGGTGACGTCCTCCGCCGAGCGGGTGCCGTCGTCGCCGACCCGCAGCCCGTAGCGCATCGCGTCGAAGCGGGCCAGGTTGGAGCTGGCCTCGGACGGCGCGATCAGGTAGTACGCCGGGAGGGCGTAGGTGAACGCCGGGCAGGAGACCTCGACGATCTCCGCGCCCAGGGCGCGCAGGATCTCCACGGACTCCTGGAAGCGCTGCATCACGCCGGGCTGGTAGCCCTCGCCGCCGAACTCCTTGACGACGCCGATCCGCATGCCCTTGACGTCCTTGCGGCGCGCGGCCTCGACCACGGCCGGCACCGGGGCGTCGATGGAGGTCGAGTCCAGCGGGTCGTGCCCGGCGATGGCCTCGTGCAGCAGCGCGGTGTCCAGCACCGTACGGGCGCAGGGGCCGCCCTGGTCCAGCGAGGAGGAGAAGGCGATCAGGCCGTAGCGGGAGACCGTGCCGTAGGTCGGCTTGACGCCGACGGTGCCGGTGACCGCGCCGGGCTGGCGGATCGAGCCGCCGGTGTCGGTGCCGATCGCCAGCGGGGCCTCGTAGGCGGCCAGCGCGGCGGCGGAACCGCCGCCGGAGCCGCCGGGGATCCGGGAGAGGTCCCAGGGGTTGCCGGTCGGGCCGAAGGCGCTGTTCTCGGTGGAGGACCCCATGGCGAACTCGTCCATGTTGGTCTTGCCGAGGATGACGACCCCGGCCTCCTTCAGCCGACGGGTGACCGTGGCGTCGTAGGGCGGGACCCAGCCTTCGAGGATCTTCGAGCCGGCCGTGGTCGGGACGCCCTTGGTGGTGAAGACGTCCTTGAGCGCCAGCGGGACGCCGGCCAGCGGGCCCAGCTCCTCGCCGGCGGCGCGCTTGGCGTCCACGGCGCGGGCGGCGCTCAGCGCGCCCTCGGTGTCGACGTGGAGGAAGGCGTGCACCTTCTCGTCGACGGCGCCGATGCGGTCCAGGTGCGCCTGGGCCACCTCGACCGCGGAGACCTCGCCGGAGGCGATGGCGGCGGCCGTCTCGGCTGCGGTGGAACGGATGAGATCGGTCATGGTGGGTCAGTCCTCCCCGAGGATCTGCGGCACGCGGAAGCGCTGCTCCTCCACGGCCGGTGCGCCGGCGAGTGCCTCGGCGGGCGTGAGCGACGGGCGGACCACGTCCGGCCGCATGACATTGGTCAGCGGCAGCGGGTGGGAGGTCGGCGGAACGTCATCGGCGGCGATCTCGCTGACGCGGGCGACCGCGTCCACGATCGCGTTGAGCTGCTCGGCGAAGTGGTCCAGCTCTTCGGCCTGCAGCTCCAGCCGCGACAGCCGGGCGAGGTGGGCGACCTCCTCGCGCGTAATGCCAGGCATGCAGCGATCCCATCGGGGTGAGTTCTCAAGTGTCGACGCCAGTGTATTGACAACGGCGCGAGGCCCATCCTACGGAGGCGGGGCGGGAGCCTGCACCGGCGTTTCCCCGGCGGCGGCCTCCAGCGCCGGCCGGGCGGCGTTCCGGACCCGCAGCCAGGCGGTCGCCTGGTCGGCCGGAAGAGCGGCGGAGACCAGCCAGCCCTGCACCGCGTCGCAGCCCATGTCGTGCAGCCGCTCCCAGGTCTCGTCGTCCTCGACGCCCTCGGCGACGACGGTCAGCCCCAGCGAGTGCGCCAGCTGGACGGAGCAGAGCACGACCGCCGCGTCGTGGTCGTCGGCGACCATCCGGCTGACGAAGGAGCGGTCGATCTTCAGCTCGCCGACCGGCAGCCGGCGCAGCCGGACCAGCGAGGAGTAGCCGGTGCCGAAGTCGTCCAGGGACATCCCGACGCCGTGTCCGCGCAGTTCCTCCAGGGTGGCGGCGGCGAGCTGGCCGTCCTCCAGCAGCAGCCGCTCGGTGATCTCCAGTTGCAGCGCGGCGGCCGGGACGCCGTGCCGGGCCAGCCGGTCGGCGACGGAGTCCGCGAAGCCCTGGCGCAGCACGTCGCGCGGCGAGACGTTCACGGCGACCTGCACGGTCATCCCCTCGGCCCGCCAGGAGGCGAGCTGGGCCACCGCGGCGTCCAGGACGTAGTCGGTGAGCTGCGGCATCAGCCCGGTGGACTCGGCCAGGCCGACGAACTCCTCCGGGCTGACCGGGCCCCGGCCGACCCGGTCCCAGCGCACCAGCGCCTCCAGGCCGACCACATGGCCGTCGAAGGCGACCTTGGGCTGGTAGTGGATCTTCACATCGCCGTTGTCCAGGGCCCGGCGCAGGTCGCCGAGCAGGCCCAGCCGCTCCGGGGTGTCGGCGTCCTGCTCCGGGCTGTAGAGCTCGATCCCGCTGCGGCTGCGCTGGGCGTGGGCCATCGCCACGTCCGCGCGGCGGAGCAGGGTCTCGGCGTCGGCGGCGTGGTCGGGGCTGACCGCCAGGCCGGCGCTGGACTCCAGCACCAGCTGGATGCCGTCGAGGTAGATCGGCGCGGCGAGTTCGGCGGCCAGGCCGCGGGCGGTGTGCAGCAGCCCCTCGGTGTCGCCGACGCCGGTGAGCAGCACCGCGAACTCGTCGCCGCTGATCCGGGCGACCAGCGCGCCGGGGGTGTCCGGGGTGTCGACGGCGCGGCGGAGCCGGGTGCCGACCTGGACCAGCAGCCGGTCGCCGGCGGCGTGGCCGAGGGTGTCGTTGAGCGAGCGGAAGCGGTCGAGGTCGAACAGCACCAGGGCGACCCAGGGCCGAACGGCACCGGCGTCGGCACCGGCCCCGCCGCCGATCCCGCTGCCGCCCCCGATCGCCTCGCGGGCGGCACGGAGCAGCGCGCCCCGGTTGGCCAGCCCGGTGAGCGAGTCGGTCTCCTGGTCGCGGACGCGTTCCCGGGCGATCCGCCAGGCCGCGTAGAGCACGGCCAGCGGGACGGCGAAGAGCGGCAGCAGTTGCGGGGCGCTCCTGATGACGAGCAGCGCCAGCGGGAGCAGCGGAACTGCACCCGCGGCGAGCACGCCGACGAGTGTGCTGACCCTGACCGGCTGCCCAGTCCTGCGCGACTGGCCGGCGCGGCCGGACCCGGACGTGCGCTCCATGAAGTGGTCCTCTTGCTTCCCCGCGTACCCGCTGCGGACGGGCTGCTTCAAGCGTAAATGCAGCTCTGTGAAGAGGATATGAAATTGGACGGGACGTAACCCAGTGGTGTCCTAAGTGGCTTGATAGTGCTGTGATTTGCGGTGGCTTGGGCACTTTGCCTTTGCGTTAGGTGACTTGACGAGCGGTCAGTCCCAGTGGTCGAGGCGGAATTCGGAGGCCGCTAACCATCGGTTCCGGCCGCCTCGCCGACCGGCAGGGCCACCCCGCGGGCGGCCTCCGGACCCTCGCTGAGCAGCACCGCGAAGCCGTCGTCGTCCAGCACGGCGAGTTTCAACTGGACGGCCTTGTCGTACTTGGAACCGGGGTTGTCGCCGACCACCACGAAGTCGGTCTTCTTCGACACCGACCCGGTCACCTTCGCCCCGAGCTGCTGCAGCGCCTCCTTGGCGCCGTCCCGGGTGTGCGAGGCGAGAGTGCCGGTGACCACCACGGTCAGCCCCTCCAGCGGGCGCGGACCCTGCTCCTCCGCCGTGCCCTCCTCGACGAAGCGGACCCCGGCCGCCCGCCACTTCTCGATGATGGCCCGGTGCCAGTCCTCGGCGAACCACTGGACGATGGAGGCGGCGATGGTCGGCCCGACGCCCTCGGTGGCGGCCAGTTCCTCCTCGGTGGCGGTGGCGATCCGGTCCAGGTCGCGGAACTCCCGGGCCAGGGCCTGGGCCGCGACCGGGCCGACATGACGGATCGACAGGCCGTTCACGAACCGCCACAGGTCGCGGTCCTTGGCGAGCTGGAGGTTGTCCAGCATCAGGCTGGTGGTCTTCTTCGGCTCGCCGTTGAGATTGGCGAAGAAGGAGACGACCTTCTGTTCGCCGGTGACCTCGTCGATCTTCGGCAGCCCGGTCTTGGCGTCCCGGATGAGCACCTTGATCGGCAGCAGCTGGTCGAGCGAAAGGCTGAAAATGTCGCCCTCGTCGGCGACCGGCGGCGTCGGCGGATCCAGCGGCTGGGTGAGCGCGACCGCCGCGACATAGCCGACGCCCTCGACGTCCAGCGACGACCGGCCGCAGAGGAAGGCGATCCGCTCGCGGATCTGCGCCGGGCAGTAGCGGGCGTTGGGGCAGCGCCAGTCCTTGTCGCCCTCGGTCATCTGGCGCAGCTCGGTGCCGCACTCGTGGCAGTGGGTCGGCATCACGAACTCGTACTCGCTGCCGTCCCGGAGGTCCTCCACCGGGCCCAGGATCTCCGGGATGATCTCCCCGGCCTTGCGCAGCACCACGGTGTCGCCGATCAGCACGCCCTTGCTCTTGACCACGTCCTTGTTGTGCAGGGTGGCGTACTGGACCATCGATCCGGCGATCAGCACCGGTTCGGCCAGCACCGCGAAGGGCGTGGCCCGGCCGGTGCGGCCGATGCCGACCTGGATCCGGTCCAGCTTGCCGATCGCCTCCTCCGGCGGGTACTTCCAGGCGATGGCCCAGCGCGGCACCGAGGAGGTCGCGCCGAGGCGGCCCTGCAGGGCGATCTCGTCGACCTTGACCACCACGCCGTCGATCTCGTGCTCCACCGAGTGGCGTCCGCTCTCACCGAAGTGGGCGATGAACTCCTTCACCTCGGCGAGCGAGCCGACCACCCGGTTGTGCCTGGCCGTGGGCAGGCCCCAGGCGTGCAGCAGCTCGTAGGCGTGGGACTGGCAGTCGATGTCGAAGCCCTCGCGGGCGCCGATCCCGTGGACGATCATGCGCAGCGGACGCGAGGCGGTGGCCTGCGGGTCCTTCATCCGCAGCGATCCGGCGGCGGTGTTGCGCGGGTTGGAGTAGAGGTGCTCCATCGCCAGCGGGCGCTTGCCCTCGGCCAGCAGCTGCTCGTTCAGCCCCCGGCGGCGCTCGTTCTCGGCCGCGAGGCCGGCGTTGAAGCGCTCGAAGTCCGCGGTGGACATGTAGACCTCGCCGCGGATCTCCACCAGCGCCGGCGGGTTGTCGTCGCGCAGCTGCTCCGGGATGTCGGCGATGGTCAGCGCGTTGGCGGTGATGTCCTCGCCGACCCGGCCGGTGCCCCGGGTGGCGGCGCGGACCAGCCGGCCGTGCTCGTAGGTCAGGTTGATCGCGAGGCCGTCGATCTTGAGCTCGCAGAGGAAGTGGTGCTCCTGGCCGGCCAGGTCGCGCTCGACCCGTTCGCCCCAGGCGTCCAGCTCCTCGTCGGTGAAGGCGTTGTCCAGGCTGAGCATCCGCTGCAGATGGGTGACCTTGGCGAAGTCCTCCGACAGCGCTCCGCCGACCTGCTGGCTCGGCGAGTCGGCGGTGGCCAGCTCCGGGTGGCGCTGCTCGATCGCCTGGAGCTCGCGCATCAGGGCGTCGAACTCGGCGTCGCTGACGCTGGCCGCGTCCCGGCCGTAGTACCGCTGCCGGTGCTCCTGCAGCTCCAGCGCGAGCTGCGCGTGCCGGGCTCGGTCGGCCGCCTCGTCCGGTGCCCCGCCGACCGCAGGTGCGTCCGCTACCACTCGACTCTCCTCCATCGCCAACTCCCCCTGTCCTACCGGGCCTTCCGGTTACTCCGGATTGTCCGTCAGGCTCTGCGCCGCCGTGACACTGTGTGACAGTGCGAGCCGCGCATATGCCGGGGTGGCCCCGGCCAGACCACAGCTCGGAGTCACCACGACGTGCCGGGCCAGCAGAGCCGGGTCGAGACCCAGCCTGCGCCACAACGTCCTGACAACGCCGACACTACCGGCCGGGTCCGACAACGCCGGTCCGACCGACGGCACGACACCGGCGAGCAGGACCAGGCCGTCCTCCACCGCCTCACCGATGGCGTCGTCGTCACGCTCCGTCAGCAGCGCCGCGTCGACCGAGACCGCCGCCGCCCCGGCCCGGCGCAGCAGCGGCAGCGGGACGTCCGGGGCGCAGCAGTGCACCGCCACCGGGACGTCGAGCGAACCGATCAGGGTCCGCAGCGTCTCCTCGGCGACCTGCCGGTCGACCGCGCGCAGCCGCTGCCAGCCGCTGGCGGTCGGCACCCGCCCGGCCAGCACGGCCGGCAGCGAGGGCTCGTCGAGCTGGAGCAGCAGCGGCACGCCGGGCACCCGCCGGCGCAGGTCGGCGAGGTGCAGCCGGAGCCCCTCGGCCAGCGATCCGGCGATGTCGCGGACCGCGCCCGGGTCGGCCAGCGCCTTCTCGCCCCGCTGCAGTTCGACGCCGGCGGCCAGCGTCCAGGGCCCGACCGCCTGCACCTTGAGCGGGCCGGTCCGGCCCTGGGTGAACTCCTCCAGCGCGTCCAGGTCCTCGCCGAGCCAGGAGTGGGCCCGACGGGTGTCCCGTCCGGGACGGTCGCCGAAGCGCCAGCCGGAGGGCTCGACCCGGGCGAACAGCTCGACCAGCATCCCCAGGCTGCGCCCGATCATGTCCGCACCGGGCCCCCGGGCGGGCAGTTCGACGAGGTGCGGCAGGGCGTCCAGGGAACCGGTGACGGTCTTCGCGGCCTCGCGCGCGTCGGTGCCGGGCATGGAGCCGATGCCGGTCGCCCCGACACCGTCCAACTGCGGAAACGTACTCTCAGCGGTCACGGTGGCAGCGTACGGGACGGGAGCGCTCACCCGGTCGGGTGGAACTTCCGCTCCGGCCGTCATTCGGTCGCGCCCGGTAGGAAGAAATGACGGCGTCCCTCCCGTCCCGTCCGTACCGCTCCTCCCGTCCCGCACCACCAGAGAACCGGAGTCCCCGTGCGCCCCCTCCGCCCGATCCACGCCGTCGCCACCACCGCCGCCCTCGCCGCCGCCCTGCTCACCGCCGGGCCGGCCCAGGCCTACACCTCGCAGTCGTCCTCGCCGTTCCCGGCGGGCTGGAGCGACTGCGCGCCGCACGCCAGCAGCTTCGACGTCCAGCGGCTCACCGTGCACAGCACCGACACCCGCCCCGACCGGGGCCTCTCGCTCTACCGCACCACCCTGCGGCAGGATCTGACGGTCTACAACGGGGCCGCCGTACGGCGGCCCTCGGTGGTGTTCCTGGACCCGGCCACCGGGCAGCGGCTGGCCCCGCCGACCACCCTGCCGCCGCTCGAGGCCCGCTCGCTGACCAGCCTCTGGGCGCAGTTGGCCCTGCCCGAGGCCCCGGTCGGCACCCGGGTGCCGCTGAAGGTCGTGATCGCCGACGAGCACGGCCGGGTGCTGTACTGCAGCACCGGCGCGGCCACCACCGAGCGTCCGGCCTGACCTCAGCCACTGTCCGGGCCCCGGCACTCACTGTCCGGGCCCCGGCCGGGCCATTCCCGCGATCATGCGCCGGAGGTCGTCCAGGTCGGCCTCGTACTCCGCCTCCCAGTCCACCGGGCCGTCCAGCCACTCGGCCACCGCCCGGTGGCCCGGCAGGTCGCCCTCGGGCAGCTGCCCGCGCCGCCCACGCGGGTCCAGCGTCCCGGCCCGGAACCGGCCGCCCACTTCGGAGGCCAGGTGGCCGATGACGAAGGTGCTCAGCATCCGCTCCACCCGGGGGACCTGGGACGGCGGCAGGCCGGCTGCCAGCAGCGCCGTGTAGATCCGGTCGACCGACCGCACCGCACTGGGGGTGATCGCGGGCCGGGAGAAGAGCAGCTGCACCGACCAGGGGTGTTCCTCGGCCAGCAGCCGGGCCCGGTGCGCGAAGTCCGCCGGCTCGGCCGACCAGTCCGCCGGCGGCTCGGTCGCGTCCGCCCCCTCCGCACCCTCCTCGCCTTCCGGCAGCAGCCGGACGAGCAGCTGCCCGACCATGCCGTCCAGCAGCGCGGCCCTGCTGCCGACGTGCGGGTAGAGCGCCATCGGCGTCACCCCGACCCGGTCGGCGACCGCCCGCATGGACACGGCCCCGAGGCCGCGCTCCCGGGCCAGTTCCAGCGCCGCTTCCAGAATCTCTTCCCGTCGTCCGCGACCGGCTGCGGTCGACCGCCGCCCACCCAGTGGAAATGCTCACCGGCAAGGGCATACCGGTGCTCGCGGCGATGCTCTGCCAGCAGGCCCTGGTCATCGGCTACGGCGCGGTGGTGCTCGGCCTGAGCCCCAATCACCTGCCGCTGCTCGCCCTGGCCCTGCTCTGCTGGACGCCGGCGCTGATCGGCCTGGGCACCGCCCTCGGCGCACTGGCCCGCAGCCAGGGCGAACTCTCCGCCGCCTACGACATCGGCGGGATGCTGCTCAGCAGCCTCGGCGGCGCGCTGGTGCCGCTGTCCGCGCTGCCGCCCTGGGTGCGGACGCTCGCCCCGGCCTCCCCCGGCTACTGGGCGATGAGCTCCCTGCACGCCGCGCTCAGCGGCGACAGCGCCCGAACCCTGACCGCCTGCGCCGTCCTCCTCTGCTTCGCCCTGGCCTTCGGCCTCCTCGCCGCCCTCCGCCTCCGCCACGGCAGCGGACGCTCCGCCCGGCTGTGAACGCGAAGGCCGCGGGCTCAGCGGCCCGGGCGGACCGTCAATTCGGTGATCTCGGCGTCGCGCGGGAGGTCCAGGGCGGTGAGGACGGTCGTGGCGACCGACTCCGGCGCCATGTAGGCGTCGGCGTCGTAGGGCAGGCCCTCCTGGGAGCGGACCCGCTGCTGCATCGCGGTGGCGGTCCGCCCCGGGTAGACGGTGGTCACCCGGACGCCGTTGGCGTGCTCCTCGGCGCGCAGCGAGTCGGCCAGCCCGCGCAGGCCGAACTTGGACGCCGCGTAGACCCCCCACTCGGCGCTCGCCGTCAGCCCGGCACCGGAGTTGACGAAGACGACATGACCCCGGGAGACCCGCAGCGTCGGCAGGAACAGCCGGGTGAGCTCGGCCGGGGCGATCAGGTTGACGGCCAGGGTCTCGTTCCAGACCTTGGTGGTGAGGTCACCGACGGTGCCCAGCTGAACCACCCCGGCGATGTGCAGCAGCGAGTCCAGCTCCACCGGCTGGGTCTGCTGGCCCAGCGCCCAGGAGAGCCGGTCCGGCGCGGAGAGGTCGCCGATGAGCGTGTTGCTGCCCGGGAACTGCGCCTTCAGCTGCGCCGCCCGCTTGGCGTCGCGGACCAGGAACCACAGCTCCTCGCCGCGTTCCGCCAGTCGCGCGGCGACCGCCGCGCCGATGCCCGAGCCTGCTCCGGTGATCAGATGTGTACCCATGCAATCAGAGGTATCACAACCACGGCCGCTCACCATCGGTCACCATAGGAACGATGGCTCCACAGTGACCGGGGGGAACAGAAAGTGACCGAGGCACATCCTGTCGGGCACATGATCGTCTGTGGCGGCGACTCGCTGACGCACCGGCTCGCGCTCGAACTGATCCACCTCTACCGCGAGCGGGTGACCCTGATCATCCCCAGCCTGGAGGACGGGCACGGTCCCCAACTCGCCGCGCTGGCCCGGGAGGACGGCTCGGTCGCGGTGATCGCCGGGCGCGGCCCGGACGAGACGACGCTGCTGGCGGCCGGCGTGGAGCAGGCCGCCGCGCTCGCCCTGACCATGGACGACGACTCCGCCGTCACCCAGGCCGCGCTGCTGGCCCAGGGGTTGAACCCGAGACTGCGGCTGGTGGTGCGGATCTTCAACAGCACCCTCGGGCAGCGACTGGAGAACCTGCTGAACCTGGTCGCCCGGGACACCCCGGGCTCGGCCACGCTGCTCTCCGCCTCCGACACCGCGACCCCGGCGCTGGTCTCCTCGGCCGTCCCCGGCCGCAACCAGGTGATCCCGATCGACGGCGGCACCTTCTCCGTCGTCGAGCAGTCACTGTTCGAGCCGCCGGGGCCCGGGATCGAGCTGGCGCTGCTCGCTCCGCGCAGTGACCACGCGGTGGGCTCGGGCGACGCCCCGCTGAACGCCCTGCTGCCCTCGCCGGCCCAGGTCACCGCCGCCGACAGCGTCGGCACCCGTGCGGTGCTGCGGCTGCGGCACGACCCGGACGAGCCCGAGCGCCCCCGCTCGCGGATCCCCCGGATACCGGTCGGCGCGCTCTTCTCCCGGCGGCTGCGGCTGGCGGCGCTGGCCGTCGCCATCCTGATCACCCTGCTCAGCGTGGCCACCTGGCTGGTGACCAGGAACTCGCTGGCGTTCTCGTTCTACCTGGTGCTGATGGACGTCTTCGGCCTCGGCAACCCCGCTGTCGGCGCCCCGCTGGCCCGGCAGATCCTGCAGCTGACCGCGGCCTTCACCGGAATGATGATCATGCCGCTGGTACTCGCCCTGGTGCTGGAGAACCTGGGCGCGCTGAACACCGCCACCGCCCTGAACCGGCCGCTGCGGACCACCGCCGACCACATCGTGGTGGTCGGCCTGGGCAAGGTCGGCACCCGGGTCCTGGAGCACCTCACCGACCTGCGGGTGCCGGTTGTCGCGGTGGAGCGGAACCCGGACGCGCCGGGTCTCGCCCAGGCCCGCGACCGCCGGGTGCCGGTGGTCATCGGCGATATCTCCCACCCCGCCGTCTACCGCACCGCGCGGATCGCCCGCTGCCGGACGCTGATGGCGCTGACCAGCAACGACAGCGTCAATCTGGAGGCCGTGCTGTTCGCCCGGGAGCAGCGCCCCGACCTGCGGGTGGTGCTGCGGCTGTTCGACGACTCCTACGCCAGCACCGTCTACCGGGCGCTGCGGGCCTCCTACCCGCAGGCCCCGACCCGCAGCCGGAGCGTGTCCTACCTGGCCGCGCCGACCTTCGCCGCCGCGATGATGGGACGTCAGGTCCTGGCCGCGATCCCGGTCGAGCGGCAGATGCTGCTGGTGGCGACGATGACGGTGCGCGGCCGGGTCGCCCTGACCGAGCTGACGATGGGTGAATCGTTCCGCCCCGGCGGCTGGCGGGTGGTCGCGATCCAGCCCCCGGACGGCCCCCTGGACTGGAACCCGGCCCCGGACCGGGCGATCGACCCGAACGACCGGGTGATCGTGGTCGCCACCCGCGAGGGCCTGGGCCTGCTGCTCCAGCGCGACGCGGCCCGGCTCGCCCCGGTCCCCGCCCCGTCCGTGGGTGCGCCGCAGCCCGGTGCGGCCCCGCAGCCGTCCGCGCCGCAGCAGCCGCTGTCGGAGGAGGTCCCGGAGCCGCCGCACGGCGGTCGTTTCCGGCGGGGGGCGCCGCCGCTGCCCCGGCTGCCCCGGGCCCAGCCGGCCGCCCCCTACCCGCCGATCAACGAGGAGGAACTGCACGCCGATTCGCGCCGGGTGGTGGCCCGGCAGCGCCGCGAGCGCGAGGAGGTGCGGCCGGGCGGTCAGCCGGAGACCCTTCAGTCGGAGGAGCCGTCCAGGTAGCCGAGGGCCTCGGCCGGATCGGCCGCGAAACGGACCAGGGTGTCGAGTGCCAGGGGCAGGAAGCCGTCCTGCTCCATCCGCTCCAACTGGAGGCGCAGCCCGGCGTAGAAGCCGTCGGTGTCCAGGAAGACGATCGGCTTGCTGTGTGCGCCGTGCTTCTTCAGCTCGATCACCTCGCCGATCTCGTCCAGCGTGCCGATGCCGCCGACCAGGACGGCTATCGCGTCGGCGCGCCCCAGCAGCTGCGCCTTGCGCTCGGCGAGGTCGCGGGTCATCACCATCTCGTCGGCGTCCGGGTAGCCCCGGTGGGCCAGCATCTCCACGTTGATGCCGACCAGCCGTCCGCCGCCGGCCTTGGTCGCGTCCGCGATCACGCCCATCAGCCCGGCGTTGGAGCCGCCCCAGACCAGGGTGTGGCCGTGCTCGCCGAGCAGCCGGGCGAAGGCGGCGGCGGGTGCGGTGTAGCGGTCGTCCAGCTTGTTGGCGGAGCAGAAGACGGTGATGTTCACAGGGGTCCCCCGGGGCAGGTGCGGTTGGTGGCAGGGGCCGTGGTCAGCGGGCCAGGGCCGGGTCGGCCGAGGTGGTGGCGATGGTCGCCGAGCCGACCACCCTGGTGCCCTGGTAGAGCACCACGGCCTGGCCGGGGGCGATCCCCCGGGCGGCCTCGGCCAGCGCGACCCGGAGTTCGCCGTCGACGACCTCGGCGGTGACCGGGACCGGCTCGCCGTGGGCGCGCAGCTGCGCGGTGTACTCGGCGGCGCCGACCGGCGCGGGCCCGCACCAGCGCGGCCGGATGCCGGTGAGCGCGTGCACGTCCAGCGCCTCGACCGGGCCGACGGTGACCCGGTTGTCGACCGGCGAGATGTCCAGCACGTAGCGGGGCTTGCCGTCGGCCGCCGGATGGCCGATCTTCAGCCCCTTGCGCTGGCCGATGGTGAAGCCGTACGCGCCGCTGTGCTCGCCGAGCGGGGTACCGTCGACGTCGACGATCTCGCCGGGCCGGGTGCCGAGCCGGCGCTCCAGGAAGCCCTGGGTGTCGCCGTCGGCGATGAAGCAGATGTCGTGGCTGTCGGGCTTCTTCGCGACGGCGAGGCCGCGCTGCTCAGCCTCGGCCCGGACCTGCTCCTTGGCGGTGTCCCCGAGCGGGAACATCGCGTGCGCGAGCTGGTCCTCGTCGAGCACGCCGAGGACGTAGGACTGGTCCTTGGCCGGGTCGACCGCGCGGTGCAGCTGGCGCAGGCCCTCGGCGGTGGTGACGACCTGGGCGTAGTGGCCGGTGCAGACGGCGTCGAAGCCCAGCGCGACGGCCTTGTCCAGCAGCGCCGCGAACTTGATCTTCTCGTTGCAGCGCAGGCAGGGGTTGGGGGTGCGCCCGGCGGCGTACTCGGCGACGAAGTCGTCGATGACGTCCTCGCGAAAGCGCTCGGCCAGGTCCCAGACATAGAAGGGGATGCCGATGACATCGGCGGCCCGGCGCGCGTCGCGGGCGTCCTCCAGCGTGCAGCAGCCGCGCGCGCCGGTGCGGAACGACTGCGGGTTGCTGGACAGCGCCAGGTGGACGCCGGTCACCTCGTGGCCGGCCTCGGCGGCGCGGGCGGCGGCGACGGCGGAGTCCACGCCCCCCGACATCGCGGCGAGCACGCGCAGCCGCCCCCCGCCGAGGGCGGAGGCGGATTCGTCAGGGGCACCAGGAAAGTCATTCATGATGCGTCCAGGGTACGTGGCGTTGCCAAGCGCTTTGCGCGGGTGCGGAACCAGCACCGGTCGCCGCTACCGTCGGGCCGCCGCGCCGGCCATGCGGGCGCGGTCGACGACCGGGCCGATGGCGCCGAGCAGTGCGGCGACGTCACCCGCGGTGGACGTGTGGCCGAGCGAGAAGCGGAGCGAGGCCCGCGCCAGCGCCGGCTCGACGCCCATCGCCAGCAGCACATGGCTGGGCTGGGGGACGCCGGCCGAGCAGGCCGAACCGGTGGAGCACTCGATGCCGCGGGCGTCGAGCAGCATCAGCAGCGCGTCGCCCTCGCAGCCGGGGAAGGAGAAGTGCGCGCTGGCGGGCAGCCGGCCCGGGCCGGCCGGCTCGCCGTTGAGCACCGCGTCCGGGACCGCCGCGAGCACCCCGGCGACCAGGGTGTCGCGCAGCGCGGCCACGGAGACGGCGTACTCGGGGCGGCGGGCCACCGCGATCTCCGCCGCGGCGGCGAAGCCGGCCGCGGCGGGGACGTCCAGGGTGCCGGAGCGGACGTCACGCTCCTGGCCGCCGCCGTGCAGCAGCGGGACCGGCGAGGCCGAGCGGGCCAGCACCAGCGCGCCGACGCCGTAGGGGCCGCCGATCTTGTGGCCGGTGACAGTGAGCGCGTCCAGCCCGGAGTCGGCGAAGGAGAGCGGCAGCTGGCCGAAGGCCTGCACCGCGTCGGCGTGCATGGGGATGCCGAACTCCTGGGCGATGGACGCCAGTTCGGCGATCGGCTGGACGGTGCCGACCTCGTTGTTGGCCCACATCACGGTGACCAGGGCGACATCCGTCGGGTCGGCCTCGATCGCCGCGCGCAGCGCCTCGGGGTGGACCCGGCCGTAGCCGTCGACCGGCAGCCAGTCGATCCTGGCGCCCTCGTGCAGGGCGAGCCACTCGACCGCGTCCAGTACGGCATGGTGCTCGATGGGGCTGCACAGCACCCGGACCCGCGCCGGGTCGGCGTTGCGGCGGGCCCAGTAGAGGCCCTTCACCGCAAGGTTGTCGGACTCGGTGCCGCCCCCCGTGAGGACGACCTCGCTGGGGCGCGCGCCGAGGGCCTGGGCAAGGGTTTCCCGGGACTCCTCGATGACGCGGCGGGCACGGCGGCCGGCGGCGTGCAGGGAGGAGGCATTCCCGGTGCTGCCGAGGTGCGCGGTCATCGCGAGGACCGCTTCGGGCAGCATCGGCGTGGTCGCCGCGTGGTCGAGATAGGGCATGGCGGGACCAAGTGTAGAGCGGCGGGGCGACCCGCCGCCGCCAGGTCCATGGTGCCGACGTCGCCGCGTTGCATCCTGCGCAACGGATGCCTAAGCTCCGTCCACACGCGTAGCGAGAGCGGGACGGGCGGCAGATGGCGCAGACAGTGGACAGGGCCCTGGTCATCCTGGCCTCCCTGGCGGAGGGACCCGCCTCGCTGGAGCAGGCGGCGAACCGGATCGGGGTGCACAAGTCCACCGCGCTGCGGCTGCTGCGCACGCTGGAGGAGCACGGCTTCGTGCACCGGCAGTCCGACTACCGCTACCGGCTCGGCGGCAAGCTGTTCTCGCTGGCGCAGCTGGCGCTGGAGAGCATCGACGTCCGGGTGGTGGCCGCGCCGCACCTGGCGGCGCTGAACGAGCGCTGCGGCCACACCGTGCACCTGGCGGTGTACGAGGACGGCGAGGTGGTCTATGTCGACAAGCTGGAGAGCCGCTACCCGGTCCGGATGTACTCGCGGATCGGCAAGCGCGCCTCGCTGACCGCCTCCGCCGTCGGCAAGGTGCTGCTGGCGGACCTGCCGGAGGCCCGGCGGCGGGAGGTGGTGGAGGCGCTGGAGTACCCGGCCTACACGGCCCGCTCGCTGCGGACGCCGATGGAGCTGCGGGCGGAGCTGGAGCAGGTCCGCACCCAGGGCTGGGCGATGGACCGCAGCGAGTACGAGGAGACGGTGAACTGCATCGCGGTGCCGATCCGGGGGGTGGACGGCCGGACCATCGCGGCCTGCTCGATCTCCACCCCGACGGTGGTGGCGCCGATGGCCACGCTGCGCCGGCTGGTCCCGGAGCTGATGCGGACCGCCGAGGCGGTCTCCCAGGAGTACGGCGGCCGGGGCTGACGCCGCCTCAGGGGCGCCCTCAGCCCGCCTCCTCCTCGCCGCTGGAGCCGCTGCCCCGGTGCCAGGCGCGCGGCGCCCGCCACTCGTAGCGCAGCGCCAGCATCCGCACGGTGAAGGCGATCAGCGCGGCGGTGGTCCCGGTGAGGGCGTCGAAGTCGTGGACGGCGATCAGCACCGCCGTGAGGATCGAGCCGACCAGCGCCGGGACCGCGTAGAGCGAGCGGTCCCAGCGCAGCAGCGAGGGCACCTCGCTGACCAGCACGTCGCGGACGACGCCGCCGCCGGCCGCGGTGACCACCCCGAGCACGACGGCGGCGACCGAACTGAGCCCGTAGTCGTGTGCCTTGGCGGTGCCGGTGACGCAGAACAGGCCGAGTCCGAGGGCGTCCAGGAACTGCACCGCGTTGTTGATCCGGGCCACCTCCGGATGGAGGAAGAAGACCACGACGGTGGCGACCAGCGGGGTGAAGAAGTACCCCCGGTTCTGGAAGGCAGCCGGGGGCACCGCTCCGATGATGAGGTCGCGCAGCAGTCCCCCGCCGAGGGCGGTCGCCTCGGCGAGGACCGCGATGCCGAAGATGTCCAGGTTCTTGCGCACGGCGAGCAGCCCGCCGGAGAGTGCGAAGACGAAGATCCCGATCAGGTCGAGCGTCTGCTGCAGATCGGGCGAGAAGAGGCGCGAGGTGGTCACGCCCCTAGTTGTACCTGTTCAGTCCGACTGCTCCGGGAAGTGGCAGGCGGCCTGGTGGCCGGTGGCCAGGGTGGCCAGCTGCGGCTCCTCGGTGGCGCAGATGTCCTGGGCCTTCCAGCAGCGGGTGCGGAACCGGCAGCCCGAGGGCGGGTTGATCGGTGACGGGACGTCACCGGTGAGCAGGATCCGCTCGCGCTTGCCGGCCCCCTTGCGCCGCGGGTCCGGAACCGGGACGGCCGACATCAGCGCCTTGGTGTACGGGTGCCGGGGTGCGGAGTAGAGGGAGTCGCGGTCGGCCAGTTCGACGATCTTGCCGAGGTACATCACCGCGACCCGGTCGGAGACGTGGCGCACCACCGAGAGGTCGTGGGCGATGAACACGTAGGTGAGCCCGAGCTCCGACTGGAGGTCGTCGAGCAGGTTCACCACCTGGGCCTGGATCGACACGTCCAGCGCGGAGACCGGCTCGTCCGCCACGATCATCTTCGGCCGCAGCGCGAGCGCGCGGGCGATGCCGATGCGCTGGCGCTGGCCGCCGGAGAACTCGTGCGGGTAGCGGTTGTAGTGCTCCGGGCTGAGGCCGCACAGCTCCAGCATGTCCTGGACCGCGCGCTTGACGCCGTGCTCGGTCTTCACGTTCTGCAGCCGGAACGGCGCCCCGACGATGGTGCCCACGGTGTGCCGGGGGTTCAGCGAGGAGTACGGGTCCTGGAAGATCATCTGGATGTCCCGGCGCAGCGGCCGGATCTTCCCGGTGCTCAGGTGGGTGATGTCCACCCCCTCGAACTCCACACTGCCGCCGGTCGGTTCGAGCAGCCGGGTGACCAGCCGGCCCATCGTCGACTTGCCGCAGCCGGACTCGCCGACCACGCCCAGGGTCTCCCCGGCGTTCACCGTGAAGCTGATCCCGTCGACCGCCTTCACGGCCCCGTTCACCCGCTGCAGCAGGCCCTTGCGGATGGGGAAGTGCTTCTCCAGCCCGGAGACCCGCAGCAGCGGCTCGCCCTTGGGGGCCGGTGCCGCCTTCGTCATCGTCGGGGCGGCGCTGTCGTCAGCCATGGGGGTTCTCGTCTCTCTCGCTCTACAGCCGGGGGGAGATCTCCTGGGCGAAGATCTCCTTCCGGGTCGCCTGGGGCAGGTGGCAGGCCACCCGGTGCTGCGGCGCGGTCTCGACCAGCAGCGGGATCTCGGTCTCCGAGGCGCCGTTGGTGCGGTCGGCGAAGGGGCAGCGGGGGTGGAAGGCACAGCCCTGCGGCAGGTTGATCAAGCTGGGCGGGCTGCCCTTGACCGGGACCAGGCGCTCCTGGCGCTCCCGGTCGATGCGCGGCATCGAGCCCAGCAGCCCCCAGGTGTAGGGGTGTTCGGGTGCCGTGAACAGGGTCTCGGCGGAGGTGTTCTCCACGCACTTGCCGCCGTACATCACCAGGATGTCGTCGGCGAGCTCGGCGACCACGCCGAGGTCGTGGGTGATGATGATGACGGCCGAGCCGAACTCCTGCTGGAGGTCCCGGATCAGGTCCAGGATCTGGGCCTGGACGGTGACGTCGAGCGCGGTCGTCGGCTCGTCGGCAATCAGCAGCGAGGGGTCGTTGACCAGGGCCATGGCGATCATCGCGCGCTGGCGCATACCGCCGGAGAACTGGTGCGGGTAGTCGTCCACCCGACGGTCCGGCTGCGGGATCCCGACCCGGTCGAGCATCTTCACGGCCTTGGCCCGGGCGTCCTTGCGGGACGCCTCCGGGTGGTGCACCCGGTAGGCCTCGATGATCTGCTTGCCGACCGTGTAGTACGGGTGCATCGCGGTCAGCGGGTCCTGGAAGATCATGGCCATCTTCTGGCCGCGCAGCTGCCGGACCCGGTCGGCGTCGGCCGAGACCAGCTCCTCGCCGTCCATCCAGACCTCGCCGGTGACGCTGGCCCGGGCCGAACGGTGCAGGCCCATGATGCCGAGCGAGGTGACCGACTTGCCGGAGCCCGACTCGCCGACGATGCCGAGGGTCTTGCCCCGGTCCAGGTCGAAGGTGAGCCCGTCCACCGCACGGACCAGGCCGTCGTCGGTGTTGAAGTGGATCCGCAGGTCGCGGACGCTCAGGAAGGCGCTGCCGGGGGCCTCCTGAGTGGGCTTCGGCAGGACCACCGCGTCCTGTTCCGCCTTCTCCGCGGCCTGCTTGTCCAGGGGGATCTTCTTGCTCACAGGAACCTCACCCGGGGGTCGACAGCGGCGTACAGGATGTCGACGACGAGGTTGGCCACGACGATGAAGAAGGCGGCGACCAGGGTGACCGCCATGATCTCCGGCAGGTCCTGGTTCTGGATCGCCAGGACCGCGAACTGGCCGATGCCCTGGAGCGAGAAGACGTTCTCGACCAGGATCGCCCCGCCGAGCAGCAGCCCGAGGTCCATGCCGAAGATGGTGACGATGGGCGTCAGCGCGGCCCGCAGGCCGTGCTTGACCACGACCGTACGCTCGGGCAGGCCCTTGGCTCGGGCGGTCCTGATGTAGTCCTCGCCCATGGTCTCCAGCATCCCGGCGCGGGTGAGCCGGGCGTAGAGCGCGGAGTAGAGGAAGGCGAGGCTGATCCAGGGCAGGACCAGGTTCTTCGCCCACATCAGCGGGTTCTGGGTGATCGGTACGTAGACGTCGTTGGCGAAGATCGGCCACTTGTAGCTGAACAGCGCCAGCGAGATCAGCCCGGTGAAGAAGATCGGCAGCGAGATGCCGGCCAGGGCTATGCCCATCGACAGCCGGTCCAGCAGCGATCCCTTCTTCAGCGCGGAGAGCACGCCGATGCCGACGCCGGAGATCACCCAGAGCACGGCCGCACCGATCGCCAGCGAGGCGGTGACCGGCAGTCGGGAGGTGATCAGCGGCCAGACGTCCAGGTGGCTCTTGAAGGAGTAGCCGAAGCAGGGGACGCCGCAGTGCGAGGCGTCGGGGCCGTACTGGAAGGTGCGCCCGGCGAAGATGCCGTGGATGTACTCCCAGTACTGCTGGTAGATGGGTTGGTCGAAGCCGAGGTTCTGCTCCACCGCCTTGATGGCGGCGGCGCTGGGGTCGCGCCCGACGTACTGGGCGGCGAGCTCGGTGGGCGTCTGCCCGGCGAGGCGTGGCACCAGGAAGAAGATGGCAAAGGTGACCGCGCTCACGATGAGCAGCAGTAGCACCGCGGCGAAAAGCCGCCGGAGGATGTACATGAGCACGGTTGTCCGGCCCCGGCGCCCGCCGACGGATCGCTCCGCCGGCGGGCACCGCCGCCTTCACCTGCCTTCCGAATTTCTGGCAGTGCCTGCGTGGCTGCTACTGGTTGAGACCGATGTTGGCGTAGTCGTACATGCCGTAGGACTCGTTGACGAAGACGTTGGTCGCGTTGCTGGGCCGGTACAGCAGGTCCTTGCGGTAGAGCAGCGGGACGATGCCCGCGTCCGCCATCGCGTCCTTGTCGATCGTGCCCCAGTCGGCGGTACGGGTCGCGACGTCGGTGCTGGCGATCGCGGTGTTGAGCAGGTTGTTGATGACCGGGTCGTTCAGCTCCGACAGGTTGGTGTTGCCGGAGGGCTTGATGGTGTTCCCGGCCAGGATCTGGTCCAGGAAGCCGTATCCGGACGGCCAGTCGGCGGCCCAGGCCATCATCATCAGACCGAGGTCGTGCGAGTGGACGTAGGCCGGGGAGCCGGCGTAGTCCTGGAAGTACTCGCCCGAGGTGTACTGCTTGATGTTGACGGTGATGCCGATCTTGGCCAGCGAGGCCTGCACGGCCTCGGCCATGGCGACCTCGCCCGGACGGTCGGAGCGGGCCGCGATGTTGGTGGTGAAGCCGTTCGGCTGGCCGCAGAGCGCGAGCTGGGCCTTGGCCGAGGCCAGGCCGTTGGCGGTGTCCGCGCCCTGGTTGCCGGTGCTTGGGTACAGGTTGAACGGGGTGTAACCGGTCACCGTGGGCGGCAGGATGGTGGTCGCGATGTCGCCGTGGACGTTGCCGCCGGCCGCCGTCTGCACCGAGAGCTTGTCGATGCCGTACTCCACGGCCTCACGGCAGTGGACGTTGTTGAACGGCGCGACGTTCTCCGAGATCGCCGTGTAGGCGAGCATCCCGGAGGGGGTGTCGTCCAGGTTCGCCTTCTCGGACGGCTTGAGCAGCACGGTCGCCTGGGTGCTGGGCGCGATGCCGGTGCCGCCGAGGTCCATGGTCGCGTTGCCGGCGATCAGGTCCTGGTCGATGGTGGTCTGCGCGACGTTGAACTTGACGTCGATCTCGTCGGCGTACTGGTGCCGGATCGGGTCGCTGGCCTGGGTCCAGTTCGGGTTCTTGACCAGCACCGCGCCCTGGCCGTCGGAGTAGCTCTTGAACATGTACGGACCGGACGAAACGATGTTCTTGACGTAGTTCGCGCCGGTGTCGTCGACCTGCGGCACGGGGGCCGTCTGCGGCATCGAGACCAGGTAGTCGAAGTCCGCGAAGGACTGGCTCAGGTTGAAGACGATGGTGGTCGCGTTGGGCGTCTGGATCGAGTTCAGGCCGCCCTTCGGGTCCTTGTAGGGGCCCTGGTACGCCGGGGTGTTCGGGACCAGCAGGTTGTTGAAGTACGTCGGCCCGTTGCTGAGCACGGCGGGGGCGAAGTTGCTGCGCTCCACCGCGTACTTGACGTCGGCCGAGGTGATCGGCAGGCCGTTGGAGAACTTGAGGCCGGACCGGATGGTGTAGGTCCAGGTCTTGTCGTCGTTGCTGGGCACGCCGAGGCCGGTGGCCAGGTCGGGCTGGAGGGTGAGGCTCTTGCTGCCGGGGGTGGGCGCGAAGGTGGTCAGCGCCCGCGCGTACAGCCGGCTGAAGTCCCACATGTAGTCGTAGTAGGTGTTGCCCGGGTCCATCGAGTCGGGGGTGCTCGAGAGTTCGTAGGTCTCCGTGCCGCCGGTCGCTGTGGAGGGGTTGATCCGGCTGGTGTTGCCGGCGTTGTAGACCGCCGCGCCGGCCTTGGTCGAGCCCGAGCCGCCGGAGCCGGAGCTGCCCGAACTGCAGGCGGTCAGCGCCATCGCCGCGGAGGCGGCGGTGGCCAGGACCGCGAGGGTCCTCTTTCGCATGCTGCTGTTCATCGTTGGTGGTTTCCCCTTCGCACGATGGGTTGGTGGGGTCGGTCAGTTGGCACGCGGGTCGAGGGCGTCCCGGATCCCGTCGCCGAGCAGGTTGAAGGCGAGGACGGTGACGAAGATCGCCAGACCGGGCACGAGCATGAACTCGGGGTCGGCGGTGTAGAACGGGACGGCCTCGCTGAGCATCCCGCCCCAGGACGCCTGCGGCGGCTCGATGCCCACGCCGAGGAAGCTCAGCGCCGACTCGAAGAGGATGTTGGTCGGGATCAGCAGCGTCGAGTAGACGATGATCGGGGCGACCAGGTTCGGCAGCAGCTCCTTGAACAGGATGTACGGGCCGCGGGCACCGAGGCTGCGGGCGGCCTCGACGAACTCGCGCTGCTTCAGCGAAAGCGTCTGGCCACGCACGATCCGGCCCATGTAGGGCCAGTTGAAGAAGCCGATGACGAAGATCAGGACGCTGATCTCCAGCGGCAGCCCGGTCAGGCCGAAGGCGCCGTTCTGCAGCGAGGCGGAGAGCGCGATGGCGAACAGCAGCAGCGGGAAGGCCAGGAAGATGTCCATCAGCCGGCTGACCAGCGAGTCGACCCAGCCGCCGTAGTACCCGGCGGCGACGCCGAGGACGATGCCGATGACGTTGGAGAGGATGGTCGCGCCGAAGGCGACGGCCAGCGAGACCCAGGAGCCCTCGATCACCCGGGACAGCAGATCGCGCCCGAACTGCGGCTCCACACCCAGCGGGTGGGCCCAGCTCATGCCGCCGAAGGCGCCGGTGGGCTTGAGCAGCACCGGGTCGATCAGGTTCTGGTGGAAGGCGTTCGGCTGCAGCCCGAAGAGCGCCTCGATCGGCTTGGCCAGCACCGCGAGCAGCACCAGCAGGGCGACCACGATGCCGCCGGCCATGGCGACCTTGTCGCGGCGCAGCCGGGTCCAGGCGATCCGGCCGAGGGAGCGGCCCTCGATCCCCTTGCCCGCGGCTTTGGGCGCGACGTCGTCCGGCCCTGCTTCGTCGGCTGATCCAGTGACCTCTAGTGGCGCAGACATGGCGTGTTGACTCCCTAGCAGTCTCACTGATGGTGCCAAGTGCAGTGGTACGAACGATCCGTGGCGCGATGATCCCGCGGTGCTGCGTCTGATTGTCCGGCGTACGGAAGGCATTGTCATGCTCGAAGCAGGCGTAGAACTACCGCTCGTGCGTCTCGGCGTCCCGGCCCTCGCGGAGGTGTTCCGCTCAGCCCGCGAGCACCGCAGAACCGGCCCGTCTGGTGCGACGGCGGCCCCTCGGCACGGCGCGACTCCGCGCCTGGGGCGCGTCGTTGAGGCGCCACTCTTCAACAGCGGGAAGCACGTCCGCCACCCCTGAAGGGCAAAGGATGCCCAACCGTGATCTGCGTCGATGCATGGCCGAGATGTGCGAATACATCAATTCACATACTTGTTACCCAGACCCGGGAGTGCTGTCCTGGCTGCGGAAACAGTTCACGGCAGGCCAGAGCGTTCTTGACACCACTGCTACGAGTGTCACAGCAAGCACAATTGACCGGTCATCACCTCCCGGCGACCGTTCGGGCACGGTCCGAAAGGGTGCTCGGCACAGCGCTATTCGACCCCCGGCCCGGGGACGTCCTGCGCAGAAGGGGACGCTCGGGGCAGAAGCGTCAGAACTGGACCGTACGGTCGTAGAACGGGGCCGCTCGCACCTGGAGCCACAGCGCCACCGGGTCGTACGGATCGGACATCGCCACCGTCGACACCGCCACCCCGGCCGGGGCGAAGGCCAGCGAGTGCTCCATCATCAGCCGCACCGACTCCACCGCGGCCGGCCCGGAGTCGAAGAGGTCGAGCCCGACCACCAGGTACGGCTCGCCCCAGGCCGGACGGACCCAGGCCCGGCGCAGCGAGCGCACCACCGGCGTGCCCTGCGCCGCATGCGCCAGCGCCGCATAGAAGCCGTCGGCCGGCACCGTCGGCTCGTCGATCTGCAGCGGACCGGCCGGCAGCCGGTCCAGGCCGCCCGCGACCCGGCGCAGGTCCGCCCACGGGACGCCGACGCCGCCGCCGGGCTGGTGCGGGTTCAGCCACAGGCCCCAGCGCTCGCGGTAGAGCGCGGCGGCGACCTCACGCCCGTTGCCCACCTGGTGCGCCCGGGACCAGCCGCTCGCCGCGAGCTGCTCGGCCGAGGTCACGCACGGCGCGTAGCCGAAGCCGCCGACCTCCATGTTCCCGTACTGGGCGTCCGGCCGCCCGGCCTCGCCGAACCAGAGCAGCATCCACACCCGGCCCTCACCGAGGGCGGCCAACAGCGCCTCGTACGCGTCGAAGCGCCCCGGGGCCACCTCCAGCAGCGCCCGTTCGATGGCGCCCCCGCCGCCTGCCTGGACCACTGTGCCGCCCTCTTCCCGCGCGCCCGTCTCGGCCTGCTCGCTTTCGAACGGCTCAGCCTATCCCGCTAGCCGCGGGCGAAGAACGGCTGGACCGAGGTCGACATCCACTCCACCAGCGGGTCGTCCACGACGTTAAGCAGCACGATCCCGACCTCCCAGGGCAGCGGCACCGCACCCAGCGCCCGGCCCAGGGCCAGGTTCGCGGCCTGCTGGTCCTCGGGCTCGGCACGGGCCAGCTCCACCCCGATGAACAGCTTCTCCCGGTCCTGCTCGACCTGGACCAGGGCCCGACGGGCGGTCAGCACCACCGGCGTGACCGAGAGTTCGCCGATCGCCGCGACCAGGAACTCCACCGGGTCCTCGTGCGCCCCGGGCACCCGCAGCCCCAGCCGGGCGGCGAAGGCGGCCCGCGGCTCGGCCTGCGCGCGGGCGTCGGTGGTGCCGCGCAGCTCGGGCACCCCGGCCGCCGGGATCGGGATGCCGACCGCGCCCTCCGGGTTGACCACGATCCCGACGCCCAGCGGCATCCCCTCGGCCAGCTCGCACACCGGCGCCACCGCGAACGGCAGGTTGCCGGCGATCAGCCGGAACTGCTCCTCGGAGCTGAACACCGGCACGAAGGGCTGGCCGGCCAGCTCGGTCGTCGGCAGGTCCAGCGTCGTACCGTCGCGGGTGGGGCCGCCGGGCAGCGGCAGCCAGACGTGGCTGCGGCGCAGCACCTCGACCACCCGCGGCGTCGCGCCGGGGTCGCCGATAGCGCTGGTGAGCACCGCCTCCAGCTCGTTCGCGGGCCAGCCGCCCGTCGCGCTCTGCGCCGGAATCACCGGGTGCTGCATCGTCCGTACCACCGTTCTCCGACGTGACCTCACCGCAGGATAACGACCGCGGCCGGGCCGCAGGGGACGGACGCGAGGTATGTCACTGCGACTGTCACTGCCGCGCGGGACACCGCCGATGCCCGGGACGGCGACGTGCCCCTGCACCCGGCCCGTGCTCCATGCCATGATGAGCGTGCCCAACAACTTCACACCGGCCGTTCGAACCCGCGCGGGAGAGCCAGGCCAGCCCCACCTCCCCCGGCGGGAGCGGGGTTGCAGTCGGCGCCGAAGGAGCAAGCCCTCCCCGGAATCTCTCAGGCACAGCTACCGCACGGGCAAGGCACATCTGGAAAGTGGTCGACCGCAGGCGTACGCCCGGGGCAGGCCCACCAACGGTGCAAGCCGCGTTCCCGCCCCCGGCGGGTGCCCGGTGAAGCTCTCAGGTTGCAGCGACAGAGGGGGAGAGCCCCGCTGCGGCATGCCCTGCATGCACCTGTTCGAGAGCACCGAGGAGACCCTTCCATGTCGTCCCCCGATTCGACCGCCGCTGCGCCCTTGCGCCTCACCGCGCTGGACGCCGTGCACCGCGCCCTGGGCGCCACCATGACCGACTTCGCCGGCTGGGACATGCCGCTGCGCTACGGCAGCGAGCGCGAGGAGCACCTCGCCGTCCGCAACCAGGCCGGGCTGTTCGACCTCTCCCACATGGGCGAGATCACCCTCACCGGCCCCCAGGCGGGCGAGCTGCTCGACCACGCACTGGTCGGCTTCGTCTCCGCGCTCGGGGTGAACCGCGCCCGCTACACCATGATCTGTGCCCCGGACGGCGGCATCCTGGACGACCTGATCGTCTACCGCACCGGCGAGACCGAGTTCCTGGTCGTCGCCAACGCCTCCAACGCCCAGGTGGTCCTGGACGCGCTGACCGAGCGCGCGGCCGGCTTCGACGCCGTGGTCAGCGACGACCGCGACGCCTACGCGCTGATCGCGATCCAGGGCCCGGAGGCGACCGGCATCCTCGCCCCGCTCACCGAGGCCGACCTGCCGGCGCTGAAGTACTACACCGCCCTGCCGACCACCGTGGCCGGCCGCCCGGCGCTGCTCGCGCGCACCGGCTACACCGGCGAGGACGGCTTCGAGCTGTTCGTCGCCCCCGGCGACGCGGTGGCGCTCTGGGAGGCCCTCTCGGCGGCGGGCGCCGGGGCCGGACTGGTCCCCTGCGGGCTGTCCTGCCGCGACACCCTGCGGCTGGAGGCCGGCATGCCGCTCTACGGGCACGAGCTGGCCACCTCGCTCACCCCCTTCGACGCCGGCCTGGGCCGGGTCGTCCGCTTCGACAAGACCACCAACGGCGGGGACTTCGTCGGCCGGGTGGCCCTGGAGAAGGCTGCCGCCGAGGCCGCCGCGCAGCCGCCGCGGGTCCTGGTCGGCCTGGTCTCCCCCGGACGCCGGGTGCCGCGCGCCGGGATGAACGTGGTGTCGGCGACCGACGGCACGGTCATCGGCTCGATCACCTCCGGTGCGCCCTCGCCGACCCTGGGCAAGCCGATCGCCATGGCCTATGTGGACGCGGCGCACGCCGAGCCGGGCAGCACCGTCGCCGTGGACGTCCGCGGCACCCACGAACCGGTCGGGGTCGTCGCCCTGCCGTTCTACAAGCGCGCCCGCTGACCCACCGCCGCGCCGCTCTCCCGCCGCCGTCCACTACCTGGACGATGGGCGACCCGTTTCGCCGTTCCCGCACTTCATCCTGGAGAATCGACACCATGAGCAACCCCCAGTACCTCACGTACAGCAAGGAACACGAGTGGCTGACGGCCGCCGAGGACGGCGTGGCGACCGTGGGCATCACCGCCTTCGCCGCCAACGCGCTCGGCGACGTGGTCTATGTGCAGCTCCCCGAGGTCGGCGACACCGTGACCGCGAACGAGACCTGCGGCGAGCTGGAGTCGACCAAGTCGGTCAGCGACCTCTACTCCCCCGCGACCGGCGAGGTCGTCGAGGCGAACCAGGCCGTGGTGGACGACCCGTCGCTGGTCAACTCCGCGTCCTTCACCGAGGGCTGGCTGTTCAAGATCCGCCTCGACGGCACGCCCGAGGGCCTGCTGACCGCCGACGAGTACTCCGCCCTCACCGGCGCCTGAACTCCAGACCTCTCCGAGGAAGAACACCATGACGGTTCTGAACCAGTCCCTGCACGAGCTCGACCCCGAGGTCGCCGCCGCCGTGGACGCTGAGCTGCACCGCCAGCAGTCCACTCTGGAGATGATCGCCTCCGAGAACTTCGCCCCGGTCGCGGTGCTGGAGGCTCAGGGCTCGGTACTGACCAACAAGTACGCCGAGGGCTACCCCGGCCGCCGCTACTACGGCGGCTGCGAGTACGTCGACGTCGTCGAGCAGCTGGCGATCGACCGGGTCAAGGCGCTGTTCGGCGCGGAGCACGCCAACGTCCAGCCCCACTCGGGCGCGTCGGCCAACGCCGCCGCGATGTTCGCGCTGATCAAGCCGGGCGACACGATCCTGGGCCTGGACCTGGCCCACGGCGGCCACCTGACCCACGGCATGAAGATCAACTTCTCCGGCAAGCTGTACAACGTGGCCGCCTACCACGTCGACCCGGAGACCAACCTGGTCGACATGGACGAGGTCGAGCGCCTCGCCAAGGAGCACCAGCCGCAGCTGATCATCGCCGGCTGGTCCGCCTACCCGCGCCAGCTCGACTTCGCCGCCTTCCGCCGGATCGCCGACTCCGTCGGCGCGCTGCTGATGGTGGACATGGCGCACTTCGCCGGCCTGGTCGCGGCGGGGCTGCACCCCTCCCCCGTGCCCTACGCCGACGTGGTCACCACCACCACCCACAAGACCCTCGGCGGCCCGCGCGGCGGCGTGATCCTCTCCAGGGCCGAGTACGCCAAGAAGATCAACTCCGCGGTCTTCCCCGGCCAGCAGGGCGGCCCGCTGGAGCACGTGATCGCCGCCAAGGCGGTGGCCTTCAAGGTCGCCGCCGGCGACGACTTCAAGGACCGCCAGCAGCGCACCCTCGAAGGCGCGAAGATCCTCGCCGACCGGCTCACCCGGCCGGACGCCACCGCGGCCGGCGTCTCGGTACTGTCCGGCGGCACCGACGTCCACCTGGTCCTGGTCGACCTGCGCAACTCGGAGCTCGACGGCCAGCAGGCCGAGGACCGGCTGCACTCGGTGGGCATCACCGTCAACCGCAACGCCATCCCCTTCGACCCGCGCCCGCCGATGGTCACCTCCGGCCTGCGGATCGGCACCCCGGCGCTGGCCACCCGCGGCTTCGGCGCCGAGGACTTCACCGAGGTCGCCGACATCATCGCGGAGGCGCTCAAGCCCTCCTTCGACGAGACCGTGAAGTCGGCCCTCGCCGCCCGGGTCACCGCCCTGGCCGAGAAGCACCCGCTCTACCCGGGCCTGTAGGCCCCCGGGTTCCGAACGGTCCGTACCGAGCTGTTCCGACGCTGTTCCGGAGCTGTTCCGGACCGGATCCGGACCCATTCGGCGGGGCGCCGCGCACACTGGACAGTGAGCCGGTGCCCCGCCGCACGTACCCGTCCCGCGCGCACACCCGCGCACCGGCACACCGCACCGGCGCACCGCACCGCCGGGCCCCCACCCTCGGGCCCGCCCCAGCACCGCACCCTCACCACCAAGACAAGGGCGTCTCCCGTGGCCATCAGCGTCTTCGACCTCTTCTCCATCGGCATAGGGCCGTCCAGCTCGCACACGGTAGGGCCGATGCGGGCGGCGCGGATGTTCGCGCGCCGGCTGAAGTCCGAGGGCGTGCTCGCCCCGACCGCCTCGCTCCGGGCCGAGCTCTTCGGCTCGCTGGGCGCGACCGGCCACGGCCACGGCACCCCGAAGGCCGTCCTGCTCGGGCTGGAGGGCAACTCCCCGCGCACCGTGGACATCGCCAAGGCCGACCTGGACGTCGAGCGGATCAAGGCCGACCGGCGGATCTCGCTCCTCGGCGACCACGAGATCGCCTTCGACCCCGACACCCAGCTGATACTGCACCGCCGGCGCTCGCTGCCGTACCACGCCAACGGGATGACCCTCGCGGCCTTCGACGCCGAGGGCGCGCCGCTGCTGGAGAAGACCTACTACTCGGTCGGCGGCGGCTTCGTCGTCGACGAGGACGCCATCGGCGCGGACCGGGTCAAGCCCGACGACACCGTGCTCCGCTACCCGTTCCGGACCGGCGCCGAGCTGCTGCGACTGACCGCCGAGACCGGCCTCTCGGTCTCGTCGCTGATGCTGGAGAACGAGAAGGCCTGGCGCACCGAGGCCGAGATCCGCTCCGGCCTGCTGGCGATCTGGAACGTGATGCAGGAGTGCGTCCGGGCCGGGATGAACCACGAGGGCATCCTCCCCGGCGGCCTCAAGGTCCGCCGCCGAGCCGCCCCCGCCTCCCGCGCCCTGCGCACCGAGGGCATCAGCCCGGCCAACGCGATGGAGTGGGTCACCCTCTACGCGATGGCCGTGAACGAGGAGAACGCGGCCGGCGGCCGGGTGGTCACCGCCCCGACCAACGGCGCGGCCGGCATCATCCCGGCGGTCCTGCACTACTACCTGAACTTCATCCCGGGCGCGGACGACGACGGCATCGTCCGCTTCCTGCTGACGGCGGGCGCGATCGGGATGCTCTTCAAGGAGAACGCCTCGATCTCCGGCGCCGAGGTCGGCTGCCAGGGCGAGGTCGGCTCCGCCTGCTCGATGGCGGCCGGCGGCCTGGCCGAGGTCCTCGGCGGCACCCCGGAGCAGGTCGAGAACGCCGCCGAGATCGGCATCGAGCACAACCTCGGCCTCACCTGCGACCCGGTCGGCGGCCTGGTCCAGATCCCCTGCATCGAGCGCAACGGCATGGCCTCGGTCAAGGCCGTCACCGCCGCCCGGATGGCGCTGCGCGGCGACGGCCGCCACCACGTCTCGCTCGACAAGGCGATCAAGACGATGAAGGAGACCGGCGCCGACATGAAGGTCAAGTACAAGGAGACCTCCCGCGGCGGCCTCGCGGTCAACGTCATCGAGTGCTAGCAGAGCGGCGCTGACCTGCGGGTTTCTTCCCTTCATCGGCGTCAGGACCTGCCCCTGGTCCGCACCACGCCGACCAGGGGTTTCAGGTGGAGCGCAAAGCTGCGAAGCAGCTCAGAAGCCCTCGGGATAGTCATCCGTACGCACAACCCTGGCGACGTAGAACCCGGGTCCGTCCGGTGTCTCGGTCGCGTGGTACTGGATCAGCCCGAGATCCCGCACCAACGGGGCCAGGTAGGCGCCCGGCAGACCCGGGATCTCCTCGGCGTGCTCCGGGTGCCTACCGTTGTCCAACGTCTCACGCAGGCCGACCAGGAACGCGGCGATCGCCGGGACTACGTCCGACGGCGTTACCTCGTAGTCGAACACTTCCTGAACCTGCGGCGACAAGGTGATCAGGTCGTGCTCTTCGTCACCGTCGTACGGGTCGCCCCAGTCGCTCACCGCGGCCCGAGCTCCCTCAGGACTGCCGACAGGGCCCGCCCAGGAGCCGTCCCCTGCTGGACTGCGGCGTGAACGCGCGGCGTGGCAGGGTCGTTGTAGATCGCCAACCGCAGCCTCCAGCGACGCAGCACACCCGCGATCTCGTCCTCGTCGGCAGAGCCCATGTCACGGTAGAAAGCCATCCGCTGGGAAGGCGGCAGCGCGGCCCCGATCTCATCCTGTGTCCGGGGATGATGCATGCGGTAGGGCTCAGCGGGCTGTGCGGTCATCGGCACCTCCTGCTCTGCGCTGTGGCCTGGAACTCGGTGGGAGCCCCGGGCGACCAGACTCCACTCTAGCGAGCAGGGCGCGCCCTCGGGGCATCCGCTGGGCGGCCCATACGCCAGCCGCGCGACTCGGTGCCTCCGTCGGCTCGACAGACATCCGGTCCCTCTCTTCCCCGCAGCACCTGCAATCGCTCCCGCTCGTGCGACGCAGGCCCACCAGTGCATCTGCAAGTGGGACAAGCCAACGGCCCAACCCACTCACAGCGGGCGGGACTTCATGCTACGGCTTGTAACCTTGCAGCATGGCAGCGCAGCCGGAGACCACCCAGCGGGACCTTCGCAGCAGGTCAAGAGAGATCATGGACGCCGGCGTGGCCGGACAGTCGTTCACCGTAACCCGGGACGGCAACCGGATCGGGGAGCTGATCCGCTGAAGATCCGCAGCCGCTTCGTTCCGCGAGCCGAGTTCGCGGCGATGTCGCGAAGCGCACCCGACATCTCGCTGGAAGCCTTCCGGGCGGACCAGGACGCCACTGCCGCGCAGGACACGGACGACCCCTACGCCCGTTGACCACGAGCAGGGGCTGCTCGACACTGCAGCCGATCCCTTGGAACACACCATGATCCTCCCCAAAGATCGCGACCCCCGCTTCATCACCGTCCGCCGTGGGGGGACACTGACGGACTCCGACCATCGGCTCCTGGCGCTGTGGGCTGCTGACTGCGCGGAGCATGTGCTGCGCCTCTTCGAGTCGGATCAGCCCTCGGACCCGCGGCCCCGCAAGGCGATCGAGCAGATTCGGGCATGGGCGCGCGGTGAGATCAGGATGTCCGATTCCCGAGCTGCGGGTGGCCATGCCATGGCTGCGGCAAGAGAGTTGAGCGGAGCAGCTCGGCACGCGGCGTTCGCCGCCGGCCAGGCGGCAGTGGTGGCGCATGTCGCCGCACACGAGCTCGGCGCTGCGGCCTACGCGATCAAGGCCGTGCGTGCGGCGGCCCCTGGACCCGAGAGTGAGAGCACCGGCAGGCTCGAGTGCCTCTGGCAGCGCGAACAGCTCCCGGATGTGATTCGCGAACTCGTCCTGGACGATCAGCGGTTGCGCAACGAGATCTGCTGGTCGGTCTTCGACTGTTGACGGGCGTGACGGCTTGTCCGCCCTCCGCGTCGCGGTGATGTTCCGTTGCCGGGGAGTGCCTGCCGGGCACGGTCGTGCCGGAGGCCGGACCGTAGGCCGGCATCGGAGTGGCCGACCGCATGGCGATCCTGGGCATCGATGTCGGCGTACCCGTCGGGAGGGTTCAGGCTCGCGCCGCCGACCGCTGTGAGGCCCAGCGGCGTATGACCGGCTCCTTCCCGCGTCCGGCCGAAGCCCGGTTCGCCCGCGCTTATCGTGGGACGGCGAACTCGGGGAGGCGGGGTCACCGTTCGACGTCGGGGAGCCCCCAGAACGGACCGGTGAGGCCGACGCTGCGGAAGTACTCGGCCGCCCGGGCGGGCTCGCGTCGTTCGTAGGGGCTGTCGAGGCGGCCGTCGTACCAGTGCTCGGCGAGACGCCAGAGGGTGCTCAGGGACATGACGTAGCCGCAGCCGTTGCCGGTGCGTTCCAGCCAGTCGGCCACGCAGGCCTCGGAGCAGAAGATCTGCTGGTTCTCACAGGCGTGCGCGGCATCGGGCCAGATGCGGTCGGCGGCGACGAGGAAGTGCGCGACCTGGTCCCCGGCCGGGGGCGCCTGGTTGGTCACGGTCCAGGCATGCGGGGTGGCGCAGGCCGGACAGGTCGTGGCGACGAGCACGGAGGGCGAGTCGGTGACAAGGTTCGGAATGGCGAACGCGTCCCAGGCGCAGCCGCCCCACCAGAGGGTACGCGGACCCATGACCGAGAAGCGGAACGAACGCGTCGCGAAGGGGTGCGCGAGCACGATCTCACCGTCGTGAAGGACAACATGGTGCGCCTCCGCCAGCTCTGCCATCGCGCCCGCGAGCGCCTCGGCGGTGACGTTCACAGCAGTGGCCAGGGCCTCGGCGGTGGGGGCGGCCCCGCTCTCGGCCAGCTGGGTGTAGAGGGCGATGCGGGTGCGTTCAGCGAGTTCGGTGAGGGGCACGCTCGGGATCCCTTCAATCATTAACTCTCATTTACGTTACCGGTAAAAACAATTAAATTGTGCTTACTTCTTCAGGTTGGCACCATCGCGTTCATGAAGGTCAACCGTGCACTGGCCGCAGGCCTGGTCGTGGTGGCGCTCCGGGCGTCGGCGTTCCCGGCGATCCGGGTCGCAGCCCCGGCCATGGGCGTCATCGGGCTCTCGTTCGCCCGGCTCCTGGTCGCGTCTCTGGCCCTGCTCGTCTTCGCCGTGCCCGCGAAGGCACGGCTGCCGCGCGCGCGTGACCTGGGCTGGATCGCCGCGTGCGGATTCTTCGGCATGACGGCGTATCAACTTCTGCTGAACTGGGGCGAGCTGTACGTCCCGGCCGGCTCGGCCAGCATCATCGTCGCGGCGGCGCCCCTGGTGTCCGTCGGCGTCGCGGCGGTGCTGTGCCACGAGCGGATCTCCAGGGCGACGATCGTGGGCAGCGTCATCGCGCTGGCCGGGGTCGCGTTCGTCTGCCTGGCCCGGGCCGGGGTCTCGGCATCCGCGTCGCTGTGGATCGTGGTCGGCGCGACGGCGGTCCAGGGCGTCTACCATCCGCTCCAGCGCCCGCTGCTGCTGCGGTACACCAGCCTTGAGGTCGCCTGCTACGCGATGCTCGCGGGCGCCGGGATGACCCTCCCGCTCGTTCCCTTCGGCCTCGGCGGGCTTCTCCACGCGGGAGCGGGCGCCTGGATCGCGGCCGTCTACCTGGGCCTGCTGCCGTCGGCGCTCGGCTTCGTCCTGTGGGCCTATGCCGTGGCGCGCATGCCGGTCGCCGTGTCGACGTCGCTGCTCTACCTGGTGCCGCCCGTCGCCGTCCTCATCGCCTGGCTCTGGCTCGGAGAGCTGCCGATCCCCGCCGAGCTGCTCGGCGGCCTCGTCGTCATCACCGGCGTCGTGATCGTCTCCCAAGCCCCCCGCGCCGCGGCCCGCCGCGCCTCAGCCCGCGCCAGGGCGGGCGCGAAGCTGCCTGCCGCCTGAAGCTCCGGAGCCTCTCCGATCCGATGGGAGCAGTACAGCCGCAGCCCGGACTCGGGTGTGCGATATTGGCACAATGGATGCTGGGGACTGGTCCTGGAGCGACATTGGAGCACGCGTCGCGGAGGCACGGAAGGCGCGCGGACTGAGCCAGGAGCGGATGGCCGACTCCATGGGCTTGGACCGAACTGCCATCGCCAAGATCGAAAGTGGTCGGCGTCAGATCAACTCGCTGGAGCTCGTGAAACTGGGCGAGCTGCTGGATCGTCCGCTCTCATGGTTCGTGTCGCCGCTGCCTTCCGTGGTGACCAGTCGGCGGGCGGCTCGGAGCGAGCAGCGCGTGGACAAGGCCGGGGAGTACGCCCTTGAGGATGCCCTGAGAGACCTGCAGACCCTGATCGACGCCCGAACCATCAGAGCCCGGGAGCCTATCGCCGCGTTACCGGCCTTCGACGCCAAGGACCAGGATGCCGTCCTGGACGCAGCGGCCCGGACCAGGCAGTTGCTGGGCGTCGATCCGGCCGCTCCGCTGCACCTGCTGGCCGATCTCGCTGAACGCGTCGGCCTCTACACCTGGGCTGCACCGCTCGGCGAGAACGCACTGGACGGCGCCTACACCGCGCATGGCTCCTTGGCCTCCACCGGGGTCGCGGTGGTGAACAGCACGTTGGACGCAGGCCGGCGGCGCTCCACGCTCGCGCACGAGTTGGGCCACCATGTGCTGGGGGACGCCTACTCGTCCGACTGGGGTGTCATCAGCAACGAGCGCGAGCAGGCCATCGACGCCTTCGCCGCCGCGCTCCTGTGCCCGCCCGGAGCGGCCGACCGCTGGCGGCCCCTGCGCCAGGCACAAGGGCTGCGCCAGTCCGTCATCCTCCTCGCCGCCGACTACCGGGTGAGCTGGTCCACCGCCCTCCGGCAGTTGCGCGCCTACGATCTCCTCTCGGCCGAGGAACGGCGCAAGCTGGAACAGTCGTCCCCGACCAGAGCCGACTACCTGGAATGCGCCGTGCGCGTGTTCGAGGAGTTGCAGGGAGTGCAGGTCCCGTCGGGTATCAAGGCCGCAGCCGTGCGCGCCTTTCGCACCTACAAGATCTCTCCGAGCCGCGCCCTGGAGATCATCGGCGATCCCTCGCTGTCCCAGGAGGACCTGGGCCAACCGGACAGCGTGCCGGTCGAGTCGCTGTGGGGCGAGATCGGCTCAGGGCTCGAATGAACGACCCGCTCGCCTCGGGGCCCCTGGTCTTCGACAGCTCACCGCTCAACTACTTCGCCCGTTCGGGGCAGCTCCAGGTACTCGAAAAGCTCATCGCCGGACGACGGTGCCTCATCACTCCTGCGGTGGAGGAGGAGATCCTGCGCGGTGCGGCCCGATACAGCCGCCTGCACCAGGTTCTCTCCCAGCCCTGGCTCGAAGTCGACCCCACGACCCCGCTGGAGATGCTGATCTTATTCTCGGAATACCACTCCAGCCTCGGCGGCGGAACGAAGGACGTCGGCGAGGCAACGACCCTCGCCTACGCGGAGTTTCACGGCTACGTGGCAGTCGTGGACGACAAGGCAGCACGGTCCCGGGCGAAGTACCGGGGGCGCGGTACACAGGCACACTCGAACTCCTGGTGGACGGCATCGGCCAGTCCCTGCTCTCACGCTCCGAGGCCTGCCAGGTGATCGACGTGCTCCGCGACCACGAGGCCTACCTTCCCTGCGACGGCGACACATTCCTCGCCTGGGGCGAGGCGAACGGCTACCTGGAGCGGTGACCCGCCGAGCCGACCGCCACTGACGCGCGTAGCGGGGGGAGGTTGTCACTGGGCGTTCATCGGGGGGCTCTTTCTGGCGGTCCGCGCTGCTGGTGTCCTTGGGGCGCGTCCGGTCACGGGGCCGGGTGCATCATCAAGTCCCTTGGGAGACACGAATGATAGCCAGGTCTGCCGCTCGTGCCGGGATCGCCGCGCTGGTCTGCGCCGCTGCGGTGGCCACGACCGCCGGTGCCGCGCCCGCGAACTCGCACCGGGGTGGGAGCAGCTACAAGGCGTTCGCCTTCTCGCTCGACACGGGGACCAATGAGCCGGTCATCGACAAGTTCATCGCGTCCGCGCACCGGTCGCTCGACATGACGATGTACCAGCTCGACGACACCACCGCGCTCAAGGAGCTGATCGCGCTGCACGACCGCGGCGTGGCGGTGCGGGTGATCCTGGACAACCGCAACGAGTCCTACAACGCCCCCGCCTTTGCCCAGCTGCAGGCGGCCGGTGTCGACGTCGTCTACTCGAACCCGACGTACTACTTCACCCACCAGAAGACCATCACGGTCGACGGCTCGGTGTCGCTGATCATGAGCGGCAACCTGACCTCCGAGTACTACACCACCAGCCGCGACTACGGGGTGTTCGACAACGACCGCAAGGACGTCGCCGCGATCGAGACGGTGTTCAACGCGGACTTCACCCACACCGCGGTGACGCCGAGCGACGGTGACAACCTGCTGTGGTCGCCGACCGACTCCCGCGCCCGGATCCTCTCGGTGATCAACGGTGCCAAGCGGACGCTGGACGTCGAGGAGCTGGAGTTCAGCGACCCGGCCGTGGTCGACGCGATCACCGCCGCCGCGAAGCGCGGCGTGAAGGTCCGGATCGTGCTGGAGAACCCCTCGTACTACACCTGGGAGATCGCCCAGGTCGAGGCGGCCGGCGCCAAGGTCTCCACCTACTCCTCGCAGACCGGCTTCTACATCCACGCCAAGGCCATCGTCGCGGACGCGGGCACCCACGCCGAGCGGGTCGAGGTCGGCTCGATCAACATCACCGAGAACTCGCTGGACAACAACCGCGAGCTCGGGATCATCCTCACCGACCACTCCTCGGTGAACCTCATCGACTCCGACATCGCCGGCGACTTCGCCGGTGGCGCTCCGGCCGCCTGAGGCCGGCGACCGGTCGCGGTCAGTCGGAGAAGTCGTGGTCAGTTGGAGAAGTCCTGGGTGAGCCAGACGGTCCCGGAGCTGTCCCGGATCACGGCTATGCCGATATGGGTGTAGGACGTGCTCAGGATGTTGAGCCGGTGACCGTCGTCCGGCGGCTTCTCGTCGAGCATGGACTGGGTGAGGCCGACCGCCATCGACGCCTCGGCCGAGGCGTCGTCGTCCACCGGCCCGCCGTCGCCGATGTTCTCGCCGCAGGCGGTCCAGTCGACGCCCGCGTCGGTCTCCCGCTGGCCGATGGCCGGTTCGCCGGGGCACTGGTGCGAGAGGCCGCAGCCGTCCGCCATGGTCGCGTCGTGCTGGGCCGCGCTGGCGTCGAGGTCGGCGGTCAGGGTGAGCGGGGCCAACCCCTGGGCGGCGCGGGCCTGGTTGATGAGGGCCAGGACCTGCTCCACCGGGCTGCCCGGGCCCGTGGTGGACGCGGCGGACACAGCTGACGTGGTGGACGCGGTGGACGCCGCGGGCGTGGGTCGCGGACGGGCGGTGGTGGGGGCCGCGCTGCTGGGCCGCGCGCTTGCGGTCGTGGGGGCGGCGGTTGTGGGGGCCGCGGTCGTGGGGGCGAGGGTCGTGGGTGACGGGGAGGCCGTGACGGCGATCGTCACCGCCCGGGAGGAGGACGGGCCGAGCGCCGCTTGCGGATGCTCCGGCGACTGGGCGACGGCGAGCACGCCCACCACGGCTGCGGCGGCCACGCCGGTCGCGGCGGCCAGCATCGGCCAGCGCGGCCGGGTCCGGCGGTGGCCGCCGCCCGTACGTCGACGCGGCGCGGAACGGTGGGAGTGGCGGGCCCCCGAGGCACCCGAGGCCCCGGGGGCCCCCGAGGAGACCATCGGCAGCGGCCCGGTCGGTCCGTAGGTCGACGGGACCGGGACCATGGCCAGGCCGGCCAGCAGTCCCTCCGCCGGGACCAGGCCCTCCCGCTGGCGGGAGCAGGCGTCGCAGACCCGGGCGTGACGGCCTATTCGCTTGCGCCAGAGCGCGCTGGGGACCTCGTCCCAGTCAGCGGTGAGCGCCGACAGCGCCGGGCAGCTCGCCCGGTTCCGCAGCGCGCGCACCACCACCCGGGCGGTCTCCAGCTGCTCCTTCATCCGCTGGACCTTCACCGCGACGTGCTGCGGCGGAAGCTCCAGCGCCGCCGCCAGGTCGGCCCGGGACAGGTTGCCGGCGGCCTCCAGCCACCACAGTCCCAGGAGTTCGCGGTCGTCCTGGTCCAGCCAGCGGGTCGCCTCGACCGTCTCACGGCGCTGGTCGGAGAGGCCGAGCCGGACGATGGCAAGCTCGGCGAAGTCCGCTCCGGACGCGACCGGCGGACAGTCGTCCGCCAGCTCCCGGGCGGACGGCCCGCCGCGCCAGCGCCGACGGATCTGGTTCATCGCGATGGCCACCGTCCAGGACCGGAAGCTCGCCGGATCGCGGAGCCCGCCCAGGCCGGAGACCACCTGCAGCAGCGTCTCCTGCACCACGTCATCGGTGTCCGGATGCCCGGCGAGCGCTCTGCCGACGATGTTGTACACCAGCTGCAGATGCCCGGCGACCAGCTCGTCCAGCGCGGCGCGCTCCCCGCGCTGCGCCCGCTCGACCAGCCCCGGAACCCGATCGCCGGGCACCGTGCCAACCGCCTCCACCGAATCCCGACCGGGTGAGTTCATCATGTTCTGGGAGATCCTCCGCTCGGATGCGAATAACACAAATCCGCGAGCAGGCGACAGCCACCCACCCGCGACCGGGCCGGTTCCGACCTTGCCCCATGCCCGACCGGGCCCGGCGGGCGGGGGCCCACTTCCCCGGTTCCGGCTGGTCAGGAACGGAGAAGCACGAACCGCCCGCCCACCCGTAGCGTGGACCTGCGAGAGCGACCCCGCACGCCAGCGCACACCAGCCAGCCAGACGCACAGACAGACAGATGGAGAGACGATGAGCCCGGCCGCGAGGACGAAGCCCGAACCGCCTGCGCAGCATCCTGCCGACAGCCACGATCTGATCCGCGTGCAGGGTGCGCGCGTGAACAACCTGAAGGACGTCAGTGTCGAGATCCCGAAGCGCCGGCTGACGGTCTTCACCGGCGTCTCCGGCTCCGGCAAGAGCTCGCTGGTGTTCGGCACGATCGCGGCGGACTCGCAGCGGCTGATCAACGAGACCTACAGCGCCTTCGTGCAGGGCTTCATGCCGACGCTGGCGCGGCCCGAGGTCGACGTGCTCGAAGGGCTGACCACCGCGATCATCGTCGACCAGCAGCGGATGGGCGGCGACCCCCGCTCCACGGTCGGCACCGCCACCGACGCCAACGCGATGCTGCGCATCCTCTTCAGCCGGCTCGGGCAGCCGCACATCGGCTCGCCCAAGGCGTTCTCCTTCAACGTCCCGTCGATCAGCGGCTCGGGCGCAGTCACCATGGAGCGCGACGGGAAGACGGTGAAGGAGCGGCGCAGCTTCAGCATCACCGGCGGCATGTGTCCGCGCTGCGAGGGCCGGGGCACGGTCTCCGACATCGATCTCGGCCAGCTCTTCGACGACTCCAAGTCGCTGGCCGACGGCGCGCTCACCATCCCCGGTTACACCGCGGGCGGCTGGAACTACCGGCTCTACGCCTCCTCCGGCTTCTACGACCCGGAGAAGCCGATCCGCAAGTACACCAAGAAGGAGCTGCACGACTTCCTGCACCACGAGCCGGTCAGGATGAAGATCGGGGGCATCAACATGACCTACGAGGGTCTGATCCCCCGGATCCAGAAGTCGATGCTCTCCAAGGACCAGGAGACGGTGCAGCCGCATGTCCGGGCGTTCGTGGACCGGGCGGTCACCTTCGCCGCCTGCCCCGACTGCGGCGGCACCCGGCTCAGTGCGGCGGCCCGGTCCTCGCGGATCGGCAAGGTCAACATCGCCGACGCCTGCGAGATGCAGATCAGCGACCTGGCCGACTGGGTCCGTGGCCTGGACGAACCCTCGGTCGCGCCGCTGCTCGCCGCGCTGCAGCAGATCCTGGACTCGCTGGTGGAGATCGGGCTCGGCTACCTCTCGCTCGACCGGCCGTCGGGCACGCTGTCGGGCGGTGAGGCGCAGCGGGTCAAGATGATCCGCCAGCTCGGCTCCTCGCTCACCGATGTCACCTACGTCTTCGACGAGCCCACCACGGGTCTGCACCCGCATGACATCAACCGGATGAACGGCCTGCTGCTGCGGCTCCGGGACAAGGGCAACACGGTGCTGGTGGTCGAGCACAAGCCGGAGATGATCGCGATCGGCGATCACGTCGTCGACCTCGGACCGGGCGCCGGATCGGGCGGCGGCACCGTCTGCTTCGAGGGCAGCGTCGAGGGGCTCCGGGCCAGCGACACCATCACCGGCCGCCACTTCGACGACCGCGCCGCCGTCAAGGAGCAGGTGCGGAAGCCCTCCGGGGCGTTGAAGATCCGCGGGGCGAGCACCCACAACCTGCGCGACGTGGACGTGGACGTCCCGCTCGGGGTCCTCGTCGTGGTCACCGGCGTCGCCGGCTCCGGCAAGACCTCGCTGGTGCACGGCTCGCTGGTCAACGGTGCCGGGACCGATGGTTCGGACTCGGACGGCACGGGCACCGACGGCACGGGCGTGGTGGCGATCGGGCAGGGCGCGATCAAGGGTTCGCGGCGCAGCAACCCGGCGACCTACACCGGGCTGCTCGACCCGATCCGCAAGGCCTTCGCGAAGGCCAACGGGGTGAAGCCGGCCCTGTTCAGCGCCAACTCCGAGGGTGCCTGCCCCAACTGCAACGGGGCCGGGGTCATCTACACCGACCTGGCGCTGATGGCCGGCGTCGCCACCGTCTGCGAGGAGTGCGAGGGCAGGCGGTTCCAGGCGTCGGTGCTGGACTACCACCTCGGTGGCCGCGACATCAGCGAGGTGCTGGCGATGTCGGTGGCCGAGGCCGAGGAGTTCTTCGGCGCCGGTGAGGCGCGCACCCCGGCCGCGCACGCGATCCTGGCCCGGCTGGCCGATGTCGGGCTCGGCTACCTGACGCTCGGTCAGCCGCTCACCACGCTGTCCGGCGGCGAGCGGCAGCGGCTCAAGCTGGCGACGCACCTGGCCGAGAAGGGCGGCGTCTACGTCCTCGACGAGCCGACCACCGGCCTCCACCTGGCCGACGTCGAGCAGTTGCTCGGCCTGCTGGACCGGCTGGTCGACTCCGGCAAGTCGGTGATCGTGATCGAACACCACCAGGCGGTGATGGCGCACGCCGACTGGATCATCGACCTCGGCCCCGGCGCCGGCCACGACGGCGGACAGGTCGTCTTCGAGGGCACCCCGGCCGACCTGGTCGCCGACCGGTCCACCCTCACCGGCCGGCACCTCGCGGCCTACGTCGGCGGCTGACCGCTCCGGCGGGACGGCGGGAAGGCGGGACGGCGGGGGCAGCGGGACGGCGGTCCGCTACCCGCTGGTCCAGGCGCGGACGTAGGCGACCTCCATGGTGGCCGGGACCACCGTCTTTCCGCCGACACCCGGTCCGTTGGTGAGATCCAGTATCAGGTAGTTGGGTGTGCTGGGGACATGGCCGTCGATCCGGCCGACCTGGACCCCGTTGTAGTAGAAGGTGACCGAGCCCGGCTGCCAGACCCAGCCGACGATGTTCCAGCCGGGCCTGAAGGTCGAGAGCGGCACACAGGCGCCGGGGCCGTCGGTCGGGGGGTGGGTGTGGTAGCAGGCCACGCCGAGCAGCCCCTCCATGGCGTCGATCTCACCGTCCTGCGGCTGGTTCATCCCGTCGGACCAGACGGCCGGCCAGTTGGCGATGCTGCCGTCGGGCGCGGCCGGGATGTAGACCTTCGCCTCGAAGGCGCCGTAGGTCTGCTGGAAGATCCCCCGGGAGGAGATCAGCGCACCGGTGTAGGGGTAGGTGGTGCCATTGCAGTAGCTGTGGTCACCGCTCAGGGTGAGCGTCAGGTTCTGCTGGCCGCCGAGGGTGGGCGGAGTCAGCCCGACGTGGTCGGAGCTGTAGCAGGCGTTCTCGTTGGTGTTGACCGGTCCGGTCACGCCGCCGCCGAACCAGCCGCCCCACTGGGCCAGTTGGGTGGGTCCGTCGTTGAGGGTGGTCTTCCAGGTGCCCGGGATACCGGTCGGGTCGACCGGCACCACGGGGATGACCGGGATGACGGCGGGGGTGTGACTGGGGCTCGGCCTCGGGTTCGAGGAGCAGCCGGCCAGGACCGGGGCGAGAACCAGGGCGAGGGCGAGCGCGCCCGCCGTCACCGTGGTACGGATGCGTCGCTGGGCCACGGCCGCTGTCTCCTCCCGCTACCTGCCCGGCCCCCGCCGGCCGGAGTCCGGGCCGGCGTGCTTCGGGCCGGAGTCCGGGCGGGGGATTCGCATCGGTTCGCTCAGCGCACGGTGGCGACGACGGTGTCCTGGTCGCCGAGGCCCGAGTCGGCCGGCCAGTGACCCCGTCGGCCGGACCACGCGCCGTAGTAGACCTCGGGGCCGTCGGCGAAGCCGTGCTCTGCGTAGAGCCCGCGGACGTAGCCTCCCGGTAGCCCACCGAGGGCTCGGGCACCTTGACCGAGGCGACGTAGGCCTCGCCGATCCGGTGCTTGAACCGCCGCTGCACCGAGGCGGACGCCGGCAGCGCCTCGGTCTCCGGCGAGAGCAGGAAGTAGGAGACGAAGGCCCGCCCGCCGGGTTTCAGCACCCGTGCCAGCTCCGAGAGGTAGCGGTTCACCTCCTCCGGCAGCATGTGGGTGAAGACCGAGATCAGCACCGCCACGTCGAAGCTGTCGTCCGCGAACGGGAAGGTGTACTCCGACGCCTTCATCCGCCCCTTCGGGTGGTACTCCTTGTCGTAGACGTCCGCCAGCGTGAAGTGCACGTTCCCGTGCGGCCCGGAGACATTGGCCCGGCACCAGGCGATCCCGTCCGGGACGATGTCGATCCCCTCGTAGCCGCCCTCCGCGTCCAGGAACCCCGCAGCCGGGATCGCCAGCCGCCCGATCCCGCAGCCCACGTCCAGCAGATGTGAGGACGGTGTCAGCCCCGCGCTCTCCCGCAACGCCTCCAGCAGCAGCTCCCCGGTCGCCGCGAAGTCGCTCACCCCGCCGGTGAATGTCCCCGCCTTCGGCGGCAGCGACCCGTCCCGCCGCCCCAGCCAGCGGTCCGCCAGGTCCACCGGCGCCAGGTAGACCCGCCGCAGCGCCCACCGCAGACCGCGCGGCAACGCCGGCAACAGCACACTGGTGAACCATGACTGTGCCAGCAGCCAGATCCGTAGCCGCTCGAAAGCCGTGACCACGCGCGTCACCAGCCGCTTCATGGTGCCCCCCAGCAAGCGCAGAATTTGTGGGCCCATCGTACCGTCGGTACCCTGGAGAGTTAACTGTTTCGCCCTTCCCAACAGGGCCGTTGGCCCCCTTCTCGGCGAGTTCACACCGTCACCGTCGGCCGACCTTCCCCTGCCCCAGACCCATTGACGCTGTGTCACAGCAATTGGTGTCATCCAGCGCCATTGCCATCGGACGAAGGCCCACGGTGGCCCGCTGCGCGCGGCGGGCCGGAACGGCGCGGACGGCGCGATCACCGGCGCCGTCGGCGTCTGCGGCGCGCCCGACCCCGAGTCCGACGTCGCCTGCGCGCCGTCGCGTCATGCCATCCACACCCTCCGTCACGGCTGCCGTCACATCTTCCGCGCGCCGCCATGGTTCTGCCACAGCGGCGTAACAGCTGATGACATGGCTGGTCCGGCGCGGGACTCTGGAAGTGCGGGCCCCGGTTCCGGGCAGCGCGGACCACTCTCGGCTGGAGACCAGAAATGAAGCGCGTCATCAACACCCCGCGACGGATACGCTCCGTCGCCACCGTCAGCCTGCTGCTCGGCCTCGCCGCCACCGGCCTCACCGCCTGTTCGGCGACCGGCTCAGCCACCGGCTCCGCGAGCGGCTCCGGCTCCGTGGCCGGCCAGTCCTCCTCGGCGTCCTCCGGCGGCACCGCGGCACCGGCTCCCGGCTCCAGCTCTGGCGGCTCGACCACCACCCCGATCGGCTCCTCCTCGCAGACCGGCGGCGGCAGCGGCGGCGGTACCGGTGGCACCACCGGCACCGGCGGCAGCAGCGACGCCTGCACCAGCAGCGAGCTGTCGGTCGCGCAGACCAACCCGAGCGTGGGCGCGGGCCAGTACTACTCCACCCTGGTCTTCACCAACACCTCCTCGGCCAGCTGCACCCTGTACGGCTACCCCGGCGTCTCGTACGTCGCCGCCAACGGCGTCCAGTCCGGCAACCCCGCGCAGCGGGCGGCCGGCACCGTCTCCCTGGTCACCCTCCAGCCGGGCGGCACGGCCCAGGCCACCCTGCACGACAGCAACGGCGGCACCGGCTACACCCCGCAGCAGTGCGACCTCACGCCGGTCCAGGGCCTGCGGATCTACCCGCCGAACGAGAAGGCCGCCATCTTCCTCCCCTGGAAGACCAGCCACTGCGCCGGCACCTCCATCAACCCCCTCACCATCGGCCCGGTCACGGCAGGTTGAGCACGCCCCTCCCGCGCGCAGGGCGCGGGAGGGGCGGCGGTAGCGTCGGGGTGTGCTGCGAACCCTACTGACATGGCGCTGGTTTGCGCTGACCGTGATCTTCCTCGGGCTGATCCCGGCGATGTACTTCCTCGGCATGTGGCAGTTCCACCGGTACCAGGCGACCAACCGCAGCAATCGCGTGACTGACGCGAACCTCTCGGCGACGCCGGTCCCGATCGAGCAACTGTCGCACCCCGGCGGGGTGGTACCCGACAGTGAGATGTACCGGCATGTCACCGCGACCGGCCGGTTCGACGTCCAGGGACAGTTCGTGGTGCGCTACCGCACGGACTCCTCCGGTGACATCACCGGCTTCGACGTGGTCACCCCGCTGGACCTGTCCGACGGCAAGGTGGTGCTGGTCGACCGCGGCTGGGTCAACCCGAACCCCACCAACGCGCTCGCCTATCCCAGCGTCCCGGCGACGCCGACCGGGACGGTCACCGTCTTCGGACGGCTGCGTCCGGACGAGACCCTGTCCGCGCTCCCCATCAAGGTTCGCACGCTGACCGGCCTGCCATTGCACCAGTCCATGATCATCAACAGCAAGGAGCAGTCGGCAGCCCTGCACCAGCCGGTGGTGGCCGGCTACATCGAGTTCGTCTCCAGCACCCCGCAGATGAGCGCGGCGGACTCGGCGGAGGCAATTCCCGGCCCCACCGCCGATGCCCAGACCAGCGACGACCTGGCGGTGGTGGGCCAGGGGGTGCACCTGCCGTACGCGATCCAGTGGTGGCTGTTCGCCCTGATGCTGCCGTTCGGCTGGTGGTTCCTGCTCCGACGGGACGTCAGGGACCGGCGGAAACCCGACACTGACACCGGGTCCGTCGCCCCACTGATGACCGTGGCCGAGTACATGGCCGAGCACCGCGCGAAGCAGGCCGCCGAGGCAGCGAAGGGCTAGGCCGGCCCTGCCTGAAAGGCCGGGGCATCACGCAAGGAGTCAGGATGACACCGGAGCTGGTCACCCGGGTGTCGGGCGAGCCCGATCGCCCGACGCTGATCCTGGTGCACGGCTCGGGACAGGCCTCGCGCATGTGGCGTCGTCAACTCGCCGACCTGTCAGACCGGTTCCATGTCGTCGCCCCCGATCTACCCGGCTTCGGCCGGTCGCCGGGCCCGTTCACCATGGCGCGGGCAGCCGCCGGAGTCGCCCGGCTCGCGCAGCGCCACGCCCCGGCCTACCTGTGCGGGATCTCCCTGGGCTCGATGGTCGCCGCCCAGGTCGCGGCCGAGCATCCGGAGCTGCTATGCAGGCTGGTCCTCGCCGGCCCCGTCATCGCGCCCGCCCAGTCGGGACCGCATCTGCTGCGCCGCTACCGGCGTTGGCCGGGCTGGCTGGTACGGACGGTCACCGACGTTCCGGACCGCCCCGGCTGGCTGGACCTCCTTGATGAACTGGAGTCCGCCGACCTGACCGCGCAACTGCCGCAGATCAAGGTCCCGACCCTGGTGCTGTGCGGGAAGCGGGACCGAGCCTGCCTGCCGGACGCCCACCGGATCGCGGCGGCCGTGCCGGCCGGCCACCTGGTGGTCGTCCCGCACGTCGGACACCTCATGCCCACCACCGCACCGCGCGCCTTCAACGCCATCGTCGGCGGATTTCTCTCCGGGACCACCTGACGGCGGCGCGGGCCGTCTATGGACGGGGCTGCTGGTCGCTCCCGCTGGTCTGGGCGCTCCGGCCGGTCCGGGTGTCGGCCGCCTCCCCGGGTGCGGTCAGGTCGAGCAGGACCATGGCGTCGTGGTCGGGGGTGCCGGGTTCGGCGGTGTAGATGCCCATGCGCTGGCCCGGGGTGCTCTCCAACGCCATGCCCTGGAAGCCGAGGGTGATCCGACCCACCTGGGGGTGGTGGAAGGTCTTGGTGGCGTTCCTGCGGCCGGTGACGTCGTAGCGGTCCCAGAGCTTGGCGAAGTCCGGGCTCTTGAGCAGGAGTTCGCCGACCAGGTTGGTCAGGTCGGGGGCGTCGGGGTTGGTGCCGGCCAGGGCGCGCAGGCGGCCCACGCAGCCGCGGATCTGGTTCTCCCAGGCGGTGGCGAAGATCTCGCGCGCGTTCGGGTGCAGGAACAGGTACCGGCCCAGGTTGCGCTGTTTGGCGGGCCAGTCCTCGATGCCCGCGTACAGGGCCAGGCCGCCGGGGTTGGTGGCGAGCAGGTCCATGCTGCGGCTGACGATGTAGGCCGGGTTGGGCCGCAGGCTCTCCAGGACCAGCTTCAGCTCCGGGCGCACGGTGCGGCTCGGCGCGGGCGCCGCCTCCGGGACGAAGCGGGCCGCGCGGATCGCCAGCTCCCGGAGATGCTGGTGCTCCTGGTCGTCGAGGTCCAAGGCACGGGCGAGCGCGTCCACGACGCCGGGGCTGGGCCGGGTCTCCTTGCCCCGCTCCAGGCGGATGTAGTAGTCGATGCTCACCCCGGCGACCGTCGCCAGCTCCTCGCGCCGCAGCCCCGGAGTGCGGCGCACACCCGGACCGGGCTTGAGCCCGGCCGACTCCGGGCTGGTCTGGGTGCGGCGCGCCCGCAGGAAGCGCCCCAGCTCGCCCTCGCTGCTGTGCTGCTCAGATGCCATGCCACCCAGTCTCACACCGGCGCAACCCGGAGGCAGGCCGTGAGGGGGGCCCTGTCGCACCCCGGCAGATACCGGCCTGCCTGAAGAGCCCGCGAAGGTCCATGGTGGAAGACGTAGCCGCTTTGGCGGTGCCGGTCGGAGAGTGCTCGTGACCGCCCGGCGCGGCCCGGCCGCGTCGGTGAGCCGGGGCTCCGGGCTGGGGCAGACCAGGCGAAGCAGTCCGGTTACCGGCAGTCCGGTTGCTGCCCGCAGGGCCGGCCGCACCACCGAATGGACCAAGAGGAAGAGAGAGTGCGCGATGCAGTACATCAAGCTGCGTGACCTGAAGGTTTCCCGGATCGGGCTGGGTGCGATGGGCATGTCCGGTGCCTACACCGGCTTCGGGGACGACGCGGAGTCGGTGCGTGCCGTGCACCGGGCGCTGGAGCTGGGCGTCACCCTGATCGACACCGCCGAGATCTACGGCCCCTTCACCAACGAGGAACTCCTGGGCCGGGCCCTGAAGGGCCGCCGCGACCAGGTCGTGCTGGCCACCAAGTTCGGCATGGTCTCGCACGCCGGCGGCGGTCCGGGGAACCTGGACAGTAGCCCGGCCAACATCCGCACCGCCGTCGAGGGCTCCCTCAAGCGGCTGGGCACCGACCACATCGACCTGTACTACCAGCACCGCGTGGACCCGAAGACCCCCATCGAGGAGACCGTCGGCGCCCTGGCCGAGCTGGTCGCCGAGGGCAAGGTCCGGGCCATCGGCCTGTCGGAGGCCGGGCCCGACACCATCCGCCGCGCCCACGCCGTCCACCCCGTCACCGCCGTCCAGTCCGAGTACTCCCTGTTCACCCGCGGTCTGGAGCAGCACGTCATCCCGGTGCTGCGGGAACTGAACATCGGCCTGGTGCCCTTCTCGCCGCTCGGGCGCGGCCTGCTGACCGGCAGGATCCGCTCCACCGACGACTTCGCCGAGAACGACTTCCGTCGCACCAACCCGCGCTTCACCGGCGAGAACTTCCAGCGCAACCTGGCCCTCGCCGACCAGGTCGTGGCACTGGCCGACCAGGTCGGCGCCACACCCGCCCAGGTCGCCCTGGCGTGGGTACTGGCCCAGGGCGACTTCATCGCCCCCATCCCCGGCACCAAGCGCGTGGAGCGGGTCGAGGAGAACACCGCCGCCGACGCCCTCCGGCTGACCGACGAACAGATCGTCCGGCTCAGCAGCATGCCCCAGGCCGCCGGCGACACGCACAACGAAGCCCAGATGCGAATGATGGAACGCTGACCCGCTCCCCCACCCCCCGTTCAGCCGTTCAGCTCAGGAGAACACCCCCATGCGCGCAGCACTCATGTACGGCGCCGACGATGTCCGTGTCGAGGACGTCGCCGACCCGAAGGTCCAGAACCCCACCGACGCGGTCGTACGGATCGTCCTGTCCTGCATCTGCGGCAGCGACCTGTGGCCCTACAAGTCCCTGGAACCCACCGACCAGCCGCGCCACATGGGCCACGAGTTCCTCGGAGTCGTCGAGGAGACCGGCTCCGAGGTGCGCACCCTCAAGCCCGGCGACGTGGTCGTGGCCCCGTTCGTCTACAGCGACAACACCTGCGCCTACTGCCGCGAAGGACTGCAGACCTCCTGCGTGCACGGCGGCCAGTGGGGCCTGAACGGCGTCGACGGCGGCCAGGGCCAGGCCGCCCGCGTCCCCCATGCCGACGGCACCCTGGTCAAGCTCCCGGTCACTGAGGACTCCGAACTGCTGCCGGACCTGCTGACGCTGTCCGACATCCTGTGCACCGGCTACCACGCCGCCCGCACCGCCCGTGTGGAGCGCGGCGACAGCGTCACCGTCGTCGGCGACGGCGCCGTCGGTCTGGCCGCGGTGCTCTCCGCCAGGATGCTGGGCGCCGAACAGATCATCCTGATGGGCCGCCACACCGCCCGCACCGACCTGGGACGCTCCTTCGGGGCGACCGACGTCGTGGCCGAACGCGGCGAGGAGGGCGTGGCCCGGGTCAAGGAGCTGACCGGCGGCCAGGGCACCCGCAAGGTCCTGGAATGCGTCGGGCTGACGGGCGCCATCGTGCAGAGCTTCGCCGTGGTGCGCAGCGGCGGCACGATCAGCCGCGTCGGCGCGCCCCAGTACGCCGACGTGCCCTTCGGCTTCGGCGACTTCCTGCGCAACATCACCCTCACCGGCGGCGTCGCCCCCGCCCGCGCCTACATCGAGGAGCTGATGCCGCACATCCTCGACGGCTCGATCACCCCCGGCCGCGTCTTCGACCGCACCCTGGGCCTGGAGGACATCGCCGACGGCTACCGGGCGATGAACGACCGCAAGGCCCTTAAGGTCCTGATCCGGCCCTGACCTCGCACATCCGCATCGTCGGCTCAGGCGGTATCGGCCTCCGATGGCATACCGCTCGTCAGACCAGGTCGCCGGGATCGGTGTTGGCGCCGCACAGCACGACGCAGACCTTCTCGCCGCTGCTGGGCCGGTAGCCGTCGGCCAGCAGCGCGGCCAGCGCGGCGGCGGTGCCGTGCTCGACGACGATGCGGCGGCGGTCCCACAGGAACTGCCGGGCGGCGATCAGCGCGGTGTCGGAGACCAGCACCGACTCCACCAGTCCCCGGGTCGCGGCGGTCAGCGCCAACCGGGAGGCCCGGCGGGCGCCGAGGGAGTCGGCGGCGACCGAGTCGACCTCCACGTCCACCGGTTCGCCGGCCTCGACGGCCGCGTTCAGCGCGCGGCAGTGCTCGGGTTCGACCGCGACGGTGCGGATGCCGTGCTGCTGGGCGGCGGTGGCGACCCCTGCGAACAGTCCCCCGCCGCCGACGACCACGATGACGGTGTCGAGGTCGGGAATCTGCGCGTGGATCTCCTCCAGCAGCGTGCCCGCGCCGGCGGCGATGAAGGGGTGGTCGTAGGCGTGGGAGGCCAGGGCCCCGGTGCTCGCGGCGAATCGCTCACAGGCGGCCAGGGCGTCCGCGTACTGCTCGCCGACCAGCCGCACGTCCGTGCCGTAGCCCCGGAGCTTGGCGACCTTGACCTCCGGGGCAGTGGTCGGCAGGAACACCGTCGCCCGCACCCCCTGCTGCCCGGCCGCCCACGCGCAGGCCATCCCGGCGTTGCCGCCCGAGGCGATGGTGATCCCGGCCCGCTCGGGCAGCGTCCCGGCCTCGCGGTGGGCGAGGATGAAGTTCTGCGCACCCCGGGCCTTGAAGCTGCCGGTGTGCTGCATGTACTCCAACGCCAGGTGGACCCGGCAGTCCTGCGGGGCGAGGCCGTCCAACGCGCCCCATTCGTCCAGCGGGACGGTGGCCACCGGCCGCACCCGCCCGGCGATCCGCTCGACGGCCTGCTTGATGTCCCCATAGGCAAGGGTGTCCACGCTGAGCTCCCGAGGGTGAAGTTGTTCGACGACCGGCGAGTGAGCGTTGAACTCCTCACGGCGGCAGTGAATGTGAGCGCACCGGGGGGGATCGCCGTCTACGCCAAGGCGTTCAGTGAACTGGCCGCGCTTGCTGTCTACGGCCCCGACGCACGTCCGCTGATCACGAGCGCGATCGACCCTCTCGAGTGAACCGTGTGCAATCTCGTGCAAGGATATAGTCCCCAATGCTGGCCGGTTCCTAGCATGTTCAGTGCCGAGAGAAGGCACACCGACGCTAGGAACAGACCCGTGACGACCGGTCAGCAGGATCTCAGCAGCGACCCCTACCGGCTGGCCCATCGTCGCCGCTGAACGACTCCGGTGCGCACTCAGGGTCCACGGCATCACCCTTCCGTCGCTGCGCGGCAGCAACCCCGATCGGGACATCCCGTTTGTGGAACTCGGAAGCTGCTCCGCCGAGGTCGCCGACACCAGCCCACCACCGCCAACCGCACCGAACGGGGCACAGGCCCCCACCGGGAGCACGCCACTGACACGCCATCAACCACCGCGCCGGTGCGCCCGTCCACGCCGCCCGGCATCAGCCCCAACTGCTCCAGCACGTCCGCAACCGGCCAGGCCACCGCTGCGGGCCGGCCGGCCCGTGCAGTGGCAGACTCGGATCCATGACTTCCTCGTTACCCGAGCCGGACCAGCTACTTTCCGATCCCAGCGAGCTGTTGCTGGACTATCTCGACTACTACCGGTCCGTAGTCAACACCAAGATCGAGGGCATGTCCGACGCGGAGCTGCGCGTCAGCCGGCTTCCTTCCGGGTGGACGCTGCTCGAGTTGCTGAAGCACCTCGTACATATGGAGCAGCGCTGGCTGCGCTGGGGCTTCCGGGCCGAGCAGGTCTTGGCGCCCTGGGGCGACCGCGGCCAGGCGGGCCGCTGGTACGTCGGCCCGGAGGAGACGGCCGCCAACCTGCTTGCCGCGCTGCACGCGGGTGGCGAGTACACCCGCGCCGTCGTGTCGGGCACGCCACTGTCCACCGTCGCCGCGGCCGGCGGCCGTTTCCCGGACGATGGCACCACTCGGCCCACTCTGGGCTGGATCCTGTTCCATGTCCTGCAGGAGTACGCCCGTCACGCAGGCCACCTGGACATCGTTCGTGAGCTGACCGACGGCGTCACCGGTGAATAGCCACCGGCCTGCCGGAACGGAAGGCGTCTCGTCTCCGCCCCCGCCCGGTAGCCGGTACCCGGCTCTGTCTGTGTTCACCGAGCCCCTGGCTCCGGAGCCGGCACAGAGCCCCTCCCAGCCCAGCTTCCTCCGGAGTCGTGACCAGCTCAGCGATCCACTCCGGCTCACCGCGCCAGCCGCCATCGGCCGAGAACATCACCAGGCCGGGATCGGCAGCGACCACTGCCTCCCATTCCGGCGTGCTGTTGTCCGGCCCTTGCTCGTCCCACCAGTTCTCACACCGCGTGATGTGCACGTCGTAACCCACGACCAGGCACGGGAGACCACAAAACCGACAAGATCGCGAAAGCACACTGGAGTACTGGCCGGGTCTTGCCGGTCAGAAGTTCGGCTGGTCCACGACCCGGTGGTGGCTGTCGTACTCGGTCAGGGTCTTCGCGTGCACGCTGGCGCTGATCGCGATGACATAGGCGCTGAAGTCGGTGCCCGGGATGGTGACCTTCGGGACGGTGACCGGCGAGGCGTTGCCGAAGGTCATCGTCGCCGAGGACACGTTCGCGACCGGCGTGCCGTAGACCAGGCTGAAGCCGCCGACGAAGTGGTTCTGGCCGACCCCGCCCAGGTTGGTACTCATGTCGTGCGGACCGGTGGCCGAGTCACACTGCACCCCGTAGGGCGCGCTCGGCTTGCCGTCGACAGCCACGGCCAGACACACCAGCCCGCCCGGGTTGTGCCCGGGGGCATAGGACGGCGGGGTGACCGGGTAGTACACCAGCTCGGCCGACCAGGTGTGGCCGTCCAGCGTGCCGTGGCCGAGCGGGGCCGACCGCGGGGCCGTCGACTTCGGCGCGGCCGTGGGTACCCGGGTGGGCGCCACAGAGGGCGCCACGGAGGGCGCGGCCATCACCGGAACCTGCTGCCGACGGGAGCCGCCGTCCCGGACGGCGGTCCACGACAGCAGGAGCACAGCGGACGTCAGGCAGGCCACCGCCCCGATCCGCACCCGGCGGCTGCGGGTCCGACGGGCCCGTCCGGCGCGCAGGATCTCGGCGACCGGTGCCGGGGACGGGGCGATCCGGCTGGTCGATCTGGCCAGCGCGTCGTGGAGCTGGTCTGTCACGAGTTCGCTCCCATGAGGTAGGCGGCTTGGTCGGCGAGAGTCGGATCGGCACGGAGCTTGGCCAGCGCGCGTGACGCCTGGCTCTTCACGGTGCCCACGCTGCACCCCAGTTCATAGGCGACCTCCTCCAGGCTGAGGTCCTCCCAGTACCGCAGCACCACCACCGCCCGCTGCCGCTCGGGCAGCCCGGCGAGGGCCGCGACCAGCAGGTCGTGGTCCTCGCCGGCACCGGACGGCGGCGACGGGGTCTCCGGCAGGAACGGCATCAGCAGCAGGGCCACCCGACGCCGCCGCACCCGGCTGCGGTTGTTGTTCACCAGCGCGCGCCGCAGATAGCTCGCGACACCGTCCCCGCGGATCCGCCGCCACTGCGGGTACACCTTGGCCAGTGTCGTCTGCACCAGGTCCTCGGCCTCGTAGAAGTCGCCGGTGAGCAGGTACGCGGTGTGCACCAACGCACCCCACCGGGCCGCCACGAACTCGCTGAACTGGGCGTCGCCGCCACCCTGGGCTGTGCCACTGCGCACGAATCGGTGTCCTCGGAGTCGGTTCGGGGTCTTCGGGCCGCAGCCTCAGAGCTTCTGCTGGCTGACCAGGTGGTGGTGGCTGTCGTACTCGTAGAGGTTCTTCATCTGCAGGTGCGCGGCCACCGGGATGACGTAGGCGCTGAAGTCGGTGCCCGGGATGGTGACCTTCGGGACGGTGATGGACCGGGCATTGCCGAACGTCATCGTCGCCGAGGCCACATTCGCGAGCGGCTGGCCGAAGAACAGGCTGCTGCCCCCCGCGTAGTAGTCCTGACCGTAATCGCCCAGGTCGCTGCTGGGGTCATGCGGCCCGGTGACCGACATGCACTCCTCCCCGTAGGGGTTGGTCGGCTTGCCGTCCATGGTCACGGCTATGCAGAGCAGTCCCTCGGGGTTGCGGCCGGGAGCATAGCCCGCCGGGGCCTTCGGGTAGTACACCAGCGCCGCTGACCACCGGTGGCCGTCCATCACGCCCGCGCCCAGCACCCGGCTTTCCGACTTGGCAGGGGAGCTCTTCTGCGCCACAGCCTGCTCCGACCCCGGCTGCACCACGGCCTTCGACGCCACGGTCCGGCTCTGCGCGGGCTGCGGCTGAGCGGCGGACGCGGACGAGCTCAGCACGAGGCCGCTCAGAGCGGCGACCGCGGTCGCGCCGGCCAGGACCACCTTGATCTGCTTCATCGACACAGTTCTCCTCATACCATCAAGTCAGGCCGCAGAAGCGACCGGTGAAGCCAACCCTCACGCCCATAAGTACTCCCGCCCCGCCCGCCCGGGTTGCATGGGATCCGCGGAGCTTTTCGCCATACGCCGCCTTCGGCCGCGCCCCTGCCTGATCGAGCACCCCGGGGCGAGGCAGAGCCGCGCGCTGCTGCCCGGGCCTACCTGCTCGGACTGCTATCTGGTACCGGGCGGAAGAACTGCTGGCAGCCGGCCGAGCATGCCGGCCATGCCCGCCCCGGACCGATGCAGCGGCTGCTTCGCACTGCCCGCTGGAACGCGGGCGCGATGCGCGGCCAGGTCCGCCGCTACGTCGTCGACCACCTCGGCTCCGACGACGGCGTCCTGGCCGTCGACGAGACCGGGTTCCTCAAGAAGGGCCGCGCCTCCGCCGGCGTGCAACGGCAGTACACCTATACAGCCGTCGCATCGAAAACAGCCAGGTCGGTGTCTTCCTCGCCTACGCCTCCAACAGGGGACGGGCGTTGCTCGACCGTCGGCTCTACCTCCCCGAGCAGGCCTGGTGCCAGCACAGCGAACGGTTCCGCCAAGCCGGCGTTCCCGAAGACGTCGTGTTCGCGACCAAGCCCCGACTGGCCCTGCAGATGATCACGGCAGCCCTGGACGCCGGAGTATCCACGTCGTGGGTGACCGGCGACGAGGCCTACGGCCAAGACCCTGGCTTGCGGGCCGACCTGGAAGCTCGCGGAGTTGGCTACGTGCTGGCGGTCTCCTGCGCGGCCAGGATACGGATCAACTCCGGCCGCACCGCGATCCGCGCGGACGACGCCGCCCGCCGACTGCCTGACTCCGCCTGGCACAGGCAAAGCGCGGGCGCTGGCACAAAGGGCCCGCGCTACTACGACTGGGCGTGGGTACACATCGGCACCGACGAACACCGCCACCTGCTGATCCGGCGCAACCACACCGCCGGCGACTCCTCCAGGCCCTCCGCCACGTAGATTGCGAAACCGCACTGGAGTACTAGCTGACGAGGGTCTCCTTCGGGCGGACCACGCAGAACTCGTTCCCCTCCGGATCGACCAGCACAGTCCAGGACTCATTGCCGGTCTGCCCGACGTCCGCCCGGCGGGCGCCGAGCGCGAGGATTCGCTCGATCTCGGCCTCCCGATCCGCTGCAGCGGACGTCAGATCAAGGTGCAGACGGTTCTTGACGACCTTTCGGTCCGTCACCGGCATGAAGCAGATGCCTACCGGCGCGTTCACGTCCGGCCCGATCACGACCTCCCGCTCCCGCTCCGACAGGATCCGCCAGTCCAGCACCTCGGCCCAGAAGCGGGCCAGGCCGGGCAGGTCGTGGGCGTCGATGACGATGTGGTGCAGCGACAGGGGCATGCCTGCCAGTGTGCCCGGTGCTCGCCGGGACGCAACCGCATATGGCCCACCCCCGCCCCGCCCCAGAAGCAGAGCTCGGCCGCAGCCGGCCCGGCCCCACGCCGACCACGACCCGCCGCCGCGACCCCGGGGACGATGCCGAAGGCGACCTTGTCGTCACACGGCCTCGTCCTGTGCCGGGGATTGCCCCTGAACGTCGGGCCGGGCCTGCTGCGAGCTGGGGCCGTCGGCAGTCCGGCAAGGCACTGCTGACAGAACTCGGTAGTACAGAGTGGGTACCCGGCCATGCCGTCGGTATGCCGGACCACGAGAACGTCACCCGTATCCCGCTGCGCATGGCGAAGATCATCTGAAAGGTGCGCGACGATGCAGAACGTTCCGGAATTCTCGACGATGCTGAAGCAGGCGAAGAGGACCGCCGTTCATCTGGAGATGCGTGACTCCTACGGCATCGCCGGTGAGGTAGCGGAGTTCGAAGAGTTCAAGCGCTCCGGTACCGTCGATGACGACCCCAAGTCCGACGGCTGGTCCGGCTGGGTGTCGCAGGTCCGCGACGCCCTCAGCCGAGGCGTGGTCGTCCGCCGGGCCCGCATCGTTTCCGAGCCTGTCACCGACTACATCAGGTACGAGCACGCCCTGACCGTCGTCAACCTCGCCGCCGGGGAGCAGGTCCGCTGGCTGCCCCGTCGTCGCGCTTCGGACATCGCGCTACCCGGTAACGACTTCTGGCTGTTCGACGACAGGACCGTCCGGTTCAACCACTTCACCGGCGACGGCGCATCCGGGGGCCCGAAGTAAGGGAAGACCCCGCCGTGGCAAGGCTCTGCGCCTCTGCGTTCGAAGCAGTGTGGACCCGCGCCGTCCCGCACGAGCAGTACCCCCTCTGACACTGGTATCGGACCGCCAGCTCTTGCTCAGCTCTCCGTCGTCCAGTGCCCAGGCTCGGGTTCGACCGCGACGGTCCGGATGCCGTGCTGCTGGGCGGCGGTGGCCACCCCGGCGAACAGTCCCCCGCCGACGGCCACGACCACGGTGTCCAGGTCAGGGATCTGCGCGTGGATCTCCTCCAACAGGGTGCCCGCGTCGGCGGCTCGGCGGTCTCGATGCCGAAGCAAGATCTGGAGGACCGTCAGCGCCCGTGCCCGGATGGATGGATCGGGGTGCATGGCTATGGTGCAAAGCAGAGGGTGGCCACCACATTCCCAGGTGCGTGACCTGTGGCCCCTACCTGGCCGTCCACGGCACTCGCATGAGTGCGGGAGTCTCAGCGCGATGTGGCCCGGTCGATGTTGGCCGGAAATCGCCGGGCATCCTTGACGGCCCCACCCGCCGGAGTGATGGTCAAGCAAGAGTGCGCAATCCGCTCGACCTTGGAGGTCACCATGGCGCTACGTTTCATCGGGATCGACCCTGAGACGGGCACAGCGAACAGCCCTACCGTCTGGGTGGACGAGGAGGAGCAGGAGTTCGTGTTCCAGGGCTGGAAGCCGACGCCGGACTTGGAAGCCGAGTGTGCGGCAACTGAGATCCCTGGGCACGCGATCGGGATTCCTACAGACGAAGGCGTCTTCCGGATTCCCTTCCGCATGGTGCAAATGATCAGAGAGGCGTGTGACGTTGCCGAGCGAGCGAAGCTTTGAGGACCTGCTGAGCGCAGCGGAGCACTCTGCGTTCCACCTGGAGACGCGCGATGTCTACGCCGTGTCCTACGAACAGCAAGACTTCGAGGCATGGCGGAAGACCGGCCGGTGGGAGAACCCTTCCTATTGGCAGCCGTGGATTGATCTGGTGGGAAGCGCCGTCCAGCGCGGGGTTGTCATGCGGCGGGCTCACGTCGTCTCGGTCCCGCTGAGTGAGTCGGCCCGCTTCGAGTACGCCGGAACTGTGAACAACCTGGCCGCCGGCGAAGAGGTCCGCTGGCTGCCCCGCCGACTTGCCTCCGACTTGGCATTGCCAGGTACCGACTACTGGGTCTTCGACGGTCGTTTGGTGCGCTTCGGCCACTTCACCGGGGACGGTGAGTGGATCGGGCAGGAGATCCGCGAGGAGCCTGCCGTAGCGAAGCTGTGTGCGTCGGCGTTTGAAGCGGTTTGGGAACGCGCCACTCCGCACGCCGATTTTCAGGTCTGAGACGGCGAACGGTCGAACAGCGCACCCATGTCTACTTCCCCGTCTTCGAGCGCCAGAGAGGCGCGTACGGCCGTTGCCACCCGTCTTCGAGAGCTTCGCTTGGACGCGGGTCTGTCGTCCAAGGATCTCTCCACGCTGTGCGGGTGGCATCCGGCAAAGACTTCCCGCATCGAGAACGTTCAGGCCCCATCGAGTGACGAGGACATTCGCGCATGGTGTCGTGCGTGCAGCGCCGAGGAGCAAGCGCCAGACATCATCGCTGCTTCCCGCACTGCCGACTCCATGTACCTGGAATGGCGACGGACACACCGCACTGGGATGCGACGTGCCCAAGAGGGCGTGGTGCCTCTGTACGAGCGCACCCGGCTGTTTCGCGTCTACTGCTCCAACGTGGTGCCGGGACTCGTCCAGACGCCTGGCTACGCCTCCGCGCTCATGTCGTCCATCACCCGGTTTCAGGGCACACCGAACGACGTGCCGGAGGCAGTAGCCGCCCGCATGGCGCGTTCGCACGTGATCCGGGAGGGCGATCACCGATTCAATCTTGTCCTTGAAGAGTCGGTGCTGTACTTCCGGGTTGGGGACGCCGAGGTCATGGCGGGCCAACTGGGTTACCTGCTTGCCGTGATGGCACTGCCTTCCGTGTCCATCGGTGTCATTCCCGCTGCGGCTGAGCGTACGGTTTGGCCCCTTGAGGCGTTCAACCTGTACGACGACGAGCGGGTTTTCGTGGAACTGCTGACAGCGGCTGTGACGGTCACCTCGCCGCGCGAGGTCGCTGACTACGGTCGGGCGTTCGGTGAGCTGTCACAGATGGCTGCCTACGGGTCTGCCGCACGGGTGCTGATCGCTGCCGCCATAGCTGCACTCCACTGATCGGATCGCAATTCTCCGCAATTGTGTAGCGCCCCACTCTGGCCACTTCCTAGCGTATTGAGCGTCGGGAGCAGTGCGAGGGAGCGCGAGACATGGGCGGTTGGCTCTGTACGGCACGACCGGAGAAGTGCACACACTGTGGGCGGTCAGCCATCCTGCTGGCCCGTACTCAGCGATGCGACCTATGCGAAGCCGACGCCTACGACGCGATGATGATGCGGGAGTTCCCGCAGTGGTACCTGCCATACGGGCAGAGCCTCCGGGCGCGGGCAGCAGCGGAAGCTGGAGCGTCGCCGTGCGCATAGAGGACATGGCCGACGCTGAACCGTTCTTGCGCTCGCTGCCGGAGGTCGAGCACGACGTTCCCGTCGACTGCGCCGAGTGCGCCCGGCTGTTCCATCAGGCACGAGCTGCCGTGCTGACCGGTGACCGGTCCCGCCTGTCGGACGTGCGGGTCTACCAGCGCCGCCACCTGGCCGCTGAGCACTCCCACGAGGGCACAGCGTGATTCGACACGTTCGGGTCGACCAGCACGGTCCAGGACTCATTGCCCGTCTGCCCGACGTCCGCCCGGCGGGCGCCGAGCGCGAGGATCCGCTCGATCTCGACCTCCCGGTCCGCTGCGGCGGACGTCAGATCGAGGTGCAGCCGGTTCTCGACGACCTTTCGATCCGTCACCAACATGAAGCAGATGCCCTCCGGCCCGATCACCACCTCCCGCTCCCGCTCCGACAGGAACCGCCAGTCCAACACCTCGGCCCAGAACCGGGCCAGGCCCGGCAGGTCGTGGGCGTGAATGACGATGGTGCAGCAACGACTCTGGAGCGACGCCGAACGCGACCTTGTCGTCACACGGCCTCGTCCCGCGCCGGGGATTGGCCCTGAACGTCGGGCCGGGCCTGCTGCGAGCCGGGGCCATGCCGCCGTGCGCGAACGATTTCCATCGAGAGCGACAAGGCGGCAGTGATCACACCGAGAAAGGCATCTACCGAGAGGAGGACCGTGTTCATGAGGGGGATCCGATCTCTGGAGCCCACTGACGTACCGTCAAAGGCCCCGGATTCGACGTTCCGCGTCGGCGGCCCCCAGGGACGTTCCCTCGCCTCCCATGATGCCCATGACCGCCGGGTCGCGCCAGCCCTCACCGACCGGACGCCCACCTGCTGCGCCGGGATCTACGGGGTGACGTACTGCTCACCTTGGGCGAACTCGCCGGCCTTGACCGCGCCCACGAACGTCGCGAACGCTGCGGCGGGGAAGACCAGGGCGGGTCCCTCCGGGTCCTTGCTGTCACGCACGGGGACGATGCCCGGGATGAATCCGAGGGCCGCTTCGATGCAGTTGCCGCCGTTGTCGCCGCTGTAGCTGCTCTTGCGCCAGGGCGCCGCGCTCAGGTCGTACGTGCTCATCGTGGTCGTACCCTTCCCTTGCTTCTGCGATCAAGGCGGCAGACTCGCGCGGTGACGGTGCGTCCGCTCTGACCCGATCATAGCGCCGCTGATGTCTCGAGAGCCCGGCTGGATCGGCGCTGAGGTGCCCCCCGTCCAGGTACTCCGAGTAGACCCAACGGCCGCCGTCAGGAAGCGTGATGAGCGACATCGAGTGGGTCGGGGAGACAACGTGGTGAAAGGTGAACGGAATCAGCTGGATATGGATATTCGGCAGTGCACCGAGTTCCAGCAGCAGGTCCAACTGCTCCCGCATGACGGCCGCTCCGCCGACCACCTGGCGGATGCAGCTCTCCTTCAGCAGCACCACGTACAACGGGCCGTTCGGCCGATGGAACCTGTCCTGGCGACTCAGCCGAGCCTGCACCCGTTCCGTGACTCGGTCTTCGCTGTCGGAATCGACTTGGCGGAACAATGCCCGCGCATACGCCTCGGTCTGCAATAGGCCCGGGATCATGTGCGTCTCGTACTCACAGAGGTGCGTCAACTGCGCGTCCATCTTGGCGCGGCGCTCGAACCAGTCGGGATGGAGGACCGCCACCGGGTACCAGTTGGTGTCGTCCCACATGTCGGCCAGCGCGGTGCCGGTATCGAGCAGCAAATCGCACTGCACTGCCACCGACCGCTGTGGCACATCCTTCCCGGCCTCGTACATCGCCAGTGTGGAGCGACTGAATCCGAGATCGGAGGCGAGCTTTGTCTGGGTGATCCCGCGCGCCATCCGGGCGCGCTTGAGTTGGCGTCCCCAGAGCGCTCCTGGAGTGTCCGCCTCGCCGGTCGAGCCGTTGCGCTGACTCATAACACCCCACTCGCACAAATGCTCTGACGTGCCAACGGATCTGTCGGAGTGGTCGAACTCCGACACTGCAAAGGCTGTGCCCGGAGCCACCGCTTCGCAATCCTGGGAACGCGAACGAAACAGGCCGCACGAACAGTACGAGGTGCACGAGGATGCCAAGAGACACGAAACCCGAATGGGTCGAGGGATGCAGCGATTGCCGTGATCTGGAACAGCGTTGGCGGGCCGCCGGAACCGACATGTCGGCGCACGCCGACATTCGAATGCTGACCGCCCGCCATAGGCACGTCGACCACCCGGCCGCACGGGGCACTGCCCCGCTCACCGTCGGCCCGGCACCCGAGCGGGCGGTGGAGAAGTGAGCGAACGGGAACTCCAGCAGGAAGCCTATGCCGCCCAGTTGCGCTTCCTCGTCGCCATGCACCAACTCGATCTTCCGGTGACCTCCGGTGCCGTGCAGCGGACGTCGCACGGCGGCTACCGGGTCCACCTGGGACTGATCGAAGCTGCGGCACTCGATCGAGTTTCGAGCCTGCTTGAGAAGGCAGAGCGCTTACAACGGGTCGCGGCCTCCCTCAGCCCCGTTCCGGAATGCGGGTGCCAGGAATGAGCGCGATGACGCTCCGGGTGTACCGACTCGACGTGGCAACCGGTGAGCAGACCGAGCTGCCGACCGTCGACCCGGGTCCGGTTCTCTCTGCTGGGCTCACCCAGACGTATCCGCCCTGTACCTGCGCGCGCTGCCAGCCGCGCACCGGCCCGGTGGAGTCCGACGCTCAGCTGCCGATCCGTCAAGGGGCGACGGCCGCGGACGCGTGAGGCAGGCGCGCATCGTGAACCGAGCGATCGAATATGGCTGGACCCGCTGAGGCTGGAAGTGGTCCAGTAAGTTGCATGAGCCTGCTGGTGGACGTGTTCGTCGTCGGGGACGACGGCGAAGTGAATCTGCTCGACGTCCCTGACGGTTGCTCCGACATGGCCGGCTTCGAGAGCTGGCGCAGGGAGGTGTGGGGATCGGCCGTGGTCCGCTCGCTGGGCGCCCGGTTCTTCCCGGAGCTGGCCGTCGGCGACCTCACGGTCGCGCCCGACCAGTTGTCGGACTTCCTGGTCGAGTGCGCGCTGATTCGTAGCAACCTCGAAACCGTCACGCCCCGGCGTGACCCCGCGCTGCGGGACGAGGGATACATTCGGACGGTCTCCGCGCGCCTGGCCAACATCGAGGCGGCGGCCGGGCGGGCCCGGGGGTGCGGCGGCGGGGTCATCGTCTGGTAGATCCGGTCGGCCGCTGCCCTGAGCGGTAGGCAGCCGCCGGCTACCTCGGCTGGCCTCATCTGCGCAGGGGCTGGTTTCGGTCCACGGGTGCCAGGTGATACCTCACAGGCAGTAGCCAGGGGGGCATCGATGCTGTGACCCGCTGCCGAACCAGGAGGCCCCTGCCGTGTCATCCCCGCTGCGCCGCGTGAGCCTGACCACCCGTCGCCGTCCGCTTCCGCAGGCCGCCGCACCGTTCGGTCCCCGTCGGCGTCCGCGTCGGCGCACGCTCACGATGGCGGTGCTGGCCGCCGTCGTCGCCGGGTTTCTGGCTGCCCCCGCCCAGGCGGTGCCGCCGCCCGCCGCCGAACGCTCCGGGCTGCAGAATGCGCTGTCCGACCTGGCCGACCTGCCGGGCGGTCCGCCCGGAGCCATCGCCGTGGTCCGGCGCGGCGACCGCATGGAGACCTTCCGGGCCGGGGTTGCCGAGGTCGGGACCGACCGGATCCCGCAGATCGGCGACTCCATCCGGTTGGCCAGCGTCTCCAAGGCGTTCGGCGGGGTGGTCGCACTCGCGCTGGTGGACCGCGGACAGCTGAGCCTGGACGACACCATCGGCCGGCGGCTGCCGAGCCTCCCTGCAGCCTGGGGCTGTGTGACCCTGCGTGAGCTCCTCAACCACACCAGCGGTCTCCCGGATTACGTCTCCTCGCCCAGGTTCCAGAGCGAGTTCGCCGCCCACCCGCACCACGTGTTCGACTCACGGCACCTGCTCGACTACGTCGCCGACCGACCGTTGCTGTTCACCCCCGGTTCGGCCTACCACTACTCCAACTCCGACAACATCGCGGTCGCGCTGATGACCGAGGCCGTCACCGGTCGGCGCTATGAGGACCTGCTGCGTACGGACGTTCTCGAGCCCCTCGGACTCAACCGCACCTCGCTACCTCAGGGCTCCCGCCTTCAGCGGCCCTATCTGCACGGCTACGTCGTCAACCCACCGGCAAGGCCGACCGACGTGAGCACGGCGTTCGGTATGTCGGGGCTGTGGGCCGCTGGGGGCATGGTCTCCACCCCGCGTGACCTGAACCGGTTCATCGCCGCCGACGCCGGAGGCGAACTGCTCTCGCCTGCTACGCACGAGCAGCAGTTCAGGTTCATGGACGGCCGCTCCCAGCCCTCGGGGCCGGGCCGGAACGAGGCCGGACTCGCGATCTTCCGCTACACCACCCCGTGCGGTGTCGTCTACGGTCACACCGGCAACGTCCAGGGCTACACCCAGTTCGCCGCGGCGACCGCCGACGGCAGCCGCAGCGTGACGCTCTCGCTCAGCGAACAGCTCAGCGACAACAGCGCCGCGCCACTGGTGTCCCGGTTCCGGGCCGTCGAGGAGCAGTTGGTCTGCCGCGCCATGAAGAACTGAGCCAGTCTTGTTGCCAAGGGTGCGGATCACCCGCCAGCCACCCGTATAAGTCCCGATGCTGATCGCCAGCGCGCAGGAGAGGATGACCCAGAACGGGGCCTTCGCCCCGGAGTGCAGGGTGCCGTTGGCGATCAGGGCGAGAGTGATCACGCCCATGGTCTTCTGTGCGTCGTTGGTCCCGTGCGCGAGCGAGACCATGGAGGCGGAGCCGATCTCGCCGAGCCGGAAGCCGTGGCCGCGGGCGCCCTCGGAGACCCGGCGGCTGATCAGGTAGACCAGGTAGGTGCCGATGGCGGCGATCAGCCCGGCGATGACCGGGGAGAGCCCGGCCGGGATGATGACCTTCTGGAAGAGCCCGTGCCACTTCACCGCGTGCCCGCCGGCGGCAGCCAGCGTCGCGCCGACGACGCCGCCGATCAGGGCGTGCGAGGAACTGGACGGGATGCCGAGGAACCAGGTCAGCAGGTTCCAGGTGATGCCGCCGGCCAGGCCGGCGAACACCACGGTCAGGGTGACCAGGTCGGTGTCCACCAGGCCACTGGCGATGGTCGCGGCGACGCTGAGCGAGAGGAAGGCGCCGACCAGGTTCAGCAGACCTGAGAGGGCCACGGTAACTCGTGGGCCGAGTGCGCCCGTAGCGATGGACGTCGCCATCGCGTTACCCGTGTCGTGAAAACCGTTGGTGAAGTCGAAGACCAGAGCCGTGACGACCACCAGGACCAGTAAGAAGTCGTTTCCCACGGAGCCAGGTTCGCCAGCGGCCCCGGCCCTGTCGAGGCGTCGGCGACAGAGTTGGCCGAGCCGCTGACAATCCGTCATCTGCCGTCCACCAGTGGCCTATTTGACCATGCCGGATGGACGCCTGATCGACGCCGTCCCGACTCTTCCGCGCGCGGCGGTCAGCTCAACTCCTCTCCCTGGTCCGGGACCAGGCCGACGGCCGGGTCGAGCCGCAGTCGGCGGGTGAGGCCGATGCCGGCGAGGAAGGGCTCGTCGTGGCTGACCACCAGCAGCGCGCCCGGGTAGGCGGCCAGAGCGGCGGAGAGCTGCGCAACGCTGGCCAAGTCCAGGTTGTTGGTGGGCTCGTCCAGGATCAGCAGCTGCGGGGCCGGCTCGGCCAGCATCAGCGCCGCCAGCGAGGCCCGGAAGCGCTCGCCGCCGGAGAGCGTGGCGACCAGTTGGTCGGCCCGGCCGCCGCGGAAGAGGAAGCGGGCGAGCCGCGCCCTGATCTCGTTGTCGGTGGCGGAGGGCGCGAACCGGGCGACGTTGCCGGCGACGCTGAGGCTGTCGTCCAGGATGTCCAGCCGCTGCGGCAGCATGCGCAGCGGTACTGCCTGGAGCACCCCGCCCTCCAGCGGGTCGAGCTCCCCGGCGAGGGTGCGCAGCAGCGTCGTCTTGCCGGTGCCGTTGCCGCCGGTGAGCGCCACCCGTTCGGGGCCGCGCAGTTCCAGGTCGATCCGCACGCCCTCGGCGAAGCGGACCGGCCTGACCCCGGTGAGGGTGAGCACGGTGCGCCCGGCCGGGACCTGCCCGGCCGCGAGGTCGACCCGGATCGCGGCATCCTCGCGGACCGCCGCCTCGGCCGCGGCCAGCCGCTCCCTGGCCCCGTCCACCTTCTCCTGCTGCTGGTTGCGCAGCTTTCCGGCGGAGACCTGGGCCTGCCGCTTGCGCTGGCCCATCACGATGCCCGGCTCGCGTTTGTTGTCGAACATCTTCTGGCCGTAGCGCTTGCGGTGGTTGAGCACGATCTGGGTGTCGACCAGCTCGCGCTGCTGGCGGCGGAGGTCGGCCTCGGCGACCCGCAGCATCCGTCCAGCGGCCTCCTGCTCGACCGCGAGGGCGGCCTGGTAAGCGCTGAAGTTGCCGCCGCACCAGCGGACTTCGCCGTCCCGGAGGTCGGCGGTGCGGTCGACCTGCTCCAGCAGCTCCCGGTCGTGGCTGACCAGGAGCAGGACGCCGCGCCAGCCGGCCACGGCCTCGCGCAGCCGGCGCCGGGCGTCCCGGTCCAGGTTGTTGGTGGGCTCGTCCAGCAGCAGCACGTCCGGGCGGCGCAGCAGCAGCCCGGCCAGGCCGAGCAGCACCGTCTCGCCGCCGGAGAGCCGGCCGACCCGGCCGTCCAGCCGGACCGCGCCGAGGCCGATCCGGTCCAGGGCGGCGCGGACGCGCTCCTCCACGTCCCAGTCGTCGCCGACCGCGGCGAAGTTCCGTTCGCTGGTGTCGCCGCGCTCGATGGCGAGCAGGGCGTCCCGGACCGGGGCGATGCCGAGGGCCTCGGCGACCGGCAGTCCGGCGTCGAGGGCGAGGTCCTGGGGCAGGTAGCCGACGCTGCCGGCCGCGGTGACCGTGCCGCTGTCGGGGCGGAGCTCGCCGGCGAGCAGCCGCAGCAGGGTGGACTTGCCGGAGCCGTTGCGGCCGACCAGTCCGGTCCGGCCGGGGCCGAAGGCCAGGTCGAGGCTGTGGAACAGCGGCTGTCCGTCGGGCCAGGAGTATCCGAGCCCGGTGCAGCCGATGGCGACGGGGGTCGCGGCGGGGTCGCGGGGCGCGGCGGAGGGTTGTGACATGGGGTAGCTCCCGGTGTTGGTGGTGGTGGTCCAGCGACAACACGGAGGGAGACACGGCGGGCGTGCGGAGGTACGGCCGTCAGCGGCGGATCGCGGAGCGGAGCGCTCGGCTACGGGTCGATCGCGGTGGATCGTCCGACAGTGAATCGTCCGAGAACGGATCGTCCGAGAGCAGAGCGTCCGCGAGCGGATCGCTGAGAGGGAGGGCGGGGTCGGTCGCCGGGGCCGGGGCGCGCACGGGCACAGCGCGAGGCTGTGGCTGCGGTGTCTCCGGGCTCAGACGAGCAACGGCCTACTCCAGACGGACGGCAATGGGTCGTCGTCCAGGCTAGACGGCGGCGCGGGGAGCGGGCAAAGGGTTTTCCGGACCGGGGTTCTCCGGACCGGCCGGACCCAGGGGCTTGCATGTAGTAAGTATTCGTTACTAGAGTCGACGGCAGCGCCGGACTCCTCCCTCCGGCGCCATCCCCCTGGACCACCGCCGTCCCCACCCTTCCTCAGAGGGCGGGGACGGCGGCGCTGTCATGTGCGCGCGCGTAGCCTGGGATCGGGGGGCGGGACCGGGACCGGTGACCCGGCCGCTGCGAAGGAGGACCCGGGTGCTGAGCGACGCCTCCTCGCCGCAGGTCCAGGCGCTGCTGCGGCAGATCCTGGACGGCACGAGCGCGGGTGTCGGCATGCTCGATCCGGACCTCCGCTTCACCTACGTCAACCGCACCCTGGCCCGGATGAACGGCGTCCCCGCCGCAGAGCACGTGGGACACACCATCGCCGAGGTGGTGCCCGACATCGACGCCCGCGAGGACGTGCTGCTGCAGGTCCTCGCCGACGGCGTCCCGCGCGAGGTGACCTCCAGCGGGCACACCCGGGCCGGGTCGGAGCGCGAGCGCCGCTACTGGCACGGGGCCTACCACCGGCTGGAGGAGGACGGGCAGGTCATCGGCATCTTCGGGATCGTGCTGGAGGTCACCGACGCCCGGGAGCACGAGCGGGAGCTGGAGCGGGCGCAGGCGCGGCTCTCGGTGCTGGACCGGGCCGCCACAGTCGTCGGCACCACCCTGGACATGGACACCACCTGCAACGAGCTGGCCGGCTTCCTGGTCCCCTACCTGGCCGACATCGCCACCGTCGACGTCGTCCCCTCGGACGTGGGCCTGCGGATGCGCCCGCCCTCGCGCGGGGTGCTGCGGCTGCGCCGGGCCGCGGTGGCGGCGGTGCCGGACCTGGAGGACCGGGTTCGCTCGTTCGGCCGACCCGGCGAGTACATCGACCACCAGCCCGGATCGGCGGTGCGCCGCTGCCTCGCCGCCGGGGAGCCGGTGCTGGAGAACCTGCTGGACGACGAGGCACTGAGCCGGGCCGCGCCGAACCCGGGGCGGCTCGCCGCCTACCGGCAGCTCGGCTACCACTCCGGACTGCTCGTCCCACTGCTCGCCCGGGGCGAGCCGGTCGGCACCCTCGCCCTGGTCCGGGCCGGCGACTCCCCCGCCTTCACCGACCACGACGTGGTCACCGCCCAGGACCTCGCCGGACGGGCCGCGATCAGCCTGGACAACGCCCGCCGCTACACCCGCGAGCACCACATCGCGCTGGAGCTGCAGCGCGCCCTGCTGTCCGGCCCGAGCAGCCCGCATCCGGCGCTGGAGGTCGCCTCCCGCTACCTGCCCTCCGGCACCAGCGCCCTGGTCGGCGGCGACTGGTTCGACAGCGTCCAACTCTCGCCGCACCGCACGCTGCTGGTCATCGGGGACGTCATGGGCCACGGGGTCGAGGCCGCTGTCGACATGAGCCACTACAGCGCCATGGTGCGGGTGGTCGCCGAGGACGGGGTAGCGCCGCACATCGTGCTGGACCGGATGGACGCGCTGATGGCCCGGGTCTCCGGCGAGCGCCCGGCGACCTGCCTGCTGGCACTGGTCGACACCCGTCGCGGCATCTGCACCTACTCCGGCGCCGGGCACCTGCCGCCCGCTGTCATCGACAGCGACCACCGCACCCACCTGCTGGACGTGCCCACCGGCCCGCCGCTGGGCACCGGTCTCGGCGGCTACGTCTCCTGGACCCGCCCCTGCATCGGCGGGGACACCCTGCTGCTCTACACCGACGGCCTGGTGGAGCGGCGCGGCGAGGACATCGACCACTCCCTGCACCGGCTGGCCCGGCTGCGCCTGCCCCGGAACTGCTCGCTGGACGTCCTGCTGGACCGGCTGCTGGCCGGCATGGGCGCGGGCGGCACGGACGTCGAGGACGATGTCGCCGTACTCGCCGCCCGGATCCGGCCCGAGCACGCCGGACCGACGGCTGCTTAGTCTCCGCGGCCGGGCCCCCGTCGGCATCGCTGGTCAGCCGCTCGACGGCGCTGCGGGCGAGCCGGGCGCAGATCGCGCTGTCCGCCACGCTGCGCCACCACCGGCTGGGCCTCTTCCCCTACCGGGCGCAGCTGCCGGCGGTGCTGCGCGATGTGGTGGTCCGGCCCGACTGACGATCAGCGGGGCGGTGGCGGCGCGGTGGTCGGGAAAGTCGGGCACCCCCACACCTTCGCACCGCAGTTGAGTGACAGTAGGGTGTCCGCGCAGCCGACAAATGATCAAGGAGTACGCCGTGACCACCGCTCCGCAGGCACCGGACATCCTCTCCCCCGAGTTCGCCGCCGACCCGTACGCCGCCTACCGCACCATGCGCGAGCAGTTCCCGCTGATCTGGCATGAGGGGATGCAGAGCTACATCGTCTCCCGCTACGAGGACGTCGAACGTGCGTTCAAGGAGCCGGTGTTCACCAGCGACAACTACGACTGGCAGCTGGAGCCGGTGCACGGCCGGACCATCCTCCAGCTCAAGGGCCGCGAGCACGCGGTCCGCCGGGCGCTGGTCGCGCCGGCCTTCCGGGGCAAGGAGCTGCAGGAGAAGTTCCTGCCGGTGATCGAGCGCAACGCGCGCGAGCTGATCGAGGCCTTCCGCGCCGACGGCAGCGCCGACCTGGTCGACCAGTTCGCGACCCGGTTCCCGATCAACGTCATCGTCGACATGCTCGGCCTGCCGCGCGAGGACCACGCCCGCTTCCACGGCTGGTACACCTCGATCATCGCCTTCCTCAGCAACCTCACCCAGGACCCCGAGGTCACCGCCGCCGGACTGCGCACCCGCGAGGAGCTCGCCGCCTACATGCTCCCGATCATCCGGGAGCGCCGCACCAACCCCGGCGACGACCTGCTGTCGACCCTCTGCACCGCCGAGATCGACGGCACCAGCATGAGCGACGAGGACATCAAGGCGTTCGTCAGCCTGCTGCTCGCGGCCGGCGGCGACACCACCGACAAGGCGATAGGCGGGATCTTCCGCAACCTGCTCGCCCACCCGGAGCAGCTGGCCGCCGTCCGCGCCGACCGCGAGCTGATCGCCGCCGCCTTCGCGGAGACCCTGCGGTTCACCCCGCCGGTCCACATGATCATGCGTCAGCCGGCCGAGGACGTCGTCCTCAGCGGCGGCACGGTCGAGGCCGGGAAGACCGTGACCTGCCTGATCGGCGCGGCCAACCGCGACGCCGGCCACTACGCCGACCCGGACACCTTCGACATCTTCCGGGCCGACCTCACCACGGCCAACGCCTTCACCGCCGCCGCCGACCACCTGGCCTTCGCCCTCGGCCGACACTTCTGCGTGGGCGCGCTGCTGGCCAAGGCCGAGATCGAGGTGGGCGTCAACCAGCTCCTCGACGCCCTCCCCGACCTGGCCCTGGACGGCGAACTCCCGGAGGAGCAGGGCCTGTTCACCCGTGGCCCGGGCTCGCTCCGGGTGCGGTTCACCCCCGTCGCGGACTGAACCGGCGGCCGCTACCGCTTGCTGTCAGGTCGCGGTGAACTCGACCGGCAGCGCCGAGGGGCCGCGCATCCAGATCGACGGACGCCACTCCAGCTCCCGGGTCGGCACCGCCAGCACCATGTCCGGAAGGCGGTCGAGCAGCACCTCGACCGCCGCCCGGGCGATCACCTCGGCCATCTCCGGCGCGGGCACCGGGCAGCGGTGCTCGCCGTGGCTGAAGGACAGGTGCGCCTGGTTGCCGACCGAGCCGGCGCCGAAGTCCGGCTGCACCTCGGGGTCGGTGTTGGCCGCCGCCAGGCCGAGCACCAGGCAGTCGCCCTTACGGATCTTCCGCCCGGCCAGCAGGGTGTCCCGGGCCGCCCAGCGGCCGACGAAGTTCTGGGTCGGGGTGTCCGCCCACAGCACCTCGTTGAGCGCCTGGCTGACGCTGCGGCGTCCGCCGGAGAGGGTCACCGCGAACCGGTCGTCGGTGAGCATCAGCCGCAGGGTGTTGCCGATCCAGTTGGACGTCGGCTGCTGGCCGGCCGCGATGATCGAGATCATGTCCTGGATGATCTCCTCGTCCGCCAACCCGGCCGGGTGCGCCAGCATCCGCGAGGCCACGTCCGGTCCCGGGCGCTCGCGCCCGCGCTCGACCAGCCCGGTCATGGTGGCGTGGATCCGCATATAGGCGTCGATCGCGCCGGGGCCGTCGTCCAGGGACGCGGCCATGTCCCGTTCCAGGTCGAAGATGGCCTCACGGTCCAGCCCGAACAGCCCGGCCACCACCCGCAGCGGGACCTGCGAGGCGTAGTCGACCATCAGCTCGGCCCGGCCGCTGCCGGAGAAGCCGTCCACCAGCTCGTCGGCGACCCGCTCGCTGTCCGCGCGCAGCTCGAACAGATCGACGGCGGACAGCACCTCGGTGATCGCGCCGGCCCGTCGCTGGTGCTCCGCGCCCTCGGTGAACAGCACCGAGGGGGTGTGCACCACGTAGGGCAGCAGCGGCCAGTCGGCCGGGATGTCGTCCCAGGCGTGCCAGCGGCGCGAGTCCCGGGCGAACAGCTCGGAGTTGCTGGTGACGTAGTGGACCTCGCGGTAGCCGAGGACCAGCCAGGCCGGGACGTCGTTGTCCAGCAGGATCGGCGCGACCGCACCGTGCTCGCGGCGCAGCGCGCGGTAGAGCTCGGCGGGGTCGCGCTGGAACCGGGGCGAGTGCATCCGGACCGCGCCGCCGGGGCCGATGCTCTCCTCGCCGAAGGCGGAGCCGCCGGGGTCGTGCGCGGGGCACCCGGGCGGCGGAACGGCGGCGTCCTGATGGGTCGTCACGGGGTCGACTCCTGGGCGTAGGAAAGGGAATGCAGATGATTGACCAGGGCGATCAGCACGTCCCGACTGGAGTCGCGCTTGCGCGCGTCGCAGTCGAGCAGCGGGACCTCCGGTCGGAGCGACAGCGCCTCACGCACCTCGTCCAGGGTGAACTCGGGCTCGTCGAAGTTGTTGCGGGCGACCACGAACGGCAGTCCGTGGTGCTCCAGCCGGTCGATGGCGTACCAGGAGTCGGCCAGCCGACGGGTGTCGACCAGCACGACCGCGCCCAGGGTGCCGGCGAACAGCCGGTCCCAGAGGAACCAGAACCGCTCCTGGCCGGGGGCGCCGAAGAGGTAGAGCACCATCTCGTCGGTGAGGGTGATCCGGCCGAAGTCGAAGGCGACGGTGGTGGTGGTCTTCGCGGCCACGGCCTTGCTGTCGTCGATGCCGACGCCGGCCGTGGTCATCACCTCCTCCGTGCTCAGCGGACGGATCTCGCTGACGGAGCCCACCATCGTGGTCTTGCCCACGCCGAAGCCGCCGACGACGACGATCTTGAGCCCGTCCCGGGCCGAGTCCCGCAGCGGGCGGGCGGGGGCGGTCGGGTCAGAGGTTGCGGAGGGCAACGAGCACCTTCTTCAAGGTTTCGGGCGGCGGCAGTCGGGTTCCCCGGGCGGACGACTGCGGATGGCGGGCGGTGACCTTCCCCGTGTCGAGCAGGTCGCACAGCAGGATCTTCACCACGCCGACCGGCAGGTCGAGCAGCGAGGCCAGCTCGACCACGGCGACCGGACGCTCGCACAGCGTCAGGATCCGGGCGTGCTCGGACTGCATCCCCCGGGTGGGCAGGCACTCCCGCACGATCAGCGTGACCAGGTCGAAGGAGGTCTCGTGGGCCTGGCTGCGGCCTCCGGTCACGGTGTACAGCCGGTCCGGATCGCCGCTGTCGAACGGCCGGCGAATCATGTGAGCAGCCTAGGCTCGGCCCGCAGGTAGTCCCCTATCTGCTCGATCAGCTCGCTCATGTTGTGGCCGACGACGCCGGCGTCCGCGCCGTCCTCGGTGATCACCGCGAGGTGCGCACCGACGCCCGCCTCGACGATGAACAGGATGCCGCCGTGGAACTCGGTCATCGACTGGCGGACACCGCCGCTGCCGTCCCCGAACTCGACGGACGCGCCGTGGGACAGGCTCTGGATCCCGGAGGCGATGGCGGCCAGCTGGTCGGCCTGGTCGACGGTCAGGCCGGAGGTCAGACAGAGCTTGAGGCCGTCACGCGAGAGCACCAGGGCGTGGCGCACCCCGGGGGTCTTCTCCAGCAGGTTCTCCAGCAGCCAGTCGAGGCTGCGGTCTGTGGTGCTCATCGGTCGGTGTCCTGTCCGTTCTGCGCTGACGGGGTGGTGGATGACGGAGTGGCTTCCGGGTCGGTGGTCGGGGTCGCCTCCGGAGTGGTGGGCGGGGTGATCCGCCGGGTGAGCGGCGGAACCACCGGGATCGAACCGGTATCGGAGCGGATCGCGGCCTGGAAGGCGCCGAAGCCGACACCGGCGTCCGGACGGGGCGCGCTCGACGCGGGCGCGGGAGCGGGCGCAGGCGCGACCGGACGGGTCGCGGCGGCCAGCGTCCGCCCCGGCGGACGCTTGGGCAGCCCGGCCCGGGCGGCCTCCGGCTCGGCCTTCGGCGCGGGCGCGACGGCAGGTGCGGGCGCGGCGGCAGGTGCGGGCGCGGCGGCAGGTGCGGGCGCGGCGGCGGGCACGGGGCTGGGCAGCGCGGGCGCGGCGGGCGCGCTGACGGCGGCGGGCCTCGCATCGGCCTGACCGGCCGCCAGTCCCGACGTCCGGCCCAACGCCTGACCCGACGTCCGGCGCACGTCCTCGAACTGCTCCTGCGGGCGCGTGATCAGCTGCTGCGGGATCAGCACCACCACTCCGGTGCCGCCCCGCGAGGACGGGCGGAAGGAGACGGTGAGCCCGTGCTTGCGAGCCAGACAGCCGACGACGGCCAGGCCGAGCCGGGTGCCGGAGAGCGTCATCAGGTCCAGCGGCTCGGCCGAGACCAGCAGTTCGGCCCGGGCCAGCGTCGCGGCCGGCATCACCAGGCCGCCGTCCTCGATGGTGACGACCACGCCGGAGTGCATCTCCTGGACGTAGACGTGCACCTCCTCGGTCGGCGGGGAGAAGGTGGCCGCGTTGTCCATCAGCTCGGCCAGGGCGTGCATGACGCCCTCGGCCGCGAAGCCGGCCACCGCCGCAGTGGAGGTGGAGTGCAGCCGGACCCGCTGGTAGGCGCTGATCCGGCCGAGCGCGCCGCGCAGCACGCTCTCCATCACGATCGGCTTGGTCCAGCGGCGTCCGGAGCGCGCCCCGGTGAGAACGGCGATGCTGTCGGCGAGTCGGCCCGCCTGGGCGGTGCTGTGGTCGAGGGTGAGCAGGTCGCCGAGGACCTCCTCGCGGTGCCGGTTCTCCATCTCGCGAAGGTCCGCGAGCATGCTGGTGGCCAGGGCCTGGACCCGTCCGGCGGCGTTGGCACAGGCCGCCATGGAGGAGGCGCGCATCCGCTCACTGGTGCCGACCTCGGTCACCAGGGTGCGCAGGATGCCCAGGTGCTCGGGGTCGAGCCGATCCGGCAGCTGGGCCAGCACGGTGTCGACGGAGGCGCCGCCGCGCAGCTGCTTGACGGCGGCCGGCATGGCCTCCAGCGCCAACTGCTCGGCGTCGGCGGTGAACTGCGCCGCGTGGGCCCGGAGCCGGTCGACCTCCTCGACCAGCGCGGCCACGTCGGCGCGCTCGGTGTCCAGGGCGTCCCGCAGCAGGGCCTCGCTCTCGGCGGCGGCCTGCCGCTCGGCCTGACGCTCAGCCAGGTGTGCTGCCTGCGCGTCCCACAGGGCGTGCCGCGCGGCCTCGTTGTCCAGCACGGCCTTGCGGGCGGTCTCGGCCTGCTGGGCCTCGGCACGGGCGGTGAGCGCCCGCGCCGCGGCCAGCTGACGTGCGGTCTCGGTGCGTACGGCGTTCACCGCCAGCAGCACCCCGAACAGCAGAGCGGCGGCACCGCCGTAGCAGGCCAGCGGGATCCGGTCGGCCGACGCGGCCTCGGCGGTGCTCCAGGCGCACACGGCGCCGACCAGGACGATGCCGAGCAGCGGCACTCCGAGGGTCCGTCCCCTCGATCGTCGGGCGTCCGGCGCGTGGGGGGACATCTGAGCAGACATCAATCAGTTCCTCGTGGCACAAGGCGGCGAACGCCGACGCACCATGCCGGGGCCGGTGGGAAGAGCTGAGGGCATGGCCATCTACGGAAATATCGTATGACCAATCAGACCCACCCTACCCGCAGACCCCTCCCGCCCCGAAACCGACTTGACGCGATCACAGCACCGCTGCCCTACCCGCGAGTTCGGCAAACCCGCCGCAGCGCCCGGTGGTTAGCGCACCATCGAGCGTGGGCGAACACCCCGGCACCCCCGCCGAGCAGGCACAAGCACCAGAACCGCCACCCCGACGTCCGCTTCGGCCGGCGTCCACTCACCCCTCGGCTCGGCGCGCGGCGACGGGCAACGGGCGATCAGTCGCCCGCTCGGGGTAGGCCCGCGATGGCGACCGCCAATCGCCGCATACCGCTGCGGCGACCAGGGGCCTGACCGAACAGCCGGTCGACGCAGTCGGGGCTCACGGAACCGAGCAGCGCGTCCGCGTCGTCGTGGAGCGCGGTGGTCGCGACGGTCGTCGGCATGTGCGAGGGGCGGGGGAACGGTGGTGGCGACGGAGGTGCGGGAGTCGGCGGCGACCGACGGCCAGGCGACGGCCGGTGGCCGGACGCGGCGGCAGGTACTGGTCGGGGCCGGGGTGGCGGCCGGGCTGGCGGTGGTGGGCGCGGGCGCCGGGGCGGCGATGCTGGAGGGGGTGCTGCCCGGCGGCGTCCCGCTGCGCCGGGAGTTGGGGCTGACCGGCACCGACGGGACGGTGCCGGACATCGCGGCCGGGCCGGTGGCGTCCGGTCTGGAGACCTCGCGTGCCCGGCGGACGCAGGTGCGGCTGATCACCATGGCCCCGCCCGGCACGGACGCCGCCTCGCTGCCGGTCTGCCTGGTGCTGCACGGGCGCGGCAACGATGCCCAGGGGATGGTCACCCTCGGCCTTCCGCAGTTCCTGGCCGCCGCCGTGCGGGCCGGCGTCCCGCCGTTCGTGCTGGCGGCGGTCGACGGCGGCGACGCCAGCTACTGGCACCGGCAGCCGGACGGCGACGACCCGCAGGCGATGCTGCTGGACGAGGTGCCGGGATGGCCGCGCTCGCGCGGCCTCGCCACTGCCGATCGCGGGGTGCCGCGTGCGGTCCTGGGCATCTCCATGGGCGGTTCCGGCGCGCTCCAGTACGCGATCGGGCGGGGCGGGAACGCCGGGCCCGGCGGCGCGGTGGACGCGGTCGCGGCGGTCAGCCCGGCCGTCTTCACCAGTTGGGCCGACGCGCGGACGACCGGCGGCTACGCCACCGAGGCGGACTGGCAGGCGTACGAGCCGATGCTGCGGCTGGGCCGACCGCACGGCAGGGCGCTCGGGGTGTGGTGCGGCCAGGAGGACCCCTTCTGTCCGGCCGCCCGCACCCTCGCCCGCGAGGGCGGCGCGGTGGTCAGCGATTTCCCGCACGGCGAGCACACCGACGGCTTCTGGCGCCGCGTCCTCCCGGACGCGCTGTCCTTCGTCGGCCACCACCTGGGCTGACCGGCGTCGGTGCGATCGCCGCGCGCTGAGTACGCTTACTCTGCACACCGACAACATCACTGCCGCAGGGGGACGTTGAGATGGCCGACGACTGGAAGCCGGGCGGCATCGACACCTCCGTGGCGCACCCGGCTCGGATGTACGACTACTTCCTCTCCGGCAAGGACAACTTCGAGGCCGACCGGAATGCGGCGGACCAGGCGATCCGGCGGATGCCGCAGGTGGTCGCCGCCGCGCAGGCCAACCGGCGGTTCCTCCGCCGGGCGGTGGACCACGTCGCCCGGCTGGGGGTGCGTCAGTTCCTGGACCTCGGAACCGGGATACCGACCTCGCCCAATACCCATGAGGTGGCCCAGGCCGTCGACCCGACCGCCCGGGTGGTCTACGCCGACAATGACCCGATCGTCCTGGCCCACGCCCGCGCGCTGCTCACCAGCAGCCGCGAAGGCCGCACCGCGTACCTGGACGCCGACCTGCGCGACCCCGAGGCGATCCTGGCCTCCCCCGCCGTCCGCGACACCCTGGACCTGGGCGAGCCGGTTGGGCTGATGCTGGTGGCCATCCTCCACTTCATCGCCGACGAGGAGGACCCGTACGGCATCGTGTCCCGGCTGCTGGCGGCCTGCCCCGAGGGCAGTTACCTGATCCTCACCCACGGCAGCACGGACTTCTCCGGCGAGGCGGGCAAGGCCCTGGTCCGCGCGTACCGCGCCAACGGCGTCGGCCTCTACCCGCGCCCCCGCGCCGAGGTGCTGCCCTTCTTCGACGGCCTGGACCTGCTCGACCCCGGCCTCCAACTGGTCACCGACTGGCGCCCCGACACCGAGGCCGACCACCTCGCCCGCCCCGAGGACATCTCCTGGTACGGCGCGGTGGCCCGCAAGCCGGGCCGGTAGCGACGAGCCGGTCCTCAAACCGGCTGAACCAGGATGCTCGCCTTGGGCAGGGTCGCCGCATAGGCGGTGAGGTCGTCAGGGTCCGAGGTCAGGACAGCGGCCCGGCCCAGGCGTGCGGCCGTCAGCACGACCAGGGCGTCCACCACGTCCGGGCGCTTCTTGGGCGGCAGGACAGCCGCGCCGAGCATGATGCCCACACGCTTGTAGTCCTGGAGGTCGTAGTCCGTGACCACAGCGCAGTCCTGCAGATAGCGGCTCAGGCCGAATTGGACTGCGGCACCCGAACGCCAGACCTGCGCGATCACCGGCCCAGGAATGACGGGCATGGTCGAGCGCATGATTCGGCCGTGGTGAGCGAGGCCGGAAGAGTCACGACGGGACAGGGCGATGAGCATGCCTGTGTCGTAGACGATTGCTGGGGTCACGCCGCGCCCTGGGCATCGTCCCGAAAGAAATCGTCCCAGTGCTCGTCGATGGTCGCGTCGGCCACGGACGGGCACGCCGATTCCGCACGACCCGACTCGCGGCGGCTGATCTCGGCGTCTATCTCGGCGAAGACTTCCCGTTCACGGGCTTTCCGGCGGACGACCTCCATAGCGGCAGCAGCCATGAAGGAGGAAACGTCCTCACCGAGCAGCGCTGCGGTCGCCTTGATCTCGGCTGCCAACTGCTCGTCGATGGAGATCGAGAATCGCGTCTTGGCCATGCTTCAGCGTAACACGACGTGTGATGTGCGCCCTGTCTCTCCGATGATCCAGCCGCCGAGGGCACGGCAGACAGCGTGGTTCAGCCGGGTGAGTCCAGGCCGGTGAGGAGGCGGGCGAGGTCGAGACCGGCGGTCAGGTAGTCGACGAAGACCTCTGTTGTTCAGCGCCCAGGGTGAACGACCCCGCCGGATCAGGCCGATGGCCTCATTCGGACTCCGGCCCCGCTCGATCAGGGCCTGGGCGGCGACCAGTCCGGAGCGGTTGTAGCCGGAGTGGCAGCGGACCAGCGTGGACCGGCCCTCCCTCAACGCCGCCGCGACGGCCCGCGCGGCCTGCTGAACCGGGGCGATCTGGACCGGTGCCAGCGGGCCGTCCGGCACCTCCGCCACCAGGTGCTCGGTCCGCGGCCCCGGACCGTGCCCGCTGCGCGTGAACAGGCTGAGCACCAGGTCGAACTCGTCGCGCACCACCACTGGCCGCCACTCCCCCGCCGAGTCGGTCCAGTAGTGGCCGCCCATCCACAGCCCAGGGCTGATCTCGCTCCAGGATTTCCCTGGCCCCGGTAGATCCCGGTCCCGCTGACGCGTCCGCATCCCCCCACCCCCGAAGGCCCAACGGGCCACGCCCGCATGGGAGTTCCGGAGCGTGGCCGACGATCGATCAACCTCCGGTCGACATCTCCGCCTCCAGGAGGTCCGCGCAGCCGCGGAGGAGGACGGTTATGCCGAAGTCGAAGGCCCGGTCGGCGCGGGTGGGTTCGGCGGGCTGCGCGGCGAGCGCGGCGCTGAGGCGGGGGGCGGGGAGGTCGGCCGGGACGGCCCACATCACCTCGGGCGCGGCGAGGTCCAGCGCCGCGCCGAGGACGAAGTTCTCCAGCGCGGTGAGCGCGGTCATCACCGCCGCGAGCGGGAAGCCGGCCTGCTCCATCAGCGCCACCACCCGCTCGTAGCCGGCCAGCACCTCGGGCGAGCGGATGGGCTCGGTGGTCAGCATCGGCACCACGTGCGGGTGCGCGGCGAACGCGGCCCGGTACGAGTACGCGTAGGAGCGCAGCGCGGGCTCCCAGGACTGGTCCGGGTGGGGCGCGGAGACGATCTCGTTGCCGATCCGGGTGCGCAGCAGTTCGACGACGCCGGAGCGGCCGTCGACGTGGTGGTAGAGCGAGGCGGTCTGCACGCCGAGGCGGGCGGCGAGCGCGGGCATGGTGAAGTCGCCCGTCTCGTCCACCAGGTCCATCGCGGCGGTCGCGATCCGCTCCAGGTCCAGCAGCGCCGTTCGTGGTCGTGCCACCTGTCTTCTCCTCCCGGTTCACCGCGCGGACCCAGGCATGTGACACACGTCACTTTTCTGATCGTCCCCGCTGAGGATATATTGCCCGAAACCTAAACCTAATCGGTTTAGATTAATCCCCCTTCCCCCTCCCCCACGGAAGGCCCCCCATGGAGCCAAAGCTGCACCGCGGGACGCTCGGGACCGGTGACATCGCGTTCTTTGTCATCTCCGCCGCCGCCCCCCTGATGATCCTGGCCGGGGTCGCCCCCTACGCGATCCTGGTCGGCGGCATCGGTGCGCCGTCCGCGTACCTGATCGCCGGCGTCGTGCTGACCGTCTTCGCCGTCGGGTTCACCACGATGTCCCGCTATGTGACCAACGCCGGGGCGTTCTACGCCTACATCACCCGCGGGCTGGGACGCCCGGCCGGCGTGGCCGGCGCCATCCTCGCGCTGGTGTCCTACAACGCGGTGCAGATCGGCATGTACGGACTGCTCGGCAGTGTGGCCCAGTCCACCGTGGACTCGCTCTTCGGCGTGAACATCGCCTGGCCCTGGTACGCCCTGACCGGGGTCGCCCTGGTCTGGTTCGCCGGCTACCGCAGCATCGAGTTCGGGGCCAAGCTGCTGGCCGTGCTGATGGTCGCCGAGTCGGGGATCCTGGTGGTGCTCGCCGCCGCGATCCTGATCAAGGGCGGCGCCCACGGCCTGGACCTGCAGTCCTACGCACCGAAGCACGTCTTCAACGGCGGCACCAGCTCGCTGATGGTCTTCGCCTTCGCCGCCTTCATGGGCTTCGAGTCCACCGCGATCTACCGCTCCGAGGCGCGCGACCCACGCCGGACCATCCCGCGCGCCACCTACGTGGCCGTGGCCTTCCTCGGGATCTTCTACAGCTTCATCGCCTGGGCCATCATCCAGGGCTACGGCTCGGCCGAGGTCCAGGCCGCCGCCGCGCAGGACACCGCCGGGCTGGTCTTCGCCGAGATGAGCACCTATGTGGGCCCCTGGGCCGCCGACGTGATGCACCTGCTGATCCTCAGCAGCACCCTCGCCTCGCTGCTGGCCTTCCACAACGCCATCAACCGCTACACCAAGGCCGTCGCCGACGAGGGCATGCTGCCGCGCCGGCTGGCGGCGATCCACCCGCGCACCGGCTCCCCGTTCATGGCCGGCGGGCTGCAGACGGCGCTGTCGGTGGTCATCGTGGCCGGCTTCGCCATCGCCGGGCTCGACCCCTACCTCAAGCTGATGATCTGGGTGAACACCCCCGGCGTGATCGGACTGGTGCTGCTGCAGGTGGCGGTCGCGGTCGCGGTGCCGGTGTTCTTCCGCGGCCTCCGCCACGACGAGGGCCGGTGGCGGACGGTGGTCGCGCCGATCGCGGCGGCGGTCGGGATGGCCACGGCGCTCTATCTGATGGTCTCGAAGATCGCGCTGCTCTCCGGGACCACCGGCTTCGTCAATGTGGTCCTGGTCGGGATCGTGCCCCTGGTGATCGTGGGCGGCGTGCTGCTCGCCCTGTGGCTGCGGGCCAAGCGGCCCGAGGTCTACGCCAACATCGGCGCGGAGGCGCCGTCCGTCGAGAAGGAACCCGAACATGCCCACAGCTGACGCCCTGATCACCGGAGCCCAGCTCCGCACCCTCGACCCGGCCCGGCCGGAGACCGAGGCGGCCGACGTCGCGGTCAAGGACGGGATGATCGTCGCCGTCGGCGCGGACGCCGCCGACTGGCGCGGCCCGGCCACCGCCGTCCACGACCTGGCGGGCGCCACGCTGACGCCCGGTCTGGTCGACGGCCACATGCACCCGGTGCTCGGGGCCACCAGCTTCACCGGACTCGACCTCTCCGGCTGCCACAACGTCGACGAGCTGCGCGCCGCGCTGGCCGGGGCGGTCCGGTCCACCGGACGCGGCGAGTGGATAACCGGCTTCGGACTCGACCACAACACCTTCGCCGGGCAGCCGATCACCAACTCCCTGATCGAGGACGTCCTCGACGGCATCCCCGCCGTACTGGTCCTCTACGACGGCCACTCCGCGCTGGCCAGCGACGCCGCGCTGCGCGCCGCCGGGATCGACGGGCCGCGCGACTTCGCCAGCCGCTCGGAGATCGTCTGCGACCCCGACGGCCGGCCGACCGGCCTGCTGCTGGAGGACGGCGCCGTCCACCTGGTGCGGCAGGTCACTCCGGTCCCGGAGCTGGCGGAGCGCCGGGCGAAGGTCATGGAGCTGCTGCAGGCGATGGCCGCCACCGGGCTGACCGGCGGCCATGTGATGGACCTCAACGGCGACGCGCTGACCTTGGTCTCCGGCCTGGAGCAACTGCCGCTGCGGCTGCGCTTCGCGCCCTGGGCGATGCCCGGCGAGATCGACGACCAGATCGACGAGCTGATCGACCGTCACGGCACCGCGGGCCACCGCTGGAGCATCGACGCGGTGAAGTTCTTCATCGACGGCACGGTGGAGGGCGGCACCGCCTGGCTGGAGCACGCCGATTGCCACGGCCGGAGCACGGACTCCTTCTGGCGCGACCCCGCCCAGTACACCCGGGCGGTGCACCGGCTGGACGCGGCCGGGATCCAGACCGCGACCCACGCCATCGGCGACGCCGGGGTCCGACACGCCCTGGACACCATCGCCGCCTCCCCGGGACTCGGACCGGGACTCGGCCTCGGCCGGGCGGACGCGGTCCGGCACCGGATCGAGCACATCGAGACGCTGCCGTACGAGCAGATCAAGCGCTTCGCAGAGCTCGGCGTCGCCGCCTCGATGCAGCCCACCCACACCGCGTACACCAAGGCCGACCACAGCGACGAGTGGTCGCTCCGGGTCGGCGTGGAGCGCGCGGCCCGCGCCTGGTGCTGCCGGGACCTGCGCGACAGCGGCGCCACCCTGGTCCTCGGCTCGGACTGGCCGATCGCCCACTTCGATCCGCGCCAGGTGCTGGCCACCGCCCAGTTGCGGCGGCTCCCCGGGACCGACGCCGCCCCGGTCGTCCCCGAGCAGGCGCTGACCGGGCTGATGGCGCTGGAGGGGATGACCAGCCACGCCGCGTACGCCACCGGCCAGGAGCGGCAGGCGGGTCGGATCGCCCCGGGCTACCGCGCCGACCTGACGGCCTTCGCCGTCGACCCGGCCACCGCGGCGCCGGACGAGCTGGCCGAGGCCCCGATCCGGCTCACCATGCTCGACGGCACGGTGACCCACGGGAACGGCTGAGCCGCGCGTACGCAGTCGGCCCCACCGCCCTGACTGACGGCGGTAGGGCCGACTGCGTACGGCAGTTGCTCAGACAGCCGCGGTCGCGGCGGCGAGCTGGGCAATGACGGCGGGGAGCTTCTCGGCGACCTCGGCATCGTCCTGCGGGTGCAGCTCGGCGAAGCGGACCACGGAGCCGGGCAGCGACAGCGCGGCCTCGGTCAGCACCTTGGCGCCGGCCACGCCCAGGCTCTTGCGGGTCTCGTCCTGCGCCCACACGCCGCCGAACTGGCCGTAGGCGGTGCCGACGACAGCGGCCGGCTTGCCGGTCAGCGCGGCCGCGCCGTAGGGACGGGAGAGCCAGTCCACGGCGTTCTTGAGCACGGCGGTCATGGTGCCGTTGTACTCGGGCGAGAAGAAGAGGAAGGCATCAGCCTGGCCGGCGGCCGCGCGCAGCGCGGCGGCCGCGGCCGGGACAGTGCCCTCGACGTCGATGTCCGGGTTGTAGAAGGGGATGTCGCCGAGCCCCTCGTACAGCGCGATGTCGACGCCCTCGGGGGCGTGCTTCACGGCGGCCTCGGCGAGCTGGCGGTTGTGCGAGCCGGCGCGGAGGCTGCCGACGAGGGCGAGAACGCGTACGGACATGTCGAACTCCTGGTTGCTCGGATGGCGGGCCCACAGAAGTGGACTGTGGTCCGGATAAAGGTGTAACACGCCAAGCGGACCGCAGTCCAGTTCTCCTCCCAGGGAGATATGGTTGACGGCATGAACGCGCCGAACCGTTCGACCGGACCCGAGCCGGCCTCTCCGCGCGAGCTCACGCTGCTGGGGCAGCCCCCGCGCGAGCGCGCCGACGCCGCGCGCAATCGCTCGCGGCTGCTGGACGCCGCCGCGCAGCTGGTGCGCGAGCTCGGCGCGCAGCACGTGACCATGGACGCCGTCGCCACCGCCGCCCAGGTGGGCAAGGGCACGCTCTTCCGGCGCTTCGGCGACCGCGAGGGGCTGATGCGGGCGCTGCTGGACCACGCGGAGACGGAGTACCAGCGCGGCTTCCTGACCGGCCCGCCGCCGCTCGGGCCCGGCGCGCCGGCCCGCGAGCGGCTGGAGGCGTTCGGGCGCAGCACGATCCGCCACCATCTGTGCCACCTCGACCTCTACCTCGCCGCGGACACCTGCGCCGAGCGGCGGCTGCTGGTCCCGGCGGCGGCGTTGCGGGTGCACCACATAGCCACGCTGCTGCGGCAGGCCGGCGCCGAGGGCGACGCCGAGCTGCTCGCCCAGGCCCTCAACGGCTACCTCGACCCGGTCCTGCTGCACCACCTCCATGTGCAGCGCGACTACCCGGTCGCCCGGCTGGAGGAGGGCTGGCACCAACTCGCCGACCGCCTGCTGGCCGGGGCCGCGCCCCAGCGGTGACTCTTGCTACCCTCCCCCTGCCGCAACCGACTTGGGGGACACGACCGATGCCGACGGGCAACGCAGTACTGTCAATCCCCTGGAATCGTAGAGGCCTTCCTTATGCGGCCTGACCGTCTTGGTGGCGGTTGGCGCGTGCTTCTCTGACGATGCGTTCGAACTCGATGGGCGGTAGGCCGGCGGCCCCGCTGTGGCGGCGGCGCGGATTGTAGAAGTCGGTGATCCAGGTGGCGATCTTCAGGCGGGCCTCGGCCCGGGTGGCGAAGTGGTGCCGGTGGATGTACTCGACCTTGATCAGCGAGTTGAACGACTCGGCGGCGGCGTTGTCCAGGGCCGATCCCACCTTCCCCATGGACTGCACCACGCCCAGCCTGTCGCACAGGTTGTTGTACGCCTCACTGGTGTACTCGCTTCCCCTGTCCGAGTGGAAGATCACGCCGTCGACCTGGCCGCCGCGGGTGGCGGCCGCCATCTTCAGCGACGCCCCCACCAGGGCCGCGTCGTGGTGGGCACCCATCGCGTAGCCGAGCAGGCGGCGCGAGAACAGGTCCAGGACGGTGGCCAGGTAGAGCTTGCCCTCGTCGGTCTCGATCTCGGTCATGTCTCCGACCCACAGCACGTCCGGCGCGATGGCGTCGAACTTGCGATGTACCAGGTCAGGTGATGCGCGGCGCTTGCCCTGTCGAGTCAGCGACCGACGCCTGCGAGGCGGCTTGCGGCCCTGCAGGCCCAGCTCGGCCATAACCTCCGCGACGGTGTTCACCGAGACCTGCCAGCCCTCGGCCCACAGGTCCAGGGTGATCCGTGGCGAGCCGTAGGTCTCGCCCGACTCGCGGAAGAAATGCGCGATCCTCTCCTCCAACTGCATCCTCCTGACCTCGCGCTTCGTGGGTTCAGCCGGGCGGCGACGCCACTTGTAGAACCACGCCTCGGACACGCCCAGCACCCGGCAGGAAACGGTGTGCGGGATGCCGTGCTCGGCCCTCTGGTTACCGATGAAGGCGACCACCGCCCCCGGAACGTTCTCGGTCACTTCACCCAGAGGACCATGCATCGCTTGAAGACATCACGCTCCATCTCAAGCTCCTTGATCCGCTTGGCCTGCTCAGCCCGCTCCTGCCGCAGCCGGAGCAACTCCTCGCGCTCGGGCACGCTCAACGTCCCGTCCCCGCCGGCCTTCTTGGCCCGCGAGACCCAGCTGGCCAGCGTCGTGTCGTTGATCCCCAGCTCCTTCGCGACCTGCGCGACCGGCCGATCCGTCTCGGTCACGATCCGCACAGCCCCCTCACGGAACTCCGCGTCGAACTTCCGCCTCTTGTCTGCCACAACTACCAACTTCCCCTGCAGTCACGGCCTCCACGCTACGAGGGGAATGTCAAGCGCCGGCTCCCGGCGATCCGCAAGCGCAAGTGAGCCGCCGTCACCGGGCAGAATTCCGGCATGACACCTGACGCACTGAAAGCCGCCTGCCTGGAGCTGAACGGGGCCGTGGAGACGTTCCCGTTCAACGCGGAGACCTCGGTCTTCAAGGTGGGCGGCAAGATGTTCGCGCTCTCCGCGCTGGACGCCGAGCCGCTGCAGGTCAGCCTGAAGTGCGAGCCCGAGCTCGCACTGCGGCTGCGGGCCGCGTACCCGGCGATCACCGGCGGCTGGCACCTCAACAAGCGGCACTGGAACACCGTGCTGCTCGACGGCTCGGTGCCCGACCCGCTGGTCCGCGAGCTGATCGAGGACTCCTACGACCTGGTCGCCGCCGGACTCCCGCGCGCCGAGCGCCTGGCCCTGGACTGGCCGGGCGCGCCGCGCGACCGTCCGGAGACGCGATCCTGACGGTCGGGCGGTCTCAGCCGACCAGCCAGGAGGCGATGGGCGCGGCGGAGAGCCCGGAGCCGCCGTTCTTCACATTGGTGACCTCGGCCTGGTCCAGCGGCTGGTTCCAGATCTGGATGTGGCCGATGACGCCGTCCCAGGAGTCGTCCCACAGGCCGTGGTGGCGGTCCCGGCCGAGCTGAAGCGGGCCCGTGCCGGTCCAGATCCCGGGGACGGTGACGGCGGCGGTCGGCGTGGCGTTCACATAGAGCTGGATGGTGTGCTTCGACGCGTTGTAGACCCCCGTGAGCAGGTCCCACTCGCCGACCGTGGAGGCGCTGTTGGCGCGCACCTCGTCAACGGTGCTGTCGGAGCCGTTGGCCCCGGTCTGGACGCTGAACGTCCAGCCGGAACGGCCGTTGACGATGTCGCGGCCCAGCATGAAGGAGTAGGAGACGCCGTCGCCCTGGCTGATGGCGGCCCTGGTCAGGGTGTGCGCCTGGTTGTAGACCCAGGCCGAGACAGTGAAGCTCTTGGTGGTGTCCACGACCGGATCGGCCGACTGCGCATAGGAGTTGGACGCGTTGTCGAAGGAGACCACGAAGCCGTTCTGCACCGAGCTGACCGTGGCGCCCGGGCCGAGGGCGATGTCGGACTGGCCGGACTGGTCGGCGAGGACGCCGGGCTGACCGGGGACCGTGGGCGAGGTCGAGGCGGCGCTCGGCGCGCTGGACGGCCCGGAGGCCGAGGCGGAGGGTTTGGCCCCGGTGGCGGTGGGGCTGGGGCCGGCGTGGGGCGTCGACTTTCCGCCCTGGCTCTTCAGCACCACGACTCCGCCGGCCACGACCACGCAGACGGCGAGCACGATGCCGCCGATCCGCAGTCGGCGTACGCGTCGGGCGCGGGCATCGTTCTGGTCGGCCAGCGAGGACCAGTCCGGCTCGTTGGACGAGGGAACGGGGGGCCCGGGCAGCGGAGGTGACGGCGGGAAGCCCTGCTGCGGACCGGGCTGCGGCGACGGGAAGGCCCGCTGCGGGTTGGCCTGCGGCGGCGGGAAACTCTGCGGCGCGGCGAAGCCCTGCTGCGGCGGGAAGGGCTGCTGCGGTCCGGTCGGCACCGGACGGAACGGCTCGGGCTGCGCCGGCTGCCCCGACTGCGCCGGCGGCGGGTAGCCGTAGCCGGGGAACCGACCGGGCTCATCGGCCGACGGCGTCGCCGGGGTGGGCTGCGGGTAGCCGTAACCGACGACCGGGCTGAGCAGTTGGGTCGGCTCGTCGCGCGGCGGCGGTGACGCGGGCGGATAGCCGTGACCGAGGAGCCGGGTGGAGTCGTCCGATACCGGGCCCGATATCCGGGGGTCGGGCAGCGCGGACGGCGCCTGCCGACCCGCTCGGGGGTCCCGCTCCGAGGGGACGGAGTCGTCCCGGTCTTCCCTGCCGTCGGTCATGGACAGCAATGCTAGAACATCAGTCTTGCCGGTGGACCCCTGTACCACCGTCAATCCGAGCGCTGCTCCGAGCCGGTGACGACCGGTTCCGACAACGTGCGGGCCCGGCGACCAACGACCGTCTCCCGGATGTCGACGACGGCGACAGCGCTCTCGCCCGCCCGGACGGTTCACCTGCGGCGAGTGATATGCGTCACCACTCCGTCCCAACTCGGGCCCCGCACCGTGAGTTTTGCCGCCGACGGCCATCCGTGCGGTAACCGTATGGTCACCCCACGGCACCCCGCTCCCGCGAATCCACTATTGTCCCGATGCAATCAAGAACCGCACAAACCAAATGGTCGGCGAACGTGCGCACTGGCAACCGGGGGATTCTGGGCGTCGACGCCGGGTGCCTCGGCCACAGGACGCGTCCGCTCCGGGCGCCTCGTCTGCAGCGACCTGGGGACTCACCAGCATGGAAAGCCTGTCGATCGTCATACCGGCCCTCAACGAGGCATCGAACCTGCCCTCGGTGCTGGCCTCCGTACCGGTGGACGAACTCGCGGCCGGCGGCTGGGGCACCGAGCTGGTGGTGGTCGACAACGGCTCGACCGACGGCACCGCCGAGGTCGCCCGCTCACTCGGGGCGCGCGTCGTGCTCCAACCCAAGCGCGGCTACGGCAACGCCTACCTGGCCGGCTTCGAGGCCGCCACCGGCACCGTGATCGCCACCGGCGACGCCGACTGCACCTACCCCTTCGACGCCCTGCCCGAGCTGCTGCGCACCCTGGTGGAGCAGGACGTCGAGTTCATGACGACGGATCGGCTGCAGCGCGCCAACCGCCCGGCCATGAAGCCGACCCACTCCATCGCCAACCATGCGCTGAGCGCCCTCAGCCGACGGCTCTTCCACAACGGGCTGCGCGACTCCCAGTCCGGCATGTGGATATTCCGACGCTATGTCTGGCACGGGCTCGACGTCCGCTCGGAGGGCATGGCCTTCTCCCAAGAGATCAAGAACGCCGCCACCGTGGCCGGGTACCGCTTCCTGGAGGTGCCGATCGAGTACCGCAAGCGCGCCGGCGAGGTGAAGCTGAACGCGCTGCCGGACGGCATGGCCAACCTGCGGCAGCTCTTCGAGCACCGCTTCCGCCGGACGAGGGTCACGGAGACGGCGGAGAGCACGGCCGCAGGGGTGCCGGCCCAGCGGCGGCCCGCCGAGGAATACGAAGTCGCATGAGCTCCCGACCGGACACAGAGCCGAAAGCAGAACCCGGCACAGAACCGGAGGCAGGGCCGGACGCGGAACCGGGAGCCGTACCGGACGAAGCACCGGACGCTGAGTCGGCGCCGACGGAGCAGAGCCGTCCGCGACCCCGTCGCCGTCGCCGCAGCCGGGGGCCGAGCACGCCGAAGCGGGTGGCGCCGGCGTTGCTGGGCGGCGTCCTCGCGGTCGCGCTGGCATTCGGCCTCTGGTCGGTCGCCCCGGTGCGGACGGTCCTGCTCCAGTCGTTCACCGAGCAGCAGAGCCCCTACACCGAGTTGTACTTCACCGCCGCGCCGGCCTTCGACGGGGCCGCGGTGGTCGTGCCGCTCACCGTGGACACCCATGGCACGGACGTCAGGTCGTTCACGCTCGAGGTGCAGCTGGAGACGGCCGGCGGCGCCGTCGTCTCGACCGCCGCGGTGGCCCTGGTCCCGCGCGACGGCACCCCGGTGAGCGTCGTCGCCCGCCCGGTGCTGCCCATCACCCTGACGACGGCGGTCAGCGAGGTGAATGTCATCCTGGTCGGCCATCCGCAGCGACTCCACTACGCCTTCGGGAACTAGCCAGCCGGACACCGACCGCAAGGGCAACACCATGGACACCACCCGAGACACCGCACCCGGTCCGGCACACCCCCGCACCATCGTGCAGATCACCCCCTACTACCCGCCGCACCTGGGCGGCCTGGAACGCGTGGTGCAGCGGCTCGCGCAGGAGCAGGCCAAGCGGCACGAGGTCCGGGTGGTCACCACCGGCCTCGGCGCCGAGGGCGCGCTCCACCGCTACCAGCAGGGGGGCCTGACCGTGCACCGGCACCGGGCCGTCGAGTTGGCGCACACGGCGGTCTCCCCCGGCCTGCCGCTTTCGCTGCTGCGCGCCCCGCGCACCTCGGTACTGCACCTGCACAGCGCGCACGCGCTGGTTCCGGAGCTGGTCGCGCTGACCGCCCGGCTCCGCGGGCAGCGCTTCCTGCTCCACTTCCACCTCGACGTGGACGGCTCCGGACGGCTGGGAGCGCTGCTGCCGGCCTACAAGAAACACGTCTTCGGCCGTGTCGCCCGGGCCGCCGCCGGGGTCGTGGTGCTGACCGGAAGTCAGGCCGACTTCGTCCGCGAGGCCTACCGGGTGCCCGCCGACCGGATCTTCGTGGTGCCCAACGGGGTCGGCGAGGAGTTCTTCCAGCCGCCCCGCGAGCCGCGCGAGCCGCGCGACCGGCCGGTGGCGCTGCTGTTCGTCGGCCGGCTGAATCCGCAGAAGGGCGTCGGCCGGCTGCTGGACGCGGTGAGCCGCGCCGTACGACCGGTGCGGCTGCGCATCGTCGGCGACGGCGAACTGCGCGAGCCGCTGGAGGCGCAGGCCCGCGCGCTGGGGCTGGGCAACGTCAGCTTCGCCGGCGCCCTGCACGGTCGGGAGCTGCTCGACGCATACAAGCAGGCCGACGTCTTCGTGCTGCCCTCCGAGAAGGAGGGGATGCCGCTGGTCGCACTGGAGGCGATGGCGGCGTCGCTGCCGGTGGTGGCCACCGACGTCCCCGGCAACGCGGAACTGCTGCGCGGGGTCGGCCTGCTGGCGGCGCCCGACGCAGCGGCGCTGGCAACCGCGATCGACCGGGTCGCGGCCGATCCGGAGCTGCGCCGACAGCTCGCCGGGCGCAGCGCGGACGCCGCCCGCAGCCGCTCCTGGGCCGCGGTGGCCGAACAGGTCGAGCAGGTCTACACAGAGGTCTTCGGATGAGCCGGGCCGGCTCCGGTCGGGCCAGCTCCGGTCGGGCCAGCACAAGTCGGGCCAGCACAAGTCGGGCCGACACGAGTCGGGCCAGGCCGCGTACGCCCGGCGGCTGGTTCCGGGGGCGCTCCGGGGTCCTGGCCGGGACCGCGCTGGGCTGCGTCGTCGAGATGCTGCCGGGCCTGCCCGGGCTGCCGCTCACGCTGGCCGGGCTGTGGCTGCTGCTGCTCGCCCCGACCCTGGTCTGGCGCGGGACCGCCGCCCGGGTGGTCTCCACCCGGGACGGCAGCCTGCTGCTGGCCGTGGGCCTGACGCTGATCACCGACATGGTGGTCGCCCTCGGCGTGAACACCCTGCTCCCGCTGGTCGGCGACGCCCGGCCGCTGACCCGGACCGCCCTCGCCTCGGCCGCCGCGCTCACCGTGATCGTGCTCGGGATGTTCCTCCCCGAGGAGGCCCGAGAGACCCGGGACGCCCAAACGGCCGAGGCACGGCCGGGACTGCCCCGGGGCGCGGTGCCGGTCGGGGCGCTGAGCACGGTCACCCTGCTGCTGTCGGTGGCCGGGCCGATCCGGCTCAACAACGGCTTCGGCGGCGGCGTCAGCACCGCCGCCCTGGTCGCCGTCGCCGCCCTGCTGCTGCTGATCCTGGCCCGGCGCGGGCGCTACCCGGCCGCCGTCCTCGGCTGCGGCCTCTACGCCGCCTCGCTCGCGCTGCTGCTGCTGGTCTCGCTGCGCGGCTGGTACATCACCGGCCACGACATCCAGCGCGAGTACGAGTACTTCCAGCTGACCCTGGGCGGATCGCGCTGGAACGTCGCCGCCTACCCCAACCCCTACAACGCCTGCCTCAGCATCACCCTGCTGCCGGTCTCGCTGGTCCGTCTCACCGCGATCCCGAGCGTCTACGTCTTCAAGGTCGTCCTGCCGCTGCTGTTCGCGCTGACGCCGCTGCTGGTCCACCGCACCGTCCGGAATGTCGCCCCGCAACTGGTCTCGCTGCTCTCGGCCGTGTTCTTCCTGGTGTTCCCGACCTTCTACACGGACATGACCTACCTCGGCCGGCAGGAGATCGCCTTCGTGCTGCTCGGCTGCGCGATGGTGGTGGTGACCGACGCCGGACGCCCGCTGCGCGCCCGCCGGACCGCCTTCACCGTACTGCTGGCCGGCATCGTGCTCTCGCACTACTCGACCACCTACGTGGTGGTCGGCGTCCTCGGGATCGGCTTCGCCACCGACCTGCTCTGGCGGCTGGTCACCCGCGGCAAGCGGCGGCGGCTGCGCCGGCGCGACCCGCTGACCAGCTCGCGCGCCTTCGTCAGCTGGTGGATGGTGGCCGTCCCGGCGGTGCTGGCGGTGCTCTGGGCGGCCCCGATCACGCACACCAGCGGGCAGTTGCAGACCACCCTCAGCAATGTCTACCAGGGCATCGTCCACCTCGGCCACAGCCAGAACACCGGCGGCACCCCGCAGCAGCAGCTCGCCGAGTACCGCGCCCAGACTCTGATCCAGACCGCCGGCAAGCGCGCCGACGGGAGCTACCTCCCGCTGTCCAACGTCAACGCCTATCCGGTCACCGCCGTGCCGACCCCCAATATGCCGCTCACCGCCGCCGGACGGGCGCTGCAGGCGACCGGTGTCTCCACGGTCGCGGTCAACGGCCTGCTGCGGGAGGCCGCCGCGCTGGGGTTCGAGGCGCTGCTGCTGCTCGGCCTGGTGGTGACGCTGCGGGGCCGCCGCAAGTGCTTCCGGCCCGCGCGGGACCAGGTCACCCTGACCGTGGGCTCGGTCGGGATGGTCGCGCTGCTCACCGTGCTGCCCCAGCTAGCGGTCGACTACAGCGTCCAGCGCGCCTTCCAGCAGGGGCTGTTCTGCTTCGCCCCGTTCATCGCCGCCGGGGCGCTGTGGGTGGCCCGCTGGTTCGGCCGGCGGTCCGTCGCGGTGGTCTTCGTGCTGGTGACCGGACTGTTCCTGGACCTGACCGGCGTGGTGCCGAAGCTCCTCGGCGGCTATCCGGCCCAGCTGCAGCTCAGCAACTCCGGTCAGTACTACGACGTCTACTACCCGACCACGCAGGAGCGGATGGCCTCCTACTGGCTGAGCCGGCAGATCGACGCCACGCCGCCGGGGGCGGCCAAGCCGGTGGTGCAGACCGACTCCTTCACCTTCAGCCGCGAGCAGACGCTGTTCACCGGACCGGTGACGGGCGACATCTTCCCCACCGTGCTCGACCGGAACGCCTATGTGCTGCTGGGCACGACCACCGTGGTGCAGGACACGGTGACCATCTACTACCAGGGCGACCTGGTGACCTACCGCTACCCTATGGGTCTCCTTCAGAGCACGAAGGACGAGATCTACAGCAATGAAGGGGCTGAGATCTACCGATGACCGTGCCCCGCACCGAGCCGCTCCGGGTCCTCCTGGTGAGCCACTACTACCCGCCGCACCTCGGCGGGATCGAGAACGTGGTCCGGAACGAGGCGGTCCAACTGGCCGCGCTGGGCGTCGACGTCACCGTGCTCACCAGCGGGGAGCGGAGCTGCACCGTCGACGAGGCGGGTGTGCGGGTGGTCCGGGTCCGGGCCTGGAACGGGGTGGAGCAGCGGGCCGGGGTGCCGTTCCCGGTGCTGTCGCCGCGGCTGCTGCCGACCGCGCTCCGGCTGGTCCGCCGGGCCGACGTGGTCCATGTGCACGACTGCCTCTACCCGACCTCGTGGGCGGCCGGGCTGGCGGCCGCGCTGACCCGCACCCCGCACCTGGTCACCCAGCACGTCGGCCTGGTGGAGCACCCCTCGGCGCTGGTGCGCGGGGTGCAGCGGGCGGTGTACGCGACGGCCGGGCGGTCGCTGCTGCGCCGGGCCCGGGCCGTGCTCACCCTGAACGCCACCGTCGCCGGCTTCGTCGGCCGGTACGGCGCGCGTCCGGCGCGCAGCCACCACCTCGCCAACGGGGTGGACTCGACGCTGTTCCGGCCGGCCGCCTCGGCCGAGGAACGCCGGGACGTCCGCCGGGACTTCGACCTCCCGGCCGAGGTCCCGCTGGTGCTCTTCGCCGGCCGGCTGGTGCCGAAGAAGGGCTACGACCTGCTGCTCGCCGCGCACGCGGCCGAGCCGGACCCTGGCTACGCGCTGGTCTTCGCCGGGGACGGCGACAGCCGGGCGCTGGCCGGACGGGCCGGGGTGCACCACCTCGGCACCCTGCCGGCCGAGCGGCTCGCCGAACTCTACCGGGCCTGCGAGATATTCGCCCTGCCCTCGGCGGCCGAGGGTTTCCCGCTGACCGTGCAGGAGGCCATGGCCTCCGGGCTGCCGGTGCTGACCAGCGACGACCCCGGCTACGCCCCCTACCGGCTGGACCGCGAGCTGGTGGCGCTGGTCCCGCGTCAGGTACCGGCACTGCGGACCGCACTGGCCGCGCTGGCCGGGGACGCGGAGCTGCGCGGGCGGATGGGCGGCTACGCCCGCCGCTACGCCGAGACCGGCTTCTCCTGGCGGCAGCACGCGGACGCGCTGCTGCGGCACTACGCGGACGCGCTGCCAGACCGCTCGCCGAGCCCATGAGCGCGCGCGGCAAGCACGCGCGGCAGCCGGACCAGGTCTACCGGAGCTCCTTCTTCCTACTCGCCTCGACCGTGGTCACCGCCGCCCTCGGCTTCCTCTTCTGGGTCGTCGTCGCCCGCTACTACAGCCCGTCCGAGGTCGGCCTGGCCACGTCGCTGGTGTCGGCGACCTCGCTGATCGCCTATCTCAGCCTGTTCGGGCTGAACAGCACGCTGATCCGGTTCCCGGCGGCGGGCGTCTCCCGCAACGGGCAGATCACCCAGTCGCTGGTCGTGGTCGGGATCACCTCGGTGCTGGTCGGCACCGGCTACCTGCTCGGACTTCCGCTCTACGGCCAGAAGCTGGTGTTCGTGCGCGACTCCCCGATGCTGGCCGCGGCGTTCGTGGTGTTCTGCGCCTGCTCCGGGCTGAACCTGCTGACCGACTCGGTCTTCATCGGCGCCCGGGTGCCGCAGTACAACGTGATCGTGGACGGGCTGATCCAGGGACTGGCCAAGCTGGCACTGCCGGCACTGCTGGTCGGCTACGGCACGGCCGGGATCGTCGGCTCGACCGGCGGCGGCTATGTGGTGGCGGTGGCGGCCTCGCTGCTGCTGATGCGCTCCAAGCTCGGCTGGCGCTTCGACCTGCTCTCCCGGGGCACCCGGCTGCGCGAGCAGCTGCGGTTCTCGATGGCCAGCTATGTCTCCAGCCTGCTCAACCTCGCCCCGCTGATGGTCGTCCCGCTGGTCGTGCTGCAGCAGTTGGGCGCCGCCGCGGCGGGGTACTACTTCGTCGCCTTCCAGATAGCCGGGCTGCTCAACTCGGTGTCCTACTCCGTCGGCGAGGCGGTCTTCGCCGAGGTCTCCTACGACCCCTCGCGCTTCGGGGTGCTGCTGCGCCGCTCGGTGGGCATCATCCTCGCCATCCAGGTCCCGGCCGCCGCGGTGGTCGGGCTGGGCAGCGGACTGCTGCTGCAGGTCTTCGGCGGCGCCTACGCCACCCATGTGCACTCGCTGCTACAGGTGTTCGCCGTCGGCGCGCTCCCGGTCGCGCTCAACAGCTGGTCCAGCTTCGCCCTCAAACTGGTCAAGCAGATGCGGGCGATGATCATCAGCAATGCCGTCTACGCGGTGGTGGTCATCGGCCTGGCCCTGCTCTGGGCCCCGCGCGGACTGGTCTGGCTGGGCTGGGCCTGGGCCGTGGGCAACCTGGCGTCCGGGCTGGTGGCGCTGGCCGCGCTGGTCGGCCGGCGCCGACAGCGCGGCGCGGCGGCACTCGCCGCAGCGGACGCCTCGTCCGACCCGGCGGCGGAGCGGCCGGCCGTGCGGCCGACGCTGACCTGGGACTCGTCCGACCCGGAACAGCCCTGGGCGCAGCGGCTGTCCCGAGCCCTGGAGGCACATCCGTGAGAATCCTGCAGATCGTCAACATCGGCTTCGAGGCCGGGGGCGCGGAGAAGAGCGTCCGGCTGGTCGCCGACGGGCTCCGGGCGCGCGGGCACGAGGTCCGGGTGGTCGCCACCGACCTGCTGGCCGGCTCCGACAGCGGGCCTGAGCTGTTCGCGGACGTGCTGGTGCCGGCCATCGCCGGCGGTCCGGCCCGGCGGCTGCTCGGCTACTTCTGGCACCGGCCGGCCCACCGGATCCTGCGCCGGGAGCTCGCCGAGTTCCGTCCTGACTGCGTGCACCTGCACACCATCGGCGAGTTCAGCCCGGCGGTGCTGGCCGCGACCCGGGGCCGCCGCCGACTGCTGACCGTGCACGGCCCCGAGGACTGGACGCTGTCGCTGCTCCGCTGGAACCTCGCCAGCGCGAGCTCGGGCACGGGCCGGCTCTCCGCCGGCGACCGGGCCCGCTACCTCTATCTGCGGTTCCTGCAACGTCCCGGATACCTGCCGCGGATCCGGCAGCTGGACCGGGTGCTGGCCCCCAGCGCCTACTTCGCCGAAGCGGTCCGCCGGGACGTGGGCCGCGTCCCGGTGTTCGTGCTGCCGAACGGGATCGAGCGGACCGCCGCCCCGGAGCCGCCGACCGGGACCGACCAACTGCTCTTCGTCGGGCGGCTGGAGCCGGTAAAGGGCGTCCAGGTGCTGCTGGACGCCCTCCGGCTGCTGCTGCCGGAACGCCCCGGCGCCCGGCTGGACATCGTCGGCGACGGGACCGACCGGGCCCGGCTGGAGGCCGCCGCGGCCGACCTCACCGCCGCGGGCAGCGTCCGCTTCCACGGCCGGCTCTCGCCGGGGGGCGTGGCCGAGCAGCTGCGCGCCTCGGCCGTGGTGGTGCTGCCCTCGCTGTGGCCGGAGAACTTCCCCACCGTCGCGCTGGAGGCGCTGCAGCTGGGACGGCCCATGGTGGCCTCCCGGGTCGGCGGACTGCCGGAGCTGGTCGGCCCGGACAACGGCGCGCTGGTGACGGCGGGCAGCGCGGCCGAACTCGCCGCCGCGCTGGGCCGGTTGCTGGCCGACCCCCGGTCGCTGGCACGGATGGGCGCCGCCTCGGCGCTGCGGGCGGAGCGGTACGGCGTCGCGGACTTCCTCGACGCCCTGGAACACCACTACGAGGAGGTCGTCGACCTGTGAAGATCGTGATCGTCGATGCGTACCTGCGGGAGAACCGCGGCGACGCGGCCCTGCTGAGCGTCGCCGTCGAGCAGCTCCGGCTGGCCTACCCGGGGGCGGAGCTGCGCATCGCCGGCTTCGAACAGCCGCGGCAGCGGCCCGAGTTCGACGGGGTGCCGAACCTGGGCTCGATCCGCCGGTACGTGGGCGACGAGACGGTCGGCCGACTGGCCCGGATCAGCCGCAAGCTGCTGGCCCTCGGGCTCGCCCTGCTGGCCGCCGTCCCCGGCAGCTCGCCGCTGCTCCGGGCGGTGTCCCGGCTGCTGCCGGGGGAGATGCGCGCGGAGCTGCGGGCGCTGGCCGAGGCCGACCTGGTGTTCTCGCTGGGCGGCGGGCGGCTCAACGGCAAACCCGACTTCGCCTCCGACCTGAGCATCGGCTTCCTGCTGCTGCCGCTCTGGCTGGCCCACCGGTTCGCGGTCCCGACGGTGCTGGGTCCCCAGTCCTTCGGCCCCTTCCCCACCCGGGTGCAGCGGCTGATGGTGCGCCGGGTGCTGGCGACCTGCCGCCGGGTGGTGGTCCGCGAAGAGATCAGCCTGCGCCGGCTGGACGAGGCCGGGGTGCCGTCGGCCAACCTGGTCCGCGGCGTCGACAGCGCCTTCGCCTTCCACGGCACCTCGGAGCGGCCCTGGCGGCAGCAGCTCGGCATCGCCGAGGACGCCACTCTCATCCTGATGACGGCACGTCAGTACCTGGGCAGCGAAGCCCAGTCGGGCTACGAGGCGGCCATGGCCGAGACCGTCCGGCACCTGCTCGAACGGGAGAACTGCCAGGTCGTGCTCGTACCCCAGGTCACCTGCACCTTCCAGGCCGACGACGACCGGATCGTCAACGCCCGGATCGCGGCCCGGGTCGGCAGCCCCCGGCTGCACGTGCTCGACGACGTCCGGATCGACCACCACGACATCTTCGCGCTCTACGGCGCGGCCGACTTCATCCTCGGCACCCGGTTCCACTCGGTGATCTTCGGCCTGCTGGCCGGGGTCCCCTGCGCGGCCGTCGAGTACGACCACAAGACCCGGGGGATCATGGAGGACCTCGGCCTGGGCCACTGGGTCGTCCCGATGACCGAGGCCCGGGCCGACTCGCTCGCCGACCTCGTCGACAAGCTGCTGGCCGACGGCGACGCCTACCGCGAGCACCTGCGGCGGGTGGTCCCCGACTACTCGGCCCGCGCCGCCGGGTTCGTCGCGGAGCTGCAGGCCGACGTGCCGGCGCCGGCCGCCCGATGACGCGGCGCACCGTGGCGATCGTCTCGCCCTACTACCCGCCCAAGGTCGGTGGGGTGGAGCACTACGCCGCCCGGGTCGCCGCCGCCGTCGCCGCCGACGAGGCGCTGCGCCCGGTTGTGATCACCACCCGTCCCTCCGGGCTGCGGACGGCGGTCACCGAGGAGGACGGCGTCACGGTCGTCCGGCTGGGGGCCTGGCTGCGGCTGTCGAACACGCCACTCAGCCCGCTGTGGCCGCTGCAGCTGCGGTACTGGCTGCGCCGGACCGGTGCCGAGGTGGTCAACGCCCACGCCCCGGTGCCGGGGCTGGGCGATCTCGCGGTCGCGGTGGCCGGACGGCGGCCGACCGTGCTGACCTACCACGCCGGGTCGATGCTCAAGGGCGAGCCCGGCAGCGGTGCGGCCGACCGGCTGATCTCGGCCTATGAACGGCGGGTGCTGCCCCGGGTCTTCGCCCGCGCCCGCGCCCTGGTAGCGGTCTCACCGGTGTCGCTGGCGGCCGGCCACGACCATGCGGTCCCGATCACCCCGGGCGTCGACACCGAACGCTTCACCCCCGGGGAGCCCGCCTCCCGGCGGCCCCGCACCATCCTCTACGTCGGACGGATGGACCGCAGCTCCGCCTGGAAGGGCGTCGACGTGCTGCTCCGGGCCTTCGCCCTGCTCGCCGACGCGCCCGACTCGTCCGGTGTCCCTGATGCCCGGCTGCGGCTGGTCGGTGGCGGGGACGCGCTCCCGGACCAGCTGCGGCTGGCCGAGCGCCTCGGCGTCGCCGACCGGGTCGACGCGGTCGGCGAGCTCACCGGCGCGGACCTGGTGCAGGCCGTGCGGACCGCGGCCGTGCTGGTGCTGCCCTCCCGCACCGAGTCGGAGTCCTTCGGGATGAGCCTGGTCGAGGCCATGGCCTGTGCGACGCCGGTGGTGGGATCCGCCGTGGGCGGCATCCCGTACGTCGTGGTGGACGAGGAGTGCGGACTGCTCGTCCCGCCGGCCGACCCCGAGGCGCTGGCCACAGCCTGCCGCCGACTGCTGGCGGACGGCGCCCTGGCCGACCGCCTCGGCGCGGCGGGACGGCTCCGGGCCGAACAGCACTACGCCTGGCCCGGCCTGATGCAGCGTTACCTGGAACTGCTGCGATCCGTCCAGCACCCCGGCCAGGGCTGGGGCTGGGGCTAGGGCGCCGGCGCGGGCAGCTGCGACTTCTCGTAGGCGGCGATGGCGTTCTTGAACGCCGTGAAGGCCGGCTTCTCGGTCCCGTCGTAGCGTCGCAGGCCGTAGAAGAGCGAGCGGGAGGCCTTCTGCGCCGGCGTGCCGGTGTCCTGGTCGCTGAACCAGAACACGGCGCCCACATAGGGGTTGGCGGCGGCGGCCTTGACCGTGTCGGTGGCGATCTCGGCCTGGAACGCCTCGGTGACGTCGGTGGCGTTCGGCGGGATGGTCGTCCCGTCGGCCGCCGCCCCCGGGCCGTTGGTGGGCGCGCCGGTCTCGGTGATCCAGACCGGCAGGTTCGGGGTCCCGTACTTGGTCAGCACCGCCTCCAGGTTGACGCTGCCGTAGCTGCTGATCCGCTGGAACGCGGTGCCGAAGGAGGTGGTGGCGCTGGGCAGGTAGGGGTAGGTGTAGGGGTGGTAGCTGATGGCGTTCACCAGCCGGTTGGCGCCGAGCTTCGAGACGGCGGCCAGGAAGTCGGTCGCCGAGACATAGTTGATCTTCGCGTCGGTGGAGACCGCGGCAAGACCGCCCATCAGCAGGAACGCCTTGGGGTCCACTGCCCGGATCGCCTTCGCGGTCACCCTGAGCAGCGCGGTGTAGGCCTCCGGGTCCGGCTTCGGGCCCCAGAAGGGGATGTTGGGCTCGTTCCAGATCTCCCAGGTGTGCACGCCCATCGGCGCGTACCGGGCCGCTGCCGTCCGCGCGAACGCGGCGAAGGCGTTCGGGTCCACCGGCGCGCAGTTCTGGCCGCTGCTGCAGTCGGGCGAACGTTCCCACGGCGGGGTGTAGCCGATCGTCGGCAGCACGTTCAGCCCCCGCGCCCGCGCCGCCTCGACCACCCGGTCGAAGCGCTGCCAGTCGTAGCTCCCCGGACCGTCCGGCTGGATGTCCTCCCAGGACAGGTCGGTGCGCACCCAGGTGGCGCCGAGCGTCACCGCATCGTTCAGCGCGCTGTCCAACTGCTGGTCCGAGTCGAAGGGGAGGGTGTCCCCGTAGGCGACGCCGAAGTCCAGCGGGATGGCCCGCGCCCCGCCCGTGCCCACCGGGCCGGCCGGGGCCGAGGCGGCGGCCCGGGCGACCGCAGCCGTCGGCGCGGCCGAAGAGGACGTGTGGACCCCCAGCGCCGTGGCCACCAGGACGACGACGAGCGAGACGAGGCCGGTCCGGAGCCGCTGCCGCCGCCGTTGATCCGTTCGCTCAGCCATGCGGCACAGCTTAGACCGACCGGTCTCAGGTCAGCCGCTGCCCGGCGCCGCGGACGGGCCTCCGCCCGACGACGCGGTGGCCGGTGACGTGGCCGCCCTCGACCGCTGGTAGGCGGCGATGGCGTCCTTGAGCGCGGCGAAGGCGGGCTTCCGGGTCCCGTCGTAGCGCCGCAGGCCGTAGAACTTTGACCGGTCGGACGGATCCGTCGGCGGCGCGGAGTCCTGGTCCGTGTACCAGAACAAGGTGTACACAAAAGGGTTGGCGGCAGCCGCCTGCACAGTGTCGGTCGCGAGCGCGGCCTGGTAGGCCTCGGTCACATGGGTGCTGTTCGGCGGGACGGTTCGGCTGTCCGCCGCCGCGCCGGGCCCGTCGGTGGGCGCCCCGGTCTCGGTGATCCAGATCGGCATGTCGGGAGTGCCGTACTCGGCCAGCACCGCCTCCAGGCTGCTGCTGCCGAAGTCGCTGATCCGCTGGAAGGGTGTCCCGAAGGAGGTGGTCGCGCTGGGCAGGGTCGGGTAGTTGTAGGGGTGGTAGCCGATCGCGTTCACCAGCCGGTTGGCGCCGAGCTTCGAGACGGCGGCCAGGAAGTCGGTCTGCGAGAGGTAGCCCCGCGACGGATCGGTCGACACCGCAGCCAGGCCGCCCATCACCAGGTACGCCTGCGGGTCCACCGAGCGGATCGCCTTCGACGTGACCTGCAGCAGCGCCGTGTAGGCCACCGGGTCCGCTTGCGGCGCCCAGAAGCCGATGTTGGGCTCGTTCCAGATCTCCCAGACATGCACGCCCATCGGCGCGTACCGGGCCGCCGCCTCGCGGGCGAAGGCGGCGAAGGCGGCGGGGTCCACCGGCGCGCAGGACTGACCGCCGGTGCAGCCGGGCTGCCGTTCCCACGGCGGGGTGTAGGAGATCGTCGGCAGCACGTTCAGCCCCCGTGCCCGCGCCGCCTGCAGCACCCGGCCGAACCGCTGCCACTGGAACTTGTCCGGGCTGTCCGGCTGGATGTCCTCCCAGGACAGGTCGGTCCGCACCCAGGTCACGCCGAGGGCCACCGCGTCGTCCAGCGCCCGGTCCAACTGCTGGTCGGTGTCGAAGGTGAGGGTGTCCCCGTAGGCCATCCCGAAGGCGAGCCGCTGCAGCGGCTGCAGGCTGGCCGGCGTACCGGAGCCGAGGGCGGACGCCCTCCCGGCGCCCGGCCCCGACGTGAAGGAGACGACCAGGACGACGGCGCACGCGGTCACCAGGAGGACGACGACGGCGCTCCAGAGTCGCTGTCGCCGACTGCCTCTCCTGACGATGGTGTGCAGCATCATGGCGTGCAGCCTAGGGGAGCCCCGTCCGACGGTCCGGGCCGGGCGTCGCGTACCTGCCGTCAGTTCAGGCCGTCGCTCAGCCCAGACTGTCGCGGATGCGTCGGAGGGTCGTCGCCACGGGCGCGCGGCCCGCCGCGTCCGCCTCGGCCGCGGCCTTGGCCAGCCGCTCCCGCGCGGCCGGGACCCGGCCCAGGTTCCGGCCCTCCATCAGCGCCGCCATCCGGACCGCCTCGAACCGCGGCAGCGCCGTGGCGTGGCCCTCCTGGTCGTAGCCGGTGATCGCCAGGTCGAAAGCCGCCAGTGCCTCCTCGGCGTGGCCCGCGGTGGCGTGCACCTGCCCGCGGGTGAAGCTGCACTGCGCCATGTCGACCGCCGCGCTGACGAACTGCTCGGCCGCCGCGTCCGGGAACTCCTCGCGCAGCCGGTCGGCCCGGTCGAGATAGCCGAGCGCCTCCTCGGCCGCGGCCGCTCCCCGGGCGTCGACCGCCTCGACCGCGAGGCTGCGCAGCGCGTCGGTCAGGGCAGGGAGGCAGGGGGCAGCCGCGTTGGCGGTCAGGGCGCGCTCCAGCGCCGCCCGGGCCTCCTCCCAGTTGCCCGCCGCCGCCAGCGCGCCGGCCGCCCCGGCGGCGGCGGAGGTCAGGGCCAGCCCGTCGGACCAACGGCTGACGGCGTCGGCGAGGAGCAGGTACTCCCTGGCCGCGTCGCGCGGCTCCCCCAGCGCCAGCAGCGAGGTGGCCAGATCGGAGCGGATCTGCGCCGTCAACTGCTCGGCCTCGGTGGGCGTCGAGGTGGCGTCGTCGGTGGCGTCGGCGGTCGCCGGGGACGGGGCCTCCGGGGCCGACCGGTCCAGCAGCGACTCCAGTACGGCCACCGCGTCGCCGGTGGAGCCCTGCGCCCGCAGTGCCCGGCTCAGCTCCCAGCGGGTGTGCATCGCCGGCAGCGCACCGCCGTCGCGGTCCAGTCGCGCCGCCGCCTCCGAGAAGGCCCGGACCGCTGTCGGGAACTGGCCGGCCCGCAGCGCCGCATTGCCGAGCAACAGGTGCAGCGACGTCAACTCCTTGGGCTCAGCGTCCGGAGTGGCTTCGGACAGGCCCAGTTGGGCCTCGGCCGTCGCCTCGGCGAAGCGCTGCTGCCGGTTGAGCGCGAGCGCGAGCAGCATCCGCCCGCGGTACATCCGCCACGGCCAGTCCCGCTCGGTGAAGATCTCGACGGCCCGACGGGCGGAGGCCTCGCCCACCACCGGGTCGCCGACGCGGGCCTGGAACTCGGCGAGCACCTCATGGGTCACCGAGACCACGAACGGCCGGTCGCTGGCCGTCCCCTCGGCGATCAGGGCCTGTGCCTCCGCGGTGAACAGTCCGGACCAGTGCGCACGCTGCTCGGCCGGCTCGGCCCAGTGCCTTGCCCGACGAAACGCATGACGGGCCGTCAGCAATCGGCACTGCCGCACCGCGAGTTTCCGGCCCAGGACCTCGCCCTGCTCCTCGTCGGTGGCGAGGCCGGAGCCCGCCAGTGCCTCGATCCGGGCCAGCAGCTCGTCGAGGACCGGCCAGGCCGCCTCCGCCGCCGCGGCGGCGGCCTCGGGGTCGAGGTCTTCGCGGGTGGCCCCGCACCAGGCGAGCCGGGCCTCGGCGGCGATCGTCCGGGCGAGCAGGTTGCCCCGGGTGTAGTGCTCCACCGCCTCGCGTTCGAGGGCGGCGCAGGCGTCCCAGTCCTTGTCGTTGTAGGCGCGCTGCGCCACCTCCGTCGCGATCTCGCCGCGCAGCAGGTCGTCGACGGCGTCTCCGGCGTCGTCGGCCCGCTCCAGCACCGCGGCCCACAGGGCCTGGGTGCCGGGGTGGCCGATCCGGACCAGGCGGCGCAGCTCGGCAACGAGTTCGGCGAAGTCCTCGGGCGCCTGGACCCCGGGCGCCTCGGCGCCGACCGACGACGCCGCCGGCCCGGTCCGAACCCCGACCGGCTGCTCCAGTGCCGAGATCTGCACGCCCAGGTTGAGCTGGGCGACGAGCGGCCGGGCGGCGAGCCGCTCACGGCGCCGGGCCGACACCGCGCCGTTCCCGTTGCGGACGTCGAAGCGCGCGGCCAGCTCGTCGGCCTGAGCGGCGACGGTGTCCCGGAGCGAGGCGACGGTCCACTGCTTCCCGAGCGGCCCGGCACACGGCAGTTGGCCGTGGCCGGTCCCGACCAGCCGGGCCAGCAGCACCTCCACCCCGGTGAGGAAGTCGAGGCTGCTGGACGGCGAGGCGGCGAAGTCGAACAACGGGCGGTTCTGCGCCAGCAGTTCGAGGCCCCGGGCCTCGTTGCCGGTCAGCGCGCAGAACTCCAGGTGCCGGCCGACCGGGGTGAGCTCCGCCTCCCGCCCGCGCACCTTGCGGTAGCCGGTGAGGTGCGCGGCCCGTGCCTCGTCCAGCCGGCCGAGCCGGAGCAGCGGCAGCAGGGCCAGTGCCTGGCTGTTGTGCGGCTCCTCGTCGCAGGTGTGCCGACCGTCGAAGGTCGGCTGCAGCTCCGCCAGCCCCTGCTCGTCCGCACCGTGCCGGATGTGGTGACCGGCGCGGGCCCGCGCCTCGCAGGCGGCGCAGTCACTGAACTCGGTCCGCCCGCGGGTCGCCCACAGCTCGTGGGCCAGCTCTTCATTCTCACCCAACTGCCGTGCCAGGAAGTACTCCTGGGCGTAGACGGGCTGCAGGTCGTGGCCGGCGGCCAGGTAGCGGCGGCGCATCTCGGCGATCCAGCCACGGACCGAGGCGAGCGGCACGTCCGGGGTGGACAGCAGCCCGGAGCTGACCCACTTGAAGAACCAGAACAGGCTGTGGGTCTCGGACTCGTCGAAGGCCTTCGGGTCCTCGTCCCACAGCCGCAGCAGCCGGGCGAAGGCGACCGGGTACTTCACCGACTCACCGCTGCCGTGGTAGGCGCGCATCAGCTCCACCAGGGCGGAGACGGTGACCTCCGGATCGCCGAACTCCTCGGCGGCTTCGACCAGTTCCTCGGCGACGGCGGCGGTGGCGCGTCCCTTGGGCCGGTTCCGGTTCTCGTTCAGGGCCTGGAAGAACTCGTCCCTGGTGGTGGGTGTGGTCATGACCGGTCCTTCCCGTCCTGGTTGCCCGACCCGGTGCCGCCGCCGGCCGCCTGGGTCGCGAATTCGAGCAGGCCCAGGAACGAGCGGTTGAGCAGCGCATGGTCCGACGGCCGCAGCGGTCGCCGGGAGAGCAGCAGGGCCTGGCCGTAGAGCGCTTCGATCGCCGTCTCCGACAGCTGGGCGTCGGCCGTCCCGGCCACCTCCGCGAGCTTGCGGATCAGCGGGTTGAGATGGTTCAGGATCAGCTGGGCACGCGGCGCCGAGGAGCTCAGCGAACCGAGGATCCCCGCCCACAACTCGTCCGCCTGGGCCGATAGTTCGGCGCGCCGACGGTCGTGCCGGGCCTCCCGGTTGTCCACCAGCATCGCGGGCACGCCGACCGGTTGGAAGGAGCGCAGCACGACGTCGGTCTCGAACCGGTCCGCGACCGTGCGGGCCCGGGCCAGGAACGGGGCGACGGCGAGCTCGGCCGCGGGATCAACGCTGTCGAGGTGCGCGCTGACGGTCTCCGGGTCCAGGTCGGCGACGGTGACACCGGGCCGGACCAGCGGCAGCTGGTGCACCAGGTCGCGGTCGTAGACGTAGCCGCCGTTGACCACCCCGAGCCCCGCGGCGGCGGCGATCTGCGAGACCTGCCGGAACTCCTCCACGGTCCGGGTGACCAGCACCACCGGGTGGGCGCGGCTGAACTCGTCCAGGCTGACGTTGCCGTCCGTGGTCTCGAAGGGCAGCCACGGCAGCAGCAGCGCGAGCAGCTGGTCGTCGTAGCGGGCCAGCGCCTTCACCGCGAGGTGGTGGACGTCAAGGAAGCGGCGCAGCAGTGCGAGGTCCGAGGCGGCCAGCCCGGTCAGCCACTGGCGGACGCGTTCGCCGATCGCGTCGCGGACGGCGGCCAGCGTCTCGTCCTCGTACAGTGCCTCGCGCGAGGCCGTGGGGCGCAGCCCGGTGGTGTCCACCACGCAGGAGACGAAGAAGGCCCACTCCGGGACGAGTTCGGCGGCCTGGTCGGACAGCAGCATGCCCTTGAGGTGCACCCGGTTGCCGGAGCGCTTGGTCGGGTGGGCCGGCGTCGGCAGCACGAAGGCCACGCCCTTGAGCCCGACCAGCGGGATGTCCAGATCGATGGTGTCCAGCGGGGCGAAGTCGAAGACGCTCTTGCCGTACTCGGCCAGCGCCTCACGGCGGGCGAAGGGCGATCCGTACGGCCGCTCCCACACCGGCGGGGTGTCGTTCACCCGGACCACGTCGCCGTGCCAGTCGACCACGTCGACCTGGTACCGGAGCAACGAGCCGAAGTGGCCCGCCAGTTGCACCACCCGCCCGGGCTCCAGCCACTCACTGCCCTCGGCCCGCGGGGTCAGCGTCACCGTGGTCCCCGGCTGCGCGACCGATCCTGCGGGCAGGGTGCGGATGCTGTAGGTGCCGTCGCTGCGGCCGTGCCACTCGACGGCGGGCGCGCCTGGCTCCCGGGCGCTGCGCGAGACGACGGTGATCTCGTCCGCGACGACGAAGCAGGCGAGCAGGCCGATGCCGAACTGGCCGATGAAGTCGGAGCGGGCGGCGGAGAGGTCGAGTTCGCCGTCGGCGCCGCGCTTGGAGGAGCGGCCGATGGTGGCCAGGAAGGTGTGGACGTCGGACTCGGTGAGCCCGACGCCGGAGTCCTCGACGACGATGCCGCCGCCGACACCGCCGGTTCCGGTGCGGATGGTGATCCGCGCGGGGGCCGAGGGGTCGAGCAGCCGCCGCGCGGTGATCGCGTCGACGGCGTTCTGCATCAGCTCCCGCAGGTAGACCCTGGGCGAGGAGTAGAGGTGGTGCGAGAGCAGGTCGACGAGGCCGCGCAGGTCGACCTGGAACGTGTGGCCCGGCTGGGGTGTGGTCACTGGAGCGGTTCCTACTTCCTCTTCTTGCTCGTCTTGCATTCCCGCCGTGCCTTGGCGAAGACCTGTCCCGGATTCCCGGCATAGGCCCAGGGGAACTGGGTCGGCCGGTCGCCGATGCGCCGGAACATCTCCCCGGCCGAGTCGTGGTCGCCCGCGAGCCAGAAAGCCATGGCAAAGGAGTTGAGCGCAATGTAGGGCGATTCGGTGGGCGCGTACGCCGGGTGCAGCACCGAGGCGTCAGCGGCCTGCTTGAGCTCGGCGAGGACCTCGGCGCGGCCGATGTAGCCGGCCCGTTCGGCGTAGGGCAGGTCGAGCCAGTGCTCGATGTGCGCGGTCGCGGTCAGCGCGCCGAGGTTGCTGCCGGGCTGCGCCGTGGCGAGCGACTGCCGGGCGAAGTCGTGCATCTGCTCGTGCGAGCCGCCCCACTTGGCGCACACCTGCTGGAGCATGGCCGCGTGGATGGCCAGGTGCTCCGGGGACCGCCGGACACCGGCGTCGAACCGCCGGCGGGTCACGTCGTGGCCGTGCTGCAGCCCCCGCGAGGCAATGGTCAGGAAGGACCACGGCGCGGCCGACCCGGGGTTCGCCTCCACAGCGGCGTAGAGGCTCGTCTCGGCCGAGCGCAGCCGCTCGTGGAAGGTCCGGAACTGCTCCTGCGACACCCGGGAGGCCGTGGCGCGGCTGCGCGCCTCCCAGGCCCAGGCGACCTGCCGGGCGCCGGCGAGGGTGAGCGCCAGCGCGTTGTCCGGCTGCGTGGTGGGAAGCGTGAGCAGGAATTCGGCGTCGATGTTCTCGACGCCGGCGATCAGCCAGGTCAGCCGGGCGTGGTCGCCCCGCTCCCGGCAGGGCCGGAGGATCGCCTCGATCGCGGGCCAGTCCGCCGCGACCACCGCCGCCCGCAGCGCGGCGAGCTCACCGTCCCCGAAGCTGGGATCGATCACCACCGGTCGCGCCCCGGCGGCGGACTCGGTGGACCTGGTGGACTTGGCAGACTGGGCGGACCTGGCGGACGAACGGCGGGTCCCGATCCCGCGAGCGACGAGCGCAGCCGCGAACGCGGCAGGCGCCAGCAGCACAAGGCTTGACACGTGCTTCCCCCTCGAACAGCCGACTCGGCGATTCGCACGACCGGCAGCCGTAGGCTAGCCGACCCCACCGACAGCGCGAAACTGCGATATCCGACGCTCCCTCGCAGCTGATAGGCCCTCAACTGCCCACCCGTGGGCCGATTGCCCGGATCTGCGGACGTCCGCCGGAATCCTCCTCACGACGGCCCCGGGGACACCGTCGGGACCTTGCGGCACGGTAGGCGCGTTCTCGCGCAATCTCCCTCCACCGGCGCCAGGACCGGCGCCGGCGTCAAGACCATCGGCGACTCCTCCGCCCTGCCGGCGCACGCGGTGTCGGCCACAAGGACCTCGCCGACTGCTCGGCACGGCCGCCCTCGCAAGTGACCATGCGCCCGCGCCCGAGTGCCCCTCGGGCGCGGGCGCGGCCTTGTTGCGGCCAAGTGCCCAACGTCACCACGCCCTTGCCACGGCCGACGAGTCCGCGGACCGGACGGTCCCTTCGTGCGGCGAGCCCGCCTGCTAGGTTTGGCGTACATTCATCAAGTCATAGCGGATGTGGATGATTTGTGGTGGTTTGATCAATATCGCGGAGAAGGTTGCCGACCCGCAGCGCACTGTGGGCAGAATCGGGGTCGGGCCCTGGGCGCAGTCGGGCCCAGGTGTCCACGGGGGTGTCATGCCTAGTTCATTGCGATCGGAAGCAGTCCGCCCGTGTGGTTCCAACACCGACAATCCGGGGGCACAGCCCTGCCCGACGCCCCTGGCAGCGGGATATCGAGCGCCCCCTGGTCGGACCCTCCGCACGCCACCGGCGAGGCAGCCCATGACGGCTCCCTCGACATCTCCCACGGCGCCTCCGCAGGCGACGGGCTGACGAGCCGTGACATCGACCTGATACGAGCGAGCGTGGCGGTGGTCGAGCCACTCGCGGCTGAGCTGGCGGTCTACTTCTACGCCATCCTGTTCACCCGATACCCCCAGGTCAGGGACATGTTCCCACCGGGGATGGACGTCCAGCGCGGGCGCCTGCTGCGCGCACTGCTGCGCATCGTCGACCTGGTCGACAACCCGGAGAGCCTGCAGCGCTTCTGCGCCCACCTGGGGCGCGACCACCGCAAGTTCGGCACCGAGAGCGCCCACTACGACGCGGTCGGGGAGTGCCTGCTGGCCGCCCTCGCCCGATTCGCCGGCACCGCCTGGAGTCCCGAGGTGGCTCGCGCGTGGACGCTCGCCTACACCGCTGTGGCCCAGGTCATGATCCAAGCGGCGGACCAGGACGCCCAGCTGCGGCCGTCGGCGTGGGGCGCCCGGATCGTGCACCGGGAGCTCTTCTCGCGCGGCATCGCGGCGATCACCGTGCACCCGGACCAGCCCTACCACTACGCCGCCGGACAGTACGTCAGCATGGAGACCCCGTGGTGGCCCCGCGAGTGGCGCTACTACTCGCCCGCCAACGCCCCGCGCCCCGACGGCACCATCACCTTCCACATCCGTGCCCTCCCGGCCGGCTGGGTGAGCAACGCTCTGGTCCAGCGCTCGACGGTCGGCGACGTGGTGCGGCTCGGGCCCCCGATGGGGGACATGGTGCTCGACCCCGCCTCGAGACGCGACATCGTGTGCGTGGCCGGCGGCACCGGGCTGGCCCCGATCCGCGCCCTCGTCGAGGAGAGCGCCCGCAGCGGCATCCAGCGCAAGATGGACGTCTTCGTCGGGGCCAGGACCGCCGACGAGCTCTACGGGCTGGACGACATGCTCCGCTTCGCCCAGCGCAACCACTGGCTCAGGGTCCGGGCCGCCGTCTCCGACGAGGACATCCTCGGCCTCAAGGGCTCACTGCCCCAGGTACTGGGCGAGTTCGGGCCCTGGTACCGGCACGACGCCTACCTCAGCGGCCCCGCGCCCATGGTCACCGCCGCCGCCGACGCCCTGACCCGCAACGGGGTCCCACGGTCGCGCATCCGTTTCGACCCGCTCGACGTGCCGGCCCTGTCCGTGACCTGAGTCTGCGTGCCCTTCTCCCCCCATCCCCAGGAGCACCACCTCCCGTGACCGAGCCCGACCACCGCTTCGGCTCAGCCGGCGAACACCTGCTGCAGCAGCAGCAAGGCACCGTCGAGCGCGCCACCGCCTTCTACGACCGTCAGGTGCACGCGTACCTCACTCCGGCGATGCGCGCCTTCGTCGCCCGGATGTCGATGGTCTTCCTCTCCACAGCGGACGCCCAGGGCGCCTGCGACGCCAGCTTCCGCGCGGGCCCACCCGGCTTCGTCCAGATTCTGGACGACCGCACCCTCGCCTACCCGGAGTACCGCGGCAACGGCGTCATGGCCAGTGCCGGCAACATCACCGAGAACCCGCACCTCGGCATGCTCTTCATGGACTTCACCCGCGACCACATCGGACTCCACGTCAACGGCACCGCAGCCCTGCGCCCCGACGCCGAAGTCCGTACCCGTCACCCGAACCTGCCAGTGGACCCCGCCCCGGGCCGCCGCCCGGAGCTGTGGATCCAGGTCACCGTCGACGAGGCGTACATCCACTGCTCCAAGCACATCCCCCACCTCGAACCCGCACCGCGCACCCCACAGCCCGCCTCGACCCGCCCCAGGGACCCGCACTACTTCACCACCCAGCCGCTCCCCCAGCAGGCTCAGCCCTCCGCGCCCGACTCCCCAGCTCCCGAGCCCGAGTACGCCGGGGCGCCCCGGCCCGGACGCCCACTCTGGCGCCCCCTCAGACGTCGAGACCCTGTCCTCTGATTGTCTTACTGATCACTGGTACAGTGCGCCGTTTCCCCGCCACCGGCCGGGCACTCGGCCCGAGAGGACACCTGTGGGCATCAGCACAAGACTCATCCAGGCCACCGGCGTAGCACTCCTGACCACCGGTCTGCTTGCCTTCCCGAGCGCCGCCTCGTGGGCGGCGGCTCCGACTCCTGCGGACACCAGTGCTCCTGCCGCCGCCGGCCCGCAGTTGGGGACGCTGCAGCTGCTGAGCACGGACAGCGGCACCGTGCTCAGCCTCCCGGTCACCGGCTCGGCCGACGTCACCTCGGTCACGGTGACCGCCCGCCAGTGGAGCAGCCCTGCCACCGCGTTCACCGTGACCCTGAGCCTGGCATCCGGCTCGGCCACGGACGGGACCTGGCAGTCCACCACGCAGCTCGACCTGCCGTTCGGGGACTACGGCTTCAACGCCACCGCCGTGGACGCCGACGGACAGCAGGCGACCGGGTCCGTCTTCAGCGGCTACGACGTGTACCAGCCGTCCCTCGCGTTCCACAACGTCACCTTCTCCACCGACCAGCTGACAGTGAGCGATCCGACCCTGGAGGTCAAGGGCGAGGTCACCGAGTACGACCCGAACACCGGCGACACCGGACAGCCCATGTCCGGTGCACTGGTGCACCTGGTGAACAGCCTGCCCCCCAACGGCATCCCGGCGAACGTGATCACAGGGGCGAACGGCCTGTTCGACATCGTCGACTACACGGCGGTCGACTTCGGCAGCGCGACCTCCACGACCTACACGCTCCAGGGCTCGGCCCCGTTGGCCAACTGGCAGAACGGCCCCTCCGAGGTCGTCACCAAGGCCCCTGCCATGCCGACGCGGATCCTGTTCGACCACCCGGACGAAGCGAACCTGCCGGTCGGCAGCACGGTCGACGTCAGCGGCACCGTGCAGTACCAGACCCCGGACGGTAGTTGGCACAGCCTCCCCTCGACCTATCTCGAGATCACTGACGGCAGTGCCTGGGTCGGCCAGGCCATGGCCGACGCCAACGGCCGCTTCTCCGCGCCGTCCCGGGTCCCGAACACCGGGCAGACATGGACGGCCGTGGTCGTCCCCAACACCTGGTACCAGGCCGACCCGGCCGACTTCGGCTTCACCGTGGACCAGCAGCTCCGCCTGAGCGCGAGCGACGCAAGCATGAACTCCCTGTCGGAGCTGAGCTTCAGCTTCACCGCCAGCAGCACCGACGACGCGTTTCCCGACAGCCGCGTCTACCTCCAGCAGTCCGCGAACGGGACGACCGGCTGGACGACGATGGGGTGGCTGCCGCTGACAGCCGACGGAAGCAACCTGCCGGCCCACGGACCGGTCAACAACCCGCACGGATTCTGGCGCCTGTACTCACCGGCGGTACCCGGGTACGCGGCCGCAGTCAGCAACGTCCTCCACACCTTCCGCTACGAGACCGGCATCACCGGCGGCCTCCCGAGCGCGCGAACCCTCCGCGCGGGCGGCACGCTCACCTTCTCCGGCGGCCTGCGGCAGCAGGGCTACGGCGCCTGGAGCCCGATGCGGCGAACCGAGGTGGCACTGATGTACAAGCCTGCGGGCAGCAGCACCTGGCACCTGGCCACCACCGGGTGGACGAACGCGAACGGCGGCTTCACCCTGCGGGAGCGGGACCTCCACAACGCGACCTGGTCGGTGGTCTACGTGACATCGAACCAGTGGTACGTCGACGCGACCGGTCCGCAGACCTACGTGCGCGTCGACTGACCGAGGCGGCCGGCAGTCGCGGGTCCCGGCAGACGTCCGCCTGGACCCGCAGAACCTGCTCGCAACGGCCGGGTCCGGCTGGAAGCAGTTGCCCGGCCCACCCGGAGAGTTCTGCGACCTTCCGGGTAGGCCGGCATCCGCTGCCGTGTCATTCTCCGAACGGCGAAGCGCCGAGGTAGACCTGGTGGCCGACGACCGAAAGGTCGAACCCGGTCGGCGTGGACGTCGCCGCGCTGAAGCCGGCGTTCTGCGGCAGGTCGACCCGCCAGTCATAGGAGTTCGGGCCGGTGCCCGGGACGCTGATGTCGAACTCCGCGCCCTGCGCGAGCAGGCTGCCGACAGTGTCCACCGGTCGGCCGCCCCAGGTACCGGTGACCCGGAACCGGGCCTGCTGGCCGTTGGACCCCGGGGCCGGGCCGGCGGTGAGTGCGCCGTCGTTCCCCATCAGCCTGGTCAGCACCCCGGACAGGGACTGGTACGTGAGCGTCAGATCGCCGGTGACCAGGTTCGCCTGGGCGCTCCGGGCGGAGAGCGAGGCGACCGTGACATCGTGCAGGTCCAGGTCGAGCTTCTGCACGTCGAGGTAGTCGCCCTGGGCCTCCGAGCTGGTGTTCAGGTAGAAGTTGCCTGCGGACAGCGTGATGTCGTCGAGGTGCCCGGCCATCGCCTGGGTGAGGAACGGGAAGCCGTGGATCGACACGTTGAGGTAGCCGTCGGTCGTGTCCCCGCCGTACCCGTACTTCTGCCGGGCGAGGTTGGCGGCCTCCTGGTTCGCGTAGTGCAGCGCGATCCGGTCCGCTGCGGCGCCCAGCCCCACCAGCAGTACCACCACGATCACCAGTACTCTGACCCAGCGCCGTCTCATCTGTGCTCCCCCGTATCGGTGCCGACCCCCGGTCGGGCGTCGACAACACGGTCGGCTCTGGTCGGGCCGACCGTTCGCGAGCACACTAGCCGGTCGGGGGTCAGCGCTCGTGGACTACCTCGCCGCCGACGACGGTGAGGTCGATCGACGCGTCCTTGATGGCCTCCGGCGGGCCGGCGAAGATGTCGTCGGAGATCACGACCAGGTCGGCGTACTTGCCCTCGGTTATCGAACCGCGGTCGTGGTCGACGAAGTTGGCGTACGCGCTGCCCACCGTAGTCGAACGCCTCGCCCTCGATCCAGTCTGTGTCGGGGTTGCTCTCCATCCAGGCGCGGATCCGGCGGTGGGCCTCGTCCAGCGTGTCCGCTCCGGCGAGTTGGACACTGTCGGAGTCGGATCCGAGCCGGACATGGTTGTGGGCGTCGACGAAGCCGGGCAGCAGCAGGCGTCCCCCCAGGTCCACCACCCGGGTGTCGGGCCCGGCGAGCGCCCGGAGCTCCGGCTCGCCGCCGACCCCGGTGATCCGGCCGTCCCGCACGGCGACCGCCCGGGCGGAGGGCCGGGCCGGGTCGACGGTGTGGACGCGCGCGTTCACCAGCAGTAGTTCGGGTGCGCAGGCACGGGTGGTGGCGGGCACGGGCTACTCCTTGGATCAGCTTTGGATCTATTCTGATACCAAAGTGTGCGGGCGACGCTAGGCCGCCACCCCACCGCTGTCAATAGGATCCATAGGGATCCATAGGATCCGAGCACGGGGACCACCCGTGGACGTGGAACGGCGCGCGGAACGGCGCTCGGGCATCGAGGGGGCACACATGGGTGGGTCGGCGGAGCGGGCGGAGTTCCGAGCTCCCGCGCACGTACTGGTCGCGGAGGCGCTGCGGCAGCGCATCGCCCTCGGCGGCTTCGAGCCGGGCGGCCGGCTCCCCACCGAGCGCGAACTGGCCGGCTCCCTCGGCGTGGGACGCAACACCGTGCGCCAGGCGCTGCGGATGCTCGCCGACGAGGGCCTGGTGGTCACCGAGCCGGGCCGGGCCGGCGGCACCCGGGTGCACCACGGGCCGCAGCGCGGACAGCAGCACGGAGCGCAGCGCGCCGCCGGGCTCCGCGCCAGCCTGCGCGACCAGATGGAGTACCGCGAGGCCATCGAGCCGGTCGCGGCCCGGTTCGCCGCCGAGCGGGGCAGCACCGCGCAGCGCCGCGGCCTGCTCGCGCTGCTCGACGAGGAGGTGACCGACCTGGGCGGCTATCACCGGGCCGACTCCCGTTTCCACCTGGGACTGGCCGAGGCAGCCGGGAACGAGGTGCTCCAGGACGCCGTCGCGCGGGCCCGGACCGAGATGCTCGTCGGCGGCAACGCGCTGTGGCTGCAGGCCGACTGGCACTTGGTCTATCCGGAGGGGCAGGACCTGACCCAGGTCTTCCGGGACGAGCACCTGGAGATCGCGCTCGCGGTGCTGGCCGGGGACGGAGCGACGGCCGAGGCCCGGATGCGGGACCACCTCCGCGAGTCGGGGCGGCAGTTCGGCCTGTTGCTGGATCGATTCGCCGCCGACCATTGACCCCGGGCGGGTGCCGCCCTATGGTCGCCCCAATTGGATCCGACTTGGATCCAAAAGCGCGACCATAGCGGCACGTGCGCAGCGCCATGCCCAGCGCCACGCGCGCCGCCCGGAGGGAACCACCATGCACGCCCCTGACCCCGACCTCGCCCAGACAGTCCTGCGTTATGTCACGGACCGGATGCAGCTCGACCCGGCCCCGCTGGGACGCCTGGGCGACGCCACCGAGCTGCAAGCCGGCCTCAAGGGGCTGCTGGGCGCGGACGGGCACGCCCCGGCCGAGGTGCTCGCCCGCTACGCCGAGCACATCGAGCCCACCGTGGTCTCCTGCGACAGCCCGCGCTTCCTCGCATTCATACCCGGTGCTCCGACCAAGGCCGCCGCCCTGTTCGACATGGTGGTCTCCGCCGCGTCACTGCACGGCGTGTCCTGGATGGAGGCGTCCGGGGCGATCGAGGCGGAGAACCAGACGCTGCGGCTGCTCGCGGACCTGGCCGGGATGCCCGCGCAGGCGGGCGGCTGCTTCGTCAGCGGCGGCTCGGCCGGGAACCTCTCCGCACTGGTCGTCGCCCGCGACAGCGCGCGGGCCAGGCTCGGCCTCGGCTCCCGGGACCCGCTGCGGATCGCGGTCAGCGACCAGACCCACTCCTCGGTCGCCAACACCCTGCGGATCATCGGCGTCGATCCGCTGATCGTGCCCACCGACGACCACCGGCTGACCGGTGCCGCCCTGCGCGCCGCCCTCGCCGCCGACGCACCGTCAGCTGCTGAGCTGGGACCGGTCATCGGCGTCGTCGGCACGGCCGGAACCACCAACGCCGGGATCGTCGACGACCTGGCCGGCCTCGCGGAGGCCGCCGCCGAGCACTGCCTCTGGTTCCACGTCGACGCGGCCTATGGCGGCGGCGGCCTGTTCGTGCCCGAGGTGCGCGCCCGGATGGCCGGGGTCGAGCGGGCGGACTCGCTGGTCATCGACCCGCACAAGTGGCTGTTCGCCCCCTTCGACTGCGGCGCGCTGCTCTACCGCGAGCCGGGCCGCGCCCGCGTGGTGCACACCCAGGACGCCTCGTACCTGGACGCCATCCACGCCGAGCACGAGGGCGAGTGGAACCCGAGCGACTACGCCTACCACCTCACCCGCCGCCCGCGCGGCCTGCCGCTGTGGTTCTCACTGGCCGTCCACGGCACCGACGCCTACCGGGACGCCGTGGAGCAAGGCCTGCGGATGGCCCGGTTCACCGCCGAACTGGCCCGGGAGACACCGGGATTGGAGCTCGTCCGCGAACCCGAGCTGTCAGTGGTGCTGATCCGGCGCAGCGGCTGGGACGCGGCGGAGCACAACGCCTGGTGCGCGCGGCTGCTCGCGGCCGGCGCGGGCTTCCTGGCCCCCACCAACTGGGAGGGCGAGACCGTCGCCCGGCTGGCCTTCATCCACCCCGGCATCACTGAGCAGGACGTCCGCGACATCATCGCCTCCCTCGCGGAGCCCGCCCCGGCCTCGGCGCCCGCGCTGTGACGACGCGCCGGCCCTGACCCTCTCTGCCCCCCGGCGCGCCGCGCGCCCCCACAAACGCCGGCGCGCCCGCGCCCAGCGCGCTCACCCCTGCCGCCCCGCACCCCCACCCGTAACTCACCCCGAGGTGAAGTATGGCTTCCACCGCACCGCCCACCGGCCCCAGAGGGACCAGCACCACCGACACCGACGCCGCCCCGTCGACCGGTCGTTCGCTCAAGCGCCAGGTCGGGCTCATCGGGGCTGCTCTGGGCCTCGGTCGGTTCGATCATCGGCTCCGGCTGGCTGTTCACCGCCCGCAACGCCGCCGTCGCGGCCGGCCCCTCCGCCCTGGTGGCCTGGGGCATCGGCGCCGTCGCCATGGTCGTCCTCGCGCTGGTCCACGCCGAACTCGGCGGGATGCTGCCGATCGCCGGGGGCACCGGCCGCTATCCGCACTACGCCTTCGGCGGCGCGGCCGGGGCCTCCTTCGGCTGGTTCGCCTGGCTTTCCGTGGTCACCACCGCCCCGATCGAGGTGATGGCGATGATCAGCTACGCGGAGCACTACAGCTGGGCGCGCGGCCTCATGGACTCCCGAGGGTTGTTGACCCCCTCGGGGCTGGTCGTCGCCGTCGTGCTGATGGCCGTGTTCTGTTTCGTGAACCTCCTGGGCGTGAAACGGCTGATGCACGCCAACAACGCGGCGACCTGGTGGAAGATCGGCGTGCCGATGCTGGTGGTGCTGGTGCTCGCGGTCACCGACTTCCACGGGGCCAACCTCACCGCAGGCGGCGGCTTCGCGCCGTTCGGTGTCAAGGGCATCCTGCTGGCCGTCCCCGGGAGCGGCATCATCTTCGCCCTGCTGGGCTTCGAGCAGGCCATCCAGATCGGCGGCGAGAGCCGCAACCCCGGCCGGGACATCCCCCGGGCCGTGATCGGCTCCATCCTGCTGGGCGCAGTGCTGTACATGGCACTGCAACTGGTCTTCATCACCGCGCTCCCCACCGGGGACATCCACCACTGGGCCGACCTGGCGTACGCGGGGATGAACGGCCCCTTCGCCGGGCTGGCGACGGTGCTCGGCATGGGCTGGCTCGCGGCGGTCCTCTACTTCGACGCGGTGGTCTCCCCGGCGGGGACCGGTCTGATCTACACCACCGCCGCCTCGCGGATCTCCTACGGCCTCAGCCGCAGCGGCTACATCCCGGTCTCCTTCGAGAAGCTGGACCGCCGAGGCGTGCCGTGGGTCGGCATCGTGGCGGCCTTCGTCGTCGGCTGCATCGCCTTCCTGCCCTTCCCCAGCTGGAACGCGCTGGTCAACCTGGTCACCTCGGCGAGCATCCTGATGTACGCGGGCGCGCCGCTCGCCTTCGGCGCGTTCCGCAGGCGCCTGCCGCACTGGAAGCGGCCGTACGAGCTGCGCTTCGGGCGGGTGCTCTCACCGGCGGCCTTCGTGGTGGCCAACCTGATCATCATGTGGTCCGGTTGGGACACGGTCTGGAAGCTCGGCCTGGCGGTGCTGCTCGGCTACGTACTGGTCGGCGCCTCCCGGCTGTTCCACGCCAACCCGGTGCTGCCGGAGCTCGACCTGCGGGCCGCCCAGTGGCTGCCGCCCTACCTGATCGGCATCGGCCTGATCACCTGGTGCAGCGACTTCGGCCCCTGGGCCCACCCCTGGCTGCCGCTGGGCTGGGACGTTCTCGCCGTCACCCTCTTCAGCGTGGCGATCTACCACTGGGCCATGGCGGTCTCCCTGCCCACCAACGCGGTGGAGGCACTGATCGCCGCCAACGAGGACCAGAGCGAACCGGCCTGACGTCGCGCCACTCCAGCCCCGCGCCCGGCCGAGGCGCACACGCCGGCTCCCTCCGACGTCGAGGCTCCCGGCGCCCGTCCCGCAGTCGCCGCCGCAGTCGAATTCGAGTAGCGGTCGAGTCCGCACCGGCATATTCGCCGGAGCGGGCAGGCGCAGGGGGAACCGGGGGGCTGAGGCATGACGTCATCTGAGAGCTTCACCGGCGCCCTGGTGCGGCGCTTCGCGGAGAACCCGGACGACACCGCCCTCATCGGCGTCGGCGCGGCGGCTCCCGGCGGCGCAGGGGAGCCCGAAGCCCGGCGGCTGACCTACCGCGCGCTCGACCGGCGGGCGCGCTCGCTCGCGATCTGGCTGCAGCGCAACGGCGGGACCGGGCGGCCGGTCCTCGTCTCGATGGAGACCGGGCCGGAGTTCGCGGTGGGGGTGCTGGGCTGCCTCTACTCGGGCGCGGTCGCGGTGCCGGTACCGCCGCCGGGCCGCGGCCGGGCCGCGGTCGAACGGACGGTGGCCATCGCCGAGGAGTCGGGCGCGGACCTGGTACTCACCGAGGCCGCCCTCGCTCACCGAATGTCCCGGCAGCTCGCCGACCATGGCCGAGGCGGCCTCACCTGCCTTGCGGTCGACACCCGGCCCGAGGACCCACCGGAGGACTGGCGTCTGCCCGACCTGACCGGCGACAGCCTGGCGTTGGTCCAGTACACCTCGGGCAGCACCGCGGCCCCGCGCGGGGTGATGGTGACGCACGCCAACCTGCTGGCGACCATGGAGAACGTCCGGGCCGCGCTGGGAACGGACCGGCGGTCGCGGATCGGCGGCTGGCTCCCGCTCCACCACGACCTGGGCCTGATCGGCCAGTTACTGCATCCGCTGTGGCTCGGTGGCACCGCCGTGCTGATGGATCCGCGCCGCTTCGCGGCCCACCCCATGGACTGGCTGACCGCCGTCGCCCGATACGGCGTCACCGTGACGGCGGCGCCCGACTCGGCCTACGCCCGATGCCTGGCGGTGGCCACGGACGAGGAACTCGACCGGCTGGACCTCTCCCGGCTCGACATCGCCATCAACGCCGCCGAACCGGTCTGCCCGGTGACGATGACCGCCTTCGCCGAACGCTTCGCCCGCGCCGGGCTGCGACCCGGTGCCCTCTCCCCCGGCTACGGGCTCGCCGAAGCCACGCTGCTGGTCAGCGTGAACGTCGGCGCCGATGCCCGGCCCGGCTCGCCGTCCCGCCCGGTCGTGGACTGCGGTCCCGCGCGCGGCGTCGAGGTGCGCATCGTCGACCCCGCCTCCCTCGCCGAACTGCCGGCGCAGGAGGTGGGTGAGATCTGGGTACGGGGCGCCGCCGTGACCGACGGCTACTGGAGGCGGCCGCTGGAGACCGCCGACCGCTTCCACTGCGGGACCGCGGCCGGCGAGCGGGGGTTCCTGCGCACCGGTGACCTGGGCCTCCTGCGGGACGGTCGGCTCCATGTCACCGGCCGGATCAAGGAAGCGCTGACCGTGGACGGCCGGACGCTCCACCCCCAGGAGATCGAAAGGCAGTTGCTGTTCTGCGGCAGCCGGTTCGGCTCGGCGGCGGTGTTCGCCGTCGGCGACCGGCTCCAGCACCTGGTCGTCGTCCAGGAGATCCGCCACGCCGGCGGGACCGCCGAGGAGTTCGGCCGGATGGCCGCCCGGATCCGCGACTGCCTCGCCGAGGAGTTCGGGGCCAGGGCCGCGGATGTCCTACTGGTGCGGCCCGGCACGGTTCGCCGGACCACCAGCGGAAAGATCCGGCGCTCCTTCATGCGCGAGCTCTTCCTCCGTGGCGAACTCCGCCCGCTGTACGGCGCTGCGGCCCTCGATCCGGCCGCGGCGACGCCTGCGGAGCCGGCCGGAGCGGTCGCGCCGTGAACGGGGCTGAGACCGAGGCGGACATCCGCCGCCGGACCGACCGGCTGGAGCAGGCATTCGGCGACCCGGGCGACCCCGACAACCCGCTCGGACTCCGCGCCGTTCTCGCCGCCGACGAACGGGGCGAACTGAACGGACCCGCCGAACAGTTGCTGGCCGACGAGGGTTTCGGGGCGGAACTCGTGCCGGTCGGGCACGGGGGTCGGCTGGACCGCGCGGACGTCCTGGCGCGGATCATCCGACCGGTGTTCCGCCGGGACCTGGGCCTCGGCCTCGGCCACGGCATCACCTCCCTCTACGCCGCCTCCGCCGTCTGGGTCGCCGGATCCGCCGAGCAGCGCGACTCGCTGGCGCGGATGCTCTGCCGCGGCGGGCGGGCCGCCGTCGTGCATCGCTCCCTGGCGCACGGGAGCGCGCTGCTCAGCGGTGAGATCGCGGCGATGCAGGGGTCGCGGGGCTTCCGGTTGAGCGGGCGCAAGGAGATGGTGCTCAACGCCGCGCGGGCGGACGCCTTCGTGGTGCACGCCAGGACCGACCCGGCACCCGGACCGAGGAGCCACGCGGTGCTGCTGCTGGAGCCGGGGGAACTGCCCTCGGGGCGCTGGCGGAGGCTGCCCCGGCAGCCCAGCACCGGGCTGCGCGGCTGCTCCTTCTCGGGCCTGGCCTTCGACGACTGCCCGGTGTCGGCCGAGACCCTCGTCGGCGAGGCCGACGCCGGGGTGCGGCTGGCCCTGCGCACCTTTCAACTCCACCGCCCCATCAGCGCGGTGTCGATGATCGCGGCGGTGGACACGGTGCTGCGGGCGGCGGTGTCCGCCGCTCACCAGGGCCCCGGCGGACATCTGCGCCAACGGCACCGGAAGCTGCTGGCCGGGGCCTTTGCCGACCTGCTGGCCTGCGACAGCATGGCGGTGGTCGTGCTGCGGGCCGTGCATCTGCACCCGGAGAGCGCGCATCTGGCGGCGGCAAGCGTCAAGTACCTGGTGCCGGACCTGCTGCGGGAGGACGTGGAGGAGCTCGCCACGGTCATCGGCACCGGGGGCATCGGCACCGGGGGCATCGGCACCGGGGGCATCGGCACCGGCGACCACGGTCGCGGGACCGGACCGGGGATGCTGGCGAAGCTGATGCGGGACCTGCCGACCGCCAGCCTCGGGCATGCCGGCACGGCGGCCTGCCAGGCCGTCGTCGTCCCCCAGCTCCCGCTGCTGGCGCGACGGTCGTGGTTCCGTGCGCCCGCGCCCTCGGACCAGCTGTTCCGGCCCGAGGAGCCGCTGCCGCCGCTGGACTTCGGCACCCTCGCCGCGGTCGGCGGGGAGGACATCCTGGCCGCCGCTCTGGTCGCCACGGCCGACGGGCTGCGGCAGGGACCGGCTCCGCATCCGTACGGGGACACGCTGCGCCTGCTGACCGACGCCTTCGTCGACGAACTCCGGGTCCTGCGGGACAGGTGTGCCGCTGCCGACGACCGGTCGGCCCGGTCGAGCCCGGAGATGTGCGCGCTGGCCGACCGGCATGCCCTGGTGTCCGCCGCCGGGGCCGCGCTCGGGGTGTGGGAGCGGCACCGCCACGGGTCCGGCTTCCTCGGCGATCCGTCCTGGCTGGTCATGGCACTGCACCGGCTCGGAGTACGGCTCTGCCTGGACGGGCTGCCGGAGCTGCCCGACGGCTGCGTGGACCGGGTGCTGACCGAGATGGTGGAGCGCTTCCGAGCCGGGCGCGGGTACGACCTCTACGACGCACCGCTGGCAGGGCGGGCGGGGCGTGATCAGGATGGGGGCGACCGTGCCTGACGAGGGTTCCGAGATCGCCGAGCCGATCCTGGCAGCCGACCGGGAGGGACCCTGGGGCACCGTGCGCCAGTCGATGGCCTGGCACGGGCATGCCGTCGTCTACGCGGACTGGCGCAGCTGGCTGCCCGGGACGTCGCGGAGTGTGCCGGAACGCGATCTGCGGACGATGCTCGGCGTCAGGGACTGGCGGAGGTTCACCGGGCTGGCCGATCCGCATGCCCGCGCGCGCTTCGCAGCCACACGGCTGATGCTGCGCCACACCGTCGGCGCGGTCCTGCAGTCGCCTCCCGACCGCATCGATCTCGCCTACAAGCCGGGCGGCCGCCCCTACCTGCGCGGCTGCGACCAGTTGGATGTGACGCTCAGTCATACCAGGGAGCTGATAGTGGTGGGCATCAACCGGCGCGGCCGGATCGGCGTCGACACCGAAGCGGCCGACCGGCGGATCCGGTACGCCGAGGTCGAGCGGCTGCTCTGCACGCCGCGGGAGCGCGAACAGTTGGCGGAGCTGGAGGAGTCCGCCCGGGACCGGGAGTTGGTACGGATCTGGACGCTCAAGGAGGCCTACAGCAAGGCCCTCGGGCAGGGCATGCGGATGGGGTTCAACCGCTTCGGCTTCGATCGTGGCGGCGAGTCGCTGCTGACCCCCGACGGCAGACCGGCCGCGAGCGGCGAGTGGTCCTTCGCCACTTTCCGTCTGCTGGACGAGTATCTGGTGAGCGTGGCCTGCCATGACGCCGGGCTGACCGGTGTCGCCGACGTGGCGGTGGACACCATGCTCGACGAGGGGTTCCTCGGAGCAATTGTGAATCTTCTGAGGGAATCCTGACCTGAGCCACAACATCAACTGCGGCAGGGGTGGGGCAGAATGCGAGAGATCAACACACGGCTCAAGATCCTCAGCCGACCCGATTGAGGGGGGAACGAGTGGTTCGCATTCTGATCGCCGAGGACATGCACATGCTTCGGATGGCCCTGGTCTCACTTCTGGAACTGGAACCGGACATCGAGGTGGTGGCCGAACTGTCCAACGGCTCGGACATCGTGGCGACCGCCGAGGCCCTCAAACCCGACGTCGCGGTTCTCGACATCGACCTCCCGGGGATGGACGGCATAACCGCCGCAGCAGCCCTGCACACCGCCGTACCGAGCTGCCGGACCCTCATTCTCACCAGCCTGGGCCGGCCGGGAAACCTGCGCCGGGCGCTGGCCGCCCATGTGTCGGGCTTCCTGCTCAAGGACATAGAGCCGGAGCAGCTCAACGTCGCCATCCGGCGGATAGCAGCTGGCGGGCGGGTCTTCGACCCGGTCCTGGCCCTGAGCGCCCTGGACGCCGTCAACTCACCGTTGACCCAACGTGAGACGGAGGCCCTCCGACTGGCGGCAGAGGGGAGCGAGGTCTCGCAGATCGCCGCACTGCTGCACCTGTCCGGCGGCACGGTGCGCAACTACCTCACCAACGCGGTGAGCAAGTTGAACGCGCGGAACCGAGTGGACGCGATTCGGATCGCCAAGGAGGCGGGCTGGATCTGAGGGCCTGCCGCCGGGCCCGCCAGGTGGGTCCCGGGATCGGTCAGTGCACCTCTCGGCCGTGCCTCGCCGGGTCCGCGCCCCGGACGCCGCCCGTCCGGGGCTTGTGTGCGGGGACGGTGGGCCGCTCCTCGGAGACCCGGAGCAGCGGGGCGACGGCCTCGTCGGCCACGACGATCTCCGCCGCGAGTTGGAACCATCCGTCCGCCCGGATGCCGGCGGTCAGCATCCCGTTCACCAGGCTGACCCTGGTGGCCAGATTGCCGAGGCCGCTGCCGCCGTCGCCCCGGACCGGTGGGGAGACCGAGGGCTGCACGATCCCGTCGTTGGCCAGGACGAGGAGCACCCTGTTGCCGTTCCGACTGCCCGTCACCGTGCACTGTCCGGCCTTGCTGTGCCGAAGCAGGTTGGTCAGCCCCTCCCGCAGGACCGTGGCCAGCACCGTGTCCACCTCGGGTGGCAGCGGCCCGCAGTTCAGGTCCACCGACACCTGGATGTCCACCGAGGCCAGCAGTGATCGGCCGGTCTCCACCTCCTGTTCCAGGCACATCTGCCGGTAGCCGCGAGCGACGGCCCGGACGTCCGCCAGCGCCTGGTGCGCGGTGTCGAGGATCTCGGTGAGCTCCTGCTTCGCCCGGTCCGGGTCGACCAGGACCAACCGGTAGGCCAGTTCGCACTTCAGGGTGATCGTCGACAGGCTCAGCCCCATCAGGTCGTGCAGGTCGCGGGCGAACCGCAGCCGCTCGTCGGCGACCATCAGCTGCGTCTGCTCCACCCGAGAGCGGTGCAACTCGCCGGCCAGGTCCATCATCCGGGAGAGGCCGAAGACCACCAGACCGCAGATGACGGCGGAGAGCATCATGAACGCGATCAGGGGCAGCGTGAACCCCATGGCCCGCAGCACCGCCGCGTTCGCGGCCAGCACGCATCCGAACAGCGGCCAGGCGGCGCGCGGCGGGAACAGCAGCAGCACGGAGCCGACCAGGAACCCGGGCAGGCCCAGCCAGCCGGCGCCCAGTACGGCGAAGGGCGCGAAGGTGAGCACTGCCTGGAGACCCAGGGACCAGTAGCGGCGACGGTCGAGCCACGGCAGCCGCCCCGGGAACGAACGCCCCGTCTGCAGTGCCGTCATCACAACCAGCAGGAGTACCGCGGCAGCGAAGTGCCAGCCGGTCAGCTGCGCGCTGTGCATGTAGTCGGCGTCCAGGACGCAGTAGCCCAGCAGCAGCCCGACCATGATCGTCGCCGCTGACCTCGGCGCCAGATCGCGGCGGGCCAGGTCGTGCAGGGCCAGGTCGCGGAGGGCCAGGTCGCGGGAGGCCGGGTCACGGGAGGCCGGCTGGTGGAGCGTGGCACCGGCGACCGCGGCCGGCCTCGATCCGGGGGCCTGCTCCGCGCCGTCGTCGGCGGCTCCCTCGGCCAGGGTCACCACCACCTTGACGGTGAACCAGCCGTCGACGTGCTCCCCCGCGGTGAGCGTGCCGCCGACCGCGGCCACCCGGGCCTTGAGGCTGGCGACGGTGCTGTCCACGCCCTCGCGGCTCGTGCCGACACCCCTTCTCGACCCGTCGTAGGCGAGCGAGAACACCACGTACGGGCCGCGTCGGACCGTCTGGATCCGACAGCGCTCCGCCCTGCTGTGGTGCAGCATGTTCGTCAGCCCCTCCCGCAGGACCGCCGCGAGCACGGTCTCGATCGGGGCCGGGAGGGTTCCCGCCTGCAGTCGTACCGCCGTCCTGATCCCCACGGCGGCGAGCATCGAGTCGGCCGCCTCCACCTCGGCGGTCAGCGACATCTCCCGATAGCCGCGGGCCATGGTGCGGACATCGGCCAGGGCCTGACGGGAGGTCCGCAGGATCTCGGTGAGCTCCTTGCGGCCCGCCTCGGTGCCCGTCCCGATCATCCGGTGGACCAGTTCGCACTTGAGGGTGATCGCGGACAGGCTGGAGCCGAGCAGGTCCTGAAGGTCCCGGGCGAACTGCAGCCGCTCTCCGACGACAGCCAGCCGGGCCACCGCCGTCCGGGTCTGCCTGACCTCGGCGACCAGGGCCGCCATCCGGGAGAGGCTGAACACGCCGAAGGCGCCGATGCCGAGCGAGATGGTGTCGAGTATCACGTTCCAGCCGTGTCCCGGTTCGAGCACCAGCAGGTCGGCGGCGATCAGCACGACCGCGAACAACGGTCGGCCGACGGCGGGGGGAAGGACCAGCAGCGCCGACGCGGCCAGGAAGGCGGGCAGGCCCAGCCAGGCCTCGTGGAATTCGGGGAGGGGGCCGAAGGAGCACGCCGCCTGGACCGCCAGGGTCCAGTACGGCCTGCGGCTCAGCCGCGGCAGCAGCCACGGGAAGGAGTGCGCCAACTGGGTGGTCACGATGGCTGCGAGGGCCGCCACCACGACGGCGGGCTGCCACGGGGCGAAGGGGCCTGCCAACACGTAGGCGCCGCTCTCCAGGGCGATCCCGAGCAGCACGACCACGGTGATGGTGACCGCCATCCGGGCGGCAGGATCGCCGGCGCTGCCGTGCCCGGCAGGCTGCTCGTCCTCCCTGGACTCCATGCTGTGCACACGACCCCCCGATGAGCTTGGACTGAACGTCAGCTCGATGGATCGTAATGAAGAGCTTCATACAAGCGTATGGGAAATGTGAACACTGGTTCCCATACGACGGCAGTCCGACGAACGCTGTTAACAATGCTGCGGCTCTCGTTCCAACTCCGACGGCAGCGAGGCCATCCGGGTCGCGAGCAGGTAGGCGAGCCCGGCCTCGGCCACCACGTCCGGAAGTGCCAGCGGACGCAGTCGCGAGATCATCCGCAACGGCTCGGGAACCGACCCCTCCAGACCGCCGACCAGCCAGGCCGCCTCGGGACTGTGCAGTTGTACCCAGTGGTCGGAGTGCTCGGACTCCAGATGCATCTGCTGATCGCTCCCGGTGTACCGCAGCCGCACGGACGAGGAGAGCTTGACCCGTCCTCCGGCGCCCCCTCCGGGGAGCGGTCGGGGCGCGAAGGTCGCCCGGCGCGACAGCGGGACGACGGTCACCAGCGAGATCGCGCCCATCATCAGCGTCCGGCAGACGAGTGACTGGAGCCTGGTCAGATCCCGCAGCAGTTCCAGCGCTTCCGGGCTGCACCGGTCCAGTTCACTGTCGTACCCGGGGAAGCCGGGCAGGACGTTGCCCAGCGAGACCGGGCCGAGGAGCATCCGCCGCAGGGCCTCCCGCAGCGCCGGACTCGGATCGGACACGACCAGCTGGCCCCAGCCGCACGTCAGCCGCAACGCGCGTCCGGTGGGGTCCACGCTCGTGCGGACGTCCATCTGGGTGTCCTCGCGCAGCGACCAGGTCTCGATCAGCAGCGGCGCCGCCAGTCGATCGATCCGCATCCAAGCCATCCATGAGTTCTGATCAGTTGAGGGAAGGGTGCCTCCCGCCTCACAGGAAGAGCGGCACCGGGTTGAGGTCCTCGTAGCGGCGGGGCCGTTCGAGCCGACCGAGCGCGACCGGGACGTCGAACAGCCGCCCCGGGGCGAAGCGGGCCCAGTGCGAACGCAGGCCCGGCACGATGACCTTGACCACCGGCAGCCCGACGTCGGGCCGGGTCTGATCGAGTACCAGAAGTTCCAGACCGCGGCTGCGGACCAGTTCCTCGATCTCCGCGAGGTCCTCGCGGAGATCGGTGCGCTCGCTGTAGGGGTGCGACTCGGGGCGAGTCCCCGGGGCCTGCGGATCGGGCAGCAGGTAGGGCTGGTTGGCGATGGTTGCCTCGCGCATCCAGGACAGCGCGTCGGGATCGGAGAATCCGTACCCCGTGCCGTCGGCGCGCGCGTCGACCACCTGCGGCAGCAGTTGGTTGAGTTCGGCCAGCGCGCGCCTCAGTGCGAGTCGCGGGTCGAAGTGCGCGCCGAAGCCGAGCATGATGTCCTGCTCGGGCTTGTCGGTGCGGCGGGAGAGCGCGGCGAAGACCGGGATGCCGAGGTCCGAGGTCAGGTCGAGGGCCCAGACCTCCCGGTGCAGTGATCCGTGCACCTGCTGCAGTTCGGTGATCCAGTGGTCCTTGAAGGACTCCAGGTCCACCCCCGGCTGCCGGGTGCGGTTGTACCACCACAGGCCGATCGCGTCCCGCTCCACCAGTTCGAGGAACCCCTGCAGGACCGCATCCTCCAGACTGCTGCCGGCCGCGTTGCCGTTGGAGTTGCTCGCGCAGTAGCGGCCGCCCTCGGCCTGCGGCGCGTCGTAGTACAGCAGCGCGGTCGGCAGCAGTCGGCGGCGTTGCCCGGTGAGCGACCACACCGGGCTCCAGTCGATCTCGGCCTCCGGGTCGAACGGGTCGCAGACCTGGTGGAAGGGTCCGTGCGCGGCGTTCCACTGCGCGCGCCCGGCGAACTGGCGCTCGTCGTAGAGCTGGACCGAGTCGGGGTCGACGGCCTCGGCCGCCAGCTCCCGGTAGCTGCCGTGGACGACGGGCTCACCGCCCTGCAGGTAGCCGCAGTGGCGTTCCAGCGCCTCGGCCAGGGCGCCGACCCTGGCCTGCAGCTCGGTGACACCCTTGCCGCCGCTGGTGCTGCGCAGCCCGGCCCGCACCGAGCCCAGTCCGCGTGGATCGCCGGCCGGATTGTGGCCGGCCACGAAGGAGTTGAGGAAGGCGGGGCCGCGCGGGTCGCGCCGGACCTGCCGCACCAGGCCGGTGACCGGGTCGGCCAGGTGCTGATAGCGCTCCAGGAACTGATCCGGGGTCAGGGCGCGATGACCGCCGCTGTCCAGTGAGCTCTTGGGCCGGGAGGCCAGTACCACCGGCGCCGAGGCCCGGGCCGCGGCCAGCCCCGGATCGCCGCAGACGGAGCACTGCGGCCGACGGGTCACCGGGTGGTGACCCGCCTCCATGGTCGGGCCGTCGCAGGTCCACAGCGCACCCTGTCCCGGATACCGCTGTCCGGCAAGCCATTTGGCGGCCTCCAGGGCAGCCAGCTGGAGTCCCGCGCGCCGCGCCGCCGGGAGCGAGCAGGCGGCCCGGGGCACCGGCCCGGACCGCCGCAGGGTCCGCTGGAGATGGGATTCGATCTGGCGTCCGCGCCACAGCCGGTCGGCCAGGCAGGCCCAGCAGGGGCCCTCGGCCGTCCCGAAGAACGGCCCGATCCACTGCTCGGTGCCGGCGGTCTTCACCGGCAGCCAGGGCCGACCCGCCGCCCGGTGCTCGGCGTCGATGACGCCCAACTCCGGATCGAGGTAGTCCTCGCAGTGCACGACGGTAAGACCGGCGGGGGGAGTCGTGGCGCCGACCGGACCCGGTGGCGCCGTGCGCAGGCCGGCGGCCTCCAGGGCCGACCGCAGGTCTGCCTCGCACCCGCCGCCGACGGCCCTGGCCTGCACCAGGCCCGCGCCGAGCGCGGCACTCGCGGCCTCCCCGTCGAGGCCGGCCGCCTCCCAGTAGGCGCGGGCGGCGGACCGCTCGGGGGTGAGCGGTCCCGGCGCCCGTCCCGACAACAGGGCTGCCCCGTCGAGCCTGGCCACCAGCCGGGCAGTCTCTTCGGCGGTCATGACATCCCCGGCATCGTGTACGAGCTGCTCCAGCGGCCTGGTCCCGTCGAGCAGGGGAGCCAGCCCGGCGATCTGCTTCCCGTGGAGGACGGTGACCCGCTGGTCGGAGATCAGGTACACCGCCTCTCCCGGGATCTGCTCCATCCGCAGATGCGGTTTGAAGCCGATGACCGGTGCTTCGGCGCTCGTCACGACGCGGTCCATCAGGCGATGCGACCGGCGGTGGAGGCGGGCTGAGTGGAGACGACCGGGCCGGGGGCGACACAGATCCAGCAGACGCCCTGCGGGGCAGTCGTCTCGGCCGCGCCCTGGCCGAACTCCTCGATCACCAGATCGTCGTAGCCGGATCCGCCGAGCGTGGAAGTGGAAGGCATGGTCTTCTCCTCGTGAGTACGGGGTCTGCGCTTGTGCCGACGCCGAAGAGTCTCCGGCCCCCCGGCCGTACCGAACAGTGCGTCAGTCACATTCGGGGCAGGAAAGTTCCACGGTTTCGGCCGGGCAAGCCGCATACCCGATTCGTTACCGGGGCACTGGTTCGGCTCGAGTCCGACTGAGATCTTCGAAGTGCTAACAGGTACCCGGGTGCATCGATCGGACCATCCGGCGGACCGCGCCAAGGAGAAACCTATGGACATCAAGGTATTGGGGCCGCTCAGCGCAGAGGTGGCCGGCCGGTCGGTCTTGCCGAGTGCGGGCAAGCCGCGCCAGGTCCTGGCCCTACTCGCCGTCTACGCCAGCCAGATCATACCGGTCCCCACCCTCATGGAGGAGATCTGGGGAACCGATATGCCGCGCAGCGCCCTCACCACCCTGCAGACCTACATCCTGCAACTCCGCCGGCTGCTCGCCGCGGCCTACGGGCCCGACTCCCTGTACGACTCCAAGGAGGTGCTGGTCACCCGGTACGGCGGCTATCTGCTGGACGTCCAGCCGGGCTCGGTCGACGTGCACGAGTACGACCAGCTGGTGGCGGCCGGCCGTGCCGCCACGGAGCGCTCCGACGACCTGGCCGTCTCGCTGATCTATCGCCAGGCCCTGTCGCTGTGGCGGGGCGATGCGCTGGTCGACGTCCGGATCGGCCCGCTGCTCGAGATCGAGCTGGTGCGGCTGCAGGAGAGCCGGCTGGGAGTGCTGGAGCGTCGGATCGACGCCGACTTGCGGCTCGGTCGACACGGCGAGCTGCTCTCGGAACTGACCGCGCTCAGCACTCGGCACTCCCTGCACGAGGGCATCCACGCCCAGTGCATGGTCGCCCTCTACCGCGCCGGCCAGCAGTGGCGTGCGCTGGAGGTCTACCAGACCCTGCGCAGGCGCCTGGCCGAGGATCTGGGGCTGGGCCCCTCCGCCCGGCTGCAGCGGATCCACCACGCGATCCTCGCCTCCGATCCCGCGCTCGAGTACCGCTGCGGCAACCGGCGCCCGGTCCTCGACCTGTTCGCGGCCTGAGCACGGTTTCGCAGCCCCCCGCGGACTCTCCGGCAGCGGTCGAGTGCCGTTCGAGAGGAGCTGGTCACAGTCATCCCGCTGGGCGCTGAGCACAGAGCAGAGAGCACAGAGCAGAGAGGTGGTGCAGTCGTGAGGACAGAGCACGAGCCGATACGGAGGCAGCGATGACGAGGCGCGTGGTCATCACCGGCATCGGTGTGGTCGCTCCTGGCGGGGTCGGGACCAAGGAGTACTGGTCCCTGCTGACCTCGGGGCGGACCGCGACCAGAGCCGTGTCGCTTTTCGATGCCTCGTCGTTCCGCTCCCGCATCGCAGCCGAGGTCGACTTCGACCCGGCCGCCCACGGGCTGGGGCACCAGGAGATCCGGCGGATGGACCGGGCGGCGCAGTTCGCCGTGGTCAGCGCCCGTGAGGCGGTGGCTGACAGCGGCATCGACCTGAGCGCGCTGGACCCGTTCCGAACCGGCGTCACCATCGGCAGCGCGGTCGGTGCGACCATGAGCCTGGACACCGAGTACGCCGTGGTCAGCGATGGCGGCGCGAGCTGGCTGGTGGACCACACCTACGCGGTCCCGCACCTGTTCGACCAGTTCGTCCCCAGCTCCTTCGCGAGCGAGGTCGCCTGGACCGTGGGTGCACAGGGCCCGGCCGGGGTCGTCTCCACCGGCTGCACCTCCGGGCTGGATGCGGTCGGCCATGCGGTCGAGCTGATCCGCGAGGGCAGCGCCGACATCATGGTCGCCGGCGCGACCGAGGCGCCGATCTCCCCGATCTCGGTGGCCTGCTTCGACGCCATCAAGGCGACCTCTCCCCGCAATGACGACCCGGAGCACGCCTCCCGGCCCTTCGACCGGACCCGCAACGGCTTCGTGCTGGGCGAGGGCGCGGCCGTGTTCGTCCTGGAGGAGCTGGAGAGCGCCCGCCGCCGAGGCGCGCACATCTACGCCGAGGTCGCCGGATTCGCGTCCCGGAGCAACGCCTTCAACATGACCGGCCTGCGCCCGGACGGTCTGGAGATGGCCGAGGCCATCCGGGTGGCGCTGGACGAGTCCCGGCTCGATGCGACCGCCGTCGACTACATCAACGCCCATGGCTCCGGCACCAAGCAGAACGACCGGCACGAGACCGCCGCGTTCAAGAAGAGCCTCGGCGAGCACGCCTACGCGACCCCGGTCAGCTCGATCAAGTCGATGATCGGGCACTCCCTCGGCGCCATCGGCTCCCTGGAGATCGCGGCCTCGGCCCTGGCCATCGAGCACGGCGTGGTGCCGCCGACGGCCAACCTGCACGAGCCCGACCCGGAGTGCGACCTCGACTACACCCCGCTCACCGCTCGCGAGAGGCAGATCGACACCGTGCTGAGCGTCGGCAGCGGTTTCGGCGGATTCCAGAGCGCCATGGTGCTCACCCGGCCCGAGCGGAGGACGGCATGACCGGCACCACAGCGGTGGCCACCGCGGACCCGGTGTTCACCGGCATCGGCGTCACCGCGCCCAACGGCCTCGGCACGGAGGCGTGGTGGACCGCGACCCTGGCCGGCACCAGCGGCATCGGGCGGATCTCGCGCTTCGACGCCGACGGCTACCCGGCCCGGCTGGCCGGCGAGGTCCCCGGCTTCGACGCCGCCGCGCACATCCCCAGTCGGCTGCTGCCGCAGACCGACCACATGACCCGGCTGGCGCTGACCGCCGCCGAGGAGGCGCTCGCCGACTCGGGCGTGGATCTGGCGCAGCTTCCCCAGTTCTCGGCCGGCGTCGTCACCGCGGCTTCCGCGGGCGGCTTCGAGTTCGGCCAGCGGGAGCTGGAGGCGTTGTGGAGCAAGGGCGGGGCGTATGTGAGCGCCTATCAGTCCTTCGCCTGGTTCTATGCGGTGAACACCGGGCAGATCTCCATCAGGCACGGCCTGCGCGGCCCCAGCGGGGTGATCGTGAGCGAGCAGGCGGGTGGTCTCGACGCGGCCGCCCAGGCACGGCGGCAGCTGCGCAAGGGCAGCCGACTCATCGTCACCGGCGGTGTCGACGGCGCGATCTGCCCCTGGGGCTGGGCGTCGCACCTCGCCGGCGGCCGGCTGAGCACCTCCGACGACCCGGCCCGGGCCTATCTGCCCTTCCACGGCGCGGCCCGGGGCCATGTGGTCGGCGAGGGCGGGGCGATCCTGGTGCTGGAGGACTACGAGGAGGCACGCTCCCGGGGGGCCAGGCAGTACGGCCGACTGTCCGGCTATGCGGCCACCTTCGATCCGGCCCCCGGGGCCGGTGGCACCCCCGGCCTGCGCCGCGCGGCCGAACTCGCCCTGGCCGAGGCCGGGTTGGCATCGGACGCGATTGACGTGGTGTTCGCGGACGCCGCCGGGTCACCCGAGCTGGACCGCGTCGAGGCGGACGCGATCGACTCCGTCTTCGGCGCCCGCGCCGTGCCGGTGACGGCCCCGAAGACCATGACCGGAAGGCTCTCGGCCGGCGGCGCGTCACTCGACCTGGCCGCGGCGCTGCTCTCCATCCGGGACTCGGTGATCCCGCCGACCGTGAATGTCGACCGGCTCGCGGACGGCATCCAGCTCGACCTGGTGACCGAGGCCCGTCCGGGAGCCGTCCGCGCCGCCCTGGTGCTGGCCCGCGGCTACGGGGGCTTCAACTCCGCCGCCGTGGTCACCGCACCCGACCGAACCGCCTGACCGACCGCCGTATCCAGGAGCAGGACCAATCGAAAGGTGGAGAAGATGACCCAGGAAGAGCTCACCGGACTGCTGCGCGAGTGCGCGGGCGAGGACGAGGGCGTGGACCTGAACGGCGACGTGCTCGACGTTCCGTTCGCCGAGCTCGGCTACGACTCGCTCGCGGTGCTGCAGACCACCGGGCGGATCGAGCGGGACTACGGCATCGTGCTGGCTGACGACACTGTCGCCGAGGCGCAGACCCCGCGCCTGCTGCTCGAGTTCATCAACGAGAGCCTGGCGCAGGCGGTCGAGGCCGGCCAGCCGGGCTGACCCGCGCTGCCCGGTGCCCGGTCCGGGCACCGGGCACCGGGCACGAGTGACGGCCGGGAGCCCCCTGAGGGGGCTCCCGGCCGTCAGTTCTTCCCGTGCCGTGGACAGGCAGCCGGACGCACGGCGGCGGCCCCGCACGCCTACGGCGTGCGGGGCCGCCGGTCCGTTGCGTTCCGCCGGTAGGGGCAACGGTCGGGCAGGGGCAACGGCCGGGCGGGCGGACCGCTCCGACTCGGCTCGACGCAGGTCAGATCAGATCGTCCCGGGTGACCTGGCGGTCCTGGACCAGCCAGCCGTCTTCGCCGGAGACCAGCAGGTCCTCACAGAGCGTGCTTGCCTTGATCATCGGCTGTCCGTTCTTCGGAGTCTCGATCACCAGGGCGTAGCAGCGGGCGAAGACGGTTCCCTCGCTGCGGGGCTCGACCGCGACCATGCCGAGCCAGTGTCGGCGCTGGACGCCCTTGGCCGCGTACTCCTCGGTGGCCTTGCGGGCGGCGGCGGTGATGACGTCGCGACCCTTGGCCGGCGCGGGGTGGGCGTTGGCGGCGAAGACGCCGTCCACCGTGAAGGTGTCGGCCCACTCCTCCACCCGGCCGCTGTCGAGGAGGAACATCTGCTGCGCGTAGAACTGCTGGACCTGGTGGTAGAGCCCGGCAGTGTCCGTGACGGACGTGAACTGCGTCGTGGTCATGGTGGTCCTCTCTGAGCCGATTCCGCGTATTCGCCCTGCCGGTCGGTCGGACCGGTGTGCTTCGGCGAGCTTCGCGGCCGGCGCTCGCACTCCGCTGGAGGGTGGACTGACGCCCGCTGGAGTCCCTGCGCTCGCGGCCTCGTCCACCGTCGCTCGACCTCTGTTCGAGCCGCTACCGGCAGGTTGGCCGCGGTCACCAGCCATCGGTCGACCGATGAGAGGAGAACGGCATGGAGCTTGGGGAGCAGCGGGTCGCCCTGGTCACGGGGGGTACCAGTGGTATCGGACTGGCAGCGGCCAGGGTTCTGGCCCGGAGCGGGCTGAGTGTGTTCATCTGCGCGCGGAACGCCGACAACGTGGAACTCACGGTGAAGGAACTGCGGGAAGAGGGGCTGGAGATCGACGGCACCCACGCCGACGTCCGCCGCCCCGAGGACGTGAAGCGGGTGGTGCAGGCGGCGGTCGACCGCTTCGGGCGGGTCGACGTGCTGGTGAACAACGCCGGCCGCAGCGGCGGCGGCGTGACCGCGGACATCGCGGACGAGCTCTGGTACGACGTGATCGACACCAACCTCAACAGCGTCTTCCTGATGACGCGCGAGGTGCTGAACAAGGGCGGGGTGCGGGAGCGCGGCTGGGGCCGGATCATCAACATCGCCTCCACCGGCGGCAAGCAGGGTGTGGTGCTGGGTGCCCCGTACTCCGCGTCCAAACATGCGGTGATCGGCCTCACCAAGGCGCTCGGGCTGGAGCTGGCGCCGACCGGGGTGACCGTCAACGCGGTCTGCCCCGGCTATGTGGAGACGCCGATGGCGCAGCGGGTGCGCCAGGGCTACGCGGCGGCCTACGACACGTCGGAGGACGCCATTCTGCAGCGCTTCCAGGCGAAGATCCCGCTCGGCCGCTACTCCACCCCGGAGGAGGTGGCCGGCCTGGTCGGCTACCTGGCCACGGACACCGCGGCCTCCATCACCGCGCAGGCGCTCAATGTCTGCGGCGGTCTCGGCAACTACTGAACCGCACTCGCCCCCGCCCGCACGAACAGAGAGAGGAACGCATCCATGTCTGCAGCCCCGTCAGCACCCGCGAGCACCCTCACCGAGCACCGCACCCTGCACAGTGTCTCCGTGGCGGCGCCCGCCCCGGTGGTGTACGCGATCATCGCGGACGTCAGCCTCTGGCCGCAGTACTTCACCCCCAACGTCCACGTCGAGCAGCTGGAGGTCGGCGCGGGTACGGAGCGCATCCAGATCTGGGCCACCGCCAACGGCGAGCCGAAGACCTGGGTGTCCCGCCGTGAACTGGACGACGAGGCCCTGCGGGTGACCTTCCGGCAGGAGGTCTCGCAGGCGCCGATCGCCGGCATGGGCGGCGAGTGGGTGGTCACCCCGGTCGACGCCGACCACTGCCTGCTGGAACTGCACCACGACTTCACCGTCCTGGACGACGACCCGAGCGGCGTCGACTGGGTCAACGCCGCGCTGGACCGGAACAGTGCCGCGGAGCTCGACGGCATCCGCGAGGTGGCCGAACTGGCGGACCGGTTCGACGAGCTGGTCTTCACCTTCGACGACACCGTGCACGTCGAGGGCAAGGGCGCCGACGTCTTCGACTTCCTCAACCGGGCCGACCTGTGGCCCGAGCGGCTGCCCCACGTCGCCCGGCTCGACCTCCGGGAGGAGGTCCCCGGCCTGCAGCTGATGACCATGGACACCACGACCGCCGACGGCTCCACGCACACCACGGAGTCCGTGCGGGTGGTCTTCGGCCAGGACCGCATCGTCTACAAGCAGACCGCGGTGCCGGCCCTGATGACCGCCCACACCGGCCGGTGGACGATCGTCCCGGCCGGGGACGGGGTGGACGTCACCTCCCGGCACACCGTCACCGTGCGTCCCGACGCCGTCGAGCGGATCCTCGGCGAGGGCCGCACGGTCGCCGACGCCCGTGAGTACATCCACCGGGCGCTGAGCACCAACAGCACCACCACGCTGCACTTCGCCCGCGACTTCGCGGAGGCCCGCCGTGGCTGAGGGAACCGCGGCGGCAGCCGCGCCGACCGAGCCGCAGCCGGTGCCGGTCGTACCGTCCCGCGTCGACGGGCTGCTGGCCGAGAGCGCCGCGCTGTACCCGGACCGGGTCGCACTGGTCGGCGACGACGGTGAGCTGAGCTACGCCACCCTGGACCGCCGGGCCTCGTCCGTGGCGGCGGCGCTGCCCGGCCTGCTGGCCGGATCCGGAGCGGCGTCCGGCGGCGCGGTCGCGGTGGCCTCCGTCCTGCACCCCGACTTCGCCGTGGCCTACTACGGCGCGATGCGCGCCGGACAGGTCGTCGCGGTGGTCAACCCGCTGCTGCGGGAGGAGGACCTGGTTCACGTCCTCACCCTGAGCGGGGCCCGGTCGGCGTTCGTGGACGCCGACCTCGGCCTCCGGCTGGCGTCCGTCCGGGACCGGCTGCCCGAGCTGCGCCAGGTGGTGCTGATCGGTGCGGACGCGCAGGCCGGTGCCGGGCTGCCGACGCTGGCGGGACTGCTCGCGGACGCCCCGGCCGAGCCCGCACCGCCCGTCCCCGTGCTCGCCGACGACGTCGCCTGCATCCAGTTCACCAGTGGGACCACCGGCCGCCCGAAGGGCGTCCGGCTCACCCACCGGAACCTGGCCGTCAACGCGGCGCAGGTCGCCGACGCGCACCGGCTGGACAGCGCCTCGGTGACGGTGAACCACCTGCCCACCTTCCACCCCATGCACCTCAACTCCGCGGTGCGGGCCGGGGCCACCCAGGTGCTGTGCACCGGCCCCGCGCCCGCCGACGCGGTGGGGGCGGCCAACCGCCACTCGGCCAGCCACCTCTACAGCCTGCCCGTCCGGCTGGCGCGGCTCGCGGCCGATCCCGACCTGGGTGAGCTGACCCTGGAGACGGTCACCCGGATCGCCTCCGGCGGCTCGGCCCTCGCCGTGCCGGCCGCACGCCGGCTGACGGAGCGGTTCGGCATCCCGGTGTTCCAGGGCTACGGCCTCGCGGAGACCTCCCCGCTGACCCACAGCGACGACCCGGACAACCCGGTGCACGGCTCGGTGGGCCGCCCGGTGGCGGGCGCCGAGTGCCGGGTGGTGGACGTCGACTCCCGGGCGGTGCTGGCGGTCGGCTCGGTCGGCGAGGTGCAGCTGCGTGGCCCTCAGGTGATGAAGGGCTACCTCGGCGGCCCGGACGGTACCGGCCTGGAGGCGGACGGCTGGCTCACCACCGGGGACGTCGGCCGCGTCGACGCCGACGGCCGGCTCTTCCTGGTGGACCGGCTCAAGGACGTCTTCAAGTGCGACAACTTCCTGGTCGCTCCGTCCGAGGTCGAGTTGGTGCTGCACGGACACCCGCTGGTGCGGGAGTCGGTGGTGGTCGACCTCCCCGACGCGCTCAGCGGAGCGGTCGCCGGCGCTCTCGTGGTCCTGCTGCCGGGAGCCGAGCTGGCGGAGGTGCTCGCCACCGTCAACGAGCAGCTCCCGTACTACCAGCGAATCAGCCGCGCCCAGGCGGTCGACTCCATTCCCCGCTCGGGCAACGGGAAGATTCAACGGCGGGTCCTGCGCGAGGAACTGCTCGCCGCGCTCAAGGGCTGACCCGGAGCCGGGCTCCCCGGGCGCACGACAGCCGGCCACCGTACATCGGTGGCCGGCTGTCGTGCGCCCCTGCGTTCGGCAGGCCGAGGTCAGGAGACGCCGGCCGTCGCGACCTCCTGGTTGACCTCAGTGGTGCTGATGCCGAGCAGCGAGGCCAGCGAGGAGGTGACACAGCGGTCCGCGAGCGCGGTCACCGTCAGGGCCGGCGTGGTGGCCGCCAGCTGGCCCGGCAGCAGCGAGCTGTCGATCGCGTAGAGGTTGCTGTAACCGAGCAGGCTGCCGTCGGCGCGGGTGCCCCGGGTGAGGCCGACGCCGCCGACCGAGTGCGAGGTCATGCCAGGGTTGGTGAACTGCAGCGAGGCCCCGGAGTCGGTGGCGGCCATGCTGCGCGCGGTGTACTGCGCGGCCTGGACGCCGTTGGTCACCCGCGGGTCCGTGGACGGCCAGGTGAGCTCGACACTGTCGCTGGACGCCTGGTAGGCGAAGGTGCCCAGCGGCGGGACCGGCGCCAGCAGCAGCGAGGCGATCGCGCCGGTGCCGTTGGTCGGGTTGCTGGACCAGGGAAAGTTCAGCGCGGTGACCGGCGCGTAGGGGTTGGACGTGTAGTCCCGGGCGACGACGCCCGAAGGGCCGCCCTGAGTCGGGTTGTTGTAGGCCATGCCGGACCACATCGACGGCGCGTCGCCGTTGGTGCCCCAGTTGGTGCCGATCGCCGAGGACAGCGCCGGGAGCGAGCCGATCGCCTTGGCGCGGACCAGCAGCCGGGTGGTGCCCAGCGAGCCCGCACCCAGCAGCACCTGCGAGGCGCTGTAGGTCGGCTTGCTGAGGATGTTGCCGTTCACGTCGATCACCTGGCAGCTCACCACGTAGCGCCCGGCAACCAGCTGGATGTCGAGGACCTCGGTGAGCGGCTGCACCGTCACCAGACCGGTGGCCTCGGCCTCGGCCAGGATCGTCTGGTCCACGCTGAGCTTGGCGCCGCTGTTCACGCCCCAGATGGAGTTGCCGATGATCACGGACGGCGTCTTGGTCCCGTTCATCTCACCGCGGACCACGTCCCAGTTGATCGCCATGTCGACGAGGTAGGGGTCCAGGTTGGCCAGAGTGGCCTCGTTGAGGAAGGCGCGGGCGTTCTCGTAGTACGAGGAGGCGAGCACGTCCGAGGGCAGCGGGGAGGCCCCGATCAGCGCCTTCGCCCGCGGGTACCAGATCTCGTTCATCTCGTTGTAGCTGAGGATGCCGTTCCAGGACTGATTGAACAGCGTCTCCGTCGGCTGCATGATCACAGCGTTGTTGACCAGGGAGCCGCCGCCGACCCCGGCGCCCGCCAGCGCGATGATGCCGTTGGCGTAGAACGCCTCCAGCACCCCGGCCTGCACCGGCAGGGTCACCCCGGCGAGCAGCGGGGAGGTGGCGTTGAACCAGGAGGCCCGGCCGTCGGGGGCGGCCGGGGTGGCGAAGGTGTTGCCGGCGGGGGTGGTCTTCCAGCGCTGGCCGCGCTCCAGCACCACCGACTCGATACCCAGCTGCGCGTAGCGAAGGGCGGCCACCGAGCCCGAGTAACCGCTGCCGATGATCAGGACGTCGGTCGGGGTGCAGTTGGCCGCCGCCTTGGCGACCGTGGTGCTCACCGCTCTGCGCCGCACAGCCGTGGCTGCGGACGCGGTACCGGAGAGGGCGATCGGCGCCGCGACGGCCGCGACGGCGGTGCCGGCGTAGGTCACGAGCTGACGCCGCGACAGTTCTGGCTGTGCCATGGGGGGTCTCCTTGGGGTGTGGCCGAGGCCTCGGTTCCGTGGGTCCCCACGGTGTCCGGAAGCGCTCGAATCCCGCCGGACCAACGCTCGAACGGGTATCCGCCCACGCACGGCAGGGCCCCACCGCGACCGCCGGTGGGGCCCTCCCTGTCGCGTCGCGCTCGGGCCGACCGGCCCTCCCGGTCAGCCCTCCAGCAGGTGCGCGAAGGCCGAGGTGTTCCGGCCGACCCACTCCCCGAAGCTGCTGATCTCCGGAAAGAGCTCCCGACTGCGCGCCAGGTCCTCGAAGCGCCCCCCGAGATGACGGCGGCTCAGCTCGAACATGTCGGCCAGCGACTCGGCGCCGGGCCGCAGCAGCTCGGCGTACTCCCGGTAGGGCAGGTCCCGGTAGCGGACCGGGACGCCCAGCGCCTCGGTCAGGATGTCGGCGTACTCCTGGCAGGGCCGCGCGTCGCCGACGACGCCGACGGAGCTGCCGTGGAAGTCCGCACCGCCGTCGAACACCGCCCGCACCACCCCGCCCAGGTCCTGTACGCAGACCATCGGCAGCGGGACGTCCCCGTGCGGCAGCGCGAACGACAGGCCGCCGTCGTCGTCCCGGCGCAGCCGGCGGACCGGCCAGTTCTCGTAGTACATCGACGGCAGTACGAAGGAGACCGGCGCGCCCTGGGCCCGCAGCTCCGACTCGATCCGGGCCTTGCTGTCGTGCTGCGGCACATGCAGCTCCCCGTGGCTGCGGGCCTTGGCCTCGGGCAGGCTGCTGTAGACCAGGTGCTCGACACCCGACTCCAGGGCGATCCGCACGGCGCGGCTGCCGAGGGCGTACTCCTGCTCGGTGCCGAGGCTCCACCAGTCGGTCACCAGGAACATGCCGTGGACGCCCTTGACGGCGCGGGCCACGCTGTCGGCGTCCCCGAGGTCGCCCTGGACGAGTTCGGCTCCCCGCTCGGCCAGCGCCGCCGCGGCCGGGGAGTCGGGGTTGCGGGTGAGGGCGCGCACGGCCCAGCGATCCGACTGCAGCAGGTGGTGAGCCACCCCGCCGCCCTGGGTACCGGTGGCGCCGACCACGAGCACCGTCTGTTTGCCGGTCATCTACTGCCTCGATTCAGATCCGCATGAAGGCTCATGCCGACGGGGGGGACCCGTCCCGCTCGGCGGCGACGGGTCGGTTCGGGAGCGAGCCGCGACCCTCGCACCGTTCCCTTGACCGCGACTCGACCACGGCTGGGGGCGCCGGCCGAGCTGTCGCCCCCGGCGTCGACCCCCCGCGTCGACCCCCGTTCAAGTGCAAATCCAGGGCGGCCCCGGACGATTGGCCGCAGTAGACAGCAGGTGCCGGTCACCGGCCCGGCGAGGACGGCAGACCCCATGGACCAGCTCGCACAGCAGCAACTCCCGCAGCACCGCAGCATCGCCCACGCCGTGGTGGCAGCGGCCCCGGCCGAGGCGCTCTACCGTCTGGTCGAGGACGTCTCCCGGTGGCCACGGCTGTTCGACTCGATCACCGAGGTCGAACGGTTGGCCGACGGGGGCGGCCAGGACCGGCTGCGGCTCACCGCCACAACGCCCGGGGGCACCCGCAGCTGGGTGTCGGTGCGCACCCTGGATGCCGCCGCCCTGCGGATCGGCTTCCGCCAGGAGAGCCCGGAGCCACCGCTCACGGCGATGTCCGGGACCTGGTCCTTCCGCCGACTGCCCGGCGGCACGACGACCGAGGTGACGCTCACTCACGAGTTCGCCACCGACCCGGACCGCTCGGACACCGGGTGGATCGAGGAGATGGTCGACCGCACCGCCACCGGCCAGTTGGCGGCGGTGCGGCTCGCCGCCGAGGCGACGCCCGCGCCCACACACACGCACCAGCAACCGAACGGAGACCACACATGATCACGCTGATCAACAAGTTCGTCGTCCAGGGCGACGACACCGCCGAGTTCGAGCGGATCTGGACCGAGAGCTCGGAGTTCATGCGCAGCCAGCCGGGCTTCGTCGGCTTCAAGCTGCACAAGTCCCTGCGCAACCCGGACGTCTACGTCAATGTGGCGCTCTGGGAGTCCGCCGAGGACCACCACAAGGTGCTGGCGAGCGAAGCCTTCGCCGTGCACGTCCGCGAACTCGCCACGGTCGCAACTGCCGACCCCGACCTCTTCACGGTGGTGCTCGAAGGTGTCCCGGCCCAGTAACATCCTCCCCCTGCCCGGCGACTGGCTCTTCATCGCCGGCGCCACCGGTTTGGTCGGCCGCGCGGTGGCCGAGGCTGCCGCCGCGGCCGGCGTCAACCTGGTGGTCCACAGCGGCCGGGACGCGGCCGCCGCAGCCGAACTGGCCGACCGCCTCGCGCCGGCCCATGGCGTGACGGTGCTCCCGGTCACGGTCGACATCACCGACCCGGTGGCGTTGGAGGCGGCCCTGGGCCGCCTCTCCGCGGCCGGACTCGACCGGATCGATGCCCTGGTCAACCTGGTCACCGGCTACCAGGGCCGGCCGCGCCCGGTCGCCGACCTGACGCCCGAGGAGTTCCGCCACGTGGTCGAGGTCGACCTGGTGGGCCCCTACGTGCTGGCCAGGGCCTGCCTGCCGCTGCTGTCCAGGGCCGCGGCGGCGCGGGTGGTCCTGGTCTCCTCGCTGGCCGGGCTGCGCGGCCGCCCGGCGGCCGCGCACCTGTGCGCGGCCAAGGCCGGGGTGGGCGGGCTGGCGCTGGCGCTGTCCATGGAGTTCGTCCCGCTCTCCATCGCGGTCAACACGCTGGCGCCGGGACCGATCGCCCGCCCCGGCGTCCCGCACTTCCCCACGCCGGTCCCGCTGAGCACCCCCGAGTCGGTGGCCGAGGTCGTCCTCCGGCTCGCTTCGCCCCAGTGGGAGCAGACCGGCCGGACCCTGGTGGTCGCGGGCGGCCCGCCGATCACCGCACCGCTTCTCGACCTGTCCCCCTCGGGGCCCTCGGAGGTATCCCCATGAACAGTTCCACTGAAGTGCTGCCAGGCCTCGGTTCCCGGGTCGCCCTGGTGACCGGCGCCTCGCGCGGCCTCGGGCGGGCGATCGCGCGCAAGCTGTGCGCCTCCGGCGCCCATGTGCTGCTCAACTACGTCAGTGACGACGCGGCCGCAGCGACGGCCCTGGCGGAGCTGTCCGGGCTCGCGGGCACGGCGGAGCTGCTCAAGGGCGATGTCCGCGACCCCGACGGGGTCGTGCAGCTGCTGGACGCGGTCGGGTCCGCGCACGGCGGCCTGGACATCCTGGTCCACAACGCGGCCACCTGGCGGCCCATGGCGGCCGCGGCCCACGACCCGGCAGCCTTCGCCGCGGAACAGCAGCTCGCCCTGGGCCCGCTGCTCAACGGCGCCCCGCAGCTGGCGAAGCTGATGGCGGGACGCCCCGGGCGGATCGTCGCGGTCTCCAGCAACGGCGCGCACAGTGTGATCCCCGGCTATGTCGGCGTCGGGGTGGCCAAGGCCGCCCTGGAGAGCCTGGTGCGCTACCTCGCGGTCGAGTTCGCGCCGTCCGGGGTGACCGTCAACGCGGTCGCCACCGCGATGCTCGACAAGGGCCCGGAGACCCTCAACCAGCCGATCGCCCGCTTCCTCGCCGGCCGCACCCCGGCGGGCCGGCTGAGCACCCCCGCAGACGTCGCCGACTTCGTGGCCCTGCTCTGCACGGACGAGGCCGCCTGGGTCCAGGGGCAGGTCATCACCGTGGACGGCGGGCTCGGGCTGCTCGCCTGACCCGACCGGACGACGACAACCACCCACCCCCGCCGACTCAACACTGGGAGCTTGAATGGAGCACACGGAGACGGACTTCTGCATCGTCGGCGGGGGTCCGGCCGGCCTCACCCTGGCCCTGCTGCTGCTGCGGTCGGGCACGCGGGTCCTGCTGGTCGAACGCACGAAGTCGTTCGAGCGCGAGTTCCGCGGCGAGATCCTGCAGCCGGGCGGAATGAACATCCTCGCCCAGCTCGGCGTGCTGGAGGGGGCGCGGGCGCGCGGCGGCTACGAGCTGAAGCGCTTCCAACTGGTCGAGCAGGACAAGGTCCTGATGGACATCGACTACGACCAGCTGCCCAAGCCCTACGACTTCCTGCTCAGCATCCCGCAGCGGCACGTGCTGGAGGAGCTGCTGGCGGCCTGCCGCCGCTACGACACGTTCACCTACGTCGAGGGCGAGTCGGTCACCCGGCTGCTGACCGAGGGCGCGGCCGTGACCGGTGCCGTCTTCGGACGCGGGGAGGCGGAGCGCTCCGTGACCGCGCACTGTGTGGTGGCCGCGGACGGCAGGTACTCCAAGACCCGCAAGATGGCGGGGATCAACTACACCCGGATGGAAGCCTTCGAGCACGACATCCTGTGGTTCAAGATCCCGGCCCAGGAGCGGCCGCTGCACGATGTCCGGGTCTACCGCTCGGCCGGGAACCCCGTCCTGATCTACGACTCCTTCCCGGAGAGCATCCAGATCGGTTGGACCCTGCATCACAAGGGCTATCGCGAACTCGCAGCCCAGGGCTTCGAGTTCGTCAAAGACAAGATCCTTGAGTCGGTCCCGCTGTACGCTGACGCCATCGACGCCAACGTCACCAGCTCGACCGACCTGAGCCTGCTCGACGTATTCGCCGGATCGGCGGACACCTGGGCCAAGGACGGTTTCGTACTGATCGGCGATGCCGCTCACACCCATGGTCCGATCGGGGCCCAGGGCATCAACCTCGCGCTGCAGGACGCGGCTTCGGTGCACCCGGTGCTGGTGGAGTCGCTGCGGACGGGGGATGCCGGCCAGGAGTTCCTCGGCCGGTTCGAGACGGCCCGGCGTCCCGACATCGACGCGGTCTTCAAACTGCAGGCACGGCAGAGCTCCGCCATGCTCTCCCAGGGCGGGTTCGCCGACCGGATCCGGCCGATCGCCGCCAGGCTGCTCGCCCGCACACCGGTGTTCCGGAAGGTGCTCAACCAGATCGCCTTCGGCCGTACGCCGATCTCCGTGCGCTCCGACCTGCTGCAGCCGGAGCCGGAGCCCGCCGTCGCGCACACCGCCCCGCTGACCACTTCCCGCACAACCAATTGATCGTGGATCCGCCCGCGCCAGGGCAGAAACGGAAGAACACCAGATGACTCACCGCAAGCTCGGCACCAACGGCCCCGCGGTCTCCCCGATCGGGCTCGGCTGCATGGGCATGGGCGGCTCCTACGGGGCTGCCGACGAGGCCGAGGCCGTCGCCACCGTCCAGGAGGCGCTGGAACTGGGCCTCAACCTGATCGACACCGCGGACTTCTACGGCCCCGGCACCAGCGAGAAGATCGTCGGCAAGGCTCTGGCCGGCCGTCGCGACAGCGCCGTGGTCGCCACCAAGACCGGCATGCGCCGCGGCCCCCAGGGCCCGTACGTCGACGGCAGCCCGGAGTACGTCAAGCAGGCCGTGGACCTCTCGCTGGAGCGGCTCGGCATCGACCACATCGACCTCTACTACGTCGCCCGGGTCGACCCGAACGTCCAGATCGAGGAGACCGTCGGCGCCCTCAAGGAACTGGTCGAGGCCGGCAAGGTCCGCAGCATCGGCCTGTGCGAGGCGTCCCCCCGCACCCTGCGGCGCGCCCACGCGGTGCACCCGATCAGCGCCCTGCAGACCGAGTACTCCCTGTGGGAGCGGCACGTCGAGGCCGAGATCCTGCCGACCCTGAGCGAGCTGGGCACCACCCTGGTCGCCTACCGCCCGCTGGGCAGCGGCTTCTTCGCCGGCAGCATCAGCGACCCGGCGCAGTTCGCCGAGGACGACCTGCGCCGCATGGACCCCCGCTTCCAGGGCGAGAACTTCCAGCGCAACCAGGAGTTCGTGGCCACCATCGCGGCCGTCGCCGAGGCGAAGGGCGTCACCCCCAGCCAGCTCGCGCTGGCCTGGGTGCTCGCGCAGGGCGAGAACATCGTGACCATCCCCGGCACCAAGCGCCGTACCCACCTCGGCGAGAACGCCTCGGCCGTCGGCGTCGAGCTCACCCAGGACGAGCTGGACCAGCTGGCCAAGGCCTTCCCGGTCGGCGCGGCCTCCGGCACCCGCTACGCGGCCCGGCTGCTCACCACCATCGACGCCAGCTGACGGACCGTCGCCGCAGCATGCGCGCAGGGCCGGCCCGGAGTCACCTCGACTCCGGGCCGGCCCTGCGCGCATGCGCCCGACGGCTCGGTTCAGACACCGATCCCGGCGGGGACCGCCAGAGCCTCCACCAGCAGGTCACGCAGCCGCTCCGGCGTCGACCGGGCGCGGACGAAGAAGTGGTCGCCGTCCACGGTCAGCTGCTGGAACCGGGCAGTGGTGCAGCGGTCCCACTCGGCCATCACCGCCGGCGGCGCGATCGGGTCCAGCCGTCCCGCGACCGCCAGCAGCGGACGCGTCAGCACCGCTCCCCGGGCCGCCCCGACCAGCGCCTCGGCAAGCCGGAAGTCGTCGCGCAGCGTCGGCAGCACCCGGCGCCGCCACAGGCTCGAGTCCTCCCGGGCCCCCGGCGGCAGCGCGCCGTACGAGGCCAGCAGGTCCAGCAGCCCCGCCTCCGCGAGCCCGGCGGTGGGCAGCAGCGGTGACCGCAGGTGCGGCGGGGTGGCCGCGCCGACCATGACCAGCTCGGGCAGCCTGTCCCCGGCCCGCTCCCGGGCCCGGGCGTAGCTGAGGGCGACAAGTCCGCCCAGGCTGTGCCCGTACAGCAGGTAGGGGCGGTCGATCAGCGGGCCGAGCTGCGTGTCCAGTTCCTCCAGCAGCCGGGCCGGGTCGGTGATCCGCTCCTCCCTGATCCGCACCTCCCGGCCGGGCAGCAGCACCGGCACGACCTCGGCCACACCGCCCAGCACCGTCTGCCAGCGGGCGAAGGCGGAACCACCGGCACCGGCGTGATGGAAGCAGAAGAGCCGAGGCGGCAGCGGGCTCACTCGTCCACCAGACCGACGGCCCGGGTCCAGCCCGCGCCCGCTCCGGCGATCTTCACCGGGAAGCAGGCCACCCGGAAGCCGAACGGGGGCAGGGTGTCGAGCTGGGCCAACCGCTCGACCTGGCAGTACTCCCGGCGGCGGCCGGCGAAGTGGGCGGGCCACAGCACACTCTGGTCACCGGTCTCCTGGAACTGCCGGATCATGTGCCCGAAGGGGGCGTCCAGGCTCCAGGCGTCGGTGCCGATCACCCGGACACCGAGGTCGAGCAGGTAGTCGGTGGCCGGTCCGTCGAGGCCCGCGAAGTCGGTGAAGTAGCGGGGCGTGCCGGCGAAGCGGGAGGCTCCGGTGTGCAGCAGGACGATGTCGAGCGGTTGCGGCTGGTAGCCGATCCGGGCCAGCTCCTTCTCGATCCGCTCCACCCCGATCACGCCGATGCCGACGTCGGAGACGTCCAGCACGACGCCGGGCCGCAGGAACCAGTCCAGCGGCATCTGGTCGATGTGGCGCGGTGTCCCGTACTCGCCGACCGAGCCGTAGTGGGAGGGGGCGTCGACGTGGGTGCCGGTGTGGCTGGTCAACGTCAGCGTGTCCAGGGAGAGCAACTCGCCGCCCGGCAGGTTCGCCGGGTCGAAGTCCAGGTCGAAGTGGAGCTTCATCTCCTGGCTCATGTGGACGGCGCCCTCGGCGGGCGTCATGATCTCGTGGACGATCGGGTCCGGCTCCCAACCGGAGGCGTCCACGGGCGACGACAGATCGACGATGCGCACCAGAATCCCCAATGCTCGCGAATGGCTTGGCGGTGCGCACCCTCGCAGCCCTCGCTGGAGCCCGGATCGAGCGCGAACGGGCGGGCCGTCCGAGCGGGACTCGACCGCCGGAGCGCATCATGACGCGGTCCGAGCCGCAGTACCGGACGTCCCGGACTGGAGGCGGACCCCTCGGACGCCGGGAGAGCTTTCCATGATCGTCACAGCGCCGCAGGGGCGCCGGCCGCGACCGCAGGTCCTGGTGGCGGGAGCCGGGCCGGCCGGCCTCGCGGCCGCGCACGAACTGGCCCGGCACGGAGTGCGGGTCCGGCTGGTCGACTCGGCTCCGGGACCGGCCACCACCAGCAGGGCCCTCGCCACTCACGCCAGGACCCTGGAGACCTACGACCAGATGGGGATCCTCGACGAGTTGCTGCCACGCGGGCAGCGCGTGGAGCACTTCACCCTGCACCAGAACGGCAGCCGACTGGTGCGTTTCGACACCGACTACAGCCGACTGCCCACCCGCTTCCCGTTCACGCTGATGGTGGATCAGGTGATCACCGAGGAGGTGCTGCGCGCGGGCGCCGCGCGGCACGGAGTCACCGTCGAGTGGGGCGTACAGCTGGAGGAGTTCACCGACCGGGGCACCGGAGTCGATGTGCGGTTGCGCCACCGGGACGGACGGGTCGAGGAGTCGGCGGTCGACTGGCTGGTCGGCTGCGACGGCGGACACAGCACCGTCCGCAGACAGCTCGGCCTCCGGCTGCTCGGCGACAGCGGCGAGACCTGGCTGATGGCCGACGCGGCGGTCGACTGCGACCTGCCCAGGGACAGCATCCACCTGCTGCGGACGCCCACCGGCACGGTGATGCTGCTGCCCTTCCCCGACCCCGGAAAATGGCGGCTGCTCGACACCGCAGCGGCCTCCCACGACGGCGACGACGAGGCGCTCGCCCGCCGGTTCGGCACGAGGATCGAGGCGGGGACCGGCCGGACGGCCCGGGTCTCGCCGCCGAGCTGGGTCTCCGTGTTCACCATCCAGCAGCGCATGGTCGGCGCGATGCGCTCGGGACGCTGCTTCGTGGCCGGAGACGCGGGCCATGTGCACAGCCCTGCCTCGGGGCAGGGCATGAACACCGGCGTGCAGGACGCCGTGAACCTCGCCTGGAAGCTCGCCGAGGTCGTGCGCGGGACCGCTGCGGACTCGCTGCTGGACAGCTACGGCGCCGAGCGCGTCCCGGTCGGGGCCGCGCTGCTCAGGTCCACCCGGACGGCCACGGCGCTGGTGCAGACGCGCAGCCGCAGCGCGGCGGCGGCGCTGCGGCTGGCCTGCGGCGCGGCCCGGGCGCTGCCGCCGCTGAAGTCCCGGATCCAGCGCGCGATGATGGGCGGAATGTCCGCGCTGGACCTCTGCTACGCCGAGAGCCCGCTCTCGCGTCCTTCCCCCCTCCCTCGGGGAGCGGACGCGTCGGCACTGGGCAGGCGCGTGGCACGGGTCACCGGCGAGCGCCTGACCGAATCGGCCGGTTGGCGCGGACTGCTGGCGGAGCTGCGGGAACCGGGCTGGACCCTGCTCGCCCTCGGGCCGCTCGCGCCCGGCGAGCAGGAGGTGCTGTCGGGGCTCGCCGCCGACTTCCGGGCCGCTCTCCGGGTTCGACTCGTGCTGCCGGACACCGGCTCCGCGACCGCCGCAGCCGATCCCCTGACTGAACCCATGTCCGATCCCGGCGGCCTGCTCCGCGCCGACCTGGGTGCGGCGGTCGGCGGCTGGCTGCTGATCAGGCCCGACGGCTACCTCGCCGAACGGGGGGAGAGCCTGTCCGGCAGCCGCCCCGACGCCGTGCTCCGCGCGATCGGCATCCGGTCGGCGGTCGGCGCGGCAGGGACCGGGGCCGGGGCCGGGGCCGGGGCCGGGGCCGGGGCCGGGGCCGGGGCAGCCGGATCCTCGGCCGACGATGCTTCCACCGGTCGCAATCAACCCGGGCTCAAGCAGTCACAGCCACTATCCCGATCCGTCGACGCGTGGACGGACCACGCCGCAGGAACCGCACTGGGAGGTATCGCATGACCATCGTCGAAGAAGAAGTATCACTGGCCGAGGTGGAGTCGATCCTGGCGGAGGAGGACACGGCGGCGGGTGAGGCGACGGTCGAGGCGGCAACGGTTCCCTCACCGGTCCAGCACCGCACCACGGCCGAGCGGGTCGCCGAGCTGGTCGCGCTGCGGGAGCGGATCCTGCAGGGGGCCGACCCCAGGGCCACCGAAGCCCAGCACCGCAAAGGCAAACTGACTGCCCGTGAGCGCATCGACCTGCTCTTCGACGAGGGCACCTTCACCGAGCTGGAGGGCCTGCGCAGGCACCGGGCAACCGGGTTCGGACTCGAGGCCCGCCGCCCGCACACCGACGGAGTGGTGATCGGCTGGGGGCTGGTCGAGGGACGGCGGGTGTTCGTCTACGCGCACGACTTCCGGATCTTCGGCGGCGCGCTGGGCGAGGCGCACGCCCAGAAGATCCACAAGATCATGGACCTGGCGGCGTCGGCCGGATGCCCCGTCGTCGGCCTCTGCGACGGGGCCGGGGCGCGGATCCAGGAAGGCGTCACCGCCCTCGCCGGATACGGCGGGATCTTTCAGCGCAACGTCCGCAACTCCGGGGTGATCCCGCAGATCAGTGTGATGCTGGGGCCCTGCGCCGGCGGGGCCGCCTACTCTCCCTCGCTGACCGACTTCGTGTTCATGGTGCGCGGGACCTCGCAGATGTTCATCACCGGACCCGACGTCGTCCAGGCCGTGACCGGCGAGGTGATCAGCCAGGACGGTCTGGGCGGAGCCGACGTGCACGCGGAGCGGTCGGGCGTGGCCACCTTCGCCTACCCCGATGAGCAGAGCTGCCTGGAGGAGGTTCGCTACCTGCTCTCGCTGCTCCCTTCGAACAACCGGGAACTGCCGCCCGCGGCACCGGTGGAGGACCCGGTTGACCGCCGGACCGACGCCCTGACCGACCTGGTGCCGGCCGACCCGACCCGTGCCTACGACATCCGGGGCGTGCTCCGGGAGATCGTCGACGACGGCGAGTTCCTGGAGATCCACGAGCGCTGGGCGCCCAACATCGTCTGCGCGCTCACGCGCCTCGGCGGCCAGGTGACCGGGATCGTGGCCAACCAGCCCGCCAGCATGGCCGGGGTCCTGGACATCCAGTCCTCGGAGAAGGCCGCACGCTTCGTGCAGATGTGTGACTCGTTCAACATCCCGTTGGTCACCCTGGTGGACGTGCCCGGCTTCCTGCCGGGCGTGGACCAGGAGCACGGCGGCGTCATCCGGCACGGCGCCAAGCTGCTCTACGCCTACTGCAACGCGACCGTGCCGCGCGTCCAGCTGATCCTGCGCAAGGCCTACGGCGGCGCCTACATCGTCATGGACTCCCGCTCCATCGGCGCGGACGTCTCCTTCGCCTGGCCCACCAACGAGATCGCGGTAATGGGCGCGGAGGGCGCGGCCAACGTGGTCTTCCGTCGCGAGATCGCCGCCTCGGACGATCCCGAGGGTACCCGCCGGAAGCTCATCGACCAGTACCGGGAGGAGCTGATGCACCCGTACTACGCAGCCGAGCGCGGACTCGTGGACGATGTCATCGACCCGGCCGAGACGCGCATCCGCCTGATCGACACATTGGCGATGCTGCGGACCAAGCACACCGCGCTGCCCAGCCGCAAGCACGGGAACCAGCCCCAGTGAGCGCCGAGGACGCGGCGCGGCCGGCGGTCGTGATCGAACGGGGCCGGCCCGCGCCCGAGGAACTGGCCGCCCTGATGGCCGTCCTGCTCACCCGCACCGCCGGGGCCGCGGAGTCGGACCTGGAGCCGGAGGCATGCTCCGGACCTGCCTGGCCCCGACCCGAGCTCGCCTCGACACCGGCCGGCAGCTGGCTCTCGCAGCCCCACCCCGCCTGGCGCTCCCCCCTGTGACGAACCGCAGCTTCCATGCGCAGCTCTATGGCTCGGACCCCGAGGATGAACCGTTCCCAAAAGACCTGGGCCCTCTCGCCACAGCGAGAGGGCCCAGGTCACGGTACTGCCTAACGGTGCGCCGCCAGGGACTCGAACCCCGGACCCGCTGATTAAGAGTCAGCTGGGCAACTGTCCATCCGATGTCGGCTACTGACATCCGGTGCCAAGCTGCACCGCTTCCTGCAGGTCCGCACCGCAGGACCGGTCCAGCCGCTGCCGCCATGTGCCGCCCCGTGACGGGACCGCCGCTCCCACCACGCTCCCACCAACCGTGTCGCTCACCCTCGATCGTCCCGCCCTGAACCGCCCGCGAGCCTGTCTGCCACGGTGGAAGTCACCGCTCGCTCGACTGCACAACTGCCTGGTACATCCTCGGTTTGGCGTTCACCAGCATCACCAGCCCGCTACCGGTCAGCGCGGTGAGCGCGTTCGCGGTCGCCCCCGCGCTCCGGTCAAGCGCCCGACAGACCACCGTCGGCGTGAGCGCCTGCGACGGACGCGCCCGCAGATAGTCCAGGATCAAGCCACGCAACTCGCCCCTCCGCAAGCGCACCGACTCTCCCGGTGCCGGGAGGCTAGGAAGTTCCGCACCGCCTGCGCCGTCGCCACCTGCCTCTTCCCGTCGCAGGTCCTCCCCTCCTTCACGGTCCTCGACAGCCTCTGGGACGGGCAGCGGATACCAGCGGTTGAACTGCCGTCGTACGCCCACGAATCCGCCCATCCGGCGAAACGCCAAGCCGGCGTCCTCGAGTTCGACCAAGACATGGCAGGACGTCGAACGCCCCATCCCCAGGCGCCTCACAAGGTCAGCAGAGGTACAGCCGGGGTCCGCAGCCACCGCAGCCAGGGCAGCAGCGGCCATTGATGTCAGCCCGGCCGCGGAGCGGGCGCGGTCCGTCCCAACAGGGTCCGCGTTCGCCACGGGACACCGTCCTATCCTGTCAGCTCGCGAGAATCGGTCGCGAACACCAACACGATCGGGTTCCGTGGACCGGGCCCCAGCGGGGCCACCACGATGGACGCTCGTTCCCTCCCGCCAGTCAAGCCCGACCGGCCGCTGCTTCTCTGCGACGGGTGAAAGCCGACTGCTGAACGGCGGCGATGGCCTGCAGCAGCTCTCGGATCGGCTCCCGGAGCCCAGCAGGCTACTGGATGCTCCAGCGGTGCGGATGTTCGGGATCGGCGGGGCAGGCGCAGACGTTGAGCTCGCCCCAGCGGCCCACAGTGACCTGGGTGGGGACGGCGGCCCAATGCGTGGGCGGGTCTCCTCCCTCCAGTGGCTTCCAGCTGCCGCTGCCGCCGCCCCGCTCCGAGCTGTCGATGGTCAGGAGCAGGTGCATAGGTGTTCCGCATCTGAGGCAGTCCATGGGGTGGGGGTCGGTCGCGTGCCAGGAGGCGAAGCCGCCGGCGCGCCAGCCGGGCGGGATGGACAGGTCGTACTGATAGCCGATCGGCCGTGCCGTGTTCTCGGCCGTCGACTGCTCGGCCTTCTCCTCCTGGGCCGCGTCCCAGACGTCCAGCCGGGCCGCCGGAGTCACCCCGGTCCCGGACGCGGTGCGGGCCCTGCCGGAGCTGTCGGCCCTGGCCGCCGAGCACCAGGCGCGGCGCAAGGCCGCCGTGCCCTACCGGCACGCCGCCGCCCATGAGTACGCGGCCTTCTGCGCGGTTTACGGAGCAGGCGTCACCCAGTCGGACGACTACCCGCTGTTTGCCGCCGCCCGAGAACTCCGTATGGCCACTTACGCCGCCCAGCACGCGGCAGCCCACCCCAAGTGGCACGCCGAGGCCAACACCACGTCAGCTGCCTCCGGGGTCGGAACGGCCCGCGCCCCCTGGCGCTGGATCGGAATCATCTGACCACCGGACTGGCGCCGCGCGGTCAATGAGAACGGCACCGCCCGGCCAGGGCGGCCGGATGGTGTCGGATCTGCTGTGTGCCCCGGGCAAGGCACTCCGCAGAACCGAAACGACGCGCCGCCCGCCGACGACCGGGCAGCACTCGTCATCCGAGCCACCCTGCAACTGGGCAGCCGGTGATCCAGCGGAACAGTTTTCAAGTCCGCAGGGCATGCCAGACCCACATTGCCTCCGACCTGCGGATATCAGCCCGCTGGGCTGCGGGTCCCTGGCACCGATGGATCACCTGCGTCATGCTTGCCCACGCCTTCCTCACCATCCAGCGCGCCCACCACCTCGACCACGTGTGCGAACCGATCGCGATCGAAGGCCCCGCACCCAAGCCCGCCGACACCAGGCCACCCATCGGCTCCACAAAAGGCATGGCCACGCCCGCCGGAGCGATGATCCGACTGACGGTCACCGCCATCGCGGGCCTGCTCGCCCCGACCGGCCTGGCCACCCAGCACACCGATGCCCATGCGCTCGCGCAGCACCACTGGCGCGTCGAACACCAGACCGCAGTCGCCGTCAGCCACTACCAACGCCGAGGCGACCCGCTCCCACCCCATCTCCAGACCCACAGTCAGAATCGATCACAAAGGGTTGATCTGCTGCTGTAGTACGTGACGGCCAGCCACTGGCCAGCATCCCCGTCACGGCGCTCAACATCGCCATCCATCCACCCGCGCTACCCACTGCCCAGACCACCGCAAACCCGAAAACTCAGGGACGCGCCGGCCGCTGGACAAGGATCTGCACGATCATGACGGCCGACACTGACCGGCCCTGGACGGCCCTGGACCTTGCGCAACAGCTCGGCATCAACGGCGAAAAACCCGTCAACAGCCTGAGCGTCGCCCTGGGCCGATGGGCACGCCAAGGACTCCTGGAACGCACAGCCCGAGCCACATACAGACTCACGCGCCCTGACACCTGGACACCGGCTCCCAACCCTTACTGATCTTTAACTAGCCGCTTAACTCAACTTCCGGTAGCGCCAGACCGGTTCCGGCGAGGAAGCCGACGAAGAGGTGCGTGGCGTGCTTGACGCTGCCGAGTGCCGCCTCGGCGGTGTCGGCGAGTTCGTGGATCGAACGGAATGCGCGGTTCGCGAGCAGGTCCTTCACGTTCTTCCACAGGAGCTCCACCGGATTCAGTTCCGGCGCGTACGGCGGCAGCGCGACCACGCGCAGCCATGTCGACTGCTCGGCAATCCAGGCTCTGACCTGGGCTGATGTGTGACTGGAGTAGTTGTCCCAGATCAGCGTGACCTTCGCGCCGAGGCAGGCGTGCAGCATCGTGAGGAGCAGGGGGAAGTCCTCTTTCGTGTACCCCTCGCCACTCTTGTGCCAGGCGAGCATCCGGGGCTCGCACCCGGTGCGGTAGGCCAGGAAGGTCACCATGTTCTCGCGCTTGCCCCGTGCCCCGTTCATGGCGATGACGGGTGTGACGCCCCGTGGACCCCAGGAGCGGCGCACTACCCCGGTGAGCGCGGCTCCCGCCTCGTCCTCGAAGACTATCCAGCGTCCCTCGCGTGCGGCCTGGTCGGATGGGACACCGCCGGCCACGTCTGTGTGCGCCAAGCGGCGATCGCCTCCTCGTCCCGCTGGACGGCCCGTGTCACCGGAACCTGCCAGGACCACCCCAGTCGCTTCAGCAGGTACCACACGCCCGCAAGGGTGAACCGCGGACCGAACCGCTCCTCGATCACCCGTGCGATCCGCGCCAGCGTCCACAACTGATCGTCCCACCCCGACTCCAGCGGTCCGCGCCTCAGCACCACCAGCAGGTCGCTTTCCTCACCGGACGTCAGATAGGAACCAGGACCCCCGGGCCGTGCGACCAGCGCCTCCGACCCGCCCTCTTCCCACGCGGCCCGCCACTGGCACACAGCCTGCCGCGACACCCCCAGCAACCGGCCGATCTCAGCCTGCTTCACACCCTGTTCGAACAGAGCGGCAGCCCGCATTCGCCGCTCCTCACGCCAAGCAGCATCCAACTTGCCCGAACTAGACTGCACCATAGGGAACTTGTACCCATTATGACTGATCGTCAAGTCAGAGATTAAAGATCAGTAGCTTCGCAGCATTGCAGAATCTAGACCCACTGATCATTGCCGGCGCCAGCAGCTGTACCGATTCTTCCCAAGCCGTAATAGCAGCATGTGACCTGATGGTCAGTCACAGGAGCGGCCCGTATTCAAGAAACAGTAGCACGCCGATAATAACAGCTAGCACCCCGCTCACTTTATAGCCGAACCTCCTCCACTTATCAGTATCAATCGGAGAGCTTGAATCTGCCCCGCGAATGGCGAGTGAAATAATGATGCCTCCGATAATCACAGAGATCATCACGTCGGAATAGATTACCAAAATACCCTTGAGTGAATCTCTCCTGATCACCCCAAGCATGAGAGTAGTTGCGAGCCCTGCAATAGCTGCAGCCAGCAGTCTGATGCGGTTCTTGATTCCTCCCGCCGTCGCATAGAGGCTCACCGGGAACAGTAGGGCCAATACGATAGAAACCACTTCAATCCACGGCAGTGCGACGCCATCAATCGGGGCTGCATAGTTGTTCATCTATCCCTCAAATGATTCGAGAATGAAATGTGCATACTAGGCCGGGTGAATGAAATCCTTGCCCAATTCAAGCTGTTCCTGGCTTCCTTGGGAGATGTACTTATGGAGCTTCCAGTACGAACCGAAGGACGAAGCCGACCCGCCGGACCTGAGTTCGGCCACTGGCCATAGGATCGGAGAGCAATCCGTTGGCGCTTCTATCGCTATCTGCAGCCGAGGGCTCGCCGGACGCCGAGGGCCCGCTCAGTACCAAGACCTCAGGGGCACCCTGCTTGCGGGTCCGACCTGGCAGCGTCACCACATACATGGCAAACCCCGATGCTGGCTTCCATCGACCGGGGCATCATTGGAGCGTCGCCTGCTGACCATAGGGCCATCCTGCACTAGTAGCACGGTCCCTGTGTAGTGCCGCGGCGACCGGCTTAATTGTTGGTTGGACAGATATGGGCGACGCCTCGCCATCCCTGGCCGAACTCGCACCCCGACTATCCGGCAGATATCGAAGTGTGACTGAAGCCCTGGAAGCCTATTCAAAACCCTTCGTGGTGGTCTGGACTGTTATGGGGTGGTCTGGGCCGGTCCGTTTCCTCTCTGTAGCCGACGCGGACGTGACGGTGCCTTCGGCGTAGCGTGCGAGGTGGCAGTCCATCAGCCGCGAGGGCGCCAGGGGGACCGATGCGCTTCCACCGTACGACCGGTCTGAGTCCGCATCAGCTGGATGTCCTGGTCTCCCGCGTGGAGCGCGGGATCCCCGACTGGGACAGGCCCACGGGTCGCCCGCACGCACTGCCGCTGTGGAAGGCGGTGGTCGTGCTCTGCTTCCTGCTGCGCCGCAACAGCGCCCAGGTCCTGGCCGCCGAGCTGTTCGAGGTCTCCCAGTCCAGCGTCTCGCGCTACGGCACCCGGCTGCGTCCGGTGGTCCGCGACGCGGTCAGGGAGCTGGGCTTCGGACTCGCCCGGTTACCGAAGGGGGGCCGGTCCTGGTCGACGGGTTCCTCGCCGAGTGCTGCGATTGGAAGGCCGCTGAGCAGCTGTTCTCCAAGAAGCACATGCGCCCCGGGCGCAACGTGCAGGTCCTGTCCGACACCCGGGGCCGGCTGCGGGACGTCGGCAGGCCGGTACCCGGTACCCGGTGCCCGCCACGACGCCTTCACCTACATCGCCTCGGGCATCAGAACGAAGATCCACAAGTGCCGCCACCGGCTCGGGGACAAGGGCTACCAGGGCAGCGACCTGCTCACCCCCTACAAGAAGCCCCGGCGCCGCGAGCTGACCGACGCGGAGAAGGCGAGCAACCGCGCCCACTCCCAGATCCGCTCCGCCGTCGAACGCTGCACCGGCCACCTGGAGAACTGGAAGATCCTCGGCGGCTGCTACCGCGGCCCCCTCGACCGCTTCTCCGAAACCCTCGACACCGTTGTCCAACTCGAACTCCTGCGGACCTACGAACCCGCCTGACACAAGATCACGCCAGCACCAGCCTCATGATCCACAGAGTTCTGAGTACTGATCTTTAATCTCTGACTTGACGATCAGTCATAATGGGTACAAGTTCCCTATGGTGCAGTCTAGTTCGGGCAAGTTGGATGCTGCTTGGCGTGAGGAGCGGCGAATGCGGGCTGCCGCTCTGTTCGAACAGGGTGTGAAGCAGGCTGAGATCGGCCGGTTGCTGGGGGTGTCGCGGCAGGCTGTGTGCCAGTGGCGGGCCGCGTGGGAAGAGGGCGGGTCGGAGGCGCTGGTCGCACGGCCCGGGGGTCCTGGTTCCTATCTGACGTCCGGTGAGGAAAGCGACCTGCTGGTGGTGCTGAGGCGCGGACCGCTGGAGTCGGGGTGGGACGATCAGTTGTGGACGCTGGCGCGGATCGCACGGGTGATCGAGGAGCGGTTCGGTCCGCGGTTCACCCTTGCGGGCGTGTGGTACCTGCTGAAGCGACTGGGGTGGTCCTGGCAGGTTCCGGTGACACGGGCCGTCCAGCGGGACGAGGAGGCGATCGCCGCTTGGCGCACACAGACGTGGCCGGCGGTGTCCCATCCGACCAGGCCGCACGCGAGGGACGCTGGATAGTCTTCGAGGACGAGGCGGGAGCCGCGCTCACCGGGGTAGTGCGCCGCTCCTGGGGTCCACGGGGCGTCACACCCGTCATCGCCATGAACGGGGCACGGGGCAAGCGCGAGAACATGGTGACCTTCCTGGCCTACCGCACCGGGTGCGAGCCCCGGATGCTCGCCTGGCACAAGAGTGGCGAGGGGTACACGAAAGAGGACTTCCCCCTGCTCCTCACGATGCTGCACGCCCGCCTCGGCGCGAAGGTCACGCTGATCTGGGACAACTACTCCAGTCACACATCAGCCCAGGTCAGAGCCTGGATTGCCGAGCAGTCGACATGGCTGCGCGTGGTCGCGCTGCCGCCGTACGCGCCGGAACTGAATCCGGTGGAGCTCCTGTGGAAGAACGTGAAGGACCTGCTCGCGAACCGCGCATTCCGTTCGATCCACGAACTCGCCGACACCGCCGAGGCGGCACTCGGCAGCGTCAAGCACGCCACGCACCTCTTCGTCGGCTTCCTCGCCGGAACCGGTCTGGCGCTACCGGAAGTTGAGTTAAGCGGCTAGTTAAAGATCAGTAACCTTCCTGGAAAGCCAATCATCGCAGGTCGCAAGGAAGCCCAGCAAAGGGATTCCTTGCGACCTGCCCATCTCCCGTCACGCCGTCCAGCCAGGGATCCTTACTTCTGGATAGCCATACGGGACTACCAGGTCCAACTTAGCCCGGTTTGCTGGTCCACCCATGGCGTCGTGTTAAATCCAATAACCCCGAGAGCTGTCGGGAGAGTCCCTTGGCCGACGCCTGCTACAACATTAGTGCCGCTGGATGCGTATCTTGGATCCGCCTTAGCCGCCGCAGCTCCCGAGTCTTTAATTATCCCGGCCATGCCGCCTTTCATGAATCCCGCAAATGCTTTTCCGCCGATCCTTGTCGGCCAAGCGCCCAGGCCGCCAGAGACTATCCCTATCCCGAACGCGAGTCCATTCGACTCGGAGTCCTGAGTGTCCCCGCCAGCAAGATAGGCTAGAGAAGCAATGCCTGCAGAAGCGGTTGAAATCATTCCAGCGCCTTCAGCAACACCCCCGCATATGGCCGCACCAATCCCGCCAGCTGCACCGCATGCCGGAGTGGCGAGTGTGAATATTACAGCTACTGCGCCAGTCCCAGTGCTGAGATCTGAAGCCAAGTTCCCAACGATTCTAAAGTGGCATTGCCAGCCACAGCTGGGGCGCGGGTTTGGATGGTGTACAGCAGCGGCGTCGTATACAGCGTCGATAGCAGCGTACGCAGAAACTAGCTGGGGGGATTCGGTTCCGTTGGGGAGGTAGCCGGATGCGATTACTGCTTGGGCTTCGCCGGCGATTTGGTTGGAGATGGTGGGGTCTGACAGGTCGCGGATTGCTGTGATGAAGCGCTGGTGGACTTGCGAGGGGGTCAGCGGTCCGACGAAGCCGAGGCTTCCGGGGGCTGCCGTTCCGGTGCGTGCTCCGCCGCTGTTCCCGGCTCCGCCGCTGCCGGTGGAGTTGCCTCCGCCGCCACCTCCACCGCCCCCGGCGCCTGAGGAGTTGCCGCCGGAGCCGCCGCAGTCTCCGCCGTTGCTGGTGGAGCAGGGGCCTCCGTCTCCGCCGTTGCCGTTGTAGCTGAGGCCGTTGGGGTCGCTGCCGTTGACGGGGTTGTCGGCGGCGTAGGTGTAGCCGCCGAGCTGGTTGGGGTCGGTGGCTTCGAGGATGGGGTCGCGGGAGAGGAAGTGGCCGGTGGCGGGGTCGTAGTCGCGGGCGCCGAGGAGGTCGAGTCCGGTGGCGGGGTCGCTGGGCTGGTCGAGGAAGCCGCGGCCGTCGACCCAGGTGGTGGGGGTGGTGCCGCGGGTGTTGCCGTAGGGGGTGAAGGAGCGGCGGTCCTCGCCTGTGAGGGTGTCGCTGATGGTGAGGGTGCCGGTGCCCTGGGAGGTGCCGGTCTGGTAGGTGAGGTTGCCGGTGTTGTCGCGGATGATGGTGATGCCGCTGCCGGTGTCGTAGTAGCGCAGGGCGGTGATGCCGCCGGAGTTGTTCATGGTGAGCTGCTCGTCGGGCAGGTAGAGCAGGGTGGTGGTGTTGCCGGCGATGGTGTCGGTCTGCAGGAGCAGGTTGCCGGAGGCGTCGTACTGGTAGCCGGAGGCGGTGCCGGCGGCGGTGTCGGTGATGCCGGTGGTGCGGCCGGTGGGGTCGTAGGTGTAGTTCTGGTTGCTGGTGGTGGTGCCGGCGGCGTTGGTGACGGTGCGGTTCTGGGTGGAGCCGTCGGCGTTGTACTTGTAGGTCGCGTTGGAGACGGTGGTGCCGGTGCCGTCGGTGGTGTTCAGGGTCTGCAGGGTGTCGGGCTGGCCGGTGGTGCCAGTGACGCCGGTGTTGTAGCCGTAGGTCTGGGTGGAGGTGACGGCGCCGCTGGTGTTGTAGTCGGTGACGGTGGAGCGGTTGCCCGAGGACTGGCCGTTCGGGTCGTAGGCGTAGGTCTCCCAGTACGGGTCGGGGCCGCCGTTGGTCGCGGCGCTGGGGGTGGTGCTGACGCAGCCGCCGATGTTCGGGACCGAGGGTGCGGCGGCGGAGCTGACGCCGGCGGTGTCGGTCCAGGCTGCGGTGAGTCGGCCCTGGCCGTCGTAGGTGTAGCACTGCAGGTCGGTGTTGGTGCCGGAGTCCTGGACGTCGTTCTGGGCGGTGATCTGTCCGGCAGGGTTCCAGTAGGTGGAGGTGTCGTCGAGGTGGCTGGAGCTGTTGTTCTCCGCGTCCAGGAAGGTCTCGGTGATGCGGTCGGTGTCGACGTCGTAGTTGGTGGTCTGCACGAGCTGGTTCGGCATGTCGCCGACGGTGGCGCGGGTGACCTGGCCCAGTGGGTTGTCGACGGCCGCGGTGAGGTAGTCGGCGCTGCTGGCACCGTTGTTCAGGCTGCCGGTGACGTTCTCCAGGTCGCCGGTGACGGTGTAGGTGTCGGAAACGGTCTCGGCGGGCAGGCCGCCGTCGGCGCCGTAGGTGGTGGTGTAGGGCGCGCCGGTGACGGCGTTGTAGGCGTAGGCGACGTTGTAGGTGTTGGCGAGGTTGCCTGCGGCGGAGGGGATGGTGGTGGTGAGGCCGGTGGATTCGCCCAGGGCGTTGTAGCCGGTGGTGGTCTGGGTGTAGGCGTTGCCGTTGTAGTAGGAGGATTGGCTGGCCAGTTGGCCCTTGCCGCCGGGGGCGGTGTCGTAGGTCCAGGTGGCGAGCTGGTTGGCGGTGCTCTGGGTGGCGGTGTTGTACTGCGCGACCTTGCGGCCCAGGGCGTCGTAGGCGTAGGACACGACCGTGCCGTTGCCGTCGGTGGAGGTCAGCAGGTCGCCGGCCGGGCTGTAGGTGGCGGTGGAGCTGCCGGCGTCGGGGTCGGTGGTGGCGACCTGGTTGCCCTGGGCGTCGGTGGCCTGCGTCCACTCGTGTCCGGAGGCGTCGGTGACCGTGGTGACCTTGTCGTAGGAGCCGGCGTTGACCGCGCCGGTGGGCAGCGTGCCGGTGGTGTAGGCGTAGCTGGTCACCGTGGCGTCTGCGACGTTCCCGGTGGCGGCGTCGCCGTGGTACTGCCAGGAGGCGGTGGTGCGGCCCTGGGCGTCGGTGAACGTCGCGGTCGCGGTCCCGCCGGCCGGCGGGACGGTGGTGGTCTCGTCCACGCCTGGGTAGGCAGTGGTGGTGGACCACTGCGGCTGGCTGAGGGAGTAGAACGCGCTGCCGGTGGTCCGGCCCATGCCGTCGTAGGTGGTGACGGTCTGGCCGGGGACGGTGGCGTCCGTCGTCGGGTAGAAGGTGGAGGAGGGTGCGGTACTGATGTAGTAGGGGGTGCTGGAGGTCTTCACCTCCCAGCCGTGCGAGTCGTAGGCGTGGTCGGTGACGTTCGAGCCGTTGGACGCCTCACTGTCCAGCGAGGTGGACTGCTCCTGCAGCAGCTGCATGAAACCGTCGTAGATGTCGAACTCACTGCTGTAGCTTCCTGACGCCCGCAGTACCTGGGTCTCGGTCCAGGTCCGCGCGGTCTGCCCGCCGAGGCTGTAGGTGAAGACCTTCGAGGCGCTCAGGCTGGTAGAGCGTCCCGGCAGCCAGACGTGGGTCAGGCGGCCGAGCGGGTCGTAGGACTCGGTGGTGCTGTTGCCGTTCGGGTCGACCAGCGATGTCGGCAGCTGCCGCAGCTGATCCAGCGAGGTGGTGGTGGTCCAGTTCCCGGCGGTGACGTTGGTGACCGACGTCTTGTTCGGCAGGGTGCCGGGGTTGGTGCTGGTGTAGGCGTCGGTGACGGTGTCGCCGCGCACGTCGGTAGCCGACAGCTGGCGGCCGTAGACGTCGAAGCCGGTACTGCCCGAGGGGCTGGTGCTCTTGACGGTGAAGGTCTCCGTCGAGCCCGACCACGGACCCAGCGTCTCGACCTCGGTGACGTTCCCGACACCGCCGGCGGGGACCACACCGGGCGTGGCGTCGCCGTCGTAGAAGGTGCGGGTGTCGGAGACGGTGTTCGCGGCGGTCTTCGCCGGGCAGGCGTTGGCACCGACGCCCGTGCCGGAGGTCACAGACACCGTTGTGGACTCACCGACGAGGCCGGTCATTCCAGCGTTGAGCCCCGTGGCGGGAGGGGTGGCGTAGGTGACGGTGGAGCAGGTCTCCGTCGATTGCGCACTGTTCAGGAGGCTGGTGTCGCCCTGGTTGTCGGTCTGGGTGAGCAACCCGGTGGTCGGGGAGTACTGGCTGACGGTCTCGGTGGTGCGCCAGTTTCCGTTGGACAGCAGGCCGCGGTCGATGTCGGTCTGTGGTTCGACGTAATAGGCCTGTTCGGGTGGGACGCCGGTGGGGATACCGGTGGCGGTCTCGGCGTGGGTGGCCGTGGTCGCGGACCAGGGCAGGCTGATGTCGTCCTTGGCGACCTTTCCGCCTGCCTGGTTGAAGGTCTGGGTCTCCAGGGTGTAGCCGGCGTACTGGGGAAGGTCGGGTACCTGGCCACCGATGCTGTCGGTGACGTCGGGCCAGGTCCGGGTGGTGGTACCGGTCTGGTTGGTGAAGTCGCCCTGCATACCGCGCAGGTAGGTGGTCTCGGTCTCGGTGATCGGGTCCGGGGCCGTGCCGGTCTCGGTGATCACCTGTCCGTAGCCGCGCCACTGGTCCCAGGTCCGCTGGGCGTTGGGCACGAGCGGCGAGTCGTTGCGATGCCAGGCAGCACCGTTGGGAGGATAGAGGTACTTCGTGATCTGGGGTGGTGAGCCGCCGACGGAGTCAGTCTGCTCGACCTGGGAGACGGTGTACTTCTCGAACCAGTCCGAGATCATGGTGGAGTCGGCGGGCGTCCAGTACTCCTCGTAGCACAGCCGGGTGTCGGACGACGGGGTCGGCAGGTCGGGGCTGCTCGTGGACTGGTTGCAGTCAGGGCTGGAGTACGTGACGTTGGTGACGCCACCGGTCTCGTTCTCGATCGCGGCGATCCGGAAGTGCAGCATCGCCGGCCACGAGGCCGCGCCGGGAACCCGGTTCGGCATCCCAGGGGTGTAGTAGAAGGTGACCGCCGGCATCGGCAGGCTGCCGCCGTCGTCGCCAGTACGGGTGATCGAGTTGAGTTGCAGTTCCGGAGAGGTTCCGTCGCCGGGCGGCGGAAGCGTCTGAGCGAGCACGTAGCTGTCCACCTCCGTCGGGGTGAACGAGGTCGTCGAGCCGGTGTTCACATAGGTGGAGATACCCGTCAACCGCATCTCCGAGAAGTACGTCATCGCGTCGTTGGCACAGGAGCCGGTGGACGCGCACAGTTCGTCCTGCGGAACATCGGGCCAGAACGGCGCGCTCGTCGAGTTCAGGGACGCGCAGTCGGCCGCGGTCACCGTGACATTGGCGCTGTTGACGCTCACCACGCTGCCGACTATGCAGCGGGTGCTCTCGGTGAAGACGACCTTCGCCGCCGGCGCGGGCTTGGCACCCTCCGCAGCGATGTCCGAGGCGCGCCAGCCGTAGGAAATCGAGTCCAGGTAGGCGCCGCGGTCGTAGACCGTATCGGTGTGCGCACTGCCGCGCGCGTAGTAGTTCGTCTCCTGGGTGTAGTTGTACTCGGTGGCGTTGCCATGCGGATCGACCACGAAGTCCAGGTACCAGCGGTACGGCATATTCGCGGTGAAGACGCCGCTGCCGGTGGGCGCCTTGTCGCAGTCACCCGAGTTGGGGCAGTACACCGGCTCGGTGGAAACCGAGTTGGTGGCCACGTCCGAACCGGTCCCGCCCTCGGCCGTGGGCAGCTTGCCCGCGCCGTAGTACATCCGGGTGCCGTCCTCGGTGGTGATCACCCAGTACTCACCATTGTAGGCGCCGTTCGCGCCCCCGGTCTCCAGCTTCACCGTCGCGTCGCTGCCCGAGATGTGCCAGGTGCTGGTCGCGTCGTCCCACACCATCTGGCCGCCCAGGTTCCCGCCCGACAGCGAGACCTCGTGGCCGCCGTAGCCCCAGCAGGTGTCGCTGCTGTTCGCGATGCCGTCCTGCGAGCAGGGCTGATAGGAGCGTTCGATGAAGGTCGACATGCCGGACCAGCCGTCGCCCACGTCCGAGACCTGGGCGTTGGCCGCAACCGTCTCGCCGTCGACCGCCGAGGACGCGTACGACAGCGCCACGCTCGGCGCGGACCCGCCCAGCGTGCTGGGCACCGTGATCGGGTACGAGTAGGTGAAGTCACCCGTCGACCCGCCCGCCGACCAGTCGTCGGAGGCCTTGATGCTGGTCGCGGCGTAGGTTCCGGCCGAACCAGCCGGAGCGTCCAGCGCCGTGAGCACCGTCATCGGTGAGGCCACGTCCGTATCGGCGGCGGTGGACGTGGCACCCGGCCGGGTCGAGACCGCCAGGTCCGCCGCCATACGGGTCGCGCTCGACGCCCCGACCTCGGTGCCGGACGCCAGTGGGGTGGTCACCACCAGTCGGCCGCTCGCCGCGTCGACGGTCGCCCTGACCGGCGTCTGCGTCTGGCAGGCCGGCACCAAGGGTGTGGTCAGGGCGCAGGCCGGGAGTTCGACCAGGCGCATCCGCTGCGCCAGGTCGCCGCCGCCCTCGCCCGAGAGGAGTTCGGGGTCGAGTTGGACACTGACCTTGCCGGCCGCGGTGGAGGCGTCGTTGCGGGCGATGCCGAAGACCAGGCCGCTGGTGAACCCGGCCTTGCGTGCTGTCGCCGGGGCGACGAAGCGGACCTGGACCTTTGCGGGGGCAGCCGTACCGGACGTCGCCGCGGCGACCCAGACCGGGGAGGACCCCACGCGAGCCGCCGCCGGGGCGACCGCAGCGGCGGCTCGCCCGCCCGCCGTGCGCTCGCCAGCAGCAGCCTGCGGGAGGCTCGCAGTCGCCGTGCCGGCCGAGGGCAGCGCCACCGCCGGGACCTGGTACGTCTTCGGCGCCGGGAAGCTCTTCCTGGCCGTGGTCGACGGTTCGGAGGCACGGGGCACTGGATGGACGGCTGCCAGTTTCGTCTGCGGCGGACTCCAGACCTGCCCCTTGGCATAGGTGGCAGCCATGGCCACGCCGGGGAGCAGCATCAGGATCACCCCGGCCAGCCCTGTCAGGGCTGCGGCCTTGCGTGCCCACGCTCTACGCCGGTACCGGTGCGGTGGTGCTCCGCCAGCTCGACGCCGACTCGTATTCGAACTGCCCATTGCGACCCCCGTAGCACGTTGGCGCAGCTGAACCGCTGCCCCGGCGTTCACGGAATCTAGGGCCGTTCGCATGCCGCCGGATCAACTGCACCGATCTCATACCTGGCTGACAGGTGGTCATATCGGTCGAGTTCGGGATGTACACAGACATGTACATGGCGTGACGTGCATCACATTCGAAGTTTCTGTCAGAGGGGCTGGTTACGGTCGTGCCGCGCGATCACTACTGATTGCTGCCGCAAACACCTGACCACGGGAGGTCCCCAGCATGGGGAACAGGAGTTTCGCAAAATCAAAGCAACGGCTGCGCCTACGGCGGACGCCGGCGGGCCTTGTCGCCGCCCTGCTGCTCGCCGGATCGGTGGCCGCCATCGCGCCAACGACGGCGAGCGCCGACAGCGGGAGCGGGACCACCAGCAGCCAGCCTGCCCCGAGTGCGGACGCCTCGGCGCTGGCCACCGCCGAGTCGAGCGGCACGAGCGTGCCGGTCACCGCGGACAACACCGACAACTCGACCACCCAGGCGAACCCCGACGGGTCCTTCACCTTCACCGAGACGGCCGACCCCACCCAGGTCGACCAGAACAGGAGCTGGGTGCCGGTCGACCCGACGCTGCACCAGAACACCGACGGGACGCTGGCGCCCAACGCAGCCGCGTCTTCGGTGGCCTTCTCCGGCGGTGGCACCGGCCCGCTCGTCACCCTCACCGCCCCCACCGGGCAGCAGATGTCGCTGTCGTGGCCCAACGCCCTGCCCACCCCGACAGTGTCGGGGGCCACCGCCACCTACAGCGGCGTCTACCCGGGGGTGAACCTGGCGATGACCGCCACCGTCGACGGTGGCTACACGGAACAACTCATCGTCACCGACGCCACCGCCGCGGCCAACCCCGCCCTGCAGGACATCCACTTCAACACCAGCACCACCGGCCTCACCCTCAGCACCACCACCGTCGGTGGCCTGCAGGCCACCGACGCCTCCGGCAACACCGTCTTCAGCTCCCCCACCGCGACCATGTGGTCCACCCCGGCAGCCAGCAGCTCCAGCAGCCCCACCACCGCAGGCGCCGCCGCAGCCACGAAGCTCCTCGCTGCCGCTCCCAGCAGCAGCGCGAGCACCGCACCCGTGTCCCAGGACGACGCCGACCCGGTCACCGACCTGGGCATCGACGTCACCAGCAGCGGCCTCGACCTCCTGCCGCCCGCCACCGCACTGACCGGCAGCAACGTCAACTACCCCGTCGTCATCGACCCCTCCGTGTCCCCGACGATCCTGCACAACGACTGGACCTGGATCTCGAAGACCGACTCGGACACCAGCTACTGGCGGGGGAGCAACAACACCAACGACGGCGACGCCCACGTCGGCTTCGACGACTGGTGCTCCGAAAACGGCCCCGGCGGCTGCGCCTCCACCGCCTTCGGCATTACCCGCTCCCTGTTCTCCATGGACACCAGCGGCCTGGCCGGGAAGCACGTCACCGCCGCGACGTTCGACGTGGACGAGCAGGGACCCACCTCGTCCGAGTCCGGGACCCGCCAGATCGACATCCACGGCGCCGCCGCCTTCAACTCCAGCACCACCTGGAACAACCAGCCCACCCCTTGGGGCACCGTCGCCGCCAGTGCGAACTTCGCCTCGCTGAACAACACCGGCATCAGCAGCGCCAACTTCGACGTCACCTCCCTGATCCAGGGAGCCGTGACCAACAGCTACCAGACCCAGACGTTCGTCCTGGAAGCCGACAGCGAGAGCGACGACACCAGCTACCGCTACCTGATCGGCAACGGCAGCAACGACCCCAAACTGTCCGTCACCTACTACTCCACCCCCGATACCCCGAAGAACCTGCAGACCGTCAACGGCACCAGCACCGCCGCCTGCAACACCACCGCACCGGGCACCTGGATCGACGCCAGCGACACCAGGTCCATGACGCTGCGAGCGACCATCAGCAGCCCGGACGGCGACGTCAACGGCGGCGCCGACATCTCCGCCGACTTCTGGTACCGGGAGATCAAGCCCACCGAGGCCGCCACCTGGTCAAGCGCCAGCACCACCCCGGTCACAGCCCCGGCGAAGGACGGCCCCACGACCGTCACCCACGATCTGACCGGCCTCACCGACGGTGAGGAGTACGAATGGGGCGTCGCCACCTGGGAGGACGGCTTCGGCAGCATCGTCGAACCCGGACCCGGCGTCGGCTGCTACTTCAGCACCGACTTCACCCCGCCCACGATCGGCACCGTCACCGAGAACCCGCCGACCGTCGCCGGCGGCACCCCTGGCAGCATGACCATCAGCGCCACCGACACCGGACCCGACCCCTCCGGCGTCGCCGACATTCTCTACAACATCAACGGCACCTCACTGACCGCTGGAGGCACCGGCCAGATACCCGTCGCCTCCAACGGCAGCGCCACGACCATCCCGATCGCCACCAGCCTGTGGGGCACCAACACCGTGTGGTACGCCGTCCAGGACGCCGCCGGCAACGTCTCCCAGGCCCAGTCCTTCACCTTCTCCGCCGCCGCCGGCACCTACAAAGCCGGCACCGCGGGCGACCTCGACGGCGACGGCAAACCCGACCTGGTCGCTGTCGACGCCAGCGGCAACATCGACCTCTACAGCGACCCCCTCGGCTACAGCCCCACCACCCCAAACGCCGGCACCACCGTGGTCAAGGCCTCCGACGCCAGCAACTACACCGGCGCCGCCAGCTTCACCGGAGCACTGATCGCCCACTCCGGCTCCGTCCACGGAAAGAACTGCGACGACCTCGACATCGTCTCCAACGGCCAGCTCCTCATCGAGGAGAACAACACCTGCGCCGCCGACCCCACCTTCACCCCCACCACGACCACGCGCCCGTCGACCACTGCCCCCGGCACACCCGCTGCCGCCGCCGCAGCCTACGACTCCACCGACTGGAGCCAGGCTCAGCAGCTCATCGCCCTGTCCAGCCCGGTGAACGGCGTCCTGGCCACAACCGACCTGATCAGCCTGGAGGAATCGGGCGGCACCGAGTACCTGTGGGAGTTCCCCATGAACGGCCCCAACCCCGGCGCCCCGACCCTGCTCGACAGCGGCAGCACCTGGTCCGGCGTCACCCTGATCAACGCCGGGGTCACCACGACCGGCAGCCACGTCCTGTGGACGCGCAACAACACCACCGGCGCCGTCACCCAGTACCCCGGCATCGACAGCGACACCGCCAACAGTCTCGGCGCCGGCACGACGGTCGCCGGCACTGCCCTCAGCACGACGGCCTACCCGCTGATCACTGGCGCCGGGGACATCACCACCGCGGCAGGCACCGGCCCCGCCCTGTGGGCCATCGACCCCAGCGGCACCCTCCAGCTCATCCAAACCACAGTCGATAGCAGCAACAACGCCACCGTCCTCACCCCCGACCCCATCACAGCAACCGGCTGGGGTACCGGAATCACCGCCCTCAGCTGACACCGCACCCACCCACTGTGGCCGCGCCCAGGACGGGCGCGGCCACAACGCCCCACCAAACAACGGGCCGGTCACCTACGCCGCACCCGCCGGACAGAAGTCCAATCAACGCACAGCCAAAGCCCGTCACCAGTAGGAGAATCGGGTCACCGCAACGGGACCGCGCATCCAGCGGTACGCTCACGACCTCGGCTTCTCCGATTTCCCGGCCGAGTAGCGGACTGCCACCTTCTGGCGGCTCGGCGATCGGTCGGCTCGGTGTCCCCAGCGCCGCCCCCGGCCGATCACCGAAGCGTGTCTGGATCGCAAGGCCGTACCCGCCGACGTCGAGGGCCGACACAGGTGCCGGAGGCGTGCGCACTGCACAATCCGCCCGCTGCCGACCACGGTTGACAGAACGCCCGGCCCGGAGCGTCCATCGACCCGCTGATTTCGACGGCACCGCGCCGTCGCAACCAGCAACTTCGACGCACCCTGACACCCCTGGGCACGTCACCGCAAGGAAGCGAGACCCAGATGGCAGGCTCCCTCTACAAGCGCTGCGGCTGCAAAGTCCCCCTCCTCGACGAACACGGCCAACCCGTTCTGGACGCCGCCGGACGCCCCCGCCGCAAGGAACTCGGCACCACCTGCCCCAAGCTGCGCCGTGCGGACGGACGCTGGAACCCCCGCCACGGCAACTGGTGGTGGTCCCCACTGCCCCCGAGGAGCAGCGCCAGCACCTCCGCCAGGGCGGACACGCCTCCTGCGAGGATGCCGAGGGAGTCCTGCGGCGCGTCGAGGACCTCCTCGCGATGGCCGAGGACACCGACGACCCCCACCACCACCGTCTGGAGATCACCCAGTTCATCCGCACCGCACTCCGCCGGAAGGAGTCCCTGCCCGAACCCGCGGAACTGCGAAAGAAGCTGGCCTTCGGCCAGCCCGTCAACAGCACCCTGACCCTCGCGGACTGGCTCACCGAATGGCTCGCCGGTAAGCGTGACATTGCCGCCAACACCAGCCGGTTCTACGAATCGAACATCCGTCTCTACCTCATCCCCCGCCTCGGCACCCGCCGACTGGACCGGCTGCGTACGGCCCACCTGCACAGCATGTTTCTCGCCATCGAAGAACAGAGCCTGCTCACCACCGAGAACAACGCCGCCCGCCGCGCCGTCGACGAAGCCCGCAAGCAGGCATGGCGCGACCGCGACCTGCCCGCGGTCCGTGCCGCCCGCGTGCGACTTGCGACCCGCCGTTCCGGCGACCGGCCGGGGCATCCACCATCCACGGCATCCGCGCCACCTTGCGCGCTGCACTCACCGACGCCACCTGCCAACAGCTCATCCCCCTCAACGTCGCCGGCTTCGTCAAACTCCCCGCGCTGAAGCGACCCAAGCCGAAGATCTGGACGCCCGAACACGTCAAGCGCTGGCGCGAGAGCGGCGAACGGCCCGGACCGGTCATGGTGTGGACCACCGCGCAGACCGCCGACTTCCTCCAGCACGCCCACAACCACCCCCTGTTCACGCTCTACCGCCTCGTCGCCTTCACCGGGCTCCGCCGCGGCGAAGCCTGCGGTCTGCGCTGGGCCGATCTCGACCTGGACGCCGCCACCTTGGCCGTGAACCAACAGATCGTCCAACTCGGCTGGGACACCGAGATCGGCACGCCGAAGACCGACACCGGAACACGCGTCATCGCCCTGGACCGCGACACCGTCATCCTCCTGGGCGCGCACCGCCGCCGCCAGCGCAAGGTGCAGCTCGCCCACGGCCCGGGCTGGCTCCACACGGGCCTGGTCTTCACCGACACCGACGGCGGCCCCCTCCACCCGGCCCGCGTCACGGCCGCCTTCCGTGAACTCATCGAGGAGCACGACCTCCCCCCGGTTCGCCTGCACGACCTCCGCCACGGCACCGCCACCCACGCCCTGGCCGCCGGCATCGACGCCCGCGTCGTGAAGGAGAACCTCGGCCACTCCTCCACCAGCTTCACCCGCGACACCTACCAGTCCGTCGTCGACGAACTCAAACACCAGTCAGCCGCCGCCCTCGCCGACATCTTCAACCAAGCCGGAGCCCGTACCTGGGGCACACCCAGCAGCTGACGCCCGGCACAGCCCAGGCTGAACGAGCTCTGGACAGGGTTTGGACCCGGACCATGTAACGATCTTGTACCCGGCCTCCCACCAGCCTCCCACCACAAGATCAAAAAAGACCTGGACTCTCTCGCCGTAGCGAGAAAGTCCAGGTCAGTTCACTTCTTCACGGTGCGCCGCCAGGGACTCGAACCCCGGACCCGCTGATTAAGAGTCAGCTGCTCTAACCAACTGAGCTAGCGGCGCTTAGCGCCCCGGTGGAAGCTTGCGCTTGTTCCCTGGGCACGACAGAAATACTACCTGACCTGCGAGGGTGCTGATGACCAGCCCCTCCCCCGCGGCACGGTCAGGCCGAGGCTGCGGCTGCGGCAGTGTCGCGGGCAGCGCGGATCGCCTCGCGGACGGCGCGGGCGAGGGGGTCGACGCGGACGATCTCGTCGAGGCGGCGGCGGATCGGGTTGCCGGGGCCCGGGTAGAGGCTGCGGCCCAGGGCGCAGCTGCCGGCCAGGGCGGTGAGCTGGAGGGCGCGGGTGTGGGGGTCGAGGTCGGGGCGGCCGTCCTGGGCGGTCAGCCGGGGGCCGTCGGTGCGGAGCATCGCGTCCAGCAGCGCGAGCCGGTCGTCGCGGAGGCCGGGGTCGACCGCGTAGTGCCGCTTCACCGGGACGAGTCCGAGGAGGCGCCGCATGTCGATCCGGACCAGTCCGCGCGCCACCAGCGAGTCCAGGTAGAGCCGGTGGCCGCCGACCGCGTGCAGTCGGCGCAGCACCCGGAGGACGCCGGTCCGTCCACTCCGCCCCAGTAGGGCGGCGACCTGATGACGGGCCGCCTCCAGCGCGGGGTGCGGCAGCGGCGCGGCCGGGGCGCCCGGTAGGGCGATCAGCCGGTGCCCGTCGAGGGCGAGCCCGCCGGCGTCCAGCAGCTCGGCCAGGACGGCGCCGGCCAGGGCGTAGCGGAGGTCGGCCGGCCGGGTCAGCCGTCCGTCGGCGGGGTCGGCGCAGAGCAGCAGCAGGTCTTCGGGGAGGGTGGTGTCCGGTCCCAGCACAGCTGCCTCCCATGGTCGGGACGGTAGCTCCACAGCCCGTCCCCTGACTACAGAGAACGCTGCCGGGCGGCGATCGGTTTCCGGTTCGGGGAACAGACCCCGGGGCCGGCCGGTTGCCACCTGTGTCCAGCCCTCCAGGCAGCACAGCCTCCGGCCAGAACAGGGAGCAGTCCACCGTGAGCAGCGCCGACGTCCCCACCTCCGCGACCCCCCTGTCGATACTCGACCTGGCCACCGTCGGCGACGGTTACACCCCGACCCAGGCCCTGGCCGCCACCACCGAGCTGGCCCGGCGGGCGGAGGAGTGGGGCTTCCACCGCTTCTGGGTGGCCGAACACCACGGCATGCCGGGGGTCGCCAGTTCCGCCCCGGCGGTGCTGCTGGCGCATCTGGGCGCGGCGACGCGGACGATCCGGCTGGGCTCGGGCGGGGTGATGCTGCCGAACCACGCGCCGCTGGTGGTCGCCGAGCAGTTCGGCACCCTGCACGCGCTGCACCCCGGACGGATCGACCTCGGCCTGGGCCGGGCTCCGGGCTCGGACCAGGCGACGGCGCGGGCGCTGCGGCGCGGGCTGCTGGACGAGACGGCGGAGGAGTTCCCGCGCCAGCTCTCCGAGCTGATCCACTTCCTGGACGCGGACTTCCCGGCCGGCCACCCGTACGAGCGGCTGCGCGCGGTCCCGGGGCTGGCGAGCGCGCCCGAGGGCGGGCGTCCGCCGATCTGGCTGCTGGGCTCCTCCGGCTTCAGCGCGCAGCTGGCCGGGCAGCTGGGGCTGCCGTTCGCCTTCGCGCACCACTTCAGCGCCGGGAACACGGTGCCGGCGCTGGACCTGTACCGGGAGACCTTCCGTCCCTCGGAGGTGCTGGCCGAGCCCTATGCGCTGATCGGGGTGGGCGCGGTCGCCGCGGACACCCCGGCGGAGGCCCGTCGGCTGGCCGGTTCCGGCGCGCTGGCGATGCTGCGGCTGCGGACCGGGCGTCCGGGCCGGGTGCCGACGCCGGAGGAGGCCGAGGCGTACCCCTACTCCCCGCACGAGCGCGAGTTCGTCGACAGCTGGCTGGCGAACGTGGTGATCGGGGACGTGCCCGAGGTCAGGGACGGGCTGGAGGAGCTGCGCAAGCGGACCGGCGCGGACGAATTGATGATCACCAGCAACATCCACGGGCACGAGGCGCGGCTGCACTCCTACGAGCTGGTGGCGCGGGCCTACGGGCTGATCGGGTGAGCTCGGGGACGGACGGGGTCGGCACCGGCGTCCCGTCCCCCCTGCAGGAGTTGGCGGACGAGCGGCTGGAACGGGCCGGGGTGCGGCTGCTGTTGAAGCGGGACGACCTGGTGCATCCGACCGTGCCCGGCAACAAGTGGCGCAAGCTGCTGCCCAATCTCGCCGAGGCGCGGGCGGCCGGGCACACCACCGTGCTCACCTTCGGCGGCGCCTACTCCAACCATCTGCGGGCGACGGCGGCAGCCGGCCGGGCGGCGGGGCTGCGCACGGTCGGCGTGGTGCGCGGCGACGAGCTGCGGGACCGGCCACTGAACCCCTCGCTGGCCCAGGCCACCGCCTGGGGCATGGAGTTGGACTTCCTGGACCGGGCGAGCTGGCGGCGGCGCGAGGCGGCCGAGGTGCTGGACGCACTGCGGCAGCGCCACGGTCCGGCCCTGGTCGTCCCCGAGGGCGGGAGCAATGCCGCCGGGGTGCGCGGCTGCGCGGCGCTGGGGCGGGAGTTGGCCGACTGCGGCGCCTCGGTGGTGCACTGCTCGGTCGGCACCGGGGGAACGCTCGCCGGGCTGGCGGCCGGACTGGCTCCGGGCCAACGCGCGGTCGGACACGCGGCGTTGCAGCACGCCCCGCTGGAGGCCGAGACGGCCGCCCTGCAGCGGGCGGCCTTCGGCCGACGCACGCCCAACTGGCGTATCGACGACCGTCATTGCTTCGGCGGTTACGGCCGCACCACACCCGATCTGGTCGCGTTCGCCGCTGATTTCCTTACCAGGCACGGGATCTCACTGGACCTCAGCTACGAGGCCAAGGCGATGTTCGCCGTCTTCGCCGCGCTGACCGGGGACTCGGGGTCGGCGCCGGGGGCCGACCGGGCCGACAGGAAAGGATCACTCGGGAACGGAGCATTCGGGAACGGAGCATTCGGCCCGAACGCGACGGCCGTCATGCTGATCGCGGGCTGAGCCGCGTCTGAGAGATCATCAACTATGACTGTGCGGCAGCACCCGGACGGGTGCTGCCGCACAGTCATGTCACGCGGGCGTCGAACGCTCAGCTGTGCCAGCTGACCGGCGAGCGGTAGTCGGGGCGCCGCTCGGGGCGCTGCCAGCGGGCGGTGGCCTTGCCGACCTGGGCCTTGCTGCTGCCAGGGGCCGAGGCCGCGCGGGCGAGCAGGACGGCGGTGAGCGCCGCCAGTTCCTCGTCGGCGAGTTCGCCCTTGACCACGCGGACCAGAGGATCCGCGGACGGTGCGATGGCGGTGGTCACGTCGTTCTCCTTGTCGGTGCTGTTCGGTACGAAGGACTGCTGGGAAGGACTGCTGGGAACGGAAGCAGCTACTGGGGCGGGTTGCCGTGCTTGCGCTGCGGCAGGTCGGCGTGCTTGCTGCGGAGCATCTGCAGCGAGCGGATGAGGACGGTGCGGGTGGCGGCCGGGTCGATGACGTCGTCCACCAGGCCGCGCTCGGCGGCGTAGTAGGGGTGCATCAGCTCGTCCTTGTACTGCTTGACCATCTGCACCCGCTTGGCCTCGGGGTCGTCGGCGGCGGCGATCTCCCGGCGGAAGATGACGTTGGCCGCGCCCTCGGCGCCCATCACCGCGATCTCGTTGGTGGGCCAGGCGTAGGAGAGGTCCGCGCCGACGGAGCGCGAGTCCATGACGATGTAGGCGCCGCCGTAGGCCTTGCGCAGGATCAGCTGGATCCGCGGCACGGTGGCGTTGCAGTACGCGTACAGCAGCTTGGCGCCGTGCCGGATGATCCCGCCGTGCTCCTGGTCCACGCCCGGCAGGAACCCGGGGACGTCCAGCAGGGTGACCAGCGGGATGTTGAAGGCGTCGCACATCTGCACGAAGCGCGCGGCCTTCTCCGAGGCGTGGATGTCCAGGACGCCGGCCAGCGACTGCGGCTGGTTGGCGACGATGCCCACGACCTGGCCGTCGAGCCGGGTCAGCGCGACGATGACGTTGGTGGCCCAGCGCTCGTGGACCTCCATGTACTGGCCGTCGTCGGCGATCTCCTCGATCACCTTGCGCATGTCGTACGGGCGGTTGCCGTCGGCGGGGACCAGGTCGAGCAGCGCCTCGCAGCGGCGGTCGGCCGGGTCCTCGGTGGGCTCGTTCGGCGGGGTCTCGCGGTTGTTCTGCGGCAGCATCGACAGCAGGAACCGGACCTCCTCCAGGCAGGTCCGCTCGTCGTCGTAGGCGAAGTGCGAGACGCCGGAGACCTCGGAGTGGACGTCGGCGCCGCCCAGCCCGTTCTGCGAGATCTTCTCACCGGTGACGGCCTGGACCACGTCCGGTCCGGTGATGAACATCTGCGAGGTCTCGCGGACCATGAACACGAAGTCGGTCAGCGCCGGCGAGTACGCCGCACCACCCGCGCAGGGGCCCAGCATCACACTGATCTGCGGGATCACACCCGAGGCACGGGTGTTCCGCTGGAAGATGCCGCCGTACCCGGCCAGCGCGGTGACGCCCTCCTGGATCCGGGCGCCGGCACCGTCGTTCAACGACACCAGCGGCGCACCCGCCGAGATCGCCATATCCATGATCTTGTGGATCTTCTGCGCATGGGCCTCGCCGAGCGCGCCGCCGAAGATCCGGAAGTCGTGCGCGTAGACGAACACCTGCCGGCCGTGGACCGCACCCCAACCCGTGACCACACCGTCGGTGTAGGGCTTCTTCGACTCCAGACCGAAACCCGTCGCCCGGTGCCGACGCAGCGGCTCCACCTCGTTGAACGTGCCCTCGTCCAGCAGCAGCGCGATCCGCTCCCGCGCCGTCAGCTTCCCCTTGGCGTGCTGCGCCTCGGTCGCCGCCGCACTGGGGCCGACCAGCACCTGCTCCTTGATCGCGTGCAGCTCCGCCACCCGCCCCCGACTGTCACCACCCGACAAGCGGACCTGGGTTTGTGCGACAGACGTCTGAGCTGCCTCGGCCGCCACCGGCGTTGCCGTTGCCTCACGCAGAACGGTCATCTTCTTCAGCACTCCATGTCTGTCCAGGTCAGGCTCGCAACCGGGCCGCCGCAGGAAGAGCGGTCCAGCTCACCCTTCGACACTACGAGGCGGAGCCCCTCAAACAGGCAGTCGGTTCCGTACAACACCTGACGCGATTCCATGGTGAGGCTGAACAGGAGCACGTCCTGGCTCAACCTGCTGGGGGCCGGTGGGGCCCGCGGACCTGGCCGGATTTGTGGGGACCGAGCAAATGAGATCTTTCAAAGGTTCATCCGCTTTTCATGGAGCGCCACTAGGGTGCCGCACATGCCCACCACGAACCCCAATGACGCCTCGAAGCCCACGGATCCCCGTGAGGCCCTTGTCGAGCCCTCCGCCCAGGCCGAGCCCGCGGTCGTCGCCGACCCGACACTCGCCCTCGCCGCCGCCACCGCGGTGACCGGCCCCGCCACCCAGGCTCTGACCAAGACCGACGAGGGCTTCAAGCCCGCCTCCCCGGTCGGCCAGGTCTGGGCCCCGCGCCCGCACACCCAGCTCAGCCCCGAGGACAAGGCCATCGAGGACCTGACCGACGAGGAGCTGGAGGCGCTCACCCAGGGTGAGGTCTCCAAGGGCGTCGTCGGCGGCGCCTTCGCCGTGGCCGCCGCCGTCCTCGGCCTGGCCTCGCTGACCGGCACCTGGCTGAGCAGCATGATCTACCAGCGCGAGAACCTCATCGGCGGCATCAACTCCTCCGGCAAGGCCAGCTCGGTGCAGCTCGCCGCCGAGTACACCGACCCCTGGCACAAGGTCGCGCTGACCAACGGCGTCTTTGCGCTGGTCGCCCTGCTGGTCGGCGCCGCGGTCCTGTTCACCGGCCGCTTCCTGGCCGCCAAGGAGCTGCCGGCCTGGGTCCGGGCCGTGGCCTGGGGCGCACTCGCCGTCGGCGTCATCAGCCTGTTTGTCTCCGGGGCCATGTACTTCGACTGGCTGACCAACGCGATCCACCTGCCGCCGGCCTCCGCGAGCAGCACCGGCACCGGCAGCTGACGCCGGACGGGCGCAAGCCCGCCCGAACGCGCGACCGGGTCCGGTACTCCAGGTGGGCGAATGCGCGGGCCCGCCGCCGTGTCTCCGGGGCACCCTTCCATCGATATTGGAAGGGTGCCCCCATGGCCTGGACAACGATCAAGCACGCACCGATCACTCAAGCAACGCTCGCCCAAGCAACCCTCAAGGCCGCCCGGCGCAGCTGCGCCGCGCTCGCCGTGGCCGCCGCCCTCGTCGGCGTCCCGGCCCTGGCCGGCCTGTCCGCCCCGACGGCGCAGGCCGCCGCCGACCCGGCCGAGGGCCACGACTACGTCCTGCTGCAGCACCCGCTCACCGGGCACCCCCAGCAGGTGGTCGAGGTGTTCTCCTACGACTGCGCGCACTCCTACCAACTGGAGGCGGCGCTGGACGCCTGGGCGGCCCGGCAGCGACCGGCCCTGACCGTGGAGCGGATCCCCGCCGCCTGGCCGGACACCCCCGCGCTGCTGGCCTACGCCAGGCTCTACTACACCCTCGACCGGATGGGCGTCGCCCAGCAGATGGCGCTGAGGGTCTTCCACACCGTCCGCGACGAGCACCAGCCGCTGACGACGGAGGAGGCCGCGGCCGAGTGGGCCGGCTCGTCCGGACTGGACCAGCAGGCGTTCCGTACCGCCTACGAGTCGCCCGAGGTGCAGCAGCAGACCCAGAACGCCCCCGCACTGCGCGAGCGCTACGAGGTCCACGAGATGCCGAGCTTCGTCGTCGGCGGGCAGTACCGCACCTCGCCCTTCCTCGCCTCCGGCGGGGTCGCGGGCACGCTGCCGGTGGTGAGCTACCTCTACCAGCGCTCCTCGGGGCACACCGCGGTGGCTCCGGATGCAGTGCCGAACGTCCCGGCGGGCGTCCCGGGCGATGCTGTGACCGGGACGGACGGCGGCAGCGACGGCCCCGACGGGTTCCGGCCGAACGGCCCGGAGGACCGCCCCGAGGCCGGCTACCTGCGCTGACCCCGCGGCTGAGCTGCGGCTGACCTCCGCCTGACCTCCGGCTGACCGAATGCGCCCGGGCGCGGGTGCCGTCCCCACGACGGCCCCCGCGCCCGGCCCCCACCATCGCCCCGCCCCGCTACGCCGCCTCCGAACCCGTCGCGGTCGCCAGCCGGCGCTCCATGGACAGGAAGTCCTCCGGCTCCAGTCGGCGCAGCGCGCGCTCCGCGCCGCGCGGCACCACCACCGGCGGCACCGCCAGCACCGGGCAGACCGCGTGCGCCAGCACGAAGCGGCTCACCCCCGCCCTCGTCAGCCGGGCCAGCGCACCCCGTCGGCCGGCCCCGATGACCAGCAGGTCGTTCGGGTCGTCGGCGGTCGTGCAGAGCGCGTGCCCGACCTCCGCCCTGATCACCATCGGCTGCACCCGGAGGTCGCCCGGACGTCCGCCGAGTCCCTCGTCGAAGGCGGTACGGAGACGCTCGACCGCGTTCTCCTCCCAGACCTTCGCCAGCTGCGGGCAGGGCGCCCGGCGGTAGCCGCTCTCGCCGCCCGGCGGCGCCCAGGCCAGCACGGCCACCAGCAGCCGGTCCGACCGCCGCGCCTCCGACGCGGCCCGGCGCAGCGCCGCCAGGCTGCCGTCCGAACCGCCCACTCCCACCACGACCCGGCCCCGGTTCTCGGCCACCGTCGTCACTTCCCTTCCTGTACCGCTCTGTTGCTGCTCGGCTTCGCCACGGGCCAATCTACGAGCCGATCCGGGGCGCAATGCCGCGCCGTACGCGGCCTTGGCGAACCGCTGACGCCATCCTGACGCCGCAGCCCGGCACCACGGCCACCGAACCCGCTCCGAGCTGCGGCGCATCGCCCGCCGCGGCTCCGCCGGGCGACGTCAACAGTGCGTCAGGATCACTCCTCGCGGCGTCAGGAGAGCGTCAAGATCGCTCGGTTCCGGCCACGGACGGCGCAGAGTGTCCCGCCGGGGGGCACGGAAGGCCACCCGCGCGTGCGCGACCGGTTCCACCTCGGAAAGGGTCGCCGGGAGGGTGGTACGGGGACGATGGCAACGGTCGGCGAGGTCACAGCGGGAGCGGCCGAGGTCGCTGCGCGGGGCGGCGCCGGGGGCGGCGCCGGGGACGGACGCTCCGCCCCGGGCCTGCCGACCGGCGGCGCGGCCGGCGGCACGGACGACGGCGCCGACGGCGCGGGGCTTCCGGCCCGGCGGCGCATCCCCCGGCGACTGCCGCTGCGGGGCCGGCTGCACAGCACGCCCGCACGGCTGCGGGCGCTGGTGGCCGGCGTGCTGGTGCTCACCGCCGCCACCGGACTGGTGTGCTGGCAGGCGGGCACCGAGGCGCAGTCCACCTGGACCGCCATCACCGGCTCCCAGGCGCCCCAGGTGCTCGATGCCGGCGCGCTCTACCAGTCGCTCACCGACCAGGACGCGCAGACCGCCAACATCCTGGTCGACGGTGCGGACCCGGCCCTCGCCGCCAACCGCGCCACCGCGCTCGCCCAGTACACCTCGGACCGCACCTCCGCCGACCGTGCCCTCCAGCAGGCCACCCTGAGCGCGGCCGGGAACGGCGCGGTCCAGTCGGCGCTGGCGGCCGTCCTCGACGGCATGGGCGACTACGACGGCCTGGCCGCCCGCGCCCTGGCCCTGAACGACCGGGCGGCGGCCACCGCCGGGCACCCGGACCCGGCCGCACTGGCCGAGTACCGGCAGGCCACCGACCTGATGCAGAACACCCTGCTGCCCGCCGCCAACCGGCTGCTGCAGGCGGACAACACCGCCTACAACAACTCCTACAACGCCCAGCGCTCCGACCTGACCGCGGCCGAGGTCTGGACCGCCGTCCTGGGGACGCTGCTGCTGCTCTCGCTGCTCGGCCTGCAGGGCTGGCTGCTGCGCCGCTACCGACGGATCGTCAACCCGCCGCTGGCCGCCGCGACGCTGCTGGCAGTGCTCGTCGTCGGCGCCGCGCTCGCCCTCTTCCCCGCCGAGCGGACCCAGTTGCACACCGCCCGCCGGGACGCCTTCGACTCCGTCGTGGCGCTGGACCGCGCCCGCGCCATCTCCTACGACGCCAACGCCGACGAGAGCCGCTACATGCTCGACCAGGGGCGCCGGGCCCAGTACCAGCAGTCCTTCTTCAGCGACTCGCAGGAACTGGCCGATCTGCCACTGGCCACCTCGGTCTTCAGCTACGACACCCCGTTGCAGGTGGCCATCGACGACTACAACCGCAACCACCAGGACGTGGAGTTCGGCGGCTTCTTCGGCGACGAGTTCCACAACATCACCTTCCCCGGCGAGCGGGCAGGAGCCGAGGCCACCCTCAACGCCTACCAGAAGTACGAGCTGGACGACCGGCACCTGCGCTCGCTGATGGCCGACGGCCAGCTGGACTCGGCCATCGCCTACAACACCAGCCTCGCGGCCGGCGGCTCCAATGCCGACTTCGGCCTCTACGACCAGGCGCTGACCAAGCTGATCGGCATCAACGACAGCGCCTATGCCGCCGCCGCCCACGACGGCGCGAGCGAGCTGGACGACCGGGTGCCGCTGATGGCCGGCGGCAGCCTGGCCGTGATCCTGCTCTGCCTCCTCGGCGTCCGCCCCCGCCTCGTCGAGTACCGGCGGTAGGCGCGGGGCGGGCGGCCCCGCGCCGGACGGCTCGGCACGGCTCAGGGCTGGAAGCGGTAGCCCATGCCGGGCTCGGTCAGCAGGTGGCGCGGGTGGGCCGGGTCGGGTTCCAGTTTGCGGCGGAGCCCGGCCAGGTAGACGCGGAGGTAGTTGGTCTTGGACTCGTGCCCGGGGCCCCAGACCTCGTCCAGGATCTGCCGGCCGGTCACCAGCCGTCCCGGGTGGCCGAGCAGCAGGGCCAGCACCCGCCACTCGGTGGGGGTGAGCCGGACCGCCTCCGGAAGCTCGGCGGCCGGCTCGGCGTCGGGGCTCTGCTGCTCAGGAGCCCGCAGCCGCACGGTGCAGCGCGACAGGTCGACGGTGTAGGCGCCGACCTCGGCCACCAGCGGCGCCTCCTCCGGCGAGGGGCGGCGCAGCACCGCCCGCAGCCGGGCCAGGAGTTCGTTCATCGAGAAGGGCTTGGTGACGTAGTCGTCCGCCCCGGCGTCGAGCGCGGCGACCATGGTGGCCGCGCCGGAGCGTCCGGAGAGCACGATGATCGGGACCTTGCTCCAGATCCGCAGGGCGTGGATGACGTCGACGCCGTCGAGGTCGGGCAGCCCGAGGTCGAGGATCACCGCCTCCGGCGGGGTACGGACGGCCTGGCGCAGTGCGCTGGCTCCGTCGGCGGCGGTGGCGACGAGGTAGCTGCGGGCCTTCAGGTTGATCCGCAGGGCCCGCAGCATCTGCGGTTCGTCGTCCACGACCAGGACTCGGGTCAACTGGCTGATCCTTCCGATGCGGTGACGCGGGAGTACTCGTCGGCTGTGGATTGGTGCGGCAACTGCTCGTGCGGGGCGGCCGGCAGGGAGAGGACCATGGTCAGGCCCCCGCCCGGGGTGTCCTCGGGGTCGAGCGTGCCGCCCATGGCCTCGGCCAGGCCGCGCGAGAGCGCCAGCCCCAGGCCGACGCCGGTTTCGTTGTCGGTGTCGCCGAGCCGCTGGAACGGCTGGAAGATCCGGTCCCGGTCCTCCTGCGGGAGCCCGTGGCCCCGGTCGATCACCCGCAGCTCGACCCGGTCGCCGTGGGCGCTCGCGGTGAGCAGCACCGGCGTGCCCTCGGGGGTGTGCCGGACCGCGTTGGCGATCAGGTTGGCGAAGACCCGTTCCAGCAGCGGCGGATCGGCCAGGACCGGCGGCGCGGCGTCGAGGCCCTGGGCCGAGACGGGCGCGGAGTCGAGGCCGGAGAGCGAGTCGAGCGCGGTGGAGTAGACCTCGTCCAGGGCGGTCGGCTGGAGGTCCAGGGTCAGCGCCCCGGCCTGCAGCCGGCTCATGTCGAGCAGGTTCTCCACCAGCCGGGTCAGCTTGGCCAGCGACTCCTCGGCGGTGGCCAGCAGCTCGCTCTGGTCCTCGGGGCTGAACTCGACGTCCTCGCTGCGCAGCGAGGAGACCGAGGCGAGCGCGACCGCGAGCGGGGTGCGCAGGTCGTGGCTGACGGCGGCGAGCAGCGCGGTCCGCAGCCGGTCGGCGGCCTTGACCGGTTCTATCTCGGCGGCGGCCTCGGCGAGCCGGGCCCGTTCCAGGGCGACGGCGACGTGGGCGGCGAAGGCGGAGAGCACCCGCCGGTCGGCGGCGGGCAGGCTGCGCCCGCGCAGGACCAGGACGGAGTCGGCGCCGACCGGGATCTCCTCGACGGCGGTGCCCTCCTCGCCTGCCCCGGTCGATTCAGCCTCGGCGGCGACGGAACCGACGTCCCCCGAAGAGCCGCTGTCGGCCACCTCGGCGGCCTCCGCGCCGGGGCCCGGGCTGTGCGCGCTGCCGATCTCCTGGCCGTTCTGACGCAGCAGCACGCTCTCCATGCCGAAGGTCTCCCGCAGCCGGGCGAGCAGCGCGGGCACGGCGCGGTCGCCGCGCAGCACGCTGCCGGCGACCGCGGAGAGGGTCTCCGCCTCGGCGGTGGCGCGGGCGGCCCGGCGGGCCAGCCGGGTGGCCCGGTCGACGATGTTGGCGACGATGATCGCCACCACCGCGAAGACCACCAGCGCCAGCACGTTGTTGGGATCGGAGATGGTGAAGCGGTGGATCGGCGGGATGAAGTAGTAGTTGAGCAGCAGCGAGGCCACGAACGAGGCGACCAGCGCGGAGACCGCCCCGCCCAGGCAGGCGGTACCGACCACGGCCAGCAGGAACAGCAGGATGTCGCTGGTGGTGTTGACCGAGGAGCGCAGCTGGGTGCAGAGCAGGGTCAGCAGCATCGGCGCGATCAGGCCGACGACCGGTCCGGCGATCCGCCGCTGCGGGCTGTGCAGCCGTCCGGGGACCGGCAGCCGGCGTCCGCGCCCGGACTTCTCGTGGGTGACCATGTGGACGTCGATGTCGCCGGAGAGCTCGATCGTGGTCTCGCCGATGCCGCGACCGGTGACGAAGCGCAGCAGCCGTCCGCGCCGGCTGGTGCCGAGCACCAGCTGGGTGGCGTTCTCGGCGCGGGCGAAGTCCAGCAGCGCGCGCGGGATGTCGTCGCCGACCACCGAGTGCGCGGTGCCGCCGAGGCTCTCGACCAGGCGCCGCTGCGCCAGCAGGGCCGCCGGGTTGGCGTCGGCCAGCCCGTCGCTGCGGGCGACGTGGACGGCGAGCAGCGCGCCGCCGACCGGGCGTCCCGGGGTGTGCGCGGCGGCCTGGCCCTCCAGCGCCGGGGGCGAGAGGTGGGCGATCCGGGCCGCACGGCGGATCAGCGTCTCGCCCTCGGGTCCGCCGGTGAGCGCGACCACCACGCGTTCCCGGGCCTCCCAGACCCGGCTTATCCCGTGGGCGGCCCGGTAGTCCTGGAGTCCTTCGTCGACGCGTCCGGCGAGCCAGAGCAGCGCGAGTTCGCGCAGCGCGGTGAGGTTCCCGACGCGGAAGTAGTTGGAGAGCGCGGCGTCGACCTTCTCGGCCGCGTAGACGTTGCCGTGGGCCATCCGCCGGCGCAGCCCGTCCGGGGCCATGTCGACCAGCTCGATCTGGTCGGCGCGGCGGACGAACTCGTCCGGGACGGTCTCCTGCTGCGGGATGCCGGTGATGGCGAGGACGACGTCGTTGAGCGATTCCAGGTGCTGGATGTTGACGGTGGTGAGCACGTCGATCCCGGCGTCGAGCAGGGCCTGGACGTCCTGCCAGCGTTTGGCGTGCAGTCCGCCGGGAATGTTGCTGTGGGCGAGCTCGTCGACCAGGGCCACCTCGGGGCGGCGGGCGATGACGGCGTCGATGTCCATCTCGGTGAACCGGGCGCCCCGGTAGCTGCGCTCCAGCCGGGGGACGACCTCCAGGCCGTCCAGCAGTTCCTCGGTGCGCCGGCGGGAGTGGCACTCGACGTAGGCGACGACCACGTCGCTGCCGCGCTCCCGGCGCCGGCGGGCCTCGTCGAGCATCCGGTAGGTCTTGCCGACCCCGGGCGCCGCGCCGAGCAGGACCTTGAGCCGGCCCCGGCCCGATCCGGCGCGCGCGTAGTACGCGGGGCTCTCGTACTGGTGCGACACCTGCGGCGCTTCCTTCCCGCTGCTTCCCTGCCCCCTTGAAGGACTCTCCTGCAGGCAACCTCATGGAGCGGGCGATGAGCAGCGGCGTTAACGCTTTCCTGACACGCACAGGGGTGGTGCTGACGCAATCTTGACCGAACAGTGCCATGACGGCTACACGAAAGTGACCGGCGCGGTGACCGGAGGGGTCACCGCACCGGTCACCGGGACGGTCCAGGGGTGGTGCGGCGCGGGGTCAGAGGCGCATCCGGAGCCGGCAGACGGTGGCGTCGCTGCCGCGCCGGACGGCCCGGGCGATCAGCGCCCCGCGCTGGTTGTGCAGCGGCCAGGTCCACCAGTGCGCCGGTTCGACCTCGGGGATCAGCACGGTGATCCGGTCGTAGGCGTGGGCCTCGCTCAACTCGCGCAGGTAGACCACCAGCGGGCGGCCCAACTCCCGGTGCACCGAGGGCAGTCCGATCAGCGGGACGCCGGGGTCCCAGCTCTCCCAGCTGGCGCGCAGGCCCTCGGCGGCGGCCCGGTCCTCGTCGTCGCCCTCGGCGTGGACGACGGTGACCGCGACCACCTCGTCACCGAGCGAGACGGCGGTGGAGACGGCCTCGTAGGTAAGTCGGGAGAGGCCGCCGACCGGCACCACGACCAGCGAGTGGGTGCGGACCGGGGCCTTGGGCACGCAGCCGAGTTCGAGCTGCTTCCCGATGCGCTCGTAGGAGCGGTGGATCTGGGCGAACAGCAGGACCAGCAGCGGCAGCGTGATGCAGATGATCCAGGCGCCCTCGGTGAACTTGGTGAGGGTCTCGACGACCGTGGCCGCCGCGGTCAGCACCGCGCCGAACCCGTTGAGGGCCGCCTTCCGCTGCCAGCCGGGGCACCGGCTGAGCGACCAGTGCCGGACCATGCCGACCTGACAGATCGTGAAACCGACGAAGACGCCGATCGCGAACAGCGGGACCAGGCTGTTCACATTCCCGCCGGAGCCGACCAGCAGGGCGGCGGAGGCCAGCGCGAGCGCCAGCACGCCGTGCCGGTAGACCTGGTGGTCGGCGCGGAGCGCGAAGACGTGCGGCAGGTGGTTGTCCCGCGCCAGCAGCCGCAGCAGCACCGGCAGTCCGCCGAAGGAGGTGTTCGCGGCCAGGGCGAGCAGCACCATGGTGGCGAACTGGACGACGTAGAAGCCGATGCCGTGGCCGAGCGAGGCGTCGGTGAGCTGCGCCAGCACGGTCACGCCGTCGACCGGCTGGAGGTGGAAGCGGCCGATCAGGACGGCCAGCCCGATGAGCATCAGCCCGAGCAGCCCGCCGAGGGCCATCTCGGTGTGCTGGGCCCGCTTGACCCGGGGTTCCCGGAAGGAGGGGACGGCGTTGGCAATGGCCTCGACGCCGGTCAGCGCCGAGCAGCCGGAGGCGAACGCGCGGAGCAGCAGGAGCAGGCCCACCGACTGGGCGTTGGTGGCGAGTTCGGAGGTGTGGCCGGTCGCCAGCAGGGCGACCGGGGCGTGCCGGAACAGACCGACCACGACCACGGCGAGGATGGAGAGGACGAAGACCGCCGTCGGGATCATGAAGGCGCGGGCCGATTCGGCGATGCCGCGCAGGTTGATCCCGGTGACCAGGGCGAGCACGGCCAGGCAGATCCACACCCGGTCGCCGTAGAGGCCCGGGAAGGCCGAGGTGAGCGCGGCGACGCCGGCCGTGACCGAGACCGCGACGTTCAGCACGTAGTCGATGATCAGGGAGGCGGCGGCGACCAGCGCGGTGCGGCGGCCGAGGTGGGTCTTGGCGACGGCGTAGGAGCCGCCGCCGTCCGGGAAGGCGGCGATGACCTGGCGGTAGGACAGTGTGAGCACCCCGAGCAGCACCGCGATGGCGATGGTCACCGGCAGGGTGAAGCCGAGACCGTGGGCCCCGGCGGCGGCGAGCACGACCACGATCGCCTCGGGGCCGTAGGCGACCGAGGCCATGGCGTCGAGCGAGAGCGCAGCCAGGCCGCCGAGGGCGGTGAGCTTGTCGCGACCCTCCGAGCGGGACATCGGCGCGCGCTCCAGCACGGCCGCCGGCTCCAACGGCTCCGGCTCCCCGCCCCCGGCGAGGACGGCGACGGTCGCCGCCGCGGCGGGTGCGGTGATCGGTACTGCTGCGGGCTCCGGGGGCACCCCTTCGGGCATCCCCTCCTGCGTCCCCGTTTGCCTTGCCATGGCCTGCGTCCCTCCACGTCGGAATGGGCCCATGCTGAACGTGGCATGGACCCTGACCTGCGAACCAGACGCGATTATGACGCGATCTTTACGACCTGCCGCACTGTTGTTCGTTATTGCCTGTTCGTCACTGGCCGGCCTGCCGGTCGGCCTGGGCGGCGGTCTGCGCCGCGTCGAGCGCGGCGGTCGGGTCCGCGCCCTGCTCCAGCACGGCCGCGACGGCGACGGACTCCGCCCCCTGCGCCTTCGCCACCCAGGGGAAGGCGGGCGCCGCCGAGGCGAACTGGAGGGCGGACACGGCGGTGGTCAGCCAGGGGTTCTTCGCCGTGTAGTCGGTCATCTGCTGCAGCGCGTCGGGCGACGCCGGCAGGTAGCCGGTGGCCTCGGACCACTCCGCCTGGACCTGGGTGGAGGCGAGGAACTGCATGTACTTCCAGCCCGCCGCCTGCTGCACGGCGGAGGACCCGGTGAACATCGCCAGATTGGTGCCGGTGACGACATTGCCCGGCTCGTTGTCCGGACCGGTCGGCAGCAGCTCCGTGCCCAGGGCGGCGGCCCCGCCCGCCGCCCTGGCCTCGCCCGCGTACCCGGTCGCCGGGCCCAGGTCGAACACGCCCTTGTGGGCCCCGAGCGCCCGCTCGCCGGGATCGTCGGAGCCGACCGCGAGCGTGCCGGCCTTCTTCAGCTCGGCCAGATAGGTCAGTGCCTCGACCGCGGCCGGGCTGTTCAGCTGCGGGCTGCCGTCGGCCGCGAAGTCGGGCCTGCCGAAGGCCGCGGCGAGCAGGGAGAAGAGGACCTGTCCCCCCTGCGGCGAGTCGCTGCTGCCCGGGTCGACGCTGATCGCGGTGACGCCGCCGCCGGACAGGGTCTTCGCCTCGGCGGCGAACTCGGCCCAGGAGACCGGCGGGTTGAGCCCCTCGGCCGACAGCAGGTCCTGGTTGTAGTAGAGCAGTTGGACGCTCTCGCCCAGCGGCCACATCCACAGCTGCCCGTCGCCCAGCCGCAGGTCCTGCTGCACCCCGATGTAGAAGCTCGACAGCCCCAACGGGAGCTCGCTGTCCGAGTACTGACTGACCGGCAGGATCTGCTGCCGGTCGGCGAAGCCGGCCGCCGAGCTCTCGCTGACCTGCCCGAGGGTCGGCGGGTGACCGGCCCGGACGGCGGCGGTCTCCTCGGCGAGCAGGGTGGCCGCGTCCGGCTCCGCCACCAGGTTGACGGTGATGCCGGGGTTCTGCTGCTCGAACTCGGCCGTCAGCTTGGCCAGGGTGCTCTTCTCGGCAGGTCCGACCAGGCTCTCCATAAAACTGATGGCGGCCTTGACGCTGCCGTTGGCACTGGCCGCCTCCGCCGCCGCCTGCGCCTGCGCGTTGCTGCTCACCTCGTCCGCCGAGGTGGAACAGCCGGCCACGGCAGCGAGTGCGACCGCGGCGGCGAGCAGAGCGGTGGTTCTTCGCATGCGGGACATGGCGGGTGTCATCCCTTGCGTGGAGGGGAGTGCGGCACGGGCGAAGGGTCGTCTGAGAGTGAAACGCGGACAGAAAGCTGCGCCGTGACTGCGGTGCGAACAGTGGGTGACGTCCCGCATACGTGCTCGGACCGCCCCGGCCGGTGGCCGGGGCGGTCCGAAGTTCCTTCTCTCGACCGGGCGTTGCCCGCTCGGTCCGGGTCAGCCGGCGACCGCCGCCGGGTGAGCGCTCTCCACGCCCTGCGGCGCGGCGGTCGGGTCGGTCACGGCAGGCGCGTCCGGCTGCGCGCCCCGGTGCAGCAGGACCACCGCCAGCACCGCCGAGACGACCATCAGCGCCGCGCCACCGATCGCCGCCGCGTGCAGCCCCTGGACGAACGCCTGCCGGGCGGCCGCCAGCACCTCGCTCCCGACCCGACCCGGCAGACCCGCGGCGACGGCCTGGGCGCCGCCCATGGTCTGCTCCGCCGCCGTGCGGGCGGCCGGGGCCAGGCCGCCGGGCAGGGCCCCGAGCACCCCGCTGCGGTAGACCGCGGTGCCGAGGGTGCCGAGGAACGCCATCCCGAGCGCGCCGCCGAACTCGGTGGCCGACTCCAGCACGGCCGCCGCCGACCCGGCCCGCTCCTCCGGGGCCGCGCCCAGCACCATGCCGGTGATCAGCGACATCACCATCACCAGCCCGCCGGCCTCCAGGCTCGCGCCGGCCAGGATCACCCAGACCCCGGAGTGCACCTGGGCCAGGGTCATCGCGGCGAAGCCGGCGGCGGCGACCAGGAAGCCGATGGCGATCACCGAGGCGGCGTTGATCCGCGCGGCCAGCACCGTCGCCAGCGGCGCGAAGCCGCCGACGGCGAGGGTCGGCGCCAGGCTCCAGAGCGCGCCGACCAGCGGGCTCAGCCCGAGCACGGACTCCAGGTACTGGGTGGTGAAGACCGAGATACCGACCATCGCCACCATCGCCAGCAGGTTGATCACCAGCGGTGCGCCGAAGGCGCGGCGGCGGAAGAGCGACATGTCCAGCAGCGCGCCCGGGTGGCCGAGCTGACGGCGGACGAAGAGCGCGCCGACGACCAGGCCCAGCACGATGCCGGCGGCGGGCAGCGGCTCGAAGCCGTTGTTGGCGAGTTCCTTGACGCCGTAGACCACCGGCAGCACCGCGCCGAGCGAGAGCAGCGAGCCGAGCAGGTCGAAACCGTGGCTGCGCTGCTCGGCCGGGGTACGCGACTCGGGCAGCAGCAGCGGGCCGAGCACCAGCAGCAGCGCCATCGCCGGGAGGTTGATCAGGAAGATCGAGCCCCACCAGAAGTGCTCCAGCAGGAAGCCGCTGACAACCGGTCCGAGGCCGATGCCGGCCGTCATCGCGCCGGTCCAGGCGGTGAGCACCTTGGCCCGCTGCCGGCCGTCCGGGAACATGGTGCGGAGCAGCCCGAGGGTGCTCGGCATCAGCGTCGCGCCGCCGAGCCCGAGCAGGGCGCGAGCGCCGATCAGCATCGCGGCGCTGGTGGCGTAGGCCGCGACCACCGAGGCCGCGCCGAAGGCGACCGCGCCGATGAGCAGCAGCCGGCGCCGTCCGATCCGGTCGCCGAGCGCGCCCATGGTGATCAGCAGACCGGCCAGGACGAAGCCGTACATGTCGAGGATCCACAGCTGCTGGGTGCTGCTGGGGTGGAGCGCCCGGCCGATGAAGGGGACGGCGAAGTAGAGCACCGACACGTCCATCGAGACGAGCAGCAGCGGCAGGGCGAGCACGGCGAGCCCGAGCCACTCCCTCCGTCCGGCGCTGCTGCTGGTGGTGGTCTGGTCCATGGCGCTGCCCCCTCCGTCTGCCGACACGCGGCAAGAATCTGCGTATGCCTTACGCACTACTGCGTAAGCTATACGCATAAGACGGAGGGGTCAACCGGCCCCCGGCCTCCGATGCAGGCCCCGGCCTCAGGCGAACTCGGCCAGTCGCGGCCTCACCCCCGCCAGCACCAGCAGCAGCGCCGCCCCCAGCAGCACCGAGGGCAGCACCACCCAGCCGACCAGGTCGCCGTCCGCGGCCGCCATGTGCACGTCCACCACCTGCAGCCCCTGCTGCGCCAGTTGGCCGAGCTGAGTGCTGAAGTCGTAGGAGGCGAACGCGACCTCACCCCGGGTCACCCCGGTGAGCTGCACCGACGCCTGGTCCGACTGCCCGGCGTCGGCGTACTGGCGCAGCAGCGCATCGGCCGCCAGATAGGCCTTCCTGGTCCGCGCTATCGCCGGATCGGCAGTCTCGCCCGCCAGTTGCTGCTCCAGGTTCTGCATCAGCCGGGTGTAGGTCTGCTGCAGCGGCGCCCGGTAGGCGTCGTCCACCAGCCAACGGCTCTCCGAGGCCTCCGCATTCGCCGCCTCGACCTGGGCCCGGGCGGCGACCGTATAGGGGGCGTACCCCTGGTTCACCGCCGTGGCGACCTCGTCCGCCGCACCCAGCAGCGCCGTCGCGGCGGACAGCAGCACCGCCAGCACGCAGGCCGACGCCAGCAGCAGGGCCGGGTTGAGCACCCGGCGGTGCCGCCGGGCCAGGTCCCGCTGCCACCAGAGCAGCAGGGCCAGCGTCGCCAGTCCGAGCAGGCCCAGCAGCAGCGCCCCCAGCCGGGCGTCCCGGCGGGCGGTGGAGCCGTCGGCGGCGACCTGCTGCTGCGCCTGCGCCAGCAACTGCGCCGCCTGCGGCAGCGTGGTCTGCTGGAGCCGGCCCTCGGCCAGGTCGTAGTAGTCGAGCGCGAGCTCCGGCGGCCGGCCGACGATCGGGTCCAACTGGCTGGTGGCCGAGAACTCCGAGGTGCCGCTCAGGGTGTCGTAGAGCGAGAGGCTGTTCAGCAGCCCCTGCACGGTCTGGTCGCCGGCCGAGCCGGCCGGATAGGAGGCGGCCAGGACCGCGAGGTCGGCGCTGATCCGGCGCCGGTCGGCCTGGGCCGTCAGCTCCGCGAGGACGCCGTCGGCCACCAGCGTCGGCTGCTGGCCCGGGGCGGGCGGCGTCGAGGCGTAGCCCACGACCAGGGTGTCGGCGTGCTGGGCGTCCTGGTCCGCCAGCGCCTGGGAGAGGTCGGCGGCGGCGACCGCACGGGGCCTGGAGACCGAGGAGAGCCGGTCCAGGTCGGAGCGGGCGACCGAGAACGCGGTGAGTGCGGCCACCAGCAGCGCGGCCACCAGGAGCAGCGCGGCGGCGGCCTGGCCCCGGAGCCGCAGCACCGGCGTGGCACGCGGACGGCGCCGTCGGCGCCCGGCCGGGCCGGGCGATGGAAGCTGCGGTGGGATCGATGCCGTAGGTGCAGTCGTCGCAGTCACATGAAGGACGCTAGAAACTCCTTAGGGCATCCCCCGGTCCTCCCGGCATACGGAATGCGAACAGTACGTCACAGAAAGCAATGGAACGATCAATTCCGGCGCTGCGCCCGGCCGTTCGGCCGACCCTCGGCCCGACCCCGGGCCGCCGCCCATGACCAGGGTAAGAACCCCCCATCCCCAGTGCCGGTAGAGTGGGCGCGGGTGTGACCATGGCTCGGGTTCACGTTGTTTCTCGACGAACACCCTGACCTGTTGAGACAACACCATGCAAGGAGCCCCATGAGCGCGGCTGCGTCCCTGTTCGGCTCCTCATGGCTCTCCATAGTCGCCGTCCTCTCCGTGTTCGGGGACGCCTTCATGCCGCTGATCCCGGACGGCACGGCTGTGATCGCCGCCACTATGGGGTCCCACACCTCGCCGCTGATCCTCGGCGTGTGCGTGGCTCTGGCCTCCTTCAGCGCGGACGTGGCGCTGCTCAAGGTCTCCCGGCGCGCGGCCGGCTGGGCGCAGCACCGGCTCAGCAGGAGCCGCGGCGCGGCCACCGCCGCCGCCCATGTGCTGGAGGCGCTGGAGACCAAGCGGGTGCGGACGATACTGCTGTTCCGCTTCGTCTCCGGCGGCCGGTCGCTGCTGGACCTGACGGTGGGTACCAGCACCCGGCCGCCGCGCCACTACCTGCGCTGGTCGGCGGTCTCCTCGACGGTGTGGGCGACCTACATCGTCGGCCTCGGCTATCTGAACGCCCACACCTTCAAGACCGGGCTGCTGAGCTTCGCGGTGTCCTGCCTGGCGGCGACGATCGTCAGCGTGGTGATCGCGCGCATGGTGCAGCGCCAGCGCCGGGCCACCCGCGAGGCGCAGCTGGCCCGCGAGGCGGCGGCGGTGGCGGAGGCCACCGAGGCCGCGGGCCGGAACGGCGTCGTGACCGCCTCGCTGGAGCACGGGACGACGGTGGTGGTGACCGCCTCGGTCCCGTCCCCGGCCGGCGCCCCGGCCCTGGAGGCCGTCACCGGCCCGGACGCCCCGTCGGGCCTGGAAGACGCCACCCTCGCCGGCTGAGGCCGGGCGCCCCGGCGGGCCGCCCGGCCGGGCGGCTACTCCGGGAGGTGCCAGTCGATCGGGGTGCGGCCGAGGTCGGCGAGGCCCTTGTCGATCTGCGAGAAGGGGCGGCTGCCGATGAACAGCTTGGCGGAGAGCGGCGAGGGGTGCGCGCCCTGGACCACGATGTGCCGGGAGGTGTCGATCAGCCGCAGCTTCTTCTTGGCGTAGTTGCCCCAGAGCACGAACACCACCGGGTCGGGCTGCTCGCCGACCGCGCGGATCACCGCGTCGGTGAAGGTCTCCCAGCCCTTGTCCTTGTGCGAGTTGGCCTCGTGCGCCCGGACCGTCAGCACCGCGTTGAGCAGCAGCACGCCCTGGTCGGCCCAGGCCTGGAGGTTGCCGTGGTCGGGCGCGGGGACGCCGACGTCGGTGCCGAGTTCCTTGTAGATGTTCCGGAGCGAGGGCGGGACCTTCACCCCGCGCTGCACCGAGAAGCACATCCCGTGGGCCTGGCCCTCGCCGTGGTACGGGTCCTGGCCCAGCAGCAGCACCTTGACCTGGCCGTAGGGGGTGGAGCTGAGGGCGGAGAAGACCTCGCCGCTCGGCGGGAAGACCTGCCCCTCGGCGCGCTCGGCGGCGACGAACCCGGCCAGCTCCGCGAAGTACGGCTTGGCCGTCTCCCCCGCGAGCACCTCGCGCCAGGACTCGGGCAGGACGAACTCGTCGAGCGAAGACGGGGTGTTAGACATGCGAGCGACCTCCAGCAGGGACCGAACCGAACTGCACAGCACGGTATCCGGTGCCACTGACAGTCCGCCGCCCCTCTCCCCAGTCTCCGCCCTCAGCCGTGCCCGAGCCTCAGCCCTGCCCGAACCTCAGCCGCGGCCGAGTTCCCGGGACACCGCCGCCGCGACGCCGTCCAGCACCCGATCGAGCCCGTGGCGGAACACCCGGTCCGGGTCGGGATGTTCGTCGGCCTCCACCACGTAGCGGGAGAGCAGCGGGTACTCACCGGAGGCCAGCACCTGCTCGAAGTAGGGGCCGACCAGGACCCGGTAGTCGTCCTCGGTCTGCCCGGTGCGGCGGACCAGCTCCGCCTCGCCGATCTCGACCAGCACCACGCCGCGGACGTAGGCCACGACCGTCCCGGTCAGCTCCGAGACCGCCTGGATGCCGAGGCCCAGGCCGCCCATGATGCCGAGCATCCGCTCGGTGCGGCGCAGCACCTGGGGACCGAGCGGCGGCCGGCTCACGCCCACCGACAGCACCCAGGGGTGACGCAGCATCAGCGCCCGGTACCGGACCGCGAAGCGGAACAGCTCCGCCCGCCAGGCGTCGCCGCCGGCGGCGTCCTCGGCATCCTCTGCCTCCTCGGACTGCGGCGACTCCTCGCCGTAGACCTCGTCGGTCATCAGGTCGAGCAGGTCGTCCTTGGTCTCGACGTAGCGGTAGAGCGACATGGTGCCGACGCCCAGTTCCCCGGCCACCCGGCGCATGGAGACGGCGTCCACGCCCTCCGCGTCGGCGACGGCGACGGCCGCCGCGACGATCGCCGGGACGCTGAGCGAGGGCTGCGGCCCCCGCCCGGCCACCCGGGGCCTGGCCCACACCGGGAGTCGCGTCGCCGACCGCCCCGCGGACTGCTCTGCCGCCACCGCTGCCCCTTTGCTCGGCCCAGGCCCGCCCTGCCCGGCCCAGGCCCACCGCACTCTTCATCGCGCTCCCCGCAGGAGAGCTGCGTACATGGTACGCAGCTCGGTCGGGGAGGCGCACTCAGCCCGCGCCGGTGAGATGCGCGAACAGCACCACATTGCCGCCGTACTCCTGACGCGCCCGGTCGTAGCCGCCGCCGCAGGTGATGATCCGCAACTGGGCGTCGGCGGAGCCGCCGTAGACCAGGGCGCTGGGGAAACCGTCCTTGGGATAGGTCCGCAGCCGGTCCACTGTGAACCGGGCGGTGGAGCCGTCCAGCCGGGCGACCTCGACCAGCGCCCCGGGCCTCACCGCCGAGAGGTTCCACAGCACCGCGGGCCCGGTGCGGGTGTCCACGTGCCCGACCAGGACGGCGGTGCCGACCTCCCCGGGAGTGACCGTGTCGCGGATCCAGCCGGCCGTCCTCGGCTGCGAGAACGGCGGTACCTCGGGGTTGCCCCGGCTGTCGGTGCCGAGGCCGAGCAGCGGCGCGGACAGGCCGATCGAGGGAATCATCAGCTGCAGCGGCGTGGACCGCGGCAGCGGCGCCCGGCTCGCCGGGACGGCCGGGTCCGCCCCCCGGCCGAGCGAGTCCGAGGAGACCGGGACGCCGTCGGCCGCCGACCGGGCGCCGGAGCCGTAACTGCTGTCGGACAGCGCGCCGAACTGGGCGCCGGGGCGCTGGGCGGGGGCCACTCCCAGGGCCGCGCCGCCGAGGGCCACCGCGCACAGCAGCGCGGACAGCGTGCCGGAGGCGGTCCCCAGGGTCCGCCGCAGCGAGCGCGGCCTGGCCCGGCCGCGCGGCCGACCGGGCAACCGGCCCCGCAGCGGGCCCTGCAGCCGACCGCGCAGCCGACCGCGGATCCGTCGGCGCAACTGCCGGGGCAGCCGGTGGAGCAGCCCGCGCAGCGCCTGGCCGGCCTGCCCGGCCTCCCCGACCTGCTCAGCCACGGTGCGCCGGACGCCGCCGGACCACGAGGACCAGTCCGGCGACGGCCGCCGCACCGGTGAGCGTCAGCGAGGCGTACTCGGCCGCCGTGGAGCGGGTCGGCGCGAGCGTCCGAACGCCGCCGAGGTCGGCGACGACCTCCCGGGTCGCCCCCCAGCCGCCGCCGGCGGCCAGCGGTCCGCGCCGGACCACGGTCAGGTTGCCGCTGGCCACGGTCCGGCCCCGGCAGCTCTCGGTGAGGGCGTACACGCCCGGCGCCGTCCCCTGGGCGACGGTGGCCTCGGTGAAGAGTCCGCCGTCCGCCGCCGGGGTGAGCGCCGCGCCGCCGGTGAGCGCCGGCGAGCTGACGATGCTGCCGGTCACGCAGGCGGCGAAAGTCCGCAGGTCGACGCCGCCGCCGGGGTGGGCGACGCCGGGGGCGGCGGTGATGACGTCGACCACGGGGACGGCGGCCGGCTGCACCGGTCCGTTGCTGACCCCGGCGGTGACCAGGGTGGTGGTCTCCGCCCGCCGCGGGGCCGTGTGCCGGTGGATCACGGGGCGTGGCAGGTGCCGGCGGTGGTGCTCGGCCGGCGGCGGGATGTCCGGCGGCGGGATGTCCGGCGGGCCGTCGGTCTGCGGGCGGACGTCCGCGACCGCGACCGGCGCCAAGGTGAGCGCGGCGCCGGGGACCGCCGCCACGGCCGGGCCGCCGCAGCCGAGGGCCAGCGCGGAGAGGGCCGCCGTGGCGCAGACGAGCCGGACGGCGGTCCCGCGCCGGGCAGCGCGTTCGGCGGCCCGTCCGCGCGGGTCCGACTCCGGGGGAACCATCGGTGGAATCAACTGCCCGTCATTCCTGCCGAACACGCAGGGCTCCTCTCGGTCCGGGGTTGCCGAGGTGGGTCTCGGCCATTCACCCTTACCAGCCCAAAATATGACGAGCTGCCACTTTTTGATGGTGCGACATCCGCCAGTCGGCAATCCGCCGTGGCCAACCGGGTGAACCGCACGCCGCCCGGCGCGGTCGGCTCACCCGGCGCGGTCAGCGCTGCCTGCTGTAGAGGCGGAGGGTGATCGGGGCGCAGACCAGGGCGAGGACGGCGGTCGCGGCGAGGGACCAGGCGACCGCCCCGCCGGCGCTGCCGCTGTGGTTCATCAGGTCCCGGGCCGCGCTCGCGACATGGCTGAGCGGGTTGACGTCGACGACGTCGCGGAGCCAGCCGGGCATGGTGCCGGGCTGGACGAAGATGTTGCTGGCGAACGAGAGCGGCATCAGCACGGCGTTGGCGATGCTGATGACCACGGTTGGGTCGCGGACGGCCAGCGCCACCGCCGCCCACAGCAGGGACAGCGAGAGCCCGAAGGCGACGACCAGGGCGACCGCCGCGAGCACCCCCGGCGCGCCGCCGTCCGGGCGGTAGCCCATGGCCAGACCGAGGAGCACCACGATGGCGGAGGCGAACAGGTAGCGGGCGGCATCGCTGAGCAGGCCGCCGAGGACGAAGGCGCCGCGCCAGACCGGCAGGCCCCGGAAGCGGTCGAAGGCTCCGCTCCGCACGTCCTGGGCGAGCCGGGCACCGCCGTACATGGTGACGATGGCGATGCTCATGCTGAGCACGCCGGGCAGCAGCAGCCTGAGGTAGTCGCCGGTCGACCCGCTGATGGCGCCGCCGAACAGGTAGGTGAACAGCACCGTGAACAGGATCGGGATCGCGGCCGAGTCGACGAGCTGCTTGGGGTCGTGCTTGATCTTGAGCATGGCGCGCCCGCCGAAGGCGGCCGAGGCGGCGAGCGCCCCGGCCCGGTGCCGTAAGCGGCCGGTGGCGAGCAGGGCGTCGAGCAGGTCGGTCTCCGCCGTGGCGGAGCAGGTCGGGGCGGTGGGGGTCGGGGCGGAGCAGGTCGGGGCGGTAGGGGTCGGGGCGGCGGGGGTCGGGGCGGTGGGGGTGCTCATCGGTTCGCATCCTCGTGGTCGGTGGCGGCTGCCCCGGACTGACGACCGGTCAGGGTGAGGAACGCCTGGTCCAGGCTGGGCCGGCCGAGGGAGAAATCGGCGATGCCCACCCCGGCGTCGGCGAGCCGGGTCAGGGTGCGCCCGACCAGTCGGGCCACGTCGGCCGGGTCGGGCCGGGTGGCGAGCAGCACGGACAGGTCGAGCGGGTCGGCGGCGGTCCCGACCGTCCCCTCCAGGGCGTCGGCCAGGATCCGCAGCGCCTGCGGGCGCTGCCCGCCGTCGAGCAGCCGGAGGTTCAGGGTGCCGGCGCCGGCCCGGGACTTGAGCTGGGCGCTGGTGCCCTCGGCCACGACCCGGCCGTGGTCGATGACCGCGATCCGCTCGGCCAGCTGGTCGGCCTCGTCGAGGTACTGGGTGGTGAGCAGCACCGTGGTGCCGGCTGCGGCGACCCGGCGGACCAGCTCCCAGACCCCGTTGCGGCTCCGCGGGTCGAGACCGGTGGTCGGCTCGTCGAGGAACAGCAGGTCCGGGGTGGTGATCAGGCTGGCCGCCAGGTCCAGCCGACGGCGCGTCCCGCCGGAGTAGCCGCGTACCGGGCGGCCCGCCGAGCCGGTCAGCTCGAACGCGGCGAGCAGGTCGTCGGCCCGCCGCCGGCCGGCGGAGCGGGACAGCCCGTGGAGCCGGCCGAGGACCAGCAGGTTCTCCTGGCCGGTCAGGTCCTCGTCGAGGGAGGCGAACTGGCCGGTCACCGCCGTCCGGGCGCGGATCGCCGCGGCCTCGGTCAGCACGTCGTGGCCGAGCACCCGGACCGTGCCGCCGGAGGGCCGGGTCAAGGTGGCCAGGATGCGGATGGTGGTGGTCTTGCCCGCCCCGTTCGGACCGAGGAACCCGAACACCTGCCCGCGCGGGACGGTGAGGTCGATCCCGTCCAGCGCCCGACTCTCCCCGTAGAGCTTGACCAGGCCGTGCGTCTCGATCGCCGGACGGTCCCCGCCCGGGCTTTTCTTTGACATGCCGTAAGAGTTAGACATCTCTGACGGCTTGTCAAGGTTCTGCTCGAACGCCTAACCTTTCCGGAATGGTCGACTCGCCCGCCCCCGCCCCCGCCCCCGCCCCCGCCACGCCGCCACGCCGCCGCCGGGCCGACGCCCGGCGCAGCATCGACGCCATCCTCGACGCGGCCCGGTTGGTGTTCGGCGAGCGGCCCGACGCGAGCATGGACGAGATCGCCGCCAGGGCCGGCGTCACCCGGCAGACCGTCTACGCGCACTTCCCCTCACGCGACGCCCTGGCCGCCGCCCTCGTCGAGGCCGCCTCCGCCGAGTACGCCGCCCTGCTCGACGACGCGGACCTGGAGACCGCCCCGCCCACCGACGCGCTGGCCCGGTTCCTCGGTGCCGGATGGCAGTTCATCGACCGCTATCCGCTGCTGCTGAACGCCACTGCGGCCCGGCTCCCGCGGCCCGACAGCGACCCCCACGACTACGCGCCCCCGCGGCTCGAAACACTGCTCCGGCGGGGCCAGCGGATCGGCGACTTCGACCCGTCCCTGCCCGCGGCCTGGCTCGCCGCCGCCGTCTTCGGGCTGCAGCACACCGCCGCGGCGCAGGTGGCGACCGGACGGCTCACCACTCGCGAGGCGGCGGCGCTGTGCCTGCGGAGCACGATGCGCCTCTGCGGCGACAGCGGGCACGACGCCCTACGACCGGTGGCCACGGACGACTAGGCTGACGGCGCTGGGGCAGACAGTGGTGCCCGGCCGGCCGCCGGTGTCCGGTCCGGAGCGATGCAGGGAAATCGTTCGGAACCATCGCAAGACCTAGGAGACACCAACGTGGCAGAGCGCAAGGCGATCGAGTCCTGGCTCACCGACATGGACGGAGTCCTCATCCACGAGGGCGTGCCGATCCCCGGGGCCGACGCCTTCCTGAAGCGACTCCGTGACTCCGGGAAGCCCTTCCTGGTGCTCACCAACAATTCGATGTACACCCAGCGCGACCTCCACGCCCGGCTGGCCAGGATGGGACTCGACGTCCCGGTCGAGCACATCTGGACCTCCGCGCTGGCCACCGCCAAGTTCCTGGACGACCAGCGGCCCGGTGGCAGCGCCTACGTCATCGGCGAGGCGGGCCTGACCACGGCCCTGCACGACGTCGGCTACATCCTCACCGACACCGAGCCCGACTTCGTCATCCTCGGCGAGACCCGGACCTACTCCTTCGAGGCCATGACCAAGGCCGTCCGGCTCATCGACGCCGGAGCCCGCTTCATCGCCACCAACCCCGACGAGACCGGACCGTCCGCCGAGGGCGCGCTGCCGGCCACCGGGGCGGTCGCGGCGCTCATCACCAAGGCCACCGGCGTGGATCCCTACTTCGTCGGAAAGCCCAACCCGCTGATGATGCGCGCCGGACTCAACGCCATCGGCGCCCACTCCGAGACCAGCGCCATGATCGGCGACCGGATGGACACCGACATCGTCTCGGGCATGGAGGCCGGCATGACCACCTTCCTCGTCCTCACCGGCCTGACCCAGGCCGCGGACGTCGAGCGCTTCCCCTACCGGCCGACCAACGTGGCGAACTCGATCGCCGACCTGGTCGACCTGGTCTGAGCCGACGCCGGACGCCGAAGCCGAAAGCCGAAACGGAATGCCCCTCCCGCGAGCACGCGGGAGGGGCATTCCGTTTCGCGTCAGCCGTTCAGCAGCGCCGGCAGCTCGGCCACCGAGCCCAGGACGTGGGTGGCCCCGCCGCCGCGCAGCCGCTCGGCGTCGTGCGCGCCGGTGAGCACGCCCGCGACGATGCCCGCCCCGGCACTCGCGCCGCAGCGCATGTCGTACGCGGTGTCGCCGACCACGGCCAGCTCGCGGACGTCGTCCGCCGCGCCGGTGCGCAGCAGCGCCGCCAGCGCCAGGTCCGGGTAGGGACGGCCGCGGCCGCCCGCGTCGGCCGGGCAGAGCACCAGGTCGGCCAGGCCCTGCCAGCCCAGCGCGTCCAGGATGCGCTGCTGCGTCGGACCGGAGAAACCGGTGGTCAGCACCACCGTCAGGCCGGACTTCCGCAGCTCCCGGATGGTGTCCTCGGCGCCGGGCAGCGCCGCGCAGTGACCCTGGTCGACCAGGTCGTGGTACGCGCCCTCGAAGGCGACGTTGGCGCGCTGGGCGGCCTCCTCGTCGCCGAACAGCTCGCGGAAGACGCTGATCTTGCTCTCGCCCATGGTGTCGCGGACGTACTGCACCATCCGCTCGTGCTGCTCGGTGCCCCGGACCACGCCCAGCGCGGACGCGGCGGCATCGAAGGCCCGCTCCACCAGGCCGTCGTCGGCGACGGTGGTGCCCGCCATGTCCAGCACCACCAGTCGCGTGCGCGGCGCGCCGTCCTGCTTCTGGTCAGCCATCAGAGTCCCATCTCCGCAACGGTCGCCTCGCCGATCGCGGGCGAGCAGGTCATTCCCCGGCCACCGGGGCCGGTCACCAGCCACACGCCCGCACGCACCTGCTCGCGGTGCACCACCTCGGTGGTGTCCAGGCACTGCGCGTACACCCCCGCCCAACGGCGGCGGATGGCCGGCAGCGGACGGCCGAGCAGGCCCTCGGCGACGCCGGTCAGGTAGGTGTACGGGTCCTCGACCACGTCGAAGCCGAAGGGCTGGTCGTACTCGTGGGTGTCGCCGATCGTCAGCGAGCCGTCGGCGCGCTGCACCATCAGCAGCTGCATCCGGTGTCCGGCGGCGATCGGGTGCTGCGGCTGGCCGGCGTTGAGCGCCTCCAGCGCCGGGCCGGCGTAGGCCGGGTAGTAGCGGAAGCTGTCGCCGTCCGCGACCGAGGTGGTCAGCAGCTCGTCGAGCGGCTCGGTCTGCATCATCTGCAGCCGGACCCGGCGCACCGGCAGTTCCGGTGCCAGCTCGCGGACCAGGCCGCCGAGCCAGGCGCCGGTGCACAGCACCACCGCGTCGCCGCCGTGGACCTCGCCCCGGTCGTCGCGCACCGCGCGCTGCCCGCCGGCGTCCAGCACCTCGCGGACCTCGCGCCCGCCGAGGAAGGTGTAGCGGCCGGAGGCGGCCAGGTGCGCCTGCAGCGCCCGCTGGGTCACCCGCGGCTCGACCTGGGCGTCGAGCGGGCTCCACAGCGCGCCCAACTGCTCGCCGCGCAGCGCCGGGTTGGCCTTGCGCACGGCGTCCGGGTCCAGCAGCTCCCAGCCGCGCGCGGCGGCGTCCGGCCGGGCAACGACCTCGGCGGCGACCGTGTGCTCGGCCTCGGTGCGCAGCACGGTCAGCGAACCGCTCGCGCGGAAGCCGACGCCGGGCACCTGCTCGGCGATCTCCTCCCACAGCCGGCGGGCTCTCAGCGCGGTCTCCAGCTCGGCCCCGTTGGACCGGCCGCCGACCCACACCAGGCCGAAGTTGCGCACAGACGCACCCCGCGCCTGCCCCTCGCGCTCCAGATGGACTACCTCATGTCCGCGCTCGACCAGATGCCATGCATGCATGGTCCCGAGCGCGCCTGCTCCTACGACGATGACTCTCACGGAATCGACCATGAAGCCTCCGAATGACATACCGGCCGCCGTTCGATGAATCGGACATGAACAGATTCAGGAACTTGTTCATACAAGTTAGCGGCGATCCGGGCAGACGAAAACCCCCGGGGAGCGGAACGCTCCCCGGGGGTCGGTGTGACGCGGGGTCAGGACCGGCGCTGCCAACCGGCGAGATAGGCGTCGATCTCGGCGATGATCCGGGCCTGGCCGGCCTGGTCGAGGAAGGAGGCGCGCACGCCCTGCCGGGCGAGTTCGGCGATCCCGGCCTCGTCCAGGCCCAGCAGCCCGGCCGCCACCGTGTACTCGCGGTTCAGGTCGGTGCCGAACATCGGCGGGTCGTCGCTGTTGATGGTGACGAACAGCCCGGCGTCGACCATCCGCCGCAGCGGGTGGTCCTCGATCCGCTCGACCACCCGGGTGGCGATGTTGGAGGTCGGGCAGACCTCCAGCGGGATCCGGTGCTCGCCCAGGTGGTCGACCAGCCGGGGGTCCTGGACCGAGGTGGTGCCGTGGCCGATCCGCTCCGCGCCGAGGAAGCGCAGCGCGTCCCAGACCGTCTCCGGGCCGGTCGCCTCGCCCGCGTGCGGGACGCTGTGCAGGCCGGCGGCGCGGGCCCGGTCGAAGAAGGGCTGGAACTGCGGGCGCGGGACGCCCACCTCCGGGCCGCCCAGGCCGAAGCTGACCAGCCCCTCCGGCCGCAGGTCCAGCGCCAGCCGCTCGGTGATCTCGGCGGACTCCAGGCCGGCCTCGCCGGGGATGTCGAAGCACCAGCGCAGCACCACGCCGAGCTCGGCCTCGGCGGCCTTCCGGGCGTCCTCGATCGCCTCCATGAACGCCTCGCCGGGGATCCCGCGCCGGACCGAGCTGTAGGGGGTGACCGTGAGCTCGGCGTAGCGGATGTTCTGCCGCGCCATGTCGACCGCGATGCCGTAGGTCAGCGCCCGGACGTCGGCCGCGTCGCGGACCAGGTCGACCACGGACAGGTAGACCTTGATGAAGTGCGCGAAGTCGGTGAACTCGAAGTACGCCGCCAGCTCCGCCGGGTCGGCCGGGACGGAGGTCAACCCCTCGTAGCGGGCGGCCAGCCCGGCGACCACGGCCGGCGAGGCCGAGCCGACGTGGTGGACGTGCAGCTCCGCCTTGGGGAGCCCGGCCACGAACCCCTCCAGGCCGGTCCCCGGTCCCGTCCCTGCCCCTGTCGCCGCCATCCCGCTACCCCTCTCGTCCCACGCTTCCGGCCAAGGAGCCAGCGTCTCACAGGCGTTCAGACCAGCGTCGAGACGGTGTGGATCAGCAGCCCGGCCAGCGCGCCCACCACCGTCCCGTTGATCCGGATGAACTGGAGGTCGCGGCCGACGTTGGCCTCGATCTTGCGGGAGGCCTCGTTCGCGTCCCAGCCGGCCACCGTCTCCGAGATCAGCGAGGTGATCTCGTTCCGGTAGGTGTCGACCAGGTACTCGGCGGCGTCCTCCAGCCAGCCGTCGAGCTTCGCCTGCAGCCGCTCGTCCGTGGCCAGCCGGGCGCCGAAGGAGCGGATGCCGTCCCGCAGCCGCACCCGCAGCTGGCTGTCCTCGTCCTCGGCGGCCTGCAGCACCATCGACCGGATCGCGCTCCAGGCCGAGGCGATCAGGTCCTGCACCTCGCTCCGGCCGAGCAGCTCCACCTTGGCCCGCTCGACCTTGGCGATGGTCTCCGGATCGGTCTGCAGCTCCTTGGCGAAGTCCTCCAGGAAGCTGTCGACCGCGCCCCGGGCCGCGTGCTGCGGATCGTCCCTGACCTCCTCCGCGAAGCGCAGCAGCTCGCGGTAGACCCGGACGCCGACCTGACGGTCGATGAACTTCGGGGTCCAGCCCGGCGTGCCCTCGGAGATCGTCTGGACGACCGCGTCCCGGTGCTCGACCATCCAGCTGTTCAGCCGGATCACGCAGAGGTCCACCACGCCCCGGTGGCCGCCGTCGGCGACGATCCGGGCCAGCATCGCGCCTATCGGCTGGGCCACCGGCTGCGCCGCCGCCCGCCGGGTGACCGCCTCGCCGACGACCGCCTGCACGTCCTCGTCCCGGAGCACCGCCAGCGCGCCGCGCAGCGCCGCCGAGGCCTCCCGGGTGACCTTCTCCGCACTGCCGGGCGCGGCCAGCCACTCCCCCAGCCGCCGCCCCACGCCGAGGGCTTCGAGCCGGCCCCGGACCACCTCGACCGAGAGGAAGTTCTCGCCGACGAACTGGCCGAGGCTGCGGCCGAACACGTCCTTCTTGGTGGGGATGATCGCGGTGTGCGGGATCGGCAGCCCCAGTGGACGGCGGAACAGCGCGGTGACCGCGAACCAGTCGGCCAGCGCGCCGACCATCCCGGCCTCGGCCGCCGCCTGGACGTAGCCCGCCCAGGCGCCGACATGCGAGTGCACCCCCCAGCTCGCGAGGGCGTAGACCACCGTCGCCACCGCCAGGAAGCCGGTGGCGATGGCCTTCATCCGGCGGACGCCACGCCGCTTCACCTCGTCCGACGCGGTGTAGCGCACACCCACCGGCGCGTCGGCTTTACTGTCTTCGAGCGTATCCACGTCCCCAGTCATACCCTTTCGAGATCGCAGAACGGGAGTCCCCGCCCCGATGTCTCCCCTCCCGGGCCCCGGTGGCCTGTCCGGTTACGCCGAACACTTCATCGAGCCGGACGGCTACCTCGACTTCGGGCGCTTCGGACCGCCCTCGGCGGACGTCGCCGAGGTCACGGCGGCCCTGACGACCCAGGCGGCCCACTGCACCTCCCATACGGTGGACGAACTGATGGGACAGGAAGTTCGTGCCCGTCAGGCGGCCGCGCGGCTGCTCGGGCTGCACGGCGAGGGCCCCGACCTGGACCGGGTCGCCCTGCTGCCCAACGCCAGCACCGGCCTCTTCCACGCGGCGTTCGGCCTGCCGCGCGGCACCGTGCTGGTCCCCGCGCACGAGTTCCCCGCCAACCAGTACCCGTGGCAGCGGGCCGCCGCTCTCGACCGGGTGCAGCCGGTGCCGCTGGCTCCCGACCGGCTCGGCCGGATCACCCCCGACCTGGTCCGCGCGGCGCTCACCCCGCAGACCGTCGCGCTCTCGATCTCGGCGGTGGACTTCCGCACCGGCTTCCGCGCCGACCTGGCCGGCCTCAAGCAGGTCATCGGCCCGGACCGGCTGCTGATCGTGGACGCCATCCAGGGCCTGGGCGCGACCGTGCAGCCCTGGACCGCCGCCGACCTGGTGGTCACCGGGGGCCAGAAATGGCTCCGCGCGGGCTGGTCCACCGGCTTCCTCTACGCCTCCGACCTGGCCCTGGAGCGGCTGGAGCCGGTGCTCACCGGGTGGACCGGGGTGGACGACCCCGGCCGCTTCGACGGAGCCTGGCACCCGGCCGCCGACGGCGCCCGGCGGTTCTCGGTCACCAACCTCAGCCCGATCGCGGCCGGCGGCCTCGCCCGCGCGCTGGAACTGGTCGAACGTGCCGGGATCCGCCGGATCGCGGCCCACATCGCCGGGCGCACCGACCAGCTGATCGACACCGTCCGCAGCGCCGGCGGCCGGGTGCTGTCGCCGACCTCGGAGGCCGAACGCGCCGGGATCGTCGCCTTCGCGATGCCGACCACGGAGCCCGCACTGGTGGGCAAGGCGCTGGAGGCGCACGGCGTCACCGCGACCGTCCGCGCCGACCAGATCCGGCTCTGCGCCCACGCCTCCACCACGCTCGGCGCGGTCGACCTGGTCCACCGCGCGCTGCGCTCGCTCCAGCGCAGCTGACCCGCGCCGGGCCTAAGTTCACCCCGCCAACTACGAGGCGGGGAAGGGCAGATCACGCATGGCGAACCCGGGGGAACGGGGACGGGCTCCGCAGCTCGCGAGGCATCCGGTCAAGAGCCTGGCCAACGGGCTGCGGACGGGGCTGACCGAGCGCCGACGGGCGAAGCTGATGGAGAGCATGCCGCCGGGTCCCAGTGGCAGGTCTACCCGGCGAAGATAGGCCGCTGGCGCCGGGTCGCCACCGACTCCTACAGCGCCTTCGGGATCACCGTCATCGTCTTCTACGTCATCGGCGAGGTCATCGGCACCCTGCTCGGCCTGACCGGTGACAACGCCAACACCGTCCACCAGGACCACCCCTACGGTCACCGGTCGCACCGCGACCGGCTGAAGAAGAAGGTCTGGGTGGTGGACACCGAGCGGGTGCTGCTGCTGGACCCGCAGACGCTCAAGCCGCTGGCCCAGCACATCCTCCCCGCGCCCTACTACGCCATGCCCCCGGCCGGGGCGGCGAACATGGACCCGAGCATGGGGACGGTGCCGGTGCAGTTCCTCGGCGACCCGCACCGGGCAGGGCTGCTGCTCCCCTACGGCGTCGGCGTCGAAAGCGCCGTCCCCACCTGGAGGTTCACCAACGGCCCGGCTCCGAAGGGGAGCGTCGGGCCCTGGTTCATCGACGACCGGCAGCAGCCCGAGGGCCGGAAGTACAAGCGCCCCTGACGGCCAGGGCCGGCAGCCGGGGCAGCAGCATCGTGGCTGCCGCCCTCCTGCCCGGCCGCCTGCTGGAGCCGTGCGCCACCGGTGCCGTCTCCGTCATGCCAGCCATCATCACCAGTTGACCGTGTCGGCTCGATCTCCCACGCCGGAAAGGGCACGGGGCGTCAGCATTCTGGTGCAGCGCACCGGTCTGCTTCGGAGCGGCGCTCGTCGGAGCCACCCCAAATGATATCTATTAACACCAGGGAAGTGATACCGTAGAGATGTCGTCATCTGAGATATGGAGATATCGTGTCCCGTACTGTCATCGACCTCGACGACGAGATGGTTGAAGAAGCCATGCGGTTGTACGGCGTCAAGACCAAAGCCGCCGCCGTACGCGCGGCCATGGAAGAGGCGGTCAAGCGCCGTCTTCGCCAGGAGTTCGTGGACTCGATCAAATCCGGGGAGATCGACCTCACCTACGACTCGCGCGAGCAGGGCAACGCAGCGTGAGCGAGCTCTACCTGATCGACAACTCGGCCATGCAGCGCTGGGCCAAACCCCGTGTAGCCGCCGTCCTCGACGACCTCCATGAACGTGGGGTACTCGCCATCTGCGGTCCGATCGAGATGGAGGTGATGTACTCCGCTCGCAGCGACACCGAGGCGCGATTCATCCACCGCCGCCTACTCGGCTTCGACTTCCTCTCCACGCCGGACGAGGTCTGGGACCGGGCCACAGAGATCCAGCGCGAAGCGATCCGCAAGGGCTTCCATCGCGCTCTGTCCATGCCTGACCTGCTGATCGCCGCCACCGCCGAACGGCACGACGCCGTGGTACTGCACTACGACCAGGACTACGACATGATCGCTTCCCTTACCCGACAGCCGACCCGTTGGGTCGTCGAGGCCGGCAGCGCCGACGCCCCGCTCTGAGATCGGCGTCCGGTTCGCGGCAGGGGGACCGGGTTCCCCGCCGCTGTGGGCAGGCGGCGGGGAACCCGGCCGGAGCGTTCGCGATCTACCCCGGCAACTGCCTCGCCGGCGTCAGTCGCCCACGCCGGCCACCGCCGACGCCGACGCGAGGGTGGCGCCCGGGGAGGCGTACATGCGGGCGATGACGTCCTCGATGGCGGGTTCGCGGACGGAGAGGTCGACCAGGGGGTGGGCGGCGGCGACTGCGGCGACGAGCGGGGCGGCGCTCTGCGAGGACGGAAAGGCCAGCCACTGGCGCGGGCCTTCGACCCTGACCACGCGGGTGCCCGGGACCTCGATCGGTGGGGCGGGCAGGGCCAGGTCGACCACCAGGGTGCGCTCGCTGCGGCCCGCCTCGTGCAGGCCGTCCAGGCCGCCGTCGTAGACGACCCGGCCGTGGTCGATCACCATCACCCGCGAGCAGAGCCGCTCGATGTCGGTCAGGTCGTGGGTGGTGAGCAGCACCGTCGTCCCGGACTCGGTGTTGATCTCGGCCAGGAACTCGCGGACCCGGTTCTTGCTGATCACGTCAAGACCGATGGTCGGCTCGTCCAGGTAGAGCACCTCCGGGTCGTGCAGCAGCGCAGCGGCGATGTCGCCGCGCATCCGCTGGCCGAGCGAGAGCTGACGGACCGGCACGTCCAGCAGCGGGCCGAGCTCCAGCAGCTCGATGCAACGGTCCAGGTTGCGCCGGTAGCGGGCGTCCTCGATCCGGTAGATCCTGCGTGCCAGCTCGTAGGAGTCGCGCAGCGGCAGGTCCCACCAGAGGGTGGTGCGCTGGCCGAAGACCACGCCGATCCGGCGGGCCAGCCGGGTGCGGTCGCGCTGCGGGTCGACACCGGCCACCCGCAGCCGTCCCGAGCTGGGCACGAGGATGCCGGTGAGCATCTTGATGGTGGTGGACTTGCCGGCCCCGTTGGGGCCGATGTAGCCCACCATCTCCCCGGCGGCGACGCTGAAGCTGAGGTCCTCGACGGCGCGGACCTCGGTGCGCTCGCGCCGCAGCCGGCCGGCCCTGCGGCGGACGGTGAAACTGCGGGCGACGTTCTCGACCTCGATGATGGCCATGTCTCTCCTGTCCAGGCGTGACTGATGGATGGTCAACTTCCGGTGCTGCGGTAGGAGCGGAGCGCGGCCCGCCAGAGGAGCCCGGCGGCGGCGGCGAAGGCCAGCGCCACCAGCGGCGAGGCGAAGCGGAACCAGCCGGGCAGGCCGAGGCGGTCCGGCAGGCCGAGCACGTACAGCGCGGGCAGCCAGTTCACGAAGGCCAGCGGCACCCCGAAGACCACGCCCCGGACCAGGTCGCGGGCGTAGATGGTCGGCGGGTACTGAAGCATCGTCGCGCCCCCGTAAGTCACCGAGTTCTGCACCTCGGCGGCGTCGGTGGCGAAGAACTGGAACGCCGCCCCGGCCACGAACACCGAGCCGAAGATCACGGTGCCGCAGGCCACCAGGGCGAGCAGCACCAGCAGCCGTCCGGCCGTCCAGTCGATCGGCAGCCGGCTCAGCGCCCAGCCCAGGATCAGCCCGGACTGGACCACCCGGCCGGCCCGGCGCAGCGCGAAGCGGTCCGCGCCGAGCTGCGCGAGCGCGGCGGCGGGGCGGACCAGGACGACGTCCACCGAGCCGTCGCGGACCCGCTGGCCGAGCTGGTCCAGGCTGCCGACCAGCAGGTCGGCCAGGCCGAGGGTGAGGCCGGAGGTGCCGTAGAGGAAGGCGACCTGGGGCAGGGTCCAGCCGCCGAGGGCGGTGGTGTGCAGGAACATGATGGCGATCACCGCGAAGTCCAGCGCCGAGGTGACCGCGTTGCCGACGGCCGTGATCCAGAAGGAGGTCCGGTAGGCCATCGAGGCCCGCAGCCACATCCCGGCGATCAGCCGGTAGGCGCGCAGCGCGTCGAGGGTCCGGACCAGCGCACCGGGCTGCTCACCCACCCTGGACCACCACCTTGGCGGAGGCCGCCCGCTGCACCAGCCGGCCGGCCAGCACCAGCGCCAGCACCCAGCCCAACTGCAGGGCCAGCCCGGAGAGCAGTGAGTCCCCGGTCCGCCGCTGGAGGAAGACGTCCTCGGGGATCTGCACCATCCCGGCCCAGGGCAGCCGCTGCAAGAAGGTCGCCAGGGCCGGGGGGAAGAGCGTCAGCGGCAGCAGGAAGCCGGAGCAGAACATCCCGAGCACCAGCGCGACCTGCCGCATCCCGCGCGGGTCCAGCAGCCAGAAGCCGGTGAGCGCGGTCATGTAGCGGATCATGAAACTGACGGTGATCCCGAGCAGCAGCGACAACAGGAAGCAGGCCCAGGTCAGCGCCGCCTCGGCGAGGCCGCCGGAGGGCATCCGCAGATGGAAGAAGAGGCCGCCCACCAGCAGCGGCAGCACTCCGCGCGAGAGCAGGTGGTAGGCCGCCCGGCCGAGGTCGCTCGCCAGCCACCAGCCCTGCTGGTCCACCGGCCGGTAGAGGTCCACCGCGATGTCGCCGGAGACGATCCGCGCCTCCAGGTCGTCCTGGACGCCGCCGCCCATCGCGGCCACCGGCATCAGCAGGGCCTGGCCGAGCCAGACATAGGTGAGGGCCGCACTGAGGTCGTAGCCGCCGAGGTGCGGCCGGATGTCCCAGAGGGCCCGGTAGGTGTAGGCGATGAAGAAGCCGAAGACGGTATTGGTGAAGGTTCCGGCCCAGGTTGCGGCGCGGTAGGTGGCGTAGCGGCGGAAGCTGCCCCGGGCGACGGCCGCGTAGAGCGCGCAGCCGGAGCGGAGCGCGCGGCGCTGCCGCGCGGGGGCCGGATCGGGGGGCTGGGGGTCGGGCGGGCGGGCTTCGACGACGGTTCGGCTCATCGGGGGACACGTCCTCTCGACGGCCGCGCACGGAGGCGGCGGCACGGATCAGGGCATGACGGATCCCGCCAGGACGCGGCCCGGGGCCCGTCCTGACCTGGGGCGCGCAGAAATCCGTCGGATACGGGCGCACGCCGACCAGGCCCCGTCCGCTGCCACCCGGGGGGTGCGCGAAGGGGCTGGGACCGTGTGAAGTTGTGGGTTCTCGAAGGATAGCCACTCGGCCCGCCACGCCGCACCCCGTTTGCGGCCGACCAATCGGACATCAGGGAGCTGACGGAACATAATCGGACTCACAACACGGCGTCAGATGATCACAGAGTGTCAGCAACGCCCCGCAGTGGGCCAAGGAGCAGCGCGCGATGAGCCAAGGACCTCAGGGACCGGACTGGGGCCCCGGCTGGGGCCGGGACGACTCCGACGGCCCCGAAGGCCCGGACGGCGCAGGCGGCGCGGGTGGCCCCGACCGCCCCGCTCCCGGCACCGGTCGTCCGGTCGGCTCCACGCCCGTTCCGCCCCCGCCGCCCGCCCGGCCCGGGCCTCCCCCGCCCACGCCGCCGCCGGCCGTCGCCGGCTGGCCGCCCGCGCCGGACGCGCTGGCCGCCGAGGACCGGGCCGAGGGCGGCGGCCCCGGCGCGGGACGGCGGGACCGCCGCCGCGCGAAGAAGCAGGCCCGGCGGACCGCCCGCAGGGCCAAGCCCTGGTGGCGGCGGCTGATCCCGACCTGGCGGATGGTCCTCGGCGGCGTCCTCGCCCTGCTGCTCATCTGCATCGGCGCCTTCGTCGCGATGTACATGCTGGTCACCGTGCCGGACCCGAACGCCGCCGCGACCGCGCAGAGCAATGTCTACTACTACGCCGACAACACCACCGAGCTCGGCCGGACCGGCGCGGTGAACCGGGTCTCGGTCCCGATCAGCCAGATCTCGATCAACATGCAGCACGCGGCGGTCTCCGCCGAGGACCGCACCTTCTACACCAACCGGGGCGTCAGCATCACCGGCATCGTCCGCGCGGCCTGGTACACCGTCACCGGCAAGGGGCTGCAGGGCGGTTCCACCATCACCCAGCAGTACGTCAAGAACTACTACCTGACCCAGGAGCAGAACCTGGTCCGCAAGGCCAAGGAGTTCTTCATCGCGCTCAAGGTCGACCAGACCGAGAGCAAGGACACGATCATGGCCGGCTACCTCAACACCAGCTACTTCGGCCGCAACGCCTACGGCATCCAGGCCGCCGCCCAGGCGTACTACGGGATCAACGCCAATGAGCTGAACGTCCCGCAGGCGGCCTACCTGGCCGCACTGTTGCAGGCGCCCAGTGCCTACGACGTGGGCACCGCCACCCCCCAGGGCAAGGCCGAAGCCGTCGCCCGCTGGAACTACGTGCTGGACGGCATGGTCAAGCTGGGCTGGCTGGACCAGAGCGACCGCAACAACATGACCTTCCCGGTCACCAAGGCGCCCAGCACCACCATCGGCGTCGGCGGCCAGGCCGGCTACCTCATCGACATCGCCAACCACTACCTCAACGACAACAACATCGTCGACTCGGGCACCCTCGCGGCCGGCGGCTGGCGGATCACCACCACCTTCGTCAAGTCCGACCAGAACGCCCTGGCCTCCGCCGTCCGGACCGAGTTCACCGACCTGCTGCCGAACACCCAGAAGGCCAAGGACGTCCGGGCCGCCGCCGGCTCGGTCGACCCGGCCACCGGCAAGCTCCTCGCCGCCTACGGCGGTCCCGACTACGCCGTCCAGGAGTACAACGACGCCCTGCGCACCGACATCCAGGTCGGCTCGACCTTCAAGGCCTTCGACCTGGCCGCCGGGCTGCAGAACCACGCCACCACCCAGAACGGCGTGCCGATCACCCCGAACACCCTCTACGACGGGACCAGCGGACGCGAGGTCCAGGGGCTTCCGGCCGGTCAGCACTACGCGCCGCCGAACGAGGACAACGTCAACTACGGCAACATCACCCTCAGCTACGCGATGCAGAAGTCGGTCAACAGCGTGTACGCGCAGGAGGCCGTCGACGCCGGACTGAACAACGTCCGCAACGCCGCCATCGCCGCCGGGCTGCCGCCGAACACCCCCAGCATGAGCGCGAGCGACCCCTCGATCGCGCTGGGCGTGGCGACCCCCAGCGCCATCCAGATGGCGGGGGCGTACGCGACCTTCGCCAACCACGGGCAGCAGATCACCCCCTGGTCGGTGCAACAGCTCAGCCACGACGGCACGGCCAAGGCCCTGCCCGCGCACCCGGCCGCCACCGCCTTCAGCCGCGACACCGCCGACACCGTCACCTCGGTGCTGCAGGGTGTCGTCAGCCCGGCCGGCACCGGCTATGTCGCGCTCGGCCTGGGCCGACCTGCGGCCGGCAAGACCGGGACCACCGACAGCAACCTCTCTGCCTGGTTCATCGGCTACACGCCGCAGCTGGTCACCTCGGTCGGCCTGTTCGCGGAGGACCCGAACACCCACGCCCGGGTGTCGCTCGGCGACGCGGCCGGGGTCACCCGGGTCAACGGCGGGACGTTCCCCGCACAGATCTGGACCGACTACATGACGGCCGCCCTCGACGGACAGCCCGTAGCGCCGTTCAACCTGCAGATCAGCAGCAGCAACGCGGCGCCCACTGCCGCCCCGCCCAGCGCCTCGACCTCCGCCTCGGCGACCCCGTCCGGCAGCCCTGGCGGCACCCCGCCGGCCAGCGGCTCCGCGCCGCCGGCGAGCCAGACGCCGGGTCAGGGCGGCGGCTCCACGCCGCCCTCCGTCCCCGCCGGGACCACCCCGCCGGCAACCGCGCCCAGTGTGCCCACGGTCAGCAACGCCCCCGGCCAGGACAACGGCGTGCAGCCGAGCGGGGCCGCGGTCTCCGCGCCGGCCGTCCCGCTCGGCGTGATTCCCTGAGCGACGCTCGGGCCAAGGTCAGGAAGAGCAGTCAGGAAAGAGGGGTCAGGCGATGGTGTCCAGGGCCGCCGGGCGGGCGGTCCCGGGCTCCGTCGCCGTCTCCGGCTGCGTGGTCGGCCGGGTCGCGGTCCACAGCCGCCGGGCGGCGAGCAGCGCCGCCGCGCCGATCAGCAGGTCCCGCAGGGTCAGCACCAGCGCGGCCGGGACCGAGCCGTGGATGAGCACGTGGCCCGTGAAGGGGAACACCACCATCGTCAGCGGGCAGGCCAGCAGCACCAGCAGCGCCGGCATCCGCTGCGAGGTCGTCGGACGGAACAGGCAGACGGCCGCCAGACCGACCAGCCAGATCAGGTACTGCGGGCTGAGTACCCGACTGGTGGCGACGAAGAGCAGCACTGCCGTGAACGCCGCGTCGGGCAGCACCGTCTCCGCGCTGCGGTCCGAGCGCCTGGCCCACCACAGCAGCCAGCCGAGGGCCGCCACCGTCAGCAGCTCGCTGAGCAGCGCGACCGAACCGACCCCGGGGCCCAGGAACTCCGTCGAGCCGTCGCGCACCCCGACGTGCCCGGTCCAGCCGAAGTGGCGGATCAGTTGGAAGGGCAGCGCGGGCAACGCCTCGTACTCGATCCCCCGGTCCTTCTGCGCCGTCAGGAAGCTCAGCGCGCCCGGCATCGTCACCAGGAACAGCCCGGCGCCCAGCAGTACCGTCGCCCCGGCCGCCACCCGGGCGACCAGGCCCCGACGCCCGCGCGCGGTCCCCGCCAGCAACAGCACCGGCCACACCTTGACCAGCGTGCCGAGGCCCACCAGCACCCCGAACGCGGCGTCGGACCAGAGCCCCGGGCGCCACCGTCCAGTCCCGCGCCAGGAGGCCGCGACCAGCGCGGCGACCGCGAGTGCGGTCACCATCACGTCGAAGCGGTTCCACGGGGTCGTCCACAGCAGCGGCAGGCCCAGCGTCCACATCCAGCAGCCGGCCAGGTCGCGCCGCGCCCCGCCCGTCGTCGCCCCGCCCGTCGTCGCCCCGCCCGCCCTCGGCCGCCCCGCGCGCAGCAGCAGCAGGGCCACCAGTGCGTCGCAGAGCGCGCACATCAGAATGAACGCATGCCCGTAGTCGATGAACGGCAGCAGCGCCGGGAGCAGCAGCGGTCCCGCCGCGCCCGGCGGGTACTGCCAGGTGACGTCGTGCAGCGGGAAGGTCCCGGTGCGCAGCAGCTCGAACCAGGGCTGGTAGACCTCGGTGACGGAGTAGTCGAGACCGCCCGGGGCCGCGAACGGACCCACCTTCAGCGAACCGGCCACCAACACGATCCGGGTCACCGCCCAGACCCCCGACACTGCGGCGCGCGACTCCCGCCCCCGCCCCCAGAACCCCGGCAGCGACGGCGCAGCCACGCCGCTCAGAGGTACAACCCGGTGTTGCCGCCGGTGTCACCGACCCGCTCGGCCGCCACGGCGTGGATGTCGCGCTCACGCAGCAGGACATAGACGATCCCGCGTACCTCGACCTCGGAGCGGTCCTCCGGGTCGTAGAGCACCCGGTCGCCGGGCTCGATGCTGCGTACGTTCTGGCCGACGGCGACGACCTCGGCCCAGGCACAGCGCTTGCTCAGCTCGGCGGTGGCCGGGATCAGGATGCCGCCGGTCGACCGGCGGTCCCCCTCGGGGCCGTCCGAACGCACCAGCACCCGGTCGTGCAGCATCCGGATGGGCAGCTTCTCGCCAAGGGGATAGCCCCGGTCGGTGGAATCGTTCACCCAAGGACCGTACACCGGACCGCCGACACAGCTGCCCTGATCGGCGGTCCTGCCCCGGCGGACCGGGCCGACATGGTCGGCAGCCGGGGCGCGGCCGCTACTTCTTCCGGCGGCGGAGCATGATCACGCCGACGACCAGGGCCGCACCGATCGCCGCCGCCGGCACGACCCGCTTCCGGTCCAAGTTGCCCTTCTCGTCGGTGAACTGCCCCTTGACCGCCTCGACGCCCTGGTTCACCCGGGTGAAGGCCTGCCCGGCCGTCTGCTGGACCTTGGCCGTGGCCTGCGCCTTCATCGAATCGATGATCGTGGACGGGTGCACCGCCACGGCCAGCTGGTCCAGCGTGGCCGCGAGCTGCTCCCGCGTCCGGGCGATGTCCTCCTCGATCTGGGCTGCGCTGCGGACGTCCTTGCCGTCCCGACCCCTCGTGCTGACCTCGCCCACGAGGACACCTTCCCTCCGTCGCCCCATGCTGATGCTCTCGGACAGTTTGTCAGGTCGCGGGTCGCCACGCGCATCGGCACTCGCCTTCGGAGTACGTTCTCTGTGCGCGACCGTCCCCCATCGACACCAGGAGCACAACAGATGAGTGAGCGACTGCAGCCCGGCGACCCGGCTCCGGCCTTCAGCCTGCCGGACGCCGACGGCAAGCAGGTGTCCCTCGCCGACCACCTCGGCCGCAAGGTCATCGTCTACTTCTACCCGGCGGCACTGACACCCGGCTGCACCAAGCAGGCCTGCGACTTCACCGACAACCTGGACGTACTGGCCGAGGCCGGCTACGACGTGATCGGAATCTCACCGGACAAGCCGGAGAAGCTGGGCAAGTTCCGGGAGAAGGAGCACCTGCGGGTCACCCTGCTGGCCGACCCGGAGAAGGAGGTCCTGGTGGCCTACGGGGCCTTCGGCGAGAAGAGCATGTACGGGAAGACCGTGACCGGGGTGATCCGCTCGACGGTGGTGGTGGACGAGGAGGGCAAGGTCGAGCGTGCCCTCTACAACGTCAAGGCCACCGGCCATGTGGCGAAGCTGCTGCGCGACCTGAAGGTCTGACAGCTCTGACAGGTCCGGACAGCGACGGGCGGCGCACCGGGGAACCGGCGCGCCGCCCTGCTGACTGCGGTGGTGCTGACTGCGGTGGTGCTTACTGCATCGAGCTGACCAGGGTGTTGATCAGCGTGCTGGACGAGTCGTCACCCTCGAAGGAGTAGGCAAAGATGCCGCCCAGTCCGTTGGCGGTGGCGTAGGCGCCGCGCGCGGTGATCGCCTGCGGGGTGTCACCGGTGTAGAAGTCGCCGTTGCTGTAGATCCACGAGCTGTCCGTGGTCGGGTCCCAGTGGACCGTCGCACCGGTGGTCAGCCCCTGGGAGACCAGTTCCTTCCAGTCGGCGATGCCCGCCTCCTGGGTGTAGGTCTGGACCGGGCTGGCCCCGGTCGCGGGCTCGTACAGGCCGTAGTTGCTGCCTGCGGTCACCCCCGACCAGCCGCGGAAGTAGAACGGCACCCCCAGGACGATCTTGCTGGCGGGGAAGCCGCCGGTGATCCCGTACTCCGGATCACCCGTCGTGTACGCCTTGATGGTCTCGTCGATGTTGTACTGCTCGTTGCCAGGGGCGACGACCGGGCTCGGGTCGTTCGGCGAGCTGTGCAGCGGGTCCTGGAAGTCGGTCGGACCGTCGGTCTCCCACGCGCCGTGCATGTCGTAGGTCATGACGTCGCCGTAGTCCAGGTACTGCGCGATGGCGGCCGGCTGGATGTCGGCGATCTTGTCCTGGCCGCTGGGCAGCGCGGCGGTCAGCAGGAAGTGCTTGCCGATGCTGTTGCCGTAGGCGTCCAGCTCGGAGCGGAACTCGCCGAGCAGCGCGGTGTAGTTCGCGGTGTCGGCGGCCGAGTAGTCGTTGCCGGTGTGGCCGTCGGGCGACGCCGGGTACTCCCAGTCGATGTCGATGCCGTCGAACAGGCCGGCCGCCGAGCCGGTGCCGCCGGAGGCGTCGCCGGAGATGCCGGTCGGCAGGTTGCCCTTGATGAACATGTTGATGCAGGAGGAGACGAACGCCTGGCGCGAGGCCTGGGTGGCGGCCGCGTCGGAGAAGTACTTGGAGTAGGTCCAGCCGCCGATCGAGAGCACGATCCGCAGGTTGGGGTACTCCGCCTTGAGCTCGCGCAGCTGGTTGAAGTTGCCCTTGATCGGCTGCGACCAGGCGTCCGAGGTGCCGTCCACGCTGATGTCGCTGGTGTACGACTTCTGGTAGTCGGCGAAGGCGTCGCCCGCACCGTCACCGGCGTCGGGGTCGGACTCGTTGGTCGAGTCGCTGGCCTTGACCGCCTCGAAGCAGGTGTGGGCGGTGGGGTCGATGTTCTCGAAGGCGTAGGTGATGACCTTCAGGCCCGAGGCCGCGCCCGACTGGGCCACGTTCTTCGGGTAGTAGGCGTTGCCGTAGATGCCCCACTGGTCGAAGTACGCGGACTTCATCGGACCCGTCGCGGCGGCGGCAGTGGTCGCCGTCACCGGGGCGGACTCGCCGGAGGCGTGCCCGTCCTTGTCGTAGCCCTGGACCGTGAAGGTGTAGGTGGTGTTCGGCAGCAGCGAGCTGACGGTCACCGAGGTGCCCATCGACGTCGCCATCAGGTTCGCGCCCGAGTAGACGTAGTAGGCCGGCGCGTCGCCGGTCTGCGAGTTGTCGGTGGAGGCGGTCCAGCTCAGGGTGATCGCGGTGTTGGTCACCTTGGCGGTGATCCCGGTGGGCGTGGTCACCAGGCCGTCACCGGTCGGCGCGGTGCCGGTTCCGCCGGTGCTGCTCGCCGAGGCCGAGGGCGAGGCGGAGCCGCTGGCGCCGGCCGAGGCGGACGCCGAGGCAGAGGCCGACGCCGAGGCCGACGCAGAGGAGCTCGGCGAGGAGCTGGCGGAGGCCGAGGACGACGGGCCGGACGAGGCCGACGCACTCGCGCTGCCGCTCGGGCTGGCGCTGGCGCTCGCACTGCTGCTGGCCGTGCCGCCGGGGCCGGTCAGCGAGAGGTCGTCCGCGTAGTAAGTGCCCTCGCCGTACCACCCGTGGGTGTAGATCTGCACCGAGGTCGTCGACGCGCCCGTGGTGAAACTGGTCGAGAGCTGCTGCCAGGTCGCCGCGCTCGGCGTCCAGGTGCTGGCGGTGACGCCGGTGCCGGTGGCGCCGAGGTAGACGTAGTCGCCCTGGACATAGCCCGACAGGCTGTAGGTCGTGTTCGGCAGCACCGTCACGGTCTGCGAGCACTGGGCGTCGTCACCGGAGGAGGCAGCGCCCGACAGCGCATAGGAACCGCTGTGCACCGGGGTGGTGACCACGGTGTCCAGCGTCGAGCAGGTCCAGCCGCTCAGGTTCCCGGTCTCGAAACCGGCGTTGGTCAGCAGATTCGCGGCGGCGGCGTCGGCTCCGACGACACTCGTGGCAAGCGCCGCACAACCGACGACCAGCACGGTGGCGGTGGCCAGGGCCGTGCTGCGCTTCAACCTCCGCTCCGGTCCTCGGCGCATGGGCAGGAAGCGTTCTGACATGGCAAAGCTCCTCTGTGATGTGGGGGGGTGGTGCGACACCCGCGCCGGGGTGTGAGCACAGCAGACATGTGGGGGTATGCCTGCGGCGGCCCGGCGCGGGCGGACTGTGGGGGTGCGGCTGGTCGCGCGCTGCGCGGATCAGCCGTTGAACTGCGTGATGATCTTCGTGAAGTCGTACGGGTTCTGGGTGATGCTGCTGCAGCTCGGGGCGGCCCAGTCCTCGGCGACACCGGCGGGGCAGGCCTGGTCCCGGTTGACGTCCCAGTAGGAGAACTGGGCGGCGTGGTTGGCCTGGACGAAGCCGAGCAGGTCGGTGAAGGTGGACTGGGTGAACAGCTCACTGGGCTGGTCGGTGTGACCGTTCATCAACTGCACCCCGAGGTGCGCCCAGGCGGTGGCCGCGTTCCAGCCGTACAGGGTCTCCAGCTGGCCGATCACATCGGTGGCCACGCCCTCGGCGGCGGCGGTCTCGGTGCCGCTGTCCAGGCCGAAGTCGAAGTCCATGATGTTGATCCGGTCGATCCTGGCACCGTCGTTGATCGCCTGCTGGATCTCGTCCCGGCCGCTGTCCGGCAGGCCGACCGTGGTCATCGGGATGGTCAGCGAGACCTGGAGGTTGGGGTCCTCCTGCTCCAGCAGCTTGATGGCGCCCCAGCGGACCGCCATGTTGGCGTCCAGGCTGCCGTTCTCCCAGTCCAGGTCGATCCGGTCGAGGTTGTACTTGGTGATGACCGACTGGTAGGCGGCGGCCAGCGCGGTGGAGCTGCCGCAGTCGGTGCCCAGCTCGGTGCCGTTGTAGCCGCCGAAGGAGACGCTGACGTCACCGCCGTCGGCGCGGATCTCGTTGACGTCGGCCAGCACGGTGGTGTCGGTGGAGACCGGGGTGGTCGCGTCGCCGTCCCAGGCCGGGGTGCAGTTGCCCGAGTCGAGGACGAAGGCCATCAGGAACTGGTTCTCACCGGAGTCGGCGACGATGTCGGAGATCGCCTGCGGGGAGTTCTCCAACGGCATCAGGTAGACCGGGTGCTGGAAGCTGTTGCTCGCCGGGCTGCTCGGGGAGGAACTGGCGGAAGCACTCGCACTGGCGGAGGCACTCGCGCTCGACGACGGACCGGCGCTGGCCGAGGCGCTCGCGCTGGCGGACGCGCTGGCACTGGCGCTGGCGGTCGCGCTGGGGCTGCTGCCGGCGCCCGCGGCTCCGGTCAGCGACATGTCGTCCACGCCGAACGTGCCCTCGCCGTACCAGCCGTGGGCGTAGACGGTCACCGAGGTGGTGGTCGCACCGGTGGTGAAGCTGGTGGTGAGGGTGGTCCAACTGGTGGCCGCCGGGGTCCAGTCGCTCGCGGCCACGCCGGTGCCGGTGGCGCCGATGTAGACGTAGTCGCCCTCCACCTGGCCGCTGAGCGTGTAGGACGAGTTCGGCAGGACCGACACCGTCTGCGAGCACTGCGCGTCGTCCTGCCCGGCCGGGGTGGCCGAGAGAGCGTACGTCGAGCCGGGGGCGACCGGGCTGGTCACCACCGTGTCCAGCGGCGAACAGCTCCAGCCGCTCAGGTTCCCGGTCGCGAAACCGGGGTTGACCAGCAGCTGGGTACTGTCCGCATGTGCCGAGCCGGTGACTGCCACCAGCCCGCCGACGCCGAGCACGACAGCCGTACCGGCGGCCAGGAGCTCTCTCCTGACGTCCTTGCGGACACCGCGCCCCGGCGTGCCGGCCCGGTTCCGTGGGGGGTTTCCGATCATGTTCTGCCTCCGCAACCACAACATCCGTCACTGAACCTGCGGTCTTGCTGGGGCAGTTGACCGAGGACCCCATACGACTCCTCGGTAACAACCGCTGCTGCATAAATTGGCCTGGACCATCCCCCAGCGTCAAGACACCATTCAGCAACGTGTCACTTAAGTTTCCTTAAGGTTCACGGAAATCGCAGGCCAGACCAGGCGCGGCTAGAATTGGCCTAGTCCTATTGGTCTCAACCACGACCAGAACATGTCACCTCGCCGTCAGAGGCGGTGGCGGCTGGCCTCTCCGGCGCGGGCTGCCGCGAGGCTGGCGTAGCGCGGGAAGACGTCGGCGAGCCGGGTCGCGTGCAGCAGCCGGTCGATGCCCCGTTGGTTGTGCACCAGCCGGACCCAGCCCCCGTGCTGCTCGGCCCGGACCAGGGCGGCGCGCAGCTCACGCAGCGGACTGAGGTCCATGAAGGTGACCTCGGTCAGGTCGACGACCACCCTCGGTACGTCCCACGGCGGTTCGGCGCCGACCAGGCGCAACTCCGGGCCACCCGAAGGACCGAACCCGCCCGGCACCGCCAACCCCCCGAGGCTGCCGCCGAAGGCGGAGGCATTGGCCAGGTCGAGCTCGCCGCACGGTCTGACGATTCGACACTTCTCTTCATGGGCTGTCGTGTTGACGGTGATCTCCATGTCTGCGGCTCCTCCGCTGTCAGCCTGCGCGGATATGGCGACCGTGCAGGCGGAGCCGGGATCCGGACGGTGCGGCTTCGCAAGTGACAGCGTAGACCCTGTAGACGACCAGGTACGGAGAGTTACCGATGCTGTCGGGAGACCCATGGAGGTTGAACAGCATCGCGTCCTAGTTCGATCGCCCGTGCAACAACCGGAGCGAAGATTCGATTCTGCACGGGTCGGCACCCCCCTGAGCAGGCTCAGAGCAGCAGAGCGACCAGCGCCCCCAGCAGCAGGAAAGGCCCGAAGGGCACCGTGTCCCGGCGACCGGCCCGGCGTGTGGCGAGCAGGAACACCGCGGCAAAGGCGGCCAGCAGGAAGCCCAGGAAGGTACCGGCCAGCACGTCCCGCCATCCCTGCCAGCCCAGCAGCAGTCCGAGCACGCCGATCAGCTTGACGTCGCCGAGTCCGAGCGCGGCCGGACTGGCGAGCACCAGCAGGAAGAAGACGCCGGCGAGGACTGCCATCGCCGTCGCCGCCCGGACCAGCGAGCCATGGTGCGGATCGGTCACCGCGGCCACGGTCAACAGCGCCGCCACCGCCGGACAGAGCGGCAGCACGACCACGTCGGGCAGCCGCTTCCAGCCCGCGTCGACAACCGCCAGCACCACCCCGGCCGGCACCGCCAAGGCATAGGCGGCCAGGGCCGGGTGCGGTCCGATCCGCCAGGCGACGGCCGCGCAGCCGAGCCCGGTCAGCACCGAGACCCACCACGCGGCAGGCCCGAGCCGCCGGCCGCAGCCGGGGCAGCGCAACTGGGGCGGACGGCCCGGCGGAGCGACGCAGTCCTTGCCGCAGTCCTCGCAGTGGCTGCGGTACGGCTCCCCGCTCGGCACGGACAGCCGCCAGCAGGCGTGCGCCAGCAGCGGTCCGGCCGCGGCCCCCAGCAGTGCGAGCAGGACCATGAGCACGGTCACCGGCGCAGTCGGCACGGAACCCCCCTCCCCTCTGCTCCCCTGTTCCCGGGCACAGCATCCGTCACACCACCGGGCGCGCGGCAGAACCGTCGCCCGCAGCCAGGCAGGTGATGCACACCACGCGCGCGTTGACGCCCCGCACTCCCCCTATCTCACCCCGTTCACACCTCCCGGAGCCGGGAAAGCCCTGAAAATGGGCACGAGCGCCCGCTGCCAGGGGCTATGCTTAACGCTGTACTTATATCTGTGTGTCTGGCACCTCGTTCGGTGAGGCGTCTTCACGGACACAGGCCACTGATCCCACCCGTCGAGAGACGCTCCGGATCAGGACAGATCTCCCCGACCTAAGGGGTGATCCCAAGTGGCTTCCCCCTTCGGGGATCACGCCGTGGAGTGCCAAAGCTCTGACGAGTTGGGGTGTACCGGAGCGACCTCAAACGGTCGCGCGACCGGTCCGCTCCTTGCGAGTCCGCTGACGCCCGTGGGGCGTCCCGGCCGGGAGGAGGCGAATGTCAATGGACTGCGACAGCAGTAGTCCGGGCCACCATAGGCCCCTCTTTCGCCTGTCCCCGTTCTCATCCGGCACGCGGTAACCACCCCTCACCGGACACCGACCTCCACAGCGTCATCCTCGTGGCCCGATCCGCCTCGTGACGACTCGTCGGCGTCCTGACTCCTGCCCATAGGCGCTTCTGCCCGTGCGCAGGGACCGATGGCTGCCCTGTGTCCCGTACCGCCCCCTTTCCGGGGGCCGGGAGGCCTGTCATGACCGATGCAACCCTGACCACGCCCATCAGCTCCACCGGCACGATCAACTCCACCGGCCAGACCCCTTCCGCCGTGCTGGACGAGGCCCACCTCGGCGACATCCACGGCGCCTTCGGCACCATCCGTCTCGACGACCACGCGCCGCGCGGCCTCTCGGCCAAGATCAAGACGTTGCTGGCGATCGTCGGCCCCGGCCTGATCGTGATGGTCGGCGACAACGACGCCGGCGCCTTCGCCACCTACGGCCAGGCCGGGCAGAACTACGGCACCCACCTGATGTGGACGCTGGCTGCTGCTGGTGCCGGTGCTGTACGTGAACCAGGAGATGGTGCTGCGGCTCGGCGCGGTCACCGGCGTCGGCCACGCCCGGCTGATCTTCAGCCGCTTCGGCAAGTTCTGGGGCGCCTTCTCGGTCATCGACCTGCTGCTGCTCAACGCGCTGACGCTGGTCACCGAGTTCATCGGGATCACTCTCTCCACCGGTTACCTCGGGCTGCCGAAGATCCCCTCGGTGCTGCTCGCGGCGGCGATCATCATCTCCTCGGCGTTCACCGGCTCCTTCAAGCGGTTCGAGCGGATAGCCATGGCCCTGTGCTTCGGCTCGCTGCTGCTGATCCCGCTCTACTTCATGATCCACCCGGCCGGCTCGCAGATGGCGCATGCCTTCGTGACGCCCGATCTTCCCGGCGGGGCGGCCAGTTGGCCACGGTGATGCTGCTGATCATCGGCATTGTCGGCACCACCGTCGCGCCCTGGCAGCTGTTCTTCCAGCAGTCCTACGTCATCGACAAGCGGATCACCCCGCGCTTCATGTCCTACGAGAAGGCCGACCTCTGGATCGGCATAGCCATCGTGGTCGTCGGCGCCGCCGCGGTGATGGGCATCTCCACCGCCGCCTTCGCCGGTACCAGCGACTTCGGCAACTTCACCGACGCGGCCGGGCTGGCACACGGCATCGCCGCCCACGCCGGGAAGGTCGCCGGGGTACTGTTCGCCATCGCCCTGCTGGACGCCTCGATCATCGGCGCCTTCGCCGTCTCGCTCTCCACCGCCTACGCCATCGGCGACGTCTTCGGCATCAAGCACTCGCTGCACCGGGGGGTCGAGGGCGCCAAGGGCTTCTACGCCGTCTACGCCGGCCTGGTGCTGGTGGCGGCCGTGATCGTGCTGATCCCGGGCTCGCCGCTGGGCCTGCTGACCATGGGCGTCCAGGCCCTGGCCGGGGTGCTGCTGCCCTCCGCCTCGGTCTACCTGCTGATGCTCTGCAACGACCGCGAGGTCCTCGGCCCCTGGACCAACGGCCGTGGCACCAACGCCTTCACCACCCTGGTCGTCGGCATCCTGGTGGTGCTCTCGCTGATCCTCACCGCCTCGGTGATCTACCCGAGCATCAGCGCCGCCGCGATCCTCGACATCCTCGCCGCCTCCGGTGCCTTCGGCATCCTCTACGCCGCGGCCCGCCTCTGGCACCAGCGCGGCAAGGCGGTTGAGCCGATCGACCGCACCGGCCGCGACGACTGGCGGATGCCCCCGCTCGACACCCTCACCCGCCCGGTCTTCTCCACCGGCCACCGCATCGGCATGGGCGTCCTGCGCTCCTACCTGCTGCTCTCCACTGTCCTGGTGATCATCCGTCTGGTCCAGCTCGCCATCTCCGGCTCCGCCGGCTGACCTCGGCGGCACCGTCTGCTGCGATGACGGCAGGGCCCTCGTGTGCCGAGGGCCCTGCCGTCATCTGTTCCTGTGGTTCTGTCGTGGCTGTTACTTCTGGTCACTGTTGAACTTCGAGGTCGCCCAGAAGTAGCCGAGCAAGGTGAGGCCCAGGCACCAGGCGATGGCGAGCCAGCCGTTGTTGCCGATGTGGGTGCCGAGCAGCAGGCCGCGGAGGGTCTCGATAGTGGGGGTGAAGGGCTGGTACCGGGCGATGGGCTGGAACCAGCCGGGCATGGTGTGGACGGGGACGAAGGCGCTGGAGAAGAGCGGCAGCAGGACCAGCGGCATGGCGTTGTTGCTGGCGGCCTCGGCGCTGGGGCTGATCAGGCCCATGCCCACGGCGATCCAGGTCAGCGCGAGAGCGAACAGGACGAGCAGTCCGAAGGCGGCGAGCCAGTGCAGGGCGCCGGCGTCCTTGGACCGGAAGCCGATGGCGACGCCGACGGCGCCGACCAGGACCACGCTGGCGATCGACTGGAGCACGCTGCCGACGACGTGTCCGACCAGGACCGACGGGCGGGTGATGGCCATGGTGCGGAAGCGGGCGATGATGCCCTCGGTCATGTCGTTGGAGACCGAGACTGCGGTCCCGACCACGGTGCTGCCGATGGTCATCAGGAGCAGGCCGGGGACGATGTAGGTGATGTAGCCGGCCCGGCCGCCGCCGCCGATGCCCGCGCTCATCGAGTTGCCGAAGATATAGACGAAGAGCAGCAGCAGCATGATCGGGGTGAGCAGCAGGTTCAGGGTGAGGGAAGGGTAGCGCCGGGCGTGCAGGAGGTTGCGGCGCAGCATGGTGTTCGAGTCGCGGACGGCGAGGGCGAGGCTGCTCATCGGACGGTCTCCTTGGTCTGGTTGTTCTGGGTGGGGATGCTGGCGGTGAGGGCGAAGAAGACGTCGTCGAGGTCGGGGGTGTGGACGGTGAGTTCGTCGGCCTCGATGGCGGCGGCGTCGAGGCGGTCGAGGATCGTGCGGAGTTCGCGTTGGCTGCCGTCGCTGGGGAGTTGCAGGGCCAGGGCCTCGTCGTCGCGGGTGGCGTCGGGCAGGGCTTGGGCGGCGGCGCGGTAGGTGGCGGGGTGGGTGAAGCGGAGGCGGATGTGTCCGCCGGGGACGAGTCGCTTGAGCTCTTCGGCGGTGCCCTGGGCGGCGATGGTGCCGTTGTGGAGGACGGCGATGCGGTCGGCGAGTTCGTCGGCTTCCTCGAGGTACTGGGTGGTGAGGAGGACGGTTGCGCCGTCGGAGACGAGTTCGCGGATGATCTGCCACATGTTGTGGCGGCTGCGGGGGTCCAGGCCGGTGGTGGGTTCGTCGAGGAAGATGATCCGGGGGTTGCCGACCAGGGTCATGGCGAGGTCCAGGCGGCGTTTCATGCCGCCGGAGTAGGTGGAGGCGGGCTTCTTCGCGGCCTCGGTGAGGTCGAAGCGTTCGAGCAGTTCGGCGGCGACGCGCGGGCCCTCGCGGCGGGGCAGGTGGTGCAGGTCGGCCATGAGGAGCATGTTCTCCTCGCCGGTGATCAGGCCGTCGACGGCGGAGAACTGGCCGGTGACGCCGATCGCGGCGCGCACCGCCTGGGGGTCGGCGGCCAGGTCGTGGCCGCCGACGTGGATGGAGCCGGAGCCGGGGTCGGCGGAGATGAGGGTGGAGAGGATCTTGACGGCGGTGGTCTTGCCGGCGCCGTTCGGGCCGAGCAGCGAGAAGATCGTTCCTTCCGGGACGGCCAGGTCGACGCCGTCGAGCACGGTCTTGTCGCCGTAGGACTTGCGCAGCCCGTTCGCCGCGATGGCCAGGTTGCTCATGATGGGTGCTCCTTCGAGGGCCGCGAGTCATAGGCCGTGGGCGGTGATCTCACCGCAGGCGGCGAGCTCCATGGCCCTAGATTGGCACCACTTTGGCTCACCTGCAAGCCTTATTGGCTCCAGATGGCATCCATACAGGTCAGCAATGGTGTCACTGGGCATCGACTTTGGCGCCACGAGACACCATGGGGGCACCATGCGATGCCACAGAGGCAGGGTCGGCGATTCAGATCCGGGTGCATTTCTGGTCCGCGCTGGGCGTCAGCTCAAAGCGCGACACCGGCGCGTCCGGGGCGGCGAGCTGCGCCAACTCCTGGCCGATGGGCGGGAACATGGGCAACTGCCCGGCCCGGCGCCAGTCGATCCACTCGACGTTGCTGACGTTGTAGCTGCCGTCGGGCAGTTCGTCCTACTCCTCGCGGGCGAGGGCAGCACGGAAGTCCTCGCCGTGCTCCACAGTGCCGCCCACCGTGCTGTAGCGCACGGAGCCGGGGCGGTCACGTCGCAGCAGCGCCACCGTATCGCCGCCGAAGACCAGCCCAGTCACTCGCACCTTTATTCTGCCGAAGCGCTCGGGCGTCGGCGCTTCGCCATTGCTCATGGGCGCGGCCTCCTCGGTGGGATGGCAACTGCTGGTGCGGCTGAAGCCCGCGACGGCGGCCCGGGGATGGGTAACCCGAAGGGCGCCGTCATCGCCGCGCGCCGGGCGCAGGCCGGTCGCCGCACCACCGGCGAGTTCCTCCTCGAGCCGGGCCCGGATCTGGGCACTCACCGGATCCGGGGACTTGCTGCGCGCCAGCCGGTTCCCGCACACACCCGGCAGGGCGTCAGAGCGCCACCGCGCGGGTGGCGGTGAGGTCGTAGGCGAGGGTGAGGGTGCGGCGGGCGTCGGGGGCCAGGGTGAGGTCGTAGCGGAGGATGCCGTCGGCGTCGAGGTCGGTCGGGGGCGGGTCGCACTGCTCCTTGGCCAGGCGGACCTCCACGGCGGCGAGTTCGGAGACCGGGATGCGTTCGCGGAGCACGATGGTGACCGGGGCGGAGCCGGGCGGGGCGAAGCGGGAGACATTCAGCAGCACCGTGCGGGAGATGACGGTGCGGCCGCTGAGGCCGCCGGTGTCGCGGGTCTCCTGGACGCTGCGGACCACCCGGAAGGTGTCCTCGCTGCCGAAGGACAGCTCGGCCTCCGCGTCCACGGCGGTGAAGCGGAGCTCGGCCCGGCCGACGAAGCCGCTGGCGCGGACCAGGTCCACCGGTCCGGACAGCAGGACCTGGCCGGTGCCGTTGCGGAACCGGGCCAGTTGCGAGACCAGCGGGGAAAGTTCCGGCGCGCAGGCGTACTCGGTGCGGACCGGGAGCCGGGCGACGGTGAGGTGCACCCGGTGCGGGCGGCCGTCGCTGCGCACCGTCACCGGGGCCGGGGCGAGCAGCAGTCGGGCCTCGCCGCCGTCGTCCACCCCGGGCAGGGTCAGCGCGGCGTCGAGGTCGGTGGTGCTGTCGGTGGGCCCGAGGGTCTGGATCTCGACCTCGCGCAGGTCGACCTCGATGGTGCGGCGCTCCTCCGGCGTCCGGTCGACCAGCAGCAGTACGTCCTCGCGCAGCTTCGGCGGTTCGGCGGCCTGGGTCGAGCGGGCGGTGGAGAGGGAGAGCCGTGCCTCGGGCCAGTCCTCGCCGGTGCGCTGCCAGACGATGGCGTCGCACTCCAGTTCCAGCTCGGAGCCCAGCAGGGTGGCCCGGTAGGCGGGGCGCCAGAGGGCGCAGGGGACGAGGTGGCGCAGTCGGAGCTCGGCCGCCGCGAGCGGGGCCCCGACCTCGATCACCACGTCGACGTGGGCGGTGAGCACCGGCACCGGTTCCTCGGCGGCGTCGCGGGCGGTCTCGGCCTGCTGCAGTTCGCTGCGGAGCTCGGTCAGCCGCACCGTCACCAGCCGCAGTTCCTCGGTCTGGGCGCGGTGCGCGGCATAGGCACGGTCGAGCTCGCCCGACCAGCGTTCGAAGGCGTGGGTGCCCGCACCGACGGACTCGGCGATGTCCCGGCGCAGTTCGTCGAGCAACTGGTCGAGGACCGCGAGCCGACTGGCGGCCCGCAGCCGGTGCGCCTCGGCCTCGCGGAGCTGCAGCCCGAGCCGGTGCAGCCGCTGCCGCAGTTCGGAGGCGTCGGCCCCGGGCTCGCCGACCGGCGGCGGGGTCCAGCGGCGGACCAGCCGGGCGTCGAGGAGGGTGGCGGCGGTCGTCACCGTGCCGTCCGGGCCGGTGAGTTCGGCCCGCAGCGAGCGGTCGACGGCGAGCGGGGTGACCGGGCCGAAGCGCAGCCGGTGGGTGCCGGGCGCGAGGTCCAGCACCGCCCGGCGCTCGACCTCGGCGCGGTCCTCCAGCAGCGTGACGGCGGTGACCGGGAGCGGCGTCACCGACGCGGGTGCCGACGCGGGTGCCGACGCGGGCTCGGGCGGCATGTCAGGTCCTCCTGTTGCCGTCGAACACGGCCTTGGTCGCCGGGATCCGGATCTCGTAACCGCCGGTCAGCACCATGCCGGAGCGTGCGGCCAGGGTGACCCGCCACAGTCGCAGCCCGCGCTGGTGCTCCTCGTCCTCCTCGGGTGGGACGGCCGTCCACGGTGGCGAGGCCGGCTTCTCCTCGATCCGGATGTCCTTCTCGCTGCCGACCGGGACGCGCTCGCGCACCTCGACGGTGACGGCGCGGCCGAGCCGGTTGGCGAGTTCGATCTCGATGCCGTGGTCCAGCACGGTCGTCCCGGACCGCAGACCGGCGGCGGACTCGCGCATGCTGGTGCGCCGGGCGACCCGGATGCTCTCGACGATCCCGAGCCCGACCCGGCGACGCTGGCCGGGGGCGAGCGTCGGCAGCGCCGTGCCGAGCAGGAACTCGCCGTCGACGGTGACCTCGGCGCCGCCCTCCAGCAGCGCGTTGGCGCTGCTGTTGCGGAGCTGGACGGCGGCGTAGACGCGGGGGTCCACGGCGGGCACGCAGACGTGCTCGACCTCCAGCTCGACCGGGAACTCCCGGACCGGTACCGAGTGCCAGGCTCCGTCCGAGGGGACGTCGACCGGTGCGGCGGCGTCGTAGCGGTAGTCGAACGATCCGGCCGAGTGCCGGACCGGGACGCTGTTCGGCGGCAGTTCGAGCCGGGCCACCGCCTCCGCCCCGGAGCGGGACTCGGCGACGCCGCCGAACGGGGCCGGCCCGGCGGCCGGGGAACCGTCACCGTTCTCGGGACGCAATCGGCCGCGTGCGGACGCCGGTTCGTCGGGGCCGGCGAGCACCAGCCGGTCGAGGTCGCGCAGCGCCTCGCCGGGGACGGCCGCGCCGCCGAGGGCGGCGTCTCGACGGAGCCCCTCCGGGGTGAAGGCTGCGCCCAGGTCCGGTGACGCGGCCGCCGAGGTGTAGGTGGCCTGGATCGTCGGTCGGGCTCCCGCGCTGCGGGACGGTCCCGACGCCGACGGAGCGCCCGGCGACGCCGGGGCCGGGGCTGACTGCAGCTGCGCCGAACCGGGCGGCATGGCCCCGGGCGGCGCGGGCATCGGTTGCGGCGGACCGCCGTATGCGGCCTGCTCGCCGCCGACCGGGCCGCTCGCCGGGCGCGCCAGCATGCGGGCGTGCCGGACCGCGGCCATCGGCGCCCGCACGGCATCCGCGCCCGCAGCGCTCGCCAGGCGGCCGAAGGCGTCGTAGCCGGCGAAGAGGGACGGCAGTCCCTCCGGCGGGACCCGCCACAGCGGCGGCGCGGGCCGCGACTGCCGACGGCCGATCAGCAGCGAGGAGAGCACCGGCAGCTCGGTGCGCCGCCGCAGGTCGGCGGTGGACAGGCCGAGCCGGACGCCGGTCCAGTCCTCCCCGGTGCGCTGGGCCACCGAGGCCCGCATCGCCAGGCTGCCGCCGGGGGCTTCGCCGTCGATGCCGGTCAGCCGCAGGTGGTAGGCCGGGGTCCAGGTCGCGCCGGGGACGGAGTACTCCAGTTCCAGCACGGCCTCGCCCACGCCGGGCTCCGGGCTGACGGTCTCCCGCTCAGCCGGCTCCCAGGCCAGGGTGAGCGTGGCGCTGGTGCTGCTCCGCACCGGCGCGGTCGGCTGGGCGGTGGACGCCTCGTGCAGCAGCCGCCGGGCGGACTCGGCGCGCTGCTCGGCCTCCTCGACGGCGTCGGTCGCCGCGAACAGCTGCTGCTGGAGCTCGGCGAGCCGGGCGTCCACGAAGTCGGCGAGCTCCAGCAGCGCCTCCGTGGGCGCACTGCGCGGCGGGTCGCCCCGGCGCACCGGGGCAGGTACGGCGCGCAGCGCGGAGATGTGCTCGATCTGGGTCGACCAGGCGGCCTGCTCGGCGCGGGCGGCCGCCAGTTCGGCGTCGGCCAGGTCGCGGGCGCGGCGCAGCGGCGAGAGGTCGGCCGGCTCCGGCAGTTCGGCCCGGACCGAGCGCCGGACGCCGAGCACCCGCATGCTCGGCGGCCCGACCAGGACCCGTCCGCGCAGGCTGTGCTCGTCCAGCGCCAGCGGCAGCCCGGTGAAGGTGACCCGGAACGGCCCCTCGGCCGCGCCGACCACCCCGGCCGCCTCGGGCAGTTCGACCCGGGCGGACCTGCGGCAGACCGCGCCGGAGGCGTGCACCGTCACGGAGTCGAGCACGGAGGCGAGCCGGGGCTCGCGTCCTTGGGCCTTGGCATGCGCGTCACCGGCCATCGGTCACCCTCCTGCGGCGAGTCGTGGCAGCCACGTTAGAGCACGGCGGCGGCAGCGGTCCCGACTCGCCCGACTTTGGACAACGATCGACCAGTAATCGGGCGAGCCGGGACCACCGTCCGGCGCAGTCCTGGGATGGCGTCCTGAGACGGCGTCAGAGCGAGGCGAGACGGGACGTCAGTTCGTCCAGTCCGCAGGCGCCCTGCGACAGCGCCTTCATGTGCCAGGCCTTGAGGTCGAAGTCCGCGCCGTGTGCCCGGCGGGCCGCCTCCCGGCCGCGCAGCCAGGCGCGTTCGCCGAGCTTGTAGCCGATGGCCTGGCCCGGCCAGCCCAGGTAGCGGGTGATCTCGCTCTCGCGCATCGCGTCCGGGCTGCCGTTGTAGGTGGCGAAGAACTCGGTCGCCAGCTCCGGCGTCCAGCGCTCGCCGGGGTGGAACGGGGACTCGGCCGGGATCTCCAGCTCCAGGTGCATGCCGATGTCGATGATGACCCGGATGGTGCGCAGCATCTGCTCGTCCAGGAAGCCCATCCGGTGGCCCGGGTCGGCGAAGAAGCCGAGCTCGTCCATCAGCCGCTCGGCGTAGAGCGCCCAGCCCTCGATCTCGGCGCTGACGCCGCCGATGGTGGTCTGGTACCGGGAGAGCTGCTCGGCGCAGCGCATCCGCTGGGTGAGGTGCAGGTGGTGGCCGGGGACGCCCTCGTGGTACCAGGTGCTGACCAGCTGCCAGGTCGGGAACGTCTCGCGGCCCAGGGTCGGCAGCCAGGTCTGCCCGGGACGGCTGAAGTCCAGGCTCGGAGCGCTGTAGTAGGGCGCGGCGGCGGCGCCGGCCGGGGCGATCATCGCCTGGACCTCGCGCAGCGGGCCGGCCAGGTCGAAGTGGGTGCCGTCGAGCGCCTCGATGGCACTGTCCATGATCTGCTGCAGCCAGGCGCGGACGCCCTCGACGCCCTTGACGGACGGGCCGTTCTTCTCCAGGTGCTCCAGGGCCTGGAGCGGGGTCGCGCCGGGGAGGACCTGCTCGGCCAGGGCCCGCTGCTCCTCCTCGAGCCGGTTGAACTCGGTCCAGGCCCAGCTGTAGGCCTCGTCCAGATCCAGGTCGGCCCCGGTGTGCTGGCGGGCGGAGCGGACGTAGAGCTCGCGTCCGGCGATGTCCGGGGCGTCGGCGGCCGCGGGGGCGTAGCTGTCGCGCAGCCAGTCGCGGAACTCGGCCACGGCGGCGGTGGCCTGCGCGGCGGCGGCGTCGAGCTCGGCCCGGCGGCTGTCGGGACCGGCGGCGGTGAAGCCGGTGAACCAGCTGCCCCCGTTGTCCTCGTCCTCGCCGATCCAGCTGCTCAACTGGCCGGTCACGGTCTCGACCTGGCGCGGACCGGAGAGCAGCCCGCGGCGGAGTCCCTCCTCCAGGGTGGCCCGGTAGCCCTGGAGGGCACCGGCGACATTGCGCAGTCGGCCCGCGATGACGCCCCAGTCGCCGTCGGTGGCGGTCGGCATGATGTCGAAGATGCCGCGGACCAGGTGCAGCGGGGAGTCGATGTTGTTGAGCGAGCGGAAGTGGTCCCCGGCGTCGTGGACCGCGAGTTGGGCGGTGAGCCGCTCCCGCAGCAGCCGGGCGCAGGCGGCCTCGGCGGCGTCGAAGCCGGCCGCGGCCGGCTCGCCGTAGCCGGGGTCCAGCGCGTCGAGGGTGGCGAGGGCCTGCCTGGCCAGCTCCGCCTCGGCCTCGAAGCCCGCCGGGGACAGGTCGGGTTGGCGTTCGTCGTCGAGATTGAGACCGAGTTCGGCGGCCACGCCCGGGTTGTGGGCGACCAGCGCGTCCAGGTAAGCGTCGGCGATCTGCCGAGGGGTGAGGGTGAAGGATGTGTCAGCCATGAAGGTCATCCTGGCCGACCGAGGATCCGCGCGACAGGTGCCCACCGGTCGAATACCCGTGGACACCAGTCCCCGCCGGGGACGTCCCGGGCGATCGGATAGCAGGCCAGGCCCAGCAGATAGGCCGTCAGATGGCCGAGGTTGGTGAAGTCCTGGTAGGCGGCGAGCAGGACCAGGTAGAAGAGAGTGGCCCCGCCGAGGTAGTACCAGCGCAGCGGGCGGGCGAAGAAGTAGGTGAGCACGCCGACCGATCCGGAGAGCGCGTAGCTGACACCGATGTCGATGGTGTGCGCGGTGCGGGCAGGCAGGTCGTTGGCGTCGATGAGCAGCGCCACCGCCCCCTCGCTGACCAGGGTGGCGCCGATGTGGGCGATGGCGACCACGGCCAGCCAGCGCCAGGTGCCGAGCCAGCGCTCGACCGGGGCGTGGAACAGGGTGAAGATCACGAACCAGAACAGGAAGCTGGGCGTCTCGGTCCAGAAGGCACTGGCGATCAGGACCTTGATCGGGTGCCGGCCGAGTTCGAGCAGGTTGGTGCTGTGGGTGATCAGGAAGTACTTCCGGAACCGCGGTGACATCCGGACCAGCGCGAAGGTGTTGGCCCCGAGGATCAGCAGCCACAGGTAGGTGCCGGGGGCATGCCGCACCCAGTCGACCACCGCGCCCGCCCACCGGCGCGCCCGCGACCCGCGGGCACCGCTCTTCCCGGCGCGCTGCCCGTCACCGGGGCCGGCGCCCGCCCCGGCGCCGTCGTCGGGGCCGAGGCCGGGGGCGGGGCCGCTCGGCCGGTCCGGGGCTGCGGGTTCTTCGGTCGTCATGATGGTCATTCTGCGACGCGGGGGCGGCCCGGCCGCCGCGGCCCGCGCTTCTCCCAGGTAAGAGGCAGGGAGTCCGGAGCCAGGGGATTGACGTCCTTGCTGACATGGAGTCTCATAAGGGAAAATGGGCCGACGAGGGAGACGAGGGCGTGGCATGGAACGCAACGGCGCAGCACTGCTGCTGAAGGACCGTGAGCAGGTCGCCGACCGACTGCTGGCAGCCTCGGCCAAGCACTCCTACGACCCCGACACCGAACTGGACTGGGACGCCCCACTGACCCCCGGCCTCTGGTTCCTGCCGGAGCGGCTGGTCTCGCTCTACGACACCCCGTTGTGGCAGCGGATGTCCGAGGAGCAGCGGATCGAGCTCTCCCGGCACGAGGCCGCCAGCCTGGCCTCGGCCGGGGTCTGGTTCGAGGTCATCCTGATGCAGTTGCTGACCCGGCACATCTACGACCTGGACCCGCGCAGCAGCCATGTCACCTACGCGCTCACCGAGATGGCCGACGAGTGCCGGCACTCGCGGATGTTCGCCCGGATGGTGACCAAGCTCGGCACCCCGTACTACCGCCCCGGCAATGTCACCCGCTTCCTGGGCCGGGTGCTGAAGACCACCGCGACCACCCCCGGCGCCTTCACCGCGACGCTGCTGGTGGAGGAGATCCTGGACCGGTTCCAGCGGCAGACCTTTCCCGATCCGACGGTGCAGCCGCTGATCCGCGGCATCACCCGGATCCATGTGGTGGAGGAGGCCCGCCATGTCCGCTACGCCCGCGAGGAACTGCGCCGGCAGATGTCGTCCTGCCCGGCCTGGGAGCGGCAGTTCACCCGCACCGTCTCCGGCGAGGCCGCGGTCGTGGTGGCTCGCGCGCTGATCAGTCCGGCGGTCTACGCCTCGGTCGGGCTGGACGTGCCGACCGCCGTGCGCCAGGCCCGGGAGAGCGAGCACCGGCGGGAGACCATGCGCTGGTCGGCGGAGAAGCTGACCGAGTTCCTGGAGGAGACCGGCATCATCCACAGCGCGCTGGACCGGGCCGCCTGGCGCCGCTCCGGCCTGCTCGCCCGCTGAGGCACCAGCATTCGAGGCCCCGGCATTCGAGGCCCCGGCGTTCGAGGCACCGACGCTCCGAGGCACCGGCGGCGGGCCCTTCCGGGGGCCTGCCCACCGGCAGCGGGCATGACACGTAGGGTGGGCCTCATGGACGTCCCTACCGCAGACCCCGTGTCCACGCCGGCGGACGCAGCAGCGACGCCGAAGGACGCGGGCCCCGGATCCGGCGAGCGCGCCCAGCGGGCGCGGCGCGGACCCTACCGGCGGCTGCCGGTGCAGCAGCGCCGGGAGCAGCTGATCGCGGTGGCGCTGGAGCTCTTCAGCAGACATGCGCCGGAGGAGGTCTCGCTCGACGATGTGGCTGCCGCCGCGGAGGCCTCGCGCCCGCTGGTCTACCGCTACTTCCCGGGCGGGAAGCAGCAGTTGTACGAGGCCGCACTGCGCACCGCGGCCGATGAGCTGGCCTCGCGGTTCGTCGAGCCGACCTGGGGCACCCCGGCGGAGCGCCTCGGGCACGTCCTGGACCGCTACTTCACCTTCGTCGGCGAGTACGCGGCCGGCTACGGCGCCCTACTGCGCGGCGGCTCGGCCGCCGAGAACGAGCGGACCACGGCGATCGTGGACGAGGTGCGCCGGGCGGCCTACAACAGCATCATCGAGCAGCTCGGGGTCGAACAGCCGGGTCCCCGACTGAACCTGATGATCCGCTCCTGGATCTCGGTGGTCGAGGTCAGCGCGCTGACCTGGCTGGACGACAGCCGGCGCGGGACCGAACCGGGCTCGGCGGCCGGCGCGGGCAGCGGCGTGGGCACGGCGGCCGAGCTGCGGGACTGGCTGGTGGACGAGTTCGTGGTGATGTTCGCCGGCGCGGCCCTGCACGACCGGCAGTGCGACCGGGTGCTGCGTCGGATGATCACGCATTCGGCCGATGACGGGCTGGGGCTGCGACTGGCCTCCCGGATCGGCCGACTGCTGCTCTCTCCGGCAGCCGAGTCCGAGCGGGGAGCCGAGTCCGAGCAGGCGTCCGCGAGCGAGCACGGCGCCGCGACCGAAGCTACCGACGGGTCACCGGACTGACGGGGCAATACATCCGATGTCTGCTGCGATTTGGTTGATTCACCAATAGCCACGGACAGCGGAAGGGGGATGGGGCACTCTGCCCCATCCCCCTTCCGTCGGACCGGGCGCCTCAGGCCTTGCCGAGGACCTGCCGCTGCCGGCCGAGGCCGTCGATCTCCAGCTCCATGACGTCGCCCGGCTGCAGGTACGGCGTGCCGGGCCGGCCCATCGCCACGCCCGCCGGAGTGCCGGTGTTGATGACGTCGCCGGGCTCCAGCACCAGGAACTGGCTGACGTACCAGACCAGGTGGTGCACCGGGAAGATCATGTCGGCGGTGCTGCCGTCCTGCCGGGACTCGCCGTTGACGACGGTCCGCAGGCCGAGCCGCTGCGGGTCGCCGACCGCGTCCGCGTCCACCAGCCAGGGGCCGAGCGGGTTGAAGGTCTCGCAGGACTTGCCCTTGTCCCAGGTCCCGCCGCGCTCCAGCTGGAACTCGCGCTCGGAGACGTCGTTGCTGAGGGCGTAGCCGGCGATGACGCCGGCCGCCGCCTCCGGCGACTCCAGGTAGCGGGCGGTGCGGCCGATGACCACGGCCAACTCGACCTCGTAGTCGGTCTTCGCGCTGTTCCTGGGGATCAGCACCTCGTCGTCGGGGCCGACGACGGTGTTGCTGGCCTTCATGAAGATCACCGGCTCGGCGGGCAGTTCCGCCCCGGTCTCCGCAGCGTGGTCCCGGTAGTTGAGACCGATGCAGACCACCTTGCCGGGACGGGCCACCGGTGCCCCGACCCGCTGTCCGGCCAGGTCCAGCACCGGCAGTGCGCCCTGCGCGGCCAGGGCGGCGATCTCCGCGCCCGCGCCGTCCAGCAGCCGTCCGAGGAAGGCGCCGTCGATCTCACCGGTGACCTGGGACAGGTCGTAGCCGGTCGTCCCGCCGTCGGCGTCGCCGTCGGCCAGAAGTACGGGTCGTTCCGCCCCGAGGGGCCCCACTCGCAGGAATCGCACCTGCCATCACCGCCTTTGCGATCGTGACGGTCCGGTCGCCCACCGCCGCCAGGAGATCCGATGTATATCAACCCTGACCGGCTTCGTCCAGGTTCGCCCGGCATCCGGACAACCGGGCGGGACTATCCGGCCGGGACGTCGCCCGGCGCGGGCGGCTGCTCGCCGGCCTCGACCGAGGCGCGCAGCCACTCCTCCACCCCGGCGATGTGCACCATCGCGCAGGCGTGCGCCAGGTCCGCGCGCCCGGCGCGGAGTGCGGCGACCAGCCCCCGGTGCTCCGCCAGGGTCCGCTCCAGTGCGCCCTCCTGGGTCAGCCCGCGCCACACCCGGGCGCGCACGGTCGGCGAGTTGAGCTGCACCAGCAGCGCGGACAGCACCTGGTTGCCGGCCGCCTGGACGATCATGCGGTGGAAGTCGAGGTCGTGGGCGACCAGTTCCTCCACGCTGTGCGCCCCCTCGGCCCGCAGCAGTTCCTGCTCCAGCTCCGCCAACTGCTCGTCCGAGATCAGCTCGGCGGCCCGCGCGGTGGCGGCCGGCTCCAGCAGCCGGCGGACCTCGAACACCTCCAGCAGCGAGGTGTCGTGCCGCAGTTCGACCATGAAGCCCACGGCCTCCAGCAGCCGCTCCGGCTCCAGGCCGGTGACATACGTCCCGTCCCCCTGGCGCACGTCCAGCACATGGATCAGCGAAAGCGCGCGCACCGCCTCGCGCAGGGAGTTGCGCGACAGGCCGAGCAGCGCGGCGAGGTCCGCCTCCTTCGGCAGCCGGTCGCCGGGCTTGAGCCGCCCCTCGGCGATCATCTCCCTGATGCGTGCGATGGCCTCATCGGTGACCGACACGCGGCCCGCCTTCCTGCCCACTGGAGTCCCGGAACCCAGGGCGATTCCCTGGAACGCCAATTATGCGCGTCAGCCGGTCCCCGGGTGCCCCTGGTGCCGCTCCCATTCCCCGGCCAGGATCGACATCACCGTGGAGTCCACCCAGCGCCCCTCCCAGAGCAGGGCGTCCCGGAGCACGCCCTCTACGACGAAGCCGGCCTTCTCATAGGCCCGGCGGGCCCTCGGGTTGAAGGCGTACACCTCCAGCGAGATCCGGTGCAGGCCCAGCTTCTCGAAGCCGTAACCGCAGATCAGCCGGGTCGCCTCGGTGCCGAGGCCGCGGTCCCGGCCCGCCGCCACCAGGGCGATCCGGAAGCTGCAGCTCTCGTTGCCGGGGCTCCACTCGTTGAGCACCACCTCGCCGACGACCAGTCCGCTCGCCCGGTCGACGACGGCCAGGTCCAGCCGGTCGTCCTGGCCGGCCCGGGTGGCGTACCAGGCCGCCACCTTGGCCTCGGCGACCTCTCCGGCCTCCTCCGGCGGCAGCGGATGACTGCCCGTCAGCCGCTGGCACTCCGGCTCATCCCAGAGCGGGCACAGGGCGGGGATGTCGGCGGCGGTGACCACCCGCAGGGTGGTCACCGCCCCGTCCAGCACCGGCTTGGTCAGGAAGTCGGGCCGGGGAGCAGCGACGTGCAGTGGATCGCTCATGTCCGGAGTCTGCCCACTCCCCGCCCCTTGCGCACCCGATTTCGCTCCCATTCACTTCAGCGCTGCAGCCACTTCAGCGCTGCAGTCACCTCAGCGCTGCAGCAAACTCAGTGCTGAAAGACGTGGGTCTCCCCGGCCGGGACGGCAACGGCCAGCCGGTTGCCCGGGGGCGGGAACGGACAGATGAAGTGGTCGGCGAAGGCGCACGGCGGCAGGTAGGCGCGGTTGAAGTCGAGCACGGTCGCGCCGTCCCGGTCCGGTGCGGCCAGCGAGACGAAGCGGAAGCCGAAGGGGCCCGTGCCGCTGGTGGCGTCCGCGAAGACCGCGCTGAGCGAGCCCTCCCCGGCCCGGCTGACGTGCAGGGTGAGTGCCTCGCCGGAGTCCGGCACGGTGAAGCCGACCGTCCCGGCCAGTGCCAGCGGGCGCTCGCGGCCGTCGGCGTTGCGCACGTCGATGCTGCGGTCCGCCTCGTAGGGGGTGAACCGGGCCGGGAGTGCCCACTGCTCGTCGTAGGGGTGGGCGTCGATCCCGGCGAAGGCGGTGCGCGCCGCCGAGGCGGGGTCGTAGATCCGGACCGCGTACTCCCCGTCGCGGAGGATCAGGATCAGCAGCCGACCGCCGTGGGTGATCACCGAGGGCTTGGGCGCGGTGTCCGGACAGAGCTTCACCGGGCCGTCCAGCGCCGCGCCGTCGACCGCCAGGCCGTCGTGCGCGGCGGCGGTGAGGACGACGCAGTTGTCCTGCTGCTCCCAGCGTCCGGGCACGCCGGGGACGCCGCCGCGCAGGTCGGCCAGCCAGTGGGTGCCGGTCAGCGCCAGCGGTCCGTGCGGTGCCCGGGCCGCCACCACCCGCTCGTCGCGCCAGTGCTTCCAATCATCCAGACTGCTGCTCACTACGGGGCCTCCGGGAGAAAGGGGAGTATCGGCGAGGTCGGTCCTGCGTCGGGGCACCGCCCCACACCTTCCCAACCACCGTGCGACGTCCGTATTCCCGGTGGGGCCCCGATATTCCCGGACTTCCCCGCCGATATTCCCGGACTTCCCCGGGGATCGCCGAACTGCCGCGGCCGGGCCGCAGTCGGCCTACCCTGAGCGTATGGAGCCACGCCCCGGGCAGCGGCCCGTCCAGGTCACCGTCCCCAACCTGGTCGGCCTGCACATCGCCGTGGCACGGGACTTCGCACACCGCTCGCAACTGGTCGCCGTCGGCCCTGATCCGGACCTCCCGGCCGCCGTCACCGGGACCGTGGTCCGGCAGGACCCGCTGCCCGGGAACACGGTGCCGCGCTGGTCCACCGTCCTGATCTGGACCTCGGACCGCGGCCCGGGCGACGCCGGGGTGCGCGAGCCGCGCCGTCCCAGCCCGCCGCCGCTCTCCGTCCAACTCCACGAGGACGAGCCGCTGCCCGCGCCGACCGAGCCCGAGCCGGTGCCCCGGCAGGACGAGGACAATCCGGTACTGCCATAGCGCCGCAGGGCCAAAGACGGCAGGATCGTCCCCATGATCAAGGGCGTGATGTTCGACTTCTCCGGCACCCTCTTCCGGATCGAGCCGATCCCGGACTGGTTCGACTCCCTGGGGCTGGAGCTGCCGCCGGCCGAGCGGGACGGCGCCATCGACCGGCTCACCGACGCCGGCGCGCTCCCCGGCGGGCCGCAGCCGTTGCACGCCCCGGCCGGCTGGGGCGACCGCGACCTCAGCGCCGCGCAGCACCGGGCCGCGTACACCGCCCAGACCCGGTCCGCCCTGCGGCCGACCGTCCCGGCCGAGCGGGTCGACGCCCTGGCCACCGCGCTCTACGAGCGCCACCTGACCCCCGAAGCCTGGCGCCCCTACCGGGACGCCGAGCCGGTGCTCAAGCAGTTGCGGCAGCGCGGCGTCCCGGTCGCCGTGGTCAGCAACATCGGCTGGGACCTGCGCCCGGTCTTCGTCCGGCACGGCCTGGACGAGTACGTGGACGCCTACCTGCTCTCCTTCGAACTCGAGGTGCAGAAGCCCGATCCGCGGATCTTCCGGGCCGCCTGCGAGCGGCTGGCGGTGGCGCCCACCGAGGCGCTGATGGTCGGCGACGACCTCCCCGCCGACGGCGGAGCGACCGCGCTGGGCTGCGCCTTCCACCCGGTGCCGGCACTGCCGGTGGAGCAGCGCCCGGACGCCCTGCTGCCGGTACTCGGCCTGCTCGGGCTGTGACGCCGACTGTGCCTCGTTCTGTGGCGCCGGCTGTGCCTCGGGCTGTGAGCTGAGCGATAACCCCCGCCGCGCCTCCCCGCTGCCCTCGTCGGAGTGAAAAGATGCAGGTACGCGTGAGGGCAAGGAAGCCCGCCGCGCGTGCGACCCGGAGGTGGACAGGACATGGCCAGGCAGGCGCCCGAGACGGACCCGGCACAGGACGCACCCGAGGTGACCGCCCCGAAGCGCGCGGCCGCCGGTCTGCCCGCCCTGCTGCACACCTCGCAGATCGCGCTCGCGCAGATGGGCGCGGCCCGTTCGGTCCGCACCCTGACGAAGATCAACCAGCCGGACGGCTTCGACTGCCCCGGCTGCGCCTGGCCCGAGCCCGACCACACCGCACACCGCCGAGTTCTGCGAGAACGGCGCCAAGGCCGTCGCCGAGGAGGCGACGCTGCGCCGGATCGGGCCCGAGTTCTTCGCCGCGCCACCCGATCGCCGACCTGGCCGGGCGCTCCGGACTACTGGCTCGGCCAGCAGGGCCGGCTGACGACGCCGATGCTGCTGGCGGCAGGGGCGACCCACTACACGCCCGATCGGCTGGGACGACGCGCTCGACCTGGTCGCGGCCGAGCTGAAGGCGCTGGACACCCCGGACGAGGCCGTCTTCTACACCTCGGGCCGGACCAGCAACGAGGCCGCCTTCCTCTACCAGCTCTTCGTCCGCCAGTTCGGCACCAACAACCTGCCGGACTGCTCGAACATGTGCCACGAGTCCAGCGGCTCGGCGCTCACCGAGACCATCGGCATCGGCAAGGGCAGCGTCCACCTCGAGGACCTCTACCAGGCCGACCTGATCATCGTCGTCGGGCAGAACCCGGGCACCAACCACCCCCGGATGCTCTCCGCGCTGGAGACGCGCCAAGCGTGCCGGGGCGAAGATCGTCAGCGTCAACCCGCTGCCCGAGGCCGGTCTTGAGCGCTTCAAGAACCCGCAGAACGCGCGCGGACTGGTCGGCAACGGCACCAGGCTCGCCGACCTCTTCCTGCAGATCCGGCTCAACGGCGACCTGGCGCTGTTCCGCGCGCTCAACCTGCTGCTGCTGGAGGCGGAGGCTGCGGCTCGAGGCGGGGCACCCCGGTACGGTGCTGGACCGCGCCTTCATCGACGAGCACTGCCACGGCTTCGAGGAGTTGGCCAAGGACGCCCGCACCACCGACTGGGACGCGGTCCACGCCGCCACCGGCCTGCCGCGAGCAGCAGATCCGGGAGCTGGCCGCGCTGGCGCTGGACTCCAAGACGACCATCGTCTGCTGGGCGATGGGGCTGACCCAGCACAAGCACTCGGTGCCGACCATCCGCGAGGTCGTCAACTTCCTGCTGCTGCGCGGCAACGTCGGCCGCCCCGGCGCGGGCGTCTGCCCGGTGCGCGGCCACTCCAACGTCCAGGGCGACCGGACGATGGGCATCTTCGAGCGCCCCAGCGCCGCCTTCCTGGACGCCCTCGGCACGCGAGTTCGGCTTCGAGCCGCCGCGCGACCACGGCCTACGACGTGGTCGACACGATCCGGGCGATGCGCGACGGCAAGGTGCAGGTCTTCTTCGCCATGGGCGGCAACTTCGTCGCCGCCACCCCCGACACCGAGGTCACCGAGGACGCGCTGCGCCGCTGCCGGCTGACCGTCCACGTCTCGACCAAGCTCAACCGCTCCCACCTGGTCACCGGCGCGCCGGCGCTGATCCTGCCGACGCTCGGCCGCACCGACCTGCGACCGGCGGGCCGGCGGCCGCAGCAGTTCGTCACCGTCGAGGACTCGATGGGCATGGTCCACGCCTCGCGCGGCGGCGCTCAAGCCTCCGGCCGCCGACCTGCTGCTCGCGAGACCGCGATCGTCTGCGGCCTGGCCCGGCGCACCCTCGGCCCGCAGAACCTGGTCGCCTGGGAGGACTTCGCCGCCGACTACGACAACATCCGCGACCGGATCGCCCGGGTGATCCCCGGCTTCGCCGACTTCAACACGAAGATCAAGCAGCCCGGCGGTTTCGCGCTGCCGCACGGCCCGCGCGACGACCGGGCCTTCCCCACCGCCACCGGCAAGGCCAACTTCACCGTCAACGAGCTCGACCGCGCCCGAGGTCCCGGCCGGTCGGCTGCTGCTGCAGACCCTCCGCTCGCACGACCAGTACAACACCACCATCTACGGTCTGGACGACCGCTACCGGGGCATCAAGGACGGCCGCCGGGTGGTCCTGCGTGCACCCCGAGGACGTCGCCGAGCACGGCCTCGCCGAGGGCGACTTCATCGACCTGGTGAGCGAGTGGGCCGACGGCGTGGAGCGGCGTGCCCCGCACTTCCGGGTGGTGCACTACTCGACCACGCGCGGCTGCGCCGCCGCCTACTACCCGGAGACCAACGTGCTGGTGCCGCTCGACAGCACGGCGGACACCAGCAACACCCCGACGTCCAAGTCGGTCGTGATCCGCTTCGAGCCCGACTCGGGCCCGGAGTCGCTGCCCTGCTGAGTCACCGCCCCGCTGAACCGGACGGCGTGGCCGAACCGGACGCGGCGACGAAGCCGGTGGCACTGGCCGAGGCCGATGTCGACGTCGACGCGGCGGGCGTCGACGGGGCGTCCGAGGGAGTCTCCGACGGGGACGGTGACGGCGTGGCCGGGTCCGAGCCGGAGGGCGTCGGCGTCGGCGTCCCGCTGCCGGAAGGCTTCGGGCTCGGCGACCCGGAGCCGCTCGGCTTGGGCTTCGGCTTCGGCGTGGGCTTGGGGGTCGGCTTGGTCGTCGGGGTCGTCGGCGGCGCCACCGGCGCGAGCGGCTGCGGCTTCTCGGCGGACGGCGGGATGACCGGCGGCGTGTAGCTGCTGAGCGAGGAGTCGGAGCCGTCCGGCCGGACCGCGCCGAGGATCGGGTCCACCGCCATCGGCTCCACGTCGACGAAGGCCCCGGTGTGCGGCGCCTCGATAACCATGCCGTTCCCGATGTACATGGCGACATGGCTGGCGCCGGAGAAGTAGATGATCAGGTCGCCCGGGCGCAGCGCGTCCAGCGCCACGTGCGGCAGGTCGGCCCACTGCTCCTCGCTGGTCCGGGGGATCGCCACGCCCGCGCTCAGCCAGGCCTGCGACGTCAGCCCCGAGCAGTCGAAGCCCGCCTCGTAGGGGCCGATGCCGCCCCAGACATAGGGGGAGCCCAACTGGGCGAAGGCGAAGGCGATGGCCTGGGCGCCGGCCGCCGAGGGCTTGCCGTCGTCCGTGCCGAGGATGCCGGAGGCGAGGAGGGCCAGCTGGGCGGCGTTGGCGTCCTTCTGCTCCAGCAGTTCGAGTTCCTGCTGCTGGGCGCCGGTCAGCGAGGACACCTGCTGCTCGACGGCGGCCAGCTGGGCGTTGATCACCTTCCGCTGTGCGGCCTCGGCCGCGAGCAGCGTGCTCGCCTGGGCCTGGGCGACGTCGGCGGCGTACTTGGCGGTGGCCAGGTTCGACTGGTCGTTCTGCAGTTGGGCCAGGAACTTCGCCTGCGAGGTCGCCGCCATGCGCAGCAACTGCTCGGTGTGCAGCGCCTGCTCGGGGTCGTTGGTCAGCAGCAGCTCGCCCAGCTGGGAGAGGGCACCGTTGCGGTACTGCGCCTCGGCGATCTCCCCGGCGATGGTCATCCCGTCGTTCACCTGGGACTGCGCGTTCTGGACCTGGACCAGCAGCGCGGTGTCGTCGGACTGCGCCTGGGTGAGCTGCTCGGCGAGGGCGTCGTACTTCTGGGTCTCCACCTCGGCCTGCTGGTAGGAGCTGTGCAGGTGGTCGAGGATCGGCTGCAGCGCGGCCTCGGCCCCGGTCAGGGTCTGCGCGTTCTGTGCCTTGCTGGCGTTGGCGGCGTCGGCCTTGGCGGCGGCGCTGGCACTCGCGGCGGCTGCGGCGCCGGCCGTGGGCCCGGTGGTGGCTCCGGTGGCGGCCCCGGCGTCGCCGCCGGTCGCGGCGTAGGCGGCCGACGTCGTCAGCGGGAGCACCGCCAGCGCGGCGGCAGCCAGCAGCGCGCCGCACCGCAGCACGCCCGCCAGCCAGGGCCTCGTCCGCTCGCCGCGTGCTGCTCCGCCCGCCCTGCGCATGGCACCCACCGCTTCCCCCTCCACCCGCCCCGTGCGTTCCGGTCCGGCCGTCTCCGTCGTCCCCAGTGATTCGGCCCCACGTGATCCTGCCATGGGGAGGTGACGGTGCGGCAGACCGCATACGGATTCTCATGCGGTCTACAGGAATCTCAGACGGCTGAAAGGTGTGACTCATCTCTCGCCCGCGCGGCGGGTCTTCGGCCGGGCCCCAGGCGAGAGCCCGGTTTGCTCCGGTTCCGAGCTGGGGTCAACTTCAAATAGGGAGTCAGTTCACCTTCCGTTCATCATGCATCCCTACGGTCGGCACGACGCTTCCGCTGAGACGATTGTTTGGTTATGGAACATATGACGTTCCTGGTGACCGTCGTGATCTTCACGGCCCTCGCCTTCGACTTCACCAACGGCTTCCACGACACCGCCAACGCGATGGCCACCTCCATCGCCACCGGCGCCCTGCGACCCAAGGTCGCGGTCGCGATCTCCGGAGTCCTCAACCTGGCCGGCGCGTTCCTGTCGGTGGAGGTCGCCAAGACCATCTCCGGCGGAATCATCGACGAGAAGGCCGGCATCCGGCCCGCGGTGGTGTTCGCGGCACTGATCGGCGCCATCCTCTGGAACCTGGTCACCTGGCTGCGCGGCATCCCGTCCAGTTCCTCGCACGCCCTCTACGGCGGGCTGATCGGCGCCACCGTGGTGGCCGTCGGCATGCACGGCGTGGACTTCGCCGTCGTCGTCACCAAGATCATCATCCCGGCGGTCGCCTCCCCGGTCGTCGCCGGCGTCGCCGCCTGGGGCGCCACCAGGCTCGCCTACCGGATCACCCAGAAGAGCAGTGCCTCGGCCTCCGGCAAGGGCTTCAAGGCCGGCCAGATCGCCTCGGCCTCGCTGGTCTCGCTGGCCCACGGCACCAACGACGCCCAGAAGACCATGGGCGTGATCACCCTGACCCTGGTCAGCGCCGGGGTGCTGGCCCCGCACTCGGCCCCGCCGCTCTGGGTGATCGTCGCCTCCGGTGCCGCCATCGCCGCCGGCACCTATATCGGCGGCTGGCGGATCATCCAGACCCTCGGCAGGGGCATCACCGCCATCGAGGCCCCGCAGGGCTTCGCGGCCCAGACCGCCTCCGCCACGGTCATCCTGACCTCCTCGCACATGGGCTACGGCCTGTCCACCACCCAGGTCTGCTCCGGCGGCATCCTCGGCGCCGGCAAGGGCGGCGGCAGCGGCCAGGTCAACTGGTCGACCGCGCGCCGGATGACCTACGCCTGGTGCCTGACCCTGCCAGCCGCCGCCGTTCTGGGCGGCGCGGGCGCGCTGCTGGCCGACCGGGGCACCTGGGGCGTGGTGCTGCTGGGCGTGCTCGGCGCCGCCGCCTCCGGCTGGATCTACCTGATCAACCGCCGCCGCCCGATCGACGCGAGCGACGTGGTCGACGCGACCGTGACCGGCCGGAGCCCGGCCGACGCGACCCTGCCGGCCGCCCCGCTGGCGGTCGTCCCGAGCCAGGGGTCGGCCACGACCACCGCCGCCACCACGACCGCCGCGGCCTGAGCGCCCGCACCGGACCGGAGTCCCCACCATGAGCATCGACTGGGCCGCCCTCGGCAGCACCTTCGGCGTCAGCGTCCTGATCACCCTCGTCGTCGCCGGCGCCTTCTGCCTCGGCATCGCCGCGCTCTCGCAGCGCGAGACGGCCGTCGCCGACGGCGCCGGCGGCAGCCTCCGCGGCGCGACCGCGCTGGCCGGCGTCGTGCTCTCGTTCGCCGCCTGCGCGGCGGCCGTCGGCTACGGGCTGTACCTGATCGCCGGCTGACCAGCCATCGGCAAGGGGCCGCCCACCGGAACGATCCGGTGGGCGGCCCCTGTCTGCGGTCCGGGGTCAGGCTGCCGTCCGGGGCCAGGACGGCCGGCCGCCGACCGCCGTGGCCTCGCGTCCGCCGCGCGGACGGACCGCGGTGACCGCCAGCGCGATCGCCACGCCCGCCACCGCCCAGGCCGAGAGCACGATGAGCGGCACCGCGATCCGCGTCGCGTCGAAGTAGGCGATCGACCGGACGACACTGGTCGCCGCGCCGTTGGGCAGCCAGGGACCGATCGCCCGCCAGAACGGCGGCATCAGCGGAGGCGGGTAGACGCCCCCGGCGCTCGGGTTGCCGAGGACCACGAACAGCAGCACCGCCAGCCCGATCCCGACGATGTCGAAGACGCACTGGAGCGCCATGGTGAAGGCCCCGACCGCGAAGACCAGCAGCGTCCCCAGACCCCAGAACGGGAAGATGCCGCCCGGCAGTGCGTTCAGGATCGGACCGACGATCACGATGCCGCCGATGCCCGCCGCGATGGAGAAGAGCACCAGCGCGCCCAGCCGGATGGAGGCCCGCCGCAGGTTGGCCGGGCGCGAGCCGGCGCTGATACCCAGGATCGAGGCGACCAGGTAGCCGCCCACGCACCAGCCGACGACCAGGTAGAAGGAGGACAGCCCCTCGGCGTCGCCGGAGGCCAGCGGGACGACGTCCTCGACCACCACGGTGCGGTGCTGCAGCGCCTCGACCCCGGTGATCACCTGCTGCAGCGCCGTGGCCAGCGCCGGACCGGAGGCCTGGGCGACCAGGAGCCGGTCCCTGGTCCCGGTCGGCTCGAAGACCAGCGCGGCGTAGTACTTCTGACCCTTGATCTGCTGACGGGCGGTCGCCTCATCGGCCACGGCGGTGGCGTGGAGGGTGTCGTTCGGCAGGGCGTTCAGCTGGCCGACCAGTTGCCCGGCCACCTCGGCCGGGGCGACCACGGCGATCGGCGCCCGGTGCGGATAGGGATGGTGCAGCGCCCCCACGTAGGAGACGATGAAGCCGAGCACCAGCGCCAGTACGCCCACCACCAGCAGGGCGGTCCGGAAGCTCACCGCGTCCCGGAGTTCCGACGCGAATCCCCGATCGCGGCTCGCGCCGCTCAGTCCACTCGACATACTGAGATCCGTCCGCTCGCGCCTGGCCCACAACCCTACAAATCAGATAATTCGTAGCACCAGGGCAGGCGAGGACCACGGACCCACGCCGACAGCGCCGGGATCAGCCCGGCAGGACCACCGCGCCCGGGTCGTCCAGGATCCGACGGATCGTCACCAGTGCTGCCCCGAGCAGGGGTCCGCGCCGACCCAGGGCCGAAGACGCGAGCGCGGACTCCGGCCACTCCCGGACCCGCACCCGCTCCGCCAGTTCCCGGCGCATCCCCGGCAGCAGCCAGTCCGCCAGCTCGGCGTAGGCGCCGCCGAGGACCACCGCCGCGGGGTCGACCAGGTTGACCGCCCCGGCCAGCGCCGTGCCCAGCGCCCGGCCCGGCCTGGTCCAGCGCGGCGCAGCACCCGCGGTCGCCGCGCCGCCGCGCGGCCGGCGAGCAGCGCGATCCAGTCGCCCGCGGCCGTCCCGGTCCAGGCCGCCGCGCAGCACCGCCTGCTCGCCGGCGTACTGCTCCAGGCAGCCGCGCGCACCGCAGGCGCACGGCTGCCCGTCCGGGTGCAGCGGGACGTGGCCGAGCTCGCCGGCGAAGCCGCGCGCGCCGCGGCAGCAGCTGGCCGCCGACCACCAGCGGCGGCGCCGATCCCGGCCTCGGCCGAGACGTGGACGAAGTCCGGCGCGCCGCCGCTGCCACAGCTCGGCCAGCGCGCCGAGGTTGGCCTCGTTCTCCAGACCGGCAGTCGCGCAGCCGGCCGGCAGCGTGCGCGCAGCAGTTCGGCTCGCCCGCGTGCCAGCCGAGGTTGGGCGCGTGGACCACGATGCCGGGGCTCGTGCCGACCAGGCCGGGCACGGCCAGCGCCGCGCCGACCGGGCGCAGCCCGAGCCCGCGCGCCTCCGCCACGGCGCCCTGCCGGCCAGCGCGCCAGGCTCGGCGCAGGACCGGGCCGGGCGCGCGGCCCCGGTTGGCCGGCCGGCGACCCGGACCTGGACCCGGACCTCGCCGCGCAGGTCGACCACGCAGACCGCCAGGTGTTCGACCCCGACCTCGAGGCCGAGGCCCGGCCGGGCCCGGTCGTTGAGCGAGCCGCAGGGCGTGCCGGGCCGCCCGACCCGGCCGCTGGGCGCCGGGCCGTGCTCGCGACCAGCAGCCCGGCCTCGAGCAGCTCGTCGACCAGGCTGCGCGACGGCGGCCCGGGTCAGCCCGGTGCCGTCGGCCAGCGTCCGCGCGCGAGATCGGGCCGAGCCGGGCGACCGCGCCCAGCACCAGCGCCAGGTTCTGCCGGCGCATGCCCTGCTGGGAGGCGGGCCGAGCCAGGTGGCTCTCGGCGCGGGTTCGCCGTGGCGCGCATCGGGGAGCGCTGCTCGCACGCGTGGCCGGCTGGAGCGTCGCGTGCTGCGATACTTCCGACTGCGGGCGAGTACGGCGAGCAGGTGTGGCCTGGTCGCCCCGCAGGGCATCGGCGATCCGCTGCGCACGGCGCGTCCGTCGCGCGGCAGATCGGCTCGCAGCAGATCATAGAGCCTGCCCGCGCGCGTGCTCCAGCGCCGGGCGACCTCGTCCGCGCTCTCGCCGGTCAGCAGCCCGGCCGCCTGCGCCGCCGCACCGAGCGCGACGAGCTCCTCGGCCGCGGGCACCAGCACCGGACGGCCGGACAGCCGCCGCACCGTGGCTGCCAGGCCGCGCCCTTGCGCGCCGCCGCCGATCAGCAGCAGCGGGACGTCCGCGGCGGAGGTCTCCCCGCCCGCCGTGAGCACCTCGTCGACCGCGGCCAGCAGCGCTGTAGGCGGCGCCGTCGTAGGCGGCCTGCAGGATCTGGCCCGGCGTCGTGTCGTGCCGCAGGCCGTAGAAGAGCCCGGAGGCGTAGGGCAGGTTCGGGGTGCGCTCGCCGTCCAGGAACGGCAGCACGACGGCTTCGCCGCCGGGCTCGACCGCGTCCCGGTCGAGGCCGAGCAGCGCCGCGATCCGGTCGACCGCGAGCGTGCAGTTGAGCGTGCAGGCCAGCGGCAGCCAGCCGCCGAGCGCGTCGGCGAAGCCGGCGACGGTGCCGCTCGGGTCGGCCGGCCGGCCGCGGGTGACCGCGTAGACGGTGCCCGAGGTGCCGAGGCTCAGCACCGGCGCGCCCGGCTCGCAGGCCGAGGCCGAGCGCGGCGGCCATGTTGTCGCCGGTGCCGGCGCGCGACGAGGGCCCCTGCGCGCAGCGGCAGCCCGGCGCGCACCGCGCCGACCGCGGTCCCGGCTCGGCCAGCGCGCGGCAGGCAGCGCCGGGTCCAGGCCGACCAGCTCGGCAGGATCGCGGCGTCGTAGCCGTCCGGCGTCCACCAGCCGGTGCCCGAGGCGTCGCCCCGGTCGGTGACCGGCGTCGCCGGTCAGCCGCTCGGTCAGGTAGTCGTGCGGCAGCCTCACCGCGGCGCGCCCGGCCCGCCGCCGCCGGCTCGTTCTCGCGCAGCCAGGCCCACTTGGCGACGGTGAACGAGGCGCCGGGCACGCTGCCGACCCGCTCGGCCCAGCCGCGCGCGCCCAGCCGCTCGGCGATCAGCGCCTGCGGCCTGCGGGGCGCTGCGCACGTCGTTCCACAGCAGCGCCGGGTGCACGGACCGGCTCGTCGGCCGCGTCCAGCGCGACCAGCCCGTGCTGCTGGCCGCCGATCGACGATCGCCGCGCGCCCGCTCGGCGTAGCCGGTCTGCCGGCGAGCGCGTCGGACAGCGCGCGTCCACCACTGCTCCGGGTCGCTCTCGCGCTGCGCGCCGGCGCTGACCGTGTGCGCCGCACGGCCCTGGCCGAGCACCCGCCCGGTCTCCACGTCCACGGCCAGCGCCTTGGTCGCCTGGGTCGAGCTGTCGACACCGATGACCACGTGCGACGCGGCCATTCCGTCTCCATCCGCGGCCGTGGCCCGCGTCCGACACGGGGCTTCCCAAGGGCCGCACCGGCATACTAATTTGTTTTCTGCGTTTATCAATAGCGCGTGACCGGCGACGACGCCTGCCGCGTCGTAGAGACCCCTGGAGCACCTCGATGAGCAGCCTTCGACCCCGACCCCCGACTGACAAGTTCACCTTCGGCCTGTGGACCGTCGGCTGGCAGGGCCGCGACCCCTTCGGCGACGCCACCCGCGCCGCCCTGGACCCGGTCGAGTCGGTGCACCGGCTGGCCGAGCTCGGCGCGTACGGCGTCACCTTCCACGACGACGACCTGATCCCGTTCGGCGTCGGACGACAGCCGCGCGCGAGGCGACCATCAAGCGCTTCCGGGCCGCGCTGGACGAGACCGGCCTGAAGGTGCCGATGGCGACCACCAACCTGTTCACCCACCCGGTGTTCAAGGACGGCGCGTTCACCGCCAACGACCGCGACGTGCGCCGTTACGCGCTGCGCAAGACCATGCGCAACATCGACCTCGCGGCCGAGCTGGGCGCCGCAGATCTACGTCGCCTGGGGCGGCCGCGAGGGCGCCGAGTCCGGCGCGGCCAAGGACGTCCGCGCCGCCCTGGACCGATTGAAGGAGGCCTTCGACCTGCTCGGCGACGTACGTGCTGGAGCAGCGGCTACCCGATGCGCTTCGCGATCGAGCCCAAGCCCAACGAGCCCCGCGGCGACATCCTGCTGCCCACCGTCGGCCACGCGCTGGCCTTCATCAACGAGCTGGAGCACCCGGAGATGGTGGGCCTGAACCCCGAGGTCGGCCACGAGCAGATGGCCGGGCTGAACTTCCCGCACGGCATCGCCCAGGCGCTGTGGCACGGCAAGCTCTTCCACATCGACCTCAACGGCCAGACGGGCATCAAGTACGACCAGGACCTGCGCTTCGGCGCCGGCGACCTGCGCGCAGCGCGTTCTGGCTGGTCGACCTGCTGGAGTCGGCCGGCTACGAGGGGCCGCGCCACTTCGACTTCAAGCCGCTCGCGCACCGAGGACATCGACGGCGTGTGGGCCTCGGCCGCCGGCTGCATGCGCAACTACCTGGTCCTCGAGGCAGAAGGCCAAGGCCTTCCGCGAGCCGACCCCGACGTGCAGGAGGCCTGCGCGCCTCGCGGCTCGACCGAGCTGGCCCAGCCCACGCTCGGCCCCGGACGAGACCCTCGCCGACCTGCTCGCCGACCGCTCGGCCTACGAGGACTTCGACGTCGACGCGGCGGCCGAGCGCGGCATGGCCTTCGAGCAGCTCGACCAGCTGGCCCTGGACCACCTGCTCGGCATCTGATCCACTCCGCTCAGCAAGAACCGAAGCGAGAACCGAAGCGGGATCAGAAGCGCGGCGGCCGGCGTTCCAGGAAGGCGGCCAACCCTTCCACCACGTCCGCGCCGCCGGCGCGGGAGGCCTGCTCCCAGGCGGCGACCGCCGCCTGCGGGTCGCCGCCCTCGCCGACCGCCGCGACCACCGCCTTCACCGCTCCCTGGGTCTGCGCGGAACGGGCCGCGAGGGTGCGGGCGAAGGCCAGGGCGCGGGCCTCCACGTCCGGGTCGACCTCCTCCACCAGGCCGAAGGCCAGCGCCTGCGCGGCGGTCAGCAGCTCGCCGGAGAAGAGGAGGTACTCGGCCCGGGCCGGGCCCAGCAGCCGGGTCAGCCGCGCGGTGGGCACCGCCGGGTAGACGATGCCCAGCTTGGCCGGGGTGATCCCGAGTCGGGCGTCCGGCGCGGCGAAGCGCAGGTCGCAGGCGACCGCGAGCTGGCAGCCGCCGCCCACGCAGGCGCCCCGGAGCACTGCCAGGGTCGGGTGCGGGAAGGCCGCCAGCGCCTCCTCCGCCGCCACATTGACGGCGTGGAAGGCGTCGGCGGCGGCCGGGTCGGCGTAGAGGTCCGCCAGCTCGCCGATGTCCGCGCCGGCGCTGAACGTCCCGGCCGCGCCGGTCACCAGCAGCACCCGCAGACCCGGCTCCTCGGCCAGCTGTCCCAGCAGGACGGGCAGCGCCCCCCACATGGCCGAGGTCAGGGCGTTGCGCTTGGCCGGGCGGTCGAGGGTCAGCACCGCGATCCCGTCCTCGCCCAGCGCGACCCGCAGCCCGGGCGCCCCGTAAGCCAGCTCCTTGCGCTGCTCGTCCAGCTGTCCCTCGTCCAGACGTCGCTCGTCCACCGCTGCCCCGCTCCCTCCGGTCACCCGTACGCCGACCCCGTCGCGACCGCGACCGCCGACCGTCGGCCACTGTACGGGCACCGCCGGAGCACTCACCGTGCGTGTTACTGCGATCACCATAAGAATCAGGGCAATGAGCCCCTTCGATCGTCGCGACGTCCTGCGACTGGCCGCACTCGGTGCCGCCGGGTCGCTCACCGCAGGCTGCGCGGGCGGTGCCGCGCCCACCGCCTCGGTCCGCAGCACCACCCCGGCGTCCCCGACCGCCTCAGCCTCCGCCTCGGCCACGGCCGCCGGGGGCGCGCTCCCCCCGCTGGCTCCGGGGCTCCCCTTCGAGATCGGCAGCGGGCCCCGGACCCGTCCGGCGGTCGCGCTCACCTTCCACGGCCAGGGCGACCCGGCGATCGCCGGCCAACTGCTCGCCGAGGCCGCCCGCGCGGACGCGCGGATCACCGTGCTGGCCGTCGGCAGCTGGCTGGACGAGCAGCCCGCGATGGCCCGGCGGATCCTCGACGGCGGCCATGAACTGGGCAACCACACCGAGCACCACCTGGCCATCTCCACCATGAGCGCCGAGCAGGCGTACCAGGAGATCGCCGGCTGCGCGCAGCGGCTCAAGCAGCTCACCGGCAGCCAGGGACGCTGGTTCCGCCCGTCCCAGGCCCAGGACTGCACCGCCACCGTCGCCGCCCAGGCCCGCCGCGCGGGCTATGCGCACTGCCTGAGCTACGACCTGGACTCGCTCGACTACACCGACCCCGGGGCGGACGCGGTGACCCGGAACGTGCTGGACGCGGTCCGCCCGGGGTCCGTGGTCAGCCTGCACTTCGGGCACACCGGCACTGTCGCCGCGCTGCCCGCCATCCTCGACGGCCTGCACCGGCGCGGTCTCCGCGCGGTCACAACCTCGGAGCTGCTCAGCTGATGTCCGCGACCACGCCTTCGCCCCAGCGTCCCGCCGCCCGCCGCACCGCCGAGCGGGGCTGCCCGACCGGGCGGCCCGGACCGCTGTCCCGCCGCCGGCTGCTGCCGCTCAGCGCCTGCGCCGCGCTGGCCGGCGGCGGACTGCTGCTCACCTCGGCCTGCGGCAGCCCCGCCCGGCAGCAGGTCTGGCACACGATGAACACCCGCACCGGCGCCGCCGGGACCGGCGCCTCGGCCCCGGCCGTGCCGGTCAGCGCCGACAACCGGCTGCCCGGGATGCCGCCGCCGCTCTCGCCGAACGACATGTACGCAGCCGACCGGCCCAACGCGCTGTCGCCGGTGGTCCGCAAGGACCCCTCCCGGGTCTATGTCCCGAACACCCTCTCCGACACCGTCACCGTGATCGATCCGGCGACGTACCAGGTGATCGACACCATCCAGGTCGGCCACGAGCCGCAGCACGTCGTGCCCTCCTGGGACCTGAAGACGCTCTGGGTCAACAACGACCTGGGCAACAGCCTCACCCCGATCGATCCGGCGACCGGCAAGGTCGGCGCCCCGGTCGACGTCCACGACCCCTACAACCTGTACTTCACCCCGGACGGGAAGTACGCGGTGGTCATGGCCTCCAACGACCACGCCCTGGTCTTCCGCGACGCCCACACCATGAAGGTGGTGAAGTCGGTCCCCTCCGAGTGCGGCGGCGTCAACCACGCCGACTTCTCCCCGGACGGCCGCTACTTCCTCGTGTCCTGCGAGTTCTCCGGCGACCTGCTGAAGGTCGACACGGCCAGGATGGAGATCGTCGCCAAGCAGAAGATCCCGTTCAACGGCTCGATGCCGCAGGACGTGAAGATCTCCCCGAACGGCAAGGTCTGGTACGTCGCGGACATGATGGCCAACGGGGTCTGGGAGCTCGACGGCGACAGCTTCTCGGTGCCGACCCTGGTGAAGACCGGCGCCGGGGCGCACGGCCTCTACGTCAGCCGGGACTCCAAGGACCTCTACGTCTCCAACCGAGGGGAGGGGTCGATCTCGGTGCTGGACTTCGCCACCGGGCAACTGGTGCACAAGTGGCAGATCCCCGGCGGCGGCAGCCCGGACATGGGCGGCGTCTCCGCCGACGGCAAGGTGCTGTGGCTCTCCGGCCGCTACAACTCCGAGGTCTACGCGATGTCCACGACCGACGGCCGGCTGCTCGCCCGGATCCCGGTGGGCGACGGCCCGCACGGGCTCTGCGTCTACCCGCAGCCGGGCCGCTACTCGCTCGGCCACACCGGCATCTTCCGCTGACGCCGCTGCCGCCGCCCTGCGCTACCCCTGCTGTCCCATCTCGGCCCGGGCCTGGGCGATCTCCTCGGCCGAGATGGTGAGCGTGGCCGCCGGGTCGGGGCGGGGCTCCATCTCGGTGCGCCCGGCCGCGTCGCTGAGCTTTATCATCAGCGCGACCATGATCCAGTTGGCGACCATGGACGATCCGCCCTGGGCCAGGAAGGGCAGCGCCTTGCCGGTCTCCGGGATCAGCCCGATGACGCCGCCGACGACCACGAAGACCTGCAGGATCAGCGCCGCCGCCAAGCCGCCTGCCATCAGCTTGCCGAAGGGGTCGGAGAGCCGGATCGAGGCCCGGAAGCTGCGTTCGGCCAGCAGCACGTAGAGCATGACGATGATCATCACTCCGGCCGTGCCCAGCTCCTCGCCGAAGGGGGCGAGGATCCAGTCAGCACGGTCGGCAAAGCCGATCAGCCAGGGCTGTCCCTGGCCGAGGCCGGTGCCGAGGAAGCCACCGTGGCCGAGCGCGAACAGCGACTGCGCCTGCTGGGGGGAGATGACACCCGGTGCGGGGTGCGCCGAATAGTACGACATCGGATGGAGCCAGGCAGCGACACGGTTCTTGACGTTCGGGGACAGTTCCCCGACAACGAGGGCGCCGACGGCCGCCATCACCGTACCGAGGACCACCCATCCGGTCCGCTCGGTTGCCATGTACAGCATGATGATGAAGATGCCGAAGACGATCAGCGAGGTGCCCAGGTCAACCTCAAAGACCAGCACCAGCAGACTGACCACCCAGATCGCGATGATCGGACCCAGGTTCCGCCCGCGCGGGAAGTTGATGCCCCAGACCTTCCGCCCGACCAGGGCCAAGGCGTCGCGGTTGGCCATCAGATAGCTGGCAAAGAAGATCACCAGCGAGATCTTGGTGAACTCGTCCGGCTCGATGGTCTGGCTGCCGATGTAGATCCACCGCTTTGCGCCGTACTGCCCGGGGAAGAAGGCTGGTGCCATCAACATCACCAGCGACCCGGCCATCAGTACGTAGGTATAGGCCTGGAGTATCCGGTGGTGCTTGATGATGATCACAAAGGCTGCGAACACCACCACCCCGATGACCAGCCACTGGATCTGTCCGGGCGCAGCGGCCGCTCGGTCTGTCGCCGTCTCGCCGTCCTTGGCCATGGAGATGTCGAGTCTGTGGATCATCATCAGACCAAGGCCGCTGAGCAGTACCGTGATCGGCAATATGAGTGGGTCAGCGTAGGCCGCCCAACGGCGCACCACCATGTGGGCCACCAGCGCCAGCGCGCCTAGGCCGCCGATCTGGAGGGCAAACCCAGGCGGCATCTTGCCGGTCAGGGCCAGTACCGCGTCCATGTCGCCGAAGGCCGGAATCGCTACGGCGAACAGGATTAGTACCAGTTCCAGGTTGCGTTTGCGTCCGCTTCCCGGCCCCGGGCCCCGTGTCGATGCCCCTCGCGCACCCATCGTCCGCACCCACCACCCCTGCTCGTGTCAACAACCGTCGCATTGTCGCAGGTCTCGCCCGCCGGACGGACCGCCCCCTCGGCCGTGGCCTACGGGCACCAACTCACGCCTACCACCGACGCCTACACGCCGAGGTCATCTTGATGAAGATCAGAGCGTGATCCAATTCACATATGAACGACCTAGCCATCCACGGATGATCTCCGCCAGAGTTAACTTCGAGCAAGGATGATCCATCGTCAATTGTTAGCATTAGAAAGGCACTTCGATGCTCAAGCGCCGCGCACTCGCAACATCCGCAATCGCGGCAGTACTCGTGGTGGGGTCGGCTTCGACTGCCTTCGCAGGAGGCAACTGGGACTACGGAACATCCCGGACTGTCCTGTCGAACGGCGATCTGTATACAAACATTGAGTACGACTCAACGGGCGAGGAGATGCCGAACGGCTCCCTTTACTGGCAGCTGACCGACACTTACGACAAGACCAGCGGTGGAACGATTTCGCTCGAATTCGGATTCAACTACCATGGCCACTCGTACGGGAGCAACTGGCAGTCGGAGAGCGCCGGCGGGGCCAACTCCATGACCTTCCACGCGCTCGGTTTCGTCGACTGCGACGACATCGACGGCTGGATGGCCGTATCGGGACAGAACACGTTCATGAATGCTCCAGTAACCACCTGCTGACCCTAGGCAAAAAGGACGCGGCCGCCGCTACCCGGTGGCCGCGTCCTGCCTTTTCTCCTGCCCTGACGATCAGAAATATCGGCCATCCCATGCTCAGCGCCATATTCAAATCCAATCCACTGCTCCTTTGGTCCCTCCTTGCCCTGCCCCTGCTGGCTGCGGGGCCGGCAATCCTGCTGGGACGGCACTACCGGCGCTCCATCTTGCTCAGCCTGGGATTCTCGACCTCTTTGGCCGTAGAGCTCGTTGCAACTCTGTACCCCACTGCCCTCAGGGCTCCGGCGCAGATGGTCTGCACCGTTCAGAGCGATCTGATCGGTGCTCTACTGGCCACCCAAGGGCTGATGAACCTCGCTCTCTACGTACCACTCGGCTTTTTCGCCGCGTTGCTCGGCCGCCGACCGGTTGCGGCCTGGGCAGGGGCCACACTGCTATCAGCCACCACCGAGATAACTCAGGCCATCACGCCGGGCATGGGTCGCAGTTGCGACTCCGGGGACCTTCTAACAAACTCGCTTGGCGCTGCCTTGGGCTGCCTGCTGGCTATTCTCTGCAGCCTACTCCTCAAACGGTTTCATCCCGGCGCACCACGCGTACATGTCGGCCTGCGGCAATTGCGCCTGAGCGCCGCGTCGCTCGTGTTGGGTACCGGCGCACTAGCCAGCGCTTCCCTGACGGGGATCACTTTCGTCTCCTCTTCGGTCGCAGATGACATGCTGCCCGGAGCGGCTCAGAGTGCGGCGGCTGCAAGAGCTGCGCACATATTTTTCGGCGCATCAACCTCACCCACACATGTTCAGTTTATCCCGGGCTCGTTCGGACAACCCGGCATGGTCGACATTGCCACACCCATGGGAAACCTAACTCTCGCGTGGCCGTCCCAGGAAATAACGTCCGGTTTCTTCAGCGCACAGGTTAGGCCGACCAAGCAAGCCCCTGGCCTCTCGGACACGGCGGCTCTCGCGGACGCGACTGCCTACGCCAGAGCCCATTTCTCGTGGGGCCTCGTTGACAGCTTCACCCTAGTGAACGCGGGGCCGCCTGGCACCGGGTCCAAGGACGTCGAGTGGCGGTCAAGAGTAAATGGCGTACTCATGCCGATGCGCCTCGGAATCATCGTCGAGGCAAACGGGCAGATCGGTGCCTTCGAAGCGAAAGACGTGATGGCGCCCGCACTTCCGCACGTTAATGTAACGAAGGCGCAGGCCACCGCCAAGGCTCTGGCCGCAAGTCCAGGCGACACGATAGTAAGCAGCGAACTGCTCGCCCAGCAGGCAAGCAACGGAAGCTGGCATGTCAGGTGGCTTATGGGGCTTGCGCCCATCGACACAAAGGCGACCGCCACTACAGGGAAGGTAATGGAGCTCGACGCCACAACCGACATTTTCATCACCTCTAACACGCAATAGCAGCGCACATGGATGCCTCGCTGAAGAAACGAGATATCCATGGACCAGGCGGCGACTGGCGAGATCCTGCCTACCGATCAACACCAGGCAGGAGCGAGGCACTCGTGCACCCTGCCTCACGCCACTCGCTTACCTCGCGGGACCGACTACGCGGCCACGGTATGCGCTTGGCGGATGGTGAGCCGCGCCAGCACCTTGGCCGGGAGGTAGTGAAGGGCAGGGGCGCTTGCCAACGGTCTGCCTGCCCTCAGGTGTGATAGGCGTGACGACGGTGACGAATCGAGTGGATCTCCACCGTCCGCTTGTCCTCGTTGATGCGGTAGATGACACGGTAGGTGCCGCGTCGCGCGGAGTGGTAGCCGTCGAAGGGTTCCTCGAGCGGCTTGCCTACGCGTCGCGGGTTGGTGGTGATGGGTCCCTCGATCAGCTCCATCGCCGCGAGGGCGACCTCCAGCGGAAGGTCCTCCTGGAGATTCCGACGGGCCTGCCTGGACAGGAGGACTGCATATGGCAAGCGGCCCGTCGCTCCATCTCCGCTCACTCGGTCCCGGCCTGGCGGCGCTCAAGCTCGGCACGCACCTGAGCGACATCGAAGACGTCGCCCTCGGCGAACTCCTCGCGGGACTGCCGCAGATCGGCGAGCGTCTCGTCGTCAGCGAGAATGCTGAGCGTCTCCTGCATCGACTCGTACTCGGTGACCGAGATCAGCATGACGTCGGCCCGACCATTGCGGGTGATGGTGAAGTGATCGTGTTCGCGCGCCACCCGATCGGCAAGCTCCGCGATGCGACTCTTCGCTTCCGTGATGGGAATGGTCTCCATAGCGACCATAATAGCGACCGGTCAGAATAATGACCAGTCTTGGTCCGCGATTGGCGTGCGCGGTTGGCGAAGGCGCACATCCGCCTCCGCCAACCGCGCACTCGACACCCCCGCTACGCGGCGGCGACCTGCTGCCCGCCGAGGCGGCCGGAAGCGTCGGTCAGCGTGCCGGCCGGCTCCAGGGCCAGTTCCAGCACCTGTCGGACGTCGGAGACCGGGTGGACGGTCAGCCGCGCCAGCACCTCGGCCGGGACCTCGTCCAGGTCGGGGGCGTTGCGGGCGGGGATCAGCACGGTGTCGATCCCGGCCCGGTCCGCGGCCAGCAGCTTCTGCTTGACCCCGCCGATCGGCAGCACCCGGCCGGTGAGCGAGACCTCACCGGTCATGGCCAGGTTGGTCCGGACCTTGCGGCCGGAGAGCAGCGAGGCCAGGGCCGTGGTCATGGTCACCCCGGCGCTGGGGCCGTCCTTCGGCACCGCCCCGGCGGGGACGTGCAGGTGGACGCCACGGTCGCGGAGCGAGGTGACCGGGAGCTCCAGCTCCGCGCCGTGCGAGCGCAGGAAGGAGAGCGCGATCTGCGCAGACTCCTTCATCACGTCGCCGAGCTGGCCGGTGAGCGCCAGGCCGGTGGAACCGGTCTCCGGGTCGGCCAGCGAGGCCTCGACGAAGAGCACGTCGCCGCCGGCCCCGGTGACCGCCAGGCCGGTCGCGACGCCGGGCACCGAGGTCCGGCGCTCCGCCGGCTCCTGGGCTGCCTCCGGGGTGTGCCGGGGGCGGCCGATCAGCCCGCGCAGGTCGCCGCCGGTGACGGTGCGGGGCAGTTCCTCCTGGCCGAGCTCCTGCTGTGCCGCGACCTTGCGCAGGATCCGGGCGACGGCGCGCTCCAGGCTGCGGACGCCGGCCTCGCGGGTGTACTCGCCGGCCAGGCTGCGCAGCGCGGACTCGTCCACGACGACCTCGTCCGTGCCGAGTCCGGCCCGCTCCAGCTGCCGGGGCAGCAGGTGGTCGCGGGCGATGACGACCTTCTCGTCCTCGGTGTAGCCGTCAAGCCGGACCAGCTCCATCCGGTCCAGCAGCGCCTCCGGGATGGACTCCAGCACATTGGCGGTGGCCAGGAAGACCACGTCCGAGAGGTCCAGCTCGACCTCCAGGTAGTGGTCGCGGAAGGTGTGGTTCTGCGCCGGGTCGAGGACCTCCAGCAGCGCGGCGGCCGGGTCGCCCCGGTAGTCCGAGCCGACCTTGTCGATCTCGTCCAGCAGCACGACCGGGTTCATCGAGCCGGCCTCCTTGATGGCGCGGACGATCCGGCCGGGCAGCGCGCCGACGTAGGTGCGGCGGTGGCCCCGGATCTCCGCCTCGTCCCGGACGCCGCCGAGGGCGACCCGGACGAAGGAGCGGCCCATGGCGCGGGCGACGGACTCGCCGAGCGAGGTCTTGCCGACCCCGGGCGGGCCGACCAGCGCCAGCACCGCGCCGCCGCGACGACCGCCGACCAGACCCAGCCCCCGGTCCGCCCGGCGCTTGCGGACGGCCAGGTACTCGACGATCCGGTCCTTGACGTCGTCCAGGCCGAAGTGGTCGGCGTCCAGCACCGCCCGCGCGCCGGCGATGTCGTAGGCGTCCTCGCTGCGCTCGTTCCACGGCAGCTCCAGGACGGTGTCCAGCCAGGTGCGGATCCAGCTGCCCTCGGGCGAGGCGTCGGAAGAGCGCTCCAGCTTGTCGACCTCCTTGAGGGCGGCCTCGCGGACCTTCTCGGGCAGGTCGGCGGACTCGACCCGGGCCCGGTAGTCCTGCTCCTCGGAAGCGGAGTCGCCCTCCAGGTCGGCCAGCTCCTTCTTGACCGCGTCGAGCTGGCGGCGCAGCAGGAACTCCTTCTGCTGCTTCTCCATGCCCTCCTGGACGTCCTTGCGAATGGTCTCGGCGACGTCCTCCTCGGCCAGGTGGTCGCGCAGCAGCTGGAAGGACTGCTTCAGCCGGGCGACCGGGTCGGTCTCCTCCAGCACGGCGACCTTCTCCGCGCCGCTGAGGAAGGGCGCGTAGCCGATGTTGTCGGCGAGGTCGGAGACGTCCTCGATCTGCGCCACCCGGTCGACGATCTGCCAGGCGCCGCGCTTCTGCAGCCAACTGGTGGTCAGTGCCTTGTAGTCGCGGACCAGCTCGGCAACGGCGCCGGGCAGCGGTTCGGGGACGACGGGCGACTCGACCGGGACGGCCTCCACCCAGAGCGCGGCGCCGGGTCCGGTGGTTCCGGCGCCGATCCGCACCCGGCGGACCCCGCGCACCAGCGCAGCGGCCTCACCGTCGGCCAGCCGGCCGACCTGCTCGATGCTGGCGAGGGTGCCGATCGCGCCGTAGTTGCCGTCGATCCTGGGTACCAGCAGCAGCCGGGCCTTACGGGCACTCGCGACCGTGCGGATGCCGGGCGCGCGCGCCCCGCTGTCGCGCACCGCCGCCTGCGCGGCCTCGACGGCGGCGCGGACCTCCGGATCGGAGAGGTCGAGCGGAACGACCATGCCGGGCAGGACCGCGTCGTCGTCGAGCGGCAGCACCGGAAGGGTCAGCGAGGTGGACGTCGAAGCCATGATCTCTCCCGAGTCACAGAAGTTGAGTTACCTGGACTAAAGGAGATTGACCCCCATGTTGTTCCCCGGGACTTGTTCGCTCTCAGCGATCGCCCCTCCGCACCCCTGCACATCCGGGCCGGCGGCGCAATCCGTTCGCGGGTCGCAGCTCCGGCCGAGGAGAATGACCGCGCGAAAAAACCGACCCGCCCACCCTGCTCCGTCCGGGGCACGCCCCGAGCCCTGTCCGGACGAACAACACGGAGGCCGCATCCATGCCGTTCCCGTACGACCCCGCCGACCAGCCGGAACTCCTCGACCGTCGCGAGGGCCCCTACGGCGAGGTGGCCCTGCGCCGCCGGGACGAGCAGTACGAGATCATCGCCAACGGCTGCTTCCTGATGGACACCTCCGACGGCCGCTCCGAGCGGCTGCTGGTCAGCGCCGCCCTGGACGCGCTGCCCGCGGGCGCGGCCGGCCACCTGCTGATCGGCGGCCTGGGCGTCGGCTTCTCGCTGGCCGAGGCCGCCGCCGACCCGCGTCCGGCCCGGATCACCGTGCTGGAGCGCGAGCAGGCGGTGATCGACTGGCACACCGTCGCCCCGGCCCCGCTCGCCCCCTTCGCCGGCGCCGGCCACACCGACCCCCGGGTCCGGGTGGTCCAGGACGACCTGCTGCACCATCTGCGCACCACCGACGACCGCTACGACGCGCTCTGCCTGGACATCGACAACGGGCCCGACTGGACCGTCACCGACGCCAACGGCGGCCTCTACGGCTTCGCCGGGCTCACCGTGCTGGAGCGGGTACTCGCGCCGGGCGGCGTGCTGGCGGTCTGGAGCGCCTCCGCCGCACCGGTTTTCGAAGACCGCCTCCGAGCACGATTCCCGCAGGTGACACGCCTCGACGTGGTGGTAGAAGCGGAACGTGGGGAGCCGGATGTGGTGTACCTCGCCTCCCGGGGGGCGTGAGCTCCCGGTAAAGTCCGTGCCCGGTACCCCCGAAGGGCCGGTTTATCGACGACTGGCCCCCTGCACCCGGCTCCAGTACGTACGCTGCGACTGGACGGTCCGACCGGGGGAACGGGCACGGCAGGACATCAGCAGCGATACAGCGGCACAGCGGAACGGACCGGCACCTGGCCGGCCCGGTCCGGCGAACTCAGGGGGGCGGTGGCATGACCGTGACAGATCTGCAGCAGCAGGAGACCGGCGGACCCGGGGGCCAGCGGCGGGTCCTGGTCGTCGAGGACGAACCGACCATCGCCGAATCCATCGCCGCCCGGCTGGGCGCCGAGGGCTTCCGGGTCGCCATCGCCCACGACGGGCCGACCGCCGTCGACTGCTTCCAGACCTGGCAGCCCGACCTGGTGATACTCGACGTCATGCTGCCCGGCTTCGACGGCCTGGAGGTCTGCCGCCGGATCCAGGCCCACCGGCCGGTACCGGTGCTGATGCTGACGGCCCGGGACGACGAGACCGACATGCTGGTCGGCCTCGGCGTCGGCGCGGACGACTACATGACCAAGCCGTTCTCCATGCGCGAGCTCGCGGCCCGGGTGAACGTGCTACTGCGCCGGGTCGAGCGGGCCGCGCTGGCCGCCCGCACCCCGGTCGGCGGCACGCTGCGCCTCGGCGAGTTGGAGATCGACCACGTCCAGCGCCGGGTCCGGGTGGCCGGTGGCGACGTCCACCTCACCCCCACCGAGTTCGACCTGCTGGCCTGCCTGGCGCAGCAGCCGCGCGCGGTGCTGACTCGGGAACAGCTGCTGGCCGAGGTCTGGGACTGGACCGACGCCTCCGGCACCCGGACCGTCGACAGCCATGTGAAGGCGCTGCGCCGCAAGATCGGGGCGAACTGGATCCGCACCGTCCACGGCGTCGGCTACGCACTGGAGTCCCCGACACCGTGACCCCCACCGAGCGGTCGCTGCGGCGCGAGACCGGCGCCGAACGCGCCCCCGGCCTGCTCTCCCGGCTGGCCGCCCGGGTCTGGGCGGACCTGCGCCCGCTGGACCCGCTGCGCTCGATCAAGGCCAAGCTGGCGGTCCTGGTGATCAGCTCGGTCTGCATCTCCACGCTGATGGTGGTGCTGGCGCTGAACTCGGACACCCAGATCCGGATCGTCATGATCTTCTCGGTGGTCGCCTCGATGCTGATCACCCAGCTGCTGGCGCACGGGATGACCGCGCCGCTGCGGGAGATGACCGCCGCCGCCCGGGCGATGGCGGCCGGTGACTACAGCCGCCAGGTCCGGGCCACCTCCCGGGACGAGGTCGGCGAGCTGGCCACCGCCTTCAACACCATGGCCGCCGACCTGGAGGCCGCCGACCGGCAGCGCCGGGAGCTGGTCGCCAATGTCTCGCACGAGCTGCGCACCCCGATCGCCGCGCTGCGGGCGGTGCTGGAGAACGTGGTGGACGGGGTGGTCCGGCCGGAACCGGCGACCATGGCCGCCGCCCTGGAGCAGACCGAGCGGCTGGGCCGGCTGGTCGCCCACCTGCTGGACCTGTCCAAGATCGCGGACGGAGTGGCCTCGCTCGATCCACGTCCGTTCGAGGTCGAGCCGTTCCTGGCCGGGGTGCTGCGCGGGCTGACCGTGGACGGCTCCACCTCCGGCGGCGCCAGCCGGCGCCGCCGCGACGTCTCGCTGGAGCTGGACGTCACCCCCGGCCTGACCGCTGAGGCGGACGCCGAGCGGCTGCACCAGGTGGTCGCCAACCTGGTCGACAACTCCTGCCGGCACAGCCCGGTGAACGGCACGGTGACGGTCCGCGCGCGCGCGCTGGCGGCGGTGGGCCCCGGGACCTCCGACGGCCTGCTGCTGGAGGTGGCGGACCAGGGTCCGGGGATCCGGCCGGAGGACCGGCACCGGGTGTTCGAGCGCTTCAGCCGGGGCAGCGGCCCGACCTCCCAGGGCCCGGGCAGCGACGGTGGCACCGGTCTCGGCCTGGCCATCGCCCGCTGGGCGGTCGACCTGCACGGCGGCACCATCGCCGTCGCCGACGCGGACCGGGGCTGCCTGATCCGGATCACCCTCCCCGGCTCCGGAGGTTCCGGCTTTGCCGGCTCCACCGGTCCTGCTCCGGACGACGGCCAGGGACGTCCCCGGTCACTCTGAGACGAACTTGCGACAATCCCGCACGGCCGGGCCGCCGGGCCGCAGAAACTGGGGCTTTTGCCCGTATATGCCGGACATCCTTGGGCGAACAGCCACTCGTTATCCCCCTTCACGACCGAGTCCTAACGTCGTTTTCACGCCAATTTCGACCGCCTGACTGTGATCTGGGCGACTACCGGGGGGCGGGACCTGCGCAGACAGGCATCGGAGGCGTAGCCTTGGCATCCGCTGTCCACCATTCATAAGGAAGCGGAAGAGGGCGGTTGCCGCCGTGTCGCCACAGTCCCCCCATACCTCGACCAGCTCGACTGCCACAGACCCCGGTCCCGGTGCCGACCCGAATGCCGGGTTCGGCGCCAACGAGTGGCTCGTCGACGAGATCTACCAGCAGTACCTCCAGGACCCGCAGTCCGTCGACCGGTCCTGGTGGGACTTCTTCGCCGATTACCAAGCGGGTGCCGCTGCCGGAGCCGAGGTGACGGCAGCCCCCGAGGCCCCTGCGGCCCCCTCGGCGCCGGCAGCGGCCCCCGCCGCAGCACCCGCGCCGGTAGCGCCGCCGGCCCCCGTCGCGCAGGCAGTCGTCCCGGCGCCTGCCGCACCCGTCGCGCCGCCGCCGCACGAGACCGTCCCCGCTCCGCCGGCCGCGCCGGTGCCTGCGAAGCCCCCGGCTGCGCCCGCACCCGTCAGCAGCTCGCCCTCCATCCCGGCCGAGCAGGCCGATGCCCCTAAGGACAGCAAGAACGTGACGTCCCCTGCCGCCCCTGCCGGTCCCGAGCTGGTCGCCCTCAAGGGCCGTCTCCGCCTGATCGTGGCAACATGGACGCCTCGCTCGACCGTGCCGACCGCGACCAGCGTGCGCGCCGTTCCGGCGAAGCTGCTGATCGACAACCGCGTGGTGATCAACAACCACCTGAAGCGCGCCCGTGGCGGCAAGGTCTCCTTCACCCACCTCATCGGCTACGCCATGGTGCAGGCGATCAAGGCGATGCCGGACCATGAACCACGCTACGCGGAGGCAGGACGGCAAGCACTTCCTGGTCAAGCCCGAGCACATCAACCTCGGCCTGGCGATCGACACCGCCAACGCCAGACGGCGAGCGCACCCTGGTCGTCGCCGCCATCAAGAAGGCCGAGACCCTCGACTTCTTCGGCTTCTGGCAGGCCTACGAGGACATCGTCCGCCGGTCCCGCCAGGGCAAGCTGACGATGGACGACTACACCGGCGTCACCTGCTCGCTGACCAACCCGGGCGGCATCGGCACCGTCCACTCCGTGCCCCGGCTGATGAACGGTCAGGGCACCATCCTCGGCGTCGGCTCGATGGAGTACCCGGCCGAGTTCCAGGGCTCCTCCCAGGAGACCCTGTCCCGCCTGGGCGTGTCCAAGGTCATGACGCTGACCTCGACCTACGACCACCGGGTGATCCAGGGCGCGCAGTCCGGCGAGTTCCTCCGGACGATGCACCAGCTGCTGCTGGGTCAGGCCGACTTCTACGACCAGATCTTCGAGTCGCTGCGCATCCCCTACGAGCCGGTCCGCTGGGCCACGGATGTCGACAACAGCCACGACAACGAGGTCAACAAGACCGCCCGGGTCATGGAGCTGATCCACTCCTACCGGGTCCGCGGCCACCTGATGGCCGACACCGACCCGCTGGAGTACAAGCAGCGCAAGCACCCGGACCTCGACGTCCAGGCGCACGACCTGACGCTGTGGGACCTCGAGCGCGAGTTCGCGGTCGGCGGCTTCGCCGGCAAGGCGATGATGAAGCTGCGCGACATCCTCGGCGTGCTGCGCGACTCGTACTGCCGCACCGTCGGCATCGAGTACATGCACATCCAGGACCCGGAGCAGCGCCGCTGGATCCAGGCCCGGGTCGAGCGCGGCAACGACAAGCCCGAGCGCGAGGAGCAGCTGCGCATCCTGCGCCGGCTCAACGCCGCCGAGGCGTTCGAGACCTTCCTGCAGACCAAGTACGTCGGCCAGAAGCGGTTCTCGCTGGAGGGCGGCGAGTCCACCATCGCCGCTGCTCGACGCCGTGCTCGACGCGGCGGCCGAGGCCGCGCCTGGACGAGGCCGTGCATCGGCATGCCGCACCGCGGCCGGCTCAACGTGCTGGCGAACATCGTCGGCAAGTCCTACGCGCAAGATCTTCCGCGAGTTCGAGGGCAACCTGGACCCGAAGTCGATGCACGGCTCCGGCGACGTCAAGTACCACCTGGGCTCCGAGGGCACCTTCACCGGTCTGGGCGGCGAGACCATCAAGGTCTCGCTGGCGGCGAACCCCTCGCACCTGGAGGCCGTCGACCCGGTGCGTCGAGGGCATCGTCCGGGCCAAGCAGGACATCATCGACAAGGCCGGCGACGACCTTCACCGTGCTGCCGGTCCTGATGCACGGCGACGCGGCCTTCGCCGGCCAGGGCGTGGTCGCGGAGACGCTGAACATGTCGCAGCTGCGCGGCTACCGCACCGGCGGCACCGTCCACGTGGTGATCAACAACCAGGTCGGCTTCACCACCGCCCCGGCCTCCTCGCGCTCCTCGATGTACTGCACCGACGTGGCCCGGATGATCGAGGCGCCGATCTTCCACGTGAACGGCGACGACCCCGAGGCCGTGCGTCCGGGTCGGCCGCCTCGCCTTCGAGTACCGCCAGGAGTTCAACAAGGACGTCGTGATCGACATGATCTGCTACCGCCGCCGCGGCCACAACGAGGGCGACAACCCCTCGTTCACCCAGCCGCTGATGTACGACCTGATCGACACCAAGCGCTCGGTGCGCAAGCTCTACACCGAGGCCCTGATCGGTCGTGGCGACATCACCCTGGAAGAGGCCGAGCAGGCGCTCAAGGACTACCAGGACCAGCTGGAGAAGGTCTTCGCCGAGGTCCGCGAGGCCGACTCCACCCCGGCCCCGGCCACCGCCGAGCGGCCGAAGGCCAGTTCCCGGTCGCGCTGAACACCGCCATCTCCCAGGAGATGGTCAAGCGGATCGCCGAGGTCCCAGGTCAGCGCTGCCCGAGGGCTGACGGTCCACCCGCGACTGATGCCGCAGCTCCAGCGCCGGGTCGCGATGGTCGACGACGGCACGATCGACTGGGCCATGGGCGAGACCCTCGCCATCGGCTCGCTGCTGATGGAGGGCCATGCCGGTCCGGCTGGCCGGCCAGGACTCGCGCCGCGGCACCTTCGGCAGCGGCACGCACGTGCTGATCGACCGGGTCACCGGCGACGAGTACACGCCGCTGCTCAACCTGACCGACGACCAGGCCCGCTACACCGTCTACGACTCGCTGCTCACCGAGTACGCGGCGATGGGCTTCGAGTACGGCTACTCGGTCGCCCGCCCGAACGCCCTGGTCGCCTGGGAGGCCCAGTTCGGCGACTTCGTCAACGGCGCCTCGACCATCGTCGACGAGTTCATCACCTCCGCCGAGGCGAAGTGGGGTCAGACGTCCGGCGTCACCCTGCTGCTGCCGCACGGCTACGAGGGCCAGGGACCGGACCACTCCTCGGCCCGGATCGAGCGGCTACCTGCAGATGTGCGCGGACAAGAACATGACGGTGGCCATGCCGACCCTGCCGTCGAACTACTTCCACCTGCTGCGCTGGCAGGTCGCACAACCCGCACCACAAGCCGCTGATCGTCTTCACGCCGAAGTCGATGCTGCGGCTCAAGGCCAACGTCTCCAAGGTGGAGGAGTTCACCAGCGGCGGCTTCCGCCCGGTGATCGGCGACAGCACGGTCGACCCGGCCGGCGTCCGCAAGGTCGTGATCACGGCCGGCAAGTTCTACTACGACCTGGAGGCAGCCCGCACCGAGCGCGGCATCACCGACACGGCGATCGTCCGCGTCGAGCGGCTCTACCCGCTGCCGATCGCCGAGCTGCAGGAGGAACTGCAGCGCTACGGCAACGACGTCCAGTACATCTGGGCCCAGGAGGAGCCCGCCAACCAGGGCGCCTGGCCGTTCATCGCGCTGAACCTGGTGGACCACCTCGACGTCGTGGTCGGCCGCAACGCCAACGGCTCGCGTCTGCGCCGCGTCGCCCGCCCCGCCTCCTCCGCCCCGGCGGTCGGGTCGGCCAAGCGCCACGCCGTGGAGCAGGCCCAGCTGGTCGAGGACGTCTTCTCGATCTGACGCCCTGAGCACGAGGAAGGTCCGGTGCCCCGCCCACGGGTGGGGAGCCGGACCTTCCTCGTGCTACCGGCGGCTGCGGGCGTTGGCGATCACGGCCGATTCCCGCGTCCGACGCATGCGTCACCCCTGCACGCCCTGCCGTACGCTTCCGGACGAGTAGTGTCACCACCCCCCTTCAGCGGAGAGCACGCATGTACTTCACCGACCGTGGCATCGAGGAGCTGCAGACCAGGCGCGGCGAGGAGGAGGTCAGCTTCGACTGGCTGGCCGACCGGCTGCAGGAGTTCGTGGACCTGAACCCGGAGTTCGAGGTACCGGTCGAGCGGCTGGCGACCTGGCTGGCGCGGTTGGACGACGAGGACGACGAGGAGTAGCCCGACTCAGATCGGGCGGACCCGGTGGCGCTCAGGGTCGAAGGCCGCGCGGAACTGGGGGAACTGGACGGAGTCCGGATCCAGCAGGTCGATCAGGGCGACCAGGTCGTTCTGGAGCCGCTGGAGCCGCGGCGCGGCCGACGCCGCGTCGGCGGCGAGGCTGTCGACGTCGGCCAGCGGCTGGGCGAACCAGGCCCGGAAGCTCTCGTCCTCGTCCAGCCTCCGGCAGAACTCGGCGTAGCCGAGGCAGTGGCGCTGGCCGGGGGTGCTGTCCGGATGGATCATCAGTTCGCCGATGGCGCGCTGGTGGGCCCGGAAGAGGCGCAGTTCGTTGCCGGTCTCGGAGATCCGGCTGAGCTCGGAGCCGATCCGGGACAGCTGCGCCATGACCGCCCGATTGGTGCGGCTGCGGCCGAGGTTGAGGAACTGGATGTCGCGGCGCAGCACCTCGGCCCAGCCCAGGTACTCGGCCAGCACGAAGACCGTGCTGCGGCGGGCGAAGTCGGCCTGCACCGGGGTGCCCTGCACCAGGAAGGACCGCAGGTAGCCGGCGCCCGAGCCGGGGGTCCGGTCCACCGCCTCGCCGTGGAGGATGTTGAAGAGCCGGCTCTGCAGGTCGAACGCGGCCCAGGCGAGCGAGGCGCCGTAGCGGACCATGTAGTTGCGCGCCTCCCAGGAACTGAGCCGCCGCTGCTGCCAGTAGCTGAACAGCGCCGCCGCGCCCGCCCCGCAGAGCGCGACCACCGCGGACGCCACCGAGACCGAATCCACCCGTGCTCCCCCTGCCGTGCGCCGGTCGACGGGTGCACGCTCCCAGCCCGCCGCGCGCCTGTCCAGCCCCCGCCTCTCCCCCGTTTCGCGCAGGCCCCGTCTCGCGCGGTCGCTTGACTTCCCGGCGACGCGATATATCGTGAATACCAGACGACGCGATACATTGCGCGTTCGTCAGCCACCGACCATCGGGGAGACCGGCATGTCCGAGACCTGGACCATCGACGCACCGCAGACCGTCACCATCGAGCAGCCGGTGACCCGGCTGCGGGTGCGAACCATCGCCGGCGCGGTCAACGTCGTCGCCGCCGAGGGGCCGGCCCGGCTGGAGGTGACCGAGCTCGACGGGCCGCCGCTGCTGGTCACCCTCGTCGGTGGCGAGCTCACCGTCACCTACGAGGACCTGACCTGGAAGGACTTCCACTGGCAGTCGCTCTCCAAGGCCATCGACAAGTGGCGCACCAAGCGCCGCGCCGTGGTCTCGCTGGCCGTGCCGGCCGGAACCAGGTTGGAGCTCGGCTCGGTCTCCTCCGACGCCGTCATCTCCGGCGTCACCGCCCCGGTGACCGTCCACAGCGCCAGCGGCGGGATCACCCTGGTCCGGCTGGCCGGGACGGTCGAGGCCAACACCGTCACCGGCAGCATCCAGGCGCAGTCGGTCTCCGGCGACCTCAAGGCCACCACCGTCTCCGGCGAGTTCACCGTGTTCGAGGGCACCAGCCGCAAGCTCAAGGCCAACTCGGTGAGCGGGGCGATGACCGTCGACCTGGCCCACGACAACGCCACCGACGTCAACCTCACCAATGTCTCCGGCGAGGTCGCGGTCCGGATCCCGGCCCCCACGGACGCTCAGGTCCAGGCCAACACCACCAGCGGCCACGTCTCCAACGCCTTCGACCAGCTGCGCGTCGGCGGCAGCTGGGGGTCCAAGCAGATCACCGGAACCCTCGGCAAGGGCACCGGTAGGCTGAAGATCACCACCGTCTCCGGAGCGGTCGCCCTGCTGCGCCGCCCCTCCGGCGAGGACGACGCCCCCGCCGATGCGCCCCGCGCCCTCGGCTCCGCGCCGTCCGACGCCGCCCCGCTCGACTTCTCCAAGGAGGACCAGGCATGAGCCGCCCCGTCTTCGCCCACGGCCGCCTCCGCCTCTACCTGTTGAAGCTGCTGGACGAGGCCCCGCGCCACGGCTACGAGGTGATCCGGCTGCTGGAGGAGCGCTTCCACGGCCTGTACGCCCCCTCGGCCGGCACCGTCTACCCGCGGCTGGCCAAGCTGGAACAGGAGGGCCTGGTCGCCCACACCGTCGAGGGCGGCCGCAAGGTCTACCGGATCACCGACGCCGGCCGCGCCGAACTTGCCTCCCGCGCCTCGGAGATCGACGCCCTGGAGGCCGAGATCCGGGACTCCGTGGCCCAGTTGGCCGACCAGATCCGGGAGGACGTCCGCGACTCCGCGACCGACCTCCGCGAGGAGATGCGCCGGGCCGCCAAGGAGTCCCGCCGGCAGGCCATGAGCTCCGACAAGGGCTGGGGCCCGGACCCGGTCTGGGGCGGCGGCGACGGCCCCTGGCCCGGCATGGACCGGGAGACCTGGCAGCGCACCAAGGAGGAGTGGCGGCAGGCGAAGGAGCAGGCCAAGGAGCAGGCCCGGCAGGCCAAGGAGCAGGCCCGGAACGCCCGCGAGGAGGCCCGCGCCACTCGGGAGCAGACCCGGGCCGTCCGCGACCAGGTCCGCGCCGAGGCGCACCGGGTGGGCGAGCAGATCCGCGCCCACGCCAAGAACGGCGACTGGCCGACCGGCCTGGCCGAGGGCCTGTCCGAGCTGACCCGCACCCTCACCGGCCTGGCCGACCCGACCCGTTGGGCCACGCCTGGCGACACCGCGCCGGCCGACACCGTCCCCGCCGACGCCGCGACCGGGCAGGCCCAGGGCCAGGGCCGGGCCGAGCGGATCGACCTGGACAAGCCGGACGCCGCCGCCCCGGAGGACCTGCCGTCCTGGACCGTCACCAACGCCTCGGGCGAGCCGCTGCGCGAACTCGGCGGGCTGCTCGACCGCTTCCGCGACGAGGTCCGCGACGCCGCCCGCGACGAGGGCTTCACCGGCGCCGACCTGGCCCGCGCCCGCGCCGTCCTGGCCACCGCCGCCCGCCGGCTGCGCGGCTGACCCGGCACCACGACGCGTCCGCCTGAGCCTACTCAGGCGGACGCGTCGCGCGCGTGGAGCGCGCGCGGACCCTCCACCATGATCCCGACGCAGTAGCGGAACGTCTCCTCCGGCGACTCCCCGGCTGCCCGCCGCTCCCCCATCGCCGCCGCGAACACCGGGTAGCGCAGCCTGACCGGCTCCGCCGTCAGTTCGTCCAGGTCCGGCACGGCCTGTTCCTCCGCCGTGCGCCCGAGCACGAAGGCGATGAAGGACCCCGCCGCCCGGGAGGCGTTCGGCAGGTCGAACCCGGCCTCGTGCAGGACCACGATGGTGCGCTCGAAGTAGGCGCCCAGGGCGTGCGCCCGCCGCAGGTCCGCGCCGATCGCGATCCGCGCGCCGTCCGGATGCGCCAGTAGCTGCCGGTGCAGCACCCCGGCGATCCGCAGCAGCCAGTCCGGCCACTCCTCCGGCGCCCGGGGACCGTCCAGTTCGGGCAGCGAGGGGGCGAGCATCAGGTCGGTCAGCGAATCCAGCAGCGCCCGCTTATTGGCGAAGTGCCAGTACAGCGCCGGGGCCTGGACGTCCAACTCCTTGGCGATCCTTCGCTGGGAGAGCTTGTCGAGCCCCTCCTCCCGCAGCAGTCGCAGCGCCACCCGGGCCCAGGTCGCGCTGATGGACCCGGACCCGGTCACCACTCCGCTGCGCGAGATCTTCGCCGAGATGATGGAGCTGCCCGAGGCCAACCGCTACCTGGGCGAACTGCTCAGCGCGGTCGGGGTCCGCTACGACCTCGGCGACGGGCACCCGCTCACCGGCCGCTTCCTGCCCTCCGGCCTGGCCGACCGGGAGCCGCTGTTCCACGACGGACGCGGGGTGCTGCTACTGCTCGACGCGGACGCGGCGGACCCGCTGGCGAAGGCCGCGTCCGGCTGGGCCGACCGGGTCCGGACGGACGGGCCTGAAGGAGGGGCCGAGCCGACGGCCCGGACCGAACCTCCGGCCGCCGCCCTGCTGGTCCGCCCGGACGGCTACCTGGCCTGGGCCGGCGACGACCCCAGCGCCTTGACCGCCGCGCTGACCAGGTGGTTCGGCGCGGCGGCCGGAGCGCAGGGAGGTCGTCCGGAGCGGTCAGGGAGTGAGCACGATCTTGCCGAAGAGGTCGCCCTTGGCCATCCGGGCGAAGCCCTCGCGGGCCTCGGCCAGCGGCAGCACGGTGTCGATCACCGGGCGGACGCCGGTGGTGGCGCAGAGCGAGAGCAGGCCGGCCAGCTCCTCCTTGGTGCCCATGGTCGAGCCGACGACCTTGAGCTCCAGGAAGAAGATCCGGGTCAGCTCGGCCGGCGGGTTGGGGCCGCTGGTGGCACCGGAGATGACGATGGTGCCACCCGGACGCAGCGACTTGACCGAGTGCGACCAGGTGGCCGCGCCGACGGTCTCCATGACCGCGTCCACCCGCTCGGGCAGCCGGGCGCCGCTGGGGAAGACCTGGTCCGCGCCCAGTTCCAGCGCGCGTGCGCGCTTGGCCTCGTCCCGGCTGGTGGCCCAGAGCCGCAGTCCGGCCGCCTTGCCGAGGACGATCAGGGCGGTGGCGACGCCGCCGCCCGCGCCCTGGACCAGGACGGTGTCGCCCGGCCGCACCCCGGCGTTGGTGAACAGCATCCGATAGGCCGTCAGCCAGGCCGTGGGCAGGCAGGCGGCCTCCTCGAAGGAGAGCCCGGCCGGCTTGGGCAGCAGGTTCCAGGTCGGCACCGAGACCTGCTGGGCGAAGGTGCCCTGGTAGCGCTCGGTCAGGATGGAGCGCGGCTCGTCGGCGCCCACCCCGTGGCCGGTCTGGCCGATGACGGAGTGCAGGACGACCTCGTTGCCGTGCTCGTCGACCCCGGCGGCGTCGCAGCCGAGGATCATCGGGAGCTTTCCGGCCGGGAGGCCGACACCCTTGAGCGACCAGAGGTCGTGGTGGTTCAGGCTGGCGGCGCGGACGGTGACGGTGCTCCAGCCGGGGCGGGCCTCGGGCTCGGGGCGCTCGCCCAGCTCCAGCCCGCTCAGCGGGTCGTCGGCGTCGGTACGTGCGGCGTAGGCAGCGAACATGGCTCCGACCCTAGGCCCGTCCCGGGCCGTCGGGGAACCGCGACGCGATGTGACGAACTTCTGCTCGACGGCGCGGGCCGGTGGCGCTAATGGGCCTGACGGCCAACGAGCTTGGCCGCTGCTTCCCGCCGGGCGGAGGACCCGGTGGGAAGCAGCGGCCGGGGACGGCTAGCGCCGGGCGACGCCCTCGGCGCGGGCGGCCGCCGCGACCGCCTTGGTGACCGCCGGGGCCACCCGGGAGTCGAACGGGCTGGGGATCACCTTCGCCGCCGACAGGTCGTCACCGACCAGCTCGGCCAGCGCGTCCGCCGCCGCGATCTTCATGCCCTCGGTGATCCGCGTGGCGCGGACCTGGAGCGCACCGGCGAAGATGCCGGGGAAGGCCAGCACGTTGTTGATCTGGTTCGGGAAGTCGCTGCGCCCGGTGGCGACCACGGCCGCGTAGCGGTGGGCGACGTCCGGGTGGACCTCGGGGTTGGGGTTGGCCATGGCGAAGATGAAGCAGTCCTTGGCCATGGTCGCCACCGCCTCCTCCGGCACCGTGCCGCCGGAGACGCCGATGAACACGTCCGCGCCCGCGAGCACGTCCGCCAGCGAGCCGGAGAGGCCGCCCCGGTTGGTGAGCTCGGCGATCTCCCGCTTGACGTCGGTCAGGTCGGTGCGGCCGACGTGGACCGCGCCCTGGCGGTCGCAGAGCACCACGTCGCCGATGCCGGCGCCGACCAGGATCTTGGCGATGGCGATGCCGGCCGCGCCCGCGCCGGAGATGACCGCCCGCAGGTCGGCCAGGGTCCGGTCGGTCAGCCGGGCGGCGTTGCGCAGCGCGGCCAGGGTGACCACGGCGGTGCCGTGCTGGTCGTCGTGGAAGATCGGGATGTCCAGCGCCGCCTGCAGCCGGCGCTCGATCTCGAAGCAGCGCGGCGCGGAGATGTCCTCCAGGTTGACCCCGCCGAAGGAGGGGGCGAGCCGCACCACGGTCTCGACGATCTCGTCGACGTCGGTGGTCGCCAGCGCGATCGGCACCGCGTCCACGCCGCCGAACTGCTTGAAGAGGATCGCCTTGCCCTCCATCACCGGCAGCGAGGCCTCCGGACCGATGTCGCCGAGGCCCAGCACCGCCGTGCCGTCGGTGACGACCGCGACCACGTTGGACTTCCAGGTGTAGTCGTTGACCAGTTCCGGGTTTTCGGCGATCGCGGTGCAGACCCGGGCCACGCCCGGGGTGTAGGCCAGGGAGAGGTCGTCCGCGTCACGCACCGGCACGGTGGCGGTGATCTCCATCTTCCCGCCGCGGTGCAGCGCGAAGGCAGGGTCGATCGGGTCCTGCTCGTTCAGGGGACTGGGACTGATGATCTCGGCTGCCACGATGACCTCTTCGTCGTCGTTCAGGGAGGACGCGTGCCGGCTGGGGCGGCGGCGTCCTCGTCTTGAGGGTTGGTTGAGCTGTTGTGCTTCCGGTCGTGCCGCTCCCGACACTAGTCGGGGCGCTGCTGGCCGCACCCTTGTGTTTTCCTCCGCGTCACAAGGTCTTCAGATGTCCCTGGCTCGTCCGATCCACCCGCACCGGCGGATCGGGCTTGCACTCGCACGAGGGACACCACGACGCGGGTTCGAGCATCGGGGATGCGGGCGAACAGGCACGCGGACGGCGCTTCGGCTCCGGAGCACTAGTGACGGCTTCCGGTCCTCGGCACCACCCGGATCGGTCCCGATCCGGTGGCCTGCTCATGCGACGGGGGTCACCCGTTATGGGATTTTGGCACACCGGGCCGCCGAGCGGGGAACCGGGCCCGATGTGATCTCACCCACCGACCCTCTGCCAGACTGGCTCGCGCTCGTCGCGCCCACCGGCCCTTCCACAGTGAGGTCCGGCGGACGCGACGCCGCACGCGCGCCCTTCGGCATACCCTGGTCGGACAACGGTTACCAGTGAGGAACGCCCGTGGAACTCGCGTCCTACGCGGACATGGCCGTACGGCTGGTCAACACCGAGCAGCCGGACCGCCAGCAGGACAGCCTGACCGGCGTCGAGGCGGTGCGGGCGCTGTTCGGCGAAGGCAGCCGCGGGCTGCGGCTCGCGGACGAGTCGGACCTGCCGCGGCTGCGCTCGGTGCGGCTGCGGTTGCGCGCCGTATTCGAGTCGGCGGCTGAGGGCGACGACAGCCGCGCGGTCAACCTGCTCAACGAACTGCTCACCGAGTACCCGATCAGTCCGCTGGTCTCCGGCCACGGAATGCTGGACGAGCAGGGGCACACCCAGTGGCACCTGCACATCGCCGAGAACGCCAACACCGCCACCGCGCTGTTCGCGGCCGGGGCCGTGATGGGGCTGGCCGTCCACCTCACCGAGCACGGCGTCGACCGGCTCGGCATCTGCCAGGCGGCGCCCTGCCGCAACGCCTACCTGGACACCTCGACCAACCGCTCCCGCCGCTACTGCTCCGACCGCTGCGCCACCCGGGCCAACGTCGCCGCCTACCGCGCCCGGAAGCGCGAGGCCGCCTCCGCGGACGCCGCAGCCGACGCCGCCGCCGCCACGGCCGACAGCAGCTGACCGCGGCCGGCCGGATCAGCGCGGGGGCGGGCAGCCCAGATGGCGGGCAACGCGGTAGGGCAGCCGCCGCAGCAACGGCTCGCACCAACGGGCCGGGGCCAGCCAGGCCGGCCTCGGGCTGACCCGCAGCAGCACCCGACCGAGCACCAGCTCGTCGGGGACCGCGCCGTAGTCCCGGCTGTCGCTCTCGACCCTGCTGTTCTCGGACAGCAGCCACCAGCCGCCGCCGCGGCGCTCCGCCGCCCGCTTGACCACCAGCAGTTCCTGACGCAGCGGATGCCGGGCGACGACGATCGCGCCGGGCCGCAGCCGGGCCCCGTAGCGGCAGAGCACCGAGTCGCCGTGGCTGAGCGTCGGCGCCATCGACGGGCCGTCAACACCCACCAGTCCCAGCAGCTTCGTCCGGCCGCCGCGCTCCGGCGGCTCCTGCGGCAGCATGCCCGGGGCGGGGTCGTGTGTCTGCTCTGCCATGCCGCTCACCCTTGCCTGCCGTGCTCGTCTTCCGCGCCTGCCGGTCGTGCGCCGAACCGTCCGCTTCCATCTTCGCCGACCCGGACCCGAAGTCCACGCTTCCTACAGCTTTTGCCCTAGGACCCCGGGCCAGACGGGAGAGCGGGCCCGAACGGGAGTAATCTCTGGTCCGGGAAGACGATCACAGGAAAGGGACTCTCATGTTCTCTCGGCTCTTTGCACCGCGGGTCACTGCTCACGCCCACTGCGACCTGCCGTGCGGTGTCTACGACCCCGCGCAGGCCCGCATCGAGGCGGAGTCGGTGAAGGCCACGCAGGAGAAGTACCAGGCCAACGACGACCCGGCCTTCCGCACCCGCGCCATTGTCATCAAGGAGGAGCGGGCCGAGCTGGCCAAGCACCACGTCTCGGTGCTGTGGTCCGACTACTTCAAGGCCCCGCACTTCGAGGCCTACCCGCAACTCAACCAGCTGGTCAACGACACCCTGAAGGCGCTCAGCGCCGCCAAGGCGTCGAACGACCCGGCGACCGGCCAGAAGGCGCTGGACCTCATCGCCGAGATCGACGAGATCTTCTGGGCAACCAAGAAGGCCTGACCGCCCACGCGGTGGCCGGAAGGGGCCGAACGGGAACTCCCCGTTCGGCCCCTTCCGCGTTCGCTCCTTCGAGTGGTCCCCGTCCCCGCCTCCCGTCCCCCGGGCTCACTCCTCGCCCCGGTCGACCAGCGCCTCCTCGAAGTCCAGGTTCCGCACCAGCCGGCGGAGCAGTTCGTCGTCGATCCGGTCGGCGCCGCGCAGCCGGACGAAGACCCCGCGCTCGGCGGCGATGGTCTCCTTGCCGAGCCGCCGGTAGACGGCGTCGGCGGACTCGCCGGCCTCCTCGTCCACCGCGGCCCCCAGCCGTTCCCAGACGGCGTTCTGACGACGGTCCAGGACCCGCCGCAGCCGGGTCTCCAGCGGCTCCGGCAGCCGGTTGCGCGACTCGGCCAGCAATTCGTCCAGCCGCTCCAGCGCGGCCTGCGAGGCGTCGCTCTGGGCCTGGGCCTCGACCAGCACCTCCCGCTGCGGGTCGCGGCCCGGCAGCGGCAGGGCGCGGGCCAGGGCCGGCAGGGTCAGCCCCTGGAGCAGCAGCGTGCCGATGACCACCACGAAGGTCAGATAGAGAATCAGATCCCGGTCCGGGAAGGCGCTGCCGTCGTGCACCGTGTGCGGGATCGAGAAGGCGACGGCGAGGGAGACCACGCCGCGCATCCCGGCCCAGGCGACCAGCAGCGGCCTGGTCCAGTCCGGCATCCCCTCGCGCTCCCTGATCCGGCGACTGAGCAGCGGCGGCAGGTAGGTGGCGGGCCAGCACCAGAGGAACCGGGCGGCGACCACCGCCCCCAGCACCGCCATCGCCCAGAGCAGCAGCTCCGCTGTCGAGTAGTCACCGAGGGCCCGCAGCACGACCGGCAGCTGCAGCCCGATCAGGGCGAAGACGGCGGACTCCAGGATGAACGCGACCATCCGCCAGACCGCGTCCTCCTGCAGCCGCAGCGCGAAGTCGACGGTGTGGGCGTGGTAGCCGAGGTAGATGCCGACGACCACCACGGCGATGACCCCGGAGGCATCGAAGGCCTCGGCCGCGGCGTAGGCGACGAAGGGGACCAGCAGCGAGAAGGTGTTCAGCAGCAGCGGGTCCCGGAGCCGGCAGCGGGCCCACTGCAGCGGCACCATCAGTGCCAGGCCGACGGCGGCCCCGCCGAGCGCGGCGAGCAGGAACTCCCCGAAGGCGGTGCCCCAGGAGAAGCCCTCGCCGACGGCGGCGGCCAGCGCGACCCGGAAGGCGGTGATCGCGGTGGCGTCGTTGACGAGGCTCTCGCCCTGGAGGATGTTCACCAGCTTGCGCGGCAGCCCGACCTTGCGGGCGATCGCGGTGGCGGCGACCGCGTCCGGCGGAGCGACCACCGCGCCGAGGACGAAGGCGCCCGGCAGCGGAAGTCCGGGGATCACCGCATGGGCAACCAGGCCGACGGCGACGGTGCTGAACAGCACGTAGCCGAGGGAGAGCAGCGCGACCGAGCGCAGGTTGGCCCGCAGGCCCCGGTAGGAGCTGTCCAGGGCGGCGGTGTAGAGCAGCGGCGGCAGCACCAGCGGCAGCACCAGAGCGGGGTCGAGGGCGTAGTCGGGGACCCCCGGGAGGTAGCCGGCGGCCAGGCCGACGGCCACCAGCAGCAGCGGCGCGGAGAGCCCGAGGCGGCGGGCGACGCCGGCGACGGCGGCGCTGCCCGCGACCAGGAGCAGCAGGGCGGTGGTGGACACGGGCTCCGTCCTCTCGTCCGGCTCCATCCTCTTGACCGGCTACGGGGCGTGTCCGGTCACCGAGCGTCAACGGAAGCACAGTGGCGCTCGAAGCTCCCCGACGGCGCGCGGGGCAGGCGCGTACGCTGGCGGCATGCACCCTGGCTGCTCTCACGCCGCCGAGCTCCCCGTCCCGGAGCCCGAGCGGCAGTCCGCGAGCTGCCTCCGCTGCGCCGAGCTCGGCCAGACGCCGGTGCAGCTGCGGATGTGCCTGGTCTGCGGGCAGGTGGGCTGCTGCGACTCCTCGCCGGGCCGCCATGCCACCGAGCACGCGGCGGAGTCGGGCCACCCGGTGATCCGGACGCTGGAGCCGGGCGAGAGCTGGCGCTGGTGCTTCCCGCACCGGTCGCTGGTCTGAGCGTCGCTGTCGCGTCGTAGTCTCGGTGGCATGATTCGCCCCGCCGTCGCCAGCGACGTCCCCAGCATCCACGCCATGGTGCGTGACCTCGCCGAGTACGAGAAGGCCCCGCAGGAGGCCGAGGCCACCGAGGAGCAGCTCCACGCCGCCCTCTTCGGCCCGCATCCGGCGGCCTTCGCACACATCGCCGAGGACGACACGAACGGGTCGGTTGTCGGCTTCGCCCTCTGGTTCCTGAACTTCTCCACCTGGAAGGGCGTGCACGGGCTCTACCTGGAGGACCTCTACGTCCGCCCGGAGGCCAGGGGCGGCGGCCACGGCAAGGCGCTGCTGACCACGCTGGCGCGGATCTGCGTGGAGCGCGGCTACGGCCGGATGGAGTGGTCGGTCCTGGACTGGAACGAGCCCTCGATCGGCTTCTACAAGTCGCTGGGCGCGGTGCCGATGGACGGCTGGACGGTGTTCCGGCTGACCGGCGACACCCTCACCGCCCTTGGCTCGGACTGAGATTCGAACCAGAACAAAAATTCCGGCAATACCCATTGCCACGCTCCGTACCTGGCAATCTACTATGAGTCACCACCCGTACGGGCCTTCAACATCGACGTAAACGGGAGCGGCGACATCGCGGCGCGGATCGCGGTAGCGTCACCCGGACGTACAGCAGAGCACAGCACTGTGAGTACCGCGACGGGGGCGACGACGCCTCCATGGCGGAGCAACACCATCGGAGGTGAGGGTGTCCCAGAACGACGGCGAGCCCGACGCGAAGGACTTCGTAGAAGTCCGGCTGCCAGCGGCGGGTGCCTACCTCTCGGTCCTGCGTACCGCGACAGCGGGTCTCGCGGCCAGGCTCGACTTCACCCTGGACGAGATCGAGGACCTGCGGATCGCGGTCGACGAGGCCTGCGCGATCCTGCTGCAGCAGGCGGTCCCCGGCAGCGTGCTGCGCTGCGTCTTCCGCCTGGTCGGCGACTCCTTGCGGGTGACCGTGTCGGCCCCGACCACCGACGGCCGCGCCCCCGAGCGCGACACCTTCGCCTGGACGGTGCTCTCGGCACTGGCCGGCGAGGTGGAGGCCACGGTCGAGCCGGACCGCACGGTCAGCATCAGCCTGCACAAGAAACGCGGCGCCGGCCCCGGCCAGCCCTGAGCACTGTCGAGCGGAACGCGACCGCAGGTCCGGCGCGTTCCGCGACCGAGGGCCCGTGACAGAGAAGACTGGATCCCGGAACTGAACGGAACGGGGGATCGCCGTGAGTGATCAGACGCGCACCAGTGGTTCGGGGCTGCAGGCCGCCGAGCCGGGATTCAGTGCGGACCGACCTGTCCTGCCCCTCCAGGCGGGCATGTCGTCATCCCCGGAGACCGTGCACTCCGGGGCCGAACAGGCGGAGGACAGGGTGTTCGCAGACGATGCCGACCGTCCGGACGAGAACGTGCCGGTGACGGTCGGCGAGACGGACGGCCTGGGCAAGGCCGAGGTCCGGGACGGCGCGGGCATAGCGCCGCCGACGGACGGGGAGTCCACCCCCGAGAGCAGCACCGACCCGAGCACCGCCGAGGGCGCTGCCGAGGGTGCCGCCGAGCCGCATGTCTGGGGTGGTGGCCGACCGGCCACCACGCCGCGGCACGGCGCGCCCGACCGCGAGGCGGCGCGGGCCCTGTTCGTCCGGCTGGCGACCCTGGACAAGGACTCGCCGGACCGCGTCGAGCTGCGCAATCAGCTGGTGCGGATGCACATCCCACTGGTGGAGCACCTGGCCCGGCGCTTCCGCAACCGCGGCGAACCGCTGGACGACCTGACCCAGGTCGCCACCATCGGGCTGATCAAGTCGGTGGACCGGTTCGACGTCGACCGGGGCGTGGAGTTCTCCACCTACGCCACGCCCACCATCGTCGGCGAGATCAAGCGCCACTTCCGGGACAAGGGCTGGGCGGTGCGGGTGCCGCGCCGGCTGCAGGAGCTGCGGCTGGCGCTGACCACCGCGACCGGCGAGCTGTCCCAGCAGCACGGCCGCTCGCCCACGGTGCACGAGCTGGCCGAGCGCCTCGGCATCTCCGAGGAGGAGGTGCTGGAGGGGCTGGAGTCCGCCAACGCCTACAGCACGCTGTCGCTGGACGTCCCCGACACCGACGACGAGTCGCCGGCGGTCGCGGACACCCTCGGCGCGGAGGACGACGCCCTGGAGGGGGTGGAGTACCGGGAGTCGCTCAAGCCGCTGCTGGCCCAGCTGCCGCAGCGGGAGCAGCGGATCCTGGTGCTCCGCTTCTTCCGCAACATGACGCAGTCCCAGATCGCGGCCGAGGTCGGCATCTCGCAGATGCACGTCTCCCGGCTGCTCGCCCGCACCCTGGCCCAGCTCCGCGACAAGCTGCTGATCGAGGAGTGACGCGAGGGAGGGCTCGGGGACGAGCGGCCGTCAGGCCGCCGTCCCCGAGTCCTCCCGGCTCTCCAGTTCTCGGGTCTCCGGCCAGAGCACCGCGGTGGTCCGCGGGTGCAGCAGCAGCACGATGCCGGCCAGGCCGTACAGCCCGACCAGGACCCCGATCGGGATCTGCGCGCCGCCGTTCTTGAAGGTGAAGTAGGCCACGGCCAGGCAGAGCGTGTCCATCATCACGGCCGGGCTGCGGCCCCAGCGCCGGAGCCGCAGCAGCGCCCGTCCGGCGGCCAGCGGCAGCAGCCCCATCAGCAGCACGATCAGGCCGCCGAACTCGGTCAGGCCGACACCCGTGCGCGGGTGCCCGACCAGGCCGGCGACCAGCAGGTAGACCCCGTAGAGGGCGATCACCAGGCCCTGGAGCAGCGCCAGGACGGCCCCGGCCGTCAGCGTCCCGGAGCGGGCGACGGGTGCGGCGGGGGTCGTGGGCAGCGCGGTGTCAGCAGTCACCGCTCCAGGCTAGCCGCGGCCCGGGGCCTCGGAGGCCGCCGGGGGGCCGGTGGGTAAGCTGACCGTATGCGCGCCCTCCTGGTCTTCAATCCGAAGGCCACCACCACCAGTGGACGGACCAGGGACGTGCTCGCCCACGCGCTGGCCAGCGACCTGAAGTTGGACGTCATCGGCACCGAGTACCGGGGCCATGCGCGCGACCTGGCCCGGGAGGCGGCAGCCGCCGGCACCGTCGACCTGGTGGTCGCCCTCGGCGGCGACGGCACCGTCAACGAGGTCGTCAACGGCCTGCTCACCGAGGGCCCCGGCGCGAACGTGCCCCGACTGGCCGTGGTGCCGGGCGGCAGTACCAATGTCTTCGCCCGCGACCTGGGACTGCCCAACGACCCGGTCGAGGCCACCGGCGTCCTGCTCGGGGCGCTCGAGGAGGGCCGGGAGCGGACCATCGGGCTCGGCCGGGCGTCGACCGAGGGCCTGCCGGACCGCTGGTTCACCTTCACCGCCGGCCTCGGCTTCGACGCGGGCGTGGTGGGCCGGGTGGAGCAGCACCGGCGCAGCGGCCGGCGCTCGACCCACACCCTCTACCTCAACCAGGCGGTGCGCCACTACTTCGGGGTGAAGGAGCACCGCCGGACCGGGCCGATCACGCTGAGTGTCCCCGGCCGGGAACCGGTCGACGGCCTGGTGGTGTCCATAGTGTCGAACGCCTCCCCATGGACCTTCCTCGGCAACCGGCCGGTGTACGCCTCGCCGGAGGCCGACTTCGACGCGGATCTGGACATCTTCGGATTGACCCGGATGTCACTCGTTCAGACCCTGCGCACGATCCCCCAACTCCTGGACGCCTCGGGGGCGGGTCCACGGGGCAAACATGTGGTCGCTTATCACGACCTCCGCGAATTCACCTTGCATTCGCAGGAACCGCTGCCATTTCAGGTCGACGGAGACCACCTTGGAGAGCGGAACCAAGTCAGGTTCTCAGGCGTACGCCGCGCACTGCGTGTGATTGTGTGACTAGAAGGCCCCCTGGGCCTTCTTCTCGAACGCACACCCCCCTTCACTCCATAGAAGTACAGGGTGTGACGTAGTCGACACCAAGGAATCAAAATTTACTTCCCGAAGGGGGTTGTATCCGGGGTCGAGGTTTGCGAACCTTTACCTGGCGATCGGGACAGTCCGTTACCGGACGCCCGTCGCACAGAACCCACTCGCAACGCTGCGTGCACCCGCTTGCCGATCAAGTATCGGCGCTGTGCCCGCCCCTGGGTTCGTGAAAGCGTTCACATTCACAAGCAACCAGTGCCTGACGGGGCAAACCCGCTGGCAGGAGGAGTTGGATCATCATGGACTGGCGCCACCGCGCTGTCTGCCGGGAAGAAGACCCCGAGCTGTTCTTCCCCATCGGCAACACGGGGCCGGCCCTGCTGCAGATCGAGGAGGCGAAGGCCGTGTGCCGTCGCTGCCCCGTCATGGAGAGCTGCCTGCAGTGGGCCCTGGAGACCGGTCAGGACGCCGGCGTCTGGGGCGGGATGAGCGAGGACGAGCGTCGCGCGATGAAACGCCGCGCCGCCCGCAACCGTGCCCGCACGGCCTGACGAAGTTTCAAGCCCCATCCTGAAAGCCCGGCGTGACGCACTGTCAGTGGGTGCCGCACCGGCCGCACGTACCGCACCACCGCACTTCTGAGCAGAGCCGGGGGTCCGGGGGTAGTGCCCGTCAACGGCACCGCACCCCCGGGACGGCGTGACCGCTCCACCCTGATCAACCCTTGATCGAGTCCACCGCAGCAGCAGCGCCCACGGCGCTCGCGGACAACGGTGAACTTTCCGAGGCAACGCACGCCACTCGTGGTGCTCCGCAGGCCCGACAGTTTGATACCGTCGGAACCGAGGGCAGCCCACCCGTGCGATGCACGCGGGCCCAGCCCGCACCCAGAGCCCCTGCTCCGGCCGACTCCCCCCGACGGCCGGAGCAGGCTTAGAGGCCCTGCCGACCCTCCCCCCCGGTCGGCAGGGCCTCGCTTCGTCTCCGCTCACTCCCGATCGGCCGGCCAGCCCACCACCGGGTTGCCCAGCCAGCGGCCGTCGGCGGGCAGCGACTCCCCGCGCATCAGCAGCGAGCAGGGCCCGACCACCGTGCCCGGGCCGACCTCGGAGCCGAGCAGCACGATCGAGTGCGGGCCCAGCGTCGCCCCCGCGCCGACCGTGATCCCGTCCATCCGCAGCAGCCGGTCGTGGAAGAGGTGGGTCTGCACCACCACGCCCCGGTTGACCGACGCACCGTCACCGATCCGTACCAGGTCCAGTTCCGGCAGCCAGTGGGTCTCGCACCACACCCCCCGCCCGATCCGCGCGCCCAGACTGCGCAGCCAGACGTTGAGGAAGGGCGTGCCGAGCAGCCCGTTGCCGAGCCAGGGCATGGCCAGCTCCTCGACCCAGGAGTCGAAGAGCTCGTTGCGCCAGACGAAGGAACTCCACAGCGGCTGCTGCCCCTCCCGGTAGCGGCCGAGCAGCAGCCATTTGGCGGCGGTGGTCAGCAGGCAGGCCGCCAGGCCGCAGCCGAGCAGCAGCAGTCCCGCCCCCAGTGCGCACAGCGGCAGGCCCCAGCGGCTGAGCGTGTACTGCATCCCGGTCACCGCCAGGTCGCCCAGCAGGACGCTGAGCAGCAGCGGCAGCAGTCTGCAGAGCTCGACCGCGCCGCGCGCCAGCACCAGTCGGCGCGGCGGGTCGTAGGTGCGCGCGCTGTCGCCCGGGTCCGGGACCCGGCGAACCGGCAGCCCGGGGCGTCCCAGCCAGGAGCCGCCGGGCCCGAGCAGCCCGGCCGGCGGGGCGTCCGAGAGCACGCCGACCAGCGAGTCCTCGGGCAGCGCCCGGTCCGGTCCGACGATCCCGGAGTTGCCGACGAAGGCCCGCCGGCCGACCCGCGCCCGGCCCAGCCGCAGTCGGCCGCCGCCCAGCTCGTAGGGGGCGAGCAGGGTGTCGTCGGCGAGGAAGGCGTAGTCGTCGATCCGCATCAGGGCCGGCAGGCCGAGCACCGTGGACGCCTCGACCCGGCGGCCGACCCGCGCCCCCAGCAGCCGCAGCCAGGCCGGCGTCAGCAGGCCGGCGTAGAGCGGGAAGAGGGCCGCCCGGGCCGCGGCGACCAGCCTCGACACCGCCCAGGCGGACCAGGCGGTGCGGCCCAGTGCCGGGTGGACCCCGGGGCGGAGCGCCCGCGACAGCAGCCGGACCAACCCGGCCACCTGTGCCGCGTACAGCAGCAGGGTCAGCAGCGCCAGCGGCACGGCGCAGACCAGCAGCAGGCCCAGGACCGCGCCGAGCGAGCCGCTGCGGCCGACCAGGTCGTAGACCGCCAGCAGCGCCGGTACGGCGGCCAGCAGCGGCAGTGCCTGCAGGACCGTCAGCGAGAGCCCGTAGCCGAGGCTCCAGGCCCCTTCCCGGACCCGTCGGCGGCGGTGGGTGCCGGTCCCGTCGGCGGCGGTACCGGAGACGGTCCAGGGGGCCGGGTCCGGCGTCCGGTCCGGGCGGGCCGGGGAGCCGTGCACCCGCTCCCCGGCCGGGACCGCTCCGGTGACACAGCTGCCCGGGGCGACCACGGCCTCGGCCCCGACCACCGCGCCCGGCAGCAGCGTCGACCGGGTGCCGATCCGGGCCCCGGCCCCGATCCGGACCGCGCCGAGGCGCAGGATGTCGCCGTCCAGCCACCAGCCGGCCAGGTCGGCCTCGGGCTCCACCGAGCAGCCCGCGCCGAACCGGGCCAGCCCGGTGATCGGCGGCATGGCGTGCAGTTGGACGCCGGGGCCGACGTCGCAGCCGAGCATCCGGGCGTAGCGGGGGGCGAACGGGGTGCCCAGGACGGCGGCCGCGTTGAACGCGGCGACCAGCCGTTCCGCGGTCCACAGCCGCAGGTGGGCGGAGCCGCCGCGCGGATGCTCGCCCGGCCGCAGTCCGCGGGTGAGCAGCCGGGCGCCGGCGGCGCCGATCAGCGCCCGTCCGGGCGCGCTGCCGAGCAGCGCCCAGCCCGCCGCCAGCAGCCACCAGGAGGTGTGGGTGGTCCAGGGCAGCGGCCCGAGCAGGTCGTCGACGGCGGCGACGGCCAGCACCCAGCGCACTCCGGCCAGCGTCTGCAGCAGCGTCAGCACCACCGCCTGGTAGGCGCCGACCCGCCGGGGCACCGGTCGGACCGGGCGCCGCGGCGCGGCCGTCCGGGGGGCGGCGGCGCGGTCGCCGCTGCCGTTCCCGGGGTGGCTGCCGTTCCCGGGGCGGCCGGCGTCCAGGTGGAGCGCGAGCTCGCCGAGCCGGGGCCGGTGGTAGAGGTCGGCCACGGAGACGCCGGGGTGGCGCTCGCGGAGCAGCGCCACCAGCCGGGCGGCGGCGAGGCTGGTGCCGCCGAGGGCGAAGAAGTCGCTCTCGGCGCGCACCGGCACGCCGAGCAGTGCGCGCCAGTGCTCGGCGAGCCGGGCGGCGGTGCCGTGCAGCTGGTCTGTCTCCGTGCCGGGGACACCGGTTGACGGTCCGTCGGTGGTCGGCAGCGGCCAGGGCAGAGCCTTCCGGTCCACCTTGCCGGAGGTCTTGGTCGGCAGTTCGGGGAGCACGGTCAGGGTCGGCACCAGCGCCGACGGCAGCCGCTCCAGCAGCAGCGAGCGCAGCGCGGCCAGCGCCTCCGGCCGGGCCGCGGCGGTCGGGGCCGGGAGCGGCGGAGCGTCGTCGGGCGGGGGTGTGGGGGCCGGGAGCAGCGCCCGGAGCCGGGGCGGGGCGGCCGGGTCGACCTCAGCCGTCCGCTCCAGGACCAGGTAGCCGACCAGGACCTGGCCGCCGGCCGGGGTGTCGCGGACGGCCGCCGCCGCCGCGCGGACGCCGGGGAGCGCGGCCAGGGCGGCGTCGATCTCGCCCAGCTCGATCCGGCGGCCGCCGAGCTTCACCTGCTCGTCGGCGCGGCCGACGAAGACCAGGCCGTCCGGGTCGGCCCGGACCAGGTCGCCGCTGCGGTAGGAGCGTCCGCCGGGGAGCGCGGCATGGTGCCGGAAGCGCTCGGCGTCCTTGGCCGGGTCAAGGTAGCGGGCCGCGCCCACCCCGCCGATCAGGAGTTCACCGACCTCACCCCAGGCGACGGGTTCGCCCTCCGGGTTGACGACCGCGAGCTCCCATCCGTCGAGCGGTGCGCCGATCCGCACCGGCTGTCCGGCCCGCAGCAGCGCGCCGCAGGCGACGACGGTGGTCTCGGTGGGGCCGTAGGTGTTCCAGAACTCGCGGCCTGGCACGTCCAGTCGCTCCACCAGCTCGGCCGGGCAGGCCTCGCCTCCGACGATCAGCAGCCGGACCCGGTCCAGCGCGGCGGAGGGCCAGAGCGCGGCCAGCGTGGGCACCGTGGAGACCACGGTGACCTGCTGCTCCACCAGCCAGGCGCCGAGGTCCACCCCGGCCTTGACCAGCGCCCGCGGCGCCGGCACCAGGCAGCCGCCGTGCCGCCAGGCCAGCCACATCTCCTCGCAGGAGGCGTCGAAGGCCACCGAGAGACCGGCCAGCACCCGGTCCCCCGGCCCCAGCGGGGCGTCGCGGAGGAAGAGCGCGGCCTCGGCGTCGACGAAGGCCGCCGCCGAGCGGTGGGTCACCGCGACGCCCTTGGGCCGCCCGGTGGTCCCGGAGGTGAAGATGATCCAGGCGTCGTCCGCGGGCGCCGGCGCACCGGCGCGCCGCGCCGCCCGGCCGCCGGCCGGGCTCGGTCCCGGGTCGACCCGCCCGCCGGGGCCGAGCACCGCGCAGACCTGGGCGTCCGCCCAGATCATCGCCGCCCGCTCGTCCGGGTCGTCCACGTCCACCGGGACATAGGCGGCCCCGGCGCAGAGCACCCCCAGGATCGCGGTGTAGAGCTCCGCCGTGCCGGAGGGCAGCCGGACGCCGACCCGGTCACCGGGGCCGATGCCCCGCTCCGCGAGGCCGGACGCGACCGCCCCGGCCGCGGCGCGCAGGCCGCGGTAGTCCAGGACGGTGTGCGGGCCCCCCTCGGCCGCGCCGGTCGGGGCGTCCAGCGCGGGGGCGCGGGGGTGGCGGCGGACGGCCGCGTCGAGGATGTCCACCAGCGTCCGCCCGGGTGCCGGGCGGCCCCCCGGCCACACCGCCGCCGCGGTGCGACCGGGGGGCTCGGGCCGAGGGGGCAGCGTCGCCGCTGCGGAAGTCAGGTTCTCAGGGTCCACGTGCGTGCTCTCGTCGGACGGGCTTATACCTCTTAGTACACGAGGGAACACTGTCCGAAGTTGTGCGATAAACCATGAGAAGTCGGTTAATCCCGAGAAATCGGGATCAAAGTGACAATGTGATGATTATTCGTCAGTCCGCAGGACCCACGGGGACCTCCAGCACCACCACGGTGCCGCCGCCCTCCGCGTCGCGCATGTCGAAGGTCCCGGCCAGCTCGCCGACGACCAGCGTGCGGACGATCTGCAGCCCCAGGTTTCCGTCCCGCTGCGGGTCGAAGCCCGGGGGCAGGCCGCTGCCGTCGTCGGTGACGGTGATCAGCAACTGCTCCTCGTCGGCCCCCGGCTCCCGCCGCCGCACCGCCGAGACCTCGACCGCGCCGCCGGCCTTCGGCCCGTAGGCGTGCTCCAGGGCGTTCTGCAGGATCTCGGTGAGCACCATCGAGAGGGGGGTGGCCACGTCCGCCGAGAGGATGCCGAAGCTGCCGCTGCGGCGCGCGATGACCCGGCCGTCCTGGGACAGCTCCATCACCATGGCGAGCACCCGGTCGGCGATCTCGTCGAAGGCGACGTGCTCGTCCAGGTTCTGCGACAGCGTCTCGTGCACGATGGCGATCGAGCCGACCCGGCGCACCGCCTCGTCCAGCGCGGCCTTGGCCGCGCTCCGAGTCCATCCGCCGGGACTGCAGCCGCAGCAGCGCGGCGACGGTCTGCAGGTTGTTCTTCACCCGGTGGTGGATCTCGCGGATGGTGGCGTCCTTGGTCATCAGCTCGCGGTCGCGCCGGCGCAGCTCGGTGACGTCGCGCAGCAGCACCAGCGAACCGGTGTGCACGCCCTTGGGCTTGAGCGGGATGGCACGCATCTGCACCGACGCCGTCCGCTCGACTCGACCTCGATCTGCCGCGGCGCCCAGCCGCTGGCGAGCTTGACCAGGGCCTCGTCCACCGGGCCGCGCCGGGTCGGCGGGGCCAGCTCGGCGGTGGTCCGGCCGAGGTGCAGCCCGACCAGGTCGGAGGCCAGGCCGAGGCGGTGGAAGGCGGAGAGCGCGTTGGGGCTGGCGTAGGTGACGATGCCGTCGGCATCCAGCCGGATCAGGCCGTCGCCGACGCGCGGGGAGGCGTCCAGGTCGACTGCTCGCCGGGGAAGGGAAACGTTCCGGCAGCGATCATCTGCGCCAGGTCGGAGGCGCTCTGCAGATAGGTGAGCTCCAGCCGGCTCGGGGTGCGCACGGTCAGCAGGTTGGTGTTGCGGGCGATCACGCCGAGCACCCGGCCGTCGCGCCGGACCGGGATCGACTCCACCCGCACCGGCACGTCCTCGCGCCACTCCGGGTCGCCCTCGCGCACGATCCGGCCCTCGTCCAGCGCCACGTCCAGCATCGGCCGCCGGCCGCGCGGCACCAGGTGGCCGACCATGTCGTCCTGGTACGAGGTGGGGCCGGTGTTGGGCCGCATCTGCGCCAGCGAGACATAGCGGGTGCTCGTCCCGGGTCGGCACCCAGAGCACCAGGTCGGCGAAGGAGAGGTCGGAGAGCAGCTGCCACTCGGACACCAGGAGGTGAATCCACTCCACATCGGCGCTGTCCAGGGAGGTGTGGTGGCGCACCAGCTCGTTCAGGGAAGGCATCCTCCGAGCCTAGCCGCCGCAGCGGCGGCGGCACGGCGGCGAGACCGGCGCCAGATTGACCCCCGGATGGTCTGGACAACCAGAATTGGTCTAGTCCACAATGGGATCAGCACCAAGGAGAGCGGTACACGCGCTATCTGCCCTGACCGCGCAGCGGCCCTCTCTGCTCGAAAAGTCGGTCTTCTCGTCCTGCGCCTACCGGGCCCGCACACCCGCCGCGCCCTGGACGACAACCGCCGACTATGCCTCGGGCCGCGGTGCCGGACAGGTTGAGGGTCCTGTCCCGGCGCCACGGCCCTTGTGCTTTCCCGCCTCCCCGCGAGAGCCGCGAAGCCCCCTGCCGCGCCTCGGGCGCAACAGGGGGCCCTTCTCCGTCAGGACGGCTCAGCGCCTGTCAGGACAGCTCAGCGGGTCTCGGTGACCTTCGCCAGCGCGCGCGGGGCGTCCGGGTCCTGGCCGCGGGCGATGGTGACCTCGTAGGCCAGCAGCTGCAGCGGCAGGATCTCCAGGATCGTCTGCACCTCCTCGGCCACCCCGGACGGCAGCGCGAACCCGGCCGAGGCCGCCTCCACCTGCTCCCGCTGGCCGACCACGACCAGGTCCGCACCGCGCCCGCGCAGCCGGTCGAGGACCGGCTGCAGGGCCGCGCCGCCGCGGCCCTCGGGCACCACCGCGATCACCGGGGAGACGTTGTCCACCATCGCCAGCGGCCCGTGCAGCAGGTCCGCACCGGAGAACGGGGTGGCCGGGATGTAGGTGGTCTCCATCAGCTTGAGCGCCGCCTCGCGGGCGGTCGGGTAGCCGTAGCCGCGCGAGGTGATCACCAGCCGCTGGGCGAAGCGGTAGCGCTCGGCCAGCTGCTTGACCTCGTCGCCGCGGTCCAGGATCGCCTGGGCCAGACCGGGCAGCACCTTGGCCGGCTCGCCCTGGGCGCCGCGCAGCCCCTCGACGAAGAGGTAGAGGGCCAGCAGCTCGGCGGTGTAGGTCTTGGTGGCCGGCAGCGCCTTCTCCGGACCGGCCAGCACGTCGATGTGGTACTCGGAGACCTCGGCCAGCGGCGAGTCGGCGTTGTTGGTCACCGCCAGCGTGATCGCTCCGGCCTCGCGCGCGGCCTTGGTGGAGGCCACCAGGTCGGGCGAGCCGCCGGACTGGCTGACCGTGATCACCAGGCAGTCGGTCAGGTCGGGCTTGGCCCCGTAGGCGGTGGTGGTGGACATCGAGGTGAGCCCCACCGGCTTGCCGAGGGTGATCTCGATCAGGTACTTGGCGTACAGCGCCGCGTTGTCGCTGGTGCCGCGGGCGGTCAGCAGGACGAAGCGGGGGTTGCGGGCCGCGATGCGGGCGGCGGTCTCGCGGATGCCGGCGGCGCCCTCGTCGAGGATGCGCTGCAGGACGGCCGGCTGCTGGGCCATCTCGCCCGCCATGATGTGGCCCGGACGCGGCGCGCCGAGGGTGGTCGGTGCTGCGGACATGGGTGGAGCCTCCAGAGAAAGCAGGTGCGCCCCGGTCCGGGCATGCGCCCACCGGGGTCGGGTCCTCTTCGGCAGCCGGTCCGCACCCGGGCCGCCAGGGACGATCCTACGATCTCCGCGGCCCGCGGCGGGGACCGGTCCGCAGGCCGGTCCCCGCCCGGAAGAACCGCTCAGTCCCCGCCGCTCAGTCCCTGCCGCTCACTGCCCGCCGTTGAGCCGGGCGGTGATCTCGGCGTCCGCCACGTCTGCGGCCGGGCTGACGTCCTGGCCCTGCAGCACCGGGGTGAGGAACAGGGTGGTGATCGGGTTGGGCGCGTTCTCCACCCGCCCCCAGGTCGGCACCAGCGGGGTGTAGCCGGCGTACTGGGCGGCCTTGCTCTCCGCCACGCCGTAGGCATTGCCGCTCAGCGCGGAGTAGAGGGATGCCTTGTCCGGGAGGAAGCCCGACTCCTTGGCGAAGGCGCTCTCGTTGTCCGAGTTCAGTGCGATCTTCAGGAAGCCCAGGGCCAGGGTCCGGTTCGAGGTGTTCTGCGCGACCGCGAGGTTGGAGCCGCCGAGGAAGGTCTTGGCCGGGACCCCGGCGGTCGGGCTGGGCATGGGGAACCAGCCGATGTCGGCGGCCATCGACGGGTTGGCCTGGACGACCGTACTGGCCTCGTAGCCCATGGCGATCATCGAGGCGACGTTGCCCTTGGCGAACTCCGCGGCCTCCACCGGATGGGTCTCGTCGGCGTCCATCGGCGCATGGCCGTACGACTGGAAGGTCTTGAAGAGCGTGGCCGCCGCCCGCCCGGCCGGGGTGTCCAGGTCGCCGGTCCACTTCCCGGTGCTGTCACGGGCGATGATGCTGGCGCCCTCCTGCTGGAGGAAGCCGTCGAAGTCGTACCAGTCCTGGCCCGGCAGCCACAGCGCGGAGTCCACTCCCGGCGTCTGCTGCAGTACGCCGAGGTCGTTCAGGAACTGCTGCTGGGTGCCGGGCGGCGAGAGCTTCGCCCTGGCCCAGAGCGCCTTGTTGTACATCACCACCCGCAGGCCGGCGAACCAGGGCGCGGCGTACTGCACCCCGCCCGACCTGGCCGAGGCGTTCATGGTGCTGGACCAGTCGCTGCCGCCGAGCTCCGAGACATAGGGCGCGAGGTCCAGCAGGCCGCCGGTGGAGGCGTAGTAGGCGGTCTGGGTGTTGCCGATGTCCACCACGTCCGGCGGCGTCAGCTGCGACAGCGCCTGGGTCAGGTTCTGCTGGATGTCGGTCCAGGACTGGGTGGCGATATTCAGCTTCGCGCCCGGATAGGCGAGTTCGAACTGGGCGGTGACCGCAGTCTGCCAGGCGGCCGGGGCGTCCCCGGCCATCAGCCAGACGGTGATGCTCTGACCTGCATAGCTCCCGACCGCGGCGGCCGGCGCCGCCGAACCCGAGCTGCAGGCGGCCAGACCCACCATGCCCACAGCCGTAGCCAGCGCGGCAACAAGCCGACGTCTCACGCAATCCTCCCCGGATGCATGCCAACTACCGGCCCGGATAAAGGACTTGGCGTCATTTCCGCTGGCCGACCGGCCTGCGCCGGTTGCCGGAGTCTGGTCTCGGCAGGTCAACCGCGTCAAGGAGCTTCACTTCAGTAACAACAGGTGTTATCCGACCGACACCTCACCCACCTTGCGGTGAACTGTCCACTTCTGTGCGAATCCTGGCGGATTGACTGGTCCAGTCCAGCAACCGGACCGCAGCGCCGGGGTCTCAGCTTGTCAAGCATTGATAACGGCTTGGCGGAGGGCCCCGCGAACCCTTGACGCTCCACATTGGTCCATGCCAACCTCCGGTCACTGGTCTACACCAATCAGGTTGCCGCACCAGCCGATCGGGCTTCCGGACGCATGTGACTCCGCGCAGCTCAGCGCCGGTACGGACACCACTGCACCACCAGCACCACCTGCTCCGCAAGATGACTGCACGACCCTCAATCGAGCACCTCAACGTAGGCACGGTTCAGCTCAGGTACACCTCAGAGTCAGCACCGGTGCCGTACCTCGTCGCTCATCCCCCAGGAGGATGTTTTGAAGCGCAAGATCGCAGCCGCCGCGGCTCTGGCCACCGTGTTGACCGCAGCAGCCTGTTCCTCCAGCTCCACCACCAGCAACTCGGCCCAGCCGCTGCTGAGCACCAACGGCAAGGGCAAGACCATCACCTGCTGGATCATGACGGATGCCCAGAAGGGCTGGCCGAGCGTGGTCAACGCGGCCGTCTCCGCGTTCACCGCCGAGACCGGCGCCAAGGTGAACATCCAGTGGCAGACCTGGACGAACTACACCACCAAGCTCGACACCGCGCTTCTGTCGAACAACGCCCCCGACTGTCTGGAGATCGGCAACACCCAGACGGCCAAGTACATCGCGGCCGGCTCCTTCGTCAACCTGACCAGCGTCAAGAGCAAGTTCGACAACTCGTCGGCCTGGCTGCAGTCGCTGGCGCCTCCGGTGAGGGCGCGACGGACCCAGACCTACGCCGATCCCGTTCTACGCCGGCGCCCGCGTGATGATCTACCGCAAGGACATGTTGGCCGCGGCCGGCGTCACCACGCCGCCCACCACGCTCGCCGAGTTGACGACCGACCTCAACCTGGTCAAGGCGAAGTTCTCAAGAGCGTCCCGAACTTCTCCGCCCTGTACCTGCCGGGCAGCGACTGGTACACCGCGACCTCCTTCGGCGTCGGCAGCTACGGCTCAAGGACGTCATCGCGTCCGCCTCGGGCACCAAGTTCACCGGCACCCTGACCGACCCGAACTTCCTCTCCGGTATCAACACCTGGAACACCCTGCAGAAGGACTTCTCGGTCGGCGGCACAACCGCCGACGAGACCACCCAGGACGCGCTGATGGCCAAGGGCAACATCGCCGCCATCATCGGCAACGGCTGGGAGGTCGGCTCGGTCGACGGCCCGACCGCCAGCGGCGGCAACCCGGCGCTGGCCAACGACCTGTCCGAGATCCCGGTCCCCGGCACCTCCGCCAGCGCGCCCACCCCGGCCTTCCTCGGCGGCTCCGACGTGGCCGTCCCGTCCAAGGCGCAGAACCCGGGCCTCGGCGCCGAGTTCCTCCGTATCTTCACGGACACGGCGATCCAGACCCAGCTCGCCAAGTACGCCATCCCGAACAGCAGCAACCTGATGAGCGTCTACCAGAACGCCGCCCCGGCCAACGTCGCCGCCGGTGACGCCGCCAAGGCCCCGACCTGGTTCATCCCGAACTCGCAGTTCTGGTCCGGTGCGGACGAGACCGACCTGCAGACCGCCTTCAGCGCCATCGCCACCGGCACCGACCCGGCGACCGCCCTGGGCACCGCCCAGACCGCGATCATCGGCGACCTGAACGGCAACTGAACCCCCTGACCGTGGGGCCGGCACCCCGGACCACCGGGCGTGCCGGCCCCGCGGTCGGCTCCGCGTCTTCCCCTGGCACGGAGCGCACCGCACTGTAGTGGGCAAAAACCCGCGGGCCCCTTCGGAAGGACCCTGATGAGCGTGACCGCACCCGGACGCCGCGAGGCGTCGGCAGATGAGCCAGCACTGTCCCGGCAGTCTCCCCAGCGCAGAGGTCTGTTCGCGAGAGGGGAGCACATCCCCTACCTGCTGATCCTCCCGGCGCTGGCCGTCCTGGTGCTGATCCTGGGCTACCCGTTGGTCCGCCTCATCGACCTGTCGCTCCAGAACGTCAACTCGTACCTGCTGCTGGCCGCCCCCCAGCTGGACAAGTACATCGGCTTCGACGGCTTCACCCATGTCCTGTCGGACGACCAGTTCTGGGAGGTCATCCTCCGCACGCTGTACCTCACGGTGGAGACCGTGGGCATCTCGATCGTGCTCGGCCTGGCCATCGCCAAGCTGCTGGCCCGGGTCAGCTCCTGGGTCCGGGTGCTGGTCGTCACCGTGCTGATGTTCGTCTGGTCGATCCCGGCGATCGTCACCGGCACCGTCTTCCGCTGGATCTTCGCCAACACCGGGGGCGTCGCCGACTACATCTGCTACCTGCTCGGCGGCAAGGGGATGCTGAACCACGACTGGTTCGCCAACCCCGACCAGGGCCTGTACGTGGTGGTGGCCGGGGTGATCGTCTGGGGCGCGATGCCCTTCCTGGTCATCGGCTTCCACGCGGCCATGTCGCAGGTGCCGAAGGAGCTGGTCGAGGCCGCCAGGATCGACGGCGCCGGCCCCTGGCAGAGCTTCTTCCACGTCGTACTGCCCATCATCCGGCCGTTCCTGATGATCGCCACTGCCCTGAGCGTCATCTGGAACTTCCAGGTCTTCGCCCAGATCTGGTCGCTGCGCCAGTCCTCGCCGGAGCCCGGCTACTGGACCATCGGCGTCTACCTCTACGAGCGCGGGCTGGTCAACTCGCACTACAGCGACGGCGCGGTGATCTCCATCGCGATGATCCTGCTGCTGCTGGCGGTGCTCGTCTTCTACATCCGTCAGATGATCAAGATCGGGGCGCAGGACTGATGAGCGTCGTCAACAACACCGCCGGCACCGCGCCGCAGACCCGTCCCGTCAAGGTCAAGAAGGCCCGCCGGGCCAACGCCTCCGAGCGCCCGGTCAACGAGAACCGGGTGATGACCTGGGTCTGGAACATCCTGGCGATCGTCTTCGCGGTCGTGATGGCCTTCCCCATCTACTGGATGGTGCTGACCACCGTCGAACCGGGCAAGGACCTGCTCAGCCAGAACCCGAAGTTCTGGCCCAGCGGCCTCGACTGGTCCAGCTACCGCACCGTCTTCGACGACCCGAACTTCCTGCCCGACCTGAAGAACACGGTGCTGATCACCCTCGGCGCGGTCCTGCTCGGCCTGATCGTCGGCTTCCTGGCCGCCGTCGGCGTCGCCCGCTTCCGCTTCCGCGGCCGCAACCCGTTCATCATCGCGATCCTGATCGTGCAGATGGTCCCGCTGCTGGCGCTGATCATCCCGCTGTACCTGATCCTCAACTCGGCCGGCCTGTACAACGAGCTGTTCGGCGTGATCCTGGCCTATCTGGTGTTCACGATCCCCTATGTGATCTGGACCCTCCGCTCCTTCATCGTGAACATCCCGGTGGAGCTGGACGAGGCCGCGATGGTCGACGGCTGCACCCGCTGGGGCGCCTTCTTCCGGATCATCCTGCCGCTGACCGCCCCCGGCCTGATCACCACCGGGGTCTACGCCTGGATCCAGGCGTGGAACGAGTTCATCATCGCCAACACGCTGCTCTCCAGCACCAATAAGCAGACCTCCATGGTCTGGCTGACCTTCTACTCCAACACCCCGACCCACGCCGCGGACTACGGGGCGCAGATGGCCGGCTCGCTGCTGATCTCGCTGCCGGTGATCATCCTCTTTGTCATCTTCCAGAAGCGCCTGGGCGCCGGCCTGACCGCCGGTGCGGTCAAGGGCTGACCCCGCCCCGCCTCTGCACCCACGCCGAACTCCAGCTCTACGGGGGGCGATCCCCCGTACCCCCCACGCTAGGAAGGAACCATGACGAATCCCGGCCCGGACACCGTCCGACTCCTCGCAGACGCCGGAACGGTGCTCCAGCCGGGATTCACCGGCCTCACGGCACCGGACTGGGTGCGCCACCGGCTCGAGACCGGGGAGCTCGGCGGCGTCGCCCTCTACGGACGCAACATCGCCGGCCGCGAGCAGGTCGCCGCGCTGACCTCCTCGCTCTACGCGCTCGCCCCCGACCTGCTGATCGCCACCGACGAGGAGGGCGGGGACGTCACCCGCCTGGAGGTCATGACCGGGTCCTCGTACCCGGGCAACCTCGCCCTCGGCGCGGTCGACGACACCGGCCTGACCGAGAGCGTCGCCCGCTCCATCGGCATCGACCTGGCCGCGGCCGGGATCAACCTCAACTACGCGCCGGACGCGGACGTCAACTCCAACCCGGACAACCCGGTGATCGGCGTCCGCTCCTTCGGCGGTGACGGCGAGCTGGCCGCCCGGCACACCGCCGCCTACGTCCGCGGCCTCCAGTCGGCCGGCGTCGCCGCCTGTGCCAAGCACTTCCCCGGGCACGGGGACACCGCCTCCGACACCCACCTGGGCCTGCCCAGGATCGACCTGCCGCTCGACGTCTTCGGCGCCCATCTGGCGCCGTTCCGCGCGGCCGTGGCGGCCGGGGCGAAGTCGATCATGACGGCGCACATCCTCTTCCCGGCCTACGACAGCGACCTGCCGGCCACCATGTCCCGGGCCATCCTCAGCGACCTGCTGCGGAAGGACCTCGGCTACGACGGCCTGATCGTCACCGACGGCATCGAGATGGGCGCCATCTCCGGCACCCACGGCATCGCCGAGGGCACCGTCAAGGCCCTGGCCGGCGGCGCCGACACGGTCTGCGTCGGCGGCGGGCTCCAGGACGAGGCGACCTTCCTCTACCTCCGCGACGCCCTGCTCTGGGCGGTCCGCGAGGGCCGGCTCGGCGAGGAGCGGCTGCACGAGGCCGCCGAGCGCAACCGCGCCGTCGCCCGCTGGTCCGCCGCCGTGCGGGCCCAGGGCGGCGCGACCGTCGAGCCCGGCATCGGCCTCACCGCCGCCCGCCGGGCCCTCCGGGTCCGCGGCGAGCTGCGCCCGCTGCGCGGCGTGCCGCACGTCGTCGAGTTCTCCCCGGCCGCCAACTTCGCCGTCGGCGACGAGACCGCCTGGGGACTGTCCGGGCCGCTCGCCGACCTCATTCCGGGCACCACGCTCACCCGGGTGGGCGCGCCGGCCAGCGGCACCGAGCGGGTGGGGCTGCTCAGCACGGCGGTCGACGCATCGGAGGGGAGCGTCGACACCACCCCACTGCTCGGTGCCGCGGTCGGCCGCCCGCTCGTCATCGTGGTGCGCGACCTGCACCGGTACGGGTGGATGAAGCGCGCGGCGCTGGAGCTCACCACTGCCCGTCCGGACGCGATCGTGGTCGAGATCGGCACCGCCTACGGCCTGGAGGAGACCTTCGCCGACCGCGGGGTGACCGTGCTGACCACCTACGGCGGGGCCCGGGTCTGCGGGATCGCCGCCGCCGAGGCCCTGGCCGGCCCGACCGCGGCCCGGGCCTCCCGGGTCGCCTGAGCAGCCCCTGCGGCGGGGCGGGCACCGGCCGTTCCGGGCCGCAGGCGCTAGGGTCCGACGAAGGCATCCACGGGTACCCGGTGGTAAGCATCCGCCAGTGGCGGACCGGACATGCCACCATGAGTGCCGCAGGACCACGGAGAAGACAGCGGTGAGGGCGACGGACAAGGGAGTAGGAAGCGCGATGACGACCGAAGGGGGCACCGGCGTGGAGCCGTCCGTGGAAGGCGCCGGCAGCGCGCGCGTCCCCAAGTACTACCGGCTGAAGCGGCACCTGCTGCAGATCACGCAGACACAGGCGCCCGGCACGCCGGTACCGCCGGAACGCACCCTGGCCCTGGAGTTCGAGACCTCCCGCACCACCGTGCGCCAGGCGCTGCAGGAACTGGTCGTCGAGGGCCGGCTCGAACGGATCCAGGGCAAGGGCACCTTCGTGGCCAAGCCGAAGGTCTCCCAGGCGCTGCAACTGACCTCGTACACCGAGGACATGCGGGCCCAGGGGCTGGAGCCCACCTCCCGGCTGCTGGAGGTCGGCTACATCACCGCCGACGAGCGACTGGCCGGGCTGCTGGACATCCGCCCCGGGGGCAGGGTGCTGCGGGTGGAGCGGCTCCGCCTCGCCAACGGCGACCCGATGGCGATCGAGGCGGCCCACCTCTCCGCGAAGCGCTTCCCGGCGCTGCGCCGCAACCTGGTGAAGTACAACTCGCTGTACTCCGCGCTGAGCGAGGTCTACGGCGTCCACGTCGCCGAGGCCGAGGAGACCATCGAGACCTCGCTGGCCACCCCGGCCGAGGCCGGTCAACTGGGCACCGACGTCGGCCTGCCGATGCTGCTGCTCTCCCGGCACTCCTTCGACGACGCCGGCGAGCCGGTGGAGTGGGTGCGCTCGGTGTACCGGGGCGACCGGTACAAGTTCACCGCCCGGCTGCGCCGCCCGAACTGACCCGGGCTCGAACGCGCCCCGGCCCCGACCGGCCGGGGCGCGACGGTCGTCCCGGGGTGCAGCGGTCGTCCCGGGGTGCGGCCAGGGTCCGCTCCCCCACCAAGAGCCCCTTCGCTCCCCAACGCGCTGCTTCTGCGCCCCCCGTACCGGCGGTCGGCTCCCGCACACTGGGACGGCGGCCCGCACGCATCCCGCGCCGGGCCCACCGAACCGCTGGGGGCCTCCCGTGGAACTGACCAACCACCGCAGTGAGCACAGCGCGGCCGAAGCCGGTGTCGCCACAGCTGGTGCCGGACGGCCGCCGCTGCCGCTCTCGCTCACCGTCGTCCGGCACGGCCAGAGCACCGCCAACGCCGCCTTCGCGGCAGCCGAGGCGGTCGGCGCGCTGGACGTCGGCATCAGCTGCCGCGACGCCGACCTCGCGCTCACCGCGCTCGGCCGGCGGCAGGCCACCGCACTGGGCCGACGGCTCGCCTCCCGCAGCGACGGCCCGCCGCCGCAGAGCCTGTGGGTCTCCCCCTACCTGCGCGCCCAGGAGACCGCCGCGCTGGTCCTGGCCGAACTGGACGACGCGGGCCTGCCCAGTCCGGCCGTCCGCACCGACGAGCGGCTGCGCGACCGGGAGCTGGGCATCCTGGAGATGCTGACCTCGGCCGCGATCGAGCTGCGCCACCCGGCCGAGGCCGCCCGTCGGCGCCTGCTCGGGGAGCTGCGCTGGCGTCCCCCGGGCGGCGAGTCGCACGCGGACGTGGCACTGCGGCTCCGCAGCCTGCTGCGGGACCTGTACGAGGAAGAGTCCTCGCGGCGGGTGCTGCTGGTGGCGCACGACGCCGTGGTGCTGATGCTCCGGCACATCATCGACGGCCTGGACGAGGAGGAGATGGAACGGGTCACCCGTGCGGGCGCGGTCGGGAACACCTCGGTCACCCGCTGGTCGCGCGGTGCGGACGGGCGCTTCGAACTCGACTGCTACAACAGCGCCCCGCACCTCGACTGAGACGCGGGGCGAGGTTGCCGACCGGCGGTCAGCCGGCGATCAGCAGCGCCGCCAGCGCGACCGCGCCGGCGACGATCGGGGCGATGATCCACCAGGTCCAGACGACCCGGACCGGGCCGGACAGCGCGTCCTTACCCTGGGCGGTCAGCTGGGTGTCGCGCTGCTTGAGGATCTCGTCGACGGCGGCGTCGGCGAGGGCCCGGGACGGAACCGTCGGCTGCACCGAGGCGGCCCGGCCCGGGCCGCCGGTGAGGTAGGGGTCGCGCACCGCGCGGCCCCGGCCGAGCAGGCCGAAGCCGCCGGTCTCGCCGGTGGTCGCCTTCATCGCCTGCCGGTTGGCCCGCTTCCGCTGGCGCAGCGACACCGGGATCGCCCAGAGCTGGTACTTCCGGCCCTCCGCCTCCATCTCGACGGAGAGTGTGGACCGGACCGTGTCCAGGGCCGCCCAGGGCACGGTGATCGTCCGCAGCGGGTTGCGCACCACCAGCCGCTGCGCATTGGTGCGCACGCAGGGCCACAGGGTGTAGGCGCCGAGCAGCGGCACGAAGCAGACCGTGCCGGACAGCGCCAGCCAGACGTCCCGGCCGTGGCCGTGCAGCAAGGTGTCCACGAACAGCCACAGGATCAGGACGATCAGCAGCGCACCGGCCACAGCGCCCATGGTGGAGCGGTAGACGCGGTCGGCGAACGGCTGGTCCGGTCCACCGAGCGGTCGCGGGTCAGCGGCCGGATCGGCGGAGGTGTGCTGGTCGGACCGGTTCTGGTCCTGGGGGTCGCTCATGTTTCCCGATTGTGCCCCAGCCGACCGCGCCGATCGTCACTCGGCTGGTTTCGGTATGGCATCGACCGCTTTGCGGTGACCACCGGCGGCCGTCAGCGGCCACCCAAAGTCACTCCTCCGTGGCACTGACGGAATACTACGCGTGTAGATATGCTCAGCTGGTGAGCATGCCCACCTCTCCCCCAGCCGCGGCGCCGGCTCCCGCCCCGGGCGCTTCCACCGAAACCGAACCGGACCTCACCGACTTCCGCTCCGAGGCCGCCCTGCGGCGGTTCCTGCACGGACTGCCCGGGGTCGACGCGGTCGGCCTCCAGGCCCGCGCCGCCGCCCTCGGTACCCGGTCGATCAAGACCACGGCCAAGGCCTACGCCATCGACCTGGCCATCTCCATGATCGACCTGACCACGCTGGAGGGCGCGGACACCCCGGGCCGGGTGCGCTCGCTCTGCGCCAGGGCGATGCGGCCCGACCCCGGCGACCCCACCGCGCCGAGCACCGCCGCCGTCTGCGTCTACGGCGACCTGGCGGCGACCGCGCGGGCCGCGCTGGTCGGCAGCACGGTTCGGGTCGCCGCCGTGGCGACCGCCTTCCCCTCCGGCCGGGCCGGGCTCGCGGTGAAGCTGGCGGACACGGCCGAGGCGGTGGCGGCCGGCGCGGACGAGGTCGACATGGTGATCGACCGGGGAGCCTTCCTCTCCGGCCGCTACCTGGAGGTCTTCGAGACCGTCCGCGCGGTCAAGGCCGCCTGCGCCCGGCCGGACGGCGGCAGCGCCCACCTGAAGGTGATCTTCGAGACCGGCGAGCTGCAGACCTACGACAACGTCCGCCGCGCCTGCTGGCTGGCGATGACGGCCGGCGCCGACTTCATCAAGACCTCCACCGGCAAGGTCGCCGTCAACGCCACCCCGCCGGTCACCCTGGTCCTGCTGGAGGCCGTCCGCGACTACCGGGCCGCGACCGGGGTGCAGATCGGCGTCAAACCGGCCGGGGGCATCCGCACCACCAAGGACGCGCTGAAGTACCTGGTCCTGGTGAACGAGGTGCTGGGCGACGACTGGCTCTCCCCCGAGTGGTTCCGCTTCGGCGCCTCCGGGCTGCTGAACGACCTGCTGATGCAACGGCAGAAGCTGACCAGCGGCCGGTACTCCGGCCCCGACTACGTGGCGGGGGACTGAACCGTGGCCACTACCGACCGCAAGCTGTTCGCCTATGCGCCGGCCCCCGAGTCCCGCGCCGTGGCCGGCGAGATCGGCCCCTCCTACGGGCACTGGATCAACGGCGAGTTCATCGAGAGCACCGGCGCCGAGTCGCTGCGCACCCTGGACCCGGCCACCGGCCTGCCGCTGGCCGAGTTCGCCCAGGGCAGCGCCAAGGACGTCGACCGCGCGGTGAAGGCCGCCCGTGCCGCCTTCGCCCCCTGGGCCGCGCTGCCCGGGGCCGAGCGCGGCAAGTACCTCTTCCGGATCGCCCGGATCATCCAGGAGCGCAGCCGGGAGCTGGCGGTGCTGGAGTCCATCGACAACGGCAAGCCGATCCGGGAGACCCGCGACGTCGACCTGCCGCTGGTCGCCGCCCACTTCTTCTACTACGCGGGCTGGGCCGACAAGCTGGAGTACGCGGGCCTCGGCCCGGCGCCGAAGCCGCTCGGCGTCGCCGCCCAGGTGATCCCCTGGAACTTCCCGCTGCTGATGCTGGCCTGGAAGATCGCACCGGCCCTGGCCACCGGCAACACCGTGGTGCTCAAGCCGGCCGAGACCACCCCGCTCACCGCGCTGCGCTTCGCCGAGATCTGCCGACAGGCCGGGCTGCCGCGCGGGGTCGTCAACATCGTGACCGGCGACGGCCGCACCGGCGCGGCGCTGACCGCGCACCCCGGCGTGGACAAGGTCGCCTTCACCGGCTCCACCGAGGTCGGGCGCTCGATCGCCCGGACCCTGGCCGGCAGCCGCACCCGGCTCTCGCTCGAACTCGGCGGCAAGGCGGCCAACATCGTCTTCGACGACGCCCCGATCGACCAGGCGATCGAGGGGATCGTCGACGGGATCTTCTTCAACCAGGGCCAGGTCTGCTGCGCGGGATCACGGCTGCTGGTCCAGGAGTCGGTCCACGACGAGGTGCTGGAGTCGCTGAAGCGCCGGATGGCGACCCTGCGGGTCGGCGATCCGCTGGACAAGAACACCGACGTCGGCGCGATCAACTCGGCCGTCCAGCTGGAGCGGATCCGCGAACTCGCCGACGCGGGCGAGGCCGAGGGCGCCGAGCGCTGGTCCCCGGCCTGCGAACTGCCGGAGGCCGGCTACTGGTTCGCGCCGACGGTGTTCACCGGCGTCAGCACCGCGCACCGGATCGCCCGCGAGGAGATCTTCGGCCCGGTGCTCTCGGTGCTGACCTTCCGTACCCCGGAGGAGGCCGTGGCCAAGGCCAACAACACCCCCTACGGCCTGTCGGCGGGTGTGTGGACGGAGAAGGGCTCGCGGATCCTGTGGATGGCGTCCCGGCTGCGGGCCGGGGTCGTCTGGTCCAACACCTTCAACAAGTTCGACCCGGCCTCCCCCTTCGGCGGCTACAAGGAGTCGGGCTACGGCCGCGAGGGCGGCCGGCACGGACTGGAGGGCTACCTCGATGCCTGACCGCAGCGCTCCCCCCGCCCCGCGCATCCCCATCCTGAAGACCTACAAGCTCTTCGTCGGCGGGGCCTTCCCGCGCTCCGAGAGCGGACGGGTGTACGAGGTGACCGACCACCGGACCGGCGACTGGCTCGCCAACGCGCCCCGGGGCACCCGCAAGGACGCCCGCGACGCGGTCGCCGCCGCCCGCAGGGCCTTCGCCAGCTGGTCCGGAGCCACCGCCTACAACCGGGGCCAGATCCTCTACCGCTGCGCCGAGCTGCTCCAGGGCCGACGCGAGCAGTTCACCGCCGAGGTCGCCGCGGCCGAGGGCGTCGGCGCCAAGAAAGCCGCCGCGCTGGTGGACGCCGCCGTCGACCGCTGGGTCTGGTACGCCGGCTGGACCGACAAGGTCGCCCAGATCGCCGGCGCGGCCAACCCGGTCGCCGGGCCCTACTTCAACCTCTCCGTCCCGGAGCCGACCGGCGTGGTCGGCGTGCTGGCGCCGACGGCCGGCCCCGGCTTCTCGCTGCTCGGGCTGGTCTCGGTGCTGGCGCCGGCGATCGCCACCGGCAACACCGCCGTGGTCGCCCTCGCCCCCGCCGCCCCGTTGCCCGGACTCTCCCTCGGCGAGGTGCTGGCCACCTCGGATCTGCCCGGCGGCGTGGTCAATCTGCTCTCCGGACAGACCGACGATCTCGCACCCACCCTGGCCTCGCACCAGGACGTCAACGCGCTCGATCTGACCGGAGCGAATTCCTCCGATCCACCCGGCTCGGCGCGGGCGCTGGAGGTCCTCGCAGCGGATACTCTTAAACGTGTACGGCGTCCCGGGCCCGCCCCCACCGGCGAGGACTGGACCGCCGCTCCGGGCACCGACCGTCTCCTGGCCTTCCTGGAGACCAAGACGGTCTGGCACCCGATGGGAATCTGAGGCCCACCGCCCCGGAAACCCCCGCAGGCCGGGCGGCCCCACCCAACCCCCCCCTGGGTCGGTCGCCCGTTGAGAACGGGCACGCGCTCCTCCCCCCCGAGTGCGTGCCCGTTCGCGTTCCCGGCAGCCGGTCCCGTTGTGACCTCCCCGTACCGTCCCTGTATTGCCCCTGTACAACGGCCGTGCGAGCCAGCAGACTGCTGAGCTGCACCAAGATCGGCCCGCCGGCCCCGGGGAGCACCATGTCCTTGCTGACGCCCTTGCTGACCATGACCCTCGGACCGATCCTGCTCCGGGCGCTGAGTGCCTGGGCCAGTCGCCGGAACGGTGCGCGGCATCGGGCCGCCGTCGCCGCCGGGCGAGCCGTCCACATCCGCTGCGAACTCGACGACCGCTCCGGCCACCTGCTGGTCGACCGCGGGCGGGGCGAACTCCTCTACCTGGCCCAGCGCGGCCCCGCCAACACCGTCCCGCTCGACGGCACGGTCACCGACCTGATCCGGTCCCTGCCCCGCCCGTTCAGCTTCGCCCTCGCCCCGGTCCGGGCCCTGCGCTACCGCACCCCGGACGGTGTGGTCCGGGAGTTCCGGCTGATGGAGACGGACGCAGAGACGCTCCGCCTGCTACTGACCGACCCGGCCGCCCGGTCGGCCGCCGCGCCCTCGCGCCGCAGCCTCCTCCAGCTACCGGCCTGGTGCGCGGTGCCGCTGCTGCTCGCGGTGGTGCTCGGCGCCGTCGGCGGGCAGACCTACGCCCTCGGCCGCGAGACGACCGCGACCGTGACCGGCGTCCACTCCGGCACCGGGTTCAGCGACAGCACCTGCGCGGTCAGTTGGGGCGGGACGCACCGGGCGGGCGTGGACTGCAGCGGGCACGAACGGGTCGGGCAGCCGCTGCGGGTGGTCGCCCGCCCCTGGCCGTTCTCCGGACAGGCGGCGGACCTCTACGACACCCGCTCCTGGCTGATGGTCTGCATCGGCGCACTGGTCGGCCTCGCCGCACTGGGGACCGCGCTGCCGCTGCTGCCGCTCCGCCGGCGCAACCGCCGGGTCGGGTCGGGTCCCTGGCCGCCGCTGCCGGTCCCGGAGTCGTTCGTGCCCAATGCACCCGAGGGCGACCTTCTGCCCGCCGACCCGACCCAGCTCCGGTACGGACCGCTGGCCGCCGCCGCGCACTACGGCGATGCCCACCGTCCCGGACGGGGCGTGTCGTTGCCCCGCCCGCACGGCTCCCGCTCGACGCGCGGCTGGCTTCTGCTGGAGGTGCTGGGCAGCTTCGCCTGGGCGCCACTGGGCTTCGCCGCCCTCCTGGCGGCCATGTGCGCCCTCCCGGGAGAGCATCCGATCCCCTGGAACCTGCCGACCCGGCTCGGTCTCGCCGTGGTGGCCCTCGCCTGCGTCGTCCGGATCGCCCAACGGGCCGTCACCACCTGGCCCAAGGCCCGCCGCATCCGACAGTTGATGGACTCGGGCCCCTCCCGGCCGATGCGCTATGTCCGGCTGCACGGCCAGATCAACACCGGGCCCGAGAACCAACCCTGGTTGGTCCTGTTCGACGACGGCGACGACGACCAGGACCGCCCGCTGTACGCACAGCGGGTGCGGGCGCTGCCCGGATCGGTGCGCGGCACCCTCGGCGTGCCGGCCCCGGTCGGCGTGGCCCAGGTCAGCGGCGGGCCCGAGGCCGGGGCAGTGGTCTGTGAGATAGACGGTCACCGCTACCTGCCGCACGGAGAACTGCGCGAGCTCGATTGCAAGAGCCGACGGAAACTGCTGCTCACCCTCGCCGGCGGCTACCGGCTCCCCACCGGACCGCACCGACCTGCTCGCAACTGACAAAGGCCGACCTGTTCACGCAAAAGACGGAACGGGCGCGGCGTCCCTCCCCCGAGGTGCCGCGCCCGTTCCCCGATGCCGCAGGTTCCCGTCCCCCGGACGGCCCCCTCCCACGGCCTCGTTCCCCCCGTTCCCCCACCTCACCGCGGGCGAGCTGTCCCGTGATCCCCCCGGATCACGCGACCCCCGCGGTCGGTCCCCTTCGACGTGCCGGTCCGGTCAGGCCACCAGCTCGCCGAAAGCCATGCCCGGGTCGCCGTCCTGCGACGCCAGGGTCTCGTCCTCGCGCAGCCGGCGCAGCGCGCGCCAGATGCTGCTCTTCACCGTACCGACGCTGATGTTGAGCACATCGGCGATTTCCGGATCGGTGCGGCCCTCGTAGTAGCGGAGCACCAGCATGGTGCGCTGGTTCTCCGGAAGCTTGGCCAGCGCCTGCCACAGGACGGCGCGGAGCTCGGTGCCGCCCATCGCGTCGGTGTCGCCGACGGTCTCCGGCATCTCCTCGGTCGGGTACTCGTTGACCTTGCGGCGACGCCAGGCGGAGATGTGCAGGTTGGTCATGGTGCGGCGCATGTAGCCGCCGACCGCGGCCTTGTCGGTGATCCGGTCCCACGCGCGGTAGGTGCTGAAGAGCGCGCTCTGCAGCAGGTCCTCGGCGGCGAAGCGGTCACCGGTGAGGTGGTACGCGGTGGCGTACAGGGAGGCGCGGCGCTCCCGGACGTAGGCCGAGAACTCCTCCTCGTTGTCGGCCTCACGGCCGGCGGCAGCGAAGGTCTCCCGCTGCGCGCCCTCCCGTACGGCAGCGAGCTCCCCCGTGCCCCCGTTGGCTCCGGCGCCCCCGCCGGCCCCCGGAAGTTCTCGGATCGCGGATCCGAGAACCACGCCCCGCAGGGAGAGCGTCATGGTGTTCAGAGAGGTCACCGTACCGGTGCCGCCGTTGCCCCCGGTGCAGGCCGCGCCGTGCGCCTGGTGGCGGTGGGGCTGGGCGGTATGGCCAGGGCGCGCGACGCGAAGTGCCGTGACGTTCCGGCCCTCGTTGACTGCGTTCATGGTGCGCTCCCTGGTGTTCGGTTCGGTGCCGGTCTCCGGAGTCCCCGACTCCGACAAGACAGAACTCTGCCGTCTGCGCGTCATGACGGTGTCCGCCGACTGTCACAGCACTGTCACAGAGCCCGGCGCCGGGAAGAAGTCGGCGGCGCGCTCCGTGAAGCGCCTCCGACAAGAACCCCCGGAAGGGGGTCGATCAACGGCTGCGGGATGCGACAGAATGGCGGACGTGTCACATCTGCTGCTCATCGAGGACGACGACGCCATCCGGACCGGGCTCGAACTCGCGCTTACCAGGCAGGGCCACCAAGTGTCGGCCGCTGCCTCGGGCGAGGACGGGCTGAAGCTGTTCAAGGAGAAGCGTCCCGACCTGATCGTGCTGGACGTGATGCTGCCCGGGATCGACGGCTTCGAGGTCTGCCGCCGGATCCGCCGCACCGACCAGTTGCCGATCATCCTGCTGACCGCGCGCAGCGACGACATCGACGTGGTGGTGGGCCTGGAGTCGGGCGCGGACGACTACGTGGTCAAGCCGGTGCAGCCGCGGGTGCTGGACGCGCGGATCCGGGCGGTGCTGCGGCGCGGCGAGCGCGAGAGCACCGACTCCGCTGACCTTCGGCGACGTGGTGATAGACCGCAACGCGATGACGGTCACCAAGGCCGGCCAGGACCTCCAGCTGACCCCGACCGAGCTGCGGCTGCTGCTGGAGCTCAGCAACCGGCCCGGTCAGGCGCTCTCCCGGCAGCAGCTGCTGCGGCTGGTCTGGGAGCACGACTACCTGGGCGACTCCCGGCTGGTGGACGCCTGCGTGCAGCGGCTGCGGGCCAAGGTCGAGGACGTCCCGTCAGCGCCGACGCTGATCCGCACGGTCCGCGGCGTCGGCTACCGGCTGGACCCGCCGCAGTAGGCGGACCGCGGTGGAACGACCGCAGTAGGCCGGCCGGCGTACACCGGCGGTCGGCTCTCCCCTGTCCACAGGACCATTCCAAGGCTGCGAAGGCAACGTGACGGACCGTTCGAAGGGCCAACCGGCCATGCCCGGGAAGCGGCTGGTCCGCCGGCTGCGGACGACCTCGCTGCCGGATACGGCTGATCATCGTGTTCGCACTGGTGGCGCTCGCCGCCGCGCTCTCGGTGTCGGGGATCTCCTACTGGCTGAACCGGGACGCGGTGCTGAAGCGCACCCAGGACGCGGCGCTGAGCGACTTCCGCAGCTCGCTGGACCGCACCGTCACCGGACTGCCGCTGCAGCCGACCTGCACAGACCTGGAACGGGCCGCGCTGGGGATGGCCCGCACCGGCCTCCAGTACAGCGTGGTGCTGGTGCAGGGCAGTTGCTCGGTCTCCTCCGACCCCTCGGTCAGCGCTTCGGTGGTGCCGGCCGCGCTGGTGACCTCGGTGGGCCGGCCCTGCGCCCACTGCGTGACCGAGCCCGGCCAGTACCACCTGTTCTGGGAGCGGATCACCCTCGACGGCACGCCCTACCTGGTCGGCGGCGTCCAGGTGCAGCCGAGCGGCCCGACGGCGTACATGTTCAAGTCGCTGGACGACGAGCGCAAGGACCTGGACTCGCTGGCCTGGTCGCTGTCGATCGCCACCCTGCTGGCGCTGGTCGGCTCCGCGCTGCTGGCCCAGGTCGCGGCGGCGACGGTGCTCCGCCCGGTGGCCCGGTTGGGCGAGGCAGCACGGCAGTTGGGCGCCGGGCACCTGGACACCCGGCTGGAGATCAGCGGCGCGGCGGAGCTCGCGGACCTGTCCCAGACCTTCAACCAGGCGGCCGAGGCGCTGCAGGCGCAGGTCGAGGAACTGAGCGCGCGCGAGCACGCCAGCCGCCGCTTCGTCGCCGACATGTCGCACGAGCTGCGGACACCGCTGACCGCGATGACCGCGGTCACCGACATCCTGGAGGACGAGGCCGAGTACCTCGACCCGATGATCGCCCCGGCCGTGCGGCTGGTGGTGAGCGAGACCCGGCGGCTCACCGAGCTGGTGGAGAACCTGATGGAGGTCACCCGCTTCGACGCCGGCACCGCCAAGCTGGTGCTGGACGAGGTGGACGTGTCCGACCTGATCACTTCCTGCATCGACACCCGGGCCTGGCTGGACGCGGTGGAATTGGACGCCCCGCGCGGCATCGTCGCCCGGGTCGACCCGCGCCGGGTGGACGTGGTGCTGGCCAACCTCATCGGCAACGCGCTCAAGCACGGCGGCTCGCCGGTCCGGGTGCAGGTCCGGGTCGAGGGCGAGGAACTGGTGGTCCGGGTCACCGACGGCGGCCCGGGCATCCCGGAGGACGTGCTGCCGCACGTCTTCGACCGCTTCTTCAAGGCGGACGCGGCCCGGCGCCGCTCCGAGGGCAGCGGGTTGGGCCTGTCCATCGCGATGGAGAACGCGCGCATCCACGGCGGTACGATCACGGCCGCGAACGCCGCCGAAGGCGGGGCCTGCTTCACCCTGCGGCTGCCCATGACCTCGGCGGTCGAACCCGGCCACCCGCTGGCCGCCGACGGCGGCGCGGCGGTAGACGACGGCGTGGGCGACGACGGTGCGGCAGACGACGGTGCGAAGGGCGGTACGGCGTGAGGCGCAGGACGAGCGGCAACATCCCGGAGGCGCGGCCGACCGCGCGCGGCGCGGCCAGGTACGCGGCCACCGCCGTCGGTGTGCTCGCGCTCGGCCTCGCGCTCAGCGCCTGCGGCATCCGCGACACCACCATCCCGGTCGACGCCGGCGAGGGCGCGTCCCGCACGGCCTGCCCGCCGACGCCCGGCGCGAGCTCCACCCAGTCCGTACCCGGGGCGTTCCCCGGCCCGGACTTCGACGGCGAGGGCAGCGGGCCGGAACCCACCGCCCCGCACGGTGTGCCGACCAGCGCCCCGTCCGCCTCCCCCTCCGCCAGCCCGAGCGTCGCCCAGCCGACGACGTCGAACGGGATCCTCTCCTGCCTGGTTCCCACCACGACGCCGGTCCCGACCGGCACGCCGGGCGCCGCAACCGCGACCCCCTGACCCTGAGCGCGACATGTGAGGGGCGTGTGATCGGATGTGCCCACCAGTCAGTCCCCCGGGCAAGCCCTCGGACTCGCCAGTCAGTCCCTCGGCCAAGCCCTCGGACCCACCTGTCAGTCCCTCGGCCAAGCCCTCGGGAACCGAAATCGCGACGTTGCGCGTCCTTCCCGGCGTGCAGCGAGGAGAGTCCGGCGTGCTTAGGGGTACCGACGAGCGACCCGCCGGGCCGGGCGGTGACCGCGACCCGTCCGGAGCGGAGGCCGAGGGGGTCCACCCCGGCGCCCGCCACCTGGGGCTGCTGCTGATCGCGGTCCATCTGGGTCTGGTCGTCTGGCTGGCCTTCCAGCCGATTTCGGCCGCGTGGATGGCCGACACCAATCTGACCCCCTTCGCGACCGTCCGCGCCGAGCTGTCGGCCGGGACCGCCCACAGCTACCTGGAGCTGTTGCACGGGATGCTGCTGCTGGCGCCGCTCGGCGTGCTGCTGCCGCTGGCCGGCGGGCGGCGGGACGCGGCCGCTCTGCCGTCCTTCCTGCGCACCGTCTTCGCCGGGCTGCTGCTGGCCACCGGGGTGGAAGTGCTCCAGTCCAGCCTGACCAGCCATCTGTTGAACGTGGACGACGTACTGCTGGCCGGCATCGGCATCGCGCTGGCGCATGCGGCGCTGGTGCCGGCCGCCCGGGCGACGCTGCGCCGCCGGGACCGCGCCAGGGCCGACGTGGCGGTCCGGACCGGCGGCTTCGGGATCGCCCCGACCGCGCCCTCGACGCACTGACCGGCGATCGCCCGACTCGTCGACCGATTGAATCGACCGGCTTATCGACCGGCTTATCGACCGGCTTATCGACCGGCTCAGGGTAGAACCCCGAGATCATCCCCGAGGGCGGGTCGTCCCCCGGCAGGGTCGGGGCCGGGAGCGAATCATCGGCGCGACGGACGTTCCGGGCCCCGCCGCACGGGAGGCTTGAAGCAGAGGAGAGCACGGACGTGCCCCTCCCGAGCGAACCCTACGGAGGTTCCGATGACCGCGACCACCCTCTCCCGTCCCCGTCACGACCGCATCATCGGCGGCGTCTGCGCCGGCATCGCGGCCCGCTTCGGACTGGCCCCCTGGACCGTCAGGGCGCTGTTCCTGCTGTCCTGCCTGCTGCCGGGCCCGCAGTTCCTGATCTACCTGGCCCTGTGGGTGCTGCTCCCGCAGGAGGCGTGAAGGCGTCCCGGGCCGCCCCGGGGCGGCCCGGTGGGTTTTTGTCGCGCTAGCCGAGCGGGCTGTGCACCGGCAGACCACCGGTCAGACCGCCCGCGGCCCCGGTCGGCGAGGAGCTGGACAGGCCGTTCACCATCGGCAGGCTGCTCAGCCCCGGCAGGTCGCTGCTGGAGGCCGGCGCACCGTCGCGCAGACCGGGCGAGGACTCGCGGGTCTGCTGTCCGATCGGCGCGGTGTTGTCGACCAGGCTCTGCGTCGCCCCGGTCATCTGCCGGACGCCGCCCGAGAGCGGCGCCGGGACCAGCCCGTTCACCGGCAGCCCGGCGGTCTTCAGGTTGTCCGTGGGCAGGCCGCCGGACGGCATCGAGGCGAGCGAGCTGCCGAGACCGTCCGCGGCGGCCGGGCCGACTCCGGCTGCGGCGAGCGCGACACCGAGCACAGCGGTGCCGGCGACCTTGAGCGTTGCCTTGTTCATGGGGCGGTTTCCTCGCGTCTTCGGAAGAGGTGGCAGCCGGACGGAGCGGGTTCAGCACGTTGCGTGCCCGACTGACTGCCCAACGTATCGACGCGTCGCAATCCCGCCCAAACCGCGATGCCCCGTTCGGAGGAGCGCACCACCCCCGGTGACCGTCGGCGGAGCCCCGGGTCGAACGCCCACCCGATCGGCCGTCAGCCGTGCAGTGCCGGCTGTGCCACGTCAGCTGTGCAGCGGCAACTGGTCCCGCACCGACAGCACATAGGCGCGGAACGCCTCCACCGGGGGCGTCAGCGGTCGCCCGGCCACCCAGGCCAGGGCCAGCTCACGGCGGGCGCCCGGCGAGCTGAGCTGCAACTCGGCCACATCGGGCCGGGGCGCGGTGGCCGGGGGCAGGACCGCGACGCCGAGACCGGCGGCGACCAGCCCGCGCAGGGTCTCGGCCTCCTCGCCCTCGAAGGACACCCGCGGGGTGAAGCCGGCCTCGGCGCAGAGCGCGTCGGTGATCCGGCGCAGCCCGTACCCGGGTTCCAGGGTGACGAAGGCGTCCCCGGAGACCTCCCCGAGCCGGACCCGCTGCCGACCGGCCAGCCGGTGGTCGGCCGGGACCACCAGCCGCAGCCGCTGCTCCCCCAGCCGGCGCGAGGTCAGCTCGGGGTGGTCCGGGCGGGGCGACACCAGGCACAGGTCCAGCTCCCCGGACAGCAGCCGTTGCAGCATCGAGTCGGTGTAGTCCTGCACCAGTTGGAAGCGCACCCGGGGGCTGCCGGCCCGGAAGCCGCGCAGCAGCATCGGCACCGCCTCCGAGCCCATGGTGTGCAGGAAGCCGAAGGCGACCCGGCCGCCGTGCGGATCTGCCTCCTCCCGGGCCGACTCCACCCCGCGCTCGACCTCGGCCAGCGCACGCTCGACCGAGGCGTGGAAGATCTCCCCGGCCCGGGTCAGCCGGACCGTCCGCCCCTCGCGGGCCAGCAGCGCCACCCCTACCTCGGCCTCCAGCCGGGCGACGGCGCGGCTCAGCGTCGGCTGCGGCATGGCCAACTCGGCGGCGGCCCTGGTCACATGCTCCAGCCGGGCGACCGCCGCGAACTGCGCCAGCAGCGGCGCGAGCAGCACCGCCGGAGCCTCCGGAAGGAGTCCAGCAGTCGACGATGCTGTGACGTCCGCGTCACGACGCTGTTGCAGACCCCGTTCCGACCTGCGGTCATTCTCCATTGCATCAATCTAAGACATTCCATGCATTGGACGCATCAGGCTCCGCTGCCTACGTTCGAGGCATGCCACCAGCAACCAGAGGGGCGTCCGGCGAGCAGCAGCCGGATGCCCTCACCCAGTCGTCCGCCACCGTCACCACCACGACCGAGGACCTGCGCCACCGGCCCGGGAGCCACGGCCTGCGGCGTACCCAGCTCGCCCTGTTCGGCGCCGGGCTGGCCACCTTCCTGCTGCTCTACTCCACCCAGGCGCTGCTGCCCGCGCTCTCCGCCGACCTGCACCTGACCCCCGGGCAGGCCAGCCTCACCGTCTCCGCCGCCGCGATCGGACTGGCGCTGGCGGTGATCCCGGTCAGCGCCCTGTCCGAGAAGTTCGGCCGGACCAGGGTGATGACCGCCTCGGTCTTCGCCGCCGTCGCCCTGGCCGTGGTGATCCCCTTCTCACCCGACCTCACCGTGCTGACCGCGCTGCGGGCGCTCCAGGGCGTGGCGCTGGCCGGGCTGCCGGCCACGGCGATGGCCTACCTCGCCGAGGAGGTCCACCCCTCGGCGCTGCCCTCGGCCATGGGCCTGTACGTGGCCGGCAACAGCATCGGCGGGATGAGCGGACGGCTGATCTCGGGCATGGTGGCCGGGGAGTTCGGCTGGCGCTGGGGGCTGGCCTCGGTCGCGGTGCTCTCGCTGCTGTGTGCGGTGGGCTTCCGGCTGCTGATCCCGCGCGCCCAGTACTTCCGTCCGGGTGCGGTGAACCCGCGTGCCCTGCTCCGCACGGTCTCCGGGCATCTGCACAATCCGCTGCTGGGACGGCTGTTCCTGCTCGGCCTGCTGTTCATGACGGTCTTCGGCGCGGTCTACACGGTCATGGGCTACCGGCTGGTGGCCGCGCCCTTCAACCTCTCCCAGGGGCTGGCCAGTTCGATCTTCGCGGTCTATGTCTTCGGCACCTTCGCCTCCGCGCTCTCCGCCCGGATCACCGGACGCTTCGGCCGGCGTGGCACGCTGTACCTGGCGATCGTGCTGACCTCGGCCGGGCTGCTGCTGACACTGCCGGACTCGCTGCCGAGTGCGCTGCTCGGACTGGTGCTGATCACGGCAGGCTTCTTCACCGGCCACTGCGTGGCCTCCGCCTCGGTCGGCCGCACCGCGACCCACGGCCGGGCCCAGGCCGCCGCGCTCTACCTGGCGGCCTACTACCTCGGCAACAGCCTGGGCGGCACCCTCGGTGCGGACGCCTACCACTCGGCCGGCTGGGACGGCACCGTCGTCGTCGGCCTGGGCGCCATGGTCCTGGCGGCCGGCATCACCCTCTACGCCACCGCCCGGGCCCATGTCGCGACCCGCGCGAACGGCCCGATTGCCGCCCTGCGCTGATGCGCCGTCAGTCGATGCGGTCGAGGATCAACAGCGGCGGGGCGAACTCCGTGCCGACCGGAGCGACGTCGATGCCGTCGGCCAGGGCCTCCAGCGCGTAGCCGAAGCGCTCCGGGGTGTCGGTGTGCAGGGTGAGCAGCGGCTGCCCGGCGGTCACCGACGCCGCCCGGCTTGGCGTGCAGCTCGACCCCGGCACCGGCCTGCACCGGGTCCTCCTTCCGGGCCCGGCCCGCGCCCAGTCGCCAGGCGGCGACGCCGACCGCGTAGGCATCGAGCCGGGTGAGCACGCCGGTGGCCGGGGCCGTGACCACCTGGCGCTCGCGGGCGACCGGCAGCGGTGCGTCCGGGTCGCCGCCCTGGGCGCGGATCATGCGCCGCCAGTGGTCCATCGCCGAGCCGTCCTTGAGCGCGGTCTCCGGGTCCTTGCCGCGGACCCCGACCGCGGCCAGCATCTCCCGGGCCAGGGCGAGGGTCAGTTCGACCACGTCGGCCGGACCACCGCCGGCCAGCACCTCGACCGACTCGCGGACCTCCAGCGCATTGCCGGCGGTGAGCCCCAGCGGGGTGGACATCCCGGTGAGCAGCGCGACCGTGCCGACCCCGGCGCTGCGGCCCAGTCCGACCATGGTGCGGGCGAGTTCGCGGGCGCTCTCCAGCGAGGTCTTCATGAAGGCCCCGGTGCCGACCTTGACGTCGAGCACCAGCGCGCCGGTGCCCTCGGCGATCTTCTTGGACATGATCGAGCTGGCGATCAGCGGGATCGACTCGACCGTGCCGGTGACGTCGCGCAGCGCGTAGAGCTTGCTTGTCGGCGGGGGCGAGGCCGTCCCCGGCCGCGCAGATCACCGCCCCGGCAGCTGCGCAGCGACGTCCAGCATCTCCGCGTTGCGAGAGCGGGCCCGCCAGCCGGGGATCGACTCGAGCTTGTCCAGGGTGCCGCCGGTGTGGCCGAGGCCGCGGCCGGAGAGCTGCGGCACCGGCCGCGCCGCAGGCCGCGACCAGCGGCGCCAACGGCAGCGTGATCTTGTCGCCGACCCCGCCGGTGGAGTGCTTGTCGGTGGTCGGCAGCGGCAGCGCGGAGAAGTCCATCCGCTCGCCGGTGCGGATCATCGCGTCCGTCCAGCGGGCGGTCTCGCCCGGCGGTCATCCCGTTCAGCAGGATCGCCATGGCCAGCGCCGCCATCTGCTCGTCGGCGACCTCGCCGCCGGGTGTAGGCGTCGACCACCCAGTCGATCTGGCCGTCGGTCAGCTCGGCCCGGTCGCGCTTGGCGCGGATGACGGCCACGGCGTCCATGTCCACAGCTGCTCCTCTTCTGTCCAAGGGGTGCCTGTTCCAGTTGCCTGTTCCGACTGCCTACCCCAGATGGCTCGGGCCGAAGGCGTCCGGCAGCAGCTCCGCCAACGGGCGGACGCCGCCGACGCCGTCCACCAGCAGCCCGGCCCCGCCGTGCTCCCAGAGCAGTTGCCGGCAGCGGCCGCAGGGGGTGATCACCGTGCCCGCGCCGTCGCAGCAGCTGAAGGCGAGCAGCCGGCCGCCGCCGGTGGCGTGGAGGGTGGAGACCAATCCGCACTCGGCGCACAGGGTCAGCCCGTAGGAGGCGTTCTCCACGTTGCAGCCGCTGACGATCCGTCCGTCGTCCACCAGCGCCGCCGCGCCGACCGGGTAGTTCGAGTAGGGCGCGTAGGCATGGGCCATCGCCGCGCGGGCGGCGGCGCGCAGCGCCGCCCAGTCCACCGCCGCGCCCACGGCCCTCAGCCCAGCGCCAGCGCGGTGAACAGCTCGACGCCCACCGCGATCGCGCCCTCGTCCACGTCGAAGGTGCCCTGGTGCAGGTCCCGGACGCTGGTGTCGCCGACCGGTCGGACACCGAGCCTGGCCAGGGCGCCGGGGACGTGCTCCAGATACCAGGAGAAGTCCTCACCGCCGAGGCTCTGCTCGGTGGACTCGATCCGGCCCGGACCGAAGCTGCGTTCCATCGCCTCGCTGAACAGCCGTACCGTCTCGGCCTCGTTGACCACCGGCGGGACGCCCTGGTGGTAGTCGATGACCCACTTGGCGCGGTAGGTCTCGGCGATCTGGCCGACCAGCTCCTCGACCGCGCCCGGGGCCTCGCGCCAGCCCGCCAGTTCCAGGCAGCGGACCGTTCCTTCAAGTTCGGCGTGGAGCGGGATCACATTGGCGGCAGACCCGCTCTCGATCCGGCCCCAGACCAGGCTGACCCCCCAGCGCGGGTCCAGCCGGCGGCCGAGGGCGGCGGGCAGATCGGCGGCGGTCTTGGCGATCGCCGTCACCAGGTCGGTGGTCAGATGCGGGCGCGCGGTGTGGCCGCCGGGGCCGTCCAGCGAGACCACCAGCCGGTCGCAGGCGGAGGTGATGGCACCGACCTTGATCCCGATCCGGCCCACCTCGACCTTGGGGTCGCAGTGCACCGCGAAGATCCGCTCGACCCCCTCCAGCACCCCGGCCGCGACCAGGTCGAGCGCGCCGCCGGGCATGACCTCCTCGGCCGGCTGGAAAAGCAGCCGGACCGGACGGCCGAGCCGCCCGGCGCGCCGGGCCTCGGCCAGCATCAGCCCGAGGCCGAGAGTGACCACGGTGTGGACGTCGTGGCCGCAGGCATGGGTCCGGCCAGGGACGGTGGAGCGGTAAGGGACGGTCAGCGGCTTGGCGTCGTCGATCGGCAGCGCGTCGATGTCCGCACGGAAGGCCAGGAAGGGCGCGCCCGCCGGGCTGCCCTCGGGCACGATGTCGCAGACCAGGCCGGTGCCGCCGGGCAGGTCCCGGGGGGTGAGCCCGGCCTGTTCCAGCCGGGCCCGGATCAGCCCGGTGGTGCGGAACTCCTGCCGCCCGAGCTCGGGGTGGCGGTGGAGGTCGCGGCGGAGCGCGATCAGCTCCGGGGCGAGGGCCAGGACCTGGGCGTGAATCTGCGCCTGTGCCTGAAGCCGGGCGCGGACACCAGCTTCGGACGCGGAGGACGGACCGGAGGGAACATCGACTGAGGGGCTCACCTCGACAAGGCTACGGCTGTGCGGCGCCTGGGGCAGAGGATCACCGGAATTGGTGGCCCCGGACGGGGAGGAAGTAGCCCGCACGGCGCATAGTCCACCTCGCTGTGGGTATGTCATCCCTTTTACCACCCTCCCGGAGACACCGACGGTTACTCGGGGAACGAGGATCACCGGCAAAGGACACGGGCTCCCGGTGTGACCTGGACCACCTGGCCAATCACCTCAGCGCCCCCACCTCCTGGCCTGCCTACGATGTTGCGCACAGGCGGAACACGAGCGCAGGAGCAGCACTCATGGCACAGGCATTCACCGGCAGGGTCGCCGTCGTCACCGGCGCGAGCAGCGGCATCGGCGCGGCCACCGCGCGCAGGCTCGCCGACGAGGGCTTCCGGGTGGTGCTGGTCGCCCGGCGCACCGAGCGGATCGCGGAGCTGGCGAAGGAGATCGGCGACGCCGCCTCCGCGCACACCGTGGACGTCACCGACCAGGCCGCGGTGGACGCCTTCGCCGCGACGCTGGACCGGGTCGACGTGCTGGTCAACAACGCCGGCGGGGCGTTCGGCGCGGACAGCGTCGAGCACGGCGACCCGGCCGACTGGCTGCGGATGTACGAGGTCAACGTGCTGGGCGCGCTGCATGTGACGCAGGCGCTGCTGCCGGCCCTGCGGGCCTCCGGCGACGGCACGATCGTGGTGCTCACCTCGACCGCGGCGTTCGTCCCCTACGAGGGCGGCGGCGGCTACGTCGCGGCCAAGGCCGGCGAGCACGCCATCGCCGGGACGCTGCGGCTGGAGCTGGTCGGCCAGCCGATCCGGGTGGTGGAGATCGCCCCGGGCATGGTGCGCACCGACGAGTTCGCGCTCACCCGTTTCGACGGCGACGCCGCGAAGGCCGAGTCGGTCTACGCCGGCGTGGCCGAGCCGCTCACCGCGGAGGACGTGGCCGACACCATCGCCTGGACGGTCACCCGCCCGGCCCACGTCAACGTGGACCTGCTGGTGGTCCGCCCGCGCGCCCAGGCCGCCGCCCACAAGGTCCATCGCGACCTCTGACGCACCGTCGCCCCTCCGGGCCCCGCCACGGCGTGGGGGTCCGGGGGGTCGCCCCCCGAATGTCGCAGTATCGCGACCTCTGACGCACCGTCGCCCCTCCGGGCCCCGCCACGGCGTGGGGGTCCGGGGGGTCGCCCCCCGAATGTCGCAGTACCACGACCTCTGACGCACCGTCGGCGTGAGGCGACTCCTCCGCTTCATCTGCGCGCAGCCGTCTCATCATTCGGTTGCAAGAGTCTCGACTTGATAGCCAATTCGAGTGAATCCTTGTGCTGGGCATCGAACTGGCCCACGCTCATTCTGCCTGGCAGCAAACGGCTGCTGACGCCTCGTTCACTCGTTTGGCAGTCCCGGCACCACCCCTCAGCACCCGTCACTTTCGCCGTCGCAGCCGTCGAACACAGGACAGGGCACCTCGGCGGAATGCACTAGCGTCGCCGCGCCGCCACACCCCTGCAACCGTCGACCGAGGAGGACACGCTGGCCAGTGACATTCCGGCGCAGCCGGAAGCCGCGACTACCGGGTTGCAGCGACTGAACCAGGCCACCCCGGGCGCCGCCGAGGAAGCCCTGCTCGCCTGCTGCGGCAGCCGCCGCTGGGCACTGCGGCTGACCGCCCACCGCCCGTACCCGGACACTGCGTCGCTGCTGGCGGCGGCCAGCGAAGCCTCCTACGACATGTCCTACGCCGACCTCGGCGAGGCCCTGGCCGACGAGAGCTGCATGCCGCAACCGCTGCTCGGGGTGCGGGCGCCCGGCAGCCAGGCCGCCCACACCGCCCTGCGGGCGGCCCACGCCGCCTACGAGGCGCGCTTCGGCCACGTCTTCGTGGTCTGCCTGGACGACTGCCCGGCCGAGGAGATGCTCGACCGGGTGCTGGTCAGCCTGCGCACCAGACTGGCCAGCGACCCCGACGAGGAGCGCAGCACCACCGCCGAGGAGCTGCGCCGGATCGCCCTGCACCGGCTGGAACACCTGGTGGCGTCTCATGCCTCGGCGGCGACGTGAGACGACTCCCGTGATCTCTGACACACGGTCCGCCGCGCCCTTTGCCCGAATTGGGTAGGAACAACAACAGAATCGCAGCAGAAAGCGGGTGGCGTGGATCACGCCGCCCGCTCGGCATTAGGCCGCACGAGGCTCTTTGATCACCGAGGACACCCCCGACGGGCTGCCGACCTTCCCGCGTGGCTACGATGGCGAGGGCCGGTGGACCATACCCGGCCGGGCCGACCGACGCTGATGCCGGACGAGCCCCCGCCCCGCTTCCGGAGGGTTTTCCGTGCCGGCTGGAACGCTGTACCGCGGCCGGGAAGGCATGTGGTCGTGGGTGGCTCATCGAGTCACCGGTGTCCTCATTTTCTTCTTCCTTTTCGCCCACGTGCTCGACACCGCTCTCGTCCGCGTCTCGCCGCAGGCGTACAACAGCGTGATCGCGACGTACAAGACCGGCTCGTCAACCTGATGGAGTACGGCCTGACCGCCGCCATCCTGTTCCACGCGCTGAACGGCCTCCGCGTCATCGCCGTGGACTTCTGGGCCAAGGGTCCGAAGTACCAGCGGCAGATGCTGTGGACCGTGGTGACCCTGTGGGTCCTGCTGATGGCGGGTGCGTTCTACCCGATCCTGCAGGAAACCCTCGCAGACCTGGCTTCGGGTGAGGCGAGAAATGGCTATCGACACCAACATCGAGCTCGTCGAGGACGGCGACCCCGACCGCCTTCCTGATCGAGCCGCCCCGCGCCCGCACCAAGCGGACCGGTCGCAAGTCCCGGACCAACTTCGAGATGCTGCGCCTGGCTGTTCATGCGGCTGTCCGGCGTGGTGCTGGTCTTCCTGGTCCTCGGCCACCTGATCATCCAGCTGCGTGCTCGACGGCGGCGTGTCGAAGATCGGCTTCGCCTTCGTGGCCGGCCGCTGGGCCTCGCCCGTTCTGGCAGGTCTGGGACCTGCTGATGCTCTGGCTCGCGATGCTCCACGGCACGAACGGCATGCGCACGGTCATCAACGACTACGCGGAGCGCGACACCACCCGGTTCTGGCTCAAGGTGCTCCTGGTACACCGCCACGGTCTTCACCGTGCTGCTGGGTCAGCCTGGTCATCTTCACCTTCGACCCGACAATCAGCTGAGCGCGGACGGACGAGGCAGCCAACAGACATGCAGGTCACACAAGTACGACACCGTCATCGTCGGCGCCGGTGGCGCGGGTATGCGCGCGGCCATCGAGGTCGACGAAGCGCAGCCGCACCGCGGTGCTCACCAAGCTCTACCCGACCCGGTCCCACACCGGCGCGGCCCAGGGCGGCATGTGCCGCCGCGCTGGCCAACGTCGAGGAGGACAACTGGGAGTGGCACACCTTCGACACGGTCAAGGGCGGCGACTACCTGGTCGACCAGGACGCCGCCGAGATCCTGTGCGAAGGAGGCCATCGACGCCGTCCTCGACCTGGAGAAGATGGGCCTGCCCGTTCAACCGCACCCCCGAGGGCCGGATCGACCAGCGCCGCTTCGGCGGCCACACCCGCGACCACGGCCAGGCCGCCGTGCGCCGCTCCTGCTACGCCGCGGACCGCACCGGTCACATGATCCTCCAGACGCTGTACCAGAACTGCGTCAAGGAGGGCGTCGAGTTCTTCAACGAGTTCTACGTCCTGGACCTGCTGCTCGACGAGGTCGACGGGCGAGACGCCGGGTCGCCGGCGTCGTCGCCTACGAGCTGGCCACCGGCGAGATCCACGTCTTCCAGGCCAAGGCCGTGATCTTCGCCACCGGCGGCTTCGGCAAGGTCTTCAAGGTCACCTCCAACGCCCACACCCTGACCGGCGACGGCCAGGCCGCATCGTCCGGCGCGGGCTGCCGCTGGAGGACATGGAGTTCTTCCAGTTCCACCCGACGGGCATCTGGCGGGCTGGGCATCCTGCTGACCGAGGGCGCCCGCGGCGAGGGCGGCATCCTCCGCAACAAGCGACGGCGAGCGCTTCATGGAGCGCTACGCGCCGATCATGAAGGACCTCGCCTCCCGCGACGTCGTCTCCCGCGTCGATCTACACCGAGATCCGCGAGGGCCGCGGCGCGGCCTCGACAAGCGACTACGTCTACCTGGACCTGACGCACCTTCCGCCCGAGCAGCTCGACGCCAAGCTCCCGGACATCACCGAGTTCGCCCGGACCTACCTCGGCATCGAGCCCTACACGGACCCGATCCCGATCCAGCCGACCGCGCACTACGCGATGGGCGGCATCCCGACCAACGTCATGGGCGAGGTGCTGACGGACAACGACACTGTCGTCCCCGGCCTCTACGCGGCCGGCGAGGTCGCCTGCGTCTCCGTGCACGGTGCCAACCGGCTCGGCACCAACTCGCTGCTCGACATCAACGTCTTCGGCCGCCGGGCCGGCATCGCCGCCGCGGAGTACGTCGCAGGACCGCCGACTACGTCGAGCTGCCGGAGGACCCGGCCGCGAAGGTCGTCGAGATGCTGGAGCGGATCGCGCACCTCCACCGGCACCGAGCGGGTGGTCGACATCCGCACGGCGCTGCAGGAGACCATGGACGACCAACGCGATGGTGTACCGCACCGAGGCAGACCCTGAAGCAGGCCGTGCGAGGACATCGCCGCGCTGAAGGAGCGCTATCAAGAACATCTCGGTGCAGGACAAGGGCCGGCGCTACAACACCGACCTGCTCGAGGCCGTCGAGCTCGGCTACCTGCTCGACCTGGCCGAGGTCCGCGGTCGTCGGCGCGCTCGCCCGCAAGGAGTCGCGCGGCGGCCACTTCCGCGAGGACTTCCCGACCCGCGACGACGTCAACTTCATGCAGCACACCATGGCGTACCGCGAGGTGGACGCTGACGGCAAGGACGAGCATCCGCCTGGACTACAAGCCGGTCGTGGTGACCCGCTACCAGCCGATGGAGCGTAAGTACTGATGAGCACCCCCACGATCGACGCCACGGCGGCCGAGGGCAACGCCCACTCCGCCGCGCTGGACGCCGCCGAGTCCGGCAAGGTCGAGCTGATCACCATCACCCTCCGGATCCGCCGGTTCAACCCGGAGGAGCACCCGGACGCGGTGTGGGTGGACTACCAGCTGACCGTGGACCCGAAGATCCGCGTCCTGGACGCGCTCAACACGATCAAGTGGGAGCAGGACGGCACGCTGACGTTCCGTCGCTCCTGCGCGCACGGCGTCTGCGGCTCCGACGCGATGCGGATCAACGGCCGCAACCGGCTCGCCTGCAAGACCCTGATCAAGGACGTCTCGCCGGACGAAGCCGATCACGATCGAGCCGATCAAGGGCCTGCCGGTCGATCAAGGACCTGGTCGTGGACATGGACCCGTTCTTCCAGGCCGTACCGCGACGTGCATGCCGTTCCTGATCACCACCGGCAACGCGCCGACCAAGGAGCGGCTCCAGTCCGCAGGAGGACGCGCGAGCGCTTCGACGACACGACCAAGTGCATCCTCTGCGCCGCCTGCACGACCTCCTGCCCGGTGTTCTGGAACGACGGCCAGTACTTCGGCCCGGCAGCCATCGTCAACGCCCACCGCTTCATCTTCGACTCGCGTGACGAGGGCGCGGAGGAGCGGCTGGAGATCCTGAACGACCGCGAGGGCGTCTGGCGCTGCCGCACGACCTTCAACTGCACGGAGGCCTGCCCGCGCGGTATCGAGGTCACCAAGGCGATCCAGGAGGTGAAGCGGGCGCTGGTCACCCGTCGCTTCTGAGACATGGCTGAGGCCCCGTCCCGGTGATCCGGGGCGGGGCCTCAGCCATGTCTGCGGCTACTTCGCCACCGGCTGGTCGACCCGCTCGGCCGGCGCCGACGCCGCCGCCTGCTCGGCGCGCAGGGTGCGCAGCGAGCGCACGCCGATCCAGCCCACGATCACGCCCAGCACCAGCGAGGTCAGGGCGAGCAGCGCGTGGATCCAGAAGTAGGCGGTGGGACGGGAGTGGTCGCCGTGGATGAAGGCCAGGCCCTCACCGTCCGCCCACAGGTTCTTGAAGAAAGTCACCCAGATCCAGATCGACCAGATGCCGAAGGCGGTCAGGAACCAGGAGGCGCGGCGGCTCAGTTTCATGCCTCCAGTATGAGAGGGCCGACCGGGGGTTCTTCCTCGGGGTATGTCACCCCCGCCGACTGGTTGGGTACGGTCTGACGGTGCATCTCGATCAGCGTTTCGTACGGATGTCGGCAGCGCTCGGCGCGCTCGCGACCGCTGCCTGCCTGACCGGCGCCGCCGCGCCGGCGGCCCAGCCGCCCGCCCGGATGTCGGCGGTCGGCGGCGTCAGACTCGGCCTCACCGGCGTGCAGAGCGACCTGCTGCCCGGCGCCCCGGAGGTGCCGGACGACATCTCCGCGCTCTCCTGGATGGTGTCCGACGACGGCAGCGGTGCGGTGCTCGCGGCGGAGAACGCGCACTGGCCGCTGCCACCGGCCAGCACGCTGAAGACGCTGTTCGCGGACACCGTCCTGCCGCGGCTCCCGGCGGACGCGACCCACCTGGTCACCGACGCCGACCTGGCCGGGATGGGCCAGGGCAGCAGCCAGGTCGGGGTGGTCAGCGGGCAGACCTACAAGGTCTCCGACCTGTGGCTGGGCGTGTTCCTGCGGTCCGGCAACGACGCTGTCCATGTGCTGGCCGCGATGAACGGCGGGGTGCCGGCCACCGTCGCCGACATGCAGGCCGAGGCCACGAAGCTGGGCGCCAACGACACCCGGGTGGTCACCCCGGACGGGTACGACGAGCCCGGCCAGGTCTCCTCCGCCTACGACCTGACCCTGTTCGCCAGGGCCGGACTGGAGAACCCGGACTTCGCCCGCTACTGCTCCACGGCGGCGGCGGAGTTCCCGGGCGGGCCGAGCACCTGGGGCAGGCCCTTCGAGATCGACAACACCAACCGGCTGCTGTCCGGCACCGGCGGCGTCAGCCACTACCCGGGCCTGATCGGGGTGAAGAACGGCTACACCACCAATGCCCGGAACACCCTGGTGGTGGCGGCGCGCCGGGGCGGCCGGACGATTCTGGTGACGCTGATGAACCCCCAGTCCAGGCAGCGCAACGCGGTCTACGACGAGGCACGGCAACTGCTGGACTGGGGGTTCGCGGCAGAGAGCCGGCTGCGTCCGATCGGCAGCCTGGACTCGGTCGTACCACCGGCCGCCGCGCACCGCGCCCCCGCCGCCCGGAAGGCGCCGGCGCGGCCGTCGGTCACCGACGACTCGGACGCCGGTCCCGGCCCGGTGGGCTGGTCCGCTGTGGTCGGCGCGGTGGTGCTGGCCGCGGTGTCGGGCGTGGCGCTGGTGCTCCGCCGGCGCCGACTCCGCAGTCTTCGGGCTGAGGCAGCCTCCGGGACTGACCCTACTTAGGGTCGGTGGCCGCGTCCGAGTCGGCCGCGTCGGCGGCGCTCTGCGCGGCGTTGACCTTCTGCAGCATCTGCTGCACCACGGCGGGCGAGGTGCCGGTGGGCACGGCCTCGGCGGTCGAGCCGCCGCCGGCGCTGCCGCCGCCGGCCGTGGCCGGGGCGGTGGCCGCCGGCGCGGAACCGCCGGTCGCGGCGTTGGCGGCCTGCTGGGCGGCGGACCCGCCGCTGCCCGAGCAGCCGGCCAGCGCGAACACGGCCACGGCGGCGGCGAGGGCCAGCGCGCCCCGGCTCCTGCGGTCGAGGGCCATCAGGAGGCACCGTTGCTGTTCGCGGAGCACCAGGTCTCGACCGACTGCAGGTCGGACTGACGCTGGGTCAGCGTACCGACCATGGCCTTGCGGGCGGTCAGCCGGTCGTTCAGGTAGGTCGCGATCGCGGTGTCGCCGGCGGCCTGGGCCTTGTCCACGCGCTTCTGCAGGTGGGCGATCGAGCCGAGCTCGGTGACCGGCCCGTTGATCCGCTTGAGCGCGTTGGTGACCCGGAGTTCGAGCCTCGGGGCACGCAGGCAGATGCCCTTCACCTCGTTGTCCACGGGGGCCTTCGCCGAGGCACTCGGCGAGGACGTGGTGCCGGCGGCGAAGGCGGGGGTGCTCGCCGCGAGCAGCGAGCCGGCCAGGGCGAGGGCGGCCAGGCCGGAGGCGAGGGCGGGTCGACGGATGGACATGGATGTCTCCTCCACTGCGGCGGAGCGCGGTTGACGCTCCATCTGCTCCGCAGCGTAGGAAGGGTCTTTGTGGAAACCTTGTGCCGCGCGGAATCTGCTCAGTGCTCGTTCCGCTCGCCCCCGGCCCGCAGCCAGTCGCGGCGCAGCGGCAGGGTGACGGTCGACGACTGCACCGGGAAGCCGGCCAGCGGCAGCCGGACCTCGACCCGGGTGCCGTAGCCGTACGGCGGGTCGGTGATCCGGACGCTGCCCCGGTGCAGGGCGATCTGCTGGGCCACCAGGGTCAGGCCGAGGCCGGAGCCGGGGCTGGCCGGGCCGCGCCGGAAGCGGGTGAACACCGCCTCCCGCTCCGCGACCGGCACCCCGGGGCCGCCGTCGTCGACCGTCAGCAGCGCCTGGTCGCCGTCCCCCCTCAGGGTGACGCGGATCGACGCCTCCCGCCCCGGCTCCGTGCCGTGCACCAGGGCGTTGGTAATCAGGTTGTCCACGGCCATCCGCAGCCCGGACTCCCAGGCAAGCATCGGCAGCGAGGCGGTGGAGACCAGTTCGAGCGCGGCCCGCGGACGGCGGCGTCGGGCGTTCGCGACGGAGGCCTCGACCAGCTCGGCGAGGTCCAGCGGGGCGAAGGCGTCGGCCTGGACCAGGTCGCCCTGGGCCAGCGAGCGCAGCGCGGTGAGCAGCCCGAGCAGCCGGGCGTGCTCGCTGAGCAGGTCGGCCAGCACCTCCGCCCGGTCCTCCGGGGTGAGCTGCGGGTGGTCGGCGAGGATGTCCAGGTTGGTGCGCATGCTCATCAGCGGGGTCCGCAGCTCGTGCGAGGCGGAGGCGGCGAAGGCCCGCGCGGTCTCCAGCGCCTCCCCGGTCCGGGCGGCCTGCTCGTCGTAGCGGCTGAGCACCGTCTCCAGGGTGTGCGCGAGCTCGTCGACCTCGGTGACACCGGTGGGCGCGTGGTCGAGCCTGGTGGCGGGTTCGTCGGGATCGAGGCCGCTGGTGCGGCGCTGCAGCAGCCGCAGCGGCCGAGTGGCGCGCTCGGCGACCAGGAAGGCGAGCAGACCGCCGAGGGGCGCGGCGATCAGCGCGACCAGGATGATCCGACCGCGGACCGAGCCGATCTCGTCCTCGACCGCGGAGGTCGGCTGGAACAGCCAGAGGGTGCCGCCGGGCTGGTCCGCGCCGGCGGTGATCGGCAGGCCGAGCGCCCGCCAGCTGCTGCCGTCGGCGTGGATCGTGACCTGGTCACCGGTGGCGGTCGGCAGCGGCGTCGCCAGCTCCGGCTGCGGGCCCTCGGCGAAGTCGGTGGTGCCGTCGGCGCCGGTGATCCGGACGCCGACGTCCAGCGCCGAGGCGGCGATCCGGTGCGCCTGGTTGGTCACCTGGCGGGAGCGGCCGTTGACGGAAGCGCGCAGCTCGGTCCGGGCGTCCGGCAGCACGGCGGCGGCCCGTTCGGACAGCAGCGCGTCCTGCCGGTCCCGCAGGTCGCCGCTGACCAGGCCGAGCAGCAGCAGCCCGGAGAGCAGCACCAGCACCGGCACCACGGCGGCGGTGACCAGGGCGATCCGGGTGGACAGCCGGATCGGTCGGACGGCGCTCACCGGCCCGGCCCGCTGCGGAGCACGAAGCCGACGCCGCGCACGGTCTGCAGCAGCCGCGGGCGCCCGCCCGCCTCCAGCTTCCGCCGGAGGTAGCTGACGAAGGTGTCGACCACATCGGTGCGGACGTCGAAGTCGTAGCCCCAGACCCGTTCCAGCAGCTGGTCGCGGGTGAGCACGATCCCGGCGTTGCGGGTCAGCACCTCCAGCAGCTCGTGCTCACGGCGGGTCAGCTCGACGGCCGTGCCGCCGTAGCGGACCTCGCGGGTGGCGGGGTCCACGCTCAGCTCGCCGACCCGGAGCACCGCGCTGGGCCGGGGCGGCCGGCGGCGCAGCAGCGCGTGCAGCCGCAGCACCAGCTCCTGCAGCGCGAAGGGCTTGACCAGGTAGTCGTCCGCCCCGGCCTGGAGTCCGGCCAGCCGGTCGTCGAGCTGGTCGAGCGCGGACAGCATCAGCACCGGCGTCTCGTCCCCGGCGGCGCGGAGCCGTCGGCAGACCTCGGTGCCGGGGAGGTCCGGCATGGAGACGTCGAGCACGATGACGTCGGGCGCGTCCTGGTCGTGCACCGCGAGCGCGGCCAGGCCGCCCTCGGCGAGCAGCACCGCGAAGCCGCTCAGCCGCAGCCCGCGCTCCAGTGAGCGCCTGATCGCCGCGTCGTCGTCGACCACCAGCACCGTTCCGTGGCGTTCCGCCATGGCCGCTCGCCCGTCCCTTCGTCCGAGTCCCGCCGCTTCCGAACGCGACGGCGGCACACCATCTCAGACGCGGGTAAGGCGAACGTACGACGTCTCAGGCCGCTCGGCCACGGCGGCGGTCGGAGCGGCGGACAGAGCGGCGGACGGAACGGCGGACGCGCCGCCGGCCGAGGACGGTGCCGGCGAGGAAGGCGAGGGCGAAGGCCGGCGCGGTCCAGCGGGCGCGGCCGAACCGGGGCACCGGCACGGGTTCCGGCGCCCGCGGCGCAGCGGCCGGCAGCGCGGCCGGGAGCCGGCCCGGCGCACCGGCCTCCTCCCACTCCCGCTCGGCGCGGTCGCGCGCCCGCTGCTCCACCCCGGCCGGGACCGCGGTGGCCGTCCACGCGGAGCAGAAGAGCAGCCAGCGGAAGATGAAGTTTATCCACAGCAGCAGCGCCACCGGCGTGCCGAAGGCGCCGTAGACGCTCCGGGTGGCGACCTCCCGGAGGTAGGCGGTGAGCAGCAGCTTCAGCAGTTCGAAGCCGAGCCCGCCGAGCAGCGCGCCCTCCAGCACCGCGCGCCGGCCCTCGTCGCTGATGACATGGCGCAGCCGGGGCAGTCCGACCAGGAGGTAGCCGAAGAGGATGGTGTCCGCGCCGACCGCGATGGCGAACCCGGCGACCTGCAGCAGCACCTTGCCGGCCGAGTGGCGGTCGATCCCGACCGAGTGCGCGGCCTGTCCGGCCAGCGCGGTGGCCAGGGAGGAGGAGCCGACCGAGACCCCGGCCACCAGGCCCAGGCCGAGCAGCACGCCGACATCCAGCACCTTGCGCAGCACCGGGTTGTCCGGCGCGACCGGAAGCCGCCAGACCTCGCGGATGCTGGCCCGAGTGGTGCCGACCCAGCCGAGCCCGGAGACCAGCAGCAGCGCGCCGCTGACCAGCCCGAGCGTTCCGGCGTTGCGGACCACCGCGTTCAGGTCGATCGACTGGGAGAGGGCCGGGACCTGCTCCCCGATCTTCTGCTGCAGGTGCTGGACCTGAGCCGGGGTGAGCACGGCGGCGGCGACGGCCATCCCCACGGTCAGCGTCGGGAACAGGGCGAGGAAGCCGAAGAAGGTCATCGCCCCGGCCAGCCGGTTGGACCCGGCCTCCAGGAAGAGGTCCACCGCGCGGTAGATCCGGGTCCGCAGCGCCCAGGACACCAGCGGTCCGACGACGGGCCGCCCTGTCAGCCAGTCCATGCTCTGCTCCTGCCCCGTCGGTCCGGAGGCCCAGCGTAGTGAACACTCCGTCAGCTCGGTGCCCCGCACGCCGTGGCGCGGCCGACCGGCCGCCACCACGGGCAGCGGGCTGCTACTGCGGGCGCGGGGCGGGGCTCCGGTCGGCGAGCGGGGTGAACGGGATCGGCTCCCGCTCGCCGAGGAAGACGGTGCGGACCACCCGCTCGGCCGCCCGGCCGTCGTCGAAGGCGCAGAAGCGCTCCCGGAAGGCCGCCCGCAGGGCCTGGGACTCGGCCGAGTCCCAGGCACCGGAGCGGAACAGCTCGGCCAGCTCCTCCTCGGTGCGGACGGCCGGGCCCGGGGCCTCGCCGGCGCGGCCGGAGAACAGGTCCAGGTAGACGCCGCGGGTCTGCTGGTAGACCTCCCAGTCGTCGGTGAAGACCACGATCGGCCGGTCCAGGTTGGCGTAGTCGAACATCACCGAGGAGTAGTCGGTGACCAGGGCGTCCGCCGCGAGCGCCAGCCGCTCCACCGAGGGGTGGCGGGAGACGTCGACGACTCCCCCGTCGGCGCCGTCGGCCCCGAAGGCCGCGTCCTCGTCGTAGAGGTAGTGGCCCCGGTTCAGCAGCACGTAGTCCGGGCCGAGGGTCCGGGCCAGCCGGGCCAGGTCGAGCTGCGGCCGGTAGGTCGCCCGGTAGTCCCGCAGCGTCGGGGCGTAGAGCAGCGCCTTCTGGCCCGGCCGGATGCCGAGTTCGGCGCGGGCGGCGGCGACGTCCTCGGCCGTGGCCGAGTAGAAGACGTCGTTGCGCGGGTAGCCGTACTCCAGGGTGCGGAAGGAGGAGGGGTAGACCCGCTCCCAGATCAGGGTGGAGTAGCGGTTGGAGCTCAGGCTGTAGTCCCAGCGGTCTACCCGCTCCAGCAGCTTGGCGAAGTCCAGCGCGCCGTTGGCGGCCGGGTAGTCCTGGAGGTCCAGGCCCATCTTCTTGACCGGGGTGCCGTGGTGGGTCTGCAGGTGGACGGTGCCGGGCCGCTTGGGCGCGCCGTCCGGGAAGTTGACGTTGTTGACGAAGTACGTCGCCCGGGAGATCGCCTCGCGGTAGCCGCGCGAGCCGGGGCCGACCACGGTGATCCCGGCGGGCACCTCGGCCCGCCGCCGGTTCTCCACCACCCACACCGTCCGGACGTCCGGCGCCAGTTCGCGGAGCTTGGCGTGGATCGCCGCCGGGTTGCAGGAGGGGACGCGCCCCCAGTAGGCGCCGAAGACCGCGAGTTCGCCGTCCAGCGGCAGCTGCCGCTGGACCCGCTGGTAGGCGCCCAGCACCGAGCCGGCCACGGCCCGCTTGAGCTGCGGCTGGGCCGTCCGCAGGGTCTTCCGGGCAGTGCGGGCGAGCCGTCCGGCCGGGCCGGCCTTCCAGTTCGCGGACAGCGGCACCGCGGCCGCGCCCTCCGGGCGGTGGCGGCGCTCCTCCTCCGCGGCCCGGGCGAAGAACTCGGCCCGGTCGGCGGGCGGTACCCGGTCCGGGTGGTTGCCGATGGTCCGCAGGTGCTCGGCCATCCGCCGGTGCAGCAGCGGACGCCAGCGCTCCAGCTCGGGGTGGGCGTCCAGGAAGGCGAAGACCAGGTCGTACTGGCCGAAGATGTCGAAGTGCTTGCGGCTGACCGTGGCCAGGATGTTGCCGCCCTGCCGGCGCTGCCGGTAGTGGACGACGACCTTGTCCAGCATGGTGACCGTGTCGGCGGCCAGCATCGTCGGGTAGGTCCAGGGGGTGTCCTCGTAGTACCCGGCGGGGAAGCGCAGGCCGAGCTTCTCGATCCAGTTGCGGCGGTAGGCCTTGTTCCAGACCACCATCAGCAGCCCGAGCACCTCCTCCCGCTCGGTCGCGGTGAAGACCTCGGGGCGCTCGGCGCCGTCAGGCCCGACCGCCGCGAACTGGCCGGCGTCGCGGCTGCGGACGACCCGGCCGTCCCAGTAGGTGCGGGCGTAGTCGTACACCAGCACGTCGGGGTCGCCGGTCTGATCGAGCCGGTCGGCGATCGCCTGCAGCGACCCCGGGGTCATCGTGTCGTCGCTGTCCAGGAAGAGCAGGTAGTCGCCGGTGGCGATCTCGATCCCGGCGTTGCGGGCCCGGCCCAGGCCCACGTTCTCCGGCAGGTGCAGCACCCTTACCCGCTCGTCCGAACGTGCGTACTCGTCAAGAATCTCGCCGGAACCGTCGGGTGAACGGTCGTCGACCCCGATCAGCTCGAAGTCCTGGAAGGACTGTCCCAGGACCGAGTCCAGGCACTCGCCGAGATACGCCTGAACCTGGTACGCGGGGACAACGACGCTGATACGGGGCATGGCAGGGAAGGATACCTTCCCGGGCCCGGCCCGTGCCTCTTCCATCCGTTCCCTCAGGATCCGGCTGTAGCATCCAGCACGTCCTGGCAGATCTGTTCGACGTCTCCAAGGCTTAGTCTTACCCTGCGCCGTCTCCAACGTCCCCACGCCCCGAGCGCGGGAAGAGCAGTGCCAGTCCGAGAAAGGCCCGTCGCACCCCATGGCCCCCCGTCTTTCCGTCGTCGTTCCGATCTACAACGTCCAGCGCTACCTCGACGAGTGCCTGAGCTCCATCGCCGCGCAGACCCTCACCGACTTCGAGGTGGTGATGGTCGACGACGGCTCGACCGACGACAGTGCGGCCATCGCGGAGGCATTCGCCGCCAAGGACCAGCGGTTCCGCCTGGTCCGGCAGCAGAACAAGGGCCTCGGTCCGGCCCGCAACACCGGCATCGCGCACATCCATCCGGACGCCGAGTACCTGGCGTTCGTCGACAGCGACGACACCATGCCGCCGACCGCCTACCAGCTGATGGTGGAGACCCTCGACAGCACCGGGTCCGACTTCGTCAGCGGCAATGTGCTGCGCTTCCGCTCCGTCGGCTTCGTCCAGTCGCCGGTGCACCGCCGCCCCTTCGCGGAGACGGTGCTGCGCACCCACATCACCGAGCGCCCGCTACTGGTGACCGACCGGACCGCCTGGAACAAGGTCTACCGCCGCACCTTCTGGGACGCCCAGGGCCTGGAGTACCCGGGCATCCTGTACGAGGACGCCCCGGTCAGCGTGCCGCTGCACTTCCTCGCCAAGAGTGTCGACATCCTCAGCGAGCCGATCTACCACTGGCGCGAGCGCGAGGTCGGCGCCCGGTCCATCACCCAGAACCGCACCGACCCGCGCGGCCTGATCGACCGGGTCTCCTCGATGCGGATGGTGCGCGAGTTCCTGCAGGCGCAGCCGGGCCCCGAGTTCCGCAAGCACCTGCGCTTCTACAACGAGAACTCGCTGGTGGAGGAGGTGCCGCTGTTCTTCAAGGCGCTCCCCGAGGGCGGCGAGGACTACCAGACGGCGTTCCTCGACCACATCGGCGCGATGATCTCCGAGATCGACCAGGAGACGCTGAACGCGCTGCCCGCGCCGATGCGGCTGAAGTACTGGCTCACCACCAAGCGCCGGCTGGCCGACCTGCTCGACATCCTCGCCTTCGACGCGGAGTACCCCTGGGCCATCCCGCTCCGGGGCACCGTCCGCCACTTCGCGGACTACCCCACCCTGCGCGGGGCCGCCCCGGTCCCGGACAGCGTGCTCCGGCTGGACAGCGAACTGGTCGTCCGCACCGGCCTGTTCGAGTCGGACTGGCGGAACGACCGGCTGCACCTCAAGGGCTTCGCCTATCCGAAGCACCTCGGCGCCGAGCAGCGCACCGATGCCTTCAAGGCGCTGATGCTGCGCGAGCAGGGCAGCCGCCGAACGCTGGTGGCGCATGCCAGGACGGTCCTCGCGACCGACGTCACCGCCGTCACCCAGGACCAGTCGCTGCGCAACTGCGACTGGTCCGGCTTCGAGCTCGACTTCGACCCGAACCGGCTGAAGCACCGCGGTCAGTGGCGGGACGGCCTGTGGCAGATCACCATCGGCGTCTTCGGCCGCGGCCGGCCGCGCCGCAGCCGGATCAAGGCCGGTCCGAACGGCTCCGGCCAGTTCCCCGCCCCGGCCTGGGTCACCCCGCAGGTCCGGGTGATCCCGCAGATCCGCGACCAGCACCTGTACATCCAGGTGGAGACGGTCAAGGCCCGGCTGGACAGCGTCACCGCCAAGGACGACGGCAGCGGCCTGGTCGCGCTGCGCGGCCGGATCGTCGCCGCGCGCGCCGCCGAGGGCGCCGTGCTGCGGCTGCACCACAAGGAGGCCGGCTCGATCTCGGTGCTGGACTTCCCGGTGGTGCTCGGCGAGCCCACCGCCGCGGACTCCGCCGCCGGCATGGTGCCGTTCACCGTCCTGGTCGACCCCGAGCAGGTCAACGACGTGCGGGTGCGCGAGGGCAAGCTCCGGCCGACCTCCTTCGACCGCCCGACCGACCGCTGGAGCAGCGAACTGGTGCTGCCCGGCGGCGAGGTGATCGACCTGGCCGTCGACGACGCGGACGAGCGCTCGGCGGTGCAGATCCCGATCGCCGGCGAGGGCTCGCCGCGCGTCCTCTACTTCAAGCGCTCCCCGCGCGGCCACCTCCAGCTGGTCGACCAGCCCGCCCAGCCGCTGATCGAGAAGGTCACCGCGGACCCGTCCGGCAACGGCTTCCTGCTGGAGGGCAGCTTCCCGCTGCCCGGCCGTCACTCCTTCGAGTGGGTGCTGCGGCACGACAAGCACGCCAAGGTCTACCGGCACCAGGGCGAGGTGGCCGACGGCCGCTTCCGCTCGCTGCTGCCCGCACTGCCCAACGACGGCTACGGCGGCGAACTGCCGCTCCAGGGCGGCGAGTGGGAGGTCTTCGTCAACACCCGGGTCGACGGGGTCGCCGCGGGCGCCGTCGAGACCACTGCCCACGTCGCCCCGGCCGCCCACGTCGGCCTCCCGCTCGTGGTCACCGCCCGGGGCAAGCAGGTCACCCTCCGCCGCCGCTGGTACGACCGGCTGCTGCTGGACTCCGCCCACGAGCTGAGCGACGCCGACCTGGGCCGCTACCACCAGCGCCGGCTGCTGCAGGAGGTCTACCCGGCCGCCCGCCGCAAGCCGCTGCGCGAGTCCGTGCTCTACGACGTCTTCGAGGGCAAGTCCTACTCGGACTCGCCGCGCGCGGTGCACCAGGAGCTGGTCCGGCGCGGCAGCGAGCTGGAGCACCTGTGGGTGGTCCGCGACGACCGGATGATCCCGCCGGCCGGCGCCTCCGCCGTGGTCTACGAGAGCACCGAGTGGTACGAGGCGCTGGCCCGCTCCCGCTACATCGTCGGCAACACCCACCTGCCGTCCTGGATCGAGCGCCGCGAGGGCCAGGTCATCGTCCAGACCTGGCACGGCACCCCGCTGAAGCGGATCGGCTTCGACTTCGACAACGACTGGTTCAGCGACACCGCCTACCTGGAGGCGCTAGAGCGCGAGGGCAAGCAGTGGAGCCTGCTGGTCTCGCCCAACAGCTTCAGCACGCCGATCCTCAAGCGCGCCTTCCACTACGAGGGCGAGATCCTGGCCTCCGGCTACCCCCGCAACGACGTGCTGCTCGCGGACGACCGCGAGAAGCGCGCCGAGGAGGTCCGCCGCTTCCTGGGCCTGCCCGAGGGCAAGAAGATCGTGCTCTACGCGCCGACCTGGCGCGAGGACCGGGTCCGCCACGCCGGCGGCCACCAGCTCGACCTGCGGCTCGACCTGCAGCAGGCGCGGAAGTCGCTCGGCGACGACCACGTGCTGCTGATCCGCCCGCACGCCCACGTGGTGGAGCCGGTGCCGGGCGAGGGCGACGGCTTCGTCTGGGACGTCGGCAGCTACCCCGACATCCAGGACCTCTACCTGATCGCCGACGTCCTGGTCACCGACTACTCCTCGGTGATGTTCGACTACGCCATCACCGGTCGGCCGATCCTGTTCTTCACCTACGACCTGGAGCACTACCGGGACGCACTGCGCGGCTTCTACTTCGACTTCGAGGCCACCGCCCCGGGCCCGCTGCTCGCCACCTCCGAGGAGTTGGTCGCCGCCCTGCGCGACCTCGACCCGGTGACCGACGAGTACGCACCGGCCTATCGGGCATTCCGGGAGAAGTTCTGTGACCTGGACGACGGCAGCGCATCCCGCCGTGTGGTCGATCGGATGCTCGGGCTAGCCTGACCCCTGCACATCCAGCCGACGCGCCACCGATCCCAGGAGTCCCGTACGTGAGCAGTCGAGTACGTGTCCCCGCTGTCCTGCAGCGGCAGTGGGCACGCGTCCCCACACGTCTGCGGCTCCCGGTCGCGGTGTACGCCACCTGCCAGGTCATCTACCTGGGCTGGTGGGCGGCGTTCTTCCCCGGGTTGGCGAGTTACGACTCGATCACCTATGTCTGGGAAGTCACCACCAACAACTGGATCGACGACCACTCGATCCTCTACGACAGCCTGCTCTGGCTCTCGCTCCAGGTCAGCGGTGATATCTGGCCGCTGACCCTGCTGCAGACGATCGCCATCTCACTGGTACTCGCCTACACCTGCGTGGCGCTGCGCGACCTCGGTGTGCGCGGCCGGTGGAGCGCCCTGGCCGCGGTCTGCGTGGCGGTCCTCCCCTCCACCGGCTCGCTGACCGAGTTCCTCTGGAAGGACGCGGCCTTCGGCATCTCGGCGCTGCTGGCCTTCGCCGCCATCGCCCGGCTGATCGCCCGCCGGATCCACAACCGGAGCTGGGTGCGCGACCGCTGGTTCTACACCCAGATCTGTGTGCTGGAGGCGGGCTTCCTCGGCGTCGCCTTCTTCCGCAACAGCAGCGTGGACGCCCTCGTCGCCGCGCTCCCGCTGCTGCTGATCTCGATGCGCAACATGCGCCTCTGGATCACCGCGCTGGTGGCCGGCACCACCGTGCTGTACCTGGTGGTCAACTTCCTGGTGTACCCGGCCGTCGGCGTGAAGCTGCCGGGCAAGGACTCGTACTACGCCTTCAACTACGCAGACATCGCCGTCGCCTATGGCGACTACCCGTACACCTTCACCAAGCACGACAAGCAGGTCATGGAGAAGGTGGCCCCGCTGTCGGCCTGGGGCGGCGAGGCGGCGAACTGCTGGGACGTCGACTGGACCATGAACGTCCTGAACCGGCCCGAGGCTGCCAAGATCAACGATCAGCTGATGACCATCTGGGACGAGGTGCTGAAGCGCACCCCGCAGTCCGTGGTCCAGGGCCGGCTCTGCCGCTCGCAGATCGCCTGGGGGCTCTTCCCCGGCCCGGCCAAGTACGAGGCCACCACCATGATCGCCTGGCCGCAGTTCTCCAAGGACCTCTGGGGCCAGTCCGACCCGGGCCAGCGGATGGCCCACAGCAAGTACCTGCCGGTGCTGAAGAGCCGACCGGTGTCCGACACCCTGCACAAGGCAGGCGTGTGGTGGTACATGCTCTCCATGACCACTCAGACGCAGTGGCTGCTCTGGCGCGGAGCGTTCTGGTCGTACTCGGTGTACGCGTTGATCATTACGTTGGCACGGAGGCGGCGCGGTCTGGGCTGGTCCTACCTGGGGCTGGCCGGCATGTCCTTCGGCCTGCAGATGGCGGTGATCGCGGCCAACCCGTCCTCGCTCGCCCGGTACATCATCCCGGCGATCATGCTCGGGATCATGACCATGCCGCTGATCAGTCTGCTGGGCCGGACCCACCCGCCGACCGAGGCGGAGCTGGAGCTGGACCGGGTCCGACCGACCGATCCCGGCGACGGCCCGTCGGCGGCGGCGGAGCCGGCAGCAGCTGCCGAAGAGCCGGCGGCCGGGGAGCCGGCGGGTGAAGAGCCGGGCGTGGCGGCGCCGTCGAAGCCGGAGCCGGACGGCCGTTGAGATTGTGACGCCGCTCTGCGCGGCTTCCCCGAACCGGCTGCGGTCTACGCCGTGAGGGGGAAGTCGCGCAGCCGGCGCCAGGCGGCGGAGCCGTGGCCGTCCACCGTCTGCAGGTAGAGATCGAAGCCGGGCACGACGAACTCGGCCCGGTAGTCGCGGAAGTCGCGGTACGCGCGGTCCAGCGCGGGCTCGTCCACCTGGTGGGCCACGGTCACGTGCGGGTGGTACGGGAAGGCCAACTCCCGTGCGAGCAACCCGGAGCGCACCGACGCCTCCAGCAGTCGGCACTCCCGCAGGCCGGCCTCCAACCGGGCGAAGACCACCGGCGTCACCGGACGGAAGCTGCCGCTGCCGTGCAGCAGCACGCGGAACGGACGGTGCCGCGCGGCAGCCCCGAGCAGGTGCCAGTGCACCGCTTCCAACAGGTCGGCTGGCACCTCCGTCGGAGGCAGCAGGGTGATGTGCGCCGGTATGGAGCGGCCGAGCGGATCGCCGTAGTCGGCCCGGGCCTTCTGGAGCTCGGCGCCGTACGGCGCGGGCAGGGCGATGGTCACCCCGATGGTGGCCACGCCGTGCCCCGCGCCGCTCCCGGCCGTCCTCACGGCTTCGCCGTGAGGCTGGGACATGAGCCTCACGGCTTCGCCGTGAGGAATCCGATCCGGTCGTACGCCGCTTCCAGCGTCACCGTCGCCACCTCGCGGGCCTTCTCCGCGCCTCGGGCCAGGACCCGGTCGAGCTCGGCCGGGTCGTCGAGGTAGCCGCGGGTGCGCTTCTGGATGGGCTCGACCCACTCGGTGAACAGCTCGGCGAGCTCGGTCTTCAGCGCGCCGTACATCTTGCCCTCGAAGTGCTCCACCAGGTCCGGGATGGAGCGACCGCTGATCGCCGAGTAGATGGTCAGCAGGTTGGAGACGCCCGCCTTCTGCTTCTCGTCGTAGGAGACCACGGTCCCGGTGTCGGTGACCGCACTCTTGATCTTCTTCGCGCTGGTCTTCGGCTCGTCGAGCAGGTTGACCAGGCCCTTGGGCGAGGAGGCCGACTTGCTCATCTTCGCGCTCGGGTCCTGCAGGTCGAAGATCTTCGCCGTCTCCTTGAGGATGTACGGCTTCGGCACGTTGAAGGTCTGCCCGTAGCGGTGGTTGAAGCGCTCCGCGAGGTCGCGGGTCAGCTCGACGTGCTGCCGCTGGTCCTCACCCACCGGCACCTGGTCGGCCTGGTACAGCAGGATGTCCGCGACCTGGAGGACCGGATAGGTGAACAGGCCGACGGTGGTGTGGTCGCTGCCCTGCTTCGCCGACTTGTCCTTGAACTGGGTCATCCGGGCCGCCTCGCCGAAGCCGGTGATGCAGTTCATCACCCAGGCCAGCTGCGCGTGTTCGGGGACGTGCGACTGCACGAACAGGGTGCAGCGCTCCGGGTCGAGGCCGACGCCGAGCAGCTGCGCCACCGAGACCCTGGTGTTCTCCCGGAGCACGGCCGGATCCTGCTCCACGGTGATCGCGTGCAGGTCGACCACCATGTAGAAGGCGTCGTGGGTCTCCTGGAGGGACACCCACTGGCGCACGGCGCCGAGGTAGTTGCCCAGGTGGAAGGAGCCGGACGTCGGCTGGATACCGGAAAGCACGCGAGGACGATCAGTCATGCCCCCATTCTCTCAGGGCCGGGCAGGCACACCACCCAGCCATCCGCGCGCCGAGACAGGTCCGACCGCAGCCGTACCGAGGACGGCCGCGTCAGCAGGGTCGACCCATCTAGGAAGGGTGCACCGTACCTGACGTCACCGTGATCACTCCGGTGTACAACACCCTGCCGTACCTCGGCACCTGGATCGCCTCGCTGCTGGAGCAGACCGACACCCCCGCGCTGCTGCGGATCGAGGTGATCGCGGTCGACGGCGACGGACCGTTCGTGCTGGAGGCGTACTTCCGGGCGCGGCGGATCTCGGTGCTCGCCTCGAGGTCACCGTCCGGCACACCGGTCCTGGCCGGGACCGGGACCTGGTCAACGACGGCATCAGTCATCGCGCTGCGGGTCCGGCGGGCGCTGCGGGCGGCTCCGGGGAGTCGGTCGCGGTGACCGCGCCCGCGGCGCCGGTCGCCGGGAGCGCGGTGACCCGCACCCGGTCCACCCGGCGCGCGTCCATGGCAGCGATGACGAGCGAGTAACCGTCCGCCACCTGAACCGTCTCGCCGATCTCGGGCAGGTGGCCGAGGGCCGCGACGACGAAGCCGGCCACCGTCTCGTAGGGGCCCTCGGGCAGTTCGAGCCCGGTCTCCTCCTCGAAGTCGGCGAGGTTGAGCAGCCCGTCCACCTCGATGGAGCCGCCGGCCAGCCGCCGGGTGGTGGTGACCTCCTGCGAGTCGTACTCGTCGCGGATCTCGCCGACGACCTCCTCGACCAGGTCCTCCAGGGTGACGATACCGGCCGTGCCGCCGTACTCGTCGACGACGATGGCCAGGTGGTGGCCCTCGTGCCGCATCTCCGACATCGACGGGAGCACCCGTTTGGTCGCGGGCAGCAGCTTGACCGGCCGGGCCAGGTCGCGGACCGTGCTCGCGGCCGGTACGCCCGGTTCCGGCGCCCGGTACAGGTCCCGGACGTGGACGAAGCCGACGACGATGTCGTAGGAGCCGTCGACGACCGGGTAGCGGGAGTGCGGGTAGCGGCTGACCTCGGCCCTGACCTCGGCCAGGGGGCGGGCCGCGTCGAGGAAGGTGACCTCGGTGCGGGGCACCATCACCTCGCGCAGCTGCCGTTCCCCGGCGGCGAAGACATCGCCGATCATCCGCCGCTCGTCGCTGCCGAGCTCGGTGTTGGAGGCGACCAGACCGCGCAGCTCCTCCGAGCTCATGGCGTTGCGTCCGGCCTTGGGGTCGCCGCCGAGCAGCCGCACCATCAGGTCGGTGGAGTGCGAGAGCAGCCAGATCACCGGGCGCAGCACGACCGAGATCACGTCCACCATCGGGGCGGCGAGCAGCGCGATGGACTCGGCGCGCTGGAGCCCGATCCGCTTCGGGGTGAGCTCCCCCAGCACCAGCGAGACATAGGAGATCAGCAGCGTCAGCAGGACCAGCGCCACGGTCTTGGCCAGGTCCGGTTCCAGGCCCAGGTCGCTGAAGAGCGGCGCGGCCTTGACCGCGAGGGTGTCCGCGCCGAAGGCCGCCGACAGGAAGCCCATGCAGGTCACCCCGACCTGGACGGCGGCCAGGAAGCGATTGGGGTCGCCGGCCAGGTGCGCGGCGCGGACCGCGCGCTTGGTGCCGCGCTCGGCCAGGGCCCGGATCTGTCCTTCCCGCAGCGAGATCAGGGAGATCTCGGCGACATTGAAGATTCCACCGACGATGATGAAGAACAGGACCAGACCGGCGTCCTGGAGGGTCTCACTCACACGCCACAGTCTAGGAACAGCGGAGAGCCCCGCTGGACCGCCCCGTCCAGGGAGACCCGACTGCCCCGCCCCGTGGAACGGGGCGGGGCAGTCGGAGGTCGGTCCGATGTCGGTCGGACGTAGTGGCGCAGGCCGGTCAGATCAGGCCGAGACCGGCGACCGCGTCGCGCTCCTCGACCAGCTCGGCGACCGAGGCGTCGATCCGGGAGCGGGAGAAGTCGCTGATGTCCAGGCCCTGGACGATCTCGAACTTGCCGTCCTTCGCGGTGACCGGGAAGGAGGAGATGATGCCCTCCGGCACGCCGTAGGAGCCGTCGGAGATGACGCCGACCGAGGTCCAGTCGCCCTCGGCGGTGCCGTTGGTCCAGGTGAAGACGTGGTCGATGGCGGCGTTCGCGGCCGAGGCGGCCGAGGAGGCGCCGCGGGCGTCGATGATGGCCGCGCCGCGCTTGGCGACGGTCGGGATGAAGAAGTCCGACAGCCAGGCCTCGTCGCCGATGGCCTTGGCCGCGTTCTCGCCGTTGACCTCGGCGTGGAAGACGTCCGGGTACTGGGTCGCCGAGTGGTTGCCCCAGATGGTGAGCTTCTTGACGTCGGAGACCGAGACGCCGAGCTTCTTGGCGAGCTGGGCGACCGCGCGGTTGTGGTCCAGCCGGGTCATCGCGGTGAAGCGGTCGGCCGGCACGTCGGGCGCGTTGCGCTGGGCGATCAGGGCGTTGGTGTTGGCCGGGTTGCCGACGACCAGGATGCGGATGTCGTCCGCAGCGTGGTCGTTGATGGCCTTGCCCTGCGGGCCGAAGATGCCGCCGTTGGCGGAGAGCAGGTCGCCGCGCTCCATGCCGGCGGTGCGCGGGCGGGCGCCCACCAGCAGACGCGACGTTGGCGCCCTCGAAGCCCTTGTTCGGGTCGTCGAAGATGTCGATGCCGGCGAGCAGCGGGAAGGCGCAGTCGTCGAGCTCCATCGCGGTGCCCTCGGCGGCCTTGACGCGCCTGCGGGATCTCCAGCAGACGCAGCTTCACCGGGACATCGGCGCCGAGGAGGTGACCGGACGCGATACGGAAGAGCAGCGCGTAGCCGATCTGGCCGGCCGCACCGGTGACGGTGACATTGACGGGAGTGCGGGTCATGGTGGCGTCTCCTGCTGGATACCTGTGGGAGGTCAGGTTTCGGCTGCAGCAGACAGCGCGGTCGAAGCCGGGTGGTTGACCTCGAAGCCGTTCGGGCACGCCCGCGTCGCCGGACCCTGATCGATCTCTCTTGATCTCAAGAGATCCCTGCCAGGTTATCCCAGAGCCGGGTATGTGCGCTCCAGCAGGAGGGGTCTGCCCGAGCGGCCTTCGTCACGTTTGCGGACCGGTTCTGCCGGCTCGGCATAGCTCCAGGTCAGAGCGGCATTACCGGGTCCGGTACGGGTGGATTCGCCCCCGTGGCGCCCCCGACCGGCGCGCCGGTCGGCCGGAGTCGCCGGTCAGTTGGAGCGCCGGTCAGTTGGAGTCGGGCGGCAGGTAGGTGAGGACGCGGGGCGGGCCGCCGGGGTCCTGGGTCCCCGCGCACGCCTGAACGTCGTCCACCACCGCGCAGGCCTGGTCGCGGCTCGGGTCCGCCGTCGACAGCATCGGGCTGTGGTCGGCGGGTCCGGCCGCGCCCGCGGAGGGCAGGGTGGCCAGGACCCTGCCGTCGTCCGCGCTGATGGACAGTGAGCGCAGCTCCATCGCCGCGTTCCCGCCCTGGGCACGGGCCCAGGCCGCCGCGCAGTGGTGGCTGTAGCGGAGCTGGACGACCAGCGAGTCCACGTCGACCGCACCGGCCGTGACGGCGTCGCGGTCGCAGCCGCTCGCGTCGGGGTCGCGGCCCTGGCAGGAGGAGCCGGTGCACGGCGCCGCGCCCGCCGGGCCGCCGAGGGCCGCGTCCTGCGCCTCATGCCGTCCGGCGGGGGTGCCGGCGGTCAGGTCCGACCACAGCCAGGGGTAGCCGAGGGCGGTGCCGCCGAGCACCAGCGCGGCTGCGCCGACCAGGGCGAACACAGGAACGAAACGGCGCCGGGGTGTGTACTCCCGGACCCTGGGAACGAGTGGGGGGAGCGGGTCGACCCCGACGGCGGCAGGAACGAGGACGGCCTGAGCGGGCAGGGTCGGCGCGGGAGGGGCAGGGGTCGGGGTGCAGACAGCGGGGAGCATCGAGACGGCGGGCGGCGAGAGGCGGGGCAGTGACGCGGCGTCAGGCAGCCAGGCGGCCTCGGCCAGATCCCAGAGCAGCAGCAGGCGCGGGGCATCCGCGCCGGTGAGCCGGCCGAGCGAGGCGACGACGGCGCGCGGCGGCAGTTTGGTTCCGTTGAGGTAGCGCTGCCAGGCCGACTTGGAGCAGGCCGTCGCCTCGGCCAGCGACTTGAGGCTCCGTCCGCTGCGGTCCTTCAGCAGCCGGAGCTGCTCGACCAGCCGCCGCACATCCGGATCCAGCGCGTCCGGCAGGCGCTGCCAGTGGGCCACGTCCCACCTCCTGTCCCAGTCTTCCCGAACCCGATGTGACGTCCCAGCAGGTGACAGCCTGGGACGTCCCAGCTTGTCCCAGATACGGACTACTGGTTACCGGGTTTGTAGTCGCTTGGCAACTCTTGGTGACAGGAGTGGCCGTCGGGACAGAGGCGGCCTCCACCGCTGGGAAGGATGTTCCATCGTGTTCACACGTGTCGTAGGCAAGCGTCTGGCACTGGGCGCCGCTACTTTCGCCGCTGGTCTGGGTCTGGTCATGTCGCTCGCTCCTGCCGCATCCGCCTGCTCCGACCACGGCGGTCGGATGCCCTGGGGCGCCTGGGGCGCCCCGCAGCAGGCGGTGGCGGCGCTGCCGTTCGCCTGGCACCACAGTTCCCCGATGCTCCTGCCGCAGGACGCCTGGGGTGATCCCTGCGACCAGCTCGCCCCGCTCGCGGCCCCGGCCGCCGCACCGGTCGCGGCGCTGCAGCACCCGGCCGCGCTCCACCCGAACCGGCACCACCGCGGTCGGCACCACGGGGTCCGGCACCACGTCCGCCACCACCGTCGCCACCACCACTTCCGGACGCACCGCCTGCAGGGCCGGCACCTCGCGGGCCACCGCCAGGCGCACCCGTACGCCGTGCGCCACCTCGCGCTCCGGCACTACCTGGTGCGCAACCACGCGCTGGTCGCACCGGCGCAGACCGGCTTCCGAGTGGCCCCGGCCGGCCTGGTGCTGATGCAGCCGCTGCACGCGAACCATGCTGCCACCCACCACTACGGCGCCCGCCACCACCGGGTCCGCCACCACGGCCACCACGGCCGCCACGGCCACCACCGGCACCACCACCACCGCCTGCACCGCGGCTGACGGCCCGTCAACATGACGGCGGCGTCCCGACCGCTGCGCACAGCTGCGCGGTGGTCGGGACGCCGTCGTCGGCGCTGACGGCAGTGCTCAGCCGTCGCCTCGCCCGAGCATCCGGGCGATGTCGTTGATGAAGCGAATAGTGATCACCGGATTCGGCTCCGAGGCGAGGGCCAGTAGCACGATCGCCACCCCGAGCACGCCCATCACCGCGATGTCGGTGAACCTGCTGCGCACGGCCAGCATCCCCACCTCGGAGAGCACCAGCCGCAGCACGCAGCCGATCAGCAGCGCCGCACCGATGGTGACCACGCCGGGCCGGAACTGGTTCAGCGCGGTCACCGCGAGTCCCACCGCCACGATGGTGAGGACTATGACGATCGGCCACTGCCGAACGGGGACCGGCTTCCCCTCACCCGCCGCCGCGGCCGAACCCTGCGGTGGGAAGGTCCCGGTCGTCTCGACCGGCCGGCGGCGCGACCGGGCCACTGCGGCCGAGGCCCCCGACAGCCCGGCGGTGCCGGGCGTCCGGGGCTTCTCCGCGCCTTCGGCGGCGTCAGCGCGCGGCACGCTCTGCCGCCTCGACCACGTTGGACAGCAGCATCGCCCGGGTCATCGGGCCCACGCCGCCGGGGTTCGGCGACAGCCAGCCGGCCACCTCGGCCACGGCCGGGTGCACGTCCCCGACCAGGCCGGTCTCGCTGCGGCTGACGCCGACATCGAGCACGGCCGCGCCCGGACGCACGTCCTCCGGCTTGACCAGGTGCGGCACGCCCGCGGCGGCGACGATGATGTCGGCCTGGCGCAGGTGGTGCGACAGGTCGCGGGTGCCGGTGTGGGTGAGGGTGACGGTGGCATTCTCACTGCGGCGGGTCAGCAGCAGGCCGATCGAGCGGCCGACGGTGATCCCCCGGCCGACCACGACGACGTTGGCGCCGTTGATCTCGACCTGGTGCCGGCGCAGCAGCTCGACGATGCCGTTGGGGGTGCACGGGAGCGGGGCCTCGATGCCCAGGACCAGTCGGCCCAGGCTCATCGGGTGCAGGCCGTCGGCGTCCTTGGCCGGGTCCATCAGCTCCAGGATGCGCTTCTCGTCCAGGCCCTTGGGGAGCGGCAGCTGCACGATGTAGCCGGTACAGGCCGGGTTCTCGTTGAGTTCCCGGACGACGTCCTCGACGTCCTGCTGGGTGGCGTCGGCGGGGAGTTCGCGCTGCAGGCTGGCGATGCCGACCTGGGCGCAGTCGCGGTGCTTGCCGCGGACGTAGGAGTGGCTGCCGGGGTCGTCGCCGACCAGGACGGTGCCGAGGCCGGGCGTGATGCCCTGTGCCTTCAGCGCCTCGATCCGTACGGCGAGCTCGGACTTGATCGCGGCGGCGGTGGCCTTGCCATCGAGAATCTGGGCGGTCATGCCTACCATTCTCCTGGATGTGGAGGGGTGGCGTGTACCCAGGGACGGGAGCGGCCGAACATTGCGGAAGGTCAGCGTCCGGTTTCTTTATCGCCACGGTTGGGCAGCGCGGCTCCCCGGCACTGGACACCGGTGCTCGGGGGGCGGGACGATGGCCTCGACGTAGTCGCTGTGTACGTTGGGACTCCTGGGGATGAGTCGTACACCAGCGTGAACCATCGGGGGAGAACGTGAGCAACCCGTACCAGCCGGCGCCACCGGATCCGTACGGCGGGCAACCGCCGACCCAGTCGTACGGCTATCCGCAGCAATCGGTCCAGACACCGCCGCCGAGTTTCGGCTACCAGCCGCAGGCCGGCTACGCAGCTTCCGCCTACCCGGCCCCTCAGTACCCGCAGGCCGGTTACCAGCAGCCGGGGTACCAAGACCCCGCATACGCTCAGCCTGGATACGCGCAGCCCGGGTACCCGCAGCCGATCTACGGCCAGACCGGCGAACCCAACACCCTCGCCAACGCCGCGGTGACGCTGGGTCTGGTGTCCATCGTCGGGCTGGTCTACTACGGCGTCGGCCTCCTCTGCGCGATCCCCGGCCTCATCGTGGCGATCCTGGCACTGAAGAAGTCCCGGGTCACCGGCACCGGACGCGGGCTGGCCGTCGGGGCACTCGTCCTCTCCACGCTGAGCATCCTGATCGGCGCCGCCGTCATCGCCCTCATCGACGTCTACACCCACGGACAGCTGTGATGTCAGCCTCGGAAGCCGCCGTTCCCTCGCTGTTCCGTGCCATGAGCACCCGCTGGGCCGAGTTGACCTCCGCCCGGCACGGGGCGCTGCTGCGGGTACTGGCCCGGGGCGGCGGGGCGGGCATGCTCGCGATCGCGCTGGCGGAACTGCACGCCAAGGACGACCCGGGCGTGCTCTGCCCGCTGCGGCGCTTCACCGGCGTCCCCTGCCCCGGCTGCGGCAGCACCTCGGTCTTCATGGACCTGGGCGCCGGCCATGTCGGCGCGGCGATCGCCGCCAACCCGGTGACGATCCTGGTGGGGATCGGCCTGCTGTTCGCACCCTTCGGCGGCGGGGCCTGGTGGTGGCGCCAGTCCGCCCGTCGACAGAACACCGTCATCGCCGTCGCCGCAGCCGTCTCCTGGATCTGGCAACTGCACCGATTCGGATTTATCCCCTCCTGACTGTCATGGCTTCCCGATAGTCTCGCCGCACATCAGCGGCAGACCCAACGGGCCCTGCGGTCAACCCGTCTGTCCAACCGAAACCAATCCGCCTTCCTGCCCGGAGGAAAAGCATGAGCTACCCGCCCGACCCCAACAACCCTTACGGCCAGCCGCAGCAGCCCAACCCCTATGGTCAGCAGCCGCCCCAGCAGCCGGGTTACGGCTACCCGCAGCAGCAGCAGCCGCCGCAGCCCGGCTACGGCTACCCGCAGCAGCCGCCGGCCGACCCCTACGCGCAGCCGCCCGGCTACGACCAGCAGGCCGGCTACCAGCAGCCCGCTCCGCCGTACGGCTACCAGCAGGACCCCTACGCCGGCTATGTGCAGAACATGTACGCGGGTTGGGGTTCCCGAGTGGTGGCCCGCCTCATCGACGGCCTCGTCGTCAGCCTCATCCCCACGCTGATCGTGTTCTTCGCACTGCAGCCCAGCACGAGCGTCAGCGTCAACCCGACCACCGGCGCCGTCACCTCCAGCACCAGCGGCAGCATGGGCCTGTACTACTTCGCCCAGCTGGTGGTGTTCCTGCTGGCGTCTGCCGTGCTCGCCTGGATGAAGTCCTCCTGGGGCCAGTCCCTCGGCCAGAAGGCCGTCAACATCCGGATGGTGCGCGAGGCCGACGGCCAGCGCCTGAGCTTCGGTATGGCCTTCGTCCGTGAGATAGCCCACCTGCTCGACAACATCGTCTGCTGCGTGGGCTACCTGTGGCCGCTCTGGGATGCCAAGAAGCAGACCTTCGCCGACAAGATCATGACCACGGTCGTCACCAAGGCCAGCTGACGGCCCGTCCGACCGCAGACGGCGGCCCGCCCCCGGATCCTTCCGGGTGGCGGGCCGCCGTCGTTCCGTCAGCGCGTGGGCTCAGTGGAAGAAGTGCCGGGTCCCGGTGAGGTACATGGTGACCCCGGCGGCCTTGGCCGCCTCGACGACCTCGCCGTCGTGGATCGAACCGCCGGGCTGGACCACGGCCTTGATGCCGGCGTCCATCAGCACCTGCAGGCCGTCCGGGAACGGGAAGAAGGCGTCCGAGGCGGCGTACGATCCGGCCGCCCGCTCCCCCGCCCGCTCGACCGCGAGCCGGGCCGAGTCGACCCGGTTGACCTGGCCCATGCCCACGCCCACCGAGGCGCCGTCGGCGGTCAGCAGGATGGCGTTGGACTTGACGGCCCGACAGGCGCGCCAGGCGAAGGCCAGCTCGGCCAGCCCGGCCGCGTCCAGCGCCTCGCCGGTCGCCAGCGTCCAGGTCGACGGGTCGTCACCGGCCGCGTCGATCCGGTCGGCCTGCTGCAGCAGCACGCCGCCGGTGACCGGCTTGGACTCGACCGCCGGGGCGGCCGGGGTGCCGCGCAGCACCCGGATGTTCTTCTTGCGGGCCAGCACCTCGACCGCGCCCTCCTCGTAGCCCGGGGCGAAGACCACCTCGGTGAAGATCGGGGCGATCTGCTCGGCCAGCTCGACGGTGACCGGGCGGTTGACCGCGATCACGCCGCCGTAGGCCGAGACCGGGTCGCAGGCGTGCGCCTTGCGGTGCGCCTCGGCGACGTCCGCGCCGACCGCGATGCCACAGGGGTTGGCGTGCTTGATGATCGCGACGCAGGGCTCGTCCTGGTCGAAGGCGGCCCGGATCGCGGCATCGGTGTCGGCGTAGTTGTTGTACGACATCTCCTTGCCGTGCAGCTGCTCCGCAGCGGCGATGCCGGCCCCGCTGCCGTCCACGTAGAGCGCGGCGGCCTGGTGCGGGTTCTCGCCGTAGCGCAGGACGTTCTCGCGCTCCCAGGTGGCGCCGAGGAAGGCCGGGAAGGACTCGTCGTCGGCGGGCGCGTACTCGGTGGCGAACCAGGAGGCCACCGCCACGTCGTAGGCGGCGGTGTGCGCGAAGGCCTCGCCGGCCAGGCACTTGCGGGTGGCCAGGTCGAAGCCGCCGTCGGCGACCGCGGCGAGCACGTCCGCGTAGCGGGCGGGGGAGGTGACCACGGCGACCGAGGGGTGGTTCTTGGCGGCGGCGCGGACCATGCTCGGGCCGCCGATGTCGATCTGCTCGACGCACTCGTCGGCCGAGGCGCCGGAGGCGACCGTGGCCTTGAACGGGTAGAGGTTGACCACGACCAGGTCGAAGGGGGCGACCCCGAGCTCGGTCAGCTGGGCTCGGTGCGACTCCAGCCGGAGGTCGGCCAGGATGCCGGCGTGGACGCGCGGGTGCAGCGTCTTGACCCGGCCGTCGAGGCACTCGGGGAAGCCGGTCAGCTCCTCGACCGGGGTGACCGGGACGCCGGAGGCCGCGATCCGGGCGGCGGTGGAGCCGGTGGAGACCAGCTCGACGCCGGCCGCGTGCAGGCCCTGCGCCAGTTCCTCCAGGCCCGCCTTGTCGTACACGCTGATCAGCGCGCGACGGATGGGCCGGATGTTCGTCGTCTCGGAGGCGGGCGCGGGCTGGTTGCTGCCGGAGCTCATTGCCAATGTCCTTTGTCGTTGTGAGTGGGTGTCACGGGTGGCTGCCGGGAGGGACGTCAGGTCGTCGGGAAGGTGACCCGACGGCCCTGGACGCGGTAGCCCTCGCGGGCCAGGCGGCCCACAGCCTCGACGAGCAGCCTGCGCTCGACCGTCTTGATGCGCTCGTGGAGCGCCTCGCCGCCGTCCTCGTGGTCGGCGGCGACGACCTCGACCACGCCCTGGGCGATGATCGGGCCGGTGTCCACACCCTCGTCGACCAGGTGCACGGTGCAGCCGGTGACGGTGACCCCGTAGGCCAGCGCGTCCCGGACGCCGTGGGCGCCGGGGAAGGAGGGCAGCAGGGCGGGATGGGTGTTGACGATGCGTCCCTCGAAGCGGCGCATGAAGCCGCCGCCGAGGATCTTCATAAAGCCGGCGGTGACCACCAGGTCCGGCTCGTAGCCGGCGGTCGACGCGGTCAGCGCGGCGTCCCAGTCGGTGCGCTCGGGGTAGTCCTTGACCCGGTGAACGAAGGTGGGGATGCCCGCGCGCTCGGCGCGTTCCAGACCGGCGATGGAGTCGCGGTCGGCGCCGACGGCGACGATGCTCGCGCCGTACCCGGGATCGGCCGCCGCGTCCAGCAGGGCCTGCAGGTTCGTCCCCGAACCGGACACCAGGACGACCAGGCGGGCCGGTCCCCCGGCGCCTGCGGCGGGGCCGAAGCTCAGCCCGGCGGAGTCCGTGTCCGGAACGGTCGGCGGGTTCGCCACAGCTCGGTCCTCCCGTAAGGCGCGGCCGTACCGCCCCGGCGTCAGAATGTGCGCAACGGGCAGGGGCCGGGCTCTGTAGGGCGGATGCGGGGTGTCATCTCGTGACCGGCATCCGCATCCACCGAACGCCTCGCGGCGGCGCCGCAGGCCGACCGGGAGCCCTCGGCGAGGACCGCCGGTCGTCAGCAACGATACCGGCACCCGCATCCCTGCTCGCACTCCTGGTCGACGATCATGGGGTGGGGGCGAGCCACAGCGGGTACTGGGGTGAGAGGGTGTCCCTAAGCGGAGCCCAGAATCAGGAGTACGACGAAGACGATGGTCCAGAAATCGGACAGCGGCACACCCCCGGAAGGTCCCCGCGACCCCTTCGCGCCGCCGCCGAAGGACGCCCCGGACCGTCCCTGGCAGCCGCGCGGGCGCGCGACCGAGAAGCCGCAGGGCGACGACGGCGCACCCGAGGAGCACGGCGTCCCGCCGCAGGGCGGGCAGCACCGGCCGCAGGTCCCGCCGCCGCACCCGTGGAGCCCTGGCTACCAGGGCCAGCAGCCGGGCCGTCCCTACGGGCCGCCGCCGCAGGGCCCCCGCTTCGATCCCACCGACCCGGTCCAGCGCAAGGCCCGCTACGCGCTGCTCAGCGGGATGTGGGGAATCTTCTTCCTGGTCCTCGGTGTGCCCGACCTCACACTGCTGCTGTCCTCGCTGGCGCTCTACTGGGCCATCAGCTCGCTGCGCGGGAAGCCGAAGAGCAACGCGACCGCCGAACCCGCCGACCGGCCCGCCCCGGGTGGGACCGGTCCGAACGCCCCCGGCGGCTTCGCCCCGATGCCGGCCCAGTCGCAGGTCCCCGCCGCGACCGGCGGCCTGATCGCCGCGATCGTCGGGCTGGTGCTGTTCGCCTCGGCCTTCGGCGTGCAGATGTACTACAAGAGCTACTACGACTGTCAGAACGACGCGCTCACCCAGACCGTCTACAACACCTGCGCCACCAGCGTGTCGCCGAAGCCCCCGCAGTGGCTGGTGAACTGGAGCAACTGACGCCACGGGGGCGGCGGCGTCACCGGAACCGCCGGTCTTTGAACCGGCGCCGCGTGAACCGGCGCCGCGTGAACCGGCGCCGCGTGATCCGGTGCAGTCGGAACCGGTGCAGTCGGAACCGGTGCAGCCCGCGGGCCAGCAGCGCCCCCGGCAGTCCGCCGGCGAGGGTCCAGCCGAACGCGGCCGCCCCGGTCCACCAGGGCGAGGGCCCGACCTGGGCGAGGGCCGCGCTCCCCAGCGCGCCGCCCGAGGCCGCCGCGAACACCAGCGCGAGTACCCCGGTGCAGAGGGCCGCCAGGACGCTGATGCAGGACGTCGCCAGCACGCCCCACTCCTCGGTCGCGCGCCCCACCAGTACGCCCACGACCGCCCCCGCGACCAGCGGCACCACCGCGACCAGCAGCACCAGCGGTGAGCGCCCCGCCCCGGGGAGCGCGGCGAACAGCGGGAACTCGGGCGACTGGGAGACGGCGTCGACCAGCGGCGAGAAGCGACCGTCCAGCGCGAAGCCCGGGCCCAGGGAGTACCCGGCCGCCCAGACCGCGGCATTGGGCAGCATCGTCGCGCAGAGCAGCAGCAGTGAGACCCGGCCCACCAGGTCCGGTGCGAGCCGGGCCGCGACCGACCCGGCCGTGCCGAAGTGCAGCAGCAGCGAGACCGCGAACACCACCGCGCCCCCGCCGAGCAGCGCCGCCCCCGCACCCGCGCCCGCGCGCACCGCGACGGTCACCCCGCCGGGGACGTACAGCCGTCCGAGCGGCCAGGCGAAGAGCCAGGAGAGCCGGTGGCCGCACCAGCGGCGGCACCGCTCCAGCCGTGCGGGCAGGTCCTGTGACAGCAGCCAGGACGGGGTCCACCGCCGGAGCCGGCGCAGCGGCCGGCGGTCCGACTCGAACTCCTCGAACGCCCCGGCTTCCGCGGCCCCCTCGCCCGCCAACGGCTCACCGTCCTCGAAGAGCAGCGCCGAACGGAAGCGCAGCCGGGTCCAGGGGCGGCTCCGCCACCACCGGCCCATCCCGCGCCGGAGTCCGGTCCAGGGCCACTCCCCGGTTACGGACCGGACGCCGCTCGCCGCCGCCGACAGCACCAGCAGCAGCAGTCGGCCGACGTCCGGCAGGCCGAGCGGGCGGATGCCCAGTCCGCTGCCGCCCACGGTCGCCGCCGAGACCAGCGCGACGGCCGCGACCAGCAGATAGCCGAGGCAGAGGCCCAGCATCACCGCCCCGGCCTGCGGCGGCACCGGTTCGTCGGCGATGCCCTCGGCCGGGTCCGTCTCCTCCGGCGGCCCGGCCGCTCTCCGCACGGCCTGGCCGGCCGTACGCGCGGCGGCGCGGTGGAGCAGCACCCCGAGCAGCGCGGTGAGCAGCAGTGGCGGCACCCCCAGGGGTGTGCCTCCATGGACCAGCGTCACCCCGTGGGCCAACAGCCAGAGGCAGGCAGCCAGGTGGACGACACCGTCCACCCCGCTCTCGACATACGGCGAGACGATCCACAGCAGGAAGACGGGCAGTGCGACCAGGGCGATGCCGGTGCCTGCGGTCGCCGCTCCGCCCAGGAGTCCGGCACGGAACGCCGGAGTGACGACTCCCTGCGCCGCAATCGGCCGAATCCGCTCCACCAAGTAGGCCATGCCTCACTCTGCGGCACGCCGCCACCCGTTATGACCATTGACATGGCGATTACTCACTTTCACCCCAAGAATTCAGATATGCCCTTGATCTGGTCAACGGAACAGACGCGCTCGTACGCCCCTGGCGTGCGCTCATGAGCGCCCCGTCGGACACTCCGTCGACCCGGCCCAGGGCGGCGCGGGAGCGGAAGAAGCTGCGGACCGGTCGGAAGCCACCTGCGGGGGTAACTGACGGGCCGAAAGTTGACTGGCCGACAGCTGACGCAGCGTCGCCCACCGACCCGCCGCCCCCGGCCCCGGCTCCCACTCCGACTCCGCCAACGCCCCCCGCCCCGGCCGCGCCGCTACCCACACCCCCACCGACGCCGGGTCCGCCCGCCGCCGAGCCCGCCGCCGCGGCGGACTTCGACGCGCTCTACCACGGTGCCGCGACCCGGCTGGTCCGGCAGGCCTACCTGCTCACCGGCGGTCGCCGCCGCGCCGTCAGCTGCGTCCACCGCGCCTTCGAACTGGCCTGGGCGAACTGGCCGCAGGTGGCCGCCGACCGGTCACCGGAGGGCTGGGTCCGGGGGGCGGTCTTCGAGCTGGCAGCCTCCCCCTGGCACCAGCTCGATCTGCGCCACGGTCGACGCGCCGCGGCCGAGCCCGCCGACCGGCAGGGGCTCACCCTGGACGACCGCATCCTGCTGAAGGCGCTGCTGCACCTTTCCCGGGCCCGGCAACGGGCCCTGCTGCTGCACGACGTGGTCGGTCTCGACTGGAAGCAGACCAGCACCGAGTTGGAGTCGACCACACCGATCGCCTATGCCCGGGTGGCCCGCGCCCGGCAGCAACTGGCCGAGGCCGTGCCGACGATCGTCGGCGCGGACGCCGGGCAGCCGGGGTTCGGGCGCCGGCTGGGCGCACTGCTGCAGGCAGCCGCCGACCGTGCCTGTCCGGCGGCTCCGTCCACCGGGCAGGCGGAACAGGCGCAGCGGCTGCGCCACCGGTCCGCGCTGCGCGAATGGGGCGTCGCCGCCGGGGCCGGGCTGCTCTCCGCCGTGACCGCCGGGGGGCTGGCCGCAGCGCTGATCTGGGGCACGCCGATGCACCCGCCGACGCCCGCGTTCGTGACCTACGACAGCGTCCACGCCAAGCAGCACGCGCCGACACCGGCGCCGACGCCGGAGACCGTGCCGACGCCGACCGCCTCCCCTGCCCCGCCCGCCGCCTCCGGGGCTGCCGTCTCCGGAGCAGCCTCCGGCGCAGCCGCCGCCGACCCGTTCGCCTTCCCGCCGCAGCCCGGCTCCCCCGCCGGCACTCCGGCCGGCCGGGACCCGCGACTCACCGCCCGGGTCCCGGGCGCGCCCGCCGACGGCGTTGCCGGCCGGCCGGGCCACTGCCCGGTCTTCGCGCTGCCCTGCCGGTCGCACCTCCCCCGGTCCGGAACGACCGCTGCCCCACTCCCTGGGGGCCAGGGACGGGGCAGCGGGTCCGGCACGGGGGCCGGAATGCTCAACGAGCTGCGTTCGACCGGGTTCGAGTGACGTTCCCGGCCGAACGACTAACGGCTCGCCTCGATCAGCCGATGAGCTCACGCGCCAGGCGCGCGGTCTCGGACGGCGTCTTGCCGACCTTGACGCCGGCGGCCTCCAGGGCCTCCTTCTTCGCCTGCGCGGTGCCGGAGGAGCCGGAGACGATGGCGCCGGCGTGGCCCATGGTCTTGCCCTCGGGCGCGGTGAAGCCCGCGACGTAGCCGACGACCGGCTTGGTGATGTGCTCGGCGATGTAGGCCGCCGCACGCTCCTCGGCGTCGCCGCCGATCTCGCCGATCATCACGATGAGGTCGGTGTCGGGGTCGTCCTGGAACGCCTGGAGCGCGTCGATGTGGGTGGTACCGATGACCGGGTCGCCACCGATGCCGACGGCCGAGGAGAAGCCGATGTCGCGCAGCTCGTACATCATCTGGTAGGTCAGCGTGCCGGACTTGGACACGAGGCCGATGCGGCCGGGCTTGGTGATGTCGCCCGGGATGATGCCGGCGTTGGACTGGCCGGGGGTGATCAGGCCGGGGCAGTTCGGGCCGATGATCCGGGTCTTGTTGCCCTTCTCGCCCGCGTAGGCCCAGAAGGACGGCGGAGTCGTGCACCGCGATGCCCTCGGTGATGACGACCGCGAGACCGATCTCGGCGTCGATCGCCTCGACCACGGCGGCCTTGGCGAAGGCCGGCGGCACGAAGATGACCGAGACGTCGGCGCCGGTCTTCTCGATGGCCTCGGCCACCGATGCCGAACACCGGTACCTCGGTGCCGTCGAAGTCGACGCTGGTGCCGGCCTTGCGCGGGTTCACGCCGCCGACGATGTTGGTGCCGTCGGCAAGCATGAGCTTGGTGTGCTTCATGCCGGTGGCGCCGGTCATCCCCTGGACGATGACCTTGCTGTCCTTGGTGAGGAAGATAGCCATGGTTGTGGAGTCCTCGTCCCTTACTTCGCAGCCAGCTCGGCGGCCTTGTCGGCCGCGTCGTCCATGGTGTCCACGCGCTGCACCAGCGGGTGGTTGGCGTCGGACAGGATCTTGCGACCCAGCTCCGCGTTGTTGCCGTCCAGCCGGACGACGAGGGGCTTGGTCACGGCCTCGCCCTTGGACTCGAGCAGCGCCAGCGCCTGGACGATGCCGTTGGCGACCTCGTCACAGGCGGTGATGCCGCCGAAGACGTTGACGAAGACGGACTTGACGTCCGGGTCGCCCAGGATGATCTCCAGGCCGTTCGCCATGACCTCGGCGGAGGCGCCGCCGCCGATGTCGAGGAAGTTGGCGGGCTTCACGTTGCCGTGGTTCTCGCCCGCGTAGGCGACGACGTCCAGGGTGCTCATGACGAGACCCGCGCCGTTGCCGATGATGCCGACCTCGCCGTCGAGCTTGACGTAGTTGAGGTTCTTGGCCTTGGCCGCGGCCTCGAGCGGGTTGGCGGCGGCGTGGTCGACCAGCGCCTCGTGCTCGGGCTGACGGAAGTCCGCGTTCTCGTCCAGCGAGACCTTGCCGTCGAGCGCGACGATCTTGCCCTCGCCGGTCTTGACCAGGGGGTTCACCTCGACGAGGAGCGCGTCCTCCTCGATGAAGACCTTCCACAGGCCCTTCAGGACCTCGACGATCTGGTCGGCGACGTCGGCCGGGAACTTGGCCGCCTCGACGATCTCGCGGGCCTTGGCGTCGGTGCAGCCCTCGTTGGCGTCGACCGGGATCTTGGCCAGCGCGTCGGGGTTCTCGACCGCCACGACCTCGATCTCCACGCCGCCCTCGACGGAGGCCATGGCGAGGAAGGTCCGGTTGGTCCGGTCGAGCAGGAAGGAGACGTAGTACTCCTCCTTGATGTCGGCCGTCTGGGCGAGCATCACCTTGTGGACCGTGTGGCCCTTGATGTCCATGCCCAGGATCGCCTCGGCCTTGGCCACGGCGTCGGCCGGGTCGGAGGCCAGCTTGACGCCGCCTGCCTTGCCACGGCCGCCGACCTTGACCTGCGCTTTGACGACGGCCCGACCGCCCCAGCCCTCAGCGATCGCACGCGCCTCTTCGGCCGTCTCGATAACTGCACCACCCAGCACCGGCACACCGTGCTTGGCGAAGATGTCCCTCGCCTGGTATTCGAACAGGTCCACGCGCGTCCGTCCTTGTGATCGCGACTTCGGAAGTGGTCGGTCACGGGAGGGCCGGCCACCCCTATCTTCCCAGCTAACCGCCCGCAGAGTCGCCGCTGTGATCCTTCGTGGCAGGTGGCGGTACGTGGATCCGGAGGGACCTCACGGCCGACGCCGTCGCTACGGGGAGCTCAGAGCCTGGCGTCGAACGGGCAGGCAAGTCCGTCTTGCAGGCTATCCCCTACGACCTGAGGTTCCCACCGGAGACCGGGGCACGCCCGGTGATAACCGTCACAACGGGCGCGCCGTCCAGTAGCGGACGCGATCCCTGCGCACCCCGACGACAATCAGCGCCGACGCGCACACATACAGTGCCAGTCGGTAGATCCGGGCCTTCGCCGATCCCGGGCCTGACGGAGCAGCGCTATTCCGGCAAACAGAATGACAATTCCAGCGATTCCCATGACAACACCCATATGAACACCCGTCCGAATCGACGGTCGAGCGAGCGACGCCACACCCCCTGTGCCGGAACGGGGGAGCGCGGCGCGCGCCGCGCATCCGAAATCCTGGGGCCAAGGGTGTGCAATCGCCGGGAATCCCTTGCGTTCGATCCCCCATTGAGGGAGCGTTCGGTGCGCAGCGGACGTTGTCCGGACGCTTGTATTCGCACACATGCTCAAGAAGCGGATGCTCGATGCACAGCTCACGCCATCGCGTCCCGGGCCCCTCGGCAGCGGCCCCCGACGACGCGGCAGCGGAGGAGGACCCCGAACCGGCCCTCCTCCTGGCCCGGCTGGGAGCAGCACGCGGCGATTGGCCCATGGACCGGCAGGCCGCCACCTCGCTCCCGGGGCTGCCCGGGTCGGTCTCGGTCGCCCGGCGCTTCGTCAGGATCACCGCCGCGATGTGGCACCTCACTGCCGACACCCACGCGAGTGTGGAGCTCTGCATGTCGGAGCTGGTCTCCAACGCTGTCACCCACACGGACAGCCGTCAGCTGCACTGCCGGTTGTGGAGCGCCAGGGGCCTGATCTTCCTGGAGGTCGACGACGAGGACTGCTGCGACCTGCCGAAGTCGGCGGTGGCCGAGGAGGACGACGAGCACGGTCGCGGGATGATGCTGGTCGAGAGCTTCACCACCGCCTGGGGCACGCTGCCCAGGCTCGGCCTGGTCGGCAAGACGGTGTGGGCCGCACTGCCCCTGCCCTAGGAACCCAGAGCCTCCGGGAGCGGCAGCGGCAGCTTCTGTATCGCCGCGGCCATGATCTCGGGGAACAGGTCCGGGGTGCAGGCGAAGGCCGGGGCGCCGAGCGCCGCGAGCGCGGCGGCGTGTCCTCGGTCGTAGGCCGGCGCACCCTCGTCGGACAGCGCCAGCAGGGCGATGAACTGCACCCCGGCGGCCTTCATCGCGGCGACCCGCTTCAGCATCCCGTCCCGGATCCCGCCCTCGTAGAGGTCGCTGATCAGCACCACGATGGTGTCGGCGGGCCGGGTGATCCGGGACTGGCAGTAGGCCAGCGCCCGGTTGATGTCCGTGCCGCCGCCCAGTTGGACGCCGAAGAGCACGTCCACCGGGTCGGACAGCTGCTCGGTGAGGTCGACCACGGCGGTGTCGAAGGCCACCAGCCGGGTACGGAGCGAGCCCATCGACGCCAGCACCGCGCCGAAGACCGAGGAGTGCACCACCGAGGCCGCCATCGAGCCGGACTGGTCGATGCAGAGGATGACCTCTTTGGTGACCGCCGTCGAGGCCCGGGCGTAGCCGATCAGCCGCTCCGGCACCACCGTGCCCCGGCCGTCCGCGCCCTCCGGCTCGATGTAGTTCTTCAGGTTGGCGCGGATGGTGCGGTCCCAGTCGATGTCCCGGTGGCGCGGCCGGTTCACCCGGGCGCTGCGGTCCAGCGCACCGCCGACCAGCGAGCGGGTCCGGGTCGCGATCCGGCGTTCCAGGTCGGCGACGACCTTGCGGACGACGGCGCGGGCGCTCTCCCGGGTGGTCTCCGGCAGCGCCCGGCCCAGCGAGAGCAGCGTCCCGACCAGGTGGACGTCGGGTTCGACGGCCTCCAGCATCTCCGGTTCCAGCAGCAGTTGGGCCAGCCCGAGCCGCTCGATCGCGTCCTGCTGCATCAACTGGACGACGCTGGTCGGGAAGTACTCGCGGATGTCGCCGAGCCAGCGGGCGACCTGGGGCGCGGAGCCGCCGAGCCCGGCCGTGCGCGAGCGACCGCGCTCCGGCTGGTCGGCGCCCCCGCCCCGGTAAAGGGCGGCCAGCGCCCGGTCCATCGCGGCGTCCCGTCCGGCGAGTCGGCAGCCGGTGCCGTCCGCCTCACCACCGAGCACCAGCCGCCAGCGGCGCAGCCGTTCGGCGGCGTCCTCAGTAGTCGACGGTGCATCGGCAGTCGACGTAGCATCAGAATTGGTCGTGAACATCATTCCTGACCTTCCGTCAGTCCTAGCAGGAGTGCCACGCGGGCGCGGGCGGTGGCGGCACGGGGGCGGTCGGCCTCGGCGGCGAAGCCGGGGCGGTCGACGGCCTCGTCGGGTTCGGCCGCGCCGGTGGCGCCCGGTCGGCCGCCGTCGGCGCGGATCCGCTCGCCGATGGTGCGCCGCACCGGCGCTTCGTAGCCGGAGAAGGTCCGCCGCAGCAGCGGCAGCACCTCCGGGAAGACGGCTGCGGGCACGGCGGTGATCCAGTCGTCGACCAGGCCGAGCAGCCGGGTGTCGTGGACCAGCAGCATCCCGCCGCCGGCCAGGAAGCCCTCGATCCAGCCGGCCGCGTCCGCCGGCTCGCTCGCCCTGGACAGGGCCAGCCCCATCTGCCGGGCCGCCTCGGCGGCGTCCCAGCGGCCGTCGTCCAGCAGCAGCCGCGCCGCCCGCCCCCGGAGCAGCCCGGGGACGGTCTCGCGCCGGGCCAGCACGGCCAGGGTCGCCGACCAGCGGGCGGAGAGCGGGTCCGCCGGGGCGGCGGCGAGCAGGGCCAGGGCGGTGTGGGTCGACGCGACGTGGCCGGCCATCGCCCGCGCGCCCTCGGTGTCGAGGTTGGCGCAGGCCGAGGGCAGGCCGACGCAGATCCGCACGGCCAGACCCTCGGCCAGTCGGCGCAGGGCGGTCCCGTCGGTGTCGCGGACGTCGCCGTAGCGCAGGGTGCGAACCAGGGCAGGCAGGGCCTCGGCGAGGTGGGCCACATCGGCGTCCAGGGCGGCCCGGTCGGCGAGCGCCCGGAGCACGGTGGCGAGCGCCTCCGGGAGGTCGGCCAGCAGGCAGGCCTCGGCGAGCGCGGTGACCTCGCCGAGGGAGGCCGCCCCGGTGGCGCGGTCGGCCACCCGGGCACCGGCCGCCGTCTCCACGGTCGTCCCCCAGATCCCGGCCTCGGCGACGGCCACCGCCAGCTCCGGCTCCCAGGACAGCCGCCAGCTCTCCCGGAAGGTGCCGGTGGAGGCGGTGCGCGAGTCCACGGGCGTCCCCCAGCCGATGCCGAGCAGCCGGAGCCGGTGCAGCAGCCGACTGCGGGCCGCATCGGTGTCCTTGCGCAGGTCCAGGTCGAGCTCGCGCTCGACCGCCTCCGCCCTCAGCCGCAGACTCCGCTGCTGCGCCGTCAGATCCCGCTGCAGCGGGACCACCGGCGCGCCGTCCGGGACCCCGCCGAGGACGTCGCCGACGACCATCCGGTCGTGGATGAGCGCCAGCGGGACATCGGAGCCCTCGCAGAGGACGGCCCGGACCGCGTCGGTGGCCTCGGCCAGACCGGCCAGCGGTCGGCCGCGGACCAGCGCCAGCGTCTCGGCGAGCCGGACCGCCTCGATCACATGGGCCGAGGAGACCGGGTGGTCCTCGCTGCGCAGCAGCGCGGCGACCCCGGTGAGCCAGCGCTCCATCAGGTGGTCCCGACTCTCGAAGAGGTGCCGGTACCAGCCGGGTGAGGCGATGCCGGCGCCGTAGCCGGAGGACCGGGCGAGCCGGCGATGGGTCCAGGGCACCCAGGTGAACTCCACCTTGGCCTTGGGCAGCCCCTTGAGCAGGGCGTTGTCAGCAGTGACGGAGTGCTTCCCGGCGAGCGCGGGGACGTGCCAGGCACCGCAGACGACGGCGATCCGGCGGTGGCCTGCCCGTCGGGCGGCCCGCAACTGCCGACGCATGTGGGCCTCGCGGAGGGTGTCACGGCCAACGACCGCAGCGCCGGTCCGCAGCTCGGCCATGGCCTCGGCCAGGACCCGGAACGGCGCCAGCGCGTCCGCGCCGGCCTCCGGCGACCGGTGTTCGACGACGTCCTCCCACCACTCGTCGGCGTCCTGGGAGCCGGCGGCGCGGGCGAGTTCGGCGATCGGGTCGATCGGCCGCTCCGCCTCCACCGGCTCGTCCGGTTCGTGCGGCCGGGCCGGCTGGTCCGGCTGGTCGAGGGCGAGGCTGTGCGCGGCCGGCAGGTCGATGAAGTGGACCGGCAACTCGCGCTCCAGGGCGTGGCGCAGGGCTACCCATTCGGGCGAGAAGGCGGCGTAGGGCCAGAAAGCCGCGCGCCCGGGCTCCCCGGCGACATGGGCGAGCAGCGCGACCGGCGGCTCCATCTCCTTCTCGGCGGCGAAGGCCAGCAGCGCGTCGGCCTCCGGCGGACCCTCGATCAGCACGGCGTCGGGACGGTACTGCTCCAGTGCGGCGGCCACCGCCCGCGCCGATCCCGGGCCGTGGTGACGCACCCCCAGGAGCACGACGCCCTCGGTCTCTTGGCCCAGCGTCGCTTGGCTCACCGTCTCTTGGCCCACCGTCTCTTGACTGGTCAACACGGTCTCCCCACCTCTCCCGCCTCTCCCACCCTGCTCAGCGCTGCTCGGCGTCGCGGCAGCCGCGGTAGAAGTCCTTCCAGTCCTCGCGCTCGCGGACCACGCTCTCCAGGTACTCGTGCCAGACCAGGCGGTCGGCGGAAGGGTCTCGCACGACCGCGCCGAGCAGCCCGGAGGCGACGTCGCCGGGGCGCAGCACACCGTCGCCGAAGTGCGCGGCCAGGGCTAGGCCGCTGGTGACCACGGAGATGGCCTCGGCCGTGGACAGGCTCCCCGAGGGGGACTTGACCTTGGTCCGGCCGTCCACGGTGACCCCGTCCCGGAGCTCACGGAAGACGGTGACGACCCGTCGGATCTCGGCGGAGCCGCTGGGCACCGCCGGGAGCTCCAGCGAGCGGCCGAGCTCGCCGACCCGGCGGGCGACAATCTCGACCTCGTCCTCCAGCGAGGCCGGCAGCGGCAGCACCACGGTGTTGAAGCGCCGGCGGAGCGCGCTGGAGAGCTCGTTGACGCCCCGGTCCCGGTCGTTGGCGGTGGCGATCAGGTTGAAGCCGCGGACGGCCTGGACCTCCTCCCCCAACTCGGGTATCGGCAGCGTCTTCTCCGACAGGATGGTGATCAGCGAGTCCTGGACGTCGGCGGGGATCCGGGTCAGCTCCTCGACCCGGGCGGTCATCCCCTCGGCCATGGCCCGCATCACCGGGCTGGGCACCAACGCCGCCCGGCTCGGCCCCTCGGCCAGCAGCCGGGCGTAGTTCCAGCCGTAGCGGACGGCCTCCTCTGGTGTCCCGGCGGTGCCCTGGACCAGCAGGGTGGAATCGCCGCTGACGGCGGCGGCCAGGTGCTCGGAGACCCACGTCTTGGCGGTGCCGGGCACGCCCAGCAGCAGCAGGGCACGGTCGGTGGCGAGGGTGGTGACGGCGACCTCGACCACCCGGCGCGGGCCGACGTACTTGGGCGTGATCACCGTCCCGTCGGGGAGGGTGCCGCCGAGCAGGTAGGTGGCCACCGCCCAGGGCGACAGCCGCCAGCGCGCCGGTCGCGGCCGGTCGTCGGCGGCGGCCAGTGCCGCCAGTTCGGCGGCGTAGGCGGTCTCTGCATGCGGCCGGAGCGTCTCGGCCGGAGTGGTCCCGACGGTGGCAGTGGGCTCGGCGGTGGACGTGGTCATGGCAACCCCCAGGGCGATCGGACGAACGGGCAGTCCCGGTGCGGAAAAGAGAGCGACAGACGGATTGACTCAACGTCGGAATGGGGCAGCCGAGGAGACGCCGGCGCATCCCGTCGACTGCGAGAACCACTCTGCACCGCGCCACTGACAATCGCCCCCGGCCCACCGGCGGACGGCTGTGACCTGTGGGAACGTCAGCCCGGAGGAATTGTCGGACCCGGCGTCTACCGTCGTTGCCATGGAGGATCGCTGGACACCCGAACACGTTCTCTCGCTCGCCCCTGACGCCTCGTCATGCAAGGCGGCGACCAGACTCTCGCACCCCGCACCGTGGTCGGTGACCGGGTCGGACGACGACGCCCTGTGGGGCCAGTGCCAGGGCAGCGGCGGCAGTCCGTACCGGACCGTCGTCGATCTGAGCGGCCCGGCCTACCAGTGCAGTTGCCCCAGCCGGAAGTTCCCCTGCAAGCACGCCCTCGGGTTGCTGCTGCTCTGGGCCGCGCACACGACCGGCGCGACGGCGGCCCCGGGCTGGGCCCGGGACTGGCTGGAGGCCCGCGGCAAGCGCGCCCAGCAGCAGGCCGCCCGAGCCGCTGCCGGCAACGGCACCACCGGCCTGGACGGCGCGCCGGACGCCGCCGCCGAACGGGCTGCCCGGCTCGCCGCCGACCGGCGGCTGGCCCGCCGCTCCGCCCGGGTCGCGGCCGGGGCGGCCGAGCTGGAGGCCCGGTTGGCCGACCAGCTGCGGTCCGGGCTGGCCGACGCGCCCACCCAGGGCGCGGCCGGCTGGGGCGAGGTCGCCGCCCGGATGGTCGACGCCCAGGCCCCGGGTCTGGCCTCGCGGGCCCGCGAACTCGGCGCGGTCCCCGCGTCCGGTCCCGGCTGGCCGTCCCGGCTGCTGGAGGAGTACGGCCTGCTGCACCTGCTGGCCGCCGGCTACCGGCGGGTCGACGAGCTGCCCGAGCCGCTGGCGGCGACCGTCCGCGCCCGCGTCGGCTTCACCGTCGACGCCGCCGAGCTGCTGCGCGGCCCGCTGGTCCGCGACCACTGGCTGGTGCTCGGCAGCACCGATGCCGCCGACGAGCGGTTGACGACCCGTCGGATCTGGCTGCGCGGCCGGGACAGCGGACGCTCCGCCCTGCTGCTCTCCTTCGGCCGTCCCGGGATCGCCCCCGAACTGGCCCTGCCCACCGGCCTGCTGGTCGAGGCCGAGCTGGCCTTCCATCCCGGCGCCGGCCCGCTGCGGGCCGCCCTGGGCACCCGCTACGCCGCACCCCGGGCACCCGACCCGGCGGAGGCCGTCCCGGCCGGGGTGAGCCTGGACGACGCCCTGGACGCCTACGGCCGGGCCCTCGGCGACGATCCCTGGCTGGAGTCCTGGCCGGTCGTCCTGGACCGGGTCGTGCCGGTGCCGGGACCGCTGGGCTGGAGCCTCGCCGACCACAGCGGACCGGTCCCGCTGTCGATACCGGTGGACCGCCGCAGCACCCCCGGTCACGGCCTGTGGAAGCTCGCCGCCGTCTCCGCAGGCCGCCCGCTGACGCTCTTCGGCGAGTGCGGGCACCGCGGCTTCACCCCGATCACCGCCTGGTACGCCGACGACCGGCACGCCGACAACCCCGAGGCCGCCGCCACGCACGCCGCCGCCACCCGCACCCGCATCCTGGGGGTCGCCACATGACCACTGCCTCGCACCCGATCGACTCGGTCGCCCCGATCGGCTGGGCCGACCTGGTCACCACCGCCCTGCTCGGCACCGACCGACGCCCGCTGCCGGCACCGCCCGACCTGCTCGACCGGGCGGCACTGGAGGCCGTGGCCCGGCGGGCCGGGCTCCGGCCCGGTCCGGCCGCCGCCGCTCCGCCCGGCCCGGGTCCCGACCCCCGGCCGGAGCTGTCCGACGCCGCCCGGAACCGGCTGACCCTGCTGCTACCGACCCGTGACGGCCAATCAGGCGGCCCGGGCGGCACCGGCAGCGGCAGCCTCGCCAACCTCAACGAACTGCTCCCCCAGTGGCTGGCCGCCGCCCGTGCCCACGGCTACCGCTGCCCGGCCGCACTGGTCCCGTCGCTGCTGGACGCGGCCCGCTCCCGGAGCGAGCTGCGGTCCGACGCGGTCGCGCTGGCCGGGCCCCTGGGCCGCTGGCTCGCCGAGCAGAACCAGGACTGGCGCTTCGTCCTGCGAACGCCCGTCCCCGGCCGCACCGCCACCGACCCGGACCGGGAGCTCTGGCAGGAGGGCCTGTTCGCGGAGCGGGTCACCCACCTCACCCAGTTGCGCCGGCACGACCCAGCCGCCGCCCTGGAACTGCTGCAGGAGACCTGGAGCAGCGAACGGGGCGAGGACCGCCTGCTGTTCCTGGACGCCCTCCAGGAGGGGCTGTCCGCCGCCGACGAGCCCTTCCTGGAGGCGGCACTGAGCGACCGCGCCAAGAACGTCCGGCTCACCGCCGCCGAGCTGCTGTCCACCCTGCCCGGTTCGGCGCTGGCCGGGCGGATGGCCGAACGCGCCCTGGCCGCCGTCAGCCTGGCGGAGACGGCGGACGGCCCCCGGCTGGCCGTCCATCCGCCGACGGCCTGCGACTCGGCGATGCAGCGGGACGGGATCCCGGCCGCCTCGCCGACCGGGCGCTCGGACCGCGCCTTCTGGCTCGGCGAGACCGTCGCCGCGACCCCGCTGACGGTCTGGGTGGAACGGATCGGACCGGCCGAGGCGGTGTTGGCCCTGCCGGTCTCGGACACCTGGCAGCAGGATCTGCGGGACGCCTGGGCCCGCGCCGCCGTCCGGCAGAACAACCGCGACTGGGCGCGGGCGCTGCTCTCGCTGATCGCCGGGGAGCCCGCCCCGGTGGGCACGGCGGCCAAGCTGCTGACGGTGCTGGAACCGGCCGAACGGGCCGACTGGACGGCCGGGTACGTGCGGCGGCAAGGGCTGACCGAGACCTTCCAACTGCTGGTCGCCTGCCCAGCGCCATGGCCCGCGGCGCTGGGGGAGGCGGTGCTGGCGGCGCTTTCCGGGGTGGCCGGCGCCGGCGGCTATCCGTGGAGCCACAGCGGGGTGATCGGCGTGACCGAACGCTGCCTCGCCCCGCAGGCGGCCGAGGAGTTGGCGGCCCTGGCGGTGAACGCCTCCCCCGCCTGGGAGGAGACCTTCAGCCGCCTCGGCGCGACCCTCCGGCTCCGCACCGCGATGCTCGCCGAACTGGCCGAACCGGCCCGGCCGTAACGGATATCGGGTGGCCCGCCGAAAGGTCCGGTTGCTTGGATGCCCCCATGACCATCGACTTCCCGGAGGGCTACGAGCTCTCCACCGATCCGGCCCGCCTCGACGCCGAACTGATCCACCAGTGGCTGTCGCTGGATGCCTACTGGGCCCTCGGGCGACCGCGCGAGAAGCAGGACCACGCCATCGCCAACTCGCTCAACTTCGGCGTCTACGACCGCGTCTCCGGCACCCAGGTCGGCTACGCCCGGGTCGTCACCGACCGGACGACCTTCGCCTGGCTCTGCGACGTCTACATCTCACCGGCCGTACGCGGCAAGGGACTCGGCACCGCCCTGGCCGCCGGTGTCCGGGACCGCCTCGCCCCGTACGGCCTCCGCCGGATCATGCTGGCCACGGCGGACGCCCACGGGGTCTATGCCAAGGCGGGTTTCGCGCCGCTGGCCGCACCGGAGCGCTGGATGACCCTGGGCGGGTAGCAACCCCGGTCCCGCCCTGGTCCCACCCCGCGCGCCCCGCTACCCGGCGGGCGGCGGGGCGCGGGCGGCGGGGCCGGAGCGCCGCTAGGCCGCCGCCCCCGCGCCCACGTGGCCGGTCACCCAGGCCACCACGTCCCGGGTCGACGCCCCGGGGGTGAAGATCTCCGCCACGCCCATCTCCTTCAGCAGCGGGATGTCGTCGTCCGGGATGATGCCGCCGCAGAAGAGCTTGATGTCCTCTGCCTCCCGCTCGCGGAGCAGCTCCACCACCTTGGCGCAGAGGGTCATGTGCGCGCCGGAGAGGATCGACAGGCCGATGCCGTCGGCGTCCTCCTGGATCGCGGTGTCCACGATCTGCGCCGGGGTCTGGTGCAGCCCGGTGTAGATGACCTCCATGCCCGCGTCCCGGAGCGCTCGGGCGATCACCTTGGCCCCGCGGTCGTGGCCGTCCAGGCCAGGCTTGGCCACCACCACACGGATCGGTCCGGACACACCCATCGTTGCCTCCTGCGTCAGCGCGGACGACCCCGACCGGGTTTCCGCGTCCGTTTCCTGGTTCCTGCCCCGTGCGCCCGAGGTTAACAGTCGTTCGCATCGCTAGGGCGGAGGTTATCGTCCACGCTGCCCCTGCGCCGTTTCACGGCCCCGACCGAGGGGAGAATCACACCGGAACCAACGTTCACCGCGCGTTGGACCCGGCGCCGCCCGGCCGCAATCCACCTGTGCCGACCCCCTTCGCCCGGCACCGTGCGCCCCCGTCCGTCCCGACCACGGAGCCGCGCCGCCGGCCCCTGCGTCCGCCTGCACCTGGGAGTCCGGAGCCGTGAGCAGCATGCCCCTGCGCCGAACCGTCGATCTCGTCCGCGCCGCCGGGCTGGAGACCGCCGCCCTCGCCGGGCAGCTGCTGCTCGCGCCGACCGGCCTCATCCCCGGCCGCTGGCCGCCGCCCGCTCCGACCTGCGTCCACCCGCCGCAGCCGTCCCGGCGCACCGGCACCGCGCCGCCCGGGCACGCCCCGGTGCTGCTGCTGCCCGGTCTGTTCGAGAACCGCGCCGTGTTCACCCTGCTCCGGCACTCGCTGCGCAGCCACGGCTGGGAGCATGTGCACGCCCTCGACTACAGCCTGCTGGCCGCGGACGTCCACGGCGCCGCCGTCCGCTTCGGCCGACAGGTGGTCAGCACCCGGCAGCTGTACGGGGGTGAGCGGGTCGCGGTGGTCGGCCACAGCCTCGGCGGGCTGATCGCCCGCTACTACGTCCAGCAGCTCGGCGGCTTCGAGCACGTCCACACGGTGGCCACCCTCGGCACCCCGCACAGCGGCACGCCAACCGCGCTGCTGCTCCATCCGCTGCCGCTGGCCCGTCAACTCCTGCCCGGCAGCCGGACGCTGCGGACGCTGAGCGCACCTGCGCCGGAGTGCGACACCCGGTTCCTCTGCTTCTGGGGCGACTGCGACCCGCTGGTACTGCCGCCCGGCAGCGCTCAACTCCGGCACCCGGACCTGGCGGTGGAGAACATCCGGGTGGCCGGGGCCGGCCATGTGGCGCTGCCGGTCCACCCCCGGGTGCTGGCCCTGCTCCGGCAGCGCCTCTCGACCCCGCCCGCCCCCGCCGTCGGCCGACCCGAGCCGACGGACCGGCTCAGCGCCTGACCGACGAACTCAGGGCTCAGGACTTCAGAGCTTCTCGACCGGGGCGTAGCGGAGCAGCAGCTGCTTGGTGCCCTCGGTACCGAAGTCGATGGTGGCCTTGGCATCGTCGGCCGGGCCGGCCACGGCGACGACCGTGCCGAGGCCGAAGCGGTCGTGGGTGACCCGGTCGCCGACGGCCAGCGAGACCGCCGGGCGGTCCTTCATCCGGCCCGCACTCTTGCCCCAGCCGGCCGGCGCCGCCCGCTTGCCCGAGCCGCTGCCGCCACTGAAGCCGCTGGTCAGACCGCTGGACGAGCCGCGCGAGGAGCCGCCGAAGCCGCCCCGTGCCGAGGGCGCCGCCGAGGCGGCCGAGCGCTTCTCGTCGACCAGCGTCGGCGGGATCTCCTCCAGGAAGCGCGAGGCCGGATTGTACGAGGGCTGGCCCCAGGCGGAGCGCAGCACGGCGCGCGAGAGGTAGAGCCGCTCGCGGGCGCGGGTCAGCCCGACGTACGCCAGTCGGCGCTCCTCCTCCAGCTCCTTGGGCTGGGCGAGGGCGCGCTGGTGCGGGAAGACGCCGTCCTCCATGCCGGTGAGGAAGACCACCGGGAACTCCAGCCCCTTGGCCGTGTGCAGTGTCATCAGCGTGATGACGCCCTTGCTCTCGCCACTTCCATCGTCGTCCGGAATCTGGTCGGAGTCGGCGACCAGCGCCACCCGCTCCAGGAAGCCGGCCAAGCCGCGGGCCACCGGCTCGGCGTCCGGGTCCCCGGCGGCGTCGAGCTCGCCCTCCGCCGAGGCGAGCGCAGCCTCGGCCGCCGCCTCGGCCTGCTCGAACTCCAGCGCCACGGCCGCGAGTTCCTGCAGGTTCTCGACCCGGGTCTCGTCCTGCGGGTCGGTCGAGGCCTGCAGCTCGGCCAGGTAGCCGGTCTCCTCCAGCACGGCCTCCAGCACTGCGGCCGCGCCTGCGCCCGAGTCGACCACGCCGCGCAGCTTCGCCAGCAGCTCGTTGAACTTCTTCACCGCGTTGGCCGAGCGCGCGGCCATCCCGTACGCCTCGTCCACGCGCCGCAGTGCCTCGGCGAAGGAGATCCGCTCGCGCTGGGCCAGCGCGTCGATCATCGCCTCGGCGCGGTCGCCGATGCCGCGCTTGGGGACGTTGAGGATCCGCCGCAGCGGCACCGTGTCCTCGGGATTGGACAGCACCCGCAGGTAGGCCAGGACGTCCTTGACCTCCTTGCGCTCGTAGAAGCGCACCCCGCCGACGACCTTGTAGGGCAGCCCGACCCGGATGAAGACCTCTTCGAACACCCGGGACTGGGCGTTGGTCCGGTAGAAGACCGCGACATCGCCGGGGCGGGCGTCGCCGGCGTCGCACAGCCGGTCGACCTCGTCGGCGACGAACTGGGCCTCGCCGTGCTCGTCATCCGCGACATAGGAGACGATCCGGGTGCCGTCCGCGCCGGCCGTCCACAGGTTCTTGGCCCGGCGGTTGGTGTTGCGCTCGATCACCGCGTTGGCGGCGCTCAGGATGGTCTGGGTGGAGCGGTAGTTCTGCTCCAGCAGGATCGTGGTCGCGCTCGGGTAGTCCTCCTCGAAGTCGAGGATGTTGCGGATGGTCGCGCCCCGGAAGGCGTAGATCGACTGGTCCGCGTCACCGACCACGCACAGCTCGGCCGGCGGCACCGACGCCAGCCCGGCCGCCGCCGGGTTGACGTAGTCGCCGTCCGCCGTCATCTTCGGCCCGGAGCCGGCCGCACCCCCGGACAACTCCCGGACCAGGGTGTACTGGGCGTGGTTGGTGTCCTGGTACTCGTCCACCAGGACGTGCCGGAAGCGGCGGCGGTAGTACTCGGCGACGCTCGGGAACGCCTGCAGCAGGTGCACCGCGGTCATGATGATGTCGTCGAAGTCCAGCGCGTTGGCCTCGCGCAGCCGCCGCTGGTAAAGGGTGTAGGCCTCCGCGAGCTTCCGCTCCTCGGGTTCTCGGCCTGCCCGGCGTAGGTCTCCTCGTCGATGAGCTCGTTCTTGAGGTTCGAGACCTTCGAGGTGAAGGACTTCGGCGGGAAGTGCTTGGGGTCGAGGTCCAGGTCCCGGCAGCACAGCGCCATCAGCCGCTGGGAGTCGTCCGAGTCGTAGATCGAGAAGCTGGAGGTGAAGCCGAGCAGCTTGCTCTCCCGGCGCAGGATCCGGACGCAGGCGCTGTGGAAGGTCGACACCCACATCGCCTTGGCCCGGGGCCCGACCAGGTCCTCGACCCGCTCGCGCATCTCGCCGGCGGCCTTGTTGGTGAAGGTGATCGCCAGGATCTCCCCCGGCTGCACCCCCCGCGCCGCCAGCAGGTAGGCGATCCGGTGGGTCAGCACCCGGGTCTTGCCCGACCCGGCGCCGGCCACGATCAGCAGCGGCGACCCGGCGTGCACCACGGCCTCGCGCTGCTGCGGGTTCATCCCGTCCAGCAACTGCGCCGGATCCACGACGCTGCGCGGGGCGCCGTCGCGGTGGAACGCGTCCCGGCCGGGCGGCGGCGCGTCGAAGCGGCCCGCGAACAGGTCGGCGGGCAGCTCCTCCTCATAGGGGGCGTCGTCGTACGGCTCGTCGTCGAACGGCGCAGCGTCGAACGGCGCAGCGTCGAACGGGGCGGCGCCGCCCGGGGAGGCCGGGGCACCCGGTGCGTCCAGGCCGGGCAGGGGGATGTCGTCAAAGAGGCTGCTCATCGTCTCCGAGTCTAGGCCGCCCCACCGACAGCCCTCTCCAAAAGCCGAGAGCCGCTGCAAAAACCGGGAGACAGCGGCCGCGGCGACTCCGTACCGTCATCGAACATGTCCAATTCAGACGAGACGGTGAAGCAGTCCCGCTTCCTCTCCCTGGTGCTCCGGCACCAACCCGGCCGGATCGGCCTCACCCTCGACCCGGCCGGCTGGGTCGCCGTGGACGAGCTGCTCACCGCGCTGGCCGCACACCGGCGGCCGATGACCCGGGCGCAGCTCGACCGGGTGGTGGCCGACAACGACAAGCAGCGCTTCGCCTTCGACGCCACCGGCACCCGGATCCGGGCCAGCCAGGGCCACAGCGTCCAGGTCGAGCTGGGCTACGCCGACGCCGAACCGCCGGCCCTGCTGTTCCACGGCACCCATCCCGGCGCGCTGGCCGCGATCCGCCGCGAGGGGCTGCGCCCGATGCGGCGCCACGCCGTGCACCTCTCCCCGGACCGGGAGACGGCCGACCGGGTCGGCTCCCGCCGGGGCCGTCCGGTGGTGCTGGTGGTGGACGCGGCCCGGATGGCCGCCGCGGGCCACCGGTTCCGGGTCAGCGCCAACGGCGTCTGGCTGACCGACGCCGTCCCACCGCAGTATCTGCTCCCGTAGGCGACGGCACCGGCCGCTCAGACCAACCGGCGGGCGGTCGCCCAGCGCGTCAGTTCGTGACGGTTGCTCAGCTGCAGCTTGCGCAGCACCGCCGAGACATGGCTCTCGACCGTCTTCACCGAGATGAACAGCTGCTTGGCGATCTCCTTGTACGCATAGCCGCGCGCGATCAGCCGCAGCACCTCGCGCTCCCTGGTGGTGAGCCGGTCCAGGTCCTCGTCGACCGGCGGGGTGTCGGTCGCGGCGAAGGCGTCCAGCACGAAACCGGCCAGCCGGGGCGAGAAGACCGCGTCGCCGTCGGCGACCCGGAAGATCGCGTCCACCAGGTCGGTGCCGGTGATGGTCTTGGTGACATAGCCGCGCGCACCGCCGCGGATCACGCCGATGACGTCGTCGGCCGCGTCGGAGACCGACAGCGCCAGGAAGCGCACCGCCCCGGCGCCCTCCGGGGAGTCGGCCGGCGCGGTGCCGCCGGGCATCAGCGAGGCGCAGCGCCGCAGCACCTCGACCCCGCCGCCGCCGGGCAGGTGCACGTCCAGCAGGACGACGTCCGGCCTGGTCGCGGTGACCACCGCGACGGCCTGCTCGACATCGTCCGCCTCGCCGACCACGTCCACGCCGGTGGTCTCGGTCTGCCCGATCTCGGCGCGCACACCGGTGCGGAACATCCGGTGGTCGTCGACCAGGACGACCCGCGCCCGGCGACCGGCGCCCGCCGTGCTTTCTGTGGCTGACGAGCCCTCTGCGCCCGCGGAACCCTGCCTGCTCTCTTCCCCGCCCGTCATCCCTCGACCCTCTCCATCTCCAGTTCGACCTCGGTACCGCCGGCCGGTGCCGGTCGTACCCGGGCGTGCCCGCCGTGCCGCTGCATCCGGCCGATGATCGATCCGCGCACGCCCATCCGGTCCTCCGGCACCGAGGCCAGGTCGAAACCGGGCCCGCGATCGCGGACGAACACCCACACCGTATTCCCTTCGACCTCGGCATACACCGAGACCGGCTCGCCGCCGCCGTACTTGGCGGCGTTCACCACCGCCTCCCTGGTCGCCTGGACCTGGGCCGCGAGCCGCTCGTCCATCGGGCAGTCGCCGACGTGGATGAACTCGACCGGGATCCCGTGCAGGTCCTCCACCTCGGCGGCGACCGCGCGGATCGACTCGGCCAGGGTGGCCGGCGCATCGGCGGACTCGCCCGGCCCGGAGGGACGGTAGAGCCACTGCCGCAGGTCGCGCTCCTGGGCGCGGGCCAGCCGGGAGACCTCCTTGGAGTCGTCGGCGTTGCGGAGGATCAGGGTCAGCGTGTGCAGCACCGAGTCGTGGATGTGCGCGGCGACCTCGGCCCGCTCCTGGGCCCGGATCCGCTCGCGGCGCTCGGCGCTGAGGTCCTGCCACATCCGCAGCATGTAGGGGCCGCCGAGCAGCAGCACCCCGGCCAGGACCGCGAGCACGGCCTGGAAGACCTTGGCGAAGTCGCCGATGGAGCCGGACTCCACCAGGAAGCCGACCACCCCGGCGGCGACCAGCGCCACCCCGGCGCAGAGCCGCAGCAGCGCCGAGTTCCGTTTGCCGTCGCCGAGCGAGAACCAGCGTGCCCAGCGGGCGTCGTCGGCCTGCCGCCAGACCATGGCCACCCCGAGCCCGGCCACCAGGAACGGCCAGATGTAGGGCGAACTCGACTGCTTGGTCAGGGTGTTGACGAGCACCAGGACCCCGGCGACCAGCGCTATCAGGGCCAGCAGCGGTCCCCGGTGCGCCTCGGCCTCACCGGGACGCGGCCCGGGACCGCCGATCGGCTCGCCCTGGAGGGTCTGCTGCAGCGCCCGCCGCAACCGCCGCCAGCCGCGCTCCTCCTTGACCAGCGAGTAGGGCCCGACGTTGCCCTGCTGCCAGTACGTGGGCGCGCTGCGGATGCCCAGCGGAACGGCGAACCAGAAGGCCGCGTAGAGCAGCGCGCCCAGGCCGTTGCCGAGCAGCAGCACCACGAAGGCCGCGCGCACCCAGAAGACCGGGACGCCGAGGTGGGCGGCGAGCCCGTTGGCCACCCCGCTGATCATCCGTCCCTCGGGGATCCGGTAGAGCTTCCGGATGCGCGCGGGCTCGGCTTCGGTGCTCTCGGGGGTGAGGTCTGCTGCTGCCACCCCCTGATCGTCACACGGTCGGGGTGTGCCGGGCATCAGGGTTGCGCAGGAACCTTCCCTGTCGTTGCCCCGAGCTGTGTCAGGGTTGGCCTCAGGGTCGGACCAGGGAGATGACGGATGGGCGCAGCGGCGGGCGGGCCGGAGGATAGCGGTATGACAGACGAGACGCCGCCCCCGCCGGGCGCGGCAGAGCCCCCGGAGGGACCGCGCGCGCCGACCCGGCCGCCGCTGGCACGCAGCACCAGCCACCGGGTGGTGGCGGGGGTGTGCGGCGGTCTCGGCCGTCACTTGAACATCGACCCGGTGGTGTTCCGGGTGGTGGTCGCCGTGCTCTGCCTGTCGGGCGGGGTGGGGCTGTTCATCTACGGGTTGGCCTGGTTGATCATCCCGGTCGAGCAGGACGGCCCGAACGAGCTGAAGCGGCTGATGTCGGGGCGGGTGGACGGCCAGTCGCTGGGGGCGGTACTGGTCACGGTGCTGGGCACCGGGATCTTCTTCTCCTACATGGGCGACAGCGACCACCTCTTCCCGCTGATGCTGATCGCGCTGCTGGCGTTCGCGGCCTTGCGCTACGACCCGGACCGGTTCCAGGCCCGGCCGGTGCCGCCGGTGGCGGACGCCTCGGTCCCGGCCGACACCCCGCTGTCGGCCCCGACCGCGGAGCCGCCGCGGCCGGCGGCCGCCGCAGCCGCCACCGCCGCGACCGCGGTGATCGCGACCGATGCCATCGCCCCGCCCGCTCCGGCCTGGTGGCAGCGGCCGGACCCGCTGCTGAAGCCCGGGGCGACGCCGCCGCCACCGCTCGACGATCCGGAGCCGGCCCCGTTCCGAGTACCGCCGCCGGAACCGCCGCCGCCGCCGGCGCCGGAGCCGAACCCGGAGCCCCGGCAGCGGGAGCAGCGGCCGGAGCCGCCCCGGCGGAAGCACTCGGCGCTCGGCTCGGTCTTCTTCTGCCTCGCCGTGATCACCGGCGGCACAGTGTGGGCCGTCGGCGTGCGCTCGCACCACGGCGTGAGCCTGCTCGCGGTGCTGGCCGCCGCGCTGCTGGTGCTCGGCCTGGGACTGGTCGTCGGCGCCCGCTGGGGGCGCGGCCGGGGCCTGGTGCTGTGGGCGACACTGCTGACGCTGGCCGTGGCGGCGGTGGGCGCCAGCCCGGTCCCGCTGCGCGCCTCCTTCCAGCACGTCCGCTGGGCGCCGGCGGCGGTCGGCCAGTTGGCGCTGTCGTACCAACTGGGCTCCGGCCAGGCGACGTTGGACCTGGACGCGGTGCGGCCCGGGGCCGGGCGGCAGGCGCACACCAGGGCGAGCCTGGGGGCTGGGCTGCTCAGGGTGCAACTGCCGACCGGGCCGGAGATCGTCATCACCGCGAAGGTGGGCGCGGGCGCGGTGGTCCTGCCCGGCGGCGACGGCAGCGGGGGCGTCTCCGCCTCCCGGACCGAGACGCTGAACGCCGGCGGTGCGGCGAAGTTCGGAACGATCGACCTCGACCTGGCGGTCGGGGCGGGACAAGTGGAGGTCACCCAGTGAGGCGCCATCGGCTCGATCTGTTCTCGCTGGTCACCGGGGTGGCCTTCGTCGCCGTCGCGGTGCTCTACCTGCTGGAGTCGGCGGGCGTGGTGCGCATCGACGGGCAGTTGGTGATCCCGCTGGTGCTGATCGCCCTGGGGGTCGGCGGGCTGGCCGCCGCGCTGTACCGGATGGCGGGCGACCGGGGCCGGGCGAGGCGGGCGTCGGAGCCGGAGGGCTCCGACGTCGGCACCGAGTACGCGCCGTACGACCCCACCGGCTTCGATCGCCCGTTCCAGTAGGACGGCCGCTACTCGAACATGTCGGGCTCGGTGCGCAGCGCCTGCTGTGCCAGCGGCTGGTAGTTGATCCAGGCCACCAGGTCGTTGCCGAGCTGCTCCCGGGTCACCACCGCGTTCTCGTGGCTGATGTGGACCGGCTTGCCGGCCGCCTTGGCCATCAGCTGGACCTGGCAGGAGCGCTCCATGGTGATGAACCACCAGGCGGCGGCGTCCACACTGTCGCCGACGGTCAGCAGCCCGTGGTTGCGCAGGATGACCGCCTTGTGGCCGGCGAGAGCCTTGGCTATCCGGCGCCCCTCCTCCACGTCCAGGACGACGCCGGTGTAGTCGTCGAACAGCGCGTGGTCCTCGTAGAAGGCGCAGACGTCCTGGGTCAGCGGCTCCAGCAGCTCGCCGAGCGAGGACAGCGTCTTGCCGTGCACCGAGTGGCTGTGGGCGGCGGCGACGACGTCCGGGCGGGCGGCGTGGACCTGGGCGTGGATCGCGAACGCGGCCTGGTTGACGTGGTGCCGACCGGCCACGACCTGGCCCTCGTGGTTCACCAGGATCAGGTCGCTGACCTTGATGTGCTTGAAGGACATGCCGAAGGGGTTCACCCAGAAGTGGTCGGTCCACTCGGGGTCGCGGGCGGTGATGTGGCCGGCCACGCCCTCCTCGAAGCCGAAGCGGCCGAACAGCCGCAGCGCCACCACCAGCCGCTCCTTGCGGTGCTGCCGCTCCTCCTCGACGGTCGCGAAGGTCTGCGGCAGGGCGAACTGCAGCTGGTCCATGGGCACGGGGGCGGGGGGCGGGTTGGTCATGGCGGCTCTCCTCGGCGGATTCCTGTCCTCGCCTTGGAAGCTACCCCCCGGTAGCGTCGTTGACCAGAGCCGGCTACATCCGGTCGACCTCCCGGAGATCGATGTCGATGCCGAAGGGAGCGCTGAGCTTCAGTCGGTCGTGGTGCACGCCGGTAAAGGCGTAGGTCCCGGTGGACCGGTCGAGCTCGTGGACGAAGACAGCGGGGTACCAGTCCTCGGTCCGCTCCACCCGCCAGAAGTGCGGGATTCCGGCCTTGGCGTAGAGCTGCGGCTTGCGCTCGCGGTCCCGCGCCTCCGACTCGGGCGAGACCACCTCCACCGCCAGTACGACATCGCTCGCCTTGAAAGACGTCTGCCCAAGACCGCTGTCGGCCGCTGCGTTCGTCACCACCAGGTCGGGCTCGGGGCACTGTCGACTGCCGAGGACAATGCTCATCTCGCGCCGGACCCGCAGGTCCTCCGGGGCTGTGCGACGCAGTCCGAAGAGCAGCAGCTCGATGGCCAAGGCGTGGAACATCCGCTGCGGACTCACGAAGACCAGGCTCCCGTCGATCAGTTCGGTGTGCGGCGGGAGGCCGTCCATGCTCAAGAAATCCTGGGTGGTGAAGCCGTCCGTCGGCGGCATCAGCCAGTCCGGGACGGTCCCCCGCTCAACCTCGGAGATCGGTTCGGCGGTCATCAGGTTTCCTCCCCATGGCTGGAATCCTTGTCGGTTCTCCAGCCTAGATGCCCGGAAACGGCAGTGCCGTCACCTGGACGAGTGTCAGGTGACGGCACTGTTGACGATCAGCGGGAGCCGGCTACTCCCACTCGATCGTGCCCGGGGGCTTGCTGGTGACGTCCAGCACGACCCGGTTGACGTCGGCGACCTCGTTGGTGATCCGGGTCGAGATCTTCGCCAGCACCTCGTAGGGCACCCGCGACCAGTCGGCGGTCATGGCGTCCTCGGAGGAGACCGGACGCAGCACGATCGGGTGGCCGTAGCTGCGGCCGTCGCCCTGGACGCCGACCGAGCGGACGTCCGCGAGCAGGACCACCGGGCACTGCCAGATGCTGCGGTCCAGGCCGGCCGCGGTCAGCTCGGCGCGGGCGATGGCGTCGGCCTCGCGGAGCAGGTCGAGCCGCTCCTTGGTGACCTCGCCGACGATCCGGATGCCCAGGCCGGGACCGGGGAACGGCTGGCGCTGAACGATCTCCTCGGGCAGCCCGAGCTCCGCGCCGACCTGCCGGACCTCGTCCTTGAACAGCTGGCGCAGCGGCTCGACCAGCGCGAACTGGAGGTCCTCGGGGAGGCCGCCGACGTTGTGGTGCGACTTGATGTTCGCGGTGCCGGTGCCGCCGCCGGACTCGACCACGTCCGGGTAGAGCGTGCCCTGGACCAGGAACTCCACGGACTCGCCGTGGGCGCCGGCCTCGGCCACGATCTCGGCCGCGGCCTGCTCGAAGACCCGGATGAACTCCCGGCCGATGATCTTGCGCTTCTGCTCGGGGTCGGAGACCCCGGCCAGCGCGGTGAGGAAGCGCTCCTCGGCGTCGACGACCTTCAGCCGGACGCCGGTGGCGGCCACGAAGTCCTTCTCGACCTGCTCGGACTCGCCCTTGCGCATCAGTCCGTGGTCGACGTAGACGCAGGTCAGCTGGGAGCCGATGGCCTTCTGCACCAGCGCCGCGGCGACCGCGGAGTCCACGCCGCCGGACAGGCCGCAGATGGCGCGCTTGTCGCCGACCTGGGCCTTGATCAGGGCGACCTGCTCCTCGATCACATTGCCGGTGGTCCAGTCGGGCTTGATGGCCGCGCCCCGGTAGAGGAAGTGCTCCAGCACCTGCTGCCCGTAGGTGGAGTGCAGCACCTCCGGGTGGTACTGGACGCCGTAGAGCTTGCGCGCGTCGTCCTCGAAGGCGGCGACCGGGACGACCTCGGTGGAGGCGGTGACGGTGAAGCCCTCGGGCGCGGCGGAGCAGGCGTCGCCGTGCGACATCCACACCGACTGCTCGGCGGGGGTGCCGGCGAACAGCGTCGAGCCGGTCTCGGAGACCGTCAGCGCGGTGCGACCGTACTCGCGGGCGCCGCTGTTGTCGACGGTGCCGCCGAGGCTGGTGGCCATCAGCTGGAAGCCGTAGCACATGCCGAAGACCGGGACGCCCGCCTCGAACAGCGAGCGGTCGAGCGAGGGCGCGTTCTCGGCGTAGACGGAGGAGGGACCACCGGAGAGGATGATCGCCTGGGGCTTCTTCGCGAGCATCTCCGCCACCGGCATGGTGGAGGGGACGATCTCGCTGTAGACATGGGCCTCACGGACCCGGCGCGCGATGAGCTGGGCGTACTGCGCGCCGAAGTCGACGACGAGGACGGCTCCTTCGGAGTGCGCAGTCTCGGCCTGGTGGTCGGGGGTCGCTGATGCCACGTGGCGGCCTTCCGGCGGTGCGATGGGGGGTCTCCCCCCATGGTACCGGCCGACTCCGGTGACCCCCGCCGCGAGGTCGCGGCGGGGCGCGGCGGAGGGGCACGGCGGGGGCGTGGCGGGGGTCAGACCCGGCCCCGGCAGAGCTGGAGCAACTGCATGGCGACCTCCGTGCCCTGCGGGCCCAGCGCCGCGCGGTAGCGGGCCAGGATCTCCATCTCACGGGTGAGCGAGACCCGGGGGCCGCCGCTGCCGATCCGCGCGGCCTGGACCTCGGCGGAGACCGCCATCCGCTCCTGGACGAGCGCGAGGATGCGCCCGTCCAGCGCGTCGATCCGGGCGCGCGCCCCGGCGATGACGGCCTCGGCGCCGGACTCGGCGGTGCCGGGCTCGGAGGCAGTAGCAGGGGTGCCGCTGACGGAGGTGCTGTTCATGGTGGTTTCTCCCTGGAGGACGGGGCCCGGCCCGGGGAGACGCACAAGCGCCCCGGGCCAGTGGCCCGGGGCGCTTGTGCGATGCCTGTCTCGTACGTTCAGCAGGCGGCATCGCCATGGCAGCCGGAGCCTCCGGTGCCATAGCTAAAGACGTACGCCGTGCTGAACATGGGCGACATCGTACCCGCTTCACCCGTTCGCCACGGACCAGAGGGCGTGACCCCTCGTCAGCGAATTCGTTGTGCCCGGTGACCGTGCCGGGCCCGCGTCTCCTCCAGGGATGTGGACCCGCCCCCACTCCTTCCGGGGGTCGCGCACGGCAGCAGGACCACGCGTGGAGTGTGCAGGACAGTCAGCCGATGCGATGAGACGTGCCGTCAGCGGCCCGTCGTGGGACCTCGCATCGACACTGCGACCGGACAGCAGGGGACAGCGGCCCGGTCGCGACTGGACGTGAGGGGGTGGTCCGGCAGCCGGGACGCCGGCCGCCGGACCACCCCTGAGCAGCCACCCGCACCACGGGCACCGTCCCCGGCGCGCGCGAACACCGTGCTCCCCGCGACCTCTCCTTGCAGAGCGTGACAGCCATCCGCCGCGTCCCTCGCGCCACCCCCGCCCGGACGAGCCCGAAAATCGACTATGCCGAACTGGGTCGAACTGCTTGCGGAAACCCGTCCATATCCCCCACGATGCTGGTGAGGGGGTGGACCAGAAGCATTTCGCGGCGGGACGGACAACCGGATTCCGCACGGTCGATCCCGAGCGGCCGGAACCCTTCCTTCATCACGTTGAGTGACATGGAGTCGCCGACGCGACCGCCGCCACGCCCGCGGGGCGCACGACCCGGATGCGCGCCCCGCGTGCTCGCACCGTTCGCCCCACAGGCCACCTCCCGACGTTGGCCCACAGGCCGGCCGGCCGACCCACCGGACCAACCGACGGACGGCACCCTCCCCCCGGTGCCGTTTCCGCAGCACCGGCGCAGCCCTGACGCCGAGTGCATGCAGTCAGAGGGCCCCGTCTTCCCCCGCGGGGCCCTCTGCCCTTCCCGCGCCCAGCTCCGAGCCGGCCGGCCGCACCGGCACCGGCAGCTGGTTGAAGGCGTAGTAGAGCGCCAGCACCCCGTGCAGCGCGAGCGCCAGCAGCGCCGAGACGAAGGACAGCCCGAGCAGCACCGGGTAGACCACCAGGCCCACCGCGAACCGCAGCCGCAGGGCCCGGGCGGCGTCCGTGTCCACCCGGGCGTCGAAGCAGTGGCCGGTCCGGGTGAGCCACCACCACAGCAGCGAGAAGGTGATCGAGTGGGCGACCATGAAGCCGCTGTAGACCGCCATCGCGGTCCGGGCCTCGGTCGGCCGGTTCAGGTACTCGGCGACCACGTCCGCCGCCCAGGGCAGGGCGACCACGACCATCAGCAGCAGCAGGTTGAAGAACAGCAGCGCCCGGTCGACCTGGGAGACGAAGCCGAACACCTGGTGGTGGTTGGCCCACATGATGCCGATCACCAGGAAGGTGAGGGCGTAGGCGGCGTAGGACGGGCCGTCCTCGGTGGTGATCCGCTGCCACACGTGCGGACCGCTCGGCACCTTGATGCCGAGAACCAACAGAGTTATGGCGACGGCGAAGACCCCGTCGCTGAACGCCTCGACCCGCCCTGACTCGTTCACCACACCCCGTTCACGACGTCCACGGCACCCTGGAGATGACACCGCCCGCGGCGACGGTGGTCGTCGACGCGGGCGGGTTCTGAACGGGAATCTAGCGGCCCGGCACGGGGGTTGGCGGAGCTTTCGGCAGAATCGGCGCCCGCTGCGGATGTGACCTGCGACTCACTCGCCCGGTGGGGCCGGCGGCACCAGCGGGACCGGCAGCAGCGGCAGCCGCAGCGCGGCGAAGGCGTCCGCCGGAACCGCCGGGCGCTGCGGCGCGACCGGCGCCACCCGCCGGTACGCCTCGCCCTGGGCCGGTCGGGGATCGGCCTCGCCCTTGTTGGGCCACATCGACAGCACCCGCTCGGCCTGCGCCGTGATCGTCAGTGAGGGGTTGACGCCGAGGTTGGCGGAGACGGCCGAACCGTCCGCCACGGTGATCCCCGGGTAGCCGTAGAGCCGCTGGTAGGGGTCGATCACGCCCTGCTCGGCCGAGGCGCCGATGACGCAGCCGCCGAGGAAGTGCGCGGTGAGGGTGCGGCCGAAGAGGTCGCTCAGGGCGCTCCCGGGGAAGCCGTTGATCTCCGCGGCGACGCCCCGGGCGGAGGCCTCGGCCGCCGGGATCCACTTGGGGTTGGGGGCGCCGTGGCCCTGTCGGGAGGTCAGCCCGCCCTTGCCGGGCCCGGACTTCTTGCGCTCCACCACCACCGAGTTGTCCAGCGACTGCATCACCAGGCCGATGATCACTCGCTCCGACCAGCGCCGCTTGTTCAGCGAGCGGAGCAGCAGGTCGGGCCGGCGCACGGCGAGGCCGAGGAAGCGCAGCAGCGGGGGCGTCCGGCCGCCGCCGGTCACCTGCATGATCGACATCCAGCCCATGGCGTTGGAGCCCCGGCCGTAGCGAACCGGCTCGATATGGGTGCTGTCGTCGGGGTGCACCGAGGAGGTGATGGCGACGCCCTTGGTGAAGTCCGCCCGGGCACCGAGCCGGCGGTCGGTGGTCATCGAGCCGACCAGCGCCTCCGAGTTGGTCCGGGTCAGCTCCCCCAGCCGGGCCGAGATCCGCGGCAGCCGGCCCTCGTCGCGGAGCTGGTGCAGCAGCCGCTGGGTGCCGTAGGTGCCGGCCGCGACCACCACCCGGCGGGCGCGGACGGTGCGCGAGCGCCGGCGCGCGGCCGCCCCGGAGCGGGCGTCGGTGGGCCTGGTGTCGACGGCGAAGCCCTCGCCGTCCTCGCGGATCGCGGTGACCGTGGTCATCGGCAGGATCTGCGCGCCGTTCCGCTCGGCGAGGTAGAGGTAGTTCTCGGTGAGGGTGTTCTTGGCGCCGTGCCGGCAGCCGGTCATGCACTCTCCGCACTCGGTGCAGGCCCGGCGGCGCGGGCCCGCCCCGCCGAAGTAGGGGTCCGCCACCTCAGTGCCGGGCGCGGCCTGCGGCCCCGCGCCGTCGGCGTCCTCCCCGTCGCCGAAGAACACGCCGACCGGCGCGAGGTGGAAGGTGTCGCCGTAGCCCAGCTTCTCGGCGGACGCCCGGAGGTACACGTCGGAGGGGGTGACCGTGGGGTTGGTGCGGACCCCGAGCATCCGCTTGGCCTGGTCGTAGAAGGGCGCCAGCTCCTCCGCCCAGTCGGTGATGGACTTCCACTGCGGGTCCTGGAAGAACGCCTTCGGCGGCACGTAGAGGGTGTTGGCGTAGTTCAGCGAGCCGCCGCCGACGCCCGCCCCGCCGAGCACCATCACGTCCTTCAGCACATGGAAGCGCTGGATGCCGTAGCAGCCGAGCGCGGGCGCCCACAGGTAGTTGCGGCTGTCCCAGGAGTTCTTCGGCAGGGTCTCCGGGGTGAACCGGCGACCGGCCTCCAGCACCGCGACCGTGTAGCCCTTCTCGATCAGCCGCAGCGCGGCGACCGAGCCGCCGAAGCCGGAGCCGACCACGACCACGTCGTAGTCGTAGCCCGGCTCGGCCTGCGGTACCGATCCGCCGTCCACCGACTGCTCCACCGGCTGACTGTCGTTCGCCATCGACGCTGCTCCCCGTTTCTCTGCTGCCGAGTTCTCTGGTGCCGAGCTGGTGGTGGGTGCCGAACTAGCGGAGCCGCAGTGCCTTCATCGCGCCCAGCGCCCGGGTCAGCAGCTTGGCGAAGCGCTCGTCGTCCAGGCCGAAGGCCGGGGCCACCGGGACCATCCGCTGCACCGCGATCGTCTGTGCCTCGGTGTACCGGAGGATGCCCTCGGAGCCGTGCCGGCGGCCCACACCGGAGTCGCCCATGCCGCCCATCGGCGCCGCCGCGCTGCCGTAGGTCGCGGCATAGGCCTCGTTGACGTTCACGGTGCCGGCGTGCAGCCGGGCCGCGATCCGTCGACCGTGCGCCTGACTGCCGCTCCAGACGCTGGCGTTGAGGCCGTACTGGGTGTCGTTGGCCCGCGCCACGGCCTCGTCCTCGCTGTCGAAGCGGTAGACCGAGACCACCGGTCCGAAGGTCTCCTCGGCGCAGACCGCGCTGGCGGCGTCCACCCCGTCCAGGATGGTCGGCTCGTGGAACAGCGGGCCGACGTCCGGCCGGGGCCGGCCGCCGGCCAGCACCCGGGCGCCGTTCTTCACCGCCTCGTCGACGTGCCGGACGACGTTCTCCAGCTGCCGCTCGGAGACCAGCGAGCCCATGTCCGCGCCCCAGCCGAGCGAGTTGCCGAGCCGCAGGGCCCGGGTCCGGGCGGTGAACTTCTCCAGGAAGGCGTCGGCGACCTCGCGGGCGACGAACAGCCGCTCGATGGAGACGCAGAGCTGACCGGCGGAGGCGAAACAGGCCCGGACCGCACCCTCGGCCGCCCGTTCCAGGTCGGCGTCGGCCAGCACGATCATCGCGTTCTTGCCGCCGAGCTCCATCGACGCGGCGACCAGCCGGGCGGCGGCGCGCTGGGCGACGTCCCGGCCGGTGCGGGTGGAACCGGTGAAGGAGACGTAGTCGGCGTGGGCGACCACCTCGGGCCCGACCACCGGCCCGTCGCCGATCACGATCTGCCAGGCCTCGGCGGGCAGCCCGGCCTCGATCATCAGCTCGCGGGTGCGCAGCGGGGTGAGCGCGGTCTGCGTGTCCGGCTTGGTGACGACGGCGTTGCCGGCCGCGAAGGCCGGGATGGCGTCGTCGACGAGCAGCGCCAACGGGTAGTTCCACGGCGTGATCTGGCCGACGACGCCCTTCGGGTGACGCATCTCGGTGACCTGGGTCAGCACCGGGTAGACCCCGCCGCGACGGCGCGGTCGGAGGTAGGCGGCGGAGCGCCGCCCGTAGTGCCGGGAGACCACGGCAGCGACGCTGACCTCCTCGAAGGCGTGGACCCGGGCCTTGCCGGTCTCGGCCTGGAGCAGGTCGAGCAGTTCGGCCTGCTCGGCCAGGAGCAGGTCGTGGAAGCGCAGCAGCACCGCCTCGCGCTCGCGCACGGAGCGCTGCGCCCAGCCGCGCTGAGCGGCGCGGGCCCGGTCGAAGGCGGCGGCGACGTCCTCGGGGGTGGACTCCGGGATCTCCGCCAGCACCTCACCGGTGAAGGGGTTGCGGCTGGTGCCCAGGGTCGTCGGCCCGCCGGTGGTGCCCGTGGTGACCCCGCCGACCAACCGGGCAACGAGGGCCGGCGTCACCACGTCGGCGACGGTGCGGGAGCCTGCCTCCGCAACGGGATTACGGGTGTCGGCGCCGGTGCTGGTACGCGTGTCTGCCATAGCCCGCAGCGTAAGCGGATTCGGGGCGATTTGGATACCCGTGGGTAACAAGAAAGCGCCGCCGTAGCCGGGATTCCCGCGCCACCGGACCGGCACCCCCCGGGCGTCCGCCGGGCAGGGTCGGCATCACTATGCTCTCGCCTCATGGACGAGCGGACGGGCATACCGAACGGCACTTCCCCAGCGGCCCGGCCGGGCGGGCGCCCCCCGGTCGTCGGCAGGCCGACCACGCCCGCCCAGACCGCCCCCGACCAGACCGCGTCGACCCAAGACCTGGCGGCATTCCGCCTCCCCTCCTATGTGCAGCCCGCTCCGCCGCGGCCGTCGGACGTGCCCGACTGGCAGGCGCTGGCGGACAGCAACGAGCGCGCGCAGCGCCGCGGTCGGCTGCTGCGGGTCGGCGGGGTGACGGCGGCGCTGGTGGGCGTCGTCGCCCTCGGCGCGGTGGCGGTGGCGTTCACCAGCGGCGGGAGCGGGCAGCACGTCGGGGGCAGCAGCCTGCACGGGCTCACGCCGACGGCCACGACCGGCACGGGTCCGGGTGGCGGACAGCCGACCGGCGCCACCGCCTCGGCCTCCGCCAGTGCCGACGCCTCGGCCCGGTCGTCCGGGAGCCCGTCGGCGCGGGCGAGCCGCCCCGGCGGCAGCGCGCCGAGCTCAGCGCCGCCGTTGACGCCGCTCCAGGTGATCTCCAACGCCGGAACCGACACCGCCCCGCTCTCGACCGCGACCCTGTACACCGCCGCCACCCTCGAGGTGAACGGGCAGACCTTCACCCTCGCCGCCACCGACACCGACAACCCCTGCTGGAAGGGGACGACCGGCGGCCTCGGCAACATCCTTGCCCCGCACGACTGCCTGGAACTGCTGCGGGCCACCTATGTCTCCGGCCGGAACGCGGTGACCGTGGGCATCGCCGTCTTCGACAGCGCGCAGCAGGCCGCCGGGGTCCTGCCGCAGTACCAGGGGGAGATCCAGTCGCTGGTGCGCGGCTCGGTCCCGAGCTTCTGCGTGGGCGTGAGCTGCCCGCTCACCCACGCCGCCGTCGGCCGCTACGACTACTTCACCATCGCCGGCACCACCGACAACCGCGCCGCCACCGGGGACACCCTGGCCGTCGCCAGCGGGCAGGCCCTCGCCTCCTATGCGTACGACCGGCTGATGGCGCGCGGCTGAGCGGGAAACCCCGCTCCGGGTGGTCGTCCACGAACCTGCCACCGCCGTCCGAATCGTTCGGACAGAAGCAGTAGCATCACCACCTCTGGGGCCCTCAGCAGCCCGGATTCCACAGGATCTTCACCGATAGAACACATCTTCTCCCTGTACATCCGAAGTTCGCCCGAACGAAAGGGTCGTCCCGGTGCCCACTCAGTCCCAACCGCTCCGGCTCACCGTCATCGGCACCGGCTACCTCGGCGCCACCCATGCCGCGTGCATGGCGGAACTCGGCCACGAGGTACTCGGCGTCGACGTCGATCCGGAGAAGATCGCCGAGCTCCAGGCCGGCCGGGTCCCGTTCTACGAACCCGGCCTGGAGGAGCTGTTGGCGAAGCACGTGGCCACCGGTCGGCTCCGGTTCACCACCTCCTACCGGGAGGCGGCCGAGTTCGGCGACATCCACTTCTCCTGCGTGGGCACCCCGCAGAAGAAGGGCGAGTCCGGGGCCGACCTCCGCTATGTGGACGCCGTCATCGACTCGCTGGCGCCGCACCTCACCCGGCCGGCCCTGGTGGTCGGCAAGTCGACCGTCCCGGTGGGCACCGCGGCCCGGCTCGCCGAGCGGCTGGCCGAGCTGGCGCCGGTCGGCGCCGGGGCCCAACTCGCCTGGAACCCCGAGTTCCTGCGCGAGGGCTTCGCCATCGAGGACACCCTCGGTCCGGACCGGCTGGTCTTCGGCCTCTCCGGCCAGGAGCCCGAGGCGGAGCAGCGGCTGCGCGCGGTCTACGCCCGACTGCTGGACGCGGGCGTCCCGCTGGTGGTCACCGACTTTCCCACCGCCGAGCTGGTCAAGACCGCCGCCAACGCCTTCCTGGCCACCAAGATCTCCTTCATCAACGCCATGGCCGAGGTCTGCGAGGCCTCCGGGGCCGACGTGTCGCTGCTGTCGGCCTCGCTCTCCTACGACAGCCGGATCGGCGGACGCTTCCTCAACGCCGGGCTGGGTTTCGGCGGCGGCTGCCTGCCCAAGGACATCCGGGCATTCATGGCCCGGGCCGGAGAGCTCGGCGTGGACCAGGCGCTGACCTTCCTCCGCGAGGTCGACTCGATCAACATGCGCCGCCGCGACCGGGTCGTCGAACTCACCCGCGAGCACTGCGACGGGTCACTGCTGGGCCGCCGGATCGCGGTCTGGGGCGCGGCGTTCAAGCCCGACTCCGACGACATCCGCGACTCGCCGGCGCTGAACGTCGCCGCCCGGCTGCAGCTGCTCGGCGCCGAGGTGACCGTCTACGACCCCAAGGCCATGGACAACGCCCGCAAGCTGTACCCGACCCTGGCCTACGCCGACAGTCCGGTCGAGGCGGCGCACCGGGCCGACGTCATCCTGCACCTGACGGAGTGGCAGGAGTTCCGCGCGATCGACCCGGCCGCGCTGCTGCCGACCGTGGCCCGGCCCCGGATCATCGACGGACGCAACATCCTGGACCGCGAGCGCTGGCGGGCGGCCGGCTGGACCTACCGCGCCCTCGGCCGCCCCTGAGCTGTGGGAACACCGTCACCCGCAGGAACACCGTCACCGGCACGAACGCCGTCGAACGCCGTCAGTCGAGCGCGGCCAGGGCCGCGCCGACCGCGCGGTGGAAGGTCGGGTAGGCCCAGATCGTCGACCGCAGCTCGGCCAGCGGCGTCCGGCTGCGGACCGCGAGGGTCAGCAGGCCCAGCACCTCCCCGCCGGTCGGGCCCGCCACCGTCGCGCCCACCAGCACGTCGTCGGCCGCGACCAGCTTGACAAAGCCCGCGCTGCCGGGGCCGTGGACCCGGGCCCGGGCGGTGTCGGCGAGATCGGCCCAGCCGACCCGGACCGCCGACCCGCGGGTCCGGGCCTGCGCCTCGGTCAGTCCGACGGCGCCGACCTCCGGATCGGTGAAGGTCACCCGAGGGACCGCGTGGTACTCGGCCGGCCGACCGCCCTGCCCCAGCACCGTCCGCACCGCGATGTCCGCCTGGTACATCGCGACATGGGTGAACGCGCCCTTGCCGGTGGCGTCGCCGACCGCCCACACCCCCGGCGCCCCGGGCACCCGCATCCGCTCGTCCACCGGCAGCGAGCGGGCCCCCGGTGGCACCCCGAGCACGCCCGCACCCACCCGGTCCAGGTCGACCCGGCGCCCGGTCGCGACCAGCAGCCGCTCCGCTGCGAACCGCTCGCCGCGGCGGCAGGTGACGGTGAACCGCCCGTCGTGGTGGGTGACCGAGGCGGCCTCCGACCCGGTGTGGATCGACAGCCCCTCGGTGGTGAGCACCTGCTTCAGCAGCTCCGAGGTCTCCGGCTCCTCCGTCGGCACCAGCCGCGGCTGCGCCTCCAGCACGGTCACCGCGCAGTCCAGGCGCTGCCAGGCCTGCCCCAGTTCCAGGCCGATCGCCCCGCCGCCCAGCACCAGCAGCGACTCCGGCAGCTCGGCGGCCTCGATCAGCTCACGGTTGGTCCAGAACGGGGTCCCCAGCAGGCCGGGAACGGGCGGGACGGACGGCCGGGAACCCACCGCCAGCACCACGCCCCGGCGCGGGCGCAGCACCGTCTCGGTCTCGCTCTCGCCGTCGCGGTGCAGCACGGTCACCTCGCGCGGCCCGGTCAGCCGTCCGGTGCCGCGCAGGAAGCGCCCGCCGCGCGTGGTCAGCCGGTCCACGGCGACCTTGTCGTTCCAGTCGTCGGTGGCGGCCCGGACGGTCCGGGCGACCGGACGCCAGTCCGGCTGCACCCGGCAGATCCCCGCCCGGCCCGGTACCCGGTGCGCCTCGGCGACCAGGTCGCCGGCCCTGACCATGATCTTGGAGGGGATGCAGCCCCAGTACGGGCACTCGCCGCCGACCAGCCGGTCGTCGACGCCGACCACGTCGAGCCCGGCGTCCGCGAGCCGTCCGGCAACCTCTTCGCCGCCCGGCCCCAGCCCGATCACCACGACATCCGGAGTGGGAATTGCGGAAACCACCATGACCGGCTCCCTGGGAAGAGGGTTTGCCTGCGTTGTTCCACCGTACTCGGGACCGGACGGGGCGTCCTGTGCTCGGACCGGGGGTCAGGACGTGGTGAATCCGGCGAGTATGGTCACAAAGCGGGTGTAGCCGGTCTTCCACTCCGCCTGCGGGTAGTCGACCATGATGTCGTACTCGGTGCCCTTGCTGTCGATGAAGAGCTGCTCCATCGCCTGGTGCGGCTCCTGAGTGCCGTCGGCGAGGGTCTTCACATAGGTCCAGCCCCAAGTCGCGCCGGGGTAGCCGTCGAAGACGTCCGCCGTCGGCTGCTGGTCCACCTGGAAGCTGGAGTTGCTGGCCCGCATCTGCGCGATGTGCTGCATCACCGTCTGTTGCGCCCCGGGAGTCATCCCGAAGCGGATCAGGTACCTCTCGTCGCCGGGATCCGGCGAGTAGTCGATCTTGAACGGGCTGGTGTTCGGCTGGCGCGTGAACGGCGGCGTGCTGACCGGCAGCGGGAAGGAGAAGCCGTAGGGGTCGTGGACCAGGGTGTAGCCGGCCGGCACCACCGCCGCCGGCGAGCCCGATCCGGTCGCGCCGGAGGCCGACGCGGAGGGCCGCGCGGACACCTGGGGCTTCCCGCTCCCTGCGGGGTCCGTGGTCGAGGCGGAGCTCCGGTGCCGCAGCACCTGGAAGTCGTAGGTCAGGCCGCCGCCCGCCAGCCCGGCGAGCAGCCCGGCCAGCACCAGCCAGGGCCAGATCCGCCGACGGCGGCGCCGCGCCCGGGGCTGCCCGGCCCCGGGCCCGGCGGCAACCGTGTTGACCGCGGTGGCGGCGGCCGGGGACGGCTGCCCGGTCTCGTGCAGCAGCGCCTCGGCGGCCTCCGGCTGCGGCTGCGCCAGCGGCTGGGTGGGCCGGGTCGGCTCGGCCTGGATCGGCGGGGTCGGCGTGTGCTCGCGCCGGTCCACCAGTGGGACCATGGCCGTGGGGTTCCGCAGCGGGCTAGGCCGCTGCTGGATGCTGACGGTGTCGCCGTCCGCGATGCTCCGCAGCATCCGGATGACCTCGGGCGCACCCGGCCGCTCGCCCGCCTCCTTGGCCATCATGGCCTGCAGCACCGGCGTCAGCGCCCCGGCGTTCTTCGGCTCCGGCAGCGGGTCGGTGACCACGGCGGTGAGCGTCGTCAGCGGCGAGTCGCGGCGGAACGGCGACTCGCCCTCGACCACCGCGAACAGCGTCGCTCCCAGGGCCCACAGGTCCGAGGCCGGTCCGGGACGCGAGCCGTGGACCCGCTCCGGCGCGAGGTAGTCCGGCGAGCCGACCAGGTCGCCGGTCCGGGTCAGCGCCGAGTCGCCCTCGTAGGTGGCGATGCCGAAGTCGGTGAGCACCACCCGTCCGGTGCCGTGCTCCAGCAGCACATTGGCGGGCTTCACATCGCGGTGGATCACGCCCGCCTGGTGGCCCCGGTGCAGCGCGGCCAGTACCTGCGCGCCGATGTCGGCGGCCTCACGCGGGTTCAGCGTGCCGTCCTGCTCCACCAGTTCGGCCAGCGAGCGGCCGTCGATCAGCTCCATCACGATCCACGGCTTGCCGTCCTGCTCCAGGACGTCGTGGATGACGATCACGCCGGGGTGCTTGATCCGCGCGGCGGCGCGGGCCTCCTGCTTCATCCGGGAGTGGACGATCAGCAGGTCCTCCTCGGCGAGATGGCCCACCGAGAGCTCCTTGACCGCGACCTCGCGGTCCAGCATCTCGTCGGTGGCCCGCCAGACCGTGCCCATGCCGCCGCGGCCGAGCCGCGCGCCCAACCGGTAGCGCCCGGCCAGCATCCGGTCCGGTGCACCGACCACTGCCCCCGTCGGCGGCGTGCCGCCCTGGACCGACTCCACGGCGGATCCCTCTTCCGTGCCCACTCGTGCTCCCCCTTGCCCGATCCCCGCCCGTGCCGGTAGGCCTGCGGCAGGACTCAGACGCCGCGCACATTCCCGTACTCCTGGTGCACAGAGTAGGGAACAGGTGGCCGATCCGAAACGGCGGGGCCGGGGATCGACCCCGGATCGGTACTCAGCCGGCTGCGAGCACCACGACCACCAGCAACAGCAGGACCAGTGCCAGGATTCCGCCGACCAGCACCGCGCCCAGGCGCGCCGGGTGCCGTGCGGGTGCGGCGTGGTGGTGCCTGGTGTCCGGCGGCTGCGCCAACACGGTTCCGCCAGCCCGTGGTTCGGTCCGGCGGCGACCGCCGAGGGCGGCCCGCCGGGGCGGCGGCAGCAGCTCCGCCACGGCCGACACCGCCTCCTGGTCCACCGGCTCCGGAGCCCGGAGCAGCAGTGTGCGCAGCTCCTCCTGCACCTCGGCGAGGGCCGGACGCGCCTCCGGATCCGCCGCCAACAGCCGCAGCACCAGCGGTCCGAGCGGGCCCAGCTCTTTCGACGGCCCAGCTTTCGACGACCCGGCCCTCGGTGCCCCCGGCAGCGTCCGCCGGTCGGCGGGGCGGGGCCGGTCCGGGTGCGCGGCGTCCTGCTCGGGCAGCAGCGGCCCGCCGGTCAGCGCCCGGTGGAGCAGCGCGCCCAGCGCCCAGGCGTCTGCCGCCGGTCCGACCGGCCACCCGGCGGCGATCCCGGCCGCGGCCTCCGCTGCTGCCTCCGGCGACGCCGCCCGGACGGCGCCGGGCCCGGCCTGCTCCGGCGCCCAACGCTCGGACACCGCGCCGACGACGACGGCGCGGGCGTCGCGTGCCCGGACCCGGGCCGGGTTCCACGGCGACTCCGGCACGCCCGCCCCCGGCGTCCCGGCGCCGGGACCGCCGCAGAGCGCCTCCTGCGCGGCGCCGACCACCAGCCCGCCGAGCAGCGCCGTCCCGTCCTCGCAGACGGTGACCGTGTCCGCGGTCAGATTGCCGTGCACCAGGCCCATCGCGTGCACCGCGCGCAGCGCGGCGACCAGGTCGTGCGCCAGCTCGGCGGCCCGGTAGGCGGAGAGCGGGCCGCGGGCCAGCAGCGCCGCCAGCGGCGCCCCGGGCACGGCCTCGCCCGCGACCCACAGGTAGCCGTCCTCCGCGAACACCTGGAAGACCTGGCTGAGCCGGGGGTGGTCGGGCACGACCTGGGTGACGAAGGCGGTCTGGGTGAGCGCGCGGGCGGCCGTCTCGTCGCTCCCGGCCGGCAGGTCCTGGTCGAACGGGGTGACCGTCACCGGCAGCGGGACGGCGTCCAGTTGAACCTCGGCGCCGCTGCGGACGTCGACGGCGGCGACCCCGGTCCCGCGCGGCCGGCCGGTCAGCCGGTAGCGACCGGCCAGCAGTCGGCCGTCGGCCGTGCCGTCGCTCGGGGACGCGGCCCGTGTCATCCCGTCCCCTCCCTCGCGCCGTGCCGATCCGTGCCTGCCGTCGTGCCTGTCGCCGTCCGCCTAGGGCTGGAAGCTGTCGTAGAAAGTGCGCAGCAGTCCCTTGTCCCAGTCCGCGGCCGAGGCCGTCCAGTAGAGCGCGAAGCCGTCGTGGCTGTCGGGGAGGAAGTACCGGTCGACCGCGCGCAGTTCGGTGCCGTTGCTGCCGGTGTAGGTCCACTCCCAGTCGGCGGCGGACCAGCCGTCGCGGTAGTCGACCGTCTTCAGCTCCAACTGCTCGTAGTCGGCGAAGCCGGCGGAGGTCCTGGCCGCCTCCGTCCGCGAGCCGGCCAGCGCGCTGCTCCCCGGGGTGTCGGTCCAGTCCACGATCAGTGTGCCGGCCGGGCCCTGGAACTTGGAGCGGTCGGCCGAGACCCGGGTCTGCGTCCAGCCCACGGGGATCTCGACGGTCGAGCCGTCGGGGCCGGCCACCCGCTGGTAGCCCGCCGGGACGGCGGTCGACGCCGCGTCCGAGCCGGTCCCGCCCTGCTTGGCGTCGTTCCGCTGGGCCAGCGCCACCCAGACCCCGCCGCCGGCCACCAGCAGCAGCACCAGCAGCCCGATCAGCAGCTTCGCGGACCGCCGGCGGCGGCTGGAGCGACGGGCGGGCGCAGGCGCGGGCTCGGGCTCCGGCAGGGGCTCGGCGAAGGACTCGGCGAAGGACTCGTCCGGCGGCAGCCCGAGCGGGGCCGTCCCCTCCCGGGTCGGCGCGGAGCCGGTGAACCCGGCCACGGTCGGCGTCCGCGGCTGCTCGTACGGCTGCGCATACGGCTGCTCGTACCGCTGCTCGTAGGACTGGGTGTCCGCCTCGGAGACCACCCGGGTCAGCAGTCGGCGGGTGATCGTCTCGTCGAAGCGCTGCTCCGGGTCCTTGCGCAGCAGTCCGGCGATGACCGGGGTCAGCGCGCCGCCGTTGACCGGCGGCAGCAGGTCCTCCGTCATCACCGCCGTCAGCGTGGACAGCGCCGAGCCCTTCTCGTACGGGGGCCGGCCCTCGACCATCGCGTAGAGCGTCGCCCCGAGCGACCACAGGTCCGCCGGTGCTCCCGGTATCCGGCCGCGCGCCCGCTCCGGCGAGATGTACGAGGGCGCGCCGACCAGCATCCCGGTCGAGGTCACCGAGGGGTCGCCCTCGACCCGGGCGATGCCGAAGTCGGTCAGCACCACCCGCCCGTCGTGGCCGATCAGGATGTTGGACGGCTTGACGTCACGGTGCAGGATCCCGGCCCGGTGCGCCTGGCCGAGCACCGCCAGCAGCTCGAGACCGATCTCGGCGGCCCGCCTCGGCGGCAGCACCCCCTCGATGCTGATGACCTCGCTCAGCGAGCGGGACTCCACCAGCTCCATCACGATCCACGGCCGGTTGTCCTCCTCGACCACGTCGTAGACGGTGACCGCGGCGGTGTGCCGGACCCGGGCGATGGCCTTGGCCTCGGTGAGCGTGCGGGCCACCAGCCGGCGCCGCTCGTCCTCGTCGACGCCGACCGCGAAGCGCAGCTCCTTCACCGCGACGGGCCGACCGAGCACCTCGTCGGTGGCCCGCCACACGGTCCCCATGCCGCCCCGGCCCAGGACGGACTCCAGCCGGTAGCGACCCGCGAGCAGCCGCCCGGACGCGTCCTGTTCAGCGGTCATCTGGATGAGGTCCCCTCCGCGTACGACGATCCGGTGTGTCCCGCCCATCGTCCCCTATCCGAGCGGGACGATGTCCTCCGCCCCCAGTCTGGCGGCGTCCGCCGTCAGGTCGTCCGGCTGCTGCTGCGACTCGCGCTCGGCCGCCACCCGCATCCGGTAGTGCTCGACCTCCCGGTCCACCTGCCCCTTGTCCCAGGACAGCTCACGGGCCATCAGCTCGGCCACCTCGACCATCGAGGCGGTACCCCGGTCGAAGGTCTCGATGGAGATCCGGGTCCGTCGCGCCAGCACGTCGTCCAGATGCCGGGCGCCCTCGCTGCGGGCCGCGTGGACCACCTCCGCGCGGAGGTAGTCGTCCGCGCCGCCGAGCGGCTCGGCCAGCCCGGGGTCGGCGGCGATCAGCTCCAGCACCTCGCCGGCCAACGAGCCGTAGCGGTTCAGCAGATGCTCGATCCGGGCCACATGGAGCCCGCTGGTCCGGGCCAGTTCGGCGCGGCCGTTCCACAGCGCCCGGTAGCCCTCGGCCCCGGCCAGTGGCACCTGCTCGGTGCAGCTCGGCGGAACCCTCCCCCACCCTCCGGGCGGGGGGACCCCCTGGTCCAGGCCGTGCACCGCCTCGTCGACGGCGTCCCGGGCCATCACCCGGTAGGTGGTGTACTTGCCGCCGGCCACCACCACCAGTCCGGGCACCGCGTGCTGGACCACGTGCTCGCGGCTCAGCTGCGAGGTGGCGTCCGACTCCCCTGCCAGCAGCGGACGCAGACCGGCGTAGACGCCCTCGACGTCCTCCCTGGTCAGCGGCACGGCGAGGACCGCGTTCACATGGTCGAGCAGGTACTCGATGTCGGCACTGCTGGCGGCCGGGTGGTCCTTGCCGAGCGTCCACTCGGTGTCCGTGGTGCCCACGATCCAGTGCCGGCCCCAGGGGATGACGAACAGCACGCTCTTCTCGGTGCGCAGGATCAGCCCGGTCGAGGAGTGGATCCGGTCGCGCGGCACCACCAGGTGGATGCCCTTCGAGGCCCGGACGTGGAACTGACCCCGGTGGCCGACCAGCGCCTGGGTCTCGTCGGTCCACACCCCGGTGGCGTTCACCACCTGCCGGGCCCGCACCTCGAACTCGCCGCCCTGTTCCAGGTCGTGGACCCGGGCGCCGACCACCCGCTCGCCCTCGCGGAGGAAGCCGACCACCCGGGCCCGGTTGGCGGCGGCGGCGCCGTAGCCGGCGGCGGTGCGCACCAGGGTGGCCACGAACCGGGCGTCATCCATCTGCGCGTCGTAGTACTGCACCGCGCCGACCAGTGCGTCCTTGCGCAGGCAGGGCGCCTGCCGCAGGGCCTGACGGCGGCTCAGGTGCCGGTGCACCGGCAGCCCCCGGCCGTGGCCGCCGACCAGCGACATGGCGTCGTACATCGCGATCCCGGAGCCCACGTAGGGCCGCTCCCAGCCCCGGTGCTGCAGCGGATAGAGGAAGGGAACCGGCTTCACCAGGTGCGGGGCGAGCGTCTGCAGCAGCAGGCCGCGCTCCTTCAGTGCCTCCTGGACCAACGCGAAGTCCAGCATCTCCAGATAGCGCAGCCCGCCGTGGATCAGCTTGCTGGACCGGCTGGACGTTCCCGAGGCCCAGTCCCTGGCCTCCACGATCCCGGTCGCCAGCCCCCGGGTCACCGCGTCCAGGGCGGTCCCCGCCCCGACCACCCCGCCGCCGACGACCAGGACGTCGAGCTCGCGTTCGGCCATCAGGGCGAGCGACTCCGCCCGCTCGACCGGTCCCAGTTTCGCGCTCCGCATGGCTGCCTCCGCACTGTGCTGGTCCGGCCCCCCGCAGGCGCACCCCCGGTGCGTCCGGCGCCGGATCCGCTGGACACTGCTCCCCCAGTCTGCCGGTAGTCGGGCAGTTCCGGTGGGCGAGGGCGAGCGACGGCGGCCGAATTCGCACAGCCGGGACACTGACCGGCAACAGTGCGGCTCTGCTAGCCTTCCGCCGCGCCACCAGCGGACTCCGCCACCGGCGCATGCCCGCGGTCCGGCCCACTCGGGCCATCCGGACCGCCTTCGCACACCCATTCTCGGGGGACCACCATGAGCGACCTCTCTCCGCCGCCCGCAGCCGACCCGAACGCGGGCGCCACGCCCGGCTTCGGCCCCGCTCCGCAGGACTTCCTCCCGCCCCCGCCGTTCGCCCCCGGCCAGGCCGGCCAGCCCGGCCAGCCCGGCCTCCAGGGCTACGGCCAGGCCGGCTACGGCATGCCCGGCTACGGCCAGGCCGCGACCGACCAGGCCGGGAACGGCAAGCCTGGTCTGGCGATCGCCGCCGGACTGGGCGCGGCGATCGTCGCCGGGCTCGTCTACGCCGAGCTCATCAACGCCACCAAGCACTCCTTCGGCTACGCCGCCATCGCCATCGGCCTGCTCATCGGCGCAGTCATGGGCCGGATCGGCGGACGCGAGAAGAGCCTGCCGTTCATCGCCGTCGCCCTGGCCGTGGTGGCGAACTTCCTCGGCCAGTTCGTCGGCGAGGCGCTGCTGGGCAGCAAGCTCTCCGGCGTCTCCACGGTCACGCTGCTCTTCTCCCACACCGCTCTGGTCTTCGATGCCTGGAAGTACGACATGGGCGCCACGGTGCTCATCTTCTACGTGATCGGCGGCGCGGAGGCCTACATCTTCACCCGCCGCTTCAGCGGCGCGGCCGCGCCCCGCTCCATGGGCCGCCGCCGCTGAGCCGTCCCCGGCAGCGCACGCAGAGGTCCCCGGCGCGGAATCCGCGCCGGGGACCTCTCGTCTGCCGCTCGGTCGGCTACTTGTGCGCGACCGTGACCTCGACCCGCTGGAACTCCTTGAGCTCCGAGTAGCCGGTGGTGGCCATCGCCCGGCGCAGCGCGCCGAAGAGGTTCATGGTGCCGTCGGGCGTGTGGGACGGGCCGAGCAGGATCTCCTCGGTGGAGCCGACGGTGCCCAGGTCCACCCGCTTGCCGCGCGGCAGCTCCTCGTGCACGGCCTCCATGCCCCAGTGGAAGCCCCGGCCGGGGGCGTCGTTGGCGCGGGCCAGCGCCGCGCCGATCATGACCGCGTCCGCGCCGCAGGCGACGGCCTTGGCCAGGTCGCCGCTGTAGCCGACGCCGCCGTCCGCGATGACGTGGACGTACCGGCCGCCGGACTCGTCCATGTAGTCGCGGCGGGCCGCCGCCACGTCCGCCACGGCCGTCGCCATCGGCACCTGGATGCCGAGCACGGTGCGGGTGGTGTGCGCCGCGCCGCCGCCGAAGCCGACCAGCACGCCGGCCGCGCCGGTGCGCATCAGGTGCAGCGCCGCCGTGTACGTGGCGCAGCCGCCGACGATCACCGGGACGTCGAGCTCGTAGATGAACTGCTTGAGGTTGAGCGGCTCGGCCGCGCCGGAGACGTGCTCGGCGGAGACCGTGGTGCCCCGGATGACGAAGATGTCGACGCCGGCGTCGACCACGACCTTGGAGAACTCGGCGGTGCGCTGCGGCGAGAGCGCGGCGGCGGTGACCACGCCGGAGTCGCGGATCTCCTTGAGCCGACGGCCGATCAGCTCGGCCTTGATCGGCTCCCGGTAGACCTCCTGGAGCCGACGGGTGGCCAGCGCCTCGTCCTTGACCTCGGTGATCTCCTGCAGCAGCGGCAGCGGGTCCTCGTAGCGGGTCCACAGGCCTTCGAGGTTCAGCACGCCCAGGCCGCCCATCCGGCCGAAGGCGATGGCCTGCTCGGGCGAGACCACGCTGTCCATCGGCGCGGCCAGGAACGGGAGCTCGAACCGGTAGGCGTCGATCTGCCAGGCGATCGAGACCTCCTTCGGGTCCCGGGTCCGGCGGCTCGGTACGACGGCGATGTCGTCGAAGGCGTATGCCCGTCGGCCCCGCTTGCCCCGCCCGATCTCGATCTCGGTCACGTCCCAGCCCTTCGCTCGACCTGCGCTGTATCTCGCGGGGGGCGACCCCCGCATCCCGGCGGAGCCGGGTCCTGCCGTCCACCAGTATCCCGTACGCCCGACAGGTGGCAGACACGCGGCAGGGAGGGCCCGCCGAAACGGACCCTCCCTGTCGGTACTGCCTACGCCATCAGTGGCCGTGGTAGTTCGGGGCCTCGACGGTCATCTGGATGTCGTGCGGGTGGCTCTCCTTGAGCCCCGCCGAGGTGATCCGGACGAAGCGGCCCTTGGCCTCCATCTCGGCGACCGTGGCGGCGCCGACATAGCCCATGGTCTGCCGCAGCCCGCCGACCAGCTGGTAGAGCACCGCGGAGAGCGGGCCCCGGTAGGGCACCTGGCCCTCGATGCCCTCGGCGATCAGCTTCTCGTCCGAGGTGACGTCGCCCTGGAAGTAGCGGTCCTTGGAGAAGGACTTCGCCTGGCCGCGCGACTGCATCGCGCCCAGCGAGCCCATGCCCCGGTAGGACTTGAACTGCTTGCCGTTGATGAAGAGCAGCTCGCCCGGGGACTCCTCGCAGCCCGCGAGCAGGCTGCCGAGCATGACCGTGTCGGCGCCGGCCGCGAGGGCCTTGCCGATGTCGCCGGAGTACTGGAGGCCGCCGTCTCCGATGACCGGCACGCCCGCCTCGCGGCAGGCCAGCGCGGCCTCGTAGATCGCGGTGACCTGCGGGACGCCGATGCCGGCGACCACGCGGGTGGTGCAGATGGAGCCGGGGCCGACGCCGACCTTGACGCCGTCCACGCCGGCGTCGATCAGCGCCTGGGCGCCGTCGCGGGTGGCCACGTTGCCGCCGATGACGTCGACGCCGACGGTCGACTTGATCTTCGACATCCAGTTCAGCGCGTTGCTGTTGTGGCCGTGCGAGGTGTCCACGATCAGGAAGTCCACGCCCACGGCGGCCAGCGCCTGAGCCCGCTCCAGCGCCTCGGCGCTGGCGCCGACGGCCGCGCCGACCAGCAGCCGGCCCTCGGCGTCCTTGGCGGCGTGCGGGTACTTCTCGGCCTTGACGAAGTCCTTGACCGTGATCAGGCCCTTGAGCACGCCGTCGGCGTCGACCAGCGGCAGCTTCTCGATCTTGTGGCGGCGCAGCCGGGCGATCGCGTCCTCACCGCTTATCCCGACCTCGCCGGTGATCAGCGGCATCGGGGTCATGATCTCGCGGACCTGGCGGCTGCGGTCCGCCTCGAAGGCCATGTCGCGGTTGGTGACGATGCCGAGCAGCCGACCGGCCGCGTCGGTGACCGGGACGCCGCTGATCCGGAACTTGGCGCAGAGCGCGTCCGCCTCCGCCAGAGTGGCCTCGGGGCCGACCGTGATCGGGTCGGTGACCATGCCCGACTCGGAGCGCTTCACCAGGTCGACCTGGTTGACCTGGTCCTCGATGGACAGGTTGCGGTGCAGCACGCCGACGCCGCCCTGGCGGGCCATGGCGATGGCCATCCGCGCCTCGGTGACCTTGTCCATGGCGGCGGAGAGCAGTGGGATGTTGACCCGGACGTTCCTGGAGACCCGGGATGAGGTGTCCACCTGGTTCGGCAGCACCGAGGAGGCGCCGGGCAGCAGCAGAACGTCGTCGTAGGTCAGCCCGAGCATCGCGAACTTGTCGGGGACACCTGCGGCATTCAAAGACATAGTGTGAGGTACCTTCCCGTACCGACCCGGAAACCAGAGACGGGGGGAAGACTGTTGGCCGCACCCGCCCGCGCAACACGGCGCCACCGGGGGCCGCTGGGTGGGCAGCTCGGCACCGATAACTCAGTCTACCGGGTGAGCAAGGTTCCCCTTGCCGGACCGAGGTCGGCTGTGCTCAGGCCGACTGTGCTCAGGCGGAGAGTCCCTCGTGGTTGTCGCCGGCCAGCGCCCGCAGCCGGCTGAGCGCGCGGTGCTGGGCGACCCGGACCGCGCCGGCCGACATCCCGAGCACCTCGCCGGTCTCCTCGGCGGTCAGTCCGGCGGCGATCCGCAGCAGCACCAGCTCACGCTGGCGGGCGGGCAGGCAGGCGAGCAGTTCGCGGGCCCAGGCGGCGTCGCTGCTGAGCAGCGCGTGCTCCTCCGGGCCGAGCGCCTCGTCCGGCTTCTCCGGCAGCTCCTCGGCGAGCGAGAGCGGCTGGCCGGGGCCGCGCATCGCGGCCCGCTGCAGGTCGGCGATCTTGTGGGCGGCGATGCCGTAGACGAACGCCTCGAACGGGCGGCCCTCGTCGCGGTAGCGCGGCAGCGCGCAGAGCACCGCCAGGCAGACCTCCTGGGCGACGTCGTCGACATGGTGCCTGGCCCCGCCCGGGAGCCGGACCAGCCGGGCCCGGCAGTAGCGCAGCACCAGCGGATGGACCTGGGCCAGCAGTGCGTCGGTCGCCCCGGCGTCACCGCCGACGGCGCGGACCACCAACGCCCCGATGGGCACCGAGGACCCACCCGAGGGCTGTCCACCGCCGGGGGCGGCGGTCACATCGTCGTCGCGCACTGCTCCATGGTGCCTGGTCACATCGGGAAACGTGGCACCGCACCCCGACTTGTGCATCGGAACGTTATGCGCCACCGCCGACCACCCCCGCCAGCCACTCCCGGAGAGACCCCATGCCCCATACTCCATCGTCCCCGGGAGCGACCCCCGGTATCCCAGCGAGCGCAAGATCGTCGGGCGACGAAGCGACTCGACCGGGCGGACAGGTCGTCCCCCGGGAAATCAGCGGACGAGGCCCCAACGGAAGCCGAGGGCGACGGCATGCGCGCGGTCGGAGGCCCCGAGCTTCTTGAAGAGCCGTCGGGCATGGGTCTTCACGGTGTCCTCGGAGAGGAAGAGCTCGCGTCCGATCTCGGCGTTGCTGCGGCCGTGGCTCATGCCTTCGAGCACCTGGATCTCACGGGCCGTCAGTGTGGGCGCGGCACCCATCTCGGCGCAGCGGAGCCGGCGCGGGGCGAGCCGCCAGGTCGGGTCGGCCAGGGCCTGGGTGACCGTGGCGCGCAGCTCCGCCCGGGAGGCGTCCTTGTGGAGGTAGCCCCGCGCGCCCGCGGCCACCGCCAGCGCCACCCCGTCGAGGTCCTCCGCGACGGTGAGCATGATGATGCGGGCGCCCGGGTCGGCGGACAGCAGCCGCCGCACGGTCTCGACCCCGCCGAGTCCAGGCATCCGCACGTCCATCAGGACGAGGTCGGAGCGGTCGGCCACCCACCGGCGGAGCACCTCCTCGCCGTTGGTCGCCGTGGTCACCCGGTCCACGCCGGGCACGGTCGCGACCGCGCGGCGCAGCGCCTCGCGGGCAAGCGGTGAATCATCACAAACGAGAACGGATGTCATGGTCGTCCTCCGCAGCTGATCCGCGTCACGTTGAGCCTCCTGGCTGGTACGAATCGTCCCGATGCGACCTCGACGGCTGGAGTCTTCCCCGACACCAGCCTTTCTGACCGCCTCAGCACTCCCAACGACCGTCACTCGAATGAGTTACGGGGTCGACAGCCGCCATCAGCACTCTACGTGGTCATACCGCTACAGATCATCAACCACGTCGGGCACTCGGTGGTACCCGGAGCGCCTGTGCAGCGCCCGGACTACGCCCGCACGCCCCATCGCTCCGCCCGCCCGGCGGGCAATCCCCCCCAACCGGGGGCTCTTACGTGCCCTTTGTCCCACTTCCCTCCTTTTTGAGGTTATATGACTTGTATCCACCGCTGACCGTCGCACCTGAACCCCCGAGGGAATGAGCCATGGCAGACTTCTCCCGACTCCCCGGCCCCAACGCGGATCTCTGGGACTGGCAACTCTCCGCCGCCTGCCGCGGCGTGGACAGCTCCCTCTTCTTCCACCCCGAGGGCGAGCGCGGCGCGGCGCGCAGCTCCCGGGAGCAGTCCGCCAAAGAGGTGTGCGCCCGCTGCCCGGTCCGCGCCGAATGCGCGGCCCACGCCCTGGCCGTACGCGAGCCGTACGGCGTCTGGGGCGGCCTGACCGAGGACGAGCGCGAGGAACTCCTCGGCCGCTCCCGGCAGCGCCCGCTCGACCCGTCCACCCTGATCAACAGCTGAACCCAAACCCAACCGGGCGCGCGGCGCCGTCGCCCCGGGTTTCCAGGGGAACGGTTCCGCGCGCCCGGGCGTGTCGGGGGCTTGCGTCGTCGGAACAGACTCAGGACGGGCTCAGGAGGCGGACACCAGCGCCAACCGGTCCAGCATCAGCGCCACCGCCGGGACCGCCGTCAGGTCGGGCACGGTGAGCGCGACCACCTCGCGATAGACCCCGGAGGCCAGCGGCAGCACCGCGACCCCGTTCGGCCGAACCGCGCGCAGCGCGAGTTCCGGCAGCACCGCCACCCCGAGCCCCGCCGCCACCAGCCCGAACACCGCCGGACAGTCGTCCGTGGCGAAGTCGATGCCCGGAGTGAAGCCGGCCTCCTCGCACAGTTCGACCAGATGGCCCCGGCACTGCGGGCAGCCGGCGATCCACTGCTCCTCCGCCAACTCGGCGAGGTCGACCGGGTTCGGGGCACCGCGCCCCGCGAGGGGGTGGGCCGTCGGCACCACCGCGACCAGCCGGTCGTCCAGCAGCCGCCGGACCTTCAGGTCGGACCAGTCGGCGGCGGCGGCCGAGGCGGCGGCCTGCACCGTCGCCTCCGCGCGCGCCTGCCGGCGCGAGCCGGGGACCTCCGCCGGGAGCTGCACCCCGGTCGGCCGCCCCGGATAGCGGAAGGCCAGCGCGATCTCGCAGTCGCCGCCGCGCAGCATCGCCAGCGACTCCGGCGGCTCGGCCTCGGTCAGCGAGACCCGCACCCCCGGCTCGGCCGCGCGCAGCTGCGCCACTGCCGGCGGGACCAGGGTGGAGCTGGCCGTCGGAAAGGACACCAGCCGCACCCGTCCGGCGCGCAGCCCGGCGATGGCGGCGACCTCCTCCTCTGCCGCGGCCAGCCCGGCCAGGATCCCGGCCGCGTGCCGCACCAGCACCTGGCCGGCCTCGCTGAGCTGCACGCCCCGGCCGACCCGGACCACCAGCCTGGTGCCCACCGACTTCTCCAGCGCCTTCATCTGCTGGCTCACCGCGGGCTGGGTGTAGCCCAGTTCGCGCGCGGCGCCGGAGAACGAACCGGTCCGGGCGACGGCGCGGAGCACTCGGAGATGGCGGGCGTCGATCATCCGCCCAGCATAAGCGGCACTTTGAGATCGAGCGGAGGGCCGTCCTCCGGCTTATATCTGCTTGCGCCGGCCCTCTACGCTCGTGCCATGGGGAAGCTTCTGTCAGTCAATACGGGCCTGAGCCGCGCGACCGAGCACAGCGACATCGGCGCGACCGCGATCGACAAGCGTCCGGTCGAGCGCCGGGTGGCGGTCGCCGCCCCGGGCCCGCGCGGCGCCGAGGGCAGCAGCGGCAGCGGCATCGTCGGCGACCGGGTCTGCGACCACCGCCACCACGGCGGTGACGACCAGGCGGTCTATGCCTACAGCCGGGAGGAGCTGGACCTCTGGGAGCGGGAGCTAGGCCGGGAGCTGCCCAACGGGATCTTCGGCGAGAACCTGACCACGCTGGGGCTGCCCACCACCGACGCGCTGATCGGCGAGCGCTGGCTGATCGGCTCGGAGGTGGTGCTGGAGGTCTGCGCGACCCGGATCCCCTGCCGGACCTTCGCCGGCTGGTTGCAGGAGCAGGGCTGGATGAAGCGCTTCACCCAACGGGCGCTCCCCGGCGCGTACCTGCGGGTGATCACCCCCGGCGAGATCCAGGCCGACGACGAGCTGACCGTGCTGTCGCGCCCCGCGCACGCGGTGACCAGCGGTGTGGTCTTCCGGGCGCTGACCCTGGAGCCCGACCTGCTGCCGCTGCTGCTGGAGGTCGAGGCGCTCGGCCCGCACCAGCGAAAGCACGCGGAGCGCCGGGTGCGCTGAGCGGCCGGACCGGGACGAACCGGAGGCCCGGCCCCGCAGCGTGACGCTGGCGGGACCGGGCCTCCGGGCTACTGACCGTGCGGTGCGTCAGTGGGAGTGGCCGTGGCCGCCGTGGGAGTGACCCGCGGCGGGCTCCTCCTCGGCCGGCTTCTCGACGACCAGGGTCTCCGTGGTGAGCAGCAGCGATGCGATGGACGCGGCGTTCTGCAGCGCGGAGCGGGTGACCTTGACCGGGTCGATGACGCCGGCCTTGATCAGGTCGCCGTACTCGCCGGTCGCGGCGTTGTAGCCCTGGCCCTCTTCGAGCTCCGCCACCTTGGTGGTGATGACGTAGCCCTCGAGGCCCGCGTTCTGGGCGATCCAGCGCAGCGGCTCGACCAGCGCACGGCGGACGACCGCGACACCGACGGCCTCGTCACCGGACAGGCCGAGGCCGCCGTCGAGCACCTTCTGGGCGTGGACGAGGGAGGCGCCGCCACCGGCGACGATGCCCTCCTCGACGGCCGCGCGGGTCGCCGAGATGGCGTCCTCGAGACGGTGCTTCTTCTCCTTGAGCTCGACCTCGGTGGCAGCGCCGACCTTGATCACGCAGACCCCGCCGGCCAGCTTGGCCAGGCGCTCCTGCAGCTTCTCGCGGTCCCAGTCCGAGTCGGTGTTCTCGATCTCGGCCTTGATCTGCGCGACGCGGCCCGCGACCTCGGACGCCTCACCGGCGCCGTCGACGACGGTGGTGTTGTCCTTGGAGACGGTGACGCGGCGGGCGGAGCCGAGCGACTCCAGACCGGCCTGGTCGAGCTTGAGGCCGACCTCCTCGGCGATGACGGTGGCACCGGTGAGGGTGGCCAGGTCGCCGAGCATGGCCTTGCGGCGGTCGCCGAAGCCGGGGGCCTTCACCGCGACGGCGTTGAAGGTGCCACGGATCTTGTTCACCACGAGGGTGGACAGCGCCTCGCCGTCGACGTCCTCGGCGATGATCAGCAGCGGCTTGCTGGAGCCACCCTGGAGGATCTTCTCCAGCAGCGGGAGCAGGTCCTGGATCGAGGAGATCTTGCCCTGGTGGATGAGGATGTACGGGTCCTCCAGGACCGCCTCCATCCGCTCCTGGTCGGTGACCATGTAGGGCGACAGGTAACCCTTGTCGAACTGCATGCCCTCGGTGAACTCGAGCTCCAGGCCGAAGGTGTTCGACTCCTCGACGGTGATGACACCGTCCTTGCCGACCTTGTCCATCGCCTCGGCGATCAGCTCGCCGACCTCGGCGTCCTGGGCGGACAGCGCGGCCACGGCGGCGATGTCCTCCTTGCCGTCGATCTCGCGGGCGACCGAGAGCAGGTGGTCGGACACGGCCTTGACGGCGGCGTCGATGCCCTTCTTCAGCCCGGAGGGGCCGGCGCCGGCGGCGACGTTGCGCAGACCCTCGTTGACGAGCGCCTGGGCCAGGACGGTCGCGGTGGTGGTGCCGTCACCCGCGATGTCGTTGGTCTTGGTGGCGACCTCCTTGACGAGCTGCGCGCCAAGGTTCTCGTACGGGTCGTCGAGCTCGACCTCACGGGCGATGGTGACACCGTCGTTGGTGATGGTCGGAGCGCCGAACTTCTTGTCGATGACGACGTTGCGGCCCTTGGGGCCGATCGTCACCTTCACGGTGTCGGCCAGCTTGTTGACGCCACGCTCGAGCGAGCGGCGGGCGTCCTCGTCGAACTTCAGGATCTTCGCCATGCTTAGGGTTTCCCTCTCAAACAACCATGCCCGGGCACCCGGTCTCACTCAGTGATGACTGGGGCCCGGGCGGGTCACGACTCTGCGGTCAGCGTCGCAGCTGCAGACAGCTGGGTCCTACTTCTCGACGATCGCGAGGACGTCGCGAGCCGAGAGGACGAGGTACTCCTCGCCGTTGTACTTGACCTCGGTGCCGCCGTACTTGCTGTAGAGCACGATGTCGCCGACGGCGACGTCGAGCGGCAGGCGCTGGCCGTCCTCGAAGCGACCCGGGCCCACGGCCAGGACAACGCCCTCCTGGGGCTTCTCCTTGGCGGTGTCCGGAATGACCAGGCCGGAGGCCGTGGTCTTCTCGGCTTCGAGCGGCTGGACCACAATGCGGTCCTCGAGCGGCTTGATGGCAACCTTGGAGCTGGTGGTCGTCACGTTCCGACCTCCCCCTTCGGAGATCACGGGGTGATTCATGTCTTGGGTCGCGAAGATTGGTATGGCGCAGCCGTCGTCGCGGTGCCGGAAACGCCTCTTCGCGGGTTAGCGCTCTCCAGTGGAGAGTGCCAACGACGACACTAGGCCGCGCTTAGCACTCAGTCAACCAGAGTGCCAACGAGTCGCTTACGCGATGATGAACGCTGTGGAGATCGAATCGTTCCGGGCCCTGCTGACCGACGAGGGCCAGGCCCTGCTGACCGAGTTGCGCGACCATGCCCCCGGGCAGGAGCTGGCGGTGGCGACCAGGCTGCGCCGCGACCACCCGGCGGAGCTGGTGTCGGCCGCGATCGCCCAGGCCCGGCTGCGGCAGCGGGCGGTGGCGAAGTTCGGCGCGGCCGACGCGGCGCGGATGTACTTCACCCCGGACGGGGTCGAGCAGGCGACCCGCACCAGCGTCGCCGAGTGGCGGGCCCGGCGCTTCGCCGCGCTCGGCGTGAAGCGGCTGGCGGACCTCTGCTCCGGCGTCGGCGGCGACGCGATCGCACTGGCCAGGGCCGGGATCTCGGTCCTCGCCGTCGACCGCTCCCCGCTGACCTGCGCCGTCGCCGAGGCCAACGCCGCGGCACTGGGCCTGGACGGTCTGATCGAGCAGCGCTGCGCGGATGTCGCCGAGATCGACCTGAGCGGCTTCGACGCGGTCTTCGTGGACCCGGCGCGCAGGGGAGGCCGGGGCCGTATTTTCGACCCCGAAGCGTACTCGCCGCCGCTGAGCTGGGCCGTCGGCGCGGCCCGGCAGGCGCCGTTCGCGGCGTTGAAGGTGGCGCCGGGCATCCCGCACGAGGCGGTGCCGGAGGGTGCGGAGGCGGAGTGGGTCTCCGACGGCGGCGACGTCAAGGAGGCCGTGCTCTGGTTCGGCACCCGGGCAGAACAACCCCATCGAGCGACGCTGCTGCCGGCCGGTGACAGCCTCACCGGCGGCCGGCTCCCCGACCCCGAGCCAGGACCGGTCCGCCGCTACCTCTACGAGCCGGACGGCGCGGTGATCCGCGCCCACCTGGTCGCCGAGGTCGCCGAGCAGCTCGACGCCACACTGATCGACCCCACCATCGCCTACCTCACCACCGACGCCCTGCGCCCCAGCGCGTACGCCACGGCGTACCAGATCACCGACACGCTCCCGTTCGGCCTGAAGAAGCTCAAGGCGCTGCTGCGCGAGCGCGAGGTGGGCACCGTCGTGATCAAGAAGCGCGGCTCGGCGATCGAGCCCGAGGAGCTCCGCCGCAAACTCAAACCCGAAGGAGTGAACTCCTGCACGGTGATCCTCACCCGGGTGGCGGGCGCCCCGATGATGCTGCTGGGGCAGCCCGCCCGGACGTAGCCTGGCAAGAGCATCCAGGGAGGACAGCGAAATGAGCGCCGACCCCGTGACCGAGCCCATGCCTCGTGACCCCATCGATCTGCTGATCGCGCTGGAGGAAGCCGCCGGCTATCCGATCCGGCCCGAGTACGTCGAGGGGACGGTCATCATTCCTCCGCAACCTGACGACAACCACAACTCCGGGGCGGTGGAACTGGTCGTCCAGTTGCGCGTGGCCGGGGTGACGCTCGCCGGAATGGGCAACGGCTACACGACCGAGTCCGCGTCCCCAGGTGACAGGGCCCTGGTGATCCCGGACTTCTATGTCCAGCGGCGCAAGCCCACCGATCTGGACGAAGCGTTCCGCAAGACCCACAAGGGCTGGTATCCCATCCACCTGCTCGCCCTGGTCGGCGAGGTCACGTCCAGCAACCACGACACCGACACCGGCGCGAAGTACCGCACGTACGCCTCCGCAGCCGTGCCCGTGTACGTCGTCGATCGCCAGGACGGCGTGGTCTACGTCCACAGTGACCCCGACCCGAAGGCCAGGCGCTACCGCGTTCACACCAGTTCCCCGTTGGGCGGCAAGCTGCCCCTGCCCGCCCCGTACCCGGTCCTCGACACCGCGCCGCTGCTCCAAACGCCCGGCTGAACTGGCAGTACGACCCGGCGGCTACGGCTGCTGGATGTAGTCGTCCAGCCGGGCGACGCTGAAGCCCTGCTCCTCGATGCGCTTGACCATGTTGGCGAACATCTTGGTCATCGACTCGCCCTTGAGCTCGGACGGGCCCCGGAAGTGGGCCAGGATGATGTCGCCGTCCTGGAGCTTGCGGTCCGGGGTCTGGTACTCCAGGCCGGTGATCTCCATGGTCTCGGTCCAGTAGACGATGGCGCGCGGACCGCAGGCCTGCACCGCCTCGTTGAGGCTGGACGAGTACGCGCCCGCGCCGTACGGGGGGCGGAACAGGAACGGGGCGGTGCCGTACTGCGCGGTGAGGATCTTCTGGTCGCCGCAGACCTCGTTCTGCTGCTGCGCCTCGGAGATGGTGTTCATCGCCGGGTGGTGCAGGGTGTGGTTCTGGATGCTGTTGCCCAGTGCCTGCAATGGCTTGAAGTACCCGTAGTCGTCCTTGATCGTGTCGTTCATCAGGAACATCGTGATCGGGATCTTCAGGTCCTGCATCATCTGGATGAACTTCGGGTCCTTCTCCGCGCCGTCGTCCACGGTGATGAAGACGACCTTCTGGCTGGTCGGGACCTGCTTGATCACCGGGACCTTGCCGGACCGGGTCAGCTTGACCGGGCGGTCGAGCGGCGGCGCCGGGGCGGGGACGAGCGGCTTGAGGCCCCACTTCGCCCAGAGCGCCGTGTTCGCGGTCACCGCGTCCTGCGAGGCGGAGCCGGTGGTGGCCCCGGCGGTGGCCGTGGCCGCGTCTCCCGGCGCCGCCGGGGACGGCAGCGGCACGGGAGGCGGACCGCTGCTGCAGCCGGCTGCCAGGGCCGTGAGGGCGAGCGCCCCCGCCGTCGTACCGAGGGTCCTGCTGTACCGCTTCACTGCCCTGTACTCCCGACGTCCGGTGGTGTCGGGAAGGACGCTACCGACTCCCAGCCGGTTCCCAGAAAACGCCCAGACACCTCGAACTCACGTTCCCCATTGCCCAGTTACTCGGAGAGCCGGTGCAGTTCGTCGTGCGACACCGGGACGGCGCGGCCCGGGACGTGGGTCTCGGTGACCGGCAGCGAGGAGTCGGCCGACAGGTCGAAGGAGGAGGGCACGCGGTTGCGCCACACCATCTCCGCGCCCAGCGCGGCCACCATCGCGCCGTTGTCGGTGCAGAGCTTCATCCGGGGCACCCGCAGCACGATCCCCGCCCGGTCGCAGCGCTCCTGCGCCATCGCCCGCAGCCGGGAGTTGGCGGCGACCCCGCCGCCGATCATCAGGTGGCCCACGCCCTGGTCCTGGCAGGCCCGGACCGCCTTGCGGGTCAGCACGTCGGTGACCGCCTCCTGGAAGGAGGCCGAGACGTCCCGCACCGGGACCTCCTCGCCCGCCCGGCGCTTGGCCTCGACCCAGCGGGCGACGGCGGTCTTCAGCCCGGAGAAGGAGAAGTCGTAGGCAGGGTCGCGCGGCCCGCTGAGCCCGCGCGGGAAGGCGATCGCCTTCGGGTCGCCCTCGGCGGCGTAGCGGTCGATCACCGGGCCGCCGGGGAAGCCGAGGCCGAGCACTCGGGCGACCTTGTCGAAGGCCTCCCCCGCCGCGTCGTCGATGGTCGCCCCCAGCGAGCGGACGTCGCTGGTGATGTCGGTGGTCAGCAGCAGCGAGGAGTGCCCGCCGGAGACCAGCAGTGCCATCGTCGGCTCGGGCAGCCGCCCGTGCTCCAACTGGTCCACGCAGATGTGCGAGGCCAGGTGGTTCACCCCGTACAGCGGCTTGTCCAGCGCATAGGCGTAGGCCTTGGCGGCGGAGACGCCGACCAGCAGCGCGCCGGCGAGGCCCGGACCGGCCGTGACGGCGATCCCGTCGAGGTCGCTCGCCTTGATCCCGGCCTCGTCCAGCGCCCGCTGGACCGTGGGCACCATCGACTCCAGGTGCGCCCGGCTGGCGATCTCCGGCACGACGCCGCCGAAGCGCCCGTGCTCCTCGACGCTGGTGGCGACGGCGTCGGCGAGCAGGGTGGTGCCCCGGACGATACCGACGCCGGTCTCGTCGCAGGAGGTCTCGATGCCGAGGACCAGCGGTTCGTCAGCCATGGCGGGTCATGCTCCTACGTTGTCTGCGTGGTGGGGCGGGTCGGGCAGGTGGGGCAGGGCATCGGCGGGCCGCTCCAGCCGCATCACCAGGGCGTCGACCCCGGAGGGCTGGTAGTAGTCCCGGCGGATGCCGATCGGCTCGAAGCCGAAGCGCTCGTAGAGCCGCTGGGCACGCGGGTTGTCGACCCGGACCTCCAGCAGCACGTACTCGCAGCGCGACCGCGGCGGCCTGCTGCACCAGCCCGGTCGAGCAGCCGGGTGCCGAGGCCGTCGCCCCAGTGGTCCTGGGCCACGGCGATGGTCTGCACATCGCCCTCGCCGGCGATGGCCATCAGCCCGGCGTAGCCGACGATCCGGCCGTCCCCGGCCTCGGCGACGGTGTACCAGCGGGTGGCCCCGGGGTGCCGGGCATCGGCCAGTTCGGACCAGAACATCCCGGCCGACCAGGCGTCCTCGGGGAACAGCTCGTTCTCCAGGTCGAGCACCGGTTCGATGTCCCACCAGCGCATCTCCCGCAGCACGATCATGCGGGCAGCACCGTCTTGTAGTTCTTCGGCACTTCGGCGTCCGGTCGGCGCAGGTAGAGCGGGACCGGCTGCAGCAGCTCGCGGCCGGCCGCCAGCTCCTCGGCGGCGAAGACGGCCAGCGCGCCGGCCGACTGGTGCTCCGGCATGCCCTCCGCCGGGGCGGCGAAGACCTCGGGGTAGAGCAACGCGCCCGCGCCCACCGCCGGCAGTCCGGCGACCCGCTCGGCGATCTCGGCCGGACGGTCGACGTCGGGACCGCCGGTACGGCAGCCCTCGGCGTCGTAGGCGGCCCAGTAGACCTCCTTGCGGCGGGCGTCGGTCGCCGCCACGAACGGGCCCTGCTGGCCCGCATCCCGGGCGGCGCGGGCCAGGCCGTCGAGGGTGCACACCCCGTACACCGGGATGCCGAGGGCGTGGCCGAGCGCGGCGGCGGTGGCCAGGCCGACCCGCAGCCCGGTGTACGGGCCCGGTCCGGTGCCGACGACGATCGCGCCCAGCTGCTCCTTGGGCACCTCGGCGGCGCGCAGCACCTCGTCGATGGCCGGCAGCAGCAGCTCGCCGTGGCGCCGGGCGTCGGTCCGGTCGCACTGGGCGAGGGTGAGCCGCCGCTCCGTGTCATGGACGGCAGCGGTGACGGCGGGGGTGGCGGTGTCGAACGCGAGGAGCAGCACCCAATCAGGTTAGAGCGTCCCGGAGACCGTGCGGCCCGCCTCCGGGCGCCGCAGCGAACCTGGCAGGATGGGGAGGCCCTGCTTTGAGGGGTCCATGCGTTCGAGTGTTCGCCAGGCCCAGGAGGACTTGTGCCGAAGATCGGCTCCAGCAGCACCGTCGTCACCGGCCTGACGGCGGCGGCCCTCGCCGTCGTCACGCTGCTGGCGCTGCAGGCGCGGAGTTCCGCCACCACGACCACGGCGGCGGACGGCGGGAAGACCGGGACCAAGCCGGGCTCCGCCGCGCCGTCCGCGCCGGGCACGGGCGGCGGCGCGGCCAAGGCGGACCCGGTCCCGGCCGACTCGGGCTCGGGCAAGCGGGTGGTGTACTCGCTGGGCGAGCGACGGGTCTGGCTGGTGGACGGCTCCGGCAAGGTACAGACGAGCTTCCCGGTGCAGCCGAGCGCGGTCAGCCCCAGCCCCGGCGACTACACCGTCTACAACACCATCGCGGGCCCGATCACCGGCTCGGACGGGACGCAGATCGAGAACATCGTGCTGTTCACCGGCCGCCCCGTGGTCATCGGCTTCAGCGCGGCGGTGGACGGCAGCATGGCCTCGCCGGCCCCGGGCAAGCACACCGGCGGCATCCGCGAGTCGGTCGACGACAGCAAGGCCGTCTACGCCTTCGCGCCCGAGAAGACCAAGGTCGTCGTCGTCGGCTGATCCGTGGATGCGCCGCGGCTAAGACCGGTCGGTCTAGGCCGCGGCGGCCGGGGGACGCAGCGGGAGCGGGTCCTCCTCGGGGGCCGGCAGCTGGGCGCGGCCCTGGTCCACCGGCGCCTCGGGCGCGAGCGCGGGCGCCGGAGCGGGCGGGGGCGTGCCGACGGCCCTGGCGGCCGGCGAGGCGGCCAGCAGTGCGCCCAGACCGACAGCGGTGCCGGCGTGCGTGCGGCGGGGGGTCGTGCCGGACATGTCGCCTCCCGGAGTGTCATGCCGACGTCTTACCTACGCCCCCATCTTCCCGACACTGCGTCGGAATAACAACTACGGATCAGACCTCCGCGCCGCGCCGCACGCCCCAGTCGGCTTCGGCAGCCAGGTCCACGCCCGCCCAGCGGGCGCCCAGACCGGTCAGCACGACCGTGCGCGGGTCCTCGTCACCCTCGCCGAGGACACCCCCGCCGAGAGCGGCGCCGTCGGCCGCCTCGCCGCCGAGGGCGCGCTCGATCCGGACCTCCAGCCGGGAGTCGGACAGCTCCTCGACCTTGCCCTCGCCCCACTCCACGACCACCACCGACTCCGGCAGCGAGACATCCAGGTCCAGGTCCTCCATCTGGTCCAGGCCGCCGCCGAGGCGGTAGGCGTCGACATGGACCAGGGCCGGGCCGCCGACCAGCGAAGGGTGGACCCGGGCGATGACGAAGGTGGGCGAGGTGACCGCGCCGCGCACGCCCAGGCCCTCGCCCAGGCCCCGGGTGAGGGTGGTCTTGCCCGCGCCCAGCTCGCCGGAGAGCAGCACCAGGTCACCGGGGTGCAGCAGGGTCGCCAGGGTGCGGCCGAGCTGCTGCATCGCGGCGGGGTCGGGAACGGTGATCCGCATGGGGGTCCTCTCGGGAGCAGGGGTCGGGCGGGCGGCGGTCAGGACTGCGCCTCGTCGTCCGGGCCGTCGCCGGGGTCGTCGCCGGTGACGGCGGTCCGCTCGGCCAGTTCCCTGACCGACTGCGGCAGCGGCGCGCCGGAGCGCTGCGCGGCGCGTTCCAGCAGCAGCGCCAGCTCGTGGTCGACCAGGTCCGGGCACTCCAGCATGAGCAGGTGCCCGGCACCGCGGACGATCAGCAGCTCGGCGTCCGGCAGCTCGGCAGCGATGGCCTCGCTGTGCTCCGGCGGGGTGAGCAGGTCCCGGGTGCCGACCAGGACCAGCACCGGGAGGTCCCGGAAGGCCGCCAGCGCGGCGGTCTTCTCGTGCTGGTCGAAGGCCGGGAAGAACTCGGCGACCACGTCGATCGGGGTCGCCTCCAGCATCCGCTGGGCGAAGCGCTCGACGGCCGGGTCGACGTCGGCCGCGCCGAAGGAGTACTTCCGGTAGAGCGCGGAGGTCAGCTCGCTGCCCATCCGGCGGGTGAACTCGACCAGGTCGGCCTGCCGGCCGAGGGCCTTGAGCACGCCTGGGGCGACCCGGTGCAGCATCTTCGCGCCGTAGGAGGGCAGGCCGAGGCTGTTGCCGCTCCAGTTCCCGGCCGTGGTGCCGATCAGCGCGACCGCCGCGACCCGTTCCCGGACCAGCTCGGGGTACTGGTCGGCGAGGGCCATCACGGTCATCCCGCCCATCGAGTGGCCGACCAGTACCAGCGGGCCGACCGGCGCGACCGCGTCGATCACCGCCTTGAGGTCGCCGCCCAGCTCGTCGATGCCGGCCGGCTCCCCCGCCAGGTAGCTGCGGCCGCGCTCGGAGCGGCCGTGGCTGCGCTGGTCCCAGAAGACCAGCCGCAGGCCGTCCTGGAAGGCGGCGCGCTGGAAGTGCCAGCTGTCCTGGTTGAGGCAGTAGCCGTGGCAGAAGATCACTGTCAGTGGCGGGGTGGCGGTGCGGCCCAGCAGGCTGCCCAGGGCGCCGGACATCCCCAGGGCATTGGACAGGCCGCCCGCGGCCTCGATCCGGGCGGGCAGCTCGACCGGGTCGACCGGGGCGACGGCGCGGAGCCGACCCAGCCAGCCCTTGCGCGGCCCGGCCGGGGCGCTCGGCGGCGCAACGGGTGCTTCGGATGCGTCGGGTATCGCGGCCGACGCGGGGCGGTCGGCGAACGGCGTGCCGGCCCAGCCGGTGCCGTCCAGTTCCAGGCAGAGCTCGGTGCCGTCGGGGGCGGCGACCGTGAGCGGACGGCCGCGCAGCGAGCCGAAGGGCGCGGCGGCGTCGATCTCGGCCCGGGCCCGGCGGCGCATGTCCCGGCCGACGGTCAGCCGCTCCACCGCAACGCCCGCCGCCGCGCCGGCCGCGACCACGCCCAACGAGAGTCCGACCAGCCCGGCCCGGCGCCAGCGGCCCTCGGCCATGTCGCTGACCACCTCACCGGCCACAGCGGTGACCTGCTGGACCGCCTCGGCGGCGGCCGACCGGCCCGCGTCCGCGCTCATCCGTCGCCACCCCCCTCGGCCGGGTCGACGGTGCTGCCGCCGACATACCGCCGGGGCACCCGGGCCCCGATCCGGGTGATGATCTCGTAGGAGATGGTGCCGCAGGCGCGGGCCCAGTCCTCGGCGGTGGGCTCGCCCCGGTCGCCGGGGCCGAAGAGGACGACGGTGTCGCCGACCTCGGCCCGGTCGCCGCCCAGGTCGACCACGAACTGGTCCATCGCCACCCGGCCGGCGACGGTCCGCCACTTGCCGCCGATCCAGACCGGGCCGGTGGAGCTGGCATGCCGGGGGACGCCGTCGGCGTAGCCGACCGGGACCAGCGCCAGGGTGGTGTCGGTCGGGGTGGTGTAGCTGTGGCCGTAGCTGACGCCGTGGCCGGCCGGGACCTGCTTCACGCTGGCGAGCTGCGCCTGCAGGGTCATCACCGGGCGCAGCCCGTAGTCGTCCGGCCCGCCGACCTCGGGGACGGGGGACAGGCCGTACTGGGCGAGGCCGGTCCGGACCAGGTCGAAGTGGGTCTCCGGCAGCAGCAGGGTGGCCGGGGAGTTGGCGAGGTGCCGGACCTCGGGGCGCAGCCCGGCGGCCTCGGCCACAGCCAGGGCCTCGCGGAAGCAGGTCAGCTGGGCCGGGACGGAGGGGTGTCCCGGCTCGTCGGCGCAGGCGAAGTGGGACCACAGGCCGGTGACCGCGACCAGGCCCTCGGCCTCGGCGGCGCGGGCCGCCGCCACCAGCTCGGGCCAGTCGTGCGGCTGGGCGCCGTTGCGGCCGAGGCCGGTGTCGGCCTTGAGGTGGATCCTGGCGGGACGGCCGGTGGCCCGGACCGCCGCCAGCACCCGGTCGAGGGCCCAGCCGCCGCTGACCGAGATGTCGATCCCGGCCTCGACGGTCTGCTCCCAGGGCGCGCCCGGCGTCCACAGCCAGCAGAGCACCCGGGCCTGTTCAGCGGTGATCCCGGCGGCGCGCAGGGCCAGCGCCTCGTCCGGGGTCGCGGTGCCGAGCCAGGTCGCGCCTGCCTCCAGAGCCGCGCGGGCACACGGGACCAGGCCGTGGCCATAGGCGTCGGCCTTGACCACGGACATGACGTCGGCCGGTCCGGTACGGGCACGGAGAGCACGGATGTTCCCCCGCAGCGCCGCCAGGTCGACCACAGCTTCGGCACGCATCGCAGATTCCATTGCCGATCAGTCTCCCAGACCACGCCGCCGTGCGGACAACCTCCCGGTCGGCGAGGGTCGGGGCAGGGCGCCGGAGGGCCGTCCGCTCAGGTGCCGGGCTTGCGTCCGAAGATCTCGACCGGGTCGCCCATCCTGAGGATTCCCCAGAGGGTGCGGGCGTCCCAGGTGTTCATGTTGACGCAGCCGTGGGAGCCGGGCGGGGCCGACATGGACTCGCCGTTCAGGCCGTGGAAGGCCTCTCCGCCGGAGAAGAACTGGCTGTAGGGCATGGCCACGTCGTAGAGCGAGGACCACTGGGTCGCGTTCCGGAGGTAGATGTGCCACAGGCCGTCCCGGGTGACGTACCCGGCGCGGCCGGTGCGGACGTGCACCGGGCCGAAGATCACCCGGCTGCCGGTCTGGACCCACATCAGCTGCCGGTCGAGGTCCACGCAGGCGATCCGGCCCATGGTGGTGGGGCAGTGCCCGGCCGCGTCGGGGCCCGTCTTGGCGGCGGGCGCTCCGGCGGCCGCCGTCGGCTCCACCCCGGCGGAGGCGGTGGCAGAGGCGGAGGTCGAGGCAGAGGCGGTGGAAGAGGCGGATGCAGTGGCGGCGGCGGTGCCGGTGGCGGTCACCACGGCGACGCTGCTGCCGGCCGTGACCGCGGCACCGTCGCTCGACCGAGTGCGCGACACCGCCCGGGACCCGGTGCCCGAGTGCGCCGAGGCCTCGGCGCAGCCGGTGCCGAGCAGCACTACGGCGGCGGCCAGCACCGCCACCCTCCGCGCCCCGACCCCGTACCGACCGGCCGCCCCCGACGGCAGTCCCTTCAACGTCACGTCGCCCTCTCCTTCTCCAACGGATTCTGTGAGCAGCCTCACATTGGATACTGACTCTGCTGAGGGCCCATCAGCTCGCGGCGCGCGCAGGGCTTCCCCCGGCGACCCCGCGCCAGGCTGCCGGCAGCGCGGCGGCCACTTCGGTGGCGGTGGCCGGCGACCGCTCCCCCGCCGAGGCGATTCTTCCCGCCAGGCCGTGCAGATACGCCGCGACGCTGCCGGCATCCAGCGGCGGCAGCCCGCTCGCCAGCAGCGCGCCGGCCAGTCCGGAGAGGACGTCGCCGGAGCCGGCCGTCGCCAGCCACGGGGTGCCGGTGGGGTTGACCCGGACCGGGGCGGCCGGGTCGGGGCCGGCCACCACGGTGGTGGAGCCCTTGAGCAGCACCGTGCAGCCGTAGAGCGCGGCGATCCGCCGGGCGTGCTCCAGCCGGGCGGCCTCGACCTGTTCCCGGGTCGCGGTCACCCCGGCCCCGGCCAGCAGCGCCACCGCCTCCCCGGCGTGCGGGGTGAGCAGCAGGTCGACGCCCTGGAGCGCCGGGCTGCCGTGCAGCCGGGCGAGCAGCCGCAGCCCGTCGGCGTCCACCAGCGTCGGCACGCCCGCCGCCAGCGCCTCGGCCAGGGTGCGCTCGGCCTGCTCGCCGTCGGCCAGCCCCGGGCCGACCACCCAGGACTGCACCCGGCCCGCCTGCTTCGGTCCCCCGGTGCCCACCAGCGTCTCCGGGTGGGCCCGGACCACCTCGCGGGCGGCGGTGCCGGTGTAGCGCACCGCGCCCGCACCGCCGTGCAGCGCGGCGGCGACGGCGAGCACCGCCGCGCCCGGGTAGCGCTCCGAACCGGCGGCGATGCCGACGACGCCGCGCCGGTACTTGTCGCTCTCGGCCGAGGGGCGCGGCAGCAGCGCGGCGGCCTCGGCGTGCTGCAGCGCCTCGACCGCCGGCGCCGGCGGCTCGATGCCGATCCGGACCAGCCGGACCACGCCCGCGTACTGGGCGCCCGGGTCGACCAGCAGGCCCGGCTTGTGGGTGCCGAAGGTGACGGTGACCGTGGCCGGCAGCACCTCGCCGGCGACCTCGCCGGTGTCCGCGTCCACGCCGCTGGGCAGGTCCACCGCGACCACCCGCACGCCCGCCCGGCGCGCCGCCCGGACGTAGGGCAGCGCCTCGGGGCGCAGCCCGCCGCGCCCGCCGATGCCGACGATGCCGTCGAGGACCAGGTCGGCCTCGGACACCGCCCGCTCTCCCTGCTGCTGACCGTCCGTCACCCGGCCGCCGGCGTCCAACAGCGCCCGCAGCCCGGCGCGGTGCGCGCGCTCCGGCGCGAGCAGCACGGCGCTCACCCGGGCCCCGCGCGCGGCCAGCCGCGCGCCGGCGAACAGGGCGTCACCCCCGTTGTCCCCGCTGCCGGCCAGCACCACCACCCGGCTGCCGTACACCCCGCCGCAGCGGCCGGTCCGGCGGCCCGACGCGCCGTCGGCCAGCAGTTCGACGCAGGTCGCGGCCAGTCCGGCGGCCGCCCGCTGCATCAGCGTCCCCTCGGGCAGCCGCGCCATCAGCGCGCCCTCCGCCGCCCGTACCTGCTCCACCGTGTGCGCGTACCGCATCCGCGACCAGCCCCTTCCCGCTGCACGATTACCGCCGGCCCTGCGGGATCACCCCTCGGCGATCACCACCGCCGACGCTACGCCCGCGTCATGGCTGAGCGAGAGATGCCACGAGCGGACGCCCAGCGCCGCCGCCCGCGCCGCGACCGTGCCGCGCACCTCCAGCACCGGCCGGCCCGAGGACTCGGTGCGTACCTCGGCGTCTGTCCAGGACAGGCCGCCGGGCGCGCCCAGCGCCTTGGCCAGCGCCTCCTTGGCCGCGAACCGGGCCGCGAGCGAGGCCGGGCCGCGCCGCTCCCCGCCGGGCAGCAGCAGCTCCCGCTCGGTGAACAGCCGCTGCGCCAGGCTGGGGGTGCGCAGCAGCGAGGCCTCGAACCGGTCGATCGCCGCCACGTCGATACCGACCCCGATGATCATCTGACTCTCCCTCGACGCTGGTGTCCGCCCTCATCGTGCCGTACCGGACCGACCGCAGCGGAGAGCCGGACCCTGGACAATGGTCCCTGTGCGCATACGACTGCTCGGCCCGCTGGTCGCCGACGACGCCGACGGCAGGGCCGTCGAACTCGCCGGCACCCGGCTGCGGGTACTGCTGGCCGCCCTCGCACTGGAGGCCGGGCACCCCGTCTCCGCCGCCCGGCTGACCGAGCTGCTCTGGCCCGAGGAGCGGCCGGCCAACCCGGCCAACGCCCTGCAGGCCCTGGTCTCCCGGCTCCGCTCCGCCCTCGGCCGGGAGCTGGTGGCCGGGTCCGCCGGCGGCTACCGGCTGGCGCTCGACCCGGCCGAGGTCGACCTGCACCGCTTCCAGCAGCTGCTGCCCGGGGCAGGGGCCGAGCGGTTGACCGCCGCACTGGCACTGTGGCGCGGCCCGGCCTTCACGGACGTCCCCGCCCCCGGCTTCACCGAGGCCGTCGCCCGCCTGGAGGCGCTGCGCGAGCACGCCCGCGAGGAGCTGCTGGAGCTCCGCCTCGCGCGCGGCGAGGCCGCCGCCGTCCTCCCGGAGCTGCAGGCGCTCACCGCCGGATCGCCGCTGCGGGACCGCCCCCGGGCGCTGCTGATGCAGGCCCTGCACCGGAGCGGACGCGACGCCGAGGCCCTCGCCGTGTACGAGGAGGGCCGCACGCTGCTGGCCGAGACCCTGGGCACCGACCCCTCGCCGCTGCTGCGGCAGGCCCATCTGGCCGTGCTGACCGACGCCGGGGGCGCCGACGACGCCACCAGGAGCGGGGCTGCCGCCGACAGGACCACCGCCGACAGGGCTGCCGACGACGCGGCGCGGCCCGCGCGCAACGGGCTGCCGGCCCAGCTCACCAGCTTCCTCGGCCGGGAGGCCGACCTCGCCGCCGTCCGCGCGGCGCTCGCCGACTCACGGCTGGTCACGCTGACCGGTCCCGGCGGCGCCGGGAAGACCAGGCTCGCCCTGGAGAGCGCCGCCCGCAGCGAATCGTCCCAGGTCAGCCTGGTCGAGCTGGCTGCGGTGACCAGCCCGGCCGAGGTCCCGACGGCCGTACTGACCGCGCTCAAGCTGCGCGAACCCGCGGTCGCCCAGCGTCCGACCGCGCTGCCGCACCCGGCCGCCGAGGCCACCGAACGGATCGTCACCGCGCTCGGCAACCGCCCGCTGCTGCTGGTGCTGGACAACTGCGAGCACCTGGTCGACGCGGCGGCCACGCTGGCCGGCCGACTGCTGGCCGGCTGCCCGGGGCTGCGCATCCTGGCCACCAGCCGCGAACCGCTCGGCATCACCGGCGAGCAGCTGCACCCGGTGCCCCCGCTCGGGCTGCCGCCCGACCCGCAGCACGACGCCTCGCTCACCCTCGACCGGGCGCTGGAATTCCCGGCCGTGCGGCTGTTCGCCGTCCGGGGCGCAGCCGTGCGCCCCGGCTACCGGCCGGACGGACCGGAGCTGCCGGCCGTGGTCCGGATCTGCCGGGCGCTGGACGGCCAGCCGCTGGCCATCGAGCTGGCCGCCGCCCGGCTGCGGACCCTGTCCGCCGAACAGATCGACCGTCGACTGAGCCGCCGGTTCCAACTGCTCACCGGCGGCAGCCGGACCGCGCTGCCCCGGCACCGGACCCTGCGCGCGGTGGTCGACTGGAGCTGGGAGCTGCTGGAGAAGCCGGAGCGGACGCTGCTGGCCGGAATGTCGGTGTTCGCCGGCGGGGCCGAACTGGAGGCCGTCGAGCAGGTCTGCGCGACCGCGGAGCTGCCCAGCGACGACCTCCTGGACGTGCTCTCCTCGCTGGTCGACAAGTCGCTGGTGGTGCGGACCCCGGGCGGCCGCTACCGGCTGCTGGAGACCATCCGGGTGTACGCCGCCGAACGGCTGGAGGCGGCCGGAGCGACGACGGCGGCCCGGGACGCCCACGCCGGGTACTTCCTCGCCCTCGCCGAGGAGGGCGAGCCGCACCTCTACACCGGCGCGCAGGTGGTCTGGTTCGCCCGCTTCCTGGCCGAGCACGACAACCTCCTCGGGGCGCTGCGGCACGCCGTCGAGTCCGGCGCGGCCGGCACCGCGGTGCGGCTGGTGGCCGCCCTGGGCTGGTACCTGTGGCGGCGCGGCGGGCAGGGCGAGCAGCTGGGAGTGGTCTCCCGGGCGCTGGAGCTGCCGGGCCAGGACGTCCCGGAGGCCACCCGCGCGGTCGCCTACGGGATCACCGCCCTCTACGCCCTGGACACCACCTGGGACGTGCCGGGCGCACTGCTCCTGCTCCGGGCCGGGATCGCCCACCGGGACCGGCTGGACGACCCGTTCGCCCACCCGGTCCTGCCGATGCTGGACATCATGGAGTCGATGTTCCATCCGTGGGGGCAGACCGTCGAGGACCAGGCGCTGCGCCTCTTCGACGCGCCCGACCCCTTCGTCCGGGCCACCGCCCGGCTGTTCATGGGCTTCGCCCTGCAGAACCGCGGGGTGGCCGACGTCGCCGAGGTCCACCTCCACGACGCGCTCGACCGGTTCCGGGAGATCGGCGACCTGTGGGGGCAGTCCTTCTGCGCGGCCGGACTGGCCGACTACGCGCAGTGGCGGGGCGAGGTCGACCAGGCCGTCGCCCTGTGGGAGCAGGCCGTCGCGCTGGAGGAACGGCTCGGGCTGAGCGGGGAGAGCGGCGACTACCGGGCCCGTATGGTCCACACCGTGGGCCTGCGCGAGGGCTACACCGCGCTCACCGCCAGGACCCTGCGTCGGGCCGCCGACGACGCCCTGCGGGAGGGTTCCTGGGTGATGGTCATCGCCACCCACACCGCCCTCGCCAACGCCTACCGCTACCTCGGCACGCCGGAGCTGGGACGCCCGCTGCTGGGCGTGGCGGTCCGGCAGGCCCTGCCCGCGGCCGGCGGCGCGCCGCAGATCAAGGCCCTGTTCGCCGGCACCAGCGGCTATCTGGAGGCCGCCGCCGGGAACTTCGCGGCAGCCACCGAGCATCATCAGGCGGCCCTGCGGGCGGCCACCGAGGTCTACGACGGCCCGATCATCGCCGACTGCCTCCAGGGCTGGGCCGACCTGCTGCTCCGCCAGGGCGATCCGCTGCGCGCGGCCGAACTGCTGGGCGCGGCGCATCTCCAGCGCGGAATGCGGGACCGGTCCTCGCCCGATGTGGACCGGACTGCCGCCGGGGCCGAGGCGGCGCTGGGTCCGGAGGCCTTCGCCGCGGCCTACGAACGCGGCCGGGCCACCCCGCGCGAGGCGACCCTCGCCTCGCTCGGAGTGGTCCCCGGTACCTCGCCGCAGCGCCCCTTCTGAGTGAGCCGCCGCCAGCTGCGGCGTTCCGATTCGTCCGCCACTGTTCACTGGGGCGCTGACACCCGGCTGAGACGAATCTCTCTCCATTGACCGGCCGCCGACACGCCACTCCGGGCCCGGGATGCGGAGAATGGGCAGGTGCCGATCACGCTCGAAGCCCAACGCCGCGCTGACACGTCCCCTTTCGTCGACCTCGACCGAGCGGACTGGAGCGCGCTGCACGACCGCACGCCCCTCGCGCTCTCCGCCGAGGAGGTCGAGGGCCTGCGCGGGCTCGGCGACGTCATCGACCTCCAGGAGGTCCAGGACGTCTACCTGCCGCTCTCCCGGCTGCTCAACCTCTACGTCACCGCGACGACCCGGCTGCGCGGCACCCTCAACGACTTCCTCGACGACAACGAGCACACCCACACCCAGGCCGGGACGCCGTTCGTGATCGGCGTCGCGGGCAGCGTCGCGGTGGGCAAGTCCACCACCGCGCGCGTCCTCCAGGCGATGTTGGCGCGCTGGCCCGAGCACCCCCGGGTGGAGCTGGTCACCACCGACGGCTTCCTGCTGCCCAACGCCGAGCTGCGCCGCCGGGGCCTGATGTCGCGCAAGGGCTTCCCCGAGTCCTACGACCGCCGGGCGCTGACCCGCTTCGTCGCCGACGTGAAGTCCGGCAAGGACGAGGTCACCGCGCCGGTCTACTCCCACCTGGTCTACGACATCGTCCAGGACGAGCGGCTGGTGGTGCGCCGCCCGGACATCCTGATCGTCGAGGGTCTGAACGTGCTGCAGCCGGCGCTGCCCGGACTGGACGGCCGGACCCGGGTCGCGGTCGCCGACTTCTTCGACTTCTCGATCTATGTGGACGCCCGCGTGGACGACATCGAGCGCTGGTACCTGGAGCGCTTCCGCAAGCTGCGGGAGACCGCGTTCCAGGACCCCTCCTCCTACTTCCGCCGCTTCACCGAGGTGCCGGAGGAGGAGGCGCTGGACTACGGCCGCCAGGTCTGGCGCACCATCAACCGGCCCAACCTGGTGGAGAACGTCGCCCCGACCCGGGGCCGGGCCAGCCTGATCCTGCGCAAGGGCAGCGACCACAAGGTCCAGCGGGTCCGGCTGCGCAAGCTCTAGACCGCGGGTACGACAGCAGCGGGGCCCGTCCGTTTGGACGGGCCCCGCTCTGCATGGGTACGGCGTTGCTCAGCCCAGCCGGACCCGGACCACCTCGGCCAGCCGTTCGGCGACCGCCTGCACCTGCACCAGGTCGGCGGCCTCGACCATGACCCGGACCAGCGGCTCGGTGCCGGAGGGGCGCAGCAGCACCCGTCCGGTCGTGCCCAGCTCCAGCTCGGCCGCGGCGACGGCGGCCAGCAGCTCGGCGTCGGTGGCGGCCCGGGCCTTGTCCACGCCCTTGACGTTGACCAGCACCTGCGGCAGCCGGGTCATCACCGAGCAGAGCTCGGTCGCCGACTGCTTGGTCGCCGCGAGCCGCGCGGCCAGCATCAGCCCGGTCAGGGTGCCGTCACCGGTGGTCGCGTGGTCCAGGAAGATCACGTGGCCGGACTGCTCGCCGCCCAGGTTGTAGCCGTGCTCCTTCATCGACTCCAGCACATAGCGGTCGCCGACCGCGGTCTGCACCAGCTCGATGCCCTCGCGCTCCATGGCCAGCTTGAAGCCGAGGTTGGACATCACCGTGCCGACGACGGTGTTCCGGCTCAGCGTGCCGGACTCGCGCATGGCGAGCGCCAGCACCGCCAGGATCTGGTCGCCGTCGATCTCGTTGCCCTCGGCGTCGACCGCCAGGCAGCGGTCGGCGTCGCCGTCGTGGGCGATGCCCAGGTCGGCGCCGTGCTCGAGCACGGCGGCCATCAGCGGACCGAGATGGGTCGAGCCGATGCCGTCGTTGATGTTCAGCCCGTCGGGCGCGTCACCGATGGTGTGGATCACCTCGGCCCCGGCCCGGCGGAAGACCTCCGGCGAGACCTTCGAGGCCGCGCCGTGGGCGCCGTCGATGACGACCTTGAGCCCGTCCAGCCGGTTCGGCAGCACCGACAGCAGATGGGCGAGGTACTGCTCGAAGCCCTCCGCGTGGTCGCGGACCCGGCCGACGGCCTCACCGGTGGGGCGCTGCCAGTCCTCCTCGCCGAGGTGGCGGTAGCGCTCCTCGATGGCGTCCTCGATCTCGTCGTCGAGCTTCACCCCGCCCCGGGCCAGGAGCTTGATGCCGTTGTCGGGCATCGGGTTGTGGCTGGCCGAGAGCATCACGCCGAAGTCGGCGCCCAGCAGCCCGGTCAGATAGGCCACCGCTGGCGTCGGCAGCACGCCGACCCGCAGCACGTCGACCCCGGAACCGGCCAGGCCGGCGATGATCGCTGCCTCCAGGAACTCCCCCGAGGCGCGTGGGTCGCGGCCGACCACCGCGACCGGGCGGTGCCCCTCGAAGGCCCCGAGGTCGCCCAGCACATGCGCCGCCGCCTCCGCCAGCCCGAGCGCCAGCTCGGCGGTGAGCTCGGCGTTCGCGAGGCCGCGTACCCCGTCCGTGCCAAAGAGTCGTCCCACTGCTCAATCCTCCGCGGCTCATCATTGAAGGCGGTGCCCGTGCACCCGCCTGTCCCCGTGGGTCCATCAAACGCACAGCACGTAAATGCACAACACGCCCCGGGAGCGGTGCTCCCGGGGCGTGTGAGGTCCGGCCTCGGCCCGAAAACCGAGGCAGGGAGGCTTTAGCGCTTGCTGTACTGCGGGGCCTTGCGGGCCTTCTTCAGACCGGCCTTCTTGCGCTCGACGGCGCGCGGGTCACGGGTCAGGAAGCCGGCCTTCTTCAGGGCCGGGCGGTTCGCGTCGACGTCGACCTCGTTCAGCGCACGGGCGACGCCCAGGCGCAGCGCGTAGGCCTGGCCGGAGATGCCGCCGCCGTTGATGCGGGCGATGACGTCGTAGCGGCCGTCAAGCTCCAGGAGCTTGAAGGGCTCGTTCACGATCTGCTGGTGCACCTTGTTGGGGAGGTACTCCTCCAGGGTGCGACCGTTGATCTTCCAGACACCGGTGCCGGGGACGATGCGCACGCGGGCGATCGCCTCCTTGCGACGGCCGAGGCCGGCGGCCGGAACGGCCTCGGCGAAACGGCCCACAAGGGACTCGGTGGTGTACTCGGTGGGCTCCTCGGCCTCGATCTCGAAGGTCTCGTCGACCTCGAGCGCGGTCTCGGCAGTGGTCTCGGCCACGGTTCTCCTCAGCTACGTTCTTCTGTATTCGGGGGTGGCCGGAACTACTGCGCGACCTGGGTGATCTCGAACGGCACCGGACGCTGGGCAGCGTGCGGGTGCTGGTCGCCCGAGTAGACCTTCAGCTTGGAGAGCATCTGACGGCCCAGGGAGTTCTTGGGGATCATGCCCTTGATGGCCTTCTCGACGGCCTTCTCCGGGTTCTTCTCCAGGAGGTCGTCGTAGCGCACGGAGCGCAGGCCGCCCGGGTAACCGGAGTGGCGGTAGGCCAGCTTCTGGGTCTTCTTGTTCCCGGAGAGGTGCACCTTGTCCGCGTTGATGATGATGACGAAGTCACCCATGTCAAGATGCGGCGCGTACACCGGCTTGTGCTTACCCCGGAGGAGGTTCGCAGCCTGAGAGGCCAGACGGCCGAGCACGACGTCTTCGGCGTCGATGATGAGCCACTGACGCTGGACGTCGCCGGGCTTGGGGCTGTACGTACGCACGGTCGTAGCCTTCGCTTTTCAGTGAGTGTGTCCTGACAGGACCACCCGGACGATCGGAAGCAGCCAGGACGCGCTTCCCCGGACGCAATCGGATGGGCGCGTCGCTGCTTATCGGCCCGGTGGACCGGCGTACCGACCTCTCACGTGAGATGGAGCGAGCCAATACGCACAACGAACTAGCAGGATACCGGGACGGAGCCGTACGGGTCAAAACGCCCGTTCGGAACCGCGGCACCCTGCCATGTCCTGCCCCATACTACGCCCCCGGCAGCGGGCCCCCCGCGCCCCCGCCGAGGGGCCCGCCGACGGTGCCGGACCGCTACCGGTCGCGGGCCACGCGGGTCTCGTCCCAGACCGGCTCGGGCGCCTCGTAGACCCGGCCGTCCGAGCCGAAGACCACGAATCGGTCGAAGGTCCGGGCGAACCAGCGGTCGTGAGTGACCGACAGAACCGTTCCCTCGAAGCTCTCCAGGCCCTCCTGCAGGGCCTCCGCGCTCTCCAGGTCCAGGTTGTCCGTCGGCTCGTCGAGCAGCAGCGCGGTGGCGCCGGAGAGCTCCAGCCGGAGGATCATCAACCGGGCCTGCTGGCCGCCGGAGAGGTCCTGGAACCGGCGCTCCTCCTGGTGATGCAGCTCATAGCGGCGCAGCACGCTCATCGCGGCCTTGCGGTCCACCGCGTGCTCGGTCTCCAGGATCTCCCGGGTGGTCCGGCCGAACAGCTCCGGATGCGCGTGGGTCTGCGCGAAGTGCCCCGGCACCACCCGCGCGCCCAGCCGGAACGAGCCGTTGTGCGCCACCTCCTCGCCGGCGAGGAGCCGCAGGAAGTGCGACTTGCCGGAGCCGTTGGAGCCCAGCACGGCCACCCGCTCGCCGTAGTAGACCTCCAGGTCGAAGGGTTTCATCAACCCGCTGAGCTCCAACTGCTCGCAGGTCAGCGCCCGGACGCCGGTGCGCCCGCCACGGAGCCGCATGGTGATGGCCTGCTTGCGCGGCGGCTCCGGCGGCGGGCCCGCCTCCTCGAACTTCCGCAGCCGGGTGACCGCCGCGGCGTAGCGCGAGGACATCTCGTGGCTGCGGGCGGCGTAGTCGCGCATGTCCAGCACCAGCCGCTTCAGCTGGGCGTGCTTCTCGTCCCAGCGCCGGCGCAGCTCGTCGTAGCGGGCGAAGCGCTCCTCGCGGGCGGCGTGGAAGGTGTCGAACCCGGCGCCGTGCACCCAGACGTCGCTGCCGACCGCGCCCGGCTCGACGCTGACGATCTTCTCGGCGCTGTTGGCGAGCAGCTCCCGGTCGTGCGAGATGAAGAGCACGGTCTTGCCGGTGCTCCGGATCTGCTCCTCCAGCCAGCGCTTGCCGGGGACGTCCAGGTAGTTGTCCGGCTCGTCCAGCAGCAGCACCTCGTCCGGGCCGCGCAGCAGGGCCTCCAGCACCAGCCGCTTCTGCTCGCCGCCGGAGAGGGTGTTCAGGCCGCGCCACTGCGCCCGGTCGTAGGGCATGCCCAGGGCCGCCGTGGTGCAGACGTCCCAGGTGGTCTCGTAGTCGTAGCCGCCGACGTCGGCCCAGTCGGACAGCGCCTGGGCGTAGGCGAGTTGGGTCTTCTCGTCGTCCTGCGCCAGCATCGCCAGCTCGGCGGCGTCCACCGCGCGGGCGCCGGTCCGGATCCGCTCGGGCGCGACCGACACCAGCAGGTCGCGGATCGAGGCGTCGTGCGCCAGCGCGTGCGAGTCCTGCTCGCCCTCCTGCACGGCGGCGTCCTCGCCGCGGCCGGTGGTGCCGACGAACTGCCGCATGACGCCCAGCCCGCCGCTGACGGTGACCGTGCCGCCGTGCGGCTGCAGATCGCCCGCGACCATCCGCAGCAGCGTGGTCTTCCCGGCGCCGTTGGCGCCCACCAGCGCCACCGACGCACCCTCGCCGACCCGGAAGGACGCGTCATCGAACAGCACCCGTCCATCGGGCAGGTAGTACTCCAGGTGTGAAATCTCGACGTGTCCCATGGTCAGCAATTGTCCGCTGCCCGGTGCCGTCGCCCAAACGGGTTTTGTCCGGACGAACCGCTAAGCTCGCGGCCCATGAGCAACGGGCCAGCGTCCGAACAGAAGCCGGCGTCCGAACAGGGCGCGGAGCCCCTCCCCCGACGCGGCGGAGCCGGCGCCCCCGCCGGGCGGATCCCCACCCAGTACGGGCCGGGGAACCCGATCCGTAAACCGGACGCCGCCGGCTCCGCGGGCGCGGCGGCGGGCAAGCAGTCCGGCTTCCGGATCACCCCGGGCGCCCCCGACCGGCCGGAGCCCCAGCCGCAGCGCCCCACCGAGCCGGAGGGGGAGATCGTCAACGTCTTCGCCGTCCGCCCCGGCGCACCCGAGGACAGCCCGCCCGGGGCCCCCGGGCCGGCCCCCACCGTCTCGGCCACCCACGCGGACTTCGTCGCCATGGCCGAGCGCGGCGAGGCGGCGCGCCGCCGCAAGCGGCGGTTCCGGCTGGCCACCGCACTGGTGGTGATCGGCGGCCTCGCCGCCGTCGGCGGCACCCTGCTCGCCACCGGCTCCCGCAGCGGCAAGGCGCAGCACACCGCAGCGCCGCAGGTCCGGGCCTCCGCCACCGCCCCGACCAGCGCCGCCGCGGCGGCGCCGACGCCCGCCCCGACCACCGCCGCGCCCCCGTCCCCGGCCGCAAGCGCTCCGGCCTCGCTGCTGGCCGTGCTCTCGGCAGCGAACAGCGACAGCGCCCCGCTGACCGCCGCCGCGCTCTTCCCCGCCCGGGCCACCGGCCCCGGCGGGCAGGTCTACAGCCTGGCGGCGACCACCGCCTCGGCCTGTGCCTCCGCCGTGACCGCGCCGCTGGCCGCCGTCCTCGCGAAGAACGGCTGCGAGCAGTTGTTCCGCGCCAGCTACAGCAGCGGCGGCACCGCCGTGACCGTCGGCATCGCCGTCTTCGCCGGGGCCGGCCCGGCGGCCGCGGTGAAGAGCGAGGCGACCGGCAATCTCGTGTCGCTGCCCGGCGGCCCGCTGCACCCCTTCTGCCGGGGCGTGGTCTGCCGACTCTCCGTCAACTCGGTGGGCAGGTATGCCTACTTCACCGTCGCCGGGTACACCGACGGGAAGCCGGTCCCGGCCACCGACACCCTGGCCCTGACGGCCGGCGCCGACATGGAGCGGCTGGTGATCCAGTCCCTCCAGGCCCGGGCCCGGGCCGAGGCCGCCCACGCCGGCGCTAGCGCGGGCTGAGCACCCGCAGATTGCGGGCGGCCCGGTTGCGGGCCGCGAGCTCGTCGTCCGCCGGGTAGCCGACCTCCTCCAGGGTCAGCCCGTGCGGGCGGACCACGTTCACCGCCGAGTTCCGGACGCCCCCGGCGAGCACCTCGCCGGGGAAGGAGACCGGCCGCTGCCCGCCGCCGACCAGCAGCATCGAGCCGACCAGGGCCCGCACCATGTTGTGGCAGAAGGCGTCCGCCCGGACCGTACCGACCACCAGGCCCGGCAGCACCGGGCCCAGCAGCGCGTCACCGGGCAGCCGCTCCCAGCGGAAGTCCAGCAGCTCGCGGATGGTGGTCGCGCCCTCGCGCTTCTTGCAGTAGGCCGCGAAGTCGTGCTCGCCGACCAGCAGTTCCGCCGCCTCGTTCATCAGCCCGACGTCCAGCACCCGGTCGTGCCAGAGCACATGGCTGCGCCGCAGCGGGTCCACCCCGGCCGGGTCGTCGCAGATCCGGTAGGCGTAGCGGCGCCAGATCGCCGAGAACCGCGCGTCGAAACCGGCCGGCGCCTCGGCCACCCGCCACACCCGGACGTCCCCGGGCAGCCGCCCGGCCAGCCGCCGCCGCAGCTTGTCGCCCTCGGCCGCCCAGATCTCGGCCGGCAGGTCCAGATGCGCCACCTGTCCGCGCGCGTGCACCCCGGCGTCGGTCCGCCCGGCCACCGTCAGCGGAAAGACCTCGGGCTGCCGCAGCACCACCCGTACCGCGTCCTCCAGCTCGCCCTGGACGGTCCGCCGACCGCCCTTCTGCTTGGCCCAGCCGGAGAAGTCCGTGCCCTCGTACGAGAGGTCCAGCCGGACCCGGACAAGACCCTCGGCCGGCCCCTCGCGCCGCTCCTGCTCCACGCAGTCACTCATCTGTCCACTCCCGGATATGAGAACGGGCCCGCCCTCCCCGGAGGGAAGGCGGGCCCGTCGGTGGGCGGAGGCGATCAGGCCTCCGTCGACTCCTCGGCAGCAGCCTCGACCGGAGCGGCGTCCTCGACGACCGGGGCGGCAGCCGCGGTCTCCTTGACGGAGCGCTTGGTCGCGGCCTCGGCCTCCCCGACGGCGGTCTGGGCCACAGTCAGGGCCTCGACCAGCTCGATGACGGCCATCGGGGCGTTGTCGCCACGACGGGGGCCGATCTTGGTGATGCGGGTGTAGCCACCGGGGCGGTTCTCGTAGCGAGGACCGATCTCGGTGAAGAGGGTGTGCAGCACAGCCACGTCGGTGATGGTCTTGCGGACCTCACGGCGGTTGTGGATGTCACCCTTCTTGGCCTTGGTGATCAGCTTCTCCGCCACCGGGCGCAGGCGGCGAGCCTTGGCCTCGGTGGTGGTGATGCGGCCGTACTGGAACAGCTCACGGGCCAGACCGGCGAGCAGCAGACGCTCGTGGGACGGGCCGCCGCCGAGGCGGGCACCCTTCGCGGGGCGGGGCATGGTGTCTCCTTGGATCTCCGACCCCCGGCCGTACCAGGTACCGGGGCGGGCGCAGCAGCACTGTTGCCGCTACGACTTGGTTGCACAGCGTTCAAGGGTACGGGACCGCCGAGGCGGTCCCGTACCCCGGTGGGGCTCAGTACTGCTCGGTCTCCGCGAAGCCCGGGTCGTCGTCGTCGGCGCCGAAGGCGTCGGCGGCGGCGGTCGGGTCGAATCCGGGCGGGCTGTCCTTGAGGGCCAGGCCCATGCCGGCCAGCTTCGCCTTGACCTCGTCGATCGACTTCGCACCGAAGTTGCGGATGTCGAGCAGGTCGGCCTCGGAGCGGGCGACGAGCTCACCCACGGAGTGGATGCCCTCGCGCTTGAGGCAGTTGTACGACCGAACGGTGAGCTCGAGCTCCTCGATCGGCAGGGCCAGGTCGGCGGCCAGGGCGGCGTCCGTCGGGGACGGGCCCATGTCGATGCCCTCGGCGTCGATGTTCAGCTCGCGGGCGAGGCCGAACAGCTCCACCAGGGTCTTGCCGGCCGAGGCCATGGCGTCGCGGGGACGCATGGCGGGCTTGGTCTCGACGTCGACGATCAGCTTGTCGAAGTCGGTACGCTGCTCGACTCGGGTCGCCTCGACCTTGTAGGTGACCTTGAGCACCGGGCTGTAGATGGAGTCGACCGGGATCCGGCCGATCTCCTGGCCCGACTGCTTGTTCTGGACGGCGGAGACGTAGCCGCGACCGCGCTCGACGGTCAGCTCCATCTCCAGCTTGCCCTTGCCGTTGAGCGTGGCGAGGATCAGCTCGGGGTTGTGCACCTCGACACCGGCCGGGGGCGCGATGTCGGCGGCGGTGACCAGACCCGGGCCCTGCTTGCGCAGGTACATCACGACCGGCTCGTCGTGCTCCGAGGAGACGACCAGCTGCTTGATGTTCAGGATGAGGTCGGTGACGTCCTCCTTGACGCCCGGCACGGTGGTGAACTCGTGCAGGACCCCGTCGATCCGGATGCTGGTGACAGCGGCGCCCGGGATCGAGGAGAGGAGCGTGCGGCGGAGCGAGTTGCCGAGGGTGTAGCCGAAGCCCGGCTCCAGCGGCTCGATCACGAACCGGGAGCGGAATTCGTCGACGACCTCTTCGGTCAGCGACGGACGCTGAGCGATCAGCATGCTGTTGTTCCTCCAGATAGATCTTCGGCACCCACTATTTGATGCCGACAAAGCAAGGATACGGCCCCCGCGCAGTGCGGGGGCCGTATCCCGTGGCTACGTACCGGCTGCCGGGGCAGCAAGCCGTGCGTCAGACGCGACGGCGCTTCGGCGGGCGGCAGCCGTTGTGCGGGGTGGGGGTGACGTCCTGGATCGAGCCGACCTCCAGGCCGGTGGCCTGGATGGAGCGGATCGCGGTCTCGCGGCCGGAGCCCGGACCCTTCACGAAGACGTCGACCTTGCGCATGCCGTGCTCCTGGGCGCGACGCGCGGCGGCCTCGGCGGCCATCTGTGCGGCGAACGGAGTCGACTTGCGGGAGCCCTTGAAGCCGACGTGGCCCGAGGACGCCCACGCGATCACGTTGCCCGAGGGGTCCGTGATCGAGACGATGGTGTTGTTGAACGTGCTCTTGATGTGCGCGTGGCCGTGAGCGACGTTCTTCTTTTCCTTGCGGCGGATCTTCTTCGCGCCTGCAGCCTGACGACCCTTGGGGGGCATAAGTCTGTTTCTCCTACTGAGGTGGTCGGTCCGCTAGCCCAGCGGGCCGGATTCAAGTCCGGTTTGTGGGGCGGACTACTTCTTGCCGGGCTTCTTCTTGCCGGCGATCGCGCGACGCGGGCCCTTGCGGGTGCGGGCGTTGGTGTGCGTGCGCTGACCGTGGACCGGCAGGCCGCGGCGGTGACGCAGACCCTGGTAGCAGCCGATCTCGACCTTGCGGCGGATGTCGGCGGCGACCTCACGGCGAAGGTCACCCTCGACCTTGAAGTGCGCGTCGATGTACTCACGCAGCTTGATCAGGTCGTCCTCGGTGATGTCGCGAACACGGATGTTCGGGTTCACACCGGTCTCGGCCAGAGCCTGCTGCGAGCGGGTACGGCCGATGCCGTACACGTAGGTGAGGGCGATCTCGATCCGCTTTTCGCGGGGGAGATCAACGCCGGCGAGGCGTGCCATGAATGTGGCTCCTGTGTTCCTTCGGAGGTCTGACGCGATGCCTCCCGTTCGACTCACGTCGATCGAGCCCCGGCCTCCGGACCGAGGGTGGCAGTCCGCACTCACCCCGAGGGGCGTCGCGCGGATCGGGCATCCCGCTTCATGTTGTTTTTCGCGTCGTGCGAAGAATTACGACCCGTGCAGGGAAGTGATCAGCCCTGGCGCTGCTTGTGGCGCAGGTTCTCGCAGATCACCATGACACGCCCGTGACGGCGGATCACCTTGCACTTGTCGCAGATCTTCTTGACGCTCGGCTTGACCTTCATGGGATTCAGGTTCTCCGGGTCGAGCGCGCCCCGGATCAACGGGACGCGAGATCTGCTGCTTACTTGTACCGGTAGACGATACGTCCACGGGTCAGGTCGTACGGGCTGAGCTCGACGACGACCCGGTCGTCCGGAAGGATGCGGATGTAGTGCATACGCATCTTGCCGCTGATATGGGCGAGCACCTTGTGTCCGTTTTGAAGCTCTACCTTGAACATGGCGTTCGGCAGAGACTCGATGACGGTGCCCTCGATCTCGATGGCGCCTTGCTTTTTAGCCATGTCCTGCGGGTATCGCCTTCCGGATTCGACTACCTTGACATCCACTTCCGACCGGCAGTCGGGGCGGTTGACGCTTCACGGCCTGCCAGGCGGCTAGGGCTCCACGTCCTGCAACCGCCTGCCCAGCGGCCGTACCACGGTCAGCGTGTACGTAGGCAGCCGCCGCGCCACTCGCCACGACGGGCGAGGACATACGGAAGCAGGCTACGAGTGAGCCGACACAGCAGTCTACGACACCGGGCAAGCGATAACGAAATCGTTCAGGCCAGCGGGTCCGGCGCGGCGGTGATCCCCAGCTCGGCCAGCTTCGCCCGGCCGCCGTCGAAGGCGGTCAGCACCAGCGGCCCTTCCTCGGTAACCGCGATCGAGTGCTCCCAGTGCGAGGCCCAGGTGCCGTCGTTGGTCTTGACCGTCCACTCGTCCTCGAGGGTGTGGGTCCGCGGCGTGCCCAGGCTCACCATCGGCTCGATCGCGATGCAGAAGCCGGGGACCAGCTTCGGACCGCGCCCGCGCCGCCGGTCCACGTAGTTCAGCAGGTGCGGGTCCATGTGCATCTCGGAGCCGATGCCGTGGCCGCCGAAGTCCTCGATGATGCCGTACTTGCCCTTGGGCGGCAGCGGCTGGCGGCGGATGTAGGACTCGATCGCCCGGCTCAGGTCGGAGAGCCGGTTGTTCTTCTTCACCTGGGCGATGCCGGCCCACATCGACTCCTCGGTGACCCGGCTGAGCGCGACCAGCTCTTCCGGGTGGCCCTCGCCGACCAGGACGGTGATCGCCGAGTCGCCGTGCCAGCCGTCGACGATGGCGCCGCAGTCGATGGAGATCATGTCGCCGTTCTCCAGCCGGCGGTCGCCGGGGATGCCGTGGACGACCTCGTCGTTGACGGAGGCGCAGATCACCCCCGGGAAGCCGTGGTAGCCCAGGAAGTTGGACTTGGCCCCGTGGTCGCTGATCACCTTGGCCGCGACCGCGTCCAGTTCACGGGTGGTCACCCCGGGGACCACCGCCTCGCGGCAGGCCGCGAGCGCCTCGGCGACGATCAGGCCCGCCTCCCGCATCTTCGCGATCTGCTCGGGGGTCTTGATCTCAACCATGCTCGCTCGCCTTCCCACTGCCACTCTGGTCTGCTGCCACTCGGCCTACTGCCACTCGACCTGCTTCGTCCCTGCTGCGGCCTCCGCATCCACGGTACGGCCGCCCACCCGAACGCGCTCCGGCCGTGACGCCCTCGACGGGCGTCACGGCCGGTTCGCGCGGTGCGCCGGGTGCCGGCGCTGCGACTCACACGGAGTCGACGGTGTCCTTGTTCGCCCGCAGCGCCGCGATGGCGCGCTCGGTGACCTCGTCCACCTTGCCCAGAGCCGGGATCGTGGTGACGAGTCCCTGCTTCCGGTAGTACTCGATGATCGGCTCGGTCTGCGTGTGGTAGACCTCCAGGCGAACGCGGACGCTCTCCTCGCTGTCGTCCCCACGCTGGTACAGCTCGCCGCCGCAGACGTCGCAGACGCCCGGCACGGCGGAGGTGTTGTACTCCACATGGAAGATGTGCGCGCCGTCGTTGCGGCACACCCGGCGGCCCGCGATACGGCGGACCACCTCGTCCTCGGGGACCTCCAGGTCCAGCACGCCGTCCAGCGAGATGCCCCACTCGGTGAGGATCTCGTCCAGCGCGAGAGCCTGGGCCACGTTCCGCGGGAAGCCGTCCAGCAGGAACCCGCCGGCGGCGTCCGGCTGGGCCAGCCGGTCCTTCGCCATGGCGATGGTGACCTCGTCCGGTACGAGCCTGCCGGAGTCCATGATGCTCTTCGCGGCAAGGCCCAGCTCGGTGCCCTGACTGATGTTGGCGCGGAACAGGTCACCGGTGGACACGTGCGGGATGGACAGGGTCTTGGCCAGCAGTGTGGCCTGAGTACCCTTCCCGGCCCCGGGCGGTCCGACGAGGACGATTCGCATCAGCGGAGGAACCCTTCGTAGTTGCGCTGCTGGAGCTGGCTCTCGATCTGCTTCACAGTTTCAAGGCCGACACCGACAACGATCAGGATGCTCGTACCGCCGAACGGGAAGTTCTGTGACGCTCCGAACGCCCCCAGCGCGATCAGCGGCACCATGGCGATCAGGCCCAGGTACAGCGAGCCCGGCCAGGTGATCCTGGTCAGCACATAGTTGAGGTATTCGGCCGTCGGGCGGCCGGCCCGGATGCCCGGGATGAAACCACCATACTTCTTCATGTTGTCGGCAACTTCTTCGGGGTTGAAGGAGATCGCGACGTAGAAGAAGGCGAAGAAGACGATCAGCAGGAAGTCCACGGCCATGTAGAGCGGTTTGTCGCTCTTTGTCAGGTTCGACTGGATCCAGACCGCCCAGCCCTTGCTGGTCTCACCGCTCAGCTGGACCACCAGCGCCGGGATGTACAGCAGCGAGCTGGCGAAGATGACCGGGATCACACCCGCCTGGTTGACCTTGAGCGGGATGTAGGTCGAGGTGCCGCCGTAGGCCCGCCGACCGATCATGCGCTTCGCGTACTGGACCGGGATCCGCCGCTGCGCCTGCTCGACGAAGACCACCAGGCCGACCATGCAGAGACCCATGGCGAGCACGAAGACGAAGGTCAGCCACCCCTTCTCGGTCTTGATGTTCCACAGCGAGGCCGGGAAGCCCGAGGCCACCGAGGTGAAGATCAGGATCGACATGCCGTTGCCGATGCCGCGGTCGGTGATCAGCTCGCCCAGCCACATGATCACCACGGTGCCGGCGGTCATGGTGATGACCATGGTGGCGATGGTGAAGATCGACTGGTTGGGCACGATCTTGCTGGTGTCACAGCTCACGCCGCTGAACAGGGCGCCGTTCGAGGCCGTGGCCACGATGCCGGTCGCCTGCAGGATCGCCAGGGCGATGGTCAGGTAGCGGGTGTACTGCGTGATCTTGGTCTGCCCGGCCTGGCCCTCCTGCTTCAGGGCGTCCAGGCGCGGGATCACCACGGTCAACAGCTGCAGAATGATGCTGGACGTGATGTAGGGCATGATGCCCAGCGCGAAGACGGTGATCTGCAGCAGAGCGCCGCCACTGAACAGGTTGACCAGTCCGAGCAGGTTGGACCCGCTGGTCGACGATGCGCTGACGCACGCCTGGACTGCCTTGAAGTCCACCCCGGGGACCGGGATGTGAGCACCCATCCGGAAGACAGCCATGATGGCCAAGGTGAACAGCAGCTTCTTGCGCAGGTCGGGCGTCTTGAACGCCCGGGCGAACGCGGTGAGCACGGTGCCTCCTGCAGCTCCCTGCCGAGGCGGCGGGAGGGACGGTGGATCTGGGCCCATCACGAATCGGAGCGGGGCCGGACAGTGGACTCAACCACCCGCGTGACGGCGACTCCGCGGACAGAGAAGCAGCCAAGCTACAAGTGGACTCCACGGACTCTAACAGTCCGTGGAGCCACAATTGAAGCTCGCAGCCCTACGGGTTCGACCTCCGTGCTTTGAGTTGTACGAGAGGCAGACTTTGGGGTGATTTCGACACGCCCAATTGAGGCTGCCGCCCATCGCATTTGCACAGGAGTTCGAGGGACGGCAAAGGCCGGGCCCGTCACTCCGAGGAGTGACGGGCCCGGCCCTGAACTGCCGTCAGGCGATGGCCTGAGCTCAGATGAGCTCGATGACCGTGCCGCCGGCGGCGGTGATCTTCTCGGCGGCGGAACCGGAGACGGCGTCAACCGAAACCTGCAGCGCCACGGTCAGCTCACCGGTGCCCAGCACCTTGACGAGCGAGTTCTTGCGAACCGCGCCCTTGGCGACCAGGTCCTCGACGGTGACCTCGCCACCCTCGGGGTAGAGCGCACCGAGCTTGTCCAGGTTCACGACCTGGAACTCGACGCGGAACGGGTTCTTGAAGCCCTTGAGCTTCGGCAGGCGCATGTGAAGGGGCATCTGGCCACCCTCGAAACGCGCCGGAACCTGGTACCGCGCCTTGGTGCCCTTGGTACCACGACCAGCGGTCTTACCCTTGGATGCCTCACCACGACCGACACGGGTCTTGGCGGTCTTGGCACCCGGGGCGGGCCGCAGGTTGTGGATCTTCAGCGGGTTCTGCTCCGCCATTTCAGTCCACCTCCTCGACCGTGACGAGGTGGCGGACGGTCTGGGCCATCCCGCGGATCTCGGGACGGTCCTCCTTCACGACCACGTCGTGCATGCGCTTGAGACCAAGCGAACGCAGGGTGTCACGGTGGTTCTGCTTGCTGCCGATGTAGGACTTGGTCTGGGTGATCTTCAGGCGAGCCATTACGCAGCCCCCTGCCCAGCCGCACGCGCACGCAGCAGGGCTGCGGGAGCGACGTCCTCGAGCGGCAGACCACGACGCGCGGCGATCTCCTCGGGGCGCGAGAGGCCCTTCAGCGCGGCGACCGTGGCGTGCACGATGTTGATCGCGTTGTCGGAGCCCAGGGACTTCGACAGGATGTCGTGGACACCGGCGCACTCGAGCACGGCGCGCACGGGACCACCGGCGATAACACCGGTACCCGGCGAAGCCGGCTTGAGCAGGACGACGCCCGCGGCCTTCTCACCCTGGATCGGGTGGGGGATGGTGCCCTGGATGCGGGGAACCTTGAAGAAGTTCTTCTTCGCTTCCTCGACACCCTTGGCGATGGCCGCGGGAACTTCCTTGGCCTTGCCGTAACCGACACCTACAGTGCCGTCGCCGTCTCCGACCACGACCAGGGCGGTGAAGCTGAAGCGACGACCACCCTTGACAACCTTGGCGACACGGTTGATCGCGACAACGCGCTCGACGTACGCGGTCTTCTCGACGACGGGAGCGCCGTCACGACCATCCCGCTTACGGTCACGCCGCTCGCCACCGCCGGTGCCGCCGCCGGCGCCGCTACCGCGGCGCTGGGGTCCAGCCATTGGATTTACCTCTCTCGTTTACGTCCGCCAGCTTGGGCGAGCGGGTCAGAAGTCGAGCCCGGCTTCACGGGCAGCGTCCGCCAGGGCGGCGATGCGCCCGGCGTACTGGTTGCCCGCGCGGTCGAAAACGACCGACTCGACGCCGGCGGCCTTGGCGCGCTCGGCGACCAGGGCTCCGACCTTCTTGGCCAGCTCGGTCTTGTCACCGTCGACGCCCTTGATGGACACGTCGAGGGTGGACGCCGAAGCCAGGGTGTGGCCCGCGAGGTCGTCGATCACCTGCGCCACGATGTGGCGGTTGGAGCGAGACACGACCAGGCGCGGACGCACCGGCGTACCGGAGACGCGCTTGCGGACGCGGATGGCGCGGCGCTTGCGGGCGGCGGCCTTGTAACCGTTGCCCTTGCCGATCTTCACACTGAGGCTCATGAGTTACTTACCACTCTTTCCGACCTTGCGGCGGATGACCTCGCCGGCGTACTTGACACCCTTGGCCTTGTACGGGTCGGGCTTGCGCAGCTTGCGGATCTTCGCAGCCACCTCGCCAACCTGCTGCTTGTCGATGCCGTCCACGTGGAACTTGGTGGGCGACTCGACCACGAAGGCGATGCCTTCAGGGGCCTCGATCAGGACCGGGTGGCTGAAGCCGAGCGCGAACTCCATCGCGGAGCCCTTCGCTGCGACTCGGTAGCCGACGCCGCTGATCTCGAGCGACTTGCGGTATCCCGCGGTCACGCCGGTGATCATGTTCGCCACCAGCGTGCGGGTCAGGCCGTGGAGGGCCTTAGACATACGCTCGTCGTTGGGGCGGGTGACGAGCAGAGTGCCGTCCTCACCCTTGGCGATGTCGATCGGCGCGGCAACGGTGTGGCTCAGGGTCCCCTTGGGGCCCTTGACCGAGACCGTGCGGCCATCGATGGTGACGTCCACGCCGGCGGGAACCGGGATGGGCAGCCGTCCAATGCGAGACATTGCTGTACCTCCGTTTCCCTTAGTTACCAGACGTAGGCGAGGACTTCCCCACCCACGCCCTTCTTGGCTGCCTGCTGTCCGGTGAGCAGACCTGCGGACGTGGAGATGATCGCCACGCCCAGGCCGCCGAGCACCTTCGGCATTGCGGTGGACTTGGTGTAGACCCGCAGACCCGGCTTGGAGATCCGCTTGATGCCCGCGATCGAGCGCTCACGGTTCGGGCCGAACTTGAGGTCGACAGTCAGCTTCTTGCCGACCTCGCCCTCCTTCGGCTCCTCGACCTTCCAACCCGTGATGTAGCCCTCCTGCTGGAGGATCTCGGCGATGTGAGTCTTGATCTTGCTGTGGGGCATCACGACAGTGTCGTGGTAGGCCGAGTTCGCGTTTCGCAGACGCGTCAGCATGTCTGCGATCGGGTCGGTCATGGTCATGATGGCCTGTGGCCTCTCTCGCCACGGTTTCCCGAAGCGCGCAGCCCGGGGTTATCCAGAGCGGGCGCGGCGCGGGGACCTGTGGCGTAGTAAGACGAAGCGGGGGCGCAGGGCCCCGACCTCACCACCTTACGGGACTCCCCCAGGAGTTCCCAAAACGGTGGTTCGGCCGGCAGCCCTGCGAACCTCGATGTCTACCTGAACTACCTGACTACCAGGAGCTCTTGGTAACGCCCGGCAGCTCGCCGCGGTGGGCCATCTCACGAAGGCACACGCGGCACAGGCCGAACTTGCGGTAGACGGAGTGCGGACGACCGCAGCGCTGGCAGCGGGTGTAACCCCGGACGCCGAACTTCGGCTTGCGCTCCGCCTTGGCAATGAGGGACTTCTTAGCCATGTGCTCAGTTCTCCTTGAACGGGAAGCCAAGGGCACGCAGCAGCGCCCGGCCCTCGTCGTCGGTCTGGGCAGTGGTGACCACGGTGATGTCCATGCCGCGCTGGCGGTCGACCTTGTCCTGGTCGATCTCATGGAACATGACCTGCTCGGTCAGACCGAAGGTGTAGTTGCCCTTGCCGTCGAACTGCTTCGGCGACAGACCGCGGAAGTCGCGGATGCGCGGGAGCGCGAGCGACACCAGACGGTCCAGGAACTCCCACATGCGGTCCCCGCGAAGGGTGACGTGGGTACCGATCGGCTGGCCCTCACGCAGCTTGAACTGCGCGATGGACTTGCGAGCCTTGGTCACGGTCGGCTTCTGACCGGTGATCGCGGTGAGGTCGCGGACCGCACCGTCGATCAGCTTGGAGTCGCGGGCGGCGTCGCCCACACCCATGTTGACCACGACCTTGACCAGGCCGGGGATCAGCATGACGTTCTCGTAGGAGAACTGCTCCTGCAGCTGACCCTTGATCTCGGAGCGGTAGCGCTCCTTGAGACGGGGGGTCACCTTCTCAACAGAGGTGTCGGTCATCAGATGTCCTCACCGGTTCGCTTGGCAACGCGGATCTTGTTGCCCTCGTCATCGAAGCGGTAACCGACTCGGGTGACGACCTTCTTGCCGTCCTTCTCCACGACGAGCTGAACGTTGCTCACGTGGATCGGGGCCTCAGTGGTCACGATGCCGCCGGTCTGGGCACCACGGGCGGTCTGGCCGACCTTGGTGTGCTTCTTGACCCGGTTGACACCCTCGACCAGGACGCGGTCCTCAGTAGGGATGGCCTGAATGACCTTGCCCTGCTTGCCCTTGTCCTTGCCGGTGATGACCTGGACCAGGTCACCCTTCTTGATCTTCATCGCGTTCTTCGTGGTGTACTTCGCAGCGCGATTCGTCATGGCTAGAGCACCTCCGGCGCAAGCGAGATGATCTTCATGAACTTCTTGTCGCGCAGCTCACGGCCGACCGGGCCGAAGATACGCGTGCCGCGGGGGTCACCATCAGCGTTCTTGAGGATGACCGCGGCGTTCTCGTCGAAACGGATGTAGGAACCGTCGGGACGACGGCGCTCCTTCACGGTGCGGACGATGACGGCCTTGACCACATCGCCCTTCTTCACGTTGCCACCGGGGATCGCGTCCTTGACGGTGGCGACGATGACGTCACCGATACCCGCGTAGCGTCGGCCGGAGCCACCGAGAACACGGATGCAAAGGATCTCCTTCGCACCAGTGTTGTCGGCGACTCGCAGTCGCGACTCCTGCTGGATCACAGCTTTCTCCTGATCGTCAACGATCGGGACCGGGCCGGCCGCTGCTCACCCAGGCGTTCCACCGGCGAACCGGAGAACCCTGGACACATACGGCCGCGCCCAATCGCGTTCGTTACTACTTGGCCTTCTCGAGGATCTCGACGACGCGCCAGCGCTTCGTCGCGGACAGCGGCCGGGTCTCCATGAGGAGGACACGGTCGCCGATGCCCGCGGCATTGGCCTCGTCGTGCGCCTTCAGCTTGTTCGTACGGCGGATGACCTTGCCGTACAGCGCGTGCTTGACGCGGTCCTCGACGGCGACGACGACGGTCTTGTCCATCTTGTCGCTGACGACCAGACCCTCACGGGTCTTGCGGAAGCCGCGTGCTTCTTCGTTGGTGTTCTCAGTCATCAGGCGTTCTCCACCGTCTCGATGCCCAGCTCGCGCTCGCGCATCAGGGTGTAGATCCGCGCGATCTGCTTCTTCACGAGCGGAAGCCGTCCGTGGTTGTCGAGCTGCCCGGTCGCCGCCTGGAAGCGGAGGTTGAACAGCTCCTCCTTGGCCTCACGGAGCTTCGCGACGAGAGCCTCGTCGTCGAACTCGCGAAGCTCTGCAGCCTTGGTGGTGGCCGACATCAGCTCTCACCTGCCTCGCGCCGGACAATCCGGCACTTCATCGGAAGCTTGTGCGCGGCGCGGGTGAGCGCCTCGCGAGCAATCTTCTCGTTCGGGTACGACAACTCGAACATCACGCGTCCGGGGTGCACGTTGGCAATCCACCACTCCGGCGAACCCTTACCGGAACCCATGCGGGTCTCGGCAGGCTTCTTGGTGAGGGGACGGTCCGGGTAGATGTTGATCCAGACCTTGCCGCCACGCTTGATGTGACGAGTGATGGAGATACGAGCGGACTCGATCTGCCGGTTCGTCACGTACGCCGGGGAGACGGCCTGCAGGCCGTACTCACCGAACGCCAGCTCGGTACCGCCCTTAGCCATGCCACGCCGCTTGGGGTGGTGCTGCTTGCGGTGCTTGACCCTGCGAGGGATCAGCATGGGGTCAGGCCTCCGTTCCAGAATCGCTGTTCGAGGAAACGGCCTCGGCCGGAGCCTCGGTCACCGCGGCCGGGGCCTCGGTGCCGGGACGACGACCACGGCCGCCGCGCTCGCCGCCGGCGGGGCGGTCCCCACGACGGGGACGCTCGGCCGGGCCACCCGCGCGGGGCGGGCGGTTGCCGGCCTTGGCGGCGGCGTTGTCGGCACGGACCTCGGCGATGTTCTTGACGTCGCCCTTGTAGATCCAGACCTTCACGCCGATGCGGCCGAAGGTGGTCTTGGCCTCGAAGAAGCCGTAGTCCACGTTGGCACGCAGGGTGTGCAGGGGCACGCGGCCCTCGCGGTAGAACTCAGAGCGGGACATCTCGGCGCCGCCGAGACGACCGGAGCACTGGATCTTGATGCCCTTGGCGCCGGACTTCATCGTGCCCTGCATGCTCTTACGCATGGCGCGACGGAAGGAGACGCGGGAGGACAGCTGCTCCGCGACGCCCTGAGCCACGAGCTGGGCGTCCAGCTCGGGGTTCTTGACCTCGAGGATGTTCAGCTGGACCTGCTTGCCGGTCAGCTTCTCGAGGTCGCCGCGGATGCGGTCGGCCTCGGTGCCGCGACGGCCGATGACGATGCCGGGACGCGCGGTGTGGATGTCCACCCGCACACGGTCACGGGTGCGCTCGATCTCAACCTTCGAGATGCCGGCGCGCTCCATGCCGGACGTCATCATCCGACGGATGGCGACGTCTTCCTTGACGTAGTCCTTGTACAGCTTGTCGGCGTACCAGCGGGACTTGAAGTCCGTGGTGATGCCGAGGCGGAACCCGTGCGGGTTTACCTTCTGGCCCATTACCGGGTCCCTTCCTTCGACGCGAGAACCACGGTGATGTGGCTCGTCCGCTTGCGGATCCGGTACGCGCGGCCCTGGGCCCGCGGACGGAAACGCTTCAGGGTCGGGCCCTCGTCGACGAACGCCTCAGCGACGTACAGCGACTCCACGTTGTTGTGGTTGTAGTTGTGCACGGCGTTGGCAATGGCGCTGTCGAGCACCTTGCCGACCGGCACGCTTGCGGCCTGCGGAGCAAAACGCAGGACCGCCTGGGCCTCCGTGGCATTCATGCCACGGATGAGGTCCACCACGCGGCGGGCCTTCATGGGCGTTACACGGATGTACCGTGCCGCTGCCCTGGCTTCCATGGTTGTCCCCTTGTTGGTGTCTGTCATGGTCTTCGCTTTCCGCCGATTAGCGACGACGCGACTTGCGGTCGTCCTTCTCGTGGCCGCGGAAGGTGCGGGTCGGCGCGAACTCGCCGAGCTTGTGGCCGACCATCGACTCGGTGACGAACACCGGGACGTGCTTGCGACCGTCGTGCACCGCGAGGGTGTGGCCCAGCATCGCCGGCACGATCATCGAGCGCCGGGACCAGGTCTTGATGACGTTCTGGGTACCAGCTTCGTTCTGAACGTCCACCTTCTTCATGAGGTGGTCGTCGACGAAGGGCCCCTTCTTGAGGCTGCGCGGCATCGAGACTGCTCCTAGCGCTTCTTGTTCGTCTTGCGGCGGCGGACGATGTACTTGTTGGACGCCTTCTTCGGCGAACGAGTACGACCCTCCTTCTGACCCCACGGCGAAACCGGGTGGCGACCACCGGAGGTCTTACCCTCACCACCACCGTGCGGGTGGTCGATCGGGTTCATGGCGACACCACGCACGGTCGGGCGAACGCCCTTCCAGCGCATACGGCCGGCCTTGCCCCAGTTGATGTTCGACTGCTCGGCGTTGCCGACCTCGCCAATGGTGGCGCGGCAGCGGGCGTCGACCAGGCGGATCTCGCCGGAAGGCATGCGGAGGTGGGCGTAGACGCCCTCCTTCGCGAGCAGCTGCACGGAGGAACCCGCGGAACGGGCGATCTTCGCGCCGCCGCCGGGCCGGAGCTCGATGGCGTGGATGACCGTACCGACCGGGATGTTGCGCAGCGGCAGGTTGTTGCCGGGCTTGATGTCGGCCGTGGGGCCGTTCTCAACCCGGTCGCCCTGGCCCAGCTTGGCCGGAGCGATGATGTAGCGCTTCTCGCCGTCTGCGTAGTGCAGCAGCGCGATGCGTGCGGTGCGGTTGGGGTCGTACTCGATGTGAGCGACCTTGGCCGGAACGCCGTCCTTGTCGTGACGACGGAAGTCGATGACGCGGTACGCGCGCTTGTGGCCGCCACCCTGGTGGCGAACAGTCACACGACCGGTGTTGTTACGACCGCCCTTGCTGTGCAGGGGGCGGACCAGCGACTTCTCCGGCTCGGACCGCGTGATCTCGACGAAGTCGGCAACGCTGGAGCCACGACGGCCCGGCGTTGTCGGCTTGTACTTGCGGATGCCCATGGCTTCTTCTGTCCTCGTCCGTTTCGGTTATCCGACTCGCCGTCAGGCGGAGGTCGGAGCCCCGAAGATGTCGATGGGCTTGCTGCCCTCTGCCAGCGTCACGATGGCGCGCTTGGTGTCCTTGCGCTTGCCGAAACCGGTCTTGGAGCGCTTGCGCTTGCCCTGACGGTTGATCGTGTTGACGTTGGCGACCTTGACCGCGAAGACCGCCTCGACGGCCTGCTTGATCTGGGTCTTGTTGGAGCCCGGCGCCACGATGAACGTGTACTTGCCCTCGTCGAGGAGCGCGTAGCTCTTCTCCGAGATGACCGGCTTGACCAGGACGTCGCGGGGGTCCGTGAACGTCTTGCTGGTGATCGTTGCGTCGCTCATCAGGCGTCGCTCCCTTCGAGCTCGCTCGAGGAGGCAACGGCCTTCGCGGACGCGGCGGGGCCGGCCACGAAGCGCTCGAAGGCGGCCTGGGTGAAGACCACGTCGTCGGAGACGAGCACGTCGTAGGTGTTCAGCTGACCGGCGTCCAGGATGTGCACCTCGGGCAGGTTGCGGGCGCTCTTGATCGCCAGCTCGTCGTCGCGCTCGACGACGACGAGGACGTTCTTGCGCTCGCTGATCTTGCCGATCAGCGGTGCGGGCAGCCTTGGTGGACGGCGCCTCGCCCGCGGTCACGCCGGTGATGACGTGGATGCGGCAGTTGCGCGCCCGGTCGGAGAGGGCGCCACGCAGCGCGGCGGCCTTCATCTTCTTGGGCGTCCGCTGCGAGTAGTCGCGCGGCATGCGGGCCGTGCACGACGCCACCGCCGGCGAACTGCGGAGCGCGGGTCGAGCCCTGACGGGCGCGGCCGGTGCCCTTCTGACGGTACGGCTTGCGGCCGCCGCCGCGGACCTCGCCGCGGGTCTTGGTCTTGTGCGTGCCCTGGCGGGCCGCGGCCAGCTGGGCGACGACGACCTGGTGGATCAGCGGGATGTTGACCTGCGACGTCGAAGATCTCGGCCGGCAGCTCGACGGTGCCGACAGTCTCACCCGCAGGGGAGCGAACGTCGATGGTGCTCATTGCTTCAGGCCCCCTTCGCCGCAGTGCGGACGAGGACGAGGCCGCCGTTCGGACCGGGGATTGCGCCCTTGATCAGCAGCAGGCCCTTCTCGGCGTCGACCGCGTGGACGGTCAGGTTCTGCGTGGTCACACGCTCGTGTACCCATGCGACCGGCCATCCGCATGCCCTTGAACACGCGACCCGGGGTGGCGCAGCCACCGATCGAGCCGGGCGAACGGTGCTTGCGCTGCACACCGTGGCCGGCGCCCAGACCGTGGAAGTTGTGGCGCTTCATGACACCCGCGAAGCCCTTGCCCTTGCTGGTACCGGTCACGTCGACCTTGACTGACCGGCCTCGAACACCTCGGCGGTGATCTCCTGGCCCAGCGGTGTACTCGGCGGCGTCGCTGGTGCGCAGCTCGACGAGGTGGCGACGCGGGGTGACGCCGGCCTTGTCGAAGTGGCCCGTCGCGCGGCTTGTTCACCTTGCGCGGGTCGATCTCGCCGAAGCCGATCTGCACGGCGTCGTAGCCGGTGCCATCAGCGGTGTGGACCTGGGTCACGACATTCGGCCCGGCCTTGACGACGGTCACCGGAACGATCCGGTTGTTCTCGTCCCAGACCTGGGTCATGCCGAGCTTCTCGCCCAGGATGCCCTTCATCTGCTTAGCCATCATCGTTCAGCCCCTTCAGAGCTTGATCTCGATGTCGACACCGGCCGGCAGGTCGAGTCGCATCAGCGAGTCAACGGTCTTCGGCGTCGGGTCGAGGATGTCGATGAGACGCTTGTGCGTGCGCATCTCGAAGTGCTCGCGCGAGTCCTTGTACTTGTGCGGCGAGCGGATGACGCAGTACACGTTCTTCTCAGTCGGCAGCGGCACCGGGCCCGCGACCTGCGCACCAGTACGGCGTCACCGTCTCGACGATCTTGCGCGCCGAGGAGTCGATGACCTCGTGGTCGTAGGCCTTGAGCCGGATGCGGATCTTCTGTCCCGCCATGGCTTCTCAGTAGTCCTTCTGTGTCGTCTTGCTGCTTCTGCGGCCGGGCCCTCCGGGTGGAGGCCCCAGTGGCGTTTCTTCGACCCACGCGGTCGGGCGTGTCGCGCTGCCCGCCATAAAAAATCCTTGGTCGAACTCTCGGCCCACACTGACGGAACCCTGAGGTCCACGCCGGGGCGAAACGCCGGATCGAGCGCCTGCTTGCCCTTCCCGGAAGATTCCCGTACGTCCGCGCCGCAGCTGCCGCGCTTCGTCAACATCAACTAGGCAACGGCCGTACACGGGCACGACGAGTACTGTGGGACTTGCTTCCGGTCCTCCCCCTCAGCCACCGGACCCGAAGGCCGGAGCGAAAGCGGAGGCGCGCAGCATCGGCACTCAACCGAGCAACTTGAACAGTGTGCCATACCGGACACAGGCGACGCCAATCCGGGCCGATGAGGCTACCCATCGGGACGCTGTTGTCAAACCACCGGGCTCCGTCCGGTGGGACCGGCTACCGGAGTCCACTCAGTTCCTCGCGGGCCGGTTCCGCCAGCTCCACGGCGACCGACTCGGCCGCGGCCCCCGCGGCGTCCCGCCCCCTGCTGAGGAAACCCGGCGCCCAGTCCTTCAACTTCAGCGCGGGCTCCTCTATCAGATGGCAGGACAGCACCGCCGGCACCAGGGTGCCGACCAGCGCCATCGCCAGGTACGCGGGCTGGCCCCAGCGGGTCCCGTGGTACATCACCAACACCTGCTCCACGACGAAGCCGTAGATGTAGATGCCGTACGAGTAGTCGTGGGTGTGGCCGATCCGATGCAGCCGCTTGGGGAGCCGCACACCCAACCACATCACCAGGTAGGCGAAGGCCGGGCAGCCGACCACGAAGAAGGCCCCGTAGTGCATCGATCCGAACGCGGCCACCAGGCAACCGAGGGCGAGCAGGTCGTTCACCGGGACGCGGTCCCGGTAGAGCCGCATCGTCGCCCCGAGCAGGAAGACGAAGCCGAGGTAGACGATGTAGTGGCTGCTCAGCGGGCCCAGCACCGGCACATCGAAGAGGGTTGTCGGCTCGGCCGGGGCGCCGCGCAAACCGGGAGCGTCCAGCAGGTTCTCCAGGATCAGCACCCACAGGGCGCCGGCCAGCAGCGCGACGGTGCGCGGGGCGCGGCGGAGCAGGCCGCCCAGGGCGAAGAGGCCGACCAGCACGTAGCAGAAGATCTCGTACTGGAGTGACCAGAGGGCCCCGTCGAAGCCGGCGTTGTAGTTGGTCCCCTGATGGACCCCGGTCCGCATGATGCCGGCGATGTCGAAGCCGTTGCTGATCGAGGTGTTCCACATGCCCGCGAAGTACTGCAGCGGGCCGTCCGGGTGGCTCCAGAAGCCGGCCAGGCTGCCGTGCTGGTGGTGGTAGAGCACCGGGGCCACGAGGAAGGCGGTGACGGCCAGGCAGACCCACAGGCCCGGCAGCAGTCGCAGCGCGCGGTGCCAGGCGAAGCGTCCGATCCCGAGGCGGAGCCCGCTTCCGGTGATCATGAAGCCGGAGATCACGAAGAAGCCGATCACCGACAACGTGCCCAGGTTGGTCTGCGCCCCGCTCCAGCCGGTCCCCGGGTCGAGCCGGCCGTAGCCGAGCGGGTTGCTGTGCGAGACGACCACCGCAAGCGCCAGGACCAGGCGGATCAGCCCGAAACCGTTCGAGCGGCCCGCCATGGCCGCGCCCAGCGAGCCCCGGTTCCGCCACCAGGAGGGGGCCCCGCCCCGGTGCAGCGCGGACGTACCCGGGCCCGTCATGTGTCCTCCATGTGTACTGTCCTGGAGGCCGTACCGACCGCCCTGTTTCCGCCCTGGCCACTAACTGTCGAGTAGCTGTCAGATGCGACGGTCATATTGGCATCATTCCGTGTGCCACGCCATCAAGGCCCGGTCGACACTGCCCTCGGGGACGTCGGACAGGTGGAGGAACAGCAGGCCGAAGGCCACGCCGACACCTTCGGCCGGTACCCCGACCCTGTACCGTGTCGGCTGTCCGCCGACCCCGGAGGACCGTCCGGTCCCGTCGGGACCAGGAGAACCGTCGGCGCCGTCCGCGCCACTCGAACCGGGACCCCCATGCCTGCTGCACCTCCCGGGCGGACCGCAGCGATAGTCGGCCGCGGTGTCCGCGACGCCGCCTGGCTGCCCCTCTGCCCGCTGCTGCTACTGCCGCCGCTCGCCTCCCTGCTGGGCGTGGACGCCGTGCTGCCGCTGGTGCCGTGGCTGACCACCGCCGGACTGCTGCGCGCGGGCTCCTCGCTGCTCGACCGGCTGGTGATCTCGGCGATGCTCATCGCCGGCTCGGCCACCGCGTTGGGGCTGCTGCTCTCGGTCTGGCCCTGGGGCCTGGACCCGGTGCCCGCGGCGGAGCTGGGCCTGCTGCTGCTGATCGGCGCGTCGGCGGCGACCGGACGGCGGTTCTCGCTGCCGCTGCGGTTTCCCCCTCGGGACCTGGTACTGGCTGTCGCCGCCCTGGGGACCACCTGCTTCTATGTGCGGCCGCTGATCGGCGCGGACACGGCGCAGCGGCTCTCCGGCTACATCACCGCCGAGGATCTGGCCCGGCACTTCGGGCTCTACGACTCGATCCGCAACCTGGGCGGCTACGCCTTCCTGCACTCCGCGCAGAACCGGGCGATCCTCCAGCCGGGCATGTCCGCCTACCCCCAGGGCAGCCATTTCGACCTGGCCCTGCTCGACCGCTTCCTGCACCCGGGGCTGTCGACCCCGGTGGCGGAGCTCGGGCAGTTCCTGCTGCTGACGACACTGGTGTGCGCACTCTTCGTCTTCGTCGTCTGCTGGGCCGCCTGCCGGGTGGCCGGCCCCCGGCTCGGCGCCGCCGCCGCACTGCCGCTGGTACTGGGGATCACCTTCTACCTGTGCGCGGTCGAGGGCACCGCGATGCTGCAGAACGGCTTCCTGAGCGAGCTCTTCGGACTCACCCTGTTCAGCGCCCTGCTGGCACTGGCGATCCGGCCGGTGGACCGGCCGAGGGAGCAGTTGCTGCTGCTCTCGTCGCTGTTGATCGGCATAAGCTTCAGCTACTACCTGTGGGTCCCGGTCGCCGCAGCGGTGGCCGTGGTCTCGCTGCTGGTGCACCGGCACAGCGGCGGTGCCCGGCGCAGCCGGCTGACCCTGCCGGCCGTCGGCCTGGTGACCGGGGTGCTGATGGTGGTCCCGGTCGCGGCCAACTGGTCCGTGGTCAACTCGGCCGCCTCGCTGGACATCGTCGGTGGCATAACACCGGTCACCCGGCACCTGCTGTGGCCGCTGACCGCCCTCGCCGCGCTGCTCGTGCTGCTGGCGCTGCTCCGCGGTGAGCGGGCGGCCCGGGTCACCGGCTCCGCCCTGGCGCTGGTGGGCGCGGCGGCGGGCGCGGTGATGCTCTACCAGCTGCACACGCTGGGCCAGAGCTCCTACTACTACGAGAAGATGCTGCACCAGGTCGCCGTGACCGCCCTGGTCTGCCTGGGCACCGCGGGCGTCCTGCTGCCCGAGGCCGCCGGGACGGCGCTCCGGGACAAGGCCCGGGCGGGGCTGTTCTCGCTGGCCGCCTCGGTCGTCGTCCTGGTCGGCGGCGTCTTCAACGCCCAGCCGGACGGGGCCGCCTCCACCGCCGCGACCACCAAGGCACGGAACTATCTGCGCGGCTCCGACTACGAGGCGGCAGTCGCGAGGCTCGCCCTGGCCGACGCCCGACCCCCGCTGCCCGGCCGGAGGCCGGTACCGACCCTGGTGATGGCCTCCGGGCTGCAGGCCGAGTTCCAGGGCAACTACTACGCCTCGGTCTGGCTGAACGTGCTGACCCGCACGGCCGGCCAGGCCGGCTCGGTTCCCAGCTGGGCCTTCGTCCCGGTCGAACGCGTTCAGGGGATTCCGCACACGCTGTCGGGCCAGTTGGATACGCTCACCGGGCCGCTGCGCATCGTGAGCGACTCCCCCGCCGTGGCACAGACGGTGGCGGCCTATGAACGAAGCCACCCCGACGCGGTTCTCACCTTGGACCGTCCCTGATCCCGACGGCACCCCCGGGCCTCAGGGCATCGGGATAAGGTGACCCGATCGTGCGGTGGACCGGGGGATGCCGTGCCTGCCAGCGGGATGCGATCCCGGCACCGTGAAACCCAGGGACACCTACGTGAGCACCGTTGACCTGCACCGCGCCGGACCGTTCCCGACCGGCTGGCGGGGCGTACTCGACCGAACCGGCGGCAGACGGCTGTGGGGCCTGACCGCGGCCGAGATCCTGGTCGCCTTCGGTTCGTGCATGCTCCTGCCGCTGCTGGTCAGGCACCTCGATGTGGACCCGATGAACCGGCTCGGCGCGGTCAGCGGGCTGGCCGCGATCCAACTGCGCTTCGCCCTGCTGGGGCTGCTGCTGGTCGCCGCCCTGGTGCTGTCCAAGCGGCTGTACGGCGGCCGGTACTACCCGGCGGCGGTCCGGCTCTGCTGTGCCGCGCTGGCCGGGCTGGCCAGCGGCTTCGTGGCAGCCGGCGCGGTGGTCTCGCTGCTCGGGACGCCCTGGCCGATGTTCGGGCTGAACGGCGACAGCGGCCGGATCGTGGAGTGGGCCACCGTGATCATGCACGGGCACCCCAACCCCCAACCGATCTACCCGCCGCTCCCCCTCTACAGCCTGGCGGAGTACGCCAAGTACTTCCGCGGCGGCAACGCCGGCTACGCCTTCAAGGACATGGAGATCGTCGGGACGGCGATCATCGGCCCGGTCGCCTACCTGTGCTGGCGGCTGATCTTCAGCCCGGTCTGGGCCACCGTGGTCGGCATAGTTCCGATGATGGCGGTGATCGACTCGTACAAGCCGTACAGCGCGGCCGTGCTGATCATCCTGCTGCCGGCCCTGGCCGCGCTGCTGCGGGCGCTGCGCCGGGCCGAGACCCAGAGCTGGTGGACGCTGTCGCTGAGCGGGGCCGGCCTCGGCCTGCTGCTGGCAGTGCTCTTCCTCACCTACTCGGGCTGGTTCGTCTGGAGCGCGGTGGGCACCTTCGCCGCCGTGCTGCTGCTGTTCCCCTGGCGCTCCCGGGTGCCCGGCGGGCGGCTGAAGACGCTCGGCTTCATGGCCGTCACCACCGCGGTCTTCATGGCCCTCGCCGGCTGGTACACGGTGGCCCTGATCCAGGGCTCGGGCACCCCCGACCGGGACTACGGCTTCGACGCCTACACCGATCCCGCGTTCTTCTCCATGTGGCGCACCGACATGCCGGGCCAGGTCGGCCAGTGGCCGCCGCCCGGCGAGATCGGCGGCGTCAGCGTCTTCACCACCCTGCTGTTCGTCGGGCTGGCCCTGGCCCTCTGGCTGGGCCTGCGCAGGTCCGTGGTCCTCGCCACCGTCTCCATCTTCGCCAGCGCCTGGCTGATGCGGATGTACTTCGCCTCCCGGATGTACATCACCGGCGATGTCCAGCTGTGGGTCCGCACCGACAACCAACTGCTTTACTGCGGACTGGTGTTCGTCACCCTGGCCGGCTGGCTCGCGGTCAAGCGGGCTGGCTCCCGGCTGCCGACACGCGGACCCGCCGTCATCGGGGTCTTCTGTGCACTGATTATGCTGGTCGGGTCGATGGGGTCATCCCAGTCCGACCGTTACATGCCGCAAAAGACGAATACATACCAGATCCTTCCCTGGGTCTCGCAGACCGTTCGCATGGTCAATGGAAAATGTCCGAAGTACGCTCCTGGGGGCAAATGCTCCCAGGACGGAGACCAGTCCTGGCTGAAGATGATCTACACACGGCCGGCCAACTGAACCAGAGGTTGCTGGAGTTCATGCCATCGCTCATCGGGGGAGTCGCTCATTGGGCGACCGCTAACTGTCGCCGCCTCTGGCTGACCTCATTCGCATTCTTCTTCCTGCTCATGGCCTGCTTCTCCATCGCGACGCCGCTGACCGCGGCCCCGGACGAGCCGGCCCACATCACCCGGGCCGCGTCCGTGGTCCGCGGCCAGATCAACGGGCCCGATGTGTCGCAGACGGTCGTCGTGGCGGGCATCCCGCGCACCGAGGTGGTCACCGGGATCCGGCTGCCGGAGCGGTTCAACTCGCTCAACACGATGTACCAGTGCTACGTCTACGACGCCACCAAGTCCGCGGCCTGTGCCAAGCCCTTCACCGGCAGCGACACCGAGGTCTCGATGACCACGGCGGCGGGCCGCTACAACCCCGCCTACTACCTGGCCATCGGCTGGCCCACGCTGCTCTCCCAGGGCACCGACGCCATCTACCTGATGCGGCTGCTCTCGGCGCTGATCTGCGCGGCCCTGCTGGCCAGCGCCGTGGTCACGGCCGGTGAGTGGCGGCGGCCGGGCGTGGCCGTGCTCGGCGTGGTCACGGCGGCCACGCCGATGGTGCTGTTCCTCGGCGGGGTGGTCAATCCCAACGCGGTGGAGTGCGCGGCGGGCATCCTGGCCTGGATCTCGGTGCTCACGGTCTTCATGCAACCCGACCCGAGAAGGCTGAACCGCAACCTGGCCCGGGCCGGCATCGCCTCCTGCACCCTGTTCTGCATCAGGCCGCTGGGGCTGGCCTGGGTCCTGGCCGCCATAGTGGTGGGGCTGCTGATCGCGGAGCGCGGCACCCTGGCCCAGACGGTGCGGCGACGGGTCTTCTGGCTCTGGACCGGTATCGCCGGCATCGCCTTCGTCTTCAGCGAAGCCTGGAACATGACGCATCCGGACAACTCCGGATTGACGTCCAGCATGACCGCCAAGGCGGTCGCGCTCTGGTCGTTCAACCACTCGCCCAGGTTCGTCACCCAGATGATCGGGAACTTCGGCTGGCTGGACACCCCCGCGCCCACGTTCGCACAGCTGGTCTGGCCCGGCGTCATCTTCGCCCTGGGCCTGCTGGCCTGGAGCTGCGCCAGGCGGCTGGAGGCCCTGTCTATCATCGCCATCGCCGTGGGCATCTTCGTGCTGCCGATCCTGGCCGGCGCCATGTCCGCCGAGCTGGGGCCGATCTGGCAGGGCCGCTACCTGCTGGCCTTCGCCGCCGGCCTGCCGATCCTCTGCGCCTGCATCGTCGCCAAGCACGAACCGCTCGGCACCGATCGGCGGCGGGGCCTGGTCAACAGCTCGATGGTGCTGCTGGTGGCGGCCAACCTGGTGACCTTCTACTGGTCCGAGCGCCGTTACTCGGTCGGCTCCAACGGCTCGCTGCTGATCCGCCACGCCCACTGGCAGCCCCCCGGCACCTGGACACTGTGGCTGCTCCTCTACGCGGTCGCCCTGGCGGTCCAGTACGGCGTGGTCCGCGCCCTGGACCGGCCCCGGAACGAGGCTCCGGGCCGTGATTCCGGGCCGACCCAGGCCGAGGCGCCGGTCGGTACTCCGAGCGGGCTGCCGGGCTGAGCCGGTCGGGGCAGGGCCCCGCAACGCCGAACGGCGCCACCCCGCTGGGGTGGCGCCGTTCGGCGTTGCGGTTCGGCTACCGGCCGTCGGTCCGTCAGCTCCCCGACCGGCCGGTCGGGGCCGAGCGGCCGAAGGCATGGTCGGCGAGCGCCCTGACCCCGTCCCGGCGGCCCTGGCGCAGCGCGCCCGGAAGCATGGTGAGGGCGTGCAGCCGGGAGGCGCTGTGGAAGCGGGCGGCGCGGGCCGCCTTCGGCCAGCCCTGCTCGTCGAGCCGCTCGGCCACCTCGCCGAAGTAGCGCTCGGCCTCGGTGAAACGGGTGCCCGAGAACGCCTGCACCGAGGACTCGCTGACGGCGTGCCGCCGGTACTGGAAGACCACCTCGGTGTCGATCACCATCTGCTCGCCGCGCTGGAGCAGGTCGATCACCAGGGCGAGGTCCTGGATCACCGACAGCCCGTCACGGAAGTTCACCGGCTTGACGGCGTCCGAGCGCCAGCAGATCGACGGGAAGTAGAGCCAGTTGCCGCGCAGCAGGCTGGCCGCCAGCTCCTCGCCGCCCATCGCCCGCCGGTCCTTCACCGCAGGGGCGTAGAGGCGGCGCTTGACGTTGTCGGCCAGACCGCTGACGACGGTGCCGTGCTCGTCGATGACCTCGACGCCCGGCTGCACCATCCCGACCCCGGGATGGGCCGCGAGGATCCCCCGGACCGTCTCCAGGTAGGTGGGCAGCAGCAGGTCGTCACAGCCGAGGATGACGGCGCGCTCCAGCTCCATCAGGTCGACGCACTTCTGGAAGTTCTTGGTGATGCCCAGGTTCTCCGGGTTGCGCTGGTACCGCACCCGGTCGTCGCCCAGTCCGGCGAACCACTCGGGCACGCCGGGTTCGCGGCCGTCGTCGATCACCGTCAGGCGCCAGTCGGGGTCGGTCTGCGCCAGGACACTGCGGACCGCGTCCTGCATCAGGGCGACGTCGCCGTAGTAGGGAAGCATGATGTCGAACAGGGGCATCCGGGTGCTCCAAGCCCCCGGTGCGGCCGGACCGGGGGGCAGCTCAGGAGGAGGGGCGGGGTGGACGGGCGCAGCTCAGGAGTTGCTGTCGACCCGGTGCGGCTCGACGTCGAGCAGCCGGTCGTTGTTGACGGTCACGGCCTCCTGCAGCGCCACCGCCCGGGCCAGGTCGGTGACCTTCTGCTCCAGCGAGCGGAACCTCATGTACGTGTTCAGCGCGAAGAAGGAGACGGCCAGGACCAGCAGGTACAGCACCAGGTCGGTGCCGCGCCCGACGCCGACCTTGTGGGCGATCCAGGTGATGTCACCGGGGCGCAGCACCGCGTAGACGTTCGCGACGACGAAGACGAAGAAGGCGATTCGCTTCCAGGCCCGGGTGTGGGCGGCGTCCCAGCGGCGGATGAAGAGGAACAGCATCGCCCCTGCGCCGAGAAGCAGGATCAGCTGGATCAGCAGGGTGCCCCTCATCGGCGGCCACGCTCCCTCAGAGAGATGTCGAAGAGGATGTTGACGCCGTTGAGGAGCGACTGCCCCTTGGAGCGTGAGTACTCGGTGTACAGGATGTCGACCGGGATCTCGGTGACCCGGAGATCGGAGCGGGCGAGCAGCCCGACGATCTCGGAGGCGTGGGCCATGCCGTTCATGGTGATCCGGAGCTTGAGCGCGGCCTTGCGGTTCAGCGCCCGCAGTCCGTTGTGCGAGTCCGTCAGCTTGAGCCGGCGGGCGGTCGGGCTCACGGCAGCGGCGGTGCGCAGTACCACCCGCTTCAGCAGCGGCACCTGGTCGGTCTGCTCGATGAACCGGGAGCCGAGCACCACGTCGGCGGCGTCCTCGCGGAGCAGCGCGACCATCTTCTCGGCGTCGTCCGTCTGGTGCTGGCCGTCGGCGTCGAAGGTGACGAAGTACTTGGCGCCGGGTTGGGCCAGGGCGTAGGTCAGGCCGGTCTGCAGGGCCGCGCCCTGGCCGAGGTTGACCGGGTGCCGGACCAGGTGGGCCTGGGTGGAGAGGATCTTCTGGACCGAGTCGTCGGAGCTTCCGTCGTTGACGCAGACAATGTTCGGGAAGACCTTGAGTACCTGCTCGGCCACATCTGCGATGACCTGTCCCTCGTTGTACACGGGGATCACCAACCAGGTGTCCTGGTAGTCGTTCACTGCGTCTCCGAGGTCGGAAGGGTTCGGCTTCCCGCGTTCTGCAGGGATGCGACCGCACCAGCGTTGAGCGAGGTTGCGAAGCCGGGGTTCGGAAGGGATCCGCTCTGCCGTGCGACACTCCGCAGTAGCAGCAGGAGCATGCTGAGCGCAGTCACCAGTGAGCCAAGGGCATAGGCTACCTCAACCCGTGTCGCCACCGGCCCGTGGACGAGGGTCACCCCCACCAGGGTAAGGGTGCCCAGGAGCCAGGCCGTCATCTGCTGGCGATGCTGGCGCAGGGCGATGAGCGCCTGGCCGAGGACCATGGCGAGCATGTAGCAGAGGGTACCGGCCGAGAACCAGAAGAAGTCCAGCGGACCGAGGGTGTTCTTCGCCCCCAGGAAGACCGAGATCAGCCAGGAGCCGGCGAAGACCGCCGGGATCGCTCCGAGCAGCCCCAGACCGCCGATGACGCCGAGCGTCTGCAGCAGCATCTTCCGGAAGCCGGCCCGGTCCCCGGAGGTGGCGGTCGTGGTCAGCCCGGTCATCAGCGTCGGCTGCAGCGAGCCGAAGACGAACAGCGGGATCCGGCACAGCACGCCCGCGCTCAGCAGTGCGAAGGTGAGGCCCTCGCCGGTCGGGACCAGCGCCGTGGTGATTACTGCGGCGTTCACGACCACCTGGGCCAGCAGCGACGCGAAGATCATCATCGTCATGTTCTGGAACAGCTCGTCCCAGGGCATCCGGGGCCCCGGCGTGCTGCCCCGGAGCGTCGCCGGCAGGGTGGCCAGGATCGCGCCCAGCGGGGCGGCGGCCATCACCAGCGCGTAGTCAGTGGCCGAGTGGCTGCCGGCCAGGAACAGGCCGCCGGCCAGCGCGATCCGGAGCACCCCCTCGACGCCCAGCGAGATGCCGTAGGAGTTGAACCGGCCGAGCCCGGCCAGGATGCCCCGGGTCAGGTAGACGCAGGCCATGCCGACCAGGGCCAGTACGAAGGCCCAGACCAGGGCGCGGTTGTGGCCGAAGAAGGTGTCGGCCAGCTGGCCCGCGCACAGGGCGGTCAGCCCGCCGATGAGCGCGAGCACCACCAGGGTGAGCAGCCCGGCCCGGCGGAGCACCGGGCCGGCCCCCTCGCCGCGGACCGAGCGGGCCGCGACGATCCGGGTGAGCTCCTGCTCGATCGGGAAGAACAGGCCCAGGCTCACGGTCATCACCAGCGACCAGAGCTCTGAGACGGCGCGCTGCGGGTCCCCGGAGAGGGCATGGCCCGCGATCGAGATCTGGATGTACGAGGCCAGGCCGAGGGTCACCGTGCCGCCGATGACCAGGTGCGTGCCGGCCGGGACCAGCTTCAGCGCCCGCACCAGGGGATTGCTCATCTCTGGGCCGCGGCGGCGATGCGGGCGGAGGCCCCGAGTGCGGCGAACCCGGGGCGGGTCAGCGCCTCGGCCAGGCTCTCGCGCCAGTCGGGCAGCGTCGGCAGTCCGGCCTCGGCCCAGCGGTCGTGGCCGAGCACACTGAACGCCGGGCGCGGCGCCGGGCGGACGAAGGCGTCCGAGGTCGTCGGCCTGATCCGCTCCGGGTCCAGGCCGCTCAGCTCGTACGCGGCCCTGGCCAGGCCGAACCAGGTGGTGGAGCCGGTGGAGGTGCCGTGGTAGACGCCGGCCCGGGCGGTGCCGTCCAGTGCGGCGGCGCCGAGCGCCAGCAGCTGTCCGGCCAGGGCGTAGGACCAGGTGGGCTGGCCGCTGCTGGTCGTCGACCACGTCCAGGGTCTCCCGCTGGGCGGCGAGCTTCAGCATGGTGGCGACGAAGTTGCCGCCGTGCTCGCCGTAGAGCCAGGCGGTGCGGACGACGCACCCGGTCTCCGGCAGCAGCTCCCGCACGGCCTGCTCGCCGACCAGCTTGCTGCGCCCATAGGCGTTCAGCGGGTCGGTGGGGGCGTCCTCGGGGTAGGGGGCGGTGCCGTCGCCGTGCAGCACGTAGTCGGTGGAGACGTGCAGCAGCCGGGCGCCGGCGGCAGCGCAGGCGGCGGCCAGGTGGCGGACGACCGGTGCCGTTCACGGCGGTGGCGGCGGCCTCCTCGGTCTCCGCGCCGGTCCACGTCGGTCCAGGCGGCGGCGTTCACCACGATGTCGTGGCCGACGACCGCCGCGGCGACGGCATCCGGGTCGGTGAGATCGAGCTCGGCCCGGGTGAGGGCGGTGGTCTTCGCCTCCGGGTCGGCGGCGAGCCGGGACAGCCAGGTCCTGCCCGAGCATTCCGGCCGCACCGACGACCAGCCAGGTACGGGTCACCGGGAGAGCTCCGCCTTCGCCTTCAGCGGCTCCCACCAGTCCCGGTTGTCCCGGTACCAGGCGACGGTGTCGGCGAGCCCGTCGCTCGAAGGCGACCTGCGGGGCGTAGCCCAGCTCCTCGCCGATCTTGCCGATGTCGATGGAGTAGCGCAGGTCGTGGCCCTTGCGGTCCTCGACCGGGACGCACCATACTCCCAGTCGCGCCCCGGCCGCGTCCAGCAGCAGCCCGGTCAGCTCCTTGTTGGTCATCTCGGTGCCGCCGCCGATGTTGTAGACCTCGCCCGGCCCGGCCCTTGCGCAGCGCCAGCTCGATGCCGCGGCAGTGGTCGGACACGTGCAGCCAGTCCCGGACGTTGCCGCCGTCGCCGTACAGCGGCACCTTGCCTGCCGTCCAGCAGGTTGGTGATGAACAGCGGGATGACCTTCTCCGGGAACTGGTAGTGCCCGTAGTTGTTGGAGCAGCGGGTGACCACCACGTCCATCCCGTGGGTGCGGTGGTAGGCCAGCGCCAGCAGGTCGGAGGCGGCCTTGGAGGCGGAGTACGGGGAGTTCGGCGCCAGCGGCCACTCCTCGGTCCAGGAGCCCTCGCTGATCGAGCCGTAGACCTCGTCGGTGGAGATGTGGACGAAGCGGCCGACGCCGTGCTTGCGGGCGGCGTCGAGCAGCACCTGGGTGCCGAGCACGTTGGTGGTGACGAAGGCGGCCCGCCCCGGCGATGGAGCGGTCGACGTGCGACTCGGCGGCGAAGTGGACGACCGCGTCATGGCCCGGCATGACCTGGTCGACCAGGTCGACGTCGCAGATGTCACCGCGGCACGAAGGAGTAGCCGGGGTGGCCCGCCACCGGGGCGAGGTTGGCCTCCACCCCGGAATAGGTGAGTTTGTCGTAGACGGTCACCTGGGTGCCGTCATCGGCCGACCCGGGAGCCGACAGAAGTTGCCGAACGAATTCGGATCCGATGAAGCCGGCACCGCCGGTAACAAGAATGCGCATAGTGCGGCTCAGCATACTGGGCCTGGCCGACCCGTTCTATTCGTCGTCCGGCCGTCCGGCCGCGAGCGGGCAGGCCATAAGGTGACCGTCATGCGCGGCATCCTTCTCGCGGGTGGCACCGGCTCCCGGCTCTGGCCCCTCACCAGGGCCGTGTCGAAGCAGCTCATGCCGGTCTTCGACAAGCCGATGATCTACTACCCGCTCACCACACTGATCATGGCCGGTATCCGAGAGGTCCTGGTCATCACCACCCCGCAGGACCAGGAGCAGTTCCAGCGGCTGCTCGGCGACGGCTCCCAGTGGGGCATCGAGCTCCGCTACGCCGCCCAGGAACGCCCCGAGGGCATCGCCCAGGCGTTCGTCCTCGGCGCGGACTTCATCGGCGACGACTCGGTCGCCCTGGTCCTCGGCGACAACATCTTCCACGGCAGCGGCCTCGGCACCCGGCTGTCGCGGCAACGAGGGCCTGGTCGGCGGACGCGATCTTCGCCTACCCGGTGGCCGACCCGAGCGCGCTACGGCGTGGTCGAGTTCGACGACGACGGCCGGGTCGTCTCCATCGAGGAGAAGCCCGAGCAGCCCCAAGTCCCGCTACGCCGTGCCCGGCCTGTACTTCTACGACAACCGCGTGGTCGAGATCGCCCGCGGGCTGGAAGCCGAGCGCCCGCGGCGAGCTGGAGATCACCGCGGTCAACGACGCCTACCTGCGGCTGGGCGAGCTCCGGCGTGACCGTGCTCGACCGCGGCACGGCCTGGCTGGACACCGGCACCTTCGACTCGCTGGTCCAGGCCTCCGAGTACGTCCGGGTGATCGAGCAGCGGCAGGGCCTCAAGATCGGCTGCGTCGAGGAGGTCGCCTGGCGCGCAGGCTTCCTCGACCGACGACCAGTTGCGCGAACTGGCCGCAGCCGCTGACTCAAGAGCGGCTACGGGAACTATCTGCTGGACCTGCTGGTCGCGAGGAAGGAAGGCGCAGGATGAAGATCCGCCCGTGAGCCATCGAGGGCGCCTGGGAGATCATGCCGCAGCAGTTCGGCGACCCGCGCGGGCTGTTCATGGAGTGGTACCGCTTCGACCACCTCGCCGAGGCGGTCGGCCATCCGCTGCGGCTGGCGCAGGCCAACCTCTCGGTCTCGGCGGCCGGCGTGGTCCGCGGCATCCACTTCGCGGACGTGCCCGCCGGCCAGGCCAAGTACGTGACCTGCGTGCGCGGCGCGGTGCTGGACGTGATCGTGGACATCGGGTCGGCTCGCCCACCTTCGGCGCGCTGGGAGGGCGTCCGCCTGGACGACACCGACCGGCGCGCGGTCTACCTGGCCGAGGGGCTCGGGCACGGCTTCTGCGCGCTCACGGACGACGCCACGCTGACCTACCTGTGCTCGGAGACCTACAACCCGACCGGCGAGCACGGCCTGCACCCGCTCGACCCGGACCTGGGCATCGAGTGGCCGGCCGAGGCCCCGCAGCTCTCGGCCAAGGACGAGGCCGCACCGTCGCTCGCCGAGGCGCTCGCCACCGGGCTGCTGCCCTCGTACGACGCCTGCCGCGCCTTCACCGAGTCGCTGCGGCAGGGCTGAGCCCCTCCCCGGCACCGAGCCCGCTCAACGCAGTAGGGGCCCCGCCCGTCCGTGAGGACGAGCGGGGCCCCTACTGCTACAGCTGGGTCCTGCGGAGGCAGATGCCTAGATCATTACTTGATGATCTTGGTGACCTGGCCGGCGCCGACGGTACGGCCACCCTCACGGATGGCGAAGCTTCAGGCCCTCCTCCATGGCGATCGGCTGGATCAGCGCGACCGTCATGTCGGTGTTGTCGCCGGGCATGACCATCTCGGTGCCCTCGGGGAGGGTCACGACGCCGGTCACGTCCGTGGTGCGGAAGTAGAACTGCGGGCGGTAGTTGTTGAAGAACGGGGTGTGACGGCCACCCTCGTCCTTCGACAGGATGTAGGCCTGGGCCTCGAAGTCGGTGTGCGGCGTGACCGAACCCGGCTTGATGACGACCTGGCCGCGCTCGACGTCCTCGCGCTTGATGCCACGGAGGAGCAGACCGACGTTCTCGCCCGCCTGGCCCTCGTCGAGCAGCTTGCGGAACATCTCGATGCCGGTGACCGTGGTGGTCGGTCTTGGTCTCCTTGATGCCGATGATGTCGACAGTCTCGTTGACCTTGAGCACGCCACGCTCGATACGACCGGTGACGACGGTGCCACGACCGGTGATCGTGAAGACGTCCTCGATCGGCATCAGGAACGGCTTGTCGATCGTCGCGGGCCGGGCTGCGGGATGGACTCGTCCACAGCGGCCATCAGGCCGAGGAGCTTGTCGCCCCACTCCGCGTCGCCCTCGAGCGCCTTGAGCGCCGAGACGCGCACGACGGGGAGGTCGTCGCCCGGGAACTCGTACTCCGAGAGCAGCTCGCGGACCTCGAGCTCGACGAGCTCCAGGATCTCCTCGTCGTCCACCATGTCGGCCTTGTTCAGCGCGACGACGATGTAGGGGACGCCGACCTGGCGGGCCAGGAGCACGTGCTCCTTGGTCTGCGGCATCGGGCCGTCGGTGGCGGCCACGACCAGGATCGCGCCGTCCATCTGGGCAGCACCGGTGATCATGTTCTTGATGTAGTCGGCGTGACCCGGGCAGTCGACGTGGGCGTAGTGACGCGCCTCGGTCTGGTACTCGACGTGCGCGATGGAGATGGTGATACCGCGCTGACGCTCTTCCGGCGCCTTGTCGATCTGGTCGAAGGCCGAGGCCTCGTTCAGGGTCGGGTACTCGTCGTGCAGCACCTTGGTGATCGCCGCGGTAAGGGTCGTCTTACCGTGGTCGATGTGACCGATGGTGCCGATGTTGACGTGCGGCTTCGTCCGCTCGAACTTCGCCTTCGCCACTTGGTCCTCCTGAGGACTGGTTCTGTACGCCGTACGACGTCAGGTGGTCTGATATCGCGCCGGTTCCGTCCACTGTGACAGCGCCCGGTTCGGCCCGGGGGTGGGGGCCGGAGGGGCCGGGGCCCGCCATACGGCGGACCCGGCACCTCCTACAGCCTAAGGGGTGAAAGCTCCCGAAATGTCGGGCCCCCGGCGGGGGCCCGACGGCCTCGGAACCTACTCGCCCTTGGCCTTCGCGACGATCTCCTCCGCCACGTTCCGGGGAACCTCGGCGTAGGAGTCGAACTGCATCGAGTAGCGAGGCCCGACCGGAGGTCTTGCCGCGCAGGTCGCCGACGTAGCCGAACATCTCCGACAGCGGGACCAGGGCCTTGACGACCCGGGCGCCGCTGCGCTCCTCCATGGCCTGGATCTGGCCGCGGCGGGAGTTGAGGTCGCCGATCACGTCGCCCATGTAGTCCTCGGGCGTGGTGACCTCGACGGCCATCATCGGCTCGAGCAGCGCGGGGGACGCCTTGCGAGCAGCCTCCTTGAACGCCATCGAACCGGCGATCTTGAACGCCAGCTCCGAGGAGTCGACGTCGTGGTAGCACCGTCGAGCAGGATCACACGGACACGCCTGGAGCGGGTAGCCGGCCAGCACGCCGAACTCCATCGCCTCCTGGGCACCGGCGTCCACCGAGGGGATGTACTCCTTCGGGATGCGGCCACCGGTGACCTTGTTGACGAACTCGTAGCCGCTCGCCGGACTCGATCGGCTCGATCGCGATCTGGATCTTCGCGAACTGGCCGGAGCCACCGGTCTGCTTCTTGTGCGTGTAGTCGACACGCTCGACGGCCTTGCGGATCGTCTCGCGGTAGGCGACCTGCGGCTTGCCGACGTTGGCCTCGACGCCGAACTCGCGCTGCATACGGTCGACCAGGATCTCCAGGTGGAGCTCGCCCATCCCGCCGATGATCGTCTGGCCGGTCTCCTCGTCGGTGTGGACCTGGAAGGACGGGTCCTCCTCGGCCAGCCGCTGGATCGCGACGCCCAGCTTCTCCTGGTCGCCCTTGGACTTCGGCTCGATCGCGACGCGGATGACCGGGGCCGGGAAGTCCATGGACTCCAGGATCACCGGGTGCTTGTCGGTCGCACAGCGTCTCACCGGTGGTGGTCTGCTTCAGGCCCATGACGGCGACGATGTCGCCGGCGCCCACCGACGCGATCTCCTCACGCTTGTTCGCGTGCATGCGGTAGATCTTGCCGATGCGCTCCTTGCGGCCCTTGACCGAGTTGAGCACGGCGGTGCCGGCCTCAAGCCGGCCGGAGTAGATCCGGACGAAGGTGAGCTTGCCCAGGTGCGGGTCGCTCATGATCTTGAACGCCAGCGCCGACAGCGGCTCGTCGTCGGAGGCCTTGCGGACAGATCTCCACGGTCTCGTCGCCGACGGCGTGGCCGACGACGCCCTCGACGTCCAGCGGGGAGGGCAGGTAGCTTCACGACCGCGTCGAGCAGGGGCTGGACGCCCTTGTTCTTGAACGCGGTGCCGCAGAAGACCGGGGTGAACGTTGCCGGCGATGGTGCCGCGGCGGATGCCGGCGTACCAGCTGCTCCTCGGTGGGCTCGTCGCCCTCCAGGAACAGCTCCATCAGCTCGTCGTCGTCCTCGGCGACGGTCTCGATGAGCTTGGCGCGCCACTCTTCGGCGATCTCGGTGTGCGTGTCCGGGATGTCGACGGTGTCGTACATCTCGCCCTGGCGGCCTCGGCGGACCAGACCAGAGCCTTCATCTTCACCAGGTCGATGACGCCGGTGAAGCCGGCCTCGGCGCCGATCGGCAGCTGCATGACCAGCGGGATGGCGCCGAGGCGGTCAATGATCATGTCGACGCAGCGGAGGAAGTCCGCGCCGGTCCGGTCGAGCTTGTTGACGAAGCAGATACGCGGGCACGTTGTAGCGGTCGGCCTGCCGCCACACCGTCTCCGACTGGGGCTCGACACCGGCGACACCGTCGAACACCGTGACCGCACCGTCGAGGACGCGCAGCGAACGCTCGACCTCGACGGTGAAGTCGACGTGGCCGGGGGTGTCGATGATGTTGATGGTGTTGTCGACGCCGTCCATCGACCAGTGGCAGGTCGTCGCGGCGGAGGTGATGGTGATGCCGCGCTCCTGCTCCTGCTCCATCCAGTCCATGGTGGCTGCGCCGTCGTGGACCTCACCGATCTTGTAGCGAGACACCGGTGTAGAACAGGATGCGCTCGGTGGTGGTGGTCTTGCCCGCGTCGATGTGCGCCATGATCCCGATGTTGCGGACCCTGGCGAGGTCAAGGGCGGTTGCAGCCATGGTGGCTCGTCTCTCTCTTTCTTGTTTCTGACGGGGTTCGAACTACCAGCGGTAGTGGGCGAAGGCCTTGTTGGACTCGGCCATCTTGTGCGTGTCCTCGCGACGCTTCACCGAGGCGCCCAGACCGTTGCTCGCGTCCAGGATCTCGTTCAGCAGGCGCTCGGTCATGGTCTTCTCGCGACGGGCGCGGGAGTAGCCGACCAGCCAGCGCAGTGCCAGCGTGTTGGCGCGGCCCGGCTTGACCTCGACCGGAACCTGGTAGGTCGCGCCACCGACACGGCGGGACTTGACCTCGAGGGTCGGCTTGACGTTCTCCAGGGCGCGCTTGAGCGCGACCACCGGGTCTGCGCCGGTCTTCTCGCGGACGCCCTCGAGGGCGCCGTACACGATGCGCTCGGCGGTGGAGCGCTTGCCGTGCAGGAGGATCTTGTTGACGAGCGACGTCACCACAGGGGAGCCGTAAACCGGGTCGATGATGACCGGGCGCTTCGGGGCGGGGCCCTTACGAGGCATTCTTACTTCTCCTTCTTGGCGCCGTAGCGGCTGCGGGCCTGCTTGCGGTTCTTGACACCCTGGGTGTCAAGAGAGCCGCGGATGATCTTGTAACGCACACCCGGCAGGTCCTTAACACGGCCGCCACGAACGAGCACGATGGAGTGCTCCTGCAGGTTGTGGCCCTCGCCCGGAATGTAAGCGGTGACCTCGATCCCGCTGGTGAGGCGCACACGGGCGACCTTACGGAGAGCCGAGTTCGGCTTCTTCGGGGTGGTCGTGTACACACGCGTGCAGACGCCGCGACGCTGAGGGGAACCCTTCAGTGCAGGCGTCTTGTTCTTCTCGACCTTGTCCTGCCGGCCCTTTCGGACCAGCTGCTGGATCGTAGGCACCGTATCTCCGTCTTCTTTGTGCCATCGCTTGGTGTAACTACCCTGGTTGCGTCTGCCCGACATCCGACCCACGCGGTCGGGTGTGTCGGGCCACTTCCCATCCCCTCGACTCCTTGCGGAGGAGCGGTGTGAGAAGCGCGGTTCCCAAAATGCCGCGGCAGATATGCACGCACGCACAAGAGACCCGGGGACACCCCAGGCACAAGGTCAGAGCCTACTTGGCGCATCGGCGCGGGTCAAAACACATAGAAGACGGCAGTTCACGGCCCTGTCACCGGTGCGCTCCGGATCAGCCGCCGGGCGGGACCGGGGCCCCGGAGACGCCGCCGCCGCTGTGGAAGGAAGCCACGGCCAGCAGCAGGAGCAACCCCCAGAAGGCCACCCCCAGCGCACCCAGCACGATCCCGGCGGTCGCCATCCCGGAGCCGGCCTCGCCGCGCTCGCGGATCTGCCGCCGGGCACCGATCCCGCAGATCAGGGCCGGCAGCGAGGTCAGCCCCATGGTCCAGACCTCGGTCAGGCCCAGTACCAGCGCGGCGATGGCGAGGCCGTTGGTCCGCTGCGGCGGCGGTGCCACGAAGGCCGAGGGGTAGGGGTACTGGCCCTGCGGGCCGGGGACGCCGGGCCGGCCCGCACCGTAGCCCGGCAGCCCGTAGCCGGGAACCGCGTGGAACTGCTGCGCATAGGGCGGCAGGTAGGGGGCGGGGTACGGGTACAGCGGGGGGTACGGCGCGTACGGCACGCCGAAGGCGAACGGCGGAGCCGGAAGCGGCACGGTCGGAAGCGGCTGGGTGGCGAACGCCGGGGGGATCGCCGGGGCCGGGGTGAGGTACGGCACCGGCATCGGCCCGCTCGGCAGGTCCTGCACGACGCCGGCGAGGTCACCGTACGTCTGTGCCTGGTACACCTGCTCGACCCGGTCGTTGTACTCCTCCGCCCGCAGTCGGCCCTCGGCGAAGGCCGACTTGAGCACGTCGACCGTCCGCTCCCGGTCCGCGTGGGAGGCGCGCATGGTCAGCGCCTGGGGCGGGACCGGCTGCGCGGCCGGCGCCGGCTGCCCGGCCCCGGCGGGCTGCTCCTCCGGCTGCTGCCGGGCCGAGGGGCGGGCATCAGCCGGAGGCCACGGCTGCATCGGGTGCTGCGGCTGCATGGACAAGAGCGACCTCCCCGTTTCGGCCCGCCCCGGAGTGCCGGCGACGCGCTTCTCCCCATCCTGGAAGACGAGCGGGTACGGCGCATCGTTCCGGCGGCCGCTGTCGACAACTTGTGACAGATCATCAGCCCCGCCCGGCGACCGGTCAGCTGCCGCCCTCGAGGTGGTCGGCGTAGCGCCGCTGCAGCTCCGGCCAGTGCCGGCGCAGCGTCTCCGGGCTCACCGGGCGGTCGCCGCCCTTGGCGGTCACCCCGTGGTTGGTGAACAGGTGCTCGGCCAGCTTCTGCTCGTCGGGCTCGTAGTTGTAGGCGTCGATGAAGCTGCACAGCCCGGCGAAGTACTGGTCGACCGGGGCCTCGGTGAGCCGGGCGATCGGGTTGACGATGCGCTCCGAGCGGTCTGCGGTCTCCGCGCCGTCCGCGTCCTCGACGCCGCCGGCTTCCTCGACGCCGTCCGGAACCGTCTTCGCCGCGAACCACGCCTCGGGACCGGCGTCCTGCTGCCGGCCCGCGCCCGGCTGCTGCTTCGGCAGCCAGGCCACGCCCCGGGTCGGGTTGTCCTGGTAGCCGTAGGAGTCCTCGGCCTGGCCCGCCGCTCCCTCCCCGTCGGGGTCGTGCAGCGGACGGCGGAGCCGGTGCTTGGCCAGTCGGCTGAGGATGTCGACGGCGACCGGCACCGGGTCCGGGTGCGGGCCGGTCAGCGGGAGCACCGGCGCGGGCTGCGGCGGCTGCTGCGCCAGGTCCGGCACCGAGGCGAGGTCCGGCACCGAGGCGAGGTGCGGCGCGGAGCCGGGTGCCGCCGCGGGCGACGGGACCTGCGACGGGACCTGACCCGGCGTCGGAAACTGTCCCGTGACCGCCCCCTGCGGCCGGACCTGCTGCGCCACCGGCTGCCCGGCCGGGAGCTGCGGCTGGGCCTGGACCTGGGCCTCGGGCTGGACCTGCGCGTTCGGCGCCACCGTGGCCGCGGTGACCGCCGTCGCCGCGGTGACCGCCTTGACCGCCTCCAGGTCCAGCGGCACACCGTACTTGGCCAGCTTCAGCGGCAGCAGCGTCTCCACCGGGGCCTGCCGTCGCCAGTTGCGGCCGTAGCGGGCACGCAGATGGGTGCGGTAGACCAGCCGGTTCTGCTCCAGCCGGACCACCTCGTCGTAGGAACGCAGCTCCCACAGCTTCATCCGGCGCCACAGCCGGAAGGTCGGCACCGGCGACAGCAGCCAACGCATCAGCCGGACCGACTCCATGTGCCGGTCGGCGGTGATGTCCGCCATCCGCCCCACGGCGTGCCGGGCGGCCTCGACCACGACCACGAAGAGCACCGGGATGATCGCGTGCATCGCCATCGCCAGCGGGTCGCCCCAGGAGGAGGCCGCGTTGAAGACGATGGTGCCGCCGGTGAGCAGCCAGGCGGTCTGCCGCAGCAGCGGGAACGGGATGCGCAGCCAGGTCAGCACCAGGTCGAGTGCCAGCAGCACGGCGATGCCGACGTCCACGCCGATCGGGAAGACATAGGAGAAGTCGCCGAAGCCCTTGTGCAGGGCGAGGGTGCGCACCGCGGCGTAGGAGCCGGTGAAGCCGATGCCGGCGATGATGAAGGCACCGGTCGCGACCGCGCCGATGAGCGCGCGGTGCGCGCGGGTTATCTCAGGGACTGCCATCGACGCCTTCGTTCCCCGGGTACGGTCGGTCACCGCGCGGGGCTCGCGCGCGGGCGGAGCACAGCTTGCCATACGGTGCTGCAGGTTCCGTGTCCGGAGAGCGGAGACTTGAGCGAACTCCCGGTCAACAGGGCAACGGGACTGACGCGACGTCACCCGGGGCCGACCGGCGGTGGTCACCCACAGCTCGGTGAAGGTCACCCGAGGTCACATCATGGACACTGGTGGGAGCCGCACCGCAGCAGTCACGACCGAACGGTCACGACCGGGCAGCCACCACCGAGCAGTCACATCGAGAAGGAGGGTAGCCATGGGCAAGCGCAGTCAGGAGCGCCGCCGCGCACAGCAGCACGACCGGGAGCAGCGCCGGGAGCAGGACCGGAACCGGGACGGCCGGCAGCACGCGCACGCCGCGCCCACGGCCCACCCACCGCGGGGCGGCAGCGGGCCCTCGCTGCGCGAACTGGTGGAGTCCGCCTTCGGCACCGTGCTGTATGCGACCGAGGAGCGGTACCACCTGGCGCTGGACCAGGGCGCGAGTGCGCTCTCCGAGCCGGCTGCGCGCTGGGAGCAGACCAGCAGGACCGTGCTGGTGGTCACCGGCTCGCTGCTGGCCCGGCTCTGGCAGGCCGGCTGGCAGCCCGCCGACCTGGCCAGGACCGTCCGCCGGGAGCTCGGCGTCCGGCATCTGCGACTGGCGGTCGACCTGATCGCGGCCGAGTCCCGGGGCTATGCGGCGGCGGCGCTGGACGCCCGCTGGTCGGGTCAGCTGCGCGAGCTGGAGGCGGCGGCCTGGTGGGCCACCGACGACGAGTTCCTGACCGGGGTCGCGCTGCGGGAGCGGGCGGACCGGTTCACCGTGGCCACGCTGCTGCTCGAACTGAACCGGCTGCTCGGCCGGCTGCCCCCGATCACGCTGCTCGCTCCCCCGCCCGGCAGCGCCGCGGGACCGGCGTCCAGCAGCGGCACCTCGGGGATCTCGTTCGCGCCGAAGACCGGCAGCGAGCCGAGGATGCTCGGCCGGATCAGGGCGCTGCTGGCCAAGGCGGAGTCGACCGAGTTCCCGGACGAGGCCGAGGCGCTGACCGCCAAGGCCCAGCAGCTGATGGCGCAGCACAGCATCGACGAGGCGCTGCTGGCGGCGTCCTCCGGACGCGGCTCCGAGCCGGGCGCCTGCCGGATCGGCGTGGACAACCCCTACGAGGCCCCGAAGGCGGTACTGCTGGACGCGGTGGCAGGCGCCAACCGGGCCAAGTCGGTCTGGTCCAAGGACCTCGGCTTCTGCACCGTCGTCGGGTTCCCGGCCGACCTGGAGGCCGTGGAACTGCTCTACACCTCGCTGCTGGTCCAGGCGACCAGCGCGATGAACAGCGCCGGCGTCCAGCGCGGAGGCGGCGGCGGGTCGCGGACCAAGTCCTTCCGGCAGTCCTTCCTGGTCGCCTACGCGGCCCGGATCCGCGAGCGGCTGGCGGAGGCCACCACCCGGGTCACCGAGGAGGCCCTCGCCAACGAGGGTGCGCGGTCCGCCCCCGGCGGCGGTACGCCCTCGCTGCTGCCGGTGCTGGCCGCGCGGGAGGAGGCGGTCCAGGAGTCCACCGACCGGATGTTCCCCGGCCTCCGCACGGGCCGGGCGATCCGGGCCAACGACTACGAGGGCTGGGCCCAGGGCCGGGCCGCCGCCGACCGGGCCCAGCTGCACGGCCGCAGCGGGATACTGCCGGGCTGACCGGCGCGGCCCTCGCGGCCGGGGGCGGCCGGGGGCGCGCGAGAGCGCGCGGGGCGGCGTAGGAGTGAACCGGAGCCGGGCCGATCGGCGCGCGCGGTAGCGTCGGCCCGTGAAGAGTGCTACTGCCCTGCGCAAGCAGCTCGCCGAGCTGTCGCCCGAGGAACTCGCCGACCTACTGACGGACCGTCAGTTGCTGCACGATCCGGCACTGCCGGGCCGACCCCAGCCGCAGACCCTGGACCAGCTGGCGGACCAGCTGCTGGACGACCGCTCGGTGGCCGAAGCCGTCGCCGGGCTCAACGCCCCCGAGCTGCAACTGCTGGGCGCCGCCGTCCGGTTGGCCGCCCGAACGCACGGGCCGCTGCAGCCGAACCCGTACTGGACCCCGTTCGAGCCCTCCACCAGGACGGTCCCGGCCGACCGGCTGCTCGACCATCTCGCCCGGGGGGACGCGGCGCTGCGCACGGCCGCCGAACGGACCCTGGCCGGGCTCCGCGCGCGGATGCTGGTACTGCCGGCCGGCCGGGGCGAGGTGGCCCTGCCGTCCTTCGTCCAGCGGCACCTGGCCGAGAGCATCGGCCTCGGCCGACCGCTGGCGCCGCTGATGTCGGAGGCGTTCAACGCCCCCGAGGTGCACCGGATCACCGCCGGACTCGGCCTCACCGACCGGCGCAACCGCGAGCAGGCCCAGGCCGCGATCGTCCAGGCGCTCGGCGACGGCGACCGGGTGCGCGCGCTGGCCGCCGCTGCCCCGCCGGCCGCCCGCGAGCTGCTCGACCGGCTGACGGCGGGGCCCCCGCTGCTGCGGACCCGCTGCTTCGTACCGCTCGGCGGCCGGTACTACGGCCCCACCACCAAGTTCGAGCTGCGGCACGGGGGTTCGGGCGATCCGGGCACCGACTGGCTGGCCGCCCACGGTCTGGTCGTCCCCATCGGCACCGATCTGGTCGAGCTGCCCTTCGAGGTCGGTGACGCCCTCCAGGACAGTCTGGAGCGGCCCCTGTTCACCCCCGAGCCGCCGCCGCTGACCGAGGGCCTGCTGCCGGTCGCGGAGACCCTGTCCGAGGCCCAGTCGGCCGCCGCCGGCGCCGTCCGGCGGGTCGAACTGCTGCTGGCGGCCTGCGCCGTCGCGCCCGGCAGCCTCCGCAAGGCCGGCGGTCTGGCACTGCGCGACGCCAAGCGGCTGGCCAAGGCCGTCGATGCGCCCGAGGCGCAGACCCGGCTCTGGATCGACCTCGCCTACCACGCCGACCTGCTGGGGCTGCACGAGGAGCAGCCGGAGACTCCCCCGGCGCGCGGACGCGGCCGGCGGTCGGTCCCGGTCGCCGGGCCGGTCCGGCTGCTGCCGACCGGACGCTACGACGGCTGGCAGGCGGGTTCCCCGGCCGACCGGCTGGTCCCACTGGTCAGTGCCTGGGCCGTGGTGCCCGAGGTGCTCAGCTGGTGGCCGGACGACCTCGACCAGCAGCCCTTCGCCCTGGTCCCGCCGGAGGACGGCGACGCGGTGCAGCTGCGGCAGGGGGTGCTGTCGGCACTGTCGGCGCTGCCGCCCGGACGCGGCCTGGGCCCGGCCGCAGCGCTGCGCGGCGAAGCACTGCTGGGGCTGGTCCGCCGGGTCGACTGGTACTCCCCCGGCCTGGTCCCGCTCACCGAGTCCGGGCTGCAGCGGGTCGTCGCCACCCTGGCGGAGGCCGAGCTGCTGGGCGCGGTCGCGCACGGGCGGCTGACCACCATCGGCGAGGCGGTGGTGGCGCTGCTGGCGAGCGGGGCGGCGGCGGGGTTCCCCTACGTCCCCGGCAGTCTGGCCAGGCCCTCGGCCGGGGACGGGGCTGCGGCGGCCCCGCTGGCCCGGCTGCGCGGCGCCCTCGCCGACCTGCTGCCGCCGCCGCGTACCACCGCGCGGTTCCAGGCCGACCTGACCGCGATCGCCACCGGGGCTCCGGCCCCCGAGCTGGCCGAGCTGCTGGGATCGGCCGCCGACCGGGAGTCCGAGGGCCATGCGGTGGTCTGGCGCTTCGGCGCGGCCTCGGTCCGCCGCGCGCTGGACGGCGGACTCTCCGCCGAGGAGCTGCTGGGCCGACTGCGCGCCGTCGCCGAGGGCGACCTGCCGCAGCCGCTGGAGTACCTGGTCCGCGACACCGGGCGGACCCACGGCCGGATGCGGGTGGTCCGCTCGGCCTGCTGCATCCGCTCGGACGACGAGACGCTGCTGGTCGAGCTGGAGAAGGCGCGGCTGCTGGCCAAGCTGGAGCTCCGGCTGATCGCGCCGACGGTGCTGATCAGCACCCAGCCGCCGACCGCCACCCTGCAGGCGTTGCGCGCCGCCGGGTACGCGCCGGTGCTGGAGGCGGAGACCGGCGTGACCGTGGTTGAGCGCGCCCCTGAGCTGCGCGCCGCCACCCGGATGCCGGCCCTGGCCCGGCGGCGGACCGATCGGCCGGACGGGTCGGACCGGTCGGCCGTGCTGGAGTCGGCCACGCGACTGCTGGCCGGCGGCTGACACCCGCCCGGCAACGCCGCAGGGCGGCCACCCCGGATGACCGGGATGACCGCCCTGCGGGGCGTGCCTGCTACTGACCTCAGCCGGTGTAGGGGCCGTAGTCGTAGTCGTCCAGCGGAACCGCCTGGCCGGAGCCGGAGCCGAACGGGCGAGTAGTCCAGGTCGTCGTAGCCGACCAGGCCGAGTACATCTGCGGCCTTGGCCTCCTCGGTCGGGCTCCACCTTGATGTTGCGGTAGCGCGGCATGACCGGTACCGGCCGGGATCAGCTTACCGAGGATGACGTTCTCCTTCAGGCCCAGCAGCGGGTCCGACTTGGCGTGGATCGCGGCGTCGGTGAGCACCCGGGTCGTCTCCTGGAAGGAGGCGGCCGACAGCCAGGACTCGGTCGCCAGCGAGGCCTTGGTGATACCCATCAGCTGCGGACGGCCGGAGGCGGGCTGGCCGCTCTCGGACACCACGCGACGGTTCTCGGTCTCGAAGCTTGCCGCGCTCGACCAGGTCGCCCGCGAAGCAGCTCCGGCGTCGCCGGACTCGATGATCGTGACCCGGCGCAGCATCTGCCGGATGATGATCTCGATGTGCTTGTCGTGGATCGACACACCCTGCGAGCTGGTAGACCTTCTGGACCTCGGCGACCAGGTGGATCTGCACCTGGCGCTGGCCCAGCACGCGCAGCACGTCGTGCGGGTTGACCGCGCCGTGCCGCGAGCTTCTGGCCGACCTCGACCGAGCTCGCCCTCGGAGACCAGCAGCTTCGAGCGCTTGGAGACCGGGTAGGCGATCTCCTCGCAGCCGTCGACGGGGATGACGACGAGCTTGCGGGTCTCTCGGTGTCCTCGATCTGGACCCGCCCACCGCCTCCGCGATCGGGGCCACACCGCGCGGGTTGCGCGCCTCGAAGAGCTCGATGACACGCGGCAGACCCTGGGTGATGTCGTCACCGCGCCACACCACCGGTGTGGAAGGTACGCATCGTCAGCTGGGTGCCGGGCTCGCCGATGGACTGGGCGGCGATGATGCCGACCGCCTCGCCGACGTCGACCAGCTTGCCGGTGGCCAGCGAACGGCCGTAGCACATGGCGCAGGTGCCGACCGTCGGACTCGCAGGTCAGCACCGAGCGGGTCTTGACCTCGGCGACGCCGCGGCCTCGATCAGCTCGTCGATCAGCACGTCGCCGAGGTCGGCGCCGGCCGGGACCAGCATCTTGCCCGTCGCGCACGACGTCCTCGGCCAGCGTCCGGGCGTAGACGCGAGGTCTCGACGTCGTCGGCCTTGCGCAGCGTGCCGTCGGCGCCGCGGTCCGCGATCGGCATCACGATGCCGCGGTCGGTGCCGCAGTCCTCCTCGCGGATGATCACGTCCTGCGAGACGTCCACCAGACGACGGGTCAGGTAACCGGAGTCTGCGGTACGCAGCGCGGTGTCGGCCAGACCCTTACGGGCACCGTGGGTGGAGATGAAGTACTCCAGCACGGACAGGCCCTCACGGAACGAGGCCTTGATCGGACGCGCGATGGTCTCGTTCTTCGCGTTCGACACCAGACCACGCATACCGGCGATCTGACGCATCTGCATCATGTTTCCGCGGGCACCCGGAGTCGACCATCATGAAGATGGGGTTCGTCCGCGGGAAGTTCGTCTCCATCGCCTCGGCGACCTCGTTGGTCGCCTCGGTCCAGATGTCGACGAGCTCCTGCTGGCGCTCGTCCTTGGTGATCAGACCGCGCTCGTACTGCTTCTGGACCTTCTCGGCCTGCGCCTCGTAGCCCTCGAGGATCTGCGCGCTTGTTCGGCGGGCACCACGATGTCCGAGATGGCGATGGTGACGCCGGAACGGGTCGCCCAGTGGAAACCGGCCGCCTTCAGGTTGTCCAGGGTCACCGCGACCTGGACCTTCGGGTAGCGCTCGGCCAGGTCGTTGACGATCGGCGGAGAGCTGCTTCTTGCGATCGGCCTCGTTCGACGAACGGGTAGTCCCGCGGCAGCGCCTCGTTGAAGAGCGCCCGGCCCAGGGTGGTCCGCAGCCGGAACGGCTCGCCTCTGGAGCTCGCCAGCCCGTCGGGGGCGACCCAGCCGCGCGGCGGGACGGGCCTCGACGGCAGCCGCAGGTCGATCGGCGCCTGCAGGTCGAGCTCCGGTCGTCGAAGGCCATGACGGCCTCGGCGATCGAGCCGAAGGCCCGGCCCTCGCCGCGCGACGTCCTCCTGGTCCGATCGGTGAGGAAGAACAGGCCCAGCACCATGTCCTGGGTCGGCATGGTGATCGGGCGACCGTCGGCCGGCGTCAGGATGTTGTTCGAGGACAGCATCAGGATGCGGGCCTCGGCCTGCGCCTCCGCCGACAGCGGCAGGTGCACGGCCATCTGGTCGCCGTCGAAGTCCGCGTTGAACGCGGTGCAGACGAGCGGGTGGATCTGGATGGCCTTGCCCTCGACCAGCTGCGGCTCGAAGGCCTGGATGCCGAGGCGGTGCAGCGTGGGCGCGCGGTTGAGCAGCACCGGGTGCTCGGTGATGACCTCTTCGAGCACGTCCCACACGACCGGAGCGGGCGCGCTCGACCATGCGCTTGGCCGACTTGATGTTCTGCGCGTGGTTCAGGTCCACCAGGCGCTTCATCACGAACGGCTTGAACAGCTCCAGCGCCATCGCCTTGGGCAGACCGCACTGGTGCAGCTTGAGCTGCGGGCCGACGACGATGACCGAACGGGCCGAGTAGTCGACTCGCTTGCCGAGCAGGTTCTGGCGGAACCGGCCCTGCTTGCCCTTGAGCATGTCGCTCAGGGACTTCAGCGGGCGGTTGCCCGGACCGGTGACCGGACGGCCGCGGCGGCCGTTGTCGAACAGCGCGTCGACGGCCTCCTGCAGCATCCGCTTCTCGTTGTTCACGATGATCTCGGGCGCGCCGAGGTCGAGCAGCCGCTTGAGCCGGTTGTTGCGGTTGATCACGCGGCGGTACAGGTCGTTCAGGTCGGAGGTCGCGAAGCGGCCACCGTCGAGCTGCACCATCGGGCGCAGGTCCGGCGGGATGACCGGGACGCAGTCGAGCACCATGCCCGTCGGGCTGTTGGTGGTCTGCAGGAACGCGGAGACGACCTTGAGCCGCTTGAGCGCACGGGTCTTCTTCTGGCCCTTGCCGGTGCGGATGATCTCGCGCAGCTTCTCGGCCTCGTCCTCGAGGTCGAAGGTCTCGAGCCGCTTCTGCAGCGCCGCGGCGCCCATGCCGCCGGAGAAGTACGTGCCGAAGCGGTCGCGCAGCTCGCGGTAGAGCAGCTCGTCGCCCTCGAGGTCCTGGACCTTGAGGTTCTTGAAGCGGGCCCACACCTCGTCGAGCCGGTCCAGCTCGCGCTGGGCCCGGTCGCGGAGCTGCTTCATCTCGCGCTCGGCGCCCTCGCGCACCTTGCGGCGCGACGTCGGCCTTGGCGCCCTCGGCCTCGAGCTCGGCGAGGTCGCTCTCGAGCTTCTTGGCCGGGTCTCGAGGTCGGCGTCGCGGCGCTGCTCGATCTGCTGGCGCTCGACCGAGATCTGGGCCTCCAGCGAGGGCAGGTCGCGGGTGCGGCGCTCGTCGTCGACCCAGGTGATCATGTAGGCGGCGAAGTAGATGACCTTCTCGAGGTCCTTCGGCGCGAGGTCGAGCAGGTAGCCGAGGCGCGAGGGCACGCCCTTGAAGTACCAGATGTGCGTGACCGGGGCGGCCAGCTCGATGTGGCCCATCCGCTCACGGCGCACCTTGGCGCGAGTGACCTCGACGCCGCAGCGCTCGCAGATGATGCCCTTGAAGCGGACACGCTTGTACTTGCCGCAGTAGCACTCCCAGTCCCGGGTCGGGACCGAAGATCTTCTCGCAGAAGAGTCCGTCCTTCTCCGGCTTGAGGGTGCGGTAGTTGATGGTCTCCGGCTTCTTGACCTCGCCGTGGGACCACTGCCGGATGTCGTCCGCGGTGGCCAGACCGATCCGCAGCTCATCGAAGAAGTTGACGTCGAGCACGGGTCGTCAATCCCACCTTCGGGGTCGAAGTCTTACGTCTGGTCTGAGGGGGTCCTGGGGGCGGCGGGCCGGCGCTGTGGAGCAGCGCCGGCCCGACCCACCGTCAGACCTCTTCGACGCTGCTCGGCTCGCGCCGGGACAGGTCGATACCGAGCTCCTCCGCGGCGCGGAACACGTCCTCGTCGGTGTCACGCATCTCGATGGACATGCCGTCCGAGGACAGCACCTCCACGTTCAGGCAGAGCGACTGCATCTCCTTGATGAGCACCTTGAAGGACTCGGGGATGCCGGGCTCGGGGATGTTCTCGCCCTTGACGATGGCCTCGTAGACCTTCACGCGGCCGAGGCACGTCGTCGGACTTGATGGTGAGCAGCTCCTGGAGGGCGTAGGCGGCGCCGTACGCCTCCAGCGCCCACACCTCCATCTCGCCGAAGCGCTGACCACCGAACTGCGCCTTACCACCCAGCGGCTGCTGGGTGATCATCGAGTACGGACCGGTCGAACGGGCGTGGAGCTTGTCGTCGACCAGGTGGTGCAGCTTGAGGATGTACATGTAGCCGACCGAGACCGGCATCGGGAACGGCTCTCCGGAGCGGCCGTCGAACAGCCGGGCCTTGCCGGAGGAGCCGACCAGTCGGTCGCCGTCGCGGGTCGGCGGGTGTGGTCGAGCAGACCGGTGATCTCGTCCTCGCGGGCGCCGTCGAAGACCGGGGTGGCGACGTTGGTGCCCGGTCGGCCTTGTCCGCGCCGATCTTCTGGAGTCGGCGGGCTTCCACTCCTCGTCGATCCCGTCGACCTCCCAGCCGGTCTTGGCGACCCAGCCGAGGTGGGTCTCCAGTGACCTGTCCCGGGTTCATCCGGGACGGGACACCGAGCGGGTTGAGGATGATGTCGACCGGGGTGCCGTCCTCGAGGAACGGCATGTCCTCGAGCGGCAGGATCTTGGAGATGACACCCTTGTTGCCGTGGCGGCCGGCCAGCTTGTCGCCGTGGGTGATCTTGCGCTTCTGCGCGACGTAGACCCGGACCAGCTGGTTGACGCCGGGCGGCAGCTCGTCGCCCTCTTCGCGGTCGAAGACGCGGACGCCGATGACCTTGCCCTGCTTCACCGTGCGGCACCTTGAGCGAGGTGTCGCGCACCTCGCGGGCCTTCTCGCCGAAGATGGCGCGCAGCAGCCGCTCCTCCGGGGTCAGCTCGGTCTCGCCCTTGGGCGTGACCTTGCCGACCAGGATGTCGCCGGGGACGACGTCGGCGCCGATGCGGATGATGCCGCGCTCGTCGAGGTCCGCGAGGACCTCCTCGGAGACGTTCGGGATGTCCCGGGTGATCTCCTCCGGGCCCAGCTTGGTGTCGCGGGCGTCGACCTCGTGCTCCTCGATGTGGATCGAGGAGAGCACGTCGTCCTGGACGAGGCGCTGCGACAGGATGATCGCGTCCTCGTAGTTGTGGCCCTCCCACGGCATGAACGCCACGAGCAGGTTCTTGCCGAGCGCCATCTCGCCCTGGTCCGGTGCACGGGACCGTCGGCGAGCACCTGGCCGACCTCGACCCGCACGCCCTCGTCCACGATGACCTTCTGGTTGAAGGACGTGCCCTGGTTGGAGCGCTGGAACTTGGCCACCCGGTAGGTGGTCTGGGTGCCGTCGTCGTTGGCCACCGTGACGTAGTCGGCGGAGACCTCCGGCGACCACGCCGGCCTTCTCGGCGCGCGATGACGTCGGCGGCGTCGACCGCGGCGCGGTACTCCATGCCGGTGCCGACCAGCGGGGACTCGCTGCGCAGCAGCGGGACGGCCTGGCGCATCATGTTCGCGCCCATGAGGGCGCGGTTGGCGTCGTCGTGCTCGAGGAACGGGATCATGGCGGTGGCGACCGACACCATCTGGCGCGGCGAGACGTCCATGTAGTCGATCGTCGACACCGCGGGATGTAGTCGATCTCGCCGCCGCGGCGGCGGACCAGGACGCGGTCCTCGGCGAAGTGGTCGTCGTCGGTCAGCGGCGCGTTGGCCTGCGCGATGACGAACCGGTCCTCCTCGTCGGCGGTCAGGTAGTCGACCTCGTCGGTGACGACGCCCTCGACGACCCGGCGGTACGGGGTCTCCACGAAGCCGAAGGCGTTGATCCGGCCGTAGGAGGCCAGCGAGCCGATCAGGCCGATGTTCGGGCCTTCCGGCGTCTCGATCGGGCACATCCGGCCGTAGTGGGACTGGTGTGCACGTCGCGGACCTCGAAGCCGGCGCGCTCGCGGGACAGACCGCCCGGGCCCAGCGCGGACAGGCGACGCTTGTGGGTCAGCCCGGACAGCGGGTTGGTCTGGTCCATGAACTGGGACAGCTGGCTGGTGCCGAAGAACTCCTTGATGGAGGCGACGACCGGCCGGATGTTGATCAGGGTCTGCGGCGTGATCGCCTCGACGTCCTGGGTGGTCATCCGCTCGCGCACGACGCGCTCCATGCGGGCCAGACCCGTGCGGACCTGGTTCTGGATCAGCTCGCCGACGGTGCGCAGGCGACGGTTGCCGAAGTGGTCGATGTCGTCGACCTCGACCACGATCTCGGGCGCGTCCTGACCGGGGGCGGCCATCTCGGTCTCGCCGGCGTGCAGCTTGACCATGTACTGATGGTGGCGACGATGTCGTCCACGGTCAGCACGCCGTCGTCGAGGGGCTGGCCGATGCCCAGCTTCTTGTTGATCTTGTACCGACCGACCTTGGCCAGGTCGTAGCGCTTCGGGTTGAAGTAGAGGTTCTCCAGCAGCGTTCTGCGCGGCCTCCGCGTCGGCGGCTCGCCCGGACGCAGCTTGCGGTAGATGTCGAGCAGCGCGTCGTCCTGGGTGGCGGTGTGGTCCTTCTCCAGGGTCGGCCGCATCGACTCGTACTCGCCGAACTCCTCCAGGATCTGTCGGAGTCGTCCCAGCCGAGGGCCTTGAGCAGCACGGTGACGTTCTGCTTGCGCTTGCGGTCGATGCGGACACCGACGATGTCGCGCTTGTCGATCTCGAGCTCGAGCCAGGCACCGCGGGACGGGATGACCTTGGCGGAGTAGATGTCCTTGTCGTGACGTCTTGTCGAGGGTAGCGCTCGAAGTAGACGCCCGGGGAGCGGACCAGCTGGGAGACCACGACACGCTCGGTGCCGTTGATGATGAAGGTGCCCTTGTGGGTCATGAGCGGGAAATCGCCCATGAAGACCGTCTGGCGACTTGATCTCGCCGGTCTCGTTGTTGGTGAACTCGGCCGTCACGAAGAGCGGGGCGGCGAAGGTGAAGTCGCGGTCCTTGCACTCGTCGATCGAGTTCTTCGGCGGGCTCGAAGCGGTGGTCGCGGAAGGTCAGCGACATCGAACCGGAGAAGTCCTCGATCGGGGAGATCTCCTCGAAGATCTCCTCCAGGCCTGACTTCTGCGGGACGTCGTGTCCTTCCGCGAGCGACGCCTCGACCCGGACTTCCACGCCTGGTTGCCGAGGAGCCAGTCGAAGCTCTCGGTCTGCAGGGCGAGGAGGTTGGGAACCTCGAGGGGCTCACGAATCTTCGCGAAGGAAATACGGAGCGGTGCGGTGGATGCGGAGTTGTTCGAGGCGTTGCGCGAGGCGGCCAAGAGACGGGGTCCTTCCGAGGGCTCGGAGCTCACTACGCGCGTACCGGGCCCACCCGTCGCACGGGTAGCATCCGCGCCCTCACACGAGCCGCCGACCCGGAATCTCACCAGGTCAGTGCCAGTGCGCAAGCGGGGTGCCACCCCTGGTCGGGGCAGTGCGTACTCCGGGGGTCGAGTCACGGAGCAGCTAAAAGGCAGCGCAAAGGGACAGTGTAGCCAGACGGCACACTGCTGTCCAGTCCGGATTCGGAGACCGAATCGTCGAACTCCCTACCTCGCGGGTCCGCCCTCTCCGAGAGCGCCCCCTGGGGCGGTAACTGCCTACGGGGTGTATTCCCCACCGCACGTCGGTTCCATGCCTGCGGACCGAAGAATCATCGACCCCGTGGAGTCGTCGACCCTGCCATGCTGCCCGTGCCGTCCGGCGTGCACCTTCGCGTCCTGAGAATTGCGCGCCCGCTGCGGTTCGTCAAGGGCACGGCCCCGAGGAGATCCTCCGGACCGCCCCGCGGACGGGGTTCCGGGCCGGGCTGCTCCACCGGCGGCCGGGCCGGGCGACTGCCCTGGTGGGGTGGCCGACCGGCGACCGCTGCGTGGCTCCGGGGGTGACCCCGGATACGCCGTGGCGCCCGCTGCGGACAGGTCGTACCCGCAGCGACGACGATCACCATACTCGCCCTCGGCGACGGAGGGGAGCACCCGGCGGACAGATGTGGCGAATCGTCATAGATCGGTCATAGGACCCGAGTCATGGGAACGGGCATCCGAACCGACCGTCAAAGCCCTGGTGAGCCGGGCTGTGCAGGGTCGGCACCGGGGGCCCGGAAGACCCCTCCACCGGGCCCGCCGACGGCCCTGGAGCGGGGACGCAAAAGGCCGAGGCGGCCACCCGAAAGGGTGGCCGCCTCGGCCGAACGGTCCGCCGGGGCGGACCGTCAGTCAGTAACCGAGATTACTTGACGGTGACGGAAGCGCCGGCAGCCTCGAGAGCAGCCTTGGCCTTCTCCGCAGCGTCCTTGGCAACCTTCTCCAGGACGGTGGCGGGGGTGCCGTCAACGAGGTCCTTCGCCTCCTTCAGGCCGAGGGAGGTGAGGGTGCGCACCTCCTTGATGACCTGGATCTTCTTGTCACCGGCGGCGGTGAGGATGACGTCGAACTCGTCCTGCTCCTCGACCTCCTCCGCGGCGGCGGCAGCGCCACCACCGGCGGCGACGGCGACCGGGGCGGCAGCCTTGACGTCGAACTTCTCCTCGAACGCCTTGACGAACTCGGAGAGCTCGATGAGGGTGAGGCCAGCGAACTGCTCGAGCAGCTCGTCCTGGGACAGCTTCGCCATGATGGCGTCCTTCCACTATGTCGGCAGGTGCCGGATGTACGGAACGGCGGGCGTACGGGCCCGCTGCGAGGGGGTACACTCCGCGGCGGGAGCAGCGTCCTCGACGGCGGGAGCCGGCGTACCGGCACCGCCCTGCTCGACCTTGGCCCGGAGCGCCTCCGCAGTGCGGACGAACTCCGTGAGCGGGGCCTGGAAGGTGGCGGCGGCCTTGGCCATCGACGCCTTCAGGCCACCGGCGAGCTTGGCGAGCAGCACCTCGCGGGACTCGAGGTCCGCGAGCTTCTTGATGTCAGTCGGCGGACAGCGCCTTACCGTCAAGGACACCGCCCTTGATGATGAGAGCGGGTTCTCCTTGGCGAAGTCACGCAGAGCCTTCGCCGACTCCACCGGGTCACCGGCGACGAAGGCGACAGCCGTCGGACCCGCGAACAGGTCGTCGAGCTCAGAAATGCCGGCCTGGTTGGCGGCAATCTTGGTCAGCGTGTTCTTCACCACGGCGTAATTGGCGTTGTCGCCGAGCGAGCGACGCAGCGTCTTCAGCTGCGCCACGGTCAGACCGCGGTACTCGGTCAGCACGGCCGCGTTGGAGTCACGGAACTTGTCCGTGAGCTCTGCGACGGCAGCAGCCTTGTCGGGCCTTGCCATAGGCTTACGCCTCCTTCCGTGATGTCGATGCTTGGCCGACCGTTGAGTCGACCTGCTAGGCCTCGACCGCCGGAAGAAAGTGTTCGGGAAAAACAGGACAGCCCCGGCGCAGGCGCACGGGGCTTCAACATGCTCGACGGCCGACATGCCTGACGGCACACGTCCGGAGCGCGATCTTCCTCATCCATCCTGCGCGGGTCGTCCGCATCCTTCGCGGAGCCTTCGGTCACCAGGCCGACTCTTTGCAGAGCAGGCAGCGACAACCAGCGGTCTGTGGCTCTGGCTACGTTACGCGAGCGGGCGACCGAAGGGCAAATCGCCCATCGGCCGCCCGCCGGCCGGTCCGGTCAACTGCTCCCGAGCAGGCTCGACGCGTCGAGGGTGTCGTCCGCCGGCGGAGCGGTGACGCTGACCGTGCTGGTGCTGTAGTCGGAGAAGTCGATGGTCGCGTTCTGGGCACCGCTGGAGGTCGTCGCCGAGACCGTCTCCCGGACCGGGAGGTTCTGGTCGCTGACCCAGAGGTCCACGGTCTCGGTCGCCACCCCCTGCTGGGAGGCCGACGCGAGCAGGCTCTTGAGCTGTGAGTCCTGCCCCGCCATCTTCGCCGCCAGCGCCTTCAGGTCCACCGTGCCGCGGTAGTGGGTGGCCTGGACGCCGTCGACGGTGCCCTGGCCGACGCGGGTCACCCCGTCGCTGGAGGTCAGCAGCTTGAGCTGGACCGCCGGGTTCTGGTTGCCGCTCTGGGTGGCGAGCTGGGTCAGTGCCTGGCCGCCCTGGAGCGAGGACAGGTCGAGCTTCATCCAGTGCTTGCCCTGGAAGTCGGCCGCGGCCGGCGTGCCCATGTACATGGTGGTGCCGGACATCATCATGATCATGGAGGTCGCCGGGCGGCCGTTCGCCGCCGGCATGTTCATCCCCATGGTCATGGCCATCGGGTTCCAGCCGAACTGGCCCGACGAGGTCACGTTCTGGCCCGCGACGGTCATGCTCATGGTCATCTTGACCGAGTTGTAGCTCTCGGTCTTGGTGGTGGCCAGCGAGAGCGCGTCCGCGACGGTGGCCACGGCCGAGTTGGCACTGCCGGCCGCCTGGCTTGCCGCCTTGGACGCGGCCGAGCAGGCGCTGAGCGCGGCCAGGCCGACGACGGCGGCCGCGGCGACGGAGATCGAGCGGGTGTGGCGCATCTTGCATTCCCCCTGGGGCGTGAACAAAGACCTGCGAACAGGACGCTATACCTCAGGACGGGCAGGCCGAAGGGCCGGTTCCCCCTTCCTTGCGGAGGGGGAACCGGCCCTTCGGAACGCGAGTACTGCCCAGCTGGTCCGATCGGGGATCAGATGTTCGCCGGGTCCTCCTCGACCATGAGGTTGCGCGTGCGGCTCGGGTCGACCTGGATGCCGGGGCCGATCGTGGTGCTGAGCGCGATCTTCTTGATGTACCGGCCCTTGGAGGCGGACGGCTTGGCGCGGAGCACCTCGTCCAGGGCGGCGGCGTAGTTCTCGACGAGCTTCTCGTCGTCGAAGGAGACCTTGCCGATGATCAGGTGCAGGTTCGAGTGCTTGTCGACGCGGAACTCGATCTTGCCGCCCTTGATCTCGGTCACGGCCTTGGCCACGTCCGGGGTCACGGTGCCGGTCTTCGGGTTCGGCATCAGGCCACGCGGGCCGAGCACGCGGCCCAGACGGCCGACCTTGCCCATGAGGTCCGGGGTGGACACGACGGCGTCGAAGTCCAGCCGGCCCTTGGCGACCTCGTCGATGAGCTCGTCGGCGCCGACGATGTCGGCGCCCGCAGCACGTGCGGCCTCGGCGCGGTCACCGGTCGCGAAGACCAGGACCCGGGCGGTCTTGCCGGTGCCGTGCGGGAGGTTGACGGTGCTGCGGACCATCTGGTCGGCCTTGCGCGGGTCGACACCCAGACGCATGGCGACCTCGACGGTGCCGTCGAACTTCGTGGTGGAGGTCTCCTTGGCGAGGCGGATGGCCTCGAGGGGGGCGTAGAGACGGTCGCGGTCGACCTTGGCCGCCGCGGCGTTCAGAGCCTTGCTGCGCTTCACTGCTGCTCCTGTGGATTCAAGACTGGGAGTTGTGGTGGCTGCGGGCCGCGCTCGGCCCTACCACGGTGCTGCTCTGACCGAACTGACGCGGACGTCAGCCCTCGATGGTGATGCCCATCGAGCGGGCGGTGCCCGCAATGATCTTGTCGGCCTCGTCCAGCGAGTTGGCGTTGAGGTCGGGCAGCTTGGTCGTCGCGATCTCGCGGACCTGGGCAGCCGTGAGCTTGGCGACCTTGGTCTTGTGCGGCTCGCTGGAGCCCTTCTCGATGCCCGCGGCCTTGAGGATCAGGCGCGCGGCCGGCGGGGTCTTGGTGATGAAGGTGAAGGAGCGGTCGTCGTAGACCGTGATCTCCACCGGCACGACCATGCCGCGCTGCGACTCGGTCTGGGCGTTGTAGGCCTTGCAGAACTCCATGATGTTGACGCCGTGCTGGCCCAGCGCGGGGCCGACGGGCGGCGCGGGGTTGGCCGCGCCGGCCTTGATCTGGAGCTTGATCAGCCCAGTGATCTTCTTCTTCTTGGGAGGCATGTTCTCTCTCCGGGTCAGTACGAGAGGTGTTCCCGACCGGCACGCGGAAGCGCACCGGCGGGGCCTTGGATGTCTGCTGCGCCACCCGGCCTCACGGCCTGGCTCTGCGCACACATCGAATCAGGATAGCTCGAAAGGGCCGCGATCCTAAATCAGTGATCGTCCCCGCCCCCGGCAGGCGGTTCGGCCGGGGGCTCGGCCGACGGCGTCCGGTTGCCGAACAGTCCGGCCAGCAGCGCGGCGCCCCCGGCCAGGAGGCCCGCCGCACCGGCGGCGGCCTTGAGCGGCGGCGGCAGGGTCGAGTCGCCGAACGGACCCTCGCTCCCCTCCACGGTGCGCCCACCCGCCGGCGGAGCCGGTCGGAAGACGCTGTCGTCCGGCTCCGCCGACCGCAGCCCGCGCAGCTCGTGCCGGGCGACCGGGGTGCCGTCCTGCTGGTACGCGGTCGACCGCAGCGCGACCCCGAGTTCCGCGTCGACCAGCACCTCCAGCTGTGGGAACAGCAGTTCCGGGGATGGGACCGCCCCCGGCCGACTGCGGGCGGTGAGCCGCAGCGCCCGTCGGCCGCCGTGCTCGACCCAGCCCTCGACGGTGAGGTCGTGGCCGAGCAGCCAGGCCACATCGAGCAGCTGGGCCTGCTCGAACTCGGGGGGCGCCGGAGCAACCCGCACCAGCCGGTCCGGGAAGAGCCGGTAGCCGTGGTCACCGTCGCAGGCCAGTCCGACCGGCGCCCGGCGGGCCGGGGTGAGCAGCACGTCCAGCCGGTAGCGGAGCAGGTCTGCGAAGACCAGGCGGTGGACGGTGTGCTGCCGGCCGGGCACGACCTCGTCGAGGGCGGACCAGAAGGCGTCCGGGCCGAGGAACCGGCCGAGCACCGGCGTGGCCGCGCGGGCCTCCTGCGCCCGGTGGAGGAGGGCCCTGGTGTCGGTCCAGGTATGCAGTTCCGCGGCGAACGGCCGGGCCTCGCGGCTGCTGCGGTGGAGCAGCCAGGCGAACGCGTCGGCGCCGGGGAGCGCCTCGTCCGGCGCGGCGGGCTCGGCCGGCTCCTCCGCGAACCAGGGGGCGTCGTCCTCGGCGGCGGGCTGCTGCCGCTGGAGCCGGGCGCCCAGCCGGACGGCCTCGCCCATGGCGGTGCCGATGCCCTTGGCCACCAGCCGGACCGGGGCCGGCACATCGGCGTCGAAGCCGGCGAAGTCGTCCTCGTCCCGGACGCTCCCCGTCCCGGCCTCGGCGCTCGCTGCCGGTGCCGGCGGGTCGACCGCCAGGTCCTCCAGTTCCAGCGTTCGGCAGACCCCGCCCTCGAAGTACTCGACCACCCGCAGCAGAATGCCCAGCTCCGCGTCGACCAGCAGGTCGAACCGGCTCAGCAGTGACTCCCGGACGGGCCCGCGGCGGGCGCCGGCGAAGGGGCGGGGCACGGCGGTGGCCGCGACGGTCCGCCCGCCCCCGGCCCCCTCCGGCCGGACCAGGGTGAACTCGCAGCCGACGAGCAGCCAGGTCGGGTTCAGCATCCGGCGAAGATCCGGTTCGAGGATGCCGTCCGCATCGGTCTCCTCAGCCAGGCACCGGAACGGACGCCGGTCGTCGGCCGGACGTGCAGCCGCATCCGCGTCGTAGCCCTCCCGGAAGACCCGGCCTGCCGGACCCGGCAGGCCGGCCGAGAGCTTCTCCAGCAGCCTGCGGCGGAGCCTTTCCTCGGCCTCCGCCGCCCTGTGCACGGCGAGCACACCCGCGAGGTCGTGCTCCCTCCATGCGGCCCGATGCAGCAGTCCGACCAGCCCGACACTGTCCATATGAGCGATCCCCCCTCCCCGAGGGGCCGTTCACGCAGAAGGGCCCCGGACCGGTTGTACGGTTCGGGGCCCTCGACGCGGAAGATGTCGCGTCAGTCGTTCTCGGCTCAGTCGTTCTTGGTGATCTGGTCGAAGGAGAGCTCGACCGGGGTCTCCCGACCGAAGATCTCGACCAGGCCCTTGACCTTCTTGGAGTCCGGGTTGATCTCGTTGATCGTCGCCTGGAGGGTGGCGAACGGACCGTCGGTGACCGTGACCGAGTCGCCGACCTCGAAGTCCAGCACCTGGATGTCGGCCGGGCGGACCTGCGAGGGGCGGCCGGCCTCCTTCGCGGCGGCGCGCTCGACGTCGGGGGCGAGCATCTTGACGACCTCGTCCAGCGTCAGCGGGTACGGGTCGTAGGCGTTGCCGACGAAGCCGGTGACGCCGGGGGTGTTCCGGACGACGCCCCAGGACTCGTTCGTCAGGTCCATGCGCACCAGCACATAGCCGGGGAGCTTGTTCTGACGGATGGTCTTGCGGTCGCCGTTCTTGATCTGGACGACCTCTTCCTGCGGCACCTCGGCCTGGTAGATGTAGTCCTCGACGTTGAGCGAGACGGCGCGCTGCTCCAGGTTGGACTTCACGCGGTTCTCGTAGCCGGCGTAGGTGTGGATGACGTACCACTCGCCGGGGGCCAGACGCAGTTCCTCGCGGAACGCGGCGACCGGGTCGATCTCGACGCCGTCGTCCTCGGTGACCTCGGCCTCGGCCTCTTCGAAGGCCTCGACGGCGGCGGACTCCTCGGCGTCGACCACGGTCAGCGCCGCCTCTTCGGCGGACTCGCCGTCGGCCTCGTCGGCAGCCTCGACCTCGTCCTCGTCAGCGTCGGCGTCATCGACGATCTGCTCGGCGGAGTCGTCGGCCTCGGCCCACGCAGACGCGTCCTGCACCGCAGCGTCGTCGGCCGATTCCACGGCCTCGACGACCTCGGGGGCTTCAGCGTCGTCGTACGGGTGGGACTCAGACACGTTGGCTGCTTCTTCCTGGAGATGAAGGGTGGGACGGTACCTGACCGTCCACAGGGAGAAGCAGGGCTTGGCTGCGGACGGCTCGGATACTCAACGATACCGACTCCACGGTAGCGGAGCGTCCGGACGGTGACGTCCTGCTGAGGATCGGGCGCGGTGCGCGCAGGCCGGGGTCAGCCGAAGACGAGCTTGGCCAGCTCGGCGAAGCCGGTGTCCAGACCGTAGACAATGGCCATGATCACCAGAACGAAGACGATGACCGTCGTCGTGTAGGTGGTGAGGTCGTTGCGGCTCGGCCAGACGACCTTGCGGAGTTCGGCGATGATCTGGCGGTAGAAGAGGCCGGTGCGCGCAAAGATGTTCTTGCGGTTCGGGTCCTTCTGCTTCTTTCCGCCCTTGCCCGCGGCCTTGTTGGCACGCTTGCGATCGCGGCGCGAGAGGCCCTCGCCCTGTTCGCCCTCCGCGCTACCACGATCAGGTGTCGCGGTGGAGCCCACGGTCTCCGTCACTCGTTCCTCACCTGAAGATCGGGTACCAGTCGAGTGTTCGCAGTGATTGCGATCTCGTGTAACACACTGCTGGACGGTACCGCCTGTTGCGCGTTTGCAACAGGGCGGACAGCAGGGCCGGAGGGACTTGAACCCCCAACCGCCGGTTTTGGAGACCGGTGCTCTACCAATTGAGCTACGACCCTTTGGACTCCGGTCGCCCGGAGTCACAGGACCCAACCTACCGCATACGGGCCCCCGCACGGTGAGTGCGACGCCCCGTGGCTGCAGCCCGGGTCCATCGAGGCTTGAGTGTAGGGGGTGAAACGGGGATTGGTCGAATGGGTTGCCGATCAGTGGCTCGGCCCGGCGCGGCGGTCGCCGCTGCTGGGGGCCGTCCCGGCCGTCTCGGCGGGGTGGCCGCATGGCGAAACGCCGATACTCGCCGGCGGCGGCGTCTGGAACGATGAGGTCATGAGCGCTGCATCTCCCACCCCTGCATCTCCCACCCCCGACTCCAGCGTCCGTCCCGCCGACCGGCGGGTCTCGGCCCGCATCGGCGCCATCGCGGAGTCCGCGACCCTCGCCGTGGACGCCAAGGCCAAGGCCCTCAAGGCGGCCGGCCGCCCGGTGATCGGCTTCGGCGCCGGCGAGCCCGACTTCCCCACCCCCGGCTACATCGTGGACGCGGCCGCGGACGCCTGCCGCGACCCGAAGAACCACCGGTACACCCCGGCCGGCGGGCTGCCCGAGCTGAAGGCCGCCATCGCCGCGAAGACGCTGCGGGACTCCGGCTGGGCGGTCGACGCCGCGCAGGTCCTGGTGACCAACGGCGGCAAGCAGGCCATCTACGAGGCCTTCGCCGCGATCCTCGACCCGGGCGACGAGGTCATCGTCCCGGCCCCGTACTGGACCACCTACCCCGAGTCGATCCGGCTCGCGGGCGGCGTGCCGGTCGAGGTCGTCGCCGACGAGACCACCGGCTACAAGGTCTCCGTGGCGCAGCTCGAGGCCGCTCGCACCGAGTCCACCAAGGTGCTGCTCTTCGTCTCGCCCTCCAACCCGACCGGTTCGGTGTACACCGCCGCCGAGGTCGAGGAGATCGGCCGCTGGGCCGCCGAGCACGGGCTGTGGGTGCTGACCGACGAGATCTACGAGCACCTGGTCTACGGGGACGCGAAGTTCGTCTCGCTCCCGGTGGTCGTGCCGGAGCTGGCCGACAAGTGCATCGTCGTCAACGGCGTGGCGAAGACCTACGCCATGACCGGCTGGCGGGTCGGGTGGGTCATCGGCCCGCTGGACGTCATCAGGGCGGCGACCAACCTGCAGTCCCACGCCACCTCGAACGTCAGCAACGTCGCCCAGGTCGCGGCGCTGGCCGCGGTCTCCGGCGACCTCTCCGCCGTGGACGAGATGAAGACGGCCTTCGACCGCCGCCGGCAGACGATCGTGCGGATGCTGAACGAGATCCCCGGTGTGCTCTGCCCGGAGCCCGAGGGCGCTTTCTACGCCTACCCCTCGGTGAAGGGGCTGCTCGGCAAGGAGATCCGCGGTCGCCGTCCGCAGACCTCGGCCGAGCTGGCCGGACTGATCCTGGACGAGGCCGAGGTCGCGGTCGTCCCGGGCGAGGCCTTCGGGACCCCGGGCTACCTGCGGCTCTCCTATGCGCTGGGCGACCACGACCTGGTCGAGGGCGTCACCCGGCTGCAGAAGCTGCTGGGCGAGGCGCAGGACTGAGCGCGCTCCCGGCGGCGCGGCCGCCGACGGAGCGCGGGCGGGGACCCGCGGCACGGCTTCGGCCGGACCGCGGGTCCCCATGCTTTTCCCGGCCTGCCGTTCCCGGCCGCTGTTACCGTTCCTCGAACCGGCTGTTCTTTCACCCGATCGAGCGGCTCGACCTGGATGTTTTCCGCCATCAGGCTGAATAGGCGAAGATCTGCGAATGGAACAGGTATCTGCCGCCGCTGCCGACCTCGAACCCCGCGACCTCCGCCTCCTGCCCAAGGCGCACCTGCACCTGCACTTCACCGGCTCGATGCGCCCGGCGACGCTGCTGGAGCTCGCCGACAGGCACGGAGTGCACCTGCCGGAGGTGCTGGGCGCCAATGCCCTGGGGGCGGGCGAGCCGCCCAAGCTCCGGGCGACCGACGAGCGCGGCTGGTTCCGCTTCCAACGGCTCTACGACATGGCGCGCTCGGTGCTGCGCGACGAGGAGGACATCCGCCGGCTGGTACTGGAGACCGCGCAGGACGAGCGGTCCGAGGGCAGCGGCTGGCTGGAGATCCAGGTCGACCCCACCTCCTACGCCCCCCGGCTGGGCGGGCTGATCCCCACCCTGGAGATCATCCTCGGTGCGGTCGACGACGCCTCCCGGGCGACCGGCGTCGGGATCAGGGTGCTGGTCGCCGCGAACCGGATGAAGCACCCGCTGGACGCCCGCACCCTGGCCCGGCTGGCGGTCCGCTATGCGGACCGCGGTGTGGTCGGTTTCGGCCTGTCCAACGACGAACGGCGGGGGCTGGCCCGGGACTTCGACCGGGCCTTCGCCATCGCCAGGGAGGGCGGGCTGCTGGCCGCGCCGCACGGCGGCGAGCTGGCGGGCCCGGCCAGCGTCCGGGACTGCCTGGACGACCTGGGCGCCGGCCGGATCGGGCACGGGGTGCGGGCGGCCGAGGACCAGCGGCTGATGCAGCGGCTGGCGGACCGTCAGATCACCTGCGAGATCTGCCCGGCGTCCAATGTCGCCCTGGGCGTCTACGAGAAGCCCGAGGACGTCCCGCTGCGGAAGCTGTTCGAGGCCGGGGTGCCGCTGGCGCTGGGCGCGGACGACCCGCTGCTGTTCGGCTCGCGCCTGGTCGCACAGTACGAGCTGGCGCGCGAGGTCCACGGGTTCAGCGACGCCGAGGTGGCCGAGCTGGCCCGGCAGTCGGTGCGCGGCTCCTGCGCACCGGAGGACGTCCGGCTGCGGATGCTGGCCGGGGTGGACGCCTGGCTGGTGTCCTGACCTTCGCGCAGGCCGGTCAGAGCTCGACGCCGACCAGCACCGGCTCGTTGACCAGGGTCACCCCGAAGGCCGCGTGGACGCCGTCGCGCACCTCGCGGGCCAGCGCCAGCAGGTCGGCGGTGGTCGCCCCGCCCCGGTTGGTCAGCGCCAGGGTGTGCTTGCCGGAGAGCCGGGCCGGGCCGCTGCCGTGGCCCTTGCCGAAGCCGGCCCGCTCGATCAGCCAGGCGGCCGAGGTCTTGGTGCTGCCGTCCGCGCCGGGCCAGGCCGGGGGCGCGGTCTCCGGGCCCAGCCGGTCGTGCACCCGGTCCAGGAGGGCCGCGTACTGCTCCGCCCCCAGGATCGGGTTGGTGAAGAAGGAGCCCGCCGACCAGGTGTCGTGGTCCTCCGGGTCCAGCACCATGCCCTTGCCGGCCCGCAGCTCCAGCACCGCCTCCCGGGCGGCGCGCAGTTCGGTCCGCTCGCCCCGGGCGACGCCCAGGGTCCGGGCCAGCTCGGCGTACTGGACCGGGGTGGAGCGGCCGTCCGCATCCTCCAGGGCGAAGCGGACCCGCAGCACCACATAGCGGTCCGGATCGGCCTTGAAGACGCTGTGCCGGTAGGAGAAGCCGCAGTCGGCGTTGGCCAGGGTGACCGTCTCGCGGGCGCGGCGGTCGTAGGCGACGACCTCGGTGATGCTGCTCGCCACCTCCTGGCCGTAGGCGCCGACGTTCTGCACCGGGGTCGCCCCGACCGATCCGGGGATGCCGGCCAGGAACTCGATCCCGGCGAGCCCGTGCTTCAGCACCGTCTCGGCGACCAGGTCGGTCCAGACCTCGCCTGCCGCGACGTCCAGCACCGTGCCGTCCAGGCGGCTGCCGGTGGTGGCGATCCGCAGGGCGGTCCCGGCGAAGCCCTGGTCGCCGATGACCAGGTTGCTGCCGCCGCCGATCACCAGCAGCGGTTCGCCGGCCGCGTCGGCGGCCCGGACCGTGGCCACGATCTCGGCGTCGGTGGTCGCGGTGACCAGCCTCCGGGCGGGGCCGCCGAGGCGGAAGGTGGTCAGCGGGGCGAGGGGGGCGTCCTGGAGTTCCTGCACGGGCCAAGACTAAGGGAGGACGCCGCCGCGCCCGCCCGTCCCCCGGGAGCGGGGCGGGCGGGCGCGGGGTGCTGCGCTGCCGTGGCGCGGATCAGACCACCGGGGAGAGCGCGGAGGCCTGCTCCGTCGCGTCCTGGGCGGCGGCAGCCCGGGTACGCCGGTAGCGGGGAATGATCAGGGCGGCGACGGTCGCGGCGGCGAGCGCGGCACTGCCCACCCAGAGCGCCGGGGTGAGGCCGTCGGCGAACGCCTTCGGGTCGGCGTAGCTGCCGTGCGCGGTGAAGACCGCACTCAGCACCGCCACCCCGAGCGCCCCTCCGACCTCGCGGAGGGAGCTGTTGGCCCCGGAGGCGATGCCCTGCTCCTGCGGCGCGACCGAGCCCATCAGCACCGTGGCGACCGGCGAGAAGAACAGCGCCATGCCGACCCCGGACATGATCAGCGCTGGGATCTGCGCGTCGTAGCTGACCTGCGGCGAGACGATCAGGGCGAACCAGGCCAGCCCACCGGCCTGGAGGGCGAGCCCGGTGGCGATGATCATCCGCGCACCGATCCGGTTGATCAGCAGCCCGGCGAGCGGCGCCACCAGCATCGGCATCGCCGTCCAGGGCAGCATCCGGACGCCGGCCTCCATCGGACTGAAGCCCTGGACGTTCTGCAGGAACTGGCTGAGCAGGAAGACCGCGCCGAACATGCCCAGCGACATCAGCATTGAGGCGCTGTTGACGGCGGCGAAGGTGCGGCTGCGGAACAGCCGCAGCGGCAGCAGCGGGGCGGGGGCGCGCAGCTCCCAGAGCACGAAGCCGACCAGCAGCGCGCCGCCGGCGACCAGGCCGGTGAGCACCGTCGGGCTGGTCCAGCCGTCCGCGTTGCCCCGGATCAGCGCAAAGACGATGCCGAAGAGTCCGGCGCTGGCGAGGGCGGTGCCGGGGACGTCGAGCCGACTGTTGGGGCCATGGCTCTCGGTCAGCCGCAGCCGGGCGAGCGGGATCAGCGCCAGGCCGATCGGCACGTTCACTGCGAAGATCCACTGCCAGGAGAGGTGTTCGACCAGGGTGCCGCCGATCAGCGGGCCCATCGCGATGGCCATGCCGTTGACCGCGCCCCAGGCGCCGAAGACCGCGCCGCGCCTGGCGGGCGAGACGGCGGTGGTGAGCAGCGTGAGGCTGACCGGGGTGAGCAGCGCCGCACCGACGCCCTGGGCGGCACGGGCGGCGATCAGCGCGTCGATGTTGGGCGCGAGCGAGGCGCCGAGGGAGGAGAGGGTGAAGAGGGTGAGGCCGAGGGTGAAGATCCGGCGGCGGCCGAAGCGGTCGCCGAGGGCGGCGCCGAGCATCAGCAGCACGGCGAAGGTGAGGGTGTAGGCGTTCACCGTCCATTCCAGGTCGGTGATGCCACCGCCCAGGTGGGCGCGGATGGAGGGCAGGGCGGTGGTGACCACCAGGTTGTCCAGCGCGGCCATGAAGCCGGCGGTACTGGTGATCACGAAGGCCCAGACGGCTGGGTTTCCCTTACGCATGACCGGTTCCCTTGGATGAGCCCCCCGGCGGGGGGAACCTGAAAGTTAGTAATTGATCAATAACTTTGATGGGCCGAAAAAAACCCGGGAGAGCGCCCCGGCCCCGGGGCGGCCCCGTCGAGTCAGCAGCCGGTGTCGAAGTCGAAGGTCTTCCACAGCCGGTGCTCGGGCGAGAAGCCCATCGCGACCAGTGCGTTGATCAGCATGCCCTGGGCGAAGAAGTCCCGGGCCTCCTCCTGGGTCATCCCCGCTTCGGCGGTGACGGTGTCCCAGAGTTCGGTCCACATCGCCCGTACGGACTCGCCGACCTCGGTGTCCCCGGCCGCCTCGGCGGCGGCCGTGGAGACGTACGTCTGCATCTGCATCATCAGCCGACTGCGGTCGGCGATCAGGTCCAAATAGGCCAGCCCCATGGCATCGCGGGCCTCCTCCCCCTTCAGGCCGTCGGCGGCGGCAAGGAAGGCCTCACGGACGTCCTGCATGCACCGCCGGGCGGCGGCCTCGAACAGGGCCCGCTTGCTGGGGAAGAGCCGGAAGAGATAGGGCTGGGAGACGCCGACTCGATTGGCGATCGACTGGGTGGTGGTGCCGTTGTAGCCACGCTCGGCAAATTCGATCATGGAGGCGCGAATGACGCTCTCACGGCGCTCCTCCGCCGACATCCTCATGCTGCCCTTTGCCATGCTTCAAAGTTAGTGACTGATTACTAATCATGTCAAGGGCCGTCCGGAGGAACCCGGACGGCCCGCTCGGACCGGCCCGCTCGGACGATCGGAGCGCTCGAACCGGCTGGAGCGCTCAGGCCAGCTGGACCACGGCCCGGGACATGCCAAGGACCTTCTCGCCACCGCTGGTCGCCAGCAGGTCCACCCGCACCCGGCGGTCGTCCAGCTTGGCCGCGACCTTGGCGCTGACCTCGATGACCGCGCCGACCCCGTCATTGGGGACCACGACCGGCTTGGTGAAGCGCACGCCGTACTCGACCACCGCGCCCGGGTCGCCGAGCCAGTCGGTGACCACCCGGATCGCCTCGGCCATCGTGAACATGCCGTGGCCGATGACGTTCGGCAGGCCGACGGAGGTGGCGAAGGCCTCGTTCCAGTGGATCGGGTTGAAGTCCCCCGAGGCGCCGGCGTACTGGACCAGGGTCGCCCGGGTCACCGGGAAGGACTGGGACGGCAGTTCGGTGCCGACCTCGACCGTGTCGTAGTTCACACTCGCGGACATGCTCACTCCCCCTCGGCGGCGCGGGCCACCAGCATCATGTGGGCGGTGACCACATGCTCACCGCTCTCCTCGTGCACCTCACCGCGCACGGTCAGCACGTCGTTGCCGGCCAGCGACTTGATCGAGTCGATGACGCAGGTCACCGTCAGCCGGTCGCCGGCGCGGACCGGACGGGTGTAGCCGAAGCGCTGGTCGCCGTGGACGACCCGGGAGAAGTCCAGGCCGAGCTCCGGGTCGTTGACCACCTGGGCGGCGGCCCGGTAGGTCAGCATGAAGGGGAAGGTCGGCGGGGCGATCACGTCCGGGTGGCCGAGCGCCTTGGCGGCGTCCGGGTCGGTGTACGCCGGGTTGGCGTCGCCGACGGCCTCGGCGAACTCACGGATCTTCTCGCGCCCCACCTCGTAGGGCGCGGTGGGCGGGTACGTCCGCCCGATGAAGGAGGGGTCGAGCGGCATGGACTGGCTCCTCGTGGATCCTCGTGGAAAAACAACGAAGGCCGTCCCCACGGATGGGGACGGCCTTCGCCGATGAGCTGGTCGCGAACACCGGCCCTGCGTCGGAACGCAGCGGTCAGCGGGTCTCGCGGTGCGCGGTGTGCGAGTTGCAACGCGGGCAGTGCTTCTTCATCTCAAGACGGTCCGGGTCGTTACGCCGGTTCTTCTTGGTGATGTAGTTCCGCTCCTTGCACTCCACGCAGGCCAGCGTGATCTTCGGGCGGACATCAGTGGCGGCCACAGGAGTGCCTTCCTCGAACAGACAACGTTATGAACACAGACAAGAGTAGCCGACTGGGCGGGTTACCCGACAATCGGCTACAGGACGTGGTAGCGGTGACCGGACTTGAACCGGTGACACAGCGATTATGAGCCGCTTGCTCTACCAACTGAGCTACACCGCCACGACGATCGAGTCCCCCCGCCGAAGCGGGGAACCCTCTCATCCGAGCCCCCATGCGGAATCGAACCGCAGACCTTCTCCTTACCATGGAGACGCTCTACCGACTGAGCTATAGGGGCTGGCCGAGGAAGACATTACACGGTCCCCGGCCGATCCGTGAAATCCATTCCGGCGGCACCCGCAGCGCACCCGCGAGCTGCCACCGGGTCACCCCGGATGCCCAGGATCCCAGTTCAGCGCGGTTGCGGACTCCCCCCAACCGATACGACTTTTGGGCTCCTCCCCATCGTCCCCACGCGCCTCCCCGGTCCGCCCCCGGGGCCGCCCTAGGCTCCCCTGCACGTAGGGAGCGGCCCTGCGGTGGGAAGGAGCGGCGCATGTCTGGCGACGCGCGCCGCAGCGAGCAGGACGCACCCGCCGGGCCGACGCTGCTGCTCTACGGCGGCCGACTGCCGGACGGCCGCAGCGTGGACATCCGGATCGGCGCGGGGCGGATCGAGGAGATCGGGCCGGCCGGCCGGCTCAGCGCCCCCGAACGGCTGGACCTCAGCGGCTATCTGCTGCTGCCGGCCCCGGTCGAGCCGCACGCCCACCTGGACGAGGCCTTCGCCACCGCCCGGCCGGGGCGGGCCGGACCGGGGCCGGAGGGCAAGGGCGGCGCGGCAGCGGAGACCGTCGAGGTCGCGCAGCGGCGGATCACCGAGGCCGCCCTCAGCGGGCTCGGCTACGGAGCGACCGTCCAACGGACCCATGTGCGCATCGGCGAGGGGTACGGACTGCGGCGGCTGGAGGCCGCCCTGCAGGCGGCCCGGGCCCTGCGCGGCCTGGCCGAACTCCAGATCGTGGCCCGGGCCGGACCACTGAGCGCGGCGGCGGGCGCGTCCGGGGCCGACGGGCGGGCGCTGCTGGCCGAGGCCGTCGCCATGGGCGCGCACGCGGTCGGCGGCTGCCCGGAGCTGGACCCGGACCCGGTCGGGTTCCTTCGGACCGCGGCGGCCGTGGCCGGCGGCAGCGAACTGGCGCTCGACCTGCACACCGATGCCGCCGACCCAGGCAGGCTCGCGCACCTGGTCGAGGCGCTGGACGGGCTTCCGCGCGCCGGTGTGAACCTCGGCCCGTGCGCCACCCTCGGGCTGCTGGGCGACGAGGAACTGATCCGGACGCTCGACCTGCTGGCCGCCTCCGGGCTCACCGTGACCTGTCTCCCGCAGGGCAACCGCTGTGTCGGCCTGCCGCCGGCGGCGCGCGGCGGCGCCCGCACGCTCCCCCCGGTCCGTCTGCTCCGGGCGGCCGGGGTGGTGGTGGCAGCCGGAAGCGGCGCGCTGCGGGACCGTGCCAACCCGGTTGGCCGGGCGGACCCGCTGGAATCGGCGTTCCTGCTGGCCGCCGCCGGTGAGCTGGACCCGGCCGACGCCTATGACGCGGTCAGCTCGGCGGCCCGGGCCGTGCTCGGGCTGCCGCCGGTCCGGCTGGCGGCAGGCTCCCCCGCCGACCTGCTGGCGGTCCGCGGCGAACACCTGCCGGGTGTGCTGTCCGGTGGTCACAGCCGGGTGGTGCTGCATGCCGGCCGCGTGGTCAGCCGGACCAGCGCGGTGCGGGAGTATGCGGACCCGACCGCTCCGGGCGTGCCGCGCCAGGGCCGGAGCGGCCCCGCCGGGCCTCCCGCCGGGCTCGGGTGAGCGCTCAGACCTCCACCGTGCGCCAGTAGTGGACAAGCAGTTCGCCCCAGTCGTCCACCCGGACCCGGCCGCTGCGGCGGAAGCCCATCGCCTTGTAGAGGCGGTTGGCCCGCAGGTTGTCGGCGTGGGTCCAGAGCTGGGCCCGCCGGTAGCCCTGCGCCGCGGCCCGGAGCAGCATCTGCTCGACCAGCAGCCGGCCGATGTGCTGCCCCCAGCGGTCGGGGGCCACGCTGAGCAGGCATATGTGCACCAGCCCGGGCACCGCCGGGCCCAGGCCGTCCTGGTCCAGGCCCTGGACCCCGAGGATGGTCCCGACGACGGCCGGGCGCCCACCGTCCGGGCCGCCCTCCGGCCCACCGTCCGACCCGCCGTCCGGCCGGGGGTCGTGGGCGAGCAGCAGCAGCGCCCCGGGGACGGACATCCGCTGGTACGCCGAGGCTATGTGGGCCTCCGGCAACGGCCTGCCGTTGCGCCGGATCACATGCGACGACTTCCACAGGTCCACGGCCGCATCGGCGTCCGCCAGTACTGCCTCACGCACTTCCACCGTCTCGCCCATCGGCGTCCCCGATCTCTTCCACCGCGTCGGCGCGGCGCCCCGAAGCCCCCTGCGCTCCCCGCTCGTCCGACCGCGTCCCGCTGCTACGGGATCGCTTCGCTTTCTACCACGCGCCGCTAACAGCCGGGACGGCACGATCCGCCCCGGCCATGGCGTTCTGACGCGGTGGCAGACCGCCCGGCGCGGGCCAGGGAATCCGCGCGGGCGGCGCTCAGAGGTGCTTGCCGAGCCACTCGGCGATCACCGGCACCACCTCGGGCAGCTTGGAGGCGGCGACGTGCCCGGTGCCCGGGACCAGCCAGACCTCGGTGTCGCGACGGCCGGTGAACAGCAGCGTGTCCTGCTGCGGGACATGGACGTCGTCGGCGCCGTTGACCACCAGCATCGGCGCATTGGCCTCCGGCTCCAGCAGTGCGGTGAGCGGGAAGTCGGCCATCGCCAGGCCCAACTCGGCCGAGGTGGGCCTGCGGTCCAGGCCGAGGGCGTTGCCGAAGATGTCGGCCATGCCGAACATCAGCCGCTCGGCGTTCTCCTCGGTGAAGCCGTACCGGACCGGACCGCCCAGGACCACGGCGGCGTCGACCTCACCCGCCAGTCCGGAGTGCGCGGCGTAGTAGCCGCCCATGGAGAAGCCGAAGTGGCCGACCCGGCCGTCGCCGATGGCGCGGGCCTCGGCGATCAGGCCGCGGACGATCTCGATGCCGCCCCCGGCGGTCATCGGCACGGCCGACTCCCCGGTCCCGGCGTGGTCGAAGGCCATCACCCGGACCCCGGTCCGCAGCACCAGCTGGACCAGCAGCGGGTGGAGGTCCATCTTCCAGGAGTCCACCCCGCCGCTGGCGATCAGCACCGGACCGCCGGGCGCGCCCAGCAGGTGCACCGGGACCGGAGTGGTCCCGCCCCGGTACGGCACCTCCAGCACCCGGCGCTCGAAGGGCACCGGGAAACCCGGGGCGGCCAGCTGGTACTGCTCGATCTGCCTGGTCAGCGCGGTCCGCTTGGCCGAGTCGGCCAGCACCGGGAACTTGGCCCACCCGTAGGCCAGGCCGGCCAGGTCGTGCCGCCCCCCGGCGGCGTACCGGGACGCCAGGGCCGACCACTCGTGCACCCAGCCACCGGGCAGGTCCGGCCACATCTCGGCGACCGCGCTGCGGACCGCGTCCACGTCCGCCGCCGGCAGGCCCAGGGTGAGCATCTGCGGGTAGCGCTCCTCGAACAGGTCCTTCGGGTCCATCAGCCACTGGTAGGACATCGTCGGCTCCTCTCGCCGTCCGCAAGTCTCGCCGGACGGGCGCACCCGGCGGGAGGACCCGGCGCGCCGTCCTCCGGACCGGACGCGCCACGTCCTCGGCGGCCGGCGCCCGGTGGGGCCGGCGTCATCATCCGGTCGTGAGCACCCAGCGGCGCAGCGCACGGCGCAGGGCCCGGGTGTCCGAGTAGCCGAGCCGGTCGGCCACCACCGACCGGTCCAGCCCGGACCGGAGCATCCGCTCGGCCTGTTCGCGGCGCACCGCATCGATCTCCTCGCGCCAGCTGGTGCCCTCCTCCTCCAGCCGCCGCTGGAGTGTGCGCTGACTCATCGTCATCCGCCGGGCGACGGACTGCACCGACAACTCCGGGTCCGCCAGTCCCTCGGTGAGGAGCCGCCGAAACCCGTCGCGCCACTGCGGAGCGCGCGGAGGTGCCGCGGCGATCGAGTCCGCGTGCGCCCGCAGGATCCGCGCGAGGGCCGGATCCGCCCCCGGCAGCGGGCGTTCCAGGTCGGCCCGGGCGAAGGTCATCGTGGTCCGGTCCTGCCGGAAGTCGATCCGGTCGGTCCCGAACGCCGCGGCCAGCTCCCGGCTGCGGCGGGGCGGGGCGGCGGCGAAGCCGACCCGTAACGGGGAGAGGTCCGCGCCGAGGTCGGACCGGGCCCGGCGGAGCAGCGCCGCGAGCGCGAACTGACTGGCCACCGCGTCGACTTCGGGGAAGGACGTGCGCACCTGGTAGCCGAGCGTGGCCCGCCCGCCCGCCTCCTCGACCAGGTCGACGTCGTTGGCCCCGGCGCTGTCGCTGACGATGTGGGCGTAGCGGACGGCGAGGGCGAGCCCTTCACCCAGGGTGGCCGCCGTGCCGAAGAGGTAGTCGTGCAGCTGCAGGCTGCCACGGCTCCACTGCTCGGACACATGGAGGCCGAGCAGCGGGTCGTCCAGCTCGGCCAGTCCGAGCCGCCAGAGCCTCGCCAGCAGGTCGGTGGACTCCCGGGCGTCCTCGCCGGCGCCGGCGGCGGACAGGGCCCCGACCTCCAGGGACAGGGCCTCGGGGGCGGCGCCGAGCCTGAGCATGCCGTTGCGGACGAACCGGAGGGTGCCGGACGGAACCGTGCCGGAGCCGGGTGGCGGGACCTCGTTCGGCGGCATCGCTGCTCCCGGCCGCTGCTCGGTCCGGCCCTCCCGCAGTGCGGCCACGCTGCGGCCGGGCGCCCGCCCCCGGGCGAACCGTCGCCCTTATGCAGAAAGGCCCCCCGACTGCAGTGCAGTCGGAGAGCCTCCGCTTTCCCTGGTGGCGGGTGAAGGGTTCGAACCTTCGAAGGCAGAGCCGGCAGATTTACAGTCTGCTCCCTTTGGCCACTCGGGCAACCCGCCAGGGATCGTCTCGCGGTCTCCCGTTCGACGAGGTAAACAATACCCGATCGCGGGGGGTGGTCCGCCACTCGGTTGATCGGCGGGTTCGTCGGGATCGGCGGCACCCTGCGCGAGGAGGAGGGCGGCTGCGGGTCGCGGTGGATAGGCTGGGGCGGTGGCTGTCCCTTGTGCGGGGCGGCCGGCATCCACCGTGTCGTAGCACCGTCAAGGAGACTCACTGATCATGGCCGACTCCAGTTTCGACATCGTCTCGAAGGTCGAGCGGCAGGAGGTCGACAACGCGCTCAATCAGGCCGCTCGCGAGCTGACCACCCGTTTCGACTTCAAGAACGTCGGTGCCGCCATCGAGTGGTCCGGCGACAAGATCGAGATGCGGGCCAACTCGGAGGACCGGGTCAACGCGATCCTCGATGTCTTCCAGACCAAGCTGGTCAAGCGCGGCATCTCGCTGAAGGCCCTGGATGCCGGCGAGCCGCAGCTCTCCGGCAAGGAGTACAAGATCTTCGCGACCATCGAGGAGGGCATCTCCCAGGAGAACGCCAAGAAGGTCGCCAAGATCATCCGCGACGAGGGCCCCAAGGGCGTCAAGGCCCAGGTCCAGGGCGACGAACTGCGCGTCAGCTCCAAGAGCCGGGACGACCTCCAGGCGATCCAGGCCCTGGTCAAGAGCAAGGACCTGGACTTCGCCGTCCAGTTCGTGAACTACCGCTGAGCCTGCGCCCCGCGCTGCGGGGACCGGGACGAGGCGACAAGGGGCACCACCGGGCACCGGCCGGGCGGTGCCCTGTTGCATGGGCGGACGGAATCCACCGGACCTCGCTGGCATCATCGGTGGATGGCGTTCCGAATCACCGAACTGACCGCCGAGCACGCCGACCAGGTGCTCGCCGTCTACCAGTCGGGCATCGACGAGGGTAATGCGACGTTCGAGACCAGTGCGCCCTCGTGGGCGGACTTCGACGCCGCCCGGCTGCCCGGGCACCGCCTGGTCGCCGTGGACGACGACGGCACCGTGCTCGGCTGGGCCGCGGTCGCCGCGGTGTCCACCCGCAGCGCGTACGCCGGGGTGGTCGAGCACTCCGTCTATGTCCACCCGCGGGCCCGGGGCCGGGGCGTCGGCTCGGCGCTGCTGGCCGAACTGGTCAGGTCCACCGAGGCGGCCGGGATCTGGACCGTGCAGTCGGGGATCTTTCCGGAGAACACCGCCAGCCTGGCGCTGCACGAACGGGCCGGGTTCCGGGTGATCGGCGTCCGGTCCCGGATCGGTCGGCACCACGGGGTGTGGCGGGACGTGGTCCTGGTGGAGCGGCGCAGCCCGGTCGTGGAGTGAGGCCGTACCGCTGGGCCGGGGCGGAGTCTCAGAAACGGACGCCGAAGGGCTGGTCGGTCGAGACCACCTCGCGGCCGAGCGGCATCAGCGAGATCGGGATCAGCTTGAGGTTGGCCCAGGCGAACGGGATGCCGATGATCGTCACGGCGAGGGCGATGCTGGTGGCGAGGTGCCCCAGGGCCAGCCACCAGCCGGCGAAGACCAGCCAGATCACGTTGCCCACGAAGGAGGGCGCTCCGGCGTCCGGCTTCTCGCGGGTGGTGCGGCCGAACGGCCACAGCACGTAACCGGCGATCCGGAACGAGGCGATGCCGAAGGGGATGGTGACGATCAGGATGCAGCAGATGATCCCGGCGACGACGTAGCCGAGCGCCATCCACAGCCCGCAGAGAATCAGCCAGATGACGTTCAGGACAAAGTTGGCCACGCTCATGTTCGTCTTCCTCCCGTGCAACGCATTCGGGCCCTTTCGGACGAGTCTGCCACCGTATTCCTGGGGACGAGCGGCGGCGCGGCGTCAGTTCCGGTAACCGGCCAGCCGTTCCAGCCGGGCGATCCGCTCGGCCATCGGGGGGTGGGTCGAGAACAGCCGCGAGCCCAGGTCGCCCCGGCGGAACGGGTTCGTGATCATCATGTGGCAGGTCGCCCGGAGCTGCGGTTCGGTCGGCAGCGGCAGTCGTCGGGCCCCGGCGTCGAGCTTCCGCAGTGCGCCGGCCAGGGCCAACGGGTCGCCGGTGAGCCGGGCGGCGGAGGCGTCGGCCGCGTACTCGCGGGAGCGTCCCACGGCCAGCTGGATCATGGTCGCCGCGAACGGGCCCAGCACCATCAGCAGCAGCATTCCCGCCAGACCGGGACCGTCCTCGTCGTCGCTCCGGCCGCCCGGGATCAGCCAGGCGAAGTTGGCCAGGAACATCACCACCGAGGCCAGCGAACCGGCGACCGAGGAGATCAGGATGTCGCGGTTGTGGACGTGGGAGAGCTCGTGGGCGAGGACGGCGCGCAGCTCCCGCTCGTCCAGGATGTCGAAGATGCCACGGGTGCAGCAGACGGCCGCGTTGCGCGGGTTGCGCCCGGTGGCGAAGGCGTTCGGGGCCAGCGTGGGCGAGATGTAGAGCCGGGGCATGGGCTGCCGGGCGGAGCTGGAGAGCTCGCGGACGATCCGGTACAGCCAGGGCGCCTCGAACTCGCTCACCGGACGGGCCCGCATCGCCCGCAGCGCGAGCTTGTCGCTGTTCCAGTAGGCGAAGCCGTTGGTCCCCAGCGCCACCGCCAGGCCCAGCAGCACCCCGGTGCGCCCCCAGAAGCCGCCGATCACGATGATCAGCGCAGACAGGCCGCCCAGGAGTGCGGCAGTCTGCAGACCGTTGTGCCGGCGGTGCACGGAAGCCCTCCAGAACGAACGATGGGGGGATGTCTTTCACAGCCCATTCGACTCGTCCAACGGCCGGGGCGGACCTCCTGGTTCCCCGGCGCTCGGCGGCGCGCCCGCGCCCCCCCGGTCGGAGTAGCGTCGGCCGCGGCTCAGCCGAACAGGGAGGTTGTCGTCACCTGGAGCACCAGCTGCGGGGCGACGGAGAGGACCACGCCGACGGCCGCCGCCACGCCCAGGCAGAGGGCGAGCGGCAGCGGCAGCGGCGACCCGGAGCCGGCGGCGTCGGCCGCTGCTCCGTCGGGGGCGGGTTGGAAGATCTTCGCGGTCCAGGCCAGGTAGTAGTACAGGGCGACGACCACGTTCACCGCCATCACCACCGCCAGCCAGCCGAGCCCGGAGTCGACGGCCGCCCGGAAGACCACGACCTTGCCGAAGAGCCCGATCACGCCGGGCGGCAGCCCGGCCAGGCAGAGCAGGAAGAAGGCCAGCGCCAGCGCGGTCGCCGGACGGGCCGCGAACAGTCCCCGGTAGTCGTCCACCCGGCCGGCCACGAACGCGACCACGGCGAAGGCTCCGAGGTTGACCACCCCGTAGATCAGCGCGTAGGCGACCGTCGCCCCGAGCGGGTCGCGGCCGGTGTGCCCGTATCCGGCAGCGGCGATCGGGACCAGCAGGTAGCCGGCCTGGGCGATGGACGACCAGGCCAGCAGCCGGACCGCGCTGTGCGGGGTGTCCGAGCGCTGGCGCAGCGCGGCGGCGTTGCCGACGGTCATGGTGACCGCCGCGACCACGGCCAGACCCAGCCCCCAGGTTCGGCCGTACGGGTGGAATCCGAGGACGGCGATCAGGGCCAGGCCGGAGATCCCGGCGGCCTTGCCGACCACGGAGAGGTAGCCGGCCACCGGAACGGGTGCACCGGTATAGGTGTCGGGCACCCAGAAGTGGAAGGGCACGGCCGCCGTCTTGAAGGCGAACCCCACCAGCGTGAGCACCGCCCCGGCCATGGCCAGCGCCTTCAGCTGGCCGGGGACGTGCGGCAGCGCGGCGGCGATGCGGGTCAGGTACATGCTGCCGGTCGCGGCGTAGACGAAACTGACGCCGAGCAGCGTCACGGCGGTCGCGGCGACCGAGGAGAGGAAGAATTTCAGCGCGGCCTCGCCGCCGCGTCCGTCCCGGCGCAGCGCGACCAGCGCGAAGGCCGGCAGCGAGGCGACCTCGAGGGCGACCACCAGCGTGGCCAGGTCGCGGGCGGCGGGCAGCAGCGCGGCCCCGGCGGCGGAGCCGAGCAGCAGGAACCAGAACTCGCCGCGCGGCAACTCGTCCTGCTCGACCGAGAACAGCGAGAGCAGGGCGACCAGCAGCGCGCCGCCGAGCACCAGCAGCTGGAACAGCAGGGCGAAGTGGTCGGCGACATAGGAGCAGTCGGCGTTGTCAGTGGTGCCCGCTACGGTCTTGAGGCAGAAGGCGGCCTGGTGGCCGGACCACAGTGAGGCCAGTGAGGCCAGGGCGACGACCAGCCCGGCGACCGAGACCCAGCCGAGCAGCGGCTTGCGCGGCAGCGGCAGGAACAGGTCGCCGACCAGGACGGCGAGGGCGACGACGGCGGGGATGACCGGCGGGGCGATCGCGTGCCAGTCGACCGACTGGATCAGCGAGCCGGCCCCGGCGACGGCGAGGTTGGTCATGGCCATGGCTCAGTGGCCTCCGAGAAGTGCCGTGACGGCGGGGTTGCTGAGGCCGAGGAGCGCGGCCGGCCAGAGCCCGGCGAGGACGATGAGCGCGACCAGCGGCGTCCAGGCCGCGAACTCGTAGGCCTGGACGTCGGCGGGGCGCGGGGCGGCTGCCTGCGAAGTTGCTGCCTGCGGAGTTGCTGCCTGCGGGGCTGCGTCGAGGTGCGGGCTGCGCGGGTCGCCCATGCAGACCCGGCGGACGACGCTCAGCAGGTAGCCGGCGGTGAGCAGGGTGCCGAATCCGGCGAGGGCCATGAAGACCAGGTAAGCGGGGCGGGAGAGCCCGGCCGCGGGATGGAAGGAGCCGAACATGGCCAGCAGTTCACCCCAGAAGCCGGCCAGTCCGGGCAGCCCGAGGCTGGCGACGGCGGCGAAGGCGAGGAGCCCGCCGAGGTGCGGGACACGTCCGTACAGCGCCGCGCCACTGCCCTCGGCTGCGCCGGCTCCGACACCGGCTCCGGCTCCGGCTCCGGCTCCGGTCCGACGCCGGCGCCGGCCAGGCGGTCGAGGTCGGCGGTGCCGTAGCGGTCCTTGACCGCGCCGACCAGGAAGAAGAGCAGGCCGGTGACCAGGCCGTGGGCGACGTTGGCGAAGAGCGCGCCGTTGACGCCGGTCGCGGTGAGGGTCGCGATGCCCAGCAGCACGAAGCCCATGTGGCCGACGGAGGAGTAGGCGATGAGTCGCTTGAGGTCGCCCCCGGCGCCCGGCCGGACCAGGGCGAGGCAGGCCAGCGAGCCGTAGAGGATGCCGACCACGGCGAAGGCCGCGAGGTACGGCGCGAGCGTCACCATGCCCTCGGGCGTGGAGGGGAGGAGGACCCGGACGAAACCGTAGGTGCCCATCTTCAGCAGCACGCCGGCCAGCAGCACCGAGCCGGTCGTCGGCGCCGCCGTGTGGGCGTCGGGCAGCCAGCTGTGGAAGGGCCACATCGGTGCCTTGACGGCCAGTCCGAGGCCGATCGCAAGGACCACCAGCACCTGCGTGCTGTGCGAGAGCCCGACACCGTGACGGTGGGCCAGCACGGTCATGTCGAAGGTGCCGGACTTGAGTCCGAGCAGCAGCAGGCCCAGCAGCATGATCGCGGAGCCGAGCAGGGTGTAGAGGATGAACCGGGTCGCGGCCGGTCCCCGGTTCGCGCCGCCCCAGCGGGCGATCAGGAAGTACATGGGGATCAGCACGACCTCGAAGGCCAGGAAGAACAGGATCAGGTCGAGGACGGCGAAGGTGCCGAGCATGCCCGTCTCGAGCAGCAGCAGCAGGCCGGTGTAGGCACGGGGACTGGGGGTGCCCGGTCCGTCCGGGAGCCTGCGCAGGGAGTAGACCGCGCAGAGGAAGGTGAGCAGAGCCGTGAGCAGCAGCAGCGGAAGCGAGATCCCGTCCACGCCGAGGTGCAGTCGGACGCCGATCGCCGGGATCCAGGCGATGTCGGTGACGGCCTGCATCCGGGCGGAGTGCCCGCGGTCGAAACCGACTCCGAGGACGATCGCCAGGACCAGGTCGAGTCCGGTGACGACGGCGCCGAACCACAGGGCGCGCCGGCCGGCGGCCTCGGGCTCGCGGCCGAAGAGGCCGGGGGCGAGGGTGAGCGCGGAGCCGAGCAGCGGCAGCAGGATCAGGGCGGCCAGGACGGCGTTCATCGGAGGGCCTCCACGAGGACGGCGAGGACGACGGCCCCGGCGAGCATGGCGCTCAGGTAGCTCTGGACGTTGCCGTTCTGGGCCCGGCGGACGGCCCAGCCCAGCAGTCGGGGCGCACCGGCGGCCCCGGCCAGGTAGGTCTCGATGACGTCCCGGTCGAGGAACCGGACCAGGCTCGCCGCGCCGAGGACGGGCCGGACGAAGACGGCCCGGTAGAGCCGGTCGACGCCGAAGCCGTCGCTGGCCGGACCGAGCAGCGGTCCGAGCAGCAGCCGGGCCGGATCGGGGGCGAGGTGGGCCGCGCGGGCGGCGGCGTCGGCGTCGGCCAGGGCCTGGTCCAGCGTCAGGCCGGGGACGTCGGCGAGGTCGGCGGCGGCCTGGTCGGGGTGGGCCGCGGTGGCGGCGGGTCGGGTCGCCTCGGCCAGCTCATGGGCGGCGCGGGCCGCGTCGCCGGGAGCGGCGAGCGCGGGCGCCGCCAGCGCGTCCGCGACCAGCGCGGTGGCACGGCGCCAGGCCAGGTAGGCCACCAGGACGCCGGCCAGCGCCACGCAGGTGCCGAGGATCGCGGTGGTCCCGGAGGGGACGAGTGACGTCCCGTCGAGGAAGGAGGGCAGCCAGTTGCCGCGGAGTCCGACCAGGCCGAGGGCGACCGCCGGGACGGCCAGCAGCCACAGCGGCCAGCGCATGGCGTGCGGTTCGTCGCCGCCCGGCCGCGCGCCCTGGGCCGGGTAAGTGGCGGTGGTGCGCGGCATCGGCGCGTGGAAGGTCAGCAGCCACAGCCGGGTGGCGTAGGCGGCGGTCAGCAGTCCGGCGACGAGCCCGGCGACCAGGACGATCCAGCCGACGGCGTGCGGCACGGCGCTCGCCGGGCCGAGGCCGCCGGTGAGGGCGTCGCCGTGGGTGGCGTCCTCGGCGGCGGTGAGGATCGAGTCCTTGCTGAAGAAACCGGAGAAGGGGGGGATGCCCGCGAGCGCCAGCAGACCGATCGTCATCGTCCAGTAGGCGTCGGGGACGCGGCGGCGCAGGTCGCTCATCCGGGACATGGCGGTGAGCGAGTTGGTGTGGGTGGCGTGGATGACCACACCGGCGGCGAGGAACAGCAGGGCCTTGAACGCACCATGGGTGAGCAGGTGGAAGACGGCCGCGTCGCGGTCGCCGACCGCGAGCGCGCCCGCCATGTAGCCGAGCTGGCCGACGGTGGAGTAGGCGAGGACCCGCTTGATGTCGTCCTGCGCGAACGCGCACAGGGCCGAGCCGACCATGGTCACCGCGGCCATGACGCCGAGCACGACCAGGGCGGCCGAGGAGAGGAGGAAGACCGGGAGCAGCCGGGCCACCAGGTAGATGCCGGCCGCGACCATGGTCGCGGCGTGGATCAGTGCCGAGACCGGGGTGGGGCCGGCCATCGCGTCCGGGAGCCAGGTGTGCAGCGGGAACTGCGCGGACTTGCCGGCCACGCCGCAGAGCAGCAGCAGCGCGATGACGGTGGGGTGGTGGATCCGGCCGTCGCCGGCGGCCTGGAGCACGCCGCTGATCCGGAACGTCCCGGCGGCGGAGCCCAGGGCGAGGATGCCGAACAGGAAGGGCACGTCGCCGAGCTTGGTGACCAGGAACGCCTTGATCGAGGCGGAGCGCGCGTCCGCCGTCTCCCAGTGGTGCCCGACCAGGAAGTAGGAGCAGATGCCCATGACCTCCCAGCCGACCAGCAGCACGACCAGGTCGCCCGAGTAGAGGACCAGGAACATCGCGGCAGTGAACAGTGAGACCAGCGCGGCGTAGGAGGGGTAGCGGGGGTCGTTCCGCAGGTACGCGGTCGAGTAGATCTGCACGCAGGTCGCGACCACACCGACCAGGACGGCGAGGAGGGTGGCGAAGCCGTCGAGGTGGATCGAGAGTTCGACCGGGACGCTGCCGGTGGGCGTGAGCTCGGTGGCGGCGTCGAGGTGGCGGCCGGTGCCGAGGTCGGCGGCGACCACGACCGCCAGCACGGCGGCGGCGAAGGTCGGCAGCACGGCCAGCGGCCGGACCAGGCCGGGGGCGCGGTGCCCGGCGGCGAGCCCGGCCAGCGAGCCGAGGAAGGGAAGCAGCGGGACGAGCACCGCCAGCGTGAGCGTCATGCGGCGGTGGCCTTCCCCTGGGGAGCGGCGGCGCTGCCGCTCTTCGCGGGATTGTCAGTGGCGGGTGCGATGCTGTCGCTACCGTCGGCGAGGGTGCGGAGCCGGTCGACGTCGGCGGTGCCGTGGGTACGGAAGACCATGAGGACGATGGCCAGGCCGAGGCCGATCTCGGCGGCGGCGATGGTGATGGTGAAGAGGGTGAGCACCTGGCCGGCGTGCAGGGTGTCGCGCAGCCAGACGTCGAAGGCCACCAGGTTGAGGTTGACGGCGTTGAGCATCAGCTCGACGGACATCAGCACCAGCACGGCGTTCCGGCGCGCGAGTACGCCGTACAGGCCGACACAGAACAGCAGGGCGGCGAGGACCGCGGGATAGACGAGATGCACCCCGGTCAGCGCTCCTCTCGGTGACGGCGCGAGATGACGACGGCGCCGACGAGCGCGGCGAGCAGCAGCACGGACAGCGCCTCGAAGGGCAGGACCCAGTAGCGGAACAGGGTGGAGCCGTTGGCCCGCGGTGCTGCCGTCGACCGACGGCGAGGTCGATCCAGGTGCAGCGGAAGGCGTCGACAACGAGGGTGACCAGGGTCGCCGCGGCGGCGACGGCCACGCCGAGGGCGACCCAGCGGTTGCCCGAGTCGGCGTCGGGCGACGCCCCGATCGGCGCCTTGGTGAGCATCAGGCCGAAGAGGACCAGCACGACGACCGAGCCGAGGTAGATCAGAACCTGCACCCAGGCAATGAACTCGGCCGTGAGCAGGAGGTATTCGATGGCGAGTCCGCCGAGGGCGACGACCAGCCACAGGGCGGCGTGGACCAGCTGCCTGGTGGTCACCGTGAGCAGGGCCGCGCCGAGGACAGCGAGGCCGACCAGGACGAAGACGATCTCGACACCGCCGGGCGTCAGGAAGGAGTGCCCCTGGGAGCTGAGTGTGCCGGTCACCGGCCGTTCTCCTCTCCGGTCGCTGCGCCGTCGCCGTCGGCGTCGGCCGAGGCTGCGGCTGCGGCTGCCGCCTCGGCTGCTGCAGCAGCCGCCAGCTTGTCGGCGGCCTTGCGGGCGGCGGCGATCTCCTTGGGGGCCTCGGCCGCCGGGTCCAGCGCGGGCGGGGCCGGGACCGTCCACATCCACTCGCGGAGCCGGTCCCGCTCGTGGGTGAGGTCGAGGATGTCCGTCTCCGAGTACTCGAACTCCGGGGACCAGAACAGCGCGTCGAAGGGGCAGACCTCGATGCAGATGCCGCAGTACATGCACAGCGCGAAGTCGATGGCGAAGCGGTCCAGCACATTGCGGGTGCGGGCCCGGGCATTGGGGTCGACCGCCGGCAGCGTCTCCTTGTGCGAGTCGATGTAGATGCACCAGTCGGGGCACTCACGCGCGCACAGCATGCACACCGTGCAGTTCTCCTCCAGCAGCCCGATGACGCCCCGCGAACGCGGCGGCAGCTCGGGCTGGACCTCGGGGTACTGCTGGGTGACGGTGCGTCGGGTCATCGTCCGCAAGGTCACCGCGAGGCCCTTGGCCAGGCCGCGCCCGGGAAGCCGGCCCGGGAGGGGCCGTGGTCGTGCTGCGGGGATCCGCCGGGAAGGGGAGCCACTAGGAGATCACCACCTTGACGATGCCGGTGAGGGCGAGCTGGGCGAGGGACAGCGGGATCAGCACGGTCCAGGCGAAGCGCATCAGCTGGTCCTCGCGCAGCCGGGGGTAGGTGACCCGCAGCCAGATCACCACGAAGGCGAGCGCGAACGTCTTCAGCAGCGTCCACAGCCAGCCCAGGTCCGCCGAGAGCGGACCGTGCCAGCCGCCCAGGAACAGCACGGAGGTGAGCGCGCAGAGGACGAGGATGCCGGCGTACTCGGACAGCAGGAACAGGGCGAATCGCAGGCCGGTGTACTCGGTGTAGGCGCCGAAGATGATCTCGGAGTCGGCGATCGGCATGTCGAAGGGCGGACGCTGCAGCTCGGCCAACCCGGCCGTGAAGAAGACGAACCCGCCGACGATCTGCCACGGCACCCACCACCAGTGGAACGCGCCCAAGATGCCGGTCAGCGACACCGTCCCGGCGGCCATGGCCACCGAGGCGGCGGCGAGCAGCATCGGCAGCTCGTACGCCAGCAACTGTGCGGCGGTGCGGATGCCGCCGAGGAGGGAGAACTTGTTGGCGGACGCCCAACCGGCCATCAGCGAGCCGAGCACGCCGATACCCATCACGGCCAGCACGAAGAACAGCCCGGCATCGATGGACTCGCCGACGAGGCCCCCCGGACCGAGCGGGATCGCGATCAGCACCACCAGGTAGGGCAGCAGGGCGACGGCGGGCGCGAGTTGGAAGACCCGGCGGTCGGCGCCCTCGGGGACGATGTCCTCCTTCTGCGCGAACTTCGTCCCGTCGGCGATGAGCTGGGCCCAGCCGTGGAAGCCACCCGCGTACATGGGGCCGAGCCGGCCCTGCATGTGGGCCATGACCTTGTGCTCGGTCTGACCGATGACCAGCGGGACGACCAGGAAGACCACCAGGATCACCACGCAGCGGAGCAGCGCTTCCAGCGCGGTGGTCATGCGTCGTCTCCTGTCGGCGGTTCGGCTGCGGGGTCAGGGTCAGCGTCCGGGTCCGAGGCCGGTGTCGGGGTGGGGTCCGACGGGTCGGGCGCGGGCTCGGGCTTCGGCGCGGGCGCAGGTCCCGGCTCCGGCGCGGCCTCGGGCTCGGGCTTCGGTGCAGGTGTGGGCGCGGCCTCGGGGTCGGGCTTCGGTGCAGGCGCAGGCGCGGGCGTGGCGGCCACCTGCCAGGGGGCGTCCGGGGTGGCCTGGGCGGGACGGTCGGCCGGGCCCTCGGCCGGGGATGCGGGTGTCTCGGTGGGAGCTGCCGCTGCCTGGCTGGCCGAGCCCTGGTCGACGCTGCGGTTGCGGCGCGGTCGGTCCGCGCGGACCGGGCGCTCGCCCGGGCCCGCCGCACCGGGCGTCGCCGCAGCGGCCGTCGCCGCGCGGGGGCCGCGGGCCGCACCGCGGGCGGGGCGCTCCGGCACCGGCGGAAGCGTGCCGGCCAGCGGTCCCCACTCGTTGGGGTCGGGGACCCCCGGCGGCAGCATCCGCCGCCGCGCGGTGGTCGCCGCGGCGTCGGCGCCGTGATCGCTCTCGCCCGGTTCCTTCGCTCCCGGCCAGGCCTTGGCGACCCGCGCCGCGAGTACGAACTCCTTGCGCAGCGGGTGGCCTTCGAAGCCCTCGGGCAGCAGCAGCAGGTCGAGACCCGGGTGGCCGGTGAAGTCGATGCCGAACATCTCGTGGGTCTCGCGCTCGTGCCAGGCCGCACCGGCATACACGCCGGTCGCGGTCGGCAGTGCCGCCGCGTCCCGGGCGACGCGGGTGCGCAGCAGCACGCGGCGCAGTTCGCCGCCGGTCCCGACCGCGGCCAGGTGCACGCAGACCGAGAAGCCGTCCGCCAGTTCGTCGACGGCGCTGAGCCAGTCGAAGTAGGCGAGGCCGAGCCCGTCCCTGGCCGTGGTCAGCGCCTCGATCCAGTGTTCGGCCGGGACGTCGACGGTGAGCAGCGCGAACGCCTCCAAACCGGTCGCCCACGGCCCGATCGCGGCAGCGGTCCGGGCCGCGTCGGACTCGGCCCCGGACCCGTCGCCGACAGGCGTCCCGGCCGGTGTCTCCGCTGCGCTCACTTCTCGGTGCCTTCCGCTGCCCCGGGGCCCGCCACCAGCGGGCGCTTGAGCGCACCGGCCGCCGGACGGGTCGGGTACTGGTCCGCCAGCGACTCCCCGGCGATCTTCTCCTGGAGCTTGAGGATGCCCTGCAGCAGCGCCTCGGGCCGCGGCGGGCACCCGGGGACGTAGACGTCCACCGGGATGATCTGGTCGACGCCCTTGGTGACGGAGTACGAGTCCCAGTACGGGCCGCCGGTGTTGGAGCAGGCACCGAAGGAGATGACGTACTTGGGCTCGGGCATCTGCTCGTAGAGGCGCTTGACCGCCGGGCGCCATCTTGTCGGTGACCGTGCCCGAGACGATCATCAGGTCGGCCTGGCGCGGGCCGGGCGCGAACGGGATCACGCCCATCCGGATGAAGTCGTGCTTGGCCATCGACGCCGCGATGAACTCGATGGCGCAGCAGGCCAGTCCGAAGTTGAAGACCCACAGGCTGTAGCGCCGCCCCCAGTTGAGGACGACCTTCACCGGGTCCGGCGCGAGCCGGGCCAGCGGGCCGAGGCGGCGCGGCTCCAGCCCACCCGCGCCGGAACCGGAGCCGGAGCCGACGCCGGGCCGGGCCGGGTCGGGCAGTCCCAGCGGCACGGGCGCGCCGGCGTGGCCGTGCGCGTGGGAGGGCGACTGCGGGCGGGGGTTCACGTCCATTCCAGGACGCCCTTCTTCCAGGCGTAGAGCAGGCCGATGGCGAGGAAGCCGATGAAGACGAACATCTCGATCAGCGTCCCTGCGCCGAACCCCGGAGCGGCGAAGACGGTGGCCCAGGGGAAGAGGTAGATGGCGTCCACCGCGAAGATCACATACAGGAACGTGTAGATGTAGTAGCGGATCTGGGTCTGTGCCCAGCCCTCGCCGACCGGGTCCACCCCGCACTCGTAGGCGAGCAGCTTCTCCGGGGTGGGCGCGTAGGGGCGCAGCAGCCGGTTCGAGGTGAACGCCACGGCCACGAAGAGGACGCCGACCACGGCCAGCAGTCCGACGACGGAATAGACGTGGAAGTACCCGGACTGCTGGGGTGCGGTGGCTGCCGCTGCCGCCAGTGCCTCCATGCTCCGCGCCTCCGGTTCGTGCTTTTGTCCGTTCCTGACGTTCTTTACGCACGGGAGTCTAGGTCCACGGAGCTGGGCAATGTGCACGGCACCCGTCCCGCGAGACACCGTGCCGCCCGCGCGTGCACGCACGGCGGCGGCTCCGCAACCACACAGTGGACGCACGGCGTCCACCCAACGGCGACCTGGTGCGGGGCCGGGCGCCGGCGCCGTGGGATGCGGCAGGGTGGGGTTAACCCCCCTCCCGGTCGACCGACGCACCCCATCGTCACCCGGGGCCGCGACCGGCAGGCTGGTGTCATCAGCCCCGAGGCCCCGTACCCGCGAACGGCCCGACTACCCGAGGATGGATCCCATGCGACACGACAGCGCTCTGCCCGTGGGACGAGCCGCCTACAACGGTCAGATGTGGCGCGAGGTCGCTTTCCAGCTGACGGCGCTGCCGCTGGGGATCCTCGGTTTCGTGGTCACCGTGACCGGCCTGTCGATGGGCCTGGGGCTGCTGATCACCGTCGCCGGGCTGTGGGTGCTGGCCGGATCGCTGCTGGCGATCAGCGCGCTCGGCTCTCTCGAACGGCGTCTGGCCCGGTCGCTGCTCGGGCTGGACATCGCCGAGCCGGAGTCCTTGGTGCCGGTCCGCGACCCGGACGCCGGGCCCTGGCGGAAGACCCTGGGCGTGCTCTCCGACGGACTGGCCTGGCGCTCCGCGCTCTACATGGTGCTGAAGCTGCCGTGGGGCATCTTCACCTTCACGGTCACCCTGGTCTCGGTGGCGGTGATGTGGCCGCTGCTGCCGTGGATCGTGCGCGGGCTGGCGAAGGTGGACCAGCTGCTCATCGGCGCGCTGCTCGCCCCGTCGGGGCTGACCGAGCGGGTCCGCGAGCTGGAGGACGACCGGGGCACCGTGGTCGACACCGCCGCCGCCGACCTGCGCCGGATCGAGCGGGACCTGCACGACGGGGCGCAGGCCCGGCTGGTCGCCCTGGCGATGGACCTCGGCCTGGCCAAGGAGAAGCTGACCGAGGACCCGGAGACGGCGGCGAAGATGGTCGCCGACGCCCACGGCGAGGTGAAGCTCGCCCTGCAGGAGCTGCGCGACCTCGCCCGGGGCATCCACCCCGCCGTGTTGACGGACCGTGGGCTGGACGCCGCGCTCTCGTCGGTCGCGACCCGTTGCACGGTTCCCGGCGGGGTCAGGGTCAACGCGGACCTGCCCGGCGGCTCGGACCGGGCCTCGCGCCCCGACCCGGCGGTCGAGGGCATCGCCTACTTCATCGTCAGCGAACTGCTCACCAATGTCTCCAAGCACTCCCGCGCCCGGACCGCGACGGTGGACGCCTGGCGTTCCGAGGACCGGCTGATGCTGACGGTCGGAGACGACGGCCAGGGCGGCGCGACCGAGCGCCCCGGCGGCGGACTGGCCGGGCTGGCCGAGCGCGTCCGGTCGGTCGACGGGGTGTTCGTCGTCGACAGCCCGGTGGGCGGCCCGACCACGGTGACCGTGGAGCTGCCCTGGCACACCCGGGGCGAGCGCACCCGCGCCTGACCGCGCACCGGCCCCCGGGCAGCACCGCCCGACCAGCACAAGCCACCGCCCCGCAGCAATGCGCAACCGGGGCCGATCACGCACGAGCAGACGACGGGGACCACGATGATGGGCAGGGTCATGGACGACACCGACCGGGAATACGACGACGAGGGCTGGGAGCACCCCTCCCGGCGGCCGACGACCCGTCGGGAGCACGCCCCTACCTTCCTCAACGCACCCTTCTCCGCCCGCACCTGGCGCGAGACCCTGCAGGGGCTGCTCAACCTGCCGCTCGGCGCCCTCGGCTTCTGCTTCTTCGTCCCGCTGTTCTGCGCGGGCGTGCCGCTGATGTTCACTTTCCTGGGGTTCCCGGTCCTCGCCGTCGCCCTGCTCGGCTGCCGCAGGCTCGGCGCCGCGCAGCGCGGCTGCGCGGCGTCCCTGCTCGGCATGACGGTGGATCCGCCGGCGCCGCTGCGCCCGGCCCGGCCCGGGATCGGGGCCTGGCTCCGCACCGTGCTGCTGGACGGCGCCGCCTGGCGGAGCGCCCTCTACCAGCTGCTGATGCTCCCGTTCGGCGTCTTCTCCTCCGTCCTGCTGACGACGCTGTGGGCGCTCGCCCTCCAGGCCGCCAGCTACCCGCTCTGGCAGTGGGTCTTCCCCACGTACGTCGGCCAACCGGGGATGGAGCTCTATACCGACAACAACCACACCCACTACCTTTCCGGCACTCCCATGATCGCCGGATACTGCGCCCTCGGCATCGTGTTGGTGTTCCTGACGCCGTGGGTGGCGCACGGCGTGGCCGCCGTCCAGCGGGCGCTGGTGCGCGGACTGCTCGCCCGCTGACCGGCGCCCACTGACCGGCCACCGCTGAGGCCCCCACCGGCGCGCGGTTCAGCGGCCGCCGACCGTCCGGGTGCTGACCGTCCTGGTGTCGCGGCCCGACCGCAGGATGGTGCCCGGGACCGCGCCGCTCAGCTTGTCGTCCCGGACCGTCTCCACCCCGTTGACCCGGACGCTGACCACGCCCTCGGCCCGCGAGTCGAGCCGGGGGCTGTTCCCGGGCAGGTCGTGGACCAGCACCGCCGGACCGGCGTCGATCCGCTCCGGGTCGAACAGCACCAGGTCGGCGTGGTTGCCGACGGCGACAGTGCCCCGCCCGCGCAGCCCGAACAGCTCCGCCGGGTCCGAGGTCAGCATCCGCACCGCCTGCTCCAGCGGCACCAGCCGGCGCCGGCGCAGGCAGTCGCCGAGGAACCGGGTGGTGTACGGGGCGCCGCACATCCGGTCCAGGTGGGCGCCGGCGTCCGAGCCGCCGAGCATCACGTCCGGGTGGGACCAGGTCTCGCGGCGCAGCTCCCAGCTGGCCGGGTCGTTGTCGGGGGGCATCGGCCAGAGCACGGTCCGCAGCCCGTCGGCGGAGCAGATCTCCACCAGCGTCGCGAAGGGGTCCTGGCTCCGCTCGGCGGCGATGTCGCGGACGACCCGCCCGGAGAGCCCGTCGTTGGCGGCCGAGTAGGTGTCGCCGATGACATAGCGGCCGAAGTCGGCGAGCCGGCGGAAGACGCCCGCCTCCGGGCTGTCGGCACGGCGCAGCAGCTCCGCCCGGACGGCGGGGTCGGCCAACTCGGCGATCCGCTCCGGCACCGGCAGGCCGAGGACCTCGCCCCAGCCGGGGATGAGGTTGAGCGCACAGAAGGTGCCCAGGCTCATGTTCATCGGCGTCAGGATCGGCATGGTCAGCGCGACGATCCGGCCCCCGGCCGCCCGCGCCCGCTCGGACGCCGACAGCTGGCGCGGCACCCGGTCCGGCACTGCGGCGTCGATGGTCAGCACGTTCCAGTTGACGGCCCGTCCGGCGGCGGCCGACATGTCGACCAGCAGCTCGATCTCCTCGTCGGCGAACTTGTCCAGGCAGCCGGCCACGATCGCCTCGATCTGGGTCCCCGGGTGCTCGCCGACCGCACGACAGAGCGCGACCAGCTCGTTCCGGTCGGCGTGGCGGGAGGCGACGGGTCGGCCGTCGCCGTCCGAGTGGGTGGTCGACTGGGTGGTGGAGAGCCCCCACGCGCCCTCCGCCATCGACTGCTTGAGCAGCGCGACCATCGCCGCCAACTGCTCCGGCGTGGCCCGGCCGCCGATCGCCTCCGGGCCCATGACGTGCCGGCGCAGGGCGCAGTGGCCGACCATGAAGCCGGCGTTGACGGCGGTCCGGCCCTCCAGCGCGGCCAGGTACTCGCCGAAGGAGGACCAGCCCCAGGGGACGCCCTCCTCCAGCGCCGCCAGCGACATCCCCTCGACCCGGCACATCATCCGCCGGGTGTAGTCGGCGTCGGCCGGACGGTCCGGGTTGAGCGGGGCGAGGGTGAAGCCGCAGTTGCCGCCGGCCACGGTGGTGACCCCGTGGCCGAGCGAGGGAGTGGCGAAGGGGTCCCAGAACAGCTGGGCGTCGTAGTGGGTGTGCGGGTCGACGAAGCCCGGCGTGAGCACCAGGCCGTCCGCGTCCTCGGTGGAGCGGGCGGTCTCGGTGCAGTGTCCGGCCTCGGTGATCACGGCGATCCGTCCCTCGCGCAGCCCGACGTCGGCGGGACGGGAGGGGGCACCGGTGCCGTCGACCAGCGTCGCGCCCCGGATGACATGGTCGAGCATGGTCGGTCCCTCCGGTGGTGGGTCGGGCGGTGGGTCGGGCGGGGCGGCCGCAGCCGCCCCCGACGGCTACTGCACGGCCTGGCGGAAGCGGGTGGTGCGGTGCACCGGGTCGGTGTCGATCTTCGGGATGACGTGCTCGCCGATCAGCCGGATGGTGTCGGCGGTGGCCGCCGGCGGGATGCCGATGGGCAGGCCGAAGACCAGCTGGTCGGCGCCGGCCGACTCCCAGCGCTTGCACTGCCGCAGCACCTCGTCGGGGTCGCCGCAGATCATCAGCTCTTCCTGGATCAGCAGGTCGATCAGCTCCTCGCTGTACTCCGGCAGCAGCTCCGGCCAGACCGGGATGCCCTCGGGGCGCGGGAAGGTGTCGTGGTAGCGGAAGAGCAGCGACTGGAGGTAGTTGAGCCCGCCGTTGACGGCGATCCGGCGCGCCTCGCGGCTGGTCTCGGCGCAGATCGCGGTCGAGGTGACCATCACGTTGTCGTTGACGAACGCGCCGACCGGTTCGGCCTGGTGGATGGCGTTCTTGTAGGAGTTGACCACCCACTCCATGTCGGAGATCTTCTGGACGCTGAACCCGAGCACGCCCAGGCCCTTGCGCGCCGCCATCTCGTAGGAGGACGGGCTGCCGGCCGCGTACCACATGGCCGGGTGGGCCTTGCCGTAGGGCTTGGGCAGGATCTTGCGGGGCGGCAGCGACCAGTGCTTGCCCTGGAAGCCCTGGTACTCCTCCTGGAGCCACATCTTGGGGAACTCCCCGATGGTCTCCTCCCAGATCTCCTTGGTGCCGTTCATGTCGGTGAGGTCCGGCATGAAGCCGAGGATCTCGTGGCTGCCCGCGCCGCGCCCGCTGCCGAACTCGAAGCGCCCGCCGGAGAGGTGGTCGAGCATCGCGACCCGCTCGGCGACCTTGACCGGGTGGTTGACCTTGGCCAGCGGGTTGAAGATCCCGGAGCCGAGGTGGATCCGCTCGGTGGCGTGGGTGAGGTAGCCGATCACCACGTCGTTGGCGGAGAGGTGCGAGTACTCCTCCAGGAAGTGGTGCTCGGTGATCCAGGCGTACTTGAAGCCCGCCTTGTCCGCCTGGACGACGTAGTCCATCTCCTCCATCAGGGCATGGTGCTCGGCCTGCGGGTCGATCCGGGAGCGACTCTTGGGCACATAGCCCTGAATGAAGATGCCGAACTCCATCGTTCCACCGTCCTGCCTGTCGGGTTCCGCCTGTGACTTCGACCAAATCTGACGGTCCATCAGATATAGGCCGACTCTCGCACCGCCCCGCAGGGCAGTCAATACCTGATGGCACGTCAGATAAGCATCAGTCGATGGAGACACCGGCCGTCCAGCCGCCGTCGGCGACGATCGACTGGCCGGTGATGTAGGAGGAGTCCTCGCCGCTGAGGAACAGCGCCAGCCGGGCCATCTCCTCGGGCCGGCCGATCCGGCCCAACGGCACCACCCGCCCGTAGAGTTCGGCGACCGCCGCCGACAGCGCCGCCGCGTCCTCCGGGCGCATCGTCCGGGGCCGGCCGTCGCCGCTGCGGGCGCTGAGCGGGTTGGTCATCGGAGTGTCCACCGCGCCGGGACAGATCGCGTTCACCCTGATCCCCTTGGACGCCAGTTCCAGCGCCGCCACCCGGGTCATGCTGAGGATCGCGCCCTTGCTCGCCGCATAGGCGGTCAGCAGCGCCATCCCCGACTGCGCGGTGTAGGAGGCAGTGTTGACGATCGTGCCGCCGCCGGCCGCCTCGATGGCCGGGACGGCGGCACGCATCCCCAGGAAGCAGCCGACCTGGTTGACCCGCACCACCAGCAGGTACTCCTCCAGCGGGGTGGACACCAGCTCGTTGAAGCGCAGGATCCCGGCGTTGTTGACCAGCCCGTCGAGCTTGCCGTAGGCCGTGACCGTCGCCTCGACCGCCGCCGCCCAGTCGTCCTCGTTGCCGACGTCGAGATGCTGGTAGCGGACCCGGCCGTCACCGAACGACTGGGTCAACTCCTTGGCCAGGGCCTCGCCCTGGTCGTCCAGCACATCGGCGAGGACCACCTGCGCGCCCTCGGCGGCGAACAGCCGCGCCTCCTGCTCCCCCTGGCCCCGGGCGGCCCCGGTGACCAGGAACGTACGACCGTCGAGCTTGGACATGTCGGGACTCCCTTTCTGTCCGCAGAGATTCAGTGCAGTGGTTCGGAGCAGAGGTTCAGGAGCGCACCAGCGGCAGCACGTCCGTGGCGACGGCCTCCAGCTGTTCCAGGTACTCGGCCAGGCTGCGGCTGCGCGGGCGCAGCTGCAGATGGGTGACGCCGAGGGCGCCGTAGGCGCTGAGCGCCTCCGCCAGCCGCTCGGGCTTGCCGGTCAGCGCGTGCCGGCCGGTGTCCCAGCCCGGCTCGCCGACATAGAGCGCCGGCGGGATGGCGTTGACGGCGAACGGCCCGCTGCGTCCCGACTGCTCGCGGACGGATGCGATCAGCTGGAGTTGTGCTGACAGATCACCGACTCTGTCACCCTGCGAGAGCCACCCCTCCCCCAGCCGCGCCGCCCGGCGCACGGCGGCCGGCGAGGAGCCGCCGACCCAGATCGGCGGCCGGGGCCGCTGCACCGGACGCGGGCTGACGGCGAGACCGGAGAAGGGGAACCGGGGTCCGGGGTGCTCGGGGTACTCGTCCGTCAACGCGGTCGCCAGCGCCTGCACCGTCTCGTCGAGGATCGCCCCGCGCCGGTGGAAGTCCACCCCCAGTGCCTCGAACTCCTCCGGCACATGTCCCGCGCCCACGCCCAGCAGCAGCCGTCCGCCGCTGAGCAGGTCCAGCGTCGCGTACTGCTTCGCCGAGAGCAGCGGGTGCCGCAGCGGGGCGACCGCGACATGCGACAGCAGCCGGGTGCGGGTGGTCAGCGCGGCCAGCCAGCCCAGCGTGGACACCGGGTCGTACCAGGTCGCCCCCATCGCCCCGGCCAGCCGGCGCGGAATGGCGACATGGTCGCAGCAGGCGACGTAGGCGTAGCCGAGCCGGTCGGCGGCCTGCGCCGCCTGCGCCAGCTCGGCCGGCCCGGCCTCGGTCTCCCAGCGCTCGCAGTAGATGGTGCTCTGCGACTGGATCGGCAGCTGGATGCCGAACTGGAGCCCGTCCTCAGCCATGCGCGTACCCCTTCCACAGCCCCTCCGGCGTCAGGTCGAGCAGCTTGATCGCGTTGCCGCGCACCAACTGCTCGACCACCTCCGGCTGGAGGTGGCCCATCTGCTCCTCGGCGACCTCGCGGCTCTTCGGCCAGGTCGAGTCGGAGTGCGGGTAGTCGGTCTCGTAGAGGACGTTGGCTGCGCCGATGGCGTCCAGGTTGCGGACGCCGTGCGGGTCGTCGAAGAAGCAGCCGTAGATGTGCTCGGCGAACAGCTCGCTGGGACGGGTCAGCACCTTGTCGGCCACGCCTCCCCAGGCCGCGTTCTCCTCCCAGACCACGTCGGCGCGGGTGAGGATGTAGGGGATCCAGCCGATCTGGCCCTCGGCGTACATGATCTTCAGTCCGGGGAAGCGGTCGAACTTGCCACTCATCAGCCAGTCGACCATGGAGAAGCAGCAGTTGGCGAAGGTGATGGTGGAGCCCACGGCCGGGGGCGCGTCGGCGGAGGTCGAGGGCATCCGGGAGGAGGAGCCGATGTGCATCGCGATCACGGTGCCGGTCTCCTCGCAGGCGCGCAGGAAGGGGTCCCAGGCGTCGGTGTGGATGCTCGGCAGGCCGAGGTGCGGGGGTATCTCGCTGAAGCAGACGGCGCGGACACCCAGCGCGGCGGTCCGGCGCACCTCGGCGGCGGCCAGCTCGGCGTCCCACAGCGGGACGATGGCCAGCGGGATCATCCGGCCCTGCGCCTGCGGGCCGCACCACTCCTCGACCATCCAGTCGTTGTAGGCGCGGACACAGAGCAGCCCCAGCTCGCGGTCCTTGGCCTCGGTGAAGGTCTGGCCGCAGAAGCGCGGAAAGGTCGGGAAGCACAGCGCGGACTGGACGTGGTTGAGGTCCATGTCGGCGAGCCGTTCGGGGATCGAGAACGAGCCGGGGCGCATCTGCTCATAGGTGATCGCCTCCAGCCGCACCTCCTCGCGCGGATAGCCGACGGCGGTGTCGAGCCGGGTCAGCGGGCGGTGCAGGTCCTCGTAGACCCACCAGTCGGCGACGGTGCCGGCCGTGCCGGGGGCACCCATCACCGGGGCGAAGCGGCCGCCGACGAAGGTCATCTCGGCAAGCGGGGCGCGGACGATGCGGGGGCCGGACGCGCGGAACTTCTGGGGCAGGCGGTCCTGCCAGACATGGGCGGGTTCGACGGTGTGGTCGTCCACCGAGATGATCCAGGGGAAGCTCTCCATGGCGGCCAGGCTACCGCCGATCTGACGGTCCGTCAGGAGTGTGCGCAGCGCGGAATCCCGTGCGGGCGCGGGGCGGCGCAAGGGGTGGCGGCGGCGCGGGCACGGGGCCCGGGAAATGGACGACGCCCCGCCGCGCCAGGCCCTGGCGCGGCGGGGCGTCGACGGTCCGGCGCCGACAGGCAGCGAAGTCGCCGGACCGAGGAGGGTGGTTCATTGGCCCGGCCCCGGAGGGGTCCGAGCAGTCCGAGGCTTCAGAGGGTGCCGAGGGTGACGGTCGTCGTCCTGGTCGCGGTGGACCGGTGGTACGTGACCGGGACCTGCTGCCCCGGCTGCAGCGTCGCCAGCACCTCGCCCAGTTGCACCGAGCTGGCCACGGTGGTGCTGCCGATCTGGGTGATCACGTCCCCGGGCTGGATGCCGGCCTTCGCCGCCGGACCGCCGGCCGCGACCGAGACCACACCCGCCCCGGTCTCCGCGCCGGAGCCCGAGTTGTCGGCCAGCAGGGTGCGGGTGGAGATGCCCAGTGCGGCGCGGCCGGAGTCGACCACCTTGCCATCCTTGATCATCTGATTGGCCAGATTGGTCACCGTCGAGGCGGGGATCGCGAAGCCGATGCCGGGTGCCTGTCCGCCGCCCTCGCCGGTGTCGGTCGCCGCCAGGGTGTTGATGCCGACGACGTGGTTGGACAGGTTGACCAGCGCCCCGCCGCTGTTGCCCGGGTTGATCGCGGCCGAGGTCTGCACCATGTTGGGGATGGTCGCCCCGGCAGAATCCGCGGTCCTGGGCTCGGAGACGGTCCGGCCGACGGCCGACACGATGCCCTGGGTGACACTGCTGGACAGCCCGAGCGGGTTGCCCATGGCCAGCACGATCTGCCCGACCGCGACCTTGGAGCTGTCCGCGAAGACCGCCGGATGCAGTCCCGAGGGCGGGCTGGTCAACTTGATCACCGCGAGGTCGTTGGCAGGGTAGGAGTAGACCAGGGTCGCGGCCAGCGGCGAGGAGCTGCCCGCCAGCGTCACCTGGAAGCCGCTCGCACCGCCGACGACGTGGGCATTGGTGACGATGTCGCCCTTGTCGTCGTAGACGATGCCGGAGCCGAGGCTGTCACCTGCGGTGATCTGCACCACCGAGGGCAGCACCGCGGCGACCGTCTGTTCGTACTGGGTCTGCAGGTCGTTGCTGACGCTCGGGGCCGGGGTCGCCCCGGAGCCGGTCGCCGCGGCGGACGAGGCCGAGGAACCGCCGCTGCTGCAGCCGGCCGTCGCGGCGAGCAGTACGCCCGCGAGAACGGGCAGCACCAGGACACGCAACGGACGGCGGGTAGCAGCGGACTCCATGGGCACGACCTTCGCCTGTCGGGATCAACCGAGGAATATGAACCAATTGTCCATATTGATCAGTTGATTCCCCGGCAGGCGCGCGGAACCCTCGCTCACCACCCCTCGGCGGCGGTCACGCTTCAGCCGTCGGCGGTCACGCCTTCAGCCACGGCTCCGAGGGTGCGCCCAGGGCCAGCTTGCCCGCATTCCACACCCCGTACCGGGGGTTGACCTGCACGCCCAGCCGGTCCGCCGACGCGGTCAGGATCTGCTGCAGCTCGGCGCCGGCCTGGCTGGAGGTGGGGTCGACCCCGGCCTGCGCCAGCAGCGCCATCTCGCCCGCCCGCATCCGGTAGAACAGCTCCATGCTGCTCGGGGCCAGCGCCAGCTGCGAGACGAAGGCCGCCTGCAGCGCCTGCACTCCCCCGGCCTGCGCCGCGTCGGACGCCTCCGCCTGCTGGACCTGGCCCTCGGTCACCGTCAGCCCGTGCTCCGCCACCGTCTGCTGGACGACCTGCGCCAGCACCAGCCACTGCAGGGTCTGCGCGGGCACCGAGGCCGGCTCCGCCGCGCCGGTGCCCCCCGCCGCCAGCGCCGTCCGATAGGCCGTCACCTCCGACTGCAGCGTGGCCACGGCGATCCGCTGGTCGCCCACCACCGCCGCAGCGCCAGGGTGTGCTGTCCCCGCTGCGCAGCCCGACAGGGCGACGGCCGCGAGGACGGTGACGGCCGCAGCGGCGGTCCGGCGGTGGCTACGGCTGTGACGACGGCGATTCACAAGGCCTCCTGGCAGTGACGGCGCTGCGGCTGCTGGGCACGCATGCTGCTGACGATACGTCTGATCACTTGTCCGAGAGGGAGAATAGGCGCGCAGGAGCGCCACTGTCACCAGGTCGGCGGCGGCGGACCGAAACCCGCAGGCGGCTGCCCCGGCGCGGCGGACCGCAGCCCGTCCAGCACCCCGCGCAGCTCGACCACCCGGGGATGGTGCGGCCCGTAGGCGCGTTCCAGCTCCAGCCAGAGGTCGATCAGCAGCCGCTGCGCCGCTGCCGGATCCCCCGTCCGGGCCAGCAGTTCGCCGATCCGCTGCCGCACCCGGTACAGCCGCTCCGGATCGGTCGGCAGCCCCTCGGCCCGGCGTTGCTCGTAGCCGGCCAGCACCGCCCGGTACTCCGCCAGCGCGGACACCGGCTCCCCGGCCGGTTCCAGGCACTCCGCCGCCTGGAACCACCACTCCAGCGCCTCCGCGTCCGCCCGGCCGCCCGACCCGGCGCAGGCCTCGGCCAGCGAGCGGTACTCCTCGTACGCGCGGCGGAACTGCCCGTCCCGCACCAGCAGCAGCGCCTGGAAGCGCCGCAGTTCGCGCACCTCCGGGTCGGCCGCGCCGCGCTCCGCCACCGCTCTCGGCAGCGAGGACGCCAGCAGCTCCGCCGCCTCGCCGAAGCGCCCGGACACCGACAGCTCCGAGGCCAGCGCCGCCGCCTCCGCCGGATCCGGACCGGCGACCCGCACCTCAGCGGCCGGGGCCGGTCGCAGGGCCGCGGACGACGACGGCGGCGGCGGAGCGGACGGGTGCCGGAACGGGCGCACCGGGTCCGGCAGCGCCGATGCGCGCAGCGCCGCCGCCGCATCGCCGCTCGACCGGGGCAGCAGCGGCAGCAGCAGCCGGTAGACCTCCGCTGCGGACCCCGGCCGCCGGGCCGGGTCCTTCGCCAGCAGCAGCGCCAGCAGCCGCTCCAGCTCGACCGGGACGTCCGGACGCAGCTCCCGCACCGGCCGCGGCGCGGTCCGCACATGCTGGTCCATCACTGCCAGCGGGGTCGGCCCGTGGAACGGCGCCTCGCCGGTCAGCACCGCGTACAGGGTGCAGCCCAGCGAGTAGAGGTCGCTGCGGGCGTCGGACTCGCCGGTGAGCGCCTGCTCCGGGGCCATGTAGGCGGGCGTGCCGAGCGGGTGCCCGGTCCGGGTGAGGGTGCTCAGCTCCGGCTCGAAGGCCGAGGCGATGCCGAGGTCGAGCAGCACCACCCGCCCGTCCGGACGCACCATCACATTGCTCGGCTTGAGGTCCCGGTGGACCACCGGGACGGCGTGGACGACCGCGAGCGCCGCGCACAGCTGCGCCGCGACCGCGACCGCCGTCTCGCCGGACAGCGGGTCGCTCTCGGCGATCAGGTCCGCCAGCGGCAGGCCCTCGACCAGCTGCATCACCAGGTAGTGGTGCCGCCCCTCGGTCCCCGCGTCGAAGACCGTGACCAGCCCGGGATGGTCCAGCCGGGCCGTCACCCGGCACTCCCGGGCGAACCTGGCCTGCTGGTCGGCCAGGTCGAGCGAGCCCGTCACCGGCCGTCCGTCGGTGGCGGCGGCGACGAAGTCGTCCCGGAGCAGCTTGACCGCGACCTGGCGGCCGAGCCGCAGGTCGGTGCCCCGCCAGACCTGGCCCATCCCGCCCCGGCCGATCAGCGAGTCCAGCCGATAGCGCCCGCCCACGACCCGCTCGTCCGCAGCGGGCTGCGCCGCGCTCACCGGCGGCCCCCGCCGGCGCCCGGGTCGCGCGGGCCGCCCGGGTCGCGCAGGCGCTCGCTCAGCCGGCGCAGTTCGGCGCCGACGTCCTCGGTCGCCGGGTCGCGGACCGGTATGGGGGGCGGTATCGGGGCCGGCGCCGGTATCGACTGCGGCGGGTACGGTCCCGGCCAGGGACCCGGCTGCCGGAGGAACGGCGGATAGGGGCCTCGGGCATCCGGAGGCGGCGTCGGCCACGGGGCGGCGGCCCACGCCTGCTGCCGCTTGCGAGCCAGCAGTTGAAGCGAGGCCACGAAGTGCGCGCACGCCCCGAAGGTGACGACCAGGACGAGCGGGACGAAGAGCAGGTTCGGACTGTGCCCCTTGGGCGTGGACAAGTCCGCCGCGCCCTCGCCGGCGAGCGCGAATGCGAAGAACACCACCGCCGCCCACGCTCCGAACGTCCGCCGGTGGGCGGCCAGCCACGCCGCCGGGACGAACCCGAGGAAGCCCAGGCTGAGCAGCGGCAGCAGGGCGAGCAGCACCGTGACGGCCCGCCAGTCGAGTGGATGCCTACTGCGCTGACCTGCCATAGGAGTTGCTCCGGACGGGTACGGGGGCGACCTTGCGTAGGCCACCGTACCGCCGCCGACCGACAGCCGACCCACAGTCCCCGCAGTCCGTCTGCACCGTTTCGATCACTCTTCCGGCAGCAGGCTCCCGTCGGCGAAACCGGCCGCGATGCCCTGGGCCAACTGCTCCCCCAGGGCCGCTGCCTCAGCCAGCCCCCGCTCGAACAGCGCCAGTTGCCGGAAGGGTGCGGCGTAGCGGCGCTGCTCGGCCGGCGACAGCCGGGGCACGCGGGCGCGCCTGACGTCCCGTCGGGACAGGGTCGTGCCGGTGCCGGTGCTGCCGGAGCGTTCGGCGCGCAGCGCCGCACCGAGGAAGCCGGCCAGGAACCAGGGGTCGAGCACCGCCGGATCGGGGCGCAGCACCTGCGCCCCCCGGGGCGCGGGGACCGGCGGACCGGCGTGCACCTCGGCCGCCGCGCCCCCGACGCCGCCACCGACGCCGCCCGGCGCGGGCAGCACCACGTCCCCCTCCCGGACCGGTTCGCCCTCGCCCAGCAGTTCCAGGCCGCCCCCGCGCAGCAACTCGCCGACGGTCGACGCGGACCGGCCCAGCTCCCCGCCGGGCCCGGCCTCGTCCCCGGCGGCCGGGCCGCCCGGACGGTGGCCGGGCAGCGCTGCGGCCGGCGGTGCCAGCTGCGCGAGCAGCGCGGCCAGCCGCTGCTGCTGCGCCGTCAGGACGCCGTGGGCGTCGGCCGGGCGCTGCGGCAGGTGCCGGGCCGGGGTGAGGTCGACGGCGTCGTCCAGCAGGTCGATGACAGGCACCGCCCGGTGCACGCCGGGCAGGTCCGGCAGCCCTCCGGACTCGTAGCCCCGCCAGGCGTCCAGCACGGCCTCCGGGTAGTCCTCCGGGGAGCCCGAGACGTCCGCGAGCAGCACCCGGAGCGGTGCGGGCTCGCCCGGCGCCGGCCGGCGCAGCAGCCAGAGGTGCAGCGGCACGGCGGCCGGCGCGGCGACGCCGGTGGGCAGCGCGAGCACCGCGCGCAGCGCCCCGCGCCGCAGCAGGTCGGCGCGCACCCGGCGGCCGGAGCGACGGGCGGCGACCGCTCCGGGCAGCAGCAGCACCACCAGGCCGCCCGGGCGGACCCGGGCGAGGCAGTGCTGCACCCAGGCGAGCTCGGAGTCCGCCCGTGCCGGGAGCCCGTACTCCCAGCGCGGGTCGTAGGCCAGTTCGTCGGCGCCCCAGTTGCGCTCGTTGTAGGGCGGGCGGCTGAGCACAGCGTCGGCGTTCACGCCGGGCAGGGCGGCTTCGGCGCGCAGCGCGTCCCCGGCGGCGAGGTGGAGCGGCAGCGGCAGCGGGCCGTCGGCGGGGCAGCGCAGGGCGAGCCGGAGCAGGGCGACGGCAGCGAGGTCGGCGTCGGCCTCCTGGCCGCAGAAGCTGCCGCGGTGGACGCCGCCCTGCTCGTCGCCCTGGCCGTCGCCATCGCTGCCGCTCCCGGCGGCGAGCAGCAGGGTGCCGCCGCCGCAGGCCGGGTCGTAGAGGGTGTCCGGGGCGTCGGTCCGGGCCAGTCGGCCCATCAACGCGGCGACCTCGGCGGACAGCGCGGCGCCCGGCCGGTGCGCGGAGTCGGACGGGCCGCCGGTCAGCTCGGCGGCGACCGCCTGCGGGCCGTCGTCGGGGAACTCGGCGGCGTACTCGGCGAGCAGCCGGGCCAGGCCGAGCTGGGTGCTGCCGTAGAGCGCCGGCAGCCGCAGCAGTCGGGCGCCGCTCGGGCCGAGGGTGCGGTCGGCCAGCAGGCCGAGGGCGGCGGGCAGCTCGGTGGCGAGCTCATGGTCCGGCCGGAGCGCCAGCGCCTGCCAGCGGGCGGGGTCGCGGCGCAGCAGGAGCAGCAGGGCGAGGGCCGGGACCAGGGGCGCGGCGGGCGAGTCGGCGGGGTGGCGCAGCCGTTCCAGCTGCTGCCGGACGCGTTCCCGCAGCGGCACCTCGGCGATCTTGCCCTGGGCCCGGAGCCAGGCTTCGACCTCGGTCAGCGAGAAGGCCGGGCTGGTCTCGGTGCCGCCGACCGGGCGCGGGAAGTCCGGGTGCCGGCGGCGCCAGTTGCTGACGGCCGCCCGGCCGACGCCGGCCAGCCGGGCGATCTCGACGGCGCTGACCCGGGCCGGGCCGGCGGGGTCGGACATCTGCGCCTCCTGCTACTGGGCCGGGTCCGGCGTCGCCCGGGGACGGGCACGGGGGAGGGACCGGCGCTGTGACGGCGAGCATACCCAAGGCGTCGGCACCGTGACGTTCACGGCGTGAACACTACGACTTCACGACTTTTGGTTGACGACGTACACAAGCAGTGGTGTGATTAGCCATGCCAGCGCGGCAACCGCCGAGCGGCTCGCATATCAGGGGGTATCACCATGTCAAAGCACGTGTTCACGGTCCGGCGGAGCGCGCTCGCCATGTTCACAGGTGCGCTGGTGCTCGGCAGCGCCACCGCCTGCTCGCTCCCGAGCACGCCCACGGTGACCTCGGTCAAGTCCACGCCCAACGGCGGATCGGGTTCGAGCACCGGCAAGAGCACAGGGGGCAAGGCCAAGGCGACGACCGCGCAGGTCGGCGACACCATCTCGCTCAAGGGCATGGAGGGCGAATCGGCCGACGTCACGGTGGTCAAGGTGGCCGCCGACCCGCAGGGGGCGGACCAGTACACCAGCCCGGACAGCGGCAAGCGCTTCTACGCCGTGCAGTTCCGGATCAAGGACACCGGCAGCGCCGCCTACAGCGACTCGCCCTCCAACGGCGCGGCGGTCGTCGACAGCCAGGGGCAGGTGTACCAGGCCGACGGCGTCGACGACACCACGGCCGGCGCCAGCTTCCCGGCCGTGCTGAACATCTCCGACGGCAACAGCGCGCTCGGCTTCATCACCTTCCAGGTGCCGACCGGCGCCAAGATCGTCAAGATCCAGTTCGGCCTGGACAGCGGCATGGCGGACCAGACCGGCCAGTGGAATGTGAACTGACCCGGACGGCCGCGGCCCGCCGGCGGCTCACCCCATGCGGCTGGGGTGGCTCGGCTCGGCCACCTCGGCGGGGGCCTCCTCGACCGGGGAGACCTCGCCGAAGCGGGCCAGGGCCAGGGCGCCGACGACGGCCAGGGCGAATCCGGCCAGGGCCAGCGGCAGCATCCCGGGGCGGGTCCGGTCGCCGAGCAGCACCACCCCGAGGACGGCGGGCAGGGCCGTCTCGCCGAGGACCATCGCGGCCGTCGCCGTGGTGACCTTGCCCCCGCGCACCCCCTCGGTCATGAAGACGAAGGAGACCGCGCCGCCCGCGAGCAGCGCGTAGGTGGCCGGTTCGGACAGCAGCGGCCACAGGTCGAGACCGTGGATGGTCGGCAGCACCCGGACGGCCAGGCCCACCACGCCGAAGCCCAGGCCGCACAGGGTGCCCATGACGGCCGCCCGGACCGGCTCGCGGAGCTTCCAGACGAAGCCGCCGACCGCGGCGATCACCAGCACCGCCGCCAGCAGCATCCAGTGGAACGCCATGCCCGGCTGCTTGTGGCCCTCGGCCCCGGCCGTGGCGCCGAGGACCGCGAGTCCGACGCACACCCCGGCGACCCCGGCCCACTCGGCCCGGCCCAGCCGGATCCGCAGCAGCGCCGCGCCGAGCACGGCGGTGACCGCCAGCGCGCCCGCCAGCGCCGCCTGGACCACGTACAGCGGCAGCGAGCGCAGGGCGATCAGCTGGGCGACGAAGCCCAGCGCGTCCAGCAGCAGGCCCGCCGCGAACGGCAGGTTGACCATCGCCCGGACCGTTCCGAGCAGGCCCGATCCCTCGGCGGAGGGCGAGTGCCGCTGCGCGCCGAGGGCCTGCAGAACCATGGCGACGCCGAAGCACAGGGCGGCGGCGAGCGCCATGAGGAGTCCGAGGAGCATGCTCCGACCTTATCCGGCCAAGGCCCGGAACCTCGAAGCGACGGTCTGCCGCCGCCCCGCTACCGGCGGGCCGCAGCGGCGGCGGAGGCCGAGGTCAGCTCGTCGAAGATGGTCGTCAGGAACTCCGCGCACCAGGCCAGCAGCTCCCGGCCGACCACCGGCTTGCCGCCGATCTTCCCGCTGCCGGGCCGGGGCACCAGCAGCAGCTTGGTCGCCGCCTTCACCTGGGTACGCGGGTACAGCCGCTGCAGCCGCAGCTCCTGCGACTCGCGCAGCTCCGCCGGGCCGAAGCGGATGTTCTGCCCCTGGAGGGTGATGTCGGCGATCCCGCAGCGCCGCGCGAACAGCCGCAGCCCCGCCACCAGCAGCAGGTTCTCCACCGGCTCCGGCAGCTTGCCGTAGCGGTCGGTCAGCTCGGCCCGCACCGCCGCGATGTCCTCCTCCGAGTTCACCGCCGCGATCGACCGGTACGCCTGCAGTCGCAGCCGCTCGCCCGGTGCGTAGTCGTGCGGGATGTGGGCGTCCACCGGCAGTTCGATCTTGACGTCCAGCGGCTCCTCCTCCGGCTCCGCCCCGCCGTTGTCGACGCTTTCGCGGTACTCCGCCACCGCCTCGCCGACCATCCGGATATAGAGGTCGAAGCCGACGCCGGCGATGTGCCCGGACTGCTCGCCGCCGAGCAGGTTGCCCGCGCCGCGGATCTCCAGGTCCTTCATCGCCACATACATGCCCGCGCCCATCTCGGTGTGCTGGGCGATCGTCGCCAGCCGCTCGTGCGCGGTCTCGGTCAGCGGCTTCTCCGGCGGGTACAGCATGTAGGCGTAGCCGCGCTCGCGCCCGCGGCCGACCCGGCCCCGCAGCTGGTGCAGCTGCGAGAGGCCGAAGGTGTCGCCGCGCTCCACGATCAGGGTGTTGGCGTTGGAGATGTCGATCCCGGACTCGACGATCGTGGTCGACACCAGGACGTCGAACTCCTTCTCCCAGAAGTCGACGATGACCTTCTCCAGCGCGGTCTCGCCCATCTGCCCGTGCGCGGTCGCGATCCGCGCCTCCGGTACCAGCTCCTTCAGCTTCGCCGCCGCCTTGTCGATCGACTCGACCCGGTTGTGGATGTAGAAGACCTGGCCCTCGCGCAGCAGCTCGCGCCGGATCGCCGCCGAGATCTGCTTCTCGTCGTAGGCGCCGACGAAGGTCAGCACCGGGTGCCGCTCCTCCGGCGGAGTGGTGATCGTCGACATCTCGCGGATCCCGGTGACCGCCATCTCCAGGGTGCGCGGGATCGGCGTCGCCGACATGGTCAGCACGTCGACATTGGCCCGGAGCTTCTTCAGCTGCTCCTTGTGCTCGACGCCGAAGCGCTGCTCCTCGTCGACGATCACCAGGCCGAGGTCCTTGAACCGGGTATCGGCCGAGAACAGCCGGTGGGTGCCGATGACGATGTCGACACTGCCCTCGCGCAACCCTTCCAGCACGGCCTTGGCCTCGGTGTCGGACTGGAACCGGGAGAGCGCCTTCACCACGACCGGGAAGTTGGCGTAGCGCTCGGCGAAGGTCGAGAAGTGCTGCTGGACCAGCAGCGTCGTCGGCACCAGCACCGCGACCTGCTTGCCGTCCTGGACCGCCTTGAACGCCGCCCGAACCGCGATCTCGGTCTTGCCGTAGCCGACGTCGCCGCAGATCAGCCGGTCCATCGGGACCGACTTCTCCATGTCCTCCTTGACCTCGTCGATGGTGGTCAGCTGGTCCGGCGTCTCCGCGTAGGGGAAGGCGTCCTCCAGCTCGCGCTGCCAGGGCGTGTCCGGGCCGAAGGCGTGACCGGGGGCGGCCATCCGCGCCGAGTAGAGCCGGATCAGGTCGCCGGCGATCTCCTTGACCGCCTTCTGCGCCCGCGCCTTGGTCTTCGTCCAGTCCGCACCACCGAGCCGGTGCAGCGAGGGCGACTCGCCGCCGACGTACTTGGTGACCTGCTCCAGCTGGTCGGTCGGCACGAACAGCCGGTCGCCGGGCTGCCCCTTCTTGGCCGGGGCGTACTCGATCACCAGGTACTCGCGGGTCGCGCCCTGGACGGTGCGCTGCACCATCTCCACGTAGCGGCCGACGCCGTGCTGCTCGTGGACCACGTAGTCGCCGGACTGCAGCGCCAGCGGGTCGATGCCGTTGCGGCGGCGCGAGGGCATCCGCCGCATGTCCTTGGTCGAGGACTTCTGCCCGGCCAGGTCGGTCTCGGTGAGCACCATCAGCTTCAGCGCGTCCGCGACCAGGCCGAACTCGATCGAACCGCAGGCCACATGGACCACGTCGGGGTCCGGCGCGGTGGTCAGGTCGGGGGTGAGCCGGGCGCCGATGCCCTCGCCGGAGAGCATCTCCGCGATCCGGGAGGCCGGTCCGTGGCCCTCCGTCACCAGCACCACCCGCCAGCCCTCGGCCAGTCGGCCCTTGGCGTCGGCGATGGCGCGGGCGGTGTCGCCCCGGTAGGCCTCGGCCGGATGCATCGCGAGGTGCAGCACGTCGGGGCCGGTGACCGCCGACTCGTCGGCGGCGAAGGGGCTGACCGACCACCAGGGCAGGCCGACCTCGGCCGCGTGCTCGCGGACGTCCGCGATCGACCACAGCGAGGCCGCGCCCACGTCCAGCGGCCGGTCACCGCCGGAGGCCGCCGCGACCCAGGAGGCGTCCAGGAACTCCTCGCTGGTCGCGACCAGGTCCGCCGCCCGGGTGCGCACCCGCTCCGGGTCGCAGACCACGGCGACGCTGCCCTGCGGCAGCACGTCGACCAGCAGCTCCATGTCGTCCACCAGCACCGGAGCCAGCGACTCCATGCCCTCGACGGCGATGCCCTGGGCGATCCGGTCCAGGATGTCCGCCAGCTCCGGGTGCTCGGCCGCGAGCTCGGCGGCGCGCGCCGTCACCGCGTCGGTGAGCAGCAGCTCGCGGCAGGGCGGGGCCCACAGCCCGTGCTGGGCGACCTCCAGCGAGCGCTGGTCGGCGACCTTGAAGTAGCGGATCTCCTCGACCTCGTCGCCCCAGAACTCCACCCGCAGCGGGTGCTCCTCGGTCGGCGGGAAAACGTCCAGGATGCCGCCGCGCACGGCGAACTCACCGCGCTTCTCCACCAGTTCGACCCGCTGGTAGGCGGCTGCGGCCAGCCGCCGGACCAGGTCCTCCAGGTCCACCTCCTGCCGCACCGCCAGGCTGACCGGTTCCAGCTCCGCCAGGCCCTTGACCTGCGGCTGCAGCACGCTGCGGATCGGCGCCACGATCACCTGCAGCGGCCCGGCGGCCGGGTCGTCGGCGCGCGGGTGGGCGATCCGGCGCAGCACCGCGAGCCGGCGGCCGACGGTGTCGGAGCGCGGCGACAGCCGCTCGTGCGGCAGGGTCTCCCAGGCCGGGAACTCCGCCACGGTGTCCGGCGGCAGCAGCGAGCCGAGCGCCGCCGCCAGGTCCTCGGCCTCGCGGCCGGTCGCGGTGACGGCCAGCACCGGCCGACCGCGGTTCCCCTTCGAGGCATCGGCGAGGGCACGGGCGAGGGCCGCGACCGCGAAGGGACGGGCAGCGGGCGGACCGACCAGGTCCAGCTGGCGGCGGTCCCCGGCGAGCGCGGACTGCGCCGCCTCAGCGAGGGCCGGGTCGGACGCGACAACGTCAAGCAGGCCGGTCAGGCTCATGGACTTCTCTCAGCCGGGGGGCAACGCGAAGCGCCCCGTCTGCGAGGCAGCCGGGGGATTCAAGCCTACGCCCCCGGCCTGACAGGCCGCCCGACCGTTTCCGTGCGGTGCTGCGGGGCCGGGAGGTTGTCCACAGCCTGGGGACAGTCGTCGGGCTCAGTCGGCCTGCTGCTCAGCCTCGGCCTCGGGCGCCGCCGCCTCCGGCTCTTCGTCCGGCGCTGCCTCGGGCTCGCCCTCCGGCTCCTCCTCGTCCGGGCCGGGCACGACCGCGCCGGTCAGCACCATCAGCGTCTGCCGGATGTGGTCCAGGTGGGCCCGGACCTCGCTCCGCTGCTCGGCGAGGACCGCCTCCTCGCGGGCCGAGGCCGCGCCGATCCGCTCCGCCTCCCGGTAGGCGGCCTCGACCAGGCGCTCCGCCTGTGTCCCGACCTCGGCCTCGATGTCGGCGGCGCGGGCGCGCATCGCCCGGCCGTGCCGCTCCGCCTCGCCCAGCAGGCGCTCCACCTTGGCCGTGGCCCCGTCCTCCCAGCCGGTGACCTCGGCCTCCGCCGCGTCCTGCTCCTCGTCGGCGGCCAACTGCTCGGCGGCCAGCTCGGCATGGGCGTCGCGGGACCCCGCCGCCGCGCGGGCCCGGGTCGCGGCGACGTCCGCCTCGGCCGCGTCCAGCAGCGCCCTGGCCTCCCGGACCGCCTCCGCCATCTCGGTTTGGGCCTGCTCCTCGGCCCAGGCCAGCTCGCGCGCGGAGTACTGCTCCGCCTCGGCCCAGACCTCGCGTCCGTAGGCCGCGGCCTCGCCCTGCTCCCGCTCGGCGTCCGCCCGGGCGGTGCTCCGCAGCTCCTCGGCGAGCTGCGCCGCCTCGTCTGCCAGCGCCGCTGCCTGCTCCTCCGCCAGGGCCAGCAGTCGCTGCGCGCGCTCGCCCAGCTCGCCGAAGGCCGGCGGCGCCGCCTCGGCCACGGACCGGACGACGTCGTCCAGCTCCCGCTCCAGCCTGCGCGTCTCCTCGCCCAGGTCGGACAGCCGCTGCCAGGCCCGGTCCCGCTCGGCGGTGACCTTGCCGACCGCCTGTTCGACCTGGCGAACCTCGTATCCACGACGGGTGACGGTGAAGCCGTGCGGAGAGACGGCGTCGCTCATGGGGCTGGTCCTCTCGTCCGTTGAATGGATCATCGATGCAAATGATCAATATCTGATCCATTTTGCACAGATCCATCCTGCGCCCGAGAGGACCGACACCCTCAGCTCAGAACAGGCCGTCCCACAACTGCTCCAGCAGCACCGACCACCAGCTCTCCGGGTTGGCCAGGGCGGCCGGGTCCACTGCCGCCAACTGGGTCTGCAGGTCGGTCGTCCACCGGCCCGCCTGCTCCGGCGTCAGTCCGAACCGGTAGCGCCAGAGCCGGCCGAGCACCGCCAGCGAGCGGATGAACTCCGGCAGCCCGCTGTTGACGAACCGCGGCTGCGTCGCCTCCGGGCCCGCCGGCTGCGTCGGCGTCCCCAGGTCGACGGCCACGATCGCCGCGGTGCCGTACTGGACGCAGAGCTGGCGGCCGTAGTCGTTGCCCAGTACCAGGTAGGTGCCGGCATCCGGCCCCGCCATGATCCCGCGCTCCGCCGCGAGCTCGGCCAGCGTCGGCACCGGACGGCCGGGCTGACCCTGCCCCCAGAAGAACGGGCCGAAGTCCATCGGCAGGCCGGCCCAGGTCAGCGCCATCGACACGACCTCGGGCACGCCCTGCCGGGAGACCGCCTGCGGCTCGTAGCGGAACACGTTCTGCGCGCCGAAGGCCTGCGCCAGCTCGTCCGCGAGCGCCTGCGGCGGCAGCTGCGGCGGGGGCGGGACCGAGCCCGGGGCGGGCAGCGGCGCACGCAGCGAGCGCTGCGGCACCGGGCCCGCCGCATGGGTGTGCAGCTCGACATGGTGCTCCAGCAGCAGCTGGATCCCGCGCTGCCGCGCCGCCTGGTCCCGCCCGTAGGCGGCGTTGCTCGACACCCGGACGTTGGGCCAGGCCTCCTGCACCATCCGGCGGCAGTAGCCGGCCGGCAGGTCGCAGCTCTCCAGCTCCGTGTGCAGCTCCAGCACCTGCTCCGGCGGCACGTTCAGCCGCCGGACCTCCTGCAGGATCTGCCACTCCGGGTGCGGCATCCCCGGCGTCGAGCGCTGGATGATCTGCTGCTCGGAGCCGTCGGGGCCGCGGTAGCGGAGCACCGCCATGTAGCCGGGGCCGATCGTCGGGACGGTCGGCGGCGGGGGCAGCTGCGCCGGCCCGGTCGAGGGCGGCGGCGGGACCTGGCCCGACTGCGGCGACCGGCCGGACTGTCCCGACTGCGGAGCGAAGGGCATCGGCGGGGGCGGCGGGGGCGGCACCGACCCGCCGCGCCGGTCCGGGGTGTTCAGGCCCAGGTCCAGGGCGGCGGCGAACTGCGTCGGGACATAGCTGTCCCCCTCGTCGGCGCCCAGCGGCGCCGACGGCGGCGGGGGCGGCGCGTTCGGCGGCACCGACGGCGCTTGCGGCACCGCGTGCGGGGGCGTCTGCGGGCCCAGCACCGACGGCGGCGGGGGCGGCGGCGCCTGGTTCGGCAACGCCTGGTTCGGCAGCGGGCGATCGGGCGCGGGGCGCGGCGGCTGCGGCACCTCCGGCGCCTTCGGCGGCGCGACCGGCGGGGCGGCCAGCATCGTCGGCGCGTAGTCCAGCGAGGGCGCGGGCTGCGGCGGCTGGGGCTGCGACTGCTGCGACTGCTGCGGCTGCGCCGGAGGCTGCGGCGGCGGCCGGAACTCCGGCCGGAACGGCTGCTGCGGCGGGGCCGGCGGCTGCGGCTGCTGCTGGTGCGGCGGGGTCGGCTGCGGCTGGACGTGCGGCGGCTGGGCCTGCGGCGGCGACGGCGGGGCCAGCATCGTCGGAACGTCTGCGGGCGGACCCGACGACACCGGCGGGGCCACCAGCAGCGCCGGCTCCTCCTCCGGGGCGACCGCCGGGCGCGGGGCCGGCGGTACCGACGGGTTGGCGGTGCGGTCGCCCGAGCCCCAGAGGTTGGCCGGCGGCCGCTCCGCCTCGGCGGCGATCGCCGCCTCCCCGGCCTCCTTCAGCCACTGCGGCGGGCTCAGCAGGAACGACGTCGCCTCCGCCGCCTCCGCGTCCGGCGGCGCGGGCATCCGGGCCGGCGTCGCGCCGACCGGACGGCCGTAGGCCTCCTCGTAGCAGCGCACCACGTCGTTGATCGGCAGCGCCGGCCAGAGCGTGGTCGCGCCGGTCTCCCGGGAGATCACCATCCGCACCGCGCCGCCGTCCGACGCCGGACCGTCCGCACGGTCCACCGCCCAGGCCACGAAGCCCAGGTCGAACTCCCGCACCCGCACCTCGCGGCGCTGGTACGAGGGCACGCCCTCGTTGATCCACTGCTCGGCGCGCTGCTGCGCGTCCGCATAGGTCACCACGCCCGGCTCACCCCTCCACCGGGACGGCGCGGGCGAAGCCGCCGTCCACCATCAGCTGTGCCACTGTCTGCAGCTCGGGCGGGCTGCCCGCAAGCCGCAGCAGGAAGTCGTCGAAGTCGTTCCCACAGGGCAGCAGCAGCTGCCCGCAGCGCTGGTCCGGCGTCAGCTCCGCACTGCCGTCGTCCCGGGCGTCGTCGTGCGGCAGGAACCAGACCGTGCCGATCGAGCCGCCCTTGACCTTCAGCGCGATCAGCCCGCCCTGGGCGTACCCGATGCCGAGGTAGTCCTTGGTCAGATGGTCACGCAGACACTTGTTGGCATACACCAGGTCGTTGATGGAGCGCTCCTGACCGAGCGTGAGGAACGGCTGGTCGACCAGGATGCCGAACTCCGTGTTCAGGGCCACGCCCTTGGGCGCCAGCCCGCCGGCCGCCTTCAGGAACGTCCGGAACGGACCCGGCAGGCTGTAGCCGAGGCCCTCCTCGGCCGACTGCACCCGCGCCTCGCTGACGCCGCCCGTCCCGTCCGCAGCCTCGGCCGGCTCCGCACCGTCCGGGGCCGCGGCACCGTTCGGCGACTGCAGCGGCGCCAGCGGGAAGTGCACCGGCCGCCGCTCCTGCAGCGGACGGGTGCCGCGCTTGGCATGGTCGGCGGTGGACAGCACCAGACCGCCGTGGTGCCGCAGCAGCGCCTTCACCTCGACCGGGACCAGTTCCATCCGGCGGCTGCCCGGCTGCGCCGGTCCGACCGAGTGGTGCCAGGTCCACCCGGCCGGGGTGACCACCGGTGACTCCACGTCAGCCCACAATTCATGGCCGGAGGCATGGAGCGCGGCGTTCGCCGACACATAGTCGGTCAGCCGCAACTCGTCCACGCCGAAGCCGGCGGGCGGGTCGGCGACCTCGGCCATCGCCCGCGCGTAAGGACCGAAGTCCGGAAAACCCTGGCCGTCGACCCGAACCCCGTGCGGGTAAGCGGCGGACCGCAACGGATCGGGGAAGTGCACGACCTGCCCGGCGTAGGCCGCGTTGGGCCGACCTGTCGTCATCGAGTTGCCCCCTGCTGGAACTGGCTGCCGGTCCAAGACTAGGGGCTGCGTCCAGCCGCCGGATCTCCGCCCGCACCAGGAAGCCGCGGAGCTGCCCGCGCGCGCTCGGATCCGCACCCCGACTTCCCTCGCATAGTGGGCATTTGGCAAGCTGGGCCCCTGCAGCAGCGGTGGGCGACCCCCGCCGACGGGGGCTGCCGCGCGGCAAGTGTCCCTACTCCGCCGTGCGCGAGGAGAGTAAGGACCTACCGACGTGGACACCGAAGCACGCCAACCGGCGACCGCCGCACCACTCCTGCGGCAGCGCCGGGACAGTCTGATGCCCATACTGGCCGCCGCCCTCTCCGTGCGCGGCGACACCCACACCCACGTGGGCGAGAAGAACGGGACGCCCCCGCCGCTGCACCCCCTGGTCGCCGACTTCCTCGACGCCCTGCCGTCGGCCCAGCGGGAACGCTTCACCGGCCGCTGCCCGGAGACGGTGCTGCTCTCCCAGTTCTTCGGCGGCGCCGAGGCGAGCCGCTCCAAGCGGGCCTCCCGCAAGCCCTTCACCGAGTCGGACGCCCGGAAGTCCCTGCGCGGAGCCCGGATGACGACGGTGCGGATACGCGAGGAGGGGGACCCCGCGCACGGCACCCACCAGCCGCCCTGCCGCTCCTGCGCGGCGCTGCTCACCCACTTCGGGGTGCAGACTGTCGTCCTGCCCGGCGCCTGATCCGCCCGGCCGACCGGAACCGCGCCGACCAGCAGCGCGCCGACAGAACCGCTCAGAACGGAACCACCGCCATGGACGTCCGATTTCCCGCCGAAGCCGCCTCCGTGCTCACCAAGGCGGGCTGGTTCCCCGGACGCCGGCAGTTGCCCCGGGCCGAGCAGTGGGCGGACGCCCTGATCAACCACGAGTCCCCGGACGGAACCCGGCACTCGGTGTTCCCGGCCGCGGTCGAGGCCTGGTCGGAGTTCGGCGGGCTGACGGTGGATCTGGAGGGCGGCGGCCGTGACCACGCCCGCACGTCGTTCACCATCAATCCGCTGGCCGGGCTGCACCAGCCGCGCACCCTCGCCGACCTCGGCCGGGCCCTGGACCTGCCACTGGCCCCGCTCGGCGAGGAGCGCGACGGGCAGGCCCTGCTGGTCATCGACGCCGAGGGCCGGGTCTACAGCCTGGACCACACCGGCGAGTGGTACCTCGGCCGGACCATGGACCAGGCGCTGACCGCGCTGATCACCGGCACCGCGCCGGAACGGCTCCAGTTCCTGGCCGACGCGCTCTGATCCGTGCCCCGATCCGTCAGGGCCGCCGGGTCGCCGCCGGCCCGGCGCCCGCCACGGCTCCGGTCTCGCCGTAGGCGTCCCGCAGCGCCGCGTCCACCATCGCGCGGGCCTCGTCGAGCGGCACCCCCAGGCCGCGCACCAGCCCCGCGTACACCGCCGCGCCCTGGGCGGCGGCGCGGAGCGAGGAGTCGCCGGAGGCGGCCACCACGGTGCCGTGCCGGCCCCGGGTCTCCACCACCCCGGCGGCCTCCAGCTCCCGGTACGCCTTGGCGACGGTGTTCACCGCCAGCCCCAGGTCCTCCGCGAGCCGCCGCACCGTCGGCAGCCGCATCCCGACCGGCGCCGCCCCGCTGCGGGCGAGCTCGGCGATCTGCGCCCGGATCTGCTCGTACGGCGGGACGGACGACGCGGGGTCGAGGGCGATCAGCACGGGGCGGTCTCCGGGGTCGGCGGTTCGGCCATGGGGGGCCTGGGCGTCCTTCCACGGTAGTACCGACGGCTGATCCGCTGGACCGTCCCGAACCAGACCACGGTGCTGCAGATACTGAGAAGCGCCCAGAGGCAGAGGGCGTCCAGCGCCGTGATGCTCCGGTAGGACGTGGCACCGAAGGCTGGCTGCAGCAGGAAGCTGGTCGCCAGGCAGGACAGCACCGGCAGCAGCACGCCCAGGCTCAGCGCGGCCTCGATCCGGAAGGCGTCGTCGAAGGCGAGTTCCTGCGGGGAGCCGGCCCGCTGCGGCCCGTTCAGGACCGCCTCCTGCCGCCGCTCGACCATGCCCACGCCGAGGGCGGCGAGCAGTAGCACCGCGCCGCAGCCGTAGAAGTCCGCGCCGAGAGCGTGGCCGGGGCGGAGGAGCAGGAGCTGGATCCCCGCCCCGACGAGCGGCAGGAGCACGGCCGCGCCCCGGGTCGTCCGGATCGCCCAGAGCGGAGCCACGTCCCGGAGCCGCAACTGCTCCAACCGGGCCACCCTCGGTCCGGCCGCCCGCCGCTGGTGCCGGACCTCCCACTGGTGCGCCAGCACCCCGACCAGGAGCGCCGGGGCGGCGGCCACCACGGCCATGCCCGGACCTGTGAACGGAGTCTGCGGGGCGTAGACGCCCCGGGAGGTGCTGTACCAGGCGGCGATCCCCCAGACCGGCGCCACCAGCACCGCCGCACCGGCCGCCGTGGCCATCGCCCGGCGGCGCAGCCGGTCCGACAGCGGCTCGACCAGCTCCGGGAGCAGGGTGAGATCGACCTCCCGGGCCCACCGGTCCGCCCGCTTGAACCTCGACGCCGGAATGTCCTGGCGCAACCGCAGCCAACCGAAGCCGGAACCCAGCAGCATCCCCACTCCGGCCACCAGTCCCACCACCACCGAACCGCCCATCAGCGGTCACTCCTCCAGCGCCCCATTGTTGCAGGCATTGTGCCAATGCTTTGTCGCACGCATTGTGGCACGCCGGGACGGCATCCCGCTACCACGCGACCGACAGCTTCGCCTCCACCCGGAAGCCGCCCTCGCCGGTCGCCCCGGCCGAGAACACCCCGCCCAGTGCCGTCACCCGCTCCTCCATCCCGACCAGCCCGTTCCCCCCGCTCGGCAGCGGTCCGCGCGCCGACAGGCCGTCCCCCAGCGGGCAGCTGTTCGACACCGCCAACGCCACGCCGCCCGGCACATACGCCACCACCACCTCCGCGTCCGCCCCCGGCGCATGCTTCAGCACATTGGTCAGCGCCTCCTGCACCACCCGGTACGCCGTCCGCTCGGTGTCCGCGCTCAACGCCCGACGCGCGCCCCCCACCGTCAGCCGCACCCGCAGCCCCGCCGCCCGCGACTCGTCCACCAACCGCGGGATGTCGCCCAGCCCCGGCCCGTCCGAGGTCGGCACCGCCAGCACCGCCGCCGCCTCCCGCCCGCTCACCGGCGAGGACTCCACCGTCCGCAGCACCCCAAGGATCTGCCGCAGCTCGTCCAGCGCCTGCCGGCCGATGTCCCCCATCAGCTTCGCGTTCTCCGCCGCCCGGTCCGGATCCCGGTGCACCACCCGCTCCAGCGCCCCCGCATGCACCACCATCAGGCTCACCCGGTGCGCCACCACATCGTGCATCTCCCGGGCGATCCGCGCCCGCTCCTCCACCTGCGCGCGCTGCGCCCGCTCGCTCGCCTGCTCCGCCAGCAGCGCCAGCTCCGTCTCCAGACCCTCCGCGCGCTCGCTCAACGCCTCCCAGTACCGCCGCCGCGCCCCCACGTACAGGCCCAGCATCGTCGGCGCGACCGTGATCCCCACCGCCACCAGCACCGACATGATCAGCAGCACATACTCGGGGACCCCGTTGTGCAGCGCCTGCGTCTGCTGGGTGCCGAGCGTCAACGCCGACACCAGCGTCGTCTCCACGATCGCCACCGCACACAGCAGCGACATCGCCCGCCGCTCCGAGAACCGCGCGGCCACCCCCTCCGGACGGTACGCGCCCAGCGTGTAGAGGCCCACCATCAGCAGCACATACCCCGACTGAAGCGGAATCGTCGACAGCGCCGCCACCACCGGCAGCAGCGGCCAGCGCCGCCTGACCAGCAGCGTCAGACTCGCGAAGAGCCCGAACACCCCCACCGCGACCATCCAGCCCAGGCCCATCCCCTGGTTCCGGACGAAATCCGCCGCACCGATCACGCACTCGACCGCCGCCGTACCCGCGACCACCAGGTCGAACCACATACTCCGCCGACGCCGCCACAGCCCCGCCGACTCCCCCGCGCCCGTCAAGGGCGTCGCCATGCTCATGGGCCCAGCCTACGGAAGGACCCTCCGCCGGTCGTGGGGGTTAGCCCCCCAAGCGCGGCCGACCCGCCACGACCCGTGTCCGGCATACGAATGCCACCTCGGCCCCGGCAATGCCCACACCTATGCTGGTCGCGTCGGACAGCGCGGTCCGCAGAGCCGATGCCCCACCCACCTGCAAGGGAGCACCAGCGTGAGCAGCGCCCACGAGACCGTCACCTCGGCCTCAACCACCGCCGAAGCCCGCAGCGCCACCCCCGCCACCGCACCTGTCGACAGCAGTCCCGTCGAGGCCGACAACGCCGCCCTCCGTGCCGACATCCGGCGCCTGGGCGAGCTCCTCGGCCAGACGCTGGTCCGCCAGGAGGGGCAGGAACTGCTCGACCTCGTCGAAGAGGTCCGCGCCCTCACCCGCAGCGACAGCGCAGCCGCCTCCGCGCTCCTCGAAGAGACCGACGTCGAGACCGCGGCGAAGCTCGTCCGAGCCTTCTCCACCTACTTCCACCTCGCCAACGTGACCGAGCAGGTCCACCGCGGTCGCGAGGTCGGCGTCCTCCGCGCCCAGGAAGGCTCCCTGCTCGCCCGCACCGCCGACAGGCTCGCCGACGCAGACCCGCAGCAGCTCGCCGACACCCTCGCGCACCTCGCCGTCCGGCCGGTCTTCACCGCCCACCCCACCGAGGCCGCCCGGCGCAGCGTCCTCACCAAGCTCCGCCGGATCGCCGAACTCCTCGAACAGACCGACACCCCCACCCGGCCCAGCGGACGTCGCCAGGCCGACCGCCGCCTGGCCGAGGTCATCGACCTGCTCTGGCAGACCGACGAGCTCCGGATCGCCCGCCCCGAGCCCGCCGACGAGGCCCGCAACGCGATCTACTACCTCGACGAGCTCTACAAGCGCGCCGTCCCCGACGTCCTCGAAGAACTCAACGAGGAACTCGCCCGGGTCGGCATCGAACTCCCGGCCGGCGTCCGCCCGCTGACGTTCGGCACCTGGATCGGCGGCGACCGCGACGGCAACCCCAACGTCACCCCCGCGGTCACCCTCGACGTCCTCGTCCTGCAGCACGAATACGGCATCAAGGACGCCCTCGACGTCGTCGACGACCTCCGCGCCGCACTCTCCAACTCGGTCCGGCTCTCCGGCGCCAGCGACGCGCTCCTCACCAGCCTCGACGCCGACCTCGAGCAGCTCCCCGAGATCAGCCCCCGCTACAAGCGGATGAACGCCGAGGAGCCCTACCGGCTCAAGGCCACCTGCATCCGGCAGAAGCTGGAGAACACCCGCGCCCGGCTCGCCAACGGCACCCCCCACGTCGAGGGCCGCGACTACCTCGGCACCGCCCCGCTGCTCGCCGACCTCCAGGTCATCCAGGACTCCCTGCGCGAGCACCGCGGCCAGCTCGTCGCCGACGGACGGCTCAACCGCGCCATCCGCACCGTCGCCGCCTTCGGCCTCCAGCTCGCCACCATGGACGTCCGCGAACACGCCGACGCCCACCACCACACCCTCGGCCAGCTCTTCGACCGCCTCGGCGAGGAGGCCTGGCGCTACACCGACATGCCCCGCGAGTACCGGCAGCGACTGCTCGCCAAGGAGCTCAAGTCCCGCCGCCCGCTCGCCCCCACCCCCGCCCCGCTCGACGCCCTCGGCACCAAGACCCTCGGCGTCTTCCAGACCATCCGCGACGCCTTCGAGCGCTTCGGCCCGGAGATCGTCGAGAGCTACATCATCTCCATGTGCCAGGGCGCCGACGACGTCTTCGCCGCCACCGTCCTCGCCCGCGAGGCCGGACTGATCGACCTTCACGCCGGCATCGCCAAGATCGGCATCGTGCCGCTGCTGGAGACCACCGACGAGCTCCGCGCCGCCGACACCATCCTCGACGAGATGCTGCGCGACCCCTCCTACCGGCTGCTGGTCTCGCTCCGCGGCGACGTCCAGGAGGTCATGCTCGGCTACTCCGACTCCAGCAAGTTCGGCGGCATCACCACCAGCCAGTGGGAGATCCACCGGGCCCAGCGCCGGCTGCGCGACGTCGCCCACCGCTACGGCATCCGGCTCCGGCTCTTCCACGGCCGCGGCGGCACCGTCGGCCGCGGCGGCGGCCCCTCCCACGAGGCCATCCTCGCCCAGCCCTACGGCACCCTCGAAGGCGAGATCAAGGTCACCGAGCAGGGCGAGGTCATCTCCGACAAGTACCTCATCCCGGCCCTCGCCCGGGAGAACCTCGAACTCACCGTCTCCGCGACCCTCGAGGCCAGCGCCCTGCACACCGCCCCCCGGCAGTCCGCGGAGGCGCTCTCCCGCTGGGACGCCACCATGGACACCGTCTCCGACGGCGCCCACACCGCCTACCGCCGACTGGTCGAGGACCCCGACCTCCCCGCCTACTTCTTCGCGGCCACCCCGGTCGACCAGCTCGCCTCGCTCCACCTCGGCTCCCGCCCCAGCCGCCGCCCCGACAGCGGCGCCGGCCTCGACGGGCTCCGCGCCATCCCCTGGGTCTTCGGCTGGACCCAGTCCCGGCAGATCGTCCCCGGCTGGTACGGCGTCGGCTCCGGCCTCGCCGCCGCCCGCGACGCCGGACTCGGCGACATCCTCGAAGAAATGCACAGCAAGTGGCACTTCTTCCGCAACTTCATCTCCAACGTCGCGATGACGCTGGCCAAGACCGACCTGCGGATCGCCCGCCACTACGTCGAACAGCTCGTCCCCGACGAGCTCAAGCACATCTTCGACCTCATCGAGGCCGAACACGCACTCACCCTCAAGGAGGTCCTCCGGGTCAGCGGCGAGAACGACCTGCTCGAACACACCCCCGTGCTCAAGCAGACCTTCGCCATCCGCGACGCCTACCTCGACCCGATCTCCTACCTCCAGGTCGCCCTGCTCCGCCGCCAGCGCGAGGACGCCGCCAACGGCGTCGAGGACGACCCGCTCCGCGCCCGCGCCCTGCTGCTCACCGTCAACGGCATCGCGGCCGGCCTCCGCAACACCGGCTGACCGACCGACCGGCAGCACCGACTGACACACCGACGGCCCGTCTCCCCGCCGATTCCCGGCCGGGAGACGGGCCGTCGGCCCGTCAGCAGAGCGCTGATCAGTGGCGACCCGCAGCCGTACGACGACGCACGACGAACACTGCGCCACCGCCCAGCACGACCAGCCCGGCACCGATGCCCAGCAGCATCCCGCTGTCGCTGCCGCCACCGGTCTCGGCGAGACCGGTACCGGGCGAAACCGAGACACTCGGCGCCGCACTCGCCGAAGCCGCCACCGACTTGCTCGCGGAGGCGGACGCACTGGCCGACGGAGCCGGCGACTTGCTGCTCGCCGTGGCCGACGCACTCGCGGACGGCTTGGCCGGCGTGGACGGCGTCGCGCTCTTCGACGGCGCGGGCGCGGAGCAGTCACCGCTGGGCGCAGCCAGCGACAGCTTGAACGTGTGCGGGGTGTTGTTGTCGGTGGCGACGACCTTGATGGTCCAGGGACCGGCCGTCTGCCACGGCACCTCCACCACCGCGGGCTTGGGCGTCCCCTCGACGACCGGGGCAATCTGCTGGGTGGTTCCCACCTGGTTCTGCTCGGCCGAGTCGGTGAAGACCGCGACCGTGGCGCCGTAGGTCGCCGACTCGGTGACCGTGATCTGCGCCTGACCAGTCGCCTGGTCGCAACTGACGAACGGAGTGAAGTCCGCCGCGTTGCAGGCGAAGGCGGTGCCGGCAGCACCCAAGGCGATCGTCACCGCAGCAGCGGTGACACCGAGGGAGCGCGCCGTCACGGCACGCCGGGATATGGACATGTTTCCCCTCACTGAACTACTTCCGATGTGCACAGCCCCAGGAGACACACACCTCTCAGGGACACACCACATCGTCAATTGCCAGTCAAGGGATGTCAATTGTCACCAAAGCAGACAAGCATCAAAAATTTCGTAGACGCACCGCAAAGATCTCCACCGGAGCACCGCCTGCCGTCGGAGCAACTGTGCTGCCGCGCACTTGAGTTGGCGGCCAGACCAGCACCGGTGGCGCGCCCGTGCCCGCCGTGCACCCCGCCCACAGCAGCGCCAAACCGATGCTCCGCACCGTCCCAGGGGCGACCACGGCAGGTAAGAATTCCACAGCATCCCAACGACTACGGCCCGGACCGGGCGGCACCCGCCGCCCGGACCGGGCCGTACACACCGCGAGGAGCGGCGCGCCGTCAGGAGTTGTACGTCGTCTGCGCCCGCTCCAGACCCTCCGCCAGCAGCGCCTCCACCGCATCCGCCGCCCGGTCCACGAACCAGTCCAGCTCCTTGCGCTCCGTCGAGGAGAAGTCCTTCAGCACGAAGTCCGCCACCTCCATCCGCCCCGGCGGACGCCCCACCCCGGCCCGGACCCGGAAGTAGTCAGGACCCAGCGACTTCGTCAGCGACTTCAGCCCGTTGTGGCCGTTGTCGCCGCCGCCCTTCTTCAGCCGCAGCGCCGCATAGTCGACGTCCAACTCGTCATGGACCACCACCAACCGGTCCACCGGCACCTTGTAGAAGTCCCGCAGCGCCGTCACCGGACCGCCCGAGAGGTTCATGAAGGACAGCGGCTTCGCCAGCACCACCCGCCGGCCCGCCAGCCGCCCCTCCGCGACCTGGTTGCGGCTCTTGTGCGCCTTGAACCGCGCACCCATCCGCCCCACCAGCAGATCAGCCACCATGAAACCGATGTTGTGCCGGTTCCGCGCGTACTCGGGGCCGGGGTTACCCAGGCCCACGACCAGCCACGGACCGTCCAGTTCCTCGCTCACCCGCGACATCCTCCCTCAACGCCTGCCCACTCGGAGCCCGGCACGTTCGAAGCCCAGCCCAGCAACGACACCACTGCCTTCAGAGACACCGCTGCCCCGGCCGGAAGAACACGGCCGGGGCAGCGAAGGAAAAACCAGGACGGATCAGGCCTCGGCCGCAGCCTCTTCGGTCTCCTCGGCCGGAGCCTCGACCTGCGCCGACACGACCTGCAGGACCACGGTCTCCGGGTCCACGGCCAGGGTCGAGCCCTTCGGCAGCTCGATGTCCTTCGCCAGGATCGCGTGGCCGGCCGTCAGGCCCGCCACCGACACGGTGACCGACTCGGGCAGGTGGGTGGCCTCGGCCTCGAGCGGCAGGGTGTTCAGGATGTGCTCCAGCAGGTTCCCGCCCGGGGCCAGCTCGCCCTCGGTCAGGACCTGGATCTCGACGGTGACCTTCTCGCCGCGCTTCACCAGCAGCAGGTCGACGTGCTTGATGTTGCGCTTGATCGCGTCCCGCTGCACGGCCTTCGGCAGCACGAACTCGTCCTTGCCGTCGATCGGCAGCGACAGCAGCACGTTCGGGGTCTTCAGCGCCAGCATCAGGTCGTGGCCCGGCAGGTTGACGTGGACCGGGGTGTGGCCGTGGCCGTAGACGACGGCGGGCACCAGGCCGGCGCGACGGGCGCGACGGGCCGCACCCTTGCCGAACTCGTTGCGGGGCTCAGCTGCAAGACGGATCTCGGCCATGACGGCACTCCTCGAGAACGGGGCGGGCGCCGACCGGGCCGACCGTCCCCGAAAACGAAGAAAGCCACCGGCAGAACCTCACCCGAAAGAACTGGGATGAGTCGCCCGGCGGCATCTCGCACAACAATCCACTGTGACAGCGGTGCAGCGCGTCGATCACGGAGTCACACAAAAAACAGGACTCCCTCGCCGGGCAGTTTCCTGAGCATAGCCCAGACCCGGCGAGGGACCCAAAACGATCAGGCGGCTACCGCCACCCGAGCGACGAGCGCCACCCGCCAGTCGCACACGTCCTGACTTCAGACACCCTCGAACAGGCTCGTCACCGAACCGTCGTCGAAGACCTCACGGATCGCCCGCGCGATCAGCGGCGCGATCGACAGCGTCGTCACCTTGTCCAGCTGCAGCTCACCCGGCGTCGGCAGGGTGTTGGTGAACACGAACTCGCTCGCCCGCGAGTTCTTCAGGCGATCCGTCGCCGCACCCGACAGCACCCCGTGCGTCGCCGCCACGATCACATCGGCCGCACCCTGGTCGAACAGCGCATCCGCCGCCGCGCAGATCGTGCCACCGGTGTCGATCATGTCGTCGACCAGCACACACACCCGGCCCCGCACATCACCGACGACCTCGGCCGACATCACCTTGTTCGCCACATTCGGGTCACGCCGCTTGTGGATGATCGCCAGCGGCGCACCCAGCCGGTCCGACCACTGGTCCGCCACCCGCACCCGGCCCGCGTCCGGCGACACGATCGTCAGCCGGTCCCGGTCCACCTTGCCGCCCACGTAGTCCGCCAGCAGCGGCAGCGCGAACAGGTGGTCCACCGGACCGTCGAAGAAGCCCTGGATCTGCGCCGTGTGCAGGTCCACCGACATCAGCCGGTCCGCACCCGCCTGCTTCAGCAGGTCAGCTATCAGCCGCGCCGAGATCGGCTCCCGACCCAGGTGCTTCTTGTCCTGCCGGGCATAGCCGTAGAACGGCATGATCACGGTGATGCTCTTCACCGACGCCCGCTTCAGGGCATCGATCATGATGAGCTGCTCCATGATCCACTGGTTGATCGGAGCCGTGTGGCTCTGCAGCACAAAGGCATCGGCGCCGCGGACGGACTCCTCGTACCGCACATAGATCTCACCGTTGGCGAAGTCCAGAGCCTTGGTCGGGACGATGTCCACACCCAGCTGCTCCGCCACCTCCCGGGCCAACTCGGGGTGTGCGCGGCCGGAGAAGAGCATCAAATTCTTCTCACCGGACGTTTTGATCCCGGTCACTGCACCGTCTCCTCGTTGCTGACGCGCGCTGGACCTGCCGCAGCGCGCGGCTTAGCTGCTCTGGGGGTTGGCTGGCGCACCCGGGGACTACTCACGTCCGAGGCGCTTGGATGTCCCCCAGGTTACGCGCCGGGAGCGGCTTCCGTCGCCTCCGGGTCCTCCGTCGAGGTCTGCGCGGCCCGTGCGGCTGCCGCCGCGGCGGCAGCCGCGGTCCCCGGCCGCTTGCGCTCGACCCAGCCCTCGACGTTGCGCTGCTGCGGCCGGGTCACGCCGAGCGCACCTGCGGGAACGTCCTTGTAGATCACCGAGCCGGCCGCCGTGTAGACCCCGTCCCCGACCGTCACCGGCGCGACGAACATGTTGTCCGAGCCGGTACGGCAGTGGCTGCCGATGGTCGTGTGGTGCTTGTTGACCCCGTCGTAGTTGACGAAGACGGACGCCGCCCCGATGTTCGTCCCCTCGCCGATCGTGGCGTCCCCCACGTACGACAGGTGCGGCACCTTGCTGCCGGCGCCGACGACCGCGTTCTTCATCTCGACGTAGGTGCCCGCCTTCGAACGCTCGCCGAGGACCGTCCCCGGACGCAGGTAGGCGTACGGGCCGACCTCCGCCCCGGCGCCCACGACCGCACGATCGGCTGTGGCATTACTCACATGCGCACCCGCACCCACCCGGGTGTCCTTCAACGTGCAGTTCGGGCCCACCTCGGCCCCCTCGCCCAGACTGGTCGACCCCTGCAGCTGGGTGTTGGGCAGCACGACCGCGTCCCGCTCGAAGGTCACCTGGACGTCCAGCCAGGTCGTCGCCGGGTCCACCACCGTCACCCCGGCCCGCATCGCCGCATCCAGCAGCCGGTCGTTCATGATCCGACGGGTCTCCGCCAGCTGCACCCGGTCGTTGATACCCAGGATGTCCCGGTAGTCGTCCGCCACCAGGGCACCGACCCGGTGCCCGGCCTCGCGGAGGATCCCGAGCACATCGGTGAGGTACTCCTCACCCTGGCTGTTGTCCGTCCGCACCTCGCCCAGACCCTCGGCCAGCAGCTTGCCGTCGAAGGCGTAGACCCCGGAGTTGATCTCCGCGATCGCCCGCTCCGCGTCGCTCGCGTCCTTGTGCTCGACGATCGCCTGCACCGCGCCGTCCGCGGCGCGCAGGATCCGCCCGTACCCGGCCGGGTCCGGCACCTCCGCCGTCAGCACCGTCACCGCGTTGCCGTCCGCCAGATGCGCGGCGGTCAGCTGACGCAGCGTCGCCGCCGTCAGCAGCGGAACATCGCCGTAGCTCACGACCACGGTGCCGTCCAGCACCACCCCGTCGGCCGCCAGCGCCTCCAGCGCCACCCGCACGGCATGGCCGGTGCCGAGCTGCTCCTGCTGCACCACGGACCGGACGGAGGGGTCGATCTCGGCAAGGTGCGCCGCGACCTTGTCGCGCATATGGCCGACCACCACGACCAGGTGCTCCGGCGTCAGCTCCTGCGCGGCGGCAACGGCGTGGCCGACGAGGCTGCGCCCGCAGAGGGTGTGCAGGACCTTCGGCAGCGCGGCCGACTTCATCCGGGTGCCCTCGCCGGCGGCGAGAACGATGACAGCGGCCGGCGGGTTCGGGCTCACGGGTGATGACTCCTCGGCGTCACGGGAGGGGGAGGGTGCGCACACGCCGGGCCGCCACTACCGCGGGGGGTATCGCACAGGCGTACCCGAACGGTTCGAGGATAGCGGGGGTTGGGACGACGGGCGTTCGGGCCGCTGGGACAACCGAACGTGAAGGCTCCCCGGGCAGGAATCGAACCTGCGAACTTCAGAATCAAAATCTGACCGCCCGTGCCAGCAGAGCAACCGGGGAAAGCACATACAGCCTACGGGTTTCTTCGTCCCACCTCCACCACCAATCCGGACCACCAGCCCTCGATCCGACGGTAGAGGTCGGCCGAGCCGAGGAGGTTGACCGCGAGGCAGCCGTGGTAGCTGTCGCCCGTGTTCTTCCGCGTCGTCTTGGGGTTGTGCTTCTTGAGTGTGGGTCGTTGCATCTCGCTCACGTCTGCCCCGACTATGTCGGCCCAGAACCGCTGGGAACGGTCCACGTCGGCCGACTCATGGATCTGCAGCCGGAAGCGCAGCCGATCCCGTTCCACACCCAGCAACCGGAGCCAGGCCAGGTACACGGTGATCATGTCCGGGTCGCTGTTGATCAGCGTGACCCGCTCACGGCGGGCATACTCCTTGTCCTTTGTCCCCTCCGACCAGTAGATGCCGACCCCGAGCAGAAAGAGCTCACGGTCGCTCAGCTCACCGATCTCGCGTGCGGCCACCGACTTGGTGATCCGACGCTCGTTGTCACGGAGCTCCCGGCGTGGCGCCCAGCACACCGCCTGCATGTGTTCGCGCCGCTCCTCCGCACTCAACCTGCGTGGCGGCTTCGGCAGGTCGCGGACCCACAGCGACACCGATCCGCGGGACACCCCCAGCGCCTCCTCGATCTCGTCGTAGGTCTTACCCTCCGCCCGCAGCTCGCGGGCCTTCGCACGGAGGTCGTCCTTGGCGTTCGGGCGCCTGGTCCACTCGGGCGGGGGCTCGTTGCGGAGGAAGCGGTTGAGTTTGTCGTTGTTCCAGAGCTTGAGCTCGTCCCGGATCTGACGGCGGCTCAAGCCGGCCCGGCGCAGCGCGATGGCCTGTTCGCGGAGCTGGGCTTCGGCGTCCTCGGGGGTGGTGGGCGTGGTCCGGGGTGGCAGTTGAGTGGTCATGGGACCACTCTTCCTGTGCGTTTCCTGTGAGATCGGAAGAACCAATCCCGATCACACGATCGAGTGAATTCGGCCAGCGTGCGGAACATTCGGTCGACCCGGCGACTCATGTCCTTGTGTCGGTCACGCCACCGTCGCGCGGCGGTTTCGTCCTCGCCACGCCCGGGGGCGATTGAGCGCCGTCACGGCCGGGCAATCAACCTACGATGCCGTAGGTTACGGACCCGTAGGGACGTGCCCGACTCTCCCTTCTCCCCTTCTCACCTGCCGAGGTTGTGCGAGATGACCAGTCCATCGTCCGAAGAGCCGGTCGCTGCCGCGACGGCTGTGCTTCCGCCGCGACGTCCCGATTCGGTTCCTTCGGCGACGCGGGGCGGTGAGACCAAGGGGTTCGCGGAGCAGTTCGCGCTGGGGTCGTTCATCCTGGTGCCGTTCCTGGCTCTGCTGGCCGCCGTGCCGGTGGCGTGGGGCTGGGGGCTGGGCTGGCACGACATCGTGATCATGGTGGTGATGTACTTCACCGCCTGCCACGGGGTCACCGTGGGGTTCCACCGTTTCTTCACCCATGGGTCCTTCAAGGCGAACCGCGCGCTGAAGATCGCGCTGGCGGTGGCCGGGAGCCTGGCGATCGAGGGGCCGGTGGTGCGCTGGGTGGCCGACCACCGCCGACACCACAAGTTCTCCGACAAGGAGGGCGATCCGCACTCGCCGTGGCGCTACGGGGAGACGGTGCCGGCTCTGCTGAAGGGCCTGTACTGGGCGCATCTCGGCTGGTTGTTCGACGAGGAGCAGACCTCGCAGCAGACCTACGCGCCGGATCTGGTGCAGGACCGGGACGTGTCGTGGGTGTCGCGGCAGTTCGGGTTGTTCACCGTGGTCTCGCTGCTGATTCCGCCGTTGGCGGGTGGGCTGTGGGCCTGGTCGTGGCAGGGGGCGGTGACGGCTTTCTTCTGGGGTTCGCTGGTGCGGGTGTCGTTGCTGCACCACGTGACCTGGTCGATCAACTCGATCTGCCACGCCTCGGGGCGGCGGCCGTTCAAGTCGCGGGACCGGTCCGGCAACGTGGCCTGGTTGGCGGTGCTCTCCTGCGGGGAGTCATGGCACAACCTGCACCACTCGGATCCGACCTCGGCGCGGCACGGGGTGCTGCGCGGGCAGGTGGATTCGTCGGCCCGGCTGATCCGCTGGTTCGAGCTCGCGGGGTGGGCCCGTGATGTTCGCTGGCCGAGCCCGGAGCGGGTTGCGGCGCGGCGGGCGGCATGATGGTCCTGTGAGTGACAGCAGCGGTGGTTCAGGGGATGCAGGGGTTCCAGCGGTCCCCGCGAAGGCGGCCCGTGCGCGCAGGGCCCCGGCTGCGGGCGGGCGGGCCGCCCGCGTGCGGATGAGCGGGAAGCAGCGGCGGGAGCAGCTGTTGGACGTGGGGCGGGCGCTTTTCGCGGAGCGGGGGTACGAGGCCACGTCGGTGGAGGAGATCGCGGCGCAGGCCGGGGTGTCGAAGCCGGTGGTGTATGAGCACTTCGGGGGGAAGGAGGGGCTGTACGCGGTGGTGGTGGACCGCGAGATGCAGTTGCTGATGGACATGGTGACCGGGTCGTTGACCGGGGGGCATCCGCGGGAGTTGTGCGAGGAGGCGGCGTTCGCGCTGCTGGACTACATCGAGACGTCGACGGACGGGTTCCGGATCCTGGTGCGGGATTCGCCGGTGGCGCAGTCGACGGGGACGTTCGCGTCGTTGATCAACGATATTGCGACGCAGGTCGAGGACATCCTGGGGCACGAGTTCAAGTCGCGTGGGTATGACGCGAAGCTGGCGCCGATGTATGCGCAGATGCTGGTCGGGATGGTGGCGCTGACCGGTCAGTGGTGGCTGGATGTGCGGAAGCCGAAGAAGGCCGAGGTGGTGGCGCATCTGGTGAATCTGGCGTGGCACGGCTTGGAGGGGATGGAGCGGCGGCCGCAGTTGGTGGGCCGCCGGAAGAACTAGTCCTGGGCGGGGGTGTCGGGCTGGTCGGGGGTGGCGGCGGGGGTCGCGGCGGGGTGGGGTTCGAGGAATTCGACGCGGTTGCCGACCGGGTCGTGGGAGTAGAAGCGGTCGTGTCCGGGGAGGTTGTCGTCCCAGGTGACGGGGGCGCCGAGGGCTGCGATGCGGGCGGCGTAGGCGTGGATGCCCTGGATCCGGAGGGCGGGGTGGGCTTTGCGGGCGGGGGTGAACGGGTCCTCGATGCCGACGTGGATCTGGACGGTCCCGGTCTGGAACCAGCACCCGCCGCGGGCGGCGAGGACGGGGGGCTTGGGGATCTCGGTGAGGCCGAGGATGTCGGCGTAGTAGGCGCGGAGGAGGTCCTCGCTGCCGGGCGGTGCGGCGAGCTGGACGTGGTCGAGGGCGACGATCATGTTCTGTGCTCCTGTCCTGATTCTTTGCCAGGTGGTGGGGGTCGGCGGGCGTCCGGCGGTCACTGCTGGACGCGTGGCGATCACTGCTTCACGGCGATGACGAAGATGCGGCGGTAGGGCAGCACGGTGCCGTGCGGGGTGGCCGGGTAGGCGCGGTCGAGCAGTTCGCCGTACTCGGCGAGGAAGGCCGCGCGTTCCTCGGGGTCGGGGAGTGCGTCGAGGGCGGGGCGCAGTCCGGTGCCGAGCATCCAGTCGAGGACCGGGCCGCCGGGGGTGTCGTGCGGGCCGGTGAGGACCTGCAGGTAGGTGGTCTCCCAGGCGTCGACGGTGCAGTGGAGGTCGGCGAGGCGGTGGAGGTACTCGGCGGGTGCGAGGACGCCGGGGCGTTCGGTGTCGGCGAGGCGGCCGGCCCAGCGGGGGGTGTTCCTGAGGTCGGCGAGGAGGGTGTGGGTCGGGGACTGGAAGTTCCCCGGCACTTGGAAGGCGAAGGTACCGCCGGCCGGAAGGGCGTCGATCCACTGCGGGAAGAGGTCGGCGTGGTCGGGGACCCACTGCAGGGCGGCGTTGGAGAGCAGCAGGTCGGCGTCGGGCCGGTGGGTTGCGATGTCGCCGAGGGTGAACCGGATGCCGGGGTGGTCGTGCCGGGCGCGTTCGATCATGGCGGCGGAGTTGTCGATGCCGGTGATCACGGCGTCCGGCCAGCGGTCGGTGAGGGTGGCGGTGGTGTTGCCGGGTCCGCAGCCGAGGTCGGTGATGCGTCGGGGGGTGGTGGGGATGCGGTTGACGAGGTCGTGGAAGGGGCGGCTGCGGTGGTCGGCGTGCCGGAGGTACTGGCTGGGGTCCCAGGTGGTGCTGGTCATGGTGTGCTCCGCAAGGTCGTACTGCCGCTCGGGTGCTCGAGTGCTCTGGCACTCGGGTTGTTGTGGCGGGGGGAGGCCCATCCGCCAGGTATCTCGACATCAAGATACTTCGAGTCTGCCCGCAGCAGTTTCTTGATGTCAAGAGACTTCACATCGACACATCCACCACTACACTGATCCCATGGAGGACGAGGTCGACCGGTTGGTCAGCGCGTGGCGCCGCGAGCGCCCGGACCTCGACGTGGAACCGCTCGAGGTGCTGAGCCGCATCAGCCGCCTGGCCCGTCATCTGGACCGGGCCCGCCGGACCGCCTTCGCGGAGCACAGCCTGGAGCCCTGGGAGTTCGACGTGCTGACCGCGCTGCGCCGGGCCGGTGCGCCCTACCAGCTCTCCCCCGGCCAGTTGTTGACGCAGACGCTGGTGACCTCGGGCACGATGACCAACCGGATCGACCGACTGGCCGGCAAGGACCTGGTCCAGCGACTGCCCGACCCGGGCGACCGGCGGGGAGTGCTGGTGCGGCTCACGGAGTCCGGGCGGGACCGCGCGGACGAGGCGCTGGCCGGACTGCTGGCCCATGAGCGGGCACTGCTCGCGGAGTTGTCGACGACTCAGCGCGCAGACCTGGCGGGCCTGCTGCGGCAGTTGGTCGCACCGTTCGACAACGTTCCCGAGTAGGACTCTTGACGTGGTGCCCGTAGGGGTTCACCCTGTAATCACATCTGGTTAGGAAACTTTCCTAATAAGGATTCGCGCAGTAGTCGTGCCCTGCGCGCCGGCTGCGCCCCCTGTTGTCCTGGCCTCAGGGGGCGCGCCGGCATCAGGCTTTTCCAGCACGGGTATTGCCAAAGGCTACTGACGAGTTGCCATACTCCGGGGGACCGGGATCCGCATCCGAACGCGGAGTCCCACCAAGGGGGTCCGATCCGTGCTCAGCACATCCAGCCTCGCCCGCGGACTCACGGGCGTCGCCGCCGCTGCGCTGGCCGCAGCAGCTCTGACCGGCGCGGCAGCCCCGACCGCCGCGCACACCGCCGCCCAGCCCGCCCACCACCGGCCCGGCGGACACCAGCCGGACTACTACCTGTCGTTGGGCGACTCGCTGGCAGCGGGCTACCAGCCGAACGTGGGGGGCAACACCAACGAGTCCTACACCGACCAGTTGTACGCCCGGCTGAAGAAGCACGACCCGAACCTGGTGCACATCAAGCTCGGCTGCAGTGGCGAGACCACCCAGACGATGATCAACGGCGGGATCTGCAGCTACCCCGGGGCCGACTCGCAGCTCGCCGCAGCGGTCGACTTCCTGAAGGCCCATCAGGGCTCGGTCAAGTACGTGACCCTGGACATCGGCGCCAACGACGTCGACGGCTGCGCGACGCCGACCGGCCTGGACATGACCTGCGCGGCGAAGGGCATCGCCACGGTCGGCGTCCAGCTCCCGCAGATCACCGGGGCCCTGGCGGCGGCCGGCGGCCGCAGGCCGACGTATGTCGGGATGAACTACTACGACCCGTTCCTCGCGGCATGGCTGACCGGCCCGGCCGGGCAGACGCTGGCGAAGGAGTCGGTGGCGCTGTCCACCGGCTTCAACGCGACCGTGCAGGCCGGCCTGAAGGCCGGCGGCTTCCGGCTGGCGGACGTGTCGCGGACCTTCGCGACCGACGACTTCACCCGGCAGGCGGTGGTGCCCGGGATCGGCAGGCTGCCGATCAACGTGGCGCACATCTGCGAGTGGACCTGGGAGTGCACGCCCTACCAGAACATCCACGCCAACACCCTCGGCTACGGCGTGATCGCCAACGTCTTCGAGCGCGTCCTGGAGAACCGCCGCTGAGGCGCTGCACTTCGTTCCGTCGGCCGTAGCGCCGAGCCCGCCCCCGCCGTTCGGGGGCGGGCTCTCCGTTTTTCGGGGGACATCCGTCAGAAAGGGGTATGCAACGATAAAGATCCTTATGTTCCGGGACAAGGAGGACCATGTCGCTCGAAACCGGTACGACGCGGATGGACGCCTGGCGTTCCCGCGCTGCCGTGACAGCGGTCTGGTACATGCGGGTCGCCGCCGTGCTCAACCTCCTGGGGGCGGTGTCGGCGCCCTTCCGCGGCCAGGTCACCCGGCACAACACCGGTGACTACTTCACCCCGTACATGCTCACCGCGGGCTTCACCTCCGGCGCGCTGGCCCTGTTCATGGCCGTGATGCTGCGCCGCCGGAAGCGCGCCGCCTGGCTCTTCAACGTGGTGCTGGTCTGCCTGTACGCGGCCGTGGTGGTGCTGCTGATGGCCTTCTACTCGGAGATCAGGCACCACTGGTTCAACTGGATCTCGATGGCCTTCACCCTGCTGCTGCTGGCGGCGCTGCTGGTCGGACGGCGCGAGTTCCACGCCAAGGGCGACCGCTCCAACCCGGGAGTGGCCCTGGCCGCACTGATCGGTGGCGGCGCGGTGGGCGTGCTGATCGGCACGGCGCTGGTCTCGGCCACCAATACCGCCACCGGCTCCACCCTCTGGGGCCGCACCTCGTACACCCTGCTGCGGGTCTACACCCTGGCGCCCACGGACGAGCAGAACCGGGGCATCCTGCCGCCGCGCTGGGTGGACATCGCGATCAACGTGATGAGCGTGCTGATCTTCCTGCTGGTGCTCTACGCGCTGTTCCGCGCGCCCAAGGGCAAGGAGTACCTGGCACCCGCGGACGAGGCCCGGCTGCGCGAGCTGCTGGACCGGCACGGCGAACGGGACTCGCTGGGCTACTTCGCGCTGCGCCGGGACAAGTCGGTGGTGTTCTCCCCCTCGGGCAAGGCCGCGGTCACCTTCCGGGTCGTCGGCGGGGTCTCCCTGGCCTCCGGCGACCCGATCGGGGACGTCGAGGCCTGGCCGGGGGCGATCGAGGTCTGGCGGGAGCAGGCGCAGCGGCGGGCCTGGGTGCCGGCGGTGATGGGCGCCAGCGAGGAGGGCGGCACCGTCTACGCCCGGCACGGGCTGAACGCCCTGGAGCTGGGCGACGAGGCGATCATCGAGATCCCGGAGTTCACCCTGGAGGGCCGGGCGATGCGCGGGGTCCGCCAGGCCCACAAGAAGGTCGGCCGGGCCGGTTACACGGTGCGGGTGCGCCGCCACGCGGACATCCCGGACGGCGAGATGGACACCCTGCTCCAGCGGGCCGACCACTGGCGCGACGGCGAGACCGAGCGCGGCTTCTCCATGGCGCTGGGGCGGCTCGGCGACCCCGACGACGGCCAGTGCGTGATGCTGGAGTGCCACGACGGCGAGGGCGAGCTGCGCGCGCTGCTGAGCTTCGTGCCCTGGGGCCGTGACGGGCTCTCGCTGGACCTGATGCGGCGCGACCGGGACTCCGACAACGGACTGCTGGAGTTCATGGTCATCGAGCTGATCGGGCAGGCCGACAGCATCGGCATCGTCCGGGTGTCGCTGAACTTCGCGATGTTCCGTTCCGTGTTCGAGCGCGGGTCCAGGCTGGGTGCGGGACCGGTGCTGCGGGTGTGGCGCTCGGTGCTGATGTTCTTCTCCCGCTGGTGGCAGATCGAATCCCTCTATCGGGCCAACGCCAAGTACCGGCCCATCTGGGAGCCCCGCTACCTGTTGTTCGAGCGCAGCAGCGACCTCCCCCGGATCGGTCTCGCCTCGGCGCGCGCCGAGGGCTTCCTCAGCGCGCCGAGCCTGCCGAGCCTGTTCAAGCGCCGGCACAGCCGTGCGGTCGCGCCCTGAACGCGCTCCCCGATCCCTTTATGTCCAGGTTTGCTATATATATGAAGTTGGCTGGCTTGCGCTGAAGCAGACCCCGGTGATCCGTCGTCCTGTCTGTCCGGAACGGAGCAGCGACCATGACCTCCCTCCCCCGCGACACCTGTTCGGCCGCCGCTGCCGCTGCCGCTGCTCCGGGGGCCGGTGCTCGGGGGGCCCCTGCTTCGGGCGCCAGTGCTTCGGGAGGCGCTTTCCGGCGGACCCTGCGGCGCACGCGTTCGGGGCTGCTGGCCTGGGCCGAGGCCGAATGGGGTCCGCTGTTCCGGACCGTGCGCAGGCAGCTGGCGGTGAACGGTCCGGCGGCGATCCCGATGACGCTGGTGGCGACGGTGGCGGTGGTGGTCTTCCAGTTGCTGCAGCACACGGCCGCCGGAGCGGCGGCGGTGGAGCGGATCGGCGTGGTGCAGGCATCGCTGCCGCTGGGGGTGGAACTGCTGCGCACTCCGCTGTCGCTGTTCGTCCCGGCTCCGGATCTGCCGGCGTGGGGGGCAGCGGCCCAGGTCTTCTTGGTGTTCGGAATCGCGGAGACGACGATCGGACGCTGGCGGACGCTGTCCGTGGCGTACCTGGGGTCGCTGGGCGGCACGCTGTACGCCCGGAGCGCGGTCCGGCTGGGGTCGGGTCATCTCTTCGGGCTGCCGTTCGACGACGCGTTCCTGCGGGACACCGGCCCCTCGGCAGCGGTGGTGGCGGTCGCGGTCTGCGTGGCATGGCGGTACCGGGCGTGGGTGACCGGTGCGGCGGTGGTGGTGGGGATGGCGGTCGAGCAGGCGATGCTGCCGAACATGGCCGGGGCCGAGCATCTGACCGCGATCCTGTGCGCGCTGGCGGTGACCGGGTACAGCAGGCTGGTGGAGCGCCGGGTGGGCCGGACGGCGGACGCGCTGCGCAGCGCCTGGTCGGTGGAGCCGGAGGCGGAGAAGGTCCGCCGGATCGCCCGCGCAGCGGCCTGAGCCGCCTGTGCGGTCGGCGGGGATGCGCAGCGCTACTGCGGGCGTGCTACTGCGGACGTGCTACTGCGGGCCCTCGATCGAGGGCCCGATGCCGGCTCGGCGGGCCACGGCGACGGCGGCGAGGGTCGAGTGGACGTTCAGTTTGCCGAGGACGTTCTGCATATGGGTGCGGACGGTGTGCGGCGAGAGGTAGAGCCGGTCGGCGACGGCCTGCCGACCCAGCCCGGCGACCATGCAGCGGAGGACCTGCTTCTCGCGCGGGGTGAGCGACTCGACCAGCCGCTCGCTCTCGGTGCGGTCGCGGCGCGCGGCGGTCAGCTCCCGGACGACTCCTGTGAGCAGCAGCGGCGGGATGTGGGTCTCGTCCCGGAGGACGCCGCGGACGATGGCGGTGAGCCGGCCGAGCGAGCTCTCCTTGGCGACCCAGCCGCTGGCGCCGGCCTGGAGCGCGCGGACGGTCCGACGGGGGTCGTCGTCGGTGGCGAGGACGACCGCGCGCAGGTCGGGGTGGGCGGCCCGGGCCCGACCGACGAGCGCGATGCCGTCGGGTGCGCCTGCGCTGCGTCCGGAGGCGGGGGCCGGGCCGTCCGGGCGCTGGCCGGGGATCCGGGGGCGGTTGGGGGCGGTCGCGGGCGCGGCGGCGGGCGGGACGATCCGGGCGGTGGTGCCGGGCCGGCGCTGGGCGGGGAGCGGGACGCTGGTCCGCGGGCCGAACCCGGCCTGGAGCGGCGCGCCGGGGTGGCCGGCGGCGGGCGCGGAGCCGGATCCGCCGTTCTGGCTCGGGAGGCTGGCCGGGCCGGGGCCCTGGGCCTGGCCGGGCTGCGGGCGGGAGTCGCCCGGCGGCACGGGACCGCCGGGGGCGAGGTCGGCGTCGACGAGCAGGACCTGGTAGGGGCGGTTTTCGGCGACGGCGCGGTCGAGGGCGCGTTCGGCCGCGTGGGTGCTTCCGGCCGCGGACACGTCTATGTCGGGCTCGGCGGCGAGGGCGGTTGCGAGCGCCTCGGCGAAGATGCGATGCCCGTCGGCCACCAGGACCCGGATACGCCCCACAGCTCTCCCCCTAGTCCGGCACCCGGCCCCCCGCCGTTGCCGTTCTTCAGGGTAGAGCCACCAGGGCGTTCGCAGCAGGTGAAGCGCGGGACCGGCCAGGGGCGGCCGGATGCGCCGCACGGCGCGCGGGGACGGCTTGCGCGGCACCCGGGGGCGTACGGCAGCACACGGAGGCCCCGTCGGCGGGTGGACCCCGCCGACGGGTTCGGGTCAGGCCAGGCGGCGGGCGCCGGCGGAGGGGACCGCGGCGAAGGTTCGGGGCTGCTGCCAGCCCTGTTCGGCGAACGCGTCCGCGACCGCTGCGGCGATCCGGTCCGCGTCCGCCTGCTCGGCGAGCACGATGACCGAGCCGCCGAAGCCGCCGCCGGTCATCCGCGCGCCCAGCGCACCGGCCGCGTTCGCGTTCGCCACAACCAGGTCGGTCTCGGCGCAGGACACCGCGAAGTCGTCCCGCAGCGAGGCGTGTCCGGCCGTCAGCACCGGTCCGATCCGCCGGGTCTCGCCGGCGTCGAGCAGGGCGACAACCTCCTCGACCCGGGCGTTCTCGGTCACCACGTGGCGGGTCAGCGCGCGCAGTCCGGGCTCGGGCAGTCGCGCCAGTGCCGCCTCCAGGCCACTGAGCGGCAGGTCGCGGAGGGCAGGCAGCCCGAGCAGGCCGGCGGCGCGCTCGCAGCCGGCCCGTCGCTCGGCGTAGGCGCCGTCCGCGAGGTCGTGCTTGACCTGGGTGTCGACGACCAGCAGCACCAGTCCCTCGGCGGCGAGGTCCAGCGGGACCTGGCGGGAGCCGAGGTCACGGGTGTCGAGGAAGAGGGCGGCGCCCTCGACGCAGCAGCTCGACGCCATCTGGTCCATGACGCCGCAGGGGACACCGGCGAAGTCGTTCTCGGCGCGCTGGGCGAGCAGCGCGATCTGCTGGTGCGTCAGCCCCAACCCGTACAGGTCGTTCCAGGCCAGCGCGACCGCGCACTCCAGCGCGGCGGAGGAGGACAGGCCGGCGCCGACCGGGACGTCGCTGTCCAGGTGGAGGTCCGCGCCGCCGACGGCGTGGCCGGCCTCGCGGAGCGCCCAGACCACGGCGGCGGGGTAGGCGCCCCAGCCCTGCACCGACCCCGGAACGAGGTCGGCGACGACGACCTCGGTGACCTGATCGGCCCAACTGCTGTGGAGTCGCAGGACCCCGTCCTCACGACGGGACACGGCCACCCGGGCGGCGTGCGGCAGGGCCAGCGGCAGCACGAATCCGTCGTTGTAGTCGGTGTGCTCGCCGATCAGGTTCACCCGTCCGGGCGACTGCCAGACGCCGTCGGGGTCGGTGCCGTAGAGGGTGGTGAACCCCTTGGTCACGGCTTCGAGTTGGGTCACTGCTGCTCCGATTCCTGGGCGCGCGGCTGGGGCTGGGACTGCTCGGGCACTGTGCCGTACGGGCTCAGCGCGCCTCTTCCTGTGCCAGGGCGAAGGCCCAGGCGTCGGCGACGATGCTGTCGAGGTCGGTGCGGCTCGGCCGCCAGCCGAGGGCGGTGCGGGCGCGCTCGGCGGAGGCGACCAGCACGGCGGGGTCGCCGGGTCGCCGCTCGGCGGTGACGGCAGGGATCTCCCGGCCGGTGACCCGGCGCACGGCGTCGATGATCTGGCGGACGGAGAAGCCGGTACCGTTGCCGAGGTTGCAGATCAGGTGCTCGCCGGGCCGGGCGGCGGCGACCGCGAGCAGGTGGGCCTCGGCCAGGTCCGCGACGTGGATGTAGTCGCGGATGCAGGTGCCGTCGGGCGTGGGGTAGTCGTCCCCGTAGACGGAGATGTGCGGACGCTTCCCGAGGGCGGCCTGCAGCACCAGCGGGATCAGGTGCGACTCGGGGTCGTGGCGCTCGCCCTGGACGGCGTAGGCCCCGGCGACGTTGAAGTAGCGCAGCGAAACCGCCGCGAGCCCGTGGGCCGCCGCCTCGCTGGTGATCATGTGGTCGACCGCGAGCTTGGTCGCGCCGTAGGGGTTGGTCGGCGCGGTGCGGGCGCTCTCCTCGATCGGAGTGACCTCCGGCTCCCCGTACACGGCGGCGGTGGAGGAGAACACCAGCCGACGGACGTCCGCCTTGCGCATCGCGGCCAGCAGTTCGAGCGAGCCGGCCACATTGTTGCGCCAGTACTTCTCGGGGTCCGCGACGGACTCGCCGACCTGGGAGCTGGCGGCGAAGTGCAGGACCCCGTCGAAGGAGCCGTCGAGCACGTCGGCCGCGTCCTGGATCCGCCCCTGCACGAACTCGGCGCCGGCCGGCACCGAGACGCGGTGGCCGGTGGACAGGTCGTCGAGGACGACAACCTCGTGACCGGCCTCGACGAGGTGCGCACCGACGACCCCACCGACATAGCCGGCGCCACCGGTGACCAGGTACTTGCTCATGGGGAGACCTCTCGTAGCCGCTGCGCCGCCGTCTCCGGCGACACGTCGTTGATGAACACGTCCATGCCGGATTCGGAGCCCGCCAGGAACTTGAGCTTGCCCACGGTACGACGAATGGTGAAGAGCTCCATGTGCAGTGCGAGCTCGCTGCCGCCGCCGGGGGCCGAGCCGACCGGACTCTGGTGCCAGGCCGCGATGTACGGGGTCCGGTTGCCGGGGGTGTCGAAAAGCAGGTCAAGGCGGCGCAGCAGGTCCAGGTAGACGGTGCAGAACTCGGCGCGCTCGGCGTCGTTGAGGGCGAGCAGGTCGCCGACGCGGCGGTTGGGGTAGAGGTGGACCTCGTACGGCCAGTGGGCCGCGTGGGGGACGAAAGCGGTCCAGTGCTCCCCGGCGATGACGACGCGGTCGCTCGGCGTGCCCCGGGTCGCGCGCTCCGCGGCAAGCAGGTCGTCGAAGAGGTTGCGGCCGGTGCGCCGTCGGTGCGCGGCGGCGGCGGCGAGCATCCGCTCGGTGCGGGGGGTGACGAAGGGGTAGGCGTAGATCTGGCCGTGCGGGTGGCCGAGGGTGACGCCGATCTCCGCACCGCGATTCTCAAAACAGAACACCTGCTCAACGCCGGGCAGGGCGGAGAGCTCGGCGGTGCGGTCGGTCCAGGCGTCCAGGACCAGGCCGACCTGCTGGGGCGCCAGGTCGGCGAAGGACGCGTCGTGGTCCGAGGTGAAGCAGACCACCTCGCAGCGCCCGACCCCCGGCCTGGTCAGCGCGAGGGCGCTGCCGGCGAGCTGCTCGGACCCGCCGGGCAGGGCGCTCGCGGCGGTCGCGCCGACTGCGGCCATGGTCAGCGAGGGGAAGCGGTTCTCGAAGACGACCACGTCGTAGTCGGCAGCGGGAATCTCGCTGAGCCGCCCGTCCCGCGAGGGGCAGAGGGGGCACTCGTCCGCCGGGGGGTGGTAGATCCGCCCCTGCCGGTGCGAGGCGATGACCACCCACTCGTCGAGCAGCGGGTCGTAACGGATCTCCGAGGCGGTGCTGGTCGCCTCCAGAAGACGCAGGTCGGGGGTGTCCCGCACGACGTCGTCACGTGCGTCGAAATACATCAACTCGCGTCCGTCGGCCAGACGGGTGCTGGTCTTCTTCACTCGTGGCTCCACCTTCACACCTACTTGAACCGCATGCCAACACATTCAAACACAAGTGCTCACTTCTCAACAGATGCGGGCGGCTGCATTCTGTGCGGGGCAGGCGCGAGCAGCCGGTCGGCGGACGGAGCGACCGGCGGCGTGGCGTGCGACGGGGTGAGGTGAGGTGGCGTGGTGCGGTGTGGGGTGGGAGCGGACCGCCGGAACAGGGATCCGCGAGACGACCGGGCACAGCGTTCGCCGCGAGGTGCGCAGACGGGGCACACGGCACGCGGCAGGTGCGGCACGCGGGCGGGTGTCTGGGCGTCTGGGCCGGCCGCGCCCGAGGCGGCGGCCCGCCCTCACATGTTGTCGGTCAGCTCCAGCAGCCCCGTGCGGGCGGCGAGCGCGGCGGCTTCAAGGCGGGTGCGGGCGCCGAGCTTCATCAGGACGCGCTGGACGTGGGTTCGGGCTGTACTGGGGGCGATGGCCATGCCCTCGGCGATGGCCCGGGTGTCCTCGCCCTCGGCGATCCGCTTCAGCACCTGGATCTCACGTCGGGTCAGCAGACGCAGCAGCCGGACTGCCTCGTCGTCGGGCTCGGCCACCGGGCGCAGCAGGTGCTCGAACACCTGCTGGAGCAGATCCGGGGCGACGGCGGCCTCGCCGGAGCGGACCCGGGTGAGGGCGCGTTCGACGACTTCGATCCGCTCGTCCTGGCGGACGTATCCGGCCGCGCCGGCGGCGAAGGCTGCGGCGACGCCGGAGAGGTGGGTGACATTGCCCATGACCACGACCGAGACCTCGGGTCGCTCGCGGCGGATGCGGCGCACCACGTCGAAGACGGTGGGGTCCTCCGGGTGGGCGACGCCGAGCAGGCACACTTCGGGCCGGCGGTTCACCACCAGATCGGCGGCGACGCCCACCGGCGTGCCGACGGCCAGCACTCGGTGGCCGCGTAACTGCAGAGCTGCGGCCAATGCTTCGGCCAGCAACCGGTGGTCGTCCATCACCACGAGACGTACGCCCACGGTGCCCCCTCTCGCCGGGCCGTCTCCGGCCGTAACGCACCATCACAACGCATACCGTGCACCGGCCGCCACTGTTCCGCACGGCCGGTCTGAATTACTTGGGGTGGACAGGGGTGGGCCCTGGGATCCTGGAAGGCTGGGAGCATGCCCCCCATGGACGTTTTCGACTCGCTGGTGTCCGACGTCGCCCGGTTGCTCGACCGCCCCGGGCGACGTCTGCTCGGGCTGTGCGGACCCCCGGCCGCCGGGAAGTCCACGCTCGCCCGAGCATGTGTGGACGAAATCAACCTACGCCTCGGCACTGACACTGCCGCCTATCTGCCGCTGGACGGCTTCCATCTGTCCGAAATCCAGTTGGAGCGGCTCGGCCTGACGGACCGCAAGGGATCGCCGCCCAGCTTCGACGTGCACGGGTACGCGGCACTGCTGAACCGGCTGGTCAGCGAGCCGCTGCCGCAGCACCCGGTCTATCTGCCGGACTACGACCGACTGCTGCACGAGCCGGTCGCGGCGCGGCACGTGGTGGCTCCGGAGGTGCGGCTGGTGGTGACCGAGGGCAACTACCTGGCCCTGGACGCGCCGGGCTGGCGCGAGGCGGCGGCGCTGCTCGACGAGCTCTGGTACGTCGACGCTCCGGACGAGCTGCGCGAACAGCGACTGCGGGATCGGCACTTGGGCAACGGCTCCTCGGCGGAGCGGACCCGCAGCCGGATCGAGGGCAACGACCGGCCCAACGGGGAGCTGATCAAGGCGTCGCGCGGGCGGGCCGGACGGATCGTCGTACCGGCGCTTCCGACCGGCTGAGCCACCCGGGGCCGGGCCCGGGCCGAACCGCCCCGGTCCGCCACAGGCCGGGAAACGTCGCAGGCCCCCCGCCTTGTGGGCGGGGGGCCTGCGATCTGTTGAGCCCCCATGCGGAATCGAACCGCAGACCTTCTCCTTACCATGGAGACGCTCTACCGACTGAGCTATAGGGGCGAACGAGGAAGACAATACCTGGTCACCGCCCCGAATACGAAATCGCGTCGGGCGCGGCCCCGAGCAACCCGTCCTGAGCACTGTTGATCGCCAGCGCGCGCAGGCAGAACAGCGAGGCGCAGCACATCGCGGCGAGGTACCAGGACACGGCAAAGGAGCCGAAACTCGCGGTCAGCCGGGTCGCCAGCAGCGGCGCGACGGCCCCGCCGACGAGCGAGCCGAGGTTGTAGGTGAGGGAGGCGCCGGAGCAGCGCACGGCGGCCGGGAAGAGCTCGGGCAGGAAGGCGGGCACGGGTCCGAGCAGCAGGCCGAGCGAGGCCATCGCCCCGACCAGGCCGAGCAGAACCAGCGGGCTGCTGGCGGTGTCCAGCAGCGGGATCAGCAGCGGCGACCAGACCAGTGCGGCGACGGCGCCCCAACGCATGACGCGTCTGCGTCCGTGGCGGTCGGAGAGCTGGGCGCCGGTGAAGGATGCGCCGCCGAGCACGACGTTGGCGATGAGCAGCAGGACCAGCATCCGGGTGCTGGGGATGTGGAGGTCGTGGGTGGCGTGGGCCAGGGCCCAGGTCGTGGCGGTGTAGAAGAACATGGACCCGGTCATCACCGCCCCCGCGCCGAGCAGCAGCGGTCGACTGTGCACGCGCAGCACGGTACCGAGCGGGCCGGCCTCGGCGGTCTCGGCGGTCGCGGCCCCGGAGGGCGCGGCCACGGCAGCGTTCGCAGCGGCTTCGGCAGCGGCTTCTGCGGCGGCCGTCATCGCCAGGAAGGCCGGGGACTCCTGCACCCGGATCCGGGCGACGAGACCGAAGGCGACGAGACCGGTCGAGGCGAGGAACGGCAGTCGCCAGCCCCAGGCTGCGAAGTCGGCCGGGGGAAGCTTCACGGACAGGACCAGGAAGATTCCGGTGGCGAGGGCGAAGCCCAGACAGGGGCCGAGGTGGATGAAGGCTCCGTAGCGGCCGCGTCGGCCCGGCGGTGCGTGTTCGGTGGCGAAGAGCGAGGCCCCACCGAACTCGCCGCCGAGGCCGACGCCCTGGAGGAAGCGCAGGAAGGTGAGGGTCACCGGCGACCAGACCCCCCAGTCCGCGTAGCCGGGAAGCAGCCCGACCGCGGCCGTGGACAGCCCCATGAGCAGCAGCGCGAAGATCAGCACGCGCTTGCGTCCGAGCCGGTCGCCGAGGCGTCCGAAGAAGGCGGCTCCGGTGGGGCGGCCGAGGAAGCCGACGGCGTAGACGGAGAAGGCGGCGAGGAGTCCGCCGACCGGGGTGAGGTGGGGGAAGAAGGTGTGGCCGAAGACGAGGGCGGCGGCCGTGCCGTAGATGAAGAAGTCGTAGTACTCGGTGGTGGTGCCGATGACCACGGCCGAGAGGACACGCACCGGGGAATTTACTGACATGTCGTCATTCTTCCGCCTGTTGGTGGCGCGAGGCGATCGCACGGACGGGTGACTCCACCGCCGACGCGGGCGCCCCGGAACCACCCGTGCTACCGGTGGTACCAGTCACGATGCGGGCAATGGCGGCGAGGGAGCGGCTGCCCGGGTCGAGGTAGTGGGAGTGCGCGGAGGCGAAGCCGCCCGTGTCGGGGCCGTCGTCGACGGGGAAACGGCGGGCGCCGAAGCCGGGGGCGACCGGGTTCCGACCGAACCAGGTCTCCCGCCCGGGATCGGTGAGGTGCAGCGCTGTGGGCAGCACCCCGGGCACGGAGCCGAGCAGCGAGGCCGCCACCCGTCGTCGGGACGGCAGCCGGGCCACCGGATCGTCCGGGGCCGCGCCGACCCAGACGTGGCCGGGCGGCACCTGCAGGTCGGAGGCGTGCCTCGCGCCCGTACCGGGGCTGCCGACGAGGACGACCTCATCGGCCCCTGTGGCCTGGGCGGCGGCCCGACCGACGAGGAGCGAGCCGTAGCTGTGGCCGAGCGCGGTGATGTGCGGCGGCGAGCCCTCGTGGGTGGCGCGCAGCCCGGCGAGGAACCGGTTGTAGCCGGCGACGCCGGCGGTGGCACGGCCGTCCGACAGCGCGTCCTGAGCGGCGAGCGGCGGGTCGTAGCCGAGCCAGACCACGGACGCCGCACGCGGGCCCGCCGCCTCACGGACGGCGAGCGCCCGGTCGGCGTCCTTGCCTGCGGCGTCGGCAATGCGGGTGCCCATTCCGGGGACGTAGACGCTGACGTGGTCGGAGCTGTCGGGGTCGCCGAAGGAGAGCACGGCACGCCCCTGTCCCTCGGCCCCGATGGCAAGCAGCAGCAGCGGACCGCCGGCGGCCGGGCCACGCTCCAGTCGGCTGCGAACGGCCAGCAGCCCGTCCCGGCGTCCGCTGTCCCCGACATCGTCGACGAGCCGGTTCAGCAGTCGCCGGTTGGCCAGGTCACGGGCGGCGCAGGGAATCCCGTCGAGACTGCCGACCAGCGCAGGCTGGTCCTGAATCAGCAGCTGCCGTTCGCCGGCGGCCATACCGTCCCACCAGTCGCGAACCCGCTCCGGGCTGCTGCCCGCGGGCGGCAGGCTGGCGGCGGCAAGCGCCGTGGCACGGCCGAGCGCGGCCCCCGCCGCGGCAGGGTCCAGCGCGCTGCCGTCCCGGACCTCCCCCGCGGCCTGCGACAACCGGTCAGCAGTCCGCCGGTCGGCTGCCTGCGCGGCGTCCAGCGCAGCCGCGCAATCAGCCGCGTCGGCGGCGTCCAGGGCCGCCCGGGCCGCCGTCCTGACCCGCACCAGCTCCTCCGCCGCCAGGCCGAGCAACGTCGCCAGCGAGCGGAGTTCGTCCCGTGCGGCCTCCAGCCGCAGGCGACGACCGCCGAGGTCCAACGCGGCAAGCAGCGCGACCCGCCCCTCCCAGGTCGCACTGCTGGACCGGCGCGCCCCCACCAGCAGCTCGGCCTGCTCACCGAGCCGGTCGGACAGCACCCCGGCCGCCGCCCCGGCCGCAAACAGCTGCTCCACCGGGGCAGCGGCCACCTGACGGACCGTGGGCGTCACCGCCCCCACCCCGCCCGTGGCAGCGCGCGGAGCCCGTCCGCCGCCTGTCGCTCGCCCTCGCGGTAGTTGCCGGCGGTCTCCCGCAGCCGCCGGGCCCGATCCTCGAACTCCGCCGCCAGCGCCGACAGCCGCTCAACCCAGGCGACACGACACCGTTCCAACGCCGCACCGCTCTCCCACCCACCCAACGCCTCAACCGCCCCGGCCAGCCCACCAGCGCCGCCGGCCAGCGCGGCGGTGATCCCCGCAGCCGCCTCCCCCAGCACCCGCGCCTCGCCCTCCAACACCTCCGGCCGAACAACCAGCCCCTCACCCGTCCCCATCGCCACGACGACACCTCCCACTGACATTCCGTCACGACGGAGGCTAGATCGTCACTGTGCGCAGCCGCGCGGGGATTCCACACCCTTCACCCGAACGAACGACGGGGCCTTCACCCCCTGCAGAACCATCCTGTCTGGCAGCGGTCCAGGCGGAACGACAGGGCGCCCCGTGCTGCCGCCGGTCCAATGCTTCGGCCTTTCCGGGAACGCCGCCATCCACTGGGGCGGGACAGTCAGCCAGGTCCCGGACGCCACCCAGGCGGACAGAATCCGCCAGGCCCGAGGTCTCATGACGCTGGAGGCGGCAGCGTTGGATCGCTCGCCGGATTCCGCATCCACGCGGCCCGCCGCTCGGCCCCGGGTCCTCATCGGGATAGAACGTCAGGTGGCAATGGAGCTTCCTAGCCATGCGCTGCCTCCCGAAGGCAACCTCCATGGCCAGGTACCGCTACACCGGATCGAAGACCCGCCGCCGCCCGCCTGGTCACCACCGGCCGTCGCCGCATCCTCTGCTTGGCGCGCCACTGGCTCTGGACCGACACGATCACCACTGCCCTCAGCAGGCCGCAAGCACTCCCGAACCCTGACTGACCAGCAATAACGACCCATCCCAACGAGCAGCCGAACGCCTCCGGAGCCGTGAAACCCGGCCCACACCCGACGCGACAGCCAGGACCTCGGCCTACCCACCACTACCCGGACAAGTCGAAACGGCCCGCAGAGCGCACCGACGGAGCGTCACGAAAGATCGACGTTAATCCGCCGCTCGCCATCTCCATCGCCTGAGACGCCGAACGTATGGCACTCACGGCCTGGCCCAAATCGCGAGCCAACAGCGCCAATTGCTCGGGCTCGACCTAAAGCCCCGTAGACATCACTCCCCTAAGCAGGAACGCCAGAGCTGCGCGCACCACTCTCGCGCAAAAGGAACCCAAAGGGAAGGTTTTTGTTCATATGAGCAGCACAAGGTTGTCCAAATCGGGAAAATTGGCATCGTTCAAGGCGGCAGCAATAGCGCCATATGCGGTCAGGACAGAGCCTGGCAATCTCTCTCACAGCACCACTCTCGCATAACGGCATGCCCAGTCGTCCCCATAGCGTGATCAGGCCTCGCCCAAATCACCCAGGCAGATGGGCGTACGGGTCTTGTGACATGGGATTTGGCGGAGGAGGCGGGCCCGGACGATTGCGGCGGCGAGTGAGAACGACCACCACGACGACTGCGACGAGAAGGAATGCTCCTACGGCGATAGCGATCAACACCCAAGACATCGAGCTACTGCTGCCTCTAGCATTCGCCTTCTGCACAGAGGGATCCGGCCCGGCAGACGCCGGAGCGCCAACCTTAGGCACGGCAGACTGCGTAGCGGCGACGGGAACGAGCGGGTTGACGTCGGCCGGCCCGGGATCGCCCGGAGTCACAAGGGCGATGCGTGGGCGGACTACACCGTTTCCGACGTAGTAGTTGGGCGTACCAGGCGTGATGTTTGCTTGATTCGCGGTATCGATCATGACGCGGATGATCTGGTCGGCGGTCCACGTGGGGTGAACGGACCAGATCAGCGCTGCCGATGCAGAGACGATGGCGGTGGAGTCGCTCGTGCCATGGCTCGTACAGTAGCCGGATGGTCCAACGCAGGCTTGGACCATACCGCCCCCGGGAGCGACCAACGCCACCTGGGGCCCGTGTTCCGACTCGGTGGCAACGTTGGACTGAGGTGTTGTCTCCCCCACGCCGACAACTCCGGGGAAGGCAGCAGGGTACTCCAGCGGGTCACCATTTGTCCCATCGTTCCCCACGCCCGCAATGATCAGTTTTCCCTTGGCCAGCGCATAGTCGATAGCACTGTGAACGTTGGATTCATCCTCGATCTGAGCCATTGAAATATTGATGATCTGAGCATTGCTATCCGCAGCCACCCGAATTGCCTCGGTCAACTGCTCGGCCAGTGATGTCGAGAAGGCAAGCTCATTCCCCCCCACTCCGTTGACACGCAACGGAAGAATCTTGACTCCAGGCGCCAGGCCGTACATCCCCTGACCGTTCAACCCCTTTCCCGTGCCGGCGATGAAACTCGCCATCCCGGTACCATGCCCATCCGTGTCAATGTCAGCACCACCGGGAAGGGGGGAGAAGTTCTGGCCAGGCAGCACCTGTCCGACCAGGTCGGGGTGGTTGGCATCCACACCACTGTCGATGACCGCAACAGTGATGCCGGCGCCCGTCGACCGAGGCCAGATCACGTCTGGAACGTGCATGGCCGCGAGCCACCACTCGTTGGCCCGAATGGAGGTAACCGGAGCGGTCGCCGACGCGGGGGCAATAGTGCCCACCACCAAGGCAATCGCAGCCGAGGCCGCAGCCAGAACGCGCGGCAGCAGCCACCGTACGGACCGTTCCATCTGCTCTCCCGATGTTCGCAGTCTGCCGTCGGCTCGAAACTACTCGATCACGGCTGGATTGGCCGCTGGCGTGGCGGCTTCCCAGGTTTCCTCGTCCTCGTGCAGCAGGCCCGAGCGACGGCCGCGGCGCCTACTCCCTGAGCCACCCATCCCTCCCATGCCAGCTCCCATACCCATGGGCATCGACTCGGTGCTGCCCCCACTGCCTGAGGCGGCCATGGCTTCTCCGCCCGTAGCAGGCTCGCCAGCCAGTCCTGCCCGAGCAGTTGACGATCCGGCCACAGCGGCATCGGTGCCGCCGCCAACGCTCGCTCCGCCCAGTCCGCCACTCTCGCTGAAGGTGCCACCGCCGGAGCCCGTCCCCGCATCCTCACCGATGGCTGCCGAGCCGAAGCGGCCACGGCTGGCTGCCGGCACCGAGGCCGAGCCACCGATTACCGAGCCGCCCTCGGCCCCTTGAGCTTCCGTGACCGTTCCCTCGGGTCCAGTGCTGGTCCGTGAGGAACCGCCGCCCAGTCCACCGACACCCGTGCTCGGCGAATCGGCTCTGCCGCCCGGTCCCGAGTTCCCGAGGCCACCCTCCCCCGCGCCGATCCCACCACCGGTGCTGACACTGGGCGGTGGAGTGGTGATGGCTCCGCCGATTCCGGTGGTGGCCCCCGCTCCACCTCCTACTGCAGCAGTACCGCCTCCGCCGGCCTTGGGAAAAGTGGGCGATGTCACGGGAGGATTCGCGCCTTGAAGCGTAGTAATAGCGCCTCCAGTGGAATGCCCATTACCCACCACGGGCGCCGGCACCGGCACGAAGGTGACGCCTCCGCCCGAGCCCACCTGGGTGGATCCTGCGGTCGACCCCTTCTTGGCTCCGGAAGCCGATCGCGAGCCACCGACCCCGCCATCCACCGACCCGGACCCGGAGTTCGCCCCGCCCTGGACCGGGAGGTTCGCACTTGTATTGATCCGTCCGCTCCCCTTTGGCGGCATCAGCGCAGCCGGTGTCGGAGGAAACGTCGGCACTATGGTTGAGCCAATCGTGGTGTACGCGGTCGAGTACGACCCGCCGAGCTTCTCCATCAGCGTGATGGCTTCCTGGTGGAGGCTGTCGATGTTCGCCTGTGCGGCCTTCGCCTGGCCCGCCGTGATCGCCCCGGGCGCAGGCGAACTCGACAACGGCTCACCGTGGACTTTGAGGACGGGAGACGCGGGCGGCTGCTGCTGATACTTCGCCACCGTCGCCATGTCGGCTGTCGGCAGAGGAGGCATCGATGACTTCACATTGGTCAGCGTCTCGCCGGCCATCTGAATATTGGCGGCCGTGGTGTTGGTGAAGTCGGCGAGCGTGTCCGTAGCCTGCACGACCTGATTGGCCCACCCCCGAAAGGAGTCGGCCGCGGAACCGGTCCACTCAAGGCCAGCGATGTTCTGGTGCAGATCATCTGCGAGCGACTGAATCTGGCTGCCTGCGATCAGCAACTGGTTTCCCACTGACAACACGGTATTCGGATCCGTGTTGTTGACGATGTCGAGGAGCTCCGCGTGCGACATGGACTCGAAGGACTGGTAGCCACCACTGTCACCTTGAACAAGCACTTCTTCCCTCCTCAGGCTGATTCAGTGCTCTGCGCAAGTGCGCCATTGCCAGGATTCGAGGTCGTGGAAGTGCTCGCCCCCGTCTGAGAGGCTCCCGTGGAGCCCTGTTGACTGACCGTCTGATTCTGCTGCGAGGCGGGCGGCATGGCCGCCGTCGTCTGAGCCTGGATCGTCCACAACGTCGAGACCTGGGAGGCCTCGACGTTCTGGTAGCCGAGCTGCGAGACCTCAAGCGTGATGCTCATCGCATTGATCTGGTTGCTCAACGTCGTCGACAGCGTCTGCAACTGCTGGTGCACCTGCTGGTAACGCCCCAGCAGGTCGTCAGCCTCTGCGAAGCCGATCCCCAGGTCGGCCGAGCTCAGCTGCTGGGCGCTGATCTGCTTGGCGGCGGCCGGACTGGCGTCCAGCGATGCAAGCATGCCATCGACGCGATTCCGAAGGTTGGTCAACGTCTCGATCTCGACGCTAACCGCACTCGGCGTGGCCGCGCTACCGCCGTCCGCCAGGTCTCGTTCCACCATGACTCCCCCCGTGCACGGTTCTCACTCTGTGCACAGGAAAAGTTACCCCAACAGCACGACAATGCAAGCGTCACACGTCTTCGGCGAGCTCCAGCCACTCCAGTTCCAGGGCGTCCCGCTCCTCCTTCAACGCCCTTAGCTTGGCGTCGAGTTCGGCGATCTTTGCGAAGTCGGCCGCGTGTTCGGCCATCTGTTCGTGGAGCTTGGCCTCGTCCTTGTCCAGCTTGGCGATCTGGCGCTCGATTCGCTGGAGTTCCTTTTTCGCGGCGCGGGTGTCGCCGCCCTTCTTCGGGGCGGCGACGGCAGCGGCGGCGCCCGAGGCGGCGGCCTTCTGCTCCTCCATCGCGTGTCGGCGCTCCAGGTACTCGTCGATGCCCTTGGGCAGCATCCGCAGGGTGCGGTCGCCGAGCAGCGCGTAGACGGCGTCGGTCGTGCGCTCGATGAAGTAGCGGTCGTGGCTGACGATGACCAGCGAGCCCGGCCAACCGTCGAGGAGGTCCTCCAGCTGGCTGAGGGTCTCGATGTCGAGGTCGTTGGTCGGTTCGTCCATGAACAGGACGTTGGGCTCGTCCATCAGCAGGCGCAGCAGCTGCAGTCGGCGGCGTTCGCCGCCGGAGAGGTCGCCGACCGGCGTCCACTGCTTCTCCTTGGTGAAGCCGAAGGTCTCGCAGAGCTGGCTGGCCGACATCTCCCGGCCCTTGCCGAGGTCCACCCGGCCCCGGATCTGCTCGACGGACTCCAGCACCCGCAGCGTCGGCGGGAGTTCGGCGACCTCCTGGGACAGGTAGGCGAGCCGGACGGTCTTGCCGACGACCACCCGCCCGGCCACCGGCTGCAGGTCGCCGTCGCTGGCCCAGGCCGTCTGCATCGCCCGCATCAGTGAGGTCTTGCCCGCGCCGTTGACGCCGACCAGGCCGACCCGGTCACCGGGGCCGAGGTTCCAGGTGAGGTGTTCCAGCAGCAGCTTCGTACCGGCCTGGACGGTGACGTCCTTGAGCTCGAACACGGTCTTGCCGAGGCGGGAGTTGGCGAACTTCATCAGTTCGACCCGGTCGCGCGGCTCGGGGACGTCGGCGATCAGCTCGTTGGCGGCCTCGACCCGGAACCGGGGCTTGGAGGTGCGGGCCGGGGCGCCGCGGCGCAGCCAGGCGAGCTCCTTGCGGACCAGGTTCTGCCGCTTGGTCTCCTCGGTGCTCGCGATGCGCTCGCGCTCGGCCCGGGCGAAGACGTAGTCGGAGTAGCCGCCCTCGTACTCGTGGACGGCGCCGGCCTGGACGTCCCACATCCGGGTGCAGACCTGGTCGAGGAACCAGCGGTCGTGGGTGACCACGACCAGCGCGGAGCGCCGGGTGCGGAGGTGTCCGGCCAGCCAGGCGATGCCCTCGACGTCGAGGTGGTTGGTGGGCTCGTCGAGCACCAGCAGGTCGGGCTCGGCGATCAGCAGCTTGGCCAGGGCGATCCGGCGGCGCTCGCCACCGGACAGCGGGCCGATGACGGTGTCCAGGCCCTCGGCGAAGCCGGGCAGGTCCAGTCCGCCGAAGAGGCCCATCAGCACGTCGCGGATGCGCGCGTTGCCGGCCCACTCGTGGTCGGCCTGGTCGCGGATGACCTCGTGCCGGATGGTCGCGGTGGGGTCGAGCGAGTCGCTCTGGGTGAGCGCACCGACGCGGAGGCCGCCGACGTGGGTGACCCGGCCGGTGTCGGCGTCCTCCAGCTTGGCCATGATCCGGGTGAGGGTGGTCTTGCCGTCGCCGTTGCGGCCGACGACGCCGATGCGGTCGCCCTCGCTGACGCCGACGGACACGCTGTCGAGCACGGCGCGCGTGCCGTACACCTTGGTGACGGCTTCGACGGTGACGAGGTTGACGGCCACGGGTGCTGTACTCCTGCTGGGGCTGGGGGACCTGCTCTGGCCTCCCAGCCTAGTCGGCGTCGGCGGTCGGACGTACGGGCGGCCGGTTGCACCTACGGGCAGCCGTTCGGAACGCCACGCGGAACGCCTCTCGGAACGCCGCCCGGAACGGGCCGCGCCCCGGGGGCGGACCGGCCGTCAGATGACGGCGGCGCCGCCCACCGGACCCTCGGCGCTGCGGACGTCGCGGCAGGTGCCGGACGCCGTCAGGGCGTCGGCGACGGTCCGCGCCGACTGCGGGTCCTTGGCCAGGAAGGCGCAGGTCGGTCCGGAGCCGGAGACCAGCGACCCGATGGCGCCCGCTTCGCCGCCCGCGCGCAGCGTCGCAGCGAGGGCGGGACGCAGCGAGAGTGCGGCCGGCTGGAGGTCGTTGCTGAGCGCGGCGCCGAGAGCGGCCGCATCGCCCTCGCGGAGTGCCGCCAGCAGGGCCGGGTCGGCGACCGGGGCGGGGACCTGGTGCTCGGCCGCGCCGGTGGTGAGTCCGCGCAGGCGGTCGCACTCGCCGTAGACGGCGGGCGTCGACAGTCCGCCGTCGGCGACCGCGAACACCCAGTGGAAGGTGCCGCCGACGGGTACGGGGGTGAGCAGTTCACCGCGCCCCTCCCCCAGGGCCACCCCGCCGAGCAGCGCGAAGGGCACGTCGCTGCCGAGCTCGGCGGCGATCCCGGCGAGTACCTCAGGGCTGGTCCGGGTCGCCCAGAGGGCGTCGCAGGCGACGAGGGCGGCGGCGGCGTCGGCGCTGCCACCGGCCATCCCGCCGGCGACCGGGATGTCCTTGGCGATGTGCAGCCGGACCGAGAAGTCGATGCCGTGGTGCGCCGCGAGCAGCCGGACGGCCTTGGCGGCGAGGTTGCTGCCGTCGGCGGGGACGTGGACGGCATCGGTCCCGGTCACGCTGACCGACAGCCGCTCGGCGGGGGCGACGGTGACCTCGTCGTAGAGTCCGACCGCGAAGAAGACCGAGGCCAGTCCGTGGAACCCGTCGGGCCGCCGTCCGCCGACGGCCAGTTGGACATTGACCTTGGCCGGGACCCGGACGGTGACAGACTGCGACGACACGAGTTGCTGCTCCCCTTGGTTGTGGAACTGCTGGTCCAACGCGGACGACCGCGGACGACCGCCGACGGCGGACGACGGCGGACGACTTATTCTGCCGCAGGCTGCGCGACGGTCCCCGCGATGGGCTTCGCCTCGGCGATGCGCGCGAACTGTTCGACCGTCAGGGTCTCGCCGCGGAGCCGGTAGTCGATGCCGGCGGCGGTCAGCGCCTCCTCGGCGGCGGCCGGGGAGCCGGCCCAGCCGGCGAGCGCGGCGCGGAGGGTCTTGCGGCGCTGCGCGAAGGCGGCGTCGACGACGGCGAAGACCTCCTGCCGGGTGGCCGTGCTCTCCGGCGGGTCGCGGCGGACCAGTGACACCAGGCCGGAGTCGACGTTGGGGGCGGGCCAGAAGACGTTGCGGCCGATCGCGCCCGCGCGCTTCACCTCGGCGTACCAGTTGGCCTTGACCGAGGGCACTCCGTAGACCTTGTTGCCGGGTCCGGCGGCGAGCCGGTCGGCGACCTCGGACTGCACCATGACGAGCGTGCGCTCGATCGTCGGGAAGTGCTCGAGCATGTGCAGCAGTACCGGCACCGCGACGTTGTAGGGCAGGTTGGCGACCAGCGCGGTGGGCGGCGGGCCGGGAAGCTCGGTGACCTCCATGGCGTCGCCCTGGACCAGGGCGAAGCGGTCCGCGCGGGCCGGCAACCGGGCGGCGACGGTGGTCGGCAGGTGCTGGGCGAGCAGCGGGTCGATCTCGACCGCGGTGACCCGGTCGGCGACCTCCAGCAGTCCCAGCGTGAGCGAGCCCAGACCGGGGCCGACCTCGACCACGACGTCCGCCGCGGTGACGTCGGCGGCGCGGACGATCCGGCGGACGGTGTTGCCGTCGATGACGAAGTTCTGACCGCGCTGCTTGGTCGGACGCACGCCGATGGCCTCCGCGATGCTGCGGATGTCGGCGGCCCCGAGGAGCGGTCCGTCCGTGGAGGGCAGGTCGGCGCTCGGGGTGTCGTCAGTGCTGGTGCTCACCGCGCAAGCTTACTCACCCCGCCCCGGGGACGCGTCCGCGCGCGACCGCCCCGGCCCCGCTATCCGCCGGCGCGGGGGCCGCAGCTCGGCCAGGGCGCGGCGCCCCGGCGCTGGTACAGCTCGCGGGCGCGGGCGGTCTGCTCGCCGGAGGAGGCGTCCTGGGGGCGGCCTTGGCCGCCGAGGCTGTGCCAGGTGCCGGAGTCGAACTGGTAGAGGCCGCCGTAGCGTCCGCTGGGGTCGACCGCGTGCGGATTGCCGCCGGCCTCGCAGCGGGCCAGGACGGACCAGTTCATCCCGCCGGTGGCGTGCAGGGTGTCAGACACGGACCGCCGGTGCGAGTGGGAGCGGCTCTCGCCCGGGCGCCGGTGCGAGGAGCGCCCGGAGTCCGCCGGACGGAGGTGCGAGGCGTGGCGCCCGGCGGCCGGACCGGCAGCCGCGGATCCGGTGCCGGTCGCGGCTCCGGGGCCGGCCGGCGCGGGGGCCGGGGCCGCCGCAGGAGCGGGGACGAGCACGGGGAAGGGGACCAGCACCCGGGCCGTGCCGGCGACCGCGGTGACCTCGCCGCCCGCGCTGCTGCCGACCGCGCTGCCGCCGACCTCCGTGACGACGGTCCGGGCCTCGGTCCCGGCCGCGGCCACCAGCTCCGGCGGCGCGGGCAGCGGCGGAAGCGCTCGGGACATCGCGACCGGACGGAGCGCCGTCACCGCGTCGACCGGCGCGCTTCGGCGCGTGTGGCTGCCGGACAAGCCCCAGGTGCCGGCCGTCGACGACTGCCGCGGCACCCAGTCCGGGTCTACCGCGCGGTCCAGCCGCTCGTGCCCCGGTCGCCGGCCCCCGCCCGGGTGGTCCTGCGGACCGCTGCCGACCTGGTGTTCCTGGGTGACGAACGCGCTCGTCCCGCCCAGGAGGAGGGCGAGTACCAGTGCGCGTGGCAGTGCCCGCTGCGTTCCTGCTGAGACGTTCAACCTGACCCTTCCGCCGACCGACTTGGACCCTGCGGAAGTCCTAACGATCACCCTGTTTCCCGGTCACCGTCGTTCACCGTTCCGTCACCACGCGCACCACTCGCACCACGCACATCCCGCGCCCGGCAGCGGAACGGGTCCGGTCCCGGGCGCGCTCAGTCCCGCGTCGGGAGCGGACAGTCGAAGGCGCGGGCCGTGTTCGCGGCGAGGGCGGTGGCCATGGCGTCCTCGTCCAGGCCCCGGACGGCCGCCATCGCGCGCAGCGTCACCGGGATCAGGTAGGGGGCGTTGGGGCGTCCCCGGTAGGGGGCGGGGGTGAGGAAGGGGGCGTCGGTCTCGATCAGGATCCGGTCCAGCGGCGCGACCGCGAGGGCGTCCCGGAGGTGCTGGTTGGCCGGGAAGGTGACCGGTCCGGCGAAGGACAGGTAGTAGCCCGCCTCGGCGCAGACCTTCGCCATCTCCGCGTCGCCGGAGTAGCAGTGGAAGACGATGCGCTCCGGGGCGCCCTCCTCGCGGAGGATCCGCAGCACGTCCTCGTGGGCGTCGCGGTCGTGGATGACCAGGGCCTTGCCGTGCTTCTTGGCGAGCGCGATGTGGCGGCGGAAGGACTCCTGCTGGATCTCCACGCCCTCCGGGCCCGTTCGGAAGTAGTCGAGCCCGGTCTCGCCGACGCCCCTGACCTGCGGCAGGGCCGCGAGGGCGTCGATCTCGGCCAGCGCCTCGTCGAGCGCCGCGAGGCCGCCGGGGGCACGCTTCTGCCCGCTCCAGCCGTCCGGGTCGCCGAGCACGATCCGGGGCGCCTCGTTGGGGTGCAGCGACACCGTGGCGTGGACGTTCTCGTGCCGGGCGGCGAGGTCTGCGGCCCAGCGGGAGCCGGGGAGGTCGCAGCCGACCTGGACGACGGTGGTCACGCCGACGGACGCGGCCTTGGCCAGGCCCGCCTCGGGGGTGCCGTCCTGCATGTCGAGATGGGTGTGGGAGTCGGCCACGGCGACCCGCAGCGGCTCCGGCAGCGGCGGGGCGACATCGCGGTCGGCCTGGGATTTCTTGGACTTGGCCATCTCGCTCGCCTTCGCCTCGTTGGATCAGTTCGGATCGGTTCGCCCGGCGGGATGGAAGCGCCTGGCGGGGTCGGCGCGAGGCCGACACGGGGGTGCCGGGCACGCTCTGCAGCGTGCCCGGCACCCCCGTTCGGATCAGGCGTCCTGCTTCTTCTCTTCCAGCCGGGGGAAGAGGATCTCGCCCTTGGTGACGGTGACCCCGGCGGGCAGCAGCCCCCAGCGGCCAGCCTCGGTGACGTGCTGGTCGGCGAGGGCGCCGAGGGCCGGCTCCGCGCCCAGGGAGTCCCAGAGCAGACCGGACACCCGCGGCATGACCGGGTTGAGCAGCACGGCGATGCCGCGCAGCGACTCGGCCGCCGTGTAGAGGATGGTCGCCAGGCGGCCCTGGCCCTCCGCAGAGGTCGTCCTTGGCGACCTTCCAGGGCTCCTGGGTGGTGAGGTAGCCGTTGACCTGCTTGACGAAGTCGAAGATCGCCGCGATGCCGCCGGCGAAGTCGAGCTTCTCGCCGATCCGCTCGTCGGCCTCGGCGACCGCCTTGGCCAACGCGTCCGCGAGCACCTGCTCGGCCGGGTCCGTGCAGTCGGTGGCGGCCGGGAGCACGCCGTCGAAGTACTTGCCGACCATCGCGGCCACGCGCGAGGCGAGGTTGCCGAAGTCGTTGGCCAGCTCCGAGGTGTAGCGGGCGGAGATGTCCTCCCAGGAGAAGGAGCCGTCCTGGCCGAAGGGGATCGCGCGCATGAAGTAGTAGCGGTACGCGTCCGACGCCGAAGTGGTCGGTGAGCTGTGCGGCGCGATGCCGGTCAGCTTCGACTTGCACATCTTCTCGCCGCCGACCAGCAGCCAGCCGTGTCGCGAACGACCTTCTTCGGCAGCGGCAGCCCGCCGCCATCAGCATGGCCGGCCAGATGACCGCGTGGAAGCGCAGGATGTCCTTGCCGACCAGGTGCACGTCGGCCGGGAAGGTCTGCTCGAACTTGTCCTCGTCGGAGCCGTAGCCCACGGCGGTGGCGTAGTTGAGCAGCGCGTCGATCCAGACGTAGATGACGTGCTTCGGGTCCCACGGGATCTGGATGCCCCAGTCGAAGGTCGAGCGGGAGATCGACAGGTCCTGCAGGCCCTGCTCGACGAAGCGAGACGACCTCGTTGCGGGCCGACGTCGGGCTGGACGAAGTCGGGGTGCGGCCTCGTAGTAGCTCCAGCAGTCGCGGGCCGTAGGCGGAGAGCTTGAAGAAGTAGTTCTCCTCCTTCAGCATCTCCACCGGGCGTCTCGTGGATCGGGCAGAGCTTCTGCCCCGCGTACTCGCCCTCGCCGTCGATCAGGTCGCCCGGGAGTCTTGTACTCCTCGCAGCCGACGCAGTACGGGCCCTCGTAATCGCCCTGGTAGATCTCGCCCTTGTCGTACAGATCCTGCACGAACTCCTGGACCCGGTCGGTGTGCCGGTCCTCGGTGGTGCGGATGAAGTCGTCGTTGGCGACTTCGATCGTCTCCAGAGGGGCTTCCACGCCTCCTCGACCAACTGGTCGGCCCACTGCTGCGGACTGACCCCGTGGGCCTCCGCAGTTCGCATGATCTTCTGACCGTGCTCGTCCGTGCCTGTGAGGTACCACACCTTCTCGCCGCGCTGGCGGTGCCAGCGCGTGAGCACGTCCCCTGCAACGGTCGTGTAGGCGTGGCCGAGGTGCGGGACGATCGTTCACGTAGTAGATCGGCGTCGTGACGTAGTAGCTGCTACGTGCATTCGCCCCGGTGCTGTCTGAATTGGCCGCCATGGTGCCGAATCCTAGCCGCCGCACCCCGCCCGCCTCGAATCCGTTTCGGACCGGGCGGGCGGGGTGCGGGGCCGGGAGGCTCAGGGCTCGGGCGTGGTGTGCCGACGACGGAGCGAGAAGTGGAAGGGGAGATGGATGCGCCTGCGGCCCCTGGCCCGGGGGCGGGCCTGGGCGGCGGCGGCCTGGTCGGCCGCTGCCTGCACGGCGACGGTCTCGGTACCGGTCCCGACGTCGGCGGTGGTCGTGGCAGAGGCTGCGGCCGGCGCGGAGGCGGCGGTCGGCAGCGGTGCGGCGGCCTCGGTCTCGGTGGCGTTGGCAGGTCGTGCGGGCTCGGCGGCCTTCGTCGGTCGGGCAGCGTACGGGGCGTGCCAGTAGGCGGTGGCCTCGGACACCCGGCCGGCGCGCAGGATGCGCACATGCGCACCGCCGCACCCGGGGCAGCTCGGCCTGCTCAACGGCGAGGGAACGGGGACCCCGTTCGCCCGGTACGTCACCAGGGGCTGGCCCTGGTAGTCGGTGCGGTGCTCGATCTCGTATGCCTGTTCCCAACCGAAGCCGCAGTTGAGGCAGGCGAAGGCATAGGCCTCGTGGACGGTCGCGGTGACGGTCGAGTTGGCGACCCGCTTCGTGTCCGGGGTCGTGACCGCCGTCGCGGTCGTGCTCGTGAGGTCTGGGTCACCGAGGTATTCGCTCATGCCGGTCTCCCGTGGTACCCGAGCGGGAATTTCTCGCTCTCCCCGAGCATCCCCCTTCCAGGGCGTCCGGATTCGATCTCGGAGCATTCTTGGAAGAGAGTTGTGCCTTCCATGGTAATCGCGCTACCTGAGCGAGGGTATTTCTTGGGAAGCTTTTTATGCGTTTCTCAGTGATACGCGCCGTGCGTGCGCCCACAGGTGTGCGGTGCGCCCCGGGCGCGGGGCTACTCGACCACCTTTGCCGGACCCGCCTTTGTCGCACCCGCCGCGGCCTTCGCCTCGTTCTTGGCGGCCACCACGGCGTCGAACACCTCGCGCTTGGGCAGCCCGGTGTCGGCCGCCACCGCGGCGATGGCCTCCTTGCGCCGCTCCCCCGCGTCCTCCCGCACGGCGACCCTGCGGGCCAGCTCGGCCGGGTCCAGCCCGCCCGGGTCGGCCGGCGGCGCACCCTGGACGACGACGGTGATCTCGCCGCGCACGCCGTCCGCCGCCCAGACCGCGAGTTCGGCCAGCGGACCGCGCTTGACCTCCTCATAGGTCTTGGTCAGCTCCCGGCAGACGGCCGCGGGCCGGGCCGCGCCGAAGACCTCGGCCATGGCGGCCAGCGAGTCCTCGATCCGGTGCGGGGACTCGAAGAAGACCATGGTGCGCGGCTCGGCCACCAGCTCACGCAGCCGCGAGGAACGCTCGCCGCCCTTGCGCGGCAGGAATCCCTCGAAGCAGAACCGGTCGACCGGCAGTCCGGACAGCGCCAGCGCGGTCAGCACCGCCGAGGGGCCGGGCACGGCGGTGATCCGGATGCCCTGCTCCACCGCCGCCGCGACCAGTCGGTAGCCGGGGTCGGAGACGGAGGGCATCCCGGCGTCGGTGACCAGCAGCACCCGGGCCCCGCCCAGCAGCGCCTCTACCAGCTCGGGGGTGCGGCCGACCTCGTTGCCCTCGAAGTAGGAGACGACCCGGCCGGCCGGGGCGACGCCCAGGGCATTGGCGAGGCGCCACATCCGCCGGGTGTCCTCGGCCGCGACGACATCGGCGGCGGCGAGCTCGGCCGCAAGCCGCGGGGGTGCGTCCTCGACGTCGCCGATGGGGGTTCCTGCAAGAATGAGTAGACCTGTCACCTGCTCATCCTCCCAGTATGGCGAGGTACCGGTACCGCATACAGGGTTCACCCCTACGATGCACGCGTGAGCGGTAACGAGGCGACAGGGACTGCGCCCAACGACGACGAGTTGCACGGCGGGTCGACGCTGACCGGAATCCCGTTGGAGGACGGCCCGGCCGGCGGCTCTGCCAACGGTCCGACGGGGGCGAGCCGCCGGGCGGCCTGGCCGCTGAGCGCATGGCAACGGCGGCTGGGCAGACTGGGCTACGAGGCACGCAGCCGTACCCCCCTGCGCCACCGCCTCGTGCCGCCGATGCCGGACGGGCGGGACATCTCCACGGGGACCGCCTCCCCGGTCCTGGAGTGGCTGGGGCTGCGGATCCCGGACCGGCTGTGGACCTGGCTGTGCCGCTGGTCCGGGTGGCTGGGTCCGCTGGCGCTGATGCTCTTCAGCGGCATCCTGATCTTCACCCACCTCAGCACGCCGCACGACATCATCTTCGACGAGACGTACTACGCCAAGGACTCCTGGGCCCTGTGGCACTACGGCTACGAGGTGAACTGGCCGGACAATGCCAACCAGCTGATCCTGCAGAGCCACCAGGTCATCCCCAAGCCGAGCGGCCCCGAGTTCATCGCGCACCCGCCGGCCGGCAAGTGGGTCATCGGCATCGGCGAGATGATCTTCGGGCTGACGCCCTTCGGCTGGCGCTTCAGCGTGGCCGTTCTCGGCACCCTCGCCGTACTGATCGTCGCCCGGATCGGCCGCCGGCTGTTCCGCTCGACGCTGCTCGGCTGCGTCGCCGGGCTGATGATGGCCGTCGACGGCATGCACCTGGTGATGAGCCGCACCGGCCTGCTCGACCAGATGGTGATGTTCTGGGCGCTCAGCGCCTTCGGCCTGCTGCTGATCGACCGGGACCGCAGCCGGGCCCGGCTCGCCGACGCCGTCGGCGCGACCGTCGACCACCCGGACGCCGCGCCCGACAACGAACTGGCGACCGCGGCGCGGCTGGGCTGGCGCCCGTTCCGGCTGCTGGCCGGGGTCTGCCTGGGCCTGTGCTGCGCGACCAAGTGGAACGGGCTCGACTTCCTCGCCGCCTTCGCGATCATGTCGGTGCTCTGGGACGCCGCCGCCCGCAAGACGGCCGGCGCCCGCCACCCGTACTGGACCGCGCTCAAGCACGACGTGCCGTTCGCGTTCCTGTCCACCGTGGTCGTCGCCTTCTTCACCTACCTGGCGTCCTGGTCCGGCTGGCTGTTCACCAGCGGCGGCTACGACCGGCACTGGGCCGACCACCGCGCCGGGCTCTCCGCCGCCAACTGGGGCCCGATCCCGCTGCCGCAGGTGGACATGAGCTGGGTGCCCGCGCCGCTGCGCAGCCTCTGGCACTACCACTCGGAGATCTGGAACTTCAACACCACGCTGACCACCCCGCACACCTACATGTCCAACCCGTGGAGCTGGCTGGTCAACGGGCGGCCGGTGTCGTTCTACTACCCGAACAACCTCAAGCCCTCGCAGTGCGGCGGCGCGGCCCAGTGCTCCAGCGAGGTGCTGGCCATAGGGACCCCGCTGCTCTGGTGGGCGGCCTGCTTCGCGATCGTCTACGCCCTCTACCGCTGGATCATGCTGCGGGACTGGCGGGCGGCGGCGATCCTCTGCGGCATCGCGGCCGGCTACCTGCCCTGGTTCCAGTGGCAGCAGCGGACCATCTTCATCTTCTACTCCATCGACTTCGAGCCCTTCCTCTGCCTGGCCCTCGCCCTGATGATCGGCGGAATGCTGGGCAAGGCGGCGGCCTCGCGCGAACGAAGGCTCTGGGGCGGGGTGGCCGCCGGGACCCTGGTGGTCTCGATCATGGCCTGCTTCGCCTACTTCCTGCCGATCTACACCGCCGAGATCACCACCTACGCCCAGTGGCAGGCCCGGATGTGGTGGAACACCTGGATCTGAATCCGGCGCTCAGTCGGCGGCGGCGGGCTTGGCGGCGCGGACCGAGTAGATCATCGGGACGCGCGGCTGCCCCTGCGGGAGCCGGTGCACGGTGGCGCCGTCCTCGGTGACGACCTCCAGCACCGGGAACCGCGGGAACAGCGTGAAGTCGTGCTCGTGCACGAACTCCAGCCGCAGGCCGGCTGCGGCGATGGCGCTGAGGACCTCACCCAGCCCGTGCTGCCACTCCACCGAGACGGTGGCGCCCAGCTCCGACGAGCCCGGAGCGGGCTCCCCGTCCGTGTAGGTGCCGGGTTCGTCCCAGACGGTCGGCTCCCGCCGGAAGTAGTCCTGGACGACCGTCCGGCCGTCCTCGTCCAGGATGTCCGCCACCGGGTGGAACTCGGCCAGATAGAGGAAGCCCCCGGGCGCGACCAGCGCGGCGGCGGTCTCGGCCCAGCGGGTCAGGTCGGGCAGCCAGCAGAGCGCACCGAGACCGGTGTAGACGATGTCGAAGACCTCGCCCGGCAGCGTCGGCACCGCGTCGAAGACGTCGGCGACGACGAAGCGCGCGTCCTCGACGCCGACCGTACGCGCCAGCTCGCGCGCGGCCGCGACCGCCGGTGCCGAGAAGTCCAGCCCGGTGACGGTGGCCCCGCGCCGGGCCCAGGCCAGGGTGTCCTGGCCGAAGTGGCACTGGAGGTGCAGCAGCGTCCGGCCGGTGACGTCGCCGACCTCGGCGAGCTCGAACGGGCGCAGCACCTCCGCGCCCGCGACGAAGCCGGGCACGTCGTAGAACGCGCTCCGGGCGTGCACGGCCACCCGGCCGTCCCACAGGGTCCGGTTGAGCTCCAGCCAGTCGGCGCTGTCGGGGTTGGTCATGCCGGCGAGGCTAACCGGGGCGCCCGCCGGAGTCGACCGGATTTCGGCACGGCGGCCGAGATGTCTGATGGATCCCCATTCCCGGTCACAATCTCCGCACCAGTCCCAGGACTTGCGCCCTGGGTCGAGGGACGCACACTTACCATCGGCTGAGAGGGACTACACAGGGGGAAGACATGAATCGCGGGGCAAAAGCCGGGGTCATAGGTGTCTGCTGCGCGGGCCTGCTCGGCCTGGGCGGCGTCGGCGCCTACAACATCATCCACGGGCTGACCGGCAGCTCGGGCGGTGGCAGCGCGGGCGGGAGTGCCGGGCCGGCTGCCCAGGCGCAGTCCACCGCGCCCCCGGCGGCGGCCCAGGCGGTCAAGGTCGCGCAGGCGTTCCTCGGCAACTGGCAGGCCGGCCCCGCCGACTACACGGTGGCGGCGAACTCCACCAACTCGCCCACCGCCGCCCAGTCCGACCTGGCCAACTACCGGTCCGGCCTGAAGCTCTCGTCGGTCTCGTTCAGCCGGGTCACCGCCGCCGGGCCCTCGACCTCCGACCCCGGCGCGACGGTGGTGGACTTCACGGTCACCGCGAAGGTCGCGGGCGGGACCTGGACCTACCCGGGCTCGCTGAACGTGATCCAGAACAACGGCGGGCTGGCCTCGGTCGACTGGTCCGTCTCGGTGCTCTACTCCGGCCTGACCGCCGGTGAGACCCTGGCGGCCGGTCCGGTCACGGCGACCGGGAACGGCGCGGGCTCGACCGCGACCGTGCTGGCCGCCGACGGCAGCGCGCTGACGGCGGCGAAGTACCCCTCGCTGGCGGGCATCATCAGCGCCCTCGGCTCGGGCGGCTCCGCCGCCGGGAACAGCGGCGGCTCCGGCGGCAGCGGGGTGGAGGTGCTGGGCGTCGACGGCAGCCCGCAGAGCATCGCCAAGACGTTCACCGCGCCCGTAGGCATGACGGTGAAGACCACGATCGATCCCCGGCTGCAGGCGGTAGCCGAGCAGGCGGTGCAGAACCCGGAGCTGCACGGCCTGCCGACCTCGGTGGTGGTGCTGGACCCGGCGACGGGACACATCCTGGCGGTGGCCAATGCCAACACCGGTTCCAACGGCGACATGGCGCTCGACTACGCCAGCCCGCCCGGCTCGACCATGAAGATCATCACCTCGGCGGCGCTGTTCGACATGGACGGCCTGACCCCGCAGAGCCCGGCCCCGTGCCCGCTGTCCCAAGTGGCGAACAGTCAGAATTTCACCAATGAGAGCGATGTGCCGCAGAAGCTGAATGCCACCGTCGAATGGTCCTTCGCCGAGTCCTGCAACACCGCCTTCATCACCGACGGCTACCAGTACCTGGTGCACCACAACACCGACGCCACCGACCTGAGCACCGAGGCCACCCAGGTCTTCGGACTGGTCGCATGGAACATCGGCGGCGGCCTCCAGATCAGCACCGCGCAGGTCCCGGCCGACCCGACCGGCTCGAACAACGCGGCCGACCTGATCGGCCAGGGCCAGGTGGAGATGAGCCCGCTGGACATGGCCTCGGTCGCGGCCACCGTCAGCGAGGGAGCGTTCCACCAGCCGGTGATCCTGCCCGGACTCTCCACGCCCGGGGCCGCCACCCCGATGAACCAGACGACCGCCCAGGAGCTGCGGGACATGATGCGCTTCGACGCGACGAGCGGCATCGGCACGGCGTCGCCGCGCCTCAGCGGCATCCCGGATGCCGGCGGCAAGACCGGCACCGCGCAGGTGGGCGACGGCAACAGCACCAACGGCTGGTTCACCGCCTTCGACGACAAGATCGCGGTCGCGTCGATGGTCCAGGGCGGCTCCAGCGGGGCAGGCACCGCCGGCTACGTCGTCGAGCAACTGCTGGAGGCCGACGAGTAGCCGGGCGCCCCGGCTCCGCTCAGGTGGCGGAGCCGGCCGCCGCCCCGGTGGCCAGGTCGGCGCCCCAGCGGGCGAGCGCGGCGTCGAGGTCGAGCCGCTCGACCCCGCCGCCGCCGTCGGTCGGCCACTCCGCGCGCGGGACCCGCCACATCACCTCGAACTCGATGCCGTCGGGGTCCTTGGCGTAGAAGGACTTGCTGACGCCGTGGTCGCTGGCGCCGACCAGCGAGCCGCGGCGGCGGAGCTTCTCACCGATCTCGGCCAGCTCGCCGAGCGTCCCGGCCTCCCAGGCGAGGTGGTAGAGCCCGACCTGGCCGGGAACGGGGCCGGCGGCCTGGCCGCCGATCGCGAACAGGCCCAGGTCGTGGTCGTTGAGCGTGCCGGCGGCGCGCAGGAAGGCGGCCCGGCCGGCGTACTCGGCGGCGACCTCGAAGCCGAGGACGTCGGTGTAGAACTCGACGGAACGGGCCACGTCGCGGATGTAGAGGACGGCGTGGTTGAGGCGGCGGACGGACATCACGGGCTCCTCGGAGGGATCTCGGGTCGGCGGGTGCTGCCTCCTGCAACATTACCTTCCCAGGAAAGTATTCCCGGGGCGGGCAGCGCATGTGCCGAGCCGACTCAGCCGGTGCGGGCCGGGTCGGCGACGAGGGCGGCGTCCACCGCTGCCTCGACCACCGCCTCCATGGCCGCCTCGGCCACAGCGGCCGCCACCGCTGCCTCCACGGCGGCGTCCGCCGCTGCTGCTCCCGATGCCGCCTCCGCCCGCTGGAACAGCGGGCGCAGCAGGGCTTCGCCCGGTTCGGCCGCCCCGGGCGTGCGGCGGCCGAGCGCGAGCCGGGGCCAGAGCACCAGCAGGACCGGGAGCTCCAGGTAGCCGAAGCGGCCGGCCGGGGCGAGCAGGAAGGCGACGGCGACCCCGGCGGCCAGCCGGTCCGCCGCCTGGGTGACCGTGTGCGGCGGGCGGAGCAGCAGCCACAGCGCGATGGCCGCGCCGCCCGCGCCCAGCAGCACCAGCGAGGCGATCCGGCCGTCCGGGCCCAGTTCGGCGAGCAGGTGGCCGGGGAGCGGGCTGTTCGCCGGGGTGCGCAGCCTGGAGAGCCCGAGCGGGAAACGGACCACCTGCTCCAGCGCCGCCGCCGGGGTGGCCAGCACGCACGGGACGATCAGCAGCGCCGAGGCGGCCAGCGTCAGCGCGGCGCAGCGCAGCGCCGGGCGGCGTCCGTACCGCTGGTGGACCAGCAGCAGCGCGACCGGCACGGCCGGCCAGGCGGTCCACTTGAGCGCGCAGGCCAGGGCGACGAAGAGGGCGGCCCGGTACAGCCGCCCCTGTCCGGCGCAGGCCAGGCCGAGCAGGCAGCAGCCGATCAGCGGCAGGTCCACTCCGCTGACCGAGGCCGGGAGCGAGACCAGTGGCGAGGCGGTGACCGCGGCCAGCGCGAGCCACCCGCGCGCCGGTCCCGAGCTCCGCAGCAGCCGCCAGGTGGCGACCAGGCAGCCGAGGAAGGCCAGCAGGAACCAGAGCCGGGCGTCGCCGAGGATCTGCGGCAGCGCGCCCTGGGTCCCGAGCAGCGCGCGGGGCAGTCCGAACAGCGCCATCGCCGGAAGGTACGGGTTGTACTGGATCACCCGGTGCGCGGTCGGCAGATAGGGGCTGCCGGTGTGCAGCAGCTGGGTGGCCGAGTTCTGGACGACGTAGACCTCGGACTGGGCCTGGCCGCCGGCCGTCATGATCGCGAGCGGCAGCAGCACCGCACCGGCCAGCGCGACGGCCACGGCGAGGGCGGGGGCGCGGCGGCGCGGGGCGAAGGCGGCGACGGCGGCGGCCAGCAGGTACCCGCCGGTGGCGAGGAATCCCCAGTTGCGCTGCGGGACCAGGTCGGAGAAGAGCGGGAAGGTCCCGCCCCAGACCGCCGAGGCCAGGCAGCCGAGGATCCAGGGCAGTCGGCGCGGGCCGCGCTCCCGGACGTCGGGGTACGGGGCGAGGCGGCGGGCGGCAGTGGTGATGGCAGTGGTGATGGCGGAGCTCAGCCGGGCCGGTTCCTGGGCATGATTCGTCGTCACCATGCCAACCTTAGGAAGGCGTCGACGATTTCGTCGTCACACTGCAGGGTGGGGCGCCATCCCCCTGCAGGATGGCACCCGACTGGTCCCATGAAGGCCCCGAACGGCCCCACATCGCCCGCCGGGCGGGGCTGCTGCCGGGGCGTCGGCTCAGACCGTCTCGCCCAGCCCGCCGACCAGCCCGTTCTCGTAGGCGAACACCACGGCCTGGGTCCGGTCGCGCAGTTCCAGCTTGGCCAGTATCCGGCCGACATGGGTCTTGATCGTCTGCTCGGAGAGGAACAGCTCCTCGGCGATCTCACCGTTGGACAGCCCCCGGGCGACCTGCCGGAGCACGTCCAGCTCCCGGGCGGTGAGCGTGGCGGCGGCCTCCGGGCGGAGGTTGCCGGAGCGGCGGCGGCGGGCGACGTCGTCGATCAGCCGACGGGTGACCGAGGGGGCGAGCAGGGCCTCGCCGGAGGCGATCACCCGGACCGCGTTGATCAGGTCCCGGGCCGGCGCGTCCTTGAGCAGGAAGCCGCTGGCCCCGCGGGCCAGCGCCTCGTAGACGTACTCGTCCAGGTCGAAGGTGGTGAGGATGAGGACCCGCGGCCCCGGGCTGCGGCCGTCCGCGCGTTCGCCCTCGCTGCCACCGCCGCTGCCACCGCCGCGCTCGCCGAGGATGCGGGCGGTGGCAGTGAGCCCGTCCATGCCGGGCATCCGGATGTCCATGACCACGACGTCGGGGCGCAGCTCCGCCGCGAGCTGGACGGCCAGCAGCCCGTCACCGGCCTCGCCGACCAGCTCGATGTCTGGGGCGGAGGACAGTAGCGCGCCCAGCCCGTCCCGGACCATCTCCTGATCGTCCACCAGCAGGACCCGGATGGTGTCAGCCATGGTCTTCTGTTCCCCCGTCAGTTCTCTTCGCCGTCAGCCCGGAAGTGATCTCCCCGGCGTTGCTCGGGTACGCCGTCCAGCGGCAGTTCGGCGCTCACCTCGAAGCCCCCGTGCTCGCGCTGGTGCGCGCGCAGCGTGCCGCCGAGCATCGCGGCCCGCTCGCGCATCCCGGTGAGGCCGTGGCCGCCGTGGCCGCCCGGGGCGGGCTCGCCGCTGGTGCGGCCGTCGTCGGCGACATGGACCCGGACCGTGTCCTGGGTGCGCAGGATCTCGATCTCGACCCGCGCCCCGGGGGCGTGGCGCCCGGCGTTGCTGAGCGCCTCCTGCACGATCCGGTACACCGACACGTCGACCACGGCCGGCGGCCGCTCGGGTCCGGCCGTGAGCGTGAGGTCGACCTGCATCCCCGCCTGCCGGGCGGCCCGGACCATGTCCGGGATCCGGTCGATGCCCGGCTGCGGGGCGCGCTCGGCGTTCTCGTCGTCCTCCCGCAGCAGCCCGATGACGCGGCGCATCTCGGTCAGCGCGGTGGTGGACGCCTCCCGGATCGCGCCGAAGGTCCGCAGCGTCTGCTCGGGCAGACCGGGCTCCTTGTACGGCGCGGCCTCGGCCTGGATGGCGATCATCGACATATGGTGCGCGACCACGTCGTGCAGCTCCCGGGCGATCCGCGAGCGCTCCTCCAGCACGGCCTGCCGGGCCAGTCCGGCCCGGCGCTGCTCCTCGGCCCGGACCAGGTGCCGTTCGGCCTCGCGCCGGGAGTGGATGGACTCTCCGAGGACCAGCACCAGCGTGGCGACGACGGCGGCGACGGCCAGCACCACCGGCGGCAGTCCGACCAGCAGCACGGCCGGGAGCAGCACCGCCGCCGCGGTGAGCAGGTCCACGCCCACGGCCACGTCCCGGCCGTAGACCTGCGCGGTGACGAAGAGCAGGACGACGTAGGCGATGCAGCCGCTGACCGGCCAGGGCCAGAACGGCGTCGGGGCGTGGCCGACCTCGGCGAAGGTGGTCAGGGTGAGTCCGATGCCGCAGATCCGCCAGGCGGCCAGCGGCCGGGTCGCGGCCAGCAGCAGCGGCAGCACCTGGAGTCCGGCGAGGGCCCAGGCGAGGCTGCCGGGGACGAGTTCGTTGAGCTGGTTGTCGGCCGACTCGGTGAGCAGCACCACGCAGCCGGCGCAGAGCACGGCCAGGCCGTAGCGCAGCCGGGGCGAGGACAGCGAGGGGAGCAGGAAGACCCGCTGCTCGGGGGCGGCCCACCCGGCCTTGCGGATCAGTATCGCGATGTCGCCCACGCGGGCGAGGGCGCGCTCGACCGCGCGCCGGAGGGCTCCGTCCATGACGGATCGAGCTTAGTCCGCCCGGCGGTCGGGCGTTACGACGCGTCAGCCGCCCGGCACCGGCCGCGCTGCCCGCACCGGCCGCCGGACCGTCAGAACGGGTGCCCCAGCAGCGCCTCGACCTCGTCCCGGGTCGGCAGCGACGGCTGGGCCCCGGCCCGGGTGGTCGTCAGCGCCGCCGCCGCGTTGGCCAGCCGGACCGCCTCGTGCAGCGGTCTGCCCTCGGCGAGCGCGCAGGCCAGAGCGCCGCAGAAGGAGTCGCCGGCGGCGGTGGTGTCCACCGCCGCGACCGGCAGCGGCGGGACGACGTGCACGGCGCCCTCGGCGCACAGCAGTGCGCCGTCTGCGCCCAGGGTGACCACCACGGCCGCCGGACCGCCGAGGGTCCGGGCGGCGTCGGCGACGGCGTGCAGGTCCGGCAGCGGGTGGCCGACCAGGGCGGCCAGTTCTTCGCGGTTGGGCACCAGTACGTCGACCATTTCCAGCAGCCCGCGCGGCAGTTCCCGCGCGGGTGCGGGGTTCAGCAGCACCAGGCCGCCGGCCAGCCGGGCCGCCGCCTCCACGGTCGCCGCCGGGACCTCCTGCTGGAGCAGGGTGACCTGGGCATCGCGGAGCAGCGCCCCCGCCGCCGCGCAGTGCTCGGGCGCGAGCGCGCTGTTGGCGCCGGGGCTGACGATGATCGAGTTCTCGCCGGAGGAGGTGTCCACCGCGACCAGCGCCTGTCCGCTGGCCGATCCCTCGGCCACCAGCACCCGCTCCACCTCGACCCGCTCCGCCGCCAGGGCCGCCCGCAGCCGGCCCCCGGCGGCGTCCGCGCCGACCATGCCCACCATCGCCACCTGGGCGCCGAGCCGCGCCGCCGCGACCGCCTGGTTGGCGCCCTTGCCGCCGGGATGCTCGGCGAGGACGCCGCCCAGCACGGTCTCCCCCGGCCGGGGGTGGTGCGGGACCGGAACGACCAGGTCCAGGTTGAGGCTCCCCACGACTGCGATCTTCGGCATGGCACCACCTTCCCCGATGGTCGGCCCCACGTACACCTCCGGTCGGCGGGTCCGGGCGGCCCGGGCGCGGTCGGTCCGGGCGCGGGCGGCCCGGGCGCGGTCGGTCCGAGTCCGGTCGGTCCGGATCTGGTCGGCGCGCGTCAGCCGTCGTCGGCCCGGCTCAGCCGTTGAGGACCGCCTGCATCACGGCGCGGGCGACGGGCGCGGCCAGGCCGCCACCGCTGACGTCCGCGCGGTTGGCATTGCTGTCCTCGATCACCACCGCGACCGCGACCGGCGAGGCGGCCGCGGGGCTCGGTTTGGCGTAGGAGACGAACCAGGCGTACGGCGTCCCGCTGTTGTTGACGCCGTTCTGGGCGGTGCCGGTCTTCCCGCCGACCACCGCGCCGGGAATGGCCGCGTTGGTGCCGGTACCGTTGGTCACCACGTTCACCATCATCTGCTGGAGCTCAGCGGCGACGGCCGGGCTGATCGGCTGCCCGAAGGTCTTCGGGGTGAACCCCTGCACCTGCTTGCCGTCCGAACGGGTGACCGAGGCTACCAGTTGAGGCTGCATCAGCGTGCCGTTGTCGGCGACCGCCGCACCGACCTCGGCCATCTGCAGCGGACTGGCCGCGGTGTTGTACTGCCCGATCGAGGAGAGTGCCAGAAAGGCCTGGCCGGTCATCGAGGTGTCGAAGACGCTCGGCACCACCCCGACCGGAATGGTCTGCGCGCTCTGGTTGAAACCGAAGGCCTGTGCCATCCGCACCATTCCGGCCTCGCCGACATCGTCGCCGAGCTTGGCGAAGACGGTGTTGCAGGAGACCTGCATGGCATACATCAGGGTGGCGTTCTGGCAGGCGTCGGCGGCGCTCTCGTTGGTGATCGGGGTGGTGGTGTCGGAGGGGGTGTACGGGTCGGGGGTGTCGGTCGGGGTGTCGATGCCGTCGACGACGCCGTCGGTGAGCGCCGCCGAGGCCGTGACGATCTTGAACGTGGAGCCCGGCGGGTAGGTCTGCCGCAGCGCCCGGTTGAGCATCGGCTGGGTCGACTGCGCGTTCAGCGCGCTCCAGGCGGCGACCGTCGCCGAACCGGTGCCGGCGATGCTGCCGGGGTCGTACGAGGGGGTGCTGGCCAGGACAAGGATCCGGCCGGTCGCCGGTTCGATCGCCGCGACCGCGCCGCGCTTGCCGCCCAGGCCGGCGAAGGCGGCCTGCTGCGCCTTGGCGTTGATGGTGGTCAGCACATTGCCGCCGGGCACCGGGTCGCGGGTGATGGCGTTGAGCAGCGGGAAACTCGCGAGCCGACTGTCCGTGCCGGAGAGGATCCCGTCCTCGACGCCCTCCAGCAGGGTGTTGCCGTAGGTCTGCGAGGAGAAGCCGGTGACCGGCGCGTAGAGCGGGCCGTCGGTGTAGGTGCGGACATAGTCGAAGGTCCCGCCGGTGGCCCGGGAGCCGGTCACCGACCGGCCGCCGACCAGGATGTCCCCGCGCGGCTGGGCGTAGCGGGCCAGGGTCGCGCGCTGGTTGGCGGGGTTGTCGTCGTAGCCCTGCGACTGGACGACCTGGACCCGGCTGCAGTTGATCAGCAGCAGCAGGATCAGCAGCAGACAGAACAGCCCGGCCCGGCGGGCGGTACGGCTCAACGAGAGGCGCACCGCGCCGGCGGCGGAGGCGTCCCGGCTCTCGTTGCGGCTGCCACGACCGAACGGACTCATACCTTCGGCACCGCCTGGGTCGGGTCGTCGTCGCCATCCTCCGGTGACGTCCGGGGCTCCGGCGACGACTGGGGCTGCTGGGGCTTTTGAGGCTGCGGCGGCTGGGCCGGTCGGATCGGCGGGGCCGGCGGCGGGGGCGCGACCGGCGGCAGCGCCGGGCGCCGGGCGGCATGGCTGGTGCGGATCAGCAGCGCGACCAGGATCCAGTTGGTCACCAGCGACGAGCCGCCCTGGGCCAGGAAGGGCATGGTCATCCCGGTCAGTGGGATGAGGTCGGTGACGCCCGCGGCGACCACGAACACCTGGAGTGCCAGCAGCGAGGCGAGTCCGATCGACAGCAGCCGCCCGAAGGGGTCCTGCAGCATGATGCCGGTGCGGTAGCCGCGCACCACCAGGACCGCGTAGACCAGCAGCAGCGCCGCCAGCCCGACCAGGCCGAGCTCCTCGCCGAAGGTGGCGAGGATCCAGTCGGACTTCACCGCGAAGCCGATCAGGTAGGAGTGGCCCTGGCCGAGGCCGGTGCCGAGCAGCCCGCCGGCCGCGAAGGCGAACAGCGACTGGGCCAGCTGCCCGGCCCCCTGCCCCGCCTCGATCGAGGCCATCGGGTGCAGCCAGTCCACGAAGCGGCTGTGCACATGCGGTTCGAACAGGCCGACGACTGCGACCGCCAGGCCGACCAGGACCAGGCCGACCGCGATCCAGCCGGTCCGCCCGGTGGCGACATAGAGCATCATCACGAACATGCCGAAGAAGATCAGGCAGGTGCCGAGGTCCTGCTCCAGGAACAGCACTCCGGAGCTGAGCAGCCAGACCACCAGGATCGGCCCGAGGTCGCGGCCGCGCGGCAGTTCGATCACCCAGATCCGGCGGCCGGTGAGCGCCAGCGCGTCGCGGTTGGCGGCGAGGTAGGCGGCGAAGAAGATCGCCAGCGCGATCTTGGCGACCTCGCCGGGCTGGAAGGAGAGCGGTCCGATCTTGATCCAGATCTTGGCGCCGTAGACGGCGGGCAGGAAGGCCGGGACGATCATGAGGGCGATCGCGCAGAAGGCGAAGACATAGGCGTAGCGCTGGAGCACCCGGTAGTCCCGCAGGAACAGCACCACCCCGATGAACAGCACCACCCCGATCGCCGACCAGACCAGCTGCGAGGGTGCGGAGCTGGTCGCGGTCGCCCGGTCGAGCCGGTAGATCACCACGAGTCCGAGCCCGTTCAGCAGCACCGCCAGCGGCAGCAGCAGCGGATCGGCGTAGCGCGCCCGCAGACGCACCGCGCCGTGGGCGAGCAGTGCCAGCACGCCCAGGCCGATCCCGTACCGGGCGGTGTCGGCCGGCACCCGGCCGTCGATGACGCAGCCCACGTCCGCGTAACCGAAGGCCGCGATCAGGACGGCGAGCAGGACCAGGCCGAGCTCGGTGGTGCGCCGGGTCGGGACGCGTGGCTGCGGGTTCGCCGGGCCGGGAGCGGGGGCAGTCACAGCGGCCAAAGGGGGCGGTCCTTCCCTGGGGCCCGGCAGCGGGCGCGCATACGGCCCGCCGAACGACCGGCAGATCTGCGTCGCGCGGAGCAGCTGCTGCCGATCGCTCGCCAGGCCGTACTGGGAAATTTAGCCAGATATCAGGTTCTTGTCCGATTTGTCGGGCGGCGTGTCGCCGGCAGCTTGCCCGAGAGCCCGCTGCCCGTCTCGTGCTCGGACTGCTCGGCGGAGAGCGGGAGCGTGGGCAGGGTGAAGCCGATCTCGGCCCCGCCGCCGGGGCGGTTGCGGGCGAACACCCGGCCGCCGTGGCTCTCGGCGACCTCCCGGACGATGGACAGGCCGAGTCCGGAGCCGGGCAGGCTACGGGCCTTGGTGGCCCGGTAGAAGCGGTTGAAGACCCGGTCGAGGTCGCCCTCGTCGATGCCCGGCCCCCGGTCCAGCACGGCGACCCGGCCGGACTCCACCCGGACCAGGATCTGGCTGTCGCCGGTCGCGAACTTGGCGGCGTTCTCGACCAGGTTGGTCAGCGCGCGCTGCAGCGCCTGCGGGCGTCCACTGACGAAGGCGGGCCGGGCCGCCACCAGGATCTCCCGGCCGCTGCGGCGGCGGGCCAGGTCGGCGACCCGCTCGGCCAGGGCGGCCAGGTCGACCTCGGTCGGCTCCTCGGCCTCCCGGCGGTCGGCCGCCAGTTCGACCAGCTCGTTGACCAGTACCGTCAGCTCACGGGTCTCCGTCTGCAGGTCGTCGAGCAGGGCTTCCCTGGACTCCTCGGGCAGCAGGTCGAGCTTGGGCAGCGCGGCGATGTTGGTCCGCAGCGAGGTCAGCGGGGTACGCAGCTCGTGCCCGGCGTCCTGGACCAGGCGCCGCTGGTCGTCCTTGGATCGGGCGAGCCGGCCCAGCATGTCGTCGAAGGCCCGGCCGAGCCGGCCGATCTCGTCCACCCCGCTGCGGGGCACGTCCACGTCCAGCTGACCGGTGGACGCCACCTGCTCAGCCGCCCCGGTGAGGCTCACCAGCCGCTGGGTGATCCGCCCGGCCAGCCACCATCCGGAGGCGCCGGCCGCCAGCACCACGCCGGTGGCCACCAGCTCGATCCGCACCAGCAGGCTCTGCAGCAGCTGGTCGGTGCTGGAGAGCAGCTGACTGAGCTGCACCGCACCGCGACCGCCGCCGAGGGAGACGGTCACCACCCGGTAGTGGTCCCCGCCCGCCTGCTCGGTGACGTCGTGGATGACCCCCGCCTCGTGCTCGTGGGTGAGCACCTTGTCCTCGGCGCTGACATGCAACTGGTCGGGGCTGCCCGCCTGGAGCACCGCTCCGCCCGGGGCGAGGATCTGGATGCCGATGTCCCCGGACTGGGTGAACTCGTCCTCCATCTGGTTCTCGGTGTTCTGCTTCGACGGCAGGAAGTTCTTGGGACCCAGCGGGGACTGCTTGACCGTGGACCGCAGCGTGTTCAGCGACGTGGAGAAGTCGGCCGCCCGGTCGCGGCGGATCAGACTGGCGGCGGCGTCGTAGCCCAGGCCGCCGACCAGGATCGCGACCAGCGCGGCCACGCCGGCGAAGGCCACCGAGAAGCGCACCCGGAGCCCTCCCGTCGGACGCCTGCGGAGCAGCCGGGGCAGCCTCAGCCGCAAACCCAGCGGGAGTCGGTCGGACAGGCGGGAGAGCAGACGGGGCCGATTCACCGGCCACCGCGCACGGCACAGCTCACGGTCACCACTCAGGCCCACCACTCACGGTCACGAGACCTGGACCAGTGCACGGGCCACAGCCTCTGCTGTCATCGGCCCCCCGCGGCTGCTACGGCTCACGCAGGGAGTAGCCGACGCCTCGGACCGTGTGAATCAGGGCCGGCGCGTCGGGAAGTTCCAGCTTACGACGCAGGTAGCCGATGTAGACAGCGAGGTTTTTCGACCCCGGGCCGAAGTCGTAGCCCCAGATGCGGTCGTACACGGTGCTGTGGTCCAGCACGATGCCGGCGTTCCGGGCGAGCAACTCCAGCAGGTCGTACTCGGTCCGGGACAGTGCGATCTCGGTGTTCTGCCGCCACACCCGGCGCGCGGTCGGGTCGATCCGCAGGTCACCCACCTCGATGACGCCGTCGGCGGGGTCGCCGGACTGGGTCGACGGCGGGTCGGCCGGCACCGGCACCGGCGTCGCCCGCCGGAGCAGCGCGCGCAGCCGCGCCAGCAGCTCGTCCGTCTCGAAGGGCTTCACCATGTAGTCGTCGGCACCCGCGTCCAACCCGGCAACCCGGTCGGAGGTCTCGACGCGCGCGGTGAGCATCAGGATGGGGGTGCGGTCGTTCTCGGCGCGCAGCACGCTGCACACCGCGAGGCCGTCGATCCCCGGCATCATCACGTCCAGCACGATGGCGTCAGGGCGCTCCCGGTGGATCACCGCCAGCGCCTGGATGCCGTCGGCGACGGCTGTCACCTGGTAGCCCTCCAGCGTGAGCAGGCGTACCAGGGAATCACGAATGGCCCGGTCGTCCTCGGCCAGCAGTACTGTCGACGTCACGTTGCTGATTCTCTCCGGAGTGAATGAGAGCGCGGTAAGAGCGTTCCCTCATTGTTGCCGATCCGAACAAATGTTGTACTCGAACCCGCGTCCGGCCGGCAGGGGTCTCAGCCCGTATGGACGGTGAGGACGGCACCGTCGATCTCGATCCGGCGGGTGCCGTCGAGGTCGCCCCGGCGGAGCGCGGCCAGGCAGCGGCGGAAGAGCAGCATCTCCGCGCCGTCCAGCACCGCCGCGGCCAGGTGGAGGACCTCGGCGAGGTTGGCGTCGGTCAGCTCCGCGGGGAGTTCCCCGGAGAGCAGGACGACGGACTCGCCGCTGCTGCCCCGGACGACCGCAGTGGTGGGGCTTCCCTGTACGACCAGCACGTGACCCCCTGGTCCTCCGGGGCGTCGTGCGGCTCACTCGCCCCCATGCACTTGAGGAGGACGACGCTAGCCGTCCGGTTCCGAGGCAGTCGGGGCGTACGAGGAAATTCGCTCGTTCCGGTCGTTCCAGGACGGAACGGGAACCGGAAGCGGTAGCGCGGGCCTCTTATTCGGACGCTTTCGGACGACCGTCCGAACCCCCGCGGTCCAGCAGGGACTCGACCAACGCGGCAACATGGCGGCGGTCGTCGATCGAGAGCTTCTGCAGGCTCGCGATGAGCACGTCCACCTCGGGGTCGGCGGCCGGCCCGCCCTCGGCGACGGCCGGCCCCGCGGCGTACAGGTGGATGCCGCAGGCCTCGGCGGCGGCCCGGCGGATGGCGTCCAACGGGAGTTCCAGTCCTCGGGCCAGACCCTCCAGCGTGCCCGGCTGGGGCATTCTGACCAGCCGTTCGCTGGTGGCGAGGTGGTGCACGGTGGACCGCGGGATGCCGCCGCGGCGGGCGACGTCACCATAGGACCAGCTCTGCCGATCCAACCGCTCTCTCATCAGTTGCTGCAGCGCGTTGGACACCTGGCTGACGCCTCCTGTCACCGCCCTGGCGGCGGGCTCCGAAGTGTCGATTCTACGGCGATCACCGCTTTCGGCACCGCCGCGTGCGGCCCCACCTGGCAATTCCTCTCCGTTGCCATCCCGTGACAGAAAGTCGTCGGCAAACCGCTTGCAGGCGGTCGAGGGGGGCGACTACTGTCCAATCTCGTTGGACAGAACGTCCGACCGGATTGGACGCCGGGGGGGATCCCTTCACCGTCCGAGCCGTCACGAGCCATCCCCGAGGGGGAACCGATCATGCTGCAGATGCACGAGCTCGACGCCGAGTCCGCCGAGCTGCTCCCCGGCCGCGAGGCGCTGAGCAAGCTGAAGTTCAGCTTCACCAAGACGGTCAACGTCACCAAGCACGTCGCCAACGTCTCGGCGCACAACACCTCGAACGCCACCAACCTGGCCTCCGTCGGGGCCACCGCCCAGTCCGAGGCGGACCAGGCCATCAGCATCCATCAGTAGTCGGCCGCCAGGGCCGCTGCACTGGATCACCGCTGTACCGCAGCGCTACTCACACCGCATCAGTTCCACACACCACCTGTTCCACACACCACCGAAAGGCACTGCCATGAGCATGGACCTGCACGAGCTCGACGCCGAGTCCGCCGAGCTGCTCCCCGGCCGCGAGGCGCTGAGCAAGCTGAAGTTCAGCTTCACCAAGACGGTCAACGTCACCAAGCACGTCGCCAACGTCTCGGCGCACAACACCTCGAACGCCACCAACCTGGCCTCCGTCGGCGCCACCGCCCAGTCCGAGGCGGACCAGGCCATCAGCATCACCCAGTAGCACCGCGCACACCCTCGCAGCAGAGGAGCGGGCCGCGCCTGGGGAGGGGGCGGCCCGCTTCCGGGAGGGAAACCGGCGGGCGGGGAGCAGGGGGGCCGTGTCAACGGGGGGAAGGGCAGCACAGATGACCGTGAGCGTGGACCCGGGGGCACTCGTTCCCGGGCCTGGGGGCTTCGCCACCTCCTACCAGCAGTACGCCCAGTTCACCGAGTACGACCCGGACGAAACCCAGGGCCTGATCGGCCCTCAAGGAACGGGCCCCGCACCGGACCCGCCGCACCTCCGGCACCCGCAGCACGCGCCCACGCCCGACCAGGCGCCGGCCCCGGTCTTCCCGGTGCCCCGGTTGAGCGCCGGGCTGCAGCTGCACGGCGAGTACCAGGGCTCAGGGTTCACCGAGCCCAAGTACATCGCCCGGCGGGGGGACGGCCAGGTGGTGCAGCTCTCCCGGCTGCTCCACCTGGTCGCGGGCGCCGTCGACGGCAGGAGCGACACCGAGGCGATCTCCCACCGCGTCAGCGGACTGTTCGGCCGCGAGGTCAGTGAGGAGAACATCGCCTACCTGATCGAGCAGAAGCTCACCCCGCTCGGCGTCACCGTTCCCTACGACCAGGTCGGCGACGAGGCCGTCGAGGCCCCCCGCTCCGACCTGCTGCTGGCGCTCAAGGGCCACAAGGTGATGTTCGACCAGAAGCAGGTCAACAGCATCGGCCGCGCGCTCGCCTGGCTGCACCGCCCGCTGATGGTCTTCCTGGTGCTGGGCGCCATGGTGGCCATGGACGTCTGGCTGTTCGGCTTCTACGGGGCGATGACCCCGGTGCTGGAGGTCCTCAACCAGCCGGTACTGCTGCTGGCCGTCTTCGCATTGACCGTCGCCTCGGTGGTCTTCCACGAGTTCGGACACGCCTCGGCCTGCCGCTACGGCGGGGCGAAACCGGGCTGCATCGGCTGCGGGCTCTTCCTGATCTGGCCGTCGATGTACACCGACGTCACCGATGTCTACCGGATCGGACGCGCCGGGCGGATCCGGACCGACCTGGGCGGGGTCTACTTCAATGTCGTCTTCATGCTCGGCATGGGCGCCTGCTACTTCCTGACCGGTCAGCAGTTCTTCCTCAGCGCCGTCTACCTGGGCCACTTCGAGGTCCTGGAGCAGCTGATGCCCGCCGTCCGGCTGGACGGCTACTACATCCTCGGCGACCTCGCCGGGGTGCCCGACCTCTTCGGCAGGATCAAGCCGATCGTCCTCAGTGCGATTCCCGGTCGCCCGGTCCGGCCCGAGGTGGCCGACCTCAAGCGCTCGGCCCGGATCATCGTCACCGTCTGGGTGCTGACGATGGTTCCGCTGCTGCTCGGCGATCTCGGCTACGCCCTGTGGAACCTGCCGCGGATCCTGGCCACCGGCGTGCGCTCGCTGAGCGACCAGCTCTCCGGCACGGCCTCGGCCTTCGGCGGCGGCCACCTGGCCACCGGACTGGTGGGCGTGCTCGGCAGCTTCATGCTGATCTGCCCGCTCGCCGGGATGGCCTACCTGTCCGTCCGGCTCTGCGGACGGCTGCTGCGCACCGCCCTGCGCAGTACCAGTGGCAGTCCGCGGCTGCGGGTCGCCCTCTGTGTGCTGGCCATCGGCGCGGTCACCGCCCTGGGCAGCGCCTGGGTCGGTGGCATCACCCCCAAGCCGCTGCCGACCCAGCCGCCGATCGTCCCGGTACTGCAGCCCGGTGTGCCGACCACCGAACCGTCGACCGCCCCGGTCTCGCACCCGGCCAGGCCGAGGCCCTCGGCCGGCCAACCGGTGGGAACCCCGCAGCAGCAGCCGTCACCGGCCGTCCCGACCGCCGCGGCCCGGCCGGTCCCCGGGGTCACGCCGTCCGCCCGGGCCAACAGCTCGCCCACCGCGCCGACGCAGTCCCAGCCGCCGACCGCCACGTCCACCGCCACCGCCACCGCCACACCCACCACCGGCTCGACCACTGCCAAGCCCTCCAGCTCCGCCGACGGGGCTCCATCGGGCTCCACTCCGTCTCCCCCGGTGTCGTCCGCACCGTCGGGTCAGGGCTCACCCGTCACCACGCCCGTCACCGCTGCCCCGGCCAAGTAGCCGTCGGCGGGCGGCCGTTCCATCCGGCGCCGCCTGCGGCAGCACCGTCCGTCACCTGTCACCTGTCACCTGTCATCCGTCATCCGTCATCCGTCACACCCAGGGGAGCAGCACCATGAACCTCGTCAACCAGCACCGCAGAGCGAAGGGGCACAGCAGCCCCGGCCGCCGGGCCGTTCGCCTGGGCATCCTGGCCACCGCCGGCCTCACCGTGGTCGCCACCGCGGCCACCGCCGAAGCGGTCACCACCAGCAACGTCAGCCACGGCGTCGCCGTCGCCGACAACAGCATCAGCACCCTCGCCAACCCGGGGAACCCGACCCGGTTCCTGGACGCGTTCACCGTGCACCAGGACGGCGCCCTGTTCGCCGCGGCGGCCAGCAACTCGGCCCAGGCGAACTCCTACGACTGCAGCGTGGCCTCGCCCTGCCGCTCGATCGCGCTGTCGTTCCAGATCATCACCATGGCCGGCACCAACATCCACCTCAATGCGCAGAACGTCAGCCACGCGGCCAACCACGACTGCGCCGGCTGCCAGACCCTGGCAGGGGCCTGGCAGTTCATCGTCTCCACGCCGGAGCCGTTCGCCCTGAGCGCCTCGGCGCAGAGCCGGCTGGCCGCCATCCACCGCTCGCTGGACGCACTGGGCAGGTCCACCGCACCGGTGTCCACCATCCAGCAGCAGGCGGACGCGCTCGCCGCGCAGGTCGAATCGATCCTGCAGGCAGCCGCCGCGACCGCCCCCAGGGGCCCCGGAGTGAACGCCCTGGCCGCCCAGGCCCCGACCGTCACCCTGCACCGAATGCTGGCGAGCTGACCCCCTTCTGCCTGTCTCGCTCCTTCGTCGGCGGGCCGGACGTCTCCCCCGTCCGGCCCGCCGACGAGCGACAGGCGCGACCCGGCGCACGAAAAGCCGATTGCCCGGGCGCGCCGGGCGCGATTTGATTCGAACCTATGGACACCACAGCAGTACGCACCCTCTTCGACCAGCAGATCCGGCAGAACGCGCGACCGGACGGCCCCGGGACCCGCATCGAGCGCAGCGGCGGGGTCGTGCGCCAGGTGGGTCCGGTCCACGCCTGGAACGGCATCGTCTGGTGGGACCAGGAGCTCGCGGGCGCTGCCGCCGACGGGGCGATCGCGGCCCAGGCGCAGTACTTCGCCTCGCTCGGGCTCGACTGCGAGTGGAAGCTCTACTCCCACGACCGCCCGGCGGACCTCCCGGCCCGGCTGCTCGCGGCCGGGTTCGCGGCCGACGATCCGGAGACGCTGATGGTCGCCCCGGCCCAGGGGCTGGAGCAGGCCGGCCGCCTCCCCGAGGGGGTCACCCTGCGCCCGGTGGCGGATGCCGCCGACCGGGAGGGGGCGGAGCTGATGGCCGAGGTCCACCGACAGGCCTTCGACAGCGACGGCTCCAGGATCAGCGAGCGGATGCTCTCCCAGCTCGCGGCGGACCCGGACAGCGTGGTCGCGGTCATCGCCATGGCCGGCGACCGGCCGGTCAGCTCCGCGCGGTTGGAGTTCGTCCCGGGCACCGACTTCGCGGGCCTCTGGGGCGGAGGAACCGTGCCGGAGTGGCGCGGGCGCGGCATCTACCGGGCGCTGATCGCCCACCGTGCCCGGATCGCCACCGCCCGGGGCTACCAGTACCTCCAGGTGGACGCCTCCGACCAGAGCCGCCCGATCCTGCAGCGGCTGGGCTTCGCCGCCCTCGGCACCACCACCCCCTACCTCCGTCCCGCCTGACGCGCGTCGGGGCGCGGGATGCGGGACGCGGGGCGGGGCGCGGCCGTGGCGGAGTGGACCGAACGGTCCGAGAATGGAGCCACACCTGGTGCCCAGCAGGCCGTCGAGGAGCGCTCGGCCCCAGTCGCCCCTCGCCACCGGATCAACCAGGGAGGTCGCCATGACCGCCGCCAACACCGGCGGGCCCGCGCAGCCCGCCCGGCCGCCCACCGCGGCCGACGCCATGATCCTGCCGGAACTGCAGGTCGGCGACCACACCGCGGTGGACCGCGCGCTCGACGTCATCATCGGCGCCCATGTCGACATCCTGCTCGTCCGTACGGACGACGGGCTGTGCGCGGGCGTCGTGACCCTGGCCCAGTTGGAGCACTACCGCTCGCCGGCCTGGTTCAGCCAGGACGTCCGGATCCGGGACATCGCCTACATCCAGGGGCCTTTCGCCCGACCGGACCTGCCCGCCGCAGCGGCGGCCGCAGAGATGCGGGCACGGGAGATCGAGGTCTGGCCGGTGGTCGACGAGGAGGGCAGCGCGCTCGGCGTCGTCACCAGGGAGGGCCTGGAGGCCTTGCTGGATCCCCCGTGACCGGGTCGGAGCCCCGGCCGGGTCACCGGCGGAGCTGACGGCTCGTCAGCACGAGGGCCGACCGGCCCGGAACCACGAAATCCCGCCCGATCACCTGGATCGGACGGGATTTCGCCAGCTATTCCCGACCGAGGTCGAGAACAGCTGCTGGGTGGAGCTGAGGGGATTCGAACCCCTGACCCCCTCGATGCGAACGAGGTGCGCTACCGGACTGCGCCACAGCCCCAACGAGAAGAAACTCTATCAGGTTCGCGGGGGTGGTCGTGCACGCATTCTCCGCAGGTCCAGGGCCTGCTACTCGTTCACCGCGCGCGGGTGGTCCCCATCCTCGGCGTACTGGTCGAAGAGCTGGGTGGACGGCGGGCGCGGAGCAGCGTGCGGCGGGGGGACGACAGCCCGGCCGGCGCTCCAGGTGTCGGGGCCGCCGAGGTCCAGGCCGCTGGTGCGGCGCGGGGCCACCGGGGCGGTGACATAGGTCGGCAGCGGGACCGGGACCGGGTCCCAGGAGCCGGCGCCGGGCTCGGCCGGCCGGCCGTGCGGGCTTTCCGACCACTCCTCGCTGTCCGCCGCCTCGATCAGCGCGCCGGCCCCGGCGGCGGTGCGGGCCGCCGGATAGGCCAGGTCGGGCGGGTGGTGAGCAGTCGGCTGGGTCTCCTGCTCGACGGCGGCCCGGCGGCGCTCCCGTTCGCGTTCGCGGACCCGCTGGGCGGCCTCGGCCGCGCGGCGGCGGTCGAGCTTCACCTCGAACCGGCGGCGCTCCTGGCGGCGCAGATGGGAGATGTAGAGCGAGAAGAGGAGGGCCGGAACGGCCGGGAGCCAGAGCAGCGAGACCCCGCCGACAGCGGCGGCGATCATGCCCAGGGTGAAGACCGCGAACAGCAGGATGACCATGCGTCGGCGGCGCGCCAGCAGGGCCGCGCGTCGCTGGGAATCCGCCGAGGGGCCGACCGGGGCGGCCGAGTGGACCGGGACCGGTGCGGGGGTGGGCTCAGGTTCGGGTTCGACTTCGGGTTCGGCTCCAGGGACGAAGTCGGCACCGGCTCCGGGGGCGAGGTCGGATCCCGGCTCGGGAGCGGGCTCCGGCGCGGGCCCGGCCTCGGACGGCTGCTCGCCGTCCAGGCTGCGCGAGGCACGCCGCTCCAGCGCGGCACGCCCGGACAACAGCCGGATGGCCGTGCTGAATCGCTCCGTGGGGCGCGCCTCGTTGAGCTCGTCCTGCCTGCGGAGCCACATCGGCACCAGGTAGGCAGCCCAGGCCCCCACGATGACCGCGTAGATGAGGCCACTACTGCTCACGCTTCACACCGTACGGGCGTCAGGGAACGCCTCGCGGCAATTCCGGCCGGTGTGTCGCACGATCATGCTCATCTCACCCTATTTTTGTCGCTTTGAACGACAGCTTCCCGACTTGTTCGAACATGTTTGTGAATTCACTGCCCCAGGTGCTGTCGGATGCCGCGCCAGCGGCCCAGCATCCCCTCCGGCACCTCGTCCACGGTCAGCGCATAGACCAGGTGGTCCCGCCAGCCCCCGTCGATGTGGAGGTACCGGGGACGCAGGCCCTCCTCGCGGAAGCCGAGCTTCTCGACGACCCGGCGGCTCGGGCCGTTCTCCGGACGGATGCACACCTCGATCCGGTGGAGCCCCAGGTCACGGAAGCAGTGGTCGACCGCCAGCGCCATCGCGGTCGGGATGATGCCGCGTCCGGCCACCGCTTCGTCCACCCAGTAGCCGATGTTGGCGGAGCACATCGACCCCCAGGTGATGCCGCCGACGGTGAGCTGGCCCACCAACTGGCCGTTGTGGGTGACGACGAAGGGCAGCATCCGCCCCCCGCGCGCCTCCGACCGCAGGAAGCGGACCATCTGCCGGTAGGTCGGGCGCGGACCGGCCGGGCGGCCGGGCGCGGCCGGGGGCACGGTGGCCTCCCAGCGCCGCAGCCAGTCCCGGTTGCGGGCGCTGACCTGCTGCCACTCGGCCCGGTCATGGACCCTGATCGGGCGCAGACCGACCGGCCCCTCACTCAGCACAACCGGCCAGAAGGCGTTCAGTGCGGGCCTCCTGACGGTTCGGCAACCGGTCCCGGGCGGGGATGGTCGCCGCCGCGGACCTGGTCGACGGCGTGGCCCAGCAGCGGGGCGAGCACGGCCAGGCCGTCCCTGACGCCACCGGTGGAGCCGGGCAGATTGACGATCAGGGTGCGCCCGGCCAGGCCGGACAGCCCCCGGGAGAGCGCCGCGGTGGGCACCCCGGCCGCCCGGCCCTCGGCGCGGATCGCCTCGGCGATGCCGGGCGCCGGCCGGTCGATCACCCGGGCGGTCATCTCCGGCGTCAGGTCCATCGGGGTGAGCCCGGTCCCCCCGGTGGTCAGCACCACGTCGTAGCCCTCGGCGACGGCGGCGCGCAGCGCCTCGGCGACCGGCTCCCCGTCCGGTACGACCACCGGCCCGTCGACGGCGAAGCCCAGCGCCCGCAGCCCCTCGGCCAGCAGCGGTCCGCCCCGGTCGGCGTAGACCCCGGCGGAGGCGCGGTTGGAGACGGTGAGCACGAACCCTCGGCGTTCCCCGCCTGCCTGCGCGTCGACGGCGGTCACGCCAGGTCCCCGCGCTGCCAGTCGCCGCTCTTGCCACCGGTCTTGGACTCGACCTGGACGGCGTCGATCCGCGCGCCCTTGTCGACCGCCTTGACCATGTCGATGACGGTGAGCCCGGCGACGGCGACGGCGGTCAGCGCCTCCATCTCGACGCCGGTGCGATCGGCGGTGCGGACGGTCGCGCTGATCTCCACCGCCTCGTCGCCGACCACCAGGTCGACAGTCACCCCGGAGATGCCGATCGGGTGGCACAGCGGGATCAGGTCGGGGGTCCGCTTGGCGCCCATGATCCCGGCGATCCGGGCGACCGAGAGGGCGTCGCCCTTGGGCACGCCCTCCCCCCGCAGCAGCTCCACCACGCGCGGCGAGACCAGGACCCGTCCGCTGGCGCGGGCCGTGCGGACGGTGGTCGCCTTCTCCGAGACGTCGACCATCCTGGCCGCCCCCGTCGCGTCGACGTGGGTGAGCCGGTCACCCTCTGCGGTACTCAACGTGTCGTCTCCTGTGGCCGGTGCCGGTGCGGGCACAGGTTATCGCTGCCCGGGCGGCGCGTCAGATCGTCCCGTCCTCCGGGAGCCGGTCCAGCAGCAGCACGTCGACCAGCGTGCCCTCCGGCAGGGAGGTGTCGTCCTCGGGCACCACGATCAGCGCATTGGCCTGGGCGAGCGGTCCGACCAGGTGCGATCCGGCGCCGCCGACCGGGCTGACGCTGCCGGCCTCACCGGTGTGACCTGCCCGGTAGCGGGCGCGGGCGAACTGCCGGCGTCCGGCCGGGGAGGTCAGCGCCTGGGTCAACCGGGCCCGCACCACCGTCCGGTGGACCGGCTCCACGCCCATCATCGAGCGGATGGCGGGGCGGACGAACAACTCGAAGGAGAGGTAGGCGCTGACCGGGTTGCCGGGCAGTGCGAACAGCGGCACCCGTCCGTCGAGCAGCCCGAAGCCCTGCGGCTTGCCCGGCTGCATCCGCAGCTTGCGGAAGGAGATCTCGCCCAGCGGCGCCGACCCGTCCTGCGGGGCCAGCGCCTCCTTGACCACGTCGTAGGCGCCGACGCTGACGCCGCCGCTGGTCACGATGATGTCGGCGCGGATCAGCTGGTCCTCGATCACCTCGCGCAGCCGCTCGGCGTCGTCGGGCACGCCGCCGACCCGGTAGGCGATGGCCCCGGCATCCCGTGCGGCTGCGGTCAGCGCGAAGCTGTTGGAGTCGCTGATCTGCCCGGGGCCCGGCTTCGCGCCGGGCTGGACCAGCTCGCTGCCGGTGGACAGCACCACCACTCGCGGCCTGGGCCGGACCGTGACGCTCTCCAGACCGATGGCCGCGAGCAGCCCGATCTGCGCCGGACCGAGGCGGCTCCCGGCCGCCAGCACGGTCTGTCCCGCCGCGATGTCGTCGCCCGTCCGACGGACGAACTCGCCGGCCTCGGCCGGCCGGAAGACCCGTACCTCGCCCGAGGCGCCCTCGGGGGCGCTGCTGCTGGGGGCCATGGTCACCGCGGCCTCGCGGCCGCCGCTGCCACCGTCGGTCCACTCGACCGGGACGACGGCCTCCGCGCCGGGGGGCAGCGGCGCGCCGGTCATGATCCGCGCGCACTGGCCCGGGCCGACGACGGGCAGCGTCGCGGCGCCGGCCGCGATGTCACCGACCACGGTGAGCACCGAGGGGTACTCCTCGGTGGCTCCGACCAGGTCGGCGACCCGCACCGCGTAGCCGTCCATCGAGCTGTTGTCGAACGGCGGGTGCGCGCCCGGCGAGTCGATCGACTCGACCGTCAGGCAGCCCTGGGCCTCCAGGAGTTGCAGCTCCAGCGAGGGCAGCGGTCCGACGGTGCCGAGGATGGACTCCAGGTGCTCCTCCACGGACCAACTGCGCTCCGGCCCGTGGTCGGTGGCGCAGGGGTCGGCCCCGGGCGCTCGCCCCTGCGCCGCGTCTCCCGGCGTCGTGCCTCCCGGCTTGGCGTGTCCCTGACCGGCGTGCTCATGACCGGTGCGTTCCCGGTCCGTGTGTTCCTGGTCGGCCACTGCGTCCCCCTCCATGTCGCCCGTCCTGCCGTGCTCCGCCCGGTGCCTGCGCACCCGTACGATGTCGTCCCCAGGTGGCTTCGGCGCTAGACGGCGTCGGCCGCGGCCACCAGGGCCTGGTCGCCGTCGATCTCGCCGCTGCCGACGAATTCCTTCAGCCAGGACCGGAACTCCGGTCCGAGATCCCCACGCTCGCACGCCAGCCGGACAATCGCACGCAGGTAGTCACCCCGGTCGCCCGTGTCGTAGCGGCGGCCCTTGAAGAGCACGCCGTGGACCGGTCCGCCGCGTCCCGGGGTCCGCTGCGCGAGCACCCGCAGGGCGTCGGTGAGCTGGATCTCGCCGTGCAGTCCGGGCTCGGTCTCGTGGAGCACCTCGAACACCGAGGGGTCGAGCACATAGCGGCCGATGACCGCATAGCTGCTGGGGGCCTCGCCCGGGGCCGGCTTCTCGACCAGGTCGGTGATCCGGACGATCTCGTCGTCACCCCCGAGGGTGCCGTGCCATTCGGCGGGCTTGACGGCCGCGCAGCCGTACAGGTGCGCCTGCGAGGGGTCCACCTCGATCAGTGCCACGACGCTGCCGCCGAGCTCCTGCTGGACCTCGATCATCTTGGCCAGCAGCGGGTCGCGCGGGTCGATCAGGTCGTCGCCGAGCAGGACGGCGAAGGGCTGGTCGGCGACGTGCGGTTCGGCGCAGAGCACCGCATGGCCGAGGCCCTTCGGGTCCCCCTGGCGGACGTAGTGCATGGTCGCCAGGTCGCTCGACTCGCGGACCCGGTCGAGCTTGGCCTGGTCGCCCTTGCGGATGAGCAGCTCCTCCAACTCGTACGCGCGGTCGAAGTGGTCCTCCAGCGGACGCTTGTTGCGACCGGTAATCATGAGCACGTCGGTCAGACCGGCCGAGGCGGCCTCCTCGACGACATACTGAATCGCCGGCTTGTCGACAACCGGAAGCATTTCCTTCGGAGTCGCCTTGGTCGCCGGAAGGAAGCGGGTCCCGAGCCCGGCGGCAGGGATCACCGCCTTGGTGATCTGGCGCGAACGTGCATTCGTCATGCTGACGACTGTACTTGCCACAAAGCCGAGGTCAGACCGTGCCCCGGGATTTCAGTGGATGCTCATGGCCCCTCCTCAGGGAGCTGTGATCCACATATGCGGCCGGCCCTCCCGCTCTTTCGCTGCTATCCGGGTACGGCTTTTCCATTCCCCGTTCCTTGGCCTCGGCCAGGGAGCGGTCCGCGGCGCGCAGCAGCAGCGCGGCGTGGACGCCGTCCTGCGGCAGCGAGGCGATCCCGATGTGGGCGGTCAGGCCGTTGCCCGCGGCCTCGCTCTCCGGCACCGGCGTCGGCACCGGGACGGCGGGCAGCGGCAGCGGGTGCCGGCGGACCGTCCAGCGAAGGCGCTCGGCCGCGTGCTCGGCGCCGTCCCGGTCCGTGTCCGGCAGCAGCACCAGGAACTCCTCGCCGCCGTAGCGGCCGAACACATCCGCCTCCCGGAACTCCAGGGCCAGGCGCTGGGCCAGGTCCCGCAGCACCGCGCCGCCGCGCCGGCGGCCGTGCTCGCGGCGGATGGCGTCGAAGCCGTCGACCTCCAGCAGCAGCAGCGCGAAGCAGTCGCCCGCGCCGGTGCGCCCGCCGGTGGCCGCGCCGGTGCCGCCCCCGGAGCGGTGCAGGTGGCGCGCGCAGCGGGCGACCTCGCGGTCCAGTGCGGTCTGGAGGTAGCGGTAGTTCCACACCCCGGTGAGCGGGTCGGTGCAGGAGGTCCGTTCCAGCTCGGCCCGGGCCGAGCGCAAGCGGTCCAGCTGCTGCCGGAGCCGGGCCTCCGCCTCGGCGGCGCGGCGGCGCCCGCGTCCCAGTGTGTGCAGCAGCAGGGCGACGGCCAGCAGCGCCGGCAGGCAGAGGGCGGCGAGGATGTCGTAGAGCTGGGTCATCATGTCTGCTTCTCCCCTGACCACCACCGGTCGCCCGGTCCGCCCTCCCTGCGGACGGCCGACGGTCCACCGGCACGAAAGGCCGCCCATCCGATGGTGAACGACAAGACCGCCCTGCGGTCACGGCTGCTCGCGGCACGCGCCGCGCTGTCACCCGAGCAGCGGCAGCAGGCCGCGCTGGCGCTGGCCGGGCACGCCCTGGAGCTGCTGCCCCCGGTGGCGCCGGAGACCGGACCGGCCGTGGTGGTCGCCGGATATGTGTCGGTGGGGGCGGAGCCGGGCACCCGCGCGCTGCTGGACGCGCTCCGCGCGCGGGGCGTGCAGGTGCTGCTGCCGGTGCTGCTGCCCGACAACGATCTCGACTGGGGTGCCTACACGGGCGCGGACGGCCTGGTCAGGGCCGGGCGCGGACTACTGGAGCCCGGCGGCCCGCGGCTGGGTCCTGAGGCGGTCTGCGCGGCCGGGCTGGTGCTGCTGCCGGGGCTGGCGGTGGACCGGCGGGGGATCAGGCTGGGCCGGGGCGGGGGCAGCTACGACCGGGTACTGGCCCGGCTGGCCCGCGCCGGCTCGACGGCCCGGCTGGCGACGCTGCTCTACGACAGCGAACTGCTGGCGAACGTCCCCGCCGAGCCGCACGACCGGGCGGTGGACGCGGCGGTGACGCCCTCCGGGCTGCACCGGTTTCGGCCCGGCGGCTGACCGCCGGGCCGGTCCGGGTCCGGTCCGGGGCCGCGGGCCCCGGACCGGACCGTGGCGGCTAGGAGCCGGCCGGGGCCAGCGTCAGCGTGTCCTTGGCCGTGGCCTGGACCGCCGACTTGCTGTAGGCCCAGGTCAGCAGCTTGCCCTCGGCCCAGAGCGCGGTCTGGTCGTTGTAGTTGGGGTCGTCGGCGTGGCCCGAGGCCCCGCCGATGGTGATCCAGCGGGAGGCGTCCAGGTTGCTCAGGTCGACGACCATCCGCATCGACGGCGCCCAGTCGACCTGGTAGCCCGCCGCGGCGTTCCAACCGGTGGCGTCCACCGCCGACGAGCCGCCGTCGAGCTGGTAGGGACCGCGGTCGAGCAGGGTGTGCTCCAGGCCGGAGAAGAACGAGGAGTCGTCCGTGCCGAGGCTCTGCTCGTCCAGGTTCATCGTGTGGATGCGGCCCCAGCTCCAGGTCGACATGTCCTTGCCCATCAGCGAGGTGAGCTGCTGCCGGGCGTCCTTCATGGCCTCGGCGAGGACGTTGTCCATCCCCTTCACCTGGACGCCGTTGTCGAAGGTGTAGCTCCACCAGGGGCTGTTCGGCTGGGTCAGCAGGTTCGCCACCACGGTCATCCACTGGTCGCCGCCGTCCGGCATCGCCTGGTCCGGCGTCCGGGTGCCGCAGACCCGCTGCATGTCGGGGGCGCCGTTGAGGCTGTCCGCAGGCAGGGTGCTGCTCTGGTTGACCATGATGCAGTCGGTGGTCGCCCGGACCGAGGCCGGGAACTGCTCGTCGAAGACCAGGTGCAGCAGGTTGCTCCAGACCGCGTTGTAGTACGCGGCGGCGGCGGAACCCGCGTCCTGGTCGTAGTTCCAGCCCTGGAGCAGCTGCTGGGCGTCGGTGTAGTACGAGCCGCCGCTCAGCTGCACCTTGAGCAGGTAGGGCACCAGGGTCTTCGCCATCACGCTGGTGTCGTCGGTCTGCATGGACTGCATGGAGTCCGGCGAGATCTTGCTGCCGGCCGCGAGCTGGCTCTTGATCAGGCTGGTGATCTGGGCGGAGCGGATGCCGTAGTCCCAGTCCTGGGTGATCTCGTAGGGGTAGCTGTCGTTCACCACGGCCTGGTTGGCCGCGACGATGTAGCCCTCCTTGGGGTCCTCCTCCCAGGGCAGCGCGGCGTTCGGGATGTAGCCCTTCCACGCGTAGGAGGGGTCCCAGCCGGGCGAGGGGTAGGTGCCGTCGTCACCGGCCGCGCGGATCGGGATCCGGCCCGGTGCCTGGTAGCCGATGTTGCCGGAGGTGTCGGCGTAGATCATGTTCTGCGCCGGGACCTGGAAGTCCAGCGCGGCGTTCCGGAACTGGGCGAAGTCCGCGGCCTTGTCCAGCTCGAAGACCGCGTCCATGGTGGTGCCCGGCTCCAGCGCGGTCCACTTCAGGGCGATGGCGTAGCCGCTGCCGCGCGGCGGGGCGTTGCCCGCCACCGGGGCGCTCTGGCCCACCGCCTGCTCGGTGGTGTCGTGGTCGGAGATGATCGGCATCCCGTCCTGGGTGCTGCGGACCGTGATCGTCTGGCTCGGGCCGCCGGCGACCTTGATGGTCACCTGCCGGGTCGTGAAGTCGACGTTGCTGCCGTTGACGTTGTAGGTGTTCGGGCCGGTCACCTGCTCCAGGTAGAGGTCCTGGACGTCGGCCCCCATGTTGGTGAAGCCCCAGCTGATCGTCGCGTTGTGGCCGATGACCACGCCCGGCATCCCCGGGAAGGTGAACCCGGTGACGTCGAAGGGGCAGGCCGGGCCGACGGTGTTGCAGTGCAGGCCCATCTGCTCCCAGGTCGACGGCACCCCCGGGCTGAGGTGCGGGTCGTCGGCCAGCAGCGGCAGGCCCGTGGTCGTGTACTTGCCGGAGACCACCCAGGAGTTGGAGCCGATGCCCTGCCCCGGCACGCCGAGCAGCGCCGGGACGCTGTCCACGTTCGCGGCGAGCTGGGTCGCCGCGCCGGTGAGGCCCTGGACGGCGGTGTCACCGCTGGCCACCGTGGTGGAGCCGCTCGTGTTCGACGTCTTCCCGGTCGTGCCCTTGCTCTTGGACGGGTTCGGGGTCGTCGCGTCGGAGGTCGTCGTCGCGGTGTTGGAGGTCGAGGCCGAGGAGCCGTCACCGCTGCCGGGGACATAGGCCGCGTTCTTGGTCCCCGGGTCGGTGACCGTGCCGGTGTCCGCGATCGTCGCGCTGGTGCTGTACGGGTACTCCGGGTACAGCTGGGCGATCTGGGCGCTGCTCAGGTTCTGCGCCAGCAGCGAGCGGTCGATCTCCTGCTGCATGTTGCCGCTCAGGTCCCAGGCCATCGCCTTGAGCCAGGACAGCGAGTCGACCGGGGTCCACGGCGCCGGCCGGTAGCCGCTGTGGGAGAGCCCCAGCATCGCGTACTCGACCGAGGCCCCGGCCCCGCCGGGGTGCTGCTTCAGCCAGGCGTTGACCCCGTCCGCGTACGCCTGGAGGTACTGCTTGGTGGCGGCGTCGATGGTGGTGTCGTACTCCTGCTGCGCCACCCCCTGCCAGTCCATGGTCTGGATGAAGGCGTCGGACTGGACGTTGGCGTTGTTCTTGCCCGCGCCGAACATCGACGCCAGCGTCCCCGAGGTGATGTGACGGTCGACGTCCATCTGCCAGAACCGGTCCTGGGCCTGGACGTAGCCCTGCGCCATGAAGAGGTCGGCCGAGGAGGCGGCGTAGATCTGCGGGATCCCGTTGGCGTCCCGGAGCACCGTCACCGGGCCGGACAGGCCCTGGAGTTCGATCGTGCCGGTCGTCTGCGGGTAGGAGGCGCGGACCTCGCGCAGGCCGTACCAGCCTCCGCCTGCGGCTCCCGCCACCAGCAGTACCACCAGCAGGATCACCAGCAGCCGGAACCGGCGGAACTTCTTGGTGCGGGGCATCAGGGTCCTTGTGAGGCAGGGGCTCGTCCGCCGCCCTGCAGTGCGACGGGGCCGACGCTAACGCGGCGGGGCCGACGCTAACACCTGAAGCGGAAGGGCTGCGGACTGGTACCCGGCTTCTGCCCCTACTCGGAGCCGTCTCCTACCTCGCCCGAGCTCTCCGCCCGGCCCCCCTGGCAGCTGCCGTCGACCGCCCGGAGTATACAGAGCCGCAGCTCACACTGGTCACAGTGGACTATCTCCGGGGAATACCGCATCATTGACCGTCGTTAGCACTCATCAGGCGAGAGTGCCAGGAGGAATACAAGTGCCGACGTACCAGTACCAGTGCACCGAGTGCGGCAACGGTCTTGAGGCGGTCCAGAAGTTCACGGACGACGCCCTGACCGTCTGCCCGGACTGCAGCGGCCGGCTGCGGAAGATCTACTCCGCCGTGGGCGTGGTCTTCAAGGGCAGCGGCTTCTACCGCACCGACAGCCGCTCCTCGTCGAGCAGCACGGTGGGGGCGTCGAAGTCGACGTCGTCCTCCGGCGACTCCTCGTCGTCCTCGTCCAGCACGCCCTCGACCACGTCGTCGAACTCCTCCTCGGCGCCGTCGTCCGCCTCGACGTCCTCGTCGGGCGGTTCGTCCTCGGGCGGCAGCTCCTCCCCGGCCGCCTGATCCGGAGCCTTTCGGCCGGGCCCTGCACCGTTCCTTTTCGGTAAGGAGCCGCGGGGCTTCGGCATGCCCGGACGCTCCTCCTATGCTGCTGCGCATGGCGAACCCGAGCAGCACCGCGAGCGCCGAGGTCGGCGTCATCGGCGGCACCGGACTGTATGCACTGGTCGACGACCTCACCGAGGTGACCGTCGACACCCCCTACGGACGCCCCAGCGACTCAATCTTCGTCGGCGAGGCCGGCGGACGCAGAGTCGCCTTCCTGCCCCGGCACGGCCGCGGCCACGGGCTTCCGCCGCACCGGATCAACTACCGCGCCAATCTGTGGGCGCTGCGCTCGCTGGGCGTCCGCCAGGTGCTCGCTCCTTGCGCCACCGGCGGCCTGCGTCCCGCCTACGGTCCGGGGACGCTACTGGTGCCCGACCAGTTCGTGGACCGCACGACCGGCCGGGTGCAGACCTACTACGACGGCGAGCAGCGCACCGACGGCCGCACCCCGACGGTCCTGCACGTCTCCGCGGCCGACCCCTACTGCCCACGCGGACGGACGGCGGTGCTTCGGGCCGCCGCGGACCAGGACTGGGAACCTGTCGACGGCGGGACACTGGTGGTGATCGAGGGCCCGCGCTTCTCCACCCGGGCCGAATCGCGCTGGTACGCCGCCCAGGGCTGGTCGGTGGTAGGGATGACCGGCCACCCCGAGGCCGTGCTGGCCCGGGAACTCGGCCTCTGCTACACCTCGATCGCCCTGGTCACCGACCTGGACGCGGGCGCCGAGAGCGGCCAGGGGGTGACCCACGCGGAGGTGCTGGAGGTGTTCGCGCGGAACATCGACCGGCTGCGCGACGTGCTGCTGCGGGCGGTCGGCGGACTCCCGGCGACCGAGGACCGCTCGTGTGTGTGCGCACAGGCTCTGGACGGGCAGGAGACCGGGCTGGGGCTGTGAGCGGGACGGGGCTGTGAGCGGAACGGGGCTGTGAGCGGGACGGGGCTGTGGGCGGGGCGGGGGCACTCCAACGGGTGATGGAGTTATCCACAGCCCCCGTTTTATCCACAGGAGACGCTTTCGCGCCGACCTGAGCCGCCCCGGAGCGACAAGGTTGAGGGGTACCCAGATCCCGACAGCCTCGCAAAGGCGGTGGTTCCCCATGCCCCTGACCATCGACACCTCCCCGCGCACGATCCAGCGGCACCGCACCCACACCCCCGGACCGGCCCGGGACGCCCTCCCCGACCCGCTGACCGACCCGCTCCCCGCCACGGAGTGGGAACCGGGCTCAGCAGCCCCGACGGCCGAGGCCGCACCGGAGCAATTCGCAGCCGAGCCGGCCGAGCCGTCCTACGGGGCCGCTCCGGCGTGGACCGAGACCGACGACTGGGCCGCAGACACCTGGACCGACGCTCACGCAGAGGCACCGGAGGAGTCGCCCGCCGAGCCGCCCACCGACCAAGGAGAACGGCAGGAGCTGCGTGAGCAGCGGTGGACGGACTCCTGGAGCGACCACTGGGTCGAGGACGAGCCGACCCCGGTGCCCGCGCCGCGCCCCGTCCTGCCGGCCACGCCGCTGGTCGGTGGCGGGCCGGCCGTGCCACCCACGCGCACCATCGCCCTGTTCCCACCGATCCGCGCCGGTGGCGGCCGGCACCGGCTGCCCGCTCCGGTCCGGCGAAGGCCGGGACCGATCGCGGCCGGGCTGATGGTCGCGGCGACGACCCTCGCCGCCGGTTCGCTGCGTGGCCCGCTGACCACCACCGGCGGCGCCCACGCCGCCGCGCGAGCCCCCCTTGCGGTACACAGCCCCGATGACTGGGGTCATTCGTTCGAGTGAAAACGTAACGCTGTCCCGGGTGCGCTCCGGGAGGTGCGCCGTCCCAGCCGGGCGCGCGAAGGCGCAGGCAGGCGGGGACGGCGGGGGACGACGGGCCCGACGGCGCGCTCAGGGGTGGGTCGGAGGAGGGGCAAGGGAGCTCAGTCGGATGCCCCGCGCTGCCGTACGTTCCCAGGGCCTCATCCGACCGTCCCCCGGCAGCAAAAGGAAGTCAGCAGTTCCGTGAAGGGTTTCAAGGCTTTTCTCCTGCGTGGCAACGTCATCGACCTGGCCGTCGCGGTCGTCATCGGTGCGGCGTTCACCAGCGTCATCAACTCCATCGTCAACGGAGTGATCAATCCGATCGTCGGTGCCTTCGGCACCGCCTCGCTGAACAGCTACCAGTCCTGCCTCAAGGGGCCCTGCGTCACCACGGGCGCCCACCCCCACGGCATCTACATCCTGTGGGGCTCCGTACTCGCGGCGGTGCTGCAGTTCGTGATCACCGCTGCGGTGGTCTACTTCTGCATCGTCCTGCCTGCCAACAAGGTCATGGCCACCTACCTCGCCAAGAAGCAGTCCCAGGAGGAGGCACTGGCCACCGCCGAGATCACCGAGGTCCAACTGCTCGGCGAGATCCGGGACCTGCTGGTGCACCAGCGCTGAGCCGACGGCGGCGGGCCGATCCAACCGGGCCGACCGGCCTCGGCATGACGAAGGGCCGGGGCACCGGCCCCGGCCCTTCTCGTCCCGCCCCTCGACCTTGCGTGCTCTCAACCGCCGTGGTGCGGCGGGGTTTCGCGGCGGTACCACGCCTCGTCGCGGGCCGACTCGCCCTCGCTGCTGCCCCAGCCGGAGTCGGTGTCGTCCTGGCTGGGCCGGGTCAGCGGGTCGTCGAAGACCAGCGCCGGGCGCTTGTTCGTCGTGTCGTCTGCCATGGCACCAGGGTAGGAGGCGGGGACACCCGCCGTTCTCCCGGTGTCGGGCGCGTGCCCGTCCGGCCTGCTCACGCCGCCTCGAAACCCGAGTGGTCGGCGATCTTGCGCAGTTCGGCCAGCGCGTGCTTCTCGATCTGCCGGATCCGCTCACGGGTGAGCCCGTGCTGCTTGCCCACCTCGGTGAGGGTGCGCTCGCGACCGTCCTCCATGCCGTAGCGGGACCGGATGATCGACGCGGTGCGGCCGTCCAGCCGTCCGATCAAATCCTCCAGTTCCTCGCGGCGCAGCATGACCATCACCGCGTCCTCGGGCGAGGTGGCGCTGGTGTCCTCGACCAGGTCGCCGAACTGGGTCTCCCCGGAGTCGTCGACGGTCATGTTGAGGCTGACCGGGTCCCGGGCCCAGTCCAGGACGTCCTTGATCCGCGCGACGGTGGTGTCCAGCTCGGCGGCGATCTCCTCGTGCTCGGCGTCCCGGCCGAGCTCCTTGGCCTTCTCCCGCTGGACCCTACGGATCCGGCCGAGTTCCTCGACCAGGTGGACGGGGAGCCGGATCGTGCGGGACTGGTCGGCGATGGAGCGGGTGATGGCCTGTCGGATCCACCAGGTCGCGTAGGTGGAGAACTTGAAGCCCTTGCCGAAGTCGAACTTCTCGACCGCGCGGACCAAGCCGGCGTTGCCCTCCTGGATCAGGTCGAGCAGCGGCAGGCCGCTCCGGGGGTAGCGCCGTGCAACGGCGACCACGAGTCGGAGGTTGGAGCGGATGAAGATGTCCTTCGCATGACGGCCGTCTGCGGCGACGGCTTTCAGCTCCTCCTCGCTCGCGTCGCCTACGGTCTCGCCGTTCTCCAGCAGATGCTCGGCGAACACACCCGCCTCGATGCGGGTGGAGAGTTCGACTTCCTGGGCGGCGTCGAGCAGCGGCGTCCTGGCGATCTCGTCGAGGTACATGCCGACGAGGTCGCGGTCGGCCTCGCCGCTGGTCGGACGCGCGTTGCGGGTCCGGTCGGCCTTGTCGCGGACGACGGCACGGGTGGCCATGCGTGGCTCCTTCACGAAGTCGGAACGGGCCCGGCTGGCCCTTTCGTGGCTTGCCCTTCGTAACGATGCAACGACCAGATTCCGGACATCATTCCCAAGGTGACGTTTTTTCTCGCCAGTTGCAGTATGCTGGCGGATTTCCCCGGGGTCGGTGACCCACGGATTCCGGGCGTGCGCAGAGAGGCACGAAGGGCAGTTCGGGGCGCCGGGGACGATCGGTCGACCCATCCAACAACAATGACGAGTCTGCGCCTGGCATTGGTTCCCCGCGCGCCGGGAGGCCCGCCGCCCCCGGACTTCAGGGACAGCGGGCCCGGCACCCGCCTTCGGTGGCTGTTCGATCACTTGCAGTAGTACAGCGTCTCCGAACTCCCGCCGGTCGCACCCGTAGTGGAGCCCGTGCTGGTGCTGCTGCTCGTGCTGGTGCCGCCGTACTCCGAGGCCTTGACCACGGTGCAGGTCGACGTCACGTACGAGGTGGCTGCGGCGTTCGCCTGGCCGCCGCCCATCCCGCCCGGCGCACCGCCGAACCCGCCGGCCGCGGTGCCGGCGGTGGCACCGGTCGTGCCGGAGGTGGCACCAGTCGTGCCGGTGCCGTCCAGCAGGACGTAGTGCAGCTTGCCGGAGGCGAGGTAGCCCTTCAGTTTGGCGAGCGTCATCGCCGGGTCGTCCCCGGTGAAGCCGCCCATGCCGATGGCCGCCTTGCCGCCGCTCTGGAGGATGATCGCCGCCGCGGACTGGGCGCTGGCCGTCGCCACCAGCCAGGTGGCGCCGTCCTGGTGGGCCTCCAGGTAGCTGAGCAGCGCCGTGGAGACACCGCCCATGCCGCCGGGCGCACCACCGCCGCCACCGCCAGCGCCGCCCGTGGTCGGCGCACCGGTCGTGCCGCCGGAGCTCCGGCCCGGCAGTTCACCGCCGGCCGCACCCGTACTGCGGGGCGCAGCCTCGCCGCCGGGCAGCTCGCCGCTCCCGTCGGCGGGCCCGCCCTGAGCCGAGGTGCCACCGCCCTGTTCGGCACCGCCGGCGGCGCCACCCCCGGGGAACCCGCCCTCGGTTCCGGAGGGGCGTTCACCACCGAAGCCGCCGGTCCGGCCGCCGGCGAAGTCGCCGCCGCCCGGGAAGCCTCCGCCGAGGCCGCCCATCCCGCCGCCCATCCCGCCGCCCGTGGCGGGACCGCCGGTCGGGTTGACGCCCTGGATGCTGCCCGCCGTGACGGTGTCCGCCGCATAAGCGGCGGGACCAGCGAGCAGCGCGACCAGAGCCGCGATCGCGCCGACCGCCAACAGTCGGGCCCGGTTGCGCGAGCCCCGCCCGGCGAACGGCGTGCCCGCGCGGGCGGCCAGCAGCACGGCCACGGCCGCGACCGCCAGCACCGCGATCACGGGCCAGAGCCAGCCGTCGAAGCCGCTGTCGCGGCGCAGCAGCACGATCGCCCACACCGCAGTGACCGCGACGGCCAGCGGCAGCACCCAGGCCCACGCCACCGACCTGCTGCGGAACGCCCGGAGCAGGGCCACCCCGCCCGCGCCGGTCAGCGCCGCGATCGAGGGGGCGAGCATGGTCGTGTAGTACGGGTGGAAGGTCCCGTCGGCGAAGCTGAAGGTCACATAGTGCGTCAGCAGCCACACTCCCCACAGGACCAGGCTCGCCCGCTGGATGTCGGTGCGTCGACGACGTCCGCGCAGCACCACTGCGCCGACGCAGGCGATCGCGGCGAAGGGGATCAGCCAGGAGATCTGGCCGCCGAGAATGTCGTTGAACAACCGTCCGGCGCCCGCAGTACCACCGAAGTTGGCACCGCCACCACCACCGCCCCCACCGGCGCCGCCACTGTCACCGGTGATCCGGGCCAGGCCGTTGTAGCCGGTGACCAGGTCCCAGACGGTGTCCTTGGTGCTGCTGCCGACGAAGGGGCGGTCGGCGGCGGGGATCGAGTCCACGGTCACCATCCACCAGCCACTGGAGACCACCAGCGCCACCCCCGCGATCAGCAGGGTGCGGATCCGGGACCGGAGCGCGCCGCGCGCGGCGAAGAGGTGGGCCGCGAAGAAGGCCGGCAGCACCATGTAGGCGGCCAGCATCTTGGTGTTGAAGGCGAAGCCGACCAGGATCGCCGTCCAGACCAGTGGCATGGTCCGGCCGCTGCGGATCGCCTCCAGGCAGAACCAGGCGGCAGCGACGGTGAGCAGGACCAGCACCGGGTCGGGGTTGTTGTCGCGGTTGATCGCCACGGTGATCGGCGTGATCGCCAGCACCAGCGCGGCCACGGTGGCCGCCGCGTGGCCGAAGCTGCGCCGCACCGCGCTGTAGAGCACGCCGACGGCGGCGACCCCGGACAGCGCGATCGGCAGCAGCATCTGCCAGCTGCCGAAGCCGAGGACCCGGCAGGAGAGCTCCATCAGCCAGAGCGCGAACGGCGGTTTGTCGACGGTGATGAAGTTGCCGGTGTCCAGCGAACCGAAGAACGCCGCCGACCAGCTCTTGGTACCGCTGAGGACGGCCGCCGCGTAGTACGAGTTGGCGTCGCCGTTCCGGCCGAGGCCGTAGCAGTAGACGGCGGTCGCCAGCAGCAGCACGCCCCACAGGGCGGGGCGGGCCCAACGGGGGGCGTTCTCGTGGCCGAGCAGGATGCGCTGCGGCAGGCTGCGCCGGGTCGGCCTGCGTCTGCCCGGGCCGGTCGGCGCTTCGGCGGGCGTCGTCGGGGCGTCGGTCGGTGCGGTCATCGGGGGTTCAGCTCCTGGTGGGTGGCAAGATCGGTAGGGCCCGGGCCGGTGCTGTTCGGGCCGGTGCTGTTCGGGCCGGTGCTGTTCGGGCCGGTGACGGGCGGGCCGGTGACGGGCAGGCCGGTGACGGACGGCTGGGGCGCGGCGTGGCGGGCCCGGCGCTTGGGGTTGAAGACCCACACCCGCATCAGCAGGAAGCGCACGACCGTGGACAGCGCGTTGGCGCCGACCAGCGCGCCGAGTTCGGCGAGGTGGGAGGCGTGCGGGGCGACCGCGTCGGTGACCGCGAGCGTCACGGTGCTCAGCACCAGCCCGATGACGAAGGCGATCCCGCCCTCGACCTGGTGCTTGAGCGCGTCCCGCGAGCCGGTGACGCCGAAGGTGAAGCAGCGGTTGGCGGCCGTGTTGGCGACCGCGGTGACGAACAGGGCGACCGCGTTGGCCAGGACGGCCGGCCCGAGCTGCCGCAGGATCAGGTAGAGGGCCAGGTAGGCGAGGGTGCTGGCGACGCCGATGACGGCGAAGCTGGAGAGCTGCCGGCGCATCCCCGGCGGCAGTTGGGCCTGCTGGACGCGCGGCGGCACCGGGAGCCGGGTCGCACCGGACACCGTCCGACGGGCCACCCGCCACATGCCCTTGAGGTCGTCCTTGACCGTGCGGACGATGTCGACCCGGCTGTCGGGGTCGTCGACCCAGTCGACCGGCACCTCGTGGATGCGCAGTCCGCTGCGCTCGGCGAGCAGTAGCAGCTCGGTGTCGAAGAACCAGGTCTGGTCCTCGACCGAGCCCAGCAGGGCCTGGACGACATCGGTGCGCCCGGCCTTGAACCCGCACTGGGCGTCGGAGAACCGGGCCGCCATGGTGGTCCGCAGCATCAGGTTGTAGGTCCGGGAGATGAACTCGCGCTTCGGCCCCCGCACCACGGCCGAACCCCGGTGCAGCCGACTGCCGATGGCGAGGTCGCTGTGTCCGGAGAGCAGCGGGGCGACCAGCGGCAGAAAGGCTTCGAGGCCGGTGGAGAGGTCGACGTCCATGTAGCTCACGACATCGGCGTCGCTGGCTCCCCAGACCTGCCGCAGGGCCCGGCCGCGGCCCTTCTGGTCGAGGTGGACCGCGTGGACCTCGGGCAGCTCCGCCTCCAGCGCCCGAGCGACCTGCCAGGTCGTGTCGGTGCTGGCGTTGTCGGCGATGGTGATGCGGAAGCGGTACGGGAAGCTCTCGGCCAGGTAGGCGTGCAGCCGTCTGACGCTCAGCGCAAGAATGTGCTCCTCGTTGTAGACGGGGACGACGATCTCGACGAGGCGGGCACGGGCCTGCGGCTGCGACTGTGGCTGCTGCTGCGGTTCTGCCCGCGCCTGCGCTTCGGCCTGCGCGTCCGCCTGGGTCCGGGGGGCGGGTTGTCCCGCCAGCGCTGTCGAATTGCTCATGCCGAACAGGCTTCGGCACCGCACTGTGCGGAGGCTGTGGTGCGGATAGGGCAGACGTGAGAGTCGGTCGGCGCGGGATCAGGACTCCTGGCGGAGCTGCCCCTTGAGTACCTTGCCGGAGGCGTTGCGCGGCAGTTCGGCGCGGAAGGCGACCTGGCGGGGCACCTTGTAGTTGGCCATCTCGCGCCGCGCCCAGGAGATGATCTCCTCGGCCGCGCCGGGTCCCGGCTCGCTGCTCGGCACCACGAACGCCTTGCCGACCTCGCCGAGCCGCGGATCCGGGACGCCGACGACGGCGCAGTCCGCAACCAGCGGATGCCGGTTGAGCACCCGTTCGATCTCGGCGGGGTAGGCATTGAAGCCGCCGACGGTGAACATGTCGCCGAGCCGGTCGGTGACCCGGAGGTTGCCCGCGTCGTCAAGCACGCCGATGTCGCCGGTGCGCAGCCAGCCGTCGTCGGTGAAGGCGGCGGCGGTCGCGTCCGGGTCCTCGAAGTACTCGCGCATCACGGCGTAGCCGCGCACCTGGACTTCGCCCGGGGTACCAGGGCTCTGTGCCTTGCCGTCCTCGTCGGCGACACGGACCGAGACGCCGGGAACGGCCCGGCCGGAGGTGGCGGCGATCAGGCCGGGGTCGTCGCCGGCCCGGCACATGGTGACCAGGCCGCAGGACTCGGTCAGTCCGTAGGCGGTGAGCACGGTGCTGAAGCCGAGCTCCTCGCGGATCCGGGTGACGAGTTCGAGCGGCACCACGGCGGCACCGGTGACGGCGAGGCGCAGCGAGCCCAGGTCGTGACCGGCCCGTCCGGGGTGGTCGAGCAGGGTCTGGTAGACGGTGGGCGCGCCGGGCAGCACGGTGACCTGCTCGCCGGAGATCTTGGCGAGCACGGCCTCGGGGTCGAACAGCGGCTGCGGCAGGATGGTCGCGCCACGCATCAGACAGGCGAGGATGCCCGCTTTGTAGCCGAAGGTGTGGGTGAACGGATTGACCACCAGATAGCGGTCGCCCGGGACCAGGCCGGCGAGATCGGCCCAGGTGGCGAAGGCGCGGAGGGTCTGGGCGTGGGTGGTGACGGCCGCTCTGGGCAGGCCGGTGGTGCCGGAGGTGAACATCAGGTCGGCCGGGTCGTCGGGGCCGACGGCCTCGATCCGGCTGCGGACGGCCCGCTCGGGCACGTCGGCGCCGGCGGCGAGGAAGCCGCGCCAGTGCTGGAATCCCTCGCGGTTCTCCGGCCGGTCGCCGAGCACCACAGCGAGCCGCAGCTCCGGCAGCCCGGACAGCGGGCGATCCGCACCGGGTCGGGCGCCGCCGGGTCGGGAGGAGACGGGGCTGGAGGTGCCGAGTTCGGCAGCAGCAGCGGCGGCCCGCAATGCGGCGACGTAGCTGGTGCCGAGGAAAGTGTCGGTGACGAACAGCGCGCAGGCCCGGGTGCGGCGCAGCAGGTCGACCACCTCGCCCCCGCGCAGCCGGGTGCCCAGCGGCACCAGGACGGCGCCGGCGCTGACCGCACCGAGGGCGGCCACGACGAAGTCCGGGGTGTTGGGAGCCCAGACGGCAACACGTTCGCCGGGACGGATCCCGGCCGCCATCATCGCGGCGGCGGCGCGGCGGACCCTGACGCCGAGGTCGCGGTAGCTGATCCGGGTGCGCGGGCCGACGACGGCCTCGCGCTCGCCGTGCAGCTCGGCGGCAGCCTGCACCAGCCGGGGGACGGTGCCCCATTCCAGGTCTCCGCGCACGCGTCCTCCACTCGGCCGGGCACTGACAGCAGTACTGATGCTTCGTCAGATTAGATCGGCAGCGGCCTACCGGCCAAGGGTTCCGCCACCTATTCTGACGCTACGTCAGATCCTTTACGGCTTCGGGGAGCGCGATGCTCAAGGACTCCTTCACGGACCCCCTCAAGGACCGCACCGCCATTGTCGGCATCGGTCAGACCCGTTTCGCCAAGCACCTCGACGAATCGGAGAAGACCCTGGCCTGCCGGGCGGTCCTGGCCGCCCTCGACGACGCCGGGATCGACCCCGGCGAGGTCGACGGGCTCGCCTCCTTCACCATGGAGGAGACCGACGAGGTCGAACTCGCCAAGTCCATCGGCGCCGGCGACATCACCTTCTTCAGCCGCACCGGCTTCGGCGGCGGCGGTTCCTGCGCGACCGTCGCCCACCTCGCCATGGCGGTCGCCACCGGCCAGGCCACCGTCGGCGTCGCCTGGCGCTCGCGCAAGCGCGGCTCCGGCATCCGCCCCTGGACCAGCACCGGCGTCCAACTGCCCACCCCGGCGCAGTGGACCCGGCCCTTCGGCCTGCTCCGCCCGGCCGACGAGATCGCCATGCTCGCCCGCCGCTACATGCACGAGTACGGCGCAACCCGGGACCACCTCTTCAATGTGGCGCTGGCCTGCCGCAACCGGGCCAACCAGAATCCGGCGGCGGTGATGTACGAGCGCCCGCTGACCCGGGAGATGTACATGGACGCGCGCTGGATCTCCGAGCCGCTCTGCCTCTACGACAACTGCCTGGAGACCGACGGCGCGCTGGCCTGCGTGGTGGTCAGCGCCGAGCGCGCCCGGGACTGCCGCCGGGCGCCGGTCTACGTCCACGCGGCGGCGCAGGGGCTGCCGGCCCAGCACCACGGGATGGTCAACTACTGGAACGACGACCCGCTGACCGGCCCCGCCTGGACCGCCGCCCGACACCTGTGGAAGAACGCCGACCTCGGCCCCGAGGACGTGGACGTCGCCCAGATCTACGACGCCTTCACCCCGCTGATCCCGCTCTCGCTGGAGGGCTACGGCTTCTGCGGACGCGGCGAGGGTGCGGCGTTCACCGAGGGCGGGACGCTGGAGCTGGGCGGACGGCTGCCTATCAACACCGGCGGCGGCGGGCTGTCCGAGGGCTACATCCACGGCTTCAACCTGATCAACGAGGGCGTGAAGCAGCTGCGCGGCACCTCCACCGCGCAGGTCGCGGACGCCGCCACCTGCCTGGTCACGGCCGGGGAAGGGGTCCCCACCTCGGCCCTGCTGCTGCGCCGCTGAGCACCACCCGACGAACGACGACAGCTGGGAGATGACAGATGACGGAAAGTGTCACCGATGCCGTCCGCGCCGCCGGCGGACTGGTGGAGGGACTGCTGCTGCCCTGGCCCGACGACGACGGCGCGCCCTTCTGGGAGTACGCCCGTCAGGGCGAGCTCCGAATCCAGACCTGTACGCCCTGCGGTCAGCCCCGCTTCCCGCCGCGCCCCTGCTGCCCCGGCTGCCACAGCTTCGAGAGCCGCTGGCAGCCGACATCCGGACGCGGACACATCTGGTCCTTCGTCATCGCCCATCCACCGCTGCTCCCCGCCTATGCCGAGAACGCCCCCTACCCGGTCGCCGTCGTCGAGCTGGACGACGCCCCGGCCATCCGGCTGGTCGGCTCGCTCACGCCGACCAGCCGCCGCCCGGACGCCCCCCGCGACGCGGTCCCGGTCCAGCGGCTGCGGATCGGGGCGCCGGTCCAGGTCGTGTTCCAGAGCCTGATCCCGGGCGTGGTCCTCCCCCGCTGGGCCCTGCTCGGCGGCTGACGCCGCACCCCTCACCCGAACGTGTGATGCATGGGGGGATGCGGCTAGCATGCTCGGCATGAGCTGGCTGATCACAGGCGGAGCGGGTTTCATCGGAGCCCATGTCGTCCGCGCCCTGGTCGAGGACGGTACCGACGTGGTCGTCCTCGACGACCTCAGCACCGGCGACCCGGCCCGGCTGCCCGCCGGCGTGCCGCTGGTCACCGGTTCCACGCTGGACCGCGCGCTGCTGGACCGGGTCCTCGCGGAGTACCGGGTCGAGGGCGTGCTGCACATCGCCGCCAAGAAGCAGGTGGGCGAGTCCGTCGCGGAGCCACTGCGCTACTACCGTGAGAACGTCGAGGGCCTGCGCGTCGTGCTGGAGGCCGCAGCGGCGGCCGGGGTCCGCCGGTTCCTGCTCTCCTCCTCGGCCGCCGTCTACGGCATGCCGGACGTGCTGACCGTCACCGAGTCCACCCCCTGCGCCCCGATGAGCCCCTACGGGGAGACCAAGCTGGTCGGCGAGTGGCTGGTCCGGGCCACCGGACGGGCCCACGGCATGGGCACCGTCTCCCTGCGCTACTTCAACGTCGCCGGCGCGGCCACCCCCGAGCTGGGCGACCCCGGGGTGTTCAACCTGGTGCCGATGGTCTTCGAGCGCCTGACCGCCGGCCTGCCCCCGCTGGTCTTCGGTGCGGACTACCCGACCCCGGACGGCACCTGTGTCCGCGACTACATCCATGTCTCGGACATCGCCACCGCCCATGTCGCCGCCGTCCACCGGCTGCGGGACGACCCGGACGGGACCGAGCTGGTCCTCAACATCGGCACCGGCGAAGGCGTCTCGGTGCGCGAGATGCTGGACGCCATCGGCCGGGTGACCGGCCTGGACACCACCGGCGAGGTGGTCGCCCGGCGTCCCGGCGACCCGGCCCGGGTCGTCGCCTCGGCCGAGCTGATCGCTAAGGAGCTCGGCTGGTCCGCGCAGCACGGGCTGGACGACATGGTCGCCTCCGCCTGGGCCGGCTGGCAGCTGCGCCACCCCGCGAACTGACCCACTGCGGCCCGGCCCGCTCCCAGGCCCACTCCCCCGTCCGGCGAGCCCCGGGGCCGCCGGACGTCGGGCCCTGACCGTCGTGGCCGGACGGTCGGGCCCGAACCGTCGGGCCCGGTCAGTCGCGGGAGGTCGCCGTGCCCCGGGCCGCGTCCAGCGCGTAGACGCAGCGGTCCTTGCTGCAGGCGAAGACCCGGCCCTCGAAGGCCACCGGCGAGCCGGTGATCTCGCCACCGGTGTCCAGCTTCCAGCGCAGCCGCCCGGTGGTCAGGTCCAGGGTGTGCAGCGAGTGGTCCCGGCTGCCCAGGTGAACCAGGCCGTCGGCCGCCGCCGGAGCGCCGGTCAGCTCGCCCCTGGCGGTGTACCGCCAGCGCTCGTCGCCGTTGGCCGCGTCGAAGGCGTAGACCGTGTCGCCACTGCCCACCAGCACCGCCCCCTCGGCCGCCAGCACCGGGTCCGCGCCCTGGCGGCCGCCGGTCCGGGCCTGCCAGCGCAGCGCGCCGGTCCCGGCGTCCAGCGCGAGGACCGTGCCGAGGTAGTCCGCGACGAAGAGCGCCCCCCGGTCGTCCAGGGTCGGCGGCGTGAACAGCACCACCGGCGCGTCGTAGCGCCAGCGCTGCTCGCCGGTGGCCTCGTCCAGCGCCAGCACCCGGGTGCCCGAGGTGAGGTGCAGCACCCCCTGCCGCAGCACCGGGTGCGAGGGCACGTCCTCGCCGACCGGGAAGGACCAGCGCGGCAGACCCGTCGTCAGGTCGACCGCACGCAGCCGGCCGCCGCCGTAGTAGTAGACCGAGTCGCCGAGCACACACGGCCCGGCCAACTGGTTCTCGTACTCCTGCTGGGCGTCCTTGACCTGCCACATCTCGCTGCCGTCGATGGCGGAGTGCACCTGCACCCCGCCGCCCCGGGTGCCGGCCACGACCGCGCCGCCGCCGGTGTCCAGCGAGTAGGTCCAGCCGTCCAGGGTGGTCCGCCAGCGCTCGGCGCCGTCGGCCGAGTTCAGGGTGAACAGGTGCGGTCCGTCGGCGGCGTGGACCCGGCCGTCGGCGACGGAGACCGCCCAGGCGACGTCGCGGGTCTTGAAGCGACGGCGGCCGGTGGCGATGTCCAGCGCATGCACCTCGAAGCTGGTGATGAACAGCACGCCATCGCTGACCTGCGGGGTTCCCCAGACGTCGTTGGACATCCGGAACCGCCAGGGACGCCAGCGGGTGGAGGTGGTGGCGGGCGGCGGCGCCTGGTTGCGGCGCACCCAGTCCGTGCCGGGCGGCGGCACCTGCTCCGCGCCGTGGGTGGGGGCCACCGTGTCGGCGGCCCGGACCCCGGGGCCGATCGGCACCGCGTTGCCGACCAGCTGGACCACCGGGGTGGGCGCCGTCGGCAGCGGCTGCTCCGGCTGCGGCCCGGCAGCGTGCCGACGGCCACCGGGGGCACGCTCCACCGGCGGCGCGACCGGGCCGGTCTGCGCGGGGAGCGGACCGACACCGGTGCGGGGGTCCAGTGCTGAGGGGGCGGAGGCTGCGACATGGGTGGGCACGGTCCCCGAGACCTGCGGCGCCGCGTGCTGCTGCGGGATGCCCTGCGGCCGGCCGCCCTGCTGCTGCACGCCCTGCAGCGGCGGCTGGACCGGCTGCGGTGCGACCTGCGGCTGCTGGCCGTGCTGCGGCGGCAGCTGCGGCATCGCCGGGACCCCGGGACCGGCCTGCGGCCCAGGCGCACCGACGGGCGCAGACCCGATCGGCGCAGACCCGACCGGCACCGGCCCGACCTGCACGGACCCGGCCGGTGCGGACCCGCCGCGCCGCCCGCGCCGACGGTCGATCATGTCGAGCGCCACCGGTGGCAGCCAGTCCCGCGAGTCGTCGTCCTCGCCCGCGCCGCTGGCGTACAGGTGCGGCGCCAGCTCCTCCTGGATCTGGGCCGGGGTCGGCCGGCGCTCCGGGGCGGGGCGCATGCACGCCTTGACCAGCGGGGCCAGCTCCGGCGGCAGCCCGGACAGGTCGGGGGCCTCGCGGAGCAGCATGAACACCGTCTCCACCGGATTCACCCCGTGGTACGGGGCGTGCCCGGTGGCCGAGAAGACCAGCAGCGAGCCGAGCGAGAAGACGTCGCTGGCCCCGGTCACGCTGCGGCTGTCCCGGGCCTGCTCGGGCGACATGTAGGCGGGGGTGCCGACGGCGACGTTGGTCATGGTCAGCCGGGTGTGCGAGACCCCGGCGGCGATGCCGAAGTCGATCACCCGCGGCCCGTCCTCGGTGACCAGCACGTTGGAGGGCTTGAGGTCGCGGTGGACCAGCCCGGCGGCGTGGATCGACTGGAGCGCCTCGGCGATGCCGGCGATCAGCCAGCGCGAGGCCCCGGGCGGCAGCGGGCCGCACTCGGCGACCAGGTCCTCCAGCGAGGGCGCCGGGATGTAGGCGGTGGCGAGCCAGGGCACGGGGGCGTCGGCGTCGGCGTCCACGACGGCAGCGGTGTAGAAGCCGCTGACCGTGCGGGCGGCCGAGATCTCGCGGGCGAAACGGACCCGGAAGAGCTGGTCCTCCGCCAGTTCGCCGCGGACGGTCTTGATCGCGACCCTGCGGCCGGAGGAGGAGCGGCCGAGGTACACCAGTCCCATCCCGCCCGCACCAAGGCGTCCGAGCACCTCGAATGGCCCGATCCGCCTTGGATCGTGTGCCGTCAGCTGGTCCACGTGCTCAGCCACCTCCCCGTGTCAGTGCTCCCCGTCGTGCCGCTTCCGGAGTCGATTCTCCAATGCCGACCCTCCCCGGGGCCAACCAGCCCTCCGGAATCGCTCCACCGAAGCGTCCCGGCGCCCGCCCGTCCACCAGTAGGCCATGCGAGGGACCGAATTTTGGCCATCCCGCGCGGTTGATCCACGAATCGGTGCCGGAGCGTTAGATTGACGCTCTGACATGCTCCGGTGGTTCCGGCATGTTCTGGGTAGCACTGTCCAATAGCACTGTCGTAGCACTGGCGGTGGCCAGCGGAGCGGAGGCAGCACATGGTCGGCGCGGCAGAGCGGCTGTCCCCCGTCCTCGCCGAGCTGATCGGCGCGGAACTGCCGCTGCGGATCCGGGCCTGGGACGGGTCCGAGTCGGGACCGGCCGGTGCGCCGATGCTGGTCCTGCGGAACCGGCGGGCACTGCGGCACCTGCTGTGGCGGCCGGACGAGCTGGGCCTGGCCCGCGCCTACGTCTCCGGCGACCTGGACCTGGCTGCCGACAGCGACCTCTTCGACCTGCTGGAGACCCTGGCCCGGCTGGTCGAGCGGGCACAGACGTCGTCGCTGCGCCCGAGCGCGCGGGAGCTGCTCGGTCCGCAGGGCCGTCGGCTGCTGGGCGCCGCCGTGGGCCTGGGTGCGCTCGGCCCGCGTCCGCCGCTGCCGCCGGAGGAGGTCCCGCGGCTGCCGGGCAGCCGGCACTCGCGGAGCCGGGACCGCCGGGCCATCAGCCACCACTACGACGTCGGCAACGACTTCTACCGGCTGGTCCTCGGTCCTTCCATGGTCTACTCCTGCGCCTACTGGACTCCGGGCACGAGGACCCTGGAGCAGGCGCAGACCGCGAAGATCGACCTGATCTGCCGCAAGCTCGGTCTGCAGCCGGGAATGCGGCTGCTGGACGTGGGCTGCGGCTGGGGCCAGCTGCTGCTGCACGCGGCGCAGCACTACGGGGTCACCGGCACCGGGGTCACCCTCTCCGAGGAGCAGGCGCGCGGCGCTCGGGAACGGATCGCCGAGGCCGGACTTTCGGACAAGCTGACGATCCGGCTGCAAGACTACCGCGACGTCGCTGACGGCCCGTACGACGCGATCTCCAGCGTCGGAATGGCCGAGCACGTCGGCTCTGAGCAGTTCCGGACCTACGCCACCCGCCTCTACGGGCTGCTCGCCCCGGGCGGACGACTGCTGAACCATCAGATCGCCCGTCGTCCCAACCTTCCCGGCGAGCCCTACCGGACCAGTCCCTTCATCACCTCGTATGTCTTCCCCGACGGCGACCTGGCGCCGGTCAGCGTGACCGTCGGCCTGCTGGAGCAGTCCGGGTTCGAGATCCGGGACGTCGAATCGCTGCGTGAGCACTACGCCCTGACGCTGCGGGCCTGGGTCGCCAACCTGCAGGCGGAGTGGGACCGGGCCACCACCCTGAGCTCCCCCGGCCGGGCCCGGGTCTGGCGCCTCTACATGGCCGCCTCGGCCCTCGCCTTCGAGGAGAACCGCATCGGCGTGAACCAGGTGCTGGCGGTCAGGACAGCCGAGAACGGGCGCAGCGGACTGCCGCTGACGCGGGCGGAATGGCTCGGATCCGACGCCTCGGAGGGCCCCGCACCGGACCGTTCCGCGGGCCTGGCGTCCGGCGCCCCGTCAGCCTGACGGACTATTCGACACACTGCCGGATAGCGCGCGGATCTTGCCACGGTAAACTGACGGCATGACAGGACAAGTTCGCACCGTCGACGGGCGTGTCGCCGGGCGACGCGGGCAGGCGACGCGGCAGAAGCTGCTCGAATGCCTTAGCGAGATGCTCAGCACATCGCCCTACCGGGACGTCAAGGTCATCGACGTAGCCCGGATGGCGGGTACCTCCCCCGCAACGTTCTACCAGTACTTCCCCGACGTCGAGGGCGCTGTCCTCGAGATCGCGGACAGTATGGCCAGGGAAGGCGCCGGTCTCAAGGACCTGGTCGCCGACAAGTCGTGGGCCGGAAAGACCGGCTACCAGACGGCCGAGGAGCTGGTTGACGGCTTCCTCACGTTCTGGCGCGACAACGAGGCCATCCTGCGCGTGGTGACGTTGGGCTCGGCAGAAGGAGACAAGCGGTTCTTCAAGATCCGCATGAAAATCCTCAATGCGGTGACCAACTCACTCACCGATTCCCTCAAGGCCCTCCAGGCCGCGAACAAGGCTGACGCCTCGGTCAACGCCGCGGCCGTGGCCGGTTCGCTGGTGGCCATGTTGGCCGCCGTCGCCGAGCACCAGAAGGGCTTCGACTCCTGGGGCGTCAAGGCGAAGGAGCTCAAGCCGAGCCTGGCGCTCCTGGTCTACCTGGGCATGACCGGCAAGAAGCCGCCGAAGTAGCAGTCCTCCGCGGTACCGTCCTGGGCCGCGACCCTGGTCGCCTGTCCGACCGGGCCGAGGAACCGGCTGCGCCTCGGGGGAGGTATGCCGGTTCGACTGTCGCCCCCACGTCCGCCAAGGGCGGCTCTCCCCGACGGGAGAGCCGCCCTTCCCATGTCCGCGACCGTTTCACCCGTTCGGAGCAGCGCATCCAGCGCGTTCGGCACCGCGTGCGCCGTCCCGTGGTCACGCCCGCCCCCTCGGCTACGCCCCTGCTCCGGTCACCGGCTCCGTTGTCGCCTGCGCTGTCGGCACCAGGCGGAAGATCCGCAGTTGCCGGTCGACCCGGGCCTGGTAGGCGGCGTACGGCGGCCACATCCGCAGCAGCGCCGCCCACGCCTGGGCGCGCTCGCCGCCATCGGCCCCGTTTCCGGCGCCCGGATCCTCCAGCAGCCGTGCCGTGACCGCTGTCGTCCGCCCCCGGTGCTCGACCGAGGCCCGCGGCTCCGCCAGCAGGTTGGCCGTCCAGGCGGGATGGCTGACCTGGCCGAAGTTGCTGCCGATGACCAGGAAGCTGCCGCCCGCCTCGGGCAGGCAGGCCAGCGGGGTCACTCGGGGCTCCCCGCTGCGGCGTCCGGTCGTCGTCAGGAACAGCGACGGCAGCATGTACTGGCTGATCATCACCTTGCCACCGGTCAGCCGGTGGACCACCCGGTCCACCCTGGGCAGCAGGCGCGGGGCGATCCGGGCGAAGGTCACCGTGGACGAGAGCTTCTGGACCATCGCTTCCTGCCGCGAACGCGGCCGGCGCGGGGCGTCGGGGGTGGTGTCCGGGGTGGCGTCGGGAGCGGGCTCGGGGCCGGACGGAGGCGGTGCGGCTGTCACCATGTCGGTGCTCCAGACGGTCGAGGGGGCGGTCGAGGGGGCGGACGGCGGGTTCGGGCGAAGGGGGCGGGACCGTGGGCGTCCTCACGCCGGGCGGCCCGGCGGCGGGAACAGGCCGGCCTGCTCCGCTGCACGGGCGCGCAGCAGGTGCGGGGCGCCGAAGAGCAGCTCGTCGGCGACGGCCCGCTTGTAGTAGAGGTGGGCGTCGTGCTCCCAGGTGATGGCGATCCCGCCGTGCAGCTGGATCGCCACGGCGGCAGCCGAGTGCAGGCCCTCCAGCGCCTGGGCGAGGGCCAGCAGCACCTCGACGGCGGCCCCGTCGGCGGCGGCCCCAGCAGACGGGGCTGCTGCGCCGTCGAGCGCCCAGGCCGCGTAGTACACCGCCGAGCGAGCGGCCTCCACCCCGACATGGACGTCCGCCAGCAGGTGCTTGACGGCCTGGAAGGAGCCGACCGGACGCCCGAACTGCTCCCGCACCTGGACGTACTCGACCGTCCTGGCCAGGCACTGCTCGGCAGCGCCGAGCGCCTCGGCGGCGGCGGCGAGGGCCGCTGCCGTCCCGGTGCGGGCCAGCGCCGGACCGGCGTCCCGGGCGGGGTCGCCGAGCGGGACACCGGCGACGTCGCGCAGCTCGACCCGGGCCAGGGACCGGGTCTCGTCGAGCGCGGCGCGACGGCTGCGGGTGACGCCGGGGGCGTCCCCGTCGACCGCGAACAGCACCGTCCGACTGCGCGGGAAGCCGCCGGTGTGGGCTGCCACCAGCAGCAGGTCGGCGCGGGCCCCGTCCAGGACCGGCTCGGCCCCGCCGTAGAGCAGCCAGCCGTCCGCCTTCGGCACGGCCTGCATCCCTCCGGCCCGGCCGCCGCCGGCCGGGCGGCCGTCGGGGAAGGGAGCGGGCAGGACCAGGGCGGCGGTCCGGCCGCCGGCGGCGAGGGCGGGCAGCAGTTCCCGGCGCTGCGCCGGGTCGCCCAGGGCGAGGACCGCCTCGGCGGCCAGCACTGAGGAGGCGAGCAGCGGCGAGGGCAGCAGTACCCGGCCGACCTCGACGCAGGCCAGGGCGAGCTCGATGCTGCCGAGGCCGGTGCCGCCGTACTCGGCGGGCAGCGCGATACCGGGCAGCCCCGGCTGCTCGGCGAGCCGGTGCCACAGCTCGGCGTCGTACCCGGCCGTGCTCGCGGCGGCGGCCCGGATGTCGTCCGGGGCGCTGCTCTTGGCCAGCGCCTCGCGCAGGGTGCGGCGGACGGCCTCCTGTTCCGGGGTGAGCGCGGGATCCATAGCGCCTCCAGTCGTCCTCTGTCGCACACTGCCTGACGGATCGTCATACTAGGAGCAGGAGCGCGGCGGGCACAGGGGCACAGCCCGGCAAATCTGATGTACCGTCAGATTTGTTGTGGTGCAGCCCAGCCCCGACTCCAACCACTCCGCATGCACTGCCCGCACCGTCCGCTCCGTTCCGAGGGAGTAGCCCCGTGCCCGCACCGTCTCTCCACGCACCGGTCCCGCAGGACTCCGCGCGCCGCCGCCGGGTGGCGGTGGTCGGTGTCGCCCACTCCGACTGCGGCCGCGTCGACGACAGGACCGCGTTCCAGCTGCACGCCCAGGCGGCCCGGCGCGCCCTCGCCGACTCCGGGCTGCCGCGCTCGGTCGTGGACGGCGTCGCCTCGGCCGGGCTCGGCCTGCTGGCCCCGGTCGAGGTCTCCGAGTACCTGGGGCTGCGGCCCAGGTGGGCCGACTCGACCTCGGTCGGCGGCTCCACCTGGGAGGTGATGGCCGCCCACGCCGTCGACGCGATAGCGGCCGGCCATGCCGAGGCCGTGCTGCTGGTCTACGGCTCGACCGCCCGGGCCGACCTCAAGGCCGGCCGCCGCACCGCCGGGATAGCCCTCGGCGCCACCGGCCCGCAGCAGTTCGAGGCCCCGTACGGAGCCACCCTGATCGCCAAGTACGCCATGGCCGCCCGCCGCCACATGCACGAGTACGGCACCACCCCGGAGCAGCTGGCCGGCGTCGCCGTCCAGGCCCGGGCCAACGCCGCCGCCAACCCGGAGGCCATGTACCGGGACCCGATCACCGTCGACGACGTCCTCGGCGGACCGGTGCTGGCCTCACCCTTCACCAAGCTGCACTGCTGCATCCGCTCGGACGGCGGCTGCGCGGTGCTGCTCGCCGCCGAGGACTACGTCCCGGACATCCGGCACGACCCGGTCTGGGTGCTCGGCACCGGCGAGTACCTCAGCCACAGCCTGATGTCCGAGTGGGAGGACTTCACCGTCTCCCCCGCCGCCGTCTCCGGCCGGCTGGCCTTCGACCGGGCGGGAGTCACCCCCGCCGACATCGACCTGGCGCAGGTCTACGACGCCTTCAGCTACATGCCGCTGGTCCTGCTGGAGGACCTGGGCTTCTGCGCCAAGGGCGAGGGCGGGCCGTTCGTCGACGCCAAGTACGGGCGGCTGCTGCGCGAGGGCGCGCTGCCGGTGAACACCGACGGCGGCGGCCTCTCCGCCTGCCACCCGGGGATGCGCGGACTCTTCCTGATCACCGAGGCGGTCCGCCAGCTGCGCGGCGACTACGCCGACTCCGCCCCGGCCCGCCAGGTCCGCCGCCGCGACGCACGCCGCAGCGCGGCCCCCAGCCTGCCGGAACTCGCCCTGGTCAGCGGCGTCGGCGGCTGGTTCTGCTCCTCCGGCACGATGATCCTCTCCCGCTCCCCGCGCTGAACCCGCGCGGGCTGCGGGCCGTGTCCCGCCCGCCACGGGCAGCGGATGCTACGGGCAGCGGATGACCTGGCCGGCATAGGCCAGGCCGCCGCCGAAGCCGAGCAGCAGCACCGGCGCGCCGGAGCGCAGCTCGCCGCGCTCGACGAGCTTGGAGAGCGCCAGCGGGATGGAGGCGGCCGAGGTGTTGCCCGAGTCCACGACGTCGCGGGCGACGACCGCGTTCGGAGCGCCGATCTTGGCCGCGATGGCGTCGATGATGCGCAGATTGGCCTGGTGCGGGACGAAGCCGCCGAGATCGGCGGGCTCGATGCCGGCCTTCTCGCAGGCCCGCACCGCGAGCGGGGCGATCTGGGTGGTGGCCCAGCGGAACACGGTCTGGCCCGCCTGGCTGATCGTCGGGTCCCAGCCGTCGATCCGGACGGCGTCGCCCTTGGCCGGGTCCGAGCCCCAGACCACCGGGTAGATGCCGGGCTCCTCGCCCTCGCCGACCGCCTCGACCACGGCCGCGCCCGCGCCGTCGCCGAAGATCACGCAGGTGCTGCGGTCGGTCCAGTCCAGCACGTCGGTCATCTTCTCCGAGCCGATGACCAGGGCCCGGGTCGCCGCCCCGGCGCGGATCGCGTGGTCGGCGGTGGCCAGGGCGTAGGAGAAGCCCGAGCAGACGGTGTTGATGTCGTAGGCGGCCGGTCCGGCGATGCCGAGCCTGGCGGCGACCTGGGCGGCCGTGTTGGGGCTGCGGTCGATCGCGGTGCAGGTGGCGACTACGACCAGGTCGATCGAGGCCGCGTCGAAGCCGCTGGCCGCGACGGCCTTCTCGGCCGCACGGTAGGCCATGTCCGCAACGCTCTCGCCCTCGGCGATGTGCCGGGTGCGGATGCCGACCCGGCTCCGGATCCACTCGTCGTCGGTCTCGACCAGCTGCGCCAGGTCGTCATTTGTGAGCACCTTGGGCGGCTGGTAGTGGCCGAGCGCGACGATGCGTGAACCAGTCATGACTCCACTCAAGCCGGTTACCGGTCGGTCCAGGGACACCACCTGGGACAGTATACGGCGGGCGTTGCTGTAGGGGCCGGACAACCGCCGGTCCGCACATGGGCCTTGCCCGGCGCGCGGGGACTCCCCTCAGCAGATTCTCACCTCGGGCGGTGCCTCGACTGCAGGTCGGCGGCGGGCCGGGCGCGCGCCGCGCGCAGGTCAGGCGGCGAGCGACGCGGCGTCGCCCATGACGATGACCGGGTGCTTCGTCGGGTCGAGCGACTTCAGCAGGGCCACCATGTCCGCCTGCGGAAGGCTTATGCAGCCGTGCGTCGGGCCCCCGTGGTCGACATGGACCCAGATGCCGCCGCCCTTGTCGGCGCCCATCGGGCGCTGCGGCGACAGCGGTGAAGTCCCGGGCACGTGGTTGTAGTTGATGGCCACGACGTAGTTGAACGCGTCCGCCAGCGACTCGCCCTCGAAGCCGGTGCCCGGCGCCTGGAACTCCTGCGAGTGGTCGTAGGGGAGCCTGGTGCCCGGGTTGCTGTAGAGGCCGCCGGCGTCGGTGAGGCTGAAGACCCCGATCGGGCTGTGCAGGTCGCCCTCGTGGTGGTCGGTGGTCCACCCGTCGAGGGCGTTGTGGGCGGCCCAGGTCGCACCCGCGATCCAGGGGGTGCCCCCGGCGGCCCGGGTGTAGAGGACGACAGTGTCGGTGTTGGCGTTCTTCGCCTTGCCGGTCACCAGCAGCACCTGGTCGGCGTTGGCCGGGACCTTGGCCAGGAAGGTGCGGCCGAGACCCGGCAGCTGCTTGATCTCCGCGATCGGCGCGGCCGCCGGAACGGTCCGGGCCGCCTTCGCCGGGGTGCTGGGGACGGTGGCCGCGTCGGCGCTCGGGGTGGTGGTGGCGCTGTGCGCGGGCAGCAGCCCGGCCACGGCCATCACGGTCAGCGCCGCGACCGAGCCGACGCCGAGGAAACCGTTGCGCACCCGGCGCCTGCGCCGGGTGCGGGCCCGGGCGGCGGCCCGGGCCTGGCTGCGGCTGGGGCCCGGCACCGCGCCCGCGGCAGCGGACGTCGGGCGGCAGTCGTCACTGTAAGTGTCGGCGTAGCCCGCACCGTACCCGTCGCCGAATCCCTCGCCGTCCTCGGCGGCGCGGGCGCCGTAGCCCCCGGCGGCAGCGTCGGGCTGCCGCTGCTGCCCCCGTCCGGAACGGCGGGAGCTGGCAGATCGGGAGTGGCTCGACATGTACGGGTCCTCGCAATGGGGTGGCGCGTGACTGGACGGGCCCGCCGGGTGCGGGTGGGATTCGTGGTCTGCGGTCCTCCCGCCTCGTCCCGGGCCGTTCCCCTCGGTACGGCCGTCACCACGTGTCACGCTACCCCCAGGAACCGCCCGCGCCCAGGAAGGTCCGCTGCGCCTCCCGGGCGAACGGCCGCGCATTGCGGACGCCCGCGCGCGGCCGACCTCCCGGCCGGCGGGCCATCAGCAGCGGTCAGGCGGACGGAACACCGGTACGGCCGGGTCAAGGGGGTCCGCCCGGACGTCCATCGAAAGTGTGGGGAAGCTCACTAGCAATGCCATACCGATCCGCAGCTGCTCCACCGGGCAGTCGACGACCGTCGTCATCATCCGCGGCCCCTCCTCCAGCTCCACCACGGCGACGACATAGGGCAGCCGGTCCCGGAACGGCGGCAGGTCGTTGGCCCGCACCTCGGACCAGGTGCAAAGGGTGGCCCGGCCCGAGGCCTGCTCCCAGTCGACCGCCTCGCTCCAGCAGTACGGGCAGAACTCGCGCGGATAGTGGTGCGGTCGCCCGCAGTCGGCGCAGCGGCGCAGCAGCAGCCGGCCTTCGGCGACGGCGTCCCAGTAGGTGCGGGTGAAGGCGTCGGGCACCGGGCGGTCGGCGGCGACGGCGGCAGGGCGGGTCGAGTCGGGGGGCATGCGGATCTCCCGTCAGGCACCGGACCGTCAGGCGCCGAAGAGGTGGAGGGCGGCGTCCAGCGACCAGGTCTGCCAGCTCATCGCCAGCAGGGCGACCAGTGAGACCAGAGCCATCATCAGGTTCTGTCCCTGCTCGGCCCAGTCGTGGATCATCAGGACGAAGTAGATGAGGTTCAGCAGCAGGCCCGCCGCCAGCGCCACCGGGGTGAGCAGCCCGACGGTCAGGCCGAGGCCGAGGGCGAGCTCGGCGAAGACCACCACGTACGCCATCAGCCGGGGGCGCGGGGCGACCACCCGGTCGAAGGAGGCGCGCACGAAGGGCCAGCGGTGCTTGGCGGCGACGCCCTTGGCCCAGTCGATGCCGGTGCCGCGATGTAACCAGCCGCGCTTGTCCTTGTGCCGCCAGCTCTCCAGCCACCACAGGCCGAGGCCGATCCGGAGCAGCGCGAGCCAGTGGGCGGCGCTGAGCCCGTAGCTGTGCACGGCCTGCATCGCGGTCCTCCCCTCCCCGCCCGGCCGCCGTCGACCTGACGCCCCGTCAGTTGACCGCACCGGGACGACTGGCGCAAGAGGTCCGCCGCGACCCCGCCGACCTCTTTCCAAGAGAAGCTCCCCGCAAGTAACCTGATGGTACGTCAGATAACGTGGGAGTGGAGGCTGCGCCATGCTGGACGCGGAGGACGACAACGATGTCAGCGGGCGGCCACTGCACCCCCGCCCGGTCGATCTGGAGTCCTTCTTCCGTCCCGCGACGGTCGCGGTCATCGGCGCCTCGGACACCCCCGACCGGCCCAACACCGGCATCACCCGCCAGCTGCGGGCCTGGTCGGACCGGGTCGGCGCGCGGATGTTCCCGGTCAACCCCGGTCGGAGCGAGGTCGACGGCCTGCCCTGCTACCCGGACCTCGCCGCCGTCCCGGTGCCCGGAGGCGAACCGATCGACCTGGCGGTGGTGCTGCTGGGCGACCCGGCCACCGTCGTGCCGCAGCTGATCGAGGCCAAGGTCAGGTTCGCGGTGGCCTTCGCCTCCGGCTTCGCCGAGACCGGGGAGGCCGGCGCGGAGGCCCAGCGGAAGCTGGGGCGGCTGATCGCCGAGGCCCCGACCGGGCTCCGGCTGCTCGGGCCGAACACCAACCTCAACGCCTTCGAGCGCTTCCGCGATGACCTGACCGGACCCGCCGTCGCGCTGATCACCCAGAGCGGGCACCAGGGCCGGCCGGTCTTCGCGCTCCAGGAGCTGGGCGTCCGGCTCAGCCACTGGGCCCCCACCGGCAACGAGGCCGACCTCGAAGTCGCCGACTTCGTCCAGTGGTTCGCCGACCAGCCCGAGGTCGGCGCGATCGCCGCCTATATCGAGGGGCTGAAGGACGGACGGAACTTCCTGCTCGCCGCCGACCATGCCGCCCGCCGGGGGGTACCGGTGGTGGCGGTCAAGGTCGGCCGGACCAGCGAGGGCGCCCGGATGGCCGCCTCCCACACCGGCAAGCTCACCGGTGCGGACGACGTGGTGGACGCCGCCTTCCGCCAGTTCGGTGTGATCCGGGTCGACGGGCTGGACGAACTCCAGGACACCGCGGCGCTGCTGGCACGGGCCAGGCCGCCGCTGGCGGAGGGCGTCGCGGTCTACTCGATCTCCGGCGGGACCGGCGCGCACCTCGCCGACCTGGCCTCCGCCGCCGGGCTGAGCCTCCCCCGGCTGGGCCGGGCCAAGCAGGACGAGCTGCACCAGTGGATCCCGGAGTACCTGAGCGTGGCCAACCCGATCGACAACGGCGGCCACCCCGTCGGCGACTGGCGCGGCCGGAAGATCCTGGACGCGATCCTGGCCGACCCCGCCGTGGGCGTGCTGATCTGCCCGATCACCGGCCCCTTCCCACCGATGAGCGACCGGCTGGCGGCGGACCTGGTCGCCGTCGCCGAGAGCACCGACAAGCTGGTCTGCGTGATCTGGGGCTCACCGGTCGGCACCGAGGCCGCCTACCGGGAGACCCTGCTCGGCTCCTCCCGGATCGCGGTCTTCCGCACCTTCGGCAACTGCGTCCGCGCCGTCGCCGCCTACCTGGGCCACCACCGGTTCACGGCCGGCTACCGCAGCCCCTTCGACGAGGCCCCACGCACCCCCTGCGCCGGAAAGGCCAAGGCCCAGCGGGTGCTGCGGCCGGGCCAGCAGCTCAGCGAGGTCGGCGCCAAGCAGCTGCTGCGCGCCTACGGCATCCGGGTCCCGCGCGAGCAACTGGTCACCAGCGCGGCCGGCGCGGTCCGGGCGGCGAGCGTGGTCGGCTACCCGGTGGTGCTGAAGGGCTCGGCCCCCGAGGTCGCCCACAAGACCGAACTCGGCCTGGTGAAGGTCGGACTGACCTCCGCCAGCCAGGTCAGGGACGCCTTCCGGGAGCTGACGGACAACGCCCGAGCGGCCGGGATAGCGCGGATGGACGGGGTACTGGTCTGCCAGATGGTCGAGGCCGGGGTGGAGATGGTGCTCGGCATCGGCCAGGACGAGACCTTCGGCCCGACCGTCACCGTCGGACTCGGCGGGGTGTTCGTCGAGGTGCTGAACGACACGGCGGTCCGGGTCCCGCCCTTCGGCTGCGCGGACGTCCGGACCATGCTGGCCGAGCTGCGCGGCCGGCCACTGCTGGACGGCGTCCGCGGCGGACCGCCGCTGGACGTGGACGCGCTGGTGGACGTGGTGATGAGGGTCCAGCGGATGGCGCTGGAGCTCGGCGAGGAGCTGGCCGAGCTGGACATCAACCCGCTGATGGTGCTGGAGCGCGGCAAGGGCGTGGTCGCCCTGGACGCGCTGGCGGTGTGCCGGTGAACGAGCCGCTGCTGCACCGGGTCGAGGACGGCGTCGGCTGGATCACCCTGAACCGGCCGGAGACGCTGAACGCCGTCACCGCGGCGATGCGCGAGGAACTGATCGTGCTGCTGGACCGGGCCTCGGCCGACCCGGACGTCCGCGCGGTGGTGCTCACCGGCGCCGGCCGGGGCTTCTGCTCCGGCGCCGACCTGCGCGGATCGGCGGCGGCCGGGGAGCGGGTGCCCGGCGATGTCACCCGGGTACTGAAGCGGGGCGTGCAGCGGATGGTCGCGGCGGTGCTGGACTGCGAGAAGCCGGTGCTGGCGGCGGTCAACGGCACCGCGGCCGGGGTGGGGCTGCCGTTGGCGCTCGCCTGCGACCTGGTGCTCGCGGCCGACACCGCCACCTTCGTCGCCGCTTTCGTCCGGCGCGGCCTGGTCCCCGACGGCGGCGCGGCCTACCTGCTGCCCCGGCTGGTCGGCCCGCAGCGGGCCAAGGAACTGCTGCTCCTCGGCGACAGCCTGCCGGCCGCGGCGGCGGGGCGGATGGGCCTGGTCAACCGGGTCGTCCCGGCGGCCGAACTGGAGAAGACCGCCAGGGAGCTGGCACTGCGGCTGGCGGCTGGCCCGACCCGCGCCCTGGCCCTCACCAAACAGCTGGTCAACGCCTCGCTGGAGTCGGACCGGAGCACCGCCTTCGCCGCCGAGGCGAGCGCCCAGGAGATCAACATGACCACGGCGGACGCCCAGGAGGGCGTGCGGGCCTTCGTCGAGCGCCGGACCCCGGGGTTCACCGGACGCTGACGGCGGAGGAAAGCCGTGCGTCAGTGCCTGAGTGCGTCAGTGCGTGACTGCGTCAGTGCTCCAGGACCTCCAGTCGGCCGACGAATCCGGCCGCCGACTCCACCGCCAGCTGCTCCGACCTGCGGGTGTAGACCACGTCGTCGCCGGTGACCAGCAGCAGCGCGCCGTCCTCCGCGCTGTCCAGCAGCAGGTCGGCCACCTGGCGACCGGGGCCGAGCACGGTCGGGGCCTCGACCGACAGCGAGACCTCGGTCAGCCCGGAGCGTGGCTCGGTCCGCACCGTCCAGTCACCGCCGACCGGCTCACCGCCCGTGCGCACCAGCGTGAACCGGCCCGCCGGCTCGAGTTCCAGCACGCCGGAGGACGACTCCCAGACCCCGGTGAACCCGTCCGCCACCGGCGCCTGCGCCACCACCTGGTGACGCGGCCGAAGCATCCAGGCACCGGCGATCATCGGCACGCCTATGGCGTAGAGGACCTGGTCGATGCCGAAGGCGAGGCTCAGCATGCCCATGCCGGGGCCGTTGTAGGTGAACCACTCCAGCAGCACGCCGACGGCACAGGTCAGCAGCGCGCCCAGCAGAACCGGTCGGCGTCCCCCCAGGAACCGGCGGCTGACCAGGACCGACACTGCCAGGACCGCCATGCAGACGGCGAAGTCGATGCCGACCGTACCGAGCAGGGACAGCGTCTGCGAGAGCGCCAGCGCGTCGGTGCCGCTGCCACCGCCGGTCAGGAGCCCGCCCGAGCCCCAAAACATGATCACGCTGGCCGAGTTGAACAGCAGCAGGGCGGCAGCGACCATCCCCGCCGCCGCCAGCCAGCGTCTGACCTGCGCCTTCATGGACATCCCTCCCCCGTTCGGTGCGCACACCTTATGCAAGGCGTGTTCGCCCACGTCAAGGGACAATCCCACCCACTTCCAATCTGACGCTTCGTCAGGTTTACTGGAGTCCAGGATCCGGCGAGAAGGCGGCGAGGCGACCGATGGGCCACGAAGGCATGGCGGTGGCAGCCGTCCGCTACCTGCGCTCGACCGGAGCGGTCGGCCCGGCCGAGGCAGAGGCCGAGGAACTGCCGGGACCGCGCGCCGCGCTGCGCTCGGTCCGGCCCGACGAACGGGCGCCGGGCACGGTGACCGACAGTCGTGCCTTCCGCGCCGTCCTCGGGCACTTCTGCACCGGGGTCACCGTCGTCGGCGCGCTCACCGGAGAGGGCGCACCCGTGGGCTTCGCCTGCCAGTCCTTCTCCTCGCTCTCCCTCGACCCGCCGCTGATCAGCTTCAACGTCGCCCGGACCTCGGCCTCCTGGCCGCAGATCGCCCGGTCCGGGTCATTCAGCGTCAGCGTCCTCGCCGGCGACCAGGGCGAGCTCTGCCGAACCTTCGCGGTCAGCAGCGCCACCGGCGCGGACAAGTTCGCCGGCCTCGACTGGTCCCCGGCCCCGGGCACCGGCGCGCCGCGTCTGGCCGGCGCGCTGGCCTGGATCGACTGCACCATCCACGCCGTGCACACCGGCGGCGACCACCTGATCGTCATCGGCCGGGTCTGCGGACTGGCCACCGGACGGGACGACGGCGGACCGCTGCTCTTCTACCGGGGCGGCTTCGGCACGCTCTCCTGAGCGAGCGGCCATCCGTCGACCCGCTCATGGTGCGAAGGCCCGGCGCCGAGGTGACTGCGCATCAGCTGCAGGGTCTCGACCTGCCACGGCTCGCCCCGGAAGCCGGACAGCGCGTCGGCGAGCGGCGCCAGGTCGGGTCCGCCCGGACGCCGGCGGGCCGACTCCGCCGAACGCGGCACGCTGCTGCGGGCCAGGGTGAGGTGCCCCTGGAACGGGCGGTCGTCCAGGGCGATGCCGACCCGGCGGACGGCGTCCGCGACCGACTCGGCCAGCGCTGCCAGCGCACGGGTGTCGCCGGCCACGCCCGCCCACAGCGCGCGGTCGCCGAAGCGCCCCCCGCCGGCCAGCCGCAGCTCGAACGCCTCGTGCCCGGCCACCGCCGCGTCCAGCACGGCGGACAGCTCGGGCAGCGCCTCGGCCTCGACCTGGCCGAGGAAGGCGAGCGTCAGATGCCAGGTCGGCAGCGCGGTCCAGCGCAGCGGCGCGGCCTGCGGCAGCGCGTGCAACGACCGGACAGTGTCGGCCAGTTCCTGGACGGCGGACTGGGGCGGCAGCACCGCGGCGAAGAGTCTCATCCGCGCATTCTCCCGGACGCCTTGCCTCGGACACACCCGCAGGCACCCGGCCCGAGCCGGGTACGACGGAGGGGCGGGGGTCCGTGGACTCCCGCCCCGTGAGCCGTCACGCCGTCGAGGGCGTCAGGCCGAGACCGTCAGCTATGCCGCGACCGGGGCCGCAACCGGCTCCTGCGACTGCGCCTGGCGCGGCACGAAGGCGAGCAACTGGTGCTCCGGCCCCCGGTGCAGGTCCACGCTGAGCCGCAGATTTCCGATCCGGGCCAGCACCAGGCCGACGGCTCCGGCCGCGACGGCCGAGACCAGCCCGCAGACCACCAGCCCCACCCGGGGTCCGTACTGCTCGGTGAGCCAGCCGACCAGCGGCGCGCCCAGGGGCGTCCCACCGGCGAAGACCATCATGAAGAGGCTCATCACCCGCCCCCGCATGGCCGGGTCGGTGCGCAGCTGGATCAGTGAGTTGGCGGCGGTGTTCAGCGTCAGGCCGAACATTCCGACCAGGGTCAGCAGCGTGGCGAACACCCAGTAGGACGGCGAGAACCCGGCCAGTGACTCCAGCACGCCGAAGGCCAGCGCCGCGCCGACCAGCAGCCGGAGCCGAGGCCTGCTGCGCCGGGCCGCGAGCAGCGCACCGGCCAGCGAGCCGACCGCCATCGCCGTGTTGAGCAGGCCGTAGAGCCCGGGGCCGACATGGAAGACGGAGTAGGCGAAGGCCGAGAGGATGATCGCGAAGTTGAACCCGAAGGTGCCGATGAAGCCGACCAGGACGATCGGCCAGATCAGGTCGGGGCGTCCGCCGACATACCGCAGCCCCGCGCGGAGCTGCCCCTTCTCACGCGGCTGGACCGGCGTCGGGTTCAGCTCGGAGCGGCGCATCGCGAGCAGGCCGAGGATCACCGCACCGAAGGAGATCGCGTTGACCGCGAAGGCCCAGCCGGTGCCGACCACGGCCATCAGGCCGCCCGCGATCGCGGGGCCGATCAGCCGCGCGGTCTGGAAGTTGGCGGCATTGAGGCTGACCGCGTTGCCGAGGTCCTTCTTGCCGACCATCTCCACCACGAAGGTCTGCCGGGTGGGGTTGTCGACCACGGTGATCATGCCGAGCAGGAAGGCGAACAGGTAGATGTGCCAGACCTGGATCACGTGGGTGAGCGTCAGCACCGCGAGCCCGAGGGCGAGCAGCCCCATCGCGCCCTGGGTGAAGATCAGCAGCTTCCGCTTGGGGAAGCGGTCCGAGAAGACGCCGCCGAAGAGCCCGAAGAGCAGCATCGGGAGGAACTGCATGGCGGTGGTGATGCCGACCGCGAAGGCGCTGCCGGTGAGGCTGAGGACCAGCCAGTCCTGCGCCACCCGCTGGATCCAGGTGCCGGAGTTGGAGACGACCTGGCCGATGAAGAAGTAGCGGTAGTTGCGCGTCCGCAGGGCGGAGAACATCCCGCCGCGCTTGCCGCCGCGCTTGCCCTCGGGGCCGGCGGCGGTTCGGTGCGCCGGTGCCGTGGTGGCCACGGACGGCGCGGGGCGTTCGTCGGGGTCGTCGTCGACAGGGACGACGAGGGGTGAGGCGAGCGGTGCCGCAGCGGTCTCGGTCTCGGTCGCGGGACCGACAGGGCTGCCGTGGCTGGCGGTGTCAGTGGGTCGTGCGTGCTGTGTGGTGGCTCCGGTCGGTGCAGGCAATAGCTTGTTCCCCTGTGCATAGCGGTGGATCAGAGTTGTGCGAGTCGTTCCAGGACGGGTGCGGCGGCGCGCAGCACCGCCCATTCCTCCGGTGTGAGGCCGGCGGCCCGTTCCGCGAGCCAGGCGTCCCGCTTGGCCCGGCTCTGGTCGAGAATGCTCTCGGCCTGTTCGGTACTGCTGACGACCACCTGGCGGCGGTCGTCCGGGTGCGGCTCTCGCCGGACCAGGCCCTTCTCCTCCAGCATCGCGATGATCCTGGTCATCGACGGTGGCTGGACGTGTTCCTTGCGCGCGAGTTCCCCCGGCGTGGCCTGCCCGCAGCGGGCGAGCGTGGCCAGGACCTGCATCTCGGTGGGCGTCAGCGACTCCTCGACGCGCTGGTTGCGCAGCCGACGGGAGAGCCGCATCACGGCGAAGCGCAGGGTGCTGATCGCTGCTGCGTCGCCCGGAGAGAGGTCTGGCATAGTCGTTAGTCTATCTCATTACCTTGGCTAATGATGTGTTTGCACCGCCGCACCGGCCGAACAGATACGTCTCCTGCGTCACACTGTGGCTGCCCCGCCTCCCCGGACAGCACGACGCCGCCCGCGCCGGGTTCGGCGGGGGCGGCGTCGGTGCTGCGCGTCAGCGACGCAGCGGACCAGGGCTCAGCGGACCGGGGCTCAGTGGACCAGGCCGAAGGCGGGCATCAGGTAGTAGAAGGCGAAGATCGCGGCGACGACGTAGAGCGCGATCGGAACCTCACGGAACCGGCCGGTGGCGATCTTCAGCACGCAGAAGACCAGGAACCCTATGCCGATGCCGTTGGTGATGCTGTAGGTGAACGGCATGATCACCATGGTCAGGAACGCCGGGATGGCGATGGTGAAGTCCGACCAGTCGATCTCGCGGATCCCGCTGGAGAGGATCAGGAACCCGACCACGACCAGGGCCGGGGTGGCCGCCTGGGTCGGGACCATGGTCGCCAGCGGCGTCAGGAACAGCGCGACCACGAAGAACAGGCCGGTGGCGACCGAGGCCAGACCGGTGCGGGCACCCTCGCCGACGCCCGAGGTGGACTCGACGAAGCAGGTGTTGGCGGAGCTGGAGGTGGCACCGCCCAGCGCGGTGGCGAAGCCGTCGACCATGAGCACCTTGCTCATGCCCGGCAGGTTGCCCTCCTTGTCCAGCAGGTGCGCCTCGTCGCTGACGCCGAGGATCGTGCCCATCGCGTCGAAGAAGCAGGACAGCAGCACGGTGAAGACAAACAGGATGCCGGTCAGCAGGCCGACCTGGTGGAACCCGCCGAACAGGCTGACCTTGCCGATCAGGCCGAAGTCCGGGGTGGCGACGATGCTGTGCGGGAAGACCGGGACGGTCAGGCCCCACTCGGCGGCCGGGATGGTCGCGACCTTGTCCAGGATCACGGCCAGGATCGTGGTGGCGATGATGCTGATCAGGATCGCCCCGGGGATCTTGCGCACCAGCAGGATCAGGGTCAGCAGCGCGCAGACGACGAAGACCAGCACCGGCCAGCCGTCCAGGTGGCCGTTGCCCCCGAGCTGGAGCGGGACGGTGGTCATCGCGGCGTCCGGGATACGGGTGACGAAGCCGCCGTCGACGAAGCCGATCAGGGCGATGAACAGGCCGATGCCGATGGCGATGGCCTTGCGGAGCCCGAGCGGAACCGCGTTCATCACCCGCTCGCGCAGGCCGGTGGCGACCAGCAGCATGATCGCGAAGCCCGCCATGACCACCATGCCCATGGCATCCGGCCAGCTCATCTTGGGCGCCAGCTGCAGCGCCACGATGCTGTTGGTGCCCAGACCGGCCGCGAGGGCCAGCGGCACGTTGCCGATGACGCCCATCAGCAGGGTGGTGAACGCGGCGGTGATCACCGTGGCGGTGACCAGCTGTCCGCTGTTCAGGTGGTGCCCGAACTTGTCCACACCGGAGGACAGGATGATCGGGTTCAGCACGATGATGTACGCCATCGTGAAGAAGGTGGCGGCGCCGCCGCGGATCTCCCGAACGACGGTGGAGCCGCGCTCGGAGATCTTGAAGAAGCGGTCGACGGCATTACGCGGCGGAGTCGGCCCGGAGTCGGGCGACTCGGCCTTGGCGGCGGCCACGGAAGACATGGTGCACTGATCCTTAGATTTGATGCCTCAGCGGTGGGGGTTCCCGCGGATGCGGCGTACGGCGCCGTCTGCTCTCCTGAACTACTGGTGCCCTGACTGCCTGCGTCCTGACCGCCTTGCCTCGTCCGTGCAAGGAGGGTCAAGTCGACGCGCCGTTCGATCCGGAACCGCCAGTATGAATCGACTAAAGGATATGGGCCATCTCCGCGCGTAGACTGTGGATTCCTCCAAACGGGTGAGTCGACCCGCTCCGCGCCGGGCTCCCCTCCGGTCGCACCGCCCCCGTACGCTGGTCCCCGTGAAGACGACCAAGCTCCCCTCAGCGCCTCCGATGGAGGCCAACGACGTCGGTATCGTCACCGGCGGAACCGTGCTGTGGCTGGTCGCCTTCATCGCCCTGCTGCCCTTCCACGGCTGGCTGTCACGCACCGGCAGGACCGACTGGCTGTGGTGCTGCCTGGCCGGCTTCGGCCTGGGCCTGATCGGCATCTGGTACTGCCGCGCCCGCCGTGACGCCATCGCCCGTTCGCGCGCCGCCGAGGCGGCGGGCGGCGGCGCCGAGATCCACGAGGACCCTTCGGCCTGATCGGGCCGGAGCAGCCGACCGGACCGATCCGTCCGGTCGGACCAACCCCGGGAGCGACCGGGGCCGCTCCCGCCTAGGGTCGGCAGCATGAGTGCACCGCTGCCGGGGCTCAGCACCGCCGAGGTCGCCGAGCGGGTCGCGCGCGGCGAGGTCAACGACGTGCCGGTCAGGTCCAGTCGGTCCACCCCCGAAATCGTCCGGGCCAACGTCTTCACCCGGTTCAATGCGATCATCGGCACCCTGTTCGCCGTGATCATGGTGGTCGGACCGCCCCAGGACGGGCTGTTCGGCTTCGTCATCGTTGCCAACACCGGCATCGGGATCGTCCAGGAGCTTCGGGCCAAGCACACTCTCGACAGCCTCGCCGTCATCGGCGAGGCCCACCCCAGGGTCCGCCGCGACGGGCGCAGCGCCGAGCTGACCAACGCCGAGATCGTCCTCGGCGACCTGGTCGAACTGGGCGCCGGCGACAAGGTCACCGTCGACGGGGAGGTCTCCGAGGCGGACAGCCTGGAGATCGACGAGTCACTGCTCACCGGCGAGGCCGACCCGGTCCACAAGCACCCCGGCGATCCGGTCATGTCCGGCAGTTTCGTGGTGGCCGGCTCGGGCGCGTTCACCACCACCCGGGTCGGACGCGATGCCTACGCCGCCCAGCTCGCGGAGGAGGCCAGCCGGTTCACCCTGGTCAATTCGGAACTGCGGACCGGCATCAACACCATCCTGCGCTACATCACCTGGCTGCTGATCCCGACCGCCATCGGCCTCATCCTGAGTCAGCTGTATGTGGAGAGCCACGACCTCCGCGAGGCCATCCGCCGGATGGTCGCAGGCATCGTCCCGATGATTCCCGAAGGTTTGGTGCTGCTCACCTCCATGGCCTTCGCCGTCGGCGTGATCCGGCTCGGCCGGCACCAGTGCCTGGTGCAGGAGCTGCCGGCGATCGAGGGGCTGGCGCGGGTCGACACCGTCTGCCTCGACAAGACCGGAACCCTCACCGAGGGCGGCATGGACGTCGCCGAGCTCCGCCCGCTGGCGACCACTTCCGAGCCCCCTTCTTCCGAGCCCGCTTCCTCCGATCCCCCTTCGTCGGCCGGGACCGCCCGGGCCGAGGCCGTGCTCGGGCTGCTCGGCACCGCCGATCCCCGGCCGAACGCCAGCCTCCAGGCGATCATCGACAGCTACCCCGCGCCGGACGAGGGCCAGGGCTGGCGGCTGCTCCAGGTCGCCCCCTTCTCCTCCGCCCGCAAGTGGTCCGGGGCCTCGCTGCGGGAGCCGGACGGCCGACAGGGCACCTGGCTGCTCGGCGCCCCCGACGTCCTACTGCCCCAGGGCCACCCGGACCTGGTCACCGTCGACCGGCTCGGCGCCCAGGGGCTGCGGGTGCTGCTGCTCGGACGGACCGACACCCCGCTCGACGCCGAGGACCCGGCCGACGGGCTGGGCCCGGTCGCGCTGCTGGTGCTGAAGCAGCGGCTGCGCCCCGATGCCGGGCAGACGCTGCGCTACTTCGAGCGGCAGGGTGTCGCCGCCAAGGTCATCTCCGGGGACAACGCCCTCTCGGTCGGCGCCGTGGCCGGCTCGCTCGGGCTGCCCGGCGCCGAGGACCCGATCGACGCACGGACGCTGCCCACCGGCTCCGGGGCGCTCGCCGAGGTGGTCGAGCAGCACTCGGTCTTCGGTCGGGTGACGCCGCAGCAGAAGCGGGACCTGGTCCAGGGCCTCCAGTCCCGGGGCCACCATGTCGCGATGACCGGCGACGGCGTCAATGACGTCCTGGCGCTGAAGGACGCCGACATCGGCGTCGCCATGGGCGCGGGCAGCGAGGCCACCCGGGCGGTCGCGCAGATCGTGCTGCTGGACAACAGCTTCGCGACGCTGCCGCTGGTCGTCGCCGAGGGCCGACGGGTGATCGGCAATATCGAACGGGTGGCCAATCTGTTCCTGCTGAAGACCGTCTACTCCGTGCTGATCGCGCTGCTGGTGATCATCTGTCAGGTGCCCTATCCGTTCCTGCCGCGCCACTCGACCGTGCTCAGCACGCTCACCATCGGCGTCCCCGGGTTCTTCCTCGCGCTCGCTCCCAACAACGAGCGGGCCAGGCCGGGCTTCGTCCGGCGGGTGCTGCGGTTCGCCGTCCCGGCCGGCGTGATCGCCGGGGCCGCCGCGTTCACCACCTACCTGCTGGCCCGCGCGAACCATGCGACCGCCCAGGTGCCCGACACCAGCGTCACCACGCTCTGCCTGTTCATCGTCGCGCTCTGGGCGCTGGCGATCATCGCCCGCCCCTACAACTGGTGGCGGGTGCTGCTGGTGCTGGCGATGGCGGGCTGCTTCGCCCTGGTGCTGATCGTGCCGTGGCTGAAGTCCTTCTTCCAGCTCAGCCTCCAGGGCTGGCGCGACCCGTGGACGGCGGTCGGCGTCGCGGTGGTCGCCGGCCTGCTGCTGGAGCTGGTCTGGCGCTACCTCCGTCGGCACCCGGTGGCGGAGGAGGAGGCAGGCGGCGCGGCGGGCACGGGGCGGGGCACGACGCGGGACGCCCAGGTGGGCACGGCCGGGACGGCGGCCCAGCCCCCGACCTCGCCCCGGGCGGCGACCCGGCCCGGGGACGGCGGCGAGGTGGAGGTCGCGGCCGAGGGGGCCACCGATCCCGGCAGCCCCCGGTAGCGACCACTGACGCTGCTTCAGCCCTCGAAGTCGCGGGCCGCGCTCAGTTCGTAGGCGCGCTCGGGGTCGGAGAGGAAGGCCAGGACCTCGAAGCGGCGGTGCCACTGGCCGGCCGCCCAGGCCAACCCGGCCGCCAGCCCCTCCGGGGTGGCTGCGTGCAGCGCGCCGTAGGGGACGACCGGGGCGAACTCGTCCGGCTCGGCGGGCTCGTCGTCCTCGGGTTCGGGCTCGGGCGCGGGGCTGTCCGCGTCCCAGCGCCAGTCCACCGCGGCCTCCTCGCCGTCCGGGCCGACGACCAGCAGTTCGTCGTGCTCCTCGTAGACCTCGGGACAGCCGGGCAGCAGTTCGCGCACCGCCTCGGGAACCCGGTGGACAGTGCCCTCGCTCAGCACCCGCCCACCGGCCACCTCGCTGGCGAGCGAGACGTGCAGCCGCTCGGCCAGGGCGGCGGCCAGCGCCGGGGCGACGGTGATCAGCGCGTGGTCGTCCAACAGCTGCACCAGGTCGGGCGCGTCGGCGACGACCGCGTCCGCGACATCGACGACCACGGTGTGCGCCGGGCGACGGCGGGTCTCCGGGTCCATCGGGGGCAGCGCGCGAACCTCCTCCGGCAGAGCGATGCGCTCCAGCGGCACCCCGGCCAACGCGGTGTAGATGCCGTGCAGCTGACGGTGCGACAGCTCGCAGCCAGGGTCGCCCATCCGGTAGAGCAGCTCGTCCGGGCCCTCGTTCTCGGCGAGCAGCGCGGTCAGCGTGGTGCGGACGCCGAGGGCGTGCAGGAAGACCTCGTCCAGGCCGGTCCTGGCCTCCGGGTAGAGGCCGCGCAGCAGCGGGTCGGCGCCGGCCGCGCGCAGCCCGGCCGGGCGGCGGCCGTCCAGCACCGGGTGGTCGCGCAGCCACCAGGCGGTGTAGGAGGGGACCTCGGTGGAGCTGCCGTCCGGGAGCAGCAGCCGGACCGGGTTGACCACGGCCTCGCGCAGCGGCGGAACCGCGAGCAGGGCCAGCGCCTGGGCCCAGGCGTCGTCGGCGACCAGGTCCAGGTCGCGGACGGCCAGCAGCTCGGCGGCGACCGGTGGGACGTCCGGGTGATCGTCGTGACGGTCCCCGGCGCGGTCCGCCCGGGCGTCGGCCTCGGACTTGAGCCGGTCGGCGATCTCCTCGGCCCAGTCGGCGAAGCCCTCCGGGGCCTCGTCCAGCAGGCCGCGCGGTTCGCCGCCGGCGGCCCGGTCGGGCGTGGCGGTGGGATCGAGCCGCTCCAGGTCGTCCGGGTCGAGCACGACCTCCTCGGCGCGGACCAGCCCCAGGCCATGGCCGACGCCGACGGCACGGAGCACCTCCGGACCCCAGCGTTCGGCCCAGTCCTCGTCGAGGAAGACGGCGTCGTCCTCGTCGACGACGGCGGCCAGCGGGCTGCCGGGCAGCACCAGCTCACCGGCGGCGACCAGCTCGCCCTCCTCGTCGGGCAGGGCGAGCCAGGCCAGCCACGGGTGCTCCCCCGTGCCGGGCCCTGCCGTGACCCCGGCCGCCCGGACGATGCGCAGCACCGCCTCGGCGATCTCCTCGGCCTCGTCCTGGTCGTCCAGGTCGACACTGCGGAGCACGGCGGCACGCAGCTCCGGCGTCTCCAGCACGCCGGCCGGGGTGGCGACGCCCGCACCGAGCTTCTCCAGCAGCGGGTGGGCGGCCTCGGGGTGAACCAGCCGCAGCCCGAGCAGGGCCAAGTCTTCGGCGGACACTGCAGCCTCGGCGGACACGGCAGCCTCGCCGGTCTGCTCGACGGGGACCAGGACCCGGCGCGGGCCGGTGACCTTGCGACCGTCGGCGAGCGGGACCGGCAGCGCGCCGAGCGCGTCCCGGTCCGCGCCGAGCAGCGCCTGGTAGAGGCCGCGCCACCAGGCGGGCTCGCGGTCGAGGTTGGCGAGCTGGTCGACGGTCTCGGCGAGCGCCAGCCGACGGACGCCGAGGGTGCGCAGCTCCGTCCGGCGGTCCAGCCCGGCCGGCAGCAGGCCCGGCAGCACCTCGCCGACGGCACGGACGATCGACGGGTCGGCCTCCTCCAGCAGCACCGCGTCGCGCGGGCGCAGCGCGGCCTCGCCATCGGCGGCGGGCAGGAACGGGACGTCGGGCAGCCGTTGCAGGATCGCCCGCCGCAGCTGTCCGTCCAGCTCGCCCCGGCCCAGCGGACCGGGGACCAGCCGCAGGTTGGCGAGGTCGCCGCCGCGCTGCCGCAGCAGTGCCGCGTAGACGTCGGCGGCCTGCTCGACCAGGAAGTCGGTCAGCGGCCCCGGCGCGATGTGACGGCGCGTCGAATCCAGCGGGAAGGAGGCGATCAGCAGCGCGGGCACGCCCAGCGGCTCGTCGGTGGGCGTCGGCGCATGGACGACGGCGGTCGCGCCGAAGGCGCCGACGGTGTCGGCGGCGCCGGACTCGTTCACCGCCCAGGTCACCGACCAGTGCGGACGGTGCCGCTCCTCGACCGTGCGGTCCCGCAGCAGCTCGGCGGCGAGCTCGCCGCCGGCCGAGGCGACCTGCCAGCGGCGCTCGCCGGACTCGTCGGCGACGACGACGGTGGCGGGCCCGTCGAGGTCGTGGACCGGCTCCTCCTCACGGCGCGTCAGGGTGCGGCTCAGCGAGCCGTCCTGCTGTTCGACCACGACCTCGGTCAGGCCGGGCAGGGTGAGCAGCAGCGCGTCGTCGATCTCGTCCAGCAGCCGACGGGCCAGGTCCTCGGCGGCGGCGTCCCGCAGCGGCAGGACCACGACCGTGTCATAGCCCTCGGGGGGTGTGCCCTCGGTGGGCAGCGGCAGCCGGAGCAGCGGCACGTGGCCGTCCCGGCGGCGGAGTTCCTCCGCCAGCGCGGGCTGTTCGGCGGCCAGGGCGCGGGCCTCGGCCAGCGACCAGCGGACGCCGCCGGGCAGGCTGAGCACGGCGGGCTCGTCCGAGACCGCCAGGACTGCGGCGAAGCCGACGCCGAAGCGGCCGACCGCGCCCTCGGCTGCCTCCTCCCGCTTGGAGGAGGCGCGCAGCGTCGACAGCGACTCGACGCCCTCGGCGTCCAGCGGCGAGCCGGTGTTGGCGGCGCAGAGCACGCCCTCGCGCAGGGTCAGCCGCAGCCGTCCGGGGACGCCCGCGCGGGCGGCGGCGTCGGCGGCGTTCTGCGCCAGCTCGACCACCAGCCGGTCGCGGTAGCCGCCGAGGGCGAGCTCCTCCTCGGCGTTGGCGTCCTCGCGGAAGCGAGTCGGCGAGGCGGCCCAGGCCGCCAGGACGCGCTGTCGCAGACCAGCCGTTCCGAACGGGTCCGCCGCTCCGGCGGCTCCCGCCGCGTCGCCCACGATCCGAGCATCCATGGCCGTCGTCTCCCCGCAAGTCGGTCACCTCGCCGATGAGGGCGGCGAGGTTGTACGGGGCACATTCTCCCTGCCCGCACTGACAGCTGACGCCACGCGGCCGTCCGGGTCAGTCGAAGACGGCGGTGTCCAGCGCGAAGGCGAACGGTCACGAGGATCTCGCCCTCGATCAGTTCGGCGCGAAAGCCCTCCGTCACGTCGAGCTCCAGGAAAGCGGACAGCACCTTGTCCCGATGCTCGACAGGACTCTCGGAGCTGTCAGGGTGCTCGGTCGCGGCAGTCGCCATGGCGTCCCCCTCCCCCTCTCCACGCCCAGCGACCCAATGCGTCAGGGGTCACTCCAATGGTGGAGTGACCCCTGATCCGCGCGCTCCCCCGGAGCGTCCCTACGCCCCCCGGCGCCGGCTACAGCCCGGCAACCCCCGGACCCCCGGCTACAGCCCCGCGTACGAGTGGACGCCGTTGCTGCTCCAACCCCCGGGGGCAACCCCCGGACCCCCGGCCGGCAGACCCTCCCGGCTACAGCCCCGCGTACGAGTGGACGCCGTTGATGAAGATGCTGACGCCGTACGAGTTGAACAGGAAGCAGGAGAAGGCGATCAGCACCAGCCAGGCAGCCTTGCGGCCCTTCCAGCCGGCCGTGGCGCGGGCGTGGAGGTAGCAGGCGTAGCCGACCCAGGTGATGAAGGCCCAGGTCTCGGTGGGGTCCCACTGCCAGTAGTGGCCCCACGCGGCCTCGGCCCAGATCGCGCCCGCGATGATGGTGAAGGTCCACAGCGGGAAGGTCAGCGCGTTGATCCGGTAGGACAGCTTGTCCAGGCTGGCCGCGGAGGGCATCCGCGCGCAGATGTCCGACCAGCGGCCGTCCTTGGCGCGGCCCTCGCGGACCGCGGCCTCGTAGTAGTCCTTGCAGAGGTACATGATCGTGACGATCGCGCCGGCGTAGAGCGCGCCGCCGCAGATCATCGCGCCTGAGACATGGATCCACAGCCAGTACGAGTGCAGTGCCGGAACCAGCTGCTCGGAGGCCGTGTAGAGGACGGTGACCGCGAGGCCGAGGCCGAGCAGCACGCCGAAGGTGAGCAGCAGGCCGAGCCAGCGGACGTCCTTGCCGGAGAACAGCAGGCCGAGGAAGACGATCACCGCGACCAGGGTCAGCGCGCAGGTGAACTCGTAGAGGTTGCCCCACGGGGGCCGCCCGGCGGAGACGCCGCGGGCGATCACGCCGCCGAGCTGGAGCAGCCCGCCGAGGGTGGTCATCGCGACGGCGATCCGGCCGATCCGGTCGGCCCGGTCGTCGCCGCCGGCCGCGCCCACGCCGTCGATCGGCGGAGCGGCGTCGCTGCGGGTGACGATGTCGACGTTGCCGGCCTTGGCCGCCACGGTCCGGGTCAGCGTCGACGTCCGGCCGCCCGCACCGGTCACGGTGACCGCGACCGTGGGTGCGGCCGACGCGGTGACCAGCTCGGCCGAGGCGACCGCGGAGGCGACCGAGTCGGCCATGGTGACGCCGGGGGTGGCCGTCAGCTCGTTGGCCTGGCGGCCGATGCGGCTGCGCCCGCCGAAGGTCCACTCGGCGGTGAAGGCCAGGAAGGCGAGGAGGTAGACCGCCATCGAGGAGTAGATCAGGACGTTGGAGATGTGGGCGAGGTTGGTGTTGATCGCCGCTGCTGCGAGGTTCACGCTCGGTCAGTCCTTGCTGGAGGTGAGATCGGCGAGGGGGGCGTCGGTGCGTGCGTCATCTTCGTCGCCTGCGTCGGCTTCCTGGTCGTCGACGCCTGATTCATCGTCGACGGGGATGTCGGCCGGCGCGGCCTCTTGGAGGAGCAGGGCGATCTCCGCCAGTTCCTCCGCGACCCGGGCGGACTCGCTGCGGGCGAGGCCGGCCAGTTCGATCGTGGTGTTGCCGTCCGGCCCGGTGACCGCGCGGACCCAGATCCGGCGGCGCTGGATGAACAGCGAGCCGATCAGGCCGAGGATCGCGAGCACCGAGCTGACCAGCGCGGCCTCGGTGCCGGGGTTGTGCGAGATGGTGAAGTTGGCCCACTGCTTCACTCCGGCGAAGGTGACCGTGCCGCCGTCGGGCAGCTTGATGCCCTGGCTCGGGTGCAGCGACGCCTTCCAGAGCTGACCGTCTACCTTCAGCTGCGTCATGTGGCTCAGGTCGAGCGAGTAGACGCTCTGCGGGATGCCGGAGTTGATGCCGAGGTCGCCCATGTAGCCGGTGATGAACAGGCCCGGGTCGTCCATCGCCGGGAAGGACGAGTGCGGGCCGTTGACCGGGTCGATCACGGCGGTGGGCGCGAAGATCCCGGAGAAGCCGAGCTGGGTGGCCTTGCCGCTCGTGTCGGTGTAGCCGTCGGCCACCTTGATCGCGCAGAGCGAGGTGATGTTCGCGTCCTGCGGCAGGCAGGGCGTCGGGCCGTCGAAGATGACCTGGCCCTTGGCGTTGGTCACCTGGATGACCGGCGCGTAGCCGTGCGCGGTCAGGTAGACGTTGCTGCCGCCGATCTTCAGCGGGTGGTTGACCTCGATCGTGCCGTTGGTCTTGTCGTTCGCGTTGCTGCCGGTCCAGTAGGAGATGTGCGCGGCGTAGGTGCGCGCCGTGCCCTTCTGGTCGCCACTGGTCTGGTAGGTGGCGTCGAAGTTGTTCAGGGTGAAGCCGAACGGGTCCAGGCTGTTCGCCGTGTAGAAGGCGCTCGGCATGAAGTCGTCGTACTGGGTGACGTTGTTGGAGAAGCCGTAGCCCTCGACCACCACGACCGTGCCCATGCCGCCGAACAGCTTGGTCGCGGCGAAGGCCAGCAGCATCGCAATCAGCGAGACATGGAAGAGCAGGTTGCCGACCTCGCGCAGGTAGCCCTTCTCCGAGGCCACCGAGTTCCCGCCACCGGAGCGGGCGGAGCGGAAGCGGCGCTTGCGCAGCAGGCCGTCGGCGGCGTCCAGGACCCGGTCGGCGTCCGCGCTGGTGCGCCAGGTCGCGTAGACCGGGAGCCGGACCAGGTGCCGGGGCGCCGTCGGCGGCTGCGCCCGCAGCACGCCGACGAACTGCCAGGTGCGCGGGACGATGCAGCCCACCAGCGAGATGAAGAGCAGCAGGTAGATCGCGGAGAACCAGAACGAGCCGTAGACGTCGAACATCTGCAGCTTGTCGAAGATCGGTGCGAGCACCTTGTGGTTGGCGTGGAAGTTGTCCACGTTGAGCTGGCTGGCCGAGGTCTGCGGCACCAGCGAGCCGGGGACCGCCGCCAGCGACAGCAGGAACAGCAGGATCAGCGCGGTGCGCATGGAGGTGAGCTGCCGCCAGCCCCAGCGCAGCCAGCCGACCAGGCCGATGCCGACGGCCTCGCCCTCGGCGGCGTCGCTGCCGGCGGACTCCTCGCGCGGGGCGCTGGTCAGCCGCTCGGCGGCGGCGAGCTCGCGCTGCTCCGCGCTGTCGGCACTGTCCGCGCCGCCGGTCGCGTCGCGCTCAGCCGCGCGGTCGTCGCTCACGGGCGTGTCACTCATGAATCAGATTCCCAACGTGGTGTTGGGGAACCAGAGCTGCAGCTGGTACACCAGCTGGCTCCACCACCCCGTAAGAAGCATGAGGCCGACCAGGACGAGCATCCCGCCGCCGATCCGGGTCACCAACTGGTAGTGCCGCTTGACCCAGCCGAAGGCGCCGAGGGCGCGGCGGAAAGCCAGCGCGGCGATGACGAACGGCACGCCCAGGCCCAGGCAGTACATCGCGGTCAGGAAGGCGCCGCGACCGGCGCTGGCCTGGTTCCAGGCCAGGAACTGCACGGCGGCCAGCGTCGGGCCGATGCACGGCGTCCAGCCGATGCCGAAGACCACGCCGAGCAGCGGAGCGCCCAGCAGGCCGACCACCGGCCGGCGGTGGCTGCGCAGCTCGCGCTGGGTGAAGCCGGGCAGGAAGCCCATGAAGGCCAGGCCCATCGCGATGGTCAGCAGCCCGGACACCTCCGCGATCACCCGCTGGTGCCGCTGCAGGGTGCTGCCGAAGTATCCGAACAGGGCGCCGCCGGAGACGAAGACGGCGGTGAAGCCGAGCACGAACAGCAGCGCGCCGGCCAGCAGCCGGCCACGGCGCCGACCCTCGGCGTCGGCGAGGTCCACCGCCGAGAAGCCGGTGACATAGGTCAGGTAGCCGGGGACGAGTGGCAGGACGCACGGGGAGAAGAAGGAGACCAGGCCGCCGAGCAGGGCCACCGGGATCGCCAGTATCAGCGCGCCGTGCAGCACGGTCCCGTTGTCGGCGAAGGCGAGCAGGGTGCTGGTGCCGAGGCCGGGGGCAGTGCCCGGGGTCACGACTTCTCCGCGAGCACCGGCGCGATGATGGAGGAGAGCTGGCTCGCGAGCAGCGGCTCCAGGGCCCGTACCGCGATCCGTCCGGAGCGGTCGAGCACCAGCGTGGACGGGATGGCCTGCGGGTTGAGGCTGCCGACCGGGAACTTGAGCAGCAGTTCGCCGTCCGGGTCGTACAGGCTCGGGTAGGTCAGGCCGTGGCTGGTGACGAAGGCCTGTGCGGCAGCGGTCTGCAGGTCACGGGTGTCGATGCCGACGAACTGCACCCCCTTGCCCTGGTACTGCTTGTAGACCGACTCGAAGTCCGCGGCCTCGGCCTGGCAGGGCGCGCACCAGGAGCCCCAGACGTTGATGACCACGACCTTGCCCCGGTACGAGGACAGGCTGAGCGGCTTGCCGTAGAGGTCGTTCCCGGTCAGGTCGATCGGCTGGCCCCGGTGGCCGACCGCCGCCGTGGAGATCTCCCCCGTGCCCTGGACGAACGAGGTGTTGGCGCTGTCGCTGGAGCCGCTGCCTGACGAGGAGCAGCCGGAGAGCACCAGCGCCGATGCGACGGCGACAGCGGCGATCACTGAACGCGCGCCCGGGCGGGCGGCGCGACGGGGGGCCGAGTGCTCGGCCGCGGGTTCTACCGGGTGCACGGCAAGCTGCTCTGCCGGGCGGGAGGTCAGGCGGGGGCGCATGTGAAGAGTTTCGCATGGGTGTTTTGAGGGGTTTCACCGGCCCCGCCGCCGTGTCGCGGCAACCACCCTGACCTGCCACGACACGGAATCGAACAGACCGTCAGGCGCCGAAGCTCTTGGCGACCGGGGCATCGCCCTTGCGCCCCTTGCCGGTCAGGTGGGCGGGCAGCAGATCACGCGCGGGTTCGCTGTAGCCGATCGATACGATCTTGTCCCCGTGGTACGTGAAACTGGTCAGGCTCGCCAGGGAGCACTGCCGCTTGCGCGGGTCGTGCCACAGCCGGCGACGCTCGACGAAGGACCGGGCCACCCAGACCGGCAGCTGGTGGCTGACGCAGACGGCCTCGTGCCCGCGCGCCGCGTCCCGCGCCGCGTTCAGCGCACCCATCATCCGGACGGCCTGCTCGATGTACGGCTCCCCCCAGGACGGACGGAACGGGTTGGTCAGGTACTTCCAGTACGCCGGGTTGCGCAGCGAGCCGTCGCCGACGCCGAAGGTCTTGCCCTGGAAGATGTTCTCGGCCTCGATCAGCCGCTCGTCCACCGCCGTGACCAGCCCGTGCGAGGCGGAGATCGGCGCGGCCGTCTCCTGGGCCCGCTCCAGCGGTGACGCCACGACATGGGTGATGTCACGCCCGCTCAGATGGTCCGCGACCCGCTCGGCCATCTCCTTGCCCAGCTCGGACAGGTGGAAGTCGGGCAGCCGCCCGTAGAGCACACCCTCCGGGTTGTGCACCTCGCCGTGCCGCATGAGGTGGACGACGGTGACGTCGCTCGCTGAGTCGGTTCGGCTGCTCACCTGGACTGCTCCTTCGGACTGCACGGGGGAGACGGCTGCCGCGCGCGGGGAGGCGGCGACGCCAGCAAGTATCGCCCAGCCCCCGAACCGGGGGCCGGGCGACACCGTCGGACGCTCAGGCGCTCAGGCGCTCAGGCGCTCGCCTCGGCGGCGGCCCGGGCCGCGGCCGGCAGCGCCTCGGCGATCCGCTCGATCGCCCGGGCGTCGTGCGAGGCCGAGACGAACCAGGACTCGAACGCAGACGGCGGCAGGTAGACCCCGCGCTCCAGCATGGCGTGGAAGAACGCCGTGAAGCGGAAGGACTGCTGGCGGCGCGCCTCGTCGTAGTTGGTCACGGCCTCGTCGGTGAAGAAGACCGAGAACATGTTCCCGGCAGTCTGCACCCGGTGCGCCACACCCTCCTTGGCGAGCGCGGCGCCGACCAGACCGGAGACCTCGGCGGCGACGCGGTCGACCGTCGCGTACACCTCGTCGGTGCAGCCGCGCAGCTGGGCGAGGCCGGCGGCGGTCGCGATCGGGTTACCGGAGAGGGTGCCGGCCTGGTAGACCGGACCGGCCGGGGCGAGGTGGCCCATGACGTCGGCGCGACCGCCGAACGCGGCCGCGGGGAAGCCTCCGCCCATGACCTTGCCGAAGGTCAGCAGGTCGGGGGCCCAGCCCTCGCGCGCGGCCTCCAGGCCGTACCAGCCGGCCTTGGAGACCCGGAAGCCGGTCATGACCTCGTCCGAGACGAACAGCGCGCCGTTGTCCCGGCACAGTCGGGCCAGGCCGCCGTTGAAGCCGGGCAGCGGCGGGACGACGCCCATGTTGCCGGGCGAGGCCTCGGTGATCACGCAGGCGATCTCGCCCGGGTGGGCCGCGAACGCGGCGCGGACCGCGTCCAGGTCGTTGTAGGGGAGGACGATGGTGTCGGCGGCGGTCGCCCCGGTCACACCGGGCGTGTCCGGCAGGGCGAAGGTCGCGAGGCCGGAGCCGGCGGCGGCGAGCAGCGCGTCGACGTGTCCGTGGTAGCAGCCCGCGAACTTCACGATCTTGGCGCGTCCGGTGAATCCCCGAGCCAGTCGGATGGCGGACATGGTCGCCTCCGTGCCGGAGGACACCAGCCGGACCTGCTCAACCGGAGTGACTCTGCTCACAATCTCCTCGGCCAGCTCGACCTCGCCCTGACCGGGCGTGCCGAAGGAGGTGCCGCGCACCACCGCGGCCTGGACCGCCTCGATGACGTCGGGGTGGGCATGGCCGAGGATCATCGGTCCCCAGGAGCAGACCAGGTCGACATACTCACGACCGTCCACGTCCGTGAGGTAGGGGCCCTGGCCGGACACCATGAACCGCGGCGTGCCGCCGACCGCGCGGAAGGCGCGGACCGGCGAGTTCACGCCACCGGGGGTCACGACGGAGGCGCGCTCGAAAAGCTTCTGGGACTCGGGTGCTTCGTACGGGTAGGTCACCCCGCCATAGTCTCAAATCCGCGTCATTCAAAATTAGCTGCCTGTCACTCGGCATGTCCCGGCCGATCATCTGGGACGATGATCGGGCCGCAGTGCGCAGCCGCCTGCCCGCTTACTGTTGGCAAACGGGTGACTGCCAGTAAGGATGGTCAGCGGTGTCAGACATGCGCGATGAGTCCGACGGTTCGTCGCGGGCTGCGCGCAGAGCCGGTGGTGGCAGTAGAGCCGGCGGCGGTGGCAGCGGTGGTAGTGGCAGCGGCGACAGCAACAGCGGAACCAGGGGTGGTGGCGGCGTGGGGGTGACGTACAAGTACTTCGGAGCACCCGACCGCGCGACCGCCGCCCGCGTCCCCACCGCGCTGGGCCGCGACGGCCTCGGCCTCGACGCGGGTGACCTCGGCACCCTCGGCCGCCTCGGCGAGCTCTTCGGCCAGGACGGCTCGGAGGAGTCGATCAGCGGCAGCCTGTCCACCAAGATCAAGCCGGAGACGATGAGCGCGATGGTGCTCACCGGCATCGAGGGCATCCCACTCTCCTCCGTCCCGCCGCTGGAGCTGGTCGTCCTCCACCCGGACTACGCCGTGGTCCAGCTCCCCCACTCGGTCGTCGAACCCCTGCGCAAGGCGGACGAGGCCGAACTCGGCACCGCGGCCTTCATCTGGTCCACCGTCCCCGACCGCCGCGGCCCGCGCGACGCCTTCGTGATCTACCAAATGCTGCACGAGTGGCAGGACTTCGCCAACCGCCTGCACGACGCCGGGCACCAGCTGTACTGCCTGATGTGGCCCTGACCTGCGGGTTTACCGCCTAGGCGACGCTGCTCTTCTTGCTTTTACGTGCTGGTGACGCGGGCTCCCGGAGGCCCGATCAGGCCGCCAGGGCACATTCAGGGCACACGGCTGGAGAGGGCACACCGGACGTGCCCTGCTCGGGGTGGCCCTGGCCGAGCAGGAAGCCGTCCGTCGCGGAGCGGCTGCGGCCCTCGCTGCCGGGCATCAGGTGGGTGTACGTGCGCAGAGTGAAGCCGGGGTCGGAGTGCCCCAGGAACACCGACAGCGCCTTGATGTTCGTGCCGCCTTCGAGCTGAGCGGAGGCGTAGGTGTGGCGGAGCGCGTGCATGCCGTCGTCCGGGGCCGCCTCGAAGTACTGCGACCCGGACGTGCGCGGCGGGATCACGCCCGCGTGGACCAGGGCTCGCTTCCAGTCGCCCTGGTTGAAGACGCTGCGGTTGTACGCCTTGCCCTTCGCGTCTGCGAACAGCAACCGCAGGGTCCGGGGCTTTCCGTCCTCGGTCTCCCACGGCAGGGTCACCTCGGTCGACGGAAAGGACTTCATGTGGGTCTTGAGGGCCACCGCCGTTCGCGGTGACAGCGGTACCGAGCGGACCTTGTTCCCCTTGGGTGGCGCGAAGACCATGGTGTTGCCGACGAAACGTATCTGCTGATTGACGTTCAGCCAGCCGCCCCGGAAGTCGATCTCCTCCTCGTCGAGCGCGAAGATCTCCCCTTGCCGCAGGCCGCAGCCGACACCCACCAGGCCGCCCGCGCGGAACCGCTCCGGCAGACCTGCGACGACCGCCAGGACCCGCTCGCGTGTCCACGGCACAACCTGCCGCACAGCCGGGCGTGGCCAGCGCACCGAGAGCGCCTTGCAGGGGTTACGGGGCATCAGGCCGTCGTCGACAGCAGCGTCGAAGATGCTGCTGAGCACGTCGCCGACGCCACCGATGGTCGAGGGCTGTAGCGGTATCTCCTGTAGTTCCTTGATCCAACCCTGGATGATCGAGGGCTTGTTGAGGGTGCGCAGCTCGAAGTCCCCAAGGCGGCCCTCGATGTGATTGCGGACCACGCCCTCGTAGCGGACCCCGGTGGTCGGTCCCGCCGTGTTGGACGCCAGCCACTGCTTGGCGTAGACCCCGAGGGTCACCCTGGCCGCCACCGGATCGATGTACGTACCCAGGTTGAGCGTGCTCTGGATCTCAGCCGCACGCTTCTCGGCCTCAGTCCTGCGCTCGAAGTTCTCCTTGCGCTGTTCGCCGAGCGGGTCGCGGTAGCGGACCTGCCAGCGCTTGCCGACGCCGTGCTCTGCGCCGACCACCTTGCCCTTGTGGTCAGGACATTCCTTGTCGTTCTTGCCTGAGCGGGTCTTGTGCCAGCGGTCGTAGACGTTAGCCAACGAGGGCCTCCTTTAGTTGGTCGAGGAGCTGGATCAGCTCGGGCTTGGTCAACCGCCCCAGCAGGGCGGCGGGTTGGTCCTGGTCGCCGGGCGTCGCCAGGAGGTAGTCGGCGCGCCTGCCTTCGGGGCGGGTGCGGGCCGCATGAGCCAGGACACCGGCGTCGGTCTCGCCGGGGAAGCCGACGAGCGGTGCCGTGCCGTCGGCCCAGTCCCATGCCTGCCGGGTGGTGACGGTGCCCGCGCCGGTGACGGCGGTGGGGGTGTCGTCGGCAACGGGCGGCAGGAGGAGGGTCGCGGGGCTGACGCCCAGGGCGACGGCGAACGCGACGAGGTCGTCCACGTCTACGCGGCGCTCTCCTCGCTCGATCTTGCTGAGCGCGGTACCGGGGGTGGGGCGGCCGAGGTCGGTCAGCCGGGCTGCGAGGTCGCGTTGGCTGAGGCCGAGCGCGACACGGAGCCGTTCGATGTTGGCTGCGGTCTGTCGGCCAGTCGGGCCGATCTCCACAGGTCGTGTAGCCATGACGGAGATGTTGATCCCCAATGCGCATGAAGTCAAGCGTGTCTGCTTTCTGGCCGTGCCCCTTTACAACAGATAGTGGCGTTAATTAGGAACCGAGCAGGATGTGTGCGGACTACGCAGCACGAGACAGCATCCGTCACCAGTTTCGTCGAGCCCTCGCTGAAGCCTCGGCGAGGGTTCGCCAAGGCCTCGGCGAAGGTTCGCCGAACCCTCGCCGAGTGCTCGACGAGGGTTCGCGAGCCTGCCTGGAACCCTCGCGAAGGCCTCCGGAGGTGGCCTGCAGAGGTTCTGGCGGCAGATGGATTCGCCCGGTCCGCAGGCCGCCGGAATTCGTCACTGGGCGGTGTCGGTGCGCACTGTTTGGCGCGGCCGGAATCATGTGGCAATGTGCCGGTCACCGCTCGCTGGGGCAGCGCACACAGCAGCCCCTAGCGATCCAATACCGATCCATCATGGAGATTCCGTGGCCCGCTCGATCCACCCCGCACCGGACCTGCTCGCCCGTCGCCCGCTCGCCAGCGCCGAGGAGGTCGCCGACTTCCTGGGGGTCCCGCTGAACACGGTCTACGTGTGGAACCACCGCCGCACCGGCCCGACCGCGCACAAGGTCGGTCGGCACCTGCGCTACAAGTGGGCGGAGGTGGAGGCATGGCTCGACACCCAGGCGATAGACCGAGCGGCCTGACCGCACCCGCCCCGGACATGGAGAAGGCCGCCCGCGCTACCAACGCCGACGGCCCGAGAACTCTCCAGCAAGCGACAACTCACTCGATCACGAAGCGGGGAGCGGGCTGGCCGGCCTGCTCCCCCGTGAGGGGAAGTTCATGAGCAACAGTACGTCCCGCACTCCTCGGGACCAAGACCACCGGGCATGGCTCTGGGCCCGTCCGCCCCAGGCCCTGGATGCCGAGCAGGCCGTCCTCGCCGCGTGCCTCCACAGCCGCACCGCCCTGGACACGCTGACAGGAGCGCTGGACGCCGACGACTTCGCCCGCCCCGCGCACCAGTTGATCTGGCCCGTCCTGGTCACCCTGCACCGCGAGGGCACGCCAGTGGATCCGGTCATCCTCGGACACCGGCTGCGGCGCGAGGGCCTGCTGCACCGTGCGGGCGGCCACGGTTACCTGTACGAGCTCTCCGGTACCGCGCACTCGGCGACCGCCGTCGACTACTACGCGGCGATCGTGGCGGAGGCCGCCTGGTCCCACCGCCTGCACCAGCTCGGCAAGCACCTCATCGCCGCCACCGCCCACGGCACCGACCCGGCCGCCGTCCACGCCGAGGCGCTCCACCGCCTCACCGAAGCCACCCACCGCAACCAGCGGACGGCCGCGCGCCTCGCGCCCCGAACCACCGAGACCGCCAGCGTCCGCACGGCCGCTCCGCTGTCGGCGGTTCCGTCCCCAGCAGCCTGAACCAGGCAGATCCGGTGGCTGACCGGAACCCTTCCGGTCAGCCACCCATCCGCCGGTCCCCATTCAGGGCGCTACCAACGCCCGGGACCGGCACCTCTCCGCAAGCGACAACCCACCCGTGGCCAGGACCGGCCCGTCCCGGCCACCCATCTCGAAGCGGCATGCCCCGATGAACCCCGACGACCTGCACCGACGCGCGACCGAAGCCCGTCCACCGCTCGACGGCCAGACCGAACTCCCCACCCCGGCAGGCACCGTGACGGCGCCGTCCCCGGACCGCCAGGAGCCGGACGCACTACTGGACGAGTTGCGGTCGGCGGTCGCTCGCTTCGTGCTGCTGCCGGACCAGCACACGCTGGACGCGGTCACCTTGTGGATCGCGGCGACGCATCTGCAGCAGCAGTTCCAGCACGCGCCGCGCCTGGCGATCACCGGTCCGCAGAAGCGGTGCGGGAAGTCGCGACTGCTGGACGTGGTCGATGCGACCGTGCACCGGCCGATCCTGACCGTCAACGCGACCGGGGCGGCGATCTTCCGCTCGATCAGCGACGAGCCGCCCACCCTGCTGGTGGACGAGGCCGACACCATCTTCACCGGCAAGGCGTCCGAGCAGAGCGAGATCCTGCGCGGCCTGCTCAACGCCGGACACCAGCGCGGCCGCAAGGCCATGCGCGTCTCCGGCAAGGACATGGAGATCCAGGAGTTCTCCACCTTCGCCATGGCAGCCCTCGCCGGGATCGGCGACCTGCCCGACACGATCATGGACCGGGCGATCGTGGTCCGCATGCGCCGCCGCGCCGCAGGCGAGCACGTCGACTCCTTCCGCTCCCGCGATGCCGAGGCATTGGGCGGCCTCAGGGACCGGCTCGCCGCCTGGGCTAGCACCGTCGCCCCACGGGCCAAGGCCGCCGATCCGGCCATGCCGGTCGAGGACCGGGCAGCGGACACCTGGGAACCGCTGGTCATCGTCGCCGACCTCGCCGGCGGTCACTGGCCCACCAGCGCCCGCACCGCCTGCCGGACCATGACCGCCCGCGAGGCCACCCGCCCGCAGGAGGAGGACTACGCCGCCCGCCTCCTCGTCGACATCCACGCCGCCTTCGCCCAGGCAGGTGACCCCGAGACCCTGCCCACCTCCCGGCTCATCGCGCTGCTGTCCTGCGACGAGGAGGGCCCTTGGCCGACCTACATGAACCGGGGCCTGACTCCGCGCTACCTACAGATGCTGCTGCGGGACTTCGAGATCAGCTCGAAGAACTACCGCTTCGCCGACGGCGGCCAGCGCAAGGGCTTCGCCCGCACCCAGTTCCTCGACGCCTGGACCCGCTACTGCCCCCACGTCCTGAACAAGCCCATCGCGCACAACACCACCCCGCCCGGGGCCGCCCCCAGGCACTGACCCCTCTTTCCCGCGTGCACTCGTAGCACCCGTCCCAGCGCAGGTCAGCGCCGGGACGGGCCCCACGCCCGGGACGAGTGCACCCGCAACACCGCCACCACCACCCACCACACCAACCAAGCCGCTCCACTCCCGCGCGGACGACTGCACCCGTACCAGCCGCCACACCCGTAACACCCCTGACCAGGCATGCAACGAGTGCAACGAGTACTTGCGACCCCAGACCACCCCCACCACAGACACCGGCGACCCGGCAGACAGGAGTCCATGACGTGAGCCAGCACCCGCACCACCGCGCCGACGCAGACCCCGGCACGGTCCAACCGCCGAAGGCCCTCGGCTGGAGGGAGCGCATCCGGCTGGCGTTCGGGAAGGCAGCACCTGGCGGAGCCAGTTGTCCCCCCAGTCCGACTCTCGGCCGGTCTGGGGGAAGTCCCGCCCCAGGGGTGGCGGGACCAGCCCAGCGCCAGGGGACGCAGAGCTCGGAGGCAGGGGCCCCGGGCGACACCGCCCCGGACACGCTCCACACCGTCCAAGCCGACATCCTCGCCGCCGCCCGCAGCACCGATGCTCACAGCCACAGTGCCGCCGCGCCTCGGCCCGCCGAGGTCACCTCCGAGGAGTTCGTCCACCACAACACCGCCGCACTCGACAGGCCCGCCCTGCCAGCAGACAGCATGCAGGCCGTACCGCTCGCGGCAGCCCGCATCCGTCGCTACACCGGCCACAAGCGCGACACGCGGATCACCGGCCGCTACAGCGAGCGTGACCGCGCCGAATTGGAAGAAGCCGCCGAGAGCCACGGCTACCAGGGCAGCCTGTCCGGGTTCATCGCGGACATCGCCATCGCCTTCAGCGCCGGACTGTTCACCGTCACCCTGCCCCTGAGCGACCAGACCCGTGCCCAAGCCGAGTTTCGCGCCCAGGTCCTGCGCGAACTGGGCCGCATCGGCAACAACGTCAACCAGATCGCCCGCCACCTCAACTTCGGCGACACGCCACCCGACATCCGCCACGGGCTCGGCGAGCTGCACCGCCTCCTGGCCGAGATAGCCGAGGCCCTCTGCCACCACCCTGACACCACCGAGGCTTGACCCAACGTGATCCCCAGCATCAACCCCTCGGGCTCCAACACCCGAGGACTCCTCGCCTACCTCTACGGCCCCGGCCGCCACGACGAGCACCTCGACCCCCACATCGTCGCCGCCTTCGCCACCCTCGGCCTACCCGACCCCGGCCGCGACACCAACGAGAGCACCACCCTGACCAAGCTCGCCCGCTACCTCGACCAGCCCGTGGACCTGCGCAACCGCGAGGTCGGCAAGAAGATCCCCCAGCACGTCTGGCACTGCTCGGTACGCACCGCCCCCGAGGACCGCACCCTGTCCGACGCCGAATGGGGCGAGGTCGCCCGCCGCATCGTCCACGCCACCGGCATCGCCCCCGACGGCGACGACCAGGGCTGCCGCTGGATCGCCGTACGCCACGCCGAGGACCACATCCACATCGTCGCCACCACCGTCCGCGAGGACGGCCGCCGACCCAAGCGCCACAACGAACGTCGCCATGCCCAGAGCGAATGCCGCACCATCGAGACGGAACTCGGCCTGCGGCGTCTCAACACCGGCGACGGCACCGTCGCACAGACCCCCACCCAGGGCGAGATGCACAAGGCCGAACGCCTCGGCTGGGATCAGACCTCCCGCCAATGGCTTGAGGACCGCATCCGCGAAGCCATCCCCCACGCCCACAACGCCGAGGAACTCCTCGCCTACCTCCAGGCCGACGGCGTGCAGGTCAAGCCCCGCTACGGCCCATCCGGCGACCTCCTCGGATACTCCGCCGGCCGCCCCGGCGACCTGAACAAGGACGGCCAACAGGTCTTCCACCCCGGCGGGAAGATCGCCCCCGACCTCTCGCTGCCCCGGATCCAAGCCCGCCTCGCCACCACGACACCCGCAGAACACCCCACCGCCCGACGCAACCGCCCCAGCAGCCCGTGGCAGCGGGCCACCCAAGCCCTGGACACCCTCACCGCAGACCTCACCGACCCCGCCACCAGCAGCGGCACCACCGGGGACGGCAGTCGGGCCCAGGCCCAGATCGCCGCCCTAGGCGAACTCATCGAAGCCACCGCCCAGGCCGCCCCCGAAGAACTACGGACCGAACTACGAGCCGCGACAAAGGTGTTCGCCCGCGCCCAGCGCTCCCAGACCCGCGCCGAACACACCGCCGCTGCCAGCCTGCGCACCGCCGCCCGCGACCTCATCCACGCGGGCAACGGCAAGGACGGCAGCGCCGCCGCCACCCTGCTCGCTGCCCTCCTGTGGGCCGCCGTCCTGGCCGGACGCTGGCACGAGGCCCGAGGCCACGCCCAACAGACCGCCGCCGCCCACCAAGCCGTCCAGCACCTCCAGAGCGCCTACGACCAGGCCGCCGCCAAGCCCCTCACCGACCTCACCCACCGACAGCCCAACCAGGAGACCCGCAGCACCCTCGCCGCCGACGTCAGGAACGGCATCCCCGTGCACGCCGCCCGCATCCTGGCCGACTCCGACTGGCCCGCCTTGGCCACCGTCCTCGCCGACGCCGAAGCCGCAGGCCACCAACCCCGACACCTCCTCAGCGAAGCCGCCGCCCGCCGCGAACTCGACACCGCCCGCCAACCCGCCCGCGTCCTCCTCTCCCGAATCCAGCACACCGCCCGCAACCCGGCACCCAACCCCCGCGCGGAGGCGGCCCGCCTCCGCTCCTCCGCCATAGCGGTACCGCCCACCCGGCCACAGCCAACCCAGCGGCCCACACCGCCCGTTACGCAGCCCGATCCCCGTTCCCAGCACCGTCTCCGGTGAGACCATCAGCCACGGACCCCCGGGCCCTGAGTCGGCTGCGGGGATGGACTCTGAGGTGGTAGCCCTGGAAGACGACGCAGGAGGGGCCGCAGACGGAGTCTGCGGCCCCTCCCTGGCTGATTCGGCTGACCCTCAAACCAAGGAGATCACCAGACGGCTGTCCTGCTTGTCGATCACGAAGCCGTCTGTCACGTGATCGTTCGGGGTCCTGGCCGGATAGACGGTGACGACCGGCCGGGCGGTCCGAGCCTGGCCCCAGGCTCGGATCTGGACGCACAGCCGTTCAGCAAGCTCACCTCCGGCAGGGCCGTGGCCGACCGCGCCGAGCTCGGACCGCGCCGGGGTGCCTTCTTCGGTCTGCGTCCGACGGGTGACGAAGTAGGCCAGGGACTCGCCCTGGGCCAGGGCAGGGCTGCGGGAGGGGATGGCAGGTTTGCAGAGCCCGGACTCGACGGCCGCAGCCTTGGCTTCGATGCGGCAGGTGCCCGGTTCGGTGGCACTCAGCCGGAGCCAGACTCCATCGAAGGACTCATAGCCGCCGACGGTCGTACCGGACCAGGCCTCGGTCCTGGGCTGGTTGAGGACTCCGTGCAGGGCAGTGGGGTCGATGGGCTGGTCGATGTCCCAGTACAGGTTCACGGTGGCGTCGCCGGTGATGGTGCCCTCGCGTTCGCCGTCCTGACCGAGCATGGGGACGAAGCCGCACAGCTTGACGTCGCTGGACACCATGCGGTCGGCCTCACGGGTGAAGGCGATGCTGTAGGTGGTGCCGCGCCACCTCAGCGGGACCACCAGGCGGCTTCCGGAGGGCAACTGGTCCCACCAGGCGGCGGGGATGTCCCACGCGCCGACGGCGACGATCGCCTTGTCGTAGGGGGCGTGGTCGCTATCGCCCAGCGCGCCGTCGCGGGTGACGACGTGGACACGTTGGTTGGCGATCGAGTCCAGGGCCTTGCGGGCGTGGGCGGTGACGTCGGCGTCGATGTCGACGGTGGTGACCTCCCCGTCAGGTCCGGTGAGGTAAGCCAGCAGGGCGGCGTTGTAGCCGGTGCCAGCACCGATCTCCAGGATGCGGTCGCCGGGCTTCACCTCCAACTGGTCGAGCATCATGGCCACGATGGTGGGCTTGGAGGCACAGCTGAGTGCGAGCGGACCGTCGGGGTTGGGCTTGATCGTGACGGCCTCGTTGGCGTAGGCCTTCTCCAGAGTGGCGTCGGGCAGGAAACGGTCACGCGGGACGGTCCGCATGGCGTCCTCGACGGCCTGGGAAGTGACGCCGCCTGCCTCCTTGAGCTGGTCGACCAGGTGGTTGCGGAGCGCTTCTGCGCTGCCGGGGCTGGTGATGGCGTTCATGCAGGGGTCCTTCCGTTGGGGTCTGACGGGGAGTGAGTGGCAGACCCTGGTCAGTACGGGTGGGTCGGCACGGCTGATGTCAGCCGTTCAGAAGCAGGCAGGCGTCCCATCGGTTTTCCAGCGGCATGTCCGTGGCTCCGGTGCACTGGACGAGCTGCACGCCGGCCCGACCTTCCAGGAGACCGGGCCGGGTCGGTAGGCCGTGCTGGTGCAGGTGCTGGTCCAGGCGCGCGCGCAGGCCAGGTAGAAGGACAGTCAGGGCGTCGCTGTCGCTGTCGGCGGATATTCGCCGGGTCGTGTGCACGAGCCCGGCCCAGCCGTGGCACAGCGAGGCGTCGACCAGCCGGGAGAGCTGGGTGTCGTCTGCGACGCATCCGGCCAACGCCTGCTCGGCTTGCTGCTGGCGCCGTGGATTGCTGAGGGCGAGGGCAGCCAACTGCTGGGCGCGGGCAAGGCCCGGGGTGCCGTAGCACCAGCTCGGGCGCCCCGGTCCGCGCTGCCTCGACGTGCGCGAGAGCCACTCGGACCGGGAGATCGTCCCCGGCCACCAGGCCCGCGTCCCGGTGCCCATGCGCCACCGGTCCAGGTGGGAACAGATCCGGTCGATGCCCTCGCGCTGGCCGGGCACTTCGATACCGCGCCTGATCGCGGCGGACATAAGTGCGAGAGGACCGCAGATGCCGTGGGCCAGGCCGAGGTTCCCGTGGCCACCGGGCCACTGCGCGGACGGCTGGCCTGCGGGCGAGTCACCGGACCACCATCCGGGGAGCATCTCTGTCCCGGCTTTCAACGGCTCGGTGAGTCGTACCAGATAGGCCAGGACGCCCCGCAGCAGATCACCGCCGCCGTGTCGGTTCAGGAGGTAGGTCCCGATACCGGTCAGTCCGCTGATCAGGTCGAACTCCCGTAGTTGGGGTAAAGCCCCGTCGTCGATGCGCCGGTGGGCTCTGTCCAGGCGCCGCCGGGTCAGGGTGTCCAAGTGCCCGTCGAGGGTGTCCAGCACGGCTGTGTAGGCGGGCTGCTGGGCGGTGTGGAGGGTGAAGGCAACGGCCGGGGCTCCGTAGAACAGGCCGCAGACCTCCGGGTCGGCGATCAAGGGTTCTCGGGTCATCTCGGCAGCCCGGTTCCGCAGCGCAGTCCAGTCGCCGCGCTGGACGTCCAGCAGCGCGATCCCGGCGGCGCCGGTCGCCAGGCTCTGCCCCGGGCCGGGCGGATCGGTCGCGGTCACCGGCCGCCGCCTCTCGTCGCCTGCCAGGTCAGCGCTGCCTGCCGGGCCAGGCGGCGGCAGACGGCTTCCCCTGCCCGGTCCAGGCCGATGACCCGGTTGTGGTGCATGTGCAGCAGGGATTCCAGGACGCTTTCCGTGTCGGCGTCAACGGGGAGCCGGTCTCGGTAGGCCGCGAGGGCGGCGGCGCGAGACTGCCGGGCCCGCTCGATCTCGCCTGGCCACGGGCCCGGGCCGTGCAGAGCCAACTGGACCGAGCGGTTGGCCATAACCCGATCGGCAGAGGGGGCAGTGGGCGCGGGCCGGGATGCCAACCACGTCATGGCGTCGTCTGATCCGAGGAAGCCGCGGGCGATGTCGACCATGCCCGCGACGACCAGCGACCTCGGGTCGACGGCAGGGGCCGACAGGAGCCGGAGCGAGGCAGTGACCGCCTGCGAGTCGGCGCAGAACACCGCCTCGGCCGCTTCCATGGCCGCACCGTACCCGTAGCGGCCGGTCTCTGGTGCATAGACGTCGAAGGCCAGGCCGGAGGCGAGGCCTTCGTGCCTCAGCCCCTCCGCCCACTGACCGATAACAGCGGCGAACTGCCCGAACTGGGCCGGGTCCTGGGTGCGGAAGCGCATCCGCAGATGGTCACTCTCGTGCGGGCTGCGGTAGCGGACGAACCAGAACTGAGGGTCGCCAGGCAGGCTGGCCAGGAGCCGGGGCAGGTGCTCGGTCAGGATCTCGTCGTAGCGCTCGGGGTGGGTGCGAAGCTTCGCGTTCAGCCACCGGCTCGCCGGTGAGCCGGGCAGGGGGCCGCGGCTGCTGTTCGTGGTCGTCGGCAGCGATCCGGCCAGCGGCGAGGGGGCAGGCGGACGGGCGGCGACCAGAGGAACGGCGACTTCGTGGACGTGCCCATCCAACCAGCCCAGCTCGTCGACGCCGATGGCCTCGGTCAAGACGGCGGTCCCGTAGCGCTTGAGGTGCGTGTGCAGTATCGCCACGTGGACCGGCTCGGTCAGGGTCAGCCGTAACGTCCGCTCCTGGTCACGAAGTTCGACTGTACGCGGGCAGCCCCAGCGCTTGCGCCACTGCCCCAGGTCCATGGTGTCGGTGTCGGTGCCGGTGCCGGTCAGGTCACCGGTGGCAAGGGTCCAGCGGGCCGGGGAGATGATGGTGCGGCGGTAGCGGACCCGAGGCAGGCAGGGCAGGTGGACGGCGTGCGGGCCCCAGTCGAAGCCGGTCCAGGTGGCGGCGAAGGCGCGCGTGAGGTGGACCAGGAACCTGGCCAGGGGCGGCGGTTGCTTCTCCAACGCCATGGCGTGGAACACCTGCGGCTCGACCAACCGGCGGCGCGAAATGCTGACCAGGTGCAGGCCGTCGCGGGTAGCGGTGAGCGCGAGGTCGTCCAGCGGGATGACAGTGGCCGCTTCGTTCGGGTGGCGGTGCTCGCCCAGGGCGATGACGTGGGGCAGATAGGCGGGGATGCGACAGATGTTCTCGGTGTGCGGGTAGAGCGGCGGGAACGACAACTGGGCGACGAGGGCCCCAGCTGTCGAGACGGGCAGGCCCCGGTAGACGTCAGCCAGGCCGGTGCCGGTGGCGACCGGGGTGAACCGTGAGGTGAGGGTTCCAGCCGCGCGGGCCGGGGTGACGGTCAGGGTGAAGTCCCCCCGCTCCAGCGCGGTCGTGCTTCCGGCTTGGATCCGGGCCGCGATCTCCACGTGTGGCGGGATGCGGTGCTCGTCGAGACGTGCGCCGTCGGTCAACTCGTCGATGATCCGGTCGGTCAGCAGGATCTCGCCGCTGCCGTCGGCCATCGCCTGCCAGGCCAGGGCCAGCAGCCGCTGATCGCGTGCCGTGGGTGCGGCCACCGGCGGGGTCATTGTGCTGCCGGGGTACTGCGCGGGGAAGCCGAGTCCGGCGGCCGGGTCCAGGACCTCGGTCAGGGGGACCAGGGTGCCGATGCCGTAGTGCTCCCAGAACGCGGCACGGTACTCGCGCCACACCGCCTCGCCGGTCGGCTGGCGGGTCAGTCTCAGCAGGACGTCGGCGGCCCGCTCCAGCTCACGGGCCACCTCGCGGGGCACCTGCACATCGCAGTCCAGCAGCAGATCCACTGCCAGCGCGGTGCGTCCGACCGAGGACAGCTCTCGGAGGCGTGCGAGTATCTCCGTGCGGCCCTGACCTGGGCCGCCCTGGCTGTTGTGCTGGGCCAGGTCGTCACGGACGGCCTCAAGTTCCCGCAGGACCGGCACCACGGCCGGCATGCTGTCCGCTCCGGCCTCGCGAAGCCGGTCGAGCAGGTGGCACAGGGGGTCGGTGACCGTGAGCGGGGCCCGCAGGCAGGTGATCAGGAAGCCCTGCCGGACCAGCTCGGTGAGCACCGCGGTGACGCGGGACCGGTCGGCGCCGGGCACGGTCTCGGTGAGCTTGTCCGCCAGATCCGCGAACGGGGCCGCACTGGCGGCGGCGTCCCGCAGCACTCGGATCGCGCTGGTGTAGCGGACGCTGACGCGGTTCGGTCCGCCATGGGGTACCTGGAGTCGTCCACCACGCTGGACGGCGAGGTTGTTGAACACCAGATCCAGGCGCTCCAGCAGTTCGGGGATGGCTTCCAGGCGATCGACAACGCTGGCCAGCCACTCGGTATCGACCCGGGCCACCGGCCGGTGGCTGGTACCGAACCGCACTGCAGCGGTCGGCCCCAGCCTCGCTTGGGCCACTCCTGCGAACAGGCCGAACGGCGTGGGGCGGCCGGTGGACCGCAACAGGTAGCGGACGGTGGACTCGGTCGCGCGCAAGATCTGCTTGTCCGTGACTGGGCGTTCGGCGCGGATCGCGTCGACTCGCTCGGCAAGGCCGGGGCTGGCGTCGCGGATCGCGTCGGCGACTTCCGGCCGAGACCAGACCCGCCCAAGCCACCGGCGGCAGTCCGCGGTGTCGGCCGGGTCCGGCCACCAGTCGGGGCCACGGGTCAGCGGCACGGTGGCTGCCCGCAGCAGCGCGGTGCCGGTGTGCTGGTAGAGCGGCTTGTCGGGGACGCTCATCGGTTCCTCCGCCGTGCCTGAGAGGGAAGGGGTGGGGTGGGGCCGAGGGAGATCCCGGCCCCACGTCGAGCGGGTTGGACAGCAGGTCAGACGGCGCTGGTGCAGGAGCTGGCACAGGACGGGTCGCACCCGTCCGAGGTGCCGCAGGCCACCGGGATCCGGTCCGCGCCGACCTCGGTGATCACGGACACATCCAGGTCGAGCGGGTCCCTGTCCACCACGGGGGCGCGGTCCAGGATGCTCAGTGCAGTTGGTGCCATTTCGGATCCTCCTACTGGTTGGGGATGGTGCGGCGGCCCTGCCCCAGCAAGACCGCCGCCGTCCGTCCGGATCGCCGGACGGAGGTTGGTGCCGACCCCGCCCGCACGGCTCAGGGGTGCGCGGACGGGGCCGGGTCTCAGGTGCCCGGCGGTAGCAGGTCTGGTGCCGACACCGGAGCGGATGCGGATGTGCCGGGAGAGCATGAGCACGGCTCGTGGGCCAGAATCGCGAGAAGGGTCAGAAGCACGGCGCTGGCACCGGCCCAGGCGGTGCCTAACGCGATCGACACCGGGTCGGGTCCGGCGTGACGCCCGCTCACCGGGCCCACTCCTCGCCTGGTCGACCGCCCCACTGACCCCGTCTGGCCACAACCGTCAGGGCTTCCGGAGAGTCGGCCGGCAGCTCGCGGTTGCTGTGGAGCGGTCGTACGATCAGCTGGCCGCTGTGGACGTCCGTGACGACCAGCTCGTGGCCGTCGTTGTCCTTGACGAGGTCGCCGATCTGCGGCCCGGTCGGCGCCTTCGTCACGTCCTGTCCCTGGGTTCCGGCCGGGCGCGAGTCCGTGACTGCCGCTGTATCGGGCGGTACGGACCCAGCTTCTGGGGGAAGTACGGGGTAGGACATGCGATCGACTCCTGGCAGATTGCGAGCGATGAACCGCGAACGGGCTGATGCTCAGTCAACTGCGGGTGTACAAACTCAGGAGGAACCCCACAGGGGGCCGTTCCTGACTGTGGGCCACTTCTGTGGTCCAGAAATCTGATCCACTTCCGCATCGGGCCATGGGGGCGCGCATCATGGGCATTGAGACGATCGGACCGCTGCTGCGTGCTCTGCGCGAGGAGTCCGGACGCTCCCAGTCGGAACAGGCCGCCGACCTGTCCGAGAAGTCCGGGTTACCCGTGGATCGTCACACGGTTTCCCGCTGGGAGCGCGAGGAACGACTGCTGTCCCCGTTCTGGCAGAGCCACACCGCTCGGTCGTTCGGGGTACCGCAGGAGCATCTGCGGCGGGCGGTCGTCGCTGCCCGGCAGAAGCGCCGCCTGGCAGCTACCCCCGTGGATGAGGAGTTCGAGACCGTGTACCGCCGAACCTTCCTGGGCGCGACCGCCATAGCGGCCGGTGCCGTGACCGAGCCTTGGGGCCGCCTCGCCGCCGCCATCGCCGGTGCTCCCGTGGACACTCACACCGCCCGATCCCTGACCCGCGCCACCGAACAGCTCTACCTCGCCGAACACGGCATCCCGGCACGCTTGATGCGACCGAGGGTCTACGCGCATCTCGACACGATCATCAGCGTCCTGCCCCAGGCAGGGAAGCACCGCCAGGCCCTGCTGGTCGCGGCCGGGGAGACCGCCGCACTGGCCGGATGGATGACCTGGGACATGCGCGACGAGGCCGGAGCCTCCCGCTACTACCGCGTCGCGGCCGATGCCGGAGCGGAGGCCAACCACCCGCCACTGACTGCGCTCGCCCTGATCTACGCCTCGTACGCCGCCGCCCACCGGGGCGACTCGGCCAAGGCCCGCAGCCTGCTCTCCACCGCCCAGACCCACGTCAAGGGCCCCGCATACGCGGCAGCTCGCGCATGGGCCGCCGCCCGCGAGGCGGAGGAGGCCGCGGCGGTCGGAGACCAGTCCAGCACTGTGCGCTCGCTCGACCGAGCGGTCACCGCCTACGACTACGCCGACCCGGACCAGGCCCAGCCGTGGGTACGGTTCCTCGGCCCGGCCCGGCTCGCCTCCATGGAGGCCAACGCCTACGGCCGTATCGGACACGTTGACGTACAGGACGCCGCCGAACGCACCATCAGCCACCTCACAGGCCAGGACAAGGCCAACGCCGTCGCCCTCGCCGACGTGGCCACCGCGTACGTCCGCGCCGGCCGTATCGACCAGGGCGCGGAGGTCGCCCGCCGGGCAGCTGCCGAGGCTCAACGCGGCGAAGTCCAGCTCAGCCGCGACCGCCTCACCGCTCTGCACCAGCTCCTGGCCGCCAACGACAGCACCGAGGCCCGCGACCTCGCCGACGAGCTACAGGCCGTGCTCCGCTGAGGTCGTCCGAGTCAGGTCTCGGCTGGACGGACGGAATTCCGGGATTACGGGCCACATCTCTCCGCTCAGGGTTGCCGGGTCTCCTCGGTGATCCAGGCGAGGTACTCGCGGCTGCCGGTCGGGATCTCGCCGACGATCACCTCCGGGGTGTCGTAGGAGTGCTCGGCCTTGATGTGGGCCTCCAACGCCGGGTACCGCTCAGCAGTGGTTTTGTAGAGCACCCGCCACTCCTGCGCGCTCTCCACCTCTCCCTGCCACCAGTACGTCGAAGTGATCGGCCCGTCGACCTGCGCGCACGCAGCCAGGCGCGCCGTCACAGCCGAACGAGCAAGGGAGGCAGCAGAATCGGCAGAATCAGTAGTCGTCAGAACCGTCAGGTAGTCAGCCATGCTGTGAGCCTATGCGTTGCAGACATCGCGGTGCAGCTGCCTCCAGCTGTCCCCGCCCCCGACGGCTCCCGACTGGAATAAACCCACTAGCCAACGACCAGCCAGCAATGACAGGCTCCACAGCATGACCAACAGAATCGAGTCCCACCTCGCCCGATGAGCGCCCAGGTAAGCGGTGGAATCCCCGCACCTTGGCCCTCTCTGTATGCATACGCGCTGCGCCTGTACCAGTCGCAGCCCGAAGGTCGGTTGCCCCACGGTGGTTGCCCCTTGCCGAACCAGCCCTCGCAGAAGTCCGGGGGGCTGGGCTGGCGCGAAGCCCACGCCAGCGTCCGGGAGGCCCTGGCGCCCCTGTTGTCCGCCCCGGACACAGTCCGCGCCGCCGAAGAGATCCACCGCAAGCTCCACGAACTGGCCATTCGGGACCGCCACATCCAAGGTGCGATGACCGATCTACCCCTGGGTGACCCAGCGGCAGCCCGTGCCATCGGCCGCCATCTGACACGCACCGGCACCAGCACGCTGACCGTGAACGTCGGCATCGCCCTCCTGGGCCGACTCGGAGAGCCGGAGGACGTGCACTACCTGAAGATCCTCGGTCTGCTGAGGGTCTTCGCGCGCCCTGCGGTGGGCGCTCTCAACGCTCTCGAATGCCCGACGGCTGCCCTGGTCTGGTTGGCCAACCACGCCGAGCATCGCGCCCTGCGCCACCTGATCGACGCTATCGCCTCACGCAACGACGAAGAGGCGCGCAGGTGGCTGATGCAGGCCCCCCTCGCGTACGGCACAGTCGGGCCCTCAACCGCCCGCAGGATCGCCGAGGCTGTTCAACTGGCCAACATCCTCGGCGAGGATCAGGTCAACACTCAGGTGTTGGCCCAGGCTGGTCGTCTCCTTTGCCGAATGACGGGGCTACGCGATTATCAGCCCGAGGTCCTCAACTACCAGCAGGCCGCAACTTCCTACAGCGCCCTCATCGCCCGCGCCTCCCGACTGCCCCCGACTCTGGATCACTACGCCATCCTCCTGTCTCTTGCACTCGACCTGCACAGCGGCCCCAGCGTGCTTCTTGACTGGCAGCCGGGGCAGCGGGAAGCCCTTCTGGACGCTCTGGAAGCCATCCTGAGTACGCCGTCCTGGGCAACCGTCCTGGAGGTCGAGCCCGAAGATCTCGGAGAAGGCCGCCGTGTCCGCTGGATGCGGCGCACGGCGAGGCAACCCTTCAATCACCCGACGGCCTCACGGCTGCGGGTAGAGGCCACCGTGCGGGACCCGGCAGACCCGGACACGGTTGAGGCACGCCTGCTGATCGACGGCCGGCCCTTGGTGCCCGAAGCGTTCGGCAAGGGATCAGCCAACTCCCCCGAGTACCTTCTCGACAGCGGCCGCCTGCGGGCCACAGTCGAGCCCCGAGAAGTGCAGCTCGCGGAGGCATACTGCACCGAGGGCTGCTGTGGCGCGATCTACGTGACTATCTGTAGGGATGGCGGCCAGGTCGTGTGGCGTGACTGGCGCCGACCGCCGACACGACGCCCCCGCGCGGAACTCCCCGAGTATCGCTTCAATGCGGCCGAGTACGACGCTGAGATCGAGCGGGCCGAGAACGACCGATCCTGGGCCTGGCCGGCTCGCAATACCGCCCGGCTGATAGCCGCGGGGCTGCGCGACCAGCCGGATCTCCTCACCCGATGGGACAGCCGGGTCGGCTGGATCGGCACCGACTTCCACGAGACGGATACCGCCACGGTCTCCTTCATGTACTGGCCAGGTCTCGCCGTCGGGCAGCAAGACAAGAAGGGCCCCTGGTTGCAGTTCATCTGGAGTATCCCCGACGACGGCACCCCTGCTGAGATCCAGGCCGCTGCGGCGCTTCGGCAACTCGCCGAGCAGGACCCGAAGACCTACGCGCAGGTCCGGGGAGGCAGCCGCTCGCACGCCGAGGCACTCGGCTTCCCATGGCCTGAAGCGACAGCGCCGGAAGACACCTCCTGACCGAGCTTGTCCAGCTTGTGTGGCAGACACCTACCGGCGAGCGCGCTAGCGGCCCGACCACTCGTTGACTCTCCGGTGCCACGGCGTGGAGCCGGCCAATGTCCGGCTCCACGCGAGGACGACCCGGGCCACGCGGTCGTCATATCTGGCCTTCCTCCACTGCCCGGCGGAGCAAACGCGGCAAGCCTGGGGTCCTACAGAACAGACCGTCGCCGTCGAGCGCCTGCTCTTCAGCCTCGCCCGCACCATCCGGTCGCTCCGCCCCAAACCGGTCGAACCACAAACCCGGTCTACTTCCGACTTCCAGTGCTCCAAAAGGACCTAGTCTGTCCGACTGACATCAAGCCACTTTTCGACTGCGCTCCGTCTCCAGTACAACCGATACATCAGCCGGTAGGGCGACGGGAACGGCTGCCGCTTGGGGCCAGACCGCGCGAGCCAGCCTGTCACTGTTCTGGGATTGACCCCGGCGATGGCCGCCGCTCCTGCAACGTCCACCCACACATCGTCTTCTCCCAGCTCGGGCAATCCGAGAAGACGGCCCGCTGAAATCGGCCGGCCCGCGCCAAGAGCGGCAACGAGCCTGCCATACTGCTCATCGAGCGAGATATCGACATATTCAGGCAAGGATACCTCCCGCTTGCAGTTTTAAAACTGCAAATAGCCTAGCACGATACCCAACCCAAGAGAGTTTCGGTTTTTGATCTCGTGGCTAGCTGCGCCGGCTACGCCGCGAAGCGTTGAGCGCCTCAACCACGCCGATCACCTGATCATCTTTGGCCCGCCGAAGTACGGCGAGTTCCCATCTGTAAGCCAGGAAGTCGCGGACAATGCACCGCACCACCCATGCCAGAGCGGGAAGGCCACCCAAAGAGGCCAGGCCACCGAGGATTCGCATCTGATGCTCTCCTGGGGGTCTAAAACGAGACAGTCGCCATATAATTTGCGACTGCATATTAAGGCTGCCTGGAAACTGGCAAGCCCCGCCGTCGACTGCAAAGCATCGACGGACGATTACGGCTCTTATTGACACAGGAGACTCCGCGTAGACGCGACTCGCCGAGCGCTTTCCCGACCAGCATCCGCCAGAACTGACGAAGGAGTCGAGTCGCCCAACCAGTACTCCCAGCACCCAGCCATGGGCATGCAAAAACCCCCTGAGTTCACAAGACTCAGGGGGTTTTGGAGATTTTGGGCACGTTAATAGAACCTGTGGCCATTGTGACAGTCAGCCGCCAGCGACGCAAGTCCTTCTCGTTGTCGCAGCTCAGACGGCCTGGCCAGAGGATTGCCCGCCCAACTGGCCCCGCCGTAGGTTGACAACTAGAGTTCACATATGGCTTCTGACTGGCACGACAGAGCTCACCTGGGCGGGGGGCTCTACGATCTCGCGTGGAGCGTGGCGAAGGATCGCCTTCCTCAGCCAAGCCCGGGGAGGACCCCAAAGATCCAGACGACCCAAAGGCCACTCGGGAAGAAAAGCTCAATGCATACCTAGCACTTCTTGCAGTCTATAGCGAGATGAAATCATGCCTCGGCCTAAATTCTTCGGCCGCCCAGGCTGGCGCACGTATTCACGGAGCCACATATGCTGCCATCGGAGCCGCCAGGGGGATCTCCAGACAAGCCGTGCGCCAAGAAGGGGAGAGGGCCAGGGAAAGCCGAACCGTACAACTTGTCGGCGGCCCAAAAGATGGCGACAGAGAGCAGGTTAATCGAGAGAAGGAGCTTAAATTCGCAGTGTACCGACCCGGTGAATATTATGGAAACGGAACAAGGCAAGGAATCGCCTACTATAGGCGCTCCAGGGAAGATAAGAATGTATTCATCTTCACGGGAGTTCAGGCGGACAAAGACTCCACATCCCAATGACTCAAACGGCGTGCAATACCTCACGGTGCCCATTAGAGTTCCTGCGGAGACACCGAAAGGAACCTACCTCGAACTCACCGATTCACCGTTCATCCGAGCCCAGGACGGGCTCGGCCCAGACAGTCAGGGAGAAGACCGGGTACGAGACAAGCCCACGCCCCTCCAGGACGGCGTTGGCAACGAACGCGCCCGCATGGGCATCAGGAGCCGTGACCGCCCGGCCACGGCCGCGCGGCCCCACGCGAATCAGATAGCGGAGACCCTCGACATCGACGACGCCACACTCGCCACCGACCGAATCGACGGGTGCATCGAACGGCTCGACCTGCCAGCCTGCCTTGCGCGCACAGTGCATCCATAGGCCGAGGACCTGGGCTCGATCGCGCTCCATCCCTCGGCTCGGTCGGGCGATGATCTGCACCGGGTCCAGCCGTTCGTCCATGCTCGCTCCCCCACTCGTCCCGAGCCAGGATCATGCCAGTCGGTGACGGCTGCGTTGAAGGCTTCACCGGGATGGTGCAGTCTCGTTAGGCTCATGCTCATGTCCGAGTCCACCTCCGATCCCGGCCTCTGTGCCCTGGCCAACCGGCTCGTCCCCGGTCCGGCGAGGAAGGTGAGGGTGATCGGCTTCGACGGATCGGATGTGCTCGTGAGCGTCTTGGACGCCACCGAACCGGACGCCCGGACCGGGCGGATCCCGGGGGACGAGGTGTCCATGCGACGCGCCGAATCCTCGGAGATCTTCAGCGTGGGCCAGGAGATCGAAGCCGAGGAGATCGGACGCTTGGGCAGCGGGCGGCGGCTCTTCTCTGCCAAGGCCTGTGAGAACCCGGCTCTCCGGGCCTTTCTCCTGGCGAACCAGCGCGGGCAGGTCGTGACCGGGACAGTGTCAGCGGTTCACAACTTCGGCGTGTTCGTCCACCTGGACGGCGAGCCGGAGGGCACCTGCACCGGGTTCATCCGTGGGCCGGAGCTGTCGTGGGCGCGGATCAGCCATCCCTCCGAGGTCGTGCAGGTCGGGCAGCGGATCACGGCAGAGGTGCTCATTTCCGAGACGCGCTCGGGCCAGGTTGCGATCTCGCTGAAGGCTCTGGAGGAGAATCCGCTCGTTCGCTTCGCCGAGCAGGCCGGCAAGGTCATCAGAGGTCCGATCACGAAGATCATCCCCTTCGGCGTCTTCGTGCACCTCGCTCCCGGCGTGGAGGGGTTCCTCCACGTCTCGGAACTGGCGGACGGGCCTGTCGACTCACCGGAGCAGCTCGTCACAGAGGGCGAACTGATCACGGTCCGGGTCGCGGAGGTCGACTTGCCCCGCCATCGAGTGAGGCTCGCCGCAGCCCCGGAGGAAGCGGCGACTGAGCCGCCAGCAGGGCGCCACGAGGGCACTTTCAGGGCACATGGCGCTGAAAAGTGCCTCCGAACAGCGAAAACCATGAAAGGTGGTTCTCGCAGCTCAGAGGCACTTTCGGCACGTTTCCGCAGGTCAGCGCATTGCCCGCGCGAATAGCTCCACGAGTGGCAGGACTTCGCCTCCCGCCTCCACGACGCGGGGCACCAGCTGTACTGCCTGATGTGGCCCTGACCTGCGGGTTTGTGGTCTCGTCGGGGTACTGTTCCGAGCTGGTGAGAGTGCCTGCCAGATGGCCTGCAAGGCACTTTGAGGGCACACCAGCAGAGCTCTAGCAACCACGCCCCACGGCCGCCCAGTCCTCGGCAGACGCTGCTTGGCATCCCGTAATACGCGTCATACACTGAAGGCATGGCGAAGACCAGGATCAGCATCAGCCTTGATGCAGAGCATGCCGAACAGATCAGAGCGCACGCCGACCGCGCTGGGATGGACGTCTCGGCCTACCTCGTCAATGCCGCGACCCGGCAGATGGCCGAGACCGATGCACTGGAGGATCAGTTCGCCTCCATCGACGCGGTCATCGCCGCAGCTGAAGCCAAAGCATCGGAACTGCCCGCCCTGCCTGACGTCGCCGAGAACGACCTCACCGAGCAGGAGCGACGCGAGGTCGAGGAGGCCATGGAACTCGTCTACGGCTCCAACCAATCCACCCGGTCGCACGGACAACGGCAGCATCCCGGCCACGCGGCGTGAACGCCCGCGTCCCCGTCTACGACACCGGCATGCTGATCGCACTCGCCGACCGTAAAGCCAAGGCAGTCCGCCTGCACGAGGGCATGAAGGCGACCGCGCACCGCGCCATCGTGCCGGGACCTGTCCTGGGGCAGGTCTGGCGCCCTGCACCAAGTACCGTCCACGCACTGGCAACTGCCCTACGGGACTGCACTGTCCCACACGCGCGCAGCTCACCCGGCGCACTGCGCCCGACAGTCGCCGGACAACCCGTATGCCTGCTCTGCAGCACAGCCCTGGACCTGGCCGAGTGGCATCGCATCGGCGGAGCCCTGGGTATCGCGGATCTGCCGCCAAAGAAACGGCCAGACGTAGTGGACGCCCTGGTCGCCATCACGGCAGTACGTCACGGCAGCGCTGTCGTCTTCACCAGCGACCCTGACGACATCAGCGCCTACCTGTCGGCGCTCAACGCACAGGACGTCCACCTCGTCACCGTCTGACGACCGGCCGGCGCGTTCTCGGCGGGGCATTTTCGCGGCACATGAGCACGAAGACTGCCATCGCTCAGCAAACCACGTACGGTTGTTTTCGCTGCCCAGCAGGGCCTCGCCGCAACGTCGCCGTCGAGAGGCACGAGGACGCTACTGGGCTGGACTCCCCGGCGGGGATTGCGTCGTAGAGACCGCCTGCCGTGGCGGCCTTGCCCGGGTCGCGCCAGTGGAGGAAGAACGTCGCCTCGCCGTTTTCCCTGCCCAGCAACAGCAGCGTGGTGATGGCGGGGATCATCGGACGGATGCGCAGATCGAAAGGGTCTCCCACCACGCGCCCGGATACGGCTCTACTCCGAGTCCACGACGGCGGGCAGGGACGCCACAGGGCCCCGGACCTACGCATAGCAGCGCACTGAACCGACAGTCGTCCCACGGCCTTAATCCACTTTTGGAGTTGAGTACGAACGCGGATGAACCGTCGCCGTCTCCTGCATAGGGTCGGCATATGGCCGTCCTACGGATCATCCTGCTCAGCCTGTGTCTGGTAGCGGTGACAGCCCAGGCTGCCTTCAGCATCCTCCTGGCCCGGATGGCACGTCAGGGGCAGTCCGGCACCGAGATCGTTGCGGTGGCCTTCATGCTGGCCACGCTCGTGGTGTCCTTCGTCGCCGTGCCGAGTGGTGTCTGGCTGGCCTTCGATCTCGCCACCGATGCTAGGTCGGCGTCGCCCCGGTTCGCTTATAGCGTCGTCGGGTCGGCATTGGCTGCATACCTGGCAGTCACCCTCCTAGTGCCGCATCAAGCAACGTTCGCCCTGGCGACGACTTCGCGTAGGCGTTTGTCGGCGGCGTGGTTGTTCCGCCAGATGATGTAGCGGCGGATCATGCTGCCCTGGGCCTTGTGGCTGGGGTGGTCGGTGCCGTCGAGGGCGAAGTAGCGCAGGGCGGTGAACTGGGCCTCGATGCGGTTGAGCCAGGAGGAGTTGGTCGGGGTGTAGGCGATCTCGACGTTGTTGGCCTCGGCCCAGTCCGCGGCCCGGCGGCAGCGCTTGGTGGTCAGGTGCGGGGAGAAGTTGTCGCAGACGATGGCGATGCGCACGGCGGCCGGGTAGAGGGTGCGCAAGTAGCGGCAGAACTCCAGGAACTTGGTGCGGGTCTTGGTCTTCTTGACGTGGCCGTACATCTTGTCCCTGGCCAGGTCGTAGGCCGCGAACAGGTGCCGCACGCCGTGCGGGCGGGTGTAGGTGGCCCGGCGCTTGGGGCGGGGCCCGCGTGTCGGGTCCTTGTGCCTGCCGCCGCGCTCGGCCCACTGCCGGCCGGGGTGGGGCTGGAGGTTGAGCGGCCCGAACTCGTCCATACAGAAAACGACTTCGGGCTCGCCGGGCTCGGGCACGACCTCGCCGTCGGCGATCGCGTAGAGGTGTTCGACGCGGGCCTTCTTGGCGGCGTAGTCGGGGTCGCGGGAGGTCTTCCAGGTCTTTATGCGTTGAAACGAGACGCCTTCCTCGCGGAGCAGGATGCGCAGGCCCTCGTGGCTGATGTCGTCGACCGCCCCCTCGGCGACCAGGAAGTCGGCCAGTTTGACCAGGCTCCAGGTCGAGAAGGGCAGGCCGTGCTCGACCGGCTTGGACTTGGCGATCTTCTTGATCTCCCGGCGCTCGGGCAGCGTGAATGTCTTCGGCCGCCCGCCCGCGTACTTCGGGTACAGGGAGGCGAAGCCGTCGGCGTTGAAGTTGTGCAGCACGTCCCGGACCCGGTCTGCGCTGGTGAAGCTGACCTCGGAGATCTTCGCGACGTCCATGCCCTGCGCGGACAGCAGCACCATCTGCGCGCGCCGCCAGGTCACCACGGACCCGGTACCCCGGCGGATGATCCGCAGCAGCCGCCGCCCCTCGTCACCGTCGATCTCACGGACCCGTACTCGCTCTGCCACCCGCACAGCTTCGCGCACACGCGCCGCCCGACACAGCACCCGGACGGCGCGTCACATCACAACAGGGCAAAGGTTGCTTGATGCGGCACTAGCCACCGCGCTGCATGCGGCGAGACAGCGCCGGGACCGGCACGGCTGCGCGCGGGTGATGAGCCGGGAGGAGACCCTCGGTCTCATCAACTCCCAGGTGATTGCTGCTGTGCACCGGTCTCCTGACGGCTCGATCACCGTCGTCTACGTCGACAATCGCTGGGTCGATGGAGCCTATGACTACCGCCGATCTGGATACGCCGATCCGGCTGGCTGGCCCGACTATGAGGCAGCGGTCTTCCAGACGCCCGGCGCGAAGTCATACCCCGGCGTTCTGCTCTACCGTCCGGACAACGCGAACCGGACCCTCTGAGGGTGCTTCTACACACTGGTCGCGGTGGTTGGGTCTGCCGATCGGCCATCGCAGTGACGAGTACTCAGCAGGTTGACAATGGTCACGCGGAGGACGGGTTCGCCCTGGGCGTCGGCTAGCTCGGCCAGCGTACGGATCACGCCGCGCCCGGGGTCGGAGCGGGAGAGTCGGGTGTCCAAGGTGTGCACGCGCAGGCGCAGGCTGTCCCCGGGGCGTACCGGCTTGAGCCAGCGAAGTTCGTCGACGCCGGGGCTGCCGAGGCTGGCCACCGTGGACAGGTAATGCTCGGCGAACAGCTTCATCATGAGGGCCACGGTGTGCCATCCGCTGGCAATCAGGCCGCCGAACGGGCCGTCCTTGGCCGCAGCCGGGTCGATGTGGAAGGACTGTGGGTCGAACTGGACGGCGAAGTCGATGACCTCTTGCTCGGTGACGGTCAGACTGCCGTACTCCTGGGTGAATCCGGCGGTGTAGTCCTCGAAGTATCGGTCGCTTACGGGGACTGCGAATCCGTCGGTTGCTGGTTCGGGCTTCACGTCAGCTTCTCCTTCGGTCGGCGGGCAGTCACCGGTGGGGGTGCCGCGGTTGGAGGCGGTGCGCCTGGCAGCAGTCGGGCCGGGAGCAGGGCGAGGGCGGCGAGCGCGGCCAGGGCCAGTGCGGTGGAAGCCGTCTCCGGGCCGGAGGGACGGGCCACTCCGGCGGCGACAGCGATGCCAAGGGTTGGGCCGAGGTTGGTGGCTGTCTGCTTGAGCCCGCTGACGACTCCGGCGTACCCGGGAGGCGTCTCACCGGCGACCGATCCGGTGGCGGTGACCATCACGGTGGCGAAGCCCGCGCCGAGCATCGCGAAGGTCGTGCCCAGCAGCGGCCAGCCGGTGCCGGGTTCGAACCGGGACAGGCCGGTGATGCCGAGTACGACCAGCAGGGTTCCGGCGGTCGCGCAGCGGCGCGGGCCGTACCGGCGAAGCGCGAGGCCGGCCATGGGCGCGCCGAGGATCATGGACGCGGTCAGTGGAAGTACGTGCAGGCCGGTGACAAGAGGGCTGAGTCGGAGCGTGTCCTGAAGGTAGAAGGTGGCCGTGAACAGGGCGCCGTTCAGACCCGCGCCGGTGGCCAGCAGGATAGCCATCGATGCGGCCACCGGCGTCGAGCGGACCACTGCGCGCGGCACGATGGGGTGCACGGTGCGGCGTTCGTGCCGTGCGAACAGCAAGGCCATGACGGCGGCGAGGGCGAGTTCAAGCAGGGTCTGCGGTGCCGTCCACCCCCGCGTCGGCACCTCGGCCAAGGCATGCACCAGCACCGCCGCCGCAGCCGCCAGGAGCGCCGCACCGGGCAGGTCGAGCCCCTGTGGACCCGGCCGGGGGGCCGGGCGAGTGGCGGGCGTCGACGCTTGGGCTGTCAGGGTGAGCCCGGCGATCAGCACCGCGATCGGGGTGTTGACCCAGAAGACGGACCGCCAGCCCAGGTGCTCGATCAGCAGGCCGCCGAGCACCGGCCCGGACCCGGCAGCCACGGCGATCGCACTGGTGCGGACTGCGATCGGGGTGCTGAGCCGGTCCGCCGGGTACGCCAGCCGCAGCAGCGCGAGGGTGGCGGGTTGCAGCAGCGCGCCGAACCCGCCCTGCGCGACCCGAAGTCCGATCACCCAGCCAACCGAGGGTGCGAGTGCGATACCGGCCGAGGCGGCCCCGAACCCGAGCACACCGGTGACCAGCAGCCGCAGGTGCCCGTACCGGTCGCCCAGCCGCCCGGCGACCACCAGCAGCGCGGCCACCGCGACCAGGTAGCCGGTGCTCGTCCACTGGACCTGCGCCAGGCTCGCGCCCAAACTGCGCCCCAGGCTGGGCTGTGCCACCAGCAGGACCGTGCCGTCCATCGCCACCAGCATCGCCCCAGCCACGCTGACCAGCAGCGCCAGACGCCGCCGACCCGGGCCGCCAGCGGTGCGGGGCTCGGCCGGTCGGATCGCGGCGGTCACTGTGGGGCCGGGCCGAGGTGGGCGTCCAGCACTGCCGCCACCATTCGGTCGAGCCGCTCGGCGGGCCCGCCCCCATCCGCCGCGCCGAACTGCGGCGGGGCGGCGGTCAGCGCCAGGGGGAGGCTGCCCCACGCCCACAGTTGGGCAATGCCGTGCAGGTTCGACCACAGCAGGGCGGCAGTGACCGCCGCCCCGCCGTCGTCCGGCACCGCGTAGTCACTTGAACCTGCCCGGCACCGCGCGACCAATCCGGTCATCCGCTCGAACAAGGGCAGCGAGGTTTCGCGCAGCCTCGGCTGGCCCGGCGCTTGCGGCGCTCCCTCCAGCAGGTCATGACGGAACATCAGCTCGTACATGCCTCGGCACTCCACCGCATACGCGACATACGCCTGCGCGAAGGCGTGCAGCCGCGCCCGGACCGACCCGGGCGCGGCCAGCGCGGCCTCGAACCGACTCCCCAGCTCCTGGAAGCCACGCCGGGCGATCGCCGAGAGCAGCGCGTGGTGGGTTGGGAAATACCGGCGCGGCGCCCCGTGCGAAACCCCCGCCCTGCGGGCGATCTCACGCAGCCCCAGCGACGCCGGACCCTCGGCGATCACCAACTCCACCCCGACATCGACCAACCGCTCCCGCAGAGAGTCCTGAAGTTTCATAGACAGTGTCTACCACCACGAGGTAGACACTGTCTATGACCTGCCGGGCAGAGCGGACCGCCTGGATGCACGATCGAACGAACCCGCCCCACCAAATGGAACGACGCCACCGCCCGCTACACCCCGACCATCGAGAACCGACAGCACCTCGACGCGCTGGGTCGGGGGGATCGGGCAGCCCCGGCCCACACGCGGACTGATCAGCGCACCGCAGACCATCGCGATCACCTCCCGAGCGACAAGCCCAACGGAGCCTCCGCCCAGGGCACTTTCAGGGCACATGGGCGTGAAAAGTGCCGCCGTCCAGCGAAAACCACGAAAGGTCATATTCGCTGTTCAGCGGCACCTTCGCGGCATCGTCGCAGGCCAGCGCGGTGCCCGCGCGAATAGCTCCACGAGTGGCAGGACTTCGCCAACCGCCTCCACGACGCCGGCCACCAGCTCTACTGCCTGATGTGGCCCTGACCTGCGAGTTTGCAGCCTCGCTGGGATACTGTTCCGAGCTGGCGAGAGGGCCTGTCAGATGATCCGCAAGGCACTTTGAGGGCACACCACCAGAGTTTCAGCCGCTCGACGCCATAGCCGCCCGCCCCTAGCAGAAGCTGCTTGGCATTCCGTAATACGCGTCATACACTGAAGGCATGGCGAAGACCAGGATCAGCATCAGCCTCGATGCAGAGCATGCCGAACAGATCAGAGCGCACGCCGACCGCGCCGGGATGGACGTCTCGGCCTACCTGGTCAACGCTGCAACCCGGCAGATGGCCGAGACCGATGAGCTGGAAGCACAGTTCGCCTCCATCGACGCGGTCATCGCCGCGGCAGAAGCCGAGGCATCGGAATTGCCGGCCCTGCCGGAGGTTGCTGAGGACGACCTCACCGAGCAAGAGCGACGCGAGGTCGAGGAAGCCCTGGAGCTCGTCTATGGCTCCGACCAACCCGCACGATCGCAAGGGCGACAGCAGCGCCCTGGCCACGCGGCGTGAACGCCCGCGTCCCGATCTACGACACCGGCATGCTGATCGCGCTCGCGGATCGCAAGGCCAAGGCAGTCCGCCTGCACGAAGGCTTGAAGGTGACCCCGCACCGCGCCATCGTGCCGGGACCAGTCCTGGGGCAGGTCTGGCGTCCTGCCCCAAGTACCGTCCACGCACTGGCAACTGTCCTTCGGGACTGCACCATCCCGCACGCGCGCAGCTCACCCGGCGCACTGCGCCCGACAGCCGCCGGACAGCCCGTATGCCTGCTGTGCAGCACGGCCCTGGACCTGGCCGAGTGGCATCGAATCGGTGGGGCCCTGGGCACTGCGGATCTGCCGCCAAAGAAGCGGCCTGACGTGGTGGACGCCCTGGTCGCCATCACGGCAGTCCGTCACGGCAACGCAGTCGTCTTCACCAGCGACCCGGAAGACATCAGCGCCTACCTGTCAGCGCTGAATGCACAGGACGTCCGCCTCGTCAGCGTCTGACGACCATCCAGCGCGTTCACGGCAGGGCACTTTCAGGGCACATGAGCGCGGAAAGTGCCGCCGATCAGCGAAAGCCATGAAAGGTCGTTTTCGCTGCTCAGCGGCACATTCGCCGCATCGTCGCAGGTCAGCGCAGTGCCCGCGCGAATAGCTGCACGAGTGGCAGGACTTCGCCAACCGACTGCACGACGCCGGCCACCAGCTCTACTGCCTGATGCGGCCCTGCCCTGCGACTTAGCTGCCTGAGCAGCCCTGCTCCGCGCACTCCTTCCCGCTGATGATGCGGGCTCTTCAGTCCGACAGCCACCATCGACATTCGGTAACCGAATGGATGCGTGCAGTTGCTGCCCGCTGGGCGGCGGGTGACCGTAAGCAAGGAATTGCATCACTCGCTTCGTCTGCGCCAAAGGACTCTTCATGCGTTTGCATCGCACCCACTCCATAGCCCTCAGCATCGTCCTCGCCGCCGCGCTGGGCACCGGATCGCTGGCCACCGTCGCACAGGCGGCCCAGCCGATCACCCCTGCGCACCACATCAAGCAGGCCCCGACAGTCGCCACCCCGAACCCGGCCGCGCAGCTGGGAGCCATCGGCGCGCTCGGCGGGGTCCTCCAGGCGGTCGGGAACCTCACGACGGCGGCCACCTCCGTGCCCCCGGCGACCCCGGCGGTACTGCAATCACTGCAGGCCGCCCTCGCCACCGCGGTGACCACGCTGACGAACGCGATCCCCGCTCCCGCCCTGCCCGTCACCGGCAAGGCGCAGGCCAGCACGGCTCACGTCGCCAAGGGCACGTATCACCCGGGCAGCCTGCTGCTGCCGGTGCCCGTGCCGGGCCCGCTGGCGACCGCGCTCGCCACGCTCCAGACGGACGTCACCAACCTGATCGCCGCCGTGACCGCCGTACCCCCGAACCCGACCACGGTCACGACCGACCTGACGACCCTGGCGACCGACACCTTGTCCGCGGTCGTCGCCACCGTCACCGCACTCGGACTCCCTCTGCCGGTCCCGCCGCTCCCGGTCTCGACCCCGTCCTGACGTCCGTAAACCCCGACGGCCCGGTCCGGAGTCTCCGGGCCGGGTCTCCTGGGCGCGGAAGCGCATCCGCAAGTGGTCGCTCTCGTGCGGGCTGCGGTAGCGGACGAACCAGAACTGAGTGTCGCTTGGCAAGGCGGCCAGTAGCCGGGGCAGGTGCTCGGTCAGGATCCCGTCGTCAGCGAAATCCAGCAAAGGACTCCGACCCAGCCCAGAGACCCCTTTCATGGACCATCCCAGGTCGACGACCTGGGATGGTCCATTGCTCCACGAGTGGCAGGACTTCGCCAACCGCCTCGACGACGCGGGGCACCGGCTGTACTGCCTGATGTGGCCCTGCCCCGAGTGAAGGTCAGCGGACGTACTGCTTGAGGATCTCGGTCTCCAGGGTGATCCCCAGGCCGGGGATCTCGACGGTCGCCCCGAACCCATCGGACCGGATGCTGCGGTACTTCCCGCCCTCGGGCTCAGTGTGCACCACCGTCTCGCAGGTGTCCCGGTCGATCAGCAGGTATACCGGGATGCCCGCCTCGGCATAGGCCGCCGGCTTCTCGACGCGGTCACGGCGGTCCGTGTCGGGATCGTAGGACGTGACCTCGACCGCCATCAGTACACCCTGCGGATCGGCCCATTCACCCTGCCCGGCGAAGTGGGCGATCGGCGCCAGGACACCGTCGGGGCGCGCGTGGCCGGAGCGGTAGGCATCCACCCGCAGGCCCTGCTCGATGTGCAGGTCCAGTTCCGGACGACTCTGCATGCACCGCCTCAGCAGCCACATGATGATCGCCCCGTGGTCACCGTCAGGCGCAGCCTTCACTCCGATCTTCCCGTTGATGAACTCCAAGGTGACGGTCTCGGGCGCGTGGGCCGCGATCTCCTCGAACTCCTCGACGCTCATCTGCGGGCGATGATCAGCTGTGATGCTCATACGGTCACCTCCTCTGTCCCAGGCAGTCTTGACTCGCTCCACGGTATCGCTCTCATGAGATCAGGGTCCGGCCTACGCGGAGCACCTCGTCGCAGCGAATCATCGCGTGCACATCGCGTGCACATCGCGTGCACACGGGAGCGGAAAACAACCATGGACGGTGAAAGGTACTGAACACCGAAGTACCAGGTCAGAGGCCGTTTGAGCGGATCACCCCAGGCCAGGGGCCCGGGGTGATCATTTGCTGCACGAGTGGCAGGACTTCGCCAACCGGCTGCACGACGCGGGGCACCAGCTGTACTGCCTGATGTGGCCCTGAGCTGCGGGTTCGCTGCTGGACTCCTTACCACGGCGGAGAGGGCGGGCGTGGGTCAGCTCGGTTCGGAGAAGTATCCGGCGATGGAGGCGAGCACCTGTACCTTGCCTGCGGAGTTGTAGAAGGTGATCTTCCCGTCGCTCCCCAGCGGGACGATCACCTGGTTGGAGACGGACTGCCCGGGAACCCAGTTCAGGTTGGATGCCGCAGGCCGCTTCGCCCCGGACGCGTACACCGTCAGGTAGCCCGCCGCCGTGCCCTTCTGGACGGTCACATTGAGGATGACCGCCCTCGCCGGCAGCGGGCCACGGACGGCGATCAAGTCGGTGGGCGCGAGAGTGACCGAAGCCCCCGGCCCCAGCGGCGCGGCCGTGCCGACCCCGACGGCCGACTGGGTGTCCAGGAAGGTGGTGGGTGCGAGCGTGTAGGCGGTCTGCAGTCCCGTGGTGCTGTAGTAACCCTCGACATCGGCGATGAGGTGCGTGCTGCCGGCCCGGTTGTAGAGATCGACCCTTCCGTCCGCACCCACCGGGGCGATCACCTCGTTGGCGATGGTCTGTCCCCTGGCCGCGTTCAGGTTGGAGGCCGTCGGTCGGGCCGCCCCATCCGGGTAGACCGACACATACGTCGCCGCCGTCGGATCAGTCGCGGTCACATTGAGCACGACCGCCGTGACATGGCTGCCGGACACTCCGCCCACCCCGTCAACGCGCAGCGAGACCGTCCCACCGGCCTTGACCGGTGTCCGGGTCGGAACACCGATGGCACTGCGGGTGTCCAGGATCCGCTGCGGTGCCAGGGAGGTGAACCCGCTGCTCCCCAGCATCGAGTAGTAGCCCTCGAGGTCCGCGACCACGTCCACGGTGCCGGAGCTCTCGTTGGTGAATACGACGCTTCCGTCATCGATCGCGGTTGTGAGCAGGCTGGCGACGGTCTGGCCCGGGCCCCAGGTCAGGCTGGTCGTCGACGGGGGCTGCTGCGCCGAATCGAGCTCGGGCAGCACCGACAGGTGGCCGGAGGCCTGGGTGTCAGTGACCGTCACATTGAGAACGGCCGCCAGGTTGGTGAGGTCCGTGGGCAGCCCATGGGTACCGGCCAGTGGCAGCCGCACCGTGGCGCCGGGCGCCACCGGCACCTTGGTAGCCACGCCGATGGCGCTCCGGGTGTCCAGCACTCGGAGCGGCGTCACCGAAGTGTAGGAGGAGCCGAAGGCGTCGAACTGCACGGCCCCGCGGTCGTAGCAACTCGGACCGGTACCGGTCTCCGGGACCATGCGGTCGTCCACGCGCGGATCGCCCCACACGTCGGTCGCGGTCTCGCCCGGGGCGTCGGCGTCCGCGGAGTTGATGGCCGGGGAGTTCGCGGCCGGGTCTCCGTTCTGCCAGTTGACGAGGGGGAGGGTGACCAGGTCGTGCGAACCCTGCTTGCTGCGCGCCGCGAAGGAGGCGACGGACGAGTAGGACGTGCCTGCCCACGAGTACGCCGGGCCGCCACCCGCGGGGTCGATGATGTTGTAGGCGACCTTCGTCCCGGCGGTCGCCCCGGCGGCGACGGTGATCCCAGTGCCACCGCTCTCGTAGGCGGGGCAAGCGGCCGGCCCCCCGTACGAATAACTGGCCGTGTCCACGATGTTGTCTTCGACGGTCGCGCCCGTGGAGGTGCCGGCCAGGACCAGGCCGTTGTTGCACCCCGAGAACATGCTGTTGCCTGTGACAACCGTGTCCGGTGCGTCCATGGCACTCACCGACGGCTCGAAGGTGTCTCGGATGTAGTTACTGCTGATGGTGGTGTCGGAGACGCCGGAACCGATGCTGATGCCGATCTGCTGGCCGCTCTCGATGTCGTTATGACTGATCGTCACATGGGAGGAGATCCCGTCGAGCTCGATGTCGCCGGCATTCTCCGAGGAGCCGTAGGCACGGTTGTAGGCGACCGATATGTCCGACGAGTTCGTGATGCCGAGTTCGCGGTACGCGCCTGCGAACCCAAGGCCCTGGATGACGATGTCGTTGGCACCGTCCAGGAAGAACGAGAACGCGTCGCCGGTCTTCCCGACCCAGGCGCCCACGGTGCCGGGCGCGCTCGTGAAGGTGATCGGGGCGCCAGGAGCACCCGAGCGGGTGATGTCGACCTCTTCGGCGTAGCCCTGCCCAGGTGAGATCTCCACCGCCTGGCCCGGCTGTGCGACAGCGGCGGCGGCCGAGATCGTGCAGTACGGCTGCGCCTGCGTACCGCTCCCCGCGTCGCTGCAGTTCGCCGTGGTCGCGTTGTTGACGTAGAGGACGGACGCATCGGCTGCGGCCCCGTTGGCGATGGCCGTCGGCATGGAACACGCCACGCCCACGGCCATGGCCGCGGCAACGATTCTGCGCCTGGACAAGTGGACCCCCGGAGAATGTAAGCACTCGATCTTCGGCGGTACCGTACACCTGACGGCACGACGTTCTCCGGCCGGTCCCTGCCGCTTCGCGCGACCGTGCGGGAAGCGCGGCTCCCCTCAGTCCCACCAGTTGAAGAGAAGTTCACCGAGTGTCCGCGGCCGCCAGTACGCGACCTGACGCATCTCGGCCGAAGAGAGGCCGCCGAGATCGATGTCGGCGATCGGGCGGTCGAGGATGACAGGTCCGAGCACGCGAAGGCCGCCGGCCTCGAAGACCCCGGCCCAGGAGGGTGGGGGGCACGAGGCCGTTCTGGCCATCGCCGAGGTCATCAATTTCAACTCGTTGCCTGTTGCCCCGGAGGACGACGTCTGGACCCCTGCCACCCGGCATCGCAAACAGCGGCCACGAGGAAGCAACGCAGACCGCGCAGCCCCGGCCACACACGACAAACCCCGAGGCCAGGAACCTACGCGCGCCTGACAGGCCCAGCTCTCATGGGTGCAGTGATATGACGCCTGCTGCACGAGGGCGCTAACCCCTCGAAGGCGGTGGCGGTGTCTGGTGGAGGGCCGAGTCGCCCTCGGTGTCGAGGTGCGGCAGTAGGCGGTCCAGCCACTTCGGGGTCCACCAGGCGTGTCGGCCGAGCAGTGTCATCACCGCCGGCACCAGCAGCAGGCGCACGATCGTCGCGTCCACGAGGACGCTGACGGCGAGGCCGAGGCCGAGCATCTTCACCACGATGTTGTGGCTGAGGATGAAGGCCGCGAAGACGCTGACCATGATCAGCGCGGCGCAGGTGATCACCCGGGCGGTGATCTCCAGCCCGTAGGCCACGCTGTCCTCCGCGCGCCTGGTCCGCATCCACGACTCGTGGACGCGGGACAGCAGGAAGATCTCGTAGTCCATGCTCAGCCCGAAGATGATCGCGAACATCATCATCGGCACGTAGCTCTCGATCGGCACCTTGCCGGAGACGCCGAGGGCGGAGCCGCCCCACCCCCACTGGAAGACCGCGACCACCACGCCGTACGAGGCGCCGATCGACAGCAGGTTGAGCACGGCCGCCTTGACCGCGACGAGCACGCCGCGGAAGACCGCGAGGATGATCAGGAAGGCCAGCCCGACCACCACCGCGATGATCAGCGGCAGCCGGGCGCGGATGATGTCGGTGAAGTCGAGCTGGGCGGCGGTGACGCCGGTCAGGTAGGTCTTCGCCGCCGTCCCCTTGGCGCCCTGCGGCAGCGTGGTGTCCTTCAGGTGGTCGAAGAGGTCGGCCGTCACCTTGTCCTGCGGCGCGCCGGTGGAGATCGCTGTTCCGGTCAGCACCTGGCCGTCGCTCGTGGGCTGGAGCGGGCTGATGCTCGCGGCTCCGGGCACGCCGGTGAGCGCCTTCTGCAGGTTGGCCGTCAGCGTGGCCCGGTCGGCGGACGGCACGGCGCTCTGGTCCACCACGATGGTGAACGGGCCGTTGGCACCCGGCCCGAAACCTTGGCTGATCAGGTCGAAAGCGCGCCGGTCGGTGAAGCTGGTCGGGTCGGCGCCGTCGTCGATGTGCCCCAGCCGGATCGAGAAGAGCGGGATCGTGAGGATGGCGAGCAGCACCAGTCCGCTTGCCAGGAACCACCATGGGCGGCGCTCGACCCGCTTCGCGTAGCGGTGCCAGAAGCCGTGCTGGACGTCGGCGGTACCCGCAGCCGCAGTCACCGCACCGCCCTCGGCGACCGGAGTACGCACGCGGAACCGGTCGATGCGGCGGCCGATCAGCCCGGCCAGCGCCGGGACCAGGGTCAGCGCGCCGAGCACGGCGGTCACCACGGTGACGGCGGCGGCGATGCCGAGCCGGCCGATGAAGGTGACCTGGGAGACGTAGAGCCCGAGCAGAGCGACGATGACCGTGCACCCGGAGACCAGCACGGCCCGGCCGCTGGTGGCCACCGCCAGCCCCGCCGCGACGGCCGGCTCCACGCCGTCCATGATCAGCTGTCGGTAACGGGTGATCAGGAACAGCGCGTAGTCGATCCCCACCCCCAGCCCGATCATCGTGGCCAGGGTCGGGGAGACGCTGGCGAAATCGATGGCCACGGCCAGCAGGCTCAGACAGCTCAGCCCGACGACCACGCTGACCAGCGCGGTGACCAGCGGCAGCCCGGCGGCGATCAGGCTGCCGAAGCCGACGATCAGCACCACCACGGCCACGGCGAAGCCGATCGCCTCGCTGGTGAGGTCCTTCGTCTTACCCCGGGCCAGCTCCCCGAGGGGACCGCCGTACTCGACCTGGACACCCTGGGCGCGCAGCGGTGCCACGGCCGAGTCCACACCGGGGAGGTAGGAGGTGCCGAACGAGGTGGGGTTGGCGTCGAAACGAACGGTGATGTAGCCGATGGTGCCGTCCTTCGACAGCGCGCCCGTCGGCGTCGTGCCGCCGGAGGCGTTCGGCTGCGGCAGCGGGTTCTGCACGGAGATCACGTGCGGCAGGTGCTGCAGAGAGGCGACCGCCTGGTTCACCTGCGTGGTGAAGTCGGTCAGCGGCTTCGCGTCATGCAGGACCACCTGCGAGCCGGTGCCGCCGATGCTGGGCGCGTGGGCCTTGAGCAGGTCCAGGCCCTGCTGGGACTGGCTGCCCGGCAGCGAGAAGTCGTCGGAGTAGGTGCCGCCGATGCTGTTCTGCAGGCCATGGAGCACGCCGAGGAGCGCGAGCCACGCCACGATCACGATGATCGCGTGGCGCGCGCACCATTCACCGACCCGCTGCAGGAGGCCTTTCCGCACACGCTCAGTATCTGAGCGTGTGCATCCGTCCCGGCAACCGCAGCGGGGCCGTTCGGACCGCTCACGCCCCGGATTTCCGCGCCGAGAGGATCCGCGCCGCGACCTCGCGCCTGATCCGAAGGTCAGCGGTCGGCCCCGAAGGTCAGCGGCCGGTCGGCCGAAGGGCCACTCGGTCCTTCTCCGTCAGTTCTTCTTTCCGTAGTCGACCGCTCCCTGCCAGTCCACGGCCACGACCTGCTCGTCGCCGATCACCCACGCGTCGTGACCCGAGGGCAACACGGTCACATCGCCGGGCTTCGCATCGAACTCGGTCCCGTCGGCCATGCGGACGCGTAGCGTTCCGGCCACGTGGTACTGGAAGTGCGACGCCTCGCACAACTCGGTGCCCGCCAGCGGCTTGACGTCCTGGGACCAGCGCCAGCCCGGTTCGAGCACGAGGCGACCGACCACACCGCCGCCCACGTTCAGGATCTCCGCCCGGCCGTGGGGGAAGTTGCGCACCTCGTCCGGCCGGCTGAAGTCCAGGTGCTCGATCAGACTGGCCGCTTTCGGTTCTCCCGTCTCCGCGCCGCGGCTCTCCTCGTCCCAGGCCTGCAGGCTGGTCTGGGCGACGATCCGCCCGTCACGCAGGTCCAGCATCGAGGTGGACATCACCCGCGTGCCGTCCGGGTAGCTGCATCGCTCCAGGTACGCCGCGTGAGTGCCGTCGGCGGAGACGACGATCTGATCCAGGTGGTGCTCCATGTCCCGGCTGCACAACTCGTCGAGAAACTCGCCGATCCCGGCGGTCCCGGCGATCTCGTGCGGGTGACTCGGTTGGTCGCGCTGGTCCACGATGGTCAGCTGCGCGTTCTCCGCGTACAGGCCGCGCATGGTGGAGGCGTCGCGATCCTCAATGCCGTGGCGCAACGCCTCGACGTCGAATATCGGCGTGCTCTGCTGCATGGTGCTCATCGAATGCCCGCCTTTCTTCCTTCGTGCTCCTTCCACTGCATAACACTCCCCGCCGGGCGTCAAGAGACCGCCGAACCGGCAGGTCAGCAGCGAGGCCCGAGAGAGTTCGAGCCCGGTCGTCCGATGTCTGGGGAGGCTATCTATCCTGCTCGTCAGGTGTGGGCGTGTGCTGGTGGTGGGGAGGGCAGTGCAGCGGCACCGGGGACCGGGGGGAAGTCGAGGGAGCGGAAGGGGAATGGCATGACGACCAAGTCGACCTACTTCAAGGTCGAGCTCAACGTCCTGCAGCAGTTGTCCGGGCAGTTGGAGGAGGCCGAGGACTGCATGAGCTCGGCGCTGACGGCCATGCAGCAGGACTCCTCCGGCGGGATCGGCACTCCGGAACTCGACCAGGCGTGTGCGCACTTCAAGCAGAGCTGGGCCTACGGTCTGCAGCAGATGCAGAAGTCGTCGAAGAACCTCTTCGACGGGCTGACCGCCACCAGCAAGAACTACGAGCAGGTCGAGAGCGCCCTCGCCGCCGAGATGAAGAAGTTCGGCCAGGCCCTGCCCGGCGGGGGTTCCTGAGGTGGGCTGGGAGGGCGGATACGACATCCTGGGCAGCGCCGGCGGGTCCTCGCTGCTGGCCTTTCTGAGCTGGAACCCGCCGTCGACGGCGGACGTGCTGGCGGCGGGCGGCGCGAGCGGATACCCGACCGGTCAGCCGCTCAGCGACATCAGCGGGTCCGAGTACGCAAACCTGAGCGCGCTGCCGGCACCCGGCAGCGGGTATCCGGCGCTCGGCTTCGACCCGGCGCCGGGAGACCCGGGTGAGCTCGCCCAGCTGGTCGCCGCGCTCGGGACCGCAGCGCACAAGCTGGGCTCGGCCCAGTCGCTGATCCAGAAGATGGCCGACGACAAGGACTCCTGGCAGGGCAGCGCGGCCGAGGCATTCCACGAGCAGTTGAAGCAGGACCTGCCCAAGTACCTCGACGAGGGCAGCAAGTCGCTCCAGCAGGCGGCGGACACCCTCAAGGGGTGGGGCACCCGGCTGGACGGCTACCGGGGCAGGGCCGCCACGTTCGAGGCCGACGCCGCCAGCACGCGCAATGCAGCTGGGCGCGCAGCAGGAGATGCGGGTGGTGGACTGCCCGCCCTACTTCGACAACCCGATCGCCAACCCGATCGAGTTCCAACTGCTGCGCCGGGGTGTCTCCTGCCGGGTCATCTACGACGCCTCCGGGCTGGACGACAAGCAGCGGATGGACTTCACCATGGCCTGCATCGCCGCCGGAGAGGAGGCCAGGACGCTGCCCTCGGTCAACCTGAAGATGCTGATCGCCGACCGGCACAGCGCGATGATCCCGATGGACCCGGGGCCGAATCCGCCGACCGCCGCCATCTTCGTCCGCGCCTCGCCGCTGCTGACCGCGCTGGCCACCTGCTTCGACCTGCTGTGGGGGCGGGCGACCCCGTTGGGCGCGACCGTCGCCTCCGGCGAACTCCTGGACCAGCGCGACCGCGAGCTGCTGGCGATGCTGGCGAGCGGGATGAAGGACTCGTCGATCATCCGGGCACTGGGGATCACCCAGCGCACGGTCACCCGGCGGGTGGGGCACATCCTGGCCGTGCTGGACGCGCAGACCCGGTTCCAGGCCGGCATCCAGGCGGCCCGCCGCGGCTGGCTGTGAGCTGGCCGACGGTGCCGCCGCTACTACGTCGCGGGGCGGAGCGCTGCCGACGGGGCGTCAGTCGGCAGCGCTCGCACGAATGGCAGATCAGGCCAGGATCAGGGGCAGCGTCAGGAGAAGACGACCGAGCGCAGCTTCAGCCGGTCGGAGGCGTGGCCGCCGAAGGGCCGGAGGCTGAAGTAGTCCCCGTCGCAGTCGGTCCCGGTGAAGACCGTGGCCGTGGCGTCCGTGTCGTTGCGCGGGCTGTCGGCCGGCGGGCCCTCCGGGTCCTCCGCCCCCGGGAGGGTGCTGCACACCCCGCTCGGCGGGTCGAAGAGGACGCGCTCCTGCGAATTGCCCCCATCGTGCGAGATATAGGTGAAGCGGCCCCCGGCCGCCTGGGCGGAGGTCGGCAGGGTCAGGACGAGTGCGAACGCGCCGACGGCGGCGGCAACGGAGTTGCGGAGACGCATGCGGGAGGTTCCTTGTACGGAGAGAAGGGGACAGCGATGTCGAGGCCTGCGTTCCCCCGCCCCCGCGCCCGGATACGCGCGCTCACTCGAACGTGGATGCTGAATCGATCCGTCAACACCCGTTGGGAGCAAGGCCCGCCAGCGCTGCGGCCAGTTCGGTCCCGCAGCCCAGCAGTTGTTCGTCGATCAGGCGCAGCGCGTGCGCGGCGGAGTCGGGTGGGTGGAGCTGCACGGGTGCCTCAGCTCAGCCCCTGGGCTTCGACGACCGCGTGCGTGGTGACCAGGTGGACGCCGATGCCGGCCAGGTCGGCCAGGCGTTCCGGCGTGGTCATCGACACCGCGTCGGTGACCAGCACCGTGCGGAAGTCGCGGGAGCCGGCCTCGAACAGGCTCGCCCGGGGGCAGTTGGGCAGGTTGCAGCCGGCCACCACCACCGTGTCGACGCCCTGCTCGCGCAGCAGCTGCTCCAGTGCGGTGCGGTGGAAGGCGCCCCAGCGCGGCTTGTAGAGCACCAGCTCCGCTTCGCCGAGCTGCTGCGGCTTCCCGGCCAGCAGCGCCTCCGCGTCCAGCTCGGCGTCGCGGTCGCCGAGAACGGTCGGCGCCAGTCGGCTGCCGGGGGTGCCCGGGGCGACGATCCGGGCCCCGGCCTCGACCGAGGCCCGGCGCGGCAGGTCGGTGTCGGTGCCGCCCGGCACGTAGAGCCGGACGATGTGGACGATCGGCCGTCCCGCCGCCCGGTAGGCCGCGACCAGCTCCGCGAGCCGGGGCAGGACGGCGGTGGTGCCGGGGATCGGCACTGGGCCGTCGTCCAGGAAGTCCTGCTGGACGTCGATCACCAGCAGGGCCGAACTCGCCCACCGGGGCGCGGTGTAGTCCATACCGCGACCCTAGCGAGCCCGTGCCCGGGGCGTGGCGGCACAGGCGTGCTACTCGGTGCGCAGCGCGGTCGCGGTCCGGGTCCTGGCCGCCCAGCCGGCCGGCAGCAGCGCCCCGGCGGTGGCGATGACCAGGCCGCCGAAGAGCAGCGGGAGCAGCACCGCCGGGCTGTAGACGGCGAGGTCGGCCGTGGGGACGGTGGCGCCGGCCGCGGTGCCCATGGTCGGCACCACCAGCTGCTGCACCAGGATCCCGATCGGCAGTCCGACCAGCCCGGCGACCAGCCCGGTCCCGGCGACCGACAGCACGACCGTGGCGACCGTCTGCCGCGGGGACATCCCGAGTGCCTTCAGCACGCCGAGGTCGTGGACGCGTTCGCGGGTGTCCAGCAGCACCGTGTTGAGGACGCCGAGCCCGGCCACCGCGAGCAGCATCACGGTGAGCATGGTGACCAGGCCGTCCATGGCGAGGATGGTCGGGTTGATCCGGCCACTGCCGGCCCGGGCGAACAGGTGGTCGCTCTGGAGCGCACCGTCGACCGCGTTCAGGTAGCCGGACTGGTCGGTTCCCGGGCGGAGGTCGATGTCGTACTCCACCGACATCGGGTCGATCGGGGCGTCGAGTCCGGTCAGTGAGGCGCTGTCGGTGAGGATCACCATGCCCTCGTTCTCGACGGTGAACGCCTCGCCGACGATCCGGACCGGGGCGCTGCGGCCGCCGTTGGTGAGGGTGACGGTGTCGCCGATCCGGGTGCCGGTGGCCCGGAGGAAGCCGGAGGGCACCACGGCCTGTCCGGGACCGGCGAACCAGGAGCCGGCCACCAGTTGGTAGCTGCCCCAGGAGGAGTCGCCCGAGTAGGCGACGACCTCGGTCGGTCCGGCCAGTCCGCCCACACTGAGCGTGGTCTGTCCGGTGCTGAAGTACCGGGCGGTGCCCGGGAGTGCGGCGATCCGGGCGCCGATGGCGGGGGCCTGCCGCACCAGGTCGCCCACGCCGCCGGTGGCGCTCGGGACCGGCTGGAGCACGACGTCACCGGGGGCGGAGCGGGCGAGGCCGTTCTGGACGTCGTTCAGCGAGATGCCGAGGCCGACCCCGAAGGTCACTCCGACCGTGCCGAGGACCACGGCGGCGGCGATCGTCAGCGACCGTCCGGGGCGGGCGAAGGGGGTGCCCAGGCCGAGCGTGACCGGGCGCGGCAGCGGCAGTCGGCCGAGCAGCCGCTGGACCGTGCGCCCGCGTCCGGGGCGCGGGGTGCGGCCGACGGCGATCGCCTCGACGCTGCGCAGCCGGCCCGCCCGCAGCGCGGGCAGCAGCGCGGTGAGGGCGACCGCCCCCAGCGCGACGGCGGGGACGACCAGGTCGATCCAGGGGGCGATGGTCGTGGTCGACCCACCGATGGCGCCGGACTCGCGGTCCAGTACCGGGACCGCGGCCAGGTTGCCGAGCAGCACGCCGAGGAGGGTGCCGACGGTCGCCGGGACCAGGGCCTGGCCGACATAGGCCCGGACGACCTGGGCCGGGGTGAAGCCGAGCGACTTGAGGATGCCGATCCGGCGGGTCGAGGCGCCGACCGAGCCGCTCACCACGATCCCGATGACCAGGACGGACATGCTGAGCCCGAGCGCCCCGAAGGCGACCAGGAAGGGCACGTACTCGGCCGCGTTGCGGTCCGCGGCCAGCTTCACCGTCAGATAGGAGGCGGCGCCGGTCATCGCCCCCGGCGGCACCGCGGACCTGATCACCGCGCTGTCGGCGAGGAGTTGCGCGTCGGTACCGGCGGCTTGGAAGCGGTAGAGCAGCTGCTGGTCCGGTACTGCGCCGGGGGCGGTGAGCGCCGGAAGTTCGGACGGCAGCACCCAGCCGTCGGCGGTGTTGCTCGCCGAGGCGGCGACGCCGACCACGGTCAGCGCCGGGTCACCGGTCAGCGCCGGGACGTCGAAGTGGTCGCCCAGGCCGAACGGCTCCTGGTAGGAGCTGATCACGAGCTGGCCGGGACCGGTCGGCCAGTGGCCCTGGAGCAGGCTGAGGTCGTCCACCGGTCCGCCGGCGTCGGCCCGGACGACCACGGTGAGCGGCAGCAGCAGCTGCCCCACCGGAAACCCCTCCTGGTTGACGCCGACCCTGGGCGCGACCCGGACCAGCGGGAAGGGCCCGGCGGCGGCGGTCACCCCGGAGGCGTGGGCGGTGGCGGCGAGTTGTGCGGCACCGACCTTTCCGCCGTCGAACTGGGCGCTCAGCTCGGCGCCCCGCTGCTGGGCGAAGGAGTGGTCGAACGGCCCCTGGGAGGCCACGATCAGTCCCACCGCCAGCACCGAGGCGGTCACCGCCATCATCGTGGTCAGCACCAGCACCAGGGCCTGCACCCGTCGTCGGCCCACACCGGCCCGGACGACCTTGCTCAGCGCGCTCATCGGAGCGCCGCCCGGACCGCGCGGGCGGAGAGGATCTCACGAGGCGTCAGCACATCGCGGTGGATCCGGCCGTCGACCAGCTCGATCGTCCTGGTGGCGCAGGCCTCGGCGAGCAGCGTGTCATGGGTGACCAGCAGAATCGTCTGGCCGTCGGTGTTCAGTTCCACCAGCAGGTCCCTGACCTCGGCGGCCGAGGCGCTGTCCAGCGCGCCGGTCGGCTCGTCTGCCAGCAGCAGCGCCGGACGGTTCATCAGGGCCCGGGCCACCGCCACGCGTTGGCGCTCACCGCCGGACAGCCGGCCGGGGAAGGCCCGCGCATACCGGTCGACCCCCAGCCGGGACAGCAGCTCGGCCGCCCGCGAACGGGCCTGCTTGCGCTCCAGCCCCGCCAGTTGGGCGGGCAGCAGCACATTGTCCTCGACCGTCAGGTCGTCCAGCAGGTGGAAGAACTGGAACACCATGCCGATCCGCTCGCGCCGGTACTTTGCCAGCGCGGCCTCGCTCAGCGCGTCGACCCGGACGCCGTCCACAGTGACGCTGCCGGAGGTCGGCCGGTCGAGCCCGGCGACCAGGTTGAGCAGCGTCGACTTGCCGCTGCCGGAGGGGCCGAGCACGGCCAGCGCCTCCCCGGCGCGGACGTCCAGGTCGAGATCGGCGAGGGCCGGCTGCGCCCCCTCGTAGGTCTTGCTGGCTTCGCGGATCCGGATGATCGGCTCGGCGTCGGTCATGGTCTTCCCATCCCTCGTCGGTACGGTCGCCGTTGACGCTAGGGAGCGGACGCCTGCCGCCGACACACGGCTGAACGGTGTCCCGAGGGTGTATCCAGGTACACCCCCGGCCCGGGGTCCAGTACTCCTGTGTCCGCCCCGCGCCGCCCCGCACACTGGTCCGGACAACGTCCCCGGCCGAGGAGACCGACAGTGAGCGGACAACCGACCGTATGGAGCCGCCTGCCCGCCCGGCTCGGTACCCGGTTCGGCGAAGGGCTGCAGGCCGTGCTGCGCGGAACCGCGCTACTGGGGACCGCCCTGCTCGGGCTCGTCCCGCTGCTGGCGGTCCCGGCCCCGCTGCTGGCCCTGCTGCTGCCCGGGCCACTGGTCAAGACGAGTCCCGACATGAGCCATGCCGGGCCGCATCTCGCGCTCTACGTCCTGCTGCCGCTCGGCGCGATCTCGGCGACCCTGCCCTGTGCCCTGGTGGGCCTGCGCTGGATCGCCGGACGCACCGGGTGGGCGGCGGGCGGCACGGTACTGCTGCCGCCGCTGCTGGCACTGGCGACGGCGGCGAGCTTCACCCCAGTGCAGTCCGCCCACGGCACCGCGGTGCTGCTGCTGTTCATGCCCTTCTTCCTGGCGCCCTTCGCGCTGCTGGGCATGCGCTGGACGGCCGGCTGCACCCGCCCGCTGATCGGGCGCTGGTGCGGCCGGCCGATCGCCTCGCCCTACCTCGTCCCCCGGCCGCCGCAGGAGTTGTCGGAGGACAACGGTCCCAGCGGCTGGGAGTCGCTCGGCCGGATGCTGGCCGATCCGGCGACCTGGCGGGACCTGCTGTGGACGGTGGTCAACGGCTGCCTGGCCGCGCTGCTGCTGTTCCTGCCGACCGCCGCCCTGATCGCCGTCCACCGCCACCCGTGGCCGAGCGTCCCGCTGACCCTGGTCGTCGCACTGCCGCTGGTCCTGGCCGCGCCCCGGCTGCTGCGGCTCTACGGCGTCGTCGCCCGCTCGCTGCTGGCGCCGACCAGGCAGACCGAACTGGCGCTCCAGGTCGACCACCTGTCCCGGACCCGAGCGGTCAGCATCGACACCGGCGCGGCCGAGCTGCGGCGGATCGAGCGGGACCTCCACGACGGGGCGCAGGCCCGGCTGGTGGCGCTGGGCATGGCCCTGGACGTGGCGGAGCAGCTGTTCGACGCCAACCCCGAGGTGGCCAGGTCGCTGCTGGCCGAGGCGAAGAGCTCCTCGGTCAAGGCCCTGACCGAGCTGCGCGGCCTGGTGCGCGGCATCCACCCGCCGGTGCTGGCCGACCGCGGGCTGACCGACGCCGTCCACGCCCTGGCGCTGGACCTGCCGTTGCGGGTGGACTTCAGCGGCGAGCTGCCCGGCCGGCCGCCGGCCCCGGTCGAGTCGGCGGCCTTCTTCACCGTCAGCGAGCTGCTCGCCAATGTGACCAAGCACGCCGGGGCCCGACAGGTCTGGATCGAGATCGGCCACGCCGAAGGTACGCTGCGGATCGGCGTCACCGACGACGGACGCGGCGGGGCCGATCCCGCCCTCGGGACGGGACTGAACGGCGTCGAGCAGCGGCTCGCCCCGTTCGACGGGGTGCTCGCCGTCAGCAGCCCGCCGGGCGGCCCCACCATCGTCACCATGGAGATCCCGTGCGCGTTGTCATCGCCGAAGACCTCTTCCTCCTGAGGGAGGGCCTGATCCGGATCCTGGAGGCGTACGGGCTGATCGTGACCGCCGCCGTGGACAACGGCCCGGACCTGCTGGCGGCCATCGCCGCCGACCGTCCGGAGGTGGCGATCGTGGACGTCCGGCTGCCGCCGAGCTTCACCGACGAGGGGTTGCGGGCGGTGCTGGAGGCCCGGCAGACCACGCCCGGCCTGCCGGTGCTGGTCCTCTCGCAGTACGTCGAACAGCTGTACGCCCGGGAACTGCTGGCCGACGGCACCGGCGGAATCGGCTATCTGCTGAAGGACCGGGTGCTGGACAGCGGCCAGTTCGTCGACGCGGTGCGCCGGGTCGCGGACGGCGGCACCGCGATGGACCCGGAGGTGATCGCCCGGTTGCTGACCCACAACTCGGGCAGCGGCCCGGTCGCCACGCTCACCCCGCGCGAGCGCGAGGTGCTGGGGCTGATGGCGGAGGGGCGCTCCAACGCGGCCATCGCCCAGCAGCTGGTGATCACCGAGCGCGCGGTGGCCAAGCACACCGCGTCGATCTTCCTTCGGCTGGGGCTGCAGCCCTCCGACGACGACAACCGCCGGGTGCTCGCGGTGCTGGCCCACCTCAACCGCTGACCATCCGCCAGCTGCCGTTCAGCCACCCGGCCGCGCGGGCGGTGTCGGTGGCGCTGCGGAGCAGGTGGCCGACGGCGTTCCGGCGCGGGCCGCCCCGGGTCAGCAGCTGGATCTCGACGGTCGCGGCCGGCCGGAGCGGGCGCCAGACCAGTCCGCCGGGCAGGCTCACGGCCGCCGACTCGCCGACGACGGAGACCGCCGCGCCGTCGGAGACGGGGGTGTGCGCGGCGTCGAAGGAGATCTGCCGCAGCAGCAGCCGGGGCTCGCCCCCGGCTCCGGCGAGGACGGCGGTGACCGCGTCGTAGTGGCCGGGGTTCTGCTCGCGCGGATGGATCAGCACGGACTGCCCGGCCAGCGCCGCCACCTCCACCACCGCGGCCCCGGCCAGGGCGTGGTCCCTGGCCATCAGCACCCCCTGCGCCTCCAACCGCACCAGCGTCCGCTCCAGGCCCGGGGTGGGCGGCGGGCAGCGGACCAGGCCGGCGTCGAGCGTCCCGTCGGCGACGCCGGCCAGGATCTCGGCGGTCGGCAGCAGCCGGGTGCTGACCGTGATCCCGGGATGCCGCTCGACCAGGTCCGCCAGCAGGGCGGGCGCGGTCTCGTAGCCGATGCTGGCGCTGAAGCCGAGCGTCAGCGTGCCCTGCGCGGCCTGGGCGAAGCCGCGCACCTCGCGCAGCATCCGGTCCTCCTCGGCGCAGAGCGCCGTCCCGCGCTGCTGCAGCACCAGCCCGGCCTCGGTCAGCGCGACCGCGTGGGTGGTCCGGTCGAGCAGCTTGACCCCCAACTCCCGCTCCAGTCCCTTGACCTGACGGCTCAGCGCGGGCTGGGCGATGTGCAGGCGCTCGGCGGCGCGGGTGAAGTTCAGTTCCTCGGCCACGGCCAGGAAGTAGCGGAGCCGCCTGAGTTCTGACATGCCGGCCAGCATACGACCGCGCTGAGCTGTGCCGATGCCGATGCGTTCTGGAGCGATCAACAGCCGGACTTTCCCCTGGACCGGTCCGGCTTCCTAGGGTTCAGTCGTCGGGAACAACCCGCCGGTCACACCAGGGAGATGCACCGTGAACACGGCCACCGCCACTACCGCCACCGAACTCACCGACGCCAGCCGCGCGGTCGTCCTCGCCTACATGCAGACGCTGACCTCCGGCGACCTCGACGCCCTGCGTCCCTTCTTCGCCCCCGGGGTGGTCTGGAAAATGGTCGGCGAGCTGCCGATCTCGGGGACCTGGACCGGGGCGGACGAGATCCTGGAGGTGTTCATCCCCCGGATGATCTCCCACCTGCACCCGGAGACACTGGAGTTCAGCTTCGACGGGCTGATCTCGGAGGGCGACCGGGTCCTCGCCGAGTGGAACACCCGGGCCGTCGCCCGCGCGGGCGGCCAGTACGACCAGCACTGCCTGGCGATCTTCACCGTTCGCGACGGCCTCATCACCGAGGTCCGCGAGTACTTCGACACCCTGCACGCCAAGACCGTCGTCTTCCCCTGAGTCAAGCACCCTCCCACGGGGTGGCGGGGGTACGCCCCGACCGGGTGGCGGCACCGGGGCGGGCCGGGGCCGAACGGGCCTCAGCAGCACGGGAATTCGCAGGTGGGGGGTGAGGCCGTGAATTCAATCGCAGATCAGCTGACGGATGAATCACAGTCAACTCCCTGACGTGTTACCGCCATCCTCTTGTCGCTTGCCATGTCCGCCTCATATCTTCCGATGTCAGGTAGCGCTACCTGCTCGTCCGCGGGCATCGCGGCAGACCGGCTCATGAGGTCGGCGAGGCCACGTGCCCGTGCCCCCCGGACACCCACGGACTGGCCCAAGAGGAGACTCATGTCCCCGTTCCGCCGTTCCCTCCGCATCGCCGCCCTCACGGCGATGACCGCCATCCCCATGGCTGCAGGCACTGCCGTGCCGGCCGCCGTCGCCGCCCCGCTGGTGCAGGCCCCCATGCACCACGTCAGCGGCGCCGGCGGTTCGACCCCGTTCTTCATCAGCCACGGCGGCGGCGTCAAGAACGCGACGACCACCAGCGACAACTGGTCCGGCTACGCCGCGAACGGCTCGACCTACACCAGCGTGTCGACGACCTTCACCCAGCCTGCGGTCAACTGCTCCCAGGGCGACGGCTACTCCAGCTTCTGGGTCGGCCTCGACGGCTACAGCTCCGACTCCGTCGAGCAGACCGGCACCGAGGCCGACTGCTCCGGCGGCCAGGCCGAGTACTCCGCCTGGTACGAGATGTACCCGGCCTACCCGGTCACCTACAACAACGTGGTCGAGCCCGGTGACGTGATCACCGAGACCGTCAGCTACTCCTCCAACACCTACACCCTCACCCTCACCGACTCCACCGAGGGCTGGAGCAAGAAGACCACCAAGAAGGAGAGTGGCCTGGCCCGCTCCTCCGCCGAGGTGATCGCCGAGGCCCCGTACAGCGGCGGCGTGCTGCCGCTCGACGACTTCGGCACGGTGAACTTCAGCAAGTCCACGGTCAACGGGGCCACGCTGAGCTCCAGCAACCCCACCGGGATCAACATGGTCTCCGACTCCGGCGTCCCCGAGGCGACCATCTCCTCGCTCTCCGGCGGCAACTTCTCCATCACCTGGAACAGCCTGTAGACGTCAGGTGCGCAGCTCCGCCGCGTCGGCCGCGCGGCCGACGCGGCGGAGTGCCGTCCGCCCCTCGTCCCACGACAGGAGTGCGGTTAGGATTCGCGATATGTCTCGATACCCCGATCCCCAACGCGACCTGCGCGCCTCCCACGAGGACCGTGACGAGATCGTCGAGCAGCTGCGGGTCGCCGCGGGCGACGGCCGGCTCACCGCCGAGGAGCTGGACGAACGGCTGGAGGCCGCGCTGGAGGCCCGGACCTACGGCGAACTGGCCCCGCTGGTACGCGATCTGCCGACCGCCCCGGCCACCGCGAACCCGGCCGCGCCGGTCGTGCCGGCCGTCCCGGCCAAGGAGCTGGTCCGGATGCAGACCGGCAGTGGCAATCTCCAGCGGGTCGGCCCCTGGACCGTGCCGCACCGGCTGGAGGTGGAGACCCGCAGCGGCAATGTGCTGCTCGACTTCACCCAGGCCGTGATCAGCCACCCGGTGCTGGAGCTGGCACTGTCGGTCCGCTCCGGCAACCTGGTGCTGGTCACGCCGCCCGGGGTGGCGGTGGAGGTCGACGGCATCGAGGTGCGCAGCGGCAACGTCCGCCAGCGCGTCCACCCCCAACCCGGCACCCCGGTCCGGCTGCTGGTGCAGGTGTCCGGCAATGTCCGGAGCGGGAACGTGACCGTCCGGGGGCCGCGCCGGAGCTTCCGGGACTGGCTGATGCGGCGCCCGGCGGCTGTCGCCTGAGCCTTTGTCGCCTGAACGCCGGGATCAGTGCGCGGCGCTGCCGACCAGGGCCGGCCGGGCCGGCGCGGTTCCCTCCCGCTCCTCGCGCCGCAGGCGGTTGCGCTCCTCCGCCGCTGCGGCCAGCCTGACCACGGCGGCGGCGAACCGCAGCTGTGAGGCGGGCTCCGCCGGTCCGAGCAGATAGGTCCGCAGCTCCCGGCGCTGCTCCGCCAGCTCGTCGGGCGCCTCGCCGCGGAGGATCTGCAGCAGTTCGGCGATGCCGCCGCCCCGGGCGTCCAGGATCTGCGCGGCGCGGGCGGCGGTGTTGCGCCGCCGGAACTCGGCCTCGCCGAGGCCGACCACGTCGGTGATGGCGTAGGGCTTGCCGCTGGCGACGAAGTCGGAGACCACGCTGGAGATGTCCGAGACCAGGGCGTGGCTCTCGTTGAAGCAGGAGTAGAGGCCGATGTCGCCGGGGGCGACCACCCGGTGCTCGGTCGCCGGGGCGGAGGACCAGTAGAGCACGGACTCCCGCTGCCGGAGGTCGGCGATCCGGCGCACCGTCTCCGGCGTGGTGATGCCGTCGCGGGCGCACTCCAGCACGTCCGCGCCGGGGCGCCCGCCCCGGGCCGCCAGCGCCGCCAGCTCCCGCCGCACCTCGGCCAGTTGGACCCGGGCGACGGACTCGGCCGCCGTCGGCGCGGCCTGGCTCCGGCCGGTGTTGGCGCGGGCCAGCAGCTGCCGGACCGCCTGGTCGGCGGCGGTCATCCGGGGCAGCCGCTTGCCGGTGAACGGGTGCGGCCGGTAGAGCACCCGCACCTGGCCCGGGGCCGCGAGCAGTTCCCGGACCAATGCCTCGCCGGCCTCGGCGAGCGAGGTGTTGCCCGGCTCGTCGTGCCAGCCCTCCCAGGTCGGGGCGTAGAGCACGGTGGTCACCGGGCCCTCCGGCGCCCGGGTGGAGACCGCGTCCAGCTGCGGGCGGCCGACCTCGACCACGTCCTCGGCGCGCACCCCGACCTGGGCCCGGAGGTAGCGGTCGGCCCCGGCCTGCCCGGCCGTCCAGATCTCGTCGTAGACCTTGCTGTACGGGTTCACCGAGGCGCTCTTGTCGCTGTCGCCGTGGCCGATGAAGACCTGCTTGGCCGTCGGCAGCCGGAGCAGGCCGATGTTGGTGCCGACGTTCCCTGCGTAGAGCACGACCCGGACGCTGGACAGGTCGAGCCGCATCAGGTCGCCGCCGTCCGGGACGCAGAGCATCGGCAGCGCGGTGGCGTCGAGTTCGTCGAGCAGGTACCGCTCGCGGACGACCAGCAGCACCGGCCCCTCGGCGGGATCGAGGGCTTCGAGGGCCTCGAACCACATATTGCACTGGTAGCCGGAGCCCCTGACCCCGGAGATGTGCAGCACGGTCTGCGGCCGGTAGTCGTGCACCCAGCGCTGGAGCAGGTCGAAGGCGCGCTCGGGGCTCACCGTGGCGCGGTTGGCGCGCCAGGCCGAGCGGACCACGGCGATCCAGACCAGGCCGCCGAGCGCGGTCAGTCCGTAGCCCGCCCAGCGGCACCAGCCGGCCCCGGTGCCGGCCGCGACCGCCGCTCCGGCGGCCCCGAACGCGGCGCAGACCAGGTAGCTCTGGGTGGCGGCGGCGCGTAGGTGGACCCGCGGGCTGTCGCTGATCCGCCAGTCCGTCAGATCGATGTTCCGGGTCACCAGCGGCTGGTTCCGGACCCGGAGGGTCCGGGCGATCAGCCGTCCGGCGGGCAGCCGCTCCAGCCGCAGCAGCGCGAAGACCGCGACCGCGGCCGGCAGCGCGGGCTGCCCGGTGCGCACCAGCAGGGCCAGCAGCAGCAGTTCGCGCACGGCCGCCCGGGTCTCCCAGCCGCCGTAGTTGGCGCGCAGGGTGCGCATCAGCCAGGTGCCGGAGCTGGGCCGGTCCCAGTCGGAGGCGGTCCAGTCGGCGGCGGTGGCGAGCGCCCAGCCGAGCAGGAACAGCCAGGGCTGCGCCGTTCCGGCGGCGAGCGCGAGCAGCAGCAGGCCGAGCAGCAGACCGGCGTCGGTCCAGCCGACGGGAGGCTTCCGCAGCCGCGCACGGAGGGACCCCAGGAAGCGCCGTACGGTCATCGGGCCGACACCTGCCGCACGGCCGCGTCGCGGCAGGGGACGGCGGCCGGGGCCGGGGGCGGGGCCGGGATGGTGGGTGGGGTCGAGGGGGTGTCGACCCGGATGTCCACCACCTGGCCGGTGAGCCGGGACACCAGCACGTCCAGTGAGGTCCGGGCGACCAGCTCCGGGCTGAGCAGGGTGTCGGCCGGCTCCTGGCCGAAGGCCCGGCGGCGCATCGGCGTCCGGGTGCGCTCCGGGTTGATGCAGTTGACCCGGATGCCGTCCGGTCCCCACTCGTCGGCGAGGGCCTGGACCAGGTTCACCACCGCCGCCTTGGCCGAGGAGTAGAGGCTGTAGTCGGCCCGGCCCCGGGTGTAGCTGCTGGAGGTGTAGCAGAGCAGCTGGCCCCCGCTGCGCCGCAGGTGCGGGTGGGCGGCGCGGGCGATCCGCAGCGGCGCCAGGTAGTTGACGGCAAGTGACTCGTGGATGGTGGCGTCGTCGCAGTCGGCCAGCCGGCCGATGTGCAGCGCACCGGCGCAGTTGACGACATGGTCGATGCCGCCGGCCAGGGCCGCGACGTCCGCGAGCACCTTGACCACCTGCTCCGGGTCGGTGACGTCGGTGCCGGTGGTGGAGCGGCCGAGCGGGAAGACCCGGGCGCCGTAGTGCTCCGCGAGCCGGGCCAGCTCCGCGCCGATGCCGTAGGAGCCGCCGAAGACCACGACCACCTGGTCGCGCAGGGCGGTCCGGTAGTCCTCCTCGGCCAGCGCGGGCGGCGGCTGCTGCGAGCCGAGCTGGAAGAGCTTGTCCACCAGGTAGGCGTCCAGAGGCTGGGTCACCTTCATGTTCTGCTCGTCCCCGAGCACCACGTGGATCGGCACGTCGGGCAGGTACTTGAGGACGACCGAGCAGTCGTCCGTGGCCTGGAAGGCGGGGTCGAGCGCGGCCGCCCGGTAGGCCCGGCGGATGGTCGACAGCCGGAAGCCCTGCGGGGTCTGGCCGCGACGGAGCCTGGAGCGGTCGGGCACCTCGGTGATGAACTCGCCCTCGTCGCCGTGGGTCCGGGTGACCACCACGGTGTCGGAGGAGGGGATGGCCACGTCCACCGCCTGGTAGCGGCCGAGCGCGGCGACGCAGTCGGCGATGACCCGCGGCGGCACCAGCGGCCGGACGGCGTCGTGGAACAGCACCAGCCGCTCCGCGGCCGGGTCGGCGGCAACGGCGTCGTCGTCGGGCTGCGCGCCGTCCTCGGCGGTGATCCAGGCGATGGCGCGCTCGGTGGTCTCGTTGCGGGTGGCCCCGCCGGGCAGCACGGCCAGCACCTTGCCGCGTCCGGCGCGGGCGGCGATCTGCTCGGCGGCGGCCAGGTGGCCGGGCGCCATCATCAGCAGCAGGTCGTCTATCTCCGGCGAGGCGGCGAGGGCCGCGACGGTGTGCTCCAGGATCGGTCGGCCGGAGACCTTCAGCAGCTGCTTGGGCATGTTCAGCCCCATGCGTTCGCCGGTGCCCCCGCCGAGGACGACCGCTGTGACGCGTCCCCGGGTCGACCTCTGCTGCGCCATCGTGCTCTCCACTTGCTCGTGCCGGATACCGGCCGCCCCAGGGACGGGCGATTACCCAACTCTTACCCTATGACTTCCAAGCGCTCACCTTAGACCGTTTCACCCTGCATTCATCAGGGGGAAACCTGCCAGTTTCCTGGGAATGACCGAACGCCAAGCCGGTCACCCCCACCGTCGAGTCGGCCGCGGACCCCATATCCGCCTCTTACCCTGCCCTCGCTCGACGGCCCGAGCGACGACCCCGCCCGCCCCGATTCGTTGCAGCCCAAAACTGTTAGGACTCTTGACAGTTGAGTGGTCTAGTCCAAACATTGTCGGAGTCCAGCCAGTGGTCTCTACCAATTGCCCCGCACCCACCCCCACGGGAGCCCAGCATGAGACGCCCAGGAACCAACCGCCCGCTGCGTACCCTGCTCACCGGCCTGCTCACCGGCCTGCTCGCCACCGTCACCGCCTCGGCGGGGCTGGTGGCGCTCGGCGCCGGAACAGCACACGCGGCCACGGCGACACCTCTCCCCACACGGGTGTTCGCCCCCTACTTCGAGGCCTACAGCGGGGACGACCCCGCGACGATCTCGACCGAGTCCGGCGCCGACTACGAGACGATGGCGTTCATCCAGACCGCCGCCACCGGCTCGTGCACCGCCTACTGGAACGGGGACACCAGCCAGCCGCTGACCTCCGCGACCTTCGGCAGCTCGATCGCCGCGATCCAGGCCAAGGGCGGGAACGTCGTCCCCTCCTTCGGCGGCTACACCGCCGACGACACCGCCACCGACATCGCCGACAGCTGCACCAGCGTCAGCTCGATCGCGGCGGTGTACGAGAACGTGATCACGACCTACAACGTGACCCGGATCGACCTCGACACCGAGGACAACTCGCTCACCGACACCGCCGGTATCACCCGCCGCAACCAGGCCATCGCCCAGGTCGAGGCGTGGGCCGCGAGCACCGGCCGGACCGTGCAGTTCCAGTACACCCTGCCGACCACCACCAGCGGCCTCGCCTCCAGCGGGCTGGCCGTGCTGCAGAACGCGGTCGCCAACAACGCCGTGGTCTCCGTGGTCAACATCATGACCTTCGACTACTACGACGGCCAGACCCACGAGATGGGCACCGACGCCGAGAACGCCGCGACCGGCCTCTACAGCCAACTCGCGTCGCTCTACCCGTCCAAGACCCCGGCGCAGCTCTGGGGCATGATCGGGATCACCATGATGCCCGGCGTCGACGACTACGGCACGGCCGAGACCACCACGGTCGCAGACGCCACCAACGTCACCGCCTGGGCCACCGGCAAGGGTCTGGCCGAGCTGTCCTTCTGGGCGCTCGAGCGCGACAACGACAGCTGCGCCGTCGGCACGGCCGGCTCGGACACCTGCTCCGGCATCACCCAGAACACCTGGGACTTCAGCCACGCGATGGAGACGTTCACCAGCAGCGGGTCCACCCCGCCGAGCAACGACTTCTCGTTGTCGGACAGCCCGTCATCGGCCTCGGTCGCCGCGGGCTCCAGCACCACCAGCACCATCAGCACCGCGGTGGCCTCCGGCAGCGCCGAGTCGGTCGCGCTGACCGCGAGCGGTCTGCCCACCGGCGTGACCTCGAGCTTCAGCCCGGCCACGGTCACCTCCGGCAGCAGCTCCACGCTGACCCTGAGCGCGGCGAGCACCACGGCGGCCGGGACCTACCCGCTCACCATCACCGGCACCGCCGCCTCCGGCAGCCATGCCATCACCTACAACCTGACCGTCTCCGGCTCCACCGGCGGCTCCGGCCTGCTGGTCAACGGCGGCTTCGAGACCGGCAGCCTCAGCCCCTGGACCTGCCAGGCGGGTGACGCCGTGGTGACCACCCCGGTCCACTCCGGCAGCTACGCGCTGCAGGTCACGCCGACCGCCTCGCAGACCGGCGAGTGCGACCAGACCCTGACGCTCACCCCCGACCACAGCTACACGCTGACCGGCTGGGTCCAGGGCAGCTACGCCTACCTCGGCGTCAGCGGCGGCGCGACCGCCAGCACCTGGGCGAGCTCCAGCAGCTGGACCAAGCTGACCGTGCCGTTCACCACCGGCGCCTCCGGCACCGTCACGGTGTACGTCCACGGCTGGTACGCGCAGGGCAACGTCTACGCGGACGACCTGGCTGTGAACTAGCGCCGTTGACTAGCGGCCACCGCAGGACCGAGGGTCAGCCGGCCAGGACCGGCACGGTGAGGTGCACCAGTCCGGCGAGGCCGAACTCCAGCAGGACCGGGGTGGTACCCCCGGCCGTCAGCCCCTTGGTCGACGGCAGCGCGACCGCCGGCGCCGAGGTGCCGAAGGTCGCGCTGCTGTCCGAGTCGATCATGATCCCCGCTGTGGACAGGGCATTCACCGGACCGGTGCTGCCCACCAGGTTCGCCTGACCGAGGCCGGGCACCGAGACCATCCCCAGGTGCTCGGTGACCGGCCCCTTGTTGTCCACGGTGAACTCCAGCCGCGCCGTCCCGGAAGCCCCCAGGTGCACCGCCGCGTCGGTGATCGTCAGATCGACGTTGCGGGCCACCATGCTCCAGGAGGTGCCGTCGGCGCTGGTGCTCTCACTGGACTTGGCCACTCCGGGCGCCACCCGCTGCACGGTGCCGCTGGAGCAGCCCGCGGCCAGCACCGCGACCACAGCCGCCGCAGCGGCCGCGCACAGAGCCCGGCGCCCGGCGCCCGCCCGGCCCGGCGGACGGCCACCGGCCTGGTCGGACACGGCGCTGCGGGGCTGGGACGTGCTCGCGGGGAATCGCATGTCTGCATTATGCGGAGCGTTCCCGGCCCCTCCGACAGCGCCCCCACGGCTCGCGCGGCGGCGCCTCCCCCGAGTGGGTGAACCGGGGAACTGCCACGTCGTGTCCGGCACATTCGCCGCCGGGAGTGGCTGTACTGCAAGGGAGAGCGCGGGCATCCGGCTCACCCCGGCCGGGATCGCGCAGGATGAAACCGAAAGTGGAGTGACATGAGCAGAATGCGTAAGGCGACCGCGGTGGCGATGCTGGTCGGCGGATTGATGCTCGGCGGAGCCGGCGTGGCTTCGGCGGACGCGAACGCCCACGGCGAGGCCAGCAACTCGCCTGGCGTCCTGTCCGGCAACGTGATCCAGATCCCGATCAGCATCCCGATCAACGTCTGTGGCATCAGCCTGGACGTCATCGGCGCACTGAACCCGGCCTACGGCAACAGCTGCTCGAACGGCGAGGTCAAGGGCAACGGACCTGCCCACGAGAGCGGGCAGCACACCGTGGCCTGGGACCAGCAGGGCATGCACCAGGCGGGCGTGCTCCACTACATGGACGACCACCTCGGGCGCGGCGACGACTGCTGCTGACCTGCGGTCACCCCTGAACCGGCGCACACGGGCCGGTCCTGTCCCCCTGGGACAGGACCGGCCCGTGTCGTTCCCGGCCCCTCTTCCCCCGTTCCGTGTCGGCGCCGAAACAGCGAAGCCCTCCCCGGCCGCCTCGGACGAGGGCGGTCCCGGGGAGGGCCGTGGCTACCGGCACCGGGGCTGGATCAGCCGTTGTTGGCGCAGTGGTTGCCGAAGGCCGGGTTCAGCGCACCGATGACATCGACGCTGTCGCCGCAGAGGTTGACCGGGATGTGCACCGGGACCTGGACCGCGTTGCCGGAGAGGACGCCGGGGGAGTTGTTGGCCGCACCCGCCGCGCTGGAGCTGGCGAAGGCCCCACCCGCTCCGGCGGCGAGCGCGCCGGCGGCGGCGATGGTCACGGCGGCGCCCTTGAGAAGGTTGTTCACGATGGATTCTCCCTGGTCTTTCGATACGGCGCCAAGGCGCCGGAATGGTCGCTGGGGTCAACGCCGCGCCAACTGCTCGGATACGGCCCCCGTCCGGATTCACCCGGATGCGCGGTCCGCCGGGGAACCGCGTTTCCTCCCGGACGCCCACTCGTTGAGCCGGACTGAAGACCCCGCTTCACCTCGACAAGTTCGATAGGGAAATGACATGCAGAACATCAAGCGCAGCGCGCTCCTGGTCACCGTGACCGCCGGCATCCTCGTCGGCGGCGCCGGCGCGGCGATGGCCTCCAGTGACGCGGCGGGCGCTGCCAACAACTCCCCCGGCGTCCTCTCCGGCAACCTGGTCCAGGTCCCGGTGCACGTCCCGGTCAACGTCTGCGGTGACACCGTCAACGTCATCGGCCTGCTGAACCCGGCGTTCGGCAACCACTGCGCCAACAAGGGCTGAGACTGCGGCTGACCGAGGGGCTGTGCCCGCACTGACTCTTTCAGTACCGGGCGCGGCCCTGACGTATGTACGAGCCCGCTCCGCGTCTCCGAATCCCTGTCCGCTGCACGGGTGGTCCTTCCTTGCCGGGCGTGTCCGTCGGCGGGCACGGGTCGTTCGTCCAGTGTCGGGTCCACTGGGGATCGACAGGAGATGGAGATAGCAACCATGCGCAACGTGAAGACCGGTCTGGCCCTTACTGCCGTCGCGGTCGGCCTCGCCCTGGCCGGTGCGGGCACCGCGGCCGCCGGCTCCACCGCTGCCGGTGCCGCCACCGGCTCCCCCGGCTTCCTGTCCGGCAACGTCGTTCAGGTCCCGATCCACGTCCCGGTCAACATCTGCGGTGACACCGTCAACGTCATCGGCCTGCTGAACCCGGCGTTCGGCAACCACTGCGCCAACAACAGCTGACCCAGCAGTTTCGATTCTTTTCGTTCCTCCAAGGAGAACTCCCATGCAGAAGTTCAAGGTCGCTGCGGCCGTCTCGGTTGCCGCCCTCGGTGCGCTGGCGGCCGGTGCCGGTGTCGCCTCCGCCGACGCGAACGCCGCGGGTGCGGCCAGCCACTCGCCCGGCGTGCTCTCCGGCAACCTGGTCCAGGTCCCGGTGCACGTCCCGGTCAACCTCTGCGGCGACAGCGTCAACGTCATCGGTGCGCTGAACCCGGCCTTCGGCAACAGCTGCGCCAACGTGCAGCCGGGCTGCTGAGCCCGCTCGGACACCGCGCGGTGCTGCCCCTCGGAACACCCGTTCCGAGGGGCAGCACCGCATCCAGCCCCGTCCCTGCTCCGTCCCTGCTCCGCCCCCAAGGAGTCATCCATGTTCCGTGTGCTGACCACGACCTGCGCCACCGGTGCGCTGCTGCTCGTGGGCGCGTTCCCGGCCGCGTCCGCGGGCTGGGCGGCGGAGCGGTCGCTGCCGCTGCAGCCGCCGACCACCTCGCTGCAGCCGACCGATGTGACGGCCGGCCTGTCCGGGCTGACCGGCGCCGTCGGCAACAGCGCGCACCCGTTGAAGACCCTCCGGCTCGACCCGATGGCCGCGTCCTCGGCCGACCCGCTGTCGAACGGGGTCGCCCTGGCCCCGGACGGCCCCGGCGACCAGCCGGTCACCACGACCGCGGTCACCAGTCCGCTGAGCGCGGGCGGCGGACTGGACAGCGTGCCGCTGGTCGGCAGCCTCTCCCAGGCCCTGCCGGGAAGCTGATTGCCCATCAGCCATCCTGCCCCGTCGCCCTGCCGGGCAACAGCAGAGCCCCGCACCACGGAGGTCCGTCGTGCGGGGCGTCGCCGTGCGCGCGGTGCCTACTGGTTGAGCTCGTCCATCGTGGTCCCGACCGGGGCCACCAGCGTGTCGGCCCGCCGGAGCAGCGAGGGGGTGCCGGCGTCGGGCGTGAGCCCGGCCGAGCCGACGGCGGTCGACTGCACCTGGGGCTCGGTGAGCGTGGGGTCGAGCCGGCTCAGGTCGAGCGCCGGGCCGGTCCCGTCCCGGCCGTCGGCGGAACCGTAGGAGAGCGGGTGCCCGAGCGAGGCCGCCGCTCCGGTCGCCCGCAGCGGGGCGCTCGGCAGCGCGACGCCGAGCGCGCCGGAACCCCCCTGCTGGGCACCGGTCACCGGGGTCGCCACGGCCAGCCCCGGGGTGCCCCGGGTGGTGTTGAGCGCGGGGACCACCGGGTCGGGCAGCAGCTGGTGGTCCTGCGGCGCGGTCTCCGACGGCGGGAGCACCGGCGCGGCCGGCAGCGTGCCGCTGACCGCGGAGGTGCTGGTGGTCTGCCCGGTGAGCGCGCCGACGGCCCCGTCCAGCGGCAGGTCGAACGGGACCTGCTTCAGCGACGCCGCCTGCTGGGCGGCCTCCAACTGGGCCGGGGTGAGCGGAGTCGCGGCGCTCACCCCGGCCGCCAGGCCGACCGAGGCGCACGCGGCGACGGCGATCGCGGCGGCCCGCGCAGTGACACTCATCAAGGGTTTCCCATCCGTTCGTGGACCGGATCACTCGTACGGAAACCGGCCTCCGACTGAAGCGCCCGCTGGTAGTTCGAACCAGGAGCATCTTGCCTGAACGATTCACCCGCTCTGAAGTGCGGCCTTGTCACTCGAATCAACTACGGCAAACGGGCGTGATTCATCCTCACGTGCTGCCGACTGACCTATTCGAGTTAATGGCCGTTGCCCCTGATCAGTGCCTTCGTTGAGCAGACTGCAACCGCCGCCTGTGCGGCAGGACTTGGGTCCAGAGGTTCGGCAGGCCGCCTGCGCGGCGCCGTTCCGGAGGACGGAGGCCTCCCCGGTGGATGCGCCCCCAGAGTTCATGGGATTCGTTCAACGGAACGATCCGGACGTTCGAGAACACCCACTCCCAGAAATGGATCTGCAATGATCAAGAAGGCCCTTGCCACCGTCGGAATCGCCGCTGCGGCTTTCGCCGCGACCGCCGCGCCGGCCTCCGCCATCGGCGACAGCGACGGCTCGACCAGCTCCCTCCAGGGCGCCGGCGGCACCAACGTGACCGGGACCTGGGGCGACAACAGCCCCAACTTCCACTTCCTGGACAACCCGAACGTCTGCCTGCCCCGGGTCGACCACATCCAGGTCGGCCTCGTCCCGGTCCAGGCGGAGGTCCCGGTCCTCAACCAGCAGCTCAACCAGACCTGCAACGTCGGCCAGGCCACCCAGGGCACCGGCGACGCGCCCGCGTCGCACCTGATCGGCTGACCCACCCGCTCCACCGCCGGAAGGGCAGCGTGCCCATGATCAAGCAGACTCTCGCCGTCGTCGGTCTCGCCATGACCGCCATGGCTGTCGTGGTCTCTCCGGCCGCAGCCGTCGGCAACTCCGACGGCTCGACCAACTCGCTCCAGGGGCACGGCGGCACCGATGTGACCAGCACCCACGGTCACAACAGCCCGAGCCACCACATCCTGGACAACACCAACCTCTGCCTGCCCGCGGTCCACCACGTCCAGGTCGGGATCCTCGTCCCGGTCCAGGCAGACGTTCCGGCCGCCAACCGGCAGCAGCACCAGACCTGCCAGAACGGGCAGGGCACGCAGGGCGCGGGCGACGGGGTCGGTTCCCACCTCCTCGGCTGACTCCCACTCAGTCGACCCCGGCTCAACTCACCACATCTCACAGAACACAGGAATCAGAACATGCTGAAGCAGGCCCTCTCCGTGGTCGGCATCGCCGCCGGCGCCGTCGCCATGGTTGTCTCCCCGGCCGCCGCCATCTCCAACTCGGACGGCTCGACCACCTCCCTGCAGGGCGCGGGCGGCACCAACGTCACCGGCACCCACGGCGACAACAGCCCCAACTTCCACACCCTGGACAACCCGAACATCTGCCTGCCCCGGGTCGACCACGTCCAGGTCGGCCTCGTCCCGGTCCAGGTCGAGGTCCCGATCGCGAACCAGCAGCCGAACCAGATCTGCAACGTGGGTCACACCACCCAGGGCACGGGGGACGGCCAGCTGTCCCACCTCGTCGGCTGAGTCCAACCCCCATCGCGGCAGCGCCGCACCCTTGACCCGACGATCTCCCGATCGAATGACCCTCCAGGACACAGCCGAAGGGCCGGGAAGAACTCCTCTTCCCGGCCCTTCGACCTGTCTGCTACGGCAGTGGACGGCCGCGCTCAGCGCAGCATCCGGGCCGCCTCGACCGCCCAGTAGGTCAGCACCTGGTTGGCCCCGGCCCGGCGGATCGAGGTCAGCGTCTCCAGGATCATCCGCTCGCGGTCGATCCAGCCGTTGGCCGCCGCCGCCTCGACCATCGCGTACTCGCCGGACACCTGGTAGGACACCACCGGCACCGGGCTGACGTCGGCGATCCGGCGCAGCACGTCCAGATAGGCCATGCCCGGCTTCACCATCACCAGGTCCGCGCCCTCGGCCAGGTCGAGCTCCAGCTCGCGCAGCGACTCCCGGGCGTTGGCCGGGTCCTGCTGGTAGGCCTTGCGGTCGCCCTTGAGCGAGGAGCCGACGGCCTCCCGGAAGGGGCCGTAGAAGGCCGAGGCGTACTTGGCGGTGTAGGCGAGCACCGAGACGTCCTGGTGCCCGGCCGCGTCCAGAGCCTGCCGGACGACCGCGATCTGACCGTCCATCATCCCGGACGGGCCGACCATGTGGACCCCGGCCTCGGCCTGGACCACGGCCATCTCGGCGTAGCGGAGCAGCGTCGCGTCGTTGTCGACCGAGCCGTCCTCGGCCAGTACCCCGCAGTGGCCGTGGTCGGTGTACTCGTCCAGGCAGAGGTCGGACATGACCACGACCTGGTCGCCGAGCTCGGCGACGACGTCGCGGATCGCCTGCTGGAGGATGCCGTCCGGGTTGGTGCCCTCGGAGCCGGTCGCGTCCTGCACCAGCGGGACGCCGTAGAGCATCAGCCCGACGATCCCGAGCTCCGCGGCCTCGACCGCGGCCTTCCGGAGCGAGTCCCGGGTGTGCTGGACCACCCCCGGCATGGAGGCGATCGGCACGGGCTCGGTGATGCCCTCGCGGACGAACATCGGCAGGATCAGCTCGGCCGGGTGCAGCCGGGTCTCGGCCACCAGCCGGCGGACCGCCGGGGTGGACCGGAGCCGACGCGGACGAACGACCGGCGTCTCGATGTTGGGCAGGTCAAAGGACATGATGGATCAGCGGGCCTTCCTGCGGGAGCCCGGGCGGCGTTCGCTCGGGCGGTACACCTGTTCGCCCGCCTGCGTGGCTGCGTCACGGCGGGCCGCTCCGAAGTCTGCCAGAGCCTCGGCGAGGGCGGCGGCGGACGGGGCCGGGGCGAGGACGTCCACCCGCAGCCCGTGCTCCTCCGCGGTCTTGGCCGTCGCCGGACCGATACAGGCGATCACGGTGACGTTGTGCGGCTTGCCGGCGATGCCGACCAGGTTGCGGACGGTCGAGGAGGAGGTGAAGATCACCGCGTCGAAGCCGCCGCCCTTGATCGCCTCCCGGGTCTCGGCCGGCGGCGGCGAGGCGCGGACGGTCCGATAGGCCGTCACATCGTCGACCTCCCAGCCCAGTTCGACCAGGCCGGCGACCAGGGTCTCGGTGGCGATGTCGGCGCGCGGCAGCAGCACCCGGTCGATCGGGTCGAAGACCGGGTCGTAGAGCGGCCAGTCCTCCAGCAGCCCGGCCGCCGACTGCTCGCCGCTGGGCACCAGGTCCGGCTTGACGCCGAAGTCGACCAGGGCCTGCGAGGTGGTCTCGCCGACCGCCGCGACCTTGATCCCGGCGAAGGCGCGGGCGTCGAGCCCGTACTCCTCGAACTTCTCGCGGACCGCCTTCACCGCGTTCACCGAGGTGAACGCGATCCACTCGTAGCGTCCGGTGACCAGGCCCTTGATGGCCCGCTCCATCTGCTGCGGGGTGCGCGGCGGTTCGACCGCGATGGTCGGCACCTCGGAGGGCACCGCCCCGTAGGAGCGGAGCTGCTCGGAGAGCGCGCCGGCCTGGTCCTTGGTGCGCGGCACCAGCACGTTCCAACCGAACAGCGGCTTGGTCTCGAACCAGGAGAGCGCGGTGCGCTGGGCCACCTGCGGCCCGACGACGGCTATCACGCTGCTCGCCGGGTCGACCGGGGCCGAGACCGGCGAGGGCAGCACCCGGGCCGCCTTCAACTCGGCCGCCAGCGTGCCCAGGGTCGCGGTGTAGGTGCGCTGCCGGGTGGTGGTCCCCTCCAGCGTCACCGAGACCGGGGTGTCCGGCTTGCGGCCGTGCGCGACCAGGGTCTGCGTGGCCGTGGGCAGCGCCCCCAGCAGGGTGCGGACCACCAGGGTGGCGTCGCAGCCGCCGAGGTTGCCCCAGTTGCCGTCGGTGAGCGGCTGCCGGGCGTCCACGAAACGGACGTCGGTGCCGGCACCGGTGCGCAGCGGCACCCCGGCGTAGGCGGGGACGCCGACGGTCTGGGCGATGCCCGGCACCACCTGGAAGGCGATCCCGGCCTGCGCGCAGACCAGCATCTCCTCGGCGGCCCGGCCGTCGAGCCCGGGGTCGCCGTCGACGGTGCGGACCACGTGCTTCCCCGCCTGCACGGCCGGGAACAGCCGGGAGACCGCGCTGCCGCCGAAGACCAGGGCGTCCGGGTCGCCGGAGGCGGTCGGGTCTGCACTGTGCAGCTCCACGCCCGGGGGACAGTGGACGCGGACGGCCTCGGCCGTGAGCGGGTCGGCCAGCAGCACGTCCGCCGAGGCCAGCACCTCCACCGCGCGCAGCGTCAGCAGGCCAGGGTCGCCCGGCCCCGCGCCCAGGAAGGTGACCTGGCCGACCGGGCGGCGGGCCGCTCCATGGATGTCATGAGTGGGGCTCACTTGACTCGCTCCCCCATCAGACCGGCCGCACCCGCGGCCAGCATCCGCTCCGCGAGCCCGCGGCCGAGGGCCGCCGCTTCGCGCTCGGACGCCGCCCCGGGCGCGATGGCGCCGGTGGTGGACAACTGCACGACGGACGCACCGTCGACGGTGCCGACGAGCGCACGCAGGTGCAGCTCCTCGGCCTCCTGGCCGGCCGCGCCACGATGCACGACGGCCAGGGCCCCGACGGGGGCGGAACAACCCGCTTCGAGCGCGGCCAACAGCGTGCGCTCGGCGGTGACGGCGGCCCGGGTGGGGGCGTCGTCGAGAACGGCCAGCGCGGCAACCAGCTCCGCGTCGGCGGCGCGGCACTCGATGGCCAGCGCGCCCTGTCCGGGCGCGGGCAGCATCACGGTGTCCGCGATGATCTCGGTGGCCTCGGCCAGGCGGCCCAGCCGGCTGAGCCCGGCCGCCGCCAGCACCACGGCGTCCAGCTCGCCGGAGCGGACGAAGCCGATCCGGGTGTCGACGTTGCCGCGGATCGCGACCGTCTCCAGTTCCACGCCCCGGGCTGCCGCCCAGGCGTTCAACTGCGCCGCGCGGCGCGGTGAGCCGGTGCCTATCCGGGCCGGGCGGTCGCCGTGCGCGCACTTCTCGACCAGTTCCTCAAGACCCAGGCCGTCCCGGGCGACCAGGGCGTCCCGCGGGTCCTCCCGCGGCGGCACCGCAGCCAGCCGCAGCCCTTCGGGCTCGGCTGTCGGCAGGTCCTTCAGCGAGTGCACGGCGAAGTCGACGGAGCCGTCGAGCAGCGCGTCCCGCAGTGCGGAGACGAACACCCCGGTGCCGCCGATCTGCGCCAGGTGCTCGCGCGAGGTGTCGCCGTAGGTGGTGATCTCCACCAGCTTCACCGGGCGGCCGGTGGCGGCGGCGACCGCCTCGGCGACCATGCCGGACTGCGCCATGGCGAGGGCGCTGCGGCGGGTGCCGAGCCGCAGGGCGGCCCCGGCGGGGCGGGGGGTGTTGTTGAGTTGGCCACTCATGACATGATCATCCCGGTCGTGCTCGGTATGGACGCTTTTCGTCTCAGCGCTGCGCTGCGGGCCGCTGTCGGGTCGGCCGCCGCGCGGCTGGACGATGTGCGGCAGGGACGGGGTCATCCCAGGCCACCCCCCAGGGTCGGCACCTGCGCCGGAACGCGCGCCGGTGCCCCCGCGACGGCCTGGACCGCAGCGGGGTCGAGATCGAACAGTTCCCGCAGCGCCTCCGCGTAGGAGGCGCCCCCCGGTTCCCCGGCCAGCTGCTTGACCCGCACCGTGGGCGAGTGCAGCAGCTTGTCGACGACCCGGTTGACGGTCTGCGCCAGTTCGGCGCGGACGCGGGCTTCGAGGCCGGGCAGGCGGCCGTCGAGGCGTTCCAGTTCGGAGCTGACCACGCCGGAGGCCATGGCGCGCAGGGCGACCACGGTCGGAGTGATCGCCGCGGCGCGCAGTGCGGCGCCGAAGGACTCCACTTCCTGGGCGACGATACGGCGAACCGCGTCGACGTCCAAGGCCCCGGCCGCGCCTTCGGTGCGGGCGGCGGCCTCGGCCAGGTACTCCAGGTCCACCAGGTGGACCCCGTCCAGGGCCTGGACGCCGGGGTCGACGTCCCGGGGCATCGCCAGGTCGAGCAGGGCGAGCGGGGTCTCCCCCGCGCGCGCGGCTGCGGCGGCGGCGATGTCCTGGGCGGTGAGGACGATCCCGGCCGCCCCGGTACACGAGATCACCACGTCGGCCCCGGCCAGCGCCTCGGCGACGCCGGCGAAGGGGATGGCCCGCGCGCCGTACTCGGCCAGCGTCGCCGCCAGCCGCTCGGCCCGCGCTGCCGTCCGGTTGGCGATGACCAGTTCGGCCACCCCGGCGCGGGCCAGGGTCGCCGCCGCCAGCGAGCTCATCGAGCCGGCGCCGACGACCAGCGCCCGCTTGCCGGCGATCGGGCCGGCCGCGTCGGCGATCCGCTCCAGGCCGAAGGTGACCAGCGACTGGCCGGCCCGGTCGATCCCCGTCTCGGTGTGCGCCCGCTTGCCGACCCGCAGCGCCTGCTGGAACAGCTCGTTGAGGCTGCGGGCGGCCGTGCTCTGCTCCTGCGCCAGCGACAGCGCGTCCCGGAGCTGGCCGAGGATCTGCCCCTCGCCCACCACCATCGAGTCGAGGCCGCACGCCACCGAGAACAGGTGGTGCACGGCGCGGTCCTCGTAGTGGACGTAGAGGTGCGCGGTGAGCTCCTCCAGGCCGATGCCGGTGTGCTCGGCGAACAGCGCGGACAGCTCGTCGACACCGGCGTGGAACTTGTCCACGTCGGTGTAGAGCTCGATCCGGTTGCAGGTGTTGACCAGGGCCGCCTCACCCACGGGACCGGCTGCGGCGGCGGCGTGCAGCAACTGCACCGGTGCGTCACCGGTGAGCGCCGCCCGCTCCAGCAGCCCGACCGGCGCGGTGCGGTGACTGAGGCCGAGTACCAGCAGACTCATGCTTCTGCCTCTCTTTCCGGATTCACGCCGGGATCACCGCCGAGAGGTCGCCGTCGTCGCCGTCGTCACCGCGGTCGGGACCGGCCACGGCCTTGCCGCGGGCCCGGGTCACGGCCCGCGCCGCCGCGGCGGCCACCGCCTTCGCCCCGCTGCCGGGACGGGAGACCGCGGCCGGGGGCTCGTCCGCGAACGGGACCTCGCCGGACTTCCGCTGCTCGTGGAAGGCCAGGATCTGCAGTTCGATGGAGAGGTCGACCTTGCGGACGTCCACCCCGTCCGGCACCGAGAGCACCGTCGGTGCGAAGTTGAGGATGCTGGTGACGCCGGCTGCGACCAGCCGGTCGCAGACCTGCTGGGCCGCGCCCGGGGGCGTGGTGATCACTCCGATGGAGACGTGCTCCGCCCGGATGATCTCCTCCAACTGGTCCATGGGCCGGACCGGCAGGCCGGCCGCGGTGCGCCCGGCCAGCGCCGGGTCGGCGTCCAGCAGGGCGGCGACCCGGAACCCGCGCGAGGCGAAGCCGCCGTAGTTGGCGAGGGCGTGGCCCAGGTTTCCGATGCCGACGATGACGACCGGCCAGTCCTGGGTCAGGCCGAGCTCACGGGAGATCTGGTAGACGAGGTACTCGACGTCGTAGCCGACGCCCCGGGTGCCGTAGGAGCCCAGGTAGGAGAAGTCCTTGCGGAGCTTCGCCGAGTTGACCCCGGCGGCGGTTGCCAGTTCCTCGGATGAGACCGTGGGAACGGAACGCTCGGAGAGCGCGGTCAGCGCCCGGAGGTAGAGCGGGAGCCGCGCGACCGTGGCGTCGGGAATACCCCGACCGCGCGAGCGGCCCGAAGGCGCCCGGCCCGCGGACGGGTTGGATGGGGTGGAACGTCCAGTTGCCACGGTGCTCCTGTTGGTGAAGCTGGGCTGCGACCGCCAGGCTATGCGTTTGTGAACGTGTGCACAAAGATAGTGTCCGTTTTGTCCCAGCGGAGTGACGCGCATCACGCATGGTGCACCGGACTGCCGGTGTGAGCCGGTGGGCACGCTGCCACTCCTCCAAGGTCGGCCCCCCGACACAAAACCTCTTGATGGTAATCGTACAAACGGCCCATCTCATAAGACAGTGAACCGACGGTGAACCGACTGTGCCCGGCCGGGACCGCTCAGCCGCCCACTGCCTTCCGCAGCCGCTGCGGGTCCACCCGCCAGAAGTCGTGCTGCTTGCCGTCGATCAGCGTGACCGGGATCTGCTCCCAGTACTTCCGGTAGAGCTCCTCGTCCTGGAGGATGTCCAACTCCTCCCAGGAGAACCCCAACTCCTCGGCCAGTCCGGCCACCACCGCGCGGGCGTCCTCGCAGAGATGGCACTCGGGCTTGCCGATCAGGGTGATCACACGGTCGGACGGGTCCTTGCGGGAGGCGCCGCGGCGCAGCAGAGAAGTCACCCGGACATTCTGCGCCCCTCGGGGGCGAGCGTTAACGCCCCCTCCACGTCGGCGATACGGAGTGAATCGGCTCCGCTGGCTATGCTCGACACCATGGCCACGCTGCGAAAGCTCCCCAAGGAGAAGCGTTCCTCTGCCGTGCTCGCGGGCGAGGCTGCCGCCGAGGCCACCCTCGACGCCGCCGAGCCGGTCGCGGCCACCGTGGAAGGCGACCCCCGGGCCGCCGCCTTCTTCGACTGCGACAACACCATCGTCCAGGGCGCGGCGATCTTCTACCTTGGCCGGGGGCTCTACAAGCGCAAGTTCTTCAGCTCCCGCGAACTGCTGCGCTTCGCCTGGCAGCAGACCTACTTCCGGCTGAACGGCACCGAGCACGCCGGGCACATGGCGGACGCCAAGGAGAGCGCCCTGTCCATCGTCCGGGGCCACCGGGTCGCGGATCTGGAGCGGATCTGCGAGGAGGTCTTCGACGAGTACATGGCCGAGAAGATCTGGCCGGGCACCCGGGCGCTGGTGAAGATGCACCTGGAGGCGGGCCAGCGGGTCTGGCTGGTGACCGCCGCCCCGCAGGAGGCGGCCCGGGTGATCGCCTCGCGACTGGGGATGACCGGTGCGCTGGGCACGGTGGCCGAGGCCGTCGGCGGCGTCTACACCGGCCGACTGGTCGGCGAGCCGCTGCACGGACCGGCCAAGGCCGAGGCGGTGAAGGCGCTGGCCGCCCGCGAGCGGCTGGACCTGGCGCGCTGCGCGGCCTACAGCGACTCCTCCAACGACATCCCGCTGCTGTCGCTGGTCGGTTACCCCTATGTGATCAACCCGGACGCCGGACTGCGCCGCCACGCCCGGGAGCAGGGCTGGCGGATAAGGGACTTCCGGACCGGCCGGAAGGCGGCCCGGGTGGGCATCCCGGCCGCCGCGGGCCTGGGCGCCGCGGCCGGCGGCACGGTGGCCGCGATGGCGATCTACCGCAACCGCCGGCACCGCTGAGCCCGGCACCGCCGAGCCGCCACCGAGCCCGCCACCGCTGAGGCGTTCGCACGGTTCGCTCCGGTTCGCTCGGCCCGGGAACCCCGGCTTGCGTACGCTCTGTGCGCCTTTCCGTACTGATCGTTTCTGATCACTCCGCCGCGCCCGAGATTTCGGGGTTGCCGGGGAGCGTGTCGGGGAAACAGTGCCCGATCGGTCGGACCGCATCGGTACTCGATCAACTGCCCGCAGAGGCCGCCAGAAGCGGTCGGGCAGTTTCGGTCACATAGTGCTATCAACCTGTAACAGATGTGACTAGAGCGGCCAATTCAGCGACAGGGTGTAGCCGTTGCTGCACGAAGCGTTATTCTCGTCAGACGCACGCCGGTACCCATGTGTCCCACGTTGGGTGAGCGGTCCCGCACTGCACGTAAACAGCTCTGCCTCTGGGAGTCCCGTGTACCCACACGTCCGGAACGACGCGCCTGCACCCTCCCTCGCCCACGGCGCCGCCGCAGGCGGGCTGGACCTGCTGCGCACTCTCCTGCGCGAGCAGTTGTTCCCCCCCGGCGCCTTCGCCCCCGCCGTGCTCGCCGTGGCCGGCGGCGGCGTCGGCACGCCCTACCCCCAGCCGCCGCGAACGCCGGTCGCCCAGCGCACCCGTACCTCCACCCCCGCCTCCTCCCGCCCGCGCAACCCCTCCTGGGACCGCGAGGAGCCGCAGGACTCCGCCGACAACCCGGTGATGCGGCTGGTGGAGCAGGCCCAGCAGGGCGACAGCGACTCCTTCGGGCGGCTCTACGACCACTACGCCGACACGGTCTACCGCTACATCTACTACCGCGTCGGCAGCCGGGCCACGGCCGAGGACCTCACCAGCGAGACCTTCCTCCGGGCGCTGCGCCGGATCGGCACCTTCACCTGGCAGGGGCGCGACTTCGGCGCCTGGCTGGTGACCATCGCCCGGAACCTGGTCGCCGACCACTTCAAGTCCAGCCGCTTCCGGTTGGAGGTCACCACCGGCGAGATGCTCGACTCCAACGAGTGCGAGCGCAGCCCGGAGGACTCCGTACTGGAGTCGCTCTCCAACGCCGCGCTGCTGGACGCCGTGCACCGGCTCAACCCGCAGCAGCAGGAGTGCGTCACCCTGCGGTTCCTGCACGGGCTCTCGGTCGCGGAGACGGCACGGATCATGGGCAAGAACGAGGGCGCCATCAAGACCCTCCAGTACCGGGCCGTACGGACGCTGGCCCGGCTGCTCCCCAGTGACGCCCGGTAGTACGAAACCCCAGATGCTCCGTCACCCACAGACCTGTCACCCGCACGATCGAGGCTGCGTAACCGAGCGTCCCCGCCGCTCGTTGCACAGTGTGCAAGGCTCCTCCGGGGCCGTGCGTCACCCTTTGGGGTGGTCCGAGGCACGACTGCGCAACCGTCCGGTCGGCCGAGTTGTCGACAACGACGAGAGGAGGTGCTGCCCATGACAGCCAACGTGCTCGAACACCGCAGGGCGAAAGCCTTCGCCGATGCGGTGGAGGACCGTCCCAGCGCTGCCGCCCAGCAGTTCACGGAACTTCTGGCCGCGGTGGATGCCCTGGACACCCTGGGTTCCCAGAACATGCCCGGGCTCGCACCCGAGGTGCGCACCGTCCAGCGTGCTCAGCTGATGGCCGAGTTCGAACGCGCCTACGCGGGCGGCGGCAGCACCGCGGTGCCCCCGCAGCGGGCCCGCGGCGTCCACCGGGCCACCGCGGCGGCCGGCCGCTTCCGCCCGAGCACCCGCTGGGGCCGCCGGCTGGCCGTAAGCGGCCTGGCCGCCGGCGTGGTGGTGAGTGCCTTCGGCGGCGTCGCCGCGGCCAGTTCCTCGGCCATTCCCGGCGATCCGCTGTACGGGGTGAAGCGCGGCCTGGAGAACTGGCGGCTGGACTTCGCCGGTTCGGACGCCGAACGCGGCCGACTGCTGCTGAGTGAGGCCTCGCAGCGGATGACCGAGGCGCAGCAGCTGGTCGACCGCCACGAGGGCACCGACCACGAGTTGAGCCCCCATGTCATCGCCGAGGTCACCAAGGCGCTCAGCGACATGAACGCCGAGGGCACCCAGGGCCGGAACCTGCTGCAGGCGATCTACCAGCAGAGCCACTCCCTGGCGCCGATGCAGAGCCTGGCCGGCTTCGCCAGCTCCCAGCAGCGGCAGTTGGACGCGCTCGCCCCGCATCTCCCCAGCCAGGCCGACCCCGAGGCCGGACGGGTGCAGCAACTGCTCTCCGGGATAAGCGAAGAGCTGGCGCCGCTGCACCTCGGCGGGGCCACCACCAGCGGGACCGGATCGCTCTCCGCCCCCGGGGCGGGCTCCTCCTCGTCCGTCGTCGGCGGGACCGGCAGCGACTCCCGCTCCGGCCAGGTCGCCGCGCCGAGCGGGGCGACCACCTCCGGGACCGGCAGCATGGGCGGCAGCACGCCGGCCAGCAGCCCGAGCAGCGCCGGTGACGGAGGCGGCAGCCTGGTCAACGGCCTGACCGGGGTCCTCGGCAACGGTGCCGCCCCGTCGAGCTCCCCCTCGACGCCGGGCAGCGCTGACGGGAGCACCCCCTCGGCCTCGCCGGCCCCCGACAACGGGGTCACCGTGCCGCCGCTGGTGCCCGGCCTACTGCCGACCCTCGGCCTCGGCCTCTCCAGCAATGGAGGGACTGGCACTGGCGGGACCGGCTGACGGCGGGTCGACCGCGACGCAGGGCCCGGCAGCCATCGGCTGCCGGGCCCTGACGTGCGCTCAGGATTCCAGAGCTCCGGAATCCGGATCAGAAGAAGACCGAACGGCGCTGTACCAGCATCCGGTAGAGGCTGTGCTGGACCGTCTCCCGGACCTGGTCGGTCAGGTTGAACAGCAGCATCGGGTCCTCCGCCGCCTCCGGCGGGTAGCTGTCCGTGGGGATCGGCTCGCCGAACTGGATGGTCCACTTGGTCGGCAGCGGCACCAGGCCCAGCGGCCCGAGCCACGGGAAGGTCGGCGTCAGCGGGACGTACGGCAGGCCCAGCAGCCGGGCCAGGGTCCGGGCGTTGCCGATCATCGGATAGGTCTCCTCCGCGCCCATGATGGCGCAGGGGATGATCGGCACCCCGGCCTTGAGCGCCGAGGAGACGAAGCCGCCGCGGCCGAAGCGCTGCAGCTTGTAGCGCTCGGAGAAGGGCTTGCCGATGCCCTTGAAGCCCTCCGGCCACACCCCGACGATCTCGCCCAGCTCCAGCAGCCGCTGGGCGTCCTCGTTGCAGGCGAGGGTGTGCCCGGCCTTGCGGGCCAGCTCGTTGACGCCGGGCAGCACGAAGACCAGGTCGGCCGCGAGCATCCGCAGGTGACGCTGGCTCGGCGTGTGGTCGTGGATGGCGACCTGGGTCATCAGCGCGTCCCAGGGCAGCACCCCGGAGTGGTTGGCGACGACCAGCGCCCCGCCCTCGACCGGCAGGTGCTCCGCGCCCCGGACGTCCAGCCGGAAGTACTTCTCGGCGATCGGACGGACGGCGTTGAGCAGCACCTTGTCGGTGAGCTCGGCGTCGAAGCCGAACTCGTCGATCTCGTACTCGCCGGTGAGCCGGCGACGCAGGAAGTCCAGGCCGTCGGCCGCCCGGTCCTCCCAGCCCTTGCCGAGGAACCGCTCCGCGAGGCCGCCCAGCGGCCCGGCGAGCGCGCCGCCGACGGCGGCTGCCACACTGTCGGCCAGCCCGCCGCAGGCGGGGTGCTCAGCGACCGTGTCGGGCTCGTCGGCGCCGGGCCCGGGCTGCGGCTCCGGCTCGGCCAGGGGCAGCGGAACGGCCTCCGTCACCGATGCTGCCCCCGCGCCGCCGCGCGCGGCCCGGCCGCCGCCCGCCCGCTTCGTCCCGATCGGGATGACCTTCGCCTCCGTCACCGCGTGCTCCCTCGCCGAAGTCATCACTTGCCTCCTCTGCCGGTCGGCAGCAGTTCCGCCACCCGGGACGTCCAGCGGGCCACCTGCTCCGGCGGCAGCAGCCCCGCGCCGGTGGAGCGGGCCAGGTCGGCCAGGGCCGCCTCGGTGCTGTAGCCGGGCGTGTAGCCGAAGTTCTCGCGCAGGTGCCGGGTGTCGACCACCCGGCCGTGGGTGAGCATCCGCATCTGCTCCGGGGAGAAGTCCAGCACCCGGGTCTGCCGGGCCAGTCCGGCCACCCAGCTGACCGCCGGCAGCAGCATCGGCACGGTGGGCCGTCCGAGCCGCCGCGCGGCCTGGGAGAGCAGCAGCACGCCGTCCCCCGCGACATTGAAGGTACCGCTGTTGGTGGTGGAACGCCGGGGCTCGACCGCGGCGAGCCGCAACACCTCGACCGCGTCGTCCTCATGGACGAACTGCAGTCGGGGGTCGTAGCCGAGCACGGTCGGCAGGACCGGCAGCGAGAAGTACTCGTTCAGCGGAGTGTCGGCCTGCGGTCCGACGATGCTGGCGAAGCGCAGCACGCAGACGGCGACGTCCGGGCGGCGCCGGCCGAAGCCCCGGACGTAGCCCTCGACCTCGACCGCGTCCTTGGCGAAGCCGCCGGTCGGCAGCACCTTGGGCTGCATCTGCTCGTTGAACACGGCCGGGTCGCGCGGCGCGGAACCGTAGACGCTGGTCGTCGACTTCACCACCAGCCGCTGCACGGTGGGCGACTTCTGGACCGCCGCCAGCAGCTGCATGGTGCCGATGACGTTGGTCTCCTTGACCGTGGACCGGCTGGTGGAGCCCAGCATGGTGGTGCTCACATTGAGGTGCACCACGGTGTCGACCTCGTGCTCGGCGAGTATCCGGGCCACCACGGGCCGCCGGATGTCGGCGCGGACGAAGGTGTAGTCGGCCAGTCGGCCGCCGTCGATCCCGCCGACGAGGTCGTGCACGGAGGGCTGCACGTCGACGCCGACCACCAGGTCGACGCCCGGCTGCCTGCGGATCGCCTGCACGAAGCGGCTGCCCAGATGCCGGGCAACCCCAGTGACGAGTACGACCTTTCCCATCGGACAGTCCCTTCCCGCCGCCGGCGCAGAGGTCCCCGGACCTCTCGATGCACGGTATCGCGTCAGTGCTGCGCGACTGCGTCACCCGGGGGTGTCTGTGGCTGAAGCGGGACAAAAGGAGCAAAAAAAAGACCGCCGCCCGCCCCGACACAGGGGTCGGGACAGGCGGCGGGAGACCTCGGCGCCGTCCTGGGACGACGTCAGGTCCTACTTCTTGTTGCGACGCTGAACGCGCGTGCGCTTGAGAAGCTTCCGGTGCTTCTTCTTGGCCATACGCTTGCGACGCTTCTTGATTACGGAACCCACTGACAACCCTCACTCACTGGACAAACCCGCAGGAGCGGGAGTCAGAGTCCAAACGACTGACGTAAGCCACCAGCGTACCGAAACCTGGGCTCAGGGAGTAATCCGGCCCCGGAGCCGCTCGCGATGCCCTGCTGAGCACGGTCCGGCCGGGGTGGCTTCCCCGGCCGGACCGCATGGCCTGTCGCTCTGCTCCTGTCTTCGCCTACGCGGTCTCCCGCCCCACGTAGGACTCGCGGAGATAGTCGTGGACCGCCTGCTCCGGTACCCGGAAGGAGCGGCCCACGCGGATCGCGGGCAGCTCACTGCTGTGCACCAGGCGGTACACGGTCATCTTCGACACTCGCATCACCGAGGCGACTTCCGCCACGGTGAGGAAGTTGACCTCGTTCAGAGGCCGCTCTCCAGACGCCATGACAACACCGACCCTTATCCGTGTGACGGGCACCGGCTTCCCCTCCGGTGACTCCAGCCAACACACGCGTATCCCCAGAGTAGTTATGGGTGATACCAGTGGGAAGAGGGAGAAGTGGCCAATCACTACTGAGACATACCAGCCTGTTGCAGTACGTAGGCACTCAGCAGTCCGTAGCAGTCCGATCGCACACCGTCGTCGAGCGGAACGGTCACCGCGACCTCTCCCTCCGCCTCGGCGACGAACACCGCTGGGTCGTTGGAGTCGGCCAGGCCGACCGATCTGACGCCCAGTCGGCCGGCCCCGCAGGCCCAGCCGTGATCGCCGATGAGCAGGTCAGGACGGTTGTGGCCGCCCTCGGCCAGGGCCGCCAGGGCGATCCGGACGGGCTGCGGCGAATGGGTGTGGACCGGGTCGGCCGACCGGTCCGCGTCGGGGGCGGCGGAGCCGGGGGCTCCGCTCGGGGGGTTCCCTTCATACACCCGCACAAGTCCTACGTCGTCCACGTAGTCGAGCCGGGCGGGGCGCGCGCCTTCCGGTGCGTGCATCGCGAAGCGCTGTCCGCGCGCCGGCGTGAGCAGGGCGCATCCGGCGGCGCGCAGTCCGGCGGCGAGCTGCCGGTAGAAGAGCAGCAGCCGGCTCGGGTGGCCGGTGCCGAGCAGCACCCGGCCCCGGGCCGCCGCGGTCTCCCGGAGCACCACCGCCATGGCGTCCAGCGCACGGATCGTCAGTTCCGGGTCGATGGCGTCCTGCCCCTGCCGGTGGGCCGGGTCCGGCGAAACCCCGCAGCGCCGGGCCAGCAGGGCCAGGATCTCGGCCTCGTCCCAGTTCCCCGCCGGGTCGAGGCCGAACAGCACGTCGGGGTCGCGGCGGGCGAAGCGGGCGTAGTTCCGCAGATTGTGCTCGCGCGGGGTGGCCACCTGCCCGGCGATCCGACTGTCCATCAGATGGCCGTAGAGCTCGGCTCCTTCGATCACGCGGCCAGTGTGCCAGCCGGCGCGGAGCAGCGGCACTGCCGCGCTGGCCGGAATTAGCGCGTTTCCGGGCGGGCAGAGCGGGACAGCGCGGGATCGGCGGGGGTGCACGCCGGGCCCGCGCGCCCGTCGGCGCCTCAGACCAGCAGCCCGTGGTGCGGGAAGACCGCCCGCCGGGTGGCCAGCACCGCCTGGTCGAGCCGGTCGGCCGGGTCGTAGCCGTCCTCGAAGTCCTTCCAGCTCCCGCTCATGCCGTCGGTCATCCGCTCCGGGGCGCGCTGCCCGGTGCGGCGGAACACCTCGGCCCGCCAGTCCTCCGGGGTGGGCGTCTCCGGCGCGATCGGCTGCCCGGCCGCGATGGCGACCAGATGGGTCCAGGCCCGGGGGACGACGTCGGCGACGGCGTAGCCGCCACCGCCCAGGGCCAGCCAGCGGCCCCCGGCGTGCCGCTCGGCGAGCTCCGCGATCGAGGCGGCCACAGTGCGCTGGGCGTCGAGACTGACCGCGAGGTGGGCCAGCGGGTCCTCGATGTGGGTGTCCGCGCCGTGCTGACTCACCAGCACCTGCGGCCGGAAGGCTTCGAGCAGCTGCGGGACGACGGCGTGGAAGGCCCGCAGCCAGCCGGCGTCGCCGGTCCCGGCCGGGAGCGCGACGTTGGCGGCGCTGCCCTCGGCCCCGGGGCCGCCGACGTCGGTGGGCCAGCCGGTCTGCGGGAACAGGGTGCGCGGGTGCTCGTGCAGGGAGATGGTGAGCACCCTCGGGTCGTCCCGGAACACCGCCTCCACGCCGTCCCCGTGGTGGACGTCGACGTCCACATAGGCGACCCGTTCCGCGCCCAGCTCCAGCAGCCGGGCGACGGCGAGGGCGGCGTCGTTGTAGACGCAGAAGCCGGAGGCGGCACCGGGCATGGCGTGGTGCAGCCCGCCGGCGAAGTTCACCGCGCGGCCGCCCTGCCAGACCGTCTCCGCAGCCGCCACCGACTGCCCGGCGATCAGCGCGGAGGCCTCGTGGATGGCCGGGAAGGCCGGGTTGTCCTCGGTGCCCAGGCCGCGCCCGGGGTCGGGCTCACCGGTCTCGGCGACCTTGCGCACCGCCGCCACATAGCCGGGCTCGTGCACCAGCGCCAGCGTGGAGTCGCCCGCCGCCGGGGCGGCGGTCACGGTGACCCCGGGCAGCCGGTCCAGCCCGAAGGCCCGGACCAGCGCCATGGTGAGCGACAGTCGGACCGGGTCCATCGGGTGGCCCCGGCCGAAGTCGTAGCGGGTCTCCGCCTCGTCCCAGAACAGCTGCAGCGACGTCATACCGCCACGGTATCGACTGCCACCACCTGCGGCGCAACGGCCCCGAAGGCCCGGCCGACCCAGAGGATCGCCAGCACCAGCACCATCGGCACCAGCATCGCGATCCGGTAGCCGCTGCCCCCGGCGACCGCGCCGACCAGCGGTGATCCGACCAGGAAGCCCACGTAGTTGAAGATGTTGAGCCGGGCCACGGCGGCGTCCGAGGCCCCGGGGAAGAGCCGGCCGCCGGCCGCGAAGACCTGCGGCACCACCACGCTCACGCCAAGCCCGACGACGGCGAAGGCCACCACCGCGGTCCACTCCTCGGGCGCGGCGGCCACCAGCAGGAAGCCCAGCGCGCAGACGATCGCGCCCAGCCGCACCGTCCGGGCGCTGCCCCAGCGCTGCACCCGGCCGTCGCCGAGCATTCGGCCCAGCAGCGCCACCACCATGTAGGCGGCATAGGGGACCGGCTGCATCTCGCCGGAGCTGTGCATCAGCTCCTGCATGTACTTGGCGCTCCAGTTGGAGACCGTCGAGTCGGCGATGTAGGCCACCGCCATGGCCAGGCAGAGCGGCAGCAGCGGCTTCCACGGGATCGACCGGGCGGCAGCTGCGGCGGCCTCCTGGACCGCCCGGCCGAGCTCCTGCGGACCGGCGTACCAGACGCCGGCGGCCACGGCGATCGGGATCGCCACCGCGGCCGTGGTGCCGAACAGCGCCGCCTGACCGACGTGCCAGTGGCTGCCGGCCCAGGCGATCACCGCGCCGATGATGCCGCCGAGGCTGAACGCGGCGTAGAAGCCCTGGACGATGCTGCGGCCGTAGCGGTGCTGCAGCGCCACCGCCGACATCGCCTCGCTGGCGTCGAGGCCGCCGACCATCAGGCCGAAGGCGCCGAGCGCGACGGCCGCCTCGGCGAGCTGGTTGCCCAGGCCGACGCCGAGCAGGGTGAGGCAGACCAGCGGCTGGACGATCCGCAGCACCGCGCGCGGCGAGGTCCGCTTGACCACCCACTCCATCGAGATCGAACCGACTCCGGCCAGGATCGGCACCGCCGCCAGGAACACCGGCAGCATGGAGTTGCTGATCCCGTACTGGGTCTGGATCTCCGGGATCCGGGTCACCAGCAGCGCGAAGACCGCGCCCTGGACGAGATAGCTGACCAGCAGCGCGGTCCGCGCCTGCCGCAGCCTCGGGGTGACCTCCGCCGCCCCGTCCCCGCCGGTGGCCGTCGACTCGCCTGTCATCCGTGCACGCCCTTACTCACCGGTACCCGAACAAGTTGGCGTGAGCGTACGTACTCCTTCGGCCCACCGGAAGGCCCCGGGCAAAAGATCGCGAGCCGCAACCCACGTCGTTGCCGCCCAGCGCCCGAGCCATTACCTAACGTGAGGAGACGGACACTCCATGTCCGCCGTCCACCGACCGCCAGAGAAGGGCCCCCATGGGTACGCGCGAACGCCTCCTCGCTCCCCTCCGCCGCAGCGCGCCCCCCACGGACCCCGCGGCCCGGGCCCTCACCACCGTGTTCGGCCCGGACCCGCTCACCGGCGACCGTTTCTCCCCCGAACTGCTGGCCCGCGTCCCGCTGGAGCGGCTGCGGGAGACGGTGGCCACGCTGCAGGAGCGGCACGGCGCGCTGCGCCAGGTGCGCCGCCGCCGAGAGCTGTACCAACTGCAGTTCACCCACGGAGCGGAGCTGGTCTGGGCGACGACGGACCTGGAGGGACGGCTCACCAGCCTGGTCACCGGCCCCGGCGCGCTGCTGGCGGCCGACAGCGCCCCCGCGTCCGGTGTGTTCCCCGCCCCCGCCCCGGCCGGCGACGACGCGGCGGAGCCGCCGTCCGAGCCGCTCGTCCCCGCCCAGGCCAGCGCCCAGGCCAGCGCCGAGGACTGCGCCCAGGACTGCCCCGAGGACTGCTTCGAGGACAGCGCCCCGGGCAGCGCCGAGGGCAGCGCATCCGCCGACGCCGACCCCCGCACCGGCGCCCGGCCGTCCCCGCCCCGCCCGGCCGCGGCCCCGCTGCCGCTCGCCCCCGCCGCGGCCGTGCTCCAGCGCACCGTCCTCGGCTACGCCGCCGCGACACTCCTCGAACTGACGATCCCTTACCTCACCGACACCGCCACCGGCTGGACCCTGCTGCTGCTCCAGGCCCCCGCCTTCTCCTGGTACGTGCTGCGCACCGCCCCCGCCCACACCGTGCCGCCGTGGTTCCGGGTGCTGCCGCTGCTGCCGATCGCCGCCGCCGCGCTGGCCGCACTGCGTGCCCTGCCGCTGCTCGGCCCCGGACTGCCGTGGAGCCGCCCCGGCCTGCCCGAGCTCTTCCTGTTCGCGGCGGTGAACGGCCTCGCCGTCTGGACCTACCGCCGCTCGCTGCCGCTGCGCCCCTCGCCCAGCGCGCACCCGCTGGTCCTCGACTCGCCGCTGCGCGGCGGCTGCTTCGCCCTCACCGAGGGCGGCGGCCCGGCCGTCAACCGCTACGCCGAGGAGTCGCTGCTGATCGGCGGCAGCCGCGCGCACCGCCACGCGGTCGACCTGGTCCAGCTCGGCGAGGGTCCGCAGTGGCGCGGACGCCGGGCCCTGGGCCTGGCTCCGGCCAGCAACGAGCGCTACGCGGTCCACGGCCACCCGGTGCTCAGCCCCTGCGACGGCGTGGTGGTCACCGCGGTCGACGGCCTGCCCGACCACGACCCCTACCGCCAGGACGCCGGCCACCCCGAGGGCAACCACGTCGCCATCGACACCGGCCGCGCCCTGGTGGTGCTCTCCGGGCTGCGCAAGGACAGCATCGCCGTCCGCCGGGGCCAGCACCTCACCTCCGGCACCCCGGTCGCCGCCGTCGGCAACTCCGGCAACGGCACCGAGCCGGCCCTGCACCTCCGCGCCGAGACCCGTACTTCCCGCCCGGCCCCGGGCGGCGGCACCGGCCTCCCCTTCCGCCTCGCCGAACTCCGCGGCACCCCGCTCCGCGGCCGCCGCTTCACCGTCCCGGACTGACGACCGGTCGGGCCACAGCCAGAGGTCGGTCTACAGCCCGAGCAGGGCGGGGACCTCGGCCGGGTCCGCGTAGCGGCCGGTGGCGGCGGCGAGGCGGTCGCCGGGGGTGAGCGCGGTGTAGCCGTAGACGTCCATGCCGGCGGCGCGGGCGGCCTGGACGCCGAAGGGGCTGTCCTCCAGCACCACGCAGCGCTCGGGCCGGACGCCCATGGTCCGGGCGGCGTGCAGGAAGAGGTCGGGCGCGGGCTTGCCGCGGCCGACGTCCTGCGCGCTGAACAGCTGCTCCTCGGCGAAGAAGCCGGAGAGCCCGGTCTTGGTCAGCGCGGTCCGGATCCACTCGTGGTTCGCCGAGGAGGCCACGCAGTAGGGCACGCCGGACTCCTGGACCCGCTTCAGCAGCTCGGCCGCGCCCGGAACCGCGGTGAGCTGCGCCCGGAAGGTGGCGAAGACCAGGGCGTGGAAGTCCTCGTCGAAGCCGGACGGCAGCCTCGCCCCGTCGAAGCGGGCCGCCACCACGTCATGGACGGTGTGCGCGCCGGCGCCCATGAAGTCCCGGTAGGACTCCTCCAGCGTGGTGGGGAAGCCCAGTTCGGTCAGGTAGTCGGCGAGCAGCCGGTTGGCCAGCGGCTCGCTGTCCACGAGCACACCGTCGTTGTCGAAGATCACCAAGTCGTAGCGCATCCGGTCACCCTAGCCGCAGCGCTCCGACCCCGGCCGGGCCCGTCACTTGCCGCCGGAGGCCAGCTCCTGGGAGCGGTTGCGGGCGGCCTCCAGCGCGGACAGCAGCGCGGCGCGGACGCCGTGGTTCTCCAGTTCGCGGATGGCGGCGATGGTCGTGCCCGCCGGGGAGGTGACCGCCTCGCGGAGCTTGACCGGGTGCTCGCCCGAGTCGCGGAGCATGACCGAGGCACCGACCGCCGCCTGGATGATCATGTCGGCGGCGACCGCGCGCGGCAGGCCGAGCAGGATGCCGGCGTCCGTCATCGCCTCGACCAGGAAGTAGAAGTAGGCCGGACCGGAGCCGGACAGCGCCGTCGCCGCGTCCTGCTGGGACTCGGGGACGCGCAGGGTCCGGCCGACCGGCTTGAAGATCTCCTCGGTGCGCAGCAGGTGCTCCTCGGCGGCGTGCGAGCCGGCCGAGATCACGCTCATCGCCTCGTCCACCAGCACCGGCGTGTTGGTCATCACCCTGACCACCGGCGTGCCGGGCGCCAGCCGCTCCTCGAACCAGGCGGTGGGCACCCCGGCCGCGCCGGAGATGACCAGCTTGTCGACCGCGACGTGCGGGGCGATCTCGTCCAGCAGGACACCCATGTCCTGGGGCTTGACGGTGAGGATCAGCGTGTCGGCGGTTTTGGCGGCCTCGGCGTTGGAGACCGTCTCCACCCCGTAGCGCTGGTGCAGCTCCGCCGCGCGCTCCGGCCGACGGGCGGTCACCAGCACGTCCGCCGGGGCCTTGCCGGCCCGGAGCAGGCCGGAGACCAGCGCCTCACCGATCTTGCCGGTGCCGAGGACGGCGACTCGTTGCGTCATGGGGGACCTCCCGTGCGGCTGTGCCGACTGCTGCGGAACGGCGACTGGTGGGCACCGGGGCCGGGGCCGGCCGGTGGCTGCGCCCATCCTCGCACCGGGCCCCGCCGACCGGCCGGACCGTCCGCCTGGCGGTCAGCGGCGCGGGCCGCGGCGCGATGGGTCCGATCCCCCTGTCACCTGCCCGATCCGCCGTCAGCAGGAGCCTTCCCGGCTAATCTCAGGGTTGTCCCCTATAGCGTTCGGGGCCCTGCAGGCGCACCGTTGAACCATGACTAGCAGCGATGTCTCGACCCGCGAATCCGGCCAGCTCGCCGTTGCCTCGGCGACGCTCGGGCCCTGGCGTACCGCCGGTGCCGTCGGCGTGGTGGGCGCCGCAGCGGCCGCCGGCATCGACCTGATCACCCTCCACTGGTCGCTGAGCCTGCTCGCTGGCCCGGCGGGCATCGGGCTGTGCCTGTTCTTCCTCGTCGGCGGAGTCGGCTCGGTCATCAGTACCAAGGGCGGGGACCGGAGGCTGCGCCGCTGGGCGGCGGAGCACCCGTGGCAGACCGCGGCCGTCCCGGCCGCCGGGCTGTGGGTCACCTACACCCTGAGTCAGATCTTCCTGGGCGGATCGGGCTTCTTCGGCGCGGTCTGGGCCGGACTGTGGCACGCCGCGCTGCTGGGCGCGGTCATCGGGGTCGTCGGCTCGGTCGTGGCCGGCCGCCGCAACCGCGAGAAGGGCGGGTACTGACCGGCGCCGTCCGGTCCCGCTCTCACGCGACTCTTTCCGTACCCACGTTCGATGCTCGCATAATGTCGCAGTGCCCATGGTTGACGAACTCCCGCCCCCGTCCGACGACCGGCCCGACCCGTTCGAAGGTCTGGTCCTCGACGAGTCCTTCGTGCGCGCGGCGAAGGAGAAGGAGGGCTCGGCACGCGCCCGGATGCTCGCCGCGAAGTGGAAGGCCGAGCCGCCGGGCGACACCTCCTGGCGGCCCGACCCGACGCCCGCGCGGCGCTGGTACCGGCGCCGGCCCAAGCCGTCCCGCCAAGGCCGGGGCGGCCGCTGGTGGCAGGTTCCGCTCTTCATGGCGCTCGGGGTGGCACTGGTGCTGCTCGCGATGGACCCGGGCGGCATCGTCCGCTCCTGGTGAGCAGTCGGCTCCGCCCACATCACTGACGCCGGGTCAGCGTCGCTTGCGTCGGCCGCCCGCGCCCACGGGGGTGCGTCGGCGGGCGGCTCTGGCCAGGGCCAGTTCGTAGCCGGCCCGCTTCTCGGCCTCGCCCGGGGCCTCGACCAGGCTCCGCAGGAAGTAGACGGCGAGCGAGCCGACGAAGCCGATGGCGAGCATCGGCATGACCGACTTGTCGTCGGCCATCCAGCCGGTCAGCGCGGACCGGCCCTTGGTGAGCAGGTTCCAGGTGCGGACGGCGGCGACCAGGGTGCAGACCGCGACCGCGAGCACCAGCAGCGCGTTGACCAGCGCGCCGGACTTGGCGATGAAGACGCCCTCGACGCCGATCCGCAGCACCACGGCCCCGACCACGGTGGTGACCAGCGCGCCGAGACTGACGGCGACCCGGCGCAGCCAGTAGCCGCCGTCGTGGACCACCCAGCGGGTGCCGAAGAAGCGGAGGGGCTCGGGTTCGGGCGCGGCGCTGCCGCCCGGGGCGTTGGTGTCGGACACGCCTCCGATTATGCGACAACGGGCCGCCCGCGCCGGTCAGGCGACGGACGGCCCGCTGCGGAGAGCTGCTCAGCAGAGCCTGTTCAGCAGAGCTTGTTCAGCCGAGCCTGGAGACGTCCCGGACCGCGCCGCGGTCCGCGCTGGTCGCCATCGCGGCGTAGGCCCGCAGCGCCGCCGAGACCTGCCGCTCCCGGTTCTTCGGCCGGTAGCCGTCACCGGCCTCCAGTGCGGCGCGGCGGGTGGCCAGTTCCTCGTCGGAGACCTCCAGCCGCACCGTCCGGGCCGGGATGTCGAAGGTGATCAGGTCGCCGTCCTCGACCAGGGCGATGGTGCCGCCGGCCGCCGCCTCCGGGGAGACGTGGCCGATCGACAGGCCCGAGGTGCCGCCGGAGAAGCGGCCGTCGGTGATCAGCGCGCAGGCCTTGCCCAGGCCCCGGCCCTTGAGGAACGAGGTCGGGTAGAGCATCTCCTGCATGCCCGGCCCGCCCTTGGGGCCCTCGTAGCGGATGACGACGACGTCGCCCTCCTTGACCCGCTTGGTGAGGATCGCGTCGACCGCGGCCTCCTGCGAGTCGACCACCACGGCCGGGCCCTGGAACCGCCAGATCGACTCGTCGACCCCGGCCGTCTTCACCACGCAGCCGTCCACGGCCAGGTTGCCGTAGAGGATCGCCAGGCCGCCCTCGGTCGAGTAGGCGTGCTCGATGTCGCGGATGCAGCCGTTGGCGGCGTCGGTGTCCAGCGTGTCCCAGCGCTCGGACTGGGAGAAGGCGCTGGCGGAGCGGACGCAGCCGGGGGCCGCGTGCCACAGCTCGACGGCCTCGGCGGAGGGCGAGCCGCCGCGCACGTCCCAGGTCTTCAGCCAGTCGGCCATCGACGGGCTGTGGACGGTGTGGACGTCCTCGTTCAGCAGCCCGCCCCGGTAGAGCTCGCCGAGGATGGCCGGGATGCCGCCGGCCCGGTGCACGTCCTCCATGTAGTACGAGCCGTTGGGCGCGACCTTGGACAGGCAGGGCAGCCGGCGCGAGAGCGCGTCGATGTCCGCCATGGTGAAGTCCAGCTCGGCCTCCTGGGCGGCGGCGAGCAGGTGCAGGATGGTGTTGGTCGAGCCGCCCATGGCGATGTCCAGCGCGATCGCGTTCTCGAAGGCGGCGCGGGTGGCAACGGAGCGCGGCAGGACGGACGCGTCGTCCTGGCCGTAGTAGCGGTTGGTGATCTCGACGACGGTGCGGCCGGCGTCCTGGTACAGCGCCTTGCGGGCGGTGTGGGTGGCCAGCACCGAGCCGTTGCCCGGCAGCGCCAGGCCGATGGCCTCGGCCAGGCAGTTCATCGAGTTGGCGGTGAACATGCCCGAACAGGAGCCGCAGGTCGGACAGGCGTTCTCCTCGATCCGGGCGATGTCCTCGTCCGAGACGTTCTCGTTGACCGCGTCGGAGATCGCGTTGATCAGGTCGAGCTTGCGGACGGTGCCGTCCACCAGGGTGGCCTTGCCGGCCTCCATCGGGCCGCCGGAGACGAAGACGGTCGGGATGTTCAGCCGCATCGCGGCCATCAGCATCCCGGGCGTGATCTTGTCGCAGTTGGAGATGCAGATCAGCGCGTCTGCACAGTGCGCCTGGACCATGTACTCGACCGAGTCGGCGATCAGGTCGCGCGAGGGCAGCGAGTAGAGCATCCCGGCGTGGCCCATGGCGATGCCGTCGTCCACGGCGATGGTGTTGAACTCGCGCGGGATGCCGCCGGCCGCCTGGATCGCCTCGGAGACGATCCGGCCGACCGGCTGAAGGTGGGTGTGCCCGGGCACGAACTCGGTGAAGCTGTTCGCAACCGCGATGATCGGCTTGCCGAAGTCCTCGCGGGCTACGCCAGCGGCCCGGAGGAGGGCGCGGGCTCCTGCCATGTTGCGACCGTGGGTGACCGTACGAGACCTCAGCTCGGGCACTGTCCTCAACTCCTTCGTCGTTGACCATCGAGCCTACGCCGACTGCCCGCCCATCGGACAAAAGGTCCGGCATGCGGAACGGCGCGCGCCCCCGGGCGGCTAGTCGGCCAGGCCGACCGTCAGGTCCAGGTCGAACTCCTCGAGCACCTCGCCGTCCGGGAAGACCTGGCGCAGCGCCTCCCGCTCCGCGGCCAGCACCTCCGCCCGGCGGCCCGGCTCCAGCACCGCCACGTAGGAGCGCGAGCCGAGGTCCGCGACCGCCTGGTCCAGCGGTATCCGGCGGCTCCAGCGGAGCACCGTCTCCCGGGTGTGCAGCCCGGCGCGGGCCAGCTCGACCCGGGAGTCGTTCACGCCGCCGTAGCCGTGGTAGTCCGGGCAGGCCGCGATCATGCGCTGCTCCTGCGCCTGCGGCCAGCCCTGGCCGCGGTCCTTGACGTTCCAGAACAGCGCCAGCGCGCCGCCCCGGCGCAGCACCCGGCGGGCCTCCGGGATCGACTTCTCCGGCGTCGTCCAGTGGAAGGCCTGGGCGTAGGTGACCAGGTCGACGCTGGCGTCCGCGAAGGGCAGGGCGTTGCCGTCGCCGCGCACCAGCGGCAGGTCCGGGGTGGAGAACCGGAGCTGCGCCGCCATGCCGGGGGTGGGCTCGACCGCGACCACCTCGGCGCCCCGGGCGCGTAGCAGTCGGCTGGCGATGCCGGTGCCGGCCCCGACGTCCAGCACCCGCGCGCCCCGCAGCGGACGGCCGGTCAGCTCCTCGATCGCGTCGAACAGGGCGTCGGGATAGGTCGGGCGGGAGGCCTCGTAGGAGGCCGCGACCGCGCCGAAGGAGCTGGAGAGCGCGGAGCCGTGAAGTGACGTCATAAGGAGGATTACCGTCCCTACTGTTCGATCCGTGACCGTCCGATCAGTGCCGTCCCGACCCTAGCCGGGCGGCGGTGGCCAGATGAAGCCGGGTGAAGGCCAGCGCCTCGGCCAGCTCGGCCTCGCGTTCCACCGGGCCGGGCGAGCGGCGGGTGTTGACCTCCAGCACCACATGGCCGTCGAAGCCGCTCGCCGCCAGCCGCTCCAGCAGCTCGGCGCAGGGCTGGGTGCCGCGTCCGGGGATCAGGTGCTCGTCCTTGGCCGAGCCCGAGCCGTCGGCGAGGTGGACGTGGGCGAGCCGGTCGCCCATCCGGTCGACCATCTCCAGCGCCTCGGTTCGGGCGGTGGCGGCATGCGAGAGGTCGACGGTGAAGTGCCGGTAGTCCTCGGTGGTGGGATCCCAGTCCGGCGCGTAGGCGGCGACCTCGCGGTCCCGGTAGCGCCAGGGGTACATGTTCTCGACCGCGAAGCGGACGTCGGTCTCGCCCGCCATCTGCCAGATCCCGGTGACGAAGTCCCGCGCGTACTGCCGCTGCCAGCGGAACGGCGGGTGGACCACGACGGTGGTCGCGCCCAGCTTCTCCGCCGCCGCGCGGGCCCGGACCAGCTTGGTCCACGGGTCGGTGCCCCAGACCCGCTGGGTGATCAGCAGGCAGGGCGCGTGTACCGCGAGAATCGGCACCTCGTGGTAGTCGGAGAGCCGGCGCAGCGCCTCGATGTCCTGGCTGACCGGGTCCGTCCAGACCATCACCTCGACCCCGTCGTAGCCGAGGCGCCCGGCGATCTCGAAGGCGGCGGCGGTGTTCTCCGGGTAGACGGAGGCGGTGGAGAGCGCGACCTTGGCGTCCGGGACGAAGATCGCCGGGCTGGTCGGCAGGTGCAGTCCGCCGGAGCGGGCGTGCTCCTTGACGGTGAGCGGGGTCGGCGTCCGTGCGGGCAGCGCCTTCGGCGTCGGCGGCCCCGGTTCGAGCGCCGCGGGCGCCCGGCCGGCCCGCTTCCGCCGCGCGGGCGCGGGCGCTTTGGCCGTCGGCTCCGGCCCGGGTCCCGGCCCCGGCGAGCCCGCCGTCCGCGCCGCCATTTCCGCTTTCGCCGCTTTCGCCGCCTTCGCGGCCTTCGCGGCCTTCTTCTTCGCCGTGGACTCCTGGGCGGCGGTCCGGGCCGCTGCGGTCCTGGCTGCGGCCGACTGCGCGACGGCCTTCTTCACCGCCACCGCCCGCTTCGCCGCGACGCCGGTCGCCTTGGCCGCACGCGCGCCCCGGCTCCGGCCCGAGGCTCCCTCGGTGCGCGATTCCGGTGTCGACTCTTCGTCCGCTGGATCCGCCACGGAACACAGCGTATGCGCGTCGGAGGTCCGACGGGACAATCCCTACTGGACGCCGTCCATCTGGTCCAGCCGCCGCAGGATCACGCCCTCGCGCAGCGCCCAGGGACAGATGTCCAGCTCATCCACGCCGAACAGGTCCATCGCGCCGTCCGCCACCAACGCCCCGGCGAGCAGCTGCCGGGCCCGGCCCTCGGACACGCCCGGCAGCACCGCCCGCTGCGCGGTGCTCATCGCCGCCAGCTTCGGCACCCAGGCGGCGAGGCCCTGCCGGGTCAGCCGCCGCTTCTGGTACATGCCGTCGGCCTCGCGCGCGGCGCCGGTGATCCGGGCCAACTGCTTGAAGGTCTTGGAGGTCCCGACGACCTGGTCCGGTGCACCGACCCGGGCGACGTCGCCGACGGTGCGGGCGATCTGCGCCCGGACGTGGCGCCGCAGCTCCCGGACCGACTCGGCGGTCGGCGGGTCGCCCGGCAGCCAACCGGCCGTCAGCCGGCCCGCGCCCAGCGGCAGCGAGACGGCCGTGTCCGGCTGCTCGTCGATGCCGCACGCTATCTCCAGCGAGCCGCCGCCGATGTCCAGCAGCAGCACCCGTCCCGCCGACCAGCCGTACCAGCGGCGGGCGGCCAGGAAGGTCAGCCGCGCCTCGTCCCCGCCGGAGAGCACCCGCAGCTCGACGCCGGTCTCCCGCTGGACCCGCTTCAGCACCTCCTCGCCGTTGGCGGCCTCCCGCACGGCGGAGGTCGCGAACGGCAGCACCTCTTCGACGCCCTTGTCCTCGGCCACCCGCATCGACGAGTCGACCATGCCGACCAGCCGCTCGATGCCGTCCTCGCGGATCGCGCCCTCATCGTCCAGCAGTTCGGCCAGCCGCAGCTCGATCTTGTGCGAGTACGCGGGCACCGGGGCAGCACCGGGGTGCGCGTCCACCACCAGGAAGTGGACGGTGTTGGATCCCACGTCGAGCACGCCAAGTCGCATAGCTCTCCACGCTACGCGATTGCTGTGCTTCGATCATCACACGGACCCCCGACTCCGATTCGCCGCGCGCCCGGAACCGGGCCACCGGGGGCGTCGTTCTCATCTCGTAGCCCGCCCTGCCCCAGCCCGTCCTGCCCGAGGAGAACCGCCGTGGCCCTGCAGCTCCAGATCGTCGGCAATGCCATGCAGATGGCCGTCGTCCAGCTCCGGCCGGGGCAGACGGTCTACAGCGAGGCCGGGAAGTTCCTCTTCAAGACCACCAACGTCAGCATGGACACCCGCCTTTCCACCCCGAGCAACCAGCAGGGCTCCGGCGGCATCGGCCAGCAGGGCGGCGGCATGGGCGGGCTGCTGCGCCAGGCGATGGGCACCGCGATGCAGGTCGGCCAGCGGATGCTGGCCGGGGAGAGCGCCGCCTTCCAGTACTTCACCGCCCAGGGCGACGAGGGCACACTGGGCTTCGCCGGGCACATCCCCGGCGAGATGCGGGCGCTGGAGCTGAACGGCGGCCGTGCCTGGATCGCCGAGAAGGACGCCTTCATCGCGGCCGAGTCGACGGTCAACTTCGGCATCGCCTTCTCCGGGCTGCGGGCCGGGATGCGCGGCGGCGAGGGCTTCGTGCTGGAGCGGTTCACCGGCACCGGCACCGTGCTGATCGGCGGCGCGGGCAACTTCATCGACCTGGAGCTGCAGGACTTCGGCGGCGCGCTGCAGGTCCACACCGGCTGCATCGTCGCCTTCGAGGAGGGCATCAGCTACGACGTCCAGCGGATCGGCGCGCTCAACCGCCAGGGCATGATGAACGCCATGTTCGGCGGCGACGGCCTGTCGCTGGCGACGCTCCAGGGCCACGGCAAGGTCATCCTCCAGTCGATGACGCTGGAGGGCCTGGCCAACGCCCTCCGCAAGGCCGAGGGCGGCGACAAGGAGGGGCCCACCGGCGGCCTGTTCTCGACCCGGGTCGAGTGAACGTCGAGTGAGCTCAGAACCGCGCAGCGAAGGACATAGGCTGGACGGGTGCCAGCCGTAGACATCACCCTCACCGATCGCAAGGCAGTCGAGAAGGCTGCGAAGAAGGCCGCCGCCGCCGCACGCAAGCGCGAGGTCCCGCTGGACTTCGCCCGCGCCTGGGTGGAGTTCGCCGACCCGGACGACGCCGAGCAGGTCTTCCGCTGCGACCTGACCTGGCTGACCTCCCGCTGGACCTGCATCTTCGGGCGCGGCTGCCACGGCATCCGGCCCGGCCGGGCCAGCGACGGCTGCTGCACCCTGGGCGCCCACTGGTCCGACGACGACGACCGGGAGCGGGTGGCGGGCCACGCCGCCCGGCTCACTCCGGAGACCTGGCAGTACCACCGCCAGGGCAACGGCCCCAAGGGCATCAGCGAGCCGGACGAGGACGGCGACTTGCGCACCCGCCGGGTCGACGGCGCCTGCATCTTCCTCAACCGGCCCGGCTTCCCCGGCGGCGAGGGCTGCTCGCTGCACACCCTGGCGCTCGCCGAGGGCAAGGAGCCGCTGGAGACCAAGCCCGACGTCTGCTGGCAGCTGCCGGTCCGCCGGACCTACGACTGGATCGACCGCCCGGACGAGAGCCGCTACCTCCAGGTCACCATCGGCGAGTACGACCGGCGCGGCTGGGGCCCCGGCGGCCACGACCTCCAGTGGTGGTGCACCGGCAGTCCGGACGCCCATGTCGGCGCCGAGCCGGTGTACCTGAGCTACCGGCCCGAGCTGATCGAGCTGATGGGCGCGGGCGGCTACGCCCTGCTCGCCGAGATGTGCGAGCAGCGGCTGAGCAGCCCCGAGGGCCCGGTGGCCCCGCACCCGGCCGACGGCTGAGCGACCGAACACCACGCAGCGACCGAACACCACAGCCGTGGACGCCGCAGCTCAGGCGTAGGCGGGACGGCGGTGCCTGCCGCTCCGGGGGCGGTCCGCCGCGGTCGTCCCCGTCGACGGGTCGCTCGGCCCGGCCGACGGGCCGGCGCTGCCGGCCGGGGCGGACGGGCTGGTCGACGGCCCGGGCGTCGGGCTGCCGCTCGGCGGGGCGGAGCTCCCCGAGCTGGGACCGGTGGTCGGGGTCGGGGTCGGAGTCGGAGTGCGAGTCGGCGGGGCGGTCGGCGCCGAGGTCGGCGTGCCGGTCGGGGGCGAGGGCGGGGTTCCGGTCCGCTGCGTCCCCGGGCCCTGGAGGGTGACCACCGCACCGACCGGCTGGACCACCAGCTGCGCGCTCCAGGCGGTGCTCGGGAGCTGCGACTCGTCCACTGTCACCAGCACCGTCGTCTGCCCGCCCGGCTGCAGGGTGCCCTGGTCACGGCTGAGCCGGAGCCAGGGGGTGGTGTTGACGGCCTGCCAGTTCACGGCGGTGCCGCCGGTGTCGGCGAGGGTGATCACCGTCCGCCCGCCGACCTCGGCGGCGGTGACCCGGAGCTTCCCGGGAGCGGCCGACGAACCCCCCGGGGCGGCAGAGCCGGCTCCGGTGCTCGCGGTTCCGCCGGCGACGGTCGCGACGACGCCGGCGCCGGCCACGGTCGGCGCGGCGGTCGGGGCGGCCGCGCCCGGGACCGGGTCAGGCAGTCCGCCGCCGGGCGCGGGCGGGCGCGGGTCGGGGGTGTCCACGCTGACGGCGGAGACCGGGTAGGCGGGGACCACGTGCCGGTGGTGGTGGGTGACCCAGAGCGCGACCACCGGCGCGGCGACCACCGCCGCGACGACCGAGGTGGCCACCGCCCGCTGCCGCAACAGCGCGGCCCGCTGGCTGGGCAGGCTGCGCTGCACCGGGAAGCCCCGGCGGTCGAAACGCGGCTCCGGCTCCGGCATCGCCGCGGTGGCCCGGTCCTTGGCCGTCCGCTTCCGGCTCCGCTCCCGGCTCCGCTCGAAGCCCCCCCGCTCGAAGCCCCGCTCGCGGCGGCCGAGCTGGGCGAAGACGCTCCCGGTCCCGGCGGTGTCCGCCTGGACCTGGGCCGGTGCCTGCACCAGTGGCAGCCGGCCGGGCGTACGGAGGGTGCCCGGCCAGGGGCCGGCCGCCGCCGCGCGCTCGACCGTTCCTCGGCAGGTGGGGCAGGCGTCGAGGTGGCGGACCAGTTCGCCGCGCAGCGCCGGGCCGAGCACTGGCCCCCGGCCCGCGCCCAGCCGGCGCAGCTCCGGGCAGGCGTCCAGGCGGAGCACGACCAGGGCCGCAGCCGTCCGCTCCAGCTCGCAGGTGGCCCGGGTGAGCAGCGCCCCGGCCTGCTCGGGCCGCAGGTCCAGCACGGCCGCCAGCTCCTCCAGGTCGAGCCCGTGCCGACCGGTCAGCTCCAGCGCCTCGCGCTGGATCGGGCTGGTGCCGGCCGCCTCGGGCCAGGCCAGTCGGCTGAGCCGGACGTGCTCGGCGGAGTGCCGGCCGCCGCTCGGCCGCTCGGGGCGGCGCTCGGCCACCGCCTCCTGCTCCATCCGCAGCAGGCAGCAGTACCGGGCCAGGGCGTAGAGCCAGGCGCGGAGCAGTCCCGGCCGGTGCAGCCGGCGCCGGTGCCGGACCGAGAGCCGACGGATCTGCCGCATCGCGGCGGCGGCCTGGTCCTCGTCGCAGAGCACGGAGAGGCAGTAGGTGTACAGGGCGTCGGTCAGCTGTTCCCAGGCCTCGTCGAGGCAGCGCTGCCGGGGCACGGCTCTGGCCTGGGGCTGGGTCAGGGAGGTCACCTGTACGACGCTAGAGCGCGGCGGCGGCGCCGACCGGGCCTTGCCCAACGACTCCTCCTTTCGAGTGACTGTGGCCCTATCGGGGCCATTCGAGCGAGTGGGGCCCGCTGTCAGTGGTGCGCGATAGCGTTCACCGCATGGCAGCCCGAACGACGTCGTCCAAGGCCCCCCGCTCCTCGTACCGCTGTACCGAGTGCGGCTCCACCCCGCCCAAGTGGACCGGCCGCTGCACCGAGTGCAATGCCTGGGGCACCATCGAGGAGGTCGGCGCGGTCCCGGTGCGGACCACCGCGGCCGGCCCGGTGAGCAGCGCCGCGCTGCCGATCGGACAGGTCGACGCCCGGGTGGCGATCTCCCGTCCGACCAACATCGACGAGCTGGACCGGGTGCTCGGTGGTGGCCTGGTGCCCGGGGCGGTGGCGCTGCTGGCCGGTGAGCCCGGCGTCGGCAAGTCGACGCTGCTGCTGGACGTCGCGGCGAAGGCCGCCAGCGCCGAGCATCCGACGCTCTACATCACCGGCGAGGAGTCGGCCAGTCAGGTCCGGCTGCGCGCGGACCGGATCAACGCCCTCTCCCCGCACCTCTACCTGGCCGCCGAAACCGATCTGGGGGCGGTGCTCGGCCACATCGAGGCGGTCAACCCCTCGCTGCTGATCCTGGACTCGGTGCAGACCATCGCCTCGGCGCAGTTGGACAGCGCCCCGGGCGGCCCGGCCCAGATCCGCGAGGTCACCGCGGCGCTGATCCGCGCGTCCAAGACCCGGGCGATGTCGACGCTGCTGGTCGGCCATGTCACCAAGGACGGCTCGATCGCCGGTCCCCGGCTGCTGGAGCACCTGGTGGACGTGGTGCTGCACTTCGAGGGCGACCGGCACGCCCGGCTGCGGATCATCCGGGGCATCAAGAACCGCTACGGGGCCACGGACGAGGTCGGCTGCTTCGAGCTGAGCGACTCCGGCATCGTCGGCCTGGCCGACCCCTCGGGGCTGTTCCTGACCAAACGTGAGAAGCCGGTCCCGGGGACCTGCCTGACGGTCACCCTCGAGGGCCGCCGTCCGCTGGTGGCCGAGGTCCAGGCGCTGATGGTCGATTCGCAGATCCCCTCGCCCCGGCGGACCACCTCGGGCCTGGAGTCCCCACGGATCGCGATGATCCTGGCGGTGGTGGAGCGGCACGCCGGAGTCCGGCTCGGCAAGCTGGACATCTATACGGCCACGGTGGGCGGGGTGAAGCTCAGCGAGCCCTCGGTGGACCTGGCGATCGCGCTCTCGGTGGCGAGTTCGGCGGCGGACACGCCGCTGCCGCCGAACCTGGTGGCGATCGGCGAGGTCGGGCTGGCCGGCGAGGTCCGCCGGGTGACCGGGGTGGAGCGCCGGCTGGCGGAGGCCTCCCGACTCGGCTTCACCCACGCGCTGGTGCCGCCGGACCCGGGCAAGGTGCCGAAGGGGATGCGGGTGACCGAGGTCGCCAACATCGCCGAGGCGATGGCGGCGATCCCCGGCCGACGCGGCGGCTCGGGCCGCTCCGGTGGTCGCAGCGGCGGCGGCTCGGCAGCGTCGGCCCCGCCGGCGGCGCGGGAGGGCGGGCGCGGCGGCTCGCGGAACGGCGACCGGGTCCCGGCCCCGTCCTTCCGCGACATCCCGGACGATGCCGCCGAACTGATGGACGGATGGGAGGAGATCGAGCCTCTGTAGCAGACGCGGCAGCAGACGCGGCAGCAGCCGCCGTGGCAAACCGGGCAATTCCGCCCCAATGCCCTCATCCGGCCCCAGCCCGGCAATATCCAGCCACGCCGGTCCGCACCCACCGGTAAACTCGGACGCGCACACCCCACCCCACCGGAGGAGTCGTCCCGTGGCAGCCATCGACCGGGCGGAACGATCCTCCCGCGAGGAGGCCCTGATGCGGGCCTCCATCAGTGCCGTAGCCCCTGGCACCGCCCTGCGCGACGGGCTGGAGCGGGTCCTTCGCGGCCGTACCGGCGGGTTGATCGTGCTGGGCTTCGACAAGACGGTCGAGTCGCTGAGCACCGGCGGGTTCGTCCTCGACGTCGAGTTCTCGGCGACCAGGCTGCGCGAGCTCTGCAAGCTCGACGGCGCGGTCGTGCTCGACAAGGACATCACCCGGATCGTCCGGGCCGGGGTGCAGTTGGTCCCGGACGCCAACATCCCCACCGAGGAGACCGGCACCCGGCACCGCACCGCCGAGCGGGTCAACAAGCAGACCGGCTACCCGGTGGTCTCGGTCAGCCAGTCGATGCGGCTGATCGCCCTCTACGTCAACGGCGTCCGCCGGGTGATCGAGGACTCCGCCGCCATCCTCTCCCGGGCCAACCAGGCGCTGGCCACCCTGGAGCGCTACAAACTGCGGCTGGACGAGGTGGCCGGCACCCTCTCCGCACTGGAGATCGAGGACCTGGTGACGGTCCGTGACGTCACCGCCGTGGCCCAGCGGCTGGAGATGGTCCGCCGGATCGCCGGCGAGATCGCCGGCTACGTGGTCGAGCTGGGCACCGACGGGCGGCTGCTCTCGCTGCAGTTGGACGAGCTGATCGCCGGCGTCGAGCCGGAGCGCGAGCTGGTCGCCCGCGACTACTTCCCGGAGCGCGCCGCCAAGCGCGGCCGCACCGTGCACGAGGTGCTGGCGGACCTGGACGCGCTGAGCCACCCGGAGCTGCTGGAACTCACCACCGTGGCCAAGGCGCTGGGCTACCCCGGCTCGCCGGAGGCGCTGGACTCCGCGGTGAGCCCGCGCGGCTACCGGCTGCTGGCGAAGATCCCGCGGCTCCCCAACACCGTCATCGAGCGGCTGATCGAGCACTTCGGCGGGCTGCAGAAGCTGCTCGCCGCCAGCCTGGACGACCTCCAGGCGGTCGAGGGCGTCGGCGAGACCCGGGCCCGCTCGGTCCGCGAGGGGCTGTCCCGGCTCGCCGAGTCCTCCATCCTGGAGCGCTACGTCTGACCCGGCGCCCGGACCGGTCCGGCCCCGGGCCTGACCGGCGGGTCTCAGCTGCCGAACTGGGCGAGTTTGAAGGTGTACGAGGGCTCGGCCGTCACGCCCTGCAGGCTGACCTGCACCACATACGTCCCCGGCGCGGCGGCGGCCCCGCCCGCCCCCGGGGTGCACCCCGGCGCGGAGGTGGTGCGGCCCCACTCGAAGTCGGCGGTGAGCGCGGTGCCGGAGGCCGGGATGGCGTACCACTGGGAGCTGGCCAGCGCCGGGCAGTCGGCCGAGGACCAGACATGGTTGTTGCCGCTGGTGCTGACCACCACGACGGCGGACTTGGCCCCGAGGTCGGTCCGGCAGGCCGCGCCGCTGGTGTTGCTGATCCCGAGCTGGAAGACCGGCCACTGGGTCGCCCCGTAGCTCTGCTCGGTGCTGGTCAGCGACAGCTCCAGGTCGGCCGCCTGGCAGACCGGCAGGTTCATGGTGCCGGCCGTGTTGGCACCGTTGCCGCCGCCGCTGCCGCCGGTCGTGCCGCCGCCGGTGACCGTCACCGGCTGCGGGCTCCCGGTCCCACCGCCGCTGCCGCCGGTCGAGGCCCCGGCGGAGGCGCCCGCCGAGGGCTTGCCGCTGCCGGACGGGCCGCCGACCGTACCGTCGCTGGACCCGCCGCCGGTCCCGCTCGGACCGGGGGTGATCGACTGCGCGGGACTGGTCTTGCCGGTGTCCGCGAGGGGCTTCTTCGCACCGCCCCCGCCGAAGAGCAGCCACCCGATCAGGGCGACCACGGCCGCGAGGACGACCAGCGCGACGATACGCCGCCGCCAGTAGATGGACGAGGGCAGCGGCCCGACGGGATTGCGCAAAGAAGGCACGAGCAAACCTTACGAGAGATCAACCCCCGGTCAGAGCAACACCGCCGTACCGGTGGACCCTTCTTTCACATCATCGGCCTGATCGACCGAGCGAATGGTTTCGCGGGACCATTCCGGTGACTCCCGGGTGACCGGGTGTGTGCGACCATCGACATCGCCATGAACACGAACACCGCACTCCACCGCGAGATCCTCGCCTGGTACGCCGCCAACGCCCGCGAACTCCCCTGGCGGGAGCCCGAGGCCGGAGCCTGGGCGGTGATGGTGAGCGAGTTCATGCTCCAGCAGACCCCGGTGAAGCGCGTCCTGCCGATGTACGCAACCTGGATGGAGCGCTGGCCGACCCCGGCCGCGCTCGCCGCCGAGGCTCCGGGCGAGGCCGTGCGGGCCTGGGGCCGGCTCGGCTACCCGCGCCGCGCCCTGCGGCTGCACGCGGCGGCGACCGCGATGGTCGAGCGCCACGGCGGCGAGGTCCCCACCGACCACGCCGAGCTGCTCGCCCTGCCCGGCGTCGGCGAGTACACCGCCGCCGCCGTCGCCTCCTTCGCCCACCGGCAGCGCCACCCGGTGCTCGACACCAATGTCCGCCGGGTCTTCGCCCGACTGGTCGACGGCGTCGAGTTCCCGCCGCCGGCGACCACCGCCGCCGAGCGCCGCACCGCCACCGCGCTGCTGCCCGAGGCCGACGAGACCGCGGCGACCTGGGCGGTCGCGGTGATGGAGCTCGGCGCCCTGGTCTGCACCGCCCGCTCCCCCGACTGCGGGCACTGCCCGGTCGCCCGGCGCTGCGCCTGGCGACTGGCGGGCAGCCCGGCCCACCAGGGGCCGGCCCGGCGCGGCCAGAGCTACGAGGGCACCGACCGCCAGGTGCGCGGCAAGCTGCTCGCGGTGCTCCGGGCGACGCACTCGACCGTGCCGCAGGCGGCGCTGGACGCGGTCTGGCCGGACGCCGTCCAGCGCGCCCGCGCGCTGGACGGCCTGGTCGCCGACGGGCTGGTGGAACCGGTCGCTCCGGGCGTCTACCGACTGCCCGGACATGCCCCCGGCAGCTGACCGGCGCGTTGATCTGCACCGCTCCCGATCAACCTACTTGCCGACCGGCTAGTTTCGCTGACGGGTGCACGGTAAGCTCGGACTCGAACACCTCATCTTCAAAGTTCACAGGCGGAGCGATGACGACCCAGACACCTCGCGGGGACACCCGGGCGCGCATTATCGACGTCGCCCTGGAACTCTTCGCCGAGCACGGGTACGAGAAGACCTCACTGCGCGAGATCGCCGATCGCCTCGGGGTCACCAAGGCCGCCCTGTACTACCACTTCCGCACCAAGGAGGACATCCTCGCCGGGATCGTGGACAGCATGTCCGCGCCGATCGACGAGGCCATCGCCTGGGGCCTGGAGCAGCCGTACAGCCCCGAGCTGCGGGACGAGATCCTGCGGCGCTTCGCCGAGGGCATGTCCGACCGGCAGCGGCTGCTGCGCTTCTTCCACGAGAACCAGCCGACCATCCGCGAGCTCAGTGTCGGCACCCGGTTCAAGGAGCGCATGATCGCCCTGACCCAGCTGCTGCAGGGGCCGGATCCCAGCTTCGAGGACCGGGTCCGGGCGGCGGTGTCGCTGATGGTGATCAACGTCACCCACTTCGTCACCGACGCGTGCGCGGCGGAGCCGCCGGGCACCGTCGACCTGCCCGCTTCGGACGAGCGTCAGGAGATCGCCCTCCGGGTCGCGCTGGACGTCGCGGAGAGCATCGGCAAGGCCGCCGCGCACTGACGCCGGCCGGCCAGGCCGTCGCGACCGGCCGCGCGCCGACGTGAGCTGTCCCACTCCCGGCCCAGCTCCCGTACCCATCACGGCCGCCGCCGTGCAACGCTGGAATGTCTGCAAGGCCGCACGCTCCCTCCCCCTCGAACAGGAGCGCACCGTGACCCTCCAGCTCAAATCCGGCACCTCCTGGGCCGACACCTATGCCCGCTGCATCCTGGCCGCCCCCGAGGCCTTCGCCGCCGACCGACTGCTCAACCTGGTGCGCGGCGGCTGGCAGGCCGTCGGCGTCCCCGGCGAGCACACCACCCCGATCGACGGCAGCCCGATCCCCGGCCCGCCCCGGGTCGGCATCGAGGAGGCGACGGCAGCGGTCGAGTTCGCCATCGCCGAACACCACAGCTGGTCGAAGACCCCGCTGGACGAGCGCGCGGCGCGGGTCTCCGCCGCCGTCGACGCCCTGGCCGACCAGCGCGACCTGCTCGCGCTGCTGCTGGTCTGGGAGATCGGCAAGCCCTGGCGGCTGGCCTGCGCCGACGTCGACCGGGCACTGGACGGCGTGCGCTGGTACCTGGACAAGATCGCCCGGCAGCTCGGCGTCGACGGGCCGGCCCCCGGCAGCCGCTGCCCGGACCGGTCTCCAACATCGCCAGCTGGAACTACCCGATGAGCGTCCAGGTCCACGCGGAGCTGGTGCAGCTGCTGGCCGGGAACGCCGTCATCGCCAAGACTCCGTCCCAGGGCGGCTTCCACTGCCTGACCCTGGCCCACGCACTGATGCGCCGGGCGGGGCTGCCGGTCACCCTGCTCTCCGGAATGGGCTCGCAGATCGCGGACGCGCTGATCCGCGCCCCCGGCCTGGGCGCGCTGGCCTTCGTCGGCGGACGGGCCAACGGCCGCCGGGCGGCGACCTCGCTGGCCGACCTGAACCGCCGCCACTTCCTGGAGCAGGAGGGGCTGAACACCTGGGGCGTCTGGGACTTCAGCGACTGGCCGACCCTGGCCGGGCACCTGCGCAAGGGCTTCGAGTACGCCAAGCAGCGCTGCACCGCCTACCCGCGCTACGTGGTCCAGCGCCGGCTCTTCGACCGGCCTTCCTGGAGGCCTACCTGCCGGTGATCGGCAGCCGTCCGCTTCGGCCACCCGCTCGCCGTGGACGGCCCCGACCCGGACGCCGCCCTTCCCGGAGCTGGACTTCGGCCCGGTCATCCACGCCGCCAAGGCCGCCGAGCTGGGCCGCCGCTTCGACGAGGCGGTGACCGCCGGCGGCGTCCCGCTGCTACCGGGGCGACGCTCGCCGACGGCGCTTCCTGGACGGCCAGGACACCGGCCGCCTACGTCGCCCCGGCCTGTCGTGCTGGCGCCGCCCCGTCAGCTGGGCGCTGCACCACTCGGAGCCCTTCGGGCCGCTCGACTCCGTCGTGCTGGTCGACACCGAGGCCGAGCTGCTCGCGGCCATGAACGCCGGCAACGGCTCGCTGGTCGCCAGCATCGCCACCGACGACGCCGGGTTCGCCGAGCGGATCTCCGCCGACCTGCTGGCCTTCAAGGTCGGCGTCAACCGGCCCCGCTCGCGCGGCGACCGGGAGGAGGTCTTCGGCGGCCTCGGCGCCTCCTGGAAGGGCGCGTTCGTCGGCGGTGACCTGCTGGTGCAGGCCGTGACCTACGGCCCCGAGGGCGCCGAGGAACGCCTCTACGGCAACTTCCCGCACTACTCGCTCTACCCGCCGCGCTGACCCGGCGCTCCCGTCCGCCCCGGCGACAAACCACTCCCACCGACCTGTTGACCCGTCAGTAACTTCGTGTGACGCTCCTGGTGTGCCCCTGCACGACCCCGCAACGCACACGTCGAGGAGCGCGTCCATGTCGACCCACGATCTCTACTCCACCCCGGTCACCGACGGGCTCTGGACGGTCCCCGCCTCCGGCTCGGCCCGCTTCAACTGGGAGTACGACGACGGCCGCGACCGGCTGCTCGCCCTGTACCAGAAGGGCAAGGACAAGCAGTGGGACGCGGTCAAGCGGATCGACTGGTCGCTGGAGGTCGATCCCTACGACCCGCTCGGCCTCCCCGACGCGGCACTGTCGATCTACGACACCCCGTACTGGGCGAAGTTCAGCGAGCAGAACCGCGCCGACCTCCGCCGGCACTACGCCTCCTGGCAGTTCAGCCAGTTCCTGCACGGTGAGCAGGGCGCGATGGTCTGCGCCGCGCGGATCGTCGAGTCCGTCCCCGACCTGGACGCCAAGTTCTACTCCGCGACCCAGACCATGGACGAGGCCCGCCACGTCGAGCTCTACTCGCGCTTCCTGCACACCAAGATCGGCATGCTCTACCCGATCAACGACAACCTCCAGTCACTGCTCGGCGACACCCTGCGGGACTCGCGCTGGGACATGCCGTACCTCGGCATGCAGGTGCTGATCGAGGGCCTGGCCCTGGCCGCCTTCGGAATGCTCCGCGACACCACCACCAAGCCGCTCCCCAAGCAGCTGCTCGCCTACGTCATGCAGGACGAGGCCCGGCATGTCGCCTTCGGCCGGATGGCGCTGCGCGACTACTACGCCCAGCTCACCAGCGCCGAACTGGCCGAGCGCGAGGAGTTCGTGATCGAGGGCTGCTACCTGATGCGGGACCGGCTGCGCGGCGTCGAGGTGCTGGAGAACTTCGGCATCCCGCTCGCGGAGGCCGAGGAGATCAGCGAGAAGAGCGAGTACCTCAGCTTCTTCCGGAAGCTCCTGTTCTCCCGGATAGTGCCCTGCGTCAAGGACATCGGCCTCTGGGGCCCCAAGCTCCAGCAGGCGTACGTCGACATGGGCGTGTTCGAGCTCGGCGACTCCAACCTCGACCTGCTGATGCAGCAGGACGAGGAGATCGCGGAGCAGTTGGACGCCCAGCGCTTCGCGGCCGAGGAGCAGGCCAGGATCACCGAGGTCGAGGAGGCCATCGCCTCCGGCGCGGAAGCAGACTGACCCTCCATCACCGAGCTGCGGCGCCAGGCCGACGGGGCGGATGGGGCAGGATGGCGGCATGGATGATCTCCGCTATCTCGAACTCGTCCGCTCCGACAGCGATCTGCTGCTCGCGGCCGTGCGCTCCGCCCCGGACACCCGGGTGCCGTCCTGCCCGGACTGGACCGCGCTCGACCTGCTCCGCCATGTCGGCACGGTCTACGAACACAAGCTGCGCTGCCTGGAGTTGGACCGGGAGCCGAAGGACGGCGAGTTCGAACCGGCACCCGCGGAGCTGGAGCCGCTGGCCGCCTGGTTCACCGGTCGGCGCGACGCCCTGCTGGCCCAACTCGCCGAGCGTGGACCGGCACAGCCCACGTACACCTGGTTCCCACCGGACCAGAGCGTGGGCTTCTGGTTCCGGCGGATGGCCCTGGAGACCGCCGTCCACCGGATCGACGCCGAGCTCGCGGCCGGCCGGACCACGCCGGTGGACCCGGAGTTGGCCGCCGACGGCGTCGACGAGGTGGTCGGCTTCCTGGCCCACGACTTCGGCGACCGGAGCGAGCTGGCCCTCGGCGCCGACCGGACGGTGGAGCTGCGCTGCGCCGACCGACGCTGGGCGCTCACCCTGCGGACCGACCGCCTGGAGCACGCGCCGGCCGACACCGTCGCGGACGCCTCGATCACCGGTGACCCGACCGATCTGCTCCTCCATGTGTGGAACCGACCGGTCACCTGGGTGTCGTCGGTCGTCGAGTCGGGCGACCCGGAGGTCCTGACGGCCCTGCGGACCCGGCTCCAGGAGGAGTCGCAGTAGCGGCGCGGGCTACTCCGGCCAGCCGGCCGTGGCGGCGGTGCGTCGCCGCCACGGCCGCACCCCGTCCCCGCCCGGCTCCCAGCGCTCGCAGAAGTCCTCCATTGCCCGGCAGTTGGCGGCCAGCACGGCCCGTCGCAGCGGCCACGGCGGCGCCGGGCGGCCGTAGCCGCACAGAAGTGGCACATCGCGCCGAGCCGTGGCCACGACCGGCGGCACCGGGAGCGTCCGCGCAGCCGCGTCAGCAGCCGCTGCTCCCGCGTCAGCCGGGCGGCGGCCCCGGGTCCCTGATAGCTCTTCTGCACAATCCGCCCGTCACCGGCGGTGCTGTTGGTGCAGCCGTGCGGCAGCGGCTCCAGGGCACGGGGGGCGTCGGTCATCCCGGCAGTCCAGGCACCGGCGCGACGCCGGTTCGGCTCCCTGCCGAGCCTGTTACCCCAGCGTTAGGTGGGGCGGGGGATGGTGTCCAGGTCACTGTCCCGAGGCCACCGCGCCGCTCGCGCCGGGACGGCCGATCCGGCGGTCGAGGGGGGCTGCCACGGCGCGCGCGACCGGGCCGCGTACCGTTGACGCGCTCGGGACGCGGACGCGGCCCCGTCCACCGAATGCATCGTCCCTCTTGGCCGCCCCCGCGGTGACCAACCGCCTGGAACCGGCCGTTGAATCTGATGATCCGCACCGCCCCGCTGCGCCGCACCGGCCGCCTCGCCCCGGCCGGAGCCGTGCCACCCCCTGCCCCGGGAGCCCCGCTGTGGCGGGTCGGGACGCTGCCGCCGCCCAGGCTGCCGACCGCAGCCGGTCCGGGCGGCCGAGCCGCCGCGCCGGAGACCCGCGCCCGGGCCGGGCGTTCGCCCGGCGACTGGCTGCGCCGTCCGGTCGTCGCAGCGGTGCTGCTCGCGGTGGTCGTCCTGGCGGTGTGGGCGCTCTGCTTCGCCACCGACGGCGGCGACCTCGCCGCCCAGTACGCCTGGACCCAGTTCGCCTCCGCGCATCCCGGATCGGCCTACGACCTCGCCTGGTACGGCGGGATGCACCCGGTCAACTACAGCGTGCTCACGCCCTACCTGATGGCCTGGCTGGGGGTCAGGACCACCGGCGTCCTCGCCGGCATCCTCTCCGCCGCGCTGCTGGCCCGGCTGCTGGAGCGCTCCGGCCTCGACCGGCCGCTGCTGCCCGCGCTCTGCGGCGCGGCAGCGCTGGCCTGCGACATCGTCTCCGGGCGGATCACCTTCGGGATCGGGGCGCTGTTCGCGCTCGCGGCCGTGCTGGTGGTCTACGAGCAGCGCGGGACACCGAGGGTGCGGATCACGGCGGCCGGCCTGCTCGGGTTGCTGGCCACCCTTGCCAGCCCGGTGGACGGGCTGTTCCTGCTGGTCGCGGCCCCGGCACTGTTCCTGACCGGCCGCCGGAGGGCGGCCTGCGCGCTGGCCGTCGGACCGCCGCTGGTGGTCGGCACCACGACGCTGCTCTTCCCCTTCTACGGCGTCCAGCCCTACAACCTCGCCGAGCTGGCGCTGGTGCTGGCGACCGCCCTGCCGATCGCGGTGTGGGCGCCGCGTTCCTGGCCCGCCGTCAGGGTCGGGGCCTGGACCTATGTGCTCGGCAATGTGCTCACCCTGTTGATCCCCTCCCCCATCGGCAGCAATGTCGAGCGGCTCTCGCTGCTCTTCGCCGCCCCGCTGCTGCTGGCCGCCGCCCGGCTGGCGCGCGGCCGGCGGGCCGTCGCGCTGTGGATCGGCTGTGCCATCGCCCTGAGCTGGCAGACCGTCCAGCCGGTGGTCGATCTGATCGGCGCCGCGCCCGCCACCGGCTGGACCCAGTACGCCAAGCCGCTGGGCGCCGAGCTGGACCGGCTGGGGGCGTACCGGGCCCGGGTCGAGGTGGTCGGCGCCGACTCCCACGTCGAGGCGTCCACCCTGGCGCCCTATGTCGAGCTGGCACGCGGCTGGAACCGCCAGGTGGACCTGGCCCGCAACCCGCTCTTCTACGCCGGGCAGCTCACCCCCGCCGCGTACCACGCCTGGCTGCGCAACTGGGCGGTGGGCTACGTCGTGCTGCCGAAGACGACGACGGACTACGGCTCCGCGGCCGAGGGCCGACTGGTCGCCGCCGGCGAGCCCTGGCTGCAGCCGGTCTGGCGGGACGCGCACTGGGCGGTGTACCGGGTGGCCGGCGCGGTCCCGCTGGTCTCCGCACCGGCCACGGTGGTCAAGGCGGGCGAGGCCCAATTGACGCTCCGGGTGCCGACTCCGGGCACCACCGTGGTCCGGGTGGTCTGGTCGCCCTGGCTCGCGGTGCTCGACGGCGGCGCGGGCTGCCTCGCCCCGGACGGCGACTGGACCCGGCTGACCACCAGGACCCCCGGCACCTTCCGGATCGGCGCCCAGTACACCCTCCCGCGCGGCACCCCGTGCGCGAAGCCCGCCCGCTGACCCCGACCCTGACCCTGACCTGACCCTGACCCGCCGCCAGGTGGTCGCCCACGGCAACGCTCACGGCAGCGGCTGGACCGGCTGCTCCGCCCGCTCGTCGAAGGCCCGGCGGGCCGACTGGATCTCGTCCACATGGGCGACCGACCAGCGGGTCAGCGCGGTGGTCAGCTCTGCGGCGCCGAGCCCGAGTTCGGTCAGCCCGTATTCGACCCGCGGCGGCACCGTGGGATAGACGGTGCGCCGGAGCAGCCCGTCCCGCTCCAGCGAGCGGAGTGTCGAGGTGAGCACCTTCTGGGTGATCCCGTCGAGGAACCGGCGGAGTTCGCTGAAGCGCATCGGCCGGCCGTGCAGCCGCAGCGCGGCCAGGACGTAGAGCGGCCACTTGCCGGAGATCACCTCCATCACCGTGCGCGAGGGGCAGCTGCGGAGGTAGGTCGCGGACCAGGCCGAGGGCCCGTCGGCATGCACGGTATCCATGAGGTACCTAGGTACTACAAAAGTGCCTTCTTCACCACGGATACCGCCTACGAGCAGGATGGAGACCGACGGAACGAACGGCACGGAACCGAGGAGCTCCCCCATGAACCCGCAGATGCGTGCGGTGACCCAGCGTCGGATCGGCGGTCCCGAGGTGCTGGAGGTCGGGCTGGTGGACCGGCCCCGGCCGGGGCCGGGCGAGGTGCTGGTGCGGATCGGGGCGGCGGGGGTCAACCCGGCCGACTGGAAGATCCGCTCGGGCCTGGTCACCCGCTTCGGCGCACCGCCGTTCCGGCTGGGCCTCGACCTCGCCGGGGTGGTGGAGCAGACAGGCCCGGATGCGCACCGGTTCGCCGTCGGCGACCGGGTCCACGGCGTCGCCCTCCCGCCCCGGGGCAGCTATGCCGAGTACACGGTCACCTCGGAGTCCATGCTCGCCCGCACCCCCGACGGGCTGGACGCCGTCCACGCCGCCGCGCTCCCGGTCACCGGGCTGACGGCCTGGCAGGCGCTGGTGACCGTGGCCGAGGTGCGGCCCGGTCAGCGGGTCCTGGTCCACGCGGCGGCGGGCGGCATCGGCCATCTCGCCGTCCAGATCGCCAAGGCGCGCGGCGCGTACGTCATCGGCACCGCCCGCGCGGACAATCACGCGTTCCTCCGCGACCTGGGCGCGGACGAGCTGGTCGACTACACCACCACCGACTTCGCCTCGGCGCTGGGCGGGGTGGACGTGGTCGTCGACCCGATCGGCGCGGACTACGGCCCCCGGTCGCTGGAGGTGCTGGCGCCGACCGGCGTCCTGGTCGACGTCCGCGGCGGCGGCCCCGACCGCACCGCCGTCCGCGAGCTGGCCCGGGCGCGCGGCCTGCGCTTCGAGCAGTTCGGCTTCACCCCCGCCGCAGCCGACCTGGAACAGCTCGCCGCGCTGGCCGCGAGCGGCAGCCTCCGGGCCGAGGTCGCCCGGGTCCTGCCGCTGGAGGCCGCCGCCGAGGCCCACACCCTCGGCGAGACCAACCGCACCCGCGGCAAGCTGGTCCTGGTCCCCTTGTAGGTTCTCGTAGCGATCTTCGGTCTGTGTGACCGGGACCTGGTCCGATGCGGGTTGTCTCGTCGGTTCTGCGCGGCGTTCGTCTCATCGGTTCTTCGCTTTCTTCGTCGGCCAGGCGGCCCGTTGAGCGATTTCGTGTTCAGCGGCTCTGCGCCCTTCCGACGTGAAGCTGTACTGGGTTCGCCGGCGTCCTGGACCGATTCCTGCAGGGGCGCGGGCGATCCATGACTGTTCGTTCTCGGGGCTGCTGATGAGCCATCCCGCTGCTTCGAGGCGCTTGAGCTGGGCGTAGAGGTTGCCAGGGTCAAGTCGGATGCGGACCAGGATCGCGGCTCCGTAGCACTGCTCCTGTGGATGGACCATCAGGTCGGCCAGGAGGTCAAGCATCGCGGTGGTGATGCGGAGCCGTGTCACTGCGAAGTCGCTGTATGGAGTGAGGGGTCCACGCTGCCGCGGGAAGCTCCTGACTGCCTCGGTCACGGCGCTCGACTCGGGGATCGGGACGTTTTGCTCCTTGGGGGCGATGGTGGTGATGAGAGCTTTGACGGCGTCCTGTTGCAGGTCACGCAGCAGCTTGCGGCCCCGCCGAGTAGGACGCTGGGGAGCCGCGGGTGTGGCTCGGTGGTAGAGAGTGGTGCCGATGTCCTTTTCGAGCCGCTGAAACTGGACGACCAGCGTGTTCTGGTAGATGCGGAGGTGGGCGGCTGCTGACCTCAGGGTCGGGAAGGACATGGCGACCTGGAAGCGTTGCAGACGCAGCCAGCCACTCAGGCTGCCTTCGACGCCCGCACGGATGTCGGCAGGGATGCCCCGGTCCAGGCGGATGTTCATCCGGGCGAAGCTGTGGACGCCTTGAGGCCGTAGTGGGATGCCGAGTCGGTGCAGCGCGTTGTTGACTGTCATCTGGGTGCTGTGACATTCCCCTCGTAGCGTGGAGGCCGTGACTGCAGGGGAAGTTGGTAGTTGTGGCAGACAAGAGGCGGAAGTTCGACGCGGAGTTCCGTGAGGGGGCTGTGCGGATCGTGACCGAGACGGATCGGCCGGTCGCGCAGGTCGCGAAGGAGCTGGGGATCAACGACACGACGCTGGCCAGCTGGGTCTCGCGGGCCAAGAAGGCCGGCGGGGACGGGACGTTGAGCGTGCCCGAGCGCGAGGAGTTGCTCCGGCTGCGGCAGGAGCGGGCTGAGCAGGCCAAGCGGATCAAGGAGCTTGAGATGGAGCGTGATGTCTTCAAGCGATGCATGGTCCTCTGGGTGAAGTGACCGAGAACGTTCCGGGGGCGGTGGTCGCCTTCATCGGTAACCAGAGGGCCGAGCACGGCATCCCGCACACCGTTTCCTGCCGGGTGCTGGGCGTGTCCGAGGCGTGGTTCTACAAGTGGCGTCGCCGCCCGGCTGAACCCACGAAGCGCGAGGTCAGGAGGATGCAGTTGGAGGAGAGGATCGCGCATTTCTTCCGCGAGTCGGGCGAGACCTACGGCTCGCCACGGATCACCCTGGACCTGTGGGCCGAGGGCTGGCAGGTCTCGGTGAACACCGTCGCGGAGGTTATGGCCGAGCTGGGCCTGCAGGGCCGCAAGCCGCCTCGCAGGCGTCGGTCGCTGACTCGACAGGGCAAGCGCCGCGCATCACCTGACCTGGTACATCGCAAGTTCGACGCCATCGCGCCGGACGTGCTGTGGGTCGGAGACATGACCGAGATCGAGACCGACGAGGGCAAGCTCTACCTGGCCACCGTCCTGGACCTGTTCTCGCGCCGCCTGCTCGGCTACGCGATGGGTGCCCACCACGACGCGGCCCTGGTGGGGGCGTCGCTGAAGATGGCGGCCGCCACCCGCGGCGGCCAGGTCGACGGCGTGATCTTCCACTCGGACAGGGGAAGCGAGTACACCAGTGAGGCGTACAACAACCTGTGCGACAGGCTGGGCGTGGTGCAGTCCATGGGGAAGGTGGGATCGGCCCTGGACAACGCCGCCGCCGAGTCGTTCAACTCGCTGATCAAGGTCGAGTACATCCACCGGCACCACTTCGCCACCCGGGCCGAGGCCCGCCTGAAGATCGCCACCTGGATCACCGACTTCTACAATCCGCGCCGCCGCCACAGCGGGGCCGCCGGCCTACCGCCCATCGAGTTCGAACGCATCGTCAGAGAAGCACGCGCCAACCGCCACCAAGACGGTCAGGCCGCATAAGGAAGGCCTCTACGATTCCAGGGGATTGACAGTCGAGGTCCAGTGTTCTGGTGTCGACGCCGGGCAGTGCCAGGCCCTGTGCGAGGTGCGGTGGTGGTGACCAGGTGAGGGGTTCGTCGATGCCGAGGTCGGCGAGGATCTTCGCGCCGTGTTCGTTCAGGGCGGTCCGCAGTGCAGGGGTCATCGATGTGCTGAAGCCGACGTAGCGGTTGCGGTCGTTGGGGTTGTCGAAGGCCAGGCGGTGTCTGCGGTCGGCCAGGTCCGCGCCGGACAGCAGTTGCAGAAGGTGCCGCTGGGCGTGCAGGTAGCGTCCCTGGTTCCGGTGTCCTGCCTTGGGGCGGTCGCCGGGATGCGCTCCGGCGGAGCATGCCAGGTCCCGCCATCGCTCCCAGCTGATGACGGACTCGGCCGGAAGCGTTTCGCGACGGCGCTGGTAGTCGATCGGGGAGCCGGCCCTGTCGAGGTAGTCGGCGATGCGGCAGAACGCGGTCAGGGCATCGGATAGGCAGGGGTCGGGCAGGTCTCCGAACGCGTGAAGCAGGACCGAGACCTGCGTGGCGGAGACCCTGGGGTTCAGGTGGGTGGTGAGCGCGTCGTATTTGCGTTCCGGGGTGCCAGGGGCCAGCAGGCAGGTGCTCGCTGTTGCCCGGAACAGTTCGGGGTTGAACCTCGTCACTGGCAGGAGCCGCGCTGCCCAGTCGGGCCAGATCAGTTGCGGGACGATGCGGACTCGCGCCGTGGCGGAACCGGTCGGGCGGCCGGCACTGGGGCTGGACGTCTTCAGCCGCAGCCGGTCGATCGCGGCCAGGTCCTTGTCCACTGCGCGAAGGAATCGGTTCGGGAAGGTCGGGCTCAGGGCTTGCCAGCGCTGAGCGCCCATGTTCGGTGGCAGGACGCCCATCCGCGACTGGGCAGGGGGAAGCAGTCCGCGAATAAGGGTCACTGCCCGACGCTCGTCGGTGCCGTAGATCGTCATGGCGTGGTCGAGCACGGCTGCGGTCAGGGCCGCGTCGGTGCGGGGCAGCCGCCCGTGGAACGGTTGGGTAGGGCATGGGCGACGTCCGGGGGCCAGTGCGTCCGCTTCGGCCTGCCAGTTGACGTCCTGCCGGCCTAGCAGCCAGCAGACCACGGTGGGCAGGTCGGAGAGCACCGCGACGGAATGCGCCGGGTCCGGGCCTTCGAGCCCGGCGGTCAGTTGGTCCACCCAGTGTTGGACCGCCAGGACGGCTGGGTGGGCAGCGACGGTGGGGACGGTGGCGAGCTCAGTGCCGCAACGCTCCGCACCGGCCTGCGATTGGAAGATGCACGTCGCCGAGGGAACGGGCGTCCTGCCACCGGCAATGGTCGTCCTGGGCGGGTTCCGGCAGCCAGGGCAGTAGTCGTGCAGCAGCAGGCCATGGCGCGAGCATGCGACAGTCCAGTTCGAGCGCCAGGCCAGTGGCCAGCGATCGGAGTCGGCCAGACAGGCCGGGCAGAACCGTGATCCGCCTCCGACCATCGAGGGAAACAGCGCGAAGCTGCCGCCGACGACGCTGTCCAGGCATTCCTCGCGCAGGCCCGCCGCCAGTTCAACGCGCCGCCAGGTCCCAGGAGGGGTCGCCCTGATGAGGTGGTTGGTGGACATGGCTCGACCGGACAGTCCGAGCGAGGGCAGCAGGCGGCGCGGGGAGAGCTTGTAGCGCAGGGCCAGCGCCTCGATCCAGGAGTCGACGCTTTCCCCCGGAAGGGGGGTGGTGCGCAACGGCAGTGTCGGCCAAGGCGTGATCATGCTTTCCTCCCTTTCTTCGTGGGTGCTGCGGTCCGTAGGCGTCGGGCTTTCTCGGCTGCCTCGTCGATGCGGACGGTGTCCAGCAGGTCCCGGGACAGCGCTTCGCTGCCGGTACTGATGGCTTTGAAGCAGCCTCGGGTGATCAGCGTCATCAGTGACCCGATGTGGCCTCCTGTGCGCTCGAACAGGTAGTCGGTCAAAGCCACCAGCCGCCCCTGCCGGGCGCGGGCCAGGACCAACTGCTTCTCGACGGCTTTGACCAAGAAGTCCCAGTCCTCCCCGTTCTTGAAGACGCCCACCTCCAACCGGGTCCACCGGCGGGCGGTCTGGGCCAGCACCGCTGACTCGCCCGACAGCCCCTCCTCGAAGAACCGGCGTTCACTCAGGCCGACTCCCGCGTAGATGAAGGTGACGGGCAGCTCGTTGGCCAGCCACTTCAGGTGGTTGCTGACCGCGAGGCCGTCGCGGCTGTTCTGGTCGATGAAGTGGACGTCGTCGATGATCCCGACGCGTGTCTCGCACTGCAGTACGCAGTCCAGCGCGAACGTGGCCAGTTGGGCGGCGGTGCCCCGGGCCGCCCCGGGGTGTCCGTAGAACTCGCAGATCATCTTGTTCAGGGTCCGCAGCGTGGTGTTCGATGTCAGCCCTACCCGGAAGACCGGGATCCGCTCGTCTCCCTCAGCGGTCGTGTCCCCGCCGCGCCGCCGGGCGGTGCGGTCGTAGTCGCGGGCGAAGAGGTTCGCGATCGTGGTCTTGCCCAGGCCCGGATGCCCGTCGATCACGGCCGCTCCGCGGACCCGGTCGCTGTCCTGCCGGTTCGAGGAGACGATCAGTTCCAGCTCGTCGCGAACCGCCTTGAGCTGCGGGGTCGCGATCGTGCCGAAGTTGGCGTGCCAGTCGTGGCGCCCCTCGTCGTAGTCGGCCCTGGCCTGGTTGCCCAGGCGGCCCAGCGCGGCGGGCAGCAGCTGCTCGGGTCGGGTCCGGGGCGCGGTGTCCACGAACCGGCGCCAGCCCTGCTTGCGGGACAGGCTGTAGGCGGTGTTCACTCCAGCACCTCCAGCGCGTCGTCGTAGAAGCCGTCGACGTCGTCGAACAGCTCATCCTCGGTGTCGTCGTCGCCGACCACCCCCGAACCCGGCTGTGCGGGCACCAGCGTCGCCAAGTCGTCCTCGGCATCCGGCAGGGGCGGAATCCCGGACCGCTCTGCCGACATCCGGGCAGCCATCCGCCGCTCGCGCCGGTCCAGCACCTGGCCGGTGCCCCATCGCTCCAAGACCTCCTTGAGCGCGGCCACCGGGTCCGCGAACCGGTCCTTGCGCGCCGCCAGTGCCCGGGCGTACTGGGCCGCCTCGGTCGAGAACGGGCTGCCGAGCATCGCGGCATGCTCCCAGTCCAGGCGGTGCCATGACCCGTCCTCGGGTTCTTGGAAGTAGACCGCCCGCACGTCCTCGTCATTGACCCGGATCGGCCACTTCCCCGCACTGACCCCGCCGTAGGGGCTGCTCTGGTTGCGGTGACCCTCCAAAGCCAGTCCGTTGTAGCGCAGGCCGTTGACCTCGACGCCGTAGTGCTGGACCGTGCGCCAGGCCACCCGGTAGAACTCGAAGGCCAGCTCAGGGCGGGCCGGCAACCGCAACTGCCCGGCCTTGGCGACACCGAGCGCGAACATCTCGTTCGGCGACATGGGCGTTCCCGGCCACTCGGCGACGGCCAGCCCCCGGTGCTGCCCAGTGTGGTGAACGCTGACGATCCAGTCACGGATCACGTCCTCCAGCTCGTGCAAGAACAAGAACGCCTTCCCCTCCAGGTCCACCCCTCGACTGTTCAGGTCAGGGCCCTTGTAGGCGGGAAGATGCTGGATCAGGCCCTCGCGTAGCGACTTGAAGAACCTCTCGACGGTCGGCTTGTCCGTGGGCTTGTGCGGCTGCGCGGGCTGGATGGAGATGCCCAACCGGGCGCAGACCCCAATGACGTGCGCCGACAGAAACGCCCTTCCGTGGTCGACGACCAGCGTCTCCGGCGGGCACCACACCGTCTCTTCGGTGCCCAGCTCGGTGAAGACCAGACGCTGCGGAACCCCGTGCAACGGCCCCAGGCCCACCCGCCCCGCGCTGCGGCCGGTGACGGCCTCGAACAGCACCCCAGCGACATCCGCCGCCTTCGTGGATACCGGGGTCACCCTCAGTCCCACGATCTGCCGGTCGAACAGGTCCTGTGCGACCGTCAGCTGTGCCCGCACCCACCGGCAGGTGACCGGCTCCATCGCATGGACATCCAGATCCTGGGTGTCCAGGATCAGGTACTCGCCCGGCCGCGTCGCCCGCAGACGCCCATAGGTCCCACTCGGGCGGTCCGCGATCGACCTACGGCCCTTCGCCGAACCGGACACCGCGTTCGTTCCGCGGCTGAGCTCCTCCAACCGGCGGTAGGCCGTGGCCTTGGACGGCAGCTCGACCACCCCGGCCCCAAGCTCGCGCTCCAACCGATCCTGTGCCCGCATCAACACCGCGCTGCGGGTCGGCGTCGACGCCTCAACGCCGACGGCCAGCTCCGCCAGTACTGCGGCGTCCCAACGCGGATCCACCACCCTGCGCCGGCCTCGACGCCGCCGGTCATCGGCCAGGGACGCCTCGCCGGCCCGACGGTAGGCCGCCACCCAGTTCTCCACTGTCCGCACCGACACTGACAGCTCCACGGCCTTCGCGGCGTACCTGTCCTTGAGTGGAACCCCATCTCCGAACTGCGGGCGCGGCTCACCCTCCAGCGCGGTTCCAGCGTGTCCGGACGCAAACCCGCTGAGCACCTCGCGGACGTGGGCCGCACGATTCGCCACCTGCTCCAGCTCGGCTGGCGACAGCCCGGCCAGCACCAGGCCGGGATCGTCGCCACCGGGCTCTTCCTCGTCCAGGCCGCGCGCCCGGGCGGCGAGATCCGCCAAGGCCAAGGTGCGATAGGACCCGTCGACCAGCGCCTGCAGCACCACGGTCCGGCCATCGAACTCGACCACTCGAACGGTGTCCCCGTCCAGTAGCAGCATCGCTCCGACCCGGATCGTGACCGTGTGCCCCCTCACGCGACTGCCTCCGCCCGCACCAGCGTCGCGCCGCCCAGCGGACGCGACAGGTCCGTAGCCAGGCGAGCGCACCACAGCAAGTGCAAGACCGCCGCACGGACCAGGCCACCGCGGTCCGGTCCCTCCAGGGTTCGCTCCAAATCCCGGACGGCGACCGGTGCAGCAGCCGCGTCCAGGATCAGCGGCAGCAGTTCCGGTGGGACGAGCCCGGACCGGCGGTAGCCCGCCAGGAATCGAACGTTTTCCAGCAGCACCGGGTCTGCCCCGGACCACACCTCGAACCCGAAGCCACGCCGTTCGCACAACCGGCCGGTCCAGTCGAACTGGGCCATCACATCCGGATCTCGCAGCCGCGAGGCAGCCTTCACGTCCACGACCGTCACCGAACCGTCCGCGCCGCCCAGCAGTAGGTCCGGCACGTGCCGACGCATCCGCTTGCCGTCGAACCACTCCAGCAGCAGTGGCTGAGCGGCGATTGCCGCCACGTCCGGATCCTGATCGGCCAACAGGATACGAGCCAACTCCAGGCGGCTCTCGTAGACCACGTGCCCGCGCGCGGTCGAGGACCAGTACCAACCCGAGTAGCTGGCCCGCCCCCGAAACCAGCGCACCTCCCGCACCGGCATCCCCACCAACACGTCATCGACCGGCAGCCGGTCCAACGACGTATCCACGAACCGGCCCTGGCCAGTGCGGTAACGCACTCGTACCTCTTCGAGGCAGATCGAGGGCGGCTGGCCAACGGTCACGACATCTGACGGATCACTCATTCCGCGTCCCTCCCCCTCCAGACTGGTACGAATGTGCGTAACTATGTTCAAACCACCCCGGCAAGTGAACCGGGCGATCCTGATGTGGACTTCGGGCCGCCTCACCAGGGACGACTAGGCCTGTGCCTCCCCGGCACCGCCGGATCAAGGACGTCGAATTTCCTGGCGGGCGCTGCGGGAAGCGCGTCACACTACGGCGGTGACGTCGAACCCCTCCTCCCCCGCACCGCGCCCGCCCCTGGGCCCCAACCCCGACCTGTATCCGGACCTGGTAGCGGCTGGCAGCCTCGCCGCAGCGCTGGTAGAAGTGGCTACCGAGTTCGGCCTCGCCCTCGGCGAACTGCGCCAAGTGGAGCGGAACCTCACCTATGCCGGTGTTGCCAGCACCGCCGCCTTCCGCGAACCGTTTTCGATCAACATCGGATCGGAACGGCGCATATTCCTGTTCTCGGCGTGGAGCCGGGGTGTCGAACTCGTTACTGGAAAATCGACGGACCTTCGCGAAGTAGCCGAGGCCGCGCTGGCCTGGCGGAACGGCGCAAGCCTCCGGGCGATCCGGGACCAATTTCCGTTCGTGACCGTTAGCGAGCTCGCTGAGGCGCACGAGCGCGGGCCGGCCGATGCTGTTGAGGTCAAATGGCGCTGGCTTCGCGAAAGCGCAGCAGGAAAGAGTCCCATCGAAGGCATCGGCCTCCTCGTGGAAGCTGCATATGCCGAACCCAAACTGCGACAGTTGTACCCATATACGAGCCACTGGACCTTGTGTTTCACCACCTGCACCGGGTACCCATTCACCCGCGAGGTCCCGTTCGTCGATCCCCTGCACGACGGGCGATACCGGGTCAGCAGGCCCGACCGTGTATCCGTGATCGGCGAAACCGACAGCGCCGAGGAAGCCATCGCCATGGTGGTGGACAATCTCCCGGCTGACCTCGGGCCAGCCGTCGCAGGCACTGCCAGAGACATGAAGGGAGAAGCCTGAACATGTCGCATATTCGCAGGCCTCTGACCCCTCCGTGTGCCAAGGTGAAGACGTGAGCACTCCCGCAGCGCCCGCTGAGCTCGACGATCGCTGGCTCTTGAATCTCCGTGGCCTCTCCGTCACCCAGATCACCGTGGACTTCCACCTCGTGCTGGCACTCGGCTCGGACTGGCTGGTAACAGTCGAGACATCGGCCGACCTTCTGCAAGGGCCCGGGCGCACCGAGAGCCGACCTGGCTTCCGCCTGGTACCCGCGTCACAGGACGTCGCCCCGGCCCTACAGCTGTTCGGGTCAAAGATCCTCTCCGCCGTGGCCTTCAAGTCAGGCGCTCTACGACTGGTTTTCGACAACGGCATGCATCTGAACTGCCGGAGCGATCCCGAATTCGAGGCATGGCAGATCACCGGCCCCGCAGGATGGCGCATCGTGTCGATGCCAGGCGGTGAGCTGGCTGTTTGGTCCGGCGCCGAACGGCGGGACCGGTAGAGGGCATGAATCTGACCAAACCCTGACTCACTACCGCTGAACGGTAACCTTCTTGGAGAGAATGCCCCAGGAAGCCAGTACATCGCCGTGACCGGTGTCTCACTCATCTTTCGTCCCGCGAAAACTGGGCGATAGATGCGTGAGAAAGCGCAGAGTTCATTGAGAACCTAGACCCCTGACTGTAGGTTCCGGTCTCACTTGTCATCTGACGGTGCTCCGACCTGCTGCCTTGTTCGACTGTCCGGATGATCTGTCGACAGATCCGTCCAACCGATCTGTCCAAATCCTCAAACGTCCCCTCCAGGGCGGCAGTCACTGAAGCGGAGCCCTCGCTTCCGCACGCGCCTGCCGCCAGAGGATCACCCAAGCGCGGGGCAATCTGCTCGCCCGAGCCCTGCGTAGCTGCTAGACCTAAGCAAGTTGATCCGAAGGACCATGTGAAGAGCCACAGCACGGCCCTGACACTGGATCAACCCGCTGCGTATCAAGGAGAACACGTGGACGAATACAAGAGCGAGATCAGCCAAAGCATCATTATCGGCCTGGAAGAGAAGGTCGCAAAAGACAGTTACGGAAAGTACCTCAAAAAGGTCACACTTCGGAAGGTCCGCGGGTTTGCTGACCGAACCGTCACTTTCGACTTTCCGGTCACGGCCCTTGTCGGACCCAACGGGGGAGGCAAAACTACAGTCCTCGGCTCTGCCGCTCTTGCATACAAGAGCGTTCTCCCCCGGAGGTTCTTCGCCAAGAGTGGAAAATACGACGCGAGCATGCAAAACTGGTCGATCGAGTATGAGGTAATCGACAAGACGATCAGTGCGCGAGGGCCTATTTCGCGTGCCGCGCGCTTCACGACATCAAAGTGGAGTCGGGATTCCGTGCTTGATCGCGAGGTCAAGACACTCGGTGTGGATCGCACCCTTCCAGCGACTGAGCGGGCTCAGCTAAAGAAGGCCATCGGTGGAAAGTTCGCGGCACTCAAGGAAGTGCAACTATCGGCCGAGGTGGCTGAGCACGTCGCGAGGATTCTCGGTAAGCAGATCGAGGGATTCCAGCAGCTCTACCTTGACACAGCCGGCAACGTCACACTTTTCTCTGGCCGAACTCACCGGGATGTCCAGTATTCGGAATTCCATTTCGGAGCAGGAGAGGCCAGCGTAATTCGAATCGTTGCTGGAGTCGAAACGGCCATGGATGGCTCGCTTATCCTTATCGAGGAGATCGAAAATGGCCTCCACCCCGTTGCCACGCGACGAATGGTCGAATATCTGATCGGCGTAGCGAAGCGCAAGGGCTGCCAGGTCATTTTCACGACTCATTCTAACGATGCACTTGCCCCCCTGCCCTCCAAGGCCATTTGGGCCGCCTATAGCGGCGAGGTACTGCAGGGGAAGCTGGATGTGCGAGCCCTGCGTACCATCACTGGTCAAATCCATGCCAAGCTAGCCATCTTCGTCGAAGATAGATTCGCCGAACTGATGGTGGCTACTGCCCTGCGATCCCATGGAGGCATCGAATTGGATGCCGTGAAGATCCACGGCATGGGTGGTGCCGACCCTGCAATCAAGGTGAATAACCAGCACAACATAGATCCAACAAGTTCCTTCCCCTCAGTGTGTGTTCTCGATGGCGACCAAGCGCATCGAGTGGATGCGAGCGAACGGATCTTCGCCCTCCCCGGCCACAGCTCGCCAGAGGCTCATATTCTTGGCCGTGTCCTAGAGCGCCTCGATGCCCTCGCGGCCAAGCTCGCCATGTACTTGCAACTGAGCCTGCACCAGCAGGAACGAGTCAAAGAGGTGGTGCGCCAGCGCGCCATGACCAACTGGGATCGACACGTCATCTGGGAGCAGATTGGCGCCGATCTCGACTTCACTGCGGGCAATATCGTAGCAAGCGCCTTCCTTACAGCTTGGGCACTGGAGTTCCCCGAGGAGGTAAACGACCTGGTGGAGTCCCTGGGGGACCTCCTGCCGCGCCGAGAGTGAGAGATGCCAGCCCGCTTGCAGGTGCCGGTCTCACTAGCGATCCCACCTAGTCATCGCGTGGGCATCCATGCTGCGCCCGGGCGGCTTGCCGCCGGTATTATCCAGGAGTCTTTTCGTTCGCCGCCGGTTCGCAAGTCGGAGATCCGGCTTCTGGAACTCGCGCCGGAGTGAGCTCGCGGGATTCGGCCGCTATTGTTTGGGCATAAAGCCTGGGTCCGACTGGGTCATACCAGGTCGGCCAAATCCGGGCATTCCGCGGCGAAGCCAGGCGCAACGGGTCTCCAAGCGCCCTGATCTGGACGCTCGCTCAGCTGGTCTGCCTGCCTGATGACCTCGATAAGCTGCGCCGTTGTCATCCGGATCGCCTCGACATATACCTGGCCGAGATGGTGGCAGTGCATCGCGTAGCGCGGATGCTCCGATGGCGGCTCATCGGCGACGGCGACCAAGTCTTCGAATCTCCAGCCCAGCGGCCCGGCCATGTTGCTGAGCTGGAACCAGCGGTGCTCGTTGCGGCGATCACGCGTCAACATGCTGCCGTAGATCGTGCTGAGGGAAAGGCCCATGAACGGGAGTTCCTTCGGCCCGAACCCCCGATTTCGCATCAGCCCGTCGAGGACGGTCGCGAAGTGGCCGGCGTCAGGGTGCGCATAGACCTTTCGCCTCGGAACTGGGGTTGGCGAAGGTTCCGGGGCTGCAACCGGCAGCCCACGGATGAAGTCCATCAGCGCGGCCATCTGCGCGTGGTTGCAGTAGCTGACGCGGTAGGCGAACTCCTTCATGACCCGGGCATCGCGCTCCGGGGGCAGGAGTTCCACCGGAACCGGGTGTCCAGCGACCGCGAGCAAGTCGGAGGCGAGCAAACCGAGGTCCGCCGCGATTTCCATGCAACGCGCCGGGTCAGTGTCCGAGCAGCGAGCCACCAGGTCTTTGAGAATGTCAGCCCGTTCCATGTGGGACTTGTGCATGGTGATCTCCGTCCTTCCTCGTAACCCTGGCTGGTTGCTGGTCCGTCCGCTGACCTGGCTGTTCCGGATCTCCAGCCAGACCCGCCTGGGGCTCTACCATCGTGAGGGTGATGTGATCTTGGTTGCGCGCTGTCGCAGCTCGTACTCAGCGGCCGCGCGTCCTTCTTCGGTCAGGGCGTAGTAGGTGCGGCGGCGTCCTGGACCGCGGCCTGGTGGTGCGCCGGCGAGCCAGGCGGCTTCGTCCTCGGGGCGGGAGGTGAGCCAGCCTGCTCGGGTCAGGCGGGCGAGTTGGGGATAGACGGTTCCGGCGTCCATGCCGGTCTGCTCGATCAGTTCCCAGCCGTAGAACTCCTGGTCATCGTGGTTGACGACGTGGTGCAGGAGGGCCAGCAGTGGTCGTGTGATGCGGAGCTTGCCGACGGAGAATCGGGGGACGAGCGGGAGCGGGGTGCTGTTGCTGCGGCGGGACGGCTTGCGGTTTGCCGCCCATTTCAGGGTCGTGCGGTGGAGTGCGAACTCGCCGGGTGGGGCGAGGGCCTGGATCTCGGGTCGTGCGAGGACCGCGAGGAGTTCGCCTCCGCGGGCGGTGGGTGTCATTGGTTTGCCCGAGGGGTGTTTGTCGCTGCGGTGGAAGAGCGGTGCTCCGATGGCGGCTTCCAATTGCTGGAGTTGGATCACGAGGGCTGAGGGGACGATGCCGAGGGCCTTTCCGGCAGCGGCGAGGTTGGGATATCCCATCGCTGCCTGGAAGCGGGCGAGGCGGAGCCAGCCGTAGCGGGTTGCCTGGACGGACTTCTTGATGTCGGCGGGTGTGTCCGCGGGAAGCTCGGCGATCATGACGTGGCTGCTGTGGACGCCAGACGGTCGGATGGGGATGTCGAGTTGACGCAGCCTGCGAAGGATAGTCATGTCCTCGGTACCGATCTCTTCCGCGAGGGAGAGTGTCGACCGTCTGTGGTTGACGTACTGCTCTTGGAGCCAGTCGGCGTCGATGTCGACGGGACGAGGTGAACGGCGGAGGGTGAGTCCGGCCTTGCGGGCGAACTCGACCACGATGTTCCGGGGCATATCGAGCTCTTCGGCGATCTTCCCCGCGTTCTTGCCGGCTTCGGCGTACTCGCGTTGGAAGAACTCTTGCGTCAGCAGGGTGCGGGCTCGTTCGCGGTGTTTCCAGGTGGATCCTCTTGAACTGGGCTGGCGGCGAGGGCGCTTGGGCTCGATGAGGTCGAGTGCGAAGCGGATGTGGGTGTGGTTGGTGCCCAGCGTGGTCGCGGCTTGGACCACCGACTGCCCCTGGACGTGGACCAGGCGGTGGACGGCTTTGAGGTCGATGTCGCTGAGGCGGGGGCCGGGCAGGTGCAGGTCTTGGCCGAGGTGTTCGGGCGGGCTCCAGGTCAGCGGCTCGCGGATGCCGAGCGCGCGCAGGCTGGCCTGCCCGTGGTCGCGCAGGGCTTTGCGCTGCTCGGGTGGGAAGGATTCGACGGACTGGTAGTAACGGGCCCGTTGTCCTGGATTTGCCCAGGTCAGCGGGTTGGCGGGGTTGGAGAGGTCGTCGCCGGTCAGCAGTTGGACCAGATAGCGCTGTGCGCGTCGGAAACGTGGGGTCGGGGCTGCTTTCGGTCCGTGCTCGCCCGGGCTGGTGCCGGTGCGGTAGCAGATCCGCATCCAGTCGTCCTCGGTCAGGATGTCGGCGGTGACCAGCGCGCGGCGGCGCTGGTAGTCGATCGGGCTGCCCTCGTTATCGAGGTAGTCCGCGATCCGGCAGAACGCCTCCAGAGGCTGCGGGTTCCCGGCCTGGAGCATGTTCTGGAGGGTGTGGCCGAGAAGGTAGCGCTGCAGGTGGGAGTGCAGGTGCTGGGTCGTCGCCTGGATCGTGTGGGCGGGCTGCCCCACGAGCAGGACAATCGCCGAGGCAACGGCCCGGAACAGCTCAGGGTGCGTTCCCTCGGGCAGGAGCCGAAGCGTCCAGTCCGGCCAGAGCACCTGCGGGACCCAGCGGGCGCGGGCCGCTGGTTCGTCTGTCCGCGGCAGGCGGGCGGCTGCGGTGCAGGACCGGAACCGGATCCGGCTGGTCGGGTCCAAGTCAGGGTCCGCGGCTCGCAGGAGCCTGTTGTGCATGGTCGCTGAGAGTTTCGCGAAGTGCCCGGGGTCCATGGTGCGGGGGCGGGCGGACAGCGTTTCCGCGTTGCGGCGGCCCAGGACGCGCAGACGGTGGATCGCGTGCTGGTCGTCCTCGCCGAGCAGGTCCCGGACCTCGCGAGTGATCACAGCGGTGACTGGTGCACTCAGAGTCCGCCAGGCACTGCGGGAAACGTCGGGCGAGGCGGTGGGCCCGTCGTCCCATGCCTTGGCGACGACCGGGTCAAGGTCGGCGGTGTCGAGTTCATTCAGCGTGCGTTGGAGCCAGTTGGCCAGGAACTCCAGGTCGTTGAAGACCTCCGCTGCGGTGCGGGCGGCCCTTCCCGAGGTGATGGTGTCGATCCAGTCCTGGGTGTCCAGCAGCGGGCTGTGCGTCGTCAACTCGGTGGCAGGGACGGTAGCGAGGTCGGTAATGCAGCGGTGGCGTTCGGAGAGTCGGGCCGCGCAGAGTCCGGGTCGGGCGGGGACAGGCATGTGCAGGCAGGGCCTGGTGCGGCAGGTGGGGCACTGATCGGCCAGCAGGACGCGATGCTCGGTGCAGGCAAAGGTCCAGGGTGACCACCACTGAAGGCGGAACCTGCCTCCGCGGGCCTGCAGGCAGGGCGGGCAGTAGCGGGGGGTGCGGGTGCGGGTGACCCCGGGGAACAGGTCAGCGGGCAGGACCATGCTGTCCAGCTGTCCCGGCTCCAGGGCCGCCAGCGCTTCCAGTTTCCTCAGCTGGTCGGGTTCCTGGCCGGTGATCAGGGCGAACTGGTTGGCGGGGCGGGGCAGGGTGAGGGCGGTCAAGAGCCTTTCCGTGGACAGCCCGTTACGGCGGGCCAGTGCGTGCAGCCAGCTGTCGATGCCCTCGCCGTCCAGGGGAGCGGTCCGCAGCGGAAGGACGCGGGCAGCCGGGCTCATGAGGCGGCCCCACGTGTCTGACGGGTCCTGGGTGCTGCCAGTCGGCTGCGGGCCTGCTCGGACGCCTCATCGAGGCGGACCTGGTCGAGCAGGTCGCGGGTCAGGACCTCGGTGCCGGTGCGGATCGCGCGGTAGCAGCCGCGGACCAGCAGGGTGAAGTACGAGCCGATGTGCCCGGTGGTCCGCTCGAACAGGTAATCCGTGAGGTCGACGAGCATGCCCGGCCGGTGGTCGGCGAGCACGAGTTGGCGTTCGGTGGACTTGATCAGGCTCCGCCAGGCCCGGCGCCCGGCGGCATCGTCCTGGTGGAAGGGCTCGACGCCCAAGCGGGTCCAGCGCCTGGCGGTCTGCGCGAGAGCGGTGTTCTTGCCGGTGAGGCCGTCGGCGAAGAAGCGACGCTCAGCCAGGCCCACTCCGACGTAGATGAAGGTGACCGGGAGTTCGTTGGCCAACCACTTCAGGTGGTTGCTGACCGCGAGGCCGTCGCGGCGAGCGAGGTCGATGAAGTGGATGTCATCGATGATCCCGACACGGGTGTCACAGCTCAACACGCAGTCCAGAGCGTGGCTGGCCAGCGCGGCGGCACTGGCGCGGTCGGTGGCGGGATGCCCGTAGAACTCGCAGATCATCCGGTTCAGCGTGCGCAAGGTGGTGTTCGAGGTCAGGCCGACCCGGAAGACCGGGACACGCTCGTGGCCCTGGTCGGTGACCGGGCCCAGGCGCCGCATCCGGGTGCGGTCGAAGTCGCGGCCGAACAGGTTCGCGATGGTGGTCTTGCCCAGGCCCGGCAGGGCGTCGATGACCGCGGCCGAGCGGATCCGGTCACCGTCCTGCCGGTTGCTGTGCACGATCTGGTCCAGCTCCTGGTGGACATAGGCGAGTTGCGGCGTCTGGACGATGCCGAAGTTGGCGTGCCAGTCATGGCGCCGGTCGTTGTAGTCCTCGGCGGCGTCCCAGCCCAGCGCGGACAGCTGGGAACGAGTCAACGCCTCCGGCCGCGGGCGAGCCTGGGTCTGGACGAAGCGGCGCCAGCCCTCCTTGCGGGATAGGCTGAACAGGTTCGGTGACGTCACTACTGCAACACCTCGAACGCGTCGTTGTAGAAGTCGTCGGGGCCGTCGAAGATCTCATCTTCCTCGTCGGTGTCCCCGGCAATCCGGGCAGGCGGGACCATGTGCAGCCCGGGAACGGCCTCCGGTTCCGGGGAAGGCAGGGCGATGGCCGGCCGTTCGGCGGAGACCCGAAGCGCCATGCGCCGCTCGCGGCGGCCGGTGACGGTTCCCCGGTCCCAGCGCGCCAGCAGATCGGACAGGGCCTGCTCGACATCGACGTGCCGGCCGGTGCGGGTGGCGAGCTGGCGCGCGTAGGCGGCGGCCTCGGCACTGAACGGCGTGGCCAGGCCCAGTGCGTGCTCCCACTCCAACCGGTGCCAGACCTCGTCGGCCGGGTCCTGGAAGTAGACGAACCGCACGTCGTCCGGGTTGACCCGGATCGGCCACCGGCCCGCAAGGCGCCCTCCGTAGGGGCTGGTCTGGTTGCGGTAGCCGTCCAGCACCGCCCCGTTGTAGCGCAACCCGTTCACCTCGACGCCGTAGTGCTGGATCGTGCGCGGCACGACCTGCAAAAAGTCGTAGGCCAGGTCCGGACTCGGCGACAGCCGCAGCCGTCCGGCCTTCGCGATGCCGATCTGCAGCATCTCCAGCGGCGACAGATCCACCCCCGGCCACTGCGCGACCACCAGGCCGCTGTGCTTGGCCCGGTGGTAGACGTCCCTGGTCCACTCGCGGATCACGTCTTCGAGTTCGTGGATGAAGAAGAACGCCTGGTCCTCCACCGCCTGGCCGCGGCTGTGGATGTCCGGGCCCTTGTAGGCGGGCAAGTGCTGGATCAGCCCTTCCCTCAGGGTCTTGAAGAACCGTTCGACGGTCGGCTTGTCAGTAGGCTTCTTCGGCTGCGCGGGCTGGATGGAGATCCCTAGCCGGGTGCAGACACTGATCACGTGCGTGGACAAGAACGCGCGGCCGTGGTCGATGACCAGCGTCTCCGGCGGACACAGCCCCAGCCCCGGTGCCACCACGTCCTGCTCGGTCAGCACGAGTTGGTCGGGCACTCCGTGGAACGGTCCCAGCACCTGCGGCGCGGACTCGTCCGGCGGCGGGGCGACCGCCTCGAACAGCACCGAGGCGACGTCGACCGCCCGGGTGGACACCGCGGTCACCCGCAAACCCACGATGGCGCGTGTGAACAGGTCCTGTGCCACCGTGAGTTGAGCCCGCACCCAGCGGCAGGTGACCTCCTCCATCGCGAAGACGTCCAGGTCCTGGGTGTCGAGCACCACGTACTCACCTGGCCGGGTCGCCCGCAGCCGACCGTAGACGCCCTGCGGGCGCTCGGCGATCGACCGGCGACTCTTCGCGCTGCCGTCCAGCGCGTTCGTGCCCCGGCTCAGCGCCGCCAACCTCGTGTAGGCCGTCGACCTGGACGGCAACGGCACCGCGGCAGCACCGTGGCGCGACTCCAGCAGGTCCTCGACCAGCCGCAGCACGGCCGAACGGGTGGGCGTGGAGGCGTCGACCAGGGAGGCGAACACCTCGCGCACCGCCTCCTCCCAGCGCGGATCCACCGCCGAGCCGCGGCCCTTGAGCTCACGCAGGTCCACCAACCCCGCCGCTCCAGCCTCCTGGTAGGCGGTGATCCAGCGCTGCACTGTGCGGGTGGAGACCTCCAGTTCGGCGGCCTTGGCAGCGACCCGCTCGGACAACTTGCACCCCGGGTCGAACGCTGGGCGCGGCTCGCTTGCGGCTGCCGCTTCGGGGTGTCCTGAGCGGTAGCCACTCAGGACCTCGCGCACGTGGCCGGCCCGCTCTTCCACCTGCGCGCGCTGAATCTTCGACAGCCCCGCCAGGGCAAGCCCGTCGCTCGGCCCCGAGGGGCCGGCGGCCTCCGCGTAGGCCCCGGCCGCCAGACGGGCGAAGGAGACCGCGCTGAAGGCACCCGTGCGGACATTGCGGAGCGTGATCCGCGCACCGTCGAACTCCACCACCTCGACCACGTCGCCGTCGAAGACCAGCCGAGAGCCCGGGAAGATCGTCACCGCACCGCTGTTCACACGCCCTCCTCAGTCAGCCGCAAGTCGGTCCACGCGCCGAGCGGACGGTCCAGGCCAGCGGCCAGCACACCGGACCACACCAGGTGCAGCACTGCCGGACGCACCAGCTCGGCCGCAAACCGGTCCACCAGGGCCCGCTCGATGCCCGCGACGCTCCTCTGTGTCCTCGCCACCCGGGCCACCTCCTTCACCACGTCTTGGTCGATGACTTCCCCTCGCCGATAGCCGGCCAGGAACCGCACGTTCTCCACCAGCACCGGGTCCGCTCCGGACCACGCCTCGAAATGCCACCCGCGCAACGCGCACACCTGCTTGGTCCATGCGAACTGAGCAACCACCTTGGGGCGCTCCATCCGCCGGGCCGCCTTCACATCCACCACGGTCACCGAGCCGTCCGCACCCACCAGCAGCAGGTCAGGGACATGTCGCCGCACCGCCTCGCCGTCCGGGCCGACGAGTTGGAAGGGCTGGGCAGCGACCGCGGCAACTGCAGGGTCGAAGTCGGCTAGCAGGATCCGCGCCAACTCCAGCCGACTCTCGTAGGCGACCAACCGCCGCCCGGTCGCTGCCCAGTACCAGCCCGAATAGTGCTGGCGCCCGCGGTACGAACGGAACTCTCGCACCGGAAACCCGGCCACGACCTCGCCGACCGCGACACGGTCCAGCGTGGTCTCCACGAACTCGCCGTCAGCCTGCCGGTACCGGACCTGAACATCCCCGCTTCGCATCCCAGCCACGGACGCCGACACTAGAATGGAAGGCAGCCCAAGCCAAGATCTCGAACGAGTGATTGTCCGGACGATCTGTCACCAGCGACAAGTCAATGACAAATCGCTTGGATTTCGACAGATCTAATCGGAACCTACACTGACCCCGGTCGGTCAGGGGCGGGCGTAGTAGTTGGGGACGCCCATGATCCAGAGGCTGGCGACCTTGATGAAGGTGCCGGTGCGCGGGGCCTCTATCATTCGGTCGTCGCCGATGTAGAGGGCGACGTGGTAGATGTCCTGCGGGCTGCCGTTGTGGGACCAGAAGACCAGGTCGCCAGGGCGCAGCTGACGGTAGGCCAGCGGGCGGGAGTGGGCGTACTGGTCGGCGGCGTGGTGGGGCAGGTCGATGCCGGCGCGCTGCCAGGCGCGCATGGTCAGGCCGGAACAGTCGAAGCTGCCGGGTCCGACGCCGCCCCAGACGTAGGGCAGGCCGAGCTGGGCGCGGGCGAAGGAGACCGCTGCCCCGGGGTCGACCGGTCCGCGTGGCCGGGCCGTGCCGGGGGCGGAGTCCGAGTCCGCCGGATTCCCCGACTGCGCCGGGGCAGCGGCAGCCAGCGCCGCCTGGCGCGCGGCCTCGGCCGCGGCCTGGGCCGCAGCGGCGGCCAGGGCCTGCTCCCGGCGCGCGGCCAGGTCGACCGAGACCTGCTCGGCCGCGGCGAGCTGCGCCAGCAAGGTCGTGTGCTGGGCGTCGAGCGCCGCCAGTTCGACCCGCTGGGCCGCGAGCCGGTCCGCGACCTGCTGCTGGGCCTGCGCCACGGCCGCCGCCGCCCGTTGCGCCGCCGTGGCCGCCCGCGCGGCGGCGGCGGCCGTGGCGGCGGCCTCGGTCGCGCTGTCGGTGGCGGAGTCCACCACCCTGCGGGTCCGGTCGGTGACGGCGCGGAGGGCGGCTCGGCCGCTGATGGCGGCCTGCAGGTTCTGGGCCTGGACCAGTCCGCCGAGACCGGCCAGCCCGGTCGGCAGGCCGGTCCGGTACTGCTCGGCGGCCAGCTGCCCGGCCGCGTCCGCCGCCGCGCGTCGGTCCGCCCGGGCCCGGACCGACGCCGCCGCGGCCGTCCCGGCGACGGCCTCCGCCTGCTGTCGGCGCAGCACCGCGCCGTCGTACCGCTCGACGGCGACTTCGGCCTGGACATTGAGTTCCTGCTCGGCGGCGCGGGCGGCGGCGAGCCGCCGCTCCGCCGCGGCGACCTGGGCGGCGCGCTGGTCGGTGAGCTGACGGGCGTTCTGGACGTCGCCGGCGCTCGGCGCCGGCCTGTCGTCCGCGTCCGCCACCCCGCCGAGCGGGAGCGCTGCGAGGACGAGCACCACCGCCGTTCCTAGAGCGACTCGCCAGGGATTCCTCACCGCTCCAGTCTGTGCGGGACGCCCGGGGCCGGCAGCTCCGGTGGACCGGATGGGTGACGCAGCGTCAGCCCGAACCCACTGTCAGCACGGGCCACTCTCAGCACGGCCCACTGTCAGCACGGTCCGCGGCGGTTGCCCTTGGTGCCCCGGCTGCGGCCGGCGGCGATGGCACTGCGGCGGGCGGCGGCCTCGCGGCGGCGGGCGGCAGCCTCCGCGTTCGACGGGGCGGCGGTCGCCACCGCCGCGTGCCGGGCGGCGAGCCGGTTGAGCCGGGTCAGGCTGCGGATCCGCTGCTCGTCGGAGGGCAGGTAGCTGCGCGAGCGACGGGTGTCGCCGGGCGCCGTCAGGGCGCCGCTGAGCCGGTCGGCCATCCGCTCGGCGAGCAGATGGGCCCGGGTGGGGCGGGCGCCGACCGGCGTCGGCTTCCCCGCGATCAGGTCGAACACCCACATCCGGCCCCGGTCGCCGCGGCGGTGCCAGCGGGCCTCCCGACGCCGGGCGCGGGCGTACTTGCGCGGGCGGTGGGCGTAGCGCCAGCGTGCCCAGGGACTGTTCGGCCGGGCCAGCCGGACGGCCGCGACCCAGGACACGCCCGGGACCATGATCCCGATCATCCCGCTCCAGAACTTGCCCTTGAACAGGGTGACCACGGTGAACAGCGCATTGATCGAGAGCGCGGCGATCAGTCCCCAGTGCACCCGGTCGCTCGGCTTCAGGCCCAGCGGCAGGTAGCCGACCAGCAGCAGTCCGGTGAACAGGATGCCGACGATGACCGCGTCCACCGACTTGCGGCCCTGCTCGCTCCAGTAGACGTCCTCCAGGTGCAGCAGCAGCGCGAACTCGTCCAGGACCAGTCCGCAGCCCATGCCGAAGATCAGACCGAAGATGTCGATCCACGGATGGGTACCCACCGTGACAAACGTGCCGACCCCGCTGACCAGCAGGAAGAAGATCCCGAAGACGAAGTGGTGGATGTGCAGCCCACCCGGGGTGACATTGCCGGGCCACCAGCGCACCCCGCGCCGGATCATGCGCACGCTGAAGCGGATGAACAGGAAGGAGCCGATGAAGCCGAGCAGCAGCAGGAACAACGGCTGCTTGCCCGGGTCCTGGATGTGGTGGACGTAGTACTCGCCGAAGTGGAAGTGTTGGTGGTGCACGGTCACCGGGGCCGGGGAGGGCGTCGAGGACGGCGTCGGCACCGGGCTGGCGTCCATGGTGGTCGGGCCCCCTCTCTCAGAAGCCGCGGGTGCGCTTGGCCGCGCGGCGCACCACCGCGGGGCCCTCGCCCTGCGGGATCTTCAGAAACAGCCGGGCGACCTCCCCACCGAGGTTGACGCCGACGGCGAGCGCGAGGGCGATCGCGGCGGCCCGGGAGACCGAGACCAGCCCGTCCAGCGCTTCGCCCCTGGCGAGCGAGAGCAGGCCCAGGTAGATCACGGAGCCCGGGAGCAGCGGCCCGAGCGCGGCGGTCACATACGGCAGGGACGAAGCGTAGCGGTAGCGCGAGGCCATCTGCCCGAAGAGGCCGACCATGCCGGCCGCGAGCCCGGTCGCGATGATCGGCGAGACATGGCCCTGGACGGTCAGCGCGCCGTAGACCGACCAGCCGATGCCGCCGAGCACGGTGACCATCGGCAGCACCCGGCGCGAGGTCTGCAGCAGCACCGCGAAGGTCAGCGTCAGCACCATCGCCGCCGGCAGCTGCAGCGGCGGCAGGATGCCGGTGACCAGGCTCTGCTCGGGGTGCAGGTCGGCGCCGAACTTGACGCCGATGTACAGGATCAGCAGCACCCCCAGCACGATGCCGACGACCAGGTAGATCACCTCCAGCAGCCGGGCGGCGGCGGTGATGTAGAAGCCGGTCAGGCCGTCGGCGACGGCGGCGACCAGGGCCCGGCCCGGGAGCAGCGCGTACAGCCCACCGGTGATCACCACCGAACCGCGCAGCCCGCTGTGATTGAGGTTCAGCACCACGCCGACGGTCGCGGCCGGCATGGCCGCGACCACGAACTGGTAGAACTCCGGCAGCCCGCGACTGGCGATCGCCCAGGCCAGCTTGTCGCCGATGATGGAGGCGAAGAAGGCGCTGACGAACAGCAGCACGGCCTCCGGGTCGGCCCGGCCGCCGACCAGCAGCGTCGCCGAGCCGGCCAGCGTGCCGGTCGCCAGTGAGAGCAGCCACGCCGGGTAGGGGTGCCGGTTGCGCCGGATCTCGGCCAGCCGCCGGTACGCGTCCTCCAGGCTGGTCCGCTGCCCGGTGATCTCCGCCACCAGCCGGTACACCGACGCCAGCCGGGTGTAGTCGGAGCCGCGCCGGCGCACCACCCGGGAGGCGGTGACCGGGGGGTCGATCAGGGACGGCAGGTAGGAGATGGAGATCAGGGTGAAGGTGACCTGGGGCTCACAACGGTCAAGCCCGTAGGCGTGGCTGACGCCCAGCATCGCCGCCTCGACGTCCTCGGCGCTCTCCCCGCTGGCGAGCAGCAGCTCACCGATACGGAGCGTCAGGTCGAGGATGCGCGGGACGTTGGGGCCGACCTCGTGCGGCTCGGCCGGGGTGCCGCGTTCGAGCAGCGGGCGCTCGGACATGGGGGTGCGCAGCAGGGTGCGCATCCGGTCCGGCCAGGGCGCGGCGCCCAGGCGCAGCTCTGCGACCGGAAGGCCGGCCGGCGGCGTGTAGCCGAGGACGGCCCAGTCGGGCTGCTGCGACGCGGGCGAGTCCGAGCTCTGCTGCTCCAGGGAGGCGGGGGTGGTGCCGCCGACGGGCCCGGAGGGGCCGAGCAGTCCGGGGGTGACGGCGCGCGGCGCATCCTCGGGCTCCTCCAGCAGCGGCTCACCCGCCCCGGCGGCCGCGTCCAGCCGCGCGCCCTCCCGCGCGCCCTCTGCTACCCCGTCCACCCCCGCCCCGGTGACCTCCGCCCCGGCAACCTCCGCCCCCGTGACCTCCGAGGAGTCGCCGCCGGGCGTCGGCCGAGCCGGCTTCCGCCCCGGGTGAGCGTGCCGCACACGTCGGCCTGGCCTCTTCCCCTCGGGCACCCTCTGCTCCTCGCCGCACCTGCTGTTGTGGGTCTGCGTCACCACCTTGCCTGATCAGGCGAAACGGCGCACGATCGCGGCGCACGCCCCTCGGTCAATCGTCGATTGACGCCAGAACGGGGTGGGACAAGGGGTCAGGAATAGGTTACTGACTCCTATGGGGGATATTTACCAATCGGGATGGAACTTTGTCGACTTGTTGGTGAATGCTGGTTACGCGACGTCAGTCAGGATCTCGACGACCCGGGGATGGCCAGCCCCAGCGTCACCACCGCTTATCCACCCACAGGAGACCTTGTGTCCCGAATCCGCATCTTCACGGCCTTCGCCGCCCTCGCCGCCTGCATGTGTCTGGGCATCGGCACGGCATCGGCCACCGGGAACGGCTCATCCGCCACCCAGCACTCCAACGGCAGCATTGTCAGCAACGAGGACTCCGGCAACCTCCTCGGCTCGGTCAACGGCAACGCGCACGCCGCCCAGCAGACCGCCGCCGGCGGCGCCGCGGCCAACTTCGGCAACACCGCCGGAGTGAAGGGCAACACCGGCACGGTCGGCAGCGGACAGGCCAACAGCAACCGCCTGGCAGCCGAGCTCTACTACTGACCGCCTGTTCCACCGCCGCCGTTCCGGACCGTTCCGACCGGTCCGGAACGCGACACGCACCGGCCGGCCGACCCGGACGCGTACCCCGCCCTACCAGCGCCAGGGCGGGCGCGCGGCAACGGCGGCCCATGGCGCGGACAGGGTCACGCACCACCCAGGGGGCCGACAGCAGATGGGGCTGTCGGCCCCCGACCCATGCCCGGACCCATGCCCGGCCCTCGGCTCACTCCTGGTGACGGATCACCACAAAGGCGTCCAGGGAGGGGTCGTAGTGGTCGTGGTGCGGAAGCCCGGTGGCCGCGGTCTCCTCCTCCGCGCGGTGCTCGGCCCGGTGCGGCGGACCGTCCCCGGCGTAGGTCGCGACCACGACGCCGCCCCGGGGCGGGCAGAGGCGGCAGGCGCTGGTGCCAACCGTGCCAACGGTCCCGGCCCAGGTCTCGGTGCCGACGAATGTTGCGGACATGGCGTGCTCCCGTTCGTGTGTCCTCCAGGACGCACGCGCGGGCCACCGCGGTTCCGGCGGAGGCCGACGCTGCGTTCCCCAGCAGACACGCACAGTACCGAGTGCCGCCGACAACCGGGCAAACCCACTGCTCAGCTCGCCGAGAGCAGCCCCCGTCCGAGCCAGTCGGCGGAGTTCCGGACACCCGGCAGGACGTAGAAGTACCCGCCGCCGGTCGGCGAGATGTAGTCCACCAGCGGCTCGTCGATCAGCCGGGTCTGCACCGCCTCGAACTGCCGCTGCACGTCCTGCTGGTAGCAGCAGAAGGCCAGGCCCATGTCCAGGTTGCCGACGCTGTCGATGCCCCGGTCGTAGTTGTATCCCCGGCGCAGGATGCGCGAGTCGTCGGTCTTGGCCGTGCGCGGGTTGGCAATCCGGATGTGGGCGTCCAGCGGGATCGCGTTGCCGTCCGGGTCCTTGGCGTAGTCCGGGATGTCGCTCTCCTGGGTGCCGTCGAGCGGCGCGCCGGTGTCCTTGCGGCGGCCGAACATCAGCTCCTGCTCGTTCAGTGAGACCCGGTCCCAGAACTCCACCAGCATCCGGATGATGCGGATGACCTGGTAGCTGCCGCCGACCGCCCAGGCGGGCTCGGAGCTGCCGGCGTCCACCCAGACCAGCTGGTTCATCTCGCGGCTGGAGCCGGTGTCCGGGTTGGCGATGCCGTCCTTGAACCCGAGCAGGTTGCGCTGGGTGCCGGTCGGACGCGGGGCATTGGCGAAGCCGTCGATGCGCCACTTGACCTGCATCTGCCCCCGGGTGTGCTTGGCGATGTCGCGCATCGCGTGCAGCACGGTGTCCTGGTGGCCGCCGCAGATCTGCAGCGACAGGTCGCCGTGGCACTCGGCGGCCTGGAGGTTGTCGTTGGGGAAGGTCTTCATCGGGGTGAGCTTGCGCGGCTTGAGCGCCGCCAACCCGTAGCGTCCGTCGAAGAGCGAGGCGCCGACGCCCACGGTGACCGTCAGCTCGTCCGCCGGGACCGTCGGGCCGAGGATGCCGTTGTCCGCGGGCGGCGCGCCGACGCCCAGGTCCGGCGGGGTGCCGCCGGAGGTCAGGAAGGCGATCCGGGTGGTGAGGGTGCGCAGCAGCGCCTCCAGCCCGGCCCGGTCCGGGGCGATCACGTCGAAGGAGAGGAAGATCGCGTAGGCCGGGTTGGGGTTGGTGATCCCCGCCTGGTGCTCGCCGTAGAAGGCGACCGCGCCGCCGTCGCCGCTCGCACTCGTGCCGCTGCCGCTGTCGGCCGCGGCCGGGGCGGCGCCGAAGCTGATCGCGCCGCCGGCGACGGCCGCGCCGACGGCCCCGGCGCCCAGTGCGGTCTTCATCACGGTGCGCCGGGAGGTGCCGAACCCGAACGGGCAGGAGCCGGTGCCGGCGTGGTTCGCGGAGGGCTGGTCGGCCGGGCTCTGGGTGTGATCAGTCATCAGGCGGACTTCCGGATCTCAAGCAGGTCGGGGATGGGCGAGAGGTCTTCGAGCAGCTGGCCGACGGCGCCGTTCAGCGTCTCCCGGGTGACCGGGGCGAGCTGCTCGACCGGGGTCCAGCCGGCGGCGGTGTCCTGGGCGGCGAGCAGCCCGGAGACCCGGCTGATGTCGGCGTCCACGGTGGCCAGCAGGCCGGGGCTGCGCTCGCTGATCAGCGGACGCAGGACGGTGAGCAGTTCCTGGGTGCCGGTCAGGTTGGCCCGGACGGTGGCCAGGTTGCTGCCGCTGCCCTCGTCGGTGTCGGCGGTGAGCTCGAACTGGAGCGAGTTCTCCAGGATCTCGTGGGTGCGCAGCGGTAGGTCGGTCGGGTCGAAGGCCTGGGTCGGGAAGGCCTTCTGCAGCCCGGTCGCACTGGCCACCAGCTTGTCCGCGACCGGGGCGAGACTCTGCGCGGACTCGCCGTGCCACAGTCCGTACTCCAGCCGGTGGAAGCCGGCGAAGGCCGGATCCTGCACGCCCAGCGGCAGACCGTCGGCCCGGCCGTTGATCGCCTTGTCGAAGTCCTCGAAGGTGCTGTAGGCGGCGCCGAGCGAGGAGTACTGGAGGTGCGCGGTGAGCCAGTCGGCCTTGGCCGCGGCCAGGTTGCCGGCGTGGATGTCGTCGGCGACCTTCTGCGTCTCCGGGACCAGGGTGGCCAGACCGGCGTTGACGTAGGCCTTGTAGGCGGCGAGCGGCGCGTCCAGGTCGGCGGCGGCCAGCGGCAGCACGGCGGGCACGGTGCTGCCGCCGGTGACGCGGACGGTCGCCGAGGTGACGGCCTTTCCGGAGGTCGGCACGCAGCGCCAGGCGTAGTCGCCGCTGCCGATGGTGGCGGTGAGCGCGCGGGTGGTGCCGGGCGCGATGCCCTCGACCTCGCCGTAGACGGCGTTGGTGGTCGGGTTGATCAGGTAGACCTCGGAGGTCTGGCTGCCGGTGTTCTTCATCTGGAAGACCTGCTGGCCCGGCTTGGGCGTGGTGAAGCCCTGGCCGCAGGCGCTCTGCGAGACGGTGACGGTGGCCGAGGCGGCGGGCTTGCCGTCGCCGGCGGCGATGACGATCCCGGCGACGACGGCCGGCACCGCGACGATCGCCGTCGGCACCAGCCAGCGCGGCCGTCCACCGGACCCGGCGGGCTCGGCGGCAGCGGGCTCAGTGACAGCTTCGGCGACCGGGGCGGGCTCGGGCGCCGGAGCCCGCACGCCCCGGACGAAGAGCGTCATCACGATCGCCAGGTAGAGGACGTAGGCGGCGATCTGCAGCCAGGTCATCTCGGTCGTCAGGTTGAAGACGCCCTGCACCAGGGTCGCGTACCAGGAGTTGGCGTCGATGCTGCCGCCGAGGTTGAACGCGAACGCGGAACCGCCCGGCAGGACGCCGCCCTCCTGGAGGTCGCGCAGGCCGTAGCCGAGGACGCCGGCCGCGACGATGATCAGGCCGACCCCGGTCCAGGTGAAGAAGCGGGTCAGGTTGATCTTCAGCACCCGCCGGTACAGCGCCCAGCAGAGCACCACCGCGAGCACCAGTCCGACGGCCGCGCCGATCAGCGGACCGGTCGAGCTGCCCGCCGTCTGCGCCGTGGTCCAGATGAAGAGCGCGGTCTCCAACCCCTCGCGGCCGACCGCGAGGAAGCTGGTGAGGACGAGCATCCCGGAGCCGACCGCGAGCGCGGCGGCGACCTTCTCCTTGATCTCGCCGGAGAGGTTGCGGGCGTTGCGCCGCATCCAGAAGACCATCGCGGTGACGAAGGCCACGGCGACCACGCTGAGCGCGCCGCCGAAGGCCTCCTGGGCGTTGGTCGGGAGGTTGGCCGCGGTGAAGGTAAGGACTGCGCCGAAGCTGAGTGAGAGGGCGACGGCCGCCAGCACGCCGGTCCACACCTGTGGCAGGCGCGCCCGCTGGTCGGCGCGGACCAGCGTCGCCACCAGGATGGAGACGATCAGTCCCGCTTCAAGGCCCTCCCGCAGCCCGATCAGAAAGCTGGGAAACGCGTCGTCCCACATGGAAAGAGACTCCTCCCCGGGCCCACCCCGGTCATACCGACAGCAGCCCGCCGATGTCCGGCGGGCTTAGCTTAGGCATACCTTAGTAGGAAGGTAAGGATTTAGTCCACGGGGGTCCCCACCCGGCGTCAGGTCGACTCAGAACACCCGGACGTCCACGGTGTCCGAGGTCCGGTCCAGCACCCGGCGGTGCGGGCCGAATACGCCGAGCAGCTGTGCACGGAACTGGAGTTCACCCCGCTGCTGAGCCTTGACGTCCAGCTTGAACGCTCCGGCGGGGGCGCAGCCCAGCTGCCGCCAGGCGGCGGAACCGATCCGCTCGTCGATGCAAAGCCGGACGGGGGCGGGGCCGAAGTCGTCGCTGTTGCCGGTGGCGGTCACCTGGGCCGATTGGCCGACCGCCACCGCGTGGCTGGGGACGCCGATGTCGATCGCCGACTTGGCGGAGGCCGACCCCGCGCCGACGGCCAGGCCGCCGACCACGACGGCGACGACAGCCGCGGTCGAGGCGGCCCGCCGGACGAACGCGCGGTGCCGAACGGTGCCTGTGGTGTTCTTCATGGAACAGCCCCCTGGGGTGAGACGACGCCAAGTCAAGTGCCAACTGTAGAGACGGCCAGGAACACCCACAGGTTTCAGCGCTCGACACTGCATCCAGCCTGCCTCCGGTCCGCCTCAGGCAGCAACCGGACGGAAGACCGGGCGCAGCGCGCCGCCGTCCGCGGTGGCGGCGTCCAGTCGCACCGGAGCGCCCGTCCACAGCCTGTGGGCGGGGACGGCCGCGAGCCGGGCGTTCATCCGGAAGCCCTCGTCCAGCTCGATCACCACGGTGCGCCCGGCCTCCGCAGCGCCGGCCGGATCGGGGATCCGGTAGATCCGTCCCTGTCCGCTGCTGCACTCCCAGGCGAAGTCCGTGCCGCCGCAGGTCGCGCAGAGCAGCCGGACCCGGGCGGAGCGGTCGTCGCACCAGCGACAGCGCTGGTAGCGGAGTTCGCCCCGGGCGAGGCCGTCCTGGAATATTCCGGCGGGGTCGTCGGTGTGCACGGTCATCGGGGCTCCTGCGGCGGCAGAATGATCTCGGCTTCACGAACGATCGTTAAGCTATGCGTCCCCGACACCACTGTCCAGAGGCGCGCGTCAGGTCGCGTGCGATGTGACGGACGCCATGCGACCGATCCGGGCTAGGATCCGAACGACCGATCAGTCACCTTCAGCAAGGATCCTCATGCGACCTGCCGGACAGACCGCCCTGCTGGAGGCCGCCCGCGAGGAGTTCGCGACCCGCGGCTTCGGCAGCGCCTCGATCCGGAACATCGCCCAGCGCGCCGGAATGAGCCTGTCGGCGATGTACCACTACTACTCGGGCAAGCAGGAACTGCTCCATGCGCTGCTCGACGAGGGCATGGACGCCTACTTCGCCGCCTGCGCGGCCGCCCTGGAGCAGGTCGGCACGGAGCCGGCCGACCGGCTGTCCGCCGTGGTCGCTGCCACCACCCGGTTCCGTGCGGAGCACCACGCCCGGAGCAACATCCTGCTCTCCGAGGAGCGCAGCCTCGACCCCGAGCGACTGGCCCGCTACAGCGCGCGCCAGGCCGAGGCCACCAACCTCTTCCGGGACGCCATCGACGCCGGTGTCGAGCTGGGCGTCTTCCTCACCCCGTACCCGGACGAGGCCCGACGCACCGTCATCGCCATGTGCAACGCGGTCTCCCAGTGGTTCCGCCCGGACGGCGGCGAGCTGAGCCTGGACGCGCTGGTGGACCGCCATGTCGCCATCGCGCTGACGGTCGTCGAGTACCGGCCGCAGCGCTCCTGGTCGGCCCGGCCCTGACGGCCCACGGCCGGGCCCGAGCGACCGCCGCTACTGCTCCGCCGCGCCCTGCTGCTGATCCGCCTCGCGCCGCACCTCGTCCATGTCCAGCTCCCTGGCCTGCTTGATCAGGTCCTCCAGCGCGGAGGCTGGCAGCGCGCCGGGCTGGGAGAAGACCACCGTGCGGTCACGGATGATCATCAGCGTGGGAATGGAGCGGATCTCGAAGGCACCGGCCAGCTCCTGCTGGGCCTCGGTGTCCACCTTGGCGAAGACCAGGTCCGGGTTGTCCTCGGCCGCCTTGTCGTACACCGGCGCGAATCCTCGGCAGGGGCCGCACCAGGCCGCCCAGAAGTCGATCAGCACGAAGTCGTTCTTCTCGACGACCTCGTTGAAGTTGTCCTTGGTGAGCTCGAGAGTGCTCATGGTGCGTCGACCTGCTTTCGGCTCGGTGCGTTCGGCTCAGTGCTGCCTGCTCGGTGCTGCGCTGCCACGGTCCAACCAGGGCCGGACCGGCCCTATTCCCCCGGTTCCAGCGCCCGGGACAGCCCCTCGGGACCGGCGCCGACCTTGCGATGGGCCGAGGCGAGCAGCCATCGGGCCTCATTCTCGCTCACCCGCATCCGGGTGGCGATCTTGCGCACCGTCAGGCCCTCCACGGCGAGCTCCGCCGCCTGCCGCTCACGCTCGTTGAGCGCCCGCGTCTCCACCGCGCGCATCCGGTGCGGGCTGGCGCCGGCCGCCACCAGTTCACCTTGGCCGCGCTCACTCAGCCGGTCCGCACCGCACTGGGTGGCCAGCTCGACGCCCTGCTCCAGCACCCCGACGGCGTCCCGGGGACGACCGGCCCGACGGAGCGCGGAGCCGTAGTCGACCAGCGCCAGGGCGTACTCGTAGGCCGCGGGCGACTTGCCGAGCGCCTCCACCGACTGCCGGAGCAGGTCGAGCGCCTCGGCCGGGGCGGCCAGCGCCGCCTTGGTCCGCAGGGCGACGCCGATGGCGGAGTTGCTGCCCACCCGGTGCGCGTCCCGGAGGCCCTGCTCCACCAGCTCCGCCGCCCGTTCGGGCGAGTCCGGCGCGATGGCCCGGGCCAGCTCGCCGGCCCAGGGCGCCCAGACCGGGTTGCGCCAACCGCGGGCCTCCAGACCGGCGCCCGCCTGCTCCAACTGCTGCACCGCTTCCTTCCGCCGTCCCTGCGCCAGCAGCAGCCGCCCGTACAGGGTCGGCGCGTCCGGCAGCACCATGACCGGCGGGAAGGGCGGGCCGAAGCCGTACTGCCGGGCGAGGTCCACCGCCTCCTGCAGCCGGCCCCGGGCCATCAGGGTCTCGCAGAGAACACCGACGACGTCCCACTCCAGCGGCAGGCCCCGGCCCAGCCGGAGCGAGCTGCGCAGGGTCGACCGCAGGAAGGACTCCGCCTCCGCCAGTCGGCCCCAGCGGTACAGTGCCAGCCCGCGCACGAAGTTGACGAAGGCCAGGTGGCCGCCGCTCCACCCGGCCAGCTCATAGGTGTTGGCGCCCTCGTTGGCCAGCTCCGAGGCGAGGTCGAGCCGGTCGTTGTAGATGTAGGACAGGCAGAGCACGATCGGGATCTCGAAGCCCCAGGTGGTGTTGGTCCAGCCGATGTCCCGGACCAGGCTGCCGTCCTCGAAGGCGTGCCCGGCCAGCTCCACCACCTGCTGGGAGTCCTCGCCACGCAGGGTGAGGTCCCAGGCCCGGAGCACATGGACGGCGCTTGAGCTGGCCCCGGTGTCGCCGAGCGCGGCGGAGAGCTCCGCCAGCCGCTGCGAGTGCCCGGGACCGTCGGGGACGTCCCGCAGGAAGCCGCGCCACATGTAGTAGGCCGTCTGCAGCAGCACCCGGGCCGGGCCCGGCGGGGTCCGCCCGACCTCCTCGGCGGTCACCCGGGCCGCCTCGACCATCTGGTTGCTGTGGCCGAGGGCCTGGCCGAGCCGCAGCACGACCTCCTCCCGGCGCTGCACCCGCAGGCCGGGCCGGCTGGTGAGCGCGGCCCGCAGGTGGTTGACGGTGACTGTGGGGTCGGTCAGCAGGGCCGAACGGCCCAGCTCGAACAGCACGTCGGCCCGGTCCTCCTCGGCCGGGGGCTCCCGCAGGGCGCGCTCCAGGCAGCGGTGGGCCGCCGCGGGCGCACCCATCGCCAGGTGCTCGTCGGCCGCCTGCCGGAGCTGGGCGACGACCATCAGATCGTCCTCGGGGTGGGTCTCCAGCAGATGCCGGGACGCCTCCGCCATGCTGAGCCCGGCGTCGATGATCTCGCGCGCGGCCTTGCCATGCATCGCGGTACGCATGCTGGGCGACAGCATGGTCTCGTACAGGGCGGTGCCGATGGTGGGGTGGACGAACTCCAGGGTGGCCGTGCCGTCGGACTTGTACTCCGAACGCAGCAGCCGCTCGGCGCGCAGCTTCTCGACCGCGGTGCGGGCGGCGGCCGGGTTGAGGCCCGCGATGTTGGCGGCCATGGCGGGGTCGATCTGGGTGTCGAGGATGGCCGCCGCGTAGGCGAAGCGGTAGGCGTCGGTCCCGAGCTTCTCCAGCCGACGGGCGATCCCGGGGCCCTTGTTGGCGGCGACCAGTCCGCCGATCTCGCCCAGGTACTCGTCGCTCGGCGGCATGGACCGCTCCCGCAGCCTGGCGATCAGCGCCACCAGGTCGTAGGGGTTGCCACCGGTCTTGGACCAGCACTCGCGGCAGAACATGTCGTCGGCGTCGGTGCCCAGCTCCTGCCGGACCAGGGTCTCGACGGACACCGGGCCGAGCTGACGCAGACTCAGCAGCCCGTCGCTGCCGCCGAGGACGGGACTGAACAGCGGATCGCCGGCCACCGGCAGGCTCTCCGGCCGGAACGCCAGCGCCATCAGCAGCGGGACGCCGGGCAGCCGGGAGGCGAAGGAGACCAGCCAGGCCAGCGACTCCGGGTCGGCCCAGTGCAGGTCGTCCACGACAACGACCAACGGCCCCTCGCGGACCGCGAGTTGGGTCAGCAGCAGGTCCAGGGCGTCCCTGATGCCCTGCGGGTCGGGCGGGACGGCGCTGGGGAAGCGCACCGCGGCGGAGGCCGGGACCAGGCCGAGCGCGGGCGCGGCCAGCTCCAGCCAGCCGCCCTCCAGGAACTCCCGCTGCTCCGGGGCGGTCTTCTTCAGCAGCGTGGGCTGCAGCAACTGCCGGATCACATGGAACGGGACGTTCCGCTGCTGCTCGCCGCCGCGGGCGTAGAGGACCAGGCAGTGCCGGGCGCGGGCACTCTGGCGCAGCTCGGCCAGCAGGGCGGTCTTGCCCAACCCCGCCTCGCCGCTGAACCGGAGCAGGGTGCCGATGTCGGTGTCGCCGTTGCCGTAGCCCTCGCAGAGCCGGGTCAGCGCGTTCTCGACGACCTCCGTCACCTCGGCGCGCTCGTAGAGGCCGCTGGTGTAGAGCCCGTGCTCGTCAATCCGGCGGTCGTCGCCCCTGCGGTCGGATGCGCCGCGCTGGGCGGCATCCGCGCCGTCCGCGCCTCCGTGATCGGTCACCGTTCGCTCCCACTCGCTCGCTGTCCTCGCCCTCTGTCGAGGCTATCCACTCGCTCTGCGACGCGGGGTGGTTTTGCCGCGCAATCAGTAACTACCCAACCATCAGCCAGGGTCACGGTATGGGCAGTTGTCTGATAGCAGACTGCACGAAGCTGCTCGCTTGAAGTAGCGTCGCGATCGAATGCTTTCGACCGAGAGAGGAGATGCAACCCAACCGTGGAGCTGAACCTCCCCTACCCCAGGCGTTTCAACGAGCACCGCGACAGCGCCGAGGCACACAACCTCGCCTGGCTGCGGGACCACGGCATGCTGACCGGGTCCGAAGCGGTCGCGTTGTACACGCGCTGGGACATACCCGATCTGGCTGCCCGCAGCTTTCCCGACCTCGGCACCGAGGACCTGTGCCTCGCCACCGACCTCTTCAGCTTCTACTTCCTCTTCGACGACCAGTTCGACGATGAGCTCGGGTTGCACCCGTCCGCCGTCGCCGCGGCCTGCGACCCGCTGATCCGGATTGCCCACGGCGAGCCGACCGGCCCCTCCGACTCCCCCGTCACCTCCTCCTTCCGCGACCTCTGGCGACGCAGCTCCACCGGCATGTCCTCGCGTTGGCGTGCCCGTGCGGCCACCAACTGGGAGTGGTACTTCGCCGCCCACCCGAACGAGGCGCTCGGCCGTACGCTGGCGGCCGAGGCCGAGGCGGAGGGCATCGATCCCACCATTCCGGACCGGGCCGCCTATCTGATGCTGCGTCGGGGCGCGGACGGCACCGAGACCGTGCTCGACATGATCGAGCGCTTCGAGGCCGAGGTGCCGCCGGCCGCCTTCCACAGCCCGCAGTTGCGGCTGATGCGCCAATTGGCGGCCGACGCACCGGCGTTCAGCAACGATGTGTACTCCTACGACAAGGAGGCCCCGCGCGGCGACGTCTACAACCTGGTGGTGATCCTGCAGCACCAGCGCCAGTGCAAGCGCGAGGAGGCCAGCGTCGCGGTGCTGGCCGAGGCCCAGTGGATGATCGACCAGTACCTGCAACTGGCGGTCGAGATACCGGAGCTGTGCGAGCGGCTCGGGCTGCGCGCGGACGAGCGGCTGGCCGTGGAGCGGTACGCGGACGGGCTGATCGCCTGGATGGGTGGCTACTTCGACTGGGAGAGCCGCACCGCCCGTTACCGGCCGCAAGGGTCGCTCCCGGTGGACCGTCCGGGCCACCTGGAGCCGCTGCTGACCGCCAGGGCCGCAGGTACCGCCGCACAGAGGTGAGCGCTCACCCGTCCCCGGGAGCAGCGGCCGAACCGCTACCCCCGGGGACGTCAGGTATCCGGGCTGTGGGGGCTCAGGCTGTGCGGGCTCGGGCTGTGCGGGCTCAGACCTTGAGGGCGATGCCGCCGTGCATGTGCACATGCTCGTCGGGGGTGGCTGCGGACTCCGCGTCCGGGTGCCAGCGGTGCACCAGGCAGACGCCCGGGTCCACCAGCTCCAGGCCGCCGAAGAGCAGCTCGACCTCGGCCCGGGTGCGGATCCGCTCGGGGATGCCGCGCGCCGCATACGCGGCGATGCCGCGGGTGACTTCCTCCGGCGCACTGTCGGCGGTGACCGTGGACAGCGCCAGGAAGCTGCCCGGCGCCAGCTGCTTCATCAGCCCGTCGATTATCGAGTGGGCCTCGTCCTCGTCAGTGACGAACTGCAGCACGGCGATCAGGCTGAGCGCGACCGGCTGCTCCAGGTCCAGTGTCTCCAGCAGCGCCGGGGCAGTCAGTACGGCCTCGGCGTCGTGCAGGTCCGCGTCGATGTAGGTGGTCCGACCCTCGGGCGTGCTGGCCAGCAGGGCGCGGGCGTGCACCAGCACCATCGGGTCGTTGTCGACGTAGGCAACCCGCGCCGTCGGGTCCACCGCCTGCGCCACCTCGTGCAGGTTGGGCGAGGTCGGCAGCCCGGTGCCGATGTCCAGGAACTGGCGGATGCCGCGCTCCGCCGCGAGGTAGTGCGTCACCCGCCGCATGAAGCTCCGGTTCGCCCGCATCGACTTCGGCAGGTTGGGCCAGACCGCGGAGATCTCGGCGGAGGCCTCACGGTCGGCCGGGAAGTTGTCCTTGCCGCCGAGCAGGTAGTCGTAGATCCGCGCGGGGTGCGGAATGTCTGTCCGCAGCTCCACCGAGGGCGCGTCGTTCTCGCCCGGCCTCATCCAGTGCAACTCGTCAGCCACGGTTCCGCCCCTGCCCGCTCACATGCGAATCCGATGATCCTTCACATACCTTAGACCCGGTTCCGCTTCGGTCAATCACTCCTCCGCCTCCCTCACCGGAACCCTCGAGGAGTTCCGCGGACACCCCTACGTCAAGAGCCCCTTCCTCGGCCTCTACCGCGGCAGCATCGCGGACGCCCTCAGCTCGGCCGACCCCGCCAACGGCTGACCTGCGGGCCCGGCGACACGCCGTGGCCGGTGAATGAAATACCCCCCGAGGGTAAAAGGGTTGATGTCATCGAGCGGTCCGACAGCATCCCGACACCACTGGGGGCCACCCATGCACGCCGTCCGGCACGCGCTGTCCATCACCGGGTCGATGACCTGGGAGATCACCTGGGCCCTGATCCTCGGGTTCCTGCTGTCCGCGATCGTCCAGGCGGTGGTGCGCAAGTCCACCGTCGTCCGTCTGCTGGGCGACGACCGCCCACGCACCCTGGCCCGCGCCGCCCTGCTCGGCTCGGCCTCCTCGTCCTGCTCCTACGCGGCCGTCGCGCTGGCGCGCTCGCTGTTCCGCAAGGGCGCCGACTTCACCGCCGCGATGGCGTTCGAGATCGCCTCCACCAACCTGGTCGTCGAGCTCGGGGTGATTCTGGCCCTGCTGATGGGCTGGCAGTTCACCGCGGCCGAGTTCGTCGGCGGCCCGATCATGATCGTGGTCCTCGCCGTGCTGTTCCGCCTGCTGCTGCGCGACAAGCTGCTGCGCGCCGCCCGTGAGCAGGCCGAACAGGGGGTGGCCGGGTCGATGGAGGGCCACGCGGCGATGGACATGTCCATCGCCGGCCAGGGCTCCTTCGCCCGGCGGCTGCTCTCCCGCGAGGGCTTCACCTCGGTGGCGCACGTCTTTGTGATGGAGTGGGCCGCGATCCTGCGCGACCTGGTCATCGGTCTGCTGATCGCCGGCGCGATCGCCGCCTGGGTGCCGGACTCGTTCTGGCGCACCTTCTTCTTCGAAGGCCACCCCCTGGCGTCCAAGCTCTGGGGGCCACTGATCGGTCCGCTGGTCGCGGTCGTCTCCTTCGTCTGCTCGATCGGGAACGTGCCGCTGGCGGTCGTGCTGTGGAAGGGCGGCATCAGCTTCGGCGGGGTGGTCGCGTTCATCTTCGCCGACCTGCTGATCCTGCCGATCCTCACCATCTACCGGAAGTACTACGGGCTGCGGATGGCCGCGTTCCTGGCCGGTACCTTCTACACCGCCATGGTCGTGGCCGGCTATGTGGTCGAGCTCGTCTTCGGCGGCCTGGGGCTGGTCCCCGAGCAGAGCGCCGCGAAGATCCCCATGGAGGGTGTGAGCTGGAACTACACCACCTTCCTCAACACCGCCTTCCTCGCCCTGGCCGCCGTACTGCTGATCCGCTTCTGGCGCACCGGCGGCCTCGGCATGCTGCGCATGATGGGCGGCTCCCCCGACACCGGCCACGCCGGTCTCGCCGAGCACGGCGGGCACAGCGACCACGGGCCCCATGCCGACATCTCGCCCCGCACGTGAGTCCGCTCACAAGTCATCAGCAACAGAACCGCCCTCCCGTCGCGTCATTGATCTGAAAGGTAATCACAACCCGTAAGGGGAACGATCTGCAGCAGACCAGTGGGGGAGACGGAACCCCCGGCAGCGCCGGCGCGTGCGGCACGGTTCGGAGCCGGCCCAAGAATCCCGGGCTCCGGCTGCAACAGAAGTGCAGGGCCGTGACGTCAGTTGGTCATGGAGCACACGACAGCCCTCGGTATGGCAGCACGGTCGCGGGTCCGGACGCAGGAGCCGATCGACTTCCAGGAGTTCGCGGCGGTTCGGGGCGGGCAACTGTTCCGGACGGCGTTCCTGCTGACGGCAGGCGACTCGCACCTGGCCGAGGACCTGGTGCAGGAGACGCTGGGGCGGATGTTCGCCCGCTGGGGACGGTTGCCCCGGCTCGACAACCCCGCCGGCTATGCGCAGACGGTGCTGGCCAACGTCTTCATATCGCAGCGCCGCAAGCACAGCAGCACTGAGCGGCCGACCGAGATCCTGGCCGAGCGCGACGGCGGCACGGTGGGGGACGAGGACCCCGCACTGCGGGTGACCCTGCTGACCGCGCTGCGGCAGCTCACGCCGCAGGACCGGGCAGTCCTGATCCTGCGCTACTGGGAGGACCGGAGCGTCGAGGAGACGGCGACGGCCCTGCGACTGACATCCACGGCGGTCCGCTCGCGCAGCAGTCGGGCGCTGGAGCGGCTGCGCGGGGTACTGGGCAGCAGCATGGCCGAGATCGCCGAGCGCTGACCGCCCTTCCCTGAATTTCAGAACTTTCTTCGACAACAAGACAGAGGTATGTGACATGTCATCGGACATTGAGTCCGCCTTCGTGCAGGAGCTCATGGCGGCGGCCGAGTCGGCCGTCCAGCCGACCCCGGCGGACATCTACGCCGGAGCGGTGCAGCGGGGTCGTCGGATCCGGCGTACGGCCATCATCAAGCGGACGCTGGCCGGCGTGGCCGCGCTCGGCGTGGTCGCCGCCGTAGGGGTGCCGCTGCTGAGCGGTGGCACCCGGACGACCGAGGTCGGAGCCGCGGCCGCGCCCACGGTGAAGATCAAGACCACGCCCACCGCCGACGACACCAAGCAGGCCGCAGCGGCGCAGGCCGGTACGGCCTGGATGCCGTCCTACATGGAGCAGACGCTGAAGTCGCTGCTCCCGGCCGGGTCCAACACCTCGGTCAAGGACAACATGGGGGACACCGGCCGCGTCCAGGCCTCCGCGCCCACGCTGGTGAATCTGAAGGGCACGTGGGCAGGCCGGGTGCAGACCGGGCTCACGACCTCCACCGGAACGTCCGCGGTCGTACTGGAAACGTCGATGGACAGCTACCAGGTCCACTGCCCCACCGCTGCCGAGGCGCCCCACGAGGACTGCACCAAGACGTCCGTCAACGGCGGCACCCTCATCGTGGACCTGGGCTTCAAGAACCCCATCAACGGCGAGGGCGCCACCATCTGGGACGTGTACTGGTACGGCCCCAGCGGTCAGACGGTGCACATTGACGAGGTCACGGACGCCTCGCATTCGGCGACGCAGGCCGCGCCGCAGGCGCTGACGGCACAGCAGATGACGGCGATCGCCATGGCGCCGGTCTGGGACCGGATCGGGCAGTCGCTTCCCGCGCCCTGCACGTTCGGTGTGATGGCCGGCACGGTCAACACACCGACCGCCATCCCGGGCACGGTCGGGCTGGTGTGCGCCACCAGCCGGGCTGTCGCCATACCCGGGAACGGCGAATCCGGAATCGTCATCGCGGGCTAGCGCGTACCACCGCTGTGGTCGGGGCCCCGACCACAGCGGCAGCGAACCACGACCCAGCCCCGGGCCGGACATCCGGCCCGGGGCTGGGTGCGCTGCGCGGCTCCGCACGGACGACCGTCACGGCATCCGCGCCTCCGGCTGACGCGTGCTCACCGAGTCCGGCACCGCGCCCGCCAGGCCGGACACCCGACCTGGCGGCTCGCTCGGGTGCCACCGGCTTCCCTACGCCTGCGGGGACAGCGGGATGTCACGCAGGCCGCGCAGCGGCGAGGACAGCAGCCAGACGCCCGTGAGAGACATGATCACGGCACCGATCCAAAGAGTGGGCCGTAGTCCGAGCCAGCTCCCCACCACGCCGCCCAGCAGGGCGCCAACAGGCATGGTGCTGAAGATCAACCAGCGGATCGAGGCATTCACCCGGCCGAGGAGTTCTGGCGGGCACACCGACTGGCGGTACGAGATCTGCGCTGTGTTGTAGACCGCCCCCGACGCGTTGAAGGCCGCCCAACCTGCGGCGAACACCAGCGAGCCCCATCCGGTCCACGCCAGCGGCATCAGCAGAGCCAGCGGCGCGGGGACCACCAGCGCCACCCACATGATGCGGGCCGTCCCGACTTTCTCGGCCAGCGGCCGGGCAACGAGACTGCCGCCGAACCCGCCCAGGGTACCCAGGCCCAGGACCAGGCCGACCTGCGCGGGTGAAGTGTGGAGCGTACGAATCAGGAATACCACCTGAATGGAGGTGACCAGCGAGATCGCAAGGTTCGCGGTGGCCGTACAGGCGGCGATCTTACGGAGGATCGCATCGCCCAGAACGAACCGGAGGCCGACTTTCATCGCCTCACGAAAGCCGACCCGGGGTGCTCCTGCCTGGCCGGGCTCGCGTCGGGCCTCGGGAACCCGGATGAGGAAGAGGGTGAGCGCGCTCACCGCGAAGGAGACGGAGTCGGCGGCGACGGCCCGGGCTGCGCCGATCAGACCCGCCAGGCCTGCACCGAGAGTGGGTCCGATCGAATCGGCGAAGGTCTCGGTGGACCGCAGCTTGCCGTTCCCGTCGACAAGTTGCTCCCGGGTCAGCAGCGTCGGCAGGTAACTCTGGTCGGCGACGTCGAAGAAGACCCAGAGGCTGGAGGCGACCAGGATCGCCACGTACAGCTGCCAGAGGGTGACGTGGCCGAAGAGCGAGATGAGCGGTATCGACCCCAGTGCGATCATGCGGCCCAGGTCAGACCAGATCATCAGCCCGCGTCGGCGGATGCGGTCGACCACCACGCCGGCCGGGAGAGTCAGCAGCAGGAACGGGAGGCGGCCCAGCACCCCGATCATGGCAACCTGAAAGGTCGTCGCCTTCAGCGTGTCGACCGCAAGGAGTGGCAGTACGAGGGTGGACACCGCTGAGCCGACGTCGCTGACCGCGCCACCGGTCCAGAGCAGCAGGAACGGCTTGTTCCGCCAGAGCGATGTTGGCGCGGCGGAAGTACTGGATGCTTTTGGCATGGTCTGCTCAGGCATAGACCATGCCTACAGCAGTATCGACGGCCCGACCAAGATAGTTTTCAGATCTTCACATCTGCCATGCGCGAAACCGTGCGGACAGCGGAGCAAACCTACCCTGACCACCCGTCATCGTGGGCCGCTTCGCCGGTTCAGGCGAAGGTGCGTCGCAGGTGGGCCGCGAGTCGTTCCGGGTCGGCGGGGTGGAACCTTCCGGAGAGGTAGCCGTCGGGACGGATGACGACGGCTTCGCCGTCGCGCGGGGCGTAGGCGTCCGCGAAGCCGCCGGCCCTGTCCCGGACTCGGGGCGGGCGGCCGGCGGCCGGCGCCGATCGAGCGCGAGGGCCTGGCCCGACCCGCGTACGGTGCGCATGTCGCGATAGCGAGTAGCCGGGGGGAATCTCACCCCCCGGCTCTCTCAGAACCGTGCTTGATCGTCTCCGATCACACGGCTCCCATCGTCCGGTCGTCCACGGTCACGGCTTGACGAGCTTCCAATGAGCGAACAGCCCGGGAAACAGCCTGGCGTGGCTGCCCAAAGCGTCGCGCGCCCTCGCTCGTTTCCGCCGGAACCGCTTGTACTTCTGCACGAGCCACCGCACCAGGTAGTCGTTGATGCGGTTGAGGCTGGAGTACAACGCCGACGGGAAGAAGCGCCCGAAGTAGTTGATCCAGCCCCGCACGACCGGGTTGATCTCCCGGGCGAGTTGCTCCAGGGTCCATCCACTGCGCAGGTGCAGCCGCCAGCGGCGGATCTGCGCCCGGACCTGCTTGGCGGCCTCGTCGCTGATGGCCGGGTTGAAGCTGAAGAAGTACTTCCCCTGCTTCGTCCGGACCTTCCGCACGCGGAACCCGTACCCCAGGAACGTGAACGAGGTGTGCTCGTACGAACCACGCCTCTTCGCGTCCTTGCAGTACACAAGGCGGGTCTTACCGGGGTGCAGTCGCAGCCCCCCGCACTCGGCCAGCCGCCCGGCGATGGCCTCACGCACACGGTGTGCTTCGGCCTCGCTGCGGCAGTGGACCACCACGTCATCGCAGTAGCGTTCGAACCCGATGCCGGGGTACTCCCGGGCCATCCAGGCGTCGAACGCGTAGTGCATGAACATGTTCGACAACACGGGCGAGACCGCTGAGCCCTGAGGACTCCCCCGGTCCCGGGCGAGCAGGCTGCCGTCCGGCCGCTGGACCGGGGCCTTGAGCCACCGCTCCACGTACAGCCAGATCCACCGCTGGTCGGTGTGGTGTCTGACCGCCTTGAGAACAAGATCGTGATCGAGGTTGTCGAAGAACCCCTGGATGTCCATATCGATCACCCAGTCGGTACTCCAGCACCGTTCCCGGCACACCTCGACCGCGTCCAGCGCGCTTCGGCGGGGCCGGTAGCCATAGGAGTCGGGGTGGAACACAGGCTCCACCAGTGGCTCCAGCACCATGGCCACCGCCGTCTGCGCGATTCTGTCCGCGACCGTGGGCACTCCCAAGATCCTCGACCCGCCTCCCGGCTTGTCGATCTCCACCATCCGCACCGGCGGCGGGAAGTAGCAGCCCGACGACATGCGATTCCACAGCTTGTAGAGGTTGCCCCGAAGGTCTTCCTCGAACTGCTCGATCGACACCCCGTCGACGCCCGCCGCGCCCTTGTTGGCCTTGACCCTCAAGTACGCCTCGAACACCAGGTGCTTCGAGATCTCGAACGACTTCGACCCGCTCGTCTGGTTCATCCCGGGCACTCCGGTTGGCCACCAAGCAGACCTGGACGACCCGTCCCCTTCGCTCCGCCCGCATTGCCGGGCTTCATCACTACTACGAGACGGTCTGCCCCCGTGCCCCGCATCGGTACTCGGCCCCTCGCGGTCTTGTCCGCTTGGGGTACTCCCTCTCGCCGCCGGCCCACCGGGCCGACCGCAGTATCGGGGCGACAGGTTCCCACGTTCCGTGCAAGAGCCCGGACCAGGCTCGCGCCGCCTACATGCCGGACGCCGTCCGGGCAGTCAGCAGGCTCCCCCCGGACTTGTCCCGGGGACCAGGTCATGCCCCGGTTTCGACGCCACTGGAATAAGCTACGACACGTCATCAGCGGTTCGCTCTCGCTCGCCTTCCTGGTCCATACCTGACGCGATCGCTGCCGCGCCTTTTGCCGCTGCGCTCACCACGACCGGCACTTAACCGGCGCAGCCAGCGGTGGTTTGAAGCCTCCCCCTGCAGGGCGACCCCGGAGGACCTACCTCCATCTCTCACACAGCACCGCTTCCAGAAGCAGTTACATCAACGCCTCCTTCAGCGTTCGTGGCACACGACCTGCGTTCATAGAATTCGTTTATCGATCCTTCAGGATGCGTGATTGCAGACGGCCGAGTATAAGAAGGTTTGATCACCGCCCGGAGCGTTATTCCGTGGGCCGGCCTTATATTTTGGTCATCACACCCGGGGATCGAATGGAGCTCCCGTCATGCTCGAAATGATTCATCATGTCCGGCGCCCCGGTGACGGGCCCACCGTGTTGTTCGTCCCGGGCCTGGGAATGACCTCGCACTGTTTCGCGCCGTTGGCGGACGGCCTCGGCCCGAATTACGACGTCGTCACCGTGGACCTGCGCGGGCACGGGAGCAGCCCGGAACCCCCGCTCGGTTGGACCCTCGAGGACGCCGCAGCCGATCTGGCGCAGGTCGTCGACCAGCTCGACCTGCGCGACGTCACACTCGTCGGGTGGTCGCTCGGCGCGACCGTCACCTACAACTACCTCGACCTGTACGGGACCGAACGGGTCTCCCAGCTCGTCTCGGTGGAGATGTCGCCCTACCTGTTGCGGGAGGAGGGCTGGGAGCATGCGGCGTTCGGTGGGCTGGACGCGGTCGGCGCCCTGCAGGCGACACAACAGCAGTGGACCGACCCGGACACGTACCTCACCACCCTGATCGAGAACTGCTTCGCCTCCGGGGCCGAGCCCGAACCCGGCGCACTGCAGCCGTTGTTGGCCGAATCGCTGAAGACGTCGCGGCTGGCACTGCTGGCCCTGTGGAGCGGGGTCCTCAGCCAGGACTGGCGCGAGCGAATCGGTGCGCTGGCGCTGCCGACGCTGCTGCTGCACGGCGCGAAAAGCCGAATATTTCCCACCGAGGTCGGCAAGTGGCTGCTGGACGCGCTCCCGGATGCCCGGCTGGAGATGTTCTCGAACAGTGGCCACATTCCCTTCCTCGAGGAACCGGACCGGTTCCTCCACGTGCTCCGCGACTTCGTGGACGGGACGGCGGGCGCGTGAGTCGGCTGCGCGGCAACCCCTGGGCAACGCTGGTCGTGTTGTCCCTGGGCTACTTCATGACCTTGCTGGACTCGACGATGGTCACCATCGCGATCCCCGACATCATGGGGTCGATGCACGCCGCGCTACCCCAGGTGCTGTGGGCGTTGAACAGCTACATCATCACCATCACAGTGCTGTTGATCACCGCAGGCCGCCTGGGTGACCGGTACGGCCCGCGTCAGGTGTTCGTCGTGGGCATCCTGCTCTTCACCGTCGCGAGCCTGCTGTGCGGGCTCGCGCCGGTGCCCGGCGTCCTCGTGGGCGCCCGCGTTCTGCAAGGCGTCGGCGCTGCGCTGCTCATGCCGCAGACCCTGACCCTGATCATGGCCTCCTTCCCGCGCGAGCGGCGCGGCACGGCTCTCGGGGTGTGGGGCGCGATCGGCGGGGTGGCCTCGGTGCTCGGCCCCGCTCTCGGCGGTCTGCTGGTCAACGTGGCCGGCTGGCGGTGGATCTTCCTCATCAACCTGCCCGTCGGCGTGCTGGCCGTGGTGGCGGGCCTGACGATCGTCCCGGACCTGCGGACGGGTCGGCAGCACTCCCTGGACCTGCTCGGCGTCGGCCTCGCCTCGGCGGCCCTCGCCTGCTTCGCCTTCGCCGTGACCAACGGCGCAGACCACCACTGGGGCCCCGTCGTCTGGGCGCTGCTCGTGGCAGCCGTGCTCTTCGGCGCCGGCTTCGCCGTCCGCCAGCGACACCGCCAGGACAGTGATCCACTGGTGCCCTTCGCCCTGCTGAGGATCCGCAATTACACCGTGATGCTCGGGATCGCCGCGGCGATCACCGGCGCCACCTTCGCCATCACGGTGGTGGCCGTGCTGTACTTCCAGTCGGTCCTCGGCCTGAGCGCCTTCCGGGCAGGGCTGATCCTCGCGCCGGCGTCTGCGATGTCCATGGTGGTCGCCTACTGCGGCGGCTGGCTGGCCGACCGGATCGAGGGCCGGTACATCCTGCTGACCGGCATGGTCGTCCAGGCTGCCGGCATCCTGTGGACCGCGCTGCTGATGACGGGCTCGGTGCACTGGACGGCCTTCCTGGCCCCGATGGCGGTCATCGGCACGGGCAACGGCTGCTCGATCGCGCCGAGGACGACGGTCGCCATGCGCGAGGTCCCCCAGGCGTTGACGGGTGCAGCCTCCGGAATCCTGGAAACCGTGCGACAGGCGGGGGCGATGGTCTTCACCGCGGGCGCCGTGGCCCTGGCACAGGGCCTGCAGTCGGTGACGGGCGGCAGCGGTCCGGCCATGCGCGCCGCCATGGCCCTGCCGATCGCGGCGCTGGCGCTCGGTGCCGCAGCCTGCCTCGCCCTGACGCGCAAGCCGACCGAGCCGGCCGAGGTGAGTGAGGCGAACGAGGCAGCCGTGCGCGCACGGCCCATACCGTCGGAATGACGGCGGCCGACCTGGTCCAGCCGGCGCCGCGCCCGCCGACCCTCCGCCCGGCAGGGCGAAGGGTCGGCGGGCCGAGCACTAGCTTCCGGAACCGCTCAGTCCGGGCGTGTTGTCGAGGAGGAAGGTGATGTTCTCGTCGACGGAGGCGTGGTCCTTGGCCGCGAACAAGGCATGGCCGGCGAACCACCATCGGATGCGCAGGCCTTCGTACTCGAAGACCTTCGGAGCCCGGCGGCGGTCGAGGTCGATCGAGACGACGGCCTCGGGGTGCGGGAAGTCGAATGACGGCCAGGTGAGGGGCGCGTCGGTCCGGCCGGTGAAGAAGCCGACGCCGTAGTGGTCGCCGGTCAGCCGAGGCCGACTCGGAGCGCGGCCGTTGATCATCGCATCGAAGTACGCCTCGTACGGACGCATCTCGTACGCCGATTCGAGCAGCTCGATCATTCGGCCGCCGGCGTAGCGGGTGTGGATCTCGACGAGCTCGACCCGGTCGTCGAGCAACTTGATCTCGGCGTGCATCGGCGAGGTGACGAAGCCCAGCGCCGACACGACGGCCTGGAGGTACTCCTCGACCTGCGCGGTCCGCTCCTCCGTGTGCCTGCTGGGCACCATCTGGCCGACCTCTTCGAAGTGCGGCGTGCCGGTGTTGAACTTGTCGGTCAGGGTGAACAGCGTGAGCCGGCCGTCGACGACGAGCCCCTCGGCGCTGATCTCGGTGCCCGGCACGTACTCCTCGACGATGACCTCGTGGGTACGGCGGTCCCCGGCCAGGTGAGCCACCCGGGGGTCCCGGTCCTCATCGTTGGTCTTGGCCAGGTCGTACGGGTCGAAGACGCGTGCCAGCTCGGAACGGTCGGCGACGAACGTCACGCCGTGACTGCCGCTGAACGATCGCGGCTTGACCACCACCGGCGGCTCGAGGCCGCCGAGCAGGTCCTCGGGGGAAAGCAGCGAACCCCGGTGGAACCCGACCTGGGTGAGCCCGTGCTCGCGCAGCACCTCGCGGGTCTCCGCCTTGTCCAGGACGCGGGCCTCGACGGCGGACGGCGTGCCGGGGATGCCGAGCTGCTCGCGCACGGCCGCGGCCAGCTCCATGGAGAACTCGGTGATGGCAAGGACGGTCGTCGGCTCGGCGTCGCGTACGCAGTCGGCGATGAGCAACGGGTCGAGCGCCTTGACGCTCCGGGTCTGCACGCCGGTCTGTTCGCCGATCTGCGCGAGGGACTCGGCCGTGTCGACGACGAGGAGCGAGGCGCCGAGTGCAACCGCGTCACGAATCGCGTTGTTCAGCTCGTGGACGCTCCACGGGACACCCACGAGAACGACGGTCTTAGTATTCATTCCGCTATTCTCCATAAACCACGGTGCAGGGACAATGCCGATCCTCGCAGAAATTGTTATCGGCCGATCAAAGATCATTATTGGACCACTCCACCGCAGACTGCATAGGATTTCCCTGCCCCAGTGCCACGTGGCGCGTGAATTATTCGAATTGAATTCATCGATCTGCCAGGAGAATCATGATCGGAACCATCGACCCGGAGATCCTGCTCGCTCACGCCCGGAGGATCGCCTCGTCCGGCGGGAAGGCCGTCCCCGACGGGGCGAAGGAGCTCTCCGACCTGGAGATCTGCGGCCCTGCCGAGATCACGGCCATGACCAGGGCGGCGGCCGAACGTGACGGCAGCGTGCTCGTCTCCAGCGGCGGCACCACGGGTACCCCGAAGCTGACATACCTCCCCCACCACATGGCCTTTGACCGGCTCCTGCAGGTCTGGCGCCCCTTGGGCGTCGGCGACGTCATGCTCAACCTCTACGACGCGGGCCGCATGTGGGGCACCCACTACTTCATCCAGAAGCTCGCCGAGCGCACCGACTGCACGGTGATCCCCTCGGGGCCGATGACCGCCGACGAGCTCGAGCTCCGGCTTCCGATGCTCCAGGAGGTCGGCGTCAGCGCCCTGGCCAGCGTTCCGTCCGGCCTCGCCGACATCGCCGAGATCGTGCTCAAGACGGGCGTGCAGCTGCCTGTCACGACCATCATCTGGATGGGCGAGGCATGGACGGAGTCCAAGCGGGAGCTGGTCCGACAGGCCTTTCCCGATGCGCGGCTGTGGGGCATCTACGGCTCGGTCGAGACCTGGGCGATGGGGTCCAACCGGCCCGAGTGCGACGAGACCACGCTCCATCTGCTCGCCGACGAGATCTTCGAGTTGGACGACGCGGGCACCCTGCTGACCCGGGCCGGCGACGGCTGGACCGTGCCCGTCGTTCGCTATCGCCTCGGTGACCGCATCGAGGCAGCGGAGTGCCGCTGCGGACGCGGCGATGCCTTCCGGGTCCTCGGACGCGCTGACGACGGCTTCAGCCTGCTCGGCAACTACGTCAACACCGCGGACATCATCGACCGCGCCCGGCACTGCCCGGACGTGGTGGACGCCCAGCTCGTGCTCGTCCGCGACACCGACACGGCCGACATGACGCGTTCGATGACCGTCGAGTACACCGGGACGGCTGCTCCGGAAACCGTCCGGACCTGGCTGACGGGGAGCCACGTGCGCCTCGGCACCGTCGACAGCCAGCACCCCGAGGCGATCTCCGCCCGCCGGGTCGACCGGCTGCGCCGCATCGCGAGGACGAACAAGACGCCGGGCGCGGTGTGGCAGGACGCACTGGGAAGCGGGTCCTAGCATGCCGAGAGACCCAGCAGGTCACCCGACCTGCTGGGTCTCGCCGCCTCAGGCGGAGGTGTCCAACCAGGGGGCTCGCGCCCGCTCGTACGCCGCGATGCGGTCGGCGGCGCGCAACGTCACCTCGAGCTGGGTCAGCCCGGAGACGAGCCGGTCGCGGGCTTCGTCCTCGAGCTGGAACGGTGCCGCCCGGACCCCCGCGGCTTCGCAGGTGACTGTTCGCTCGGCCACGTCGACACTGATCTCAGCAGCCGCGTCGGCAGTGATCGCGGCCATCAGGGCGGCGGCTACCACCGGCTCGCACGATACCGGGACCAGCCCGGCGTTCGGCATGTTGTTGCGGAAGATGTCCGCGAACCCCGGCGCGATCACCGCCCGGAAACCCCACTCGTGCAGCGCCCACGGCGCGTGTTCGCGCGACGAACCGCAGCCGAAGTTCGGGCCGCTGACCAGAACCGCCGCCCCGGCCCGCTCGGGCCGGTTGAGGACGAAGTCCGGGTCCTGGCGCCACTGCTCGAAGAGGCCCTCGGCGTAACCGGTGCGGGTGGTCTTCTTCAGCCACGCGGCGGGGATGATCTGGTCGGTGTCCACGTTGGGCCGGTCCAGCGGCACCCCACGGCCGGTGACACGGATGAGCGGTTCCATTCAGCTGCTCCCTACAGGTCGGCCGGTGTGGCGAAACGCCCGGCGACGGCGGTGGCGGCGGCCGTGGCGGGAGACACGAGGTGCGTCCGGGCCCCGGCGCCCTGTCGGCCTTCGAAGTTGCGGTTGGAGGTCGACGCGCAGCGCTGACCCGGCCCGACGGTGTCGCCGTTGATGCCGACGCACATCGAGCAGCCCGGCATGCGCCATTCGAAGCCGGCTGCGGTGAAGTCCCGGTCCAGCCCTTCCTGTTCGGCCAGCTGACGCACGAGCATCGAGCCGGGGACGACCAGGGCGCGTACGCCGTCGGCCACGCGCCGCCCGCGCAGCACCTCGGCCGCGGCGCGCAGGTCCTCGATCCGGCTGTTGGTGCAGGAGCCGATGAAGACCACGTCGATGCCGATGTCGCGCATCGGGGTGCCGGGACGCAGGTCCATGTAGCTGAGGGCGCGCTCGGCGGCGGCCCGCTCGCCGGGATGCGCGAGGTCGGCGGGGTCGGGGACCACGCCGTCTACCGGAACGCTCTGCCCGGGGTTGGTGCCCCAGGTCACCCGCGGCACGATCGAACCCGCGTCGACGACCAGTTCGCGGTCGAAGACCGCGTCCGGGTCGCTGCACAGGGTCCGCCATTCGGCGACGGCTTGGTCCCACAGATCACCGCGCGGGGCACGAGGGCGACCCTTCAGGTACGCGAACGTGGTCTCGTCGGGAGCCACCAAGCCACTGCGCGCGCCCATTTCGACGGCCATGTTGCAGAGCGTCATCCGCCCCTCCATGGACAGCGCGCGCACGGCGGGGCCGCGGAACTCGATGAGCGTTCCCGTCCCCGCATCGGTGCCGCCGGCGGCGAGGATGCCGAGCGCGAGGTCCTTGGCGGTGGCATCCGGCCGGAGCTCGCCGGTGACCGTGACAGCCATGGATCCCGGTCGACGGGCCCGCAGGGTCTGCGTGGCGAGGACGTGCTCGATCTCGCTGGTGCCGATGCCGAAGGCGATGGCGCCGAACGCGCCGTGCGTGGCGGTGTGACTGTCTCCGCAGACGATGGTCGTGCCGGGCCGGGTGAGCCCCATCTGCGGGCCGATCACGTGCACGATGCCCTGCCCGGGGCTGCCCACCGGGTGCAGCTCGATGGCGTTGTCGCGGCAGTTGTCGGCGAGCACCTGCAACTGCTCGGCGGCGCCCGCGTCCAGCGGTAGCTCGCGTCCGTCGGTCGGGACGTCGTGGTCAGTGGTGGCGACGGCGAGGGCGGGGCGGCGTACGGTGCGGCCGGCCTCGCGCAACCCGGCGAACGCCTGTGGCGAACTGACCTCGTGCAACAGGTGCAGGTCGATGTAGAGGAGGTCGGACCCCCCGGGTTCCACGACGTGCAGGTCCCAGATCTTGTCTACCAGGGTCTTCCGGGTCATGACTCGCCCTTTCAGAGCATGTCGCCGACGGCGGGTGCGTCAGGAGGTGCGTCAGGAGGAACTCGGGGCCGGCATGTGGCGGCGGCGGAGCAGCGCGCGGTCGGCCTTGCCGACGACGGTGCGCGGGATCCGGTCGAACGCCAGGACCGCACCGGTCAGTCCGCGTGCGGTGAGGAGCTTGTCGACCGCCGTGACAGCCTCGTCGTCGGCGGTTCCCGGTGCCGCGCACAGCACCACGAGCACGCGATTGCTCAGCCTGTCCGTATCGACGGCGAGGCTGACGGACTCGGCCACCGGGCATTGCTCCGCGAGGAGTTCGTCGAGGAGGGGAACGGCCAGGGGACCGTCCTCGGCCAGCACGAGGTCGGTGACGCGTCCGAGCAGGCGGAGGCTGCCGTCGTCCAGGCGCTGGGCGACGTCGCCGGTCCAGAAGTCGGGGCCGCGGAAGGTTGCCGCGTTGGCCTCGTCGTCGTCGAGGTAGCCGTTGCTGGTGCAGTCGGAGGTGAGCACCAGGTGGCCGAGGTCGTCCAGGTCGTACCCGGCAAGCGCCTCCAGCCGGGCGCGCACGCCCGCGACCTCCAGCATGCCGCCGACAGTCTGCACCTCGTCCGCCATGTTGCCCAGGGCGAGGCCGAATTCGGTCGAGCCGTAGATGTGGCGGATGTGGATGCCGAGCACCTCGGCAGCGGCGGCGATCAGGGCCGGGCTCGCGTAGGCGCCGCCGCACATCGGGCGGCGCAGGCCGGAGAGGTCGGCGCCCGGGCGTTGCCCGGCGGCCGCGATCAGGTCCTCGTAGTGGTTGGGCAGCATGCTGGTGTACGTGGCGCCGGTCGCGGCAAGCTGCGACAGCAGCGTCGCGGGCTCCGCGCGCGGGTCGGCGAGGATCAGACGGGCCCCGGCGAGCAGCGCCGCGAAAACATGCAGGTCGGTCGCGTGCGCCACGTCAAGGGTGTGCCGGCAGAAGAACGCGTCGCGCTCGGTCGCCTCGATGTGGGTGATCCAGCGCCGACGCTCGCGGACGAAGGGTTCCTGACGCCAGGTGACGAGTTTGGGCGCCTTCGTCGAGCCGGAGGTCCACAGCATGCGGAAGGTCCCCGGCGCGATCGCCCGTCCTCCGGTACCGTGCCGACCTCCGGGCCGTCTGCGGCACCGGCCGCGGCGCCGGGGATCTGCAGCTCGGCGAGTTCCACGCGGGGCAGCGTGACGCCGGCGCGGTGGTGGTTCTCGGGGCCGACCCAGAGCACGGGTGCGGTCATCCGCAGGGCACGGGCCACGTCGGCAGCGTCGAAGTCCGCGAGCAGCGGGACGTACGCCGCGCCGGCCGCGCAGAGCCCGAGCAGGAAGGCGACGTAGGAGGCGTCGTTGGCCAAGCCCGAGCAGACGATCACGCGGCCCTCGGTGACGCCGCGGGCGCGCAGGCCGACCGCGAACCGGTCGGCCTGCGCGAGCAGTTCGGCGTACAGGTGAGCTCGCCGGCCGTGGTCTCGACCGCGATCGCGTCCGGCCGGCGCCGTGCGACTGCTGCGACGGCCTCGTAGAGGGCTGTCACGCGGAGGCCCAGCCGGCGTAGGTGGCGAAGCGGAAGTCCTTGGCGAGGCAGTCGACGCTGCGGAAGCCGGCGTCGCGCAGCCACTGCAACTGGGTCTCCAGGTCGATGCAGACGTCGAACTTCATCCGCTCGCGGCCGGCCGCCCATTCGTCCGCGGGCGCCTGCTCACGGGTCACGTGCAGTTCGTGCTGGCTGTCGTAGAGGGATTCCAGGTGCGGGAGCGGACCCTGCACCTGTTCGACGTTGACGAAGACGCCGCCGGGGCGCAGCACCTCGCGAATGCGCCTGAACAGGTCCCGCTTGCCGGTGTGGCTCAGGTGGTGAATCGCGAGACCGGAGACGACCGCGTCGAACGGCCCTTCCGGCAGCGGGTCGGTCAGGTCTCCGGTCTGCACCGTGACCCCGTCCTGGCGGGCGAAGCGCTGCGAGCCTGTTCCAGCATCAGTTCCGAACGGTCGACGAGCACCACGTTCGCGTCCGGGAGTTCACGCAGGATCGCCGCGCTGAGCAGGCCGGTGCCGGCGCCCAGGTCGAGCACCCGCGGGGCCGCAGGCACAGTCGCGGCGACGGTGCGCACCGCGGCCTCGTAGATCAGGTCGAACGACGGAATCAGCTGACGACGCAGCGCGTCGAACGTCGTCGGATTCCAGAGGTCGTTTCCCTTGATCTCAAATGCCTGCACCACGTCGTCTCTCCGTTCGTCATCGTCCCGCCGATGCGGAACGGTGGCGAGTCTTGCGGCGTGCAAGAAGTGGTGTCAACGCCCGTTGCCGCATTGCGCAATAGTAATTCCTTTTATCATCTTCGCTTCTGCGCAGTTTCCTGGATGGCCGCTCCTGCGCTGGCTAGCGTGGTGCGCAATTTACGCGCGAGGAGTCCCCCATGACGAACGAATTCGCGGCCCGCCCGGCCTGGAATGAGCAGCGCCGGAGCCCCATGCCGGCTCACCGCTACCGCTCGTACGCAGAGGAGATCGAACCGGTTCTGCTGCCGGACCGGACCTGGCCGGACCGGACGATCACCCGGGCCCCGCTGTGGTGCTCGGTCGATCTGCGCGACGGCAACCAGGCCCTCGCCGAACCGATGGACCCGGCGCGAAAGCACCGCTTCTTCCAACTGCTCGTGCGGATGGGCTACAAGGAGATCGAGGTCGGCTTCCCTGCGGCCAGCGCGGCGGATCTCACGTTCATCCGGGAGATCATCGAGAGCGACGCCATCCCGGACGACGTCCGCATCCAGGTCCTCTCGCCGTGCCGGCCCGAGCTCATCGACCGCACGGTCGAAGCCGTCGCCGGGGTGCGCAAGGTGACCCTGCACATCTACAACCCGACGTCCGAGCTGCAGCGCCGGGTGGTCTTCCGTCAGGAGCGGGAGCAGATCCGCGAGCTCGCCGTCGCGTCGGCCCGCCGCCTCGCCACCGCGGCCGAGTCGTTGACCGGCGCCGACGTGCGCCTGCAGTACTCGCCGGAGTCGTTCACCGGCACCGAGCTGGGCTTCGCCGCCGAGGTCTGCAACGCGGTCCTCGACGTCTGGCAGCCCACCGTGCAGCGCCCGGCCACGATCTGCCTGCCGGCCACAGTGGAGATGACCACTCCGAACACGTACGCCGACTCGATCGAGTGGATGAGCCGCAACCTGGAGCGGCGCGAATCGGTCATCCTCTCGCTGCACCCGCACAACGACCGCGGTACGGCCGTCGCCGCCGCCGAACTCGGTCTCGCCGCCGGCGCGGACCGCATCGAGGGCTGCCTGTTCGGCAACGGCGAGCGCACCGGCAACGTCTGCCTCGTCACGCTGGGGATGAACCTGTTCAGCCGCGGCGTCGACCCCGAGATCGACTTCTCCGACCTGGGCGAGGTGCGCCGAGTCGTGGAGGACTGCACGGCACTGCCGGTGCACGAACGCCACCCCTGGGCCGGCGAGCTCGTCTTCACCGCCTTCTCCGGCGGCCACCAGGACGCCATCAGCAAGGGGATCTCGGCACTCGCCGACGAGGCCCACTCCAGCGGCCACGACCTGCGTGACGAACACTGGCAGGTGCCCTACCTGCCGATCGACCCCAGCGACGTCGGCCGCGCGTACGAGCCGGTCGTCCGGGTCAACTCCCAGTCCGGCAAGGGCGGTGTGGCGTTCGTGCTCAGCGACTCCTACGGTCTGCACCTGCCCCAGCAACTGCGTGCGGACTTCGCCGTCCTGGTCCAGCAGGTCACGGACCGCGAAGGCGGCGAACTGAGTCCGCAGCGACTGCGCGAGCTCTTCGACACCGCGTACTCACCCGCCCCCGGCCGGCTGCGGCTCCTCGACCGCACGCCGTCCTCCGTGACGGTCAGCCTCGACGGCATCGACAAGGAAGTGCCCATGTTCGGGGCCGCGCCGCTGCCCGCGTTCGCCGAGGCACTCACCCACCTCGGCCTGGGACTCACCGTCACCACGGCCACGGCGCACGAACTGCCCGACGGCCGCGCCATCGCGTACCTGAACAGCGGCGGCACCTGGGCCGTCGGAACCGGCGTTGACACGGCCGCGGCAGAACTCACCGCCGCGGTCGGCATCATCAACCGGACGCACCACTGAAAAAGGCTCTGAAAGAATCTATTTATGGGCGCGATAAACAACTGGACTTGGACCGGGCACATCACCTATGGGTAGGCTGACACCAATCGAAGCTGAAAATATATTCGGCGTTTCAGCGGAGGGAATAGCCGGAGCCCTTTCGGCGGGCCGAGGAGACGACCACCGAGAGGAATCCCGACATGCCTGACCCGCAGCAGAACGACTTCCCGCTGCTGGCCGGTTTCACGGCGGCGCTCACCTCGGAGCCCTTCGGGAAATGGCAGGAGCTCGTCGACGACTACACCCGCCGCGCCGAACTGGCCGGGGAGTGCCGGCACCTCGCGGACCTGGCCTTCCACGGCCGCGACGCTGCGGCGCGCGAACACCTGCACGACGTGCTCACGGTCATCTACGCCTACGAGTTCAGCCAGTCCGCGGCGCGCAATCCTGACCAGGACCCGCAGCCGGTCCTGCGGGACGTCACGAGCATCCTCGAGAACGCCATGCTGGAGCATGAGTTCCGGCAGGTGCCGGAGGAGTTGCTGAGCGGCTATCCCAGCGGTGAGAAGGAGTACGTGCGCTGGCTGAAGGCCCTCATCCAGGACCACCCGGCGAGCGCCCACCCGATGTACTCCGAGCACCTGGCGAACTCGGCCACCGTCGAGGACATACGTCTCCTGCTCGCCCAGGAGACCTCCCTGGATCCGCGCTTCGACGACATCCTCGCCATCATGCAGTTCGGCGCGAGCGGCGCCGAGAAGATGGAGATCGCGGCCAACTACTGGGACGAGATGGGCAACGGGGAGTTCGCCGACGTCCACACGACGCTCTTCTCCCAGTGCCTCGGCTCGGTCGGCGTCGACGCGGACTACATCGACTCGAACCTGCTGCCCGCTGCCAAGGAGTGCGGCAACATCTCGGCCGGCCTCGCGCTCAGCCGCCGGCACTACCTGCGCGCCATCGGCTACTACGGCGTCACCGAGTTCCTGGCCCCCCGGCGTTTCCGCCAGTTGGTCACCGCTTGGGACCGCCTCGGGCTCCCGCCCGAGGGCAAGGTCTACCACGACATCCACATCAACGTCGACGCCCACCATGCGGCCGGCTGGTACAAGAACGTGATCGGGCCGGTCGTCGAGCGCGATCCCGCCGCCGGCCGCGAGGTCGCGCTCGGCACCATCGTGCGGCTCAACACCTCGGCGCACTACCTCGACCGAGTCCTAGAGGTGTGTCTCAAGCAGCCGCTGCCCGTCTGAACCGCCCCACCCGAAAGGCATCGACCGTGACGCTCAACGCGCAGCACTTTCAAATCTTCGACCTCCCCGAGACGGGCGAGGACATTCTGAAGAGCTTCGAGGACCTCGCCTTCGACGAGTACATCGGCAACGGCAACCGCTGGCGCCGCTTCTCCCAGTACCGGCTCGAACACCGTGACGGTGCCTGGGAGTTCGAGCAACTCCCGCACCGCCCGTACGTCACCTACTCCAAGTTCAACCCCATCGCGGGCGGCATCCGGCGGCACTACCAGCCGATCCAGATCGACCTGGTCGAGCACATCCGGGAGGCCTGCGCCCAGATCCCGCTGCCCGAGGACGACGTCTGGCAGATCAACGTCCACCAGTACCGGGTCATCGCCAACAAGGAGTTGCAGGGCGTCGTCGTCCCGGAGGGCGTGCACCAGGACGGCCACGAGTTCGTAGTGATCTCCGTCTACAACCGGGTCGGCATCACCGGCGCCGAACTGACGCTGCGCAACGCGGACGACAAGGAGAAGCCGATCTTCACCGCGACCCTGCCGGCGGGGCAGGCCATCGCGTTCGACGACCGTGCGCTGTGGCACTACGTGACCGACATCGTGCCGATCGAGGAGGACGGCCACCGCGACATCACGGTGGTGTCCTTCTCGCGCTGGAGCGAGCGCTGGTACGGCGACTCCTTCGAGGAGGAAGCCATCAGTGAGGGCCGCGGATGACCACTCTCACGAAGTACCACATTTTCGGCAACGACTACCTCGTTGCCGACCCGGAGCTCGGCGCGCCCGCGCCGGGCGCCGCGGCCACCCGGGTCCTGTGCGACCGGCGCACCGGCGTCGGGGCGGACGGGGTGCTCTACGGTCCCCTCCCGGCCGCGGTTCCGGTGATCGGCCCGCAGAGCACGTTCGACGTACGGGTCTTCAACTCCGACGGTTCCGAATGCGCGCGCAACGCGAACGGCCTGCGCATCTTCGCCCGCTACCTACGCGAGCACGGTCGCACGCACCACGACGAGATCACCCTGCGGACACCTGGCGGAGACGTCAGGGTGCGGCTCGGCAGCTCGGTCACCGCCGCCAGCACCATCGACCTGGGCTCGTGGACCCACCACGGTCCCGGGCGGGCCGACGGTGAGGAGATGGTCGGCGTGCCACTGGAGATCGAGCCGGGCACCACGGTGAACGCGACGGCGGTCCACAACGGCGTGCCGCACCTGGTCGCGCTGGTCGACGACGCGACCGCCGCGCTCGCCGCCCGGATCGGCCCGCGGATCGTCGGCTACGCCGGCTTCGCGGAGCGGCCCAATGCCGAGCTGCTCACCGTCGAGGACCGGCGCACCCTGCGGATCCAGATCTGGGAGCGGGGTGTCGGTTACGCTCCGGCCTCCGGCAGTGGTGCCTGCGCCGCCGCCTGCGCCGCCTATCGGCTGGGGCTCACCGATCCCTCGGTGACCGTGGTCATGCCCGGCGGCACCGTGGCCGTGGAGATCACGAAGGACGAGCGGGTACTGCTCTCCGGTTCCAGTTCCCGCGTCGGCCAGGTGACCTTGGCCGACGAGTTCATGACGCACCTGCAGGCGGAGCGGCCGCAGTGAGCCGTACTCTGAAGATCCTCCCCGGAGGCTGCCCGCTGGACTGCCCGGACGCCTGCTCCTGGCAGGTCGAGGTCGAGGACGGCGTCGCGGTGCGGCTGCGCGGAACCCCGGACCATCCGTACACTCGCGGAACCCTGTGCGTGAAGGTGAACCAGTACCTGGAGCACACGCAGGCATCCGACCGTCTGTTGCATCCGCTGCGCCGAATAGGGCGCAAGGGCGAGGGGCGGTTCGAGCGGATCAGCTGGGACGAGGCACTCGGCGAGATCGCCGGCCGCCTCACCGACGTGATCGACCAGTACGGCGGGCAGGCCATCTGGCCTTACCAGGGAACCGGGAACCTGGGCTATCTGCAGGGCCTGCAGGGGCGCGCCGGCAGTCGGCTGTGGAACACCTTGGGTGCATCCCTGCACGACATGACGATCTGCTCGATCGCGGGTCTGGTGGGCACCGGTTACACGCTCGGCACCAGCCGGGGCATCGACCCGGAGGATCTGCGCCACTCCCGGCTGATCCTGCTGTGGGGCTGCAACACGCTCACCACGAGCCACCACCTCTGGAAGGTGCTGTCGGAGGCGCAGCGGTCCGGGGCGTACATCGTGGCCATCGACCCGGTCCTGACCAAGACGGCCCGGCTCGCGGACGAACATGTGCCGCTCAACCCCGGTACGGATGCGGCGCTCGCCCTCGGGCTGCTCAACGTGGTGCTGTCACTCGGCGCCGAGGACCGCGCGTACCTGGCCGAGCGAACGGTGGGCTGGCCCGAGTTCCGCGCACGCATCGAGCAGTTCACGCCGGAACGCACGGCGGAGATCTGCGGGCTGCCGGTGGAGACGGTCGAGCGACTCGGGCGTCGCCTCGCCGTCACCCGGCCCACCGGAATGAAGGCGGCGCAGGGGATCCAGCGGCACGCCGGGGGCGGCATGGCGCTCCGGACGCTGGCGGCGCTCCCGGGGGTGACGGGCGACTGGAAGCTCCCGGGCGGCGGTCTGGCCTACTCGACGGACGGTTACTTCGGCGGCGACCGTGAAGCCCTCTTCCGTGACGACCTGCTGTCCGCGCCGGTACGCAGCCTCTCGATGACTCGCCTCGGCGAGGCGCTCACCACCGTCGACGATCCGCCGGTCAAGGCGTTGTTCGTCTACGGGGCCAACCCGGCCACGGCGGTGGGCGGCCAGAGCCAGGTGCGCGCGGGCCTGCTGCGTGAGGACCTGTTCACCGTGGTCATGGAGCACTTCCGCACCGACACGGTGGACTACGCCGACATCGTGTTGCCGGCCACGATGCAGACCGAGCACAGCGATCTGCTCGACGGGTACGGGCACATGTACATCACCTGGAACGAGGCCGCGGTCGCCCCGCCCGGCGAGTGCCTGTCGACCACGGAGACGTTCCGCCGGCTCGCGGCACGGCTCGGCCTGACGGATCCCAGCCTCTTCGACTCGGACGAGGACCTCGCCCGGAAGCTGCTGTCCAGCGGCCACCCGTCGCTGGACGGCATCGACTTGGACCGGCTACGCCGGGAGGGCTACGTCCGGCTCAACTACCCCCGTCCCTTCGTACCGTTCGCGGACGGCTTTCCCACGCCGTCGGGGAAGCTGGAGTTCGTGTCGGAGACGGCGGCCGCCGACGGGCACGATCCGCTCACCGGATACACGCCCGCCAAGGAGGCGGCAGATCCGGAGCTGGCCCGTCGGCTGCCGTTGGTGCTCATCTCGTCGGCCTCGCACTTCTTCCTCAACACGACCTTCGCGAACAAGGAGTCACTGGTGCGCCGGGCCGGCGCACCCTTCGTGGAGTTGCATCCCGACGACGCCGCGTCCCGGGGGCTGGTCGAGGGACAGCAGGTGCGGATCTTCAACGACCGCGGCGCCTTCACCGCGCAGCTGAAGGTGAGCGACTCGGTGCGGCCCGGGGTGGCCCGCACCGCCAAGGGCTGGTGGTCGAAGCTCACCGGGAACCAGGCGGGGGTCAACGCCACCGTGGCCGAGCGGGACTCCGACATGGGCGGCGGCGCCGTCTACCACGACAACCGTGTCGAAGTGTCCGCTACCGAGTAGCAGGCGCGACCGACCAGCAAGGGTGAGGGATGGACGACAACGAGGCAAGGCGCGCGGTGCTCCTTCTGGAAGCACAGGACAAGGCGGAGGAACTGTTCGCGGAGATCGGGCGCCGACAGCTGATCGCCGCCGGGAAGAGCGAACGGGAACTCAGCGACGAGATCCGGGACTTGGCGCACGAGATGTTCGGCATCGACAGCTTCTGGCACAAGCGCATCGTGCGCGCGGGCCCGAACACCATGCACCCCTACCGCGCGAACCCGCCGGACCGGCTGATCGCCGAGGACGACATGGTGTTCTGCGACTTCGGGCCGCTCCTCGGACCGTGGGAGGCTGATTTCGGCCGCACGTACGTGCTCGGCGACGATCCGGTGAAGCATCGTCTGCGCGACGACCTGGCTGCCGTCTTCGACGCCGGTCGCCGCTACTTTCGCGACCGTCCGGAGGTCACCGGCGCGCAGTTGTTCGGCGAGATCCGACGGCTGGCGGACGAGGCGGGCTGGGAGATCGGCGCCACCCACGCCGGGCATCTGGTCGGCGAGTTCCCGCACGAGCACATCAACGGCGACGACATCGAGTACTACATCACCACCGGCAGCGACGAGCCGATGCGCCGCCCCGACCGTGCCGGGCGGCTCTGCCACTGGATTCTGGAGATCCACCTCGTCGACCGGTCCAGGGGGTTCGGCGGCTTCTACGAGCAGTTGCTCGACCTCGGCTGAGGTACGGCCACCGCGGCGTCCGCGGCGGCCGTACTACGACTCGAGCGTTACGGTCGGCCGGTCAGGCGGCCTCTGAGGGGGCCCGGACGGGCCCGTTCACCAACGGGAACTGACGGAGGGCGGCTTGTACGACGGAGAAGGCAGTCTCGACCATGTCAGCCGGCGTGCCCGGCGCGTGGACGAAGGAGACCGGCACCGACCCGGGATGGAACGGCAGCGTTCCTCCAGGGACGGGCGTCAGGTTCCACTTCTCGCCGCTGTCCGCGAGCAGGCCGATGACACCCAGTCCTGCCCGGGTGGCCGCTCGCAGCCCGGCGAGGTCGGTACCTTCATAGGCAACGTGCCACGGAACCCCCTCGCGGTCGAGGGCGCTGACGATGTGCGTGCGCGTATTGCACGGCCCGGAGGGCAGCACCATCGGGATGGAACGGCCGGCGGCCAGACTTGCCGCGTCGTGGGCGTACCAGGCCAACGGCAGCGAACCGAGCGACCGGCTCCCCTCACCCCGGGGGCGGCTGATGATGACGGCGACGTCGACCTCCTGCTCGGCGGTCCGCGCGGCAATGTGCTCACTCGCCCCGATCCGCGCGGTCAGCGTGACCTGGGGCAGCGCGCGGGTGAGGCCGACGAGAAGGTCCTGCAGGACGTCCTCCAACTGCTCCGAGACGCCGATGGTGAGCCTGCGACCACCCCTCGGGGCCGTCAGCCGGGTCATTGCCTCGTCGTTGACGGTGAGCATCTTGCGAGCGTAGAAGAGCAGTTCCTCGCCGGCGTCGCTGAGTTCGAGCCGGCCCCTGGTCCTGACGAAGACCGGACCGCGCAGGACCGCCTCGAGCCGGCGAATGTGGTAGCTCACCGCGGGCTGGGTCAGCGCGAGCACATCCGCCGCCCGTCTGAAACTCCCCGTCTCCACTATCGTGCTCAGCGTTCGCAGCTGATTCACGTCGAGGTTCCGGGAGATGATTGTGCGCTCTGAACTCATACGTACGTCTTCACTTTCGCATTCGGCGGGCAGCCTCGAACGTCCCCGAAACACCTGGAACTGGTTCTCACGAAGCACGGGTTCGTGCACATCCACGGGCCGGACAGGGCGGCGCGGCGCCGGGCGCCTGGTGCAGGGGGCGGCTGCGGGCACCGACAGCGATGCCGAGCTGGAAGCGGTTGTTGATGCCTAACCCGTCCATCATGGAACGGAGCATGTTGGTCACGGTGCGGCGGCTCACGCCGAGCCGCCGAGCCGCGCTGGCATCGGTATGGCCGGCGGCCAGCAGGGCGATCAGCCTTTCGTCGCGGTCCTCGATCGCCTTGCTCGAACTGTACGGGGGTGCAGTACTGGCGCCTTGGTGCACTTGTTCAAATTTGTCGTACATTACTCGAACCAATCTGAGATTGTCATACTGGTCGAATGACGAAGAACGCCCGGACCTACCCGTTGGGGCAGGACTGCGGCGGCATTGCTGAAGACATCAGAGTTGGCTATGACCTCACCATGACAATAAACTGTTCAGAGCGAGCCGACCGGCCATCTCAGGGTTTATGCGGCCATCCTTCCCCTGCGAGCCAGGCCGGTCCAGGTCCCACCTGAGACGCTACGTTCGATCGGCGGAATCAGCCACGCACTATCGATACGTGGATGGCCTCGTCCGGCACGTTTGAAAGCCTGGCCATCCGCTTTTGTGTGGGCGTGCCGCGGAGCGGGTGAAGCAGGAGCAGGCGCTGCCGTGACCGCGAACTCATGATCATCGGCGCGTAGTCGAAGTCCAGGCGGCCAACGCGGTCGTCCTGCACACTCACGATCGGCGAGGGCTCCCTGGAGACCTGGTGGTCGTCCCACATCCGCGAGAACTCCGCGCTCGCCATGCACAGATCGGCCACCAGCGCCGTCGCGGCCGCGTCGTAGCCGCGCTCAGCCACGAGGACGCGCAGGTAGGCGACGTAGTTGCGGCCGATGGCCTCCTGCTGCTCCGCCGAGTTCAGCAGCGACTGCCGCCAGCGGCCCGAACAGAACCAGCACCACAGCATGTTCCCCTCCCAGTCGGGCAGGCCGGCGACGAGGCCGAACAGCGTTGTGTGCAACTCGTTCTGTGCCACGACGGTGGCGAGGTCGTCCACGACGAACGCCGGAGACGTCGCCGCCACGGCATGCATGACCGACAGCAGTTCGGGGTCGACGAAGCCGCCGGGCTTCGCCGCCACGCGCTCGGCGCGCCCGGCCAGCAGGTACAGATAGGCACGCTCGTCCGGGTCCAGCCGCAGCGCGCGGGCCAGCCCGGCGAGGATGGCGGTCGAGGGCTGCGGGCCGCGGCCCTGCTCCAGCCGTTCGTAGTAGGTCGTCGAAATGTTCGCCAGGCGCGCCACCTCGTCCCGGCGCAGTCCCGGTGTCCGGCGCCGTGGGCCGGCGTGCAGTCCGACCATCGCTGGTGACAATGCGTCACGTCGCCGGCGCAGGAAGTCGGCCAGCGCCTCCCGCGCGGTCGACTCGGTGTTCCCCCGCATCGACTACGCCCTCCCTCGCAGGACCCAAGACGCCCACCCTGGCAACGCGTTAGTCCTCGTCACGGCGACATTCACTCCTTGCAGTCGGAGAGACCGAGCGTAGTCGTACTCTGTTCGGTTTGTTAATTCCCCTTGCGGGCCCTCCCCACCAGGTGAGGTGTCAGTACGAGGTAAGCGTTCAAGGGGTAGCCGGAGTGCGACGGTGGCTCACTACTGGTGACGACCCGTCACACACGGGCACGCGGGCAGTGGTTGGATCCGACCATGTCGGATCTGGGGTCAATTTCCCGGGATGGGCTCATCACACTCGCCCGGCGGCAGGACGCGCCGCTGAGATCCCTCGCCATGGCGTAGTTGATCAAAAGTGAGGTGCGCGCCGGTTTGCTCCCGGGGGGCGTACTCCGGTGAAGGGGTTCCGCTCCCTGCGCATGAGGTGGGCCACCATGCAACTCTACGTTGCGAACGGGCAGTTCAACGGCTCGGCATACTCCGCATGCTCCCGGCACACCGGCACCGGGCTCGGCCGCGTGTACCGCCATCAATCGTCCGCCGAGCAGGACATCGCGCGCGACCTGAGCCAGGCCCGCTGGATCAAGGCCCTGGCAGGGCGTGGAAATGTGCCCACCCGTGAGGCCTTCTCCCTCCGTGGTCGGGGAAGCTGTCCCCGGAGTCCGTCCAGGTCCTGCTGCCGAGCAACTGTCTACCGGGACCACCGGCTGTCCATCGACCGGATTGTCGCCGGCCCGCCATCGGGACTGGTGCTGGGCTTGGACGATGATGTCGACTGGCCGGAGAGCCGACGAGGAGGCCGACTCCAGCCGACGCTCAGGGTCGACTCGGCCGACTGGGTCATCGCTCGGTGATCCGTTCGTCGAGGATCTCGGCGGCCCAGGCGCGCAGCCGTCGGCGCATGTCCTCCACCTCGCCGCGATCGACGCCGTATGCCTCGTACTCCCGGTCCGGCCAACGGTCGACCGCCCGGAGCGCCTGGGCGAAGTAGTGCGGTTCGAACCCGGCGTCGTGCTCCGACGCCAACTGCAGGAGTCGCCCACCGGAGTACCGCCCAGAGGCGAGCGCGGCATTCACGTCGAGGTAATCCCGTGGCGCAGCCCGTCCGAACAGGGTGTCACCTTGTTGGCCACCGCGTCATCTGGGTGCAGGACCGGACCGATCTCCAGCACGGCAGGCGGGTGAGCCCGCCAGTCACACCCGAGCTCCACCTTCGCCTTGCGCCCCTGTTCATCAGCGACCGCGAGCCGGGCGAACACCCCACCGGATTCTCCACCTCTACAGTCAGGTCCGCTGCCCGGTATGCCGCAGCCACCGCATCGACGGCTTCTGAGAAAGCGACCGGGTCGGCGATGTTCGTGAAGAGGTCGACGTCGTCCGACAGCCGTTCCAGGAACCCGTGTGCCTGAACCGCGTACCCGCCGGCCAGGACGAAGCCGTATTTCGCAGCAGGTCCAAGGCCGATACGGGCGAGTCGGGCGTGAAACGGATCCATACAGGCGGATTCTACGCAGCCCTGCGAGCCAGCTGTGGGAATCGCCCTTCCCACATCAACCGCACGCGCGGCGGAAGCCACAGCCTCTGCCATACATCCAAGAGAAGCACCGGGTCCAAGAGCTGCCGCAGTTCCTCTACATGCATGGCCTCACGGATGACCGTCTCGTAGAGCATCCGCAAGTCAACGTCGTCCGACAGGTCGTAGACCCGCTTCGGCGTCCAGTCCAACACGGTCGGCAGAACCACGACCCCGTCCCTCGGACCGGCCAACTCCTCCAACGTCTCCGGAACGGTGTAGGGCCGGATCTCCGCATACCGCACCCGTGACTCCATGCACCCAGTATGCCCAGGCTCAGCCCCGGACAGCCACGGCCATCCCCGGGCAGATGACGGACGCGGTCCGGTAGCGGGCTGCATCCCGTGGCAGACAGCACCGACAGGTCGCAGTGTTCGGAAGCAACACTCGCCACGCGACAACCGCCGCGATCCTCGCCACCGAGCCCAAAGACACCTTCATGTCCGCCGTGAGGCCCTGGCAAAACTTGGAAGCCGTCGCTGTCAGGACCGGACAGTCGCCATGAAGCAGATCGCCCTAGGAGGCAGACGGATTTCACACCCTGATCGAGGGAAGCGGTCGAACCCCTGATGGAGCGTCATGCACGCCTGTCCACCGGCTGTCCACCGAAACTCTTCGCGCGGGACCGGCCCATCTACCCAGAGCAAGCAAAGGCCAGGTCAGAGACTTAGATCCGCAATGCGATCACGGAAACCATGCCCCTGACCCACGCATGCGACGCATAGATCACACGTGCCCGATTTAGGTGGACTCCAAGGCCAACAAAAGAAAGAAACCCCAGGTCAGAGGTCTGACCTGGGGTTCACCATGGAGCCGCCTTCGGGATTCGAACCCGAGACCTACGCATTACGAGACCATGAGCGATCATGTTGCCGGATGCCGCGCCGTGCTGCTTGATGACGTTTGGCCTCATCAGAGCACGTGCGGCAGGTTGACCCATGCCACCTCGTGCTGCACCGTCCAAAGGCGTCTGTCCACCGGCTGTCCACCGGAGGAGCTTCGCCGGCGACCGGCAATCCGCTGCACAGGGACCGAAGCGGCTACTACCGCAGGACCACCGGACAAAAGAACGACTCTTGTCGAAGTTCCACAACGCACCATCGGGGACGCGCCCCTCTCCCGCACCAGCGACCTGCTCTCCACGTCCCGGTTCAACTGTCAGCTCGGCTGGTGGTTGTCGCGTGCGCGCGACACATGTCCAGGGCCGGATCGGCGACCTGCTCGGCGAGATCGGATTCTCGGCGTGGGAAGGCGACGTCACGCTGACACCGCCCCGCCCGCGGTGACTACGCCTTGCCCACGAGGACGACCTCCAGCTCACCGTCGGCATACTGGGTCCGGATCAGCTTCTTGTCGAACTTCCCAACGCTGGTCTTGGGCACCGCCGGAATCAGTGACCAGCGCTCCGGCAGCTGCCATGAGGCGACCCGCTCGGCGAGGAAGGCGCGCAGCGCGGCGAAGTCGACGGAGGCGCCGTCACGCACCACCACGGTGGCCAGCGGACGCTCGCCCCACCTGTCGTCGGGTACCGCGACCACGGCGGCCTCGGCCACGTCGGGGTGCCCCATCAAGTGGTTCTCCAGCTCCTGGGAGGAGATCCACTCGCCGCCGGACTTGATCACGTCCTTGGCTCGGTCGGTCAGCGTCAGGTAGCCCTCGGGGGAGATGGTGCCGACGTCCCCGGTGCGCAGCCAGCCGTCCGGGGTGAACTTGTCGTCCGGCCGCTCGGGCTGCGCGTCGGCACCGACGTACGTGCTGGCGATCCACGGGCCGCGGACCTCCAGCTCGCCGGCCGACCGACCGTCGTGCGGCAGGAGGTCCCCGGCGGGCCCGGCCAGCCGGGCCTGCACCGAGGCCGGGAACCGGCCCTGGGTGATCCGGTAGGCCTGCTCCTCTTCGGGGGTGAGTCCGGCCGGGGGGTGGGCGACGGAGCCCAGCGGGGAGGTCTCGGTCATGCCCCAGGCGTGGATCAGCTCGATGCCGTGGCGCTCCTTGAAGGCGCGCATCAGGGCGGGCGGGCAGGCTGAGCCGCCGATGACCACCCGGGTCAGTGAGGAGGTGTCGTGCGACCCGCGGTCGAGCTCGTCGAGCAGGCCAGTCCAGATGGTGGGGACGGCGAGGCTGAAGGTGGGGCGCTCGGCGGTGATCATGCGAGCGAGCGGCTCGGGCTGGAGGAAGCGGTCGGGCATCAGCAGGTTGGCGCCGGACATGAAGGCGGCGTGCGGGATGCCCCAGGCGTTGACGTGGAACATCGGCACCACAGGGAGGATCCGGTCGCGGATGCCGAGGCCGAAGCTCTCCTCGGTGTTGACCTGAAGGCAGTGCAGGTAGATCGAGCGGTGGCTGTAGGCGACGCCCTTGGGGTCGCCGGTGGTGCCGGAGGTGTAGCAGAGAGCGGCAGCGGTGCGCTCATCGATCTCGGTGGCCCAGGGGAACTCGGTCGGCCGGTCGGCGATCAGCTCCTCGTAGCCGTGTACGGTGCCGGTGAAGCTGGCGACGGCGGAGCGGTCGCCGTCGCCGACCACGACGATGTGCCGCAGGGTGGGCTGGAGCAGCGGGAGCGCGGGGGCGAGCAGTGGCAGCACGGTGTCGTCGACCAGGATCACGTGGTCGGCCGCGTGGTTGATGATGTAGGCCAGCTGGTGGGTGGGCAGCCGCAGATTGAGGGTGTGCAGCACGGCGGCCATGCCGGGGACGGCGAGGTAGATCTCCAGATGCTCGGCGTTGTTCCACATCAGCGTGGCGACCCGCTGGTCGCCGGTGACCCCGAGCTCGTCCCGGAGCGCGTGGGCGAGTTGGGCGGCCCGCGTACCGACCTCGGCGTAGCTGCGGTGCTCGGCCGAGACGCCATTCCAGGTGGCCACGGTGGAGCGGCTGTGGTGGGTCGAGCCGTGGACGAGTATCCGGCCGACGGTGAGTGGTACGTCCTGCATCGTGCTGAGCACTCGGGTCCTCCGTGACCTGTCTGCACCATCATGAAATGAGCCCGTTGCCGCCGGGCAGGCGTCGGCACCTCCGCGGAGCGGCGCTTCGCGCCCGGGTCGGCGCCGGCGCCGCGCGGGAGTGGTCCCCGGGTGCGGCGTCCGACGGCCGAGGGCGGGGGCGTCCACCGGGAAGCACGGTCGGGCGGGACCTCGACGACGCGCTTCTTGCCGGTGGACGCCAGCGGTGCTCCCTTTCGGCAGCGCCGACGTCAGGAGGCGGTGGGGACCGCGCGGTTGTCGGCGGTGAACGGGCGTCCAGCGACGAGCTCGGACTCGCGCCCGTCCGGCCCCACCGGGACCTCGCCGAGCAGGGTGACCCGGTGCAGGCGGCGCTCCACTTCGAGGTGTTCCAGGTCGCGCGGGGCAAGGTGCGAGGTCACCCGGTTGTCCCAGAAGGCGACGTGCCCGGGCTCCCAGCGGAACCGCACCGTGTACTCGGGTCGGGTGATCTCGGCGAAGAGCAGGTCGAGGATGTGCTGGCTCTCGTTCGCGGAGACGCCGACGATGCGGCTGGTGAAGCCGGGGTTGACGAACAGCGCACGCTCCCCCGTCTGCGGGTGCACCCGCACCACCGGGTGGACCGCCACCAGCAGGTTCTCCTTGATGGCCCGGGTGAACTCGTTGTCGTCCTTGAACCCGTAGCTGCCGCCGTAGCGGTGCTCGGCGCGCAGGGTGTCGACGAACGCGCGGACCGGGGCGGACAGCCCCTGGTAGGCCGCGACCAGGTTGGTCCACTGGGTGTCGCCGCCGAAGTCGGGGACGACCTCGGCACGCAGGATGGAGCCCGCGGGCGGGTTCACCGCAGGGGTGACGTCGGTGTGCCAGCGGTACTCGTCCCGGAAGCCCTTGCCGAAGCGCTTCTCGAAGCGGGCCGGGTCCACCGTGAAGATCTCCGGGTGGTCCTCCGGCGGGGCGTTGTCGTGCGGGTGGGCAAAGGTGAGCTCGCCGAACCGACGGGCGAAGGCGATCTGGGAGGCGTGGTCCAGCGTCTGGTCGCGGAAGAACACGACCTTGTGGCGGTGGAGGGCCTGCCGGATCTCCTCGACGGTTCCGTCGGACAGCGGCTGGGACAGGTCCGCGCCGTCGATGTCGGCGCCGATGTGGCCGGCGACCGGTCGGATCGTGAGGGTTCTCATGGTGACGGTGTCCTTTCTATTGCGGTCGTGCTGGTTGAAAGCGGCCACGGAGTCGACGTGGACGGTGTCGGGTGTGGACTCGCCCGAGACGCCGCCCCTGCTTGGCAGTTGGCCGTCGGCCAGGATGCGGTCGGCCTGGAGTTGCGCTGCGGAGAGCACGTCCCGGTCCACGGCGGTGAAGCGGGCCTATCCGGAGAGCGGGCGGATCAACCTGGCGACGTCCGGGTTCTGCTGGCTGACGCCGACGCAGGAGGTGTTGGTCCATGCGTCGTCGTGCCGGCGGTTCCGCAGTTCGCTTCGGTGACCGCTGAGTTCAGTCTGGCCCGGACAGCTGATTGATGGAAGTAGCCACTGATGACCACAGCGATTGCCGCTATCGATCGCCTGATGCTCCCGTCGTGGTGGGCTGGATCGGGCGGCCAAGGGTCCGGACGCACCAGGCACCCCCGGCCGAAGCCGGGGGTGCCTGGTGTGCGCAATGACGACCTTGGTTCGTGCTGGGCCTTTGGACTCCGGGGGCTGAAGGGCGCTCAGTTGGACGATCCGACCAGGAGTTGCAGTGCGAGGCTGGTGGTGGAGACGACGGCCCACAGGCAGCCGCCGAGGATGAGCGGGCGAGGCCCGGCTCGGCGCAGGGCGGCGAGGTCCGTGGACAGGCCCACGTCGGACAGGGCCACGGTGATCATGAAGAGGGAGAGCTGGGTCAGGGCCGGGTGGCTTGCCGCGGGGACGAGGTGGGCCGTGTTGGCGGCGGCGGCCAGCAGGAAGCCGACCAGGAACCAGGGGACCAGTCTGTGCGCGCGGACTCGGGGCCGGACGGCGTCCGCCGAACCGGCTGCACGGCGTCTGCGGGCGGCGAGTCCCAGGCAGATGGGGATGATCAGCAGGGTGCGCGTGAGTTTGACGACAACGCCGTAGCTTGCGGCAGCCGGACCGTAGCTGGTGGCCGTGGCCACCACCGAGAACATGTCGTTGACCGCGGTGCCGGCGAAGAGACCGAAGGCGTGCTGGCTCAACCCCAGGAGGTGCCCGAAGAGGGGAAAGGCCAGGACAGCGGCGATGTTGAACAGGAAGATCGTGGAGATCGCGTAGGCGACCTCGGTGCCGGCCGCGTCGATGACCGGGGTGACGGCGGCGATCGCGGAGGCGCCGCAGATGCCGGTGCCGACACCAATGAGAGTGCGCAGGTCACCGGTGATCCGCAGACGACGGCCGATCCATTGGGCGGCGGTCAGGCAGACGGCCAGTGTCCCGAGCATGACGGGCAGCGAGCCAGCCCCGACGCGCACGATCTGCACGAGCGAGAGCTGACAGCCGAGGAGGACGACGGACGCCTGCAGAACCTTCTTGCCGGCGAAGGCGATCCCCGGCGCCAGACGGGCCCCAGGCCGCAGGAGCGTTGCGATAACCGCCCCGAGGACGATGCCGCACACCGGACCGCCTGCCAGTGGCACGAGCCGGCCGAGTCCCGTGCCTGCGCCGCCGACTGCCAGCGCGAGGCCGAGTCCGGGAAGGATCACCCCGTGTCCAGGTCGGGACGCGGGCTGAGGTTGGCGCTCCCGGGATGCCGGGCGGCCGTGCGGTTCACTGGATATGACGGGGTGTTTGGTGTCAACGTCGCTGTTCATGTCGCCGATCGTTCTGCTGCGGGAGGCTCCGCTGTAGGCCCGGATTCTCGATGAGGTCATAGCCCTGGTTGATAGGTTGGTGCACAGGTGTGATCGCTGCGCCCGCCGTAGGAGCGTCACGGTCCGCGGCCGCCCGCACGCTGCGGCCACTGCGGCTTCACCGGGCGAAGGACTCCTGCTGCGATTCCGTGAACGCCGCGGCGTCCCAGCGGCCGCCGAGCGCCCGCGCGAGACCGGCCTGCGCGAATCGGCGGAAGGAGTCCCTCCCCCGGCTCGCGGCAACTCGCCCCGGGAGAGCGCCGAGCAGGGGTGCGTACGCGACCGTCGGCAGGTCTGCGAGGTTGCAGTGGGCCGCCAGGTCCGGCTCGTGGGGCCACGAGCCGACCACGACGCCGAGCGGCGGCAGGCCGCGTGAGCCGCAGCGCTTCGGTGGTGAGTGCGGTGGTGTTCAACGTCCCCAGGCCGGCCGCGGCCACGACCACCACCTCGATGCGCAGGCCGGTGTCGGCTGCTGCGAGAGCCATGTCGGCCACGGGGTGTCCCTCGTCGTCGTAGCGCACGAGCAATCCTCCGGCCCCTTCGACCAGGACGAGGTCGTGCTCCCGCGACAGCTCGCCACGGCCTCGGCGACGTGCTCGGGCCGTAGCGGGGGCAGGCCGCACCGGCGCGCGGCGGTCGCCGGCGCCAACGGCTCGGGGTAGCGCGCCAGTTCGGCCGTGGTCAGCGCACCGACCAGTCGGCGGACCTCGTCGACATCGCCGGGCGAGTCGCCGGCCCGACCCCGGTCTGGCCGGGCTTCAGCACCGCGACCCGTAGCCCGTCCGCGAGCGCCAGGGCGGCGATGGCCGCGGTGATCACGGTCTTGCCGATCTCGGTTCCGGTACCGGTGACCAGCACGGATCCGCCATGGCCGCGCTCCGTGGCGTTCCTGCGCGCTCATCCCTCTTCGGCAGCGGCACGACCGCTGCACAGACGCGGGCCAGGTCCTCGTCGCTCGTGACGTACGGCGGCATGGTGTAGACGAGGTCGCGGAACGGCCGCAGCCAGACGCCCTCGCGTACCGCTGCCCGGGTCGCGGCTGCCATGTCCACCTCGTGGTCCAGCTGGACCACGCCGATCGCGCCCAGCACTCGCACGTCACTGCACCCCGGGCAGCTCGGCGGCCGGCGCCAGCCCGGCCCGCAGCCCGGACTCGATCCGCCGGACCTCTCGCCGCCAGTCGTACGACGAGCAGCAGCTCGATCGAGGCGTTCGCGACCGCCGCGGCCAGCGGGTTGCCCATGAAGGTCGGACCGTGCGCGAGCACCGGCACCTCGCCTCCGCTGATTCCCTGCGGCCACCCGTGTGGTGCACAGGGTCGCCGCCATCGTCAGATAGCCGCCGGTCAGCGCCTTGCCGACGCACATCACATCGGGGGACACCCCGGCGTGCTCGGCCGCGAACAGCTCGCCGGTGCGGCCGAACCCGGTCGCGATCTCGTCGAAGATCAGCAGCACGCCGTGCTCGTCGCACAACTCCCGCAGCACCCGCAGGAGCTCGGGGGAGTGGAAGCGCATCCCGCCCGCTCCCTGCACCACCGGCTCGACGATCACCGCCGCCAGTTCGTCGGCGTGACGGCCGATCAGCTCGTCCTGCGCCGGTAGGCCACGTCCACCGCCGCGTCGAAGCCGTCCGGCGGCGCGTCGGCGAAGATCTGCTGGGGCAGCACGCCGGTCCACAGCTGGTGCATGCCGCCGTCGGGGTCGCAGACCGACATCGGGTGGAAGGTGTCGCCGTGGTAGCCGCCGCGCCAGGTCAGCAGCCGCTGCTTGGCCGGGCGTCCGACCGAGCGCCAGTACTGCAGGCACATCTTGACGGCCACCTCGACCGAGACCGAGCCCGAGTCGGCCAGGAAGACGTGCTGCAGCGGCTCGGGGGTGATCTCGACGAGCCGCGCGGCCAGGCGTACGGCCGGCTCGTGGGTGAGTCCGCCGAACATCACATGGCTCATGCGCTCCAGTTGGCCGTGTGCGGCCTGGTCGAGCACCGGGTGGTGGTAGCCGTGGATCGCCGACCACCACGACGACATGCCGTCGATCAGCTCCCGATGCCCTTCGGCGGGTTCGGCGAGGCGCAGCCGGACTCCGGCTGCAGATTCGAAGACCAAGGGCTCCTGCCGACCGGCATCGGACCGTAGGGGTGCCACACGTGCTGCCGATCCAGGGCGAGCAACTCACCGGTACCGAGCGGTGTCGGCGTCGGCGTGGTCACCGGCTCGGGTCCACCGGCCTGGGGCGGCTCAGGCATTGGGCGCGAGGTCCGTGCCCGCGCCCCGGCGGCGCACCGAGACCAGATCCGGGCGCGCCGGGCCCGGTACCGGGTCGCCGTCCCTCTCGCCCTCCGTATCAGCCTCCGCCGAGACGCCGTCGCCGCACGGGGCGCAGCCACCGTGCCCGCCCGAACCGCAGCCCAACGCTGCTGCCGCAGCCGCGCGGTGCTCGGGCAGGGTCGTGGTGCCTGCGCCCTCCACCTCGAAGCCCGCGTCCGCGATCATGTCGAGGTCGGCCCGACCGGATTGGCCCTCGCTGGTGAGGTAGTCGCCAAGGAAGATCGAGTTCGCCAACTGCAGTGCCATCGGCTGCATCGAGCGCAGATGGACCTCGCGCCCGCCCGCGATGCGGACCTCCACGTCCGGGCAGACGAACCGCACCATCGCGAGGATGCGCAGGCAACGCTGCGGGCTGAGGTTCCACTCCTCGGCCAGCGGGGTGCCCTCGAACGGGATGAGGAAGTTGACCGGCACCGAGTCCGCGTCCAGGGTGCGCAGGGCGAAGACGACGTCGACGAGGTCCTCGTCGGACTCGCCCATGCCCGCGATGAGTCCGGAGCAGGCGGACAGGCCGGCGGCCTGCGCCTGCTGCACCGTTTCGACCCGGTCCGCGTACGTGTGCGTGGTGGTGATGTCCCCGTAGGTGGCTTCCGAGGTGTTGAGGTTGTGGTTGTACGCGTCCGCGCCAGCCGCGCGCAGCCGCTCGGCTTGACCGTCGGAGAGCAGGCCGAGGCAGGCGCAGACCTCGATGCCCTGGTTCTGCTCCTTGATCGCCTCGATGGTCTTGGAGACCCGGTCCACGTCCCGGTCGGTGGGGCCGCGGCCGCTCGCCACCAGGCACACCCGCTTCGCGCCTCCGGCCACTCCGGCGGCCGCGGCCTGCGAGGCCTCGTCGGGCTTCAGCCAGGTGTACGTGAGGATGTCGGCCTTCGAGCCGAGGCGCTGCGAGCAGTACGAGCAGTCCTCGGGGCAGAGCCCCGACTTCAGATTCACCAGGTAGTTGAGCTTCACGCGGCGCCCGAACCACTGGCGGCGCACCTTCCCGGCTGCGGCCACCACTTCCAGCAGGTCGTCGTCGCAGGTCGCCAGTACGGCGAGCGCCTCTTCGCGGGTCGGCGACTCGCGCCGAAGTCCCTTGGCGACAAGGGTGTCGAGCAGTTCCATGGTTCCTCTTCTCAGGCAGACCTCGCGCTCGCGCGAGGGGTGTGACGTTCGGCGGCAGGTGTTCAGACGGCTCCCGCCTCGTCGATGCTCATGCCCGTGGTCTCGCGAGCACGGAGCATGACGGGTCCGAGGCAGACCAGGAAGACCGCGCCGATGATCCAGAACGGTGCGCCGTTCCCCCAGTGGGCCTGGACGTAGGGGACGGACCCGGCGACGACGACACCGCCGAAGAACCGGCCGATCGACTCCACCCATCCGGCCGCTGTTCCCCGTATGGAGGAAGGAAACTGCTCGGCCGTGAACAACCGGGAGAAGGGCACCATGCCGGTGCTGAAGAACGCCGCGAGGAGCCCGAAGCAGACGCTCAGCGTCGCGTTCGGTGACATCGCCAGCAAGCTGTAGCCGACGACGGAACCGAGGCTGAAGACCAGGAAGGTCTTCTTGCGCCCGAGGCGGTCCGCCATGCGTCCCACCATCAGCGCGCCGACCACTCCCGCGACGACGAGCGCGGCGGTGGCGAGCAGCGCCTCGTGGCTGGAGAGCCCCATCCCCGCGTAGAGCGTCGGCGCGTAGACGACCATCACGTAGGCGCTGGCGGTACCGCCGACGCAGATCAGCAGGGACAGCGCGAAGCGACCCAGGAGTGGCGGGCGCAGCAGGGCCGTGGCCCGGTAGCCAGGTGCGGAGTGGACCTCGTACTCGGCCTGAACGACGTCGGTGATCCCGGAGTTCACCAGGCCTTCCCCCTCCGGGACTCCCGCCTCGCGTTCCATCCGCTCGACGAGAGCCTGAGCCTGGGACGTCCGGCCGTTGAGCAGCTGCCAGCGGGGGCTCTCCGGCAGGTAGAGGTAGATGAACGGGATCGCCACGACAGGAAGGCCGCCGATGAGGAACAGGATGCGCCAGGACCACGCGAAGGACGTGTTGCCGATCACCGCGAGCGCGGCGAGCTCGGGGATGACGTAGCTCAGCGCGAGCATGGCGGAGGCCGTGGCGATCACCAAGGCACGGGATCGCTTCCCCAGCAGCTCCGAGAGCAGGAGATAGGGGATCGGGAAGACCGCGCCGATCGCGAGGCCCCCCAGGGCGCGCATCGCCATGATCCAGCCGATGTCCGAGGAGACCGCGCAGGCGGCCGCGAAGACCGAGAACGAGGTGATGCCGCAGAGAAGCACGACCTTGCGACCGTGGCGGTCCGCGAGACGGCCCGCGAGCGCCGCACCGACGAGAATGCCGAGGGTCGAGGCGATGCCCAGCTGGGCGGTGCTCTGCGAGGTCAGATGCCAGGGCGCTTTCACGATGAGCAGGACGGGGCCGATGATGCCGGCCTCGAACCCTTCCGCGACCCAGACGACAGTCAGCAGCACCGTGGTCAGCAGAGCCGTCCTCGTCACAGGGAGCCGGTCCAGACGGGCGAGCAGGTTGGTGGTCGCCACCGGGCCTGGCACGACATGGGTTTCGCGCAAGACGAACCTCCTGGGGGGTGAGCGGGGTCGCCGGAGGCGACGGCCCCGCGATGGCCGAAACGAGACATCAGCCGGCGTCGAGAACCATGACCATGTAGGCGGACATGACCATGCCTCCGGCCTGCACCAGACAGGTGCGCGCGCCGGAAATCTGACGGGAGCCGCATTCACCGCGCAGCTGGCGGACCGCCTCGATCATCAACTGCATGCCGAACTGGCCGGAGTGGTTGAACGACAGCCCGCCCCCGGAGGTGTTCAGCGGGAACGCCCCGCCCGGGGCGATGCGCCCGCCGCCGACGAACGCGCCCGCGCCGCCGGGTTCGCAGAAGCCGAGCGCCTCCAGTGCGACGAGGACGTTGATCGTGAAGGCGTCGTAGATCTGCACCAGGTCGAGGTCGCGGCGGTCGATCTGCGCCATGGCCAGCGCCTCGTCGGCGACCGTGCGCAGCGCGCCGTCGTCGAGCCAGTCGTCGGTGCCCAGCGGGGTCAGGTGGTGGCGGTAGGTGTCGCCGAAGCCGCGGATCGACACGGGTCGCTGAGCCAGGTCGCGCGCGCGGTTCGCGCTGGTGAGGATCATGGCGCCGGCGCCGTCGTTGATCTGGCAGATGTCCAGCTTGCGCAGCGGGTCGGCGATCAGGGGTGAGGCGAGGTAGTCATCCATGGTCAGCGGTGCCTGGGCCGCCGCTTTCGGGTTGAGCTGCGCCCAGCGGCGGGCGGCCAGCGCCACCTCGCCCAGGTACTCGGGCGCGGCGCCGTAGCGGTGCTGGTAGAGCTGGGCGAGCATCGCGTAGTAGCCGACCGGGTTGAGCATCCCGTAGGGCAGGGTGAACTGGCCGATCGGCGAGCGTGGGTCCTGGACGTGTCCACCGCGGGCCCGGCTGTTGTCCAGGCGTTGGGTGCTGCCGTAGGTGACCAGGGCGACCTCGCACAGCCCGGTCTCGATGGCGGCCATCGCGTGCACCAGGTGGGTGATGTTCGACTGGCCGCCGACGACGGTGTTGTCGACGTAGCGCGGATGGATGCCGAGGTACTCGGCGACCAGGATGGCGTTGGCGCGGTCGTCCCAGTGGGCGAAGACACCGTCGATGTCGGCCAGGCCGAACCCGGCCTCGAGTACGGCGTCGCGGGCCGCTTGGCACTGCAGCAACAGCGCGGTGGACCCGGCGGGGGCGTTGCCCAGCCCTGCTTCGCCGACCCCGACGATGGCATAGCGCCCGGAGAGCTTGGTCTTGTCCACTGTCGTCCCTCAGCCCGTCGCCGTGTCGGCGCCTGCGAGCTTGGCGCGGACGTCCTTCTTGAGGACCTTGCCGACCGCGCTGCGCGGCAGCGTCTGCCAGAACTCCACCTGCTTGGGGGTCTTGAGGCTGCCGAAGCGGGTCCGGCACAACTGGACGATCTCCTCGGCCGTCGCCTGCGCTCCGGGCTTCAGCTCGACCACGGCGGTCAGCCGCTCACCCCAGTCGGCGTCGGGCACCCCCACCACGGCGCAGTCCTGCACCGCGGGGTGCGACCAGATCAGCTGCTCGATCTCGCTGGGGTAGATGTTGAATCCCCCGGAGATCACCATGTCCTTCTTGCGGTCGACGACGTAGAGGTAGCCGCTCTCGTCGAAGACCCCGATGTCACCGGTGTGGTGCCAGCCGAAGCGGTGGGCCTCGTCGTTCGCCTCGGGGTTGTTGAGGTATCCGGGCGAGACCAGTTCACCTCGGGCGACGATCTCGCCGCGCTCGCCGGGCGCGACGATGGTGCCGTCGTCGTCCATCAGCACCACCTCGCAGGCGCCGGTCGGGCGGCCGGCGGACTGGAGGTGCCTGACGGCCCGCGGATCGTCGCTGAGGAAGTGGTCCTTGCGGGAGAGGCAGGTGATCACTCCGGGGACTTCGGCCTGGCCGTAGAACTGGACGAAGACCTGGCCCCAGAGCGCCAGTCCCTCCTTGAGCTTGTCGACCGACATGGGGGCAGCACCGTAGATGACGTACTCGAGCGAGGAGCAGTCGCGGGTGCGGGCGTGCGGGTGCGCCAGGATCCGGTAGATCATCGTCGGCGGCAGGAAGATGTGCGTCACCCGCTCACGCTCGATCAGTTGCAGGATCACGGCGGGATCCGCCGACGGCGCGATCACGTTGCGCGTGCCGAAGGCGGACAGGCCCATCGCCGTGGCGCCGGCCGCGTGGGTCAGCGGCGCCACCACCAGGTGCACCGGGTCCCGCTCAGGCGGGCAGAACTGGTTGGCGATCCGGTAGGCGGACAGCAGGCTGCGGTGAGTCTGCAGGATCGCCTTGGGGCGCCCGGTGGTGCCTCCGGAGGACTTGATCAGGGCGACGTCGTCGAGGCCGCGCCGTGTGTCGCAGCTCTGCCCGGCGTGGTCCCGCTGCCAGGCCTCGATGCTCGGCCCGGTCGTCTCCTGCCCAGTCGTGCCCTGCTCGTTCAGCGCGATGCACATCTTGAGCGTGGGTACCTCCGACCGGATGCGGTCCAGGTGCGGAAGGTACTGCTCGTGGTAGATCAGCGCCGACAGCTCGGTGAAGCGCATGAACCAGATCAGGTCCTCGACCTGATCACGGGCGTTGAGGGGGACGTAGCTCGCTCCCGAGCGCAGGACCCCGAGCATCGCCACGAAGGCGCTGGGGTGGTTCGGCGAGAGGATGCCGATGTTCTCGCTGCCCAGTCCCTCCTGGGTGAGTCCGTGCGCGATCGCGTGTGAGGCGACCACGACGTCCTGATAGCTGAACTGCTGCGTGGCGGACTGCAGGAAGGTGCGATCCGGGAAGCGGGCCGCCCCGGCGTCAAAGTAGTCGGTGATCATCGGTCTTCCAGGTGAGCCAGGGTGAATTGGGGAAGGACGCAGGTGCTGCTGATCCGTTCGAAGCGGACCTCGACGCTGGCCCCGATGCGGACCTGGTCGATGGGGCAGTCCACGATGTCGGTCAGCATCCGCACCCCCTCGTCGAGGTCGATGACGGCCACGGCGTAGGGGACCTTGTCCCGCATCGAGGGATGGGCCGGGATCCGGCAGACCGTGAAGGTGTAGATGTGGCCCAGCCCCGCCGACCCGACCCACTCCAGGCGGTCCGAGAGGCAGGCCGTGCAGAAGGCGCGCGGGTAGAACTGATACCGCGCGCAGCTCTCGCAGCGCTGGATCACCAGGCGGCCCTCAGCAGCCGCCTCCCAGTAAGGCCTGGTCTCAGCCGTGGGGGTCGGCTCCGGACGTGCGACGGTGTCAGCCATGGTCACTCGACCCCCCGTTGGCACGCAGTTCGACGCCGGGCGCCACCAACCGGACCCTGCGCTTGCTCGGCATCCGGGCCAGACCGGCCACCAGTTCCACGATCGACTGCTGCACGCTGAAGGTGTCCTCGACCGGGACGAGTCCGTCGATCTTCTGGTCGCCGTACATGTACCCCAGCAGCAGCTGGTCGTCCGACTGGTGCCGGTAGCGGCTGCGCAGCGCCGGCAGGACCGGCTCCAGCGGCGGCGGGGTCTCGGCGACATCCCGCGAGCCGTTGCCCAGCACCCGGTCCTTGATGTTTGCCTCGATGGGCAGCGGCACCTCGCCGTAGTACCCGCAGACGTACTTCTTCACCTCGTCCGGCACCACGGAGTAGCGCTCACCGTGCAGGACGTTCATCACGGCCTGGGCGGCGACGATGGCGGGGAAGGGCGTGGCCATCACCGGCGAGCCCAACTCCTCGCGCACCCGGCCGATCTCCTCGATCACCGCCGGCAGGCGGTCGGCGATGCCCGCCTGCTTCAGCTGTGCCTCGAGGTTGGTCATGGCACCACCCGCGTACTGCGTCTGGTACAGCGAGGGGTCGAACTCGGCGGGGACGCCCACGGGGTAGCCCAGGTCGTCGGCGAGCTTGCCCAGGTAGTCGCCGACATCGTCGAGCAGCCGGTCGTCGACGTTGACGTCGAACCCGAGGGCGCGCAGGTCGCGGGCGATCATCTGGGCGGACGGCAGCGAATTGCCGTTGGCCAGCGGATCCACGGCCGTCATGATCTGATCCGCGCCGTACACCGCGGCTTCGAGTGCGACCTGCGGGCCCGTCCCGGTCAGGCAGTGAGTGATCAACTCCAGCCGCTTGTCGCCGATCGCCGCTCGCAGCGCCGGTACCAGCGTCCGGGTGCGTTCGACGGTCAGGCTGCCGCCGGCGTCCCCCAGACAGATCGTGTCGACGTCGAACCGGTCGATGACCTCGCGGGCCTGACGGACATAGAAGTCGTCGTCGTAACCCGGTGCGAGGTTGAACACGAGTCCGACCAGCACCTCCGCCCCGAGCCGCTTGGCGACCCGGATGCCGGGTGCCACGTTGTCCCAGCAGTGCAGGGCGTCGAGGACGCCGAACTCGCTAATGCCGTTGGCGGCCATCCGCTCGACGAAGAGCTCGTTGATGTCGTCCGGCTGCGGGAAGAAGCTCCGCATCAGGTTGCTGCGGATGGCACCGCGCAGTGTCGTCCCGGTGATCCGCCCCCGGAGCAGGCGCACCCGCTCGAAGGGATCCTGGTTGAGGAACAGGACACTCGCGTCGAAGCCCACCAATGCGAGGGCGTCGATGCTGCGGAATCCGGCGTCGTCGAGCTGCTTCGCGATGGGCAGCATGTGCTCGGTGCGCATCCGGGTCGCCCACAGGCACTGGTGGGCGTCCCGGAAGGTGCTGTCGACCAGGTCGATCGTCCGACGCCTGCCGGTCCGGGCGGTCTCGGCCGCGACAAGGGAACGCAGGGTACTGAGCATTGCTTTCACGCTTCCTGTTGCAGATGGACGCGGACGCCGGGCCCTTGCAGGCTCAGCACGGCGAAGCGGCCGGCACGCGTGAGCAGGCCACGGACCAGGGATTCGTAGGGGGTCAGCGTCTCGTAGCGCGACGAGACCGCCGGTGTCCTGGGCGGAAGCGCGGAGACCTCGACACCGGCAACCCAGGCGAGCAGCGCCGCCGGGCCGTCGACGTCGGTCACCAGGTGCTCAACAGCGGGGAGGACACCGACCCGCATGCGCAGATCCGCGCGCAGCTCGCCGTCCACGCTCCCGTACGCCCCCTGCAGCAGGCGGCGCAGCACCGGCCGCAGACTCTCGTACCGCGCCTCACCGTCGAAGTGGCCGATCGCCTGCTCGGCGATCGCGCGGGCGAACGGGGCCACCATCGGAGGTGACCCCATCTCGCGGCGGACAGCGGCGCATTCGGCGGCGAACTCGTGCAGATCCGCCCAGCGCCGACGGTCGCGCAGCGCCACCAGGAAGTCGACCGCGACCTCACCGGGCAGTTGGTGGGCGTAGGCCGCCAGATCGAAAGGCCACGACGCCGCCTGCGGAAACCCCTCCTGGTCGGCGATGGCGGCCAGGATCGCGTCGGCCTCCAGCAGACTGCCCTGGTCGGGCAGGCCCTGCGCGGTGCCCTCCATGGCGTCCTGCTGCCGCAGTGCGCGCAGCAGCGACGGCAGCGACGGCAGCGAGGCGCCGTTGGCCACGCACGGCAGCGCCGCATCGATGCCGCTGACGCCAAGGCCGACGGCTTCCAGGGCCACGGCGGGTCCGAGAGCGGTGTGGCAGCGGGTGTGGAGATCGAGCGGGGTGGTGCCGAGCGCCTCGACCAGGGCCGGGATCAGGCTGCGCAGCCGGTCCGGAGTCAGCACGCCGCTCTCGTCGCGGAGCATGACCCGCGCCGCACCGCCGTCGGCGAGCGAGGCGGCCAGCTGTGCATACGCCTCGTCGGGGCGGCCGTCGTCGACCTGGTACGGCAGGGCGGCGATCGCGACCAGTCCCGCTGCCGACGCCGACTTGAGCGCGGCGTGCAGGCGGTCGGTGTCGAGCAGCGGATCGAGCAGGACGACCTGCCGCAGGCCCGAGTCCGCGAGCGTGGCCAGCCAGCGGTCGATCACCTCGGGGCCGAGGACATCGGCTCCGGGTCGGCCATGCCCGGTCAGCAGGTTGACGGTGGCTCGTAGCGGCACGGCGCCGAAGTGACGCCGCGCGAGTTCCAGGCGTTGCAGTGGGTTCTCGCCGCGGGCGAGGCAGGCGTCCAGGACAGCCGTGCTGAGGACCTCGATCGCGGCGAGCCCCGAGGCTGAGAGCTTGCCGGCCGGTGCGAGCATCATCGTGGTGTCCAGTGCCCCGCCCCACACGGCCGTCTGGCCGTCGGTCAGGCTGGTGTCGGTGAATGCGAGCTTGTGCATGGTCATGCCGGCGCTCCCGCCTCGGTGAGGGACTGACGGCTGTGGGTGCCCTGGCTGCGTGCCGGGAGGAAGACGTCCTCGACCCAACGCGTCGTCACCGACCCGCCGGAGAAGTCGGGGTGGGCCAGCACCGCGCGGTGGAACGGGGCGGTGGTCGTCGGGCCTTCGATCTTCAGTTCGGCCAGCAGCGTGCGCATCTTCTCGATCGCCTCCGCGCGTGTGGGGGCGTGCACGATGGCCTTGGCGAGCAGCGAGTCGTAGTAGGGCGAGACGGTGTATCCGGAGTAGCAGTGGGTGTCGACCCGGACGCCCTCGCCCCGCGGTACGGACCACTCGTGGACCAGGCCCGGGCTGGGGGCGAAGCCGCGGTCGGCGTCCTCGGCGTTGATCCGGCACTCGATGGAGTGGCCCTGCAGGACGATGTCGTCCTGGGTGAACGACAGCGGCAGGCCGCAGGCGACGCGGATCTGCTCGGCCACCAGGTCCCGTCCGCTGATCATCTCGGTCACCGGGTGCTCGACCTGGATGCGCGTGTTCATCTCCAGGAAGTAGAACGCCCCGTCCCGGTCGTCGACGACGAACTCGACCGTGCCCGCGCCGACGTAGTCGACGTTCCTCGCCAGCCGGACCGCTGCTTCTCCCATGGCCTCGCGGGCCTTGGCCCCGAGCGCGGGCGAGGGCGCCTCCTCGATCAGCTTCTGGTGGCGCCGCTGCGTCGAGCACTCGCGCTCGCCCAGGTGCACCACGTTCCCGAACTGGTCGCCCATCACCTGGATCTCGATGTGGCGCGCCTGTTCGATGAACTTCTCGATGTAGAGGGTCGGGTCGCCGAACGCGGACTGCGCCTCGGTGGATGCGGCCCGGAACGCCTCAGGGAACGCCTCAGCTGACCGGACGACCCGCATGCCGCGTCCGCCACCGCCGGCGCTCGCCTTCACCAGGACCGGGAAACCGATCTCCACGGCGATCGGCAGGCCTTCCTCCGGGTCGGCGACAGCGCCGGAGCCGGGCACACACGGAACCTTCGCCTTCGCGGCCAGGCCCACCGCGGTGATCTTGTCGCCCATACTCTCGATGGCCTCGGGGGTCGGACCGATGAAGGACAGACCGGCCTCGCCGCAGGCACGGGCGAACGCCGCGCGCTCCGACAGGAAGCCGTAGCCCGGGTGGACCGCGTCGCACCGACTGCGCTTCGCGGCGTCGACGAGCACCTCGACACGCAGGTAGCTCTGCATCGGTTGAGGCGGCCCGATGACGACAGACTCGTCGGCCATGCGCGCGGCCAGGCTGTCGACGTCCGCTTCCGACACTCCGACGACCGTCTCGATGCCCAGGGATCGGCACGCGCGGATGATGCGGACGGCAATCTCGCCGCGGTTGGCGACGAACAGCCTGCGGATGTCGTGGCGGACGACGGGGGCGTCGAGGCTCATGCCGCGGCCTCCGCCTCGTCCGGAGCGATGATCATCAGGATCTGGTCACTGCTCACCGATTGGCCGTGCTCCACCAGGATGCTGTGGACCCGGCCGGTCACCGGCGCGGCGACCGAGTTGAACATCTTCATGACCTCCACCAGGCACATGGTGGCGCCCGCAGTGATCTGCTCGCCCTCCTCCACGAAGGGCGGCCGGTCGGGCGCGGGCGTGCGATAGAACGTCCCGGGCATGGGTGTCCGGATCGCGGTCATGCCGGCCGGGATCTCGACCGCCTGCTCGCCGGTAACCGTCGCAGGCTCCGGCGACGCTGCGCCCGGGCTGGCCGGGCTGGTGGGGCTGGTCGTGCCGGCCAAGGGGCCAGGAGCATGCACCGGCGGCGCGATGGTCAGCGCGTCCAGCGGAGCCGCACCGGGCTTGCGGGCCTGCAGGACGAACTCTCCGAGGCGAATCTCGAGCGACTCGAGGTGCTCCGCGCTGTCGAGAAGCTGGAGGATGCGCCGGACATCTGCGTGCTGCAGAGTCATGATCCACTCCTTGTCATAGATGCTCCTTATGCCTTGCTTATGCCATGGCGGGTTCGGTCAGGCCCGCGCGATGGCACCAAGCTGCTCCGACAGGAGTCGGCAGGCGTGCCGCACTCATGGGCACAGCAACGGACGGGTTTCGCGGGAATCGACGATGTCCTGGGTTCCGAAACGCTCTGCGGCCCGCCCAGATGCGAAGGAATCGGGCGTACACGTCGCGGCGCAGCGCGTCGGGGTCGTCACGTTCCGAGAGCTGGCACCAGTACGCGGCTTCTATACCGCCGCCCACGGGGACCGATCCCCGGTGCGTGGTAGCCAGGCGTACCTCCGATTGATGCTACCTGCATCTATCGGGACGTAAATGGTGCCGGGCGGCTCGGGGCGCGGGCTCGGTCATCTGGAGAGCCTCCTGCCCGTGAGCGACGCCGACATGCGAAGCGCCTGGGCCGGGAGTACTTCCTGCAGGTATGCGCGCACTTCGTGCGTCGAGCGGGCGACGCGGACACCCGCGTCCCGCAGGGCCGTGATCTTTTGCTGGACCGTTGCCCCGTCGGTTCCGCGCGGCGCGTGCCCGAACGGCAGGGCATCCGGCAGGGAGTCGCCTGCGCGACCCGCCACCATCGCGACCACGGGCACGGTGATCCGTCCCTCGGCCACGGCGGCGGCCAGGTCGAGCTCCTGGCGGCTGGACGGCTCGCCGAAGACCAGCACGGCCCGGGTCAGCGGGTCCTGGGCCACCAGCTCGACCCCTTCGGTGAGGGGCGTTCCGACCATCGGCACCCCACCGATCGACACCTGCACGCTGGTGCCCCAGCCCCAGGTCCGCACGAACATCCCCAACTCGGAAGCCATGCCACCGCTGCGGGAGACAATGCCGACCGGACCGGGGGCGAATCGCTGCCACGGCTCATCGCCGCCCGGGCAACCGATCCGGCCCACGCCCGGCACCACGATCCCCTGCGAGTTCGGCCCGATCACCCAGCAGTCGCCCCGGCGGGCGATCTCCAGAACCCGCAGCCAGTGATGCTGCGGAATCTTCTCTGAGCTGACCACGACCAGTTCGAGCCCGGCGCGCGCCGCCTCCACGACCGCATCCGCCGCGGCCTGCGGCGGCGTGTAGCTCATCGCCACCCTGGCGCCGGTCGCGGTGACAGCCTGCTCGACCGTGTCGAAGACGGGCACCCCGTGAACCTCGGAGCCGCCCCTGCCGGGCGTGACGCCAGCCGCCACACGAACTCCCGAATCGAGCATCCAGCGGGTCTCCAGCCGGCCCTGCCTGCCGGTGATGCCCTGCACGAGCAGCCCCGGACCGGATTCCAGAAGTTCTCGGATCATCGGGCGGACCCCTCCCAGGCCTGGGGCGCTCGGCCCATCGCGGAGATCAGTAGGTCGCAGGCGTCTTCGAGCGACGCCGCGCGGTCGAGTACGAGCGCTCCCGGCAGGCCCCTTTTCAGCATCGCCCGTGCCTCGGCCTCGTAGGGCCCAGCCAGCCGGACCACCGTCGGCACATGCCCAGCGTCGAATCCGGCCGCTTCTGCGGCCTCGATGAACTCCTGGGCCAGCTCGCGAGCGTCGACCAGGTTCAGCACCGCGGCGCCGAACAGCACACCGCGGATCCCGGGGACGGACAGGGCGGAACGGAACAGGGCCTGCACCTTGGCGCTCCCGGCACCTGGCGAGGCGTCGAGGTAGCAGGCCGGGAAGACGCCGTTGTCGTGGAGGTAGTCCAATCCGACAAGACCGGCGCCCCCGCCACTGATCAGGTAGGCCACGTCCCCGTCGAGCTCGAAGAACGTCACGCCCGGACGGTGGGGGTCGGCGGCGTCGGCCTCACGAACAGCGATCTCGCGCGGCGTGGGCGCTCTGTGCGGGGCAGTCCCGGGCTCGACCAGCACGCCGGGGCGGAATGGTCTGGAGGCCGCCCGGCCGTGCGGATCGAATTCGACCGCCACGCCGACGGCGACCAGACGCTGCTCGTTCCACCGGAAGGGGTTGACCTCGACAAGCACCGCCTCGGCGGCACAGAAGGCGGCCCAGAGGATCTGCAGTGCGTGAGCGAGCGCCCATCGCAGTTGCCGGTCCTGGACGTCAGCCTGGTCGAGCAGGGTGACGACCTCGCGGTCGTGCAGGCCCTCCGACAGGCCGACCCGCACCGCAGCCGCCCGGTCCGCGTCGATTCCGACGCCGCCGGTGACACTCGCCCGCACGACGGCCCCGTACGAAACCTCGTCGAGCGCGATGGAGACGTAACACTCGTCTCCCTCGACGTACTCCTCCACGACGGCGGGCGCACCGCTTCGGAGAGTCGCGGCGACAGCGGCCGACAGCTCGTCCCGGGACCAGCAGATGTGCACAAGACCGGACAGTGCCTTGCCGCTGCGGGCGAGGTCGGGCTTCACCACCCACGGTGGCCCGAACGCCGGCTCATGCGGCGCCAGACTCCGCTCATCCGTCACGACGACCAACTCGGGCGTCGCGAGGCCGAGCCGGCGAAACCATGGCATTGCCGCGCTCTCAGTGGCACGGGGCATCTGGACTCCCTTCACGGTCGGGTGTCTTGGCGTTCACGGGGTGGACCGCTCGTGTCAGTCTGAAGCGGACCCCTGATTCACGGAAGTGGCCAGTGGCGACCACGGTGATTGCCTTCATCGATCGCCCGGCTTATGGTCGGCGCATGAGATCGGAGCAGATGCGCTATCTGGAGGCGGCGATCCGCCTCGGTTCCCTGCGCAAGGCGGCCATGGAGGTGGGCATCGGGCAACCGACGCTCAGCCAGCAGATCCGACGCCTCGAGGAAGACCTCAACGTCAACCTGCTGATCCGCCGCGCCAACGGGGTCCTGCCCAGCGCCGAGGCCCGGATCCTGCTGCCGCACATACGGCAGGTCATCCAGGCCGACCGCGCCCTGCGGGAGGAGGCCGAGCTGATCAACGGACTGCGCAGCGGCTACGTCCGCCTGGGCGCGGTCACCACGGCGGGCCAGATCCTGCTGCCCGAAGTGGTCCCGCTCTACCGGAACTCGTTCCCCAACGTGCGCTTCTCCGTGTGGGAAGCCAGCTCCGCGGCCGTGCGCGAAAAGGTGACGAACGGCGAGCTCGACCTCGGCCTGGTCGCGGGCCCCAGTGATCCCGACACCGACACGGGCCTGGTCTCCACCGATCTGATCTCCGACGAGATCGTGCTGTGCGTGCCCCGGGGCCACCCCTTGGCGAACAAGCCGACAGTGAGCGTCGCGGACCTGGAAGGCCAGTCCTGGGTGCTTCCCGCCCGCGGCTACTCCGCGCGGCATCTGGCGGATTCCCTGTGTGCGGCCAGCGACCAGAACGTCGTCTACGAGACGACCAACCCGCACTCGACCCTGCTCATGGTCGCCGCCCGCGTGGGCATCTCCCTGCTGTCCCGATCCGCTCTCCTCAGCCACCGCTCCGAGGAGATCGTCACGCCAGCCACCGACTGGGACCCGCTGCGGCTGACCGTGTCCATGATCGCGCGCGCGGACATGCAACCGGGGCCCGCGGTGCGAAAGCTCATCGAGGTACTGCGCAAGGTCAGCGCGGAGCGGCCGCAGGCTACCCTCCGTCACGCGAGCGCACCATCGGCCCGATCGCCGCAGTGAATCCACCGACCGGACGACCTCCACCGCGCGCGACTCGCGACGAGGACCGAGTCGCTATAGACCTGAAGGGCAAGGCTCCCAGCGGACCATCGAGCGGGGAGCCCGTGCCGCCAGGTCCGGAGGTAATCCCATGGCGAGGAGTGACGCGAACCGCTTCCAGGAGTGATCTGGAGGCCGCACTGATCGACGTCCTGTTCACCCAGTCGCCCGTGGGACTGCATCTGCTGGACACCGATCTGCACGTCGTGCGCTTCAACACGGCGACGGCCCTGGCACGGTACGTGCCCGTAGAGGACATCCTCGGCCGCCCGTTCACGGAGACATACGGGCTGGTCGAACCCGACGAGGTCGAAGCCCTCGTTCGCGAGGTCCTCGCGAACGGAGTCCCCGCGATCGATCGCGTCGTGCGGCTCCGTCCACAAGCCGCCCCTGAGCGCGAGCACCGATTCGCCGTCTCGGTCTTTCGGCTTGCAGAACGACCACGGGACGGTGCTCGGTCTGGCCGCGGCGGTGGTCGACGTCACCGATCGCGACCGCGCACGCGAACGACTCAACCTCCTCGCCTCGGCGCGCGACAGCGTCGGCCGAACCCTCGACGCGGCGGTGACCTGCCAGGAACTCGCGGACATCGTGGTGCCGGACTTCGCGGACACCGCGGTGGTGGAGGTGATTGACGCGGCGGTGCGCGGCGACGAACCCCCGCGCGCCCCGCTTCCTGCCGGCGCCCAGCTGCGCCGTGCCGCGTTCCGCAGCACCGTCCCGGAGGCACCACAAGCCCACCCGGTCGGACACATCCGCGACATCCCCGGACCCACCCCCTACACCGAGACCCTGAGCGACCTGCGTCCCCGCGTGGTACGTCTGAACGCCGAGTTGCCGTGGCTGGCCGCGGACCCGGTCCGCGCCCGAGCGATCCACGCCTCCGGCGCCCACACGCTGCTGATCACGCCGATGACCCTGCGCGGTGCGGTGCTCGGACTGATCAGCCTCTACCGTGTCGGGCAAGCGGACCCGTATGACGAGGACGACATCGCGCTCTCGCTCGACCTGGCCAACCACACCGCGCTATGCATCGACAACGCCCGCCGGTACGCACGCGAGCACACGATCGCCACGACGCTCGAACGCCGTCTCCCCCTCGCCCGTGCCGTCCCCCAGACCGCTCTGGAAACCACCGGTATGCCGATCCCTTCCGAAGGACGCGGTGGGGTGGTACGACACGATCGCCCTGCCAGGCGCCCGAACCGCCCTGGTCGTCGGCGAGATCGCGGGACAGGGCATCCACGTCACCGCGGCCGTGGGACAACTGCGCACCGTCGTCCACTCCCTGGCCGCGTTCGACCTGGAACCCGACGAACTCCTCGCCCGTCTGGACGACACGGCAACCCTCCTGGCCGCCGAACGCGCCGAGCTACCGCCGGGCGAACCTCTCCATCACGAAGCACTGGTGGCCACCTGCGTGTACGCCGTCTACGACCCCCTGTCCCTCACCTGCACGGCCGCCAGCGCCGGCCGCCCGACCTTCGCCGTCACCCTCCCCGACGGGACCACCCAATTCCCCGATATCCCGACCGGTCCGCAACTGGGCACCGCCGACAGGGCGCCGTTCGCCGCGAACACCTTCGAGATCCCCGAAGACAGCATGCTGGCCATCGTGAGCCCCTCGACCCCGGGCGCGCCTCCCGGCGATCCGAGGCTCCTTCAGTGCCTGCCGGCAGGCGCGGGCCGCTCCTTGGAAGAGTCCCGCGACGACATCGTGTCCTCGCTGCTCGCCACCGACAGCGGCCCGAGCTCCGCCGCAGTCCTGCTTGCCCGTGCGCATGGCTTCCCCGCCGAATGCGTCGCCTCCTGGCAGCTCAACGCCGACCCCTCCGCTGCAGCCACCGCTCGACACCACGTCCGCGCCCAGCTCGCCTCCTGGAACGTGGATGAGGAGAGGGCCTTCGACACCGAAGTCATCGTCAGCGAACTCGTCACGAACGCCGTCCGCTACGGCAGCCCCCCGATGGAACTGCGCCTGATCTACGGTTGCACCCTCACCTGCGAGGTGCGCGACGCCAGCCCTGCCGCACCACACCTCCGCCACGCCCGGACTGTCGACGAGGGGGGTCGCGGACTGTTCATCGTCGCGCAGCTCGCCCAGGTCTGGGGTACCCGATACGCCAGAGACGGCAAAACCATCTGGACCGAGCAGACGCTCACCTGACGTCGTCCTCAACGATCAGGACGTCGAGGGTACGCGGGCTGTGCACGCCCGCGACGCGGTCGAGTTCGATGTCACTGGTGGCGGAGGGGCCGGAGACGAAGGCGAGCGACCGGAGCAGGGCGGCCCGTCGGGCACGTCCCCGACGATCGTGTTGACGCGTACGACGCACAGGCGGTCGTCGGGCAGCAGCGTCAACACACCCACTGGCCCTGGCCAGCTCCGCCACCGACAGCGCAAGTGGCCAGCACACGGTCGGCGGCCTTCAACGCCTCGACGGTCAGCGGCTCCCCCAGAAACGCTGCCACGGACCGTCCGGCAACAACTCGGGGGAAGCCGGGCTGGACGACGAACGTGGACAGCGCGCTGCGGGTGCCGCTAAATCATCCCGATCGACCGCACCTGGCGAGCCCCACTCACGACCGCCTCGACCCACGACCGCCCTGACCACAGAGACCCGAATGGTGCACTTCCTCTAACTTCGCGGAACCGAGCAAGACGTGAGAGGCGTCAGCACCGAGCAGTCCCTGCGCCACTGATACCAGGGACGACAAGGCGCCTCTGACGGAGTGTTAGACGCACTTGTCCACCGGCTGTCCACCGAGACTCCTTGCGTGAGCCCGACCTGCTCCTCCAGGCAGACAAAAGGCTAGGTCAGAGCCCGAATCATCTATACGGTCACGGAACGCATACCTTCGACCTACGCATTACCATGCACGGATCACATGTGCCCGATTTAGACTGATTCCATGGTCAATGAAATCAGAAAACCCCAGGTCAAAGGCTTGACCTGGGATTGTCCATGGAGCCGCCTTCGGGATTCGAACCCGAGACCTACGCATTACGAGTGCGTTGCTCTGGCCAACTGAGCTAAGGCGGCGAGCCGGTCCATGACCGGCAACGGAGGACAGTCTACACAGGTCGCGGACCTGCTCGTGACGCGTATCGGCGGGGGTGGCCGGCGGGGGTGGTCAGCCGACCGAGGCGGTGGCGAGCGTGGCGGCGAAGCCGATGAAGACGGCGGCCACACCGGCGCTGAGGCCTGCGGCGAGGCGGCGGCGACGGCGGAAGGCGTTGGCCAGGTAGGTGCCCGCGAGGATCAGGGTGGTCAGGTAGAGCGTGCTGCAGAGTTGCAGCGTCGCGCCGAGGATCACGAAGGAGAGCGCGGGGTCGTGGTAGCTCGGGGAGACGAACTGGACGAAGAAGGAGAGCAGGAAGAGGATCGCCTTCGGGTTCAGCAGGCTGACGATCAAGGCCCGGCGGAACGGGCGTTCGCGGCCCCCGGCCGGAGCGGGCTCGGCGGGGGCGTCGTCGGCGCCCGGTGCGGCGTGGCGGTCCCGCCAGAGGCTGCGGGCGGAGGTCAGCATTCCGTAGCCGAGGAAGAGCAGGTAGCCCGCGCCGAGCAGCTTCACCGCGTCGAAGACCAGCGGGGAGGTGCGCAGCAGTGAGGACGCGCCGAGCGAGGTCAGCACGATCAGCGTGCTGTCGCCCAGGAGCACTCCGCAGGCCGCGCGGAAGCCGGTGCGGACGCCCTTGCGGGCGGCGACGGACAGCACATACATCGAGTTCGGACCCGGGACGAGCACGATCAGCAGTGCGCCGAGCGCATAGGTTCCGTAGTTGATGACCCCGAACACGCCACAGTCCTTCCGCCGCACCAGCCGCTGGCATGACAAAAGGATTGTGGCATTGTTTTGGTCCTTACCGGCACCGTTTTTCCGGGGCGGCCGGCGGGCGGCTACTGGCAGACGGTTCCGCGGGCCGGGGGGCGGTCGGTGAGCAGGTAGGTGTTGACGGCCGAGTCGATGCACTGGCTGCCGCGCGAGTACGCGGTGTGGCCGTCGCCGTTGTAGGTCAGCAGCGTGCCGGAGTCCAGCTGCGCGGCGAGCGCCTGCGCCCAGACGTAGGGAGTGGCCGGGTCGCGGGTGGTGCCGACCACCAGGATCGGTCCGGCGCCCTTCGCCGGGATGGTGTGCGGCTCGCCGGTCGCCTTGACCGGCCAGTAGGCACAGCTCAGGCCGGACCAGGCGAGCGAGGCGCCGAACTGGGCCGAGGACTGGAGGTAGCCGGGCAACTGCTGCTCGACCTGCTGCGGGTCACTCGCGGCGCCCGGCAGGTCCAGGCAGTCGACGGCCGCGTTGGCGTACATCAGGTTGCTGTAGTGGCCCGTGGCGTCGCGCTCGTAGTACTGGTCCGACAGGGCCAGCAGGCCGGAGCCGTTGCCGTTCTCGGCCTGGGTCAGCGCAGTGCGCAGCTGCGGCCACTGCTGCTGGTCGTACATGGCGGCGATCACGCCGGTCATGCCCAGCGCCTCGTCCAGGGTCCGGGACTGCCCGGTCGGCAGCGGCTTGGCGTTGAGCGAGGCGAAGAGGGTGTCGAGGTTGCTGTCGGCCTGCGCGACGGTGCTGCCGAGCGGGCAGCCGCTGCGGCTGACGCAGTCGCGGGCGAAGGCGTTGAACGCCGTCTCGAAGCCGGCGGCCTGCTGGCTGTCCAGCTCCAGCGAGGTCAGCGAAGGGTTCATCGCGCCGTCCAGCACCATGTGGCCGACCCGGCTCGGGAACAGGCCCGCGTAGGTGGCGCCGAGGGACGTCCCGTAGGACTTGCCCAGGTAGTTCAGCTTGGCGTCGCCGAGCAGGGCCCGGGCCACGTCCATGTCGCGGGCGGCGTCGACGGTGCTGACGTGGTCCAGCAGTTTGCCGGAGAGCCGCTCACAGCCCTGAGCGAAGGCCTTGTCCGCCGCAACCAGCTTGTCGACCTCGGCCGGGGTGGTCGGGGTCGAGTCGACCGCGGTGTAGGCGTCCATCTGCTGGTTGCTGAGGCAGGTCACCGGGGTGCTGCGGCCGACGCCGCGCGGGTCGAGGCCGACGAAGTCGTAGGAGTCGCGGACCGGTACCGGATAGGTCTGGGCCGCGTACTCGGCGTACTGGACCGCCGAGCCGCCGGGTCCGCCCGGATTGATCAGCAGGGAGCCGAGCCGCTTGTAGCCGTGCCCAGCCGCGGGGCTGCGGGCGAGGCCGAGGGTGATGTCGCCGCCGGAGGGGTTCGCGTAGTCCAGCGGCACCTTCATCGTGGCGCACTGGAAAGCGCCATCGCACGCGGTCCAGCTCAGCTTCTGCGCGTAGTACCGCTGGAGGTCGGCCGGGATGGACGCGGCCAGGGGCTGGAGGACGGGGGCGTCGGCGGCGTCGACGGAGGTCGGCGAGCTGCTGGTGCCGCTCGCGCCCGTCGACCCCTTACCGGCCGCGGACGGATCGGTACCGGCGGAGCTGCACCCACTCAACGCCAGACCCGTGACCACCAACGCCGCTGTGGCCGCCTGCCGCAACCTGCTCATCGTTTCTCCCGCTCTTCGAGTACGCCAAAGGTATCGGCACAACTGGCTACGCCGACCTACACCGACCGGGAGCCCAGGGCCATCTGCTCGGTCAGGTAGTCGACCGCGAGCCGGCACAGCCGGACCCGCTCCTGCTGCTCGTCGATGTCGCGCACGCTGTTGGACAGCCGCACCTGGGTCTGCGGCAGCTCCGTGAGCGCACGGCGCAGCCGGGCCGCCGCCGCCTGCCCCGCGCTGTCCCGCTGGGCGACGGCCAGCAGCAGCCGCACCGTGGACTGGGTCCCGGACAGTCCGCCGGAGCGCACCGCCGGCAGCAGAGAATCGTAGGCCCCGCTCACCCCGGCCCCGGCCGCATAGGACTCAGGATGCGCCAACTCGGCCTGCGCCGCGCACTGGGCGTCCGTGCCGACGCCCAGCACGCCCCAGGAGCGCACGGCCGGTTCCACGTGGAACGACCGGGCCACGGCGGTACGGAGCCGGTCCCCGTCCACCGGGCCCGCGCAGCCCGGCAGCACCACGACGAAGGGGTTGGCCCGGCCCTCGGCCACCCCCGTGACCAGTCCGGCCAGGACGTCCGGCAGTTGCCGGTCGTCGACCTGGACGACCAGGGCCTGCAGCGGATGGCTGCGGTGCGGGTACTGCTGCGGCAGCCAGATCCGCAGCTGCCCCGGATAGCCCGGCAGCACGCCCTGCCTCAGCTCGCCGCCGGCCGGGTGACCGACCGTCACCATGCCGACGGCAGCGGCGGCCGATACGGACGCTGACGGGGAGGAGCTCGGGGCCGGGGACCGGACGGGTTGCGGGCTGCGGACGGGGGCACGCGCGGGAACCTGGGCGTCGGAGGCGACGGCACGCTCGGCGGCGACCACGAGCGACGGCGGCACGGGGCGCGCCGAAACGAACTGGACCCCGCCGACCGTCGCGCACCCCAGCGCCGCCAGCGCGGCCACCCCGCGCACGACGGCGCCGGCGTAGCGCGGCACCAGCTCGTAGGCCAGCAACGCCTGTTGCTCGCGCCAGCAGCGATGTGCCGCACAGCCCAGCCACATTGCCGTCGAGACGCCCGCCACCAGTAGCACCGCAAAGATCACTTGAGGGCCATCCCCAGCCGGACCGGTCCTCGTCACGCTCCGCAGCAACTGCCACTCGATCGGGCGACGGCCGAAAGAGGAGCCCCCAGGACGGACCAGCCCTGGCACAGAGTGTGACACCGGGGCATGACAGACGGTCAGCCTGCGCGGAGCGCCACCGTCATCGCCTCGACCGCCAGCAGCGGGGTCACGTTGCGTTCCAGCGCCCGGCGGCAGGCCAGCACGGCCTCGATCCGGCGCAGCGTCGACTCCGGCGAGGACTCCCCCGCGACCCGCTGCACCGCGGGGCGCAGGTCCTCGCAGCTCAGCTCGGAGCCCGCGCCGAACTGCAGGGCGAGCACATCGCGGTAGAAGGCGGACAGGTCGATCAGCGCCCGGTCCAGGGTGTCCCGCTGGGTCCGGGTGGCCCGGCGCTTCTGCCGGTCCTCCAGCTCCTTCATCGCACCGGCCGTGCCGCGCGGCATCCGCCCGCCGATACCGGCCGCCGCGCCGAGGGCGGCCCGCAGCTCCTCGGTCTCCTTGGTGTCGACCTCCTCCGCGACCTGCTTGGCGTCGGCCGTCGCCGCGTCGATCAGCTTCTGCGCCCCGGCCAGGCAGGCGCCGAGGTCGGCGACGCGCAGCGGCAGCGCCAGCACCTCGGCGCGGCGCTCGCGCGCGGCGGCGTCGGTGGCCAGTCGGCGGGCCCGGCCGATGTGCCCCTGGGCCGCGCGAGCCGCGAACATCGCCAGCTCCGGCTCGATGCCGTCACGCCGCACCAGCACGTCGGCGACCGCCGGGACCGGCGGGGTGCGCAGCACCAGCAGTCGGCAGCGGGAGCGGATCGTCGGCAGCGCGTCCTCGACCGACGGCGCGCACAGCAGCCACACCGTCCGGGGCGCGGGCTCCTCGATGGCCTTGAGCAGCACGTTGGCCGCACCCTCGGTGAGCCGGTCGGAGTCCTCCAGCACGATGATCTGCCAGCGCCCCCCGGCCGGGGACATCGAGGCGCTGCGCACCAGCTCGCGGGTCTCCTTGACGCCGATGCTGAGCACGTCGGTGCGCACCATCTCGACGTCGGCGTGGCTGCCGATCAGCGCCGTGTGGCAGCCCTCGCAGAAACCGCAGCCGGGCACCCCGCCCAGCTCCAGATCGGGCGAGGTGCACTGCAGCGCGGCAGCGAAGGCCCGGGCCGCCGTCGAGCGGCCCGAGCCGGGCGGCCCGGTGAACAGCCAGGCATGGGTCATCCCCGAGGTGTCGCCGCCCTCGCCGCTCAGCACGGCGCGGGCCGCCCGGGCGGCGGTGACCAGCTGCTCCACCACCGCGTCCTGGCCGACGATGTCGTCCCACACGCTCACGCTGTCACTCCGGTGCCATATGTGTCTGCTGCGCTGCCCCGCTCGGTACCGACCCTAGCGGGCGGCACCGACAGGACGGGTCCGGTCAGCGCCTGCCCCGCCGTTCGGGCTCGGGGCCCTCCTCGCCGCCGTCGTGCCACTGCGCCCACTCGTCGCGGAAACCGAGCAGTTCGTCGGTCAGGCTGGGCAGGTTGTCCAGTGGCGTCTCCTCGGCCCAGTCGTAGCGGGCGCGCGGCAGCACGGTGGTCGACTCCGGATCCGCGTCGGGCCCGGGCGCGGGCACCGCGACGGCGGGCATCTCCCGGGTCGAGGTGAAGTCGGCGGGCGCGGCCACGGGACGGTGACCGGCCTCGACCGTCCCCTCCTCCGGGCGGAAGAGCCACTCGGGGACCCGGTCCTGCACGCTCTCCGAGCTGCGCGGCTTGGCCACCCGCCAGGCCTTCGGCAGCGGCGGCAGCACAGCGGTCCGCTCGTTCGCCGAGACCGGTGCGGTGGCGGAGCCGGAAGCGGATGCGGACCCGGCGTCCGGCTCCGAGCCGGAACCGGAAGCGGCTTCGGTCCCGGACTCGGGCTCGGCGTCCGGCGCCGCAGCGGGCCTGCCGGTGGCGGGGCTGGGCGGAACGGGGGACGCCGACGGCGGGGTGCTGGGCTTCGGGGGCGCGTCGGTGATCGCGGGGATCACCTCGGTCAGGGCCTCCGGAGCAGCGTCGGTCACGGCCGGGATCACCTCGGTCCGGGCGTCCGGAGCCGCGGTCTCCACGGCCGGCAGCTCGGCCGTCGCCGGGTCGACGACCGGCAGTTCGGCGGTGGCAGGCTCGGCCTGCAGGGCGCCGACCACCGGGGTCTCGATCGTCGGCTCCTCGCCGGAGCCGACCGGGGCCGAGGCCGCAGCCGAAGCCGCAGCCGCATCCCGGGCCTGGCGGGCCTCCTCGGCCCGGCGCAGCGCCTCCTCCGCGCGGCGGCGCTCCTCGTCGCGCCTGACCTCGCGCTGGCGCTCCAGCTCGGCCAGGCGCGCGGTCTCGGCCTCGGCGTGGAGTCGGGCGGCGAGCTCCGCCTCACGGCGCTCCGCCTCCTCCGCGGCGCGGCGGTCAGCCTCGGCCAGGGCCTGCTTGCGGGCCTCCTCGGCGGCGAGCCGGGCGACCTCGGCCGCGCGGCGGTCCTCCTCGGCCTGGCGCGCCTTGGCCTGCTCCTCGGCCTCCATTCGCAGCCGCTCCAGCAGCGCCTGCTTGTCCCGCTCGGCCTGCTCGGCCTCGGCCTTCGCCTTGGCCTCGGCGACCAGTCGGGCGGCCTCGGCCTCGCGGGCCAGCCGCTCCTGCTCGGCCTGGGCGGCCTTCTCCTGCTCGGAGAGCGGCAGTTCCCGGTCGAGCCGGTGCCGGATGGCGCTGGTCACCGCGGCCGGCGGCTGGCCGGCGTCGACGACCAGGTAGCGGGCCGGGTCGGCGGCGGCGAGGCCGAGGAACCCGGCGCGGACCCGGCTGTGGAACTCCAGCGGTTCGGACTCCAGCCGGTCCAGCGCCTCGGTGAAGCGCTCGCGCGCCGCCTCCGGGTCGACGTCCAGCAGCACCGTCAGGTCCGGGACCAGGCCCTCGGTGGCCCAGCGGTTGATCCGGCCGACCTCGCTGCCGGAGAGGTCGCGACCGGCGCCCTGGTAGGCGATGGAGGAGTCCAGGTAGCGGTCGGTGATGACGACGGCACCGCGCTCCAGCGCGGGCCGGATCACCGTCTCGACGTGCTCGGCCCGGTCGGCCGCGTACAGCAGGGCCTCGGCGCGGTGCGAGATGCCGGTGTTGCCGACGTCCAGCAACATCGCGCGCAGCCGCTGGCCGATGGCGCTGCCGCCGGGCTCGCGGGTGACCACGACCTCGTGGCCCTTGCTGCGGATCCACTCGGCCAGGGCCTGGGCCTGGGTGGACTTCCCGGAGCCGTCGCCGCCCTCCAGGGCGATGAAGTAGCCGTGGCCGGCCTGGTTCGGCACCGGCTGCCGGTCGCCGCGCAGGGCGTCCCAGACGTCCCGGGTGAACGGGGCGACCCGGCGGCGGTCGTCGGCGCGGGCCAGCACCACCACGGCGAGGACCAGCAGCAGCAGGCCGACGACGGAGATCGCCAGGCCGGCGCCGCCGTGGTCGAAGTCGACCGTGCCGCTGTCGTAGTACTGGCCGCCGATGGCTGCGCCCAGCAGTGGGGCGACGACCAGCGCGGCGCCGACGGCGGTGCGCAGCATCGCGTGCAGGTGCTCGGCGACCTTGGGCTGCCGGGCCTCCTCCGTCTCCTGGTCGAGCAGCGCCCGTCCGGTGCGGACGGCCGTGCCGGCGGCAGTGCCCGCGAGCGAGACCAGCACCAGGGCGAGCACGTAGTCGACGACCAGGCCGCTGAGGATCAGCGCGACGGCGGCGGTGCCCAGGGCCAGCGGCAGCAGTCGGCGGCGGCTCAGCGCGGGCAGCACCGACGGGGCGATCCGCAGGCCGAGCAGCGGGGTCCCGGTGGCGGCGAGGACCAGCAGCGCGAAGCCGACCGGTCCGGCGCCGAGGTCGTAGGCGTGCGGGAGGGCGAGGCCGGCGAAGGCGGCCATGGCGCCGACCGCGCCGGTGACGGCGAAGCTGAAGACGACCGAGCTGCCGGTGCGTCCGCGCGGGCCGAGGCCGAGCGTGGTGTCGGCGGGGGCGCGCAGACCGGTCAGCGGGGACCGGGGCGGCAGGGCCGCGGCCGGGGCGGCCGGGAGGCTCTGCGGGTAGAGCCGGACGGCGGCGGCCAGGAAGAAGCCGGCGGCGGCGAAGGCGGCCAGCGCGCCCTGATGGTCGTTCAGCCAGCCGACGCCGGTGGCCAGGCCGTTCTCGATGACCATGACGAGGGCGAGCACGGCGGCGGCCAGCGGCACGGTCGCGTAGCCGGTCCAGCGGTCGATCCGGCGCAGTGCCGGTCGCTGGTCGAGCGGCGTCGTGCCCGGGTCGGCGGTCGGCAGCAGCTGCGGTCCGGTGGACTCGCGGACGACGGTGGCGAAACGTTCGGCCACAGCGGCCAGGAAGACGGTGACGAGCAGCCAGATCGTGGCCTGGGACGAGGCCCAGACCGTCCAGAAGGGGGCGAGCGCGAGCAGCACGACCCGCAGCACGTCCGCGCCGAGGAGGGTCCAGCGGCGGTCGAGCCGGTGGGTCAGCTGGGCGACCGGCCCGAGCAGGGCCGCACCGAAGAGGACCGTCCCGACCAGCCGGGCGCCGAAGACCGCGGCGACGGTCAGCAGCAGCCCCCGGTCGGTGTCGCCGAACACGCCGTTGTCGCCGGCTGCGGTCCAGGTCAGCATCAACAGGACCAGCAGTCCCAGCCGGTCGCCGATGCCGTCCAGCAGCTGCGTCCGCCACATCCGCCGGTACGGGCGGATGTGCAGAATGGCCCGCGCGCGCTCGGTCTCGGCTCCGGCGGCGGGCTGGGGGCGGTCGGATCCGGGTAGCTCCGCACTCGTCATGCGGCCAGCCTAACCGGAGGGGCCGTCATCGTAGGGGTCGTTGTCCCGGCGGACGTGGGTCCATGACCGGCCGAGGGCCGACCCGAGCCGGGCCGGAGGCGGCCGCTGGAGACGGCGCCGCTCCGGTCCCGTGGTGCGGGACCGGAGCGGCAACGGGCTTCGGTCGGTGGCTACTCGGCGGCCGAGGTCGGCACCGTCGCGGCGGTCTTGGCGGTGTCCGCCTTCGCCGCCACGGCCTTGGCCGTGCTCTTCTTGACCGTGGCCTTCTTCACAGCGGTCTTGGCCGCCGCGGAGCCGGTCGCGGCCGTCCCGGCGGCGGTCGCCTTCGCGGCGGCCGTCTTCTTCGCCGGGGCCTTCTTGGCCGGGGCCTTCTTCGCCACTGCCTTCTTGGCCGGAGCCTTCTTCGCCACTGCCTTCTTGGCCGGAGCCTTCTTGGCGGCCTTCTTCACCGGCCCCTTGGCGCGCTTCTCCGCCAGCAGCTCGTAGCCGCGCTCCGGGGTGATCTCCTCGACGCTGTCCTCGCGGCGAAGTGTGGCGTTGGTCTCACCGTCCGTCACGTACGCGCCGAAGCGGCCGTCCTTCACCACGACCGGACGCTCGCTGACCGGGTCGGTGCCGAGTTCCTTCAGCGGCGGCTTGGCCGCGGCCCGGCCGCGGACCTTGGGGGTGGCGTAGATCGCGAGCGCCTCCTCCAGGGTCACCGTGAACATCTGCTCCTCGTTCTCCAGGGAGCGCGAGTCGGTGCCCTTCTTCAGGTACGGGCCGTAGCGGCCGTTCTGCGGCGCTGATCTCCACGCCCTCGGAGTCGGTGCCGACGATCCTCGGCAGGCCGAAGACCTTGAGCGCGTCCTCGAGGGTGACCGTGTCCAGGCTCATCGTGCTTGAGCAGCGACTGGGTGCGCGGCTTGACCGCGTTCTTGCCGGTCTTCGGCGTGCCCTCGGGCAGCACCTCGGTGAAGTACGGGCCGTAGCGGCCGTCCTTGGCCACGATCTCGTTGCCGCTGACCGGGTCGGTGCCCAGCTCGCGCACCCCGCTGGGCTTGGCCAGCAGCTCCTCCGCCAGCTCGACGGTGAGCTCGTCCGGCGCCAGCTCGTCCGGCACGTCGGCGCGCTGCTCGCCCTTCTCCACGTAGGGGCCGTAGCGGCCGACGCGGAGCACGATGCCGCTGTCGCCCAGCGGGAACGAGCTGATCTCCCGGGCATCGATCGCACCGAGGTCGGTGACCAGCTCCTTGAGCCCGCCGAGGTGGTCGCCGTCGCCGTTGCCGGCGTCGGCGGCCGAGGGGGCGACGTCGCCCTGGCCGGCCTCGCCGTAGTAGAACCGGCGCAGCCAGGGCACCGAGGCGCCCTCGCCGCGGGCGATGCCGTCGAGGTCGTTCTCCATCCTGGCGGTGAAGTCGTAGTCGACCAGTCGGCCGAAGTGCTCCTCCAGCAGCCGGACCACGGCGAGCGCCAGGAAGGACGGGACCAGCGCCGTGCCCTTCTTGAAGACGTAGCGGCGGGCGACGATGGTGTCGATGATCGCGGCGTAGGTGGAGGGGCGGCCGATCTCGCGGTCCTCCAGGTCCTTGATCAGCGACGCCTCGGTGAAGCGGGCCGGGGGCTTGGTGGCGTGGCCGTCCGGGTTGATCTCCTCCGCGCCCAGGGCGTCGCCCTCGGCGACCGGCGGCAGCCGGCGCTCGCGGTCGTCCAGCTCGGCGTCCGGGTCGTCGCGGCCCTCGACATAGGCCTTGAGGAAGCCGTGGAAGGTGATGATCTTGCCGGTGGCGGAGAACTCGACGTCCCGGGAGGGCAGGTCCCAGTGGCGGTCGCGCCGACCTTGACGGTGACCGACTGGCCGACCGCGTCCTTCATCTGGGAGGCGACGGTGCGCATCCAGATCAGCTCGTAGAGCCGGAACTCGTCGCCGCGCAGCCCGGTCTCGGCCGGGGTGCGGAAGCGGTCGCCGGAGGGGCGGATCGCCTCGTGCGCCTCCTGGGCGTTCTTGACCTTGGCGGCGTAGACCCTGGGCGCGTCCGGCAGGTACTCGCGCCCGTAGAGCTGCTCGACCTGGGCCCGGGCGGCGGTGACCGCCGTGTCCGAGAGCGTGGTCGAGTCGGTACGCATATAGGTGATGAAGCCGTTCTCGTACAGCTTCTGCGCCACGTCCATCGCCCGCTTCGCACCGAAGCCCAGCTTGCGCCCGGCCTCCTGCTGCATGGTGGTGGTGCGGAACGGCGCGTAGGGCGAGCGCCGGTAGGGCTTGGACTCGACGCTGCGGACCCGGAAGTCCGCGTCGGCCAGGCCGACCGCCAGCGCGCGGGCGGCCTCCTCGTCCAGGTGCAGCACCTGGGTGGAACCGGCCTTGAGCTGGCCGAGCGAGTCGAAGTCGCGGCCGGCGGCGACCCGGCGGCCGTCCACGGAGGAGAGCCGGGCGCCGAAGGTGCCGGGGTCGCCCTCGGTCGCCGTGGCCGAGGAGAAGACCGCGGTCAGGTCCCAGTAGGAAGCCGAGCGGAACGCCATCCGCTCCCGCTCGCGCTCGACGACCAGCCGGGTGGCGACGGACTGGACGCGGCCCGCCGAGAGCTTCGGCATGACCTTCTTCCAGAGCACCGGCGAGACCTCGTAGCCGTAGAGGCGGTCGAGGATCCGGCGCGTCTCCTGGGCGTCGACCAGTCGCTTGTTCAGCTCGCGGGGGTTGTTGACCGCCGCCTGGATGGCGTCCTTGGTGATCTCGTGGAAGACCATCCGGTGGACCGGGACCTTGGGTCGCAGCACCTCCTGGAGGTGCCAGGCGATGGCCTCCCCCTCGCGGTCCTCATCGGTGGCGAGGAAGAGTTCGTCGGCTTCCTTCAGCAGCGACTTGAGCTTCGCGACCTGGGCCTTCTTGTCGGAGTTGACGACATAGATGGGCTCGAAGTCATGCTCGACGTCGATGCCGAGCCGGCGCACCTCGCCGGTGTAGCCGTCGGGCACCTCGGCGGCCGTGCCGGGCAGGTCGCGGATATGCCCGACGCTCGCCTCGACCACGTATCCGGGGCCTAGGTAGCCCTTGATCGTCTTCGCCTTGGCCGGCGACTCGACGATCACGAGTCGCCGTCCTTCGCGTGCGGTCTCGCTGGTCGGGGACACCTTCGCTCTTCTCTCCCGGTCGTGTGGGGGCCGTCGGTCCGCTTCACTGAGGAAACGTCCCTGAAAGCGGAGTGTGACCGTACCCAGGTCCCCCTTGTCAAACGGACGCTTGCCGCTCTGCCGTCGGCTGAACCCATCCGACGCCACTCGAACGGTAACCCGAGAGCGGTCGTTCCCGCTGGGCAGATCACCGTCGACGGTCGTGGGTATGGCTCAGAAGAGGCTGGGGATTGGCCGGACCTGGGCTGGTCGACCACGATTTGCCGCTGTCTGCCCTGCTGTGTGATGTGCTGTGAAACTGTGCCGCGTGACGAACGGGACACGGCGCCGCCGGAAGGACCGTTTCGGCCAGGTAAGTGGGACAGACCGATATAAGCCGGATGATAGGACTACCGCCGGTCGGGTCGAGCGAAGATCGGACTCTTTCGGCGTGTCTACGACCATCCGGCTGCAGCCACCGCCGCCGCGCCGGAAGAAGGCACCGGAACCGGCAACCCGGAACCGGCCATGGACTACTGCTACAGGGTGTGCAGCAGCAGGACCACGCCGGCCGCCGCGAAAGCCAGGCCGAGCAGTAGCCAGAAGACGTCGCTGAAGGCCTGGCTCACCCCGTGGACGACCACCCGCTCCGGCCGCGCGGGATCGTAGGAGACCGGCACCAGGGCATCCAGCGGCAGCGCCGGCGTTCTCCGGATCGAGGTCCAGCCGCGGGGGCGGACGACGACCTCGGCACCCCCGCCCTCGGCCTGGAAGCCGAGCACCGGCGAGGTGTCCGCGTGGTCGACGAAGCCCGGATCGGGGGCGCCCGCCACCGCGGCCGAAAGCGCCCGCCCGGGCAGCACCCGCGCCGTAGCCCGGGCCCCGCGGCGCAGCAGCGCGCGCCGGATCCGGATCTCGGACAGGCACCACCCCAGCACGGCCAGACCGAACAGCGTGAAGAACGCCCCGGTGAACACGCCCAGTGGAGTCCCCACGCCTGCCCCAACCACCCTGAGTAACGATTCATAGGACTGTGCGACCTATTGGACCGTCAGACTGACAGGACCCTGGGAACAGCGGGCGTCGCGAGGGGAAAGGAATGGTGAACGCCGAGGGCGGGGTCAGGATTCGGTAGGGAGCAGGAAGCCCTGTTCGACCAGGAGGCGGATCTGCCCCGGGGTACGGTCACGCAGCGCGACCGGATCCTCGCCGACCAGCTGGGCGACGGCGTCCAGAATCCGGCCGGCGCTGAGGGTGCCGTCACAGGCCCCCGCGAAGCCGGCCCCGATCGTGTCGACCTTGGTGGCCCGGCGCATCCCCCGGTTCTGACGGAGGATCACATGCTCGGGATCCTCCGCCCCCGGCACTCCGACCTGCTCCTGGACGACGTCGTCCGCGAGCCGGTAGGCCGTGTCCAGCAGCCCGGCGTCGTCCTGCGCGCGGAGGAAGTCCTGCCGGGCGAACCAGCGTTCCACCTCCGGGCCGAGCGGTTGCTCGACGGAGTGCGGCCACTCCTCGATCAGCACCACCGGCTCCCGGCCCTCCGGCGCCTTGCGCAGAGTGATCCAGCCGAAGCCGACCCCCTCGACCTTCGCCGCCTCGAAGACATCCAGCCACTCCGCGTAGCGGGCCGCGTAGTGTGCCGGGTCGGTGCGGTGGTCGCCCCCGTCCCGGAGCCACAACTCGGCGTACTCGCAGACGTCCTGGACCTCGCGCTGGACCACCCAGGCGTCGCAGCCGGTCCCGGCGATCCAGCCGGAGATCCGCTCGCGCCAGTCCTCGCCGCGCACATGCTGCCAGTTGGCCAGCAACTGGCAGTAACCGCTGGGCTCCAGGTGCTCCCCGGCCCCGGCGACCAGGCTGCGGCACAGGTCGTCACCGGCCATCCCGCCGTCGCGGTAGGTGAAGCGACCGCCGGGCGAGATCACGAACGGCGGGTTGGACACGATCAGGTCGAACAGCTCCGCGCCGACCGGCTCGAACAGGCTGCCCTGGCGGGTAGAGACCTGGGCCAGCCCCGACAGCGCCATCGTCAGCCGGGTGAAGTGCAGCGCACGGGAGTTGACGTCGGTGGCGACGACCTGCCCGCCGTGGCGGGCCGCGTGCAGGGCCTGCACGCCGGAGCCGGTCCCGAGGTCGAGCACCCGGCGTACCGGCCGGCGCACGGTGATGTTGGCGAGCGTGGTCGACGCCCCGCCCACGCCCAGCACCAGCTCCGAGCGCTCCACCCCGGCCGGTCCGCTCGCCGCGCCGATCCCGCCCGAGCCGATCCCGCCCGCGCCGCCGACGGCGCAGCCGAGGTCGGAGACGATCCAGGCGTCGCCCGCATCGTCCGTCCCGGCGATGTCGCTGGCGTAAGGACGGACGTCGACGGTCGCCCGCACCTGCTCGGCTGCGGGCTCGGTCCCGGGCTCGGCTGCGGGCTCTGCGCCGGGCTCGGTCGGGGCTGGGACGAGCCATCCGGCCGCCAGGCACTCCGCCACCGGCAGGCCCGCCGCCTCGGCCGCCGCGCGAGCCACCGGGCGCTGCAGCAGGAAGAGCCGGAGCAGGGTCTCTCGCGCGCTGCCGCCGCCGGTCGCCCGCAGCGCCGGCACGGTCTCGCTGCGCGCGAGCGCGGCGTACGCGGGTGCGCCGAGCAGGTCGAGGCAGCCGTCGGCGGTGAAGTCGGCGGCGACGAAGGCCGCGCGGAGCCGGGCCGCCAGTTCGGCGTCGACGGCGGGGCGCAGCGGTGCGGCGTGAGCGGTGTCGGCGCTGGGGTCGGATGCGGGCCGGGGAGTGGGAGCTGTGCTGTTCGTCACGGAGACATTGTCTCCCGACCTGCTCGCGGGGGCGTCGCACACGGCGGCGGCTGACGACTGACAGCTGGATGCCTGCTGTCAGCCGTCAGCTGATATCCGTCAGCGGCCGACTGTCTCAGTGGGCCGACGCCGACGGCGACGGCTTGTCCGAAGCGGACGCGTCGGGCTTGGCCTTCCCGGAGGGCGAGGGCGATGCCGCCGTGGAGCCGGAGGACACCGGCGCGGCGGTGTCGGTGGACGTCGCCGCGGCTCCGGTGCCGTCGCTCGCGCCCGCCGCCGGTGAGGCACTCACACTGCTGCAGCCCGGCTGCTTCGCCAGCGCCGTGCCCAGATCGCCCGTCTGCAGCTGCTGCAGGGCCGAGGTGGACAGCTCGGCCAGTTGCTGGACCTGGTCACCGATGCCCTTCAGGTTCGCCGCGAACTTCGCCTGGTCGGCGACGGAGAGGGCGGAGACGGCCTGCTGCACGGTCGTGTAGCCGGCCGCTGCCTTCTTCAGCTCGGCCACGGCGTTCGCCTGCACCTGCGCGCCGTTGTCGACCTTCGGCGTGCCCGCCTGCTGGATCGCCTGGGCGATCTGGGTGTTGGCCGTGGAGAGCGTGCCGAGGTCGGTGGCCAGCCGGGTCTGCAGAGCCTGCGGGGTCTCACCCGTCTTGACCGCACCGGTGTCGGCGAGGGCGGTGTTCGCCTGCTCGATCGGGCTCTGCATGCCCTGGCACAGGCTGGTGGCCCAGGCGTTCAACTGTCCGCTGTTGTCACTCGTGCAGCCCGCCGCACCGAAGGCCAGCAACACGGCCGGAACCGTGAGTCTCAGCCATGTCCTCGCCACCACGGATTCCTCTCCTCGCACGCACCGCGCGTGCTCCAGTCCCAGCCTGGGAACCTACACGGAGTGGGCGGCCGGTCGGCGCGGGAGTAGTCGATTAAGACCGTTATCCGATGATTTATGAGAGGCACCTGCGTGCTGAGAGGCGCCGACCGGTGGTGGACCGCTGCCGGTCCACCACCGGTCGGGCCGGCGTCCGCCCGTCAGGAGACCACCGGAGCGGGTTGCGCCGACGCCTCCTCCCCGGCCGGGGCGGCGCCGTCCGCGCCCTCCGCGCCGACGGCGATGCCGCGCCGCTTGGACACCCACACCGCGCCGACGATCACCACGACGCAGAACAGCCCCACGCCGAGGCGCAGCCCCAGGTTGGCGTCCTTGCCGAAGCTGAACTGGACGATGGCCGGGGCCACCAGCAGCGACACCAGGTTCATTACCTTGAGCAGCGGGTTGATGGCCGGTCCAGCGGTGTCCTTGAACGGGTCGCCGACGGTGTCGCCGATGATCGTCGCCTCGTGCGCGGAACTGCCCTTGCCGCCGTGGTTGCCCTCCTCGACCAGCTTCTTCGCGTTGTCCCAGGCGCCGCCGGAGTTGGCCAGGAACACCGCCATCAGCGTGCCGGCCCCGATCGCACCGGCCAGGTAGGAACCGAGCGAGCCGACGCCGAGCAGGAACCCGACGGCGATCGGCGCCAGCACCGCGAGCAGGCCCGGCGTGGCCAGCTCGCGCAGCGCGTCCCGGGTGCAGATGTCCACGACCCGCTTGTAGTCCGGGAGTTCCGTGCCCTCCATGATGCCGGGCTTGGTCCGGAACTGCTCCCTGACCTCGAACACGACCGAACCGGCGGAGCGGGAGACCGCATTGATGGCCAGTCCGGAGAACAGGAACACCACCGCGGCCCCGAGCAGCAGCCCGACCAGGTTGTTCGGCTGGGAGATGTCCAGGCTCAGGCTGAGCCCGTGGGCGGCCGACCCGGCCTTGGCCTCCGCCGTGCTGACCGCGTCGGTGTAGGAGCCGAAGAGCGCCGTCGCGGCCAGCACAGCGGTGGCGATGGCAATGCCCTTGGTGATCGCCTTGGTGGTGTTGCCGACGGCGTCCAGTTCGGTGAGCACCTGCGCGCCGGCGCCGGTGACGTCGCCGGACATCTCGGCGATGCCCTGGGCGTTGTCGGAGACCGGGCCGAAGGTGTCCATGGCCACGATCACGCCCACCGTGGTCAGCAGCCCGGTCCCGGCCAGGGCCACGGCGAACAGGGCCAGGGTGAGCGAGCTCCCGCCGAGCAGGAACGCCCCGTAGACGGCCGCGCCGATGACGACGGCGGAGTAGACCGCGGACTCGAGACCGAGCGAGATGCCGGAGAGCACCACCGTCGCCGGCCCGGTGAGCGAGGTCCGGGCGACGTCCAGCACCGGGCGCCGGTTGGTCTCGGTGAAGTAGCCGGTGAGCTGCTGGATCACCGCGGCCAGGACGATCCCGATGGCGACCGCGGCCAGCGCGAACAGCCGGGGGTTGCCGCTGTGGGAGGTGATCGCGGCGGGGACGCCCTTGAGGTCGGCGAAGCGGGCAGGGAGGAAGACGAAGGCCGCGAGCACGACCAGGACCAGGGAGAAGACGGCCGAGATGAAGAAGCCCCGGTTGATCGCGGTCATCCCGCTGCGGTCCCGGCGGCGCGGGGACACCGCGAAGATGCCGAGCACTGCGGTGATCACGCCGACGGCGGGGACCAGCAGCGGGAAGGCCAGGCCGTCGTCGCCGAAGGCGGCCTTGCCCAGGATCAGCGCGGCGACCAGGGTGACGGCGTAGGACTCGAACAGGTCGGCGGCCATCCCGGCGCAGTCGCCGACGTTGTCGCCGACGTTGTCCGCGATGGTGGCGGCGTTGCGCGGGTCGTCCTCGGGGATGCCCTGTTCGACCTTGCCGACCAGGTCGGCGCCGACGTCGGCGGCCTTGGTGAAGATCCCGCCGCCGACGCGCATGAACATGGCCAGCAGGGCCGCGCCGAAGCCGAAGCCCTCCAGCACCTTGGCGGCGTTCTCCTTGTAGATCAGCACCACCACCGAGGCCCCGAGCAGGCCGAGGCCGACGGTGATCATGCCGACCACTCCGCCGGTTCGGAAGGCGATCCGCATCGCCCGGTGCGAGACGCCCCGGATGTCCGGATCCGCACCGCCCTCCGTGGAGTCGGTGGAGTCCGCGGCCGGGGTGGCGGCGCGGGCCGCGGCCGCGACCCGGACGTTGCTGCGGACCGCGAGGTGCATCCCGATATAGCCGGTGAACGCCGAGAAGGCCGCCCCGACCAGGAAGAAGGCGGAGCGGCCGATGCGCTGCGACCAGGTGTCGGCCGGCAGCAGCAGGAGCAGGAACACCATGGCCCCGGCGAAGACCCCGAGGGTGCGGAACTGCCGTGCCAGGTAGGCGTTGGCGCCGTCCTGGACGGCGCCGGCTATGCGCTTCATGGCTTCGGTGCCCTCGTCCGCGGCGAGGACCTGGCGGGCGAGCACCCAGGCCACGCCCAGTGCGGCGACGGCGACGATCGCGACGATGACGACAACGGTCTGGTCCGTGCCGGTCAGCACGGCACCAGCGGTAGCTGGAGCACCGGTGAAGATGAGCCCGGCCATTCGTCCTCCTTGACGTCTGGCTCGTGCGCCGGGCGGGCAGCGGCAGTTGGCCGACCGGCTGCGCGGGCGAGTGTGCGCCGCGTCGCATCCCTGTTGTGCCGACACGGCAGGCCGCGATTGTAGGAATCACGGCCTGATCAAAACAGGGTATGCGCAGGGATTAGTGCACAAACCCCGTGATCACTGCCGAATCACGCCAAATCCCACCCGCACCAGGGCCGTCTGCCGGGCCCGTCCGACACTGCCGCCCCAGCTGCGGAGCAGAGTTGACGCCACAACAGGGCCACCGGAGCAGGACTGCCGGAGCAGGACTCCTCCTCCCGGGCCCGCAGCAACTTACGGATCGGCAGCACCAGTTCGCCGTCGCTCCGGACCGGCCGGCCGGAGACCGGCGCGCCCGGGCGCTCCGTCGTGGCGAAGTCGTAGGCCCGCTCCTCGTCCGCTCCCGGGACGACCGCGGGCGCTACTAGGGCTTGCGCAGGTCCCGGGCCGGTTGGCCGACGAGCAGGCGGCGCACCGCGTCCCAGGCGGTGTGCTGGGCCCGCGCCACCTCGACCTGGCCGTCCCCGACCAGGCGCAGCCAGGCGCCGCAGTCGTGCGGCAGCACGCGGACGCCGTAGGGCAGTTCGCTCCCGGCCAGGGCCCGGTGCAGGGTGTCGGCGACCTCTGCGGCGGGGCAGCGGTCGGTGACCACGAACAGCGAGGCGACGTTGTCGTATCCGGCCACCACGCCTGGGCCGAGCATCCCGTTGGGGCCGGAGCCGGGGTCGTCCGGCCGCAGCCGGAGGGTGTCCACGGCGAGCAGCCCGCCGTCCGGGCGGCTGATCCGCAGGTCCGTGGCGAGCACCTGGTGCTGGTGCCGCTCGTTCCGGGCGAGCCGTCCGGCGGTCAGGGTGTCGCCAAGGACCACCGTCCCGCCGGGGGCGACGGTGACCTCGGTGCGCTGGTAGCAGCCGGCATCCTCGAAGGGGATCAGCGGGTCCGGCAGGTACTCGACGTAGGCCCCAGGAGCGACGCTCAGACTGAAGAGCTGGGCCGCGTAGTCGTCCTCCCTCCGGTAGGCCTTGGTGGCGGCCTGGGTGCTCAGCAGGACCTGGGTGTCGCGACCGCAGCGGACGTCCGTCCGGTAGCGGTCGGCCTGGGCGACGCCGCCGCCGCTGGGCATCAGGATGAGGATCGCCATCTCCGGCAGGCCCGGGGCGTACCAGAGCGGTTTGACGGTGTGGAGCGGCGCCTTCTGGAAGCGCTCGACCAGTTCGGTGCGCCCGCCGAGGATCTCGAAGGCGAGCTCGAGGATGCCGACCTCGGCGGGCGAGCCGGGGCCGAAGGTGTCCCCCCGGCCCGCCCAGCCGGCCACCTCCGCCGGGGTCCGCAGCGACTCGTAGTACGACGGGATCAGGCGGTCGCGCGCTGTCGGCACGTCGGTTCACTCCAGCTTCCCGGGGAGATGCCCCCGTAGCTCAGCGGCTGCGGCCCGGATCCGGCCCGGGCCGCAGGTGGTCGTGGACGGTCCCTCAGGTGGAGCTGCCGAGCAGCACCTTGCGGCGCGACTCCAGGTAGCGCGCGGATTTCCTCGATGCCCTGGCCGGCCAGGCAGTCGGCGAGCACAACCGGACGGTTGTCGCGAACCCGCAGAGCGTCGGACTCCACGGTCGCGATGTTGGTACGGAACAGGAACGGCGGTCCCGGTGAGGCAGCCGCAGTGGCCCTGGGGCCACCGCGCGATGCTGCTCCGGTCCACCTGCAGCACCACGGCCGTGACGATGGAGACCGCCGTGCCGATCGTCGCGAAGAGGCCGATCTGCCAACCCGTCACCCAGAGCGACGCCAGGATGAAGGCGCCGGCCAGCAAGGTGGGCTGCAGATCCACCTGGCCCACCCCGCGCACCGTGGCCGGCACGAGGTCCAGGGGGCGCCGAGCCAGGGCGGGCGGCGACTCCACTGGATCGGCAGACGACATGTTGGCTCCACTCCAGAACGTTGGGAGGGCACGACTGGCTGGCCTTCACCATAGGTGCGACATAAGTGCCAGCCGTTTTCAAACACGGACAAATTGACCGCCCGTCATCAGCGGGCAGGTCCGCAGTGGTCCGTTCGGGTGCCCGGCATCCCGGTCAGCGCGGCCGAACCGGATCAACCGTCAGTCGGTCACTGTGCTCACCGGGTGACGAGCAGTCCATCCCCCAGGGCCGCGGTGAGCTGATGATCGTCAACCTGCTGCTGATGCTGGCCGGCGGGGCGGTCGGCGCGCCGCTGCGGGGCAGGCCAAGAGGGCATCAGCACCCAGCTGCGGCTGCTGCTGGCGACCGGCTTCTGCGGCCCGGGGCGACCTCCCGGGGCGACCTGGTCGGCGTTCTCCTGCGAGCTCCTGACGCCGGCGTCCGGGTGCCGGCTCGCCGTCGCTGCGGCCTGCCTGCTGAGCGGCGTGGTGATCGGCATCGGGCCCTCCTTCGCCGGGGCCGGCCTCGCCCGGCTGGCCCGGCAGCCCGGCCGTCGGTCGACGTGACGTCAGCGGATGCGCAGTCAACCTGCGGCAGTCGGATCCGGTGTCACGGCGTCAGGGCAGTACGGGGTGGACAGCGACCGGCCAGCTCATCTTGACCAGACCTCCGTCCTCGTCACTTCCGATGTCGAGGTCGTCCACCAGGCCGCTGATCACAGCCAGGCCCATGGCCGCCTCGGCGGAGTCCTCGGCCGCGGCTTCGGAGCCGTCCGCGAACTGATGGCCGTCGACGGAGTTCTTGCCGCCGACGCCGTCACCGACCTCGATGAAGAACCGCTTCTCCTGCTCGACGAGTTTCACCCGAACGGGTTCGTCGAGACCGTTGCGGCGGTGCAGTCCGACCGCGCGTGAACATGCTTCGCCCACGGCGAGGCGTACCTCGTCGAGAACGGATTCGTCGACTCCAGCCCGGCGGGCGACGGCCGCGGCGACCAGCCGCGCGGTCCGTACGTGCTCCGGGAGCGCACTGAATCGGAGTTCGACAGTGGCCATGGCTCCCCCTCGAAGGTAGCTTTCTCCGACCGGCCCGGGGGCCCCAGCAACTGGGGCCCCGGGGTGTCGCGATGACTGACTCGATCTGCGAGCAGGTCAGTCGTTCGCGGCGACGGCCTCGTCCACGGAACCGTGGATGGGGAACACCTTGGTGAGCCCGGTGATACGGAAAATCTTGAGAATGCGCTCCTGGTTGCAAACCAGGCGGAGCGAACCCTCATGGGCGCGTACCCGCTTGAGCCCGCCGACGAGCACTCCCAGCCCGGTCGAGTCCAGGAAGTCGACGCCTTCCATGTCCACGATCAGGTGGTAGTGCCCCTCGTTGACAAGCTCGACAAGCTGCTCACGCAGCTTCGGGGCGGTGTACACATCGATCTCGCCCCCGACATTGACGACCGTGCGGTCGCCGATGGTAAGGGTCGACAGGGACAGGTCCACGGAACCTCCAGCACCTTGCTCTCGCGTCACCACAGCCCGCTGGTGCGGGGCACACTGCCGCGACGGCATTGTTGCGAATCTTGGCCCACTTCGAAGTTCTCACGCCGAAGTAGGGCCGCGATGGCATTCAACCACTTACGACCAGGGCAGCACGACGCCTTAGGACGAATCTCCACCGCTCTGATGACAGACTTAGTCCCGATGAAGCCGCGCCCGGACTCGCCCGCGACCGTTCTCGTCAGGCTGACGGAGGCCCGAGGACGGCAAGATCGGCTCACCCATACGGAGCACATCCCGGAGCGCGCCGCCCGCTGGGCCGACTGGCCGTCAGCAATCCGGCCCGAGGTCGTCGCGGCGGTGCGGGACACCGGAATCGGCCAACCGTGGACCCATCAGGCGGAGGCCGCCGGGCTCGCCCTCGACGGCAGCCATGTGGTGATCGCCACAGGAACCGCCTCGGGCAAGTCGCTGGCCTATCTGGCGCCGGTGCTGAGCGGCCTGCTCGACGGGACCGAGGCACCCAACGGCCGGGGCGCCACCTGCCTGTACCTGTCGCCGACCAAGGCGCTGGCCGCCGACCAGCTGCGCCGGATCAACGAGCTGCGCCGCGCCGCCGACGGCGGACTCGACCGGGTGCGGGCCGCCGCCTACGACGGCGACACCCCGTTCCAGGAGCGCGAATGGGTGCGCCAGTACGCCTCGCTGGTGCTCACCAACCCGGACATGCTGCACCGGGGCATCCTGCCCGCCCACACCCGCTGGGCCTCCTTCCTGCGCGCCCTGCGCTATGTCGTCATCGACGAGTGCCACACCTACCGGGGCGTGTTCGGCTCCCACGTCGCCCAGGTGCTGCGCCGGCTGCGGCGCGTCTGCGCCCGCTACGGCTCCGACCCGGTCTTCCTGCTCGCCTCCGCCACCTCCGCCGAGCCCGGGCGTTCGGCCGAACGGCTGACCGGCCTGCCGGTCGCCGAGGTCACCGATGACGGCTCGCCGCGCGGCGAGACCGTGTTCGCCCTGTGGGAGCCGCCGCTCACCGAGCTCCACGGCGAGCAGGGCGCGCCGGTCCGTCGGTCTGCCACCGCCGAGGCCGCCGACCTGCTCACCGACCTGGTCCTGGACCGGACCCGGACGCTGGCCTTCGTCCGCTCCCGGCGCGGGGCCGAGCTGCTGGCGGTGATCGCCCAGGAACGGCTGACCGAGGCAGCAGGCTCCGACACGGCCCGGCGGGTCGCCGCCTACCGGGGCGGCTACCTGCCCGAGGAGCGCCGGGCCATCGAGCGCGCCCTCCACTCCGGCCGACTGCTCGGCCTCGCCTCCACCAGCGCGCTGGAGCTGGGCGTGGACGTCTCCGGGCTGGACGCGGTGCTGCTGGCCGGCTACCCCGGCACCCGCGCCTCCCTCTGGCAGCAGGCCGGCCGCGCCGGGCGCGGCGGCCAGGGCGCACTGGCGGTCCTCATCGCCCGCGACGACCCGCTCGACACCTACCTGGTGCACCATCCCGACTCCCTCTTCCGCCAGCCCGTCGAGTCGACGGTGCTGGATCCCGACAATCCGCATGTGCTCGCCCCGCACCTGTGCGCGGCCGCCGCCGAACTGCCGCTCACCGAGGCTGACCTGGAGCTGTTCGGGCCGTCCACGCCGCTGCTGCTGCCGCAGTTGGAGCGACGCGGGATGCTGCGCCGGCGCGAGGAGCCGGGAAAGGCCCCCTCCTGGTACTGGACGAGGCGTGAGCGGGCCGCGGACGCCGTGGACATCAGAACCACCGGCGGACCCCCGGTACGCGTCGTAGAGGCCGACACAGGGCGTCTGCTGGGCACGGTGGACGCCTCCTCGGCCCACACCGCCGTCCACACCGGCGCCGTCCACCTCCACCAGGGCCGCACCTACCTCGTCCGGGAGCTCGATCTGGACGAGGCAGTGGCCCTGGTCGTGGAGGCGGACCCGAACTACAGCACCGTCGCCCGGGACACCACCGCCATCCGGGTGCTGGAGACGGACAGCGAGGTGAAGTGGGGCGACGCCCGGCTCTGCTTCGGCTCGGTCGAGGTCACCAACCAGGTCGTCTCGTACCTGAAGCGGCGCCCGCTGACCGGCGAGATCCTCGGCGAGACCAAGCTCGACCTGCCGCCGCGCACCCTCCGCACCCGGGCGGTGTGGTGGTGCGTGACCGAGGAGCAGCTCAACGCGGCGGAGATCCTCCCCGAGGAGCTGCCCGGGGCGGCGCATGCCGCCGAGCACGCCTCCATCGGCCTGCTGCCGCTGTTCGCGACCTGCGACCGCTGGGACATCGGCGGGGTGTCGACCCCGCTCCATCCGGACACCGGCCTGCCGACCGTCTTCGTCTACGACGGCCACCCGGGCGGGGCGGGCTTCGCCGAGCGCGGCTACCAGCGGGCCCGCGACTGGCTCGGCGCGACGCTGGCGGCGATCACCGCCTGCGAGTGCGAGCGCGGCTGCCCCTCCTGTATCCAGTCGCCCAAGTGCGGCAACGGGAACGACCCGCTGGACAAGGCCGGGGCCGTCCGGCTGCTCAGCACGCTGCTGGCGTAGCCGTCGGGGTGGCTGCCGCCGTACCCGCCGTCGGCGAAGAGCGGTCCGGCCCGGGCCCACCCCGTGGCCGACGGCAGCCCCGAGAAGAGCACGCCGGACACCGGCACCTCGACGGAGACCTCCACCGAGTCCTGCTGCCGGTCGCTGTGGACCGCGCAGGAGGTGAGCCCGGCCTGCTGCGCCCGGGCGACCCGGGCCGCCTCGGCGCAGGCCGCCGCCGGATCCATCAGCATCCGGTCGGCCGCCGCCAGCGCCGCGAGGTCCGCCGCGGACTCCGCCCGGTGGCGCGCGGCGACCGCCGCGCCGAGGCCGAGCCCGGCGACCATGGCGCAGCCCGCGAGCAACGCCAGCGCGACCAGCCAGATCGAGGCGCTGCCGGCCTCCCCGTCCGGCCCCGGGCGGCGCGTCTCCCGGTCCGGCCCCGGGCGGCGCATCAGGGGTCCCCAGGCTCGCGCAGGGCCGAGGCCGAGGCCGACACCGGCAGCGAGAGCAGTCCACCCAGCGCGCCCGGTCCCCGGCTCTGTGCGGAGACGTCGACCCGGACGGTGTCGCCCTGCTCGCTGACGGCGACCCGGGCCCCCTTCGGGGCTGCGGCCTGCGCCAGCGCGGCCACCCGCCCCGCCGGGTCGCCCCTGGCCGCGGCGCGGGCGGCCTCCCGGGCCGCGTCGACGCAGCGGATCTGCGCCGCGCCCACCAGTACGCCCCAGAGCAGCACGGCGGTGAGCGCGACCAGGACCGGCAGCAGCACCGCCGTCTCCGCCGTCACGAACCCGCTGTCACCGGTGAGTCGGCCGAGGAGCTGCCGACCGAGCAGACGGCTGAGGAGCCGGGGTCGGGAGCGGCACCGGGACCGCCGGTCAGACCGCACTGAGGGCCCGCGTGATCAGGGCGGACAGCGCGGAGGACACAGCCCCGCTGGTGACGACCTTGTACAGCAGCGCGGCGAAACCGCAGGCCGCGATCGTACCGACGGCGTATTCGGCGGTGGTCATCCCGGCATCCGCCCGATGACGGTCCGTCCGGCAGCGGACGAGGTGCCCGAGGTGCAGCAGCCAGGCGTAGGCCACGGCGGCGGCCAGCAGTGGCAGGGACCTGACCCGGCGCAGCAGCAGCGTGCCGAAGGAGCGGCTGCTGCCGTGGGTCGTGGTGGGCGTGCGGACGAAGGATGCGCTGCTCATGGTGGTTCTCCTACTCCGAATCCGTGGTTCGGTTCGGGCGTCAGGCGTGGACGAGGAAGGTGCCGGCCAGCCCGGTGACCACTGGGACCACGCCGATCAGTACGAAGGCGGGCAGGAAGCAGAGCCCGAGCGGGGCCGTGGCCAGTACGCCCGCCCGGCGGGTCCGGGCCTGGGCGGCGGTCGCGGCTGAGGCGCGGCAGCCCTCGGCGAGCCGGGCCAGCCCCGCGGCCGGCGGCGCTCCGCTGGCGCTGGCCCGGACCAGACAGCGGCCCAGCGGGGCGAGCACCGGATCCGCGCCGAAACGGGACCAGCTCTCCTCCGCGTCCCTGCCCATCCGCAGGTCGGCGGCGACCTCCGCCAGCCTGGAGGCCATCGGTTCCCCGACCGCGGCGCCGACCGCGACCGCAGCCGCGTCCGGGGCACACCAGGCCGCCAGGCAGCCGGCCAGCAGGTCTGCGGTGAGCGGCAGCTGCGCGGCGAGCGCGGCTGCCTCCCGGCTTGCCCGCCGCTGCTCGGCCGAGGGCGGATCCGGCAGCCAGCGGTAGCCGACCGCCGCCGTCAGCACGCCGGCCAGCAGTCCGCGCAGCCCGGCCACGGTCACGGCCACCCCGGCCCCGACGACCAGCGCCGTCAGGCAGCGGACCGCCTGCGGAGGCAGCGCGGGCCGCTCGTCGTGCCCGGCGGCCCGACCCCGCCGACCCGGTCGGCCCCGCCACCACCGGCGTCCGGGCAACGGCTCCAACGGGACCCCTGCCGCCCGGGAGCGCGCTCGCACCCTGGCTGCGGCCAGCGCCCCGGCCCCGCCCAGCAGGGCCGCTGCCACACCGCTCGCCACGGCCGCCAACCAGACAAACCCGCTCATGTTCCTGCTCCTGTCTCCGCTCGAGTGCTCCATGACCCGCCGCCACTGCGGTCGGGTCCACGGCGGTCGCGGCCACGGCGGTCGGGGCCACGGCCGCGGGCCCGCTCCGGGCCCGCGAGTTCGGCGCCCCGGGCGATTCGGCCGGTCCAGGCGATTCCGGCGCACTCCAGCAGGGCACCGAGGGCGAGGCAGGCCAGGCCGCTCGGCGTGTGCAGCAGCACCCGCAACGGATCGGCGCCCAAGCCGGCCCCGAGCAGCAGCCCGAACAGTGGCAGCGCGGCCAGCAGCGCCGCCGTCGACCTCGGTCCGGCGAGCTCCGCCTGCACTGTCTCGTGCAGCGCACGTTCGGCCCGAAGCCCCTCGGCGACGCGGTCGAGCCCCGCAGCCAGGCCCGCGCCGCTGGACGAGGCCACCTGCCAGCAAGCCGCGATCCCGGCCGCGCCCTCGGCACCGGGCAGGGCCGCCATGGCCCCGAACGCCTCCGGCACGGACCCGCCGTAGAGCACAGCGGCCAACAGCAACGTGCTGTCCAGCGGCGGACCCGCCGACCGGCCCCGGCCGCAACGGCCCAGGGCGCCCCGGGCCCGCGGTCCGTCCGCCGGCATCCCGTCCGTGGCCAGCTCCGCGCCCACCAGCCGCGCTGCCTGCTGCGGGGTCGCCCCGGTGCGCAGCTCCCCCGCGAGCGCTGCGCACATCCCCACCACGGCCCGGCGGCGCTGCTCCCGGAGCCGCGCCTGCTGCTTCCGGCTGCGCAGCCGTATCGCGGGGACCACAGCGCCCGCAGCGGCGGCGGCCACCAACGGCGAGTGGGTCGGCCAGGCCGCCAGCAACCCCAGCGGCAGCAACAGCAGCTCCGGCGGCGGCGGAGTCCGCAGCCATGCGGAGCCGAGCGGGAACCGACGTCCCACCCCCCGTCCCAACCCCCGCCCGTAGCGCCGCCCCCGCCGCTGCCCGAACCGGCGACCGGACCACCGACCGAACCGCCCCCGGAAGTGCCACCGACGGCTGCGGCGGGCCTCCCTGACCGGCTGTTCCCCGTCCGGCGCCTCCCGCCGCCGCTCCGGGAACAGCCGGTTCCGTCGGCGCACCGCCTCGTCCAGGCTGCTCAGCCGCCACGCCAGCCAGCCCACCAGGCACAGCACCAGCCCCGAGACCAGTGCCTGCAGCATCTCGCCGGGCATTCCCAGCAGACCGTCCAGCCGCACCGCGTCACCCACCGCGTCGCCCAACATGTCGCTCACCCCGTCATCCATCGCTCGTCCTTTCCGCAGCGCCCGGCCAACCGGGCCCATCCGCTGCCCCGCCGCAGCCGGCCGTCCACTCCGAACCACGCCGCCGGTTCGGTGTCGACCAGCCCGGTGGAGCCCCGCCGGAGCAGCCGGACCTCGGCCATCCGCCGTCCGGCGCCGTCCCGGACCAGGTGGACGACGGCGTCCAGGGCCGCCGCCAGCTGGCTGTGCAGCGCCGACCGGTCCAGTCCGGCCGCCGAGGCCAGCGCCTCCAGCCGGGCCGGGACGTCTGCGGCGGCGTTGGCGTGGACCGTCCCGCAGCCGCCCTCGTGCCCGGTGTTCAGCGCCGCCAGCAGATCCACCACCTCCGCGCCGCGGACCTCGCCGACCACCAGTCGGTCCGGACGCATCCGCAGGGCCTGCCGGACCAGGTCGCGGAGGTCGACCAGGCCCACCCCCTCCTGGTTGGGCGGGCGGCCCTCCAGCCGGACGACGTGCGGATGGTCGGGGCGCAGCTCCGCCGAGTCCTCGACCACGACCAGCCGCTCGGCCGGGCCGACCAGTCCCAGCAGCGTGGCCAGCAGCGTGGTCTTCCCGGTCCCGGTGCCACCGCTGACCAGGTACGACATCCGCGCGCCGACCATGGCGCGGAGCAACGCCGCGCCCTGCTCGGTGAGCGAACCGGCCCGGACCAGCTCCGGCAGGGTGAACGGGCGGGCGCGGCTGACCCGCAGCGAGATGCAGGTGCAGCCGACGGCGACCGGTGGCAGCACGGCGTGCAGCCGGGTGCCGTCGGGAAGCCTGGCATCAGTCCAGGGCCGGGCGTCGTCCAACCGCCGTCCGGCGGCCGTGGCCAGCCGCTGGGCGAGCCGCCGCACCGCCTGGCGGTCCGGGAACCGGATGTCCGGGACGCGTTCGAGTCCGTTGCCCCGGTCCATCCACACCTCGTTGGGGCCGTTGACCAGGACGTCCGTCACCGCCGGATCGGCGAGCAGGGTGTCCAGCGGACCGGCGCCGACCATGTCCGAGCGCAGCTGCCGGACCAGCTCCACCACCTCGGTCGTGCCGTAGGGGTGCCCCTGGGCCCGCAGCGCGGCGGCGACCTCGGTCGTGCCCGGTTCCGCGCCGGCCTCGGCCAACCGCAGCCGTACTGCGTCCACCAGGGCCTCCCGCTGGCGCCCGGCGATGGGGGACCTCGGGCCCGGCTTCACGCCCCCACCCCGGCTCCGGCGCTCGGCAGGGCCTCGGTCAGGAAGGCGGAGCAGAAGCGCCCCAGCGGCCCCTTCGGCCGGTCCCCCGGCGGTCTTCCGCGTTCCAGGTCGCCACTCAGCCCGGGTTCGGCGAGGATCTCGCCGGCCAGCGGCAGCCGCAGGCCCCGGGCCACATCCTCCCCGGTGACGCCGCCGGGGGCGGGGCCCCGGACGACGGCGCGCAGGTCGGTGAGCCGCATTCGCGCCGCGGCGGCGACCCGGCCGGAGGCGGTCATGGCGCGCAGCTCGGCCGGGATGACCAGCAGCCCCAGGTCGGCCTGTTCCAGGGCCTCGCCCGCCGGTTCGTCGATCCGCCGGGGCAGGTCGAGCACGACCACGCCGCCGCGTCTGCGGGCGGCGCCCAGAACCGTCCGCATCGCCTCCACCGGGATGGTCAACAGGTCGCCCCGATCCCAGCTGAGGGCCAGCAGTTCATGGATCCGGGGCAGCGAGCGGTCCAGCTCGACGGCGCTGACCCGCCCCCGCGAGCCGGCCAGGTCGGGCCAGCGCAGGCCCGCCTCGGACTCACCGCCGAGCAGGATGTCCAGGCCCCCGCCGAGCGGGTCGCCGTCGATCAGGACGGTGCGGTGGCCCTCCCGCGCGGCGGTGACCGCCAGGGCGCAGGCGAGCGTCGAGGCCCCGGCCCCGCCGCGTCCGCCGAGCACGGCGACGGTGAGCGCCTGCGGTCCGACGCCCTCGGCGGCGTCGGCGATCCGGTCGCGCAGCCAGAGCTCGCCGTCCGGCAGGAAGACGACGTGCCTCGCCCCGATGACCACGGCCCGCTGCCAGACCCCGACATCGTCCAGGTCACGGCCGATCAGCAGTACCTGCGGGCGGGTGGCCAGCCCGGCGAGGCGGTGGGCGACGTCGTCGCCGACCAGCACCAGCGGCGCCGTCTCCCAGGCCTGGCGACCCGGCGGCGCGCCGCACACGACCTGCGGCACGGCGCCGACGGCGGCACAGATGCGCAGCAGTTGCTCGATGAGCTGGTCGTCCTCGGTGACCAGCAGCGGCCCCTCGGACGGCGGGCCTGCGGACGGTGCGGCGGACTGCGTCCCCTTGCCGGATCCGGACATGGTTCTCTCCCCCGGGCAGCATGCGCTGTGAGTCGCACTGGGTGGTGAACGGCGCTCACGGTGCTGCTCGCGGCGGGCGTTCTTGAGGTATCAGCAACCCTGCCGCGATTCACGGACCGGCCGGGAAGCGGGACCGTGATCTGTGGAGAAACCGGGGGGTGTGGAAAAACCCGCCACCCGCACGAGTGGCTTATCGTGCACCGGATTGACGCCGACGCCGACAACGCGCCCGGGGCATCCGGGTGGGGCGCGGACAGCTCCTGCGGCGGACCGCCGACGAGCCGGTCCGGGCGGACGCCGACACCGGGGCACACTGCCCGCCGGCCACTCGTCAGCAGGGCCCGGACGTGCGACGACCCCCGCCGGGGGGGAGAGCGGGGGTCGTCCTCCACAGTCCGACTCGGGGGGGGGGGAGGAGCCAGACCGGGGCGACACGGTCGCGAACGAGCCGTGACCTCCATGGTGTACCCGGGGCCCTTCCCGAGCAAACCAGCGTGCCCGCTCTTGGGCCGAATGGTGGGCACCACAATCACGACCCGAATCGCGACCCGAATCGCCTACGGAATCAGGTACCGAATCACCGGCAGAAGTACCGGTGGCAGTACTGCCGGAAGCGCCCTCGGAAGAGTCGCCGGAAGCGCACCGAGAAGCATGATCGGAAGAACGGCCGGAATGGCGCTCGCAATCGCACTCGGCGGATAGCCGGACCCACCGCAATTCGGGAACCAGGCCGCCGCTGCCGGACATTCCGCACCACCGCGCCCGCCCCCGTGCCACAGACTCCCCACCCGCTGTCCGTGCGAGCTCTTATCCTCGTCTTCGTGGACACCCACCGCGACACCCAGCGCCAGCCGATCCCCGCAGCCCCGTCGTCCCGCGCCCGGCAGCCGCGGACCGCCGCCTTCTTCGACCTCGACAAGACCGTGATCGCGAAGTCGAGCGCGCTCGCCTTCAGCCGGCCGCTCTACCGGGGCGGCCTGATCAACCGCCGCGCCGTGCTCAAGAGCGCCTACGCCCAATTCGTCTTCCTGGCCGGTGGTGCGGACCACGACCAGATGGAGAAGATGCGCCAGTACCTGTCCTCGCTCTGCCGGGGCTGGAACGTCCAACTGGTGCGCGAGATCATCGCCGAGACCCTGCACGACCTGATCGACCCTCTGATCTACGACGAGGCCGCCTCGCTGATCGAGGAGCACCACATCGCCGGACGCGACGTGGTGATCGTCAGCAGCTCGGGCTCCGAAATCGTTGAGCCCATCGGCGAGATGCTCGGGGCGGACCATGTCATCGCCACCCGGATGATCGAGGCGGACGGCTGCTACACCGGCGAGATCGACTTCTACGCCTACGCCGGCAACAAGGCCGTCGCCATCCGCGAGCTCGCCGCCGTCGAGGGCTACGACCTCGAACGCTGCTACGCCTACAGCGACTCGGTGACCGACCTGCCGCTGCTGGAGGCGGTCGGCCACCCCTATGCGGTCAACCCGGACCGGGGGCTGCGGCGCGAGGCACTGGCCCGGGAGTGGCCGGTGCTGGTGTTCGACCGGCCGGTCCGGCTCAAGCAGCGCAGCCCGTCGCTGACGGCGGTGCGCAGCCGCCCGGTGCTGGCCGCCGCTGCCGTGGGCGCCGCCGCCGCGACCGCGGGCCTGGTCTGGTACGCCGCCAAACGCCGGGCGCAGCCGAGCTGACCTGCCCCGTTCCGGGCGGAAGGCAAAGGGCGGAAGGCAAAGGGCGGAAGGTAAAGAAATGCGCCCCTGGGTTCCGCTTTGCCCGGAACCGAGCTACAAATGAAGACAGACGGCCCGCGAGACCGGGTGGACCAGAGAACCGGCCCACTGAGTTTCAGGCCCCACGGACCGAGCACAGAGACCGAGCACCCACGTGCAGCCGACCCGCGATCGGGCCGCTGCACCCGGCCAACGGGCAAGATCCCAGCCGGATGGGCACTCCTGGCGCACGCATGGTCACTCGGAATCTGTGCCAGCGGCGGCACTGTGACGGTGCCGCCGCATTTCCGTGCCGGACACCGCCACTGACGTCGCCTCAGGCCCGCCCCTCGGCACCGGCTCAGGCCCTCCCCTCAGCACGCTCAGACCATGCCGCGCTGCATCGCCTCGCACACCGCCGTGCTCTCCCGCACGCCCAGCCGCAGCGCCGCGGCGCAGTGGACGACCCACATCGCCATGCCCTGCTCCGTGCCCGAGGCGTAGCCCGCCAGCGCGTTGCGGTAGGCGTCCGTCCCCAGTTCGGCGAGGCCGACCTCCAACGGGCAGATGGCCTGCGGGTCGAGGCCCTCGGCGATCAGCACGATCCGCTGCGCCGCACGGGCGACCAGGCCGTTGTGGGCCGCGAAGGGCCGCAGGGCCATCAGTTCGCCGTGAACGACGGCGGCGACGACCAGGGCCGGCGCGGTCTTCTCGTTCGGGTGCTTCTTTCCGCCCCGGGCGACCAGCAGCCGGGCCAGCCCGTCCAGCCGGGCGGCGGCCTCCTCCGAGCCGGGCGCGGCCGGCAGTTCGAAGGGGTCGGCCGACGCTGCCGCAGCGACGGCCTCGGGGAACAGCGATGCCGATCCCTCGACCTCCTCGGCCACCGGCAGCGCCGGGCCGAACAGCGGCGCCGCGGGCTCGTCGCCGCGGCGCGGGCGGCCGGCCCCGGCGGCCTCGGCGGACTGCGGATCATCGCCGCAGGCCAGCAGGTGCAGCCGGGCCAGCACCTGCAGCGGCGAGTGCCGCCAGGTGCCGAGCAACTGCCCGGCCTCGGCGTTCAGCCGCAGCGCCCCGCCGACGATCCGGGCCTCCGGGTCGCTGCCGAAGTCGGTCCGGCGGCGGACCTCCTCCAGCGGCCAGTCGGCGCCGTCGAGCGCGGCCGAGGCGCGGGCTCCGCGCAGCGCGGACTCGGAGGTCACCTCGCCCGCGCGGCGGCGCATCACCCGGTGGCCGTAGAGGCGGTCCACGGCGCGGCGGGCCTCGGCGACGGCCTCGGCGACGCCGGGCAGGTGCGCGAGTGGTTCGAGGGGGTCCACGGAAGGAGTGCTCACGCCCCGAGCGTACGTAACGCGGTCGCACGGGAGCGCCTCGGGGCGCGGCATCGCGCTCCCTCGAAAGGGTCAACAGTGCGTCAAACCCGATCACGAAGCGATTTTCAATCGCTACGATGACTACTATCGGTGACGATAACGCTTTTCAATAAGCTTCGGCCGAGACCCTGGCAGCAGACTGCTCCCGCAGGCACTGCGAGCATCGCCCTCCACAGTAAGCACCCCGGAGTTCCCATGAAGATCGCCTTCGTCGGCAAGGGCGGCAGTGGCAAGACCACCCTCTCCTCCCTCCTCGTCCGCCACCTGGCCGCCACCGGCGCCCCGGTGATCGCCGTCGACGCCGACATCAACCAGCACCTGGCGACAACCCTGGGGCTGACGGAGGAACAGGCGGCCTCCATGCCCTCGATGGGGACGCACCTCCCGCAGATCAAGGAGTACCTGCGCGGCGGCAACCCGCGGATCGCGGACGCCGCCTCAATGATCAAGACCACCCCGCCCGGCAGCGGCTCGCGACTGCTGCGCATCGCCGAGTCCAACCCGGTGTACGACCTCTGTGCCCGGGAGGTCAGCGTCGACGGGGCCCCGCTGCGACTGATGGCGACCGGCGCGTTCGCCGAGGAGGACCTGGGGGTGGCCTGCTACCACTCCAAGGTCGGCGCGGTGGAGCTCTGCCTCAACCACCTGGCGGACGGGCCCGGGGAGTACCTGGTGGTCGACATGACCGCCGGCTCGGACTCCTTCGCCTCCGGCCTGTTCACCCGCTTCGACCTGACCTTCCTGGTCGCCGAGCCCACCCGCAAGGGCGTGTCGGTCTACCGGCAGTACCGCGAGTACGCGGCGGACTTCGGGATCAACCTGCGGGTCGTCGGCAACAAGGTGCAGCGCGAGGACGATGTGGCGTACCTGCGCGAGACCGTGGGGCCGGACCTGATCGGCTGGCTGGGCCAGTCCGACTGGGTGCGCCGGGCGGAGCAGGGACGGGCGTCCCGGCTCGCGGAGCTGGAGCCGGAGAACCTGGAGACCCTGCGAGTGCTGCACCGGGCGGTCGACGACGCCTACCCGCAGCGCGACTGGGCCCGCTACACCCAGCAGATGGTGCGCTTCCACCTGCGAAACGCGGAGAGCTGGGGCAACGCCAAAACCGGACAGGACCTCGCCGACCAGGTGGATCCGGACTTCGTGCTCGGCGAGGACGCCCGGACCGCCGCCTCGGTGTCCGCCTGACAAACGCACCGCCTCACAAGCCCACCGACTGACGACCACACCGGCCGGACGCCCGCACCGGCCGGACGCCCACGGCGGACTGACACTCGGTCGGGTGAATTCGGCGGGCCGCTGCCCCCATCAAAGTAAAGGATTCATTACTCTTCATTTACCGACACTTGGTTAACCGTGGCCCACCCCTGCCGCGCGCTCATGTCGCCACGCCGTCCTCGTCACCAGGAGACGCGACCCATGCAGAGCATCGGCACGCCCCCCGCCCACACCGTCGACGCAACCGACACCGTTCTGCCGCAGGGCCTCCACCGCGAGCAGGCCCTCCCGCACGAGCAGTTCCTCCCGGTCGAGCTGCCGCCCCCCTGCGAGCAGTTGCTCGGCGGCGTCCGGGAGTTCCAGCAGCACACCGCCCCCGGGCTGCAGCCCGAGCTGGCCCGGCTGGCCCGCGAGGGCCAGTCGCCCTCGCAGCTGTTCATCACCTGCGCGGACTCCCGGCTCGTCCCCAACGTCATCACCAACAGCGGACCCGGGGAGCTGTTCACGGTCCGCAACATCGGCAACCTGGTCCCGCCGCCGGACGACTCGGTGGCCGCCGCCATCGAGTACGCGGTGGAGATCCTGGAGGTCGGCACCATCACCGTGTGCGGCCATTCGGGCTGCGGCGCGATGCAGTCGCTGCTGCACGGGGCGCACCGCCGGGACGGGTTGGCGCGCACCCCGCTGACCCGCTGGCTGCGGCACGGGCAGGACTCGCTGCAGCGGGTCCGGCACTCGCCCGCCCGGATCGCCGGCGACGAGTCCACCGACGCGCTGGAGCGGCTCTGCCTGACCAATGTCGTCCAGCAGTTGGACAACCTGGCCGCCAATCCATCAGTTCGGCGACGGGCGGCGGCCGGCGAGCTCCGGCTGACCGGGCTGTACTTCGACTTCGCGACCGCACAGACGTACGTACTGTCCCACAACAGACGTACCTTCGATCCGGTCCGACCCCACCTGGAGTCCGCCGCCTGACCTGGACCGACCACCGCACCCGAGAATCGGACAGAGGTCTACACCAATACCCCGAGGAGTCTTGTCAGCGCGGCCGCATCCTGGTGAGCTAGGCCATGACCATCACTGGGACGACGGGACACCACGGGACGCCCGCGCCCAAGACTCGAATGAGGAGTGCGCGTTGAGCAGCAATGAGAGCCTGGAAAACCTGCTCAAGGAAGAGCGTCGATTCACCCCGCCTGCTGAGCTCGCCGCCGCCGCCAATGTCACCGCAGCCGCCTACGCCGAGGCAAAGGAGGACCGGCTGGCGTTCTGGGCCGCCCAGGCGCGCCGACTGAGCTGGGCCACCGAGCCCACCGAGACCCTCGACTGGTCCAACCCGCCCTTCGCCAAGTGGTTCGCCGACGGTGAGCTCAACGTCGCCTACAACTGCGTGGACCGCCACGTCGAGGCCGGCAACGGGGACCGGGTGGCCATCCACTTCGAGGGCGAGCCCGGCGACAGCCGCGCGATCACCTACGCCGAGCTCAAGGACGAGGTCTCCAAGGCCGCCAACGCCCTCACCGAACTGGGCGTCGCCAAGGGCGACCGGGTCGCGATCTACCTGCCGATGATCCCCGAGGCGGCCGTGGCGATGCTCGCCTGCGCCCGCATCGGCGCAGCGCACTCCGTCGTCTTCGGCGGTTTCTCGGCCGAGGCCGTCGCCTCCCGCGTCCAGGACGCGGACGCCAAGCTGATCATCACCGCGGACGGCGGCTACCGCCGCGGCAAGCCCACCGCGCTCAAGCCGGCCATCGACGAGGCCGTGCTGAGCTGCCCGCAGGTCGAGCACGTGCTGGTGGTGCGCCGCACCGGCCAGGAGACCGCCTGGACCGAGGGCCGCGACGTCTGGTGGGACGAGATCACGGCCCGTCAGTCCGCCGAGCACACCCCGCAGCCGCACAACGCCGAGCACCCGCTGTTCATCCTCTACACCAGCGGCACCACCGGTAAGCCCAAGGGCATCCTGCACACCACCGGCGGCTACCTCACCCAGGCGGCCTACACCCACCACGCGGTCTTCGACCTCAAGCCGGAGACCGACGTCTACTGGTGCACCGCCGACATCGGCTGGGTCACCGGGCACTCCTACATCGTCTACGGGCCGCTCGCCAACGGCGCGACCCAGGTCATGTACGAGGGCACCCCGGACACCCCGCACCAGGGCCGCTTCTGGGAGATCGTCCAGAAGTACGGCGTCACCATCCTCTACACCGCCCCCACCGCCATCCGCACGTTCATGAAGTGGGGCGACGACATCCCGGCCAAGTTCGACCTGTCCTCGCTGCGGATCCTCGGCAGCGTCGGTGAGCCGATCAACCCCGAGGCCTGGATGTGGTACCGCGAGCACATCGGCGGCAACCGCTGCCCGATCGTGGACACCTGGTGGCAGACCGAGACCGGCTCGATGATGATCAGCCCGCTGCCGGGTGTCACCGCGACCAAGCCCGGATCGGCGCAGACCCCGCTCCCCGGCATCTCGGCGACCGTGGTCGACGACGAGGCGCACGAGGTGCCCAACGGCGGCGGCGGCTACCTGGTGCTGACCGAGCCGTGGCCGTCGATGCTGCGCACCATCTGGGGCGACGACCAGCGCTACCTGGACACCTACTGGTCCCGCTTCGGCACCGGCCACGACCCCGCCGAGCCGGAGTGGCGCTACTTCGCCGGCGACGGCGCCAAGAAGGACGACGACGGCGACCTCTGGCTGCTCGGCCGGGTGGACGACGTGATGCTGGTCTCCGGCCACAACATCTCGACCACCGAGGTCGAGTCGGCGCTGGTGTCGCACCCGAAGGTGGCCGAGGCCGCCGTCGTCGGCGCGACCGACGCGACCACCGGTCAGGCCATCGCCGCCTTCGTGATCCTGCGCGGCACCGCCGCCGACAGCGAGGAGCTGGTGGCCGAGCTGCGCAACCACGTGGCCAAGGTGCTCGGCCCGATCGCCAAGCCGAAGATCGTCAAGGTCGTCACCGAGCTGCCGAAGACCCGCTCCGGCAAGATCATGCGGCGACTGCTGCGCGACATCGCCGAGGGCCGCGCGGTCGGCGACACCACCACGCTGGCCGACTCCTCGGTGATGGACCTGATCCAGAGCCAGCTCCCGGGCGGCACCGACAAGAGCTGACCCGCCGCGCGCCTGCCCACCGCACGCGCACCGACCGCCGAGGGCCGCCCCAGCACCGCGCCGGGGCGGCCCTCGGCGCGGGCAGCTCCTAGGATCGAGGGAGATGCCCGATTTGTCGGACCGGTCGGAGGACCCGCGCGTGAGTGACAGCCCCACGCCCCGCCCGCACGACGATCCGCCTCACGACCGGCCACCCCACGACCGGCCGCCGCTCGGCCCCGATCCCGAGTCGGGCTCGGGCCAGGCCCCCCGGCGGCAGTTCCTCGGCCGGCTGCCGCTCCCCGAACGGGCCTTCCTCGCCGACGCCCTCCGCGCCGAGACCGTGGGCGGCGTCCTGCTGCTGCTGGCGACCGTGGCGGCACTCGTCTGGGCCAATGTCTGGCCGCATTCCTACGAGAGCGTCGTCGACCGCACCGTCGGACCGTCCCATCCGCTGCACCTGGACCTCTCGCTCGGCGACTGGGCCAAGGACGGGCTGCTCAGCGTCTTCTTCTTCGTGGCCGGCATCGAGCTCAAGCGCGAGCTGGTGGCCGGTGAACTGCGCGACCGCCGAGCAGCCGCGCTGCCGGTGGTCGCCGCCGTCTGCGGGGTCGCCGTGCCGGCCCTCGTCTACACCCTCGTCAACAGCGGTTCCGGCGGCCACCACGGGGGCTGGGCCATCCCCACCGCCACCGACATCGCCTTCGCCCTCGGCGTGCTGGCGGTGGCCGGCACCCACCTGCCGTCCGCGCTGCGGGCCTTCCTGCTGACCCTCGCGGTGGTGGACGACCTGATCGCGATCCTGATCATCGCGATCTTCTTCAGCCACGGCATCAAGCTCTGGGCGCTCGGCCTGGCCTTTCTCGGCCTGGTGCTCTTCTACGCCCTGCACCGGCTGCGGGTGCACGGCTGGTACCTCTACCTGCCGCTGGCCGTGGTGATCTGGGCGCTGATGCACGAGAGCGGCGTCCACGCCACGGTCGCCGGCGTCGCCATGGGCCTGCTGCTGCGCTGCACCAAGGACCCCGGCGAGGCGCACTCCCCGGCCGAGCACATCGAACACCTGGTCAGGCCCTTCTCGGCCGGCTTCTGCGTCCCGGTGTTCGCGCTGCTCTCGGCCGGGGTGACCATCAACGCCCACGCGCTCGCCGCTGTCTTCACCCATGCCGCACCGCTGGGCGCGCTGCTCGGGCTGCTGGTCGGCAAGCCGGTCGGGGTCTTCGGCGGCAGCTGGCTGACCGCCCGATTCACCAGGGCCGAGCTCAACCCCGAGCTGGAGTGGAGCGACCTGTTCGCGGTCTCCGTGCTCGCCGGCATCGGCTTCACCGTCTCGCTGCTGATCAGCGAGCTGGCCTTCGAGGACGATCCGGCCCTCACCCAGCAGGCCAAGGCGGCGGTCCTGGTCGGCTCACTGATCTGCGCCCTGATCGCGGCGGCCCTGCTGCGGCTGCGCAATCGCACCTATCAGCGGCTGTACGAGCAGGAGGAGGCCGAGCAGCCGGGGCTGTCCGGCGAAGCCGCCCGGCACTGATCGGCAGGCCGAGTGGTCGCGCCCCGCTGCGAGGAGGCATGATCTGAGGCAGAGCTCTGACGACGCGACAGGAAGACCTGAGGAGAAGACCGGATGTCCACTGCTTACAGGTCCGAGAACGGCAGTACCTCCGCCGACAGTGCCGAGCGCACGGTCGGCCAGCTGTTCGCCTCCGCCACCGCCGACCTGTCCGCGCTGGTGCACGACGAGATCAGGCTCGCCACCAAGGAGATCAAGCAGGACGCCGTCCGCGGCGGAGCCGGAGCCGCGGCCGGCCTGGCCGCCGGGGTGATCCTGGTCGCCTCGATCCCGGTGTTCAGCTTCGCCATCGCCTACGGCATCCACGCCTCCGGACTGGGCCTGGCCTGGTGCTTCCTGATCACCGGCGGCATCTTCGTGCTGCTGGCGATCATCGCCGGACTGGTCGCCTGGCGGCTGGTCAAGAAGATCTCCCCGCCGGACCGGACTATCGCCTCGACCAAGGCGACCGTGGACGTGCTGAAGACCGCCAAGCCCCGACCCGCCGTCGGCCCGGCCGACGAGCGGCCCGCGATCCGCCGCTGACGGAACGCCAGCAACCGCGCCTGCTGCCGAGCGGCGCCACCGCCGGGCCTGCACGTGCCCGACGGTATCGCCGCGAGTGTGACAGGCTTGTCCCCATGGCGTCTGACCCCACGTTCGGCGGATCCCGCAGCTCGTCCACCGACTTCTCCTTCGACCCGCGGCTCGACGGCCCCTGGACCCATCGGGACGTCGCCGCCAACGGCGGACGCTTCCATGTCGCCGAGATGGGCGAGGGTCCGCTGGTCCTGCTGGTGCACGGCTGGCCGCAGTTCTGGTGGACCTGGCGGCACCAGCTGGTCGCGCTCGCCGAGGGCGGCTTCCGGGCCGTCGCCGTGGACCTGCGCGGCGTCGGCGGCAGCGACCGCACGCCGCGCGGCTACGACCCCAGCAACATGGCGCTGGACCTGACCGGGGTGATCCGCTCCCTCGGCGCCTCGGACGCGGCCCTGGTCGGCCACGACTGGGGCGGCTTCCTCGCCTGGACGGCAGCGGTGATGCGGCCCAATCTGATCCGCCGACTGGCCGTGGCCTCCAGCGCGCACCCGCGCCGACTGCGCCGGGCCCTGATGAGCGACCGTCGGCAGATCGCGGCGGCCGAGCACCTGTTCGCCCTCCAGCGGCCCTGGATCCCGGAGCGCCGGCTGGCCGCGGACGACGCCGAACTGGTCGCGGACTACCTGACCGAGTGGACCGCCCCCGGGCGCACGCCGGACGAGAAGGCGCTGCTGACATACCGGCAGGCCATGCTGCTGTCCAACACCCGGCACTGCTCCATCGAGCCCTTCCGCTGGCTGATGCGGTCCATGGGCCGACCCGACGGATTCCAGTACTCCCGCCGGATGCGGCGGCCGGTGCGGGTGCCGACCCTGCATCTGCAGGGGGCCCTGGACCCGTTGCTGCTGAACCGGACGGCAGCCGGCTCCGGCGAGTACGTCGAGGCGCCCTACCGCTGGCGGCTGCTGGAAGGGATCGGTCACTACCCGCAGGAGGAGGACCCGGAGGGCTTCTCGCGGGAGCTGCTGAACTGGCTCCGCGACCCGGAGCCCGACCGCTGAACCGACGTCAGTTCCGGCTGCGGGAGCCACTGCGGAGGCGGCTGCCGGGCGGTTGCGGCAGAGCCTTCCAGTCTGGAAATAGGACCAGCGCATAGGCCAATTGGCCTCGTCGTACGGGATTACCGGGCCCCCGGTCTGGGCACTGCTCTCTCATGAGCTGGATGCACGATCGCGCCATCGCGCCCCTGTCCCGTCGCCGCTCGCCTCAGCAGACAGCGCCCCTGCGCTCTGCGCTGGGCAGCCCCGAAGCCGCGCCCTACTCGGTCGGCGGGGCGGCCCTGCTGGACCACGCCGGCCTCCCGAGCATCCTCACCCGCCGGGCGCGCTGGGTGACCTCCCGGCTCCGCCAGCGCTGATCAGAGCTTCGGGAACGAGCCGGGCGAGAGCGCGGTGAACCAGAGCAGGCCGACCGTGGCGAGACCCATCAGCGGGACGAGTATCTCCGTCTCCAGCTTGTTGCCGCTGCTCTTGATCACCACGATCTCGTAGCGGTTCTTCAGCGGCCACAGCCAGGGCGCGCCCATCTTGGTGATCGAGTCGCCGAGCAGATGGGCCACGCAGCCGAGGCCGACCGCGTAGGGCAGCCAGCCCGGCGCGGAGGGGATGAACTTGTCGATCACCCCGGTGCCGAGCGCGGCCATCGCCACGATCGTTCCCCAGGCCGAGAAGCCGTGGCCGGGCGGGCAGAGGTTGAGCGCCCGCACGGCCAGCGCCATCAGGAAGAACGTCATGCCCAGGGTGAACGGCCGCCCCAGGTAGCTCACGCCTGCCCAGGTGCCGAAGGACATCAGGGCGACGAAGAAGAGCGAGTGGGTGGCGTGCCGGTGACCGCCGGAGATCCAGGCGACGAAGCGGCAGAGTGTCTTCGAGACCGGCCCCAGGAAGTTGGCGATCGTCCCGTCGTGGTGGTCCAGGTCGGGGAGCAGCGCGGCGCCCGCGGTCAGCACCGTGCCCATCAGTATCTCTGCCGGGGAGAGATGGCGGTGCATCAGGTCCTCCGGCAGGAAGGGCGCGGTTGCCGCGAACAGCAACGCCCCACTCACGGCGTGCGAGTGACCCATCATGATGTCTCGTCCTCCCCCTGGTACCCGACCTGCGCCGGCCCTCTGCCGACCGCCCGGACCCGACGACACCTTGATCGGTTCGGGTGGGCGCCCCAGACGCTACCAGTTGCCACCGACAGTCCAGACGTCCCAGCTCAACCGTGATGCAGCCGGTAGCCGGTTCAGAGCGCGCAACCCTCGGTGTTCACCGGGACGGTGGCGGTGCTGCCCTGGCCGGCGTCCGCCTCCACCTCCTCCGCCGTCAGCGCGTAGCCGGTCTGCGCGTCGTCCAGAGACTTGGCGAAGACCACCCCGTAGACCTCGCCGCCGGGGGTGAGCAGCGGCCCGCCGGAGTTACCCTGTCGAACCGTCGACCGGATCGAGTAGACCTCGCGGGTGACCGTGCCGCGGTGGTAGATGTCCGGGCCCTGGGCGTTCAACTGCTGTCGGATGCGCGCGGCCTGGACGTTGAAGGGGCCGTTCTCGGGGAAGCCGGCGACGATCGCGCCGGAGCTGTCCTGGGCGCCATCGGCGAAGTCGAGGACGGGGGCGTTCAGCCCCGGCACGTCCAGCACCGCGATGTCCCGCTGCCAGTCGTAGAGGACGACCGTGGCGTCGTAGGTCCGGCCGCCGAGCTGGACGGTGGGATCGCTCACGCCGCCCACGACGTGGGCGTTGGTCATCACCCGGTGCGGCGCGTAGACGAAGCCGCTGCCCTCGATCACCTTGCCGCAGCTGGGCGCGGTGCCGACGACCTTGACGATGCTCTTCCGTGCCTGCACCACGGCCGCGCTGTTCACCAGCGCCGGGTTGGGCGGCGGGACGTCGGCGATCGGCTCGTTCTGGAAGGGGTTGAAGACCTGGGGGAAGCCGTTCCGGGCGAGGGCCGAGGTGAAATTGGAGAACCAGGACGGCGCGTCGGCGGGCAGCGTCCGCTGCACGGCGCTGAGCACCGCGGAGGTCCGCACCTCGCGGGCGATCGTCGGCAGCGAGGTCCCGGCCAGCGCCGAGCCGATCAACCAGGCCACCAGCAGCATCGCAACCACGTTGACCAGAGCGCCGCCGACGGCGTCGAGCAGCCGGATCCGGCTGCGGTCGATGGGCCCGCGCAGCTTCCAGCCCCAGTGGGTGGTGAAGGCCTGCCCGAGCGAGGCGAAGACGATCACGACGATGACCGCGACCACCGAGGAGGTGGTCCCGGCCGGCAGGTGCTGCAGCAGGTACGGCAGCAATTGGACGGCGATCACCCCGCCGCCGAGGAACCCGACGACCGAGAGCACGCCGACGACGAAGCCCTGCCGGTAGCCGGAGACGGCGAAACCGCAGGCAGCGAGGATCAGCAGGATGTCGAGGACGTTCACGGCAGCTTCCTGGGCAGGGCGGGGCGCTCCCCCGGTGGAAGGAGCAACGGCCAACCATCCCATGCGCGGTCGGCGCTCCGGAGCCCGAGTGGAAGAGCTTGTCTTCTTCTCACGTTCGGACGGGGCGGAATGGTTCCTGCAAGCCGCTGACCTCGTCTCCTGTGCGGCCGCTGCAAGCTACTGCTGCCGGCCTGAGAGTTCGATCTCCCGACTGCTGTCCCAGGGCTGTTCCAGGCCGCTGAAGTGCAGGATGCGGTCGATCACCCCGGCGGTGAACCCCCACACCAGCATCCCCTCGACCTCGAACGCGGGGCCCCGGAAGCCGCTGGGATGCCGCAGCCGGGCCCGCCGCCCGGGGTCCGCCAGCTGGGACACCGGCACCCGGTGCACCGCAGCGACCTCGGCCGGGTCGACCGGCCCGACCGGGGACGGCTCACGCCACCAGCCGAGCACCGGGGTGACCACGAAGTCGCTGACCGGGATGTAGAGGTCCGGCAGCACCCCGAAGACCTGCACGCCCGCCGGGTCCAGGCCGGTCTCCTCCCTGGCCTCGCGCAGCGCGGCATGGACCGGGCCCGGTCCGTTCGGGTCGCCGTCCTCGGGGTCGAGCGCACCGCCGGGGAAGGAGGGCTGGCCCGCGTGGGAGCGGAGCGAGCGGGCGCGCTCGATCAGCAGCAGGTCGGGACCGTTCGGGCCCTCGCCGAAGAGGACCAGCACGGCGGAGCGCCGCCCGCCCTCGGCCGGCGGCAGGAACCGGCTGAGCTGCCTGGGCTCGACCCGCTCGGCGGCGTCGCGGACCGGGGCCAGCCAGTCGGGCAGCCCGTCCCGGGCGATCTGGACCACGTCCGTCATCGGCCGCTGCCTTCGTCGATGCCGGCCGCCCCGGCCTCCCCGGCACCGGCCGGGGACGCCGGCAGCCCGGGATAGTCGGCGGGCGGCTTGAGCCGCTGGCCGGGCCGGCCGCCCTTCTCGTACTTCAGCAGCTTCTCCGCCTTGACCGGGTCGGTCTCGCCCTCGCCGTAGGAGGGGCAGAGCGGCGCGATCGGGCAGGCGCCGCAGGCGGGACGGCGGGCGTGGCAGATCCGGCGGCCGTGGAAGACGACGCGGTGCGAGAGCATCGTCCACTCGCTCTTCGGGAACATCGCCCCGACCTCGTGCTCGACCTTCACCGGATCGTCGGACTCGGTCCAGCCGAAGCGCCGCGCGAGCCGCCCGAAGTGGGTGTCGACGGTGATCCCGGGTACGCCGAAGGGTTTCCCCGTTTTAGGATCGCGTGCATTCCCAAGGACTACGTTGGCCGTCTTGCGGCCGACCCCGGGCAGCGTGACCAGCTGTTCCAGGGTCTTGGGCACCTCGCCGCCGAAGTCGTCCCGCAGCGCGGCCGACAGCCCCAGCAGCGACTTCGCCTTGGCCCGGAAGAACCCGGTCGGCCGGATGATCTCCTCCAGCTCCTCCGGGTTGGCCACCGCCATGTCCTCAGGCGTCGGATACTTCGCGAACAGCACCGGCGTCGTCTGGTTCACCCGAAGGTCGGTCGTCTGCGCCGAGAGCACCGTGGCCACCAGCAGCTCGAACGGATTCTCGAAGTCGAGCTCCGGATGGGCATACGGATACGCCTCGGCCAGTGCCCGGTTGATCTTCCTCGCCTGCCGCACCAGCCCTGCGTGCGTCGCTGGCACCTTCGCTTTCTTGAACCCCGGCCCACCTGTGACCGCAGCCCCACCACTCGTCGCCATGCGGACCAGCCTACGGGCCGCCACTGACGGCGGGAGCGAAAAGCAGGCCGCTTCCCGCCAGAGCCGCGGCTTGGGCGGAGGGCCGCTGCAGAAGGAGTTCCTGGTGTCCCTCGCCGCGAGCGCCGCCACAAGCCGGGCAAGCTGTTTCGATGGCGGCCCTGACGGAGTCGGTCAGCCGACGAGTCGGCGTCGCCAGTCCACCGGGGTGACAGTGATGGCCCGCTCCGGATCCCCGTCCCACTGGACCGGCAGCCCGGCCGCCTCGATGGCGGCCGCAACCTCTCGGCCGATCAGGGTTGTGGTGGCGGCCGAACCGTCGAATCCGCCGTACAGCAGCGTCAAGCCGGAGCTGGACACGGCCCCGTCCGTGCACTGCTGGTGGAAGTAGACGTAGCCTCGTGCGCCGGGCGCAGCCTCAGCCCCGATCTCCCTCTGGCCGCAGCTGCGGCAGCAGGTGAAGTTCTCCCGGGCCGTGATCCCTGCCTCCTCCAGTGCAGTGAAGGCGCGGGCGACCCGCTCGGGGTCTGTTTCGCCGTCCCACCCGGCCTGCTCCTCGACCCGTTCCAGCCACAGCCGGTCGGCCAACTGCTCAGCCTGTGCCGGTGAGACCGGGCGGCGATCCCCGGAGACGAGGTACTCCTCGGCGAGTTCTGCCAGGTCGGCTCGGGTTGCGTACCCGCCGTGGACGACCTCGCGGACACGGGACTCAAGTTGCTCGCGCTCTTCGTCGTCCAGTTCCAACGGAGCCGCAGGGGTCGGATTCGGCCCCAGGTCCAGCAGCTCCCAGGCGATACCGGCATCCCAGTCGTCATTCAGCCGAGCCCAACCGGTCATCGCCTTGATCACAGGCTCAGGTCCGTCCAGCCGCGTCTGGAAGTGCCGGTCCGGCGCCCCGTCGCGGTGCTCCAGGGTGTAGCCCTCCCCGGGCCGGTGCATGACCTGGATGTAGACGTCAGGCAGGTCAGGTATGCGCTCCACGACCAGAAAGGCGTCGCCCGGGCCGCCGATGCGACGGATCAGCGCCGCCAGGTCGGTGGCGGTCGTCCGCTGGACGCGCCGACCGCTCTCCGTTTGCACTGTGATGGCAAGCATGAGCTGATCTTTAATCTCTGACTTGACGATCAGTCATAATGGGTACAAGTTCCCTATGGTGCAGTCTAGTTCGGGCAAGTTGGATGCTGCTTGGCGTGAGGAGCGGCGAATGCGGGCTGCCGCTCTGTTCGAACAGGGTGTGAAGCAGGCTGAGATCGGCCGGTTGCTGGGGGTGTCGCGGCAGGCTGTGTGCCAGTGGCGGGCCGCGTGGGAAGAGGGCGGGTCGGAGGCGCTGGTCGCACGGCCCGGGGGTCCTGGTTCCTATCTGACGTCCGGTGAGGAAAGCGACCTGCTGGTGGTGCTGAGGCGCGGACCGCTGGAGTCGGGGTGGGACGATCAGTTGTGGACGCTGGCGCGGATCGCACGGGTGATCGAGGAGCGGTTCGGTCCGCGGTTCACCCTTGCGGGCGTGTGGTACCTGCTGAAGCGACTGGGGTGGTCCTGGCAGGTTCCGGTGACACGGGCCGTCCAGCGGGACGAGGAGGCGATCGCCGCTTGGCGCACACAGACGTGGCCGGCGGTGTCCCATCCGACCAGGCCGCACGCGAGGGACGCTGGATAGTCTTCGAGGACGAGGCGGGAGCCGCGCTCACCGGGGTAGTGCGCCGCTCCTGGGGTCCACGGGGCGTCACACCCGTCATCGCCATGAACGGGGCACGGGGCAAGCGCGAGAACATGGTGACCTTCCTGGCCTACCGCACCGGGTGCGAGCCCCGGATGCTCGCCTGGCACAAGAGTGGCGAGGGGTACACGAAAGAGGACTTCCCCCTGCTCCTCACGATGCTGCACGCCCGCCTCGGCGCGAAGGTCACGCTGATCTGGGACAACTACTCCAGTCACACATCAGCCCAGGTCAGAGCCTGGATTGCCGAGCAGTCGACATGGCTGCGCGTGGTCGCGCTGCCGCCGTACGCGCCGGAACTGAATCCGGTGGAGCTCCTGTGGAAGAACGTGAAGGACCTGCTCGCGAACCGCGCATTCCGTTCGATCCACGAACTCGCCGACACCGCCGAGGCGGCACTCGGCAGCGTCAAGCACGCCACGCACCTCTTCGTCGGCTTCCTCGCCGGAACCGGTCTGGCGCTACCGGAAGTTGAGTTAAGCGGCTAGTGCCGCATCAAGCAACCTTTGCCCTGTTGTGATGTGACGCGCCGTCCGGGTGCTGTGTCGGGCGGCGCGTGTGCGCGAAGCTGTGCGGGTGGCAGAGCGAGTACGGGTCCGTGAGATCGACGGTGACGAGGGGCGGCGGCTGCTGCGGATCATCCGCCGGGGTACCGGGTCCGTGGTGACCTGGCGGCGCGCGCAGATGGTGCTGCTGTCCGCGCAGGGCATGGACGTCGCGAAGATCTCCGAGGTCAGCTTCACCAGCGCAGACCGGGTCCGGGACGTGCTGCACAACTTCAACGCCGACGGCTTCGCCTCCCTGTACCCGAAGTACGCGGGCGGGCGGCCGAAGACATTCACGCTGCCCGAGCGCCGGGAGATCAAGAAGATCGCCAAGTCCAAGCCGGTCGAGCACGGCCTGCCCTTCTCGACCTGGAGCCTGGTCAAACTGGCCGACTTCCTGGTCGCCGAGGGGGTGGTCGACGACATCAGCCACGAGGGCCTGCGCATCCTGCTCCGCGAGGAAGGCGTCAGCTTTCAACGCATAAAGACCTGGAAGACCTCCCGCGACCCCGACTACGCCGCCAAGAAGGCCCGCGTCGAACACCTCTACGCGATCGCCGACGGCGAGGTCGTGCCCGAGCCCGGCGAGCCCGAAGTCGTTTTCTGTATGGACGAGTTCGGGCCGCTCAACCTCCAGCCCCACCCCGGCCGGCAGTGGGCCGAGCGCGGCGGCAGGCACAAGGACCCGACACGCGGGCCCCGCCCCAAGCGCCGGGCCACCTACACCCGCCCGCACGGCGTGCGGCACCTGTTCGCGGCCTACGACCTGGCCAGGGACAAGATGTACGGCCACGTCAAGAAGACCAAGACCCGCACCAAGTTCCTGGAGTTCTGCCGCTACTTGCGCACCCTCTACCCGGCCGCCGTGCGCATCGCCATCGTCTGCGACAACTTCTCCCCGCACCTGACCACCAAGCGCTGCCGCCGGGTCGCGGACTGGGCCGAGGCCAACAACGTCGAGATCGCCTACACCCCGACCAACTCCTCCTGGCTCAACCGCATCGAGGCCCAGTTCACCGCCCTGCGCTACTTCGCCCTCGACGGCACCGACCACCCCAGCCACAAGGCCCAGGGCAGCATGATCCGCCGCTACATCATCTGGCGGAACAACCACGCCGCCGACAAACGCCTACGCGAAGTCGTCGCCAGGGCGAACGTTGCTTGATGCGGCACTAGTTAAAGATCAGCTCATGCTGACACGAGCCTCCGACAACCCCGCCGACGAGCTGTCAGGGACGGACGCTGCAAGAGGAGGCGTGGCCGATCCCGAACCCGCAGGGCCGCCGCGCCTTCGGGCCGCACCTGAGCCGCGTCGCGCCAGCATGAGCGCACAGCGAGGATCTTCGTCCAGATGCGGAGCACGTGGGACTGGCAGTGCCGACGCCCTATGCCGTGGCTCGCGCTGCCGGTGAAGAACCGCAGCGGCCCCGCTTGGACATCGTGGAGTGGTGCCCAAGCGGGGCCGCACTGTCGTGCAGGTCGCTCAGATGTGGTCGAACTCGCCGGCCTTCGCGCCGTTCGGGTCTGTACGCTCAACGGTGGGACTCCCGAGACAGGGAGTGTAGTTGATGACTAATCAGGTTCTGGATGCCGAGGGGGGCTCCGAGATGCCGCAGGTGCTGGAGGGACTCGAGCTGGGGGCGCTGGACGGGCTGGTGGCCCAGGCCCGGCAGCGTGGTCTGCAGCTGACTGGGGAGGGCGGGCTGCTGCAGGAGCTGACCCGGCGGATCCTGGAGTCCGCGCTCGAGGGTGAGATGACCGACCACCTGGGCGCGGGGATGCACGAGCGCGTCGAGGAGGGTCCGCGGGAGAACCACCGCAACGGGCACCGGGCCAAGACGGTGCAGACCGAGATCGGGCCGGTCGAGATCCAAGTTCCCCGGGACCGGGCCGGCAGCTTCGAGCCGCAGCTGGTCAAGAAGCGTCAGCGGCGGCTGGGCGGGATCGACGAGATGGTGCTGTCACTGTCGGCGAAGGGCCTGACGCACGGGGAGATCTCCGCGCACCTGGCCGAGGTCTACGGCGCGAGCGTGTCGAAGCAGACGATCTCCACGATCACCGACAGCGTGCTCGCGGGGATGGTGGAATGGCAGAACCGTCCGCTGGACAGCGTGTACCCGGTCGTCTTCATCGACTGCATCCACGTCAAGATTCGGGACGGCCACGTCGCCAACCGGCCGATCTACATGGCCATCGCCGTCACCACCGAGGGCAACCGCGACATCCTGGGCTTGTGGGCCGGCGACGGCGGCGAGGGAGCCAAGCACTGGATGCAGGTCCTGACCGAGATCAAGAACCGGGGCGTGCGCGACGTCCTCATGCTGGTCTGCGACGGCCTGACCGGCCTGCCCGACGCCGTCAACGCCGTGTGGCCGGACACGATCGTGCAGACGTGCGTCGTCCACCTGCTGCGGAACAGCTTCAAGTACGCCGCCCGCCAGGACTGGGACAAGATTGCCAAGGCACTCAAGCCGATCTACACCGCCGCGACCGAGGAGGCCGCGATGGAACGGTTCCTGGAGTTCGAGCGGGACTGGGGCAGGAAGTACCCGGCGATCATCGGCCTGTGGAACCGGGCCTGGGCCGAGTTCGTGCCCTTCCTCCAGTTCGACGTCGAGATCCGCAGGATCGTCTGCACCACGAACGCGATCGAGAGCGTCAACGCCCGCATCCGCAAGGCCGTCCGCGCCCGCGGACACTTCCCCACGGACGCCGCCGCGCTCAAGTGCGTCTACCTGGCCGTCATGAGCCTGGACCCCACCGGCACCGGCCAACGCCGCTGGGTGATCCGCTGGAAGGCAGCCCTCAACGCCTTCGACATCGCCTTCGACGGCCGCCTCACCACCAACCGCCGCTAACAGAAGTCCCACCGCTCGCTGGACAGACCCTGAAAACTTGGGTGCGGTGCCTGCCCGCCGACCCCGATGCTTCGTTGGGACTGTGAGCCCGTAGGTCAGTCTGGCGCCGGGACCGCAGAGGGGCCACGCACTGTTGCCCTCGAGCACGCCGGTCAGATTCTCGCTCCCCCCAGCGGTCCCATGGGCAGGCACCGTCCTGTACTGGCACGGTGTGAAGGGGAGGGGTCCATGGCTGAGGCCGAGGACATCGAGGAGATCGAGCAGGCCGTCGAGCTGGTGGAGCGGGTCGCCGCGATCGACATCGCCAAGGCGTCCGGGATGGTGTGCGTGCGGCTGCCGCACGAGGACAGGCCCGGCCTCCGGATCCAGCGTGTCTTCAGCACCGTCGCGACCAGCGGCGCGATCCTGGACCTGGCCGACCACCTCGTCTGCCAGGGCGTCACCCGGGTGGTCATGGAAGCCACATCGACCTACTGGAAGCCCTTCTTCTTCCTCCTGGAGTCGCGCGGCCTGGAGTGCTGGCTGGTCAACGCCCGTGACGTCAAGAACGTCCCGGGCCGGCCGAAGACCGACCGCCTGGACGCGGTCTGGCTGGCCAAGCTCGCCGAGCGCGGCATGCTCCGAGCCTCGTTCGTGCCCCCGAAGCCTGTCCGTGAACTGCGCGACCTCACCCGAGCCCGAGCGGTCATGACCCACGAGCGCACCCGTCACAAGCAGCGCACCGAGAAACTCCTCGAAGACGCCCAGATCAAGCTGTCCACCGTGATCGCCGACATCTTCGGAGTCTCCGGGCGCGCGATGCTGGAGGCCCTGATCGCGGGCGAGCGCAGCCCCAAGGCTCTCGCGGACCTGGCCCACGGCACGATCAAGGCCAGCCACGCCACCCTCGCCGAGGCCCTGACCGGCCGATTCGAGGAACACCACGCGTTCATGTGCCGGATGCTGCTGGACACCGTCGACTACCTCACCGTGCAGATCGACAAGCTCACCGCCCGGATCACCATCCGCCTGGCCGAACTGTCCACCACCGAGGACGACGACGGCCCCGGACAGGGCACGCTGATACCGATCACCGATGTCGAGCGCCTCGACGAGATCCCCGGCATCGGGCCGAGCACCGCGCAGGTGATCCTCGCCGAGACCGGCCTGGACATGAGCGTCTTCCCCACGGCCGGCCACCTCGTCTCCTGGGCGAAGCTCTCCCCGCGCACCATCCAGTCCGGCAACATGAACACCTCCGGCCCCACCGGCAAGGGCAACCCCTGGCTCCGCGGAGCCCTCGGTGAAGCGGCGATCTCAGCCGCCCGCACCGACACCTTCCTCGGCGCCCGCTACCGACGCATCGTCAAACGCCGGGGCCACATGAAGGCCCTGGTCGCGGTCGCCCGCTCGATCCTGGTGTCCGTCTGGCACCTGATGGCCAACCCGACCGCCCGCTACCGCGAGCTGGGCGCGGACTTCCACGTCCGCAACCTCGACCCCGCACGCAAGGCCCGCGACCTGGTCCGCCAGCTCAAGGCCCTCGGCCACGACGTCACCCTCGCCCCGACAACCGCCTGAACACCTCCCCAGCACCCCCGAACAGCCCCCAAAGAGCCCCCCGACCGCTACCGCCGGAGGGCTATCTCGCCGTACCCATCTGACCGTGGAGTTTTCCGGTCAGGGTATATGTCGGAGATTTCCGTTCTCGCCGTTGGCAGGGTAATTACCCCGATGCATTCACTGCTCGAATCGGTCCTTGCCCGACACTTCAGACATGACATGTCTGGAACAGCGCGTCGGCATGCGGACATGGCCGGTTGGCGACGCCCACAAGTCATTCCCAGGGCTGTGATCTGCGACGAAGCTATAGCCATCGCCACCGGGGAACACCGGAACGGCGAGCCGGAGGAAACGCCACCGCGGGGCGCGAGACCGGAGCCGGACACCTCGCCTCTCCCTTCCGTCTGCAAAGGACAATCACCATGATCCGCACCCGTCTTGCCCAGGCCGCCGCGGTCGCCGCCCTCGCCATCGGTACCGTCGTCCTGATCCCCACCGCCGCCGTCGCCGCCCCCGCCACCGCCGCCGCAGCCTCCGCCTCGGTCGCGGCCCCCGCCGTTCTGCAGTGGGGGTGAGCCGGATGGACATCGTCTACACCAGCCTGGACCGCCGCCCCTCGGCGACACCGGCTCCGGTGGGCGAGGTCGCGGACGCCATCGACGCCCTGTGGGCCCACATCACCCCCGACGACGGCCTGGAACACGCCAGCGGCACCCCCGGAGCGAACCGGATCGATCTCCTCCTCTACCTCCTGCCCACGCCAACGGGCCCAGCACCCGAACCGGACCCCGTGCACCGAGCCACACAACTGCTCGCCCGCTGCCACCGGGCCTCACCCCTCCTGCACCACCGCTACCTGCCGCCGGTCCCCATCCCCGGCCGGGACCAGAACCTCGCCGGCTGACCCGGCAGCCAGGACTTCGCACCACCGCCGCCGGATGATCGACAACGCTCCCGGCCACAAGACGACACCGAACCGACCGGGTCCGACGACCGCTGTTCCTGCAGGACAGCCGTCCACCCTCCCTACCGATGCGCCCGACCCACCGCACCGACCACGACCTTTCCCGACCGCTGCGCCTGCAGGGCATCGGTCTCCCGCCCGAACGACCACCGCATCACCAATACCCGCCCCGCGCCACACCGACGGCTGTTCCTGCAGGCCAGCCGTCCAGCCGAACACGCCCCGGCGGACCGGCACGGTCACACCTAACGCACCACCACCCAATGCCTTGTCATGCACATCAGGAGAATCACCATGTCCACGATCGCCAGCAAGTTCAAGAAGACCGGCATCGCCACCCTGGTCGCCGCAGCCGCCGGCACCGGCCTGACCGCGCTGCCGGCCCACGCCGACGCCCCCAGCAGCATCGTCGCCGCAGTACAGAGCCAGATCACCCACACCGGAGCCGACGGCAACCCGGCCGGCTACGGCCCGGGAGGTGCGAACGGCGCGGGCTACAGCGACGGCTACGGACAGACCAGCTCCGCCGACGGCCAGGCATGGTGCGCCGACTTCGCCGGCTGGGCCTGGGCCCAGGGCGGAGTCGCCCACCTGGGAGTCCTCGACGATGGCGCGGCCAGTTTCTGGCAGTACGGACAGGCCTACGGCACCGAGTCCTCCACCCCCGCCCCCGGCGACGCCGTTGTCTTCTCCTACAGCAACGGCTACGCCAAGCACGTCGCCATCGTCACCTCCGTCTCCTCGGGCCAGATCACCACCATCGGCGGCAACGAGAACAACGAGGTGGAGGAGGACGGATCAGCCGAGGTCTTCCCCTCCGCTGTCGGCAGCTCCACCTACAACGGCACCATCAGCGGATACATCGCCCCGGTCGCCGGCACCAGCACCGCCCCGGTGGTCACGAAGGTGACCACCGCACTGGAGAGCGCCGCCACCGTGGTGAACCCGGCCAACGGCCACCTGGTCACCTACGTCCGGGACAGCAACGCCCACCTGTGGTCCGTGGACCCGCAGGGCGCCGGCTGGACCGACCTGGGAGCCACCGCCGCCGGCGACCCCACCACGATCGTCAACCCGGCCAACGGCCACCTGGTCACCTACGTCCGAGGCATCAACAACCACCTGTGGTCCCTGGACTCCCAGGGCGCCGGCTGGACCGACTTCGGCAAGGTCATCGTCGGCAACCCGATGACGGTCGTCAACCCCGTCAACGACCACCTGGTCACCTACGTCCGGGACACCAACAACCACCTGTGGTCGGTAGACCCGCAGGGCGCCGGCTGGACCGACTTCGGCCCCACCGCGGCCGGAAACCCCTACACCGTCGTCAACCCCGCCAACAACCACCTGGTCACCTACGTCCAGGGCGTCAACAACGACCTGTGGTCGGTGGACCCGCAGGGTGTCGGCTGGACCGACTTCGGCAAGGTCATCAACGGCACCCCGATGACGGTCGTCAACCCCGCGAACAACGACCTGGTCACCTACGTCCGGGACACCAACAACCACCTGTGGTCGGTAGACCCGCAGGGCGCCGGCTGGACCGACTTCGGTGCCACCGCGGCCGGAAACCCCTACACCGTCGTCAACCCCGCCAACAACCACCTGGTCACCTACGTCAACGGCGTCAACAACCACCTGTGGTCCATCGACCCCACCGGCGCCGGCTGGACCGACTTCGGCAAGGCCATCGCCGGTGACCCCTACACCGTCGTCAACCCCGCCAACAACCACCTGGTCACCTACGTCCAGGACGCCACCACCAACGATCTCTTCTCCGTCGACCCGGCCGGCGCCGGCTGGACCGACTTCGGCAAGGCCATCGCCGACAACTAAACCCCGTCGTCACACCACCACTCAACCGCCACAGCACCATCACAGTCAGGGCCGACCCGAAACGGGCCGGCCCTGCCGGCGCGTTCCCCGTCCCCACCGCGACTGGTACCTGTTCGGCGAAGGTCACCTTCGGGCAGGCCCAGTTCTCGCAGTACAGGCGGCGCACACTCAAGTCGATCCGGACCGGCCGGCCACCCGCCGCAACGTCATCGAGGTGCCGCTCGTAACGGCTGTGGACCCACCCACTCGGCGTCCCGCACCCCGTACACCCCGCCGGAGCACGGGACCGCGTACGGGCCCCGACCACCACGACAGGACCGGAGGCATCGACCGACACCACCAGCACATCCGCCAACTGCGGCAACAATTCGAACAGTTCAACTGAGTGCGAGGTGGACCGGGCAGTGTTCGGTGGGCGCGGTGGGGGTGACGGCTCGAACGTTGTTGCTGGCTATCGGGTGCGCATAGGCGAACGGGCCTCTCGGTAGAGATGAGGTTGTCGACCAACTCTCCGCCGCAGGAGGCCCGTTGCCGCACCGTAGAGCAGTAGGAGTGCCCCGGCGGTGCGGACGTCCAGGGGCAGTTCGTCGTCGGTGAGGCAGCGGGTCAGCTGGGCGACGTGGTCGTCCTGGTCGAGGAACGTGGCAGGGGCCGCATCCCGGATTCCGCTGGCACGCGAAGAACATCAAGGAGCCCGGGTCGCATCGCACTGCGTTCCTGGCGAGGGCAGATTCCAATCCTTCCCCAGATAATCGCCTCCAGTGTCCGGAGATTGACGCCGAGCCGAAGCAGTATCCTTTCCGCGCACGGATCGTGCATCGAGGGAGGGCTCGCCACTATATGCGAATAAGACATGTCACACGCCATTCGCTGGCACTTGCGGGGGTGATCACCGCTTCCTGTCTGATTGGCGCCATTTCGGTGCAACCGTCCGCCGCCGACAGTCAGCCTGGGGACATCTACGTTGCCGCCGGTTTCTCGGGCTGCTCCGACTCCGGGCCGGGCACGTCCGACATCCCCTTCTGCACGATCGGTGCGGCAGCTGCCGTCGCAGGGCCCGGGCAGACCGTCCACGTCGAGTCTGGCACTTACAACGAGACCGTTCATTTGACGCGCTCCGGGAACCCAGGCGCACCCATCACGTTCGTTGCCGACCGGGTCAACGGGAATGAGGTCGACGTCGGCAACTTCAACGGAAAGGTCACCGGGGACGCCTTCGACATCTCCGGGGCCCAGCACGTGGTGATCCGCGGCTTCGGGGCCCGGCCGGGCGCGGGCAGCGCCTTCCGTGTTGATGGGGGCGCACAGGACGTGACCATCGATCAGGCCTACGCGGAGGGTTCGCCCCAGCAGCCCGCGATCCTGGTCACCGGCGGTTCGACGGATGTCGTGGTAAGCCGTGCCGCTGTCACCGGCAGCAACGCGAGTATCCGGTTCGATTCAGGCAGCACTGGCACGATTGCCTCCAACACAGTGGACTCCATGGGCAAAGCCGCGGCCCCGACGGTCGACCTGGTCGACGCGCCCGGAACGGCCGTCGTCGGCAACACGCTGCTGGGCAACTGCCAAGGCGGGATCTCGGTCACTGGCGGCTCGACCGGCACGACCATCGAGAACAACATCGTTGTCACTGCCGGCACCCGTATGGCCATCGGGCTCCCGATGGCCACCACGGCGTGCGCCACCCCAGCGCAGGTCCCGGCCGCCATCTCGGTCGCTGGCGACTCCACAGCGCAGAGCCACCTGGACTACAACCTCCTGGACACGCCCGGTGGCACGCCGTACGCCTGGGCCGGCACGCCCTTCGCCTCGGCGGCGGACCTCACACCGCGACCGGCCAGGGCACCCACGAGCTCTCCGGTGACCCGAAGCTCGCTGAGAACAGCTTGGGTTCCGACTTCTGGCTGACTCCGCAGGCCGGCTCGCCAGCCGTCGACTCGGCAGACGCAGGCGCGCCCGGGGAGACACTCACCGACCAGATCGGGGACCCGCGCGCCGACGACCCGAACGTGGCAGACACCGGGACCGGCCCCGTGGCCTGGTTCGACCGCGGCGCCGTCGAGCTTGAGGGCGGCACCTACACGCCCATGCAGAACTACACGGTCTACCCCGACCCCGCCGAGGGGCCACTGGCCGTCCGTGTCACCTTCGATGCGCCGACGCTGAGTTGGACCGCCAATGGCCCGCTACCGCTGTCCACGACGTTCTACTTCGGCGACGGCTCCATGCCGGTCGTCTCCGACGCAGCCCAGCAGACACACGTCTACAAACGAGCCGGCGCCTACGACCTCTCGCTTCGCACTCCCGGAAGCGGGGTCGGCCTCGGGGTCGTCGTTGTCGGCGCCGACTACACCCCGGTCGCCCCTCAGCGGTTGCTGGACACCCGCCAGGCGATCGGCGTGACCGGTACGACCCCGGTGCCGGCCGGTGGGGACGTGGTACTGCACCTGCCGACCATTGACGGGATCGACCCGTCGGACGTCAGCGCGATCGCAGCCAACGTGACGGTAACCCAGCCCACCGCGAACGGTGTGCTGACCGTCTACCCGGACGGCAGCAGCCTGCCGACGGCCTCGAACCTGAACTTTGCCAAGGGCCAGACGGTCCCGAACATGGTCACCGTGGCGCCGGGACTCGACGGTGCCGTGCGGATCCACAACTCCAGTGCCGGAACGGTTCACGTGATCCTGGACCTCGCGGGCATCTACGCTAACACCGGCAGCGCGTTCAAGCCGACCAGCCCAGTGCGCGTGCTCGACACGCGCGGCACGTTGGGCGGCGCGTCCAGCCAACCGCTCAAGCCCGGCATGCCGTTCACCCTCGATCTGTCGAAGGTACTCCCGGCTAGCGCAACCGCTGTCGTACTGAACGTGACGGCGACCCAGCCGGTCGGCAACGGTTTCCTGACGGTCTTCCCCACCGGCAGCACACTGCCGAACGTCTCCAACCTGAACTACACCCGCGGGCAGACGGTGGCGAACCAGGTGGTCGCCCAGGTGGTGAACAGGAAGGTCACCCTCCAGGCCTCCGGCTCCGCCGTGCACGCGATCGTGGACGTCTCGGGCTGGTTCGGACCGACCTCGGCGGGAGCGACGGACGTCTACGTACCATACGGCCCCACTCGGATTCTGGACACGCGCAACGGCACCGGCCTCTACAACCGGGCCGCCGGACCACTGGCCCCGCGTGAGTCCGTCGCCTTCTACCCCTCAAGCGCGGACGGCTGCGTCCCGGTCTGCCCGCTGCCGGACGCCTTCGTGCTGAACGCGACCGCCACCGCGCCCACCGGCACGGGATTCCTGACCGTCTACCCCAGCGCCTTGCCCACGGCGTCCACGCTCAACTTCACACCCGGGACAACCGTGCCGAACCAGGCCACGGTGCAGGTCGGCGGCGGGGGTGGCGCGTTCGTCTACAACGGCAGTTCCGGACACGTCCAGGCAGTCGTTGATGAGTCGGGTTACTACTTCACGCAACAGCCGTTCTACGGCTGAGCAGATCACGCAAGCCCCGGCTGCTCAGCAGCCGGGGCTTGCCTGTGCTCTTGAGGGCTATGGCGCTGCGAGTGCCGATAGGGCTGGGGGTAGATAGGAGTGCGGGCGCGCCCGGATCTGGGCGCGCCCAGAGGCTGGGTCATTGCCAGTTAGTCCTCCTGTCGCCTGACGGCGGCGTCTCGCTGCCGTGAAAATGGGGTGGTGGGGTCGTCTGTCAACGTCGGCCGCTCCTTGGCACGTTGAGGCCGAGAGTTAGTCTGGCGAGGGAGTCGGCCCGAGGAGCCACGCCCTGTTGCGACCGAGCACGCGGATTCAGATTCCCGCACGTCCTCACGGTTCCCCAGACGCCCCCACTCGTCACGGGCACGTCTTGAGGAGGGGTCATGGAAGAGCCACCGCCACTCGAAGAGGTCGACCACGCCGAAGAACTCGTCGCCCGGGTCTGCGCGATCGACATCGCCAAGGCCACGGGCATGGTCTGCGTGCGACTGCCGCACGAGAGCGTCGAAGGCAGGCGCGTCCAGCGGACCTGGACGGTGGCCGCGACCACCAACGCGATCCTGGAGCTGGCCGACCACCTGGTCTGCCAGAGCGTCACCCGGGTGGTGATGGAGGCAACGGGCGCGTACTGGAAACCCTGGTTCTACCTCCTGGAGGCCCGGGGCCTGTCCTGCTGGCTGGTCAACGCCCGCCAGGTCAAGAACGTCCCCGGACGACCCAAGACGGACAAGCTGGACGCGATCTGGCTGGCCAAGCTCACCGAGCGCGGCATGCTCAGCCCCTCATTCGTACCGCCCGAGCCGATCCGGCAGCTGCGTGACCTGACCCGGACCCGCACCGTCTTCACCGATGAACGCTCCCGCCACAAGCAGCGCGTGGAGAAGATCCTCGAAGACGCCCAAATCAAACTGTCCACCGTCGCCAGCGACATCTTCGGGGTCTCGGGCCGGGCCATGCTCGAAGCGATGATCGCAGGACAACACGACCCCCACATCCTGGCCGAGATGGCCCGGGCCCGGATGCGGAACAAGAAGGACGCCCTGGTCGAGGCCATGACCGGGAACTTCACCGACCACCACGCGCGCCTGGTCGCCCTACTGCTGAAAACCATCGACCACCTCACCGAGCAGATCGAGGACCTCTCCCGGGCGATCGAACAGGCCATCTCCGATCTGCCGACCCCCGACGGCGATGGTGGCGGCGACCGAGGCGGCGGGACGGGGCTGGTCGAACGCCTCGACGAGATCCCCGGGATCGGTCCGGCCACCGCGCAGGTCATCATCGCCGAACTCGGCACCGACATGGGCGTCTTCCCCACCGCTGATCACCTGGCCAGTTGGGCGAAGCTGTGCCCGCGCACCATCCAGTCCGGTGCCAAGACCACCAGCGGCAAGACCGGGAAGGGCAACGCCTGGCTGAAACGGGCTCTGGGCGAAGCCGCGATGTCGGCGGCCAAGACCGACACCTTCCTCGGAGCCCGCTACCGACGGCTGGTCAAACGCAAAGGCCACGGCAAGGCCCTGGTCGCAGTCGCCCGCTCCATGCTCGTCATCATCTGGCACCTGATCGACGACCCCACCGCCCGCTACCAGGACCTCGGCTCCGACCACCACCAACGCCTCACCGACCCGGCCGCCAAGACCCGCGCCCTGGTCCGCCGGCTCGAAGCGCTGGGCCACCAGGTCGCCCTCACCCCCACCAACGCCACCGCCGCCTGAACAACCGTCACAGACCCCTCCGGCCGGCTCCGCCGCCCGGAGACTCCCACACGCCCAGCTAAACGATCATTTTCGGATCAGGAATGATGACGATGCCGCAGGGGGCGACGAGTTCGCGCAGCCGGTCGTACTCTGCCTTCTCTTCGGTGGTGAACAGGTGAGCGATCTCGTCGATGTCCGTGCCACCGGGCAGGTTGTAGGCGTGGGCCAGGTCGTTTAGACGAGTCCAGGCCGCGAGCTGCTCGTTGATGTGGGCCAAAGCCTGCTTGCTGAGGTTTCGTGCGGCGAGCTGTTCGGATTCGTTGGCGTTCTGGGCGAGGTGGCGCTCGGTGGCGGTCAGGGGCTGTCCGTTCATGCGCTGCCACTGCTGGGGCACGCGACTGAAGTCGGTGACGAGCAGGACCGAGACGACCTCGGGGCGGACGGTGGGGCTGGTCAAGACGGTTCTCCTTGCGGTGCGGACGGCGGGGTTGGTGCAGCCGGGCAGGATGCCCGGTGGTCTCTGAGGCGGCGGGTTCAGCGCCTGCGGGTGCCGACGTCCGGGGCCCGCGACGGTGCGGCGATGGTGGCGTCCGGACCGGTCGTAGCGGTGGGCGTTCCTTGGCGGCGGGGGAGGGTGGTGGAGCGTCGGAGGGCTGCCACTGTCATGGGGTTGGGTGCGGGCTGATGACCCAGGCGTTGGATGCGTAGGGCCAGGACGGTGGCGGGGCTGCGGGCGGTGTCCAGTTCGCGTTGCCGGGCGGCTTCCTGGAGGAGGGTGCGGGGGTTGTGTCCGCGCTGGGCCGCGTCGGCCAGGGCGGTGGCCAGGGCCGGCCAGGCGGGATCGGCGGCGATCTGCTGGGCTCGGTCGGGCAGGGCGGTGGCGAGGTCGCGGGCCAGGTCGACCTGGACGCCGCGCGTTGGTGCGCGCATCGCCAGGTCGGCGAGGGGCTGCCGGGCGGCCTGGTCGGCCGCGGCCCGTAGGTCGGCGAGGGCCTGGTGGGCGGCGTCGGCCTGCTGCTGGTGGCCGCGCCGGGTGTGCCACTGCTCGGCCAGCAGCACGGCGAACACGATCGCGCCCAGGGCGATAGCAATCGCGGTGCCGCCCGCGTCGTCGCTGGTCGTGGCCTGGTAGAGGAGTTCGCGGGCGGCGGCGCGGAACTCCCGGGTGGCGGCGTGGTCGGCCTTGACCTGCGATCGGGTCGCGCGTGCCAGGACCTTCTCGGCCTGCCACAGTTGCTGGCGCAGCTCGACCGGAACACGGGGAGCAATCACGACCAGGCTCTCGTGGAACGCGGCGATGTACGCCTGCGCGCCGCCGTCCCCACCAGTGCCGGCGTCGGTGTCCTGGAGGGCGGGGATGAGGAGGTCGTCGAGGGCTGCGCTGTAGGTGAACAGCGGGTGTTCGGGGCGGGTGCGCCGGGCGGGGTGTTCCTCGGGCGCGGGGTTGGCGGCCAGGCGTGCCTGGACCTGGGGCCAGGACAGGTCGCGGGCCAGGTCGCCAGCGGCGAACCAGACCTGCTTGCCGTCTGCGTTGGTGTCGCCGGGCCGGCCGACCTTGTAGCCGCGCAGGTCACCCGAGGGCATGCGGACCTTGTGGACGTTCACTCCCAGGGGGCCTTCGAGGAGGTCGAAGAAGGCTTCGGGGGTGGTGGAGTTGGCCAGGGCGTCGCGGATCTGGGTCTCCAGCCAGGTGCTGGAGGGTTCGGTCCAGTGGTGCTGTTCGGCCTTGTGGACCTCAGCGCCGCTGGGGCGGCGCGAGGCAGTCCGGTCGCCGGACTTGAGTCGGCGCAGACCGAGTTCGATCTCCAGTTTGCGGCACTCGGCCTGGGCGTGGACGGCGTCCTTGTGCCGCCTGGGCGCGCGGCCGTCCTCGCGCACGAGGGCGGCCATGAGGTGGATGTGGCGTTCGTCGTGGCGGACCGCGATCCAGCGGCACGCCTGGCTGTCGCCGTCGGGGGCGATGCCGGTGGCGTGCATGATCCGGCGGGCGACCTCGCCCCACTCAGCGTCCGACAGGAGGTGGTCTTCGGGGGCGATGGCAACGGGGCAGTGCCACACCCAGCCGCTCTTGGGCGGGCGGCCCTCGGCACGGACACGTTCGACAGGAACGTCGAGCAGCTGGGCGAGGTCGGTCAGGGAGGTGCCTGGGTTACGGCCGGGGTCGGGGACGCCGCGCTCGATCCAGGCCGCGACCAGGTGCGGGTCCTCGTGCTTGTCGTGGCGGCCCACCGAGTAGAGGTAGCGGATCAGACCGCGGGTGTCGGAGCCCATCTTCTTGGCGACGTCGGGGACCATCAGCCCTGCCCGCCGATCTCGTTGAGCCGCAGCGTGGCCCGGTGGATCTCGGCGGTCACCTGGTCCAGGAGGTCCAGGCTGCGCTCGGCGCGGCCGGGCGGCAGGTCGGTGATGCCCATGTGGCCTTGGCGCACCAGTTGGTTGAGGTTGTTGCCGGTCTTGCCGAAGGCGTGTAGCGCTCGGCCGAGTTCCTCGCCGATCGCGCGCACGGCACGCTCGTGCGGCAGCAGCGCGGTGATCCGGTTCGCCGCCACCGCGACCGCCGCGTCCGCGATGAACCCGGACAGCGAGGGGCCGCGCTCGGCGGCGGCCTGTTCGAGGAGCGTGATCTCGTCGGGGGTGAACCGGACAGACGGGGTCTCGCTGCGCGGCTGACTGCCGCGCTTGCGCTGACGGGAGGGCTTGAGGACCTCACTGCCCTTGTGCTCCGCGATCAGGCGCGGGCGGTCCAGCGCGGCGACGCCCTCGTGCAGGAACACCTCCGGTGCGACCCGACCATCGCCGTACGGGTCGGTGCTGGCGGCGGGCTGGGGGTGGGTGCGGGCGTTCTCGTCGTCGGCGTGGTGCGGCTCGGGCACGCTCGGCGCGGACGCGACGGCGGCCGGGGCGGGCGGCTGCTGGTCCTGGGCGCTGCCGTGCTCGGCCCCGCCCTCCTGCTCCGGCGCCCTCGCCGGGGCCCGCCCCGCTGCCGCCTCGGCGGCGGGGCCAAGCGCTCCCGTGCCGCCAACGGTGGCACGGGAGCTACAGCTTGCTCCGCTGTTCGGGCCCAGGACCTCAGCATCACCGCTGACCAGCGTAGTTGGGATGTTCTCGGGGCGGTCGGTGTGGTCGGTGGCGGGCTGCTGGTGGTCGTTGTGCTCTGTCACAGGGGTCTTCCTCGCGGAGGTGCTCGGGTGTTGGTGGGTCGGAGGGTGCGGGGTGCTGGTCTTCGTGGCGCGCTACGGGGTGGCTGGTGCACGGATCGGCTTCCTGTTGCGGCTGGGCTGCAGATACCGGTGGGCCGAGCCGGTGGGGGTGGTCGCTGCCCGGAACCCGTTCCGGTCCGGGCAGCGACCAGGCACGGGTTCAGTCCTGGGCGGGGTGCTGGCGGCCCTCGGCGGCCTGACGCACCAGGGCTACGGCCTCGTTCAGCCGTTCGTGTCCGGCTCTCAGACCGGCGTCGGTGATCGCCTTTCGGGCACTCTCGCGGGTGATCTGGTCAGGATCCGGGTGTGCCGCGCTGATGGCCTGGGCGAGTTCGTCCAGGGTGGCCTTGGGCGGGCGGCCTCCCTGGCTGGGCTGCGGGCGCGGTCCAGAACCCTCCTGCGGGCCCTGACCTGCACTGCTGTGGTCTGCCGCGGGCTACGGCGGCACCGGTGTGCTGCCGGCGTCGCCAGCGGGCTGCTGTTTGTCGAGGGTTCCGGCGGGGGCCTGCGGCGCGGTCTCGCGGTCCGTGGCCGGGGCCTCGATGGCGGGCTGCGGGTGCGGGGCCTGTGGCTGGCCGTCCAGAACCTCGGCCGGGGTTCCGGCGGGTCCGCCAACCCTGTCCACAGCCTGTGGATAGGTTCCGGACGCCATATCCGCAACGGGCCGGCGGGGTTCGTCCCGGCGCTGCCGTAGCGGGAGATCAGGACGTGCAAGTGGGTCGCGCCGCCCAGGGCGAGCGGCGGAATCGCGGACAGGACCACGACGGCGGGGTTGCCGAGGTGGAGTTGGGTGGTGCCGGGCTTGTTGAGGTCCAAGGCGTGGAGGGCGTTGGCCCAGATGCTGGCGCTGGTGGCGGCGCCGAACAGCACCCAGGCGTATAGGCGGGCGTGAAGCGGTGCGGCGCGCAGGACCAGCACGGCGCGCACACCGTACGCGATGAAGCCGTCCACCAGCGGCGGGTACGCGTACGACAGGGGCCGCAGGACGTGGACGGCCATGGCCATCTGCTGCAGCGCGGAGTACGACAGGGCGAACCCCAGCACGCCGAGCAGGCCCACCGCCGCCCGGTCCCAGCCGGTGGCGCTGTGGGGCGACCGGTTGGGCTGGTGCCAGGTGTCGGGATGGGTGGCGGTGGCAGGTGGTGCGGTGGTCACGGTGATGGCTCCAGTGGGAGGTGGTTCGCGAGGCGGGGTGGGAGACGTGCCCCGTCCGCGAAGAGGCGCTGGGCAGGCCACAGCCCGGTCCGGCGGTCGGCATGGTGCCGCCACGTCGCCGGACGGGCGGGGCGTGGGAGTGAGGTGGCCCGATCTGGGCTGGTGGTCAGGCTCTGCCGGGCGTGGGCTGCCCACCGGAGGGCCGCAGGGCGGCACGAACGCGGGCGGCTCCCCGCCGGGTGGCGGCCTCGCCGGTGCCGACCGCGACTGTGCGGGTACCGAGCCCGGCGCAGGTGCGGCAGATGCCCGCCTGCCGTACAGGATCGCCACAGGTGGGGCACTCCGTCAGGACCCCGATGGCAGGCCGGGACGCGGGCACCTGGGCCGGTACGGGCGGCAGCTTGCGCACGAGGCGGTCGCGCTGTGGACGCGGTCGGGCAGCCCGGTCAGTAGGGCCTGTGCGAGGTCACGTTCGGTGCAGCCGCGCTCCAGCCAGACTGCGATCTGCGGTGCGAGAGCCAGAGCCTCGACACTCCCCACGCGCAGGCGCGGCTCGGGCCCGACGACCCGCAGCAGCGTCTCCACCGCCCGCCGCGCGGGGGCATCGGCGGTGCCAGCGGCGTCGTCAGGCCCTTCGGCCTGGCAGGCGGTTGTCGTGTCGACTGCGTCCCGCCCGCCCTCGCGCGTGGTGGAGGCGGGGCTGCCGCTGCGCGGCTGCCCCGCCTCCTGGAGCGGTGCGGGGAGGGTGGGTTCTTTCCCAAGGTCCTTTACGGGGTTGAAGCCACGGTGATCGGCTTCCGCACCACCGGAGACCGGATCAGCGGCAGCCGGAGCGACCTGCGGGTCCGTTTGCGGGCTGTCGTAGACGTGGGCCTCGCTGACGAAGGTCCCGTCGGCCTGGCGGACCCGCACCACCCGGTAGTACCCAGCAGCGGTCAACTCGCGCAGCGCCTTGGCGACCGCCAGTCGACCCTGCGGGCTGCTGTCGGCCATGTGCCGACCGTCCTCGCGCCACCCGTCGGGGCGCGAGAGCAGGTCGGCCAGCAGGCCCCGGGCGGTGTACGACAGTCGCCGGTCCTGGAGCAGGAAGTTGGGCAGGACGGTGAAGCCGCACGTGTAGCGGCTACGATGAACGTGCATCGGGAGTTCTAGCTCCTTGTGCCAGACCCCGGGGTGTTTCAGCACCGCCGGGGTCACCTTATTGAGTTGGTGGACCACGGACGGTACCAGCCGAACCGCACCCAAACGCCTTGCGCGCCAGAGACCTTGATCACAGAGCAGTCCGGCGATGGCAAAACGGCCAACCGCAGCTTGGGCCGTAATTAGTGGTAGCTCCGACACGTAGGCAACTCCGCAGCGGCCAACGACAGAACCACTCGTGTCCAGCCCTCCAGCGGCAAGGAGGGCGCGGGTAGACCCGAACGCGAATGCCAGTGTCGGACATCGCAAGACATGACCCTTCTGACCAGGGTGAGGGTGAGCCCTGTGGTCGGGGAGTGCCGGGGTGCTGGGCGCGGTGGGGCGCTGGTGCTCCGGCGGTGTGATCACGTGCGGGTAGGCACTGGTGGACAGCGCTACGGCTTCGTGGTGGCTCCGCGTTCCGGGCGGCAGGTGGGCCGGCGGCCGGTGGGCGGGAAAAGCTGAGAGGTCAGAAGGCTCTCAGCGCATGGCCGACAGCGGCCCGGGGAGCGAGCGGATCCAGTGCGGTGCGCTCGACGTGCTGGGCGCCCACGAAGTGACGGTCGGACATGGGCACCTCGATCCGGAGACTCGGGCGGCTGGGGCAGCCGGTAGAACGGATGAGCAATCCTAGTGCAGCAGGTAGCCCCCAACCAAATAATCTCTCCGGAATCCAAGACCCACTCCCCGGCAGGACCACCTGGCGCCAGAGGTCTCCCACCAATTCGAGGGCGGCCACTGAAACTTGAACTCGTGAAGTCGGGCAGCTCTCAAGCGGCCGGGGACCGCAGGTTGGGGGCTGCTCTGCGCCAGTCCACACGTCACGGACGAGGCCCGCTTTAGCCGATGTCGTCCACACCACGTCGACGAAGGCGTTCGTGCTCCTGGATGGCGCGCTCCTGCCGATCGATCGCATCGCCGCGGACCAGCCCTCCCGGAGTCGTCCACGACGTCCGAGCGGACCGCGAACACTGCATCATCGACGCTCTTATTCATGCCGACGTCACGTGCTGGGCCGACAAGGGCTACCGGGGCGCCGGGCACAGTCCGTACCCCATGCCGGGGGCGGTGACAGACCCTTTCCACCGGCCAGAAGGCCGTCAATCGGTCCCACACGAAGATCCGCGCACTCGTCGAGCAGGCAACGGTCACCCTCAAAACCTGGCGGCTCCTCCGCAAGTTGCGGTGCTCCACTATCTGGATCATCGCCGTCGTCCAAGCTGTCCTTGCCCTGCATCCGGCCGGCTCAGACCAATGATGGAAAAGCCTCCCGGGCAGTCCACTGGATCTTCTACAGTCCATGCATGACCTCAGCGAATCCCCATGGCGACCTGGTGCTCACTGACCTTGACGCGCTGCGCGCCGTCGCCGAACCGGAGTCGTATGTGTTGCTGAGGCGCCTGCAGCGGGAAGGATCTGCAAGCGTCGAGCGGCTGGCCGCCGATCTTGGTGCGTCGACTGATCAGTTGTGCGCTCGACTCGACGTACTCGCCGGGCACCGCATCGTCGAAGAGTCGGACGGTGCATGGCGGGCGGTTTCGACAGGTCTGCTGATCGATGTGCCTGATGATGCGGAAAGCCAGGCTGCCGCCCGGCTTATCACCACCCAGATGGTTCGAGAGGCGGCTGCGCTTCCGGCCAATTGGTGGGACGTGGATGAACCGCGACTACCCCATGAGTGGCGTCAAGCGGCCGGAGTTCTGAACATGGGGCTGTGGCTAACCTCTGACGAGCTCCAAGCGCTGAGCGATCGATTCGAGGAGCTCACCGCGCCATACGCCAAGCGCACCGAGCATCCTGATGGCGAACGCCGGGTGTGCGTGCAGGTCTATCTCATGCCGGGTGCCGACTGACTCGGCGCCCGACGCTTCGCCGCTTTTGGGCGCGGTCAACAGCTTCGGCTTGCTCACCGCCTGTTCCGTGCATGCGCCAACCGCCTTCGTCAGGGATGTGGCCGACCTTCTTCACGTCGATATGGATCGTGCGACCAGGCCGCTCACCGATGCTGCCTCGCAGCTCGCAGTTGCTACGACCATTCGGGTCGATGAACGCCCGACGATTCACGCCGAGTTGCGCGAGCAGCCTGGCCGCAGACCGCGGCCTACTCCTCCAGGGCCAACCGGGCCTACTTAAGGCATGCGGCCGCGAATGATGCGAATGCCGGCTGCGTGCTCTGCCTGGTTGATCAGGGCTGTCAAGCTGATCGTCGAGGCTGTAGCAAGGACACTGCCCACGAGTCCGGCCACGTCGACCGGCGCGGCCTGCTGTCCCAGGGGGTGAGTGAGGCCGGAGATGGCCCAGTGGCCACCCCCGGGAGACGCCGTGTCGCCGATCCGGGTCCAGTGGGCTCCGTGCACGCTGATGAGGAACTCGGCCAAGAAGGCCATCAACAGCGTCTGCAACCGAACCAGCTCCTCCTTGGTCAGAAGGGCGGGGCTCTCCTGGGCCAGACCTTCATCGAGGAGGCAGGCCGCAGCACCTGGGTCCGTCTGCATGAGATCGGCAGGCTGACCGAGCTGCTCCAGAACATCCCTGGTGTAGTCGCGGCATTCGGCCGCCCACTTGGAGACTTTGTCCTGGTCCGCACGCTCGACAGTCATGTCGGTAGGAATATCAGAGGTAGCTCAACAGCCTGCGAAGGGCCTGCGTCCGAGGATCGCCGTGGGTCAGCCAGCCGGTCGTCCACAGGGCCGCCGTTCAGGGACAGGCCAGTTCCAGCCAGGCATCCCTCGACCAGGGCTGGGCGGTACTGAATCTGATCGATGAGCACGTCCGTCACTGGCCGGGGCCGCTGCTCGTGGAGCGAGCGGGCGGCCCCGGCCAGCCATGGGTGGGCTGGGCGATGTTCTGCTCCGGTTTTGATCGGTCGGGTCAGTCCCACCATTCGTCGCAGGCCTGCCAGCGGCGGACCCAGTCCGTGAAGCCGATGCCGGGGTCCTGGGGGTAGAGGTTCGCGCCGACGTCGGCTACCAGCCAGACCTTGCCACGGCTGGGGCCGGTCACGGCCAGCAGCCAGTACATGGGGCCACTCTCGGCGCCCAGGACGACAGACCCGTGGTTGTAGACCGCATGGACGATGGGGGCTAGGGCCTGGTAGCCGCGTTCGTCGTCCTCCCATATCCAGCTGCGGTCCAGGGGGAACTCGGCTGCGGGATCACGGGGCTGGTCCTGGTCGGGCCAGTCGGGCGGGAGCCAACCCAGCGGCAGGAGGCCGCCGTCCTCGGGCGGCCCGAGGGAGGAGCCGTTGGCGGTTTCGGCGATGAAGGTCCGGTAGGGCTCTGGCAGGACGATGCCCTGCTCGTTCTCCCAGTCCCGCAAGGCGTCCCATCCAAGTGGCGGCTCTCGCCATTCCACAGCGAAGGCGTCCTGCAGTGCTTCGATGTCTTGGGCTTCGGCGCGAAACCCATCGGCTCCATCCATGACCTCAGGAGTACCAGGTCCCTACGCCAATGCTTCACCCGGCATGGTCTTGAATTCCGGAGAGATTTTTTGGTTCGGGGCTACCTGGTGCACTAGGCTTGCCCATCCGTTCTATCGACCGCCCCAGCCGCCCGAGTCACCGGATCGAGGTGCCCATGTCCGACCGTCACTTCGTGGGCGCCCAGCACGTCGAGCGCACCGCACTGGCCCCGCTCGCTCCCCGGGCCGCTGCCAGCCACGCGCTGAGAGCCTTCTGATCTCTCAGCTTTTCCCGCCCACCGGCCGCCGGCCCCCTGCCGCCCGGAACGCGGAGCCACCACGAAGCCGTAGCGCTGTCCACCAGTGCCTACCCGCACGTGATCACACCGCCGGAGCACCAGCGTCCCACCGCGCCCAGCACCCCCGGCACTCCCCGACCACAGCGGGATTCCCCCCTGCCCTCGCATAGAAGGATCCTGCCTCAGAGCATGGCCACTCTCCTCCCGTCCCCCCACGACGATCCCCTCCCGAGCATCAGCCCAGCACCCCTCCGGTTTGTACACGGATCCCGTGTTGGCCCGCCCCGCGCTGCGCTCTCCGACGCTGCCGTCGGGACGTTTCACTCCGGACAGTCGATCGACAACCGCCCCCAAACACATACGAACTGGCAGATCACGACCAGTTCCGATGCAATCGCCACCGCTCTTTCGCGATACCTGGGTGGCGAGATCAGGAGCGCCCGCGGCACCGACGGATCCGAACAGCTAGACGTGGCCACCGACTCGAACGCCGTTCGCGTCCTGGTCGACGGACCCGCATCCGTGCGCTTCTCCATGCAGCGCTGGGGGCGAGGCGGACTCGTCCACCACTGCGATGGTCGCCTCCACCTGAGCCCCAGCGACGTTGCGGGTCAGCCCTGTGGGTGCCCTCCGCTGCTCGCGGATCGCAAGGCCCGCGCCAGGGTCGGCGTCGGACCTCAGCCGAGCACGTCAATCGCCTTCAGCATCGCGGCGGCTCCGCACCTCGGACAGTTCGAGATCCGTTCCCGCTCCTGGCACCTCGCGGCCAGCGTCCCCTCTCTTCGCTCCGCCCTGTGCACCTCCCGCAAGCGCACTGCCGGCACGCTGTCCCTCGTGGTCATCGAGCATCAAGCTCACAGCGGCATGACCTACCGATACGCGGCACCGTCGTTGGCACTGCTAGGCGGCAGATCCGTCTGGCTTCTTGGCCTTCACGAACTCGATCGTGACGCGCTCACCGACGTCGTAGCTGCCACGGCGGGCATGCCCCCAACGTGTTGCGGCCTTGTGCACCGTGATGCGCTCGACGAACAGGTTGACGAAGGTCCGCTTCTCCTCAAGCTCAGCTCCATGCCACCAGGAACCGGGACCGATCGGATCCGCCTCCGGGTCAGCTGGTAGCCACTGCATCAGCGGCAGGACGACGCCCTGCGGGACGCTGATCTCGGAGAGGCGGATCACGGCGGCGCCGAGCCGCGCATCGATCTTCGCCTTCTTCGCGAGGAATCGTGCGCGACCGGTCGTCCCCGAGTAGATCCCAGCGTCGAGATCGTCGTACAGCTCGTCTAGCGCGCGCTGAGCGTCAGCTCGTTCAGCGACGACAGCGGATCGCTCCGCCACCTGCGTGGGGTTTTCCTGCGACCGGGCGAATGTGTGGGTGGCGACTTCCAGTACCGCCAGGGCTTCGTCATCCCCCTCGGCGGTCTGAATCAGGTTGAAGATGCAACGCGCTACATAGTCGTCGAGGTGTACCACCATCACGGCGTTCCCGCCCTCATGCTCATCGGGCTTGGTGGGAACGCCGTTCGCACGAGTGCAGCGATAGACCGGCTTGGCCTTGGGGTTCTTCGATGCGGTGTTCATGCTGGTCATCGGGCGCGCGCACTCACAGGTGAGTACCGCTTTATGCTCGATTGTGCGCAGCCCAGCGAGGATCGACGTGCCCCGGGTCAATCCGAGGCCCTGCCCTCGTCCGGCCAGCCACTCCTGAAGCTCATACCACTCGGCGGTCGGGATGATCGGCTCGCAGATCATGATGGGGCGGCCGTCCTCGTCCCGGTGGATCCGGAATCCCTCGACGGTCTTGGTGGGTGTGCCATCCGACCGGACGCGATAGATCGTCTCGTAGCTCATGCCAGCGATTGCCGGGTTCATCAGGATGCCTGTGAGCGTCCGGGACGACCACTGTGAGTTGGGGCGCTCCTTGCCGGTGCGTTGTCCGCGTGTGGGAACTCCGCGCTCGTTCATGCTGGTGCAGATCCCCGAGATCGAGCCTGGGTGCTTCTTCCCAGCTTTGATCGGCTGTCCCATGTGCTTCCGGATGGTCGCCCAGATCTCGCGCAGATTCTTCGCTTCGTCCGGCTCGTGCTGCAACTTGTAGACGGCGAGCTTGCCTTGCAGTTCCTTCTCGGCTCGCAGTCCGTAGGGTGCCGCCCCACCCATCCAACTGCCGGCCGCACGCTGAATGGCCTTCACCTCGCGGACGGCCACGCTCTTGTTCTGCGACTCCTGGTGCGAGGCGTCCAGGCGCATGATCAGGTAGATCAGGGCCATGTTGTCCCTGGGCGCGAAGACGCCCTCCATCACACTGACGATGGTGACGCCCAGCCGGTGTAGCTCTGTGACGACCGGAATCGCGTCCATCACCTCGCGCCGTGAGAAACGGCTGACGTTGTAGACGATCAAGACCTGGAAGTTGCCGTTGCGGGCATCCCGCAGCATCCGCTCGAAGTCCTCGCGGTCAGCATCCGGATCCCTGCCGGAGACTCCGATGTCCTCGTAGTGGCCACCGAAGGTTCCCCAGCGCTCGGACTCCTTCTCATTGGCGGCTCGCTGCGTCATCGGAGACGCCTCGCTCTTGTCCGCCTTCGCGGCCGACTGCCGGACGTAGCTCACGGCGATGCGGTTGATGGCCTCGATCAGCTCGGGGTCCACTCCGCTGGTCTGCCGCGGGAAGCTGCGCATGGAGGTAGTCACATGAGGAGCATACAGATGACGGTCATACCAAAGTGAGAGAAGCGAAAACGTTGCCCAGCACCACGTTGGCGGTCTTCCGGCCGACCCCGGGCAGGGTGACCAGGTCCGCCAGCCGGTTCGGCACCTCGCCGCCGAAGTCGTCCCGCAGCGCGGCCGACAGCCCCAGCAGCGACTTCGCCTTGGCCCGGAAGAAACCGGTCGGCCGGATGATCTCCTCCAGCTCCTCCGGGTTGGCGGACGCCATGTCAGTCGCCGTCGGGAACTTGGCGAACAGGGCCGGCGTCGTCTGGTTCACCCGCAGGTCGGTGGTCTGCGCCGAGAGCACCGTGGCCACCAGCAGCTCGAACGGATTCTCGAAGTCGAGTTCCGGATGCGCATACGGATAGACGTCCACCAGCGCCCGATTGATCTTCCGCGCCTGCCGCACCAACCCCGCGTGCGTCTCCGGCACCTTGGCCTTCCTGAACCCCGGCCCACCAGCAGCCGCCACCACGCCACTCTTCGCCATGACCGCCAGCCTACGGCCCTCCACCGACACCGAACGGAAGAAGCGGACATGCTCACCCTCCCACCACTCCGCTGGAAGCCGCTCGTGGCTTCCCGGGCGGGACCGGGGTGCGGCCGGAACAATGGGCGTGAACCGTCAGATCGAAGGAGAGACCGCGATGGCGACCGCCCTCCACCTCGCCCAGAACCCCGACGCCGACGCGCTGCTCAGCCGCAGCCCGCTGGCCGCGATGATCGGCATGCTGCTGGACCAGCAGGTGCCGATGGAGTGGGCGTTCACCGGTCCGTACACGCTGCTCGAACGCCTGGGCGGGAAGGACCTGGACGCCCACGCCATCGCGACCCAGGACCCGGACGCCTTCGCCGCGCTCTGCTCGCAGAAGCCGGCGGTCCACCGGTACCCGGGATCGATGGCGAAGCGGATCCAGCAGCTGTGCGCATACCTGGACGAGCACTACGACGGGGACGTCACCAAGGTGTGGAGCGACGTGGGCAGCGGCGCGGAGCTGTTCGACCGACTGGTCGAGCTGCCCGGCTTCGGCAAGCAGAAGGCACAGATCTTCCTGGCGCTGCTCGGCAAGCAGTTGGGCGTCCAGCCCAAGGGCTGGCGCGAGGCGGCGGGGGCCTACGGCGAGAAGAACAGCTTCCGCTCGGTCGCGGACATCACCGGCCCCGAGTCGCTGGACAAGGTCCGCGCCTTCAAGCAGGCGGCGAAGGCCGCCGCGAAGGCGGCCAAGTCCTGACCTCGCAAAGGCCTGACCGCCGGGCGAAGACGCCGAGTCCGGGGAATGCGCTTAGGCTGGGATCGCTTCCGGCTTGTCCTGGTTTATCTGGATTCACCTAGGAAGGCGGCATACCCGTGCCCAGTAGCCTCACGGCCGACACGGTCGGCCCGGTGGACGTCGCGGTGATCGCGTTCGACAACAGCAGATTCAACAGCGACGTCGCTCCCGCCCTGCGTGACCTGCAGGACAGCGGCACGGTCCGGATCCTCGACCTGACCTTCCTGCGCAAGGCCGGCGACGGTTCCGTCGACGTGGTGGAGCTGTCCGACTCGGACGTCGCCCTCGCCTTCGAGCGGGTCACCGGCACCGAGTTCGACCTGCTCAGCGACGAGGACCTGGCGGCGGTCGGCGACGGCATGGAGCCGGGATCCTCCGCGATGGTGGTGGTCTGGGAGAACACCTGGGCAGCCCGGCTGGGTGCGGCACTGCGGGGCTCGCACGGACGCGTCGTCCTGCTGGAGCGCATTCCGCGGGACGCCGTAGTGCAGGCGATCACCTCACTGGACCAGGACTGAGGGACGAGGGAAGACAATGCGTCGACGGATGGGACGGCCGGGCCTGCTCGGCACGATGGCACGCACCACGGTGATCGCGGGGACCGCCACCGCGGTCTCCGGCAGCATGCGGCGGAACGCCGACCAGCGCAGCGCCGAGCAGCAGCAGAGCGCCGAGTACAACCAGCAGCAGCTGGTCGACCAGGCAGCCGCGCAGGCGGCGGCCCAGGTCGCCGCCCAGCAGGCGCCGGCGGCTCCCCCGCCCGCGGCCGCCCCGGCGGCCGACCGCGTCTCCCAGCTGGCCACCCTGGCCGACCTCAAGAACCAGGGCGTGCTGACCGAGGCGGAGTTCGCCGCCGAGAAGGCGCGCATCCTGGCCGGCTGACCCCTGCGGCACCGGCCCCCCGGGTACGGCAGGCTGGGGGGCATGGCGATCGAAGGGTTCGGCCCGGACGAGTTCCAGCTGGTGCTGCTGCGCCGGATGGCGGACTACCGGCCGGAGTTGGTGGAGCAGGCAGTACGGCGGCTCGGCTCGGACCGGGCCCGGATGCGCGAGGCCAACCGGCGCTGGCAGGCGATGATCCGGTCGCCGCGCTCGGCGCACGGGGCGCGACGCTACGAGTCGGTGCTCGGACCGGCCGAGGCACGGGTCCGGCGCCAGGCCGGGGACCTGAGCTGCGCCGCGCTGCTGTGGCCGCTGCCGCTCTGGCCGGAGCTGCGGTTCGAACTGCTGCTCGGGCCCGACGGCTCGGTCTGGAACGAATGGCTGGTGCGCGCGCCCGGCACCACCCCGCCGGTGCTGCGCGCCGTGGCGGACCTGCAGCCCTGGAGCTGCGTGGTGGGCGACGTAGGCGCGGCCTTCCCCGGGGCCCGGCCGCTGGAGGGCAACGCGCCCTCCCGCTGGGGCATCGCCTTCGAGGCCCCGGAGCTCGAGGCACCGGAGCTCGAGGCACCGGAGCTCGAGGCACCGGAGTTCGAGGCCCCGGACACGGAAGGCGCCGAGGGCCGAACCCGCTCCTGGGTGGCGGCATTCACCTGGGGGCTGCTGCAGGAGGTGCGCCCGGCCGACGACGGCCGCTGAGCGACGGCTCAGCCGAGGCCGACGGGGCCGGCCTGGCTGCGCCGGGTACTGCCGGACATCCACTTCTCGCACGGGTGAGCCGGTCCGACGAATCGGACATTCATACCCCCAGGGGTACCATGGCAGCCCCAGTCGAAGCAGCAGCGGGAGGCCCTGGATGAAGGTCGACGACGAGGCGGTCAGCGCCGTCCTCAACCGGCTGCGGCGGGCGCAGGGCCAGTTGGCCGGGGTGATCGCGATGATCGAGGCCGGCCGCGACTGCAAGGACGTGGTCACCCAGCTCGCCGCGGTCTCCCGGGCGCTGGACCGCGCCGGGTTCAAGATCGTGGCCAGCGGGATGCGGCAGTGCATGGCGGGCGCCGAGGACGGCACCCCGCCGATGACCGAGGCCGAGTTGGAGAAGCTCTTCCTCACCCTGGCCTGAGCCGGACCCCGCTGCCCTCGCCTCAGTTGCGGGTCAGCGTCCTGGTGGCGGCGGCGGCGATGGCGATGCCCAGGGTCCAGCCGAGGACCGTGAGCACGACCGTGACCACCGCCGCCGCACCGTGGTACTGCCAGACGTCGGACTCGCCGAAGTGGATCACCGGGACCAGGTGGTCCGCCGCATAGAGCACCGGGTTGAACACCGAGGTGTCCTCCCGGCTCACGTCCACCGGCCGGACCTGGCTGAAGTAGACGCTGCTGGCGACCAGCAGGGCGACCGCCCAGCCGATGGCCCGGAGCGGCCGGTAGCCGTAGCCGACCAGCAGGTCCAGGGCGGCGCCGGGCACCCGCCGCCAGCGCGGCAGCAGCACCGCGCGCAGCGCCCGCTGCCGCGCCAGCATCACCGTCCTGGCCTCGCCGTCGTTGCCGATCGAGCGGTAGTAGGACGCCAACTGCTCGTAGGGCTGGGCCCGGAAGGCGCCGAGCCGACCCGGGTCGGCGGTCCTGGCCTGGCGTCGGAGCAGCGGGATCCGCTCCTTGGCGTCCCGGTACTCGATGAACGGGCCGTAGGTGAAGCCGTCCAGGCGCAGCTGTTCCGGCCAGCAGTCGATCCGGTCGTGGATGCCGCCGGCCGCGCTCGCCGCCTGGAGCGTCAGCACGGCCCTGGGGCTGTCCAGGCCCCGGATGTCGAGGTGGCCGCTGATGGTGGCCGCCGTCAGCCGGATCTCGCCCTCGGTGCGGAAGCCCTCGGTGAGCAGCAGGCTGCCCTCGACCACCATCCGGTCGGCCTCCAGCGCCGGCCGCCCCGCGGTCGCGGTGAGCTGCGCGCCGGCGCAGTCGAGGCCGCCCCGGAACCTGGCGCTCATCAGCTGGAGCGTCCCCCGGGCGGTGAAGGGGCGGTCGGCGTCCTCGCCGTGCTCCTTCCGCGCCGGGTCGGCGACGTGGAGGCGCAGGGCCGCCTCGCTGGCGACGGACAGCCAGGGCGCGTAGAGGGCGTCCGCGCCGTCGCCGTCCAGCTGCGCGCCGGTCAGCAGCAGTGAACTGCCGATCTGCGCTCCGGGGAGCCGGAGTTCACCGCGGGTGCGCAGGCGTTGGGCGAGCAGGCTCCGGCCGACCCGCATACCGCCGGCGTTGAGGCAGACCCCGCCGGGTCCGGTGCTGCTGAGTTCGGCGTCGACGAAGGCCACCTGGCCGCCTATCTCGGCATGGATCAGGTCGAACGAGCCGTTGGTGGCGCAGCGGTTGACCAGCAGTCCGCCGTCGATCCGGATGCCGTCCGCGTGCACGGCGACCCCGTCCGCGCCGCCGACCACGGTGTCGCGCAGATCGAAGGTGCCGCGCACCCGGGCGCCGTAGGCGCTGAGCGTCACCAGCCGAGAGCCGCTGAGGTCGATCGACTCGGCCACCGCGCCGTCGAGGACGATCGCCCCCTCGAAGCGGCAGTCGCGCAGGAACAGCAGCGAGGAGACGGTGCCGTGGTCGAAGCGCAGCTCACCGGTGATCCGGGCCCCGGCGATCCGCAGCGCGGCGACCGCCCCGGGCACGGCCGGGCAGGCGCCGAGCAGCAGCGCGGCCAGCACCTCGCCGCGCACGCTGCGCCCGGCGGGCCAGGCGTCGGCCTTGGCCGGGTCGTCCAGCTCCGGGTCGCCCGTCCGCAGATCGACCAACTGCCCTAGGGGGAAGGCGTTCCAGACCCTTCGCTCGGTTTCGGTGAGTCTGCCGAGGCGGCTGGGGACGGCGTGGCTCGGAAGAACTGTCGTACGACTCATGAACGTTATGGTGCCTCAGCCGCCCCCGCACAGGGCGGCCGATCAGCGGGATTGCGCATGCTCGGCGGGACTGCGCCTGCCCGGCGGGTGGGCAGGTGCTCAGCGCGGTCGGCGCCCGGTGTCGGCGTGCCAGCGCTCGCCGACCGCCTTCAGCCGGGCCTCGGCCCTGGCCGGCCGCGGGTCGCTGCGCCAGCGCTCGACCGCCTTCGCCTGCCGCTCGCGGGCCTGCTGCACCGCACCTAGATCGGCCTCCGCCTGCTTCAGCTGGGCCTCCTTCTCGGCGATATCGGCCTCCCGCTTCTGCTGAAAGGTTTCCTCATCGACCATCGCGCCCTGCGCCCGCGCCACGACCGTGCGCACCGCGTCCTCCGAGTAGCGGTCGCGGTCCAGGGTCAGCCGCCGTCGTTTGCCGTCCGGCCCGGTCACCAGCAGCACATGCTGATGGCGGGCCAGGTCGTGGCTGATCCGGGCCCGGCGCAGCGGAACCGCCTTCCCGTGCACCAGCAGCGCGTGCTGATGGAGCGCCAGTCCACCGATCTTGTGCAGCAGTTCTCCGTGACCGACGGCGTCCAACTGTTTGCGCTGTCGGTGCAGCGCCTTGATCCGCCGGTGGCGCTCGCCCTCCACCCGGCGTAACTCCCGGCCTGCGGAACCGAGCTCGCGGCGCCGTTCCCGCTCCAGTGCCCGCACCGCGCTCCGGGCCTCGGCCAACTCCCGCCGCCGGGAGGAGAAGGCGCCGCCGAAGGCGTATGCCCAGCCGCCCGGATACCTGACCAGCCGTCGGCCGGGGCCGGCCGCGACCGCAAGGAGCAGCAGCACGCAGACCACGGTGACCGTCCCGGCGTCCATCCACTGACCTCCGTCCTCCGTCGGCCATGATGCACTGTCAGACGCTCCCGTCCCAGGGTCGCGGCCGTGCCGCCGCGAAACCGCCACTCCGACCGCTTGTCGGCTCAGCGGCCCCCGACGGCCGGCCTCGCCCCGGAGCAGCGGGCGCGCGGGCTGGTCACCTACTCCACCGGCAGCCACGCCCAGTCCATCGCCTTCGCCGCCCTCGACGCGCCCTGCACGGTGGTCATGCCGGCCGCCGCCAACGAGGCGAAGGTCCGGGCGGTCCGGGCGCTCGGCGCGACGGCGGTCCTGCACGGACCGTCACTGGCGGCGGCGCAGCAGCGGGCCGAGGAGTCGGCGGCGCCCAGCGGCTGCCGGCCGGCCATGCGCACACCCTCGCCGAGGGCGCGGGCGCCGCCGCGCTCGCAGCCGTCCTCGCCCGACCGGACGAATTCGCGGTCGGCGCGTCGCCGGGGTGTGCAGCGGCGGCAACGCCTCCCCCGCCGAGATCGCCGCCCTGGGCGGCTCCGCACCCTGACCGGCACGCACCGTGCGGGCGAGAAACGGGGAAGTGTCCGACGCCGTAGCAGCGGATGCCGGATCATTGCCGGCAGTACCCCCGTACGGAGCACTGGTTTCCATAAGCCACACTTGTTGTGATTGATCGCACTGTTTCCCGGTCGGGCATGATGGGGATCGCACCTCAAGCCTGCACGGCCGACAAGGAGGACCGAGTGGACGACGTACTGCGGCGTGCCCCGCTCTTCACTGCACTGGACGACGAGCAGGCTGCCGAGCTGCGTGCCTCCATGACGGAGACCACGCTCGCCCGCGGCGAGTCCCTCTTCCACGAGGGCGACCCCGGCGACCGGCTCTACGTCATCGTCGAGGGCAAGGTGAAGCTGCACCGCACCTCTCCCGACGGCCGTGAGAACATGCTGGCCGTGGTCGGCCCGAGCGAGATGATCGGCGAGCTGTCGCTGTTCGACCCGGGACCGCGCACCGCCACCGCCTCCGCGCTGACCGAGGTCAAGCTGCTCGGCCTGGGCCACGGCGACCTGCAGCCCTGGCTGACCACCCGCCCCGAGGTGGCCATCTCGCTGCTCCGGGCCATCGCCCGGCGCCTGCGCCGCACCAACGACGTCATGTCGGACCTGGTCTTCTCGGACGTCCCCGGACGCGTCGCCAAGGCCCTGCTCGACCTGTCCCGCCGCTTCGGCGTGCCCTCCGACGAGGGCATCCACGTGGTGCACGACCTCACCCAGGAGGAGCTGGCCCAACTGGTCGGCGCCTCCCGGGAGACCGTGAACAAGGCGCTCGCCGACTTCGCCGGGCGCGGCTGGCTGCGTCTGGAGGCCCGCGCGGTGATCCTGCTCGACGTCGAACGGCTGGCGCGCCGCTCGCGCTGACGCGCGTCCCGAGGCGCCATCACAGACACCTGGGTGGGGGTACGGCCGGACGGCCGCGCCCCCACCCGCTGTCGTGCGCCCCACCCGTTCGCAGGAACGCGGGCCGCCGGAGCGCCGCCGGGGCGGCTTCAGCCCGCCCCGCGCTCGCTCAGGTACTCCAGCTGGGCCCGGACCGACCACTCCGCGGCGGGCCACAGCAGCGGGTCGACGTCCGCGTAGACCCGGGCGACGACCTCCGCCGGGGTGTGCAGGCCCGCCTCGACCGCCGCCTCGACCTGGGCCAGCCGCGAGGCGCGGTGCGCCAGGTAGAACTCGACCGCGCCGAGGGCGTCGGTCAGCACCGGCCCGTGGCCGGGGAGCACCGTGCCGACGCCGTGCTCGGCCGCCAGCGCGCGCAGCCGCCGGAGCGAGTCCAGGTAGTCGCCGAGCCGTCCGTCCGGGTGGGCGACCACGGTCGTGCCCCGGCCGAGGATGGTGTCCCCGGTCAGCACCGCGCCGTCGGCCGGGATCCGGAAGCTGAGCGAGTCCGAGGTGTGGCCGGGAGTGCCGACGATCCGCAGCTCCAGGCCGCCGACCTCCAGCACCTCGCCGTCGTGCAGCCCCTCCTCGCCCAGGCGCAGCGCCGGGTCGAGCGCCCGCACCCCGCTCCCGGTGAGCTCGGCGAAGCGCGCCGCACCCTCGGCGTGGTCCGGATGGCCGTGGGTCAGCAGGATCGCCGCGACCCGGCGTCCGCTCTGCCGGACATGGTCGCGGACGGCGAGCAGATGGCCCTCGTCCAGCGGGCCCGGGTCGACCACGACGGCCAGCTCGGAGCCCGGCTCGGCGAGAACCCAGGTGTTGGTGCCGTCCAGCGTCATCGGCGAGGCGTTCGGGGCCAGCACGCAGAACGCCCGCTCGGTCGCCCGACCGGCGATGCCCGGGGCGGTGCTGCTTCCGTCGTCGGCGGGCCCCGCCGCCGCTCCGCCGCTCAACGGACGGCCCCCGCGGAGACCATGGTCAGCTCCGGGTGGCCGGGCCAGCTCACCGACACCCTGCCGTCCGCGTCGACCACGCCCCGGGCCAGGATCGGGGCCACGGTGCGTCCCCCGGCCGCCGCCAGCGCCTCGGCCGGGGTGGCGTACGGGAGCAGCTCGCGCAGGGTGGAGACGGTCGGCGGGAGCATCAGGAACTCGCCGTTGTCCGCGCGTTTCACCGCCTCGGACGGCTCCAGCCACTCCACCCGGTCCGCCTCGCCCGGGACCTCGGCGGTGCGCTGGCCCTCCGGCAGCACCGCGACGAAGAACCAGGTGTCGTAGCGGCGCTCCTCGAACTCCGGGGTGATCCAGCGGGACCAGGCCCCCAGCAGGTCGCTGCGCAGCACCAGACCGCGCTCGGTCAGGAACTCGGCGAAGGACAGCCGGTGCCCCTCCAGCGCCGCCCTGGCCTCGCGCCACTCCGGGCCGCTGACGTCCGCGACCACCGACCGCTCGTCCGCCCCCGCGAGCAGGACGCCGGCCTCCTCGAAGGTCTCGCGGACCGCCGCACAGACCACGGCCTGCGCGGTCTCCGGCGAGCAGCCGAGCCGCTCGGCCCACTCCTCCGGCCCGGGACCGGCCCAGCGGAGCGCGGTCCCCGCGCCGGCGCTGTCGCGGGGATCGACTCCGCCGCCCGGGTAGGCGTACATGCCCCCGGCGAAGGCCATCGTCGCCCGGCGGCGCAGCAGGTAGGCCTGCGGGCCGCTGTTCCGGCCGCTGTTCCCGCTGCCGGTGTCGTGCTGCCGGAGCAGCACCACGGTCGCGGCCAGCCGGGGCTGGACCGGGGTGGCCTCGCCCCGGGCGAGTTCGCCGATGCGCGCCACCCAGGCGGCCGGCACCGCCGCCCGACGTGTTCCCGGATCCGTCGTTGGCTCTGGCGCACCGCCGTGCGGCTGCTGCTCCTGCTGATCACCCATGGCCGGATGCTACGTGGCCACCTGCGGGGTGTGAACGGGTACGCGGTACCCGTTCACACCCGCTCGGGTCTCGGCCACGAGTCTCAGACCGCGCGGACGCGGACCTGGATCTCCACCTCGACCGGGGCGTCCAGCGGCAGCACCGCGACGCCGACCGCACTGCGGGCGTGCACGCCCGCCTCACCGAGGACCTCGCCCAGCAGTTCGCTCGCACCGTTGACGACGCCGGGCTGGCCGGTGAAGTCGGGGGCGGAAGCGACGAAGCCGACGACCTTGACCACGCGCTCGATCCGGTCGAGGTCGCCGATGACGGACTTCACCGCGGCGAGGGCGTTCAGCGCGCAGATCCGCGCCTGCTGCTTCGCCTCCTCCGGGGTGACCTCGGCCCCGACCTTGCCGGTCAGGCCGAGCTTGCCGGCCACCATCGGCAGCTGGCCGGAGGTGAAGACGTACTCGCCGGACTGCACGGCCGGGACGTACGACGCCAGCGGGGGCACGACCTCCGGCAGCACCAGGCCCAGCTCGGCCAGCTTGCTCTCGACCTTGCCCATCAGGACTTCTCCCGCTTCAGGTAGGCCACCAGCTGCTCGGGGTTGTTCGGCCCGGGCACGACCTGGACGAGCTCCCAGCCGTCCTCGCCCCAGGTGTCCAGAATCTGCTTCGTCGCATGCACCAGCAGCGGCACGGTCACGTATTCCCACTTGGTCATGGGTGGACTCTAACCGTTCGGCGGGATGGAGATGTGCGTGTGATCTGCACCACAAAGGGGGGCAAAGTAGTCAGGCTGGGAAGATGACTCCCGACGGAGTGCGCGCGGCGTGGTTACCCTCGCGGGGAGGGGCGACCGGCCCGTCGATGCTCGACCAGCAGGCGCCGACGGACGCCGACCGACAGCTACCGAGATCCAGCGACACCTACCGATATCAGCGGACATCAGCGGACGGAGACGCACCATGCCGGACTGGGAGGGCGTGCGGCTGCACGTCGTCAGCGGCAAGGGCGGGACCGGGAAGACCACGGTGGCAGCCGCCCTAGCCATGGCCCTGGCAGCAGAGGGACGGCGGACGCTGCTGATCGAGGTCGAGGAGCGGCAGGGCATCGCCGAGCTCTTCGGCATCTCCGCCCTGCCGTACGAGGAACGGAAGGTCGCGAGCGTCGCCCCCGGCGCCCTGGGCAAGCGCGGCACCGGCAGCACCGGCGGCGGCAAGGTCGGCAAGGGTGCAGCCGGTCGCGGGGAGGGGGAGGTCTTCGCCCTGGCGATCGACATCGAGCAGGCACTGCTGGAGTACCTGGAGATGTTCTACAAGCTCGGCCGGGCCGGCAAGGCACTGCGCAAGGTCGGCTTCATCGACTTCGCCACCACCATCGCCCCCGGCCTCCGGGACGTGCTGCTCACCGGCAAGGCCTGCGAGGCCGTCCGCCGCAAGGGCCCGGACGGCCGCCGGGTCTACGACGCGGTCGTCATGGACGCCCCGCCGACCGGCCGGATCAGCCGCTTCCTCAACATCAACACCGAGGTCGCCGGGCTGGCCAGGTTCGGGCCGATCTTCACCCAGTCGCAGGCGGTCATGCGGGTGATCCGCTCACCGGAGACGGTGGTGCACCTGGTCACCCTGCTGGAGGAGATGCCGGTCCAGGAGACCGTGGACGGCGTCGCCGAGCTGCGCGCGGCCGGGCTGCCGACCGGCGGGGTGTTCGTCAACATGGTGCGCCCGCCGGTGCTGGACGAGGCCGCGATACTCGCCGCCGGCGGCGACCACGACGGCGAGCTGGCGATGGTGCTGGCCGACGCCGGGGTCGGCGCGCGTCCCGGCCGCGGCGGGGCCAGGAAGACCGTGCCGGCGGCCACCAGGAAGCTGGTGGAACCGCTGCTGGCCGAGGGCCGGGAGCATGCGGCGCGCGTCGTGCTGGAACGCGACCAGCGGGCGGACGTCCAGGCACTGAGGCTGCCGACGTACGAACTGCCGCTGCTCAGCGGCGGGGTGGACCTGGGCGGGCTGTACCGACTGGCTGCGGCGTTGAAGGAGCAGGGGACAGCGTGAGTACGACACCGAGAAAGCCCGCCGCGCCGGGGTCGGCCGGGACGACCGATCCGCTGGCCGGCCGTCGGCTGGACGTCGACGCGCTGATCGACGACCCGGCGACCGCCATCGTCGTCTGCTGCGGCTCCGGCGGCGTCGGCAAGACCACCACCGCGGCCGCGCTGGGCCTGCGGGCGGCGGAGCGCGGGCGCAAGGTCGTGGTGCTGACCATCGACCCGGCCCGGCGGCTGGCCCAGTCGATGGGGCTGACCGAGCTGGACAACACCCCGCGCGTGGTGAAGGGGGTGAGCGGGCCCGGCGAGCTCCAGGCGATGATGCTGGACATGAAGCGGACCTTCGACGAGGTCGTGCTCGCCCACGCCGACCCCGAGCGGGCCCGGCAGATCATGGAGAACCCCTTCTACCAGTCGCTGTCGTCCGGCTTCGCCGGGACGCAGGAGTACATGGCGATGGAGAAGCTCGGCCAGCTGCAGGCCGAGGGCCGCTGGGACCTGATCGTCGTCGACACCCCGCCCAGCCGCTCCGCCCTGGACTTCCTGGACGCGCCGAACCGCCTCGGCTCCTTCCTGGACGGCAAGCTGATCCGGATACTGACGGCCCCGGCGAAGGTCGGCGGGCGCAGCGCGATGAAGTTCCTCAACGTCGGCATGACCATGTTCACCGGGGTGCTGGGCAAGGTCCTCGGCGCCAATGTGCTGCAGGACCTGTCGACCTTCGTCACCGCGATGGACTCGATGTTCGGCGGCTTCCGCGAGCGCGCGGACCGCACGTACCAACTGCTGCAGGCGCCGGGCACGGCCTTCCTGGTGGTCGCGGCGCCCGAGCGGGACGCGCTGCGCGAGGCGGCGTACTTCGTGGACCGGCTGGAGACGGACCGGATGCCGCTGGCCGGCCTGGTGCTGAACCGTGTCCACAGCACGGGCGCCCCCCAGTTGACCGCGGAGCGGGCGCTGGCGGCGGCGGAGACCCTGGAGAGCCCCGAGCAGTCCGAGCCCTCGGAACGGGACGAGCCCGACACGGTGGACGCGGTGGAGGAGGAGGCCGGTCCGGCGGTCGGCGCCGTCGCCTCCGAGACGGAGGTGCTGGCGGCGGGGCTGCTGCGGCTGCACGCGGAGCGGATGCAGCGGATCGTCCGGGAGCGGCGGATGCGCGACCGCTTCGTGTCGGTCTACCCCGACGTACCGGTGGTGGAGGTGGCCGCCCTGGCCGGCGACGTCCACGACCTGGAGGGGCTGCGGGAGATCGGCGAACGTCTCAACCACGGTTAGGCGTAAGCCGCCTGACGATTGGGTAGGCCAGAGGAGGACCGCACCGCACCGTCCCGGCGGCGGTCCACACCGCTCATGCCCGGCTGCCGACGGCAGCACAGAGCGCCCCGTCCGCCTCCGGCGTCCCGCGGGTCCGACCGGGTTGGGGCCGGAGCGCGCGGGGCATACGGAAGCTGCGGGTGGCGCTTCGACAAGCCTGTCCCCTGACGGTGCTCGGGAGTCAGCCTGCTTCTGCGTAGTCGGCGTCGCCGATGGAGTAGGTCTGCTCGTACTCGCTACGAGCGGTCTCCAGCAGTCGGCGCCATGAGATCACCGTCGGGCGGCGACGCAGGAGCGCTCTGCGCTCGCGCTCCGTCATCCCTCCCCAGACGCCGAACTCGACGCGATTGTCTAGGGCGTCGGCCAGGCACTCCGTGCGTACCGGGCAACCGGTGCACACCGCCTTGGCGCGGTTCTGTGCCGCCCCCTGAACGAACAGTTCGTCCGGATCACTGGTGCGGCAGGCTGCCTGCGCACTCCAGTCGTCTACCCAGCTCATGCTGGTGCCGTCCTCTCCCGAATCGAGGCTCCCCCACGGCGGCAACGGCATATGCACTGTTGCCAGTTGAGGACGTTACGGAAGAACGGCGAGATGCAACAGCCCCTTGGGGCCCAATCCTGTATGGCCCATTCGGACTATGCGTAGGGAATAGATCACCCACGGGAGTGACTGCAGGTAAGAAGGCCAGACAGGTTTCGGGTACCCGTATGACCTGGCTCCTACAGCCTTAAAGGACGCCAGAGGGCGACAAAAAGGACAGATCTCATCACCCACACGAGTGATGTCAGGGGGCGCACAGGAACTTGTCGCAAGCTTGTGACAAGAGTAGGCGAACAACTGCCCGCCTGTACGGGAAACGGCCACGTATGGTTCTGCCATGGCAGCGAAGCGCTCGGGTTCTCCCCTCCACAAGGTCGGTCTCGGTGTACGCCTACTCGGCGCGAGTGTGCTGGCAGGCGCACTTGTAGCGGGTCTGGGGGTGCCGGCCGTCGGAGCGCTCGGCCTGGGCGCGAAGTCGGCCGCGGACGACTTCAACAACATCCCGGACTCCTTCACCGCGCCGCCGCTGACGCAGTCGTCGACCATCTACGACGCCAACGGCGGAGTCATCGCGACGGTCTACTCCCGGGACCGCACGGTAGTCCCGCTCAGCCAGATCGCGCCGATCATGCGCAGCGCGCTGATCGACATCGAGGACAACCGCTACTACCAGCACGGAGCCATCGACCTCGAGGGCACCCTGCGCGCCCTCACCAAGAACGCCAGCTCCGGCGGCGTCGCCCAGGGCGGGTCGACCCTCACCCAGCAGTACGTCAAGAACGTCTTCGTGGAGGAGGCGGGCAACGACACGGCGAAGGTGCTGGAGGCCCAGCGGCAGACCACCGGGCGCAAGATCCAGGAGCTCCGGTACGCCATAAAGCTGGAGGAGACCCTCAGCAAGGACCAGATCCTCGCCGACTACCTGAACATCACGTTCTTCGGCGAGCAGTCCTACGGCGTCGAAGCCGCCTCCGAGCGCTACTTCAGCGTCCACGCGAGCCAGCTGACCATCCCGCAGGCCGCGCTGCTGGCCGGCATGGTGCAGTCGCCGACCGGCTACGACCCGCTGGTCAACCCCCAGCTCGCGCTCCAGCGCCGCAACGAGGTGCTGGCCGACATGGCCAAGTACGGCACCATCAAGCCGGCCCAGGCCACGGCCGCCGAGGCGACCCCGCTGAACCTGAAGGTGAGCTTCCCCAAGGAGGGCTGCATCACCGCCACCAAGGGCGAGGGCTTCTTCTGCGACTACGTGGAGCAGCAGGTCCTGGACGACCCGACCTTCGGTGCCACCTCGGCGATCCGGCAGCAGCTGTGGGACCAGGGTGGTCTGAAGATCTACACCACGCTGAACCCCACGGACCAGGCCGACACCCAGAACGCGATCAACAACCACACCAACCCGAATGACAGCGTCGTCGCCGCGTCGGCGATGGTGCAGCCCGGTACCGGCAAGATCCTGGCCATGGCCCAGAGCCGCCCCTACGGCACCGGCTCCAACCAGACCGAGATCAACTACAACGCGCCGGCCACCGAGGACGGCGGCGAGGGCTTCCAGACCGGCTCGGTCTTCAAGGCCATCACCGCCGCGACCGCCCTCTCCAACGGCTACCAGCTGAGCCACGTGATCAACTCGGTGGTGGCCGGCAACTACCCGGCCATGACGGACTGCAACGGGAACTACTTCCCCGAGGGCACCGGCGATCAGATGATCAACGACGGTCCCACCAACTACGGCAACATCGACATGGTCACGGCCATGGCCAACTCCGTGAACACCTACTTCGTGCCGCTGGAGCAGCAGGTAGGCCTGTGCAAGGTCGTGCAGATGGCGCAGGCGTTCGGCCTCGGCTACCAGGACGCGCCGGACTCCAAGTCGCCGAACGGCCTCACCCCGATCTCACAGGTCCCGACGCTGACCCTGGGTGTCAACACCTACACCCCGGTGCAGATGGCCAACGTCTACGCGGCCTTCGCCGCCAACGGCATGTACTGCAACACCACCGCGATCACCCGGGTCGTCAACACCAGCGGCAAGGACCTCCCGGTCCCGGCCTCCGACTGCCACCAGGTGGTCACCCCGGAGGTCGCCGCGGGCGTCAACACCACGCTCAAGTCCGTGGTGTCCGACGAAGGCACCGGTGCCTCCGACTCCCTCAGCGGCTATTCCGACGCGGGCAAGACCGGTACCACCAACGACGACGACCAGGCCTGGTTCGACGGGTACACCTCGCAGATCGCCGACGCGACCGTGATGACCAACCCCAACTACCCGAACAAGTCGATGGACGAGGTCGACATCGACGGCAACTACTACCCGCACGCCTACGGCTACCTCACCTCCGGACCCATCTGGCACGACGCCATGCAGGCGGCGATGAACGGCATGCAGAACGTCCCGCTGTCCTTCCAGGACACCCCGTCCGCCCCGCCGAGCAACACCACCCCCACGCCCGGCACGTCGCCCGGAACCAACAACACCACCGGCAACAACAACGGCGGCCCCGGCAAGAACGGCGGCGGGCACTGACCCAGTGCCTCCCCGCCGGCACCACCCCTGAGGCACCACGACAAGGGCGGGCCGCCCCGGTTCACACCGGGGCGGCCCGCCCTTCGTTCTGCGTTCGGGTTCTGCGTCCGATCGGCGCCGGATCAGCCCGCCGTCAGCGCCTGCTTCACCGCTGCCGCGACCCGGCCGCCCTCGGCCAGCCCGGCCACCTTCGGGTTCACGATCTTCATGACCGCGCCGATCGCACGCGGGCCCTCCGCGCCGGCGGCCTTGGCCTCGGCGACGGCCGCCGCGACGATCGTCGACAGCTCCTCGTCGGTCAGCTGCTTCGGCAGGTAGCCGGCCAGGATCTCGCCCTCGGCGCGCTCCCGGGCAGCGGACTCCGCGCGGCCACCGGTCTCGAACGCCTCGGCGGCCTCACGCCGCTTCTTCGCCTCACGGGCGATGACCTTGAGCACCTCGTCGTCGGAGAGCTCGCGGGCGACGGTGCCGGACACCTCCTCGTTGGTGATGGCGGTCAGGGTGAGCCGGATCGTGCCGGAGCGCAGCTCGTCCCTGGCCCGGATCGAGGCGGTCAGGTCCTCCTGCAGCTGCTTCTTGAGCGTGGTGGTCATGGGGGCAAGTCTCGCATCCCGAATGAGCCGGTGCCCGCCATTAACCCGGTGTCCGCTCCTCTGCGACCATGTACGGATGCGACCCCTCTATGCCGTACCCCTGGGAATCGCCGCGACCGGCGCGGCCTGCGTGGCCTATGCCGCCGGAGTCGAGGTGCGCTCGTTCCGACTGCGACGGGTGACCGTCCCGGTGCTCCCCGCCGGGACGCGTCCGCTGCGGGTACTGCAGCTGTCGGACATCCACATGGTGAACGGACAGCGCAAGAAGCAGCAGTGGCTGCGGAGCCTGGCCGGGCTGAGGCCGGACTTCGTCGTCAACACCGGCGACAACCTCTCCGACCCGGAGGCCGTGCCGCAGACGCTGGACGCGCTCGGGCCGCTGCTGGAGTACCCCGGGGTGTACGTCTTCGGCTCGAACGACTACTACGGCCCGGTGCCGAAGAGCCCGACCCGCTACCTGGGCGCGATGCTGACCGGCGACCACGGGCTGAACAAGGCGGACGGCTCGGCGCGGCGCGGCGTGACCGGGGCGATCCACAACCCCTGGCCGGAGCTGCGCGACGGCTTCGACAGCGCGGGTTGGGTGAACCTGACCAACACCCGGGGGCGGCTCAAGGTCGAGGGGCTGGAGCTGGAGTTCGCCGGCCTGGACGACCCGCACATCCGACGCGACCGCTACGACGAGGTCGCCGGCGGCCCGTCCGCGGACGCGGACCTGTCCATCGGCGTGGTCCACGCCCCGTACCTGCGCACGCTGGACGCGTTCACCGCCGACCGGTACCCGCTGATCATGGCCGGGCACACCCACGGCGGGCAGCTGTGCGTCCCCTTCTACGGGGCCCTGGTGACCAACTGCGACCTGGACCGCAAGCGGGTCAAGGGGCTGTCCCGGCACTCCTCCGGCGGGCACCGCTCCTACCTGCACGTCTCGGCGGGCTGCGGCACCAACCGCTACACCCCGATCCGCTTCGCCTGCCCGCCCGAGGCCACGCTGCTGACCCTGACCGCCCGCGAGGCGTAGCGGACGGGCCTGCGGCTGCCTAGGAGGCTGGTCTGCCTAGGAGTGCTCGCGCTGCAGCCAGCCGTGCTGGCGCGAGGTCTCCTCGGCGACGCGGACCAGCCGGTCGATCGCCGGTGAGCGCTGCTTCCCACGTGTGATCAGGTGGACCTCCACCAGCACCGCCGGGTCCAGCGGCAGCCACACCAGCCCGGCCGGCAGGCCGACCCGTCCGCTCTCGCCGACGATCGTCACCGCAGCGCCGGAGGAGACCGGGGTGTAGGAGGCGTCGAAGTCCTGGCCGCGCAGCAGGAACTCGGGCTCGGCGCCGGCCTCGGCGCAGACCCGCATCAGCAGGTCGTAGTGGCCGGGGTTGTGGTCCCGGGCGTGCAGCAGCAGCTTCACGCCGTCCAGGTCGGCGGGGGCGACGCTGTCGCCGCCGGCCAGCGGATGGTCCCGGCTGATGACCACGCCCTGCCGCTCCAGCCGGAGCAGCGTCAGCTCCACCCCCTCCTGCGGCTGCGCGCAGCGCACCAGACCGACGTCCAGCGTCCCGGCGGCGACGCCGGCGACGATGCGGGCGAAGGACATGACCCGGGCCAGCACCTCGATCCCGGGGGCCTCCTCGCTCATGGCGAGCAGCAGCTGCGGCGCGGTCTCGTAGCCGGCGCTCATGCCGTACCCGAGACTGACGCTCCCCAGCCGCCCGTCCGCGAAACCGCGCACCCCGCGCCAGAGGCTGTCGGCAGCCTCCAGCAGCCCGGGCCCGCGCTCGACCAGCATCCGCCCGGCCTCGGTGGGCACCACCTGGTGGGTGCTGCTGCTGCGAGTGAGCAGCTCCACACCCAAGTCGCGCTCCAACTCGCGCACTTGGCGGCTCAGGGCGGCCTGGGCGACATGCAGCCGCTCGGCAGCGCGGGTGAAACTCTGTTCCTCGGCGACGGCCAAGAAGTAACGCAGTCGGCGCAGCTCGGACATGCCTTCATCTTAGGCGGGCCCCGCTCCCGGCAACCCCGGATCCCGTGCCAGATACGACACCCCCGCACCGCCCCGCTCCCGCACCGGCCCGTCCACCCTGACCTGCGCTCCTCCACCCCGCTCGGGACCCCCCGAGCGGAACCGGATTTCGTCCCTGGCCGCGGGTCCGCTAGAGTAATACTCGTTGGAACGGGGTGTGGCGCAGCTTGGTAGCGCGCTTCGTTCGGGACGAAGAGGCCGTGGGTTCAAATCCCGCCACCCCGACCCGAGGTCAGGGGCCGTATCGGAGAGATTCGATACGGCCCCTGATGCGTTCCCAGTGCAGTTTTGGAGCGGTTGTGGAGTGGCCTCCCTGAAATCCGCTCCAGCGCCCCGCACTGGCGGGCTTTCAGTAGCCGGTAGAGGTCGGCCACGGGCGACCCCGGAGGCCACGGCCCGTAGCTCAGTGCGCGGCCATCTCTCCTGAGGACACCGCCCAGGTCCGCGATGACCCCCTCGGCCTTCGCCCGAGTGGCCCCCGTCACAGATCCGGGACGGTTGAGCACGTTGGACACCGGCGACAGCCGGAAGGGCGGTCCGGTCGTCGGCGCTCCTCCCGGGCGGACAGCTCGGCGCGCACTCTGGACCGGCGCCGAACATTACGCCGCGCGAACCTCCCTCCTGCTGGACGGGAGCCCGGCGTGACTGCGCCCGTGGCCGTCGCTCCGCGAGGAGGGGACGGGCACGGGCGCAGTCGAGGGCGGAGCGGCCGGGTTACGGGGTGGTGTAGTAGCCGTCCAGGTCAGCGACGACCTGGACCGTTCCCCCGGAGCCGTTGTAGAAGTCGATCTGCCCATTGATCACCGGCACGACGACCAGGTTGGAAATCGTCTCCCCCGCAACGAAGTTGAGGTTCGAGACCGTGGGCAGCGACTGGCTGTCGGGGAACACCGTGAGGAAGCCCCCCTGAGTGGGACTGGTCACGGTGACGTTCAGCACGACCGCGGTGACCGTGCCCGGAATCGGTGTCAACGGCAGGTCCATCACGGAGAGGACCGCAGCTGCGCCAGGAGCGATGGCCCCACCGGCCCGGCCGGTCCCGCTGCGAGTGTCCATCGCCCGCACCGGCCCAGCCGTCTCGAAGACAGAGCCACTCGCCGTGTAGTAGCCGGTGATGTCGGCCAGCAGGTCGACGGGGCCGAAGGAGCCGTTGTACAGATCCACCCTGCCGTCCGTGACCGGCACGATCACCAGGTTGGGGATCGTCTCCCCGGCCGTGAAGTTGATGTTGGACACCGCCGGCAGCTGGCCGCCGTCCGGATAGGCCGTGATGAAGCCCGCCGCAGCGGCGTTCACCTCGGTGACGTTCATGGCAACAGCGGTGACACCGCTCGCCGGAACCCCGCCCACACCCTCAACCTTCAGCTTCACCGTCTGACGCCCACCAACCCGGGCCTTCGGCGCACCCAACCCCGACCGGGTGTCCAGGATGCGCGACGGGCCGACCGTGGTCAGCTCGGAGCCGGAGCCATTGGTGGAGTAGTAGCCGGTGATGTCGGCGAGCAGGTCGACGGGGCCGAAGGAGCCGTTGTACAGATCCACCCTGCCGTCCGTGACCGGCACGATCACCAGGTTGGGGATCGTCTCCCCGGCCGTGAAGTTGATGTTCGACGCCGTCGGCAGCTGGCCGCCGTCCGGATAGGCCGTGATGAAGCCCGCCGCAGCGGCGTTCACCTCGGTGACGTTCATGGCAACAGCGGTGACACCGCTCGCCGGAACCCCGCCCACACCCTCGACCTTCAGCTTCACCGTCTGGCGCCCACCAACCCGGGCCTTCGGCGCACCCAACCCCGACCGGGTGTCCAGGATGCGCGAAGGCGACACCGGGACGAACCGGCTCTCGGGCTGCGCCGGCGCGGCTGCCGTGACCGTGTAGGCACCGGGCAAGTATCCCTGGGAGGGAGTTCCGACGGTGTAGCCGACCGTGCTGAGTGCCAGGTCGTACTTGCCTGGGGTGAGGCCGACCGTGGAGAGCAGGACGGTCAGCGAGGTGCCGTCGGCGCTGGCGGACTGTGTCCAGTTCGGCTGGTCGTTGCTCACGCTGACGCCGTTGCTGGCGAGATCCAGCTCAGTGCCCAGGTTCAGACCGGTCCCGTGCACGGTGACGACGTTCTGCGTCCCGGCCGGTCCGACCGCGGGGCTGATGCCGGTCAGCGTGACGGGCGTGGGGGGCGTGGCACAGTTGTTCTCGCACACGCCCTGCGTGGTGTAGCTGATCGGTGTCGGTGAGGCCCCAGGGGTCACCAGCATGACTGCCGGGTCCGTGGTGCTCGACTGGGTCTCGCACTGTACGGAGAAGTCGTTGGATCCGCCGCCGATGTTGCAGAGTCCCAGGCCGTTCGTCCAGTCGGCGTCGTCGTACATGCTCACCGCCGGGCCGCCGGTGTTCGTCGGCTCGACGACTCCGATACCGAGCAGTTCCTTGGGCGGCATCTGGACCACGGCGCAGTAGGCGGTCGTGCTCTCGCTCAGGGACCCGCTCTGCGGGGCGAAGCCGTTCGCGGACAGCGGGTGCGCGGTGCACTGCGGTGCCCAGCCGGCCGCCGTGCCCACCAGCCAGGTGTCCACGTGCGCGGGGACGACGACCCCCGCATAGCCCGACGCGATCACGATGACCTGGTACGAGGTCGATCCGGTGACCTGGCAGGAGACGCCCCACTGGCGGCAGACGATGGTGCCCGAGGCATCGGCGACCTCCTCCACCACCCCCGCCGGGGTCGGGGCCGTGGCCCTGGCGTCCGTCCAGATCTTGTCCGCAGCTGCCGCAGTGACGCGCACGCACTGTGCGTCCAGGGCCGAGTTCAGCAGGAACTCGGTGGACGGGCCGCCCACCGTCGTCGATGCCGGGGTCGTGCAGCTCGCCGTCTGCGACACGTCACGCCGCACCACCTTGTAGGTGTCCGGGCCGGCCAGGGAAACGCCCATCACCAGCGCGGTGTAGGCGACTCCGGGCGTGTACGAGCAGATCGCGGTACTGGTACCGATGCAGATCTGCTTACCGGTCGGGTCGTTGACGGTGATGTTTCCGTTGACCGTGTTCGTGTTGTTCTGGTAGTCGATCATCTCCCCGACGGAGTGCTGGTTCGCGGGGATGCTCAGGCACTTGACGTTCGCGCTGGTCGTGAGCGGAACCTCGGCTCCCCAGGACCCACCGAATCCGGACTGGGGCCAGACGGCACAACCGGCGGCGGAGTCCGTCCGCTGCGCCAGCACCTGGTACCCGCCGTGCGCCTCCTGTGCCGAAAGGATCATGTGGAACGGCGCGGTTCCGGTGAGCTGGCAGGTGGCGTAGGTGAACGACGCGCTCGGGCACTGCTGCACGCCGGTCGCGTCCACGACCTGCATCTGCGGGCTGGAGCCGTCGGCGGTCGCCTGGTCGAAGATGTAGTCGGACTCTCCGGAGGCGGTCGGCAGGTTCAGGCAGATCTCCTCGCCGATTCCACCGAAGCTGCCCTTGGCCGGGCCGGCCGCGAAGTCGGTGTCGGTCGTCGCGGTGCAGCCTCGGCTCTCGTCCGCCGCGATGAAGACGACACCGAACGGCATGACGTACTGGGGGTACTCGGTCGCTACGAAGTCGTAGGTTCCGCTGGCCAGTTGGCAGGTCGAGCCGGAGTTGGTGCAGGCCACGGTGCCGTCGGGGTTGTACAGCGTGCCGCCGATGCCGCCGCTCTGCGCGGTCGCCGCGTACACCTGGTACTGGCCGGCCGTGGTGACGGTCAGGGTTCGGCAGGCGATGGTGGCGGTGGTCTCCGGCACCGTGCCGTACGTCTGCTGGGCGACGGCCAGGCAGCCCTGCGGCTGCGAGACGCTGTTCAACTGGAGGGCGTAGGTGTTCGCGTTGCCGTACGTGTCGCTCGCCAGCACGCGGTAGGGCGCGGTCCCGGTCAGGGTGCAGTCACCCTGGTCGTCCACGCAGATCTGGGCGCCGGTCGCGTCGTAGACGACGACGTTCAACTCCTGGTACGGAGTGGACGACAGAGCCGCGTGCAGCACGCTGCCGCTGGTCATGGCCAGGGTGTAGCAGTTGCCGACGGCGCCTGCGGCGAGCGAGCCCTGGATCGTCGGCGCGCTGAACGAGGGGTTCGCGACCGTGCAGGAGGTGTCCGACAGCAGCGCGGTGTACGCCAGAGTGAAGGCGCTGCCGCCGTCCTGGACCTGAACGGTGTAGGTACCGGCCTGGGTGGTCGCGCACTGCGGGGGCTGGTACCAGACGGGCTGCTGGCAGGTGACCGCGTCGGAATCGGGTGCGGTGACGGTGATCGGCAGCGCGGAGCCGCCGGTCGCCACTGCCCGCACGACGAGCAGGTCGGCCGCGTCGGGCAGGGTCACCGTGTAGGTGTCGGTGCCCGTGGGCGCGGCGCAGGGGTAGACGGTGTCGGCCACGATGGCGCCGGAGCAGGTGTCAGGCACACTGTTGTGCGCCATGGCGCTCCGGGTGGCGGCTGCGCGCAGCGACTTCGAGTCGGCTGCAGGAGCAGCGGGGAGCTTCGCCTTGGTCGGCGCGGTGGGCCTGGTGACGAGTTGGGGCTTCTTCGGCTCCGTGGCGGCGGAGGTCACGGCGGAGGAGGCGCTCTGCGTCGCCCCGGCCTTCGTCGTGACCGTCTGCTTCGCCGGTGCCGCAGCCTTCACCTTCACGGCCGGCTGCGACGTGACCGTCGGCTGGGACACGGCCGCGTACGCGGCACCGGTCGGGCCGACGAGCGCGGCCAGGACCGCGACAAGCAGCGTGGGCACGCCCCACAGGCGTGCGTATTTGGATCTGGATACTCTATTTACTGGCATTATGCCCGCATTCCCCCTTTTTACTCTCCTGCGTAAAGCCCCGGCCCTTCCACTGTGGGCAGGGCAGGCGGAGCATAGCAAGCGCAATTCGGCTGCGAGCAGGGCCCCCGGGGAGCGGGCACACAAACCGTCAGCGAAATCCCTCAAGTCTCGAATTGCACAGTTTGCCCGCAAAAATCAATGGCTCATGCGTGGAGTTCCGAGGCACCTTTCGACGGCACCTGGAAAACCGACGACTTCGAGGCGCTGCGGTAGCACGACATCAGCCGTTGTAGACCTCGGCCAGGCCGACGATGCGGTCCTGCGGATCTGTCTCGTAGGTGAAGACCGCCAGTGCGTCGTGGTTGGCGCCGATCCAGTTCAGCAGTTCCTGCAGGGAAATCGGCCGACCGCTTGTCCCGGTGGTCACCGGGGTGGTGGCGGTGATCTGCGCATCCTCGCGGATGACGAGCTCCTGGTTCGAACCGGTGGGGACGAACACGGCGGCGTCCGGATCGGCCGGGTCGTCGCAGACGTAGTGGCCGCGACGGACCACGAGTTCCACGAGGTCCGCTGCGGTGTCGTGCCCGGTGAGAGCCACGTAGCGGGTGGCAAGAGGTCGTCCCGGGCACGTCCCGCTGGCGGCAGCGCTCGCGCCCTCTGTCCCGGCGGGCGCGGAGCCTGCCTGCGGGCTCGGTGCCGGGCTCTGCGTGGCCGTACTGTCCGAGTTGCTCGCGCTCGGGCTGGGGCTGCTGCTCGACGCACTTGAACGGGTAGCGCTTGTCCCCGTCGGCGAGCAACTGCTCAGTGCGGCGGCACCAACGATGGTGCCGAGGATGAGCGCGACAGTGCGACGGTTCACAGGTACTCCAGTACGGTGTGCGGACAGATGAGCATGGTGCGGAGTTGTCGGCACCTGGTGGTCGACGTGGGCTTCAGTGGGTCGAGACCCAGAGGTCGACCTGGGAACCGGAAGGCACCTGGTTGTTGGGCGCGGGAATGGTCGCGATCACCTGGCCGGAGGGCAGGGCGCTGCTGAACTGGGTGGAGACGGTCCCGACGCGGAGCTTGGCGGTCTCCAGTAGCGCTGTGGCCTCGGCCTGGCTCAGGCCGACCACATCAGGGACCTGCACCGTTCGCCGGTCAGCAGAGGGGCGTGGCGTGGCTCCGGCGCTCGGCCTTCGCGACGCGGCTGCGGCCGGGGCCGACTTCGTGGAGGGCGAGGCGGTGACGGTCGCGAGGGCGGTGCCGCCGACGGCGACAGCGAGGACGGCGGCGACGCTCGCCCCGGTCATTGCGAGGCGCCTGCAGCGGGCACGCCGCCCGATACGGACCGCGTCGAGCGCCGGGGGCACCGTCCCGTCGGCGAACTCGTCCATGGCCTGGATCAGTCTCTCTTCGAAGTCGTAGTTGCGGCCGGGTTGGGACGGTGGTGGTGCCGACGGCGTCATCGCCTGCCTCCGATGCGCTCGTGGGCTGCTTGTGCTGCCCGGTGGGCAGGTCGCTGCGGGGCTGGTCGTTGCGGGGTTGGTTGTTGCGGGGCGGACTGTTGCGGGGCTGGGCGCAGAGGCCGCTGCGGGAGCTGGTCGCGCAGCTTCGCCAGACCGCGGGCGAGCTGGGACCGGGCCGATCCGGGCGAGATGCCCATGGTGGCGGCAATCTGCGTGTCGGACATGTCGTGGAAGTAGTGCAGGACGATGACGGTGCGCATCCCCATGGGCAGGCAGTGCAGTGCCCGGATGATCTGGTCGCGCGTGTCGACGCGCCCGTACTCGTCCCCGGGGACGGGTCGGTCTGCGAGGTCCTGGACGGGAGCCGTGCGACGCCAACGCCGCCAGCGGTCGTTGGCCAGGTTGATCATTACTCGGTGGACGTAGGCCTCGGGGGAATCGGCCTCGGACACCCGCCGCCAGCGCCCGCATGCCCGGACCAGTGCCTCCTGCAGCAGCTCCTGGGCCGACTCCTGGTTTCCCGTCAGCACGTACGCGCTACGGAACAGCGCGGCCGAGCGCTGGGCGACGAAGGCGGCAAAGTCCGGGGAACCGGGTTCGTCGGTCGTTCTCATGCCGCCCTCCTCCTCTGTCTGGATGCGAGTCGCACAGGCGCCCTCCTATTCGGTCCGACGATCACCCTGTTGACGACGGCGTCGCACGATCCGCTGCACGGACTCTGAAGATGTGTCACAGGTCACTCGATCGGTCGCGCGGATTCACGTGGCAGCTTTGTCGACGGCCTGCCGCGCCGTCGACCCTCGCGGGTACCGCGCCAGAATTAGGGTGGCCCCATGGACTATCGAACGCTCGGCAACAGCGGACTCCTCGTCTCCGTGGTCGGACTCGGCTGCAACAACTTCGGCACGCGTCTCGACGCGGCGCAGACACTCGCGGTGGTCGACGCGGCACTCGACGCCGGGGTGACCCTCTTCGACACTGCCGACATGTACGGCGGCGGGGGCGGCTCCGAGACACTGCTCGGCCAGGCGCTGAAGGGGCGGCGCGACCAGGTCGTACTGGCGACCAAGTTCGGCCATCAGCAGGTGGACCTGGGCTACGGGCCTGCGGCCGGGGCGAAGGGCGGCCGGGCCTACATCCGGCGCGCGGTCGAGGAGTCGCTGCGACGCCTGCAGACCGACCACATCGACCTCTACCAGTTGCACACCCCCGACCCGCGCACGCCGATCGCCGAGACGCTCGCCGCGCTCAGCGAGCTGGTACGCGAAGGCAAGGTGCGTTACATCGGGCACTCCAACTTCGCCGGCTGGCAGCTCGCCGAGGCCGCGCACGTCGCCCGGGAGACCGGGGCCGTCCCGTTCGTCTCGAGCCAGAACGAATGGTCGCTGCTCGAACGCGGCGCGGAGCGGGAGGTGGTCCCCGCAGCACTGCACTACGGCCTCGGCGTGCTGCCGTACTTCCCACTCGCCAACGGCCTACTGACCGGGAAGGTGCGCCGTGCCACGGGCGTGCCCGCAGGCTCGCGCCTGGCGTCACGGCCCGAGCGGGTGACCGAGGCCGGCCTCGACACGGTGGAACGCCTCGCCGCCTGGGGCGAGGCGCACGGCCGGAGCGTGCTGGAGATCGGCGTGGGCGCACTCGCCGCACGACCCGGCTGCGGCTCGGTCATCGCCGGGGCGAGCAGCCCCGAGCAGGTGCGTGCCAACGCCGCCGCCGGCCAGTGGGTACCGACCTCCGAGGAACTGGCCGAGATCGACGCGGCCCTGGACCCGGAGCCGGCTGCGGCCTGAGCGGTGCCGCCTGCAGCACAAACTCCCACCGGCACCGCACCCCGCCAGAGCCGCCACGGCCGCAGGAGCACCGCAGCGGCACGAGTGCGGCCGCTGCGGCGACCCCGTCACACAGCCTGGTGTCTGCCGCCCGTGCGCAGGGCTGGGCGGCCGAACCGTGGCTGTCGGCGGCGGCGCAGCGGCCACCCCGCGCGGCATCGCCCTGGTCAGAGCCGCCCTACGGACCGTCACCGGAACACCGGCACCCGCCAGAGCCTGACCCCGGCCCGTCGCCCCCGCACCGACGGAAGCGTCGGCTGCGGCAAGGCGTCCGGCACGCCGTCACTCCGCAGGGGCGGTCAGCAGGGCGGTCAGGACGACGGCGGGGTCGGCGTCGGGCGGGCCGGCCGGCCACCAGGTGCCGCGGTCCTTGGTGTACGGGTACCAGAGGCCGTCCTGGCCCAGGCGCAGTTGGGCGTCACGGCCCTCGACGGTCCAGCGGTTGCGCCAGGCGCGGAGCCGGGGCAGTTTGCCCTCGGCCCAGTCCGCCCGCAGCGTCTCGCGGTGGCGCTCCAGGCGCGCGGCGGCCGGCGTCCAGTCGTTCTCCAGCACGTCCAGGGCGGCGGCACCGCCATGGCGCCAGGCCCGGACGGCGGCGGCGAGTTCGCCGGGGGTGCGGTCACAGGTCGAGGAGATCCGGGCGAAGACCTCCGTGGTGGAGTGCGTGGCGGCCAGGCGGACGGCGTCCTGCCATTCGGTGAGCGGCACGGGCGGGGCGGCGTCGGCGTGCCGGGAGCCGAGCGCTGCGGCGAGCAGATGGTGGGCACGTACCGCGGCGTCGGCGGCGAGCAGTTCGAGCGCGGCGGGGTCGACGCCTGGCTCCGGTATGGCCGAATCCACCAACGCCGGTCCCCGGCCGGGCCGTTCGGGTAGCGGGGGCGGCGCGGGGAGGGCCGGCCGTTCGGCCCGGGAGGCGAAGGCCGCCGCGGCGGGCTCCCCGGCCCGACCCGGCGCCGCGCCCGTGACCCCACCTGGGAGCGCAGCTGCGGTGGCCGCGTGCGCCGCAGCCTCGACGGCGGCGCGGGTGGTGTTGCGGCGGCCGAGTTCGTCCATCAACTCCCGTTCGCCACGGCCCCGCAGGAGCAGCAGTACGAAGGGGTCGCGGTCCAGGAGCCGGGCGAGTTGGTAGCAGAGGGCCGCAGCGTGCTTGCAGGGATACCCCCAGTCGGGGCAGGTGCACGCGGGGTCGAGGTCGCGAGGGCCGGGCAGCAGCGGAACGCCCGCGGCTGCGGCGTCGTCGGCGAGGCCGGCAGGCATCTCGCTGTCGAGCAGGGCCGCGATATTGGCGGCCCGCTCGGCGATCATGTCGAGCAGCCGGTCCCACTGTCGGTCCGTCAACTGTTCGACATGGACGCTGCAGCGGTAGGGCGTACGTCGGCTGCCCTGCACCGGGGCAGCGGCGACGCCCGGGGTCACGGAGACCTGGCCGACCGCGCCGCGGCGCGCGTAGGTGCGGCCGCGCTGCAGGCGACCGGAATCCAGCGAGGACTCCTCCAGGGCGCGCAGCCATTCGCGGCCCCACCAGGATTCGGCGAAGGGCGCGCGGCTGCCCTTCGCCGGCGGGAGCGGCTCGAAGGTACGGGTGGGGCCTTTGGCGGGCGCGGTTCGTCGGGTCATCGTCCGGTCCCCTGCAGCTCGGTTGCCTGGTGCTGGGCGGCCGCGCGTTGTCCGCCGCTGCCTTGTCCGGTCCCGGGCCGGCCGGTCCCGCGCCGGCCGCCGCTCCGTAGACCCGTGCTCCGCAGCGTGACCAGTTCGACGAGTTCGCTGTCGCTGAGTTCGCTGAACGCCGCCTCGCCGCTGCCCAGCACCGAGTCGGCCAGCTCGCGCTTCTGTCGGAGCATCTCGGCGACCCGGTCCTCGACGGTGCCCTCGGCGATCAGTTTGTGCACCTGGACCGGCTGGGTCTGACCGATCCGGTAGGCACGGTCGGTGGCCTGGTCCTCCACCGCCGGGTTCCACCAGCGGTCGTAGTGGATGACGTGCCCGGCCCGGGTGAGGTTCAGACCGGTGCCGGCGGCCTTGAGGGACAGTAGGAACACCTTCTTCTCCCCGGCCTGGAAGGCGTCGACCATCTCCTCTCGACTCTTGACCGTGGTGCCTCCGTGCAGGAAGAGGGTGTCCACGCCGCGGTCGGCCAGGTGGCGTTCGATCAGTCTGCCCATGGCCACGTACTGGGTGAATACCAGCGCCGAGCCCTCCTCGGCCAGGACGGTGTCCAGGATCTCGTCCAGCAGTTCCAGCTTCCCCGAGCGGCCCGGCAGCTTCGCGGTCGCCGGTTCCTTCAGATACTGCGCGGGGTGGTTGCAGACCTGTTTGAGGCCGGTGAGGAGCTTCATCACCAGGCCGCGCCGGGCCATGCCCTGCTTCTCCTCGATCTCGGCCATGAGCTCGCGTACCAGTGCCTCGTAGAGCGAGACCTGTTCCTTCGTCAGGGAGACCGGCTGGTCGGTCTCGGTCTTGGGCGGCAGTTCGGGGGCGATGCCGGGGTCGGACTTGCGTCGGCGCAGCAGGAACGGGCGGACGAGCGCGGCCAGCCGCGCTGCGGCCTCCTCGTCGCGGTCGCCCTCGACGGCGCGGGCGTAGCGGTCGCGGAAGGAGGTGAGGGTTCCGAGCAGTCCGGGGGTGGTCCAATCGAGCAGGGACCACAGCTCGGAGAGGTTGTTCTCGACCGGTGTGCCGGTCAGCGCAACCCGACCCTGCGAGGGGATCGTCCGCAGCGCCTGGGCGGTGTGCGCGTGCGGGTTCTTGACGTGCTGGGCCTCGTCGGCGACCAGCAGTCCCCAGGGCTGCTGTGCAAGACGTTCGGTGTCTCGGCGCATGGTCCCGTAGGTGGTCAGCACGAAGCCGCCCGCTGCCCCGGCTCCGAGTCCCTCCAGGTCGCGGCCGGGGCCGTGGAAGCGGCGTACCGGGGCGGCCGGTGCGAAGCGCTGGATCTCGCGCTCCCAGTTGCCGAGCAGGGAGGCGGGGCAGACCACCAGGGTCGGTCCCGCGGTGGCCTTCCGTTCCTGGCGGCGCAGATGGAGGGCGATCAACGTGACGGTCTTGCCCAGGCCCATGTCGTCGGCGAGGCAGGCGCCCAAGCCGAGCGAGGTCATCCGGTGCAGCCAGTTCAGGCCGCGCAGCTGGTAGTCGCGCAGGGTCGCGGCCAGCGCTTTCGGCGGCCCCTGGGGCTTGCGCGCGGCACGGGCGCCGACCCCGGCGATGGGCTCGGCTCCAGGGTCGCCCTCGGGATCTGCGATCCGGGAGCGCAGTTCCTCCAGCACGCCGCCCGCCGTGACCTGCACCCGTTCCCCGTCGACCTCGACGCTGCCGGTCAGCGCGGCGCCGAGGGCGTCGATCGCGGTCAGCGGGGACGTCCGCGACTTCGCGGCCCGACGCAGGCGGCGGACCAGCTCCGGGTCCACGACCACCCACTGGTCGCGCAGCCGCACGATCGGCCGGTGCGACTGGACCAGGCGTTCCAACTCCTCCTCGGTGAGCTCCTGGTCGCCGAGCGCGACCCGCCAGCGGAAGTCCAGCAGCCCGCCACTGGACAGGAAGGTCTCGGCCGAGGATTTCGTCCCCTTGCGGCGTACGGGCTCCAGGACCCCGGCTGCGGTCAGTTCGCGCACCAGCTCCTTGGGCCAGTGCACGGCGACCCCGGCTGCGGACAGGCTCTCGGCCGCCTCGCCCAGCAGCGCCTGGGCCTCCTCGTCGGACAGGTCGAGACCGGTCGGGGCGGCCGAGTCCAGCAGCCGCCCGGCCGGGGGCCACGCCCGTGCGGCCCGGCGCAGCGTCAGCAGGGTGTCCACCTGGGCCCGTGGACCGAAGAGTTCGGGGGCGGTGGCGGCACCGGACCACAGGTCCGCGGCATCGGCGAGCACCGTGGGATCGGCCAGGCTGCGCAGCTGGACCACGGCCCGGAAGGACTCAGCCCGGCCCAGTTCCAGACGCAGCGACACCGCGAGGCCCGCGTCGCGGCCGGCCGCGACCTCTGCCGCCCAGGCGCGCTGCTCGGGCACCGACTGCGGCGCACGAACCGCGAACGCCGGCCCGTCGGCCAGGTGGCGGGCGGCGGGAGGGCGGGTGAGGGAGTCGGCCACGGCGTCCAGGAAGGCCCGCAGCAGCGGTTCGGCCGGTGGCAGCGCAAGCGGGGACAGGCCGGGGACGGCGACCGCACGGGCCTCGGGGGGCATGGCGGCGGCCAGGGCGGCGAGCCGCTCGTGGTCCTCGGCGTCCAGCGGGCCGACCCGCCACGCGTCGAAGCCCTCCGGTGACACTCCTGGCAGCACCCGGCCACGCGCCAGCAGGCCCAGTCCGAGCAGGGCCGCCGCGCCCCAGAAGGCCGTGCTGCCGGGGGCATCGGCGCCGGACGTCCGACCGCCGCGCTGCGCACCGAGCGCGAGCGCCCGGCAGCGGGTGAGCAGCGGCAGCGCCTGCTCCACCGGCAGCAGCACGGCGACCACGCGCGCCCGGCGCACGGACGAGCCGTGTGGACGCAGCACGGTCAGCTCCTCGGGTTCCACCCCGAGGTCGGGCAGCTCGCCGCCGAAGGTCCAGAACCCCACCCGTCCCGACCGGGGCGGGTCGGCCGGGAGGAACACCGCTTCGCCCGCAGCGAGTTGCGGCAGCCAGGCAAGCAGCCGCTCCCGATCCGACTCCGCCGCGTTGAGCACGGCCGACCCGGTCACCGCCGCCCGGTTGGCCCCCGTGGGGCCGACAGCCGACTCCGCCGGCGGATAGGTCCTCGCCACTGCGCCCACTCCTTCGCCTGCCCGGGTTCGCCCGTTCGGGTTAGCCCGTTCGGGACCGCGCGGCCCCTGCATGCCCTCAGCGGACCAAGGCTATCCGCGCAGCCGGACCCCATGCGTCGCGAGCCGACTCCCACTCGAAAGGATCGCGGGCCGACGGGTGCCCGACCCCGGCAGGGGCGGACCCCTTCCGGAATGCCTCGATCTCAGAACACATCGCTCTACGATTATGTCTGTAGCAGATGTAACCTGGTGGAAGACACCGACCGACACCGACCGACACCGACCGACGTCACCGAGACATCGAGAAGGGGGCATGGGCATGGGTATGGGCACCGGCGAGCAGCGGCTCCCCTCAGCGCGAATGCCGGCGCCGATACCGGCGCCGGTGCTGGTGCCGAACCTGGCAGCGAAACCGGCGACGAGCCCGGTGGCGGCTGCCGCCGACCTGCTGCCGCCACTGCTGCCGCTGCCGGCCCAGCGGCCGCGCGGGTGGGCGCTGCTCACGCAGGAGCGGCCGCGGCCGGAGCGAATACGGGGGAAGTCCTGGGCCTGGCGGCTGGCGGTCGCCGCCGTCTGCTTCGGGGCGTTCATGGGGCAGCTCGACGCCAGCATCGTCACCCTCACCTACCAGTCGCTGGGCACCGCCTTCCACGCCGGACCCGCCGCCGTCGAGTGGGTGTCGCTCTCCTACCTCCTGGTGCTGATCGCACTGCTGGTCCCGGCCGGACGCTTCTCCGACGTGCACGGCCGCAAGCTGATGTACCTGTACGGGTTCGCCGTGTTCACCGCGGGCTCCGCGGCCTGCGGGCTCGCGCCGGGACTGGGGATCCTGGTCGCCTTCCGGATCGTGCAGGCCGTGGGCGCGGCGCTGATGCAGGCCAACAGCGTGGCCCTGGTGAGCACCAGCGCGCCGTCCGGGAAGATGCGGGCCGCGCTCGGGATGCAGGCGGCCGGGCAGGCCATCGGACTGGCGCTCGGGCCGACCATCGGCGGCGCACTGGTGGCCACCGTGGGCTGGCGCTGGGTCTTCCTGATCAACGTCCCGGTCGGGATCGTCGCACTGGTCGCCGGCCACTACCTGCTGCCGCGCACCCGCCAGGGGCTGGGCACCGCCGGGGTGGACGCGGTCGGCGTGCTGCTGCTGGGGGCGGCGAGCACCGCCGCGATGCTCGGACTGTCCATCAGCTCCGGCCTGGGCCTCCCGGTCTGGACGGCCGCCGTGCTCTTCGCCGCGGCGGCCGGCGCGGGCTGGGCCTTCGTCCGCCGGCAGCGCGGCCACAAGGCTCCGCTGATCGACCTGAAACTGCTGCGCCGCGGCGGCATCGCCCCCGGCCTGGTCGGCGGGCTCTGCGGCTACCTGGTGCTGTTCGGACCGCTGGTGCTGGTCCCGGTGGTGCTCGCCCGGCACGGCGGCTCCCCGCTGGAGGCCGGACTGGTGCTGACCGCACTGCCGCTCGGCTTCGCCCTCGCCGCGACGCTCGGCGACCGGCTGCTGCCCAGCGACTGGAGCGACCGGACCCGGTGTACGGCGGGAACCGCGGGCTGCGTGGCCGCACTCGGGCTGCTGGCGGTGCTGCCGATGACGTCTGCCGTACTGCCGGTGTCACTGGGACTGCTCGGCATCGCGCTCGGAGTGTTCACCCCGGCCAACAACACGCTGGTGATGCGGGCGATCCCGGGCTCGTCGGCCGGTACCGGTGGCGGCATGGTCAACATGGGCCGGGGCATGGGCACCGCGCTGGGCGTCGCGGCGGTCACGCTGACCCTGCATCTGCTGCCGGGGGCGGCGGGCGCGCGGACGGTGGCGGTGGTGCTGCTGGCGTTCGCACTGCTGGCGCTGGCGATGAGCCGGGGCGGCCGGTCCGGTGCCGTGGCTCCGCGCGCGCGGAGGTCGGCCGGAGCGTGAGCGCCGGGCCTTCGGCGGAGCGCTCCGGAGCCGGCGGACGGCTGGAAGCACCGCGCCCCGCCTGCCGGTCGGCAGGCGGGGCGCAGGTTCATCGTGACCGTCTTGACCGGGTGTCGGTTCACCCGGACCGCAGAAGGCTCAGGATCCTCAGGAGAAGTACCCGAAGACGTCCGCGATGACGTGGGTGGTGCTGGTGACGTGCAGGTCCACCACACCGTTCGGGCCGACCGGCACCATCACCAGGTTCGGCACGGTCCAGCCCGCGACCCAGTTGAGGTTGGACGTGGTCGGCGGGTTGGAGCCGTCCGCGTAGGCGCTCAGGTTCCCGCTGCCCGTGGTCCCGGTGACCGTGACGTTGAGCACCACGGCCTGGACACCGGCCGGGACGCCGGTCGTGCCGCCGGTGACCTGGAGCTTGACCGTCTGCCCGCCCTGGATCGGCGTCGTCGTGGCGATGCCCACCGCCGAGCGGGTGTCCAGCAGGCGCTGCGGACCGGTCTTGGTGTACTTCAGCGTCCCGGTCGGGTCGAAGTAGCCGAACACGTCCGCGAGCACCTGCGAGTTGCCGTGGACCTCCAGGCTGATCGATCCGTTGCTGCCGATCGGCACGACCGCCAGACCCGGCAGCGTGGTGCCGGACTTCGACCAGTTGATGTTCGACACGTTCGGCACCGCGCCACCGCTCGGGTAGGCGCTGATGAAGCCGGCACCGGTGGTCCCGACGGCGGTGATGTTCAGCACCACCGCGGTCGCGGTCTGCGGGATGTTCGCCACCCCGCGGATCGGCACGTTGACGGTCCCGTAGTTGATCGGCGTCTTCGTCGGGACGCCGATCGCCGAGCGGGTGTCCAGCAGACGCTGCGGGGTGAGGGTGACGTACTCCGCGCCCGTGGCGTCGTTGGTGTAGTAGCCCTGGACGTCCGCGATCACGTCCGTCGCCGCGGTGGTGTAGAAGTCCACGTAGCCGTCGCCGGAGAGCGGGACGGTGACCAGGTTCGAGATGGTGTCACCCGCAGCCCAGTTCAGGTTGGACGTCTTCGGACGCGCCGTGCCGTCGCCCCAGGCCGTCAGGTTGCCGGGGCCGGCGGTGTGGGTCACGGTCACGTTCAGGACCACCGCGGTCACACCGCCGGCGGGGATGTTGACGGCGGTGTTGCCCTCGATCTGCACGCTCGCCATGCCGGTCGCGGACACCTGCGGAGCGCTCGTCTTCGCCGAGCGGGTGTCCAGCAGTCGGGTCGGAGTGACCGGGTGGTAGGTGCTCGCACCGGTCGCGGGGGCCGGAACAGCGGCGCAGAGAGCAGCGGTGACGGCCGCGCCGTTCGGCTCGCCGAGACCGGTGGAGAGGTCGTAGCCGACGCCCGCGGGCATGGCCGGGCCGTTCGCCGAACCGCTCTGGGTCACGTCGGCGAAGGTGCCGGCGTAGTTGGTGCGCGCCGCCTGGTACAGGACCGGGTTGATGAAGCCGGCCGGGCCGTTGGCCAGGCAGGTGCTGCTGGCGTCGGTCTGCGCGATCAGCGCCGCCCAGGTGGGCGAGGCGCCGCTGGTGCCGCCGATCGGCACCCACTGGCCGCCGACGTACACCGGGTAGCCGGTGTTCGGGTCCGCCAGCGCGGAGACGTCCGGCACCTGACGGCAGGTGGCGCCCGCCGCGGGCTTGCAGGCGGAGGCGTTGAAGCCGGGGCCGGTGAAGCCGGACTGGTAGTCGTCGGCGCTGGTCAGGGCCTGGAGCTGCGAGGTGCCGCCACCGGAGCCGGAGGCCGGGTTCGTGCCGGCGGCGGGAGTCGACCACGAGGTACGGGCGACCGAGCCGGCGTCGCCGTGCAGGCTGGTGCCGCCCACCGCGGTGACGAACGGCTGGCTGGCCGGGTCGGAGACGACCTTGCTGTTCGCGTGCGTGGTGCCGTCGCCGAGGCAGCTGGTCGCGCCGGAGTCACCGGACGAGTTCAGCACGGTCTGGCCCTGGAGCGCGGCCTCGATGAAGGTCCAGTTCTCGGTGTTCTCGACGGTGGCGTCGTTGTCGAGCTCGCAGCCGCCGTAGCTGATGGACACGACCTGAGCGTTGTCGTCCGTCACGACGCGGCGCATCGGGTCGAGCCAGTCGCTGTCGGTGAAGTTGTTGTTGGGCGTGCCGTTCGCCAGCGTGAGGGCCGGGCCCTCGTAGTCGACGATGCTGGCGCCGGGGGCCAGGCTCGTCAGGTCCTCCAGGTCGAGCAGCGACTCGATCCCGATGTTGTTCGCCGGGTTGGGGGCGACAGAGGAGCCATGGTCGACCGGAACCACGCTGACCGGCACCTTGGTGCCGTAGCAGCTCTGGTAGGCGGCCAGGTCGGAGGGGCTGTACTGCTCGTACTCCAGCACGCCGATGGTCACCCCCTGACCGGTGGTCGAGGTGTGCTGCATCCCGTAGACGCTGGCCAGGTTCTGGGCGCTGTACCAGCCGTTGCCGTCCGACGTGGTCGCGCCGTCGAAGTTGTAGATCGTGTTCACGACGCCGTTGACGCCGGCGGTGCAGAGCTGCGGGCCGGTCGCTGTGCCGTCGGCGGGTGAGACGTTCGGGGCCTTGTGCGCGGTGGTGGCCGCATCGGCCTTCGACGACTTGAGCGCCCCCTGCAGCAGCGGGGTCACCACGTGCTGGGCGGCCGGGCGGAAGGTCGCGTTCATGCCGGTCACACCGACCACGTCCGCGGCGACGTCCGCGCTGAAACGCGGAGCGGAGGTGTTGAGATAGCCGGTGCTGCCGTCCTGGAGACGGTAGCTCGTGAAGCCGGTCGCGAAAGCCTTGCCCGCCTGCGTCACGTCGGTGGTGACCGGAATGGACAGGCCGTCCTCGCTCACCGGGCCGGGGGTCAGCCCCTGGGCCCGGAGTTCGGCGTCCACCGCGGCCACGGTCTGCGGGGTCGCGCCGTAGAGCTTCCCGAACTGTCCCTTGGCCAGGTAGTGGTGGTAGAGCGAGTTGCCCTTGGTGGTGACCGCCTTGGCGAGCGCCTGCAGTTCCGCGGGGTTGCGGGGCTGCAGGCTCACACCGAGCTGGAGCACGGTGTCGCCGGCGGGCGTCCCGACGCTGACCGCGCCCTGCGGCGCCTGCGGCGCCGCGCCGATCCGCTGCGCGGCCCCGTTGCCGGCCACGATCGAGCCGATAGGGGACGCGAACGCGGTCGCCGAGGCGGCGACCACCGAACCGCCGACGAGGGCGGAGACGGCGATGGCGGAGACCAGACCGGTGTGCCGCCTGTGCCGATGCTTGTGTTCGCTGACCTGATAGGCCATGCGGGCCGCTCCTAGTAGCTGGGCCGATCATCGGTAGCTGGGCCGATCATCGGCTTAGGGGTGGCGCAAAGTTACGTGTACTCGTTACGACAGCCCCCCGAATGAATGGGGTTCTGTTTACCAGCGATGGATCGCAAGCGTGATCGATAAAAGGATGATCTGTACGATTTGCTGCCGTCTGGCAAGCAAGATGTGTCGAGACTCACACCGAAGTCAGAAGTCATAAGGGCGCGCATCCCGTTGAGGGGTGCCTTATTGGGGTGATTCGCGGGGTTCTGGTAGGTGCCCGTGCGGGCCGGCTCCTCCCGTCGCCGGTGACGCTCGTCGAGGCCGCGGGTTCGTTGCGGTAAAAGCCGCTCCGAAGACCCGGCCACCCGGGCGGAGCGGAGGCGGCAGGATGGTGCCATGAGCAGCAGTGAGATGACGCAGCAACAGCCGGACTTCGCTGACCTGCCGGCCTGGGAGCAGCGGTTCCGGGCCGCCCGGGTCAGCCTGCCGGAGTGGGCCGAGGAGGCCCCCGACCACTCCCTCTTCGTCTCCAACGCCACCGGGACCTACGAGGTGTACGCCTGGGACCGGTCGTCCGGCGACCGTCGCCAGGTCACCGACCGGGCCAACGGCACCACGGAGGCCGTGCTCAGCCCTGACGGTGAGTGGATCTGGTGGTTCGACGACACGGACGGCGACGAGTTCGGCGTCTGGCGCCGCCAGCGCTTCAGCGGCGGTTCGGGCAGCGGCAGGATCGGCAGCGGAGACGGCGGTTCGGACGGCGGCGGGAAGCGGACCGGGGTGGACCCGGAGGCCGTGCCCGGCCTGGCCCCCGCGTACTCCGCCGGGTTGGCGCTGGGCCGGCCGGGGACGGGGGTGCTGGCGGTCGTGGGCAGGTCGACCGACGAGGAAGGCTCGACGCTGCACCTGGTCCGGACCGAGGGCGAACCGCTCGTGGTGTACCGGCACCACGAGTCGGCGGGCGTCGGCGACCTCTCCCACGACGGCACCCTGATCGCCATCGACCACACCGAGCACGGCGACGCCCTGCACTCGGCGCTGCGGGTGGTCCGGGTGTCGACGGCCGCGGACGGGACCGACAGCGTCGTCACCGTCGCCGAACTGGACGACTGCACCGGCCGCGAGGAGCCGCTCGGGCTGGCCTGCCTCGGCTTCGCCCCGCTCGCCGGCGATCCCCGGATGCTGGTGGCGCACCAGCGGCGGGGCCGCTGGGAGCCGCTGCTGTGGGACACCTCCACCGGCGCCCAGACCGAACTGGTGCTGGACCTGCCGGGCGACCTCTCCGCCAGCTGGTACCCGGACGCCTCCGCGCTGCTGGTCGAGCACACCCACCACGCGCGGAGCGAGCTCTACCGCTACGACTTGGCCACCGCGGTGCTGGAACGGCTGGACACCCCGCCGGGAACGGTGTCCGAAGCGGGCGCGCGGCCGGACGGCAGCGTGGAGTTCCTCTGGTCCTCCGCCGCGCAGCCGCCCGTCGTCCGCGCCACCGGCGGCCCGTCGCGGGACGGCGCGGTGAACGATGACGCGGTGCGTGACGGCGTGGTGCTGGCCGCCCCCGGCCCGCAGGCGCCGCCGTCGGTGCCGGTCGAGGACGTGTGGGTGGACGGCCCCGGCGGGCCCGTCCACGCCCTGGTGCAGCGGCCCGCGGGCGCGGGCCCGTACCCGGTGGTGTTCGACATCCACGGCGGACCGACCTGGCACGACAGCGACGCCTTCGCCTCCGCCCCGGCCGCCTGGGTGGACCACGGCTTCGCCGTGGTCCGGATCAACTACCGCGGCTCGACCGGCTACGGCCAGGCCTGGACGGACGCGCTGCGGCACCAGGTGGGCCTGATCGAGCTGGAGGACATCGCCGCCGTCCGCGCCTGGGCGGTGGGGTCAGGGCTGGCCGACCCCGCCCGACTGGTGCTCACCGGCGGGTCCTGGGGCGGCTATCTGACCCTGCTCGGCCTCGGCGTCCAGCCGGAGCTGTGGACGCTGGGCGTGGCCGCCGTCCCGGTCGCCGACTACGTCCAGGCCTACCACGACGAGATGGAGGCCCTGAAGTCCATGGACCGTACCCTCGTCGGCGGCACGCCGGAGGAGGTTCCGGAGCGCTACGCGGCCTCTTCCCCGATCACCTACGTGGACCAGGTGATGGCTCCGGTCTACATCAGTGCCGGGCTCAACGACCCGCGCTGCCCGATCACCCAGGTCGAGAACTACGTCCAGCGGCTGGAGCGGGGCGGCAAGGTGCACGAGGTCTACCGCTACGACGCCGGACACGGCTCGCTGGTGGTGGCGGAGCGGGTGAAGCAACTGCGGCTGGAACTGGACTTCGTGGCCCGGCACCTGGCCTGAGCGCCGAGGTCGCCCTCAGATCGCTTCTACGGTGATGATGCCGAGCTGGCGGTCGCGGGCGACCTCCGCCTCCCGGCGGACCAGGCGGAACCACATGAAGACGACGAAACCGGCGAAGACGAACCACTGGCAGGTGTAGCCGAGGTTCTGCAGCGCCTCCGGCGTCAGGCCGTCGCCCTGCGAGGCCTGGTACGTCGGCACCGGCACCAGGCTGGTCGAGCCCGCGTCCAGCGCGATCCAGCCGTCGTAGACGCCGTACGGCAGGATGTTGATCAGGGTCGCCGGGCTGATCATGCCGACCTGGCCGCTCGGCAGGATACCGGTGGAGATCACCCCTGCGGTGCTCGCATCCTCGGAGATCTGCAGCCGCCCGTGCAGCACGGTCTCGGCCGCCGCCGGAGCGGCGATGTGGGCCGGGCTCGCGGTCCAGCCCCGGATCACCGAGATGTGGGTGCCGTCGGCGAGCAGCAGCGGGGTGAGTACGTAGTAGCCGTTCTTCCCGTCGACCTCGCGCTGCGGCACCAGCAGCTGGTGCGCGACGTCATAGCGCCCGAAGAAGGTGACCTCGCGACCCGCGTCGCCGGCCGTGACGGTGTCGGCGTCCGCGCCGGCCAGCAGCTTGGTCAGCGGCACCGCATCGTCGATCTGCGCGGCGGCCTGCGCCGCGCGGTGGCCACCGGTGTGCGTGCGCTGCTCGAAGCGGCTGAGCTGCCAAACACCCAGCCAGATGCACAGCGGCACGGCGAGCACGGCGAAGAGGTGGAGGCCGAGCCAGCGCGGGGTGAAGAGGAACCGGTACACGCCCCCACGGTAACGAAACTCCCTGAGGGCCCTGCAGAGGGGTCGGCCGGTGGCGGTCCGGCCAGTACCGCTGCCGGGCTCAGCCTGCGGCGGGCGGCGTTCAGCCTGCGGCGAGCGGCAGCGTGTCGTAGACCGTGCCCGCGCAGGCGTTGCCGATGACGGCGTCGACCGTGGGCGCCCCGGAGGCGCCGGGGGTGAGCAGCAGCGTGACCGACGGCGGCGTGCCGGACGGTGAGCTGTCCGCGCTCGCGCTGGGCACCGCACCGGGCGTCGAGTCCGCGCCGGCGGCGGTGCCACCGGGGGTGGGCGTCGTGACTGTCGGCGAGGCGGTGGCGGTGCAGGCGGAACCCGCCGCCCCGCCGCTCGGCACCCAGGCGAAGTCCACCACGAACGACTGCCCCGGCGACAGCACGACCGGAGCGGGCGTCGCGGCGGGGGTCGGCAGCTGGGTGGCCGGGTCGGTCGCGGTGTGTTCCTCGACGGTGATCCGGGAGGCGAGGGTGCCGCTGACGGACTGCACCGTCACCGTCCCGGCCAGCGTCACCTGACAGGTCGCCGACGAGACGTTGGTCACCTGGAACCAGCCGTACAGCGTGCCGGACGTGCCGGCGGTGCCCACCGACGAGTACCCGTTGCCCAGTTGCCCGCCGGTGCACTCGGCGGCGGGGGCGGCGGCGCTCTGGCCGGGGCTGAAGCCGGTGGCCTGCGACGACCACGGCTGGATCGAGCCCGAGCGCGAACCGCTCGGCAGGACGCCGCCCCCCGCGCCGCTGCCCGACTGTGGTAGCGGAGAGCCGTCCGCTCCGCCGTTCGGCGGGGGCAGGTAGGGCACGACCGGGCCGACCGAGGCACCCGAACCGCCGCCCCGGCCCGAGGAGGAGGACGGCGCCGCGCTCTGGTAGCCCTCGCCCGCCTGCGGGCCCTGGGCCAGGGTCGACGAGCTCACTATCCCGTGTAGCAGCGCACCGCCGAGGATTCCGAGCACCAGCGCGGTGACCACGCCCCCGCGCCGGCGGCGCCGGGCGCGCCGCTGGGGGACGGCCCGACGCAGGCTGTCCAGGGAGCCGGCCGAGGGCTGGAGCTCGCCGACCGCGCGGTGCAGGTGCTCGCGCAGCCTGCGCTCCTCCTGATCGAGGTCCGCGTCGAGCGGGTCGACGGCCGAGCGGGGGTCCGCGTCCGAGTGGTCGGCGGCGAGCCACGGCGGAAGGGCGCTGGGCGGGGTCATCGGCATGGGTGGGATCGCACCGGCCCCGCTCCGCCCGCTGCCGCCGGGCCGCACCACGCGCACGGCCGAGCGGGGCTGCGGCGCAGCGGCAGGGGCAGGAGCGGGGGCGGGGGCGGGGGCCGGGGTGGTCGGCACATCCTGGGCTGCCTGGATGCGCTGGGCAGCGGCAGCGTCCTGGGCAGCGGCAGCGTCCTGCGGATTCACCGAGTCCGCAGGGGCGGGCAGGCGCTGCGGGGCCGTGCCCGGCCTGAACTCCTCGGCGCCACTCATGACTCCGGCCCCGAGTCCATCGTGAGCCGGAGCGCGGCGAGCCCGCGCGAGCCGTACGCCTTGACCGAGCCGATCGATATCCCCAGGCTGTCAGCGACCTGGGCCTCTGTCATGTCGGCGAAGTACCGCATCACCAGGACCTCGCGCTGGCGCCGCTGGAGGCCGCGCATGGCCTTGAGCAGCTGGTCGCGCTCCAGGGCGTCGTACGCGCCCTCCTCCGCGCTGGCCATGTCCGGCATGGGCTTGGGCAGCAGCCGCAGGCCCATGATCCGTCGCCGCAGCGTGGAGCGCGAGAGGTTGACCACCGTCTGCCGCAGGTAGGCGAGGGTCTTCTCGGGCTCCCGCACCCGGCGGCGGGCGGCATGGACGCGGATGAACGCCTCCTGGACCACGTCCTCGCAGGAGGCAGTGTCGTCCAGGAGCAGCGCGGCCAGGCCCAACAGCGAGCGGTAGTGCGCCTGGTAGGTCTCGGTGAGCAGGTCGACGCTGGCGCCCTCGGCGACGACCGCGGTGAACTCGGCCCGATCGAGCCCGCGTTCGAGGCCCCGGTCGAGGCCGCGCTCCACGCTTCGGTCCATGGTTCGGTCCATAGTCCGGTCCATGGTCCGCTCAACAGCTCTGCGGACGCCGGGAAAGGGCGCGGTCACGGGCATCCCCCCGGCCACGACGAAGCTCCCCGCCATCTCTCCCACGTCAGTTGGACGTGCGGGACCGCGCGATGGTTGCACAGGAACGACGGAGAATCACCGGACGGGCACAGTCGGTACCGGTGGGAGTAGTCGAACATCCCGCCGCCTCCCCGTCCGTGACCCACAACTGCTGTTGATGGCTCAACGGTACGGGGCGCCCAGGCATGCGTCACCGGAACTGACCGACTCGCGCCCGGTTCGCCGCTGGTTCGCAACACACGGAGAAAGAGAACCCTTTGGTGGAACTGCCTCCCTCGGGAACCCCCGGCTCCGTCTCTCGGCAGGCCCGACTCAGCCGAGCTCGGCCGCCACCGACTCGGCGATCTGCGCGGTGTTCAGCGCCGCGCCCTTGCGCAGGTTGTCGCCGCAGAGGAAGAGGTCCAGCGCGTGCGGGTCGTCCAGCGAGCGGCGGACCCGGCCGACCCAGGTCGGGTCGGTGCCGACCGCGTCGACCGGGGTGGGGAACTCGCCGGTGGGGGGGTCGTCGTAGAGCACGACGCCGGGCGCCGAGGCCAGGATCTCGTGGGCGCGCTCGACGGTGACCTCGGACTCGAAGACGGCGTGTACCGCCAGCGAGTGGGTGGTCACCACCGGCACCCGGACGCAGGTCGCGGAGACCCTGAGTTCCGGCAGGCCGAGGATCTTCCGCGACTCGTTGCGGACCTTCATCTCCTCGGAGGACCAGCCGGCGTCGGCCGGCGAGCCGGCCCAGGGGATGACATTGAGCGCCAGCGGCGCGGGGAAGGGCCCGGCCTCGCCGATGGCACGGCGCACATCACCGGTCCTGGTACCGAGGTCGCCGTCCCGGGCGACGGTGGCGATCTGCTGCCGGAGCGCTTCCACGCCGGGCTGCCCGGCCCCGGACGCCGCCTGGTAGGAGGCGACCACCAGCTCCCGCAGGCCGAACTCGGCGTGCAGCGCGCCCATGGCGACGATCATCGTCAGTGTGGTGCAGTTGGCGTTGGCGACGATGCCGCGCGGACGGTTCCGCGCCGCCGCGGCGTTCACCTCGGGAACGACCAGCGGCACGTCCTCGTCCATCCGGAAGGCGCCGGAGTTGTCGACCACGACCGCGCCCCTGGCGACGGCCAGCGGCGCCCAGTGCGCGGCCACCTCGTCGGGCACGTCGAACATGGCGACGTCCACCCCGTCGAAGCAGTCCTCGCTGAGCGCACGCACCTCGACCTGCTCACCGCGGACGGTGAGCTTGCGGCCGGCGGAGCGGGCGGAGGCGATCAGGCGGATCTCGCCCCACACGTCGGCGCGGGTGGAGAGGAGTTCCAGCATGACCGTGCCGACGGCGCCGGTGGCGCCGACGACGGCGAGGGTCGGTTTGCGAGCGGCGTGGGCCCGATGGGCCACGCTCTCACCGACCTGATCGCCTCCGCCGGAGTTCACCGACCGGTCCCGCCGTAGACGACGGCTTCGTCGGTCTCGCTGTCCAGACCGAAGGCGCTGTGGACCGCGCGGACCGCCTCGGAGACGTCGTCGGCCCGGGTCACCACGGAGATGCGGATCTCCGAGGTGGAGATCAGCTCGATGTTGACGCTGGCACCGGACAGCGCCTCGAAGAAGGTCGCGGTGACCCCGGGGTTGGACCGCATCCCGGCGCCGACCAGCGAGATCTTGCCGATTTCGTCGTCGTAGCGGAGCGAGGTGAAGCCGATGCCGTCCTGGACCCGCTCCAGCGCCTCGATGGCCTTCCGGCCCTCGGCCTTGGGCACGGTGAAGGAGATGTCCGTCAGGCCGGTCGATGCGGCGGAGACGTTCTGCACCACCATGTCGATGTTGATCTCGGCATCGGCGATGGCACGGAAGATCCGGGCCGCCTCACCGGGCTTGTCGGGCACGCCGACGACGGTGACCTTGGCCTCCGACGTGTCGTGGGCGACCCCGGAGATGATGGCGTGCTCCATTTCGCCCCCTTCGGGCTGGTTACGGACCCAGGTACCGACGTTTCCAGAGAAGGACGACCGTACATGGATGGGCATGTTGTAGCGGCGGGCGTACTCGACGCAGCGGGCGAGCAGCACCTTGGAGCCGGAGGATGCCAGCTCCAACATGTCCTCGTAGCCGATTTCGTCGATCTTGCGCGCCTTCTTCACCACGCGCGGGTCGGCGGTGAAGACGCCGTCGACGTCGGTGTAGATCTCGCAGCACTCGGCGTCCAACGCGGCGGCCAGTGCCACGGCCGTGGTGTCCGAACCGCCGCGGCCGAGGGTGGTGATGTCCTTGCTGTCCTGGGAGACGCCCTGGAAGCCGGCCACGATCGCGATGTTGCCCTCGTCGAGCGCGGTACGGATGCGGCCCGGCGTCACGTCGATGATGCGCGCCTTGTTGTGGACGGAGTCGGTGATGACCCCGGCCTGGCTGCCGGTGAAGGACTGGGCCTCGTGGCCCAGGGATTTGATGGCCATGGCCAGGAGCGCCATGGAGATGCGCTCCCCTGAGGTGAGCAGCATGTCGAGCTCGCGTCCGGCAGGGAAGGGTGACACCTGCTCAGCGAGATCAATGAGCTCGTCCGTCGTGTCGCCCATCGCGGACACCACGACGACGACCTCATGGCCGGCCTTCTTGGTGTCGACGATTCGCCTGGCGACGCGCTTGATGCCCTCGGCATCAGCGACGGAGGAGCCGCCGTACTTCTGCACGACAAGGCCCACGTGCGCTCCTCGGATCTTCCGGTCTCCCGGTACTGCAGTGGTTCAGGCAGCGCAGCCCCCTGGGGGGGCACACGCGCGGCCCAGTCTATCGACCGGGGCCGCCACGCCTACCTGTATCCAGATGCTGAGACTTCATGCTCACCGGGCGAGACGATTCCTGGCCTGCGACGATGCGCACGCGTCCCGTCGGGATGCGCACGCATCCGGTCGCGGACGCTGCCACCGCGGCGCGCTACTCCGCGCCGTGCACGCCCAGTTCCGCGGCCATCAGCTCGCCCGCCTGCTGTCCCAACTGCTCGTCCGTGAGCCCGTCGTCGTCCGTGTCCACGCCCTCGCCGGCCGCGTTGATGGGACTGTCCAGCCGGACATGGGCCACCAGCGAGTGCAGCGCGCGCAGCACGGAGGTGGTGCTGGAACCCCAGTTCGCCAGGTAGGAGAACTGCCACCACCACAGCGCCTCGGAGATCCGGCCCTCGCGGTAGTGCACCAGGCCGTGCTGGAGGTCGGCGACCACACCGGCGATGTCGTCCGAGATCCGGCAGGGGACCGGCTTCTCCGGCACGCCGTAGGGGTCGAAGATCTCGTGGTAGACGTCGATCGGCGCCAGCAGCTCCGCGAGGCGCTGGCGCAGCTCGGACTCGTCGGCATCCGGACCGGTGTCCGTCTCGTAGCGGTCGTCCGGGAGGACGTCCTCGATCGCGCCCAGTCGGCCGCCGGCCAGCAGCAGCTGCGAGACCTCCAGCAGCAGCAGCGAGATGCCGCTGCCGGGCTCGTCGCCCTTGGCGATCTCATGGACGGCGAGGACGAAACTGTTGATGGAGTCCGCGATCTGCACGGCGAACTCGTCCGGCTCCTGGGCGTGGATCGTTGCGGTGGTGGCGCTGATGTCAGACATCGAGCAGTCGTCTCCCTTCGAAGGCCCGTCCGAGGGTGACCTCGTCGGCGTACTCCAGGTCTCCCCCGACCGGCAGGCCGCTGGCCAGTCGGGTCACTTTGAGGCCCATCGGCTTCAGCAGCCGGGCCAGGTAGGTGGCCGTAGCCTCACCCTCGAGGTTGGGATCGGTGGCCAGGATCAGCTCGGTCACCACCCCGTCGGCGAGTCGCGTCATCAGCTCCCTGATCCGCAGGTCGTCCGGCCCCACGCCCTCGATCGGGCTGATCGCGCCGCCGAGGACGTGGTACCGGCCCCGGAACTCGCGAGTCCGCTCGACCGCGACCACGTCCTTGGGCTCCTCGACCACGCAGATGACCGAGGGGTCACGGCGGGTGTCGAGGCAGACCCGGCAGCGCTCGGACTCGGAAACGTTCCCGCAGACCGCGCAGAAACGTACCTTCTCCTTGACTTCGTTGAGCGCGTTCGCGAGACGGCGCACATCCACCGGGTCCGACTGGAGGATGTGGAAGGCGATCCGCTGCGCACTCTTGGGGCCGACGCCGGGCAGCCTGCCCAACTCGTCGATGAGGTCCTGGACCACGCCCTCGTACACGCTGCTCGTCCTGCCTTTCGCCACCGGAGTGGGTAGTCACCTGCTGCTGGGGAGTCGTTGGGAGTTGTTGAAGGCCATCATCCTCTGGCCAGGGAGGCCAACACACCCGTGCGACACTCCAAGACTCCACATGCCGGGGGGCGTACGGAAGTCTTCAGGAAGTCAGAGAAGTGCGGAGATGTGCCAGGTCATGCACGTCCGGCTATTGATGGGCAGGGTCGGCACAGGGCCGACGCCGATCCTTTGCCGTTCCTGCGCCCAGCCCTGCGCCCGACTTTGCACGGGTCCGGAGCCGGTCGCGGCCGGGCAAGCGCCGTGACGTGGCAAGAATCACGTATCCGGCCGACCTGCCCAGCAGCCGACAGTTCTCGGCTCAGGTCTTGGCTCAGGCCTCGACTCAGAAGGGCAACCCGGGGATGCCCCCGCCGCCCAGGCCCTGCGCCAGCGGGCCCAAGCGCTCGGCGGCGAGCCGCTGCGCGGCCGACGTGGCGTCCCGGACCGCCGCGAGGACGAGGTCCGCAAGGGTCTCCGTGTCCTCCGGGTCGACCGCCTTCGGGTCGATGACCAGGGCCTTCAGCTCACCCGCGCCGCTGACCGTCGCCGTGACCAGGCCGCCGCCGGCCGTGCCCTGCACGGTCGCCGCCGCCAGCTGCTCCTGGGCGTGGGCAAGTTGCTGCTGCATCTGCTGGGCCTGCTGGAGCAGGGCCTGCATGTCGGGCTGTCCGCCACCGGGGAACATGATGTGCTCCTGACGTCGAAAGTCATGACTGTCCGGCCGTACGGCGCACAGCCGTACGTCTCGGGACCGTACGGTGCGAGCCTACGCGGCCGGACCGTCAGCCAGGACCTACCTAGCGGTTGTGCTCGATCTCCTCGATCACAGTCGCACCCAGCTCCCGGATGATCAGCTCCTGGCCGGAGATCGAACCCATGGCGTAGGCCGGGTCGTCCTCCTCCGGAACCTCGTCGTCGGGCGAGTCGGGGATCGGCGGCGGCAGATCGGGCACCGGCGCCGGAGCCGGAGCGCTGTAGGCCGGCGGCGCCTGCTGCACAGACTGCGGAGCAACGGCGGCCTGCGGCGCGACCTGCGGCCCGGTGGTCGACGGGGCCTGGACCGGCGCGACAGACGCCTGCATCGCCCCCGCTCCCGGCCCGGCACCCGGCCCCGCTCCTGCGAACGACTGCGGAGGCTGAGGCTGCTGCTGCGGTGGCTGGAACTGCTGCGGCTGGCCCGGCCCCGGTCCTGTGGGCGAGGCGGGCGCGCCGGAGCCCCAGCCGCCACCGGATCCACCGCCGCCGGGACCGCCGGGACCACTCGGGCCGCGACCGCCACCGGAGGGGTCGATCACGCAGTCGATCTTCCAGGAGACGCCCAGGGCGTCCTGCATCGCCTGGCGCAGGATGTCGTCATGCCCGCCGTTGACGAAGCCGTCGCGGGTACCGGCGTGCTCGAACGCCAGCTGAAGCGTGCTGCCGTCGAATCCGGCGACCTGGGCCTGCTGCACCAGCATCCAGGTGACCCGACGGCGGCCCTTCACGGCCTCCAGGATCTGCGGCCACATCCGCCGTACCTCTCCGGCCCCGCCCTGCGCAGCGGGCGCGGGCTGGACGGCGGGCACGGGCTGGACGGCGGGCACGGGCTGGGCAACAGGGGCGGGTGCCTGCGGCACGACTGGTGCCGCAGGCGGCGCGGTCGGCGCACTCTGCGCGCTCGGCGGCTGCGTTGCGGCGAAACTGCGTGCCACCGGCCAGGCACCGGATCCCGGGGCCTGAGCCCCGGGCGTCGGCGCGGGCGCGGCCGGCGCGGCCGCCGCCATCGGCACCGCAACCGGCGCCGCCGGAGCCATCACCGGCGCCGGAGCAACGGCCGGGCCCGTCACCGGAGCCGCCGCAGGCTGGCCGAGGCCGACTGCCATCGGCACTGCCATGCCCTCCGCCGCACCGCCGCCGAAGGCGGACCGGCGTTCCAGCTTGTCCAACCGGGCCTGGACGGACCGGGCGTCGTCGAACGCACCGGGCAGCATGACCCGGGCGCAGATCAGCTCCAGCTGCAGCCTGGGCGAGGTCGCCCCGCGCATCTCCGTCAGCCCGGTGTTGACGATGTCGGCGGCGCGGCTGAGTTCGGCCGCGCCGAAGCGCCCGGCCTGCTGTTCCATCAGCGCGATCCGGTCGGCGGGCGCGTCGATCAGGCCCTTCTCCCCCGCGTCCGGGACGGCGGAGAGGATGACCAGGTCACGCAGGCGCTCCAGCAGGTCGGCCACGAAGCGGCGCGGGTCGTGGCCGCCCTCGATCACCCGGTCGACCATCCCGAAGACCGCGGCACCGTCCTGCGTGGCAAAGGCGTCGGTCACCTCGTCCAGCAGTCCGGCGTCGGTGTACCCGAGCAGCGCGGTGGCCATGCTGTATGTCACACCGCCGGCGTCCGAGCCGGCCAGGAGCTGGTCCATCACCGACATCGAGTCACGCACGGAGCCGGCCCCGGCCCGAACGACCAGCGGATAGACCGCGTCCTCGACCTGGATCCCCTCCTGCCCGCAGACCTGGGCGAGGTAGTCGCGCAGCGTGCCCGGCGGCACCAGCCGGAACGGGTAGTGGTGGGTGCGGGAGCGGATCGTCCCGATGACCTTCTCGGGCTCGGTCGTGGCGAAGATGAACTTCAGATGCTCCGGAGGCTCCTCGACGACCTTCAGCAGGGCGTTGAAGCCGGCCGTCGAGACCATGTGGGCCTCGTCGATGATGTAGATCTTGTAGCGACTGGAAGCGGGGGCGAAGAACGCCTTCTCCCGCAGGTCACGCGTGTCGTCGACACCACCGTGGGAGGCGGCGTCGATCTCGATGACGTCGATGGATCCGGGACCGCCGCGCGCCAGGTCCGTGCAGGACTGGCAGACGCCGCAGGGCGTGGGCGTGGGGCCCTGCTCGCAGTTGAGGCAACGGGCAAGGATGCGCGCACTGGTGGTCTTGCCGCAGCCGCGCGGGCCGCTGAAGAGGTAGGCGTGGTTGACCCGGTTGTTGCGCAGCGCCTGCTGGAGCGGACCGGTGACGTGCTCCTGACCGATGACCTCGGCGAAGGTCTCGGGGCGATAGCGGCGATAGAGAGCGAGCGACACGTCACTGACCCTAACGGTCCCCACTGACAAGCGGAGGCCTCTGGAAACGACAGGACCCCCCGTGCACCCGCCAGAGCCCACTTACCCTTGCTGCCTTCCGGCCCTGGGGGGGTTCAGCGAGATAGCGCCACACGAGGGGCTGTGGAACAGCGTACCGGATACCCGGGGTGATCCGTGACGCCACCCGTACGGAGGATCCGTCCCGGACACCCTCCGCACACCCCGCAGGTCGGAGCCCCGGCTACATGTTCGCGAGCACCCCCAAACGTCTAGTAAGCTCTCCCACGGAGGATTCGCCTAGTGGCCTAGGGCGCACGCTTGGAAAGCGTGTTGGGGGCAACCCCTCACGAGTTCGAATCTCGTATCCTCCGCACCCGCCCGCCAGGGCAGATGAAGGGCCGGACGCATCGCGTCCGGCCCTTCATCGTTTCCCGGGGTTGCAGTTTGGCCGAGTGCCGCAAACCGGGGATCGAACTCGGCCTGCGCCGCCTCAAGACCGGCGTTGTCCCCTCTCAGATCGCCGACAGCGCGGAGATCACATCATGGGCAGGCGCTTGACCTGCACCCCTTTGGCCTCTAGGTTCCCCCTGCTTGATCAACGGCCAGCCCGGCCCAATGCCTACGAGGTGGACGAAGTGAACTGGTACCTGGCCGTACTGAAGAACTACACAGGGTTCAGCGGGCGCGCGCGGCGCAGGGAACACTGGACGTTCTTCTTCATCCACCTCGCGATCTTGTTGGTGCTCTTCGGCATAGGTGTTGCCGTTGGGGCGACGTTCCTGAGTTCCCTGTACGGCCTCGCAGTACTCCTCCCTCTGCTCGCCCTGTGCTCCCGGCGTCTCCATGACACCGGCCGGTCCGCCAAGTGGATCTTCATCGGCTTTCTGCCGATCATCGGGCAGATCGTTCTGCTCGTGTTCTACGTTCAGGACAGTCAGCCGGGCGTGAACCAGTACGGCCCCAGCCCCAAGGGGCTTCCTGCCGAAGCCCAGCCGTAGGCGTACGCCCACGGGTGGCGTGCTCCGAATGCCGCTACTGGCAGGATCACCCGGCGCGACTCCGCCGGGCAGGGTCGCGAACGGGTACGCACTGGCACGTAGGCCCGAGGTGGTCGCGGTGACCGGCTCGGCGGTCTCAACCACGGTCGTAACGGCCGTGAACGCCAACGGTGGCGCGAGCAGCACCTCGGGGTGAGCCTGGTGGCATGGTCGATGCAGACGAACTCCTGGAACGTATCCGTCGGGCCCGAGACTGGGCGCAGACCGAGAGTGACAGACGCCTCGGCTTCGAGGGGATCGACCTTGAGCATCTGGTCGCCGCCACCGAGGGGGCAACCTTCCGGATCGTCGCGGACGTGCTCGATGAGATCTTGACGCCGGGAAAGCATCCGATGCAGCGCTGACAGCATCCGCACCGCCGCACTGCAGGTCGGACCCGGGATGCCAGCTGCGCCAGTGCCGCCACCCTGGACCCATGAGCGAGTCGCAGCACCATCACGCGCACGTCGTGGTCCACCCCGTCGTGGACGCCGCGCCGCCGTTCCGCCGTGTGGACTTTTCCTGGGCACCCAGGTCGGCAAGGCGCACTCGCTGCGGGACGTCGCCGAGCAAGGGTCGTCCCGTCCAAGCGGTGGCTGGGCACGTCGGACGCTGAGCCACGCGGCTCAGGCCCAGCGGTGTGGCCCGGGGACGCGTCCCGGCCTCACCGCTGGGTCACCACACCGCTGGGTCATGGGGCGTCACCGTGCACGCGGGGCCTACGGCAGCTGCCCGGCCTTGTCCACGACGGCGCGGGTGATCACTGCAGTGCTGCTCAGTACGGTGCCGGCCTTGATGTCGGGGTCAGCGACGTCCTTCTGCGCGCTCGCGCTGAGCGAGGGGCTGCCCGACGGTTTCGGCACCGTGGCGCTGTCAACTGTCTGGACCGACTCCGAGGCCAGGAACTCGTGGGTCTTCGCATCGAAGATCCACTCGGTGCGCACCCCGGTGCTGTCCTCGCGCGCGATGCCCACGCCCTTGCGGCCCAGCGTGTCCACGGCGTTCGGCACCAGTTCCGTGCCGGGGATCAGCGCCGCAGCCCGGTAGAAGGCGGCGCTCACCGCCGTCGGAGCCGTCGTCCCGCCCAGCGCATCGCCGATGGCGACGAAGGCCTCGTCGTCGGGGGTGTGCCCCTTGTCCTTGGTCTGGGCGTAGATGAGCTTCAACAGCTCGTGCGGGTCGGTCGGCAGCGTGGCCAGGTAGGCGTAGGTGGGGGTCTGGATGCTCGGTTGGGTGACGGGGTCCAGCGACTGGTGGGGCATCGGCGGCGTGGCGTCCGGGGCCTCCAACAGGCCCGCCTGGCTGCCGTCCACCGACAGCCAGAGCTGCCGCTCCGTCGGGGCGTAGAAGTGGGCCGCGTCCTTGCCGCCGGCGTCCTGCACGATGCCGTACGAGCTTTCCTTGGTCTCCACGTAGACGAACTGGTCGCTGCGCGGCGCGGTGCCGCTGTTCGCGCTGTAGGCCGTGTCGGCGATGCTGTCCAGCAGTTCCACCGCCTGCCGGTGCGAACCCGCGAGGGGCTCGCCGACGGCCATCAGGGCGGTGGTGCTGCCGCCGGGGCTGGTGGTGCCGCCGGGGGAGGTGGTCAGCGCGACCGCGGCGACGGTGGCAGCCGCCGCGGTCAGCGCGCCTGCGGCGAGCCACACACGGCGGGCGGTCGACGGTGCTGCGGGCTTGTGGATCTCGGTCATCAGGTGCCCCCTCAGTGCAGTGCGGCGGTCGTCCGTGAGGGCCGGTGCGCCGGGGGCGGGCAGGAGGGCGGACAGCTCGGCCCGCTCTTCCGGGCTCGGGGCGGCGTTCATCGGTTTATTCCCTTCTGGTACGACTGGGACGGTTCATCCCGTCCTGCCCTGTACTGTCCGGAGTCGGGGGCGAGTTCCAACTCCTTCGCGGCGAGCGTCTGGAGGCGGGTCCGGGCGCGGGAGAGGCGCGAGCGGACGGTACCCACCGGCACGCCCAGCGCCTCCGCCGCCGAGGCGTAGTCCAGGCCGGACCAGACCACCAGCGCGAACACCTCCCGCTCGGGGCGCCGCAGCGCCGCCAGCGCGCGCTGGGCCGCAGCCAGCTTCGCCGCGTCGTGCATGCGGTTCACCAGTTCGTCGGCGAAGTCCGGGACGAGTTCGCGCGGCGGTATGCGCTCCATCGCGGCCCGGTGTCGCCGCGCCGAACGCGCGGTGTTGCGCAGCACGTTGGTGGCGATGCCGAACAGCCACGGGAGCAGCGGGCCGCCGTCCTCGTGCAGCGAGGTCCGCAGTCGCCAGGCCTCCAGGAAGGTCAGCGAGACCACGTCCTCGGCGGTGGACCAGTCGCCGGTGCTGCGTGCGGCGTAGCGGTGGACGGCCTGGCCGTGGGTGTCGAAGAGCGCGGCGAAGGCCGCCGTGTCTCCGGCGCGTATCCGGGTGCGTTGGGAGTTCTCCACGCCCTGTCCTGTCCGCAGCGAGCGAGGAGTTCCCAGGCTGTTCCAGGCCCCTGCCCAAGGTCCCACAGGGCGCCAAGATTTGAGCGAGTGCTCAAATCACCTGCCTAAGGCTTGTCCCGCAATGATCCCGGAGTCTGAACGCCCCGCCCTGTGCTCGTCCCCACGGGCTCTGGAGACGGTTGAATACCCGGATGCCGGACTGGATACGGGTGGTTGATGCCTCCTGGATCGCAGTGAACACCGGCAACCAGGCCGATGTCATGGACCTGCTGGGCCTGTCGGCCGCGCTCCGGTGTCCTTCTCCGCCGGCGTCAACGCCGCGGACTCCGACAGCCACGGTGGCCTCGACGAAAATCCGCACGATCAGTACCGAAGAGTGTTCGCCACCCCAGAGCTCGTGGGCTGGACCCTGGTGGTCGGCTCCCGGTGCGACCCCGGCGCAGCTGAGCGCGAGGCCGAAGTGCTGGAGGTGTGCGAACGCCTGAGCGCCCGCTACGGGCGCGCCCAGGCGTACTGGTTCGGTGCGCAGAACGACGGCTCGGCCGTCTTGACCGCTGAGCACGGCACTGCCGTACGCCGTTTCACCTACATTCCGGGCGACGACACACAGTACCTGGAACTCGGGACTCCGCTCGCGTACGAGCAACAGCGCCGAGCCGCCCTCGGATTGCCCGCGTTGACAGCCGGGCATGTCGACATTGAAGAGGGCGACGACGAATGGATGTGGGAACTGCTTGAGCTGGCGCCCAAGCTGGCAGGCGAGCTGAGCTTCGACCCCCTGTCGATCGACTCCAACACTCCGGTTCAGGGCATCGGCCTACTGGCCCTCACCGAGTACGGCCGCCGCCTTGGCGCCCCATGCGCAGCACTGCGCATGCAAGAGAAGCGGTTGCCGCACTCCTCGGGTGGCCACAGGCAGCTGTCGTCGTGCACCAACATGGGCTCCGGCGCCAGTCGCCCAACTGGGGCGAACCTGTCTGCACAGTGCCGAGGAGAATCGGGAAGCGTGTTGGAGGCAACCCCTCACGAGTTCGAATCTCGTATCCTCCACACCCGCCCAGCTGGGCAGACGTGGGGCCCGACCGCAGTGCGGTCGGGCCCCACGTCGTATCGGGAGAACCTGTCCGGGTCGAGGAGTCGGTCTGGACTGCTACGGGATCTGGCGGTAGATGCCGCCTCGGTTTCCCGCAGCCAGGACCCAGACGATCAGTTGGCCGTTTTCGACGGTGTAAACCACACGGTAGTCACCAACCCTGAGGCGCCATCGGGCCGCATGCCCCTGCAATACCTTGACGTCGAACGTCGTCGTGTCGCCGCCATCCATCGCCTTCTGCAGTTCGGCGAGGCGGCGCAGGATGCGCAGGGCGTCGGATCGCTCGATCTTCAGCAGTTCACACTGGGCGTGCGGAGTGAAGCGCGTGACGTAGCCCATCGGACATCAGCCCTCCTGGCCGCGGAGGAGAGCCGCCATCTCCTCCAGCGAGACGGACCCCTGCAGTCCCTCCGCCTCCGACTCGTCAGCCAGCTTGTTCAGCCAGGACTCCTCGGCATCGTCCGCTATCCGCCGGAGGCGCTGGTACTCCTCGATGTCGATCACCACTGCCTCCTGCCTGCCCCGCCGGGTGATGATCGTCGGAGTCTCCCCACGACGCGCCCGGTCGATGACATCGGCAAGGTGGCTACGGACCTCCGCCATGGACTCAATCATGGGCTCGCTCATGTCTTCAATGTAACAGATGTACATATCCCTGCGCCCGTCGCCGCGCGATGTGATGTCCGCTGTCTCTGGTCTCAGTTCTGATCTCGTTCGGGATCCGAAGGCCCCCGTGCGCGGCAGGCCATTTCGCAGATGCGAATGAGAGCGAGCCCAACCTCGAAGGCCCGGACCGTATCGGGCAGTCCGGGCCCCGCGGGTCAGAGCTCGAGCAGGGTGCGATGGGCGAAGGAAGGGCCTTGGAGGGGTTTGAGGGCGGGGCGGAGAAGGTGTAGGGGTTGTCGTCGCCGGCGATGCGCTTGGCGCTCAGTTCGCCCCAGGTCAGGCGCTGGTGGACGATCAGCCACTCGCCATCCGGGCAGACGGCCATGCCCAGGGGAGACGAACGCACTGAGGCCCGGCAACCTGTGGCGGTTGCCGGGCCTCGTCGCGCTGCTCGGTCCCTGATCTGTCCCGTGGACCACACCTGACGGCGAGCCAGTGCTGTGATCTATCCGGATTGGGCAGCGAAACCCGTGTCATAGTCCGGGGCCAAGCGTCTCTCTCTGAACAGGTGCGAGCAGAAACCGCTCGCGGACGAGAGAGGCATCACCATGACCTGCATCACCATGGACGACCAGCGAGGACACGTGTTCCCCGTCCGGCTGGACCTCGAGCTCGACGAGCACTACCTCACGGTGGCGTTGTACAGCTTCACCTTCGATGCGATGGAGGAGATCGCGCCGATGAGCGACTCCGAGATCCGCGACTACATCGCCGAGAACATCGCGTTCGTGGGGGTTGGACAACTGATAACGGCCGTGGCTGAGCTGAGCCAGGCGGAGACGACCAGGCCGCTCTCTGACTGGGATCACCAGTGGTTGGAGTTCTGTCGATTGAAGGTGACGAGCGCCTACCAACTGCCACACCTTCGGGCTGCCTGAACTCTCGCTTCCAGGCCTCGATCGCTCGCCAGGCGGGCCCCGCCTGGCGAAGCCGCCCGACCTCGACCCTGCGGACCGGACGCAACAGTTCGATGTTCAAGTCGGCCGGCTGCGACTCGCTCTCGCGGCCGAAGCAGTTCTTGTCGCCGATCAGCGTCTGCCCGGGCGGTTGGTCGGCGACGAGCGTCGGTTCGGTGAGGAAGATGTCGAGCAGCGCCTCGCGTCGTCGGCCTTCGCCCCGGTCAGCCGAAAGTGATCGGCAGCCCGCTCAACATGCCCAGCGGTGCAGCCGAAGTCCCCAGAAGTAGCGCGTGTGGCTGGCGCACTAGCCGTACTGAGCTCATCCGGCCGGTTCAGAGCGAATGTCCGCTCCGTACGGCCTGAGCTGCTGGACCGGCCGCATGACAACGACGCCGGCCTGGCAGCTGAGCTGCTCCAGGATCCGGTCGTGCAGCACCGCAATCGCATCGCCCTCGACGGGGATACGCGTTCACTCGTCGGCGACCTTGACGATCATCTTGCCGATGTTGTCGCCGCGCATCACGCCGAGGAACGCGTCCACCAGGCGGTCGAAGCCCTCGACCACCGTCTCGTCGATGGTGAGGCGGCCCTGCTGCAGGTGGGGAATCAGCCAGGCCTCCGCCTCCGGGCGGAGGTGGGTGTGGTGGCGCACCTGGTAGCCGCGCAGGGTGATGCTGCGGTCGGAGACCGCGTAGAGGTTGCGCGGGGCCGCAGGCGGGTTGGCCGCGTCGTTGTACTGGGAGATGGCGCCGACCCAGGCGATCCGTCCGAACTCGCGGGTGGAGCCGATGGCGGCCTCCAGGTGGTCGCCGACGACGCCTTCCAGGGTGGCGTGCAGGCCGTCCGGGGCAGACCGGGCGAACACGTAGCCACCCGGTGTTTCAGCAATATGAACACTGTGTTGGGTGTCAGGACTGTCCGCCTCGGGCGCGCGTGGCGGCCAGGGCGGCGACGTCCGCAGCGACCTCGGGGTACAGGTGGGCGACGTGCGGCGGCACCCACGACCGGTCGTGCAGGCGGGGGTGCCCGGGGTGGGCGGTGAACGCGGTCATGGCGAACAGCAGAGGTGCCCAGATTGTGCGGAACCGCAGGCCGAGCCGGTTGCCGGTCTGGGCGTTGCGGATGTGGACCTCGTACAGGTCAGGGGCAGGGAGGTCGCACAGCTGCGAGGCGGTCCAGTCGACCGTTGCCCAGTTCTCGGGGTGCAGGTAGTGCAGTCCGCGGGTGGTGACGGTGAGCGTACCGGCCGACTCGGTGATCCATTGGCCTTGCGCCTTGGCCTGGGCGCGGGACTTGTTGATCGCATTCATGCCCTCGTTGACCGCGTGGGCAGCAAGCAGGAACGACACCGAGCCCCGGGCGGACAGGTTGTGGCGCTGGTACTGGGGTGCTGTCGTGGGTTTCCATGTGTGCCGCTGGGCAGGCGCGGTGAGCAGTGCCTGTTCGCCCTGGCGCAGCCTGGCCGCCGTCGGTACGAACGGGCGTGCCGCGAGCTCCTCCGGAGTCTTGACCGCAAGCAGGCCGCAGATGAACCCCCAGTCGTAAGGGGTCAGTGCGGGGCCGGGCGGCGGGGCCGGGTGGGCGGGTTGCGGGCTGCCGCCGGCGGGGCGCATGGCGCTGCCAGGGAAACCAGGCTGCTCGTAGGGGTTCACCGGTGTTCTCTCATCGGGGCCCGACCGCAGCAGCGGCCGGGCACGGGCAGGACGACAAGGATGTTGTCGCCGTCCTTCGGATCATCGATCAGGGCGCAGCCGACACAGGTCGCTGTCGCGGCCAGCATGGCACGCCCGGCCGACCGGACGGCTCTCACCCAGCCACCTGACGTCCCACCAACTCCGCACCCGCCTGCCGGGGCAGACGTAGGGCCCGACCGCATCTCGTGGTCGGGCCCTACGTCTTCGAGCCGTGGCCGCAGTGGGGTGGTTCGCTGCTCCCCGCCTCCCGCTCCGCTCCGCCCGCTGCGCTCAGCCGCGCCGGGTGCGGCGCTTGAGGCCGACCAGTACGGCACTGCCGGCGCCGAGCAGCACCAGGGCGATGCCGGCCAGCAGGCTGGTGCCGCTGCCGCCGCCGGTGTGGGCCAGCGAGCCGGCGGCCGCGCTGGGCGAGGCGACGGCGCTGGACGGGGCGGATGCGGAGGCAGTTGCCGAGGCCGGAGCCGAGGCGGTCGCCGAGGCCGACGTGGCTGCGGACGCGGACGCGGACGCAGTGGCGGCGCTGCGCAGCACGGTCAGTTCCTTGGTCAGCGAGTAGGTGGTGCCGGGGCCGCCACCGCCCCAGACGAACATGGACACCGGCACGGATGCCTCGGCGGAGTCGTAGGAGAGGACCCGGACCCGCAGCTTGTAGGAGACGCTGGCGCCATTGGCGAAGCCTGCTTCGATGGTGGGCAGCGAGCCGTCCTGGCCGAGCTGCTGCCACTTGCCGCCGTCCCAGACATCGGTGACCAGGGTGACACCGCTGGAGTCCTCGCCCTTGCGGTCGGCGCCGTAGACGATCTCGTTGGGCCACTGGTCGGCGAGGGCGGCACCCGTCTTGTTGGTGATGGTCAGGGTGGTCTCCAGCGGGTGCCCGGGGGACACCGTGCTGCCGGTGTTGCTGAGCGTCTCCACCATGGGTCCGCCCGTTCCGCCGGCACCGACCGGGAAGTCGAGGACGCCGCCGCCGACGCGCGTGGCTCCGTTGCCGAACACACTGAGAGCCAGGGCGTCGTCGTTGACCGGCCACTGCTTGGTCACACCGAGCGCGAGGTTCCAGTTGTAGGTGGCGTGCGCGGGGATGGAGAAGGCCTGGCCCTGCCCGGCACCCGCCGGGTAGAGGAAGCCCAGCAGCCCGCTGTCCTGGCTGCCCAGGTCGACCGTCGAAGCGGGTGTTCCACCGGAGGTACCGGCCAGGGTCAGGGTGGCGACGGCACCGGACAGCGCCAGCGCTCCGGTGGCCTTGCCGGTGAACTCCGGAGCGAACGGCTCCGCCTTGTCGGAGCTGTTGGTGACCGTGAGCGTGAAGGTCTGGGGGTTCCCGCCGGGCTGCAGGGCGTGGGAGGTGCCCGAGCCGCCACCGGTGAAGTAGTACGTCAGCCCGGACGCGGACGAGGAACCGACGCTCGGCGTCGCCGCGTGCGCCGCCACCGGCATCAGCAGCACGCTGGCTGCGACCGAGGCGATCAGTCCGGCCGCGAGGACGGTGCCGGTGTGCGTCGGCTGACGGCGGGTGCGAGCGGTCATGACGGGTCCCCCCAGGGAAGCTGGTGCGCTGCCCGGTTCCGGTGCTGCGCTGCGATGGGTGAAATCCTGTCAGGCTCACTTCCCTTTCATGTCCCTCTCATGTCCGCGTTGTGTAACTGGCGTCAGCTCCAGTCCCGCTTCCGGAAGCTGAGGCTACGGATGGCCACGGGGCGAGGTAACACTTTTGGGCCCGGCGGCCAAGTAGGGATGTAAGGCACCACACGCCTGCCCCAAGGAGCCATCCATGACGAACCCCCGTGCGACCACCCCGGCCGATCCGACCGACCGCCACTCCCGCCCCCGCTCGCCGCGCCGCCGGCTCGCCTTCACGCTCGGCGCCGTCGCGGCGGCCGTCGCCGCAGCCGTCGCCGTGCCACTGGCCGGCGGGGCGCACGGCAAGCAGGCCGCCGCAGCTCCGTCGGACGCGACGGCCGCGCAGCGCACCGCGAGCAGCAGCGCGAGCAGCAGCATCGACATCGTCACGACCGACTACACGGTGCAGTCCGTCCCGAACGGCACGATCGCCGTGCAGCTGATGAACACCAAGGGCATTCCCGGGCTGCAGACTGCCTTGCGCCAGGCGGGCATTCCCGCAGCGGTGATGGGGTTCTCGGCCTCGTGCCACGCCACGGTCGACACCGACGGGAGCATCGACCCGCAGAAGGTGTCTCCCCCGTCCGCCAACGGGCGCATCACGCTGATCAGGCTCAGCGCCGTCCCGAAGGGGGAACACCTGCTGTTCGAGCCGATGACCGCAGCGAACGGGAAGGTCGGCACGCTGCAGCTGTCGGTGGTGCGCCAAGTGCCCAGCTGCGTCCCGGAATCCCAGAACGGCATCGGCGAGGGCTACGTCGCCCCGGGCACCAACCCGTAGGCTGCGCCGGGCGTCGCTCAGGCTTGGATGTTCTCCAGGTCGGCAAGCAGGGCCGGGTGCGTAGGCATCCGGCGTGCCACGAGCTTCCGGCCGGGGGGACGGGGGGAGTTGCAGAGTCGCGAAGCCCTGAAGAGCATCGGCACGGCTGCGGCGATGGTCGATGCGCTGAAGCGACGGGAGGTCCCGGAGCCTGCGGCGCGGGTGGCCGCGGAACTCGGCGCGCTCGCGTTCAAGCTCGGATACACCCGGTGGGCCGACCCCGCCCGCGACGAGGACCCCAGCGAGCTGGCAACCCATACCCGAGCCGCATTCGACGAACTGCGCACGGCGGTCGCCGAGCTTCACCAGCGGCGGTGATCGAGCGCGCCGTCGGACGCGGCGAACTCCCCGCGGGCGCCCTTCGTCGCCCGGCGGTGTGGTTGGCTACCCCGCATGGGGATTGGGCGAATGCTCCACGTCATGAGGGCGCGACGCTTGGCGTCGGAGCCGGGCAGGCTCCCGACGCCGGTGGCGGCGCCTCCGCTCGACCCCGAACTGGGGGTCGCGCTGGCGGCCTTGGGCGAGGGCTGGCGGGAGCCGGTCACCCCGGACAACCTCGCGGCCCGGCAGCAGCGGGATGCCGCGAGCCGGCCGCGACCGACGGCCGAGGACCTTCGCGGCGACGGCCTGTTCGAGGTGGACGAGCTCCGGGTACCAGGGCCGCCGGGCGCGCCGGACGTCACACTGGTGAGCGCGCGGCCGTCCGGGCTCGTCGGACCGCTGCCGCTGCTGTACTACCTGCACGGCGGCGCGATGGTCATGGGCAACGCGTGGTCGGTGCTGCCCCGGCTTCTTCGCGAATGGGCTCTCCCGCTGGGCCTGGCGGTCATCTCGGTCGAGTACCGGTTGGCGCCGCGGACCCAGTACCCGGGACCGCTGGAGGACTGCTGCGCCGGGCTCAGCTGGGCGGCCGAGCACGCGGCCGGACTGGGCATCGACGCGGACCGCATCGTCATCGGCGGGAAGAGCGCCGGCGGCGGGCTCGCCGCGGCCGTCGCCCTGCTGACCCGGGACCGCGGCGGTCCGGTGCCGCTCGGGCAGCTGCTGCTGAGTCCGATGCTCGACGACCGCGGCAGCAGCTTCTCCAGCCGGCAGCTGACCGGCCTCGACGTCTGGGACCTGACCTCCAACGCGACCGCGTGGCGGGCGGTACTGGGCGACCGCTACGGCAGCGCCGACCTGCCCGGCTACGCGGCCCCCGCCCGCGCCACGGACCTCTCCGGACTCCCGCCGGCCTATGTCGAGGTCGGCTCGGCCGAGATGTTCCGGGACGAGGGCGTGGCCTACGCGAACGCGATCTGGCAGGCCGGCGGCCAGGCCGAGCTGCACGTCTGGCCCGGCGCCTGTCACGGCTTCGACGGCCTGGCCCCGCGGGCGGTACTCAGTCGGGACGCACGCGATGCCCGCACCCGCTGGCTCCGCCGCCTCCTCGCGCAGCCCGGCACGGACAACGGAGCTGCCGAATGAGCCCGGGACCGGGACCGGTCATCCCTCCGCGGACTCGTACGGGAAACGCGCGAGCGGCGCCTCTCCGGCGAAGAAGGTCTTGGCGCGGACCGCTGCCTGTTCGTCGCCGAGCACCTGCCCCGGACGGGAGCCGTTACCGAGCAGCACGCCGCCGAAGCGCATGCCCATATAGGCCGCCGTGTGGTGCAGGGTGAGGATCAGCGGTTCGGCGACCACCTCCTCCCGGTGCGCCATCGCCGTGACGCCCCAGAGCGTGCGCCCGCCCATCTTGGCCTTGAACTCCGGGTCCGGCGTTGCCAGCCACTTCGACCAGTAGTCGAGGTAGCGCTTCGCGTAGGACGACACGGAGTACCAGTACAGGGGCGAGACGATGACGATGTCGGTCGCCGCGAGCGTGGCCTGCCGCAGCTCCTCCTCGTGGCTCTGCTCCGGCCAACTGCCGGTCGCGTGGCGGGCGTCGCAGTAGTCGGGGAGGCGGAGCCGCGTCAGGTCCAGCCACTGCTGCTCGGTCCCGCCCGGCAACTGCTCGGCTGCTGCGCGGGCCAGCAGTTCGGAGTTTCCCTCTGCCCGCGCGCTGGCGAGCAGGAAGAGGAACGAGCGGGTCATCGCGTACTCCAGATCGGTTCAGCCGTTCCTCGACCACGCGTGTGCCCCGGACCGGCGTTTGAGCTCACCGCCTGCAACAGCCGTCAGGTCCGCCGCTATTCCGACGCATGTTCAGGGACGGCTCCGGTCAGCGCGGCCAGGGCGAGCCGCTGAGCGCTGCCGCCGGTTCGGGCGATGGGTGGTGGCGGCGGAGGCGGGCCGGTGGCCGGTCAGGGCATCGAAAGCCGCAGCCGGCAGCAGCGCACCGACCACCAGGCTGCCGACGACCAGGGCGGTCGCGCTCGCGACCGCCACGGGCCGATCGCCGGCCCGACGAGCGGTCCGTGCGCTGCGGCGCCGGAGAGAACGGACCTTGCTCCACCCACGCTTCGACATGAAGGCACTCCTGAGGGTTGTTCGGGTGACAGCCGACCTCGCGCGTCCCCGGCCGCTGCCGCAGCAAGCATCTCCGGAAGGCTCACGCAGCGGGATCCCGCTCCCACCCCGCTTCCGGCGGGGGTTAACCCCCGGGAAGGAGCCGGTCGGCCCTCCGTCGACAGCTGCTCGGCTGCGCAGGCGCGCCGATGTGCTACCCCGGTATGACAGGCGACCTGGCTCCGTGGTGTGACGTGCGGCAGCAGCCCGTCGGCCTACCTTCCCCTCGCTCGAACGATCGCCCTCGGATCGCCCGTCGAAAGGGAACACGTGATGACGCCACGCCCCGTACGTAGCCCCGTCCCCACCCCGGCCGACCCCGCGCCGCTGCTGAGCCGCCGTCGGCTGCTGGCGCTCTCGGCAGCCACGGCGGCAGCGGCGGGCCTCGAACTGGCCTCCGCCACCGCCACTTCTGCCTCCGCCTCCGCCGGCGCTGCGGCTCCGCGCTCGGCGGCGCGCCCGGTCCCCCTGCTCACGCTGCCGGCGCCGACCGGCGGCGCACCCATCGGCACCGTCTCGCTGCACCTGGTCGACCCGTCACGGCGGGACCCGTGGGCGCCCACCCGCCGAGCGCGCGAGCTCATGGTGCAGCTCTGGTACCCGGCGCAGCACGAGCTCGGCCACCCGGCGGCGCCCTGGATCTCCCCCGGGGCGGCGGCCCACTTCGAGGCCTCGTGGAACATCCCGCTCGGCTCGGTGCGGCTGCCCACCACCAGCGGCCGGGTCGGCGCGCCGGTGCGGCGGGAGCGGCCCTGCCCGGTGCTGCTCTTCTCCCCCGGCTACGGGATGGACCGCAGCGCCGGCACCAGCCTGGTCGAGGAGTTGGCGTCGCACGGATACCTCGTGGTCACCATCGACCACACCTACGACGCCTCCGAGGTCGAGTTCCCCGGCGGACGACTTGAGACCGCGCTGCTCCCGGCCGCGCCCTCCGACCGGCTCATCGTGGAGGAGGCCGGCGTCCGGGAGGCCGACGCCCGCTTCGTGCTGGACCGGATCGAGGAGCTGAACGCCGGTGGCAACCCCGATGCCGAGCACCGCCCGCTCCCCCGTGGCCTGCGCGGTGCGTTCGACCTGGACCGGTTCGGGATGTTCGGTCACTCGCTCGGCGGCTGCACCACCGCCGCCGTCATCCACGACGACCGGCGGATCAAGGCCGGCCTCAGCCTGGACGGCCAGTTCGTCGGTCCCGCCGCCCCGGCCGGCTCCGACCGGCCGTTCCTGCTGCTGAGCAGCGACCACGACGACCCCTTCCCCGGCTGGGACACCTTCTGGGCCAATCAGCGCGGCCCCAAGCTCCAACTGCGGCTCAAGGGATCGACCCACGGCTCGTTCACCGACGGCGAGGTGTTCGTGCCCCAGCTCGCCCCGGTGCTCGGGCTCACCCCGGCGGAGGTCGTGGACCAGATCGGCACCGGCGCTCCGCTGCGCTCGGTCGCGGTCCAACGCGCCTACCTGCGGGCGTTCTTCGACCGGTACCTGCGGCACGGCGACGGCGCTCTGCTGCGCGGTCCGTCCACGCGCTACCCGGAGATGCAGTTCGTCCGCTCGGACCGCATCTCGTGACCATCCACACCCCGCTTCGGCAGAAGGGCCGTACGACATGATTGAAGTGCGCGGACTGACCAAGAGCTACCGGGACAAGGTCGCGGTCGACGACCTGTCCTTCACCGTGCGACCGGGAGTGGTCACCGGCTTCCTCGGCCCGAACGGGGCCGGCAAGTCGACGACGATGCGGATGATCCTCGGCCTGGACACGCCGACCCGGGGCTCGGTGACGGTCAACGGCAGGCCGTACCGGGAGCATTCGGCCCCACTGCGCGAGGTCGGCGCCATGCTGGAGGCCCGCTCGGTCCACACCGGCCGGAGCGCCTACCACCACCTGCTGGCGCTGGCGCAGACCTCCGGCATCCGGCGCTCCCGGGTGGACGAGGTGATCGACGCGGTCGGCCTGCGCGCCGTGGCCCACCGCCGGGCCGGCGGCTTCTCCCTGGGCATGGGCCAGCGGCTCGGCATCGCCTCGGCCCTGCTCGGCGACCCCCGGACGGTCATCCTCGACGAGCCGGTGAACGGGCTCGACCCCGAGGGCGTCCGCTGGATCCGGACCCTGCTGCAGGGCCTCGCCGCCGAAGGGCGGACGGTCTTCGTCTCCTCGCATCTGATGAGCGAGATGGCGCTCACCGCGCAGCACTTGGTCGTCATCGGTCGCGGGAGGCTGATCGCCGACATGGGCATGCAGGAGTTCCTCGCCCGCGACGCGCGCCCGGTCGTCCGGGTGCGCAGCACCCGCCCGGATGCGCTGGCGGCGCTGCTGCGTTCGCCCGGGGTTGCCGGGGTGACGGTGGAGCGGGCGGCGGACGGCGCGCTTGCGGTGACCGGCCTGGCCACCGATCAGATCGGCCGCCTCGCCGGGGAGGCGGGACTCGCGCTGCTCGAACTCACGGCACAGCAGGCCTCCCTGGAGGAGGTGTTCATGGACATGACCCAGGACGCGGTGGAGTACCGCGCCTCCGCGACCACCGGAGCAGAGCGATGACCACCGATACCGGATCTCCTACCGCTTCCGTCCCCGTCGCTGCCCTGCCCGGGTACTCCGCGCGTCAGCGGGTCACCCAGGTCCGCGTGTTGCGCTCGGAGTGGACGAAACTGCGGTCCCTGCGGTCGACCGTCTGGTCGCTCGTCGCCGCCGTCGCGCTGATCGTCGGGGTGGGCGCGGCGGTGGCCTCGGTGCGGCGCAGCCCCGCCGACCTGACCGACTTCGACCCGACCGCGATCAGCCTCACCGGCGTCTACCTGGCACAGCTGGCGATCGGCGTGCTGGGCGTGCTGCTGGTCACCGGCGAGTACGCCACCGGAATGATCCGGAGCAGCTTCACCGCGGTCCCCCGAAGGCTGCCGGTGCTGTGGGCCAAGGCCACCGTGTTCGCGCTGACGACGCTGTCGCTCTGCCTCCCCGCGGCCACGGCGGCCTTCCTGCTCGGTCAGGCGCTGCTGTCCCCCGAGCACCTCGGCACCACCCTGGGCCGTCCCGGCGTGGCTCGGGCCGTGCTCGGCGGGGCGCTGTACCTCACCGCCGTGGGCCTGCTCGGGCTGGGCCTCGGCGCCGTGCTGCGCAACACCGCCGGGGCGGTCTCCGCGTTCTTCGGCCTGCTGTTCGTGCTCCCGATCGTGCTGGGGTTCCTGCCGGGCCACTGGTCGGAGCAGGTCAACAAGTACCTGCCGATGGCGGCCGGCACCGCCATCACCAATGTCCGGCTCGACCCGACCGCGCTCGGACCGTGGTCCGGACTCGGCCTCTGCTTCCTCTACGCCGCCGCTGCCCTGGGACTCGCGGCCTGGCAGCTGCACCGCCGGGACGCCTGACCGGTGCGCGGCGCGTCCGCCTATGCTGGCCTCGCCATGAACGATCGCCCCGGAGCCGAGACCGCGGGACCACCGGCCCCGCTGCTCGCAGGCGCCGCACACCGCCGGCAGCGGGTCCTGCCCCATGCCGTCGCACTACTGCTGGTGCTGCTGCTCGTGGTCGTCGGCACCCGGATGCTGACCCACTCCTACGGTCTGGGCGGCGCCCTCGCCGCGGGGTTGGCCGTCGCCCAGGCCGCACCGCTGCTGCTGGGAGTCGCCCGGCCACTGGCGGCCTGGCTGCTGATGACGGCCGCCGATGCGGCCGGCTCGCTGGTCCTGGCGTCGGCCCCGGACCTCGCCGGGAACAGCTGGCCCTGGCCGCCGACCGTCCTGGTCGGGCAGTTGGTCCTGCTGCTGGCGCTCACCTGCCGCGAGTCGCGCCGCACGCTGCTCGCGGTGTGGCTGGTGATCGGGGTGGCCGGGTTCGCCCTCGGCGCGATCCGCGCCCCTGACCGGGACGGCACCGATACCACGCTGTTCGTATTCGGCGGGGTGGTGCTCCTGGTCGGCGGGGCGCTGCGGGAGCGCGGCGAGGCGCTGCGCAAGCTGGTGGCGCAGGAGCGGATCAGCTCGGAGGAGCGCTCCCGGCGCACGCTGCTGGAGGAGCGCGCCCGGATCGCCCGGGAGCTGCACGACGTGGTCGCCCACCACATGTCGGTGATCACCGTCCAGGCCGACAGCGCCCCCTACCGGATCGGCGGGCTGCCGCCCGAGGCGCAGCAGGAGTTCGGTGCCCTCGCCGCCACCGCGCGGGAGTCGCTCACCGAGATGCGCAGGCTGCTGGGTGTGCTGCGGAGCGAGGGGGCCGAGGCCGACGGCGAGCGGACCCCCCAACCCGGCCTGGACCGGCTGCCGCTGCTGGTGGCGGCGACCGTACGGGCCGGCCTCCCGGCCGAGCTGCGCCTGGACGGTCCGGGGGGCGAGTTGGGCGAGCTGCCGCAGGCCGTGACGCTGTCGGGCTACCGGATTGTGCAGGAGGCGCTCGCCAACGTGGTGCGGCACGCGCCCGGCGCGCCCACCTGGGTCTCGGTCACCGTCTCCGGGGACCGCACGCTGCTGACCGTCCTGGTCGTCAACGGCCCTGCCCCTGCGGCGCAGGCCACCGGGCCGCTGGAGCGCGCCGACGCCGGCACCGGGCACGGCCTGGTCGGCATGGGCGAGCGCGTCCGGCTGGTCGGCGGCACCCTGGAGACCGGTCCGCTGCCGGACGGCGGCTTCCGCGTCGCCGCCCGCCTCCCCCTGACCGCCGCTGCGGTCTCCACCGCTGCGGTCTCCACCGACAGCAAGGACGGCGCCGAGGCCAAGGACATTGACGACCAGGACGGAAGCGCCTCATGACGATCCGGGTGGTCATCGTCGACGACCAGGCCATGGTCCGCTCGGGCTTCGCCGCGCTGCTCTCCGCGCAGAGCGACATCGACGTGGTGGGCGACGCCGCCGACGGGCTCCAGGGCGTCGCGGTGAGCCGCCGCACTCATCCGGACGTGGTGCTGATGGACGTGCGGATGCCCGAGCTGAACGGCCTGGAAGCGGCCCGGCAACTGCTCGATCCCCCGCCCGGCGTGGTCCACCGCCCCAAGGTGCTGATGCTCACCACCTTCGACCTCGACGACTACGTCTACGAGGCGCTGCGCGTCGGTGCCAGCGGATTCCTGCTGAAGGACGCGCCGGTCTCCGACCTGATCCAGGCGGTCCGGGTGGTGGCCGCGGGTGACGCGCTGCTGGCCCCCTCGGTCACCCGCCGGCTCATCGCGGACTTCGCCAGACAGCTACCGGTCCCGCGCGGTGGCCCGGCGCTGCGCCTGAACGGCCTCACCCCGCGCGAGACCGAGGTCCTCGAACTCATCGCCCGGGGCCTGTCCAACGCCGAGATCGCCGACACCCTCATCGTCGCCGAGCAGACCGTGAAGACCCACGTCGGCCGGATACTCGCCAAGCTCGCCCTGCGCGACCGCGCCCAGGCCGTCGTCTTCGCCTACGAGTCCGGCCTGGTCACCCCCGGCGACCGCTGATCCGGTACGCCGGTGCCGCTCCGGCACGGCACTCTCCCGGATACCCTGGCCAGGGCACCCCTGGGAGGCCACCGTGAGCACCCACCCCGAACACCGGCATGAACTGATGCCGCGCCCCGCGAGAACCCCGGAGGCTTTGCTGAATGCCATTGCCCGGCTCGCTCCCCACCGCCTGGGAGAGATGCAGCGACAGAAGGACGAAGCATTCACCATCGCGGTCCGCACCAATAGGCTCGGCCCCATTCACGGCTGGATGACCGTCTGGGCCGCAGAGGCCGAGATCGAGCGACGCCCTGACCTCTTCAGCCGCCGCAGCAGCGCCGAGCTTGCCATTCACACGCTCGACCGCACCGATCCCAGGTGGCAGCAGGCCATGGATGAGGCCCTGGCTGTCGTCAACGAGGCCCGCACGGCGGTGAATGAGTGACGTGGGGGTGGGAGTACCTCCCGGACGAGGAGTTTGCCCTGGGCGATGCTCCAGAAGCATTCGTGGCCCAGGTCGAGAAGAAGGCCGACGAGCTGGTCCGCGCCGCCGAGGCGTTCTACCTCGGCACCACGTACGAAGGTGGGTCACTGAAGGGTGGCGACGGCTTCGTGGACGAGGGCATGTTCGTCCACATCGTCGTACCGCGCCAGGAGCGCGTCTACATCAGGCAGGTCACCCCGTGGTGAACCCGGAGGATCCTCTCGAGGAGACGCGGGCGACAGCCTACGCAGAGCCGGCCGACCTCGACGCCGAGCACCAGAGCCGTCGGGCCACTCCTCGACCGTGAGGTCGGCCCCCGGTACCGCACCTCCACGCGGCAGGGGCGGAGGCTCGGCAGCCGTGGCTGCTTCGCCTCCGCCCCTGGTTCGAGTGCCGGGCGGGTCGGGTCAGCCGAGGTAGACGATCCCGAGGAGGGTCAACTGCCACTGCTGGCCGGCCGCGCCGGTGTCGGGCTGGAGCGTGGTGACCGGGTTGCCGGAGGAGTCGGTCAGCGCGCTGGTGCCGAGGGTGATCACCATGTTGGTGTTCTGCGAGTCGGCGATCTTGTAGAGACCGTTGCCCACGGGCTCCATCACCCAGTGCTGGTTGCCGCCGCCGTTGCAGCCCCACTGCTCCAGCGGGGTGCCGGCGGCGGTGGAGGCAGCGGTGGCGTCCAGGCACATGTCCCGGTTTCCGCTGAAGTCGAGCTCGTAGCTGCCGTCGGACTTGACCTCGAAGACGAAGGACTGGTTGAGCCCGCCGTCCGCCGGATAGGTGATCGCGGCACGGCCGTTGGTGCTGTCGCCGTACGTCCCGCCGCCGGAGAAGTCCAGGACCTGGCCGGTGGCGCTGTTGGTGAGCTGGAACCAGGCGCCGTCCTGCGGAGCGTCGTTGAAGGGCTTACCGACCGACAGCGGTTCGATGGTCGTCCCGTCGCCCTGGTCCAGGGTGCAGTAGGCCTCCTGCTGGTTCGAGTCGTTGAAGAACTCGCCGAGGCAGGCGCCCTCACCCTTGTAGCCGGCGACCCGGAGGTGGAAGGACTGGCGGATCTCGTCCTCGCACAGGCCGAGGATGCCGATGGAGTAGTCGCAGCCGTTGCGGGTGAGCTCGCTGGTGTCGATCACGTCGCCGTTGGTGTACTCGTACGGCGAGGTGGTCATCTCCGCGCAGACCTCATGGCCGTAGCTGACCCGGCGCTGGTCGAGGAAGCGCACGCCGGGCACCGCCTCGGCGGCCGTCCGCAGCGCGTTGTCCAGCTGCGGCACCACCCAGTTGTGGCCCCAGGCCAGGTCCTCCGGGTAGGCCGGGCAGCCGTCGGCGACCTTGGCCGCGTAGAGGTTGCTGCGGATGTCCGGGGTGATCGGGGTGAAGTAGGACTGCATGACCAACTGGTAGGAGTCGTCGGCGTAGCCGGCGTTCCGCATGGTCTCCCGGACGTCGGTGAGCGCCGCCTCGATCTTGGGGATCACCGCCTGGGCCCGCGCGGTGATGGTGGCGCTGCCGATGGTGTCCCGGCAGCCCTCCGACTGCGGGATCGGGAAGTACTGCCCGAGGCAGCTCTCCATGATCCCGCTGAAGTCGAAGTCGTCGTTGGCGCCGATGGTGACCACCACCATCTTCACCTGGTCCTGGGCGGCGACCTGGGCGAGCTCGGCGTCCTGCTTGGGCTCACCGAAGTCCCCGCTGCCGGGGCCGGTGATCTTGGCCAGGGTCGGGTCGCTCACCAGGTCGCCGGTCTGCGCGCCGGAACAGGCGAGGTCGACCGGGGTGATCCCGGACACCCCGGTGTCGAAGATCTCGGAGTAGGTGCTGCGGTGGCAGAAGTTGGTCGGACCGTCGGTCCCGGGGACGTAGTCGTCGTCGGTGTCGGTGCCCGCGCCCTCGCCCGAGATGGCGCTGTCGCCCATGGCGACGATGACGGGGGTCCCGGTGGTGGCGGTGGCCGCGTGCACCGTCGAGGCGTGCGCGGCCGAGGCGTGCGCCGTCGAGGTGCCGGCGAAGGCGGGTGTACTGGTGATGCCGAAGGCGCCGATCAGAGCAGCCGCCGCGAGCACGGCGGTCCTGGCAAGTGCTGGTCTGGTCACGCGTAGCTCCTGTGGAGGAGGGAAAACCGCCCGGCGGATGGGCCGGGCGGTTCGGAGCGGGAGAGCAGCGTCGATCGGGGCAGATGCTAGGTACTGACAAGTAACAAAACAAGAGCCATGCTCATACTTTCTGAGCATGTCAACCAGGGCCGGGCGAAGCCGCTGCTCAGCCCGGGTGAATGACCGTCAGACCTCGTCCGGGAAAAGGCTTCGCACGACGTGGAGGGTGTCCGCGTACTCGCGCACCGAGACGATCCGGCCGTCCCGGACGGTGAAGATCCCGGCGCAGCGGTTGTCGTAGGCCGCGCCGTTGCGCGCGGTCGCCTTGGACGTCCACTCGGCCAGCACCTGCTCCCCCTCCGCGAAGGCGTTGACCAGCGCCACCTCGGCCCCCGTGCCGGGGGCGAACAGCGCCCCGGCGCCGCCGAGGAACTCGTCGACGATGGTGTCCCGGCCCTGCCAGACCCGGCCGAGAACCGGGACCTCGCCCAGGTAGGTCCAGCTGGCGTCCTCGGCGAAGCTGTCGCGGATGAGGGCGAGGTCGCCGTCGCGCACGGCCTCGACGTAGCGGATGACGACGGTCTTCGGGTCGGTGACGATGTCGGTGCTCATGGTGTACGACTCCCAATGACGGTGGTGCTTACGGACGATGTGACTGTCAGGACAGGGTGAGGACGATGTTGCCGCGCACCCGCCGCTCGCGCAGGGCGGTGATGGCGTCGGCGGTGGCGGACCAGTCCGCCACCAGGCCGAGCTCCGGGTGCAGCCGGCCGGCCGCGGTCAGCCGGACCAGGGTGGCGAGGTCCTCGCCGTACGGGGTGTCGAAGTCGACGTAGGCGAAGTGCCGGATGGTGGCCGACCGGGCCCCCGCGAGCAGGTCGAAGAAGTCGACCGTCACCGGCTCGCGGCCGGCCTGGCCGAACCAGACCAGGGTGCCGCGCGGGGCCAGCCGGGCCACCGCCGTGGCGAAGGCCTTGCCGCCGGTGGACTCCAGCACGATGTCGAACGGGCCGGTGGCCTCGGCCACGTCGTGGACGACCTCGGCGGCGCCGAGCTCGGCCAGCCGTCCGCCGCGCTCGGCGTCCCGGCTGACGGCGGTCACCACCGCGCCCGCGCCGGCCGCGAGTTCGGTGAAGTAGTGGCCGACGCCGCCGGACGCGCCGGTGATCAGGACCCGGCGCCCGGTCACGTCCCCGGCGGTGCGCAGCAGCCGCAGCGCGGTGAGCCCGGCCAGCGGCAGCGCGGCCGCCTCCAATGTGGAGACCGAGTCAGGCAGTTCGGTCAGCGAACCGACCGGGACGGCAACATACTCGGCCCAGCCGTCCTGCGGCGGGTGCCCCACCACCCGGCGTCCCACCGCCGGTCCGGTGCCGTCCGCCGCCGCCTGGACGACCAGTCCGGCCACGTCCTTGCCGGGCCGCCAGCCCGGCTGCGGGTCCTCCAGCAGAAAGGTCTCGCCGCGGTTCACCGAGAATGCCTCGACCTTCAGCAGCACCTCGTCGGGGCGCGGGCTCGGCTGCGGCGCCTGTCCGAGAGCCACGTTCGCCGCAGGCCCACCGGTGGGCAGCAGTACCTTCATTGGTCGACTCCTTCGCTTCCGCGTTCCGCCGGATCCCCGGCGGCCCCTTCGGTGCGGCCAGCTAAGCGCGGCCGGGTCCTCGCGTTCCAACAGCCGTTCGGACGGTTTGACAAGCAACGGTTGTCGGCCAAGCTGGGAGCCATGGATCTGGATCTCGGGCAGGCCCGCGCTTTCGCCGCGATCTGCGAGCACCGCCATTTCGGGCGGGCCGCAGCGGAGCTGATGATCAGTCAGCAGGCGTTGTCCAAGCGCCTGGCCCGGCTGGAGGAGGCGCTCGGCGCCGTCCTGGTGCTCCGGGACGGCCGCACCGTCGAACCCACCGACGCCGGGCGCCGGTTCCTCGAACCGGCCCGCGCCGCCATCGCCGCCGCGGAGGTCGCCGTACGCGCGGTGTGCCAGGGCGGGCGGCCGCTGCGGCTCGACGCCTGGGGGCACCTGTTCGCGCCGATGCGGACCGTCGGCCGGGCCCTTGAGCACTGCGCGGCGCCCGCCCCCGAGGTCGGCGCCGCCCGCGACCTGCCGGCCGCGGTCGCGGCGCTGGTCCGTGGCGAGGCCGACCTCGGCTTCGGCCGGGTGCACGCCCTCGGACCGGACTGGGACGCGGCGCTGACGCACCGGCTGGTCCGGCTCGAACCGGTGGACGCCGTGCTTGGTTTGGAGCACCCGCTGGCGGCGCGGGACACGCTGCGCCCGGACGAGCTGGCCGACAGCACCCTGGTCTCCCCGGCCGCGATCGACCGGCTGGAGTTCCTCCAGCGCTTCGCCGAGCGCTTCGGTCCGACGGTGGACCACGGCGGGGCCAACCTGGGCCCGGAGCACCTGATGGCCCGGATCGCCACGCTGCCCGGCGGCTTCACCCTCTTTCCGGCCGACGCGCCGCTGCCCGAGGGCGCGCGGGTACGGGCCGTACCGCTGCTGGACCCGACACCGCTGTACGCCTGGTCGCTGCTGTGGCGGTCGGCCGACCGGCACCCCGACCGGGACGCGCTGATCGCGGCCTTCACCGAGGCCGGCCGCAGCGGCCGCTGGCTGGAGTACCGGCCCGGGGCCGACTGGCTCCCGGCGGCGGACGCCCGCGAGGCAGCCGGCGCCGGGGTGGGGTAGCGCGGCCGACGGGGCAGCGGGCTGCACCACCGAGCCGGCCCCGGCCCACGGACGGTCACTCGCTGCGCAGCACCTCGGCGATGGTCGTCCGGGCCGCCGAGCGGGCCGGGAGCAGCGCGCCCAGCACCGCGATGGCCAGCCCCGCCAGCGCGACCATGGCGAGGGTCGCCGGGTGCCAGACGTCCAGCATGCTCGCCGGGGGGTCGATCCCCGCCGGGTTGACCATCCGGGGGACGACCACCCGGTGCGCGAGGATCCCGAGCGGGACGCCGAGCAGACTGCCGACCACCCCCAGCACCGCCATCGAGGCGACCATCATCACCGTCACCTGGCGTGGCGTCATCCCGATGGACTTGAGCATGCCCAGGTCGCGGCGGCGTTCGCGGGCGTTCAGCACCACGGTGTTGAAGACGCCCAGCGCCGCGACCGTGCCCAGCAGCAGGCTGAGCACCGTGGAGGTGCCGACGATGGTGACCTTGACACTGCTGGTGCCTCCGGAGGGGGATGCCTCGAGGCCGGAGACGGCCGCTCCGGCAGCCTTGTCGTAGGCGTCGACGTCGGTGCCGGGGGCCAGCCGCACCCAGTACTGGTTGACGTAGGTCGCAGCCTTCGGCCCGGGTGCGAGCGCGGCAAGCGCGCTCCAGTCGGCCTCCACCTCGTCGTCGCCGCCGCTCATCAGCACACCGACCAGGGTCATGCTCTGCTGCCGGCCGTCGAACACGAGCGTCACCCGGTCGCCGAGCACCAGGCCGTGCTCGTTCAGCAGCCCCACCCCTACCGCCAGTTGGTCGGGTCCGGTCGGCCACGTACCCCTGGACAGGGGTCCGCCGGTGACCGCGCCGTACCCGCGCAGGAACCAGGCGTGGAGGATCGCGTTGTCCCCCACCAGGTTGACCTCGGTCGGCGCCGCGGCGGTGACCGCGACTGCGCCCGGCAGCGACTGCAGCTTCGCCTGGATCTGCTGGTCCGTCAGTTTCGGCCGGACTTGGCCGATGCTGGGGTCGCCCATATAGAAGGTGGTCGCGATGCGTCCGTCCTCGGCCTGCATGAGGGCGTTGACGGTACCGGTGAGACCGGTCGCCAGGGTCACCGTCAGCACGCCCAGGACCAGCGACATCATCGTCATCGCGGAGCGCCCCGGCCGGGCGAACGGCAGACCGAGGCCCAGGCTGACGGAGCGCGGCAGCCTGCTTCCGCCGAGTCGGCGCTGGATCCGCAGCCCGCGCCCGGCGCGCGGCGCACTGCCCGCGCTGATCGCCCGGGCGGCGGAGAGCCGGTGCGCCTGCAGCGCCGGGACCAGGGCGGCGAGCAGCACCAGCGCGGGCATCCCCAGCAGCGTCGCCAGTTGGACCCAGGGGCTGAGGGTGGGGTTGATGTAGCCGGAGTTGAACCCCGCGAACGACATCTTCAGCAGCGGCTTCGCCACCAGTCCGCCGAGCACGGTGCCGATCGCGCCGCCGACGACCCCCGGCACCAGCACCATCACCAGGTACACCGCGACCACCTGGTTCGGGGTGAAGCCCAGCGCCTTGAGCACGCCGATGTGCCGGTAGCCGCTGACCACCGCGCCGCTCACCACGTTGGCGGTGATCAGCACCGCCACCACCAGGCCGAGGACGCCGAAGGCCATCAGGAACGGCAGGTAGGCGTCGGCGCTGCTGGTGATGGACTGCTCGACGGCCAGGTAGGAGAGCGAGCCGAGCACCGCGCCGGACGGCAGCCCGGCGGTGGCCGCCGCCAGATCGGTCCTGAGCTGCGCAGCGGTGCCGACGTGCGCGAACCGGTAGAGCAGTTGGACGGCGGTCGGGTGCAGCGCCGCCAGCTGGCTGGGCCAGACCCAGGCGCCCGCGGTGTGACTCAGACTGGAGGCAAAGCCCACGATGGTCAGCGCCGGGGCGCCCGGGAGCACCAGCCGGCTGCCCACCTCCTCGTACTTGGCGTAGTGCTGACCCGGCGGGCGCATCAGCACCACCTCGCCGGGTCCGCGGACCCAGCGCCCGCTCCAGATGTCGACCCGGTCCACCGGGCCGGACGGGTCGGCCCGGCCCACGAAGGTGATCGGGCCGGGCGCGGGCGAGTCCAGCCCGGGGGTCGGCGTCTGCTTGTTGTTGGGCGGTGCGGTCAGCACCGCCTCGTCGAACGGACCGGCCACAGCGGTGGCCCCCGGCGGATGCTCGGCCCCGGCGAGCTGGGCGGCGGTGAGTCCGGCCGGGTTCAGGGTGACGGTGAGCTGGGCGCCGCGCTGCTGAGCGAAGGTGGAGTCGAAGGGCGCCGAGGCCGCCTCCATCAGCCCGAGGGCGACGACCAGCGCGACGGTGGAGGTGAGGACGACCAGACCGATGACGAAGGTCTGCAGCCGGCGCCGCTTCACCGCGGCGCGCGAGGCCTTCCAGACCGCGCTCACGGGGTCCGCTCCAGGCTGCTCTCGCGGGCGATCCGGCCGTCCGCGACCTCGATCAGCCGGCTGGCGCAGCGGGTGGCCAGCCGCGGGTCGTGGGTCACCATCAGCAGGGTCTGGCCGAGCTGGTTGAGGTCGATCAGCAGGTCCATCACCTGCTCGCCGGAGCGGCTGTCCAGGGCGCCGGTCGGCTCGTCCGCCAGCAGCAGGGCCGGACGGTTCATCAGTGCCCGGGCCACCGACACCCGCTGCCGCTCACCACCGCTGAGCACCGCCGGATAGGCGTTCCGCCGGTCGGCGACGCCGAGCTCGTCCAGCAGTTCCAGCGCCCGTCGGCGCGCCTGCGCGGCCGAGCTGCCGGTCAGCTGGGCGGCCAGGGCGACGTTGTCGAGCGCCGACAGGTCGTCGATGAGGTTGAAGAACTGGAACACCATGCCGATCCGGCGGCGCCGGAACAGGGCCAGACCGGTCTCGTTCAACCGGCCCAGGTCCTCACCGTCGACCACCACCGATCCCGAGGTCGGACGGTCCAGTCCGGCAACCATGTTCAGCAGCGTGGACTTGCCGCAGCCGGACGGGCCCATCACCGCGACCGCCTCCCCGGCGCGGATCTCCAGCGAGACCCCGTCCAGGGCCGGCGTGTCCCCGTACTCCTTGCGTACGCCGTCCAGGCGTACGACCACCCGTTCCGAGCCGTCATCAGTAGTCATGAGTGGAAGCTTGGCGGCAGCGGCGCAGGGCGGTCGTCCCTCCCCGGATGCAACCTCGCAGCCGGGTCATCCCGGGGATGTAGGGCGCTGCACCCGGGGAGGGATGCGGATCGCGCCGCCGGTCTGCGATCGTCGCTCCGTGAACGAAACAGGGACGGAGTGGCTGGTCGCAGCCCTGGTGTCGGCCTGCGCCGCCGCCGGGTGGCTGGGCCTGACGCTGGTCCGGGCGCAGCGGCTGCACCGGAAGGCGCTGGGCGCCACGCGCTGGCTGCTGGAGAAGGAGCGCGAGAGCGCGGCCCGCACCGCCGTCGACGCCGAACGCGCGCGGATCGCCCAGGAGTTGCATGACATCGTCAGCCACAACGTGAGCCTGATGGTGGTCCAGGCCGGGGCCGCGCGCGAGGTGCTGGCCACGATGCCGACCGAGGCAGCGGCGGCGATGCTGGCCGTCGAGGGCGCCGGCCGGGACGCGATGACCGAGCTGCGGCACCTGCTCGGCCTGCTGGCTCCCGCGCAGGACGGCTCGGAGGGAGCGGGGGACGAGGAGGGGACGACCTTCGCGCCGCAGCCCAGCCTGAGCCGGCTCGGCCCGCTGGTCGACCGGATCGCCTTCGCCGGGCTGCCGGTGGAGGTGCGGATCTCCGGGGAGCCGCGCCCGCTCCCGGCCGGTGTCGATCTGACGGCGTACCGGATCGTGCAGGAGGCGCTGACCAACGCGCTCCGGCACGGCGACGGTGATGGAATGGCCGAGGTGACCGTGCGCTACGCGGACCACTACCTGCGGGTGGAGGTGCTGAACAGCGGGCCGAGCGTGCTGTCGGGCGGCGGTTCCGCACCGAAGCGGCCGACGCCGGGCACCGGCTCCGACCAGGGGACCGGGCGGGGACTGCTGGGGTTGCGGGAGCGGGTCGCCGTCTACGGCGGCGACCTGGACGCCCGGCGCCGGCTCGGCGGCGGGTACCGGGTCCGCGCCCGCATCCCGCTGGACCGGCCATGACCGCGCCGGAGCCCACCGGGGCGCTTGAGCAATCCGCCGTCGAGCGCGGCCCCCGGGTCCTGATCGCGGACGACCAGGAGCTGATCCGCACCGGCTTCCGGATGATCCTCACCGCGCGCGGCCTCGACGTGGTCGGCGAGGCCGCCGACGGCGCGGAGGCGGTGGCAGCGGCGGACCGACTGCGGCCGGACGTCGTGCTGATGGACATCCGGATGCCGACCATGGACGGCCTGGAGGCGGCCCGGCGCATCCTGGCGCAGTCCCCGGACTGCCGGGTGATCATGCTGACCACCTTCGACCTCGACCACTACGTCTACGCCGCGCTGGCCCTCGGGGCCAGCGGCTTCCTGCTGAAGGACGTCACGGCGGCCCATCTCGCCGCCGCGGTGCGGCTGGTGGCCACCGGCGACGCCCTGCTGGCGCCGTCCATCACCCGTCGGCTGGTCCAGCGCTTCGCCTCCGGCGAGCACCGGTCCGGCCGCGGCACAGCCGACCGGCCGGCCGCGGTCCACCACGACCTCGGCGCGCTGACGCCCCGTGAGCTGGAGGTCCTGGGCCTGCTGGGGCGCGGACTCTCCAACACCGAACTGGCCGGTGAACTGACGCTCAGCGAGGCCACCGTGAAGACCCATGTCGCCCGGATCTTCGCCAAGCTCAACCTCCGCGACCGCGCCCAGGCCGTCGTCCTCGCCTACGAGACCGGACTCGTCGCGCCGGGCGACTGACCCCTGACGGAGCTGACCCCTAGCGGAGAACGAAGCGGTCGACCAGCAGCGTGAGCCGGTCGGCGGCCCGGTCGGCCGGGATGCGTCCGGCGCGGGTGAGGGTGGCCAGTCCGTGCAGCGCGGCCCAGAACGTCTCGACGTACAGACCCGGTTCCTCGGAGTGGATGTAGCCGACGAGCGCGCCCTCCAGGGCCTGGTACGCCTCGCGCATCGGTGCGGGCGTGGCCTCGTCGGCGAAGAGGAGGCCGTTGTCGAGGCTGAACATCGCGTCGTACAGCGCGGGGTTGCGCGCAGCGAAGTCGGTGTAGGCCCGCGCCAGGGCGGTGACCGCCTCCCGGTCGGCGGAACCGGCCGGCACCGCGGCCCGCAGCACGGCCGTCAGCTCGGCGAACCCCTCCAGCGCGACCGCGCCCATGATCTCGCGCTTGCCCCGGAAGTGGCTGTAGAGCACGGGCTGGCTGTACTCGATCCGCTCGGCCAGACGCCGCGTGGTGACCGCCTCCCACCCCTGGCTCTCGGCGAGTTCGCGGGCCGTGGAGACGATCAACCTGTGGCGGGTGACCCGCTCGCGTTCCTTGCGCTCATGTGCCGACATGAGCCGATCCTAGCACTGCTAGACATTCAAGCAACGATAGGCCTAGCATCGAACTCGAATCTAGCGCTGCTAGAAACAACCCGGGGAGGGAACATGCAGCACGTATTGGCAGTCGTCACCGTCGTCGTGTTCGGCACGATGGTGGGCGTGGAATTCTCGGTGGCGGTCTTCGTCAACCCGATCTTCGACCGGCTCCCCAACGACGGCGGACTCGCCGCCCGCAGCGACGGGGCGCGGGTCCTCGGCCGGGTCATGCCGTTCTGGTACATCGGCTCGCTCGTCCTCGGCGCGGTCTGGGCCGCGGTCGCCCGGGGCGGTTCGGGGGCGGCCCTCGTTCTCGGCGGGACGCTGCTGATCCTGCTGAGCGTGGTGATGTCGCTGCTGCTGCTCGTTCCGATCAACTCACGCGTCAAGACCTGGTCCCGCGACGGGGTCCCGGCCGACTGGAAGCAGCAGCTCGGACGCTGGGACCGGTTCCACTTCGTCCGCGTCGGCGTCATCGTCCTGGCCTTCGCCCTGTTCGCCGCCGCGCTCGCCTAGCCGGGCTCGTCGAACGGTTCGTCAGGCGGGTCCAACAGTGGCTCGTCCGGCGGCTCGTCCGCACCGACCCACGGCAGCGCGCCGACCACCCCGGCGGCCGGTCGGCCGCCGGGGAACATGGCCGGCTTCAAGGCCATGTACAACGAGTCCTGCTTCGGCGCCTGCAGCATGCCGCTCACCGTCTCCTGGTCGGCCGAGTCCGGCGCGACCAGCTACGACATCCACTACACCAACAGCAACGGCAGTGTGAACACCGTCTACTCCACCGGCGGGACCAGCTACACCATCGACGGCCCGTACTCCGGCGACAACATCTGCGTCTCCGTCCGCGCGGCCAACGCCTACGGAGCCTCGGCCTGGACGGCCTCCTACTGCGCGGCGGTCCCGTACTGACCGGGACTCCTGCTGCCGCGCCCCTGGACAGTCCGGCTCCGTTGGGCCAGGCTTCGGCCCCATGACCGCTCCCCTGCCGGGCCCCGACGGACGCGCGCCGCTGCACGACGCGATACTGGCGACCGCCGAGTCCGTCGCCGCGCTGCTGCGCACCGGTGCCGACCCGGCGGTCCGGGTCCCCGGCTCGGAGTGGAGCGTCGGCGAGGCGGCGGCGCATCTCGCCCTCGCCAACCGGCTGATGGCGGACATCGCGGCCGGGTTGGAGCGCCCGTACGGCGACGGCACCCCGGGCGGGCTGGCCGCCGCCAACGCGGAGTCGCTCGCGGCCTTCACCGAGCGGGCCCCGGCTCCGCTGGCCGACTCGATCGTGGCCGCCGCCCGCGACTTCGTCCCCGCCTCCGCGGCGCGGCCGCCGTCCACGCGGACCAGGACGCCGATGGGCCCGATGGAGCTGTCGGTCCTGGACTCCTATCTGCTGACCCATATGCTCGGCCACGGCTGGGACCTGGCCCGGGCACTGCGCCGACCGCACATGCTCGACCGCGAGCGGGTCGACCTGTGCCTCCCGTTCCTCACCACGGCGATGCCCCGGGTGGTGGACCCGTCGGCCGTGGCCGGCCTCACCGCCCGCTTCACCCTGGGCCTGCGCGACGGGGCGCGCTTCACCGCCGCCTTCGAGCGCGGCGTCCTCACCGTGACGTCCGGCAGCTCGCCCCGGCCGGACTGCACCATCGTCACCGAACCGGTCACCTTCCTGCTGATCGCCCTGGGCCGGTGCAGCCCGTGGAGCGCCATCGCCCACGGCCGGATCACGGCCTGGGGGCGTCGGCCGCTGCTCGCGCCGGCCTTTCCCCGCTTCTTCCGCGCCCCCTGAGCCAAAGGGGAGCCCCGGCACCATCTCTGACATGCCGTCAATGCCCGAGATGCCAGCCGATGCTGGGCAGCCCGACAGCGGCAAGTCGCCGGTCGGCTGCCATGTCCCCCCGATCGGGGGTGTCACAGCGTGGACGCGCTGGGTGATTATCACTTCGGTCGGGGGCGTTCCTGCCGCGCCCCGATCCGTTCCTGTGCGTTCTCTGAACGCATGGGCGCGCCCGCCGCCCGGACCGCAGGATGCCGCCAACTGCCCACTGCCTGAGGAGATCCATGGACCGCTCCACCGTTCGTGCTCGCACCGCCAGGACCGCCGCCGCCCTCACGGCCTCCGCCGCGGCAGTGGCGGCGTTCTCGGGTGCCGCACCCTTCGGTGCCGTCGCGGGCGCCGCGCCGACCGCGACGCCGTCCGTCCAGGTCGTGCCGGCCGTGACCGGCCACACCCTGATATCCGGCGAAGCCCAGCCGATCTCCACCACCGCCTGCCAGTCGCAGTTCAAGGTCCGCTGCTACTCGCCGCTGCAGTACCGGGACGCGTACAACCTCAACCCGCTGTACCACGCCGGGATCACCGGCAAGGGCCGGACCATCGTGATCGTGGACTCCTACGGCTCGCCGACCATCCAGCGCGACCTCAACGTCTTCGACAAGACCTGGGGCCTGCCGAGCACCACCGTGAACGTGGTCAAGTGGGGCAAGCTGCCCGTGTGGAACCCGAAGGACACCAACCAGACCGGCTGGGCCGGCGAGACCACCCTGGACGTCGAGTACGCCCACGCCATCGCCCCTGGCGCGAAGATCGTGCTGGTCGAGACCGCGGTGAACGAGAACGAGGGCACCAGCGGCCTGCCGCAGATGATGGACGCCGAGACGTACCTGATCAACCACGGTGTCGGCGACGTCATCTCGCAGAGCTTCGGCGCGACCGAGAACACCTTCCCCGGCTTCGGGAAGAAGGGCACGCCCTCGCTGACCGACCTCCGCTACGCCTTCACCGACGCCTCCCGGCACAACGTCACCGTGCTCGGCGCGGCCGGTGACGCCGGCGCCGCGAGCGAGACCACGAGCGGCGGCCTGTACAAGTACCCGGCCAACTCCTGGCCGTCCTCCGACCCGCTGGTCACCTCGGTCGGCGGCAGCCAGCTGACGCTGAACAACGCCGGTGTCCGCACCGCGCCCGACACCACCTGGAACGACGGCTACGGCGCCGGCGGCGGCGGTCTGTCCGCCGTGTTCGGCCGCCCCTCGTACCAGAACGGCGTCGCCAAGGTCGTCGGCAACCACCGCGGCACCCCGGACATCAGCATGTCCGCCGCGGTCAACGGCGGCGCCTGGGTCTACTCGTCCTTCCTGCCCGGCCAGGGCTGGGGGATCGTCGGCGGCACCAGTGAGGCGACGCCGATCTTCTCCGGCATCGTCGCCCTCGCCGACCAGAAGGCGGGCCACCGCCTCGGCCTGATCAACCCCGAGCTGTACGCCATGGGCGAGAACCGGCCCGCCGCCGACGGCATCGTCGACATCACCACCGGCAACAACAGCTACCAGGGCGTCAAGGGCTACACGGCCGGCCGCGGCTACGACCTGGCCTCCGGCTGGGGCACCATCAACGCCACGCTCTTCGTGAACGCGCTGGCGGCGCACTCGCGCTGACGCGCGACCCCGGTGGCGCACCACTGCAGTAGCGCAGCACCGCCGGGCACCCAGACCGCCCCCGGCACGGTTCGGCCGGCGCCGAACCGTGCCGGGGGCATCCTGGTTCCATGCCCCTCGCCGACCTCGCCGCCCTGCTCGCCGACCGCACCCGCGCCGCGTTCTGCCTGGCCCTGCTCGACGGCCGGGCCTGGACCGCGGGCGAGCTCGCCCGCCACGCCGGCGTCTCGCCCTCCACCGCGAGCGAGCACCTGTCCCGGCTGGTCGCGGCCGGCCTGCTGGCCGAGGAGCGCCAGGGCCGACACCGCTACGTCCGCCTGGCCGACGCCCGGACGGCGACGCTGATCGAGGACCTGTCCAGCCACCCGCTGGCCACCGACACCACCGCACCGCCGGAGAACCTCCGTGCCTCGGTCCGGCGCAGCGCCGAGGCCCGGGCCCGGACCTGCTACGACCATCTCGCCGGCGACCTGGGCGTGGCCGTCGCCGACGCGGCGCTGGAGCGCGGACTGGTGGCCGACGACGCCGGGTTGGCGGTCACCGGGAGCGGCATCGACTGGCTCGCCGGGCTCGGTATCGACGTCGGCGCGATGCGGGGCAGCCGCCCGGTCATCCGCCGCTGCCTGGACTGGACGGCGCGCCGGCCGCACCTGGCCGGTTCGGTGGGCGCGGCGCTCTGCCGGCGCTCCTTCGAGCTGGGCTGGGTCCAACGCATCGGTACCGGACGCGCGCTACGGGTCACCCCGGACGGCGAGCGGGCCCTGCGGGAGCAGCTCGGCATCTCCGTCGCCGCCGGTTCCGGTGCCGGTTCGGGGGACGCCACGGGGGTCGAGATCCGTTAGAACCTGCGTGGGGGATGGGCCGCGAGGGCCGCTGGTACTAATGTCTGCCTCCAGGAACAGAATGTTGGGGGGCGGCCTTCGATGGCATCGGACGAAGCCGTGATCGGTTGTACCGGAGTGCTGCTACTGGGCACGCGTGGTGAAGCGGGTCCGGGGGAGGCTCTGGTGCGGGTCAGAGGTGGCACGGAGACCTTCCTCGCCTGGTCTGCTGAGCCCCTGCCGAAAGGGGCACCCGTGCTCGTGATCAACTCCCGAGGCTCACGCCAGGTCGAGGTCATCGAGTGGGCCGATCCGTTGGAAGCGTTGTCCGGTGACCCGGACATCGCCGGTTGAGGAGACGAAGGATGTTCGGTTACCGAGTTCCCGCCCCTGATGAGGCCATGCTGATCTCCGGGGGCAAGCGCGGCATGGGGACCGCGCCGTTCCGGGTGGTGACCGGCCATGGCGCGTTCGTGCTGCCGGTCTTCCGCAAGACCCGGTTCCTGACGCTGGCCATGTGCGAGGCCGAGGTCGACGAGACCTGTGTGACCAAGCAGGGCATCGCGCTGACGGTGCGTGCGGTGATCGCGTTCAAGGTCGGCAACGACACCGAGAGCATCGTCAACGCCGGTCAGCGGTTCCTCTCCGACCAGGACCAGATGTCGATCCTGACCGGCCGGATCTTCGCTGGTCACCTGCGCTCCATCATCGGCTCGATGACGGTCGAGGAGATCGTCACCGAGCGGCAGAAGCTGGCCACCGAGGTGCTGGAGACCTCCAAGGCCGAGATGGCGACGATCGGCCTGACCGTGGACTCGCTGCAGATCCAGTCCATCGACGACGGCCAGACCGGCTACATCGCCGCCATGGCCGCCCCGCACAAGGCCGCGATCCAGCGACAGGCCCAGATCGCCCAGGCCCAGGCCACCCAGGCCTCGGTCCAGGCGCAGCAGGAGGCCGAGCGGAACCAGGCGGAGTACGCGCGGCAGACCGCGGTGGTCCGGGCGGAGTACTCGGCGGAGGTCGACCGGGCCCAGGCGCAGGCCGCCCAGGCCGGTCCGCTGGCCCAGGCGCACGCCACCCAGGAGGTGCTGATCGCGCAGACCGAGCTGGCCCAGCGGGCGGCCGAGCTGCGCCAGCAGCAGCTGGTGGCCGAGATCGTGAAGCCGGCCGAGGCCGAGGCCGAGCGGATCCGGGTGCTGGCGACGGCCGAGGCCAACCGGATGAAGGTGCAGGCCGAGGCCGCCGCCTCGTACGACCGGGTGGCGCTGGACCGGATGCTGATCGACCAGCTGCCGCAGATCGTCAAGGAGGCGGCGGCCGGGCTGGCCGGCGCCAACGTCAACGTCCTCAACGGCGCGGACGGGCTCGGCGAGATCGCCGCCGGGCTGGTCGGCCAGGGCCTGACCATCCTCGACTCGGTCCGGCAGAACCTCGGTTCCCCGCAGGCCCGGACGGCGGAGAAGGACAGCGGGCGGCGCGTGGTCGGCCAGGGCCCGATCGAGATCGAGTAGCAGCCGACGCGACCGGCGCGGGGCCGAGGGGGCGCACCCCCTCGGCCCCGCTCATTCCGTGCCGGGCGGACGCGTGGTCAGCTCGGTGCCCAGGGCGGTGCGCCGGTAGAGCACCTGGCGACCGGAGCGGGCAGAGGCCAGCAGGCCCGCCGCGCGCAGTACGCCGAGGTGCGCGGAGACCGAGGACACCGCCAGGCCGTGCCGCTCGGCCAGCGCGGTGGTCGAGGCCGGCTCCGCCAGATCCACCAGCAGCGCGGCGCGATGCACGCCCAGCAACCGCACCAGCGACCCCGTCGGCCGCGGCAGCGACCGCTGCCAGAGCTCGCCGACGCCCCGCGCCGGATAGATCACCGCCGGCTGCCAGGGCGCGGCGAAGCCGCTGACCACGTCCGGCCAGACGAAGCCGCTCGGCATCAGCAGCACCCCCCGGCCGCCGGGGTCGCGCAGCTCGCGCGGGGCCGTCGGGGCGCGGACGGTGAGCACCCCGTCCGTCCGGCTCAGGTCCGGATGCAGGTCGGCGAAGAGCAGTTCCAGGCCGCCGCCCGCCAACTGGCGGGAGCGGTGCGCGATGTCGCTCTCCAGTACCCGCCGCAGCCGCGGCCAGTCCGGGGCGACCAGGGTGCGCCAGGCCAGCTCGGTCAGGTCGGCCAGCGCGCCCCGCCGAGCCGGGTCGGCCAGCAGCGACCGGCCCAGCGCTCCCTCGGCCGCGCCCGGGGTGCAGGCAAGGGAGCGGGCCATCTCCCGCCGGGCGACCGCCGGATCGGTGGCGCGCACCCGGGCCAGTTCCTCCGTGAAGGCGGGCGAGGCGGTGAACGGGGCCTCCGGAGGCGGGCCGAGGAAGTCCGGGGTGTAGCCGCCGCCGGGCGCCATGAACAGCCACAGCGGCGTGAGGTCGAGCCGGGCGGCGGCCTCCCTGGTCCGCCGCAGCCACGGCCGGTGGTAGCCGTGCCGGGACGGGCGGCCCAGCATCCGCACCGCCTCGTGGGTCTCGCAGAGCGGCGAGACCGCGAACCGGCAGCGCAGCAGGTCCTCGGGGCCGAGGCGCAGGTGGAGCGGCACGGTCGCCTCCCGGATTCGGCTGAGGCCGAAAGAGTAGAGCAGCCGCTCGCCCCGGCGACAGGCTGCGGACATGCAACCCCGCACCGATCGCCGTCGTCGCGGCTATGCCGCCGTCCTCGCCGTCCGCGAGTTCCGGGCCGTGCTCGCCGCCCAACTGCTGTCCGACCTGGGCACGGTGGTCTGCGAGATCGGACTGTCGGTGCTGGTCTTCCGGCTGACCGGGTCGCCACTGCTGAGCGCACTGAGCTTCGCCGTCGGGCTGCTCCCCTACGTCCTGGGCGGCGCGCTGCTCTCGGCCGTCGCCGACCGGGTGCCCGTGCGGGCGCTGCTGGTCTGCTGCAACCTGCTCTGTGCCGGCTGCGCCGCCGGGATGGTGGCCCCCGGCACGCCGGTCGCCCTGCTGCTGCTCCTGCGCTGCGCTGCGGCGCTGGTCGCGCCCGTGTTCGGCGGGGCGCGGGCCGGGACGCTCGGCGAGATCCTGGGCGAGGGCGACCTGTTCGTCCTCGGCCGCTCGCTGCTGCGACTGGTCAACCAGGGCGCGCAGTTGGCCGGGTTCGCGCTGGGCGGGGTGCTGCTCGCCGCGTTCTCGCCGCGCCAGGTGCTGCTGCTGACGGTGGCGACGTTCCTCGGCTCGGCGACGCTGCTCCGGCTCGGCACCCGCGCCCGTCCGGCCCGGCAGGGCGCGCCGGGGGCGCCCTGCGGGTCGGACGGCGTCGTCCGCCTGCGGCCCGGGGCGCTGCTCGTGGACTCCTGGAGGTCCTCGCTGGGGCTGCTGGCCGACCGCAGGATCAGGGCGCTGCTGCTCCTCTGCTGGACGCCGCCGACCTTCGTCGTGGTCTCGGAGTCGCTGCTGACGCCCTACTCCGCCGCGCTGCGGACGGGTCCGGTCGGGCTCGGGCTGCTGATGTGCGGCATGCCGGTCGGCGCGATCACCAGCGAGGCGCTGGCCGGGTCACTGCTGGGACCGCGCGGCCGGGCCCGGCTGACCCGGCCGGTGGCACTGCTGGCGATGCTGCCGTCGGCGGCCTATGTGTTCCACCCGGACCTGGCCTGGGCGCTGGTCTGCCAGCTGCTCACCGGCTGCGGGATCTCCTACAGCCTGGGTCTCGACCAGTGGTTCGTCGCGGCGGTGCCGGAGCAGTTGCGCGGCCGGGCGATGACCTTCATGGTGGGCGGCCTGATGACGGCTCAGGGCCTGGGCATGTCCGCCGGCGGTGCGGTGGCCGAGCTGCTGCCGGTGCCCGAGGTGGTGGCCGGCGCGGGCGCGCTGGGCGCGGCCTGCGTGGCCACCGTGCTGTACGCCCTGCGCCGAGCGGTCCCGCCGCCGGAACCGGAGGCGGAGGCGGGAGCGGGCGCAGGCGCCGGAGTGCCGGCGGGCACGGGGCCGGTGCCCGGCTGACGGGGCGGGGCCGCGCCGACCCACACCCAGCTCTTCCCCGGCGCTGTCATGCCTCATTCATCGCACCGGAACCGCAGGCCGAATGAACCGACGACAGCCCCCGGGACGTCCTACCGGCCCCGGGCCAACTCGGCCCGCAACTCCTCGGCGTGGGCGTCGGCGGTGTCGTGCGGCAGGAACTCGACCACATCGACGAAGCGGAACAGCACCTGAGTGGGGGTCACCGCGAACTCGTAGTCGGCGAAGCCGACCACCGCGCCCATCGTCCCCCGGACCGCGCCCCGGACGACATGCGCGGTCAACTCGTCCGGCTGGACGGCGGAGGTGCCGCGCCGGGCATTGGGGCGGGCCAGGTAGGGACAGACCATCGAGGCGTAGAGCATGCACGCCCGGTGGCCCGGCCCCTCCAGCGTGGGCGCCAAATTGCGGTAGGGCCGGCCCGCCGCCAGCGCCTCGCCGATCGCGGCGCTCTCCGCCGCGCCCACCACCCGCCAGACGCTCCCCCTGGCCATGAGTCGCCCGCAGACCGAGCACAGCCGCTCCCGGGCGCAGGTGGCGCTGCGCCCGTAGTCGGTGAGGGCGAACTGCGGCTGCTCCTCCGCCCACGGGGTGATGGCGGGCACGGGGTAGCCCCGGGCGTCCCGGGGGCGGTCCTGGACGGTGGGCGGCATCGGAACCGCGTCAAAGCGCATGGCACATGACTATCAGCCACCAGGGTACCTATGTCAATTAGCCGAAGTCTCCGTTCATCCATTGCATGAGAAAGCTGAACTCGTCATCGAAATTTGGATTAAGCAACCTGATCGGAGCGGGCGCGGCATGCCTTCCACCATCAAGAGTATATATCACCACGCCAACCACAAAGAATCCGTTAGATTCCACACGAATTGACTCCAAACTATCCCGCGCCAGTCGACGGGTGCGCAGGCTGCGAATCACAATGCAGTCGGACTCTATCTCCATACCGGACCGTCGGACTATCAAATAGATCAGGAGGAAGGAGGCGAGATCGACCAGCATCCATCCCCAGGATCCCGGAAGCCAACCTGCGAAGCCCGGCATTCCCGCTGCGGAATTTATAACTATCCAGGCCGCAGATTCCACAAAAAGAACGGACCCAAAGATAGCAATGAATTGATGGGGCTTCTGACGAAATCTCCTGCCAGGATCTTTCCGATCTTGCGCCGGGACTGGATGCATGTCCCACACCTCTTTCTTTGCCAGGCCATAAAAGCCGCACTCACAAGCTACACATCCGAAGCATGCTGCACATTTACTACTACGCGAGGCTCACATATACCTGCGGAAGCACGAGATGGGGCCCTGTATGACAGACGGGGCCCCATCTCGCGCTCAGACTGGCTCACTTGCCATCGGCAGCTACGGCAATGCACACGCCATCGTCGGATACCTTGCTGCTGAATGGCAACTGAGGCTCATCCACTGTCTTTCAGTGGCATCTGCCTCCTGGGCGTACGTCCCCGAAGCCGAATCCCGGAACGTTGATGAAGCCCATGGCATTGACATCCGCGAAGTTGGCCGTTATGCACCCGCCAACGTAGTGGGCTTCATCAGCTGCATGGAACAGGTCCGCCTCGTAGATGACGAAGCCAAGGATGCACGCAGGCGCGAACACCTCGCCGACGACGACGCAGGCAGCGTCGGCCGCCAGCATGAGCACAGAGCCGGGCCCCTCATAGAAGTCGTAGACGTACGCCGAGAATGCCCTGGTGAGGTAAATAGTGCAGGCGATGGTATGCACCATCCCCCAGTCCCTCGAGCTCGTGGAGCATCCCCAGCCGCTGACCACGGTTGTTCCCGAGACATCCGAGTTGGTCAGCGGATTCTGGTTGGTGTAGTCGTAGGCATTCACACCCCCCTGAGAAACTGGATCGCCTTGGTTGAAGCGGCCGGTGTAGGGGTTGTAGTCCCGCTGGCCCATGAGGACCTGGCTGTCCTCACCCGAGCCTGCCCGCTCAGCTCCTCCCAGGTATCCGTAGGTGCTGGCAGCCCCTGACTCAGGAGCCCCGAATGCCGTGTAGCCGGAGCTATTGGCGATGGCGTCGCTGTTCGAGGAGTAGTCGACAGTAGCCATGACGCTCCCCTGGAGGTCCAGCAACTGGAGCGACGTACCAGCCGAGGTGACGATCACGGAGAGTTCACCCGTGAGCCCATCGACATTGCGGGACCATGATCCGTTGCTGGAGCTGGACCATGTCGGGCTGTCACTGCTGTTCGCATAGTGGTCGGTGGTTGTGACACCCGATGTGCTGTCGCTCTGAGTGAGGTATCGGTCCTGCACCGCATCAAGGGTCCAGGACTTGGTGTCGCCGTCCTGGGTCTGAGTGGCTGTCATGTCGTTCGCGAAGTAGGTAGCCGTCAGGTCGCCGCTGTTACCAGCATCGACCGACGGTGTGTCGGTGATGTCGCCCTGTGTGTCGTAGACGTAGTCGTTGGCACTGGCGCCGGCCACACTGGTGTCGAGCAGTCGGTCAGCGGCATCGTAGGAGTACGTTTCCGCGGTGCCGGTACTGGTCTGGCATGCGCCGGACGAGGAAGGGCTGTAGGCGGTGGCGGCGGTACGGTTGGAGTCGGCGTCGTAGGAGTAGTCGTCGACCGTGCACTGGCCGTCCTGGTCGTCATTGACCGAAGTGAGACGGTTGTCGGCGTCGTAAGCGTATGCGTAGGCGCCGCTGAGTTCATCCCGCTCGACGAGGTTTCCCTGAGCGTCATATTCCGCCGAATCACCTATGCTGGCAGTCCACGCACTGTTGGTGTAGGTCAGCGACGTGTCCGCGCCGGCCGGGTCAACCGTCGTGGTGGCGACGGTGCCGTCAGGATAGTCCGCCGTGACCAGATTGCCATCAGCGTCGTAGGTTCCGGTGAAGGTGCCGGCCTGGCTGTCAACCTCGGATACCGGCTCCCTTGCCGTGTTGTACGTCAGGGTATCGGTGGCCTTGCCGTCGTTGACGGTAGCGACAGTGCCGTCGAGGTTGTAGGTGTATACGCTCTCGGTGCCGGTGCTGTCGGTGTAGGTCAGCAAGTCACCGAAGTCGTCATACGTATCGGCGATGGTGCTGGTCACAGCGCCGCTGCTATTGAGCTGCTCGATGTCAGCAACTGCCCCAGTAGTGGTGGAGTAGACGGTCTGGGTGGACGGGATGGCCGCGCCCATGCCGGTGCCACTGACGGTGACGGCTTGGCTGGTCTGACGCTGGTCCGCATCGTAGGTGTAGTTGGTGGTACGGGTGCCGGTGGTGCCGAACGTGTCTGTCTCGGTCAGCGGCTCCAAGTAGGCGTTGTACGTGTACTGCTTTACCGGAAGATCGGCCAGTCCGCTGGTGCCGGGCTGGGCGGCGGGCTCGGTCTTGCATATCAGGTCAGCCCACAGCGGCTCGTTGCCACAAGAGCTGTCGGCGCTATTCGTCCCGGCGGTGTAGTACACGTCATGCGTGTCACCCGCCTTGCCGCCGCTGGTGTCGGAGGGCTGGTCGACATCGGTCATCAGCGGCTCGCCGTCGTACAGCGACGAGTTCTCGTTGTATGCGACAGTCTTGGTGATGTCCAGGCCGCTGGGATCGGTGACGGTCTGCAGTGGGGTACGCAGCGTCCAGCCCTCGACGTCGGTCCCGTTGCTGTAGAGGTACTCAGTGGTCTGGGCGTCGACGTCAGCGGAGCCGGGAATATCCGAGCCCACGCTGCCCTCGGTAGTGGTGCTGGTGACCAGGTTGTAGGGCTGGCCGTTGGCGGCAACATCGCCGTTCGGAGCGCCGGTGTCATAGGCGTCCGTTGTCAGGGAGCGCACTGTTTCCAGCGTCCCGGCGATATTCGCAGTGTGCGCAGGCCCATAGGACTCAAGCAGTTCGGTGCCGTTGGCGGAGTAGAAGTCCTCTGTGTCCAGCTGGTCGGAGACCGAGACGGAGCCGGAGCCGGCCGCGAGGGCAGTAGCCCGATTGCCTGCGGTCAGGGTACGGAGGACGTTGCCGTTGGCATCGTATTCACTGGTTGTGACGTCCCAGGTGCCGTTGTAGGAGGCAGTGTTGACCTCCTCCCCGTTGACGTCGTAGTAGTCGATGGTGGCGTGCTCCCAGTCTCCGGCTGTGGGAGCAGTGGTGGAACTCGGCGTGTAGGCCGGGGACCACACCGCGACCGCAGAGACCGGGTCGTCACTCTGCCCCCAGGTAGCCACCGTGGTCGCGTCCATGTTCACGGGACCACCGGCAGCGGTGGTCAGCGGCACGCTGTAGTCCAAAGCGTAGGTCGCCTCGGCGCCGCCGTAAGTGGAGGAGTGGGTGCGGGTGACAGACAGGACCTTGCCGTAGGTGGCGTCAGAACTGTTGGTGTCGTAGTTGATCGTCCAGGGCGCCAGCGCCGAGGAGGAGCTCGCCGGGGTGATCGTCAGCAGGTGGCCCTTGCTGTCCCAGGTGTAGAAATTCTTGACCGGAGTGCTGATGCGCGGGTCCCACTCGTACTTGAGATTTCCACCAGAGCTGTACGTGTAGTCCGCCACCGCCGTGTTGGTCAGCGTCGCCCCGTCGTACGACACAAAGTCGATCGCGGAAACGTCCCCAGAGGAGTTGTACGCGAACTCCAGACCTCGGCACCCGGTCGTCCAGGTCGACGCCGACGCCGGATACGGGCAGGCGTTGGTGAGCGACGTGGAGGAGGAGAGGGCCGCATTGGGGGCGAGCATCAGCAGCGGGTCGCCGTAGGAGGCGTCCGTGCTCAGGCTGTCGTAGACGTAGGCATCCCCTCCGGTCGAGGTCGGACTGGCCACCGTGGACGGCGTGTACGTCGCTCCGCCGGTGACCGAGGTGAACGTAGTCACATCACCCGAGGAGTCCGTAAGTGAGAAGCCGGACGAGGACTGCGTCAGCGTCAGCGTGTCGACGCTCGCGGCCGAGTCGCTCGTGTAGGAGGTGACGCCGTTCGTGGTCGAGCTTGCGGTGAACGTGTAGCTGGAGCCGTCCGACCCGGACAGCACCGCATAGCCGGACCCCGCAGCAATGGAGGACCACTGCTGCGTGGTGCCCAGCGCGGGCAGACCCACGACCCAACCCGGCCCGAAGATGGAGGACTTGGTGTCCTGCAGTGAGTTGTACGTCCGCGTGACCGCCAAGCCGCCGCCATAGGAGGCGATAGCGGCGTCGGTCGCGGCGTATTGGGCGTCACCGGACTGCAGGCCGATGGTGACCGGGCCCACGGTGGTGGTGCCGAAGTCCTGTCCCATTCCGAGGTGGCTGAGGTTCACCGTGATCGGGTTGGTGGTCTCCAGCACGGCGCCGGAGGCGTCGTAGAACACTGCCTCGACCTCGACGGGGCCGTCGGTGCTGACGGTATTGCCCAGCTCCCAGGTCAGCGCAGGGGAGAGCACACCCACGGCGTTTGTGGAGACCGCTTCCGGCCACGTCACCGATGAGTCGCCATCGGTGGTGTTGGCGGTCGGCACGACCGCGAAGCTGCCCGAGGTGCCCAGACGGTACTGGAACTCCACCGTGGACGCGCCCGACGGGGCGCCAGCCTGTAGCGTCACCGAACCGGAGGTGGATGAACCATCGACCGGAGAGGTGACGCCGGCTGAGCCTACGCCGAACTCGTAGTCCGTTGGGGCGCCACGGGTGCCCGAGTCGCTGAACGCGTTGACCTCCAACGTGTGCAGGCCGTCACCTGGGTTGATGGCTGCGGAGGTCGTCGTGGTGTAGTTCCAAGTACCGCCGTCGAGCCTCCAACGGTACTCGGAAACGTCACTCGACGAGTCGGACCACGAGCAGGTCGTACCGCCGGAGACCGGTGAGGTCCAGGTGTCCGACGGGTAGGCCGAACAACTCACGGTCGGCGCAGGCGGACGCGAAGTGTCGACTGTGAACGCCATCGGCGACGACCAACCGCTGGTCCCCCCACTGTCCGTGGCGCGTACCTGCAGCGTGTAGGTGCCGTCAGCCAGAGAGCTTGCCGTGACTGAGCCCGTCTGTCCGGAATTGACGGAACTTGATGTTCCATCGAATTCAACCGTCGACCCCGACAGGACCTCGAACTCAAGTGCCATAGACTCCGAGTCTGTGTCGGTCGCGATGGCCGAGAGCTTCGGCGTAGCATCGTTGGTATAGGCTGTCCCAGCGAAGGTGCTTTCCGACGACACCGCCAACTGGGTTGGTGCGGACGGCGGGGACGGTGTGCTCGCCTCCGCGGACGATGATGTCGCCAACCCGAGGCCTGAGCACACGAGCACGGTCGAGACGACATACGCCGTGGAGACAAGCAGTCTCCCTCTCGGGAGACGCCCTGCATGAGAGCGCGATGGCATCGCGCTTCCTCCAATGCACTTGAACCGTGCACTCCCTCAGCGGAAGCGCAGATCTCTTCCTAAGATCAGCTTGATGATCACGCACAAGCCGGGTCGCTCTCTTAGATTCATGACATGAACAAGCCATGAGGCGATCTTACTATCCTTACTTCTACTCAAATCGGGCTGCAGGTCATTCGGTTGACGGAGCGAGCACTCCTGTGACCAACTCATGGGCAGGAAGTCACGTACGGGTACTGATGCAGGCGCCGGGACTGCCAGCGATGCCAGAGCAGACGGCAATCGTCATGGCGTGAGCCTTGCCGCAGGGGACGCTGGCGATACGGGCGCGAGAGAAGAACGTGCGGGCTCTCTCGAACGGGCCGCCTTCGCGTGCGTCCATGTATGAACAGAGCATCAATCTGCTGTGAGGACCGGCGGTTAGAAGACCATGAACGGCATCACGCGCTACGAGCACGGGTCCACTACTATGCGCCGCGCGGTCGCCCCCACTCGCGATTGTGGACGACCCCCGGTTTCGGCTTCAATCTGACGCCGGTCCTGGGCGACAAGGTCACCTGTGACTACCCGGAACAGGGGGCGTCGCCGAGCAGACTCGGCGACGCCCCCTGCCCGTGACCGGGCCGACCTGGGGTCAGCCCGCGACCGGGACCGGCACCGGTGCGGCGGTGACGACCCGGTCGAGTGCAGGGGCGGGGACCGGAACCGGGCCCCGGTCGGCGGCGGCGGACTGGCCCGGCACCTGGAACAGCGTCTGGTGCGCGGTCCGCAGGCCGACGGCGACGGCGCCGAGCAGACCGGCCCTCGGGCCGAGCTCGCTGGTCCGCACCGGAACCGGGCGCGGCATCAGCCGGGCCAGCCAGGCGCGGACCGGCTCCAGCAGTTCCGGACGGGAGCCGATGCCACCGCCGATGACGGCCAGCGCGGGGTCGAGCACGGCCGCGACCGCGCAGATCGACAACGCGATCAGCCGGGCCTCCTCGTCCAGCGCGGCCTGCGCGGCGGGCTCCCCGACCGCGGCGGCGGCGAAGATCTCCGGCACGCTGCCCCGTCCGGCCGGTCCGCCCGCGTAGCGGCGGGCCAGTCCCTCGCCGGCCACGGCCTCCTCCAGCGGGCCCTTGACCTGGTTGGCCGGGTCGAAGGGGTCGGTACCGAGCGGCAGGTAGGCGATCTCCCCGGCCGCGCCGGTAGCGCCGGTGCGCAGCATCCCGCCGGTGATCAGGCCCATGCCGATGCCGGTGCCGACGGCGATGAAGACGAACTCCGACTGCCCCCGGCCGTGCCCGGCCCAGTGCTCGCCCAGGGCGGCGATGTTGACGTCGTTGTCGACGACGACGACGGTGTCGAGCTCGGCGGCGATCTCCCGGGCCACGTCCAGGTCGCCGAAGGAGGGGATGTTGGGGGCGAAGGCCATCACGCCGGTCTCCCGGTCCAGCGCGCCGGGGCTGCCCAGGGCGAGCACCCGCAGCCGGGCCGGGTCGACGCCCTCGGCGGCGACGAGCTCGCGGGCGAGGCCGACGATCTGGGCGATGACGTACCGGCCGCCGCGCGGGTCGGTGGGCACGGTCGCCTCGCGCAGCACGGCGCCGCTGAAGTCGCCGAGCGCAGCGTTGATCTTGGTGCCGCCGAGGTCGACCCCGACGATCGCGCCGGCGCTCGGGTCCAGCTCGTAGAGGGCGGCGGTGCGCCCACTGGCGCCGGAGGACACGCTGTCGCCGGTGTACCGGATCCAGCCGCCCTCCTCCAGCTCACCGACCAACTCCGAGACGGTCTGCTTGGAGAGGCCGCTGCGCCGGGCGATCTCGGCCCTGCTGATCCGGCCCGCTGCCACGAACAGGTCCATGACTGCGCGCAGGTTGAGTTGCCGAGTGACCTGTTCCACCATCGCCACGCCGTCCCGTTGGTTCGTAAAGTTGACTAACTTAAATTGCCACCTCCTTCGGCGCACGTCAAGAGCGCTCTTCGGGCATCAGACGGGAATCAGACCCTGTGCCGGATCAGGCCCTGTGCCGGATCAGACCTTGTGCAGGATCTCGATCGGACCGTACTGGGCGACCACCCGGAAGCCCTGCGACTCCAGCTGGGTCAGATAGGCCGGGATCGCGCTGGCACTGATCGGGCACTGCGGGTTGCTGGTGTCCACGGCCGCCCAGTTCCCCTTGTCGACGTTCGAGCCGACCAGGGTGACGGTGTCCCGCGCGGCCAGTGGGATCAGCAGGTTGTTGGTCGCCCGCACCTCGACGCCGGAGGGCACCACCGCCAGCGCCGCGTGCACCTCCGCGATCCAGCTGGGCTGCGAGTCGAACGTCGAGGTGGTGAGCCAGGCGTAGATCTGCCGGTGCCGGTCCATGTCCGCCGTCATCACCAGCGAGACGGCGGCGAGGCAGCAGCCGGCCAGCGCGGGCAGCCAGTTGCGGTCCAGCCGGGGCACGAACCGCCGCACCAGTCGGACGACGCGCTGCACCCCGTCCACCGCGCCGATGAAGGTGATGACCATCAGCGGCATGTCGTAGTACAGCTCGTCGCCCCACTCGGTGTTCCGGGCGGAGAGCATCCGGGTCACCATCATCGGCCCGCCCAGCAGGGCGATCGGCGAGGCCAGGCACATGAAGGCGACCGGCCTCAGCAGGTCCAGCCAGGTCTGCCGCTTCACCGGGTCGTCGAACAGCAGGTGCAGTCCCAGCCCGGGGTGGCTCACCAACGAGACGATCAACTGGTTGAAGCTGTTCGCGTGCAGGTTGCCGGCGTAGTCGGCCGCGTAGGTGAAGCCGCCGGGGTTGTAGTGCGGGATGATCACGTCGATGGTCAGCACGAACATCCCGGCACCCCAGACGAAGAGCGCCAGGGCGTGCCGCCACTTGCGGTTCAGTAGCGCCCAGAGGCCGAACATGACGACCATGGCGCCCATGTCCTCCTTGACGAAGACGCCGCAGGCCATGATCAGTGAGGCGGCGGTCCACTTCTTCGACAGCGCCCGCTCCAGCGCCCAGCCGATCAGCGGAGCGCCGAACATCACCTCGTGCACCGGGAAGGCGACCGAACCCTGGATGCCCATGCTGGAGAGGAAGGCGGCGGTGATCACCGAGGCGACCGCCCGCCCCCAGGCCCGCCGGGCCACCAGATAGACCGGGATCGCCGCCGAGCAGAGCAGCACCACCTGCGCGAAGACCAGCGTCAACGGTGAGTTGTAGACCCACAGGGCCGGGGAGAGCAGCATGAAGATCGGCGAGAAGTGGTCGCCGATCTGCGGGAAGCCCTTGATCGGATCGGTCGGGAAGCCGTGGAACGCCCAGCCCTCGGTGGCCTGGTAGAAGATCCCGAGGTCGCAGGCGCCGGTCTTGAGCTGGGTGTACTGGTGGTACCCGAAGGCGCCGTAGACGGCGACGGCTATCGCCACCAGCCAGCTGCAGGGCGAGAGCGCCGCCCGCCGCAGGGCGCTGCGCAGCCGCTGCGGAAAGCCGGGTATCCGCCCCGCCGGGTCGGGTGAAGCCGCGGTTTCCCGCTCGGGGGACTCGGTCAGCGACAACGGGATCGGACTCCAGACATGGGTGGATGCGGCGCACGGCATCCGCACATGGCAGCAGTCGAAAGTAATCTCATCCGACCACACCAACCACCCATTCCCGCAACGATCGGGTATGAGTCTGCGCGGGGCCGCCCGGCCTGCGCCCAGGACAGGCGGCCCAGGTCGGGTGGCCCGGCCGGGCTGCCCACACGGGCGGCCCGCGGCGGATCAGGCCGTCGCGCCGGCCAGGCTGCCGCCGTGGCGGTGCAGGCCCCAGCCGTCGGAGCGGTTGCGGAAGAGGGTGAAGCTGTCGAACAGCACCGGTGCCGGGAACGGCTGGGCGGCCGTCGCGACGGGGGTGTGGTAGTAGTTCACGGTGATCGTGGTCCGGCCGCCGGGCAGCGTGCCCGGGTCGACGTCGAAGACTGCGACCCCGTACGGGTAGGCGGTGTTGGGGTCGCGCACCGCCGACCAGGTGGCCTCCTCGGTCGCGTCCGGGTTGGCCTTGAAGGTCAGCCGCTGGGTGCGGACGAAGGCGGTCGGGATGCCGTTGGCGTCGTCCGGCAGGAAGACGTCGTCGGAGGAGGCGGTGCCGCCACCGCCGAGGATCATGTGGACCGCGCCCTTGGAGCTGTCGATCTCCAACAGGTCGTCACTGACCACCGTCGGCCGGAGCAGCGTGCCCGGGTCGGTGCCGTGCACCGGGTGGGTCCGCTCGTAGTCGTGGTCGTGGCCAGCCAGCACCAGGTCCACCGTGTACTTGTCGAACAGCGGCAGCAGCGTCTCCCGGACGCCCATGTCGCCGCCGTGGCTGGTGGCGGAGGAGGACATGGCGAACTGGTGCATGGAGACCACGATCCAGTCCACGTCCCGGCCGGCCCGGGCCCGCGACAGGGTCCGCTCCAGCCAGGCGACCTGCGCGCCCTGGCTGTAGCCGTGGATGTAGATCGACTGACCGGTCGTCGGGTCGATGCTCGCGTCGTCCTCGACCACGATGTCGTTGCCGTCGATGGAGACGAACAGCACCGAACCGACCTGGAAGCTGTACCAGTTGCCGGCGTAGTCGCGGCTGCCGTTGTCCGGCAGCTGGAAGCGGGTGTGGTACGAGTTGTAGCCGAGAGTGCCGTTGCCGGCCTCGACCTCGTGGTTGCCCGGCGCCGGCATCCACGGCCGGTTGGCCGCCGACACCTGCATGTTGTTCATGAAGGCGTCCCAGCACTGCGGCTGCTCGGCGGTGTTGTTGTTGGCGTAGGCCAGGTCGCCGTTGAGCAGGTGGAACAGCGGGTCGAACTGCTCGACCTGGTGCACCGCGGTCTGCGCGTTGACCGAGGACTTGGCGAAGGAGGCGTCGCCGGTGCCGAGGTCGCCGAAGCTGGTGAAGCGGAACGCGGCGCGGTCCTTGTCGGGCGCGGTGCGGAAGGTGCCCCGCACCGGCGAGGCGCCGTTGTGGGTCACCTCGTACACATAGGTGGTGTCGGGGCGCAGCCCGTTCAGCCGGGCGTGGTGGGTGTACGTCTCGACCTTGTTGAGCCCGTCGACATAGGTCAGCGTCTCCGCCTGGACCGTGTGCCCGAGACCGCCCTCGACCGTGCCGATCCGCACCTGCGGCCGGTGCACACTGGCCGCCGTGGCCCAGGAGACCGTCATCTGCTCGTACGGACGGTTGCCGTACTGGAGGTGGATCTGGTCCGGCGCCGGGGCGTCGGCGATGGCGGGCTGCGCCCAGAAGAGGGGGGAGAGCGGGACGGCGGCGGCGACACCGGCCGTTGCCGCGCCACGGAGCACGGTTCTGCGCGAAGGGTTTGGCACTGCGGCCTCCATGGGCAGGTTCCAGCGGTCTTCGGGAATCGCCCGAAGAGTCACAGCCACGGACGACCGCGGCCCCCGAGTTGCGGGGCCGACTGATGAACAGCCGGGGAACGGGCTGTGGCGAATGCGCAGACGTCGGCATGCCAGGACATATACCGGTAAGTCTTGCTTCCCAGGCCCGGCCCAAGGCCCGGCCCGCGCGTCGGCCGGGGCTGCCCGATTCCGGCGCCGGGCCCCTCGCTACGCTGACCCGCATGGCTCGAACCCGGCTCTACCGCGACGGCGTCCTCACTGCCGAGAACTTCTCCTGCCAGGAGATATCGACCTACCTCGGCGACGCCGGCGCCATGGTGTGGCTGGATCTGTGCGCTCCCACCGCCGCCGACTTCGACATGATCCGCGAGGAGTTCGGGCTGCACGAGCTCGCCGTCGAGGACGCCGGCCACGAGCACCAGCGCCCCAAGCTGGACCGCTACCGCGACCACCTCTTCATGAGCGCCTACGCCATCTGCTCCGACCCGTCCGCCAACACCGTCGACACCGTCGAGCTCTCGGTCTTCGTCACCGCCAACGCCCTGATCACCGTCCGGATAGACGACCGCTTCACGATGGACCACGTGGTCGAGCGCTGGGACAACTCCCCCGACCTGGCCAAGCAGGGCGTCGGCTTCCTGCTGCACGGCCTGCTCGACTTCCTGGTGGACGGCCACTTCGCCGCCGTCCAGGAACTCGACGAGCGGATCGAGGAGCTGGAGGAGCTGCTGTTCGAGGACGGCCGGACCGAGGCGCAGGCCCTCCAGCGGCAGACCTACGAACTGCGGAAGAACCTGGTCCGGCTGCGCCGGGTGGTGCTGCCGATGCGCGAGGTCGTCAACTCCCTGCTCCGACGCGACCTGCACCTGGTCACCGACCAGCTGATGCCCTACTACCAGGACGTCTACGACCACGTACTGCGCGCCACCGAGTGGACCGAGTCGCTGCGCGACCTGGTCACCTCGGTGATGGAGACCCATCTGACGGTCCAGGGCAACCGGATGAACATGATCATGAAGAAGGTCACCAGCTGGGCCTCGATCATCGCCGTGCCCACCGCCGTCACCGGCTTCTACGGCCAGAACGTCCCCTTCCCGGGCTTCGGCGGCCACACCGGCTTCTACACCTCCACCGCCCTGATGATCGTCCTGTCGGTGGTGCTCTACCTGACCTTCCGCCACAAGGACTGGATATGAGCCGTCGGGGCCGATCCCGCACTCGCCAGTAGGTCTATACCAATCACCGGCGATCCGGATACCCTGGCCGGGCAGCGCACCCGCCCCTGACCTGCCGGAGTCCCCCCATGCAGTCATCCGTCCTCGCCTTTGCCACCGACCTGATCGACGAGGGCGCTGACGGGTTCTTCGGCAACCTCCGCGACCGCGCCGGGGTCGGCGGGGTCACCCTCGCCTCCGTCTACCACGAGGCGCGCGACGTCTTCCCGCACAACCCCGAGCGGGTGGTCCGCTACCTGGAACCCGGCGCGGCCTACTTCCGCCCCGACCCGGCCCGCTGGCAGGGCCTACGGCTGCGGCCGGTGCCGTCCACCGCGATCGACGGGCGCGACCCCTTCGCCGAGGCCGCTGCCGAGACCGCCCGGCGGGGAATGAAGCTGCACGCCTGGACCGTGTTCCTGCACAACGACCGGCTCGGCTTCCAGCACCCGGACTGCGCCCCCGCCAACGCCTTCGGCGACCGCTCGCTGACCGACCTCTGCCCGGCCAACCCCGATGTCCGGGCCTACGTCCTGGCCCTGGTCGCCGAGCACGGCCGCTACGGCGTGGACGCCATCCGGGCCGAGTCGCTGCACTTCCACGGCCTCCGGCACGGCTACCACCACGAGCGCTACTTCGAACAGCTCGGCCCGCTGACCGAGGCCCTGCTCGGGATCTGCTTCTGCGAGCACTGCCGGGCCCACGCCGACCGGCTCGGCGTCCCCGCCGACGAGGTCCGCGACGTGGTCCGCACGGAGATCCGCCGCCGGCTCGCCGACGAGGACGCGGCGGCGGACGACACCGCGCTCGACTCGCTGGCCGGCGGGGCGCTCGCCGCCTACATCGACGCCGCCGCCGCGACCGTCACCGAGCTGGCCGCCGAGGCCGCCGCGGTCGCGGCCGAGCACGGCATCCGACTCTCCTTCATGGACGCCGACGGCCCCGGCGCCGGCTGGCTCGCCGGCATCGACCTGCCCGCGCTCGCCAAGGCCGTCCCGCAGATCGAGACCCTCGGCTACGCCCGCACCGCCGCCGAGGTCCGCGAGAAGGTCGCCGCCTTTGCGCTGCACGGCGTCGCCCCGGAGGCCCTGGCGGTGATCCTGCGGCCGATGTCCAAGGACTGCGCGGGACCGGAGAACCTGGCCGAGAAGATCCGCGTCCTCGCCGGCCTGGGCGTGCCCGAGGTCGAGTTCTACAACTACGGCCTGATGCGGCTGTCCTCGATGGACCGGATCGGGAGCGCGCTCCGCGCCACTCCGGAGTGACAAACGGCCGCAACCGCTCCCGGCCGGTGCGGAAAACCGCAGGTGGGAGCGGGGCCCTTCGCCGTTCCCGGCCGACCTGGCTGCGGCCGACCCCCCGGGAACGGTAGGCTTTCCGTGTGATCTTCAAGCGTATCGGTAACGCGCGGCCCTACCCGGATCACGGCCGGGTCAGTACCCGACAGTGGGCGGACGTGGCCCCGCGGCCCGTGCGTCTGGACCAGCTCGTCACCACCAAGGGACAGCTCGACCTGGAGACCCTGCTCGCCGAGGACTCCACCTTCTACGGCGACCTCTTCGCGCATGTCGTGAAGTGGCGGGGCGACCTCTACCTGGAGGACGGGCTGCACCGGGCGGTCCGCGCCGCGCTGCAGCAGCGTCAGGTGCTGCACGCACGCGTGCTGGAGATGGACTGAGGGCTGCTGCCGTTGGACTGATCGGCCCTCAAAACACACTTTCGAGTGCCCGAATAACCCAAGATGATGATCCTTTAGTGCGCATCGTCCGATTTCGGCATTAGGCTGGCGACAGCAATCAGTAGTCGCTCCATCACCAGCAATGACCGTCCGGCGCAAGGGGCATCCCGCGGTGAGCATGTTGACTCCCCCTGGCCTCAAGGGAAAGCAGTACCGCATCACCGGTACCGCTTATCCCCGGCTACGTCGTCCGCACCAGCGCCGTCGGCGCATCCTGCTCGGCATCGCCGGGGTGCTCACGCTCTCGGTCCTGGCCTGGGGCACCGTCCAGCTCGTCGGCATCTTCGCCGGCGGGCGGCGGGTCACCGCCGCCGGTAGCGGCGCCTGCGTGCACAGCGCCTCGGGCGATGCCGCCGACAGCATCTCCGCGCCGTCCGGCGGGGCCTCCGCCCGGGCCTCAGCCTCGGCGCGGGCATCCGGCGGGGCGTCGGCGGGGGCCAAGGCCGCGGGCACCGGCCCGGGCGCCGGGATCACCGTCAACGTCTACAACGCGACCAACCAGGTGGGCCTGGCCGGGCGCACCGCCGCCCTGCTCAGACAGCGCGGCTTCACCATCGGCACGGTGGGCAACGCCCCGGCGCCGCTGCAGAGCAAGATCGCCGGACCGGCGCAGGTCACCGGCGGCGCGGCGGGCGCCAAGGCGATGCTGGTGCTCGGCTCGGAGGTGACCGGCGCCAAACCGGTCACCGACACCCGCAAGGACGGCTCGGTCGACCTGGTGCTCGGCAGCACCTTCACCGCCCTGGCCACCCCGGCCCAGGCCGCGCAGGCGCTGACGCTGGCAACCAGGCCGAGCCCGGCCGCCACCGCCCGCTGCTGAGCCGGCTCCGCAGCAGCGTCGGTCCCTGGGCCTCCGCAGCGGCGTCAGTCCCCGGCCGTCCCGTAGAGCCGGTCCCCGGCGTCGCCGAGGCCGGGGACGATGTAGCCCTGCTCATTGAGGTGGTCGTCCACCGCCGCGGTGACCAGGGTGACCGGCTGGCCGGCCAGCTCCCGCTCCAGCGCCGCGACCCCCTCAGGCGCGGACAGCAGGCAGATCGCGGTGACGTCGTCCGCGCCGCGCTCGATCAGCAGCCGGATCGCGGCCACCAGCGTGCCGCCGGTCGCCAGCATCGGGTCCAGCACATAGACCTGACGGCCCGAGAGGTCCTCCGGCATGCGCGTGGCGTAGGTCTCCGGGACCAGGGTCTCCTCGTCGCGCACCATGCCGAGGAAGCCCACCTCGGCGGTCGGGAGCAGCCGGGTCATCCCGTCGAGCATCCCCAGCCCGGCCCGCAGGATCGGCACCACCAGCGGACGCGGGTAGCTGAGCCGGACACCGGTGGTGACCGCCACCGGTGTGGTGATCTCCACCGGCTCGGTGCGGACGTCCCGGGTCGCCTCGTACGCCAGCAGGGTCACCAGCTCGTCCGCGAGACGGCGGAAGGTCGGCGAGTCGGTGCGCTCGTCGCGCAGCGTGGAGAGCTTGTGCGCCACCAGCGGGTGGTCCAGGACGTGAATGCGCATGACAGTGACCCTAACCGAGCGGGACGCGGTGCACGACGCACCCCTCCGCGTCGCCGTCCGCACCCGTGTCCGCACTCCCGTCCGGAGCATTCGATTCCGGCAGCAGGGGTGTCAATGCTCCGCCAGCGGGAAGGGCACGGTGAAGAACATTCATCCGTCCCCGGGAGCAGGCATGTCCGACCAGCGGAAGGCCGCCGGCGCCCCGACCGGCAGCGCAGACCCGGCCGGCGCCGAACGCCACGCCCAGCCACGATCAGAGACTCCGGCCGAGCGCCGCCGCCGCCGGGCAGCGTTCCTGCGCGAACTGACCGAGGCCCGCGAACTACGGGCCCGGGTGCAGCCGCGCCGCACCAAAGCGGCACGCGCCCGGCAAGCCGTGCGAATGCGGACCTTCCGGGTATGAGTGCATGCGCCACCCCCAGCTCACGACACGACCTGGGAAGACGCGCTGCCGAACACTCCCCGCAAGGCTCCGGTTTCTGTCACGATGCCGATGGGGCGTTCGCACGGGCACCCCGATACGACGGGCGTGGCCTAGCCGCACAAGACCCTGGGAGAGTCGCTGGTGGCGTACTTCGCTGCATTGCTCGCTCGCACCGAGGACGGGTGGGACGTGAGCGGGACCGAGCTTGATGACGTCGAGACCCTCGCCGATCTGGCCGATCTGGCGCGAGAGGCCGCGACGGACGAAGAGACCGTCCTGGTCCTCATCGAGCAGGAGGACGTCTGGTTCTCCGTCATCCGCGTGGACGGCGAGGAGGACCCGAGGATTTTCGTCTCCGACGCCGCCGCGGCCTCGCGGAGCGCGTACGGGGAGATCCTGCTCACCGACGAACTGCTCGGTCGGGGATCGGACGACGATCTGGACGACCTGGTGGTCGAGCTGGACGAGGACAGTGATGAGGAGGACGACGACGAGGACGACGCCCTGGCCGGCGACCTCGACGGGGTGCCGAACGGACCGCTCGGCGATGCCGGGCTGCTGATCGAGTACGGCGTCGGCGCCAAGGAACTGATGGACATGAGCGTCGAGGGTGCGATCCCCGGCGACGCGCTGTCCGAGATCGCCGACGCGCTGGGCTGCAGCGAGGTCCTGGAGGCCGTCCGCTAGCCGCAGCGGTGTCCGGGTCTGTTCGGGGAGCCGGTCGTCCGGGGTCCAGTGGACCGGGGTCCGGCCGGACCCGGACGCGCGGCGGTGCTGGACACTGGAGTCCATGCACACCCGAACCGACCCCGGCACCGACCCCAGCACCGGCACCGACCCGCTCCGCGACAAGTGGGCCCCGGCCATGCGGCTCGCGCTGGCCGAGGCCCGGCACGCGCTGCCGAGCGGGGACGTGCCGGTCGGCGCGCTGGTGTTCGGCCCGGACGGGTCGGTCATCGGCCGGGGGCACAACGAGCGCGAGGCCGTGGGCGACCCCACGGCCCACGCGGAGATCCAGGCCATCCGCGAGGCCGCCCGCGCGGCAGCGGACGGCTGGCGGCTGACCGGCTGCACGCTGGTGGTAACCCTGGAGCCCTGCACGATGTGCGCGGGCGCGATCGTCCTCTCCCGGTTGCACCGGGTGGTCTACGGCGCCCTGGACGACAAGGCCGGCGCGGCCGGCTCCCTCTGGGACGTGGTCCGCGACCGCCGGCTGAACCACCGCCCGGAGGTCGTCGCGGGCGTCCTGGCCGCCGAGTGCGCCGCCGACCTCCGTGCCTTCTTCGACGGCCAGCGCCTTCCGGAGGCCTCCCCGGAAGCCGTTTAGGAGCACTGCCCGGCATCCGGTAGGCTGTCCCACGGTAGCGTGTCCGAGCGGCCAAAGGAGCACGCCTCGAAAGCGTGTGTGGGGGCAACTTCACCGTGGGTTCGAATCCCACCGCTACCGCTCTGAGCAGGCAAAACGAAAGCCCCGTCCGAGGTCGGACGGGGCTTCGTTCGTTGCTGGTCTCAGTTTTGGTCTCAGTTGCCCTTCTCGGGGTCCTCCGGCTTGCCCTTGGCCTTGCCCTTCTTCTTCGGCTTCTTGGGCTTGCCCTCCCCCTTGGCGACCTCCCAGATGAGTCCGCCGACCTGCTTGGCGATGTCCGTCCGGATCGGGTCGATCATGTGCTGATACCGGGCGACCATCGACGTGGACGACCAGCCCATGATCCCCATGACCGCACGCTCGTTCACCCCGAGGATGAGCAGGACGGTTGCGGCGGTGTGCCGGGCGTCGTGCAGCCGACCGTCCCGGATGCCCGCCGACTTGAGCAGTTCCTTCCACCGGTCCCAGTCAGTGCGCGGGATCAACGGGAGGCCCGTCTCGGTGGCGAAGACCCAACCGCCCTCCTGCCAGAGCTGCCGCGCTGCGGTGCGCTCACGGTCCTGCTCCTGGCGGTGCAGCTTGAGCAGCCTCACCAGCTCGGCCGGCAGGCCGATGGTGCGCTTTCCCGCCCGGGACTTCGTCTCGTCGGCGTCGGCGTTCGTCTGAACCCGCTGCGGGCAGCGACCGGCGTGCTTCCGGCCGCACGGCTCGGTGCAGCCATGCGCGTACTTCGGCCGCTGCCGGGCCTGGCGCACCCGCATCATGCCGGTCTCCAGGTCGATGTCCGCCCACTTCAGGCCCAGCGCCTCACCCTGACGCAGGCCCAGGGCGAGGGCGATGGCCCAGCGCGTGCTGTTGCGGTGCTTCCCGGCCTCGGCCAGCAGGGCTTGCACCTCTGTCACCGAGTACGGGATCACCTCCTCTTCGGTGATCCTCGGTGCCTTGGCGAGGGTCGCGACGTTCCGGGCGAGGTGTCCGCGCCGCATGGCTTCGTTCAGGGCCGCCCGGATGACGCGGTGGGCCTGGTGGGCGGTCGCGGGCTTGCTGCCCGCCGCCTGCATCTTCTTGTAGAAGCGTTCCAGGTGCTCCGGCTGCAACCGCTCCAACCGGTGGGCTCCCAGACCAGGGATCAGGTGGACGTAGACGGCCACGCGGTAGCCCGACAGGGTGTTCGGGCGGACGGAGAGCGAGGCGATGTCCTCAACCCAATGGGTGAGCCAGGTCTTGACTGTCCACTTCGCTCCGGCCTTGCCGACGATGCCGAGATCCCGAGCGCGCTCCAGGTCGCGCACCTTCCTGGTCACCTCGGCCTTGGTCTTACCTCGGACGTGGCGGCGGTCCGGCGTCCCGTCGTCCTTCACACCGACGGTGACACGCCCGTGCCACCCGCCGTCCTTGTCCTGGTAGATGCTCGACGCGCCGTTCGGCTGGCGCGTCCGCTTGTCCTTGTCGTTCTCTCTCACGGGTGGTGCCCTTCAGTTCGCTTATGCGGCGCGGCGGGTGGTGGCCTGGCGGAGGTGGGTGACGTACTCGCCCAGGGCTTCGGCGGGCACGCGGCGGAGGCGGCCCACGGGCACCGAGGCGAGGTCGCCGGAGGCGATCAGGGCGTAGGTCAGGGTTCGGCCGATGCTGAGGCGGCGGGCGGCCTCTTCTACGGTCAGGAGCAGGAGCGTGGCGTCTTCGGCGGGCGGGGTAGCAGTGCTCACGGTCGGTCCTTCCGGGGCCGGAGGTCTGTCGGCCGCCGCAGAAACAGCAGAAACAGCAGAAATCCCCGAAGGGTGCTGTGAACTGCCGCTTTGCGGTCGGTGCCGGTTTCCGCAGAAGTCCCGGTAATACCCGCAATATTCAGCGACCCTTACGGGTCGCGTAAGGGCTGGGGATTTCTGCGGGTATTACCGGAACTTCTGCGGTTGATCTTGTTATGGGCTTCCCCGCAGGTCGGAGCACCTGCGGGGCCTTTCTGCTGTTTCTGCTATTTCTGCGGCGGCGCGGGCGGGCTGGTCAGGGCTGGGTGACGGCGGGGTGGAGCTGGTAGCGCGGAGAGGGGGGCCGACCTCTGCCACTGCGGGCGGGGGCGGGGGTCTGCCTGATCCACCCGTGGTCCTCAAGCAGGGCGAGGGCAGGATCAAGGACGGTGACGGTGGGGAAGTCGCCGCGCGGCAGCGCGTTGAACAGCTCACGTCGGCTGATGCTGGGATGGGGGTTGGCCGCGAGCCAGGCCAGCACCGAGCGTCCCTTGCTGAGTGCGGGGTCGTTGCCCATGGCGTCGAACGCGGCCAGGGCGTGGGCGGTGAAGTAGTCGCCGATCCGGGCAGCCGCGCGCATGGTGTCGGCCTCGATGGGCTTGGACCAGCCGTCTTTCGGGTGTGCAGCCAGGTGCAGCAGTCCGGCGATGCGGCACACCGCCCCGTCGCAGCTTGGCTGGCCCAGGTGTCCGATCGGTGCCAGTGATCGTTGCCGGGCCGAAGCGGCTGTCTCGGTGCCCTGCTGGTAGGCCAGCAGGACCGCGTCGGCGTCCGGGGTCAGGGCCAGGACGGCGGGGTCGGTCCAGTCGGCGAGGGTCAGGGCCAGGGTGGTCAGGGTGCCGGCGTAGTCCTCGGCGACCTGCGGCGGGATCAGGGCCGGGGTCAGGTTGCGGCGGCCGACCAGGGAGCGGGGCAGGGAGTACAGGAACCGGGCCAGCAGGCCGCGTCCCGTCGAACCCCTTCGCCCTGGCGATGTCGCGGAACACCGAGGGCTGCACCGCCAGGCCCATGCGTCAGCGCGGGGGCTTCGATGTGCTGCGGGTCCCGGCCCTGGCGGTTGACGCGCAGCATGTCGCCGGCGTGGCCCTTGAGGAATACCTCAAGGTTCGGGGTGCCGGAGTAGCGTCCGGCGATGATGTCGAAGATCCCGCCCTCGGCGGAGATCACCGACATCCGGCCGCCCTGGTCGACCAGCAGACTGGCCAGGGCTTCGGGGGTGATGTCGTCGGCGACCAACTGCGGCCGGGCGGGCACCGTGATCTCCTCGGCTGCCGCTGGCGAGGGCGACGGCTTCGGCCTTGAGGGCGGCTGCCTCATCGGCGGTGGCGGACGCGGCGCGGGCGGATGGCCTTGTCGGCGGCGGAGCGGGCGAGTTTGGCCGTGGTCTCGGCCTCGGCCCGCACGGTGACGCTGTCGCTCGACCAGGAGCTGTTCGACCTTGAACAGGGGGCGGGTCGATCTCCGGCGACGATGCTGCTCTTGCGGTTGCCGGGCGGGAGCGCGACCAGCGGTGTACAGGTTCACCGGCTCGCGCCAGCGGCCCGCGAACGGCGACGACGGCGCGGCCTCCGACAGGCTGTGGACGAGCACGGCCAGGGCCATGCACCCGGCCAGGTCGGGCGGGGTCTGGGTCTCTTCGGCGGCGGCGGCGACCATCTGTCGCCAGCCAGGAGGGCAGGGCGTCCACTGGGAACGGCGGCAGCGGATCGGCCTGTCCGAGCGGTACCGGGGCGTCCCAGACTTCCGGGGCGGGGCCGGTACCGGGAGGCTCTACCTGGTCCCAGTCTTCGCCGAACAGGCTGGTGACGTTGGTCATGGGTCCGGGTGCGGGTGTGGTCATGCAGGGGCCTTTCGTGGAACGGGGCGGGCACGGGTGCGAGCAGCCGCGGGGCCGATCCCTGCCGGAGCAAGCTGCTGTTCTCCGGCAGGGATCGGGGGTGGGCTGGTCAGGCGGCGCGGGTGACGGCGGCAGCGCCCCGGGCCAGGCCCTTGGCGATGGTGCGCAGGCACTCGCTCTCGCTCAGGCCGATGGCCGTACCGCCGCTGACCAGTTCCGTGGTGGCCAGCTCCTCGGGGAGGACTGCGGCCTTGACCAGCCGTCCCAGGGACGCGGCGCAGGCGAACAGGGTGTGGTTGCGCTGCCCCGTGCGCGTGCGGCGGCGAGCTTGGCCAGTTCCCCGCGGCAACGCGCCCTTCGACGTAGGCGCTCTGCCAGCCGATGCGGCGGCGGACCGCCACGCGCGTCCACCCGCACGGCCGGGGCCGGGGTGGGTGTGAGGAGGTCGGCCAGCCAGGCGGGGAGTGGGGCGGGGGGCTGGTCGCGGGTGACGGTGTAGGGCCGCCCGGCGACGGTGCTGCCCGGGGCGACGACGTAGCCGCCGGCCGCCCGGGTGTCGATGTGCCAGCCCAGTCCTTTGCCCTTGTCCCCGGTGGTGTTGCGCAGGGCCGGGCCGGGCGGGGCGGTGAAGTACAGGTGCAGGCCACCGCGCCCGGTGCGCACGGTGAACGTGTCCCCGGGCCAGGGCTGCCCGTGCCGCTCGCACAGCACCGCCAGACACGTCCTGCCCGTCGACCACCCCCGGCAGGGCCCACGCTTCGGGCGGGGTGTCGCCGGGGTGCTTGCGGGCGTCCAGGTCCAGCGCAACCAGCCCGGACGGGCCGGTGGCCACCGCGATTCCGTAGGGCCCGGCGGCCCAGCAGGCTCGGATACGCTCCGGATCCACGGTGGCCCGACCCTCCCACCCGAGGTGCCCGGCGGCACAGGGCCCGGTGCGCGGGCAGTCGCCCTCACCGTGCAGGGCGGGGTACTTGCTGTTCGGCGCGAGCGGGAAGACGTACTGACCGCGCTCAGCGGCGGTCAGAGCAGCCTCGGCGAGCTTCGTCGGCACTTTCATAGGGTGGCGCTCCCTTCGGGGCGCGAGAAGAGCCCACAGGCGGTTCCGCGTCCACCAACTCTGTTGCTGTGATGGTGAGTTGTAGGCTTGTCGGGTCATGCGGCCAGGTCTGTGGGGCCGTTGATGAGGCGCGTTGCCTGTCGGCCGATCCACTGGGTGTAGGCGGGCGGGATGGCCTTGCGAGCTTCCTTGCTGGTCATCCAGGTACAGCCCATGGCGTCGGCATAGGCGCGTTCCGCGCTGTGGTCGAAGGCGAGCAGGGTGCGCGGGTGCCAACAGGGTGGAACCAGGTCGGAGCTGGTGCCCCATGAGGTCTCGAAGGCACGGTGGCGTTTGACGGGAAGTTGGAACTGAGTGCCGCACAGCAGGTAGTCGTGGCGGACCGGTGCCTCTGGGACGTTCTCGATGACCCAGGGGCGGCCGGTGGCCTGCATGGCCAAGCGGCCAGCGGGGACAAGGTCGGGGTGGTCGTTGGGGTCGCCACGCCAGCGGGTGACGGTGGCATAGCGCTCGCAGGGCCACGAGCCGTGGACCAGGTCGAATTCGTGGCCGTGTTCGGCGACGTAGCTCAGGGCGTCGGCCTGGATGAACTCGAAGGGGTAGTGGGGCTGCGGGGCGATGTCCACTCCGACGACGTCGAACCCGGCCAGGTGGTAGCCCATGCCCGCGCCGCCCGCGCCGCAGCAGGCGTCCAAGACCCTCGGGCGCGCGCTCACGCCGCACGCCCGAGGGTCTGCCCGAAGAGTTGCAGGGCAGACTGCCGGCCGATCCACTGGGTGTAGGCGGGCGGGATGGCCTCGGCCAGTTCGCGTCGCACGTCGGTCCAGTCGATGCCCATCGCCTGCTGCCACTGGGCCACGGTGCCCTTGCCCCCGCCCTGGCCGTAGACGGCGAAGTAGGGGCCGGTGAACCACTGGCCGTGGCGCATCCCGCGCGACGCGGCCCCGGTGGCGGCGGTGTTCGGGCTGGTCCAGGACCAGCCCGCCCCCGGCCTCAAAGCCCCGGTGACGGATCACGGCCAGGTCGAACATCTCCCCGCACAGCGTCACGTCGCGACGGATCGGGGCACCCATGACGTTCTCCATCACCCACGGCCGCCCCGTGGACTCCAACGCGGCCCGGGTCTGCGGGATGAGCTGCGGGTAGGTGCGGCCCCGGTTGGTGCCGGCGGTCAGGGTGCAACCGGCCTGGCAGGGCGGGGACGCGTGGATCAGGTCGAACTCCGGTCCGTGGTCGCGGATGTAGGCGATGGCGTCGCCCTGCACGAACCGGAACGGGTAGCGCGGCTGCGGGGCGAGGTCCACCCCGGTCACCTCGAACCCCGCCAAGTGGTAGCCCATGCCAGCGCCACCGGCGCAGCAGAACGTGTCCAGGACTCGCAGCCCGTTCCCCGGGCGGCCGGCGTCGCGGGCGTTCATGACTGCGGCTCCCCTTGGGCAGCGGGACCGGTGCGGGCCCAGCGGCGCGGTTCGTCGGGGACTGCGGTGGCGGGGTCGGCGAGGGTCCAGCCGCCGCCCTGGGCCTTGGCCCGGTACATCGCCGCATCTGCCGCACCAAGGGCGGCGGTCAGCGACAGCTCGGGCAGGTCAGCGGCGCGGCAGATGCCTACGGACGCGCTCAGCGGCAGGTCCAGGCCGTTCCAGGCGAAGCCGCGCAGCCGGGAGGCCAGGCGGCCGGTGCGCATGTTCAGGATGGTTGCGGGCAGGACGGCGGCGAATTCGTCGCCTCCCAGCCTGGCGGCGGTGCCGCCGACGCCCGCGAACAGGCGCAGGGCTTCGGCGGTCCAGGTCAAGGCGGCGTCCCCGGCGGCGTGGCCGTGGGTGTCGTTGACGGCCTTGAAGTGGTCCAGGTCCACGAACGCGAGGGCCGCGTCCGGGTAGCGGCCCGGGTGGCGCAGTGCGCGCCGGGCGGCGGCCTCGAACGCGGCCCGGGTGACCAGGCCGGTCAGCGGGTCGCGGCGGGCAGCGTCCAAGCGGCGGCGCAGGTGGGTGCTGTGCAGCGCCCATCCGGCCATGGGCAGGGCGGCGGCCAGCAGCGGGGCGGACTGTACGGGTAAGGCAAGGCGGTGCATCCTGGGATTCCTCTCAACTCAGCAGTGGGGCGAGGGGGAAGAGGTCCCGTGGGCGGCCGGCCGGTCTTGGTGGAAAGACCGACCGCTCACGGGGCCGACGTGCGGGAAGCCGGAGCCGACCGCTCTCAGGTGCGGTGCTCGGGGTGGGTCCAGCAGAACGGCGGCAGCACCTGCGCGCGCTGGTAGGCGTCGATCGCAGCGCCGTGACCGGTGCGGCCGGGGTAGATGCGCCCGCCGTCCACGGAGGCGAGCATCCGCGCGCCGTGGTGGACGCAGCCCAGCACGCCGGTGGTCATGGCGTCGCGGGCGCGGCTCATGAACCGGTCGCGGATCTCCACCGCGTCCCCGGGCCCCTCGCAGGGCGTGGGGTCGTCGCGGTGGGCGGCGTCGCAGCGCAGCGCGGTCACAGCGCACCGTTCCAGCGGTGCAGTTCGAGGGCTTCCGTCTCGGTGAGGCTGCCGCTCTCGACCTGCGATTCGATGTCGTCGTACTCACTCTGGTCGCAGTCCGGGCACCCGCAATAGGTCCAGGACCCGTCGATGAACTCGGCGTAGCACTCCATGGGATATCTCCTGGTCAGGCCGCGCGGCGGGCGGGGAAGGGGATGACCTGCGCCAGGCCATCGGCGCTAGCGGTGGTGGTGTCGATGGGTGCGGGGGTGGGCTGTCCGCCGTCCGGCGGCGGCCCGTCCTCGGCGGCCGGAGCGGCGGCGCGCTTGGCGCGTTCCTGGGCGAGCATCGCCAGCACGGCCTTGCTGTGCCGGGTGCCCCGGTGGGCGGCGACCAGCAGCGGCGGCCCGATGAGGGCGGCGGGGCCGAACAGAACGGCGGCGGTGATCACGTCGGCGGTGTTCACCAGACCTCACCGACCGCCCGGGTGAGCAGGTCGGCGACGGTGCCGCCGATGGTGTCCAGGCGGGCGGTGATCCCGGCCCACGATTCGTTGTCGATGGCCAGCAGCGCGCCCACGGCGGCGGGCAGGTCGCCGGTGTGGGCTGCGGTGAGGGCTTCGCGGAAGTGGACGGCGGCCAGCGGCCGGATCACCGGCAGTGCCGCCGGCGGGGGCGGGGCGGGGCGGGTGCGGAGCACGGCGGGTCTCCTCAGTGGATGCGCGATATGGCTGTAGCGATGGCGGCGACGGTGTGGCGCACGGCCGGGGCGACGCCAGTGGAGGCGAGGTAGAAGCCGAACAGGGACGCGACGACGGCGGCCCCGGCGTTGACGGCCCGGTACTTGAGCATTGCGACCAGGGCGATACCGAACAGGAATGCGGCGGAGATGGTGAACACGAACGGGCTCCCTTCGGGCGGTTGAGCGGGCGGGAAGCTGGGTCAGCGGGCGTTGTCGGCCTTGGCGCGCATCCACGCGTTGTAGATGCGGCGGCCGGTGCGCAGGCGCAGGCCGGTGGCACGGCAGCGGCGGCAGTCCTTGCCGCGCTTGAGCCGTCCGGTGCGGGTCTGGTGGACGTGGTAGCCGAAGCCCTTGCAGCGGCGGCAGGGGCCGAACGGCTGGGCGGAGCACAGGCCGATGTAACCGAGCGTAGCTATGAGCAGGAGTGCGATAGCAGCGAGCATGGGACCCTCCCAGGGGCTTCAACAGGGGTTTTCGGGGGTTTCCGCAGGTGGGGTGCTAGGTACTAGCAGCCAGCTCATCCCTGCTTTGGGGTGCTAGCGGGGGTGCTAGACCTAGCGGGTGTGGCCGCTAGGTCTAGCACCGTGCCGCGTCAGTCGCCGGAGCCAGCCTGCTTACGCTCCGTGTGCGCCTTGAGGATGTCGGCGCGGGCGATGCCGCGCCGGGTGGTGCCCTTGCCGCCCCCAGCCGGGGTTCCCCACACGTCCTGCACCGCGACCCCGTGGGGCTTGAGGTTGGCGGTCACGGTCTCGGGCTTCCACCCGCCGTAGACCTCCGGGCGCAGGTCGGCCAGGCGCTTGGCAACCTTCTCGTTCCACACCTTCTCCTCGTCCGCCGGGACGACCGCCAGGATGTCGGCGAGCAGGTCATGTGTGGGCGCGGTGTCGGCGGCCGGGGTCTGGCCAGCGGCGTGGCCGGTGACGTTGCCGTACTCCTCGCGCATCTTGCGGGCCCGCAGCGCGACCGCCTCCGCAGCCGGGGCGTCCACGAACGCGGAGCACACGATGCGCGGGTCATCCCCCTCACCGGCCATCCACGCGATACCCCGGTCCGAGCGGGAGAACATCGTCGCCCGGTACCCCGCCTTGTACATCGACGTCCCCAGCACCATGTCGTTGGCGACGTTGCCCATGACCTTGAGGCAGAACCGCAGCACGGCGTTGGCGCTGATGCCGGTGGGCAGGGACTTGGCGTCCGGGCGCTGGGTGCCGAACATCGCGATGATGCCAAGCGCGGGGCCGCGCTTGACCAGGTCGGTGCAGATGGCCTCGATCTCCGCGCCGTGCTCGGTGTGCTCGAACGCCACCTGGCACTCGTCCAACGCGACCACGATCGGGTGCAGGCCGTACTTCTTGTCGCTGGCCAGGCCGCTGGTGACCTTGTTCTCCGGGCACAGCGTGCGCGGCAGGGACTTGATGACCTTCGCCCGGCGCCGCAGTTCCTCGCGCAGCTCGCGCAGGGAGGCCAGGACGTAGGCGAGGTCTTCGTCGTCCTCCCCGGAGCGGTAGCGGTGGCACACCGGCTCCAAGGGGCCGAAGTCGCCGGTCCCCTTGAAGTCGAACGCGTGCAGTTCAGCGCGCGGGTCAAGCGCGCAGATCAGCAGCAGCAGCCGCATCAGGAACGTCTTGCCCATGCGCGGGATGGAGCCGACCACCACCGAGGCGAACATCAAGGTGACCGGGACCTCGCGCATGCGCTGGTCGTTGCCGAACACGGCGGGCTTGAACAGGTCCACGCTGCCGGACTTGAGCAGCGGCCAGGCGGGCTTCTTGGTCTCGTTCATGGGCTTGTCGCCCACCCACAGGACCAGCCGCCCCGCGTGCTCGTCCGGGTCAGGCGCCGGCCACACGCACCCGAGCTTGCGCCGCAGCCCGGACGCCAGGGCCAAGCGCGACTCCATGACGTCCTCCGGGGTGACGCCGAAGGGCAGGTCCACATCGGCGCGGTACCCGGGGCCGTCACGGGTGATCTCCGAGGTGAAGCGGATACCCTCCCCGCCCCTGCCCAGGGCCTTGTTGATCGAGGCGTTGCCGATCGACCCCGAGGGCGCGCAGCACGATGGAGGCGGTCAGCTTCTCCAGTTCGGTCTTGACCACGGCGGGGCCGATGATGGGCTTGTCGGGGCGCTGCCCGGCGTAGCCCAGGGCCAGCACCGCCGCCCCCGCCATGGCGAACAGGTAGCCGGGGGCCAGGACGTACATGGACAGGGCCAGGCCCAGCCCGAAGACGGAGGCGACGGCGGCGACCAGGGAGCGCCAGCGGACGTGGCGGTCCCGGGCCCGGGTCAGCGTCATGTACTCGCTCGCGTTGTCGGCCTTGACCGCCGCCGCACGCAACGGGGCCATGTCCAGGTCCCACACCCACCGGTTCGCCGACTTCACGAACCGGGCCGCACCGAACGGCGCGGTGGTCGCCAGGCGGGCGGCGTAGTACGGGGCCCGCACGCAGTGGAACCCGCACGCGTACCCGGCGTTCATCCCGGCGCGGGTCAGCGCGCTGGTCAGGTCGGCCTTGCTGCGGACCCATGCGGGGATGATCGGGCGGCGTCGGATCTCGGTGATGCCGGGCTTGGCCAGGTTCGGCGGGTCCGCCGGGACCGGGAGCGGCCTGTAGTCCTCCGGGGCTCCTCCTGAAGCCGCTGGCGTCCCGGCGGGTCCCGGCCGGGACACCCGGACTCCCCGGTGCGGCGGGTGCGGCGGTCGTGGTCATGGCGTCCGCGCCGGCGGTGACCGGGGCGGACGCAGGGGTGTTCATGTCGGCTTCCAGGCGCGCGAGCAGCTCGCGCTCCGGGTCGTTGTGGTCGGGGTGGTTCACTGGTGGTTCCTTCCGAGGTTGGGAGGGCACCCGGGCGCGTCGTGGCTGTCCAGGCGGACGACGTGCCCCGGGGTCGTGTGCAGGAGTAAGCGCTGTTCCTGCGTTCAGGCCGCGAGGGCGGCCGTGGTGTCGCAGGGGACGCAGGTGCCCAGCGAGCGGGGGATGACGTATCCGGCGTCGCGTCGGCAGGCGGGGCAGGTGCGGCGGGCGAGCATCGCCGAAGCCAGCGCCCGGGCGCGGCCGGGGGTCATCGGGCGGACCGGTTTGGCCAGGTCCAGCCGGTACAGGTAGGCGACCATGACGCGGCCCTTGAAGCGGCTGGACCACATCAGTTGAGCGGCGATGTCCTGCCCGGCGGGCCGCAGGCCCTGCGCCCGCAACTGCCGGCGGGTCGCCAGGCCGTCAGGGGCCAGCCGGAACGGGAACGTGGGGATGCCGTATCGCAGGCCGTCCGGGTCGTAGAACTTCACGCCGCGCCCTGGTCGCCGGACAGGTCAACCGCCGCAGTGCGTGTCGGTGGTGTCCGGGACGGCGTGCAGCCCGGTCCGGTTGGCGCGTTCGGCCTTGAGCGCGTCGCGCAGCGAGCGGGCGTTGACGGCGGAGGTGTGGACGGCTTCGCGGATCCGGTCGGCCGTCAGATGGTCGTCCGACCAGTCGGCGGTTGCCGACCTGGCTTCGGCCAGCAACTCGGAGGGAGTACGGACAGGGCGCTTGCTCCTGGCGGCAGTCGGCACACTGCCGGTCGCCCGACGCGGCCGACTGACCGCCACCGTCCCCACCCGAACCGCCTTAGCGGGGAGGACGATCGGCTCCGGGGCCGGAGCCACCGGGGGGCGAGGGGTCGGGCTGGTCGGCGACCTGCGGGGCCGACTCGGCCGGGGCGGGATCGGCCGACTGTCCGAGGTCAGACACCGACCCATTTGTGACGATCTGCGGTACTTCCATGGTGTCCGGTCGGTGGTGCAGCACCTTGGCGACCAGATCCGACCCGAAGTAGATCGAGCCGACCGGCAGCGAGGTGGCCAGCAGGACCAGCGCCCAGTTGGCGGGCGACCAGTCGGCCAGATGCACCCGACTGCCCGCGCCGATCGCCGGGACCAGGCCATGCACGTAGTTCAGGACCAGGGACGCGGTGACGTACCCGGCCAACACCTTCTGCGCGAACTTCCGCTCGGTCCCGGTCAGGACCAGAGCGGCGACCAGCGCCAGCGCCATCAGGCCGTCCACCACGAACGGGTACAGCGTCGCCGCCGTGGGGTCCGCGCCGATCGTGCGGGCGATGTCCCGCAACGCGTTCCGACGACACCCGGAACGCCATGCCGGTCACGGCCAGCAGCCCCAGAACCAGCAGGGCCTTGGGCCACCGGGCGTTCACCGTGCCCACCGGGGCGCGGTGATCGGGCGGTCCTCGGTGTCGAACGTGGCGTAGGTGCCGGGGACGACCTTGGGCGGGTGCATCACGGTGTCCACCGCCACGACCAAAGCGCCGGCGGTTGCCGCTGCTGCGGCCACGTGCGGGTGGCCGCTGGTGGCGACAGCCCGCGCGGCGACGGAAGCGGCCGTGGTCACCTTCGCCGACGCGAACTCACCGTTGGTGGCGGTCATGATCCTGTCGTACAGGCTCATGCCGCCACCCCCGCCCGCGAAGCACGGCGGCGGCCAGCGGATTCGGCAGCGAGCACCGGGGCCAGCCGCAGCAGATCCGGCATCGTCGCCCCGATGGTCTCCACCGCCAGGCGGGTCGTACGGTCCAACAGGGCCGGGTCGTCGGCCAGGATGTCTCGCGCGGCGTCCATGCGCGCCGCCCGCTCCACCTCGCTCTCGCCGTCCTCACCGAGCCACAGATCCAGGGGCGTACCCAAGGCCAACTCGATGAACTCCGTCGTGCTGCGGGCCTCGGTGCGGCCGATGAAGTTCTTCATCACTGGCCACCGCGCCCGGTCTCGCTGCGGCGGTTAGCCTCACGGACCTTGTCCGAGAGCGCCTGCCGCTCCTCGTCTGTCAAGCTGAACATGCGGGGACCTCCATGCAGGTGCCTGCGAAAGCGGCCCCGGTGGTAGGACACCGGGGCCGCACTGTTGGGATCGGGCGGAACGAGCACCCGCAGCCACCGTCGCGCACGCCGGCACCCCAATCCGGGGTGACCGTGCGCGCCGATGACTGCGGTCACTGGTGCAGCAACCAGAAGCGGGAAGGCCTCACCAGCACGGCTGATGAGGCGGCGTATGGGACTCACGGAGCAGGTCCATGCGGGACTCTCCTCAACGCCAAGTCGGGGCAATGGGTTGGTGAAGCGTGGGTTCCTTCTGGACACGGCCCAAGCTCGCCCTGGGGGAATCCCACCCAGGGGTCGTCGCTGGCGAAGGTTCGCCGCGTCGGTCTTTTGAGTCGGCTGCGTGTCCCATGTACGAGTCGCCGTCTTAAGGGCTTCCCGAGGTGTCAGGGCTTCCGCCCCTTCTCTGCCGACTGGTCTCCACTCACCCCGACCGGTGCTGTCACGGTCGCCCTACGGCGGTGGATCACGCTCTGGAGTTGTGGTGGAACGGTCGAGCTCGTGCATCCGGCAGGTTCACCGGCTGACACGTCTTAGACTGTCTTAAGACGTACATGATCGCAAGTCTCTGGATCAAACGTCTTAAGGCGTCTTAGTCGGTACCCTTGCTAGCTGTGACGATTTCTGCGGATGACCGACGCCAGCCGAACGAACAGCTCGCGGACCTGCTCCGGGAGAAGATCCTTTCTGGGGAGCTCCCCCCAGGGCGCAAGCTCGACTCCGCACGTGAGTTGGCGAAGAGACACCACACTTCGCCGAACACCGTGACCAAGGCCATCGGCATCCTGCGGGGTGAGGGGCTGGGCGATCACCGCCGGCCAGCGCGGCACCTTCGTCCGTGACCCTGATGGCGGCGACGCGCCCGTACTCGACACGGCGGAGATCCTGAGCCGTCTCGATCACGTCAACCTCCAACTGACTGAGCTTCACGAACGGGTAAGGCGGCTCGAAGAGGAGCGCCCGAACCCTGCTGGCGATACCCAGTAAGCCTCAGTGACGGCTGATCCACAGTGGACAGGGGTTAACAGTGGGCGGTGTTAACTGTTAACCCCTCCCCGCTCCGCCCTGTTGGAGGCCATGATGTGAGAGCCGTCTGACCACTCAGGAGCGCCGGGGGCGCGATGAACGAGCAACTGCGGGCTGTACGACTTGCCCGAGGCTGGACCCAAGAAGATCTGATCACCGCACTTCAGGATGCGTGCCCACGGTTGGGATTCGCCAGCAAATCCCGGGCGAGCTTGAAGACCCAGGTCTCTGCATTTGAGAACGGCCGACGCCAGCCGGGGGCAGAGTTCCGCGCCCTGTTCCGCGAGGTGTACCGCCTGACGAACGTGGAACTCGGCTTCCCGCCAGAGGCACGCCCGGAGTCGCAATTGGCAGCCTTGACGCCAGCCGTGCTGCCGATCCCCATTGCCCGGAGCACGTCGGGCGTGAGCCCCGGGAAGGTCCAGTATCTCCAGCGAGTGTTCTTGCAGCACACGCAGGCTGAACCGATGATTGGCCCCCGTCTTCTAGTTACTCCCGTGCAGGCGCAGATGCCGATGATCGAGCAGTTCTGCCAGGACGCCCGTGGGCCTGTTCGGCAGGATGTACTTCGTGTTGGGACACGGTACGCAGAGTTCCTGGGCTGGCTTTATCAGGACAGCGGGGACTCAGTGACGGCGATGAAGTGGACGAATCATGCCCTGGACTATGCCCAGGAGCTTGATGACTTGGTCCTTACTTCCTACATCCAGCAACGCCGCAGCAACATCGCCACCGAGGCAGGGCGCCCCGGGAACGGCCTCGGCTTCGCGAACGCCGCCTTATCCCGGGCGCGCGACCTACCACCGTCCATTCAAGCGGTCGCTCTCCGGCAACTGGCAAACGCACACGCGCTGCTGGGAGAGGCGGAGGAATGTGCGCAGGCACTGGACAGGGCGCGAGAGCTTGCCGCAAGAGCTGACCCAGCTGACCCCACCGATATGGCGTCGTACTGCTCTGTGCCCTACGTGGACATGGAAGCTGCCAACTGCGCCGTGCTGCTCCGGCGGCCGGACGATGCCGCGCAGACCTTCCGTGCCAGCCTGGCGGAGTGGCCCGACGGCCAGGAACGCGACCAAGGACTCTGCTTTGCCCGGCTTGCCACTGCAAGCGCGATCCTCGGAGACGTGGAGTCGGCGGCGGAGTACGGCCACGCTGGGCTGGCTGTCGCCCTCGATACGGGATCAGCTCGCGTGGTTCAGGAGTTGTACCGGCTGGAATCCCACCTTGGACCATGGCGGAAGCTCGTAGAGATTGCCGAACTGGGCAAGACTCTGGACGAGCTTCGGAACGCCGGGGCCTGAACTGAAGGAGCACCGTGTCCCTGCTGCCGACGATCACCACCACCGATGTGCAGGAGCAGCGGCCGGAGGTAGCAGTCCTGCCGATCGGGTCATACGAGCAGCACGGCCCGTACCTGCCCCTCATCACCGATACCGCCATCGCCAGCATCATCGCGCGAGAGATTGCCGCTATCTACCCGGTGCTGCCCCTGCCCGCGCTCACGATCGCTTGCAGTCATGAGCATGGCACCTGGCCAGGCACTGTGAGCATCAGCGCTCGAACGCTGATGTCCGTGATCGCGGACATCCGGGAGTCACTGGCAGCCTCTGGCATTGCCAGGCTGATCTTGGTGAACGCACACGGAGGCAACTACGTCCTGTCGAACATCGTGCAGGAAGCCAACGTACTCGAACGCCGCATGAGCCTCTTCCCTCAAGGTGGCGAGTGGCACCGCGCCCGTACTCGCGCCGGCCTGGTCTCAGACGGGCACGGGGACATGCACGCGGGAGAGATCGAGACGTCGATCCTCCTGCACGCCGAACCTGATCTTGTCCGCCCTGGTTACGAGACTGCCGACCACGAGGGTGGAGAACGCCGGTTCCTCCTCACTGAGGGAATGCGGGCGTACACCGAGACTGGCGTCATCGGCTTCCCGTCGTTCGCCACGGCGGAGAAGGGTGCAGCAGTGCTCGCAAGCCTGACCGAGGACTTCGAGGCCCATCTGAAGGTCCTCGCGTCCTGATGGACCCACGCAGGGGGGGCATCCATGGATGCCCCCCCTGCGTGATCTCAGTTCTAGTCTCGTTCCCCCGTTCAGAACGAAACTACAGTGCGCGCAGACGCCGTTGCGTCGAACGGAATAGGGAATTGCGGGAGGCATCCGCGAACCCAGCCATGTGGGCGATCTCGTCATCGGTCAACCCCTTGGCGGTCATGGCCGCCCCGATGGAGTTTGCCAGCATAGGGATCTCCGGAGGAATCTCATCACTAAGCGGTTCCCTGGTGCGCCAGCCTTTAGCACTCAACGACTTATACAGCGCTGTCCGCTTCGAGTCCGTGAGTACCTCCAGTCCATAGGCGCGCTCGATGATCGCCTGCATTGATGTACCCCACTCCCGCTTGAGGTCATGCAGCCGGCCCAAGGTCAGATTCCGGAGCTGAGGACGGATCACCTCCTCGGGCATCAGGAACTCCGCAGCAAATGCTGTCGCGTCCGCTTCCATGCTCGGCACCGCCTCGGTGGAGTGCAGACACAGGTGACCCAACTCATGCCCGAGCGTGAGCCGCAGTCTGTCCACAGGAGCCTGCACATTGGTCAAAACGACCGGATAGTCATCGACCCACTGCGAAAGCCCGTCGACCCTGGAAGTCTCGAAGTCTTCCGAGATCACGATGCAACCAGCTGCCTCCATCCAACGAGCAGCCGACCGTACAGGGCCAATCGGCATCCGCCACTGCATCCGCACCATGCGAGCTGCTTCCGCCGGATCGGTCTCCATAGGATCGAACGTCGGCACACGCTGCTGGGCCCGCAGCGATACCTCCTCCATGACTTGCCGGACGTGCATCCGGTACATATTCAGTCGAGCTTCAAGCTGTCGCCAGGTCGTCGCCTTCGCGGTGGCGCGCTTCCGCATGTGTGCGTCCACAGCCATCGCACCGTAGACGGAGCCCGCCCCCTTCAGGAAGGGCTCCGTCACGCCCAGAGCAGCAGCCAAGCGCACAAGTACGTCGGCGTCAGGCTCGCGCATACCGTTCTCGTAGCGTGACAACGCCGCCTGGGTGACCCCAGACGCCGCTGCCAGTTCTTCCTGGGTCAGTCCGAGGGCCCGGCGAGCAGTGGTGATCGCTTCGCCGAGACTGCTCATGCCGTACCGTCCTCCGATGCCTCGCGCTGACCCGTCTCCGGCACCTCGATGGAGGGCAGAGGCGGCTCGGGAATGATGGGTTGCAGCGGCTGCGCGGGAAGCACGCCGATGCCACCGTCCGGCAACGTGATCTGCCAGACGACATTGTCCTTGCCATCGCGCAGCGACAGAACTGCATCACCCACTGCACGCGAGTCGGGTTCCCACTCGTACCCAGCAGTGAGCCGCAGCTCCTCCATCCCTGGGAACGCCTCTTGCGCACCCTGCGTAAAGAACTCCAGGGCAGTCTGGGTTGCGTAGCTGCTCACCTGGCCGTCTTCACGGTGTCGCTTTATGCGAAGGCGGTAGCTGATGCCGACCACGAGTTCCCGGGTCGGCTCACCTTCGCTGAGCGTGATGTCAGGGTGCCCATCCAGTTCGGCTGTCAGGTTGGCCCACAGGCGATCGTGGATCCAGTTGGCCAACCCACGCTCACTGCTCTCCGCAGCCCAGGTAGGGAACGTGCTTCGGTACTTCTTGAGATCTTGTGCGGTCAGGACGACAGAGCGGGCGAGTCCTCGCGCGACCTTGTCTCCAAGACCAGCCAGTACCGTCTGGGCATCGGGGAAGGATTTCATACCGGAAAATATACCGTCCATCCTGACATGCGCGTCTAGTGAGACGCGCCGCCCACTTGGGTGAAGTCTCTCGACTTCTATTCGAACATACAAGCGAGCAAGTGTTGACCTGATGGGCCCCCCAAGCCTCCGGCGGCTCAACAGGTCAGACCGCTGGACACCCGGCTTCCTCCATGCGCCGCCTGGGAGTCATCGCCGGAAGTTCAGCACGAGTGCCCGCTACCCGAGCCCAGTTCTTCGTGGAGCTCCGCACCGGCCCCAAGGCGATCAACCCCTCGCGCTGGTCTCAGTTCTGGTCTCATTCATGCCCGTCCCCTGGCGTTCAGAGACGTTCCTTGCCACTGCCCGACCAGCCCAAAGGACGGAACCGAACGGCCCCGGACAACGATCCTCGCCACTCGAAAGCGTGTGTGGGGGCAACTTCACCGTGGGTTCGAATCCCACCGCTACCGCTCTGAGCAGGACAAACGAAGCCTCGCCGGGTTCACCTGGCGGGGCTTCGGCCGTTCCAGTCTCATCACGATCGCCGAAGGCCCCAGACCCCGAGACCACCTTGCGCTGAATAATGGCTGGTGAGACGCCATAGAGCAGCTCGCGCAGTGGGCAAGGAACACGCTTCGAGGGCGTGCGTGCGATGTCCTGGTCAGACGGCATGGGCGCATCGCGGCAACGTCGGTATATGATTTTTGCTATGGGCGGGCGCTACGAGATTGAACTCGAAGTCGAAGTACGAGTGTGGCTACATTCGCTGCCGGCCGATGACTACTTGCGCGTGATGAAACTGTCCGACTACCTGGCCGATCACGCGGAGACTCTCGGCGAGCCCCAGACCCGACATCTGGGCGGCAAGCTCCGCGAGCTGCGCTTCTCCCTGCACCGCAATGAGCAACGCATCACCTACTGGCTCGCACCAGGGCGGCGGATCATCTTCCTGACGGTTTTCCACAAGACGCGCATGCGTGAGAGCGCCGAGGTGGACCGCGCTCACAGGGCACAGCAAGAGTGCGAGGTCCGACATCAGCCGGCACAGAACCATGAGATCTATGACCGCGCCGTGAAAGAGGAGGAACTGTGAACCACGCCAACTGGAAGACGCAGCGTGCCAAGGAGCTCACCGGCGCGGACACGGATCTCGGCCCCAAGGCCCAGCAGGTCTACGACGAAACCGGTCTGGCCATCGAACTCAGCCGTTCCATCTACCAGCGCCGTATCGAACTGGGCTGGTCCCAGACCGAGCTCGCGCGCCGGGCGGGGATGACCCAGCCAGCCATAGCGCGTCTTGAGAACAGCCTCACTCTCCCCTCGACCCGCACCCTGCTGCGCATCGCCACCGCACTCGGGCAGCCGCTCAACATCACCATCGGCGAGGCCGCTTGACCGATGCACCAACGATCCGCAGTTGGTGGTGCGGGCAGGTGCATCTGGCTTCCTCGTTACTCGTCGATCCCGCCGACTGCGTCGATCTCTTCTGCAGTCAGGCCGGTCAGCAGCATGACGTCCGACTTGAGCGAGCCGTCGAGCACCTGCAATGCTTCAGCCATGCCGACCCTCAGGTCCTCGCGCCGCTGTTCCAGGTAGACCCGTACGGCGTCTGCCACCAGGTCCTTCTTGGTCACGCCGAGGAAGTGCGCGCCCTAGCTGATCAATTTGTCTGTTTCCGGGTCCACAGCACCACACAGGTCGGGGCCTCACGCGTTGGCGGGCAGGAGTGTCGTTGAGTTGGCGCACCCCTACGCCATCCATCCGGGTGGACAACACCGCCCTGGGCCCCTGTCCAGCCCAGGCGAAGGCCAAGCACGACTGCAGACCCAACATGCGCGCTCGCCCTGTGCGCAGCCTGAGCCTCCGCTAAAGTCTCCCTGCCGATCGATCTTCCACGCGCGGACCCACAGTCAGTTCACCTTCTGCTCAGAGGACCTGCCTTGGGCATAGCCAGAACCCGTCTCCGCAGCGTGTCCGCACTGCTCGGCGGAGCATTGCTGGCTTCGTTGCCAATCACACCGGCCTCAGCGGCAGACCCAGCGCCTGCCCCCACGGTCTCCATCAGCAACCTGACCACCGGCCAGTCGGTCTCCGGCAAGGTCGAGATCGACGCTTTGATCACGCTCCCGGCGGGAGTTACGGCGCAGTCCGTCGAATTCGCCTACGGCGACCGCTCCGGCGACATCGTGGCTCCAGCAGATGTGGCCCTCGAACCGGGCGAGTGCATCGTGACCTGCACCGTTTCAGGAACCGTGGACCTTGCCCAGAACACGGGCTGGGACCCAGAAGATGTCCCCGCCCCTGCGGTCCCGGACGGCAGGAACGGCAAACTGACAGCCTTCGTGTCCACCTCGTCCGGTTTGGTCGACGCGGGAGTAGCAGTCGTGGTGGACAACCACCGGCCGACAGTCGCCGCACCAGCAGGCTCCTCCCAGTTGGAGGGCGATCTTGCCGAACGCGGAAACCAGAGTGTCTCGCTGTCGGTTGAGGTCGGCGCCTCACCGACCGCGCCGTTGGGAACGACAGTCTCTAGTGTGGCGCTTGAACAACCAGGCATGCCTGACGTCGAGTTCACCCGCCCTGCCAGTGGTTCTCTCTGGACGGCGACCGTCGACACCAGTTCGCTGAGCCCGGGAACCTACTGGGTCGGAGTGGTGGCGACCGACAGCAACGACGTGACCGGCTCTCCGATCACAGCCCTGCTCGTCGTCGACCACGGATTCACCTTGACTGCGCCGGCTGCAGCAGTCGTCGGCCCGAACTGGGGTTCCTTCCAGCTGACGTTCCAGTACCTGGGTCAGCTCCCCTGCAGTTCCATGTACGAGCAGACCGCCGTCACGGCGGAGCACGTGGACGTCCTGGTCGACGGCCGGCTGTGGAACTCTGCGGATCTTACGAGCGCTGAGCTCAATGACTCCAACGCGACCATTTGTACGCTTCCCGCAGCAGTGAACAACCCCGAGCCCAAGCCGCTGCCCCTCGGGCGACACACCATCAGCTATGTGGTGACGGACAGTATCGGGGTGCAGGAGACTGCGATCCAGCAGGTGACCGTGGCCCTGCCGCTCGCTACCACCTGGCCGAATGCTCCGATGGCGGTGGTCGAGGGCACCACGCTCCACCTGGCACCCACCGTCAGCGCACCGGATGGGTTCTCCACGCTGAAGTCCTGGTCCATCACTTTCAACGGCGCCCAGCTGGCCTCCGGGGACTACCCCGCCAGGCCGTCGCTGACCTTGGTCACCCCGGCCAAGCAGGCCATCAAGGGAACTCTCACCCTGGCCACCACCTCGGATCTGGGGATCACCAGTCAGAACTCGTTCCAGCTCATCGGCGAGTGGCAGACGAATACCTACCTCTGGGCGTCCCACTCGACCGCCGCCCGCGGCTCGTCGATCAGATTGACGGCAAGCACATGGGCCCAGTACCTGGGCACATGGTCACGAGCAGGCAGTGACGATGCGACCGTGCATTTCCAGTGGCAGTACCCCGGCTCGAAGACCTGGTTCAACGGGGGTTCCGCCTTCGAAAATCCGGGGACGCCGGGACCGGTAGTCACCATGACCAGAGTCTGGCGGAGCATGTGCTTCCGAGCCGTATGGACCTACTACAGCCCTGGTTTCTTCCTTCCCTCCACGAGCACCCCGGTGTGCATCAGCGTGAAGGCCTGATCGACCGCTCAGTAGGTGGACGGGGCGCTGGGCGAGCAGGCTCAGCCAACCGCCATCCGGTGGCGGCGGGCGACCGGCTCCCTCATGCGCGCCCGGTTCCACGACGGGGTCGGGCTGAGGGCGCATCCGTCGGGACCGTTGGCCACCCCTTCCCCTGCAACTCACGGATCGATTCGCGGCTTGCCCGTAACTCCTGCAGTCGGGCGGCTCCGGCCACCTCACCGGCGGCGGTTCCGCCATGGCACCCACCACTGGCCTGATGCCGAATCCCACCCATGACACGCCTGCCCCGCTTGTCCAGGTCGCGCCACCAGTCTCATCTGTAGTCACATCCGCCGTGGTTCGTCCGAGTTCGCCGTTGGCCCCGGTAGCGGCCGCATAGGTGCTAGCGAGTAGCCGGGGGGAATCTCACCCCCCGGCTCTCTCAGAACCGTGCTTGATCGTCTCCGATCACACGGCTCCCATCGTCCGGTCGTCCACGGTCACGGCTTGACGAGCTTCCAATGAGCGAACAGCCCGGGAAACAGCCTGGCGTGGCTGCCCAAAGCGTCGCGCGCCCTCGCTCGTTTCCGCCGGAACCGCTTGTACTTCTGCACGAGCCACCGCACCAGGTAGTCGTTGATGCGGTTGAGGCTGGAGTACAACGCCGACGGGAAGAAGCGCCCGAAGTAGTTGATCCAGCCCCGCACGACCGGGTTGATCTCCCGGGCGAGTTGCTCCAGGGTCCATCCACTGCGCAGGTGCAGCCGCCAGCGGCGGATCTGCGCCCGGACCTGCTTGGCGGCCTCGTCGCTGATGGCCGGGTTGAAGCTGAAGAAGTACTTCCCCTGCTTCGTCCGGACCTTCCGCACGCGGAACCCGTACCCCAGGAACGTGAACGAGGTGTGCTCGTACGAACCACGCCTCTTCGCGTCCTTGCAGTACACAAGGCGGGTCTTACCGGGGTGCAGTCGCAGCCCCCCGCACTCGGCCAGCCGCCCGGCGATGGCCTCACGCACACGGTGTGCTTCGGCCTCGCTGCGGCAGTGGACCACCACGTCATCGCAGTAGCGTTCGAACCCGATGCCGGGGTACTCCCGGGCCATCCAGGCGTCGAACGCGTAGTGCATGAACATGTTCGACAACACGGGCGAGACCGCTGAGCCCTGAGGACTCCCCCGGTCCCGGGCGAGCAGGCTGCCGTCCGGCCGCTGGACCGGGGCCTTGAGCCACCGCTCCACGTACAGCCAGATCCACCGCTGGTCGGTGTGGTGTCTGACCGCCTTGAGAACAAGATCGTGATCGAGGTTGTCGAAGAACCCCTGGATGTCCATATCGATCACCCAGTCGGTACTCCAGCACCGTTCCCGGCACACCTCGACCGCGTCCAGCGCGCTTCGGCGGGGCCGGTAGCCATAGGAGTCGGGGTGGAACACAGGCTCCACCAGTGGCTCCAGCACCATGGCCACCGCCGTCTGCGCGATTCTGTCCGCGACCGTGGGCACTCCCAAGATCCTCGACCCGCCTCCCGGCTTGTCGATCTCCACCATCCGCACCGGCGGCGGGAAGTAGCAGCCCGACGACATGCGATTCCACAGCTTGTAGAGGTTGCCCCGAAGGTCTTCCTCGAACTGCTCGATCGACACCCCGTCGACGCCCGCCGCGCCCTTGTTGGCCTTGACCCTCAAGTACGCCTCGAACACCAGGTGCTTCGAGATCTCGAACGACTTCGACCCGCTCGTCTGGTTCATCCCGGGCACTCCGGTTGGCCACCAAGCAGACCTGGACGACCCGTCCCCTTCGCTCCGCCCGCATTGCCGGGCTTCATCACTACTACGAGACGGTCTGCCCCCGTGCCCCGCATCGGTACTCGGCCCCTCGCGGTCTTGTCCGCTTGGGGTACTCCCTCTCGCCGCCGGCCCACCGGGCCGACCGCAGTATCGGGGCGACAGGTTCCCACGTTCCGTGCAAGAGCCCGGACCAGGCTCGCGCCGCCTACATGCCGGACGCCGTCCGGGCAGTCAGCAGGCTCCCCCCGGACTTGTCCCGGGGACCAGGTCATGCCCCGGTTTCGACGCCACTGGAATAAGCTACGACACGTCATCAGCGGTTCGCTCTCGCTCGCCTTCCTGGTCCATACCTGACGCGATCGCTGCCGCGCCTTTTGCCGCTGCGCTCACCACGACCGGCACTTAACCGGCGCAGCCAGCGGTGGTTTGAAGCCTCCCCCTGCAGGGCGACCCCGGAGGACCTACCTCCATCTCTCACACAGCACCGCTTCCAGAAGCAGTTACATCAACGCCTCCTTCAGCGTTCGTGGCACACGGCCTGCACTTATGAATCACAGCGAACAATCGAGGATCACGGAGAACTGCCCCAGGACCACAGGTGCAGACCTCGAAAGCGTGTATGGGGGGCAACTTCACCGTGGGTTCGAATCCCACCGCTACCGCTCTGAGCAGGACAGACGTGAGGCCCCGACCAGCGATGGTCGGGGCCTCACGCGTTCCGGTCCCACTTGTGGTCCCGACCGAGGTGCCGCTGGGGGACCGGGGTCGGGTCCCGCCAGATGTCCATCGGAACGGCGCGGACCGCGCGTCCGTCCGCGTCGAGGATCCGGCCCATCCGTTTCACGGTGCGCAGCGACACGCGGCGCTCGGCCACCCGCAGGTCGGGGAACCTGCGGGCGAGAGCGGTCTCCAGTCGCTGGACGTCGGCGAGGGAGCGCTGCCAGACGGAGAGGATGAGGTTGTGCGCGCCGGTGACGGACACGCACAGCCGGACCTCGGGGAGTCTGGCGAGCTGGGGTCCGACCTCGTCGAGCCGGTCCGGGGGAAGGTCTGCCCGGAAGGTCGCCATAACTGGCCGGCCGGCGTCGCGGGCGGCGATCTCGCAGCGGAAGCGGATCGTGTCGGTGGCGGCCAGCCGGTCGAGGCGGCGGCGCAGCGTGGACGGGCTGAGCCCGGTGGCGGCGGCCAGCTCGGCCTGATCGAGGCGGCCGTCGACGCCCAGTCTGATGAGCAACTCCCGGTCTTCTTGCCGGACTTCGGCTCGTACTCCGGACGGTGACCCGTTGCCCGCCGGGTGATCGTCGTGCAGTTCCACACGCTGGGCGGGGTCCAGTGAGTCCAGTCGCCAGCGGATCCCCTCGGCATAGAAGCCGGTCGCCAGGTGGACGCGGACGGCGTTGACCCCGGGGAGCCGGCCGAGCCGTTCGGTGGTGTACCGGGAGACCGCCGCCAGGTCGGTGAAGGCCGCGGTGACGACGAGGTCGCAGCCCTGGGAGTGGTGTTCGATGCTCATCACGTGCGGGTCCTCGGCCAGGTCGTCGGCGATCTGCCGGAGCCGGTCGGGAGCGCAGTCGAGGTCGAGGTAGGCGACGCACCCGCGGTCCTCGGGGTGCGGCAGACCGTAGGCGGTCACCCAGGCGATCCCGGCCTCCGAGAGCCGGCGCCAGCGGCGGGCAGCGGTGACCGGGCTGATCCCGAGGGCCTGGCCGAGCAGCGACCAGGGTGCCCGGGGCCGCAGCTGCAGCGCGTTCACCAGGGCGAGGTCCAGCTCGTCCACGGTCACATCGGCGCCGGTCACCGTCGACTGCCGGTGGATTCGTTCATCAGTGGGCCTCTTCATGGTGTGATCCTGCGAAATCGCGGGAGACTCCCGCCGCAACACCCAGAATCACGGAGCAAGATCGCTCTGCACAAGTTCCCGCCACCGGCGGGTTCGATGGAGGTACCCGTGTCCCTGTACGACGATGCTCTCGGGCTGGCCCCGGACCTGGTCCGGCTCCGCCACGACCTGCACCGGTTCCCCGAGCTGGGCCTCACCCTCCCACGCACCCAGGAGCGGGTGCTGCAGGCCCTCGACGGACTGCCGCTGGAGGTGAGCCAGGGCGCCGCGCTGAGTTCGGTCACCGCCGTGCTGCGCGGCGGCCGACCGGGTCCTGCGGTGCTGCTGCGCGCCGACATGGACGGCCTGCCGGTCGCCGAGAAGGCCCCCCTGCCGTTCGCCGCCGACAACGGCGCCATGCACGCCTGCGGGCACGATCTGCACACCGCCATGCTCACGGGTGCCGCACACCTGCTGGCCGCACGGCGGGAGCAGCTCCACGGCGACGTGGTCTTCATGTTCCAGCCCGGCGAGGAAGGTTGGGACGGAGCCGGCGCGATGCTGGCCGAGGGCGTGCTGGACGCGGCAGGCCCGCGCCCGGTCGCCGCATACGCCCTGCACGTGGCGTCGGCCATGCCGCACAGGGAGTTCAGCTCCCGGCGCGGGCCGATCCTGGCCGCCTCCGACGCGCTGAACGTCACCGTCCACGGCGCGGGCGGCCACGGCTCGGTACCGCATCGGGCCAAGGACCCCATCCCGGCGGCCTGCGAGATGGTCACCGCCCTGCAGACCATGGTGACCCGCCGCTTCGACGTGTTCGATCCGGTGGTGGTCACCGTCGGGCTCCTCCGGGCGGGCACCCAGCGCAACATCATCCCCGAGACCGCCCACTTCGAGGCGACCGTGCGCACCTTCTCCGCCCAGGCGCGGTCCAAGGTCGCCGACAGCGCGGTGGAGCTGGTCAGGGCCATCGCCGCCGCTCACGGCCTGCGGGCGGAGGTCGAGTACCTTCCCGGGTACCCGGTGACCGTGACCGACGGGGCCGAGACCGACTTCCTGGCGGACACCGTCCGGGAGGTCTTCGGCGAGGAGCGCTACCAGCCGATGCCGAACCCGATGACCGGGGCGGAGGACTTCTCCCGGGTGCTGGAGTCCGTTCCCGGATCGTTCGCGTGGCTCGGCGCCGCCCCGAAGGGGGCCGACCCCGACGACCTGCCGCTCAACCACTCGCCCTACGCGGAGTTCGACGACGCGGTGCTCCCCGACGGCGCCGCGCTCTACGCCGAACTCGCCACCCGCCGCCTCGCGCCCTGAACCATCCGTCAGATTCACCCACGTAAGGACTGATCGCGCACATGACCGATCCGCGCGCCGTGGTCGAGCAGCAGCTCGCCGCCTACAACAGCCACGACATCGACGCCTTCGCCGCCACCTATGCCGAGGACGTCATCGTCCAGCGGCGTGACGGCAGCGCCCTGAATGGCCGTCAAGCCCTGCGTGACCACTACAGCGGGCAATTCGCCAAGGGCCGCTGCCGGGCCGAGATCCTGGGGCGGCTCAGCGAAGGCGACTGGGTGGTCGACCACGAACTCGCCCACGGCGTGGCCGACGACCCGATCCGCACCCTGGTGGCCTACCGGGTACGCGAAGGCCTGATCGACCGCGTCGACTTCCTCGACTGAACAACAAAGCCCCCCTACCGGCGCCCACCGCTACCGCTCTGAGCAAAGCCCTCAGCAGCGCTGCGCCCAGGTCTTTTTGACGAACGGCAGGAAGTTGTGTCCGCGGGTCGTGACCTGGCCCGGATCCCGCGCGATACTGCGCTTGCGCGCTTGTGCGCGCCTGCAGCCAGCGTGGAGGGCATCCATGACCACAGCCCCGCCCCTGCCCCTGCCCGGTGATTTCGCCGTCGTGCGGATGCCCGGCGACGTCGGCCGCCTGATCCGCTTCGGCCAGTGGCTCGACGGCTGCGGATACGAGAACTACGAGCACGCCTTCATAGCCGTGGGCGACGGGCAGCTGGTGGAGGCGCAGCCGGGCGGGGCACGTCTGGCGCTGCTGACGGAGTACGACGGGCGCACGCCCTTATGGTCCACCGGCCGCATCGCGCTGACCGAGGAGCAGCGGGAACACCTGGTCGCCGCAGCCTACAGCTACATCGGGGTGCCGTACTCGTTCCTGGACTACGGCTCGCTCGCCCTGGCGCGGTTCCGCCTGCGGCCGCCGATCGTCAAGCGCTTTGTCGCCGACACCCACCACATGATCTGCTCGCAGCTGGTCGACCAGTGCTACCTGGATGCGGGGGCGCATCTGTTCGACGACGGGCGCATAGCCGGGGATGTGACGCCCGGGGACCTGTACGAGCTGATACGGCCTCAGCCGTAGGCGGCGGCGCCGGTCCCAGCCGCGGGAAGCGGCGTGTCGGGCACGACCACTTCTCTCGCTCACGGCATCCCTGTCCGGACTGTGCGCTGCAGGCCCCATTGACGCAGCCGGTTCCTCGATGTGACTGTTGCATCGAACTTCACTCATGAACACGTCAAATGTTGCGCCCGGCACCGCCACCGCAATGTCGGCATGCCGTGCGCCGAGTGAGAGGAACCCTCTTGACGAACCTCCGCAAGACAGCCCTGTCCGTGGCGGCGGTCGGCGCGTTAGCCGCTGCCACCGCCGTGCTGCCGACCGCCGCGGCGCAGGCGCAGAGCCCGGCACCCACCATCCGCCTCGGTTCGGCGGCGAGCCTGCCGGCCGCCGCGCTCGCGAACCGGGGCACGGCCCAGGTGTGCGCGGGCATCGCACACAACCGCTGTATGGCCGAGATCGTCACGGTGGCCCCCACCTCCACCAAGGCGCTGGCGACCACCACCCCTGTCGGGTACGGGCCGGCGGACTTCGCCGCCGCCTACAACCTGCCGGCCGCCGACGTCGGCCCCGCCAACACCATCGCCATCCTGGACGAGGGCGCGTTCCCCACGCTGGAGGCCGACCTCGGCGTCTACCGCGCCCAGTACGGGCTCCCCGCCTGCACCACCGCCAACGGCTGCTTCAAGCAGGTCGACGAGCACGGCGGCGCACCACTGGCGGCGGGCACGACCACGGCGCAGAAGCAGTTCGACGAGGAGGTCGGCGTCGAGACCACCCTGGACGTCGACATGGCCTCCGCCGCCTGCCCGACGTGCCACATCCTGGAAATCACCGTCAACCGGGACATCACCACCAGCGAGGACCAGGCCGCCGAGGACTTCGGTGTCGCCATGAACACCGCCGCCAAGCTCGGGGCCACCGCGGCCAGCGTCAGCTACCAGTTCGACCCCGACACGACCCTGGACCTGGGCGCGGCCGCCCGCGACTTCTTCCACCCCGGCATGGCGATCACCGCCTCCTCGGGCGACGGCGGGTACGAGGGCACGCCCTCCGGCTGGCCGCAGAACCTGCCCACGGTCACCTCGGTCGGCGGCACCGCCCTCTACAGCACGCCCGGTTCCGGCCACAACGGCTACACCGAGACCGCCTGGGACGGCTCCGGCAGCGGCTGCGCCGCCGAACTGCCGCCCGCGCTCGGGCAGCCCACCGCCGTGTCGGCCAACTGCGCCGGCCACCGCGCCGACGCGGACATCTCCGCCGACGCCGACCCGACCACCGGCGCCGCCATCTACGACGACTACGCCCCCTACTCCAGCCAGCCCTACGGCTGGATCACCGTGGGCGGCACCAGCGAGTCCAGCCCGTTCATCGCCGGGATATACGCGCGTGGCGGAAACGTGGCCCACGTCGAGGGCCCGAACACCCTCTACGCGGACCCGTCCTCGGCCTTCAACGATGTGACAATCGGTCAGAACGCCCCGGGGAACAGCGGCTGCACCGTCCTGTGCACTGCCGGCCCCGGCTGGGACGGGCCGACCGGCCTGGGCACTCCTGACGGCCTGTCAGGCTTCTAGCTCCGTCTTCCCGTTGTTCTGCTGCGCGCCGAGCAGGACAGGCGTGAGGCCCCGACCGGCAACGGTCGGGGCCTCACGCGTGCTGTCCCGGCGCGGGCTGCGGCTCAGCCCTCGAGCAGGTTGTCGCAGTTGTTCGACCAGGTGTTGTAGATGTTGTCGGGGTCGCCCTCGCGGGTCATGTCGGCGTCGCGCACGTTGATGTTCTCCTTGATCGAGGCACCGGTGAGCGGGCCGACCTGGCCGTCCACGTGCAGGGCGTGGGCGCCCTGGAAGTTCTCCACGGCCTGGTTGGTCAGCCCGCCGAACTGGCCGTCGACGGACAGGCCGGCGCCGTCGAGCATGTTCATCGCCTGCTGGACGCACACGACGCCCGAACCCGAGTCACCCTCCTGGATCTGGCTCGCAGCGAAGGCGTTCGCACCGGAGGCTCCGATGGCGCCCACCACGACGAACGCGAGGCTGGCGACCCGCAGCGCAGTCTTCTTCCGCATGAACACTCCCTGATGGTGGTGATCTTCGACGCTCCTGCGCCCGCAGCAGACTCTGCACGGCGGCGGTAATACCGCGCCAACACCGCCCTAATGCTGCTCGCGGCCGACTCAACTGGGCGGTGAAACACTGGTGTTCACAGTGAGTGGCACGTTTCGGAGATGGCCCGCGGAGCAGTCCTGACATGAACTGTCTGTGAGCGGAGCAACGCCCGGGGCGACGGCTTCGGGGAGAACGGGGACTGGCATGCCATCGTCGGACGACGGGCGCTCGCAGGCCGGCTGGGAGCGCGAGGCGGTCCAACTGCTGGCCGGCGTCATCGATCTGGGGCTGGAGCAGGCGGAGGACGCACTGCGCCGGGCGTGGGGGCTGCTGGGGCGGTCGGACCTGCACGCGCTGGTCGAGTACGGGCTCGAGGACCTGAAGGCCGCGCGGGGAGCTGGCGCTCAACCGCTACGCGCCCGCCACCGAGTCCCACCTGGAGGCCCTGGCCCGGCACGCCGCGGCACCGCGGGCCGGCGCGTCCGATGCCTGAGCCCTCGGCGGCGTCCGCCGCGTCCATGGACGCCCTGTGCCTCAAGGGCGACGAACTGGCGGACGCCACCGTGGAGGCGCTGTTCGCCCGCGGGGACGTCGGTCGGTTCAACACCCTGATGCGCCGGTTCGCCCAGTCCGGGCAGCCGCTGCCGGACGGCCTTCCGGACAAGGCGCACGACTACCTCCGGGCCACCGCCGCCCCGCCGGACTGGGTCGACTGGGACGAGATGGAGAAGGCCCGGCTGTTCTTCATCGACAACAACGTCCACATCTCCACCGCCCCGCCCACCGGCCGCTGGACCCCGCCCCCGGTCTCGCCCCTGCTCGACTGAGTCCCTGTTCGACCGAGTCCCTGTTCGACCGAGCTGGAGCACCGGGTGAGCCGGCTCACCGGACCGGGCACAAACCGGCCTTTTGTCGGTTTTGTGTACCCTTTACCTGATGCCCGAGTGTCCCTCGCCGGGCAACGGAGCGGGGGTCCGACCTCAAGGAGACGCCCATGCACGCGCGCGGCAGGCTGCGGGACACGGTCACCACCGTCCTGCCCTATGCCGCACTCGCGGGCGCGGTCGTCGGCGACCTGGCGGCAGGCGACGAGATCGTGCTGCTCCCGCTCTGCTCGGTCGGCCCCGCGCTGGCCTCGGCCAACCGCAGCCTGCGCCGGGTCCTGCTGTCGGGCGTCGTCGCCCTGCTGGTCTGCTTCGCCATGGCGGCCGCCAACGGCCTGGCGTTCCAGGCCCGCGGCATGGTCGCCTACGTGGCGGTCGCCGCCGTCACCGCGGCGGCGGCCTACGCCGCCGCGATGCGCACCAGGTCCGATCAGGAGCGACAGAACGCCGAACGCGAGCTCGCCGAGGTGCGGATGGTGGCGGACGTCGCCCAGCAGGTCATCCTCCGCCCCGTGCCGACCCGCATCGGCGGTCTCGACCTCGCCTTCTCCTACACCTCGGCCGCCGCCACGGCCACGATCGGCGGCGACCTCTACGAGGCCGTGCCGATCCCGGGCGGGCTGCGCGCGGTGGTGGGGGACGTCCAGGGCAAGGGGTTGGACGGAGTGCGCAGCGCGGCCACCGTCCTGGGCGCGTTCCGCGAGGCCGCGCCGGAGGCCGGCTCGCTGGAGCAGGTCGGCGCGCGGCTCGAACGGGCGCTGGAGCGCCGGAGCGACAGCGAGGAGTTCGTCACCGCCGTCCTGGTCGAGTGCCGCGACGACGGCGAGGTCACCGTGCTGAACTACGGCCACCCGGCGCCGCTGATCCGCCGGGCCGGGGGCACCACCGAGTTCGCCGAGCCGGCCGTGCCCGGCCTGCCGCTGGGCCTGGGCTCGCTGAGCGACTCCGAGCCCGGGCGCTGCTCGGCGGTACTGCGGCCGGGCGACCGGGTGCTGCTCTACACCGACGGTGCGGCCGAGGCCCGGGACGCGGCCGGCGAGTTCTTCCCGGTCCCCGACCATGCGCACCTGCTCGACGCGGACGACCTGCACGACGGCCTGGACGACCTGCGCGGGGCGCTCACCGCGCACACCTCGGGCCCACTCGACGACGACGCGGCCATGCTGCTGGTGCGCCTCGCGCCCACCGACCCGGCCGGCCCCGCGCAGCGGCTGACGCCCGCCGGGGCGACGGGCTCGGCGACGGCGACGGACTCCGGGTCAGCCGCCTGAGCCCAGCCCGGGCACGCAAGGCGGGGAACGCAAGGCGGGGAACGCAAGGCGGGGAGCGCAGAAAAGAGCCCCTTCCTCGGGTTGACCACCATCGGCCCAAGGAAGAGGCTCACGGTCCTTTCGGACCTGAGGTTGGCAGGGGGGCGGTTGCGGGGGGACAAGCCGCCCCCCTGGGCGGAACCCCACAACCGGGGCCGCGTCGGGGGAAGTCGCGGCTCCGGTCCCACAGCGGGGGTTCCGGATCCTCATACCGGGAGGTTCCTGCCAGACCCGCCCGGTACACCATCAACTCTGCTACACGAACATGCGTCGCGCATCCGGCATTGGACCCGATTTGGCAGGACTTATGACCCACCGTCCTGACACGTTCGTTAACCCTGGGGCGGAAGGGGTACTGGAAGACCCGATACCCGGCGGACCGGTCATATGAACGGCCTTCGGCGCTAGGCTTCGGCCGACAGGGGTAGCACAGCAGGGGTGGCACGGCGGGTGCACCAGGGAGGCGGACGGGGTCATGGGGCAGGCGAAGAAGATCGCGATGTATCTACTGGTCATCTTTGTGCTCTACACGATCATCACCTCACCCGTGCGCGCCGCCTCGCTGGTCCAGGTCGGCTTCACCGGGATATCGAACGCCGCCAAGTCGGTCGGCACCTTCATGACCAGCCTGGTGAAGTAGTCTCGGGAGATCTCGATCAACCGTCCGAGGAGCGCCCGATGATCCGCCACCTGGTCCTTTTCAAGCTCAACGACGGCGTCACCAGGGACGACCCGCGCGTCGTCGAGGGCGCTGCGGTCTTCGCGGAGCTGGGAACGCAGATCATCGAACTGCGCGAGTGGGAGTGCGGGTGGAACGTCACCGACCGTGACATCGCCTACGACTTCGCGATCAACAGCCTGGTCGACGACGCCGCCGCGCTCCAGGCGTACCTGACCCACCCCGCGCACCAGGCCGGGGTCTCCCTCTGGAAGGCCTTCGCGACCTGGGTGATCGCCGACATCGAGGTCTGATCACCCCGGGGAGTGGACGCCCAGCGGCCGGACGGCGGCTTTCGTTCACTCCCCCGCACAGTTCCCACCAACACACCTATATGCGGTGCTTGCCCCGATAGCATGTGTCTTGTGATGCTATGACCGGTTTGCCGGATGGTGGACTGGGGCACGCGTTGCGCCTCTTGGGAGCTCGCGAGGGGCGGCGTGTCGGTGCAGACACAGGGGAGCGCGAAGGACGAGGGTGACGCACCCGCGGCCGCCGTCCCCGTGGACCAGTCACGGGTGGATGTGCGCACCCTCACCCGCGTCCTGTTCGAACGGCTGGCCGAGCTGCCGCCCGGGGCCCCCGAGCGCGAGCGGGTCCGGGCCGCACTGATCGAGGTCAACCTCCCGCTGGTCCGCTACGCCGCCGCCCGCTTCCGGGGCCGCAGCGAGCCGATGGAGGACGTGGTCCAGGTCGGCACCATCGGGCTGATCAACGCGATCGACCGGTTCGACCCGACCCGCGGCGTCCAGTTCCCCACCTACGCGCTGCCGACCATCCTCGGCGAGATCAAGCGGTACTTCCGCGACAACGTCCGCACCATGCACGTGCCGCGCCGGCTCCAGGAGCTGTGGGTCCAGGTCAGCGCCGCGATGGAGGACCTGACCGTCGCCCACGGCCGGATGCCCAAGATCCCGGAGATCGCCGCCAACCTGCGGATCCCGGAGGAGGACGTCCGGGCCTGCCTGGACGCCGGACGGGCCTACAACGCCACCTCGCTGGAGGCGGCGCAGGAGCACGACGGCGGACTCGCCCTGCTCGACCGCCTCGGCTACGAGGACGCGACCCTCACCCATGTGGAGCATCGGGACATGGTCCGGCACCTGCTGGTCCAGCTGCCCGAGCGGGAGCGGCAGATCGTAATGCTGCGCTTCTTCGGCAATCTGACGCAGTCACAGATCAGCACCGAGCTCGGAATGTCGCAAATGCACGTATCCCGGCTGCTGGCAAGGATCTTCACACGGTTGCGCAACAGCAACTCCTGGGAGAACTAGCCTCCCTCCGCCACGCCGTGACCCGCCCGGAAACAGCGGTTTTCACTCGCACTCCCAGCCAAACCAGGCCTGACGACACGTTACCGCCGCGTGACATCTGGTCCTGTTCGGGTTTGCAGGGGATGCTGTGCCGGTATCCCAGTGGAGGTACATCGAGTCGTCGTCTTGTCGACTCTTCGACAGTTGTGCAGACATGAGGGGGTAGCGTGTCCGTAAACCTGGGCAGCCCTGAGGTTCACTCCACCACGTCGGTCCTGCCCGCCCCCAGGGTGGTCGGACCGGAGCACGCGGTGCCCGACATCGTGCTGTCGGAGGTCGTCGTCCTCACCAAAGCCGACCGGTCGGTGATCTCACACACCGTCATCCCGCCGACGGTGCTGCTGCCGGAGGCCGCTCCGGCGGACGGTACGGCGGCCGACGGCGGCACGGCCGTCGAGAAGGACGGGCTCGACACCCGCACCCTCTCCCGCTCGCTGTTCCAGCGCTTCGCCACGCTGACGCCCGAGTGCCGCGACTACACCTACGTCCGCGACACCCTGATCGAGCTCAACCTCCCGCTGGTGCGCTACGCCGCAGCCCGGTTCCGCAGCCGCAACGAGCCGATGGAGGACATCATCCAGGTCGGCACCATCGGGCTGATCAAGGCCATCGACCGCTTCGACAACGAGCGCGGCGTCGAGTTCCCGACCTTCGCGATGCCCACCATCATCGGCGAGATCAAGCGCTTCTTCCGCGACACCAGCTGGTCCGTCCGCGTCCCCCGGCGGCTGCAGGAGCTGCGGCTCTCGCTCACCCGGGCCGGCGACGAGCTCTCGCAGAAGCTGGACCGCTCGCCGACCGTCGCCGAGCTCGCCGCCTGCCTGGGCGTCAGCGAGGAGGACGTGGTCGAGGGCCTGGCGGTCGGCAACGCCTACACCGCCAGCTCGCTGGACACCGCGCCCACCGACGAGGACGGCGACGGACCGCTGGCCGAGCGCCTCGGCTACGAGGACGCCGCGATGGAGGGCGTGGAGTACCGGGAGTCGCTGAAGCCGCTGCTGGCCCGGCTGCCCGCCCGGGAGCGGCGGATCATCATGCTGCGCTTCTTCGGCAACATGACCCAGTCGCAGATCGGCGACGAGATCGGCATCTCACAGATGCACGTCTCCCGGCTGCTCACCCGCACCCTGGCCACGCTCCGTGAGGGCCTGATCGCGGAGGCGTGATCGGCGAACCGTGTGATCGGAGAGACGTGATCGGAGACGCGTGAATTCGCTGAGCGGGGCGGCCCGAGCCACCGCCCCGCGCGCGAAATCCCAGGAGGCCGCTCCGCCGACCCCTCAGTCCCGCAGCAGGTTGGCCCGGAGCGCGGTCAGCTCGGCCGCGTCCAGCTCCAGCCCGTCCGTGAGGAAGCCCTCGAAGTCCGTCCACCCCTCCGCCACGGCCGCGAAGGCGGCGTCCAGATAGGCCGTCTCGGCCCGGATCACCGGAACGATCAGCGTCGGGTCCTCCAGCACCTTGTGCCGGGTGAACGACTCCAGGATCCGCTCCACCGTCGCGGCCGAGCGCTCGTTGGTGAGCAGGTAGTCCGCGTAGACCGTGTCCCGGTCCACCCCGAGCGCCGTCAGCACGATCGCCGCCACCCAGCCGGTCCGGTCCTTGCCGGCCGTGCAGTGGAACAGCACCGGCGTGCCCGCCGGGTCGGCCAGCAACCGAACCGTTTCCGCGAAGCGTGAGCGGATCACCGGGTCGGTCACGAACCAGCGGTACATCTCCGTCATGATCCGCTCACCGCCGCCGTCGCCGAGCAGCGCGTGCTGCGCCGCCGCGTCCTTGCTGCCGAGGACCTCCCGCAGCTCCACGTAGATGTCGTGGTCGGGGGAGTACACCGGCAGGTGCAGCAGCCGGATCCCGCCGCCCTCGATGGCGGCGACGCCGTCGGTCAGCTCCACGGTGGCGATGTCGACCGGGTCGAGCCCGGGCAGCCGGTCGCTGCCGTTCTCCTGGACCTCGTTGAGGCCGCGCAGGTCGACGACCTGGCGGACGCCGAGCGCGGTCAGCGTCTCCAGGTCGGCGTCGTCGAGGCGGACCAGCGCCTCGGCCCGCAGGGCGGCGCCACTGCGCACGGTCCGTCCGTCGGCGGTGCGGTAGCCGCCGAGGTCACGGGCGTTGGCGGCGGCTCTCAGGCCCAGGCTGCGGGCCGGGCCGGGTGCCTGCGGGTGGATCGTCTGCGGCTCGCTCACGTCGGCCTCTCTCCCCTGCTCGAAACGGTCCGAGCTAGCGTGTGGGCAGTGCCCGGCCAGTCTAGGCAGGCCCCTGAGCGGCGCCGGGGCCAGTACCGGGTATCGGCGGTCGGGCGCCGAGGGCACCACGGCCCCGCAGTCGACCGCCTGGGGCGGCGGTCGACTGCGGGGCCGTGGTGAACGGACGGGAGCTACTTGATCACGAGGTAGACAGCGCCGATCACGACAACGAGCGCGACGATCACGCCGAGAGCGATCATTCCGGTACGGCTGCCGCCGCTGACGGCAGTGGCGGGCTGGGGCTGGGGATCGTCGACAAAGGCACGGAACATCTGGGTGCTCGCGGACGGGTCCTCGACGGGGGTGTTCTGGTAGTCGGCCATGGCAGAGGACTCTAGCCAATCCGGACGAACAGTAGTCACTTCGCCGTGTCGCAGTCCTGTACCAAAGCGGTCGAACCGGCTGCCCGGACCGCCTCCTTCCGGCTACCGGCCCGGCCGGTGGGGGCGGAAGCCCGGCTCCACCCGCTGCCGGTAGCCGGTGTCGTCGCGGCGGCGCAGCCCGCAGCGCAGGTAGAGCTCGTGCAGCCGGGCCAGACCGTCCGGGTCCAGCTCGACGCCCAGGCCGGGCCCCGGCGGCAGCGGCACCGCGCCGTCGACGAAACGCAGCGCCCCGGGCCGGACCACGTCCTCGCCCCACTCCTCCCCCGCCCCGGGGTGCCCGGCCCACTTGTAGAAGAGGTAGGCGGAGAAGGGCACGCTGTCCCGGACCGGGCCGCCGAGCAGGTCGGCGACGGAACGGCCGACGGTCCGGCCCTGGGCGTCCAGGCAGGCGACCTCGAACGCGGCGAAGACCGAGAGCAGGGTCTTGCTGCTGGAGCCGGCGCCGGTGAGCCCGTGCCGGTCGGCGAAGGCGCAGCCGCCGAGCGCCGCCGCGACCGCCTGCTCGATCCGGCCGAGGTGGAAGACGTCCAGGCCGATGACGACGTCGGCGGCGGCGCGGAGCAGTTCGAGGAAGGCCTCGTCCCCGTAGGACTCGCCGAGCCCGACGACCGCTCCCTCAGGGCCCTCGCAGTGCACTTGGACGACGCTGCGCAGCGCGTAGGGCTCGTGCACACCGACGGCATTGAGCAGCGCGGGGTCGTGGAAAGCGACGGGCGTGACGGTGATCCGGCGGATCCTCACCCCCGGACCGCCCGCTCGGCCAGGACCGCCCGGCCGGCCGCGACGATCCGGGCCAGCTCCGCGATGTGTTCGGGCCGGGGTTCGACCAGCGGCGGACGGACCGGTCCGACCGGCATTCCTTCGAGCCGGGCGGCGGCCTTGATCAGCGCGACCGCGTAGCCGGGGACCTGGTCGCGGAGGTCGGCCAGCGGCAGCAGGAAGGCCGCGAGCAGCGCGTCCACCAGGGCGTCGTCGCCGGTGTCGAGCGCGCGGGCGAAGGCGTGGGCGAGGTCGGGGGCGAAGGCGTGCACCGCCGAGGAGTAGCTGCCGACGCCGATCGCCCGGTAGGCGCGGGCGGAGAGCTCGGCGGTGGGCAGCCCGTTGAGGAAGTGGAACCCGGCCGCCCTGGGGTGGCCACTGGTCCGGACGGTGGCGACGATGCGCTGCATCTGCTCGATGTCGCCGAGGCCGTCCTTGAGGCCGATGACCTGTTCCAGGTCGAGCAGGGCGAGCGCGGTGGCGGGGCTGAGCCGGGCGTTGGCGCGCTGGTAGACGATGACCGGCAGCTCGCTGCCGCGGACGACGTAGCGGATGTGCTCGAGCACGCCCTCGGGGGTGCAGCTGACCAGGTAGGGCGGCAGCAGCAGGATGCCGTCGGCCCCGGCTGCGGCGGCGTCGGCGAGGAACTCCCGGGCGAGGGCGGGCCCGCCGCCCGCTCCGGCGAGGACCGGGACCCGTCCGGCCGAGGTCTTCACCGCGACGGCGACGACCTGGCAGTACTCCTCGCGGCTGAGAGCGGTGAACTCACCGGTCCCGCAGGCGACGAAGACGGCGGCGGCGCCGGCCGCGATCTGCTGCTCGACATGGACGGCGAAGACCTCGCCGTCGAGGCGGTCGTCGTCGGTGAAGGGGGTGAGCGGGAAGGAGAGCGGCGGGACCAGGGCAGCGTGCAGATCCATGGGGCTCCTCGGATGTTCATGTTCGTGAATTCAATTCACTGTACTGAACATCAGAAGATCAGGGGAGACCCTCTCGGCCCGCTCCCCGGCCACGGCCGGAAATACCCCGTCGGCCCCCGGTGTTGGGCCGAGACATGACGACCTCTCACCGCACCCCGCTCGGCTCCAGCGACCTGCGGGTCTTCCCGCTCGCCCTCGGCGGCAACGTCTTCGGCTGGACGGCCGACGAGTCCACCTCCTTCGCCGTGCTCGACGCCTACGCTGCGGCCGGCGGCAACTTCGTCGACACCGCCGACGTCTACTCCGCCTGGGCACCGGGCAACCAGGGCGGCGAGTCGGAGACCATCCTCGGTCGCTGGGTGGCCGCGCGCGGCAACCGCGACCAGGTCGTCATCGCCACCAAGGTCGGCGCCCACCCCGAGTACAAGGGGCTGAAGCCCGCCAACATCATCGCCGCCACCGAGCAGTCGCTGCGCCGCCTCGGCACCGACAGCATCGACCTGCTCTACACCCACTTCGACGACGAGAGCACCCCGGTCGAGGAGATCGTCACCACGCTGGACGGCCTGGTCCGGGCCGGCAAGGTGCGGCAGGTCGCCGCCTCCAACATCTCCCCCGCCCGGCTGACCGCCTCGCTGGAGTTCGCCCGGGCCGAGGGCCTGGCCGCGTACGTGGCACTGCAGCCCGAGTACAACCTGGTCGCCCGCGACCGCTACGAGGGCGAACTCGCGGAGGTCGCCGCGAAGTTCGGGCTCTCGGCGATCCCCTACTACGGGCTGGCGGCCGGCTTCCTCACCGGCAAGTACCGCGAGGGCGGCCCCGCCGTGGACAGCGTCCGGGCCGGCGGCGCCGCCAAGCACCTGGCCTCGGAGCGCGGCCGGAAGGTGCTCGCGGCGCTGGACACCGTCGCCGCCGCGCACGGCGCGGAGGTCGCCACCGTCGCCCTGGCCTGGCTCGCCGCTCAGCCCACCGTCGCCGCGCCGATCGCCAGCGCCCGGATCGTGGAGCAGTTGCCGGCCCTGGTCGCGGTGGCCGAGCTGGAGCTGACCGCGGACGAGGTGGCGCTGCTGAGCACCGCCTCGGCCTGATCACCGTCCACCGCACCCGGGATTCACCGCACAGGAGCAACGTGCAGGTCCGCCCGCTGACCCCGGACGCGCTCGCCGAGACCGTCGGCGAGCGCGTCGCCGCGCTGCCGCCGCCCGAGGGCGGGCGGCTGCGCATCGCCGTGGACGGGGCCCCGGCCGCCCGCACCGGCGTACTGGCCGACGCCGTGGCCGAGCGGCTGCGGCTGCTCGGCCGCCCGGCGCTGCGGATCAGCGCCGGCGACTTCCTCCGGCCCGCCTCGCTCCGGCTGGAGTACGGCCGCCGGGACGCCGACGCCTACTACGACGGCTGGCTGGATGCCAACGCCCTGTTCCGCGAGGTCTTCGACCCGCTGGAGCCGGGCGGCAGCGGCCGGGTGCTGCCGGCGCTGCGGGACGCGAGCGCCGACCGGGCCAAGCGGGTCCTGCCGGTGGAGCTGCCGCCCGGCGGCGTGCTGGTCCTGGACGGGCCGCTGCTGCTGGGCCGCTGGTTCCCGCTGGACCTGACCGTCCATCTGCGGCTCGGCCCGGCCGCGCTGGCCCGGCGCACCCCCGCCGACCAGCAGTGGACGCTGCCGGCCTTCGCCCGCTACGAGCAGGAGGCGCGCCCGGCCGAGGCGGCCGACCTGGTCGTCCGGGCCGACGACCCGGCCCGCCCGGCGCTGGTGGTCGGCTGACCTGGGGTCAGCGGTTTGCCGGGGCCTGGTACGGCACGCCCTGCGGCGGCGCGAGCTGCACGGTGCAGAAGGCGCAGCGGGTGGCCGCGAGCGGCACCGCGCTCAGGCACTCGGGGCAGTCCTTGGTGGTCACCGCCGCCTCCTTGTGCGGGGCGAAGCGCGCCATCAGCTTGTTCACCGGCAGCACCACGAAGAAGTAGACGAACGCGGCGATCAGCACAAAGCTGATCACGGTGTTGACGAAGTCACCGTAGTTGAAGACCGTCTTGTCGACTTTGAAGGACGCCGAGCCGAACACGCCCCCGGTGCCGGTGATCAGGCCGATGACGGGGGTGAGGAAGTCCTTGACGAGCGCGGTGACGATGGCGGTGAACGCCGTGCCGATGACGATACCGACCGCGAGGTCGACGACGTTCCCGCGCAGCAGGAAGCTGCGGAAGCCCTTCATGATGTGCTCTCCAGACTGTTCAGGCGCCCGGACCGGCGCGGCAACACCCTCCCAGTTGGAGCACCTCACGCGCCACCGGCCCCATCCCTTTCAGGGACGGGGCCGGTCACGTGTCCGGGTCTTCGTCGGACCGCCGTCGTCAGAGGGCCGGCTCCTCCGGGACCCACTCGGCCGCCAGCTCGTCCTTCAGCTCCTGCTTGGCCGCGGCGGCGTCCTGCGCCCGGGCCTGCATGGCGGACACCTTGCGCAGCGGCACCTCCTTGATGAAGAGCACCAGCACGAAGGCCACCGCGGTGACGATGCCACCGAGCAGGAACACCGTGTGCATCGAGTCGGCGAAGCCCTGCTTGAACGGGTCGGCGAAGACCTCGGTCAGCTTCTGGATGAACGAGGAGTCGCTGAGCACGGAGGAGGCGCCGCTGCTGGCCGCCGCCGGGTGCTTGAGCATCTCGATCACCGGCGCGTTGTTCGGGTTGGCGACCACCGAGGGGTCGTGCAGCGCCGCCTGGAACTGGGCGGTCTTCGCGGCACTCGTGAAGGCCGTCTGGATCTTCCCGCCGACGCTGCTGAACAGCACCGAGAGGAAGACCGCCGTACCCGCGGTCGCACCGAGCTGCCGGAAGAAGGTGGCGGAGGCCGTGGCCACGCCCATGTCCTGCGGCCGGACCGCGTTCTGCACCGCCAGCGTCAGCGTCTGCATGGTGAAGCCGAGGCCGACGCCGAGCAGCAGCATGAAGGCCATGGTCTCGGGCAGCGGGGTGTTCCACTGCACCAGCTGCTGGAACAGCACCATCGCCACGGTCATCAGCGCCGTGCCGATCACCGGGAAGATCTTGTAGTGCCCGGTGCGGGCGATCAGCTGGCCGGTGGCGATGGACGCGGTCATCATGCCGAGCATCAGCGGCAGCATCATCAGACCGGACTCGGTCGGGCTGGCGCCCTTCACGATCTGCAGGTACTGCGGGATCATCAGCATCCCGCCGAACATGCCCGCGCCGACCAGCACCGACAGCATGCTGGTCTGGCTGAAGACCTTGCTGCTGAAGAGCCGCATCGGGATCAGCGCGTCGTCGCCCATCCGGCGCTCGACGAAGATCCAGGCGATCACGCCGACGATGCCGACCGCGAAGCAGGCCAGCGAACGGGACGAGCCCCAGCCCCAGGCCTGTCCCTGCTCGGCGACCAGCAGCAGCGGGACCACGCCGACGGCGATCAGGACCGCGCCGAACCAGTCGATCCGGTGCTCGCGGCGCTTGTGCGGGACGTTCAGCACCTTGGCGACGACGACCAGCGCGGCGATCCCGATCGGGACGTTGACCAGGAACACCCAGCGCCAGCCGGCGATCCCGAGGATCGTCGACTGCCCCGCCAGGAAGCCGCCGACCAGCGGGCCCAGCACGCTGGAGGTTGCGAAGACCGCGAGGATGTAGCCCTGGTAGCGGGCGCGCTCACGCGGCGGGACGATGTCGCCGATGATCGCCAGCGCCAGCGACATCAGACCGCCGGCGCCGATGCCCTGGAAGGCACGGAACCCGGCCAGCTCGATCATCGAGGTGGAGAACGTGCAGGCCATCGAGCCGACGATGAAGATGCTGATCGCGGCGAGGAAGAACGGCTTGCGGCCGTAGAGGTCGGAGAGCTTGCCGTAGAGCGGCGTGGCGATGGTGGAGGTGATCAGGTAGGCGGTGGTGGTCCACGCCTGCTCGCTCAGCCCGTGCAGGTCGTCGGCGATGGTGCGGATCGCGGTGCTGACGATCGTCTGGTCCAGCGAGGCCAGGAACATGCCCATCATCAGACCGCTGAGAATGGTCAGGATCTGGCGGTGGCTCAGCCCGCCCCCGGAGTCGGGTATCTGTTTACTGGCAGGTGCTGCGGACGGACTGCTGCTCACTTACTTGTCTCCTTGGTGCTGCCCGGTGCCGCCGAAGAGCTGGGCGTGGTTCTCTGCGAGGTCGTCGTTGAGCCGGGTGAACAGGCGGACCAGCTCATGGCGGTCCTGATCCGGCCAGACGTCGAGGATCGCCGCCAACTGGTCGGTGCGCTGCGCGCGGTAGTGCTCGAAGGCGGCGACCCCGTCGGCGGTCGCGGACAGCAGGGTGCCGCGCCGGTCCTCGGGGTCGGGGCTGCGTTCCACCAGGCCCCGGTCGACCAGGGAGCGGATCTGCCGGCTCACCGTGGAGAGGTCGAGGTAGGTGTCGGCGGCCAGGTCGGTCGCGCGCCGGGGCCCGCAGCGGGCGAGCCGGCTGAGCAGCAGCCGGTCGCCGCCGGCCGGGTCGTCCTTGGCCCGTTGCTTCCACGCGGTCACCAATCGCACGAAGCGAGCGATCTCGTCGCCCAGTGCGTTGGCCGCCTCGGCTGCCGTCGCCGTGCCGCCCATGGTTACTCTCCGTCATAGACTGCTTACATTGTTGCTTGCTTCTAGCAACTAAATGTACACCACACTACTTATAGGGCACGCCGTACCTGGCCAGGTAGTGCCAGACCCGTTTCAGTGCCTGCCCGTCGTGGCGTCCGGTGGCCGCGGCGGCCCCGATGACGGCCGGGTCGAGCCGGCCGTCGACGGCGATCTCCGCGCCCAGGTCGACGAACTCCTGGCCCCGGTAGTCCGGGTGCCGGCGCAGTTCGGCGACGGTGAGGACCACGCCCGCGTGCCACTCCACCCGGCACGGCAGCGCCCGCGCCTCGGCCTCGACCGCCGTCCCCCGGTAGCAGGGGTCGAGGACCAGGGCCTCGATGTCGCGGTCCAGCAGCACCGGGCCGTGCACCTGCGCCTCGATGTAGTCGTCCAGCGCGTCCTGCCGGTCCGCCTCGGCCACTGCGATCAGCGGCATGGCGGCGGCGACCCCGAAGTCCCCCGGCTCCTGGACGCTGTCCGGATAGCAGAAGGTGGTCCTGGCGAGGGTGGGCGCCGCCAGCCGGAAGAAGGCCGAGCCGAAGCGCGGCGCGGCCCCGAGCGCCCCGCGCCGGAAGTCCAGCGCGCCGTAGACCGGGCGCGCCGAGGCCGGCGCCGCGTCGTAGGCCCCGCCGAAGATCCGGGCCTCCCAGCGCCAGCGGTCCCCGCCGGGATGCGCGGTCAGCCCGCCGTTGCTGGTCCCGGTCACGAACTGGGAGCGGTAGCCGCCGTCCTCGGCCATCGCCCGCAGGATCGGACGGCCGTCACGGGTCACCCGGTCCGGGTGGAAGTTCAGGGTCACCCGCAGCGCGGGGTCGAGCGGCGGCCCCGACGAGACGGAGGCCACCTGCCGCAGCGCGCGCTCCATCGGGGACGGGTCCCGTGGGTCCTGTGGGTCCGGTGGGTCCTGCGCCAACGGTTCGGTGCTGTTCATCCAGCCAGCCTGCCCGACCCCGACTGGGCGCCGCCCCTGTTTTTCGCACACAAGGACGACGAAGGCCCCCACGATATTCGCGGGGGCCTTCGACCGACTGTGCGCTCAGCAGGATTCGAACCTGCAACCTCTTGATCCGTAGTCAAGTGCTCTATCCGTTGAGCTATGAGCGCGCTCGGCCCGCTGCGTATCCGACTGCTTTCGCCGGATTCGTGCGCTTCCAGTCGACAACTCTAGCGCACCGCAGCGGACCGTCCCCGCATAGGACGCCCGGACACGGCCGATCCGGAGCGGAGCAGATCGTGGCCGGCGCCCGAACAACGCCTCAACGCCGAAGACCCCCACGTTGACGTGGGGGCCTTCGACCGATTGTGCGCTCAGCAGGATTCGAACCTGCAACCTCTTGATCCGTAGTCAAGTGCTCTATCCGTTGAGCTATGAGCGCTCTGCTCGGCTTCCGGACGTTTTCTCTTCGCCCCGCTGCCTTGCGAGAACTACATTACACGAGCACCAGCCCCGGGTGAAATCGAGTTTCCGTGCCCCCTGAGCAGGGGCGCGGTCCCCGGCGTGGCGGCCGCCGGGGATCGCGCCGGGCGGTCAGGAGGCACTCCCCGCCGTCCACTGGGCCCAGCTCAGATTGAAGTCGGCGTAGCCGTTGTCCGGAGCCGCGTTCTTGGGCACACCGGTGACCGTCACCGGGTCGCCCTCCTTGACGGTGTTGAAGAACCACTGCGCGTCAGGCTTCGAGAGGTGGACGCAGCCGTGCGAGCTGCTGTCGCCCGGGTCGGCGTCACCGGTCGAGAAGTGGACGTAGGTGCCGGAGAAGGTCAGGTGGACGTCGAAGGGCAGGATGAGGTCGTAGTAGTTCGGCCCGCCCTTCGTGCACTGGATGCCGACGCTGCAGGAGGTCATCTCGATCTGGCTCTCCTTGTCGATCACCGCCATGGTGCCGCCCCAGGTCTGGAAGCCCACCCCGCCGGTATCCACGGTGAGCGTCCGGAGCGTCTTGCCGCTCTCGGTCACGGTCATGGTGTGGGTGGTCGCGTTCACCACCGTCTCGACGTCGCTGCCGATGGTGAAGGTGTGCACGTAGTCGTGTATCCCTATGCGGCCGTTGCCGTTGCTCACGCCGTCCAGGTCGGCGTCGACCGTCACCGAGGTGCCGGACTTCCAGAAGCTCTCCGGCCGCCAGTCGACCCGGGTGCTGCTGAACCAGTGCCAGGCGCCGGTGACCGGAACGCTGGTGCTGACCTTGAGCCGGCCCTCGACCGCCGCCCGCGCGGAGTCGGCGACCGGGTTGGAGAAGACCACCGAGACCGGCATGGCGACGCCGACGACGGCGCCCTTCTCCGGCGTGATCGAGTCCAGCAGCATGCTGGTGGCGCTGCTGGGCGTCTCCACCGTGAAGGGGACCTGGTCGGTGCTGGGCTTGCCGCCCCCGGACGGGGAGGCGCTGGCCCGGAGCGTGTAGGCCACCCCGACCGCGAAGGGCACGCTGGGCGTCCAGGTCCCGGCGGTGGCGTTCAGCGCGCCCGGCACCGGGTCGCCCTTGGAGTCGTCGACGGTGACCGAGCCGAGCGTCCCGCCCTTGACCGCGATCTTGACCGGCTGGTCGGGGACGACGTCGCCGGCCGCGTCCTTAGCCAGGGTGACGGTGATGACGGCGGGCGCCCCGTCGGCGGAGGAGCCGCCCCCGGCCGTGCCATGGCTGCCCGAGGACCCGGAGCCCGAGCAGGCCGCCGCTCCCGCCAGTACCAGCGCCAGCACCCCGGCCGACCCTGCGGTCCTGGCCCCTGAGACCCACGACTTCATCGACTTCAATGCACTGCTCCTTGCCACGTCTCGCCACGCCCTGCCACGCCGGAGGGGATCCGAGCGCAGACGTCGCTTCGATGGAACACCAGGAGCCGTTGTGTCCGCCAACCGGCCAACCGGTCCCGATTCCGGCCGCATCCGCCCTCGAAAGCCACGGCAAACCGCCTGACACCAGGTCAAAGACGCATGCGTGACCGGGAAATACGGAGCGGAACTAGCAAGATCGTGTTGCAGGACCGTGACAGCGACCGGACAGTCCCCGGACGTCGCGCGGACAGTCTGGTACCGCACTCGCCCGACTGCTTCCGAGGGGGATACCACTATGTCCGTCCGCTCCCGTGCCACCGCTGCCATGGTGCTGACCACCGCCGCCCTGGCCGGTACCGCGTTCCTGCCGACCGCAGCGAACGCCGCCACCCCGGCCGCCGCCAAGCCGGCCCTGAGCACCTCGGTCAGCCGGCCGGCCGGCGCGCTGCTGCCCGGTGGCCGGGCCGAGTCGGTTGTCTTCAGCGTCACCAACAACACCGCGAAGCCGCAGAAATTCGAGGCCGGCGCGGGTGCGCTCCCGCAGGGGGCCCTGGACCTCGCAGGCGGCCAGCTCGCGCTCCAGGCCACGCCGCTGGGTCGGACGCCGGCCACCAGCGCGGACTTCCAGGACCAGCAGCCCGGCTACATGGGCGAGCTCTACCCCCGGGGCACGGCCGTCGGCAGCTACTTCACCATCCCGGCGCACGCCTCCTTCAGCTGGCGGCTCAGCCTCGCGGCGACCAAGGCGTGGCCGGCCAACGACAACGGATTCACGCTCGACACCTTCGCGGTGCAGCCGAACAGCTTCGCCCCGTCCGAGAGCAGGTCCTTCTTCAAGGTCGGCAAGGCCACCACCGGCGGTCCGATCGTCGAGAGGCTCAGCGGCGGGACCGTCGTGGCCCCGGGCCGCCCCGCCTACGAGACCCTGACCGTGACCAACCGCACCGGTGCGGCACTCGCCACGGCCTGGGACGACCTCGCCTACATCAACGTCCCAGCGACGGCCAAGGGCCTGGCCGGTGCGCTCGCCACGGACGTCTGGGTGGGCAGCGCCGCCAAGGGGCACTGGCAGCCGGTGCAGGACAGCAACCTCCTCAACGCCCCCCGCGGGCTGGCGAACAACGCCACCGCGAGCTTCCGGCTGCGGGTCCGGCTGGTGAACTACGCCACCAACACGGCGTCCTTCACGGCCGGCTTCTATGTGCTGAACCTGGCCGGGAACGCCACCTGGGCGACCGCCGACCACCAGAACCTGACGGTCCACCGCAAGGCCTGAACGCAGGGTTTCACGTGAATCGGGCCCGTACCCGCTCGGCCTGCTCGGCCTTTTCGGCCTGGCGGGTCAGCTCGGCGGCGGCTGCCCGCAGCCAGGAGTGCCAGTCCAGCTCGTCCCACCAGAAGACGTCGGGGTCCGCACCGCGCGGTCCTTCCCCGAGCAGGTCGATCGCGCGATCGACCTGCTCGTCATCGGTGAAGAGGGCGGAGAGCGCCGCGATCTCGCCGCACAGCGACGCGATCGACCGGGCGGAGCCGGTGTCGCCCTCGAACCGTGCGGCGCAGACCGCGGAGACGAGCGACTCCGCGGTGTGGGCGTCCAGGTAGTCCCCGTACGCCCGACGCGACATGACGTCGCGATAGCAGCGGAGCAGCCGGACGGTCCCGGGGAAGCGTTCGCGCAGCTCCCAGGCGCTCAACGGCAGCCGGACCGGGTCCGGGACCGGCTGCCACGCCTCTCGGTCGCGGAGCAGCGCGGTCAGGTCGGCCGCGACCGCGTCGGCGGCGGCGGGCGGGCCGAGGCCGAGCTCCACCGTCAGCTCGGGCCGCTGCCGCAGCGTGTGGGCGAGGTCGGCCAGTTGGAGCGAGGTCGCGTGCTCCGTCAGCTGGTCGGACGAACGCCGGATCCGTTGGAGGCCGGTCCGGGTGCCGTCCCCGCCCTCCGGCGCGGCGCCCCGGAGGGCGGCCAGGAGGTGCAGTGCCTGGCCGTACCGTCGGTTCCTGCCGTCGACGGGCAGCGGAGGGTGGACAGGATCCGGGTCCAGTAGCACGCCGGCTGCTCCGGCAGCGGCCGCGAGCTGACGCAGCCGGTACTGGAACTGGGCCAGCACCACCGGCCAGCCCAGCGACGGCAGGTGGTGCGTCCCGAACGGGAAGACGGCCAGTCCGCACCGGTCCAGGACGATCAGCTCCGTCGTCTGCCGCACCAGCTCGGCCAGTTCCAGCCGCTCCTCCGGCGGGCAGGGGGAGGAGAACCGGCCCAGGACCGCACCCTCGGTCGCGTACAGCTCGTCGGACGCAGACGTGCGACCCGACGCACCGGTGTGGACCAGCTCCTCGTCCAGCGCCAGCGACCAGACCCGGCAGAGGTCCTCTGCCTCCCGGTAGAGCCGGCTCACCGTCGCGCCGCGCAGCGGGCGGCCGTCCCGGTCACAGTCCTCGACCAGTTGCTCCAACCGCCCCGCCAGGGTCGCCGCCGTTTCGCCGAACAGCTCCGGCACCGCTGCGAGCACCGCGTTCCGGGGGGACCGGTCCCGCCCCGCGTGCTCGGGCCCGCGGCCGGTCTCCGCCGCCAGCCGCGCCCGGAACACCTGCAGCGGACCGGCCGTCCCGGCCGGCTCGGTGCCCACCAGTTCGGTGCCCACCAGTTCGGTGCTCGCCGGCTCGGTGCCCGCCAGCCTGGTGCTCGCCAAAAACTGCACCAGGGTGTCCACCGGCTCCTGCCGGGCGGCGGCGACCCGGGCCCAGGGATGCGCCAGGCACTCCAACTCCTGCCGCAGCACCGCCTCCTGTGCGGACCCGGCGTCCAGCCCGAGGGCCTTGAGGAAGTGCGACGGCCGACCCGGTCCCTCGGTTTCGAGCACGGCGTCCCCCATCGCGCGCGGCATCACCTGTCGCCGCCCCGAGGCCAACCTATCCTCCCCGGAAAACACGACAGGGCCCCTCGCCGAAGCGAGGGACCCTGATCACGCGGAGGCTCGGGGATTTGAACCCCGGATGGGTGGTAAGACCCAAACCGCATTAGCAGTGCGGCGCCATAGACCGGACTAGGCGAAGCCTCCCTGCTGAGAGTTGCGTCCGCCGACTGGCGATCACAACCTTCTGCATGGATGATGCCACAACCCGGAGGGTTGCGGCCAACTGGTATCCACGTTACTAGGCAGGTCGCCGCGTATGCAAAAACAGTGTGGGATAGTGCTTGCTGGCGTGCCCGGGGGACGGAGGCCCGCCACCGCGGCGGCCCGAGGCCAGGCCGGTCCGCGGAAGCGCAGTCAGGCAAGGGAGGACGCTCGTCGTGAGCAGCAGGCCGACTCGAGGCACTGCTCGCCTCGCAGCGATACTCGACGCTCTTCCGGATGCCCTGCTGCTGGTGAACAGCAACGGCACCGTGGTCGACGCCAATGCCGCCGCCGTGCGCAGCCTGCAGGCGCCCGGCACATCGCTGGTCGGCATGGGCGTCCTCGACCTGCTCCCCGAGTTCGACCCGAGCCGGATCCCGGGCTCGATGCGGCCGCGCGCGAGCGACGCCGGCGCGGAGGACGAAGCCAAGCCGGTGCGGATGACCGCCCGGCGGACCGACGGCACGACCTTCCCGGTCGAGGTGGCCGGCAATGAGTTCGAGGATGAGGCCGAGGGCCGCGAGGGCTTCGGCGGCTCCTCCTCGTACGACTCCTTCGGCGGGGTTTCCCGTTACGGCTACGGCACCGGCGGCGCCGCCCGGCCCACACCCTCGCCCTCGGACCGGGACCTGCTGCTGATCGTGGTGCGGGACCTGTCCGCCCGGCTGGAGGTCGAGGCGGAGCTGCGCCGCCAGCACAAGCAGACCGAGATGATCCTGCGGGCCGCCGCCGAGGGCGTGGTCGGCGTGGACATGGACGGCAAGGTGGTGCTGGTCAACCCGGCCGCCGCGCACATCCTGGGCTTCCGGGCGAGCGAGCTGGGTGGCCAGGAGCTGCTGTCGCTGGTGCTGCACTCCCGCGCGGACGGGACGCTGCTGCCGCCCGAGGAGTCCCCGCTGGCGGACACCCTGGCCTCCGGACGCAAGCACCGGGTGAAGTCGGCGACGCTGTGGCGCAAGGACGGACGCCCGGTCAGCGCGGAACTGTCGACCGCCCCGGTCCGGGACGGGGACCAGCTGGTCGGCGCGGTGGTCACGTTCACCGACCGGACCGCGCAGCTGGCGCTGACCGCTCGCAACGACCATCTGACCGCGCTGCTGTCGGAGGAGCTGCACTCCCCGCTCACCCGGCTCCAGGAGACCCTGGACCAGCTGGCCCGCGACCCGGCCGGCCAGCTCTGGCCGGAGGCGAACTGGGTGCTGCGGCGGCTGGCCGCCGAGTGCGCGCAGACCGCACGGCTGGTCGACGGCGTGCTGACGTACCAGCGCTTCGACGCCGCGCTGGACGCCGGACGCGAGCAGTTGGAGCGGCTGCCGGTCGGCCTGGACGAGATCGTCCGGGGCGCGGTGGAGGCGGCGACCGAGCTGATCGGCGAGGACCGGGTGCGCTTCGCGGTGCACCCCTCCGACGTCGAGGTGATCGCCGATCCGGAGCGGCTGGCGCAGGCGTTGGGTCATCTGATCGCGGACGTGGCGACGCCCGTCCGCGGCAGCGGCGGTGACGGGGCCTCGGAGGCGGGCAAGGTCCCGCTGTACGGGATGGCGGTCGGCGTCGCCTCCGGGCTGGCCGGCGCGCCCTCGGCGGAGCCGACGGTGATGATAGCGGCGGCGCAGCGCGGAACCGTGGCCCGGATCGAGGTGCGCGGGCCGAGCGCGGGCGGCAGTCCGGTGCATCTGCCGATGGCGCGGGGCATGGTGGAGCGGCACGGCGGGGTGCTCCAGTCGCACGAGCTGCCCGGCAAGTCGGGCCGGACATATGTGGTCGAGCTGCCGCTGGATCCGGCGACGGCGGGCGAGGCCGCGGAACGGGCCGCCGCAGCGGCCCGGGAGGCGGACCGGCCGAAGGAGACGGACACCTCGCTGCTGCCCGAACTGCCCGGTCTCGACGGCGGGGACGAGGGTCGGGAGCCGCGCGGCGCCGGCCGCGGCAGCAGTGGCGGTGCGAAGAACAGCAAGGGCGGCAACGGCTCGGCCGAGCACGGTGGCCGGGGCGGTCCGGCGCGGCCCGACGCCGAGCGCTCCGCGACCGGGTCGCCGTCCGGGTCGGGGTCCGCAGCCGGGTCCGGGTCCGCGGCCGGTTCGGGATCCGCGACGGGGTCGGTCTCCGTGCCGCAGGCACGTCGGCCGGAGACCCCGGCCGAGGGCACCGACCGCTCCCGTCGGCGCCGGGCGCTGCCCGCGCCCGAGGTCGTCCGCCCGCCGCGGGCAGTGATGGAAGCTCGCCAGGAGGCGCAGGAGGCCGCGCAGGAGGCCCAGGCGCGCGAGGCGGGCCGCCGGGCCGAACAGGCCCTGCACGAACGACAGAGCCAGCACGAACGCCAGGGCCAGGACGGAAGGCAGGGTCAGGGCGGGACGGCGGGCCAGGGGTCCAACGGCTTCCCCGGGCTGATCGGTGGACCGGTCTATCCCGGTCTGGAGCACGCCCTCCCCCCGGCGGGGAGCCGAATCGATACGCCCCCGGCGCCGATCGACCCGGCCTCGCCCAGCGGTCGACGGCGGCGGCTGGCCATCCCGCCGGCCGAGAGCGCACCCGCGTCCTCCTCCGGGGCGATCGGCGAGCTGGAGCCGGCCCGGCCGCGCGGCGCGGACCAGCAGCAGCAGCCCATCGCGCTGGGCCCGGCCGAGCTGCAGCCGGTTCCGAGCGGCCCGCCCGCCCTGCCCGGCCGTCCGGCCGCGCTGCCGAGCCGACCCGCCGAGCCCTTCGGCGGGCGCTTCGGTCCTGGCGTGAACGTCTCCGGGGTGAACGTCCCGGTGCCGAGCGACGGCAGCAACGGCAGCGGCGTCATGGGTCTCGCCCAGGCGCTCAGCGCCGGCAACCGGGGCAACGGCGGCGGCAGCGGCCAGGGCGGCAGCCAGGCCGAGCCGGGCACGGCCGGCGGCGGACCGGCCGCGATCGGCCCGGGCGCGCGGGCGCTGCCGGCCGGGACCGGCCCGAGCACGCCGCCGACCGGCACCGCCCTGCCCGCGCCCCGGGCGCCGAGCGACGCCCCCGGCGACCCCGGCACCGAGAACCGGCTGGAGTTCATCGCCGGGGCGGACTACCCGACGATGGTCGCGCCCGCCGCCGACGGCAATCCGCGCCGGCTGCTGGTGTGGCCCGAGCCCGATCCGTCGACCCGTCAGGCGCTCAAGGACCGGGGCTACCGCCCGGTGATCGTGCGCTCCCGCGAGGAGGTCGACGCCCAGGTCCAGGGCTACCCCGCCGCGCTCTTCGTCGACCCGCTGACCGGTCCGATCACCCGGACCGCCCTCCAGTCGCTGCGCACGGCGGCCGGCGAGGGCAGCGTCCCGGTGCTGGTGACCGCCGGTCTCGGGCAGGCGACGCCGGAGGCCGCGTACGGGGCCGACCCGGCGATACTGCTGCGCGCCCTCGCACCACGCGACAGCGAGCGGCACGCGCCCCGGGTGCTGCTGATCGAACAGGATCCCGACGTGGCCGAGGCGTTCACGGCGACGCTGGAGCGGCGCGGGATGCACGTCGTCCACGCGACCAGCGAGAACGACGCGGTGGAGAAGGCGAGCAGCGTCCAACCGAACCTGGTGGTGATGGACCTGATGCTGATCCGCCGCCGCCGGGTGGGCATCGTCGACTGGCTGCGCAGCAACGACCGGCTGCACCGGACGCCGCTGGTCGTCTACACCTCGGTCGACGGCCCCGAACAGCTGCACGGGCTGCGCTCCGGCGAGACGGTGCTGTTCCTCGCGGAGCGTTCCACCAACGGCGAGGTCCAGGCCCGGATCGTCGACCTGCTGGGCAAGATCGGCGCACTGGGCAGCTGACGGAACGTCAGGGGTAGGGAACGACGAGGGCGGGCCGGGGATCGATCCCCGGCCCGCCCTCGTCGTTGCTGACTACTCCTTGCCGATGCGCTGTACGTCGAGGCCGCCGTCGGCGTAGGAGGCGCGGATGACCTTCTTGTCGAACTTGCCGACCGAGGTCTTCGGCACCGACTCGATGACCGCCCAGCGCTCCGGGAGCTGCCAGGAGGCGACCCGCCCCGCCAGGAAGGCGCGCAGCACCGGCAGGTCCGCCGTGGCGCCGGGACGCAGCACCACCGTGGCGAGCGGCCGCTCGCCCCACTTCTCGTCCGGGACCGCGACCACCGCCGCCTCCAGCACGTCCGGGTGCGCCATCAGCTGGTTCTCCAGCTCGACCGAGGAGATCCACTCCCCGCCGGACTTGATGACGTCCTTGGCGCGGTCGGTCAGGGTGAGGTAGCCGTCCGGGCTGATCCGGCCGACGTCGCCGGTGCGCAGCCAGCCGTCGTCGCTGAACTTGGCGTCGCCGGCGTCCGGCTGCTGACCCGCGCCGCCGTAGTAGGCCGCGGCGATCCAGGGCCCGCGGACCTCGAGCTCGCCCTCGGCCTCACCGTCGTGCGCCATGGCCGTGCCGTCCGGGCCGATGATCCGGGCCTGGACGCTGGCCGGGAACCGGCCCTGGGTGAGCCGGTAGGGCCACTCCTGCTCGGGGGTGAGCCAGGCCGGCGGGTGGGCGACGCTGCCGAGCGGCGAGGTCTCGGTCATGCCCCAGGCGTGGATGAGCTCGATGCCGTGCCGGTCCCGGAAGGCCTTCATCAGCGAGGGCGGACAGGCGGAGCCGCCGATGACGACCCGGCTCAGGGTGGAGACGTCGTAGCCGGGACCGCCGGCCGCGCCCCGGTCGAGCTCGTCCAGCAGCCCGGTCCAGATGGTGGGGACGGCGGCGCTGAAGGTCGGCCGCTCGGCCGTGATCATCTCCGCCAGCGGCTTCGGCTGGAGGAAGCGGTCCGGCATCAGCAGCGAGGTGCCGGACATGAACGCGGCGTGCGGGATGCCCCAGGCGTTGACGTGGAACATCGGGACCACCGGCAGCACCGTGTCCCGGGCGGTCAGCCCGAAGCTCTCGGCGGACAGCACCTGCAGGCAGTGCAGGTACACCGACCGGTGGCTGTAGAGGACGCCCTTGGGGTCGCCGGTGGTGCCGGAGGTGTAGCAGAGGGCGGCGGCGCTGCGCTCGTCCAGGTCCATCGGGAAGGGGAAGCTGGTCGGCCGGTCGGCGATCAGCTCCTCGTAGTCGTGGACGGTGCCGGCGAAGCCGTCGAGCAGGCCGCGGTCGCCGGGGCCGGAGACCACGATGTGGCGCAGCGTCGGGTTCAGCTGCGGCAGCAGCGGCGCGAGCAGCGGCAGCACGCTCCCGTTGGCGATGATCACGTGGTCGGCGGCGTGGTTGATGATGAAACCGAGCTGGGACGGGGGCAGCCGCAGGTTGAGCGTGTGCAGCACCGCGCCCATCGAGGGCACGGCCAGGTACGTCTCCTGGTGCTCCGTGTTGTTCCACATCAGTGTGGCGACCCGCTGGTCGCCGGTCACCCCGAGCTCGTCGCGCAGTGCGTGGGCGAGCTGCGCGGCCCGCGCGCCGACCTCCGCGAAGCTGCGGCTCACCGCCCGCTCACCGTCCCACGTCAGCACCCGCGACGTGCCGTGGACGGTGGAACCGTGCTCCAGTATCCGGCCCACGATCAGTGGGACGTCCTGCATCGTGCTGAGCACCTGGGTCCTCCTTGACCGGCTGTACCTGCGGGTAACTGACCCGTTGTGTGCAGATTCTGCCGCCCCAACCCGACGGTGTCAGCAGTGCGGCCGGGACGATCTGGACACACTGCGGCCCGAGCCGACCTCATTCGCCGTCCGGGGTCGGCGTTGGCGCGTCCCCCGGATGCGCCTTCCCGCCCACTCCACCGACCGGCACCCGGCCCCTGCCACCGCCCTTGCCGGCGACCTTTCCTCCGCCCTTGGCGCCACGTTTTCCGCCGCGCTTGCCGGCGACCTTTCCTCCGCCCTTGCCGCCACGTTTTCCGCCGCCCTTGCCGCCACCTTTTCCGCCGCCCTTTCCGCCGCCTGCCGTACGTCCCGGCGTACGGATGATCGCGACCGGGGCGTCGACGGCGTTGCGGTCGACGGAGAGGGTTACCCCGCCATATCGCTCAGTTCTATTGCCCTCGTACTGGTGCAGCCGCTGGTGCCTGCTCCAGCCCCCATGGCGCAGCGCGTGGTAGCCGTCGGTCTTGGCACGGCGGTCCCAGCGGGCGTACCAGATCACGTCCGGCAGGGCGGCCGAGCCGGCGACGGAGCGGTGCGCCGATCCGGCCGCGAGATCGGCCAGGTCGGCGATGCCCCCGTTGACGCTGCTGTAGAAGCCGGAGAGGTAGCCGGCGGCATGCACCTGCCGGGTCCAGGCGACCGTGTAATCGAGCACGGCGAGGCTGCACCGGCCGCCGTCCCGTTCGTACGACTCCATATCCAGGTAGACCGGGCTGCCCGGGGCGATGTTCAGTGCGGCGGCGGCGCGCACCGCGTCGCGGCCGTCCGCGGTCCCGGCGGCGGCCGCGCGCCGCGGTTCGATCCGCGCCGATCTCCTTCCCGCCCGGCAGGGGGCCTGTGAACCCGCGTACAGCGGCAGCAGCCGCCAGCCCAAGCCGGTCGCCGAACGGATCCAGCCGGTGTTCAGCCTGGGCTGGGCGCAGCCCCGGTTGCGTCCGCCGATGTAGATCCCGAGGGCCCCGTACGGGGAGTGGTGCCGCCACGCCCGGAGCGTGCCGAGCGCGGGCGCGGTACAGATGTCGAAGGCCTGCCCGGTGAAGACCCGTGGCACGTCGGACGGGGCCGAGGTCGCCTGTGGCACGGCGGCGGCCGGAATCGCACCCCCGACCACGCAGGCGAGGGCGAGGAGGAGCGCGGTGGCGGCGGCGACTGCTCTGCGAGGAGTTGGCACGCGTCATCATTGACCGGTTGATCCAATAGGGGTGATGAGCCACGCCCGAATCAATAGCTTTTATCACCCGTTCTGCTCACTGTCCGTCATCCCGACATCGGGTTCAACAGCCGGTTCAACAGTCGGCTCTCAGCCGTCGCTGCTCAGCCGTCGGCGCTCAGCAGCAGGCCGGAGGTGGGCACGCCGGTGCCGGCGGTGACCAGCACGTGCCGCGCGTCCGGCAGCTGGTTGACCGAGCTGCCGCGCACCTGGCGGACCGCCTCCGCGATGCCGTTCATGCCGTGCAGGTAGGCCTCGCCCAGCTGGCCGCCATGGGTGTTGACGGGCAGTCGGCCGCCCAGCTCGAGTCCGCCGTCGGCGGCGAAGTCGGCGGCCTCGCCGGGACCGCAGAAGCCGAACTCCTCCAGCTGCATCAGCACGAACGGGGTGAAGTGGTCGTAGAGCACCGCGGTGTCGATGTCGGCCGGTCCGAGCCCGCTGTTGCGCCACAGCTGACGGGCCACCACGCCCATCTCCGGCAGCCCGGTCAGGTCGTCCCGGTAGAAGCTGGTCATGGCCTCCTGGGCGCGTCCGGCACCCTGCGCGGCGGCGGTGACCACGGCCGCCGGCCGGCGAAGGTCGCGGGCACGCTCGACGCTGGTGACCACCAGGGCCTGGCCGCCGTCGGTCTCCTGGCAGCAGTCGAGCAGACGCAGCGGCTCGACGATCCAGCGCGAGGCCCGGTGCTCCGCCAGGGTGATCGGCCGGCCGTAGAAGTAGGCGGCCGGGTTGGTGGCAGCGTGGCGGCGGTCGGCGACGGCGACCGGGCCGAAGGCGTCCGGGGTCAACGCGTAGGTGTGGAGGTAGCGCTGGGCGGCCAGGGCCACCCAGGAGGCGGGGGTGAGCAGTCCGAAGGGCATCGTCCAGCCCATCGCCGTGCCCTCGGCCGAGGGCACGCGGGCGTCGAGGCCGGCGCCGAAGCGGTGGACCGAGCGCTCGTTGAAGGCCCGGTAGCAGACCACGACCTCGGCGACGCCGGTGGCCACGGCCATCGCCGCCTGTTGCACGGTGGCGCAGGCGGCGCCGCCGCCGTAGTGGATCCGGGAGAAGAAGCCCAGCTCACCGATGCCGACCGCCTGGGCCAGGGTGATCTCCGGGCTGGTGTCCATGGTGAAGGTGACGAGTCCGTCCACATCCTGTGGACAGAGCCCGGCGTCGTCGAGTGCGGCGTGGACGGCTTCGACGGCGAGCTTCAGCTCGCTGCGGCCCGAGTCCTTCGAAAACTCGGTGGCGCCGATCCCGGCGATGGCGGCCCGGCCGCCGAGGGTGTCCGGACGGTGGAGGCTCATGCGGTGGTGCCCCTTCCGGGCTCTGCGGCGATTGCTGCGCGCAGGTCGGTGGCCGGGAGGGTGACCGCCACCGTGGCGGTGACATGGTTGCCGCGATCGCTGCTCCCGATGACAGACACCGTCAGCTGTCCGCTGTCATCGGTCTTCGCCACCCCGTTGAAGCGCAGTTCGTCGCCCGGGTAGGCGGGAACGCCGAGTCGGAGCGCGATCCCCCCGATCCGGGCGCCGGTCCCGGCCCACTCGCCGACATAGCGTCCGACCAGGCCGATGCTGGTGAGGATGTTCATGAAGATGTCCGGCGAGCCCTTGGCCCGGGCCGACTCGGCGTCGTGGTGCACGTCCTGGTAGTCGCGAGTGGCGATGGCCCCGGCGACGATCAGGGTGCGGGTGACCGGGACGAGGAGTTCGGGCAGCCGCAGCTCCGGGAGGGGGCCGGGGGCGGCCGGGCGGAACAGCGGGAGCGTCAGTTCCTCGTCGCAGCGCTCGAAGGAAAGCCGGACCGGCAGCCCGATCCGGACCTCTTCGGGCGGCAGGCCGACGACGTTGCTGACGATCCGCACCCCCTCGTCCAGCTCCACCAGCGCCACCGCATAGGGCCGGTCGAAGGCGGTGGCCAGCGGGTGGTGCACCACTACCGAGGAGTAGACCGTGCCCGCTCCACCCGCGGCCTCGGCCGTCCAGGCCTGCGAGCCGCAGACGTTGCAGCCGGGGAGCCAGGGGAACCGGGCGGTACCGCAGTTCGTGCACCGCTGGAAGCGCAGCTCGCCGACGGCGACCCCGGCCCAGAACCCCTCGTTGTCGCGGTTGACCACCGGCCGCGGCCGCCGCCCCGGCGGCTTTCGGCCGCTGCCCGCTCGTTCACCTCCGACGGCGGGACGGTACTTGAGGATCCGGAAGCGGTGCGTCGCCACCGGCGTCGCCTCCTCCGGCTTCTCGCCCCGTGCCTCGTCGTAGGCCCGCAGGTCGGTCCGGGTGGTCACGAAGTGGCCGGAGCCCAGGGCGGTCCGCTTCTCCGTGGAGACCGACTCGATCACCGCCTCGAAGAGGACGCGTTCGCCGATCCGCAGCGGTCGCAGATAGCGCTGCTCGCAGTCGGTCGCGACCACCGCCCGGCAGCCGGACTCGTCCAGCCGGGACAGGAGTTCGTCGTAGGCCCCGCTCCGCGAGCCGTCACCCGCACCCGGTCCGCCCAACCCGGCCATCGTCCAGACCTGGAGCATCGCCGGCGGAGCGACCGCCTCGGGGCCCCGGTAGGCGGGATCGGTGTCGCCCATGACCTCGCACCAGTGCCGGATCATCGGCGCGTTGACGGCGTCCGGCGACCGGCCGCCGGTCGCCGCCGGGAGGCCCTCGTAGGCCCGGTAGTCGGGTTCCGTCTGCTGCCCTGGCCGCGCCGTCGCTTCCGTCACATATCTGACTGTGCGTCAGATACTGTGCAGGCGTCAAGAAGTGCTCACCGGAGCCGGGAACGGAAAGGCGTCAGCCCCGGGATGTGGAACCGACCCCGGGACTGACGCTGGGACTTGCCCTGCTACTGCTCGAACTGGGTACTGCCCGCACTGGTTACTGCACACGCTCGGCACTGCACGACGGCAGGAAGCGGGACATCCCCCTGCCCGACCGGGCTAGAACCAGATGCGGACGTTGCTGTTGGACTGGTTCGAGAAGACGGTGCCGGAGTTGCCCTTGATGCCCAGTGTGTTGTTCTCGTTCGAGGCGCCGGAGCCGGTCGCGGTCTGCTGCGTCCAGTTCGAGTTGCCGTCGACCCAGCCCGACAGGTTCCCGCTGCCGTAGTTGGAGACGACGCTGCTGTTGGAGTGGTCGCCAGCGAAAGAGCCGTTGTCGGCGGAGGCCGCGCCGGCGCCCAGGAGCAGCATCGCGGCGGCGATGGGGGCGGCGGCGAGAGCGATGCGGATACGGGACATGTGTTCCTCCATGAGAGCTTGGAAGTCGGGCATTGAGGTGGACCGTCACACCTGGCCAGATGTGGACCGTCCCGAGCACGACGTCGCATCGCAAGACTTGCTCAGGAAATCGCCGGATATCCAACTACGAGCGGTTTTTCGCCCAATCGCGTGACAATGAAGCTCTAACCCCCGAACGACCGACCAACGTTCGCGTCACGGTTTTCCCATGTGAAGGCCCCCGAACGGCGGATCGACGGCACTCGCCCGGCTCCCCCGGGCGCGCGGCAACCGCGAACCGCACGCCCCAAGGCGCGCGACCGGCCACGCGCACCAGGTCGCGCGCACCAGGTCACGCGCACCAGGTCGCGCGCACGGCAGGACATCGGCACCGGGCCGCGGGCGGGCAGCGGCGCGGCCCCGCCACAGGACGGTGGCGGGGCCGCGCGGCCGGGCAGATGCTGCGGCCCAGGTTCTGGGAAACGTCAGCCAGGGAGCCGTCAGACGGCGATGCTGCTGAGGTCCGGGGCACCCTTGGTGCCGCTGCCCGAGAACTCAATGGTGTTGGAGCCGCCGGCCTTCAGCGTGACGGTCACCTTGTACGTCCCGATCACGCTGTAGCTGCTGGCCGAGGTCTCCGGGAAGCTCACCGTCTGGGCGACGCCGTTGACGGTGATGACGGCCGGCTTGGCCTCGCCCACGCTGAGGTAGGAGACGGTCATGGTGTAGCTGCCGGCCGTGGGCTCGGAGACCCCGGTGAAGGTCACCGTGCCGGCGCCGCCGCCACCGATGCTGCTCACCTTCTCGCCGCCGACGCAGGCCGAGCAGCTGTTGGCGTCGGCGCTGCCGCCGAGCGTGGCCGCGGCGGCCAGATAGGTCTTGCCGCCGGTGCTCCCGCCCGAGCCGACGGTCAGGGTGTAGGTGGTGCTGTGGCTGCCGGAGGCGGCGGTGCCGGTGACGGTGATCGGGTAACTGCCGGAGGCGGTCGCCGAGGTGGTGCTCACGGTCATGGTCGAGGAGGAGCCGGAGTTCACCGAGGACGGACTGAAGCCGACCGTCGCCCCGGCGGGCGCACCGGAGGCGGTGAGCGCGACGGACTCCGCCGAGCCAGAGGCCACGGCCGTGCTCACCGTCGCCGTGGCCGAACTCCCCGCGGTGACCGACCCGGAGGTGGGGTTCGCCGAGAGCGAGAAGTCATTGCCGACGGTGGTGGTGCCGCCGCTGAAGGGTTCGAAGGCGTTGCTGAACTGCCAGGTGCTCTGCGCGATCCCGGAGCAGCTGTCCGATCCGCCAGTGCCGACGCAGCCGCCATTGTCCCGCTGGAGCGCCCAGAAGGAGAGGGTGTTGACGCCCTGGACCTTGGCCCAGGCGAGGACGGTGGCGGCGTCCGCCGTGGTGAAGGTCTCGTCCGCGCCGTAGTCGTCGATCCCGATCATCTCGGTGATACCGACCATGCTCCACAGCTGGGCGGTGGTCTTCGACGGGTAGATGCTCGCCAGTTGGGAGACCAGGCCGGCGGCGGCGGACTCGGTGTCGGTCGCCATCTCCTGCTTGGTGCCGTAGTAGTAGTCGAAGGTCATGATGTTGGCGACGTCGACCCGGGCGCCCTCGGCGACGGCGTTCTTCAGGACAGCGACGCCGGTCGAGTCCAGTCCGGTCGACTCGGTCGGCATGGTGTAGGAGAACTGCAGCGTACGGCCGTTGGCCGTGGCCCAGGCCTCGGCCTGGGCGACCGCCTCGTTGCGGCGGGTGATGCCGGCCGTGTCGGTCAGCGAGTTGTCCTCGATGTCGAGGTCGATCCGGCTGACGTTGTAGGTGCTGGCGACGCTCTCGTAGGCCGCGGCGATGTCGCCGACGTTGGTGCAGCTGTCGGCGATGTCGGTGCCGCCGTGGTCGGCGCTGTAACCGCCGAAGGAGGGAATGACGTTGCCGCCGCCGGCCTGGATGGACTCGATGTCGCTGCCGTAGTTCGCGGCGGAGATGGGGGTGCTCGAGTCGCCGTTCCAGTCGGCGGTGCAGGAGCCGGCCGCGGGGGTCTGGATGAACGCCATGGTCAGGTACTTGTTGCCGGAGGCGGTGGCCAGTCCGGAGAGGCTGTCGCCGTTGTACGCCTCGAAGTAGGGGGCGAAGACGTGGGCCGGCAGCGGGGTGGCGGCGGCCGTGGCGCCGGAGGCCGAGGCGACGACGCCGACGGAGGCCGCGGCCACGGCGAGGGCGAGGGCTGCGGCTCGGGCGGATAAGCGCAGGGGCATGGGGACTCCAGGGGAGGGCAGTGGGGGTGCCTGGACTGTCGGCGGCACCTGTCACGGGGCCTCCGCCGGTCGGGCTCTCGCGGCCCCGTCCCTGGCAGACGGCACCGCTGTCGGTGCGCCGCCCCGGACCCGGACCCCGGGCGAGGAGGCCCGGCCCCGGACGACTGGATCACCATGATTGGAGTGGACCACATTCTTGTCAAGGACATTTACAATGTGCGCGGACGTCGGCCGCCGGCACTCGATTCCCGCCACGCTCCCCGACCGCAACTCAGCCGTGCTCGCCATGAATCGACCTGGCATCGTCCGCTTCCTGTTGCACGGCCGTGACAGCAGCACCACTGTTCCGGGAAGTCCCGCTGACAGGCTTCTCCCATCGCACAGAGCAGCAACCAATCGAACGGGCGCGGGGCGCCCGGACACGGCGGTGGTGCTCCGGCGTCCAGCACTTCCGACACCCACGAATGCTCCCGAGAGGGGATCTGCCATGTCCTCCCGCACCCGCCGCATCGCCGCCGCCATCACCCTCACCGCCGCCCTGACCGCGATACTGCCGACCGTGGCCGACGCGGCTGCCGTCCGCCCCGCTGCGGCGAACGGCACCAAGGGCACCTCGCTGACCATCAGCACGGGCTCCCCGTACGTCGTCATGAACGGCACCACGGTCGACTTCGGTGTCGATGTGCGGGACCTGGCCTGGTCGCCCAACGGCCGGCAGGCCGCCTTCATCGACGGCTCGGGCAACCTGGACGTCGCCAACCCCAACGGGACCGACCGCCGGATCGTGGCCGCCAACCCGGGCCACCAGACCTGGTCGCACCCGACCTGGCAGGTCACCGCGACCGACAAGTGGGAGGGCGTCCCGGCCAAGGACAACCTCTTCTTCGCCGCCGAGAAGAACGGCGTCACCCGGCTCGAAGCCGTCTCCGCCACCGCCAACCACGGCACGCCCTACCTGTTGCCGCTGGGGAGCTACTGCTGCGACGACATCGCCCCGAACCCGACGACCCAGAACACCTGGCCGAGCGTGGCCGGCCCCGAGGGTCGGGCCGTCTACGAGAACACCGCCAATGGTGAGGTCTACATCCGCGACGACTACCTGCGGCAGCAGGGCGGCGTGCTGCTGAGCGGCTCCGAGCCGGCCCTCGCCCCCAGCGGTGAGGAGGTCGTCTTCGTCCGCTCCGTCGGCGGGCACGACCACATCTTCGTGGCGGAGGCCCTCTTCACCGGACACCCGCCGGTGGTCAAGGACCTGACCCCGCACGCCACCGGCAACGACACCGAGCCGACCTGGTCCCAGGACGGCCGGACCATCGCCTTCCGCACCGCGACCGGCACCGACGTGGTCCCGGCCAACGGCAGCAAGGCGCCGGTGCAGCTCACCTCCTACGTCGGCCTCCCGGCCTACCGGGGCTGACCCGGCGGAGCCGGACGGACGAGCAACGGCGGGTGCCGGGGATTTCCCCGGCACCCGCCGTGCGTCCGGCCCAGCGGTCGATCAGGGGGCGGAGTTCGGCACCTGCGGATTGTCCGCGTACTCCGACTGCGGGGTGTGCCCGGGCTCGGTGTAGGCGGTGCTCACCTGGACGCACTCATTGTCCTGGTTGGCCGTCTGCACGCCGGTGGCGCCGTTGAGCAGTACAGCGGAGCTGACCGGCGCCGGCGTCGCAGTGGAGTGCGGGAAGGTGTTCCCGCTGGTCCAGTCCGCGCCGATGGTGAGGTTCAGCCCGGCGGCAGTGCCCTGGACCAGGGCCTTCGACGGCAGGCCGAGGTCCTTGGCGACGACCTGCGCCTGGGCGGCCTCACCGGGGCCGTAGGTCAGCGTGGTGGTCGCCGGGGAGGCCGAGTCGGGGTATCCGGCGGTGGCGGAGTTGAAGCCCTGGCTCACCAGCTGGTTCGCGATGGCGTCGGAACGGCCGTCGACGCTGGTCCCGTTGTAGACGGACACGGTGATCGTGCTCGCCGCCGGCGGGGCCGCGCTGGGGCTGGCCGAGGCCTGGCCCGCGCCGCTGGACTTGCCGCTCGCCGTGGTCAGCGACTGGTCGTTGATGATCGCGTTGAACAGCGGCTGCGCCAGGGTGGAGTCCTCCTGGACATCCGAGGCGTACTCCTGGTCGGTGCCGCTGTACGCGACGTTCTGCATGGTGGTGAAGGTGATCCGGTTGGTCGGCACCTTGTTCAGGTCGTCGGCCAGGTTGATCAGCTTGCTCGCGCTGTCCAGATCCGGGGAGACCGTCAGCGACTTGGTCGCCGCGTTCGCGATGTCGTACAGGGCGATCGGGTTGGCCATCGTCCCGGAGTTCTTCAGCTTGTTGATCATGTCGGTGAAGAAGATGTGGGTCGCGGTGGTGCGCCCGACGTTGTCGCTGCCGTCGCCGAAGGCGTGCCGGGTGCGCAGGAACTCCAGGGCGGCCGTGCCCTGGAGCGAGTGGGTGCCCTGGCTCAGCTTCAGACCCGAGTAGATGTCGTAGACGTTGCTGCTGACGCAGACGTTCACGCCGCCCAGCGCGTTCGATATGTTGACGACACCGCCGAAGTCGACCATCGCGAAGTCGTCGACGGTGATCCCGGTGAGCTTGTGGACCGCCTCCGCCGTGCAGGAGGGGCCGTCCTGCAGGCTGTCGGTGATCAGCGTGGTGGCGTCGTTGGCGCAGTCCGGGAGCTGGGTGACGGTGTCGCGGGGGATGCTCATCACGGTGATGTTGCTGCGGTCGGCCGAGAGGTGGACCAGCATCTCCACGTCCGCGTGTGCGCCAGGCCCGGCGTCGCCGCCGAGCTTGGCGTCCTCGGCGGTGTCCCGGGTGTCCGAGCCGATCAGCAGGATGTTCAGCGGCGTCCGGCCGAAGGCGTCCGGCTTCTCGACGCCCACGGCGGCGGCGCGGTCATTGCCGGTGTAGAGCGCCGAGGTCTTGATGTTGCCGAGCAGGTGGAAGTAGGCGTAGGCCACTCCGGAGCCCGCGACCACCATGACCCCGGCCGTGCTGATGCCCACGATCCGGAGCATGCGTCGGCGCCGGCGCTGCCGCGACTTCCGCTGCAGGCTGCGGCCCATCTCACCGACCGGGCTGTCAGCCGGTTCAGCGGTCATACCGCTCTTGCCGGCCGCTCGTTTCCCGCTCATACAACCCTCCGTTGTCCGGCCACGATGGGCCTCCCTGCCTCGGTCACCTGCAGAAGCCGTGGCGTCCGACGAACGTCCGTTCGGTATCCGTGTCCGCCGCCGTGCCCTGAGGGACCGAGCCCCGCAGTATGCCAGCCGTTGGAATGAGCAGACGTCAGTGGTGTCTGAAGAGTTGCACCGGATCGCGTACCACAGCTGTGGCACAGTGACGCGTAGGCCACAGGGCGTGTCGGCGACGACCTGCGGGAGGTCGGCGGGCAGACCCTGGCGGATCGGCCACCGAGAATCGCTATCAAGGCCCTGACCTGCGTATTCTCACCCCGAATGGGGCCGGACGGCCCGGTTGGACCCCGGGCAGGCGGGTCCGGGACGGTCGGCCGACCAGCGCCGCGGCCCGCAGCCGGGCCGGACCGGCGACAAGGGTACTCACACCAAGCAGCCCGGACACCGCCACGCCGGTCCCGGCTGCCCCGGCAGCTTCAGGCGTCCCGTCCAGCTACCGCACCCGTGACCGACCGGGGCCGGCCGACGGTCGGACGCGCGGCCCGGGCGGCGGCGGTCCGCTGCCGGGACGCCTCGTAGAGCACGGTCGTCGCGGCATTGGCGGCGTTCAGCGAGCTGGCGCTGCCGGACATCGGAATGCTGACGACGTGGTCGCACAGTTCGCGCCAGGCCGCGCTGAGCCCGGCGGTCTCATTACCGACCAGCAGCAGCGTGGGCCGGGTGAGATCGAAGTCGTAGACGTCGGCCTCACCGTGCTCGTCGGTGCCCACCACCGACACCGGCCGTCCCTGGCTGCGCTTCGTCTCCAGCCAGGCGTGCACCTCGTGCTGCGAGGGGACCCGGACGGCCGGCAGGGCGAACAGCGATCCGGTGCTGGCCCGGACCGACTTGCTGTCGTAGACGTCGGCCGCGTGCCCGGTGACGATCAGGCCGTGCGCGCCGAAGGCGTCCGCCGAGCGAATGATCGAACCGATGTTGCCCGGGTTGCTCGGCCGGTCGAAGAGCACCCCGAGGAAGTCCTCGCCGACCGGGATCCGCTCGAGGTCGTCCTCGGGCATCTCCAGCACCGCGATCAGCTCGGGCACCGTCTCGCCCTTCTCGCCCAGTTCGGCGAGCAGGGCGCCGTCCATGGCGATCTGCTCGGCGCGCGAGCCGGACAGGCCGCGCAGCAGCTCGCCCGCCCAACGGGAGAGCGGCCGCCCGCCGTCGAAGAGCACCGCCCGCACCGGCCAGCCCTGCTCGACCGCGACCGTGATCGGACGCACCCCCTGAACCAGGAACTCCCGTGCGCGAGTGCGCTTATTACGATTCGTCAGCAGCGACTGCCACTGCTGGAAGCGGGCATTGCGGGACGTGATCCGCTGCACCACCGCCACCGTGTCCTCCAGGGTCCGGTCCGGACGCGATCTTTGGACGACTCTAGCGCGCGCCCCGGGCGATGCATTTCGGCGATCCCGCCAAGCGCGGTAACCGGCACCATGATTGACGGACAGTGACCATGAGCGCGCCACCGGGCCCCGCCCGTGGGGCGGGGCCCGGTGGCCTTCTGCGGCAGCCTGCCGCCCTGCGGTCAGGCGCCGACCGCGTTCAGCTTCCCGGCCGGGCGGCCGGCGGCCGGCAAGTTCGCCGACCGGAGCAGCAGGCCGAGGGTGCGGGTGACCAGCATCGCGATGGCCATGAAGACCAGCCCGTCGGTGATGGCGGCGGCGGTGACGTGGTGGGCGATCGACCAGGTTGTCAGCTGGCTCGGGAACCAGTGGACCGCGCCGTAGGAGAAGGCCGCCCTGGCGCCGATGACCACGATCCACAGCGCCGCGTAGGGCCAGGTGGCCCGGCTGGCCGGCTTGCCCGTCTTCGGGTTGCGGTGGACCGTGGTCAGCGCGACCGCGCCCAGGCCGGCCAGCAGTCCGGCGGCGACCCCGGCGAGCTCCAGCGCCAGCCCGGTGCCGTGGGTGGCCGGGGCCTCGATGAACAGCGGGACGATGGCGGCGGCGATCAGCAGCGGGCGGAGGATGCGCATCGGGCCGATCTTGCGGCTCCGGCCGAGGTCGCTGTGGAGCACCGCGGCCAGGACCGCGCCGTTGACGATCATTGCTTGGGTGAGTTCGGACATCATGACTGGCTCCTGAGGCGATCGGTCCGGGTCGGTCCGCGGTGGTGCCGGGATGGCGCCGGGGTGATGACTCCACTGTCGCCAGCCGGGGCCGACCAGGAATCGGAGCCGGGGCCGATCTCCGGCATGATCCGGCCTGGGCCGCTGGTACCGGACAGGGCCGCACCACCCACCCGCGGGTCAACCCCTGCTCCGATGCCACCCGCCGCGACCAGCCCTAACGTGGGGGGACGCCGGGAACCCCCGGTACCAGAACGACGAGGGAGCTGTTGTGGACGACGCCCGTGGACTGCTGACCTGGGGCGGCAGGACCGGACCGGCCCTGCAGGCGGTCATCGGTCTGGTCCGGATCGTCGGCTTCGTGGTCGTCGGACTGCTGGTCTTCACCGGCGGCCCGGTACCGACGTCCACCCGGGTCGTGCAGCTCGTCGTCTACTGCGTCATCGGTCTCGGCATCGTCGGTTGGAACCTGCTCGACCTCCGTCCGAGCCTGGTCCCGAACCGGGCGCGGGTCGAACCGCTGCTGCTCGGCACACTCACCGCGGCCGGGGGTCTCGGCTGCACCCTGCCGCACGGCGACCCCATGATCGCCTTCGGCGTGACGGCGGCGGCCACCGCCGGCAGCGAGATCGGCATGGTCGCCGGCTGGTCGGTGCTCGGCGCCGGGGTCCTCGCCATCGAGATCGGTGCGGCCGTCTACGGCGACGGCCTCGGCACGCTGCTCGGCTACCCGCTGCTGCTGGTCGTCGGGCTGCTGATCGGCCACAACCGCCGTGCCTTCCGGATCGCCGCCGAGCAGTCGGCGGCGGTGCTGGCCCAGACCGAGGCGCTGCAGGCCGAGCAGCGGCGCTCCGAGGTGCTCGACGAACGGACCAGGATCGCCCGGGAGATCCATGACGTGCTCGCCCACTCCCTGGGCGCGCTCGGCATCCAGATCCAGGTCGCCCGGGCCGTACTGACGGACCAGCAGGACATCGACCGGGCCGTGGAGATCCTCACCACCGCCCAGCGGATGGCCGCCGAGGGCCTGGTCGAGACCCGGCGGGCGGTCCACGCCCTGCGTACCGACGCCCTGCCGCTGGCCCGGGAGATCGCCCGCGCCACCGAGGCCCACACCCGCAACCACGGCGCCGAGATCGACCTCGAGGTCGTCGGCGAACCACGCACGCTGCCGCCGGACGCCACCCTCGCGCTGCTCCGCATCGTCCAGGAGGCCCTGGTCAACGCCGCCAAGCACGCCCCCGGACAGCCGGTCGCGGTCCGGCTGGAGTCCACCGCGCAGCTGACCCGGATCACCGTCGCCAACGCCCTTCCCGAGGGCGGCGGCGAGCAGTCGGCCGCGCGGGCCGGCGGCATCGGCGGCGGCTACGGGCTGATCGGCATGCGGGAACGGCTGCGGCTGCTCAACGGCACGCTGGCGGCCGGTCCGGCCGACGGACGCTGGACGGTCACGGCGGAGCTCCCGCACGGCGACGCGACGGCAGCGGGACCGACCGGGAGAATGACCGCATGACCGCCGCCCCCACCCCCCTCCGCATCGTCGTCGCCGACGACCAGGCCAGCGTCCGCGAGGGCCTGGTCATGCTGCTCGGAGGGCTGCCCGACATCGACGTGGTCGGCGCCGCCGCCGACGGCCTGCGCGCCCTGGAGCTGGTCGCCGAACTCCGGCCCGACGCCATCCTGTTGGACCTGCGGATGCCGGTCCTCGACGGGATCGAGACCACCCGCAGGCTCACCGCCGAGCACCCGGGCGTCGCCGTCGTCGTGCTCACCACCTACGCCGACGACCACTCCGTCCTGGATGCGCTCCGGGCCGGCGCCCGGAGCTACCTCACCAAGGACGCCGACCGGACCGACATAGCGCGAGCCCTGCACGCCGCCGCCGGCGGGCTCGCGGTGCTCGACCCCCGGGTCCAGGCCACCCTGCTGGCCGCCGCGACCGGCACGGCGTCCGGTGCGACGTCCGGCGCCGCAGCACCCGTGTCGACCACGTCGGCCACGCCGACCGCGCCGCTGCCCGACGGTCTGACCACGCGCGAGGCGGAGATCCTCCGTCTCATCGCCCGCGGGCTGAACAACCCGGAGATCGCCGCCGAGCTGGTGCTGAGCAGCCACACGGTGAAGACCCACATCAACCGGATCTTCGCCAAGACCGGCTCCCGGGACCGTGCCGCCGCGATCGGCTACGCCCAGCGGCACCACCTGGGCTGACCCGGCAGCTGCACCCCCGGTACCAGGGGAGTACCAGCCGGAATCAGCCCGGCGGTCAGCCCGCGGTGTGACGTCCGGCTGCGGCCCGCTCCCTAGCGTGGAGACATCGCAACGGAGACGGCCCGCAGTCGGGCCGGAGGCCATGACGGGCCGTGGTTCCGCTGCGGACCGCCACTGCGTCCGGACCGGAGGTCCCCGCTCATGAGCATGCTCGAAATCCTCGCCGTCATCGCAATCGTCGCGTTCGTCATCGGCCGCCAGCTGATGGGCGAGCCACTGCGTGGCAAGCGGCTGATCCTGCTCCCGGCGATCCTGCTGATCGTCGGCTTCGTCAACCTGCGCGGCCACAACGTCCACGCCAGCGCCACCGACATCGGCTGCATCGCGGTCAGCGCGGTGATCGCGGCAGCCATCGGCGCCTGGCAGGGCTCGATGATGCATCTGGAGTCCCGCAACGGCGGGCTCTGGGGCCGGATGCCGGTGCGCAGCCTGTGGCTGTGGCTCGCGCTGGTCGCCTCCCGCGTGGGGATGATGCTGGTCGCCCACGGCCTGGACGCCAAGGTGGCCGCATCCTTCACCCCGCTGCTGTTCCTGCTGGGCGTCAACCGGCTGGCCCAGGCCGCCGTGGTCACCCCGCGCTCGCTGGCCGCCGGCGTCGCCTTCGCTCCGGAGAAGGACGGCACGGTCTTCCTCGCCGACCGGTTCAACCATGGCCGTCGCTGACGCGGGCCGCGGATGGGGCAGGATGAGAGCCATGAGCGTAGTGAAGATCAACGTGTTGTCGGTCCCGACGGAGCAGCGCGAGGTGCTGGAGAAGCGCTTCGGCGCCCGGGCCGGGGTGGTGGAGTCCTCCGACGGCTTCGAGTGGTTCGAGCTGCTGCGGCCGGTGGACGGTACGGACAAGTACCTCGTCTACACCCGCTGGCGCAGCGAGGCGGACTTCCAGGCGTGGATGTCCGGCCCGATGCAGGCCGCCCACCAGGGCGCGCCGGCCGGAGGGGCCCGCCCCGCCCCCGCCGCCTCGGACTCCTCCCTCTGGTCCTTCGAGGTCGTCCAGCAGGCCGCCCCGAAGTCCGCCTGACACATACCGCGAAGCCCGGGGAGGGGCCGCCGTCACAACGACGGCGACCCCTCCCCGGTGCGTTCAGTGATCACCGGCCACTGCTGCCTTGATGCCCGGGCACGGGGACCGCGCCGCGCCAGTTGCGGCTGCGGCGGAGCACCGTGCGGGCCACGAAGGCCGCGCCGGCGCAGCCCACGACCAGGCGGTGCACCTCGTGCCGGGACAGGCCGGGGGCCATCGCCCGCGCCCCGAGCCAGACCACGCAGAGCGTGACCACCGCGCAGGTCAGCGCGGTGAGGAAGGTGTACGTCGCCTCGATCGTGGCGTCGTCGCGCTCCTCCTGGCTGCGCGCACCGGACATGTCCGCCCCTTCCCTCGTCCCGCCGGGCGACTGCGCCCACTACTAGAACTCCTCAAGTGGTGCCGGAGGTTGCACCGGATCCGAAAGCGGGCGGAACCGGAGGCGGTACGAAGGACGTGACTGAGAGGGCAGACCCACATTTCGGTCACACTCTTTCCACAAGATTGCCCGCTACCCTCCCGCAGGCCCCGCCCGACCCCCGACTCGAACCAAGGACTACAGCAGCGCGTGGAACCCGACCAGTACCTCGACGCGCCCCTGCCGCTCTGGCCGAGCCCCTTGCCGACGCTGTCCCCGACAGCCGGCGCGGTCTGGCCCTGCGAGCCCGCCGCCCCCGCCCGCACCCTGCTCGACCTGCTGGACGAGACCGTGCACCGCCACCCCGACGCCCCCGCGCTGGACGCCGACGGGGTGGTGCTCGACTACCGGGGCCTGCAGCAGCAGAGCGGGCGGCTGGCCGCCACGCTGGCCGGCTACGGCATCGGCCCCGGCGACCGGGTCGGCGTCCGGGTTCCCTCCGGGACCGCCGCACTCTATGTGGCGATCCTCGGCATCCTGCGTGCCGGTGCGGCCTACGTCCCGGTCGACGTGGACGACCCGGACGAGCGGGCCGAGATGATCTGGTCGGACGCCGGGGTGTGCGCGATCATCGGCGCCGGCCTCTCCGTCGCGGCCGGACCGTGCCCGGCCGGCGGCACGCCGGGGCGGGCCGGGGCCGGGCACGATGCCTGGATCATCTTCACCTCCGGCACCACCGGTCGCCCCAAGGGTGTTGCGGTCAGCCACCGTTCGGCCGCCGCGTTCGTGGACGCCGAGGCCCGGCTGTTCCTGCGGGACGCCCCGCTCGGCCCCGGGGACCGGGTACTGGCCGGTCTCTCGGTGGCGTTCGACGCCTCCTGCGAGGAGATGTGGCTGGCCTGGCGCCACGGCGCCTGCCTCGTGCCGGCGCCGCGCGCGCTGGTCAAGGCCGGGACCGACCTGGGGCCCTGGCTGGTGGAGCAGCGGATCACCGCCGTGTCGACGGTGCCGACGCTGGTGGCGCTGTGGCCGGCGCAGTCACTGGACCGGGTACGGCTGCTGATCGTCGGCGGCGAGGCCTGCCCGGCCGAGCTGGTGGAGCGGTTGGCGGTGCCGGGGCGCGAGTTCTGGAACACCTACGGCCCGACCGAGACCACGGTGGTTGCCTGTGCGTCGCTGATGCAGGCCGGGCAGCCGGTGCGGATCGGCGCGCCGCTGGACGGCTGGGAGCTGGCGGTGGTCGACTCCGGCAACCGGCCGGTCGGCTGGGGCGAGGTCGGCGAGCTGGTGATCGGCGGGGTGGGCGTCGCCCGCTACCTGGACCCGCAGAAGGACGCGGAGAAGTTCGGCGCCCCCGCCTGGCACGGGCGCGCGGACCGGGTCTACCGCAGCGGCGACCTGGTCCGGGCCGACCCCGAGGGCCTGGTCTTCGTCGGTCGCGCCGACGAGCAGGTCAAGCTCGGCGGCCGGCGGATCGAACTCGGCGAGGTCGACGCCGCGCTGCAGGCCCTGCCCGGTGTCCGGGCCGCCGCCGCCGCGGTCAAGGACACCCCCGCCGGCGGCCAGGTCCTGGTCGGCTACCTGGTCGCGGAACCGTCCGAGGAAACGTTTCTTCCGGATGGTGGCCGACAGCCCGACGGCCACCAGGCCACCGGCGCGCCGACCTTCGACCTCGCCGCCGCCCGCGCCCGGCTGCTGGACCGGCTGCCGCAGGCCCTGGTGCCGGTGCTCGCGCTGGTCCCCGAGCTGCCCACGCGCACCTCCGGCAAGGTCGACCGCAAGGCCCTGCCCTGGCCGCTGCCCGGACTCGACGCCCCCTCGGCGGACGGCCCCCCGCTCACCGGCACCGCCGGCTGGCTGGCCGAGCAGTGGCAGGCCGTGCTCGGCGTTCCGGTCGGCGCCGACAGCGACTTCTTCACCCTCGGCGGCGCCAGCCTGGCCGCCGCCCGCCTGGTCTCGCTGCTGCGCGAACGCTTCCCCGGCACCTCGGTCGCCGACCTCTACCACCAGCCCCGGCTCCAGGACCTCGCCGACCACCTCGACAACGCCGCCGGTCACCAGCGCGAAGTCCGCGAGGTCCGGCCCACCCCGCGCCGCGTCGGCCTCTACCAGGGCTTCGTGCTGGCGGTGCTGTACATCCTCAGCGGACTGCGCTGGGTGCTCGCGCTGGCCCTGCTGGACAACCTGATCAGGCTGGTCCGGCCGCTCCCCTGGGCCCCGCACACCTCCTGGTGGATCGTCATCGGCGGCTGGCTGCTGCTCTCCAGCGCGGCCGGGCGCTGCCTGATCGGCGCGCTCGGCGCGCGACTGCTCACCGCGACCCTGCGGCCCGGCGCCCATCCGCGCGGCGGCTCCGCCCACCTGCGGCTGTGGACCGCCGAGCGCCTGGTCGGCGCGTTCAACATCGCCTCCGTGGTCGGCACCCCGCTCGCCCGCCGCTACGCCCGAATCCTCGGCTGCAAGGTCGGCCGCGACGTCGAACTGCACACCATGCCCCCGGTCACCGGCATGGCCGTGCTCGGCAGCGGCTGCGTCCTGGAACCCGAGGTCGACGCCGCCGGCTGGTGGCTCGACGGCGACACCCTCCATCTCGGCACCATCCGCGTCGGCAACAACGCCCGCATCGGCACCCGCAGCATGCTCATGCCCGGCGTCGAGATCGGCGCCGAGGCCGAGATCGCGCCCGGCAGCTGCGTCATCGGCCGCGTCCCCGCCCGCGAGCGCTGGCACGGCTCCCCCGCCCGCCGCGACGACACCAGTACCCCCGACCCCTGGCCCGCCCCCCGGCACCGCCAGTCCCGTGCCTGGGACCTGTTCCACCTGGCCTCGATGCCGATGCTCAGCGGGCTGTTCGCGCTCTCGGCCGCACCGGCCGTGGTCGTGCTCTACCTGCTGATCGGTCACACCCGTGCCTACAGCAGCGTCTTCGACCGGGTCATCGGCGCCTCGGTGCCGCTGGCGCTGCTCACCATGGGGCTCTACGCACTGCTGCTCGCCACCGTGGTCCGGCTGGCCTCACGCAACATCAGGCCCGGCCTGCACCCGACCCGGGGACGGGTCGCCTGGTGCGTCTGGCTGGTCCACAACCTGATGAACTCCGCCCGCTCCCAGCTCTTCCCGCTCTACGCCAGCCTGCTGACGCCGATCTGGCTGCGGCTGCTGGGCGCGAAGGTCGGCCGCGGCGTCGAGGCCTCCACCGTGCTGGCCCTGCCCGGACTGATGCGCGTCGACGACCACGCCTTCCTCGCCGACGACACCCTGGTCGCCCCCTTCGAGATCCGCGGCGGCTGGCTGCACCTGGGCCGCGCCAGCGTCGGCAAGCGCTCCTTCGTCGGCAACTCCGGCATCGTCGCCCCCGGCCGGGTGCTGCCGGACGACTCGCTGGTCGGCGTCCTCGCGGACACCCCCGCACAGGCCGCCCCCGGCGGCTCCTGGCTGGGCCGCCCCGGCTTCGCGGTGCGGCGCAGCGCCGAGCAGGGCGACACCGCCCGTACCTACGCGCCCGGCACCGGACTGGTCCTGGCCCGCTCGGCGGTCGAGACCTGCCGGCTGCTGCCGGTGCTGGTGACCGTGCTGCTGGGCGACCTGCTCGCGACCGGCCTGCAGGCGGCCTTCGACCGCTACGGGCTGAGCGGCTGCGCGGCCCTGGCCGGACTGCTGCTGCTGGCGCTCGGAGTGACGGCCTGTCTGATCACCACGGCCGCCAAGTGGCTGCTGCTGGGCCGGTTCCGCGAGGGGCAGCAGCCGCTGTGGAGCTCCTTCGTCTGGCGCAACGAGCTGTTCGACACCTTCGTCGAGGAGTTGGCCATGCCCTGGCTGGGCGGGACGCTGATCGGCACACCCTTCCTCAACACCTGGCTGCGCAGCCTGGGCGCGAAGATCGGGCGCGGGGTGTGGTGCGAGACCCACTGGCTGCCCGAGACCGACCTGGTCCGGGTCGGCGCGGGCGCCACCCTCAACCGCGGCGTGGTGGTCCAGACCCACCTCTTCCACGACCGGCTGATGCGGATGGAGACCATCGACATCGGCCCCGGCGCCACCGTCGGCCCGCACTCCATCGTGCTGCTCGGCTCCACGGTCGGCACCGGCGCCACCGTCGGCCCCTCCTCCCTGGTCATGCGCGGCGAGTCGCTCCCCGACGGCAGCCGCTGGCTCGGCAACCCGGTGGCCCGCTGGTAGCGGCCGGGCCCACCCCCTTGCCGAGGCAGTCGGCCGGGCCCCAGAGTGGACGCCGAAGCAGTCGGCACACGGAGCAGTGGCAGACCGAGCAGTCGGCAGACGGAGGGTGGGGCACATGGTGCGGGAGAGGACGACCGTCGTGGTCGTCGGCGGGGGACCGGCCGGACTGACCCTGGCCGCCCTGCTGCGGCGCTGCGACGTACCCTGCATCGTGCTGGAGCTGCGTTCCCGCGAGCACATCGACAAGCGGCAGCGGGCTGGCATCGTCGAGTACCAGGTGGCCCGGATGTTGGAGGGCTGGGGCCTCGCGGATCGGCTGCTCGGCGACGCACCGCAGGACGGCTGCCTGGAGCTCCGGGTGGACGGCACCCCGTACGTGATCGGCGACGACGCCATCGGCGGGACGCTGTGCCCGCAGCAGGTGCTGGTGCGCAATCTGGTCGAGGTGCTCCTGGACGAGGGCACCGACCTGCGCTTCGGCGCGACCGAGGTGGCCCTGCAGGGCCTCACCGGCGAGCAGCCCACGGTCACCTACCGCGACGCCGAGGGCGAACTGCACGAGATCGACTGCGACTTCGTCGCCGGCTGCGACGGCTACCAGGGCGTCAGCCGGGTCAGCGTGCCCGAGGGCGTCCTCGACGTGACCACCCACGACCACGGCGGCCTGACCTGGCTGACCGTCCTGGCCGACGCGACGCCGCCCCGGCACCCGCTGATGGCCGTCAGCGACCTGGGCTTCGCCGCGCACTTCGCGCGCGGTCCGGGCGCGAGCCGCTTCTACCTCCAGTGCGCGGCGGACGAGACGGCGGACGACTGGCCGGAGGAACGGATCTGGGCGCAGCTGCGCCGTCGGCTCGGCGACCCCGGCCTGTCGGCCGGCGCCGTCACCGAGACCGAGGTCTTCGCCCACCGCAGCGTCATCCACGACCCGATGAGCCACGGCCGGCTGTTCCTGGTCGGCGACGCCGCCCACATCATCTCCCCGCTGGGCGGCAAGGGGATGAACCTCGCCCTCCACGACGCGGACGCCTTCGCCCGCGCCGTCCGCGACGCCGTCCACCGGGACGACCGGACGGGGCTGCGCGACTACTCCCGGGCCTGCCTCCAACGGGTCTGGCGGGCCCAGGAGTTCTCGCAGTGGCTGCTGGAGACGACGCACGCGGCCGGCGACTTCGCCCAGGCCGGCCCGTTCCGCCGGGGCCTGGCCCGCGCCCGCCTGGACCGGCTCACCGACTCGGCGACGGCGGCCCGCCTCTACGCCGAACTGATGGCCGGCCTGACCTGAACCGCGCCGCCGTCGTCTGCCGTGGTCGGCCGGCCGCGCTCAGCCGACGAAGCCCTGTTCGCTCAGCGACTTCTCGATCCGGGCGCGGTGCTGCTCCTCCCAGGCGTCGAGGGACTCGGCGGCCTCCTTGGCGAGCCTGGCCCGGGCCGCGGCCAGCACCTCCGCCCGCCGGGCGGCGGGCACCACCACGACGCCCTCCTCGTCGGCCACCACGATGTCCCCGGCGTGCACCAGCACGCCGCCGCAGCGCACCGGTCCGCCCAGCGCGCCGAGGGCCTGCTTCGTCCCCGGAATGGGGATGACCCCGCGCCCGAAGACCGGGAAGCCCGCCTCGCGGACCTCGCCGAGGTCCCGGATGACGCCGTCGACCACGAACCCCGCGACCCCCCGGCGCTGGGCGACGGCGCACACATTGCCGCCGGCCAGCGCGTAGTCCACGTCGCCGGACTCGACGACGATCACCGATCCGGGCTCCGCCCGGTAGATCGCCGCATGCAGCATCAGATTGTCGCCGGGCGGGCACTGCACGGTGTACGCCGGACCCGCGAGGCGCGGCACCGGAGCCCACAGCGGACGGATGCCGATGTCCATGACCTGCTCCCGCCCCAGGAGATCGGCGAGCGTGGTCGGAGGAACCTCCCGGTAGGCGCTGCTGTCGTTCATGCTCTTCCTTCTCGTCCGAGTTCCCGTACTGATCTACTCGAACTCATTCTTGCGGGCGGTGCTCCCGAGCGGAGAGCAGTATCCGGCGGGCACCGGCGATTGCACCGGCACCCGCCAGGACCGGCTGGTCGAACAGTCGGCCGCGAGGGAGCGAGTAGCTGGTCATGACCGCGAAATCACCGAGCAGTTGCCGCCCGCAGGCATTGCTGAGGAGCCCCAGAATGCCGTCGTACATTCCCTCGAAGTGAGCGGTATCGACCGCGTAGACGCCCACCGCGGCTTCACTGTCGTTGTTCGACAGCACGTCCGGGCCGATGGCACACACCGCCATCGAGCCGAATGGCATCGGTCTCAAAGTAGATATGATATCGTTTTGCTGCACCGGACTACCTCAAGGAGGCCCTCATGGCACGTACCGTCATAGATCTCGACGAGGAGATGGTCGCCGAGGCCATGCGCATCTTCGGCACCAAGACCAAAGCCAAGGCCGTCCGCTTGGCCATGGAAGACGCTGTCAAGCGCCACCTCCGTCTTGAGTTCGCCAACGCGGTCAAGAGCGGCGAACTCGACCTCAGCGAGATTGTCGAGACCACTGGCCCCCGCAACGCGGACGGGTCCCTCCAGCGCTCCACCCAGTCCGCCGCGTGACCGATTACCTGGCCGACAAATCGGCGCTCGCACGCTGGGGCAACCCTGCCGTCGGCCGCGTCCTGGACGACCTCAGTGAACGGGGACTGCTGGCGACCTGCGCGGCGATCGAGTGGGAGATGGTCTACAGCGCCCGCAACAAGCCCGACATGGCCCGCATTCGCTTCCTGCTTCGCGGCTTCACGTACCTCTATACCGGCGACGAGACCTTCGACCGCGTCCTGGAAGTCCAGCGACTCGCCCTCGAGCGCGGGTTCCACCGTGCCCTCTCCATGGCCGATCTCCTCATCGCCGCCACCGCCGAACGCCACCACGCCACGGTGCTCCACTACGACGGCGACTTCGACATGATCGCCTCCATCACCGGCCAACCAACCCGGTGGGTCGCCGAGCCGGGCACCGCCGACAACTGATCGGCCGGAGCGACCGGACGAATCCGCCGCCGCCGAGGTGCGCAGATAACGATTCGTGCGTCAACTCCCGCTGCCTGCAATGGCAAAAGGGGCACGAGCCACAACTTGCACACAGCTCCCCGACTGGAGCGGTTGTACGGCGTACCGCGGCAGGAGGTTGGTGCCACGCCCGAGCAGCGGCTGCACGCGGCCATGGCACGGACCGATCCGTTCGCCCTGGCCAACCCGGACTCGACCTGGCAGATGGCCAGGGGTTCGTTGTCAGTGGCGTCGCCTAGTGTCGTGCTCGATCAGCATGGAAGATCGGCCCGCAGGGAGGTAGGCGATGGTGCCGGAGAGCGAGCAGGCAGAGCGAGCGGCCAGAATCCGGAAACTCGTGAACGCAGGTGACCTGCGCGGGCTGGACAGCGTCCTCTACCACCTGTGTGCCGACATCGACGGTGACTGGGGCTTCGACGGCGGCCGGTTGATCCAGCTGCTGCAGGAGCTGCCGACCACCACCAGGGTCCAGTTGCTCAACCTGATGACCACCGGGCTGGAGGAGACCGCCGTCCATCAGCCGCAGCAGTGCCCGGGGCTGACCGCACTGATCGTCCTCGTCGCCGAGGGGCTCTCGGCCGAGGAGCTGGCTGACTGGCGGCAGCCGCTGTTCGCCCTGGCCGCCGGACGGATCGCACTGTGGGAGGGCCGGCGCCTCACCTGCCTGGTCAAGGTGGAGCAAGCGGCGGGCCGGACGCTGCCCGATCCGGTGCTGGCCACCGTCCGCCGTACCGCCCTGCTCGCCGTGGACCCCGGCGAACTCGTCGCCCTGGCCGCAGACATCAGCGAACCCGCGCTCAATCGCGGCGAGCCCTGGGCGGACCGGGCCAACGTCGATCTGGACGGCGCCCGACCCGAGCTGCGGGCGCTGGTCGCCCACGCCCTGACCAGCGCGGCATCGCGCCCCACCGCCACCTGGCAGCGCATCGGACGCCGACTGCTGCAGGAGGCAGGCCCGGAAAGGGCCCGCCGGACCGTCACCACCTGGCTGGTCCTGGCCGACCAGCCCCGCACCATGCCGCTCAATTCCATGAACGGTCTGGAAAGCATCACCGTCGAGGCCGACCCGTTCAACCTGGCAGCCCTGCAGGGCCTGGCCGCGCTGCTGGCCCTCGTCCCGGCGCACCCGGACTCAGCAGCCGCGCTGGGCACGGTGGTGGACGCGGCACTGATACGCGTCCCCGGCATCGGACGGCGGGCGCCGAAGCTGGCCAGCGCCGCCGTCCACGCCCTGGCCCAGCTCGGCGACCAGGACGCCCACGCCCAACTCGACCGGCTGGCCGCGACGGTGACCTACCGTCCCACCCGCAAGGTGATCGACCATGCCATCGCCGGGCGGACTGTGCCGGTCTGAATCCCCGCAGCAGGGCGCACGGCGGTCGATCACGGCGAGTATCTCGCCCTCCAGCATGGCCGTGGCCCTCCTGCCCGGGATGGGCAGGAGGGCCACAGTGAGGTGCTATGGGTTGGGGTTAGTTGGTGCTGGTGGCGATGGCGCCGAGGCCGGCGGCGCCGCCGGGGATGTGGTAGACGGTGGACCACTTGCCGGTGCCGTAGTCGGCGTCGGTGTTGTAGAGGGTGTTGTCGGAGCCGGTGAAGTAGAGGTGGACGGTGCTGCCGATCGCGGCGGCGGAGACGTACCCGACGCCGGCCGCGCCGCCGGGCACGGTCGTGACGCCGGTCCAGGTTCCCTTGGAGTAGTCGCCGTCCTGGTTGAACAGGGTGTTGCCGGCGCCGGTGTAGTAGAGGTGGTCGATGCTGCCGACGGTGGCGACGGTGAGGTTCTGCACGCCGGAGGCGCCGCCGGGCAGGGCCATGACCGAGGACCAGGTGCCGGCGGTGTAGTCGGCGTTCAGGTTGTAGAGGGTGTTGCCGGCGCCGGTGAAGTACAGGTGGACGGAGTTGCCCTGGGCGGTGGCGGCGATGTTCTGCACGCCGGCGGCGCCGCCGGGGACGCTCTGCACGGCGGACCAGCTGCCGGTGGTGTAGTTCCCGTCGGTGTTGTAGATCGTGTTGTTGGAGCCGATGTAGAACAGGTGGACGGTGTTGCCGATGGCCACGGCGGTGACCTCGCGGGCGCCGGAGGTGCCGGGGATCTTCTGCCAGGCGCCCCAGGTGCCCGTCGCGTAGTCGCCGTCGTTGGTGTAGACCGCGTTGTCGGAGCCGATCGCGTACAGGCGGGTGACCTTGCCGGTGCTGGCGGCGGCGACCTTGGTGACGCCGGCGGCGCCGCCGGGGACGGACTGCACGGCGGACCAGGTGCCCTTGGCGTAGTTGCCGTCCTGGTTGTACAGGGTGTTGCCGGAGCCGACCATGAAGACGTGGGCGGTGGTGGCCGGGTCGGAGGCCGGCGTGCCGGTGCCGGTGCCGTTGCCGCCGATCGGGGCGACGTAGCCGCTGATCGTCATCCCCATGTAGGAGCTGTAGCCCAGCGCGCCGCTGTAGGGGCCGTCCTGGTGGACGGCCGAGGTCGCGGCCCAGTTGCCGCTGACGCCGCCCTCGTCGCCGCCGACGGTCTCGATGGTGCCGTCGGCGTTGACCTGGGTGACGATCGCGACGTGGTCGGCGTAGCCGGCGCCGTTGTAGTCGAACACGACCGCGTCGCCGACGGCCGGGGTGCCCGTCAGGCCGCCGTTGTACTCGCCGAAGCTCCCGGCCCCGGCGGTCAGGCCGGCGACGTTGACGCCGTCCTGCTGCCAGACCCACTTGGCGAAGTCCGCGCACCACAGTTCGGGGCTGCCGCCGTTGCAGGAGGTCTCGTAGCCGGTGCCGCCGGCGCTGTTGGTGTCGCAGGCGCCGTGGCCGAGGTTGGCCTGGGCGATCTGGGTGATCGCGGAGCCGGTGTCGGCGTGGGCCGGCAGCGCCGACAGGCCGGTGACCGCGGCCGCCGCGACCAGCGTCGCGATGCCGTTGCGGCGGAACTTGGCGGTGATGACAGACATGGAACTCTCCTTGGAGGATGCGCAGTCGAAAGTGAGGTGATGCATCGAGGTGGTGCGGTGTCAGCTGCCGGACCCGTACCGGTCCGGGTGTGGTGTGGTGTGGCGCGGCCGGCCCGCACAAGGGCGTGCCCGGCTGGACGGCTGGCCTGCAGGAACAGCCGTCAGGGTGAGATGCAGAGGGGGGCATGCCGGGGTGTCGGAGCCCGGTCGGAGCCGGGTGGGGGGCAGTGGGCTCGGTCGGACGGCTGCCCTGCAGGAACAGCGGTCGTCAACGTCGATGGCCGGGATGTGGTGCGCGGCGGGTCAGTCTCCGGGCCGGGTCCGTTGTGCCTCGGAAGGCGCCGGTGCGGGTGGCGGCGGGAGGTAGCGGTGCTGCAGGAGCGGGGAGGCCAGGTGGCAGCGGTGCAGGAGGGCGGCTGCCCGGCGCTGCGGGTCCTCGGGGTCGCGGTCGGCGGTGTCGGGGGTCCGCAGGAACAGGAGCAGGTCGATCCGGTCCGGTTCGGCGCGGCCGCTGGCGTGCTCGAGGCGGTCGTCGGGGACGGCGTGCGCCCACAGCACGTCCACTACCTCGGACCCCTCGGCCGGCCTGTCCGCTGTCGCCGCCTTCTGACTGCGGCTCAGGGACGTGTAGACGATGTCCACTCGGCTCAGCCCCACGTGCCGTTTTCGGCGGCGACGATGACGTCGGCCGGGGCGGGGGCACTTGCGGCGGCCTGGGCGACGGCCGGAGCAGCGGCCGGAGCGGCAACGGCGGCGCTGGGCAGCAGGACGACGGTGGTGACGGCGAGGGCGGCGACCGCGGCGGCCTGGGCGAGACGGGTGCGGATCATGGCAGTGGTCCTTAGCTGGAGAAGAGACGGGTGTCCATTTCCGGATCTGGCGTCCCGCGGTGACGCTTCGTCCGGTTGCCGTTCGGGCTGCTCCCTGCTGGCAATGAACAGCTTCGTCGCAGATCAACGCCCCCGGAAGGGTTTCCCGATGTCGCCAAGACGCCTGTCGGGATGTCGACACGATGTCATGCACATGCTCTGTCCACTCCGTCCACCAAGGTCCGTTTTCGACGGAGAACACATCGGCGTAATCGACCCAGCAGCCACTAAACGGAAACCACGCCCATCTGCCCTGACCTGCTGCTTAACCACACAGAACGATCTTGAAGGCGGGCAGAGCAACTGCGATCATTGGCAGGCCAGGTGCAGCCGGGGGGGCGGCACCGCACCCGGAGGGGTACCGCGATGCTGGAAACACTGGGGCTGACCGCACTGGCCGGAGCCGTCTACCAGGCCATGCTCGACCAACCCGGCCACGGTGCCGACGACCTCGCCGCCCACTGCGACATGACCCTCGGCCAGGTCCACGACTGCCTTGAAGAACTCGCCCAGCTCATGCTCGTGCGTGCCTCCAGCGAGTATCCCGGGCAGATGCGCGCAGTCACCCCCGAGGTCGGTCTGACCGACATGCTCGCCCGTCAGGAAGCCGACCTGGCCGCCCGCCAGGCCCAACTGGCCGCCTCCCGCGCCGCCGTCACCCGCCTGGTCGCCGACCGCGCCAACACCAACGCCGGCCATGGCGAACGCCTGATCGGAATGGATGCCATCCAGGCCCGCCTGGAGCTGCTGATGCGCAACGTCACCACCGAGTGCGTCGGCGTCCACCCCGGCGCCACCCAGCGCCCCCAGGACCTGGCCGCCGGGCGCAAGGGAAACGCCGATGCCATCGCCCGCGGCATCACCATCAAATCCCTCTACCAGGACGCCACCCGCAACGATCCCCACACCACCGCGTACGCCCAATGGCTCCTCAGCCTGGGCAGCGAGGTCCGCACCGCCCCCGTCCTGCCGCAACGCCTGGTCATCATCGACCGCACGCAGGCGCTGGTTCCCATCGACCCCACGGACACCCGCAAGGGCGCCCTCCACGTCACGGAACCCGGCATCGTCGGCGCCCTCACCGCGCTCTTCGATCAGGCCTGGGCCACCGCCGTCCCCCTCGGCGCCACCCGCGCCAGTGACCCCGAAACCGGCCTGACCGACACCGAACGCGAACTCCTGCGCCTCCTCGGCACCGGCCTCACCGATGACACCGCCGGACAGCGCCTGGGCATCTCCTCCCGAACCGTCAACCGCCACATGGCCTCGATCATGGAACGCCTCGGCGCCACCAGCCGCTTCGAAGCCGGCATCAAGGCCGCCCAAAAGGGCTGGCTCTGACCCGAATCCGCGGGTAGTGACCTCGGCGGCACTCTCGGAATGGCACATTCTGGCCCCCGCCTGGCCCCGACACACTAATCAGAACCGATACACGGTGGGACAGCCCGGGACGGGAATCGAAAAGGGCGGGTATCGGCATTTCGCCGATACCCGCCCTGACCTGCATGTCCCCTACCTGCGGAGAGCGAGGGATTCGAACCCTCGGGCGGAGTCTCCCCCGCCGACAGTTTTCAAGACTGTTCCCTTAGGCCGCTCGGGCAGCTCTCCATCGCACAGGTCGCCGCGGGGCAGGCCCGGGAGACCGCGCTCAGGGATCTTCTCATGAGTCGGCCCGTGCGTGGGAAGCGAATAGCCCCGTACGGTGGCGGCGCGGGGCGCCGGGTGTACGGGGCTGTCGCCGGGCGGGTGCTACTGGGAGTCGCCGACGCGCTGGCCGAGGGTGAGCTCGGTGGTGTGGGTGACGCCGTTGCGGGTGTAGACGACCGGGACCTTGTCGCCCGGGTGGAGCGACCAGATCTCGCTCACCAGGGTGGGGCCGCTGTCGATCAGCACGCCGTCGAACTCGGTGATCACATCGCCGGGCTGGAGGCCGGCCTGGGCGGCCGGGCCGCCGGCGGTGACCGGTGCCGTGCCCTGGATCGCCGAGGACGCGATCTTCGCGCCATTGCCCGTGTAGGTGTCGTCGCGCAGGATGCCGATGATCGGGTATATCGGCTGACCGGTCTTGATCAGCTGCGCGGCGACGTACTCGGCCTGGTTGATCGGGATCGCGAAGCCGAGGCCCACGCTGCCCGACTGGCCCTCGGCGTCGGTGGCGCCGGCGGACTGGATCGCCGAGTCGATGCCGATGACCTGGCCGGCCGAGTTCATCAGCGGACCGCCGGAATTGCCGGGGTTGATCGAGGCGTCGGTCTGCAGGGCGTTCATGTACGAGGTGTCGACACCGGACTCGCCGGAGGCCACCGGGCGGTTCTTGGCGCTGATGATGCCGGAGGTGACGGTGCCGGAGAGGCCGAAGGGCGCGCCGATGGCGATGGTGGTGTCACCGACCGCGACCGCGTCCGAGTTGCCGAGCGGCAGCGGGACCAGCTTCTCCTTGGGGGTGCCGTCGATCTTTATCACCGCGACGTCGTAGCCCTCGGCGCGGCCCACGATCGTCGCCGGGTAGCTGTTGCCGTCCGAGAACTTGACGCTCAGCTTGCCGCCGCTGGTCGACGGGGCGACCACGTGATTGTTGGTCAGGATGTAGCCCTGGCTGTTGAAGATGAAGCCCGTGCCGGTACCCGACTCCTGCGAGTTGGAGGCCGAGATGGTCACCACGCTGGGCAGCGACTTCGCCGCTATCCCAGCGATGCTCTCGGGGGACCGGCTGAGCGTCTTCGGGTTCACCGAGGCGGAGTCGCCGGAGTTGTTGCTGTTGTTGCCGAGCCAGGAACCGATGCCGCCGCCGATGCCGCCGGCCAGCACCGCCGTCGCCACCAGCACGGTCGTCAGGCCGACCCGGCGGCGCTTCTTGCGCGGCGGGGGCCAGGGGCTTCCGGCCGGGAACGGCGCGCCGTAGGGCAGCGGCTGCTGGCCCTGCGGGTAGCCGTAGGGCGGCTGTCCGGGCTGCGGGTACTGACCGGGGTACTGGCCCTGCTGCGGGTACTGGCCCTGCTGGGCGTACTGCTGCGGGTACGGGCCGGGCTGCTGGGGGGCCGGGTACGGCGGCGCGGGCGGGGCAGGGGCCGCGAAGGCGTCGGCCGGGGCGGCCGGGGCAGCGGGGGCGACCGGGGCCGGCGGCACGGGCGGCAGCCCCGGCTGGGCGGCCGGGGCGGCAGCCTGCGACGCGGCGGCGGGCTGGTCGGCCGGGGCCGGCGTCTGGGCGGACGGCGGCGGGAAGTCGGAGAGGCTCGGGTCGACCGGCGGCTCGACCGCCGGGCCGTCGGCCACCGCAGCATCACGCACGTCGGGAGCGGGCGCCACCGAATCCCCGGCGGTGGGCTCGGGCCGGTCGTCCGACCCGGCGAACCCGCCCTCGTGCTCGGTGCTCACGAATGACCTCCTCGTAGTGGGACCAGAGCCCCAAAGCATTGCCCACGTGATGTCGGGGCGTCATAAGCGCCAGCCGTACGCACGCCGACGATCTGCGATGCGCGTGTATCCAGCAGTGATGAAGGTACCTCCTGATACCGCAGGTCGAGCCGGTGCGCCAGCAGTTCTCATCAACCTTTGAGGCGGGCGGCGGCAGGTCCCGCCGCGCCGCGCGACCGCAGGACCGACCGAACAGCCGACCGACAGTCGATCTACAGCCGGGGCGACGTCGGGACATGGGCTCGACCAGCCGTTCGAGCTATACCCCCGCCCGCCGGTTCAGCCACGGCCGGGCACCGGGCACCGCCGGGGTGCCCTCATCCAAACCTCATCCGGCATCCGAACCTCATCCGGCGAACCCGTCCGGCCGCCCGTCAGGTGGACGCGTCTTGGGCGGACGGGGCAGGTGGTTCTAGCATGACGTCGCACGCATATGCGGGAGCTTGGACCTATCCAGGCTGAGAGGGCACCGAAACGGGGTGCCGACCGCCTGAACCTGACCGGGTAATGCCGGCGTAGGGAGCTGAAGCACTGTGACGTCCATGTCCGCGTCCACACCCGCGTCCGATTCCGCCGTTCTCGAATCACCGTCCGGCGGCGGCGAGCGCCCCGAGGCTCCGCTGGTGCTGGACACCCGCCCGCCCCGGACCCTGGGCTTCCGGGACCAGGCGGCCTTCTGGACCAACCTCGGCATCAGCCTCATCGGCTTCCAGAGCGCCGCGACCGTGCTGGTCTTCAACAACAAGGACCTCTCGCTCGCGGCCTCGATCACCGCGATCGTCATCGGCACCGTCATCGGTGCGCTGATGCTCGCCGTCGCGGCCGTCATCGGCACCCGGGCCGGCGCGCCCGCAATGGCGATCCTGCGCGGCCTCTTCGGCACCCGGCTGTCGTACCTGCCGACGATCCTCAACATCGTCCAGTGCGTCGGCTGGGGCGTCTTCGAGCTCACCGTCATCGCCATGGGCGCGGACGCGCTCTACGGCGGGATCCCGCACTGGGTCTACGTGGTCGCCGCCGGGGTGCTCACCACCGCGATGACGATCCGCCCGCTCGGCTCGATCGCCGTGCTGCGCCGGTATGTCGCCATCGCGGTCGGCATCGCCATGCTGTTCTTCACCGTCGAGTTGCTGCGCCGGGGCGTCCCCGACCCCGGGCACGGCAACTGGACCGGTTTCCTGCCGGCCGTCGACTCGGTGATCGCGGTCTCCATCTCCTTCGTCCCGCTCGCCGCCGACTACACCCGGCACGCGCGGAGCAGCGCCGGCTCCTTCTGGGGCGCGTTCAGCGGCTACACCGTCTCCCAGGTGTGGTGCTACATCGTCGGGCTGCTGGCGCTGGTGCAGGTGGGCGGCGATCCGAACAAGATCTTCACGACCTTCATGGGGATCACCGCCGGCTGGGTGTTCTTCTCGATCCTGGTGCTGCGCGAGGCCGACCAGTCCTTCGCCAACGTCTACTCGACCGCGATGTCCATCCACAACCTCTTCCCGAGGGCCGACCGCCGCTTCCTCACCGTCGGCATCGGCGCGCTGGTCACCGTGCTCGGCCTGGGCGTGACCGACTTCAGCGGCTACGAGAACTTCCTCGGTCTGATCGGCGCGGTCTTCGTGCCGCTGTCGGCGGTCCTCGCGGTGGACTTCTTCTTCGGCGCGGGCCGGCGCGAGGGCGGCTGGGACATGTCGCAGGACGCTCCGACGCGCTGGTTGACGCTGCTGCCCTGGGCGATCGGCTTCGCCGTCTACGAGCTGATCTCCCCCGCCGCGCTCACCGGCTGGCTGCAGTGGTGGCCGGACTTCTGGGCCGACGCCCAGAACGCCACCCACATCCACCCCCAGGTGTGGACCTCGGCCTCGCTCTTCTCCTTCCTCGTCCCGGCGCTGCTGACCTGGGCGCTCACCCCGCTGTTGCGCAAGGGTCGCTGAGAATTCATCCGGGCGGACCGGGGCGGGAGCCGGGCGTTCGACTCCCCCCACCTATCGTGGAGGCGTGTCGAACGCCCCGATCGCCGCCCACCGCCCCTCCGGCAACCGTCCTCCCGCCGATCGGACGGCCGCTTCGGCCGCGAACCCGGGTACGAATCCGGCCGCGCCGTCGAACGCAGTTGCGGCGGGTGCGCGGCTGGTGCTGCCCAACCGCGCCGACGTCCGCGTGGTCGCGCACCGGGGTGCCTCCGGCACCCTCGCCGAGCACACCCTGGCCGCCTACCGGCTGGCCATCGAACAGGGCGCGGACGGTCTCGAGTGCGACGTCCGGCTCACCGCCGACGACCAACTGGTCTGCGTCCACGACCGGACGGTCAACCGGACCTCCGACGGCAGCGGCGTGGTCTCGGAACTGACACTGGCCCAGCTCTCGGCCTTCGACTTCGGCTCCTGGAAGGCCAGGGGCACCGGCGAGGACCACTGCTCGGTGCTGCCGCTGGAGCGGCTGCTCCGGCTGGCCGCCGACTGCGGCCGACGGGTCGAGCTGGCCATCGAGACCAAGCACCCGATCCGCCAGGGCGGACGGCTGGAGCTCCGGCTGCTCGAACTGCTGCACCGCTTCGACCTGGTGACACCCTCGTCCGGGGAGCCCTCGCCGGTCCGGATCATGAGCTTCTCGGCGCTCTCGCTGCGCCGGGTCCGCGAGCTGGCCCCGCAGCTGCCCACGGTCTTCCTGACCGAGCGGGTCCTGCCCTGGTTCCGGGACGGGCGGCTGCCGTACGGGGCACGGATCGCCGGCCCCGGCATCGACCTGATCCGGCGGAACCCCGGCTATGTGGCGGCGCTGCACCGGGCCGGGCAGCAGGTGCACGTCTGGACCGTGGACGAGCCCGAGGACGTGGAGCTGTGCCTCCGGCTCGGCGTGGACACCATCATCAGCAACTATCCGCTCCGGGTCCTGGAGCAGCTCGGGCGGACCGGCGCATCGGCCGCGCCGGAGCCGAAACTCCGGACGGAGAGCGGTAATTGAATGGATGCACCACGGAACTCGGAGCGTAATCCGGCACCCATTCCCGGGGCTGTTCCCGCTCCTGTTCCCGGGCCGCGCGGGGCCGAATGGACGCCGCGGGCAATGTGGGAATGACGGGGAAGGCGGGCTGCGCGTGACCGGAGGCCACGGGCCGGGGCAGGTCGTCCGAGGTGGTCGCGCCGGGGTTCTGGGGTGTCCGCGACGGCGTGCGCCGGAATGGCTTGAATTTCCTCTTGTACGCCGTCGCACGCCACCCCCGATAAGCAGAAAGTAACCATTTGACTACGCGGAGTAAAAGGCGTCGGACCACCCTGTTTTCACGGCCGTAAGGAAGTCCAACGATGCCGTTATTCCCGTTTCCGGCTCGTCCGCACCGGGCATTCACACCCTGTCGTAAGGCAGAGGAGGAGGTTCGGGGGTGTCGCTGGTGGTGGCGCATGATGTGCCGACTTCTTCGGCGACCATGGCAGTTCCCCATGGTCCTGCCAGTGTGAGCACGGCGCGCAGACGGCTGCGAAAAGACCTTGCGGAGCATCAGGTACCGGATGTCGTCATAGACGATGCCGTCCTCATACTCTCCGAACTGCTGAGCAATGCCTGCCGTCACGCCCGGCCGCTGGAGTCGGTCATGGACGAGTTCGAGGCAACCCAGGCCCATGCCTCCAGCCGTCGGACCGGTGTCGAATCATATGGAACGGGCAGTACGCGCGGTGGGAATCAGGACGAGGACGCGGGCCAGGTGCTCTTCGGCTGGGAACTGCACAGCGACGGCCTGCTGACGGTCGAGGTGACCGACGGCGGCGGGCCGACCCGGCCGCGGCGCGGAAGCCCTTCGCTGACCGCGCGGGGTGGACGCGGACTGGGCATCGTCGGCCAGTTGGCGAGCGACTGGGGCGTACGCGACGCCCCCGGCGAGGTGACGGTGTGGGCGGTACTGCCGGCCCGCGCCCGGCATGCCCGACGCGGCGCGGCGATCCTCGGGCAGTAGCGCGGCAGTAGGACGAGTCGGCCAGTAGGGCGAGTCGGGCAGTAGGACGAGCGGCCAGTGGGGCACTGGGGCGGTAGAGCGAGTAGGGCGGTAGGTCCGGCCCGGAGCGCCGACTCCGGCGCGGCCGACCGGTTCCGGCGCAGCGGGCGACACGCCGCGCGCAGAGAACAGGCCGCCGGGACGACTACGCTCGGGGCGGCAGACCACACGCCCCGTCTGGAGATCCGCACCATGGCTAAGAAGGCCCCGAAGAAGGCGCCCTCGCGCGCGCAGCAGACCGTCGCAGCGAACGGGGAGATCCCCGTCGTCGGCGCCCGCGAGGACTGCCCGTGCGGTTCGGGTCGCCGCTACAAGGCATGCCACGGACGCGAGGCCGCGCACGCGGTGCAGGAACTGGTGCAGCGTCCGTTCGAAGGGCTGCCCGGCGAGGGCGACTGGGTGGCGCTGCGCGAGCTCGTCCCGGCGGCGACGGTCCCGCTGTCGCTGACGGCCCAGGCGCTGTCGGCCGCCGAGGGCGAGGTGCCCTCGGTGACCCTGGCGACGGTGCTGCCGATGGCCTGGCCGGCGATGCGCCGCCAGGACGGCAGCGTGCTGCTCGGCCTGCAGACCCAGACCGGCTCCGGCGACGCCAGCCGCGACCTGGGCGACGCCCTGGTCCAGGCCCTGGCCTCGGCGCCGGGCACGCCGGTGCCGCCGCGCCGTCCGGCAACGGACGCCCCGAGGCTGCAGGACCTGCTGGACCCGGCCGCGCCGTTCGAGCCGGTGGTGCACAACGGCTTCGAGTACTGGCTGGAGGACGCCGAGTCGGCCACCGGCGAGGTCGCGGCCTCGCTGGAACAGGCCAACGCGGAGATCATTCCGACCGTGAAGCTGGCCTCGGTGGACAGCGCCTACTGGTGCTCGGTGCCGGACAAGAACCACCTGCGCTGGGTCATGCCGCAGACCGAGGACGCCCTGCTGGACGCGCTGGCCCGGCTGGTGGCCGCGGGCGAGTCGGGCCTGGGCGAGGGGACCCGCCTGGTCGGCTCGTTCCGGGCGCACGGACTGACCGTGCCGGTGTGGGACCTGCCCTCCTCGATGACCGCCGCGGACTGCGAGAAGCCCGCCGCCGAGTTCCTGGATCGGCTGACCGGGGCGCTGGCGCAGACCGCCCCGCTGACCCCGCAGGAGCGGAAGAGCCGGGCGGACCTGGTGAACCGTCAGGTCACCATCGGCTGAGGCATTGGCGGGCAACTGCTCACCTTCCGCAGTTGCCCGCTCGCTCCCTGCGGTCACAAACCGACAGGAAGCTCACAGATCCCGCCCCAATTGAGTGACGTGCATCACATATTGCCGTCAGGGCGGAAATTCTAGGGTTCTCAGGACGTCCAAGGAATTTGCTTGCGGCGCGATTCTTGTTACGGTTTAAACAGCTCGGTCGCTGGTGCATCCCCCGTCGCCAGCGGCCGAGCATTTACTTTGCCGGACGGCCGGTTCGACCGGGTCCGGTCGTCCGCAGGCGTTCAGTAGGCCAACCGTGCCCCGTCCGGAGCAGCCGCACTCGCCGCGACCAGGGCCTCCAGCAGTGCACCCACCCTGGGCAGCCACGGCGCGCCGCCGTCGGCAGCCGGGGCAACTCCGCTGCCAGGAACGCCTGTTGAGGTGGCTGCGGGCAGCGGCTCGGCCCCCGGCCAGTCCGGTTCGCGCAACCAGTGCAGCGGTCCGGCCCCGGTCCGGGAGGGCGGCAGCAGGACGAAGCCCCCGGTGCCGTGGAAGCGGAGACTGGTCGGCACCCACTCCTGGGCGACCAGCAGCTCGGCCAACTCCTGCATGGTGTACGGGGCGACGAGCAGCACACAGCGGGTCGGCGTCGCGATCACCGGCCCGACCCTGACCCGCAGCGCGTCGAAGTACCCCAGTGCCAGCCGCCCCGCGCCGATCGGCAGGCTCACCGCCGACACCGGGCCCCCGGTCGCCACGACCACCGGTGCATCCGGGCGCTGCTGCCACCACCAGCGCACCATCCGGGCGTCGGTCGTGGCCGCGAGCAGCGGCGGATCGAACGGGTGCGCGCCCGGCGTCGGACAGTCCGGGCGCGGGCATCCGCAACCGGGCTCCGCACCGTGCGTGCCCGCGGCCGGGACCACCGGCCAGCGCCACTCCTCCACACAGGTCGTCGCCGCCGACAGCAGCTGCGCCCTGCTCCTCTTCCGTGCACCCCGCTCGTGGACCGAGCTGAGCACCGCGCTGAAAGCCGATGTGAGAGCCGTACTGCCGCCGACCGTACCGGCGACCGTCCTTCGAACCGTCCTGCGGACCCCGCGCATGAGCACTCGTTCCTTTCCGTGACCAGTCAAGGATCGGTACGTGACCTCGCGCTACGAGAAGCGCACCACGCTCACCACCAGATGCGACAGCTGGCGGGGGGTGGCGCGGGGTGGCGATTACGACTGCCGTCTCGTACCAGGTTTGTACCCCAGAACTGCACGTTCACCGACGAGATTGACGCATCGTCGGGTTTGACGCACGACCAGGTCCCGACGGTTCCTCCGTTCGGGGGAGTGTCGGGGGCGCGGAGGGGCAGCGCCGGGCGCTCGACAATCGTACGATCCGGGGATGGATACGCACTGGGAGCCGAGCGACGACGCCGATTCCGTTCCATCCAAGGTTTCTGACCCGGTGTCGGATTCTCCTGGAACGGTCGTGGTGGTGATTCCGGCGCGCAATGAGGCGTCCCGGATCGCGCTGACGGTGCTGGCCGCGCAGAAGCTGCCGCGGGTGGGGCCGATCGTCGTGGTCGACGACGCCTCCACCGACTCGACCTGGCGGGTGGCCGAGGAGTCCGGGGCCCGGGTGCTGCGGTTGCCGCGCCCGGTCGGACGGGCCGAGGCACAGCGGCGCGGAGTGGTGGCCGCCCGGGAGACGGCCGGCTCCGGCCGGCTCTGTCTGCTCTTCCTGGACGCCGATCTGGGCGCGAGCGCCGCCGAGGCGGCGGCGCTGCTGGCGCCGGTGCTCTCCGGAACGGCGGATGTCGCCCTGGGCGTGCCGACGGGAGGGCCGGCGGGCGGTGCGACCGGCGGGTCGCGGCGCGGGCCGGAGGGAGTCGCCGCCGGCGCGGCCTCGCGTCGGGCGCGGCTCGGCATCCGCCGGGCCACGGGCTTCGACGCGGCCTACCCGTTGGCGGGCGAACTGTGCCTGGGCGCCGCCGCGTTCGGCGCGATCGCGCCGCAGCCGTCGAGCCCGGTCGCCACCGGTCCCGGTCTGATCATCGACCTGCTCCGGCGGGACTTCCGGGTGGTGGAGGTGCCGCTGGCGCTGGCCCACCGGCCCAGTCGGCATGGCCTACAGGCCGGGCTGCGGGCGGGACTTCGCGAACTGCGGCGCTATCGCGAGGTCGGCCGGGAACTCTCCGGTCGGCAGAACTCACGCTGAGTATCTGCCTGTTCGGCCATATTTTCGACTCTCGTCGACCCATCAGACACCAATCGACCAACACGTCACAGTTCTGGACATCACCCAATCGGTATGTGTAGAAGTGAACCATTAATTGCCACATGGCATGACATGGGGGTGCAAAGTGCAGAAATACCGGCAAAATGGGCGCACTCCTCTGACGGCAGGCCGCGAGATCCGCTCACGGCGCGTTACCACACTCGCCGGCTTGCCCTTCCCGCTCGCACCCATCGTGAAGGGCATCCAGCATGGCTGATTCGCCGTCACCCCGCTCCGGTCAGATGCTCGACCCGGACCAGGCCCCCGGCAAGGGGCAGCCGGTCGGCACCCGCGCTCCCGTCCTGGGCACCGCGCTGACCCTGGCCGCGACCCCCAATCCGGCGACGACTCCGGCACCGGCGCCCAGCGTCCCGGCAGCGGCGCTGCGGACCCCCGACCAGCTCCAGGAGCAGCACCCCGACCCGCTCTCCGAGCTGAGCGCCCTCTACGGCCTCACCGAGCGGCTGACCGCCTCCTCCACCCTGGAGGACACCCTGCGCGGCGTGCTCGAAGCCGGGGCGACCCTGGTCGGCGCGCAGCGCGGGATGGTGCTGCTCGCCGAGAGCGCGGACGGCCGGGTGCCGGCCTTCGGCACCATGCGCGCGCCCGGCACCATCGTCGGCCTCGGCTTCGACCACTCCGCGCTCGGCGCCCTGGAGACCGTGCCGCGCGACAGCGCAATGTACGCGGGGCTGCTGAACGGCTGCAGCCAGGTGATCAACCCCGGTCCGCTGAATGCCGCTCCGCCGAGCGGCGGTCCGCTCGACGCCGGTCCGCTCGATGCCGAGGACCCGGACGCCCGGTTCCACGAGGTCGCCCGCTGCCTGGACTTCGGCGCCTCCTTCGCCCTTCCGCTCGCCGTCCCCGGCGAGGGCAGCGCCCCCTTCGGCGTGGCCGTCTGGTTCTACGACCGGCCGACCGCCCCGGCCGAGCGGCAGCAGCGGCTGGCCGGCCTCTACTGCGCCGCCGCCTCCCGGCTGATCGCCCTGGAGGTCAAGCGCGAACGGCTGCGCCGCACCGCCGACACGCTGCGCCGAGGGCTGCTGCCGGACCGGCTGCCGCGGCTCCCCCGGGTGCAGCTGGCCGCCCGCTGCCTGCCCGCCGGACTCGACGGATCGCATGGCAGCGACTGGTACGACGCGCTCCAACTCCCGGACGGTTGCCTCGCGTTGAGTGTCGGCAGCGTCACCGGCGGTGGGGCCGACTGCGCCGCCGCGATGGGCCGGCTCCGGGCGGCGCTGCGGGCGTACGCGGTGCTGGAGGGCGAGGACCCGGTGGCCGTGCTCGGCGATCTGGAGCTGCTGCTCAAGGCCACCGAACCGGCACGCACCGCCACCGCCCTCTACGCCTACCTCGACCCGGCGACCCGGCGGCTCTCGCTGGCCGGCGCCGGGCACTGCCCGCCGCTGCTGGTCGGCTCCTTCGGCGCGAGCTTCGTCGAGACCTCGCTCTCCGCGCCGCTGGGGATGCTGAGCTGCTGGGAGGCGCCCAGCGTGGAGCTGCGCGCCGACCGGGGCGACCTGCTGCTGCTCTACACCGAGGGCCTGGCCCGCCGCTGCGGCCCCTCGCTGCACGCCGGACAGCTGCGGCTGCGCTCCGCCGCCGCGTCCGCCCCCCGCGACGTCCGGCACGACCTGGAGCACTTCTGCAGCTACCTCCTCGACGCCTGCGAGACCGAGCGGGACAGTGACCGCGACGGCACCCGGGGCAGCGACGGCGGCCGCCCTGCGCCGGAGGCGGGCCCCCGCGAGGACGACATCGTGCTGCTCGCGGCCCGGTTCGCCTGAGCCCGAGCGGGCGGCAGGCGGGCACCGGACACCCCCGGTCCGCCCGCTGCCGGGGGTCGCCGGGGCGGTCATAGGATTGTCGGGACCGCCCACCCGTCGGAGCCTCGACGTGCCGGGGCAGTCCCGCACGACGAGGAGGATCCGCAGGTGACGCAGGTGACAGCAGCGACGGACGACCGTACCGAGGACGCCGGGGAGACCGCCGAGGACGAGGCCGAGCAGGAGGCCCCGATCAAGGGCCGGAAGAACGGCCTCTACCCGGCCCTCTCGGACGAGTTGGCCGAGGTCATGAAGTCCGGCTGGGACGACACCGAGCAGCACGGCCTTCTCCCCGCCGAGCAGTCGGCCTACGCCGCCAAGCGCCGCGAGCACGCTCTCCGCCCGCTTCCCCGGGGAGCGGCTGGTGGTCCCGTCCGGTCGGCTGAAGACCCGCTCCAACGACGACGACTACCGGTTCCGCCCCTCCAGCGAGTACGTCTACCTGACCGGCGACCAGACCGAGAACGCGGTGCTGGTGCTCGAGCCCCGCGCCGAGGGCGGCCACGAGGCCACCGTCTACCTGCTGCCGCGCTCCAACCGCGAGAACGGCGAGTTCTGGCTCGACGGCCAGGGCGAGCTCTGGGTCGGCCGCCGGCACAGCCTGGCCGAGGCGGAGGTGCTGCTCGGCCTGCCGACCCAGCGACGTCCGCAAGGTCGTCGCCGAGCTCGCCGAGACCGCCGACGAGCGCCCCGCCCCGACCCGGGTGCTGCGCGGCGCACGACGCGGAGCTCGAGGCGGCGCTCGCCGAGCACACGCACCAAGCACGGCGACGAGGAGCTGCGGGTCTTCCTCAGCGAGCTGCGGCTGGTCAAGGACGAGTGGGAGATCGGGCAGCTGCGCGCCGCCTGCGACGCCACCGCCCACGGCTTCGACGGACGTGGTCCGCGAACTGGCGCAGGCCGTGGCCACCTCCGAGCGCTGGATCGAGGGCACCTTCTACCGCCGCGCCCGGGTCGAGGGCAACGACGTCGGCTACGGCTCGATCTGCGCGGCCGGCCCGCACGCCACCACCCTGCACTGGGTCCGCAACGACGGCCAGGTCCGCCCCGGCGAGCTGCTGCTGCTGGACGCCGGCGTGGAGACGCACACCCTCTACACCGCCGACGTCACCCGCACCCTGCCGATCGACGGCGGCTTCAACGAGCTCCAGCGCCGGATCTACGACGCCGTCTACGACGCCCAGGAGGCCGGGCATCGCGGCGGTCCGTCCGGGCGCCGCGCTTCCGCGACTTCCACGAGGCCGCCCAGCGTGTGCTGGCCGAGCGGCTGGTCGAGTGGGGCCTGCTCGAAGGCCCGCTGGAGCGCGCCCTGCGAGCTCGGCGCTGCACCGCCGGTGCACCCTGCACGGCACCGGCCACATGCTCGGCCTCGACGTCCACGACTGCGCCGACGCCCGCACCGAGGAGTACGTGGACGGCGTGCTGGAGCCGGGCATGGTGCTCACCGTCGAGCCCGGCCTCTACTTCCAGGCCGACGACCTGACCGTGCCCGAGGAGTACCGCGGCATCGGCGTCCGGATCGAGGACGACATCCTGGTCACCGCCGACGGCAACCGCAACCTCTCGGCCGCCCTGCCGCGCACCGCCGACGAGATCGAGTCCTGGATGTCCGGCCTCCGCGGCTGACCCAGCCCCGAGGGCGCCGCCGGAGCACAGCACCGGCGGCGCCCTTCCGCGCCGCTGACACCGCCGCCGGCACCGCCGCTGACACCAGGAGAGCAGCACCGATGACCAGCACCGCGCACCGGGTCGCAGTGCTGGCGTTCGACGGGATGGCGCCGTTCGAACTCGGGGTGGTGGTCGAGGTGTTCGGGCTGCACCGGCCCGAGGTCGGCGAGCTGCCCTGGTACGAGCTGCGGGTATGCGCCGAGGAGGCCGGGCGGGAGCTGCGGGCCGTCGGCGGGTTCGGCATCCGCGCCGAGCACGGGCTCGACGTGCTCGCCGCCGCCGACACGGTGATCGTGCCGGGGGTGTCGGACGTGTCCGGCCCGGTCCCGCCGGCCTTGGTGGAGGCGCTGCGCACGGCGTACCGGCGGGGCGCGCGGCTGGTGTCGATCTGCTCCGGCGCGTTCGCGCTGGCCGCGACCGGGCTGCTGGACGGGCAGCGGGCCACCACCCACTGGCGCTACACCCGGCTGCTGCAGGAACGGCACCCGGCGGTCGAGGTCGACCCAGGGGTGCTCTATGTCGACAACGGGCGGCTGCTGACCAGTGCCGGCAGCGCGGCCGGGATCGACCTCTGCCTCCACCTGGTGCGCGCCGACCACGGGGCGACCGTCGCCAACACCGTGGCCCGCCGCTTCGTGGTGCCGCCGCACCGGGAGGGCGGCCAGGCGCAGTTCATCGAGGCGGCGGTCCGGCCGGTGGCCGAGGAGGCGGACGGTGTGGCCCGGAGCATGGCCTGGGCGCTGGAGCACCTGGCCGAACCGCTCACCGTGTCGGCCCTGGCCCGCGCGGCGCACATGTCCGAGCGCTCCTACCTGCGGCACTTCGCCGACCGCAGCGGGACCAGCCCGATCCGCTGGGTCATCGCCCAGCGGATCGCGGCCAGCCTGCCGCTGCTGGAGGCGGACGAGGGCACAGTGGCGGAGGTCGGCGCCGCCGTCGGCTTCGACAGCGCCGCCACCTACCGCCACCACTTCACCCGCGCCATGCGGACCACGCCCACCGGCTACCGGCGGGCCTTCGGCCGCACCGGCTACCGCGATCAGCCTGCGGATCGGCCCGCGGATCAGCCCGCGGACTCCGCGCGGTCGGCGTTGGCGAGCACCGCGTCGTGGAACCAGACGGCCGCGCCGGGCGCCACCTCCTCGTAGGTCGCGGTGAAGCGGTCGTCGCCGAGGTACATCTCGGCGAGCCCGCGCTGCATCGCATAGGAGCAGTCGTAGAAGTTGCGGCAGACATGCTGCCGGTGGTCCTCGGCGATGGCCATGGCCTGCTCGCTGTCGGCGGCGACGCCCGCGCCCACCGCCTCGGCGATCCGGCGCATGATCGCGTCGCCCTCGGCCTTGATCCGGACCCAGTCCTCCTTGCTGAGCTCGGCCGCGCGCCGCTGCGACTGCTTCCAGGCGTCGGATCCGCCCCAGCGCTGTTCGGCCTCCGCCTCGTACTCCTGGTAGCCCTCGCCGAAGAGCTCGAACTTCTCCTCGGGGGTGAGCTGGATTCCCATCGTCCTTGCCTCCAGTGCCTCGTTCACGGCCGCGGCCATCCGCTGGAGCCGGGCGATCCGCTCGCCGAGCAGCCGCTGCTGGCGGCGCAGGTGCTCGGTCGGGCCGACGTCCCGGTCGTCCAGGACGGACGCGATGTCGTCGAGGGAGAAGCCGAGCTCACGGTAGAAGAGGATCTGCTGCAGCCGGTCCAGGTCGGCGTCGTCGTACCGGCGGTAGCCGGACGGTGTCCGGCCGCTGGGGGACAGCAGCTTGATCTCGTCGTAGTGGTGCAGGGTGCGGACGGTGATCCGGGCGAAGCCGGCCACCTGGCCGACCGAGTAGCCGCCTGCGCCGTCGTCGCGCTGACGCGGGTGGTCCATGGCGATTCCCTCCTCGCTCTCCCTCGACACGGTCAGCCTGGATCCTGACGTTGCGTGAGGGTCAAGCTCAGGAGGCGTGCAGCAGCGGCGGGTCGCAGTACTTCAGCGTCTTGTCGAAGGAGACGACCGCCCCGCTGCGCGGATGGTTGCGGAACTGGACGTGGTCGACCAGCGCGCGGATCAGGAACAGGCCGCGCCCGTGCTCGGCGCCCGGATCGGGCAACTGCATCCCGGCGTCGGCCGGGATCGCGCCGAGGTGGGCCCGGCGCGCGGCCCGTCCGCCGCGCGGCCCTGGCCGGCCGGAGCGCACGGCCGCCGGGCCGGGCGCCGCCGAGTAGCCGGGCCCGGCATCGGTGACCTCGACCCGCAGCCTGCCGCCCTCGATGGTCGCGGTGACCTGGAAGCCGCTGTCCTCGCCCGTCCCGGAGACATGGGTGGCGTGCTCGACCGCGTTGGCGCAGGCCTCGGTCAGCGCGACGCCGACCTCGTGCGAGATGTCCGGGTCGACGCCGGCCGAGGCCATCGTGCCCAGCAGGATGCGGCGCGCCAGCGGCACGCTCGCCGGTTCTCGTCGGAGATGCAGAGACCACCAGATGTCCACGACCGGCTCCTCCTGGCTGGGGCTCCACATACCACTACGTATTGCCGAGGCCCTGGGGCATCAACCGCTCTCCGGGCGACTTGTCACCCCGGCGGCGGATGTACAGGGGCAGGAACACCCGTACGGCGCGCAGCGGGGCGTACGACCTCGCCCCGCGCGCCGGGGCACACGGGCGGGCGGCTGCGCCGTCGTCCGCCGCCGCGATCAGCGGAATGTCCCGATTCCGTGCCCCGCCCGGGGAACGGTGGGGCCACGGTGAGAGACTGGCCGACGTCATGTTCACGAGCCTGGTGGGACGTCCGCACCTGCGACGTCCGATGCGCGCCCTCGCGCTCGACCTTCGCGCCCTGCGGGCCCTGCCCTTCGCGACGGTCTGCGTCGTCGTGTCCGGGCTCGGCCACAGCCTCGGCGGGGGCGGCACCGTGACCCTGCCCGCGCTGCTGGTCGGCGGGTTGGTGGTCTGGGCCGTGGCGACCGCGCTGGCCGGGCGGGAACGCTCACTGGGCTCGATCGCGGCCGGACTGGCGGTGGGCCAGCTCGGCCTGCACCTCTTCTTCCACGAGCTCTGCGGCACCATGGCCGGGATGCCGGGCATGGATATGACGGTTGCCGGCAGCGCCGCCTGGAGCGGTGGCGGCAACGCGCTCAACGAGCTGGCCATGCGGCTGATATGCGGCCCGGACGCGGCCGGCTCGGCCGCCGGCGCCCTGCCGCCCGGCACCACGGCCGGCCAGATCGTCAGCCGGGCCGGCCTCGACCCGCACCTGGTCGTCACCGCCCTGCCGCACCTCGACTTCTGGACCCACTCGGCCGTCCTCGGGCTCACTCCGCTGATGCTGCTGGGCCACCTCGGCGCGGCCCTGGTCATCGGCTGGTGGCTGCGCTGCGGCGAGGCCGCGGCCTGGCGGACAGCCCGCGCGATCGGGTCACACGCCGAGACCGCGGCCCGCACCTGGGCCGCCCCACTGCGCACCGTGCTGGCACTGGCTGCCGCGCTGTTGCGCGGGCTGGTCGGACTGGAGCCGGCCCGTGCCGGGACCGCCCCCGGCGACCGCACCCCCTGGCGGCTGCCGCGTCGCGCGCTGCTGCGGCACCAGGTCGTGCGGCGCGGACCGCCGGTCCCGTCGGCGGCCTGACCACCTGCACCCACGCCTTCCCTCGTCGTCGACAGGGCCGCGGAGGGGCAGGCCGGGCCCGCACGCCCCCCACCTGCCCGCGGTACTTCGCACTCCTCACTCCTGGAGCCCTGAACCATGCGTACGACCACAGCCGTCAAGCGCCGTATCGGCACCGTCGCGGCGCTCGCGGCGGCCGGTGTCCTGCTGATCGCCGGACCCGCCTCGGCCCACGTGACCGTCCAGCCCTCGACCGCCACCAAGGGCGCGTCCGACCAGACCTTCTCCTTCCGGGTGCCGAACGAGAAGGACAACGCCTCGACCACCGAGGTCCAGGTCTACTTCCCGACCGCGAACCCGATCGCCTCGGTGCTGGTCGCGCCGACGCCCGGCTGGAAGGCCACCATCACCAGCGTCAAGCTGGCCACCCCGATCGTCACCGACGACGGTTCGATCACCAACGCGGTCTCCTCCATCACCTGGACCGGCGGGGCCATCGAGCCCGGCTACTACCAGGACTTCACCGTGGACATGGGGCAGCTGCCCAGCAACACCGACTCCCTGACCTTCAAGGCACTGCAGACCTACAGCGACGGCACGGTGGTCCGCTGGATCCAGGACGAGCAGCCCGGCCAGCCCGAGCCGGCCAACCCGGCGCCGGTGCTCACCCTGACCGACGCCGCCGCGAGCAGCAGCAGCGCGCCCGCCGCGCCCAAGGCCACCACCACCGCCTCGGCATCCACCGGTTCCGACTCGGACACCCTGGCGCGGGTCCTCGGCGGGGTCGGCGTGGTCGTCGGCCTGCTCGGCATCGCCTTCGGCTTCCTCGGCTGGCGGCGCGGCGGCAGCGCGGCCGCCGGGACGTCGGGACGCAGTCGTACCGACGTGTGACCGCGCGCGGGGCGGGCGTCCCGACGCACCCGCGTCCGGCGGCCCGCCCCGCGCCCCCTTCCCGGCCCTCCCGGCCCCGGCACCCGCATTCGTCCGAAAGAACGGACCCACGACATGTCCGAGCACCCCTCCCGCCCGCTCTCCCGGCGCACCCTGTTCGGCGGCGCACTCGCCGTCGGCGCCGGCCTGCTGCTCACCGCCTGCTCCAGCTCCGGTTCCGGCTCCAGCGGCAACGCCCAGTCCGCCGTCAGCGCCGACGGCGGCGCCTCCTCGCCGTACCAGGGCGTGCTGCTGCCCCGGACCTTCGACAAGCCCGACGTCACGCTCACCGACACCAGCGGCAAGCCCTACAACCTGGTGCAGCGCACGGCCGGCCGGGCGATGCTGCTGTACTTCGGCTACACCCACTGCCCCGACGTCTGCCCGACCACCATGGGCGACATCGCCGTCGCGCTGTCCAAGCTGCCCGCGGCCCAGCAGCAGCAGATCGACGTGGTCTTCATCAGCACCGACCCGGCCGTGGACACCCCGAGCACCATCCAGACCTGGCTCAACTCCTTCAACCCGAAGTTCATCGGGCTGACCGGCGACATCAACACGATCATCAAGGCCGCGCAGTCGGTCGGCGTCTTCGTGGCCGCGCCCAAGGCCGGCCAGGAGCCGGTGCACGGGGCCGAGGTGCTGGGCTTCCTCCCCTCCGACAACAAGGCCCATGTGCTCTACACCAGCGGCGTGCCGTGGCAGGACTTCGCCCACGACCTGCCGCTGATGATCCGGAGCGTGACCTCGTGAGGCGGACCGCGGTGGCCTGCGCGGCAGTCGCGGCGGCGCTCGGGCTCGGGCTGGCCGCCTGCGCCGGGACCGACCACCAGGCCGCGGCCGGATCGGGCTCGGCGTCCGGCTCGCCCGCGAAGATCGCGGTTACCGGCGCCTATGTGCCGATGCCCGCCTCCCCCGGCATGGCCGTGGCCTACTTCGACGTCAGTAACAGCGGCGGCACCGCCGACCAGTTGCTGAGCGTCAGCGCCCCGACCGCGCAGAGCGCCGAGATGGACCAGTCCACAGCCACCTCGATGAGCCCGATCACCGGCGGCGTCACCGTCCCGGCCCACGGCTCGGCGCTGTTCGCCCGCGACGGCAAGCACGTCATGCTCATGGGCCTGTCCCCGGCGCCCGTGCTCGGGCACCGGATCGAGCTGCTGCTGACCTTCCAGCACGCCGGCAGGATCACCGTCCAGGCCACCGTCCAGCCGCTGACCTACCAGCCCGCGAGTTGATGATGCCGACCCCCACTGCCCGCACGCTCCCCGGAACCTCCCCTCGCCGCCCGGCCCGTCCGCTGCACCGCCGGGTCGGCGCGCTGCTCGGCGCGCTCGCCACACTGCTCGCGCTGATGCTCGCCGGGGCCACCGCCGCCTCCGCCCACGCCGCCCTGCTGTCGACCGACCCGGCCGAGGGCTCGATCGTGCAGACCGCGCCCACCGAGGTGACCCTGCACTTCAGCGAGCAGGTCACGCTCTCCCCCGACGATGTGCGGGTGTTCGACCCCAGCGGCAAGCAGGTCACCAGCGGCTCCACCGGCCATGCCGGGAACGACGACACCACCGCCCAGGTGCAGCTCGGCAGCGGTCTGGCCCAGGGCACCTACACCGTGGCCTGGCGGGCGATCTCCGCGGACACCCACCCGGTGTCCGGGGCTTTCACCTTCTCCTACGGCCACGCCTCCGCCACCACCAGCGTGGCGGGGGAACAGGCCCCCAAGGGCAGCGCGCTGGTCGGCGCGCTCTACGGCGGCAGCCGCAGCGTCCAGTACGGCGCGTATGCGCTGCTGATCGGCTCGGTGGTACTGGTGCTGCGCTGCTGGCCGCGCGGGGTACGGCTGCGCTCGGTCCAGCGGCTGATGCTCGGCGGCTGGGTGGCGCTGCTGCTGTCCACCGTCGCCGAGCTGCTGCTGCGCGGGCCCTACGCCCAGGCCGGCAGCCTCGGCGGGGTCTTCAATCTGACGCTGGTCCAGCAGAGCCTGGGGGAGCGGCTGGGCACGCTGCTGGTGGTCCGGATCCTGCTGCTGGCGGCGGTCGGGGTGTTCCTGGCCGTGCTGGCCGGCCAGGCCGGCGTCGGCGCCGAGCCGCCAACCGAGGCTGCGGCCCCGGCCCCGGACGCGGACCTGGACGAGACCGCGAGCGCCAGGACCGACCCCGGACAGGAACTCCGGGTGCGGATCGTGCTCGGCGTGGTCTGGGCCGTCCTCGCCATCGCCCTCGCCTGCACCTGGGCCCTCGGCGACCACGCCTCGGTCGGCATGCAGGTCGCCCTCGCCGTCCCGCTGGACGTGGTGCACATCCTCTCCATGGCCTGCTGGCTCGGCGGACTGGCCACCGTGCTGGTGGGTCTCCGCCGCTCGGAGGCGGACGGCGGCATCGGCGCGGTCCAGGTCGCCCGCTTCTCGACGATCGCCATGTGCGCCGTCGCCGCGCTCGTCGGCACCGGGATCTACCAGGCCTGGCGCGGCCTGGGCACATGGGGCGCGCTGGTCTCCACGACCTACGGGCAGCTACTGCTGGTCAAGATCGGCGCGGTGCTGGTGATGCTCGCCGCCGCGTGGATGTCCCGCCGCTGGACGGCCGTACTGCGCGACCAGCCGGCTCCGGAGGCCGCCGAGGGCCAAGGCCTTGCGGCCGACCAGGACCTTGCGGCCGAGGAGCCGGTCAGCGAGGAGGTCCGAACCGACGACCCGGTCCGCCGGGCGCAGCTCGCCCGGCAGCAGGCGCTCCGGGCCGGCGTGGCGGACCGGCGGGCGCGGGACGCGAGCCCGGCGCGCGGCATGCTGCTGCGCTCCGTGCTGCTGGAGGTGAGCTTCGCGGTGGTCGTGCTGGTGGTGACCACACTGCTCACCAACTCCGCCCCCGGGCGGGCCGTCACCGAGCAGAAGGCCGCCTTCGCGGCGACCCAGAACCTGCCGGTCAACGTCACCCTCCCGTTCAACACCGGCGGTCCCGGCGACAACGCGGTCGGCAAGGTCAACATCGAGATCGACCCGGCCCGGACCGGGCTGAACACGCTCCACGCCTATGTCTTCGACAACAAGGGCAAGCCGGTCGACGTCCCCGAGCTGGACGTCTCGCTCTCGCTCGCAGCCAAGCAACTGGGTCCGCTCCCGGTCCCGCTGGACCACGTCGACATCGGCCACTGGGCCGCAGACAATCTCGAACTCCCGCTCCAGGGAAGCTGGTTGATGATCGTGAATGTCCGCTCGGACGCCATCGACGAGACCACCGTCTCCACCACGATCCAGGTGGGCTGAGTCATGCCGCAGCAGAACCGACAGCAACAACAACAGCAACCTCGGAACCAGGACCGCAGCACCGTGACCGACCAGCAGAGCAGCGAACAGCGCGGCCCCCGCCCCACCGTCACCCGGCGGCGCCTGCTGGCGACCGCCGGGGCCGGCGGCGCGGTCGGGCTCGCGGTCGGCGCCGGGGCCAGCTTCGGGGCGCACGCGCCGGCATCCACGCCCAGCACCGGGACGGCGAACGCCCAACCGCTGACCGCTCTCGGCGCGGACAGCGTGCCGTTCTTCGGGACGCACCAGGCCGGCATCGTCCAGCCGATGCAGGCCCTGATGTACACCACCGCCTTCGACCTGACGGCGGGCACCGGCCGGGCCGGGCTGACCTCGCTGATGAAACGCTGGTCGGCGGCGGCAGCGGCGATGGCCGAGGGGCGCACGCCTCCCGGCGTGACCGACACCGACGTCGCCCTGGACGCCGGGCCCAACTCACTGACCGTCACCTTCGGCCTCGGGGCCTCGGTCTTCGCCAAGGCCGGGCTGGCCGGCCGGCTGCCCGAGCAGCTCGCGCCGCTGCCGGTGTTCGCGTCGGACGCGCTGGTCCGGGCCAACTGCGACGGCGACCTGTGGGTGCAGGTCTGCGCCGACGACGGCCTGGTCGCCTTCCACGCCATGCGCACGATCCAGCAGCTCGCGGCCGGCACGGCCGGGGTCCGCTGGCAGATGAACGGCTTCAGCCGCTCCCCCGGCGCGACCGCGCAGCCGCACACCGGGCGCAACCTGATGGGCCAGATCGACGGCACCAACAACCCCAAGCCCACCGACGCCGCCTTCGACTCCGAGATCTTCGTCCCGGCGCAGGGCGGCGGCGGACCGGCCTGGATGGCGGGCGGCAGCTATGTCGTCTTCCGCCGGATCCGGATGCTGCTCGACACCTGGGAGCAGCAGTCGCTGACCGTCCAGGAGCGGGTTATCGGCCGTCAGAAGGCTTCTGGCGCACCGCTGTCCGGAGGATCCGAGACCACTCCGGTCGACCTGGACAAGCTCAACGCCGACGGCTCGCTGGCGATCCCGGGCGACGCCCACATCCGGGTCGCCGCCGCCCAGTCCAACCAGGGCGCGGCGATGCTGCGCCGGGGCTACTCCTACTCGGACGGCTTCCGCCCGGACGGCTCGCCCGACGCCGGGCTGCTCTTCGTGGCCTTCCAGTCGGACCCGCTCACCGGCTTCGTCCCGGTCCAGCGCAAGCTCACCCGCGGCGATGCGCTGTCGACGTTCATCGTGCACGAGTCCAGCGGCCTGTTCGCGGTTCCGGGCGGCGCCGCCGACCCGGACGGCTATGTCGGGCAGGCGCTGCTGGAGCCGTGACCTCGGGCGGGCGGCCAGAGCCGTGCCGCCCAGGGTGGCACGGCTCTGGTGTCCTCACGCTCCCGGCCGCACGATGTCCTCGTCACCGGGCATCGCACGGCCGAACCGAGCGGGAGGCACCGCCATGAGCACCGCTGCACCAGGACGCCCCGTCCGCCCCTCCGTCGCCGCCCGGGTACTCCGGCGGACGGCCGACGACACGGCGCTGCGCCCGTACCGGCGGATCGCGCTGACCCCGTACTCGCCGACGATCGGCGCCGAGGTCGAGGGGGTGGACCTCGCCGGCCCGCTCGCGCCGGAGGTGCTGGCGGAGCTGAAGCGGGCGCTGCTGGAGTGGAAGGTGCTGTTCTTCCGGGGCCAGCGGCTGGACGCGGCCTCGCACACCGCCTTCGCCCGGCACTGGGGGGTGCCGGAGGTCCACCCCTTCCTGCCGAAGGCCGCGCTGCCCCAGGTGGTCCGGCTGGCCCACGACGCCGCGCAGCCGGGCGTGGAGAACGTCTGGCACAGCGACGTCTCCTTCGCGCCGACCCCGCCGCTGGGCTCGGTGCTGCGCGCCGTGGAACTGCCCGAGGTGGGCGGCGACACCCTGTGGGCGGACATGGCGGCGGCCTACGACGGCCTGCCGGAACGGGTCAGGGAGCGGATCGCGGGACTGCGGGCGGTGCACGACTTCCTCCGCAGCTTCGGCCAGCTGTTGCCCCCGCCCGAGCGGGAGCGGCAACGCGTGCTCCACCCGCCGGTCGAGCACCCGGTGGTGCGCACCCACCCGGAGACCGGGCGCGAACTGATCTACGTCAACCGGGTCTTCACCGACCGCATCGTCGGCCTGCCGGAGAGCGAGAGCGCCGAGCTGCTCGACCTGCTCCAGGCCCAGGCCGCCCACCCGGAGTACCAGTGCCGCTTCCGCTGGGCCCCGGGCTCGGTCGCCTTCTGGGACAACCGGATCACCCAGCACTACGCGGTCTCCGACTACTTTCCCGCGCCCCGGGTCATGGAACGCGTCACCATCTCCGGCGACCGCCCGCGCTGAGGCCCTGCCGCCGTCCACGCACCGGGACGTGGTCACCCGGGCGGGCCGGAGTGACTAACGTTGCTCGGGACCAGTTGTGCACGGTTTCGGTCCCCGGAGGCCCTCTTGTCCGCCCATCGCTACACCTATCTCGGCCCCGTGGGGACGTTCACCGAGGCCGCGCTGCGGACGCTGCCCGAGGCGGCGACCCGGGAGCTGGTGCCGTCGGTGTCGGTGGCTGCGGCGCTGGACGCGGTGCGCAACGGCGAGGCGGCGGCGGCGCTGGTGCCGATCGAGAACTCGGTGGAGGGCGGCGTCACCGCGACGCTCGACGAACTGGCGACCGGCAAGCCGCTGATGATCTACCGCGAGGTGCTGCTGCCGATCGCCTTCGCGCTGCTGGTCCGCCCGGGGACGGAGCTGGCGGACGTGAAGACGGTGACCGGCCACCCGGTGGCGCAGCCGCAGGTGCGGCGCTGGCTGGCGGCGAACCTGCCGGACGCGCGCTGGGAGTCGGCCTCGTCCAACGCGGAGGGCGCCCGGCTGGTGCAGGAGGGGAAGTTCGACGGAGCCTTCGCCGGGGAGTTCGCGGCGGCGCTGTACGGGCTGGAGCCGCTGGCGACCGACATCCACGACGCGTCCAGCGCGACCACCCGCTTCGTCCTCGTCGGCCGACCGGGACGGACCTCCGCGCCGACCGGGGCGGACAAGACCTCCTCGGTGTTCTGGCTGGCCCACGACCACCCGGGCGCGCTGCTGGAGCTGCTGCAGGAGTTCGCCGTGCGCGGGGTGAACCTGATGCGCATCGAGTCCCGCCCCACCGGCGGCGGCCTGGGCCAGTACTGCTTCTCGGTCGATGCCGAGGGGCACATCACCGACCGCCGGGTGAGCGAGGCGCTGATGGGACTGCACCGGATCTGCCCGCAGGTGCGCTTCCTCGGCTCCTATCCGCGTGCGGACCAGCAGCCGCCGATGGTCAGGCCGGGCACCTCGGACGCCGAGTTCAACGAAGCCGCGGACTGGCTCTCGCGCTGCCTCGACGGCCGCGGCGAGCAGTGAGCGATCATCTGTGAGCGTTTTCGATCAGTGGCTGCCCATATTTCTGAGTGTCGACTGAGAGAGTTTTCCCCAGGCGGCCCGAGAGTCTCCACGACCTAGTTATCCACAGGCTGGGGATGTGTCGACAGATCGCCTTCGCGCGGCCCCATGATCGCGAACCCGGCCCGGCGGATTCAAACCGGACAAATGCCACCGTCGCCCGATCGTTTACCCCGAGGAAGCCGGTCGGCCATCAAAAGTCACGCAAACGTGTGTAAGCACGAGGTTTGGCGGACGCCGACAGGGTTCCGAGTCGTCCGGGGTACTCGACCCCCGATGTCCACAGCCCCGCCCGGGAAACTGTGGACAAAGAGATGAACCCCCAGGCCACTGTGAGATATCCACAGGGCAGGGCGAGTTATCCCCAGGGAATCCCAGAGCGCCCGAGAGTCGACAAGCCCGCTTATGCCCGTCAAAAGGGGACAGAGGCTGACAAGGAGCGATCATCCCGGAGAAAGCCGGAATAGCCCCGGGTCCGAAGCCGCCCCGGCGCCACCGCCGGGCCGTCGGACCCGCCACCGTCCGGCACCGGACCACCACGCACCGGAATGCAGCGGCACGCAGCCTCGCCCGACCGGTAGGCTCGCCCTGTGATTGACCTTCGCCTGCTTCGTGAGGACCCCGACCGTGTGCGCGCTTCGCAGCGCGCCCGAGGAGAGGACGTCGGCCTTGTCGACGCGCTCCTCAGTGCCGACGAGCGCCGCAGGTCGTCCGGTTCCCGCTTCGACGAGCTGCGCAACGAGCAGAAGCAGCTGGGCAAGCTGATCCCCAAGGCCCAGGGCGAGGAGAAGGCGGAGCTGCTCAAGCGCACCGCCGTGCTCGCCGCCGAGGTGAAGGCCGCCAACGCCGAGCAGTCCGAGGCCGACGCCGAGGCGCAGCGGCTGCTCGGGCAGCTGGCCAACCTGCTCCACCCCGACGCCCCGATCGGCGGCGAGGAGGACTTCGTCGTCCTCGAGCACATCGGCACCCCGCGCGACTTCGCCGCCGAGGGCTTCGAGCCGCGCGACCACGTCGAGCTCGGCCGGATCCTCGGCGCGATCGACATCGAGCGCGGCGCCAAGGTCTCCGGCTCGCGCTTCTACTACCTCACCGGCGTCGGCGCGCTGCTGGAGCTGGCGCTGGTCAACATGGCCATCGCCCAGGCGGTCGAGGCCGGCTTCACCCCGATGCTCACGCCCGCGCTGGTCAAGCCCGCGCGCCATGGAGGGCACCGGCTTCCTCGGCCAGGCCGCGGAGAACGTCTACCGGCTGGCAGCAGGACGACTTCTACCTGGTCGGGACGTCCGAGGTGCCGCTCGCGGCGTACCACATGGACGAGATCATCGACGCGGACAAGCTGCCGCTGCGCTACGCCGGCTTCTCGTCCTGCTTCCGCCGCGAGGCCGGGACCTACGGCAAGGACACCCGCGGCATCATCCGGGTGCACCAGTTCGACAAGGTCGAGATGTTCTCCTACGTCGCGCCGGAGGAGGCCGAGGCCGAGCACGCCCGGCTGCTCCAGTGGGAGAAGGACTTCCTCAACAAGCTCGAACTGGCCTACCGGGTGATCGACGTCGCCTCCGGCGACCTCGGCGCGTCCGCGTACCGCAAGTTCGACATCGAGGCCTGGATCCCCACCCAGGGCAAGTTCCGCGAGCTCACCTCGACCTCGAACTGCACCGAGTTCCAGGCCCGCAGGCTGGACATCCGGATGCGCGGCGAGGGTGGCAACAGGCCGCTGGCGACGCTGAACGGGACGCTCTGCGCGGTGCCGCGCACCATCGTGGCGATCCTGGAGACCCACCAGCAGGCGGACGGCTCGGTCACCGTGCCGGAGGCGCTGCGCCCCTACCTCGGCGGTCGCACGGTACTCGAACCCATCGCCAAGTGACCACCTCCGCGCGCCCGTTCGACCTGATCGCAACCGATCTCGACGGCACCCTGCTGCGCTCCGACCACACCGTGTCGGAGCGCACGCAGCGGGCGCTGGCGGCGGCGACCGCCGCCGGGGCGATGCACATCGTGGTCACCGGACGCTCGGCGTCCTGGACCAGGCCGACCCTGGACGCCATCGGCTACACCGGCCTCGCCGTGTGCGGCCAGGGCGCGCAGGTCTACGACGCGGGCGCGCACAAGGAGCTCACCTCGGTCACCCTGGACCGCGCGCTGGCCCAGGTCGCGCTGGCGAAGATCGAGGCCGAGCTCGGCCCGCTGTTCGTCGCCGTCGGCCAGGACGGCCTGGACGGCGAGGTGCTGACCGGCCCCGGCTACCAGGTCGCGGGCGCGGACCCGGTCACCGCCGCCGACCCCGCCGACTTCTGGGAGCGACCGATCACCCGGCTGTTCCTGCAGCACCCCACCCTCGACGACGACGAGCTGGCCCACGCGGCCCGGGAGATCGCCGGCCAACTGGTCGACGTGGTCGTCTCCGGCCCGCAGTTCGTCGAGGTGCTGCCGCTGGGGCTGTCGAAGGCCACGGGGCTGGCGCTGGCCGCCGCGCGGCTCGGCGTCACCCGCGACCGCACCGTCGCCTTCGGCGACATGCCCAACGACCTGCCGATGTTCCGCTGGTCCGCCTGCGGCGTGGCCATGGCCAACGCCCACCCGGCCCTCCTCACCGCCGCCGACGAGGTCACCCTCAGCAACGACGAGGACGGCGTCGCCGTCGTCGTGGAACGCCTCTTTCCGCAGGTCTAGTCGTTACGTTCACCTATTCGCGTGAACCGCCGGGCGTTCTCGCCGCGGTCGAGACCACTCGGCGTAGTTTCCGGGTGCGGCTTGTGTCACCCGACCTCCGCTGCTCACCCCGTGCTCGCCGGCGAGGAGACCGCTGTGGACCTGGACGAGGCCCTGTGGGAGGTCTGGAAAGCCATCGACGTTCCTGAGGGCTTCCGCGTCGAGATCATCGAAGGGGCCATCGAGATGCCGCCCATCGGACGCCTCCGCCACGGCACTCTCATCGGCCGGACGCTCGAATCCCTGCTGCGGCATCTTCAGGACTTCGTCTGCCCACGTGCACTGGAGGACATCGCGCACCCCAGCGGACTCGGAGTGCTCGCCGAAGGGGTCGCCTTCGTCACCGAGGTCGTCTCCCCCTGGCGCTGCGACCGGCAGCGAGACCGGATCCGCAAGCGGCGCGCCTATGCCCGCGCGGGCATCCCCGTCTACGTCCTCATCGACGACCACGACGAGGACGGCACGGTCACCGTCCTCAGCGAGCCCGACAGCAAGCACGCCTGCTACCGCTTCTCGCACCGTTACGCCTACGGCACCGACGTCCTCATCACCGAGGGGCCCGCCAAGGACTTCGTCGTCGGCGACGCCATCACGCGCGGCCGATAGCGGGTCGTGGCTTCACCGGCGAGCCGGAGCACCGGCGATTCAGTTGTAGGATGACTGGGCAAGCGGATGTCCGGGCCACAGGAGGACCAGTCGATGAGCAGCATTACGCCCCTGCACGCGGCCGGGCGCACCTCCCTGGTCGACTCCGCGATCGAGCAGCTGCGGGCCCAGCTCAGCAGCGGGAGCTGGCAGGTCGGGGACCGGATCCCGACCGAGCACGAGCTCGCCGAGCAGCTCCAGGTCGGCCGGAACACCGTGCGCGAGGCCGTGCGGGTGCTGGTGCACGCGGGGATGCTGCAGTCGCGGCAGGGCGAGGGCACCTTCGTGCGCTCCACCAGCGACCCGGCCGCCGTGCTGCACGGGGTGCAGCGCTCCGGGGTGCGGGACGTGTTGGAGGTCCGCGCGGCGCTGGAGAACGAGGCCGCCCGGCTGGCCGCGCTCCGGCACACCCCCGAGGACCTGGAGCGGATGCTGGCCGCGCTCGACGCGGAGGAGCACATCCTGCGGACCGAGCCCGAGCGGGCCGGCCGTGAGGCCACCGTCGAGCACGACCTCGAGTTCCACACCGCCATGGTCGAGTCCGCGCACAACCCGGCGCTTACCGAGGTGTACCGCTACTTCAGCGCCTCCGTCCGGGAGTCGATGCGCGCCGCCGTCGGCGACCAGGACATGCCCATGGTCGACCTGGCCTCGCACCGGGCCCTGGTGGACGCCATCGCCTCCGGCGATCCGGAGGCGGCCGAGGCCGCCAGCCGGCTGCTCATCGCCGACCCGATGAGAGCCGTCGCCCGCCTGCTCGACTGAGGCCCCGCCTCCCCCTCGATCCACCGCCCGACCTGACGCTCGGAAAGACCCCCATGTCCCACAGCATGATCGACGCGCCCACCACCGCGCCCGCCACCTCGCCCTCACGCCCCGTACGGATCGCCGCCCACCCGGTCACCGCGCTGGTCGGCATCCTGCTGGTCTCGCTCAACATGCGGGCCGCGCTCTCCGCCGTGTCGCCGCTGCTGACCGACATCAGTAACCACTACGGGCTCTCTTCGACGGCCGGCGGGCTGCTCACCACCTTCCCGGTGCTGTTCATGGGCGTGACCGCGCCCTTCGTCCCGAAGCTGGTGCGCCGCTTCGGCCCGGAACGAGTGGTCCTGCTGGCGCTGGTGGGGCTGGCGGCCGGGGTCGGCCTGCGGATCGTCAGCGGTTCCTGGGCGCTGTTCGCCGGCAGCATGGTCATCGGCGCGGCCATCGCCCTGCTCAACGTGACCATGCCGGGGCTGGTGAAGCGGGACTTCCCGGACCGCGCGGCAACGATGACCGGCGTCTACGGCACCTCGATGATCGTCGGTGCGACCCTGGCCGCCGCGCTGTCCGTGCCGATGGAGCACGCCTTCGGCGGCTGGCAGGGCTCACTGGCCTCCTGGTCGGTGCTGGCGCTGGTCTCGGCGGCGGCCTGGTTGCCGCAGGTGGTCGGCGCCAAGCGCACCGCAGCCGACCGGCAGACGGCCGAGCCGACCGCGGCTGCGGCACACCTGCCGGGGATGTGGCGGCACCCGCTGGCCTGGCAGCTCGCCATCTACATGGGCATCATGTCGCTGCTCGCCTACACCCTGATCGCCTGGATGCCGACGGTCCTGACCGACCACGGGATGTCGCGCGACACGGCGGCGCTGATCTTCGCCTTCTGCAACCTGGTGCAGATCGCCGGCGCCTTCCTGGTACCGCTCGCGGCCGGCCGGACCAGCAGCCAGGGCAAGTTGGTGGTGCTGATGGTGGGCTGCTACGCGGTCGGCATCGGCGGACTGATCGTCGCCCCGGTGGCCGGCGCCTGGATCTGGGCGGTCCTGCTCGGCCTCGGCATGGGCGGCGGCTTCGGTCTGGCCATGGCGCTGATCGTGCTGCGCTCCGGCAGCCCGGCGGTGGCCTCACAGCTCTCCGGGATGTCGCAGATGGTCGGCTACTTCATCGCCGCCTGCGGCCCGGTGGGCGTCGGCGCGCTGCACCAGGCGACGCACGGCTGGGCGCTGCCGCTGGCACTGCTGCTGGTCTGCTGCGGCGTCGCGCTGGCCGCCGGCCTCGGCGCGGGGCGCCGGGTCACCCTGCGGGCCGTCGAACCGCAGTAGCCGAACAGGCGGGTCCGCGCGGCGCGCGGACCCGCCTGTTCCGGCAATCGCGGGCTACTCCTCGCCGGCGAGGGTGAGCCGGCTCAGCCGCGCGGCGGCCAGCGCCGTGCCGCCGAGGATGACCACCAGCAGCAGCGGCACCGCCGCCGGCAGGTGGACGGCCGAGGTGACCACGCCGGGATCGGCGATGCTCCGGGTGACCGCGAGCGACCACTGCTGGACGCTGAGGGTCTTCGCACCCGGGACGAAGCCGCCGATGACGCTCTCCCAGACCAGCGAGTACAGCAGGCCGAACACCACCGCGTGCCGGGTGACCACGCCCAGGAGCAGGAAGATCGCGCTGTAGGCGAACCCGGCGACCAGTGCACCGACCCCGTACGCCAGAGCCAGGTGCTCGAAGTTGCCGAAGAGGATGACCCCGGCGATGTACATCGGGATCGCGCCGAAGACCGCGGTGCAGCCGACGGAGACCGCCAGCTTGGTGGTGATGATCTTCCAGCGCGGCTGCGGCTTGGCCAGCAGGTAGACGATCGAGCCGTCGTCGATCTCCGGGCCGATGGCCCCGGTCCCGGCGATCAGCCCGAGCAGCGGCACCAGCGTGCCGAGCCCGAGCCCGCCGAGGACGTTGACGGTGGTGCTCTCGTCCTGGCCGACGGCGATGCGGATGATCACCGACAGGACCAGCAGCAGCGCGGGCACCGCGAGCAGCAGCAGGCCGCGGCGGCGGCCGAGCAGGCCGCGTACGGTCAGCCGGGCGACGGTGAGGTTCACTGGTTCACATCCTTACGGGGTGTGCTGGTCCTGGTCGGAGTGGAGGTACCGCTCATGGCGACGTCACCAGGTAGGCGAAGACGCTCTCCAGGGACTCGTCCTGGGGCGACACGGTCAGCAGCCGGATCCCGGCCTCCTTGGCGACCCGGGGCAGCAGCTCGGTGAAGCGGAAGAAGTCGACGGCCTGGATCCGCAGGGCGCGTTCGGTCCAGTCGAGTTCGATGCCGGCCGTCGACGCGTCCGCGATCAGCGCCGCCGCCAGCCGCCGGTCGTCACTGGAGCGCACCAGGTAGCGGTGCGGCCGGTCGGTCATCAGCCGGCGGATCTTGTGAAAGTCGCCGGAGGCGGCGTGCCGTCCGGCGACGACCACCTCGATGTGCCGGGCGAGCTGCTCGACCTCCTCCAGGATGTGCGAGGAGAACAGCACCGTCCGGCCCTCGGAGCCGAACCGGCGCAGCAGCTCCATCAGGTGCATCCGCTGCCGCGGGTCCATCCCGTTGAAGGGCTCGTCGAGCAGCAGCACGGCCGGGTCGTGGACCAGGGCCGAGGCCATCTTGACGCGCTGCCGCATGCCCTTGGAGTAGGTGCCGACGGTGCGGTCCTGGGCGTACTCCATCGCGACCGTGGCGAGCGCCCGTTGGGCGGCGGCGCCGGGGTCGGCCAGGCCGTGCAGCTCGGCGTTGGCGAGGACGAACTCGTGCCCGGTGAGGAAGTCGTACATGGCCTCGCGCTCGGGCACGAGGCCGATCTGCCGGTAGGCGCCCTGGTTCTTCCAGACCGGTGCGCCGTCGATGTCGACCCGTCCGGTGGAGGGCGGCAGGAAGCCGCTCATCATATGGATCAGGGTGGACTTGCCGGCCCCGTTGGGGCCGAGCAGGCCGGTGACGCCGGGCCCCACGGTCATGCTGATGTCGTTGACGGCGACGACGTTCCCGAACCAGCGGGAGACCCGGTCGATGCTGATGGTGGTCACGGGTGGCCTCTCAGATCTTCCGGTAGCGGCGGACGAGGAGTCCGTAGGCGGCGGCGGTGGCGAGCAGGATCACGGCGAGGAAGAGGTAGCCGCCGAGGTCGGACGGGACGGAGGACTGGCCCTCGATCCGTAGCTTGAACATCCAGGTGGTGGTCGCGTCGACCAGCTCGCCCGGGTTGATCAGGTTCGCCCAGTAGGCGGCGGAGAAGTGCTGGTGGTTCTGCAGCACATGGAAGACGATCGACGAGATCGCCTCGGAGATCAGCAGCACCGCGATGATCGCCGCCACCCCGAAGCCCCGACGCGGCGTCAGCGAGGCGATGACCATCCCGATCGCCGTGTAGAGCAGGGCGTAGAGCGCCGCCGCGAACAGCCCGAAGGCCAGGTGCTCGATGTTGTAGCGGAAGTCCATCGAGGCGAGCAGCGAGCCGATCCACATGATCAGCACCGGCAGCGCGGTGAGGACGAACATCGCCGAGGCCATCGCCCCGAACTTGGCCCGCACATAGTCGCCGGAGGTGAGCGGTCGGGAGAAGTACAGCGGCATGGTCATGAACCGCAGGTCCCGGGAGAGCGCCACCGGCGCCTGCGCGGCCAGGAAGACCGCGATCACGAACTGCATCACGTTCAGGTAGTGCGGGTACTCGATCGGCAGCTTGCCGGCCTTGAGGTAGACCGCGACCGCGACGATGATCGCGGCCGGCAGGCACATCAGCACCATCAGGCCCATCGGCAGCACCTTGGACTTGATGGAGCGTCCGAGGCCGAAGCTGCCGCGCAGGGTCAGCGAGTAGAGCGAGCGCACAGCGTAGCCGCGGCCCAGGCGCGGGCCGTCGTAGTGCCGGTAGCCGATGTCGTGGATCACGTCGGCGGGCGCGCCGGGGGCGGTGGCCGGCCCGGGCGAAGGCGCGGGGCGCAGGGAGTCAGGCATGGCTGGACACCTCCTCGGACGCGGTTCCGGGGCCGTTACCGGAGCCGTTGCCGGAGCCGTTGCCGGCGGCCGCCTCCGGTTCGTCCTGCTCGTCGTGGAAGACCTCGGAGATGTGGTGGCGGCGCTGCTCCATCCGCACCAGGCCGACGCCGAGCTCGGCGACAGCGTCCCGGATCAGGTCGTAGGTCTCGTCCCCGGCCAGCTCCACGGCCAGGACCCGGGTGCCGTCGGTGGTGACGGTCAGCCCGCGGGCAGTGAGCAGCTCGCGCAGCGCGGCGTCGATGTCGAAGGACGGATCCGACTGACGGTCCGTCACCTCGACCGCGAGCAGCGCGGTGGCCGCGGTGAAGTCGGCGGTCGAGGAGGAGCGCAGCAGCCGTCCCCCGTCGATGACGACGATGTGCTCGCAGGTCCGCTCCAGCTCGCCGAGCAGGTGCGAGGTGACCAGCACGGAGATGCCGAAGTCGCGGTGGATCCGCCGGATCAGCCCCAGCATCTCGTCCCGGCCGACCGGGTCGAGGCCGTTGGTCGGCTCGTCCAGCAGCACCAGCTGCGGGTCGTGGACGATGGCCTGCGCCAGCTTCACCCGCTGCTTCATGCCGGTGGAGTAGGTCCCGATGGGACGGTAGCGCTCCTCGTAGAGCCCCACGTGGCGCAGGGTGTCGGCGGTCCGCTCCCGGGCGGCGGCGGCCGGCAGGCCGGACATCCGCGCCATGTGGACGACGAACTCGGTGGCCGAGACGTCCGGCGGCAGCGCGTCGTGCTCCGGCATGTAGCCGACACGTTCACGGATGGCACCGCCCTGGGTCGCCACGTCCAGCCCCAGCACGTGGGCCGTTCCCTCGGTGGCCGGGGCCAACCCCAGCAGGATCTTGATGAGTGTGGACTTGCCTGCGCCGTTCGCTCCGACCAGGCCGACCACTCCGGGCTGCACATCGACGGTCAGTCGATCCAGCGCGGTGACCCGGGGGAACCTCTTGGTGAGGTTGTCCGTGATGATGACAGACACGGGACGACTCTAGGGGCGGCGGCAACGTCAGCACATCGGCAGCGAGCACGGATTCTGCCCGGACTTCAGAGGTACGCGGGTGAGGGCGTCCCCTAGGGGATGCCCTCACCCGCGCGCCGTCGTGCGCGAATGCGGGAACGCGGTCAGCCCTGCAGCAGCTCGCCCTGGAGGGTCACCACCTGGCTGAAGGTGACCGGGTTGATCGCGTTGGCGTTGCTCATCACGATCACGGCCTCGATGTCGCCGTTGTTCAGGAAGGCGACATCGGTCGGCGTGCCCGCGCCGCTCGGCTCCGCCAGCGTGGTCACCGAGGTGCCGGCGAGGGCGGGGAAGGTGACGTCGTCCTGGCCCATGATGGTCGGCGCGGAGGTCGGCTGGGTGCCGCTCATGTCGTAGTCGTACACCGCCGAGGCCGAGCTCGATGAACGGAAGCCCAGCAGGTAGATCTCGGTGCGGGTGCCGTCGGGCCCGGTCCAGGCGGTGGCGGCGATGTGCCGCAACCCGTAGTCCGCGAACTTGTCCGCCAGCTCGACGGGGTCGTCGAACCGGGCGGTGTAGGAAGCCTCCGGGTACCAGCCCTTCGCGCCCGGGTACGAGGCGTCGGGCTTGCCGCCCACCGGGGCCGGCAGCAGCAGCCCGCGCAGGTCGGCCAGGTGGACCGTGCTCCCGTTCTGCGTCTCGCCCTCGGCCGGGCCCAGCCCGTTCGGCGGCAGCTCGGGCAGCTGGAGTGCCGGGAAGACGTACCGGTTGTCCCCGGGGGTCTTCAGTCCGGGCAGGTCGGCGCGCTTGGGCAGCGAGACCGCGAGCGTGGTGAGCGAGCCGACGGCGAGGAAGACCACGCCCGCGACCGACCAGCGCAGCAGGGTGCGCAGCCAGGGCCGCTCGCGCTTCGGCTGGGGCGGCGGACCGCCGAGGTACTGCGGAACGCCCCAGGCCTGGGTGTAGAGCGGCTGACCCGGCTGCGGACCCGGCTGCTGGCCGGGCGGGTACCAGGGCTGCGGCTGGCCGACGGGGAAGGGACCGGGCTGCGGCCGGCCGGGCTGGGGGGCGTACGGCTGCCCGGGGTAGCCCTGCGGCGGCACCGGCTGCGGCGCCTGCGCCGGCTGCGGGGGTTGCGGGACCTGCTGGGCCGGGCCGGGCTGCGGCGGCACCGGCGGGGGGCTGGTCGTGTCGCTCATGCCTGAGACTCCGAGTTTCCGAGACGGGTGAGCTGCTGCTGGAAGAGGCCGGCGGCATCCGTGCTGTCGAGCGGCGCGACACCGTACGCGTGCATGGTCACCAGCAGGTCGCCGATCACCGCATCGCAGTTCAGGTAGTCGAGCCGGTCGCCCTCCTGCAGCGGCGGCAGGTAGCAGTGCGCCTGCGGGAAGCCGGTGACGCTGACGCCACCGGCGAACCCGCCGGTGGCGTTGGCCAGTTCCTGCCGCAGCGCATTGTCGGCGACGACCCGGTCGCGGGTCATCTGGAACATGCCGACCTCGACCTCCATCTGGTCGCTCACCATGTACGTCCGCAGGGCGGCGCCGTTCAGCCCGGGGACGTCGAGCAGCCCGCCGAGCCGGCTCCGGTCGCCGCCGGCGAGTTCGGCGAAGTTCTCGTTGAAGAAGGCCTGGTACTGCCCGGGGGCGAGCACCGTGTCGTTGCCGAAGGCCGGGTCGTCCGACCCCAGGCTCATGGTCGCCGGCACGGGCAGCAGCAGGGCGCTGAGCGGGCCGAAGTGGCTGCCGTCCGGGCGGACCCCGATGGCCGGCGCGGGCGCGGGCGCAGGCGTGCTCGCGGCCGCCGACACGGTCGGCGCCTTCTCGTCGGCGAGGATCGCCTCGCCAATGCCGTAGCCGGTCGCGACCGCGACCAGCACGCCGACCAGCCCGAGCGCGAGCCAACGCCCCTTGCGCGGCCCGTTCGGCGCGACCGGCGCGCTCGGCGCGGCTGACGCGCTCGGCGCGGCCGTGGCCTCAGGTATCGACCCGGCCTGCGGCTCCGGCTGGTCCTGGGTCTTCGTCAGGTCGGTGGTCACAGTCGCTCCATCTGCTTCTGGAGAAGGCCCTGCATCGTCTGCGCGCTGACCGGGCTGCCGGACTGGAAGTCCACCTCCACCGCGATGTCACCGTGGACCCCGAAGGCCCGGCCCTCGTAGTAGGTGCTGGCACCGGCGGTGTGCGACTTCACGCCCGCGTAGACCACGTCGTTGTCCGAGCCCTGGACGGCGACACTGGTACTGCCGGTCCAACTGGCCGCGTTGTCAGCCAGATCCTGCATCTGCTGCAGCGCACCGCCCTCGTCGGCGTGGGTGAACTGGACCAGGTCGATGATGCAGAACTGGTTGTTCCCCTGGTTCCAGTTGGCGTTCGCGGCACGGCGGAAGCCGTGGTCGGCGAGCTCGGAGAACTCGTTGCCCGGGACCACGAACTGCTCCGCGTACTGAGCGAGGTTCCAGTAGTTCACGATCGAGCCGCTCTGTCCGCCCGGGGTCGCCCCGCTCGGCGCCGGCAGCAGCAGCTTCGTCAGATCGCCGTCGGTCTTCACCATATCGTCGTCGGCCGGCGAGAGCGGCGGCTGCGCGGCATGGGTGAGCGGGTACTGCGGCTGGGCCACCGAGACCGGCGGCAGCGGTGTGGGCGTCCGGTTGTACTGGACGTCGTAACCGACGGCACCGCCGCCGAGCACGCCCAGGACCACGGCGGCCGTCATGATGATCGTGGTCCGGCCGCGCGGTCGCGGCTTCCGCTCTGCGGGCGACGGCGAAGGCGGCTCGGTCGCCGTCGCGTCGGCTACTTCGGTGGTCAACGTTTCTCCACGGGTACGTCATTGAGCGAGGGCGTGAGGACTGCGGGCAGAGTGCGGCGGGCCGGCTGCGCGGCCTGCGCCGTCGCTCAGTGACCGGTGCTGAGGAGCTGCTCCTCGCGCTTCATCAGCGGCAGCAGCAGCGAGTGGGCGATCTTGCCGGTCCCACTGACGTTGATCTCGTACTCCACATCGCCGTCGTGCGAGACGCCGATGATGTTGCCGTAGCCGGTGGGGTCGCTCGGGTCGTAGGCCCATCCGGTGGCATCGCCGATGCCGGGGATGGAGAAGGACGTGGCCTTGCCGAAGGTCAGTCCGGAAACCCAGCCGCTGGCATCGCTGTCACTGTCGAAGTGCTTCAGCTCGGCGGTGATGGTCAGCGTCCCGTCGGGGCTGCGGTACTCGCGGATCGCGCCGCCGGTGCAGTTCCAGCTGTTCAGCGCGCTGAGGCCCTGGCTCGGGTCGGACATCTCCTTGGACAGCGTCGACAGGCTCTCGGTCGTCCCGTCCGGGTCGCCGATCACCTGCCCGCCGGCCGGGATCGGCAGCAGAAAGAAGCGCAGGTCGCCGGTGTGGCTGTCACCGTCGACCGAGCCGTGGACGGTGGACGTCGGGGACGGCGCGATGGTCGGCACGACGACCGGCGCGGGGGTCGTCGGCGCGGCGGTCGGCGACGGCGATGCGGGCGCGCTGTGCGTGGCCCGGGCACTGGGGGCCGAAGCCGCCTGGGTGGAGGTCCCGCCCGGCTTGCCGACGGCGACCACGGTGCCGGCCGTACCGGCCACGATGGCCAGGAAGCCGACCACGGCGAGGGAGGTGTACATCGCCGTGCGCGAGCGCGGCTTGGCCGGGGCGGGCGGCTGCGCCCCCGCGCCCCACTGCTGCTGGTACGCGGCGGGCGGCGGCGGAACCATCGGGTACCCGCCCTGCGGCGGCGGACCGGCCGGCTGCGCCCCGAACGGCGGCACGGGCGGCACGGGCGGCGTCGCGGGCGGCGCGGCAGGCGCGGACTCCGCCGCTGCGGGCGCGGGCGCGGCAGTGACCGCCGGCTGCAGCACGACCGTGGCCGTTTCGGGCGCAGCAGCGGCCTCCACCACCGGCGCGTCACTCGCCGCGTCGGCGACAGCCTCGCTCGCCGCATCGCCGCTCATCGCATCATCGCTCACCGCATCGGAGACCGCGTCAGCCGCCAGCTCCAGCCGAGGATCGGGCTTTTCGGGCGTGGCGCCACTCCCCTCGGCGACGGTTTCGGACCCGGCCTCAGAAATCGGCTCCGCCGAATCCTTCACAATTTCAGCGGACTTGTCCGCCTCCTGGCCCTCACTCGCTTCGGACACAGCGTCGCCGACCCCCATACATACTCCCAGAGAATGACAATTCGCCCCATCCCCAACCCGGGAGCGGCCGTCAGCGGCGCGAACCCACTCAGTGGGTCCGAACTGGCCGCTTGATCAGCGAGTATGTCCACATCCTTTGAGAATCGCCAACGCACTTTACGCGATTGGTATCCGATCTCGATCAAAGTTCACCGAGACCGACCGAATACACCCGCTTCACCCCTCTTCCTTCCGTCACTTGTCCCCGCGACATCAGCGCGACACGAAAGCCGCCGTCGTCCACTCCTCGACCCGGACGACGGCCGCCATCGCACCGAATGCCAACACCCGGACCAGGTCCCCGTCGGCACCGCCGCCCTCCCCCGACCCGCTCGCCGCGTCACGCCAGGACGCCACGTCGGCCTCGGTGAGCCGGTAGGGGCGAGCAGCGCCAGCCGCGCCACCGGACGCCGCCCGGAAGGGAGTTCGGCCAGCGGGGTGTCCAACCAGGCCATCCCCAGGTCGGCGTGGCTGCCGTCCCAGGCCGCGACCACGTCTGGCCGCCGGCGCGGACCCCGCCCGCCGCGAACCGCTACCGACGCCCGTAGCGGGCCCGGGTCAGCTCGACCGCCGTCCGCGCCGCCCGATCGAAGGGGTCGAGCTCTCCGGCCGCACGGCAGAGCACATGCGCGCCCTCCAGCAGCGAGAGCAGCAGCGCGGCCAGGTCCGCCGCCTCCCCGGGCGCGAGCCCGGCGGCGACCAGCCGCTCCGCGAGCCGGTCGCCCCACGCCGCGAACGCGGACGCGGCGACGCTGCGCAGCGCGTCGTCCTCGGCATCCCCGCTCCCGCCGACGGCGACCGCCGCGACGGCGCAGCCGCTCCCACCCGCCGACGCCGCCACGACCGGGCGGACCAGCGCCAGGAACGCCTCAACCACCCCGAGCGGGTCGTCGGCCGGCAGTGCGGCCAGGAACCCGCTCACGTCCTCCCCATTGCGGGTGGCCGCCTCGGCCACCAACTCGGCCTTGCCGCCGGGAAAGTGGTGGTAGATCGCGCCGCGCGCGGCACCGCTGCTGCGCAGCACCTCGGTGAACGACATGCCCGCGACGCCACGGCGCCGCAGCGCCTCCACCGTCGCCTCGATCATTCGGCCGCGGGTATCGGTCCGCACGACACACCTCCCACCTTGACTAGTACGGCCATCCTAATGCAGGCTGAAGCCATCACCTAGTACGTACGTACGTACTAGCTAGCTCCCTGAAAGGGGACAGCCATGCCCATCACCGTCACCGCCCCGCGCGGCGTGCTCACCGCGACCGGCGAGCACCAGATCCTCCCGCAGCTGACCGCCGCGCTGCTGGAGGCCGGCGGCCTCACCGGGAACAGCTTCTTCACCTCGATCGTCGGCGGCACCGTCCACCTCCTGGCCCCCGAGGACGTCTATGCCGGCGGCGCCAACCGCCCCGTCGTCATGGTCGAACTGAAGCTCCCGGACATCGGCCTGCCGACCCCGGAGGCCCGAGCCGCGTTCATCACCGCCGCCACCGACGTCGTGGGCGACCTCACCACCCCCGGCCACGACCGCAACGACACCTGGGTCAACATCCTCAACGCCCCCTCCGGCGGCTGGGGCATCGGCGGCCACGCCTACACCGGCGAGGCCCTCATCGCCGCCGCCACCGCAGCCCAGCCCGCCGACGCCCACTGACCCGGCACGCAACGCCCGGCCGGCCAGGGCGATGTGTTCCGCGCATCGCTCTGGCCGACTCACCGGCCGGAACGGCTCCGCCATGAGAGCCTCGCCGTGATGGCCACTGGATACGAAGTAGGCGAGCTGCTTCACCAGCGTGGCTGGCGTACGGCATTCACGGTCGGCGAATGCGTGAACGCGTGGGCCGACGCGCTGCCGACGCTGATCGCCCGCCGTGACCGCGACCGCGCGCATCACGCCCTGACCTGCTGCGACACGTGGCGGATGGCCGGGCGGCGGCCGTGACTCAGGTGCCAATGAGCAGAACCCGGTTGCCACAGAGTTTGGTCATGTCATCGATGTCGGAGGTGAGCATCGCAACTGGTCCCGGCTGACGAAGCGCCATCTCGGCGACGGTCGCATCAATCGCGTACTTGTGCCCGTGCAGACCCGCCCGTTTCAGGAGCGTGGCTGAGGCCCTGGCCGCCTGCTCGGTGACTGCCTCGACCTTTACCTGAGACAGCACCCAGTTCAGCCGCGAGGTGTTCACCCGCGCGTGCATGACCTCCACGATGGTGTTGGCACAGACCACCAGATCGGCCGCCATCGCATGGAAGGACTGGATCATCGCGAGTGTGCCCCGATCCTGCGAGATCCAGGCGGAGAGCCCCTGGGAGTCAAGCACGACGGTCTCAAGCCGATTGTTCACGCAGCGCTCGCCGGCTTCTCGGACTGGGCCGAGCCGAAGATCCTGGCTTGTGCAGCAACCAGCTCGTCGTCGGTGAATGCACCGTGCTCGTCCTCGTAGCGGCGCAGCTCCTCAGCGAGCAGCTGGTGCCGGATCTGGCGGGCGACCGCCTCGGCAACGTAACCGGAGACGTTGTCCGTGAGCTTCTTCAGCTCAGCCACTTGCTCGGTCGGAAGCGTCACCGTGATGCGTGTAGTACTCGACATGAAGCAAGCATACTGCGGTATGCGCCAATCGGGGGGCCGTCGGCGGCATAGGGTCGACCGCATGCGACTGAGTACCGTGATTCTGCCGATCCACCGCTGGTCCGAGGGCCAGAAGGTCTGGCAGCGGGCCGAGGAACTGGGCTTCCACGCCGCCTACACCTACGACCACCTGTCCTGGCGGTCGTTCCGGGACGAGCCCTGGTTCGGCGCGCTGCCGACGCTGACCGCCGCCGCGACGGCGACCGAGCGGCTGCGCCTCGGCACACTCGTCACCTCGCCGAACTTCCGTGAGCCGGTCACGCTGGCCAAGGAACTGATGACGATCGACGACATCTCCAACGGTCGGCTGACCGTCGGGATCGGCGTCGGCGGCACCGGGTTCGACGCCACCGCACGCGGCCAGGAGGCCTGGACCGCGCGCCGGCGGGCGGACCGCTTCGACGAGTTCCTGCCGCTGCTGGACAGGCTGCTGACGCAGGACGTCACCACCGAGACCGGCGAGTACTACTCCGCCGTCGAGGCCAGGAACATCCCCGGCTGCGTCCAGCAGCCGCGCGTCCCCTTCTACGTCGCCGCAACCGGACCGCGCGGGCTCAAGCTCGCCGCGAAGTACGGCCAGGGCTGGGTCACCTACGGCGACCCCAGCGGCCCCGCCGATGTCCCGGCCGAGCAGGCCCCGGCCGTGGTCGCCGCCCAACTCGCCAAGCTCCGCACCGCCTGCGAGGCGCAGGGGCGGGACTTCGCCTCGATCGACAAGATGCTGCTCCAGGGCTCCACGGCGGAGCAGCCGCTGGTCTCGCTCGACGCCTTCGTCGACTGGGCCGGGCGCTACCAGGAACTCGGCATCGACGAGGTGGTCATCCACTGGCCGGTACCGGACTCGATCTTCGCCAACGACCTCAGCGTCTTCGAGCAGATCGCCACCGAAGCGCCCGCCCAACTCGCCTGACGTACCCCGTTGGTGCCCCACGCATCAGTCACCGTAGGCGGGCCGGCCTACGGGCCCGCCTGCGCTGAGGCCCATTGCGGAGCGGACCAGGGCTGCGCCACGCGCGGTCGCGGCCTCGCCGAAGCCAACGGCGACCACTGGCCGGCCGAGCCCGGCGCAAGGCTTGCAGATGCCGGGGCTGAGCACTGGGTCCCGGCACAGCTCGCACTCCAGAGATGCCCTCGCAGCCTGGATGACCTGCATGTTTCTGGCCGGAGGCGGAGCGAACGCGGCCTCGTCCGGTCGGACGTACGGCGCGTCCGGCGCGTCCGGTGACTCCCAGCCGGACGGGGGCGGCAGCTTACGGGTCAGCCGGTCGCGGAGCAGCCCCAGCGGGGAGCGGATGAAGGCCGGCAGGCCGGGCAACAGCGCCTGGGACAGGTCCAGTTGGGTGCAGCCGCGGTCCAGCCAGGCTCTGACCAGCGGCGCGAGCTGCAGCGCCTCGGGCAGGCCGATCCGCAGCCGTCGCTCGGGACGGATCACCTGGAGCAGCACCGCCACCGCCGGATCGGCGAGGACGGCCGGATCGGCGAGATCGACGGCGGCCTTCCCGCCGCCTTGATCCAACTCCGCCGCCGGAGCGGCGGCTTGAGGGGGTGGGGGGAGGGGGTTTCTTTCTCCCGTTTCTTTAGGGGTTAGGGCGACACGCCCGCCGCCAACCGATTCACCGGGACCCGTACGGGTGATATCCGGTGCCACCTGCTGCGGGGTGTCCCAGACGTGGGCCTCACTGCTCAGACCACCGCCCGGCAAGCGGACCTTGATGACCTTGTAGTACCCGGCCGCTGTGAGTTCCCGCAGCGCACGAGCCACGGCCATGCGTCCCTGCGGGCTGGTGTCGGCCATCTGCCGACCGTCCTCGCGCCACCCGTCCGGGCGGGAGAGGAGGTCCTCGAGGAGGCCGCGAGCGGTGTAGGAGAGGCTTCGGTCCTGGAGCACCGCGTTCGGAAGAACGGTGAAGTCGCGGTCCTGGACGCTACGATGAATGTGCATCGGGAGGTGAAGTCCTTGGTGCCATGCCCCGGGGTGGTTGCACACCGCCGGGGTCTATCAATCGAGCCGTACACGACGCAAAGTAGCACGGCGACCCCGCTGCGTGACAATAATGATCACCAGTCCCGGGATTGTTCATACCGCCTGCGCGCCCCCGCAGTTGCACGCCTCAGAGGCAACCCCGACCTCTCGATGCACAGGCGGCTACCCGGCCAGCCGGGCCAGGACGGCCGGGCGTAGCGCGGCGACGTCGACGGAGAGGGCGGTCAGCACGGTGGACGCGCTGACGGCGGCCTTCGGCTCGACGGCGGGATCAGCAGGGTCGGGATCCTCCTCCGCCTCGGCGAGCAGGGCCAGCAGCAGGTGTTCGGTGCGGATGGGGTCGCCGCCGTGGGCCGCCGCCTCACGGAGCGTCAGGCCCATGGCCCGCTTGGCGTGTTCGGTGTAGGCGGGGCGGGGGAACTGGAAGGCGCCCTCGCCGAAGGTCTGGTCGGCCTGGCGCTGGATCGCGGCGACGTCGATGCCGATCGCGGACAGTGCGTCCACCGCCGGCTTGCCGCCGCTCGGGACGACTCCGGCCGCCTCCGACTGGCGCGCGGTCTCCTCGCGGGCCTGGGCGAGGTCGAGTCCCTGCGCCCGCAGCACCTCACCGGCGGTGCCGGCCGTGCAGGCGAGGCCGAGCAGCATGTGCTCGGTGCCGATGAAGTCGTGGCCGAGGGCGATCGCCGCGTCCTGGGACGCCACGACCGCGCGCTTGGCGAGTTCGTCGAAACGGTCGAACATGTCAGTTCTCCTTACCGGTGGCCTTGCGGCGGCTCACATGCTTCTCGTGCACGGACTGCCGACTGACGTGCAGTTCCTCGGCAATGCGCTGCCATGTCCAGCCCTGTTCGCGGGCGTTGTCCACATGCAGGCGCTCAAGTTCCTCCAGCAGTCGCCGCAGCGCGACGACGGCCTGGAGTCCGACAGCGGGGTCCTTGCTGGTGACCTGTCCGACCAGATCGGCCGGCGTTTCCTCGGCTTCCATGCTGTCAGGTTATCCTGACAGCCGTAGCTGTCAAGACACCCTGACAGAGAGGGCATCATCACGAGGAATCCGGAGCGGGAAATGACCGGGCCGGTCGGAGGCGGTGACCGACCGGCCCGGTGTCAGAGGGCTTCTGTGGCGAGGACGTGCTCGACCGTGGCGACCAGGACGTTCTTCACCGAGTCCCGGTGGCGGGCGTCGCAGAGCAGGACCGGGATGCCTGGGTCCAGGTCGAGCGCGGCGCGGACGGTCTCCGGCGGGTAGATCCGGGCGTCGTCGAAGGAGTTGACCGCGACCACGAACGGCAGGCCGCGCCGCTCGAAGTAGTCGACGGCGGGGAAGGACGCGGCCAGGCGGCGGGTGTCCGCCAGGACGACGGCGCAGAGCGCGCCCGCCGCCAGCTCGTCCCACATGAACCAGAACCGGTCCTGGCCGGGCGTGCCGAAGAGGAACAGGTCCAGCCGGTCGTGGATGGTGATGCGGCCGAAGTCCATCGCCACGGTGGTGGTGGACTTGCCCTCCACCCCCTCGGTGTCGTCGATGCCGATGCCGGAGCGGGTGAGCGTCTCCTCCGTGTGGAACGGGGTGATCTCGCTGACCGCGCCGACCAGCGTGGTCTTGCCCGCACCGAAACCGCCGGCCACGAGGATCTTCACCGCCTGCGGCAGATGTGGTTCGAAGTGCGGCTCAGAGCGCACGGAGTCCATCAAGTACCTCTCTTATGACACGCAGACTCGGACGGCCGGCAGCGGCGGCGACCGGCTCGCGCACCCTGATGGCCTCCAGTTCGAGCAGATCGCCCAACAGCACCCGGACCACGCCGACCGGCAGGCTGAGGCTGGCCGCGACCTCCGCCACCGAGCGCGGTCGGCGGCAGAGCGCCAGGATCGCCTGGTGCTCCGGTTCCCGTTCCTGCCAGCCGTCCAGGCTGTCGACCGTGGCGACGACGAACGCGACCAGGTCGAACACGTCCTGCCGGGCCCGCGTGCGGCCGCGCACCATGGCGTAGGGGCGGACGACCGGGCCGGCCGCCTCGTCCACCCACTGGTGGTCGCTGGACCCCTCGTGGCGGTTCACGTCACCAGCCGGCGTCGGAGTTCCGGCGGAGCCTGCTGTCCACGGACAGGTGCTGGCCGACCCGCTTGACCAGCATGGCCATCTCGTAGGCCACGACGCCGATGTCGGCGCTCTCCGGGGTGAGTACGGTGAGGCAGGCGTTGTCGCCGGCCGCGCAGACGAAGAGGAAGCCAACCTCCATCTCCACCATCGTCTGCCGGACGGCCCCGCCGCCGAAGTGGCGGCCCGCCCCCTTGGCCAGGCTGTGGAATCCGGACGCCACCGCGGACAACTGCTCGGCCTGGTCCCGGTTCAACTCGGCGGACGCACCCAGGAGCAGGCCGTCGGTCGACAGCACCACGGCGTGGCCGATCTCCGGCACCCGGCGGACCATGTCGTTGAGCAGCCAGCCAAGGTTGATGGTGGTCTCGGGGACGACTGGCAGTGTCATCGGGGGCTGTCCGTTCCTTGGGGGTGGTCGTGGGAGTAGTGGTCGTAGGGCCCGGGGACGTACTCGGGCTCAGGCGTGCCGCGACCGCGCGCGGCTCCGGCCTGGAGCGCGGACATCATCAGCCGGACGTGGTCGGCGCGTTCCGGTGGCGCGTCGTGGCCGGGGTCGGGCTGCCCCTGCCCCTGGGGCTGCGACAGGGACCCGAACTGCTGGGTCGGGTAGGACTGCTGGTCCCCCGAGGGCACGCGTCCGGCCCAGTTGGGCCAGCGGGAGGCAGTGCCCGTGCCCTGGCCGGAGCCGCCCCAGTCCATCAGCAGCGAGCCGTCGCCGGCGGCCGGGCCGGTGGGGTTCTCGCGCAGGTGCGGCGCGATGCTGGCCTGCCGGACCCGGCGCGGCAGGCCGTCGATCAGGTCGGCCGGGTCGACCGGGTGCCCGGCCGGAGTGGTCGGCGAGGCCGAGACCCGCGACGCGGGCTGGGCGTGGGCCTGGGCCTGGACGTGGGCCGGCGCAGCGGGCTGGTGCTCGGCGGACGGAGTACGGAGGTAGGGCTGCGGCTGGGGCTGGGCGGCCGGGGGTCGGCCGGTCGGCGTCGGCTGCCCCGGCGTCGGCTGCCCCGGCGACGGCTGCGCGGGCAGTGACCGGGTGGCCGGACCGAACAGATCAGGTGCAGCGGGACGTTCCGGCATCGCGGTCACCTTGGCGAGCGCGGAGCGGGTCGGGGCCCCGCCGTGCCGCTGCGGCTGCGGCGGTTGCGAAGTCGGGGCGGGCTGCGCCTGGGGCTGCGACCGGTGCTGGGGCTGCGGCTGGGCCTGGGCCTGAAGTTGGGGCTGAAGTTGGGGCTGCTGAGTTCGAGGCTGCTGAGTTCGAGGCTGCTGAGTTCGAGGCTGCTGAGGCTGGGGCTGGGGCTGGGGCTGGCCGACGACGGCGCCGGACCGGTGCCGTCCGCTGTCGGCGGCGGGGGCCGCTGCCGTGCCCAGGGCGCGGACCTCCGCCGGCGGGCTGAAGACCGCCTCCCGCTCCAGCAGTGCCTCGGGCAGCAGGACCACGGCGGTGACCCCGCCGTACGGGGACTGGAGCAGCGTCACCTTGATGTCGTGGCGCTGGGCGAGCCGGCCGACCGTGGCCAGGCCGAGTCGGGTGCTGTCCAGGTCGCTGATGTCGAGGAAGTCGGTGATCCGGGCGTTGGCCTTGGCCAGTTCCTCCGGGTTGAGCCCGAGGCCCCGGTCGTCGATCTCGACGACCAGGCCGCTCGCCCCGGAGCCGACGTTGACCCGGACCTGGCTGTCGGCGGGGGAGAAGGTCTGGGCGTTCTCGATCAGCTCGGCGAGCAGGTGGATGACGTCGGCGACGGCATGGCCGACGATGCCGATCGGCGGGGCCGGGGGCAGGATGACCCGGACGAAGTCCTCGGTCTCGGCGATCGCTCCGCGCACCACGTCCACCACCGGGACCGAGTGCCGCCAGACCCGCCCGGGGGCCGCGCCGGAGACGATGATCAGGCCTTCGGCGTAGCGGCGCATCCGGGTGGCGAGCTGGTCGAGCCGGAACAGCTCCTCCAGCGCCGCCGGGTCCTCGGCTCGCCGTTCCATCCCGTCGAGAAGCCCGAGTTGACGGTGGATCAGTACCTGGCTGCGGCGGGCCAGGTTGAGGAAGATGTCGCTGATCCCCTGGTGCAGTCGGATGTCCTCGCCGGCCAGGTCGACGGCGGTCAGCTGGAGCGCGTGGAAGGCGTCGCCGAGCTGGGCCATCTCGCGGTGGACGAAGACCGGGCGGGCCATGTCGCCCCGGACGTCGACGGTCTCGCCGCGCCGCAGTCGGCCGACGACGTCGCGCAGCCGGTCGTCGGTGAGGTTGCGGGCCGACTCGCGGAGCCGGTTGAGGTCGCCGGCCAGGGAGCGGGCGATCCGGACCGAGAGGGCGATGGACACGAGGAGCGCGATCAGGCCGAGCAGTCCGGCCAGGATCAGGGCGATCAGGGCGTGCTGGGCGGGCGGGCCGGTGCGGGCGAAGACGGCGGAGATGTCCTCGATCGACAGCTGGTCGCCGGTGCTGTCCTGGGCGTCGTAGGCCTGGCGCCACTGCGCGATCGGGAAGGGCAGGCTCTTGGCGTTCGGGCCGGCGTCGATGACCTGCTGCTCCATCGCCATGACCTGGCCGAGCGGCCCGCTCGGCGCGACGAGCGCCTGGAACGGTGCGCTCTGGGCCTGCGGCAGGCCGGCTATCGCCAGGGCGTAGAGGTAGCGCGAGGCGCCGACGGCCTGGACGAAGGCGCTGTAGCCGGCCGGGCCGAGCCGGTGCGCGGGGCTCACGGCGGCGGCGGAGACCAGGTCGTCCTCCTCGGAGCGGAGGTCGCTGCCGGCCACCAGGGTGGCGAGGTTCTGGCCGAAGTTCTGGGCGGACTCGTTGGGCAGGATCGTCATGGCCTGGAAGGCCTCGCCGATCGCCTGGTCCATGGTGAGGTAGTCGGTCATGACCTGGCTGCTGGTGAGCAGACCGCCGTCGACCCCCTGCCGCAGCCGGGCGAGGCCGGCCAGGACCTGCTGGGTCGCGTCGATGCCCTGGCGGACCTCGGCGTCCTCGGCGCTGCGGACGTCGCCGTCGCCCGCCTGGGCCTGGAAGACGCCGATCGCGGCGTCGGTTGCGGCCCGTCCGGTCCGGAGGTCCGCGGAACCGGCTGCAGAACCGGATGCGGCCCCGGACCCGGCGGCCAGTGCCTCCAGCGAGGCCCGCCGCTCCGTCCGCAGGGCGATGATGACCTGCCCGAGCGGGCGTGCCAGCCGGTTGCCGATGGTGTTCTCGTGCGCCAGCGTGAGTGCGTTGCCCAGGGACAGGTCGGCCGCGTAGGCCCACAGGGCCGAGAGTGACAGCAGCGGCAGCAGCAGCACTGCGATGACCTTGCTGCGGATGGACCACCTGCGTGAGCTCATGAAGGTCTGCCAACTCCACCAGAGCGAAGCACTCGCCTCCCAGGTGACTGCCCTGCGCACGACGGCACCCGGGCCCCGCCGACGGGATGGTTCATGGCCTGGGAGCGCGGTCGGGGCCCGGTACGGCCCGACGCCCGCGTGCGGAGGTTCCGTCGGAGAGCGGTTGCTGCATGGTGCGAGGTCGGACCGGAAGCCGGGTATGTCGCAATCTGTAACTAGTTATCGAGAACGTCAGTGGCACACGAACCGGCTTGGTGCGCCGTATGCCCCGCTGACCGCTTGCTGTCATTTCACAGGAATAGCATGTCTGTTGAGCATCGCGCTGGAAACGATCATGTGGACTACGGATTCCTAACGCGCGCCGCGGCCCCGAATCGGAAACCCTTCCCGCTCAGATTGTCACCGTCGGTGACGGAACGGGGAAACGGGGTCGCCGAGCGCCCGCGCGGCCCCGCGGAACAGGCGGCGAACACGCACCTACCCGCATGAGCGAGGATGGCGGGGTGAACCTCTCCTCCTCCGTGCGCCCCCGCCTCATCGCCACCGATCTTGACGGGACGCTGTTGCGCAGCGACGGCACCGTGTCCGAGCGGACCCGGGAGGCGCTGACGCTGGCCGAGGCGGCCGGACTGTGCATCGTGTTCGTCACCGGACGCCCGCCGCGCTGGATGGACACCGTGCGCACGATCACCGGCGACCACGGGATCGCCATCTGCTCCAACGGCGCGGCCGTCTACGACGTGCGGCAGCGGGAGCTGGTGAGCTCCACCGCGCTCCGCCCGGAGGACGCGCTGGCGGTGGTGAAGGCGCTGCGGGCGGAGCTGCCGGAGGTGACCTTCGCCTTCGAGTACCCGTCGGGGTTCGCGGCGGAGCAGCGCTACGCCTCGCCGCTGTGGGGCGACCAGGCGGCGCAGCGGATCGGCACCGCCGAGGAGATCCTCGGCTCGCCCGAGGGCGACGGGGTGTTCAAGATGCTGGCCCGGCTCCCCGGGCTCGACCCGGACGAGTTCCTGCACCGCGCCCGCGCCGTGGCCGGGCAGTACGCGGAGATCACCCGCTCCAGTCCGATGCTGGAGATCAGCGCGCTCGGGGTCAGCAAGGCGACCACGCTGGCCCACTGGTGCGCGGCGCGGGGCGTGGCCGCCGAGGAGGTCGTCGCCTTCGGCGACATGCCCAACGACCTGCCGATGCTGGACTGGGCGGGCACCGCCTTCGCCGTCGCCAACGCCCACCCGCTGGTCCTCGCCGCGACCGACCGCCACGCGGCCGACCACGACGAGGACGGCGTGGCCCAGGTGATCGAGTCCGTCGTGCGCGGCCTGAACGCGGTCTGACCCGGGTCCGACCCGGCGGCCCGGCTCAGAGCAGCGCGGTCCAGGACACCACCGTCCCCCGGCCGTCCGGGCCCGGCCCGTTCCAGGCGTCGCCGCCCAGGGCACCCGCCCGCTCGGCCAGGCATCGGGCCGCCGCGCGGACCGGCAGCATCGAACGGGCCCGTCCGATCGCATCGGACGGGCCCGTCTCCGGTTGTGCGGCGGTCGGTCAGGCCTTGCGGTAGACCGTCAGGTGCTCCCCGGCGGCGCTGCTGGCCGTCATTGCGTTGTAGTCGTTGTAGTCGCCGACAGCGCCCCAGGCGACCAGGGTCGCCTGCTCGGAGGCCGCGGTGGACTTGTCCGACAGCAGCTGGACCCGCAGCTGGTAGCGCTGGGTGCCGTTCTCCGGCAGCTCCGTGCGGCAGAGCGGCCCGCCGGACAGGTGAGCCAGGTTCATCCAGGTGTGGCCGATCAGCACGTCCACACCGAAGGTGGTCTGCGAGCCGTAGACGGCGGCATTGGTGCACCAGTCGAAGAGCTCCGCGCCGGTCCGGTTGGTGATGGTCAGGGTCTCGTAGGCCGGGTGTCCCGGGGCGACGCCGGTGCCGCCGGTCAGGGTCTCGTTCACCGGACCCCCGGTGTGGCCGTTGCCGACCTGGAAGTAGACGTAGTCGGACACCACGTCGCTGTGGTTGCTGTTGTCGTACACGCCCAGGCCCAGGTTGCTGTCGTTGAGCGGCCACGCCTTGGTGGCGGCCAGGGAGACCTTCCACTCGTAGGTGGCGTGGGCCGGGACGCTGAACGAGCTGCCGAACTTCGCCCCCTTGGGGTAGAAGCCGCCCAGCACACCGAAGCCGTTGGTCAGCACGGTGCTGGAGGCCGCCGGGGTGTGGCCAACCGGCGCGACCGAAACGGCGACGTCCCTGCTGGTGACCGGGACCACGCCCTTCGGGCCGGCGCCGAAGGACGGGCTGAAGGTCTGCGCCTTTGCGCTGTTGTTGACGACCTTCACCAGGAAGCTCTCGGCCGCGCCGCCGGGCACCAGCACGCGGTTCGGGGTCTGCGCGCCGACGGTCAGCGTCAGCGGGTGGGCCGGGGCGGGGACCGCGGTGTCCGCGTAGGCGGCGGTCGGCAGGGCCGCGGCGCCGATGGTGACAGCGGCGGTGAGCGCGACGGCGGAGGCAGCGAGGACGCGGGAGCGAACAGACATGGCAGATCCCCAGGAGTCGTGTGGTGGTGGAGTCGGTCGCCGCGAGCCTCTCCACCGTGTCCGGCTGCTGCTCCTTGCGACATGGATAAGACTGTCAGTCGAAGATCGTGGATCTGCGCACCGCTCGCAACAGCGGTGTAACAGCCGGACACAGTCGGCGAGTTGTCCCAACTACGGCGCTGAGCTGCAGCATTCTCCGCTTTGTCGACGCCCTACCGACCCACCGTCAGCAGGTCGGCCTGCCGCTCGCGCTCCCACATCCGGCGCAACGGGCCGTCCACCGCGACCAGTTCGGACCAGCAACCGCGCTGGACGATCCGGCCCGCGTCCAGGACCAGGATCTCGTCCACCGTGTCCAGGCCGGCCAGCCGATGGGTGATCAGCAACGTGGCCCGGTCGCGGGTGGCGGCGAGCAGGTCGGCGGTCAGCGCGTCGGCGGTGGCCAGGTCCAGGTGCTCGGCCGGTTCGTCGAGGATCAGCGCCGGGAAGTCGGCGAGCAGCGCACGGGCGAGCGCGAGCCGCTGGCGCTGGCCGCCGGAGATCCGCGCGCCGTGCTCGCCGACCATGGTGTCCAGGCCCTCGGGCAGGCCCCGTGCCCAGTCGGCGAGCCGGGCCGCCGCCAGCGCCGCCCAGAGCTCGGACTCCTCGCAGCCGGGTCGGGCCAGCCGCAGGTTCTCCCGCAACGAGCTGTCGAAGACATGGGCGTCCTGGGCGCAGATCCCGACCACCCGGCGGACGCTGTCCCCGTCCAGGGCGGCGGCATCGGTGCCGCCGAGGGTGATCCGGCCCGCCTGCGGCTCCAGGAACCGCAGCAGCAGCATGGCCAGGGTGGTCTTGCCGGAGCCGCTGGGACCGAGGACGGCGATCCGGCGGCCGGGCGCGAGGTCCAGGTCGATGCCCTCCAGCGCGGCCTCCTCGCGTCCGGGCCAGCTCGCGGCCAGGCCGCGGACCCGGATCGGGAAGGGGTCGGCGGGCAGCGGCAGCGCAAAGGGGGGGAGAGCGGAGCGATTCCCCCGGGGGTGGTGGTCGGGCGACGGGCGGGCCGGCTCGGTCACCGGCTCGGCGGCGTCGGTGACCTCGGCGACGCGCTGCGCGGCCCGCGCGCTGCGCTCGCGGATCTGCGCGGCCATCGGCAGACCCTGGACCGCCTCGAAGGCGGCCAGCGGGGTCAGCACCAGGACGGCGAGCAGTACCCCGTGGATCGCGCCGCGGTCGGCGGCGGCGATGCCGACGGCGGCCAGCGCGGTGACGGTCAGCCCGGTGAGCAGGGTGACCAGCCCCGAGCCGATGCCGGCGGTCGCGGCCGAGCGGGCGCCGATCCGGCGCAGCTCGGCGTCGGTGGCGCGGAGTTCGGCGAGCCGGGCGGGCAGCGCCCCGGCAACGGTCAGCTCGGCGGTCCCCGAGAGGACGTCCACGACCTGGGTGGACAGCCGGCCCCGGACCGGGGCCTGCCGCCGTTCCGCGTTCCGCGAGAGCAGCACGGCCAGGGCGGGGACAGCCGCACCGGCCAGCAGCAGGCCGAGGCCGAGCAGCAGCCCGGCCTCGGGCAGCACCAGACCGATCGCCAGCGCGGTGGCCAGGCCGACGACGATGCCGGTCCGCAGCGGCAGCCGGTGCCGCAGGTAGTGGTCCTGCATCGAGTCGACGTCGGCGACCAGCCGGGAGAGCAGGTCCCCCGAGCGGAAGGCGAGCGCAGCGGGCGCCAGCCGTTCCAGCCGGATGTAGACGGCGGTGCGGAGCGCGCCGAGGGCCCGCAGCACCGCGTTGTGCGCCACCAGCCGCTCGGCGTAGCGGAAGGCGCTGCGGCCGAGCCCGAAGGTGCGGACGCCGGTGACCGCCATCATCAGGTAGAGCACCGGCGGCTGCTGCGAGGCGCGGGCGATCAGCCAGCCGGAGAGCGCAATCAACGCGATGCTGCAGCCCAGTGCGAGCGCGCCGAGCGCGGTCGCGGCGGCGAGCCGGGGCCGGGTCTCGGCCGAGGCGACCACCAGCGGCGGGTCGGCGGGCGCGGCCTGCGCGGGGCGCCGAGCGGGGACGGGTGCGGCCACGGGGGCGGGAGTGTCCTGGGACGGGCTCGACAGCGGGATGTGGTGGACCTCGTCCGCGAGGGCGAGCAGTGCCGGGCGGTGCGCGGTGAGGATCACTGTCCGGCCGAGGGAGGTGGGACGCGCAGCGTCTCGGTCAAGGGTGGTGGTGGGCGACGGGTGGGCCAAGCGGCCGATGGCGCGGACGATCGCGGCCTCGGCCTCGCCGTCCAGGTTGGCGGTCGGCTCGTCCAGCAGCACCAGCGGTCGGTCGGCGAGGAACACCCGGGCCAGGGCGATCCGTTGGCGCTGGCCGCCGGAGAGGCCCCGGCCGCCCTCGCCGAGCTCGGTGCGGATGCCGTCCGGCAGGGCGAGTACGAAGTCCAGCGCCTCGGCGTCGCGCAGCGCCGCGAGCACGGCGGCGTCGTCGGCCTCGGGACGGGGCAGTCGGACGTTGTCGGCGATGCTGCCGGCGAAGAGCCCCGGCTGCTGCGGCAGCCAGGCGATCTGCCGGTGCCAGGCGGCCGGGTCGAGCTCGGCCAGCGGCACCCCGCCGACGGTGACGCTGCCGTCAGTCGGCGCGGTCAGCCCGAGCAGCGCCGACAGCAGCGTGCTCTTGCCCGCGCCGCTGGGGCCGGTGAGCGCGGTGACCCGGCCGGGCGCGAAGCTCAGCGAAAGCCCGGCCAGGGCCGGCTCCGTCCGACCCTGGTGACGGATGGTCAACTCATGGACGGCGAGCGTCAGGTCGGCCGGGACGGGGGCGGTGCCGACGGCCGGCAGCGGGGTCTCCAGCACCGCGAAGATCTCCCCCGCGGCGGTCAGCCCCTCCACGCTCGCGTGGTAGTGGGTGCCGACCTGCCGGATCGGGGTGTAGACCTCGGGCGCCAGGACCAGGATCAGCAGCCCCAGGTAGAGCGGCATCCCGCCGTCCACCAGCCGCAGACCGATACTGACCGCGACCAGGGCCACCGACAGCGTGGAGATCAGCTCCAGCGCGTAGGAGGAGATGAAGGCCAGCCGCAGCGTGGCCATGGTGCTGCTGCGGTAGTCGTCGGTGACCGTGCGGATGGTCCGGGCCTGGGCCTTGGCCCGGCCGAAGACCTTCAGTGTGGGCAGCCCCTCTACCACGTCCAGGAAGTGGTGCGACAGCCGGGCCAGGGAGCGCCACTGACGGTCCATCCGCTTCTGCGTGGCGAGCCCGATCAGCACCATGAACAGCGGAATCAGCGGGAGGGTGGCGGCCAGGGTGAGCGCGGAGAGCCAGTCGGCCCGCAGCACCACCGCCAGCAGCACCCCGGGGACGACCACGGCCAGCGCCAACTGCGGCAGGTAGCGGGCGAAGTAGTCGTCCAGCGCGTCCACGCCCCGGGTCGCCAGGGTGGCGATCTCGCCGCGGCGCTGCTCGGTGAGGCCGCCGGGGCCGAGCGCGGTGACCCGGCGCAGCAGCGCCGCCCGCAGCTGCGACTTCACCGCGGCGCTGGCCCGGTGCGCGGCCAGCTCGGTCAGCCAGGCGACCAGCGCCCGGCCGAGTCCGACCGCCGCCAGCAGCCCCAGCTGCGGCAGCGAGGCGGACAGGCTGCGGTGGTGCTGGAAGGAGCCGACGACGAGGCTCGCGACCAGCACCCCCTGGGCGACCACCAGCAGCGCGCCGGCCAGGCCGAGCAGGACGGAGGCGATCAGGAAGCCGCGGGTGGCGGCGGCGTGCCGGAGCAGGCGCGGATCGACGGGCTTCATCTTCGTTACCCCCGGGAGTACCGGTAGCAGGAGCTGGGGTTCAGTGGCCGGTGACGGCGGTCGGGATGTGCTGGACGCCGATGCGCCTGCGGAACACCCAGTAGGTCCAGCTCTGGTAGAGCAGCACCACCGGGGTGGCGATGCCGGCCACCCAGGTCATGATGGTCAGCGAGTAGTGCGCGGAGGCCGCGTTGCTGACGGTGAGGCTGTAGGCCGGGTCGGTGGTGGACGGCATCACGTCCGGGAACAGCGACAGGAACAGCATCGCCACGACCGCGACCACGGTGACCCCGGAGCAGAGGAAGGACCAGCCCTCCCGGCCCCGGACGATGAAGCCGATCGCGGCCAGCAGGAAGACCACGGCGACCACCGTCGCGGCCAGGCTCCAGTTGTCGCCGCTGTGGGCCTGGGTCCAGCTCAGGAAGGCCAGCGCGAGCACGGCGGTGGTCAGCCCGGCCCAGGTGGCGGTGGTACGGGCCCGGCCGCGGATGTCGCCGACGGTCTTCAGCGAGGTGAAGACCGAGCCGTGGAAGGTGAACAGGGCGAGCGTGGTCAGCCCGCCGAGCAGGGCGTAGGGGTTGAGCAGGGTCAGCACCGTGCCGGTGAAGTTCTTCTCCGCGTTGATCGGCACCCCGTGCACGATGTTGGCGAAGGCGACGCCCCAGAGGAAGGCCGGCAGCAGCGAGGTCCAGAAGATCGTGTGCTCCCAGCGCCGCTTCCAGACCTCGCTGTCCCGCTTGGCGCGGTACTCGAAGGCGACCACCCGCAGGATCAGGCAGACCAGGATCGCCAGCAGCGGGAAGTAGAAGCCGCTGAACAGGGTGGCGTACCAGTCCGGGAAGGCCGCGAAGGTCGCGCCGCCGGCGGTCAGCAGCCAGACCTCGTTGCCGTCCCAGACCGGGCCGATGGTGTTGATCAGCACCCGGCGCTCGCGCTCGTCGCGGGCGAGCAGCTTGGTCAGCACGCCGACGCCGAAGTCGAAGCCTTCGAGGAAGAAGTAGCCGGTCCAGAGGACGGCGATGATGACGAACCAGACATCGGGAAGGGACATCGGTGACTCCTGGCGGTCTCAGTACGCGGTCTCAGTACGCGAAGGCGAGCGGCTTGTCGGCGTCCTCGTCGGCCCCGTCGCCGGGGCCGGGGCCGGAGCCGGGTCGGCGCAGGACCGGGTCGGTGGCCGGCGGCAGCTCGTCCGTGGCCGGTCCGGCCTTGGCGTAGGTGACCATCAGCCGGACCTCGACGACCGCCAGCACCGCGTACAGCAGGGTGAAGACGCAGAGCGCGATGATCTGCTCGGTCACGCTCACGTTGGGCGAGACCGCGGCGGAGGTCTTCATCAGGCCGAAGACGACCCAGGGCTGACGGCCCATCTCGGTGAAGATCCAGCCGAAGCTGTTGGCGACCAGCGGGAACCCGAGGGTGAGGATGCCGCAGCGCCAGCCCCACTTGGTGAGGAAGGGGCCGAGCTCCCGGGTGGACGTCAGCATCAGTGCCGGGACCTCGTCGTCGCCGCTCCGCCGGTCCGGCGCCAGCCAGCGCCGCTTGCGGGTCAGCCAGAGCCCGGCGATGCCGAAGACGAAGGAGGTCATCCCGAAGCCGATCATGAGGCGGAAGCCCCAGAAGGTCACGAAGACGTTCGGGATGTAGTCGGAGGGGCTGCCGCCGTACTTCGCGGCCTCGGCGGCGGCGGTCTGGTTGATGCCGGGGACGGGGCTGCTGAAGTCGCTGTGGGCGAGGAAGGAGAGCAGGCCGGGGACGGACAGCTCGACGTCGTTCCGGCCCTTGGAGACGTCTCCTATCGCGAAGACCGAGAAGGGCGCGGGCGCCTGGGTCTCCCAGAGCGCCTCGGCGGCGGCCATCTTCATCGGCTGCTGCTCGAACATGACCTTGCCCAGGGTGTCGCCGGTGACGGCGACGCCGAGGCCGGAGACGATGGCCAGCACCAGCCCGAGCCGCAGCGAGGTGCGCATCGAGGCGATCTTCGGCCGGTTCACCTCGACGCCCTTGGCCTGCGCCTGCCGGGCCTTCCACAGGTGATAGCTGGAGATGCCGACCATGAAGGCCGCGCCGGTCAGGAAGGCCGCGACCAGGGTGTGCAGCACGACCACGATGGTGGTGTCCTGGAACAGCACGGCGGTGATGCTGGTCAGCTGCGCCTTACCGGTGGTCGGGTTCACGTGGTAGCCGACCGGGTGCTGCATCCAGGAGTTGGCGGCGAGGATGAAGTACGCCGACAGCAGGGTGCCGATGGCGACCATCCACATGCAGGCGCAGTGGAGCTTCTTCGGCAGCCGGTCCCAGCCGAAGATCCAGAGCCCGATGAAGGTGGACTCGAAGAAGAAGGCGATCAGCGCCTCCATCGCCAGCGGGGCGCCGAAGACGTCGCCGACGAAGCGGGAGTACTCCGACCAGTTCATCCCGAACTGGAACTCCTGGACGATGCCGGTGGCGACGCCCAGGGCCATGTTGATCAGGAAGAGCTTGCCCCAGAACTTGGTGGCGTGGAAGTACTTCACCTTGCCGGTCCGGACGTAGCCGGTCTCCAGACCGGCGGTGATGGCGGCCAGCGCGATGGTGAGCGGGACGAAGAGGTAGTGATAGACGGTGGTGATGCCGAACTGCCACCGAGCCACCGTGTCCGAAGCCAGTGCGAGGTACACGTCGCCGCCTCCGCCGTCTGTACATGTTCATGCCTAAGTCACCATGCGGGCACGCAAAGCTCGTGCTCGTGAATGTGAACACTTTCACAAGATATTCTCGCGCACGCTTCGCACATGATTCGCCACAACGCGCGTGGCCTTCACCACATGGGAGGGGTCGTCAGATCGCCTTATTTCCAGCAATTCCGACATGGAGGAAGATAAAGCCCGCCCGCGCGGACGCTCAGCGCTGGGCCTCGGGGTACTGGTGGAAGGAGACGGTGGGGACCGAGATGCCGAGCGGGGACGGCAGCGTGATCGGGGTGCCGAAGACACCCGTCGAGTGCTCGGTGTACTTGCCGTCCTCCAACGCGAGGACCAACCAGGTCGCATCCCGGGGATCGACGATCACGTAGACCGGAATGCCGGCTGCCTCGTAGGCGTCACGCTTGTCCTCGTAGTCACGGCGCGCCTGCCCACGGCCACCGGAGACCGTCTCGACCACCGCGAGCACAAGCTCAGCCGGCCAGTCGCGGACGGTCTCCGGGATGTCCTCCCCGCGTGCGATCGCCACATCGGGGCGCGGCTGGCCGGCCGGTCCCAGGTCGACACCGCGCTCCACCCAGGCCTCGAAGGGCTCCGGAACCGTGCGGGAGAACACCCGGCCGACCAGGTCGTGCAGATGCGTGGGATTCGCGTGCATGATGATCTCGCCGCCGAAGTACTCGGCGCGCATCCCATCGGGAACCACGTAGTCCTGCCAGACCCGACGGGTGATCTCGTCGCCGCTCTCCATGTCTCAATTCAACCATCGAAACGACGTCGGCGACCGGAAGCCGCGTGTGCTCCAGCCCCGTTGGGCCGGGCGTTCGAGCTGCTAGCCGGTGGGAATGAGGACGCGGAAGACCGCGCCCTGGCCGAGGGCGCTCTCGACCTGGACGTCGCCGCGGTGGGCGGCGACCAGCGCGGAGACGATGGCCAGGCCGAGGCCGGCGCCGCCGCCCTCCTGGCGGCTGCGGGAGGCGTCCACGCGGTAGAAGCGCTCGAACACCCGGGCCGACTGCTCCGGGGTCAGTCCCGGGCCCTGGTCGGCGACCTCGATCACGCCGCGGCCGTCGACCATGCCGACGCCGATCCGGACCGGAGTGCCGGGCGGGGTGTGCCGGACGGCGTTGCCGACCAGGTTGGTGACCACCTGGCGCAGCCGGGCCTCGTCGCCGAGGACCAGCGCCGCGCCCGGCGCGGTCGTGCCGCCGGGACCGGTCAGCGAAACCGGGCGGGTCGGGTCCAGCGCGGTGGTGTCGTGCAGCGCGTCGGCGGCCAGGGTGCGCAGGTCCATCGGGGCCAGCTCGATCGGCCGCTGCTCGTCCAGCCGGGCCAGCATCAGCAGGTCCTCGACCAGGCCGCCCATCCGGACAGCCTCGCTCTCGATCCGGGCCATGGTGCGCTTGATGTCCGCGTCGTCGCTCAGCGCGCCCATCCGGTAGAGCTCGGCGAAGCCGCGGATCCCGGCCAGCGGGGTGCGCAGCTCGTGGCTGGCATCGGCGACGAAGGATCGCATCCGGGCCTCGGAGGCGGCGCGGGCCGCGAACGCCGCCTCGATCTGCTCCAGCATGGAGTTGAGCGAGCTGGACATCCGGCCGACCTCGGTCCGGTGCGAGGCCTCCGGCATGCGGTGCGACAGCGGGTGGCCGGCCGCGATCTCGGTGGCCGTGGTCTCGATCTCCTGCAGCGGCCGGAGCCCGGTGCGGACCGCGAACCAGCCGACCACGATGATCAGCAGCAGCACGCCCGCGCCGATCGCCCAGAAGCCCTCGACCAGGTTGCCGACGGTGGCGTTGGTCTCGTCCAGCGAGACGCCCACCACGGCCACCACGTTGGGGTTCGTGCCGGGCACGGCGAGAATGCGCCAGCTGTGGCTGCTGCCGACGCTGGGCACGGTGATCGGATTCACCGTGTGGGTGTGCAACTCGGCGACGGTGTAGGACGAGAGCTGCGGGCGCGACATGCCGGCCGTGCTCGAGTCCGGGTTCTCCCAGATGGTCGTGGTGCCGCTACCGGAGGTCTCGACGAGGCCGGCGATGTACTGCGGCGCCATCCCCCAGCCGCCCGGCCCGCCGCCGCCCAGCGGCATCCGCCCCTGGGAGAAGGCGAACTGCTTGGCGAACCGCTCAAGTTGGCTGTCCACCCGGCCGACCAGCTTCGGCTGGACCGTGGTCAGCACCAGGGCGTCGCTGACCGTCAGCCCGACCGCGACCAGCGCGACCGCCAGGCACAGCAGCCGGCTGCGCAGCGAGAACGACGAGAAGCGCACTCGGCGCAGCCGCCGGAAGAAGTGCGCCGCCCGCCGCCGCGCCGCGCCGAAGACCCCGTTCGGCACCCTAGGCCGCCGGGCGGCGGAGGACGTAGCCGATGCCCCGGACCGTGTGGATCAGCTTGGGGCAGCCGTCGGCGCCCGAGTCGACCTTGCGGCGCAGGTACGAGATGTAGGACTCGACGATGCTGAGGTCGCCGCCGAAGTCGTAGGCCCAGACGTGGTCGAGGATCTGCATCTTCGACACCACCCGGCCGGTGTTGTTCATCAGGTACTCGAGCAGCTTGAACTCGGTGGGCGAGAGCGACACCGGGCGTCCGTTCCGGTGGACCTGGTGTCCGACCGGGTCCAGCTCCAGGTCCGCGACGACCAGGTGGTCGTCGTCGACGATGCCACCGGTCCGGCGGAGGATCGCCCGGATCCGGGCGATCAGCTCCTCCAGGCTGAACGGCTTGGTGACGTAGTCGTCGCCGCCGGCGGTCAGTCCACTGATCTTGTCGTCCACCCCGTCCTTGGCGGTCAGGAAGATCACCGGGATCCGGTCCCGCTCCACCCCCCGGAACGCCGGGTTGGACTCGTCACGCAGCCGCCGGACCACCGCGAAGCCGTCCATGTCGGGCAGCATCACGTCCAGTACCACCAGGTCGGGCCGGTCCCGGGCGACCGCGGTGACGGCCTCCGCCCCGGAGGCGGCAGAGGACACGCGGAAGCCCGCGAACCGCAGCGACGCGGACAGCAGTTCCCGGATGTTGGGTTCGTCGTCGACGACCAGCAGGCTGGCCTCGGTGGTGTCCATGATGAGCGGCCCCGGAAGGAAGGGAGAGGTTTTAGTGGAAGGTACGCGTCCGACATGAGGATCGGATGAGGAGCTGCTGTGCGTCAGCCGGCCCCGCCACCGAAGCCGCCGCCACCGAAGCCGCCACCGCTGCCGGCGGCACTGGCGCCCTCGGTGACGCTGGTCGCTGCCAGGTCGCCGGAGGAGTCGGTGGCGCCCCGGACGGTGACCGTCTGCCCCGGCTGGAGCTGGCTGACGGTACCGCTCGACGCGATGCTGACCGAGGTGGAACTGCCGGTGGTGACCTTCACGATATTCCCGGAACTGTCTGTGACATAGATGGTGGAGCCGTCGATCAGCTTCACCGTCCCGGTGGTGGAGCCGCTGCCGGCGGCGCTCCCGCTACCGGTGCCCGTGCCGGTGCCGCCGGAGCGGCTGAAGCCGCCGAAGCCCCCGGCGGTTCCGCCGGCGCCGCCCGCTTTGAGGCGGGACGCGAAGGCGGCCGCCGTGCTGCTGGTGGAGGAGCCGCTGTTCTTCTGGACCATGGCGCCGCCCCAGAAGGAACCGGCCGCGATCACCCCGGCGGCCAGGATCAGCGTCAGCCAGGGCAGCTTGCGGCGCGGCGGCGCGGACAGCTCGGCCGCGATGTCCCGGGCGTCCGGGGGCTCGGCCAGGATGTCCTCCGGGCTCTGCCCGGCGGAGAAGATCTCCTGGGTGGCGTCCAGCTGTTCGGGCGCCCGCCCCTCCTCGCCCCGCAGTCCGGGCACGAAGGAGCTGTGGTCGGTGGTGGCGAGTTCGGCCCCGTGCCCGGACGAAACCGGGTCGGCCTGGACGAGATCGGTACGGCGTGCGGCCATGTCCGCATCCTCCCTGGGAAGTTGGTGGCTGTCACTCATGGCGCAGCGCGTCGATCGGGCGCAGGCTGGCCGCGCGGTTGGCGGGGTAGCTGCCGAAGAACAGGCCGATGGCGACGGCGATGCCGAAGGCGCCGTAGACGGACTCCGGAATCACCACCGGCTTGATGCCGACGATGGTGAAGTGCGAGCCGATGAGTGCCGCGACGACTCCCAGCCCACCGCCGATCAGTGACAACAGCGTCGACTCGGCCAGGAACTGACCCAGGATCACACCCTTGGGCGCGCCGATGGCCTTGCGGATGCCGATCTCCCGGGTCCGCTCGGTCACCGTCACCAGCATGATGTTGGTGATCCCGATCCCGCCGACCAGCAGCGAGATCGCCGCCACCGTGCCGAGCAGCACGGTCAGGGTCTGGGTGCTGGAGGAGCGGGTGGCGAGCAGCGTGGTCTGGCTGCTGACCCGGAAGTCGACCGCCGAGGCGTTGCTGATGTCGTGGGTTCCCATCAGGATCGTGGTGATCTCGTTGGTCGCCTGGGTGGTGGTGGAGGCCGAGGTGGCCTCGACCAGGATCTGGCTGAGCGAGCCGAAGCCGGTGAAGGCGTTCTGCACGGTCGGCAGCGGAGCGATGATCGTGTCGTCCGGGTCGTTGAAGCTGCTGGAGCTGGAGCCCTTGGTGGCCAGTTCGCCGACCACGGTGAAGGGGGTCCCGCCGAGGGTGATCGTCTTGCCGATCGGGCTGGCCGTGCCGAACAGGTCGGTCGCGGTGGTGGAGCCGATCACGCACACCTTGCTGGAGTTGAGAACGTCCTCGTCGCTGAAGTAGTCACCGGAGGTGACCTTGCTGTTGGACGCCTCGAAGTAGGCCGGGTAGGTACCGATCACCGAGCTGACGCTGTGCGACACGCCGTTGTAGATCGCCGTCTGCGAGGTGGTGACCTCGGGGGCGACGCCGGCGATGTCCGGCGCCTGGGCCGTGTTGGCCAGCGCCTTGGCGTCTGCCACGGTCAGCGGCTGGACGGTGGTCGCGGTGGAGGTCGCCGAGGAGGTCCCGGAGGTCACCGTGAGCGAGTTGGTGCCCAGCGCGTCGATGGAGTTCACCACGGCCTGCTCGGAGCCGTTGCCGACGGCGAGCAGCAGGATGACGGCGGCGACGCCGATCAGGATGCCGAGCATGGTCAGCCCGGAGCGGACCTTGTTGGCCGCGAGTCCGCCGACGGCGAAGCGCAGTGTCTGGAGCGGGTTCACCCCTGGACTCCAATCTGTGCCTGTCCCTGGACGTGCAGGGAGTTCTCGGCGAAGAGGTCGGGGTCGAGCAGCGCCGGCGGCGGGCCGACGACCGGCGCCTGCCGGACGTCGGACTGCACCCGGCCGTCGACCAGGCGGACGATCCGCTTGGCGTGCCGGGCGACCTCGTCCTCGTGGGTGATCAGGACGACGGTGCGGCCGGAGGCGTTCAAGCGGTCGACGATCGCCAGCACATCATCGGTGGAGCGGGTGTCGAGGTTGCCGGTCGGCTCGTCGGCGAGCAGCATCGCGGGGGCGGTGACCAGGGCGCGGGCCACGGCGACGCGCTGCTGCTGGCCGCCGGAGAGCTCGTTGGGACGGTGGTCCGCCCGGTCGGCCAGGCCGACCAGGGTCAGCGCCGCCAGCGCCCGCCGCCGCCGCTCCGCAGCCTTCACCCCGGCGTAGGCCAACGGCAGTTCGACCTGGGCGATCGCGGTCGTGCGCGGCACCAGGTTGAAGGACTGGAAGATGAAGCCGATCTTGCGGTTCCGCACCAGCGACAGCTGGTGCTCGTCCAGACCGCCGACGTCGATCCCGTCCAGCAGGTAGCGGCCGGAGGTGGGCGCGTCCAGGCAGCCCAGGATGTTCATCAGGGTCGACTTGCCCGAACCGGAACTGCCCATGATCGCCACGAAGTCGCCGACGTGGATGCTGAGGTCGACGCCTTGCGGCTCGCCCCGGGAGTCCAGCGGGCCGGACAGCGCGTGGACCGCCGCCTCGCCCTCGCCGTAGGACTTGACCAGCCGCTGCACGGTGATCACCGGGACCGGGCCGCCTGCCTGCCGGCCCGGACGACCGCCCGACTCGACCAGAGTGGCTGCCTCGGCCGCGGCTGCGCGCCGGCGCAGGGCCGGCAGGGCGTGGCTCATCCTCGGCCACCCCCGGTCAGGCCGCTGCCGACGCCGCCGCCGGCGCGCCCGCCACCGCCGCCGCCGCCGGGGAACGCCCCGCTCGGGAAGCCGTTGCTGCCGCCGGCCGAGACCTGGGTGAGCACGACCTTCTGACCGAGCGTCAGTCCGCTGACGATCTGCACATCGGTGTTCCCCATGACGCCGACGACCACACTCTGCCGAGTGGTGCTGCCGTCGGCGCCCTGGACGGTGACGGTGCTGGCGGCACCGGTGCCGGTGATCGCGGTGGTCGGCACGTAGAGCGCGTTGTCCGCCTCGCCGGTGGTCACCTGGACACTGGCGCTGAGGCCGGTACGCAGGTTGGTGGTGTCGCTGGTGATGGCCAGCAGCGCCGCGTACTGCACCGCGCTGGAGCCGGAGGAGCCGGAGCCGGAGGAGGTCACCGGCAGCGAACTGATGGACAGCACCTTGGCGTTGAGCGTGCTGCCGGACACCGCGTTCAGGCTGACCGTGGCGGACTGCCCGGCCTGCAGCTTGAGTGCGTCGGCCTCGGAGAAGTCCGCGCTGACCTCCATCCCGGTCGGGTTGGTGATCACCACGAAGCCGGTCGGCGTGCCGGAGGTGGAGGAGGAGGAAGAAGAGGAGCCGGAACCGCCGGAGCCGCTGCCGCCGGAGCCGGAGCCGCCACCGGTGCTGGAGCCGCCGGAGCCGGAGACGGTCTGGCCGACCGCGCCGGCGACCGAGGCGACCGTGCCGCTGACCGGCGCGGTGATGACCGTGCCGGCCACCGCACGCTGGGCCGCGTCGACCGCGTTCTGGGCCTCGGTGACCTGCTCCTCGGCGTCGGCCAGCTGCACCGGGTTGACCGTGGGCGTGGCGCTCGGCGTGGCCGCGGCGTCCTCGACGAACGAGGCCGGCTGGGCCTGCACCGCGTCGGTCGAGTCCGAGGTACCACCAGGAGTGCTGCTGGAGGGAGTCGGCGTCGGGCGGCTGGAGCGGTGGCCGGAGGGCGAGGCGCTCGGTTTGGCGGAGGCACCGGGGCTGGGCGAGCGGCTGTAGGAGGCCGTGGTGGTGGGCGTCTGGCTGCCCGAGCCGCCGTTGCCGCCGGAACCGCCGTTGCCGCCGGAGTTGCCCGAACCGCCGTTGCCGCTGGAACCGGTGGAGACCGAGGCGTTCCCCTCCTCCACACTGGTCAGGTTGGCCTGGGCGGAGGCGAGCGTGGCCTGGTCGGTGCTGAGCGTCTCATTGGCACTGGTCGGGTCGACCTTCGCCAGCACCTCGCCGGCCGTCACCTTGTCGCCCGGGGCGACGTCGACCTCGGTCAGCGTGCCGCCGGTGACGAAGTTGACGCCGGCGTTGGACGGGGACACCAGCGAACCGGAGCCGGAGACCTGGGCCGTGACCGTGCCCTGGGCAACGGTCGCCGTCTTCACCGTGGTCTTGGCGGTGGTACTGCCCTCGTTCACCGCCGCATACGCGGCACCTGCGCCCGCCACCAGCACAAGGCCGAGTACGGAATTCAACAGGACGGCCCTGCGCCGCCGTGGAAGCACCTTCATAGCGCCACAGCCTGAACCGGCCGACCTATCGGAGCCTGACACACATCTGGGAGTTCCCTGGGAACCCAAGTGCCCGGATGCTTCCAGCAACTTGGACATAAGGCCCGAAGCGGGGCGTCGATGACCCCTCCACCACATTCCGCACCTACCAACTCACAGGAAGTCCGCAGTCACCGTCCAGGGCTCCTCCACCCCTGTGCGATTGGGTCTCCCTCTAGTGGTGGTGTGCTCCCCGTACTCACCACCACGGCGCTCCAGCCAATCCGCAAACGTACGGAGGAAACACCGGTCATGATCAACAGCCCCAGCAGGACGACGGCCCACCGGGCTCTCACGGCAGCCGGCCTCCTCGCGTCCGGAGCGATGCTGCTCACGGCCTGCTCGTCCAGCTCGACCGCCACCGCCAGCTCGGGCGCCAGCGCCTCGGCCTCGGCCGGCTCGGCCGCCGGCAGCGGCATGTCCGCCTACCGGACCTGCCTCAGCCAGCACGGCGTGACCCTGCCCTCGGGCCGTCCGAGCGGCAGCTACAGCTACAACCCCAGCGCCCCCCACCCCAGCCACAGCGGCGGGTACGGCGGCGGCTACGGCGGTTTCGGCGGCGGTGCCTCGGCCAACCCGACCATGGCCGCGGCCATGCAGGCCTGCGCCTCGCTCCGGCCCAAGGGCGGCGGCTTCGGCGGCGGCAAGGGACTCGGCGGCACCGCGCTGGCGGCCTTCACCAGCTGCATGAAGGACAACGGGGTCACCGTCAACGCCACCGGCGGCGGCCTGGGCGCGCTGCTGAAGAGCACCGATGCGAAGACCGTGGCGGCCCTGAAGGTCTGCAAGCCGCTGCTGCCGACCCGCGGCGGCAGCGCCGCCCCCTCGGCCTCGCCGAGCGCCTGACGGTCCGACAACACGCCAGCACGGCCCGCAGGGGCGGTACCGGAGGTCTCCGGTACCGCCCCTGCGGCGTTCGCGCCCGGCTCCTCAACCAGGGTCAGCCGGTGTCATCCGGTGGTGGCGCCGGTCTCGGTGACGCTGGTCGCCGCCAGGTCCCCCGAGGAGTCCGGTACGCCCCGGACCGTGACCGACTGGCCGACCTCCAACTCGGCGACCGTGCCCGCACCGTTCACCACCACCGGGGTGGACTTCCCGGTGACGACCTTGACGACGGTGCCCGAGGACTCGGTCAGATAGATGGTGTCGCCGTCCACCAGCAGCACCGTGCCGGTGGTGGCGCCGGTCCCGGCGCCCGTGCCCGCCGCACCGCCGGCGCCGCCGCCGAAGCCGCCACCGCCGGCCGCTGCTCGGGCCGAGGCGAAGGCCGAGGCGAAGAAGGAGCGGCCGCCGCTGCCGGACGGGTTCTGCTGATGCTCCGTCAGTGCGCCCGCCGTGAAGCCGGCCGCCGAGACGATCCCCGCGCACAGCAGCAGCGTCGTCCACGGCCGTCTGCGGTACTTCACTGCTCAGCCCCCTGCCTCGGCTCGTCCCGCCGCACATGCAGCGAGTGCTCGGCGAAGTCCGGGTCCGCCATCGAGGGCGGCAGTCCGTCCGGCGGGGCCTGCCGGACGTCCGCGACGATCCGGCCGTCGACCAGCCGGACGATCCGCTTGGCGTGCCGGGCGACCTCGTCCTCGTGGGTGATCAGCACCACGGTCCGGCGGGCGGCGTTCAGCCGGTCGATGATCATCAGCAGCTCGTCGGTGCTGCGGCTGTCCAGGTTGCCGGTCGGCTCGTCCGCCAGCAGCATCGCCGGGGTCATCACCAGCGCCCTGGCCACCGCCACCCGCTGCTGCTGGCCGCCGGAGAGCTCGTTGGGCAGGTGCTCGGCCCGGTCCAGCATCCCGACCAGGCTCAGCGCCGCCAGCGTCCGCAGCCGCCGCTGCTCCGCGCGCACCCCCGCGTACGCCAGCGGGAGCGCGACCTGGTCGAAGGCGTTCATCCGGGGCACCAGGTTGAAGGACTGGAAGATGAAGCCGATCCTGCGGTTCCGCACCAGCGACAGCTGCTGCTCGTCCAGGTAGCCGACATCGGTGCCGTCCAGCAGGTAGCGGCCCGAGGTCGGGGCGTCCAGGCAGCCGATGATGTTCATCATGGTCGACTTGCCGGAACCGGAGCTGCCCATCACGGCCACGAAGTCACCTGCTTCGACCGTGAAGTCGACCCCCAGTGCCGCGCCCGTCCCCGAGTCCAGCGGTCCACTGAGGGCATGCACCACGGCGTCCCCGATGCCGTAGGTCTTCACCACCGCCTGTAACTCCACCACCGGTACTACTGGCGGCGGTAGCTCGGGGGGCGGCACGGGGGCCGGGGCGGCCGCAGGATCCTGCGGGCCGCCCGGGTCCCCCGGTGCCGTCGGGCCTCTTCGGCGCAGCGACGGCAGCCGGGGGGTCATCCCCGCCCACCCCCTCCGCCGAATCCGCCGCCGCCACCGGCCCTTCCACCGCCGCCGGCGCCGCCGCCGAAGCCGCCGCCACCGGCCCTTCCGCCGAAGCCGCCGAAGCCGCCCGAGGTCGTGGTCACGGTCACCTGCACCTTCTCCCCATCGGTGAGCCCGCTGACGATCTGCACATCGGTGTCACCGGCCAGACCCACGGTGACGCTCTTGGACGTGGTCTTGCCGTTCGCGCCGACCACGGTCGCCAGCCGGGTGGTGCCCGTCCCGGTCAGTGCCGCCGTCGGCAGGTACAGCGCATTGTCCACCTCGCCGGTCAGAACCGAAACAGTCGCGCTCAGACCGGTCCGCAGGCCGCTGGTGGGGCTGGTGATGGAGAGCAGCGCGGCGTACTCGACGGTGCCGGAGGAGCTGACCCCGGAGCCGCTGACCGGCAGCGAACCGACCGACAGCACCTTGGCGTTGACCTCGGTGCCACTGGCGGTGACGGTGACCGTGGCGGACTGCCCGGCGACCAGCTTCAGCGCATCGGCCTCGGCGAAGTCGGCCTCGACCTCCATGCCGGTCGGGTTGGTGATCACCACGAAGCCGGTGGGCGCGGTGCCCGCGCTGGTGGTGGTGGAGCTGCCGCCGCTGGACACGCTGGAACCGACCTTGCCGGCCACCGAGTTGACCACCCCGGCGATCGGCGCCGTCAGCACCGTCCCGGCCACGGCGGCCTGGGCCGCGGTGACCGCGTTCTGCGCCGAGGTGACCTGGGACTGGGCCTGGGTCAGCTGGTTGGCGTTGACGGTCGGGGTGCTGGTGACGCCGTCGGTGGTGGTCGCCGTCGGGTTCTCCACCTGGGTCAGGTTGGCCTGCGCGGCGGTCAGCGCGGCCTGGTCGGTCGCCAGGGTGGCGTTGGCGTCGGTGGGGTCGACCTTGGCCAGCACCTCGCCCTTGGTGACCTTCTGGCCGGGCTGCACGTCGACCTCGGTCAGCGTGCCGCCGGTGGTGAAGTTCACCCCGGCGTCGCTGGGCGAGTACAGGGACCCGCTGCCGGTCACGGTCGCCAGCACCAGGCCCTTGGCAACGGTGTAGTCGGTGGTGCCGGTCGTCGTCGTGGGCGTGCTCGACGAGGTCTTCACAGCGGCGTAGGCCGCTCCGGACCCGGCCACGAGGAGCACGGCGAGAACGGAGTTCAGCAGAGCGGCCCTGCGCCGCTGGGGGAGCACCTTCATAGCGAGTCATCGTGATCGGCTCCCCGGACGATGCACTGGGAGGATTCTGGGAGCCAGCTGGGAGCCGCCGCCCGCCTGCGCTGCCATCGACCGAGGCCCGGGCCGTCCGTGCAGGCCGCAGCCGGTGGCGGACGGGTCCGGGGGCCTCCGGAATCCCAGCGAACTCCCAGGGATTTGCGAGTCCGCCGCCATCTGCGCGGATGCTCCCGGACCACTGCTCACGGGTGGACCGGCCGGTCAGCCCTCGGCGACGCTGGTGGCGGCGAGGTCGCCGGAACTGTCGGTCGTGCCCTCGACGGTGACGGTCTGCCCGGGCAGCAGCGCGCTGGTGGCGACGGCGGTCGACTTGGTGATCTTGGTGGAGCTGCCGGTGGTGACCTCGACCACGCTGCCGGAGGAGGTGGTCAGGTAGACGGTCGTGCCGTCGACCAGCTTCACCGTACCGGTGGTGGTGGCACTGCCCGCGCCCGCGCCGCCGGCCCCCGCTGCCGCCCCCGTTCCCGCCCCCGCTGCCGCGCCGCCGAAGCCGCCGCCCTCGGCGCCGGCGGGCGCCCCGCTCTCGCCGGAGCGTGCCGTCCCACCGCCGAAGCCGCCGCCGGTCCGCGCCGACAAGGCCCCGGCGGTGCCGGAGGCGGCCGTGCCGTAGTGCTTCTGGTAGTAGGCCCCGCCGCCGAAGGCCAGGCCGGCCACCATCTCGGCGAACAGCAGCAGGCTCAGCAGCGGCAGCTTGCGGCGCGGCGGCGCGGCCAGTTCGGCCGCGATGTCCAGCGCGTCCGGCGGCTCGGCCAGGATCGCCTCGGGATCGAAGCCGCTCCCGCGGAGCACGGGCAGCCGCGTCGTCGCCCCGACGTCGCTCTGCTGGTGATCGGCCATCGTCTGCTTCTTCCTGTCCTTGCTCTCGTCGTGGTCGTCACTCATGGCGCAGCGCCTCGATCGGGCGCACCGGAACCCGGTTCTGGACGTGCAACGACGCCGCCGCGAAGCCCACCGGGTCCGGCGGCGCCGGCGGCGGGCCCACCGGCGGTCCCGGCGCACGTCCTGGTGGATCCGGCCCCGCGACGACCGGGGCCTGCGGCAGCGTCGGCATCAGTTCCCACCGCCCGCGCCGCCGAAGCCGCCCCCGCCGCCACGGCTGCCGCTGCCGGCCGCACCGCCCGCCGAGCCGCTCCCGCCGAAGCCGCCGCTACCGGAGGAGGCGGAGGTGGAGACGGTGGTCTCCTGGACCTTCTGGCCCAGCGTCAGGCCGCTGACGATCTGGATTCCGCTGGTGCCCTCGATCCCGACCGTCACGCTCTGGGTCTGGGTGCTGCCGTTCGACTCGATGACGGTGACCGTCCTGGTCGTGCCGGTGCCGTTGACGGCCGCCGTCGGCAGGTAGAGGGCGTTCGCGGCGACCCCGGTGTCGACCGAGACGGTGGCGCTCAGCCCGGTGCGCAGCGCGCTGGTGTCACTGGTGATCGCCAGCGTCGCCTCGTACTCGACCGCACTGCTGGAGCTGCCGGTGGCGCTGCCGCTGGAACTGCTGCTCACCGGGAGCGAACTGACGGAGACCACCTTGGCGTTGAGGGAGGCGTTGTTCGCGTTCAGGGTGACCGAGGCGCCCTGGCCCTGCGCCAGCTTGAGCGCGTCGGTCTCGGAGAAGTCCGCCTGGACCTCCATCCCGGTGGGGTTGGTGATCACCACGAAGCCGGTGGGCGTGCTGGAGTCGGAGGAGGAGTCGGAGCTGCCGCTGCCCGAGCTGCTGCTGCCGCCGCTCGAACTGCTGTCGCTGGAACTGTCGCCGGAGACGGTGTCACCGACCTTGTTGGAGACGGAGGCGACCGTGCCGGCGGTGCTGGCGTAGAGGACGGTGCCGGCCACCGCCGTCTGCGCGGCGGTGGCGGCCGCCTGGTCCTGGGTGACCTGCGCCTCGGCGGCGGCAACGGCACTGGCGCTGACGGTGGTCGTGGTGGTGCCGGCCTCGGCCGAGGCCAGCGTGGCCTGCGCGGCGACCAGCGCCGCCCGGGCCTGGGCAAGGGTCGCGTCCGCGGTCGTCGGATCGACCTTGGCCAGCACCTCCCCCTTGGTGACCTTGTCCCCCGCCTGGACATAGACCGCGGTGACCGTGCCCCCGGTGACGAAGCTGTCGCCCGCGTCCGAGGGGGAGACGAGGGAGCCGGAGCCGGAGACGGTGGCGAGCACCGTCCCCCGCTGCACGGTCGCGGTCGTGGTGCTCGCGGTGGACTTGGTGCTGGAACCGCTGGGGCCGACGGCCGCGTAGGCGGCGCCCGCACCCGCCAGCATTCCCAGGGCGAGCAGGGAGTTCAGCAGGACGGCCCTGCGCCGTCGTGGAAGCGCCTTCATGCCCGGATCCTGGTCGCACCGCCCGTCGAAGGGCTGAGGCGAACCTGTGGATCAGCTGGCACTCCGCACGCGCACCAAGGGGACAGAAGGGGCGGAACACCCATCAGTCGATGCGTGTTCCGCCCCCCGGGGCCCGATCGCTGCCAGGAACCCCTTATCGTCCCGACAGCCTCCTGCTAAGTCAGAACTCCTTCAGGTCACAGCTCCTTGCGGAACCGTTCCGCCGTCTGCAGGAAGAGGTCGTTGCCCTCCGACTCGCCGATGGTGACCCGGACGCCCTCACCGGCGAACGGCCGCACCACGACCCCCGCCTCGGCGCAGGCCGCCGCGAAGTCCATGGTCCGCTCGCCCAGCCGGAGCCAGACGAAGTTCGCCTGCGCCTCGGGCAGCGTCCAGCCCTGCTCGGTGAGGGCGGTGACGACCCGGGTGCGCTCCTCGACCAGCGCCTCGACCCGTGCCAGCAGCTCCGGTTCGGCCCGCAGCGAGGCGACCGCCGCGTCCTGGGCGAGCTGGCTGACACCGAAGGGCACCGCGGTCTGCCGCAGGGCCTGGGCGACCGGCTCGTGCGCGATGGCGAAGCCGACCCGCAGCCCGGCCAGGCCGTAGGCCTTGGAGAAGGTGCGCAGCACACAGACGTTGGGACGGTCCCGGTAGAGCTCGATGCCGTCCGGCACCTCGTCCGCGGCCTCCCCTACGGCGTTGCGGACGAACTCGCAGTACGCCTCGTCCAGCACCACCAGGACATCCGCCGGAACCGCGTCCAGGAAGTGCTCCAGCTCGCCCCGGCGGACCACCGCCCCGGTGGGGTTGTTGGGGTTGCAGACGATGATCAGCCTGGTCCGCTCGGTGACGGCGGCCAGCATGGCGTCCAGGTCGTGGGTCTCGTCGGCGCGGAGCGGGACCTGGACCGAGGTCGCCCCGTTGATCTGGGTGATGATCGGGTACGCCTCGAAGGAGCGCCAGGCGTAGACGACCTCGTCGCCCGGGCCCGCCGTGATCTGGATCAGCGACTGCGCGACGCCGACCGACCCGGTGCCGGTGGCGATGTGGGTCTCGGGGACGCCGAAGCGCTGCGCGAGCTCCGCGATCAGGCCACTGCTGCCCAGGTCGGGGTAGCGGTTGAGGGAGCCGGCCGCGGCCACCGCCGCCTCCAACACGCCCGGCAGCGGCGGGTAGGGGTTCTCGTTGGAGGACAGCTTGAAAGCGGCACGCCCGTCGGCGGTCCCCCGGGCCGGCTTGCCCGGCACATAGGCGGGCACCCCGCTCAGGGTGTCGCGCAGCTTCGGCTCCTGCTGTCCGTACTGCTGGTCCTTGTCACTCACCGCGGTCGTCCTCCACGTCGTGCCTGCACAGCGTCCAGTCGAGATCACCATACGAGCCGATCGGCGATATCTCACCCGTGAGAGTGACATGTGCCGGTGACACCTCGCAGATGCTTCCTCGGCCCCTTCGTCGGCCCATGGACGAAACGCAGGCCGGCGAGCCCAAATGGTCACGCTAGTAGGCACAAAGAGCACAAATGCTCATGGAGAAACGTATCTTCCGCCAACCCACCCAGACCATCCCCAAGCGTCGGCGGCGCGCCCTACCATCGGTGCGACATGACAGCAGCAGCAGCCAACCAGAGCGGCCGACGCCCGACCGGCGCCCGGCGGCTGGAACGCGCCGGGATCAGGGACGTCGCCGCCGCGGCGGGGGTGTCCATCACCACCGTCTCCGACGCTCTCAACGGCAAGGGCCGCCTCCCGGACGAGACCCGCAGCAAGGTCCGCGAGGTCGCGGAAAGGCTCGGGTACCGCCCCTCCGCCGCCGCCCGCACCCTCCGCACCGGACGCTCCGGCCTGATCGGCCTGACCGTGACCACCTACGGCCAGGAGCCCTTCACCTTCACCGAATTCGCCTACTTCGCCGAGATGGCCCGGGCCGCCACCTCGGCGGCGCTCAACCGCGGCTACGCCCTGGTGGTGCTGCCGGCCGCCTCCCGACACGACGTCTGGAGCAACGTCGCGCTCGACGGCACTGTCGTGATCGACCCGTCCGACCACGATCCGATGGTCGCCGAGCTCTACCGGCAGGGACTGCCCGTGGTCAGCGACGGCCGACCGGGCAACTGCCCGGTCACCGCCTGGGTCGACAACGACCACGGCAGCGCCGTGCTGGACATCCTGGAGCACCTCGCCGAGGCCGGGGCCCGCCGCATCGGCCTGCTCACCGGCACCAGCACCGACACCTACACCCGGCTCAGCACCGAGGCCTACCTCGGCTGGTGCCGCCGGGTCCACCAGCAACCGCTGTACGAGGCCTACCCGGCGCACGACCCCTCCGCCGGCGCGGTGGCCGCCGACCGGCTGCTCGCCCGCCCGGACCGTCCGGACGCCGTCTACGGCCTCTTCGACCCCAACGGCACCGACCTGCTCGCGGCGGCCCGCCGCTACGGGCTGCGTGTGCCGGAGGACCTGCTGCTCGTCTGCTGCAGCGAGAGCGACGTCTACGCGACCACCGAACCGCCGGTCACCACCCTCTCGCTCAAGCCCCAACGGATCGGAACCACGGTGGTGAACCTGCTCATCGATGCCATCGAGGGCGCCACCCTGCCGCGCGAGTTCCCCTCGGGACAGATGATGCCGACCGAGCTGATCGTCCGACAGTCCTCCCAGCGCCGACCGAACCGGATCACCATCAGCGCCCCCCGACCGCCCGGCGAAACATGAGACCAGGGGCCGTGGATGGAGACGTGGGCCCATGACGTTAACCGGATAAAGACCCGCAAAGGGGTGCCATCGACACTCTTTTTCGGCCGCCCCGGGGGGATTGATCCCGCCCAGGTGCGTACAGCGCGAACTGCGGCTTCCTATGATGGGCGAATGACACCGGTGGACCCCTTCGCCCGGCCTGAGCAGCCGGACCCGGGCGCCCGTACGCCTGAAAGCTCCGCCGGGCCGACGGCCCAGGGCGACGGTTCAGGGTCGTACGACTTTTTCGCCCCGCCGCCGCGGCCCGGGGCCGAGCCCGAGCCGTACGCCCCCGAACCGTTCGCGGCGGAGCCGTACCGGCCGGAGTCGTATGCGCCGGAGTCCTACCCGGGGGAGTCCTACGTGTCGGAGCCGGTCACGCACGTCGGTGGGCAGCCGTACGACGGAATCCCGCCCTATGCCGCCGAGCCGGCGTTCACAGCCGAGCCGGCGTTCACAGCCGAGCCGGCGTTCATGCCTCCCCCCGTCTTCACCCCGCTGGCCTACACCGTCCCGGTGCCTGGTCCCCAGGACCCGCCGACCATGGAGCTGGGCGCGCCGGGCGCGCCGGTGCACCGGTTCACGCCCACCCCCACTCTGGTCGAGTTCGCCGTTCCGCCGGCCCCCGAGGGCGACGGCCCCGGCCCGCTCTTTGTGGTCGGCGACGTCCACGGCTATCTGCAGGCGCTGCTAGACGCCCTGCACGAGGCCGGCATCATCGACGCCGAGGGCCACTGGTCCGCCGGACCGGCCCGGATGTGGTTCCTCGGGGACTTCACCGACCGCGGCCCCGACGGCATCGGCGTGATCGACCTGGTGATGGACCTCGCCCCGCAGGCCGCCGCTGCCGGCGGCTACTGCCGCGCCCTGATGGGCAACCACGAACTGCTGCTGCTGGGCGCCGACCGCTACGGCGACCAAGCCGTGCAGTCCACCGCCGGCACCGCCTCCTTCCTCGCCGCCTGGCGCCTCAACGGCGGGCAGCCCTCCGACATGGACCGGCTGCAGGACCATCACGTCACCTGGCTCTCCCGGCTGCCGGCCATGGCCATCGAGGACGACCACCTGCTGGTCCACTCCGACACCACCGCCTACCTGGAGTACGGGGACTCGGTGGACGCCGTCAACGACGCCATCCACGACGTGCTGCAGGGCGACGAGGCCGACGACTGGTGGGACTGCTTCCGTCGGCTCACCCGTCGCTTCGCCTTCCGCGGCGACACCGGGCCGCAGGCCTGCCACGAACTGCTGGACACCTTCGGCGGCCGGGTGGTGGTCCACGGCCACAGCCCGATCCCCTACCTCCTGGCCGACGGCAGCACCGACGACGCCCCCACCAGCGCCGGCGGCCGACCGGTGACCGGTCCCCATGTGTACGCGGACGGGTTGGCCGTGGCCATGGACGGGGGCGTGACCATGGAGGGTCAGGGGCGTCTGCTGGTCGCCCGGCTCCCGATCGGCTGAAACCGCACGGCGCCACGTACGCCCGGCGCACGCCGGGCGTACACCTGGAGTCGACCCTGCGTCACCTGTGCGTTCGTGCGCCCCCGCGGCCACTCCCGGGCATATACCGGGGTCATCAACTGCCCCACCAGCCGCTGAAATTCCGGAAACAGTCTGTCAACGTGTCAGCAGTCGCCCCTACCATCTAGGCAGAAGCCCCTGACCGAGCCTTCGGGGGAGTGGGTAGAAGACACATGGACAGCGCTCCATACCTGCAGGACGAGGACAGACCCGAGTTCGAGCACATCCTCGGGGAGCTTCTGAACCACGAGGAGATTCGGCTCGCCCTGCGTCAGGCCCCCGGCGGCCCCACCGGCGAGCAACTCCGCAGCCGCGCCCTGCGCGACAGCCTGACCATCTCGGCCGACGTCTCGGCCGAGTACGCCTACTACTGCGAGATCCGCAAGCAGGTGCGCGGAACCGTGCGCAGCAGCAGCCCGGAACGCCTCGGCGGGAGCGACCCGACCCAGTGGCAGGCGCCGGAGGGCACCCTGGACGCGGCCGAACGCGCCGGCTGGGTCCCGCTGCTGGCCGTACTGCTGCCGATCCTCTCGGGGCTCGGCGCCATCGTGATGCTGCTGCTCGGCTACCTGCTCCGGGCCGAACACGTCTCGCTGGGACAGCCGTTGGTCACCGCGGGCTTCGTCTCGGCGGTGTTCTGCGCGGCGGCGATCGCCGTCGACATCATCGGACTGCTGCTCACGGCGGCCCGGGACGCGGCGACCCCGCCCAACGGCCGCAACCCCGAGCTCTACGCGGAGCTCGCCAAGGCCAGGGACTCCTGGCGGGTGGCGCTCCGCGACCACGCGCTGCTCCCGTACCTGCTGGCACAGTTGGGTACGTCGAAGCAGCAGGCCGGTGTGGCTTACGGCGCAGCCGCACAAGCCGTCGGCGTCAGCCTGGTCCGCTCCCGGCCCAGGCTCGGCTTCTCCAGCCCGGGCTTCACCAGCCCGGGACCCGAACGGATCACCGACGGCGAAGGCCGCGAACTCGAGGCCGACCCCGACGCGGAACCGCACTACTCCAGCCCCGGCTTCACCAGCCCGGGACCCGAACGGATCACCGACGGCGAAGGCCACGAACTCGAAGCCGACCCCGACGCGGAACCGCACTACTCCAGCCCCGGCTTCACCAGCCCGGGACCCGAACGGATCACCGACGGCGAAGGCCACGAACTCGAAGCCGACCCCGACGCAGGGCCCCACTACTCCAGCCCCGGCTTCACCAAACCGAACTTCACCGCACCGGACTTCACCAGCCCTGCCGCCTTCGGCAGCAGCCGGCCCGCCGTACCGGCCCCGCGCCCGGCCGGCCGTCCTCCCCGGTCGCGCTTCCTCCCCAATGAGGACGACATCGATGCCGAGGCCGCCGACCTCAGGGAGGAAGCGGAGCGGGACTAGCGGGCGACCGACAGCTCCGCCGCGACCAGTTCCGCGATCTGCACCGCGTTCAGGGCCGCGCCCTTGCGCAGGTTGTCGTTGGAGACGAACAGCGACAGACCGTTGTCGGCGGTCTCGTCCGCCCGGATCCGGCCGACGTAGGACGGGTCCTGGCCGGCTGCCTGGAGCGGGGTCGGCACCTCGGACAGCTCCACCCCCGGGGCGTCCGCGAGCAGCTCCCGGGCCCGCTCCGGGCTGATCGGGCGCGCGAAGCGGGCATTGACCTGCAGCGAGTGACCGGTGAACACCGGCACTCGGACGCAGGTGCCGGAGACCTTGAGCTCGGGGATCCCCAGGATCTTCCGGCTCTCGTTGCGCAGCTTCTGCTCCTCGTCCGTCTCGTTGAGCCCGTCCTCGACGATCGAGCCCGCCAGCGGCAGCACGTTGAAGGCGATCGGGCGGACGTACTGCTTGGGCTCGGGGAACTCCACGGCCGCACCGTCGTGGGTCAGCGCGCTGGCACCGGCGCCGACCGCGTCGACCTGGCCCTGCAGCTCGCTGACGCCGTTCAGGCCGCTGCCCGACACCGCCTGGTAGGTGGCGACGACCAGCCCGACCAGCCCGGCCTCGTCGTGCAGCGGGCGCAGCACCGGCATGGCCGCCATGGTGGTGCAGTTCGGGTTGGCGATGATCCCCAGTGGACGGTCGGCGACGGCCTGCGGGTTGACCTCGGCGACCACCAGCGGCACCTGGGGGTTCGAGCGCCAGCCGGAGGAGTTGTCGATCACCACGGCACCGGCCGCGGCGACCTTGGGCGCGAGCGCGAGCGACGCCGTCTTGCCGGCCGAGAAGATGACGATGTCGAGGCCGGTGTAGTCCGCAGTGTCCGCGTCCTCGACCGTGACAGTCCCGTCCTGCCACGGCAGTTCCTTGCCGGCGGAGCGGGCCGAGGCGAACAGCCGCAGCTCCGTCACCGGGAAGTCCCGCTCGGCGAGGATCCGACGCACAACGCCACCGACCTGGCCCGTGGCACCCACAATTCCAATCTTCATGCCCCCAGAGTAGGCGTACCCGCGCCTGGGACGACCCGAATATCCGCTGGTCGGACGGCAGAGAGCAGGGCGTCCCCGAAAGACCTCCGCCGGCTGCGAAGGCCGTCGGGAAATCCTCCGGGAACGGACGGTGCCGGACCGCCGGATCGTTCAGCGAAATCGAATCCAGAAATCCTCGGCGCAGGTCCTACTCGTACTCGGTTCCGTTCTTCCTCGTCAGGTACGCGCCGCTGACGACCTTGGCTATCGCCCGCCCGCCCAACTGCGGGCTGTGGCGCTCGACGACCGGTCGGATCACGACGCCCTCGCGCAGGTGCAGCCCCTGCCCGGACACCGTCTCGGTCCCCTCCGCCAGCTCCAGCACCCTCGCCAGCTCGAACGGCCCCCGGAACAGCTCGGGCACCAACGGCAGCGCGCCCTCCATCACGGCGGCTGCGTCGAGCCAGTGCAGCTGTCCGTCGATCTCCGCGGAGACGTCGAAGACGGCATAGCCCGGTGCGCCCCGCCCGGCGTCCGCACCGTAGCGGAGGTCCTGCACCCCGGCGCCGTAGACCTCGCCGAAGATCCCGACCCGGTCCGCCCCGAGCCGCTCCGCGATCTTCGCGGCCACGGCCGGCAGGTCGTAGGCCCGTACGGCCCGCCAGTACAGGTTGCGGTCGTCCTCCTGCAGCGCGAGCTTCTGCGCGCCGATCCCCTTGGACGAGACCTGGACCCGACCGCTGTCGGCGAAGTAGGTGAAGAGCCCGGCGGTGCCGTGGATCTTCTCGGTCACCACGACCTCCTCGCCCGCGGCGAAGACGTCCGGGAAGCGCTTGAGGTTCTCGACGTCGATCCACGGCATCAGGTCCGGGGCCGACTCCACCTCGCCGGACATGGTCGTCGGCACCTGCGGCACCCATTTGGTGATGCCCAGCCGTTCGGCGAAGTCGGTGCCCTCCGCGTGGGCGGCCACCAGGTCGACGTCGGCGAGGGCCACCGGTCGGCAGACGATGCCCTGCGACAGCTCGCCGCGCAGCCGCACCGCCCGCACCCGGTCGGCGGCCCTTCCGGCCAGACGCCCGGTCAGTCCCAGCTCGGCGATCAGCCCTTCGGGCAGCACCGCCTGCTCAGGGATGTACACGGCGTAGTCCCCGGAGCGGTACACGCCCTTGCCGACGACCGCGCGGTAGAGCCCGACCTGTGCCAGCTCCAGCGAGTCTGCGTTCGGGTGCTCGTGGACGGTCAGCGGCTCTGCGGTGACGCGCAGCGTGGACATGGGTTCCTCCCCGGTAATTGCGAACCAGTCGATGATGCCCAGCCGCTGCCGGGTCCGTCGCCTGGTTTTCTTTCGTTCCGTCAGAGAGGAGTCGGTCACCGTCCCATCCGTTCCAAAGGATCCCCGGACGACGTAACCGTACGACCATCAGATCGTTGGACCGTGTGCGCACGAGCAATTGACGCAGGATGACGCGGCGAGTAGTGACCTTGCGAGTTGGCCGGTTCGGTCCGGCCCATGGGATGAGTGGACAGAGGCGACTCGTGCCCTTGACGGTCCGGGTGGGACGGCGCTCCGCCCCGGCCTGGGGGCATCCCAGTCATGCCGTCATCCCATGCGAAAGGTCGGCACACCCATGCCACCCGAAGTCGCCCTGCTGGAGTCCCGCGCCCTGCGCGCCAGCGTCATGAACCGCACCGAGGCCCTCGACCGGGTCAAGGCGCTCACCCTGCTCCCGGACCGGGTCCACGTCACCACGCGAATGGTCGCCGCCTACTTCGAGGTCGGACCGAAGGCCGTCAACTCGATCATCCAGCGCCACCGCGAGGAGTTGGAGAGCAACGGGTTCCGCATTGTCACCGACCGCGAGATGCTCGCCTTCATTGACTTCAACTTGAAGTCCTCGCAGCTCAGGCCACGGAACCTGGCAATCTACGACCGCCGGGCCGTGCTCAACGTGGCGATGCTGCTGCGCGACAGCGACGTCGCCCGGCGGGTGCGCAGCCACCTGCTCGACGTGGAGGCCGCGCACCGGGAGCCCACCCCGCCGCCCTACGGCATGCCGCCCGGGCGACGACTCGGCCCCGGCCCGCACTGGGACGAGTACGAGTACCTCCAGGCCCACCCGGAGGCCCGCGTCCCGGCTCCGTACCAGAGGCCGTCCGACGGCCCTGACCAGGGACGATGGTCGCAGTGGGCCAAGTCCGTGGACCGCCGGCTGGACGCCCACGCCGGAGTCGTCAGCGCCACGAGCGTGGTGCTCTGCCGGGTCGGCGAGGACGTCCACGAGCTGCGCGGCGAGCTGGCCGCGATGCGCGCGGACATGTCCGAACTGCGCCAGGGGATGGCCCAGCTGCTCCCCGGCTTCGGTCTCGCCGACACCACGGCCCAGCGCCGCCGTCCGCGGCACTGATCCGACCGTCCACAGGGCAAAGCTGCAACTTGTAACTTTGCCCTGTGGACAACTCTGTGGACAAGCCTGTGGATACCGCTCCCACCTGCATGGAAACCACTGTCCACAGGCGTCGTCCACAGCCCCCTCCACACCGTGCGCCGGAGCGGAGTAGGGTCCGGAGCCAACGCGCGGACCATGGGGATCGCGCGCTCGTCGAGGGGGTCCGGGAATGGTCGGCAGCACAGGGCGGGTGACCGGGAGGATCGGCCCGGGACTGGTGGGCGAGGTACTGATCGCCGTCCGTGGCGGCACCGAGGCGTTCCTCGCCTTTCCCGCCGTGCCGACCGAGGAGATCCCGGTCGGCGCACTCGTCGTCGTCCAGGAGCACCTGCCGCCGCGAACCGTCTACGTCGCACAACTGATCAGCTGAGCGGCCCCCGTTCGAGGAATCTCGGACCCCGCCTTCCGCTGCCCCCTCCGCTGGGTGCACACTTCCGTTCGGCCGCCTCGTAGCCCGCGCACTTCTGCACAATCGCGCAGCCACGGGCCGGGCGGCGCAGAAGGGGGAATGTGCCGATGTTCATCGGCCTAGTAGCAGGCGCCGTGGTCGGCGTCCTGCTCGTCGTAGTCGTCCTGTTCAAGCTGATGTGGCGGGTGGCCGAGCCCAATGAGGCGCTCGTGATCTCCGGCTCCAAGCACAAGACCGCCGGCGTCGACGACGGCATGGGGTTCCGTATCGTCACCGGCCGGGGGACCCTGGTGACCCCCGGTCTCCAGGTGGTCCGCAAGCTCTCGCTCGACCTCAACGAGGCCGACCTGGACGTCGAGTGCGTCACCGGCCAGGGCATCCCGGTCCGGGTCAAGGGCGTGGTGATCTTCAAGGTCGGCGACGACCACGTGTCGATCGCCAACGCCGCCCGCCGGTTCCTGGACCAGCAGAAGATGATGGGCAGCCGGGTCCACAACGTGTTCGCCGGGCACCTCCGCTCCATCGTCGGCAGCCTGACCGTCGAGGAGATGATCCGCGACCGCGAGCGGCTGACCGGGGCAACCCGGGCGGCCTCCGGCTCGGAGATGGAGAAGCTGGGTCTGATCATCGACTCGCTGCAGATCCAGGAGATCCTCGACCCGACCGGCTACATCAAGAACCTGGCCGCGCCGCACGCCGCCGCCGTCCACCGGGACGCCCGCATCGCCCAGGCCGAGGCGGACCGCGCCGCCACCCAGGCCGAGCAGGAGGCCAACGCCCGCAAGGCCGAGTCCACCCGCAACAGCGAGATCCTGCAGGCGGGTTACCGAGCCGAGATGGAGAAGGCCACCGCCGAGTCGCGGCAGGCCGGTCCGCTCGCCGAGGCCGCCGCCCGGCAGGAGGTCGTGGTCCAGGAGACCCGCGTCGCCGAGCTGGAGGCCCAGCGCCGCGAGCAGCAGCTGCAGATCGACGTCCGCAAGCCGGCCGACGCCGCCGCCTACCAGACCCGCACCATCGCCGAGGCCGAGCGCGACGCCCGGATCTCCGCCGCCCAGGCCCAGGCCCAGGAGACGGAGCTGCGGGCCGCGGCCGAGGCGACCCGGGTGAAGACGGCGGCGCTCGCCTCCGCCGAGGCCACCAAGGCCCACGCCCACGCCGCGGCCGAGGAGACCCGTGCCACCGGTGAGGCCGAGGCCGCCGCCGCCCGGGCACGCGGTCTGGCCACCGCCGAGGCGGTCCAGGCCCAGGGCCTGGCGCAGGCGGCTTCGGCGAAGGCCCTCGGCCTGGCCGAGGCCGAGGCGATCAAGGCCCGCGCAGCGGCCCTGGCGGAGAATCAGGAAGCCGTCGTGGCCCAGCAGTTGGCGGAGAACTGGCCGGAGATCGTCCGGGCCGGCGCCTCGGCCTTCGGCAATGTCGAGCACATGGTGCTGCTGAACGGCGCGGACGGCATGGGCGAGATGTTCGCCAAGGCGCTCACCATGGGCGGGACCGGGCTGGGCCTGGCCAGGCAGCTGCTCAGCCAGATGAAGGAGGAGCCTGCCGTCGGCGCACCCCGGGTCGAGCAGATCACCGTGCAGGCCGAGGAGCCCGAGGCCGTCCGGCACTGACGCTCTTGTCGAGTGACGACGCACGGAGCAAGTGACATGCAGAGCAAGTGACTCAAAGAGCAAAGGGCGCTCGCACCCCTCTCGGGTGCGAGCGCCCTGCGTCTCTCTGCGGCTCTGCGGCTCGCTGCGGCCGGGTCCGGTCCGGCCCTAGCGCGACGCCTTCTTCACCAGGACCACGACCACGGCCCCGAGCGCGACGATCACCAACACCTTGAAGATCAGGCCGAACAGGAAGCCGATCACCCCGAAGATCGCGCTGACGATGCCCGTGACGATCCACAGCGCCACGATCGCCACAATGATGGGGACCACGATGTGGCGAACCCAACCGGGCAGTGCCTTCCAGATCTCACTCATGATGTCCGTCCTCCCCCACGGGGTTTCCCGGGGCCTCGGGGCCACCGGGCCCGTTCGTTCCTGATGAGTCGATCGTACGGCCGTCGGCCGCGTCCGCGGGGGGCCTGTACCCCTGATAAGTCCCGGATACGACCCTGATCGCAAACCCCCGGGCTGCCCCGGGATCCGCCCGGGTCAGACCGGCCAGCGCTCCCCGCGCCAGGCCGCGTCCCAGAACATCCACTCGTAGCGGCTGGTCAGCGCGAAGTGCTCGACCGCCCGCCGGCGCTCGGCGGCGGACAGTTCGGCGCCGATCCGGTCCGTCAACTCCAGCACCCGGCGGACCACCCCCTGGAACGCCTCGTCGCCGTAGGCGGCGATCCAGCGCGCGTACAGCGGGTCGGGAGAGGACTTGGCCAACAGTTCCTCGCCGACCCGGGCGTAGATCCAGTAGCAGGGGAGGACTGCGGCCAGCCCCTCCGCGAAGGATCCCCCGTAGACCGTGGCGAGGAGGTAGCTGGTGTAGGCCCGAGTGGTCGGTAGCACCTCCGCCGACGCGTCCTGGCCGAGCACCTCCAAGAAGTCGGCGTGCATGCCCTGTTCGGCAGCGAGCGCGCCGGCGGCGTCCTCGACGAAGGCGCGGACGTCCTCCTCGGTCGGGGCCTTGGCCCCGCAGACGGCCAGCGCGCGGGCGTAGTCCCGCAGGTAGTGCGAGTCCTGGACGACGAAGTGGCGGAAGGCGGTGTGCGGCAGGGTTCCGTCGGTCAGCCCCTGGAGGAAGGGGTGGGCCAGGATCTCCTGGTAGACGCTCTCGCCCGCGGCCCAGAGTTGTTCGGAGAAGCGGGACTCCTGGGAAAGGTCGGCGGCCATCGCGGCTCAGACCTCCGGCGGCGAGAAGACCACGAGCACCCGCAGGTCCTCCGAGATGTGGTGGAACCGGTGCGGGGTGTTGGCCGGCACGAAGACGACGCTGCCCCGGCCGACGGTGGTGGTGTCCTGCCCGACGGTGATCGAGGCCCGGCCGCTGACGACCACGTACACCTCGTCCTGCCGGTGCGGGCTCTGCGGGTCCTGGTCGCCCTGGTTCAGTGCGTAGAGGCCGACGGACATGCTGCGCTCATTGAGGAAGCGCAGATAGGCCCCCTCGTTCGCGGCGCGCTCCGCATCCAGATCGTCCAGCCGGAATACCTGCATCGGGTTCCACTCCCTGTGGTCGCTGTCGCCTCATTCAACCAGCAGCCGCGAACGGTCTGTACCGAACCTGCCACAGGAGCCGGACTCCGCCCGGCTGACACTTCCGCCGGACCCCGGGCGCCTGCGACGATCACAGCATGCTTCGTTTCGTCGGCAAGACTCTGATCAACGCCGTGGCCATCTGGGTCGCCGCCTGGATCGTCAAGGGCATCTCGCTCACCGCAGGTGACTGGGAGCACAAGGCACTGACCGTGGTGCTGGTGGCTCTCATCTTCGGCGTCGTGAACTTCGCCATCAAGCCCATCGTCAAGCTCTTCTCGCTGCCGCTGTTCCTGCTGACGCTGGGACTGATCACTTTTGTGATCAACGCGCTGATGCTGTGGCTGACCTCCTGGGCGTCCGGGAAGCTCAGCCTCGACTTCCATGTGAACGGCTTCGTGCCGGCCCTGCTCGGCTCGCTGATCATCAGCATCGTCGCCTGGGCTCTGCACCTGGTCTTCCCGGACAAGGACTAGACCGACCCACAGTCGCCCGGCTCGGGCGTACGGGCGTACGAGTTTCACCGTCGGCCCCACGCGGCACACTCCTTGCAAGCAGAACACTGCACGGAGGAAGTGCCATGGGTCCTGGTGACCGCCCTGTGGTCAAGCGCACCGCCCGCGCCATCCTGCTCGACGCCGGGCCGGACGGCAGGACCGAGATCGTGCTGATCAGACGGACCAAGCCGAAGCACCTCCCGTACTGGATCACTCCCGGCGGTGGGGTCGAACCAACCGACCCCACCGTCGTCGACGCCCTGCACCGGGAGCTGTACGAGGAACTCGGCGGCAAGGCCACGGCCATCGTCCCGGCCTTCGTCGACACCGTCCCGTACACCCATCACGACAACGGCGACCCGGCCCACCCGCACGGCGTCAAGGTGCAGCACTTCTTCGTCTGCCGACTGGAGTCGATGGACCCCTCGTTGCGGCACGGCCCCGAGGTCGAGGAGCCCAACGGCGAGTACGACATCGTCCGGCTGCCCTTCACCCGCGAGGGCGTGACCTCGGTCAATGTGGTGCCGCCCACGCTCCGGGCCTATCTGGCGGCCAATATCGAGGGCGTCCGGGCACTGCTGGCGGAGGACCTCGGGGACGGCTGAGCCACCCCCGCCCGCCCCGCTCGGTCCCGACCCGCCCCGCTCAGTCCAGGGTCTCCTCACCCAGGTCGTGGTGGATCCGGCCCCGGTCCACCCCGGCCGCCTGCAGCGCCCGAACGGTCCGCCGCACCATGGCCGGCGGCCCGGAGACATAGGCCTCGTACTCCTCCCACGGCCCCTGCTCCGCGACCACGTCCGACAGCGAGCCGCACAGGCCGCCCCCGTTCGGTCCCTCCATCACCGTGGTCCGGACGGACAGCCAGGAGTGACGTTTCGCCAGCTCCGCCAGCGACTCCCGGGCATAGAGGTCCGTCTCCCGACGGGCGCCGTAGAAGACCTCGACCGAGCGCCGCTGCGGCCGCGGCCGGATCGCCAGCTCCTCGATCAGCGCCAGGATCGGCGCGATGCCGGTGCCCCCGCCGACCATCAGCAGCGGGGCCAGGCTTCCGGGCTGCAGCACCATCGTCCCGACGGCCGGCCCCAGCCGCAGCACGTCGCCGACGCCGGTCCGGCGGACCAGCGCGTTGCTGACCCAGCCCGCCGGAACCGCCTTGACCTGGAAGGTCAGCAGCCCGTCGGCGCGCGGCGCCCCGGCGGGCGAGTAGGCCCGCCAGACCCGCGGCCACATCGGCACCTCCACGGTGGCGTACTGGCCGGCCCGGTAGGGGTAGGGCTGGTCGGTGCGCACGGTCACCTGGGAGATCTCCCCGGTGAGCGGGGTGACCGCGACCACCTCGGCCTGCCACCACGGCGGCGCGGCCGCCGCGTCCACCTTCGCCGCCTCGATCATCATCCGGGAGATGCTCCCGTAGACCCTTCCCCAGGCGGCTTCGTGGTGCCGGTCCCAGACACCGCCGGCGTAGCGCTGGAGCGTGGCCACCAGGGCGGACCCGACCGGGGGGTAGTGCTCGTCCTTCACCCCGTACTTGCGGTGCCCGCGCGCCAGCGGCAGCAGCAGCGCGGAGAGCGCGGCGGGGTCGTCCGCGACCTTGGCCGCCGCGAGCAGCGCCCGGAACAGCCGGTCCCGCTGCAGGTCCATGGCGGCCGGGAAGAGCGCCCGCAGCTCCGGATTGGCGACGAAGAGCAGGGCGTAGAAGTGGGCGACGGCACGGTCGGCCACGGATTCGACGGCGGCCAGGGAGCGGCGGACCAGCACGATGTCGGACTCACTGCTCCGCGCCCTGGCCGCCAGGGGTATGACCGCGACGGCCGTCGCCGGGTCCAGCGGCGGCGGGAAGGCGGACCCGGGCGGCGCGGGCAGGGTCGGCGGTGCCGGTGGCAGCGCCGGAACGGCCGGCGGCTGTGCCGCCCAGGCCCGGGTCCAGGCGTCACCGGGACCGACCCAGTTGAGGCCGGGCGCGTCGGTGATCAGCGGGGTGTAGGCCGGCCGCGCGGGTACCGGGAGCTGCGCGGGCTCCCCCACCGGGGTCGGCAGCACGGTCGGCGGCACGGTCGGCAGCGGCGGGATCACCACCGGGAGGGCCCCGTCGGGCGGATCCGCTTCCGTGGACTCCGGGCCCGAGGGTGCCGGGTCCGGCGTCGGCTCATCAGGCGTCGGGGCGATGGTCGGGGCCGTGTCTGCTTCCAGCACGACCGTGGCGGGGGCGACCTCGGACGGCAGCACCGGCGGCACGGCCGGTTCCTGCCGACCGCGAGATCGGCCATGTCGATTGAGAGCGCTTCCGATGGACACGTTGCGGCGTCTTCTCCCGTCGTATCACCACACTCTGGCTGCTATCGCCCAGCAGCGTGACACGGGAAAAAGACCGGCCCGACTAATACGAGGAAGAGTGGGGCGTGCGTGATCGGAACGCGCTACCGTACGCACCCCGCACACGCCCCGTCACCCTGTGCGCACGGGTCACCCCGTCAGATCACCCCGTCGAGCTCCTGCAGCAGTCGCCGCTTGGGCCGCGCACCCACCAGCGAGGAGACCGGCTCGCCGCCCCGGAAGACCATCAGCGTCGGCATCGACAGCACCCCGTACGCGGACTGGGTCTGCGGGTTGGCGTCCACGTCCAGGGTCACCACCTTCAACCGTCCCTGCTGCTCGCGGGCGACCTCGTCCAGCACCGGCGCGATCATCCGGCACGGCGGGCACCAGTCGGCGGTGAAGTCGACCAGCACCGGCAGTTCCGATCCCAGCACCTCCGCCGCGAACGTCTCGTCGGTCACTTCGAGCACCGTCTCACTCTGCGTCATGTCCTGCCCCTTCGGTCGTCTTCGGTCCGTCGTCGCTGCCGGGCAGCCGCAGGCCGCCCTGGCTGAGCTCGCACACCGGCTCCCCCGGCTCGGCCGCCTCGGCCTCCAGCCGGGCCCGCAGCAGCTGCGCACCGACCTCGGCCCGGACCGCCTGCAACCGCTCGATGCACTCGTCGAGTTCGTCGAGCTTGCGCCGGTAGACCTCGATCGAGGCCGGGCAGGAGTCCCCCGTGGGGTGCCCGGCCCGCAGGCAGTCCACGAAGGGCCGGGTCTCCTCCAGGTCGAAGCCGAAGTCCTGGAGCAGCCGGATCTGCCGCAGCAGGCGCAGGTCCTCCTCGCCGTAGGCGCGGTAGCCGTTGCCCGCCCGGCGGGCCGGCAGCAGGCCGCGGGACTCGTAGTAGCGCAGCGTGCGCGTGGTGGTGCCCGCGCGCTCCGCGAGTTCGCCGATCCGCATTCCGCTGTCCCTCCGCCGTGTGCGTGCTGACGACGCTAGACCTTGACGCCGACGTCAAAGCCAGTCCGATTCCCCAGTCTCCCTCGCGCCGGCAGCGAGGGACTCCGGTGCTCACCGCCGACAGAATCATGCGCTTGCAATAGTTGTGCACGCTGCCTAATCTGGGTTCCGGCCGCATCACTGCTCCCAGACGAGGACCCCATGAGCATCCTGTTCGAGCCGCTGACCCTGCGCGGGCTGACCATCCCCAACCGCGTCTGGATGGCCGCCATGTGCCAGTACTCCGCCGCGGCCGAGGGGGCGGACACCGCAGTCCCCAACGACTGGCACTTCCAGCACCTCGCCGCCCGCGCGGTCGGCGGCACCGGCCTGATCATCACCGAGGCCACCGCGGTCAGCCCCGAGGGCCGGATCAGCCCCTACGACCTGGGCATCTGGAACGACCGGCAGGTCGAGGCCTTCCGCCGGATCACCGCCTTCCTGGAGTCCCAGGGTGCGGTCCCGGGCATCCAGCTGGCCCACGCCGGACGCAAGGCCGCCACCGACTCCCCCTGGACCGGCGGTGCGCCGCTCGGCCGCGACGCCCTCGGCTGGGCCCCCGTCGGCCCGAGCGCACTGGCCTTCTCCGAGGCCCACCAGGTGCCCGCCGAGCTGTCGGTGGCGGAGATCGGGGCGATCGTCCAGCAGTTCGCGGACGCCGCCCGCCGCGCCCTGGCGGCCGGCTTCAAGGTGGCCGAGATCCACGGCGCCCACGGCTACCTGGTGCACGAGTTCCTGTCCCCCTACTCCAACACCCGCACCGACGCCTACGGCGGTTCGCCGGAGAACCGGATGCGGTTCGCCCTGGAGGTCGTCGACGCCGTCCGCGCCGTCTGGCCGGAGGAGCTGCCGGTCTTCTTCCGCACCTCCGCCACCGACTGGCTGGAGCAGGACGAGCGCGCGGGCTGGACCTCCGAGGACACCGTGCTGCTGGCCAAGGAGCTGCAGGCACACGGCGTCGACCTGCTCGACGTGTCCACCGGCGGCAACGTCCCGGACGCCGCGGTCCCGGCCGGCCCCGGATACCAGGTCCCGTTCGCCGAGGAGGTCCGCAGCCGGACCGGCCTGCCGACCGCCGCCGTCGGCCTGATCACCGAGCCCGCCCAGGCCGAGGCGGTGCTGGCCGAGGGCCGCGCCGACGCCGTCCTGCTCGGCCGGCAGCTGCTGCGCGACCCGTACTGGGCCCGCCACGCGGCGGAGGCCCTCGGCACCCCGATCCCGCGCGCCCCCCAGTACGCCCGCGCGTAACTCCGGTCGCCTGTGCGCAACCCGGTCGCCGGTCGGTGGTCGCGTGACAACCTCAAGTGGTCCTGGGATAGTTGCAGGTAGCAACCACCGAAATGAGGCTTCCCACATGGCCGGCGGCACCGCAAAACCACCCATACCCACCGCAACTGCCCCGCACGATCCATCCGAGCACGTCAGTCCGCACGGACCTCACTACAAGTGGCTCGCTCTGTCGAACACCACCCTCGGCATGCTGATGGTGATGATCAATCAGTCGATCGTGCTGATTGCGCTGCCCAACATCTTCGACGGCATCAAGCTGGACCCCCTCGATCCCCACAACACCAGCTACCTGCTGTGGATGATGATGGGCTTCATGGTGGTGACCGCCGTGCTGGTGGTCTCCTTCGGCCGGCTCGGCGACATGTTCGGCCGGGTGCGGATGTACAACATGGGCTTCGCCGTGTTCACCATCTGCTCCATCTTCCTGTCCTGCACCTTCGGCCACGGCGCCACCGCCGCGCTCTGGCTGATCGGCTGGCGCGTGGTCCAGGGCATCGGCGGGGCGCTGATCTTCGCCAACTCCACCGCGATCCTCACCGACGCCTTCCCCGCCAAGCAGCGCGGCACCGCGCTCGGTATCAACGTCATCGCCGGCATCGCCGGCAGCTTCATCGGCCTGATGCTCGGCGGCGTGCTCGGCCCGGTGGGCTGGCGCTGGATCTTCCTGGTCTCCGTCCCGGTCGGCATCTTCGGCACCATCTGGGCCTACCTCAAGCTCAAGGACACCAGCGTCCGGCACAAGGCCAAGATGGACTGGTGGGGCAACCTCACCTTCGCCGTCGGCCTGATCTCCATCCTGGTCGGCATCACCTACGGCATCCAGCCCTACGGCACCAGTGACACCGGCTGGGGCAACCCCTGGGTGCTCACCGCGCTGATCGGCGGCCTGGTCGTGCTGCTGCTCTTCTGCTGGATCGAGACCCGGGTCTCGGACCCGCTGTTCCACCTCGACCTGTTCAAGATCAAGGCCTTCACCGCCGGCAACCTGGCCAGCCTGCTGGCCGCGCTCGGCCGCGGCGGACTGCAGTTCATCCTGATCATCTGGCTCCAGGGCATCTGGCTGCCGCTGCACGGCTACAGCTTCGAGCAGACGCCGCTCTGGGCCGGCATCTACATGATCCCGCTGACCGTCGGCCTGCTGGTCGCCGCACCGCTGTCCGGCGTGCTCTCGGACCGCTACGGCTCCCGGATGTTCACCGTCGCCGGAGCGCTGCTCAACGCGCTGAGCTTCGGCCTGCTGATGGTGCTGCCGGTGGACTTCCCATACTGGGCGTTCGCGCTGATCCTGGTCCTCAACGGAATCGGCGCCGGCCTCTTCGCCTCGCCCAACCGGGTCCAGATCATGAACTCGCTGCCGGCCAACCAGCGCGGCGTCGGTGCCGGCATGACCGCGACCTTCCAGAACACCGCGATGGTGCTCTCCATCGGTGTCTTCTTCAGCCTGATGGTGGCCGGTCTGGCCACCCATCTGCCGAGCGACATGTACAGCGGCCTGACCTCCCAGGGCGTGCCCTCGGCCGCGGCCACGCAGATCTCCCACCTGCCGCCGCTGGCCGTGCTGTTCGCCGCGTTCCTCGGCTACAACCCGATGAAGCAGCTGCTCGGCAACCAGATCCTGCACAACCTGCCGGCCGACAAGGCCTCCTACCTGACCGGGCGCAGCTTCTTCCCGCACCTGGTCACCGGCCCGTTCAAGGACGGCCTGGCAGTGGCCTTCTGGTTCGCCCTGGCCGCGTGCCTGATCGCGGCGGCCGCCTCGCTGGTCACCGGCGGCGGCGCGAAGAAGTAACCACCACGGGGCGCGCGGGGGTGGCGCCGAGCCACCCCCGCGCGCACCTCCGCACTTAGCGCCGTACACGTACCATTCGCTCCGCCGAATGGGTGACCCAGTCAGACAATCGGCGTTTGGCATGACGTCAGAACCACCAACCCGAGAGGGACGTCATGTCGCACACCGAACAACCCACCCTGACCCGCTCGGCCTTCCCGGTCACCGGGCAGCCGATCCGTGTCGTCATGATCGACGGCGAGCCGTGGTTCGCCACGCTCGACGTCTGCCGAATCCTGGACCGTCGCAATCCCACTGGCGCAAGCCGGCTGCTTGATCCGCACGAGACGCAGACGTTGAACATCCGGGAGATTAACCTCCATCCGATGGAGGTTAATCGCGAAACCCCAGATGGGAATGGGTACGGCCGAGGCAACCCCATGCTCAACCTGGTGAGCGAGTCCGGCCTGTACAAGCTGATCATGCGGTCCGACAGATGTGGTCTTTCCGAACAAAGGTGAGGACAGCGGCCCACCCTTCGGCCCGTTCTACCGCTGCCCGGAGCTGCGCCGGGTCGGCATCCGGGGCAGCAAGGGCATCCGCCTCTGCGGCAGCATCCGGTTCGTCGACGTCGTCAGGCGACTCGGCGCGCCACGCGAGCCCGAGACGCCCGCTGCCTGCCCGACACCCTCCGGCGGAACGATGACCGTGACCATGGGCACGATGCGACTGGAAGGAACAGCTCGGGAGATCGCCACGCTGCTACACGAACTGAAGGCGATGGGCATCCCCCTGCCCTGACGGCGTGCCCTGGTTCGTGACACTCGCCGTCTGCCGAATCCTCGGACGCGACATCCCAACCAGGGCGAGCCACCTCGTCGGTCCCAGCCACAGCCGAACTGTGAACCCTCACTCGCTTACCCTCACTTCAAGTGAGGGTAAGCGGGAATCCGCAGGTGGGAATGGCTACGAATGGCCTCCGTCGGCCCGCCCGGACATCCAGTGGAACAGCCCCATCCCCACGCTGGTGGCCAGGTTGAAGCTGGAGACCTGGGGCTGCATCGGGATCGACACCAGTCGGTCGGCCCGTGTCCGCAGCTCCGGCGAGAGGCCGTGGCGTTCCGAGCCGAAGGCGAGCAGCGCGTCGTCGGGGAAGGCCACGGCGCGGATGTCGTCACCCTCCGGGTCGAGTGCGTACAGCGGCCCCGAGGGCAGCTGCCCCGGCGTCAACTGCTCCACCGCCGTGGCGAAGTGCAGCCCCGCTCCGGCCCGGACCACGGTCGGGTGCCAGGGGTCGACATCACCCGTGGTCACCACGCCGGTCGCGCCGAAGCCGGCCGCCAGCCGGACCACCGCCCCGATGTTGCCCAGGTTGCGCGGGTTGTCCAGGACCACGACCGGCGTCCGGCGCGGTTCCGCGCCCAGCACCGCAAGGTTGCGCTCCCGCGAGGGTCGGGCGGCAAGTGCGGCGATGCCGGTCGGGTGCAGCCGGGGGACGAGCTCGCGCAGCGCCGCCGCCGGGACCTCCACCGCCAGCGCGGCGATCCGCTCGGCGACGTCCGGCGCCAGTTCCCGGGCCAGCACGGCGACTCCGGCGCGGTCGCTGGTCAGCACCACCCGGACCTCGGCGCCGAAACGCAGCGCGTGCTTCAACGCGTGGAAGCCGTCCAGCAGCACGCCGTCCCCCGCGTGTGCCCGCCAGGTCCTGATCCCGCTGCTGCTCTCGTCCATCCCGCCAGCCTAGGGGGACAGAGGTGCGCGCCCCGTCCGTAGGGGGTCCGGACGGGGCGCGCGGTGAGGGTGGCTGCGGGTACTACTTGCGGGCGTTCCGGGCCCGGCCCAGCAGCTGCGACATGGCGATGATCGCCATGGTGCCGAGCAGCATCATCGAGCCGATGACGTCGATCTGCGCCGGGTAGGAGCGCTGCACCGACCCGTAGATGTACATCGGGAAGGTCTCCAGGTTGCCGGCCGTGAAGACGGTGATGATGTAGTCGTCGATCGACAGCGCGAAGGCGAGCAGCGCGGCGGCGGCGATGCCGGGGGCGACCAGCGGCAGGGTGACTTTCATGAAGGTCTGGAACGGCGTGGCGTAGAGGTCCTGCGCCGCCCGTTCCAGGGTCGGGTCCATGCCGGCCAGCCGGGATTTGACGGTGACCACGACATAGCTGAGACAGAACATCACATGGGCGGTGGTGATGGTCCAGAAGCCCAGCGAGCCGGGGCCGACGGTGTTGAAGAACAGCGCGGTCAGGGTCGCGCCCATGACCACCTCGGGCGCCGCCATCGGCAGGAACAGCAGGGCGTTGATGCCGGAGCGGGCCTTGAAGCGGTAGCGGACCATCGCGAAGGCGATCATCGTGCCGAGGATGGTGGAGCCGATGGTGGCGACGACGCCGATCTGCAGCGAGAGCCCGAGGCTGTGGCACATCTCGCTGTTGGCGCAGGGGCTCTTCCAGGCGTCCAGGGAGAACTTGTTCCAGGTGTAGTCGAACTTGCCGACCGGCTTGTTGAACGACATCCACAGGATGACCGCGTTCGGGGCCAGCATGAAGACGAAGATCAGGACGGTGGCCACCAGCAGGATGTGCTCGCGGGCCCAGTTCAGCGGCGACCGGCGGCGGATCGGCTGCGGGGCTCCGCCGGCGGTGCGGGTCGCGGGAGCAGAGGTGAGCGTGGCCATCAGATCAGGTCCTCCGTACCGGCCTTGCGGATGTAGGTCATGACCAGGGCGAGCGTCGCGACCATCATCACGACCGAGATCGCCGAGCCGACCGGGTAGCCCTGGGTGTTGCGCAGGAACAGGTCCTCGATCTTCTGGCCGACCACGTTGGTGTTCGGGTTGCCCAGCAGCTGGGCGTTGATGTAGTCGCCGACCGCCGGGATGAAGGTCAGCAGGGTGCCGCCGATCACGCCGGGCATGGACAGCGGCAGGGTGATCCGGCGCCAGGTGGTGAAGGCGTTGCAGTAGAGGTCGTGCCCGGCCTCGTGCAGCCGGGGGTCGATCTTCTCCAGCGAGGTGTATAGCGGGAGGATGGTGAACGGCAGGAAGTTGTAGACCATGCCGCAGACCACGGCGGTCGGGCTGGCCAGCACATGGTCGCCGACGGTCCAGCCCAAGGCGCTGGTGACCTTGAGGATGCCGAGGTCGTTCAGAGCGTGCACGACCATGCCGTTGTCGGCGAGGATCGTCTTCCAGGCGATGGTGCGGATCAGGAAGCTGGTGAAGGAGGGCACGATCACCAGGGCCATCAGCAGCGACTTGTACTTGCCGCCCTTGAAGGCGATGAAGTACGCGACCGGGTAGCCGAGTGCCAGGCAGAAGATCGTGGTCAGCACCGAGTAGAGCCCGGAGTGCCAGTACTGGGTGCCGTAACTGTGGATCGCGGTCCAGTAGTTGCCCCAGTCCCAGGTGACCTTGAAGCCGTCGTCGAAGTTGCCGGTCTGCACCGAGGCCGAGACCGAGGTCAGGATCGGCACCAGGAAGAAGACGATCAGCCAGAGCAGGCCGGGCAGCAGCAGCACCCAGGGGGTGAGGTTGCGCCGGACCTTGCGGTCGGCGGTCTGCTCCGGGTCCGCGGCCCGGGGCTTCGGCGGGGTGAGGGTGGTCACGCGGCGCCCTCCTCGTCCAGGGCTGCGCCGGCGCCGATGTCCTGGGTGCCGTCCAGGCCGAAGCCCTGGCTCGGGTCCCAGTAGACGGTGACCGAGCTGCCCGGGCGCTGGATGGCACGGCCGGTGTTCTGCTCGAAGACCGCGATCTCCTCGCCCGAGGCCAGCTTGACCAGGTACTGGGTGGAGACGCCGATGAAGGAGGCGTCGGAGACGGTGCCGTCGAGGGAGTTGGAGCCGGCCGGCACTTCGGCCTCGTTCGCCGCGATCTGCACCTTCTCCGGGCGGACGCCGAGGATGACCGGTCCGGTGAGGGCCCGACAGCGCTTGGCGTCCAGGGTCAGCTTGCGGCCGTGGAAGCTGACCGTGACCACATCGCCGCTGCTGCCCTCAACGGTGCAGGGGATCAGGTTGGACTGGCCGAGGAAGTTGGCGACGAAGGTGGTCTGCGGGTTCTCGTAGAGCTCGGCGGGGGAGCCCATCTGCTCGATCCGGCCGTGGTTCATCACCGCGATGGTGTCGGCCATGGTCATGGCCTCCTCCTGGTCGTGGGTGACGTGGACGAAGGTCAGCCCGACCTCGGTCTGGATCCGCTTGAGCTCGATCTGCATCTGCCGACGGAGCTTCAGGTCCAGCGCACCGAGCGGCTCGTCCAGCAGCAGCACCTGCGGCTGGTTGATCAGGGCGCGGGCGAGCGCGATCCGCTGCTGCTGGCCGCCGGAGAGCTGGGTGGGCTTGCGCTTGGCCAGGTGGCCCAGCTCGACCAGCTCCAGCATCGCGTCGACCTGCGGCTTCACGCTCTTGAAGCCGCGGCGGCGGAGGCCGAAGGCGACGTTCTCGAAGATGTCGAGGTGCGGGAAGAGCGCATAGTTCTGGAAGACGGTGTTGACCGGTCGTCGGTACGGCTTGGTGTCGGTGACGTCCTGGTCGCCGAGGAAGATCTGGCCGGCGGTCGGGTCCTCCAGCCCGGAGACCATCCGCAGGGTGGTGGTCTTGCCGCAGCCGGAGGCGCCGAGCAGGGCGAAGAAGGAGCCCTGGGGGATGACCAGGTCGAGGTTGTCCACGGCCTTGAAGGAGCCGAAGCGCTTGGTCAGGCCGACGAGGCGGAGATCCCCGCCCTCGGTGCGGCCGAGTACATCGTTGGAGCTCATCGAGACTCTACTTTCGCTGAGGGGACGGGGCCGCTACTGGCCGGTGACCTGCTGGAATCGGCTGGTGTAGTCGTTGAGTTGGTCGATGCTGAGGGCCATGAACCCGTGCGACGCCGCGTCCATCGCCTTGGTCGGGACGATCAGCGGAACGGCCGCGGCGGCCGAGTCGAGCTGCTGCAGCGCGGCGACGGCGCCCTCGACCGAGGGGATGTAGTCGATGTAGTCGTCGAGCTCGGCGGCGATGTCCGGCTGGAGGTAGAAGTTCATCAACTTCTCGGCGTTGGTCTTGTGCCGGGCATAGTTGGGGATCACGCAGTTGTCCGACCAGGACAGCAGGCCCTCCTTGGGGAGGTTCACGGTGACCAGGTTGGGCTTGCCGAGCTGGGCGACGTCCCCGGAGTAGGCCATGGTCACGGCGGTGTTGCCCTGCTGGAAGTCGCTCAGGTAGTCGTTGCCGGTGAAGGCGCGGATCTGACCGGAGTCCTTGGCCCGACGGACGTACTCCAGCGCGGTGTTGAACTGGGCGTCGGTGAACTTCTCCGGGTTGTAGCCGTTGGCCAGCAGCGAGAGGCCCATGGTGTCCTCCATCTCGCTGAAGAGCGAGACCTTCCCGCGCAGGTCGGCGCGGGTGAAGATCTCCGAGATCGAGCTGATCGGCTGCTTCACCAGGTTGCTGTTGTAGGCGATGGTCGTGTAGCCGTACGCCCACGGCACCGAGAAGCGGCGGCCCGGGTCGGCCGGGTCGCGCAGCACGCTGGGCAGCAGCTTGGCGTGGTTGGGGATGTTCGCCAGGTCCAGTTCCTGGATGTAGTCGTACGCCTTGTACTTGGGGATCATGTAGTCGCTGACGACCATCACGTCGTAGCCGGTGTCGATCCCCTTGACCAGGTACGGGTCGATCTTGGTGTACCAGTCGTTGTTGTCGTTGATGACTTCCAGGTAGGTGACCTGGATCCCGGTCTGCTTCTCGAAGGCGTCCAGCGTGGGGTGGTCGCTGGGGTTCTTCGCGCTCACGTCGATGTAGGCCGGCCAGGTCGCCCAGACGACCTGCTTCTCGGTGGCGGAGTAGTCCTTCCCGGCCTCACCGATGTCGGCGGCCCCCGGCGGGACCACATGGCCCTGGACACCGCAGCCCGACAGCGCCCCGGCGCCGGCCACGGCCAGGCCGCCGACCGCGGCGCCGCGGAGCAGGGTGCGGCGGCTCATCGCGGCAGCAGCCGAATGGGCGCGGGTGCGGTTGGCGAACCGCGCGAGGTCGAAGGAGCTGGAGCCCGTCATGAGGGGGGTACGGCCTTTCTGCAGAACGCCGGTGCTGGTCGAAGGTCCTTTACAGCCAGGTCGGTGCGGGTCGTAAGTAAGAGGATGGGGTCAGACATTAGGCCGTTAAACAACGAATTCCCTAGGCCGGTACCTCTTCGGCAGCGGAATCGTTATCTTTTGACCAGGTTGGCAACGTGATCCGCATCACCTCTTACTCTCTGTCACTGGGCGTCCGGGTGGCCACCTACAGCCTGTAAAAGGCGCAACAGAACCCCTGCACCTGTGACAGCAGACGGCGAAGGGACCGTGCGGAAGAATCCGCACGGTCCCTCGTCATTTCCTGTACGCCCTATCGGACGCCCGCTCTCACGCCGTGACGGGTGCCTCCTGCACCGGGGCCGCATCAGCATGCCCGGCGGGCCCGCGGTTGATCGCCGCGCTCAGCCAGCGCTCGTAGCCGATGCTGCCGGGGCTCAGGTCGAGCATCGGGTCCGCCTTGGCCTTCCGCTTCCGCCATGCCTCCAGCGGGAAGTAGACCAGCACCGAGAAGCCGACGACATACAGGCAGTACTTCACCGCCTGGGTGCCGCTCTCGTCGTACTGCTGCCAGGCCGCCCAGCCGCAGACGCCGAGCAGCAGCGCCACGATCGCGGAGATCGACCACCAGCCGCCGGGGATCCGGTAGGGGCGCTCCAGTTCGGGCTCCCGGATCCGCAGCACGATCAGCGCCGCGACCTCCAGCAGGATCCCGATATTGGTCAGGAAGACGTCGAAGATGACCAGGTTGGCGAAGCTGCTCAGACAGAACATGGCGTAGATGACCGAGGAGCCGATGATCGAGACGATCGGCATCTTGTAGCGCTTGGTCTCCTTGGCCACCCAGGAGGGGAAGTAGCCGTCCTGGGCGAGCACGAAGGGCAGCCGGGTGTTGGAGGCGAGCAGCGCCGAGAACATCGCCACCGCCGCGAACATGCCGCCGACGGTGACCGTCCACTGGAGCCAGGGGCCGGCCAGCTGCTTGGCGATGTCGGAGAAGGATCCGGCCTCCCAGTTCTCCCAGCCGTTGGGGCCCTTGGCGCCCACCGCCAGCGAGCCCAGGGTGGGCAGCAGGTAGCCGACCATGATCAGCACGACCGCCAGCGCGAGCGCCTTGGGCAGGTGCTTGCGGGGGTTCTCCATCTCGCCGGCGACATTGGACACGCTGTCCCAGCCGGAGTAGTTCCACATCACGATGAAGAGGCCGGCCCCGAAGGCGTTCCAGGTCGACTGGCTGTGCGAGGTGGTGAACGAGCCGACCGGGTTGGTGCCGTGGCTGATCAGGTGGTAGATGCCGATGCCGCTGAGCAGCACCATCGGGGTGAGGCAGATCAGCGCGAAGACCACCGAGGAGTCGCCGACCCAGCCCGCGCCCAGCAGGTTGACCAGGGTGAACACCACGATCACGGCCAGGCAGACGAACCAGTTCAGGTCGAACTGGAGGTGCCCGAGGGTGAACAGCACGTGCTTGCCGGGGGCCACCGAGGCCACCAGGCTGGTCAGGTAGCTGGTGAACAGCACCGGGTAGAGGGCCATGTCCACGAAGCTGCAGATCCACTGGAGCATGCCCTGCTGGAAGCCCCAGAACTTCCCGAGGCCCTTCTTGACCCAGTGGTAGTAGCCGCCCTCGACCGGGAGCGCGGTGCCGAGCTCGGCGCAGACCAGCGAGTGGGGAATGCTGTAGATCAGCGGCGTGACGACGATCAGCAGAATCCCCATGCCCGGGCCGGACGTGGAGAACAGGCTCTCGATGCCGTAGGCGCCGCCCGAGACGCTGAAGAAGATGAGGGCGACGAGCGGCATCATTCGCACGCGTCGCGGCGACGGCATGCGGACGACAGGCAGATCCTTGGCGATCTCGGCCATTACCACCTCTGGTCAATTCGGCTCGACCGCTCCCGCGAACGGGGCCGGGCGAGGCTCCGGTCACTGCAGTGGAACGCGGCGGCGCGGGCGGGCGGACAGAAATCCGCGTGCCGCAGCCGGGGACGCTCCGGCCCCCTGTTCCCCGCTGGTTGTTCCGGTCCTCGCTGCAGGCATCCGCACAGCCGGGAGTACACCGGATTCCCTAGAGTTTCGACCCGGATGCGCTTTCTGGCCATCAGGCAGACCGTCAAGGGTCCAGATGCTCTCTTGACACCATGTCCGCCGATCCGTACACATCCTTAACGCGGCGCCGGAGTCGGGTTATCGGGAAGAATGAGCCGAGTAAGCCTGCGGCAAAATACAGGCAAAAAAGCAGGGGCGCCTCCCCCGGGGGAGGCGCCCCTGCGATTTCGCCCTACAGGCTGCCCAGCAGCCGCTTCAACTCCGCCAGCTTCGCGTCGCCCAGCCCCAGCAGGGCGCGCGGGGGGCGGGACAGGATGGCCTCGGCCTGATCGGCGGCCTGCCGCCCGGCCTCGGTGATGGTCACTATCTTGCAGCGGCGGTCGTCCGGGTGGACGCTGCGGACGACCAGCCCGCGCCGCTCCAGGTCGTCCACGATCACCGTGGTGTAGGGCTTGTCCGTGGCCAGCTTCGCGGTCAGTTCGCTCATCCGCAGCGAGCCGTCCACCAGCCGGCGCAGCGCCTTGGTGCGGATGAAGCTCATGCCGAGGGTGTCGGCGACCTCGTTCCGGTGGTCGTCCTCGTCCAGCACCAGTCGCCGCATCACCGCGTAGACCTGCGCGGCCGTGGCGTCCCGGGCGTCCGTGCCCTGCTGGGCGTCCGTGCCGTGCTGGGGGGAGGTGGCTTCGGTGGTGTTCATGCGCTGACCGGTGTCCTGACGTCCTCGGGGATGAGCCGGGCGGCGTTCCGGGCGGCCGTGCCCTTCGCCCAGGTGCCGGTGGTGAGGATACCGAGCGCCAGCACCACGACTCCGCAGCCTGCCGTGATCCACCAACCGGTATGGCTGGCCTGGGTGAACCCGGTGTGCAGCGAACCGTGGACGGCAGAGGTGACGACCGAGCCGATGACGGCGACTCCGAGCGACTGTCCGACCTGTCGGCTGGTGGAGGCCACCGCCGCGGCCACCCCGGCCTGGCTGCGGGGCATCCCGGAGACGGCGGTGTTGGTGATCGGGGCGTTGATCATGCCGAAGCCGACGCCGAACAGCACATACGCGGTCATCAGCTGCCAGACCGGGGTACTCGGGCTCAGCCCGACCAGCAGCAGGCTGCTGAGCGTCATCGCGATCCCGGCGGCCAGCAGCGGCAGCCGGGGCCCGCGCGAGCCGACCAGCCGTCCGGACAGCGGCGCGAAGACCACCGTCATCAGCGCCATCGGCAGGGTGAACAGTCCGGCGTGGAGCGCGCTCCAGCCGAGGGCCTCCTGGAGGTACAGGGTGTTCATGAAGAGGAACCCGGCCAGCGCGGCGAAGCCGCAGACGGCGATCACGGTCGCGCCGGAGAACGGGACGCTGCGGAAGAAGCGCAGGTCGATCAGGGGTTCCTCGCGCCGGCTCTCGTAGCCGACCAGTCCGGCCACGGCCAGCGCCGAGACCAGGAAGCAGGCCAGAGTCTGTCCGGCGAGCCAGCCGACGCTGGGCGCCTCGATGATCCCGTAGGTCAGTGAGACCAGCAGCAGGATGACCAGCAGCTGTCCGACCGGGTCCAGCCGACGGGCCCGTGCGGCCTTGGACTCGGGGACGAACAGCCCGGCCAGGACCAGGGCCGCGATGCCGACCGGGATGTTGATCCAGAAGATCGACTGCCAGCCGACGGAGCCCACCAGCAACCCGCCGACGACCGGGCCGAGGGCCATGCTGACGCCGACGGTGGCGCCCCAGACACCGATGGCGCGGGCCCGCTCCTTGGCGTCGGTGAAGGTGTTGGTGATGATCGACATGGCGACCGGGTTCAGCATCGAACCGCCGACCGCCTGGATCATCCGGGCGGCGATCAGCCAGCTCAGGCTGGGGGAGAGGCTGCAGAGCAGCGAGCCGAGGGTGAACAGCACCAGTCCGGTCTGGAAGGTGCGGCGCCGGCCGAGCCGGTCGCCCATCGAGCCGGAGAGCATCAGCAGGCTGGCCAGGACCAGGGTGTAGGCGTCGATGGTCCACTGCAGCCCGGAGACCGAGGTGTGCAGATCGCGCTGGATCGAGGGCAGGGCGACGTTCACGATCGTGTTGTCGAGCCCGACGATGAACAGGCTCATGCAACATATCGCGAGCACCAGGAAGCGCCGTCGGACGCTCAGTGCGGATGCAGCTTCGGTCATCGGGCCCGCCTCAATGGTTTGACTTTTATAACAGTTGTAAGACTACAACTATCATCGGGACGGGGACAAGCCGGAGGGCCGCGCGGCCGGTGAGCGATACTCATGCCCATGGTCGACAGGAACCCCGCACCCCCGCGCCGTGACAGCTACACCGTCGAGACGCTGCTCGCCGTGACCGTGCGGGTCTTCAACGAGCGGGGCTACGACGGCACCTCGATGGAGGACCTGTCCCGCGCCGCCGGGATCAGCAAGTCGTCGATCTACCACCATGTCCGCGGCAAGGAGGAGCTGCTGCGGCTCGCCGTCGACCGCGCCCTGGACGGCCTCTTCGGGATCCTGGACGAGCCCGCCGGCGCCACCGGCAGCCCGGCCGCCCGACTGGAGCACGTCGTCCGCCGCACCACCGAGGTGCTGCTCGCCGAACTCCCCTACGTCACCCTGCTGCTGCGGGTGCGCGGCAACACCGCCACCGAGCAGTGGGCGCTCGGGCGGCGGCGGGAGTTCGACCACCATGTCGCCGAACTGCTGGCGGCGGCCGTGCGTTCCGGCGAACTGCGCTCGGACGTCGAGCCCCGGCTGGCCACCCGGCTGATCTTCGGAATGATCAACTCGCTGGTGGAGTGGTACCGCCCGGACACCGACGCCAAGGCCGCCGAGCAGATCACCGAGGCCGTGATCGCCCTCACCCTGCACGGCCTCCAGGCCCCGCCGACCCGACCCCGGTAGCGGCCCGGCAGCTCACTCCGGCAGCACCGGCGTCCGGTCGGTCTCGTCGAAGACCAGCAGGGTGTGGGTGCTCAGCACCTCCGGGATGCTCTGGATGCGGTTCAGCACCAGGTCCCGCAGCGCCCGGTTGTCGACCGTGTGCACCAGCATCAGCACGTCGAAGTCGCCGCTGACCAGGGCCATGTGCTCGACCCCCGGCAGCTCCAGCAGCAGTCCGCGCACGGTCCGCCAGGAGTTCTGCACGATCTTCAGGGTGACGTAGGCGGAGGCGCCCTGCCCCGCCCGCTCGTGGTCGACCCGGGCGGTGAAGCCCCGGATCACCCCGTCGTCCATCATCCGCGCGATCCGCGCATAGGCGTTGGCCCGCGACACATGCACCCGCTCGGCCACCGAGCGTACCGAAGCCCGGCCGTCCTGCTGGAGCAGCCGCAGGATCGCCCGGTCGATCCGGTCCAGCGACCGGTGCCCGGAGCCGTCGTCGACCGGAGGCTGCTCCGACGGACGCTCCCGATCCCGGACCGGGGCCGGCGGCTGGGCCGGTGGGACGACCGGACCGTGACCCGCGCCGCCACCACCGCCACCGGGCCTCGGCCGGGAAGCCCCGGCCCGCCCGGGCACCGAGGCCGCGCGCTGTCGCGCCCGCTCCGCCACCCAGTCCGCCGCCGATCCCGAGCGCAGCGCCGGCAACTGCGGGCGCCGTCCGGAGCCCGGTTCACCGGCTCCGGCCATCTGTTCAGTGGACATGCCCCCTGCCCTCCAATGGTGGACGTCCTGATTCCAGCACAGCGCGGCGGCGGCCGATTGTCCACCACTTACCCAGAACCATAGCCAGTTCGATCAAACGACCGAACAATCGGTAGGGAGGACCTGCCGGTCCGTCGCACCGCCTTACCCTCTCTCACCCCCAGGAGGTGCCGCCATGACCGTGCTGGACCACCCCGTCGCGCCGACCTGGCCACCGGACGCCCACAGCCCCCGCCGCGACCCGGCGCCGCTGCTGCCCGACGCCGAGCCGTTCCGGGTGCTGGGCACCCCGGCCCTGGACGCGATGGACCCGGCGCTGCTGCGCGAGCTGTACCGCCGACTGGTCGTCGGGCGCCGCTACAACCAGCAGGCGACCACCCTGACCAAGCAGGGCAGCCTGGCCGTCTACCCCTCCTCCACCGGCCAGGAGGCCTGCCAGATCGCCGCCGCGACCGCGCTGCGCGCCGGGGACTGGCTCTTCCCCAGCTACCGCGACACTCTCGCAGTGGTCTCCCGGGGCGTCGACCCGGTCGAGGCGCTGACCCTGCTCCGAGGCAATGCGCACAGCGGCTACGACCCCTACGAGCACCGGGTCGCCCCGCTCAGCACCCCATTGGCCACCCAGGCCCCGCACGCCGTCGGCCTGGCCCACGCCGCCCGGCTGCGCGGCGACGACACCGTGGCCCTGGCCCTGGTCGGCGACGGCGGGACCAGCGAGGGCGACTTCCACGAGGCGCTGAACTTCGCCGGGGTACTGAACGCCCCGGTGGTGGTGCTGGTGCAGAACAACGGCTACGCCATCTCCGTGCCGCTGTCCAAGCAGTCCGCCGCGCCCACCCTCGCCCACAAGGCCGTCGGCTACGGCATCCAGGGACGGCTGGTCGACGGCAACGACGCTGCCGCCGTCCACACCGTGCTGCAGGAGGCGGTGGAGCACGCCCGCGCCGGGCTCGGCCCGGTGCTGGTCGAGGCCATCACCTACCGGCTGGACGCCCACACCAACGCCGACGACGCCGGTCGCTACCGCAGCCCGGAGGAGGTGGCCGGCTGGCGGGAGCGGGACCCGCTGACCCTGCTGGAGCAGGAGCTGCGCAAGGCCGGGCTGCTCGGCGACGCCGAGGTGGCCGAGGCCGCCGCCGAGGCCGAGGAGCTGGCCGCCCGGATGCGTGCGTTGTTTCACGTGAAACCCGAGCTCGACCCGATGAGCCTGTTCGCCCACGTCTACGAACAGCCCACCAGCCAACTGCGTGAGCAGGCCGCACAGCTGGCCGCCGAGCTCGCCGCCGAGGCGGAGACGGAGCAGCGATGAGCACCACCACGATCGAGGCTCCGGCCGGCCCGAAGGCCACCACCATGGCCCAGGCCCTCAACACCGCGCTGCGCGACTCGCTGCGCGCGGACCCGTCGGTCCACATCCTCGGCGAGGACGTGGGCGCCCTCGGCGGCGTCTTCCGGATCACCGACGGCCTGGCCGCCGAGTTCGGCGCCGACCGCTGCCTGGACACCCCGCTGGCCGAGGCCGGCATCCTCGGCACCGCCGTCGGCATGGCCATGTACGGGCTGCGGCCGGTGGTGGAGATGCAGTTCGACGCCTTCGCCTACCCGGCCTTCGAGCAACTGGTCTCGCACGTCTCGCGGATGCGCAACCGCACCGCCGGACGGATGCCGCTGCCGATCACCATCCGGATCCCCTACGGCGGCGGCATCGGCGGGGTCGAGCACCACAGCGACTCCTCCGAGGCCTACTACGCCCACACCCCGGGGCTGCACGTGGTCGCCCCCGGCAGCGTCGCCGACGCCTACGGGCTGCTCCGGGCGGCCATCGCCTCCGACGACCCGGTGGTCTTCCTGGAGCCCAAGCGGCTCTACTGGTCCAAGGCCGACTGGTCCCCCGAGTCTGCGGTCCCGCCGCTGGGCCGGGCGGCCGTGGTCCGCACCGCCCCGCCGGGCCCCAGCGCCACCCTGATCACCTACGGGCCCTCGCTGCCGGTCTGCCTGGAGGCCGCCGAGGCCGCCCGTGCCGAGGGCTGGGAGCTCTCCGTGGTCGACCTGCGCAGCCTGGTGCCCTTCGACGACGAGACGGTGTGCGCGGCGGTGCGCGCCTCCGGCCGCGCCCTGGTGGTGCACGAGGCGGCCGGCTTCGGCGGCGTCGGCGCCGAGATCGCCGCCCGGATCAGCGAGCGCTGCTTCCACCACCTGGCCGCCCCCGTGCTCCGGGTCACCGGCTTCGACATCCCCTACCCCCCGCCGATGCTGGAGCGCCACCACCTGCCCTCGGTGGACCGCATCCTCGACGCCGTCGCCCGACTCCAGTGGGAGCAGTGACCCCGATGCCCTCCGTACGCGAGTTCCCGCTGCCCGACCTGGGGGAGGGCCTGACCTCCGCCGAGATCGTCCGCTGGCTGGTGGAGGTCGGCGAGGTGATCGCGGTCGACCAGCCGGTGGCCGAGGTGGAGACCGCGAAGGCGCTGGTCGAGGTGCCCTGCCCGTACGGCGGGGTGGTCACCGCCCGCTTCGGCGAGGTGGGCGCGGAGATCCCGGTCGGCGCCGCGCTGGTCACCGTCGCGGTCGGCCCGTCCGAGCCCGCGACCGCCCCCGCGACTGCCGGCTCGGGCTCCGGCTCCGGCTCCGGCTCCGGCTCCGGCAACGTCCTCGTGGGCTACGGCACCGCCGAGTCCGGGAAGGGTGCCCGGCGCCGTCGGCTCGCCCCGAACGGCACCGCGAACGGCGCCCTGCTGGTCTCCGCGCCGGTCGCCGCACCCGTCGCCGCGCCGGTCGCGGGACCGGCCCGCCCGGCCGTCGTGCACCGGCAGCCGCCGGCCGTCATCTCCCCGCTGGTCCGCCGACTCGCCCGGGAGCACGGTCTCGACTTGGCCGAACTCCCCGGCAGCGGCCCGGACGGGCTGATCCTGCGCGCCGACGTCGAACGCGGCATCGCCGCCCGCACCACGACCGCCACCACCACCGCACCGGCAGCGCTGGTCGAGGACGAGGTGGTGCCGCTGCGCGGCGCGGCCCGGATCGCGTCCGAGCGGTTCACCCGCAGCCACCGCGAGATCCCCGACGCGACCTGCTGGGTGGACGCCGACGCCACCGCGCTGCTCGCCGCCCGCGACGCGCTGAACAGCGGCGGACGGGAGCCCCGGATCGGGCTGCTGCCGCTGCTGGCCCGGATCTGCACCGCCGCCCTGGCGGTGCACCCGGCCCTCAACGCCACCGTGGTCACCGACGCCGACGGCACCGCCACCGGCATCCGCCGGAACAGTGCCGTGCACCTGGGCTTCGCCGCCCAGTCCGCGCGCGGGCTGGTGGTGCCGGTGGTCCGGGACGCCCACCTGCTCAGCACCGCCCAACTGGCCGCCGAGACCGCCCGGCTGACGGAGAGCGCCCGCACCGGACGGCTCGCCGCCGCCGAGCTGACCGGCGGCACCTTCACCCTCAACAACTACGGCGTCTTCGGCGTCGACGGCTCCACCCCGATCCTCAACCACCCGGAGGCGGCCATGCTCGGGGTGGGCCGGATCACCGCCAAACCCTGGGTGGTCGACGGAGTGCTGGCGGTCCGTCAGGTCGTCCAGCTCTCCTTCACCTTCGACCACCGGGTCTGCGACGGCGCGACGGCGGGCGGATTCCTCCGCCTGGTCGCCGACGCGGTGGAGGAACCCGCCACCCTGCTCCGCCACCTCTGAGGCGGGAGGGCGAGGGCTCAGCCGCGCCGCAGGGTGAAGCGGAACAGCCCGTCCTCGCCCTCGCCGTCGCGGACGAAGCCGGCCCGGGCCACCACCGCCTGCGAGGCGGTGTTCCCGGGCTCGGTGTGGGCGACGACGACGTCGACCTCGGGCTGCTCCAGGGCGAAGGCGGAGATCGCCGCCACCGCCTCGGTGGCATAGCCCCGGCCGCGCTGGGAGGCGGCGAGGTCGTAGCCGATCTCGGCCGAGCCCTCGCTCGGCGGGCCGTGGAATCCGATGCCGCCGACGGCCGCGCCGTCCTCGGTCCGGACCACGGCGTACACGCCCCAGCGCGGCGCGAACACCCCCGCCTGCACGGCCTTGGCCGCCATGGTGCAGGCGTCCCTGGTCCCCTCGTACGGACCGTCAGCGACCCAGCGGAAGCCACCGGCGCCGCCCGTGCTCAGGTCCACCGCCGATCCCGGGCCGATCGGGTGGAGCTGGAGGCGGTCGGTGTTCAGGTGGCCGTCGGTGCTGTCAGTCATGTGTTCCCTTGGTGTGTTCGGCGTTGCTGCTGCTCGGTCGCGGCCATCATGCCGGAACGTCGCCCAGCAGTGCGGACCGCCCCTGGGCGGCGAAGGCGGCCCGCAGCCCGGCTGCGTCCTCGGCGGTGAGCAGCCGGTAGCCGGTCGCGTCGCCGCCGCGGCCGTAGGGCCGCCAGAGCACCGGGTCGGCGACCAGCCAGTGCTCGCGGCGCAGCCCGGCCCTGGCAGTCTTGTGGGTCGCGGTCACCGGCATCTCCGGGACCAGCCGGACGAAACGCGGCGGCATCTTGGTGCCGAGGTCGGGCTGGGCGGCCAGGAAGTCCGTCAGCTCCGCCGCCAACTGTTCGGCGCTGTCGTCCCTGCCATCCTGCTGACGCCCGATCAGCTCGACGGCGGCCATCACCTGGTCCCCCGCCACCGGGTCGGGCACCGCGTAGACGGCGACGGCCCGGGCCCGCTGCCAGCGGGCGAGGATGTTCTCTATGTCGGCGACCGCCAGGTTCTCGCTGTCGACCCGCAGCCAGTCGGTGGTGCGGCCGGCGAAGCGGAACCAGCCCTCGGCGTCCCGGTGGAAGAGGTCGCCGGTCCAGTACCAGCCGCCGCGGATCCGGGCGGCCCCGGCCTCCGGGTTCCGCCAGTAGCCCTCGAATCCGGCCCGGTCGGTGCGGTTGACCAGTTCGCCGATGGCCTCCTCCCCGTTGAGCAGCCGGCCGTGGACGTCGAAGCGGGAGCGCGGGCACTCGGCGCCGGTCTCCGGGTCGACCACGGCCAGGTCGTCGTCGGGGCCCGCGCCCGTGCGGCCGACCGCCCCGGGCGGGGCCGCCGGGTCCTGCTGGAGGTTGCAGCCGCCCTCGGAGGAGCCGTAGCCCTCGACCAGCCGGCAGCCGAACCGGGCCTCGAAGCGGGCGGCGTCGACCGCGCCCGCCTCGGTCCCGAAGCCGAGCCGCAGCGGCGATTCGGCGTCGTCCGCCCGGGCCTCGGTGGCCAGGACGTAGGAGACCGCGCGGCCCACATAGGTGAAGTACCCGGCGCCGTGGGCGCGGACGTCCTCCAGGAACCGGGAGGCGGAGAAGCGGCGGCGCAGCGCGACCGTCCCACCGGCCATCAGCATCGGCGACCACAGGCCCATCAGCGCGTTGCCGTGGAACAGCGGCATGCAGCCGTAGCCGGTGTCGGCGGCGGTGAGGCCGAAGCGGGCGCGGAGCTTGTTCCCGGCGCCGGCCAGCCGCCGCTGGCTGCAGACGACGGCCTTGGGCGCGCCGGTCGAGCCCGAGGTGAAGGTCAGCAGCACCCGGGTGGCGGGGTCGGGGAGCTTCGCCGGCGGCGGGGCGTCGGCATAGGGGGCGAGCAGCTCGGCGAAGCCCGGGTCGTCGACCACGAGCAGCTGCCGGGGGAGTGCCAGCCCGGCCAGCAGCGGCAGTTGCCGCCGCTCGGTGATCAGCACGGCGCAGTCGGTGTGCCGGATGTCGCGTTCCAGGTCGGGTCCGCGCCGGGTGGGGTTGATGCCGACGGCGGTGGCGCCGCCGAGGACGCAGGCCTGCAGCCAGTGGACGTACTCGGGGGTGTTGTCGAGCAGCAGCCCGACATGCGGGTGCTCGGCCGCCGCCAGCAGCTCGCCGAGCAGCGCGGCCCTGGCGCAGGCGGCGCGGAGCAGCCGGTGGTGGCTGAGGCTGAAGCCCTCGCCGACCAGGCCGGGGCGGTGCACCCGGTGCTGGGCGAGGACGGCCCCGGCCAGCGTGGAAGGTCGCGGTTCTGCGGGCACGGGCGGACCCCCAACTATTTCTGACGCATCGTCAGTTCATTGAGTTGATACCGCCCGGCGCCGCCGACCGCAACACCCCCGGCCCCGGGGCCCGGCGGCTAGAGCACGAAGGCCGGGCCGCCCGAGGAGCTGACCATGGGGCGGCCCGCCGCCTCCCAGGCGTACATCCCGCCGTCGATGTTCAGCGCCTCCCGCCCCTGTGCCACCAGGTACTGGACGACCTGGGCGGAGCGCCCGCCGACCCGGCAGACCACGTACAGCGGGTCCTCCGGCAGCTCGTCGAGCCGGGCCACGACCTGGCCGATCGGGATGTGCACCGCCCCGTCGACGTGGCCCGCGTCCCACTCGTCCTGCTCCCGGACGTCGAGCAGCGCCCCGTCGGCGGGCACGGAGGCGGCGTCCACGGTGGGGACGGCGGCGTCGAACATGGTCTCTCCCGAAACGCGGCCCCGGCGGCTCCGGGGGACTCCCCCATTCTCGCCGATCCCCCGTTGCCGCCGACCCGGTTCCGGCCGACCCGGTTCCGGCCGACCCCGTTCCGGCCGATCCCGCGGTCCGCCGACTCTCAGCCGGCCAGCATCCGGTCCAGCTCGGCCTGGCGTCCGGCAACGCTCTCCAACAGCTGCTCCGCCAGGATGTTCAGCAGCGCGTCCGGGTCGTCCGGCAGCAGCATCAGCAGCTGCCCCATCGGGCTGTCGACCAGCTCGGCGCGGGCCGCCGCGACCCGGGCGAGCCGGGCGGTCAGCCAGTCCAGCCGCTGCCGCAGCCAGTCCGCGCGCTCCGGGCTGCCGCTGGCCGGCGTCCCGCTGTCGCCGGAGCCGCCCGCCCACTCCTCCGCGAGCACCGCCAGCGCGAGGACGTCGCCGCGGGAGTAGGCCTCGTTGACCCGGGCGATGAACACGCCGCGGACCTGCCGCTCCTCCGGGTCCTGCGCCAGGTCGGGATGGGCCCGGCGGGCCAGGTCCCGGTACAGCCGCTGGGCCTCCCGGTCCGGCCGGATCCGCTGCGGCGGCTGCGGCAGCACCGGCTGCGCCGGGCCCTCGGCGGCCGGTCCGGCCTCGGCGCCGGCCGCCGAACCCGGGTCCGGCTCGGCGAAGAACGCGTCCAGGTCCGGCATCGGCTCCAGGATGCTGCGCGCCTCGAAGGCCCGCCGGATGTCCTCGGGGTCGCCGCTGCGGGCCGCGGTGACCTCCGCGATCAGCGCGTCCAACTCGTCCAGCCGGACATACATCGGGCCGAGCCGCTGATGGTGCACCAGCGCGAAGTTGTCGAGCTCCACCCGCAGGGTCTCGACGGCGACTTCGGCCTCCACCCACTCGGCCTCGACCTGCGCGACCTGCTCCTCCAGCTGCTGTTCCTCGGGATCGGTCCACCGGACCGGAGTGTCGGCAGCCATGTCGAACCTCACTGCTTGATGTTTGTACCGCTCGTCCGCCCCGTCACCCTACTGTCCCCACCCCGGCCATCGAGGGCGCACACTGAGGCGTGCGAGCTCGGACTCGCTCCTGGACACAGAAAAAATTTCCCCAATGTGGACAACATCGGCAGGTTTCGTGCTTGCCTGGGGTACCGAAGTGGTGGTGGGCCTATGGTGCAAGGTCTGAGTCGCGTGGTCGGTCCCTCCGAGGAGAAGCGCGTCCGGAGAGCGACGGGAGCTGGGAGCAGGTGAGCATGGACGAGGAGACCTTCGCAGGGCCCGCGCAGTCCCTCTCCGAACCGGCGCGGCCCACGTCCGCGCCGACGGGTGTGCTGGCGCTGATCCGGCTCGCCACGTTCATGGTCGACCCGGACGGTCGCCTCACCGTCTGGAACCGCGCGGCCGAGGAGCTGTTCGGCCACCGCCGCGACGAGGTCTTCGATCGACCCGCCTCCGGCCTGCTGCCGCTCGCCCGGCACGCCACCGAGGCCGGGACCGGCATCGGCAGCGGAAAGCTCGGGGACGCCCTCGACCACCTCGACGACCTCACCAGCTTCGCGCCCGCCTGGAACGGCGACCTCAGCGTCACCGACCGGGACGGCCGGGTCGTCGACATCCTCTGCTGGGCCTACCGGCTGGTCGAGCCCACCGGACGCAACCTGCTGGTGGTCGCCGCGGCCGCCGGTCCGCTGCGGGCTCGCGGACCGCGGATCGCCCTCGGCAGCCAGCTGCTCCCCTACACCGCCAACTCGCCCGCGCAGGCGCAGAGTCTGGAACTGCGGGTGGAGAGCATCCGGATCGCCCCGGCCGAGGTCACCGACCTGGAGACCGCCGCCGAACGGCTCTACCCGCTGCTGCGCCGGGGCGGCGACGAGCGCCGCCGCCGGCTGCTCGCCCAGGTGGTCGCCGCCGGTGTACCCGGCCTGCTGGTGGACGGATCGGTCCGGCTCCCGGTGCTGCCGCAGCAGTTGCGCGAGTCCCCGGAGCGGGAGCAGACCGGCACCGCCGACCCCCACCGCGCCGCCGACTCCCACGGCCGCGCCGACACGAGCGCCGACGGCCACACCCGCACGCCCGCTGACGAGCCGTCGACCCGGCCGCGGCGGACCGCCGTGCCCACCCCCCGCACCGGCGCCCCCGACGACCAGGTGCGGCGCCCGCGTCGCACCGCCCCGCCGGGGCGTCCCCGGCGCGGTGCCGCCGCCGACGGTCCGTTCAGCGGCCCGCCCGCGGTGCCGACGCTCACCCTGGCCGCCGCCGGCGCCGCGCCCGGAGAACCGGTCAACGAGCAGCTGCGGCTGCTCAGCCACGTCGGCGCGCAGATCGGCACCACCCTGGACCTGGACGTCACCGTCCGCGAGCTGTGCGAGGTGGTGGTCCCCAGCATCGCCGACTTCGCCTGCGTGGACCTGCGGGACCGGCTGATCACCGATGCCGAGGTACCGCCCGAGCGCCCGGACGACGAGACCAGGATGCGCCGGGTCGCCCGCGCCTTCAGCGAGTCGCTGGCCGGCTGGGACCACCTGGTCCGGGTCGGCAGCCTGGTCTCGCTGGCCCGGAACACCCCGTTCGGGCTGGCCCTGCAGACCAACCAGCCGGTGCTGGCACCCGAGGTCGACCGGGAGGTGGCCGAGTTCTGCGCGGCCGGCCGGGGCGGCGGCGCCGCGCTGGTGCCGCTGTTCGAGGGCCGCTCGATGCTGACGCTGCCGCTGGCCGCGCGCGGCACCGTGCTCGGGGTGCTGACCCTGCTGCGCAACCCGGACCGTCCGCCCTTCGACCAGACCGACGCCGCCTACCTGGGCGAACTGGCGGCCAGGGCGGCGCTGTCGGTGGACAACGCCCGGCTGCACCGGGTGGAGGCGAAGACCGCGCTCACCCTGCAGCGGAGCATGCTGCCGACCCGTCCGCCGAAGATCCCCGGCGTGCTGATCGCCCACCGCTACCTGCCCGGCGACCGCCGGGCCGAGGTCGGCGGCGACTGGTTCGACGCCATCCAGCTGCCCGGCAGCCGGGTCGCGCTGGTGGTCGGCGACGTGATGGGGCACGGCCTGCACTCGGCGGTGGCGATGGGCCGGTTCCGCACCGCGATGCAGACCCTGGCCGCGCTGGACCTGCCACCGGGCCAGATCCTCCGGCATTTGGACAACCTCTCCCAGCGGCTGGGCGACGACCACCTCGCCACCTGCCTCTACGCGGTCTACGACCCGATCGCCCGGACCTGCACCATCGCCGGCGCGGGCCATGTGCCACCGGTGCTGGTGCACCCGGACGGGCGCGGCGAGCTGCTGGACATCCCCTCCGGCGCGCCGATCGGCGTCGGCGGGGTGCCGTTCGCGTCCAAGGAGTTCAAGGTCTCCGACGGCAGCATGCTGGTGCTCTGCACCGACGGCCTGGTGGAGATGCGCGGCGGCGACATAGGGGACGGCCTGGCCGCCCTGTGCGGCGACATCGTCGACCCCCGGCACAGCCCGGAGGAGGTCTGTGACACCGTCCTGGAGCGGCTGCACACCGACGACCGCAACGACGACCTGGCGCTGCTGATCGCCCGCTTCGACGGCATCCCGCCGCAGGACGTCAGGTGCTGGTCGCTGGACCTGGTGGCGGAGGAGGTCGGCCGGGCCCGCCGGCTGGTCCAGGAGCAGTTGGTGGTCTGGGGTCTGGGCGAGATGGCCGAGGTCACCTCGCTGCTGGTGAGCGAACTGGTCACCAATGCGCTGCGGGTCGCCAAGAACCGGGTCGAGCTGCAGCTGACCCGGGTCGGCAAGCTGCTGGTCGAGGTCAGCGACGACGACCACAACCTGCCCTCGCTGGAGCCCTCGGAGGCGCTGGACGAGGACGGCCGGGGCCTGAGCCTGGTCAGCCAGCTCTCGGCCCGCTGGGGCACCAGCCGCAAAGCCGTCGGTAAGGTCGTCTGGTTCGAACTGCCGCTGCCGCACCGCAGCTGAACCCAGCTGATCCCCCGATACCGATCGCACGCCGATCGGGGGGCCGCACCCCGCCGGGGCGCCGTCGGTGCTAACTGTTGGTGGGTCAGGACGACGACCGATCAGAGGAGCACCAGTGTCCGGCCAGCACAGCAGCACGGCAGCCAGCAGAGACGTCGACGACGCGGCGGCGCTGCTCGCCGCGTCCACGGACGCCCCGCAGGAGCGCGCCGAGTCGATCGACGCGATCCAGCGCGAGATGACCGCGTTCGCCCGCCGTGCCCGCTCGCAGGCGTCGCAGATCCACCCCGGGCTGACTCTGGTCACCTACGCCATCCTGGACCTGCTGCGGGAGCGCGGCGGCTGCCGCGGCACCGACCTGGCCTCGCACTTCATGCTGGACAAGTCCACGGTGAGCCGTCAGGTCACCGCCCTGGAGCGGCTCGGGCTGGTCGAGCGCAGCACCGATCCGGAGGACCAGCGCGGACAGATCATCCGCCCCTCCGACGCTGGCAGCGCGCTGCTGGAGTCCGTCAGCGAGCAGCGCCGACTGGCCTTCCTGGAACGTCTGGGCGACTGGCCCGACGCCGATCTGGAGCGCTTCGCCGCCTATCTGACGCTCTACAACGAGCGCTCCCAGCCCCGGACGTGAGCCGCGGCGACCGGTCCTGACCTGCCGTGCTTGACACCGTCTCGGCAGTCGTCGGACAGTAGGACCAACAGTCGCGATGTATCGCGTTTACGTGGGGGATACACACATGAACCGCACCCGGCGGCTCTCCGCCCTGCCCTGCGGACGGCGCAGCAAATGGGTCGTCCTCGTCCTGTGGATCGTGCTGGCGGTGGCCATGGTGCCGCTCGCCGGGAAGCTCACCGGTGCCGAGAACAACCAGGCCGCCAGCTGGCTGCCCGGCAGCGCCGAATCGACCAAGGTCCTGAACCTCCAGGGACAGTTCGCCTCCACCCAGAACGTGCCCGCCGTCGTCGTCTACACCCGCGACGGCGGCATCAGCCCCATCGACCGGGCCAAGGCGGCCGCCGACGCCGCCGCCTTCGCCCGGGTCGACCACGTCTCCGGCGCCATCACCGGCCCCGTCCTCTCCCAGGACGGCAAGGCGCTGGAGACCATCGTCCCGATCGACGTCGGCAACGGCAGCTGGACCGTGCTCACCCCGGTCGTCGACAGCATCCGCGCCACCGCCATGAACGGCGACCCCGGCCTCAGCGCCCATGTCACCGGCCCCGCCGGCAACGGCGCCGACCAGGGCAAGGCCTTCTCCGGCATCGACGGCACCCTGCTCTACGCCACCCTCGGCGTGGTCGTGGTCCTGCTGCTGCTCACCTACCGCAGCCCCACCCTGTGGCTGCTGCCGCTGCTCTCCTCCGGCCTGGCGCTGGCCACCTCCGAGGGCGTCATCTACCTGCTGGCCAAGCACACCGGACTGACCGTCAACGCGCAGAGCGCCGGCATCCTGCTGGTCCTGGTCATCGGCGCGGGCACCGACTACGCGCTGCTGCTGGTCGCCCGATACCGCGAGGAACTGCGCCGGCACGAGGACCGGCACGAGGCCATGGCCGTGGCCCTGCACCGGGCCGGACCCGCCATCCTGGCCAGCTCCGGCACGGTCGCGGTCAGCATGCTCTGCCTGCTCTTCGCCGAGATGAACTCCACCAGCGGCCTCGGCCCGGTCTGCGCCGTCGGCGTGCTGATCGCCCTGGCCGCAATGCTGACGCTGCTCCCGGCGCTGCTGACGATCACCGGACGCTGGGTCTTCTGGCCCGTCAGGCCGGCCCACGGCACCGCCGAGCCGACCGAGCACGGGATCTGGGCCCGCGTCGGCGGTGGCATCTCCCGGCGCCCCCGGCTGGTCTGGATCGGCACCGCGCTCGCCCTCGGCGCACTGGCCCTCGGCATGTTCAGCCTCAAGGCCGACGGCCTCAGCACCGCCGGCGCCTTCACCGACAAGCCCGACTCGGTGATCGGCCAGACCGTGCTGGACCAGCACTTCCCCGGCGGCGCCGGCTCCCCGATCATCGTCATCGCCAACGCCGGCCAGGCCGCCCGGGTGCAGACGGTGCTGGCCGGGACGCCGGGGATCATCGGCACCACCCCGCCGGTGGTCAAGGGCGACCTCGCCTATGTCACCGGTTCGCTCGCCAGCGCCCCGGACAGCCAGGCCGCCAAGGACACCGTCGACCGGGTCCGCAGCGCCGAGCATGCCATCCCCGGCGCGAACGCCGAGGTCGGCGGCAACACCGCGGTGGTGCTGGACACCCAGCGGGCCTCCCGCCACGACGACCTGGTCATCATCCCGATCGTGCTGGTGGTGGTGCTGTTCATCCTCGGCGCTCTGCTGCGCGCGATCACCGCACCGCTGCTGCTGATCGCCACGGTCGTGCTGTCCTACGCCTCCGCCCTGGGCCTGAGCTCGCTGGTCTTCCAGCACCTGTTCCACTTCGAGGCCGAGGACAGCGCGTTCCCGCTGTTCGTCTTCGTCTTCCTGGTGGCCCTGGGCATCGACTACAACATCTTCCTGATCACCCGGGTCCGCGAGGAGTCCGCCGCGCGCGGCACCCGGAACGGCGCCCTGGCCGGGCTGGCCGCGACCGGCGGGGTGATCACCTCCGCCGGGCTGATCCTGGCCAGCACCTTCGGGGTGCTCGGCACGCTGCCGATCGTGGCCTTCGCCGAGATCGGCTTCGCCGTCTGCGTCGGCGTCCTGCTGGACACCTTCGTGGTCCGCTCGATCCTGGTCACTGCCCTGGCGATGGACCTCGACCGGCGGCTGTGGTGGCCCAGCGCACTGAGCCGCGCCACCGCCCCGGCTGCCGGCCCCGTCGGCCTCGACGCGCTGCCCCAGGCCGAGCGCACCCCCTGAACCACCGTCACCCGTGCACCACCGCAGCCGACCCGGCCGCCCGGAATAGCACCGCTCCGGGCGGCCTTGTCATCTGCGCACCCGCGCAAGCCGCGCATCCGCGCCGCACCGCGCACCCGCACCCGCACCCGCACCACCGAGGAGCACCCGTGCCGCACATCCAGGTCCAGCATCTCGCCGGCCGCAGCACCGAGCAGAAGCGCGAGCTCGCCCGCGAGCTCACCGACGCCTACGTCCGGGTCACCGGAGCCAAGCCCGGCAGCATCTGGATCACCTTCGAGGACGTCGCCGCCGAGGACTGGTCCGTCGGCGGCGAGCTCCTCTCCGACCGCTGACCCACGGCCAACCGTCAGACCACCTGTGGCTCCGGGCCCGCCAGCGGCGCCTGGAGCTCGGTGACCCAGGTGTCCGCGGGCCCGTCGCACTCCAGGTAGACCTCCCGGGCATGACCGGTGAACCGGTGGCCGCTGCCGTCGACCCAGCGCGCCAGCAGCTGCGCGGTCGGCAGCACCTGGTCCATCGACCCCCGGTGGACGATGGTCGCCGCCGTCTCCACCGCCGGCAGGTCGACGACCGCGAAGCCCGCCTGCGGCCCCGGCTGCGCCCCGCCCACCGGCAGCCCGGCATGGACCAGGATCTTGCCCCCGCTCTCCGGCAGGTCCTCGTACCAGGCGACGGAGGGGCCGGTCACCGGCAGGCCCGACTCCGCCACCAACCGGCAGACCTCCGCGAACAGCGGTCCGATCACCGGCGTGATCTGCTCCGGCGCGAAGCCGGCCGCGATCCCGCTCAGCTCCGCCATCCGCACCGCCGGGGTGCTCTTCAGTACCACGTCCTGCACGGGCATGTGCCCCTCGCTCTCAATACTCCGGAGCCTCGCCTCGACCTGCGTCAGCCGCGCCGCAGCGGTCGCCATCGCCTCCGCGAGCTCCGCCTGCCGCAACCGCAGCATCCCGCGCAGCTCATCGACGCCGACCTGCTCGTCCAGCACCGCGCCCACCTGCTCCAGCCGGAAGCCGAGGTCCTTGAGCGCGATGATCCGGTTGAGCCGCGCCAACTGCGCCGCCTCGTAGAAGCGGTAGCCGCTGGCCGGATCGGTCCGGGCCGGATGCAGCAGTCCGATGGCGTCGTAGTGACGCAGCATCCGGACCGACACCCGGCCGTGCTTGGCGAAATCTCCGATGGTGAACATGACCCTCCCCACTTCAGACCCTCACACCATGTCAGGGTCAACACCGGGGAATCAGGGCCGCCCCAGGGAGTCAGCCGGCCTCGGCGCCGACCTCGGTCCGGGCCGGCGAGCCGACCGGGGTCGAGCGCGCGACCTCCACCGAGGCGGAGGCCGCCGCCGCGCCCCAGCGGCGGGCCAGCACCGCACAGGTCATCAGCTGGACCTGGTGGAACAGCATCAGCGGGAGCACCATCATCCCCACCGTCGGTCCCGGGAACAGCACCGACGCCATCGGCACCCCGCTGGCCAGGCTCTTCTTCGAGCCGCAGAAAACGATGGTGATCCGGTCGCCGCGACTGAAGCCCAGCCAGCGCGCGCCCAGGCTGGTCGCCCCCAGCACCGCCGCCAGCAGCACGGCGTCCACCAGCAGCAGCAGCGCCAGCGAGGCGGGCGACAACCGGCCCCAGATCCCGCCGACCACGCCCGCGCTGAACGCCCCGTAGACGACGATCAGGATCGACCCCCGGTCCACCAGGCCCAGCGCCCGCCGGTGTCGCCCCATCCACCCGGAGATCCACCGCCGCAGCAGCTGCCCGGCCAGGAACGGCACCAGCAGTTGCAGCACGATGTCCAGCATCGCCCGGCCGGAGATCCCGCCGCCGTCGGTGCTGAGCAGCAGCGCCGCGAGCACCGGGGTCAGCACGATGCCCGCCAGGCTGGAGAAGGTCGCCGCACATACCGCCGCCGCGACATTGCCCCGGGCGATCGAGGTGAAGGCGATCGAGGACTGCACCGTCGACGGCAGCAGGCACAGGAAGAGCACGCCCTGGTAGAGCTGCGGGGTCAGCAGGGCCGGCTCCACCACCCGCAGCGCCAGCCCCAGCAGCGGGAACACCGCGAACGTGGCCAGCAGCACCGTCCCGTGCAGCCGCCACTGCTTCATCCCCTGCCAGGCCTCCTGGGTGGACAGCCGGGCACCGTAGAGGAAGAACAGCAGGCCGACCGCGAGCACCCCGAGGTCGGCGACGCCCCGGGCGGCCGGGCCCCGGGCCGGCAGCAGCGCCGCCAGGCCCACGGTGAGCAGCAGCGAGGTGATGAACGGGTCGAGCGGCCAACGGCGGGGCAGGGTCATGGCTCCAGCCTGGCATCCGCCCGGCCATGGCGAAAGCGACTCACAGCACTCACTGCCATCACGTTCTATGATAGTCAGATGTTCGATCCGGTGCTGCTGCGCTCCTTCCTCGCCGTCGCCGAGACCGGCGGCTTCACCGCCGCCGCCCGACGGCTCGGACTCCAGCAGTCCACCGTCAGCCAGCACGTCCAGCGGCTGGAACGGGCCGCCGACCGGCAGCTGTTCCTCCGCGACACCCACAGCGTCGAGCTCACCGGCGAGGGCGAGACCATGCTCGGCTTCGCCCGCTCCATCCTCGACGCCCACGAACGCGCCGCCGCCTACTTCGCCGGGCCCCGGGTCAGCGGACGACTGCGGTTCGGCGTCTCCGAGGACTTCGCCGTCACCGAGCTGCCGCAGGTGCTGCGCACCTTCCGGCACAGCCATCCGCAGGTGGACCTGCAGCTGACGGTCGGTCTGACCGGGGTGCTGCACGAGCAGCTCGCCGAGGGCGCGCTGGACCTGGTGCTCGGCAAGCGGGTGGCCGGCGCGAGCGGCGGCGGACGGACGCTGTGGAGCAACCGGACGGTCTGGCGGGACCGGCTGGTCTGGGCCGCCGGCGAGGACTTCCGGCTGGACGCGGACCGGAACCCCGACGCGGACGGGAGCGCGGGGAACCCGGACGGAGACCGGGAGCGGCCGCTGCCGCTGATCGTCTACCCGCCGCCGAGCGTCACCCGGGCCCGGGCGCTGGCGGCCCTGGACCGGGCCGCCCGCCCCTGGCGGATCACCTGCACGGCCAGCGGGCTCAGCGGCATGATCGCCGCCGCCCGGGCCGGGATCGGCGTGGTCGCGCACTCACTCAGCCTGATCCCGCCGGGGCTGCGCCCGCTGCCCGCCGACGCCGGCCTGCCCGATCTCGGCAGCACCGACTTCGTGCTGACCGGCGGACGGGGCGCGGACAGCGAGCCCGCCCGCGCACTGATCGACGCCGTCCTCGCCAACGGCGCCCGGCTGAGCCGCCGCGCCCTGGCCTGACCGGCCGTCAGCCGCCGTGCGCGGAACCCCGGTAGGTCCCGAAGGACCAGCGGTTGCCCTCCGGGTCGGCGGCGGCGAAGTCGCGCGAGCCGTAGTCGGTGTCGTGCGGCTCGGTGGTGATCCGGGCTCCGGCGGCCCGGGCCCGGGCGCACAAGGCGTCGGGCTCGTCGGTGACCTCATAGGCGGAGAAGGTGCCGGGTTCGGTGGCGGGCGACCCGACCTCGGGAACCGAGCCCAGCACCACCCCGCCGCCCGGCGGCCAGCCGAGCTCGGCGTGGTCGACCCGGTCGCCCTCGCCGACCGGGGCCCGGCCATACTGACCGGCCAAACCGACCCGGCCAAACAAAAAGGCGCCTCCGGCAGTGACTTTCGTCTCTGCCAGAGGCGCCTCAGCTGTGCGCGAGGGGGGATTTGAACCCCCACGCCCTTTCGGACACTGGCACCTGAAGCCAGCGCGTCTGCCATTCCGCCACTCGCGCATTGAGTGATGCCATTGACTCTACCGAAGTTCCACCGGCGTCTTCAAACCGGTTGTTTCCGGTCCTCCGAGCTGCCGTTTCGCTGCCGTAGCGCCTTGCGACAAGAAGAACACTAGCACGTCGGAAGGGGTCTCCCCGCCCGCCCCCGGCCCGCCTCCGGAGCCCGGACGGACGCAAGCCGGAGCCCCGGCGGCGAGCCGAACGGGTGATCGGCGGATGACCACGCCCGGCACCGGGTACGACTCCGCCGGAGGCCCGTCCCTACCCGGCACCCCTCCGGTGATGGCATCCTTCCTGACGGCACGGTCCACGGCCGCCGGGCGTCCCGCGCCGGGACACCCTCGGCGACAGTGTGTCCGGACACACGTCGCTACCCGACCGGCACGAAGGAACCGCACAAGGGCCCGCAGCGTAGATACGATCAGATAAGGAAGGCCGACAGCCACCCGCGCTCCACCAGCGCGAAACGTACCGAACGCCAGACGGAAGGGGGTGCCCCGTGGGAGCCCTGAAGAAGTTCGAGCAGCGACTCGAGGGAATCGTCAACGGAGCCTTCGCCAAGGTGTTCAAGTCCGAAGTGCAGCCCGTTGAGATCGCCGGCGCCCTGCAGCGCGAGTGCGACAACAACGCCAGCATCTGGAACCGCGACCGGACCGTCGTGCCCAACGACTTCATCGTGGAACTCAGCACCCACGACTACGAGCGCCTCAGCCCGTACGCCGGCCAGCTCGGCGGAGAGCTCGCGGGCATGGTCCGCGAGTACGCCCAGGCGCAGCGCTACTCGTTCATGGGCCCGCTCAAGGTCGCCCTGGAGCAGGGCGAGGACCTCGACACCGGTCTCTACCGGGTCCGCAGCCGGATCGAGGCCAACGAGGCCGCGCCCGCCGCCGACCCGTACGCCCAGCAGCAGATGCCGCCGCAGCCGCAGTACGGCGGACGGCAGGCCGAGGCCTGGCAGCCGCCGATGCCGCCGATGCCGCCGGCCGTGCCCAGCGCGCCGACCGCGCCGGCCTTCCCCGCCGTCAAGCCGGGCGGGTACGACCAGCAGCCCAGCGGCTACGAGCCCCGCCCCGCGTACGAGCCGCCGGCCGAGAACAACGTGCGCCAGCTGCCCGGCACCGCCTACCCGCCGCCGCCCGGCGCCGCGCCGGTCCGCCGCTGGCTGGAGATGAACGGCGCCCGGCACCAGGTGACCACCCCGGCCGTGGTGCTGGGCCGCAGCACCGAGGCCGACATCCGGGTCGACGACCCCGGTGTCTCCCGCAAGCACGCCGAGATCCGGATGGGCACGCCCTCCGTCGTGATGGACCTGGGCTCGACCAACGGCATCATCGTGGACGGTCAGCACACCCAGCGCGCCACGCTCCGCGACGGTTCTCGTATCGTCCTCGGCAGCACCACCATCGTCTTCAGACAAACCGAAGGGTGACGCGGGGCACATGTCAGACCTGACCCTCACGGTGATGCGGCTGGGGTTCCTCGCCGTGCTGTGGCTGTTCGTGATCGTCGCCGTACAGGTCATCAGGAGTGACCTGTACGGCTCGAAGGCGACCCAGCGCACCGCCACCGCCACCGGCCGCCGGTCCTCCCCGACCGCGACGGGCGCCCCCACCGGCCGTCAGCAGCCCGCGCCCCCGCAGCAGCAGGGACGCCGGCCGCAGGGCCAGGACGGCGGCCGCGCGCGCCGCAGCGGACCCACCCACCTCGTCGTCACCCAGGGCTCCCTGGCCGGCACCACGGTCGCGCTGGCCGGTCAGACCATCACGCTCGGCCGGGCCCACGACTCGACGATCGTGCTCGACGACGACTACGCGTCCTCCCGCCATGCCAGGATCTACCCGGACCAGAACGGTCAGTGGATCGTCGAGGACCTCAACTCCACGAATGGCACCTACCTGGACCGGACCCGGCTCACCAGCCCCACTCCGCTCCAGCCGGGAGTGGCCATCCGCATCGGCAGGACCGTCATCGAGCTGCGGAAGTAGTCACGCATGAGGCATGGGCACCACGCCACCGGGTCGCGAAGTCCCCGGCAGGCGCCGCCCGGTGGGCGCGGCTGCGCGCACCCGGGACCGGTCCGCACCGGACGCGCACCGTACGATGCATCAACGCACGCTGCACCGGGGCATCGCGCAGGGGACCGAGGGAAGGGGGCGGACGGCACATGAGTCTCGTGCTGCGCTTCGCCGCCGGGTCGCACAAGGGGATGATCCGGGAGGGCAACGAGGACTCCGGCTACGCCGGTCCGCGGCTGCTCGCCGTCGCCGACGGCATGGGCGGCCAAGCCGCTGGGGAGGTCGCCTCGGCCGAGGTCCTCTCCACCATGGTCGAACTGGACGAGACCACCCCCGACACCGATCCGCTGACGGCGCTGAGCCAGGCCGCAGAACGCGCCAACGAGCGGCTGCGGCTGCTGGTGGAGAACGACCCGTCACTGGAGGGCATGGGCACCACGCTCACCGCCCTGCTCTGGGACGGGCAGCGGGCCGGCCTGATCCACATCGGCGACTCCCGCGCCTACCTGCTGCGCGACGGCTCGCTCAGCCAGATCACCCAGGACCACACCTGGGTGCAGCGGCTGGTCGACGAGGGCCGGATCACCGAGGAGGAGGCCAGCACCCACCCCCAGCGCTCGCTGATCATGCGCGCGCTGATGGGTACGGGCGAGGTCGAGTCCGACCTGTCGATCCGTGAGGTCCGGGCCGGAGACCGCTACCTGATCTGTTCCGACGGCCTGTCAGGGGTGGTCAGCCACCAGACCCTGGAGGAGACGCTCGGCAGCTACTACGCGCCCGAGCAGACCATCGCCGAGCTGATCCAGCTCGCCCTGCGCGGCGGCGGCCCGGACAACATCACCTGCGTGGTCGCGGACGTGCTCGACGTCGCCGAGGGCGACGTCCCCTCGCTCCAGTTCAGCAGCGCCCCGATGGTCGTCGGCGCGGTCGCCGACGGTCCGCCGACGATCAGCCACCACACCATGGCGAACACCCCGGCCGCCCGCGCCGCCTCGCTGGGCCGCCCGCGCCCGCCGGCCGACGCCGACTACGGCGGGGGCAGCGGCGACGGCTACGACGACGGCGACTTCCAGGGCGAGGACTACGACCAGTCCTACTCGGACTCCTACGAGGGCGAGGGCGACTACGCCGACCCGGACGGGGACCCCGAGGAGGACGGCGGCCGACGCAGCCGGCGCAAGCAGCGGACCACCCGCAAGCGCGGCTGGCTGGCCCCCTCGCTGATCCTGCTGACCGTGCTGGTCCTGGTCGGCGGCGGCGCCTACGGCGGCTACCAGTGGACCCGGACCCAGTACTTCGTCGGCACCAACGGCGACCACGTCGCGGTCTACCAGGGCGTCCACCAGAGGCTGGCCGGGATCAACCTGTCCACGGTCTACCAGGACTACCCGGCCGTCCAGCTGAAGTACCTGCCCTCCTACCAGCAGACCCAGGTCAAGAACACCATCAGTGCCAACAGCCTGAAGGACGCCAACACCACGGTCACCCAGCTGCAGAACCAGGCCGCGGTCTGCCGACAGCTCGCGGCCACCCCGAGCGCCCCGGCCACGCCGACGCCCACCCCCTCGCCGAGCGCGAGCGACAAGTCCGGGAAGACCACCACCAGGACCACCCCGGACGCCAATGCCTCCACCACGCCGTCCCCGTCCCCGTCCGCCTCACTGACCCCGCAACAGCAGCAGTTGGCGCAGCTGTGCACCACCTCCTGACTTGAGCTTCCCCGGGCTGCGACCGAGCGCCGGGCGGTTGCACGCCCCGGCGGCGGTGACGGCCGCGCCGCAGGGCAGCCCGCAGCGCCGGAACACCGAGCTGGCGCTGCTGCTCTTCGCGGTCCTGGTGCCGGTGCTCGCGTACGCGATCACCGGCCTGTCGATGGACGCCAGGGTGCCGGGGGGAATACTCCGCTACGGGCTCGGCATGGGCGCCTTCGCGCTCTGCGCGCACCTCGCGGTGCGCCGCTTCGCCCCCTACGCCGACCCGCTGATGCTGCCGCTCGCGGCCCTGCTCAACGGGCTCGGCCTGGTCTTCATCTGGCGCCTCGACAAGGCCCGGGAGCTGCACCCGAACTATCCCGCGGCGCAGAACCAGCTGGTCTGGTCGGGGCTGGGGATCGCGCTGTTCATCGGGGTGATGGTGTTCCTGAAGGACCACCGGTTCCTCCAGCGCTACACCTACCTGGCCGGGCTGGCGGCGCTGGTACTGCTGGCGATCCCGGCCTTCCTGCCGGACCGGGCCTCGGACTTCGGCGCGAAGATCTGGATCCACGTCTGGGGCTTCTCGATCCAGCCGGGCGAGTTCGTGAAGATCATCCTGCCGGTGTTCTTCTCCGGCTTCCTGATGATGAAGCGGGACGCCCTGGCCCTGGCCAGCCGCCGCTTCCTCGGCCTCTACCTGCCGCGCGGACGGGACCTCGGGCCGATCGTCGCGGTCTGGGCGCTCAGCCTGCTGATCCTGGTCTTCGAGACCGACCTCGGCACCTCGCTGCTGTTCTTCGGCATCTTCGTGATCATGCTGTTCGTCGCCACCGAGCGGACCAGCTGGGTCATCTTCGGGCTGCTGATGGCCGGCCTCGGCTTCTGGGCCGTCGCCCGGACCGAGCCCCATGTCGCCGCCCGGGTCACGGCCTGGCTGCACCCGCTCCAGCAGGCGGCCGGCGGCGGGGTCGGCCAGCTCGGGCAGTCGCTGTTCGCCTTCGGCGCGGGCGGGGTCACCGGGACCGGCCTCGGCCAGGGGCACTCCTGGCTGATCGGCTTCGCCGCGAAGAGCGACTTCATCCTCGGCACCATCGGCGAGGAGCTGGGCCTGGCCGGGCTGATGGCGCTGCTGCTGATCTACGCGCTGCTCTCGGAGCGCGGGCTGCGCACCGCGCTGGCGGCCCACGACCCCTTCGGCAAGCTGCTGGCAGTGGGCCTGTCAGGGGCCTTCGCGCTGCAGGTGTTCATCGTGGCCGGGGGCGTGACCGGTACCATCCCACTGACTGGAATGACGCTGCCGTTCATGGCCCAGGGCGGATCCTCCGTCATCACCAACTGGGCCCTGGTGGCAGTGCTGCTGAAGATCAGCGACGTCGCCCGGCGGCCGGTCCTGGCGCCCGCCCCGGTGTGACCGCCCGGCCCCGGCCGGGCCCTCCAGAACCGACCTCGGTCCGCCGAGCGTCATGAACAACGTGTAGACAGGTAGTCGTCGTGCCGCACGCCACCAGAAGGGTCACCCGACCGTGAACAAGCCCATCCGCCGGGTATCCGTGTTCTGCCTGGTCCTGGTCCTGGCCCTGATGATCCGGGTCAACTGGGTGCAGGGCGTCGACGCCGCCTCGCTCAACAACAACACCAACAACCGGCGCGGCATGATCGAGGCCTACAGCTACCCCCGGGGCAGCATCATCGTCGGCGGGCAGGCCATCACCAAGAGCCAGCTGGTCAACGGCAACCAGTTCAAGTACCGGGAGTCGTTCACCAACGGCCCGCTCTACGCCCCGGTGACCGGCTACTCCTCGCCGATCTTCAGCAGCAGCCTGCTGGAGAGCGTCGAGTCGCAGTACCTCGACGGGACCGCCTCCGACCTGGCCGTCAACAACTTCGAGTCGCTGATCACCGGCAAGCAGAAGCAGGGCGCCGACGTGGTCACCACCATCAACGCCAACGTGCAGGCCGCCGCCTACAACGCACTGACCCAGCAGAACAAGATCGGCGCGGCGGTGGCGCTGGACCCGACCACCGGGGCGATCCTGGCCCTGGTCAGCGCGCCCTCGTACGACCCCAACGTGCTCGCCAGCGGCGACACCAGCGGGACGACCTACACCAACCTGCTGAACGCCCCCGGCAACCCGATGCTGAACCGGGCGCTGCGGCAGACCTATCCGCCCGGCTCGACCTTCAAGCTGATCACCTCGGCGGCGGCGCTGGAGACCGGTCTGGTCACCAACATCAACGCCCCGACCGACTCGCCGAACCCCTACCCGCTGCCGGGCACCAACATCTCGCTGCCCAACGAGAGCGCCAGCGACCCCTGCTACAACGCGACGCTGACCACCGCCCTGACCTACTCCTGCAACACGGTCTACGGCAAGCTCGGCGTCGAGGTCGGCGACGCGCGGATGGCACAGGAGGCCGAGAAGTTCGGCTTCAACGCCACCCGCTACGTCCCGGTCCGGGTCGACCCCAGCACCTTCGCCACCGGCATCAACCAGTCGCAGACCGCGATGTCGTCGATCGGCCAGTTCGACACCGCCGCCACCCCGCTGCAGATGGCCATGGTCGCCGCCGCCATCTGCAACAACGGCGTGCTGATGACCCCGTACCTGGTCTCCGAGGTACGTGCCAGCGACCAGAGCGTGGTCGGCACCGCGACCCAGCCGACCCAGCTCTCGGTCGCCACCACCCCGCAGGTCGCCGCCGAGATCCAGACGATGATGGTCAACGTGGTCCAGGAGGGCACCGGCACCCCCGCGCAGATCCCCGGCGTCACCGTCGGCGGCAAGACCGGTACGGCCCAGAACGGCACCAACAACGCCAACACCCCGTACGCCTGGTTCGTCTCCTACGCCAAGAACAGCGCGGGCAAGGAGATCGCCGTCGCCGTCGTCGTCGAGTCCAGTGACACCGCCCGCGGCGACGTCTCCGGCGCGGAGCTGGCCGCCCCCATCGCCAAGCAGATGATGGAGGCCTACGTCGGCCAGTGAGCGGTGCGGACGGGTCCGGTTCGACAGCGGGCGCCACATTCCGTTCTCATATCAAGTGTCCCGGGCGGTCCAGAACCGTCGATACGCCCGGTAGCGTGTCCGCAAGCAGCGGTATGTCCACACCGGTGCTTCCGCAGTCCACTGCAGGCCCGACAGATCAACCTCGGCACCGGCGAGGGAGAGGGTTGGAACCATGGAAGAACCGCGTCGCCTCGGCGGCCGGTACGAGCTGGGCGGCGTCCTGGGACGCGGCGGCATGGCCGAGGTCTACCTCGGCCACGACATCCGGCTCGGACGCGCCGTCGCTGTGAAGACGCTGCGGGCCGACATGGCCCGTGACCCGTCGTTCCAGGCCCGTTTCCGTCGTGAGGCCCAGTCCGCGGCCTCGCTGAACCACCCCTCGATCGTCGCCGTGTACGACACCGGCGAGGACTACATCGACGGTGTCTCGATCCCGTACATCGTGATGGAGTACGTCGAGGGCTCCACCCTGCGCGAGCTGCTGCACTCCGGCCGCCGGCTGCTGCCGGAGCGCGCGCTGGAGATGACCACCGGCATCCTCTCGGCGCTGGAGTACTCGCACCGCAACGGCATCGTCCACCGCGACATCAAGCCCGCGAACGTCATGCTGACGCGCAACGGCACGGTCAAGGTGATGGACTTCGGCATCGCCCGTGCCATGGGCGACTCCGGCATGACCATGACGCAGACCGCCGCGGTCATCGGTACCGCCCAGTACCTCTCCCCGGAGCAGGCCAAGGGGGAGCAGGTGGACGCCCGCTCCGACCTGTACTCCACCGGCTGCCTGCTGTACGAGCTGTTCACCGTCCGGCCGCCGTTCATCGGCGACTCCCCGGTCGCGGTGGCCTACCAGCACGTCCGCGAGGAGCCGCAGCCGCCGTCGGTCTACGACCCGGAGCTGCGGCCCGAGTACGACGCGATCGTGCTGAAGGCCCTTGCCAAGGAGCGCGAGAACCGCTACCAGAGCGCCGACGAGATGCGCGCCGACATCGAGCGGGCCCTCGACGGTCTGCCGGTCGCCGCCGCCCAGAGCGTCGGCTACGGCGCGGGCGCGGCCATGGGCGGCTACGACCAGCAGACCCAGGTCTACGGCGGTCAGCCGGACGCCTACGGCCGGACCACGGCCATGCCGCAGCAGACCGCGTCCGGCTACGGCCAGACCAGCCTGCTGCCGGGCGTCGGCAAGGGCTACGACGCCGGCGGCGACGGCTACGACGACAACAACGGCTACGACAACGGGTACGACGACGGCTCGGGCTACAACGGCCGCGGCGACCGGCGGCGCAACGCCGGCAGCGGCGGCGGACGCAGCCGCAGCACCTCGTGGATCATCCTCGGCATCGCCGCGGTCCTGGTGCTGGCCGGCTCCTACTTCGTGGCGAAGTCGATGTTCGGCGGTAACGTGAAGAACACCTACACCGCCCCACCGCTGATCGGCCAGGACTGGACCAGTGCCCAGCAGTCCGTCGGCAACGTCCAGGGCAACCTGAAGGTGGTCCAGGGCGCCGCGATCGCGTGCAGCACCGACACCGCCAGCAAGGGCGACGTCTGCACCCAGAGCCCGGCCAGCGGCGCCGTCATGCAGGAGGGCGGCACCATCACCGTCCACCTCAGCAGCGGCGCGCCGACCAAGGGGGTGCCTTCGGTCACCAACCAGACCCAGGGCAACGCAACCACTGCGATCCAGGGCGCCGGCTTCTCCCTCGGCTCGGTGACCTCGGCCTCCTCGGCGACGGTCGCCTCGGGCAACGTCATCAGCCAGACCCCGGCGGCCGGCAGCCAGGCGGCGCTCAACAGCCCGGTCAACATCGTGGTCTCCACCGGCCAGGCCCAGGTGACGCTCACCGGCAGCCTGGTGGGTGACGACGGCAAGGCCGCCGCGAGCACCATCACGGGCCTGGGCCTCACTCCGCTGACCACGATCTCGACCAGCTACGACGCCAGCTACAACCCGGGCGCGGTCATCGCGGAGACCTACAACGGCAGCCCGGTGACAGCCGGGATGCAGGTCCCGGCGGGTGCCTCGATCAACCTGACGACCAACCCGACGACCAACCCCAGCTCGCCCAGCCCCTCCACCAGCAACAACCCGAGCAACCCGGGCAACCCGGGCAACAACAACGGCAACAACGGCGGCTTCCCCGGCTTCGGCGGCGACTGACACCACCGCGCAGCAGGCAGCAGGGCCCGAGGGGCCGGGGACGCAGCAGTCGTCCCCGGCCCCTCGGGCATTCCCGGCGCTGCACGCGCCGATCCGGCGGTTCTGTCGGATCATGACGTCATGGCGACCCCGATGAACGAAACCCAGTGGCGTGCCTTCCTCGGCGAGGGCACCCGCACCGGCAAGCTCGCGACGACCCGGGCCGACGGCCGCCCGCACGTCGCCCCCGTCTGGTTCCTGGTCGACGGCGACGACCTGGTCTTCAACACCGGCGCGAACACCGTCAAGGGACGGACCCTGGCCCGGGACGGCCGGGTCGCGTTCTGTGTCGACGACGACCGCGCGCCCTACTCCTTCGTCCTGGTCGAGGGCCGGGCCACGCTCAGCGATGACCTGCCCCAGGTGAAGGAGTGGGCGACCCGCATCGCCGCCCGCTACGTCGGTCAGGACCAGGCTGCCGCCTACGGCGAGCGCAACGGCGTATCGGGCGAGCTGCTGGTCCGGGTCCGGATCGAGAAGGTCATCGCCCTGGCCGACCTGGCGGCCTGAGCGGGAGCTGCTGATCTCCCGTCACCTCAGCTCCGGTGGCAGGTCGCGGGCCCGGTCGACCGGCTGGGTGCGGGTCAGCGAGGCCCAGACCGCCATCCGGTAGCGGGAGGTGTAGGCGGGGGTGCAGGTGGTCAGGGTCAGGTAGCGGCCCGGACGGTGGTAGCCGGAGCCCGCCGGGACCGGGGCGGTGACCCCGACGTTGTACTTGGAGGTCTGCTCCAGGGTCCGGTCGACCGTGTAGACGTACCAGGTGTCCCGCGTCTCGACCACGACCTTGTCGCCGCGCCTCAGCTCCGGCAGGTGATGGAACTTGGCGCCGTGCCCGTCCCGGTGCGCGGCCAGGGCGAAGTTGCCGCTCCCGGCCCAGGGCATGGCGGCCCGGTAGGGCTCGGTATAGGCGCCGGCCACCCCCTCGTTGAGGACGTCGGTGCCGGTCCCCAGCTTGATCAGCAGGTCGAAGTCCTTCCCCAGCCGGGGAACGTGCAGGAAGCCGATCCCGCCGCCGCGGTACACCCGGGCCGCGGTGCTCACCCGCGGGGCCGCCGTCGGCGGAGTGGCCCAGGCCTGCCGGACGCTCGCGGCGTCGTCGTCGGCACGGCGGTCGGCGACGACGTCCGTCCACCAGATCGAGTGGACGACGAACAGCGCGAGCACTGCCCCGGCGGTGATCAGCAGCTCGCCCAGCAGGCCGAGGGCGCGCCGCAGCGGGGACAGGGGGGTGCGGGAGGAAGCGGTCGACATGGGTGGCGGTCTCCTCGATGGTGGGTTGCCCGCACCACCGAGGAGTACGGCCCGGTCAGCCGTTCTGCAGCGCCGACGGCACCTTCCCGGAACTCTTCGGCAGGTCCTGGACCAGCTTGCCCCAGACCGCCATCCGATAGGTGGAGGTGAACTCCGGCGTACAGGTGGTGAGGGTGATGTAGCGGCCCGGTTGGGTGAACCCGGACTGCGGCGGCACCGGCTCGATCACACTGACATTGGACGGCGAGGTCTGCGGAAGCGTGCTGGTGACCGAGTAGATGTAGTAGTCGTAGGCGGTCTCGACGATGATCTGGTCGCCCGGGTCGAGCTTGTTGATGTAGCGGAACGGCTCGCCGTGGGTGTTGCGGTGGCCGGCCAGGGCGAAGTTGCCGGTCGAGTCCCAGGGGAAGGCTGTCTCCTGGGCGCCGGTGTAGTGCCCGACCAGGCCGTTGTCCAGGATGGTGTCCTTGTCGACGCCCTCGGCGATCGGCGTCTCCACATCCAGCTTCGGGATGTAGATGATCGCGAACTTGGTCCCGACAGCTATCGAGTTCGGATAGGGGGAGTGGTCCTTGGAGTCCGAACCGGAGTGCCACTGGGACTCCAGCTTGCTCTTGGCCCCGCTGGCGTAGGCATCGGCGGTGACGTTGGTCCACCACAGCTGGTAGGCCACGAAGAGGAACATCACCACGCCCAGGGTGATGAAGAGCTCCCCCATGGCCCGGACCGCGATGATCCCGGGCTTCTCCTTGACCTTGGGCGGCCTCGGGCCCGGCGCCCGTCCGCCGGCCCGGCGCTTGCCGCTCGCCGCACGCCGCCGGGCCGCGCGCCCGCCCCCCTCCGGCGGCCCGGGCAGGTAGGACGGCGGGAGCCGCAGCACCATGGTGTCGGGACTGTCGCTCGCCTCCGCGCCGAAGTCGCCGTAGTACTCACCCGAGGGCACGGCTTCACCGGAGGGCACGGCCGCGCCCCAGGGGGCTGCCTCGCCCGGGCCGGGCACCGCGCCTGCGGGCTGCCAGGGCAGTCCGTCGCCGTCCGCCCGCTCCGGGCGCAGCGCCGTCACGCGGAGACCCGCCCGATCACCGGCGCCAGGCCGCTGGAGCGGTCCACCGCAGCCTCGTCCCCGCACTCGGCAAGCCAGTTGGCGAGCATCCGGTGCCCGCCCTCGGTGAGCACCGACTCCGGGTGGAACTGGACGCCCTCGACCGGCAGGTCCCGGTGCCGCAGGCCCATCACGATGCCGGAGTCGGTCCAGGCGGTGATGGCCAGCTCCGGCGGCACCGTCGCGCGCTCCACGGCCAGCGAGTGGTAGCGGGTGGCGACCAGCGGGGAGTGCAGGCCGGCGAAGACGCCGCCGTCCTCGTGGGTGACCTCCGAGGTCTTGCCGTGCAGCAGCTCCGGCGCGCGGTCGACGACCGCGCCGTAGGCGACGGCGATCGACTGGAGGCCCAGGCAGACCCCGAAGACCGGCAGCCCGACCGAGGCGCAGTGGTGCACCATCTCGATGCAGACCCCGGCCTCCTCCGGCGTGCCGGGACCAGGCGACAGCAGGACGCCGTCGTAGTCGGCCGGGCTCACCGACCCGACCTCGACGGCGTCGTTGCGCACCACCTCGCAGCTCGCGCCGAGCTGGTAGAGGTACTGGACCAGGTTGAAAACAAAACTGTCGTAGTTGTCGACGACGAGGATGCGGGCGGTCATGAGGTAGCGGCTCCGGTCGGGACGAGCGGCAGGTAGATGGGGAGAGCGGCACCGGTGAGCGTGGGGCTCGACGCCTTGCCGCCGGCCGAGGGTGCGCCGGCGGGGCCGCCGGTCCCGGCCGAGGGCCCGACCGACGGGCTTCCTGCGGGCGCGGTCGCGGTCGCGGAGGGGGTGCCGCCGTTGACGGTGACGTCGTTGAACGGCAGCAGTGGTTCCGCCCACGGGAAGACCCAGGTGAACAGGACGGCCACCACCGCGGCGAACATCAGCAGCGACAGCAGGGCCCGCACCAGGTTGTTGCCTGGAAGCCGTCCCCAGATCCAGCCGTACATCGCGCTCCTTTGCCCCGGCCCGGCACCTCGGCAGGCCGGGGCACCAGGGTACGGGGACACGGGTGCGCCAGGTGGGCGGACTGGCCTCTCGTTACCGATTTGCCAGCTTCGCCCGTGCTTGTCCGCTCATCATTTGAACCCGCCGCCTTACCCAACGCACCGGAACTGCATTGGTCACTGCCCTGTCGCAGCGCTCGGACCGGCGTCAAAACAGGTCACAAAAAGGTGAATCGGCCATCAATCGGACCCGCCGGTCCGCCCGGCCGATCACGAACCGGGCAAGTATCGGAACTTTCTACGAATCCGACGCGTACCCTTATCTTCTTCCGACTCCGGAAGCCACTACGCTAACGGACGCTGGAGACGTGTGCGGCACGCCCGACCGCCGTGCCACTGGCCCAGAAAACCCACAGCTCAGTTGGCCATCTGCGGCCATGCAGCGCAGCGCATCGACAGGAGTGCTCCTCGTGCCGAAGTCCCGAATCCGGAAGAAGTCGGACTACACCCCGCCGCCCACGGCGACCGCGGTGAAGCTCAGTTCCGGGCGCAGTTGGATCGCACCACTGATGCTGGCCCTGTTCCTGGTCGGCCTGGTGTGGATCGTCGTCTACTACGTGTCCAGTTCGTCGTGGCCGATCCACGGCATCGGCAACTGGAACATCGTGATCGGCTTCGCCTTCATCGCGGGCGGGTTCGGCGTCTCCACCCAGTGGAAGTAGCGACCTCCGGCCCTTCGGCACGGTTCCGACTCGGACGGGCGTTCATTGTCCACATGGTTATCCACACTGGGGAAAACCATGACTATCTGTGGATAACTTGAGCCCAGAAGCCTCCGCAGCTGCTCGACAAGGGCCCGCGCCGGGATCGAAACAGCAGGTGGACACGGGTAGACCGAAAGATCCACAAGGGCACCGCCGACTCCGGCGGTGCCCTTGTGGACAACTGCACGAATCACCGGCCGCAGGGCCTCAGCCGGAGAGTTGGGCCGCGCCGATCAGGCTGGCCACCACGACCGCGGCCAGCACCAGGCCCATCGTCCCCCACTGCACCAGGTTCCTCCGCCCGGCCGGCGCGTGCGCCAGCCCCAGGCCGATCGCCAGCCCGGCCACCAGACCGCCCACATGGGCCTCCCAGCTGATCCCGGCGATGGTGAACGTCGCCACCAGGTTCACCACGATGATCGCGACGATCGGACCCAGCTGGTAGCCGCGCTTGCGCTGCAGCACCACCAGCGCGCCCAGCAGCCCGAAGATCGCCCCGGACGCGCCCAGGGCCGGCGTCTCCGGTGCCACGATCAACTGCAGCGCCGAGCCGGCCAACCCGGCCACCAGGTACAGGCCCAGGTAGCGCCAGCGTCCGAGCAACTGCTCCAGGGCCGGACCGATCACCCACAACGACCACATGTTCATGCCGATGTGCAGGATCTGCTGGTGCAGGAAGACCGAGGTGATCATCCGGTACCACTCGCCGTCCACCACCCCGCCGGCGTAGCCGGGCAGGTCGCCCAGCATCAGGAAGCGGTCGACGAAGGCGTTGCCCAGCAGGTAGGTCAGCCCCCACACGGCCAGGTTGATCCCGATGAGGACCTTGGTGACCAGCGCCCCGTCACGGACCGGCCGGCCGCCGAACTCGGTGGTGGCCTGCCGGACGCCGGCGTTCCCGCCCTGCACGCAGTCCCGGCACTGGAAGCCCACGGCGGCGCTGACCCGGCAGTCCGGGCAGACCGGTCGCTCGCAGCGGGTGCAGCTCACGCCGGTCTCCCGGCCCGGGTGCCGGTAGCAGTCGGGCAGGGAGTAGCCGCTGTGCTGCTGGGGACCGCCCGGCCCCTGCTGATCGGAGAGCATCTGCCTGCCTGCCTTCTGGACCTCGTGTGAACGCCCGAAGGCCACCTTTCCACCTCCGGACCCGCCGAAGCCCGATCCGGGCCGGAGAACCTGCCACGAACCGGGCCGCCGGGCGACTGCTGCCTGCGGCTGATCCGCTACCTGCGGCTGATCCGCACCGACTCGATCACCACGTCCTCGACCGGACGCTCGCTGGACGGCGTCACCGGGGTGCCGGCGATCGCGTCGACGACCTTCCGCGAGGCCGGGTCCACCACCTCGCCGAAGATGCTGTGCTTGCGGTTCAACCAGGCGGTCGGCGCGACCGTGATGAAGAACTGCGAACCGTTGGTCCCCGGGCCGGCGTTGGCCATGGCCAGCAGGTACGGACGGTCGAAGTGGAGGTCGGGGTGGAACTCGTCGGCGAACTGGTAGCCGGGGCCGCCGGTGCCCGTGCCCAGCGGGTCGCCGCCCTGGATCATGAAGCCGGCCAGCACCCGGTGGAACACCGTGCCGTCGTAGAGCGGGGCGTTCGAGGCCGCGCCGGTCCGGGGGTCGGTCCACTCCCGGCTGCCCTCGGCCAGGCCGACGAAGTTGGCGACGGTCTTCGGGGCGTGGTTCGGGAGCAGCCGGACCTCGATGTCCCCGAGATTGGTCCGAACAGTGGCGTACAGCTCCTGGGCCACGACGCGCCTTCCTTCCGTCCGTGCCTAGCTCATGGCTTCATGTCGACTGAGGGAATCCTCGCATGCTCTGCACAACTGCGTACAAAAGAGCAGGATGCGTAGGAGGAGCGCAACGCGCCTGGGAACGATCCAGGCGGCATGATCATTGTCAGGGTGGACAGGTGACCCCACAGGACGCCACCGAGGAGGAGGAACTGGTGACCCGCATCGACGCAGCCCGCGAGGCCGCAGGGAAGACCAGGGAACAGCTCGTTCCGTACGCCGCGAGCGCACGGGACGCGGCGGTGCACTACACCGACGAGGCGTGGCTGCGACTGGCACCGCACATCGAGACCATCGAGCACAGCGTGATCCCCCGGGTCGTCCCGCTGTGGGAGCAGGCCAGGGCGAACGTGCCGCCGGCCGCGCTGGAGGCCGCCGGAAGGGCCGCAGAGCGCACCGTGGAGGCCGCGAAGGCCGCCGGGCTGTCCGCGAAGGCGGCTGCGGTCCAGGCCCGCCAGGTGGCCGTGCCGGCCGTCGGCAGCGCCCTGGAGGAGGCCGTCCAGGCCACCGCCACCGCCGCTGCCACCGCCCGCGACCGGGGCGCAGCCGCGCTCCCGGTGCTGCGCGGCCAGATCAGCGTCGCCGAGATCGAGGCACTGACCGCACAGCACGCCCACAAGGGCCGGTGGACCCGCCGGTTCGTGGCCGTCGGCGTCATCGGCGCCGTGGCCGGCGGCGGCGTGGCCGCCTGGAAGTGGTGGCAGAAGCAGAGCAACCCGGACTGGCTGGTCGAACCGCCGGCCGCCCCGCTCCCGCTCCGCAGCACCCCGGAGACCAGCCCGGCCGCCGGCGCATCCGGATCGAGCGCCACCGGCGCGCTCACACCGGACCCCGGGGTCGCGGCCAAGGAGTCCGAGGCCGAGACCCTGGACCCGGACGATCCGGTCGACCTGGAGGCCCCGCTCGACGGCGAGGACGAGGACGGCCCCACCAGCTGAGCCCGCCCGCCGCCGCGACCCCGCACCCACCGTGCGGGGTCGCGGCGCGTCCGGCCCCGATCCGCTCGGCGCTACTCGGCGTCGGCGACGATCGAACCCACCCGGTCGCCCAGCTCCGGATCGCGCCGCGTCAGCAGGGTGGCGTAACCGACCGCGGCGATCACCAGCGCCAGCGCCAGCCAGGGGAACCAGTCGTACGGCGCCGGCTGCCCCGGCTTCGCCAGATAGCCCAGCGGCCCCAGGATCGCCACCGCGCCCAGCCCCGGCAGCAGCAGGTGCCGCACCACCCGGAACTCCTGCGGACGGTACCGCCGGTAGTAGAACGGCAGTGCGACATTGGACGCCAGGTACACCAGCAGGATCAGGATCGAGCCCATGGTCGACGCCTCGGCGAAGAAGCGCACCGGGTCCATCGAACCGCTCCGGCCCCCCAGCAGGTGCCCGGCGCCCCAGCCGCCGATGATCAGCAGCGCCAGCGAGATGAAGGTCGCGATGGCGTAGGTCGGCGTCCGCCGGGTCGGGTGCACATAGCCGATGAACGAGGGCAGCATTCCCTCCCGGCCCGCGTTGAAGACGAGCCGGGCCTGCGAGTTGGTGCCGGCGATCAGCGCGCCCAGGGTCGAGGTCAGCCCGGCCGCATAGGCGAGGAAGGCGAAGCCGCCGAGCGTGCGCTGCGCCACCGTCACGAACGGGATCTGCGCGGCGCCCAGCCCGGACACGTCGTAGTCGAAGCCGGTCACCGTGGCATAGGAGAACAGCAGGTAGCTCAGCGACATGATGCCGATCGAGAAGAAGACCGCCCGGCCCACATTGCGCCGCGGGTCCTCCGTCTCCTCCGCCAGCGCCGCCGAGTTCTCCCAGCCGACGAAGAGGAAGACCGCCAGCGGAAAGCCCTCCGCCAGGCCCTTGAAGCCGTCCTTCAGCTGGCCGGGCTCGAACGGGCGCAGCGAGAGCTGCCCGCCGTGGCCGACGAGCGTCGCCACCGACACCACCACCAGCACCAGCAGCTCGATGGCGAAGAAGAACCCCGCCACCTTGGTGGAGACCGCGATCCCGCGCACCATCAGCGCCACCGACGCCGCCGTCAGCAGCAACGACCAGACGATCCAGGGGAGCCGCACGCCCGCATAGCGCTCGATGGTGATCTGGACGAAGCCGCCCGAGATCGAGATCACCGCCGCCATCCCGATGATGTAGCCCAGACCGGCCAGCAGCGCGGTGGTGACCGCGCTGGTCGGCCCGAAGCTCCGGCCGACGAAGGTGATGAACCCACCGGCCGAGGGGTGCGCCCGGGAGAACTGCGCCAGCGTGTTGCCGAGCAGCGCGACCGCCAGCCCGGCCGCCGCGATCGTCAGCGGGGAGGCCACCCCGGCCGTCAGCGCCAGGAACCCGAAGCCGAAGTAGAAGCTCATCGCCGGACCGATGTTGGCCATCGTGGCCGCCGCGATGTCCAGCAGTCCCAGCGTGCCGCCGAGCAGCCGGTGTTCGCGTGCCGCACGGGGAACCGGACGGCCGGTGCCGGGGTCGGTCATGCTGCGCTCTCCCTGGGTGCCGGGTGCTGCCGAGTGGTGACGGACAGGTTCGGGGTGCGCGGCCGTCGGCGGTCGACGGTCAACCGTCGACCGGATCCGGACCGGGCGCCCGCAGCCGCTGGTGCGCCTTGACCGCCCCGACCGCCGCGTCCATCCGGCCGGCCGCCAGGGCGTCCAGCAGCTCGCCGTGGAGGCGGTTGCAGGCCAGCAGCTGCGCCGCGCTCCCGGCCGGTCGGAGCAGGCAGAGCCGGCCGACCAGGTCGGTGGCCCGCTCCCGGGCCGGCTGCCCGCCCAGGGACCCGGCCAGGTCGAGGTGGAACCGGGTCTCCAGCCGCGGCAGCAGCTCCGGGTCGGCGGTCCGGTCGATCTCCGCGACCAGCTCCCGGAGGCCGTCCAGCTCCCCGCTGCGGATCTCGCCGCAGCGCAGCGCGACCAGGCCGCACTCCAGCAGCAGCTGCAGCGCCTCCAGCGGCGCCGCCAGCTCCGCGTCGTACAGCGTCGCCGCCACCCCGGACCAGCCCTGGGCGACGAAGGTGCCGCCGGTGCGTCCGCGCTGACGGTCCAGCAGCCCGTCCTGGCACATGCCCTCCAGTGCCCGGCGGACCGTGATCTCGCTTATCCCGAGCCGCTCGGAGAGCACCCCGACATCGTCCAGCCGCTGACCCGGCGTCAGCGTGCCCAGGCGGACCTGCAGCGCGATGGCGGAGCGCACCAGGTCCGAGCCGCCGAGCCCGGCGGCGGTGAGCTGCCCGCCGGGCCGGCCCGCCTGGGTGTAGGGGCCGAACTTGCCCACTGTGCTCGCCACGGGACCACCCTAGCCGCCGCCGAACCGCAGCTCCGCGCCCCGGAGGCCGGGTCGGCGCCGGTCCTCGCTCAGCTCGCACCGGCGGTCGCGGGGAGGCTCTCCGCGCCCGGGACGGGGGCGTCGTCCTCGGTGAAGTCCAGCTCCGGCGGAGCGACCCGGAAGCCCCGGGTCAGGTACGCCAGGTAGACGACGCCGATCGCCAGCCAGACCAGCCCGAGCACCAGCGCGTGGTCGTCCAACTTGGTGAGCAGGTAGACGTCGACCACCGCGCCGATCGCCGGGGCGACCAGCCAGCTGAGCGCCGCGGGGCGCTCGCCCGCCCACCGGCGGCGCAGGTAGAGGCCGATGACGCTGATGTTGACGAAGGTGAAGGCGGTGAACGCGCCGAAGTTGATGAACGAGGTCGAGGCGGCGACGCTGAGCTTCAGCGCGATCAGGCCGACCGCGCCGGTGAGCACGATATTGGCGGCCGGGGTGCGGAAGCGCGGGTTGATCCGGCCGAAGAACCTCTTCGGCAGCACCGAGTCGCGTCCCATCGCGAACAGCAGCCGCGAGGTGCTGGCCTGCGCCGCCAGGCCGGAGGCGAACTGCGCGACCACCAGACCGGCCAGGAAGAACGAGGAGAAGAGGCTGCCGCCGATGGTCCTGGCGATCTCGAACGCGGCCGAGTTGGGGTCGGCGAAGGTGCTGCCGGGGTGCACCAGCTGGGTGGTGTAGGAGACCAGGACGAAGATGCCGCCGCCGATCAGCGCGGTCAGCATGATCGCCCTGGGGATGGTCCGCTGCGGGTCGACGGTCTCCTCGGTCAGCGTGGTCACCGCGTCGAAGCCGAGGAAGGAGTAGGCGGCGATGGCGGCCCCGGCCGAGATCCCGGCCAGCGAGGAGCCGTGGTTGGCGAACGGCGTGGTGCTGACCACCGCGCCCGCTCCGCCGAGGTGGTAGACGTGCGCCAGCGACAGCACCACGAAGAAGCCGATGACCAGCACCTGGAACGCCATCAACAGCGAGTTGGCATGCTCGGCGACCTTGATCCCGACCACGTTCAGCACGGTGGTCAGCAGGATGAAGCCGACGATCCAGATCCAGAACGGGACGGCGGGGAACTGCGCCTGCAGATAGGCGCCGCCGATCAGCCAGATCACCATCGGCAGGAAGAAGTAGTCCAGCAGCGTGGCCCAGCCGACCAGGAAGCCGATCCGGGAGTCGACCGACCGCCGGACATAGCTGTAGGCCGAGCCGGCCACCGGGTAGGCCCTGGCCATCTTGCCGTAGCTGTGCGCGGTGAACAGCATCGCCACCAGCGCCAGCAGATAGGCGCTGGGGACGGTGCCGCCGGTGGTCTGCGCGACGACGCCGTAGGTACCCAGCACGATCAGCGGCGCCATGTAGGCGAGGCCGAACAGCACCACTGATCTGAGCGAGAGGGAGCGGGAGAGCGTGGGGGATTCCATCGGGGCTCCGGGGGGGGTGTGCGAGGGAACGGGGGCCGCGGTGCCGGTGGGGGGTCGGGCACCGATGGGTACGGGGAGGTGGGACGCGCGGTGCGGGACGGGCGCGGTGCGGGACGGGCGCGGTCAGCTCGCGGAGGAGCCGGGCCGCCAGCTGCGGGGGTCGATCCGGCCCTGGTACAACGGCAGCTCGATCGGGGCGTCAGCGTCGGTGAACTGCTCCCACATCCGGTTGGTGCCGGCGGTGCCGTGGGCACGGACCCGGGTGACGTGGTCCAGGTCCAGCACATCGGTCAGCAGCGCGGGCCCGGCGTCCGGGGACTCGGCCCGGACCAGCCCCTCGGGGTCGACGATCAGGCTCCGGCCCCGGCCGACCGGGGCGGCTGCGTTGACGCTGACCACGAAGACCTGGTTGACGATGGCGTTGGCCCGGGCCAGCACCACCTCCTGCTCCCGGTCGTCACTGGTGGTCTCCACCGGGTTCACGATCACCTCGGCGCCCATCCAGGCCAGGTGCCGGGCGACCTCGGGGAACCAGCTGTCGTAGCAGATGGAGAAGCCGACCCGGCCGGTCCCCGGCAGGTCGAAGACCACGAAACGGTCGCCCGGGACATAGGGCTCGTAGGGGCGCCAGGGGAAGATCTTGCGGTAGGAGGCGGCCAGCCGGCCCTCCGGCGAGAACGCCAGGGCGGTGTTGAAGAGCTCGCCCCGCTCGCCGCGCTCGGTCACGCTGCCCGGCAGCAGCCACACGCCGAGGTCCCCGGCGAGCTCGGCCAGCCGGCGGACCCGCGGTCCGTCCAGCGGCTCCGCGGCGGCCTCCAGCTGTTCGTGGCGGCCGGCCGCGGTCCCGCCGTCGACGCCGCAGAGGTGCATCTCGGGGTGGACGACCATGCGGGTGCCGGGGTGCTCCGCCAGCAGCCGCTCCACCTCGGCGGCGAAGCCGTCCGGATCGGCCTCGGCCGGACGCGGCGCCGCCTGGACGGCGGCAATGGAAAGGAGTCGGTTCATCGGGACCTCCGGCTGACTGGGCGGGCCGCGCGATATCAGCGGCGGCGGACCGGACGGTCGGCCCCAGGCGGAGTCAAAATTAGAGCACAGTGAACAATTAAACAAGACCCTGTTCCGGGAACGCCGAAGGGCCCCACCCGCCTGCGCGGGTGGAGCCCTTGTTCGTCCATGGAGTGATCGGCCATGGAGCCGGAGTGTGGAGCCTAGGGGAGTCGAACCCCTGACATCCGCCATGCAAAGACGGCGCTCTACCAACTGAGCTAAGGCCCCTCGACGGAAGCACGAGCTGTCCGCCGCGCACCAGGGTACCGGTTCCCGGAGCAGAACCGGACCTCGACCCGGTCCGGCGGCCGGGGCCGACCGGCCCCTCCGCAGGCGCAGCCCCGGCCGGGGGCCGGGGCTGCGGAGACTGGGGTTGTGCCGGGCTAGCGGGCACCGACCGGGACAGCGTCCGTCGCCTCGGTCCACAGGTCCTGCTCGGCGCGGTCCGCCTGGACCTGGCGGTACACGAAGTACCCGCCGAGTGCAGCCAGGGCTACCAGAAGAAGCTTCTTCACCGCGCGACCTCGTCCTTCTTGCGTCTGAACCGGTACTGAGCGGCGGCAACCGGGCCGGTTGCCGTCCTTCCGGCCGATGATACACACCCGGCCTGCGGGACAACCGTGCTCCCGGCAAGCCCTTGCGTAACCCGTACAGTCGCGCGACCGCAGCCAACACGCCCCCGACCAGGCGCGATTGACGGAACGACGGACACCCGGCGAGCTCCGCGCCGACTCAGCGGGCCGCCCCGGGCAGCCGGACGACCGCCTGCCCGCCGTCGAGATCCACCCGTGTGCGCGGAGGCGCACCGTCGCCCTCGTCGTCACGGACCATCAGCGAGCCCTTCCGCTCGTCCAGTTCGTGCTGCTTGCCTGCGGAGAAGACCAGGTGCAGCTGCTCGAAGCCGGTCGAACTGACCTGGCCCTCCCGGCCGGAGCCGCGCCAGGGGATCCACGAGGTCCTGCTGGCCCGTAGCGCGATCTGATCGACCACCATGACCGCTGTCAGCAGGATCACCAGTCCGGGCACTGTGAGCGCCACCAGAGCCGCCATCGCACCCACGCCTTCCCGCCCGCCCCGGAGGGAGCTCTCTTCCGCGGGGCCGAACGCGCGAAGGCCCCGGTCGAGTGTACGACCGGGGCCTTCTGTGCAGTGGACCTAGGAGGACTTGAACCTCCGGCCTCTTCCTTATCAGGGAAGCGCTCTAACCGTCTGAGCTATAGGTCCGTGTTTCTCTGCCTGCGCTGATTTCCTTGCCTGCGCTGCGTTGAAAGATTAGCGCACCGATGCCGATCCGCCCAAATCCGTTTCCGCCGTCAGGGCCGGGAGGTGCGGAAACGCCGCGGAAACGGCTGAGCCCCCGCCGACGGCGGGGGCTCAGCCACTGGCTTCGGGACCGGTCTCAGTCCTCTTCGGCGAGCGTCAGCTCGACGCCGCCGGTGATGCCGGCCGCCATGTTGTAGATGAACGACGCCAGCGTCGACAGGGCCGTCAGCAGCACCACGTCGATCACCGCGATCAGACCGGTGGTCATCAGCACGTTGCCGAAGGACAGGTACGACTGGAGGTCGAAACCGCCGTTGGTGTCGGAGCCGGTCGCCTGCTTGATCGTGCCGCCGACCGAGCTGAACACGCCCGCCACGTCCAGCAGGATCCACAACAGCGAGATGCCGACCAGGGTGACCACGCCCAGCGCGACGGACAGCAGGAAGCTGACCTTCATCACCGACCACGGGTCCGTCCGGGAGACCCGCAGCCGGGCCCGGCGGGTCCGGCCCGACGGCGGCGCGGACGGGGTCGGACGGGCCGCTCCGTCCTGCTTGGCCGCCCCGGGCACCCGGGTGCCGCCGGGAGGCGTCGGCTGGCCCTTCTGGTACGTCGTCGGCGTCGAGTAGCCCGAAGAACGCCCGGCGGCGGGGGCCGCCGCGGGCGGAGCCGCCTGTGCCGAGGCCGTGCGCTGCTGCGCAGGCTGCTGCGGCGGCTGCGGATACTGACCCGGCTGCGAGCCCGACTGCGACCCCGGCTGGGGCTGCGCGGACGGCGCCGACGGCGGACCGCCGGCCTGGCGGCGGCGCGCCGCAGCGGTGCCTCCGCCGACGACGGTCGGCCGCACCGCCGTGGCCTCTCCAGCCATCTGCCCGCCGGCCATCTGCCCGCCGGCCATACCGCCCTGGGGCACGCTCGGCCCAGGGCCCTTCCGCCCCGAAGCGGCGTTGCCGCCAGCGGCGCCCGTGGCTCCACTCACCCTGGATCCTCCCGCAGTTCCCCACCAGGGCAGGTCAGCCCTGGATCATGTGTTGTTGTACAGCCTCACGCCACCGCGTCCGCGCACCGCGGACGGCCGGACCCCCTGCACCCCCAGGCAGGAAGTCCGACCGTACCGCAGCCAGGAGGGTGGTCAGTCGGACGAGTCGTCCGTCTGGTCCTCGTCCTCACCTTCGCCGACACCGGAATCCGTGGTCCCGGCGTCCGCCGGGGCGTCCTCCGTGCCCGTCGCGTCGACCGTCCCGTCCACGGCTGCCTCACCGTCGGCGTTCTCGTCCAGCTCGTCCTCACCGGCTCCCTCGGCGTTGCGGGCGATGCCGACGACGGCGTCCCGCTTACCCAGGTTGATCAGTTGGACGCCCATGGTGTCACGACTGGTTTCACGAACTTCGGCCACTCTTGTGCGAATGACGCCGCCACCCAGGGTGATTGCGAGGATTTCATCCGATTCCTCCACCACCAGCGCCCCGACCAGCGAGCCGCGGTCCTCCACGATCTTGGCCGCCTTGATGCCGAGACCGCCGCGCCCCTGCACCCGGTACTCGTCCACCTTGGTGCGCTTGGCGTAGCCGCCGTCGGTGGCCGTGAACACGTAGGTGCCCGGGCGGATGACGTTCAGCGAGAGCAGCTCGTCGCCCTCGCGGAAACTCATGCCCTTCACACCCGAGGTGGCCCGGCTCATCGGCCGCATCGACTCGTCCGTGGCGGTGAAGCGGATCGCCTGCGCCTTCCGGCTCACCAGCAGCAGGTCGTCGTCGGCGGAGACCAGCTCGGCGCCGATCAGTTCGTCGTCGCGGCCGGACTCGTCGGTGCGCAGGTTGATCGCGATAAGACCACCCGAACGAGGGGAGTCGTAGTCCTTCAGCGGGGTCTTCTTGACCAGGCCCTCACGGGTCGCCAGCACCAGGTAGGGGGCCGCCTCGTAGGTGCGCACCGCCATCACCTGGGCGATGTGCTCGCCCGGCTGGAACGCCAGCAGGTTGGCCACGTGCTGGCCGCGGGCGTCGCGGCCGGCGTCCGGCAGCTCGTAGCCCTTGGCGCGGTAGACCCGGCCCTTGTTGGTGAAGAACAGGATCCAGTGGTGGGTGGTGGTCACGAAGAAGTGGTCGACGATGTCGTCCTGCTTCAGCTGCGCACCGCGCACGCCCTTGCCGCCGCGCTTCTGCGAGCGGTAGAGGTCGCTCCGGGTGCGCTTGACGTAGCCGCCCCGGGTGATGGTGACGACGATGTCCTCTTCGGCGATCAGGTCCTCGACGGACATGTCGCCCTCGTAGGGGATCAGCGTCGGAGCGGCGCTCGTCGCCGTACTTCTCCACCACGATCGCCAGCTCCTCGGCGATGATCGGCGCGCTGGCGCTCCGGGGAGGCCAGGATCGCGTTGTACTCGTCGATCTTGGACATCAACTCGTCGTACTCGTCGGTGATCTTCTGGCGCTCCAGCGCGGCCAGTCGGCGCAGCTGCATCTCCAGGATCGCGTTGGCCTGGATCTCGTCGATCGCCAGCAGCGCCATCAGGCCCGTCCGCGACTCCTCGACCGTGTCGCGAGCGCCGGATGGTCGCGATGACCTCGTCGATCGCGTCCAGGGCCTTGAGCAGCCCGCGCAGGATGTGGGCCCGCTCCTCGGCCTTGCGCAGCCGGAAGGTGGTGCGCCGGACGATGACGTCGATCTGGTGGTTCGACCCAGTGCCGGATGAAGGCATCGATCGCCAGCGTCCGCGGCACGCCGTCGACCAGGGCCAGCATGTTGGCGCCGAAGTTGGTCCTGCAGGTCGGTGTGCTTGTAGAGGTTGTTCAGCACGACCTTGGCCACGGCGTCGCGCTTGAGCACGACGACCAGCCGCTGACCGGTCCGCGAGGAGGACTCGTCGCGGACGTCGGCGATACCGCCGATCCGGCCGTCCTTGACCAGGTCGGCGATCTTCGAGCGCCAGGTTGTCCGGGTTGACCTGGTAGGGCAGCTCGGTGATCACCAGGCACTGCCGGCCCTGGATCTCCTCGACCTCGACCACCGCGCGCATGGTGATCGAGCCGCGACCGGTGCGGTAGGCGTCCTCGATCCCGCGCCGGCCGACGATCAGCGCGCCGGTCGGGAAGTCCGGGCCCTTGATCCGCTCGATCAGGGCTTCGAGCAGCTCCTCGTCGGAGGCGGCTCGGGTTGGCCAGGTACCACAGCGCACCCGCGGCGACCTCGCGCAGGTTGTGTGGCGGGATGTTGGTCGCCATCCCGACCGCGATCCCGGTCGCGCCGTTGACCAGCAGGTTCGGGAAGCGGGCCGGGAGGACGTCGGGCTCCTGCGAGCGGCCGTCGTAGTTGGCGGAGAAATCGACGGTCTCCTCGTCGATGTCCCGCATCATCTCCATGGCCAGCGGCATCGATCTTGCACTCGGTGTAGCGCATGGCCGCCGCCGGGTCGTTGCCCGGCGAGCCGAAGTTGCCGTTGCCGTCCACCAGCGGCATCCGCAGCGACCAGGGCTGCGCCAGCCGGACCACGGTGTCGTAGATCGAGGTGTCACCGTGCGGGTGGTAGTTGCCCATCACGTCGCCGACGACGCGGGCGCACTTGTAGTAGCCCTTCTCCGGCCGGTAGCCGCCGTCGTACATCGCGTACAGCACCCGGCGGTGCACCGGCTTGAGGCCGTCGCGGACCTCGGGCAGGGCGCGGCTCGACGATCACGCTCATCGCGTAGTCGAGGTAGGAGCGCTGCATCTCGCTCTCGAGCTCGACCTGTTCGATGCGCAGGTCGGTTCCGGCCAGGGCGGCCAGACCGGCGTCGGGGTCCTCGTTGGACTCGGGGCCGTTGGGCTTGTCGTCGTCGACCACTGCGGGTCAGTTTCCTCTCGTGCGTTGCTGCCAGGGACTCTCGGACGACCTGCGGGGTCGTCAGACGTCCAGGAAGCGGACGTCCTTGGCGTTGCGCTGGATGAAGGAGCGGCGGGCCTCGACGTCCTCGCCCATCAGGATGGAGAACAGGTCGTCCGCGCGGGCGGCGTCCTCCAGGGTGACCTGGCCCAGCAGGCGGTGGTCCCGGTCCATGGTGGTGATCCGGAGCTCCTCGGCATTCATCTCGCCGAGGCCCTTGAAGCGCTGGATCGCGTCGTCCTTGGGGAGCTTCCGCCCGGCCGCGCGGCCGGCCGCGATGGCGGCGTCGCGCTCGGCGTCGGAGTAGACGTACTCCACGTCGTCCCGGCCCCACTTGATCTTGTACAGCGGCGGGCGGGCCAGGTAGACGTGGCCGCCCTCGACCAGCGGGCGCATGAAGCGGAACAGCAGGGTCAGCAGCAGGGTGTTGATGTGCTGGCCGTCGACGTCGGCGTCGGCCATCAGCACGATCTTGTGATAACGCAGCTTGCCGACGTCGAAGTCGTCGTGGACGCCGGTGCCGAAGGCCGAGATCAGCGCCTGGACCTCGGTGTTCTGCAGGACCTTGTCGATCCTGGCCTTCTCCACGTTGAGGATCTTGCCGCGGATCGGCAGGATCGCCTGCACCCGCGGGTCGCGGCCCTGCTTGGCGGAGCCGCCGGCGGAGTCACCCTCGACGATGAAGATCTCGCACTCGGACGGGTCCTTGGACTGGCAGTCGGAGAGCTTGCCCGGCAGCGACGCGGACTCCAGCAGGCCCTTGCGGCGGGTCAGGTCGCGCACCTTGCGGGCGGCGACGCGCGCGGTCGCGGCGGTGATCGACTTGCGGATGATGTCGCCGGCCTCGATCGGGTTCCGGTCGAGCCAGTCGTTCAGCGTGCTCGTGGACGACCTTCTGCACAAAGGTGCTTGGCCTCGGTGTTGCCCAGCTTGGTCTTGGTCTGGCCCTCGAACTGCGGCTCGCCCAGCTTGACGCAGATGATCGCGGTCAGGCCCTCGCGGATGTCCTCGCCGGTGAGGTTCTCGTCCTTCTCCTGGAGCAGCTTCTTCTCCCGCGCATAGCGGTTGACCAGGCCGGTCAGCGCCGCGCGGAAGCCCTCCTCGTGAGTGCCGCCCTCATGGGTGTGGATGGTGTTGGCGAAGGAGTGGACGCTCTCGGTGTAGGCCGATGTTCCACTGCATCGCGACCTCGACCGAGATCGTCCGCGCCTTGTCCTCGGCCTCGAAGTCGATGACCGTGGGGTGGATCAGCTCGCCCTTGCGGGCGTTCAGGTAGGTGACGAAGTCGGAGATGCCGCCCTCGTAGTGGTACGTCACCGAGAAGGGCTTGCCCTCGTCGTCCACGTGGTCGGGACGCTCGTCGGTCAGCGCGATGGTCAGGCCCTTGTTGAGGAAGGCCATCTCCTGGAAGCGCCGCGAGAGGGTGTCGAAGGAGTACTCGATGGTCTCGAAGATGTCCCCGTCGGCCCAGAAGGTGACCGTGGTGCCGGTCTCCGTGGTGGCCTCGTGCCGCTCCAGCTCCGCCGTCGGCGCACCGAGCAGGTAGTCCTGGCTCCAGCGGTGCCCGTCGCGCCGGATCTCCACGGAGAGCCGCTGCGACAGCGCGTTCACCACCGAGACGCCGACGCCGTGCAGGCCGCCGGAGACGGAGTAGCCGCCGCCGCCGAACTTGCCGCCGGCGTGCAGCACGGTCAGCACGACCTCGACGGCCGGCTTGCCCTGCCCGGGGACGATGTCCACCGGGATCCCGCGGCCGTTGTCGGTCACCCGGACCGCGCCGTCGCTGCAGGATCGTCACGTCGATGGTGTCGGCGTGGCCCGCCAGGGCCTCGTCGACGGCATTGTCCACGACCTCGTAGACGAGGTGGTGCAGCCCGCGCTCACCGGTCGAGCCGATGTACATACCGGGGCGCTTGCGGACCGCGTCCAGCCCCTCCAGCACAGTGATGGCGCTGGCGTCGTAGGAGGAGTTGTTCTCCGACAGCGAGCCCGTGGCCGCTGTGGCTTCGGTGGACGCTTCGGTCGACGCCTCGGTGGACAGGGGATCTGGGGTCTGGCTGGGGTCGCCGGAATCGGCCACGAAGCGCCCTTTCTGGCACAGCTCGGACCAGCTTCCGTACCCCGTGGGTGGGACCGGAGCGGCCTCGGCACTCGACTCAGTCACCGCAAGCGGCGGTTTCAGTGTCCAGTCTACCGGTAGGACTGACACTCATGGGCCTTTGGCGGCCCCTGAGCCCGCCCGTGCCGCACGAAATCCGGGCCGGATGTATCCCACCACCCGACCGGGGGGCCGAATCGGCTCACATGGGCACGCAGCCGATCCGCCCGATCACCCCCAGGTGTCACCCGGACCCTTGCTTCCCGGGGCTCGCAGCCGCCCGTAACTGCGCGGCGCACCACCCGGTCCCTGAACCCTGATCAGGGTCACCGTGCCGGTGCCGAGTTCCTGGTTCAGCCGCCGCACCAGCTGTGGCGCCATCAGCCGGATCTGCGTCGCCCAGGCCGTCGAACTGCAGCGGACGGTCAGTACCCGGTCCTCCTCGGCATAGCTCTCCGGCTCGCAGTGCGCGGCCAGGTCCCGGCCGACGATCTGCGGCCAGCGGCCCATCACCCCGCCCACCGCCGCCGGCGCCTCCCAGCCGCGCTCGGCCACCAGCCGGCTGATCGCCGCACCCAGCGGCTGCGGGTCCCGCCCGTCCGCCCGCGCCCCGCTGCGCAGCCCGGTCCGCTTGGCCTCCTTGCGCTGCCGGACGCTGTCGCCGCGCAGCCTGGCCTGCTCCTTGGCATTGCGCAGGGCCACCCGCGCCAGGTCGACACCGGAGAGCTCGGGCACGTCGCCGGGCGCGGACGGCTGCGCCGGGTCGATCGGTCCGTTCACGTGGTTCACCGCAGCCTCACTCTCCCCAGCCTGGGGATGCAAGCCTACGAGTACCCGCCCGTAACGGGAGGCGTCATGCGATGCGGCTCACATCACCGCCGGCGACGGCGTACCGTACGCCCTTCAGCGAACCCGGCACGTCCTCCGGGACCGCCGCCGTCACCAGTACCTGCTCCCCGGGGGCGACCAGCTCGGCCAGCCGCTCGCGCCGCCGGGAGTCCAGCTCGGCGAAGACGTCGTCAAGCACCAGCACCGGTTCCCCGCCGTCCGCGCGCAGCAGCTCGTAGGAGCCCAGCCTCAGCGCCAGCGCGAAGGACCAGCACTCGCCGTGGCTGGCATAGCCCTTCGCGGGCAGTTCGCCGAGGCGCAGCCCCAGCTCGTCGCGGTGCGGACCGACCAGGGTGATGCCGCGCTCGATCTCCTGCTTGCGGGCCGCGCCCAGCGCCGCCAGCAGCGCCCCGTACAGGCCCTCCCGGCCGCCGCCCAGGTCGGCCTCCTCGCCCATGGAGCTGCGGTACTGCAGCAGCGTCGGGCCGCCACCAGGGGCCAGGTCCTCGTAGCCGGCCCGGACCAGCGGCTGCAGCGCGGCGACCAGGTCCAGCCGGGCGGCGAGGAGCTCCGCCCCGGCCCGGGCCAGGTGGTCGTCCCAGACGTCCAGGGTGGACAGTTCCACCCGCCCACTGGCCCGGCGGGCCATGGCCGCGCTCTTCAGCAGGGCGTTGCGCTGCTTCAGCACCCGCTCGTAGTCCTGCCGGACACCGGCCATCCGCGGGGCCCGGGCGACCAGCAGATCGTCCAGGAAGCGCCGGCGCTCGCCGGGATCGCCCTTGACCAGGGCCAGGTCCTCGGGCGCGAACAGCACCGTGCGCAGCAGCCCGAGCACATCGCGCGGGCGGACGTTGTCCGAGCGGTTGATCCGGGCCCGATTGGCCCGGCCGGGGTTGAGCTCCAGCTCGACCAGGGTGGCGCGCTGGTCCCTGACCACGCTGGCGCGGATCACCGCCCGTTCCGCGCCCAGCCGCACCAGCGGCGCGTCACCGGCGACCCGGTGGCTGGCCAGGGTCGCCACGTAGCCGACAGCCTCGACCAGGTTGGTCTTGCCCTGGCCGTTGGGGCCGGTGAACGCGGTGACGCCCGGGTCGAGTGGAACCTCGACCCGGGCGTAGGAGCGGAAGTCGGCCAACGACAGATGCGCGACGTGCATGGTCTGGTTCTCGTCGGCCTTCTGCTCGTCGTCGGAACTGTCGTGGACTACGTGGAACCGCGGACTACTTGGACTCGACCGCGTGGCCGCCGAACTGGTTGCGCAGTGCGGCGATCATCTTCATCTGCGGGGAGTCGTCCTGGCGCGAGGCGAACCGGGCGAACAGGCTGGCGGTGATCGCGGGCAGCGGCACCGCGTGGTCGATCGCGGCCTCCACCGTCCAGCGGCCCTCGCCCGAGTCCTGGGCGTAGCCCTTGAGCTTCGCCAGGTGCTCGTCGTCGTCCAGGGCGTTGACGGCCAGGTCCAGCAGCCAGGAACGGATGACCGTGCCCTCCTGCCAGCTGCGGAAGACCTCACGGACGTCGGTGACCGAGTCCACGGCCTCCAGCAGCTCCCAGCCCTCGGCGTAGGCCTGCATCATGGCGTACTCGATGCCGTTGTGGACCATCTTGGCGAAGTGCCCGGCGCCGACCTTGCCCGCGTGCACGGAGCCGAAGTCGCCCTCGGGCTTCAGCGCGTCGAAGATCGGCTGGACCTTGGCGATGTCCGCGGCCTCGCCGCCGTACATCAGCGCGTAGCCGTTCTGCAGGCCCCAGACGCCGCCGGAGACACCGCAGTCGACGAAGCCGATGCCCTTGGCGGACAGCTCGGCGGCGTGCTTCTCGTCGTCCGTCCAGCGGGAGTTACCGCCGTCCACGACCACGTCACCGGGCTCCAGCAGCTCGGCGAGCTCGTCGACGGTGGCCTGGGTCGGGGCACCGGCCGGAACCATCACCCAGACCACGCGCGGCGCATGGAGCGTGCTGACCAGTTCCTTGAGACTCGACACGTCGGCCAGGTCGGGGTTGCGGTCGTAGCCGACGACGGTGTGGCCCGCGCGGCGGATGCGCTCGCGCATGTTCCCGCCCATCTTGCCGAGACCGATCAGTCCGAGCTCCATCACAAGTCCTTCGTTCGAGGTGACTACCGGCGCGCGGCCCCGTTGCCGCCACGGGGGCGAGCCTACGCCCGGGGATACCGCCGCACCGGGCCTAGGGGCCCATCTGCGGTACCGGCCCGGAACGGCCGATGGGTGCCCCGGCAGAGTCGCTCCGCAGGGGCACCCACCCGGGTCCGTGCCGGGCCGTCGTGTCGGGACAGCTGTCAGCGGGACAACCGCACCGGCGTGCTCCAGGCCCTTTCAGCCGAACAACCGCACCGACATGCTCCAACCACTTTCAGCCGGACAACCGCACCGGCATGATCAGGTACTTGTACGCCTCGTCCGCCTCGGCGTCCTGCGCGGGCTTGCCGCTGAGCAGGGCCGGCTTGGTCGACGTGGTGAAGCTCAGCTGGGCGATGGCCGAGTCGATGGCCGAGAGGCCGTCCAGCAGGTAGGCCGGGTTGAAGGCGATCGAGATGTCGTCGCCCTCCAGGTCCGCGTCGACCCGCTCGGTGGCCTGGGCGTCGTCGCCGGAGCCGGCCTCCAGGGTCAGCACGCCCTGCTCGAAGCTGAGCCGCACCGGGGTGTTCCGCTCGGCGACCAGCGAGACGCGCTTCACGGCCTCGACGAAGGCCGGGGTCTCGATGGTGGCGATGGAGTTGAACTCGGTCGGGAACAGCGCCCGGAACTTCGGGAACTCGCCCTCCAGCAGCCGGGTGGTGGTGCGGCGGCCGGCGCCCTCGAAGCCGATCAGGCCCTCGCCCTTGCCGCTGCCCGCCAGGGCGATGCTGACGACGTCGCCCGCGCTGAGGGACTTGGCGGTGTCCAGCAGCGTCTTGGCGGGCACCAGGGCGACCGCGGAGAGGCCCTCCTGCTCCGGCTTCCAGAGCAGCTCGCGGACGGCGAAGCGGTAGCGGTCGGTGGCGGCCAGGGTGACCCGGTCCCCCTCGATCTCCACCCGGACGCCGGTGAGCACCGGCAGGGTGTCGTCGCGGCCGGCCGCGGTGGCGACCTGGGCGACGGCGGCGGCGAAGGCGTCCCCGGGGACGACGCCGGAGACGGTCGGCATCTGCGGGAGCGCCGGGTACTCGTCCACCGGCAGGGTCGGCAGGGTGAACCGCGAACTGCCGCAGAGCACGATCACGCGCACGCCGTCGGTGGAGATCTCCACCGGCCGGTTGGGCAGCGAGCGGGAGATGTCGGCCAGCAGCCGGCCGGAGACCAGGACGGTGCCGGGCTCGTCGATGTCGGCCTCGGTCTCCACCCGGGCGGAAACCTCGTAGTCGAACCCGGAGAGGCTCAGTTTGCCCTCGTCGGCCGCCAGCAGCAGGCCGGCCAGCACGGGCACCGGAGGCCGTGCCGGGAGGCTGCGCGCGGCCCAGGCCACGGCCTCCGCGAGGACGTCACGCTCGACCCGGAACTTCACCGGTAACCGCCTCCTGTGTGCTGCTGCTGTCGGGACTGCTTCTTCGGCAGGTCTTGTTTGGGACCGTCCCCAGGGTGGGGACAGTTCCAGTAGGTGCAGTCAACCACCGAACGGGTCGGCTGCTGCGCCTGTTGCCGAAGGACAGTCTGACGCACTCCGCCGACAGTCGAGGCAGATGGGCCGAAGCGGCCTCGAACTCGTGTCGGGTTCCGCTCGTCCACAGATTTGGCACCCACCTGCTTTTCGATCATGCTCCAGCTATCTATGTTGAGTAGTAGTAGTAGGTGTTGTGGATACCGTGGATAACCCCTTTTTCAGCAGGTCAGGGCCCATTTTTTATCCACATTGACCTGGGGACCCGGCAGTGGACAAACAGGGCCTGCTGTGGACGTAGCAGGCCTCCCCCACAGGGCAGTTGAGTTGTCCCCAGGTTTTCCCCAGCAGCGTCCCCAGGTTTGGGGGCAGTTCTCCCCAGCCCCTCCGGCAACATCCTGTGACCTCTTTCACTCGTGACAGTGAAATGCGGATCGATGTTGCCGAACTGGGGATATTCCTGTGGAGAACAGTGGAAAACCTGGGGACAAGTACCCTGGTCCTGGGGACGGAGCGTGGACAACTCTGGCGGCAGGTTGACGGCCTCTCGGTTCTCCACAGGCTGTGGACAATCCTCGCCCACAAGTACACAGGCCGATGAGCTGGGCAAACACCTCGGTCGGAGGTGCTGCTGTGGAGAGGTTCTGGATAACTCGGTCCTCCCCAGGGTGTGGACGGGGAAAACTCCGCCGAGCTGTGGACTGCACCCGCCCCAGAGCTTGCCGTTCGAATCCGCTGCGCAGATGTACGGCCAGCGGTAGAGCGGTCGTTGGCGGATCGGCAGTGCCGGCCGGGTCTCCAGTCCCCGCGGCGCCGGTCCCCGGGTCTCCAGTCCCCAGAAACGTGAAAGCGGGCGCCGGGACCGGAGTCCCGACGCCCGCCATCCCGGTTCGGCCGGGGTCAGCTCTTGATGCGGTTGGTGAGCTCGGTCACCTGGTTGTAGATGGATCGCCGCTCCGCCATCATCGTCCGGATCTTCCGGTCGGCGTGCATGACCGTGGTGTGGTCCCGCCCGCCGAACTGGGCGCCGATCTTCGGCAGCGACAGGTCGGTCAGCTCCCGGCACAGGTACATGGCGATCTGCCGGGCGGTCACCAGCACCCGGCTGCGGGAGGAGCCGCACAGGTCGTCCACGCTCAGCCCGAAGTACGCCGCGGTCTGCTGCATGATGACCGTCGCGGTGATCTCCGGGCCGGCCTCCTCGCCGCCGGGCACCAGGTCCTTCAGCACGACCTCGGCCAACTGCAGGTCCACCGGCGCCCGGTTGAGGCTGGCGAAGGCCGTCACCCGGATCAGCGCGCCCTCCAACTCCCGGATGTTGCGCGAGATTCGGGAGGCGATGAACTCCAGCACCTCGGAAGGGGCGTTGAGGCTCTCCTGGATGGCCTTCTTGCGCAGGATCGCGATCCGGGTCTCCAGCTCGGGCGGCTGGACGTCGGTGGTCAGGCCCCACTCGAACCGGTTGCGCAGCCGGTCCTCCAGCGTGACCAGCTGCTTGGGCGGCCGGTCCGAGGAGATCACGATCTGCTTGTTGGCGTTGTGCAGGGTGTTGAAGGTGTGGAAGAACTCCTCCTGGGTCGACTCCTTGCTCTGCAGGAACTGGATGTCGTCGACCAGCAGGATGTCCATGTCCCGGTAGCGCTGCCGGAACCCGTCGCCCTTGTCGTCCCGGATCGAGTTGATGAACTCGTTGGTGAACTCCTCCGAGCTCACGTACCGGACCCGGGTCCCGGGGTAGAGGCTGCGGGCGTAGTGCCCGATGGCGTGCAGCAGGTGGGTCTTGCCGAGACCGGACTCGCCGTAGATGAACAGCGGATTGTAGGCCTTGGCGGGCGCCTCGGCGACGGCGACCGCGGCCGCGTGGGCGAAGCGGTTGCTGGAGCCGATGACGAAGGTCTCGAAGAGGTACTTGGGATTCAGCCGGGCGGCCGGCTCGTCCTTGCGGGCCAGGCCCGCGCTGTTGCTCGAACCGCCGCCGGGCCGGTGGGCCGGCATGTTCGGGTGCTGCGGCATCGGGGCCGGCATCGAGCCGTCCGGCGCGGGCCGCCCACCGACCTCGGCGGCGGGGCGCACGGACGGGAGGTGCTCGGAGCGCTCCTCCTGCTGGTGCTCCTGGTGCAGCCGGTCCTGGTGCAACCGCTCCTGCTGGAGGTCCTGCTGATGCCGGTCCGGAACCGAGCGGTCCTGGTGCCCGTGCTCCTGGCGCAGGTGCTCGGGGCGCTGCGGCTCGGAGCGCTGCTCCCAGGGACGGGCCTGCGGGGGCGCGGCCGGGGGCCACTCGTCGTCCTGGCTGTGCTGGCCGCGTCCGGGGAAGCCGCCGGAGTAGCCGGGGCCGCCGCCGTAGTAGCCGGCCCGTTCCGGGTAGCCGCCGGCGCGGGGGTCGTACTCGTAGCCGTAGCCGGGCTGCTGTTGTGGGGCCGGCGGGTAGTCGCGGTGCTGCGGCTGGTAGCCGCCGTACTCGTTGCCCCGGTCGCCGGGGCGTTCCCCGGGCCGCTCGCCCTGGCGCTCGCCTTCCAGCGGTTGGCCGCCGGACGGCGGCTTGGCCAGCGCGGCGGCGTTGGCGTCGACGATCACCGCGATCCGGATGGCGCGGCCGTACTGCTGGCTCAGCGCCTCGGTGATCCGCGGGAGAAGATGGCCCTCGAGCTTGCTCTTCGCCATCTCGTTCGGTGCCGCCAGCAGCGCGGTGTCGTGCATCAGCCCCATCGGGGCGGTGCGCTCCAGCCACTTGCGGTCCATGGACTCCACGCCCAGGTCGTTGCCCAGTCGCTCGACGACCCGCTCCCAGACGGTCGCAAGATCGCTGCTCGTATCAGCCACTGGTGCACGCTTTCTCGTTCCACCGGGGCGGGTGGTGTGGAAGAACCGGGGCGAGGTGCCGGAGGACGGGAGGGGGCAGAGTCTGCCAACGGTAGTCAGCAGCGGGCCTGCGTTCAAGTTCTTGTCCACAGGGTGTGTACAAGCAGTGTCGCAGACCCGTGGCACCCTGCCGTGCCGCCCCGGTCGAGGACACCCGGTTTGACCCGTCGGGCCAGTTCCACGTACCGTAACGAGGTCGAGTTGTCGATGGCCGCTGCCGCATGCCCGCGGAATATCCGCACACCAAGGCGCGCAGCTACGGGCGTCGTGGATCACCGTACATAACGGTTTCGGGGATCGCGCGGACGCACGGTGACGGCCAGACGACGCCCCGCCACCCTTCGATTCATCCCTGGAGTCCCCCCGTGAGCAAGCGCACCTTCCAGCCGAACAACCGTCGCCGCGCGAAGACCCATGGCTTCCGCCTGCGGATGCGCACCCGTGCCGGCCGCGCGATTCTCGCGGCTCGCCGCGAAAAGGGCCGCGCCCGCCTGTCCGCCTGATCTTGTCGGTCATGACGTGCTGCCCTCCGACCATCGGCTGAGGCGGCGCCAGGACTTCGCGACCGCGGTGCGGCGGGGTCGCCGCGCTGGACGTCCCCTGTTGGTCGTGCACCTCTGCGAAAGCGAGGGTGCCCCCGGACCGGGTTCGTACGGCGTCGGTGATCCCGTTGCACACACGGGCTTGTCGTCTACAGACCCGCACGGTGCCAAGGAGAGTCTCTCCCCGGCACGTGCGGGTTTTGTCGTCAGCAAGGCAGTCGGACCCGCCGTGGTCCGTAACCGTGTGAAGCGTCGTCTGCGTCACTTGGTAGCCGCACGTATCTCCGGCCTGCCCGCAGGTAGCCTGGTAGTGGTTCGCGCGCTGCCCCCCGCCGGGACAGCGGACTACGCGGACCTGGAACGCGATCTTGACTCCGCACTGCGGAAGTTGACGGCGCCCCGTGGCAACCGGCCACGGAGCACCGGTACCGCCTCCTCCTCGTCGACGGGAGCAAGGCAGTGACGTACCTGCTGATGGGCCTCATCGCCCTGGGCGCACTACTGGTGGGCAAGTACCTGCTGATGGGGCTGATCCGGGTGTACCAGTGGACGATCAGTCCGCTGCTGGGCCCGGTCTGCCGGTACCACCCCTCCTGCTCCCGCTACGGGTTCGAGGCGATCAGGGTCCACGGTGCGGCGAAGGGTACTGTCCTCACTGCATGGCGCATCCTGCGGTGCAATCCGTGGAGCCCGGGCGGGTTCGACTATGTTCCCGCGCGTAAGCGACCGGTCTGGCACCAGTGGGTGCGCAGTCTTGTCTTCCGAGACCGTGTTCCGTCCCAGCAGCCTCCGTCCCAGCAGATCGACCACGTGGGACCCCACAACCTGGGCCGCGCCGATGTGCCGGCTCCCTCGACCAAAGCCCAAGGAGCATGACCGTGGGGTTTCTCGATACCATCCTGAACCCGCTGTACACAGCAGTTTCGTGGATCGTCGTCCAGTTCCACTCGATGTACAGCCAGATCTTCGCGGCCAACAGCGGTTGGGCCTGGGCGCTGTCGATCGTTTCGCTGACGGTCCTGGTGCGGGCGTGCATGATCCCGCTCACCATCAAGCAGACCAAGTCGATGCGGGCGATGCAGGCCCTGCAGCCCCGGCTGAAGGCGATCCAGGAGCGCTACAAGGGCGACCGGGAGAAGACCGCCGCCGAGACGATGAAGCTCTATAAGGAGCACAACGTCAACCCGGCGTCGAGCTGCCTTCCGCTGCTCATCCAGTCGCCGTTCTTCATGTCCCTGTACGGCGTGCTGCGCAAGGTGGCCGACAAGCAGCCGGTCGGTGCGGTGCACGGGGCCGTGCTGAACAGCGCCAGCGCGGCGCTGATCTTCGGTGCGCCGCTGTCGGCGACCTTCGTCGGGGCCCACTCGAACACCGAAACCAAGATCGTAACCGGCGTCATGATCGCGATCATGTGCTCGTCGCAGTTCCTGATGACGCGCATGATGATGACGAAGAACGTCGACCTCACGGTCAAGACGCCGTACATGCAGCAGCAGAAGATGATGATGTATGTGCTGCCGATCATCTACATCTTCTTCGGCATCAACATGCCGATCGGTGTGCTGGTCTACATGGTGACCACCAACCTGTGGACCCTGGGCCAGCAGTTCGTGATCATCCACCAGAACCCGACCCCCGGCTCCGTGGCCCACAAGCAGCGCCTGGAGCGGCTGAAGGCCAAGGGCAAGCTGAACGCGGACGGCACGGTCGCCAAGGCCGGTCTGGCCTCACTGGTCAAGGGCGGCGCCGAGCCGGTGGAGGAGACCCCCGAGGACGCGGCTCCGGTGCGTCGTCAGCAGCCCAAGCGGCAGACCAAGTCCCAGCGCCAGAGCAGCGCCGGTGCGGCCGGCAGCGCCCCCGCCGACGCCGTGGTGGACGCGGCCGAGGCGGCCAAGAACGCCCCGGCCGACCGGGCCGGTCAGCCGAGTGCCAAGTCGGGCACGGCGAAGAGCGGCGGACAGTCCGGTGGACAGGCCCGCGGCCGGGCCACCACGGCGGGCAGCGGCGGCGCCCCGGCCCAGGGCGGTCAGCCGAAGCGCACCAATCAGCCCGGCAAGCGCAGCCCGCAGCCGGCGGGCCAGCGTCCCAAGAAGAAGTCCTAGTAGCGGCTTCACCGCGGACCTACCCGCGAGGCTGCTGTCCACCCCACGAGTACCCAAGGAGGCCATCCGTGACGGAGGGCACCGTGACGCCGGTCGAGAAGGACGAGTCCAAGGGCGATCTGCTCGGCAATCTGGAGCAGGAGGGCGAGATCGCCGCCGACTACCTGGAGGCGCTGCTCGACATCGCCGACCTCGACGGCGACATCGACATGGACGTGGAGGGCGATCGTGCCTCCGTGTCGATCATCGGTGAGGGCCCCGGGGCCGAGCGGTCGCTGCTCCGGCTGGTGGGCCAGGACGGCGAGGTGCTGGAGGCCCTGCAGGAGCTGACCCGGCTGGCGGTGCACCGGGAGACCGGTGAGCGCAGTCGGCTGATGCTGGACATCGCCGGCTTCCGGGCCCGGAAGCGGGCGGAACTGGCCGAGCTCGGCGCCAGGACGGCCGAGGAGGTCAAGGCGAACGGGGCAGCGGTGAAGCTCCGGCCGATGACCCCCTTCGAGCGGAAGGTCGTCCACGACGCTGTGGCAGCGGCAGGGCTGCGCAGCGAGTCGGAGGGCGAGGAGCCCCAGCGCTGCGTCGTCGTCCTCCCTGCCTGACCCAGCCGACGCAGACGAGGAGAGAGGCCGCCGCCATGTCCGAGGCACCGAGTGGGGACGAAGCGCCCACAGTCGTTGAAGAGTTCTCCCACGAGCTCACCGAGCCGCCGACGGCCGCGCGTGAGGTCTTCGGCGAGCGTTTCGAGCAGGCGGTCCGCTACGCCGAGCTGCTGGCGGACGCGGCGGTCCGGCGCGGTCTGATCGGCCCGCGCGAGGTGCCCCGGCTGTGGGAGCGGCACATCCTCAACTGTGCGGTACTGAGCGAGCTGCTTCCCGCCGGGGTCTCGCTCTGCGATGTCGGCTCCGGCGCCGGGCTGCCCGGGATCCCGGTGGCCCTGGCCCGGCCGGATGTCCGGATCACCCTGCTCGAACCGCTGCTGCGGCGGACGACTTTCCTGGAGGAGGTCGTCCGCGAACTGGGTCTGGACAATGTCACGGTGGTCCGCGGCCGGGCTGAGGAGATGGTCGGCAAGCTGGCTGTCGACGTGGTCACCGCCCGGGCGGTCGCGCCGCTGGACCGGCTGGCCGGCTGGGGGCTTCCGCTGCTGCGTCCCTACGGGGAGATGCTGGCGCTCAAGGGCGACCTCGCCGAGCAGGAGCTGGCCGACCACAAGGGTGCGCTGCTGAAGCTGGGGGCCCAGGCCTGGTCGGTCGACACCGCGGGCAAGGGGGTCGTGGAGGTGCCGACCCATGTGGTCCGAGTCCAGGTCGGCGAGAGCCCCGGAGGCGTGAAGGCGGCGGCCCGCCGGGCCAAGGCCGCTCGGGCCGGACGTTCGGCCGGGGTCGGCAAGGGCGGACCGCGCCGCCGCCGCTGACCGCGATATTCGACCGAGGGGCCGTGGTCCCGTCTCGCCCGAGACGGGACCACGGCCCCTCGGCGTTGCTCACCTTGATACTGGTCCCCTTGGTGCTCCTGCGGAGTGTCGCGTCATCAGATGTCCGGTTTGCCAGGCATCGTGTTTCACGTGAAACGTCGCTCCCTGCTGCCTGGAATCCTGAGCCGTGCCCGCGAGGCCACGCAGTTCGGTCGCCGATCGGGTGAAGATCTGCACCCCCTGGGACCACAGGAGTCGCAACCGTCCCCGCGCCCCGGCGGGCTGCGCCATGATTTCAGCGACAGCGAGGACGGAAAGGGGGGTGACCCCATGCCGAGCGACGCCCGAACCCTCGGAGTGCCAGGCGAGCCGAAAACAATCCCGCCAATGGCAGATCCATTGCCCGGACCCCGTAGTAGGCGCCGTGTTTCACGTGAAACACTGACGACTATGCAGGACTTGGATACCACCGCGCTCAGCGATGACACCCCCATCGGTCGTGCCACCCAGGCCGCGATGGAGGCATTGGGCCGTGCCACCGAGACATCGCCACGACCTGCCCGTACCCGGGTGATGGTGGTCGCCAACCAGAAGGGCGGGGTGGGCAAGACCACCACCACCGTCAATCTGGCGGCCTCGCTGGCGATGCAGGGGGCCCGGGTCCTGGTCATCGACCTCGACCCGCAGGGCAATGCCTCGACCGCGCTGGGCATCGACCACCATGCCGAGGTCCCTTCCATTTACGATGTCCTGGTCGAGGGCAAGCCCCTGGCCGACGTCGTCCAACCCGTGGTGGACGTTGAGGGGCTGTTCTGCTGTCCGGCCACCATCGACCTGGCCGGGGCGGAGATCGAACTGGTCTCGTTGGTGGCCCGGGAGAGTCGGCTGCAGCGGGCGATCGAGGCCTACGAGCAGCCGCTCGACTACATTCTGATCGACTGTCCGCCGTCGCTGGGGCTGCTGACCGTCAATGCGATGGTGGCCGGACGCGAGGTCCTCATCCCCATCCAGTGCGAGTACTACGCGCTGGAGGGGCTGGGGCAGCTGCTGCGGAATGTGGTAGCTGGTGCGGGCGCACCTCAATCCGCACCTCCATGTCTCGACCATCCTGCTGACGATGTACGACGCCCGCACCAGGCTGGCCTCGCAGGTCGCGGAGGAGGTCCGGACGCACTTCGCGGAAGAAGGTGCTGCGGACCAGCATCCCGCGTTCGGTCCGGGTCTCCGAGGCTCCCAGTTACGGGCAGACCGTGTTGACCTATGATCCAAGCTCCACCGGTGCGCGCTCTTATCGGGAGGCGGCCAAGGAGATCGCCCTGCGGGGTGCGGCGGCCGATGCGAAGGCCGCCGAGGCTGCGTTCGCGGGCGAGTCCGGGCATCCCGGGGTCTTCCAGCAGCAGCCGCGTCGCATGGCGGAACACGACAGTGCACGGAACAGCACGATGGAGGGGAACCGGTGAGCGAGCGTCGCAGGGGTCTGGGCCGAGGTCTGGGAGCACTGATCCCGGCCGCGTCCGGCCCGGGAGGCCAGGCCGGTCGGCCTGGCGGGTTCGGGCGCGCCGACCGGCCCCGGGGCGGGGCTGGAGCGCGGGAGCGCGGTGGCACGTTCGGCGGGCGCGGTCAGCACGCTGGAACGCTCGCTGGAGGCCGAGGCTGTTTCACGTGAAACAACGGCCGGTGGAGGCTCCGCGGGCAGCGGATCCGACCTGGCTGCCGGGAAGAACTGCGTCCGGTGGACGGGGCGTACTTCGCCGAGATCCCGCTGGACGGGATCAGCCCCAACCCGCGCCAGCCCCGCGACGTGTTCGACGAGACGGAACTCGACGAACTGGTCCACTCGATCAAGGAGGTGGGCCTGCTCCAGCCGGTGGTGGTGCGTGAGGTCGGCCCCGGCCGCTTTGAGCTGATCATGGGTGAGCGGCGCTGGCGGGCCTCGCGGCGGGCCGGCCTGCAGGTCATCCCGGCCATCGTCCGGGCGACCGAGGACGAGAAGCTGCTGCTGGACGCGCTGTTGGAGAACCTGCACCGGTCCCAGCTGAACCCGCTGGAGGAGGCTGCGGCCTACGACCAGTTGCTGCGGGACTTCTCCTGTACCCACAACGAACTCGCCGACCGCATCGGACGCTCCCGTGGGCAGGTGTCCAACACCCTGCGGCTGCTGAAGCTGCCGCCGTCGGTGCAGTTGAAGGTGGCGGCCAAGACGATCGACTACGGCCATGCCAGGGCGCTGTTGGGGCTGGACAGCCCCGAGGAACAGGACGCGTTGGCCAAGCGGATCATCGCCGAGGGGCTGTCGGTGCGTACGGTCGAGGAGATCGTGCGGCTGGCCAAGCTGGAGCAGCCCCGGCCGAAATCGCGTGGACCGCGTGCGGGACGGCTGCCCTCGCCGGCGCTGGCGAGTCTGGCGAGCCGGTTCTGTTCCGTCGCATCGACACCCGGGTGAAGGTCGACCTCGGTACCCATCGCGGCAAGATCGTGGTGGAGTTCGCCACGGTGGAGGATCTCGAACGGATCCTCAACTCCTTCGCCCCGGGCGAGGGGCAGCGGCTGAAGCAGGGGCTGAGCGGCGAGACCGCAGCCGACGAGGCGTAGCGGGTCCGGCGCCGGGATCCGGGGAGGGCCGTTGTGTTCCACGTTTCACGTGGAAACACAACGGCCCTCTTCATGCCTCCGGCCGTGGCTAGGATGGCGGGAGGAGCACAGCGGTCGGCTCTACCCGGGAGGGTTCATGCGTATGCGTGGGCGGGCGACGGCACTCGTTGCGGTGGGACTGGGGTTGGGCGGGGTCGGCGGTTTCCTCGGTGGCCTGTGGCAGGATCGCTCCCATGGGGGTGCTGGTCGGGTCTCTCCACGCTTATCGTTGAGCGAGGACCGGTCTCTCCTGACCGCGAAGCCGAAGGTGTAGTGCATGGGACGCAGGCTCGTACCGCTCACGCTGGACACCCTCGCTGATCTCCCGATCACCTGCAGATCGTGTGTCTTCTGGGAGCTGGACCAGGTTAGCGGGAAAGGCGGCCGTGGCGGCCGGGCAACCCGAGTTGGAGAAGGAGTCCTGGATCTCCTCGGTGCTGTTGGAGTGGGGCTCCTGCGGACGCGTCGCCTATGTCGACGACGTCCCGGTGGGATTCGTGCTCTATGCGCCGCCGGCCTATGCGCCGCGGTCCCTGGCCTTTCCCACGAGTCCGATCTCGCCTGACGCCGTGCAGTTGATGACCGCCCGGGTCCTGCCCGGTTTCCAGGGACAGGGCATCGGGCGGACGCTGGTGCAGGCGGTTGCCAAGGATCTGATCCGCCGGGAGTTCAAGGCCCTCGAGGCGTTCGGCGACGCCCGCTGGAAGGAGCCGAGCTGTCTGCTGCCGGCCGAGCACCTGCAGGCGGTCGGGTTCAAGACGGTGCGACCGCACCACCGGTATCCGCGGTTGCGGTTGGAGGTGCGGTCGGCGATCTCCTGGAAGGGGAGGTCGAGGTCGCGCTGGAGCGGCTGCTGGGCGCGGTTCAGAAGGAGCCCTCGCTGAGGCCGCTGTGAGGGTCAGGCCAGGACTGGGAGGTGCAGCACTCCGGTCGGCGCGTCGTCCTCGGGTGGCAGATAGACGCTGGACAGCGACCGCGACGGCCTCGACCGCCGGGCCCGGAAGTCCGGGGCGGTGATCCTCGCCGCGTCCTTGGGGGCTGGTGAGGTAGCCGAGTTCCAGCCGGCACCACGGCCGCCATCCGGGTGGATCGCAGCAGCGTCCAGGTGCGGGCGTGGCTGCGGTTGTCCCCGAGGCCGCAGCGGGCGATGAGTTCGCGCTGTACCAGTCCGGCGAACTGCTTGCCGGTGTGCGACCAGCGGCTCCGGCTCTCGTCCCCGTAGTAGTAGCTGGCGACGCCGGCCGCGATCGGATCGTGGTGGCCCTCCAGATGGAGGGAGATCAGCAGATCGGCCTCGGTGGCGTTGGCGAAGGCGGCACGTCGGCTCTCGTCGCCGCCGCCGCTGTCCGCCTGTCGGGTGAGGTGGGTGCGCACACCCAGGGTCTGCAGCCGCTGTTCCAGACTGCGGGCGATCTCCCAGACCACCTCGGCTTCGCTGATCCCGTCGACGCAGACCCCGGCGTCGTTGCCGCCATGCCCGGGGTCGATGACGACGACCTTGCCGGCCAGTGCGGGACCGGAGCGCAGCAGCATCTCGGTCTCCCGCATGACGTGGGGGGCGCCGCCGACGACCGTCCGGGCCAGTTGCAACAGGACCGTCAGGGTGACGGGGCCGAGCTCGCCGTCCGGCTGGAGGCCCATATTGCGCTGGAACTCGCTGAGCGCCTGGGCGGTGGCCGGGCCGAAGATGCCGTCGACCCGGCCCGGGGTGAAGCCCATGTCCAGCAGCCGCTGCTGCAACTGGGCGACGTCGTCACCGAACTGCATGTTGCTGGAGGTGTGGGCGAGGGTGCGGTCGCCCAGTCGCCACCGTGCCTCGTTCAGGTGGCGGTACGTTTCCGGGCCGACTATGCCGTCCGAGGTCAGACCGCGCTGTTGCTGGAAGTAGCGGACCGCCTTGTCCACCTCCAGATCGAACAGGGAGGACGCCGAATGCAGTTGCCCGCGCTGCGCGGCAGGACCCTCGTTGCTCAGCAGTCCGAGGAGCGCCAGCTTGAAGCGGATTGGCCGACGGCAGGGCCGGTGTCGCCGAGCTTCCAGCGATAGATGTGGGCCGGGTGGTGGGTCATGTGCGAGGGTCCCCTCCTGCATGGGATCCGACGATCGTACGCGCCGTTTCACGTGAAACATGGAAACGCCGGGGCGGCCACCACATGGTGGCCGCCCCGGCGTTGGCGCGTGGACTTAGCCCAGGAACTGGGCCAGGTCGCGCACCAGGGCGCTCTTGGGCTTGGCACCGACGATCGTCTTGACGACCTGACCCTTGTGGAACACCGACATCGTCGGGATCGACATGATCTGGTAGTCGCGTGCGATGCCCGGGTTCTCGTCGATGTTGACCTTGGCGATCGTGATCTTGTCGCGGGTAGTCGCCGGCGATCTCTTCGAGAACCGGGGCGACCTGACGGCACGGGCCGCACCACTCGGCCCAGAAGTCGACGAGCACCGGCCCGTCGGCCTGCAGGACGTCGGTGCGAAGCTGGCGTCGGTCACGACCTTGGTGTTGTTGCCTGTCTTGTCTCCAGGTGTTGTGATGGCGACGGTGTAACGCTGCCGCGGGTGGGTTGATTCCGGGTCGATCGGGCGGAGTCAGCCGTGCTGCTCGGCCAGCTGAGCCGTGTGGGCGAGCTGCGGCCAGGTAGCCGGTGCGCGAGGAAGTGCTCGGCATCCAGCGCCGCCTGGCAGCCGCTGGCGGCGGCGGTGATCGGCCTGACGGTAGACGTGGTCGACGACATCGCCGGCCGCGAACACGCCCTCGAGGTTGGTGCGGGTGGCGGGGGCCTCGACGGTGAGCACGTAGCCCTCGTCGTCGAGGTCGAGCTGACCCTTGACGAGCTCGCTGCGCGGCAGGTGGCCGATGGCGATGAACAAGCCCGCCGACGGGCAGGTCGCGCTCCTCGCCGGTGACCGTGTCGCGCAGCCGGACCCCGGTGACGGTGCCCTCGCCGTGGATGTCGACGACCTCGGTGTTCCAGGCCCAGCTGATCTTCGGGTTGGCCTCGGCCCGGTCGACCATGATGCGGCTGGCTCGCAACGAGTCGCGCCGGTGGACCACGGTGACCGACTTGGCGAACCGGGTGAGGAAGGTGGCCTCCTCCATCGCGGTGTCGCCGCCGCCGACGACCACGATGTCCTGGTCGCGGAAGAAGAAGCCGTCACAGGTGGCACACCAGGAGACGCCGTGCCCGGACAGCTCGTCCTCCGGGCAGCCCGAGCCGGCGGTAGGCCGAGCCGGTGGCCAGGATCACGGCGTCGGCCGGTGGACTCACCGTCGAGCGTGCGGACGGTCTTGACCGGGCCGGCGAGGTCGACCGACACCACGTCGTCGCTGACCAGCTCGGCGCCGAAGCGCTCGGCCTGGGCGCGGATCTGGTTCATCAGGTCCGGGCCCATGATGCCGTCGGTGAAGCCGGGGAAGTTCTCGACCTCGGTGGTGTTCATCAGCGCGCCGCCGTACTGCGAGCCCTCGAAGACCAAGGGCTCAGGATCGGCCCGCGCGGTGTAGAGCGCCGCGGTGTAGCCGGCCGGGCCGGAACCCACGATGATCACGTTGCGGTGCGTCGTCACTGCATCTCCTGAATCGCTTCGAAGCCCGGGGCCGACGAGAGGGCTGGGCATCCCTGCGTGCCCTCTCAACGGTTCCCCAGTCTCCCGCATTCCCGGCGAATTATGGGAGCGGCACCGTGCGCTGCAACAGGACGGCGCTGCGGCCGCCGGCCGAGGGGAGGCAATCGGCGGTCACCAGGTAGGCGTCGACGGCGGTAGCGGCGCCGCTCCCCTGGTACACCAGGGCGTAGACCTCCATGCCCTGGTAGCTCCCGAACGCACTGGTGAGCGGGGACGACTCGGCCGGTCCACCGCGTGGAGCACGCACGCGGGGGCGTGCGGCTCCACGGCTCCGCGGCGGCCGCTGCTTTGGACGTCTGGCCCTGGGTCATCGCTCGCGGGGCGACGGAACCCTGGTCGGAACCGACCAGGGACTGGATCTGGGCGGTGAACCCGACGGCGGTGAAGGCGTACGCGGTGGCCGCGTCGGGCCCCGCGTTCTGGACCACGGACCGTCCGGCCGAACTCGAGGGATCCAGACCCGGGCCGCCGAGCGAGAAGCCGAGGGTGACGACGCACCCGATGACAGCGGCGCCGCCATCCCAGGGCGGCCCTGCGCAGCCATCTGGCGCTCCGTCGTCCCTTGTTCGGACGGCTGGGGGTCGAGGGCCGCTTGGGGCCGCCAGGGGCGGTGTGGGCCGGTCCCTGGGTACGGCCGGTCGTCCGGCCGGTGCCGGAGCGGAGCGGTTGCTCGGCGACCGGTTCGGTCGGACCCTGTTCGTCGCAGCCCGGCCTCGACGGCAAGGGCCGCGTCGATCCGCAGGGCGATGTCGGCGGGCAGGGGCGGGAACTCGGGCTCGCCGAGCAGCTCACGCAGCTCGTCGAGGGCGTCCAGGGTCTCCCGGCAATCCGGGCAGTCGTCGAGATGGGCGCGGACCGCGGACGTGGAGTCGGCCGGGAGCAGTTCCTCCAGGTACTGGAGATGACCTCGACGTCGGGATGGCCGGAGGAGTCCGTCGGGAAGAGCGTCATGTCGTTGGATCACCTCCTGGACGGGCATCCGTGGCGGGCTGCCGGGCGGTCACGAGTGGGACGGAGCCGCCCTGCTTGCGGTTCCCCGGGCCGGGCGGAGCAGCTCCGTGCTGCCCGCTCTCGGATGTTTCACGTGGATCGGGGACGGTGGCGTCCTCCCGTCCGGGCTCGCCGGTTTCACGTGAAACACCTGTGTCCTGCGCGACCCGGATGCTCGGACCGGAGCGCAGGTGCGCTATCCGGGGGAGCAGCCGGGCACGACCGCGGGCACAGCGGCTCTTGACCGTGCCGACGGGCACGTCGAGCATCAGCGCGGCCTCGGCGACCGGGTATCCGTGCATGTCCACCAGGATCAGTGCGGCGCGCTGCTCGGCGGGGAGCGAGTCGAGGGCGAGGGCCAGTTCGCGTCGTAGTTCGTGTCGCTCCAGGGAGACGTCCGCCCCCTCGTCCTGACCCAGGACAAGTTCCAGCCCGGGCTGCTCATCCAGTGGGCGGGTGCGGTGGCTCGCTGCCCGCCGGGCGCGGTCCAGACAGGGCGTTGACCACGATCCGGTGCAGCCAGGTGGTGACCGCCGAGCGGCCCTGGAAGGTGTGGGCGGCCCGGAACGCGGAGATCAGGGCGTCCTGGAGGGCATCGGCGGCCTCCTCGCGATCCCCGAGGG
>CAVUQN010000005.1:0-152997 GCA_963743515.1 uncultured Actinomycetota bacterium
GCCCCCTGACCAATGGTCAGGGGGCCCATCGTTAAAGGTTGTTCGGCGGCGTCCTACTCTCCCACAGGGTCCCCCCTGCAGTACCATCGGCGCTGTGAGGCTTAGCTTCCGGGTTCGGAATGTAACCGGGCGTTTCCCTCACGCTATGACCACCGAAACACTATGAAGTTATCGAACAAGCATGCACGTCTGACAATAAGACGGTCACGGGGGCTGTTCGTTACTTCAGAACCACACAGTGGACGCGAGCAACTGAGGACAAGCCCTCGGCCTATTAGTACCGGTCAGCTCCACCCGTCACCGGGCTTCCACATCCGGCCTATCAACCCAGTCGTCTACTGGGAGCCTTACCCACTCAGGGGTGGGAGTCCTCATCTCGAAGCAGGCTTCCCGCTTAGATGCTTTCAGCGGTTATCCCTCCCGAACGTAGCCAACCAGCCATGCCCTTGGCAGAACAACTGGCACACCAGAGGTTCGTCCGTCCCGGTCCTCTCGTACTAGGGACAGCCCTTCTCAAGACTCCTGCGCGCGCAGCGGATAGGGACCGAACTGTCTCACGACGTTCTAAACCCAGCTCGCGTACCGCTTTAATGGGCGAACAGCCCAACCCTTGGGACCGACTCCAGCCCCAGGATGCGACGAGCCGACATCGAGGTGCCAAACCATCCCGTCGATATGGACTCTTGGGGAAGATCAGCCTGTTATCCCCGGGGTACCTTTTATCCGTTGAGCGACGGCGCTTCCACAAGCCACCGCCGGATCACTAGTCCCGACTTTCGTCCCTGCTCGACCCGTCGGTCTCACAGTCAAGCTCCCTTGTGCACTTACACTCAACACCTGATTGCCAACCAGGCTGAGGGAACCTTTGGGCGCCTCCGTTACTCTTTAGGAGGCAACCGCCCCAGTTAAACTACCCATCAGACACTGTCCCTGATCCGGATCACGGACCCAGGTTAGACATCCAGCACGACCAGAGTGGTATTTCAACGACGACTCCACCATGAACTGGCGTCCACAGCTTCAAAGTCTCCCACCTATCCTACACAAGCCGAACCGAACACCAATATCAAACTATAGTAAAGGTCCCGGGGTCTTTCCGTCCTGCTGCGCGAAACGAGCATCTTTACTCGTAATGCAATTTCACCGGGCCTATGGTTGAGACAGTCGAGAAGTCGTTACGCCATTCGTGCAGGTCGGAACTTACCCGACAAGGAATTTCGCTACCTTAGGATGGTTATAGTTACCACCGCCGTTTACTGGCGCTTAAGTTCTCAGCTTCGCCAACTCGAAGATCTGACTAACCGGTCCCCTTAACGTTCCAGCACCGGGCAGGCGTCAGTCCGTATACATCGCCTTACGGCTTCGCACGGACCTGTGTTTTTAGTAAACAGTCGCTTCTCGCTGGTCTCTGCGGCCACCCCCAGCTCGGAGTGCAAGACTCATCACCAGATGGCCCCCCTTCTCCCGAAGTTACGGGGGCATTTTGCCGAGTTCCTTAACCATAGTTCACCCGAACGCCTCGGTATTCTCTACCTGACCACCTGAGTCGGTTTAGGGTACGGGCCGCCATGAAACTCGCTAGAGGCTTTTCTCGACAGCATAGGATCATCCACTTCACCACAATCGGCTCGGCATCAGGTCTCAGGCTCATGTAGTGCGGATTTGCCTACACAACGCCCTACACCCTTACCCCGGGACAACCACCGCCCGGGCTGGACTACCTTCCTGCGTCACCCCATCGCTCACCTACTACCCTGTTGGGTCAGCGGCTCCACCACTCCTCTTCACCCGAAGGATCCGAGACGGCTTCACGGCCTTAGCATTCAGAGGTTCGACGTTGGCGCTTCAAAGCGGGTACGGGAATATCAACCCGTTGTCCATCGACTACGCCTGTCGGCCTCGCCTTAGGTCCCGACTTACCCTGGGCAGATCAGCTTGACCCAGGAACCCTTGAGTCAATCGGCGCACAAGTTTCCCACGTGTGTATCGCTACTCATGCCTGCATTCTCACTCGTGTACCGTCCACAACTGGCTTCCGCCGCTGCTTCACCCGGCACACGACGCTCCCCTACCCATCACAGCCCCCGTTAGGGGTTAAGCTGCAATGACACGACTTCGGCGGTGTACTTGAGCCCCGCTACATTGTCGGCGCGGAATCACTTGACCAGTGAGCTATTACGCACTCTTTCAAGGGTGGCTGCTTCTAAGCCAACCTCCTGGTTGTCTCTGCGACTCCACATCCTTTCCCACTTAGCATACGCTTAGGGGCCTTAGTCGGTGCTCTGGGCTGTTTCCCTCTCGACCATGGAGCTTATCCCCCACAGTCTCACTGCCGCGCTCTCACTTACCGGCATTCGGAGTTTGGCTAAGGTCAGTAACCCGGTGGGGCCCATCGCCTATCCAGTGCTCTACCTCCGGCAAGAAACACGCGACGCTGCACCTAAATGCATTTCGGGGAGAACCAGCTATCACGGAGTTTGATTGGCCTTTCACCCCTAACCACAGGTCATCCCCCAGGTTTTCAACCCTGGTGGGTTCGGTCCTCCACAAGGTCTTACCCGCGCTTCAACCTGCCCATGGCTAGATCACTCCGCTTCGGGTCTTGGGCGCGCTACTATGTCGCCCTATTCGGACTCGCTTTCGCTACGGCTACCCCACACGGGTTAACCTCGCAACACACCGCAAACTCGCAGGCTCATTCTTCAAAAGGCACGCAGTCACGACAGCTGTGTGCAAGCACACACAGCGACGCTCCCACGGCTTGTAGGCACACGGTTTCAGGTACTATTTCACTCCGCTCCCGCGGTACTTTTCACCATTCCCTCACGGTACTGTCCGCTATCGGTCACTAGGGAATATTTAGGCTTAGCGGGTGGTCCCGCCAGATTCACACGGGATTTCTCGGGCTCCGTGCTACTTGGGAAAAACTCAAGAGAGCCGTACAGATTTCGTCTACGGGGGTCTTACCCTCTACGCCGGACCTTTCGCATGTCCTTCGACTACCCATACGGTTTCTGACTCTCCGACCGGCCGGCAGACCGGACGAAGAATTTTCCCACGACCCCGTAATGGCAACCCCTGCCGGGTATCACACCAATACGGTTTAGCCTCATCCGATTTCGCTCGCCACTACTCTCGGAATCACGGTTGTTTTCTCTTCCTGCGGGTACTGAGATGTTTCACTTCCCCGCGTTCCCTCCACACTGCCTATGTGTTCAGCAGCGGGTGACAGCCCATGACGACTGCCGGGTTTCCCCATTCGGACACCCCCGGATCAAAGCTCGGTTGACAGCTCCCCGGGGCCTATCGCGGCCTCCCACGTCCTTCATCGGTTCCTAGTGCCAAGGCATCCACCGTGCGCCCTTAAAAACTTGGCCACAGATGCTCGCGTCCACTGTGCAGTTCTCAAGCAACGACCAGCCACCCATCACCCCCACACCACAAGCGGCATGAAGTTCACTGGGGCCGGCGTACCGAAGACAGACCTTGCGGCCGTGCCCTCAGGACCCAACAACGTGCCCGACACAGTCAACCCCGACCTGCGTTCCACGCGCCGAAGCGCAGTACTGACAGACAAGAACCGACCGTGCCGAATAGTCAACGTTCCACCCATGAGCGAACCACGGTACAGACATTCGCTGACCTGTGGCCCTCTGCCCGGCCATGGCCGGGAGAAGTGCTCCTTAGAAAGGAGGTGATCCAGCCGCACCTTCCGGTACGGCTACCTTGTTACGACTTCGTCCCAATCGCTGGTCCCACCTTCGACAGCTCCTTCCCTTGCGGGTTAGGCCACCGGCTTCGGGTGTTACCGACTTTCGTGACGTGACGGGCGGTGTGTACAAGGCCCGGGAACGTATTCACCGCAGCAATGCTGATCTGCGATTACTAGCAACTCCGACTTCATGGGGTCGAGTTGCAGACCCCAATCCGAACTGAGACCGGCTTTTTGAGATTCGCTCCACCTCGCGGTATCGCAGCTCATTGTACCGGCCATTGTAGCACGTGTGCAGCCCAAGACATAAGGGGCATGATGATTTGACGTCGTCCCCACCTTCCTCCGAGTTGACCCCGGCAGTCTCCTGTGAGTCCCCGACATTACTCGCTGGCAACACAGAACGAGGGTTGCGCTCGTTGCGGGACTTAACCCAACATCTCACGACACGAGCTGACGACAACCATGCACCACCTGTATACCGACCACAAGGGGGCGACCATCTCTGGCCGTTTCCGATATATGTCAAGCCTTGGTAAGGTTCTTCGCGTTGCGTCGAATTAAGCCACATGCTCCGCTGCTTGTGCGGGCCCCCGTCAATTCCTTTGAGTTTTAGCCTTGCGGCCGTACTCCCCAGGCGGGGAACTTAATGCGTTAGCTGCGGCGCGGACCACGTGGAATGTGACCCACACCTAGTTCCCAACGTTTACGGCGTGGACTACCAGGGTATCTAATCCTGTTCGCTCCCCACGCTTTCGCTCCTCAGCGTCAGTAATGGCCCAGAGATCCGCCTTCGCCACCGGTGTTCCTCCTGATATCTGCGCATTTCACCGCTACACCAGGAATTCCGATCTCCCCTACCACACTCTAGCCTGCCCGTATCGAATGCAGACCCGGAGTTAAGCCCCGGGCTTTCACATCCGACGTGACAAGCCGCCTACGAGCTCTTTACGCCCAATAATTCCGGACAACGCTCGCACCCTACGTATTACCGCGGCTGCTGGCACGTAGTTAGCCGGTGCTTCTTCTGCAGGTACCGTCACTTGCGCTTCTTCCCTGCTGAAAGAGGTTTACAACCCGAAGGCCGTCATCCCTCACGCGGCGTCGCTGCATCAGGCTTTCGCCCATTGTGCAATATTCCCCACTGCTGCCTCCCGTAGGAGTCTGGGCCGTGTCTCAGTCCCAGTGTGGCCGGTCGCCCTCTCAGGCCGGCTACCCGTCGTCGCCTTGGTAGGCCATTACCCCACCAACAAGCTGATAGGCCGCGGGCTCATCCTGCATCGCCGGAGCTTTCCACGCACACCCCATGCGGGGATGCGTCGTATCCGGTATTAGACCTCGTTTCCAAGGCTTGTCCCAGAATGCAGGGCAGATTGCCCACGTGTTACTCACCCGTTCGCCACTGATCCACCCCGAAGGGCTTCACCGTTCGACTTGCATGTGTTAAGCACGCCGCCAGCGTTCGTCCTGAGCCAGGATCAAACTCTCCGTGAATGTTCTCGGGATATCCCGATCGCACTCGCGTTGAGCGGCACAGCAACCAGCGGAATAGCCGGTCCCGTGCACTGCGTCCTCGCTAGTGTTTCTGCATTTAAAATGTTGCAGCATTTTTCCCAAAGGAACCTCGACCGTCCACATGATGTGGCCGGACGGGGTATCAACATTTGGCGTTGACTTTTGGCACGCTGTTGAGTTCTCAAGGAACGGACGCTTTCTTCAAGACCCTTTCACCGGTCTCTCCGAGCGCTTCGTTCGCATTCGCTCTGCTTCGTTGTCTACCTTAGCAGACCCTTTTCAGTGGTCCGTTCCGGTGATTTCCGAACTGCCTTTCGCGGGCAGACCCATAATGTAGCGCAATGTTCACTGCGTTAAAAATCAGGGGTCTTGCCACCGACGTGCGCCAACCATGGATGGTTTTCGCGGGCAGAGGCTCAACAGTACAGCGGTCGGCCTGCAGGGGCAAACCGGGGCCGGACGTGGCGTGTCGTGGCCGTCGGTGGGGCCGGAGGGCTTGCTGCGGACCGAAGCTGACGTCGGGTCATGCCCTTGGCGGGCACGCCACGTGCGCCGGTTATGTCTGTTTTAGGCTGATGCCGGTGCGGCTGCATCGACGCCTGCCTGTACTTACCGCCCCCTAGGAGGCCTGAGCATGACGAACGTGACCTCACCGCTGAGTGGACGTGCCATCGGACTCGCCGGAGTTCCGGACCCGGTGTTCTCCGGCGCCATGGTGGGGCCAGGTACGGCGATCGACCCGGTGCGCGAGCCGGGGGCGGCGGTGTCACCGATCGACGGAACCATCGTCTCCACGCATCCGCACGCCTTCGTCGTGGTCGACGACGAAGGACACGGGGTCCTCACCCACCTGGGGATCGATACCGTTCAGCTCAACGGCGCCGGGTTCGAGTTGCTGGTGCAGAAGGGCGACGCGGTCAAGCGCGGTCAGCCGGTCGTCCGCTGGGACCCGGCCGCGGTCGAGGCCGGGGGCAAGTCGCCCATCTGCCCGGTCGTGGCGCTGGACGCCACGGCCGATTCGCTCGGAGATGTGGTGGAGGCCGGGGAGGTACTGGCCGGCGAGACCCTCTTCTCCTGGAGCTGACTCTTCTTCCGTGGAGCTGAGTGGTACGACGGAAGCCTGCGGCCGACGACGGCCGCACCCAACCGGAGACTGGTGATATGGCAGAGACGCTGCGCGGCGTTGGCGTGAGCCACGGGGTCGCGATCGGACAGGTGCGGCACATGGGGACCGCGGTGCTGGAGCCGCCGGCGCAGCAGACGCCGACTGCCGAGGCGCCCAGGGAGCAGGCGCGGGCACGGCAGGCTGTGGAGGCGGTCGCGGCGGACCTGCAGGCCCGGGGGAATCTGGCCGGCGGTGAGGCCCAGGCGGTGCTGGAGGCCCAGTCGCTGATGGCGATGGACCCCGAGCTGACGGCCGACGTCGAGCGGCGGATCGCCGTGGGCAGTACGGCCGAACGAGCCGTCTACGACGCGTTCGCCGCCTACCGGGCGCTGCTGGCGAACGCCGGCGAGTACCTGGCCGGGCGGGTCGCGGACCTGGACGATGTACGGAACCGGATCGTGGCCCGGTTGATGGGCGTGCCGATGCCGGGGGTGCCGGACAGCGACGAGCCGTATGTGCTGTTCGCGCGGGACCTCGCACCGGCCGACACCGCGCTGCTGGACCCCACGTTGGTGCTCGGCTTCGTGACCGAGGAGGGCGGGCCGACCAGTCACAGCGCGATCCTCGCGCGGGCGCTCGGGGTTCCGGCGGTGGTGGCCTTCGCCGGGGCGACCGCGATGACCGAGGGCGTGGTGGTCGCGGTCGACGGCAGTACCGGGGAGGTCCTGGTCGATCCCTCCGCCGAGGAGCAGGCCCGGCTGCGCACGGTGGCGGCCGAGCGCAAGGCCGCGTTGGCGGCGTCCTCCGGGCCCGGGCAGACCTCGGACGGTCGGCGGGTGCCCCTGCTCGCCAATATCGGCGGCCCGGCGGATGTCCCGGCGGCGGTGGAGGCCGGTGCCGAGGGGATCGGGTTGTTCCGGACCGAGTTTCTGTTTTTTGAGCAGAGCTTTGAGCAGAGCTCGAAGCCGCCGTCGGAGGAGTCGCAGGTCGAGGCCTATCGGACGGTGCTGGAGGCGTTCCCCGAGGGGCGGGTCGTGGTCCGGGTGCTGGATGCCGGGGCCGACAAGCCGTTGGAGTTCCTGACGCCCGGCGACGAGCCGAATCCTGCGCTCGGGGTGCGCGGGCTGCGCAGTCTGCTGGAGCATCCGGAGGTGCTGCAGACCCAGCTGCGGGCGCTGGCGCGCGCAGCTGCCGGGCTGCCGGTGTACCTGGAGGTGATGGCGCCGATGGTGGCCGACCGGATCGACGCGCGGGCGTTCGCGGACTCCTGTCGGACGGCCGGGCTGGGCGCGAAGTTCGGGGCGATGGTGGAGATCCCCTCGGCAGCGCTGCGGGCGCGTTCGATCCTGGAGGAGGTCGAGTTCCTCTCGCTGGGCACCAACGACCTCGCCCAGTACACCTTCGCGGCCGACCGGCAGGTGGGGGCGCTGGCGCGGCTGCAGGACCCCTGGCAGCCGGCCCTGCTGGACCTGGTGGCGTCCGCCGCCGAGGCGGCTCGGGGGGCCGGCAAGAGCTGCGGGGTGTGCGGCGAGGCCGCCGCCGACCCGGTGCTGGCATGTGTGCTGACCGGGCTCGGGGTGACCAGCCTGTCGATGGGCGCGGCGTCGATCCCGTACGTCCGGGCGACGCTGGCGAAGTACACCTTCGCCCAGTGCGAGCGGGCCGCGGCCGCCGCGCGGGCGACGGACACGGCCGAGGAGGCGCGGAAGGCGGCCAACCAGGTGCTGTCCGGCGAATAGCGGAAGGCCCGGCGGCTCCCCGTCCTGGGGAGCCGCCGGGGTGCGTCACTCGCTGTCGGCGGCCTGCCGGGCGGCGGCCAGGGCGACGAAGGGGTCGAGCGTGGCCGGGTTGTCCAGCGAGCCGGGGTTGACCGCCCGGGCGAGCGGGGTGCCCGCGAGGATGCGCTTGACCGGGACCTCCAGCCGCTTGCCGGTGAGGGTGTGCGGCAGCGCAGCGACGGCGATGATCTCGTCCGGGACGTGACGGGGCGACAACTGCTCGCGCAGGGCGGTGCGGACCGTCGTGCGCAGCTCCTCGTCCAGGGCCGCGCCCTCGGCGAGGACCACGAAGAGCGGCATCCAGTAGCCGCCGTCCGGCTGTTCCAGGCCGATGACCAGGGATTCGCGGATCTGCGGCAGCCGTTCGACAACCTCGTAGATGTCGGCGGAGCCCATGCGGACGCCCTGGCGGTTGAGGGTGGAGTCCGAGCGGCCGTGGATGACGACGGTGCCGCGCGTGCTGATGGTGATCCAGTCGCCGTGCCGCCAGACGCCGGGGAAGGTCTCGAAGTAGCTCTCGCGGTAGCGGGTGCCCTCCGGGTCGTTCCAGAAGTAGAGCGGCATCGACGGGACGGGCTTGGTGACGATCAGTTCGCCGACCTCGCCGATGACCGGCTTGCCGTCGGTGTCCCAGGCCTCCAGGGCCACGCCGAGGCAGGCGGCCTGGATCTCGCCGACGTACACCGGCAGCGTCGGGACGCCGCCGACGAAGCAGCTGCACAGGTCGGTGCCACCGCTGACCGAGGCGAGCCAGAGGTCCGCGCGGACCCGGTCGTGGATCCAGTGGAAGCCGTCGGGCGGCAGCGGGGAGCCGGTGGTGCCGATCGCGCGCAGCCGGGAGAGGTCGAGGTCCCGGCCGGGGTGGAGGTCGGCCTTGGCACAGGCGGTGATGTACGCGGCGGAGGTGCCGAAGACGGTGACCCCGGCGCGTTCGGCGATCCGCCACTGGGCGTCGGTGGCCGGATAGCCCGGGCTGCCGTCGTAGGTGATGATGCTCGCGCCGACAAGCAGGCCGGCCAGCAGGAAGTTCCACATCATCCAGCCGGTGGAGGTGTACCAGAAGAACCGGTCCTCCGGGCCGAGGTCGAGGTGGAGCCCGGCCTGCTTGAGGTGTTCGACGACGATGCCGCCGTGGCCCTGGACGATGGCCTTGGGCAGGCCGGTCGTGCCGGAGGAGTAGAGCACCCAGAGCGGGTGGTCGAAGGCGACCTGTTCGAAGACCGGCTGCTCGTCGCCGGAGGTGAGTGCGTCCCAGTCGAGCGCGCCCTCCGGGGCCGGGGTGCCGAGCAGCGGGATGTGGACCACCTGGCGCAGCGAGGGCAGTTCGCGGCGCAGTTCGGCGACGACGGCGCTGCGGTCGTGGGCCTTGCCGCCGTAGCGGTAGCCGTCGACGGCGAAGAGCAGCACCGGTTCGAGCTGCTGGAAGCGGTCGAGCACGCTGCGGGCGCCGAAGTCGGGGGCGCAGGAGGTCCACACCGCGCCGACGGCGGCGGTGGCGAGCACGGCGACGGCGGCCTGCGGGACGTTGGGGACGTAGCCGGCCACCCGGTCCCCGGGGCGGACGCCCAGCTCGCGCAGGCGCGCGGCCAGCGAGCCGACCTGGCGCCGAAGTTCGGCCCAGGTGAGGACCTGCGGGTCGGCGCCGCTCTCGTCGAGGTGGAGCACGGCCGGCTGCTCGGCGTGCTCGGCGGCCTCGCCGTGGCGCAGGGCGTGTTCGGCGTAGTTGAGCCGGGCGCCGGGGAACCACTCGGCGCCGGGCATGGCGGCGTCGGCCAGCGCGCGGGTCGGCGGGGTGGAGAAGCGGACGTCGAACCACTGGGCGACGGCGGTCCAGAAGCGGTCGAGGTCGTCGGTGGACCAGGCGTGCAGGGCGGCGTAGTCACCCGTGGGTGCGCCGTGGTGTTCGGCGGCCCAGTGCTGGAAGCGCACGAGCTGGGTGGCCTCGGCGCGTCCTGGGTCGGGCTGCCACAGGGGGGTGGGCGAGAGGGGACCAGGGGTGGGGGTGCTCATCGCGGCGCTCCGTTGCATCGGGTCGCGGCGCAGCGGGGGTGGGCTGCGCTGCCGGACAGCAATCTGCCATGCGGAGGCAGGTCAGGCCAAGGTCGCGAGGGTGACCGGTCGCGTGGCGCGGCTGCGGGGCGGGCGTTTGTCGGTGGCGCGGGGCCCGTGGGACTCCAGCAGGACGGGGGTGCGCAGGGTGGCGGCGACGGCCTCGGTCCAGACGGCGGATTCGGGTCCGGGGCGGTGGCTGCGGCCGGGGCGGGCGGTGAGCAGTCGGGCGGTGAGCTCGGCGCGGGAGTCGAGGTCCTGCGGCGGAGCGGCGGGCAGGACAGCGATCTCCTCACCAGCGAAATCCGCACCAGGGAACTCCGCACCGTCGGTGCGGTAGCTCTCGCAGATGGCGAGTTCCGGGCAGCGCGGCGGGGCGTCGAGGTGGGTGAGGGCGAGCGCGTCGGCGCCGCCGCAGGCGGCGAGGGCGTGGCGGTGGGCGACGGCGTCGAAGTGGCCGACCCGGAAGGCGCCCTGCCAGCGCCCGTGACCGTTGTGCGCCTCGGGCAGGGCGGCGGAGAGTCGCTGGTCCTCCGTCACCAGTGGCCCGGGGCCGTGTCGGACGGTGTAGCTGCGGAGCACGCCGAGCCGGAGCGCGGTACCGGGCGCTCCGGCCTCGGCGAGCAGGGTTTCGGCGTTGCCGAAGGTGGTGGTGGACCAGGTGGTGTAGGGGTGGAAGCCGTGCCATTCGTCGAGCAGCACGCCCTGGGCGCCTTCGAGGACGACGGGTCCGCCGCGCAGGATCCGGGCGAGGTGCGGTTCGTCGGTGAGGGCGACCCGGTCGGCGAAGGCGCGGTAGGCGTCGAGGCAGGCCTCCACCGGCGGGCCGATGGGTCGGCCGAGGCCGAGGTCGGCGGTGAGCCGGTCGCGGAGCCGGGTGAGCCGGGTGCGGAGCCGGGCGGGGGCGGTGCAGTCGCCGGCGGTGGGGGCGTCGTCGGGGTGGGCGAGGGCGTAGGCGGCGGTCTCGCCGATGCCGAGACCGCAGGAGCCGTGCCGGGCCGCGCCCCGGGCGGTCTCCCGGTGCCGGTTGGCGGCGGCGTGGTACGGGGTGGTCAGCAGCGCCCGGCGGTCCACGGTGAGCAGGGCGAACGGGTCGCGGGCCCCGAGCTCGGTGCGCAGGTGGGCGGCCTCGGCGGCGAGGGCGAGCGGGTCGAGCAGCATGAAGCGGGAGAGGTGGGTGCGGACGCCGGGGACGAGGGTGCCGGAGCCGAACTGGGCGAAGGTGTGGTGCCGGCCGTCGGGGGTGACGACATTGTGCGCGGCCTGGGCCCCGCCGTTGAAGCGGACGACGGTGGGCGGGCTCCCGGGGTCGGCCTCGACGGCCGTGCGGCAGAGGTGGTCGACGATGCTGCCCTTGCCGGCGTCGCCGTAGCCGAGGTCGACCACGGCGACGTGGCGGGGCCGGTCCGCGGTCACAGTCGGGTGCTGCCGGAGGGCGCGTCGGCGTCCGGGCCCAGCAGTGGGGCGCCGGCGACGGCCACGCCGCTGTGCCGGCGGGCGACCTCGGCGAGTGCGCGGCCGACGCTGTCGGCGGCGTCGGAGCCGACGTCGGCGAGGTCGGCGAGCCCCTCCTGGAGGTCGATGGCCTCCTCGCCGAGGCCGACGGTGAGGGCGATGGTCTCGCAGACGGCGTCCAGGTCGTCCAGTTCGATGACGTTCTGTCCGAGCAGGGCGTGCCAGGCGTCGAGCACCTTGCTGCTGCCGGCGTAGGCGGCTCCGGCGGGGAGGATGTAGTAGACGTCGAAGCGCTGCTGGAGTTCCGGGAGCAGCGCGGTGAGCGGGATGTCCTCGGTGAGCTTGTCGCCGAGGACGGCGCGCACCTCGCGGGCCTTGACCTTGCCGTAGGGCAGTTCGTCGCCGATCAGGAAGAGGTAGCCGCGCCGTCCGCGCTTCTCGTGGCAGTCGATCGAGGTGTGGCGGGCCATTGCGTACATGGCGAGTTCGTAGGACTCGCTCATCTGACCTCCGCCGCCGCCCTCGAGGAAGATGTTGTCGAGGTTGTCGTCCATCCGGTTGTCGGACTCGAACTGGCCGAGCTGGAGCGGGACCTGGTCGCAGGTGGCATCGCCGACGGCACCGAAGAGGAGCTGCGGGTCGGGGGTGTAGCCCTTGCGCAGCAGCAGGCCGAAGAGCTCGGGCAGCTTGGTCTGCAGCACGCGTGGGACGCCGCCCATGGAGCCGGTGACGTCGAAGATGACGGCGATGGCGAGCGAGGCCGGGTGCTCGTCGGAGTCGCGGCTCTCCCGGACGGTCAGCTCCTTCGGATCGAGCGTGGGGTGGGCGCGCCAGCCGGAGCGCGGTCCCTTGCGGGCGCTGTCGCTGTAGGCGAAGGCGCCGATGCCGCCGGCGGCCTTGTAGTGCCCGGCGGCCTTGTAGACGTCGGTGTCCCAGCGTCCGCTTCCCATGGGTTCTCCTCGGGTCAGGTGGGCAGGTGCAACGGCCGGAAGGTGCGCGGGCCGTAGAGGTGTTCGAGCAGGGCGTCGAGTTCGGCGAGCAGTCTCCAGGCGTCGTGCGGGCGGGCCCGCTCGGACGGAAGGGTGCAGCCGTCGATGAAGGACCGCAGTTCGCGCGGCGCCCGGGGGCCGATGAGTTCGGCCATGCAGCGGGTGGCGAGGTGGATGTCGGTGGCCTCGGTCGCGGGCCGGCGGGCAGCGACCTCCGGCGGGTAGCGGTCCCGGTACCGCTCGACCAGGGCGGGGAGCGGCGCGGGGTCGCCGGTGACGGAGTGGCACCAGTCGACCAGGACCAGTCCGTGCTGGTCGAGGTGGACCAGGACGTGTTCCGGCAGCACGGAGCCGTGCCGTACCCCGGCCCGGTGGGCGTGGCCGAGGGCGACCAGCAGTCGCCGCCAGATCCAGCCGGCGTCGCGCGGGTCGAGCCCCTGCGGCCAGGCGGCGAGCAGGTCGGTGAGCGGGTGGAAGCCGTCCAGTCGGCGCAGGGCGTTGATCCGGCGGACGGTGCGGGCGGGGTCGGTCGGGTCGGTGTCGGTGTGGAGGAAGCTCTCCAGCAGGGTGGGGACGTAGGGGCGGAACCGGGGGTCGCCGTGTCGGGCGAGCCGGTTGAGCGCGGTGGCCTCGCGGGCCATCAGGTCGTTGTCGGCCGGGGAGCGCGGGATCTTGAGGACCGCCCGGCGGGCTCTTCCGCCGTCGAGCGGTCGGCTCCGCGCCCGGCGCAGCACCGCGATGTCGCCGGTGGCGAGCACCGGGCCGACGGAGTAGTGGTGGTGGCGGGTCGTCAGCTCGGGTTCGGCGGTGCCGGGGGCCGTGGCCCGGTCGCGCAGGGCGTTGAGCGTGGCGCAGGCGGCCTCGGCCTCGGCGCCGCGGGCGGCCGGGACGGTGTCGGGGTGGAGCAGTCGGACGAGTCGGCGGTAGCGACGGGGCGCGGCGGCGGGGGCTCGACGCCAAGGATGTCGGCGGCGCAGCTCGCGGCGGCTATCGCGGCCAAAGCCTGGTCGAGGATGCGTGGTTCGGTGCCGGTGGTGGGCGTGTCGGTCACACCACCCCCGGCCGGGTCCGGTCCGTCCGGCCGTTCCCCACCGGCGGAGCGCTGCTCGCGCTCGGGGCGGAGCAGGGCGGGCTGGAGCAGCCGGGCGTCGCCGGCCCGGTAGAGCCGGGGGCGGGGTCCGCCCCGGGTGCTGCTGTGACTGCTGGTCCGGCCGGTGCCGACGACGAAGCCGGGGACGGAGAGGACCTTGCGGTGGAAGTTGCCGGCGTGCAGCTGCTCGCCCCAGATCTCCTCGTAGACCGCGCGCAGCTCCGGAACCGTGAACTCGGGTTGCAGGAAGGCGGTGGCGAGCGGGGTGTACTCCAGCTTGGCGCGGGCCCGGTCGAGGGCGTCGGCGAGGACCCGGTCGTGGTCGAAGGCCAGGACCGGCGGTGCGCCGGGCTCCGGCGGTGCGCCGGGGAGTCGTACCCGGTCGCCGGACCCACCCCCGCGAGGTCCGGCGACCGGAGTCCAGGCTGCCGTAGCAGCGTCGCCGCCGGCCCGCGGATCGGGCAGGTCGGGGGCGAAGGCGAGATAGGCCACGGAGACGATGTGCATCCTCGGGTCGCGGTCGGGCGCCCCGTAGGAGCCGAGCTGTTCGAGGTGGACCCGGCGCAGCGCGGCGGCGTCCAGGCCGGTCTCCTCGGCCAGTTCGCGGGCGGCGGCCTGGTCCAGGCCCTCCTGCCCGGCCCGCACGAAGCCGCCGGGAAGGGCCAGGTAGCCCTGGTAGGGCGGCTCCGCGCGCTCCACCAGCAGCACGTGCAGCCGGTTCGACCGCAGCGTCAGCGCGACGATGTCGACGGTGACCGCGACCGGGGTGAAGGCGCGGGGGTCGTAGGCCGCGAGCCAGTCCTGCTCGCCCGGACGGGCAGGGCGCGGGTCGGACTGCGAGGCCATCGGACGGCGCTCCTTCCCGTTGTTCTCAGAGTGAGTCTTTCTTGAACTGAGAAGAACATAGCGCACCGACTCGGCCTGCGCCAGTCGTTTGCGGCAGGATGTGCACCTGCTTCACTCCTCTCGGTGATGGAGCGATGAATCGCTGCCTGTCACACTCAGGGCAGAATGAATCGCGGTCGACATACGCATCTGATGGTCTGCATTGTCGACCGCACCCCTGCGGAGGTGTGCGATGCCAGGCCCGATCCAGTCAGTTGAGCGCGCGGCGGCGATCCTGCGGCTGCTCGCAGGCGGCGAGCGCCGCCTGGGGCTGTCCGAGGTGTCCGCCTCCCTCGGGCTGGCCAAGGGGACCACCCACGGAATACTGCGCACCCTCCAGCAGGAGGGCTTCGTGGAGCAGGACCCGGAGAGCGGCAAGTACCAACTCGGCGCAGAGCTGCTGCGACTGGGGCAGAGCTACCTCGACGTCCACGAGCTGCGGGCGCGCGCCCTGGTCTGGGCCGACGACCTGGCCCGGGCCGGCGGCGAGACCGTCTACCTCGGAGTGCTGCACCAGCACGGGGTGCTGATCGTCCATCACGTCTTCCGCCCGGACGACAGCCGACAGGTGCTGGACGTAGGCAGCATGCAGCCGCTGCACAGCACGGCGCTCGGCAAGGTACTACTGGCGCACGACCCGGTGGCCCGCGCCGAGCTCAACGAGAACCCACCGGAGGCCTTCACCGCCCGGACCCTGACCGACCTCGGCGACATCGACGAGGAGTGCGCGCTGACCCGCGAGCGCGGCTGGAGCGCGGCGGTCGAGGAGACCTGGGAGGGCGAGGCCTCCATCGGCGCGCTGATCCAGGACCGGCGACGCAACCCGGTCGGGGCGGTCTGCGTCAGCGGCGCGGTGGAGCGGGTCTGCGAGGCCGGCGTGCCCCGCCCCGAGCTGGTGGTGTCGGTCCGCGAGGCCGCCCGGGCGATCTCCCGGGACCTGGGCGCGACCCGCTTCTGACCGGCCGCCGACCGGCCCGACAGTCGGCTCACGGGTGCGGTTCGCCCTTATTGGGGCGATTTTTCATAGTTTCTGAGCTGATGTCGGCTTTGCTGAATTCCACGTGCTGAGTATTGACGCCGAGGGGGCGTAGCGGGAAAACTGCCGCATGGCGGTCGACAATGTCGAACATCGTTCACGAGTGTCCCGCCCCAGGGCCCCACCCGCCCCACTCCCCCCACAGGGGCACGGACAAAGGAGTCGATGTGTCCAACCTCCATGTCTTCCTAGGCGAAGTACTCGGAACCGGACTGCTCATCCTGTTGGGCGGCGGCGTCTGCGCCGCCGTGACGCTCAAGAAGTCGAAGGTCCAGGGCGCAGGCTGGACCGCCATCGCCTTCGGCTGGGGATTCGCCGTCCTCATCGCCGCCTACACGTCCAACTCGCTCTCGGGCGCCCAGCTCAACCCGGCGGTGACGGTCGCGGTCGCGATCAAGACCGGCCACTGGAACCAGGTCCCGCTCTACTTCGCCGGGCAGCTGATCGGCGCGATGATCGGTGCGTTCCTGGTCTGGCTGACCTACCTGGGCCAGTTCCAGGCCAACGAGGAGCCGACACTCGGGATCTTCTCCACCATCCCGGAGATCGACCACCCGATCCAGAACCTGATGACCGAGATCATCGCCACCTTCGTGCTCTGCATCCTGATCCTCACCGTCGGCCTCAACACCGGGGTCGGACTCTCCGGCACCGGGATCCTGATCATCGCCTTCACCGTGGTCGGCATCGGCTACTCCCTCGGCGGTCCGACCGGGTACGCCATCAACCCCACCCGCGACCTGGGGCCGCGCATCGTCCACTCGCTGCTGCCGATCCCCAACAAGGGCGGCTCGAACTGGAGCTACGCCTGGATACCGGTGGCCGGACCGCTGATCGGCTCGGTTCTCGCCGGACTCCTCTACAAGGCGATGTTCTGAAGCACCATGTTGTGAACGCCGTACCGCCTCCCCCGCCCGCTCCCACACCCTGAGGATCAGTATCGTGACCACCAGACTGTCCAACGGCGGCCAGTACATCGCTGCGATCGACCAGGGCACGACGTCCACTCGATGCATGGTGTTCGGCGCACGAGGGCACCATCGTGTCCGTGTCGCAGCGGGAGCACCGCCAGAGCTACCCGCAGGCCCGGCTGGGTCGAGCATGACGCAGCGGAGATATGGACGATCGCTCAGACAGTCCTTGCGCGACGCGATGGCGGGTGCGCAGCTCAGCAGCGCCAGATTGGCGCGCTCGGCATAACCAACCAGCGGGAGACCACCGTCTTGTGGGATCGCCGCACAGGCGAGCCTGTCGCACCCGCCATTGTCTGGCAGGACACAAGGACTGATTCGCTGCTGCCGGAACTGGCCGGCAATGCCAGAACTCTTCCGCAAGCGCACCGGACTGCCCCCGGCCACCTATTTTTCCGGGCCGAAGATCCGCTGGCTGCTCGACCACGCCACCCAGGGCTGCGCAGGCGCGCCGAGCGCGGCGATGTCCTGTTCGGCACCATGGACAGCTGGGTGATCTGGAACCTCACGGGCGGCCGAGGGGGCATGTCACCGATGTCACCAACGCCCGCCGGACGATGCTGATGAACCTCGCGCACGCTGCCGCTGGGACGCCGACTCCTAGACGCGATTGGACGTCCCGCCGCGATGCTGCCGGAGATCCGCCCTTCCGCCGAGGTCTACGGCAAGACCGCGGACGGCGTACCGGTCGCGGCCGCGCTCGGTGACCAGCAGGCGGCGCTGTTCGGGCAGACCTGCTTCGCCCCGGCGAGAGACCAAGAGCACCTACGGCACCGGCAGCTTCCTGCTGCTGAACACGGGCCATGAGCCGGTGTGAGTCCGCGCCACGGGCTGCTCACCACCGTCGGCTATCAGATCGACGGCGCCGCCGGTCTATGCCCTGGAAGGCTCGATCGCGGTCACCGGCTCGCTCGTTCAGTGGCTCCGCGACAACTCGGCTGATCTCCACGCTGCCGAGATCGAGACGCTGGCGAAGACGGTCCCGGATAACGGTGGCGCTACTTCGTCCCGGCCTTCTCCGGCCTGTTCGCTCCGCACTGGCGCACCGACGCTGCGCGGCGTCATCGCCGGCCTGACGGCCTACGTGACGAAGGGGCACATCGCACGCGCCGTCCTGGAGGCAACCGCCTTCCAGACCAGGGAAGTGGTCGAGGCGATGAACGCCGACGCCGGCCTACCGCTGACCGTGCTCAGGGCGGACGGCGGGATGACGGTGGACAACCTGCTGATGCAGATACTGGCGGACACTCTCGCGGTGCCAATCGTGCGGCCGATGGTCGCGGAGACGACCGCCTCGGCGCGGCGTATGCGGCCGGGCTCGCGATCGGCTACTGGCCGGACATGGACGACGCTGCGCGCCAACTGGCACAAAGCAGCCGAGTGGCGGCCCGGGATGGCGGCGGAGCGCGGACCGCCAGTACCGGAACTGGCAAAAGGCCGTCCAGCGGACCATGGGCTGGCTGAAGAGGACGAAGCGCAGGCCGAGGACTGACCGCCGGGGGCGGCGGGGCCGGCACCCCGGCCCCGCCCCCGGCCCGGCCGACCCGGCCGACCGCCGACCCGGCACGCACACCTAAGGAACCCAAAGCGATGAAGACCATCCCCACCCTCGGTGCCAATCGGACCGCCGACCGCGCCCAGGCGCGGCAGTTGCTGAGCAGCGCCACCGTACGACGTGCTCGTGATCGGCGGCGGCATTCTCGGCACGGCCGTCGACCTGGACCGCCGCCCAGGCGGGGCTGCGGGTCGCGATGGTCGACGCCGGCGACTTCGCCGGCGCTACCTCGAGCGCCTCGACCAAGCTTGTCCACGGCGGGCTGCGCTACCTGCAGACCGGCACGGTGAAGCCTGGTCGCGGAGAACCACCGGGAGCGCCGCGGCCTGGCTGAATCGACGTAGCGCCCCATCTGGTAAAGCCGCTGAGTTCGTCGTCCCGGTCTACAAGGGCGGGCCGCACAGCGCGCCGAAACTCGCCGCCGGGGTGTTCCTCTACTCGGCACTGTCGTCGTTCGGGGACGGCGTGGGCCGGGTGTCACGGCCGCCCAGGCGACCGCCGGGTGCCGCCGCTGAAGACGGAGGGGCTGCGCTCGGTCGCCGTCTACGGTGACCATCAGATGAACGACAGCCGCGTCGCGGTGATGACCGTGCGGGCGGCCGTGCACTCGGGCGCCGGTGTATTCAACCACGCCGAGGTGCGTGGCTTGCGCGTCACTGGCACGGCCGCATGACCGGGCGCCGAACTGCGTGACCACGCTGATGGCACCGAATTCGGCATCGACGCCGGCCTAGTCCTCAACGCCACTGGCCCCTGGACCGACCACATACGCCGGATGGAAGACCCGAACGCCGCGCCAAGCATCCGGCTGTCGAAGGGCGCTCACATGATCATGCGGCAGGCGGAACCATGGCGTGCCGCACTGACCACCCCCATTGACCGGCACCGCGTCAGTTTCGCCATCCCCTGGGAGGGGCACCTGCTGCTCGGCACCACTGATGAGGAATACGACGGCGACCCCGGCGAGGTCGAGCGCTGATGGCAAGGACGTCGCCAGAATCCTGGACGAGGCCAGCACGCGCTGTCGGACTAGCACCTGCCACCGGGAGCGACATCACATACGCGTTCGCCGGCCTGCGCGCGCTCCCCAACAATCCCGGCGGCGTTGCGGGCCAGGCGAGAGACAGTCATCAGCCGCGGCCCCGGCGGCATGCTCTCGGTGGCCGGCGGGAAGTGGACCACCTACCGGCACATCGGCCGGGTGGTGCTGGAGAAGCTGGCGAAGGTGCCCGGGACCGGGCTGGCCGAGGACATCTCGCGACGCCCCGGACGGTGCCGCTGCCCGGCGTCGCCAGCCCGAACGCGGTCGCGCACCGTCTGCTGGTGGACCGGGAGCCGGGGACGCGGATCGACCCGCTGGTGGCGCGCAACCTGGCCACCCACTACGGCACGCTCTCCTTCGAGATCGCCCGACTGATCGACGAGGACCCCGAGCTCGGCCGCCCGCTGCACCCGGACGGCCCGGACGTCTGGGCGCAGGTCGCCTACGCCGCCGACCGCGAGTGGGCGCAGACGGCGGACGACGTGCTCCGCAGGCGCACTACCATGGTCGTGCGCGGTCTGGACACGCCCGAGGTAAGGGCTGAGGTGGAGGCCTACCTGACCGGTCACCGGCAGGTGTGACCCGCGCACGGGGCGGGCAGGGTCCGAGGTAGACCGACCGACAAATGGAGGGCGGCTCGCCGCCCTCCATTTGTCGGTCGGTCTTGGCGACGCCCGGGGGGCGCTTCGGCGCACACCCGGGTGTGCGGCGGTCGGGAGCGGGCGGGACGGGGAACGGCGATGGCAAGACGGGTGTCGGACAGGTCGCGCAGCGCGCGCGCACGGCTGGTGGTGAGCCTGGCCCTGACCATGACCGCACTGATGTTCACGGTGGTGCTCCAGTTCGCGGGCACCGACTACACCGCGCTCGCACTCACCCTCACCGGCCTGGGGATCTTCGTCTCGACCTGGTTCCTGCTGGACGTCTGCATCTCCTGGAAGGACGACCTGGACCGGCGCCGGGCCGCCGCCCGGCGCGGCCCGCGCCCGCCCGGCCCGCGCGCCCCCAGCGACCCCCGCTACCCCACCGGCCGCCGGTAGATCCGGGTGGACGTCAGCTCGCCCTGGACCTGGACGTCGTCCGGGTCGACGGCCGGCAGGCCGGGGCGCAGGTGCTCCTCGACCGAGATGAACTTCAGCCCGGCCCGCAGGTCGGCGTCGTTGCGCAGTCGGATGATCAGCGGGAACTCGGCCAGCGCGTTGGCGTCCAGCAGACCCGTGGTGTAGATCAGCTGGACGCCGAGGGCGGCGGCCACCGCCCGCTGCAGCTCGATCAGGTAGGTCGCGTTGGCGCGGCCGATCGGGTTGTCCAGGAACAGCGTCCCGGCGTGGGCGAGCCGGGCCTGGCCCCGGTCGTTGGAGCGCAGCGCGGCCATGGTGCAGTAGAGCGCGATCGCGGCGGTGAGCAGCTGCCCGCCGGAGAAGACGTCCGACATCTGGCTGACCGAGACCCGCTCGGCGCGCAGCACCGCGTCCGGCTTGAGGATCTCCACCGCGACGCCCTTGGGCTCCAACGCCGCGTGGACGCCGCGCAGCAGCAGTGACATCCCGTCCCGGCGGCCCCAGTCACTGCTGGCCCCGGCGGCGGCGGTGCGGCGGACGGCGGCCCGGGTGGCCTCGTCGATGACCTCGCCGAGGCGCTCGGTGAGCACCGCGTGGTCCGGGTCGTCGAAGCGGACCCGGAGGAACTCCTGGCCCGACCACTCCCCCAGCCCCTCGGGCAGTCGGGACAGCCGCTGGGCGGCGCGCAGCGTCGCCAGCGAGGTCTCGACCAGGCCGCGCAGCCGGTCGACGATGCTGTCCCGGTTGCGTTCCAGCTGCTCCAGCTCGTCGGTGAGCACCCGCAGCCGGGGCGCGAAGGCGGTGGCCCAGGCCGCGGCGTGCTCGGGCAGCGCGGAGGCCGGGAGCTCGCGGATCTGCTGCCGGGCCGGGGTGCGGACGGCCTCGAAGCGGGTGGCGTTGGCGTGCCGGACCAGCGCGTCGGCGGCGTCGCGGACGGCGAGGTCGGAGCCGGCCAGGTCGGCGGTGGCGGCGCGCAAGGTGCGCCGGGTGTCGGTGGCGGCTTGCCGGGCCTCGGCCAGGCTGCCGGGGTAGGGCTTGGGGGTCTCCTCCTCGGCCTCGCCGGCCCCGGCCGCAGCGGCGGGTTCGCGCAGGCCGTCGCGGAGCTGGGCCGCGGTCTCGTCGAAGTCGGCGGCGGACTGCTGGGCGGCCTCCAGGGTCCGCTGGTAGTCCGCGTGGGCGCTCCGGCCGGCCGCCAGCGCGTCGGTGCGGGCGGCGAGTTCCACGGTGGCGGTGCGCAGCAGCGCCTGGGCGTGCTCGGTGCTCTCCGGGACCAGCTCCTCGGGCAGCTCGGTGTGGGCCTCGCCGCTGACCGGCGCGCTGCGCTCGGCGTCGCCGCGCAGTCGCCCGAGGTGCTCGCTGGCGGTCGCGGCGCGGGTCTCGATGGTCTGGACCAACTCCTCGGCGCGGGCGGCGGCCGCCTGCCGACCGGGGCCGTCGGCGCCGTCGGTGCTGGTCAGCAGCTCCTCGGCGCGGCTGCGGACCTTGTTGGTGAGCCGGTCGAGCTCGATCCGGGCGGCGGTCTCGTCGCCCTCGGCGCGGGCCTGCTCGGCACGCAGGTCGGCGCCGACGCCGACCTGCTCGTAGAGCTGGGAGGCGGCGCGGTGGGCCTCGCGCAGCGCGGGCAGCGAGGCCGAGGGGCCGGTCTCCTCCGCCGGGGCCTCGTCCGGGGCGTCCTCGGCGGTCGGCAGCTCGGCGCGCTCGGCGCGCAGCGCGCGGACGGTGCGGCGGGCGTCGTCGGCGGCGCGCTGGGCTGCGCGGCGGTCCTCGTCGGCGGCCTGGGCACGCTCGGTGCACAGTTGCTCGCGCTGCTCGGCCTCGGCGGCCTCGTCGGCGAGGGTGCGCAGGTTGCCGGTCCAGTTGGCGCGCTCGCGCAGCCGGTAGGCGAGGCCGGCCAGGGCGTCGGCGCGGCGGCGGGACTGCTGGGCGGCCTCGGCCCGGTCCTCGCGCACCCGGACCGCCTCGGCCTGCTCGCTCTCGGCCTCGTCCTGCTCGGCGCGGGCGGCGGAGAGCTCGGCGGTGGCCAGGTCGAGGGCGGTGCGGGCCGCCTCGGCCTCGGCCGCGAGCGCCGCCAGCCGTCCGGCCGGGCAGCGGGCGCGCCAGGAGGCCAGCCGCCCGGCCAGCAGCCGGTCGGCGCCGAGCCGGGCGGCCAGGGTGCGGATCTGCTCCTCGCGGGCGGTGGCCCGGTCGCGGAGCTGGCGGCGCTCCTCGTCGGCGGCGTTCTCGTCATGCATGGCCGGGTTCGGCGGGACCAGGAACAGGCCGTCCCCGCTCCCCGGCAGGTCGGTGACCGGGCCGAGCAGCGCGGCTGCGGTGCCGACGGCGACGGCTGAGCGCGGCAGCAGCGCGGCGGCGGTCAGCACCTCGCGGGCGCGGAGCAACGCGTCCGGGTCGGTCACGATCACGCCGTCGACCAGCTGCGGGCGGGCGGCCAGGATCCGGTCGTGGTCGGCCGGGTCGACCGACTGGGCGAGGTAGCGCCAGCCGGGGAGGGCCGGCACGCCGTGCTCGCCGAGGTACTCGACGGTGGCCAGGACGTCCGGGCCGGGCGGCAGCAGCCCGCCGTCGCCGAGGGCGGCGAGCACCCGGGAGTCGTCGGCGGCGGCGGTGCGCAGGTCGAACAGGGTGCGCTCGGCGGAGGCCACGGCCGAGTCCAGCAGTTCCCGCAGCGGGTCGGCGGCGTGGTCGAACTGCTCCGGGGTCAGCCCCTCGGCGTCGGTGCCGAGCAGGTCGCAGGCGCGCGGGTCGCGGGCCAGGTGGGCGGCGCTGTCCTGCTCGGCGGCAAGGACGGTGCGGCCGGCCGCGAGGGCGTCGCTGGCGCGGGCGGCGGCCAGCTCGGCGCGGTTGGCGCGGGCGGCGGCCTCGCGGGCGCGGACGGCGGCGGCGTCGGCGACGCCCCGGGCCTCGTCCCAGGCGGCGGTGGCGGTCTTCTCGGCGTCGACGGCGTCGAGCGCGGCGCGGGCCGGGTCGACCGCGTCCGGCCCGGAGCCGGCCGGGTCGATCCAGCCGGCGCGGACGGCGGCCTGGGTCTCCTGCTCGACCTCGGCCAGGCGCTGGCGCAGGTGCTCGGACTCGCTGCGGGCCTTCTGCGCGGCGACGGTCGCGGCGGTGGCGTCCCGGCGGGCGGCCTCACTCTCGGCCTGGATCGCCCCGGCCCGCTGCTCCTCCTGGTCGGCGCGGGTCTCGGCGGTCTCGGCGGCGGCCTCCAGCGCGCGCACCAGCGCCAGCCCGGCGCGGGTGCGGGCGGCGAGCGCCGGGGCGGCGTCCCGCTCGGCCTCGCGGATCGCGGCGGAGACCCGGGCCGAGCGGTCGGCGGCGGCGCGGTGCCGGAGCACGGTCTCGGTGGCCTGCCAGGCCGAGTGCAGGGTCCGGGCCTCCAGCAGCTCACGGCGCAGCGCGGCGGAGGCGCCGGTCGCGGCGGCCAGCGCCAGCGTGGCGTGCCGGTGGGTCAGCTCGGCCACAGTCAGCGACTGCCGGGAGCGGCCCTCCTCGGCGTCGGCGACCACGGTCGCGGCGGCGGCGACCTGTTCGGCCAGCTCGCGGGAGCGGTCGCGCTCGGCGGCGGCGCGGACGCCGAGCGTGCGGGCCAGCCGCCGGGTCCGGCGCTCGGCGGAGCGGTGCGCCTCGCGGACCGACTCGCGGGCGGTCGCCGCCTCGGCGATCCGCTGCAGCAGCTCGAGCGAGCCGCCGGTGAAGTCGCGTTCGGCGGTGAGCTCGGCGCGGCGGCCGAGCTTGGCGGCGAAGCCGTGGACCAGGTCGGCCAGGCCGTCGGTGTCCCGGGTGTCGGTGACGGCGCGCAGCAGCAGGTCGGTGAAGTCGGCGTCGTTCTTGACCGCGAACAGCCCGGCCGCCTCGCCCTCGTCGGCGTTCATCTCGCGCTGGTAGCGGAACAGTTCCGGGTCCAGGCCGAGCGCGCCGAGGTGCTCGATCCAGCGGTCGTGGCCCTCCTCCCAGGTCAGGTCGAGGTCCGGGTAGGCCTTGCCGGCCTCGGCGAGGGAGTCGCGGAAGCCCTTCATGGTGCGCCGCCGGCCCCGGGCGGTGACCTTGGGGACGCTGTCGTCCTGGCCGGGCGCGGGCAGCAGCGCGGCGCGCTCGGCCACCGGCAGCGACTCCAGGCTGAGGCCGGGGCCGGGGCGGAAGGAGTACCAGGCCTCGGCGAACTTGCGCGGGTCGGCCGAGATCTGGCGTCCGCGCCACTCGCTGACCTTGCCGACGACGACGCTCTCGCCGGTGACGGTGTGCTGCCACTCCAGCGCGACATGGCCGCAGTCGTCGGCGAGCAGGAACTTACGCAGTACACCGGAGCTGGCACCGCCGAGGGTGTTGCGGTGGCCGGGCAGCATCACCGAGAAGATCAGCTTGAGCAGCACCGACTTGCCGCCGCCGTTCTCCAGGAACAGCACGCCGGCCGGGGCGGGGCGGCGGACCGGGCCGGTCTGCTCCTCGTCGAAGAAGCCGGGCTGCCGGGGCGCGGGTTCCGGGACGGCGTCGCCGACGTCGCTCAGGTCGAGCACGGTGTCGGCGTACCGCGCACCGGCGGGGCCGATGGAGTACAGGCGGACACGGTTCAGCTCGTACATGGGGCGTCAGTTCTCCGGGGTAGGGGGTGGTGGTCGGGGCGGGAGGGGGCAGTCAGGAGGAGTGGAAGGGCAGGCCGGCGTCGGCGACCAGCTCCTCGGTCGGGTCCGGCGGCAGCAGGCTCGCGCTGCCGTCGCTGATCGGGACCACGCCGAGGGCGAGCAGCTCGGCCATCGCGGCGCTGCCGGCCAGGTCGCGGACCTGGAGCTGGTAGCGGGCGGTGGTGCGGTAGGTGCCACCGGAGTCGTCCGAGGTCTTCTGCAGGAAGCCGGAGTCGACCAGGAAGGCGGTCGCCTTGCCGACGATGCCGATGGTGGAGCCGACCAGCCGGCGTGAGTCCTTGGTCGCGCCGGTGGCGCTGCGCCGGGCGTAGACCCGCCAGGCGACCTCCAGGCCGGGCGCGTCGCTGGCCGGGTCGGTGTTGGCGCCCTCGGTGTCGGCCTGCTCCTCCAGCCGGCGGCAGACCTGGCGGACGAAGGTGTCGACGCCGTTGACGGTGATCCGGCCGAGGTAGCCGTCGTCGGCGAGGTCCTCGGGACGGGGGAAGGCCAGCGCGGCGACGGCGAGGTGGGCGAGGCCGTGCAGGAACCGGTCGGTGGACTCGGAGGCGGCCCGGCGCGAGTACTCGCCGAGCCGGACGGCGAAGACCGAGTCCTCGGCGGCGGCGACGGCCATCCCGGCGCGGGCGGAGACCTCCAGCACGATCAGCCCGAGGCCGGTGGCGACGGCGTCGGCGAGCCGGGCGAAGCCGGGGTCGTCGCGGTAGCGGCGGACCAGGTCGCTGTACTCCACGTCGCGGGCGGGCAGCAGTTTCGGCTGGAGACCGAAGGAGACCAGCCGGGAGGCGTCGGCGACGTCGGCCGGGGTGACGGCGGGGGCGGCGGACGCGCCCTCGGCGGCGGGCGCGTCGTAGCGGTCGGCGGCGGGGCGGTCGGCCGGGGAACCGGGCTGCGCCGGGAGGGCGGGGTCGGCGAAGCTGGTCACGGGCGGGGCTCCAGGCGGTGGGACGGGGTCGGGCGGTACGGCTGAGGGCAATAGGGCGGGGCTGTGCAAGCGAGGCGGGTGTGTCGATACGGCGAGGTCGGGCGGCAACCCGGAGCTGCCGCCCGGACGGCCGGGGCAAGATCCACAACATAGCGGGTGGACGGCCCAGCCACGGCCGGGCCGGGGTTCGGGGCCCCACACCCGCCGCAGCTCGTCGCGCGCCGCGCCGCGCAGCGGCGGACCTCGCTCATACCGCCTCCGCCCGCTCGGCGGCCATGCCGACGGCGTCCAGCAGCGCGCTGCCGACGATCAGGTCCGCTCCGCCGAACTCCGGGTCGTCCAGCCGGACTCCGTCGTCCACCGCGAACAGCAGCCGCTCCTCGCCCTGCCGATAGGCCGTGCCCACCGAGGGGCTGGCCGCGTGCACGGCCAGCAGGGCGACCAGGTAAGGCAGTTCGGGGTCGCGTCGGCGGGCCTCGGCGAGCAGGCCGGAGAGCCGCCGGGGCGCGTCCGGGGCGAGGTCGAGCAGCTCGTGCGCGGCATCCAACTGGGCCTCGGTGAACCGACCGTCGTCGGGCGCGTCCATCAGGTCCGGCTCCTGCAGCTCCGCGCCCAGGTGCTCGCGCTCGACCGGCGGGGTGAGCAGTACGTCGATCAGGTCGGTGACGCGGACGGCGGTGCGGGTGCGCAGCCCGGTGGCGTGGCCGAAGAAGGCGTCGGTGACCTGTCCGGCCTGCTCTATCGGCAGGCTGAGCAGCGGCGCGAGCAACTGCCCGTAGAGGTCGAGGCCGCTGCGGGCGGAGGGCGCGGCGAAGGCCTGCCGGTCCTGCTCGGCACGGAACAGCGGGCCGGCCTCCAGCAGCCGGGTCTGCAGCTGGGTGTGGCGGCGGATGCAGTCCTTGACGATCTCGACCAGCTCGGCGGCGCGGCGCTTGTGCTCGGCGCCCTCGGGGGTGTTCGGCTCGGCCTCGTCGCGGGCGCGGCGGATGTTGGTGAGGATCGCGTTCTCGTGCCGGTAGCGGTCGGCGATGTGGTCCAGCGCCTCGGTGATGAGGTCGGGGACGGTCTCCATCCAGTCGACCGCGCGGACGTTGCGGCGGGTGGCCTCCAGCGCCCGGCGCAGCGTCTCGGCGAACTGGACGGTGCGGTAGCGGGCCTGCTCGGCCGCGAGTTGGGCGTCGGCGAGGCGGCCGCGGCGGATCAGCACCTCCAGCTTCACCTCGGCGGCGATCTGGGCGCTGGTGACGTCCGTGTCGAGCGCGCCGACCAGGACGTTCACCGCCTCGTCGGTGGTCCGCAGGTAGACGCCGCCGTCCGGGCCCGGGACCTCCTCGATCAGCTTGAAGTCGTAGTCCCGGCGGACATAGTCGCCGCCGGCGTTGAAGGTGCCGTAGACGGCGCGGAAGCCCCGGTCCACGCTGCCGACGTTGATCAGCGACTCCAGCACCCAGCGGGCGACCCGCTCGTGTTCGCGCCAGGGCCGCTCCGGGGCCTGGGCGGCGACGCGCGGGTGCAGCCGGGCCAGGACCTGGTCGCGGTCGGCGCCGGTGTCGAAGTCCATCTGCAGGGTGACCAGGTCGATCGCGGCGAGCGCGACCTCGGCCATGCCGTAGCCGGCGTACTCCCCGGCGAGGTTGGCCTTGCGGTTGTCCAGGTCGTGCAGCGGGGCGGTGCAGGCGAGCGCGCGCAACCGCCGGGCCAGCCCCTCGTCGGCGGCTGGGCCCAGCGCGGGGCGGCTGCTGGCTTCGGCGGTGGTGGTGGTCACGATCAGCAAGGTTAGAGGTTGCGACTGACAAGGACCGAAACGCCACGGATTGTGCGCAGCTGCGCACGGCTCGACGGGCCGCCGGAACGCCGCCCGAAGGCCGCCTGAACGCCGTCCGAACGCCGGAGATCCGGGCCGTCCGGCCTCTGCCCGTTCCGCCCGCGGAAGACGATACTGGTGACAAGGCCCCGGTACAGCCCGGCATCCCGCCAGCTCCCGCCGCCGACAACGCACCACGTCGGAGAAGGACGTGAGCCAGGATGTCAGTCACCCGCCGTATCAGGACCCTCTTCTCGGTCAAGGCCAACAAGGCGCTGGACCGCGTGGAGGACCCCCGCGAGCTGCTGGACTACTCGTACACCAAACAATTGGCCCTCGCCCAGCAGGTCCGGCGCGGCGTCGCCGACGTCGCAACCAGCCGCAAGCGCCTCCAGCGGCAGCGGGACGACCAGCAGCGGCTGGTCGGGACGCTGGAGCACCAGGCCCAGCAGGCGCTGCGGGCCGGCCGGGAGGACCTGGCCCGGGAGGCGCTGGAACGCCGCAACACCGCGGTCGCGGAGGTCGCGCGGCTGACCACGGAGGAGGCTTCGCTCCAGGCCGAGGAGGAGAAGCTGACGGCGGCCTCGCACCGGCTGCAGAAGCAGATCGACGACTTCCGGGTCCGTAAGGAGACGGTTAAGGCCGGCTACACCGCCGCCCAGGCGCAGACCAGCATCAGCGAGGCCGTGACCGGGATCTCGGAGGGGGCGGACGACCTCGGCGGCGCGATGCAGCGGGCGCTGGACCGGACCGAGGAGCTGCAGGCCCGCGCGAGCGCGCTGGACGAGCTGACGGCCTCCGGCGCACTGCCCAACGCCGGCCTGCCCGGCGGACCCGACGCGCTCGAGTCCGAGTTGGACGCACTCGACGCCGGTTCCGACGGCGGCGTCGAGGCCGAGCTGGCGCAGATGCGCACCGAACTGGCGCGGGAATCCGCACCGGCGGAGATCGAGAAGGGGCGGGACCGCGGCACGGTGCCGGGGACCGCGCCGGAGCAGGAGGCGACGCCATGACCATCCACCTCACCGGCGGAACCGGGGGCCGTACCGCCCTCGGGCACCGGACCGGCCACCGCACCGCCGAGCCGACCGCCCGGCGCTCCCGCTTCGGTTCCGACCGGCAGTTGAACGTCCGGATGGTGACCGTGGTGTTCCTGCTCGGACTGCTCTACGTGGCGTTCGTCGCCGCGCTGATCGTGCTGCTCAAGTCCGTGGTCGTGGTGGTGGTGCTGATCGGCGGCCTGGCCTGCGCCCAGTACTGGTACTCCGACCGGATCGCGCTGTTCGCCATGCACGCCCACGAGGTGACCCCCGAGGAGCAGCCGGAGCTGCACGGGGCCGTCGACCGGCTGTGCGCCATGGCCGACATGCCCAAGCCCCGGATCGCCGTCTCCGACATCGAGCTGCCGAATGCCTTCGCCACCGGGCGCAACGCGGACCACGCCGTGCTCTGCGTCACCACCGGTATGCTGCGCCGGCTCGAACCGGAGGAGCTGGACGGCGTGCTGGCGCACGAGCTGTCGCACATCGCCCACCGCGACGTGGCGGTGATCACCATCGCCTCCTTCCTCGGCATCGTCGCCGGGCTGGTCGTCCGCTTCGCCCTGTACTCGGGGCTGGCGCGCGGACAGCGGGCCAACCCGCAGATCGCGCTGGTGTTCGCGGCGGTGATGGGCGTCTCGACCGCCGTCTACACGATCAGCTTCGTGCTGATCCGCACCCTGTCCCGCTACCGCGAGCTGGCGGCCGACCGCGCCGCTGCCCAACTCACCGGCCGCCCCTCGGCCCTGGCCTCGGCGCTGATCAAGGTCAGCGACCAGATCGCCCGGATCCCGGTGCGCGACCTGCGGAACGCCGAGACCTTCAACGCCTTCTTCTTCGCGCCGACCCTGGGCAAGGGGCGCAGCCTCTCGACCATCTTCGCGACCCACCCGACGCTGGAGCAGCGGCTGGAGGCACTGGCCAAGGTCTCCGCGCAGCTGGGCGCGCCGGAGTAGCCCGGGGCGGGGGCGCGCCCCCGGTGCGTCGTGCCGACGATTCCTGACGTCGGGTCAGTAGCCTGGCGACCCGGGGGCCGTCCGCCGTGGACGGCCGCCGTGCGCCGAGGCCCGAACCCGGTTCGGGCGCCAGGGGGAGCCGATGCCGAAGCTGCGGGTCAACAACATCAGCGTCTCGATCGACGGCTATCTGGCCGGGCCGCGCCAGAGCCAGGCCGATCCGCTGGGCGTCGGCGGCCAGAAGCTGCACGAGTGGTTCTTCGCCACCCGGACCGGCCATCGACTGCTGGGCCGGGAGGGCGGCAGCGAGGGCGTCGACGAGCGGTTCGCCGCGCGGGGCGACACCGGGGTCGGCGCGACCATCATGGGACGCAATATGTTCGGCCCGGTCCGGGGCGGCTGGGGGGACGAGACCTGGACCGGCTGGTGGGGCGAGGAGCCGCCGTTCCACCACCCGGTGTTCGTGCTGACCCACCATCCGCGCCCGGCCGTGCCGATGGCCGGCGGCACGACCTTCTACTTCGTCCACGACGGCATCGAGGCGGCCCTCGACCGGGCCTTCGAGGCGGCCGAGGGCGCCGACGTCCGGCTCGGCGGCGGGGCCGCCACCGTTCAGCAGTACCTGCGCGCGGGGCTGCTCGACGACCTGCACCTGGCCGTCGTCCCGGTGCTGCTCGGCAGCGGCGAGCGGCTGTTCGACAACCTCGGCGACGGTCCGGACGGCTACGAGTGCGTGGAGTTCACCAGCTCGCACGCCGTCGCCCATGTCCGCTTCGCGCGCACGGTGCGGTAACTTCGGCCTGCTCCTCCCCCGCCTGCTGCGCCGCACACGCGCGTGATCGCGCGGGCCGGCCCGGGGCCGGTCCGCGCGATCACGGGGAGGTGCCGACCGGGCGTCAGCCCAGTTCGTCGTTGAGGAAGTTCGCGCCGTTGTAGGAGCCCCAGCCGGTCACCTTGTCGTAGCCGGTACCGGCGCTGTAGGCGCCGTTGCTGCCACTGGTGATGTCGTGGAAGGCGGTCTTGTAGTTCGAGGACTCGGCCAGCGAGTAGATGCTGGCGTTGGCGAAGCCGAGGGCCGGCTTGGACAGCGCCGAGGCCTCGTCGTCGTAGATCGCGGTGAACGCCGCCCAGTTGGGCGCGGCGGCGCTGGTGCCGCCGTACTCGGCCCAGGCGCCCTCGGTGTAGATCGCCCAGCCGGTGCTGGGGTTGGCGTCGGCAGCGACGTCCGGGACGTCGCGGTAGCTGCCGCTGTTGACCGAGGTCTGGAAGCTCGGGGTGGCGAAGTAGGAGGAGATGCCGCCGCCGCTGTCGGACCAGGCCTTCTCCGAGCTCCACGCGCCCGAGGTGGTGAGCTTGAGCGTGGTGCCGCCCGCGCCGGTGACGTAGGGGTCGGCGGCCGGGAAGTCGACGGAGGTGCCGCCGTTGCCGGCGTCGTCGGAGCCGCTGTCGCCGGAGGCCGCGTAGATGGACTGGCCCTGGGCGGCGGCCTCCTGGAAGTCGGTGTTGAGCGCGACCCGGTTGCTGGGGGTCTCCGCCGCCTCGTCCTGGCCCCAGCTGGTGGAGATGATCGGGACGTCGTCGCTGACCAGTTGGGCGTAGACGGCGGCCTCGCCGGCGTCGCTGTTGGGCGCCTCGTAGACCTTGATCGCCGCACCGGGGGCGATCGCCTGGACCACCTCGATGTCCAGCTCGACCTCGTCCTCGCCGGACGTGTCGGTGGTGCCGCCGTCGGACTTGACCACCACCGGGGTCGACGGGGTCAGCGAGAACTTCTTGTCGTAGGTGGTGACATCGGACTGGGTGAAGGCGGAGAACTCCTCCAACGCCACGGTCTTGCCCGCGCCGGTGTAGCCGGACGCGATCGGGCCGGTGAGGTTGTAGCCCGAGCGGATCTGGGTCGGGGTGAAGCCCGCGACCGAGGCCTTCGGGGAGGCCGCGGACCGGGTGGCCGGCGCCTTGACCGCGTCCTGGTGGGAGACCGCGTAGTCGGACAGCCCGGAGACGTCCGCGACGGCGGAGGCGATGGCGCTGGGCAGCACCGGGGCCGTGGTGTTGGCGTAGAAGCTGCGCTTGCCGGAAGCGTCGCGGTAGGTGGCGAGCGTGGTGCCGAAGGCCTTCTGGACCTGGGCCGCGCTGCCGTGGGCGGTGAGCGTCAGCCCGTTGGCGGAGACCTTGCCGACCGCCAGTCCGTGGCCGGCGAGGTAGCCGGTGACCTGGGCGATGCTGGCCGGGGTCGCGCCGAAGCGCTGGGCGAACTGCTTGACCGTCAGGTAGTGCTTGTACTGCGCGGAGGCCGGGTCGGCCACCTGCTGCAGGAAGGTGCTGAGCCCGGCCTGGTCGCGCACGGCGAGGCTGACGGTCACCGCTATCGACTGGGTGGCCGACACCGCGCCGGTCCGGGTGGCCTGGGCGACCGCCGGGACCACGTCGCCGCGCAGGGAGACGCCGGCCTGGCCGAGGGGGGTGGCCGCGTGGGCGGGGACGACGGCGAGAGCGAGGATCGGCAGCGGAGCGGCGAGCAGTCCGATGGCGTGACGGAGAGGCAACTTCACAGGGGTCCTCCTGGGACGGGGAGCGCGGCCGACCCCCGGCACCCGGTTGGGTGTCGGCGGTCGGTGGCACCGGAAGCGGTCGGGTCCCACGCTAGGAATCCGGGAACGCTCCGATAAGCGGGATAACCCTTGCTTCTGATGTGAACCCGACATGTCCGGGGTGCGTCAGCCGTGTGGCGCGGAAATCCGGTGGCCGCGGCCCGTCGGAGCTGCCTAGGGTCGGGCCATGACCACCCGCACCTTCCGCATCACCGTCCGCGGCGCCTTCGACGGCCTCGACGCCGAGCAGCGCGCCGAGTTGCTGGCCGAGGCCCCGGAGCACGACGTCCTCAAGGCGGCCTTCACCCCCGAGGGGCAGCTCAGCTACGACCTCGCCGCCCGGCCGTTCTTCACCTTCCGCTTCTCCGACTCCGGGGAGGCCGAGGAGGACATCCTGGCGGCGACCGAGCGCGCCGAGGCCGCCGTCGAGCGCTGGCTCACCGAGCGCGGCTACGGCTGGAAGAACCTCAAGTCCCAGGCCGAGGACCTCTCGTTGGCCCCGCTCAGCAAACGCCAGCGCCAGGCCGCCGCGCGCGGCCGCTGACCACCCGCCGGCGGACGTCAGCTCAGCAGCGGGAACCGGCTGCCGGCGGCGGTCTCGGCGCGGGCGAGGCCGGTGCGGGAGCGGACGCCGAGCTTGCGGTACACACGGGAGAGCGTGCCCTCGACCGTCTTCACGCTGACGAACAGCGCGGCGGCGACCTCGCGGTTGGTCGCACCGCCGGCCACCAGGTCGGCGACGCGGCGCTCGCTCGGCGTCAGGTCGTCGGCCAGGCCGTCCCGTTCGCCGGGGTCGAGCCGCTCCTGCTCCTGCCGGACCCGGGCCAGCAGCGGCTGGGCGGCGTGGGCCCGGCACAGCTGCTCGGCCTCGGACAGGACGGCGCGGGCCACCGAACGGTGCCGGGCCCGGCGTTCGACGCTGCCCCAGCCCGCGAGGGTGCGGGCCAGGTCCAGCGGCAGCGCCACGGTCCGCAGCCGCGCGGCCGAGCGGCGCAGCGCCGCCACGCCCTCCTCCGTCCGACCGACGGCCGCCAGCGCCAGCCCCTCGGAGCGCTCCACCGCCGCGAGCGCCCCCTCGGCCCAGGAGCGCGGCCAGTCGGCGACGCGGGTCCTCGCCTCCGTCAGGACCCGCTGTGCCTCGGCGGGTTCACCGAGCAGGGCCAGCGCCTCGGCCAGGTCGGCGAGGCGGCGGACCGCGTCCGGGTCGGCGAGCTCCATGTCCGCCGACAGCTCGCGGGCGTGCTGCAGCGCCTCGGCAGCCTCGGCGGCCCCGGGCGCGCTGCCGCCGAGCAGCTGGGCCGCGCCCAGCACGCCGAGGGCGCGGATCTGGAACAGCCGGTCGCCGTCGGCGGTGCAGCCGTCCACGGCGGCGCGCGCCAGCCGGACCGCGCGCGGCACGCTGCCGCCGACGCTCTCGGCCAGCGCGGCGAGGTAGTGGCCCAGCGGCGAGTCGAGCTGGGCGTCGGCCAGCAGCCGGGTCCCGCGCTGGGCGGTGGCCAGTGCATTGCGGCAGTCCCCGGCCCGGGACAGGATGCGGACCTGGGCGACGACGGTGGACAGCAACTCCTCGACCGCGCCGGCTTCCCCGGCCCGCTCGGCGAGGGCGTCGACCCGCTTGCGGGCGGTCGCCACCCGGTCGGCGTCCAGGTCGACCAGGGCCCGGCGGCGGACCAGCGACGCGCTCACCGCTGCGGTCCCCTCGGCTTCGGCCACCCGGAAGGCCGAGGCCAGAGCGGTCTCGGCGGCTACCGGCCGGCCCCGCATCGACTGGACGGTGGCCAGTAGTCCGAGCGCCTCCACCTGCGTGGCCCGGTCGTCGGCCCGCGCCGCGAGGGCGACGGCACGTCCGGCCTCGATCCCGGCACCGGCCGTGCGGCCGCCCAGCAGCTCCCTGACGGCGGACCAGAACCGCAGCCTGGCCTGCAGACCCGGCAGGCCGACCGCGTCGTTCAGTCCGCCCTCGATCAGCGAGCCGCTGCCGTCCAGCGCCTGACCCGCCGTCTCCAGCAGCGCCAGCCGGGCGTGGACGCGTCGGACCGCGTCCGGTGTCTCGGCCAGCACCCGGTCGGCGGCGCGGCGGGCGTCCTGGTGCCGTCCGGCGTCGGCGGCGTGCGCCGCCACGGCCAGCAGCCGCTGGTGGCGGTCCTCGGGCCGGTCGGCGGGGGTGCGGTCGACGGCGAGGACGGCGAGTTCGTAGGCGGCGTCGGCCGCACCGCCGCGCCGGGCGGTGGCCGCTGCGGCGGCGAGGACGCCGGCGACGTGCTGGTCCTCGTAGGGGTGGGCGAGCGCCAGATGGCGGGCGCGCTCGACCGGCTCGGCCAGCGTCCGGGCCAGGGCGGCGTGCACGGCGAGCCGCTCCCGGGCGGGCGCCTCGGCCCGGATCACCGCGGCCACCAGCGGTGCGGACAGCAGCACCCGTCCGTCCGCGTCGACGGCGGCGAGCCCGCGCCGCTCGGCCTCGGCCAGCGCGGACGCGGGGTCGGGCAGACCGGCGACGCGCAGCAGGCCGAGGCCGGGCCGGTCGGCGAGGGCCGCGAGCAGCAGCGCGGCGCGGGTCCGCGTCGAGAGCCCGTGGAGCCGGCGCCGGACCGGGTCGCCGAGGCTGTCCGGGATCGGCGGTTCGCCCGACGGAACCGGGTGGTGCGCGGCGTCGGCGGCGGCCTTCGCCAGTTCGCGGGCGTGGAACGGGTTGCCGGCGGCGAGCCGGAGAATGCGGCGCAGTTCCCTGGGGTCCGGGTCGCCGGGGAGGTCGCCGGCGATCAGCGCCTCGACCGCGCTGTCAGTGAGCGGAGGTAGCGTCAGTTCGACGGCACCGGGCGGATGGAGTCGCGGCGGGGCGGCCGGTCCGTCCGCTGTGCCGGCACCACGGGCGGCGGCAACGGTGATGCCCAGGTCGGCAGCCCGGTGCGCGACATGGGCGAGCACCTCGGCACTGCCGGGGTCGAGATACGGCAGATCGTCGAGGACCAGCAGAACGGGGGTCTCAGTGGCAAGGAGTTCCAACACATCGGCCACGGCCAGTCGCAGCGCGAACCGGTCCGCCGCGGCGCGGGGTCCCTCGGCGCGGGGGCCTTCGATGGAGGGGTCTTCGGCGCGGGGCGGGTCTCCGCGCAGCAGCGCCGTGTCCAGCGCCTGGCGCCGGTAGCGGCGGAGCCGCGCGTACTCGCGCTCGGTCACGGTGCGCAGGAGGTCGCCCAGCGCCGCGTGGGGCACCCCGGCGTCCGCCGCGGTCGGTGCGCAGCGGAGGACCCGGGTGCCGGCGGCAGCGGCCTCCTGGGCGAGCACCCGCAGCACCGCCGACTTGCCGATCCCGGCGGGGCCGGTGAGCAGCAGGCCGGCGCCGGGGTCGAGGGCGGCCCGGGCCCGGGCGAGCAGCGCGTCCCGGCCGAGCAGCCGGGTCGGCCGGGTGCCGACGCCCACCGAGGGCACTGCTGATTCCCGGTCGGCTGCGTGCATGCGTACTCCACCCCTTCTTGTTCACGACATGACGCCCTATCAGCTGATGTCATGACTCTGACATGAAAGGAGGGAAAATGCTGCGCCGACGACGGAGACCATCCCGCCATCCCACCCCGTGCCCCATCCTCCGTCAAGACCATTTATCCGCGACGGTGCACGTACGATCGGCGACGGCAGCCCCCTCGATGGGAGAAAACGTGACGCAGCCAACAGTCGATCTCAATGCCGACCTGGGCGAAGGCTTCGGTCGATGGACCCTGACCGACGACGAGGCCCTGCTCTCCGTGGTCACCAGCGCCAACGTGGCCTGCGGCTTCCACGCCGGCGACCCGTCGACGATCCGGCGGGTGTGCGAGCTCGCCGTCGAGCGCGGGGTGCGGATCGGGGCCCAGGTCTCCTACCGCGACCTGGCCGGGTTCGGGCGGCGCGCGATGGACGTCCCGCGCGCCGAACTGGCCGACGAGATCGGCTACCAGCTGGGCGCCCTGGACCTGTTCGCCCGCGCGGCCGGCGGCCGGGTCGCCTACCTGAAGCCGCACGGCGCGCTCTACAACCGCGTCGTCACCGACGAGGAGCAGGCCGCCGCCGTGGTCGACGCGCTGCTGGCCTTCCGCCGGGCCGACGGCCGGGCGCTCCCGGTGCTGGGCCTGCCGGGCTCCGCGCTGCTCCGGGCCGCGACCGCAGCCGGCCTGCCGGCGGTCGCCGAGGCCTTCGCCGACCGCGCCTACACGCCCGCCGGGACGCTGGTGCCGCGCACCGCCGCCGGCGCGGTGGTGCACGACCCGGACGCGGTGGTCGCCCGAGCGGTCCGGATGGCCCGCGACGGCGAGGTGGTCGCGGCCGACGGCAGCGTGGTCGCCGCCCGTGCCCGCTCGCTCTGCGTCCACGGCGACACCCCCGGCGCGGCCCAACTGGCCGGACGGGTACGGAAGGCCCTGACGGACGCGGGCGTCCGGGTCGAGGCCTTCGCATGACCGGGCCGACGACGCTCCCTGGGCCCGCAGCGGTGACGGTGCGCCGGGTCGGACGCGCCGCGCTGCTGCTGGAGGTGGCCAGTGACGCGGAAGTCGCCGCCCTGCTGCGGGAGGTGACGGAGCAGCGGGACGCGGGTGCGCTGGGCGAGGTGGTGGAGGTCGTCCCGGCCGCGCGCACGGTGCTGCTGGACGGGGTCGCCGACCCCGACGCGGTCGCCGGCCGGTTCGCCGGACGCCGACCCGCCGCGCTGCCGCCGGGCGCGGGCCCGCTGCTGGAGGTGGAGACGGTCTACGACGGCGCGGACCTGGCCGAGGTGGCCGGGTACTGGGGGGTGACCCCGGCCGCGGCCGTCCGGATCCACACCGGCTGCGAGTACCGGGTGGCCTTCTGCGGATTCGCCCCCGGCTTCGCCTACCTGACCGGACTCCCGACCCGCTACGCCGTCCCGCGCCGGGCGACGCCGCGAACCAGAGTGCCCGCCGGGTCGGTCGCGCTGGCCGGCCCCTACACCGGCGTCTACCCGGGAGCCTCCCCCGGCGGCTGGCAGTTGCTCGGTCGGACCGAACTGCCGCTGTGGGACCCGGCGCGGGAACCGGCCGCGCTGCTCGCCCCGGGCGTCCGGGTGCGCTTCCGGGCGGCGGCATGAGCGCCACCGCCGGCACCACCGCCGGCACCGCCGCCGACGTCACCGCGCCGCAGCGGGCCGTCGCCGTGGTCCGCCCCGGGCCGCTGACCACCGTCCAGGACACCGGCCGGACCGGGGTCGCGGCGCTGGGCGTCCCGCGCGCGGGCGCACTCGACCCGCCCGCCCACCGGCTCGGCAACCGGCTGGTCGGCAATCCGCCCGGCGCGGCGGCGCTGGAGTGCACCCTCGGCGGCGTCGCCCTCCGCGCGCTGGCACCGCTGGTCGCGGCCGTCACCGGCGCGCCCTGCCCGGTCCGACTGGACGGACGCCCGGCGGCCTGGGGTGCGCCGGTACGCGTCCCGGCCGGTGCGGTGCTGGAGGTCGGCGCGGCCACGCACGGGGTGCGCAGCTATGTCGCGCTGAGCGGCGGCCTCGCCGTCCCGCCCGTGCTCGGGAGCCGCTCCGCCGACCTGCTGTCGGGGCTCGGGCCGCCGCCGCTCGCGGCCGGCCAGGTGCTGCCGCTGGGCCCGGCCACCGGCTCACCGGTGCTGATCGACCCGCTTCCGCTGCCGGCGCCGCCGGCCGAGCTGCTGCTCCGGCTGGACCTCGGCCCGCGCGACGACTGGTTCACCGGGGCCGCGCTCCGGCTGCTGGCGTCCGCGCGCTTCGCCGTCTCCCCCGCGAGCAACCGGATCGGCCTGCGGCTGCTCGGCCCGGCGCTGGAACGGCGGCCGGGCCTGGGCGAACTGCCGAGCGAGGGCATGGTCCTGGGCGCGGTGCAGGTCCCGCCGGACGGGTTGCCGGTGGTGTTCCTCGCCGACCACCCGACCACCGGCGGCTATCCGGTGGTCGGCGTCGTCCCGGCGGCGGACCTCGCCGCGGCGGCCCAGGCGACGCCGGGCACCCCGGTCTGCTTCAGCGTCGCCCGCCGCTGAGCCGCCGCGCGGGGCGTCCCGCGCGTCGCCGGGGCGGTGGCGCCGCCTCGGGTGAAGACTGGGAGGAAGAACTCCGGATCGGCATCGAACGGGACCAGGTGGACGCGATGGGCGCGCACGAGACGCTGCTGGCCGTGGGCACGGCCAAGGGACTGTTCCTGGGACGGAGCAGCGACCGCGTCGGCTGGGAGTGGACCGGACCGCACTTCGTGATGCAGGGCGTCTACTCGATCGCGATCGACCGCCGGGGAGCGACCCCGCGCCTCCTGGTCGGCGCGGACAGCAGCCACTGGGGACCGTCCGTCTTCCACTCGGACGACCTCGGCGCAACCTGGCAGGAGCCGTCCCGGGCGGCCGTGCGCTTCCCCGAGTCGACCGGGGCCTCGCTGGAGCGGGTGTGGCAGCTCCAGCCGGCCGGGCCGGAGCAGCCGGGCGTCGTCTACGCGGGCACCGAGCCGGCCGCGCTGTTCCGCTCGACCGACGGCGGCGAGACCTTCTCGCTGCTGGAGAGCCTGTGGCAGCACCCGCAGCGGGAGCGCTGGGCGGCCGGCTTCGGCGGACAGGGGATGCACACGGTCCTGGTCGACCCGCGCGACGCACGCCGACTGACCGTCGCCGTCTCGACCGGCGGGGTGTACCGCTCCGCCGACGGCGGGGAGAGCTGGGCGCCGTCCAACAACGGCGTCGAGGCCCGGTTCCTGCCGGACACCCATCCCGAGTTCGGCCAGTGCGTCCACAAGGTCGCCGTCGACGCGGTCGACCCCTCGCGGCTGTACCTGCAGAACCACGGCGGGGTGTACCGGAGCGACGACGACGGCGACACCTGGCGGCCGATCGACGCCGGGCTGCCCGCCGACTTCGGCTTCGCGGTCGCGACGCATCCGCGCCGAGCCAACACCGCCTACGTCTTCCCGCTGATCGCCGACGTCGAGCGGCTGCCGCCGAACCACCGCTGCCGGGTCTACCGCACCGAGGACGCCGGCGAGACCTGGCAGCCGCTGGACAAGGGCCTGCCCGAGAGCCCGCACTACGGCGTGGTCCTGCGGGACGCCCTCTGCACCGACGACGCCGACCCGGTCGGCGTCTACTTCGGCAACCGCAACGGCGAGGTCTACGGCAGCAGCGACGAGGGCGACACCTGGCGCCTGCTGACCGAGCACCTGCCCAGCGTGCTCTGCGTCCGTGCCGCTCAGCTCGGCTGATCCGAAGCCCCGGAGGACGGCGGGACGTTGAAGTTGACGCGGAAGAGGTTGGCCGGGTCGTGGGCGGCCTTGAGCGCGGCCAGCCGGCGGTAGTCGGCCGGGGCGTAGGCCTCGCGGACCCGGTCCGGGGTGGCGTCGTCGATGCCGAGGAAGTTCACGAAGGAGCCACCGGTGCCCCAGGGGGCGAGCTTCTCGTGCAGCTCGGCGTGGACCTCGCGCAGTTCGGGCAGCGAGCCGGGCGTCAGCACCGACGTGGAGAACAGAGTGAAGGCCGCGTCGCGCCCGCCGACGGCGTTGGCGACCCGGGGCGGACGGGCGTAGGCGCCGCCGTGGTGGCGCAGCTCCAGGATGACCGGCGCGGCGGCCGGCCGGCCGACGAGTTCGAGCAGGGTGTCCACGGCGGCCGGGGCCAGCTCCCGGAGCGCCGTGTTGCGGTCGTAGGCGGCCACCGGCATCGGCGGCTCGTGGTGGATCGAGCCGGTCTCGGTGAGCGGCATCGTGCGCAGGGTGTCCGCCAGGGTCGGGCCGAGCGCCCGCAGCGGGCGCACCCAGCGCTCGCCCTCCTCGGCGCCGCCGCACCAGGCGATCCGGACGTGGGCGGCGAAGCGCCCGCGCAGCGGCTCGGGCAGGACCGGAAGGTCGGGGTAGCGGATCAGTTGGATCGAGGAGGACATCTCCTCGGGCACCGCTGCCGTCCATTCGGCGTAGCCGTGCAGGACCCGGGCGGCATTCTCGCCGGGGAAGTAGAGCCCGCCGCCGAAGAGCGTGGGGACCGGGACCAGGTCGATCTCCATGGAGACCACGATGCCGAGGTTGTCCTTGCCGCCGCGCAGCCCCCAGAACAGGTCCGGCTCCTGCTCGGCGGTGGCCTCGCGCAGCCGCCCGTCGGCGGTGACCACGCTCAGCCCGCGCACCCGGTCGGCCGCGTAGCCGTAGCGGCGGCCGAGCAGGCCGATGCCGCCGCCCAGGGTGTAGCCGACGGCGCCGACCCCGGGGTTGGAGCCGCTGAGCGGCGCCAGTCCGTACGGTGCGGTCGCGGCGACCACCTCCTGCCAGCGCGTCCCGGCGAGGACCAGCGCGGTGCGCGCCACCGGGTCGACCGTGACGCCGCGCATCCGGGCCGTGCTGACCACCAGTTGGCCGTCGCCGGGCTGCGAGACGCCGTGCCCGGTGGCCTGCACCGCGACCCCCAGCCCGACGGCTCCGGCGTGTCGTACCGCGGCCACCACGTCCGCCGGGCGCTGCGCGCCGACCACCAGCGCCGGCCGGTGGTCGAGCGCGAGGTTGTAGCCCAGCCGCTCGTCGTCGTAGCCGTCGTCGCCCGGCCGGAACACCGGCCCCGAGATCCCGATCATGGCTCGACGCTAGGGGTCGCCCGCCGCTCGGGCGACGGCACCGCCGATGGTCTGTCAGGTCCCGCCGTCAGTCGATCCGGTACGGCCTGGTGATGACCTCCAGCCGGTGGCCGTTGGGGTCGAGGAAGAAGACGCCGCGGCCGCCGTGCCAGTTGTTCAGTCGGCCCGGCTGCTGGTGGAACGGGTCGGCCCAGTAGGGCAGGCCGCGCTCCTGGAGCCGGCCGAATATCTCGTCGAACTCGCCCTCGTCGACCAGGAAGGCGTAGTGCTGGGACGCGATCTCGCCCGCCTCGGCCATCACGTCCAGCGACACGGAGTTGTTCAACTGCAGGACCAGGAACGGGCCGTAGGGCAGCGGCTCGGCGAGGCCGAGCAGCCCGGCCAGGAAATCGGCGGTCTGCCGCGGGTCCTGCGCGGCCAGGATGGTGTGATTGAGCTGGACGGCCATGGTGTGCCACTCCCCTTCGTGCGGACATCGTGCGGACATCCGGTGCGCCGGAGGCCGGGCATGATTTATACTACACGGTATAGTGCAGTGCGATGCGCGGTACCTCGAAAGGAACAGTGCGATGACAGTCGGCACCCAGTCCGAGGCGGCCCCCACCCACCGGGGGATGCCCGAGAAGCGCAAGGCGATCATCCGGGCGGCCCGCGCGGTCTTCGGCCGCGAGGGCTACACCCGGACCAGTGTGGACACCATCGCTGCCGAGGCCGGAGCCTCCAAGCGGACCGTCTACAACCACTTCACCGACAAGGAGCAGCTGTTCCAGGAGGTCGCCCTGGCCGGCGCCGCCGAGGTCACCAGCGCCCAGGCCGCCATCGCCGACCGCCACCTGCACAAGATCGTCGACCTGGAGCAGGACCTGGCCGACTTCGCGCTGGCCCGGGTGGCGTCGCTCACCACCTTCGCCGACCACTGGGCACTGGTGCGGGTCATCGAGGCCGAGGCGCCGCGGATCCGCTCCACCGTGCTGGATGCCTGGCAGGAGGCCGGCCCCCGCGAGACCCACCGCGAACTGGCCCGGCGCTTCGCCGACTTCGCCGAGCGCGGACTGCTGGAGGTGGCCGACCCCGACCAGGCCGCCGAGCACTTCAACCTGCTGACCTTCATCAGCATCACCCAGCCCTCGTTCTACGGGGCGGTCCCGCTCGCCCAGGCCAGGATCGACGAGACCGTGACCGACGGCGTACGGACCTTCCTCCGGCTCTACCGGCCCGCCGCCGGCTGAGGAGCACCACCGGCGGCATCACCCCCGCGACCCGGTCGAGGCCTTCGCCGCCACGACTCTGTCACCTCACCGGGTCGACCTGACGGACCCGCCGGCCGTCCTTGGCGCGCTCCGAGCGGCGCTCGCGAGTATCTCGCCCATGGATGAGAACACGCTCACAATTCCGCCGGTCATCGCCCAGCCCGTCTTCGAGGCGCGCGCCGAGATTCAGGTCGCCGCCGACCGGGCCGCGGTCTACGCCGTCGTCAGCGACCTCGGGCGCAGCGGCGAATGGAGCCCCGAATGCCGGGGCGGGGAATGGGTCGTCGGCGCCCCGGCCACCGTCGGCGCCGTGTTCCGCGGCGTCAATGTCCGCGCCGCCGACGTCGTCGCCTGGGCCCCGGTCGTGCGCGGCACCTGGAGCACCGACTCCGAGGTGGTCAGCGCCGAGCCCGGCCACACCTTCCGCTGGGCCATGCACGACAAGGCCGGTCAGAAGCAGGACAGCGTCTGGGGCTTCGACATCGAGCCCGCGCAGGACGGCAGCGCCGACGGCAGCACCCTGGTCCACCACTTCCGGATGGGCGCCCCCACCGAGGGCATCCGCACCTTCACCGCCGAAATGAGCGAGGCGGAGCGGGAGAAATTCTTCGCGGAATGGGGCGAGAAGCTGGCCCAGGACCTCCGGAGCACCCTCGGGCGCATCAAGCACGTCATCGAGCAGACCCAGCAGACGAACTAACCGCCCGTTTCCCCCGGACGAGAGGGCAGAAAAAGTGTTTCTGCAGCGCATAGGGAACCAGGGAATTCGATTGGGGACGCTCTTCGAGCGGGCGGCCGCCCGGCACGGCTCGAACGTCCTGATCCTCGACCACGACCTCGACGTCGCCCCCGGACTCGGGCGGCGGGCCACCGTGGCCGAGGTCGCCGACCTGATCGACGACCTCGCCTCGCGGTTCTGGGCCGCCGGGGTGCGGCCCGGCCGACGAGTGGTGGTGCACAAGTCCGACGGCTTCGACATCACCCTGCTCGCCCTGGCGGCCGCCCGGATCGGCGCCGTACCGGTACTGCTCTCGCCCCAGCTCGACGGCGAGACCGCGGCGGAGCTGGTCCGGCGCACCGGCGAACCGTACCTGCTGACCGACCAGGCCAAGCTGGAGCAGTCGCTCCCGGCCGACGTCTTCGGGTTCGCCGAACGGGTCCTGCTGGCCTCGGGCAGCTTCCCCGGCGCGACCGCGCTGGCGGACCTGGCCGGGGTCCCCCGGGTCCCCGCCGTCACCATGCCGGCCGACCACCCGACCCTGATCACCCATACCTCGGGCACCACCGGTACGCCCAAGCTGGCCGTCCACACCGGCTTCAGCCTCCAGGCGCGCTACCGCCCGCAGGCGACCGTGGTCGCCCCGCTGGTGCCGACCCGCGAGACCATCGCGATCCACGTCTCCTTCGTCCACTCGCGGCTCTTCACCGCACTGGCGATCTCGCTGCTGCGCGGGTTCCCGGTGCTGGTCCTGGCCGACGACGACCCGGCGCGGGTCGCCGACCTGTTCGCGCAGCTCCGCCCGGGGATCCTGGAGGCGCACCCGAACTCCTTCATGGCCTGGGAGGAGCTGGCGGACGACCCGCGACGGCCGCTGGCCAATGTCAAGCTGTTCAGCAGCACCTTCGACGCCATCCACCCCCGCACCGTGCAGCGGATGCTCGGCGCCTCCCGGCGCACCGCACCGGTCTTCGGCCAGCTGTACGGGCAGAGCGAGGTCGGTCCGGCCGTGGTCCGGTCCTTCTCCAAGCGCCGTGGCGCGGAGGCCGACGGGCGCTGCGTGGGCCTGCCCTTCCCGGGCTTCACCGACGTCCGCGTGGTCAGCCGGAACGGCCTGCCCCCGTCCGAGGCCAACCCGGGCTACATCGAGGTGCGCAGCGACGGACGGATCGTCACCTACCTGGGTGAGCAGGAGCGCTACGACCAGCAGGTCGACGACGGCTGGTGGCGGATGGGCGACGTCGGCTACCGGACCCGGTGGGGCTGCGTGCACCTGCTCGACCGCGAGGTCGACCTGATCGACGGCTTCGGTTCCACCCTGGCGGTCGAGGACCAGCTCTTCGCCCGGCTGCCGGAACTGATCGAGGTCATCCTCGTCCCGAACGGGCAGGGCCGCGCGGTGCCGGTGGTGTGCACCCGGGACGACCGGCCGCTCGACCGCACCGCCTGGCGGCGCGCGGTGACCGGTCTGCCGCCGATGGCCGAGCCGGTGCAGTGGCGGCTGGAGGACCTGCCGCAGACCGCGACCGCCAAGATCAAACGACTCGAACTGGCCAGGCTGCTCGACGCGGCCGCGCCGGTCCGCACGGCAAGCTGACGGGGACGGGGAGAAACGGGATGTCCACCATAGTCATCGTCGGCGGAGGGATCGGCGGCCTGGCCGCCGCCCTGGCCGTCGCCGGGCGCGGCCACCGGGCCGTGGTCCTGGAGCGCGCGCCCGAGTTCGCCGAGATCGGCGCCGGGATCCAGCTCGCCCCGAACGGCATCCACGCCCTGGAGCGGCTCGGCCTGGGCGACGCGGTCCGCCGCTCCGCCGTCCGGGTGGACGCGCTGCGGCTGATGGAGGGGGTGACCGGGGAGCACGTGGTGAGCCTGCCGCTCACCGAGCGGTACCAGCAGCGCTTCGGCAACCCCTACGTCGTGGTGCACCGCGCCGAGCTGCACTCGCTGCTGCTCGGCGCCTGCCTGGCCGCCGAGGGCGTCGAGCTGCACGGCAGCAGTACGGCCGTCGGCTACGAACAGGACGGGGCCGGCGCCACCCTGCTGCTGGCCGACGGCGGGCGGGTCACCGGCGACGCGCTGATCGGCGCGGACGGCATCAACTCGGCGGTCCGGGCGCAGTTGGTGGGCGACGGCGCGCCCCGGATCTCCGGCATCACCGTCTACCGGGCGATCGTCCCGATGGAGCGGGTACCGGCCGAGCTCCGCCACGACACCGCCGTGACCTGGTGGACCGGGCCCGGCTGCCACCTCGTCCACTACCCGATCGCCGGCGGGACCTACCTCAACCTGGCGGGCAGCAGTGACAACGGCGCCACCGAGGCGCTGGCCGGCCTGTCCGTGGAAAGGGCGGCGGTCCGAGCCGAGTTCGCCGCCTTGGGCGAGACCCCGCACCGGCTGCTGGAGCTGGGCGAGGACTGGAAGTCCTGGGTGCTGGTGGACCGCGATCCGGTGGCCGACTGGTGCGACGGCCGGGTCACCCTGCTGGGCGACGCCGCCCACCCGATGCTCCACTACGCGGCGCAGGGCGCCTGCCAGGCGCTGGAGGACGCCGTCCTCCTCGGCGACCTGCTGGACTGCTCGGCCGACGAACTCCCCCAGCGCTTCGAGAAGTACAACGCCGAGCGCCGGGAGCGCACGGCCCGGATCCAGCTCGCCGCGCGCGAGAGCACCAAGCTGTGGCACCCCTCCGGGCAGGCCGCGCAGCGGCGCGACGCCCTGATGTCGGCGCTCACGGAGGACCAGCTCCATGACGAGGTCGCCTGGATGCACGGCGCCCGCACCTTCGGCCTGAACGGAGAGCAGAAGTGACCGACCGTCAGCTAGAGATCGGCATCATCGGGGCCGGCCCGCGCGGCCTCTCGGTACTGGAGCGGATCTGCGCCCAGGTACGGGCCGCCGCCTCGCCCCGCCCGGTGACCATCCATGTGGTGGACCCCTCCGCCCCCGGCGCGGGACAGGTCTGGCGCACCGACCAGTCCCGGCACCTGCTGATGAACACCGTGGCCTCGCAGATCACCGTCTACACCGACGACAGCGTCCGGGTCGCCGGACCGATCGAGCCGGGACCGACCCTCTACGAGTGGGCGCGGGGCCTGGCCCAGGGCACGGACACCGACCGCTTCGACGACCAGACCCTGGCCGAGGCCCGCGACCTGGGCCCCAACACCTACCCCACCCGCGCCTTCTACGGCTGCTACCTGCACGACAGCTTCCAGCGGGTGGTCGCCGGCGTGCCCGGTTCGGTGACGGTGCTGGTGCACCGCTCCCGCGCGGTCGCCATGGCGGACACCCACGGCGTGCCCGGCGGCCCGCAGGGCATCCGGCTGGAGGACGGCACCCGGCTCAACCGGCTGGACGCCATCGTGATGGCGCAGGGCCACGTCCCGGCCCGGCTCACCGCCCGGGAGGCCAAGACCGCCAGCCTGGCCCGGATCCACCATCTCGACTACCTCACCCCGGCCAACCCGGCGGACGTCGACGTCAGCGCGATCCGCCCCGGCCAGAACGTCCTGCTGCGCGGGCTCGGCCTGAACTTCTTCGACCACATGGCCCTGTTCACCCTGGGGCGCGGCGGCACCTTCGCCGAGGAGGACGGACGGCTGGTCTACCACCCCTCCGGCCAGGAGCCGAAGCTCTTCGCCAGCTCCCGGCGCGGCATCCCGTACCACGCCCGGGGCGAGAACGAGAAGGGCGCGCACGGCCGCTACTTCCCCCGGCTGCTCACCGCCGAGCTGATCGCCGGGCTGCGCCGGCGCAGCGCGGACGGCGAGCCGGTCAACTTCGGCGCCGACCTGTGGCCGCTGGTCGCCCGCGAGGTGGAGAGCGTCTACTACGGCGGACTGCTGGAGGTGCTGGGCCGGGGCGACGAGCGCGCCGCCTTCGTCGACCGCTACCTGGCCACCGACCCGGCGGAGGACCCGGCCGCGCTGCTCGACGAGTACCGCGTCCCGGCCGACCGCCGCTGGAGCTGGGACCGGCTCTCCCGTCCGTACCAGGACCGGACGTTCACCGACCGGGCGGACTTCCACCGCTGGCTGCTCGGGTACCTGGCCGAGGACGTCGCCGAGGCCAGGGCCGGCAATGTCAGCGGTCCGCTGAAGGCGGCCCTGGACGTGCTGCGCGACCTGCGCAACGAGATCCGGCTCGCGGTGGACCACGGCGGACTGGACGGCGACTCGCACCGGGACGACCTGGAGGGCTGGTACACGCCGCTCAACGCCTTCCTCTCGATCGGCCCGCCGATGCACCGGATCGAGCAGATGATCGCGCTGATCGAGGCCGGGGTGCTGGTCCTCACCGGACCGGCCACCGAGATCCGGATCGACACCGAGCGGCCCGCGTTCGTGGCGGACTGCCCGCTCGTCCCCGGTCCGCCGGTGCGGGCCTCGGTGCTGATCGAGGCCCGGCTGCCCGAACCCGACCTGCGCCGTACCGACGACCCGCTGCTGCAGCACCTGCTGGCCACCGAGCAGTGCACCACCTACCGCATCGCCGGTGCCCTGGGCGGCAGTTACGAGACCGGCGGGCTGGCGGTGACCGAGCGTCCGTACCGGCTGCTGGACGCCCGCGGACGGGCGCACCCGCGCCGGTTCGCCTACGGCGTCCCGACCGAGTCGGTGCACTGGGTGACCGCGGCCGGGATCCGGCCTGGCGTCGACTCGGTGACCCTCGGCGACTCGGACGCCATCGCCCAGGCCGTGCTCGCGCTGCCCGCGCTCGCCTCGGTGCCGCCCGGCGTGCGGCCCAACCCGGCCGAGACCGACCTGTCGGGCGTCCTGGTATGACGGCCCTCGACACGGGCCTGCTCTCACCGGTACGGGCCGGGACCCCGGTCGAGCGGGCGGTCGACGACACGGCCTGGCTGCAGGCCATGCTGGACGCCGAGGCGGCCCTGGCCCGGGCGCAGTCCCGACTCGGCACACTGCCCGGCCGTGCCGCCGATGCCGTCGTCGCCGCCGCCCGCGCCGAGGACTTCGACCTCCGGGCGCTGGCGCTGGCGGCCCGGGAGACCGCCAATCCGGTGGTGGGCCTGGTGGCAGCGCTGACCCGGGCGGTGGCGGCCAAGGACCCCGAGGCCGCCGAGTACGTCCACCGGGGCTCGACCAGCCAGGACATCTTCGACACCGGGGCGATGCTGGTCGCGTCCCGCAGCCTGCGGCTGATCCGGGTCGACCTGGCCCGCACCGAGCAGGCCCTGGCCGGGCTGGCCGAACGGCACCGCGACACCGTCATGGCCGGGCGGACCCTCGCCCTGCAGGCGGTGCCGACCACCTTCGGGCTCAAGGCGGCCGGCTGGCGGCAGCTGCTGCTGCACGCCGAGGAGCGGCTCGCCGAGCTGCTGGACGGCGGTCTGCCGGTCTCGCTGGGCGGCGCCGCGGGAACCCTGGCCGGCTACCTGGAGTACGCCCGGCCGGCCGCGGCCGAGTCCGCCCAGGAGTCCGCCGCGGAGTCCGCCGTGGAGTCCGCGGCAGAGTCCGCCGCGCCCTACGCGGTGCGGCTGGTCGCGGCCTTCGCCGAGGAGACCGGCCTGGCCGCCCCGGTGCTGCCCTGGCATGCGCTGCGCACCCCGATCGCGGACCTGGCGGGGGTGCTGGCCCTGGTGGCCGGCGCCCTCGGCAAGATCGCGGTCGATGTGCAGTCACTCAGCCGCACCGAGGTCGGCGAGGTCACCGAGCCGACCGCCGCCGGACGCGGCGCCTCCTCCGCGATGCCGCACAAGCGCAACCCCGTCCTGGCCGTGCTGATCCGCACGGCTGCCCTCCAAGTACCGGCCATGGCCGGGGCGCTGACGCAGTGTCTGCTCTCCGAGGACGAGCGCTCCGGCGGCGCCTGGCACGCCGAGTGGCTGCTGCTCCGGGAGTGCCTGCGCCTCGTCGGGGGCGCCGCGCACACGGCGGTCGAACTGGCCGAGGGCCTCCAGGTCCACCCGGAGCGGATGCGCGCCAACCTGGCGCTCACCGGCAGTCAGATCGTCTCGGAGCGGATCGCCGCCGTCCTGGCCCCGCACCTGGGCAGGGCCGAGGCGAAGGCCCTGCTCAGTGCGGCGTCGACGACGGCGCAGCGCACCTCGCGCCAGCTCGCCGACGTCCTCTCCGACGCCCCGGCCGTGGCCGCCCTGCTCGACGCGCAGGCCCTGGCCGAACTCTGCGACCCCACCCACTACCTGGGCGCGGCCCCCGACCTGGTCGACCAGGCCCTGGACCGCTGACCCCCAGCCCCGCCACCCCCAACCACGAAGCCCCCGGCCCCCGCCGGGGGCTTCGTGCGTCCGTTGTCCGGCAGCGGACTCACTGCGCCGGACGGTGGGCGACCGCCCGGCACCGAGCCGCACCGGATGCCAACTTCGGTGGCCAGCAACCTCACTGATGCTGGGTCACCATCCGTCGGAAGTCGACCGGGTGCCGCCGTCCCCCTGGAGCCGGTGACGGTCCGCACGGCGCCGACGCTCCCCCTCCCCCCTCCCGCGACTGCGCCGCCAGCGGCCGGCCCGCACGCAAAAGCGTCGGCCTCCAGGACCGGAAGGGTCCTGGAGGCCGACGTGGTGGGGGTTGCCGTCGTGGGGGTGGCCGTGCGGCGTCAGTCGCGGATGACGGTCTTGGTGCGCATCAGGAACTCGCCCAGGTAGCTGTCGTGCGGCACGCCGGGGCGGAGCCAGTAGGTGGGGTGGTCGCCCCGGTAGACGTTGCTGATGCTCGGCTCGTCGAGCAGCCGGTCCAGCAGCGCGTCGTCCCGGGTCAGCACCGACACCACCAGGCTGTTCCGCAGCGGCGCGGTACCGGCCTCCGGGGTCCACGGGCCCACCCAGACGCAGGGGAAGGGCAGCTCGACACCGGCCTGCGGCGCGTCCGGGCGGTCGATCTGGTGCACGGCCGGGCGCAGCACGGCGCTGCCGTCGCCGAGTTCGGCGACCACGCCGTCCCCGCCGAGCCAGGCCCTGGTGCCCTTGGCCTGGGTCAGCAGGAAGTTCTCGATGCCCCGGGCCGCCTCGAGCGGCTGCACCGAGAGGACGGCCTTCTCGTCCTCGGGGGGCAGGCTGGGGATCTCCGCGAGCCGCTCGGCCAGGGCCTGCGCCAGCGGGGCCGGGTCGCCCTCGACCAGCACCGTGGTGGCGTTGATGCAGGCCACACCGCCCTGGTGGGCGATCGAGCCGACGATGGTGTCCAGGTGCTCGCGCCAGTCGGTGTCGGCGGTGATCAGGATCTTCGAACGTCCCGGGCCCTGCGGCAGCACGTTGCTGCCCGCGTACTTGCGGACCACCTCGTCACCGCCGTAGACGAGGCCCAGGTCGGCCCCGCGCAGCAGTTCGTCGGCGGCGCCGTGGTCGGTCGGCAGCAGCACCACCTGGTCGTCGCCGAACCCGGCCAGGCGCAGCGCGGCGACCAGCCGGTGCGGGGTGAACGGCTCGCGGCGCGACGGGCGCACCGCGACCCGGTAGCCCAGCGCCAGCGCCTCCAGCCAGAGCGAGTGCGGGCCGGGGTGGTTCCCGGCCGCGTGCACCGCGAAGACCTGGCCGCGCCGGGTCCAGACCGCGCTGCCGGCCAGGGTCGCACGGTCGCGCCAGTCGCTCACGGCGCCGGCCGGCTGGGCCTGGTAGGCGGTGGCCCCGGCCTTGGCGGCGGCGTCGATGATGGCCGCGGTGGCGTCCCGCACGACCGAGATCGGCACGCCGGAGACCCGGCTGACGGTGTGCTGGTACTCCTCGAACCCGAGGCCGTCGATGACCTGCTCGGCGAAGATCCGACCGGCCCGGGCCAGCGCGATGAACCGTTCGGCGGCCAGCAGGCTCTCGGCCCGGTGCAGCGCCGCCATCGCGCGGGTCACGAACAGCGTGGGGACCAGCCCGAGTTCGGCCACCGGCCGACCGGTGACATCCGGCACCGTGATGCGGTTCCGGGAGCAGAAGACGCCCTTCGGGCCGAGGGCGTCCAGCTGGATCAGGTCGCCGCCGGCACGCGGGGCGGCGTCCGGGGTGCGGGCAGCCATCTTCAGTAGACACCTTCGATCACGGTCTCGTTGTCGAACTCCTGGACGGGGGCGATGTCCGCCACCGAGTCGCCGATCTGCCCCGGCCGGGGCTCGATCCGCAGCCCGGTGTCCCGCTCCAGGTTGTTCGGCATCAGCAGGCTCTTGCTCAGGTGGTGCATCACCACCTGGCCGCGCTCGCCGTACTCCACCGTCGCACCGGTCTCCGGGTCGATCACACCGAAGCTCATGTAGGGCGAGTAGGGGTCGTAGACGCAGGGGTCGTCGTCGGTCAGGCCGTGCCGCTCGCTGGCGTTGCCGAGGATCATGGTGCTGCCGTAGCCGCTGTAGAGCACCGCGTCGGGGAAGACCTCGGTGCGGTAGAGGTGGCGGGTGTCGGGGTCCATCTGGGTGCCGACCCAGTTGATGGCCCTCACCTTCTCGTTCACCAGCTTCGCCAGGTCGTCGCGGCGGGCGATCCGCTCCAGCACCGGCGGGGTGCACATCAGCACGCCGACGTCCTGGGTCTCCAGGACGTAGCCGACCTGGTCCACGATGTGCTCGGCGTAGGCGCCGGCGTCGGCTCCCCGGCCCGCCGCGATCAGCTTCTTCACCCAGCGCGGGTCGAGGTCGACGGTGAAGGAGAGACCGCCGCGCAGGGCCGCCTGATGCTTGATCACATCACCGACCATGTGCGGTCCGCTGGGGGCGACGGTCAGCCAGTTGACCCCCTGCGGCACCCCGTGACCGTCCAACTGCTCGCTGCTCCAGGCGAGCAGCCGGTCCAGCCAGTCGCGCAGCAGCACGATCCGCTTCGGCGCACCGGTGGTGCCGCCGCTCTCGTAGACGCCGACCACGGCGGGCCGACCGCCGTAGCCGAGCGGGATCAGGTCCTCCGCCCGGGCGAAGCGCAACTCGTTGGCCAGATTGGGGAAGCGGGTCAGGTCGGCGTAGGTCCGGATGTCGGTGAGCGGGTCGAAGCCGAGGCTGCCGGCCCGCTCCAGCCAGAACGGCGAGCCGGTCTCGGGCGAGAAGTGCCAGCGCATCGCGGCACGCAGATACTCCTCGGGGTCGGGCGCGGCGTCGAAGGGAAGATCCAGAATGGGATCGGCGGCAGACAGCACGATGATCCTTCCAAAGGGATTGCAAAGACAGTGATATGACGGGTGGTCAACCCTGGGGCGCGCGGTCGACGCCGGACGGGTTGTCGATGGCATAGCGCCAGTGGCCGTCCGGGCCGCGCCGGGCCACGTCCGTGGCGGACCCGCGGTCGTGCACGGGCGTCCCGTCCGGGGCGGTGCCCTCGATCAGGTAGTCGCCGATCAGCAGGGCGATGTCGCCGTGGACGTAGACGTGGCGGAGCGTGAGCCGGATCGGCAGCCCGAGGGCGAGGAACTCGGCGTTCGCCGCCCGACGCCGGTCGCCGGACACGGCGTGGCCGGGGCTGGTGACGAAGAGCGCGCCGGGCTCGAACAGCCGGTCCACGGCGGCCAGGTCACCGGAGTTGAAGGCCTCGGCGAAGGCGAGCGGCAGTTCCTCGGGAGAGGTGGGAAGCAGGGGAAGCGGGGGCTGCGGCAGCGGTGCGGACGGCTGCGGCAGCGGTGCGGTCGACGGCGTCACGACTCAGCCGGTCTGCACGCCGGCGGTGGCGCCGGCCACCAGCGGGGCGCTCGGCAACCGGTCCAGGTTGAAGCCGAAGTACTCCTTGTAGGCGGCCAGCACCGCCGAGTCGTCCGGCAACTGCTCGTTGCGGCGCTCGCTCCCGGCGGCGACCGAGAGCTGGTCGCCCTTCAGGGTGATCCGGCCGTCCTCGGTGCGCAGCGAGCAGAACACGTCCTGCAGGAACGGGGAGTCCGGGGAGGTGCGCCACCACCACAGCGTCGGCGCGAAGTCCTCCAACCGGCTCGGCCGGTCGTCCAGCTGGTAGAGCGGCTTACCGTTGAGGCGGACCTCGACGCCGCCGCCGGCCGCGTCCAGCACCTGGTAGACGCCGTCGGGGTCGGGCTGCTCCGTGCGCGAGTCGAAGCGCAGCGGGTGCCGGCTGTTGCGTCCGAAGCCGACGTCCACCAGCCAGTCCACGCCATCCAGTTCGACCCGGAGGGCGAGGTGGCAGAAGGCCGGGCCGTAGACGCCGCCGGGGCGGAAGACCCGGCCCGGCAGGATCTCCACCTGGTAGCCGAGGGCCCGGAGCAGGAACGCGAAGGCCGGGTTGACCTCGTAGCAGCCACCGCCCCGGTGCTGCCGGACGATCTTGTCCAGCACCCGCTCGTCCATCAGGATCTGCTCGTCCAGGTGGTAGCCGAGGTTCTCGAAGGGCACCGAGAGGACGTGCCGCTCCTGGAGGTGGCGCAGCCCCTCCAGGTCGGGCCGGGCGGGCCGCCGGGCGCCGATGCGGTTCAGGTACGCGTCGACGAGGGTGTCATCCATCACCGTCTCCTTGTCGTGAGGTTGAGTGTCTGTCGGTTCCGGTGGGCTACCAGCGCAGCAGCGCCAGGCCCATCGCCATGCCGCCGCCGAAGCCGGCCAGCAGGACGAGGTCGCCGGGGTTGAGCTCGCCGCCGCGGGCGGCCTGGTCGAGGGTGATCGGAACGGAGGCGGCGCCGGTGTTCCCGTATTCCTCGTAGGTGGTGCAGGTGCGCTCCGCGGGAATTCCGAGTTCGGCCGAAAGGCTTTCCAGCATTCGGCCGTTGGCCTGGTGCGGGACGAACCTGGCGAGTTCGCCGGGCGTGGTTCCGACGTCGGCGAGGAATTCCCGCACCGCCCCCGGCACATGCTCGGCGACGAAGTCGCGCACGCCGCGTCCCTGCATGGTGAAGTAGTGCAGTCCGCGCTCGACGGTCTCGGCCGAGGCCGGCATCCGGCTACCGCCGGCCGGGACCTCGATCAGCTCGCGGTCGGCCCCGAAGCTGGCCAGCCGGCCGGCCACCAGCTCCCCGCCGCGCGAGGGGCCGAGCACCACGGCGCCGGCGCCGTCGCCGAACAGGATCGTGGTGCGCCGGTCGGCCGGGTCGAGGATGCGGGAGTAGGTGTCGGCGCCGATCACCAGCGCGTACTCGGCGTCGGACCCGCGCAGCATCCGCTCGGCGGCGGCCAGTGCGAAGACGAATCCGCTGCACACGGCGTTGACGTCGAAGGCCGCGGTGCCGGGGCGGGTGCCGAGCTCGTCGGCGACCACGCAGGCCGTCGGGGGCTGCGGCGAGTCGGGGGTGGAGGTCGCCACCACGATCAGCGCGAGGTCGGCGGCGCTGATGCCGGCCTGCTCCAGGGCCGCCCGGCCGGCGATGACCGCCAGGTCGGAGGTGGCCTCGTCGGGCTTGGCCCGGCGCCGGGTGCGGATTCCGGTCTTTGCGTGGATCCAGGCGTCGTCGACGCCGGCCGGCTCGCCGACCTCGTCGTTGGTGACCACATGAGCCGGCAGGTACGAGCCGGTCCCCAGGACGGCGACGGCGGGAGCGTTCCGGTCCGGCCGGGATATCCCTGTCGTGATCATTCGCTTTTCCCCTCGTATTCCTCGGTCTCATCCACAACTGATGGTGGTGCAACCGGAACTGGCGAATCAAAGGCGGTGTGCGGACCTTGTCAGGTGCCCGGCCGGGTGCGGTCGGGTCAGCGCGGGGCACAGTGGTCGAGAAAGCCCCGGACGTTTCTCCGGGTCTCGGTGACGTGGTCGCCGCCGAACTTCTCGCCCACCGCTTCGGCCAGTACCAGGGCCACCATGGCCTCGGCGACGATCCCGGCCGCCGGCACCGCGCAGACGTCCGAGCGCTGGTGGTCCGCCGGGGCCGGCTCCCCGGTGCGCACGTCCACCGTGCGCAGCGCCCGGGGCACGGTGGCGATGGGCTTCATGGCGGCCCGCACCCGCAGCACCTCGCCGGTGGAGATCCCGCCCTCGGTGCCGCCGGAGCGTCCACTGGCCCGTCCGAGGCCGTCCGGGGTAGGGACGATCTCGTCGTGGGCCAGCGAGCCGGGGCTGCGGGCCAGTTCGAAGCCGTCGCCGAGCTCGACCCCCTTGATGGCCTGGATGCCCATCAGCGCGGCGGCGAGCCGGGCGTCCAGCCGGCGGTCCCAGTGGACGTGGGAGCCCAGGCCCACCGGCATCCCGTGGGCGAGCACCTCGACCACGCCGCCCAGGGTGTCGCCGTCCCGGTGCGCCCGGTCGATCTCGGCGACCATCCGCCCGGACGCCTCGGGGTCCAGGCAGCGCACCGGGTCGGCGTCCAGCCGGGCCTCGTCGTCCGGCTGCGGCAGCGGCCCGGCCGGGGCTTTCGGCCCGGCCCACCGCCACCACGTGCGAGACCAGTTCGATCCCGCAGGTCTCCCGCAGGTAGGAGCGGGCGACCGCGCCCAGGGCGACCCTGGCCGCCGTCTCCCGCGCACTGGCCCGCTCCAGGATCGGACGGGCCTCGTCCAGGCCGTACTTCTGCATCCCGGCGAGGTCGGCGTGGCCGGGCCGGGGCCGGGTGAGCGGCCGCTGCCGGGCCAGCCCGGCCAGTACCTCGGCGGGCACCGGGTCGGCCGCCATCACCTCCCGCCACTTGGGCCACTCGGTGTTCCCCACCATGACCGCCACCGGACCGCCCATGGTCAGCCCGTGGCGGACCCCGCCGAGGAGGGTCACCTCGTCCTGCTCGAAGGCCATCCGGGCGCCGCGCCCGTGGCCGAGCCGGCGCCGGGCCAGGGCGCGCGCCACCAGCCCGGTGGTCACCGGCACCCCGGCCGGCAGTCCTTCCAGGGTCGCGACCAGGGCGGGGCCGTGCGACTCCCCCGCCGTCAACCAGCGCAGCCGGGTCACCGCGGCACCCCTCCGGCCAGCTGGTCCAGGACGGATCCGGGTCCGGCCGCGGTGCTGCCCGCCGTACCGGCCTCCAGGTCGAAGACCATCCGCTCGGTCGGCGGACGGCCGATCAACTCGGCCGCCCGGGTGGACAGCGGCTGGGCCAGCGCCTCCTCGGACTCCCAGAACTGCACGGCGCCCCAGCGGTTGCGCTCCCGGTCGGCGATCCAGGTCTTCAGCACCAGGCCGTCGACCTGCGCCCACCGCTCCACCGCCTCCGCCCGCAGGAACTCGCCCAGCGAGTCGACGGTCTGCTCCGAGCCGTCCAGGTCCCACCAGGCGATCACCACCTTCACCGGGCCACCGCCGCACCGATGCCGAGCACCTCGGCCAGCAGGTCGCCGACGATCCGCACGCCGTCCTGGGTCAGCACCGACTCGGCGTGGAACTGCATCGAGGCGAAGTGCGGCCCGCGCAGCGCGTGCACCTCCCCGGTCCCGGGGTCGCGGCTGATCTGCACCGGGCCGATGCCGGGGCAGTCCCTCCGGTCGGTCGCGCTCGCGGCGGCGAAGGTGTTGTAGAAGCCCACCCGCTCCGTGTGCCCGAAGAGCTCGATCTCGCGCTGCACGCCCTGGTTGGGCACCTCGCGGCGGCGCAGCTCCAGGCCGAGCAGGCTGCTCAGCACCTGGTGGCTGAGGCAGACCGCGAGGAACGGGCGGCGCTGGTCCAGCAGCACCCGCAGCGCGCCGCGCAGATGGGCGATCTTCGGGTGGGCCGGGTCGCGCGGGTCGCCCGGCCCCGGCCCCATCACCACCAGATCGCTGCCGTCGAAGGAGTAGGCCTCGTCGAAGCGGCGGACCTCCACCTCCAGCCCCAGCGAGCGCAGCTGATGGTCGATCATGGAGGTGAAGGTGTCCTCGGCGTCGACCACCAGCACCCGGCGGCCGAACAGCTCCGGGTGCGGACGGCCCCGGTCGGCGTCCTCCGCCAGCCAGAAGTCGGCGATGGCGTCGTTCCGCTCCTCCAGGGCCGCGCGGACCTGCGGGTGCGAGCCGAAGCGGGCGGCCGGCGCGCCCTCCAGGGCGGCGAGCAGCCCGGCGGCCTTGGCCCGCGTCTCGGCCACCTCGGACCACGGGTCGGAGTGCCGGACCAGGGTGGCCCCGACGCCGATCCGGCACCCGGCCGCCGGCATCGATGTCGGCGGTCCGGATCAGGATCGCGGAGTCCAGGCTCCGCCCTCCCCCGGCGTCCCGGCCGATCAGCGCCGCGACGCCGCTGTAGTAGCCGCGGCCCTGCGGCTCGTAACGGCTGATCACCTGGGCCGCGCTCTCGATCGGGCTGCCGGTGACGGTGGGGGCGAACAGGGTCTCCCGCAGGATCTCCCGGACGTCCCGGCCGGTGCGGCCCTCGATGAAGTACTCGGTGTGGGCGAGCCTGGCCATCTCCTTGAGGTAGGGGCCGACCACCCGGCCGCCGGTGTCGCAGATCCGGGCCATCATCTTGAGTTCCTCGTCGACGACCATGTACAGCTCGTCGGCCTCCTTGCGGTCGGCGAGGAAGTCCATCACCTCCGGCAGGCTGGGCCCGCCCGGCGGGTAGCGGTAGGTGCCGCTGATCGGGTTCATCACGGCCGTGCCGTCCTGCAGGCTGATGTGCCGTTCGGGGCTGGCTCCGACCAGCGTCCGCCCGCCGAGCCGGACCAGGAAGGTCCAGTAGGCGCCGGACTCCTGCTGCACCAGTCGGCGGAAGAGGGCGAGCGCGGTGAGCGGGCCGTAGTCGGTGATGTCGGCGACGAAGGAGCGCTTGATCACGAAGTTGGCACCCGCGCCCTCGCCGATCTCCTCGGCGAGGACCCGGCGCACGGTCTCCGCGTACTCCTCGTCGCTCTGGTCGAATCCGCCGTTGGCGAGCCGGGTGCGGGCGTCCGGGATCCGGGCCAGCGACTCGGCCAGCGGCACCGTCTCCTGCTCGGCGACGGCCATGGCCAGCAGCGGCGCACCGTCGTCGGGGGCGTCGAACCCCCGCTCGGCGAGCTGCCGGTACGGGATCAGCGCCAGCACCTCGTGCCGGCCGGCCGCCCCGGTCGCGGGCAGCTCGATCCCGGCCAGCGTGCCGGGTGTGTCGACCGGGCCGGCCAGCACCTCCAGCAGGCCGGGGCCGACCGCCTCCGGACGGTGCAGCAGGGCGTAGTCGGGCAGTCGGTCGGCCAGCACCCGCCCCAGCAGGTCCGCGTCCGGCCCGGTGTGCTGCCCGGTGTGCGGCCCGCTCATGCCAGGACCTCCTTCGCGGTGAGGACGACGGCGCAGCGCTCGGCCGCGTACTCCAGCGCCGACCGGTGGTACCGCTGGGAGAAGTCGGCCACCGCGTCGGCGACCAGGAACGGCTGGATGTCGTGGGTGAAGGCGTCCACCGCCGACATCAGCACGCCGACATGGGCGTAGACGCCGCAGATGACCAGCTGGTCGCGGCCCTCCTCGCGCATCCGCTGCAGCAGGTCGGTGCGGAAGAAGGCGCTGTAGCGCCACTTGGTGAGCAGCCAGTCCTGCGGGCGGGGCGCCAGCGGCTCGACGATCTCGCGGTCCACCGGGTCGACCCGCATACCGGGCCCCCAGAAGTCGGCGAGCAGGCCGCGCTGGGCCGGGTCCATGCCGCCGGGCTGCGCGGTGTAGGCGACCGGGATCCCGGCCGCGACGCAGCGGGCGCGCAGCAGCGCCGCGTTGTCCAGCAGCGCGTCGCCCGGCCCCTCGGCCGGGATCGGCTTGAGGAAGTACCGCTGCATGTCGTGGACCAGCAGTACGGCGCGGTCGGCGTCGACGGTCCAGTCGGCGGTGTTCCGGGGCAGGTCGCCGATGCCGGGCATCGGGTAGGCGGCGATGGGCGGGATTCCCGCCGCGGGTCGTTCGCGTTCCAGGGTTCGCATCGTGCTAGGCACCGAGACTCGCGCCTCCATCCACGGTCAGATCGTGCAGGGTGATGTGTCCGGCGTCGTCCGAGAGCAGGAAGACCACGGCGTTGGCGACGTCCGACGGGGTGGCCAGCTTTCCCAGCGGGATACCGACCTTGTAGGCCTCGGGCCGGCCGGCCAGGGTGGCCCGCCGCCCGTCCTCGTCCTGCCACATGGAGCGCAGCATCGGGGTGTCGGTCGAGCCGGGGGCGACCAGGTTGCAGCGGATGCCGTACTGGGCGACCTCAAGACCGAGGCTCTTGGTGAAGAGGGTGGCGGCCGCCTTGGAAGCCGCGTAGGCGGCCATCTCGGCGCGCGGCGTCGAGGCCGCGTTGGAGGCGACCGTGACGATCGCGCCGCTGCCGCGCGGGATCATCCGGTTGACCACGGCCCGGGCGAGGTGGAAGACCCCGGTCGCGTTGACCGCGAAGGTGTCCTGCCAGTCCTGGTCGGTGAAGTCGCGGACCGGGCCGAGCCGCAGTACGCCGGCCGCGTTGACCAGGTACTTGATCGGGCCCAGCCGCTGCTCGACGGCGGCCACCGCGGACTCCACCGAGGCGGAGTCGGTGACGTCCGCCGCGAAGGCGACGACCTGCAGCCCGTCGGCGAGGAGCTTGCAGGTGACCTCGGCCAACTGCTCGGCGTCCCGGTCGACGGCGGCTACCAGGACCCCGCGCTCGGCCAGCGCGCGGGCGACGGCGGCGCCGATGCCCCCGGCCGCCCCGGTCACCAGGGCTACTTTGTTCTCCATTGTTCGGACCTCCCTAGGAGCCGGGCCCGGTGCCCGGGCCCGGCGGTGTTGGGTCGGGTGTGTGTCCGCGACCGGCGCTCAGCCGCGCCACGCCGAGACCACGGACATGGCCTGCACGGGGTTGAGCCGCGGATCGCAGAGGGTGGTGTAGCGCTCGCCGACGCGGTCGAGCGCCGAGGCGTCGGCGACGCACTCGGTCACGTCGTCGGGAGTGGTCTCCAGGTGGAGCCCGCCGGCGTTCGCGCCGGCCTCGGCGACCGCCTGCTGGAACCCCTGCACCTCCCGGACGACGGTCTGCAGGAAGCGGGTCTTCAGCCCGGTCGGGGTGCTGACGGTGTTGCCGTGCATCGGGTCGGTCAGCCAGATGACCGGGTGCCCGGCCGCCCGGACCGCCCGGACCAGGGCGGGCAGCCGGTCGGTGACCAGGTCGGCGCCCATCCTGGCGATCAGCACGAGCCGGCCCGGCTCCCGGTCGGGGTCGAGGATCGCGCAGAGCGTGAGCAGCTCCTCCGGCGTCATCGTCGGGCCGACCTTGCAGCCGATCGGGTTCACCACCCGGGCCAGCAGGGCGACATGGGCGCCGTCCGGCTGCCGGGTGCGCTCGCCGATCCAGGGGAGGTGGGTGGAGGCGAGCAGCAGCCCGCCGTCCTCGTCGCGGCGCAGCATCGGCAGCTCGTAGTCGAGCAGCAGCGCCTCGTGGCTGGTCCACACCGGCGGGCAGATGGCGGAGCGCTGCGCGGGGTCCAGCCAGCCGAGGTGGCCCATGGCCAGGTGCGCGGCGCGGTAGCCGGTGAGCATCCGCCCGGGGTCGGGCCGGCGGTGCACCGGGTCCGGGTCCGGGCCGTTCACCATGTGGCCCCGGTAGACCGGGAGTTCGCGGCCGCCCACCACTTCGGTCGGGTTGGAGCGGGGTTTGGCGAACTGTCCGGCCATCCGGCCGATCCGGACCACCGGCTGATAGGTCGTCATCTTCAGCATTCCGGCCAGGGCGTCCAGCAGACCGGCTTTGCGCGCCACTGGGTCCTCGCCGCACTCGGCCGGGTTCTCCGCGCAGTCACCGGCCTGGACCAGGTGTGCCTCGCCATCGGCCACCTGGGCCAGCAGGGTGCGCAGCCGCCGGACGTCGTCCGCCCGGACGAGCGGGGCAGCGGCGGCCAACTCCGCTCTTACCAGGGCGAGTCGGTCCTGGTCGGGCCATTGCGGCTGCTGGAGGGCGGTCCTTGCGGCGGCGATGTCGGGCAGGGCGGTGTCCAGCTCCCGCAGCGCTGCGGTCGAGCGGAAGTCGAGCAGGGCGTTGTCCACTGACGTCTCCATGGTGACTGACGGAAGGGCCTTGCGGTCACGAGCTCTTGAGGTGCTGCACCAGCGCGGCGATCTCGGTCACCCGGCGCGCCTGGAAGGCGACCGCGGCCAGGTTCTCCTCGTGCACCTGGCCCGGACGGTTCCGGGAGACCGCGCTGCTGCCGTAGGGGTTGCCGTTCTCGGGGCGGAAGAGGACCGGGTCGGTCGACCCGTTGCCGACGATCAGCGAGCCCCAGTGGCAGAAGGCGTTGTGGAGGGCCAGGATCGTCGTCTCGTGTCCGCCGTGCGGGGCTGAGCCGGAGGCGAAGGCCGAGACGGCCTTGTCGGCGAGCCTGCCGGGGATCGAGAGCGGGGCGGTGGTGTCGATGAAGCGAAGCACCGCCGGGGCCGGCAGGCCGAACCTGACCGGCGTGCCGAAGAGGATGCCGTCGGCCCAGTCCAGGTCGTCGAGCGTGGCTTCGGGGATGTCGGCGGTGTCGGCCCGGAGCGTCGCGGCGGCCTGTTCCGTGCCCGGGACGTAGGACTCCGCCTCGAGCGGGGGGATCCGCCGGAGGCGGACCTCGGCCCCGGCCTCGCGCGCGGCCTCGGCGGCCTCGGCGGCGAGCCGGTGGACGTTCCCGGTGGACGAGTAGTAGATGACGGCGACATTGGTCATGACGGGGTACTCCCTGAGGCGGGTGCCTGCTGGTTCGGCCGATCGTCCGGCCCATCGTTCGGCCGATCCTGTTACGGGCCGGGCGGCGCGGCCAACGCCGGTCCCGGCACTTCGTCAGGTGATCGGAACAGCCCCCGGACCGACCTGACATGGAACCGGCAAACGTGCGATCTGCACCCGAACCGACCCTTACTCTCGATTTCTCGATGCCGGACAGACTCGATGCCGGACAAAGGCGTGCCGGGACGCACCAGGGAGTGAGCCAGCCTTGAAGGAACCACCGCAGGCACCTGCGAACCGCACCCACCTACGGCAGTTGGTCGCCGAGGGGGTATCGCCCTGGATCGACGGCCTCCACCGGGGGCTGCTGGCCTCCGGCAGACTGGCCCGGCTGATCACCGACCTCGGGATCCGCGGGGCCACCTCCAATCCGTCGGTCCTCGCCGACGCGCTCGGCCACGGTCCGGCCTACCGTGAGCAGTTGGTCCGGCTCGCCCGGCACCGGGTCTCGGTGGACGGCGCCGTCTGGGCCGCCTCGGTGCTGGACCTGCGGCTGGCCTGCGACCAGTTCCACGGGGTCTTCACCTCCACCCACGGCTACGACGGCCTGGTCTCGATGGATCTCGACCCGCGGCTCGCCCACGACGCCGAGCGCACCGTCGCCGAGGCGGTCGAGCTCGCGCGTGCGGTGAGCCGGGCCAACGCCCTGGTGAAGATCCCGGCCACGCCGGCCGGCCTGGTCGCGATGCGGGAGTGCATCGGCCGGGGCCTGGGGGTGCACGCCACCGAGATCTACTCGGTGTCCCGCTACTCCGAGGTGGCCGCCGCCTACTGCGACGGCCTGGAGCTGGCGCTGGCCGCCGGCCGCGACCTGGGCGGCATCGCCTCGGTCGCCTCGCTGCCGGTGCGCCGGCTGGACGAGGAGATCGACTCCCTGCTCCTCCGGTCGGACGCGGTGGCGCGGCACGCCCTGCGCGGCCGGGCCGCCCTGGCCACGGCCCGGCTGCTGTACCAGGCGTACGAGGAGAACCTGGGCGGCGAGCGGTGGCGCCGGCTGCGCGCGGCCGGCGCCCGGCCGCAGCGGCTGATGTGGACCGACACCGCGCCCCGCCGCCCGGGCGGGCCCAGCCGCTACGTGGAGACGCTGATCTCCTGGGGCACCGTCAACGCGCTCTCGCTGCTGGCCCTGGAGGAGGCCGCCGCGCACAGCCGGCTGCAGGGCGACACCCTGATGGGGCGGCACGAGGCGGCCCAGCAGGTGCTGGACGGCCTCGGTCGCCTCGGCATCTCCTACGACGCGGTGGTGCGGAAGCTGGAGGCCGAGAGCATCCCGCGGCTGATCGACTCCTGGAGCCTGCTGCGCGAGGCGGTCGCCGAGCAGTTGCGGCTGGCGGCGGTCGGCTGCGGCGCGGGGGCCGAGCGCCCCCGCTGACGCTCAGTGCACCGGCTGCAGCGCGAGCCGCTCGGCCTCGGGGAACTCCGCTCCGGTCAGCGCCAGCATCGGCGCGGCCTTCACCACGGTCTCCTGGTACTCCTCCTCCGGGTCGGAGAGGGCGATCACCGCGCCGCCGACGCCGTAGCGGATGCGGTCCGCCGTGACCACCGCGGTCCGGATGACCACACTCAGGTCCGCCGCGCCGTTCAGCGAGAAGTAGCCGATCGCGCCGGAGTAGACCCCGCGCGGGCCCTGTCTCGAGCCGGTCGATGATCTCGCATGGTGCGCAGCTTCGGCGCGCCGGTCATCGAGCCGCCCGGGAAGGCCGCCCGGACGCAGTCCACCGTCGACCGGTCCGGCCCGCAGCCGGGCCCGGACCGTGCTCACCAGCTGGTGGACCGTCGCGTAGGTCTCGACCCCGATCAGCGTCGGCGACCGACACCGAGCCGATGACGGCGCAGCGGCCCAGGTCGTTGCGCAGCAGGTCGACGATCATCAGGTTCTCGGCGCGGTCCTTCTCGCTGGCCTGCAGGTCGCGACGAGCGGCCTGCGTCCTCCTCGGCGGTCGCGCCGCGCGGCCGGGTGCCCTTGATCGGCTTGGCTCTCCGCCAGGCCGTTGCGGTCGACCCGGAGGAAGCGCTCCGGCGAGGTGCTCAGCACCTCGACATCCGCCGAAGTCGCAGAGCAGCGCCGCGTACGGGGCCGGGCTGATCCGGCGCAGGTACGCGGTACGCCTCGCCAGGGGTCCGGCGCATTCGGCGACTCGCAGCATGTTGGTCAGGCAGATCTCGTAGGTCTCGCCGGCGGCGATCTCCTGCCTGGCAGGCGTCGATCAGTTCCAGGTAGGCCTCGTGGCCGTGGCGAGGCGCGAGCGTGCCGAGCGCCTGCGGCGGGCTGGCCGGTGCAGCCGGCGGCCGTGGCAGCAGCGCGCAGCCGCCGCGGCCAGGCTCGAGCCAGGCCGTCGGCCTGCGCCGTCCGCGCCGGCGCGTCGGCCAGGGCTAGCAGGGTGCCTGGTCGCGCTCGTGGTCGTAGGCGACGAGCCGGTCGGCGAAGACCAGCATCGCGTCGGGCTGCGGCGAGCGCTGGGTGGCCGCCGCGCCGCACTCGCCCTTCAGCTCGTAGCCGAGGTAGCCGACCCAGCCGACGGCGAAGTCGCACGGGCAGCTGCCGGCAGTTCGGTCCGCAGGTCGCCAGGTCGCGGTCGAGCCAGTCCAGGAACGGACCGGTGTGTCGATCTCGCTGCCGGTGGGCGAGCTGACGGTGACGCGTGGACCGGGCGGTCGTCGGCGACGGCGAGCGCCAGCGGGCCGCGAGGCGTCGCCCATGAACGAGAACCGGCCCGCTCCGCGTCGCGGGCGGCTGCTGTCCAGCCAGAAGGCGTGCGGTCCGCCCCGGAACAGCCGGTCGAAGGCGCATCTCGTCGTCCCAGCGGGTCGCCAGCGGTGCGGGTGAGCAGCCGCAGTTGCCGGCACGGCGGTAGCCGGTTGCGGGGGCGGGACCGGCTCGGCCGGGCCGGGCGCAGGTCGCGGCCGCTGCAGCCGGTGGTGCTCCCGGGCCAGGTCCAGGAAGTTGGCGAGCAGCCGGTGCCGTGCTCGGGCCGCCGATGGACTCGGGGTGGAACTGCACGCCCCAGAGCGGCAGGTCGCGGTGGCGCAGCCCCATCAGCAGGCCGTCCGGGGTCCAGGCGGTGGGCTCCAGCAGCGGCGACATCCGACCCACGCCAGCGAGTGGTAGCGGACCGCCGGGAACGGCGAGGGCAGGCCGTCGAAGAGGCCGGTGCCGTCGTGGTGCACCGGCGAGACCCGGCCGTGGTAGCGGCTCCGGCGCCCGTTCCGACCCTCGCCGCCGTGCAGGCGCCGCGATGCCCTGGTGGCCGAGGCACACGCCGAGCATCGGCAGCTCGCCCCTGGCCAGCGACCTCCGCGCAGATCCCGAAGTCGCCCGCGCGTTCGGGGCGGCCGGGACCGGGCGAGATGACGACGGCGTCGAAGTCCGCCAACTCGCTCGTAGCGCCACTGCGGGTCGTCGTTGCGACGACGACCTCGGCTCGCTGCCGTTCACCTCGGCCAGTAGCTGGAAGAGGTTGTAGGTGAACGAGTCGTAGTTGTCGATCAGAAGAATGCGCACGGAGTCCCCAGAGATCACAGTCGGCTGCCTTCCAGCTCGCCGGTTCGCACCAGCGGTTCCACCAGCGGTTCCCAGCCGCTGAGCGGCGGCTCGATCGCGCTGATCTCGATCAGCATGTGGTCGACCTCGTGCCCGAGGTCGTCGACCCGGGTGCTCGCCACGATCCGCAGGTCGCGGCCGGTCTGCTCGGCGAGGTGCCAGAGCATCCCCCGGTCGCCCCGGGTGGAGAAGTGCAGCAGCACCCGCCCGCCCGGGTTGGTCCAGGCCGGGGCCTGCTCCAGGAATCGGCGGTGGGCGTCGTAGCCCGGGTCGACATAGGCCCGCTCATGGACGTGCTGGTGCACATAGCCCTCGGGTGCCAGCACGTAGTTGGAGCTCCAGAAGATCGTGTCGAAGCGCTCGCCCGGCAGCAGTGCGGCGAACAGGTCGCTGTGCGCCGCCCGGAACCGGTCGGCGACGCCGTGCCTGGTGGCGTTCGCCATGGCGTTGCCGACTGCCGCCGGATTGATGTCCGAGGCCACCACCCGGTCGCAGCCGGCCAGCGCCGCCATCACCGCGACCACCCCGGCCCCGCAGCCGATCTCCAGCAGGCTGCCGGTCGGCGCCGGGCCCTCGCCGGTCAGGCCGAGCAGTTCCAACGCCACGCCCGTCGAGGGCGAGTCGGTCGGCGCGAAGACGTTCGGGAACAGGTCCCAGTCGCGTCCGTGCGCCGAGAATGTCGACGCCTCGGCACGCCGGGTGCGCGAGGCCCGGCTCCGTTCCAACGAGAGACGATAGTCCGTTACTTCCAGCATCAGCTTCCCCTCCTAGCTGCGCGGCTCTGCGCCGCCCACTGGCCCCATCAGGCGGCTCAAGCCTCACTCAAGGGGGCGCGGTGGGGAAGATGACCCGGCAACACACAGGACGGGCCATCGCGGTGGCCGGGGCACCAGTGGGCGGACCACCACCGGCCCCGACAGCAAGATCCGGCCACCTCATTACGATTGACGTACTATTTGGACGAGCCGTAACTTAGCGTGTGCCGCTCGATGCCATCGGGCGACTTCTGAGGGGGATCTCGAAGTGGGTTTGCCGTCGCGCACCGAATCGGCTGCGTTCAGTGTGCTGGAGTTCCTCGCGACCGAGGCGCCTGCCCAGCAGTTCGAGGACCTGGTCCAAGAGGCCGCACGGCAGGGCGTCCGCGGTGAGGAGCTGGAGCGGCTGGAGCGGCTGAAGCGGCTCGGGCTCGAGCATCAGTTCCCAGTCCAGACGCCGCCAGCAGCGCGAGGCCGGGCTCTCCGCCCTGGTCGACACCGCCCGCGACCTGCGCCATGCCCTACGACCTCGACACCCTGCTCAAGGTGATCACCCGCCGGGCCCGGCTGCTGATCGGCGTCGACATGTCGTACATCAGCTACACCGACGAGGAGGAGGGCTACGTCTATGTCCGGACCTCCGACGGGCACACCTCCCGGCTGAGCGTCGGACTGCGGCTGCGGACCGGGGAGGGGTTGGGCAGCAGTGTGCTGGGGAACCCCTCGCCCTTCTGGACCGCCGACTACCTCTCGGACAGCCGGATCTCGCACAGCGAGGACATCGACGAGGTGGTCAGGGCCGAGGGCCTGCACGCCATCATGGGCGTCCCGCTCAGCCACCGGAACCGGCCCTTCGGCGTCCTCTACGTGGCCGACCGCAACCTCAGGCAGTTCTCCACCGACGAGATCGCGCTGATGAGCTCGCTGGGCGACCTGGCCGGCGTCGCCATCGAGAAGGCCCAGCTGCTGGACCAGGCGAGCGCCACCGTCAGCACGCTGGAGCAGCACACCTCGGAGGCCGTGCAGGACCTGCGGCTGACCCACCGGCTGAACGAACTGCACAGCCTGCTGATCGACTCCGCGCTCAGCGGCGGCGACCCGGTCGCGCTGGCCGCAGAGGTCGAGCACCCGGCTGGCCGGCGCGGTCCGGGTCTGCACCGCCAACGGGACGCTGCTCGCCGCCGCCGGCGAGATGCCGGGCTACTGGAGGGCGCGGTGGTCGCGGCCTCCATGGACGCGCACGCCGCGAGCCGGCCGGTGCTGCTGGACGACGGCACCTGGGTGGCCTCCATCTCGGCCGGCACGGTCGTCCTGGGCACGCTGTTCCTGCAGACCGGACCGCCGCTGGCCGACCTCGGCACCGACGCCGCGCGCGCGGTCGCCCAGGTGCTGGCGATCCCGCTGCTGCTGGAGCACGAGCGCTCGGCCGTCGCCGCCGGCCACGTCCACGACGAACTGCTGGACGAACTGCTGGCCACGCCCCAGCGTCCGGCGCAGCAACTGGTGCTGCGGGCCCGGCGGCTGGGCATCGACCTGGTGACGCCGCACGTGCTGGTGGTCGCCCGGCCGGAGAAGGCGGCCCACGCGAAGGTGGCCACCTGGGCCGCCCTCTACGCGCACCGGAACAGCGGGCTCAAGCGGGTGCAGAACGGCATGGCGGTGCTGCTGCTGCCGGGCACCGACCCGAGCGCCGCCGCCAAGGCGGTGCTGGACGAGCTGACCCCGCTGCTCCGGCACCCGGTGACGGTCACCGCGGCAGGCCCCACCTCCGACCCGACCTCGGTCTTCCACGGCCACCAGGAGGCCCTGCGCTGCCTGGACGCGATGACCTCGTTGGGCGCCACCGGCCGCTCCGCCTCGGTCGGCGAACTGGGCTTCTTCGGCGTGCTCCTGGCCGACAACCACGACGTGGACGGCTTCGTCGCCTCCGCCATCGGCCCGGTGCTCGACTACGACCAGCAGCGGCTGACCGAGCTGGCCAGGACCCTCACCGCCTACTTCGAGACCGGCAACAGCCCGACCTACGCGGCCCAGCGGCTGCACGTCCACACCAACACGGTGTCCCGCCGACTCGAGCGGATCAGCGAACTGCTCGGCGCGGACTGGCAGAAGCCGGAGCGCGCCTCGAGATCCAGCTGGCGCTGCGGCTCTCCCGGATCCGCCAGGTGCTGGACCGCCGCCCGCTCGACGCCAAGCCGGAGGTCGAGTCCGCCTCCTCCTGATCCTCCCGGGCCGCCCGATCCCTCCGGGCCGCCCGGCCGCCGGCCAGGACGCCTGGCGCAGCCGGGCCTCGGCCGCGCTCCGGCTGAGCATAGCCACCGCGTGCGCGGTGGAGGCGAGCGTCACATGCCGGTGCCAGCCGCTGAACGAGCGTCCGGCGAAGTCCCGCATCCCGACCTGGTCGGCGACCTGTGCGAAGTCCCGGTCGACCCGGTCCAGCAGCCGTCCCAGCCGCAGCAGCGCCGCCGGTTGAGCCTCCGTCAGGTCGGTCAGCCACAGCTCGGCGGGCCGACGGGCGTTGAGCGCGCCGACGCCGAGCAGCAGCAGCTCCTCGCTCCGGCCGCCCCGCCCCGGGCTGCCCGGCAGCCTGACCGGGACCCCGGCCACCAGACTGGTCTGCTGGGCACCCGAGGTGGTGTGGTCGGACCACACCACCGGGCGGCGCAGGTTGCGGGCCGCGCCCATCAGCTGCTCCGCCGGGCGGGGCTCGGCGCTGCGGCCACTGCCGCCCGGGTCGGCGGCGACCAGCGGCAGTCCGCTCCTGACCCGGACCAGCAGCGGGACGTGGAGCGCCCGCAGCCGACGCACCAGCAGCAGCGCGTCGGTCTCCCGGGCGTCCAGCACCACCGGCCGCACCGGCAGCTCCCACTGCGAGATCATGCTCTGGAAGGCCGCCACCGCGCAGTCGCCCAGCGACTCCGCCTCCAGGCCCTCCGGGATCGCCGCCTGGCTGCGCCGCGGCTGGTCGTCGAGCCAGGCCTCGGGCAGCCGCAGCCGCCAGTCGACCGGGAAGCTGGAGTCCCCCGAGGCGGCCCAGACTCCGACCGCGTGCTGGGCGTTGAGCATCTGCCCGAGCGCGGGGACGAACCTGCGGTCCACCCCGACCGAGTGCTCGCCCGCCTTGGGGATCACCATCGGCCGCAGCACCCAGGCCTGCGGCGGAGCGATCCGCGCCAGATGCTCGGCCAGGGTCCGCCGTACCGGGCCCCAGTCCCAGGTGGAGCTGGCGATGAAGTGGTGCAGGCTCTGCTCGGCCGCCTGCCCGCCCACCACCGTGGCGATATTCCGGATCGACTTGCGCCCCTCGGCCCCCAGCAGGCCGCGCAAGTACTGGACACCCTTGTCGCGCTGGTCGCTGCGGGGCAGTGAACTCGAGCACCATCGTGCAGAGGCCCAGCAGCACGACCTCGTGCGAGGGGTCGGGCAGCAGGGCCGGCGGTGACTCGGGTGAACGGACGGGTGGCAGGGCAAGGCTGCGCATCGGAATCCCCCTCAGCTGGTTGATCGGCTGCATCGCGCCGCTCCTCCACGCTAGGTCGGGGCCGCTCGCCGACTAAGGTGCGCCGGTCACCCGCTTTCGTCCGCCGGTGGTGGTGCCACCACACCACGCGATCGGGGAGGGCCGGTGCGGCCCTCCCCGACGTCCGTGTTTCCTGGCCTCGGCCGCGGATCCGCTCAGCCGCCGAAGTCGGCCAGGTGGTCGGACACCCACTCGGCGAAGCTCCGGGCCGGTCGGCCGGTGATCCGCTCCACCGTGTTGCTCAGATGGGTGGGCACTCCGTCGGAGTGGGCCCAGTAGCCGACCACCGCGTCCATCACCCAGACCGGGACGATCGGCTCCAGCGCGCGCCGGGCCTCGCTCTCGGTCAGCTCCTCGAACTCCAGCGGCCGGCCCAGCGCCCCGGCGATCACCTCCAGCTGCCGACGCTGCGTCACCGACTCGGGGCCGCTGATGAAGTAGGCCTGGTTCTCGTGCCCCTCCTCGGTCAGCGCCGCGACGGCCACCGCCGCGATGTCCTTCTCATGGATCGCGTCGCTGTGCGACCCGGGGTAGGGGAAGCGCACCCGGCTCTCGGTCCGGATGCTCTCCGGCCAGCCCCACATCAGGATGTTGCTGGCGAAGTTGTGCGGCCGGAGGAAGGTGTGGGCGATGCCGGAGGCGGTGATCGCCTCCTCCACCTCCCGGTGCATCTCGGCGATCGGCTTCTGCTCCGGGAAGGCGTCCACCACGGTCTGCGAGGAGAGCAGCACCAGGTGTTCCACGCCCGCCGCCGCGGCGGCCCCGAGGAAGTCGCCGATGCCCTGCGGCAACGCGTAGAGGAATACCTTGCGCACCCCGGCCAGCGCGGCCGGCAGGGTCTCCGGCCGGGCCAGGTCGGCCTCGACCGTCTCCACTCCGGCCGGCAGCCGCAGCTTCCGGGGGTCGCGGGCGCCGCCCGGACCGTGGCTCCGGCCGCCAGCAGCTGCTCGACCACGCTGGCGCCCACCTGGCCGCCGGCGCCGATGACGAGGATCGGCTGAGTGTCCATGGGAATGCTCCTTGTTTCCGTGGGAGGAGGGCGGTGTCAGGCGGCGAGTCGAACGCGCTTGCGGGACTTGGAGAAGCGCCGGGTGATCGGCCGCTCGACCAGGGCGTACAGGGCCCAGGCCAGCAGGATGGCGATGCCGATCTCGGCGGCGGTCAGCGCGATCCACTCGGGGGTGCCGAGCATCCGGGTGCCGAGCAGCTTCCGGACGGTGGCGAGGACCACGAAGTGCAGCAGGTAGAAAGCGAAAGAGACTTCGCCGAGCCAGGTCATGGCGCGGTTGCGGAAGATGGTGAAGCGGCCCTCGGCGTCGGCGATCGCGGCGGCGGCGATCAGCAGCGCGACCGGGATGATGCAGGTCGCCCGCTGCCCGTAGAGGTACGGCACGTGGTTCGCCAGCACATAGCCGCCGACCAGCAGCACGCTCGACCAGATCATCCCGATGTTCTTCCAGCGGCCGTTCAGCACCGCGTGGGCAACCAGCATGCCGAGGGCGAAGTCGAAGATCCGGACCGGCGGCAGGACGTAGGAGAACCAGTACTGCGACACCGAGCTGAGCTCGCCGCCGGGGATGCCCGGGCCGGACGGCAGCAGCGCGTAGGCGACAGCCGGCGCCGCGACCACACCGGCCACCGCGCCGGCTATCCAGTACTTCAGGTGCTGCGGACGGACCCGCTGGAACAGCAGGTGCAGCAGCGGGAAGGCGGCGTAGAACACGGCCTCCGCGCCCAGCGACCAACTCGGCGGGTCCACGCTGAAGTTGGCGTTGAAGTCGGGCACCCACACCTGGAGCATGAACAGGTTTCCCAGCGCCGTGCGCAGTGGCGTGTAGGCGGCGGCGAAGAGCACCATCGCCAGCGCCCAGGTGATCACGTAGTTGGGGTAGATCTTGACCAGTCGCCTGCGCCAGAAAGCTCTGGCGGTGTCCTGCTTACGCGCCGACCAGGTGAGTACGAAGCCGCTCAGCACGAAGAAGAAGGAGACCCCGAGTCCGCCGGCCTGACCGGCGATCCGGGCGTATGCGAACTCGATGTGGTCGCTGGAGAGCGTCCGCAGCGAGGGGATGGGCAGCGAGTCGTGGTAGGCGAACACCAGCAGCGCGGCCGGGAAGCGCAGCCCGGTCAGCGAGGGCAGTCGGCTGGTGAGCGAGCGGGTGGGAGTGCTCTTCCCGGTCGCCTTTCCTGGCGGGAGGCTTGTGGAGTCGAGTTGGTCGATGGCCATGAGGTTCCGTCCTGGGCAGCGGGCCGATGGTCGCGGTCGGAGCCGCGAGGGTTCACGGGTTTTCGGTGGAAGCGGGCCGGGCAGCGGCCCGATGACCAAATTGCACTGCACGGTGCAGGGCAATGACTGCCCTGCACGGTGTAGTGTGTCAAGTGTCGCCGGCCGCCGGCGCCGCGCCGGGGGGCGCGGCGTCTTGCGGCATGTCCCCCGGGAGTTGACGAAGAACCAGCCGCTACGGGGCCGATCCGCGGACCCGCTGAAAGGATCCGAGCCATGCGTGCAGCATTCATCGAGCGGTTGGGGCCGCCGCAGAACATCTCCTACGGCGAGGTCCCCGACCCGCTCCCCGGCCCCCACGACGTCCTGGTCGACATCACGGCCGTCTCGGCCAACCCGGTGGACACCTTCGTCCGCTCAGGGCTGTTCCGGACCGAGCTCGACTTCCCCTTCGTGATCGGCCGGGACCTGGTCGGCCGGGTCGCCTCGGCCGGCCCGGGAGCCCCCGGCTTCGCCCCGGGCGACCTGGTCTGGTGCAACAGCCTGGGCCACGCCGGCCGTCAGGGCGCCGCCGCCGAGCGCGCGGTGGTCCCCGCCGACCGCCTCTACCACCTGCCGACCGGGGTGGACCCGGTACAGGCCGTCGCCGTGGTGCACCCGGCCGGCACGGCCTACCTCGGCCTCTTCCGGCACGGCCGGGTGCGGCCCGGTGAGACCGTGCTGGTGGCCGGCGCCGCCGGGAACGTCGGCAGCGCCATGGTGGTGCTGGCCGCGGAGGCGGGCGCCCGGGTGATCGCCACCGCCTCGCCCGAGGACGCCGACTACTGCCGCTCGCTCGGCGCGGCCGAGGTCCTCGACTACCGCGAGCCGCCCGCAACCGCCCTGCAACGGGCCGGTATCCGGTCGGGCATCGACGTCCACCTCGACACCTCCGGCGCCAACGACCTCGCCACCGCCGTCGAACTGCTGGCGCCGCGCGGCCGGATCGTGCTGCTGGCCGGTGCCACCTCCAGCCCGGTCCTGCCGGTCGGCCCGCTCTACATGAAGGACTGCTCGATCCACGGCTTCGTCATCTCCCACGCCACCACCGGCGAACTGGCCGAGGCCGCGACCACCGTCAACCGGCTGCTGTCGGCCGGCCTGCTGCGACCGCGCTCGGTCGAGGAACTGCCGCTGAGCGCCGCCTCCGACGTGCACCGACGCCTGGAACAAGGGCAGTTGCACGGCCGCCGGGTGGTCCTCCGCCCCGGCCTCGCGCCCACCCCCTCCCCCTCTGCCTCCGCCCCCGCCCTCGCCTCCACCGAAAGGTAGGCCATGTCGCCCACCACCGACTCCGCAGCCGGGCAGCGCCGCTCGGCGCTCACCCTGGCACTGCTCGCCTTCGCCCAGCTGATCGTCTCCATCGACTACAACATCGTCTACGTCGCACTGCCGGACATCGGCCACGGGCTGGGCTTCTCCTCGCAGACCCTGCAATGGGTGGTCAGCGCCTACGCGGTGGCCTTCGGCGGCTTCCTGCTCTTCGGCGGCCGGGCCTCCGACCTCTTCGGGCGGCGCCGGATGTTCGTCCTCGGCCTCTCGCTGTACGCCGTCTCCTCGCTGGCCGGCGGGCTGGCGACCGACCCGGCGCTGCTGATCGCCGCCCGCGCGCTGCAGGGCCTGGGTGGCGCCTTCCTCTTCCCGGCCACGCTGGCCCTGGTCGTCACCGGCTTCGGCGAGGGCCGCGAGCGCAACCGGGCGCTCTCGGTCTGGGCCGCGGCCGGGGCCAGCGGCATGGTGGTCGGCTCCCTGCTCGGCGGCGTGCTGACCCAGGCCTTCGGCTGGTCCGCGGTCTTCTTCGTCAACGTCCCGCTGGCCGGCGGCGCCGCGCTGGTGGCCCTCACCCTGATCCCCGCCGACGGCCCCCGGCAGCCCGGCCGCCGGTTCGACCTGCCCGGTGCGCTGACCGCCACCCTGGGGGCGACCCTGGTGGTCTTCACCCTGGTCCAGGGGCCGGTCTCGGGCTGGGCCTCGGCCCCCGTACTGACCTGCGCCGTGGTCGGCCTGGGCCTGGTGGCGGCGTTCCTGGTGATCGAGTCCCGCAGCGCCGACCCGCTGATGCCGCTGCGGCTCTTCCGCAACCGCAACCTGAGCACCGGCGTGGCCGTCACCTTCCTGTTCATGGCCACCTTCGGCACCCTGCTCTACTTCCTCACCGTCTACTTCCAGACCGTGCACGGCTACGACGCCCTCGACACCGGAGTGGCCTTCCTGATCCCGATGGCCTGCGGCTTCGCCGGCTCGATGGCCGGCGGCCGGCTGGCCACCCGGTTCGGCGTCCGGGCCACCCTGGTCACCAGCTTCGTGCTCGGCGCGGCCGGCACCGCCGTCATGGGCCTGGCCATGGGTCCGCACGCCTCCTACCTGGCCCTGCTCCCCGGCCTGATCGTGCTCAGCCTCTGCCAGGGCGTCATCTTCACCACCATGTTCGCTGCCGCGTCCACCGGGGTGGACCCCTACGACCAGGGCATCGCCTCCGGCATCGTCTCCACCGGTCAGCAGGTGGGCAGCGCGGTGGGCCTCGCGGTCCTGGTCGCCATCGCCAACTCCGGCACCAAGGGCCTGAGCGGCGCGGCGCTGCGCACCGCCACCGACCACGGCCTGCGCACCGCGGTCCTGGTCGCCACGGCGGGCATGGGCCTGCTGGTCCTGGTCGGACTGGCCTTCAAGCGGGCGCCCCGGGAGTCGGCCGCCGCCGCACCGGCGGTCCAGGTCGCCGAGGCCACCAGCGTCTCCTGACAACCGGTCATCCACCACCAACGGCACCGACTTGACGTTCTGTGCACCATCGGAATGCGGTGCACCGCCCCGCACGGGTTTGATGAGTCAGCGCCAAGGCGCTCTCCGCTCCGTGCCTTTCCACGCAACTCCCTCTCCACACACTGCCTTTCCACGCACTGCCTTTCCACGCACTGCCTTTTCCAGATCATGAGGAGAACCACCACCATGCCTACCGTCCCCGCAGGAAACGCCCAGGTCAGCTACCGAGTCGACGGCTCCGGTCGCCCCCTGGTCCTGGTGCACGGCACCGGCTTCGGCGCCGAGGGCACCTGGGGCCACCTGGTCGAGAACTTCACCGACACCCACACGGTGGTCCTGCCCGACTTCTCCGGTTGCGGCGAGACCACCGACGACGGCGCTCCGCTGACCGTGGAGATCCTGGCCCGCCAGATCATCGCGGTCATCGAGGAGGTCGGCGACGGCCCGGTCGACCTGGTCGGCTTCTCGCTCGGCTCGGTGGTCACGGCCGGCGTCGCCGCGCTCCGCCCCGACCTGGTCCGCCGACTGGTCCTGATCGCCGGCTGGACCCGCCCGGACGACCAGTACCTGCGCAACCATATGCTCACCTGGTCCCAACTGGCCGACAACGCCGAGGCCTTCGGCCGCTTCGGTACGCTGACCGCGTTCAGCCGGGACTTCCTCAACATCCTCGGCGCCGAGCAGATCGAGCAGATCCTCCAGGGCAACCAGCCGAACGAGGGCGCACTGCGCCACATCGACCTCAACCTGCGGGTCGACCTCCGCGAGCTGCTGCCGAAGATCACCGCCGAGACCCTGGTCATCGGCTGCGCCAAGGACCACACCATCCCCGTCGAGCTCACCCGTGAGCTGCACGCCGCCCTCCCCGGCAGCACCTACGCCGAGGTCGACAGCGGCCACGTGGTCGTCTACGAGAAGCCGGCCGAGGTGGCCAAGCTGATCAAGGACTTCACCGACCAGCCCTGATCCTCGCCCCATGGCGCGGAAGGCCCGACCGGCTCCCCCCGGTCGGGCGTTCCGCGCTTCCGCCGTCAGCCCCCGGAGCGTCCGGCCGATCTGAGTATCCGTACTCAGGCGGACGCACCACGGCCTTGGACAAACTACTTACCCCAAGGTCAAGAAGGAGCGGACGCGTGGAACAGCAGTACCTGGCACGCCCCCGCCCACCCGTTCGGCCAGGACGCGCGCTCTGGATCGGGGGCGGTTGTGCTGCCGCCGCCCTCGTCGTCTGCCTTGTCGCCGTGATGGGCGCGGTGGACGTCTGGCACGCCGTCAAGAACTACAGAAATCCGCCGATGCCGGACGTCGCCGCCGCTGCCAATTCCGACGCCGTCAACGACGCGGACCTCACCGCCACCAACAGCCTCAACGACGAGGCCGCGCACCTCCAGCAGATCCTCCCGTGGCTCCACCCGGTGGCACGCGGGGTGGACGACAGCTGCGACACCCAGGCACAGACGCCGACCTTCGGCAGCCGCACCACCTGGACGCCGATCACCTGCAATCGCGAGCTGGCCTGGTTCGGCAGCTTCAGTGGCTCTCTGCCCGCCCAACTGACCCGGCTGAACGCGGCGCTGGAGCACGCCGGGCTGGCTCCCCAGGGAACGGCGATCAACCAGCTCTACGCGATCGACCACGCTCGCACTCCCACCCTCGACTCGGCGTACGGCAGCTACGACCACGAGAACTTCGCTGTCGGTGTCGCTGTGTCCCCGCCCTCCGACCTCCAGCAGCTCGCCGACCTCGACCGCGACGTGCTGACCCCCACCGGCAGCTCCCCCCTCCCCGTCCTGCCCGGCACGGCAATCCGCTCCTTCATCAAGGTGACACCCGCCCAACTGACCGCCGGCGCCACCCCGCAGACCTACATCATCGGGCTGACCTTCACCGCGGCGGCCTACTACGTCGCGCCGGGCCCCAGCAGTTCTCCGACACCCCAGGTGGTAGGCGGTGGCTGCATGACCGGCGGAACCTGCCCCGGCGGCTGAACCCCGCCCACCGGTGCCGCATCGGCACACTCTGACCACACCCGCTGCGGCGCGGCACTGTCGTAGCCGGGTCGTAGGGTGCGGCCATGACGGAAACCTTCGATCTCCCCGCCCGACTCCCCGGCGCCCTGCGCGACCGGGCCGCCGCCCAGCGGTTCCTGGCGGACTTCGCCGCGAGCTGGAGCACAACGGCCCTGCAGCCGGGCGACGGCTGCGAGGAGGCCGAACTGGCGGCGGCGGAACAGCGGTTGGGGCTGGCAATCCCGGTCGCCCTGCGCGACCTCTACCTGCTGCTCGGCCGCCGGAGCGACCTCACCAGCAATCACGACACCCTGCTCGCCCCGCAGGAGCTGCACCTCCTCGACGGTGCGCTGGTCTACCGCGAGGAGAACCAGGGCGCCTGTCAGTGGGGCGTGCTGCTGACGGCCCTCGGCGAGGAGGACCCGGGCACCGTGGTGCGTGCCGACCTGGCCGACAAGTCGAAGGAGCACTGGGAGCCCTGGGACTCCGGCCTGCTCGCGGCCTGCCTGGACCTGGTCATGGCAGAGGTCGTGCAGGGCGACGGCTGCACCGGCTTCGCCGACTCGAGCGCGGACGACGAGGAACTGACGGCCTGGTGCACCGAGTTGCCACCCTTCAGCCACGAAACCCGCTGGTTCGTCGGCCCGGGGGCGCTGATACGCGAGACCGCCGGCTGCTTCCTCCATGTGCTCGGCCGGTCGCCGCAGGCCCTGGCGGCAGCGGGCGAGCGGCTGTCGGGCTTCTGCGCCGACTGACCGGGGTTCTGTTCGGCCGTCAGGCCGGGCCGAACCAGGTGGCCAGCGCCTCGTGCAGACCCTCGTCGGTGCTGCCCTGCCAGGCCACGTAGCAGTCGGGCCGGAGCAGGAGCGCGGTGTCCAGCTCCGGGACGGCCACCGTGTCGACCTGCGGAGCCCATTGCCCCGGGTCGAGGCGGCCGGTCGGGTCCAGCAGCAGTGGCCGTGCGGCGCGCGTCAGCTCCCGCAGGCCGGGCAGGTCCGGGGCGCAGCGGCCGACCAGCGGCCCGCTCGCCCCGGGCATGCGGTAGACGATGTCCGAGCCGGACATCAGCGCGGCGAGGTGCTGCCGGGTGGAAGGCTGGTCCAGCAGTTCGCCGAAGAGTTCGCGCAGCGCCGTCACGTCCTCACCGGGCCGGATCAGCAGCGACTGGGCCTGGGTGTGCATGGCGACCCGTCGGGCCGCCGGGGCGCGCTCCGACTCGTAGCTGTCCAGCAGCCCTGCGGCCGCACGGCCGTGCAGCGCTGCGGCCAGCTTCCAGCCGAGGTTCATCGCATCCTGCAGGCCGAGGTTGAGCCCGGGGCCGCCGATCGCCGAATGGACGTGCGCGGCGTCGCCGAGCAGGAAGACCCGGCCCACGCGGTAGCGCGCGGCGATCCGGGTGTTGCCGCCGAACAGCCGCCGCATGACATGGGGTCCCGGCCCGGTCGGCGGCCCGAGCGGCACCTCCGCGCCGAGCACACGGGAGGCGCTGGCGCGCAGTTCGCCGAGGGAGGCCTCGCCCTCGGGCGGCTGTCCCCACTCCACCGTGCTCATCAGCGGGTCGCCGGACGGGAACGGCGCCCAGGCGATCAGTCCGTGCTCGGTCCGCAGGTGCTGGAACGGCGGCACAACCCCGAATCCGGCCACCACCAGCCCGCCGTCGGCGGCGACCGACCCCGGGGGGACACTCACATGGCCGCTGTACGAGACCGAGTCGTCCCTGGTCACGCCGGGGAACTCGATCCCGGCGAGCTTGCGGACGGTGCTCCGCCCGCCGTCCGCGCCGACCAGGAAGGCCGCCTCGACCGGCTCCCGGTCGCGCAGTTCAACGGTCACCGAGGACCCGTGCTGGGTGAATCCGGTGACCTCGTGGCCGCGCCGGACCTCGACCCCCAGTTCGGCCGCGCGTTCGGCGAGCATCTGCTCGACCCGGCGCTGCGGCGCCAGCAGCACCTGCAGTGGGTTCTCCGCCAGGTCCTGCAGGTCGAGCGGGAAAGCCCCGAAGACGAACTTGGGGACCGGGGCGGGCACGGCCCCGGGCTCGGTCAGCCGTTCGTAGAGCCCGCGCCGGTCGAGCATCCGCACCACCTGGCCGACCAGGCCGTTGGCACGCTGCTCGGTGGAGGGCTCGGTCAGGCGTTCCAGGACCAGTGGCCGGGCGCCGGCCAGGGCGAGTTCACAGGCGAGCATCAGGCCGTTCGGCCCGGCGCCCGCGACAACGACGTCGATCATCAGCGGAATCCCTTTCTGAGCAGGTGTTCTGGACATGTACGTGCTGGACGTGCGGGTTCCGGGCAGCAGTCACCGGCCCGTCGGCGTACCGGGCGCTCCGTGGACGGCGGGGACGGGCACGGGACTACGGGTTGGGCAGTCCGGCGGCGATCCGGGTGAGGGCCTCGGCCAGCAGCTCGCCCATCGGCCGCTGCTGCTCGGTACGGAATTGGTATGCGATGACGGCGTTGATCGCGGCCATGACGGCCGCCGCGACCAGGTGCGGATACAGCTCCCGCCGCAGGTCGGTGCCGGTGCGGTCGGCCACCGCCACGGCGATCTGAGCCTCGGCCAGGGCGCCGGCCCGCAGCATCTCGCCCTGGAGGGCCGGTTCGGCGAGCAGAGCACGCGCGCCGGCCCGCCACTCGTCCCCGTCGGTGACCGGGCGGGCGACCAGGGCGGGGTCCGGCGCGAACTGCGCCAACACGGAGCCGGTGATCGCCTCCCACAGCGGGAGTTCCGCCGGGCACTCGCGCAGCGCTTCCGCGATGCGCAGCCCCCGGTCGAGGTGGCGGGCAACCACCGCCTCGCCTTTGCTGGAGAAGTAGTTGTTGAAAGTCCTCGGCGAGACCCCGGCCGCCTCGGCGATCTCCTCCACTCGGACCTGGTCGAACCCGCGCTCGACCGACAGCCGGACCGCCGCCCAGCTCAGCGCCGCGCGCGTCTCGGCCTTCTTCCGCTCCCGGAGTCCCATACGACCAGCCTAGCGAATATTGCGTGTAGCGCAATCATGCGGAGCGCGCAATTTTCTCCGCTCCCCTCTGACACGCGGGATTCGGCAGCGCAGCCTCCGTAGGCTCAGCCTGGAGCGGACGAGCAGCGTCGGCGCGAGGGAGCGGGATGACGACAGCCAGGACCGAAGAGTTCCGGGCCGAGCAACTGGCGCAACTGGCCGGATCCGGCTGGCTCCGGTGCGGGTCGGTGGTGCGGGCGCTGGCCGAGGCCGGGCTGCCCGCTCCGACGCGGGAGTACCTGGCAAGCGCGTTCCCTGACGTGGTCTGGGCGCGCGCGGAGCGTGCCGTGCGGGCACTGCAGCAGCACTTCTCCTCGGCGCGGTTCGCGGACGAGACCGTCTGGGGCGTCCTGCTGGTCCCGGCGCCGGGGCTGCTCGACACCCGCCGCCCGCTGCCGGCCTCGACGCGCGCGGACCAACTCGCAGCGCCCGAGCCCGATGTCTTCGACGAACGGCTGCCGCTCGACGCGTCCGTTCTCGACCACGGGGACCGGCCCTGGACGATGGTGGCCACCGTCACCGGCGTCTACGGCCCGGCGCTGGGCAGTTGGCAGGACGTCAGCTCGGCCCCGGCCGAGGCGTTCACCGTCGACGGACGCGACAGCCGGAGGCTGATGACCCGCCAGCTCTGGGGTGCCCGGGTGCTGCAGGGCGGAGCCGAGCCGCCCGACTGCGAGGCGAACCAGCGCTGGACGTTCACCCTCTTCCCGGGTGAGGGGCTCACCGACGGCCTCGCCGAATCCGGCACGGTGCTGCACGGCCGCGTGCGCTTCCGGCTCGGCAAGCCGGACCGGGGCATCGCCTCGGCCCGGGTCGCCCCCGCGCTCGCCGTTCACTGACCTCGGACCGATCCGCTCAGCCGACCGCGCGCAGTCGGGAGCAGTTCGGTTGCTGATCGAGCGCCAGGGCGCGGAGCGCGGCGGCGGTCTCGGCGGCGGCGCGGTGGTCCAGCAGGTCGGTCTCGCCGCGACGGCGCTGCCGGGTCTCGGCGACGGCGAGGCGCAGCAGGTCGGGCAGCAGGTCGGTGCAGCGGTCGACGACCCAGCGAGTGCCCCGGGTGGCCATCCACCAGGTCTGGCCGCCCCGGGTGGGCGGCGCGCCCAGCGGTTCGGCGCCGGGCGGCGGGGCGAGCGCGGTGCCGTCGGCGCGGAGCAGCGCGTGGAACTCGCGGGCCAGCACCCGGTGTCCGCGCTCGGACGGGTGCAGCCGGTCGACGCTCCACATCCTCGGGTCCTGGACCCAGTCGCTGCCGGCGATGTGGACGTGATGGGCGCCGTAGTGGGCGGAGAGCGCGTGCACGACCTCGTTGACGCTGCGCATCCGGCGCGCCAGCGGCCGGGCGAGCGGGGCGGGCAGGCCGAGCATCCGGCCGGGGTCGGGCAGGCAGGCGGTGAGCAGCACCGCTCCCCCGCCGGCGAGTCCGCCGAGGGTGGCGTCGAGGTTGCGGGCGACGGCGTGGATGTCGTAGCTGGCGCGCAGGGTGTCGTTACCGCCGACGACGACGGCGGCGACCTGCGGCCGGTGGGCCAGCGCGGTCGGGAGCTGACGGTGCCGCACATCGGCGGTCTGCGCGCCGCTGACCGCGAGGTTGCGCAGGTCGACGGCGTTCGCGGCGCGGCCGCCGGGGCGCAGGCCGTCGGCGAGCAGCGCGGCCCAGCCGCGCCAGCCGGGGTCCTGGTCGGTGGCCGGGACGGGGTCGCCGAGGCCCTCGGTGAGCGAGTCGCCGAGGGCGACCATCCGCAGGGGCGGGGTGGTGGTCATGGCTGCTGGGCTCCCCGGGGCGCGGTGGCACGGTGGGCGGCGAGGAAGCCGGCGACGGCGCGGTCCCAGCCGTACTGCTCGGCGCGGGCGCGGGCGGCGGCGCGGCGCTCGGCCTCGGGGCGGGCGAGAAGCTGCTCGACCGCGTCGGCGAAGCCGGGGCCGGTGTCGGCGGCGGCCTGGCCGGCCTGGCCGACGATCTGCGGCAGTGCGGAGGAGGTGCTGACGGCGACGGGTGTGCCGCAGGCGAGGGCTTCGAGCGCGGCCAGTCCGAAGGTCTCGATCGGTCCGGGGGCGAGCGCGATGTCGGCGCCGGCCAGCAGCGCGGAGAGGTCGTCGGCGGAGGCGAGGTGCCCCAGCAGGTGCGCGGGCAGCCGTTCCTGGGCGATCCGGGCGGCCAGGCGTCCGCGCAGCGGGCCGTCCCCGGCGACGGCGAGGACGGCGGGCACGCCCCGGCGGCGGAGCTCGGCGAGGGCGTCCAGCGCCCGGTCGGGGCACTTCTCCGAGGAGAGCCGGGAGCAGAGGACGAGCAGCACCTCGCCGGGGCCGGCGTAGTGGGCCCGGGCGGCAGGGCTGTGGTGCCGGGGGTGGCGCTGCTCCAGGTCGACCCCCAGCGGCGCGCGGACCACGTTGCGCGCCCCGATCCGGTGGAACTCGGCGGCGGCCCAGGCGGTGGTGCAGATGACCGCCTGGTGGTCGCGGGCGGTGGCGGCGTTCAGCCGGTCGGCGGCGCGCCGGGCCAGCCGCTCGGACAGGCCCCAGGTGCGCAGCAGGCCGTCCAGGCTCTCGTGGGAGACCATCGCGGCGGGCACGCCGTGGCGCCGGCCCCAGTCGCCGGTCCAGCGCAGGGTGGAGCGGTCGGAGATCTCCAGCCGGTCCGGGCGCAGCGCGGCCAGCAGCTCGGCCAGCGCGGGCCGGTCGAGCAGCACCCGGTAGCCGCCGGTGCCGGGGACGGTCCGGCCGGGCACGGTGATCACCAGGCCCTGGTCGGTCTCCTGCTCGGTGCGGAGCGAGTTGGGCGGTCCGGGGACGATCAGCACCGGGTCGTGCCCGGCCGCGAGGTAGCCCGCGCCGAGGTGCCGCAGCGCGGTGCGCAGGCCGCCGGAGACCGGGGTGACGAAGTTGGCGAGCCGGACGATCCGCAGCCCGGCGCCGGTGGCGCGGGCGGCCGGGGCGCGGCTGAGCGCGGTCGCGTTCATGCGGCGGTCCCGCTTCCGGCCAGGGGGTGGGCGGTCCGGCCGTAGGCCCGTTCGTCGAGGATCTCCCGGTAGTGCTCCAGCAGTTGGTCGCCGACCGACTCCCAGGTCCGGTCGGCCACCTCGGCCCGGGCCTCGGCGCCGTAGCGGGCGCGGGTGGCCGGGTCGGCCGCGAGCACGGCGACGGCACGCGCCACCGCACCCGCATCGCAGGCCGGGACCAGCAGGCCGGTGCGGTGGTGGTCGATCAGGTCGAGCGGTCCGCCGACGGCGGGGCCGATCACCGCGACGCCGCTGGCCATGGCCTCCTGGATGGTCTGGCAGAAGGTCTCCATCGGGCCGGTGTGCACGAAGACGTCCAGCGAGGCGTACAGCGCGGCGAGTTCGTCGCCCTCGCGGCGGCCGAGGAAGACCGCCTGCGGGAGCGACTGCCGCAGCGCGGGCTCGCTGGGGCCGTCGCCGATCACCACCAGGGTCACCCCGGGCAGCTCGGCGACCTGCTCCAGCAGGTCGACCCGCTTCTCCGGGGCGAGCCGGCCGACATAGCCGACCAGTACGTCCCCGGGGCGGGCGGCGAGGCTGCGGCGCAGTTCCTCGTCCCGGTGGCGCGGGTCGAAGCGGACCGAGTCGACGCCGCGACGCCAGAGCCGGACCCGGGGTACGCCGTGGGCGGTGAGGTCCTGGGCGGCGGGGGTGGACGGGGCCAGGGTCCGGTCGGCGGCGCAGTGGACGGTCCGGATCCGCCGCCAGGCCGCCGCCTCGCCGATGCTGCTGCCGGCCCGGTAGGCGCGGGCGTAGCCGGCCAGGTCGGTCTGGTAGACGGCGACGGCGGGCAGTCCGAGGCGTTCGGCGGCGGCCATGGCGCGGGCGCCGAGGACGAAGGGGCTGGCGAGGTGGACCACGTCGGGGCGGTGGTCGGCGATCAGCTGCTCCAGGCGGCGGCTGGGAAGGGCGAGCCGGACCTGCGGGTAGCCGGGCAGCGAGAGCGCGGGGACCCGGACGACCGGGCAGGGGTCGGCGGCGGTGGGCGGCGTGGCCGGGGCGGGGGCGATCACGAGCGGGTCGTGGCCGCGCCGCACCAGGTGTTCGGCCGTGCGCAGGACGGAGTGGGCGACGCCGTTGATGTCCGGCGGAAAGGATTCTGTGACGATGGCGACACGCATGACTGGGTTATTCCGAGAGCAGGGGTGTACCCGGCCACCGGAATCTGTCGCACGGACGAACGCCTACCGAACCCTCACCTGCCGTCCCCGGAGCAGGGCCGCAGGCCCGTTGCGGACGGGGCGGAAGCAGCCCCGAGGGGCGCCTGATACTCCCGCCGCCGCACTCGATCGGGGCTCCGTCAGGGCTCGAGCCGGGCTCGAGTCGGACTCAACCCGCGCTCAGCCGGCCCCGGACCGCGGCGTGGACCTCGGCCTCCTCGCCCGGATCGGCCGCCAGCCGGCGGAGCCGGTCCAGCACCCGCACATCGCCCTTGGTGAGCACATGCCGAGCGGCGAGTTCGCGGGTGGACTCCTCACAGTCCCACAGGCATTCGACGGCCGCGCCGGTCGGGAAGTGGGTGTCGGTGGCGGCGAGGCTGCGGGCCGCGCCGCCGCGGAGCTGGGAGCTGCTGGTCTCGGCGTAGATGTGGCGGAGTACCGCCACCGCCGCCGTCGCCGCGAACCGTCCGGCGGCCTCGACCAGGACCGGCAGGCCCTCGTGGTCGGCGCCGCCCTCGGACACGCCCCGGCGCAGCGCCGCGACGATCAGCGGGGCATCCTCGGGGCCGCCGGCGGCGGCCAGCAGTCTGGCGGCGGCGTCGGCCAACGGGCCGCCGTCCGGGTCGGCGGCCCAGACCCGGGCGCGGGCGGTGATCCCGGTGCCGCGCATCCGGGGCAGATTGCCGAGCGCGAAGTCGGCGATCCGCCGGGAGGCGTCGGCGGCGGCCAGCTCGACCAGGGCCGGGGCCTGCTCGTCGTCGTGGTCGCTGAGGTGGCGCAGGGCGGCGCAGCGCGCGCCGTCCTGGGCGGTGGCGGCGGCCTCCAGCAGCAGCGTCCGGTCGGCGGGTCCGGCCACCGCCGCAAGGCAGCGGGCGGCGGCGGCCACCCGCCGCTCGAAGTCCTCCTGGCCCACCCCGACCTGGGCGTCGGCCCAGGCCAGGACGGCGGCGGTGCTCCAGGCGGGCGCGCCGGCGGCACGGTCCAGCTGGCGCTGCCAGAGGTCGAACGGGGCCTGCTCGGTGGCGGCGGCGACCCGGGGGTGGGCCTGCGCCCACAGGTGCCAGGGCCTGGGCTCGTACGCGCCGCGGATGCTGGCGCGCAGCTCGGCATCGCCCTCGGGGCCGTCCGGGAAGCGCTCCAGGACCGGTCCGGCGAGGGCCAGCAGGGCGTCGTCCTCGTCCCAGAGGGCGAGCTCGTCCAGGGCCCAGGCCCAGTTGCTGCCGACCGCGGCGTAGCGGCGGAGCAGCAGCAGGGCGTCCCGGCGGCCGTAGCCGGCGAGCCTGCCGAGGACGGAGAGCGCGAGCCCGGTACGGGACTCGTGCTCGTCCAGCAGGTCCTCGACGTGGAACAGGTGGTCCGCCAGCCCCTGGAGCGGGGCTTCCAGCTCCATGTACAGGCGGGCGTAGTAGAGGGACCGGTTCTCGACCTGCCAGTCGAGACGGGGGTCTCGGGTGACGCACTCCTCCAGCGCGGCGAGAGCATCAGCGCGCTCTGCCGCCAGAGCGTGCAGGGTGCCGTCCCCCCGGCCCCGCTGAAGCAGGCCGAGGAGGGAGGCGCTGGGCGCTATCGCGGGCTCGAACATGAGGTCAGCATCCGTTGCGGCGGTCCTGGTGGCAAAGGGATTTCCGTGCAGCCGGTGCAGCGGGGCCTCCCGATGGGGGTGCCGTCGCCGACTGGCGGAGTCCGCGACGGTGGCCGCGAACGGATTGTGGCACCGGCCGGCGGTCGCCCGCCAGCCGGAAGCACGGAATCCTACCGTCCACACGCATACCGGTGCACCTTGTACCTGGTGGGACCGGGGACGGGGGCTTACCCGCCGTTCAGACGACGGACGGCGGCGGGCTCTCCGGGAGTGCCTTCCGGATCTCCGCGCGGAGCTCCTTCACCTCCCCGATCTGCTCGTAGCGGCCGGCCAGCCGGTACATCTCGCGGAGCCGCACCCAGGTCCGGTGCGAGGACATCTGCTGGGTCGACCGCAGAGCCATCCGGGCGAAGACCTGGGCCTCGTCCGGCTGGTTGGCCAGGTAGCAGGCGGAGGCCATGGACAGGTGGTCGAAGAGCGCGGAGCGATCGTGGCCGCCGCCGCGCAGCGCTATCGCCTGCTGGGCGTGGAACTGGGCCAGCGGCGCGGCGGACGCGTCGTGGTCGGCGAGGGTGCGGTAGGCCAGCGCCTCCATCCCGTGAAGGTCGGCCCGGTCGAAGAACTGGAGCCAGGTGGGCCCCGGCTCGCCCCGGTCCTGGGCGAACAGGTCCTCGGCCTCACCCAGGGTCCGCCGGGTGGCCTGGGTGTGCCCCATCGAGGCGTGCGCCCAGGCCTCGACCGTGCGCAGCATGGCCCGGGTCCGCGGCAGGGTCGGCTCCCCGCTGCTGCTGTCGGCGACCCGGACCAGGTCCAGCGCCTCGCCGGGTCGGCCCAGGTGGACCATCTGCCGGGCGGCCCGGGACAGCGCCTCGCCGGCCCGGGGCCGGTCGCCGGCCTGCCGGGCGGCATTGACCGCCTCGACGAAGTAGCGCTGGGCGGTGGGTTCGAGGCCGACGTCGTGGGACATCCAGCCGGCCAGCACGGCGAGGTTGGCGGCGACGCTCCACAGCCGCCGGGACAGCGCCGGCGGGTGCGGGTAGGTCAGCATGCCGCCGACCTCGTTCAACTGTCCGACAACCGCCTTGCGTTGCAGGCCGCCGCCGCGCCGGGCGTCCCAGGCGCGGAAGACGTCCACCGACGTCTCCAGCGCCTCGACCTCGTCCAGCCCGACGGGGCCTGCCTCGTAGAAGTCGCTGGCCGGCAGCGCCGCCGCGCCGGGGCTGCGGACCAGGGCGACGGAGTCCTGGCTCGTCGCCCCGTCCTTCTCGGTCATCCATTGGTAGAGGGGTTCGGCGATGGCGGAGCCCGCCACGAGCAGGGTGCTCGCGCCCATCAGTCCGCGTCGATTGAGCATGAGGTCCATTCCCGTGAACTCGGTGAGGGCCTCGGCGGCGTGCGACAGTTCCATGGAGCCAGTACTGGGCGCGGGGTCTGTCGCCCCGCCCGAACCTGTCTGCCGGTGTCGCTGGAACCCGAGGTCCTCAGTGGTGACAACACGGCCGAGCCGCTCGGTGAACAGGGCAGCCAGCACCCTCGGCACCGGATCGCGCGGGATCTCGCCCCGCTCTATCCAGCGCCTCACCCGCGTGGTGTCGGTGGAGAGCTGCTGCTCCCCGGCGGCGGCACCACGTCGGTTGACCATCCTCGCGAGTTCGCCTTTCGACCAACCCGTGAGGGCGAAGAGATCGGCGAATCGGGTGTTGGGTCCTCTGCTCACGTCAAGCCCCCAGGTTCCTCGGCACTTCCGAGGCTATCCACGCGTCATGTGCCAGGCGAGCATTCGCCAGGGTTCGCCAGGGTCCGCCCACTGATGCGCCACGAGATTCCGGGTGTCAGGTAGGAATGCGCCACCTCAACCCCTGGTTCGCCCGGCGATCACCAGTGGTTGAGGGAGGTGGCGCAAGGGGTGGCGCGGGACCTGCGAGGCACCGGTGAACTCCGGTGGACGCACTCCCCAGGGCGCGCCGAGCGGAGGCCGCAAGGCACCTTCGGTGCCGGACGGGGCCGCGCCACCCCTACCAAGGCGGCGGGTCACCAGGCCCCGCCGGCGGCAGAACGTCAGGAAGGGACCAGGAACACCCCATGTACTCTCCCTCGATCAGCCCCGTCACCGCGCCTGCCGGACGGTCCGGCACCCCCTACCGCCGGCCCGCACCCGGGACGGAGCCGCGCAGCGACCCCCGGGGCACCGCCGCCCACGCCACCCCCCACGCCACCCCCCGGACCGAGGGGCGGCCCGAGGCCCGGCCGCGCGACTCCTACGGCCAGCCGCTGCGCCAGGCGCCGGCCCGGCCGGTCGGCCAGCCGGGGCAGCCCGGAGCGCGCCGGATGGTGCTGCCGCAGGGCGCGGGCGTCCACGGCGGACCGGTCATCGACGGCCCGGCGGAGCGCTCCCCCGCGCTGCGGGCCGCGCTGGGCAACATCACGCGGATATGTCCCGCGTTCACGCCGCGCCAGCTGATCCAGGAGGACGAGCGCCACATCCTGGTGGCCGGCACCGCCGGACGGACCCCGGTGGTCGCCAAGTGCCTGGCCCAGCCCGGCGGCCAGGCCCGCCAGGCGACCCGCACCGCGCTGCAGAACGCCGATCTCTTCCGCCGCGAGGTCGCGGCCTACCGGGCCTTTGTCCGCACCCGGCCGCCGGCCCGGCTGCCGAAGCTGGTCGCGGCCGACACCGAGCGCTGCGTGCTGCTGATGGAGCGGGTGCCGGGGCGTCCGGCGGCGCGCGAGCGACACCCCGTCAACACCCCGGCCCCGGGCGAGGTCCGGGCGATCCTGGGCGCGGTGCGCTCGCTCAACCTGTGGCGTCCCCCGGTGGGGACCTTCGACGCCCCGGTCAACAGCGCCCGTGAGGTGGCCCGCTACCACGCACTCGGGCTGCTGACCGACCGGGACGCCAGCGACCTGCAGCAGTTGCTGCACGGGCTGTCGAGCACCCCGCTGCAGTTCTGCCACGGCGACGCGCTGCTGACCAATGTGATGCTGGCGCCCTCGGGCCCGGTCCTGGTCGACTGGGAGCACGCCGGCTGGTACCTGCCCGGCTACGACCTGGCGCTGCTGTGGACCGTGCTGTCCGGGGACACCGCCGCGCGGCGGCAGATCAGCCAGGTCGCCCAGGCGTCCGGAACGCTGCCGCGGGACGCCTTCCTGGTCAACCTGCTGCTGGTGCTGATGCGGGAGATCCGCACGCACGACCTGCCCGGCGCCGGGGAGGAGCAGCGGATACTGGTCCGCCGGCTCCACGAGGACGCGGCCATGGCCCGCCGCGCGGTCCGCGCCGCCGTGGGGACGCGCTGAGGCGCGCCGCTCGGAGGCAGAGGGCCTGAACGAACGGCCCTGGGCCCGACCGGGGACCGAGCAGACCGGGGGGTCGCTCGGAAAGCCGGGCTCAGGAACGGTCGGGAAGCGAGAGCTCAGGTACGGAACATGTCCGCGGGAAGCGGCTTGAGCAGCTGGTAGAGGTCCTCGGTGATGGGTCGGTCCCAGGTGGCCACGGTGACCTGGATGTCGTCGCTGCTCCCGAACTGCACGCAGGCCACGCGGCTCTCGGAGAGCTTGACCTTCTTCACGATCAGCAGGTCGTCGCGGAGCATCACCGGAAAGTCCTCGGTGTCGACGACCCCCACCGGTTCGTCGTTGCCGATGGCCGCCAGCAGCTGGCGGACCTCGAAGGGCACGCCGTCCTCGGGGGTGCGGGCCGGCGAGCCCGCCCGCAGGTTTCCGATCAGCATCGACGGGCCGCGCCCGCCGAGCAGGTCGTAGCGCAGGAAGATGCCCTGGCAGCTGCCGTCCTCCGGATCGGCCAGCAGGGCCGCCCCGAAGTCGCCGGGCCAGTCGCCCGGATCCATCGCAAGTACGTCGAAGTCCGGACCTGTGGGTGTGCCGGAGCGGCGGCGAAGAAAGGCCATGCGCACATCGTACGTGGCCGCTCGCGCGCGTCCGCGCGCCACCGTCGGCGGTGGACGGCGTGTCCACCCTGCGAGACAGCGAGTTGACGGGCTCATCACGTTCCGAATACGGTCGGCGACATGGAGAGATCAAAGCGACTCACGAGCAGAGGTCACATCGACCTGCAGCGCGTGGCGTCCGGCGTCTGTCGCTGACACCGTTCTCACCGCGCGGCTGTGCACTGTTCCGGCGCGCTCATTCCCCTTTTGTACGTAACCTAATGGCACGCTCACGGGACCACCGCTGGACGGTCCTGCGGGCGGGTCCGCTCACCTTCGCCGCGTGGGGGCGTGTGAAGGCGCGGACCGAACGGCGGCGCCGTGTCGACCCCGTGGGGGTGGTCGACGCGGCGCCCGCTGCTTTTCCGGGGCACGAGGCCTGATCACGAGCCCCCCGGCGAGGTGATCTCCCCCACATTCGCCGGACCGGACGAGCCCCGCCAACTCCCTTTGTTCACCTGCCATCTGCTCACGCATCAGCCAGCGGCGGCAGTCAACGGCAGCAGCCGATGGCGGCGCAGCGCCGGCTCGGGATCGGGGGCGGGGCACCATGGTCACGGCATCCGGGGGCCGAGGTACATGCCGCCGCTGGCGTCCAGCAGCTGACCGGTGACCCAGCGGGCGTCGTCCGAGGCCAGGAACGCGACCACATCGGCGACATCCTCGGGCCGACCGATCCGGTCCAGCGCGGTGGCGGCGTTGGTGGCGGCCAGCAGCGCCGGATCGGCCTGCAGCCAGCCCAGCTTGCCGGTGTCGGTGACACCCGGCGCGACCGTGTTCACCGTGATCCCGCGCACCCCGACGGCATTGGCCAGCGTCCGGCCCATCGCGTTCAGCGCGCCCTTGGTCATGGTGTAGGTCAGCTCGGAGCTGATCGCGATCCGGGTGTCGGCGGAGGAGATGTTGACGATCCGCCCGCCCTCGGGCAGCAGCGGCAGCGCGCGCTGGACGATGAAGAACGGCGCCCTGACATTGACCGCGAAGAGGTGGTCGAACTCGGCGGGGGTGGCCTTGTCGATCGCCCCGGCCCGGCCCCCGATCGCGGCGTTGTTGACGACGATGTCGAGCCGCAGCTCACCGACCCGCTCACGCAGGTCCACCTCCAGCGCGGCGAAGAGGGTGTCCACGCCGTCGTCCGCGCCCAGGTCCGCGCCGACCGCGAAGGCCCGGCCGCCGGCCAACCCGATCTCCGCCACGCAGGCGAGCGCCGCGTCCCGGTCGCTCCCGTAGTGCACCGCGACCAGCGCCCCGTCCGCCGCCAGCCGCCGGGCGATCGCCCGCCCGATCCCCCGCGACGCCCCCGTCACCAGCGCGGTCCTGCCCGTCAGCCCAGCCATCTCGGTCTCCTGTGGTCGAACCGGGCCCCGCTCCGTCCGCCGGACCCGTTACCCATGACCTTGGCCGCGACCGCTGACCACCCACGCACCGACGGCGCACCGCCCGCGCACCATGATCCGTTCGGTGGCAGAATCTCCCTCTATGAGCGACTGGTTCCTGCAGGGAGAGCACGGCGTCCGATTCGACTGGGGCCCCGGTGGAGCCCAGCAGTTGGCCGGGGACGCCGCCTGCCTGGTCGTGGTCGACGTGCTGTCGTTCACGACGTCGGTGACCGTCGCCGTCGAGGCGGGCACCCAGGTCTACCCCTACGCCTGGCACGACGAGACGGCGCCCGCGTTCGCCCGGAGCAGGTCGGCGGAGCTGGCGGCGGGACGGCGGGCCACCACCTCGGCCTCGCCGTGGTCGCTCTCGCCGGCCGCGCTGCGGCAGGCCCCGTTCACTCCCCGACTCGTCCTGCCCTCACCCAACGGATCCGCGATCGCAGCAGCGGCGGGCGATTCGACCACGGTGGTGGCGGGCTGTCTGCGCAACGCCACCGCCGTCGGACGCTGGCTGGCCCAACACGGCTTCGGGACCGCGGAACGCCCCGTCGTGGTGATCGCCGCCGGTGAGCGGTGGCCCGACGGAAGCCTCCGGCCTGCGCTGGAGGACCTGCTGGGGGCCGGGGCGATCATCGCCGAACTGAAGGCGCGAGGCTTCGGCCTGCTGTCCCCCGAGGCGGCTGCCGCCGAGGCCTGTTTCACCCGGACTCCCGATGTCGCCGCCGCGGTGACGGCATGCTCCTCGGGCATCGAACTGAGCTGGACCGGCTCCGCCGAGGACGTGGCCGTCGCCACCGAACTCGACGCCAGCACGATCGTGCCCGTCCTCACCGACGAAGCCTTCAGCCGGCCCCTCACCATTGGACCCACCTCGTGAGGATCAGTCAGGCGAATGCGGACGACGTTCCGGACCTGGCCCGGCTGTTGTGGCTGGACACCCGTAAGGAGGAACCGGCGCAGCAGTCCGTCGACGTATTCGCGGCGGAGCTCGCGCAGTGGTGGGCTCTCCACCAGGACTCGCACCTGGCATTCGTGGCCCGACTCCGCCGACCGGAGATCGTCGGCATGGCCTGGGTCGCGCTCCTCCCCCGCGTGCCGAGGCCCGGAGCGACAAATCGGTTTTCCGCCGACGTCCAGAGCGTCTTCGTCAAGCCGGAGCAGCGGGGCCAGGGGATCGGCTCGGCGCTCGTGGAGGCCGCTTCGGGGCACGCGGCGCACCTCGGTTCCCTTCGCGTGACGGTCCACTCCGGCCGCATGGCGGTGCCGGTGTACGAACGGCTGGGCTTCGAGTCCTCCCGACAGCTGCTCCAGCGACCGCCCGGGTAGTCGAACGCGCGTCAGGCCCGTTCGAGCTGAAAGGGGTTGCCTTCAGGGTCGGCGAGCAGCAGCCCTCCCCGCGCCCCACCCGAATCGAGGGCCGGCTCCGTCGCGCCGACGGCCAGCAGCCGGGCCCTTTCGGCGGCGACATCGTCGCGCGCAGTAGCCGCAGCGACGGCGAAGCGCAGCCGATTCCGGCCCGGACCGGACGCCACCGGCGGCCCCATCACCAGCAGCGGACCGCTGCCGGACGGGTGCCGCAGCGCGATCCCCCAGGCCCCGCGGTCGGCGACCGTCCACCCGGTCGCGGCCCGCCAGAACGCCCCCTGGACGTCCACGTCGGCGGCGTCCTGGCAGATCGCGGCGAGGTGCTCCTCGGCGTCCGGGCGCGGCAGGACGCAGAACTCGTTCCCCTCGGGGTCGGCCAGCACCTCCCACGCCACCGCGCCCTGGCCGATGTCGGCACGGACAGCGCCGAGGTCCAGCAGCCGGGCGACCTCGGCCGCCTGGTCGGGACCGGAGGCGATGTCGAGATGCAGCCGGTTCTTGTCGGCCTTCGCCACGGTCGCCGGCACGAACAGCAACCGGACACCGTCCGGATCCTCGGGAGCGATCGCCAACCCGCCCCCGGACAGGCCCGGTTCAGCCGGGCGCCAGGCCAGCGCCGCCGCCCAGAACCGCGCCTGGGCAGCCGGATCCAGCGCCTCAACCACCACCGCGCCCAGCCTCGTCGACACTTCCGACTCCCCTTGTACGATCCGTCGTCCGCCCTGCCGCCAGCTCGCAACCCAGCGGCGCGCCCCCAGCGTAGACCGCCGGTCAGCCGCATCAAGGCGACCTACGGGAGACCGAACCTCGACCCCTGATAGGAGTCGATCGCGAGGACCTCCGCATGGAACGCACGAAGCGCAGCGAACCGTCGTGCGGACCAATCCCGGTGCCGCAGTGTCTTTCCCATGAGCCGTCGTCCAGGTCCACTCCTGGGCAGCGAGGGCCGGCGCCCCCGCTCAGCGGTCGAGGAACGGGTAGTCGGTGTAGCCGTGGTGGTCGCCGCCGTAGAAGGTCGAGGCGTCGGCCTCGTTGTAGGGGCCGCCGGCCTGGATTCGGGTCGGGAGGTCGGGGTTGGCCAGGAAGAGCGCGCCCAGAGAGACCGCGTCGGCCAGGCCCTCGTTCAGGACCCGCTGCGCGGCGTCGGCCGTGGCGGGGAAGGAGTCGGGCTCGGCGTGGGGGTTCACCACCAGCCTGCCCCGCCACCTCGCCCGGACGGCCCGCGTCGCCGGACGGGCGACGATCTCGGTGACTTCGAGGAACGCCAGTTCCGGCAGGGCCGGGACCAGCGCTGTGTACAGGGCTTCGGTGTCGCCCTCGGCGATGTCGTTGTAGGTGTTGCCGGGTGAGATCCGCACGCTGGTGCGTTCGTTGCCGATCGCGGCGGTGACGGCGTCGGTGACCTCCAGGGTGAACCGGATCCGGTTCTCGATCGACCCGCCGTAGGCGTCGGAGCGCCGGTTGGTGTTCTCGGCGAGGAACTGGTGCAGCAGGAAGCCGTTTCCGGCGTGGATCTGCACGCCGTCGAACCCGGCCTCGACCGCGTTGCGGGCCGCGATCGCAAAGTCCGCCACCGTCTGCCGGACCTCCTCGGCCGTCAGCTCGTGCGGGATCGGATAGTCACTCGGACCGTTCGGGGTGAAGCACTGTCCGGCGGCGGCGATCGCCGACGGGGCGACGGAACGGTGGGCGCTGGCGTACAGCAAGGGGTGGCCGATCCGGCCGCTGTGCATCAGTTGGGCGACTATCGCGCCGCCCCGGGCGTGCACGGCGTCGGTGACCGTGCGCCAACTCCGTACCTGCTCGGGGTGGTGCAGACCCGGGGTGTTGAGGAAGCCCTGGCCGGTCCGGGAGGGCTGGATGCCCTCGGTGATGATCAGTCCGGCGGAGGCGCGCTGGGCGTAGTACTCGGCCATCAGTTCGGTCGCCCCGCCGGAGCTCGTGGCCCGGTTGCGGGTCATCGGTGCCATGACCAGCCGGTTGCTCAGGGCGATCTTGCCGAGGGTGACGGAGTCGAAGAGCGAGGTCATTCGGGTTGCTTCTCTCTCGTGATATCTGCTGAGGAGCGGTCAGCGATGCTGTGCGTGCTCGGTGATGGGCTGTGCGTCGGCACCGGGCGCCGGGGCCGACGCGGTGGTCGGGCCCCCGGCCCGGCGCTGGGCGAGGGTGACGGCCCCGATCACGGCGGCCGCGCCGACGAGTTGGAGCGGGCTGAGGCTCTGGTCGAGGAACAGGTAGCCGAGCACGGTCGCGCACAGGGGTGAGGCGAACGACAGGAAGGAGGCGGCCAGCGCGGGCAGCCGCGCAAGTCCGTTGAACCACAGGGCGTAGGCGACCAGGGCTCCGATGATCCCGAGATAGGCGAATCCGCCGATGTTGCCCCAGGTCAGGTGGCTCGGCAAGGACTCGCTGGCCAGGGTGACCGGGAGCAGCACCAGTCCGCCGGCGGTGAGCTGCCAACCGGTGAACGCCAGCAGCGAGACGCCCTCGGGGCGGCCCCAGCGCTTGGTGAGCACGATGCCGCAGGCCATGCACAGTGCGCCGAGGAGCCCGGCGAGGACGCCCATGGCGTCCAGGCCGGCCTGCGGCTGGAGCACCAGCAGGGCGACACCGGCCGCGGCGAGCAGGCAGGAGCCGATCTGGATCGGCCTGATCCCGGCGTTGAGCAGCAGCGGGCCCAGCAGCAGCACGATCATCGGCTGGATGGCCATGACCAGCGCGGCCACGCCGCCGGGCAAGTGGTAGGCGGCAAGGAAGAGGAAGTAGAAGAAGGCGCCGATGTTCAGCACGCCGAGGACGGCGGCCCGTGCCCACCAGATGCCCTTGGGCAGGACCCGGGTGGCCAGGAGCAGGATCAGTCCGGCGGGGAGAGCGCGCAGCGTCGCCGCGAGCAGCGGCTTGTCGGGCGGGAGGAACTCGGTGGTGACCAGGTAGGTCGAGCCCCAGACGGTCGGGGCGAGGGCGGTGAGCGCGGTAGTGGCCGCGAGCCGCTGGCCGTTCACTTCGCGACGCCCGAGCCGATGGTGCTGACGTGTGCCACGCAGGAGAGTTCCGGTGCTGTAGCCATGGCCATATCTTTCGACGTGGAACTATCTGACGTCAAGAAGGTAGGCCTTGAACTATGCTCTGGTCAAACGATTTGACGCTGAATCAACGAAGGGTAGGTGGCAGGTGCACGACTCCGTCGATCACTTCCTCGAGCAGTGGGCCGCCCAGCGGTCCGACCTGGACCTCGAGGCCATGGGCGCGGTGGGACGACTGCTCCGGGTCTCGCGGCTCGTCGGCAGCGAGGTCGCCCAGTACTTCGCCGAACACTCCCTGGAGACCTGGGAGTTCGACGTGCTCGCCGCGCTCCGCCGCAGCGGTCGGCCGCTGACCCCCAAGGAGCTCGCCGCCAACGTCATGATCAGCTCAGCCGCGCTGACCAACCGGGTGGACCGGTTGGACGCCCGCGGATTCGTCACCCGCGAGGCGGTGCCCGGCGACCGTCGCAGCCTCCACATCGCCCTCACCGACGCCGGGCGCGACATGGTCGACGCCACCGTCGCCGGACACGTCCGCAACCAGCGCAGAATCCTCTCCAGCCTGGAGGGCGAGGACTGCACGGAACTGACCCGGCTGCTGCGAACCCTGCTGGTCTCCCTCGGCGACGAACCCTGACCGCGCAGTCCCCGGCCGGCGCAGGGAAATCTGCTCGCCCCGGTCGATCCGTGGCAGGGATCATTGGGCATGGAATTTCTCTGCTACCACCGCGACCGTCCCGCTTCCCTGCCGCTGCGCGACGAGCTGTTGGAACAGCACTGGTCCTACATGGACCAGCACGCCAAGGAGATGATCGCCCGGGGCCCGACCCTCGCCGACGACGGCGACACCCCCACCGGAAGCGTGCACATCGTCGACCTGCCAGACGTCGCCGCCGCCCGCGCGTTCGCCTTCGACGAGCCGAACTACCAGGCCGGCGTGTACCGGGACGTGCTGCTGCGCCGATGGCGCAACATGCTGGGGCGCACCATGTGGGACTTCCCCGGCGGCCGGACCGGCGGCAACCGTTACCTGGTGATCGGCCTCGGCCGGGGACCGGCCGCCGACCTGGCGGCACCGGCCGACCGGGAGGAACTGATCGCCTACGGGCCGCTGCTGTCCGACGACGGCGCCACCTGGCTCGGCACCGCGGTGCTGCTCCGGGCCCCGGACCCGGACGCGGCCCGCGCCGTCCTCACCGCGGAGCGGTACGCCGACATCGAGGTCCACAACTGGCAGTTCGGCGGACGCCCGTCGTAACCCAGGCCGCCCCTCGTTGACCCAGGATGATCGCCATGCCCCGGGATGATCGCCATGCCCCAGGAAGGATCGCTATCGTGCAGCGATGACCGGTTCTGCGCGGTGTCCGCTTCTGTTCCTCGATGTCGACGGACCGCTCATCCCGTTCGGGGCCGCGTCGCCGGAGCTTCCGGACGGGTACCCGACCTACCGGGCGGGTCCCGGACCGCAGGGGGCCGAGGGGAACCCGCTGCTGGCAAGGATCAACCCCGACCACGGGCGCCGGTTGGCGGCGCTGCCGTGCGAACTGGTGTGGGCCACGACCTGGATGGCCGGCGCGAACGCGTACATCGCGCCACTGCTCGGCCTGCCGCCGCTGCCCATGGTGGACTGGCCGGAGCCGTCGGACCAGGATGAGCAGGACGAGCGGGAGGGCCTGCACTGGAAGACCCGCGGCCTGGTGCGATGGGCAGCGGGCCGTCCCTTCGCCTGGGTCGACGACGAGATCACGGACACCGATCGGGCCTGGGTGGCGGCGCACCACGACGGTCGGGCACTGCTGCACCGGGTCGACCCCCGCCGGGGCCTCACCGACGCGGACTTCACGGCCCTCGGCGCGTGGTTGCGCGAAAGCGGGTGACGGCACCGGGCCCCGGCGCCGCTCCTGGGAGTGGCGCCGGGGCCCGGGTCAGGGCATACGGGTGGGTCAGGTCAGGTCGAACTCGCCGTCGCGGGCGCCGAGGACGAAGGCTCGCCACTCCGCCGGGGTGAAGATCAGCGCCGGTCCGTCCGGACTGCGCCCGTCCCGCATCGCGATATAGCCCTCCACGAAGGCGATCTGCACGTCGCCGACACCCTGGCTGCTGGACAGCCATTCGGCCTCGGTCAGGTCGAGTTGCGGTTTCTTGCCGTCGAATCCCTGCTCCAGCGGACCGCGCTCGGTGAGCACACCGCCCCCGGGGCCGTTACCGAAGCTGTCACCAAAGAATGCGTCGCTAGCCACGTCGAACTCCTCCCGTCCTGTGATCCGACTGTAACGTCCCGGGCCGGGCCCGGAGGAGTGGTTTGACAGGATGCACCGTGACGAGTAAACCACGTGCCCTCGTCACCGGTCCGGGCGGTCCGCGCCGACCAGCCACATCGAGAAGAACTGCGCTCCGCCGCCGTAGGCGTGACCCAGCGCCAACCGCGCGCCGTCCACCTGGTGTTCACCCGAGCGCCCCCGTACCTGGAGCGCCGCCTCGGCGAAGCGGATCATCCCGGAGGCCCCGATCGGGTTGCTGGACAGCACGCCGCCCGAGGGGTTGACCGGCAGGTCGCCGTCCATCTCGGTGACCCCGGACTCGACCAGTTTCCAGCCCTCGCCCTCGGCCGCGAAGCCCAGGTTCTCCAGCCACATCGGCTCGTACCAGGAGAAGGGCACGTACATCTCGACCACGTCGATGCGGCGGCGCGGGTCGGTGACCCCGGCCTGGTGGTAGACGTCGGCGGCGCAGTCCTTCCCGGCCTGCGGGCTGACATAGTCCTTGCCGGCGAAGATGGTCGGCTCACTGCGCATCGCGCCGCCGTGCATCCAGGCCGGCCGGTGCGGGGCCCGCGCCGCCCCGGCCGTGCCGGTGAGCACCATGGCGCAGGCGCCGTCCGAGGAGGGGCAGGTCTCCGAGTAGCGGATCGGGTCCCAGAGCATCGGCGCGGAGCGCACCTGCTCCAGCGTCAGTCCGTGCTCGTGCAGGTGGGCGTAGGGGTTGCGCAGCGCGTTGCGCCGGTCCTTGAACGCGACCAGCGAACCGATGTGGTCCGGCGCGCCGGTCCGGCGCATATAGGCGCGGACATGGGGTGCGAAGAATCCGCCCGCCCCCGCCGTCAGCGGGGCCTGGAACGGCACCGGCAGCGACAGTCCCCACATCGCGTTGGACTCCGACTGCTTCTCGAAGGCCACGGTGAGCACCGTCCCGTGTACCCGGGCCGCGACCAGGTTGGCGGCGACCAGCGCGGTCGAGCCGCCGACCGAGCCGGCGGTGTGCACCCGCAGCATCGGCTTGCCGACCGCACCCAGGGCCTCGGCGAGGTACAGCTCGGGCATCATCACGCCCTCGAAGAAGTCCGGGGCCTTGCCCAGGACCACGGCGTCGATGTCGGCCCAGTCCAGCTCGGCATCGGCCAGGGCTCGCACGGCGGCCTCGCGCACCAGGCCGGCGATGGAGACGTCCTTGCGCGCCGCGACGTGCTTGGTCTGGCCGACGCCGACGACCGCGACCGGCTCCTGCCCGCTCCTGCTCACAGGTCTCCCTCCAGTACCGCCACCAGGTTCTGCTGGAGGCACGGGCCCGAGGTGGCGTGGGCCAACGCCCGCCGGGACTCGCCCCGGTGGATCCGGGCGGCGGCCTCGCCGATCCGGAGCAGCCCGGCCGCCATCACCGGGTTGGCGGCGAGCGCGCCGCCGGACGGGTTGACCTCGACCGCACCGTTCAGGTCCAGCGCCCGACGCAGAATCAGCTCCTGCGGGGCGAAGGGCGCGTGCAGCTCGGCGGTGTCGATCGGCGAACCGGACCGGCCGGGCTCGAACGCCCCGGCGTGGATCGCCGCCAGCCGGGTGGACGGCGACTCGGTGAGGTCCCGCGAGCCGGGCTGATGTGCCTCGATCCGGTGGTCGATCCCCCGGATCCAGGCCGGACGCGGGTGCAGCGCCCGAGCCGCGTCGCCGACGGCGAGGATCACCGCGGCGGCCCCGTCGCTGATCGGCGGGCAGTCGTGCCGGCGCAACGGCTGCAACTGGTAGGGCTGGAGCAGCAGTTCCTCCGCCTCGGCGCTGCCGCGCAGTTGGGCGTGCGGGTTGCCGGCCGCGGCGCGGCGGCTGCGGACCGCCGTCTCGGCGAAGTCGCGTTCGTCGGCAAGGCCGGCCTGCACCAGCGCCTGGGCCTGCAGCGCGGCCAGGGCGATCGCCTCCGGCCAGAGCGGGGCGAGGGTGTAGGGGTCGAGCTGCCGGGTCAGCACATCGCGGACGCTTCCGGGCGAGGACTTGCCGTAGGAGTAGACGAGCGCGGTGTCGGCCTGCCCGGTGCGCAGCTTCACCCACGCCTCGTACAGCGCCCAGGCGCCGTCCATCTCGACGTGGGACTCGGAGATCGGCGGCCAGGCGCCGACGCCGTCCAGCGCCATGGTGAAGGAGAAGGCGCGGCCGGCCAGGTAGTCGCTGCTGCCGGAGCAGGTGAAGCCGATCCGGTCGGCTGTCAGACCCGTCTGCTTGAGTACGTCCTGGAGGACCGGCATCACGAGCTCGACCTCGGAGAGCCGGTCGGTGCTGCGGCGGTGGACGCTCTGGGCGAAGGCGACGACGGCGATGTCGCGGCCTGCGGGCCCCGGTCGGGTGTTCACAACCACCTCCGGTAGGTCTCGGGGTCGGCGTCGGGTTCGCCGGTGGGGGTGAAGTGACTGATCGCGGCCAGGCTGGGCGCGGGCGGCTCGCCCTCCGGGTGCTCCGGCGCGGCCTGCTCGTTCCACACCACCCGGACCCGCTGGCCGACATGGACCTGGTCGTGCGGCAGGCCGCCGATGCGGGCGTGCAGGCTGACGTGCGCCCCGTCGAGCAGGACGTAGGCGTAGCAGTAGGGGACCTCGACATCGAGCCCGCGGGCAGCGATGTTGACGATGCAGAAGGTGGTGATGGTGCCGGTGGGCGGGAGTTCGAGGCGGTCGGTGGTGGCCTGCCCGCAGGTGGGGCAGACGCCCCGGGGCGGGATGTACACCCGGGTGCAGACCGGGCAGCGCTCGGCGAGCAGCCGGCGCCGGGTGAGCGCGCGCAGGAAACGGGTCTGCGCCGCGCCGGGGCTGTAGCTGTACTCCAACCGGGCCGGCAGGACGACCCGGGTGACGGGTTCCACGTCGGCCAGTTCGGGGACGGCGGCGAGGAGTTCGGCGATGGTCTTCACCTGCCCGATCCTCCTTCCGGTTCCGGCTGCGGCAGCGCCTCGAAGCAGGCGATGTCGGTGATCGCGCCGCTGCGCTGCTCCGCCCAGCGGACGCGGACCCGCAGCCCGGTGCGGGTGGCCCGCGGGTCACCGGAGCCCGGCGGTGGCGCGTCGAGCGCGTGCAGCAGCGCGGTGTCGGCGCCGTCGAAGCGGACCAGGGCCCAGGCGAAGGGGGTGTCCAGCGGCTGCTGCGGACGCGGGTGCGCGTTCCACGCCCAGGCGGTGACGGTGCCGGTGTCCGGCAGCCGGACGAGTTCGCTCAACTCGGCGGCGGTGGCCGGGTCGTACTCGGCCGGCGGGCAGAGCACGCGTCCCTCGCTGCCACGGATCCCTAGGACGACGCGCTCGCGCAGCCCGGTGAGGAAGGCGCCGATGACGGGACCGGTGGAACGGGTGAAGGGGAACTCGACGATCAGTGGCGCGCTCAGCACCTCGTCGGTCGCGGGTGGTTCGGGGTCCGGTACAGGGGTCATCCTGGTCCTCGTCTCGATGACGGCGGGTCGGTCGGAACGATTGCTCACAGCCGGTCAGCGTCGGTGGAAGACCGGCGCGCGGCGCTCGGCGAAGGCGCGCGGGCCCTCCTTGGCGTCCTCGGTGGCGAAGACGGGCCAGCCGATCTCCAGCTCCCGGGCCAGGCCCTCCGTCTCGGCAAGCTCCGCGCACTCGTAGACGGAGCTCTTGACCGCCTCGACGGCCAGCGGTGCGGCCTCGTTGACCGCCTCGGCCAGCTCGAGCGCGCGCTTCAGCGCGGTCCCGTCCGGGACCACGCTGCCGACCAGGCCGATGTCGCGGGCCTCGGCCGCGCTGTAGCGGCGGCCGGTGAGCAGCATCTCCAGCGCATGGGTGCGCGGGATCTGCCGGGGCAGCCGGACGGTGGAGCCGCCGATGGGGAACAGCCCGCGGCGCACCTCGAACAGGCCGAAGCTGGCCGACTCGGCGGCCACCCGGATGTCCGTGCCCTGGAGGATCTCGGTCCCCCCGGCGACGCAGACGCCCTCGACGGCGGCGATCACCGGCTTGCGCGGCCGGTGGTGCCGCAGCATCGCCTTCCAGTGCAGGTCCGGATCGGCCTGGAGGCGCTCCCGGTAGGGGTCGCTCTCGGCGAATCCGCCGGAAGCTCCCGCCAGCGCCTTGAGGTCCATTCCGGCACAGAACGCCCCGCCCGCACCGGTGAGCACAATGGACCGGACCGCATCATCGGCATCCGCCTCGATCCAGGCGTCGTAGAGGCCGACGAGCATAGGAATCGATAACGCGTTCTTGGCCTCGGGGCGGTTGAGGGTGAGGACCAGCGTGGCCCCGTGCCGCTCGACGCCGAGGTGCTCCGTACCGCCCATGCTGCTGTCCTTCCGGGGCTGCGGCCAGTTGATGAACCGTCAGATCTAGAACAGGTTGCAGTCTTGGGGTTGGGTTGACAAGGGAGGTTTCAAGAACAGTTTCCTCGGGTGAGAGGTATGGAGTTCTCCGCTTCCCGCTCCTACTCTCCGCCCATGGAATTCAACCTGGCCGATCTGTTCGAGCACGCGGTTGACACCTTTCCGGAGCGCGAGGCGATCACCTGCGCGCGCGCGGACGCCCCCGCCCTGCAGCGGCGCACCTTCGCCGAGCTGGACGAACGGGCCAACCGGCTGGCCCACCACCTTCAGGAGGCCGGGATCGGCCCCGGCGACCCGGTCGGCGTCTACGCCCTGAACTGCGCCGAGTGGGTCGAGTCACTGCTCGCGATCTGCAAGCTCCGCGCCGTCTGCGTCAACGTCAACTACCGCTATGTGACGGATGAGTTGGCCTATCTGCTGGGCATGGCCGAGCCGGTGGCGCTGGTCTACCAGGAGCGTTGGGCGCAGCGGGTGGCCGAGGTCGTCCCGGGCCTGACGGGTCTGCGCCACCTGATCGTGATCGAGGACGGCGGCGCGGAGGACTCGCCTGAGGCGCCCGGGCTCGCCGCCGTCCCCTACGAGAAGGCGGTCGCCTCCGGCGGGCCCCGGCGGGACTTCGCGCCACGCTCCCCCGACGACCACTACCTGCTCTTCACCGGCGGCACCACCGGCCTGCCCAAGGGCGTGGTCTGGCGCCAGGAGGACGTCTTCTTCGCGCTCGGCGGCGGCATCGACGTCACCAACGGGCACCGGATGGCGACGCCCGAGGAGATCGCGAGCACCGGCTACGACAACCCGGTCACCTTCTTCCCGATCGCCCCGCTGATGCACGGCGCCACCCAGTGGGGCCTGATGCAGCAGCTGTTCCGGGGCAACCGGGCGATCCTGCTGGACCGCTTCGACCCGGCCCGGGTCTGGCAGCTGGTGGCCCAGGAGCAGGCGAACGTGGTGATGATCACCGGGGACGCCATGGGCCGGCCGCTGGTCGAGGCGCTCGACGCGCCCGGCGCCGACTACGACCTGCGCGGTTTCTTCGGCCTGGTCAGCAGCGCCGCACTGTTCTCCGCACCGGTCAAGCAGCGCTTCCTGGAACGCTTCCCGGCCCTCTACCTCAGCGACGCCATCGGCTCCTCCGAGGGCGGCGCGGGCGGGATCAGCCAGGGCGACGGCAGCGCGGGAACGGCCGGCGGCAGCGTCACCACCCGGGCGATCGACGACTCCGAGGTGGTCGACGACGACCTCAACCCGCTGCCCCCGGGCGTGGTCGGGCGACTGGCCCGGCGCGGCAACGTCCCGCTCTGCTACCTGGGCGACCCGGTGAAGAGCGCCGAGGTCTTCCGCACCGGCCCGGACGGCCGCCGCTACGCGGTCCCCGGCGACTGGGCGCGGCGCGAGGAGGACGGGCGGATCACCCTGCTGGGACGCGGCTCGTCCTGCATCAACTCCGGTGGGGAGAAGATCTTCCCGGAAGAGGTCGAGTCTGCGATCAAGGCGCACCCGGACGTCTACGACACGGTCGTGGTCGGCGCGCCCGACGAGACCTGGGGCGAGACGGTCGCCGCCATCGTCCAACTCCGGCCGGGCACTGAGCCGCTGACCCTGCCGCAGATACAGGACCACTGCCGGACCAGGATGGCCGGCTACAAGCTGCCGCGCCGGCTGCACCTGGTCCCCGAGGTCCACCGCACGCCGACCGGTAAGCCCGACATGCGCTGGGCGCAGACCGTGGCCGGCGCGGCCGGGTAGCGGGGGGCGAGAGCCCGGCGCCGACCCGGAATAAGGCTGCCGAGGAGGCTGTTTGCTCCCCCGTCACCAGCGATCATCACGAGGGAGCAGCATGTCGACCGAGACCGTCACCGAACCCCAGGGCACCGTCGCCGAGGGCTTCGAGTCCGTCCGCGAGGAGTTCGCCGCCGCCGCAGCGGCGGAAGGCGGCGACTACGCCGCCCAGTTGGCCGCCTTCGTCGACGGCAGGCAGGTGGTGGACCTGTGGACCGGGCCCGAGATCGCCGGCGACTCGCTGACCGGCGTCTTCTCCTCGACCAAGGGGGCGGCCTTCCTGGCGGTGGCGCTGCTGGTCCAGGAGGGCGTGCTCGACCTGGACCAGCGGGTCAGCCACTACTGGCCGGAGTTCGCCGTCGAGGGCAAGCAGGACATCACCCTGCGGATACTCCTCTCGCACCAGGCCGGACTGGTCGGCGCGGACCAGGGCTTCACGCTCGACGAGATCGCCGACGACCGGGTGATCGCGGAGCGGATCGGCGCCCAGCGCCCCTACTGGCGTCCGGGCACCGCCTTCGGCTACCACGCGCTGTCCATCGGCGCCCTGGTCGGCGAGGTGGTGGTCCGCGCCACCGGGACGAGCCTGCAGGAGCACTTCGAGCAGCGGATCCGTGCCCCGTTCGGGCTGGACTTCTACCTCGGCCTGCCCGAGGAGCAGGAGGGCCGCTTCCTCACCACCCTGCCGATGCGGCCCACCCCGGAGCAGCAGGCGGAGTTGGAGGCATCGGCGGCCGGGCCGGACAGCCTGACCGGGATCGCCTTCAACGCCCACCACCCGCAGGCCGCCGCACTCTGGGACCTCCCCAACCACCGGGTGGTGCGTGCCAAGAGCCCCGCCTCCGTCGGCGGCGTGGCCAGCGCGCGGGGACTGGCCGGGGTGTACGCGGCGGCTGTCACCGGCCTCGACGGCCGGGCGGCGCTGCTGAAGCCGGACACGGTCGCGGAGTTCGGGCAGATCCACTCGGTCGGCTACAACCTGGTGAACCGGAAGCCGGACGTCGTCGGGCTCGGCTTCTCGACCGTGAGCCATGCCTTCCCGATCGTCGGCCAGGGCGCGATCGGGCACAGCGGCGCGGCCGGCTCCCTCGCCTACGCCGACCCCCGGTCGGGCCTGACCTACGGCTACGCCCGCCGCCGTTTCGCCTTCCCCGGCGGCGCGGCCCCGGAGAACACCCGGCTGATCCCGGCCGTCCACGCCGCCGCCCGCGCCACCCGCTGACCCGGGCGGCCGGCTGACCGCGCCGCCGGCGCCGCCTCACCCCACCGGGGCGGCGGCGTGCCGGCGGCCGGTCCCGGCCGGATCCGCCGGGGCCGGTCGCTCCCGCCGAATAATTGCCCGGCACCCCATGATCACCGCTCATTAGACTGCCGGGATGGCCGACACCTTCATACCGCCGCAGGCGGTGCACATCCGCAGCCCGCTCCGGTTCCTGTGGTGGCTGGTGGCGAGCCAGCCCCGCCGGATCGCGGCCGGGGCGACGCTGGGCAGCCTGTGGATGGTGAGCCTGGCAGCCCCGCCCTACCTGCTGTCCCGCGCCGTCGACGACGGTCTGCGGCCCAAGCACACCGGTGCGCTCCTCGGCTGGGTGGCCGTGCTGTTCGCCGTGGGCGTGCTCACCGCCTGGCTCGGCATCATGCGGCACCGGACGATGACCCGGATCCGGATGGACGCCTCCTTCCGCACGGTCCGAGTGACGATGCGTCAGGCAACCCGGCTCGGAGCTGCGCTGACCCGCCTGGTGACCGCCGGCGAGGTGGTCGCGATCGGGATGAGCGACGTGCAGACCATCGCGCTCTCGCTGACGATGGTCGGCCCCGGCTTCGGCGCCGTCGTCGCCTATCTCGTGGTGGCCGCGCTGCTGCTGGCCATCTCGCCGCTGCTGGCCGCGGTGGTCCTGGCCGGGGTGCCGCTGGTCGGGCTCACCGTCGGTCCGCTGCTGCGGCAGGTGCAACGGATCGACACCGGCTACCGCGAGCAGCAGGGCGCGCTGACCGCGCGGCTGGTGGACGTGGTTTCGGGACTGCGGGTGCTCGGCGGGCTCGGCGGCAAGGAGGTGCATGCGGCCCGCTACCACCGCGACTCCCGGGCGCTGCGCGACCAGGGCTACCGGGTCGGCGCGATGACCAGCTGGGTCGACGCGATCGGTCCCGGAATGCCGGCCCTGTTCCTGGCCGTGGTGACCTGGCTGGCCGCGCGGATGGCGGCCGAGGGCACGATCAGCATCGGCGACCTGGTCGCCGTCTACGGCTATGTGGCCATCCTGGTGGTGCCGGTCTTCTTCCTCATCGAGGGCGGCTCCGACCTGGCCCGGGCGCTGGTCGCCGCCCGCCGGGTGGTCGACTTCCTGGCCCTGGAGCCCGAGCACCGGGACGGCCCCGGACCGGTGGACGCCCCACCGCCGGGGGCTGCGCTGCACGACCCGCTCTCCGGCGTCGAGATACCCGCCGGCCTGCTGACCGCGCTGGTCTCGGCCCGGCCGGCCGACTGCGCGGCGGTCGTCGACCGGCTCGGCCGCTTCGCCCGCTCCGAGGCGACCTGGGGCGGGCTGCGGCTGGACGAGGTCGCGCTGGACCAGGTCCGCGCGCGGATCCTGGTCGCGGACAACGACGCGGAGCTCTTCGCCGGCAGCGTCCGCGAACTCGTCGCCGGCAGCGGCGCACCGGACGACGACGCCATCGACGCGGCGATCCGCGCCGCCGCCGCGACCGACATCGTGGACGCGCTGCCGGACGGGCTGGACGCCCCGCTCGCCCCGGACGCACGCAACCTCTCCGGCGGCCAGCGCCAGCGGCTCCGACTGGCCCGGGCCCTGTGCGCGGCGCCGGAGTTCCTGCTCGCCGTCGAGCCGACCTCCGCCGTCGACGCCCACACCGAGGCCGCCATGGCGGCCGGGCTGCGCGCCGCGCGGACCGGGCGGACGACCGTCGTCAGCACCGGCTCGCCGCTGGTCCTGGACCGGGCGGACCTGGTGCTGCACCTGGTCGACGGCCGGGTCTCGGCCACCGGCAGCCATCGTGACCTGCTCCGCACCGATCCCGGCTACCGGGCGCTGGTGGCGCGCGACGCCGACCAGGAGGCCGACCGATGACCGCCACCCCAGCCCCCGCACCACCCGCCGCCGGGGCTGCCCTGCCCGTCGCCGGGCCCGCCCTGGTCCGCCGGGCCGTCCTCGGCGAACTCCGCGCGGACCGGCCCGCCTTCGCTATGATCCTGTTGCTCAACGCGCTCGCCGCGGGCGCGGGACTGGTCGGCCCGTGGCTGCTCGGCTCGATCGTCAACACCGTCAAGGACTCCCCCGGCCACGCCGCCGTGGCGACCGTGGACCGGCTGGCGCTGGTCATCGTCGGCTGCACCCTCGCCCAGGTGGTGCTGAGCCGCTACGCCCTGTACGTCGGCTCCCGCTTCGGCGAGCGCGCCGCCGCGCGGATCCGCGAGCGGTTCCTCGACCGCACCCTCGCGCTGCCCGCCGCCACCGTGGAGCAGGTCGTCGGCGGCGACCTGGTCACCCGGGGCACCACCGACGTCACCACGGTCGCGTCGACGCTGCGCGACGCCGTGCCGGAGGTGGTGATCGCCCTGGTGCAGATCCTGTTCATCATCGCTGCGGTGCTGGTGATCGACCCGCTGCTCGGCCTCTGCGTGCTGTCCTCACTGGTCGTCATCTCGGTCGTGCTGCGCTGGTACCTGCGCCGCGCCCGGGCCGGCTACCTGGCCGTGAGCGCGGCGAACTCGGTGCTCGCCGAGGTCCTGACGACCACCGCGAGCGGCGCGCGGACGGTCGAGGCACTCGGGCTGCAGCAGCGCCGGACCGAGGCGTCCGAGGCCGCGATCAGCACGGCCGTCCGGACCCGGCTGCACACCCTGTGGCTGCGCACGGTGCTGTTCCCGACCGTGGAGATCTCGTACATCCTGCCGGTCGTCTGCGTCCTGCTGGTCGGCGGCTACCTCTACGACGACGGCCTGGTCTCGCTCGGCGCGGTGATCGCCTGCGCGCTCTACCTGCGGCAGGTGGTCAGTCCCCTGGACACGATCCTGACCTGGGTCGAGGACCTGCAGAGCAGCAGCGCCTCCTATGCCCGGATCGAGGGCCTGGCCGCCGCGCCGCAGGCCGGGGACCCGAGCCGGGTCGAACCCGCCGACGACCGGATCGAGGTGGCCGGTGTCCGCTACGCCTACGGCGCGGGCCGCGAGGTGCTGCACGGCGTCGACCTCGACATCCGGCCGGGCGAGCGGCTGGCCGTGGTCGGTCCCTCGGGCGCGGGCAAGTCCACCCTGGGCCGGCTGCTGGCCGGGATCGACCGGCCGGGGGCGGGCGCGGTCACCGTCGGGCGGGTCCCGGTCGCGGACCTGGCGCCGGAGCGGCTGCGCCGCCAGGTGGTGCTGGTCACCCAGGAGCACCACGTCTTCCACGACACCGTGCGGGACAACCTGCTGATCGCCCGTCCGGACGCCGAGGACGCCGAGCTGCACGCCGCCCTCACCGCCGTCGGCGCCGACTGGGTCGACGAGCTGTCCGAAGGCCTGTCCACCCTGGTCGGCGGCGACGCCCACCCACTGGACGGGGCGCAGGCCCAGCAGTTGGCGCTGGCCCGGGTGGTGCTGGCCGACCCGCACACGCTGATCCTGGACGAGGCCACCGCCCTGCTCGACCCGGCGACGGCGCGCAGCGCGGAACGCGCGCTGGCCGCCGTCCTCAAGGGCCGTACGGTGATCGCGATCGCGCACCGGCTGCAGACCGCGCACGACGCGGACCGGGTCGCGGTGATGGAGGCGGGCCTGGTGGCCGAGCTCGGCAGCCACGACGAACTGGTCGCGGCCGACGGCGCGTACGCCGCGCTCTGGCGCTCCTGGCACGGCGACTGACGGAGCGTCGGTACCGGAACGACCCACTGTCAGTGCCGGGTGCCACGATCGGCGCATGACGGATTCACCCTTCGACTGGCAGTCCTTCCTCTCCCGCTGGAGCGGTGAGTGGGCGGACGCCTGCGACCCCGACCCCGACCAACCGCTCGACGCCTCGGACGAGCAGGCCCGGCGCAACCGCTGGCTGGGCTTCGAGCCCGCGACCGCGGAACGGATCGCGGCGCTGGAGCAGCGGGCGGGCCGACCGCTGCCGCCGTCGTACCGGGCGTTCCTGGAGGTCAGCGACGGCTGGCGGCACGCCGGGGGCTTCGTCTACCGGCTCGCCGGTGCGGCGGACACCGACTGGTTCGAGGACGACTGGGGTCTGGGAGACCTGCTCGAGGACGAGGGTGAGGCGGGTGAGGAGCAGGTGGACGAGGAGCGCCTGCGCTGGACCCACGCGCTCCAACTGGACCGCGAGTCGGACTGCACCTACATCCTGCTCAACCCGGCCGACGCCGACGCGGACGGCGAGTGGGCGGTGTACGACTACCGCAGCTGGCGCGCCTCGCCGCCCGAGCGGCACAGCTCCTTCCGGGAGTTCATGACGGCGATGTACCGCGAGTTCCACCAGCTGCAGGCCGGCGACCGCTCCGGTCGGGAGTTCGCCAACGACACCACCCGGGAGCAGGACGCCCTGCTCGACTTGGCCCGCGAGGACGCCCTGTCCGGCGAGTTCGAGCGCGCCGAGGCGGCGCTGGCGGAGGCGCAGGAGTACGGGCGGCCCCCGGCCGAGGCGCTGCGCGCCCAGATCCTGCGACTGCAGGGCCAGACCTACCTGGTGCGCTACGGCGATCTCGCGGTCGACCCGGTCTACGCCCCGGAGATCGTGCCGGTGCTGGCGATCGAGCAGCTGCGGAACTCGCACTGGGAGCACATGTGGGACCACGAGCTGCGCGGGGCCACCGAGGAGGTCCGGGCGGCGGCGGACGAGACGCTGCGGCAGCTGCGCGAGCTCGACTTCCGCTACACCGCGTCAGGTCCCTTCGGCGCGGCGGTGGAACGCGCGCGGGAGCTGGCCCGCTGGGGCGGCACGGATGCGGCGTGGCAGACGCTGCTGGACGCGTTGCCGCAGTGGACGCCGCCCGGCCCCGACCTGCTGGCACCGCTCGGCCTGCTGGCCGACACCGTCCTCGGGCCGCTGCTCACGCCCGAGCGGGGACGGGAGCTGCTGGCCACACCACGTGCGGGCCGGGCGGGCCGCGCACCGGAGCGCATGCCCGCCGCGGACCCGGGCGGCCTGGCCTGGCTGTCCGAGTACGAGTTCCAGGGGCCGGCTGCGGGCTACCGCTTCATCCTGGTGGAGGGTGCCCAGCCGGCCGACCTGCCCGCCCGGCTGGGCCCGGAGGGCAGCACGGAGCTGGGTCGCCCGGTCTCGGCCACGGACCGCCGCCCGAACGGGACCGGTTTCAGTTCGACCTACAGCGACGACGCACTGGCCGTCGTCGGCCGCGCCGCGCCGGACTGGAGCTTCGCCTTCGACCGGCGGCCGAACCCCTACTACGAGCCGCGCTACGTCTCGCCGGCCGCAGCCGCCTCCGGCCCGGGTCGGGCCGTGGTGGTCTGGAGCGTCCCGGCCAGGCCGCACCGTCCGACCGAACTGTTCCACCTCTCCGTCGCGGAGAACGGCGAGGAGCGGTACGCCTTCACCGTCACCCGCTCCGCCGAGGCCGGCCTGGAGATCCGCCGAAGCGGACCGATACCGCCGTCGCTGGAGCCGGACCACCTCTTCGTACCGGAGGCCGACGACCCGCGCACCGCCCGGCGGGCGGAAGGCCGGGCACTCGCGGCGATCGCCGCCGAGTTCGGGGTCTCGCTGCCGCGCTTCGCGTTGACCGAGAGCCGTCTGCACACGCTCACCACCCGCTCGTGGACCCGGCCGCCCGGCACCGGTGAGTCGTACATCACGATGCAGACGGGCCCGCGCCGCGCGACGGGGCTCAGCGCGAGCAACCGCCCTCCGGAGCCTACGGAGCGTTCGGAGCAGTGACCCTCAGGCCCCGACCAGGCGCAGCATCGCCCAGAGCCCGGTGGTGGCGGCGACCAGCGCGGCCGGGGTCGACAGCGCGCCGAGCCGGGTGAACTCGCCGAGGTCGGGCTCGGCGTCGTGCTCCCGCAGCACTCGCCGCCACAGCAGGGTGGCCAGCGAGCCGACATAGGTGAGGTTCGGGCCGATGTTCACGCCGATGAGCCCGGCGAGCACCGGCCCGGGTCCACCGGCGGCGAGCACCGGCAGCAGGGCCAGGATCGCGGGCAGGTTGTTGATCACATTGGCCAGCAGCGCGGCGACGGCCGCGACCGCCAGCAGTGCGGGCAGTCCGTCGCCGTGCGGGAGCAGTCGGCCGACGGCGCCGCCCATGCCGTTGTCGACGACGGCCTTGACCACGATGCCGAGCGCCAGCACGAAGAGGCAGAACATCGGCCCGGACGCGGCTATCAATCGGGCGGGTGTGGTCCGCCGCAGCCGCAGCGCCCGCACGCCGAGGACCAGGGCGCCGGCCAGTGCGGCCCAGGCCGGGTTGAGCCCGGCCAGCGAGCTGACCCCGAATCCGGCCAGAGTGCCGCCCAGCACCACCAAGGTGAACGTCGGCACCGGCGGCCGTTCGGCCTCGGGCCGGGGGTCGGCCGGTGCCGCCAGGTCGGCCCGGAAGAACCGACGCAGCACGAGGTACTCGACGCCGATCGCCAGCAGCCAGGCCGGGGCCATCAGCAGCGCGAACCGGGTGAAGCTCAGCCCGGCGGCGGTGAAGGCCAGCAGGTTGGTCAGATTGGAGACGGGCAGCAGCAGCGAGGCGGAGTTGGCGAGGTGCGCGGTGGCGTAGACGTGCGGCCGGGGGCGCGCGCCGGTCCGGGCGGCGGTGACGAAGACCACCGGCGTCAGCAGCACCACCGTGGCGTCCAGGCTGAGGACGGCGGTGGTGAGCGCGGCGACCGCGAACACGCCGCCCAGCAGCCGGACCGGGCTGCCCCCGCAGGTCCGCGCGACGAGGTCGCCGGCGGCGGTGAAGAGCCCGTCGTCCGCACACAGCTCGGCCAGCACCAGCACCGCCGCCAGGAACCCGACGACCGGCAGCAGGGTCCGGGTCTGCGCCCAGGCCGCACCCGGCGACACCGCCCCGAACGCGACCAGCAGCCCGGCCGCCGGCACCGCCGCCACGGCCTCCGGCCAGCCGCGCGGTCTGGCGACCGCGAACACCAGCACCATCAGCAACAGCACGACGGAGGCGATCTCGGCGACGACGGCGTCCAGGACGGAACCTTCCCATGAGTGGCTGCGGTCCTGCGGCGACCACTCCCAACAGCATCCCATCCCGCTCCGCCGCCCCGACCGGCGGGCCTGCGGACGCTCAGACCGCCTTCGCCGGAATCCCGTGTCCGGAGGCCTCCGCGAGCCGGACCCGGACACCGGAGCCGACTCGGACACTCAGCCGGAACGGGAACCGATCGCCGACCCGCTCGGGCTCGAAGGCAATGTGCGCGAAGGCCGCCCCGGGGGTGCTCGCCGCCGCCAGCCGGTCGAGCTCCGCCTCGACCCCGGCCCACTCTCCCGCCGGGACGTACTGCCGCATCACCGAGTGCCAGACCACCGTCAGCGTCCCCGGACGCAGGTCGATCCCGGCGAGGAGTCCGCCGGCACCGATCGGCTCCACCGTCGCCGGATGCTCGGCCGCGAGGCGCAGCGCACCCGCCAGCCGGTCGAGCCGCTCCGGCTGGTCCGGCCAGACGTAGGCGCGCAGGGCGAGCGCCCCGTCCTCGGACAGCGGGTCGATCGGGGTCAGGTCGCAGCCCCGGCGTTCGACCACGTCCAGCACCGGGTGCGCGGCGGCTGCCTCGACCAGCCAGGCCGGCGCGCCGCCGGTCCAGCCGTCGGCGAGCCGGACCGGTGAGTCGGCCGCCCCCCAGGCGTAGCCGCCGTCCGCCGTATAGCAGTGTTGCTCAGGACGGAGGTTCAGGCCCGCGCTGGAGCCCAGCTCGAACAGCCGGACCGGCAGCGGCGCGGCGGTGACCGCGTACAGCAGTCCGGCGATCAGCAGGTTGGACCGGCCGACCTCGTTGGTCTGCGGCGGGCGGGTCATCCACGACCGCACCCACGGCAGCTCGGCCGCGACGGTCGCCCGGAAGGCCGACCAGCACTCCTCGGCCGCCTCCGGCGACCAGGACCCGCCGGCGCTGGGGTAGTACCCGGCCAGCTGCGGCGCCCGACCGCTGAGCACCAGCGCATGGACGGCTCCGGCCAGGCGCAGCGCGACCGCGTCCGGCCCCGGGGCGTCCTCGTACCCGGCCACAGCCTCCGCGCACGGGCCTCCGGCCCTGATGTCGTCGGCGGTCCGGTTCAGCAACAGGCCGTAGAGGCCCGCCCCGTAGGCCGCGCAGCCCTTGGCCTGGATCTCGAACATCCGCGCAAGACGCTCACGCGACTGCGCACCGGACCGCTGCTCCACTGCCCCGTTCATCCGCGACTCCTTCCTGGTCACCTTTACTGATCATGTACCCGCACAAGCCCGCCGCGCCCGGCCCCCACGCCGTGACCTTGATCACCGGCTGCTGGGCGGAATCGGCCGGCGTGCGCGGCGACCGTCCCCGGGGATGTCAGTGGTGCCCGCTAGCGTCGTCAGGTGTCGGAACCATCCGACGACAGCGATGGGGTGACGGAGCCTCACCGGACGGAGGAACCATGGCACTTCCCGAGATCGTGACCCGCGAGGAGTGGCTCGCCGCACGCAAGGCACTGCTGTTCAGGGAGAAGGAACTGACCCGGCAACGGGACGCCCTCAACACCGACCGGCGCCGGCTGCCGATGATGCGGGTCGAGAAGGAGTACGCCTTCGCGGGCGAGGACGGCACGGCCACCCTGCGCGAGCTGTTCGGCGACAGCAGGCAGCTGATCGTCCAGCATGTGATGTTCGCGCCGGACTGGGAGGCCCCCTGCCCCGGCTGCAGCGCGGACCTCGACGAGTCGACCCCGGCCCTGCTGGCCCACGTCCGGGCCCGGGACACCGCATTGGTCCGGGTCTCCCGCGCGCCGTGGGCCAAGCTCGCCGCGACCCGGGCGGCCCGGTCCTACACCTTCCCCTGGTACTCCTCGCACGGCAGCGACTTCAACTACGACTTCCACGTGACCATCGACAACGCGGTGGCCCCGATCTACTTCAACTACCGCGATCCGCTCGAACTGGCCGAGGCCGGCCAGGACTGGCTGGAGCAGGGCTCCCACGAACAGCCCGGCTACAGCTGCTTCCTGCGCGAGGGCGAAGACGTCTTCCACACCTACTCGACCTACGCCCGGGGCACCGAGAACGCGGCCCCGGGCGCCTACGCCCTGCTCGACCTGACCGCGCTGGGCCGCCAGGAGGAGTGGGAGGAGCCCAAGGGCCGCGCCGCCAACCCCGGCGCCGCCGACCCCAGCTTCACCTGAGGGCCGGGGGTCGGCCGGGGCCCGGCTCAGTCCGGCAGGGCGGCGGCCAGGGCCTCCAGCTCCGCCGTGCTCATGCTGCCCGGCGCGCGGCGCTCGCGGGCGAAGCGGACGGCGATCCGCTGCAGCAGGTCGTTCACCGGCGTGGGGACGCCGAACCGGCGTCCCAGCAGCGCGATCTCGCCGTTGAGGTAGTCGGCCTCGGTCGCACCGGTGCCCCGGGCCAGGCTCTGCCAGGTGGAGCCGCCGGCCCGGGGCACGCCCTCCACCGGGACCACGGTCATCCGGTCGCCCTGCACCGCGCTGCGCTCGGCCTCGTCGGTGAAGGCGATCCCGGCCGCCGTCAGCGCCGCCTCGCCCTCGGCCCGGGCGCGCCGGTAGAGCAGGTCGAGCAGCTGGTCCTTGTCCGGATCCCGACCGAGGACCGCGTCCAGGGCGTTGCCGAGGTTGTTCAGCAGCTTGCCGTACTTCCAGCGCATCACGTCCGGGACGACCGGGGCCGCGAAGACGCTCGCGGCCAGGTCCGCCGCGATCTGCTCGATGACCGGATCGGTGCCGTGCGGATAGCGGCCGACGGTGAGGATGCCGCTGAGCGGGGCGGTGTGGGCGGCGACCACGCCCGGCTCCAGGTGGCTGGCGGGCAGCCAGACGCACAGCCCGTAGACCCGGCGGAAGGTGCGCAGCGCGACGCGCTCGTTCTCGACCCCGTTCTGCGCGCAGACCAGCGGCAGCAGGTCCGCGGCGAGGCCGTCGCCGACCGCCGCCTGCCCCCACTGCTCCAGCACGGCCGCCGTGTCCTGGGACTTCACCGCGAGGACGAGGACGTCGTCGGCGCGGAGCTGCAGCGCGTCCGGGCCGTCCGCCGCCGGGATGTCCAGGGTGCGGTTGCCTTCCGGGGTGACCAGCCGCAGTCCGCCCTCGTGCAGCGCGGCGTAGTGCGCGCCCCGGGCGATCAGCACGACCTCGTGCCCGCTCTCGTACAGCCGTCCGCCGATGGTGCCGCCCACGGCACCCGCCCCGATGATGATGTAGCGCATGCGGAGATCATCTCAGCCCCGACGGTGCCGTCACCACTTCGGGTAACGACTGCGACACGGTTTCCTGGGAAACGTGAAGATGACGTATTCGGACCGTCAAAACTCCAACTACCTTGATGCCCCACATAGTTGGAAGGGGGCAAGGTTGACCGGCATGTCCCGTCTGACCGTACTCGTCCTGGACGGACCGGGTACGGCACACCTCATGCTCGCCGGTGAGCTCGACCGGACCACGGCGGCGGAACTGGATTCCGCCGTCACGACCGCCCTGGCCCACCCCGCCGTCGAGCGCATCGTCGTCGATGTCGCGCTGCTCGGGTTCTGCGACTCCGGGGGCCTCAGCGCACTGATCGCGGCCGCCCTGCGCGCCGCCGACCAGCATGTCCTGCTGCATCTGGACCAGATCCGGCCGCCGTTGGAGCGGATCCTGCGGGTCGCCAAACTCGACCGGCTGCTCTGCCCGCCGGGCCGCTCCACCCAGTAGCGCTCCCCAGAGAAAAGAGGACACGCAGAGCGCGGACGCACCGCGACGGCGGGGTCCGGATCCGTTGCCGGGTCCGAAGCCCGCCGTCGGCGGTGCGGGGCGGCCGGCCGGGCCGTCGCCCCCACCCGCTCCCGCTGCTGCAGGTGCCGATTGACGCACTACTCGACGACGAGGTCCACCTCGATGTTGCCGCGGGTGGCGTTCGAGTAGGGGCACACCTGGTGCGCCTGCTCGACCAGGGCGAGGCCCGCCTCGCCCTGGAGCTCGGCCGGGAGCTCGACCCGCAGCACGACGGCCAGGCCGTAGCCGCCCCGGCCGTCGCCGCCGATGCTCACCTCGGCCGTGACCGACGCCTCGCTGGTGTCGATCTTGGCCGCGCGGCCGACCACACCGAGGGCACTGGCGAAGCAGGCCGCATAGCCGGCGGCGAACAGCTGCTCGGGGTTGGTGCCCTCGCCGCTGCCGCCCAGCGACTTCGGCGGGGCGAGGGTGACGTCGAGCAGGCCGTCGGAGCTGACGGCACGGCCCTCACGTCCGTTGGCGGTGGCGACAGCGGTGTAGAGCGCGTCCATGGCGATCCCCTTCTCGTGGGCCGGTAACGGATTCCGGGTTCCCCTTCACACTAGCAGCACACAACTCAATTGCACACAACTGAGTAGGGGGCTGAGTAGTAGACTGGGATCATGAAGATCGCCACAGACCCGACCGCGGACGGAAGCAAGGACGGAGCCAGGGACGGAACCGGGGGCCCGGAGGACCTGCTCCGACTGGAGCACCAGGTCTGCTTCGCCCTGCACAGCGCCTCCCGCGCCTTCGGCGCGGTCTACCGCGAAGCCCTGCGCGATCTGGACCTGACGTATCCGCAGTACCTGGCCATGCTCACGCTCTGGGAGCACGGCGAGCTGCCGGTCAAGCGGATGGGTGAACTGCTGCGGCTGGACTCCGGCACGCTCTCGCCGCTGCTGAAGCGGCTGGAGGCGGCGGAACTGGTCCGGCGCGAGCGCAGCACCGCCGACGAGCGCTCGGTCATCGTCCGGCCGACCGCCGCAGGCGCGGCGCTGCGGCTGCGCGCCCGCGACGTGCCCCGGCGGATAGCCGCCAGCACCGGTCTTGACCCCCAGGATCTGCGCAGCCTGCACACGATGCTGCTGAACCTCACCGAACGGCTGGACGGCGCGGTCGGGGCGGCCGCCGGGGAATGATCGATCGGGGTACCCGATCCCGTGTCAGACTGTGCCTGCAATCGCCCGACACAGGAGGTCCCCATGGCCGATGACGCAGCCGACGCCGCGCCCGAGAACACCGAGGCAACCGACGCCCCCGAGCACCAGAGCCCTCAGGACGACCTGAAGCGCAAGTTCCGTGAGGCACTGGCCCGCAAGCGCGGTCCGCAGGCCGACGCCACGGCCGGCGCGGGCGGCACGGACCAGTCCAAGGTCCATGGCACCCACGCCAAGTCCGGCGGCCAGCGCGACTTCCGACGCAAGAGCGGCTGACCCGGAGGCGGGCCGTCCTCGACGCCGACGGCCGACCGGTGACCGGTCTGCCGTCAGCGGTCTGCTGTTACTGGTCTGCTGTTACTGGTCGAACAGTCACCGGTCGAAGTCGACGACGGCCTGCTCCGACAGCAGCTCGGCCTGGCAGGTGAGCACGTAGCCCGCCGCCAGCTCCTCCTTCTCCAGGGCGAAGTTGCGCCGCATCCGCGCCTCGCCGTCGACCAGCAGCGCCCGGCAGGTGCCGCAGACCCCGCCCTTGCAGGCGAACGGCAGGTCCGGGCGCACCCGCTGCGCCCCCTCCAGCACGGTGGTGCCGCGCGGCAGGTCGAGCGTGGTCTCCCGGCCGTCCAGCCGCACCGTCAGCCGGGCCGAGGGGCCGGTCGGCTCCGGCTCCAGGTGACGCAGCGTCGGCACCGCGCCCCCGGCGGCGTCCTCGTCGGCGTAGAAGAGTTCGCGGTGGACCCGGTCGGCCGGCACCCCCGCCCCGCCCAGCGCCGCGCAGGCGTCCTCGACCAGGCCGAGCGGCCCGCAGAGCCACCAGCCGTCCACGTCGCCGACCTCCACCAGCGCGCCGATCAGCGCGGTCAGCCGCTCGCGGTCAAGCCGTCCGCTGAACAGCTCCGCCTCGCGCGGCTCCCGCGAGAGCACATGGACCAGCTGGAACCGGTCGAGGTGACGGTCCTTCAGGTCGGCCAGCTCGTCCGCGAACATGACCGTGTCGCTGCGCCGGTTGCCGTAGAAAAGGGTGACCCGCGAGCCGGGGACCTCCAGCGCGGACGCGGCGATCGACAGCACCGGGGTGATCCCTGAGCCGGCCGCGACCAGCGTGTGGTGCGCCGGGCGGCTCAGGTCCGGGGTGAACCGGCCGAGCGGCGGCAGCACCTCCACCGTGTCACCGACCTGCAGCCCGTGCAGCAGCCAGTTCGAGAACAGCCCGCCGGGCACCTCCCTGACCCCGATCCGCAGCGGGCCGCCCAGCGGCGCGCAGATCGAGTACGAGCGCCGCTCGTCCCGCGCGTCGACCTCACGGCGCAGGGTCAGCGACTGCCCGGGACGGAACGCGAACTCCTCCGCCAGTTCCTGGGGGACGTCGAAGGCGACCGCCGCCGCGTCCGCGCACAGCGGCTCGATCGCGGCGACCCGCAGCGGGTACCAGCGGTGCTTTGCCACGCGGGCGCTGCCCCCCGCCGACGCGGTGGTGCGGGACTCGGTCGTGCCTGCCATCAAAGCTCCTTGACCTGTTCGAACGGCTCCAGGCAGCTGCGGCAGCGGCGCAGCGCCTTGCAGGCCGTGCCGGAGAAACGGCTGGTCTCCTCGGTGTCCGCCGAACCGCAGCGGGGACAGTGGACCAGGGTCCGGGTGGGCGTCAGCGCCAGCGGGACGGGGGCGCCGGGCGCGCGCCGGGGCGCGGGACCGGGCGGGGCGATGCCGTGGGCGGCCAGCTTGGCCAGGCCCTCCGGGGTGATCCAGTCGGTGGTCCACGGCGGGTCGAGCACGGTGCGGACGGCGACCCGGGTGAACCCGGCCGCCCGCAGCGCGGCGTCGACGTCGGCGCGCATCTCGGCCAGCGCCGGGCAGCCGCTGTAGGTGGGCGCCAGGCCCACAGTGACCTCGCCGTCGGCGGCCACGTCGACCTCGCGCAGCACGCCGAGCTCGGCGAGGCTGACCATGGGCAGCTCCGGGTCCACCACCTGGGCGGCGGTGTCGCGGGCGAGTTCGAGCAGAGTCACCACGTCGCCTCCGGGTCGGCCCGGGCCACGGACTGGAGTTCGGCGAGCAGCTCGGCGAGGTGCGGGGTGTGCTCCCCGTCCCGCCCCGGGCCCGGGTCCGCGGACTCGTCCGCCGGCAGGTCGAGCCCGGCGGCGTCCAGCACCTGACCCAGCGTCTGTTCGACCTCGGCCCGCGCCCCGGCTCCGGCCAACTGCTCCAGTTCGACGAGCAGCTCCCACCGGTAGGGCCAGACCTGCGCCATCGCCTGCCGCATCCGCCGCCGCGACTCCTCGGTGCCGTCGCCCAGCCGCACCGTCCACTGGGCGGCGTGGTCGCGGTGGTAGGCGAGTTCGCTGACGCCCTTGGCCGCGACGGCGGCGAGGACCGGGTCGGGGTGGGTGGTGAGGGCCTGGAACAGCGCCAGTCGCCAGCTGGAGAAGAGCAGCAGCCGGGCGACGCACTCGGCGAAGTCGCCGTTGGGCAGCTCGGCCAGGCGGACGTTGCGGAACTCCGCGGGCTCGCGGAAGTAGGCGAGGGCGTCCTCGTCCCGGCCCCGGCCCTCGGCCTGGCCGGCCCGGGCCAGCAGCAGCCGGGCCTGGCCGAGGAGGTCCAGGCCGATGTTGGCGAGGGCGACCTCCTCCTCCAGTTCCGGGGCGCGGGTGCACCACTCGGCGAGCCGCTGGGCGGCGACGAGGGCGTCGTCGCCGAGGGCCAGGCAGAACGCCGCGAGCTGCAACGGGTCGATGCCGGGCGGCAGCGCGGTGTCGACGCCGTGCAGCGGGTCCTCGAAGCCGGTCCCGAAGGCCCAGCGGGTGTCGCCCTCGGCCGGAGCCTCGGAAAGGGAGAGGTAGACGTGGTCGTCGGTCATGGCCGCCTGCTCGTCAGATGTGCGGGATGTCGTCGGGGATGGCGTAGAAGGTGGGGTGGCGGTAGACCTTGTCGCCGCTCGGGTCGAAGAAGGCGTCACGCTCGTCCGGGGTGGAGGCGGTGATGGCGTCGGAGCGGACGACCCAGATGCTGACGCCCTCGTTCCGGCGGGTGTAGAGGTCGCGGGCGTTGGTTAGCGCCATCCGCTCGTCGGGGGCGTGCAGCGAGCCGACGTGGACGTGGTTGAGTCCGCGCTTGCCGCGCACGAACACCTCGTAGAGCGGCCACTCGGAGCGGGCGGTCATGGTGTTGCCTCTCGTGTCGCAGCGCTGCCTTCGGCAGTCGCTTCCGGTGCCGTCGCCCGGGTCCGGCGCGCGGCGTGCGCCGCCGCGGCCTCGCGCACCCAGGCGCCCTCCTCGTGGGCCTGCCGACGACGATCGATCCGGGCGGTGTTGCAGGGTCCGTCGCCGGTGATCACCCGCTGCAGCTCGCTCCAGTCGGGGGTGCCGAAGTCCCAGCTCTCGCGCTGCTCGTTCCACTGGAGTTCCGGGTCGGGCAGTTGCACGCCCAGGCGCTGGGCCTGGGGGACGGTCATGTCGACGAAGCGCTGCCGCAGTTCGTCGTTGCTGTGGCGCTTGATCCGCCAGGCCATGGACCGGGCACTGTTGGGCGAGTCGCCGTCCGGCGGCCCGAACATCATCAGCGAGGGCCACCACCAGCGGTCCACCGCGTCCTGGACGGCCGCCCGCTGGCCGGCGCTGCCGCCCATCATGGTGAGCAGCAGTTCGAAGCCCTGACGCTGGTGGAAGGACTCCTCCTTGCAGATCCGGACCATGGCCCGGGCGTAGGGGCCGTAGGAGCTGCGGCAGAGCGGCACCTGGTTGCAGATGGCGGCGCCGTCGACGAACCAGCCGATGACGCCGACGTCGGCGAAGCTCAGGGTCGGGTAGTTGAAGATCGAGGAGTACTTCTGCCGACCGCTGATCAGTCGCTCGGTCAGGTCCCCCCGGTCCGCGCCCAGGGTCTCGGCGGCGGAGTAGAGGTAGAGGCCGTGCCCGGCCTCGTCCTGGACCTTGGCGAAGAGGATCGCCTTGCGGCGCAGCGAGGGGGCACGGGTGATCCACTCGCCCTCCGGCTGCATCCCGATGATCTCGGAGTGGGCGTGCTGGGCGATCTGCCGGACCAGCGTGGCGCGGTATCCCTCGGGCATCCAGTCCCGGGGTTCGATGCGCTGGTCACGGGCGAGGAGGTCGTCGAACCGCTCCTCGCCGTCCGGCTCTGCGGCGCGGGTCGCCGCTGTTGTCTCCGCTGCGGGCATGGGTGTCACTCCCTGGGCAGGCTGTCTGAGTTCAGACTACCGAACGGTCGGTCGGTACTCAAGACCCGGCAGCCAGGAGCCGCCGTCCCCGCACCCCGGCAGACCCGCTGCTGCCGTATCCCACCGCAGCTCAGACCCCCCGGACATCGCCCCCGCGGACCCGCAGCACGGTGGCGACGGCCTCGGCCAGCTCGGGCAGGTCGGCCTCGGCCAGGGCGGAGACGGTCACCCGCACCCCCGGCGGCGAGCCGAGCCGGAACCGGGCGCCCGGCGCGACCGCCCAGCCGCGCTGGAGCAGCCCGGCCACCACGGCCGTCTCGTCCGGGACCGGAATCCAGACGTTCAGTCCGCTGCGCCCGTGGGCCCGCACCCCGCGCGCGGCCAGCTCCGCGAGCAGCCCGTCGCGCCGGGCCCGGTACGCGGCGGCGGCCGGGGCGGTGTCCTCGGCGGCCCAGAGCGCCGCGACCGTGCGCTGCAGCAGGTGGCTCACCCAGCCGGCGCCTAGCCGCTGGCGTCCGCGCACCCGGTCCAGGGTCTCCGGGTCGCCGGTGAGCACGGCCACCCGCAGGTCGGGACCGAGGGACTTGGCGGCCGACCTGAGCAGCGCCCAGTAGGTGGTGGTCGACCGGCCGTCCGCTCCCGCGCAGAGCAGGTGGCAGGGCAGGTCGACGATGCCGTGGCCGTGGTCGTCCTCGACCAGCAGCACGCCGGGGTGCGCGCCGAGCAGCGCCCGCAGCTCGGCCGCGCGCCGGGCAGTGACCGCCGCACCGGTGGGGTTCTGCGCGCGGCTGGTGACCACCACCGCCCGCGCGCCCGCCTCCAGCGCGGCGGCCAGGTCGGCCGGGAGCGGGCCATCGTCGTCGACGGCCATCGGCAGCGGCTTCAGCCCGAGCGCGGGCAGCAGGTCGAGCAGGCTTCCCCAGCCCGGGTCCTCGACCGCGACCAGGTCGCCGGGGCGCAGCCGGGCGAGGAAGATCCGTTCGATGGCGTCGAGCGAGCCCGAGGCCACGGCGATCGGTCGGCCGCCCGGCACCGGCGGCAGGTCGGCGGCGAAGGAGCGCGCGGCCAGCTCGCCGAGGCCGGGGTCGAGGGCCGGCCCGCCGTACAGCACCGGGTTGGCCGCATGGGCGAGGGCGGCCTGGTGGACCGCGCGCTGCAGGTCGGGGAGCAGCGCGGTGTCGGGGTTGCCGCCGGCGAGGTCGCGGGCGCCCTCGGGCACCGCCAGCCGGACGGCGTCGCGAGGGGTGAGCGAGAGCCGGGCGCGGATCCGGCTGCCGCGCCGTCCGGCGGTCTCGATCACGCCCCGGTCCCGCAGCGTCCGGTAGGCGGCGGCGACCGTGTTGGGATTGACGCCGAGCTCGGCCGCCAGGTCGCGGAGCGCGGGCAGCGCCTCGCCCGGCTGCAGGGCGCCGCGCTCGACGGCCTGCTCGATGTCGGCGGTGATCTCTGTGGCACGCCGCCCGCTGATCCGATATTCTCCTAGCACAAAGAGGACTATGCACTAGTACATAAAGACTGTCAAAGACCGTCTGTGAAACACCGTGTGCCGAACACTGTGAGGAGTCCCCGTGCTGATCAACCCCTGGGACCAGGGCGCCGACCAGGAGTGGCGAGACTGGCTGTCGTCGCGCGACTTCGGCCTGCTCGCCGCCAACGGTACCGACGGCGGCGCGCCCGTCCTCGTCCCCACGCCCTTCCTCTACGAGGGCGGTGACGAGGTACTGCTCCACCTCGCCCGCCCCAACCCGGCCTGGGCCGCGATCGAGGCGAATCCGCAGCTCACCCTGGCCGTGACCGACGACGACGCGTTCATCCCCGGCCCCTGGCGGCCCCCGGCCGACACCCCGCCCGAGCACGGCGTACCCACCGCCTACTACGCCTCGGTCCACCTGATCGGCACCGCTACCGTCATCGACGACCCGGCGGAGAAGGCGGCGCTGCTCGACCGGCAGCTCGCCCGCTTCCAGCCGGAGACCCCGCTGGCGCCGATCATCCCCGGCCAGGCGCCCTTCGGACGGATGCTCTCCGCCATTCGCGGCCTGCGGCTGGCCATCACCGAGGTACGGCCGAAGTTCAAGTACGACGACAAGAAGGACACCGAGCTGCAGACCTTCGTCGCCGCGCGGCTCGCCGAGCGCGGACGCCCGCGCGACGGCGGCGCCCGCGAGCAGCTGCTGCGCCGCCGGGACGCCCGCTCGGCCGGCTGACGGAGCGCCAGTCGCGACGGCCCGCGACCCGACAACGCGTCAGCCCGCCGCCCGGTACGGCGCATTGGGCCTTCCGGGGCAGACGGTCCCCCGGAAGGCCCAGCCGACGGCCGCGCCGCAGGCCCCCCGGTCCGGGCGTTCCTACGCTGGCCGGACGGACCACCGGTCCGGCGCCGCCGCCTTCGGCGGCCCGCAGCGCACCCCGGGAGCCTCCACTGTCCACTACGACGAAGACCCCTCCGGCCGGAGAGGCCAACCTCGGGCACATCATCTTCATCGCGGCCGCGGCGGCGATGGGCGGCTTCCTGTTCGGCTACGACAGCTCCGTGATCAACGGCGCGGTCACCGGCATCCAGAAGCACTTCAACGTCGGCTCCAACGCAGACCGGCTTCGCGGTGGCCTCGGCGCTGCTCGGCTCGGCCGTCGGCGCGGTGGCGCGCGGGGCCGATGGCCGACCGGATCGGCCGGTCAAGGTCATGCTGATCGCCGGCGATGCTCTTCGTCATCTCCGGCGTCCTGTCCGGACTGGCCTTCAGCATCGTGGACCTCTCGATCTGGCGCATCGTCGGCGGCATCGGCATCGGCATCGCCTCCGTGATCGCCCCCGCCTACATCGCCGAGGTCGCACCGGCCGCAGTACCGCGGCCGGCTCGGCTCGCTGCCAGCAGATGGCGATCGTGCTCGGCATCTTCATCTCCCAGCTGATCAACTACGGGCTGAACGAGGCGCGCCAGCGGCGAGACCACCAGCAACCTGTGGGGCATCCAGGCCTGGCGCTGGATGCTCATCATCGAGTCCGTCCCCGCCGCTGATCTACGTCGTGATGGCGCTCATCGTGCCCGGAGTCCCCGCGCTACCTGATCGCCGCCGGGCAGACCGGACCGGGCCCGCGAGGTGCTGACCAAGGTGGAGGGCGGCGAGCACCGACCTCGACGGACCGGATCGCGGAGATCCGCGACGTGATCGAGCTCCGAGCACAAGGCCCGTTTCCGCGACCTGCTCGGCCGCCGCGGCTTCCTGCTGCCGATCGTGGTGATCGGTATCGGCCTCTCGGTCTTCCAGCAGTTCGTCGGCATCAACGTGATCTTCTACTACTCCTCGCTGCTGTGGCAGTCGGTGGGCTACAACGTCTCGAACTCGCTGCTGCTCTCGGTCTCCACCTCGATCGTCAACGTGGTCGGCACCGTGGTGGCGATCTCGGTGATCGACCGGATCGGCCGCAAGCCGCTGGCGCTGATCGGCTCGTTCGGCATGACGATCTCGCTGGCGGTGGTCGCCTTCGCGTTCTCGCACGTGGACAAGGCCTCCGCGGTGGCGTCGATCCCGAAGGGCTACGGCACCCTGGCCATCGTCGGCGCCCACGTGTACGTGTTCTTCTTCGCCATGTCCTGGGGTGTGGTGGTCTGGGTGCTGCTCGGCGAGATGTTCCCGAACAAGATCCGGGCGCTGGCGCTGTCGGTCGCGGCCTCGTTCCAGTGGGTGGCCAACTTCGCGATCACCCAGTCCTTCCCCACCATGAGCCGGTGGTCGCTGAGCGGGTCGTACATCATCTACGCCTGCTTCGCCTTCCTCTCGATCCCCTTCGTCCTCAAGTTCGTCAAGGAGACGAAGGGCAAGACGCTGGAGGAGATGGGCTGAGCGCGGCTGGAACCGGGCCGCCCGGCAGGGCGTCCCAACGGTCGACGAGGTGGCAGTCCCGACCAGGAGGCCCCGGATGAACATCGGCATACGCCTGTCCCAGCCCATCACCCGCGCGCTGCGTGTCAACGCCAATGTGGGAAAGCGCGGCTTCACGCCCTCGGTGACGCTGCGCCTGCCGGGCGCGGGCGGTCCCCGGGTCACGGTCAACTCACGGGGCCGGATCTCGGTCAGCGACAACCCGTTCCGGGGGCGCGGCGGCAGCTGATCCCGTCCCGGTCGCGCAGCCGTGCGGGCGCGTGCAGGCTGGAGTCATGGACGATGACAAGTGGTTCAGCGCCACCGTGTACTTCCGCAGCGCGGTCGAACTGGGACTGGGCAGCCCGCGGCTGAATGTCGCGAGCGAGCGGGTCCGCGTCGTACCGGGCTGGGTGGCGATCGAGCTGCCCACCGGGCAGCTGCCGCAGACGGACAGTGCCGTCCGCTACGTCCCGGCCGACCTGGTCTCCTGCGTCATCGGGACCACTCCCTAGCCGCTCCCGCCCTGGCCCCTGGCCCGCCCTGGCCCCGGCCGACTCTGGGGCTGCGGCTAGCTCTGGCGTGAGGCGGCGGAGTTCCGGTCCAGGATCTGCCCCAGCTCCTCCGAGACTCCGCAGCTGTCCTCCGGGACGCCGTGCTCCCGCATCACGGTCTGCAACTCCGCCCACGTCGCCACCGGCACCGACGCGAGTTCGCCGAGCCCGGGGCCCTCGTAGACATCGGCGATCAGGTCCTCGCCGCCCCCGTCCGACGCGAGCCGTACCTGTACCGACCTGCCCTTGTGAACACTCATGCCTCCAGGATCCTGCCCCCGGCCCCGCCCCGGCATCCCGAAGGCCCGGTGGGTCCGGCCTTCCGGACCCACCGGGCCTTCCTTTTGAACGCCCGGCCCGAACGCCGGCTCAGCCGGCCTCGGAGCGGACCTCGCCGTCCAGCTCGTCCGTGGTCGCGGCGCGGACGCGGGCGGCCACGGCCTCCGGGTCCACCCCGGCGCCGCGCATGATCTCGGCGGCCCGGCTGCGCGGGTCCTCCGCCAGCGCGGCGAGCAGGTCCAGCGCGTCCGCCTCCGCCGTGCCCGGACGCACCAGCGCGGCTCTGGCCGCCTGCTGCAGCGCGTCCTCGGCCGGTGTGCTCCAGCGCAGGGTGACGTGGTCGCCGAGCCGACGGAGCTCGGCGCCCTCGTCCGACTGCCAGGCCCGGCCGAAGCCGATGCTGCGCTGGACCAGGTAGCCCATCAGCCGGGTGGCCTGCGCGGGCAGCGGCGCCGCGAGCCCCAGTACCCGGTCGTCCGATTCGAGCAGTGCGTGCAGCAGATGGCCGGTGTCCACCTCGGCGTCACCCGCGCGCACCGCGCGGCGACGGGCCCTGGCGGCGACTCGGCTGAGCCTGACCGGCATCGACGTGGGCCGCGACCGGCTCACGCAGTTCGATCAGGTGCAGGTCTGGTCACACGTGATCCACCACATCGTCAAGGGACAAGGAGGGGGAGGAAGCAGAAGAGTGGAGAAGGTGGGGAGGAAGCGGCACCCCTGGGGCCCGCTGCCACCGGTAGTCTGCTGCGCAGGGTGAGCGACAGTCAACCCACAGATACGATCTTCCCACCGTCCGCGTGAGCGGTCGTCAGTTCGCCTGTTCCGCTTCCGGCTCCCGTACCGGAGCCGACCAGCCGGAACAGAGTCCAGGCCGGCCCCTCCGCCATGATTCGCCACCCCCGCGCACGAACGCACGCCCAGGCGCACGCCAGCGCTCGCACGCCCTGGTCTCGACCTCCGACGACATCGCAAACATCGGACCGATCCGCCCCTCAGACCTCCTCAGGCCTCTTCCTCAGACCTCTTCGGCGAGGATCAGGTAGAGCTTCTTGCGGGCGTCCGCCAGCACCGCGAGCGCCTTGGCCCGCTGCTCCGGCGTCCCGGTCGTGACGACCTGGCGCAGCGCGTCGCGGACGGCGCCCTCGGCCTGGGCGAACTCGCGCACCACGCCCCAGTGCTCGCCCTGTCCGGCCTCCTCCCAGGGGGCGTCCGGGCCGGCCTCGGCCTCGGTACGACCCGTCTCGGTGAGGCTGAACAGCCGCTTGCCGCCGGTCTCCTCGCCACTGACGAGGCCCTCCTCCTCCAGCATCTGGAGGGTGGGGTAGACCGAGCCGGGGCTCGGCCGCCAACTGCCGCCAGAGCGCTCCGCGATCTCGCGGATCATCTCGTAGCCGTGCATGGGCCGGTCCTTCAGCAGAGCCAGGATGGACGCGCGCACGTCGCCGCGCCGCGCCCGGCCACCGTGACGGCCACCGCGCCCGCGCGGTCCGCCGCCGTGGCCGAAGGGTCCGAAGCCGGGCCCGAAGGGGCCGGGGCCAGGACCGAAGCCGCCCCCGGGGGGCGGTCCGAAGCCACCGAAGGCCTCGCGGTACTCCGGGCGGGGGCCACGGCCCCGGTGCCCGCGTTCTCCACGCCCGCCACGGCCGGGCCGGCCGGGCTGAGCTGCATCAAAGGGGATTCCCGATCGCATGATTCGTTCCTTTCATGAACGACACCCGGGACACGTACTGTCCCGATGGCTCAACGATATATCGGCAGCACTCGTTCGGCAAGCCCTTCAGGCGCAGCCGCAGTTCCAGCTCGGGGAAACGCCCGCTGGACCGGCCCGATCCTGGTATTGATGACTGCATGGACGCACAGTTGCCGCCCCCCGAACAGGACGGCGAGACGGCGCTGCGGCGCGGCCGGGATCTGCTCACCGCCGGCGACCGCGATGCGGCCGAGCAACTCTTCGAGGCAGCGTTCGAGCGCGGCATGCCCGATGCACCTTGGCGGATCACGCAGGCATACACGGAGGCAGGTGATGTCCGCGCTGCTGCGTGGATGCGGCGGGCAGCAGCCTCCTTGAGCCGACCCGGAGGCATCACCGTCGACGCCGACACCCTGCCGATCACCACGGGACGTCTTGAGGACTACGAGTACTTGGAAGGTCAGGTCTGGTGCGTCGCCGTCGCCGACTGCGACCCGCAGACCGCTGCCATCGCCCTCGGAGCAGCTGAGTCCTCGCTGGGCCAGGCCACCGAGGACGGCCGTGTCCCGCCCGACGAGGAGGTCGAAACGGCGCCCTACTACGCGAACTGCGTCTGGATCGACGAGGCGGCACTGACCGTGCGCATGGACGCCAAGGACGCCATCATGCCGATGCTGGCGCGCGTCGTACTGACCGTCCTCGTCGAGGAACTGCAGCGCGCCGGAGCCACCCAGGCCCGACTGCACACCCCCGCCGGCGCCCTGTTCCTGTAGTCAGGGCAGGATCTGAAATCGATTGCCCGAGTTGACATGATGCGCGATCGTCGCCCGGTGAACGAAGTGGAGGGCCAGGCATTGGTGCGAGTCGTGCAGACCTGTTCCGCCTGCCCGTCACAGTGGGATGCCTGGACAGCTGACGGCCAGCATCTCTACCTCCGGTACCGACATGGCGAAGGCTGCGTCGAGCGGCATCCTGGCCCCGATATCGACACACCGGACTCCTGGGCTGAGGGCCTCTCGGAGCTCCTGGTCGAATGGGATGACGGCACCGGCAGCGGTGTCATCAGCCTCCAAGCCTTCCTCACGGCCGCCGGCTTGAAGTTGGCACCGGGCGCATCGGTGAGTTGAGCGTGGTGCGGCACGGTCCTCACAACGCGAACGGCCGGTAGGCCGAGGCCCTGTCGCCGCCTCCGACGCGGCGAGTTCACAACCTCGCTGTCGGCGCTATGAAGCCGAGTGGCAGCGCGCCCGGGCTGCCGGGTTGCTGCGCGAGTCCCTGGCCCGGAGCACGGCATCCGCAATCTCACCACCGAGGCCCGGCCTGCCGGAGAGTCGGGCGGCATTGGAGACCTGGCCGACCGCAAGGTGAAGGTCAGTCCGGTGTATCCGGCCTTCGCCGTCTTGATGTCGGGGAGAGCATGACTCTCCTGGAGAAGACGTTGACGATCAGCACCGAATCGCCGAGCGGCCCCACGCCGCCGCGGGACCGCGGCGGCTCACAGCTCGCCGAGGAACCCGGGATCGGCCGACCCCAACTGCCTGGCGAAATCAGCTGCCACCCCGAGGACCTCGCGCATCGGCACCGCTTGTCGACTGGTCGCCGCGAGATCCGCACGGGCCTCCTTGGACCACAGGAACGGATGGACGGCGATTCCCTGCGAGGGGGCCAGGGCGAGCGCCTCCTCCCTCCAGCCAGGCCAGCGCAGCCCCTGATAGAACGTCTCCAGGCGGCCGGAGAGCAGCCACGAGACCCACACGGAGTGGCCCACCTCCAGCGCCACCCACGCGAGCGTGTCCGGAGCGAAGTAGGTCATCTGCCCGGGCGCCCCTGGGCGACCTTCTGCCGCAGGATCGTGACCGTTCAGCGCGAAGACCCCGCCCACGGCATCGTGGGCGACGACGAGACCGGACGCGGGACGCCAAGCAGGATCGAAGGCCATAGGGAGTCCATTGACCTGCCCCAGGCTCGGCAGATTCCCGTCAGCGGCCGAACCTCCGCCGAAGACTCGCACCCACCCGTCGTCGAGGAGCAGCCCGCCGGTGTTCAGCACGAGAGCGCCAAGCACCGAGCGCGCGGTGACCTGCATCTGCAGGAGGCACCGACGCCCCTCATCGCGGTCGGCAGGAAGCACCTGCACAGGCACAGAGCTCGCCTCGAGCAGTTGCTGAAGCTCGGGCCACGCCGGATCGTCCACATCGGCCAACTCGTCGATCTCTCGCATCCGAGGATGGTCGCACCAACCCTCTCGACCGTGCCAACCGGGTTGGACCCCGCGAGCCTCGACCGACGCTCCGGAGGTGGCCGAGCCGTGGTCCGACTGAGGTCTCAGCGAGCGCTGCGCCCACCTCCCGGACCCGGCCGGGCTCGCAGCACACCTCGATGTAGGCCACGGTGAACTCGCGGTGCGCGCGCGGACCGGCCACGCGGGTCACCCGGGCGAGACCGGCCCGGTCCGGCCGGTCCCAGCGCCGGGCCGCGGTGACGGGGTCGATCCCGAGTGCGCCGCCGATGTCGTGCCAGGAGCTGCGGGGCGCGTTTGCGCGCCCGGGATGACAGTTTCCGGCATCCCCGGCGTGCGCGGCTCCGGGACGGGGAAGCTGCTGAACGGGAAGCTACGGGAGCGAAGCACGTTGCCGGTGCGCCGAGAGCCGCGCCGGGCCCCGGACCGGGACCGAGACCGAGACCGAGGAGCGCGATGGATCCGCAGCAACAGCCCGGGGCAGCGGCCCTTCGGAAGGAGGCGGCCGTACGTGAAGCGGCGCGGCGCGGCCTGATCTGCGACGAGGCGCCGCTGGCCGGCTTCGTCGATGTGGCCGGCATCGCAGATGCCCGGCGCGAGCTGCGCGCCGCCTTCGCCGATGCGCGCTCGCCGGTGCTGCACACCTTCGCGGCGAAGGCGTGCAGCCTGGTGCCGGTGCTGCGGCTGTTCGCCGAGGCGGGGATGGGCTGCGAGGCGGCCAGTCCGGGCGAGTTGGCACAGGCTCTGGCCGCGGGCTTCGCGCCGGAGCGAATCGTGCTCGACTCCCCTGCCAAGACCCGCGCGGAGCTGCGGACGGCGCTGTGCCTGGGCGTGGCGGTGAACGCGGACAACTTCGAGGAGCTCGCCCGGATCGACGAGATCCTGGGCGAGCTCGGCCCCGCGGCCGCGCAGGGCGTCCGCGCGCCGCTCGGTCTCCGGGTCAACCCGCAGGTCGGCGGCGGGTCGATCGGTGCGATGAGCACCGCGACCGAGCACTCGAAGTTCGGCGTGCCGCTGCGGGACGAGGGCGGCCGGGAGCGGATCATCGCCGCCTTCGAGCGCTATCCGTGGCTCAACCGGCTGCACCTGCACGTCGGCTCGCAGGGCTGCCCGCTGGAGTTGATCGCGCGCGGCGTGCTCGCGGTGTACGAGCTCGCCGAGGAGATCAACGCCTCCGCCCCGGCGCGCCGGGTGACCAGCCTGGACCTCGGCGGCGGGCTGCCGGTGAACTTCGCCGACGAGCGGATCACGCCGAGCTTCGCCGAGTACGCGCAGGTGCTGCGGGCGCAGGTACCCGGGCTGTTCGACGGCCGGTACGCGCTGGTCACCGAGTTCGGCCGGTCGCTGGTGGCGAAGCACGGCTTCACCCTGGCCCGGGTGGAGTACGCCAAGGAGGTCGGCGGCCGACGGGTCGCGCTCACCCACGCCGGGGCCCAGGTGGCGACGCGGACGGTGTTCATGCCGGAGGCCTGGCCGCTGCGGCTCGGCGCCTATGACCCGGACGGGGTGCCGAAGCGCACACCCGCCCGGGTCCAGGACGTGGCCGGTCCGCTCTGCTTCGCCGGGGACCTGCTGGCCTCCGGACGGGAGCTGCCGATGCTCGAATCCGGCGATCTGCTGGTGCTGCACGACACCGGCGGCTACTACTTCAGCGCGCCCTGGGCGTACAACAGCCTGCCGCGGCCCGCGGTCTACGGTTTCGAGCCCGCCGAGGACGGCCGCATCCGCCTCACGCTGCTGCGGCCGCAGCAGACACTCGAAGAACTGGTCGCCGAGGCCGGCGGCGCGCCGACAACGGAAGTCAGCTGCCGCGAATGAGGGACATGAGCTGGGTCGCCACGGTCAGCACGGGGAGCGCGGCATCGCCGATCTCGCGGGAGAGGCTGGTCAGCACGCGCAGGGTGTCGCGCCAACGGTGCCGTTCTACCGTCGCGGGCTGATTCAGCACCGGAAGCGTGCCGGCCAGGCTCTGCTGGTCCTCCGCGTCGACCCCGGCGTCGGACGACAACTGGGTGACCAGCGCGGCGAGCTGGGCGAACAGCGCGGAGACCGCGGGCGGCAGCCCCTCGTCGCCGGCCCGGCCGGTGTTGTGCTGGATGCCGATGTTGTTGCTGCCGCCGTGGATGGTGACCTGGTCGCCGTAGTGGATGCCCGGACCGTGGCCCTGACCGTCGTTGCCGCCGCTCACTTCGAAACCCCCGTGTGCCCTTGCCCGCCGTAGATGTTGACGTTGTCGCCGAACCGGTACTGCCGCAGGTCCACCACCATGTTGTGGACGACCTTGCTGAACTCGAGCTGTGGGTTCTCGATCGCGTCCGTGACCGCGTTGGCGAGCTCGTTCGCAGCCTCCGGCTGCTTCCAGGCCACCAGCGCGGTCGGCGGTCCCGCCGTGTCGATCGCCACAGCGAAGAGACGGGTCTGGGTCAGCACCGGCAGTGTGTCGATCACGAAGTAGCCGATCACAATGATCGGCGCCACGACGAAGACCCACCCCGCGCCGGACGACTGCTGCTCACCGTCACCACCACCGCCACTACTGGTGATGGAACCGAGCACATAGATGACGACGGCCGCGAGGATGACGACCGCCGCGAACTTGAGGAATCGCCGGATAGCCGCACCGTGCCTCGGCACGATCACGGTGGTACCGACCCGGACGATCGTGGCCAGCGGGTATGCCGCGGTCCCGACCCAGAGAATGCGCTTGCTCACCGCGACCCGCATACCGTTGGCAGGGGTGTTGCCCGGGGCGTAGCCGGGCATCGGCGGGACGGACGTGGCCGCCACGGTCCGACGCGGCGGGGCGTGCTCAGGGGGATCGCTCTGGGGCGAATGGGACTGATCGGTCGGCTGCATGCTGTTTTCCCCCGAGATGTTGTCGCTCGCTGATCGATGCAGAGCGCGCAACGCGCGGTTTGCGCAACGGAAGTGACGCAATCCACGCGCTGACCACGTGTGCGACGACTATTAACCAGCAGGATGCGAAACCGCGCAAGTTCTCAACAACCGACCGGACTTGAGCTGCCTTCGCAGCGGCGCCGCTGGACCGGACGGGACGGGAGCGGCATCGCCGCCCACAACCTCGTCATCGCCCAAGGCAATTGCGCAGGGGCGCTGAAGAGAGGGCGGTGGCCGCTGCGGCGCAGGTGAGGGTCGCGCAGAGGGTGAGCGCGGTGCGGGGGTCGGCTGCGTGGGCGAGCCAGCCGAGGGCGTTGTTGGCCAGGACCAGCGCCGCGCTCTGAACCAGGGTCAGCAACGACTGGATCCGCCGGACAGGTGGGTGTCCGGCGCGCCGGCGAGCACCAGCGGGCCCAGGTGGCAGGCGAACAGGCCTGAGCCGGCGCCGACCACCACCGCTGCGGCGACAGCGGGGGCGGGGAGCGGGGCCGCCGCCAGGCCGGCGATGCCCAGCGCGGCGAGCCCCAGGCCCAGGCCCGCACCGACGCCGAGCCGGCGCATCGGCCCCCGGCGGGCCGCCCCCAGCGCGGCCAGCAGAATGCCCGCGCCCTGACCGGCGGCGACCAGCCCCGCCGGTCCCGGACCCCAGCCGTCGGCGCGTGCCAACAGCGGGCCGAGCAGGGCGACCACCGGCAGCACTCCCGCTGCCGCCGCTGCCGTCAGCAGCAGCGCCGGTCGCAGCACCGGATCGGTCGCCGCGAGCCGCACCCCGCCGGCGATCCCGGCGAGCAGCCGCTCCTCCGAGCGCGGGGACGGCTGCGCCTCGGCCGCCGGGCGCAGCCGGACCATCACCGCCAGGACCGCGGCGAAGCTGACCGCGTCGACCAGGGCCGTGCCGCTCAGGCCCGCGACGCCCACCAGCACCGCTCCCAGCGGAGCCCCGAGCAGCGCGGCGATCTGGCCGCCGGCCTGCCGCAGGGCCATGGCCCGGGGCAGTTGCTCACGGCCCACCAGGCGGCGCGGCATGGAGCCGGTCGCCGGGAGGTAGAACGCGTCGACCGTCCCGACCAGCGCGGCGAAGCCGAGCAGCAGCCACGGCGGCGTCCCCCAGCGCCGGTCGGCCAGGGCCAGGGCGAGGACGGCGGCGAGCATCACCACGTCCCCCGTGATCATCACCCGGCGGGCGCCGAAGCGGTCCCCGACGGCCCCGCCGAGCAGCAGCAACACCGTCCTGGGCAGGGTGATCGCGGTCAGCACCAGGGCGGCCAGCCGACCGCCGTGGGCACTGGCCGCCCAGCCGAGGGCGAAGGACAGGGCCGCGTCACCGGCCAGCGAGGCGCGGGTGCCCGCGAGCCAGAGCAGATACGACCGGGGTAGGGCCGGTCGTGCGGTAGTTGGGGAGGGGACGACGGTTTCGGTGGTGCCAGGTGCTGCCATGGACGCCGACCGTAGGGGCCTCGACCAGGTCGAGGGCTAGTGACGCCCCGTCATAGGCTGGACGTATGCGCATTCGAATCATCGACGCCTTCACCGATACCGCCTTCGCCGGCAACCCGGCGGCCGTGGTGCTGCTGCCCGCCGGACCCTGGCCGAGCGACCGCTGGCTGCAGCAGGTCGCCACCGAGCTGAACCTCTCCGAGACCGCCTTCGCCAAGCCGCTCGACGCAGAACCGCTCGACGCGGAACCGCTGAACGAAGGCCCGGACTCCTGGGCGCTGCGCTGGCTCACGCCCAGCCTGGAGGTGGACCTATGCGGGCACGCCACCCTGGCAACCGTCCACCTGCTGCACACCACCGGTGCGCTGCACGGCAGTTCGGTCCGCTTCGAGAGCCGGAGCGGGGCGCTCCGGGCCGAGGTGGCAGCGGACGGGGCGATCACCCTGGACTTCCCGGCCAACCCGCCGAAGGAGGTCCCGGTGCCCGAAGGGCTGGCGGAGATCCTCGGCGCGCCGATCGGCGCGGCCTACGACACCGGCGCGCTGGGCGACCTGCTGGTGGAGCTCGCGGACGAGCGGACCGTCCGGGAGCTGCGGCCCGACCACACCCGGCTGCTGGCGCTGCCGGGGCTGCGCGGGGTGATCGTCACCGCCGCGCCGGAGCCCTCGCCCGACTCCTCCACCGCCGCCTACGACTTCGTCTCGCGCTGGTTCGGCGCGGGCGCGGGCGTCGGCGAGGATCCGGTGACCGGCAGTGCGCACACCGCGCTGGCCCCGCTCTGGACGGCGCGGCTGGGCCGCACCGAGCTGACCGGACACCAGGTCTCGGCGCGCGGCGGCAGCGTGCTCACCCGGCTCGACGGCGACCGGGTGCTGCTGACCGGTCGCGCCGTCACCGTGCTGGACGGGGAGCTCACGTCGGCAGCCAGCTGACGTGCCCGGCGAGCAGCACGTAGCCGACGAAGGCAACCGTGTCGATCAGTGCGTGCGCGGTGGCGAGCGGGGCGACCCGCCGCCACCGGCGGTACAGCAGGCAGAAGACCAGGCCCATCACCACGTTGCCGAAGAAGCCGCCGACGCCCTGGTAGAGGTGGTACGAGCCGCGCAGCAGCGCGCTCGCGGCCACCGAGGCCGGCCAGGACCAGCCCAGCTGCTCCAACCGGCGCAGCAGGTAGCCGACCACGATCACCTCCTCCACCACCGCGTTCTGGGTGGCGGAGAGGATCAGCACCGGGACCCGCCACCAGACGTCCGGCAGCGAGCTGGGCACGACGGTGAGGTTGACGCCGGAGGCCTGCGCGCCCAGGTAGAGCGCGAGGCCGGAGCCGCCGATCACGGCGGCGACCAGCAGGGCGCGGGAGAAGTCCCAGCCGGGCCGGGTCAGGTCGAAGCCCAGCGCCCTTATCGAGGAGCCCTCGCGCACCAGCAGGTAGGCGACCAGGAAGACCGGGACCAGCGCGGTGCCGATGTTGAACAGCTGCAGGCTGAGGTCGAGCCAGGGACGGCCGGGCGCGAGCGAGCCGTTGAGGTTGGCGGTCTGGGTGTTCAGCGCCTTCGGCGCGGTCAGCGAGCCGATGAAGCTGATGTACGCGTACAGCGCGCTGGCCCCGAGGGACAGCGCGAGCACGATCACCGTCTCGCGGCCGAGCAGCCGTCGGGTGAGGACCGGCGGGGCCGGGGCGGTTTCGATGGTGGTCACTGCGGCGTCTCCCACACGGGCGCTAGGGTCGCCCGATCATCGCACAGCGCCCTGTGCGCCGACGGCCCCGCAGAGCCGCGCACGGCCGCGCCGCCGACCGTGCCCCGACGTCAGCCGACCGTGGCCAGGCATCAGCCGACCGGCCAGCTGTGCACCGGCTCCCCGGTGCGGACCAGCTCCATGTAGCGCCGGGTCATCGCGGCCAGCGCCGGCGTCCGGTCGAGGCCGAGCCGGTCGCGGCCGTGGTGGAACTCGGCACTCTGCCACGCCGCACCGTTCATGTTGCGGACGCACCGCTGCTCGATGATGCCCAGGTAGCGGTCCCGGTCGAAGGGGTCCACCCCCCAGGCGTCCAGCCCCTGCCGGGCGAGCGGCAGCAGCTCCTCCAGCACCAGCTCGCGGACCGGGACCCGGGTCACCCCGCCGCCGCCGCGGACGCCGGGCCCGCGCGAGCCGAAGCGTCCGGCGCGCGGCCACCACTGCTCCGCGTCCAGGCCGTAGCGGGCGGCGAGGTGGAAGTTCTCGGCCGCCAGTTCGAACGGCAGCCGGGACCACACCGGACGGGCCTGGTCGGCGAGGGCCCGGACCAGGCCGTAGTAGAAGGCGGCGTTGGCAAGGGTGTCGACCACGGTCGGCCCGGCCGGCAGCGCCCGGTTCTCGACCCGCAGGTGCGGCACCCCGTCGGCGACGTCGTAGACGGGACGGTTCCAGCGGTAGATGGTCCCGTTGTGCAGCCGCATCTCCCGCAGCAGCGGGATCCCGCCGCTCGCCAGCACCTTGAGTGGGTCCTCGTCGTCGCAGATCGGGAGCAGCGAGGGGAAGTAGCGGCCGTTCTCGGCGAACAGCTCCAGGGCCGAGTCGATCCAGCGCTCGCCGAACCAGGTGATGGGCCGGACGCCCTGCGCCTTGAGCTCCGCCGAGCGTGTATCGCAAGCCTGTTCGAACAAAACCGGCCGCGTCTCGCGCCACAGTTCCCGACCGAACAGGAACGGGGAGTTGGCGCCCACCGCCACCTGCGGGCCGGCCAGCGCCTGGGCGGCGTTCCAAACGCTCGCAAAGCGGTCCGGGGTGACCTGGAGGTGCAGTTGCAGCGAGGTGCAGGCGGCCTCGGCGACGATCGAGACGGTGTCCACCTGGAGCCGTTCGACGCCCTCGATGTCGAGCATGATGTCCTCGCCGCGCGCCGCCAGGATGCGCTCGTTGAGTAACTGGTAGCGGTCGCCGCTCGAGATGTTGTCCAGTACCGCGTGGTCGCCGGCCAGCGTCGGCAGGATGCCCACCGGGACGATCCGGGCGCCGACCTCGGCGGCCTTGCGGTCGGCGTAGCGGAGGCCGGTGTCGATCTCCTCGCGCAGTTCCTCGAAGACCCGGCCGCCCAGCGCGTGCGGCGCGATGTTGACCTCGATGTTGAATCGTCCCAGCTCGGTCTGGAAGTCACCGCTCGCGATGGAGTCCAGCACCTGCTCGTTGATCATGACCGGACGGCCGGACTCGTCCGCCAGGTTGAGCTCGATCTCCAGCCCCATCCGGGCCCGGGGCCGTTCGAACCTTCGCTCCGTCAACATCTGCTCCAGTGCCTCCAGGCACTGTCGCAGCTTCCGCCGGTACAGCTGCCGGTCCGCCAGATCGGCCTGGCTCGCGACGACCTTCTCCCCCATCGACGCCCTACCTCCTCGATCGGCCCTGCCCGCTCGATCGGCCCCGCACCTCGATCGGCCCTGTCTGTGCATCATGCCCAGGGCCGAAGATCCATACCCGGGGCTCCGGCATGTGCCAACTCGTCGCTGCGCCTACGAACTGCCCGGAACGCCCCTTGCGGAGGGATACCGACAGTAGTAGAAGAGTCACGCATCGCATTTGTTCGGATAGACTCGGTCAGCAGGTACGAGAAGCGCCGTCCACCTCCGGCCCCCACGCCGCAGGGCACGGCTCGGCCGTCCGCAACGGCCCCGTCCCTCCGCACGTGAACTCCCGGAAGACCCAGGCCAACGGCGTCCGCCCCCGACGTCCGCAGCGCCTGCGTACGTCCCTGCACCGCCTGTCTCTGCCACGAGAGGCGAACACATGTCTTTGTCGCTCCCCCGGCCCCCTGCCTCCGCCCTGCGCGCGGTCCTCGACGCCCTCGACTCCCCGACGGCCCTGCGCGCGCTGCGCAGCTCGGCCGCCCGCCGCGGACCGCTGGCCCCGGCGCACCCGCTCCCGGTCCACCTGCTGGAGCCGGCGGCGCACGCCGACGGCGCCGCGCCGCTCTCCGAGGCGCGGTGCACCGGCTGGCGCTTCCTGATCCGCGACGGCGAAGAGGTCGTCGCCGCCGCCGAGACCCGGGAGACCCCGGAGGGGTACGCCTTCGCGTACTTCGCCGAGGGGCCCTACCCGCTGGCGACGCTGCGGGCGCTGCAGCAGGCGCGGCAGCACACCGCCGCGACCTCGACGCCCTACCTGCCCCGGCTGCTGTCGGTGCCCGGCCGCTACATGACCGCGCTCTGGCTGCACCCGGTGCTCGACCAGGCCCGCAGCCGCGATCTGCTGATCCCGCTGGCGCCCGCGCCGATGGGGGTGACCGCGCACGTCCCGTACGACGCCGAGGCGCTGCTGACGCTGCTGGCGGTGGGCCGGACGGCGCTGTTGCCGCTCGCGATCTGACCCGGCTCTGGAGAGCCGGCCCGAGGAGCCGCCGGCAGGCACGCACGAACGCTGGGAAGCCACCCGAAGTGACCATGTCCGCATGGTCACTTCGGTGCGTTCCATGGGGTTTCCGGGTACCAAATGGGTGATCCCTCGCGCAGGTGCGTGACGCATGTCACCAAATGGCTGCGGGAAGGTCCCAGGACGTCGACACTGGGAACCAGCGCGGGGGGCAACAGCCTCTACCCGATCGAGCGGGGGTTCACACCTCCCCGAACGGAACGCGTCGAGGATCAGAGAAACGAGGGTACGAGCTATGTGCCAGCACCGTCCCGTCTGCCCGTCGGCCGACTCCCCGGACCGCGAGGCCGCCGTCGTCGTCGCCAGCCACCCCGAGCAGGGCTGGAGCCTGCTCTGCAACGGGGTGCTGCAGTTCGAGGACACCGGCGAGATCCTCCCCGACGGCCGCGTGATCGCCCCGCACCGGACCCTCGCCGAAGTCGCCTGACGCCGACGCCCGACGTCCGACGTCCGCAACCGACGACGCGGGGCCGCCACCGGTGCTCCGGTGGCGGCCCCGCGTCGCGCTGGCGCGATCACTCGCCGTAGGACTCCAGCGGCGGGCAGGAGCAGACCAGGTTGCGGTCGCCGAAGGCGCCGTCGATCCGGCGCACCGGCGGCCAGTACTTCGCCGCCGGGTTGACCCCGGCCGGGAAGACCGCCTCCTGGCGGGAGTACGGGTGCTCCCACTCGCCCGCGAGCAGCGCGGCCGTGTGCGGGGCGTGGTGCAACGGGTTGTCGTCGGCCGGCCACTCGCCCGCGCCGACCCGGTCGATCTCGCCGCGGATCGCGATCATCGCCTCGCAGAAGCGGTCGAGCTCGCCGAGGTCCTCGCTCTCGGTCGGCTCGATCATCAGCGTCCCGGCGACCGGGAACGACATCGTCGGCGCGTGGAAGCCGTAGTCGATCAGGCGCTTGGCGACGTCGTCGACGCTGATGCCGGCCGCCTTGGCGAGCGGCGCGGACGTCGATGATGCACTCGTGCGCGACCAGCCCGGCCGGGCCGGTGTAGAGCACCGGGAAGTACGGCGCGAGCCGCTTGGCGATGTAGTTGGCGCTGAGCATCGCGACCTGGGTGGCGCGCTTCAGGCCCGTCGCCGCCCATCAGCCGGATGTAGGACCAGGAGATCGGCAGGATCGCCGCCGAGCCCCACGGCGCGGCCGAGATCGGGCCGACGCCGGTCTCGCGGGCCCGCCGTGCGGCTGCAGCGGGTGGTTCGGCAGGTAGGGCGCGAGGTGCGCGCGCACCGCGACCGGGCCGACGCCGGGGCCGCCGCCGCCGTGCGGGATGCAGAAGGTCTTGTGCAGGTTGAGGTGCGAGACGTCGCCGCCGAACTGGCCCGGCTTGGCCAGGCCGACCATGGCGTTGAGGTTGGCGCCGTCCACGTAGACCTGGCCGCCGGCCTCGTGCACGGCGGCGCAGATGTCGCCGATGTTCTCCTCGAACACGCCGTGCGTGGAGGGGTAGGTGACCATCAGCACGGCGAGCTCGTCGCGGTACTGCTCGATCTTCGCGCGCAGGTCGTCGACGTCGACGTTGCCGTCGGCGTCGCAGGGTCCACGACGACCACCCGCATCCCGGCCATCACCGCGCTGGCCGCGTTCGTGCCGTGCGCGGAGGCGGGGATCAGGCAGACGTCGCGGTCGGCTGTCGCCGTTCGCCTGGTGATAGGCGCGGATCGCCAGCAGGCCGGCGAACTCGCCCTGCGAGCCGGCGTTCGGCTGCAGGCGACACGCGGTCGTAGCCGGTGATCTCGGCCAGCCGCTGCTCGAGCTCGTCGGATCAGCGTCAGGTAGCCCGCGGCCTGCTCGACCGGGGCGAACGGGTGGATGCTTGGCGAACTCGGGCCAGGTGATCGGACTCCATCTCGGTGGTCGCGTTGAGCTTCATGGTGCAGGAGCCGAGCGGGATCATGCCGCGGTCCAGCGCGAAGTCCTTGTCGGAGAGCCGGCGCAGGTAGCGCAGCATCGCGGTCTCGGAGTGGTGCGCGTGGAAGACCGGGTGGGTGAGGAACGTCGTCGCTGCGGCGCAGCGCCTCCGGCAGCCGCAGCCCGGCCGCCTCGGCCAGCGCGTCGACGTCGGTGTCCGCGGCGGCGGCCGGGACGCCGAAGGCGGCCCAGACGGCGGCCAGGTCGGCGCGGGTGGTCGTCTCGTCGCAGGCGACGCGAGACCAGTGTCGGCGTCGACCAGGCGCAGGTTGACCCCGCCCAGCCGGGCGGCCTCGACGACCTCGGCGGCGCGGCCCGGGACCCGGGCGGTGACGGTGTCGAAGAAGGCGTCGTGGACGATCTCGATGCCGCCCGCCCGCAGGCCCTCGGCCAGCATCGCGGCGTAGCGGTGGACGCGGGCGGCGATCGCGGTCAGGCCGTCCGGGCCGTGGTAGACGGCGTACATCGAGGCCATGACCGCGAGCAGCACCTGCGCGGTGCAGATGTTGCTGGTCGCCTTCTCGCGGCGGATGTGCTGCTCGCGGGTCTGCAGCGCGAGCCGGTAGGCGCGGTTGCCGTCGGCGTCGACGGAGACGCCGACCAGGCGGCCGGGCAGGCTGCGGGCGAGCTCGGTGCGCACCGCCATGTAGCCGGCGTGCGGGCCGCCGAAGCCCATCGGCACGCCGAAGCGCTGCGTCGTGCCGACCGCGATGTCCGCGCCCAGCTCGCCGGGCGGCGTGAGCAGCGTCAGCGCGAGCAGGTCGGCCGCGACCGCGACCACCGCACCCAGGCTGTGCGCCTGGTCGATCAGCGGCTCGAGGTCGCGGACGACGCCGGAGGCGCCCGGGTACTGCAGCAGCACGCCGAAGACGCCGCGCTCGGCCAGCTCGGCCGGGATGCCCTCGGAGAGGTCGGCGACGACGGTCTCGATGCCCAGCGGCACCGCGCGGGTCTGGAGCACCGCGAGCGGTCTGCGGCAGGGTGTCGGCGTCGATGACGAAGACGCCGCCCTTGACCTTGCCCATCCGGCGGGCCAGCGAGACGGCCTCGGCCGCGGCGGTGCCCTCGTCCAGCAGCGAGGCGCCGGCGATGGGCAGCCCGGTGAGGTCGGAGACCATCGTCTGGAAGTTGAGCAGCGCCTCGAGCCGGCCCTGGGAGATCTCCGGCTGGTAGGGCGTGTACGCGGTGTACCAGGCGGGGTTCTCGAGCACATTGCGCAGGATCACCGGCGGGGTGAAGGTGTCGTAGTAGCCCAGGCCGATCATCGAGCGCAGCACCTGGTTGCGGTCGGCGAGGGCGCGCAGCTCGGCGAGCACCTCGGCCTCGGAGCGGGCGGAGGGCAGGTCCAGCGCCTCCGGCTGCGGATCGCGGCCGGCACGGCGGCGGCGGTGAGCTCGTCGAGCGACGAGTAGCCGACGCACGGCCAGCATCTTGGCCTGCGCGTCGGCGTCGGGCCGATGTGGCGGTTCTCGAAGGGACTGGACTGCTCGAGTCCGGCGAGGGGTGAAGTCAGGGGTGAGGTCAGGGGTGACGTCATGGCGGGCTTGCCTCCTGGTCGGACCCGGGTGGCACGTGGGGTGTGCCGGGACGACCTCCCCCTCTGTCATCTGAACCTGAGAGCTTCACCGGCGCCCGAGGGCACCGGCTTTCACCGTCGGTGAGGACGCGTCCCGATGGTCCGGGACGGCCCTGCTTTCCAGAGCGACCTTGCGCACGCGGTACGGGGGCCTGAGAGATTCCGGGAGGATTTGCTCCTTCGGCGCCGCACCTGTTTCGCGGACTCTCCCGCGCACGCTCGACGGTCACTGGCCAGGCTACCAGCGCGGAACGCCTTACAACGCGCCTCCCCGGTGCCCCGTTCGGCTCAGCGACACACCCGGTCGGCCGGTCAGCACTCGACAAAGTGATCTTTGTGGACTTTTGTATGACTTGACCGTATTTTCCCTGCGTGCCTGTGCGAGCGGGGATGTCTTCCCGCCGTGAGGAGTGGACGACCCGTGCAGACCGAGATCGACCCCAGGGATCTGATCGGCCACAAGGCCGTGGACCGCAACGGCGACAAGATCGGGACCATCGACGAGGTGTACCTCGACGACGCCACCGGCGAGCCGGAGTGGGCCGCCGTCCGGACCGGACTCTTCGGCCGTGACGCCTTCGTGCCGCTGACCACCAGCGAGTTCGTCAGCGACGAGCTGCGGGTGCCCTACGACAAGTCGCACGTGAAGGACTCCCCCGACTTCGGCGCGGGCCAGCACCTGTCGCCGACCCAGGAGCTGCAGCTCTACCGCTACTACGGCCTGGAGCTGCCGGCCGGGGACGCCCGCGGCAATGGCTCCGGCTCGGGCACCGGCACCGGCACCGGCACCGGCACGGGCACCGCCACGGCGGCCGCAGCGCCCGCGGCCGGGATCGCCGGAACTGCCGCGCCGACCGCCGCTGCTACCACCGCCGCCGCGGCCGCCTCCGCCGTGAGGAAGCCCGCGCCCGCGCCGGTCGCGCCGACCGCGGAGTCCACCCAGCCGATGCCGGTGGTCGACGCTCCCCCCGCCACTCCGAGCAGCAGGACCGCCGCCTTCATGACCGGTCCCCAGCCCGCGCAGCCGCCGCAGGCCCAGCCGCTGCCGACGACGCAGGCGCAGCCCCGGGTGCTGACCCCGCCGAGCCCGCCGGTGACGGTCACCCGGCCGGTCCGGGACCCGCTGACCGACCCGCTGCCCGGCCAGCCCACCGGCACCACCGCCGCCGGGACCTCGGTGCCGGAGCCGATCGAGTTCGTCTGCCGCGAGGAGCGGCTGGACATCACCACCGAGTGGAGCGTGCTCGGCCACGCCCGGCTGCGGAAGTACGTGACCGCCGAGCAGGTCGAGCGCCGGGTCCCGGTGATCCGTGAGCGGATCCGGGTCGAGCGGGTTCCGGTCGGCGCCGACGAGCGGGAGCAGCTGACGGACCAGGAGATCTCCGAGAGCACCGAGGAGGTCACCCTGCACGAGGAGCGCGTCGTCGTCCGCAAGGCGGTGGTACCGGTCGAGCGGATCCGACTGGTGACCGAGCGCTTCACCGAGGAGCAGGTCATCCGGGACGAGCTGCACCGCGAGCACATCCAGGTGCAGGACAGCACCCGGCTGGCCGGGCCGACCGCTGTGCCCGGCACCGGCGGCACCGCCGGCCCCGGCACGGGTGGCGGTCCGGGCATGGGGGCCGGTCCCGGTATGGGCGCCGGTCCCGGTATGGGCACTGGTGCAGGTATGGGCACTGGTGCCGGTATGGGCGGCGGTCCCGGCCTCGGCGGCGGGGCGCAGCAGGCCCCGGTCAGCGCCCCGGCGGGCCGTCCCGAGCCCTTCCCGCGCTCCGGCGACACCGGCCACGCGATCGGCGCCTGAGGCACCTCGGCCGCACGCCGCCGCTCCCCCGGTTACCGGAGCGGCGGCGGTTCCACGTCCGGAGCCCTTCCGGTCAGCGGCAGCGGGTCGGCGCCGGTGAGCGCCGGGTCGTCCACCGCGAAGGTGTGGACCCGGCCGGGGACCGGCCCGGGGACCTCGAAGCGCACCGTCACCCGGCCCACCCCGCTGCCCTGCACCCAGCCGTGGCCGTACTCCTCGTGCTGCACGTCCTGTCCGGGGTGCCAGCGCCGGGCGGGCGCGGCCCCGGGGTGGAAGGCCCGCGGCTCCCCCGGCCCGCCGAAGGCGGCCTCGCCCCCGTCGGTCCCGGGCTCCGCCGCCTCCCCCTCCCCCGCCTCCGCCTCGGCGGCCTCGGCCTGGGCGAAGAGGTCCTCCTGGGTGAAGTCGGCGAGCCCGGTCACACCGACGCCCAGCAGCCGTACCCCGCCCAGCAGTTCGACCTGCGCCAGCAGTCGGCGGACCAGCCCGGCGATCACCAGCGGGTCGTCCGTGGGCGAGGGCAGCGTCGCCGAGCGGGTGAGGGTGGTGAAGTCGAAGCGCCGGACCTTGATCACCACGGTCCGGCCCGAGCGCCCGGCCGCCCGCAGCCGGCGGACGCAGCGCTCGGTGAGCAGGTCGAGTTCGAAGCGGATCCGGTCGACGTCCATCAGGTCGACCTCGAAGGTGTCCTCGACCGAGACCGACTTGGCGTCCCGCTCCGCGACCACCGGGCGCTCGTCCCGGCCAAGCGCCAGCGCGTGCACGCCTGCGCCGTGCGCCCGGCCGAGCAGCCGCACCAGTTCGTCCTCGGGCGTCTCGGCCACCTGCGAGATCCGGGTCAGCCCAACCCTGCGCAGGGTGTCCGCCGTCGCCGGGCCGACCCCGGGCAGGGCCCGCACCGGCAGCTCGGCCAGGACCGCGCGCTCGCTGCCGGGCTCGATCAGCGCCAGGCCGTCGGGCTTGGCCTGCTCGGAGGCGATCTTCGCAAGGAACTTGGTCCCGGAGAGTCCGACCGAGGCGGTCAGCCCGACCCCGGCCAGGATGTCGGCCCGCAGGTCCTCCGCGAGGGCGCGGACCAGCGCGGCGCCCTCGGCCGGGCAGCTCTCGCGGATCATCGCGCCGTAGGGGCCGGCCTCCAGGTCGACGAAGGCCTCGTCCAGGCTGAGCGGCTCGACCAGCGGCGAGAGCTCCCGCAGCAGCCCCATCACGAAGTCGCTGACCTGCCGGTAGAGCTCGAACCTGGGGATCAGGAAGGCGGCGTTCGGGCAGAGCCGCCGCGCCTGCGACATCGGCATCGCCGAGTGCACCCCGAAGCGCCGCGCCTCGTAGGAGGCGGTGGCGACCACCCCCCGGCCGCCGAGCCCGCCCACCACCACGGGTTTTCCGCGCAGGCTCGGCTTGGACGCCTGCTCCACCGCGGCGAAGAAGGCGTCCATGTCGAGGTGCAGGATCGACGGCACGGACCGCATGCCCCGATCATCGCGCACGGGTACGACAATGCGGCCGAAGTGCTACTGCCAGCGCGCCAGGCTGGTCACCTGCGGGCCGAGGAAGGTCGGGTTCGGGTGGAGCAGCACGTCGATCAGCGCCTCCGAGGCCGCCGGCAGCTCCCGGACGCCGCCGTAGTACCAGGTGGCGTCGTGCGGCTCGTCCACGCCGACGCCGTAGGCGTCGATGCCGACCGAGCGGCAGAGCGCGACCGCCCGGCGGACGTGGAAGTCCTGGCTGACCAGCAGCGCGCTGTGCACCCCGAAAATCCGGGCGGCCCGGTCGCAGGAGTCCCAGGTGTGGAAGCCGGCGTAGTCGCGGACGATCCGGCCCGAGGGGACGCCGTGCTGCAGCAGGTAGGTCCGCATGGCGTCGGGCTCGTCGTAGCTGACCCGGTCGTTGTCGCCGGTGACCAGGAACGCCTTGACCTTGCCCAGGTGGTAGAGCTCCAGCGCGGTGTCGAGCCGCGCGGCCAGGTAGGCGCTGGGCACGCCGTCGTCGAGTCCTGCCCCGAAGACCACGACCACCGGCTCCGACGGTGCGTCGGCCACGGTGCGCAACTGACCGGCCGTCGACACGTAGAGCCAGGCGGGCGGCAGCATCGTCAGCACCGCGAGCAGGACGACGAGTTGGAACGCCCGCCGCTGCCCGCGCCGGGTCCGCAGGCCACGTCGCACCCGCCCCGGCAACGCCCTTGCCCGGCGCCCCGTCCGTTCCGGCAGTGTAGGCAGTCGCTCCGCCGATATTCGCATCCAGGCCCTCCCCCGCATCGTCCCCGACGATGGGCGGACGCGTGGATCACCCGGCGCGGTTGCGGCGCCTCGCGAGTTCGTCGCCCGGGTCGTACCCGACCAGGGTCTCGCCGGTGTCGGTGCGCTCGGCGTGCAGCGCGCTCAGCGCGGTCTCCAGCTCGCGGCAGGCCGCGCCGAGGGCGATGCCGAAGACGCCCCGGCCGCCCTCCAGCAGCTCCACCACCTGGTGCGGCGAAGTGCACTGGTAGACCGTGGCGCCGTCGCTCATCAGCGTGGTCCCGGGCAGGTCGGCCGGCTCGCAGGAGGAGAGCTCACTGACCGCGGTGCGGATGCTCTGCAGCGACACCCCGGCGTCGAGCAGCCGCTTCACCACCTTCAGCACGAGGACGTCGCGGAAGGAGTACAGCCGGGGGCTGCCCGAGCCCTGGGTCGCCCGCACGCTCGGCTCGACCAGCCCGGTCCGGGCCCAGTAGTCGAGCTGGCGGTAGGTGATCCCGGCGGCCGCGCAGGCGGCCGGGCCCCGGTAGCCGAGCAGGGGGGACACGGGTTCGGGCATGTTCGGGGCCGAGGGCTGTGCCGGGACGTGCCCGGTCCTCGGCTGTGGGAACGGCGCGGTCGACTGCTGCGGCACTGTCCTCGCGACCGCGACCGGCTGCGGCATGACCGCCACCGACTCCCAGCCGCCGCACGGCAGCCGCGCCGGGACCGGCGCCGGGGAATGGATCGGACAGGAGCCACCCGCGGCTGTTCTGTCGCCGGTGCTGCTCACGCGACCCTCCGTCCACTCGTACACCTGGGTCGCCACGGCGGGGTGCGGCAGGCCGCACCCAGGACGTCCACGTCCGACGGTAGGCAGTTGCCACACGCGCGTCAACGATCGCCACGCTGGGCACGCCGAGTGATGTCAGCCCCAGGAGTGGTTTAGCGTGACCGGGTCGGGGGTACCTGGGTCCGGATGGCGGTGTTCGAACAGCCGGGACCGGTCGGCCGCCGCTACTGGTTGCTGCTGCCGAAGTCCTCCGGCGAGATCTGGTCCAGGAACTCCCGGAACCGCTCGACCTCGTCCTCCTGCTCGTCGGGGATGGCGATCCCCGCCTCGTCCAGGACCCCGTCGCTGCCGTAGATCGGCGTGCCGGTGCGGAGTGCCAGCGCTATGGCGTCCGAGGGGCGGGCGCTCACCTCGACCCCGCTCGCGAACACCAGTTCGGCATAGAAGATGCCCTCGCGGAGGTCGGTGATCCGCACCTCCGTGAGCTGCTGTCCGACCGCCTCCAGGACGTTCCGGAAGAGGTCGTGCGTGAGCGGCCGGACAGGGGTCATCCCCTGCTGGGCGAAGGCGATCGCCGTTGCCTCCCCCGGACCGATCCAGATCGGGAGGTAGCGGTCACCGCCCACCTCACGCAGGAGGACGATTGGCTGGTTGGAGGGCATCTCCACCCGGACACCCACAACGTCTAGCTCGTTCACACCTGCAACCCTAGGGTGCGGCGGCCCGATACTCCAGTTCTCGCGTCCGCCAACACGGTTCGGGCGGCCCTCAGCCGCCGACGCGGGAGCGCAGTCCGGCCTGCACCAGCGCCGCGTGCAGCCGCACCGAGAGGGTCGCCAGCTCCCGCGCCATCGCCGCCGCGTGCGCCCTGGTCTGCGGGTTGCGGTGCCGCCGCAGCGGCGCCACCACCTGCTCCACCAGGCCCACCTCGCGGTCGGCCGCGGCCTTCACCGCCCGCAGGTGCCGGGGCTCCAGTCCGAACCGGCCCAGCTCCGAGACCAGCCGGGCCACCTGGAGCATCTCCGGGTCGAACCCGCCGTCGTGGGCGGCGGCCAGCAGGCCGTAGGACTCCCAGTCGGCCAGTTGCTGCTCGCCGATCCCGGCCGCCGCCAGCAGCTCCGCCCGGCCCAGCCGGGGGCCCGGCACCGTGCCGGAGGTCATGGCCAGGTCGTCGGTGACCGCCTCGGCCTCGGCCGAGAGCCCGGCCGAGGACCCGGCCGGGGCCCCGGCCGCCGTCGAGCCCGCCTCCAGCGCGTAGGGCTCGCTCGAGGGCCCGGGCAGGGCCGGGGGCGCCTCACCGGCCGCCAGGGCGTCCAGGTGCTCCCGGATCACCCGCAGCGGCAGGTAGTGGTCGCGCTGGAGGCGGAGCACCTGGGCGAGCCGCTCCACGTCCTCACCGGTGAACTTGCGGTACCCCGAGGGCGTGCGCTGCGGCTCGACCAGCCGCTCCGCCTCCAGGAAGCGGATCTTGGAGATGGTGACCTCGGGGAACTCCGCACGCAGTACGTCGAGCACCGCCCCGATGCTCAGCAACTGCCTGCCTGACTGCGTTCGCACCTGGGTTCACACGCTCCTCACTGCTGTTCAGTAGCCGCGGCGGCTCTCGAAGAACACCACGCGGTACTTCCCGATCTGGACCTCGTCGCCAGTGCTCAGGGGCACCTCGTCGATGCGCTCACGGTTGACGTAGGTCCCGTTGAGACTGCCGACATCCGCCACAGTGAACCCCGCAGGGTTGCGACGGAACTCGACATGCCGACGCGACACGGTGATGTCGTCCAGAAAGATGTCGCTCTCCGGGTGCCGTCCGGCCGTGGTCACCTCGGTGTCCAGCAGGAACCGGCTGCCCGAGTTCGGGCCGCGCCGGACCACCAGCAGCGCCGAGCCCGGAGGCAGGGCGTCCACCGCGGCCTGGGCCTCGGGCGAGATGGTCGGCGCGACGTTGGGCGAGACCTCGGGCTCGTAGGCCTCCAGGCCGGAGATCGAGATCGTCGACGTCTGCTCCGAGGGGCGCTCCGCGCCGCCGCGGGCCCGCAGCGGGGCTCCGCAGTAGGAGCAGAACCGGGCCGCCTCGGGGTTGCTGCTGCCGCACCGGCTGCACACTGCCATGTCTGTGGCCTCCTCCTCACCCGTCCGGTCCTGCGCCGAGGGACCACCGGGGAACCCTCCACCGGAGGTTGAGGCTACCGCCTCGGGTGCTATGCGTGCCCCACCGACGCCGCCTGCGTGTCGGTCCGCCTCGCGGAACAGCGGACGATCGCCGGCCGGGGCCAGGGAGCCGTCCTCGCCAGGAGCTCGCATCTCGGGGACGGACGAGCCGTAGCCCTCCTCGTCCGCTCTGCGGTGCCGGGCCGTGGGCGCTTCGACGGCGCCCTTACGGGACTTCCGGCCGAACAGCTTCGAGAAGAGACTCACGGACGATACCCCTTGCGTGACACGAACCCGCCCGAGGGGCAGGGTGAAGCCATCATGGACGTTGGACGAGAAGACTTGTCGACGGGGCCGAGTCCGACCCTGGTGGCCGTCATGGCTGCGCCGAGTGAGCGTAGTGAGAACGGCGGCGCGCTATCAAGGCCGACGCCTGTGGACCACCGATCCGAACCGCCTCCGCCCCCGTCACCCGCACCACTGTCAACGTGCTGCGCAGCATATCCGGCGGAACGGTGCCGCCGGGGACGTTGATGGTCAACACAGCCCCTGGACCGCCGGTGGGGGGTGCCATGAACCGCCGGTCGGGGGCCTGGTCCCGGGCGGCATGCACGGGGCGTGGCTGCTCCGTCACCGCACCCACCTCCGTCCCCCCGGTCCGCCCGGCCTGCACCGCCGACGGCGCGCGACGATCATCCTGCCACCCGTCGTACCCATCCTGACCACCGGGTGCACCACCGGCGGCGCACTTGCGGATGGAAGATCCCGTACGGGAGGCAGGACGTCGAAGATCGTCGGCTCGGTTCCGGGTCGGTGCTCCGGTCAGTGCTCCGGGTCAGTGCTCCGTGGTGCTCTCCACCACCTGGGCCCACTCGTCCAGCAGCGCCTGGGTCGAGGCGTCGTCCGGGCCCTCGGCCCACAGGTGGGTGACCGCCTCGGCGGGGTCGGGCACGACCATCGTCCAGCGACCGTCGGACTCGACCACCCGGACGCCGTCCGTGGTGTCGACGTGCCGGTCCCCGGCCGCCTCCACCACCGAGCGCATGACCAGGCCCTTCGCCGACCACGGGGTGGCGATGTCGCGCCGCTGGACATGGGCGCGCGGGATCCGGGCATCGATCTGGCTCAGTGTGAGCTGGGTCCGGGCGACCAGCCCGACCAGCCGGACGAAGGCGGCGGAGCCGTCGAAGACCCCGTTGAACTCGGGGATCACGAAGCGGCCCTGGCCGTCGCCGCCGAAGATGGTGCCCTCGGCCGAGGCCGCCCTGGTCAGGTCGTCCGGGGAGGTGGTCGTCCAGGTCACCTGGGTGCCGTGGTAGGCCGCGACCTGCTCGGCGATCCGGGTCGTGGTCACCGGCAGCGCGACCCGTCCGCTCCGGCCCTCGGCCGCTACCAGGTCCAGGAATACCAGCAGCGCGCGGTCGTCCTCGATGATGTGGCCGCGCTCGTCGACGAAGGAGACCCGCTCGCCGACCGGGTCGAAGCGCACCCCGAACGCCGCCCGCGAGGAGGCCACCAGCGCGCCCAGCTGGATCAGCCCGGCCCGGCGCTCCTCGGCGGTCTCGGTCGGGACGGCCTCGTCCATGCCCTGGTTGACGGTGAGCGAGTCCACCCCGAGTCGGCCCAGGATGCTCGGCAGCAGCAGACCGGCGCTGCCGTGCGCGGCGTCGATCACCACCTTGAGCTGCGCCTCGGCCACCCCGCTGGTGTCCACCGCGCGGTGCAGCGAGCCCGCGTAGGAGTCGAAGACGGTCGAGGGGAAGGTCAGGTCGCCGATCTCGCCGGGGAAGGCCCGGCGGTACTCCTGGCGGGCGTAGACCCGGTCCAGCTTGCGCTGCCCGGCCTGGGAGAGGTCGGCTCCGCGCTCGTCGAAGAAGAGGATGTCCAGCGAGTCCGGCACCCCGGGCGTGGTCCGCAGCATGATCCCGCCGGCGCTGCCGCGCGCGGTGTGCTGCCGGGCCACCGGCATCGGCACGTTCTCCAGGTCGCGGACGTCGATCGCGGAGGCCTGCAGCCCGGAGATCATGGCCCGCTTCAGCGCGCGGGCGCCGCGCGAGTGGTCACGGGCGATGGTGACCGTGGCGCCCTTCTTCAGCGTCGTCGCATAGGCGCCGGCCAGCCGCACGGCCAGCTCCGGGGTGATCTCGACATTGATGATCCCGGCTGACGCCCCTGGCGCCGAACAGGTGCTCCTGGCCCCGGGACTCCCAGATGACCGAGGTGTTGATGTAGGCGCCGGCCTCGATCGTCTTGAAGGGGTAGACGCGGACGTTGCCCGCGATGATCGACTCCTCCTCGACCAGGCACTCGTCGCCGATCACCGCGCCGTCCTCGATCCGCGCGGCCCGCATCACATCGGTGTTCTTGCCGATGACGCAGCCGCGCAGATTGCTCTGCGGACCGATGTAGACATTGCTGTGCACGATCGCCCGGTGCAGGAACGCCCCGCGCTTGACGACGACGTTGCTGCCCAGCACCGTGTGCTCGCGCAGCTCCACCCCGGCCTCGACCTTGGCGTAGTCACCGATGTAGAGCGGCCCCCGCAGCACGGCCTCCGCGTCGACCTCCGCGCCCTCGGCCACCCAGACGCCGGGAGAGATCTCGAAGCCGTCGATGTCGACGTCGACCTTGCCCTCCAGGACGTCCGCCTGGGCCTTCACATAGCTGTCGTGGGTGCCGACGTCCTCCCAGTAGCCCTCGGCGACGAAGCCGTAGATCGGCTTGCCCTCCTTGAGCAGCTGCGGGAACACGTCGCCGGACCAGTCCACGCTGGTGTCGGCCGCGACGTAGTTGAAGACCTCCGGCTCCATGACGTAGATCCCGGTGTTCACGGTGTCCGAGAAGACCTGCCCCCAGGTCGGCTTCTCCAGGAACCGCTCCACCCTGCCGTCGTCGTCGAGGATGGTGATCCCGAACTCCAGCGGGTTGGGTACCCGAGTAAGGCAGACGGTGACCAGCGCGCCCTTCGAGCGGTGGAACTCCGATCAGCTCGGTGAGGTCGAAGTCCGTCAGCGCGTCGCCGGAGATCACCAGAAAGGAGTCGTCCTTGAGCGCGTCCTCCGCGTTCTTGACGCTGCCGGCCGTCCCGAGCGGGGTCTCCTCGTTGGCATAGGTGAGGTTCATTCCCAGCTCTTCGCCGTCCCCGAAGTAGTTCCGGACGAGCGAGGCGAGGAACTGGACGGTCACCACGGTGTCGGTCAGCCCGTGCCGCTTGAGCAGCCGCAGCACGTGCTCCATGATCGGCCGGTTCACCACCGGCAGCAGGGGCTTGGGCATGCTCGACGTCATGGGGCGCAGGCGCGTGCCCTCACCACCGGCCATCACAACGGCCTTCATGTCGGGTGGACCCTCCTTGAGGCGTAAGACGGGATCGGACTCTTCAGTCCATCGCGGCGCCTGTCCGAACCCGAACAAGTTGGCGAGTTTGCACCGCGTACAGGATGCCTGCCCACCAGTAGAGCGCCGTACCCCACCAAACGAACGCCCATCCAATGATGAATGCCACACTGCCGAGCCATCCATGCACGGTGGTGAGCAACAGCAGCGGAAAGGCGTACATCAGGTTGAACGTAGCCGCCTTGCCGATGAAGTTCACCTGGGGCGGGCCGTAGCCGTGGCGGCGCAGAATCGGCAGCAGCGCGGCGATGAAGACCTCACGGCCCAGCAGCAGCACGGTCAGCCACCAGGGCATGATGCCGCGCCAGGTCAGCCCGACGATCGTGGACAGCACGAAGAGCCGGTCCGCGAGCGGATCCAGCAGTTGGCCCAAACGGCTGATCTGGCCCCACTTGCGGGCGAGCTTGCCATCGAGGTAGTCACTGACTCCGCTCGCCATCAGAATCGCGATGGCCCAGCCGTCGTTCTTCGGGCCGTGGAAGACGGGCCACAGAACCAGCCAGAGGAACACCGGGACGCCGACGAGACGTGCCATGCTGAGCACGTTGGGGATGGTGAGTACACGGTCTGTCTGGACGCGTGTCTCCTGAACCTCCACCCGGGAGCCTCCTGAGAGCGACGAACGATATAGGGCGACCCTACCGTTCCCCACCTGCGCCCACGGCACCTGCTCCCTCGGCCGAGGAGCGCGGCGCTCCGGCTCCTGGGGTCGGGCCGAGCCAGGCGTCGATCCCCGCGACGGCAGCGGCCACCACCTCGGCCGGAGCGTCGCTGGTCTGCACCGACGTCCAGGCCATCGCCGCGAGCTGCCGGTCGGTGAGCCCGAAGGTCTCCCGGGCGAGCAGGTACTCCTCGGCCAGCGAGGACCCGAACATCAAGGGGTCGTCCGTGCCGAGCGAGCAGCCCACCCCGGCCGCCAGCAGCTGCGGCAGCGGGTGCTCGGAGAGGTCCCGCACCACGCCCAGGACCCGGTTCGAGCTCAGGCAGACGTCCAGCGAGACACCCCGCTCGACCAGCAACTCCAGCAGCGCCGGGTCCTCAGCGGCGCGGATGCCGTGCGCCACCCGGGTCGCACCGAGGTGCTCCACCGCGTCCCGGACGCTGTCGGGGCCGCAGAGCTCGCCGGCGTGCGGGGCCGAGGTCAGCCCCGCGCCTCTGGCGATGGCGAAGGCCTCGGCGAAGGGCTGCGCCGCAGCGACCCGCTCGTCACCGGTCAGGCCCAGCGCATGGATCCCGCGCCCCGCGTACCGGGCCGCGAACCGCGCCAGCCGGACGGCCTGCGCCGGGCTCCGATGCCGGGACACCGCGATCGTCAGCCCGAAGCCGACCCCGCAGCGCTCCCCGCTCTGCCGTCCCGCGTCGAGCACCAGCTCCAGGACCTGCTCCCCGAACCGAAGTGGTCGTAGCTGTGCGGGTCGAAGTGCGGCTGGACCCAGACCCCGCCGTCCGCCGCGACGTCCTCCACCAGCTCGGCGACGACCCGCGCCAGGTTCTCGGGCCGGGCCGAGGTGGCCTCGAAGGCCGCGTTGAAGACGCGTTGGAAGCCGGGGAAGTCGGTGAACCCGCGCGGATCCGGCGCGGAGCGCCCGTCTTCCGCCGCGAGTTCGACCAACGTCGCCGGCCGCATCGCCGCCAGCAGATGCAGATGCAGCTCCGCCTTCGGCAACGTCCTCGGATCACGACGTGCCACACCCGTATCCATCCCCGCCCCCATTCCAGAGTCGGCCATGCTACCGGGA
>CAVUQN010000006.1:0-79925 GCA_963743515.1 uncultured Actinomycetota bacterium
TCCCGGACACCCGCAGGGGTCGAGGAAACGTTCCAGTTCCTGCGGTCGACCCGCGCGGCCTCTCGAATCGGTCTGCCTGCAACCCCGCCGACCGCTCGCCAAAACGATCCTGCAGCCGGCCAACCACGGCTGGTGGAGCCGCGCCGACCGCCATCGGTCGCACCGGCAGTGGCTCCCACACGCGTAGACCTCGGCCGACCAGGCCCAGTTCGGGGTCCGAGCGGGTCGTCCTCCGCCAACGAAAAGTCCGGTTTGCTGTCGAAACGACCCATTGCTGGCCCGAAAACTTCGAACGAGTGGCGGATCTCTCTGTCCACTGTGCCCCAGCTCACGTTTCCGCAATGAGACCATGGGTTCATGAAGGGACGCGTCTTGATCGTCGATGACGACACTGCTCTGGCTGAGATGCTTGGCATCGTGCTGCGTGGGGAGGGGTTCGAGCCATCCTTCGTCGCTGACGGAGACAAGGCTCTGGCCGCTTTCCGCGAGGTGAAGCCCGACCTGGTGCTGCTCGACCTGATGTTGCCTGGCCGGGACGGGATCGACGTCTGTCGTCAGATCCGTGCCGAGTCCGGCGTACCGATTGTCATGCTTACTGCCAAGACCGACACCGTGGACGTGGTCGTCGGCCTTGAGTCGGGGGCGGACGACTACATGACCAAGCCCTTCAAACCGAAGGAGCTGGTGGCTCGCGTGCGCGCCCGGCTTCGTCGGGCTGAGGAGCCGAGCCCCGAGCAGCTGTCCATCGGTGACCTGGTCATCGACGTGGCCGGCCACTCGGTCAAGCGTGAGGGGCGCGGGATCCCGCTCACCCCCCTGGAGTTCGACCTCCTGGTGGCGCTGGCCCGCAAGCCCTGGCAGGTCTTCACCCGTGAGGTGCTGCTGGAGCAGGTCTGGGGCTACCGTCACGCCGCCGACACCCGGCTGGTGAACGTGCACGTCCAGCGACTCCGGTCGAAGATCGAGCGCGACCCCGAGCGTCCCGAGATCGTCGTGACGGTGCGTGGAGTCGGCTACAAGGCGGGACCGAGCTGAGATGAGTGGTCGGCCCCCCGCCGCGCCCGAGCCGGTCGGCGGGCGGTCGGCTTCCAGTGGTTACTCTGCGAGCGGCATAGGCTCGCTCCTCGGCATGCTCCGGCGCCGGATGGCGCGCCCGTTCCGCCGGCTGACCAGGTTGTACCGGCGGTCCATCCAGGTGCGGGTGGTGGCCGGCACGCTGGTGCTGTCGCTCGGCGTGGTGCTGGTGCTCGGTGTCGTGGTGATGAGCGCGGTGCGCAACGGTCTGCTCAACGCCAAGCAGGACGCCGCCCGGGTCCAGGCTCAGAGCGGGTTCAACCAGGCCCAGACGCTGGCGAAGACCCTCGAGAGCGACGGCTCCGGCCGGGGCTCTGCCACCGGGACGGCGGTCGGCGGTCAGTCGGCCGCCGCGCCGGGAACGGACATGGGTACCCTGCTGACCACCCTGGTCGGCTCGATGATGACCAGTGGCGCGGGGCAGTACGCGGTGGTGGGAATGGTGCCCAACACCAACATCCACCGGTCGAGCTATTCGTCCTCCGACACCCCGGACGCCCATGGCGCGCGGGCGACCGGCGGCGTGGACCCGTACGCCAGCATTCCGACCCAGTTCCAAGCCCAGGTGTCGGGCAACGCGGGCGGTCCGAACGCTCTGCAGGAGCAGTACACGACGATCCACTACGGCGGCCGTGCCACCGCCTCCGGGTTGATCATCGGGCAGCAGTTCAAGGCTGCCGACGGCCAGTCGTACCAGCTGTACTACCTGTTTCCGTTCACGCTGGAGTCGAACACCCTGAACCTGGTCACGCAGACACTGGCGACAGCCGGTCTGTTCGTGGTGCTGCTGCTCGGGGCGATCTCCTGGCTGGTGGTGCGGCAGGTGGTCACCCCGGTGCGGATGGCCGCCGAGATCTCCGAGCGGCTGGCCGACGGTCGGCTGGAGGAGCGGATGAAGGTCTCCGGTACGGACGACATCGCCCGGCTCGCGGAGTCCTTCAACCGGATGGGCAGCGCCCTGCAGACCCAGATCCGTCAGTTGGAGGAGCTCTCCCGGGTCCAGCGCCGCTTCGTCTCGGACGTCTCGCACGAGTTGCGGACGCCGCTGACCACCGTGCGGATGGCCGCCGACCTGCTGTACGAGTCGCGTGAGGACTTCGGCGACCCGGCCGCGGAGCGCTCGGCGGAGCTGCTGCAGAACCAGCTGGACCGGTTCGAGTCGCTGCTGGCCGACCTGCTGGAGATCAGCCGCTTCGACGCGGGCGCAGCGATTCTGGACGCCGAGCCGGCCGATATGCGGGACGTGGTGTCCCGGGTGATCGAGGCGGCGGAGCCGCTGGCCCGGACCAAGGGCAGTGCGGTCGTGGTCTGCGGTGCGGACGAGCCGGTCGTGGCGGAGGTCGATCCGCGCCGGATCGAGCGCATTCTGCGCAACCTGGTCGTCAACGCGCTGGAGCACGGCGAGGGCCGGGACATCGAGGTGCGGCTCGCGGCCGGGGACGGGGCGGTCGCGGTGGCCGTGCGCGACCATGGCATCGGCCTGAAGCCGGGCGAGGCGTCGCGGGTGTTCAACCGCTTCTGGCGGGCCGACCCGGCCCGCGCCAGGACCACCGGCGGCACTGGCCTCGGCCTGTCGATCGCACTGGAGGACGCGGCCCTGCACGGCGGCTGGCTGCACGCCTGGGGCGAGCCGGGCGGCGGCTCGCAGTTCCGGCTGACGGTGCCGCGGAACGCCGGCAGCGAGGTGCTGCGCTCGCCGATCCCGCTGGAGCCCGAGGACTCGCGGAGCAACCGGGGCCTGGACGTGGCGGGCATGCCCTACCGGCGCTCGGTCCGACCGGCTGGGTCCACCGCGCTGGCGGACGCCATCGAGCGCGGGGGCACCTTGGGGGCGGGCCTCGGGTCCGGGCTCGGCGGGGTCCTGGGATACGGTTCCGTGATCCCGGGTACGTCCGGTCGGGTGCCGTTGCCGCCGAGCAATCCTGCCGACGTCCGGGCCGCGTCGGGGTACGGCACCACCGGTGCACAGGTCGTGGTCTCGAAGGAGGGGCGGGATGAGGGTGCTGCTGTGCAGGAGTAGCGTCCGGGCGGCGGGGGCGTTGGCGATGGGCGTGGTCCTGGCCGGTTGCGCCACCATGCCCGACAGCGGCGCCCCGGTCCCCGGTTCCGGCGACCAGAGCAGCAGCGTCCAGAACTCGCAGGTGGTGGTCTTCGCGATTCCCCCCGAGCCGGAGGAGGGCCCGGCCAACCTGTTGTCCGGCTTCATCGACGACCTGGTCAGCGACGAGGCCGACTACCGCACCGCGAAGGAGTACCTGGCGGAGCCGAAGGCGTGGAACCCCGGGGCGCAGGTGACCGTCCTCGACGACATCCAGCAGACGCTGGTGTCGGGCAGCGCGACCAGCGGTCGGATGACCTTCGAGGTCTCCGGGCAGGTGGAGGCGACGCTGGACGCGTCGCACACCTTCTCCCCGCCGAAGAGTCAGACCCGCTTCTCCGAGCCGTTCGTCTTCGAGAAGAACCCCCAGGGCAATTGGCAGATCACGGATCTGCCGCAGGGACTGATCATCAGCCAGTCCGACTTCGTGCGCCTGTACGAGTCGGCCGACCTGTACTTCCCGACGAAGGGCTCGTCGAGCAGCAACGGGACGCCGCCGATGGTCGCCGACCCGATCTGGGTGCGCAGCCGAATAGATCCGCTGAAGGCCGCGGCCCAGGCCCTGGTGAACGGGGCGTCCTCGTGGCTCGGGCCGGTGGTCGGCACCGCCTTCGAGCCGGGCGTGTCGGTCGAGTCGGTGACGGTCGGGACGGACGGCACGGCCAAGGTCGTGCTGGGGTCCAAGGACGCCGGGCTGCTGAACAGTCCGAGCGCCTGCGCCGAGATGGCCGCGCAGATGTACCTCACGCTGAACTCGGTCCCCACCCAGCAGGCGCTCCAGGCCGGTCAGCAGATCACTTCGGCCGCGCTGTTCCAGGGCGATGCCGACAATGCGGCCTGCTCGGCCTCGTCGAGCAGCGCGTACACCTCGGCGCAGACCCCGGCCCCCGACACTGCCTACTTCGTCGACAGTTCGGGGCATCTGCAGAGCCTCGACGTCGGGAAGGGCCGGGTCGAGTCGGTCTCCGGGCTGCTGGAGCCGGCGAGCGTTCCCGGGATCGGGGCCTTCGCGGTCGCTCCGGGCGGCACCGGGCAGGTGGCGGTGGTCTCGCCGGACGGGGAGGCGCTGTACGTCAGCACCCTTCAGGCCACCACGGCACCGACGCGTCCGGCGCTGCAGAGCCTGGTCAAGGGGGGGCTTTCCAGTCCGAGCTGGGACGTCACCGGCACCTTGTGGGTGACCGACAGCGATCCGGCCGCCGATTCGCAGGTGATGGCGGTGCTGCCCGGCAGCAGCACCCATGTGCCGGTCACGGTGGAGGGGCTGCCGGCGGGGGCGACGGTGAAGGGGCTGCGGGTCGCCGCCGACGGGGCGCGGATCGCCCTGATCGTCGGCAACGGCAGTGAGAGCACGGTCGAGGTGGGCGCGGTCCAGCGCTCCGGCACGTCGACCGATCCGGAGCTGCGGATCATCGCCCTGCACCCCATCGCTCCGGCGCTGACCGGCGTGAAGGCGGTGACCTGGCAGGACGACGACAGCCTGATGGTGCTGGGCCAATCGGCGACCACGCCGGCGACGGCGCTGTCGGTCTGGGAGATCGACGGATCGTCGACGCTGATCCCGGGCCCCGCGGCGCCGGAGTCGACCGGCGAGGGGATGACCACGGTCGCCGAGTTGGAGTCGAACTCGGCGGCGGCGGCGCTGGGCGACTCCTCCGAGGAGCCCGGGAAGATCTACGTCTGGGAGGGGAGCGGGGTGTCCAACCCGCACTGGCAGCCGATGCCGGATGCACAGGGGGCCAAGAGCGGACCGATGCCGAGCTACCCGGGCTGAGTTCAGACGGGCTGAGTTTGGCCGGGCCCAGCCTGGGCGGGGCCGCCAGGACCGTGCTTGGCGGTGGCGGCCACCACGGCGGCCACCAGGACGTCGGCGCCGGCCTCGCCGAGGGCCCGGGCCCCCTCGGCCAGGGTGGCGCCGGTGGTGACCAGGTCGTCCACCAGGACGATCAGGCCCTGGTCCAGGTGGTGCAGCCGGTGCCGGGGCACCCGCAGCGCGCCGTGCAGGTTGCGCTGCCGGTCGGCGGCGCCCAGACCGGACTGGTCCGCCACCCCGGGGCGCTGGCGGAGCGCGGGCAGGACGCGGGCCGGGACGTCGGCCCGGCGCAGCGCCGACGCCGCGGCGAGGGTGAGCCGCAGCGTCGGGTCATGCCCCCGGGCCCTGACGGTGGCCCGGGCGGAGGGCATGGGGACCAGCAGCAGTGGCCGGAGCCGGCTGGCGGCCCGCCCGGGGAGGGCGCAGCGGACGGCGGCGGCGAGGGCGGTGCCCAGCGGGCGGGCCAGCCGCAGCGCGCCGCGTTCCTTGTGGGCGAGCAGGATCTGCCGGACCGCCCCGGCGTACCGGGTGGCGGCGTAGACCTCGGGGAGGCCGGGCGGTGCGGCGGCGGGGCGGGCACCGACGGGCTCGGGCTGCTCCAGCAGAGCCCGGCAGTCCGGGCAGAGCTGCGTGTGCGGCAGGTCGCAGCCGACGCAGCGAGCGGGCACGAGCAGGTCGAGGGCGGTGTCGAGGACGCGAACGGCGGCGTTGGGCACGGTGGCCTCCTCCGGTTCCGCGGGGCACGGCGCGGTGGGTACCGATGGCGAGCCAAGCGTGTGCACACGGCGCCGTCTTAGTGGGGGCTTTACCCCGAGTTCACTCGAAAGGAGGTAGGACTTGTCCAAGGGCTGTACAAGCCCCTCCGGCGCCGCGAGTTTGGGAGAGCAGGACGTGCGCCGCCCTGATCGCAGCCGTACTTCCGCGGCCGGGCGGGCGGAACTCCACGAAGCGTTGTTTCATGGGGTTCCAACCGTTCCCACTGGGGAGGAAGGGATGTGAGGGGCGGTCTCGCCCACCCCGAGCGGGCGGTGCCGCGTACTCGATGGGCCGCTCGGACCCCCAGGGTCCGGCGGCGACAGCGCAAGGGATCGGAGATCTGCGTGGACATCGTCGTCAAGGGTCGCAAGACCGAGGTGCCCGAGCGGTTCCGGAAGCACGTCGCCGAGAAGCTGGAGCGCATCCAGAAGCTCGACGGCAAGGTCATCAGCTTGGACGTGGAGCTCTCCAAGGAGCGCAACCCGCGCCAGGCGGAGCGCTCGGAGCGGGTGGAGATCACGCTGCACAGCCGGGGCCCGGTCATCCGGGCCGAGGCCAGCGCGCCCGACCCGTACGCGGCGCTGGACCTGGCTTCCGCCAAGCTCGACGCACAACTGCGCAAGGTCGCCGACCGTCGCCGGGTGCACAAGGGACCCCGCTCGCCGTTGAGCGTGGCGGAGGCGACGGCGCAGCTGTCCGCGGAGGAGGCCGCGGTAGTGGCGGCGCAGGAGCCGGTGGCCGCAGTGCCGCGGACCAAGGTCGGCTGCCTGGAGATCGAGGGTGACGGACCGCTGATCGTGCGCGAAAAGACGCACGCCGGTGTGCCCATGGCGCTGGACCAGGCCTTCTACGAGATGGAGCTGGTCGGGCACGACTTCTATCTCTTCATGGACTCCGACACCGGGCAGCCGAGCGTGGTGTACCGGCGGCACGGATACGACTACGGCGTGATCCATCTCAAGCTGGAGGAGTAGCACGGGCCGGTCGGGACACCGGATTCACGGTCCCGACCGACGACCGCGGACCAGGGGCGCGGCGCTGTGCGCCGCGCCCCTGGCGTGTGCCGGGGCGCGGGTGAAATGCACGCACGGGTGAATCGGCGACCGCGGATTGATCGGAGGACCCACGGAGCGTGGAATCATAAGCGACAAGAGCCGACCAGCCGAGGGGGAGGACCGGATGGGGGAGCGATGGGACCACCGGAGCGACGACGACCGGGATCGTGAGCTCCCGTGCCGTGAGGTCGAGCCGATCAGGGTCCTGGTCGTCGACGACCATGCGCTGTTCCGGCGTGGGCTGGAGATCGTCCTCGCCCAGGAGGAGGACATCCAGGTCGTCGGCGAGGCCGGGGACGGCGCCGAGGCGGTGGAGAAGGCGGTCGACCTGCTGCCCGACATCATCCTGATGGACGTCCGGATGCCGCGCCGCAGCGGGATAGAGGCCTGCACCTCAATCAAGGAGGCGGCCCCCAGTACCAAGATCATCATGCTGACCATTAGCGACGAGGAGGCGGACCTCTACGAGGCGATCAAGGCGGGGGCCACCGGCTACCTGCTGAAGGAGATCTCCACGGATGAGGTTGCCACCGCGATCCGGGCCGTCGCCGACGGCCAGTCGCAGATCAGCCCGTCGATGGCGGCCAAGCTGCTGACCGAGTTCAAGTCGATGATCCAGCAGCGCTCGGACGACCGCAGGCTGCTGCCTGCTCCCCGGCTGACCGACCGGGAGCTGGAGGTGCTGAAGCTGGTGGCCACCGGGCTGAACAACCGCGACATCGCCAAGCAGTTGTTCATCAGCGAGAACACCGTGAAGAACCATGTCCGGAACATCCTGGAGAAGCTGCAGCTGCACTCCCGGATGGAGGCCGTGGTCTACGCGATGCGGGAGAAGATCCTCGAAATAGGCTGATCCGACTCGGCCGGTCGGTTGCCCGGCGAGGGCCTACCCGACCAGGGCCTCGCGCAGTAGTGCGTCGAGGGTCGGGCGTAGCGCCTCGTCCTCCAGCCGCTCCACCCGGACGCGTTCGCAGCCGACCCAGCCGGCGGCCTCGGTCAGCGCCCGGGCCAGCGCGGGGAGGGACTTCGGCGAGTCCAGCGAGGCCTGCCGGGCGACCAGGGTCCGGCCGTCGCGGGCCGGGTCGACCCGGCCGACGAGTCGGCCGCCCGCCAGCAGTGGCATGGCGAAGTAGCCGTGCTGCCGGTCGGCCTTCGGGGTGTAGGCCTCCAGCCGGTGCACCAGGCCGAAGATCCGCTCGGTCCGGGCCCGGTCCCAGACCAGTGAGTCGAACGGCGAGAGCAGGGTGGTGCGGTGCCGGCCGCGCGGCTCCTCGGCGAGGGCGGCCGGGTCGGCCCAGGCCGGGGCTGCGGCGCCGTCGCGCCCCCAGCCCTGGACCCGGACCGGCACCAGGCCGGAGTCGGGCAGGGCGGCGCCGAGCTGCTGGGCCTTCAGCCGGTGGTAGTCGGCGAGGTCCTTGGCGGTGGCCACGCCCAGGGCCGCGCCCGACTGCCGGACCAGCTGCCGGAGGCAGGCGTCGTCGTCGGGCTCGGCAGCGAGCAGCTCCGCCGGGACCGCGCGCTCGGCCAGGTCGTAGACCCGCTTCCAGGAGCGCCGGTCACCGCAGACCACCTGGCCGGTGTCGAGCAGCCATTCGACCGCGATCTTCGTCTCGGACCAGTCCCACCACTCCCCGCCCTTCTTCGCCCCGCCCAGTTCGGTGGCGGTCAGCGGGCCGTCGGCGCGCAGCCGGGCGAGCACCTCCGCGCAGGAGCGCTCGGCGTCCTCCATCCGGTGCCAGCGGTGGCCGCGGGCCAGGAAGGCGCGGCGGCGGAAGGCGAACAGCGGCCACTCCTCGACCGGCAGCACGCAGGCGGCGTGGGACCAGTACTCGAAGGTCCGGCCACTGCCCCAGTACGCGGCCTCGACCGCGGCGCGGCCGACCGCGCCCAGCCGGGCGTAGGGGATCAGCTCGTGCGAACGGGCCAGCACGGAGATGGTGTCGAGCTGGACCGCCCCGAGCCGGCGCAGCACGCCGTGCACCCCGCCGCGCCGGTCGGGCGCGCCCAAGAGCCCCTGGGCGCGCAGCGCGATGCGGCGGGCCTCGTCGGCGGTCAGGGTGACGGTGGGGCTCGGGGTGTCGCTGCTCATGACGGCCAGCGTAGAAGGGGCCACTGACAACCCGACGGCGGGTGTCGTCCGCCCGCGGACAGGGGCGCGGGGCCGGGAAGCGAACAGGTGAGTGGGCAGCTCACTCGGCCGAGTGAGTTTTCCGCTCATCTCTGGAGAAGGCCCGCTGCGCTGTCGGTCCCGGCTCCTAGCATCGCAACTGCGGGGGGACGGACGGGGGAGCACGCGGTCGCGGGGGCGACCGCGGTCGGGGCGGGAGCGCACGACACCGGGGGCGCACCACCCCGGGATGCAGGACAGGGGAGGACGACCCCGGGTATCCGTCCGGAGCATTCGTTCGGAGCAGGCGCGGAGCGCGGCACACACGAGGCGGGGAGCGCGGCCGCGGGGGCGGCCCGGCACCAGTCAGAGATCAGCACGCAGCAAGCGCGTCCGGGCCCGTCGGGGAAGGCCGGACGCTCCACAGCGAGCTGCCGATGCCGGAGGGGGCACACGCACATGACGAACGGATCGGTGGAGGTCACCCTGCTCACCGAGGGGACCTACCCCTATGTGCACGGAGGGGTGAGCGTCTGGTGCGACCAACTCGTCCGGGGCATGCCCGAGGTGGACTTCCACGTGCTCGGCATCACCGGCAGCGGCCGGGAGCCGCAGGTCTGGGAACTGCCGCCGCAGGTACGCTCGGTGAGCTCCACCCCGCTCTGGGGCCGGACGCCGCCGGGCGCCGCCCCGCGCGGCCGGGAGCTGCGCCGCTTCCTGGCCGGCTACGAGCGCTTCCTGCTCTCGCTGCTGGACGCCGACTTCGAACGCTACTTCGCCGACGAGCTGTACGAACTGGCCGAGTTCGCGCTGACCGGCGGCTCGCTCACGGCCGCGCTCCGCAGTGAGGGGGCGCTGCGCTCGCTCCAGTCGCTGTGGTCCCGTCCGTTCCTGGCCACCCACGCCGCCCGGCCGACTGTCCAGGACGCGCTGCAGGCCACCGACCTGCTGGAGCACGCGCTGCGCCCGCTCGCGGTGCAGCCGCCGGCCAGAGGGGTGGCGCACGCCGTCACCGGTGGCCTGGCGGTGCTCCCCGGGCTCAGCGCCCGGCGCTTCCACGGGGTGCCGCTGCTCCTCTCCGAGCACGGCATCTACCTGCGCGAGCGCTATCTCAGCTACCGCACCGCGCCCTACCGCTGGCCGGTGAAGGCGCTGATCCTGGGCTTCTTCCGGATGCTGGCCGGCGAGGGCTACCGCAGCGCCGACCTGATCACCCCGTGCAACCGCTACAACCGGCGCTGGGAGGAGCGCGGGGGCTGCGACCCGGAACGGATCCGCACCGTCTACAACGGCGTCGACCCCGGCCTCTTCCCCTACGCCGGCCCCGAGCCGGAGACGCCGACCCTCAGCTGGGCCGGGCGGATCGACCCGATCAAGGACTTGGAGACGCTGATCCGGGCCTTCGCACTGGTCCGGGCGGAGCTGCCGGACGCCCGGCTGCGGTTGTTCGGCGCGGTCCCGGCCGGCGGGGAGGCCTACCGGGAGCGGCTCGACCGGCTGGTCGCCGAGCTCGGTGTCGGCGCGGCCGTGGTCTTCGAGGGCCGGATCGACACCGTGCGCCACGCCTACGCGGCGGGGAACGTGGTGCTGCTGTCGAGCATCTCCGAGGGGTTCCCGTTCAGCCTGATCGAGGCCATGGCCTGCGGACGGGCCACCGTCTCCACCGACGTCGGCGGCGTCGGCGAGGCGGTCGGCGACACCGGCCTGGTGGTGCCGCCCCGGGAGCCCGAGGCAATGGCCAGGGCCACGCTGGGGCTGCTCCGGGATCCGGCGCGACGGCAGGCCCTGGGCCGGGCCGCTCGCGACCGGGTGCTGGACCAGTTCACCCTGGAACGGACCGTGGCCACCTTTCGCAACCTCTACCAGGCCCTGGTGGACCGGCCCGGCGGAAGCTGCGGCGCGGCGGCACTCCCGGCCCTGGCAGGGTGCCGGGCATGAGCGCCACGCTCGAACTCCTGCCCGGGCTGCGGCTGTCCCCGCTGCCGCCGGCCTCGCCCTCGCTCCGCCCGAGCGGGTCCGGCGTGCCCGCCGATCCGGCCGAGGAGGCCGCCGCGCGCTTCAGCGGGATTGCGGCGGCCGCCGTGCACCCCTTCGAGGTCGCCGCCGCGATCGAGGCGGACGGCGTGACCGACCGTCAGGTGCAGCGCGACTACGGACGGTTGGACGCCTTCGAGCTCGCGGAGGAGCTCTATGCGGAGACCCCGCGGGACTACCCGGAGCCGGAGCAGGCGCCGTCCCCGTGGAGCGCCCCGCTCTCCGCCAGCCTGCTGCGCGGCCTGGTCTACGCCCTGCCCGGGCTCGCCTTCCCGCTCGGGCGGCCGTTCCTGCGCGGGCCCGCCGACGTCGGCGGCCTGCCGCACGGGACCTACGCGCTGTCGGCCTCGCTGCTGCTCTGCTGGGCCTGGAACCAGGGCCTGGCCCACCGGGCGCACCTCTGGCTCGGCCGGGGCGGACGCCGGGCCGCCGCCCGCTGCCTCGGCCTCGGCGGCGCGCTGGGCGCGCTGCTGGGCCTGGTGGGCGCGCTGGTGGTGGCCCTGGCCACCGGGCGGGACTCCGGCGGAGTGCTGCTCTTCTGCGCCGGACAGTCGCTGTACATGGGCGCCTCCTGCGTACTGCTGGTGCTCGGCGGCGAGAGCGCGCTGCTGGGCGCGCTGGCTCCGGCCGCGCTCGGCGGCGCGGCGTCGCTGCTCGGCCTGCTGCCACGGGCCGCCCCACCGCCGCTGCTGCTCGGACTGCTGCTCGGCACGCTCTCGCTGGCGCTGCTCCGCGCGGCCGGTGCACTGCGCCGCTGCGCCGAGACGGGCCGCGGAGCGGACGGAGAGCCCGGGGACGAGCGCGACGACCCGCTGCCCGGGTTCCGGAGTTCGCTGCCGCACGCCCTGTTCGGCCTGGCGATGGCCCTGCTCACGCTGGGCACCGCGCTGCGCGGCCGGCACGTCGAGGTCGCGCCCACGGTCGCGCTGACCCTCAGCATGGGCCCGGCCGAGTGGCTGCTCTACGGCTACCGCCGAAGAATCCACCACGCCCTGCGCGCGGCGGCCAGCTCGCGCGGCTTCGCGCTGCGTTCGGTGCAGTCGCTGTTGTTGGGGCTGGCCGGCTATCTGGGTGTGCTGGCGCTGCTGGGCACCGTCCTCGGACTGGTCCTGGTCGGGCTCCCGTTCGGGCCGCAGCTGGTCGGGCTGCTGCCGCTGGGCGCGGCGGTCTGGACGGCGCTGCTGCTCCAGGCGCTCGGCTCGGCCTGGCTCGCGGTCGGGATCTGCGCCCCGGCAGCCGCGGCGACGGTGGCCGGGGTGGGCGAGACCACCGTCGGCGCGGTCGCCGCCGTGGTCCTGCTGCTGGCCGCCTGCGCGACCTTGGGACGGGTGACCGTGCACCGCTGAACCGGCCCCTCCGATGAACCGGCCGCTGCGACGGCCCCTGCGACGGTCCCTGCGACGTTGGCGACCCGAATTTCCCCTGGAGCGAGAGTGACGACCAGCGAGACGGCCGTACGACGGCTGCTCGTCCCCCTGTACGCCTATCCGGCCACCGAGTTGGAGGCTTGGGCCGACGTGGCGGCTGCCGCCCCGGCCGTGGCCGGCCTGGTGCTGAACCCGCACAGCGGGCCGGGGAGCGCGGTGGAGCCGGAGTTCGCCGCCGCGGCCGAGCGGCTGCGGGCGGCCGGCGTCCCGCTGCTCGGCTATGTGGACACCGACTACGGCCGCCGCAGCCACCGCGAGGTGGTCACGGACGTCCAGCGCCACCGGGACTGGTACCGGGTGGACGGGGTCTTCCTCGACCAGGCCGGCCCGGGGCTGGAACTGCTGCCGCACTACCGGCGCCTGGCCGTGGCCGCCCGGGCGCTGGACGCCGCGCAGGTGGTGCTCAACCCGGGGGTCCACCCGCACCAGGGCTTCGCCGAGGCGGCCGACCTGCTGGTCACCTTCGAGGGGAGCTGGGAGCAGTACCGGGCGCTGCGGGTGCCGGACTGGACCAGGTCGTTCCCGGCCGGGCGCTTCGCCCACCTGGTGCACGGCACTCCGGAGCAACTGTGCGCGGCGGTCCCGCGGATCGCCCGCCGCCGGCACGCGGCGGTCAGCTACGCCACGCCGGGCACCGGGGCCAATCCCTGGGGCCTGCTGATGCCGTGGCTCCGCCGGACCCCGGCGGGTAGCGTGATCGCGCAGGGGACACGGGACAGGGGGCGAGGGTGAGGGCTGGCCGAATCACGGCGGTGCTGGTCTGCGCCCTGCTGCTGGTGCTCGGCAGCTGCTCCTCCTCCGGTCCGACCCCGACCCCGGCCCCGACCCCGGCCCTGGCCCCGGCCCCGACGAGCAGCGGATCGGGTGACGCCGCCGCCGGGCGCTGGCAGCCGAAACCGGGCACGAGCTGGCAGTGGCAGCTCAGCGGGGCGGTCGACACCGGCGTCCCCGCCGCCGTCTACGACGTCGACGGGTTCGAGACCAGCGCCGCCACCGTCGCGGCGCTGCACGCCCGGGGGCGCCGGGTGGTCTGCTACATCAGCGTCGGATCGTACGAGGACTTCCGCCCCGACCGGCAGCGCTTCCCGGCCGTGCTGCTGGGCCGGTCCGACGGCTGGCCGGGCGAGCGCTGGCTGGACATCCGGCGGACCGACCTGCTGCGGCCGATCATCGCCGAGCGTTTCGACATGTGCCGGGCCAAGGGGTTCGACGCGGTCGAGCCGGACAATGTCGACGGCTACGCCAACGACACCGGTTTTCCGCTGACCGCCGCCGAACAGCTGGTCTTCAACCGGATGGTGGCCGCGCTGGCGCACCAGCGGGGCCTGGCCCTGGCCCTGAAGAACGACCCCGACCAGGTGCCGCAGCTGGTGGGGGACTTCGACTTCGCCGTCGTCGAACAGTGTGCCGAGTACCAGGAGTGCGATCAGTTCGAACCCTTCGTCGCGGCCGGCAAGGCGGTGTTCGAGGCCGAGTACAACCTGCCGAGGTCGGCCTTCTGCCCGGAGGCCCGGCAGCTGGGGTTCAGCGCGATGCTCAAGCACCTCGCGCTCGACGCCTGGCGCGAGTCCTGCTGAGGGGCCGGCGGCCGACGTGCGGACGACGCGTGCACCGGGCGGGGGCCGTCGTCCAACGCCGGACGGACCGGTCCTGGCATGCTTGGCCACGACCATGCCGTCGCCCGGACGCGGAACCGGCCGCCCGGAATGACCGCAGGGGGATATTCATCTGTCCGTTTTGTCTGGGGATGGCGCTTCTGCCGACCCAGCTCGTAGGGGTGACAGCAAGCGATAGTGCTGACGGGCCTCCCGAGGGGCTCGTTTCCTCGCATACGATGGCGACGCGGTGGTGTGCCTCCATCGCCACTGCACCGATCGCCCAGTGCCAGCCCAGGCAAGGAGCCAGCCCACGTGTCCGTCTTCGACAAGATCCTGCGCGCAGGCGAAGGTAAGATCCTTCGCCGGCTGCACCGCATTGCCGCCCAGGTCAACTCCATCGAAGAGGACTTCGTCAACCTGACGGACGAGCAGCTTCGCGCGCTCACCGACGAGTACCGGGAGCGTCTCGCCGACGGCGAGACCCTGGACGACATCCTCCCCGAGGCCTTCGCGACGGTCCGCGAGGCGGCCAAGCGCACCCTCGGCCAGCGCCACTACGACGTCCAGATCATGGGCGGCGCGGCCCTGCACCACGGATATGTCGCCGAGATGCGCACCGGCGAGGGCAAGACCCTGGTCGGAACCCTGCCGGCGTACCTCAACGCGCTGTCCGGCAAGGGTGTGCACCTGATCACCACCAACGACTACCTCGCCGAGCGCGACTCGGAGTGGATGGGCCGGGTGCACCGCTTCCTCGGCCTGGAGGTCGGGGTGATCCTGGCCAACATGAGCCCGGTGGAGCGCCGCAAGCAGTACAACTGCGACATCACCTACGGCACCAACAACGAGTTCGGCTTCGACTACCTCCGCGACAACATGGCGTGGTCGCAGGACGAGTTGGTCCAGCGCGGGCACAACTACGCGATCGTCGACGAGGTCGACTCGATCCTGATCGACGAGGCCCGGACGCCGCTGATCATCTCCGGGCCGGCCGACCAGGCCACCAAGTGGTACGGCGACTTCGCCAAGCTGGTCAAGCGGCTGAAGATCGACGCGGACTACGAGGTCGACGAGAAGAAGCGCACCGTCGGCGTGCTGGAGGCCGGGGTCACCCGGGTCGAGGACTACCTGGGCATCGACAACCTCTACGAGTCGGCCAACACCCCGCTGGTGGGCTTCCTGAACAACGCCATCAAGGCGAAGGAGCTCTACAAGAAGGACAAGGACTACGTCGTCATGGACGGCGAGGTCATGATCGTCGACGAGCACACCGGCCGTGTGCTGGCCGGTCGCCGCTACAACGAGGGCATGCACCAGGCGATCGAGGCCAAGGAGGGGGTGGAGGTCCAGAACGAGAACCAGACCCTGGCCACCATCACCCTGCAGAACTTCTTCCGGCTGTACGACAAGCTCTCCGGGATGACCGGTACCGCGCAGACCGAGGCGGCGGAGTTCCACCAGATCTACAAGCTCGGCGTGGTGCCGATCCCGACCAACCGCACCCCCGCCCGGGTCGACCAGCCGGACCTGATCTACAAGTCCGAGCCGGCCAAGTTCGCGGCCGTGGTCGACGACATCGCGGAGAAGCACGAGAAGGGCCAGCCGATCCTGGTCGGCACGGTCAGCGTCGAGAAGTCCGAGTACCTCTCGCAGGAGCTCCGCAAGCGCGGCATCCAGCACGAGGTGCTGAACGCCAAGCAGCACGAGCGCGAGGCGCAGGTCGTCGCTCAGGCCGGGCGTCGCGGCGCGGTCACCGTCGCCACGAACATGGCCGGCCGCGGCACCGACATCATGCTCGGCGGCAACCCCGAGCACCTGGCCTCGGCCGAGCTCGCCCAGCGCGGCCTCTCCCCGGTGGACACCCCGGAGGAGTACGAGGCCGCCTGGCCCGACGCCCTGGAGAAGGCCAAGGCCGCGGTCAAGGCCGAGCAGGAGGAGGTCCAGGAGCTGGGCGGCCTCTATGTGCTCGGCACCGAGCGGCACGAGTCCCGCCGGATCGACAACCAGCTGCGCGGTCGTTCCGGTCGCCAGGGCGACCCGGGCGAGTCCCGGTTCTACCTTTCGCTGGGCGACGACCTGATGCGGCTGTTCAAGGCCGGCATGGTCGAGCGCGTGCTGTCGATGGCCAACGTGCCCGAGGACGTGCCGATCGAGTCGAAGATGGTCACCCGGGCCATCGCCTCCGCGCAGACCCAGGTCGAGCAGCAGAACTTCGAGATCCGCAAGAACGTCCTCAAGTACGACGAGGTGCTCAACCGCCAGCGCGAGGTCATCTACGGCGAGCGCCGCCGCGTCCTGGAGGGCGAGGACCTGCGCGAGCAGATCGACCACTTCATGGACGACACGGTCAACGCCTACGTCAAGAACGCCACGGCGGAGGGCTTCGCCGAGGAGTGGGACTTCGACAAGCTGTGGTCGGCCCTGGGCCAGCTCTACCCGATCAGCCTGTCGGTGGAGGACCTGGAGGACGAGGAGGGCGACCGCTCCGGCATCACCGCCGAACTGCTCGCCGACGCGATCAAGGAGGACCTGCACGCCAAGTACGTCGAGCGCGAGCAGAACCTCGGCGAGCCGGTCATGCGCGAGCTGGAGCGCCGGGTCGTGCTCTCGGTGCTGGACCGCCGCTGGCGCGAGCACCTCTACGAGATGGACTACCTCCAGGAGGGCATCGGCATGCGGGCCCTGGCCCAGCGCGACCCCCTGGTCGAGTACCAGCGCGAGGGCTTCGACATGTTCGCGGTGATGATGGAGGGCATCAAGGAGGAGTCCGTCGGCTACCTGTTCAACCTGGAGGTCCAGGTCGAGCAGCAGGTCGAGGAGGTCCCGCTGGCCGACCCGAGCGACGCGGTGCAGTTCGAGAAGGACGACGCCCGCCCGGAGATCCGCGCCAAGGGCCTGGAGGCCCCGCAGCGCGACCGGCTGCACTACACCGCCCCGTCGGTGGACGGCGAGGGCGGCGTGATCGAGGGCGACTTCACCAACGACGGCACCGGCGAGGACGACGAGATCGCCGACCGTCCGGACCGCCGCAAGGGCGCCAAGGGCCGCCGCCGCAAGAAGTGACCCCTCCGGGCGCGCGCCGCAGGGCCGCGCCCGGCACCCGCTCCACCCCATGGCGGTTCACCACCTGGTCTCCAGGGCGGTGAACCGCCATGTCGCTGTCGGCTGCCGGCGGCCCTGTCGCAGTTCCAGCCGGAACGCCAGCAGCTCCAGCCGCTCCCCGATCCTGACCATCGCGGTGACCTCCAGCACGCCGGGGGCGGGGGAGTCGTCGAAGACCCGGCCGAGCAGCGGCAGCGCGTTGCCGGGGCCGAGCAGGCAGCGGCGCCGGGCCAGGGTCCGGATGTCGTCGTAGACCTCCTCGGTGGTCAGCGCGACCAACTGCTCGCAGACCCGGTGCCCGCTCAGGACCTCCAGCAGCCGTTGGGCGTAGCGGGTGGCCAGCCCGTTGCCGTCGGTCCGGGTGGGAGCCGGGCCGCAGTGCCGGAGGCGCGGCGCGCCGACGCCGTGCAGCCGGCCGATCCTGACCCCGCCCGGCGCCTCGGCCGCCGGCGCCGACGGGTGCGCCGGGTGCAGCCGGCGGACGGTCGGCTGCGGCTGGTGCTCGGTCTCGGCCATGGTGTGAACCCCCTGGGGATCGGTCCGCGGAGGACGCTCCGCTGCGTGCAGGAACAGTGGTACCGGGTGCCGCAGACAGCGACAAGGACCGGCCGGGAGCCGCCGAGCACGCTCCGAAGTTCACCTATTCGAGTGTCGAACCCGCTGTGAGCTGCACGGATGTGGAACCCATCGGCCGCGAAGCGCTCATCGGGCCGCGCCGGATCGCACTCGATCGGTCACTCTCCGGATCTGCCGGGCGTGATCTGCTGAGGACCGGCGCGGCCGCCTATGCTGAGCCCAGGAACCGTTCCCCCGCACCCCACCTCACCCGGAGCGCCCCGATGCGCGTGTACGTCCCCACCACCCTGAACGTCCTCGCGCAGGCGCACGCCGACGGAACCCTCGGTGCGGCGCCGCTGCGCGCCTACGCGGTCACCCCGGCCCTGCGCGAGTGGTACCTCAGCGACGACATCGAGGAGTTGGAGTACGCCGCGCTGGTCCGCGCGGCCCAGGCCTCGCTCCGGCTGCTGGCGGCGGACGGCAAGGCCCCGCGCCGCCGGGTCGTGGTCGCACTGGACGTGCCGGACACCGGGGTCCTGCTGCACGTCGACGCCGAGCACGAGCACGCCGCCGCCCTCGGGGCGGTCACCCTGACCGCGTCGCAGCTGCTGGCCGAGGCCGCCGCGGTGCACGCCGACGCGGACGACGAGGAGGTCCGCGAGGACGTGGCCGCCGCCGCCGAGGCCGTGGTCGCGGCCGACGCGGGGGACGAGGACGCCCGCTTCACGGTGGACGGCGCCGAGGACCACGAACTGCTCTGGTACGGGATCCAGGAGGTCCCCGGCCTGCTCGGCTGACCCGCTCTACCCGGTTGTCGGTGCAGGTCGGTACGGTCGACGTATGCGCGCACACATCGTCTGGGACTGGAACGGCACCCTCTTCGACGACATCACCGCAGTGGTGGCGGCGAGCAACGCCGCCTTCGCCGAGATCGGCCTGGAGCCGCTCACACTGGAGCAGTACCGTGCGTCCTACCGGGTGCCGGCGATCGACTTCTACGAGCAGCTGATGGGTCGTCGGCCCTCGTCGGAGGAGTGGGAGCGGATGGACGCCTCCTTCCACGTCCACTACACGGCCCGGCGCGACGCCTGCGGGCTGACCGCCGGTGCGGAGGAACTGCTGGCCGATTGGTCGGGCGGCGGCCTCCGCTCGCAGTCGCTGCTGTCCATGTACGGCCACGCCGAACTGGTCCCGCTGGTGCGCCGGCTGGGCCTGGAGCGGCACTTCGTCCGGGTCGACGGACGTGACGGCACGTCAGGGGTGTCCGGCAAGGCCGAGTCCCTGCTGCGGCACCTCGACGCGCTCTCCGCCGCGGCCGACGGGCAGGTCGCCCCGGCCGGCACGGTGCTGATCGGCGACGCGGTGGACGACGCCCGTGCCGCCGCCCGGGTCGGCGCGCACGCCGTGCTGTTCACCGGCGGATCGCACACCCGCACGGAGTTGGAGCGGGTCGGTGTCCCGGTGGTGGACACCCTCGCCGAGGCGGTCGCGCACGCGGAGCGGCTGATCGGTCGTTGACCGGCCGGGGCGGAGGCCGCGGCCGTTCGCCCAGGGCGCACAGAGGACCTGGACAAGTCGTACAGCGGGGACCAAAGATTCTGACGCAGTGCTCCGATCCGGCCCCTGACAGGGTCCCTTACCCACGTTAGGCTCGCCAGGAAACCTCGTTGTTGCACGGGATCAACCGATTCGTTCGCGTCTGTAACCGGACATGCGGGAGGATACGGACAGTCTCGGCGGACCGTGCATCAGACGAACACCACCGAGTCACGCAACGGCGCGCGACAGGAGCCAGATAGCCATGCAGACCCAGCTGGACGCAGCGAAGGCCGAACTGCTCAGCAAGGCAGCCCAGGGTGAGGAGCTCGGCGACTGCGCCCTCGGCTCCTACCTGAAGCACTATTACCTGCACACAGCCCCCGAGGACCTGCTCGACCGCGATGCGGCCGATGTGTACGGCGCGGCGGCCTCCCACCACAGACTCGCGGAGCAACGCCCCCAGGGCACCGCGAAGGTTCGGGTGCACACCCCGACGGTCGAGGAGGACGGCTGGTCCTGCGGCCACACCGTGGTCGAGGTCGTGACCGACGACATGCCCTTCCTGGTGGACTCGGTCACCAATGAGCTCTCCCGCCTGGGCCGCGCCATCCAGGTGGTGATCCACCCGCAGCTGCTGGTCCGCCGCGACATCACCGGTCGGCTGCTGGAGATCCTCGACGCCGACGCCTGCAGCACCGACAAGCCCCAGGACGCCCTGCTCGAGTCCTGGATGCACATCGAGATCGACCGTGAGGCCGACGCCGAGGAACTGCCGTCCATCGAGGCCGACCTGCGCCGGGTGCTGGTGGACGTCCGCGAGGTGGTCGAGGACTGGACCAAGATGCGCGACGGTGCGCTGCGGCTGGCCGACGACCTGCACGCCGCGCCGCCGGCCGAGCTCCCGATCCAGGAGGTGGACGAGGCACAGGAGTTGCTCCGCTGGCTGGCCGACGACCACTTCACCTTCCTCGGCTACCGCGAGTACGACCTGGTCCAGTCCGAGGACGGCGAGGACCTGCTGCACGCGGTCGCCGGCACCGGCCTCGGCGTGCTCCGCTCCGACCCGCGCGCCCGCGTGCTCGCCGACGACGCCATGTCCTCGGCCTCCTTCAGCCGGCTCACCGCGCCGGCCCGGGCCAAGGCCCGCGAGCGCAAGCTGCTGGTGCTGACCAAGGCCAACAGCCGCTCCACCGTGCACCGCCCGTCCTACCTGGACTACGTCGGCGTCAAGAAGTTCGACGCCCAGGGCAATGTGATCGGCGAGCGCCGCTTCCTCGGCCTGCTGTCCGCCGCCGCCTACACCGAGTCGGTCACCCGGATCCCGGTGGTGCGCGGCAAGGTCGCCCAGGCCGTCGCCGACTCCGGCTTCACCCCCGAGAGCCACGACGCCCGCGACCTGGTCCAGATCCTGGAGACCTACCCCCGCGACGAGCTCTTCCAGACCCCCGCCGACCAGCTGCTCTCGGTCGCGCTGAACGTCCTCTACCTGCAGGAGCGGCGCAAGCTCCGGCTCTTCCTGCGCCAGGACGAGTACGGCCGCTACTTCTCCGCCCTGGTCTACCTGCCGCGTGACCGCTACACCACCCGGGTCCGGCTGCGGCTGATGGACCTGCTGATGCAGGAGCTCGGCGGCACCACCATCGACTACACCGCCTGGAACACCGAGTCGGTGCTGGCCCGGCTGCACTTCGTGGTCCGGGTCCCGGCCGGCCACGAGCTGCCGCAGCTCACCGACGCCGACGTGGAGCAGTTGGAGGCCAAGCTGGCCGAGGCGGCCCGCTCCTGGGTCGACGGCTTCAACGAGGCCCTGATCGCCGAGATCGGCGAGGAGGCCGCGGCGGTCGCGTCCCGCCGCTACGCCGGGGCCTTCCCCGACGGCTACCGGGCCGACTTCACCCCGGCCCAGGCCGTGGCGGACATGCAGCGGCTGGAGTCGCTGGCCGACCCGACCGACTTCCGGCTCAACCTCTACCAGCCGGTCGGCGCCCCCGCCGAGCAGCGCCGCTTCAAGATCTACTGGGTCGGCGGCTCGGTCTCGCTGAGCGAGGTCCTGCCGGTGCTGCAGCGGCTCGGCGTCGAGGTGCTCGACGAGCACCCGTACGAGCTGCGCCGCAGCGACTCCACCGTGGCCTGGGTCTACGACTTCGGGCTGCGGCTCCGCCCCGAGGTCGCCGAAGGCCTGTCCGAGGACGCCCGCGAGCGCTTCCAGGACGCCTTCGCCGCCACCTGGACCGGCAAGGCCGAGAACGACGGCTTCAACTCGCTGGTGCTGCGCGGCGGACTGACCTGGCGTCAGGCCGTGGTGCTGCGCGCCTACGCCAAGTACCTGCGGCAGGCCGGTTCGACCTTCAGCCAGGACTACGTCGAGGACGCGCTCACCAACAACGTCCACGCCACCCACCTGCTGGTCAACCTGTTCGAGGCGCGGCTGTCGACCGGCCCACCAGCAGGGCTCGGCCGAGCTGACCGAGGGCATCCTGGAGGAGCTCGACGGCGCGCTCGACCAGGTCGCTCAGCCTGGACGAGGACCGCATCCTGCGCTCCTTCCTCGCCCTGATCAAGGCCACGCTGCGGACCAACTTCTTCCAGCGCGACGCCGGAGACCGGCGAGCCGCACACCTATCTTTCGATCAAGTTCGACCCGCAGGCGATCCCGGACCTGCCCGCGCCCCGCCCGGTTACGAGATCTGGGTCTACTCGCCGCGGGTCGAGGGCGTGCACCTGCGCTTCGGCAAGGTCGCCCGCGGCGGCCTGCGCTGGTCCGACCGCCGGGAGGACTTCCGCACCGAGGTCCTGGGCCTGGTCAAGGCGCAGATGGTGAAGAACACGGTGATCGTGCCGGTCGGCGTCAAGGGCGGCTTCGTCGCCAAGCAGCTGCCGGCGACCCGACCGGGACCGCGAGGCCTGCATGGCCGAGGGCATCGCCTGCTACCAGACCTTCATCACCGGTCTGCTGGACATCACCGACAACCTGGTCCCGACGGCGGGACGGTCGTGCCGCCGAAGGACGTGGTCCGCTACGACGGCGACGACCCCTACCTGGTCGTCGCCGCCGACAAGGGCACCGCGACCTTCTCCGACATCGCCAACGCAGGTCGCCGAGGACTACGGCTTCTGGCTCGGCGACGCCTTCGCCTCCGGCGGCTCGGTCGGCTACGACCACAAGGGCATGGGCATCACCGCCACGCGGCGCCTGGGAGTCGGTCAAGCGCCACTTCCGCGAGCTCGGCGTCGACACCCAGACGCGAGGACTTCACCGTCGTCGGCGTCGGCGACATGTCCGGCGACGTCTTCGGCAACGGGATGCTGCTCTCGCGAGCACATCCGGCTGGTCGCGGCCTTCGACCACCGGCACATCTTCATCGACCCGACGCCGGACGCGGCGGCGTCCTTCGTCGAGCGGCAGCGGCTGTTCGACCTGCCGCGCTCGTTCCTGGGAGGACTACGACAAGTCGCTGATCTCGGCCGGCGGCGGCGTCTTCCCGCGCAGCGCCAAGTCGATCCCGATCACCGCGCCGATGCGGGCCGCCCTCGGCATCGAGGAGGGCGTCAGCCGGCTCACCCCCGCCGAGCTGATGAAGTCCGTCCTGCTGGCGCCGGTCGACCTGCTCTGGAACGGCGGCATCGGCACCTACGTCAAGGCGACGGCGGAGAACAACGCCGAGGTCGGCGACAAGGCCAACGACGCGATCCGGGTCAACGGCGCGGAGCTCCGGGTCAAGGTCGTCGGCGAGGGCGGCAACCTGGGCGTCACCCAGCTCGGCCGGATCGAGTTCGCCACGCTCGGCGGCCCGGTCGGCGCCGACGGCGAGCGGACCGGCGGCGCGGTCAACACCGACGCCATCGACAACTCGGCCGGCGTGGACACCTCGGACCACGAGGTCAACATCAAGATCCTGCTCGACCGGGTGGTCGGCGACGGCGACATGACGTTGGGCCAGCGGAACACCCTGCTCGCCGAGATGACCGAGGACATCGGCCAGCACGTGCTGCGCAACAACTACGCGCAGAACGTGGCCCTGGCCAACGCCGCCGCGCAGGCGCCGAGCATGCTCAACGTCCACGCCCGGATGCTGCGCCGGCTGGTCGCCGACGGGCACCTGAACCGGGCGCTGGAGTTCCTGCCGACCGGCGCGCAGCTGCGCGAGCGCGCGGCGCTGGGACGCGGGCTGACCCAGCCCGAGCTCTCGGTGCTGCTGGCCTACACGAAGATCACGCTCTACGGACGAGATCCTCGCCTCGAACCTGCCGGACGACCCCTACCTGCGCGGGAAGCTGCACCGCTACTTCCCGCCGCAGCTGCGGAGCGCTTCGGCGAGCAGATCGACGCCCACGCGCTGCACCGGGAGATCATCACCACGGTGCTGGTCAACGAGACCATCAACCGGGGCGGCTGCACCTTCGCCTTCCGGCTGAAGGAGGAGACCGGCGCGACGCTACGAGGAGATCGTCCGCTCGCACACCGCGGCCCGCTCGGTCTTCGACCTCAAGGGCATGTGGGCGGAGATCGAGGGCCTGGACAACGTCGTCCCGGCGGACGTCCAGACCCGGATGCGGCTGCACAGCCGCCGGCTGGTCGAGCGCGCCACCCGCTGGCTGCTCAACAACCGCCGCCAGCCGCTGGACATCGCCGAGACCATCGCGGTGTTCAAGGACCGGGCGAACGAGGTCTGGGGCATGCTGCCGGACCTGCTGCGCGGCTCCGACCGCGAGTGGTTCGACAGCGTCTACGAGGAGCTGGTCGAGGCCGGCGTCCCGGCGGAGCTGGCGGTCCGGACGGCCGGTCTGTCCTCGGCCTTCCCGACCCTCGACATCGTCGAGGTCGCGGACCGCACCGAGCAGGACGTCCGCACCGTGGCCGAGGTCTACTACGACCTCGCGGACCGGCTGCAGATCAACGACCTGCTGGACCGGATCATCGAGCTGCCGCGCGACGACCGCTGGCAGTCGATGGCCCGCGCGGCCATCCGGGAGGACCTGTTCTCCGCCCACGCGGTGCTGACCAGCGACATCCTCGGCCACGGCGGTCCGGGGGCGACCCGGAGCAGCGCTTCGGCGCCTGGGCGGAGGCCAACTCCACGCTGGTCACCCGGGCCCGGGCGACGCTCGACGACATAAGGGGTGCGGAGGCGTTCGACCTGGCGAACCGTCAGCGTCGCCATGCGGGTGATCCGGACCCTGCTGCGCACCGGTTCCATGCGCTGACCGAGCTGCGCGCCGACGGGCCGTTCCCCTCCGGGGGAGCGGCCCGTCCGTGTGCCCGCTTCCGGCCTCAGCCCAGCCGGACGCCGGTCGCGGCGTCGAAGAGGTGGACCCGGTCCAGGGCGGCGCCGACCAGGAAGGACTCGCCCAGCAGCGGCACCGGTCCGCCGGCCTGGCGGACCACCAGGTCGACACTGCCGCCGGGGACCTCGGTCCGGGCGTGCACCAGGTACTCCCGGCCGGAGTCCTTCACCAGCACCGCGGTGGCCCGGATGCCGCCCGCGCCGCCGCCCACGCCCGCGCCGCCGATCAGCAGGTCGTCGGGGCGCAGCCCGACCACGATCCGCTCGCTGGTCAGCGCGGCCCGGCGGTCCGCGGCGACCGGTACCAGCAGCTCGCCGATCCGGGCGCCCTCGGCGGTGACCACCGCCGGGACCAGGTTCATCGGCGGCGAGCCGACGAACTCGGCCACCGCCACCGTGCCCGGCTCCGCGAACACCCGGTGCGGGGTGTCCACCTGCTGCAGCGCGCCCCGGTCCATCACCGCGACCCGGTCGGCGATCGCCCAGGCGTCGGTGGAGCTGCAGGTCGCGTAGAGCAGAGTGATCCCGGACCGGCGCTGGAGGTCGGCGATCGGGCCCCGGTCCCGCAGCGAGGCGGGCAGCGAACCGCCGCCCATCGGCTCGTCCAGGCAGATCGCCCGGGGCCGGGTGGCCAGCGCCCGTGCCATCAGTGCCCGTTGCCGCTGCGCCACCGTCAGTGCGTCCGGGCGGAGCGGCAACTGCTGCTCCAGGTCGCACAGTTCGGACAGCTGCCCGACCCGGCTGCGGACCGTCCGGGCCGAGCTGCGGCGCATGGTGAGCGGGAAGGCGATGTTCTCGGCGACGGTGAGGTGCGGGAAGAGCGAGAAGCCTTGGGCGAGCAGCGAGATCCCGCGCTTGTCGGGGGCGGTCCTGGCCAGGTCCTGGCCATCGACCAGGATCTGCCCCCGGTCCAGCGGTTCGAGCCCGGCGAGCATCCGCAGCAGGGTGGACTTGCCGCTGCCGGAAGGGCCGCTGAGCACCAGCAGTTCGCCGTCCCGCACCTCCAGGCCGACGCCCGCGACGGCGGGCCTCCAGCTCCCCCGGAACACGCGGGTGGCGTCGATGAACCGAATTCCGGCCACCTGCGCGCTCCTCCTGGATTGCCGACCGACGGGTGTCCGCCTTTCAGTATGTCTGCTGTTGACATGCGGTGTTCCCCGGTCCCCCGGTTGCCGGTTCAGCCCTTCATCGAGCCGGCCATCAACCCCTGGACGAAATAGCGCTGGAAGGAGAAGAAGACGATCAGCGGGATCACCAGGGAGAGGAACGCCCCGGGGGCGAGGATGTCGATATTGCTGCCGAACTGGCGCATTTGCCCCTGGAGTTCGACGGTCAGCGGCTGGGTGTCGGTGTCCGAGAAGACCAGGGCGACCAGCATGTCGTTCCACACCCAGAGGAACTGGAAGATGGTGAGCGAGGCGATGGCCGGCATCCCCAGCGGCACCACCACCTTGCGGAAGATCACCCACTCGGTGCCGCCCTCCATCCGGGCCGCCTCCAGCAGTTCGCGCGGGATGCCGGCGAAGAAGTTGCGCAGCAGGAAGACGGCGAACGGCAGGCCGAAGCCGATGTGGAAGAGCACCACCCCGGGGATGGTCCCGAACAGGTGGGTGTACTTGTACATCTTCGCCACCGGGATCAGCGCCACCTGCACCGGGACCACCAGCAGCCCGATCACCGCGACGAACAGCCAGTCCCGGCCCGGGAAGTCGATCCAGGCGAAGGCGTAGGCCGCGAGCGAGGCGAGCACCACCACACCCACCGTCGCGGGCACGGTGATCAGCACGGTGTTCCACAGCGACTGCATCATCCCCTGGTCGTGGAAGAGGTTGACGTAGTCGCTGAGGGTCAGCTGCGCGGGGTGGGTGAAGGCGGTCCACCAGCCGCTGTCGCTGATGTCGTCCGGGGTGCGCAGCGAGGAGACGAACAGCCCCAGGGTGGGGATCAGCCAGACCACGCCCACCAGCAGCAGCACCACTTGGAGCACGCCGCTGGTCAGCCTGGACGCGATCCGGGCCGCCAGCGGCGGTCGTCCGTCGGTGCGCGGCGGGCGTTTCGGCCGGGACCGGGCCGGTTCGGTCAGGGTCATGATTCACGCCGTTCTCTGCGGATCCGCCGGATGTTGACGTACATCGCGGGCAGCACCAGGACATAGAGGAAGACGCCGATGGCGCTGCCGAGGCCCTGGTTCTGCGCGCCGCCGAAGGAGACGCTCCACATCTGCACCGCCAGCACATTGGCGACGGAGAGGGTGGAGCCCGGCGAGATGATGTAGACCAGGTCGAAGACCTTGAGCACATTGATGGCGAGCGTGATCAGCACCACCAGCAGCACCGGGGCCAGCAGCGGGACGGTGATCTTCCGGAAGATCTGGAAGTCCGAGGCCCCGTCGACCTTGGCGGCCTCCTGGAGCTCCCGGGGGATGCCGCTGAGCCCGGCTGTGATCAGCACCATCGCGAAACCGGCCCAGATCCACAGGTAGGCCACGATGATCGCCGGGGTGACCAGGTCGGGACCGAGCCAGGAGACCCCGGCGTAGGGCTTGCTGAAGTCGGAGGCGGGCAGCGCCAGCCGGTAGCCGGTGCCGGGGCTGAGTCCGTGCAGGGCGAAGGTGCCGTCGGCGTGCACGGTGCCCTTCGCCACGACCTTGCTGCCGGAGAGCGCCTCCACGGTGATGCCCGGGGTGCCCTTCTTGCCCGGGTCGACGTGGCCGGGGGTGCCGCCGCCGCCGTAGACCAGGTCGAGCCAGACCGTGCCGGTGATCTCACCGGGCGCGGCGGCCGCCGGGACGGCCTGGACGGCGGACTTCGGCAGGTCGAGCACCGAGTAGCCGATCAGCGGGATGTTCGCGACCGAGCCCGGGGTGTACTCGGTCGGACTGTCGTAGCCGCCGCCGGCGGCGCGGTAGCCGGTGGTCGGCCGGGGTTCGGCGGCCGGGTACTGGGAGGCGGGGGAGAAGGTGTCGTGCAGCTCGACCAGCACCGCGTTGGCGACGCCGATGTGCGGGTCGGCCTGGTAGACGAGTTCGAAGATGACCCCGGCGGCCAGGAAGGAGATGGCCATCGGCATAAAGATGACGATCTTGAAGGCGGTGGCCCAGCGGATCCGCTCGGCCAGCACCGCGAAGATCAGGCCCAGCGCGCAGGCCAGGGTCGGCGCGCTGACCAGCCAGATGATGTTGTTCTTCAGTGCGGTCAGGGTGGCCGGATCGGTGAAGATCGAAACATAGTTGTGCAGGCCGACGAAGTGGCTGCCGTCGGCGTTGCGCAGGCTCAGCCAGACCGAGAACAGGATCGGCCAGCCGATGATGGCCAGCAGCACCAGCAGGGCCGGGGTGAGGAAGCCGAAGCGGACGCGCAGTGGGATGTGCAGGGCGCCCGGCGGGGCCGCCCGGCGGAAGGGCAGTCCCGGGCGGCGCTTCGCGGGTGCGGGAGTCTCCATGAGCTGTCCGGCTCCTCTGGTTGGACCGGGCGGATGGCGTCAGGACCAGGTGACCTTGGCGGCGTCGGCCTCCAACTGCCGGGCCGTGCCCTGGACATTCGACGGGTCCTGGACGAAGTCCTGCATGTCCTTCCAGTAGCCGGCGCCGACGGTGCCGCCGAACGCGGCCGGGGACAGGTCGTCGAGGCTGAAGTCGACGTTGGTCCCGGCGCTGATCAGCATCTGGGCCTCCTGCTGGGTCGTCGCGTCGGGGTAGTCCGAGAGCGGGACCAGCTTGTTCGGCGTCAGGTAGCCGCCCTCGTGCGCCCAGATCGCGTCGGCGGTGGGGGAGGCCAGGAACTGGATCAGCTCCATGGTCGCGGCGTTGCTGTTGAGCGCGGTCGCCATGTCGCCGGCGACCTGGACGAAGTTGGAGCTGCCGCCGGTGGCCGGGCCGGGGAAGGGGAAGAACTTGGCGTCGGTGCCGATCTTCGCGCTGGTGGTGCTGGTGATCTGGGTCGCCGAGAAGTCGCCCTCGAAGACCATCGCGGCCTTCGGCGGATTGGTGAAGGTCTGGGTGACCGAGTTGTTGAACGAGGTCTGCAGCGCCCCGGCGTCGCCGCCGGCGATGAACTTCTGGTTGCCCAGCAGTTGGCCGAAGGTGGTCAGCGCCTTGATCACCGAGGGGTCGGTCCAGGGGATCTTGTGGTGCGCCAGTTTGTCGTACATAGCCGGACCGGCCTGGCTGAGGTAGATGTTCTGGAACCAGTCGGCCAGCGTCCAGCCGTCGGAGCCGCCGATGGAGACCGGGGTGATCCCGGCGTCCGAGAGGGTCTGGCAGTCGGTCAGGAACTGGGTCCAGTTCGTCGGCGGAGCTATGCCGGCCTGGCTGAACTCGGCCGTGTTGTACCAGAAGGTGGTCTTGTTCGAGGCCTTGTAGACGACCGAGTAGAGCTTGCCGTTCACCGTCCCCATCGACTCCCAGCCGGGGCCGTAGTCCGCGGCGACCTCCTGCTGGATCGCCGGGGAGAGCGGCTTGAGGTCGCCCTCCTGGGCCAGGGTGTTGATCAGGCCGGGCTCGGGCAGCAGCGCGACGTCGGGCGGCGAGCCACCGGCGATCTTCGTCTGCAGCACCGTCCCGGTGTTGGAACCGCCGGACTGGTAGGAGACGCTGGCGCCGGTCAGTGCGTCGAACTTGTTCAGGACCGCCTGGAAGTCGGTCTGCTCCGCGCCGGTCCACTCGGCCAGGACGGTCAGGTGCTGACCCTGGAGTGAAGGTAATCCGGCGGCGCCGGCACTCGCGCCCGCCGTCGCGCCGGCGGATCCTGAGGCGCCGTCGGCGGGCTTGGCGCCGGAGCTGGAGCAGGCGGCGAGGGCGAGCGCGGCGGCGGTGGCCACGGCGATTCCGCCGATCTTGGATTTTCTCTGCACGGTCACGGTGGGCCCCTTCGACGGGCAGCCGGGTGCTGGTTTTGGAAAGCTAACGACGCACAAAAGAGGCCGTCAATAACGTTGTCATTTCGAAAAATTCGAACAAATTATGCCGAACTAATGGGGGGTCAGCGGGCTTAATTTGTTCGGTGCTTGACGAATGCGGCCACCGGTTCGATTCTGTGGTCCATGGCCACGCCTCCCCGAGACTCCCGCTCCGAACGCACCCGGCAGGCGGTGGTCCGGCTGCTGCGCGAGCGCGGAACGCTCAGCCGGGCCGACATAGCCCGGGCCACCGGAATGTCCCGCTCCACCATTTCCGCGCTGATCGGCGACCTGGTCGCGGACGACATCGTGCTGGAGCTGGGCACCAAGCTGCCGCCGGTCGGCGGCCGGGCCGGACGCCCGGCCGCGGCGGTGATGCTCAACCCGGCCACCGGCGAGGCGGTCGGGGTGGACTTCGGCCACCGGCACGTCCACGTGATCATCGCGGACGTCGCCCACGAGGTCCGGATCGCCAAGTCGGCCGAGCTGCCGCCCCGCTACGAGCCGCAGCGCGGCCTCGACGTGGCGGCCGACCTGGTCCAGTCGGCGATGGACGAGATCGGCACCCGCCGCTCCCGCATCCTCGGCGTCGGGGTGGGCCTGCCCTGCGCCGTCGACCGGCGCACCGGCTTACCCACCGTCCGCCGCCACTCGCCCTGGTCGGGGGTGCCGGTGGCGGCGGAGCTCGGCGCCCGGCTGCGGCTGCCGGTGCTGGTGGACAACGACGCCGGCCTCGGCGCGCTCGCCGAGCGCCAGTGGGGCGCCGGTCGCGCCTACGAGGACCTGGTCTACCTCAAGCTGCACGCCGGTGTCGGCGCGGCCTTCATCAGCAACGGGCGGCCGGTGCGGGGCGCGGCCGGAACCGCCGGCGAGATCGGCCACCTGGTGATGGACCCCGGCGGACCGCTCTGCCGCTGCGGCAACCGCGGCTGCCTGGAGTCCTACATCGGACTGCCTGCGGTGCTGCGCGGGCTGGAGCACGGCTACGGCGACCGGGTCAGCCTGCGGAACATCATCACCATGGCCTGGCAGGGCGACCGGGGCTGCCAGCGGGCGCTGGCCGAGGCCGGGGCGATGGCCGGGCGGGTCACCGGGATGCTCTGCCGACTGCTCGACCCGCGCTGCGTGATCGTCGGCGGGGCGCTGGCGGCGGCCGGGGAACTGCTGCTCGGCCCGCTCCGCGAGGCGGTCGCCGCCGCCGACCCGGACCTCTCGGTGACCGGCGGCGCGCCCTCGGCCGCCGACCCGGCCGCCGCCGACCCGGCGTCCACCCTGATCACCGCCTCGACCCTGGGGCCGCAGGCCTCAGCGCTGGGCGCGGTGGCGCTGGTCCTCGGCCGGACCGGCGACCCGCTGCCGGTCCGGCGGTGATTCGGTCAGGGAGCAGCGCCGCCGCTCAGAGCAGCGCCGGCGGCAGCGGCGCGCCCAGGGTCTCGGTCGCCCGCTGCAGCGCGCTGGCCAGCAGGGCCAGGTCGGTCGGGCCGTTGCCGAGCTCGCGCACCGGACGCCGGGCCGGCGGGTCGCCCATGGTGGGCCACTCCAGCGGGGCGACCGTTGGCCGCAGGGTGGCGGTCCGCGGGATGCGTCCGCTCACCCGGGCCCCCTGAAGCCCGGTCACCCGGCCGTCGGGGTAGCGGACGTAGCCGCGTCCGGGGTGCTCCTCGGCGACCCCGGCAGCGTCCTCGACATTGATCAGCAGCGCGGAGAGCCGGGGGTCGTCCAGCCGCAGCGCCACCCGGAGCTGCGCCGACTCGTCCAGGTCGCCGCCGCTGCTGCGGTCCGGGTGGCCGGTGCTGACCGCCAGGTGGACGCCGAGCCTGGGCCCGCGCACCGCCACCGCGTCCAGCGCGTCGGCGAGCGCGGCCCGCTCCCGGCCGGGCAGCAGCAGTTCGTCGTGGTCGTCGACGACGACCAGCAGCCGGGTGGGCGGCGCGGTGTCGACCGCCAGCCGGCCGGCCCCGTTCCGCTGCTGGGGGTAGTCGTCGGCGGCCCGGCGCGGGGGTGCGAGCCGGGAGAGCGCGCGCTCGGCGTGCCAGGAGGCGAACGAGCGCCCCTGGAGCAGCTGCTCGCGCCGCTCCAGCTCGCCGAGCAGCACCTGGGCGGCCTGCAGCAGCCGCAGTTCGTCCGCGCCGTCGACATGGCCGACCACGTGCGGGAGTTCGAGGCAGGGACGCAGCCCCCGGGCCTGGTCCTGCGGCGGACGGGCCTCGATCAGCAGCATGCCGAGCCGGTCCGGCCGCTCGGCCACCGAGAGCGAGGCGAGCAGGGCGCGCAGCAGTTCGGTGCGGCCCGACCCCGGGGCCCCGCCGACCAGGAGATGGTCCGTCAGGTCGAAGCCGCAGGCGCCGTCCCGGTCGGCGCCGACCAGGGCGGTCGGCAGCGATCCGGAGGCGACCTGGAGCTCGGACCAGCGGCCGGAGATCTGGGCCGGGGTGACCACGTCCAGACCGAGCAGGTCGAGCAGCCGAGGGGCGTCGGGCAGGGCGCCCCGGCCGGAGCGGGCGGTGGTGTCGGCCTCGCGCAGCGGGGCGAGGGCCCGGGCCAGCCCCTCGGCCCAGGCGGCGGAGACCGCGTCCAGGGCGATGCCCTGGATCAGCTCCCGGGCCGGGCGGGCCCGGTGGTGGCCGACGCCGGCGGCCGGGTGGGTGTTCACCACGGGGCGTTCCAGGGTGAGCAGGGTGGAGACCTCGCCGGTGACGGCGGCGGTGGCGCCGCAGCCGCGCGGCAGCAGGTCGGGGTGGTCGGCCAGGCAGAGGGCGTGCACGCCGAGGGCCGGGCCCTCGGCCAGGACCTGGGCCAGCAGCTCCCGGCCGGCCGGGCTGCCCGGGTCGCCGTCGACGACCACGACGGTGGCGCTGCCGGCCCGCTGACCGGGTTCGCGCAGCTCGCCGAGCCGGGCCAGGGCCTGTTCCGGGTGCAGCGCGGTGAGCAGCCGGCAGGGCTGGCCCCGGCCGGGGCGCAGCTGCGGCAGCCAGTGCAGCCAGGACCAGTCGGCGCCGCGTTCGCCCTCCGGGCGGGCCGGATCGGCGGAGACCAGCACCAGCTCCAGCGCCGAGGGGCCGTGCAGCACCGCGAGTTGGGCGACCAGGGCGCGGGTCAGCCCGAGCAGCCGGGCGCGCGGCCCGGACAGGCCGAGGCTGCCGACGGCGCGCAGGTCCAGGGTGACCGGCGCGGCCGGGCGGGCGGCGTTGCCCAGCCGGAGCACCAGCGCGTCGGGGTGGTCGAGGGTGCGTTCCCACAGCCGCGGCCCCGGGCCGAGGGCGGTGAGCAGCAGCTCGGCCGGGTCGGGCCAGCGGGTGGAGCGGACCGAGGGGGCGAGCGCCGGAAGCCGGACGCCGGAGGTCGGGGTGGCCGTCGCCGGGACCGGCTCGACCGGCGCGGACGGGCGGGGGATGCGCCCCCGGAGCGTCAGCAGCCCGCGTGCGCGACTACTGAGCGGGCGTGCGGCCGGCTCCGGCCCGCTCCCCTCGCCGGTGCCGGCCGCGGTGCGTCCGTGCGGACTGTTGGCCGGGACCGGGGCTCGCGGGACCAGTTGGACCTGGCCCTGGCCGTCGGGGATCAGGTCGGTCCGGTCGAACCGGCCGGGGGCGATCCGCAGCACGGTCTCGCCCAGGCCGATCAGCGCTCCGGGCGCCACCGTCTGCGGCTCGGCGCCGATCAGCCGGCCGTCCAGGGTGGTGCCGTTGGTGGAGTTGCTGTCGGCGACGGTGACCCGGCCGTCCGAGGAGACGTCCAGCACCAGGTGGAACCGGGAGACGTCGGGGTCGTCCACCGGGACGTCGGCCTCGCCCGAGCGGCCGACCCGGACCAGCCCGGCCTGCAGCAGGTGGATGCCGCCGGCGTCCGGGCCGCCGACGACCCGCAGCTCGGCGGGGGACTCGGCGGCCGGGTCCGAGACGTGGTCCGGGTCCGGCTCGTCGAGCCGCAGCAGCGCGCCGTCCACCAGCGGCGGGTGGCCGAGCACGGTGCGCTCGTCCAGCCGTTGGTCGCCGACGAACAAATGGACGTGGGTGGCGGTCCGACCGCCCCGGGTTGCCGTGCGCGAGCCGACCGCGCCCGCCAGGGCCCCGGCGACCGCGCCGAGCGTGGTCCCGGCCGGTGCGGTGACGAGGACGTCCACGGTCTGCGTCGCGGCATGGTGGGCGGCGCGTCCCGGCGCATGCGTCTGGGGTGGCGGGCTCCCGTCGCTCGGGCCGCACACGCTCAGCCGGATCTGCATCCTCGTCGGCCCCTTCCGCCCAGCCAATTCCGGACCTGGTGTCGCCCACCCCCTGCGCGGCCACCGGGCCGTGCGGACACAACGTCGAGGCCCCGTCCGCGGGGTGGGCGCAACGGTGCTGAGTGCATCCTCCCATCCGCCACCGACAACTCGCCCACGGCACCCGATGCAGTGATCTTGGGAACTTACCGCGAGGCCGGGGACGTCCAGCGGGTATAGGGATGGAACGGGCAGTTCGCCGCCGTCGCCGCGACGGTTCGAACGCCATTAGAGTTGCCGAACTAGAGTTGCCGAACACATGCACGGCACGACAGCTGGAGCGGGGCCGGGGGGACCGGTACCCAACGGCGCAAGGCAGGACGAGGAGCGCGCGGGTGCGTCCGGTTGGCAGCAAGTACCTGCTGGAGGAGCCGCTGGGACGCGGCGCCACCGGGACCGTCTGGCGTGCCCGGGTGCGGGACGAGGAGGCGCCGACCCTCCCCGGCGACCCGGCCACCACGGGCCGGTTCGGCACCGGGCAGTACGGCACTGAGCAGTACGGCACGGGCCAGGGGGCGGAGTCGACGAGCACCGTCCTGTTCGGGGCCTTCCCCTCCGGCGGGGTGCAGGTCGGCCCCGGCCCCTATGTGGCCGGCCCGCCCCCGGCGGAGCCGACGGTGGTCGTCCCCTCCGGCGAGGCCGAACCCGGCCACGCCGCGACCGTGGCCGACGGCGCCCTCGCCGCCGAGCGCACCGCCGCCGACATCGCATCCGGCCGACTGGTCGCCATCAAGGTGCTCAAGGAGGAGCTGGCCAACGACCCCGACATCGTCATGCGCTTCCTGCGCGAGCGGTCGGTGCTGCTGCGGCTGGCCCACCCCAATATCGTCCGGGTCCGCGACCTGGTGGTGGAGGGCGAGCTGCTGGCCCTGGTGATGGACCTGGTCGACGGTCCCGACCTGCACCGCTACCTGGCCGACCACGGCCCGCTGAGCCCGGTGGCGGCCGCGCTGCTGATGGCGCAGATCGCCGACGCGCTCGCCACCAGCCACGCCGACGGCGTCGTCCACCGCGACCTCAAGCCCGCCAACGTGCTGCTGGCGACCGTGCGCGGGGCCGACGGCGGCGAGCAGATGCACCCGCTGCTGACCGACTTCGGCATCGCCCGGCTGGCCGACTCGCCCGGCATCACCCGGACCCACGAGTTCGTCGGCACCCCCGCCTATGTCGCCCCGGAGTCCGCCGAGGGCCGGGAGCAGACTGCGGCGGTGGACGTCTACGGCGCCGGGATCATGCTCTACGAGCTGGTCAGCGGCCAGCCGCCGTTCCACGGCGACGGTCCGCTGCAGATCCTGCACGCGCACCTGACCCAGGAGCCGCGCCGCCCGTCCGCCGTGCCCGAGCCGCTGTGGACGGTCATCGAGCGCTGCCTCAGCAAGGACCCGGCGCAGCGGCCCACCGCGGTCACCCTGGCCACGGCGCTGCGCACGGTCGCCGCCGGGATCGGCGTGCACGCCTCGCCGGCCGCGATCGACGCGGCCTACGCGGTGGGCGCGATGCTGGCCCCGGCGACCGCCGCGCACGAGTCCACCGTGCCGAACGGCCTGAACGCCGACCCGGCCGCCGCCACCGTGCTCGCGGCCTCGGTCTTCGGCGCGGCCGAGGCGACCGAACTGCTGCCGAACGGCGCCGCCGACCCGACCCGGGTGCTGCCGCCCACCCCGCAGCAGGGCTTCGCCCAGCAGCCGACCCGGCTCCAGCCGACCCAGTTGCCGCCCACCCGGCTGCAGCCGCACTTCGAGCAGCAGCAGTACCAGCAGCCCCCCTACCAGCAGCCGTCGTACCAGGAGCAGGAGCCCGAGCAGCCGGCCGGGCCGCACCCCTGGGAGAGCCAGCTGCGGGCGGCCCGGCACCGCAGCGAGCAGACCCAGTACGGCTACGCGGTCGAGGAGCAGCCGCAGTCGCGCCCGCAGGTGGCCCCGCCGCCGTACCGCCGCGAGCAGCAGTACCGGGGTGACCGCTACGGCGCGGAGCAGTACCCGGGCGAGCAGTACGCCGACGAGCAGGGGTATGAGCAGCCGTACGAGCCGGAGCCGCCGCGCGGCCGGCGTCCCGCGCCCAGCGCCCGTCCCGCGCCGGAGCCGGTCCGGGAGGCGCCGCGCGAGCGCGAGCCGGAGCGGCGGCGCGAGCCGGAGCCCGAGCCGCGGCGGGAGCGCGCGCCGCGCGCCCCGCGCCGACGGATGCGGATCCCCGGCAGCGGCTGCCTCCGCTCGCTGCTGATCCTGGCCGTGATCGCGGCCGTGGTCTGGTGGTTCACCCCGCTCCAGCACTGGATCCACAACGTCGAGGGCTGGTGGCACCAGGTGGTGAACTGGTGGGACCAGGTGACCGGCACCGCCAACAAGATCAAGAACGAGGTCCCGAAGGTGCCCACCGGGCTGCCGACCATTCAGGGCAACTGACCTGTCGGCGGGCCAGGATTGACGCTTTGTCGACATCCGACCAGCGGTAACGATCCCCGGTTCACCCAAACCACCCGGGTCCGCGTACTTTGGTCGCTGACACACAGCCAGTCACTCGGCTTCCCCCATCCGCGCACGGAGCAGCCTTGGCACGCAAGATCGGTAGCCGCTACACCGCGCACCAGGTGATCGGCCGCGGCTCCGCAGGCACAGTCTGGCTCGGCGACGGCCCCGAGGGCCCGGTCGCGATCAAACTGCTGCGCGAGGACCTGGCCTCGGACCAGGTCCTGGTCGGCCGTTTCGTCCAGGAGCGGACCGCGCTCACCAGCCTCGACCACCCGCGCGTCGTCGGCGTCCACGACCTGGTCGTGGACGGGGACGACCTGGCCCTGGTGATGGAGCTGGTGCACGGCTCGGACCTGCGCTCGCGGCTCGAGCGCGAGGGCCCGCTGACGCCGCAGGCCGCCGTCTCCATCGCCGCCGACGTCGCCGAGGGCCTGTCCGTCGCGCACGCCGCCGGCATCGTCCACCGCGACGTCAAGCCCGAGAACATCCTGCTGGACCAGGCCTCCTCGCCCGGCCCCGGCGGCGCGCCGCGCGCCAAGCTGTCCGACTTCGGCATCGCCCGGCTGGTCGACGCCCCACGGCGGACCAGGGCCACCCGGATCATCGGTACCCCGGACTACCTCGCCCCCGAGGTGATCGAGGGGCTGGAGCCGCGCGCCGCCGTCGACATCTACGCCCTGGCCACCGTCCTCTACGAACTGCTGGCCGGATTCACCCCCTTCGGCGGCGGCCACACCGGCGCGGTGCTGCGGCGGCATGTGACCGAGGCGGTCGCACCGCTGCCCGGACTGCCCGAGGACCTGTGGAAGGTCATCGCGCAGTGCCTGGCCAAGGCCCCGGCCTCGCGGCTGCGCGCCGCCGAGCTGGCGACCCGGCTGCGCGAGCAGCTGCCCTCGCTGTCCGGACTGGCCAGCCTGGACGTCGCCCACCCGACCCTGCCGCAGGTCGTCGCCGACTACCCGCCGGACGAGGACGACCCCGAGCTGCGCACCGCGCCGCGCCGCCGGGGACCGGCGGTCCCGCTGGTCCCCGGCGCGCAGCCGGACTCCACCCGGGAGACCCACACCAGCCTGCGCCGTCCCAGCGCCGAGGAGCTGGCCGGATTCGCCGAGGCCTCCCGCAACGAGCGCGGCGAGCAGCAGGGGCGCGGCGGACGCGGCGGCCGGTCCGGCGGGAGCACCCGCAGCGACAGCAGCCTCCACCGGCACGCCGGGGTTCGGCGCACCGGCGCGGGCGCGGCGGTGCGCCGCCGCCGCCGGATCGTCCTCGGGGTGCTGGCGATACTCGTCGCCGCCGGGGCGGTCGGTGCCTACAAGGCGTTCGCGGGGGGCCGGGACGACCACTCCGCGGGCCTCGGCGGGAACAGCGGGGTGACCGCGACCGCGACCGCCGCCGCCACGGGCGGCCCCGGCGGCCGGGCGGCGCTGCCGACAGCCCCGGTGGCCGGCCAGGTCAACATCACCACCAGCCCGGTCGCGGCCGTGCTGCCGGTCTGGTCCGGCTGGACCGAGGCCCCGGAGTCCGGGACGCCGCTGGTCAGCGGGGTGCGGGCGGTCCAGGTCGAGGGCACCTCCTACCTCTTCGGCACCAGCGCCGACGGCTATGTCCGCTACCTCACCCGGACCGCGGCCGGCTTCGGCATCTGGGGCAAGCTGACCGGGATACGGGTGACCGGCGAGCCGGCCCCGGTGGTGCTGCCGGACGGCACCCTGCGGCTGTTCGCCACCGGCATCGACGGACTGGTCTACCAGCGCACCCTGAGCGGCCTCAGCAGCAGCGGGGGCGCCGGCAGTTGGGGCGGCTGGGGCAAGGTCGACGGACGGATCACGGTCGACTCCCCGCCGGCGGCGGCGGTCAACGGCTCCCGGATCGACCTGGTCGCCAGGATCGGCGGCGAGCTGGCCACCACCTCCTACCTGGACGGATCCTGGAGCGCCTGGGCGACCGTGCCCCCGGCCGGATCGATCACCGGCGCCCCGGCGCTGGTGGCCGAGGGCGGGGGCCGGATCGACGCCTTCGTGATCCCGGCCGGCGGCGGCCCGGTGCTGCGCACCCAGGCGGTCGACGGGGTCTGGCACCCCGCCGTCCAGGTCACCGGGATCACCTCGGCCTCCCGCCCGGAGGCGGTCCAGGGGGCCGGCGGCACCCAGTACGTCTTCGGGCCCGACGGCGCCGAGGCGGTCGGCGCGGCCGGGAGCCCCACCTGGACCGACGGCAGGCTCGAAGGCGCCCCCGGCTCCGCCGCCGCCTTCGCGGACGCCTCCGGAGTGGGGTTGTTCGTACTCGCCCCGGACGGCACGCTGCGGTACGCCCACACCGATTGACCGGCTCGACCGGCCTCGCGGCGGAGTCCGCCGGTCGGAACCATTAGGCTGGGGGCGTGGCAGCCATCGATCCTTCCGAAGAAATCAAGTCCCTCGAGACGACCATGTCGTCCATCGAGGCCGTGGTCGACCTTGACAAGATCCGGGCCGACATCGCGGTCTTCGAGGAGCAGGCCGCCGCGCCCGACCTCTGGGACGACGTCGAGGCCGCTCAGCAGGTCACCAGCAAGCTCTCCTACCTCCAGGGCGAGCTGCGCAAGGTGCAGACGCTGCGCGGGCGGATCGACGACCTCTAGGTGATGTTCGAGCTCGCCGAGGACGAGAACGACGCCGACGCCCGGGCCGAGGCCGAGGCCGAGCTCGGCTCGGTGCAGAAGGCGGTGGACGAGATGGAGGTGCGAACCCTCCTCTCCGGCGAGTACGACGCGCGCGAGGCCCTGGTCAACATCCGGGCCGAGGCCGGCGGCGTCGACGCCGCCGACTTCGCCGAGCGGCTGATGCGGATGTACCTCCGCTGGGCCGAGCGCCACGGCTACCCGACCGAGGTCTACGACACCTCCTACGCGGAGGAGGCCGGCATCAAGTCGGCGACCTTCGGCGTGAAGGTCCCCTACGCCTACGGCACGCTCTCGGTCGAGCAGGGCACCCACCGACTGGTCCGGATCTCGCCCTTCGACAACCAGGGCCGTCGGCAGACCTCCTTCGCCGGCGTCGAGGTGCTCCCGGTGGTCGAGAAGGCCGACCACATCGAGATCGACGAGTCCGAGCTCCGGGTCGACGTCTACCGCTCCTCCGGCCCCGGCGGCCAGGGCGTCAACACCACCGACTCGGCGGTCCGGATCACCCACCTGCCGACCAACATCGTGGTCTCCTGCCAGAACGAGCGCTCGCAGATCCAGAACCGGGCCAGCGCCATGAACGTCCTCCAGGCCAAGCTGCTGGAGCGGCGCCGCCAGGAGGAGAAGGCGGAGATGGACGCGCTCAAGGACGGCGGCAACTCCTGGGGCAACCAGATGCGGTCCTACGTCCTGCACCCGTACCAGCAGGTCAAGGACCTCCGCACGCAGTACGAGGTGGGCAATCCGCAGGCGGTGCTGGACGGTGAGCTGGACGGCTTCATCGAGGCCGGTATCCGGTGGCGCAAGCAGAACGAGAAGAACGCGTAGGAAGCGCCAATATTTCGACCGTGTCACGACGTTCTGCCCCGAACCGGGACAGAACGTCGTTGACGTCGGCCGCCCCGGTTCACCATGCTGACCGCGCGACGCCCGTGACCACGGGCGGCAGGGCAGCGAGAGGGGCGGTTGTGCGTCAAGGACACCGGAGGAGAGCCGGGGGCATACGGTCCCGGACGGTGCGGGTCGCCGCTGCGGCGCTGGCGCTGTCCGGTTCAGGGCTGCTGGTGACGGGTGTGGCGCAGGCGGTGACCACGATGGCGCCCACGCAGATCGTCGGCGGACCGGACAATGTCGGGGTCGGTGTCACCGTCTCGGTCTCCGCCGGGGACAGCTCCGCCGCCGAGAATCCCACCGACGGCGCCACCGCCGGCGCGTCGGGCACCGGCGGTCCGGACGGTACCGGCTCGGCTGCGCCCACCGACACCGCGAGCGACAGCGCGACCGCGTCCGCGACCGGCGGTCCCACCGCCACCGCCACCGCCGCGCCCAGCAGCGCCGGCGGCGGGGCGACCGCGGCGCCCAGCGGCTCGGCGTCCGCGACCGCCCCTGCGGCGGCCGCCGCCACCGGTCCCGCCGCCGCCTCGCTGGTGGCCTCGGCGCCCCGGCAGAGCCTGGCCGAGACCGGTACGGACGACAGCGTGCCGTGGATGCTGGCCGGTGCCGCCACCATGCTCGCGGGCGGGCTGGTCTTCCGCTTCGGCCCGCGGAGCACCCCCCAGGCCGCCACTGCGGCCCCGAACGCCCGCCGCAGGCGCTGAGCGTAAGCAGCACGGCGGCGGGCCCCGGGGAACATGTCCCGGGGCCCGCCGCCGTGCTGCTGGTCCTGGTGGATGGACGGCGCCGCGCCGCCGCGATCAGGCGAAGGCGTGCCGGGCTATCAGCGCGCAGGCGATCAGGGCCGCGAGCAGCGCGACCAGCGCGGCCGGGGAGAGCGATCCGAACAGTCGCTGCTGCTGCTCCTCCTCCAGCCGCGCGCGAATCGCGCGGCAGGTGGGACAGCGGCCCTCGCTCACCGGGCCGGCACAGTTGGCGCACACGGGACGGTCGAACGTCACTTTGATCTCCTCCTTCGACCTGCCCAACGAGACACCATGCCGGGTGGGTTCCCTCCACTCTGCCACGTCGGGCGGAATCCGGCCGGGTTGCGTCCGGTCGGGAGTCGGGGCCGGGGCACAGGAACTGTGAATCCGAGGCCGAAGCGGCGGAATTTATTGGTAATTCGTCCCTTTTATCCGTGAAATCCCCCACGAATCCCGGGCGGCGACTGCGAGTGGGCGTCGGGTTCGCGTAAGGTCGGCCAACCGGGGGAGCTCTGCATCGTCCTGCGGTGCGGCTCCGCCGACTGCCCCGTCCCTGCCCGCGCAGAGGGAGGCGAAGGTTCCCCTTCTGGGAGTCCGCACGCTTTTCTCCACCTAGACTGGCCGACCGTGATGCAGCCGTGATCCGATTCGACAACGTCTCCAAGACCTATCCCAAGCAGAACCGTCCGGCCCTGGACAACGTCTCGCTCGAGATCGAGAAGGGCGAGTTCGTCTTCCTGGTCGGCTCCTCGGGCTCCGGAAAGTCGACCTTCCTGCGGTTGATCCTGCGCGAGGAGCGTCCCAGCACCGGCGACGTCCATGTGCTCGGCAAGGACCTGGCCAAGCTCTCCAACTGGAAGGTCCCGCAGATGCGGCGCCAACTGGGCACCGTCTTCCAGGACTTCCGACTGCTGCCGAACAAGACCGTGGGCCAGAACGTCGCCTTCGCGCTGGAGGTCATCGGCAAGCCCCGCTCGGTGATCGGCAAGGTCGTCCCCGAGGTGCTGGAGCTGGTCGGCCTGGCCGGCAAGGCCGACCGGATGCCCGGCGAGCTCTCCGGTGGTGAGCAGCAGCGCGTGGCCATCGCCCGCGCCTTCGTGAACCGGCCGATGCTGCTGATCGCGGACGAGCCGACCGGAAACCTCGACCCGCAGAACTCCGTCGGCATCATGAAGCTGCTGGACCGGATCAACCGGACCGGCACCACGGTGCTGATGGCCACCCACGACCAGGCGATCGTGGACCAGATGCGCAAGCGCGTCATCGAGCTCGACCAGGGCCACCTGGTCCGTGACCAGTCCCGCGGCGTGTACGGCTACCAGCACTGAGCCGGAGCCCGTCCGCCCCTCGGCGTCCGCACCAGGCCGACGCCCCGACCAGCTAGGAAGTCATGCGCGCACAGTTCGTCATGTCGGAGATCGGCGTGGGTCTCCGGCGGAACCTGACGATGACCATCGCGGTGATCGTGAGCGTGGCGCTCTCGCTCGCACTGGCGGGAGCGGCGATCCTGCTGAACGCCCAGGTCGGCAACATGCGCGGCTACTGGGACGGCAAGGTCCAGGTCTCCATCTACTTCTGCAACAAGAACGACTCCACGCTGCCGCAGCAGTACCCGGGCTGCGCCTCGGGCGCGGCCACCACGGCGCAGATGGCGGCGGTCCAGCAGCAGCTGGACAAGAGCGGCCTGGTCGAGAAGGTCTACACCGAGGACCAGTCCCAGGCCTACGCCAACTTCAAGCAGGAGAACCCGAACAGCCCGCTGCTGCCGACGCTGACCCCGGACCAGCTGGAGTCCTCGCTGCGGGTGAAGCTGTACGACCCGCAGAAGTACGACGTGATCACCTCGCTGGTCGCCGGGCAGCCGGGCGTCAGCACCGTGCAGGACCAGAGCGCGGTGCTGAAGCCACTGTTCAACCTGCTCAACGGGGCCCAGGTGGTGGCCTGGACGATCATGGCGATCATGCTGGCGGTGACCATGCTGCTGGTGGTCAACACGGTCCGGGTGTCGGCCTTCAGCCGGAAGCGCGAGACCGGGATCATGCGGCTGGTCGGCGCCTCCAACTTCTATGTGCAGATGCCGTTCATCGCCGAGGCCGCCTTCGCGGCCGTGGTCGGCGCGGTGCTGGCCTCGGCCATGCTGGCGATCGGCAAGTACCTGCTGATCGACCAGTTCCTGAAGAGCCAGATCTCGCTGATCACCTTCATCGGCTGGGGCCCGGTCTTCCAGGTGATGCCGCTGATCCTGGTGATCGGTGTCGGGATGTCGTCCATCGCGGCCTTCCTCACCCTGCGCAAGTACCTGCGGGTCTGACGCCGGTATCGGCAGCAGCGCCCCGGACGCCCGCCGCGTCCGGGGCGCTGTCGCGTTCCGGGCGGGCGCCCGGCGGTCGCCGACGGGGAAACCTCCGTGCCTTCCGGTCGGCCCGGGTGCGAGAATGGCCCGCATCATGGCCAAGGTAAAAGAACCCGGACGCAAGATCATCGCGCAGAACAAGAAGGCGCGACACGACTACAACATCCTGGACGAGATCGAGTGCGGCATGGTGCTGACCGGCACCGAGGTCAAGTCGCTGCGGGCCGGCCGGGCCTCGCTGGTGGACGGCTTCGGCGAGATCACCGGCGGCGAGGTCTGGCTGCACAACGTCCACATCATGGAGTACGCGCAGGGCACGTGGACCAACCATGCGGCCCGGCGCAAGCGCAAGCTGCTGCTGCACAAGGAGGAGATCCGCAAGCTGGACTCGAAGCTGCGCGAGTCCGGCTTCACCCTGGTCCCGCTGTCGCTGTACTTCAAGGACGGCCGGGCGAAGCTGCTGCTGGCGCTGGCCCAGGGCAAGAAGCTGCACGACAAGCGGCAGACCCTGCGTGAGAAGCAGGACCGCCGTGAGACCGACCGCGCGCTGGCGGCCGTCCGCCGTCGCGCCCAGGGTTAATGCCCCAGGGTTAAAAAGTGGACCCTCGCCTCGGCGTGGCCGTAGGATGAAGGTGTTCCAACCGGACCCCCCAGGTCCGCGCGGGGCTGCGGACACTTCCGAGTGGTCGCGTTGACAAAAGAACAGCACCCCATGGGGGTGATCGGTTTCGACTGGGGATGTCGATCCAGGGGAAGCGAGCCGAGGAATGCGGCAATGATCTCGTAAACCACGGGCCGCAAACTATAATCGCCAACTCTAAGAGCGATTCCTTCGCTCTCGCCGCCTGAGCGAGAGTAATTGAAGGTGTCAGACCGGGCGCGTTCCCGTCCCGGATCCTGGCATAATCTAGGGAACTCCACCGTTCCGCCCGGTCACGGGGTGGCGCGGGAAATCAAACAGTGACTGGGCCCGTCGGCGGCTTGTCCGCGTGACTGCCGGGGCCGAGAAAATCACAGCGGACTGCGCTCGGAGAAGCCCTGGTTTTACACCACAGGACGCGGGTTCGATTCCCGCCACCTCCACCACACCCATGGATGAACGCCCCCGACCCGCCGCCATGGCGGGTCGGGGGCGTTCTGCTGTCCTGACCACCCGGCGTGCCCTGACCGCCCGACGCTTCAGGTGCGGACGAAGCCGAAGAGCCCCTCGCCGTCGTCGGAGGGGCAGATCAGCTCGGCGGCCGGGGCCTCGGCCCGGGTCCACTCGGCGAAGCCCTGGTGGGTGCTGATGTCGTCGACCAGCATCACCCCGTGCGGGGCCAGTGCCCGGCCGATCCGGTCCATCTCGAAGCGGGTGTTCCTGGCCGTGTGCAGGCTGTCGTGGACGAACATGTCGACCCGGCCCAACCGGCGCAGCAGCTGCGGGAGTCGGCGCCGGCTGGAGCCGGCCACATAGGTCCAGCGGGCGCGGCAGGACTCGGGCACGGCAGCGCCGGTCTGCTGCCGCACCCCGGGCTCGAAGGGGTTGGGCAGGTCGATGCTCCACAGATGCCCGTACCCGTTGCGCTCCATCGCCTCCAGCACGGCCCGGCTGGTGGTGCCGCGGGCGACGCCGGTCTCCACCACCACCTTTGGGCGCAGGTGCACCACGGTGCACCAGGCCGCGCGGGTCAGCGCCTGGTCGGCGTCGCTGTAGACGCCGTAGGTGTGCCGACCGAACTCCAGACCGTCCCGGTGCAGTTCCTCGGCGACGGTGGACCAGAGCTCCGCCGCGCGCGCCGCCTCGGGGCAGGGCCAGGGAGCGCCGAGCGCGGCGTGCAGCCGGGCCTCCCAGTGCTCGTCGACCCGCTGATCGACCGGGTGCTCGCTCCGCCTGCTGAGCTCCTCCGGAATGTAGAGCAGGGCCTCCACGGGATCGGCGGCGAACGCACGGAGAAAGCGGCGCACCCGGCGCTCGCCCGCATTTCCGGAATGTCGGGTCATGCTCGCAGGTTATGCCCGGCCGGGTCCGCGGGCGGGAATCCCGGCTGAGTGTCACACGATGTCCACGTTCTCCGCCGCATTGTTCCCCGGTGTCCCGCCGGTTACGTTCCTGATCGTTCGACTGTTCTTATTCCGTACCTGGGCCCAGGTGCTTGGCCGGGCCCGGCGCCGCCCGCTACGATCTTGAGCGTGGATTCCCCGGGGCTGTTCCAGGAGGGCCGGCGCGGTTACGACCGCTCCCAGGTCGAGGCCTACCTCGCCGCGCTCGCGGCCGGCGGGCCGCCCGCCGGCTTCCAGGGCTTCGACACTGTTCGGCGCGGCTACGACCGGGCCGAGGTCGACGCCCACCTTGCCGCGCTGACCGGCGGCGGGCCGGCTCCGACCGCTTCGGCCGCTCCGGCCGACTTCCGCGGCTTCGACGCCGGGGTGCGCGGCTACGACCGCTCCCAGGTCGACGCCTACCTCGCCGCCTTCGCGGTCGCCGGCCCGCCGGCCGGCTTCCAGGGCTTCGACATCGTCCGCCGCGGCTACGACCGCGCCCAGGTCGACGCCCATCTCGCCGCGCTGCACCGGGACCTCCGCTAGCGACCGGGACCTCCGCCAGCGCGCCGGCCTCGGCGGATGTCATGAATCTGCGGATTCGTGATGCTTTCGTTGGCCCGGGTGGGCGGTCGGGACCGGCCCATGGCGTAGGGTTGCCCGTCCCCCTTTCGCCATGGGGAGGCGCCGCACACCACGTTCGACAGGGGGCATATGTCCGCGCCCAGCAGCACCAACGCAGACACGCACACAGAGGGCAGTCACACCGGGGCCGGGCAGGCCGCCGACCGGCGCGCGGCCGTAGCGCACGCGGAGACCCTCCGCGACCGCGAGATCGCGACCGAGCAGCTCCACCTCGACCGGGTGTACCACCGGTTGGAGGAGAAGCTGGCCGAGGCCGAGTTCATCCTCGACGACGCCAGCCGCAAGGTGCAGGTCGGCACGCCCGGCGCGCTCGCCGAGCGTGACGCCCAGGTCTTCCAGGCGGGGGCCCACCTCAACCGGCTGAACAGCGAGTTCGAGGACTTCCTGTTCGGCCGGATCGACCTCCAGCAGCCGGATGCGCCGGAGGAGGATGGTTTCCCCTCGCAGACCCCGCTGGACCCGGCCGACCCGACCGTCGCCGAGTCGCTGCACATCGGCCGGATCGGGGTGCTGGACGCCGAGTACGGGCCGCTGGTGATCGACTGGCGCGCCCCCGCCGCCGCGCCCTTCTACCGGGCCACCCCGCTGCAGCCCGGACGGGTGCTGCGGCGCCGGGTGATCCGCTCGCGCGGCCGCCGGGTGCTCGGGGTCGAGGACGACCTGCTCCGCCCCGAGCTGGAGCCGGTGCTGGACGGCGAGCCGCTGGCCGTGGTCGGCGACGGTGCGCTGATGGCCACCCTGGGCCGGGCCCGCGGCCACAGCATGCGCGACATCGTCTCCAGCATCCAGCACGAGCAGGACGTGGTGATCCGCGCCGCCGCGGCCGGGGCCACCCTGGTCACCGGCGGCCCCGGCACCGGCAAGACCGCCGTCGCCCTGCACCGCGCCGCCTTCCTGCTCTACCAGGACCGCCGCCGCTACGCCGGCGGCATCCTGGTGGTCAGCCCCACCCCGCTGCTGGTCTCCTACACCGAGGGCGTCCTGCCCGCGCTCGGCGAGGAGGGCCAGGTCGCGATCCGCGCCGTCGGCAGCCTGGTCGACGGCGTCGAGGCGGACAGCTACGACAGCCCGGAGACGGCCAGGGTCAAGGGCTCCACCCGGATGGTGGCGCTGATGCGCCGCGCCGCCCGCTCCGCCCTGGACGTCGACACCACCCCGAACGCGCTGCGGGTGGTCGCCCTCGGCGAGGTGCTCCGGCTGGACGCCAACGCCCTGCGCGACCTGCGCCGCACCGTCCTGGGCACCGGGGCCACCCCGATCAACCTGCTCCGCCCGCGCGCCCGCCGGCTGCTGCTGGACGCCCTGTGGTCGCTGCTGCTGCGCACCCGGCCCCGGCCGACCGAGCGGGTCGACCGCGAGCAGCAGCAGCGTGAGCGCGAGGCCTTCGACGAGCACGTCAGCGACGACGACGCGTTCCTGGCCTTCCTGGACGCCTGGTGGCCGCCGCTGACCCCGCGCCGGGTGCTGGCCACCCTGCGCGACCAGCGCCGGATCAACCGGCTGGTGCGCGGGTCGCTCACCTCGGCCGAGAGCCGGCTGCTGGCGTCCTCCTGGCGGCACCTGGACGAGGACGGCAAGGGCTCGCTGACCGCCCACGACGTGGCGCTGCTGGACGAGCTCCAGCTGCTGCTCGGCGAGGCCGCCCGGAACCGCGGCCGCGAGGTCAACCCGGTGGACCTGCTGACCGGTCTGGAGGAGGTCACCACCTTCGCCGAGCGCAGCCGCCGCTCCTACGACCAGCGCCGGGAGGCGCTGGAGCGCACCGAGTACGCCCATGTCATCGTCGACGAGGCGCAGGACCTCACCCCGATGCAGTGGCGCATGATCGGCCGCCGGGCCCGGCAGGCCACCTGGACCATCGTCGGCGACCCGGCCCAGAGCTCCTGGATCGACCCGGCCGAGGCCCAGGCCGCGATGGACGAGACCCTGGGCGGCAAGCAGCGGCGGCGGTTCACGCTGACCACCAACTACCGCAACCCGGCCGAGATCGCCGAGGTGGCCGCGCGCGTGCTGACCCGGGCCGCTCCCGGCACCGAGTCGCCGAACGCGGTCCGCTCCACCGGGATCCACCCCCGTTTCGTCTCGGTCGCGGCCGAGGAGGACCTCGGCGGGGCGGCGCGGGCCGAGGTCGAGCGGCTGCTCGGCGAGGTCGACGGCACGGTCGGTATCGTCGTCCCGATGGACCGCCGGGCCGAGGCCGCCGAGTGGCTGGCCGGCCTGGGCGAGCGGGCGGTGGCGCTGGGCAGCCTGGAGGCCAAGGGCCTGGAGTACGACGCCACGGTCGTGGCCGACCCCTCCGGCATCGCGGGCGAGTCCGAGGCGGGGCTGCGGGTGCTCTATGTGGCGCTGACCAGGGCCACTCAGCGGCTGACCGTGCTCTCCGGACCGCTGGACCTGCCCGACGCCGACGGCGTCCCGGCGCTGCTGCAGGACTGACCGGACCCGGAACACAAGTGAGGCCCCGTCGGTTCGACGGGGCCTCACTTGTGTTGGCTGGACGACACCGACCCGCCATGCTCGCCTCGCGGCAAGTGGTCGCTCTAGGCGACTAAGGTTGGGCCCGGGGGCTTGGATCGAGCCGGTGCCGTGCACCCAGACTAACAAAGCCCCCGGGGAACGCATTCCTTTCGCGGAGGAAACTTCCGCACCTGCCCCCGAACCTGCCCCCGACCCCCCGTCCGGGCCGCCCACGGGAATCCGCTGCGCGGAAGTCCGTTTCCGCCTACGCGCCGGTAGGTGGGATCATCGATGCGCAGGGAACAGTGCCCAGGGAAGAAGGACAGATGGCAACGGTGCCTAGTGTGTCGAACTCGATCACTGTGCGGATGGAGGTCCCGGCCAGCGGCAACGCGGTGAGCCAGATCACCACGCTGGTGGAGTCCTCGGGAGGGTCGGTCACCGGCCTCGACGTGACGGCCTCCGGCCTTGAGTCGCTGCGCATCGACGTCACCATCGCGGCAGCCTCGGTCTCGCACGCCGAGGAGATCGTCGACAAGCTGCGGACGATCGACGGGATCGCCATCGGCAAGGTCTCCGACCGAACCTTCCTGATGCACCTCGGTGGCAAGATCGAGATGTCCTCCAAGGTGCCGATCCGCAACCGCGACGACCTCAGCATGATCTACACCCCCGGCGTGGCCCGGGTCTGCATGGCGATCGCCGAGAACCCCGAGGACGCGCGCCGGCTCACCATCAAGCGCAACAGCGTCGCCGTGGTCACCGACGGCTCCGCCGTCCTCGGCCTGGGCAACATCGGCCCGATGGCCGCGCTGCCGGTGATGGAGGGCAAGGCCGCGCTGTTCAAGCGCTTCGCCGGGATCGACGCCTGGCCGATCTGCCTGGACACCCAGGACAGCGACGAGATCGTCGCCATCGTCAAGGCGATCGCCCCCGGTTTCGCCGGGATCAACCTGGAGGACATCTCCGCCCCGCGCTGCTTCGAGATCGAAGCCCGGCTGCGCGAGGCCCTGGACATCCCGGTCTTCCACGACGACCAGCACGGCACCGCCATCGTCGTCCTCGCCGCGCTCACCAACGCGCTGCAGGTGGTCGGCAAGCAGATCGGCGAGGTGCGGGTGGTGATGTCCGGCGCGGGCGCGGCCGGCAACGCGATCCTGCGGCTGCTGCTGGACGCCGGCGTCGAGCACGCCACCGTCGCCGACGTCAAGGGCGTCGTCCACCTGGGCCGGGACGACCTGGACGACTCGCTGCGCTGGGTCGCCGAGCACACCAACCGCAGCAACCGTACCGGCACCCTGAAGGAGGCCGTGCGCGAGGCGGACGTCTTCATCGGGGTCTCCGCGCCCGACGTGCTGGACGGCGACGACATCGCGGCCATGGCCGACAACGCGATCGTCTTCGCGCTGGCCAACCCCGACCCCGAGGTCGACCCGGCCGTTGCCCGGCAGACCGCCGCCGTGGTCGCCACCGGCCGCAGCGACTTCCCCAACCAGATCAACAACGTGCTGGTCTTCCCCGGGGTCTTCCGCGGCCTGCTGGACGCCCAGAGCCGGACCGTCAACAGCGAGATGATGATCGCCGCCGCGCTCGCGCTGGCCGCGACCGTCGGCCCGGACGAGCTCAACGCCAACTACATCGTCCCCAGCGTCTTCCACCCCGACGTCGCCAAGACCGTCGCCGCCGCCGTCCGGGAGGCCGCGCAGGCCGCCGGCACCGCCGCTGCGGGCACCGGCAGCGGCGAGGCGACCGGCACCTTCCCGCTGCCCTTGAACTGACCCGCGGGCCGACCGCGACCGTCCGCGCCGACCGTCCGCGCCGACACAACCCGTCGGCGCGGCGGCCGTCCCGTTTTGGGTGGTTCTCGTCCCAGGGCGTACGGTATCCCTGCACCGGCGCGCCGTATCCGACCTGGACGGGAACGATCGCCCAGGGCCTCCGCCGAGAGTTGCCCGTTCCGTCCCGAGAGGGGACGCGAGCGGTGCCGGACCCGTCGTCACCATGCCCGGCATGTGGCGCTGTTCGTGTGACACTCGCGGGTGCCGGATTCGCTTTCCCGGCGGTTGTGGGGGCAGGATTCGTGCCTAGGCAAGAGATTTGCGCAGCCTGGGGCATCGAACGGGATCCCCCGTCGGCTGTCGGGAGCCACCGCAGGGTGGCTGGCGGTCGTGGCGGGCCGCCCTCCGGGACGGCCGGGGATCGCAATGGGGCAGCCGAGGATCGCAATGCGACAAACCACATGGAGTACATATGAACCGCAGTGAGCTGGTGGCCGCTCTGTCCGAGCGCGCCGAGGTGACCCGCAAGGACGCCGACGCCGTTCTGGCCGCGCTCGCCGAGGTCGTCGGCGACGTCGTCGCCAAGGGCGACGAGAAGGTCACCATCCCCGGCTTCCTGACCTTCGAGCGCACCCACCGCGCCGCCCGCACCGCGCGCAACCCGCAGACCGGCGACCCGATCCAGATCGCCGCCGGCTACAGCGTGAAGGTCTCCGCGGGCTCCAAGCTCAAGGAAGCCGCCAAGGGCAAGTAAGGCCCGGGCTGCTCCGGCAGCACCCCGCGCCCCGGTCGTACCGGGTCGCACCGACAGGATCCCGGTACCGGACGGCTGCCCCTCGCGGCCGACCGGCCCCGGGCTCCTGTCGTTTCTCACACGTGCGGGCGGGAACCCCGGTCCGGTCCGGCGGCGTCCCCATCCCCATGGGACACGCCAGGCACGCCCGCCGCAGCCGCGCGCCGGAAGCAGCGCCGCAGGCGGCCGGCTCCACCGCCCGCAGCGGGCTGCTGATGGCCGCCGGGACGGTGGTCTCCCGGGCCACCGGGCTGATCCGGCTGGTGCTCCAGGGCGCCGCGCTGGGCACCGGCCTGCTGGCCACCACCTACAACACCGCCAACACCGTGCCCACCAGCATCTACACCCTGCTGATCGGCGGCGCGCTGAACTCGGTGCTGGTGCCGCAGTTGGTCCGGGCCCGGGCCGAGCACGCCGACGGGGGACGCGCCCACGAGCAGCGGATCACCACCCTGGTCCTCTGCGTCCTCGGTGTCGGCACCCTGCTCTCCGTCCTCGCCGCGCCGCAGATCGTCTCGCTCTACTTCGCCGACTCCCCGGCGCACCATGCGGCCTTCCAGCTCTCGGTGGTCTTCGCCCGGTTCCTGCTGCCGCAGATCCTGTTCTACGGACTGTTCTCGATCTTCGGTCAGATCCTCAACGCCCGGGGCCGGTTCGGCGCGATGATGTGGACCCCGCTGCTCAACAACATCGTGCTGATCACCCTCTTCGGCCTCTACCTGGGGCTGGTGCACGGCTCCGCCGAGGTCGGCGCGGTCACCCCGGCCCAGGTCAGGCTGCTCGGCATCGGCACCACCGTCGGCATCGCGCTGCAGGCGCTGGCGCTGCTGCCATACCTCCGGGCCGCGGGCTTCCGGCTCCGGCCGCGCTTCGACTGGCGCGGGACCGGGCTGCGGGCCAGCGTCACCGCCGCCCGCTGGACGCTGCTGTTCGTCCTCGCCAACCTGGTCGCGCTGACCGTGGTCACCCGCTACTCGGCCGCCGTCGACCTGGCCCTGCCGGACGCCGACGCCGGCAGCACCGCCTACGCCTTCGCCCAGACGCTCTGGCTGCTGCCGCAGTCGGTGGTCACCGTCACCGTGGTCACCGCGCTGCTGCCGAGGATGACCTGTGCCGTCGCCGACGACAGGCTCGACGACCTCCGCGACGACCTGTCCCGCGCGCTCCGGGGCACCGGCCTGGTCATCGTCCCGATCGCCTTCTTCTTCCTGGCCCTCGGCCCGCAGCTGACCGCGCTGCTGTTCGGCCTCGGCCACCACGCCGGTCCGACGCTGCCGATGGGCCGAATGCTGCAGGCCTTCGCGCTCGGCCTGATCCCCTTCTCCGCCCAGTACCTGCTGCTGCGCGGCTTCTACGCGTTCCAGGACACCCGTACCCCGTTCCGGATGGCGGTCTGGATCTCCGGCCTGGACATCGCGCTCGCGGCCGGCTGCCACTGGCTGCTCCCGGCCCGCTGGGCGGTGATCGGGATGGCCGCCGCCTACTCGCTCTCCTACCTGGCCGGACTGCTGCTCACCGCGGTCCGGCTGCGCCGCCGGCTGGAGGGCAGGCTCGACGGGAAACGGCTGGCCCGCACCTACGGCAAGCTCACCCTGGCCGCCGGGCTGGCGGCCGGGGCCGGCTGGGCCGCCGCGCATGCCGCGGCCATGGCCGCGCTCCCGGCGCTGCTCGCCGGGGGCACCGTGATGGCGCTGCTCTTCCTGGCGCTGGCCGCCGCCCTCCGGCTGCCCGAGCTGCGGATGCTGCGTCGGCACGCCCCCTGGGCGTGACCGCCCGTCACGCACGCCGCCCCCCGGCCGACTTCGGCACGGGGGGCGGCGGCTGCTGCGAACGGTCTGTCAGTTGTCGTACTCGCCCGGCAGCTCGACGTGCGCGCCGAGGGCCCGGAGCTTCTCCATGAAGTTCTCGTAGCCCCGGTTGATCAGGTCGATGCCGTGGACGCTGGACGGTCCCTGCGCCGCCAGCGCCGCGATCAGGTAGGAGAAGCCGCCGCGCAGGTCGGGGATGACCAGCTCGCCGCCGTGCAGCTTGGACGGGCCGGAGACCACGGCCGAGTGCAGGAAGTTCCGCGCGCCGAAGCGGCAGGGGGTGGCGCCCAGGCACTCGCGGTAGAGCTGGATGTGCGCGCCCATCTGGTTGAGCGCGGAGGTGAAGCCGAGCCGCGACTCGTAGACGGTCTCGTGCACGATGGAGAGCCCGGTGGCCTGGGTCAGCGCCACCACCAGCGGCTGCTGCCAGTCGGTCTGGAAGCCGGGGTGGACGTCGGTCTCCAGGGCGATCGCGTTCAGCTCGCCGCCCGGGTGCCAGAAGCGGATGCCCTCGTCGTCCACCTCGAAGGCCCCGCCGACCTTCCGGAAGGTGTTGAGGAAGGTCATCATCTCCAGCTGGCGCGCCCCGTGGACGTAGATGTTGCCGCCGGTGGCCAGCGCCGCGCAGGCCCAGGAGGCGGACTCGAGCCGGTCCGGCAGGGCGCGGTGGTTGTAGCCGGTGAGCCGGTCCACGCCGGTGATCAGCATGGTCCGGTCGGTGCCCATGGAGATGATCGCGCCCATCTTCTGCAGCACGCAGATGAGGTCGACGATCTCCGGCTCGATCGCGGCGTTGCGCAGCTCGGTGACGCCCTCGGCCAGCACCGCGGTCAGCAGCACCTGCTCGGTGGTGCCGACCGAGGGGTACTGCAGCTCGATCCTGCAGCCGCGCAGCCGCTGAGGCGCCGTCAGGACCGTGCCCTGCGGGTGCTTCTCGATGATCGCGCCGAACTGCCGCAGCACGTCGAAGTGGAAGTCGACCGGTCGGCCGCCGATGTCGCAGCCGCCCAGGCCGGGGATGAAGGCGTGGCCGAGCCGGTGCAGCAGCGGGCCGCAGAACAGGATCGGGATCCGGGAGCTGCCGGCGTGGGCGTCGATGTCGGCGACGTTGGCGCTCTCGACGTGCGAGGGGTCGAGCACCAGTTCGCCGGGCTCGTCGCCGGGGAGCACGGTGACGCCGTGCAACTGCAGCAGGCCCGTGACCACCTTGACGTCGCGGATGTCCGGGACATTGCGGAGCCGGCTCGGCTCCTGCCCGAGCAGGGCGGCCACCATGGCCTTGGGTACGAGGTTCTTCGCACCGCGGACACGGATCTCACCCTCGAGCGGGTTGCCGCCGTGGACAAGCAGGACGTCGTCGGTCATGTTCTCGCGATCCTGGGGGACGTGGGGTGAGCGGGACGGTGCGCGGTCCAAAAGATTCCGACACCAATGGAGATGGTAATGCGCATGGCGATGGTTCCCGGGTGCCGTGAGAGCCGGGTGGGAGTCGGGGCAGGTCCGGGGTGTCCGGTGGATGGCGAACGGCTGACGTTGTGGTGAAGATCTCACCCGGATCGCACCGTTGGACCCGGTTTCCGCCACAGTTTCCCCCACCGCCGCGCGGGGATGCGCGTTCCGTTGCCCGTCCGGGCGGAAGTGCGGGATCATTTCGCCATGACCGAGGCCGTCTCGCTCGCGGGCAGGCTGCTCGTCGCAACGCCCGCGCTGACCGATCCCAACTTCGACCGGGCCGTCGTACTACTGCTCGACCATGATGCGGAGGGGACGCTCGGCGTCGTCCTGAACCGTCCGACGGTGATCGCGGTCGACGCGGTGCTGGAGCCCTGGGCCGAGCTGGCCGGCGCCCCGGCGGTGGTGTTCCAGGGCGGCCCGGTGGCACTGGACTCGGCGCTGGCGCTGGCGGTAGTGCCGGGGGAGTGGCCCTCCGGCGAGTTCCTGGGCTGGCGGCGGGTGCACGGCGCGATCGGCCTGGTCGACCTGGAGTCCCCGCCGGAGCTGCTGGCCCCCGAGCTGGGCTCGCTGCGGATCTTCGTCGGCTACACCGGCTGGGCCCCGGGCCAGCTGGAGGACGAGCTGCTGGAGGGCGCCTGGTACCTGGTGGAGTCCGAGCCGGGGGACATCTCCGCGCCCGACCCGGAACGACTGTGGCGGTCGGTGCTGCGCCGGCAGCGCGGTGAGCTGGCGATGGTGGCCACCTACCCGGACGACCCCTCGATGAACTGAGCTCCCGTTCACCGGTGGACGCGGCCTAGACTTGACGGCTATGAGCACCCTTGAGCCCGAGCGCAGCGGCAGCACCGGAACCCTTGTCGAGCCCGTCCCCCAGCTCTCCCACGGCGACGGCGACCATGAGCGGTTCGCCCACTATGTGAAGCGCGACAAGATCATGGACAGTGCCCTCTCCGGCTCCCCGGTGGTGGCGCTCTGCGGCAAGGTCTGGGTTCCCGGGCGCGACCCCAAGAAGTACCCGGTCTGCCCGATGTGCAAGGAGATCTTCGACGGCCTGGACGGCGGCGGGGACAAGGGCAAGGGCGACCAGGGCAAGTAGGCACCCTGCCGGTCCGGATCCATAGGTCTGGACCAATGGCGGGAAGCAGGGGCAGGATGGGCTCTCATGGACCTCATACCTGCCCCTTTCGCTGTTGAGCACCCGGCCGACCCCGTTCCCGCCGATGCCGCCCGCTTCCGGCTGACCGCCGACACCGGCCTGAGCGGCGGCCCGGGGACCGACACCGTCGAGCGGCTGCTGCGCTCCGCGCTGGGCGCGGCGACCGGGTTCGCGCTGCGCCCCGGTGCGCCGGGCCTGGAGCTCACCCTCTCTGCGGAGCTGGCCCCGGAGGAGTACCTGCTGGAGGCCACGCCCGAGCGGGTGTCGGTCACCGGCGGCAGCGAGGCCGGGCTGTTCTGGGGCGCGCAGACGCTGCGGCAGCTGCTCGGCCCGGAGGCCTACCGCCGGGCGCCGGTGCGCCGCGCCGAGTGGACCGTCCCGGCCGTCACCGTCGGGGACGCGCCGCGCTTCGGCTGGCGCGGCGTGCATGCTCGACGTGTCCCGGCACTTCCTGCCCAAGGCCGACGTGCTGCGCTTCCTCGACCTGCTGGCCGTGCACAAGCTCAACGTGCTGCACCTGCACCTCACCGACGACCAGGGCTGGCGGGTCGAGATCAAGCGCTACCCGAGGCTGACCGAGGTCGGCGCGCTGGCGCGGCGGAGGTCGGCTACCGGGGCGGCCTGCGGGAGCCGGGCAGCACCGGGACCGAGCGGCCGAACGACACTCCGCACGGCGGCTTCTACACCCAGGACGACCTCCGCGAGATCGTCGCCTACGCGGCCGAGCGACAGATCACCGTCGTCCCGGAGATCGACATCCCGGGCCACGCCCAGGCCGCCATCGCCGCCTACCCGGAACTCGGCAACACCGACGTGCAGGACACCTCCGCGCTGAAGACCTGGACCGACTGGGGGATCAACCCCACCGTGCTCAACGTCGAGGACTCGACGCTGCGCTTCTACGAGCAGGTGCTCGAGGAGGTGCTGGAGATCTTCCCCTCGACCTTCGTCCACCTCGGCGGCGACGAGTGCCCCAAGGAGCAGTGGAAGGCCAGCCCGGCGGCCCAGGCCCGGATCAAGGAGCTCGGCCTGGCCGACGAGGACGAGCTGCAGAGCTGGTTCATCCGGCACTTCGACAGCTGGCTGGCCGCGCGCGGCCGGCGGCTGATCGGCTGGGACGAGATCCTCGAAGGGGGACTGGCCGAGGGCGCGGCCGTCGCCTCCTGGCGCGGGCTACGAGGGCGGGGTGACCGCCGCCAAGGCCGGCCACGACGTGGTCATGTGTCCGGAGCAGCATGTCTACCTGGACCACCGGCAGGCGGCCGAGTCCCGACGAGCCGATCCCGGTCGGCTGGGTCCGCACCCTGGAGGACGTCTACCGGTTCGAGCCGCTGCCCCCGGCGCTGCGCACCGACCCGGAGGCGGCGGCCCATGTGATCGGGACTCAGGCCAACTGTGGAGCGAGTTCATGGACGACGCCCGCGACGTCGACTACCGGGCCTTCCCCCGGCTCGCCGCCTTCGCCGAGGTCGCCTGGTCCGTGCTGCCGGAGGAACCCGCCGAGCGTGACTTCGCCGGGTTCGAGGCCCGGATGGCGACCCACTACGCCCGGCTGGACGCCCTCGGCGTCGAGTACCGCCCGGCCGCCGGTCCGCACCCGTGGCAGCAGCGCCCAGGTGTCTTCGGCCGTCCCTCGGACGGGATCCCGGCCGAGGCATGAGCCGGGTCCCGGCGGGGCGTCGGCGGGTCTGAAGCGCGAAGGGGGTGAGGCAGCGGAACCGTCGTCACAACGGGCATATAGCCTGATAAGCGTGTCAACTCATCGACGGGACGAGGGGACACGCCCGTGGCGAGGTGTGCCAGAGTTGCCCCACCGCCTCCCGCAGGGTGCGCGTACCAGGGGTTTGCACGTACGGTACGGCCAGAAGCGGCAGCGGTGCGGGCCATCCGAGCACGGTGGGACACAGGTGAACCAAACGATCATGCTCCCGTCCTCCCTGGACGAGGCCGTCGCGGCACTGGCGGCCTCGCCCGCCGCTGTGCCGGTCGCCGGGGGGACCGACCTCATGGGCGCGGTCAATTCCGGTCTGCTGCGCCCGATGGCGCTGATCGGACTGGGGCGGATCAATGAGCTGCGCGGCTGGCAGTACCAGGACGGCTCGGCCCAGCTCGGCGCGGGACTGACCCACGCCCGGATGGGACGGCCCGACTTCGCCGCGCTGATGCCCGCGCTCGCCGCCGCCGCCCGGACCGCGGGACCGCCGCAGATCCGCAACGCCGGGACGCTCGGCGGCAACATCGTCACCGCCGACCCGGCCGGGGACACCCTGCCGGTCCTGGCTGCGCTGGAGGCCTCGGTCACCCTGGTCGGCCCCGAGGGCTCGCGGGAGGTGCCGGTCAGTCACCTGCTCACCGGTCTCGACCCGTTGCGCGGGGGTGAACTGCTGGGATATGTCCGGATTCCGCTGCTCCATGCACCCCAGGTCTTCCTCAAATCCACCAGCCGTACCGGTCCCTCCCGCGCCAACGCATCCGTCGCCCTGGTGCTGGACCCGGCCCGGCGCTCGGTGCGCTGCGCGGTCGGCGCGGTGGCCCCGGTGCCGCTGCGCCCGCTGGAGGCCGAGCAGTGGGTCTCCGGCTGCATCGACTGGGACGGCGACCGGACCATCGACCCGGCGGCCGCCGCCGCCTTCGGCGAGTACGTCGCCTCGGCCTGCGTCCCCGACCCCTTCGACGGCAATCCGGACGGGGGGGCGGGCGCAGCGGTCGCCCGGCTGCGCCGTACCGTGGCTGTACTGGCCCGCCGCGCACTCGGGAGGGCGCTCGCGTGACTGACTTTCTGGCAACTCCGGCGATGGGCGGATCCGCCCCGGGCGGCTTCGGCGCGGACGAGTTCCCCCGGGCCTCCTACACCCTGCGGGTCAACGGCGTGGACCGGCCGGTCCTGGAGGCGTGGATCGGCGAGAGCCTGCTCTACGTCCTCCGCGAACGGCTCGGCCTGGCCGGCGCCAAGGACGGCTGTGACCAGGGCGAGTGCGGGGCCTGCTCGGTGCAGCTGGACGGGCAGTTGACGGCCGCCTGCCTGGTGCCGGCCGCGCTGGCGGCCGACAGCGAGATCCGCACCGTCGAGGGCCTGGCCCAGGACGGCGTGGCCTCGGACGTGCAGCGGGCGCTGGCCGAGAGCGGCGCGGTGCAGTGCGGCTACTGCGTGCCGGGGCTGGCGATGGCCGTCCACGACCTGCTGGAGCGCAACCACCAGCCGACCGAACTGGAGGCGCGCGAGGCGCTCTGCGGCAACCTCTGCCGCTGCACCGGCTACCGGGGCGCGCTGGCGGCGGTGCAGAGCGTCGCGGAGACCCGCGCCGAACAGGCCGAGTCCGGCGAGGACGCGGACGCTGCCGGGACCGGGACCGGGACCGGGGTCGGGGTCGGGGTCGGGGTCGGAGCCGAGCAGGCCGCCGTCGCGCCGGAGCCGGTGCCCGCGCCCGCACCGGTGGAGTCGGCCCAGGCCGAGCCGGTCTATCACGAGCCGGGCTTCGCCGAGCCGCTCTACCAGGAGCAGCCGTTCACCGAGCCGCCCTACCCGGGCCCCGGCTACCCGGAGCCGGTCTACGCCGAGACCGCGACCGGCTACGCCGATCCGGCCCACACCGAGCAGCAGCCCTACGGCGAGCCGGTCCAGCAGTCGTCCCAGCCGCTGTACGAGTACCAGGCGACGACGGGCCTCTACCCGGCCTCCGACGGCGGCTACGCCGCCGATCCGGGCGCCCACTACGTCCTGCCGCACCAGCAGTCGCCCGCCGCCCCGGAGGCCGGAGCATGACCACCCCCGACAGTGACGGCGAGAACCTGGCCGCCCCGCTTCCCGGCGTGCCGCAGGGGGCGCCCGGCAGCGCGACCGGAGCGGCGCTCGGCACCGTGCCGCTGTCCTCGCCCGCCCGGCCGCGGCTGCCCGAGCAGCGGGCGCCGGAGAGCGGTCTGGGCTCCTCGCCGACCCGCGCCGACGCGCTCGCCAAGACCATGGGCATCTACCCCTACGCCGCCGACCTGTGGGCCGAGGGACTGCTCTGGGGCGCGGTCGCCCGCGCCCCGTACGCGCACGCCCGGATCCTGTCGGTGGACATCGGCCCGGCGCTGGCGATCCCCGGCGTCCATGCCGTGGTCACCGCCGCCGACCTGCGGCCCGGTCCGAACGGAGTGCCGGACGGCGCGCCGACCGGGCCGCTGGTGGCGGACCGGCCGGTCTTCGCCGGGGAGTTCGTCCGCCACTACGGCGAGCCGGTGGCCGCGGTCGCGGCCGACCACCCGGACACCGCCCGGCTGGCGGCGGCGGCGGTCCAGGTGGTCTACGAGCCGCTGGAGCCGCTGACCGACCCCGAGCAGGCCTTCACCGCCCCGCCGATCCACCCCGACGGCAACCTGTTCCGGCACCTCCCGGTGCGCTCCGGCGACCCGGAGGTGGTCGGCGCGGTCGTGGTCGAGGGCCTGTACCGGGTCGGCCGGCAGGACCCGGCGCCGATCGGCGCCGAGGCCGGGCTGGCCGTGCCGCGCCCGGACGGCGGGGTGGAGCTGCACGTCGCCAGCACCGACCCGCACGGCGACCGGGACCGGGCCGCGCTCTGCCTCGGCCTGGAGCCCGACCGGGTCCGACTGGTCGTCAGCGGCGTCCCCGGCGCCACCTCCGACCGCGAGGACGTGGGCTTCCAGGTCGCCCTGGGGCTGCTGGCGATCCGCACCGGGCACCCGGTGAAGATGGCGCTGACCCGGGAGGAGTCCTTCCTCACCCACCCGCACCGGCACCCGGCGCTGCTGCGCTACCGGCACCACGCCGACATCGAGGGCCGGCTGCTGAAGGTCGAGGCGCAGCTGCTGCTCGACGGCGGGGCCTACGCCGAGGTCTCCAGCGAGGCGCTGGCCTCGGCGGCGGCGATGGCGGCCGGTCCGTACGCGGTCCCGCACGTCTTCGTGGACGCCTGGGCCGTGCGCACCAACAACCCCCCGGCCGGACGGATGCGCGGCGAGGGCGCGCTGCAGTCCTGCTTCGCCTACGAGTCGCAGCTGGACCAGCTGGCCGCCGCGCTGGACCTGGACCCGTTGGAGATCCGCCGCCGCAATGCCATGGCCACCGGCGACCTGCTGCCCACCGGCCAGGCGGTGACCTGCCCGGCGCCGGTCCGCGAGCTGCTGGACGCGGTCGCGGCCGAGCCGCTGCCGCCGCTGCCGGTGGACCGGCCCGACGACGAGTGGCTGCTGCCCGGCGGCCCGGGCGGCGCGGGCGACCCCGCCGCCGTCCGGCGCGGCATCGGCTACGCCGTGGGCATGGTGCACGTCCTGGGCGCGGAGGGCGCGGACGAGGTCTCCACGGCCTCGGTCCGGGTCACCGGCTCGCAGGCCTCGGTGATGTGCACCGCGGTGGACACCGGCACCGGCTTCTCGACGCTGGCCCGGCAGATCGTCCAGGACGTGCTGGGCGTCACCGACGTCTACATCGCGCCGGTCGACACCGACCAGCCGAGCGCCGGGCCCTCGGCCCGGGGCCGGCAGACCTGGGTCTCCGGCGGCGCGGTCGAGCGGGCCGCGCTGATGGTCCGCCACCAGCTGCTGCAACCGCTGGCGGTGCAGTTCGGGATGTCGCCGGAGCTGCTGACCATCAGCGACGGCAAGATCACCTCCTATGACGGGGTGCTCGGCATGCCGGTGCTCCAGGCGCTGGAGGACAAGGACCTGTGGGCGACCGCGCAGTGCCGCCCGCACCCGACCGAGCCGCTGGACCCGGAGACCGGACAGGGCGACGCCTTCGTCGGCCTGGCCTTCTGCGCGATGCGCGCGGTCGTCGACGTCGACGTGGAGCTCGGCACGGTCCGGGTGGTCGAGCTGGCCGTGGCCCAGGACGTCGGCCGGGCGCTGAACCCGGAGCAGATCGCCGCCAGGATCGAGGCCGGGGCGACCCAGGGCCTGGGCCTGGCGTTGATGGAGGAGCTGGTCAGCGAGGGTGGCCGGATCGTCAATCCGTCCCTCACCCGCTACCGGCTGCCGACCTCGCTGGACGCCCCGGAGATCCGGATCGCGGCGCTGCTGGAGGAGCGCGACGTGGTCGCCCCCTTCGGTGCGAAGGCGGTCGGCGCGGCCCCGGCGGCGGTCGCCCCGGCGGCGGTCGCGGCGGCGGTCCGGGCGGCCACCGGCCGCCCGGTGCAGCGGCTGCCGATCCAGCCGGAGGACATCGCGGTCTGACCCGCCGCCGCGGATTGCGGCGGCGGGTCTGTTCGAAAGCAAATGAATGCACAAAGAATTCCGGGCGGCCGATCGGCCGTCCGGAATTCTTATTAATGCGAGGCCATGACCGGATTCGAACCGGTGTAAACCGCTTTGCAGGCGGTTCCCTCAACCACTCGGGCACACGGCCGTGGACAGTCCCGGGACGGGACCGTACGGGGGAAGCAGGGGAAGGTGACGCCGGCTCAGGGCGTCAGGCGGCGGTGGGACAACACGCCGCGCCGGGACAGACCGGGGGACAGGTGTCGACGCCGGGGGCGGACAGAATGCTGTGCATCGCCTTCCCCTTCATCGTTCGACTCCTCGTCGTGGTCCTCGTCCAGCTCGTGAATTCACTGTAATCCATTGGCCCCCCAATTCGTCAACACCTGCCGCGGGAATATCGGAATCCGATTGCCGGGTCCGGTCGCGGCCTACGTCTGCGGACCGAGTCCCGGCCAGACCAGCGACAGGGGCAAACTCCGGCTTCGAGTCTTACAATCATTCCGGTGACCACCCCCACCCCCACTGCCACCCCAGAGCCGCCCCTGGACCTGCCGCCGTCCCCGGACGCGACCGGCGGCGTGCTCAGCGGCCGGTACCGGGCGCTGACCTTCGGCATCGTCTCCTGCGTGCTGCTGGTCGCCTTCGAGGCCACCGCCGTCAACACCGCCATGCCGGTCGCCGCCCGTGCGCTGCACGGCCTCGGCCTGTACTCCTTCGCCTTCTCCGGCTACTTCACCGCCAGCCTGCTGGCGATGGTCGTCTCGGGGGAGTGGGCCGACAAACGCGGCCCGCTGGGCCCGCTGGCCGCCGGGATCGGGACCTTCGCGATCGGGCTTGTGGTTGCCGGCACCGCGCAGTCCATGTGGGTCTTCGTGGCCGGCCGGGCGGTGCAGGGCCTCGGTGGCGGGCTGCTGATCGTCGCCCTCTACGTGGTGGTCGGCCGGGCCTACCCGGAGCGGCTGCGCCCCTCCGTCTTCGCGGCGTTCTCGGCCTCCTGGGTGCTGCCCTCGATCGTCGGCCCGGTGATCTCCGGCACGGTCACCCAGCACCTGGGCTGGCGCTGGGTCTTCCTCTCCATACCGGTGCTGGTGCTGCTGCCGATCATGCTGATGCTGCCGCAGCTCCGCCGGCTCCAGGCCGGGGACGACTCGGTCCGCAGCTGGGCGCTGGACCGTCGGCGGGTCCTGCTCGCGGTCGCCCTCGCCGTCGGCGCCGGGCTGCTGGAGTACGCCGGACAGCTGCTGGACCTGCTGGCGCTGCTGCCGGCCGCCGCCGGGCTGGCGCTGCTGGTCCCGGCCGTGCTGCGACTGCTGCCGCGCGGCACGCTGCGCGCCGCGCGCGGACTGCCGACGGTGATCCTGCTGCGCGGCATCGCCGCCGGGGCCTTCTTCGCCACCGAATCGTTCATTCCGCTGATGCTGGTCACCCAGCGCGGGCTCTCGCCGACGCTGGCCGGGCTCTCGCTCACCAGCGGCGGCCTGAGCTGGGCCGTGGGCTCCTGGTTCCAGGGCCGTCCCTGGGCCGGACGCCACCGGCAGCTGCTGGTCAGGATCGGCCTGCTGATGTCGGCGCTGGCCATCGGCTGCGCCGGGCTGGCCCTGCTGCACTCGATTCCGGCCTACGCGGTCGCCGTCGCCTGGACCGTCGGCGGCGCGGGCATGGGGCTGACCATCGCCAGCGTCGGGGTGCTGATGCTGGCCGAGTCCGCCCCCGAGGAGACCGGCGAGAACTCGGCCTCGCTGCAGGTCAGCGACGCCCTGGGGAACGTCCTGCTGACCGCCCTGGCCGGGGTGCTGTTCACCTCGATCGGCACCGACACCGCCGGCGGTTTTGCGGCGATCTTCATCACCATGACCGCGGTCACGCTGGTCGGAGCGGCGATATCCGGCCGCACCCGGACCCGCTGACGCCGCGGGCAGGCGAATCGCCTAACCGTTCCGGGCGGACCAGTAGGCTGAGTGGGTTGTCCGCAGCCGTGCCCCGTGGTCCGCCCCGCGGCCTGCCCCGTAGCCGCTGGTGACACCTGCTCGTGACACCCGCCCCTGCCCCCGACCGAGCCCGGAGACCGTGAGTACCGCGACCACCTCCCACCACCTGTCCCCTGCCTTCCCCGGCCGGGCCCCCTGGGGTACCGCCGGGAAGCTCCGCGCCTGGCAGCAGGCCGCGATGGAGCGGTACGTCGAGCAGCAGCCGCGCGACTTCCTGGCCGTGGCGACGCCCGGCGCCGGGAAGACGACCTTCGCGCTGACGCTGGCCTCGTACCTGCTGCACAACCATGTCGTGCAGCAGGTCACCGTGGTCGCGCCGACCGAGCACCTGAAGAAGCAGTGGGCCGAGGCCGCCGCGCGGATAGGGATCCGGCTGGACCCGGCCTACAGCAGCGGCCGGCTCTCGCCGGACTACCAGGGCGTCGTGATCACCTACGCCGGCGTCGGGGTCAACCCGATGCTGCACCGGAACCGGGTCGAACAGCGGAAGACGCTGGTGATCCTGGACGAGATCCACCACGCCGGCGACTCCAAGTCCTGGGGCGAGGCATGCGCGGAGGCCTTCGAGCCGGCCACCCGCCGGCTGGCGCTCACCGGGACGCCGTTCCGCTCCGACACCAACCCGATCCCCTTCGTCAGCTACGAGGCCGGGAACGACGGGATCAGGAAGAGCGTCGCCGACTACACCTACGGCTACGGCAACGCCCTGGACGACCATGTGGTCCGGCCGGTGATCTTCCTCTCCTACAGCGGCAACATGCGCTGGCGGACCAAGGCCGGGGACGAGGTCGCGGCCCGGCTCGGCGAGCCGATGACCAAGGACGCCGTCGCCCAGGCCTGGCGCACCGCGCTGGCGCCGCAGGGCGAGTGGATGCCGAACGTGCTGCGGGCCGCCGACAAGCGGCTGACCGAGGTGCGCAAGCTCATCCCGGACGCCGGCGGACTGGTGATCGCCACCGACCAGAACGTGGCCCGCGCCTACGCCAAGATGATCCGTGAGATCACCGGCGAGGGCGTCACCCTGGTCCTCTCCGACGAGGCCGAGGCCTCGCAGCGGATCACCGACTTCTCCGAGGGCACCCAGCGCTGGATGGTCGCGGTCCGGATGGTCTCCGAGGGCGTCGACGTGCCGCGGCTCGCCGTCGGCGTCTACGCCACCTCGATCTCCACCCCGCTGTTCTTCGCCCAGGCGGTCGGCCGCTTCGTCCGCGCCCGCAAGCGCGGCGAGACCGCGTCGGTCTTCCTGCCCTCGGTGCCGACGCTGCTCACCTTCGCCAACGAGATGGAGCTCCAGCGCGACCACGTCCTCGACAAGAAGAAAAAGGCCGAGGACGGCCTCTACGACGAGGAGGACGCGCTGCTGGCCGAGGCCGAGAAGACCAAGGACGAGGCCGACGGCGGGATGGACGACCTCCCCTGGGAGGCGCTGGAGTCGGACGCGGTCTTCGACCGGGTGCTGTACGACGGCAAGGAGTTCGGCATGCAGGCGCACGCCGGCTCCGAGGAGGAGGAGGAGTACCTCGGCATCCCGGGCCTGCTGGAGCCGGACCAGGTGCAGATACTGCTGCAGAAGCGGCAGACCCGGCAGATCCAGCGGAGCAAGGCCAGGCCGGCCGAGGAGGCCGACCTGATCGAGCTGCCGGCCGAGAAGCGTCCGGTCGTCACCCACCAGCAGCTGCAGGAGCTGCGCAAGGAGCTGAACGGTCTGGTCGGCGCCTGGCACCACCGCACCGGGCAGCCGCACGGCACCATCCACAACGAGCTGCGCCGGGTCTGCGGCGGTCCGCTGACCGCCCAGGCGACGGCGGGCCAGCTGCAGACCCGGATCAAGAAGATCCAGGAGTGGGCCACGCGCGTTTCCTGAACGCGCCCGGTGCGTGCCCGGTGCTGCGGAAGGTGACACGGAGCGCTTTCGAAAACGACGGAACGGTAACGGTTCGATAGCGCAACGTGTCCGGTTGTCCCGCCTTGTCCCGGTCGTAGACAACAATCTTGACCGAATTCTGGACAAGCCCTTCCGCAGAGCGGTGCCTGCTCACTAGCGTCCCCGCCACAGTCCGATTTCCGGCGGAAGGGGAACACGCACTGTGACCGCCGAGACATCCCAGACTCTGGACCGTGGCGTCAAAGTCTTGAAACTGCTTGCCGATTCCGAACGCGGCCTGACCGTCACCGAGCTGGCCGGCCGGCTCGCGGTGAACCGCACCGTGGTCTACCGGCTGCTGGCCACCCTGGAGCAGCACGGGCTGGTCCGCCGCGACCTCGGCGGCCGGGTCCGGGTCGGCCTGGGCGTGCTGCGACTCGCCCACCGGGTGCACCCGCTGCTCCGCGAGGCGGCCCTGCCCGCGCTCCGCAGCCTGGCCGAGGACCTGGGCGCGACCGCCCACCTCACCCTGGTGGACGGCAACGACGCACTGGTGGTGGCGGTGGTCGAGCCCAGCTGGACCGACTTCCACGTCGCCTACCGCACCGGCCTGCGGCACCCGCTGGACGAGAACGCGGCCGGCCGGGCGATCATGGCCGTGCGGACGCTGCCCTACGGCGGCCGTCCGGAGCCGGCCTTCGTGGTCACCGGGCCCGAGGAGCGCTCCGGCGCCAGCGGCGCGGCCTCGGCACTGCTCGGGCTGTCCGGCATCGAGGGCAGCGTGGGCGTGGTGATGCTCGGCGGGATGGTGCCGGAACGGGTCGGCCCCCGGGTGGTGGAGGCGGCGACCGAGGTCGCCGAGGCGCTGCGCTGATCCGCGAGCCGGTGGGGACGGACGGCGGGCGGTGTGTTTGGATTCGGTGTGCTGTTCTCTCTGTCTTCGCCGTCCCGCCGAACCGTGGTGCTGAGCCTGTGCGGCGCCGTGGTCGCGGCCCTGGTCGCGATCGCGCTGGTGGTCCCGCTGCCGTTCACGATCATGTATCCGGGGATCACCGCCAACACCCTCGGGGTATTCCCGGACGCCAAGGCGGTCGGCGTCGGCGGCACGCCGGCCCAGGTGCTCAGCATCACCGGCCACCCGCTCCGGCAGACCGTCGGCCAACTGCGGATGGTCACGATCGCGGCGACCCCGCCGCAGCAGTCGATCTCGATCGAGTCCGCGCTGCGGGCCTGGCCCAACCCCTCCGAGGCGGTCGTCCCGCGCGACGCGGTCTACCCCGCCGGACAGTCGCTGGCCCAGGTCAACGCGACCGACCAGGAGGAGATGACCGAGTCCCAGGACGCCGCGACCGACGCCGCGCTCGGCTATCTGAAGCTCTCGCCGGCCAAGGTCAAGGTCTCCATCAGCCTGGCGGACGTCGGCGGCCCCAGCGCGGGCCTGCTGTTCACCCTCGGCATCATCGACGAGCTGGAAGGCAACGGCACCGGCAGGCCCGGCGCGGCCGGTGACCTGACCAACGGCGCGGTCATCGCCGGCACCGGCGAGATCGACGGCGCGGGCACGGTCTCCGCCGTCGGCGGGGTGGCGCTGAAGACCAAGGCGGCGGCCCGCGACGGGGCGACCGTCTTCCTGGTCCCCGAGGACGAGTGCTCGGACGCCCTGGCCGGGCTGCCGCACGGGCTGCGGCTGATCCCGGTGTCGACGCTGCAGGGCGCGATCTCCGCGCTGGGCGCGCTGCAGACCGGCGTCGGCGCCGTGCCCAGCTGCTCCTGAAGGATCACTTCGCCCGGATGAAGCCCTGGTCGATCAGCCACTGCCGGGCCACCGTGCGCGGGTCCTGCCCCTGCACGTCCACCTTGCTGTTGAGCTGCTGCGCCACGGTGTTGTCGAGCTTCGCCGAGAGCGGGTCCAGCAGCCCGGCGATCACCGGGTACTTCTTCAGGGCCGCCGAGTGCAGCTCCGGGGCGGCGTCGTAGTCGGGGAAGAAGCGCTTGTCGTCCGCCAGCACCTGGAGCTTGAGCGCCGGGATCCGCCCGTCGGTGCTGTAGACGTCGCCGAGCAGGCAGGAGCTGCCGGAGGCGACGGTGGTGTAGACGATCCCGGCGTCCATGGTGCGGATGTTCGACGCGGGGATGGTCATCCCGTAGGCCTTCTCCATCCCGGTCAGCCCGTCGTCGCGGACGCCGAACTCGTTGTCCACGCACAGGGTGACCGCGCCCGGGTTGGTCCGGGACAGCGCGGCCACGTCGGAGAGTGTCCGCAGGTGGTACCTGGCGACGTTGGCGGCGTTCCCGGCCAGCGCGTAGGTGTCGTTGAGCCGGGACTGCGGCAGCCAGGTGATGCCGTTCCTCAGGTCCGCGTCATGGACGGCCTGCCACTGCTGCTGGGGGTCGGCGACGGGTGTGGTGTTGCCCAGATAGGTGATCCAGGCGGTGCCGGTGTACTCGTACATGGCGTCGGCGGTGCCGTTGACGATGGCCTGCCGGGCGCCGATGCTGCCGGAGATATTGGTCCTGTCGGTGACCTCGGCCCCGGCAGCGGTCCAGACCAGGCCGATCATCTCGGCCAGGATCACGTTCTCGGTGAAGTTCTTGGACGCGACGGTGAGGCCGGCGCCCTTGAGCGGCTGCCCGGCGCCGAGCGAGCCCGGCTGCACGTCGTCCGGGATCCGGCTGCCGCTGTGCAGCCCGCAGCCGGCGCTGCCGAACAGCAGCACGGCGACGGCGGCGACGGCCGCCGGCAGCGCGGGACGGCGGGTCACTGGCGCACCTCCAGTCCGCGCGGGCTGAGCTCGATCTCGGCCAGTGAGGCCAGCCAGTCGACCAGCAGCGCCAGGCAGACGGTCAGCACCGCGCCGACGATCAGCACCCGGGTCCGCTGGGTGGTGATCCCGGCGGTGATCAGGTTGCCGAGCCCGCCGCCGCCGGCGAAGGCGGCCAGGGTGCCGGTGCCGACGTTGAGGATCAGTGCGGTGCGCACCCCGGCCAGGATCAGCGGGACGGCGAGCGGCAGCTCGACCCGGCCGAGTACCCCCAGCGGGGACATCCCGATGCCCTTGGCGGCCTCCAGCATCGCCGGGTCGATAGCCCGCAGCCCGGCCATGGTGTTGCTCAGCACCGGCAGCACGGCGTAGGCGACCATGCCGACCAGCGCGGTGCGTGCGCCGATGCCGAGCCAGAAGGTGAGCAGCGCCAGCAGCCCGATCGCCGGGGTGGCCTGGCCCAGGTTGGCCAGGGCGACGGCGAACGGCGCGGCCGGGCGGGCGAAGCGGCGGGACAGCAGGACGCCCAGGGGGAGCGCGATGACCAGCACGAAGAAGGTGGAGACGGCGGTCAGCTCGATCTGCTGCCAGAGGTAGAGCCGGACCTGGCCGCCTTCGAGCGAGTTCCGCTCGATCGGGTCGAGCCGGACGTTGGTGATCCACAGATAGAGGGTGAGCAGCAGGGCCGCCAGCACGATCGGGGTGACCAGCAGCTTGCCGAGGGTGATCCGGCGGCGGGACGGCCGCGCGGCCGGGCCGGGCGGCTCCGGCTCGGCCCCCGCCGGGGCCGGCGCTTCCGGTCCTGGCCCCGCCGGGCGGTCGGGCGTCGGTGCGGTCACTCCGGCTCCCCTCCCCAGGGGCGCGCGGCCCGCTCGTGCTCCAGCAGCTCCTCCTGGTGCTCCAGCGCGGTGAGCCGGTCGGCCTCCAGCATCTCGTGCACCGAGTCCATCAGCGTCTCCATGTCGACGACGCCGACGTACTCGCCGCGGCGTCCGGTGACGGCGACCCGACCGCCGCTGTCGGTGAGCACCGCCTCCAGTGCGTCGCGCAGCGTGGCGTCGCGGCTGACGGTGTGGGTGACCAGCGTCCCGGCGCGGGCCAGGGTGGAGCGGGCACGCATCAGGTCGCCGCGGCGCAGCCACTTGTAGGGGCGTCCGCGCCGGTCGAGCAGCAGCAGTTCGTCGGCGCCGCCGTGGCGCAGCCCGGCCAGGATGGTCTGCAGCGGCTCGTCGACGGTGGCGGTGGGGAACTCGGCGATGCCGACGTCCCTGACCCGGGTGAGGTTGAGCCGCTTCAGCGCCGCCCCGGCGCCGACGAAGCCGGAGACGAAGTCGTCGGCGGGGTTGGTCAGGATCGCCTCGGGGGTGTCGAACTGGGCGATGTGGGACTGCTCGCGCAGCACCGCGATCCGGTCGCCGAGCTTGATCGCCTCGTCGAAGTCGTGGGTGACGAAGACGATGGTCTTGTGCAGCTCGTGCTGGAGCCGGATCAGCTCGTCCTGGAGGTGGTCCCGGGTGATCGGGTCGACCGCGCCGAAGGGCTCGTCCATCAGCAGTACCGGCGGGTCGGCGGCGAGCGCGCGGGCGACGCCGACCCGCTGCTGCTGGCCGCCGGAGAGCCGCCGCGGATAGCGGTCGTGGAACTCGCGGGGGTCGAGCCCGACCAGGTCGAGCATCTCCTCCACCCGGTCCCTGATCCGCTGCTTGCCCCAGCCGATCATCTTCGGTACCTGGGCGATGTTCTGACCCACGGTGAGGTGCGGGAACAGCCCGGAGGACTGGATCGCGTAGCCGATCCGGCGGCGCAGCCTCACCGGGTCGATGTCGGTGACGTCCTCGCCGTTGATCCGGATCCGGCCCGAGCTCGGCTCGATCAGCCGGTTGATCATCCGCAGGGTGGTGCTCTTGCCGCAGCCCGAGGGCCCGACCAGGATCACCGTCTCGCCGGCACCGATCTCCATGCTCACCGAGTCCACCGCCGGCTGCGGACTGCCGGGGTAGTGCTTGCTCAGCCCCTCCAGCTCGATGGTGGCCCCGGTGACGCCGCGGGTGCTCTCAGCGACGACGACGGTCCCGGTCGTACGGGTGGTCTCAGCCACGGATCCCCCTGGATACGGTGACCCGGCCGAGCAGCACCAGGGCGGCGTCGAACAGCAGCGCCAGGACGACGATGCCGAGCGTCCCGGCCAGCACCTCGTTCAGCGCGTTGGCGCTGCCCAGGCCGGCGATCCCGCTGAAGATCTCGTTGCCGAGGCCGGGGCCCGAGGCGTAGGCGGCGATCGCCAGGATGCCCATGCTCATCTGGGTGGACACCCGGATCCCGGCCAGGATGACCGGCCAGGCGATCGGCAGCTCCACCCGCAGCAGCCGGGCCGCGCCGGTCATCCCGATCCCACGCGCGGCGTCGACCAGTGCCGGATCCACGCCGCGCAGGCCGACCAGGGAGTTCCGGACGATCGGCAGCAGTGCGTAGAGCACCAGGGCGGTGACGGTCGGCGGTACGCCCAGGCCGACCACCGGGATCAGCAGACCGAGCAGCGCATAGGAGGGGATGGTCAGGATCGTCCCGGTGACCAGCGTCGCCGCCCGTCCGGCCCGGTCGCTGCGGTAGGTCAGCGCCCCGATGCCGACACCCAGCAGCGCCGCGACCACCATGCACTGGAACACGGCGCTGGCGTGCTGGTAGGTGTCGTTGAGCAGTTGCTCCCGTCTGCTGCTGACGTAGTCCCAGAAGTCCACGCTGCTCCGGTTCCTGCTCGGTCCCGCCCGGTCCCGCCCGGTCCTGCCCGGCCGGCGGCCCTCAGGTCGCGGCCGGGTCCGCCTTTCCGGCTGCGGCCTCGGCCACCAGCGGGAGTACCCGGTACGGGACCGGGTTCTCCATGGCGATGGCGGTCGAAGCACGCACAATGCCATCAAAGCCGACAACCAGGTCGATCACCCGTTGGAGATCGGCGTTGGAGCGGGCGACGATCCGGCAGAGCATGTCGCCCTGGCCGGTGATGGTGTGCAGCTCCAGCACCTCGGGCACGGAGGCCACATGCGCCCGCACCCCCGCACCCTGGCCCTGGGAGATCTCCAGGGTGGCGAAGGCGGTGACCGGGTAGCCGAGCGCCGCCGGGTCGAGCTCCGGTGCGAAGCCGCGGATCACTCCTCTGGCCCGCAGCCGGTCGAGTCGCGCCTGGACCGTCCCACGGGCCACTCCGAGCCTGCGGGAGCACTCCAGCACCCCCGGTCGCGGATCCTCGGCCAGCAGGGCGAGCAGCGCGGCGTCGAGGGTGTCGATTCCGGGCACGGGGCCTCCAGGTGGGCAGTCTGTCCAGGGTTCCCGGCATTTCGCTGGTCCACCAGTACAGCGTGTGCAGCGTTTCGCCGTCCAGTTGCGCAGCACCCGGATCGGCGCGACGGTACCGCCATCAGCACCTCACCCACCGGAGGACGCCATGACCGGGCAGACTGCCACCGACGACTTCCCCGTGAAGGGGATGGATGCGATCGTCTTCGCCGTCGGCAACGCCAAGCAGGCCGCGCACTACTACTCCACCGCGTTCGGGATGCGCCTGGTCGCCTACTCCGGACCGGAGACCGGCGAGCGGGAGACCGCCTCCTACGTGCTGGAATCGGGTAGCGCGCGCTTTGTCCTCACCTCCGTGGTCAAGGCGGCCGGCCCGGTCGGCGAGTTCCTGGAGCGGCATGTGGCCGAGCACGGCGACGGGGTGACCGACCTCGCGATCGAGGTCCCCGACGTCCACGCGGCCTTCGCCTACGCTGTCGAGCACGGCGCGGAGCCGCTGGCCGAGCCCTACGAGCTCAAGGACGAGCACGGCACGGTGGTGCTGGCCGCCATCGCCACCTACGGCCAGACCCGGCACACCCTGGTCGACCGCAGCGGCTACGACGGCCCCTACCTGCCCGGCTACATCGCCCGGGAGCCGATCGTGGAGCCGCCGGCCCGGCGCTTCTTCCAGGCGGTCGACCACTGCGTGGGCAATGTCGAGCTCGGCAAGATGAACGAGTGGGTGGCCTTCTACAACCGGGTCATGGGCTTCACCAATATGAAGGAGTTCGTCGGCGACGACATCGCCACCGAGTACTCGGCGCTGATGTCCAAGGTCGTCGCGGACGGCAGCCGCAAGGTGAAGTTCCCGCTGAACGAGCCGGCCGTGGCGAAGAAGAAGTCCCAGATCGACGAGTACCTGGAGTTCTACGGCGGCCCCGGCGTCCAGCACCTGGCGCTGGCGACCAATGACATCGTGGCCACGGTGCGGGCGATGCGCGCGGCCGGGGTGGAGTTCCTGGACACGCCGGAGAGCTACTACGACACGCTGGGCGAGTGGGTCGGCGAGACCCGGGTCCCGCTGGAGCAGCTGCGCGAGCTGAAGATCCTCGCCGACCGGGACGAGGACGGCTACCTGCTGCAGATCTTCACCAAGCCGGTGCAGGACCGCCCGACGGTCTTCTTCGAGCTGATCGAGCGTCACGGCTCGATGGGTTTCGGCAAGGGCAACTTCAAGGCGCTGTTCGAGGCGATCGAGCGCGAGCAGGAGCGCCGGGGCAACCTGTAGCCCGCGGTCGGCCGCGCGGCTACCCGGCCGCGCCGCTGATCTGCGCCTAGGGTACGAAAGGTGATGAACCGTCGCCTTCTCTCGGCCCTCGTCTCCGCACCTGTACTCGCCGCCCTCCTGCTGGGTGCCTCCCTGGAGGGCGGCGCTGCGCCCGGGGCGCCCAGCGCCGGCGACCCGTACCTGCCCGCCGCCGGCGACGGCGGCTACCACGTGGTCCACTACGGGCTGACGCTCGCCTACCAGCCGCGCGGCGGGCGGCTCGACGGCACCGCCGAGATCGGCGCCACTGCCACCCAGGACCTCAGCGCCTTCGACCTGGACCTGTCCGGACTGACCGTCAGCAGCGTCCGGGTCGACGGCCGTCCGGCGGCCTTCCAGCGGCAGGGCGTCAAGCTCCGGATCACCCCGGCGCATTCACTCGCCGAGGGCAGCGGCTTCGTGACCTCCGTCGTCTACGGCGGCGTGCCCAAGGCGCTCCGGGACGCCGACGGCTCGGCGGACGGCTGGATCGCCCGGCGCGACGGCACGGTCTTCGTCGCCGGCGAACCGCAGGGGGCGATGACCTGGTTCCCCTGCAACGGCCACCCCGTCGACAAGTCGGCCTACGACACCACCGTCTCCGTGCCCGACGGCTGGACCGCGGTCGGCAACGGCCGACTGCTCTCCCGGAGCAGCGCCCGCGGCCGGACCACCTTCCACTGGCGCGAGGCCCAGCCGATGGCCGCCTACCTGGCCACGGCCACCATCGGCCGGTTCCAGGTGAGCCAGTACCGCACGCCCACCGGACTGCCGGTCTACAACGCGGTCGAGGCGCCCGAGGCCGAGGACGCCGCACCGGTCCTGGCCCGGCTGCCCGAGGTGCTGGCGTGGGAGTCGGCCCGGTTCGGCCCCTACCCCTTCGACGCCGCCGGGGCGATCGTCGTCAGCGACGTGAGCATCGGCTACGCGCTGGAGACCCAGAGCCGCCCGGTCTACGACGAGGCCCCGGACCTGGACACGCTGGTCCACGAGACCGCGCACCAGTGGTTCGGCGACTCGGTCACCCTCAGCCGCTGGCAGGACATCTGGCTGAACGAGGGCTTCGCCACCTACACCGAGTGGCTCTGGGACGCCGACCACGGCGGCCTCAGCACAGCGCAGCGGTTCAACCGGCTCTACGCCCTGCCGCCGAGTGACAAGCTCTGGGCCGCCCCGGCGGGCGCCCCCGGCGACATGGGCAAGCTGTTCGGCACGCCCAGCTACAACCGGGGCGCGATGGTGCTGGAGAAGCTCCGCCAGGCCGTCGGCGACCAGGTCTTCAGCACCCTGCTGCGCACCTGGGCCACCGACCACCGCTACGGCCACGCCACCACCGCCGACTTCACCGCCTTCGCCTCCTCCCTCTGCGGCCAGGACCTGGACGGCCTGTTCTCCACCTGGCTCTACGGCAGGGGCAAGCCCGAGCAACCCTGAGCCGACGTCGGCCGCCCTCGTCCACCCGACCGTTTCGCTGCTGATCTGCCGTCAGGGCTTGCTCTGCTCCACCGAACGGAGCCAGTCTTGGCCTTGTCCCTCCCCGCCGCCGGCCCGCACCCACCGAAGGAAGCCATGAGCGAACTGCTGGAGCTGCTACGCGCCGGGCTGCCGGCGGAGTCGGTGGTGGTCGACCCGGACGTGACCGAGGCCTACCGCCACGACATGGCCGGGTTCTGCGCGGCCGGGCGGCCGGCCGTGCTGGTCTTCCCGGACACGGTGGAGCAGGTCCAGCATGTGATGCGCACGGCGACCGCATTGCGGGTGCCGGTGGTGCCGCAGGGGGCGCGGACCGGTCTCTCGGGCGCTGCCAACGCCGTGGACGGCTGCATCCTGCTGTCCCTGGTCCGGATGAACCGGATCCTGGAGCTCGACCCGGTCAACCGCTTCGCGGTGGTGGAGCCCGGCGTGATCAACGCCGAGCTCTCCCGGGCCGCCGCCAAGTACCGGCTCAGCTACCTGCCGGACCCGTCCAGCTACGAGTCCTGCACCATCGGCGGCAACATCGGCACCGGCTCCGGCGGGCTGTGCTGCGTCAAGTACGGGGTGACCGCCGAGTACGTGCTCGGCCTTGACGTGGTGCTGGCCGACGGGCAGCTGCTGCGGACCGGGCGGCGCACCGCCAAGGGTGTGGCCGGCTACGACCTCACCCGGTTGCTCGTCGGTTCCGAGGGCAGCCTCGGCGTGGTCGTCCGGGCGGTGCTGGCGCTGCGGCCGACGCCGCCGCCGCAGCTCGCGCTGGCGGCGGAGTTCCCCAGCACCGACTCCGCCTGCGCGGCGGTCTGCTCGATCATGGAGGCCGGGCACACCCCCTCGCTGATGGAGCTGATGGACACGACGACCGTACGGGCCGTCAACTCGCTGGCGCAGATGGGTCTGCCCGACTCGACGGCGGCGCTGCTGCTGGTCGCCTTCGACACCATAGACCCCGCCACCGACCTCGCCGCCGTCGGCGAGCTGTGCACCGCCGCCGGTGCGACCGAGGTCGTCCCGGCCAGTGACAGCGCCGAGTCGGACCTGCTGCTGCAGGCCCGGCGGCTGGTGCTGACCGCGATGGACCGGCTGGGCACGACCATGGTCGACGACGTCGCCGTGCCGCGCAGCGCGCTCGCGGCGATGCTCACCGGGGTCTCCGAGATCGCCGAGGAGTACCGGCTGACCATCGGCACCTGCTCGCACGCCGGCGACGGCAACACCCACCCGGTCGTGGTCTTCGACGCGGACGACCCGGAGGAGACCGAGCGGGCCCGGGCCTCCTTCGACGCGATCATGGCGCTGGGCCTGCGGCTCGGCGGCACCATCACCGGCGAGCACGGGGTCGGGCTGCTGAAGAAGGACTGGCTGGCACAGGAACTCGGTCCGCTCGGGCTCGAACTGCAGCGCCGGGTGAAGGCGGCCTTCGACCCGCTGGGGCTGCTCAACCCGGGCAAGGTGCTGTGACCGGAGGCCCGCCTCAGTCCTGCACCATCGGCGGGTGGCCGTTCCAGGTGACGTAGAAGACCGAGCCCTGGTTCCCCTGGTCGAAGTCGACCCGGATCCAGGTCGGCTCCACCCAGGTGTGCACCGACCAGCCCTGGTCCGCGACGGCCGAGACCAGGCTTGCCGAGGTCGCTCCCATGGAGATGACGATCCGTCCGCCCGGCCGGGTGAAGCTCTCGATCTGGTCGCCGTCGCTGCCGCCCGGCCCGGAGCTGGTGGTGGTCGTGGTGGTCGGCGGCGCGGGCCGGGAGGTCGGCGAGCCGATCGAGGTCGGCAGCGGCGGCGGGGTGGGCAGCGGCGTGGGCGTCGCGCCGGCCGACGCGGTGACCCCGGCCAGCATGTGCGGCTGCTGGTAGGAGGAGTCGGCGAGGACCCGGTGCACGCCGAGCCAGGACACGGACACCGCGGCGGCCGTGGCCACTGTCCAGGCCCCCGCTCTCACCAGTCCCATGCGCATCGGCCCAGTATGGACTCGGACGGGTGTTCCATCGCCACCCCGATGGCGTACCGTCACACAGCATGGCAACGGTCCTGGTGGTCGAGGACGACCCTTTCGTGCGATCCGCCCTGATACGTCACCTCTCAGGGGTCGGGCACGCGGTGCGCAGCGTCGGCACCGCGCTCGAAGCGCTGCGCGAGGTCGCCCAGATCGGTTGCGACGTGGTCATCCTCGACCTCGGCCTGCCCGATCTCGACGGCGGTGAGGCGCTGAAGATGATCCGCGGGCTCACCGACGTTCCGGTGATCATCTCCACCGCCCGGGACGACGAGGCGGAGATCATCCGGCTGCTCAACGCCGGGGCCGACGACTACCTGGTCAAGCCCTTCTCCGGGGAGCACCTCAGCGCCCGGATGGCGGCGGTGCTGCGCCGGTCCGGGGCCGCGCCCGGCGCCGGGCAGCAGCTCCAGGTCGGCGGTCTGCACATCGACCTGCAGCGGCGCGAGGTCACCCTCGACGGCGCCGACCTCGACCTCACCCGCCGCGAGTTCGACCTGCTGGCCTTCCTCGCCGCCCGGCCCGGCGTGGTCGTCGCCCGCCGGGAGCTGCTGGCCGAGGTGTGGCGCCAGCCCTACGGCACCGACCAGACCATCGACGTCCACCTCTCCTGGCTGCGCCGGAAGCTGGGCGAGACCGCGTCCAGACCGCGCTACCTGCACACCGTGCGCGGCGTCGGGGTGCGGCTCGACGTGCCGACCGACAGCTCCGCGGCGGCCCCTGCCCAGGAGCCCCCCGTCCGGGAGACCCCCGCCGCGACACCGCCCGGGCGGCCGACGCCGTGAGATGGGCCCTGGTCAAGGTCTGTTTCGCGGTCACCACCATGGTCGCGCTGGCCTTCCTGGTGCCGCTGGGCCTGATGGTCCGTGAGTCCGCCCGCGAGAACGCCTTCTCCGGCGCCGAGCGGCAGGCGGCCACCCTCGGCCCGGCGCTGGCGATCACCACCGACCGGAACGCGCTGGAGCGGGCCGTCGCCAGCACCCAGGCCGGTGCGGCCGGGCTGATCGCCGTCCATGTGCCGACCCCGGCCGGAACGGTGACGATCGGTCATGCCCGGACCACCGCCGCCGAGATCCGCGCGGACGCCACCGACGGCCTCAGCGTCACCACCCCGGTCCCCGGCGGCTACGCCTACCTGCAGCCGGTCGCGGTCTCCGGCGGCGGGGTGGCAGTGGTCGAGGTGTTCATCCCCGACGCCCAGCTCGGGGCCGGGGTGGTGAGTGCCTGGCTGCTGCTCACCGGGGTGGCCGTGGTGCTGGTGCTGATCTCCGGCCTGGTCGCGGACCGGCTCGGGACCAGGATCGTCGGCTCCGCCCGCCGACTGGCCGCCGCCGCCCGCGCGCTCGGCACCGGGGACCTCGCCGTCCGCGTCCCGCAGGCCGACGACTCGCCGCCGGAGCTGCGCGAGGCCGCCGCCGCGTTCAACTCCATGGCCGACCGGGTGGTCCAACTCGTCGCCGCCGAACGCGAGCTCGCGGCCGACCTGTCGCACCGGCTGCGCACCCCGCTCACCGTGCTCAGGCTGAACGCCGCCGCGCTCGGCGAGGGCGACGCCGCCGAGCAGACCCGGCACGCGGTCTCCCAATTGGAACGCGAGGTCGACCAGATCATCCGCACCGCACGCGGGCGCGGCGGGCAGTTGGACGCCCCGCCGGAGCCGCTGGGCTGCGACGCCGCCACCGTCATCTGCGAGCGGGTCGCCTTCTGGTCCGCGCTGGCCGAGGACGAGGGCCGGAGCTGGGAGCTCAGCGGTGCCGACCGGCCGGCGCCGGTCCCGGTCTCGGCGGCCGACCTGGCCGTGGTCCTGGACGCACTGCTCGGCAATGTCTTCCGGCACACCCCGGAGGGCACCGGCTTCGCCGCGGACATCCGGCCCGGCGCGGAGGCGGTGGTGATCACCGTCTCCGACGCCGGGCCCGGGATCGCCGACGCCGACGAGGCGCTGCGCCGGGGCCACGGCCACGGCGGCGAGGGCTCGACCGGCCTGGGCCTGGACATCGTTCGCCGGGTCGCCGAGTCCACCGGCGGCTCGGTGTCGGTCGGGGCGTCGCCGCTGGGCGGCTCGGAGATCCGGGTGACCCTGCGGACGGTGCCCCCGGCGGGGGAGGGGAGCGAGCCGGGCGGACCGGGTCGCGGCCGGTCCCGGCGGGGCCGCCCCCGGGTGCGGCTGGTGCGCTGACCGGCGATGCCACAGGCCGTGGAGTCCGGTGACGCCGCAGGCCGTGGACCGCAGTGCGCCACCGCATCCGGGTGGCCGTTTCCTTAACAGCTCCCTAAGCCAACCCCACCCCACTCTCAGCTGGCACCCGGTGGACGCGGCCGGCCGCTAGCGTCGGCCTCGGCCGGATCGGGCCTGTTCCGCGTGGCGCTCCGCCAGGACGGGGTGTCACGCGGACCCGCCCATCCCCCACGGTCCGGTCCCCGGGTCGACGGGCCGCGCACCACCGCCCGCGCACCACCGCTCGTGCACCGCCCGCTCAGGCACCACCCGTTCGGGAGCCGCCGACCGGCTCCACGGCACGGCACCGGCCCCACCCGGTGCCGTGCCGAGCGGCCCGCAGCCCCGGGCCGGAGCCCGCCGATCGCCATGATCGGCGGGCTCTCGGCGTTGCGTCGGCGGAACGTGGTCGGCCGAGGGAGTCGTCAGGAGGAGGGCATCGATCCGCTAGGGTCACGCTGGGTATCCGGTTGAGGAGGGATGCGTGACGAGTCTCGGCCGGGACGCTGAGGAGGGCAGGGCGGCCACGGCGCCCGCTGGCACTCGGGCGTCCGCAGGAAAGGTCGGCGCCACCGCACCGCCGGCGGTGCCGGCGCTGCTGCGCGCGGCGCTGCGCAGCCTGCGCGAGGCCCCGCGCCGGCCCACCCTCGCCGCCTTCTGGCTCAGCCTCGGCTCGCTGCTGACCTACGCCGTCGTGCGCCACCTCGACCATGTCTCGATGATCGACATAGTGGTCTACCGGGCCGAGGGCGGCGCGGTCGTCCACGGGCACGACCTCTACACCCTGCGGGTCACCGCCTGGGAGCTGCCGGCGACCTATCCGCCCTTCGCGGCCATACTGTTCGCGCCGATCTGCTGGATCCCGGTCCCGCTGCTGCGGCCGCTGGTGACCCTCGGCAACCTGGCGCTGCTCGGCGGTTTCGGCTACCTGTCCGCGCTGCTGGCCGACTGGCCGCGGCGGGCTCTGCGGCCGCCGCTGGTGCTGCTGGTGATCGGCTTCGGGGTATGGCTCGAACCGGTGTTCACCACGCTCCGCTACGGACAGATCAACCTGCTCATCGGCGTGCTGGTGCTCTACGACCTCACTCGCGCCGACACCTGGCGCGGCAAGGGCGTGGCGGTCGGCCTGGCCGCGGCGATAAAGATCACCCCTGGGCTGGTCGTCGTCTACCTGCTGCTCAGCGGCCGGATCAGGGCAGCCGTGACGGCCGCGCTGACCTGCGCCGGAACCATGCTGATCGGCGCGCTGACACTGCCGCACGCCTCGCTGGAGTTCTGGACCAAGGACCTCTACGACACCGGCCGGGTCGGCAAGGAGTACATCGTCGACAACCAGTCGCTCCGCGGCATGGTCGACCGAGCCCTGCACGAGACCCACAGCGGTACGGCCGCGCTGCTGGTCAGCGGGCTGGTCGGGGTGGCCGGGACGGCCATCGCCGTCGGCATCCACCGTGCGGGGCACGGCTTCGCCCGGGGCCGGGCCTGGTCGGTGCTCTGCTGCACCGTCACCGCGCTGCTGGTCTCGCCGATCAGCTGGACCCACCACTGGATCTGGTGCGTCCCGATGACGGTCCTGCTGATCGCCGAGGCCGCGCACGAGCGTGCCCGGTCGGACCGGCGGCGCTGGCTCGGCACCGTGGTCGCGACCGCGGTCGCCTTCTGCTCCTTCTCCATGTGGGTGGTCCCGCACAAGGGCTACAGCAACCTGCACATCCCCTGTCTGCTGCAGCCCTTCGCCGCGAGCTATCCGCTGCTCGGGCTGGCCTTCCTCGCCCTCGCGGGCGAGCGGCTGCGCCGGCAGCGCCGACGCAGGCGGTCGGCCGCCGCCCGCGCCCGCTCAGTGTCCGGCCAGGAGCGCGGCCAGGGCCTGGTCCAGGTCCAGTGACTCCTGCTCCCGACCGGCGGGGACGAGTTGCAGCGAGCGCTCCAGCCAGGAGGCGAACGCCCCGGTCGGGGCCTCGATCAGGGCGTCTCCGGCCGGGGAGCTGAGCGCCAGGCACATCAGGCTGC
>CAVUQN010000007.1:0-310180 GCA_963743515.1 uncultured Actinomycetota bacterium
GATCCCAAACGCTCCGACCCCAACCGCTCCGGGGCGTGGCGCTCCGGCGGGGCCATCCGCTCCGCCGGGCCCATCCGGCCGGCCGGGGGCCGCTCCGGGGCCAGCGGGCGCATGCCCATACCCCGGTCGGCTCCGGGCAGCCGGGCGATCCTCGGCACGAACGGGAAGGTCGGCTCCTCGCCGCCGCGCTCCTGCGGCTCGCCGATCAGCGCCGCGCGCCTCGTCGTCGATCGGCCTGCACCAGCCGACGCGGCGGGTCGTAGGTCCAACGGGCCTGCGGCTGAAGGCCGTCGGCGCGGAACTGGAGCACGATTTCCCAGGTGTTGTCGTCCCGTCGCCAGGAGTCCCACACCGTGCTGTCCTTCTCCGCGCCGCGCAGCAGCAGCCGCTCCGAGACGGCGTCGCCGAGCTGCGGCCCGGTGCTCTCGCCCGGGCGGCGGACGGCGGTCTTGCGGGCGCGCTCGGCCATGAAGGCGCGCTCGGCCAGGACCGGGCCCTCGAACCGGCGCACCCGCTCGACCGAGATCCCGGCGAGCTGGGCGACCTCCTCGGCGCTGGCGCCGGCCCTGATCCGGGCCTGGATGTCGCGGGGACGCAGATGGCTCTCGACGTCGATCTGGCCCAGCCTGGGCCGGTCGCCGCGCACAGCGGCGCGCAACCGCTCATCAATCGGAAGGAAGTATTCCGTCGAGTCGGCGGCCTTGAGCACCAGTCGTGAGCCGTCATTGCTGACAGCTACGACACGCAGTTCGGGCATGGTTACCTCCCGGGTGGTGCCTGCCGACGTCACCTGCGTCGCTGCTCCCGCTAACGAGTGTGGCCTGCCGATGGGCGGCGGGCCACAACATTGCAGAGTTACCCGGTGTGTCGGCTCTTATCCGCGACCCACCGTTATGGCACGGTTACCTCTTTGCGCCACCGGCTCTCGGTGATGCACGTCCTACCCCGGTCGCAAGTGAGTGCACGCCGAAGCGGCCCGCAGTCAGGCTCCACGAACGGTACTCCATTCGTGGCATCCAGGTGTGGCGGCTCGCGACTCCAGTCTCTCCTGAATCGCCGGATTCTCAAGGGTCGCCACTCCGACGGCGGTCGACCGAACGGCGGACAGTGATCATCTTCACATTTTCCGCCCCCACCGAACCGGACATTTCTTCGATCGGTCCCTCTTCCTGCAGGATGGGAAAAGTCGTATATGGAGGGGCATTGGTGGAGAAAACGGAAGAAGCGGCGCGTCCGACCCGGCGCAGGGCCCTCGATCTGAGCGTCACCCAGGTGGCAGCGAGCGCGCTGGCGGCCGTGGTCGGCGCGGTGCTGGCGTCCGAGCTCGGGGTCTACGGGACGATCATCGGCGCCGCCGTGGTGAGCACCGGCGCGACCGTCGGCAGCGCCCTCTTCCAGCACCTCTTCCGGCGCACCGGGGAGCAGTTGCGCGATCTGGCGACCTCCGCGCCGGCGCGGCCGGCCCCGACCGGGCCGAACCCTCTACCCGAGCAGCCCGAGGCCGAGTTCGACCCCTTCGACCCGGGCGGCGAGCGGACCCGGATGCTGGCGGCGCTGGCCCCGCCGGTCCCGGTCGACTCGGTCGCGGTCTACCGCGGCCGGACCACCTGGCGGCCGAAGGGCTGGAAGACCTACGCACTGATGGCCGTGCTGGTGTTCGGACTGGCCATGGGCACGGTGACGGTGGTCGAGCTGGTGGTCGGCAAGCCGATGACGGCGGTGCTGAGGAACGAGCCCGGCAGCGGCACCTCCTTCGGCGGCTCGGTCCAGCACGACCACGGCTCCGGCGGCTACGGCCGGACCGACCCGGCCTGGGTGCCGTCCAGCACGCCCTCCGGCCCGGCCGGCGGCGGCGCGCCCTCGACCGGGCCGAGCAGTGGGTCGAGCACCGGGCCGAGCGGGAGCCCGAGCCCGACGCCCAGCAGCAGTCCCGGCGGAACCCCGCAGCCCGGGGAGACCGCCTCGGCGACCCCCTCCGGCGGCCCGACGCCCGGCGGCAGCCCGGCGGGCGGCGCCGGCGACGCGGCCGGGACCGGCGCGAACCCGTCGGCCGCGGCCACCGGCTGAGGTTCAGCCGCCGAGGTTCAGCTGCCGAGAACCCGGCGCAGGTAGTCGTTGCCGAAGCGGCGCTCCGGGTCGACCTTGTCCCGCAGCGCGGTGAAGTCGGCGAAGTGCGGGTAGTGCTCGGCCAGGTAGGCCGCGTCCCGGGTGTGCAGCTTGCCCCAGTGCGGACGGCCCTGGTGCGCCGTCATGATCTTCTCGACCTCGGTGAAGTAGCCCTGCTCGCGGGTGCCGTGGTAGAGGTGCACGGCGATGTAGGCGGTGTCGCGGCCGTTGGCGGTCGACAGCCAGACGTCGTCGGCCGGGGCGACCCGGACCTCCACCGGGAAGCTGATCTGCCAGTCGCTGCGCTCCACCAGGGACTTCAGCTCCCGGAGCACCGTGGTGGCGGCCTCGCGCGGGACCGCGTACTCCATCTCGACGAAGCGCACCCGGCGCGGGCTGGTGAATACCTTGTACGAGGTGTCGGTGTAACTGCGCTCGGACCAGGCCTTGCTGGCGATCTTCGCGATGCCGGGGACGGCCTTCGGGAACCGTCGGCCGATCCGGCAGGCGCCCTCCCAGACGGTGTTGGAGAGGAAGTCGTCGTCCAGCCAGTGCTTGAAGGCGGGCAGTGGCGCGGCCGGGCCGGTGCTGCGGTTGTTGGCCTTGGTGCTGCAGCCCTCGGTGTGCGGGAACCAGTAGAACTCGAAGTGCTCGTTCTCGGTCGTCAGTTCCTCGAAGCGGTCGAGCACCTCGTCGAAGACCATCGGGGACTCCCGCGCGGTCAGCAGGAAGGCCGGTTCGACGCCGAAGGTGATCGCGCTGACCACGCCGAGCGCGCCGAGGCCGAGCCGGGCGCCGGCGAACAGCTCCGGGTTCTCGGTCGGCGAGCAGTTGGCCACCGTGCCGTCGGCGAGCACCAGTTCCAGGCCCCGGATCTGGGCCGAGATCGAGGCCGAGTCGCGCCCGGTTCCGTGGGTGCCGGTGCCGGTCGCGCCGGCCACGGTCTGCACCATGATGTCGCCCATGTTGGTCAGCGCCAGCCCGGCGTACTCCAGCAGCAGGTTCAGCCGCTCCAGCGGCAGCCCCGACTCGACGGTGACCGTGCCGCCCCGGTGGTCGACCTCCCGGACCGCGGTGAGCCGGTCCGGCCGGACCAGCACGCCGTCGGTGACGGCTATCGAGGTGAAGGAGTGCCCGGAGCCGACGGCCTTGACCGGCAGCCCGTCCTCGGCGGCCGAGCGCACGGCCGCGGCCAGCTCCTCGACCGAGCCGGGGGAGACACTGCGGCGCGGCCGGGCGCTCTGGTTGCCGGCCCAGTTGCTCCAGGCGGTCCCGCTACCCGGGCTGGTGCTGCCGCTGCTGCTCGTCGACATGCGCACGCTCCTGCTGTTCCGGCGCCGACCGCAGTCGGCGTGCCCCGAGGAACGCCGTGACCGCGGCGAGGGCGGCGGCGGCCACGGTCACCCGGTAGCCTGCCGACGCCCCTGCGGCGTCCACCATCCAGCCGGCCGCCGAGGAGCCCAGGGCCACGCCGACGGCGAGCCCGGTGGTGGTCCAGGTCATCCCCTCGGTGAGCTTGGAGGCGGGGACGATCCGTTCCACCAGCCCCATGGTGGTGACCATGGTCGGGGAGATGGACAACCCGGCGACGAACAGGGCCACCGCCAGGGCCACGAGGTTCTTCACGAATAGGAGGGGCAGCATACTCACCGTCATGCAGATGATCCCCACCAGGAACCGCCTGGACAAGGGTCCGTGCAGTTCCAGTGTCCCGAAGACGATCCCGGCGATGCAGGAGCCCAGCGCGTAGACCGCCAGCACCACGCTGGACAGCGCCTTGTGGTGCAGGTGGTCGGCGAAGGCCACGGTCACCACGTCCACCGAGCCGAAGACCGCGCCGACGCCGACGAAGGTCAGCACCAGCACCCACAGCCCGGGGGTGCGGATCGCGGAGTTCCCGCGCCCCTGCTGGGCCGTCGGGTGCAGCGGCGGCTCGGTGCCCCGCTGGACGGCGAACAGCGCCACCCCGGTCGCCAGGCAGACCATCGCCACCAGCGGCCCGGCCTCGGGGAAAGCGGCCGTGCACAGCCCCACCGAGAGGATCGGGCCGATGATGAAGACGATCTCGTCCACCACCGACTCGAAGGAGTAGGCCGTGTGCAGCTGTGCGGAGCCCCGGTAGATCAGCGCCCAGCGGGCCCGCACCAGCGAGCCCATGCTCGGCATGCAGCCGGCCACCGAGGCGGATGCGAACAGCGTCCAGGCGGGTGCGTTCCAGCGGGCGCAGAGCAGCAGCACGCCCATCGCCAGTACCGTCACGCCGGTGGCCCGGAGGATCACCCGGCTCTGCCCGAACCGGTCCACCAGCCGGGAGACCTGCGGCCCCAGCACCGCCGAGGAGAGCGCCAGCGTCGCCGATACCGCTCCGGCCAGTCCGTAGTCGCCGCGCAGCGTCGAGAGCATGGTGACGATCCCGATGCCGGTCATCGACAGGGGCATGCGCGATATGAATCCGGCGGCGGAGAAGCCGAGGCTTCCGGGCGCGTCGAATATCCGGCGGTAGGTGGACAGCACAGGAGCTCCGTAAGGGATGTCGTGAAGTTACACAGCTTACGTGCGCCGGCAACGCATTTCTCGGCGAGATGGCCCGGTGGCAGGATCGGTCCCATGTCACACGCGCCTGCGCCGAACGCCGCCCCCTACGACGCCCTGCTGCTGCTCTCCTTCGGCGGTCCGGAGGGCCCCGAGGACGTGGTGCCGTTCCTGGAGAACGTCACCCGGGGTCGCGGCATCCCCAGGGAGCGGCTGGCCGAGGTCGGCCAGCACTACTTCCTCTTCGGCGGGGTCAGCCCGATCAACGAGCAGAACCGCGAGCTGCTGGACGCGCTGCGGACGGACTTCGCCGGGCACGGCCTCGACCTGCCGGTCTACTGGGGCAACCGGAACTGGGCCCCCTACCTGGTGGACGCCCTGCGCGAGATCGCGGCCGCGGGCCACCGGCGGCTGCTGGTGCTGGCCACCAGCGCCTACGCCAACTACTCGGGCTGCCGGCAGTACCGGGAGAACCTGGCGGCGGCGCTGGCCGAGCTCCGGGCCGAGGGTGCGCCCGGCGCGGAGGCGCTGCGGGTGGACCTGCTGCGCCGCTTCTACAACCACCCCGGCTTCGTCGGGCCGATGACCGAGAACACCCTGGCCGCGCTGGCGGAGCTGCCCGAGGGCGTGCGCGCCGGCGCGCGGCTGGCGTTCACCACCCACTCGATCCCCACCGCGCTGGCGGACAGCTCGGGCGCCCCCGGCGACCCGGCCCGCGGCGAGCCCGGCGGTGCCTACGTCGCCCAGCACCTGGAGGTGGCCCGGCTGGTGGCCGTGGCCGTGGCCGAGGCCACCGGCGTGGCCGACCGGCCCTGGGAGCTGGTCTACCAGAGCCGCAGCGGGGCCCCGCACATCCCGTGGCTGGAACCGGACATCTGCGAGCACCTGGCGGCGGTCCACGCCGAGGGCGCCGAGGCCGTGGTGATGGTGCCGATCGGCTTCGTCTCGGACCACATGGAGGTCAAGTTCGACCTCGACACCCAGGCTCGGGAGGAGGCCGAGAAGCTGGGGCTGCCGGTCTCCCGGGCCCGGACCGTCGGTGCCGACCCGCGCTTCGCCGCCGCCGTCCGCGAGCTGGTGCTGGAGCGCGCCGCCTCGAACCGTGGCGAGCGGCCGGAGCGCTGCGCGCTGGGTAGGCTCGGAGCCAGCCACGACCTGTGCCCGGTCGGCTGCTGCCCGGCGGCACGCAACCCCGCCCCGGCCGCGGCCGGCGCGGACTGGACCGACTGATCCACCCTCCGATCCCCTTCACCCTCCGACTCCTTCGTCAGCAAGCCTGAGAGGCCGTCAGATGACCACGCTCCAGCAGGAATTGCTCGATATTGCGGTCGAGGCCGCGGGCCTGGCCGGGGCGCTGCTGCGCGACGGCCGACCGGAGGACCTGGGCGTCGCCGCGACCAAGTCCAGCTCGGTGGACGTGGTCACCGAGATGGACCTCGCGGCCGAGAAGCTGATCACCGGGCTGATCGCCGACCGCCGGCCGGCGGACGGGATGCTCGGCGAGGAGGGCGCGTCCGTGGTGGGCAGCTCCGGCGTCCGCTGGGTGATCGATCCGCTCGACGGCACCGTCAACTACCTCTACGGGCTGCCCGCGTGGTCGGTGAGCATCGCGGCCGAGCTGGACGGTGCGACCGTGGTCGGTGTGGTCGCGGTGCCCTCGCGCGGCGAGACGGTGCGCGCGGTGCGGGGCGGCGGGGCGTTCCTGGACGACGGACGCCGCGACCGGCGGCTGGCCTGCCGTCCGGCGCCGCCGATGGAGCGGGCACTGGTCGGCACCGGCTTCGGCTACCTGCGCGAACGCCGGGTCCAGCAGGCGGAGGTGGCACGGGAGCTGATCCCGCGGCTGCGGGACATCCGGCGCGGCGGCTCGGCCGCGATCGACCTCTGCGACGTGGCCGCCGGACGGCTGGACGGTTACTACGAGCGCGGGCTGAACCCGTGGGACCACGCCGCGGGCGTGCTGATCGCGAGCGAGGCGGGCGCCCTGGTCGGTGGCAGGCCCGGCGAGGCCCCCTCCGGGGAGCTGACCGTGGCGGCGGCGGCCGGGCTGTTCGAACCCCTGCAGCAGGCGCTGGAGGAACTGGGGGCGTGGCACGACTGAGGGCAGTGCGCCACACCCCCGGAGCAGGTCGTCGGCTCCGGTCAGGCCGCGCTGCGCGGCATCAGTGCATCGACCGGGATGCCGTGTTCGGCGGCAAGGCGGTGCAGGTCGTCGAGCTCGGACTGCTCTGCCTCGGCCAGGAAGTCGTCCCCCGACTCCCGGGCAGTGCGCAGATCCAGTTCGGCTTTCCTTATGCGCTGCAGAATGCCGGCGGTGAAGGCGTCCATAGCAAGACCCCCTTGCTGTGTGTCGGGCGACCCCGGGCGGAGCCCAGTGCGGATCGGTCGCACGGCGGGCGGGTGCGAACCCACGCGGCGGAGCATGCGTGATCGCGGGTGTACAGACCGTCCTCCCCCCGCCCGTACGGGGGGAAACCTCGGAAACCCTGGGAATTCCGGCTTCCGTTCAGACGTCGGCCGCGCCCCTTGGCGCAGTTTTCGGCCACTGCGTTGTGGGCCACTGCGCCTTGGGTCACTGCCCGCACCGGCTTGCTTACCACTGCTTTATCCGCAGAGGAGGCAGGATGGGCAGGCACCAAGAGTGCCCAGGACCTGGGCGCCGCGCCCCTCCCAGGCCCCCCGGTCCGGGGGGACCTCTGTGAAGGGACCACTCCGTTGCGGGTTCTTGTGGTCGAGGACGAGCAACTGCTCGCCGACGCCGTCGCCACCGGCCTCCGTCGGGAGGCCATGGCCGTGGACGTGGTCTACGACGGCCAGGCCGCCCTGGACCGGATCGGGGTGAACGAGTACGACGTGGTCGTGCTGGACCGCGACCTGCCGCTGGTCCACGGCGACGACGTGCTGCGCGGCATCATCGACGAGGGGCTGGCGACCCGGGTGCTGATGCTCACCGCCGCCAGCGACATCAGCGACCGGGTCGAGGGCCTGGAGCTGGGCGCCGACGACTACCTGCCCAAGCCGTTCGCCTTCAGCGAACTCGTGGCCCGGGTCCGCGCCCTCGGCCGCCGGGCGACCACCCCGCTGCCGCCGGTGCTGGAGCGCGCCGGGATCACCCTGGACCCGGGCCGCCGGGAGGTGCTCCGGGACGGCCGTCCGGTCGCGCTGGCGCCCAAGGAGTTCGCGGTGCTGGAGGTGCTGATGCGGGCCGGCGGCGCCGTGGTCTCCGCCGAGCAACTGCTGGAGAAGGCCTGGGACGAGCACACCGACCCGTTCACCAACGTGGTCCGGGTCACCGTGATGACGCTGCGCCGCAAGCTCGGCGAGCCGCCGGTGATCGTCACCGTCCCCGGTTCGGGATACCGGGTCTGACGCCATGGCCGAGAACTCCCCCGACCCCGACGCGCCCCGGCCCTGGCCGGGGAACGAGGCGCACCTGTCGATACTGCCGTTCCGGCCGACCCTGCGGATCCGGCTGACCATGTTCTACGGCGGGATGTTCCTGCTGGCCGGACTGGTGATGGTGCTGGTCATGTACGTGTTCGTGTCGCAGGCGTTCCACAAGGTCGGCCATATGCCGTACTTCGAGGTGGGCCCGGACGTCACCATCAAGACCCACGACGGCACCGTGCTCACCGGCGACCAGCTGAACCAGTGGATCGCCAACCAGGAGGCCGGCACCTCGTCCCGGTCGCTGCACACCCTGGTGCTGAAGTCGATAAGCGCGCTGATCGCGCTGCTGATCCTGGCCGTGGCCTTCGGCTACGCGATGGCCGGCCGGGTGCTCCAGCCGATCGGCCGGATCACCCGCACCGCGCGCAAGGTCGCCAGTTCGGACATGCACCGCCGGATCGACCTGGACGGCCCGGACGACGAGCTCAAGGAGCTCGCCGACACCTTCGACGAGATGCTGGAGCGGCTCGACCGCTCGTTCGAGTCGCAGCGGAAGTTCGTCGCCAACGCCTCGCACGAGCTGCGCACCCCGCTGGCGATCAACCGCACCCTGCTGGAGGTCCAGCTCTCCGACCCGGAGACCTCGCCCGACCTGCAGCAGCTGGGCCGGACCCTGCTGGCGACCAACGAGCGCAGCGAGCAGCTGGTCGAGGGCCTGCTGCTGCTGGCTCGGAGCGACAACGAGCTGGTGGACCGGCGTCCGGTCGACCTGGAGGAGGTCGCCCGGCAGGCGCTGGAGCAGACCAGGACCGAGGCGGCGTCCCGGGGGATCCGGCTGACCAGCACCCTGGAACCGGCCGTGGTCTCCGGCAACGGGGTGCTGCTGGAGCGGATCGCGCTGAACCTGATCCAGAACGCGGTGCGGTACAACCTGTCGGCCGACGGCTGGGTCGAGGTGGCGGTGGGGGCGGTGGAGGGGGCCGGCGAGCTGGTGGTGACCAATGCCGGACCGGTCGTCCCCGGGTATGAGTTGGAGCACATCTTCGAACCCTTCCGGCGGGTCAGGGGCAAGGAGCGGACCCGCAGCGACAAGGGCGTGGGCCTCGGGCTGTCCATCGTCCGCTCGGTGGTGCGGGCCCACGGCGGCGCGATAGAGGCCGTCGCCCGCCCCGAGGGCGGCCTGGTGATGCGGGTGCGCATCCCGAACGGCTGAGCGGCAGGAGCAACGCAACCGAACCCCGTCGATCTTTTTCCTGGTCGGCGGGGCTATCAGGCGTTCCTTACCGATGCATCCTGCACCTGTCGGCCTGCCCTTGCCTCCGGTCGCGGCAACAACCTACGGTGGCGTAACCTACGGAAGCGTAGGTGGATGCCTGACCGAGAGTTGGATGCCGTGACCATCGCCCCCTCCCACAGCACCATGTCCGATGTGGACCTGATCCTCGCCCTCGAAGAGGTGGTGGAGCGGGAGCTCAACCGGCACCTCGGGGTGGCCAAGGAGTGGATGCCGCACGAGTACGTCCCGTGGAGCAAGGGGCGCGACTTCGACGGGCTGATGGGCGGCGAGGCCTGGGCCGTGGACCAGTCGCCGGTCAGCGACATCGGGCGGGTCTCGCTGGTGGTCAACCTGCTCACCGAGGACAACCTCCCCAGCTACCACCACGAGATCGCCACCATGTTCGGCCGCGAGGGCGCCTGGGGCACCTGGGTGCACCAGTGGACGGCCGAGGAGGGCCGGCACGCCATCGTGATGCGGGACTACCTGCTGACCGCCCGCGCGGTCGACCCGGTGGCCCTGGAGCGGGCCCGGATGACCCATATGGCCGAGGGCTTCACCTCCGACAACAGCCACTCGATGCTCCATTCGGTGGCCTACGTGGCCTTCCAGGAGCTGGCCACCCGGATCTCGCACCGGAACACCGGCCACCACTCCGGCGACCCGGTCTGCGACCGGATGCTGGCCCGGATCGCCACCGACGAGAACCTGCACATGGTCTTCTACCGGAACCTGCTGAAGGCCGCCCTGGAGATCGCCCCGGACCAGGCCGTCCGGGCCGTCGCCGACGTGGTCACCGGCTTCCGGATGCCCGGCCACGGGATGCCCGGCTTCGAGCGGGCCGCCGCGCAGATGGCCATCGGCGGGATCTACAACCTGCGGATCCACCACGACGACGTGCTCCAGCCGGTGCTGCGCCACCTCAAGCTGATGGAGCTCTCCGGCCTAGGCCCGGTCGGCCTCCAGGCCCAGCAGGAGCTCGGAATGTACCTGGACGGCCTGGACGCCCAGGCCACCCGCTTCGACGAGCGCCGGGCGGCCCTGCTGGCCCGCCGCGCCGCCGCCCAGGCGGCCAAGGGCTGACGACGGCCCCCCGGATGCCCCCGGGGCGCCACTGGCGGCCCCTGGGCGGCTCGCGAAGGGCCCTGGCGACAGGGGGCGAGGGCCGACGTCGGCCGGGTCCGCAGCGGGCCGCCGGGACCGCTTCCTGCCGCCCGATCCGTGGGTGTCTTGTACGGCTAAGTCAGGACTTTTCAGAACAGTGATAAAGGTCACACTTCCTGCAGTTCGGGTGAACATTTCAGTCGATCACTCAGGGTGACCGGATCCGGCCGAGTGACGCACGGTAGTGCTGCCCCGCTGTTGGGCGGCTGTGGCGTGACGTCGATTTTTCCTTGCGGTGACAGGGAAGTACCGGATCGCCACCGGAGGTTTCCGGCGGCCATGATCACGGTAAGTGCCCAGTGGAAGGTGAGGTACAGCACGCCGTCCGGCCCGGCGGAATGCCCTTCCAGTCACCTCTTCGAGGGGTGGGACGGGTGTCGATTGAGTAACGAGCCTTGAAGTAAGGCAAAATCTCGCCCTCGGGTCGGGCACAAGTCCGGCTCCCCGCGCGTTACCTGCGCTGGAGATACCCGCAGACACCCAAAGGGGGAGAGCGACATGGCTACTGACTACGACACCCCACGCAAGACCGATGACGACCTCAACGAGGACAGCATCGAGGAGCTGAAGGCCCGTCGGAACGAGAAGTCGACCAGCTCGGTCGACGTCGACGAGTTCGAGGCCGCAGAGGGCCTGGAGCTGCCCGGCGCGGACCTCAGCAACGAAGAGCTCTCGGTCCGGGTGCTGCCGCGCCAGGCCGACGAGTTCACCTGCATGAGCTGCTTCCTGGTGCACCACCGGAGCCAGCTCGCGAGCGAGAAGAACGGCAACCCCATCTGCCGGGACTGCGCAGCCTGACGATTTCGGGTAGGAGGGTCGTATGAGGCCGTTCCGACAGAGAGCCCGTTCAGCACCGAGCAGTACCGAGCAGGACCGCAGTACCCAGCAGTACCGAAGTGACCAGCACGGCGGCGACCCCGCGGAGGAGTTCCTCCGAGTCGCCGCCGAGCTGGACGTCCTGGACGGGTCCGCGCCGGCGGACCCCGTCCTCCCGGACGGGGCGGCCCCCGCCGCGCGCCGGGGCCGGGTGGTGGACTACCTGGTCACCACGCTGATGGACACCGCACCCCGGATCCCGGTCCGCGACCTGGCCGCGCTGCGCGCCCAGCACCCCGACGCACTCACCCCCGAGGACCTGGCCGACCGGCTGACCTCCGGCGCGGCCAAGGCCGCCGCGACCGTCGGCGCCGGTGTCGGCGCGGCGGCGATGCTGCCGGTGCCGCCTGCGATGACGGTGGAGATCGCCAGTGAGGTGGTCGGCGTGGCGGCGGTGGAGGTCAAGCTCATCGCCGAGCTCTACGCCGTCTACGGACAGCCCGTGCCGGGCAACGGCGCCCGGCGCACCGGCGCCTACCTCGCGGTCTGGGGCCACCGCCGGGGCCTCGACCTGAGCCGTCCGGCCACGGTGGCCGCGCTCACCGGCGGCGTCGAGCTGCGCCGTCAACTCCGTAAGCGGATCTTCCGCAGCGGTCTGCGCAGCCTGCCCACGCTCGCGCCGATGATGGTCGGCGCCGCGGCGGGAGCGGTGCTCAACCGCCGCGACACCCTCAGACTGGCCGCCGAGGTCCGCCGCGACCTGCGCAGCCGCCCCCCGCTGGACCGCGGCTACTGGGACTGACGGGGGCTGAGGGGGCTGCTACTGCGCCTGGGCGGCCGTCTGCCGGGCCGCCTCGGCCCGGGCGGTCACCAGTGCCTCGGCCAGCGCGTCCGGCGTGCGGGTGGACAGGTAGACGTACGGGGTGGGGTCCTGGGGGTCGGTGACGTCCACCCGGATGGCGGTCGGGATGTAGGACCGCAGCAGCATGAAGGCGCGCCCGTTGGCCTTGTGGGTGCGCCAGGCGAAGGACTCCTCGCGGTCCATCGGGTGCGCCTGGCCGAGGGCCTCCACCGGGATCCGGGCCTCCCCGGCGACCAGCAGGCCCTGGACCACGCGGATCCGGGCGGAGCCGTAGGAGCTGAGCAGCACGGCGGCGGCGGCGCCGCCGGCGACGAGGCCGATGAGGCCCGGGACCGGGCCGAAGATCATGAAGACCAGGCCGAAGGAGATGGCGCTGCCCACTGGGAGCAGCCACATGGCGGGCGGTGCCGTGAGGCGTTCGTCGTACATGAGCCCATTGTGGACGGGCTTCCTGGGGGTTCCCGCACAGGGTCGCCGGTTCGGCGTGTGCCGCCGTGTTCTGTAAGGTCACGGGCGTGACCGCCCGCCCGTCCGCCTACCCGCCAGGTGAATCCGTGAGCCATGACCCCGTGGACGTGCTGCTGCGCCGTCTCGACCCGGAGCTGCCGGCTCCCGCGTACGCCCACCCGGGCGATGCCGGGGCCGACCTGAGGACCACGGTCGACGCCGAGCTGGCCCCGGGCGAGCGGGCGGTGCTCCCCACCGGGGTCGCCATCGCCCTGCCGGACGGCTATGCGGCCTTCGTGCATCCGCGTTCCGGTCTCGCGGCCCGTTGCGGTCTGGCGCTCGTGAATGCCCCTGGAACGGTCGATGCCGGGTACCGTGGTGAGATCAAGGTGATCGTCGTCAACCTCGACCCGCGCGAGCGGGTGGTCTTCCGCCGTGGGGACCGGATCGCCCAGCTGGTCGTCCAGCGGGTCGAGAAGGTCCGCTTCCACGAGGTGGAGGAACTGCCGGGGTCGGCGCGTGCCGAAGGAGGCTTCGGGTCGACGGGCGGCCATGGCGCGGTTAGCATCCCCGTGGCCGGGCAGGAAATCTCATCGGTACCCGACCGGGAAGGACAGTGACCGTGTTCCGTCGTCGCGCCAAGAGCGAGGACGCTGTCGATCAGCACGACGGCCTTGACCAGGACGCCCTGGACGAGGACGACGTCGAGCAGTCCGCTGACAGCGAGGACGTCGCAGGTGTCGACTCCGAGGGGGAGGACGAGGAGTGGGCGGCGCTGCCGCCGGCGCCGCGCCCGGACGGCCCCTGGGACTCCACCGAGGTGGAGAACGCCGCAGAGGGCCGGGTGGACCTCGGCGGTCTGCTGGTGCCGGGCGTGGATGGCATGGAGCTGCGGGTCGAGGTCGCCGGTGACTCGATCGTCGCGGCCACCCTGGTGCTGGGCAGCAGCGCGATCCAGTTGCAGGCGTTTGCCGCGCCCAGGTCCGAGGGGATCTGGGGCGAGGTCCGCAACGAGATCGCTTCGGGCATCACCCAGCAGGGCGGCATCGTCGACACCGAGGAGGGCCCGCTGGGCTGGGGCCTGCGGGCCCAGGTGCCGGTGCAGCTCCCCGACGGGAAGCACGGCGTCCAGCTGGTCCGCTTCGTGGGCTGCGACGGTCCGCGCTGGTTCCTGCGCGGGGTGATCTCCGGCCAGGCCGCAGTGCAGCCGGAGTCGGCGCAGGTGCTGGAGCAGGTCTTCCGGGAGACGGTGGTGGTGCGCGGCGACACGCCGATGGCGCCGCGCGACCCGATCGTGCTGAAGCTGCCCGAGGACGCCCAGATGGTGGCGGACGGGCTGCCGCAGCAGGCGCCCACCGAGGAGAACCGCTTCAGTGGCGACCCGATGAACCCCTTCGAGCGCGGTCCGGAGATCACTGAGATCCGCTGACCCCGCGCGCGGAGCACCGCGCCACGCAATGCAGAGAGGGCCCCGCCACGGCGGGGCCCTCTCTGCATTGCCCGGGACTCCGGGGCGCGCCCGGGGGCGGGCAAGCGGATGCGGCGCCGCGTGAGGCTGGCGCTGGAGGCCGATCACATCGGAGTATGGCCCGACAGCAAGGCTGGGACAGAGGCCGCACCGACGGCCGAGCAGGAGGGGGAGCAATGAGCAGCGCACCAGCATCCGAGGGCGGTACGGCCGTGGCCGTGCCCGACGAGGCGATGGTGCAGGTCCACGACCTGCACAAGACCTTCGGCAGTGGTCCGACCGCCGTCCACGCCCTGCGCGGGGTGTCCTTCACCGCCCGGCGCGGGGAGCTCACCGCGCTCAAGGGCCGCTCCGGCTCGGGCAAGACCACGCTGCTGAACCTGCTCGGCGGACTGGACCGGCCCAGCTCGGGCCGGATCACCGTCGACGGCCAGGACCTCCAGGAGCTGGGCGAGGACGGGCTGCTGACGTTGCGCCGGGACCGGATCGGCTTCGTGTTCCAGTCCTTCGGGCTGATCCCGATCCTCACCGCGGCCGAGAACGTCGGCGTGCCGATGCGGCTGCGCCGCACGCCGCCGGCCGAGCGCGAGGAGCGGGTGGCCGACCTGCTGGCCCTGGTCGGCCTGAGCGACCACGTCAACCAGCGTCCGGGCGAGCTGTCCGGCGGCCAGCAGCAGCGGGTCGCCATCGCCCGCTCGCTGGCCAACCAGCCGGCGCTGATCATCGCCGACGAGCCCACCGGCCAGCTGGACTCGGACACCGGACGCGCCATCATGCAGCTGCTGCGCGCGGTCGTCCGCAGCGAGGGGGTGACCGCGCTGGTCGCCACCCATGACCCGCAGCTGATGGAACTGGCGGACCGGGTACTCGACCTGCAGGGACGGTCAGATCGTCGATAGCTGAGCGTCCGGGGCCGCCTCCTCGGGGACGCCCAGTTCGCCCAGCAGAGCCGCGCGCAGCGCGGCGAAGCCGGGTTCGGTACGGCGGCGGGGCTCGGCCAGGTCCACCTCGTGGACGGGGCCGAGCCGCCCGTCGGTGAGCACCAGGACCCGGTCGGCGAGCGCGACGGCCTCGTCGACGTCATGGGTGACCAGCAGCACGGCGGGCCGGTGCCGTCGGCACAGGGCGCCCAGCAGCGCGTGCATCCGGATCCGGGTGAGGGCGTCCAGGGCGCCGAAGGGCTCGTCCAGCAGCAGCAGTTGCGGGTCGCGGACCAGTGCGCGGGCCAGCGCGGCCCGTTGCGCCTCGCCGCCGGAGAGGGTGACCGGCCAGTCCCCGGCCCGCTCGGCGAGGCCGACCTCGGCCAGCGCGGCGGTCCCGGCCGCGCGGGCGCCCCGGCGGGGCAGGCCGAGGACGACGTTGTCCAGGACCCGCTTCCAGGGCTGCAGCCGGTGGTCCTGGAACACCACGGAGCGGCGCTCGGGCACCAGCAGGCGGCCGGTGAAGTCCGGGTCGAGCCCGGCCATGGCGCGCAGCAGGGTGCTCTTGCCCGAGCCGCTGCGGCCGAGCAGCGCGACGAACTCGCCGCGGCGGATCTCCAGGTCGATGCCGGCCAGTACCTCGCGGCCGTCGAAGGAGCGGTGCAGGCCGGTGGCCCGGACCGCGAGGTCGGGAGTGGTGGAGGTCATGGCGGTCAGGCTCCGTTGTATCCGTGGCGCCACCCCAGCAGGCGGCGCTCCAGCAGGCGGACGGCGGCGTCGGCGAGCAGTCCCAGCAGCCCGTAGATCAGCAGGCCGAGGACGATGATGTCGGTGCGGTACCAGGCCTGTGCCTGGTTCATCAGGTAGCCGATGCCGCTGGTGGCGTTCAGCTGCTCGGCGATGATGATCACCAGCCAGGCGCTGGTGAGGGCGAAGCGCAGTCCGACCAGGAACCCCGGCAGCGCGCCGGGCAGGACCACGTGCCGGATCAGCCCCAGCCGGTCGAGGCCCACCACCCGTCCCGACTCCACCAGCCGGTTGTCCACCCCGCGAATGCCGGCGTAGGTGTTGACGTAGACGGGGCAGGCGGTGGCGAAGACCACCAGGGCGATCTTCGGGGCCTCGCCGACCCCGAACCAGATGATCACCAGCGGCATCAGTCCGAGCACCGGCAGCGAGCGGACGATCTGCATGGTGGAGTCCACCAGGTCCTCGCCCAGCCGGAACAGCCCGGCGAGGACCGCCAGCAGGACGCCCGCGGCCACGCCGAGGGCCAGGCCGTAGCCGACCCGTTGCAGCGAGGCCAGCAGGTTGGACTCCAGCTCCCCGTCGCGGGTCAACTGCCAGAAGGCGGATGCGACCTGACTGGGCGTGGCCAGGATCTGCCGGTTGATCTCACCGAAGGTGCCGAGCAGTTGCCAGGCCACCAGGACCAGGGCGGGTCCGGCCAGCCGCCGCAGCCAGCGCGGCAGCGGCAGCCGGGCCCGGCCGCTGCGGCCCAGGGCCGCCGCGTCGACCAGCCCGAGCGGCGGCGCCTCCTCCGCTCCCGGCACGGGCGGGGCGTCGGACGGGGATTCGGACAGGGCTGCGGCGGCGGTCGTGGCCATGGTGCTCCTTCCAGATGGCGGTTGGGTCGGCGCCGCGTCAGGCCGAGGTGACCACGCGGTGGTCGGCGGTGAACGGGCGCCCGCTGACCAGCTCGGACGGGGCGCCGTCCGGAGCCGACCGGGATCTCGCCGATCAGGGTCACCCGGTGCAGCCGGCGCTCCACGTCCAGGTGCTCCAGGTCCCGGGGGGCGAGGTGGGCGGTGGCCCGGTTGTCCCAGAAGGCGACATGCCCGGCCTCCCAGCGGAACCGGACGGTGTACTCGGGCCGGGTGATCTCCCCGTACAGCAGGTCCAGGATCGCCTTGCTCTCGTGCGCGGCGACCCCCACGATGTGGCTGGTGAACCCGGGGTTGACGAACAGCGCCCGCTCCCCGGTCACCGGGTGGACCCGGACCACCGGGTGGATGGCGACCAGCAGGTTGTCGTTGATCCGCCTGGCGTAGTCGCCCTCGCCCTCGACCTTGCGGCTGCCGCCGTAGCGGTGCTCCGCGCGGAGGGTGTCGACGAAGGCGCGCAGCGGCGCGGACAGGCCCTGGTAGGCGGCGACCAGGTTGGTCCAGGTGGTGTCCCCGCCGAATTCCGGCACCCGCTCGGCGCGCAGGATCGATCCGGCCGGCGGGTTGACCGCCGGGGTGACATCGGTGTGCCAGCCGTCGAAGTAGCTGTACCGGCGCTTGCGGTACTCCTCCCGGAAGCCCTTCCCGTAGCGCTCCTCGAAGCGGTTCGGGTCGATGGTGAAGATCTCCGGGTGCTCCTCGGGCGGGGCGTCGTCGTGCGGGTGGGCGTAGGTCAGCTCGCCGAACTGCCGGGCGAAGGCGATCTGCGCGGCGTGGTCCAGCTCCTGGCCGCGGAAGAACACCACCTTGTGCCGGTGCAGCGCGTCCCTGACGGTCGCGAGCTCGGAGTCGGAGAGGGGTCGGGCGAGGTCGATGCCGCCGATGTCGGCGCCGATGTGGCCGGCGACGGGGCGGACGGTGATCGTGGTCATGACGGTCGGTCCTTTCGAAGGATTGGCGGTGGTACGACTACTGGTTGGGGGCGACCACAGCGCTGAAGTCCCGCTCCACGTCCGGCGGGAACTCGCCGCCGACGTCGACCTTCGCGGGCACCTGGCCGTTGGCCAGGAACAGGTCGGCCTGCCGCTGCTGGGCGGCGACCACCGTTCCGTCGAGCGGGACGAACCTGGTCTCGCCCGAGATCTGCCAGATCTCCCTCCCGACCGACGCGGACTGCTTGTCGACGCCGACGTAGTAGGCGTCGATCCAGGCCGCGGGATGGGCGGCGGTCCAGCTGGTGGCCTTGACGATCCGGCCCACCAGGTCCTCCAGCGCGCTCCGCTGGGCCGGATCGGCCAGGGCCTTCCGGCCGGCCAGCCAGAAGGTGTAGCCGGAGGACACCTGGGAGCCGTTGATCAGCTTCACTGCGTCCGGGTGCGACTGGGTGTAGTTGACGAGGTCCTGGGCGGCGACCGTGGCGGCGTCCACGGTGCCCGACTCCAGCACCTCCCCGACGTTCTGCAGCGGGACGTCGACCGCGGTGATGTCCTGCTGCTTGAGGCCGACCGTCGCCAGTGACTGGATCAGGAAGCCCTGGTTGGCGGTGCCCTGGGAGTAGGCGACCTTGTGCCCCTTGAGCTGGGCCAGGGTGGTGATGCCGGAACCGGCCCGGGCCAGCAGGGTGTAGCCGACGCCGACGGTGCGGCTGGCCCCGACCACGTCCACCGGCAGGCCGGCCGCCGCCGCGTAGATCGCGGGCGTGTCGCCCATGACCCCGAAGTCGACGGCGCCGGCCACGAACGCCTGGTTGACCAGGGGGCCGCTGTTGAACTGGTCGAACACCACCTTGTACGGCAGGTTCTTCAGCTCCCCGGACGCCTGCAGCAGGGTCGCCAGGTACTTGCCCTGGTCACCGATGCGGATGGTCACCTCGCCGGTCCCTCCCGCCGTGTCGGCGCCGGCGGCGGTACCGCCGCAGGCGGTGAGCAGCGGCAGCAGCAGCGCGAGCAGCAGTGGCGGGACCAGTAGGCGGGCGGTACGGAGCGGTACGCGGGCGGGCATGGGGACTCCTCAGCTCAGGGCGCCGGCGGCGGCGTAGCGGTTGGCCGGACGGGGCAGGCCGTAGTGTTCGCGCAGGGTGCTGCCCCGGTACTCGCTGCGGAAGAGGCCGCGTCGGCGCAGCAGCGGCACCACGTGCTCGGTGAACAGCTCCAGGCCCTCGGGCAGGATCGGCGGCATCACGTTGAAGCCGTCGGCCGCCCCCTGGGTGAACCAGAGCTCGATGTGGTCCGCGAGCTGCTCCGGAGTCCCGGCGAACACCTGGTGGCCGCGACCGCCGCCGAGCCTGCCGATCAGTTGACGCAGGGTCAGTCCGTCCCGCAGGGCGAGGTCGCGGACGAGCTCGAAGCGGCTCTTCGCGCCGTTGATGGCACTGAGCGGCGGCAGCGGTGGCAGCGGCGCGTCCAGCGGGTGGTCGTGCAGGTCGACGCCGAGCAGGTTGGACAGGGTGTGCACGGCCCGGACGGGGTTGATCAGTTCGTCCAGCTCCTGGTCCAGGGCCTTCGCCTCGGCCTCGGTGGAACCCAGCACCGGGACCACGCCCGGCAGCACGACCAGGCCGGCCGGGTCACGTCCCAGGGCGGCGGCCCGGCGCTTGAGGTCGGCGTAGAAGGACTGCCCGTCGTCGAGCGTCTGCTGCGCGGTGAACACCGCCTCCGCGTAGCGGGCCGCGAAGTCCCGGCCGTCCTCGGAGGATCCGGCCTGGACCAGCAGCGGGTGGCCCTGCGGCCCGCGCGGGATGTTCAGCGGGCCGCGTACCGAGAAGTGCTCCCCCCGGTGGTTGACCTCGTGCAGCTTCCCGGGGGCGGTCACCAGCCCGGTCTCCCGGTCCAGCAGCAGCGCGTCGTCCTCCCAGCTGTCCCAGAGGCTCTGCGCGACCTCCAGGAACTCGGCGGCCCGCCGGTAGCGGGTCGCGTGCTCCTGGTTGCTGCTGCGGCCGAAGTTCTGGGCGGCGCGGTCCCCGGCCGAGGTGACGATGTTCCAGCCGGCCCGGCCCCGGCTGAGGTGGTCCAGCGAGGCGAACTGCCGGGCCAGGTTGTACGGCTCGGTGAAACCGGTGGAGACCGTCCCGATCAGTCCGATCCGCTCGGTGCTCACCGCGAGCGCGGCCAGCAGCGTGAACGGCTCGAAGTGGCTGACCCAGGCATTGGCGCCGGGCGTCGGGCCCTCCACGCCGTCGGCGAGGAAGACCGAGTCGAAGGCCGCCGCCTCGGCCAGTCGGGCGAGCTGCTGGAAGTGCCCGATGTCGGCGAGCCGGGCGGGATCCGTGCGCGGGTGCCGCCAGGCGGCCTCGTGGTGGCCGACGCCCATCAGGAAGAGGTTGAGGTGCAGCTGTCTACCGGGTGATGAGGGCATGGGAAGCGCTCCGTGGTGTGGGTGCGGCGGGGAACGGCGCGGGCAGGCCGCGTCCGGCCGTCGGTCGGCCTGCGGGTCCCGGAAGGATCACGGGATCAGGGAGCCGGTGACGGCGTGGCAGGTCGGCGGGGTGTCCGCGTCGGCTGTTGCTGTGTCAGCTGTCGCTGCGTCAGGCTGCGGCGGAACAGCCCAGGCCGGCGAAGTGGTGCAGGCGGAAGACGTTCACGGGCTGCCGGCCTGCGGCATCCCGGATCACGGCCTTCTGCTGTGCGTCCATGGATCCAGTCTCCGGTGCGGACACCGGGCGGACAATGGTTTCTGACGGGCTGGAAGTAATGCCTGGAGCCCCGGCGGTCATCGCCGCCTCCGGGCGGTGCGCAGCGCCAGCGGATCACGGTGGACGGCGGCCAGCACCGGCGCCCCGGCCGCGACGGCCAGCACCCCCGCACCGAACGAGCTGGGGCGCACCAGCTGCTCCGGCGACAGCCGGGTGCGGGTGGCGATCTCCTGGTACAGCGTCGGCAGCAGCTCCGGCAGCGCGAGCGTGACCGCCTCGGTGAGCACCAGCAGCTCCGGACCGATCATGTCCAGCAGCAGGGCCACGGCGGGGGCGATCAGTCGGAGCCGGGTGCGGCACAGCTCCAGCGCCCGCCGGTCGCCCCGGAGCGCGGCGGCGGTCAGCAGTCCGATCTCCGGGCGCGGGACGATCCCCTCGGCCACCGCCCGCCGCGCGAACGTCCGGTCCGAGACGGTCGCCTGCAGGCAGCCGTTCCGGCCGCAGGGGCAGGCCGCCGAGGAACCGGGCACCGGCAGGTGCGCGATCCCCCGGCCCCGTTGCGGCGCCCGCGCAGCAGGCTGCCGCCGGCGGTGATGGCCGCGTCCACGGCGTTGCCGACGAAGAGGTGGACCAGGTCGCCGCCTGCCGCGCCGAAGAGCAGCTCCGCCTGCGCCAGTGCGCCGGCGTGCCCCTCGACGTGGATCGGCAGCCGGGTGGCGGGGCGGAGCAGCCGGCGGACCGGGACGTCCCGCCAGCCCAGGGCGCTGTTCTCGACCACGGTTCCGGAGTCCGGGTCCACCCAGCCGCCGGTCACCACGCCCAGGCCGAGGACGGAGCGTCCGGCGGCGTGCCGGCGCAGCAGCCCGGGCAGGTGCGCGGCGATGTCGCGCAGCACCTCCTCCGGCGCGGCCCGGCGCGGCGCCGACTCGTGGGCGACGACCCGGCCGCGCAGGTCGGTGAGCGAGTAGGTGAGCTGCGGGATCGCGATGTGGACGCCGACGGCGAGGTGGTAGCCGGTGTCGATGTCCAGCGGCACGCTCGGCCGTCCCGGCCGGGGCGGTCCCTGCGGCGCGGGCGGCTCGTGGACGAGCCCGAGCGCCAGCAGTTCGGCGCTGTGCCGGGAGACGGCGGCGGGGCTGAGGCCGGTCTCCCTGCTGATCGCCGTGCGGGCGAGCGGGCCGCTCAGCAGCGCGGCGCGGAGGACGGCGGCGGCCCCGTCGGGCTGCTCGGGAACGGGCGGGGGAGCGGGGGCGGCGACGAGCGCGAGCGGCATCGGAGGTCCTCGGTCGCGGGGTTTCGGGGCGGCGGCCGCCGACAGCCCTCGCCACAGGGTTCCGTGGCTGGGCTACCGGCGGTCGGGACAGGTCGCGGTGCGCATGCGCCGATGCTCGCAAGGCGCGCCACGCCGGTCAATGGACGGGTGTTACGGCCGCATGGCGGTTCTGCGAAGCCGTGCCGCCGCTCCTGCCCGCACTCACCAGAGGGCGGGCTTGCGGTCGGCCCACGGGCGGGCGCGCTCCAGCTGCGCCGAGAGCCGGATCAGGGTGGCCTCCTCGCCGTAGCGACCGGCCAGCATCACGCCGATCGGCAGGCCCTCCGGGTTCCAGTGCAGCGGGAGGCTGACCGCAGGCTGGCCGGTGGCGTTGTAGAGCGGCGTGAACGGGGTGAAGGCGGTCAGCGCGGCGAACTCCTCAGCCGGGTCGTCGTCGTGGCGCAGCCCGCCGACCAGGGCCGGCGGCTGGGCCAGGGTCGGGGTGAGGATGACGTCGTACTCCTGCTGGAGCGAGGCCACCAGCGTCCCGATCATCCGGAAGGTGTAGAGCGCGGTGGCGAAGTCGGGGCCGGAGACCTCGCGGCCCTTCGCCCGCAGGAACCGGGAGAGCGGCATCAGCAGCTCCTCCTGCCCGGACGGGACCGGGCGTTGCACCGCCATCACCGCCCAGACCTGCTCGAAGACCCGGCGCATGGTGTCGTCGGCCGGGAACTCCAGCGGGGTGACCCGGTGGCCGAGCGCGGAGAGCAGCCCGGCGGCGTCCTCGGTCGCGGCGGCGCAGTCCGGGTGTACGTCGATGCCGGGCACCGGCGGGGTGGTCAGCATCGCGATCCGCAGCGTGCCCGGCTCCCGGGCGGCCTGGTCCAGGAAGGTCTCACCCGGGGGCAGCGGCGGGGCGGTGAAGCAGTCGCCGAGCATCGGCCCGGCCAGTATGTCCAGCAGCGCGGCGGCGTCGGCGACGGTGCGGGCCAGCGGGCCGCTGGTGCTGAGGCCGCTGACGTCGTACAGGGTCGGGCCGCCGCTGACCCGGCCCCGGCTCGGCTTGATGCCGTAGAGCCCGCAGACCGAGGCGGGGATCCGGATCGAGCCGCCGCCGTCGCTGCCGTGCGCCAGCGGGGCGAGCCCGGCGGCGACGGCCGCGGCCGCGCCCCCGCTGGAGCCGCCGGCCGAGTGCGCCAGGCTCCACGGGGTCCGGGCCGGCGGCGCGATCTGGTTCTCGGTGTAGCAGGGGAGACCGAACTCGGGCGTGTTGGACTTGGCGAGCATGATCGTCCCGGCCGCGCGGAGCCGGGTGACCACGTGGTCGTCGACGGTGGGGACGTGCTCGGCGAAGGCCGCCGAGCCCAGCGTCGCGCGGACGCCGGCGACGAAGTTGAGGTCCTTCACCGGCACCGGCACGCCGTGCAGCGGCGACAGCGTCCTGCCCTCGGCCCGCGCCGCCGCGGACTCCTGTTCCGCCACCGCGGCCTGCCTCCTGGCGGCTTCCGGGGTCACCGTGATGAAGGCGCCGACGGTGGCGTTCAGCCGGTCGACCCGCTCCAGGTAGTGGTCGGTCAGCTCGACCGGGGAGAGCTTCCCGGCGCTGATCAACTCACCCTGTTCCAGTGCGGTCAAGTCGTGGAGCTGCGTCATTGCGGTCCCCTCGGGTCGCGGGCGGAGTGCCTCCTGCGGCCGATCCTCGCACCGGGTACCGGCGTCGGCCAGAGGCGCGCACGGCAAGTCGGACGGCCCATCGCTCTCGTCAAGATGCCGCTAAAGGCAATCCGGGGACGTACCGGTCCGTGCTGGTCGTTCGGATGTTCCCGTACGCTCGGCTGGGAGCCCGGTGCACAGCAGTGCGCCGCGGAGGACGGCAGAACCTGACACGGCTGCGCGGATCACTGAGCAAGGACGGACATGGCTCGCGGCAGGCTGAGGATCTATCTCGGGGCGGCCCCCGGGGTCGGCAAGACCTGTGCCATGCTCGGCGAGGCCCGCCGCCGCTCGGACCGCGGCACCGACGTCGTCGTCGGCTTCGTCGAGGACCACGGCCGGGTCCACACCCGCGAGCTGCAGGACGGCCTGGAGGTCGTGCCCCGGCGCACGCTGACCTACCGGGGCTCCGACTTCACCGAGATGGACGTGGACGCGGTGCTCGCCCGCAAGCCCGCCGTCGCCCTGGTCGACGAGCTCGCCCACACCAACATCCCCGGCTCCCGCAACGCCAAGCGCTGGCAGGACATCCAGGAGCTGCTGGACGCCGGCATCGACGTCATCTCCGCCGTCAACATCCAGCACCTGGAGTCCCTGGGCGACGCCGTCGAGGGCATCACCGGCGTTCGCCAGCAGGAGACCGTGCCGGACGAGGCGGTCCGCCGGGCCGACCAGATCGAACTGGTCGACATGGCCCCCGAGGCGCTGCGCCGACGGCTCGCCCACGGCAACGTCTACGCCCCGGAGAAGGTCGACGCGGCGCTCGCCAACTACTTCCGCCCCGGCAACCTCACCGCGCTGCGCGAGCTGGCGCTGCTGTGGACCGCCGACCGGGTCGACGAGTACCTCCAGCGTTACCGCGCCGAGAACCACATCGACTCGACCTGGCAGGCCCGCGAGCGGATCGTGGTCGGCCTGACCGGCGGGCCCGAGGGCCGGACGCTGATCCGCCGGGCCGCCCGGATCGCCGCCAAGGGCTCCGGCAGCGAGCTGCTCGCCGTCTACGTCGCCAAGAGCGACGGGCTGACCGGGGCCTCCCCGGAGGAGCTGACGGTGCAGCGCTCGCTGGTCGAGGACCTCGGCGGCAGCTTCCACTCGGTCCTCGGCGACAACGCCGCCGAGTCGCTGCTGGAGTTCGCCCGCGGCGTCAACGCCACCCAGGTGGTGCTCGGCAGCAGCCGCCGCAAGGCCTGGCAGTGGGTGCTCGGCCCCGGCGTCGGCGCCACCGTCGCCCGCGAGGCCGGCGACATCGACGTGCACATCGTCACCCACGAGCACGTCGCCAAGGGACGGGTGCGGCCGATCCGCCGGATCGCCCGGCTCGGCCCGGCCCGCAGCGCGGCCGGCTGGCTGCTCGGCGTCGCCGGACCGGTGCTGCTCACCGCCGTCATCGAGTGGATCCACCGGGGCGCGAACCAGCAGACCGACATGCTGCTCTACCTCGGCCTGACCGTCGGCGCCGCGCTCACCGGCGGGCTGTTCCCGGCGCTGGCCTCGGCGGCCGTCGGCTCGCTGCTGGTGAACTGGTTCTTCACGCCGCCGGTGCACACGCTGACCATCTCCGACCCGCAGAACATCGTCGCCATGGCGGTCTTCCTGGCGGTGGCGCTCTCCGTCGCCTACGTGGTCGACCTGGCCGCCAACCGGACCGCACAGGCCGCCAGCAGCCAGGCCGAGGCCGAGACGCTGAGCTTCATGGCGCAGAGCGTACTCGGCGGCGAGAAGGCGCTGCCGGCCCTGCTGGAGCGGGTCCGGGAGACCTTCCAGATGGAGTCGGTGACGCTGCTGGAGCGCAGCCAGGACTTCGGCCCGTGGAACTGCGCCGGGGCGGTCGGACCGCACCCGGTCAGCCGTCCCGAGGACGCCGACGTGGACGTCCCGGTCGGCGACCGGCTGGCGCTAGCGCTCTCCGGGCGGGTGCTGCCGGCCGCCGACCGCCGGGTGCTCGGCGCCTTCGCCGCGCAGGCCGCGGTGGTGCTGGAGCGCCGCCGGCTGAGCGAGCAGGCCGCCGAAGCCCGGCGGCTGGCGGAGGGCAACCGGATCCGCACCGCGCTGCTGGCCGCCGTCTCGCACGACCTCCGCACGCCGCTGGCGAGCATCAAGGCGTCGGTCTCCTCGCTCCGGGCCGAGGACGTCCGGTGGACCCCGGAGGACGAGGCCGAACTGCTCGCCGGGATCGAGGACGGCGCCGACCGGCTCGACCACCTGATCGGCAACCTGCTCGACATGAGTCGGCTGCAGACCGGCTCGGTGGTCCCGCTGGTCCGCGAGTTCGACCTGGACGAGGTGGTGCCCTTCGCCCTGCGCGGGGTTCCGGCCGACTCGGTGCGCACCGACATCCCCGAGGAACTGCCGATGGTGGAGGGCGACCCGGGGCTGCTGGAGCGGGCGCTCGCCAACGTCATCGAGAACGCGGTGAAGTACAACGAATCGGGCCGGGTCCTGGTCTCCGGCAGCCACCTGCGGATATTCGGCCAGGGCGACCGGCTGGAGGTCCGGGTGGCCGACACCGGCCCGGGGATCCCGGACGAGGCCAAGGAGAAGGTCTTCGAGCCCTTCCAGCGCTATGGCGACGCGCCGCGCGGGGTGGGTGTGGGCCTCGGCCTCGCCGTCGCCCGCGGCTTCGTCGAGGCGATGGGCGGCACCCTGACCGCCGAGGACACCCCGGGCGGGGGCCTGACCATGGTCTTCACCCTGCTCGCGCTGCCGGTCCAGGCAGCCGCGACAGAGGACACAGCAGTGATGGACACAGCAACCGCAGTAACGACCGAAGAAGTGGAAGGCAGCGCATGACGCGGGTCCTGGTAGTCGACGACGAGCCGCAGATCGTCCGTGCCCTGGTGATCAACCTGCGGGCCCGCGCCTACGAGGTGGACGCCGCCCATGACGGCGCCTCGGCGCTGGAGCTGGCGGCGGCCCGCCACCCGGACGTGGTCCTGCTCGACCTCGGCCTGCCCGACATGGACGGCACCGAGGTGATCAAGGGCCTGCGCGGCTGGACCAAGATCCCGATCATCGTGCTCTCCGCCCGGCACGCCTCCGACGAGAAGGTCGAGGCCCTGGACGCCGGCGCGGACGACTACGTCACCAAGCCCTTCGGCATGGACGAGCTGCTGGCCCGGCTGCGGGCCGCCGTCCGCCGGGCCGACCCGGCCGGGACCGAGGCCGACGAGGCCGTGGTCACCACCTCCTCGTTCACCGTGGACCTGGTCGCCAAGCGGGTCACCCGGGACGACGCCGACATCCGGCTCACCCCGACCGAGTGGCACCTGCTGGAGATCCTGGTCCGCAACGCGGGCCGACTGGTCAGCCAGAAGCAGCTGCTGAAGGAGGTCTGGGGCCCCGCCTACGGCACCGAGACCAACTACCTCCGGGTCTACCTGGCCCAGCTGCGCCGCAAGCTGGAGGTCGACCCGGCGCACCCGCGCCACTTCATCACCGAGCCCGGCATGGGCTACCGGTTCGAACGCTAGCTCGGGATGCCCTCCGGGCGGGTCACTGCGGGGCCCGCCGGGTGCTCCCGCGCGCTCCGGACCGGTACTCTTCGGGCATGAGTGGTGACATCCGCAACGACCGGCAGCAGGGGCGCCTGCGACGCATGTTCAGCCGGCTCGCGGCGAGCAGCGAGGACCTCCAGGCGGAGGAGCTCCGCCAGCACGCCGAGGACCAGGGCTGCACGCCCATAGCCTCCTGCCAGGACCGCCAGGAGGTGAGCGTGAGCGGCACCCTGCGCGCCGTCACCCTGCGCCCCCGGGCCGGGGTGCCGGCCCTGGAGGCCGAGCTCTTCGACGGCAGCGACTCGCTGGACGTGGTCTGGCTGGGACGCAGGTCCATCACCGGGATCGAACCGGGGCGCCGACTGGTCGCCCACGGCCGTATCAGCCATCAGCGGGGCCGCCGGGTGCTCTTCAACCCCCGGTACGAGCTGCGCCCCGTCGGATCGGAGTAGACACGCGTGAGCGGTGGCGGCAAGCACGGGGGCGGCGGCAGCGCGGTCGGCAGAGCTGACAGCGAGGCCGGTCCCGACCGCGAGGCCGGTCCCGAGGCCCAGCCGGGCGGCAGGTCCGGGGTCGACACCTCGCTGATCGACGCCTTCGGCGGGGTCCGCGGCATGGTCGACATGACCGTGCCCGGCTTCGCCTTCGTCGTGGTCTTCACGGTCACCAAGAACCTCGGCGTCTCCTCGTACTCGGCCTTCGGTCTGACGCTGCTGCTGGCCGTCGTCCGGCTGCTGCGCCGGGAGACCCTGAAGCACGCCTTCGGCGGTGTCCTGGGCGTGGCCATCAGCGCGTACATCGCGATGAAGTCCGGCAAGGCGCAGGACTTCTACCTGCCGTCGATGATCTACGGGGTGGCGCTCGGGATCGCCTACGCGATCTCGGCGATGGTGCGCTGGCCGCTGATCGGGGTGTTCCTCGGCCCGATCCTCGGCGAGAACATGACCTGGCGGACCCAGAACCCCGGCCGGCTGGCCGCGTACACCAAGGCGACCTGGGTCTGGGTGGCGCTGTTCGCCCTGCGGGCGGCCATCCTCTTCCCGCTGTACTGGGCCGGCAATGTGACCTGGCTCGGCGTCGCCAAGATCGGTCTCGGCGTTCCGCCGTGGCTGGTGGCGATCTACCTGTCCTGGCTGATCCTCTCCAAGGCCCCGCCGCCCATCAAGGTGGCCCAGGAGGAAGCCCCGGAGTCGGAGTCGGAGACAGCGGGCGCGGAGGCGGACGAGGACCTGGTCGACTGGCCGGACCAGCTTCCCGACCACGCGCCCGAGCGCCGCTGACCGGCGCCACGCGAAAAGGGGCGGGCCGCGTCGTTTCCGACGCGGCCCGCCCCTTTCCTGCCGTCCGGGTGGTCAGCCCTGCCGCGGCTCCGCCACGGCGCCCAGCAGCGCCTCCAGCTCGGCCTCGCGCTCGGCGGTGGAGACGAACAGCAGCTCGTCGCCGCCCTCCAGGGTGTCGCCGCCGCTCGGCACCAGCACCCGGCCCTCGCGGATGATCGTCACCAGCGCGGTGTCCTCCGGCCAGACGACCCCGCTGACCCGGGTGCCGACCACGGTGGCGTCGGCGGAGAGGGTGATCTCCACCAGGTTGGCGTCGCCCTGGCTGAAGCGCATCAGCCGGACCAGGTCGCCGACGCTCACGGCCTCCTCGACCAGCGCCGACATCAGGCGCGGCGTGGACACCGCCACGTCCACCCCCCACGCCTCGTTGAACAGCCACTCGTTCTTGGGGTTGTTCACCCGGGCGACGACGCGCGGCACGCCGTACTCGGTCTTCGCCAGCAGCGAGACCACCAGGTTGACCTTGTCGTCCCCGGTCGCGGCGATGACGACGTTGCAGCGCTGCAGCGCCGCCTCGTCCAGCGCCGTGATCTCGCAGGCGTCGGCCAGCAGCCACTCCGCCCGCGGCACCCGCTCCACCGAGATGGACTTCGGGTTCTTGTCCACGAGGAGTACCTCGTGGCCGTTCTCCAGCAACTCGCCCGCGATGGAACGTCCCACCGCACCGGCCCCGGCAATGGCTACCCGCATCAGTGTTCCTCCGGGCCCTTCGCGAAGACGGCCTCGACGGCCTTGAGGTCGGCGGTGCGCGTCATCATGTGCACCAGGTCGCCCTCCTGGACGACCATGTCGGGCGTGGGCAGGGTGCCGACGCCGAGCCGGGTGACGAAGGCCACCCGGACCGCGGCGGCCTGCTCCAGCCGGGACAGCCGCTGGCCGATCCAGCCGGTGGCGACCGGGACCTCGGCGAGCTGGAGCTCACCGCTCTGGTCCTGCCAGTGCGGCTCGACGTCGCTCGGCAGCAGCCGGCGCATCATCTGGTCGGCGGTCCAGCGGACGGTGGCGACCGTGGGGATCCCCAGACGCTGGTAGACCTCGGCGCGACGGGGGTCGTAGATCCGGGCCGCGACGTTCTCGACGCCGAAGGTCTCCCGGGCCACGCGTGCGGCGATGATGTTGGAGTTGTCGCCGCTGCTCACCGCAGCGAAGGCGTCGGCCTCTTCGATCCCCGCCTCGCGGAGCGTGTCCTGGTCGAAACCGACCCCGGTGACCCGCTTGCCGACGAAGCCCGAACCGAGACGGCGGAACGCCGTGGGGTCCTGGTCGACTACGGCGACCGAGTGCCCCTGCTTCTCGAGGGTGCGCGCGAGGGCAGAACCCACCCGCCCGCAACCCATGATGACGATGTGCACGACCGTCCTTCCGGTGTGATGTCTCGGCTCGATCTTGGCACCGTCTTGACGGGTGCCCGCACCAGGGTCGCACCCTCGCGCGGCAATGGCACACCAGCAGTATCACCGCAATCGGGGCGGATCTACCCAGAAAACCCGGGGCAACCGGGACGCTGGGCCCTGCCGACCCCGCCACGTGCAGAAATTCACAAGCGGCGGAGACCAATCCGTGACGGAGTCGAGATCAAAGCTTCTGGTTGCATGGTCGTCTCGCCATGAATCCTGCGATTCTTAGGCACTCCTGGGTACATGGAGAGGAACCTTCTGCTATCTCCTCTCGCGGGCCCGATGGACGCAAGGGGGAGGGGCGTTAAGAAGGCGTTAACGTGAGGCTCTACCATCCTCAGCGTGTCCAAACTCACCGGCTTGCCCAAGCGCATCCTGATCGGTCGCGCGCTCCAGAACGACCGACTCGGCGAGACACTGCTGCCGAAGCGGATCGCCCTGCCCGTCTTCGCCTCCGACGCCCTCTCCTCCGTCGCCTACGCCCCGGAGCAGATCTTCCTGGCCCTGTCCGTGGCCGGGATCTCGACCATCCACTACTCCTGGTGGGTCGGCGGGACCGTGGCCCTGGTCATGCTGGTGGTGGTCGCCTCCTACCGGCAGAACGTCCACGCGTATCCCAGCGGCGGCGGTGACTACGAGGTGGCCACGGTCAACCTCGGCGGCAATGCCGGTCTGACCGTCGCGGCCGCGCTGATGGTGGACTACGTGCTGACCGTGGCCGTGTCCACCACCTCGGGCGTGGCCAACCTGGTCTCGGCCGTGCCCTCGCTGCACGGCCACGAAGTCGCCATCTCGGTCACCCTGGTCATCCTCTTGATGGGGATGAACCTGCGCGGGGTGCGCGAGTCCGGGACGGCCTTCGCCATCCCGACCTACGGCTTCATGATCGGCATCCTGGGGCTGGCGGCCTACGCGGCGATCCGCAAGTACTTCTTCGGCGCCCAGATGCACACCGCCAGCGCCGGCTTCCACCTGGTCGCACTGCCCGGGCACAGCAACCTCGCGGGCCTGGCCATGGTGTTCCTGCTGCTGAAGACCTTCTCCTCGGGCTGCGCCGCGCTCACCGGCGTCGAGGCGATCAGCAACGGCGTCCCGGCATTCCGCAAGCCCAAGAGCAAGAACGCCGCCTCCACGCTGCTGATGATGGCGATGATGGCGGTGATCATGATGATCAGCATCATCTGGATGGGCAATCTGACCGGTCTGCACATGGCCGGGAGCAACAGCCAGCTGATCGGCGCCCCGGCCGGCTACCAGCAGAAGACCGCGCTGGCACAGATCAGCCAGGCCGTGTTCAGCAACTTCACGCCCGGCTTCTACTTCATCGCCGCCGTCACCGGGCTGATCCTGGTGCTCGCCGCCAACACCGCCTTCAACGGCTTCCCGGTGCTCGGCTCGATCCTGGCCCAGGACCGCTACCTGCCCCGCCAGCTGCACACCCGTGGCGACCGGCTGGCCTTCTCCAACGGCATCATCGTGCTGGCCGCCATGGCCATCGTCTTCATCGTCGGCTACGGGGCCAACCCGGACCGGCTGATCCAGCTGTACATCATCGGCGTCTTCGTCTCCTTCAACATGAGCCAGACCGGCATGATCCGGCACTGGACCCGGCTGCTGAAGACCGAGACCGACCCGGCCGAACGCCGCCGGATGATCCGCAGCCGGGTGATCAACAGCATCGGCCTGACCTGCACCGCCTGCGTCCTGGTGGTCGTGCTGAGTACCAAGTTCATGGCCGGCGCCTGGATGTCCTGCCTGCTGATGGTGGTGTTCTTCGTCACCATGAAGGCCATCCGCCGCCACTACGACCGGGTCTCCGCCGAGCTGGTCCCGGCCGAGGAGCGCCCCGAGGAGGAGCTGCTGCCGACCCGGGTGCACTCGGTGGTGCTGGTCTCCAAGCTGCACAAGCCGACCCTGCGCGCCCTGGCCTACGCCCAGGTCTCCCGCTCGGCGCGGACCTCCACGCTGGAGGCGGTCACCGTCAACGTCGACCCGGCCGACACCGCGACGCTGCGCCGGGACTGGGACCAGCGCGGCATCGAGGTGCCGCTGAAGGTGCTGGACTCGCCCTACCGCGAGGTCACCCGCCCGGTGGTCGAGTACGTCCGGGCGCTGCGCCGGGACAGCCCCCGGGACGTGGTCACCGTCTACATCCCGGAGTACGTCGTCGGACACTGGTACGAGCACCTGCTGCACAACCAGAGCGCGCTGCGACTGAAGGGCCGGCTGCTGTTCACGCCGGGGGTGATGGTGGTCTCGGTACCCTGGCAGCTCGAGTCCTCGGAACGGCGACGCAAGCCGGTCGAGTGGGTCGCCCCGGGGCAGGTCCGCCGCGGGGACATCAACCGTGTGCAGAACCGCGACACCGCCCGTCCCCGTGCGGTCAGCCAGAGCAGCAAGGACAGCGACGAGTGACGAACCGACGCCCCACCCTCACCCCTTCCACCGGCGCCCCGGATGCCGACTCCCTGGTCGGGCAGCGGTACGAGGTGGAGGTGGGGCCGGTCGCCCACGGCGGCCACTGCGTGGCCCGGCACGAGGGCCGGGTGCTCTTCGTCCGGCACGCGCTGCCCGGCGAGCGGGTCGTCGCCGAGGTGACCGACGGCACCGCGACCTCGCGCTTCCTGCGGGCGGACGCGGTCGAGGTGCTGACCGCGTCCAAGGACCGGGTGGAGCCGCCCTGCGCCTTCGCCGGTCCCGGCCGCTGCGGCGGCTGCGACTGGCAGCACGCGACCCCCGGCGCGCAGCGCAAGCTCAAGGTCCAGGTGCTGACCGAGCAGCTGCGGCAGCTGGCCAAGCTCAGCCCGGCCGAGGCCGGTTGGGACGGCAGCGTCGAACCGGTCGGCGGCAAGCTGCCGGCCGGCGTGGTCCCGCAGTGGCGGACCCGGGTGCAGTACGCGGTCGACCCGGCCACCGGCCGGGCCGGGCTGCGTCGGCACCGCTCGCACGACGTCCAGCCGATCGACGGCTGCCTGATCGCCGCCCCCGGCATCTCCGAGCTGGGCGTGGAGACCCGCGCCTGGGACGGGATGGCGACGGTCGAGGCGATCACCTCCTCCGGCTCCTCCGACCGGCAGGTCATCCTCACCCCGCGCGAGGGGGCCCGGCTGCCGATCGTGGAGCTGGACCGGCCGGTCTCGGTGATGCGGATCGACGGCAACGGCGGGCTGCACAAGGTGCACGGCCGCTCCTTCGTCCGCGAGCGGGCGGCGGGGCGGACCTGGCGGGTCAGCGACGGCGGCTTCTGGCAGATCCACCCCGAGGCGCCGGACCTGCTGGTCTCGGCGGTGCTGGAGGGGCTCGACCCGCAGGAGGGCGAGAACGCGCTCGACCTGTACTGCGGCGTCGGCCTCTTCGCCGGGGCGCTCGCCGACCAGCTCGGCGAGACCGGCGCGGTGCTCGGTATCGAGTCCTCCAAGCAGTCGGTCGCCGACGCCCGGCACAACCTGGCCGACCTGATCGGCGAGGGCCGGGTGCGGATCGAGTGCGACAAGGTGGAGCGGCTGCTGCCGCGCACCGGGATCACCGAGACCGATCTGGTGGTGCTTGACCCGCCGCGGGCCGGGGCCGGCCGGGAGACCGTCCGCCACCTGGCCGGGCTGAGCCCGCGCCGGATCGCCTATGTCGCCTGCGACCCGGCCGCGCTCTCGCGCGACCTGGCCTTCTTCGCCGACGCCGGCTACCGGCCGGTCAGCCTGCGGGCCTTCGACCTGTTCCCGATGACCCAGCACTTCGAGTGCGTGGCGATCCTGGAGCCGGTCGAGCGCTGAGACCTGGCGGCCGGGCCGGCCGCGTGATGAACCTGTGTCTTTTCGTGTCCGCCCGGTGTGGGTATCTCCTCATAGCTCTCCCGGCAGATAGTTCTCCGCTGCAGGGGCTTGCTTGCTAGCAGAATCGCGCTAGCTTGAAAGTATGACTAAGAAGCAGCTGAACGTCCGGGTGGACGCCACCACTGCGGAGATCGCCCGCGCCAGGGCGGAACAGGAGGGGATCAGCATGAACCAGTACATCGAGAAGCTGGTCCAGCAGGACATGGGCGAGGTGGGCCGTTCCTTCGTGGACGCCGCCGCCCAGTTCATGAAGGAGTACGAGGCCGCGTTCCTCGCCGAGTTCGGTGAGCCCGAAGGGACGGGCCAGCGCCGTTGAACATCGAGATCGACCTGTCCTGGCTGCTGATGGTCGCCGAGCAGTACACCCCGGGCGACCCCCGGGTCACTGACTACGGCTCCCTGGTCGCGGCGGTGACCCGCCATCAGGCCGAGATCTTCGACGTGCTGGTCTACCCCGAGCCCGAGGACCGGGCGGCGGCGCTGATGCACCAGCTCATCCGGGTGCCCGCACTCGAACGCAACAACGAGCTGTTCGCCACCGCCGTCGCCTTCGCCTACCTGGTCTCCGGCGGCGCCAACGTCGCCACCACCACCCGCGAGATGCGCAGCCTCGCGCGCGGCGTCCGCGAGGGCAGGCTCGGCGTCGAGGCCACGGCCGAGCGACTGGCCGGCTGGATCGTCGACCAACTGCCGGACTCGGACGAGGACGAGGACGAGGGCGCGGGCTTGGGCACGGGCGCGGACGCGGACGCGGACTCGGACTCGGACGAGTCGGGCGGGCAGCCGGGCGAGGCCGGCGGGGACCCGGGGCCGGACGAGCCCTAGGCTCCGCGATCTGACAGTCTGCTCCGCGGTCTGACAGTCTTAGGGGCCTGACCAGCGGGTCCGGGCAGCCGCTCCGACCCGGCAGCCCCGAGGACGAGGACCGGTACGCGTGCTGCAGGACATCGTGGAGTACCTGGTCTGCCCCCACTGCCGACAGCCGCTGGCGCTCGGGGACGGCAGCCCGGCCACCACCCTCCGCTGCCCCGACCGGCACTCCTTCGACATCGCCCGGCAGGGCTACGCCAACCTGCTGCCCGGCGGGGCCCACGCCGGGACCGGCGACACCGCCGCCATGGTCGCCGCCCGCGACGCCTTCCTCGGCGCCGGCCACTACGCCCCGATCGCCGCCGCGCTCGCCGCCGCCGTCCCCGAGGACAGCGAGTCGGTGGTCGACCTCGGTGCGGGCACCGGCCACTACCTCGCCGCCGTGCTCGACCGCCGGCCGCACGCCCGCGGCCTGGCCCTGGACATCTCCAAGTTCGCGCTGCGCCGCGCCGCCCGCTCGCACCCGCGCACCGGCGCCGTGGTCTGTGACACCTGGCAGCCGCTGCCGCTCCGCGACGCGGCCGCGTCGGTCGTCCTCAACGTCTTCGCACCGCGCAACGGCCCCGAGATCCGCCGGGTGCTGCGCCTCGGCGGCACCCTGCTGGTGGTCTCACCGACGCCCCGTCACCTCGCCGAGCTGGTCGGCGAACTGGGGCTGCTCGGGGTGGACGACCGCAAGGAGGAGCGGCTCGCGGCGGCGCTGCAGCCGCACCTCGACCACCGGGAGAGCACCGAGCACGGCTTCCCGATGGAGCTCGACCACGCGGCGGTCGCCACGGTTGTCGGCATGGGCCCGAGCGCCTGGCACACCGACCCGGCCGCCCTCGCCGAGCGGATCGCGGCGCTGCCGGACCCGGTCCGGGTGACCGCCTCGGTGAAGCTGAGCGTGTTCACCCGTTCGTAGGAATCCGCACGCGCCGCGACCCGCCCGGTGACCCGACCCCGGGGTCGGGGCTGCGATCCGGGCGGCGGGCGGCACAGTAGCGTCCATGGGCGTGACCACGACCGTGCCTGCGACCTCCGCCGCGCCGCGCCCGCAGCCCCCGCCGGACCCGCAGCCCTCGCCGAACCTGGAGTCCCCGCCGAACCGCCCCACCGTGCGGGAACTACGGCTCGTCGCCTTCAAGTCCCACCTCGGGACGCGGCTGCCGCTGGCCCCGGTCACCGTGCTGCACGGGGCCTCCGGCGCCGGCGCCTCGAACGTCCTCGACGGCCTGGCGGCCCTCTCCGGCCTGGCCGGCGGCGAGGAACTGGCCGAGGCGCTGTCCGGCGTCCGGGGCGGGCTCGCCGGCTGCGTCCCGCACGGCGGTCGCGGCTTCCGGCTCGGCTGCACCGTGGGCACCCCGCAGGGCGCGGTCCGGCTGGAGGTGGCGGTCAGGACCGACGGCCGGCCGCGGGTGGTGGCGGAGCAGCTCGCCCTCGACGGCCAGGTGCTGCTCTCCACCGGTGCGGAGGACCAGGCCCGGGGCCGGATCAACGCCAGCTGGCACAGCGACGGGCGGCAGGGCGACATCCGCGCGCCGCTCTCCGCCTCGGTGCTGCTCAGCGCCCAACTGCCGCTGCGGGTGGCCGGTGCCACGCCGGGGGAGCAGCGGGTGCTGGTCGCCGTCCAGCACCTGCTGACCGCGCTGCGCGAGGTCTTCCTGATCGATCCGGCGCCCGGGCAGATGCGGGGCTGGGTGTCGGCCGCCGACGACGCCCGGCTGCGCAGCTCGGCGGACAACCTGTCGGCGGTGCTGGCCCGGATCGAGGGCGAGTGCCGGATCAGGTACGGGCGGCTGCTCCAGGCGGTCCGGGCCGCCGCTCCCTTCCCGGCAGCCGGCCTCGGCGTGCTCCGCGCCGCCGCCGGGGACGGGCGGGTGCTGGCGGCCGTGGACGAGGGCACCGGCCGCCGCACCTCGGCCGCGCTGCTGGGGGCCGGGACGCTGCGCCATCTCGCCTTCGCCACCGTGCTGCTGACCGGCCCGGGGGTGCTGCAGATGGGCTCGGCGACCGAGGTGCCGGATGCCGAGCGGCTGCTCACGGTGCTGGCGGAGGACTTCGACCAGCGGCTGCTGCCGCTGGCGGTGGAGGTCGCCGCCCGCGGCCATGTGCGGCTGCTGGCGACCGGACGGGAGCCGGCGGACGTCCCGGGGGTGCGACACGTCCACTGCCGACGGGACCCGGCGACCGGCGGCAGCGTGCTGGAGGGCGGCGTGCTGGGGGGCAGTGCGGGGAGCGGACAATAGTCGGATGGACGAGCAGCAGCAGGGCAACGGGTCCGGGACGTGGCGGGTGGCCGGGAGCACGGTGGGGGAGGGGGCTCCCGACGTCGCCGAGTTGCAGCGGCGGCTGGGCCGGTTCGCAGCGGCCAGGGGCTGGGGGCAGTACCACCTGCCGAAGAACCTGGTGGCCGCGCTGAGCGTGGAGGCCTCCGAACTGCTGGAGATCTTCCAGTGGTTGACGCCGGAGCAGGCCGCGGCGGTGATGTCGGACCCGGAGCGCGGCCCTCGGGTGGAGGACGAGGTGGCGGACGTGCTCGCCTATCTGCTGCAGTTCTGCTCCGCGCTCGGGGTGGACCCGCTGGCGGCGCTGGCCGCCAAGATCGAGCGCAACGAGCTTCGCTTCCCGGTCGGCGGGACGCCGCCGCTGGACGCCTGACAGCCGGCAGGCTCACCCGATCGGGTGGCGGAGTTTTCCACACCCCCGGTTCTGTCCACAGCCGGGGGCCGTCCGCGCCTCGGTGTCCGGGCGCCGGTCCACGCTGGACTTCTGACGGATCGTCCGTCGGGAGACCAACGGGGGTGCGACGCCATGGACGCCCTGAGACTCATCAAATCCACCCGCCATGCGCTCACCGAGGCGCGCAGTGTCCCGCCCGCGCTGATCGAGGCGTGGCAGGCCTGCGCCCTGGTGGAGGCCGTGGCCGCGCTCGCGGCGCGCTCGCTGGCGGGGCCCGGGACCGGGCTTGAGGCGGGCCCCGGCCCCGGCCCCGGGCCCGGGCCCTGGAACGGAGCGGTGGAGATCGCCAACGCGCTGGTGGAGGCGGCGAGCCACGCCGCGGCCTGCGTCGGCCGGCCCCCGGACGAGGGCGGTCCGAGCCGGGCGGAGCGGCTGAGCTCCGTCGAGGACCTGCCGGCCACCGCGCGGGAGCTGCGCGCGCTGATCCATGAGACGGCTGAGTCGCTCATCGTGCTCGCCTGCGGGGCCGGCGAGCAGGAGCTCTACTGGCGCTGCATCGACTCCGTCGACGCCGTGGCGGAGTGCCAGGAGCTCGCCACCGAGCTGCTGCGCGCCGTGGACCGGAGCCGGACCGAGCCCCGGCCGGTCTGGGAGCGGCAGCGCGCCGACCGGGGCGGTGAGTCGTGACGGCGCTGCTAGAGCTGCTGCGACAGCTCCTGCGACAGTTCCTCGGACGCAGGTGGCGGCGGGCTCTGCAGGTCGGCGTCGAGCCGGCCCAGATCGGCATCGAGCTCGGCGAGCAGCTGCTGCACCTGGGCCAGCAGGCTGAGCGGAGCTGCAGGCCCCTCGGGGACGGCGGCGCTCTCGGGAACGACAGAGGTCTCGGACATGGCGGGCGGGCCCCTCCTGGCTGCTGCGAACGGGTCCGGCGGACAGTGCCGGTCCCGTCCGGGGAACGAGCGGGAGCGGAGCCCGGTCACCCTGCGTCACACCCAGGGGGGATCTACGACGCCCTGGCGCCCCCTGGGTTGACGCGGCACCGGTCCGTCAGTTGTGGGCGTGCAGTGCGGCGTTGAGGCCGCCCCAGGAGCCGCTGCGGGCGATGACCTCGACCGCGCCGGACTGCGAGTTCCGGCGGAACAGCAGGTTCGGCAGGCCGGACAGGTCGACGGCCTTGATGATCTCGCCGTCCGGCAGGGTCACCCGGGTGCCGGCGGTGACGTAGAGGCCGGCCTCGACCACGCAGTCGTTGCCGAGCGAGATGCCGATGCCCGCGTTGGCGCCGAGCAGGCAGCGCTCGCCCACGGACACGACCTGCTTGCCGCCGCCGGAGAGGGTGCCCATGATCGAGGATCCGCCGCCGATGTCGCTGTGGTCACCGACCACCACGCCCGCCGAGATCCGGCCCTCCACCATGGAGACGCCCAGCGTCCCGGCGTTGAAGTTGACGAAGCCCTCGTGCATCACGGTCGTGCCGGCGGCGAGGTACGCACCGAGCCGGACCCGGTCCGCATGGGCGATCCGGACGCCGGCCGGGACGACGTAGTCCGTCATCCGCGGGAACTTGTCGATCCCGTAGACGGCCAGCTGGCCGCCCTCGGCGCGGACGGCCAGCCGGGCCGCCTCGACGCCGTCCACCGGCACCGGGCCGATGCTGGTCCAGGCGACGTTGGCGAGCAGCCCGAACAGGCCCTCGAGGCTCTGCCCGTGCGGCTGCACCAGCCGGTGGCTGAGCAGGTGCAGGCGCAAGTAGGCGTCGTGCGCGTCCAGCGGGGCCTCGTCCAGGGAGGAGACGACCGTGCGCACCGCCACGACCTCGACGCCGCGCCGGGCGTCGGTGCGCAGGGCGCCGGCCACGCCCGCGCCGAGCGCCTCGGCGGCCTCGTCGGCGGAGAGCCGCACGGTGCCGGCCGGGCCGGGGGACTCCGCCAGGGCGGGGGCGGGGAACCAGGTGTCGAGGACGGTGCCGTCGGCGGCGATGCTGGCCAGCCCGACGGCGACAGCGCCGCGGGCGGCAGCGTCACCGGGGGCGATGGAGGAGGAAAGGGGTGCAGTCTCGTTGGTCACCCCTGAACGCTAACCAATCATGGGGGCCGATGCCGAACCGTACCGATGTGCGGACCTACCGGGTGACCGGATCGGTCCGCTGCCGGACCCGATCACGCCTGTCCCGACCGGTCAGGGCCAGGCCAGACTGATGGGCATGACCCGAGCACTGATTGTCATCGATGTCCAGGAATCCTTCCGCGCCCGCCCCGCGTGGGCCGGGATCAGCAACCCGAAGATCGCCGACCAGGTCGACCGGCTGGTCCGGCTCGCCCGCGACGCCGGCGACACCGTCGTCTGGGTGCTCCACAGCGAGCCCGGCAGCGGTGACGTGTTCGACCCCGCCCTCGGCCACGTGCGGCTGATCGAGGGGCTGGAGCGCCGTGAGGGCGAACTGCTCATCCACAAGACCTCGCACAACGCCTTCACCACCACCAACCTCCAGCAGGAGCTGACCGCCCGGGGCATCCGCGAGCTGACGGTCTGCGGAATCCGCACCGAGCAGTGCGTGGAGACCACCACCCGGGTGGGCAGCGACCTCGGCTACGACGTCACCTTCGTCAGCGACGCCACCGCCACCGACCCGGTCACCCGGGGCGGGGTCACCCTCAGTGCCCAGGAGATCATCCAGCGCACCGAGTTCGCCCTCGCCGACCGCTTCGCGACCATCGCCACGGTCGCCGAGCTGGAGGCCGCCGCCGAACTGGAAGCGACGGCCCTCGACGGGTAATGATCGACGCACTATGAGTCGCATCCTCTTCCTGCTGGCGCCCGGCGTTCACCTGTTGGACCTCGCCGGGCCCGCGCAGGTCTTCTCCACCGCCGCCGGCTTCGGCCATGCCTACACCCTGGGCTATCTGGCCGAGCAGCCGCTGGTCACCAGCGCCCAGGGGCTGCCGCTGAGCGCGTCGACGGAACTCCCCGTGCCGGCCCGGGACGACCTGCTGCTCGTCCCCGGCTGGAGCGCGCCCTCGCTGCGCCGGGGGGCGCAGTTCGGGCCCGAGGCACTGGGCTGGCTGCGCGCGCACCACGAGCGCGGCGGGACCGTGGCCAGCGTCTGCGCCGGGGCCGAGGCCCTGGGCAGCGCCGGGCTGCTGGACGGCCGCCGCTGCACCACCCACCACGACTTCCAGGAGGAGCTGGCCGCCCGCTACCCCCGGGCGACGGTGGTGCGCGACGTGCTGTTCACCGTCGACGACCGGGTGGTCACCTCCGCCGGGATCGCCAGCGGCATCGACCTGGCGCTGTTCCTGGTCGCCGGCCGGCACGGTCCGGCCGCCGCCGCGCAGGTCGCCCGCGACATGGTGGTCTACGCCCGCCGCAACGGCCACGAGCAGCAGCACAGCGCGATGCTCCGGCACCGCGCCCACCTCGACGACACCGTCCACCGGGCCCAGGACGTCATCGACAGGTCCTACGCGGACCGGCTGCCGCTGACGGTCCTCGCCGCCGCCGTCGGGGTCAGCGAGCGCACCCTCACCCGCCAGTTCACCCGCGCCACCGGCCTCACCCCGCTGCGCTACCAGCAGACGCTGCGGCTGGAACGGGCCGAGCACCTCATCGCCCACGGCTCCACCGTCGACGCCGCGTCCCGGAGCGTCGGCTTCGAGGACCCGCGGATGCTCCGCCGGCTCCGGGCCCGCGAGGCGGAGCCGGAAGCGTCGGTGCGGCCGGGGTCCTACCCGAGGTAGCCCCCCAGGCCCTTCCCGGTCCGCCGCGAAAACCCGGTGCCCCGCCGCCGCCCGGCCGCGATACTCGAGCGTGTGTTCCTGACGATCAGCACCTCCGGTTCCGCCGAGCGACCCGCCACCGACCTGGGCTTTCTGCTGCACAAGCACCCCGGCCGGGCCCAGTCGTTCGCCACCTCGCACGGGCGCGCCCATGTCTTCTACCCCGAGGCGACCGAGCAGCAGTGCACTGCCGCACTGCTGTTGGAGGTCGACCCGATCGGGCTGGTCCGGCGCGGGAAGGGCAAGGGACGCGGCGGCTCGCCCGACTTCGCACTCGCCCAGTACGTCAACGACCGCCCCTACGCGGCGTCCTCGCTGCTCGCGGTCGCGCTCACCACGGTCTTCAAGAGCGCGATGAAGGGCCGTTGCGACCACCGGCCGGAGCTGGCGGCCAACCCGCTGCCGCTGCGGATCTCCGTTCCCGCACTGCCGGCGAAGGCCGGCGAGGAGGGCGGTCCGGAGCTGGTCCGGCGGCTGTTCGAGCCGCTGGGCTGGCAGGTCGAGGCGGAGGCCGTCCCGCTGGACACCCGGTTCCCCGAGTGGGGCGACTCGCGCTACGTCCGGCTGGAGCTGACCGGCTCGCTGCGCCTCGCGGACGCCCTCAGCCAGCTGTATGTGCTGCTGCCGGTGCTGGACGACGCCAAGCACTACTGGGTCGCGCCGGACGAGGTCGACAAGCTGCTGCGGGCCGGCGAGGGCTGGCTCGCGGACCACCCCGAGCTGCCGCTGATCGCCCGCCGCTATCTGGCCCGGCGCTGGTCGCTGGCGCGTACCGCGTTGGAGCAGTTGGAGCTGGCGAGGCTGGCCGAGGCCGACGACCGCGAGGTGGCGGAGCTCTCCCCGCTCGGCGGGGCGGCCGAGGCGGAGGCAGCGGAAGCGGCCGAGGCCGAGGGGGCGGAGCCCAAGCCGGTCCCGCTCCAGGTCCAGCGCCGCGCCGCGATCGTCGAGGTGCTGCGCGCGGCCGGGGCGACCCGGGTGCTCGACCTCGGCTGCGGCGAGGGCAGTCTGGTCGCGGCGCTGCTCAAGGACGCCCGGATCACCGAGGTCCTGGGCGTGGACGTGTCCTCGCGGTCGCTCGCCGTCGCCGCCCGCCGGCTGCACCTGGAGCGGATGTCCGAGCGGCAGGCGGCCCGGGTCCGGCTGGTCCAGGGCGCGCTGACCTATGTCGACACCCGGCTCGCCGGCTACGACGCGGCGGTGCTCAGCGAGGTCATCGAGCACGTCGACCTGCCCCGGCTGCCGGCCCTGGAGCACGCGGTCTTCGGGGCCGCGCGTCCCGGCACGGTCGTGGTGACCACGCCCAATGCCGAGTACAACGTCCGCTGGGAGACGCTCCCGGCCGGGCACGTCCGGCACGGCGACCACCGGTTCGAGTGGGACCGCGCCGAGTTCCGGTCCTGGGCCGAGCAGGTCGCCGAGCGCTACGGCTACACCGTGGCCTTCGCCCCGGTCGGCCCGGACGACCCGGAGGTCGGCCCGCCCACCCAGCTCGCCGCCTTCACCCGCAGCGACATCAACGCCAACGCCGGCAACGCCAGCACCAGCACCAGTAACACCAGCACCAGTAACACCAGCACCAGCAACGACACTTCGGCAGGAGCCACCCGATGACCGACGACGACGCGAGCAGCAGCAGCAAGCGCGAGCTCGCCGTGCCCGACCTCTCTCTGGTCGTCCTCATCGGCACCACCGGCTCCGGCAAGTCCAGCTTCGCGGCCAAGCACTTCCGGCCGACCGAGGTGCTGTCCTCCGACGCCTGCCGCGGCCTGGTCGCGGACGACACCAACGACCAGTCGGCCTCCGGCGACGCCTTCGACGTGCTCCACTACATCGCCGGCAAGCGGCTCGCGGCCGGTCGGCTGACCGTGGTCGACGCCACCAACGTCCAGTCGGAGGCCCGGAAGCAGCTGATCGACCTGGCCCGCGCCTACGACGTGCTGCCGGTCGCGATCGTGCTCGACGTCCCGCCGGAGGTCTGCGCAGCCCGCAACGCCGCCCGCCCCGACCGGGCCGGGATGGGCGCCCATGTGATCCCGCGGCACCAGCGCGAGCTGCGGCGCTCGCTGCGCTCGCTGGAGCGTGAGGGCTTCCGCAAGGTGCACCACCTGCGCGGGGAGGCCGAGGTCGAGGCTGCCGAGATCGTCTACGAGAAGCGCTACAACGACCTGCGGCACCTCACCGGACCCTTCGACATCATCGGCGACATCCACGGCTGCCGGGCCGAGCTGGTCACCCTCCTCGGGCGGCTCGGCTATGCCGTCGCGCTCGACGACCAGGGTCGCGCCGCCGACGCCGTGCACCCGGACGGCCGTACCGCCGTCTTCGTCGGCGACCTGGTCGACCGGGGACCGGACAGCCCCGGCGTGCTGCGGCTGGTGATGGGCATGGTCGGCGCCGGACACGCCGTCTGCGTGCCCGGCAACCACGAGAACAAGCTCGGCCGCTACCTGGCCGGACGCAAGGTGACGGTCAGTCACGGCCTCCGGGAGACGGTGGACCAGCTCGCCGCCGAGACCCCGGAGTTCGTCGCCGAGGTCCGCCGTTTCATCACCGACCTGGTCAGCCACTACGTCCTGGACGGCGGCAACCTGGTGGTCTGCCACGCCGGGCTGCCGGAGAAGTACCACGGCCGCACCTCCGGCCGGGTCCGCTCGTTCGCGCTCTACGGGGACACCACCGGCGAGACCGACGAGTACGGCCTGCCCGTCCGCTACCCCTGGGCCGAGGAGTACCGGGGCCGCGCCCTGGTCGTCTACGGCCACACCCCGACCCCGACCGCCTCCTTCGTCAACAACACCATCTGCCTGGACACCGGCTGCGTCTTCGGCGGACGGATGACGGCGCTCCGCTACCCGGAGCGCGAGCTGGTCGACGTCCCGGCCGAGCAGGTCTGGTACGAGCCGGTGCGCCCGCTGATCACCGACGTGCCGGGGTCCCGCGAGGGCCGCCCGCTGGCGCTCACCGACGTGGCCGGGCGCCGGATCGTCGAGACCGCGCAGCACGGCCGGGTCGCCGTCCGGGAGGAGAACGCCGCCGCCGCACTGGAGGTGATGAGCCGCTTCGGACTCGACCCCCGGCTGCTCGGCTACCTGCCGCCGACCATGGCCCCGGTGGCGACCTCCCGTCGCGAGGGCTACCTGGAGCACCCCGAGGAGGCCTTCGCCGGCTACCTCGCCGAGGGCGTGCGCGAGGTGGTCTGCGAGGAGAAGCACATGGGCTCGCGCGCGGTCGTGCTGCTCGGCCGGGACGAGTCCGCGCTCGACCGACGCTTCGGCGCGACCCCGCCCGGCGGCGGCGCGATCTGGACCCGGACCGGCCGCTCCTTCCTCGACGGCGACGAGCTGACCGCCGCCGTGCTGGACCGGCTGCGCGCGGCCGCCGTCGCCGCCGGGCTCTTCGACGAGTTCGACAGCGACTGGCTGCTGCTGGACGCCGAGCTGATGCCCTGGTCGCTGAAGGCGCTCGGGCTGCTGCGCCGTCAGTACGCCGCCGTCGGCGCGGCGGCCGGCGCCGCGCTGCCCGCCGCCCTGGCGGCGCTGGCACAGGCCCGCGCCCGGGACGGCGGCTCCGAGTCGGCCGAGCTGGCCGAGCTGGCCGGGCGTCAGCAGGTCCGCCACACCGGCGCCGCCGCCTTCACCGAGGCGTACCGGCGCTACTGCTGGCCGGTCGACGGCCTGGACGGGATCAAGCTCGCCCCGTTCCAGCTGCTCGCCGCCGAGGGCCAGAACCTCGCCGTCCGTCCACACGACCAGCACCTCGGCTGGATCGACCGGCTGGTCGCGGCCGACCCGAGCGGACTGCTGCGCGGCACCGGCCGGCTGCTGGTGGACACCGCCGACGAGCGCTCCACCGCCGCCGCGGTCCAGTGGTGGGAGGAGCTGACCGGCGCCGGCGGCGAGGGGATGGTGGTGAAGCCGCTGGCCGCGCTGGTGCGCCCCGAGGGCGGGCGGCTGGTCCAGCCGGGCGTGAAGGTGCGCGGACGCGAGTACCTGCGGATCATCTACGGCCCGGACTACACCTTGCCCGGCAACCTGGACCGGCTGCGCTCGCGCTCGCTCGGCCACAAGCGTTCGCTCGCGCTGCGCGAGTACGCCCTCGGCCTGGAGGCCCTGGACCGGCTCGCGGCCGGCGAGCCGCTGTGGCGGGTGCACGAGGCGGTCTTCGCCGTCCTGGCCCTGGAGTCCGAGCCGGTCGACCCCCGGCTCTGACGCGACCCCCGACTCTGACGGGACCCCGATCGGAAGGGTCTGCATAAAAATTCTTCTCTCCGTATACACTTGCTGAATCGGTCGTCCCCGTCACCCCAGGAGCTCGGCATGGCCTTCAATCTGCGCAACCGGCACTTCCTCAAGGAGCTGGACTTCACCCCCCAGGAGTTCCGCTTCCTGCTCGACCTGTCGGCCCAGCTGAAGGCAGCCAAGTACGCGGGCACCGAGCAGCCCCGGCTGCGCGGCAAGAACATCGCCCTGGTCTTCGAGAAGGGCTCCACCCGGACCCGCTGCGCCTTCGAGGTCGCCGCCGGCGACCAGGGTGCGCACACCACCTACCTCGACCCGAGCGGTTCGCACCTGGGTACCAAGGAGTCCGTCAAGGACAGCGCCCGGGTGCTGGGCCGGATGTTCGACGGCATCGAGTACCGGGGCCACGGCCAGGCGATCGTCGAGGAGCTGGCCGAGTACGCCGGCGTCCCGGTCTGGAACGGGCTGACCGACGAGTGGCACCCGACCCAGATGCTGGCCGACGTGCTGACCGTCCAGGAGCACAGCAGCAAGCCGCTGGCCGAGGTCGCCCTCGCCTACCTCGGCGACGCCCGCAACAACATGGGCAACTCGCTGCTGGTCACCGGCGCGCTGCTGGGCATGGACATCCGGATCGTCGCGCCGAAGCAGCTGTGGCCGACGGCCGAGGTCCGGGCGGAGGCCGAGGCGCTGGCCGCCGCTAGCGGGGCGCGGATCACCGTCACCGAGGACGTCGCGGCCGGCGTCGCCGGCGCGGACTTCCTCTACACCGACGTCTGGGTGTCGATGGGGGAGCCGAAGGAGGTCTGGGCCGAGCGGATCGAGCTGTTGATGCCCTACCAGGTGTCGATGGACACCGTCCGCGCCACCGGCAACCCAGCGGTGAAGTTCCTGCACTGCCTGCCGGCCTTCCACGACCTCGGCACCGAGGTCGCCCGGCAGCTGCACGCGACCACCGGCCGCACCGAACTGGAGGTCACCGACGAGCTCTTCGAGTCGCCGCACTCGATCGTCTTCGACCAGGCGGAGAACCGGCTGCACACCATCAAGGCGGTCATGGTCGCCACCCTGGGCGACTGACTCCGCAGCCCCTCCCCGCGTCGCCCACCGGCGTGTGATGCACTATGGTTATCTCGACATCAAGATATCCTCGCCGTGATCGCGTGGCATGCGCCCGGAGCCCGGGCTCAGAGAGAAACATAGGGAGACAGTCGTGTCCGCCAACAGCTTCGACGCCCGCGCCACGCTGCGCGTCGGCGACGAGTCGTACGAGATCTTCCGGCTCGACGCGGTGGAGGGTGCGCGAGCGCCTGCCCTACAGCCTCAAGGTGCTGCTGGAGAACCTGCTCCGCACCGAGGACGGCGCGAACATCACCGCCGAGCACATCCGTGCCCTGGCCGACTGGGACCCGCGGCCGAGCCGGACACCGAGATCCAGTTCACCCCGGCCCGCGTGATCATGCAGGACTTCACCGGCGTGCCCTGCGTGGTCGACCTCGCCACCATGCGCGAGGCCGTGGTGGAGCTCGGCGGCGACCCGGCGAAGATCAACCCGCTGGCCCCGGCCGAGCTGGTCATCGACCACTCCGTCATCGCCGACGTGTTCGGCACCCCGGACTCGTTCGCCCAGAACGTCGAGCATCGAGTACGAGCGCAACCAGGAGCGCTACCAGTTCCTGCGCTGGGGCCAGACCGCCTTCGACGAGTTCAAGGTCGTCCCGCCCGGGCACCGGCATCGTGCACCAGGTCAACATCGAGCACCTGGCCCGCGGTCATGCGTCGCGCGACGGCCAGGCCTACCCCGACACCGTGCGTCGGCACCGACTCGCACACCACCATGGTCAACGGCCTCGGCGTGCTCGGCTGGGGCGTCGGCGGCATCGAGGCCGAGGCCGCGATGCTCGGCCAGCCGGTCTCCATGCTGATCCCGCGCGTGGTCGGCTTCAAGCTCACCGGCGAGCTGCCGGCCGGGGCCACCGCCACCGACCTGGTGCTCACCATCACCGAGATGCTGCGCAAGCACGGCGTGGTCGGCAAGTTCGTCGAGTTCTACGGCGAGGGCGTCTCCGCCGATGCCGCTGGCCAACCGCGCCACCATCGGCAACATGACCCCGGAGTACGGCTCCACCTGCGCGATCTTCCCGATCGACGACGAGACCATCGCCTACCTCGCTGACCGGCCGCAGCGAGCAGCAGGTCGCGCTGGTCGAGGCCTACGCCAAGGCGCAGGGCCTGTGGCACGACCCGTCGCACGAGCCGGTCTACTCCGAGTACCTCGAGCTGGACCTGTCCACGGTCGAGCCCTCGATCGCCGGCCCCAAGCGCCCGCAGGACCGGGTCGTGCTGGCCGAGGCGCCAAGCCGCGTTCCGCGTCGCCGTGCGCGACTACGCATCGCGGTGGACGACGAGTCGGGCAAGGAGTCCTTCCCGGCCTCCGACTCCCCGGCGGTCTCCAACGGCATCCGACCAAGCCGACCCTGGTCACCGCGGCCCGACGGCACGACCTTCGAGATCGACCACGGCGCGGTCGTGATCGCCTCGATCACCTCCTGCACCAACACCTCCAACCCCTCGGTGATGCTCGGCGCCGGCGCTGCTGGCCAAGAAGGCGGTCGAGAAGGGCCTGCACGCCAAGCCGTGGGTCAAGACCACGCTGGCCCCCGGCTCCAAGGTCGTCACCGACTACTACGACAAGGCCGGCCTGACCCCGTACCTCGACAAGCTCGGCTTCGACCTGGTCGGCTACGGCTGCACCACCTGCATCGGCAACTCCGGCCCGCTGCCCGAGGAGGTCTCCGCGGCGGTCAACGAGAACGACCTCGCGGTCGTCTCGGTGCTCTCCGGCAACCGCAACTTCGAGGGCCGGATCAACCCCGACGTGAAGATGAACTACCTGGCGTCGCCGCCGCTGGTCGTCGCCTACGCGCTCGCCGGCACGATGGACGTCGACATCAGCCAACGACGCCGCTGGGCATCGACACCGACGGCAAGCCGGTCTACCTGCACGACATCTGGCCCGCACCGAGCGAGATCCAGGACGGTCATCGACTCCGCGATCGACCGAGGCCATGTTCACCAAGGACTACGCCGACGTCTTCGCCGGCGACGAGCGCTGGCAGTCGCTGCCGATCCCGACCGGCAACACCTTCGAGTGGGACGCCGACTCGACCTACGTCCGCAAGCCCCCGTACTTCGAGGGCATGGCGGCGCGAGCCCGACCCCGGTCACCGACATCGCCGGCGCCCGGGTGCTGGCCAAGCTCGGCGACTCGGTCACCACCGACCACATCTCCCCGGCCGGCAACGATCAAGCCGGACTCCCCGGCCGGCAGCTACCTCACCGAGCACGGCGTCGAGCAGCGCGACTTCAACTCCTACGGCTCGCGCCGCGGCAACCACGAGGTGATGATCCGCGGCACCTTCGCCAACATCCGGCTGCGCAACCAGCTGGCCCCGGGCACCGAGGGCGGCTTCACCCGCGACCTGCCCGACCGGCGACGCAGACGCACGATCTACGACGCCTCCGCAGAACTACCAGGCCGCCGGCGTGCCGCTGGTCGATCCTGGCCGGCAAGGAGTACGGCTCCGGCTCCTCGCGCGACTGGGCGGCGAAGGGCACGGCGCTGCTCGGCGTCAAGGCCGTCGATCGCCGAGTCCTACGAGCGCATCCACCGCTCGAACCTGATCGGCATGGGCGTGCTGCCGCTGCAGTACCCCGAGCGGCGCCAGCCGCCGACTCGCTCGGCCTGACCGGCGAGGAGACCTTCGCCATCACCGGTGTCACCGCGCTCAACGAGGGCGGCACGCCGGAGACGGTGCAGGGTCACAGGCCGGCGACGTCGCCTTCGACGCGATCGTGCGCATCGACACCCCCGGCGAGGCCGACTACTACCGCCACGGCGGCATCCTGCAGTACGTGCTGCGCTCGCTGATCGCGAAGTAGTCACGACGTAGTCACGAAGCAGTCGCAAGTCGAACGACTGGCCCCTTCCCGCACTGCGGGGAGGGGCCCAGTTGCTGTCCGCTTGATCCGCTTTCGCGGCATAGGTTTCACAACGATCGGCCTTCACCCTTGACGGAACATGACCCGATTGGCTGAGCTTAGGGTTCATTAGTTGTAGTTGTGCACCGCCGCAAGGACGCGGCAGGGTCCCGGTCGGCCGTCGAGCCGCCGGGGTTCGGGAGGGTGGAACATGTCCGTGGACACGCCGGGATCGCAGTCTTCGCTGCATCGGGCCAACCTGGAACGGGTGCTGAGGGCGGTCCGGATGGCCGGTTCGCTCACCCAGGCCGAGATCGCCAGGAGTACCGGTCTCTCGGCCGCGACGGTGTCGAACATCGTTCGCGAGCTGAAGGACGGCGGGACCGTCGTGGTCACGCCCACCTCCTCGGGCGGCAGGCGGGCCCGCAGCGTCTCGCTGAGCGCCGACGCCGGGATCGTGGTCGGCGTCGACTTCGGGCACTCGCACCTCCGGGTGGCGGTCGGGAACCTGGCGCACCGGGTGCTCGCGGAGGAGAGCGAGCCGATCGACACCGACGCCTCCGCGGACGAGGGCTTCGGCCGGGCCGAGGCGCTGGTGACCCGGCTGCTGGAGCAGACCGGCTTCCGGTCCGAGAAGGTGATCGGCGTCGGCCTCGGTGTCCCGGGCCCGATCGACGGCGAGACCGGGGCCCTCGGCTCGACCGCGATCCTGCCCGGATGGACCGGCATCGCCCCTGGCCGGGAGCTGTCCGCCCGGCTCGGCATGCAGGTCTACGTGGACAACGACGCCAACCTCGGCGCCCTCGGCGAGCTGGTCTGGGGGGCCGGTCGCGGGCTCTCCGACCTCGCCTACATCAAGGTCGCCAGCGGCGTCGGCGCCGGCCTGGTGATCTCCGGTCAGATCTACCGCGGACCCGGCGGCACGGCCGGCGAGATCGGCCACATCACCCTGGACGAGTCAGGACCGGTCTGCCGTTGCGGCAACCGCGGCTGCCTGGAGACCTTCGTCGCCGCCCGGCACATCCTGAACCTGCTCAGCAGCAGCCACGGAGCCGATCTGACGGTCCCGAAGGTCGTCCAGCTGGCCCAGCGCGGCGACCTCGGCTGCCGGCGGGTACTGGCCGACGCAGGGCGGCAGATCGGCACCGGCGTGGCCAACCTCTGCAACCTGCTGAACCCGCGCCGGGTGATCCTCGGCGGCGACCTGGCCGAGGCCGGGGACCTGGTGCTCGACCCCATCCGCGAGTCGGTCGCCCGGTACGCGATCCCGAGCGCCGCCCGGCAGCTCTCGGTGGTCCCGGGGACCCTCGGCGGCCGGGCCGAGGTTCTTGGAGCCTTGGCGCTGGTGATGTCCGAGATGGGTGACTCTGGGGCATTGCCCGCCACGGAGGGTAGGGGGCTGGGCCATTCGGTTGCAGTCTTGCCTTCAGGAAGATAACGAATGGGTTCGGATCGGCGTAACACCGGTTTTACTTATTGACGCCATGGGCGTCATGAGGGTTGACTCCCTGACACCTCGGTCGCAAAGTGGCGACCGCGTCAGGGAGGCACCCCAAAAGATGAACATGACCGTGCGTCGCACTGTTATCGCTACCGCCGCCGTTTCCATGGCTCTGGGCGTTGCTGCTTGTGGCAAGGCCGGTAGCTCCTCCAGCAGCTCCAGCGCGTCGAGCTCTGCCAGCGCCGGCGGCTCCACCAGCACCGCCGGTGGCAAGATCGGTCTGCTGCTCCCGGAGAGCAGCACCACCCGCTACGAGCAGTTCGACAAGCCGCTGATCGAGAAGCAGATCTCTTCGCTGTGCCCGAGCTGCCAGGTCATCTACGACAACGCGCAGAGCTCGGCGAGCACGCAGAACCAGCAGGTCAGCTCGATGATCAGCCAGGGTGTCAAGGTCCTCATCATCGACCCGGTCGACAATGTCGGCATCAAGGCGGCGCTGGCGCAGGCGTCCGCGGCCGGTATCAAGATCGTCTCCTACGACCGCCTCTCCGAGGGTCCGGTCGACGCCTACGTCTCGTACGACAACGAGAAGGTCGGCGAGCTCCAGGGTGCCACCCTCCTCCAGGAGCTGGGCACCAAGGCCACTCCCTCCACCAAGATCGTCGAGATCGACGGCGACCCGAGCGACCCGAACGCCGCCCAGTTCAAGGCCGGCTTCCTGAGCGCGGTCAAGGGCAAGATCGACATCGCCTACGACGCGACCGGCCTGTGGAACACCCAGACCGCCGCCACCAAGATGTCCGCCGCCATCAGCCAGCTCGGCGCGAAGAACATCGCGGCCGTCTACTCCGCCAACGACGGCATGGCCGACGGCATCGAGCCGGTCCTGCAGAACAACGGCATCGCGGGCATCCCGCTCAGCGGCCAGGACGCCCAGATCAGCGCCATCCAGCGGATCCTGGCCGGCACCCAGTCCTTCACCATCTTCAAGGACTACGCCCCCGAGGCCGCCGCCGCCGGCACCCTGGCCGTCGACCTGCTGAACGGCACCTCGATCAGCAGCACCGCCAGTGCCACCCAGACCAGCGGCTCCGGCCAGAGCGTCCCCTCGGACATCCTGACCCCGGTCGTGGTGAACAAGGCCAACGTGAAGACCGCCATCTTCGGCACCGGCGGCCTCTACACCGCCGCCCAGGTCTGCACCGGCGCCTTCGCCGCGGACTGCACCGCCGCCGGCATCAGCTAGTCCCGGTCGGTACTTCGGGCTCCGCACGGGAACTCCGCCATTCGGGGTTCCCGTGCGGAGGCGTGACGGTATCTCATTGATGACAGACCGTCAGTTCCCGGTTCCGCCCCAGCGGGCGGCCCATTCTGTTTCATGTACCACCGACTGCGCCGGGGACGGCGCGGCAACCCGCCCGAGGCACCGGGCGGGGAAGGAGTTTCACATGGCAAGCGCACCCGTACTGGCGCTGCGCGGCATCTCCAAGCGGTTCGGCGCCGTCCAGGCGCTGACCGAGGTCGAACTGGAGGTCCACGCGGGCGAGGTTGTCGCACTGGTCGGTGACAACGGCGCCGGAAAGTCGACGCTGGTCAAGACCATCGCCGGGGTCCACCCGATCGACGAGGGAGTCATCGAGTGGGAGGGCTCCCCGGTCAGCATCAACCGGCCGCAGGACGCCCAGCACCTCGGCGTCGCCACCGTCTACCAGGACCTGGCGCTCTGCGACAACCTCGACGTCGTCGCCAACCTCTACCTCGGCCGTGAGCTGCGCCAATTCGGCGTGCTCGACGAAGTGAGCATGGAGCAGAAGGCCCGCGAGCTGCTCACCACGCTCTCGATCCGCATCCCGAGCGTCCGCATCCCGATCGCCGGCCTCTCCGGCGGCCAGCGCCAGGTCGTGGCCATCGCCCGCGCCCTGATCGGCGACCCCAAGGTCGTCATCCTGGACGAGCCCACCGCGGCCCTCGGCGTCGAGCAGACCGCCCAGGTCCTCGACCTGGTCGAGCGGCTCCGCGAGCGCGGCCTCGGCGTCATCCTCATCAGCCACAACATGGCCGATGTCCGCGCCGTCGCCGACACCGTCGCCGTGCTGCGGCTCGGCCGCAACAACGGCATCTTCCCGGTCCAGGAGACCACCCACGAGACCATCATCGCCGCGATCACCGGGGCCACCGACAATGCGGTGACCCGGCGTCAGGCACGCACGGCGGAGGCAGCGAAGTGACCACCGACACCCCTACCGGCACCACCGGAACGGCTGACGACACCGCTGCTGCCGCGATCGACCCGCGTCTGCTGGTCCGCGAGGAGGGCTTCGCCGGCTACCTCAACGAGTTCAAGCGGAAGGTGCGCGGCGGCGAGCTCGGCTCGCTGCCGGTCGTCATCGGCCTGATCGTGATCTGGCTGGTCTTCGGCCTCCAGAACAGCTCCTTCTTCACCCCCCGGGTGTTCGAGCAGATCCTCTTCCTGATGCTGCCGGTCGGGACGCTCTCGATCGGCCTGGTCTTCGTGCTGCTGCTGGGCGAGATCGACCTGTCGGTCGCCTCGGTGGCCGGCCTGTCGGCGGCGGTCTTCGCCACCACCTCGGTCACCCACGGGATGAACGACTGGCTGGCCGGCCTCCTCACCATCGTCACCGGCGCGCTGATCGGCACGGTCCAGGGCTTCGTCTTCGCCCGGATCGGCGTCCCCGCCTTCGTGGTCACTCTGGCCGGCTTCCTCGGCTGGCAGGGCGTCATGCTGTGGCTGCTCGGCTCCACCCAGGCGATCACCCTGCCCGACACCGGCCTCTCCCACCTGCTGTCCGGCACGTCCTACTTCATGGGCGGCGACATTGCCGGCGCCTACATCCTGGCCGTCCTCGCCGTCGCCGCACTGCTCGGCAGCTCGCTGCTGGAGCAGCGCCGCCGCCGTGCGGCCGGGGTGCCGTTCCGGCCGACCAGCGAGATCCTGGTCCGCTCCGGACTGCTCGCGATCGCCGCGTTCGTCGGGGCGTACGTGCTCAACCAGTTCCAGGGCGTGCCCAACGCGCTGGTGCTGTTCCTGGTGCTGCTGGTGGTCACCGACTTCGTGCTGCGCCGCACCGGCTACGGCCGGAAGATCTTCGCGGTCGGCGGCGGCATCGAGGCCGCCCGCCGGGCCGGTATCAACATCGTCCTGGTCCGCACCTCGGTCTACGCGATCTCCGGCGCCTTCGCCGCGCTGGCCGGCCTGCTGCTGGCGACCCAGCTGGAGACCGCCAGCACCGACATCAGCGACCCGAACAACCTGATGATGGCGATCGCCGGTGCGGTCATCGGCGGCACCAGCCTCTTCGGTGGCCGCGGCCGGGTCTGGTCGGCGCTGCTCGGCGCGCTGGTGATCGAGTCGATCTCCTACGGCCTGGCCATGCTCGGCATGAACGCCTGGGTGAACGACGTCATCACCGGCGCCGTGCTCCTGGTCGCCGTCATCGTCGACTCGCTGTCCCGCAAGGCGCAGAAGGCCTCCGGTCGAGGCTGACCCCGTATCTGCCGACCCTGGGCGGTTCCTCTTGAGGGGGAGGGACCGCCCGAGCCGGGGCCGGCACACACTGACTGCCCGGCACCGTACCGCTCCGGTGCCGGGCAGTCATGCTGTTCAACCCAGTGGGCGGACGGCCGGGGCCTGCCCCACTAGACTCAAGTCGCTCGGCTGGAAAAGTACAGCCGGAAAGCACAGCGTTGACGAAGGAGGAACGGGTGGCCCTGCTGACCCGCATTCGGGGACCCCGCGACCTGGACCGACTCACGCCGGGGCAGCTCGACGCCCTGGCCGAGGAGGTCCGGGGCTTCCTGGTCGACGCCGTGTCCAAGACCGGCGGTCACCTCGGCCCCAACCTCGGCGTGGTCGAACTGACCATCGCCCTGCACCGGGTGTTCGACTCCCCGAAGGACCGGATCCTCTTCGACACCGGCCACCAGAGCTACGTCCACAAGCTGCTCACCGGCCGCCAGGACTTCTCCGACCTCCGGGTCCGCGGCGGGCTCTCCGGCTACCCCTCGCGCGCCGAGTCCGAGCACGACGTGATCGAGAACTCGCACGCCTCCACCGTCCTCGGCTGGGCCGACGGACTGGCCAAGGCCTAACGAGCTGCAGGGCCTGAACGACCGGCACGTGGTCGCCGTCATCGGCGACGGCGCGCTCACCGGCGGCATGGCCTGGGAGGCGCTGAACAACATCGCCGAGCGCCCAGGACCGCCCGGTGGTCATCGTGGTCAACGACAACGAGCGCTCCTACTCGCCGACCATCGGCGGCCTCGCCAACCACCTCGCCACGCTGCGCACCACCCAGGGCTACGAGCGCTTCCTCGACTGGGGCAAGGACGCGCTGGCGCGCACCCCGGTGGTCGGCCAGTCGCTATCTACGAGACGCTGCACGGCGATCAAGAAGGGTCTCAAGGACTTCGTCGCCCCGCAGGGCATGTTCGAGGACCTGGGACTGAAGTACGTCGGACCGATCGACGGCCACGACGAGCAGGCGCTGGAGTCCGCGCTCGCGCGCCAAGGGCTTCGGCGGACCGGTCATCGTCCACTGCCTCACCCGGAAGGGCCGCGGGCTACAGCCGCCGCCGAGCGGACGAGGCGGACCGCTTCCACGCCGTGGGGGTGATCCAACCCGGAGACCGGACTGCCGGTCCAGAGTTCGGGCCGGACTGGACCTCGGTCTTCGGCGAGGAGATGGTCGCGCTCGGCCGCGAGCGCGCGGACGTGGTCGCGATCACCGCCGCGATGCTGCACCCGGTCGGCCTCGCCCAATTCGCCAAGGCATTCCCGGAGCGCATCTACGACGTCGGCATCGCCGAGCAGCACGCCGCGGTCAGCGCGGCCGGGCTGGCCACCGGCGGCATGCACCCGGTGGTCGCGGTCTACGCGACCTTCCTCAACCGGGCCTTCGACCAGGTCCTGATGGACGTGGCGCTGCACCGCCTGGGCGTCACCTTCGTGCTCGACCGGGCCGGCATCACCGGCCCCGACGGCGCCAGCCACAACGGCATGTGGGACATGTCGATCCTGCAGGTCGTCCCCGGGCTGCGGCTCGCCGCGCCCCGCGACGCCGACCAGCTCGCGGGCCCAGCTGCGCGAGGCGCTGGACGTCGACGACGCCCCCACCGTGGTCCGCTACTCCAAGGGCGGCGTCGGCCCGGCGATCGAGGCCCTCGGGCGGATCGACGGCGTGGACGTGCTCCGGGAGAGCCCCGAGCCGGTCGGCCCGGTCCGCGCCGACGTGCTGCTGGTCGCCGTCGGCGCGCTGGCCGCGACCTGCCTGGAGGCCGCCGACCTGCTCGCCGCCGAGGGCATCAGCAGCACCGTGGTCGACCCCCGCTGGGTCAAGCCGGTCGACCCGGCGCTGCTCGCGCTGGCCGCCGAGCACCGGGTGGTGGTGACCGTCGAGGACAACGGCCGCGTCGGCGGCGTCGGCTCGCCGATCGCCCAGGCCCTTCGCGACGCCGGGGTGGACGTGCCGCTGCGCGACTTCGGCATCCCGCAGGAGTTCCTCGACCACGCCAGCCGCCCGGAGATCCTGGAGCAGGTGGGCCTGACCGGCCCCGCGATCGCCGAGCGCACCGCCGCGTTCGTCGCCAAGCAGGACCGGGCCGGCGCTGCCGTCTGACGTGCTGTCGCAGTCGGCATATTCCGGACCCGCCCGCCCCGCTCCAGGATGTACGGGTAGCGTGGCGGTGTGGTGAGAGAGCCGTCAGAACAGCGCCGGGGGACGATGTCGCGAACGGGCGGCTCCGCCGCAGCCCTGCCATGGGCTGCCTGGGGCAGCCCCGGCGAGCTGGGGGCGCGCGTCCGCGAGGCGCTGCGCACCGGCTACTGGGCCAGGCTGGTGCCGCTGCTCGCCGCCCTGGCGACCGTCACCCACCTGCCCTCCTTCGCCCGCACCGTCTGGAGCCCGGACGAGGGCTACCTGGCGACCGAGGCCAGGATGCTGGCCGGCGGCGGCGTCCTCTACAACACGGTCGTGGACCGCAAGCCGCCGCTACTGCCCTGGCTCTACGACGCCGCCTTCGACGTCTTCGGCTCGGGATCGCTGTGGCCGCTGCGGGTGCTCGCCATCGGCGCCCATGTGGGCACCGCCGTGCTGCTCGCCGCCATTGCCCGGCGGCGCTGGGGCGACCGCTACGGGGCCCTGGCCGGGATCGCCTATGTGCTGGTGTCGATCGGGCTCTCGCCGGAGGACAGCCAGGCGGCCACCTTCGAGGTGTTCATGCTCCCCGGCACCGCCGCCGCCTTCTGGTTCGCCCAGAACCGGCGCTGGGCCCCGGCCGGGGCCGCGACCGCGGTCGCGGCGCTGACCAAGCAGACCGGCGGCGCGGTACTGCTGCCGCTGCTCTGGCTGATCTGGCGCGGGCGCGTCACCGACGCGCCGCAGTTGGGCGCGGAGCGCGGCGACCGGCGGCGGGCCCTGGCCGCGCTGCTCTTCGGCTTCGGACTCCCGGTCGCGGTGATCGCGCTCTCCACCGGCGTGCGGAACTTCTTCTTCTGGGTGGTCACCGGCAGCAGCGACTACGCCTCCGCCGACGGCGCCTGGCTGAACATGGCGGAGCGCTGCCTGGGCAACGCCGCCATCCTCGGTGCGGCCGCGCTGGGCCTGCTGGTGCCGGTCGTCCGCGACTGGCGCCGCCGCCGCGAGGACGCCGACCTGTGGGTCTGGTTCGGCTCCTCCTGGCTCGGAGTGATCACCGGCTTCCACTTCTTCGGCCACTACTACCTCCAGCTGATCCCGCCGCTGGTGCTGCTCGGGGTCGGCGCCCTGGCCCGGGGCGCGGCCCGGGTGAAGCCGGTGATGATCTGGACGGCCGTTGCGAGCGCGGTCTTCTGCGTCCTCGGCCTCGTCTGGCCGCACCAGTCGGTGCAGCACGACGTCTCGGTCGCCGAGGTCGTCACCCGGGACACCACGCCGGAGGAGACCGTCCTGGTCTGGGGGATGCACCCGGAGATGTACTGGCTGTCCGACCGGATGCCCGCGACCCGGTACCTCACCGCCGGTCTGCTGACCAACTTCGCGGGCGGCCGGGACGGCAAGGGCGTGGGCGTCGACAAGGGCGTCGAGTCGGCCTGGAAGACCTTCGACGCCGAGATGGCGACCCAGCTCCCGGAGGTCGTCGTGGACGACTCCGACGGCGCCCCCTACGCCCCGCGGTACATCGCCCCGATCCGGCTGCTGCTGGACTCCCACTACGAGCGGGTGGCCCGGGACGGCGACACGGTGATCTACCGGCTGCGGGTCACCCCGCCGCTGCCGCACCCGCCGCCCCGGCGGGGAGGGCTGGAGTAAGACCCGAGTCGGGAATTCCCAGAGTGTCGTGTCATTCTGTCCGTTGCAGAGTTCGCATTCGGAAGAGGGACCCCCACAGTGAAGCGTGCTGACGGCAAGAACCGGACGACCAGTGCCGCCAAGGGCGGGACCTCCGGCGGCGCCGGAACCGGGGACGCGGAGGAGCCCCGCTCGGCGGTGCTCCGGTGGACGGTGATCACCAGCCTGGTGGTCGCGGTCTTCGTGATCGCCGGCCTGGTCGGCGCGTTCGTGCGCGACTACAAGTCCAAGGAGCTCGCCCCGCCCGCCTCGGCGGCCGGCCCCAGCGCTCTCGCGGTCCCGGTCTACGGCCATGCCCCGGTGACGCTGACCCTCTACGAGGACATGCGCGACCCGGCGAGCCTCCAGTTCTCGCAGACCTACGACGCGGCCCTGGCCCAGCTGGTCGCCTCCGGCACGGTGAACGTCTACTACCGCGAGGTGGCGGGCGTCGACGCGGCCCAGGGCGGCAACGGCTCGCTCTACGCGGGCAACGCGCTGGCCTGCGCCCAGGACGCGAACACCACCAAGGACTTCGCCGCGTACCGCACCGTGCTGCTGGCCAACCAGCCGACCGCCGGCGGGAAGGACACCTTCGGCTCCAAGTCCGAGCTGATCACGCTGGCGAAGCAGGTCAAGGGCCTGGACACGGACGTCTTCCGGGCCTGCGTCGACAACGGCCAGCACAACGTCTGGGTGCAGGACTCCACCACCGCCTTCAACGCCCTGAAGCAGGGCGGCGTCCCGGTGCTGCAGATGCAGGTGCTCGGCCAGGCCGCTGCCACCACCGTGGTCGGCAACTCCGTGCAGACCACCCCGGCGCAGCTGATCAGCCAGGTGATGGCCGCCGCGGCAGCCGCGCCGACCAGCTCGCCCTCGGCCACCCCCTCGTCGTCGAGCTGAGCCACCCGCACCGAACCTCACCGGGGCTGCGTCCCCGGGAACGCCGACAGGGCCGCCGCTCCGGAATCCGGAACGGCGGCCCTGTCGGTTCGGACGGTGTTACGCCGGGACGCTGGCGATGCCCGGGGCGAGGAACGGCTTGCCGTTCACCCGCTCGGAGACGCCGGTGCGGTCCAGGTAGGGGGTGATGCCGCCGAGGTGGAAGGGCCAGCCCGCGCCGGTGATCAGGCAGAGGTCGATGTCCTGGGCCTCGGCGACGACGCCCTCGTCCAGCATCAGCGCGATCTCCTCGGCGACTGCCGTGAGCGCCCGGTCCAGGACCTGCTCGGGGGTCAGCACGGCACGTCGCCGACCTGCAGCAGCGCGGCGACCTCGGGGTCGATCTCCGCTGGCCCGCCGCCCAGGGTAGAAGCCGCGCTTGCCGGCCTGACCACCCGGGCCAGACGTTCTCGGAGACGGCGAACCGCTCCGGGAAGGCCCCGTGCAGGGTCTCCGAGACGTGCAGCGCGATGGCCGGGCCGACCAGCTCGATCAGCACGATCGGCGACATCGGCAGGCCCAGCGGGTCGAGCGCGCCTTCTCGACGGTCTCGATCGGGGTGCCCTCGTCGACGACCGGTCTGATCTCGCCCATGAAGCGGGTGAGCATCCGGTTGACCACGAACGCCGGGGCGTCCTTGACCAGCACGGCGGTCTTCTTCAGCGACTTGGCCACGCACGAAGGCGGTGGCCAGCGATCGCGTCGTCGGTTCGCTCGCGCGCGGACGATCTCCAGCAGCGGCAGCACCGCGACCGGGTTGAAGAAGTGGAAGCCGACGACCCGCTCCGGGTGCTCCAGCTTCGACGCCATCTCGGTGACCGAGAGCGAGGAGGTGTTGGTGGCCAGCACGCAGTCCGGCCGGACCACGGCCTCGACCTCGGCGAAGACCTGCTGCTTGACCGACATCTCCTCGAACACGGCCTCGATCACGAAGTCCGCGTCGGCGAAGGCGTCCTTGGTCGAGCGAGCCGGTGACCAGGGCCTTGAGCCGGTTGAGCTGTGTCCGGGCTGAGCCTGCCCTTGAGCGGCACTAGTCGAGCTGCTCGTGGACGTAGCCGACGCCCTTGTCCACCCGCTCCTGGTCGATGTCGGTGAGCACCACCGGCACCGCGAGCCGCTGCACGAACAGCGTGCGCGAGCTGCGAGGCCATCAGGCCCGCGCCGACCACGCCGACCTTGGTCACCGGCTTGGCCAGCGACTTGTCCGGCGCGCCGACCGGGCGCTTGGCCCGCTTCTGCACCAGGTTGAAGGCGTAGATCCCGGAACGCAGCTCCTCGCTCATGATCCGGTCGGCCAGCGCGTCGTCCTCGGCGTCGAAGCCCTGCGTCTCGCGAGTCCGTGCGGGCCTGGCCGATCAGGTCCAGCGCCGCGGTACGGGGCCGGGGCGGCGCCGTGCACCTGGCAGTCGGCGATCAGCCGGCCGCGCTCGAGCGCGGCCTGGTCCCTCGACCTCGCCGTAGGTCGATCTCCGGGCGCTCGACCACGATCTCGCCCTTGACCACCGCGCGCGGCCCAGACCAGCGACTCCTCCAGGAAGTCGGCGGGCTCGAAGATCGCGTCGGCGATGCCGAGCTCGAACACCTGCTTGGCCCTTGAGCTGGCGGTTCTGCGAGAGCGGGTTCTCGATGATGACCGTGACCGCGTTCGCCGGGCCGATCAGGTGCGGCAGCAGCTGCGTGCCGCCCCAGCCGGGGACCAGGCCGAGGAAGACCTCGGGCAGCGAGAACGCGGGCACGCCGGTGCTGACGGTGCGGTAGGTGCAGTGCAGGCCGATCTCGACGCCGCCGCCCATCGACGCACCGTTGTAGAAGGTGAAGCTGGGGACGGGCAGCGCGGCGATCCGCTTGAAGACGTCGTGGCCGCCCTTGCCGATGGCCAGCGCGTCGCTCTGCGTCCTTGAGCACCTCGACGCCCTTGAGGTCCGCGCCGACGGCGAAGATGAAGGGCTTGCCGGTGACGGCGACGGCGACGATCGAGCCGGCGTCGGCCGCCTCGCGCTCGACCTGGTCCAGCGCCTCGGCTCGAGCTTGGCCAGCCAGCGCGGGCCGAAGGTGGTCGGCTTGGTGTGGTCGAAGCCGTTGTCCAGGGTGATCAGCGCGCAGCCGTCCGGCGCCGACCGGCAGGTCCAGGTGGCGGACGTGGCGCCGTGGTGACGACCTCGTCCGGGAACAGCTCGTGGGCGCGCTCCAGCAGGCGGCCGTGTCGGTGGTGCTGCTCATCACTTGCCGTCCTCTGCTGCGAAGTTGCGGGTTCTCCCAGATGACCGTTCCGCCCATGCCGATGCCGATGCACATCGAGGTCAGGCCGTAGCGGACGTCGGGGCGCTCCTCGAAGCGCCGCGCCAGCTGGGTCATCAGCCGGACGCCGGAGGAGGCCAGCGGGTGGCCGAGGCGATCGCGCCGCCGTAGGGGTTGACCCGCTCGTCGTCGTCGGCGATGCCGTAGTGGTCCAGCAGCGCGAGCACCTGGATCGCGAAGGCCTCGTTGATCTCGAACAGCGCCGATGTCGGACGATCGTCAGACCGGCCGAGGCCAGCGCCTTCTCGGTCGCCGGGACCGGGCCGATGCCCATGACCTCGGGCTCGACGCCGACGAAGGCGTAGGAGACCAGCCGCATCCTGACCGGCAGGCCGAGCTCGCGGGCGACGTCCTCGGCCGCGATGATCGAGGCGGTCGCGCCGTCGTTGAGGCCGGCCGCGTTGCCCGCGGTGACCCGGCCGCGCACCCGGAACGGGGTCTTGAGCGCGGCCAGCGCCTCCATGGTGGTGCCCGGGCGCGGCGGCTCGTCGGCGGTGGCCAGGCCCCAGCCGGTACCGCCGGCCGACTCGAGCCGGTGCGGCGCAGCGGCGACCGGGACCAGGTCCGGCTGGATCTTGCCGTTGGCGTAGCGCCTTGGCGGACTTCTCCTGGGAGGCGGACGGCGTAGGCGTCCGCGCGCTCCTTGGTCAGGTGCGGGAAGCGGTCGTGCAGGTTCTCCGCGGTCATGCCCATGAACAGGGCGGACTCGTCGACGAGCCGCTCGCTGACAGGAAGCGCGGGTTCGGGTCGACGCCCTCGCCCATCGGGTGGCGGCCCATGTGCTCGACACCGCCGGCCATCGCGACGTCGTACGGCGCCGAGGCGATCGCCGCCGGCGACGCGTGGTGACGGCGGTCATCGCGCCGGCGCACATCCGGTCGATCGAGTAGCCGGGCACCGCTCTTGGGCAGCCCGGCCAGCAGCGACGGCGGTGCGGCCCGAGGGTCAGCCCCTGGTCGCCGATCTGGGTGGTCGCGGCGATGGCGACCTCGTCGATCGCGCTCGGGCGGCAGGCCGGGGTTGCGGCGGACGCAGCTCGCGGATGGCACTTGATGATCAGGTCGTCGGCGCGGGTCTCGGCGTACATGCCCTTCGGGCCGGCCTTGCCGAACGGGGTGCGGACGCCGTCGACGAAGACGACGTCGCGCGCGGTACGAGGCACGGTGGCTCTCCTCCCAAGTCCCCAGAAGTAGGGGGCCCAAATGTCGTAGCGGCCCAGCTGGACCGGTGCGGACAGCCGCGGCCCGCACTGGGGCGACGACGTCCTGAAGGAGATGCTACCCGCTGGTAACTAAGTTGCCCAGACACCTCCGCACCCGGCCCGTCATGGGATGCGCCACACGGGCCCGCTACGCCTTACCGGCACTGGCGAAGGCGCGGGCGACCACCGGGGCGACCAGCTCCACCTGCCAGGCGCGGGCGCCGTGCCCGCGCAGGGCCTCGGCCACGCCGTCGGCGTCCGCTCCGGCGGGCGGGGCCCAGCAGACCCGGCGTACCAGCTCCGGGGAGACCAGGTTCTCCTGCGGGATGTTCAGCGACTCGGCGAGGGCGCCGACCGCCTCGCGGGCGGCGGAGAGCCGGGCCGCGGCGGCCGGGTCCTTGTCCGCCCAGGAACGGGGCGGCGGCGGTCCCTCGTGCGCGGCGGTGGCCGGCGGCAGCTGGGTCTCCGGCAGCTCGCGGGCGGCGTCGATCGCGGTCATCCACTGCTCCAGCGCCCGCCGGTGCACCCGCGGGCCGAAGCCCTGGAGCGCCTGCAGCGCGTTGGCGTTGGCCGGCATGGCCATCGCCGCCGAGATGATCGCCGCGTCCGAGAGCAGCCGTCCGGGGGAGATGTCGCGCTCCCGGGCCAGCCGGTCGCGCAGCTGCCAGAGCTCGCGCACGGCGGCCAGCTGCCGGCGGCGGCGGATCTTGTGCACGCCGGAGGTGCGCCGCCAGGGGTCCACCCGGGGCGGGGCGGGCGGGGCGGCGGCGATCGCGGCGAACTCCTGCAGCGCCCACTCCAGCTTGGACTGGGCGGCGAGCTCCGCCTCCAGCGCGTTCCGCAGGTCCACCAGCACCTCGACGTCCAGCGCGGCGTAGCGCAGCCAGGGCTCGGGCAACGGACGGGTGGACCAGTCCACCGCCGAGTGGCCCTTCTCCAGGGTCAGCCCGAGCACGTTCTCCACCATCGGGCCCAGGCCCACCCGGGGGAAACCGGCGATCCGGCCCGCCAGCTCGGTGTCGAACAGGGTGGTCGGGCGCATCCCCAGCTCGCCCAGGCAGGGCAGGTCCTGGGTGGCGGCGTGGAGCACCCACTCGGTGTCCGCCAGTGCGGCGCCGAGCGCGGACAGGTCGGGGCAGCCGACGGGGTCGATCAGGGTGGAGCCGGCGCCCTCGCGGCGCAGCTGCACCAGGTAGGCGCGCTGCCCGTAGCGGTAGCCGGAGGCCCGCTCGGCGTCGATCGCGACCGGTCCGGTGCCTGCGGCGAACCGCGACACTATCTCCGCGAGCGCGTCCGCGTCCGCGACCACGGGAGGGATGCCCTCCCTGGGTTCGAGCAGCGGGACCGGGCCGCCTTCGTCGGTGACGCCTGGGGCATCTGTGGTGTCGGTCGTTGCTTCGCGGGCGTCGGTCACGCCCCAAGACTACGCCCGCGCATGCGCTTCGAACGGCCGCGCGCGAGCCGGTCCGGACCTGCGGTCCTTACCCGCGGCGGAAGTTGCTCCCGCACAGGGGGAAGCCGCTCCGCCGCGCGAGAAGGAACGTTCCCTCGCGCGGCGGAGCTGTCCCCCCGGAACTAGTGGATGATCCCGGTCCGCAGGGCGACGGCGACCATGCCGGCCCGGTCCCCCGTACCCAGCTTGCGGGCGATCCGGGCGAGGTGGCTCTTGACCGTCAGCGCCGACAGTCCCATGGCCACCCCGATCGCCTTGTTCGACTGGCCCTCGGCGACCAGCCGCAGCACCTCGACCTCGCGGCCGGAGAGCTCCCGGTAGGCCGGCGGCGCGGTGGTGCCGGGGGCCCCGGGGACCGTGCCCGGCGCCCCGGCCACGCCGGGCGCACCCGGACGGCGCAGCTGGCCGCCCATCGGACGGCTGCCCAGCGGGTTCATTCCGTTCATACCGGGCCGCTGCTGCATGCCGGCGGTGACCCGGGTGCCGGTCACCACATAGCCCTTGACGCCCCCGGCGAGGGCGCTGCGGACCGCGCCGATGTCGTCGGCGGCGGACAGGGCCAGCCCGTTCGGCCAGCCTGCGGCGCGGGTCTCGGCGAGGATGGCCAGCCCCGAACCGTCCGGGAGGTGGACGTCGGCCACGCAGATGTCGCGCGGGGTGCCGACGCGTGGCCGGGCCTCGGCGAGGGAGGACGCCTCGATCACGTCGCGAACGCCCAGTGCCCACAGATGGCGGGTGACGGTGCTGCGGACGCGCGGGTCCGCTACGACCACCATGGCAGTGGGCTTGGTCGGACGGTAGGCGACCAGGTTTGCGGGGTGCTCGAGTAGTACAGACACCAGGCCTCCTGGGGGATGGCGCGGGGACCCGGGGAGACACTGATGGGGAGGGTCCTCGTGTGGAAAGGGTCATTGACTGCTTCGGCACGATCGGTGCCCGGCTTTAGCGAAAGATCACGATTGAGTGAGTAACTCCAGGGCAATTCGTGCATCTTGGACTGTCTGACCGAGCGTAAGTCACCCATAAGTGATCAAAAGTGATCGACGCGCCCTAGGGAGGGGGTGATTGTGAGAAACGCATGAGCGCGCGGCCCGGAGACCCGGGCGCACGGGTTGACGCGGGGCAGTGACGCCGGGCAGTGACGGGGCAGTGACGCCGGTCAGTGCGGGCGGCGGCGGGTCGGCAGGGCGACCGTCTTGGCCGACGCCGATCCGGGCACGTGCGGCGGGAGCCCGGCGCACAGGCACAGCAGCTCGCACCAGGCCCGCAGGTGCGCGGTGAAGTCGGCCGCGGTGGTCGTCACCGGCGTCCAGGAGGCGCGGATCTCGATGTCGGTGCTGCTCGGGCGCTCGGCCAGACCGCCGAAGTACTGCGAGGAGCAGCGCGAGACGGTACCGCTGGGGGCCGTGTACTCGGCGCCCAGCTGGGCCAGCGAATCGGTCAGCCAGTCCCAGCTGACCTCGGGCAGCAGCGGGTCCTGCGCCATCTCCGGCTCCAGCTCGGCCCGGCCCAGCGAGACCAGCCGGAACTCGCCCTGCCAGGCCTCGTGCCCGTTCGGCTCGTGCAGCAGCACCAGCTGACCGTCCGCCAGCTCCTCGCCCTCGGCCTCGACCGTGGCGGTCAACGCGAAGGCGTAGGGGGCGAGTTTGCGCGGCGCCGGGGTCTCCGCGATCACCACCTCCGGGCGCAGCCGGGCCGCCCGCAGCGCGCTCACGGCCTCTTGAAAGGCCGACGGAACGCCGGTCACTCCGTCCTCATTCGCGGGGTGCCCGCTGACCGCTGCCATGCCGGAAGAGTAAGACCCGGGCACGGTCCCGTGGCGGAGGCACCACGGCGGGTCTCCGGGGCGCGGCAGTGCGTGCGAAGATTTCACCCGTGAGCGAGAGCAGCGAGAGCATCGAGAACACCGTGTCCGACAGCGTTTCGGCCACCCTTCCGACCACCGCCCCGGCGAGCGCGGCCGGTGGCGCCACCGGCCTCCAGGACTCCGCGTTCCTGCGGGCCTGCCGGGGTGAGGCGGTTCCACACACCCCGGTCTGGTTCATGCGGCAGGCCGGGCGCTCGCTGCCCGAGTACCTGAAGATCCGTGAGGGCATCCCGATGCTGGAATCCTGCATGATGCCGGAGCTGGTGAAGGAGATCACCCTGCAGCCGGTCCGCCGGCACGGCGTGGACGCCGCGGTCTACTACAGCGACATCATGGTCCCGCTCAAGGCCATCGGCGTGGACCTCGACATCAAGCCCGGCATCGGCCCGGTCGTCGCCAAGCCGATCCGCAGTCGAGCCGACCTGGACCAGCTGCGCCCGCTGGAGCCGGCCGACGTCTGGTACGTCACCGAGGCGATGGGCCTGCTGACCGCCGAACTGGGCTCGACCCCGCTGATCGGCTTCACCGGCGCCCCGTACACCCTGGCCAGCTACATGGTCGAGGGCGGCCCCTCGAAGAACCACGAGCACACCAAGGCGCTGATGTACGGCGACCCGGAGCTGTGGCAGGAGCTGCTGGACCGGCTGGCGGTGATCACCTCCGGCTTCCTCAAGGTGCAGATCGAGGCCGGCGCCTCGGCCGTCCAGGTCTTCGACTCCTGGGTGGGCGCGCTGGAGCCGAAGGACTACCGGCGCTCGGTGATGCCGGCCAGCGCCTCGGTCTTCGAGTCCGTGGCCGGCTACGGCGTGCCGCGCATCCACTTCGGCGTCGGCACCGGCGAACTGCTCGGGCTGATGGGCGACGCCGGGGCCGACGTGGTCGGCGTCGACTGGCGGGTCCCGCTGGACGAGGCCGCCCGCCGGGTCGCCCCCGGCAAGGCGCTCCAGGGCAACCTGGACCCGACCATCCTGTTCGCGCCGGAGTCGGCGGTCCGGGCCAAGACCGAGGAGGTCCTGGCGGCGGCCGAGGCGAGCGGACGCGGCCATGTGTTCAACCTCGGCCACGGCGTGCTGCCGACCACCGACCCGGACACGCTGACCCGGTTGGTCGCCCACGTCCACGAGGCCACCGCCCGCTGACGTACTCCGCTCACTCCGAGGGCGGCCCCTGGTCGACGGGGGCCGCCACCGGGCGGCCCGACCGGGGGCGCAGTCGGGGGCGCAGCCGGCGGTTCAGCCACAGCGCCAGCAGGCCCAGCGGCAGCAGCACCACGGCGAACGGCAGCACCGCCGCGACGCAGACCAGCAGCGCCCGGAACACCAGGTAGAGCCCGTGGACGCCGTCCTTCAGCGCGTCCACCATCGCCGAGCCGAAGCCCTTCGGCTTCGGCTTCACCACCGGGGCCACCACCGCCTGCTGGTAGACCTGCACCGTCAGCGTGGACATCGCGGTCTGCGACTGGAGCGCGGACTGCTGTGCCTCCAGCGTCTCCAGGTCGGACTCCCGCTGGGTCAGCGCCGCCTCCAGCGCGATCACGTCCGTCATGTCGGTCGCCTGGTTCATCAGCGCCCGCACCCGGTCGACGCTCGCCTCCTCGGTCTTCAACCGGCTCGCCACATCGATCACTTGCTCGGTCACGTCCTGGGTCGAGCGCTCCTGGCCGAGCACCGTCCCCAGCCCGAGCAGCTGTCGGTAGACCGCGTCGAAGGAGGCCGAGGGGACGCGGACCACCAGCTGCGCCGCCTCGCCGCCGATGTCCGAGGGCTCGGGCAGGACCTGGACCGGGAGCGAGCTGTCGGCGCCCGGTGAGGCGGTGCCGCCCTGGTCCGCGTACTGCGGGCTCTGGTACTGGTTCAGGCCCAGCTCGTCCACCGGGCCGGTCTGCTCCGCGTCGATGTAGCCACCGATGCCGGAGACCAGTGCCTCGGCCCGGGTCACCACCGCGTCCAGCCCGGCGGACCGCAGCTGCAACTCGCCGGTGTACACCAGGTCCCGCCCGGCGGGCGCGGCCGTGCCGCTGCTGGTGCCGGCGGTGCCCGCGCTGCCGTCGGCGCTGCCGCCGGTGGTGTCGGCGCCCGCCTGCGGCGCGGCGCCCCGGACCGCCCCGGATGCCGCCCTGCTGCCGGACCCGCTGCTGCTGCTCGACGCGCCGCAGCCGGTCAGCAGCACGCCGCCGAGCAGCGCGCACACCCCCAGCGCCGCGCCGGTTCTTCTCCTGGCCGAACCCTTCATCGTCGGACCCCCTCGCATCGTCGGACCCCACTCGCCGCGGCCCGATCCGCCCGCTGCGGGCCGAGCGGTGATGGGACCGGTCGGCGGCGTCGCCGGTTCCCGACGCACCGTCAAGAGCCGATTACGAATGGGTGGCGAATCGGCGTCCGGACCCGTGTGCGAGAGTGAGGGGCATGCACAGCAGTACTTCTGAAGCAGCCCTCCCCGCCGTGCTCGTCATCGGCGGCGGGATCGCCGGACTCGCCGCCGCGGCCCGGCTGAGCGGGGCGGACGGCAGTGCGCCCACCGCCCGGGTCACCCTGGTCGAGGCCGGCCCCCGGCTCGGCGGGAAGCTCCGGGCCGGGGAGCTCGACGGCATCCCGGTCGACCTCGGCGCGGAGTCGCTGCTCGCCCGCCGCCCGGAGGCGATGGAGCTGGCCCGCGCGGTCGGCCTCGGCGAGGCCCTGCAGCCGCCCGCCACCGCCAAGGCCGCGATCTGGACCAGGGGCGAGCTCCGCCCCATGCCCAGCGGCCACCTGATGGGCGTGCCCTGGGACCTGGACGCCCTCCGGGCCTCCGGCGTGGTCTCCGCCGAGGGCCTGGCCCGGATCGCCGAGGACCGGACGCTCCCGCCCACCGAGATCGGCGAGGACGCCACCGTCGGCGGCTACGTCGCCGAACGGCTGGGCCAGGAGATCGTCGACCGGCTGGTCGAACCGCTGCTCGGCGGCGTCTACGCCGGACACGCGGAGCAGATCTCGATGCGCGCCGCCGTGCCGCAGCTGCTCGCCGCCGCCCGGCGCGGCGGCTCGCTGGTCGAGGGTGTGCGCGAGCTGCTGGCCGCCGTCCCGGCCAACCCCGCGCCGGTCTTCACCGGCATCGCCGGAGGCATCGGTCGGCTGCCGCTCGCCGTCGCCGACGCCTGCCGCGCCGCCGGGGTCGAGCTGCTCACCGACACCCCGGTCAGCGGGCTGCGCCGGACGCCGACCGGCTGGACCTGCACCGCCGACGGCCGACTGCTGGACGCCGATGCCGTGGTGCTGGCCGTGCCCGCGCCCGCCGCCGCCGAGCTGCTGGCCGCCGAGGCCCCCGGCGCCGCCGCCGAGCTGCGCACGGTGGAGTACGCGAGCATGGCCCTGGTCACCCTCGCCTTCCGCCGCGCCGACCTGGCCGACCTTCCCGGCGGCGGACTGCGGGGGAGCGGCTTCCTGGTGCCGCCGGTGGACGGCCGCGCGATCAAGGCGTCCACCTTCTCCAGCAACAAGTGGCGCTGGCTGGCCGAGGCCGCGCCCGACAGCTTCGTGCTGCGCACCTCGGTCGGCCGCCAGCACGAGGAGCAGGACCTCGACCTGGACGACGCCGAACTCGTCGCCCGCTCCCTGGGCGACCTGCGCGCGGCGGCGGGCCTCGACGCCCTGCCGTACGCGACCACGGTCACCCGCTGGCGCGCCGGGCTGCCGCAGTACCCGGTCGGCCACCTGGACCGGGTCGCCCGGGTCGAGCGGCTGGTGGCCGAGCTGCCGGGGCTGGCCCTGTGCGGCGCCGCCTACGCCGGCGTCGGCGTCCCGGCCTGCATCGCGAGCGCCTGGCGTGCGACCGACCTGGTGCGGACCGACCTGGCTCGGGCGGACCGGCTCGGGCGGACCTGGTGGCGGGAGCTCAGCGCACGGAAGGGACAATGGGCGCATGACCGAGAGCACAGAACCGAAGAAGAAGGCCCGCGACCTGAACCAGGTCATCCGGTACACCATGTGGTCGGTCTTCCGGCTCAAGGACGCCCTGCCGGAGGACCGCGGCGCGCTGGCCACCGAGGTCGAGGAGCTGTTCGCGCAGCTGGCCGAGAAGGACGTCACCGTCCGCGGCACCTACGACGTCTCCGGGCTGCGCGCCGACGCCGACCTGATGATCTGGTGGCACGCCGAGGACAGCGACGACCTGCAGGAGGCGTACAACCGCTTCCGCCGCACCGCGCTCGGCCGCACTCTGGAGCCGGTCTGGTCGAACATGGCGCTGCACCGCCCGGCCGAGTTCAACAAGTCGCACATCCCGGCCTTCCTCGCCGACGAGACCCCGCGCGACTACGTCTGCGTCTACCCCTTCGTCCGCTCCTACGAGTGGTACCTGCTGGAGGACGCCGAGCGCCGCCGCCTGCTGATGGAGCACGGCATGCTGGCCCGGGACTACCCCGACGTCCGCGCCAACACCGTCGCCTCGTTCGCCCTGGGCGACTACGAGTGGCTGCTGGCCTTCGAGGCCGACGACCTCTACCGGATCGTCGACCTGATGCGCGACCTGCGTGCCTCCGAGACCCGGCTGCACGTCCGCGAGGAGGTCCCCTTCTTCACCGGACGCCGCAAGCCGATCAGCGAGCTGCTCAACGGCCTGGTCTGAACGGCCTGGTCTGAACGGGCGCTTTCTTCGCCGCCGCTCCCTGCTTCCGCCCCTGCGGGCGGGCGGGGAGCGGCGGTCGGCGTTTGTTTCAGAGGAGTGGGCGGACCGGCCGGTGCGGCGGCGGCTTGACCGCCGGACGACTCCTGGCATGTCCCGCAAGGGCGTTGGCGACGACCGAGACCAGCACCCCGGCGGCGAAGAGGATCAACGGCCACAGCAGCGGCGGCGACACCTGGTCCGGCGGACCGCCGATGCTGGCGTCGGCCCACAGCATCGTCGCCACCGTGCCGAGCACCAGATTCACCAGCATCGCCGCCGCCATCAATCGGTTGGCGACCCGCATCCGCCGCTCCGCGCCGCGCCGTTCGGTATCCCGTCGTGCTCGGCGCAGCCGTTCCGCCGACCACAGTTGGTTCAGCGACGCCAGAGCGAGCAGGACGACCGCTGTTACGCACTCGGGGCTGAGGTTCACGAAGCACCTCCCGAGAAGCAGGAGGAGCCGGGTCCCCCGCTCCCGGCTCCTTGAGGCTGAGCATGTCTCGCGGAAATGGCGGAGGGAAGGGCCGAACCCCATTATCAGAGCAAGATTTGAGCTTTCTGGCGGGAGTCTGCGTGGCATGCTCCGCTTGCCCTGGTCTGTGCCAGGGCCCGGCGGAGGTCGGTTCGTGGCGGCTGTGGCAGATGTGCCCGTTGTGGCCAAGCGGGGCTCAGGCGGGCGGGGGCGCCAGGTGGGTCGTCCGGGGCAGGTCCGCCGCGATCCGGCGGCCCACGGCCTCCAGCAGCCGGCCGGCGTGCGCCATCGACCGCTGCGGGTCCGGCTCCCACTCGGCGAGGCTGTGGACGCGGTCGAAGCCGGCCGCGCGCAGGGCCTCCGCCGTCAGCGCGAGCCGTCCGCACACCGCCACCACCGGTACCCCGGCGGCACGGGCCGCCTCGGCCACCCCGACCGGGCCCTTGCCGTGCAGGGACTGCTCGTCCAATGAGCCCTCCCCGGTGACCACCAGTTCCGACTTGGCCAACTCGGCGGCGAATCCGGTGTGTTCGAGGATCAGCCCGATACCGCTGCGGAAGTCCGCGCCGAGGTGCAGCAGGGCGGCGTAGCCGGTGCCTCCGGCCGCCCCGGCGCCCGGGGCCCGGGCCGCCCGCTCGGCCCGGGGGCCGAGCTCCGCCGCCGAAGCGGCGACCAACTGCCGCAGTCCGGACTCCAGTTCGGCGACATCCTGGGGTCCGGCCCCCTTCTGCGGGCCGAAGACGGCGGCGGCTCCGCGCGGACCGAGCAGCGGATTGTCCACGTCGCAGGCCACGGTCACCGCCGTGTGCCGCAGCCGCGGATCCAACCCCGAGAGGTCGATCCGGGCCAACTCCCGCAGCGCGCCGCCGCCGTCGGGCAGTTCGCTGCCGTCCGCCGCGAGCAGGCGGGCGCCGAGCGCCGCGAGCAGACCGGCCCCGCCGTCGGTGCTGGCGCTGCCGCCGACGGCCAGGACCAGGTGCCGCGCCCCGGCGTCGAGCGCCCGCAGCAGCAGCTCCCCGGTGCCGCGGGTACTGGCCCGCAGCGGCTCGGCCGGTCGGCCGGACGGGACCAGGGCGAGTCCCGACGCCTGGGCCAGTTCGATCACGGCGGTCCCGCCGCGCAGGGCGAACACGGCGCGGACCGGATCGCCGAGCGGGCCTTGGACGACCGCCGTGCCGGGGGTGAACCCGGCGGCGATGAGGGCGTCGACGGTGCCCTCGCCGCCGTCCGCGATCGGCAGACAGACCGCCTCGGCGCCGCCCTCGCGCAGGCCCGCGGCGAGGTGCCGGGCCGCCTGCTCCGCAGTCAGTGAACCCTTGAACTTGTCAGGGGCGACGAGGACGTGGGGACGGGCCATGGCTGCTGGGGCCTTCCGGTGCGGGGAGTGCTCAAGGCAAGCGTCAAGGTAAGCGCTTTCCGGCGGTGGGTCAACCAGGTCGGCCGGGTCAACCAGGTCGGCCGGGTCAACCGGGCCGACCTGCCTCATCGGGCCGGAGCCGGGCCGGTGCTGGCCCGGAGCACCAGCTCGGTGTCGAGCTCCACCGTGCGCGGCTCGTCCGCCTCCGGCTCCAGCAGCAGGCGCAGCGCCTCCTGCCCCGCCCGCTCCAGCGGCAGCCGGACGGTGCTCAGCGCCGGACGCAGGTTGACGGCGTACGGCGCGTCGTTGAAGCCCACCACCGAGACCTGCTCCGGCACGGCCAGCCCGAGGTCCTCCTGCAGTCCGGCCAGCACCCCGGCCGCCATCGCGTCGCTGAGCACCAGCACCGCCGTGGTCTCCGGGTGGGCGCGGAGCAGCCGGACGGCCGCCGCCCGGCCCCCCTCCTGCGAGAAGTCGCTGTGCTCGACGGGGGTGCCGGTCCCTGCGCCCAGGGCGCGCAGGGCGCGGCGCGCGCCGTCCAGCCGATGCGCGACCGTGGTGAGCTCCGCCGGTCCGGCCACCAGGCCCAGCTCGCGGTGGCCCAGCTCCCACAGCGCCCGCACCGCCCCGGCGGCCCCGCTGCGATTGGCCATGGCGACGGTGTCCAGGCCGAGGCCGCGCTCGCCGATGGCGACCACCCGCCCGCCCTCGGCCTCGAAGGCCGCGATCTCCTCGCCGAGTTCCTCGTCGCCGGTCGTCCCACGGCTTGTCGTCCCACTGCCGGCCAGGATGATCGCCCGTACCCGTTGGGCCCGGAGCGAGCGCAGGTACTGGGCCTCCAGGCCGCTCTCACGGAAGGTCGCGGCGATCATCACCATCAGGTCCTGCTCGCGGGCGGCCTGCATCGCGCCGGCGGCGATCGCGCCGAAGTACGGGTCCGCGACATCGTGCACGATCAGGCCGACCACCGAACTGCTGGACCGGGCGAGGGCCTGGGCGGGGGCGTTGGACACATAGCGCAGGCTCCGGGCGGCGTCCTCGACCCGGCCGCGCAGCTGATCGCCGACGTTGCGTGCGCCGCTGCCGTGCAGCACCCGGGACGCGGTCGCCAGGGACACCCCCGCCAGCTGGGCGACCTGCTGCAGGGTGACCCCGCCGCCGGCCCGCGCCGAGCGTGTCCTTGACCTTCGATTCTCCATGCTCGTAACGTATCTCTCGGAAAGCGCTTTCCAGATCTATGACGCCTCTTCGAGCGAAAGAAGATCCGCGCATGACACGCACCACCCTGGGCATCGTGATGAACGGCGTCACCGGGCGGATGGGCTACCGCCAGCACCTGGTCCGTTCGATCCTGGCGATCCGGCAGCAGGGCGGGCTCGCTCTGCCCGACGGCACCGTGCTCTGGCCCGAGCCGATCCTGGTCGGCCGGAGCGCCGACAAGCTCCGTGCCATCGCCGAGCGCCACGGCCTCGAACGCTGGACCACGGACCTGGACGCCGCCCTCGCCGATCCCGACGTCGACATCTACTTCGACGCCCAGCTCACCCACGCCCGGGAGACGGCGGTCAAGGCCGCCATCGCCGCCGGAAAGCACATCTACGTCGAGAAGCCGAGCGCCACCGACACCGGCACCGCGCTGGACCTGGCCCGGCTGGCCACCGCCGCCGGCGTCCGCAACGGCGTCGTCCAGGACAAGCTCTTCCTGCCCGGTCTGCTCAAGCTCCGGCGGCTGGTCGAGGGCGGATTCTTCGGCCGGATCCTGTCGGTGCGCGGCGAGTTCGGCTACTGGGTGTTCGAGGGCGACTGGCAGTCGGCCCAGCGCCCTTCCTGGAACTACCGGGCCGAGGACGGCGGCGGCATGGTGCTTGACATGTTCCCGCACTGGCAGTACGTGCTGGAGAACCTGGTCGCGCCGATCCGCTCGGTCTACGCCCACACCGCCACCCACATCCCGAGCCGCCGGGACGAGGCCGGCGCCGACTACCCGGCCACCGCCGACGACGCCGCGTACGGCGTCTTCGAGCTGGAGGGCGGTGTGGTCGCGCAGATCAACAGCTCCTGGGCGGTCCGGGTGGACCGCGACGAGCTGGTCGAGTTCCAGATCGACGGCACCGAGGGGAGCGCCGTCGCCGGGCTGTTCCACTGCCGGGTCCAGCACCGCTCCACCACCCCCAAGCCGGTCTGGAACCCGGACCTGCCCACCACCGAGGCGTTCCGCGGCCAGTGGCAGCCGGTCCCGGACAACGCCGACTTCGAGAACGGCTTCAAGGTGCAGTGGGAGCAGTTCCTCGCCCATGTCGCCGTCGGCACGCCGTTCCCGCACGACCTGCTCTCCGGCGCGAAGGGCGTCCAGCTGGCCGAGCTGGGCATGCGCTCCGCCCGCGAGGGACGCCGCCTGGACGTGCCGGAGCTGACCCTGTGACCTCCGCGACCGAGATCCGCCTGCCGCTGCCCGGCGGGGTCGAGCACTACCGCGTCCCGCCGGCCGCCGAACTGCCCGCCACCGCCCGCCCCGCCCGCAGCCGCGCCGTCTTCGCCGCCGCCCACGTCGTCGCCGACCCGGCCGCCGAGCACCGTCCCGGCGCACCGGCCGCCCTCGACTGGGATGCCACCCTCGCCTTCCGGCGCCACCTCTGGTCGCTCGGCCTCGGCATCGCCGATGCCATGGACACCGCGCAGCGCGGCATGGGCCTGGACTGGGCGGCCACCCGGGAGCTCATCCTCCGCAGCGGGGCCGAGGCCCGCGCCGTCGGCGGACGGCTCGCCTGCGGGGCGGGAACCGATCAACTCACGGCCCCCGCACCCACGCTGAAGGAGATCACGGCCGCCTATCAGGAGCAGCTGGAGGTGGTCCAGGAGGCCGGCGCCCAGGTCGTGCTGATGGCCAGCCGCGCCCTGGCCGCCGCCGCGCGCGGCCCCGAGGACTACGCCGCCGTCTACGGCGAGCTGCTCGCCGCCGTCGACCGGCCCGTGGTCCTGCACTGGCTGGGCACCCCCTTCGACCCGGCACTGGAGGGCTACTGGGGCTCCGCCGACCTGGACCTGGCGGCGGGTCACGTCCTGGAGATCATCCGCGCCAACGCCGAGCGGATCGACGGCATCAAGGTCTCGCTGCTGGACGCCGACCGGGAGATCGCGCTCCGGCGCGCCCTGCCCGCCGGGGTCCGCCTCTACACCGGCGACGACTTCAACTACACCGAGCTGATCCTCGGCGACGAGCTCGGCCACAGCGACGCGCTGCTCGGCGCCTTCGACCCGCTGGCCGCCCACGCCGCCGCCGCGCTGGCCGCGCTGGACCGGGGCGACGAGGCCGGCTACCGGGCGGTGCTGGAGCCGACGATGGCGCTGTCCCGGCACCTCTTTGCCGCGCCGACCCGCTACTACAAGACCGGCGTGGTCTTCCTCGCCCATCTGGCGGGCCACCAGGAGCACTTCACCATGGTCGGCGGGGCCCAGGCGGACCGGGACACCGAGCACCTGGCCCAGCTCTTCCGGCTGGCGGCCGAGGCCGGGGCACTGCCCGACACCGACCGGGCCGCCGCCCGGATGCGGTCCTTCCTCGGCTCGAAGGGATTCGACGCATGAGCAGCACCTCGCCCGCAGCCGGACCCGTGCTCGAACCCGCCCCCGGGCTGGAGCGGCTGTCGCTGAACACGGCCACCACCAAGCGGTGGACCCTGGCCGAGGCGGTGGCCGGATGCGTCCGGGCGGGCATCCCCGGCATCGGCCTGTGGCGCGACCGGGTGGCCGAGGTTGGCGCGGAGCGCGCCGCCCGGCTGGTGGCCGACGCCGGACTGACCGTCACCAGCCTGTGCCGGGGCGGCTTCTTCACCGCACCGGACGCCGCCGGACGCGCGGCGGCGCTGGCGGACAACCGCCGCGCGGTCGAGGAGGCGGCCACCCTCGGCACCGACACCCTGGTGCTGGTCTGCGGGGGACTGCCGGAGGGCAGCCGCGACCTGCCCGGCGCGCGGCGCATGGTCGTCGACGCGATCGGCGCGCTGCGTCCCTTCGCCGAGGCGCACGGCGTCAGGCTCGCCATCGAGCCGATGCACCCGATGTTCTGCGCCGACCGGGCCGTGGTCTCCACGCTCGGCCAGGCCCTGGACATCGCGGACGAGACCGACGAGGACGGCCGCACGGTCGGCGTGGTGGTCGACGTCTACCACGTCTGGTGGGATCCGGAGCTGGAGCGGGGAATCGAACGCGCGGCGGGCCGCATCCACGGCTTCCAGGTCTGCGACTGGGTCCTCCCGCTGCCGGCCGACACCCTGCTCGGCCGGGGACACGTCGGTGACGGTCAGGTGGACGTCGCCCGGCTGGCCGCGCTGATCACGGCCGCCGGCTACCAGGGGTTCACCGAGGTGGAGATCTTCAACCAGACGGTCTGGGACACCCCGGGGGACGAGACCCTGGCGACGCTGGCCGCCCGGCACCGCGCGCTGGCGCCCTGACCGTGGCGCTGCCGTTCACGGCGTGCGGCCCAGGACGGAGCAGTCCGCGCCCCCGTCCTGCTCCGCCGCCCGCGCCGCGAGCAGCGCCGCGGCCTGCGTCACCGCCTGCTCCGGGACCAGCGCCGCGACCAGCGCCAGGTCCTTGGCGAGCGCGCCGACGGTGAAGTCGGCCTCGCCGTAGGCGTCGTGCGACAGCCGCTCGCGCTTGCCGGTCACCAGTGAGCCCAGCACCCCGTGCTGGAGCACGTCCAGCACGTCCGCCCGGTCCAGCCCCAGCCGGGCGCCCAGCGCCACCGTGTCGTGCAGCCCGGCCAGGGCCGTGCCGAGGGCGAGGTTGGCGACCAGCTTGAGCGAGGCGGCGCTGCCGACGGGGCCGACCAGGCGGCGTCTCTCCGGCTGCGACCAGGCTTGCAGCAGCGGCTCGGCGGAGTCGACGTCCGACTGCGTCCCGCCCAGCAGCACCTGCAGCGTGCCGGCCCGGGCAGCGGGCACCGAGCCGACGACCGGGGCCTCCAGATAGCGCAGCCCGGCCGCCTCGGCACGCCGGGCCAGCTCCCGCGACTCCTCCGGAGCAAGGGTGGTCGCGTTGACGATCAGCGTCCCTGGAGCCGTCCCCGCCGCGATCCCGTCCGGGCCGAAGAGCACGGACTCCGCCGCCGGGCCGTCGAAGACCATGACCACCACGGCCTCGGCGCCCCGCGCCGCCTCGGCCGGGGTGGCGGCCCGACGGGCACCCTCCGGAGCCTCCCGAGGCGTGCGGTTCCAGACCGCGAGATCGTGCCCCGCGGCGGCCAGCCCGGCAGCGAATACCGCCCCCATCCGCCCCAACCCACAGAGGGCCGCCCTCATCGCGGGGGCTCCGGGACGATCGCGAGCGCCTCGATCTCCAGCACCAGTTCGGGCCGGAACAGGGCGGCCACCTGGACGGCGCTGCTCGCGGGCCGCCGCTCGACATCGACGTAGGTGTCACGCACGGTGCGAATCACCGGCAGCAGACCGATGTCGGTGGTGAAGAAGGTGAACTTGACGACGTCGTCGAAGGTCGCGCCGGCGGCTGCCAGGCAGCGCCGCAGGTTCTCGAAGACCTGCCGGGCCTGGGCCTCGGGGTCGCCCTCCCCGACGATCTTCCCGTCCTCGTCGAGCGCCACCTGTCCTGAGATCGCGACCAGTCGTCCGGTGCCCATGACCACATGGGTGTAGCCCCCGCCCGGGAGAACGCCCTCCGGGGCCGGGATGTGCGTGAGATGCGATTGCTTCATGCCGGCATCCTCGCCTGCCCGGGAGCCATCCGACCAACGCATATCCGGTACATCAGCCATGCATCATGCGCATGGCTGAACTACTCTCCCCGCTCATGGACGTCACCGCGCTGCGCTCCTTCCGCGAGGTCTGCCGCAGCGGTTCGATCACCGCTGCGGCGCGCTCCCTGGGCTACACCCAGTCCGCCCTCTCCCGCCAGATCACGGCCCTGGAGCAGCGGCTCGGCGCCCCGCTGCTGCGCCGCCATGCCCGAGGGGTGCGGCCCACCGCAGCCGGAGAGGTGCTGCTGGAGCACGCGGCGGTGATCCTGCAACGCATCGAACAGGCGGAACGCGAGGTCATCGCCTCGCTGGAGCAGCCCGTCCGCTGCCTGCGGATCGGCGCCGTCGCCAGCGTGACGGCCGTACTCCTGCCGAAGGCCCTGACCGGGTTCACCGCAGCGGCGCCGGACGTCCGGGTGGCGTTCGTCGAGGACCGAACCCCGATGCTGCTGCCCCGGCTGCTCGACGGCGAACTCGACGCGGCTGTGGTCACCGACTATCCGCCTGGCCTGCCGGCCCACTCCGGGCTGGCCATGACCCACCTGCTCGACGACGAGCTCGTCTGCGTGCTGCCACCGGCCCATCCACGGGCCCGGCAGGACACCGTCGACCTTGCCGAACTCTCCGACGAGGTCTGGGTGGAGGACTACCAGGGCGCCGCCTCGGTGCTGGCCACCGCCTGCGCCCGCGTCGGGTTCAGCCCGCGCATCGACATCGAGTGCGGAAGCTGGCTCGGCAAGCAGGCGTTCGTCGCGGGCGGCCACGGCGTCATGCTCGCCCCGAGGCTGCTGGTGCCCGCGCTGCGCCCCGACCTCGCGGTCCGACCGCTGCGTGACCCGCCGCGTCGCAGCGTGTACGTGGCAGTGCGCGACGAGCAGCCGGTGGCCGCCGAGACCTCGGCCACCGCCGCGTTCGTCGAGGCGCTGGTCCGGGCGGCGGAGGAGACGCGCTGACCGTCAGCCGGCGTGGGCGTTGTCCTCGTGCTCCCGGGACGGCTGCTGCTCCGTCTCCGTCGGGGCTTCCTGCTCCGGCACCTCGGTGTCGGCTTCGGCTTCGGCTGCCGGCTCCGCGGGGAGAGCAGCAGCGACGGGCATCGGTCGGCGCTGCAGGACGATGAACCAGATGATCCCGGCGAGGGCCAGTATCGAGGCGACATAGAAGTTGAGCCGCAGCCCGAAGATGTACTGGGAGGAGTCCACCCGCAGCGACTCCTCGAAGATCCGGAAGGCCGAGTAGCCCGCGACGTAGAGCGCGAAGAGGCCGCCGGGCCGAATCTTGCCCCGGTGGCCGATCCAGATCAGGAAGCCCGCCAGCGCCAGGTCCCAGATCAGCTCGTACAGGAAGGTCGGGTGGAAGGTGGCGTCCTGGAGGTATCCGGCCGGACGGTACTGGGGCGCGATCTCCAGGCCCCACGGGAGCTTGGTCGGCCCGCCGAACAGCTCCTGGTTGAAGTAGTTGCCGATGCGGCCGATGGCCTGGGCGATCAGCAGGCACGGGGCCAGGGTGTCCATCATGCCGGTGACGCTGACGCCGGCCTTCCGCAACCGCCAGATACAGACGCCCGTCGCCAGCGCAACACCGCCCCAGATGCCGAGGCCGCCGTCCCAGACGGCGAACGGACCCCACCAGTGCGGCGGGATGTCCGCCGGGGTGGTGATGTCGAAGTAGATCCGGCCGCCGATGATCCCGAACGGCACGCCCCACAGGGCTATGTCGTCCACCAGCATCGGATCGCCGCCCAGCGCCCGCCAGCGGCGGCGTCCGAGCAGCACGGCCAGGGTGATGCCCACGAGGTACATCAGGGCATAGAAATGCACGAACAGCGGTCCGATGTGGAAACCGTTGATCGACGGCGAGGGGATGAAAGCGAGCATCACCCCGCCGACCTTACGCGGAACGGGTAAGGATCTCCGAGTCGGAAGCGGACGAAATATTTTTCCGGCTCTGTCGGCAGGCCCTTAGGCGGCTTGGGGCCATCGGGTGTTGTTGGGGTGGTGGGTGTGGGGTGGGGGTTGGGCGGTGTGGTGGCCGTCGGGTTGGCGGGTGAGTTCCCAGCCGGTGGCGTGGAGTTCCTGGTGGTGTGCGCGGCAGAGCAGGGCGATGTTGTCGACGGAGGTGGGGCCTCCGTCGGCCCAGTGGATGGCGTGGTGGCCTTCGCACCAGGGGGGTGGTCGGTCGCAGCCGGGCCAGACGCAGTGGCGGTCGCGGGCGGTGACGGCGTCGCGGATGTGGGGTGGGACGGTGCGGGTGGCGCGGCCGACGGACAGGGGTTGGCCCTGGGTGTCGGTGAGCAGGACGCGCAGGGTGCAGTCGCAGGCGATGGCTCGGGCGCGGGGGCTGTCCAGGCGCAGCCCGCGCTCGGTGAACGCGCTGTGGGGCGCGGTGAGGAGGGTCGCGAGGTCGTCGGGGGCGGTCTGGGGTTGTTCGCGGGGTGGCTCTCGGTGCGCTGGGCGGGCAGGCGGACGAGGTTGCCGGTCTGCCCGGTGGTGTCGGGCAGGGGTTGCTGGGTGGGGTGGCGGGGGCAGTCGGCGGGCAGCGGGAGGCTGCGCAGGGTGTCGAGGTCGGCGATGAGGGTGAGGTGGGGGCGGCGGGTGCCGGTGGTCGGGAGGCGGTCGGCGCCCAGCGCGAGGTCGGTGACGGCCTCCAGGGCGTCGCCGGTGCGTTCGGGGTGGCTGCGCGGGTCCTGGGCGCTGGGGGCTCCGGCGGCGGCCTCCAGGGCGATCCGCAGTTTCTCTCCGGCGAGGGCGTTGAGTTCGCCGGTCAGGACCCAGAACGGGGCGTCGGTGGTCCCGGTCGGGGAGAGCCGTACCCAGGACTGGAAGGTCCGCTGTGGCGCCGCGTCGGTGTCGGTGTCGGTGTCGCCGGGGTGGTCCTGTTCGGTGAGGCGGGCGCGGAGTTCCTGGGCGGCGTGGGCGAGCTGGGTCAGGTGCAGGGCGGGGGCGTGGGTGAGGAGGAGTTCCTCGGCGCGGGCGCGCTGGTCGGGGTCGGGGATCGGGGCGAGGTGGCGGGCGATGACGGCGGCCTGGTCGGTGCCGAGGGTTCCGGTGGCCTGGGCGGCGCGGACGGCCGGGACGGCGTCCAGTTGGGCGGCGCGGGCAGTGAGTCGTCCGGCGATGCGCCGGTGAGTTGGGCGTGGGCGCGCAGGAAGCCCTTGGTCGAGCGGCAGCGTACGGCGTGTGCGCCGTTGATGGTGTCGAAGGCGGTGATCCGGCGCAGTTGTTCGGCCTCGAGCATGTCGCGCAGGCGTTGCAGGGCCAGGAGCTGTTCGGCCAGGGCGTGGGGGCCGCCTGCGCGCAGGGCGGTGTCGTCCTCGGTGTGGAGGGCGGCGAGCATCGCGGCCGGGTCGCCGGGCAGGGAGCGCAGCGGGTCGGTGAGGACGCCGGTCCGCGAGGAGACGGGGGTGCCGGTGGGGTGGGAGGCGCCGTCGGCGTCGGTGGGCATGCCGCCGACGCCGTTGTTGCGCGGCGAGGTGCGGGCGGTCTCGGCCGCGACGTCGTCGCGCCAGGTGTTCGACCAGGCACAGGCGTCGTCGGTGCGGGGAGTGGGGGCAGAGGCGGCGGTGGGGGCCGGGGCGGAGGACTCGAACGCCGGGGCCGGAACCGAACCGGACGCCGTGTTGGGGTACTCCACCTCGCCCCCGAACAGTGGGGCGTCCATGGGACAAGTATCCAACACTGCGTCATATGGGCGCAATCACCCATATGAGCGAACCTATCGATCCAAACCTTGACGTACCGTCAACTATCCACGAGTATTTCCGCCCGCGCTCAGTCGCCCTCTCGGCGCAGGTGGACGACGGTGCTGCTGAAGTCGCCGTCCAGACCGAGGTCCAGCCTGGCGTCCAGGCCCCGGGCCAGCAGCAGGGCGCCCTCGTGCAGGCGGCCCGTCTCCTGGTCGCGGTAGCGGGCGGTCGGGTCGAGCGCGGCCAGCCGCAGCGGGGGGAGCGGGAGTCCGTGCGGGACCGGCAACTGCCAGGCGATGACCACTGATTCCTTGCCCATGAAGTACTGGACGGCGTTCCGGTGCCGGTACTGCGCACCCTGCTGGACGACCGGCCTGATCCGCTTGTAGCGGGCCACCAGGTCGGCCGCCCGCCGGAGTTCGGCGTCCGTCCAGCCGCGCAGGTCGCCGCCGATGCCCAGGGCGCCGGCCATGGCGATGTGGAAGCGGAAGGCCAGTGGGAGCGAGCGGCCGGTCAACGGGTTGGGGCTGTCGGTGACCCAGGCCGACATGGTGCGGGCCGGGTAGAGCTGGCTGTAGCCGTGCTGGATGCCGATCCGGTCCAGGGCGTCGGTGTTGTCCGAGGTCCAGGCCGCGTCGGTGTGGGCGAGAACGCCGAGGTCCACCCGGCCGCCGCCGCCCGCGCAGGCCTCGATTCGCAGGCCCGGATGGTCGGCCCGGAGCCGCGCCATCAGCGCGTGCACGGCGTGGACGTGGTCGAACCAGAGCCGGTCCGGGTCGGGGTGGCCGGGCCGCCCCGCATCGGTGAACGGGCGGTTCATGTCCCACTTGAGGTAGTCGATGGCATGCTCGGACACCAGGGCGTCCAGCCGGCTGTGGGCCCAGCCGGCCACCTCGGGGCGGGCGAGGTCGAGCACCAGTTGGTTGCGCAGAGCGGACCGCTCGCGGTGCGGCATGTGCAGGACCCAGTCGGGGTGCTCCCGGTAGAGGTCGCTGTCGGGGTTGACCATCTCCGGTTCCACCCAGAGCCCGAAGCGCATCCCGAGCCGCCGGACCTCGGCGACCAGCGGGCCGAGTCCGTTGGGGAAGCCCTCGGCTGAGGGCGTCCAGTCGCCCAGGCCGGCGCTGTCGTCGCGTCTGGCGCCGAACCAGCCGTCGTCCATGACGAACAGTTCGACTCCCAGTTCGGCAGCCTTGGCCGCCAGTTGCAGCTGGTTCTGCTCGCTGACCCGAAAGCCGGTGGCCTCCCAGGAGTTGTAGAGCACCGGCCGCAACTCGTCCGCCCGGGGCAGGACATGGTCGGCGATGTGGCGGTGCCAGGCACGGCTGGCGCCGCCGAAGCCGTCCGGGGCGTACTGGCCGGCGAAGACCGGGGTCTCCCAGCTCTCGCCCGGCAGCAGCCGGACGACCAGCCCCTCATGGCCGGAACCGCCGGTGCAGGAGACGGCCCCCTCCGGGGTTCGCTGCACGGTGATCCGCCAACTTCCGCTCCAGGCGAGCGCGGTGCTCCAGACCTCGCCGCTGTCCTCGGTGGCACTGCCGTCGTCGAGCATGAGCCAGGGATTGGCCTGGTGGCTGGTGATGCCGCGCCGACTGGTGAGGACGGTCTCCGCGACCGGGAGCGTGGTCCGGCGCAGTTGGCCCTCGCTGCTCCAGCCGCCGGTCGCATGGCTGAGCCGGTAGCCTGCGAGGGGCGGCAGGGTCCAGCAGGCGGCGTCCATCCGCAGCAACCGCACCGGCTCGCCCCAGGGTTCGGACTCGGACTCGGTGTGCCGCAGCACGGCCCGGCGTTCCAGGACCTCGCTGCTGGGGCGCAGCCGGTAGTGGAGGTCGAGTTCCAGCGGATAGTGGCGGTCGCGGAAGCGGATCGTCAACTCGCAGGGGCGAAAGCTTTCTTCCGCCCCTGCCTGCGCCGGCCCGGTCTCGATCCCGTGCCCCAGGTACTGCCAGTGGACGCCCCGGCTCCCGTCGGCGTGGCGGAGCTGGAGCGACGGTAGGCCGAAGCGGGCCCCGCCCTCGGTGGGGTACTCCTCGCCGGTGATGCCGTCGAAGCTGCTGTCCGGCGCGGCGGCGGGGACGGCGGCAGCGGACAGGGCCTGCTCCAGGGTGAGCGGTCGGCCCCAGTGCACCTGGCGGAGGACGTCGTCCTCGTCGAGGCGGATCGCATAGGAGCTGCCGGCGGCGCTGAGCAGCCACAGCCGGGCGCCCGGGTCGTAGCTCACCAAGGTCATGACGTCTTACCCCCTCGTGCGGGCCACGGCGGTCCGTCGCAGGCAACGGCGAGCGTAGGAGGTCACGCGTTCCAAAGGCAACGGTGTCGGCCGGTACCGGTCCTCACCGCTTCTGGGCCCGGTACCGCTTCATCAGCGCGGTGAGTCTGGCCGGGTCGGCCCGGCCGTTCAACTCGACGAGGAGGTCGTCGGGGCAGAGTTCGTAGAGATCGCCCCACCAGCGGCCGCCCCTGTTGTCCCAGATCCGGTAGCCGCCCGGCGCGCCCCTGGCCACATACCGACGCCGGCTCACCCGGCCGCTCGGGCCGGCGGGCGCAGCATGAAGACGTCGACCGGGTCCTCGGACTCCAGGACGAAGCCATGGCGCTCGTAGAGCCGACGGGCGACGCTCCCCTGGAGGACGTTGAGGCGGACCGGTTCACCGGCCGCGTCCGCCTGCGCCAGCAGCGTCCGCAGCACGGCGCTGCCGAGCCCCCGGCCCTGGTGGCGCGGGTCGAGGTAGAAGTGCTCCAGCAGCAGTCCGCGCGATTCGGCGGGGCGGAGGGTGACGCAGCCGGCGAAGGCCCGGTCCAGGGTGATGACCGAACTGTGCTCCGGGGAGAAGGAGTTGCGCAGCCGCTGGCGCACCCGGTCCGCGTCGTAGCGGCCGAGCCGCTCCAGATCCGCGCGCATGACCACGGCCCTGAGCTCGGCAGCCGCCTCGACGTCGTCCGCGCGGGCCGGGCGCAGCGCCCAGGGCGGGGCGTGGACCACTGGGGCGTGGGCCGTCAACTGGGCGGAGAGGCCGTCGAAGTCGGGCACGCTGAGGCTTCCTTTGCTCGCTGGGCGTCCAAGCATGGCAGAGCAGCACGGACGGGCCCGGGCCCGTGGTCTCCTCACCACGCGGCCTGCACGCCGACCGATCTGACAGGCTGTCAGATCGGTCGGTCGGTCAACTCGGCGGCGCTCACTCCCCGGCGGGCCGGAGCTTCAGCGAGATGCTGTTGATGCAGTAGCGCTGGTCGGTCGGGGTGTTGTAGCCCTCGCCCTCGAAGACGTGGCCGAGGTGGGAGCCGCAGCGGGCGCAGCGGACCTCGACCCGGCGCATGCCCATGGTGGTGTCCTCGATGTACTGGACCCGGTCCTCGGCGAGCGGCGAGAAGTAGCTCGGCCAGCCGCAGTGGCTGTCGAACTTGGTCTCGGAGCTGAACAGTTCGTTGCCGCAGGCGCGGCAGGAGTAGACGCCGACGGTCTTGGTGTCGGTGTACTCGCCGACGCCGGGCCGCTCCGTGCCGGACTCGCGCAGCACGTGGTACTCCTGCGGGGTGAGCTGCGCGCGCCACTCCGCTTCGGACTTCTCGACCTCGTAGGACATCGAACGCTCCTGCCTTTCGGACGTCGCGGGCGGGCGGGCTCAGCCGCGGCCGGTGGGGGCGGCCAGGCGGGCCAGGATCTCCGGACCGAGGGTGGTGACGTCGCCGGCGCCCATGGTGAGAACAAGGTCGCCCTGCTTGGCCATTCCCGCGATCAGCTCGGGCACCTCGGCCAGGGTATGGGCAGGCAGCGTGTCGGTGCCGTGGCTGCGGGCCGCGTCGATCACCAGCTCGCTGGTGACGCCGGGGACCGGGTCCTCGCGCGCGGGGTAGATGTCGAGGACGACGACGGTGTCGGCGAGCGACAGGGCCTCGCCCATCTCGGTGCCGAGCTGCTGGGTACGGCTGAACAGGTGCGGCTGGAAGACGGCCAGCACCCGGCCGTCGCCGGCGGCGGCGCGGATCGCCTCCAGGTCGGCGGCGATCTCGGTGGGGTGGTGCGCGTAGGAGTCGATGACCTGGACCCCGGCCGCCTCGCCCTTGAGCTGGAGCCGGCGGCGGACGCCGGTGTAGCTGCTCAGCGCCGGGGCGAGCTCGGCGGCCGGAACCCCGAGCGCGATCCCGGCGGCGAGCGCGGAGACGGCGTTGTGGGCGTAGTGGCGGCCGGGCACGGAGACGGTGAAGGTCAGTTCCGCACCGTCGACCAGGACGGTGACCTCGCTGGTCATCCCGTGCGGGGTGACCCGGAGGACGCGCAGCGTGGCGTCCTCGGACTCGCCGACGGTGACGATGTGCAGGTCGGAGCGGTCGGAGACCCGGGCGGTGAGCTCGCGGGCACCGGGGTGGTCGGCCGAGACGACCAGCGTGCCGCCGGGCACGATCCGGGCCACGAACGCCTCGAAGGACTCGTAGATCTCGTCCATGGACGCGTAGTTGGCGTGGTGGTCGAGCTCCACGTTGAGGACGACGGCGACCTCGGGGGAGTACTTCTGGAAGCTGCGGTCGCTCTCGTCGGCCTCGGCGACGAAGATCTCGCCGGTGCCGTGGTGGGCGTTGCTGCCGGGCTCGTCCAGGTCGCCGCCGATGGCGTAGGAGGGGTCCAGGCCGAGGGCGCCGAGGCTGACCGCGAGCATGCTGGTGGTGGTGGTCTTGCCGTGGGTGCCGGCCACGGCGAGGGCGCGGCGGCCGGTCATCAGCGCGGCCAGGGCGTCGGCGCGGTGGATGACCGGCAGGCCCCGCTCGCGTCCGGCGGCCAGCTCCGGGTTGGTGTCGCGGATGGCACTGGAGACGACGATGCAGCTGGCCCCGGCCGGCACGTGCTCGGCGGTGTGGCCGACCGAGACCTCGGCGCCGAGCTGCTTCAGCGCCAGTACGACGGTGGACTCCTTGGCGTCGCTCCCGGAGACCAGGGCCCCACGCAGCGCGAGGATCTTGGCGAGGCCGGACATGCCTGCGCCACCGATCCCGATGAAGTGGGGTGCGGAGAGGTCAGTAGGGCTCACGGGGGAGTCTCCCGGGGTCGGGCCGAGGGCTGTCGGCACCGATTGTGCCGTACCGGAGCCGTTCGGCCCGAAACCGTGGTCGTGGCGGGGGCGGACGGCTCAGTCCTGCTGGGCGAAGAGTTGGAGGACCGGGACGCCGACCTTGTGCCGGGCCTGCGAGGCCCAGTCGCGGTGGAACAGTCCTTCGATCCACTGCGGTGCGGCGAGCACGATCACCTCGTCCGCGCCCACCTGCTCGACCAGCGAGGTCAGCCTCTGGAGCGGGTGCTCGGCGACGACCCGGCCGGTGGCCTCCGCGCCGGCCGCGCGCAGTTGCTCGAGCGTGTGTTCGAGTTCCGCCGCCGCCGTGGAGACCGCCACGCTGCCCTGGGGCTCGTCGTGCTCGTGGGCGGCCCGGTTGAGGTAGCCGAAGGCGACGTCGTCCACGGCCCGCAGCAGCTCGTCCTGGGTGCCCCTGGGCTGCATCAGGACATGGAAGGCGACTTTCTCGTCGCCGTGGAGTGTGGTGATCAGTTCCAGGTCGGCGTTCGAGAGGGTCTTCTCGATCAGAAGTACGGTCGTGAACACGCGTGTCCCTTCAGGCTGGCCTGCCGTACGGAGGATCAGGTTCCGCTAATCGGCATACGCCACGCTACGGGTGTATCGAGCAAAGAGGAAACCTTTCTCCTCAAGTAGCGCAACAAGATCCAGCCGTTCTGCCAGCGCCTTGTGCCCATGGGCGATCCGAGGTGCGTCACCGGCGGCCAGCAGCGGCGCCAGCGAGAGGCAGAGCTCGTCCAGGACTTCCGCCGCCGCCAGTTGCCCCAGCAGACTCGGGCCGCCCTCGGCCAGCAGCCGGGTCCAGCCGCGCGCGGCGAGCGCCGCGACCGCCGCCGCCGCCTCCACCTGCTGCTCCCCGGCGATGATCACGTCGGCCACCCGGGACACCGCCGCCAGCTCCGCGGCCGGAGCGTCCGCACAGGTCAGCACGATGGTGGGGGAGAGCGGCTCGGTGAACAGCGGCAGGCTGAGATCGAGGTCGAGCCGGCGTGAGACCACGGCGATCACCGGCGCGGGGGCCTGTCCGCGCGCGGCGCGCGCTTCGGCGAACTCGGCGCGGGCGCGCGCCGGGCGGTAGCCCTCGGCCCGGGCGGTCTCCGCGCCGACCAGGACCACGTCGGCCAGCGCCCGCAGCACTCCGAAGATCCGCTTGTCGGCCTCCGAGGACAGCCCCTCGGACAGCCCGTCCAGCCGGGCCGCGCCGTCGACGCTGGAGACCATGTTGGCGCGCAGCCACGGGGTCCCCGGGCCGTCGGCCGAGGCGGCGGTGGACGCCGGGTAGGCGTACACCTCGGCCAGTCCCTCCAGGGTGGAGAGATCCGGAGCGGGTAGATCGGCCGCGGGCGTGCGCGCGGTGGTGAGGTCCGTCACATCGGGGCCCGTAGGCAGCAGTCGGCGCATAGTCGGGAGTCTTCCACGCGGGCGCGCGCCGTACTCTTGGGTACCGTGCCTGCTGCTGAACTGACGATCACCCGCTCCGGTGACGCGATAGCCCTGACCACCCGCATGCCGGTGGTGCCGGTGGGGCGGATGGTGGCGGAGATGACGCCGCCGCCGCGCTTCCTGGGGGCGCGCTTCAGCACCTACATCCCGGACCCGGCGCAGCCCAGCCAGACCGAGGCCGTCCGCATCCTGGAGGACTTCGCCGCGACGCTGGGCCGTTCCGGTGGCGCCCGGGGCGCGCAGGGCGGCAGCAGTGGCCGGAAGCGCTGGTTCGGCCGTGCCGCCGCCGCGCCGTCCGGCCCGGGCGGGATCTACCTCGACGGCGGTTACGGCGTCGGCAAGACCCACCTGCTGGCCTCGCTCTGGCACGCCGCCCCCGGCCCGAAGGCATTCGGCACCTTCGTGGAGCTGACCAACCTGGTCGGCGCGCTCGGCTTCCAGCAGGCCGTCGCCGCCCTGTCCGGGCACAGCCTGCTCTGCATCGACGAGTTCGAGCTGGACGACCCCGGTGACACGGTCCTGGTCTCCACCCTGCTCAGCAGGCTGGCCGAGGCCGGGGTCAAGCTGGCGGCCACCTCCAACACCCTGCCCGGCAAGCTCGGCGAGGGCCGGTTCGCCGCCGCCGACTTCCTCCGCGAGATACAGGGGCTGTCCTCGCGCTTCCGCAGCGTCCGGATCGACGGCCAGGACTACCGGCACCGGGGCCTGCCCGAGGCCCCCGCGCCCTACGGTGACGACGGGGTGGCCGCGACCGCCGCCCGGATCGGCGCCGGCGCCTCGCTGGACGGCTTCGGCGACCTGCTGGCCCACCTCTCGGCGGTCCACCCGAGCAAGTACGGCGCGCTGCTGGACGGCGTCGAGGCGGTCTGCCTGACCGGCGTGCGGCCGGTCGAGGACCAGAGCACGGCGCTGCGGCTGGTGGTGCTGGCGGACCGGATGTACGACCGGGAACTGCCGGTGATCGCCTCCGGCACCCCCTTCGACCAGATATTCGGCCCCGAGATGCTGGACGGCGGCTACCGCAAGAAGTACCTGCGCGCGATATCGCGGCTGGTCGCCCTGGCCCGGGACAGCGGCAAGGTCACAGCAGTCTGAAACAGCAGCGCTCTGACCGGAGCTGAGGCCGATTGTCAGTGGCGGGTCGTACGGTTGGTGGCGTGAGACCCATCACCGATCTTGAGCGAACAGTGGCGCCTTTCGAGGTCGTCAGCCCCTACCAGCCCAGCGGCGACCAGCCCACCGCCATCGCCGATCTGGAACGCCGCATCCGGGCCGGCGAGAAGGACGTCGTCCTGCTCGGCGCGACCGGTACCGGCAAGTCCGCCACCACCGCCTGGATGATCGAGAAGCTCCAGCGGCCGACCCTGGTGATGGCGCCCAACAAGACGCTGGCCGCGCAGCTCGCCAACGAGTTCCGCGAGCTGCTGCCCAACAACGCCGTCGAGTACTTCGTCTCGTACTACGACTACTACCAGCCCGAGGCGTACATCGCCCAGACCGACACCTACATCGAGAAGGACTCCTCGATCAACGAGGAGGTCGAGCGGCTCCGCCACTCGGCCACCAACTCGCTGCTGACCCGGCGCGACGTGATCGTGGTCGCCTCGGTGTCGTGCATCTACGGCCTCGGCACCCCGCAGGAGTACGTCGACCGGATGGTCCGGCTCAAGGTCGGCCAGGAGATCGACCGCGACGCGCTGCTGCGCCGCTTCGTCGACATCCAGTACGCCCGCAACGACGTCGCCTTCACCCGGGGCACCTTCCGGGTGCGCGGGGACACCATCGAGATCTTCCCGGTCTACGAGGAGCTCGCGGTCCGGATCGAGATGTTCGGCGACGAGATCGAGGCGCTGACCACGCTGCACCCGCTCACCGGCGAGGTCATCAGCGAGGACAACGAGCTCTACGTCTTCCCGGCCTCGCACTATGTCGCCGGCCCGGAGCGGATGGAGCGCGCCATCGCCGGGATCGAGGCGGAGCTGGAGCAGTCCCTCGCCACCATGGAGAAGCAGGGCAAGCTGCTGGAGGCCCAGCGGCTGCGGATGCGCACCACCTACGACATCGAGATGATGCGGCAGATCGGCACCTGCTCCGGGATCGAGAACTACTCCCGGCACATCGACGGCCGCGAGGCCGGCACCGCGCCGAACACCCTGATGGACTTCTTCCCGGAGGACTTCCTCCTGGTCATCGACGAGTCCCATGTCACCGTCCCGCAGATCGGCGCGATGTACGAGGGCGATGCCTCGCGCAAGCGCGCCCTGGTCGAGCACGGCTTCCGGCTGCCCTCGGCGCTGGACAACCGCCCGCTGAAGTGGGAGGAGTTCCTGGAGCGGATCGGCCAGACCGTCTACCTCTCGGCCACCCCCGGACCCTTCGAACTCTCGCGCGGCGACGGCCAGGTCGACCAGATCATCCGCCCGACCGGGCTGATCGACCCGGAGATCGTGCTCAAGCCGACCGAGGGCCAGATCGACGACCTGGTCCACGAGATCCGACTGCGGGTCGAGAAGGACGAGCGGGTGCTGGTCACCACGCTCACCAAGAAGATGTCCGAGGACCTCACCGACTACCTGCTCAACCTCGACATCCGGGTCAGGTACCTGCACAGCGACATCGACACGCTGCGCCGGGTCGAGCTGCTGCGCGAGCTCCGGGCCGGCGAGTACGACGTCCTGGTCGGCATCAACCTGCTCCGAGAGGGCCTGGACCTGCCCGAGGTCTCGCTGGTCGCGATCCTGGACGCGGACAAGGAGGGCTTCCTCCGTTCCGGGACCTCGCTGATCCAGACCATCGGCCGCGCCGCCCGCAATGTCTCCGGCCAGGTCCACATGTACGCGGACCGGATCACCCCGGCGATGGAGAAGGCCATCGGCGAGACCAACCGCCGGCGCGAGATCCAGCAGGCGTACAACACCGAGCACGGGATCGACCCGCAGCCGCTGCGGAAGAAGATCGGCGACATCCTGGACTCCATCGCCCGCGAGGACATCGACACCGGCGAGCTGCTGAGTACCGGCTACCGGCAGGGCGGCGGACGCGGGTCGAAGGCGCCGGTCCCGGCGCTGGGCGCGGCGGCCAAGCGGGACTCCAAGGGCCTGCCCGCGGCCGAGCTGGCCGACCTGATCGGCGAACTGACGGAACGTATGCACACGGCCGCCGCCGAGCTGCAGTTCGAGGTGGCGGCCCGGTTGCGCGACGAGGTCAACGAACTGAAGAAGGAGTTGCGGCAGATGCGTGAGGCTGGAATGGCCTGAGTCGGCGATCCCGTCGGCAACCAGAAATGCGTAAGGTTCATCCTTGAGGATGGCGGCGACGGAGCCGAAGGCTGGACGGGGAGGGCAGCACCATGTCGGTGAGCCTGAGCAAGGGACAGAGCGTCAGCCTGCGGAAGGCCGGCGGCGGATCGCTTGCCGTGGTGCGGATGGGTCTCGGCTGGGAGGCTGCCCCGCGCAAGGGCCTCTTCGGCAGACGCGCCCGCCAGATCGACCTGGACGCCTCCGCGGTGATGTACGCCGACCGACGCCTCGCCGACGTGGTCTTCTTCCAACACCTGGTCAGCAATGACGGGTCGGTCCGGCACACCGGCGACAACCTGACCGGCGGCGCGGGCGGGGAGGACGACGAGTCGATCCTGGTCGACCTCGCCCGGGTCCCGGAACACGTCAACCAGATCGTGTTCACGGTGAACTCCTACACCGGCCAGAGCTTCGCCGAGGTGCGCAAGGCCCACTGCCGACTGGTGGACGAGACCACCGGACAGGAACTGGCCCGCTACAGCCTCGGCGGCGGCGGGGAGCACACCGGCCAGGTGATGGCCAAGGTGGTCCGGGACGAGGCGGGCGGCTGGCAGATGGCGGCGATCGGTGCGCCCGCGCGCGGGCGCACGTTCCAGGAGATGCTGCCCGCCATCGAGCCCTTCCTCTGACGTCCCGGTCCTCCGACCGGCCCGGTCGATTCTTAGTCGGCCTTTACCGTACTGTTACCCTGGTCGGACGGAGGGGAGTACCCCCGCTGTCCTCACGGGCAGTGCGACGTCCTCGTCAGCACGGCGGTCCCCTGCGACCGTCCGGTGACGTCGACCCTGCAGCGCACGGACGGTCACCGTCCGCGGCGGCGGGTCGGGAGAGACCTCCGGCAGCAGCTCTGTCCTGCCGGAGGAACGACACGTCATGAACGTCCCCCTGTCCATGTGGGCCATCACCGTCGGGGTGCTCGTCGCCCTCATCGCCGTCGACTTCCTGGTCGGCGGACGCAAGCCGCACGAGGTCTCGCTCAAGGAGGCCGGAACCTGGTCGGCCGTCTGGATCGCCCTGGCCCTCGGCTTCGGCGGCTTCCTCTGGTGGCACGCGGGCGCCACCCCGGCCGGTCAGTTCTTCGCCGGCTATGTCACCGAGAAGTCGCTCAGCGTCGACAACCTCTTCGTCTTCGTGCTGATCATGGCGAAGTTCGCGGTGCCGAGCCGCTACCAGCAGCGGGTGCTGATGATCGGCGTGCTGATCGCGCTGGTGCTGCGCGCGGTGTTCATCGCCGCCGGGGCCGCGCTGATCGCGAGCTTCTCCTGGATCTTCTTCCTCTTCGGCGCGTTCCTGGTGTGGACCGCCTGGAAGCTGATCAAGGAGGCCCGTGCGGAGAGCGGCGCGGCCGAGGAGGACTTCCAGGAGAGCCGGTTGCTGCAGGCGGTCGAGAAGCGCTTCCCGACCACCGACGGCTACCGCGGCACCCGGCTGACCGTGGTCGAGGGCGGCCGGCGGCTGATGACGCCGATGCTGATCGTCGTACTGGCGATCGGCAGCACCGACGTCCTGTTCGCGATGGACTCGATCCCGGCGATCTTCGGCCTGACCCAGGACGCCTACATCGTCTTCACCGCCAACGCCTTCGCGCTGATGGGCCTGCGCCAGCTGTACTTCCTGATCGGCGGCCTGCTGAAGCGGCTGGTCCACCTCTCCTACGGGCTCTCGGTGATCCTCGGCTTCATCGGCGTGAAGCTGCTGCTGCACGCCCTGCACGAGAACGGGGTGCCCGCCGCGCCGGAGATCGGGATCCCGTTCTCGCTGGGCTTCATCGTGCTGGTGCTCGCGGTCACCACGACCACCAGCCTGATCGCCTCCCGCCGACGCGCGTCGGCCCGGACGGAGGTCCCGTCCGGGCCGACCGACTGACCTTCGGTCAGGCGCTGACCATCGGTCAGACCACGATCCTGCTCAGGTCGGGGGCGCCCTTGGTGCCGCTGCCCGCGAACTCGACGGTGTTGGAGCTGCCGGCCTTCAGCGTGACGGTCACGGTGTAGCTGCCGACCACGCTGTAGCTGCTGGAGGAGGTCTGCGGGAAGCTCATGGTCTGGCTGCTGCCGTTGACCGTGATCACGGCGGGCTTCGCCTCCCCCACGGCCAGGTAGTACACCGTCATGGTGTAACTGCCGGCCGTGGGCTCGGAGATGCCGCTGAAGGTCACCGTGCCGGCCCCACCCCCGCCGATGTTGCTCACCTTCTCGCCGCCGGTGCAGGCGGAGCAGCTGTTGGCGTCGGCGCTGCCGCCCAGGCCCGCCGAGGCGGCCAGGTAGGTCTGGCCGCCGGCGGGCGCAGTCGCCGTGGAGCTGGGGCTGGCGGAAGCCGAGGCGGAGGCGCTGGGGCTCGCGCTCTTGCTGGGTGAGGCCGACGCCGAGGCGCTGGCGGACGGGCTGGAGCCGGAGCCCGGGCCGGAGATGACCAGGGTCGGGAAGGTCCACTGCGCCGAGGAACTGGAGCAGCTGCCGGTCTTCAGTGTGGTCCCGGACGCCTGATAGCACTTCTTGCCGGTCTGGATGTCCGACATCGTGCCGTTGGGATTCTGCGACCACTGTTGTCCCGGCCCGCCGGTACAGGTGTCGAGGACGAGGCTGCTGCTCCCGGACTCGTCCGCGCACAGGCCGTTGAGCTGGAGGAAGGTGCCGTCGAAGATGAACTGTTCCTGCGCCGAGCCGTTGCAGGCGGCCATGTTCAGTCGGACGCCGCTGCTGGAGCTGTCACCAGGATCGTCGATACAGGTGCCGGCCGAGTTGTTCTTCCACTGCCCGAGCGTGGTCGTCGGTTTCGCGCCGCCGTAACAGGCGTTGGTGCTGGTGTTGAAGATCGGCGTGGGGTCGTAGGTCTCGGTCGACGGCGGGTCGATGACCGCGGGCTCCATGAACGGGGTGCCGTTCGAGTTGCTCAGGGTCAGCGCGTCCTCGCAGTCGATCGCGGCCATGGCGCTGCCGCCCTGGCCGCCGAGCCAGAGGTCGAAGTGCCAGAGGTTGGGTCCGCCGTCGGGGCCCTGGCCGGACCAGTCGGCGTCGCACTCCTCGCAGTCGTCCTCCATGATGAAGTACTTCTCGACCCGGGGGACGTAGATGATCGTCCCGGGGGCGAGCTCCGACTTGTCGGTGGCGAAGGTGATCGGGTCGGCGTAGGTGCCGGTGCCGCCCGCCGTCTGGTGGATCTGCGGGTAGGCGATGGCCGAGCCGGGCGGGGTGTTGTCCCAGTAGCCGTAGAACGTCAGATAGGCCTGCTGGGTGGTGGAGGCGCCGGCGGTGGGGGCGCCCATCAGCATGGCGGCGACGGCGGTCAGCAGGGCGATGCAGAGGGTGAGCACGGTTGCGGTGAGCGTACGTCTGCGCACGGTGCCTCCATGATTGACGGGGGTCATACAAGGTGGCTGTCAGCGTCGGCCCGGGGGCTCGCCAAGTCAAGGTCTTGTTAGGAAGCTTTTCTAACTTGTTTTCAATCGAGCGGTTTCGGGCCGTGGCTGATGCCACGTCAAACCGCTTCTGCGGCAAGGCCTTCACGGATGATCGCGGTCAGCACGCCGCGCAGCCAGCAGTGCGCCGGATCGCTGTCCAACCGCAGGTGCCAGGCCATTTCCAGTCGGGTCGGGGGCAGTTCCAGCGGGATCTCCAGCACCGTCAGCGGCATCACCTCGGCCATCCGGTCGGCGAAGAGTGCCGGCAGCAGTGCCAGCACCTCCGACTCCAGGGCCATGAAGCAGGCCGTGCTGTGGGTCGGCACCGTCGCCAGCACCTGTCGGGCCAGGCCCAGTTGGTCCAGCAGCTCGTCCACCTTGCCGCGGAACCGGCCGCGCCGGGAGACCACGACCTGTGGCAGCGAGGTGAACTGTTCGAGCGTCAGCGTTCCGCCGCCCGACGCCGTGTGCGCCGAGCCGGTCCGTACCACCGCGACCTGGCGGTCCTCGAACAGCAGGCTGCTGCGGACATCGGCCGGCAGTTCCGCCGGTGCGCTGATGTCGAGGTCCACCCGGTCCCGCAGGTCGGCCGGGTCCTCGTCGCCCTCCGGCAGGATCCGCAGCCTTACCCCCGGCGCCTCCCGGGCCACCCGGGCGGCCAGCGCGGCGCCCAGGGCCACGGCCACCGCGTCGTTGGTCCGGATGGTGAACTCCCGCTTCAGGGCGGCGATGTCGACCTCCGGCGGCGGCCGCAGCGCCGCCAGGGCCTCCGCCAGGGCGGCCTCCACCTGCGGTTGCAGCTCACGGGCCCGGGGTGTCAGCGCCAGCCCGCGGCCGGCCGGGACCAGCAGCGGATCGCCCACCACCCGGCGCAGCCGCCCGAGCGTCCTGCTCATCGCGGAGGCCGACACCCGCATCTCCTCGGCGGCCCCGGTGACGCTGCCCTCGCGCAGCAGGGCGTCGAGGGCGGGCAGCAGGTTCAGGTCCGGTAGTTGCATGAGACGCAATGCTAGCTTCACAACCAGGAACTGGTGCTCAGCATTGCTGCTCGGCAGCATGGAATCATGATCGACACACACCAGCGCCGTACGGCATTCCTGATAGCGGGCTGCTTCTTCATGGAGATGCTCGACGGGACCATCGTCTCCACCGCCGCCCCGCAGCTCGGGGCCTCCCTCCACATCGCAGCGGTCTCGGTCGGCCTGGTGGTCACCGCGTACCTGCTGACCGTCGCCACGCTGATCCCGCTCAGCGGCTGGCTGGCCGCCCGGTACGGCCCCCGCCGGACCATGCTCGGCGCCATCGCGCTGTTCACCCTGGCCTCGCTCGCCTGCGCGGCCAGCACCGACCTGGCCGAACTGGTCGCCATGCGGGTGCTCCAGGGAGCGGGCGGGGCGATGATGGTCCCGGTCGGCCGGATGGTCGTGCTCGGCCCGGCCGCCAAGCCCGACATCCCCCGGCTGATGGCGTACGTCGTCTGGCCGGGGCTGGTCGCACCCGTGGTCGCCCCGCTGCTGGGCGGACTGATCACCACCTACGCCGACTGGCACTGGCTGTTCCTGGTCAACCTGCCGTTGGGGCTGGCCGCCTTCGCGGTCACCTGGCGGCTCGTCACCGGCGGCCCCCAGCCGGACTTTCCGCCGCTGGACCGGATCGGCGTACTGCTGACCTGCGCCGGCCTGGCCGGGGCCACCTGGACCGCCCACCTGCTCTCCGGGACGCCCACCCCTTGGGCCACGGCCGCGGTCCTCGGCGCGGCCTCCGCCGCCGTGCTGGCCCTCGCCGTGCGGCACCTGCTGCGCAGCCCGCACCCGCTGGTGGCGCTGCGGGTGCTGAGCGCCCCCGGGCTGCGCGCCTCGGTCGTCGGCGGCACGCTCTACTGGGCGGTGGTCGGTGCGGTGCCGTTCCTGCTGCCGCTGCTGTTCGAGGAGGTCTTCGGCTGGAGCCCGGTGAAGTCCGGCGCGCTGGTGCTCTTCGTCTTCGTCGGCAACATCGGCATCAAGCCGGCCACCACCTGGCTGATGAACCGTTTCGGCTTCCGACTGCTGCTGGTGGCCAGCACCCTGGTGCTGGCCGCGACCATGGCGGGCTGCGCGCTGCTGACCGCCGCCACCCCGCCGGTGCTGATCGCGCTGCTGGCCACGCTGAGCGGCGCGGCCCGCTCCGTCGGCATGACCGGCTACTCGGTCCTGGCCGTCAGCGACACCCCGCCGGAGCGGATGCGCGACGCCAACACCCTGTCGGCGACGCTCAGTCAGACGGCAGCCGGACTGGGCATCGCGGTCGCCGCAGTGGCGCTCCGGCTGGGCGGGGCGATCAGCGGCGACCCGGCGACGGTCTACGGCACCGCTTTCGGCGTGCTCGGCCTGCTGGCCCTGCTGGCCGCCTTCGACGCCGTCCGGCTGCACCCGGCCACCGGCGACGGGGTGCTCCGGTCCGGCGGCGCACAGCCGACCGGTCCGGCGGTAGTGGCCCGGCGGTAGTGGTCCGGTCGGCGTCCGGCATCCTGGGCCGGTGGAACTGCGCCAGCTTCGCTACTTCGTCACCGTCGCCGAGACCCTGCACTTCGGCCGCGCCGCCGAACTGCTGCACATCGTCCAGCCCGCGGTGAGCCAGCAGATCCAGCGACTGGAAAGGGAGTTGGGCGCACCCCTGTTCGACCGCTCGCCGCGCCGGGTCCGGCTGACCGGCTTCGGCGAGGGCTTCCTGCCCGCCGCCCGGGCCGTGCTCGCGGCGGAGCAGCAGGCCCGCGCGGTGGCGGCGGAACTGACGCACCCTCAACAGCGGGTGCTGCGGCTGGGTACCAGCAGCGGGCTCGGCGACCACCTCGACCGGATCATGGACCGACTGGCCGAACGGGCGCCGGAGCTGCTGGTCGAGCTGGTCTCGGCGCCGGTCCAGGAGCGGCTGCGGCAGGTGGCCGAGGGCCGCCTGGACGCGGCCTTCGTCCGGGGGAGCGGCCCCGGCGACCGGGCCCTGCGTACCGTCCCGGTCTGGCAGGACCCGCTGCTGGTGGCCCTGCCGGCGCGGCATCCGCTGGCTGCCGCCGAGGCCGTCGCGCCGGCCGAGCTGGCCGGGCTGGCGCTGGCGCTGACCTCCCGCCGCAACCATCCGGCCCTGGTCGACCTGGTGGTGGGCGCCTGTGCGGCGGCCGGGTTCGACCCGCTGCCGGGGCCGAGCGACGGCACCCTGCAGGACACCCTGGCGGCGATCGGCTCCGGCCGACCGCTGTGGACCGTGGTCTATACCTCGCACGCCCGGCAGCTGCGCGGTGGCCGAGTGGCCTTCCGCCCCTTCGACCTCGAGGGGATGGAACTCACCACCTCGCTGGTGATCCGCGACTCGGCTCCGCCGGCGGAGTTCGACCTGCTGCTGGCCGCCTGCAGCGATCCGACCGCTGCTGATCCGACCACTGCCGATCCGACCACTGCCGATCTGACCAGCGACGATAACGATCGCTGATCGCGGCGATAGCGGACCGGCCCTTGGTCGGGTGGCCCGATCACGATGGACTGGGGTCGTCCCGGTCGGCCGACCGGGACGCAGCCGGAACCCGGGAACCGGGTTCGGACCGAGGAGTACAGCCATGCCTGTCGTGACCGTTCAGCAGGGCCCCCGCGACATCGAGCTCAAGCGGGACCTGGTCCGCCGCATCACCGACGCCTTCGTCGACGCCTACAAGATCCCCGCCGACAGCGTCCAGGTCTGGATCCAGGAGACGCCGGCGGACAGCTGGGGCACGGCGGGCACCCTCACCGCCGACCGCGCGGCGGCCCCGGCCCCGGCCGCCAAATAACGCAGCCCGCCAAATAACGCAACGGCGCCCCCGCACCGGAGGACCGGTACGGGGGCGCCGTCGACGCGCTGGGATCGATCAGATCACACGTCAGATGACGCGGATGTTCTCGGCCTGCGGGCCCTTCTGGCCCTGCGTGACCTCGAACTCGACCTTCTGGCCCTCGAGGAGCTCACGGAAGCCCTGCGCGTTGATGTTCGAGTAGTGGGCGAAGACGTCGGCGCCGCCGCCGTCCTGCTCGATGAAGCCGAAGCCCTTTTCAGCGTTGAACCACTTCACGGTACCGGTGGCCATAATTGGTCTCCTTCTTGTACAGGGGCTGGTGCCAGAGCCCACCCTGTGTGGACTCCGTGTCGCCGGGATGATCACCCTGGTCATGAAGAGACCTGCAAAAGCACGAACGCCCGTGATCGCGATCACGGGCGGCCAAACTTAGGGAACCACGCACTGCAACTGATCACCAGAATACAGGGGGAGGCCCGGGTGGCGTCAACAGATTCCGGTGATCTCTACGAGCCTCGGATCCGGGCCTCGGGCCGTCCGCGACATGCCTCCTGAGCTGCGGCGAACGCGTCGCGTGGTCGTCCGGCCGCGCATCGTGTACGGTTTTGCCCTGTAGTAGTCGTGGTTCTCGACGTATGTACGCCCGTGATCCCGATCGCGGGCGTTTTTCCTGTTTGCGATCTTCGTCATGGTAGTGCGGACGGCGACTGCGGAGTCCGCACGGTGCGGCTCCTGCGCGACTGCATGAGGAGAGCAACAGACATGGCCACCGGTACCGTCAAGTGGTTCAACGCCGAAAAGGGCTTCGGCTTCATCGAGCAGGACGGCGGCGGCGCCGACGTCTTCGCCCACTACTCCAACATCAACGCCCAGGGCTTCCGCGAGCTCCTCGAGGGCCAGAAGGTCGAGTTCGACGTCACGCAGGGCCAGAAGGGCCCGCAGGCCGAGAACATCCGCCCGCTCTAAGGCTCTCCGGCCTGAGCGTGTGACCAACGCGAGGTGCCCCCGTACCGCTCTGCCGGTACGGGGGCACCTCGCGTTCGGGGTGTCCGCGCCGGGTGGCCCCGGCGGAGGGCGCGTGCTTCCGTGGACGGGGTATCCGGGGACCGGGGGCGTGTGAGGAGGACACTGTGGGTGTCGAACCGTACTCGTTGAGGATCCGCCAGGCCGGCAGCTCGCTGGTCCACGTCGCCCGGCGCACCGGCATCGATGCCGAGACCCCCTGCGGCTACCGGCCCGGGGCCGGCCACTACACCGTGGTCGCGGCCGAGCCGGTGAGCTGCCCCGACTGCGTCCGCCACACCGAGGACCGGCTGGCCGAGGCCCCCGGCGGACGCTGACCGCGCCCCGCGCCCGCGGCTACCAGCCGCGAGCGCGCCACTCGGCGAGGTGCGGGCGCTCCGCGCCGAGCGTGGTGTCGTTGCCGTGGCCCGGGTAGACCCAGGTCTCGTCGGAGAGCGGGCCGAAGACCTTCTCCTCCAGCCCGTCCATCAGCGAGGTGAAAGCCACCGGGTCGAGCGTCCGCCCGGGGCCGCCCGGGAAGAGGCAGTCGCCGGTGAAGACATGGGAGTGGCCCCGCGGGTCGTCGTAGATCAGGACGATCGCCCCCGGGGTGTGCCCGATCAGGTGCCGGACGGTCAGCCCGACCTCGCCGACCCGCAGCGTGTCGCCGTCCGACAGCTCCAGCCCGGTCGGGACGTCGATGCCTTCGGCGTCGAAGCGGCCGGCCGCCGTCCGGGCCCCGGTCGCGGCCACCACCTCGGCCAGTGCGCTCCAGTGGTCGCGGTGCCGGTGGGTGGTCACCACCGTGGCGAGCCCGTCGCCGACCGTCTCCAGCAGGACCGGCGCCTCGGCGGCGGCGTCGACCAGCAGCTGCTCCCCGGTGGCCCGGCAGCGCAGCAGATAGGCGTTGTTGTCCATGGACCCCACGGCGACCTTGGTGATCACCAGCTGGGGCAGCTCCCGTACATCCGGCGTTCCGCCGACCTTGACTGCTCCGTGGTAAGACATACCGCTCAGCCTAGCGGGGGCAGGACCGGCAGGTCCGCGATCGGGACGCCCAGGTCCGAACCGTCCGAGCGGCCCGACATCCAGGCCACCCGGGCGTAGCCGGGGGCGTCCTCCAACTGCTTCAGCAGCTCCGGGGTGAGCAGGCCGGAGGCGGCGTGGCGGGCGGTCAGGGCCGGCAGCTCGGACTCGACGAAGTCGGCCGACCAGTGCTCGGGACGGAAGTCGAGCCCGAGGTCCACATGGTGGTACTCGATCTCCTTGAGCCGCTTCGCCGGGACGCCCTCGGCCGGGAACGGGCCGAGCCGGTGCGGGACCACGACGGACCAGGCCTCGTCCGGCATGGCCGCGAACTCGGCCTGGAGTCCGAGCTGGGCGTCCCGGAGGTCGGTGAGCTGCTCGGCGAGGCCGCGAGCGGCGCCGTCCTCGATGTCGCGGTCGCGGGCCTCCGGGCTCGGGTACATCGGGATGGACTGACCGGTGCGCGCGCCCCGGACGAGGTTGCCCAGGGCGTCGGCGTTGCGGGCGATGTGGGCGAGGACGTGGCCGCGGCTCCAGCCGGGCAGCAACGAGGCTTCCGTTACCTGCTCGGGCTTCATCAGCTCGACGGTGTGCAGCAGCCGCTCGTTGGCGGCTGTGGCGGCTGCGGCGGCTGCGGCGGCTGCGGCGGCTGCGGCGGCGGTGGCGTGACTGGGGGTGGGCATGGTGTCTCCACATTCGACGCGGTGGGTCGTGTCCCGGGTGCCGTACGGTCGTTGCACCGGGTGCGGCAGGAATCACGCTACCGTCGGAATGTCACCCGATCGGGTGAGGGTTCGCGATTGCCCTGAAAATCGAACACGTGCTCCCATAGTCTTCAGTAGCCGAAACGGCCGACGCGACGACCGCGTCGGCCCGGTGCCTACGATGGTGGACGGACCCAGGTCCGGCACACGTCCGCGCAGTTCCGCGCCGACCGGCACGACTTCCGTCCAGTACGACTTCACTCAGTACGTCGCCGTTCAGTCCGTCTCCGTTCAGTACGACCCTGCCCAGCACGACCACAGTCGTCGGGCAGCCCCGGATCGCCCCGTCCAGGACTGCCCGACTCCCGTCCGGAAGGTCCAGAAGCGTGGCAGACCGCCTCGTTGTCCGCGGTGCTCGCGAGCACAACCTCAAGAACGTGTCGCTCGACCTGCCCCGCGACGCCCTGATCGTCTTCACCGGGCTGTCCGGCTCGGGCAAGTCCTCGCTCGCCTTCGACACGATCTTCGCCGAGGGCCAGCGGCGCTACGTCGAGTCGCTCTCGGCCTACGCCCGGCAGTTCCTCGGCCAGATGGACAAGCCGGACGTCGACTTCATCGAGGGCCTGTCCCCGGCCGTCTCGATCGACCAGAAGTCGACCTCGCGGAACCCGCGCTCGACCGTCGGCACGATCACCGAGGTCTACGACTACCTGCGGCTGCTGTACGCCCGGATCGGCCACCCGCACTGCCCCGAGTGCGGGCGGCCGATCGCCCGGCAGATCGCCGCAGCAGATCGTCGACCGGATCCTGGAGCTCGCCCGAGGGCACCAGGTTCCAGGTGCTGGCGCCGGTGGTGCGCGGGCCGCAAGGGCGAGTACGTCGACCTGTTCGCCGACCTGCAGACCAAGGGCTACAGCCCGGGCCCGGGTCGACGGCGTCGATCGATCCAGCTGACCGAGCCGCCGCATGCTCAAGAAGCAGGAGAAGCACACCATCGAGGTGGTCGTCGACCGGCTCACGGTGAAGGACGAGCGCCAAGCGCCGGCTCACCGACTCGGTCGAGACCGCGCTCGGCTGTCCGGCGGCATGGTCGTGCTGGACTTCGTCGACCTGCCCGAGGACGACCCGCACCGCGAGCGGATGTACTCCGAGCACCTCTACTGCCCGTACGACGACCTCTCCTTCGAGGAGCTCGAGCCGCGCTCGTTCTCCTTCAACTCGCCCTTCGGCGCCTGCCCGGAGTGCACCGGCCTCGGCACCCGGATGGAGGTGGACCCGGAGCTGATCGTCCCCGACGCGGAGAAGACCCTCGCCGAGGGCGCGATCACCCCGTGGTCGCTCGGCCACACCGAGCGAGTACTTCGGGCGGCTGATCGGGGCGCTCGGCCAAGGAGCTCGGCTTCCGGATCGACATCCCGTGGGCGCGGGCTGCCGCCAGCGGGCCAAGAAGGCCCTGCTCTACGGCCACAAGACCCAGGTCGAGGTGCGCTACACCAACCGCTTCGGGCGCGAGCGCTCGTACTTCACCGGCTTCGAGGGCGTCGATGCCCTTCGTCGAGCGCCGGCACGCCGAGGCCGAGAGCGACAGCAGCCGCGAGCGCTTCGAGGGCTACATGCGCGAGGTGCCGTGCCCGGCCTGCCACGGCACCCGGCTCAAGCCGGTGGTGCTGGCGGTCACCATGGCCGGGAAGTCGATCGCCGAGGTCGCCGCGATGTCGATCGGCGACTGCGCCGAGTTCCTGGGCGCGCTCGAGCTCTGCCGATCGCGAGAAGACAGATCGCCGAGCGGGTGCTGAAGGAGGTCAACGAGCGGCTGCAGTTCCTGGTCGACGTCGGCCTGGACTACCTCTCGCTGGACCGCGCTGCCGGCGACGCTCGCCGGCGGCGAGGCGCAGCGGATCCGGCTGGCCACCCAGATCGGCTCGGGTCTGGTCGGCGTGCTGTACGTGCTGGACGAGCCCTCGATCGGGCTGCACCAGCGGGACAACCACCGGCTGATCGAGACCCTGGTCCGGCTGCGCGACCTGGGCAACACCCTGATCGTGGTCGAGCACGACGAGGACACCATCCGCACCGCCGACTGGGTGGTCGACATCGGTCCGGGCGCGGGCGAGCACGGCGGCCATGTGGTGCACTCCGGCTCGCGTCGAGGACCTGCTCGGCCAACGAGGAGTCGCTGACCGGCGCCTACCTCTCCGGCCGCCGCTCGCATCCCGATCCCGGACATCCGCCGCCCGGTCGACCCGCAGCGGCAGCTCACCGTCCACGGGGCCCGCGAGCACAACCTCAAGGACGTCGACGTCAGCTTCCCGCTGGGCTGCTTCGTCGCGATCACCGGCGTCTCCGGCTCCGGCAAGTCGACGCTGGTCAACGACATCCTCTACACCCACCTCGCCCGCGAGCTGAACGGCGCGCGGAGCGTGCCGGGGCGGCACACCAGGGTCACCGGCATCGAGCATGGTGGACAAGGTGGTCCATGTCGACCAGTCGCCGATCGGCCGCACCCCGCGCTCCAACCCGGCGACCTACACCGGCGTCTTCGACCACGTCCGCCGGCTGTTCGCGGAGACCACGGAGGCCAAGGTCCGCGGCTACCTGCCCGGCCGCTTCTCCTTCAACGTCAAGGGCGGGCGCTGCGAGAACTGCGCCGGCGACGGCACCATCAAGATCGAGATGAACTTCCTGCCGGACGTCTACGTCCCCTGCGAGGTCTGCCACGGGGCGCCGCTACAACCGGGAGACGCTCGAGGTGCACTACAAGGGCAAGACCATCGCCGACGTGCTGGACATGCCGATCGAGGAGGCGGCTGGAGTTCTTCGAGGCGGTCCCGCCGATCGCCCGCCACCTGCGGACGCTCGACCGACGTCGGCCTCGGCTACGTCCGGCTCGGCCAGCCCGCGCCGACGCTGTCCGGCGGCGAGGCGCAGCGGGTCAAGCTCGCCGCGGAGCTGCAGAAGCGCTCCACCGGCCGCACGGTCTACGTCCTCGACGAGCCGACCACCGGGCTGCACTTCGAGGACATCCGCAAGCTGCTCGAGCGTGCTGACCGGCTGGTCGACAAGGGCAACACGGTGATCGTGATCGAGCACAACCTGGACGTGATCAAGACCGCCGACTGGGTCATCGACATGGGCCCCGAGGGCGGCAACGGCGGCGGCCTGGTCGTCGCCGAGGGCACGCCGGAGCAGGTCGCCGCTGGTCCGGGAGAGCCACACCGGCAAGTTCCTCCGCGACATCCTGGGCGACCGGGTGCTCGCGGAGGACGGCGGCCGCCACCGAGCGGAAGCCGGCCGCGAAGAAGCCGGCCGCGAAGAAGCCGTCGCAGCGAAGACGGTCGCGGCGAAGAAGGCCGTCGTGAAGCAGGTCGCAGCGAAGACGGCCGTCGCCAAGAAGGCGAAGACTGCCTAAGTGATCCACAGGCGACGACGCATCAGGTGCACCCGGGGCCGCAACCGAGCCCCGGGTGCCGGCGCGGTGTGCCGAGTGCACCGCCGTCGTCATCTGCCGCCCGGAGCCCCGATCAGGTCGCAGCTCAGCACCGCCCCGCTGGACCCCTCCGACGGCCGAGATCGGGACCGAGCACCGCGCCGGAGGCCTGCTGCGGCGGCACGGGCCCTCGCGGCGCAGCCTGCTGCGCGGGGCCGCCGCGGCCGGGGTGGTGGGCGCGGCCGCCGTCGGTGCTCGCGGCCTGCTCCGCCGGCTCCTCCGCGTCCTCCGCGAGTGGCACGACGACGCTGGGTCCGACCAGTGCACGTCGCCGGTCGGCGGCGGCGAGCTGTACAGCGTCGGACACAGCGTGGTGGTGACCCAGCCGACCGCGGGCGCCTACAAGGCGTTCAGCGCGGTCTGCACCCACCAGGGCTGCCTGGTGGACGGGGTCTCCGGCGGCGTGATCCAGTGCCCCTGCCACGGCAGCCAGTTCAACGTCACCGACGGCGCGGTCGTCCCGGGCCCGGCCACCCGCGCTGCCGGCGAAGAAGGTCACCGTCTCCGAGCGGCAAGATCGTCGTCAGCTCTCCGAGCGGTCGTCAGCTCTCCGAGCCGGCAGCCCTCCGGCGAGCGGCGCGCCGGGACCGGGGCCGGTTGTCGGCGCGAGTCGTAGGGTGAGACCATGGCGACCCGTCGACCTACCGCCCCGCACCCGGGCTCGATCCCGACCTCCGCCGGGCGTCTACAAGTTCCGGGACGCCGCAGCGGCCGGGTGATCTACGTCGGGCAAGGCCAAGAGCCTGCGCCCCCGGCTCAGCCAGCTACTTCCAGGACCTGGCCAACCTCGCATCCGCGCACCCGGCAGATGGTCACCACCGCGGCCGTCGGTCGAGTGGACCGTGGTCGGCACCGAGGTCGAGGCGCTGCAGCTCGAGTACAGCTGGATCAAGGAGTTCGACCCGCGCTTCAACGTGCAGTACCGGGACGACAAGAGCTACCCGTCGCTGGCGGTGACCCTGAACGAGGAGTTCCCGCGGGTCCAGGTGATGCGCGGGCCGAAGAAGCAGCGGCGTGCGCTACTTCGGGCCCTACGCGCACGCCTGGGCGATCCGGGAGACGGTCGACCTGCTGCTGCGGGTCTTCCCGGTGCGGACCTGCTCCGCCGGGGTCTTCAAGCGCGCCGCAGCAGGTCGGCCGGCCCTGCCTGCTCGGCTACATCGGCAAGTGCTCCGCGCCCTGCGTCGGCCGGGTCATCGCCCGAGGAGCACCGAGCGATCGCCGAGGACTTCTGCGACTTCATGGCCGGCCGCACCGGCGCGTACCTGCGCCGGCTCGAACGCGAGATGAAGCAGGCCGCCGCCGAGATGGAGTACGAGCGGGCGGCCCGGCTGCGCGACGACATCGAGGCGCTGCAGCGGGCGATGGAGAAGCAACGCAGTCGTGCTGGCCGACGGCACCGACGCCGACGTGGTCGCCCTCGCCGAGGACGAGCTCGAGGCCGCGGTGCAGATCTTCCACGTCCGCGGCGGCCGGGTGCGCGGCCAGCGCGGCTGGGTCATCGACAAGGTCGAGGACGTCGACACCGCCGGGCTGGTCGAGCACGTTCCTGCTCGCAGCTCTACGGCGAGGAGCGCGGCTGAGGCGGTGCCGCGCGAGGTGCTGGTGCCCGGCGCTGCCGGAGCCGGTCGAGGCCGATCGCCGAGTGGCTCGGCGAGCGCCGGGGCAGCCCGGGTCGACCTGCGGGTGCCGCAGCGCGGCGACAAGCGCGACGCTGATGGAGACGGTCGAGCGCAACGCCGAGCAGGCCCTGGCCCTGCACAAGACCAAGCGCGCCTCGCGACCTCACCACCCGCAGCGTCGCGCTGCAGGAGATCGCCGACGCGCTCGGCCTGGACCAGCGCCCCGCTGCGGATCGAGTGCTACGACATCTCGCACCTCCAGGGCCCGACGTGGTCGCCTCCATGGTGGTCTTCGAGGACGGACTGGCCCGCAAGAGCGAGTACCGCCGCTTCGCGATCAAGTCCGTTCGAGGGCCAGGACGACGTCCGCTCCATGCACGAGGTGATCACCCGGCGCTTCAGCGCTACCTCGAGCGAGGCGGGGAGGCGGCGCCCGGCCGAGCACGCGGCCGGAACCGGCGCCGAGACGCGCGCGACGAGCCGGGGCACCGCGACGGCCGGCGATCGGACGACCGGACGACGGCCGCCCCGCAGTTCGCCTACCCGCCGCAGCTGGTCGTCGTCGACGGCGGCGAGCCGCAGGTCGCCGCCGCCCAGCGGGCGCTGACCGAGCTCGGCGTCGATGACGTCGCGGTCTGCGGGCTGGCCAAGCGGCTGGAGGAGGTCTGGCTGCCCGGGCGAGGACGACCCGGTGATCCTGCCGCGCACCAGCGAGGGCCTCTACCTGCTGCAGCGGGTCCGCGACGAGGCGCACCGGTTCGCGATCACCTACCACCGGCAGAAGCGCGCCAAGCGCGCATGACCGCCGGCGGCCTGGACGACGTCCCGGGCCTCGGCGAGACCCGGCGCAAGGCCCTGCTCAAGCACTTCGGCTCGGTCAAGCGGATGCGCGCGGCGACGGTGGAGGAGATCTGCGAGGTCCCGGGGTTCGGGCCGCCGCACGGCGGACGGTTGTCGTGGCAGCGTTGGCCTCGACGACACCGGCTGCTCCTACCGTTAACACGGCGACCGGGGAAGTCATCACCGATGGTGATGACACTCGTGCGAGTGACACAGGGAAGCCGCAGACGGCCGCGAGCGTCGAGGTTGATGATGCGAGCGAAAGCGGGGAGAAGAAGTGACTGTGTCTGGTAGTACCACCGGTGACCGTCGGCGACCGTGGAGGCACCCGAGGTGGCGCCCGAGCTGGTGATCATCTCGGGCATGTCGGGGGCGGGCCGGAGCACCGCCGCCAAGTGTCTGGAGGATCTCGGCTGGTTCGTGGTCGACAACCTGCCGCCGTCGCTGATCACCGACCATGGTCGACCTCGGGGCGCGCTCGCAGGGCGCGGTCGCCCGGATAGCAGCGGTGGTCGACGTCCGCGGCCGCAGCTTCTTCGACGACCTGCTGAGCCTCGCTGGAGGACCTGGAGCGGCGCGGCGTCCGGCTGCGGGTGGTCTTCCTGGAGGCCTCCGACGACGCCCTGGTCCGGCGGTTCGAGAGCGTCCGCCGACCGCACCCGCTGCAGGGCGACGGCCGGATCGTCGACGGCATCGCCCAGGAGCGCGACCCTGCTGCGCGACCTGCGCGGCGAGGCCGACCTGGTGATCGACACCTCCGACCTCAACGTCCACGAGCTGCGCGCCAAGATGGAGTCGCACGTTCGCCGGACGACCGAGGAGCCGCAGCTGCGGGCCACGGTGATGTCCTTCGGCTTCAAGTACGGCCTGCCGGTCGACGCCGACCTGGTCGTCGACTGCCGGTTCCTGCCCAACCCGCACTGGGTCCCCGAGCTGCGCGCACGTCACCGGGACTCGACGAGGAGGTCGCCCGCTACGTCTTCGACCAGCCGGGGGCCAAGGAGTTCCTGGACCAGTACGCGGATCTGCTACGTATCGATCACCGACCGGCTACCGACGCGAGGGCAAGCGTTACGTGACGGTTGCCGTAGGCTGCACCGGCGGCAAGCACCGCAGCGTGGCCATGTCCGAGCGGCTCGCCAAGCGGCTGATCTCGGACGGTCTGGAAACGGTGCTGGTGCACCGGGACATGGGCCGCGAGTAGGGCGCGACCGGCAGCAGCGACAGGCAGCAGGTCAGGTCAGGCAGCGGGGCAGCAACGGCGCGGCAGAGGGGCACGGGTGTCGGCACACATCATCGGTGGGCGGCAGATCCGGCGCCGCCGAGGAGCGCCGCGGATCGTCGCGCTCGGCGGCGGCCACGGGCTGGCCGCCTCGCTGTCGGCGCTGCGGCGGCTCACCGGCGAGCTCACGGCGGTGGTCACGGTCGCCGACGACGGCGGCTCCAGCGGGCGGCTGCGCGCCGAGTTGGGCGTGCTGCCGCCCGGGGACCTGCGCAAGGCGCTGGCCGCCCTGTGCGGGGACGACGAGTGGGGCCGGACCTGGTCCGAGGTGATCCAGCACCGCTTCCAGAGCAACGGCGACCTGCACGGCCACGCGGTCGGCAACCTGCTGATCGTGGCGCTGTGGGAGAAGTTGGGCGATCCGGTCGAGGCGCTGGCCTATGTCGGGCGGCTGCTGGGCGCGCACGGCCGGGTGCTGCCGATGTCGGCCGTGCCGCTCGACATCGAGGCCACCGTCCGGGGCCTGGATCCGGCCTTCCCCGAGCGGATCGACACCGTCCGGGGCCAGGCCGAAGTGGCGGTCACCCCGGGCGAGGTGGAGTCGGTGCGGCTGCTGCCGCAGGATCCGCCGGCCGTGCCGGAGGCGGTCGAGGCGGTGCTGGAGGCGGACTGGGTGGTGCTCGGCCCCGGCTCATGGTTCACCAGCGTGCTGCCGCATCTGATGGTCCCTCAGCTGCGCACCGCGCTGGTCGAGGCCAGGGCCCGAAAGGTGCTGGCGCTCAACCTGGTTGCGCAGCCCGGCGAGACCGAGGGCTTCTCCCCGCAGCGGCACCTGGAGGTCTTCGGCGCGCACGCGCCGGAGCTGACGGTCGACTTCGTGCTCGCCGACCGGGCGGCCGTGGCCGACCCGGAGGCGCTGCGCAGCGCGGCCAAGCGTCTGGGGGCCGAACTCGTGCTCGACGACGTCGCGGCGGTGGAACCGGGCACCCGACTCTCCTCCGGACGACACGACCCGGAGCTTCTGGCCGCCGCGTACGACCGGATCTTCAGGATGCATGGAAGGATCGCGCCATGGCGATGACGGCAGCGGTGAAGGACGAAATCAGCCGACTCCCCGTCACCCGGGCCTGTTGCCGCAAGGCGGAGGTGTCGGCGGTTCTGCGGTTCGCGGGCGGTCTGCACCTTGTGGGCGGACGCATCGTGATCGAGGCGGAGCTCGACACCGGAGTGGCGGCACGGCGACTGCGCAAGGACCTGCTGGAGATCTTCGGGCACTCCTCGGAGCTGGTGGTGATGGCCCCCGGCGGTCTGCGACGCGGCAGCCGGTACGTGGTGCGGGTGGTGAAGGACGGCGAACTGCTGGCCCGGCAGACCGGCCTGGTGGACGGGCGGGGACGCCCGATCCGCGGGCTCCCCCCGGCGGTGGTCTCCGGGGCGACCTGCGACGCGGAGGCGGCCTGGCGCGGCGCCTTCCTGGCGCACGGCTCGCTCACCGAGCCGGGCAGGTCCTCCTCGCTGGAGGTCACCTGCCCCGGCTCGGAGGCGGCGCTGGCGCTGGTCGGCGCGGCCCGGCGGCTGGGCATCCCGGCCAAGGCCCGCGAGGTGCGCGGGGTGGACCGGGTGGTGATCAGGGACGGCGACGCGATCGGTGCGCTGCTGACCCGGCTGGGTGCGCACGAGTCGCTGCTGGCCTGGGAGGAGCGGCGGATGCGCCGCGAGGTCCGGGCGACGGCGAACCGGCTGGCCAACTTCGACGACGCCAACCTGCGCCGCTCGGCGCGGGCCGCGGTCGCGGCCGGGGCCCGGGTCCAGCGGGCGCTGGAGATCCTCGGCGAGGAGGTCCCGGAGCACCTGGCCGCGGCCGGGCGGCTGCGGATGGAGCACAAGCAGGCCTCGCTGGAGGAACTGGGCTCGCTGGCCGACCCGCCGCTGACCAAGGACGCGGTGGCCGGCCGGATCCGCCGGCTGCTGGCGATGGCCGACAAGCGGGCCTCGGAGCTGGGCCTGCCGAGCACCGAGCACAACCTGTCCGAGGCCGAGGAGATGGTGGCCGGCTGAGGCCCGCTGAGGGTTCGCCCGTTCGGCGACGGCCGGTCCGACGTACCGCCCCGGGGTGTCCGCACCCCGGGGCGGTCGCGTTCCCGGCGGGTGGGGACGGTCAACCCGGGGGCGGAGGGCAGTGCATGGGTGCAGATGCCCGGCGCGCGCCCGGTGCGCACGCCCGCTGAACGGGGGTTGAGCAGAGGGGCGCGCCCGTTGTCACCCCTGGACGGATGTGCCCTTCGACACGCTTGCGGGGTAGGGTTTCAAGCGGTCGGGGACATCCCATTCCAGCTCGTCGGCTCCTCGAGCCGGCGTATCAGCGAGGAGATCGGTTCGTGACGATCCGGGTAGGCATCAACGGGTTCGGCCGCATCGGCCGCAACTTCTTCCGTGCGGTTATCGCCCCGGGCGCGGACATCGAAATCGTCGGTGTCAACGACCTGACCGACACCAAGACCCTGGCACACCTGCTGAAGTACGACTCGACCCTGGGTACCCTGCACGCCGAGGTGACCCACACCGACGACACCATCACCGTCGACGGCAAGACCTTCAAGGTCTCCGCCGAGCGCGACCCCGCCAAGCTCGCCTGGGCCCAGCTGGGCGCGGACATCGTGATCGAGTCCACGGGCTTCTTCACCAAGGGCGATGCCGCGGCCAAGCACCTCGCCGCCGGCGCCAAGAAGGTCCTGATCTCGGCGCCCGCGTCGGACGAGGACATCACCATCGTCATGGGTGTCAACGACGACAAGCTTGACGTCAGCAAGCACAACATCATCTCCAACGCCTCCTGCACCACCAACTGCGTGGCGCCGATGGCGAAGGTCCTGCACGAGGCCTTCGGCATCGACAAGGGCATGATGACGACGGTGCACGCCTACACCAACGACCAGGTCACCCTGGACTTCCCGCACAAGGACCTGCGTCGCGCCCGCGCCGCCGCGCTGAGCATCATCCCGACCTCCACCGGTGCCGCCAAGGCCATCGCGCTGGTGCTGCCGGAGCTCAAGGGCAAGCTGGACGGCATCTCGCTGCGCGTCCCGGTCCCGACCGGCTCGGTCACCGACCTGGTGGTCGACCTGGAGCGCGAGGTCACCAAGGACGAGGTCAACGCGGCCTTCCTGAAGGCCTCCCAGGGCAGCCTCAAGGGTTACCTCTACTACAACGAGGACGAGATCGTCTCCCGCGACATCGTCAACTCGCCCGTTCTCCTGCATCTTCGACGCCCCATTGACCATGGTCCAGGGCAACCAGGTGAAGATCTTCGGCTGGTACGACAACGAGTGGGGCTACTCCAACCGCCTGGTCGACCTGACCTCGCTGGTCGGCAGCCAGCTCTGACGAGCTCGGCACACGTGATGTGAGGCAGGGTCCGGACGCCATGTCCGGGCCCTGCCTGTGTCGCCCGCCCGTCCCAAGCTTTCCTTCCCACCGTCGTCCGCTTCCACAGGAGTTACCAGACCGTGCAGACCATCGACGACCTCGACGTCGCCGGCCAGCGGGTATTCGTCCGCGCCGACCTCAATGTGCCGCTGTCCGGCAGCACCATCACCGACGACGGCCGGATCCGTGCCGTCGCGCCGACCATCGCCAAGCTGGTCGGCAAGGGCGCGAAGGTGATCGTCGCCTCGCACCTGGGCCGTCCCAAGGGCGCCCCCGACCCCCAGTACACCCTCGGCCCGGTGGCCGTGCGGCTGGGCGAGACTCCTCGGCCAGGACGTCACCTTCGCCAACGACACGGTCGGCAAGAGCGCCGCCGAGGCCGTGGCCGAGATGCAGGACGGCGACGTCGTCGTGCTGGAGAACGTGCGCTTCAACCCCGGCGAGACCAGCAAGGACGACGCCGAGCGCGGCGCCTTCGCCGACCAGCTCGCCGCCCTGGCCGACCTGCTACGTCGGCGACGGCTTCGGCGCCGTCCACCGCAAGCACGCCTCGGTCTACGACCTGCCGGCCCGACTGCCGCACGCGGTCGGCCTGTCTGATCGAGAAGGAGGTGGCGGTCCTCAAGCGGCTCACCGAGGACGTCGAGCGCCCCTACGTCGTGGTGCTCGGCGGCTCCAAGGTCTCCGACAAGCTCGGCGTGATCGACAACCTGCTCGGCAAGGCCGACCGGATCCTGATCGGCGGCGGGATGGTCTTCACCTTCCTTGCCGCCAAGGGCTACGGCGTCGGCAGCAGCCTGGTGCAGACCGACCAGATCCCGGCCGTCCAGGAGTACCTGAAGCGCGCCGAGCAGAACGGCGTGGAGTTCGTGCTCCCGGTCGACATCGCGGTCGCCTCCGCCTTCCCCGACCTCAAGGACGAGGGCGCACCGGTCCAGGACTACGCGGTGGTCCCGGCCGACGCGATCCCGGCCGACCGGATGGGCCTGGACATCGGCCCGGAGACTGCCAAGCTCTTCGCCGCCAAGCTGGCGGACGCGAAGACGGTGTTCTGGAACGGCCCGATGGGCGTGTTCGAGCACCCCAGCTTTGCCCAGGGCACCGCCGCGGTCGCCGAGGCGCTGGCCGACGGCGACTCCTTCTCGGTGGTCGGCGGCGGCGACTCGGCCGCGGCCGTGCGCATCCTCGGCTTCGACGAGAAGAAGTTCGGCCACATCTCGACGGGTGGCGGCGCGAGCCTGGAATACCTCGAAGGCAAGACCCTGCCCGGCCTCGCCGCACTGGAGAACTGAGAACATGAGCACTTCGCGTACCCCGCTGATGGCGGGCAACTGGAAGATGAACCTCAACCACCTCGAGGCCATCGCCCACACCCAGAAGATCAACTTCGGGCTGAACGACAAGGACTTCGCGGCCGTCGAGGTCGCAGTGCTGGTCCCGTTCACCGACCTGCGGTCGGTGCAGACGCTGACCGACGGCGACAAGATGAAGATCAAGTACGGCGCCCAGGACATCTCGGTGCACGACTCCGGCGCCTACACCGGCGAGATCTCCGGTCCGATGCTGTCCAAGCTCAAGTGCACCTACGTGGTCGTCGGCCACTCGGAGCGGCGCCAGTACCACGGCGAGACCGAGTCGGTCGTCAACGCCAAGGTCAAGGCCGCGTTCCGGCACGGCATCGTGCCGATCCTGTGCGTCGGCGAGGGGCTGGACGTCCGCAAGGCCGGCAACCAGGTCGCCTACACCCTCGCCCAGCTGGACGGGGCGCTGGAGGACGTGCCGGCCGCCGACGCCGAGCGCATCGTCGTCGCCTACGAGCCGGTGTGGGCCATCGGCACCGGCGAGGTGGCCACCCCGGAGGACGCGCAGGAGGTCTGCGCCGCGATCCGGACCCGCCTCGGCGAGCTGTACAGCCCCGAGCTGGCCGACAAGGTCCGGGTGCTCTACGGCGGTTCGGTCAAGGCTTCGAACGCGGCCGGCATCATGGCCAAGCCGGATGTCGACGGCGCGCTCATCGGCGGGGCGGCGCTGGACGCCGACGAGTTCGTGAAGATCGTCCGGTATCGGGACCAGGCAGTAGGCTGACCGGCCGAACCGTCGTACGCTAGGGCCGGAGCGGTGGCAGCACCACCGCTCCGGCCTTGTGCCAAGCAACCACACAAGAGATTGGTTCCGCCGTGGTCCTCTGCTTCTCCATCGCGTTGATCTTCTTCAGCGTGATGATGGTGGTCCTGGTCCTGCTCCACAAGGGCAAGGGCGGCGGTCTGTCCGACATGTTCGGTGGCGGCGTGTCCTCCACCGGCGGCGGCTCCGCCGTGGCCGAGCGCAACCTCGACCGCATCACCATCTTCATGGGTGTCGGCTGGTTCGCCTGCATCATCATCCTCTCGCTGCTGCTGAAGGCCAAGAACGGCTGACCCCGGCTGCGAATTGCACCAATACCCCCTGCGGTAGCCCGTCTGTGCGAGAACTGACGGAGTGTCGCCCGGCCGCCTATCATGGTGGCAGTTGTCGCCAGTGACGGTGACGGACCGTGTGCGCGCGGTCCGTACACTGGGACAATTCCGTCGGCGGGGGGCGCAGGAACACCGTGGGGACCGAGCCACGTGGCACGGAAGAACTCCCAGGTGACCGGCGCTACGCCCCATCACGCAGGGAGTCGCACCGTGGCAAGTGGCAACGCTATCCGTGGCAGCAGGGTCGGGGCCGGCCCCATGGGTGAGGCCGAGCGCGGCGAGTCCGCCCCCCGGCTCCGGATCTCCTTCTGGTGTGCCAACGGGCACGAGACCCGTCCCTCCTTTGCCTCCGATGCCCAGCTCCCGGAGACCTGGGACTGCCCCCGGTGCGGATTCCCGGCGGGCCCGGACGAGGACAACCCGCCGGCGCCGCCGCGCACCGAGCCGTACAAGACCCACCTCGCCTATGTCCGCGAGCGGCGCACCGACGCCGACGGCGAGGCGATCCTCGCCGAGGCACTGGCCAAGCTGCGCGGCGAGGTCTGACGCTCCGGCGGGCAGCTCCTGGCCTCATTGCCTGAACTGACGGTTCGTCAGATTTTGTTCCGCTGCTCGGCGGCCGGCACCGGACTGCGCCTTCCCTAACAAGTATTTGGTAGGTTAACGTGCCGGTAGCCAGCGGTGTGCCTAGCGGACGGAACGACATGCAGAGCAAGGACCTCAGCAGCCCCCGGAGCAGCAGCCCCCGGGGCGCCGGCGGGGCCGCGCCCTCGCGCCGCGAGGAGCTGCTGGCCACCGCTGCCGAGGTGTTCGCCCGGCAGGGCTACGACGCGACCACGGTCCGGGAGATCGCCGACGCGGCCGGCATCCTGGCCGGCAGCCTCTACTACCACTTCGACTCCAAGGAGTCGATCCTGGACGAGATCCTCTCCGGCTTCCTGGGCGAGCTCTGGACCGGCTACGACGCCGTCCTCGGGGCCGGGCTCGGCCCCCGGGCGACGCTGGAGGCGCTGGTGGTCGAGTCCTTCCGGGAGATCGACCGGCACCGCGACGCCGTCGCCATCTACCAGCGCGAACGCCATCTCGCCGGGCAGCCCCGCTTCGGCTACCTCGCCGACTCGATGCACCGCTTCGAGCACATCTGGCAGGGCACGCTGGAACGGGGAGTGGCCGAGGGGGAGTTCCGGGCCGACCTCGACCTGCGGCTCGCCTACCGCTTCGTCCGCGACACCGTCTGGGTCGCCGCTTCCTGGTACCGCCCCGGCGGGCGGCACGACGCGGCGGAGATCGCCCGGCAGTACCTCGGCCTGCTGCTGGACGGCATCGCCGCGCACTGAGCTGTTCCCTCAACCCGATCCGATCCAGGAGGTAGGAACCATGCCCGAGGCCTATATCGTCGAGGCCGTCCGCACCCCCGTCGGCCGAAAGGGCGGCGGCCTGGCCGCCGTTCACCCCGCCGACCTCGGCGCGCATGTGCTGCAGGCCCTGGTCACCCGCAGCGGGATCGATCCGGCGCTGGTCGAGGACGTGGTCTTCGGCTGCCTGGACACGGTCGGCCCGCAGGCCGGGGACATCGCCCGGACCAGTTGGCTGGCGGCCGGGCTGCCGGAGGAGGTGCCCGGGGTCACCATCGACCGGCAGTGCGGCTCCTCGCAGCAGGCGGTGCACTTCGCCGCGCAGGCGGTGATGTCGGGGACCAGCGACCTGGTCGTGGCCGGCGGAACGTCCAGAGCATGTCGCAGATCCCGATCGGCTACTCCTCGCGCGAGGCGGCGCTGCCGCTGGGCCTGACCGAGGGGCCGTTCGCGGGCTCGGTCGGCTGGCGCGCCCGCTACGGCGACCAGCCGGTCAGCCAGTTCCTCGGCGCCGAGATGATCGCCGAGAAGTGGGGCATCTCCCGCGAGCAGATGGAGGAGTTCGCGCTGACCTCGCACCAGCGCGCGGTCCGGGCGATCGACGAGGGCCGCTTCGACCGCGAGATCGCCTCCTACGGCAAGGTCCGGCACGACGAGGGCCCGCGCCGTGACACCACCCTGGAGAAGATGGCCGGGCTGAAGACACTGGCCCCCGGCGGCCGGGTGACCGCCGCGCGTCTCCTCCCAGATCTCCGACGGCGCCTCGGCCATGCTGATCGCCTCCGAGCGCGCGGTCCGGGAGCACGGGCTGACCCCGCGCGCCCGGGTGCACCACCTCTCGGTGCGCGGCGACGACCCGATCCGGATGCTCACGGCGCCGATCCCGGCCACGGCGCACGCGCTGAAGAAGACCGGGATGACGATCGACGAGATCGACCTGGTCGAGATCAACGAGGCCTTCGCCCCGGTCGTGCTGGCCTGGCTCAAGGAGACCGGTGCGGACCCGGCGAGGGTCAACGTCAACGGCGGCGCGATCGCCCTCGGGCACCCGCTGGGCGCGACCGGCGTCCGGCTGATGACCACGCTGCTGCACGAGCTGGAGCGCACCGGCGGCCGCTACGGGCTGCAGACCATGTGCGAGGGCGGCGGCCAGGCCAACGTCACCATCATCGAGCGGCTGTAGCCGGGGCCTCCGGCCCGGGGGACTCCACCGGGCCGGAGGCGGGAGAGGCGTAGGCGTCGGATGGTCACCCCGGCGGCAGTGCGCCGCCGATGACGGTGGCCACCACCTGCCGGAGGGCCTCCGGGGTCGGCGGGGCGCTCTCCCGGTCGGCGAAGAGCAGGTGGCCGGCGCCGACCAGGGTGGGGGCGAGCGGGCGCAGGTCGGCCTCGGCCACGATCCGGCCCAGTCGCTGCTCGGCGGCGAGGTAGTCGGCGAGCATGGCGGTGGCCTCGGCCAGCAGCGGGATGCCGCGTGGGGTGGTCCGGCGCAGCCGGGCGCGCAGTTCGTCGCGGAAGGCGACCAGGCCGACGACGGCCACGGCGACCGGGTCGAACAGGGTGCCCAGCGCTTCGGCGAGGTTGCCGGTGACGGTGCCGGTCCCGGCGGCGGCGCAGAGGACGGCGGACCGGGCCTCGATCCGGCCGATCCGGTCCAGCACCAGCTCGGCCAGGAAGTCGTCGAAGTCGGCGAAGTGCCGGTGCAGGACGCCCTTGGCGCAGCCGGCCTCGGTGGTGACCGCCCTGCTGGTCAGCGCGTTCGGCCCGGCCTGGAGCAGCAGCCGCTCGGCGGCCTCGAACAGCTGCGTGCGCGGGTCCTGGAAGGCCACCCCTGTCGGCACCGTGCATCCTCTCGTCGCTTCCAAGGCGCCCGTCCCGTTGAGGAGTGGGCAACTGCCCACTATGGTGGGCGCATGCCCACTCTACCGCCCGAGCAGCAGCCCTCCCCCGTCCCGAACCGCACCGGCAGCGGCTGGTGGCGGAGTCGTTCGGGACCGACGCCGAGCGCTACGACCGCGCCCGGCCCCGCTACCCCGACGCCCTGGTGCGGCGGATCACCGCCGCGAGCCCCGGCCCCGACATCCTCGACGTCGGTTGCGGCACCGGCATCGCCGCCCGACAGTTCCTGGCCGCCGGCTGCCGGGTGCTCGGCGTCGAGCCCGACGCCCGGATGGCCGCCGTGGCGCGGCAGTTGGGCGTCCCGGTCGAGGAGGCCAGGTTCGAGACCTGGGACCCGGCCGGCCGGGACTTCGACGCGGTGGTGGCCGGTCAGGCCTGGCACTGGATCGACCCGGTCGTGGGCGCGGCCAGGGCCGCGCCGGCACTGCGCCCCGGAGGCCTGCTGGCGGCCTTCTGGAACGTCTTCGAACTCCCGCCCGAGGTCCTGGCGGCGGTCGACGAGGTCTGCGTCCGGGTGCTGCCCGACTCGCCGTTCCGGTTCCGTGCCGACCCCGGAGCGGCCCTGGACGCGTACGACTCGCTGCTCGCCCGCGCCGCCGAGGGCATCCGCGCGGCCGACGGCCTCGGCGAGCCCGAGCAGTGGCGCCACGACTGGGAGTGGACCTACACCCGGGACGCCTGGCTGGACCAGATGCCCACCCAGGGCGCCTTCACCAGGCTCCCGGCGGAGCACCTGGCCGAGGTACTGGACGTGGCCGGCGCCGCCATCGACGCCCTCGGCGGCAGCTTCGCCATGCGCTACACCACGGTCGCGCTCACCGCGGTGCGCGACTGATCGAGAGGGGCGTGCAACCCTTCACCGGTCGGGCGCATTAGACGGGTGGAAGCGACCGGTACCAGGTAACAGGGGGAACGCCCATGGCGGAGCGGAAGCGCGACGCCGAGTTCGTCGAGTATGTGAGCGCCAGGTCGGCCTGGCTGCGGAAGGCCGCCTACCTGCTCTGCGGGGACTGGCACCGCGCCGACGACCTCGTCCAGACCAGCATCACCAAGCTGTACGTCAACTGGGTCCGGGCGGGCGGCGTCGACAACATCGACGGCTACGCCCGGACCGTCCTCGTCAACACCTTCCTGGCCGAGCAGCGCGCGCCCTGGGTCCGTCGGGTGCTGCTGCGTTCGTCCGACTCCGAGGAAGCGGCGCGGCTGCCCGACCTCGACGCCTCGCTCGACCTGCGCGAAGCCCTCGCCGCGCTGCCGCCCAGGCAGCGCGCGACGGTCGTGCTGCGCTACTTCTGCGATCTGACCGTGGAGCAGACCGCCGAGGCGCTCGACTGCTCGACCGGCAATGTGAAGAGCCAGACCTCGCGCGGCATCGACGCGCTGCGTCGCCTGCTCGGCGCCCACCCCGCCCCCGCCACGGAAGGAACGCCGGCATGAGCCTCGACACCGACGATCTGCAGCTCCGGCTCCACGAGTTGGCCGAGGAGCCCGCCCCGGCCGACCTGGTCGACATCGCCGGCGCGATCCGGGTGGGACGCCGCCGACTGGTCCGCCGCCGACTGGCCCGGACGGCCGGGGTCGGCGTGCTGGCCTGCGCCGTCGGGCTGGGCGTGTTCGTCCTGCCCGGCGGCGGCACCGAGGTCTCGGCGGCCAAGGGCGGTACGAGCAGCGGCACCCTGTCGGGGCCCGATCCGCTGGTGGCGCCGTACGGCTTCGGCTGGCTGCCCGCGGAGTTCAACAGCATCGGGGTCGGCATGGTCGACAGCGCCCAGAAGGGGACCGAGAGCCAGCCCGAGGCGATCGCGCTGCTGCGCGGCAACGACGCCGTCAACATCAGCTACTACCGGCTCGACAAGGGCGAGCAGCCGGACCTGACCGGCTTCGCCAACGGGAAGATCGTCAACGGGACCGAGGTCGCCACCACGCCGATCAACGGCATGCCGGCGTTCTGGGTGGAACTGCCCGGCATGCCGCAGCGCCAGCAGCTCTACTGGAAGCTGCCGGACGGTCAGTTGGCCGGGCTCGACGGCGAGAACCTGCCCGGCCAGGTGGCCGACCCGGCGGTCACGCTGCGCCGGATCGCGGCCGACATGCGCGAGGGCGACCACCTGGTGCCGCTGCCGCTGCGGATCAGCGGACTCCCCAAGGAGTTCTCGCTCCGCAATGTCACGCTGACCACCAATCTGAACGGCAATCGGTCCTGGACCGAGATGGCGCAGTACGCGACGCCCAGCGGCGTGGTGTTCAACATCTGGGCCACCGCCGGCACTGGCTGGGAGGGTGGAACGCCGGGTGCGGCCACGGTCACCACCAAGGGCGTGCTGGTCTCCGTGTTCAAGCAGAACCAGGCCGACGCGGCCTCGCTGGACGCCATCGGCGGCCTCAAGGGCGTGCTCAACCATGTCGTCGTGCTCGGCAACGACTCGGCGAACTGGACCACGGAGGCGTTCCTGCCGCAGTGAGCCGCGCACAGCACGGCGGCGGCCCCGCTCCTCCCGGTCGGGAGGTGCAGGGCCGCCGCCGTCATGCTCCGTGCGGTGGTGCGCCGTCAGGCCGAGGCCGGCGGGTAGAGCTGGGGCGGTAGCTTCGCCGCCGCCGCCCGGTCCAGCAGCCAGAGGGTGCGCCGCCGGCCGTAGGCGCCGGAGGCCGGGGCCTGGATCTCGCCCGGGCTGGACAGAGCCAGGGCCACGGCCTCGGCCTTGTCCGCGCCCGCCGCGAGCAGCCAGACCTCGCGGGCGGCCCGGATCGCCGGCAGGGTCAGCGAGACCCGGACCGGCGGGGGCTTGGGCGCGCCGCGCACGCCGACCACCGTGAGCGCAGTCTCCCGCACCCCCGGGTGCTCGGGGAAGAGCGAGGCCACATGGGTGTCCGGGCCGACGCCGAGCAGCAGCACATCGAAGGCCGGAACCCCGAGGTGGTCCTCCGGGCCCGCCGCCTTGGCCAGTTCGGCCGCGTAGCGTTCCGCCGCCGCCTCCGGGTCGTCGCCGTCCGGGCCGTCCGACGCGGGCATGGGGTGCACGCGTGCGGGGTCCAGCGGCACGGCGTCCAGCAGCTCGTTCCTGGCCTGGGTGGCGTTGCGCTCCGGGTCCCCGGCGGGGAGGAAGCGCTCGTCGCCCCACCAGAGGTCGAGCCGGGACCAGTCCACGGCGTCCCGGGCCGGCGAGGACGCCAGCGCCGCGAGCACCGCGTTGCCGTTGCGCCCTCCGTCAGCACCACCGAGGCGGTGCCGCGGGAGGCCTGGGCGTCCACGATCCGGGTGATCAGCCGGGCCGCCGCGGCAAGCGCCATCAGCTCCTTGTCGCGGTGGACGACCAGCTGCGGGGTGGTCATGACGAGGCCGGCTTCCGCCCGCTGGGCTTGGACGGCGCGTCCTTGGCCGCAGCCGGGGCATCGGCCTTCGGCACGGCCTTGGTGCGGGTCGCCGAGGCGACCGGCGCGGCCGGGATCGGGGCCGAGGCAGGCTCCGCCGAGGCCGACGGGGCCTCGACGGTCTCGCGCTTGGAGCCGTCCTGGTGCAGCTTCTCCACGCCGTACTTGACCGAGGTGGCGTAGATGTCGTCCGGGTCGAGCCGGCGCAGCTCCTCGGCGATCAGCTCGGAGGTCTCGCGGCGCTTCAGCGCCACCGTCCGGTCGGGCTGCTCGGGCATGGAGAGCGTGGCCAGCAGGCCGTCCGAGCGGTCCAGGGTGATGTCGCCGCCGGCCGTGCGCATCCGTACGGTGGTCAGCCCCGGGCCGTCGGTGACGACCCGCTCCACCTTGATGTCGAGCCGGCTGGCCAGCCACAGCGCCAGCAGTTCGGCGCTGGGGTTGTCGGACTCGCCCTCGACCACCGCGGACTCGACCTTGACGTGGCGCTGGTCGAGCGCGGCGGCCAGCATCGAGCGCCACGGGGTGATCCGGGTCCAGGCCAGGTCGGTGTCGCCGGGGCTGTAGGTCAGCGCGCGGCTGGCGAGCTTCGCCACCGGGGACTCCGCCGAGACCGCGTCGGTGATCCTGCGCTGCGCGAGTGCGCCGAGCGGGTCCCGGGCCGGGTTCTCGGGGGCGTTCTCCGGCCACCAGACCACCACCGGGGCGTCCGGCAGCAGTAGCGGCAGCACCACCGACTGCGCCTGGGAGGCGAGCTCGCCGTGGAGCCGGAGCAGAACCGTTTCCCCGGTGCCCGCGTCGGAGCCGACGCGGATCTCGGCGTCCAGTCGGGCCCCGGCCCGGGCCCGTGGGGAGCGCCCGGGCCGGCTGATCACCGCGAGGATCCGCGAGGGGTGCTCGCGGGAGGCCTCGCCGGCGGCCTTGAGCGCGTCGTAGGCACTGCCCTCGTCGGTGACGATGACGAGGGTGAGCACCATGCCGACCGCGCCGGCGCCGATGGCCCGGCGGGCCTCGATCAGTCCAGCGTTGATCTTGCTGGAGTTGGTGTCCGTCAGATCGATCTTCATGGCCGACGCCAGCTCCTACCGTCTCGTGCGAGCATCTCGTCCGCCTCGGCCGGTCCCCAGGTGCCGGACTCGTACGGGGCGGGCTTGCCGTGCTGGTCCCAGTACTGCTCGATCGGGTCCAGGATCTTCCAGGACTCCTCGACCTCCTGGTGCCGGGGGAAGAGGTTGGCGTCGCCGAGCAGCACGTCCAGGATGAGCCGCTCGTACGCCTCGGGGCTGGACTCGGTGAAGGACTCGCCGTAGGCGAAGTCCATGCTGACGTCGCGGACCTCCATCGAGGTGCCGGGGACCTTGGAGCCGAAGCGCATGGTCACGCCCTCGTCCGGCTGCACCCGGATGACCAGGGCGTTCTGCCCCAGCTCCTCGGTGGCGCTGGAGTCGAACGGCAGGTACGGGGCGCGCTGGAAGACCACCGCGATCTCGGTGACCCGGCGGCCGAGCCGCTTGCCGGTGCGCAGGTAGAACGGGACGCCCGCCCAGCGGCGGTTGTTGATCTCCAGCTTGACCGCGGCGTAGGTGTCGGTGGTGGACTTGGGGTCGATCCCGTCCTCCTCCAGGTAGCCGAGCACCTCCTCGCCGCCCTGCCAGCCGTCGGGTGTACTGGCCGCGCACGGTGTGCAGGCCGAGATCCTCGGGGATCTTGACCGCGGACAGCACCTTCAGCTTCTCGGCGACCAGGGCCTTCGGGTCGAACGAGGCCGGCTCCTCGATGGCGGTCAGCGCCATCAGCTGGAGCAGGTGGTTCTGGATCACGTCACGCGCGGCGCCGATGCCGTCGTAGTACCCGGCCCGGCCGCCGATGCCGATGTCCTCGGCCATGGTGATCTGCACGTGGTCGACGTAGGACCGGTTCCAGATCGGCTCGAACATGGAGTTGGCGAAGCGCAGCGCCAGGATGTTCTGGACCGTCTCCTTGCCGAGGTAGTGGTCGATCCGGAAGACCTCGTCGCGCGGGAACACCGAGTGCACGACCCGGTTGAGCTCGGTCGCGCTGGCCAGGTCGTGGCCGAAGGGCTTCTCGATGACCACGCGTCGCCAGGAGCCCTTCGGCGCGGTCGGCCAGGCCGTGCGCCTTGAGCTGCTCCACCACCTGCGGGAAGAACTTCGGCGGCACGGACAGGTAGAAGGCGAAGTTGCCGCCGGTGCCCTGGGCCTTGTCCAGCTCCTCGATGGTCTCGCGGAGCTTCTCGAAGGCGTCGTTGTCGACGAACTCGCCCTGGACGAAGCGCATGCCCTTGGCCAGCTGCTGCCAGACCTCCTCGCGAAAGGGGGTCCGGGCGTGCTCCTTGACCGAGTCGTGGACGACCTGGGCGAAGTCCTCGTCCTCCCAGTCGCGCCGGGCGAAGCCGATCAGCGAGAAGCCCGGCGGCAGCAGGCCGCGGTTGGCCAGGTCGTAGATCGCCGGCATCAGCTTCTTGCGCGACAGGTCGCCGGTCACGCCGAAGATGACCAGACCGGACGGTCCGGCGATGCGCGGCAGCCGCCGGTCCGCCGGATCGCGCAGTGGGTTGAGCCAGGCGTTGACCACGCCCGTCTCCTCCTCCAGTACGGATTGGGCCTCTTCGCTCACTTGGTGGATCCCCCCTTGACGGTGAACTTCTGCAGGGAAGCGGAGACCGTGTCGAGCAGCTCCTTCCAGGACGCCTCGAACTTCTCCACACCCTCGTCCTCCAGCAGCTGGACGACGTCGTCGTAGGAGATGCCGAGTGCGGCCAGGGCGTCGAGCTCGGCCTTGGCTCCCGCGTAGCTGCCCTCGATGGTGTTGCCGCGGACCACACCGTGGTCGGCGACGGCGTCGAGGGTGGCCTCGGGCATGGTGTTGACGGTGCCCGGGGCGACCAGCTCGACGACGTACATGGTGTCGTCGTAGGCCGGGTCCTTGACGCCGGTGGAGGCCCACAGCGGACGCTGCGGCTTGGCGCCGGCGGCGGCCAGCCCCTTCCAGCGGTCCGAGCCCTGCACTCGACCGTCGGCGGAGCCGAACACCTCCTCGTAGGCCTCGTAGGCGAGCCGGGCGTTGGCGATGGCGGCCTTGCCCTTGGCGGCGGCGGCCTCCGGGGTGGCGACCTTGTCGAGCCGCTGGTCGATCTCGGTGTCCACCCGGGAGACGAAGAAGGAGGCGACCGACTCGATGGTGGAGAGGTCGATGCCGGCGGCCTTCGCGGTCTCCAGGCCGGTCAGGAAGGCGTCCATGACGCCCCGGTAGCGCTCCAGCGAGAAGATCAGCGTGACGTTGACGCTGATGCCCTCGCCGATGACGGTGGCGATGGCCGGCAGGCCCGCCTTGGTCGCCGGGATCTTGATCAGGGTGTTCGGGCGGTCCACCAGCCAGGCCAGCTGGCGGGCCTCGGCGACGGTGGCCTCGGTGTGGTGCGCCAGCCGTGGGTCGACCTCGATCGAGACCCGGCCGTCGCGGCCGTCGCTGGCGTCGTAGACCGGGCGCAGCACGTCGGCGGCCTCGCGGACGTCGGCGGCGGTCATCATCCGCACCGCCTCGTCCACCGTGACGCCGCGGACCGCGAGGTCGCGCAGCTGCGCGTCGTAGGCGTCGCTGCCGCCGCCGATGGCCTTCTGGAAGATGGTCGGGTTGGTGGTGACGCCGACGACGTGCTTGGTGCGGACCAGGTCGGCCAGGTTGCCGGAGGTGAGGCCGGTCGCGGCTGAGGTCGTCGAGCCAGATCGCCACGCCCTCGTCGCTGAGGCGCTTCAGAGCGTCAGTCATGGTGGTACTTCTCCTCTGGAATTCTTGTCGGGCGCGGTTCAGCGGTTGGCGTCGGCGAGCGACTCGTGGGCGGCGGCGACCGACGGCCTCGGCGGTGATGCCGAACTCGCGGTAGAGCATCTTGTAGTCGGCGGAGGCGCCGAAGTGCTCGAGGCTGAGACGACGCGTCCGGCGTCGCCGAGGTAGCGGTACCAGGTCAGCGCGATGCCGGCCTCGACCGAGACCCGGGCCTGGACCGCCGGCGGCAGCACCGTCTCACGGTAGGCGCGGTCCTGCTCCTCGAACCACTCGACGCAGGGCATCGACACCACGCGGGTGGGGATGCCGGCGGCCTCGAGGGTGCTCGCGGGCCTCGACCGCGAGCTGCACCTCGGAGCCGGTGCCGATCAGGATGACCTGCGGCCGGGCCGCCCGTCCGCCTCGCGGAGCACGTAGCCGCCGCGCTGGCGGCCCGTCCCGGGCGTTGGCGCTCATCGGTCGAACACCGGGAGGTTCTGGCGGGTCAGCGCCAGGCCGAGCGGGGCGGGGTTGGTCGCGTGCCGGCGCAGCACCTCGGCCCAGACGGTGACGGTCTCGTTGGCGTCGGCCGGGCGGACCATGTTCAGACCCGGGATGGCGCGCAGCGCGGCCAGGTGCTCGACCGGCTGGTGGGTCGGGCCGTCCTCGCCGAGGCCGATCGAGTCGTGCGTCCAGACGTAGGTGACCGGCAGCTTCATCAGCGCGGCCAGGCGGACGGCGCCGCGCATGTAGTCGGAGAAGATGAGGAAGGTGCCGCCGTAGACGCGGGTGTTGCCGTGCAGCGCGATGCCGTTCAGCGATCGCGCCCATGGCGTGCTCGCGGATGCCGAAGTGCATCGTCCGGCCGTAGGGGTTGGCTCCCGGCAGCGGGTTGCCGACTCGGCAGGAACGAGGAGTCGGCGGTCGATCGTGGTGAGGTTGGAGCCGGCCAGGTCGGCGGAGCCGCCCCAGAGCTCGGGCACGACCGCGCCGCGACGGCCTTGAGCACCTCGCCGGAGGCCTTGCGGGTGGCGACGTCCTTGCCGGCCGGGAAGGACGGCAGCGCCTGCTCCCAGCCCTCGGGCAGCTCGCCCGCGCTGATCCGGTCGAACTCGGCGGCGCGCTCCGGGTTGCTGGCGCGCCAGGCCTCGAACCGCTTGGTCCAGGCGGCGTGGGCCTCGGCGCCGCGCACCCCGACCTCGCGGGCGTGCGCCAGCACCTCGTCGCCGACCTCGAAGGACTGCTCCGGGTCGAAGCCGAGGACGCGCTTGGTCGCGGCGACCTCGTCGGCGCCGAGCGCCGAGCCGTGCGCCTCGCTCGGTGCTCTGCGGCGTGCGGCGCGGGCCAGCCGATGATGGTGCGGGCGGCGATGATCGAGGGACGCTCGGTCTCGGCCTTGGCGGCGGCCAGCGCGGCGTGCAGCGCGTCGACGTCGAAGTCGCCGTTGGCGCCGTGGGCGATCCGCTGGACGTGCCAGCCGTAGGCCTCGTAGCGCTGCAGCACGTCCTCGGTGAAGGCGATCTTGGTGTCGCCCTCGATCGAGATGTGGTTGTCGTCGTAGAGGAAGACCAGGTTGCCCAGCTTCTGGTGGCCGGCCAGCGAGGACGCTTCGCCGGAGATGCCCTCCTCCAGGTCGCCGTCGGAGCAGATGCCCCAGATGGTGTGGTCGAACGGGGAGGTGCCGGGGGCGGCGTCCGGGTCGAACAGGCCGCGCTCGTAGCGGGCCGCCATCGCCATGCCGACCGCGTTGCCCATGCCCTGGCCGAGCGGACCGGTGGTGACCTCGACACCGGTGGTGTGCCCGTGCTCGGGGTGACCCGGGGTCAGCGAGCCCCAGGTGCGGAACGCCTTGAGGTCGTCCAGCGTCAGGCCGTAGCCCGACAGGTAGAGCTGGATGTAGAGGGTCAGGCTGGAGTGACCGCAGGAGAGGACGAAGCGGTCGCGGCCGGGCCACGTCGCGTCGGCCGGGTCGTGCTGCAGGAAGCGCTGGAACAGCATGTACGCCGCAGGGGCCAGGGACATGGCCGTGCCGGGGTGGCCGTTGCCGACCTTCTGCACGGCGTCCGCCGCCAGAACCCGCACCGTGTCAACGGCGCGCCGGTCCAGTTCGGTCCACTCAAAGGTAGTGCTCGGCGTCGTACTCACCCTGAATCAGGGCTCCTTCCGTATCGTCATTCGACCCGGTGCCGGGGACCGTCGACGGTGGCGGACCTGGTCACAGAGCGTTGACCCGCTTGACGTGACGAGCCTATCGCTTATGCGTACGTCGATCCCGCGCAAGCCCAGCAGGCGGTCGGCGGAGCACCGCGCTCCACGCGCCGCCTCGCGCGTACGGTGCCAGCCTGAGGGATCGGGGGGTCGTCCGCCCGCTGAACGGCGCAACACGGTTACCCGAACCCGGACCCGGCGCGGAGGCGGACATATGCAACGTCTAAAGTGGCGTGGTACGCGCAGGACCGGTCCGCCCGGTGTCTGCGGCTCTCCATCAACCAGGGGTGTTCGTGACCGCCGTCGAATCCCGCCCTGCCGGGCTGGTCAAGGCGAACCCCGGGCACCGGCCGTTCGCGGCCCGTGTCGGGGCCTTCGTCGCACTGACCAAACCGCGGATCATCGAGCTGCTGCTGATCACCACGGTTCCGGTGATGTTCCTCGCCCAGCGGGGGGTGCCGAACCTGCTGCTGGTGCTGGAGGTCGTCTTCGGCGGCTACCTGTCGGCCGGTGGCGCCAACGCCCTGAACATGTACATCGACCGCGACATCGACGCGCTGATGCACCGTACGGAACGGCGGCCGCTGGTCACCGGCATGGTGTCGCCGCGGGAGTGCCTGGTCTTCGGCATCGCGCTCGCGGTCGGCTCGACCGCCTGGTTCGCACTGCTGGTCAACCCGTTGTCGGCGGGGCTGTCGCTGGCGGCGCTGCTGTTCTACGTCTTCGTCTACACCCTCGGCCTGAAGCGCCGCACCGCGCAGAACATCGTCTGGGGCGGCATCGCCGGCTGCATGCCGGTGTTCATCGGCTGGGCGGCCGTGACCAACTCGCTGGCCTGGTCGCCGGTGGTGCTGTTCCTGGTCATCTTCTTCTGGACGCCGCCGCACTACTGGCCGCTGTCGATGAAGGTGAAGGACGACTACGCCAACGCCGGCGTGCCGATGCTGCCGGTGATCGCCACCAACGAGGCCGTGGCCAAGCAGATCGTCATCTACAGCTGGGTCATGGTGGCGGTCTCGTTGGCGCTGTGGCCGTTGGGTCACACCAGTTGGCTGTACCCGGTGTCGGCGGTGCTGCTGGGCGCGTTCTGGCTGCGCGAGGCGCACGGGCTGCTCTCCCGCGCCAAGGCCGGAGTGGTCGGTGCGGCGCTGAAGGAGATGCGGCTGTTCCACTGGTCCATCACCTATCTGACGCTGCTTTTCGTCGAGATCGCGATCGACCCCTTCCTCAAGTAGTCCCCTTTCTCGACGTCAGCGCCCCGATGTGCCACGCGGCACACCGGGGCGCTGTCGTCAGCGGGCCTACCGCTGGGTAGCATCGGCCGCATGAGCGAAGAGACCACCACCCCCGCCGCCGCCTCCGCCCTCAGCGGCTCGGACGAGCGCCGGGCGCAGCGCATCGCCAAGCACGTCCGGGCCTTCGCCACGGCCCACGGCGGCAGCGCCGACGGCGTCGTGGAGAACGTCGGCCGGATCTCCACCCGGATCGTCCTGGTCGGCGCCGACGGCGAGTGGGGCGACCAGGTCGCGCCGACCCGGGCCGTGGCGGACCGTGCGGTCGAGCTCTCCGGGATCACCCGGCACGACGAGTTCGACCCGGAGATCGGCCTGCGGATGCGCACCGGCCCCTACGAGTGGAAGCGGATGGCCGGTCTCCAACTCGGCGGGAAGCAGCCGCGGACGGCCGCCTGAGTCAGCGGACAGCGCACAGCAGAAGGGGAGAGGAGCGTCCGCTCCTCTCCCCTTCTGCTGTGCGTGTGCCGCCGGGTCAGACGGCCGCCAGGTCGGCGACGGACTCGATACCGGCCGGGCGTTCCAACTCGCCCTCGGCCGGGCGGATCCGCAGCGAGAGGTGCAGCCGCAGCACCCAGACCCAGACCAGCGCGGCGCCGAGCATGTGGAAGCCGACGATCAGCTCGGGCAGGTGGGTGAAGTACTGGACGAAGCCGATCAGCGCCTGCGAGAGCAGGATCACCAGGAACTCGCGGGAGCGCTTGCGCGGTTCGGCCGGGGCGTCCACGGCCAGCAGGACGAAGATCATCGCCAGCGACAGGCCGATGGTGACCATCGCGAAGTCGGCGTGGAACTGGGTCACCTTCTCCCAGTTGAACGGCATCCGCTTGACCGCGGTGCCGTCGCCCGAGTGCGGCCCGGTGCCGGTGGCCAGGGTGCCGGCCGCGATCAGCAGCGCGGTGACGATGATGGTCAGCCGGGACAGGTGCTGCACCGGCTTGCCGACCGTGCGCACCGGTTCGCCGTCGCCCTCGCAGGCCCGCTGCCACATCGCCAGCGCGACCAGGATCAGCACCATCGAGGTGAGGAAGTGCACCGCCACCACGAACGGGTTGAGGTGGGTCAGCACGGTGATCCCGCCGAGCACGGCGTCCACCACGATGATCCAGAACTGGGCCCAGCCCAGCCGGGAGACGCTGCGCCGCCAGGGCTTGCCGCAGCGCGCGGCGATGATGGCGAGCCCGACCAGGGTGCACACCACGTCGGTGAGCATCCGGTTGCTGAACTCGATGATCCCGTGGATGCCCATCGCCGCCGTGGGCGCGAGGTCGCCCCCACCGCAGGTGGGCCAGGTCGGGCAGCCCAGCCCGGAGCTGGTGAGCCGGACCGCGCCACCGGTGACGACGATCAGCACGCTCGCGACGAGGGTGGCGAAGGCCGTCCAGCGGATCACCCGGTCGGAGACCGTGACGCGCTCGGCGAGGAGAGAGAAGGGGGTACGCACGGATTCATCGTAGATTGCGACTCTGCGGATCTTCGTCGCGGGGCCGCGCGTCGGCACCGCTTCGCAGCTCAGGCGTGCTGCGGTGGTCGCTACTCCCAGCGGAAGAAGCGCGCGGCCGCGGCCAGGCCGAGAACCGCCCAGACGGCGAGGATGCCCAGGTCGCTCCAGGGCATCGCGGCGCCGCTCTGCAGCACCGTCCGGAGCCCGTCGGAGAGCGCGCTGATCGGCAGCGCCTCCAGCACCGGCCGCACCGCCGAGGGGAACTTCGCCAGCGGCACGACCACCCCGCCGGCCAGCAGCAGCAGGACGAAGACCAGGTTGGCGGCGGCCAGCGTGGCCTCGGCCCGCAGGGTGCCGGCCATCAGCAGGCCGAGCCCGGAGAAGGCGGCGGTGCCCAGCAGCAGGAGCAGCAGCACTGCGAGCGGGTCGCCGTGCGGGTGCCAGCCCAGCGCCAGCGCGATCACCGAGAGCAGCGCCACCTGCAGCACCTCGGTCACCAGCACGCTGCCGGTCTTCGCGGTCATCAGCGCCCAGCGCGGCAGCGGGCTCGCGCCCAGCCGCTTGAGCACGCCGTAGCGGCGCTCGAAGCCGGTGGCGATGGCCTGCCCGGTGAAGGCGGTGGACATCACCGCCAGCGCCAGCAGGCCGGGGGCGAGGAAGTCGACCCGGGCCCCGGGGCCGGTGGTGGAGACGACGTCGACGGCGCTGAACAGCACCAGCAGCACGCTCGGGATGACCACGGTGAGCAGCAGCTGCTCGCCGTTGCGCAGCAGCATCGAGGTCTCCAGCGCGGTCTGCGCCCGGAGCATCCGGCCGATCGGGGCCGCGCCCGGCGCGGGGGAGTGGTCGGCGCGTGCGAGGTCGGTGGCGGTCATGCGCGCAGGTCCCGTCCGGTCAGTTCGAGGAAGACGTCTTCGAGGGTGTGCCGTTCCACGGCGAGCCGTTCCGGCATCACCCCGGACTGGGCGCACCAGGTGGTGACCGTGGCCAGCAGCTGCGGGTCGACCGCGCCCTCGACCAGGTAGCTGCCGGGGGCGGGCTCGCTCGCCCGGCTGCCCTCGGGCAGTGCCTTGACCAGTGACGCGAGGTCGAGTCCGGGCCGGGAGCGGAAGCGGACGGTGTCGGCGGCCTCGGCCCGGCAGAGCTCCTCGGGGCTGCCCTCGGCGATCACCCGGCCGCCGTCGACGATGGCGATCCGGTCGGCCAGCTCCTCGGCCTCGTCCATGTGATGGGTGGTCAGCACCACGCTCACGCCGTCGGCGCGCAGGTCGCGGACCAGGTCCCAGGTGGCGCGCCGGGCGTGTGGGTCGAGGCCGGCGGTGGGCTCGTCCAGGAAGACCAGCTCCGGGCGGCCGACCACGGCCATGGCCAGGGCGAGCCGCTGCTGCTGGCCGCCGGAGAGCCGCCGGTAGCTGGTCCGGCCGCAGGAGTCGAGGCCGAGACGGGCGGCGAGGGCGTCCACGTCCAGCGGATGGGCGTGCAGTTTCGCCGTGTGCCGGAGCATTTCCAGGGCGCGCGCGCCGGGGTAGATGCCACCGGACTGCAACATCACGCCGATCCGCGGGCGCAGCCGGGCGGCGTCGGCGACCGGGTCCAGGCCCAGCACCCGGACCGTCCCGGCATCGGCACGGCGGTAGCCCTCGCAGATCTCGACGGTGCTGGTCTTGCCCGCGCCGTTGGGGCCGAGCACGGCGGTGACCGAGCCCTGCGCCACGGTCAGGTCGAGGCCGTTGACCGCGGTCTTCTCGCCGTAGCGCTTGACCAGGCCCCGGATCAGGACGGCGGCACCGGCCTCCGGGGCGGCGCCGGCGTCGGGGGAGGCGTCGGCCTCTACGGCTTCGGATTGCATGGGGACGAGTCTACGAAGCGGGGCGGGTGCCGAGGAGCGCGGGTCGGGGCGGCCGCCGGGCAAATGATCAAAAGGCCGAATTTTCTTAGGTAAGCCTTAGTGATCGACCAGACAGAATCCGCCCCGGCGCGAAGTTGTCCGACCGGAATGAATTACGCAACAATGGCGTTGTGAAATACATGCGCGAGAGGAACGAGAGCCAGGAGGCCGCCGCCGCGACCCCCCATGCCCACGTGCCCTCGCGAGACCGCGTGGCCCGCTCCATCCTCGACCACGGCCCCAGCAGCGCCGCCGACCTGGCCGACCGCCTCGGGCTGACCCAGGCCGCCGTCCGCCGCCACCTCGACTCGCTGCTCGCGGCCGGGCTGGTCAGCGCCCGTGAGCAGAAGGTCTACGGCCATCGCGGCCGGGGCCGTCCGGCCAAGGTCTTCCTGCTCACCGACTCCGGCCGGGACGCCTTCTACCAGGCCTACGACCAGCTCGCGGCGGACGCCCTGCGGTTCCTGGCCGAGTCGGCCGGCGGCGGCGAGGCCGGCCGCGAGGCGCTCGCGGCCTTCGCCCGCGCCCGGCTGGCCCGGGACGCCGACCGCTACCGGGCCGCGCTCGCCGCGACCGAGCCCGAGGGCCCCACCGCCACCGAAGCCCTGGCCGGGGCGCTCTCCACCGACGGGTACGCTGCCACGGTGCGGCGTGCGCCCTTCGGCGAGCAGCTCTGCCAGCACCACTGCCCGGTCGCGCACATCGCCGAGCAGTTCCCGCAGTTCTGCGAGGCCGAGACCGAGGTCTTCTCGCAGCTGCTCGGCACCCATGTGCAGCGGCTGGCCACCATCGCCCACGGCGACGGGGTCTGCACCACCTTCGTGCCGGCCGCGCCCGCGGCTGCCGTCCCCGTGCCTGCTGTTCCCGTATCCACCCCTGTAGCCGCAACCACCGAAGTCTCCGGGAGGAACCCCGCATGACCACCACCGCTCACCCGGAGCTCGAGGGCCTGGGTACCTATGAATTCGGCTGGTCCGACTCCGACGCGGCCGGCGCCACCGCCAAGCGCGGGCTGTCCGAGGCCGTCGTGCGTGACATCTCCGCGAAGAAGTCCGAGCCCGAGTGGATGCTGAACCTGCGGCTCAAGGGACTGAAGCTGTTCTCGAAGAAGCCCATGCCGACCTGGGGCTCCGACCTCTCCGGCATCGACTTCGACAACATCAAGTACTTCGTGCGCTCGACCGAGAAGCAGGCCGAGTCCTGGGAGGACCTGCCCGAGGACATCAAGAACACCTACGACAAGCTGGGCATCCCGGAGGCGGAGAAGCAGCGCCTGGTCGCCGGCGTCGCCGCCCAGTACGAGTCCGAGGTCGTCTACCACAAGATCCGGGAGGACCTGGAGGAGCAGGGCGTCATCTTCCTCGACACCGACACCGCGCTGCGAGAGCACCCGGAGCTCTTCCAGGAGTACTTCGGCACGGTCATCCCGGTCGGCGACAACAAGTTCGCCGCGCTGAACAGCGCGGTCTGGTCGGGCGGCTCGTTCATCTACGTGCCGAAGGGCGTGCACGTCGACATCCCGCTGCAGGCCTACTTCCGGATCAACACCGAGAACATGGGCCAGTTCGAGCGGACGCTGATCATCGTCGACGAGGACGCCTACGTCCACTACGTCGAGGGCTGCACCGCGCCGATCTACTCCTCGGACTCGCTGCACTGGGCCGTGGTCGAGATCATCGTGAAGAAGGGCGGCCGCTGCCGCTACACGACGATCCAGAACTGGTCGAACAACGTCTACAACCTGGTGACCAAGCGCGCCGTCGCCTACGAGGGCGCGACCATGGAGTGGGTCGACGGCAACATCGGCTCCAAGGTCACGATGAAGTACCCGGCCGTCTGGCTGATCGGCGAGCACGCCAAGGGCGAGACGCTGTCGATCGCCTTCGCCGGCGCCGGCCAGCACCAGGACGCCGGGGCCAAGATGGTCCACATGGCGCCGAACACCTCGTCCAACATCATCTCCAAGTCGGTGGCGCGGGGCGGCGGCCGTACCTCGTACCGCGGCCTGATCGAGATCGGCGAGGGCTCCAAGGGCGCGAAGTCCAACGTCCTCTGCGACGCGCTGCTGGTCGACACGATCTCCCGCTCGGACACCTACCCCTACGTCGACGTCCGCGAGGACGACGTCTCGATGGGCCACGAGGCGACGGTGTCCAAGGTCAGCGAGGACCAGCTGTTCTACCTGATGAGCCGCGGCCTGACCGAGTTCGAGGCGATGGCGATGATCGTCCGCGGCTTCGTCGAGCCGATCGCCAAGGAACTGCCGATGGAGTACGCCCTGGAGCTCAACCGGCTGATCGAGCTGCAGATGGAGGGCTCCGTCGGCTGACCCGCGCGACGGCCCCCGGACCCCTCCCCCTTATCCAGAAAGCGAGCAGTACGACAGCTATGGCTGACGTCATGAATACTCCCGGCAGCTCGACCACGGCCGGTTCCATCGAGGTCGGCACCGCCGGCGCCGGCGCGCAGCTCGCCGGCCCCGGCACCGGCCGCGAAACCGTCGCCCACCCGGTGGACGCCCGGCTCGACGCCGTCGCCTCCTTCGACGTGGCGGACTTCGCCGTGCCGAACGGGCGCGAGGAGAACTGGCGCTTCACCCCGCTGAACCGCCTCCGCGGCCTCCACGACGGGACGGCCGAGGCCACCCGCGGGGCGCTCAAGGTCGACGTGAGCGCCCCCGAGGGTGTCACGGTCGAGGCCGTGGACCGGACCGACCCCCGGGTCGGCGCCGCCGGGAAGCCGGTGGACCGGGTCGCGGCCCAGGCGTTCAGCAGCTTCGGCAAGGCCGGAGTGGTCTCGATCCCGCGCGACACCCGGCTGACCGAGCCGGTCCGGATCACCATCCAGGGCCAGGGCGGCACCGCCTACGGCCACCAGGTGATCGAGGTCGGCGCCTTCGCCGAGGCCGTGGTGGTCATCGAGCACACCGGCGACGCCGTGCTCGCCGCCAACGTCGAGTACCTGGTCGGCGACGGTGCCAAGCTCACCGTGGTCTCCATCCAGGACTGGGACGACACCGCCGTCCACGTCGCCCAGCACACCGCGCTGGTCGGCCGGGACGCCTCGTTCAAGTCGGTCGTGGTGACCTTCGGCGGCGACCTGGTCCGGCTGCACCCGCGGGTGGTCTACGGCTCGACCGGCGGCGAGGCCGACCTGTACGGGCTGTACTTCGCCGATGCCGGCCAGCACCTGGAGCACCGGCTCTTCGTCGACCACGACACCCCGCACTGCCGCAGCAACGTCGCCTACAAGGGCGCGCTGCAGGGCAAGGACGCGCGCACGGTGTGGATCGGCGACGTGCTGATCCGGGCCGCCGCCGAGGGCACCGACACCTACGAGCTCAACCGCAACCTGGTCCTCACCGACGGTGCGCGGGTCGACTCGGTCCCCAACCTGGAGATCGAGACCGGCGAGATCGTCGGCGCCGGCCACGCCTCGGCGACCGGCCGCTTCGACGACGAGCAGTTGTTCTACCTCCAGGCCCGCGGCATCCCGGCCGACGAGGCCCGGCGGCTGGTCGTCCGCGGCTTCTTCGCCGAGCTGGTCCAGCAGATCGGCCTGCCCGAGCTGCAGGACCGGCTGATCGAGAAGATCGACGCCGAACTGGAGGCCTCGGTCGCATGACGGTCGCAGCCTCGGAAGGCTTCGTGCGGGTCGCCGCCCTCAGCGAGCTGGAGACGGACACCCCGAAGCGGGTCGTGGTCGGGGACGTCCCGGTGTCGCTGGTGCGCACCGAGGGCGAGGTCTTCGCGATCAACGACATCTGCTCGCACGCCAATGTCTCCCTCTCCGAGGGCGAGGTGGACGACTGCTCCATCGAGTGCTGGCTGCACGGGTCGAGCTTCGACCTGCGCACCGGCAAGCCCTCCGGCCTGCCGGCCACCCGCCCCGTTCCCGTGTACCCCGTAAAGATCGAAGGGGACGATGTGCTCGTCTCCGTCACCCAGGAGTCCTGAGCCCATGGCAACCCTTGAAATCAACGACCTGCACGTCACCGTCGAGACGGAGAACGGCCCGCGGGAGATCCTCAGCGGCGTCGACCTGACGGTCAAGCAGGGCGAGACCCACGCCATCATGGGGCCCAACGGTTCCGGCAAGTCCACCCTCGCCTACTCCATCGCCGGGCCACCCCAAGTACACGATCACCAAGGGCACGGTCACCCTCGACGGCGAGGACGTGCTGGCGATGACCGTCGACGAGCGCGCCCGGGCCGGCCTCTTCCTGGCGATGCAGTACCCGGTCGAGGTCCCCGGCGTGTCGGTCTCCAACTTCCTGCGGACCTCGGCCACCGCCGATCCGCGGCGAGGCGCCCAAGCTGCGCACCTGGGTCAAGGAGGTCAAGTCCGCGATGGCCGACCTGCAGATGGACCCGGCCTTCGCCGAGCGCAACGTCAACGAGGGCTTCTCCGGCGGCGAGAAGAAGCGCCACGAGATCCTGCAGATGGAACTGCTCAAGCCGAAGATCGCGATCCTCGACGAGACCGACTCCGGCCTGGACGTCGACGCGCTGCGCGTCGTCTCCGAGGGCGTCAACCGGGTCCGCGCCACCGGCGAGGTCGGCACCCTGCTGATCACCCACTACACCCGGATCCTGCGCTACATCAAGCCCGACTTCGTGCACGTCTTCGCGGCGGGCAAGATCGTCGAGTCCGGCGGCCCCGAGCTGGCCGACGAGCTGGAGAACGAGGGCTACGAGAAGTACGCGAAGGGCGGCGCAGCAGCGTGAACGATACTTTCCGTTCCGGCGGCGGCAGCGGCGTCTTCGACGTCGAGGCGATCCGCAAGGACTTCCCGATCCTGCAGCGGAAGGTGCACGACGGCAAGCCGCTGGTCTACCTGGACAACGCGGCGACCTCGCAGAAGCCGCGCCAGGTCCTCGACGCGATGAACGACGTACTACGAGCGCCACAACGCCAACGTCGCACCGCGGGGTGCACACCCTCGCGGAGGAGGCCACCGCGCTGTACGAGGGCGCCCGGGACAAGGTCGCGTCCTTCATCAACGCCGCCCAGCCGCGACGAGGTGATCTTCACCAAGAACTCCTCGGAGGCGCTCAACCTGGTCGCCAACATGCTGGGCTGGGCCGACGAGCCGTACCGGCGTCGGCCCGGACGACCGAGATCGTGATCACCGAGATGGAGCACCACTCCAACATCGTGCCGTGGCAGCTGCTGGCGCAGCGCACCGGCGCGAAGCTGAAGTGGTTCGGGCTGACCGACGACGGTCGGCTGGACCTCTCCAACCTCGACGAGATCATCACCGAGAAGACCAAGGTCGTCTCGTTCGTGCTGCGTCTCGAACATCCTGGGCACGGTCAACCCGGTCGAGGCGATCGTCCGGCGCGCGCCAGGACGTCGGCGCGCTGGTGGTCGTCGACGCCTCGCAGTCCGCCCCGCACCTGCCGCTGGACGTGCAGGCGCTGGGCGCCGACTTCGTCGCCTTCACCGGCCACAAGATGCTCGGCGCCGACCGGCATCGGCGTGCTCTGGGGCCGCCACGAGCTGCTGGACGAGCTGCCGCCGTTCCTCGGCGGCGGCGAGATGATCGAGACCGTGTCGATGAGCTCGGCTCGACCTACGCCCCCGCGCCGCACAAGTTCGAGGCCGGCACCCCGCCGATCGCGCAGGCGGTCGGCCTGGGCGCGGCGGTCGACTACCTCATCGGCCGTCGGCATGGACGCCGTCGCGGCGCACGAGCACGCGGATCACCGAGTACGCGCTCGAGCGGCTGCTGGAGGTGCCCGGGCTGCGCATCATCGGCCCGGCCACCGCCGAGGCCCGGGGCGCGGCGATCTCCTTCACCCTGGGTGGACATCCACCCGCACGACGTCGGCCAGGTGCTCGACGAGCAGGGCATCGCGGTCCGGGTCGGCCACCACTGCGCCCGGCCGGTGTGCGTGCGCTACGGAATTCCGGCGACCACCCGGGCGTCGTTCTACCTGTACATCGACCGAGGCGGAGATCGACGCCCTGATCGCCGGGCTGCGACCACGTCCGGGATTTCTTCGGCTGACGGGACTGGGAGGGAGGAGCGACGCGATGAAGATGGACTCGATGTACCAGGAGATCATCCTGGACCACTACAAGCACCCGCACCACAAGGGCCTGCTCGAGCCGGTCGACGCCGAGGTGCACCACATCAACCCGACCTGCGGCGACGAGGTCACCCTGCGGGTCCGGCTCGACGGCAGCACGGTCGCCGATGTCTCGTACGACTCGCAGGGCTGCTCGATCAGCCAGGCCAGCGCCTCGGTGCTGACCGACCTGGTGGTCGGCAAGACGGTCGGCGAGGCACAGCCGATGCAGGAGGCGTTCCTGGAACTGATGCAGTCGCAAGGGCCAGGCCGAGGGCGACGAGGAGGTGCTGGAGGACGCCGTCGCGTTCGCCGGAGTCTCCAAGTACCCGGCCCGGGTCAAGTGCGCGCTGCTCGGCTGGATGGCCTGGAAGGACGCCACCGCCCAGGCGCTGGCCGTCACCCCTGTGAAGGAGAGCGCATGAGCGAGACGACTGCCGAGTCCGCTGCCGAGAGCAGCGTCGAGAAGGCGGAGGAGGGCGCGACCACGTTCGTCGGCACGACCGCGGGGACCGTCGCCGTGGACGACCTGATGGAGGCGCTGCGCGACGTGGTCGACCCGGAGCTGGGCATCAACGTCGTCGACCTGGGCCTGATCTACGGCGTCCACGTCGACGAGTCGGACGTGGCCACCATCGACATGACGCTGACCTCGGCGGCCTGCCCGCTGACCGACGTCATCGAGGACCAGGCCCGCACGGCCACCGACGGGCTGGTCCAGCGACCTGCGGATCAACTGGGTCTGGATGCCGCCGTGGGGCCCGGACAAGATCACCGACGACGGTCGTGACCAGCTGCGGGCCCTGGGCTTCAACGTCTGACGCCTCCCCCCGAGGTCCTTGGACCGCGATCCGTTCCCGCTGCCGCGTGGATTCATCCCTTATGGGGATAGATCCACGCGGCAGTGGTATGTCGCCATGCGGTGCGCGACGCTGGACAGACATGCCGTCCGGTTGGGCGTGGGCGTCCCGGCGGCGGGTGCGGGATAGTGTCGTCGGACGCGAAGTCGCGGTACGGATGAGGGAGTGCACGGCCATGGCGGGTACCAGCCGTAAGAAGAGTGACAACCCGTCGGGTGCAGGCGCGGGTGCGGGATCGCTCCCGGCCGACTTCGACCTGGAGACCCTGTACGGGGCGGTCGGCGGGCGCGACGAGTCCGAGGAGGAGGCCGAGCCGATCCTCGTGCCGCCGGTGCGGCTGCTGCCGCGCGAGGAGCTGGCGGCGGCGGCGCTGAGCGTGCCGCTGCTCTCGGCCGCGATCCGGCTGGCGCGCTGGATCACGCCGTTCCGCCCGGTCGACGAGTGGGGCGAGCTGGGCTCGGAGCTGGAGACCCAGGCCGCGATGGACCTGGACCTGGTGCCCGAGGACGGCGACGCCGACGTGGCCCTCGGCAAGGTCGCCGCGGCCTGGGCGCTGGCGGTGGACCTGGAGCTGATCCGGGTCGGCGACGCCGACCCGGCGAGCGGCGAGGGCGAGGGCGAGGTCGCCCGCCCCGGCGCCGAGCTGGAGGTCCTGGAGCGCGGCGACACCGACAGCGTGCTGGAGGCGTGGGAGGCCGCGGCCTCGATCGTCGCCGGGACGGCCGTCGAGGCCGAGATCGACCTGGGCGTGGAGCCCCCCGCCGAGGCTGCCGCCAAGGAGCCGGACGCGGAGCCGGACGAGGAGACCGAGAGCGAGTACGCCGAGCTGGAGGAGGCCCGCGAGGAGACCCAGGGCCTGCTGGACGACGCCCTCCAGGTGCTCTACGAGACGCGCGCATTCGCGCTGACCGAGGCCGAGGAGACCATTCCGTTGGGAGTGCTGGCCGCGCTGCTGGTCGTCCCGGACGGCCAGGAGCCGGACGCGGAGATGCTGGGCGACATCACCTCGGTGATGGTCACCCTCGACCCGATGCTGCAGGACCTCGCCGACATCGGGATGCTGGAGTACCGCCCGATCGACCCGACCCTCTTCGTCGAGGGCGAGGAGGAGCCGGGCCCGGACACCGTCATCCCCGAGGTCGACGCCGAGCAGGCCGCCCGCTTCGGGCTGGCCCGGCTCACCCCGCTCGGCGTCCACGGCGTCCGGCAGTGGCTGCTGGAGGACGGCTACGACGCGCCGCTGGTCGGGGTGCACGCCCAGGGCGACGCGGCCGAACTGCTGGAGGGGATCTGCGGCTCCGCCAATGTGCTGCCCGAGGAGGAGATCCGGGAGTGGCTGACCGGCCGTGAGCCGCTGCTCGCCGCCACCGAGTTGCTCGCCGCCGCGCGCGGCAACGACTTCGTCGCCCCGATCCGCCGGATGTTCTGCGCCCGCGCGCTGGACCACCTCGGCGGCGCGGTCGAGCCCTCCGTCCGCGAGGCGCTGGCCGACCCGGAGCTGGGCGGCCTGGCCACGGCCTGGCTGACCGCCCGGGGCGCGACCGGCCTGCCGGAGCTCAGCCCCGACGTCCGGCTGTGGAACACCATCGACACCGTCGCCGCGCACCTCATCGACTCGGCCGAGCGGGAGCAGGTCTTCCGTGAGCTGGTGGTCGAGGTGACCGGGGGTCGCCCGAGCACGGCCCTCTTTGCCGAGCTCTGGCGGGTCGACCACCCCTACACCACGGCCGTGCTGGACGCGATCGGCGAGGTCCACCCGGACAAGGCCACCGCCAAGGAGGCCCGGAAGGCCGCCTACAAGGCCCGGTCCAAGGCCGGTTCCCAGCAGCAGGGCTGAGGGCGTGGACGGCATACGGATCCGGCCGGCGACGGTCGCCGACGCGGCGGCCATCTCCGGGATCCACCGGGACGCGCGGGCCGCGACCATGCCCTACCTGCCGCCGCAGCGGCGCACCCCGGCCGAGGTGACCCGCTGGGTCGCGGAGGTCGTGCTCCGCGAGTCGCGGGTCTGGGTCGCGGTGCGTGCGGCGGTGGACGGCACGGCGGTGGAGGGTGCGGAGGAGGTCATCGGCTACGCCGCATTGGAGGGGGAACTGCTCGACAAGCTCTATCTCCGCCCCGACCTGCGCCGGCTGGGCGTCGGCACGCTGCTCCTCGACGAACTGCGTCGGCAGAGCCCGGGCGGGCTGACCCTGCACGTCTTCGAGCTCAACACCGAGGCCCGCGCCTTCTACCGGCGCCACGGCTTCACCGTCGTCGGCCGCGGCGACGGCAGCGGGAACATGGAGGGACTGCCCGAGCTGACCCTGCGCTGGTCAGGGGATGCGGTAGGGTGACCGTCGCATCATCGGCTGCGGTCGCAGCCGTACCGTCGTCACGAGCCGCCGCGGCCGTGACCGCCCCGAGGAGGTGGGACCCGTCAACGCTGGACGCAACCGGGTGCTCGCCCCCTGCGGCCCGGCGACCCACCGGCCCTGACCGGCTCCGGGTCGGCCGCAGGAGCGCCCTTCGGTTTCCCGAGAGGCCCTCATGAACGTCTTCCCGTCTTCTTTTCCTTCTTCCCCGGCTGATTTCGCCATCGTCTCCAGGCTGCGCGCCGCCGGCTGCGTCTTCGCCGAGGACGAGGCGCAGCTGCTCATCGCCGCCGCCGACACCCCCGCCGAACTCGACGCCATGGTCGAGCGGAGGGTGGTCGGACTACCCCTCGAACATGTCATCGGCTGGGCCGAGTTCTGCGGCTTGCGGGTGTCCGTCGACACCGGGGTCTTCGTGCCCCGGGTCCGTACCGGGTTCCTGGTCGAACAGGCACTGGCCGCCGCCCGCGGGCTGGCCGAGCCGGTCGTGGTGGACCTCTGCTGCGGCTCCGGCGCGGTCGGCGCCGCGCTGCTCGCGGCGCTGGACCGGGTCGAGCTGCACGCCGTCGACATCGACCCCGCCGCTGTGCGCTGCGCCCGCCGCAACATCGGCGACCGCGGGCAGGTGCACCAGGGCGACCTCTACCAGCCGCTGCCCGCCGGGCTGCGCGGCCGGGTGGACGTCCTGGTCGCCAACGCGCCCTATGTCCCGACCGACGCCATCGGCCTGCTGCCGGCCGAGGCCCGGATCCACGAGGCCAGGGTGGCCCTCGACGGCGGCGCCGACGGGCTCGACATCCAGCGGCGGGTCGCGGCGGCGGCGCTGGACTGGCTCGCCCCCGGCGGTCGGCTGCTGGTGGAGACCAGCGACCGTCAGGCCCCGTACTCGGTGCAGGTGTTCACCGCCGGCGGGCTGACCGCCCGGGTGGTCGCCGACGAGGAACTGGACGCCACCGTGGTCGTCGGCATCGGCGTCGGCGTCAGTACCGCCGCCGGACATGGCGCGGAATTCATGCCAACCACATAGTCGACCCGATCGGACCACTGCCTCTGGCCGCTGATGCTCCGTAGGGTGGTCGTAGAGAACCGACCAGACCTGGAGGGGACGTCGGCGTGCAGTACGGGAGCGGTAGCTGGGGTTTCGATGACCCGCGTGACATCTGGTACGAACTCGCCCTGGCCGATCTGCGCAGCCTCGGCAGGCGCGGCTTCCGGCTCTACGGGCCCACCGCGCCGCTGCTGTCCTCGCCCACCCTGGCCTCCTGGGAGCGCCACAACAGCGAACTGGTACTGATGGTCCTGGCCCACGGCGAGCTCTTCGCCGCCGAAGGCCCCTATGTCCAGGTGCAGACCGCCTCGGCGGCGGCCGGGCAGCGCCCGTCCTCGTTGCACGACGTCATCGAGGACGAGCGCGACCGGCTCTACGAGCACGCCGGGATCGACGAGGGCGAGTACCGGGACCTGCCGCTCGAGTCCGAGCCCTGGTTCACCGTCGACGGCATCCCGGTCCGGGCCGCGCTGCGGGTCGAGGGCAGGCTGTGGGCCGCCCGGCTGAGCCTGGGCGGACCGGACTGCCCGCTGCTCAGCCGCGGCGGCGAGCCGGTGACCATCACCGTCACCGGGCGCGGGGTCACCCCGGAACGGGTCGGGCTGCGCACCGTCGAGGACCTGGAGCCCTATGCGGTGGGACGACAGGAACGGTTGGCCGCGCTGGCGGCGCGCCGCTCCCAGCGCCGGGGCCCGAGCGAGCCGGAGCAGCCGGAGCAGGTCGGTCTTGACGCCCACCGGCGGCTGGTGGAGTACTCGGTGCAGCACGCGCTGCGGGTCGAGGCCGCGCTCGAGTCGGGGCACCCGCCGCGGGAGCCGCGCTCCGGCCGCGCGGACGACTCGGCGCTGTGGGAGAGCGCGGTGCGGCAGCAGATGCGGCTGGCCGGGGAGGAGCGCGCGGCCGCCAACGACGCGGTGACCGCGCTGGTCAACCAGATGGTGCAGCTCGCCCGGCGGGTGGACTGGTTCCCGGGCTCACCGGACGCCCGGGCGGCGGTGGAGGAGAGCATCCGCTACACGGTCTTCGACAGCGAGGTCGCCAGCGCGGACGCCCAACGGGCCTGGCGCGCCCAGTGGTCCCGGCACGGCTTCCCCGCCGACCGCCGCAGCTCCGACCCGCGCGGCCGGGCGGAGCAGCACGTCGAGGCGGACGCGCAGTGGCTGGGGCTGTGGCAGAACTGGCGGGAACGGATGTCGGCGGGCGGCTGAAGCCGGGGGTGCTGACACCAAAAGCGCTGACACCGGGCGCGCTGACGCCGGATCAGTCCGGCGGCAGCCGCAGCTGGAGCATGGCCAGCAGTCGCTGCTCGACGCGGCCCAGGTCGAGCCCGGTCAGCTGCTCCGCGCGGCGGACCCGGTAGCGCAGGGTGTTGGGGTGGATGTGCAGGCCCTCCGCAGCCGCCCGGACGTCGCCGAAGGCGTCCAGCCAGGCGAGCACGGACTCGGTCAACTGCCGGTTGTCGCGCGCCAACCGGGTCAGCCGGGGGTCGCGCACGGTGGGGTTGGCGGCGAGCAGCACCAGCGTCTCGCCGACCAGGACCTCGGCCAGCACCTCCGGCAGCGCGGCCACCTCGGCGTCGACCCGGCCCGCGGCCATCGCGTCCAGCACCCGGTCCGCCTCGCGCCGGGAGGCGGGGGCGGCGTCCAGGCCGGCGACCATCCGGCCGACCGCGCCGCGCAGCCGGGTGTCCAGATGGCGGCGGGCGGTCTCGGCGATCTCCTGGGCCCAGCCGAGCAACGCGGCCGGCGCGAGGCTGCGCGGCAGGTCGGGCAGCAGCACATAGACCCGGTCGCCGATGGGGGTGACCAGGGCGTTGCGGTGCCGGGCGGCGGCGTGGACCGAGACCAGGCCGATGGTCTCGCCGCGCGCCGGGTCCATCGACCCGGGCAGGCTGAAGCCGAGCACGGCGGCCGGCCTGGTCAGGCCGAGGTTGAGGTGCCCGGCCAGCGACTGGGGCCCGGTGGTGCCGTCCAGCAGGCCGGTCAGCAGGGTCCGGGTGAGCCGCAGGTCGGCGTCGGGTTCACGGCGGGGACGGACCAGGTGCAGCGCGGCGACCCGGGCCGCGCCGAGCAGTGCCTGGTCGGCGCGCTCGGCCAGCGGGGTGGGGCCCTCCTGCACCCAGATGGTGCCCAACTGCCGTTCGCCGGAGCGGATGCCGATGGCGAGCCGGCGGCGCAGCCCGAGCTCCGGGTGCGCGTCGATCGCCACCACCGCGTCGGAGCTGCGCAACTGCTGGAACACGCCCCAGCCGCGCAGCGCGGCGAGGTAGGGCTCGGGGCCCTGCCAGCCGAGGATGGTGAGCCGCCGCAGGTCGTCGACCTCGTCGGAGTCGACCGAGCGCGAGTAGGCGAGGACCCGGTTGGCGGTGTCCTCGATCGACACGATGCCGCCGGTGAGCACGGCCGTGGTCTGCGCCAGCGCGAAGAGGTCGCCCTCGTCCGGGCCCTCGCCGGGGCGGCTGGGCTGGACGCTGCCGAGGACGGCGCGGGCCAGCGCGTCCAGGTGCCCCCAGCGGACCAGCGGGCCGACGGACAGCAGGGCGATCCCGGCCTCCTCGGCGGCCTCCCGCAGCGGGCCGATGGCCGCCGGGCCGTCCGGGCCCTTGACCGCGACCGCGGCGGCGCCGTCCCGTCCGGCGGCGCGCAGCACCGGGAGCGCGGCGCGCCCCCGGACGCCGAGGGCGAGCACCAGGTCGCCCGGCCTGGCCGCCGGGGGCTCCTCGGGGTCGGTCAGCGCGATCCCGCCGACCTGGACGTCCAGCCCGGCCGGCGCGCACTGGAGCTCCACCAGCGGCTCGCCCAGCGACATCAGCAGGTGCCGGAGGGTCACCCCGCGCGCGGCGGGCTCGCTGCCAGGCGTTTCTGTACTCATGGTGGCCCTCGGGGTTGGCCGGTCGGACAGGAGTGTGGTCAAGATGTTAGTCGGTCGGACAAATACGTCGGGCCGGGCGCGGCCCTAACGTCGTGGTGACGCGAGATGTACAAACGTCGACATCGAGGAGAGCGCACGTGTTGGATGCTGTGACCCGGATTCCTGTACCGGTGAATGAGCCGGTGCACAGCTATGCACCGGGCAGCCCGGAGCGTGTGCGACTGGAGGCCGAGCTGAAGCGGCTGGGCAGCCAGGAACCGGTCGAGCTGACCATGGCCATCGACGGCGAGCGCCGCCTCGGCCGGGGCGAGCCGATCGACGTGGTGCAGCCGCACCGGCACGCGGCCGTGCTCGGCACCATGCGCAACGCCACCCGGGAGGACGCCGAGGAGGCCGTGCAGGCCGCCCTCGCCGCCGCCCCCGCCTGGCGGGCGCTCTCCTTCGACGACCGGGCCGCGATCTTCCTCAAGGCCGCCGACCTGCTGGCCGGCCCCTGGCGCGAGACCCTCAACGCCGCCACCATGCTCGGCCAGTCGAAGACCGCCCACCAGGCCGAGATCGACGCCGCCTGCGAGCTGGTCGACTTCTGGCGCTTCAACGTCCACTTCGCCCGGGAGATCCTGGCCGAGCAGCCGGAGTCCTCGCCCGGCGTCTGGAACCGCAGCGACCACCGGCCGCTGGAGGGCTTCGTCTACGCGATCACGCCCTTCAACTTCACCGCGATCGCCGGCAACCTGCCGACCGCGCCCGCGCTGATGGGCAACACCGTGGTCTGGAAGCCGTCCCCGACCCAGCAGTTCTCGGCGCACCTGCTGATGGACCTGCTGGAGGAGGCCGGCCTGCCGGCCGGCGTGATCAACATGGTGACCGGCGACGGCCTGGCCGTCTCCGAGGTCGCGCTGAACCACCGCGACCTGGCCGGCGTCCACTTCACCGGCTCCACCGCGACCTTCCAGCACCTGTGGCGCACGGTCGGCGCCAACATCGCCAGCTACCGCAGCTACCCGCGCCTCGTCGGCGAGACGGGCGGCAAGGACTTCGTGGTCGCCCACCCCTCGGCCGACCCGGCGGTGCTGCGTACCGCGCTGACCCGCGGCGCCTTCGAGTACCAGGGCCAGAAGTGCTCGGCCGCGTCCCGCGCCTACGTCCCGGCCTCGCTCTGGGCGGAGATCAAGGACGGCTTCCGGGACGAGGTGCAGGGGCTCACCATGGGCGACGTCACCGACCTCGGCAACTTCATGGGCGCCGTCATCGACGCCCGCGCCTTCGCCAAGAACAAGGCCGCGATCGACCGCGCCGCGGCCGACCCGCAGGTGGAGATCCTGGCCGGCGGCGGCTACGACGACTCGGTCGGCTACTTCGTCCAGCCGACCGTGCTGGTCTGCGCCGACCCGGCGGCCGAGTACTTCCGGGACGAGTACTTCGGCCCGATCCTCACCGTGCACGTCTACGACGACGCCCGCTACGACGAGGTGCTGGAGCAGGTCGACTCGGCCTCCGGCTACGCGCTGACCGGCGCGGTCTTCGCCCGGGACCGGGCCGTGATCGCGGCGACCATGGAGCGGCTGCGCTTCACGGCCGGCAACTTCTACATCAACGACAAGCCGACCGGCGCCGTCGTCGGCCAGCAGCCCTTCGGCGGCGGTCGCGCCTCCGGGACCAACGACAAGGCCGGCTCGGCGCAGAACCTGCTGCGCTGGACGTCGACCCGCTCCATCAAGGAGACCTTCGTCCCGCCGACCGACTACCGCTACCCGCACCAGGGCTGACGTTCCGTCGGCCCGACCCGGGCGCCGCGCCCCCAGCTCCCCGCCGGGCGCGGCGCCCACCCCCAGCCCACCTGCCCGCGCCCCGCGCCACCTGTCCGCGCCCAGCGCCCCTGCCCAGGAGTGCACATGCTCCGTACTACTCTGCTCGCCGCCTCCCGCGCCCCGCGCGCCCGCCAGGCCATCGAGAAGCTTCCGCCCACCCGCGCCATCGTGCAGCGCTTCGTCGCCGGCGACCAGCTGGAGGACGCGGTCGCGGTGACCGACGCGCTGGTCGGCAGCGGGCGCCGGATCACCCTCGACCACCTCGGCGAGGACACCCGGGACGCCGCCCAGGCCGCCGAGACCGCCGCCGCCTACGAGAAGCTGCTGGCCGCGCTCAAGGAGACCGGGCTCGCCGAGCGCGCCGAGGTCTCGGTGAAGCTCTCGGCGGTGGGGCAGTTCCTGCCGGCCGACGGCACCCGGATCGCGCTGGACAACGCCCGCCGCATCTGTGCGGCCGCCGCCGACGCCGGGACCACGGTCACCCTGGACATGGAGGACCACACCACCACCGACTCCACCCTCTCCATCGCCCGCGAGCTGCGCGCGGACTTCCCCTGGCTGGGCGTGGTGCTCCAGGCGTACCTGCACCGCACCGAGGCCGACTGCGCCGACCTGTCGAGTGCGGGCTCCCGGGTCCGGCTGTGCAAGGGCGCCTACCAGGAGCCCGCGTCGGTCGCCTTCCAGGGCAAGCGCGACGTCGACCTCTCGTACGTGCGCTGCCTCAAGGTGCTGATGGGCGGCGAGGGCTACCCGATGGTCGCCTCGCACGACCCGCGCATGATCCGCATCGCCGGCCAGCTCGCCCAGTGGCAGGGCCGTGAGCTCGACAGCTTCGAGTACCAGATGCTGTACGGCATCCGGCCCGAGGAGCAGCAGCGGATCGTCGACACCGGCGCGACCATGCGGATCTACCTGCCCTACGGCGGCGAGTGGTACGGCTACTTCATGCGCAGGCTGGCCGAGCGCCCGGCCAACCTGGCCTTCTTCCTGCGGGCGCTGGCCAGCCGGGACTGAGCACCCGGGACTGGGCGTCAGAGCGCGTGGGCGCCGGGTTTGACCATGCCGCGCACGGTCTTGGCGTCGACGTACTGCTCCAGCGCGGTCATCACCCACTCGCCGGTGGTCATCCGGACCAGCTTGCACATCAGCACGCCGGTGTGCGGCTCGGCGTGGGTGAGGTCGAAGCGGACCAGCTCCGCGCCGGTGGTGGCGTCCAGCAGCCGGCAGTAGGCGTTGGCGACCTCGGTGAAGCGCTGTCCGGAGAAGCTGTTGACGGTGAACACCAGCCCGGTGACCTGCTCCGGCAGTGACTGGAGGTGGACGGTGATGGCCTCGTCGTCGCCGGCGCCGTCGCCGGTGAGGTTGTCCCCGGCGTGCTGGATGGCCGCGTTGAAGGCGTGCAGGTGCATGAACCAGACCTTGTCCAGCTCTCGGCGGCGGCTGTCGTAGGCGACCACCGAGGCGTCCAGGTCGATGTCCCGGCCGCGCTGGGCGGGCTCCCAGCCGAGGCCCATCCGGACCGAGGTGAGCAGCGCCCGGCCGTTCTTGATCAGCGAGACCGAGCCGCCCTTGGTGAGCGAGACCCGGCCCTTGTCGAGGGTGATCCGGCCGTCGGCGGGCGGCGCGGGTGCGGGTGCGCTCACCGCTGCGGCTGCGGGTGCAGGTGCGGGTTCGACGACCTGCGGCGCGGCGGGGGGCGGCGCTGCCGGACCCGGGTCGTCGACCGAGACGCCGAAGTCCGTGGCGATGCCGGCCAGGCCGTCCGCGTAGCCCTGGCCCACCGCGCGGAGCTTCCACTGCGGGCCGCGCCGGTAGAGCTCGACCACGATCAGCGCGGTCTCCGGGCCCAGCCGGGGCGGGGTGAAGCTGGCCAGTTCCTCGCCGGTCGCGGCGTCCCGCACGGTCGCGGTGGGCTCCGTCCCGGCGAAGGTCGCGGCGTCGTCGTCGAGGCTGGCGGTGACCACCACCTTGTCGATCTCGGCGGGCACCAGCGCGGTGTCCACGGTGATGCCGGCCGGGCTGTAGCCGACGCCGGGTCCGTTCGGCGCGTTGAAGAACACCAGGTCGGCATCGGACCTGACCTTGCCGGAGGCGGTGACGAGCAGCGCCGAGACGTCGATGGCCCGGGGCGCGGCGACCGCCACCGACAACCGGGTTCCGGCCAGCGGCAGATTGCCGCCAGGAGTGAGGACTGTGGACACGGCGCCCCTCCAGAGGTCCGCTCGGGCATCCGGGCTGCTCCCGATCGCGTACCGCCCACGGTAACCGCCGTGGCCGACAATCTGGCCGTTTCCATGCTCTTCGGGGGTCGGCGGGGCTCTTCTGGGGCCGACGGGGGGTGGCGTCAGGCAATCGTCAGCGGTGCAGGTTCCGAACGATGCTGTGGCTATGCTGTTGGCCGATGATCGTCACTGGTCACCGACGGCACGGGGGAAGGTCGATGGACGGGTTCAAGGCACCACCGCAGGGCGACTTTCAGTCGTACGAGAAGCTGGTCGGGCAGCAGGGCGGCCATCTCGGCGCGCTCAACAAGTGGAGCTCGAACCAGTGCGCGGACACCGACGGCCTCGACGGTCTGCTCTACCTGCTGCGCGGAGCGGTCACCGGCACCTCCCACTTCTTCGCCGGCAAGCTCGCCCAGGGCGAGCGCGGGATGGGCGTGGTCTCCGGCAAGGTGCAGCGGACCAGCGCCAACTACACCGGGACCGACCAGAACACGGCGGCCAACCTGCGCAGCCTCTACCCCGCCCCGCTGTCGGGCTTCCCGGACATCGGCGCCGTTCCCGGGATGCCGCGCCTCGGCAACTTCACCGACGAGCCGGTGACCCTGACCGAGCCGACCGGCGCCGACGCGGACACCGCCAAGAACATCAAGCACCAGCTGATGACCATGCGCAGCGGCTTCAGCAGCGGGCCGCTCTCCACCGCCCAGAGCGTCTTCTCCTTCTTCACCGGCCAGAACCTGGTCGAGCTGCTGCTCGACCCGCTGGTCGGGGACTACGGCCGACTGCTCTACCTGCACGACGCCTACCAGGAGTTGGGCGCGGGCAGCTACACGGTGGCGGCCACCCTGCGCAAGGGCTCCTGGTCGCTCGCGGACGAGTGGACCGGCCAGGCCGCCGTGGGCTTCGACTCCTACCTCTTCCTGTGGACCATGGGGATAGGCGGGATAGGCGACGCGGCCCGGGTGGCCGCCAAGGTCTACAAGGACGGCTACGACACCGTGGTCGCACTCGTCTATGTGGCGCTGACGAAGATCAACGAGCTGCTCGACCACGAGCTGGAGGAGCTTGCGGAGCAGGGCGGCGAGCTGGTCGAGGGGGACGCGGCGATCGAGGCGGTCGGAGGCGGACCCGAGGACCCGCTGGCGGACATCGGGGCCGGCCTTTTCAGCGCCTACAAGCTGTACAAGGTCTACAAGCTGATCAGCAGGATCGTCTCGATCATCGACGACATCGAGACTGTCTTCAAGAAGATCAGCGAGGCGGTGCAGGCGGTGGAGAGCGGCATCACCGCGGTCCAGAAGATGATCGACTCACCGATGCCGACGCTCGGCAGCCTGGTCAACGACGTGGAGCAGCGCGGTTTCTCGTTCGAGCAGAACGGCGCCTGGGACCCGACCCTCGGGGCGGTCCGGATCGCCATGCTCCCCTCGGCCTGACGGATTGGATCTGACGACATGGCGAGTTCTTCTTCCTTCGGCTCCTCCGGGACCTTCGGCCGGAGCCCGGCGGACTGGGGCGCGAGCAGCGGCCCGGCCCCGCAGCGCGACTCGGCGACCCCCGGGGCGGCGCGGCAGCAACGGGCCGTGGAGCAGCTCGCGACCGGGCGCAGCCCGCGCCAGGAGGAGATCGCCCGGCGCATCTACGCCCGGCTCCGGGCCGGCGAGCAGGTCGACGACCTCAGGGGGTTGATCGCGGAGCTGAGCCGGGAGGCGACCGGGGAGGCGGCGCGCCGTCGCACGGCGGGGCCGAGCGGGCCGAGTGGGCCGACCGGCTTCGGCACGGGTGGCGCCCGGATCGGCCTCGGCGGGGTGGTCGCGTGATCCCGCCGCTGACCTCCTTCACCGTCCTCCCGGAGTACGGCCGCAGCTGGACCGTCTACGACGTGGTGCCCAAGGGCGAGTCCGCCCCTGCGCTCCGGCTGCGGAAGGAGAGCCGGTACGACAGCCGACAGCTGTTCCACGCCTTCAGCGGTCCGCAACTGGACGAGCTGGAGGGCTATGTGACGGTCGGTGCGGCGATGGGAGCCGACCAGGTCAAGCACGGCACCATCGGCCACCACAACGGTTCCGCGCTGCGCGCCGAGGAGTGGAGCTTCGCCCAGGTGGGGCTGCCGGTGCTGGAGGGCGAGCCGGTGGGCGCCAGCGCCCTGCGGCACTCCTTCCCGCTGCGGGCGGTGCTGGCCAACGGCGTCGCCGACAGCGCCCTCTCCTTCCGGCTCCGCTACCGCGGGCCCGGCTCGGCGGGCTTCGAGTTCACCCGCCTCGCCGGGGTCCGCGCCCGCTACGTCGTCGAGGTCCACGACGAGCGGCTGAGCCGGCTGCTGGTGCTGGCGGCGGTGGTGCGGCACAGCGTCTTCTCCGACAGCGACGTCCGCCAGTACCGGGTGGACCTGACCACCAACCCGCTGAAGGACTGAGCGACGGGCTCAGTGCTCGGGCCCGCTCACTCGTCAGGCGCTGTCATCTCGGCGAAGGTGCCGCCCAGGTACTCGTACTCGGCGCTGCCGGGGGCCGGTTCGCCCTGGGCGGCGATCAGCGCCGCGGCGAAGGGTTCGGCGTCGTCCTGCGGCCGGTAGCCGAGGGCGCGGGCCGGGGCCAGGTCCCACCAGCCGCGGGTGTTGGCGGAGGTGCCGTAGACGACGGTGTGGTGCACGTCCGGTGCGCTGAGCGCGGCGTGGAAGAGCCGGCCGGCGTCGGCGGCGCTGAGCCAGGTGGCGAGCATCCGGTAGCTGGTGGGTTCGGGGAAGCAGGAGCCGATCCGGATGGAGACCGTGGACACCCCGAACCGGTCGGCGTAGAGCTGGGCCAGCGACTCGCCGAAGCACTTGGACAGCCCGTAGAAGGTGTCCGGGCGGTAGGGAGTGAGGACCTGCAGCTCCTCGGTCGGCTTCGCCGGACGCGGGGTGTAGCCGACGGTATGGCTGCTGCTGGCGAAGACCACCCGGCGGACGCCCTCCTGCCGGGCCGCCTCGTAAAGGTGCTGGGTGCCCCGGATGTTGACGTCAAGGATCCGGTCGAAGGTGTTCTCCAGCGAGAGTCCGCCCAGGTGGACCACGGCCTCCACGCCCCGGACGGCCTCGCGGACGGCGTCCCGGTCGCGGAGGTCGACCAGCAGCGCGTCCGGGTCGCCCGGCACCGGGGCGATGTCGGTGTTGCGCAGCCGGTAGCCGTAGCCGGGCAGGTTCGCCCGGAGGACGGTGCCCAGCCCCCCGGCCGCCCCGGTGAGCAGCACGGTGCGCGGGGCGGTGTACGCGTTCGCGTCGGCGGGGGGTGCGGGATTCGGTGCGGCGGTCATGCGGTGCCCCCAGGCGGTGGGTGGAGTGCATCGAGCGCAGCGAATGCCATCCATAGGTATGGATGGCATTCACATATATGGTTAGCCTAGAAGGGGTCGCTCCGGACCGTCAACCGTTGTTCCCCGCCCGGCATCCGAGGAGAACTCCGTGCGCACCTCTGCCTTCCTCTACCCCTGGGACGTCCTCGGTGACCCGGCCGCCCCCGCGCGGCTGGCCGAACTCGGCCTGGACGGCGTGACGCTGGCCTCCGCCTACCACAGCACCCGGGCGCTGACGCCCCGTCATCCGGTCACCCGAATAATCACCGCTCCGCACGCGGCGGTCTACTACCCGCCCGCCGCCGACCGTTGGACCGGCCACGACCTGCGGCCCTACCGGCAGGAGTGGCTGCCCGGCGACGACCCCTGGGGCGAAGCGGCGATGCTGCTCCGGGACGCCGGTCTGGACGTGGCCAGTTGGGTCGTGCTGGCCCACAACTCCCGGCTGGGGGACGACTATCCGTCCAGCTCGGTGTGCAACGCCTATGGCGACCGCTACCCCTGGGCGCTGTGCGTCGCCCGGCCCGAGGTGGTCCGCTACTGCGCCGTGCTCGCCGCCGAGGCCGGGGCGCGGCCGGGGGCGAGCGGCACCGAGCTGGAGTCCTGCGGCTGGTACGGGCTGGCGCACCTGCACGGCCACGACAAGATCGGCGGGGTCCCGCTGGGCGCCGCCGCGCAGTACCTGATGTCGCTCTGCTTCTGCGACGTCTGCTCGACCGCCCATACCGAGGCCGGCGTCCCCGACCTGGACGCCGCGGTCCGGGCCGCGCTGGCTCCGGTCTGGCGCGGCGAGGGTCCGATCTCCACGCCGGGCCCCACATCGGGCCCCGGGTCCGGCGACGCGGCCGAGGAGTGGGCGGCGGTCGAGCGGCTGCTCGGCCCCGACCTCGCCCTGCTCACCCTGGAGTTGCGCGCGGCCCGCGCCCGGGAGCTGCAGCGGGCGTGCATCGGCGCCGTCCGCGCCGCCGCCGGGCCCGGTTTCCGGGTCCTGCTGCACGCCGACCCGGCGCTGCACCGCACCGGCGCCAACGTCGGAGTCGAGTCGGAGTGGCTGTTGGCCGACGCCGACACGGGTGGCGGTGCGGACGGGCTGGTGCTCCCGTGCGCGGCGGGTTCGGCGGCCCTGGACGCGGCCCGCGCCGCCGCTCCCGGCGGCACGCTGGTCGCCAACCTCGCCGTTGTCTCCGGGATGGGCGGCGACCCGCGCCGGGTCGCCGAGCCGCCCGCCGGAGCGGACGAACTCCGGCTCTACCACGCCGGACTGGCCTCGGATCCGGACCTGGCCGTGCTGCGCGCGGCGCTGGCGGGGTGAGTGCCACCGGCCCGGCGGCTACAGGTGCCGGGTGGCCAGGGCGAGCCGGTCGCGGGCGGCGAAGAGGGCGTCGCGGATCATCTGCTCGCGTCCCGGGGTGAGCCGGGCGACCGGGACCGAGCAGCTGACCGCGTCCCGGGCCGGGGTGCGGTAGGGGACGGCGATGCCGAAGCAGCGCAGCCCGACCGTGTTCTCCTCGGCGTCGATCGAGTAGCCGCGCTCGCGGATCCGGTGCAGGTCCTCGATCAGCGCGTCCAGGTCGGTGATGGTGTGCTCGGTCAGCGGTTCGAGCCGCTGCGGGAGCAGCCGGCGGACCTCCTCGTCGGTGTGGGTGGCGAGCAGCGCCTTGCCGAGCGAGGTGGAGTGGGCGGGCAGCCGGCGGCCGACCCTGGTGAACGGCCGGAGGTAGTGCTGGGACTGGCGGGTGGCCAGGTAGATGACGTCGGCGCCGTCGAGCCGGGCGAGGTGGATGGTCTCGGTGGTGTCGTCGGCGAGCCGGTCCAGCGCGGACTTGGCGGCGGCCACCACCGCGTCGCCGTCGATGTAGGAGGTGCCGACCAGCAGCGCGCGGACGCCGATGCCGTAGCGGGTGCCGGTGGACTCGGTCTCCACCCAGCCGAGCTCGACCAGGGTGCGGAGCAGCATGTAGAGGCTGCTCTTGGGGTAGCCGACGGCCTCCTGCACCTCGGCCAGGCTGTGCATGCCGGGGCGGCCGGCGAAGTACTCCAGCAGTTCGACCGTTCGCACGGCGGACTTGACCTGTGCGCCGCCGGTACCGGCGTCCGCGGGGAGGCTCTGGGCCATTGAGGGTTGACCCCTTTTCTGAGAGGGACGTATCGTCAGGGCGTTCAGGGTACTGGACAGCGTTCACTATGTGGAATGTTCGCGCGCGGAGGCCGCCACCATGAACACCCTCCCAGTGTGGAGCGTCGACGCCCGGACCGGGGCCGAGTCCACGCAGGTCACCGTCGAGTCCACGGCCGAGGACGTCGACCGCGCCGTCCGGGCCGCCCGCACGGCGCTGCCTGCGCTCGCGGACCGCCCGGCGCGGGCCGCACTGCTGCGGGCCGCGGCCGAGCTGCTGGAGCAGCGGAGCGAGGCGCTGATCGCCGCCGCCGACCTGGAGACCGCGCTCGGCACGGTCCGGCTGACCGGCGAACTCGCGCGCACCACCTACCAGTTGCGGGCCTTCGCGGACGCGGTCGACGAGGGCGCCTTCCTGGACGTGGTGATCGACCACGCCGACCCGGGGGCCCGGCCCGCGCCCCGGCCCGACCTGCGCCGCTGGAAGGTCCCGCTGGGCGTGGTCGCGGTCTTCGCGGCCAGCAACTTCCCCTTCGCCTTCAGCGTCCCCGGCGGCGACACCGCCAGCGCGCTGGCGGCCGGCTGCCCGGTGGCGGCCAAGGCCCACCCGGACCACCCGGCCACCTCCGAGCTGACCGCAGCCGCGATCCGCGACGCCGCCGAGAGCGTCGGCCTCCCCGCCGACGTGCTGGTGCTGCTGCACGGACGGCAGGCCGGGGTGGAGCTGGTCCGGCACCCGCTGATCAGTGCGGCCGGCTTCACCGGCTCGATCCCCGGCGGCCGGGCGCTGTTCGACCTCGCGGCGGCGCGCCCGGTCCCGATCCCGTTCCACGGCGAGCTCGGCAGCCTCAACCCGGTCGTCGTCACCGAGCAGGCCGCCGCCGAACAGGCCGAGGAGCTCGGCGCCGGGCTGGCCGGCTCGTTCACCCTGGGCATGGGCCAGTTCTGCACCAAGCCCGGACTGGTGTTCGCCCCGGCCGGGGCGGCCGGGGACCGGCTGGAGCAGGCGCTGACGGCGGGGGCCGAGCAGGCGGCCGCCGGGGCGCTGCTGGACGCGCGGATGCGGGCCGGCTTCCTGGCCGGCTTCGCCGCCCGGGCCGCGCTGCCCGGCGTCACCGCCCCGGTCGCCGCTGAGCCCGCGGCGAACGAGGGGCAGGCGGTGCGGGCCGGGTACCTCAGCCTCCCGGCCGCGCTGCTCGCCGCGGACGCCTACCAGGCGCTGCTGGAGGAGTGCTTCGGCCCGCTCACCGTCGTCGCCCGCTACGACGGCCTCGGCGAGGTCGAGGCCGCCCTCGGCCGGCTCGGCGGCAACCTCACCGCGACCCTCCACGCCCAGCCCGGCGACCCGCACGCGCCCGAACTGCTCGCGCTGCTCACCGGCCTGGCCGGCCGGGTGCTGCACGGCGGCTGGCCCACCGGCGTCGCCGTCGCCCCCGCCATGCACCACGGCGGCCCCTACCCGGCGACCACCAGCACCAGCACCTCCGTCGGCGGCACCGCCGTCGAGCGCTGGCTGCGCCCGGTCGTCTACCAGAACGTCCCCGCGGAGCTGCTGCCGGCCGAACTGCGCGACGAGAACGAGCCGGGCGTGCCCCGGCGGGTGGACAACCGGCCGGAGCGCTGAGCGAAGCCTCCCTTGCGCAGCCCTGCCGGTGCGGAGGTCCGGTACCGGTGCTCGTGCTGGGCGCGGGGATGAGGCAGCATGATCTGCATGCCCGCACTGACTCGCGCCGAAGCCGTCGCCCGCCGCCTCCTCCTCGACGTCCGCAGCAGCACCGTGGACCTCGACCTCACCCGGGGGCCCGAGGTCTTCGGGTCCACCACCGTGATCCGTTTCGGCTGCGCCGAGCCCGGCGCGGCGACCTTCGTCGACGTCAAGCCGGCCGAGCTGCTGGCAATCCGGCTCAACGGCCGCGCGCTGGACCCGGCCGCGCTGGAGGACGGCCGGTTCCCGCTGGACGGCCTGGAGGCCGAGAACGAGCTGCTGGTCGAGGCGCTGATGGCGTACTCGCACACCGGCGAGGGCATGCACCACTTCACCGACCCCGCCGACGGCGAGGTCTACGTCTACACCCAGTGCTTCCTGGACGACGGCCCGCGCGTCTTCGCCGCCTTCGACCAGCCCGACCTCAAGTCGACCTACGAGGTGGCGGTCACCGCGCCCGAGGGCTGGACCGTGGTCGGCAACAGCACCGGCCGCCAGTCGGAGTCGGTCGAGGGGCGCTGGGAGTTCGCGCCGACCCAGCCGATCAGCAGCTACCTGGTCGCGGTCGTCGCCGGTCCGCTGCACTCGGTCCGCAGCGAGCACGACGGCATCCCGCTGGGGCTGCACTGCCGCCGCTCACTCGCCCCCCACCTGGACGCCGACGCTGCCGAGATCCTGGAGCTCACCCGGCAGAGCCTGGACCACTACCACCGCAACTTCGGCATCCGCTACCCCTTCGACTCCTACGACCAGTCCTTCGTCCCGGAGTTCAACGCCGGGGCGATGGAGAACCCCGGCTGTGTGACCTTCCGCGAGTGGTTCGTCTTCCGCTCCGCCGTCACCGACTCCGAGCGCCAGCTGCGGGCCATGGTGATCGCCCACGAGATGGCCCACATGTGGTTCGGCGACCTGGTCACCATGCGCTGGTGGGACGACCTCTGGCTGAACGAGTCCTTCGCCGAGTACCTCGGCACCGACACCGTCGACCGGGCCACCCGCTTCGGCAGCGCCTGGGCCGCCTTCAACGTCCGCAAGGGCTGGGGCTACGACGCCGACCAGCGGCCCTCGACCCACCCGGTCGCCCCGGCCGAGGTCGCCGACACCGCCCAGGCGCTGCAGAACTTCGACGGCATCTCCTACGTCAAGGGCGCCTCGGTGCTGCGCCAACTGGTCGCCCGGCTCGGCGAGGAGGCCTTCCTGGCCGGCCTGAACGCCTACTTCGCCGCCCACGCCTTCGGCAACGCCGAGCTGGACGACCTGCTCGGCGCCCTGGCCGAGGCCAGCGGCCAGGACGTCCGGGCCTGGGGCGAGCGCTGGCTGCGCACCACCGGCGTGGACACCCTGCGGGTCGAGGGCGACCGGATCGTGCACACCTCGGCCGACGGCGTGCTGCGCCCGCACCGGATCACCGCCGGCTGCTACGGCCGCCGCGCCGCCGGCGGCCGCGCCGGGGGAACGCTCAGCTCCGTCACCCGGCTCGACCTCGACCTGCCCGGCGTGCCGGACAACGCCTGGGCCGAGCCCGGCGCCGACGAACCCGACCTGCTGCTGCTCAACGACACCGACCTCGGCTTCGTCAAGATCCGCTTCGACGAGCGCTCCTGGCAGACCGTCAGGGACTGCCTCGGCGAGATCCCGGAGGAGCTGGCCCGGGCCGTGGCCTGGGAGGCCGTCCGGGACCAGGTCCGCGACGGCGAGCTCGACCCGTCCGAGTACCTGCGGCTGGTCGCCGCCCACCTGCCCGGCGAGGAGTCCCCGCACCTGGTCGAGGCAGTGCTCGAGTTCGCCCGCAACGGCGTCGCCGACCGCTACCTGGCGCCCGAACTCCGCCCCGAGGCGCTGGCGCTGATCGGCGGCGTCTGCCGGACGCTGCTGCGCCGCACCGAGGGCACCGAGGACGGCAGCGGGTTGCGGCTGCTCGCGGTGCGCGCCCTGATCAGCGCCGCGCTCCGGCCGGTCGACGTCGCCGAACTGCAGCAGTGGCGCGAGGAGGACACCGTCCCCGGCGGGCCGGTGCTCGACCCGGACCTGCGCTGGAAACTGCTGCAGCGGCTGTGCGTGCTCGGCGCGGCCGGGGAGCCGGAGATCGCCGAGGAACTGGTCCGCGACCCCAGCTCCACCGGCGCCGAGGGCGCCGCCCGTTGCCGGGCCTCGCTGCCGGAGGAGTCCGCCAAGACCGACGCCTGGCACCAGCTCTTCCACGGCGACGCCTCCAACTACCTGGTGATGGCCCTCGCCCAGGGCTTCTGGCAGCCCGAGCAGGCCGAGTTGCTGGCCCCGTGGACGCAGCGCTACTTCGACGAGGTCCCGGCCGCCGCCGAGCGGCGCGGTCCGGCGGTGGCCCGGCGGCTCGGCCAGCAGGGCTTCCCGGCGTACGCCGCCACCCAGGAGGTGCTGCTCGCCGCCGAGAGCTGCCTCGGCCGCGAGGACCTGACCGCCGCGCTGCGCCGCCACCTGGCGGACCAGGTCGACGACCTGCGCCGCGCGCTGCGCGCCCGCGAGGGGGCCAAGTGAGCTCCGCCGGAGAGGTGTTGCGGGTCAAGGGCCGGATACTGGTCGGGCCCGAGGAGGTCAGGGACGAGCTGTGGGTGGTCGGCGGCCGGATCACCTTCGACCGACCCACCGCTGCCTCCGCCGGCCAGGTGGCCACCGTCGAGGGCTGGGCGCTGCCCGGCCTGGTCGACGCCCACTGCCATGTCGGCCTGGACGGCCACGGCGCGGTCGACGAGGCCACCAGCGAGAAGCAGGCGCTGGCCGACCGCGACGCGGGCGCGCTGCTGCTCCGCGACGCCGGCACGCCGACCGACACCCACTGGGTCGACGAGCGGGAGGACCTGCCCCGGATCATCCGGGCCGGCCGCCACATCGCCCGCACCCGCCGCTACATCCGCAACTACGCCCACGAGATCGAGCCCGGCGACCTCGCCGCCTACGTCCGGGCCGAGGCCCGGCGCGGTGACGGCTGGGTGAAGCTGGTCGGCGACTGGATCGACCGCTCCACCGGCGACCTGGCGCCCTGCTGGCCGCGCTGGGCGCTGGACGAGGCGATGGCGGCGGCGCACGCCGAGGGCGCGCGGGTCACCGCGCACTGCTTCAGTGAGGACTCGCTGGCCGACCTGGTCGACGCGGGCATCGACTGCGTCGAGCACGCCACCGGGCTGACCGAGGAGACCCTGCCGCTGTTCGTCGAGCACGGGGTGGCGATCGTGCCGACCCTGGTCAACATCGACACCTTCCCCGGGATCGCCGCCTCGGCCGAGTCCAAGTTCCCCGCCTACGCCGCCCATATGCGGGCGCTGCACCAGCGTCGCTACGCCACCGTCGCGGCGGCCCACGAGGCGGGGGTGCCGGTCTTCGTCGGCACCGACGCGGGCGGCTCGCTGCCGCACGGCCTGGTCGCGGCGGAGGTGGGCGAGCTGGTCCGGGCCGGGCTGCCGCCGCTGGCCGCGCTGTCGGCGGCCACCTGGGCGGCCCGGGACTGGCTCGGCCGCCCGGGGCTGACCGAGGGCGCCCCGGCCGACCTGGTGGTCTACCCGGCCGACCCGCGCGCCGACGTCCGGGTACTGGCCGCGCCGAGCGCGGTGCTGCTGCGCGGGGCGGTGGTGAGCGGCGGCTAACCCTGACGGGCGGCGCGCCCCCGTGCCCGGTCCCGCCGGCGCTCCCGCAGCGAGCGGAGCCAGTCGATCGGGTTCCACGGCGCGCCGCCCCGGCCCCGGGTCAGCGGATAGCAGGCGAGACCGAGCAGCACCGAGGTGAGGTGGCCCACGTCGGTGAAGGCCCGGCTGTGCACCAGCGCCAGCCCGTACCAGGCCAGCACTCCGACCAGGTAGACGTAGCGCCAGGGCGGGGCAATCCGGTAGACCAGCACCGCCTGGACCCCGGCCAGGGCGTAACTCACACCCACGTCCAGGGTGTTGACGGCCGAGGCGGGCGCCCGGCCGTGGTGGATCGCCCAGTAGAGCACGCCCTCGCTGAGATAGGTCGCCCCGACATGGGCGACGGCGACGACGGCGAACCAGCGCAAGGTGCCGAGCCAGCGCTCGGTCGGCACATGGAAGAGGTTGTAGAGCACGAACATGCCGAGCCAGCCGCTGCCGTCCAGCCACAGCGTGCTGGTGAACAGCACCCGCACCGGGTCGGTCGCCAACTGGTGCAGGTTGGTCGACCGCTTCCGGAGGAAGGAGTCGGCCATGGCCGGGTTGATCCGGTGCATCACGTAGGTGGTGAACAGCAGTACCAGCAGCCAGAGGTACGTCCCCGGCGCGCGCCTGACGTAGTCCCAGACGGCCACGCCGGGCCCACGGCGCTCGTACAGGGGCGGGGATGCACTCATGGGGAGAGCCTGCCGCGATTAGGGCGTTTTGTCCCGAACTCAAAAGCATGGCCACTGTGGCATTAGAGTGACGTCATGGCAGCGCGACCCTTGAGCGAGATCCTCGAACCCGGCTGGGCGAAGGCCCTGGAACCCGTGGCGGGGCAGGTGGCCGCGATGGGCGACTTCCTGCGCGCGGAGGTCGCCGCGGGGCGCACCTACCTCCCGTCGGGCGCGAACGTGCTGCGCGCCTTCCAGCAGCCCTTCGACGAGGTCAAGGTGCTGATCGTGGGTCAGGACCCGTACCCCACACCGGGTCACGCGGTCGGGCTCTCGTTCTCGGTCGCGCCGGAGGTACGGCCGCTGCCCGGCAGCCTGGTCAACATCTTCCAGGAGTACCAGCGCGACCTGGGCCTGCCGGCCCCGACCAACGGCGACCTGACGCCGTGGACCGAGCGCGGCGTGCTGCTGCTCAACCGGGCGCTGACGACCGCGCCGCGCAAGCCGGCCGCGCACCGGGGCAAGGGCTGGGAGGCCGTCACCGAGCAGGCGATCCGGGCGCTGGTGGAGCGCGGCCCGGCGCTGGTGGCGATCCTCTGGGGCAGTGACGCCCGCAAACTGCGCCCGCTGCTGGGCCCCGCGCCCAGCGTCGAGTCCGCCCACCCGAGCCCGATGTCCGCCGACCGCGGCTTCTTCGGCTCCCGCCCCTTCAGCCGCGCCAACGACCTGCTGGTGAGGCAGGGAAGCCAACCCGTGGACTGGCGCCTGCCGTAGCCACCGGGCCCGCGCCCGGAGCCCGTCCCGGCCTTCGCCCTGCCCTCCCCGGCAGCCCCGGCGCGGGCGTAGCGCCGGCGCCCAGGCGCTCCATGAGCGCGGCCATCCGGCGCCGCACGGTGTCTCTCCGGGGGTGAGCCCGCCGGTACCGTTGCGGGTGTCGGTGGCGCCGAGCGGGACCCCCGATCACCGGCTGGACCACCCTCGACAACAACACCGCCACGGTCGCGGTCTCCGCCGGCGCCGACAGCAGCGGACACCTGTAACCCGCACACTGAAGACCGAGTCAAGCAGTTCACCCGGTAGGGCCGAGGGTCTGATTCCCTTCGGCCCTACCGGCGTTTCCGAGTCGGTCCTGCCAACCGTCCGCCGCAACCTCACCCTCCTCCAGGCTGGGCTCGGGAGGGCGTCCGGTTGACGGGTGACTGACCTGATCAGGAGTGATTTTTGGGGAAACCGAGGTTTCGTCACTCTTTCGGGTGAACTGACGCTGTGTGCTTCCAGAGTGACGCACGGTTCGCAAGGATAGGCCGAGTCCGAGATCACTTGCGGGCGCCCTGCGTTCCATGGGGGTGGGCGCCTTGCTTATTCCTGTGGGGGTTTCCTCTATGCACGCATCCGTCCGTCCCGCCGCCGCCCTGGGAGCGCTCACCGCGCTCGCCCTGTTGGGCACGGCGCCGAGCGCGTACGCCGGAGGCGGCCCCGCCGTCGGCACGGCCTCCGCCACCGTGGCCTCGCTCGACCTGGACGTCGACCTGCTGAACGGCACCGTGGACATCCCGGTCGACGTCAGCCTCAACTCCGTTCAGGCCCCCGGCTCCAAGGACGAGACCCTGCTCACCGCCGGCATCCCCGGGGTGAAGGGGGACAACGGTGGCACCGGCGGCCCGCTCACGCTGGTGCGGGCCAGGGTCGCCCAGTCGGTCGCCTCCGCCGACGCCAACGGCTCGAAGGCCACTGTCGACCTGGCCAACGCCAGCGTCGGTCTCCCGGGGCTGCTCGGCACCTCGTTGCTCGGGCTGGACGCCGTGCACGCCGAGGCCGACTGCCCGGCCAACGGCCGGCCCAGTGCGGACGTCCAATTCGTCGGCGACGTGCAGATCCTGGGCGAGACGGTGTCGGTCACCGCGTCCGGCCCGAGCGTGGTCAAGGTCCCCGGCCTGGGGCAGGTCAGCCTGTGGCTGTCCAAGCGGACCACCACCTCGACCACGGCCGCCGCCGTCGCCCTCGACCTGCAGGTCTCGGTCAATCCGCTGAACCTCAACGTCGCGGCGGTCACCGGCGAGGTGCAGCTGGCCGCCGCCGACTGCACCACGCCCGACCCCCACCGGTCCGGCAGCGGGTCGGGCAGCGGGTCGGGCGGCAATGGTGGCGGGTCGGGTTCGGGCTCCCCCTCAGGCGGCCCCTCCTCGTCCTCGTCCTCGGCCCCTTCCATATCCGCATCGTCGCCGAGCAGCCCGTCCGGGTCCGGCTCGACGCCCTCGGCCAGCTCCAGTGGCGCCGACGCGGTGCCGGCCTCGGACTCCTCCGATGCGGCCGAGCCGGCGAGCAGCACCACCAGCCTGGCTGAGACCGGCGGCGGCAGTGACGCCACCACCATCGGCGGGGCCGGCCTGGTGCTGCTGGGCGGCGGCGCGGCGGCGGTGTTCGTGGTCCGTCGTCGCCGCCGCTCCTCCTGACATTTCCGGATCCGGCGCTGTCCTGCCGCGGCCGGGGGGTCGGCTCAGCGGGACAGTTGCACGGTGCGGGCGGTTCCCGGCAGGCCCTGGGTCAGATCCAGGGTGATCACCGGGGCCGCTCCGCCCAGGGTGATGCTCACGCCCGGGTCGTCGCTGACTCCGCGCCGACAGCCGCTCGCCCCGGTGAGGGTGACGGTCAGTGAGGTCTGGGTGCAGGTCGGGTCGCTCACCGCGACCCGGAGCCGGCCCGCCGCGTCCGTGCGGATCAGCACGGACGCCGCACCGCTGGTGCTCACGGAGGGGAGAGCGCCGGCGGTGAAGAAGTTGGCGGCGGTGAGACCCGCCGCCGAGCTGTGGATCGCCTGCAGGGCCGTGGTGTTGGACAGGACGGTGACGTCGGCCCGCGCGGCCCTGCGGGCGGTCTCCTTCGCGGTGGCGCCCGGCAGCACCTGGTAGACGTAGCTGTCGCCGGTGGGGTTCACCCCGTGGTCCAGCCAGAGGGTGACGAAGGTGTTGGTGCAGGGGACGGTCGTCCCGGCGGTGCTGGGGCCGTTGTCGATCGCGGCCCAACTGCCGGTCCGCTGCTCGCGCAGCGCCCGCAGTACGGCCGCGCTGCCGCTGCCTGCGGGGACGAGGTAGCCGGCCACGCCGTCGAGGTGGGCCCAGCCGCCGCCGCTGCCGAAGGCCGCGCTCCAGCCCGGAGTGGTGGGCTGCGGCTGCCCGTTGACGGTCAGCGCACTGGTCCCGTCGCGGTGCAGGCTGCGGTTCTCCAGCGTGGTCTCGACGGTGAAGCCGCTGCTGCCGGTGATGCCGGCGCCGAGCGCCACCACGCTGTCGTCCAGGCAGAACCAGGACTTGCGGGCGCGCAGCGGTGAGCCGAAGGGCACCAGGTCCAGGCCGAGCGCGCCCCAGGTGCCGTCCAGCTCCGCCCCGCCGGACCAGGTGGTCGGCGGCAGGGTGCCCGAGCCCGCGCCGGGGGCCAGCGGCAGCGTGTCGGCGGTGACCCCGGGCAGCCGGGTGGCGTCGACGGTGGGCCAGAAGTTGTCGGTGTACTGGCCGTTGTCGTCGTTGTAGAGCCAGGTTGCGCCGTCGCCGACGTGCCAGCCGTTCTGGTTCTCGCCGTTGATCGCTTCCATCCGGGCCACCCGGCTGCTGGAGAGGCCGATCGCCCAGGTCCAGCCGGGACGGCGGTGCACCGCGCGCTCGATCGAGGGCTGCTGGAGGTGACCGATCGGCGGCGCGGCGGCGCAGACCCGGTGGTCGTCCAGCACTGTCTTCAGCAGGGCGGTCCGCCCGGGCGTGGCGGTGGCCGTGATCGGGGCGAAGGTCTCCCGCTCCACCCAGCCCTTGACCAGCGACTTCCAGCGCTGCTGCTGGTCCCGGGAGCCGAAGGGGGTGATCCGGCAGATCGCCTCGGTGATGAAGTGGCCCGCGTCGTGGTCGCGCTCGTCCTCCCGGGACAGGAAGCGCCCGCGCACACTGTCCATGACCAGGCCGTTCTCCATGAACGGGGCGTAGGTCAGGTCCACCGCGTCCAGCACCACCGAGAGGTCGGGGTCGGTGATCGGCCAGGGGCTGCCGGTGAGCAGCACCAGCAGTTGGCTGATGTCGCCGAGCACCACATAGGCGTAGTGGCCGTTGTAGGGGACGACGGTGTGCTGGAAGAAGCCGCCGTCGCGGTAGTAGCCGTCGGAGACGGTGACGTAGGGGAAGGCCCCGGAGAGGGCGCCCCGGCCGGAGGCGATCAGCGCGGGGTCCTTGCCGAGGATGCCGCGCAGGATCACGATCTGCGACATGTCGGTGCGGTTGGCGCCGGTGGTGGTGACGTCGCCCTGCTGGAGCGTCGGGTCGGGGGAGAAGACGGCGACGGTGGCGAGGTAGGTCGCCAGGTCGGCGGCGGGCAGCGCGTCGCCGAGCACGGCACAGATGTTGACCAGGTCCTGCGGCGCAGCGATCTCCCAGTGGTACCAGTTGCCGACCTGCGGCTTGCTGCCGTTGTAGTACTCGGTGCTGATGGTCTCCAACGAGGAGACGATCTTCGCCAGCACGGCGTCCGAGCGGTAGTTGGCCGAGCCGGGGGTGGCCCAGGCCAGCGCGGTGTTGAGCAGCCGGCCGTAGCTGAGGCTGATGTACTCGATCCGGACGAACGGCAGGTCGGTGTAGATCCCGGCGGGCGTGGCCGAGTTGTCGTACCGCGCGGCGTCGGCGGCGACCAGGCTGTCCAGGTACGCGATCGAGGCGGCGTAGTCGGGGTCGCCCGGGTCCACGGCGGAGCCGCCGCTGAGGATGGCCGCCCAGGTGTCGCGCAGCTGGTCGAAGACGTCGGGGGCGCTGCTGCCGCCGGCCCCTTGCGCCCTCGTCCCGGGCGCGGGGCTCGCCGCCCGGGCGACGGTCGCCCCGCTGCCCAGCCCGATCACCGTGGCACCGGCGACCGCCGCACCCGCGCCGAGCAGCTGCCGTCGGCGCAGCTCCGGACTGACCGCGACTCGTGCCGTTCCGCTGTTCACGTCCATGGCGTCCATCCTCAACTCGCTTTTAGGGCATGTCGGTTGATGCATAGGGGTACGCGCGGGAGCAGTGCGGCGCGGTGAGGACAGCACACGGCCTGAAGCCGGTGTGAGTCAAGAGCTTGGACATGATTCATATACATGAACCCTCTGCCGGGTGGGGCCCGGCCTGGCTAGCGTGCCCGCATGAGTTGGGGGACGCTGCTTGCAGCGGGACTGGGCGCCGTCCTGGGCGTCGGAACGACGTTGCTGACCGACCTGGTGCGGTCGCGGCGCGACAGCGACCAGCGGTGGGCAGACGTCAGGCGAGAGGTGTACTCCCGCGCCCTGACCGCGCTGTCCCAGACGCACAGTCGCCTGGTCAGGGCCGCATGCCAGGGACTTGCCGCAGCCGACCGGGAACAGGCCGTGCACGATGCCTACCACAACAGCCCGCTGAATTCCGACGCGCGCTCGGTCCTGCGGGAGCTCGCGATCACGGCCCCGGCCGTCGTCTTCGAACTGGCGGTGCCGGTGGACCGGGAGTTGCGGGTCATCCGCGATGCGCTGGCGCTGAACCCCAGCCATCCGGATTCCGACGAGTACGCGGAGTTGGTCCAGCCCTACCGGGCCTGCCTCGCGGCCCTTCAGGCAGCGATGAGGGACGATCTCCGCCCGTCCGTCCGCTGAACCAGGTGGAGATTGAATCAGGTGGAGATCGCATCCGCTGCCCAGGCGGTCAGCAGCCGTTCGGTGGTGGCCGGGCTGCGGACGGCGATGCGGAGCCAGTCGGGACCGAGGCCGGGGAAGGTGTCGCCCCGGCGGAGGGCGAAGCCCTGCTCACGCAGGCGCTCGCGGAGCGCCGCCGCGCCGGGGACGCGGAGCAGGACGAAGGAGGCGGCCGGGGTGCCGAAGACCTCGACGCCGGGGAGCCCGGCCAGTCCGCGCAGCAGGAACTCCCGGTCGGCGGCCAGTTGTTCGGCCGCCGCCCCGGCCTCGGCCAGGGCGGCCGGGGTGCTGCACGCCTCGGCCGCGACCAGGGCCGGGGCGGAGACCGGCCAGAGCGGCTGGGCGGCGGAGAGCGCCGCGATCGTGTCGGCGGCGGCCAGGACGTAGCCGATGCGGAGGCCGGCCAGGCCCCAGGTCTTGGTCAGGCTGCGCAGCACCACCAGGCCGGGCAGGCCGCTGCGACCGGCCAGGCTCTCCGGCTCGCCGGGGACGGTGTCGGCGAAGGCCTCGTCCACCACCAGCGTCCGGCCCGGACGGGCCAGCGCCGCCAGGTCGGCGGCCGGGTGCAGTACCGAGGTCGGGTTGGTCGGGTTGCCGACTACCACCAGGTCGGCGTCGGCCGGGACCTGCGCCGGGTCGAGCCGGAAGCCGTGCTCCGGGCGCAGCAGCAGCCGCTCCACCGGGTGGCCGGCGTCCCGCAGCGCCGCCTCCGGCTCGGTGAACTGCGGGTGCACCACCACCGCGCGGCGTGGCCGCAGCGTCCGGGCGAGCAGTACGAAGGCCTCCGCCGCACCGGAGGTGAGCAGCGTCTCGGCGACCGGGCGGCCGTGCCGGGCGGCGACGGCCGCGCGGGCGGCGCAGCCGTCGGGGTAGGCGGCCAGCCCCGCCAGGCTGTCGGCGAGCAGTGAGCGGAGCCACGGCGGGGGCGTGCCGGTGCGGACGTTCACCGCGAGGTCGACCAGGCCGCCGCCGACCACCTCGCGGTCGCCGTGGTGCCGGAGGTCGTGCTCGACCGTCCCGGTGGCGGCTTCGTCAGTGGGCATGCGAGTGGCTGCCGTGCGAGTGGCTGTGGCCGGGGTCGTCGGGGTGGTGGTGCGGGCGCTGCTCGGCGCCGACCCGGTCCTCGAAGCCGGGCATGGCTATCCGGTAGACGCAGGTGTCGCAGTTCATCCGCAGGTCCCCGGCCAGGGCCTCGCGGTAGCGCTCCAGCACGAGCTCGGCCAGTTCCTCGGTGGCGCCCATCACCGCTGCCTGCCGGAACTCGACGCCGGGGTGGGCCGCCGCCCAGTCGGCCGCCTGCTGCTCGACCCGGGTCGGCAGGATGCCGGTGAACAGGAAGTACGGCAGCACCACGATCCGCTTCGCGCCCAGCAGGCGGCAGCGCTCCAGGCCGGAGGGGACGTCGGGCGCGGCCAGCGAGACGAAGGCGGTCTCGACCCCGGCCAGTCCCCGGCCCTCCCACAGCAGTCGGGCGACCTTGGCCACCTCGGCGTTGGCGTCCGGGTCGGTCGAGCCCCGGCCGACCAGCAGCACGGTGGTCTCGGCGCGCAGCTCGCGCGGCAGCACCTCGTCCAACCGCCGCTCCAGCACGGTCAGCAGGGCCGGGTGCGGGCCGAGCGGGCGGCCGTAGCCGAAGGAGGTGCCGGGGTGGCGCTCGCGCTCGCGCACCAGCGCGGCCGGGATGTCGCCCTTGGCGTGCCCGGCCGACACCAGCACCAGCGGCACCGCGGCGAAGCGGGTCGCTCCGCCCGCGACCAGCTCGGCGACGGCGTCGGCCAGCGGCGGCGGGGAGAGCTCGATGAAGCCGCCGCCGACGGGGGTGTCCGGCAGCCGGTCTCGCAGTCCGGCGACGAAGGAACGGAACGCCTCCGCGCCCTCCTCGTCCCGGGTGCCGTGGCCGACCAGCAGCAGTGCGGGGGGGTTCATGCGGAGGGCTCCTCGGGATCGGTCGGGTCGGTCGGGTCGGTCAGGTCGTACAGATCGGGGTAGAGCAGGGCGTTCGCGGCGGCGGCGGCCACCGCCGAACCGCCCTTCTCGGAGATGTTGCTGACGGCGGGCAGCCCGGAGGCGCGCAGCGCCGCCTTGGACTCGGCCGCGCCGACGAAGCCCACCGGCAGGCCGATGACCAGCGCCGGACGCGCGTCCAGCCGCAGCAGTTCCTCCAGCGCGGTCGGCGCGCAGCCGATCACCCAGACCGCGCCGGGGCCGACCTCGGCCAGTGCCATCCGGACGGCGGCGGCCGAGCGGGTCAGCCCGGTCGCCGGGTCGCCCTTGGCCTCGCGCACCCGGCACAGCGCCCGGCGGGCGGTGATCCCGGCGGCCACCATCTCCACGTCCGCGACCAGCGGCGCCCCGGCGGCCAGGGCATCGGCGGCGGCCCGGAGCACCGACTCCTCGGCGATCACCAGCTCCTCCAGGTAGCCGAGGTCGGCGCTGGAGTGGACGATCCGCTCGGCCACCGCGCGGGTCAGCGGCGGCAGGTGGCTGGTGTCGGCGCGGGCCCGCAGCCGACGGTAGGACTCGCGTTCGATGGGGTGGACCTGGCGTGGAGTCATCCGGGCAGTCCTTCCGGGTAGTTGCGGAGATGCACGGGTCAGCCCTGCCAGCGGTAGCCGCGCGGGGTGACCATGCGTCCGGCGACGGTGCGCGAGGCGGTGTTGCCGACGACCACCACGGTGGTCATGTCGACCGTGGTGACGTCGATCTCGGCCAGGGTGGTGACGGTGTGCCACTCGTCCGCGCGGGAGATGGCGTGGGCCACGCCGACCGGGGTGGTGGCCGCGTCCCGGTGCTCCGCCAGCAGCGACAGCGCCTTCGGCAGCTGCCAGTCCCGGCCCCGGCTGCGCGGGTTGTAGAAGGTGACCACCAGGTCGGCCTCGGCGGCGGCGCGGACCCGGCGCTCGATCACCTCCCAGGGGGTGTGCAGGTCGGACAGGCTGATCGAGACATGGTCGTGCCCCATCGGCGCGCCCAGCAGCGAGGACGCGGCCAGCGCGGCGGTCACCCCGGGGACGCCGACGACGTCGATGTCGGCCCCGGCCTCGGCCAGCGCGGGGGAGGCCATGGCGTAGACGCCGGCGTCGCCGCTGCCGATCAGCGCCACCGCGTGGCCCTCCTCGGCCAGCCGGACGGCGCTGCGGGCACGCTCCTCCTCCGCGCCCAGGCCGGTCTCCTCGATCCGGGTGCCGGGGCGCAGCAGGTCGCGGATCTGGTCGACGTACTGGTCCAGGCCGACGATCACCGAGGCCCGACGCAGCTCCTGCCGGGCGCGCGGGGTGAGCAGGTCGCGGGCGCCGGGGCCGAGGCCGACCACGGCCAGCCGGCCGCGCGCCGGGCGGCGGGCGACGGCGACGGTGCACATCGCGGCCCGGCCCTCGGGCTCGGACTTCCGCTTGGCGACCACCAGTTCGCCACCGGACTCCAGCAGCGCCGCCGCCTCGGCCACGCTGGGCGTGCCGACGGCGGCCAGCGGCGCGGCCGAGGGGTTGGGCACGGCGACGGCGGCCAGCACCTCGGCCGGGTGGGTCAGCAGCTCCACGCCGAGCGTCCGGGCGGCCTCGACCAGGCCGGGCTCCTCGGCCTTGGCGTCCACGCTGGCCAGGCAGGCCACCGCGAGCGGGCTGAGCCCGGCCTCGGCCAGGGCGGAGCGGACCAGGCCGAGCACCTCCTCGGCGGGGACGTCCCGGCTGGCGCCGACGCCGACGACCAGGCTGCGCGGGTGCAGTTGCACGGTGGGGAAGGCCGACCCCGGTGCCAGCCGGTCACTGAGGTAGAGGGTCGGGGCGTCCGCCGCCGCGTCGGGGCTGACGTTGGGCGGCAGGGCCGGCAGCGGGTGGGTGGCGTCGGCGACCAGCCGGACCGGCTCGCCGTCGAGCAGCGCCCGGCTCAGTGCCGCCAGGTCGCCGGTGACCGGCAGGCCGAGGGTGTCCAGCCCGGGGACGCCGGCCGCGTCGGTCGCCGTGGTCACCACCGGCTGCGCCTCCAGCGCCTCGGCGACCCGGGCGGCCAGCGCGTTGGCGCCGCCCTCGTGACCGCCGACCAGGGCCACCGCGAAGCGCGAGGACTCGTCGACGCAGACCACGCCGGGATCGGTGTGCTTGTCCGCGAGCAGCGGGGCGATCAGCCGTACGGTCGCGCCGGTCGCCAGGAAGCAGACCAGCTGCTCGCACTCGGTCCAGGCCCGGCGCACGGAGGCGGCCACGGTCGGCTCCGCGTAGAGGGTGAACTCCGGGTCGGCGGCGGCGAGCCGGGCGGCGGACCGACGGCCGGCGGCGGTGGCCGCGATCAGGCCAATCACTATGAGTCTCCCGATGGTGCGGTGGTTGCTGATGAGTCGACAGACAGGGTCCCGGGGGCGGTCCTGGTGCCCCAGAGCACGAAGACCGGGTTGATGGCGGCCAGCCGGTTCACCCCGCCCGGCAGCGGGGCCAGCCGGGCGGCCTGGAGCTGGACGCCCTCGGCGGTGAACCCGGCCGCGAGCAGCGCGGCCCGGACGTCGGGGACGCGGTCCAGCGCGGCCAGGGTGACCACCACCGTGCGCAGCGCCCGCTCGGCGCAGGCGGTGACGATGGCCGGCAGGTCGGCACCGCCGCCGCCGATGAAGACCGCGTCCGGCGCGGGCAGGCCGTCGAACGCCCCGGGCGCGCTGCCGTGCACCACTCCGATGTCCACCGTGTGCGCCCGGGCATTGGCGCGGATCCGGCGCACTCCGTCCTCGGTGCGCTCCACCGCCACCACCGCTGCGCCCAGCCGGGCGCACTCGACCGCGACCGAGCCGCTGCCCGCGCCGACGTCCCAGACCAGCGTGCCCGGCCGGGGCCCGAGCCGGGCCAGTGCCAGTGCCCGCACCTCGGCCTTGGTGACCAGCGAGTCCCGGTGCTCGAACGCGTCCTCGGGCAGCGCCCAGCCGTCCGGGCCTGCGGGCGGCCCGGCCAGCGCGCGCATCGGGCCGACCCCGTCGCCGGGGACGGCGAGGCAGAGCACCACCTGGACGCCGGGCCAGTCCCGCTCCGCCGCCTGGCGTGGCGTCAGCTCCTCGACCCGCTCGGTCGCGGTGCCCAGGTCGGTGGCCACCACCAGTCGGCGCTCGATCCCGGGCAGGGCGAGCAGCGCCGCGCCGATCTCGGCCGGTCCGGCGCCGGGCGCGGTGAGCACGGCGGTCTTGGGCTGTGAGCGGCAGACGTTGAAGGCGGTGCGCGGGTCGCGGCCGTGGGCGCTGACCACGACGGCGTCGTCCCAGGGCAGGCCGATCCGGGCGAAGGCCTCGGCGATGCTGCTGGTACCGGGCCTGACGTCGAGCGCGTCCGGGCCGAAGCGCTCGGCCAGGGCGCGGACGATGCCGAAGAAACCGGGGTCGCCGGAGGCCAGCACCAGCACCCGGGCGGTCGTTGACGCCTCGACTGCCGCTTCTTCGTCGGATGGCGTCTCGTCGGAGGGCGCGAGCTCGGCGACGGCGTCCAGCGCGGGCGCGAGCGGGCCGAGGACCAGCGCGCGGTCGGCGGGCACGCCGGCCGCGTCCAGGTTCCGGCGTCCGCCGAGCACCAGGTCGGCGCCGGCGACCAGTTCCGCGCGTCCGGGGAGCGGTCCCGAGCCCAGGACGGTGATCCACCGCTGTGGGACGCCGCGCACCGGGTGCGGCGCGGAGCCGGTCATGGCTTGGCGGCCCGCAGGGCGCGCCGCGCCTCCGGATCCGCGCGCCGGAAGCCGTGGAAGTGGCCGGGGTGGTAGAGGTGCGAGCGGGTGCCGGTGGCCGCCAGCGCGGGGCCGACCAGGAACAGCGTGTGCTTCCACAGCTTGTGCTCCTTCACCTGCGCCTCCAGCGTCGCCAGAGTGCCGGTCAGCACCAACTCGTCGGCCCAGGTCGCCTGGTAGGCGATGACCACCGGGGTCTCCGGCGGGTAGCCGCCCTCGGTCAGCTCCTCCACCAGCTGCTTGGCCCGCGCCGCCGAGAGGAAGATCGCCATGGTGGTGCCGTGCCGGGCGAAGTCGCGGACCTCCTCGCCGGGCGGCATCGGCGTCTTGCCGCCGCCGAGCCGGGTCAGGATGACGCTCTGGGCCACCTCGGGAATGGTCAACTCGCGCTGGGCGATGGCGGCCACGGCCGCGAAGGAGGAGACGCCGGGGACGATCTCGGTCTCCAGCCCGAGCTCGCGGCAGCGGTCCAGCTGCTCCTGCACCGCGCCCCAGAGCGAGGGGTCGCCGGAGTGGATCCGGGCCACCTTCCGGCCCTCGGCGGCGGCGCGGGCGTAGACCGCGAGCACGTCCTCCATCGGGATCAGCGAGGAGTCGAGGATCTCGGCGTCCGGCCGGGCGTGCTCCAGCACCTCCTCCTGGACCAGGCTGGCGGCCCAGATGACGGTGTCGGCCTCGGCGATGGCGCGGGCGGCGCGGAAGGTCAGCAGGTCGGCGGCGCCGGGACCGGCGCCCACGAAGGTGATCCGGCCGGTCGGCGCCGCGTCGGCCGTCGGGACGGTCTCAGGGGTCGCGCTGCTCACAGCTTGCCTCCACGGGTGGTACGGGTCGCCGGTGCGATCAGCGTGGACAGGTAGGGGAGCGGACCGTCGAGCGGGTGCCCCGCCGGTCGGATCTGCTCGTCGGGCAGGCCGAGCGAGGCCCCCCAGACGGCGTCCCGGTCGCGGCCGGTGTCCGCCAGGGCCGCCGCCACCTCGGCCGCCAGCCGACCGAACTTGTAGGCGACGACGGTGCCGGGACCGGCCAGGGCGTCCCGGAGCACGGCCGATCCTGCGGTGACCGGGACCAGGGTCAGCGGCTCGGTGCCCTCGGCCAGGACGGTGCCGCTGCGTGCGGCCAGGTCCTGCATGGCGGTGATGCCGGGCACGGTCTCCACGGCCAGGCCGGGGATCAGCGCGGTCAGGGTCTGCGCCAGATAGGTGAAGGTGGAGTAGACGTTGGGGTCGCCGATGGTGGCGAAGGCCACCAGCCCGTGGGTCCGCAGCAGTTCCGCGACCCGGGCCCCGGCGGCGTCCCAGGCGGCCTCGCGGCGGGCCCGGTCCTGACGCTCGTTCAGGGCGAAGACGATCCGTTCGACCTTGGCGGCGGCGGCGTGGTGCAGCACGGTGGCCTCGGCCCGGCCGGTCTCGCCGCTGTCCATCACCGGGACCACGACCACGTCGGCCTCGGTGAGCAGGCGGACGGCCTTGACGGTTACCAGCTCCGGATCACCCGGCCCCATGCCGATGCCGACCAGTCGAGCGGCAGGGGCGGGCACGGACGCGACTGGGCGCATGGTGGCAGTCCTCACTCGGGGTCCGCGCCCCGGATCGTGGTGACGGCGGCCAGAGTTCCTGGCTCGCGGACGGTCCGCCCGGTGGAGCGGCCGCCCGGTGACAGTGGCGGGACCGCGCCGGATTCGCACCGGACTTCCTCATCATTGCCGCCGTATCAGGCCCCGGAATCCCACCACGCCCCGCATCGGGGAGTCAACCGCGCCCTGTGTGTCCTCTCCCACGTCAGCCGCCCGGCGCCGCCCGCCTGCCTGCCCGCCTTCGCGCGGTTGGGCTAGCCGCGCGCGGGCGGCAGCAGCGAGCGCAGCGCGGAGCCGAGCCGGTGCGAGGCCGGGCCGGCCGAGCGCAGCGCGGCCGACACCGCCGGCAGCGGGTCGTCGGCCGCCGCCCAGGCCAGCTCGCGCAGCCGGCCGCGCGGACGCACCGGCGGGGCCGAGGCGCCCCCGGGCAGTTGCGCGGAGCGGTGGCCCCGGCCGAAGGCGACCCGGGCCGGGGCGTCCAGGATCTCGACGGTGAAGCTGCGGCCCTCCAACTGGTCGCCCTTGGGTACGGCCCGGCCGGTGAGGTCCAGGTGCAGCGCGCGGACCAGGTCGATCCCGGGGCCGGTCTCGAACAGCCGGAACTGCGCCCCCACCCGGGGGTTGAAGTCCAGCAGCTTGTAGCGGCCGTCCCGGCGGTCGTAGCGCCAGTCCAGGTCGCAGATGCCGTGGAAGCCGATGGCCCGGCAGAAGCGGGCGCTCTCCTCGGCGAGCGCCGGGTTGGCGGTGGTGTAGGCGTGGGCGGTGACGCCGCCGCGCGGCGGCCAGGAGCGGACCTTGACGCCGGTGAACACCACGTCCTCGTTGACCGCGCCCTCGGCGGACCCGCCGCCGGCGCAGTAGAGATGGGCGATCCAGTCCTCGGCGTGCTCCATCGGCAGGTACTCCTGCAGCAGCACCCGGGGCATGGTGGCGGGCCACTCCGCGGCCAGTCGGCTCAGCGCGGCCCGGTCGGGCAGCAGGGTGGTCGAGCCGACCGCGGGATCGCTCAGCCGGGCGTAGGGGTCGGCGTTCTTGGCGACGATCGGGAAGACCAGCTCCTCGGCGGCGGCCGCGAGCTCCGCCGGGGTGCGCGGCAGCACCGACCGCGGGGTGGCCACCCCGTGCTCCAGGCAGAGCCGGTGCAGCGACTGCTTGCCGGCCAGCGCCCGGGGCAGCTCGGCCGGAACGGCCGGGATGATCAGGTACGGCGCCAGCTCGGCGGCGTTCTCGGCGAGCAGCACGGCGGCCTCGTCGTCCGTGGGCAGGGCGATGCAGCGGCGGCCCTCGCGGGCCACCACCTGCCGGGCGATCCGGGCCAGCCCGGCCAGCAGCTGCTCGGCCGGCTCGGTCCCGCCGGTGGGCCAGACGAAGCGGCCGCGGAGGTAGCGCGAGAGCGCGGCCGGGGTGGCCCGGTCCTCGGTGATCGCATAGACCGGGACGCCGGCCCGGCCCAGGCTGCGGATCGCCCCCACCCCGCCGTGGTGCAGCGGGTAGTGGCCGATCTTGACGACGAGCACCGGCGTACGCCTGTCGAGTCCGATGTCGAGTCCTCTGTCCCGTCCGTTGTCCAAGGCAGCCCCCCTGCTTGGTCCCGCTCCCCGATCGGTGCGTCCATGATGCCCGGGGCGCTGCCTGCACCGATGCGCTTTCGCCAAGTCCCGTTCGAACCCCTGACAAGGGAGCCGTTCCGTAGCAGCATGGGTCACGGACCAACCAGGGCGAGACGGAACGTCATCAAGCCGGGGGGCTGAACGATGAACGGTAGTGCACCTGTCGTGATCGTGGGGGCGGGACCGTACGGCCTGTCCGTGGCCGCGCACCTGGCCTGCGGCACCGCTCCGGTCCGGATCTTCGGCGGGGTGATGGACAGTTGGCGGACCAGGATGCCGACCGGCATGTACCTGAAGTCGACGCCCGGCGCCTCCAGCATCTCGGCACCGGGGCCCGGCAGCACCCTGGCCGACTTCTACCGGGCGGAGGGCCGGGCCCCGTTGGACGAGCTGCACCCGATCCCGGTGGCGGACTTCGTCCGCTACGGCGAGTGGTTCCAGCGGCGGCAGGCGCCGCAGGTCGAGCCGGTGGCGGTGGCCCGGGTCTCCCGGGTCCCGGAGGGCTTCCGGGTCGTCCTGGAGGACGGCGAGTCCTTCGACGCGCGGGCGGTGGTGGTCGCCAGCGGGCTGGCCGGGGTCGCCCATGTCCCGTCGGCGCTGCGCGGGTTGGCGCCGAAGGGACCGGATCCGGCGGAGCCGCTGTCGCACAGCTCCCAGCACACCGATTTCGCCGCCTTCGCCGGACGCCGGGTGGCGGTGGTCGGAGCCGGGCAGTCCGCGCTGGAGAGCGCGGCGCTGCTGCACGAGGCGGGCGCCGTGGTCCGGCTGGTGGTCCGGGCGCCGCGGGTGCTCTGGGGCAGCCCGCCCCCGGTCGGGCGCCGCTCCGGGCTGTACCGCTCGGCCAAGCCGGACTCCCCGCTCGGTCCGGGCTGGTCGCACCTGGCGGTCAGTCAACTGCCGCAGGCCGTGCGCAGGCTTCCGGTGCAGGCGCGGCTGCGGCTGGTGCGCCGGGTGCTCGGCCCGGCCGGCGGCTGGTGGCTGCGGGACCGGGTGGAGGGGCAGCTGCCGATCGCCACCGGGCGTCCGGTGCTGCGGGCCGAAAAGCTCGGCGACGAGGTCCGGCTGACGCTGGGTTCGGCGGCGTCCGCGGTCACCCGCTCGGCCGCCGTGGGTTCCGGGACCGGGGTGCTGACGGTGGACCACGTCCTCGCCGCGACCGGCTACCGGGTCGACCTCGCCCGTCTGGACTGGCTGGCCGCAGAGGTGCGGACGGCGATCCGCCGGGTCCCGGGCACCGGCTCGCCAGTGCTCGACGAGTGGTCCTGCTCCAGTGTCCCCGGCCTCTACTTCACCGGGCTGGCCTCGGCGCCGACCTTCGGCCCGCTGCTCCGCTTCGTGGCCGGAACCGCCTTCACCGCCCCGCTGTTGGCGCGGGTGCTGGCCGGGCCGACCCCGGACCGGCGGCGATAGCGAGCGGAGCAGCAGCCTCCGATTGTGAAGCTGATCGAGAGGGGAAGTAATGGCATGGTTGGGGTGGGGGATTTCGGCCGGGTTGGGAAATTCGACCCCAAGGGAGCGGAATCTCTTACGCGGGCCCCTGGGCCCGGGTACCGTTTCCCTGGTGGGAGTCGACATACGGTGGGGGCGCCGACTCCCGGGAAGGGATCATGGAATTCGGATCATGGAATCCGAAGATGATCATCGCCTGGCTCCGCTGGGGAAACGGAGCGGGTGTCAGGGCAAGCCCGAGCGGTTCCCCGTACGGGGGCTGGCGACTGCAGAGGCGAGGGGGGTCTCGGCGGACCGGAGTACTGGGGAGTCGGTCGGCGGAGAACTTGTAGGACCGAACATACGGGCGTTCGAATGTCGCGGCTTACGGCCGTGGGGGGAACCGAGGTGCCGTCATGAATGTACCCATGTCCAACACGTCCACCGTGCCAGAGCGCTGGGCGATCGACGAAGGGGAAGCAGTGGGGGAAGCGGTGGTGGAGGCCGTCGCCCCTGCCGTGCACGGGGCGGCCGCCAGGGCCGTCTCCGGTGAGTCGGCCAGGTCGGAGCGGGTGCCCGCGCCGGTCCGGGGGGCGGTCAGCCTGATCGTCCCGGCCCGCAACGAGGCCGCGAACATCGGCTGGGTGCTGAACCGCATCCCCGACTGCGTGGACGAGGTGATACTGGTCGACGGCGAATCGACCGACGCCACCCTGGAGATGGCCAGGGCCACCCTGCCCTCGCTGCGCATCGTGCCGCAGCAGGGGCCCGGCAAGGGCAGCGCGCTGCGCACCGGCTTCCTCGCCGCCAAGGGCGAGTACATCGTCATGATCGACGCCGACGGCTCCATGTCGCCGCAGGAGATCCCGCGCTACCTGCACTTCCTGGAGAGCGGCTTCGACCTGGTCAAGGGCTCGCGCTTCACCGGCGGCGGCGGCTCACTGGACATCACCATGCTGCGCCGGCTGGGCAACCGCGGGCTGCTGGCGCTGATGAACGTGATGTACCAGAGCTCGCTCACCGACCTCTGCTACGGCTTCGTCGCCTTCAACCGCAACGTCCTGGACCGGCTCGACCTCCAGTCCTCCGGCTTCGAGATCGAGACCGAGATCACCGTCCGGGCGCTGCTGGCCGGGCTCCGGGTGGCCGAGGTGCCCACCTTGGAACTCCCGCGCCGCACCGGCCAGTCCAACCTGAGGACCTTCCGCGACGGGCACCGGGTGCTGCGCACCCTGCTGCGCGAGCGCAACGGGCGGCCCACGGGGGCCGGCCGGTGAAGCAGACCACCGTGCGGCCGTCGCCCGGGGCGACGGCCGCTCCGGGGCCGCCGCTGCGGTTGAACCCCGATCAGGCCCCGATCGACGTGGCCGAGTTGGAGCTCGGCGACGGCAGCGGGGCCCCCGAACTGCTCCGGGTCGGCGGCCCGGGGCCGGTCCCGCCGGGGCACGTCCTGGCCCTGGTCCGGGTCGGCGGCCGTCCGGTCGGCATGGTCCAGGCCCTGGTCGGGCCCGAGGACGAGCCCGCCCGGCTGCTCGCCGCGACCGCGCGGCGCGAACTCGGCGCGGCGTTGGAGCCGGAGGCCGCCCCGGAGGCCGCCCCGGCCGAGCCGTACGCCCCGCTCGCCACCATCGTGATCGCCACCCGGGAGCGCCCCGACCGGCTGGCCCGCTGCCTGGAGTCGGTGGAGGCGCTGCGCTACCCGCGCCTCGAGGTCGTCGTCGTCGACAACGACCCGGTCACCGACGTCACCGCCGAGCTGATCAAGGAGCGCTACGCCGACCGGGTCCGCTATGTCCGCGAGCCCGTCCGCGGCCTCGCCGCCGCCCACAACCGGGGCGTCGCCGAGGCCCTGGGCGAGATCATCGCCTTCACCGACGACGACGTGGTGATCGACCCCCGCTGGCTGACCGCCCTCGCGGCCGGCTTCACCGGCGCCGACGGCCGCAGCGACCCGCGGATCGGCTGCGTCACCGGGCTGATCCTGCCCGCCGAGCTCCGGACCAGGACCCAGGTCATGCTGGAGGCCCACGGCGGCTTCACCAAGGGCTTCCACCGGCGCGGCTGGCGGCTCGACCGGCCGCCGGCCGACGAGCCGCTGTTCCCCTTCACCGCCGGACGCTTCGGCTCCGGCGCCAACATGGCCTTCCGTACCGAGGTGCTGCGCGACCTCGGCGGCTTCGACCCTGCCGTCGGCACCGGCACCCCCGCCAAGGGCGGCGACGACCTGCTCGCCTTCTTCCGGACCGTGGTCAACGGGCACCACCTGGTCTACCAGCCGGAGGCCCTGGTCTGGCACCACCACCGGGAGCGCCCGGAGGACCTGGACAACCAGGCCTACGGCTACGGGGCCGGCCTCGGCGCCTATCTGACGGCGGCCGTCGCCCGCGAGCCCGGCATGATCCCGGCACTGCTGCGCCGACTGCCCGGCGGCATCCGCTACGCCCTGGACAACACCGGCGCCCGGCCCGGCCCCGCCGACCAGGCAGCCGCCGAACAGGCGGCGCCCGGCCACGCCTGGCCCGCCCGACTCTCCCGGCTCCAGCGCCGGGGCCTGCTCTACGGACCGGTGGGCTACCTCCGCAGCCGCCGTCTGGTCCACGGACTACCGCTGCCCTGGGAGGCGCGCCAGCATGGCAACTGATCAGCGGAGCCGCTTCGTCCGGCCCGCCGCCGTCGAACTCCACATCGTCCTCGAACGCCTGGTCGCCGCCGCCGACAGCGGGCAGGCGCTGGACGCCTTCCTGCACGCCGCCGGGGCCGCGCAGATCGTCGCCGACCGGCTCCAGGGCGCCTCGGCGCTGCCGGCGCCGCCGCCGCTTCGGCTGGTCCCGCCGAAGGGCGGGATCGGCCTGGCCCAGCGGCTGTTCGAGACCGGCGCCACCGCGCTGCGCGGCCGGCTCGGCCTCGCCGAATGGCACGTGCTGCTGCGCGACCTCGCCAATGTGCTGGCCGAGGCCGTCCTCGGCGACACCGCCGAGGACGCCGCCGGGGTGCTGCTCAGCGTCGCCACCGCGGTCGAGGACCTGCGCTCCGGCGTCCCGCCGCACACCGCCCGGCTGCTCGCCGGGGCGCTGCTGCGCGACCCGTCCAGCTTCCGCGACCTCGACCTGCGGCCGGAGGACGTGGTGGCGCTCGCCGAGCGCTTCGCCGAGCTCCACCCGGACCGGGAGCGGCCGCTGCTGGTGCTCGGACTGCGGTCCTCCGGCGGCTACATGGCGCCGCTGGCCGCCGCCGCCCTGGGGCGGCTGCAGTACCAGCACGTCGTCGCCCGGACCACCCGACCCGGCGGGCCGCTGCTGCCCGAGGAGCCCCGGCTGCCCGAGGCGGTGCGTCGGGTCGGCGGTCTGGTGCTGCTGCTGGGCGCCCCGGCCCGCTCCGGCGCCTCGCTGGCCTCGGTCGCCGCGCGCTTCACCGACGCCGGCTTCGCCCGGGAGCGGATCGTCCCGGCCTACCCCTCGCTCACCGACGAGGCCCAGCCGCCCCGGCTGCTGCGGCGCTATCCCAGCGCCGTGCTCCCGGCCTCGCAGTGGCGGATCCGCCGGCTGCTCGACGCCGACGCGCTCACCTCGGCCGTGGCCGAGGTGCTGCCGCGCGGCACCGAACTGGTCTCGCTGGAGGAGCTGGCCGAGCCCACCCCGGCGACGCCCGGTGGGCACCGCTCGGTGGACTTCTCCGCCCTGGTCACCGGGGCCGACGGCGAGTCGCGGACGCTGCGGCTGAACGCCTGCGGGCTGCCGCTCGGCCAGCAGCCGCCCGCCGGATCCGGCCATCTGGGTGTCGTGGACGGAATTCTGATCACGGTTCGGCCCGAGGAGCGGATACTGGCTGACGGGGGGTCTTGAGCGGGGGCCTGAGGCTGAGGGTTCCTGACCACTGGGGGACGCAGGGGGGCGATCCGAGATGGGGAAGAAGCAGCATGCACCGGACCGGGGCAGCGACCGTGACCAGGACCGTGGCCGGCTGGCCGCACTGGTCGGCCGACTGCCACTGATCGGGCGCTTCGTCAGCGGCGACCCGCTGCTGCGCAACGGCGTGGTGCTGACCATGGCCTCACTGGCCGCGTCGGTGCTGGGGGCCGCCTACTGGTCCGTCGCCGGGCTGCACTACAGCGTCGGCAACGTCGGCCGGAACTACTCGGCCGTCTCCATGGTGATGTTCCTCGGCGGCGTCTCCCAGCTGAACCTGGCGGACGTGATGGTGCGCTTCGCGCCCTCCGCGGGGCGGAACACCCGGCGGATCGTCTCCCGGGCCTACCTGGCCTCGGTGCTGGTGGGGCTGGTCACCTCGGTCGGCTTCGTGCTGCTGATCCCGTGGCTCTCACCGGCCCTGATCTACCTGCACAGCCCGGTGATGGGCGGGGTGTTCGTGCTCGCCGTCACCGTCTACAGCATCTTCATCCTCCAGGACGGGGTGCTCACCGGGCTGCGCCGGCCCAACTGGGTGCTCGGCGAGCAGGTGCTGTTCTCGGTGTCCAAGCTGGCCGCGGTGATCGGGCTGAGCCTGGTCGCCACCGACTCCGGCATCCTGCTCTCCTGGACCGTGGCGCTGGTGATCGCGCTGCTCTACGTCAACATCTACCTCTTCGGCTTCGCCATCCCGGGGCGCGAGCGCGAGGTCAGCCGGATGGAACGGCGTCCCTCCTGGGCCCGCGACGCACTGCCCGGCGACGTCACCGGGCTGCACCTGCTGCCGCTGGAGTCCACCCAGGGCGTGGTCCGCTTCACCGCGCTGACCTATGTCGGCGGGCTGTTCTGGCTGGCGGCGACGATGCTGCCGCAGGTGCTGATCCTCAACATCCTCGGCCCGGACGACAGCGCCTACTTCTCCATCAGCTGGGTCATCACCACCATGCTGTATGTCATCAGCACCAATATGGGCTCCTCGATAGTGGTCGAGTCGGCCGGCGACCCGAGGCGGCTGGCCCGGGCCGCGCGCACGGTGCTGCGGGACACCGGCAAGCTGCTGATCGGCGCGGTGGCGGTGCTGCTGCTCGCGGCCCCGCTGGTGCTGCGGCTGTTCGGCCCCAACTACCCGGGCCACGCCACGCTGCTGCTGCGGCTGCTGGCGCTGTCCGCGCTGCCCAACCTGATCACCTCGACCGCGCTGGCCGCCTTCCGGGTCCGTCGCCGGGTGGGCATGGTGGTGCTGGTGTACGGGGCGCTGTTCGCGCTGGTCTTCGGGCTGTGCGTGGTGCTGGTGCCGGCCATGGGGCTGGCCGGGATGGGCATGGCCTGGCTGCTGGCGCAGCTCGTGGTCGCCGGGGCGCTGCTGGTCTTCCGCAGCGCCTGGCTGCCGGCCGAGGCCCTGGTCCGTCCGCGCGAGGGCCGGCCGGTGGAGACCATCCCGATGGTCCCGCTGTCGCCACAGGCCCAGACCCAGGCCCAGACCCAGGCGTCAGTGCAGTCCCAGGCCGCGGCCCGGTCCCGCGAGTGGGCCGGCGTCGAGGAGGAACATTGACCGTGGTCGAAAGGGGGTGCGGGGATGTCCGCAGCCGATGAACGAGTCCCGGTGAGCGCCCGGATCCCGGTGCTGCTCTACCACGCGGTGACCGAGGACCCGCCGCCCTGGATCGCCCAGTTCACCGTGCGCCCCAAGGAGTTCCTGGCGCAGCTGGACGCGATCCGGGACAGCGGCCGGACCGCGCTCACCGCGACCGGGCTGGTCGACGCGCTCGCAGGGCGGGCCCCGCTGCCGGAACGGCCGATCGTGGTCACCATCGACGACGGTTTCGCCGACCTGCCCCGGTTCACCGGTCCTGCCCTGGCCGCGCGCGGGCTCGCCGCGACCGCGTACCTCACCACCGGGGCCCTCACCGGCGATCCGCGCTGCCTGCTGCCGGCCGCGCCGATGATGACCCTGGACCAGGTCACCGAGGTGGCCGACTGCGGCCTGGAGATCGGCGCGCACACGGTCACCCATCCGCAGCTGGACACCCTGCCGGCGCGCGCGGTGCGCCGGGAGCTGCAGGTACCCAAGGCGGTGCTGGAGGAGCAGTTGGGCCTGCCGGTCCCGGCCTTCGCCTACCCGCACGGCTACAACAGCCCGGCGGTGCGCCGACTGGTCCGCGAGGCCGGCTACACCTCGGCCACCGCCGTCCGCAACGCCCTCAGCTCCACCAGGGACGACCCCTACCGGATCGCCCGACTGATGCTGAAGAGCACCGACACCACCGCCGACCTGGCCTTCTGGCTGGAGGGCCTGGGCGCGCCGGTGGCCCCCTACCCGGACCGGCTGCGGACGGTCGGCTGGCGGGCCTACCGCCGCTCCCAGGCCGTGCTGCACGGCCCGAAGTTCGCGGGCTAGCCGATCCGGGGCCGGCCCGTCCGGCACCGAGGGTCAGTCCCGCTGTGCCCGCAGCCTCGGCAGCAGCGCGGTGACGGTGGTGAGCGAGGCCAGGACCAGCAGGGTCCTGGTGCCGCTGAAGGCGCCGGCCAGCATCAGTGCGGTGGACGCCAGCACCAGCGCGGACAGGCTGAGCATCACCACCAGCAGCACGTTCTGCCCGGCCTCGGCGCCGCCCTCGCCGGTGTCGAGCCGGAGGCCGACCGGGCTGTCACTGGGCGGCGCGGTCCGCAGCGCGGCCCGGAACGGGCGCAGCATCGCCAGGCCCGGGCAGAACAGCAGGTAGCAGCCGACCACGGCCATCCGCAGCGGGGCGGCGTCGGCGACGGCCGAGACGCAGAGCAGGGTGATCCAGCCGCTGGCGGCCAGCGGCAGCCGGGACAGCGGCAGTCGGGAGAGCAGCAGTCGGGTGCCGGAGGGCAGAGCGGGCAGGGTCATCGAAGGCTCCCAGCGGCCGGCAGCTCCTCGAAGACGGAGCCGTCGGCGTTCTGCAGGATCAGTTTGAACCGGGGCGAGGCCGCGAGCGACTTCTCGATCACCGGGACGGCCCCGGGCGGCAGCAGTCCGTCCATCTCGGCGTCGGCCTCCTGGGCCCGGGTCAGCACCACGTAGACATGGGCCGGCGGCAGGATGTAGTCGGTCTCCTTGGGCCGGGTGAGGAAGGCGGCGGCGTTCTTCAGCAGCAGCGTCATGTCGGCCGGATCCAGATCGGAGAGCCAGAGCTGCTGCGGGTACTTGTCGTAGTTCCGGTAGGCGTCCGGGAAGTTGGGGGTGGCGCCGACGATCAGCGAGCCCGGCGGGGCCTGTGCGAACATCGCGTCCACCAGCGAGATCTCGCCCGGCGGGAAGTAGTTGACCCGGTCCTTGCCGTAGTAGCTGGGCCAGAAGCAGGCCGCGAGCAGGCCGAGTATCCCGAGGCTCAGCGCGGAGCTGCGCAGCCGCTGCACCGGCAGCAGGACCGCCGGCCGGCCCCAGGAGGGGGTGTGGGTGGTGCGGGGCTTGGGCTGGAGCGCGGCGGCGGCGAAGAAGGAGAGTCCGGGCAGGGCGAACATGAAGACCCGGAAGATCATCTCGCCGCCGTAGTTGTTGGCGACGGCCATCGGGATCGGCGAGACCCCGAGCAGCAGCAGCGGCAGCCCGGTGCGGCGCAGCGGCGGGTGCCGCAGCACGCCGACCACGGCCAGCAGCGCGACCAGCCCGGACAGCCCCCGGTCCAGGTAGGAGATGGTGACCGGGCCGACCCCGGTGGGCGTGGTGCCGCCGCCGGCCTGGGAGTTGGCCAGCAGATTGCCGAAGGTCTGCTCCATGGCCGGCAGCTGCAGCTTGAAGAAGGCCAGTGCGGAGGTGAAGTCCCAGACCGCCGGGATGGCGCAGACCAGCACCGCGAGCCAGATGTTGCGGTAGCGGCGGGTCAGGCAGAGCGCGACCAGGCCGACCGCCAGCATCACCGGGGTGAGCTGGTGGGCGGCGGAGATGGCCAGCAGGATCGGGGAGAGCAGCAGCATCCACAGCGTCCGGGTCCGGCGGTCCAGCGGGGTGCGCGGAGTCGCCGAGAGCGGGTAGCCGGAGTCCATCGCCGCGCCCAGGTCGGACTTGGGCGCCCGACCCAGGTGCCGCAGCACCACCGCCAGCACGCCGAGGTAGAGGAAGAAGCCGAACGCCTGCGGGGAGAAGTAGTCCTGGCCGACCCAGTTGCCCAGGAAGAAGACCCAGAGGGCGGTCCAGACCAGCCGCTGGTCCCGGCTGAAGGTCCGGAAGATCAGGTAGAGCGGGACGATCAGGATCAGGCTGGAGACGAACGGGGACCAGGCGGCGTAGGAGAGCGCGGTGTTGATGCCGAGCAGCCGGATCAGCGCGGTGTTGGCGGCGAAGAAGCCCGCCCACTGGTCGTAGGGGGCCATGTCCCCCAGCCGGTTGCTGAGGTCCAGGTGGCCGCCGTTGGCCAGCAGCCGGTCGATGATGTCGATGTGCTTCCAGGTCCACGCGTACAGCAGGGTGTGGTAGACCACCGCCGAGGTGGCGCGCTGCACCACCAGCAGCCCCACGGTGTACGCGGCCGGCCAGAGCGGATGCCGTCCGGGCCGGCGCAGCGCCCCGACGAAGCCGGCCAGCAGCAGTACGACCGAGGCCCAGTAGGTCCACGGCAGCACGGCGATCAGCCCGAACTGGCCGAGTGCGGAGACGTCGACGTGTTGGACCGACAGCGCCCACAGGCCCAGTGCGGCGACCAGCGGCAGCAGCAGTCCGGCGGCGGCGCGCCAGGGGCGGGGGTCGGACTCCTCGTCGTCCGCCCCGGCGGCGGTGGTGGCGGTGCCCTGATGGGTGGTCAGGAAGACCTGGCGGCTGCGGCCCAGCAGGTAGCCGAGGGCGGTCACCAGCACGCCCAGGGCCAGCGCCGGGACGGTGGACAGCGGGTAGCCGCTCGGCCCCGGTCGCAGCGCCCGGCCGAAGGCCCGGGGGATGGTCCGGCTGAGGTAGGCCCGCTCCGAGGCGAGCGCCAGCCGGGGGCCGGTCATCCGGCTGACGGCGGACTTGGACAGGCCCTCCTTCCAGCAGCGGTCGAGGAAGTACTTCCAGGTGCCGCGGGCGGCGCCGACCCGGTGCCGGACCACGGCGTCCGGCTGGTAGAGGATCACCCCGTCCTGGTAGTGCAGCCCGGCCCGGATGCAGAGCTCGGTCTCCTCGCAGCCGAGCGGCAGTGTCCCGGTCCGGCCCAGGTCGTGGCTGAAGCCCCCGACTGCACCGAAGACCTCGCGGCGCAGCGACATATTGGCGCCGATCATGTTGCGGACCGGCACGGCCTCCTCGGGCATCCCGGTGTAGGTGCAGCCGACCACCCAGTCGAACTCGGTGGGGAACCAGGTGGGGCGGCCGACCTCCCAGTCCGGCTCTATCCAGCCGCCCACGCCGATCACCTTCGGGTCCCGGTAGCCGTTCAGCAGTTGCCTGGTCCAGTCGGGCGCTGCCGCGGCGTCGTCGTCGAGGAAGGCGACGACGTCCCCCCGGGCGGCGGCGATCCCGGTGTTGCGGGCGCCGGAGAGGCCCTGGCGCTCGGAGTTGGGGATCACCTCGAGGTCGGGGAACGCGGCCCGGGCCCGGGCGTGGAGCTCCGGGTTGTGGTCGGTGACCAGTACCACCTGGTCGGCCGGCCGCTCCTGGTCGCGCAGCGACTGGAGCGAGGCCAGGATGTCCTGCCAGCGGTCCAGGGTGTAGGCGCAGACGACGACGGTCAGGGTCAGCCGGTTGGTGGGATCGTCGGCATGGGCCGTCGCCGCCGAGTGCTCCGGTGTCTGATAACCCGGCATCTGATACCCCGGCGTCTGGTACCCCGACGTCTCGGAAATGGTCTCTTGCACTACGCGTCGTCCCCCCATAGGCACCGCCTCTCCCCTTGCAGCACAGCATACGGAGCCCAGCCTGCCGTGCGGACCTGATCCACTCTCAAATCTGCTCCGGGATCCCGGCGGATCACCTGGGAAGACCTACTCCGGGGAAAGGGGATTCGGGCGGGGAACCTGAGGGATCCGGGGGGGTGAACCGGGCATAGTCATAAACGTCTATGAAACGGGAACCATTGGCTGGGGCGGCCGTTCGGCGACGGCGCAGGAAGCGTGGCAGCAGGGAACGCACCGGGGGGACTGACTGGTGGACGACGTGTCAGTGATCATTTGCGTGTACACCGAGGAGCGCTGGGACGATCTGCTGGCGGCGGTCGACTCCGTGCTGAGGCAGAGCCTGCCGCCGGCCGAGGTCATCGTCGTGGTTGACCACAACCCCCGGCTGCTGCTGCGGCTGCGCGCCCGGATGGCCGGCACGCGCGGCGTGACGGTCCTGGCCAACGACCGGACCCGGGGCCTGTCCGGGGGTCGCAACACCGGGATAGCCCGGGCCCGCAGCGGGATCGTCGCCTTCCTGGACGACGACGCGGTCGCCGAGCGCGACTGGCTGCGCTGGTTCGCGGACGGCTTCGCCGAGCCCGAGGTGATGGGCGTGGGCGGGCTGACCGTCCCGGTCTGGGCCTCCGGACGGCGCCCCGGCTGGTACCCGGAGGAGTTCGACTGGGTGCACGGCGCGACCTACCGTGGGATGCCGACCGGCCGGGCCCGGGTACGCAACGTCCTCGGCGGCAACGCCGCGTTCCGGCGCAGCGCCTTCGACGTCGCCGGGGAGTTCAGCTCCGGCATCGGCCGGGGCGCGGACGCGGGGCGGTCCGGCCGGGCGATGCGCCCGCTGGGCGGCGAGGAGACCGAGCTGTGCATCCGGATCCACCAGTGCCGCCCCGACTCGGTGTTCCTCTTCGACGACCGCTCGGTGATCCACCACAAGGTCCCGGCCGAGCGCGAGCGCTTCGGCTACTTCCGCACCCGCTGCTGGGCCGAGGGCCTGTCCAAGGCGCAGGTGGCCGGGAGCGTCGGGGTCGGCGACGGGCTGTCGACCGAGCGCCACTACGCCTCCAGGACGCTGCCGGCCGGGATCCTGCGCGGACTGGGCGAGGCGGCCCGGGGCGACTACACCGGGCTGGCCCGGGCCGGGGCGATCGTCTCCGGCGGACTGACCACCCTGGGCGGCTACGCGTTCGGCCGCTGCCGACAGCGGCTGCACCCGGCAGAAGGACGGTAACCATGACCCTGCATACGACGGATCATCAGGACCGGTTGCAGGTACCGGTGCTGATGTACCACTCGGTCTCCGCCGAGCCGACGCCGGAGACCGGGGCGCTCTCGGTGCACCCGGACGCCCTCGCCGTCCAGCTCGAGCTGCTCGAGGGGCTCGGCTGCACCGCCGTCACCATGGACACCCTGGTCCGGCACTGGCGGGCCCGGGCGCTGGGCGCGGCGACGGTGCCGCTGCCGGCCCGCCCGGTGGTGCTCACCTTCGACGACGGCTATGCCGACTTCCACCGCGAGGCGCTGCCGCTGCTGCAGCGGCACCGCGCCGCCGCCAGCCTCTACGTCACCACCGGCTGGCTGGCCGACGCGGGTGCGCAGCGCGACGGGCGCCCGCTCGCGCCGATGCTCAGCTGGGGCGCGCTGGCCGAGGTCGCGGCCGAGGGGGTCGAGATCGGCGGCCACAGCCACAGCCACCCGCCACTGGACCAGTTGTCGGGCCGGCGGCTGCGGGAGGAGCTGATGCGCAATCAGGACCTGCTGGAGGCCCGGCTGCAGCGACGGGTGACCACCTTCGCCCACCCGTTCGGCCATTCCGACGCCCGGGTCAGGTCCGCCGTCCGGGCCTGCGGCTACCGGGGGGCGTGCGCGGTGGCCAATGCCATGGCCGAGCCCCGGCAGGGGCCGTTCGCGCTGTCCCGGCTCACGGTCCGCCGCAGCACCACCCCGGCGGACTTCCTGGCGCTGGTCCAGGGCCGGGAGCTGCTCCGGCTCTACGGCCGGGACCGGGCGCTGACCCGGGGCTACGCCCTGGTCCGGGCCGGGCGGCGGACCCTCGGCCGGGCCGCCCGGCTCGCCCGAGGGGTGTAGCCGCGCCGACCGCGCTGCCCCGGCAGTCCGCGCCGCCGACCGGCTCCCGCGCCGGACTGCCGGAGCGCGCCGAACTGCCGGGCCGCAGCGAACCATTGACCCGCAGCGAACCAATGAACCGCAATGAATCGCTGACCCGCCGTGAGCGCGAGGTCGCCGCCCTGGTCGCGGCCGGTCTGTCCAACCGCGAGGTCGCGGAGCGCCTGGTCATCTCCGAGCGGACGGCCGACGCCCATGTCGAGCACATCCTCGCCAAGCTCGGCATCTCCTCCCGGACGGAGATCACCGCGCTGCTCGGCGAGCCCGGCTAGGCCCATACCCTAGGTACAGCGGCTGTGGAAGATCGGTATACCGATCCGGGCCCGATACCGATGCGAGCGGTTCCTTCCCGGCCGGAGACTGGTGCCGCGCCACCACCCCGGGCCCGACCCGGGTGCGGCGAACGCGTCGCGGTACCGCCGAACCACCTGAGGGGCTCCCCCGGTTCCACAGGAGGCGTTACCGCGGCGCGGTCCCCCTGCTGATTGCCCAGCCGGCTTCCCCGCCTGCCTCCCCGAACCCGAGACGGATCGCGACATGGACCATGCCCCGCACCTCCCCGACCCGCTGGACGGCCTGCTCGGTCGCGCGGACGAACTCCGGGCGCTGCGCCGCGGGCTGGGCCAGGAGCAACTGGTCACCCTCACCGGCACGGCCGGGATCGGCAAGACCAAGCTGGCCCTGGCCGCCGCCGCGACCGCCGCGGAGGGCCGGGGCGCCCGCGTCGTCCGGGTGGTGGACCTCGACGTGCTGCTCGACGCCGACCTGTTCGCCTGCACCCTGTCCCGCGCCCTGGGCCTGCCCGACCGGCCCGGAATCTCCGAACTCGCCTCGCTCGGCGTGGGGTTGGCCGCAGGCCCGGTCCTGCTGGTGTTGGACGGCTGCGAGCGGCTGGCCGGTCGGGGCGCCGCCGCCGTGCAGTACCTGCTCGGCGCCTGCCCGGAGCTGAACATCCTGGCGGTCGGACGCCGGGCGGTCGGCCTGGCCCATGAGCACGAGATCGCCCTGGGACCGCTGGCCGAGGGCGCGGCGACGGCGCTGCTGGCGCTCCGGGCCCGACGGCAGGGGACCCCGCTGCCACTGCGCGGCAGCAGCCGCTCCGACGCGCTGCCGCTCTGCCACCTGCTCGACCGGAACCCGCTCGCCATCGGCCTCGCTGCGCTCCGGCTACGGGAACTGAGCCAGCGTCGGCTGATGGCCGAGATCGCCCGGCCCTCCGGTCTGCTCGCCCTCCAGGGCCGGCCGGCCGGCGGCGACGCCGAACCGGCCCGCAACCGGAGCCTGCGCGCCTCGGCCGAGTGGAGCCACGACCTCTGCACCGAGTCCGAACAGCTGCTCTGGGCCCGGCTGTCGGTGGTCCCGGCCGGCTTCGACCGGGCCGAGGCGCACCGGACCTGCGCCGACGAACGGCTGCCGGGGCCCCAGCTGGACGCCGCCTGGGAGGGCCTGCTGGACGGCTCGGTACTGCTGGCCGACACGGTCGGACGGGGCCGCTACCGGCTGCCCGCGCTGCTCCGCGCCTACGGCAGGGAGCAGCTGCGCCGACTGGCCGCCGAGCGCCACGGCGACGGCTCCTCGGAGTCGCTGCGATCGCACTACTGAGCGCCGCCCGCCCGAGCGCTGCCCGCCTCCTGGGCCCGGCGCACCAGCCGCAGCGGCAGCGCGGGCGCCCCGGCCCAGTGCAGGTGCAGGTAGGAGGCGTGCACGGTGGCCCCGGTGAAGCCCTCGGTACGCGGCCCGTCCGGACCGCGCCAGCCCCAGGCCGGGGCCGGGCCGGCCCCGGGCTCGCAGCGGGTGCGGTGGAACTCGTGCCCGTTGACCCTGGTGCCGGCGGCGGCCAGCGGGCTGTCGGAGAGCGCCACCGCCTCCCGGTAGCCGAGGGTCAGCCGCTCGGTCATCCGCGCCTCGGTGTCCAGCACCCCGCACATCGGCAGCCCGTCCAGCGAGCGGCCGAGGTACAGCAGCCCGGCGCACTCGGCGGCGATCGGCGCGCCGCTCGCGGCCAGCGCCGCGACCGCCGTGCGCAGCGGGGCGTTGGCGGACAGCTGCGCCGCGTAGACCTCGGGGAAGCCGCCGCCGACGACCAGCGCCGAGGTCCGCTCGGGCAGCGCGCTGTCGCGCAGCGGGTCGAAGGGCGCGACCTCGGCCCCGGCAGCGGCCAGCAGTTCGGCGTTCTCGGCGTAGGAGAAGGAGAAGGCGGCGCCGGAGGCCAGCGCCACCACCGGCCGTCCGGCCGCCGGGTCCACCGGACCGCCCAGTGCGGCGATCTCACCCGCCGCGCTCCACGGCGCGTCCGGCAGCGGGGAGCGGAGCGGGCCAGCGCCAGCAGCGCGTCCAGGTCGACACCGGACCGCACCAGTTCGCCCATGTCCCGGACGGCGCGCAGCGCCTCGGCGTCCCGCTCCACGGCCGGGACCAGCCCCAGGTGCCGGCTGGGCGTGGCGACCGCCGCGCTGCGCCGGACGACGCCCAGCACCGGTACCCCGCCGCCCTCCTCCAGCGCCTCCCGGAGCAGTTGCTCGTGCCGGTCCGAGGCCACCCGGTTGAGGATCACCCCGCCGATCCGCACCTCCGGGTCCCAGGAGGCGAAGCCGTGCACCAGCGCGGCCACCGAACGGCTCTGCGAGGAGGCGTCGACGACCAGTACCACCGGCGCCCGCAGCAGCTTGGCCACATGCGCGGTGGAGGCGAACTCGCCGCGCCCGGCCGCGCCGTCGAACATCCCCATCACCCCCTCGACCACGGCGATGTCCGCCCCCGCCGCGGCGTGCAGCAGCAGCCCCGCCAGCCGCTCGGGCCCGGCGAGGAAGGCGTCCAGGTTCCGCCCGGCCCGCCCGGCGGCCAGCGCGTGGTAGCCGGGGTCGATGTAGTCGGGCCCGACCTTGTGCGGCGAGACCGCGAGCCCGCGCCCGGCGAGCGCGGCCATCAGCCCGGTGGCGATCGTCGTCTTTCCGCTGCCCGAGGACGGCGCGGCGATGACGACACGGGGAAGGTGCATTCGGCCATTCTTTCGCAGGGCGGCTGTGGTCAGGACCGACTCACCACTCGATGCCGCGTTGGCCCTTTCGGCCCTCGTCCATCGGGTGCTTGACCTTGGTCATCTCGGTGACCAGGTCGGCCGCGTCGACCAGCGCCGGAGGCGCGTTGCGGCCGGTGATCACCACATGCTGGCTGCCCGGGCGGTCCTTCAGCACCGCCAGCACCTCGTCGGTGTCGATCCAGCCCCAGTGCAGCGGATAGGTGAACTCGTCCAGCACGTAGAGCCGGTAGGTCTCGGCCGCGAGGTCGCGCTTGACCTGCTCCCAGCCCTCGCGGGCGGCCTCCTCGCTGTCGGCGATGGTGCGCTGCACCCAGGACCAGCCCTCGCCCATCTTGTGCCAGGCCACCGTGCCGCCCTCGCCGCTGTCACCGAGGACCCGCAGCGCGTGCTCCTCGCCGACCTTCCACTTGGCCGACTTGACGAACTGGAACACCCCGATCGGCCAGCCCTGGTTCCAGGCCCGCAGTGCCAGCCCGAAGGCGGCCGTCGACTTGCCCTTGCCCGGTCCCGTGTGCACCGCCAGCACGGGCAGGGTACGGCGCTGACGGGTCGTCAACCCGTCCTCGGGAACGGTGGTCGGCTGTCCCTGCGGCATGGCTACGCCGCCTCCTTCTGGATCGTGTGCACGAGTCGGGTGACGCTGTCGGCGGCCAGCTCGTCCAGTCGGACGGCCGTCCCGCCCAGATGGGTGGCCAGTTCGGCGGCCAGGCCCAGTCGGACCGGGCCGCTCTCGCAGTCCACCACGATCGCGGCGGTGCCCTGGGCGGCCAGCAGTTGCGCCGCGCGCCGGGCGTCCGGCAGCGCGGTCGCCCCGGCGGTCGCCCGGCCGTCGGTGACCACGACCAGCAGCGGACGGCGGCGGGGGTCCCGCAGCCGCTCCAGCCGCAGCGTCTCGTGGGCCCGCAGCAGCCCGGCCGCCAGCGGCGTCCGGCCGCCCGTCGGAAGCTGCTCCAGCCGGGCCGCGCCGACCTCCACCGAGGAGGTCGGCGGCAGCGCCAGGGTCGCCTCCGCGCCCCGGAAGGTGATCAGCCCGACCTTGTCGCGCCGCTGGTAGGCGTCCATCAGCAGCGACAGCACCGCGCCCTTGACCGCCGACATCCGCTGCCGGGCCGCCATCGACCCTGAGGCGTCCACCACGAACAGCACCAGGTTGGACTCGCGGCCCTCGCGCACCTGCTGGCGGAAGTCGTCCCGGCGCAGCCGCAGCGCCAGACCGTCCCGGCCGCGCGCCAGTTGGTGCGGGGCCGCCGCCGTCAGCGTCGCGCTGAGGTGCAGCCGCTGCAGCGCGCCGGTGGGGCGCGCCGCGCGGATGGTGTGGCCTCCCGTGTCGGTCCGGGCCCGCGAGCGCCGTCCGGCCGTGCCCTCGCCCGTTCCCGGGACCTGGTAGAGCCGGGTCCGGTAGGGCTCGCCGGCCGAGGCGGCGGGGGCGTCCCCGGAGCCGGGGCCGGAGCTGCGCTCCCCGCCGCCCGACTGCTCGCCGGACTGCTCCGGCTCCGCCCCGCCGTCGGGCTGCTCGCCCGCGCCGCCGTCGCCGTCCGAGGGCGCGTCCTGGCCCCCACCGCCACCGCCGCCGCTCGGCGGTCCGTCGTCCTCCGGGCCCTCGCCCGGGTCCTCCTCCGGACCGGCCGACTGCTGCAGCGTCTGCTCCAGCTTCTCCTCGTCCAACCCCGGTGCGTCGAAGGGGTTGCGGCGACGCCGGTGCGGCAGGGCGAGCTTGGCCGCCGTCCGCACGTCCTCGGCCAGGACGGTGGTCCGTCCCGCCCAGGCGGCCAGCGCGACGGCGGTCCGGGCCATCACGATGTCCGCCCGCAGCCCGTCCACCTCGAACGCGGCGCAGGTGGCGGTGATCTGCCGGAGCGCCGTGTCGGTGAGCACCACCTGCGGCAGCAACTCCTGGGCGGCAACCACCCGTTCGGCGAGCTTGCGCTCGTCCTCGGCAAAGCGGGCGGCGAAGCCCGCCGGGTCGGCGTCGTAGCCGAGCCGGCGGCGGACCACCTCGGCCCGCTGCTCGGGATCGCGGGTGGCGGCGATCTCGACGGTCAGCCCGAAGCGGTCCAGCAGCTGCGGACGCAGCTCGCCCTCCTCCGGGTTCATCGTGCCGACCAGCAGGAACCGCGCCGCGTGCCGCACCGAGACGCCCTCGCGCTCGACATAGGACTGCCCCATCGCGGCGGCGTCCAGCAGCAGGTCGACCAGGTGGTCGTTGAGCAGGTTGACCTCGTCGATGTAGAGCACACCCCGGTGGGCGGCGGCCAGCAGCCCCGGCTCGTACGCCTTGACTCCCTCGGCCAGCGCCCGCTCCAGGTCCAGCGAGCCGACGATCCGGTCCTCGGAGACCCCGACCGGCAGCTCCACCAGCCGGGTGGCCCGGTCCGAGGCCGGGGCGCCGGTGGCGTGCGGGCCGTCCGGGCAGTGGGGGTCCGGCGCGGCCGGGTCGCAGGCGAAGCGGCAGCCGTCGACGACCCGGAGCGCGGGCAGCAGCCCGGCCAGCGCCCGCACGGCGGTCGACTTGGCGGTCCCCTTCTCGCCCCGGACCAGCACCCCGCCGACCGCCGGCGAGACGGCGTTCAGCAGCAGCGCGAGCCGCAGGTCGCCCATGCCGACGATCGCGGTGAAGGGATAGCGGGCGCTCATGCGGGCGTGCCTCCTCGGTGGGTCGGGACGGTGGTGCGCGGTGTCGGTCGGGCGGTCATTCGCCACCCTCCAGGTCGCCTTCGAGCTCCAGGTAGGTCGCCCGCAACCGGTCCAGGGTGTCCTGGTCCGGTTCCGCCCACAGCTGCCGCTCGGCGGCCTCCAGCAGCCGCTCGGTGATCCCGCGCAGCGCCCAGGGGTTGGACTGCCGCATGAACTCCTGGTTGGTCGCGTCGAAGACGTACTCCGTCGCCAGCTTCTCGTACATCCAGTCGTCCACCACCCCGGCCGTGGCGTCGTAGCCGAAGAGGTAGTCGACGGTCGCGGCCATCTCGAAGGCGCCCTTGTAACCGTGCCGCCGCATCGCGGCCATCCAGCGCGGGTTGACCACCCGGGCCCGGAACACCCGGTGGGTCTCCTCGCCCAGGGTGCGGGTCTTCACCTGGTCCGGGGTGGCGCTGTCGCCGACATAGGCCTCCGGCGAGGCGCCGGTCAGGTGCCGGACCATGGCCACCATCCCGCCGTGGTACTGGAAATAGTCGTCCGCGTCGACCAGGTCGTGCTCGCGGGTGTCGATGTTCTTCGCCGCGACCGAGATCCGGCGGAAGGCCTGTTCCATGTCGCCGCGCGCGGCCCGGCCGTCCAGGCCCTTGCCGTAGGCGTAGCCGCCCCAGACCGCGTAGACCTCGGCCAGGTCGGCGTCGGAGCGCCAGTTGCGGGCGTCGATCAGCGGCAGCAGGCCCGCGCCGTAGGCGCCCGGCTTGGAACCGAAGATCCGAGCCGTGGCCCGGCGCCGGTCTCCGTGCTCGGCGGTGTCCTGCTCGACGTGCGCCCGGACGTAGTTGACCTCTTCCGGCTCGTCCAGCGCGGCCACCGCCTGCACCGCGTCGTCCAGCAGTGCGACCACGTGCGGGAAGGCGTCGCGGAAGAAGCCGGAGATACGGACCGTCACATCCACGCGCGGGCGGCCCAGTTCGGCGGCCGGCACGATCTCGAAACCGGTGACCCGGCGCGAGGCGTCGTCCCAGACCGGACGGCAGCCCAGCAGCGCCAGGATCTCGGCGATGTCGTCGCCCTGGGTGCGCATGCAGGAGGTGCCCCACACGGTCAGCCCGACCGAGCGCGGATGCTCGCCGGTGTCGGCGAGGTAGCGGTCGACCAGCGAGTCGGCCAGGGCCTGGCCGACCTCCCAGGAGAGCCGGGAGGGAATGGCCTTGGGGTCGACCGAGTAGAAGTTCCGCCCGGTCGGCAGCACGTTGACCAGCCCGCGCGTCGGCGACCCGGAGGGCCCCGCCGGGACGTAACCGCCGCGCAGCGCCCGGAGGATGTGGGTCAGCTCGTCGGTGGTCCGGCCCAGCCGGGGCACCACCTCCTCCGCCGCGAACTCCAGCACTGCGACCGCGTCCGGCAGTTGCCGTCCGAGGACCGACGTGACCAGCGGGCCGGCCGCCCCGGCCGACCAGTCGGCGGCCTCCATGCCCTCGGCCAGGCGGCGGCAGAGCTGCTCCAGCAGGTCCACCGCGTCCGAGCCGGTGCGTGACGGACCGTCAACCAGCTTGCGCAGCTCGGCAGTCACCTCGACCGCCGTACCGGGCTCGGCCAGCAGCCGCTTCTCGTCCAGGCCGAACTCCCGGGCCAGTGAGGCCCGCAGGCCCGGCAGGGCGTCAGCCGCGCCGCCCCAGACCTGGGCCGAGCGCAGCACCGCGAGCACCAGGTTGACCCGGGCCTCGCCGACCGGCCCGCCGCCGAGGATGTGCAGCCCGTCGCGGATCTGCACGTCCTTGATCTCGCACAGGTAGCCGTCGATGTGCATCACGAACTCGTCGAAGTCGTCCTCCTCCGGCTGGTCCTCGACATGGAGGTCGTGGTGCAGCTCGGCGGCCTTCACCAGGGTCCAGATCTGTGCCCGGACGGCCGGGGCCTTGGCCGGGTCCAGGTCCTTCACCAGCGCGTACTCGTCCAGCAGCTGTTCCAGCTTGGCCAGGTCGCCGTAGGTGTCGGCGCGCGCCATCGGCGGCACCAGGTGGTCCACGATGGTGGCGTGCCCGCGCCGCTTGGCCTGGGTGCCCTCGCCCGGGTCGTTGACGATGAACGGGTAGATCAGCGGCAGCTCGCCGAGCACGGCGTCGGGGGCGCAGCCGGCCGACAGGCCGAGGCCCTTGCCCGGCAGCCACTCCATGGTGCCGTGCTTGCCCAGGTGGATGACGGCGTCCGCGCCCCAGGACTGCTCCAGCCAGCGGTAGGCCGCCAGGTAGTGGTGCGAGGGCGGCAGGTCGGGGTCGTGGTAGATGGCGATCGGGTTCTCGCCGAAGCCGCGCGGCGGCTGGATCATCAGCACCACGTTGCCGAACTCCAGCGAGGCCAGCACGATCTCGTCGTTGTCGACATAGAGGCTGCCGGGGGCCTCGCCCCAGTGCTGCCGGATGCCCTCGCGCAGCTCGGGCTCCAGCGACTCGAACCAGCCCCGGTAGTCGGCCAGCGGCACCCGGGCGGGCGCGGCCCGCAGCTGCTCCTCGGTCAGCCACTCGACGTCGTGGCCGCCGGCCGCGATCAGCCGGTGGATCAGCTCGTCGCCCCCGGCGGGGTAGTCGCTGACGCCGTAGCCGGCCCCGCGCAGGCTGTCCAGCAGCCGGACCGCGGAGGCGGGGGTGTCCAGGCCGACGGCGTTGCCGACCCGGGAGTGCTTGGTCGGGTAGGCGGTGAAGACCACCGCGACCTTCTTCTCGGCGTTGGGCTTGTGCCGGAGCGCGGCGTGCCGCAGCGCGATCCCGGCGACCCGGGCGGCCCGCTCCGGGTCGGCCGCGTAGACCGGGATGCCGTCCGCGCCCATCTCCTTGAAGGAGAACGGGACGGTGATGATCCGTCCGTCGAACTCCGGGATGGCGACCTGCATCGCCGCGTCCATCGGGGAGAGCGCGGCGTCGGAGGCCTCCCAGGCGGCGCGGCTGGAGGTCAGGCAGAGGCCCTGCAGCACCGGGATGTCCAGGGCCGCCAGCGCCCCGATGTCCCAGGCCTCGTCGGAGCCGCCCGCCGAGGCGTCGGCGGCCACCGTGCCGCCGGAGGCCAGCACCGTGGCCACCACCGCGTCGCAGCGGCCGAGCAGGGCGTAGAGCTCGGCGTCGGCGCCGCGCAGCGAGCCGCAGAAGATCGGCAGCGCGTTGCCGCCGCCGGCCTCGACGGCGTCGCAGAGGGTCTCCACGAAGCCGGTGTTGCCGGAGAGTTCGTGCGCCCGGTAGAAGAGCACGCCGACGGTCGGCCGACCGGCGACGAGCTTCCGCGCGCCGCTGACGCCGTACTGCGGCATCGGCTGGGCGGCGGCGAAGCCCTCGCCGGTGAGCAGCACCGTGTCGGAGAGGAACCGGGCCAGCTCGGCGAGGTTGGCCGAGCCGCCCTCGACCAGGTAGGTCAGCGCTTCGGCGACCACCCCGGCCGGGACGGTGGAGAGCCCCATCAGTTCGGCGTCCGGTACCGCCTCGCCGCCGAGCAGCACGGTCGGCACGCCGGAGGCGGCGATCACCGCGAGCCCCTCCTCCCAGGCCCGGCGTCCGCCGAGGAGTCGGACCACGGCCACGTCCGCGCCGTCCAGCAGGCCGCGCAGCTCCTCGCCGGGGTCGACCCGGGTCGGGTTCCCGATCCGGTAGCCGGCCTCGGCGGCGCGGGCCGCGAGCAGGTCGGTGTCGGCGGTGGACAGCAGCAGGACCGTCGCCGCGCGCGGTTCGGTGGCCACGTCGGGCTCCTTTGTGATCGTCATGAAATCGGGTCGGGTGATGCGCTTTCGGGCTGCCCAGTCATGGCGCGCCCGGCGGGACGAACGGCAGGCCGTCCGGGATGCCGTCCTCGATCAGCCGCAGCAGCGCGTCGGTGTCGGCGTGCTGCTCGATCAGGTCGCCGAGGCGGTCGAGGCGTTCCTCGCGGGCAGCGGCGAAGCAGGTGTCCGGGGCGGGGGTGAAGTCCCGCCCGGCGCGGGCGGCGGCCTCGCGCAGCAGCGCGCGGCGGAAGCCGTCGTTCTCCAGCAGGCCGTGCCAGGTGGTGCCCCAGACCGCGTCGCTGCGGCAGCCGTCCAGGGCGTGCCCGGCCGCGTCGGTGACGAAGGGCTCGCCGCCGTCGACGTCGGCCACCCCGTGGTGGATCTCGTAGCCGAAGACGGTCTCGCCGAGGGCCCGTCCGACCGGCCGGGCCAGGGTCTTCTCGGCGGCGAACTCGATCCGCAGCGGCAGCAGTCCGAGCCCGTCGACCGTCCCGGCGCGGGACTCGACCTGGTCGGTGATGGTCCGGCCGAGCATCTGGTAGCCGCCGCAGACGCCGAGCACCGGCAGCCCCTGCTCGGCCCGCGCGGTCAGCGCCGCGTCCAGGCCGCGCTCGCGCAGCCAGGCCAGGTCGGCGACGGTGGAGCGGGTGCCGGGCAGCACGACCAGGTCGGCGTCGGCCAGCTCCTCCGGCCGGGTCGCCCAGCGCACCAGCACGCCCGGTTCCTGGGCGAGCGCGTCGATGTCGGTGAAGTTGGACAGCCGGGGCAGCCGCACCACCGAGACCCGCAGCACCTCCCGGCCGTGGGCCGCGCCGCCGGGGGCGCGGTCGACGACCCCGGCCAGGTCCAGCGAGTCCTCGGCGTCCAGCCACAGCCCCGGCAGCATCGGCAGCACGCCCAGGCTCGGACGGTGCGTCAGCTGCCGCAGCATGTCCAGTCCTGGCTGCAGCAGCCGGACGTCGCCGCGGAACTTGTTCACGATCCAGCCGCCGAGGTGACGCTGGTCCTCGGCGGACAGCAGCGCCAGCGTCCCGAACATGGCGGCGAACACCCCGCCCCGGTCGATGTCGCCGACCACCACCACCGGCAGCGAGGCCGCCGTGGCCAGACCCATGTTGGCGATGTCCCGGTCGCGCAGGTTGATCTCGGCGGGGGAGCCCGCGCCCTCGCAGACCACCACGTCGTAGCGGGCGCGCAGGTCGGCCAGGCAGTCCAGGGCGGTGCGCAGCAGCGCGGGCTTGCGCTCGCGGTAGTCCAGCGCGCCGACCTCGGCGACCGGGCGGCCCAGCACCACGACCTGGCTGCGGCCGTCCGCGCCGGGCTTGAGCAGCACCGGGTTCATCGCCGCCTCCGGCTCGACCCCGGCCGCCGCCGCCTGCATCGCCTGGGCCCGGCCGATCTCGGCGCCGTCCAGCGTGACGAAGGAGTTCAGCGACATGTTCTGCGCCTTGAACGGCGCGACCTTGACGCCCTGTCGGGCCAGCCAGCGGCAGATGCCGGCGGTGACCACGCTCTTGCCCGCGTCCGAGGTCGTCCCCGCGACCAGTAGCGCGCCGTTCATCGTCGCCTCCCCCTCTTCCCGATCGCCCAACTCGCCAGTACCGTCACTCCGGCAGCCAGCAGCCCCACCCGCCGGGAGAGCACGCAGGCGCGTTCGATGTCCGCGACCGCCACCGGCCGCGCCTCCGCGCCGAGCACCGGCCGGTGCTCTTGCCTGGTCCCGTAGCGCAGCGTCCCCCCGAGTCGTACCCCGAGCGCGCCCGCGAACGCCGCCTCCGCCTGGCCGGCGTTGGGGCTGGGGTGGGCGGAGCTGTCGCGCCGCCAGACCCGCCAGGCGTCGGCGCGGCGCGCGGGCTCCGCGGCGGCGACCGTCAGCAGCGCGGTCAGCCGCGCGCCCGGCCAGCCGGCCACGTCGTCCAGCCGGGCCGAGGCCCAGCCGAAGCGCAGGTGGCGCGGCGAGCGGTGGCCGACCATGGCGTCCAGGGTGTTCACCGCGCGGAACGCCAGCAGCCCCGGCGTGCCCGCGAGCGCGCCCCAGACCAGGGCGTTGACCACGGCGTCGGCGGTGTTCTCGGCGACCGACTCGACCACGGCGCGGGCGACCTGTTGCTCGGTCAGCTCCCGGGGGTCGCGTCCGCAGAGGTAGGGCAGTCGCTCCCGGGCGGCGGCGAGGTCGCCGGACTCGAGCGCGCCGCCGATGGTGCGGGCCTCGCGGACCAGCGAGGCGCCGCCGAGCACGGTCCAGGTGGCGGCGGCGGCCAGCGTCGCGCGGCCCGGACCCGAGCCGCGCACCAGCCGGTCGGCGGTGAGCGCGCCCAGCGCGACCGAGCCGACGCTCAGCGTGGTGAAGGCGGCCCCGGCGTCCCGGCGGTCCCGCCAGGCCCGCCGCTCCAGCGCGCCGGCGGCGCGCCCGAAGCCGGCCACCGGGTGCCCGCGCCGGGGGTCGCCGAGGACCGCGTCGGCCGCGTAACCGGCGGCGACGCCCAGCGCGAAGGCGCTGCGCACGGCGGTCAGTGGGGCGACTGCGTAGGGACGGCGGCAATCGGCGGCAGGGGAGAGGCGCGCATGGCGTGGATGTCCTCACTCAGGGTCCGCGCCCTGGATCGACGAACCGGGGGCGAGAGTCTCCTGGCTTCCGGATCGACACGCTCCCGGGCCTTCCCGCAGCGGAACCGAGCTGCCGTGGCCGATGTTCGAAAGCGCTCCCCGGTGACAGTGGCGGGACCGCGCCGGATTCGCACCGGCTTCCTCTCCATGCCTCCGTATGGCCCGTTGATCCCACCATGCAGCCGGATGACGCGTCAACACGCCATCCGGCGACGATGGTCACACCAACGGTTCAGGCCCCGGGCCGCCGGGCCGGGCCCGCTCAGCGACCCGGCCGGGCCGCTGAGCCGGGCCCGCTTCGCGACCCGGTCTAAGCCGCGTTGTCACGCCCCCGCACGCTCGGCGGGTTGATGCTGCGGGTGATCTGCCGGGGCTGGTGCCTGACCAGGCTGAGCACCTCCGCGCCGCCCTGGGTGAGCTGGGCGACCGGCTTGGACTGGTTCGGCGTGCTGCTCTCGATCTGCCGCCGGAGCACCTGCTCGGCCGGACTGGCCGGCGGTCGGAGCATCCGGTCCTCGAACCAGGCGAGGCCGAGGATGACGAGCAGCCCCAGCGGGGCGACGAGCAGCCAGGTAAGAACAGCCATGGGCACTCCTTGGTCGTCGAGTGCTGCGCTCCGGTCACCCCCGGATCCAAGCCTCGGCCCCGGGTGCGGTTTCCGCATCTCGGAGTGCCCACGACCGGTCGCTCTACGTCAGAGCACCTGGTAGAAGGGGTGCGGTCAGTGCCGCCCGGAGATCACGTCGGCGACCCTGGCGATCGGCGAGGTGGTCGCCCGGCCGGCCAGTTCCTGCCGGTCCGCCGTGTGGTACGCCGCGTACATCCCGTGGACGCCGATCCAGCGGAAGGGCTCCGGCTCCCAGCGGCGGACCTGGTGGCCGACCCACGGCAGCGCTGTCAGCTCGGTGCCGTCGGTGCCGCGCAACTCCCGCAGTACCAGGTCGCGCAGGGTCCGCGCGGCCAGGTTCGTGGTGGTCACGCCGCTGCCGACATAGCCGCCGGCCCAGCCGAGCCCGGAGACCCGGTCCAGCTCGACCGTGGAGCACCAGTCGCGCGGCACGCCCAGCACGCCCGACCAGGCGTGGTCGACCCGGACGTCCTTGGCCGCCGGGAAGAACCGGGTGACGATCTCCCGCAGTTGGTCGACGGTCTGCCGCGCGGTCACGCCGTCGTTGTCGGTCCGCGAGCCGAAACGGTAGGGCACGCCGCGCCCGCCCAGCGCGATCCGGTCGTCGGCGGTGCGCTGGGCGTACATGTACGCGTGCGCCATGTCGCCCAGGGTCTCCCGGGCCTCCCAGCCGACGGAGTCCCAGAAGGACCGGGGCAGCGGCTCGGTAACGATCATGGAGGAGTTCATCGGCAGCCAGGAGCGCCGCTCGCCGCGCAGGGCCGAGGTGAAGCCCTCGGTGGCGCGCAGCACGAACCGCGCCGAGACCGTGCCCCGCGCGGTCACCGCCCGGGCCGTCCGCCCCGCCTCGGCGGGCAGGATCTCCGCGACCGTCGTATCCTCGTGGATCACCACGCCCAGCGACTCCACCACCCGGGCCAGCCCCTGCACCAGCTTGGCCGGCTGGATCCGCGCGCCGTGCGGCGTGTAGCTGCCGCCGAGCGTCCCGGCGACGTTGATCCGTGCCATCGCCTCGGCCGCGCTCAGCAGCACATGGTCGGTCTCGCCGTAGGCGTGCTCGCCGTCGACATAGCCCTGCAGCCGGGACAGCTGGGCGGGGGTGTAGGCGACCTCCATCATTCCGCCCTTGACGATGTCGGCGTCGATGGACTCGGCCGCGCAGACCTCGATCACCTCGTCCACCGCGCGGTTCATCGCCTGCTGCATGGCGACCGCGCCCGGCTTGCCGTACTTCCGGGCGAAGACCCCGCGTCCGGCGAAGCCGTTGTAGAGCCAGCCGCCGTTGCGGCCGGACGCGCCGTAGCCGCAGAAGCGCTGCTCGAGCACCGTGATCCGGAGGCTCGGGTCGGCCTTCTTCAGGTAGTAGGCGGTCCACAGGCCGGTGTAGCCGCCGCCGACGATGCAGATGTCGGCCTCGGCCGAGCCGTCGAGGGGCGTGCGCGGTGCGGGGAGTCCCAGCGCCGAGTACCAGAACGAGACACCGCCGTTGGCGATGGCTGACGTGCCCATCAGGGGACCTGCTTCCGAGCCGGGGAAATGTAGCGATGGGGGACCGTAACCACCGGTGTTGAGCAGCAGCAATGCGCAGACTGTCACCCTTGTGCAGGCAAACGGGACACAGCGTCGGATGGACGCGCCCGACTGGCGGGATCGGGGCCCCGGGACTGGGATGGGGCGAAAGGGACGGACCGACTGGGGCAGACCGAAGCGGACGGACCGATACGGACTCTCGGGAGCGACATGCGTTGGGGAAGGGCAGCAGCGGTCGCCGGTGCGGCGGCCGTGGGAGCGGGCGCCGCGGCACTGATCGCCGGGCGGGCGGTGTCCGAGTTCTCGGTGCGGACCGGGGGCGACGCGCCCGCCGACGCCGGTGGGCTGCGGGTGCACACTGCCGGGGACGGCCAGGTCGAGCTGACCCGCAGCGTGGAGACGCTCCGCCCCGGACGCTACGCCCTGGAGTGGGACACCCCCGCGGGCCCGGCCCGGACCGTCATCGGCCCGGTCCTCGGGACCACGCCGCAGACCGTGGTCCGGCAGCTGGTGAACCCGGACGGCTCGACCCCCGCGGACGGCTCGGTGCCGTCGGCCGGGACCCCGGTCCGGATGACCCCCCGGGTCTATGCCGGGGACCCGCACAGCGCCCTGGGGCTGACCTACAACGAGATCGAGGTGCCCGGCGAGCTCGGCCCGATGCCGGCCTGGTACCTGCCCGGGGCCCGGGGGATGTGCGTGGTCGCGGTCCACGGCATCGGCACCGACCGGGAGCAGGTGCTGCCGCTGCTGCCGCTGTTCCACCGGCTGAAGCTGCCGGTGCTGGCGGTGACCCTGCGGAACGACGAGGGCGCCCCGCCCTCGCCGGACGGCCTGGTCCACGGCGGCGACACCGAGTGGCGCGACATCGAGGCCGCCATGCAGCTGATGCTGGACGGGACCGCCGACAGCGTGCTGCTCTACGGCTGGTCCACCGGGGCGACGGCGGTGCTGCAGACCTTCGACCGCTCCCCGTTGCGGGACCGGGTGCGCGGGATGGTGCTCGACTCGCCGGTGCTGGACTGGCGCGACACCGCCCGCCGGCAGGCCACCCGGCGGGGTGTGCCCGGCTCGCTGGCCGCCCTCGGTGTCCGGGCGGCCGAGGGCCGCGCCGGGGTGGACACCGCCGCCATCGACCGGATCGCCCTGGGCGCCGAGGTCGACGTCCCGCTGCTGCTCATGCACAGCCCGGACGACACCGTGGCGCCGATCGACCCGGTCCGCCGGCTCGCCGCCAACACCGAGGAGTGGGTGCTGTTCCGGGAGTTCCCCTGGGCCGAGCACGAGGCCCTGTGGAACGCCGACCCGAAGGGCTACGACGAGATGCTGCGCCGCTACCTCACCCCCCTCCTGTGACCCATCCGTCACCAATCCGGGACACGTTGGAAGCCGCCGGGCCTGAGGATGTGACAACTGCCATGCCAACGGGGAAGACTGCACGGCGTGACGTCCCGGAACTCGCGCGACCGTGATGCCCGACCCACGGGTGGCACCGCTCAGGTGACCAGGCTGCCCACGGCTGTGCGTCCCACGCAGCCACACAGCAGCGCCCAGCCCCGACCCTCGACCCAAGCCCGCCGCACCCCACCGGCCGGGCTGCCAGGACCCGCCCAACTGTCCCCACTGGCCCGGCGGCTGCTCGCCGACGCGGTGCGGATCGCCCAGTGGGCGGGTGACCTCCCCAGCGTCGACCGGCGCGGGGACCTGCACGAGGCCGACGCCCACGCGGCCGGCCTCGCTCTGGGACTGACCATGCCCGCCGCCGCCGAGGCCTGGGAGCGGGCCCGGCTCACCGGGCTGGTCGAGCTCCGCGGCAGCGGCGCCGTCCCCGGCTGGCGGCTGCACGCCTGGGCCCACGACGACGAGGCCGTGCTGCGCGGCTGGGCGGCACTCTTCGACGCCTGGACCCTGCTGGTGCCGGTCCCCGACCGGGCGCTCACCTCGCTGGCCGGGCTCGCCGTCGACCACGCCCCGCAACTGCTCTCCTTCCTGCACCTGGTGGACGACCCGGTGCCGCTCAGCGAGCTGCACGAGCTGCTGCGGCGCGGCCTGGAGGAGCAGTGGCACGGAGGGGTCCACCCCTCCCTAGGCGCGCCCGTCCCGCACGCCGCCTGGGCGGTCTCCGCGGTGCGCGGAGACAGCGCGCTCGCGCTCACCCTCACCCCGGGCCCGGCCGAGGTGGCCGACGTCCTCGACTGGATGCTCGACGGCTTCGCCGCCGTCGGCGCCCTCGAGCGCGCCCAGGGCGAGGCCGGCGAGCCCTGCGCCGACCTCACCCCGCTCGGCCACTGGGCGGTCCGGGCCAAGCTCGAGGAGATCTGCACGGTCGCCCAGACCGCGGCCGGCCACATCGAGCAGTCCGCGCTGGAACTGCTCAGCGCCTGCTCCGGCTACTCGCCGGGCCCGGCCCGCGCCGAGTACCGGGCCTGGCTGGCGGCCCGTCAGACCGACCGGGCCGTGGCGGACCTGCTCGCCGTCGCCCGCGGCGAGGACGCGCTGCTGCGCGGCCTGGCCTTCGAGGCGCTGCGGGTCGCCGGGCACCCGGCCGAGCCCGCCGTCCGCGACTGCGCGGAGGAGCCGCTGCTGCGCCCCTACGTGCTGCTGTGGCTGGCCGAGCAGACCGACGAGGGGGTGCTGCCCTCGGACGTCCTCGGCCAGGACGACGCCGCCTGGCTCTGGGTCGACACCGGTGCGGCGGTGCTGGAGCACGGCGACACCGCGATGCTGGTCCGCCACGTCCAGGGCGCGGCGGACGGCGACCCGAGCCGGCTGTTCGCGCTCGCCCGCCGGATCGGCCACCCCCGGGCCGGGCAGGTGCTGGCGGCGGTCGCCTCCGCCCATCCCGATCCCGGGGTGGCCCGTGCGGCGCGCCGCAGCGCCTTCAGCGTCCACGAGGGCGGACGCTGACCCGGACGACAGCCGACGGGGCCCGGCCGGGCCCGAGAGGAGTCCGCAGTGGGTCCAACGGCAATGGGTCCAACGGCAATGGGTCCAACGGCAATGGGTCCGGAAACAGGAGCCGGGCCGTCCGAGCCGCCGCGGGTGACCGCGGCCCGGCTCGGCGGCGAGGGCGTGGTCGGGCTCGCGCTGAGCTTCGTGGACAACGCCGGGATCGCCCGGGTCAAGGGCGTCCCGATCGGCCGACTCGTGGACGCGGCCGAGCAGGGTGTCGGGATGTCGCCGGTCTTCGACACCTTCCTGGTGGACGACTCGACCACGCAGGGCCGCTGGCTCGGCGGCCCCGACGGTGACCTGCGGCTCTTCCCGGACCTCGGCCGGGCCGTCGCCCTCGCCGCCCAGCCCGGCTGGGCCTGGGCCCCGGCCGACCGGTACCACCAGGACGGCCGCCCCTACGCCGCCTGCCAGCGGCAGTTCGCTGCCCGTACGGTGGCCCGCGCCGCCGGGCGCGGGCTGCGGCTGCTGGCCGCCTACGAGGTGGAGTGGACCGTCGTCCGCCGGGCGGACGGCAGCCTGCCGACCGAGGGCCCGGCCTACGGGCTGCACCGGCTGACCGACCTCTCCGACTACCTCCGCGACCTGCTGACCGCCCTGGACGAGCAGGGCCTGGCCGTCCAGCAGCTCCACCCCGAGTACGCCCCGGGTCAGTTCGAGGTCTCTGTCGCCGCCGAGGACCCGGTTGCCGCGGCCGACACCACCGTGCTGGTCCGACACACCGTCCGGGCCGTGTCCGGGGCCCACGGGCTGCGCGCCTCGTTCGCCCCGGCGGTCGCGCCCGGCGGCGTCGGCAACGGTGCCCACCTGCACCTCAGCCTCTGGCGGGAGGGACAGAACCTGTTCACCGGCGGCCCGGGACGGCACGGCCTGGGCAGGGAGGGCGAGGCGTTCCTGGCCGGGGTGCTGGCGGAGCTGCCCGCGCTGCTGGCGATCGGCGCGCCCAGCCTGGCCTCCTACCTGCGGCTGGTGCCCTCGCACTGGGCCGGGGCCTACCGCTGCTGGGGCCCGGAGAACCGCGAGGCGGCGCTGCGGCTGGTGCCCGGCCTGCCCGGACGCCCGGAGACTGCCAACGCCGAGGTCAAGTGCTTCGACGGGGCGGCCAACCCCTATCTGGCGGTCGGCGCGGTGATCGCCGCCGGGCTGGCCGGGATCGATACCGGCGCGGCGCTGCCGGAGGAGGTCCGCGGCGACCCCTCGGACCGACCCGGCACCCCCCGGCTGCCGGAGTCGCTGCCGGAGGCCCTGGCCGCCTTCGAAGCCTCGGAGGTGCTCCGCGAGGCCCTCGGCGAGGTCGCCCACGACACCTTCGCCGCCGTCCGCCGGGCCGAGGCGGAGCTGCTGGCCGGGCTCGACCCGGAGGCGCTGATCGCCGCCACCCGCTGGCGCTACTGATGCGTCCGGCGGAGTGGACGGACCTGCCGCTGCTCGACCACCACTGCCACAGCGTGGTCGCTGACGAGCTCTCCGACGACGCCTTCGCCTCGCTGCTCACCGAGTCCGACCGGCCTCCGGCGCCCGGCACCACGCCCTGGGATGCCGCGCTCGGCCTCGCGGTCCGCCGCTGGTGCCCCCCGGCGCTCGGCCTGGAGCCGCACGCCCCGGTCGCGGCCTACCTGGCCCGCCGTCGCGAGCTGGGCCCGCAGACGGCCGCCCAGCGGCTGCTGCGGGCCGCCGGGCTGGAGACCTGCCTGGTCGACACCGGCCTCACCGAGGCGGCCGGGCTGCCGCTGCTGGAGCTGGACGCCTTCGCCGCCGCCGGCGCGGTCCGGGTCCGCGAGGTCGTCCGGCTGGAGACCGTCGCCGAGACCCTGCACGGCGCCACCACCGCCACCCGCTTCGCCCAGGACTTCGCGGACGCTCTCGCCGCCGCGGCCGCCGGGGCGGTCGCGGTGAAGTCGGTCGTCGCCTACCGCCACGGCCTGGACATCGACCCGGAGCGCCCGGCCCCGGCCGCCGTTGCCTGCGCGGCCGGGGAGTGGCTGGCCGCCGCCTCCCCCCGGCTGGACCACCCGGTGCTGCTCCGCCACCTGCTCTGGACCGCGCTCGACCTCGGGCTGCCGATCCAGCTGCACACCGGCTTCGGCGACCCCGACCTGGCCCTGCACCGGGCCGACCCGGCGCTGCTCGCGCCCTTCGTCCGGGCGGCCGAGCCGACCGGCGTCCCGCTGGTGCTGCTGCACTGCTACCCCTACCACCGGCAGGCGGCCTGGCTGGCCCAGGCCTTCCCGCTGGTCCACTGCGACCTCGGGCTGGCCCTCTGCTACACCGGGCCCGGGGCCGCCCGGGTGCTGGCCGAGTTCCTGGAGCTGGCCCCGTTCGGCAAGCTGCTCTTCTCCACCGACGCCTACGGGCTGCCGGAGCTGTTCCTGACCGGCGCGGCGGCCTTCCGGCACGCTCTGGGCGCGGTGCTGCGGTGCTGGACCGAGTCGGGCGCCTGTGCGCCCGCCGACGCCGGGCGGCTGGCCGGGCTGGTCGCCTCCGGCAACGCCCGCCGGGTCTACTCCCTCTGAGCAGTGCTCCTGGCTCTCCGGGAAGTGCTCCCGGCTCGCGGAATAATCCCTGACTTGTCAGATGTTATGACTGGCGACCGGGCGGGGATCATCCGTCGGGACCCACGAGGAGAGGCAGAAAACCATGGCCAGGATCGCCGTCATCGGAGCCAACGGCAGCATCGGGCAGCGCATCGTCGGCGAGGCGCTGGACCGGGGCCACCAGGTCACCGCCGTCGTCCGGAAGCCGGAGAGCTGCACCCGCACCGCCGAGGGCCTCACTGTCACCGCCGGCGACGTGCTCGACCCCGCCTCGGTGGCCCGGGTCGCGGCCGGCCAGGACGTCCTGGTCAGCGCCGTCGGCGGCGGCTACGGCGACGGCCCCGGCCACGCCGCGCTGATCGAGCCGGCCGCCCGCTCCCTGGTCGAGGGTCTGCGGACGCTCGGCGCCGACGCGCCCCGGCTGATCGCCGTCGGCGGCGCCGGCAGCCTGGAGACCGCCCCCGGCGTCAAGGTCTGGGACGCGCCCGGCCTGCCCGAGTGGCTGCTCCAGATCATGCACGCCCACGGCGACGCCCAGGAGCACTTCAACTCGGTCACCGACGTCCGCTGGACCACGTTCAGCCCGGCCGGCACCATCGAGGCCGGCGAGCGCACCGGCGCCTACCGCACCGGCACCGAGCAGCTGGTCGTCGACGCCGAGGGCCGCAGCTACATCACCTCGGAGGACTACGCGGTGGCGCTGGTCGACGAGATCGAGCAGCCGCGGCACATCGGCAGGCGCTTCACCGCCGCCCGCTGAGCGGAGCCGCAGCGGAGCGGTACGGTAGGGGTCCGGTCAGTTGAACCAGCGGTAGGCGCCAGGCGGCGGAGAGGGCAGGTACCATGACGGAACGTCAGGAGATCGGCTCCGCCGCCGAAGTGGTCGCCGACGAGCGGATCCAGGCCTTCGGCGTGGTGCTCACCACCGCCGCCCGGCTGGAGCGGCTGCTCGGTCTGGCGATGGAGCGCGACAGCGGGCTCAGCCACCCGATGTTCGAGGTGCTGCTGCTGCTCGCCGCCGCTCCCGAGGGCGTGCCGATGGGTGACCTCTCCCGGGGGCTGGTGCTGACCAGTGGCGGAGCGACCCGGCTGGTCGACCGGATGGTCGAGGCCGGGCTGGTCGCCCGCGAGCGCTCGCGCGAGGACAAGCGGGTGCAGGTGGTCACCATCACCCCGGCCGGCTCGGAGCGGATGGTCGAGGCGGCCCGGCGGCACGCCGCCGAGCTGGAACGGCATGTCTACGACGTGCTGGCGCCGGAGCAGATCCGGGCGGTCATCGACGGCCTGGACCAGCTGGGGCGGCACGTCAGCGACGTCCTCCCGCCGCTGGGCTGACCCGTCCCGCCGCGCTCCGCGTCAGCGCGGGCCTGACCAGTGGTCCCGCGCCCTTCACCGAGCGGATGATCGGGGCGGTCTCCACCTGCTTGATCGCCGGCAGCGAGGCGATCCGGGTGGTCAGGTAGGTGTAGACGGCGGCGGTGTCCCGGCAGAGCACCACCGCGTGCAGATTGGTCCGACCGGTGGTCGCGCAGGCATAGGCCACCTCCGGGTGGTCGGCCAGCGCCTGTCCGGTCGCGGCCAGCTCGGACGGGGCGACCGAGAGCCAGAGCATCGCCCGCGAGGCGTCGCCGAAGATCTCGTGCCCGAAGTCCACGTCCAGGTAGAGCGCCCCGCACTCGCGCAGCTCGGCCATCCGTCGCCGGACCGTGCTCTGCGACCAGCCGGTGGCCTCCGCCAGCTCGGTCAGCGGCGCCCGGCCGTCCTGGAACAGCACCGCCAGCAGCTGCCGGTCGCCGTCGTCCAGCCGGACCGGCCCCGGGGCGGGGCGGACCTCCGGCGGGGGGCCGAGCCGCTCGATCTGCTCCCGGCTGAGCGTGCTGGACTTGCTGAACAGGCTCAGCGAGCCGCCGAAGAAGGTGTGCATCACGCAGTGCGCGGTCACCCCGATCACGCTGGGCGTCCGCGGCAGCCGCTGCAGCAGCAGCGCGTGCTCGTCCTCGCCCGGGGCGGAGCGGACGATGCAGGTGATCTCGGTGCCGCCGGAGTTCAGGTTCACCCAGCTGGTGTCGTCCCGGCGGGCCAGCGCCTCGGCGACCGCGGCGGCGGCGTCGGGCGAGCACTGCACCCGGACCAGCCAGCGGTCCTCGCCCAGTGCCACCGGATCGGTCAGCCCCATGGTCCGCAGCCGCCCCTCGGCCCGCAGCCGGGTGTAGCGGCGGGCGATGGTCTGGTCGGACACCCCGAGCACCTCGGCGATCCGGCTGAACGGCAGCCGGGCGTCGAGCTGGAGCGCGTGCACGAGTTTCCGGTCCAGCTCGTCGAAGCCGTGGGATTCCATCATCTCAGGCTAGAGGATGTCGGAATGGGTCGGAAACCCGGTGCTGGCTGTGGCTGGACCGGTTCCGGACGGGACGATGTGGAGCACAGGCCTGCCAAAGAAAGCTGTACCGCTGTGAACCAGTCCCCTTCCCGTCCGGAGTCCGCCATGCGCAAATGGATACCTCTGGTCGCCATCTGCCTCGGCACCTTCATGCTGCTGGTAGACGTCAGCATCGTGAACGTCGCCCTGCCGCAGATGGCCACCGACCTGCACTCCTCATTCACCTCCCTGCAGTGGGTCGTGGACATGTACGCCCTGGTCCTCGCCGCCCTGCTGATGGTGGTCGGCACCCTCGGCGACCGGCTCGGCCACCGCCGGCTCTACCTGGTCGGGCTGATCGTCTTCGCCCTCGCCTCGCTCGCCTGCGGGCTTGCGCCCAACGCCGGGGTGCTGATCGCCTCCCGCGCGGTCCAGGGCATCGGCGGCGCGGCCATGCTGACCTCCACCACCTCGCTGCTGAACGCCGCCTACCAGGGCCGCGACCGGGGCACCGCCTTCGGCATCTGGGGCGCGGTCAGCGGCGCCGCCGCAGCCGTGGGACCGGTCCTCGGCGGGCTGCTCACCGACTCCATCGACTGGCGGGCGATCTTCTTCGTCAACCTGCCGATCGCCGCCGCCGCCGTCGTGATGTCGACGCGCTTCCTGCAGAACGACGCCGGCCGGGCCGGCGGACGCCTGGACTACCCTGGCGCGCTCAGCTTCACCGTCTTCGCCGGGTCGCTCACCTACGGCCTGATCGAGAGCGCCGGCGACGGCTGGGGCAGCGCCACGGTGCTGGGCTCGCTGGGCCTCGCGGTGCTCGCGCTGATCGTCTTCGTGGTGGTCGAGAGCCGCAGCGGCAACCCGCTGCTCGACCTCTCGCTGATGCGCAACCGCACCTTCGCCGGGCTCAGCATCGCCGCCCTGCTGCTGAACGCCGCCGCCTTCGCCCACCTCACCTACACCTCGATCTGGCTGCAGTCGGTGCTGGGCCTCAGCCCGATCCAGGCCGGCCTGGTGGTCTGCCCGCTGGCGCTGGCCGCCTTCGTGGTCGCCAGCCTCAGCGGCAAGTTCTTCCACAAGCTGGCGCCGCAGATCCCGATCGGCGTCGGCCTGATCCTGATCGGGGCCGGCGCACTGCTGTTCACCCTGGTCTCCACCGGCTCCGGCTGGACCGTGATCCTGCCCGGCCTGATCGTCAGCGGCCTGGGCGTCGGCCTGGCCACCCCGATCATGATGTCCTCGGCGATGGCCGCGGTGCCGCGGCAGCGGGCCGGGATGGCCAGTGGCGCGATCAACACCGGACGGCAGCTCGGCTACGCGCTGGGCATCGCGGTCCTGGGCACGGTCTTCGCCAACCGGATCCAGAGCTTCGTGGCCGCCAGCGGCCAGGTCGCCGACCCGCACGCCGCTGCCTCCGCGCTCGGCGGCGGCCGGGCCGGGGCGGTGCTGGCCCAGGTCCCCGCCGACCACCGGGCCGCCGCCGAGCACCTGGTGCACGGGGCCTTCGCGGCCGGCCTGGACCAGGTCTACCTGACCGCCGGGATCATCGGCCTGGTGGCCGGCGCGCTGGTACTGCTGCTGGTCCGGCGCTCCGACGCGCCGCCGCCGTGGGCGGCCGCGGCCGAGGGCGGCAAGCCCGCCGAGGCCGCCGCCGGCGCCCACTGAGAAGCCCTCAGCAGCCCCTGAGCAGCCTCTGGCACAGGAAGCGGCCCCCGTCACCGTCGTCCGGTGGCGGGGGCCGCTTGCGGTCCTGGGAGGGTCAGCCGTTGCGGGTCCCGGCCCGGCGGGCGCGGACGTCGCTGACCTTGCGGCGGATCACCATCAGCGGCGCCACCAGCGCCAGCGTGACCTGGAGGCTGGCGCCGATGTGCAGCAGCGTGTAACCGCCGGGCGCACCGGTCGCCCAGGCGGCGAGGCAGCCCATGCTGACGACGATCCAGGCGAGGGTGGCGGTGGCCAGCACGCCGTGCGGCTTGGGGTACTCGACCTTGCTCACCATCAGCGCGGCGACGGCGACGATGCCGAGCACGGCCGGAATGAACGGCGGGTCGAGCAGCACGATGGAGATGACCGTCAGCGCGCCCATCGGGCAGGGCATGCCCTGGAACACGCCGGGCCGCATCGTGGTGCAGGAGAAGCGGGCCAGCCGCAGCACCACCGCGAGCAGCACCATGATGGCGATGGCCGCCGAGAGCCGCTGGTGCGCGCCGTTGGAGACCATGCCCCAGACGACGACGAAGTAGGCGGGCGCGATCCCGAAGCTGATCAGGTCCGCGAGGTTGTCCAGCTCGGCGCCCAGGGCGGAGCTGCGGAGCTTGCGGGCGACCAGCCCGTCGAACAGGTCGCACATGGAGCCGATCAGCAGCAGCGTGACGGCGGTCGCGGCGCTGCGCCGGTCCCCGCTCGGGGCCGCGCCGGTCAGGTGCGGGATGAGCACCCCGGTGGTGGTGAAGTAGATGGCGAGGAAGCCGCAGACCGCGTTGCCGAGGGTGAGCACGTCGGCCGTGGAGAGGTGCTGCGGGGAACGCGGTCCGCGCAGCTCGCGGTCACGCGCCCAGCGCAGCCGGCGGGCCGCGTGGCCGCCGTCCGCTTCGGACTCCTGGAGGGTCTCCGGGTCAGTCACGGTCAAGACGAGTCACCCCTGCCGCGGTGCGCTGTCCGACCACCACTCCGGGCTCGACGCCCTCGGGCAGGTAGGTGTCGACGCGCGAGCCGAAGCGGATCAGGCCGATCCGCTCGCCCTGTTCGACCTTGCTGCCCGCAGGGAGGTAGGGGATGATCCGCCGGGCGACCGCTCCGGCGATCTGCACCATCTCGATGTCACCGAGCTCGGTGTCGAAGTGCCACACCACCCGCTCGTTGCGGTCGCTGTCCTTGTTGAACGCGGGGACGAACCCGCCGGCGACGTGCTCGACCGAGGTCACGTTGCCCGCCAGCGGGGCCCGGTTGACGTGCACGTTGAGCGGGCTCATGAAGATCGCGACGCGGGTGCGGCCGTCCGGCCAGGCGTCGATGCTCTGCACCACGCCGTCGGCCGGGGAGATCACCCGGCCCGCGCCGATGGTGCGCTCCGGGTCGCGGAAGAACCACAGCATCCCCGCGCTCAGCGCGGAGGCGGGTACGGCCGCCACGGCCCAGGCGCGGTTGCGCCTGGCGAGAGCGGTCGTGGCCGCTGCGGTGAGCACGGTGGGTACGAGCCAGGGCGAAGCGCCGCGTGCCAGCGTGACACGGGGGCGGTTCGCAGATCGTGGGGACGGACTGAGGGGCATCGAAGACCTTTGTCGCGGGGGCCCGGAGCACGGCTGACGCCGGAGGTTTCCGGCGCGATGACCGCGCGGTGGGGCCGCGTGATCGAGGGGTTCGGGGACATGACTGTCCTCGGGGATGCTATCGGCAGCGGGCGGTGCACAGGCAACCCTCGGGTGGCCGGAGAGCCGTCCGCGGTCGTACCCCTGCCTTCGAACGTAGACGCGTTCCCCACTCCCGGCCAAGGGTTTTGCCGGATCGGTGACAACTCTCTCAGGGATGACCTGGGGGCTTGTTGGAGTACGCGAGGTGCGACCCGATCTAACGTGCGCCGACCCGCACTGTAGGGAGAATGGCGAAATCGGCCGGATCTTTCAAGATCCGGCCGATTTTCGCCCTGTTTGACTGAAGCCGCTCAGTCGGCGAGCCGGTAGTCCTCCAGCAGCCGTCGGCCGATGATCATTTTCTGGATCTCGGCCGTGCCCTCGCCGATCAGCAGCATCGGGGCCTCCCGGTACAGCCGCTCGATCTCGTACTCCTTGGAGAATCCGTAGCCGCCGTGGATCCGGAACGAGTCCTCCACGACCTCCTTGCAGTACTCCGAGGCGAGGTACTTGGCCATGCCGGCCTCCAGGTCGTTGCGCTGCCCTGAGTCCTTCTTCCGGGCGGCCATCACCATCATCTGGTGCGCGGCCTCGACCTTGGTCGCCATCTCGGAGAGCTTGAACTGGATCGCCTGGTGCTCGGCGATCTTCTTGCCGAAGGTGGAGCGCTGCTGGGCGTAGCGGATGCCCAGCTCGAACGCCCGCTGGGCGACCCCGCAGCCGCGCGCGGCCACATTCACCCGGCCCACCTCGACGCCGTCCATCATCTGGTAGAAGCCGCGCCCGGAGGTCCCGCCGAGGACCATGTCGACCGGCACCCGGACGTCCTCCAGGATCATCTCGGTGGTGTCGACGCCCTTGTAGCCCATCTTCTCGATCTTGCCGGGGATGGTCAGCCCGGGGACGCTCTCATTGGGGCCGAAGCCGGGCGTCTTCTCGATCAGGAAGGTGGTCATCGACTTGTGCGGGGCCGAGCCCTCCGGCTGGCCCTCGTCGGTCCGGCAGAGCACCGCGACCAGGGTGGAGGTGCCGCCGTTGGTCAGCCACATCTTCTGCCCGTTGATCACATAGTCGTCCCCGTCGCGGACGCCCTTGGTACGGATCGCCGAGACGTCCGAGCCCAGTCCTGGCTCGGACATGGAGAAGGCGCCGCGCACCTCGCCGGTGGCCATCCGGGGCAGGAAGCGGTCCTTCTGCTCCTGGGTGCCGTGCTGGGCGATCATGTAGGCCACGATGAAGTGGGTGTTGACGATCCCCGAGACCGACATCCAGCCGCGCGCGATCTCCTCCACCACCAGGGCATAGGTGAGCAGCGACTCGCCGAGGCCGCCGTACTCCTCCGGGATCATGAGCCCGAACAGGCCCATCTCCTTCATGCCCTCGACGATCTCGGCCGGGTACTCGTCGCGGTGCTCCAGCTCGGTGGCGACCGGAATGATCTCCTTGTCGACAAAGTTCCGGACCGTGGCGAGGATGTCCTGCTGGATCTCGGTGAGGCCTTCGGTCTGCGCGAGGCGTCCCATGACAGCTCCTGTGAGGGCGGGAGGGTGTTGCGGGGGTGGGCAAGAAGGGGGCGGATGCCCTCCGGTCGTGGCAGTGACCGCAGGGCACCCGGGTCGGGGGCTGCGGGTCAGCGCAGCGGCTCGGGGCGGCCGGGCTGCTCGCCGCCGCGCTCCTTGGTGTAGGTCTCGGTGGGGACCATGACCTTGCGGCGGAAGATGCAGACGACGGTGCCGTCCTGCTTGTAGCCCTTGGTCTCGACATACACGATGCCGCGGTCGGACTTGGACTTCGACGGGGTCTTGTCCAGGACGACGGTCTCGCCGTAGAGGGTGTCGCCGTGGAAGGTCGGCGCGATGTGCTTGAGCGATTCGACCTCCAGATTGGCGATGGCCTTTCCGGAGACGTCGGGAACCGACATTCCCAGCAGCAAAGAATAGATGTAATTGCCAACCACGACGTTCTTTCCGAAGTCGGTGGTCTTCTCCGCGTAGTTGCTGTCCAGGTGCAGCGGGTGGTGGTTCATGGTCAGCAGGCAGAAGAGGTGGTCGTCGTACTCGGTGATGGTCTTTCCGGGCCAGTGCTTGTAGACCGCGCCGACCTCGAACTCCTCGTAGGTGCGTCCGAACTGCATCTGGATCACGCCTCCGGAATCTGGAAGGAGCTGGTGCGCCTGAGGCCGGCGTTGCGGCCCTTGCCGGCGATGACCAGGGCCATCTTGCGGGAGGCCTCGTCGATCATCTCGTCGCCGAGCATGGCCGAGCCCTTGGCACCGCCCTCGGCCGAGGTGCACCAGTCGTAGGCGTCCAGGATCAGCTCGGCGTGGTCGTAGTCCTCCTGGCTGGGGGAGTAGACCTCGTTGGCGGCGTCGACCTGGCCGGGGTGCAGCACCCACTTGCCGTCGAAGCCCAGCGCGGCCGAGCGCCGGGCGACCTCGCGGTAGCCGTCGACGTTCTTGATCTGCAGGTAGGGCCCGTCGATCGCCTGGAGGTCGTGCATCCGGGCGGCCATCAGGATCCGCATCAGGATGTAGTGGTAGGCGTCGGCGCCGTAGCCGGGCGGCTGCTCGCCGACGACCAGGGACTTCATGTTGATCGAGGCCATGAAGTCGGCCGGGCCGAAGACGATGGTCTCCATCCGGGGCGAGGCGCCGGCGATGGCGTCCACGTTGACCAGGCCCTTGGCGTTCTCGATCTGCGCTTCGATGCCGATCCGGCCGACCTCGAAGCCCATGGTCTTCTCGATCTGGGTGAGCAGCAGGTCCAGCGCCACGATCTGCTGGGCGTCCTGGACCTTGGGCAGCATGATGCAGTCCAGGTTCGGCCCGGCGCCCTCGACCACGGTGACCACGTCGCGGTAGGTCCAGTGGGTAGTCCAGTCGTTGACCCGGACGACGCGGGTCTTGCCGGTCCAGTCGCCCTTGTTCAGGGCGTCCACGATGGTGTGGCGGGCGCCCTCCTTGGCGATCGGCGCGCAGGCGTCCTCGAGGTCCAGGAAGACCTGGTCGGCGGGCAGGCCCTGGGCCTTCTCCAGGAAGCGCGGGTTGCTGCCCGGGACGGCCAGGCAGGAACGGCGGGGGCGAAGACGGTCGGTCATTCGTTCGGTCCTCTGCGGGTGTGAGGGTGGGATTGGAGGGTCCGGCGGCTGCGACTCTATTGCCGGGTCGCTAGTGCGCAGGTGTGACCTTCCACGCTTCGAGTCCGTGGGCCAGTCGGATCTCGTCGACGATCCGGCCGATGATGGTGGTGATGCCGAAGTCCTTGGGCGTGAACACGGCCGCGACGCCCTGGGCGAGCAGTGCCTTCTCGTCGGCGAGCGGGATGATGCCGCCGACGATCACCGGGACGTCCTCCACTCCGGCCCGGCGCAGCCGTTGCAGGACGTCCGGCACCAGCTCGGCGTGGGCCCCGGAGAGGATGGACAGGCCGACGCAGTGGACGTCCTCGGCGACGGCGGCCGAGGTGATCTGCTCCGGGGTCAGCCGGATGCCCTGGTAGACGACCTCGAAGCCGGCGTCGCGGGCGCGGACGGCGATCTGTTCGGCGCCGTTGGAGTGTCCGTCCAGGCCGGGCTTGCCGACCAGCAGTCGCAGTCGGCCGCTGCCGAGCTCCGCGGCGGTGGCGGCGACGGCCGCGCGGACCTGCTGGAGTTCGCTGCCGTCCGCGCCGCCGAGGGGGCCGGTGACCGGTGCGCCGCCGACGCCGGTGGGGGCGCGGTACTCGCCGAAGACCTCGCGCAGGGCGAAGGACCACTCGCCGGTGGTGACGCCCGCGCGGACGCAGTCCAGCGTGGCCGGCACCAGGTTGGCCTCGGTTGCGGCCAGCCGCTTGAGCTCGGCCAGCGCGGCCTGTGCGGCGGGTTCGTCGCGCTGCTCGCGCCAGCGGCCGAAGGCCTCGACGACGGCCCGCTCCGAGTCCGGGTCCACCTGCATGATCGCGGTGTCCAGGTCGGCGGTGAGCGGGCTGGGCTCGGTGGTCTCGAAGCAGTTGACGCCGACGACCTTGTCCTGGCCGGACTCGATCCGGGCCCGCCGCTCGGCGTGCGAGCCGACCAGCGCGGCCTTGAGGTAGCCGGACTCGACGGCCGGCACCACGCCGCCCATGCCGAGCACCTTCTCGATCTCCGCGTTCGCGCCGTCGACCAGCTCGGCGACCTTGGCCTCGACCACATGGCTGCCGTCGAACAGGTCGCCATACTCCAGCAGGTCCGACTCGTAGGCCAGCACCTGCTGGATCCGCAACGACCACTGCTGGTCCCAGGGCCGGGGCAGGCCCAGCGCCTCGTTCCAGGCCGGGAGCTGCACCGCGCGGGCGCGGGCGTCCTTGGACAGGGTGACCGCCAGCATCTCCAGCACGATCCGCTGGACGTTGTTCTCCGGCTGCGCCTCGGTCAGCCCCAGCGAGTTCACCTGGACGCCGTAGCGGAACCGGCGCTGGCGGGCGTCGGTGACGCCGTAGCGCTCGCGGGTGACGGTGTCCCAGATCCGGCCGAACGCGCGGAGCTTGCACATCTCCTCGACGAAGCGGACGCCCGCGTTGACGAAGAAGGAGATCCGGCCGACGACCTCGCCCATCTGCTCCGGTGCGACCTGCCCGCCGTCGCGGACCGCGTCCAGCACCGCGATGGCGGTGCACATCGCGTAGGCCAGCTCCTGGACCGGAGTCGCGCCGGCCTCCTGGAGGTGGTAGCTGCAGATGTTGATCGGGTTCCACTTGGGGATGTTCGCCACGGTGTAGGCGATCATGTCGGTGGTCAGCCGCAGGCTGGGTCCTGGCGGGAAGACGTGCGTCCCGCGCGACAGGTACTCCTTGACGATGTCGTTCTGGGTGGTGCCGGTGAGCTCGGCGATGTCCGCGCCCTGCTCCTCCGCGACGACCTGGTACATCGCCAGCAGCCACATGGCGGTGGCGTTGATCGTCATGGAGGTGTTGGTGCGTTCCAGCGGGATGCCCTCGAACAGCGCCCGCATGTCGCCGAGGTGGCTCACCGGCACGCCGACCCGGCCGACCTCGCCCCTGGCCAGGACGTGGTCCGGGTCGTAGCCGGTCTGCGTCGGCAGGTCGAAGGCGACCGACAGGCCGGTCTGGCCCTTCGCCAGGTTCCTGCGGTAGAGCTCGTTCGAGGCGGCGGCGGACGAGTGTCCGGCGTAGGTCCGCATCAGCCAGGGGCGGTCGCGCTCGGTCATCCGGTCACTCGCCCCTGAATCGGTTGATCGCCGGCAGGTGCTTGGCCCGGAACTCCTGGTCGCGGACGCCCAGGCCCTCCTGCGGGGCCAGACAGAGCACGCCGACCTTGCCCTGGTGCCTGTTGTGGTGCACGTCCAGCGCGGCCTGGCCGGTCTCGGCCAGGGTGTAGGTCTTCGACAGCGTCGGGTGGATCTTCCCCTTGGCGATCAGGCGGTTGGCCTCCCACGCCTCGCGGTAGTTGGCGAAGTGCGAGCCGACGATCCGCTTCAGCGACATCCACAGGTAGCGGTTGTCGTACTGGTGCATGTAGCCGCTGGTGGAGGCGCAGGTGACGATGGTGCCGCCCTTGCGGGTGACGTAGACGGACGCGCCGAAGGTCTCCCGGCCCGGGTGCTCGAAGACGATGTCGACGTCCTCACCGCCGGTCAGTTCGCGGATCCGGCCGCCCAGTCGCTTCCACTCGCGCGGGTCCTGGTTGTGCTCGTCCTTCCAGAACTTGTAGTCCTCGGCGCTGCGGTCGATGATCGCCTCGGCGCCCATCGCCCGGCAGATGTCGGCCTTGGCGTCGCTGGAGACCACACAGATCGGGGTGGCGCCGCCGGCCAGCGCGTACTGGGTGGCGTACGAGCCCAGGCCGCCGCTGGCGCCCCAGATCAGCACGTTGTCGCCCTGCTTCATCCCGGCGCCGTTGCGGGAGACCAGCTGCCGGTAGGCGGTGGAGTTCACCAGCCCCGGCGAGGCCGCCTCCTCCCAGGTCAGATGGGCCGGCTTGGGCATCAGCTGGTTGGACTTGACCAGCGCGACCTCGGCCAGACCGCCGAAGTTGGTCTCGAAGCCCCAGATCCGCTGCTCCGGGTCGAGCATCGTGTCGTTGTGGCCGTCGGCGCTCTCCAGCTCGACGCTGAGGCAGTGCGCGACCACCTCGTCGCCGGGCTTCCAGGCGTGGACGCCGGGGCCGGTGCGCAGCACCACGCCCGCCAGGTCCGAACCGACCACGTGGTAGGGCAGGTTGTGGCGAGCGGCCTCTGGCGACAGCTTTCCGTAGCGGTCGAGGAAGCCGAAGGTGGAGACCGGCTCGAAGATCGAGCTCCACACGGTGTTGTAGTTGACGGCGCTGGCCATGACGGCGACCAGGGCCTCGCCCGGGCCGAGTTCTGGGACCGGGACCTCGTCCAGGTGGAGCGACTGGCGCGGGTCCTTGTCCCGGCTGTCGAGGCCGGCGAACATCTGCTCCTCGTCCCGGTGGAGCGTGACCGCCCGGTAGGACTCGGGGACGGCGAGCGCGGCGTAGTCGGCCGGGCTCGTGTCCTTGTTGAGAATCGCTTCGAGGATTTCCTTCATGGCTGCCTCCGGCGGCGTACCTGTTGAGGGGGACAGGGTGCGTCGAGATGGGGGTACCGGGAGCGGACACCGGCGGGGAGTTACGTGGTTTCAGTCGCATGGGTGAAGCGGTTGCTGCACTCCGCGCAGGGGTGGCGCGCGGCTCCTGGACGGGGCGCGCCAGGGTGGGGAGCCGCGGCGCCGCGACCAGTGGGTAACAAGGTACTGGCACCCTGTGCCAGTCGTAAAGACACTGGGTGCCAGTAATTTCTGCGGGCTTGCGTGAGCGTCGTCACGTTCCGTCCCAGCTGCCCCGGGCGTATGCCCGCGACCCCCGGGAACGCCGCAGGCCCGCCCGGAAGAGTCCGGGCGGGCCTGTCGGTAGTACTGCTGTGACCTGCGGGAATGCAGAGAAAGGCGGGTGCTAGAGCTTCGCCTGGGCGCCCAGGGCGACCCGGATGCTCTCGATCACCTGGTCCAGTGGCGCATCGGTACGGGCCACGGTGATCAGTACCTCGCCGGCCGGAGTGGCACTCACCGCGCTCTCCACGGCGCTCTCGACCGCGCTCGCCAGGGTCGCGGTGGAGGCTTCCATGTCACTGCGTGCCACCCCCGGTGCCGGGGCGGCGGCGACCCCGCCGGGGCTGGCCGGGGCGTTGCCCCAGAAGGTCCGCTTGATCACCTCGAAGGCGTGGTCGAGCTGCGGCTCCACCTCGCCCCGGCCGCCGGAGCGCAGCCAGCGGCGCAGCACATGGTTGTGGGCCGCGACCACGGCCGCCGCCGAGACCTCCGCCAGCATCGCGTCGTCGCCGACCCCGCGCGCCCAGCCGCCCGAGGACTGCCCGGCGGTGTCGAACCGGCCCAGCAGGTACCGGGTGAACAGCCGCTCGTACCGGGCCACCACCGCGATCTCCCGCTCGCGCAGCGTCGGCACCTGCCGGATCAGCCGGTAGCGGGCCACCGAGACGTTCGGAGTGGCCGCGTACATCCGCAGCACCTCCTTGATCCCCCGGCAGACCACGTCCAGCGGGTGCTCGGCCGGGTCGGCGTCCGCGAGCAGGTCGGCCACCCGGACCAGGGTGTCGTCGTGGTCCGGGAAGATCGCCTCCTCCTTGGACCGGAAGTAGCGGAAGAAGGTGCGCCGGGCCACGCCCGCCGCCGCCGCGATCTGGTCGACCGTGGTCTCCTCGTAGCCCTGGTTGGCGAACAGCTCCATCGCCGCCGCCGCGAGGTCCTGGCGCATCTGCTGGCGCTGCGCCGTCACCTTCCGGCCGCCACTGCCGCCACTGCCGCCACTGCTCCCACTGCTCCCACCGTTGCCACCGGCGCCCACCTGCTGCGGTTCTTCCCCATGCATGACGCGAACGGTACACGGCACACCCTCGCGACCAGGCACGGTCTCCGGTGAACGCCTCTCGGCCTCAAAAGGCACGGAAGCCCCGGCCCGTCTTGCGGCCCAGGCAGCCCGCCGCGACCAGGTGCTCCAGCAGCGGCGCCGGCGCCAGTCCCGGCTCGCGGAACTCGGCGTGCAGCACCCGCTCGATGGTCAGCGAGACGTCCAGGCCGACCACGTCCAGCAGCGCGAACGGGCCCATCGGGTAGCCGCAGCCCAGCTTCATCGCGGTGTCGACGTCGTCCACCGAGGCGTAGTGCTCCTCGACCATCCGGACCGCGTCGTTCAGATAGGGGAACAGCAGCGCGTTGACGATGAACCCGGCCCGGTCCCCGCACTCCACCGCATGCTTGCGGATCCTGCCGCAGACCTCCAGCACGGTCGCGGTGACGTCCGGGGCGGTCAGCACCGTGCTGACCACCTCCACCAGCCGCATCGCCGGGGCCGGGTTGAAGAAGTGCATCCCGACCACGTCGCGCGGACGGCCGGTGGCCGTCGCGCAGCGGATCACCGGCAGGCTGGAGGTGGTGGTCGCCAGCACCGCGCCTGGACGGCAGATCTTGTCCAGCGTCGCGAACAGCTCCTGCTTCACCGCCAGGTCCTCGGCCACCGCCTCCAGCACCAGGTCCGCCTCGGCCAGGTCCTCCAGCGAACCGGACGCGGTCACCAGCGCCAGCGCCGCGTCCCGGTCCTCCGCGGCGAGCCGGCCCTTGGTGACCATCCGCTCCAGCGACTTCGCCAGCGCCGCCCGCGCCCGGTCCGCCTTCTCCTGGCTGCGCGCCACCAGCGTCACCGGGTAGCCGGCCTTGGCGAACACCTCGGCGATGCCGGTCGCCATCGTCCCCGAGCCGCACACCCCGACGCTGCGCACGCTCCGACCGGCCGGGCGCGCGGCGGCGTCCCGGGCGCCGTCCGGCACCACCTCGGCGGACCCGGGGGCGGCGTAGCTGTAGAAGCCGCGTCCGCTCTTCCGGCCCAGCAGCCCGGCCGAGGCCAGCTGGCCGAGGATCGGCGCGGGGGCGTGCAGCCGGTCGTGCGACTGCTCGTACATCGCCTCCAGCACGGTCTTCGCGGTGTCGATCCCGATCAGGTCCAGCAGCGCCAGCGGCCCCATCGGCAGCCCGCAGCCCAGCCGCATCGCCGCGTCCACGTCCTCACGGGTGGCGTAGCGGGACTCGACCATTGCCGCGGCCTGGTTGAGGTAGGCGAACAGCAGCCCGTTGACGATGAACCCGGCCCGGTCGCCGGCCGCGACCGGCGACTTGCCCAGGCTCCGGGCGAACTCCGCCGCCGCCTCCGCGGCCTCGCTGCCGGTCAGCACCGTCCGCACCACCTCGACCAGCTGCATCACCGGCGCGGGGTTGAAGAAGTGCAGCCCCAGCACCCGCTCCGGACGCTGGGTCGCCGCCGCGATCCGGGTCACCGACAGGGCGGTGGTGCCGGTCGCCAGCACCGTCTCCGGCGGGCAGATCCGGTCCAGCTCGGCGAAGAGCTCGCGCTTGAGCTCCAGCAGCTCCGGCACCTCCTCGACCACCAGCTGCGCCTCGGCGGCGGCGGTGAGGTCGTCGGTGACGCTCAGGTTGGCGAGCAGCGCAGCGCGCTCGGCCGCGCTGATCCGGCCGCGTTCGACCGAATGGGCGGTGGACTCCTCGATCCGGCGCAGCGCGGCCCCGGCTGCGGCGGCGTCCCGTTCGATGCCGATCACCCGGCGGCCGCTGCGGGCGGTGATCTCGGCGATGCCCGCGCCCATGGTGCCCAGGCCGACGACGGCCACGACGGGGAAGGGGGCGGGGGTACGGCTGGGCTCGGTCATGGCGTGTCTCCTCGAGGAGCTCGCCACGCGTACGGCCGGTCCGCTCCGGCGCCGCGCGGCTGGGAATGAGGGAAACACGGTGCGACTGAGGTCACCGTGCGAAAGCAGAACGAGAACGCCGGCGGCCGAAGGAGTGAGGGCACGCACGGATGAAGTGAACCGACCCACCCGTTGCTGCGGCTCCCGACGCCAACGGGGGTGGTGCGCACACTGTACCCGCAGCGCTGCGACCTGAGAAGAGGGCCGAGCCCTGGGAAGAGCCCGGCCCTGCGGGTACGGCGAGGTGCGCGCTCAGCGCCGGGTCGGGGTGGCCCGCCAGAGGGTGAGCCGGTGCCAGGCGGCGAGGCCGTCGGGGACCCAGGGCCAGGCCGCGCCCTCGGGGGCCGAGGCCGGCAGCCGGGCGGCGAGCTCCTCCTCGGTCAGGAAGGAGTGCCAGGCGACCTCCGCGGCCTGCGGGGCGACCACGACCGGGGTGCGCGTCTCGTAGACGGCGGACCACCAGGTGTGCTGGGGGGACTCGTACAGGAAGCGGAAGAGCGGGGCGACGGTGAGGCCGGAGACGCCCAGCTCCTCCTCGGCCTCGCGCTTGGCGGCGTCGTCGTAGGACTCGCCGGCGCCGACCACGCCGCCGACGAACATGTCGTACATCGAGGGGAAGACCAGCTTCTCCGGAGTCCGACGGTGTACGAAGATCCGGTCGTCGGGGTCCCGGGCGAGGATGAAGGTGCAGCGGTGTCGCAGCCGACGGGCGGTCGCCTCGCCGCGCCTGGCCTGGCCGGTGACGCGGTCCTGCGCGTCGACAATGTCCAACAGCTCGTCCGCGCTAAGCGGTTGAGGGGCACCCGGAGTGCTCATGGCGCCATCCAAGCATATGCCGTTGTCACTGTCATCGCCGGTGTCGGGTACGCGGTCGGTCATGCGTTCGGTCGCGATCCGGCGGCGAGCACGGCGACGGCGGGGAGTGCCACTGTCGTGCTTCCCGGCTCCGCGTAGCCGGCCACCGCGAGGTCGTAGTGGTGCTTGATCCTGGCGGCGTCCGCCGGGCCCAGCCGGGCGACCAGCGAGCCGGTGATCGGGGTGCCGCCCACCACCGAGGCCCACCAGGCGTCCGGGTCGACCCGGTGGGTCCACTCGACGCGCCGGGCGCCGGTGTCCACCAGTCCGGCCCGGTCCAGCAGTTCGGCGAAGGCCGGGGCCCGGTCGGCGACCCCGGCCAGGAACGGCCCGCGCGCGGGCAGGTCCTCGGGGACGGGGATCCCGGCCGCCTCGACCGACTCGCCGAAGACGGCGGTGGCCCGCATGGCGGTGGCCTCCCAGCAGGTGAGCGCCAGCCGCCCGCCGGGGCGCAGCACCCGGCGCAGCTCGGCCAGCCCGGCCTCCGGGTCGCCCAGGTGGTTGATCACGAAGTTGCCCACCACCGCGTCGAAGGCGGCGTCGGGGAGCGGGAGTTCGGGCAGGACGGCGGTGAGTACCTCGGCGCCGGGGCAGGCCGCCGCCGCGCGGGCGGCCATCCCCGGCGAGGCGTCCACCGCGGTCACCCGGGCGCCGCGGGCGAGCGCGGCGGCCGCGACCGTGCCGGGGCCGGTGCCGACGTCCAGTACCCGGCTCCCGGCGCCGACGCCGGCGGCGTCCAGCAGCGGGGCGACGGTGTGGGCGGTCATCCGGGCGAAGCCGTCGGCGTAGGCCGCGTCCAGTCCGGTCCAGCCGCGCCGTTCGAAGGCGTCGAAGGTGCTCGCATCCCAGGTGGTCGTCATGGGGAGGATCATCGCAGGGCGGCGGCGAGTTCCCTCAGCCGGTCGTGCAGTCCGCCGTGGACCGGGGCGACCGGGGCCGGCAGCCAGTCCTTGCGGACCTTGGCGACGGCGGTGTAGTTGGTGTCGCAGACATTGGCGAGCGGGGACTCCACCGCCTGCGAGAGGAACTGGTAGGCGTCCATCGCGGAGAAGCCGTAGTCCCGCACCAGCCACTGGACCAGGTCGAGTTGGGCGATCCGGAAGGCGTCCTCCAGCGGGCGGGCCGAGCCGGTGGAGATCAGGTGGGTGTCGGACTCCAGCCGGGGCCAGGGCGTGGCCACGCCCTTCAGCAGCTCCACGATCACCACCGTGTTCATGGCGCACTCCACCGCCACCCCGCAGGTCTCGCCCTCGCCCTGGCGGGCATGGCCGTCGCCGAGGCTGACCAGCCCGCCGGCCACATTGACACCGAGGTAGCAGGTGGCGCCGGTGCGCATCTCCGGGGTGTCCAGGTTGCCGCCGTGGGCGTCCGGCACCAGCGCCGAGCGGACCTCCAGGTTGGCCGGGGCGACGCCGACCGTGCCGTGCATCGGGTCCATCGGCAGCTCCGCCCGGATCGCGCTGTCCCGCCCGGTGAACAGGCAGGTCCGGCGCTCCCGGTCGAGCTGCCAGATCCACACCGTCTCCGGCAGCGGCGGCTGCAGGCCGGCGGTGGCGTGGGTCGAGGTGAGCGCACCGAACAGCGGCACGGTGGTGGACGCGGCCCAGTCGCGGGCGGGCTCGATCGAGACGAAGTGGACCGCGAGGGTGTCGCCCGGCTCGGCGCCGTCCACATAGAAGGGGCCGGTCTGCGGGTTGAGGAAGGGGAAGGTGCAGACCTCGGAGACCAGGGTCTTCTCCGAGGTGACCCGTCCGGCGAAGCAGTCCTCGGTGAACAGGTCGAGCACGGTGCCGGGGGCGATCCGCGCGATCGGCGCGGATCCGCCGAAGGTCCAGACATAGGTGTCGGCGGTGGGTCGTACCTTGAGGACGCGGGGGTCGGTCACGAGTGCTCCGTATCAAGGGATGGGACAGGAGTCGCGCGGCGCTCACGTTAGGTGCCGCTCCCGCGCTGCGGAAGAGGGCACGGCGGGGCGCCGGTTTGGTCGGCCGGGCGGGCCAGTGGTTGGCTGAGGCGTACGCAGGAGCGCAGGTCGAGCAGGAGGAGTACGAACCATGGGTCAGGTCTACGCGGTCACCGAGCGGGTGCTGGAGGCATCGCCGGAGCAGGTCTTCGACGCGCTGGCCGACTACGAGAGCACCCGTCCGACCATCCAGCCGGTGCAGTACAGCGAGTACGAGGTGCGCGAGGGCGGCAAGGGTGCGGGCACGGTCGTGGCCTGGCGGCTGCAGGCCACCGAGAAGCGGGTGCGGAACTGCGTCTTCACGGTCACCGAGCCGACCCCGGGCCAGCTGGTGGAGAAGGACGGCAACTCCACCATGGTGATCACCTGGACGGTGACCCCGGCCGGTGAGGGCCGGGCCAAGGTCGTGGTCGAGGCGGCCTGGAACGGCGCGAGCGGCATCGGCGGCTTCTTCGAGCGGAAGTTCGCTCCCAAGGGCCTGAACCGGCTGCACGACGAGACCCTCAACCGGCTGGCCTCGGCGCTCGGCTGAGGCCGCTCCCCGTGCGGGCTCTCGCCCGCACGGGTGAATCTCCGTGCCCGCTGTCGGCTGCGGTTGTACCGCTATGTCGACTTGGCGTTACGTCGTTGCTGGTCACCACGGTGCTGCGGGCCCGGAGTGGGCTGCGGTACGACGATCCGACCGGTTCGAGCCCGATGCGTGCCCGCTGCAATGATCCGGTCCATGTCCGTGATCGAGGCGGCCCGAACGGCCCCGGCGCAGCAGCGAGCCGAACCCAGCCGACCTGAACCGACCAGAGTCGAACCGACCGGAGCCGAACCGACCAGGCCCGAGCTGACGAGAGGTCAGACCTGGCTGGTGTTCGCCGGGTTGATGATGGCGCTGCTGCTCGCGGCGCTCGATCAGACCATCGTCGCCACCGCCCTGCCGCGGATCGTCGGCGACCTCGACGGCCTGAACCACATGTCCTGGGTGGTCACCGCCTACCTGCTGGCCGCCACGGTCGGGCTGCCGGTCTACGGCAAGCTCGGCGACCTGGTCGGCCGCAAGCCGGTGTTCCTCTTCGCCATCGTGGTCTTCCTGGTCGGCTCGGCGCTGGCCGGCCGCTCCCACGACATGGACCAGCTGATCGCCTTCCGGGCGGTCCAGGGCATCGGCGGCGGCGGGCTGATGATCGGCGTCCAGGCCATCATCGGCGACATCGTCGCGCCCCGTCAGCGCGGTCGCTACATGGGCCTGATCAGTGCGGTCTTCGGAGTGGCCTCGGTGGCCGGGCCGCTGCTCGGCGGCTGGCTCACCGACGGCCCCGGCTGGCGCTGGTGCTTCTACGTCAACCTGCCGCTCGGTGTGGTTGCGCTGCTGGTGATCGGCTTCGCGCTGCGGCTGCCGAGGGCGCCGCGCGCCGAGGGGGCCGGCCGCCCCCGGCTGGACGTGGCCGGCGCGCTGTTGCTCGCGGCGGTCGGCATCTGCCTGGTGCTGGCCAGCAGTTGGGGCGGCGGCCAGTACGCCTGGGGCTCGCCGGTGATCCTCGGGCTGCTCGGCGGCGCGGTCGTGGCACTGCTGCTGTTCCTGCTGGTGGAGTGGCGGGTGGCCGAGCCGGTGATCCCGCTGCACCTGTTCCGCGACAGCGTCTTCAACGTCTCCGGCGGGATCGGCGTCGTGGTCGGGGTGGCGCTCTTCGGCGCGGCCAGCTACCTGCCGAGCCTCATGCAGATGGTGAACGGCGCCAGCGCCACCGGCTCCGGGCTGCGGATGCTGCCGATGATGGGCGGCGTGGTGGTCGCCTCGATCGGCTCCGGCCAGCTGATCAGCCGGACCGGGCGCTACAAGGTGTTCCCGATCGTCGGCGGGGCGCTGTCCACGGTGGGCATGGTGCTGCTCGGCCTGCTGGACGCGCACAGCTCCTTCGCCCAACAGGCCGTCGCCATGGCGGTGCTCGGCCTCGGCGTCGGCCTGGCGCTGCCGGTGCTGGTGCTGGCGGTGCAGAACTCGGTCGCCCCGCGCGACCTCGGCGCAGCCACCTCCGCCAACAACTACCTGCGGCAGATCGGCGGTTCGGTCGGCGCGGCGGTGGTCGGCACGCTCTTCAACAACCGGTTGGCGCACCAGCTCGCCCAGCGGCTGCCGCTCGACGCGGCCGGGCTGCCGCCGACCGACTCGATCACCCCGCAGCTGGTCCACGCGCTGCCCGCGCCGCTGCGGTCGGACTACACCGACTCCTTCGCGGCGGCCCTGCCGCGGGTGTTCCTCTACCTGGCGCCGCTGCTGGCCCTGGGCTTCCTGCTCGCCTTCCTGCTCAAGGAGAAACCGTTGGCCACCCATGCCGTCCCCGAGTCCGGCACGCTGACCGGCGCCGAGACATCCGCCCGGCTGACGGTGGAGATCGCCGACGCGGCGGTCCCCGCCCAGGCCCCGACGCAGACCCCGGCCCAGAGCCCGGCCCCGGCACCCGCTCCCGCTGCGCAGACCAGCACCGGACAGACCACCGCCGGACAGACCGCCGGTGTCCCGGTCGGCGGTGCGGTGCTGGAGCCGGACCGGGCCCCGGTGCCGCGCGCGGTGCTCACTCTGATCGACATGGAGGGCCGCCAGGTCGCCCGGGCCGGCAGCGACGCCCGCGGGCTCTGGGCCCTGGCTGCGCCCCGGGGCGGCAACTATGTGCTGATCGCCGCCGCGCCCGGGCACCAGCCGCAGGCGGTGACGGTCACCGTCGGCAGCCGCCCGGTCGAGCTGGACGTGGTGCTCGGCGGCACCGGACGGCTGAGCGGCGCGGTGCGCAGCGCCGAGGGCGCGCCGGTCGCCGACGCGGCGGTGACGCTGACCGACTCCCGCGGCGAGGTGGTCGCCACCGCCCACGCCGACGCCGACGGCGAGTACCGCTTCCGCGACCTGGTCTCCGGCCGGTACACGCTCGCCGTCAGCGCCCGCGCCTACCGTCCGGCGGCGCTCGCGGTCGAGGTCGGGGCCAGCGGCGAGTCCCGGCAGGACGTGGCCATGACCGGCAGCGGTACCCTGCGCGGCACGGTCCGGACCCTCGGCGGCCAACCGGTCGCCGAGGCCCGGGTGACCCTGCTGGACTCGGTCGGCACCGTCGTCGCCGCGGTGACCACCGGGGCGGACGGCACCTTCCGCTTCACCGACCTGGAACCGGGCGAGTACACGGTGATGGCCAGCGGCTACCCGCCGGTGGCGACCGCGCTCCGGATCGAGGACGGCCACACCGAGCGCGACCTGCACCTCTCGCACCGCTTGGACAGCTGACCGGCCGTCATCCGCGGCAGCAGCCCGCGCCGGTCACGCAAGATCGCTCGCATGAGTGGACCTTGTCCGCCGTGAGAGTGAGCGGGGGCGCGTCCCCCCGGCGCGGCGACCTAGGTTGATCGTCGTGTCTCTGACGATCCTTCATGTGTCCCAACCGGCCGACGGCGGTGTCGCCCAGGTCGTGGCCGACCTGGTGCGGGGCCAGATCGCGGACGGGCACCGGGTGGTGCTCGCCTGCCTGCCCGAGGGGAGGCTCGCCGCCACCGCCCGCGCCGCCGGGGCCGAGGTGCACACCTGGGCCGCCGTCCGCACCCCGGTCACCGGACTGGCCCGCGAGGTCGGCACACTGCGCCGGATCGTCGCCGCGACCGACCCGCACCTGGTCCATCTGCACAGCTCCAAGGCCGGGTTGGCCGGACGGCTGGCGGTCCGCGGCGGTCGGCCCACGGTCTTCCAGCCGCACGCCTGGTCCTTCGCCGCGGTCACCGGGGCGACCGCGGTGGCCGCGCGCTGCTGGGAGCGGCTGGCGCTGCGCTGGACCGACCGGGTGCTCTGCGTCAGCGCACAGGAGCGCGGCGAGGGCGTGGCGGCCGGGCTGCGCGCCCCCTGGGCGCTGGCGCCCAACGGCCTGGACCTGGACCGCTTCGACGCCTCCCGGCTGCCCGGCCAGGAGCAGGCCCGCGCCCTGCTCGACCTGGACGACGGCGGCCCGTGGGCGGTCTGCGTGGCCCGGCTCTGCCAGCAGAAGGGCCAGGACGTGCTGCTCCGGGCCTGGGCCGGGGTGCCCTCCCGGGTGCCGGGAGCCAGGCTGGCCGTGGTCGGCGACGGCCCGGAGCGGGCGGCGCTGGAACAACTGGCGGCCGACCTGCCCGAGCCGGACAGCGTGCTGTTCGCCGGGCGCACCGAGGACCCGCGCGACTGGTACGCGGCCTCCGACCTGGTGGTGCTGCCCTCCCGCTGGGAGGGGATGGCCCTGGTCCCGCTGGAGGCGATGGCCTGTGCCCGCCCGGTGCTGATGACGGACGTGGCCGGCGCCCGGGAGTGCCTGCCGGAGCACGAGGGCTGGCCGGAGCCGCTGCCGGTGGACGACCACCTGGCGCTGCGCGAGGCGCTGGTGGCCCGGCTCTCCGACCGCGAGAGCTGCCGCAAGGACGGCGTCAGGGCCGCCGCCGGGGTGATCGCCCGGCACGACATCCGGACCACACTGGTGCAGGTCGCCCAGATCTACACAGATGTACTGATTGAGCATCAGATGCGATTTGAAGCAAAAGATATGACTACTAGTCATTAGCGTGTTTTCAGCAGGTCTGCGGGACCTCACCGAGCATGGGTCTGTAATGTCTGATTTGTCCGCTCAATTCTTTCTCGCCGAGCTGAGCCCGGCCCGTGCGGCGGCCGACCCGACTCCGGTCGGTGTACAGCATCGGGCGGCCTTCGAAGCCACGGACACAAGCAGGGGAGTACGTGCGCGGATGACCACCGTCGACAACGAGGAACTGCCGCGCGCGGGCCTGATGCCCACCACCACCGGTCACGGGCGGCTCGCCCTCGCCCGGCAGTCCGTCCAGTCGCCGGCCCCCGCCGCACCCCCAGCCCGCCGCCACGCCGCCCGTCCGCGCGGCGGCGGCCGTCCGGCCCGGCCGGGCAGCGGCGTCCCGGCCGCCCTGCTGCTGGTCGACGGGCTGGCCGTGCTGGCCGCGGTCGCCGTGGCCGCCGCCGGGGCGGGCGACCCGCTGGCCACCCTCTGGGCGGCCTGCGGCCTGTTCCCGCTGCTGGTCCTGCTCAACTCGGCGGGCGGCCTCTACCGGCTCCGGCTCACCCCCTCGGTGCTGGACGAGTTCCCCGGGATCTGCGGCCGGGCCGCCGTCGCCGCCGCCTTCGCGCTCACCCTGGACCGCTGCCTGCACGGGCTCTGGCCCTCCGCGGTCCCCGAGGACGGCCGCCGACTGCTGCTGCTGCTCGGCTGCCAGCTGGGCCTGGACGTGCTCGGACGTGGCTCCGTCTACACGGCGGTCCGCCGGCGTCGGCGGCTCAGCCCCCGGCCGGTGCTGATCGCCGGCGCCGGGCCGATCGGCCGGCAGATCGGCGCGGCGCTGCTGGCCCACCCCGAGTACGGGCTGCGCCCGGTCGGCGTGATCGACTCCCGGAGCGCGTCCGAACCGGCGGAGGAGCCGAAGCCCGCTGCGCCCCAGGTGCCGATCCTCGGCGGACCCGAGATGCTCGACCTGGAGATCGCCGGCCAGGACGTCACCGACGTCATCATCACCTCCGGCGGCAGCGACGACGCCGCCGCCGGGGAGACCGTCCGCACCGCCACCCGGCGCGGCTGCGAGGTCTGGTTCGTGCCCGGCGTCCCGGAGTTCGGGGCCTTCGAGTACGGCAACCGCCGGGCCGCCGCCGGGGACCACCTCTGGGGCTTCCCCTGCCTGCGGCTCAGCCCCTCGGCGATGGACCGCCCCACCTGGATCGCCAAGCGCTCGGTCGACGCCGCGCTCGCCGCGGCCGGGCTGCTGCTGGTCTCGCCGCTGCTGCTGGGCTGCGCCCTCGCGGTCCGGCTGGACGGCGGCGCCGGGGTGATCTTCCGGCAGGAGCGGGTCGGCCTGGACGGCCGCAGCTTCACCGTCCTCAAGTTCCGCACCATGCGGCCCGCGGACGAGCACGAGGCGGCGACCCGCTGGAACATCTCCCAGGACCACCGGCTCGGCGCCATCGGCCGGTTCCTCCGCCGGACCTCGCTGGACGAGCTGCCGCAGCTGTGGAACGTGCTGCGCGGCGAGATGAGCCTGGTCGGGCCGCGGCCCGAACGGCCGTACTTCGTGGCCAGGTTCGCCCAGTCCTACCCCCAGTACCGGCACCGGCACCGGGTGCCCGTCGGCATCACCGGCTTCGCCCAGGTCCACGGGCTGCGCGGGGACACCTCGATCGAGGACCGGACCCGCTTCGACAACTACTACATCGAGAGCTGGAGCCTCTGGCAGGACGTCAAGATCCTGCTGCGGACCGCAGCCTCGGTCCTCCGCCCCGGTGGGAGCTGACCCGGTGACCCTGCTGAGCATTCCCCTCCCGCGCGGCGCGGTCCGCGAGGCCCGGTGGTCGGACCGGCTGCCCGCACTGCTGGCTGCCGCCACCGTGCTGCTGGTCTGCCTGCCCACTGGCGGCGACAAGGACGTCGCCGCCGCCGTCCACGTCACCCCGGCCGACGTGGCCTCGGTCGCGCTGGTGGGGCTGTGCGCGCTGCGCGCCCGGACGGCCAGGCTGTCGGGCGCGGCGGTGGCGCTCTTCGGCGGCGTGCTGCTGGCCGTCGCCGTCGCCACCGTCGCCTCGCAGGACCCGGCGGTGAGCCTCTCCGGCTTCGTCCGCTTCATCCAGGTCTTCGTGCTGGTCCCGCTCGCCGTGCTGCTGGCGCTGCGCGAACGCCGGGACCTGCGACTGCTGCTGGGGGCGCTGGTCGCCGCCGCGGTGATCGAGGGCGCGGCCGGCGTCGAGCAGTTCGCCACCGGCACCGGGGCCTCCTATGCCGGCGGCAGCGCCCGCGCGGTCGGGACCTTCGGCGCCCAGGACATCATGGCGATGTCCGCCGTGGTCAGCTACGGCCTGGTGGCCGCCCTCGGGCTGGCGCTCCAGGCCCGCGCCGAGCGGCGCACCCGCGAGGCCGCCGCCCTCGCCCTGACCGCGGCGCTGCTGCTGCTGCCGCTGGCGCTCTCCCTCAGCCGGGGCAGCTGGATCGCCACCGGCTGCGCCGTCGCCGTGGCGCTGCTGTTCACCGACGTCCGGCTGGCGCTGCGCACCGCGGTGTTCGCGCTGGCCGCCGCCGTGCTCCTGGTCGGCGGCTTCGGCCTGGGCGGGGACAGCGTCGCGGCCAGGCTCGGCTCGATCGCCACCGTGGCCGGCGCCGCCCCCGACCACTCGGTCAGCGACCGCTACGACCTCTGGGCGACCGCCGCCGCGATCTGGCGGCAGCACCCGGCGACCGGCGTCGGCCCCAAGGAGTTCCCGCAGTTCCGGGACGCCCATGCGCCGCTCCGGCTCTCCTCCGGCAGCGACACCGCCGGCGCCGGCGCCGGCTTCAGCCGAGAGCCGCTGCTCTCCCCGCACAACATGTACCTGCTGGTCCTCAGCGAGCAGGGGCTGATCGGCCTCACCGCCTTCGCCGCCCTGCTGTTCGGCCTGCTCACCGCCGTCGGCCGGCGCGCGGCGGCCGGGCGCGGCGGGCTGGAGGCGGCCCTGTTCGGCCTGCTGGTCTGGCAGTGCGTCGACTTCCTCTACGCGGACATCGGCGGGCCGACCACCGTGCTGGTTTCCTTCGTCCTGGGGTCGGCCGCCCGGAGCCTGGCGTGACCCTCACGGCACCACCGCCCACTGAGACGCCGGCCCCGGCGCGCTCATTCCTGGCCCGGGCCTTCGGCATCACCGCGCTGCTCAGCGCCGGCGGCTCGCTGCTCGGCCTGCTCCGCGACCTGCTGCTGGCCCGCTTCTACGGCGCCGACAAGGGCACCGACGCCTTCCTGGTGTCCTGGACCGTCCCGGAGACCGCCGCGCCGCTGCTGATCGAGGACGCGATGGCGTTCCTGATGGTCCCGGCGTTCAGCCAGGCGCTGGCCGCCGACCCCGGCCACGAGCCGGATCGCGACCCGGTCCGGGCCCTGGTCGCGGCGACCCTGCCGCCGCTGGCGCTGCTGCTCGCGGTGCTCTCCGCCGCCACCGCGCTCGGCGCCCCGCTGCTGGTGCACCTGCTCGCGCCCGGCCTGCCCGACGCCTCGCTGGCGGTGGTCTGCACCCGGCTGACCGCGCTCACCATCCTGCCCTTCGGGCTGACCGGCTACCTCAGTGCCGGGCTCCGCGCGCACCACCGGTTCACCGGGCCCGGCGCCGTCTACATCGTCTACAACAGCGGCATCCTGCTGGTGATGCTGCTGCTGCACGCCAGCCTCGGGGTAACCGCCGCTGCCGCCGGGGTGGCGCTCGGCAGCACCCTGATGACCGCCCTGCTGCTGCCGCTGTTCTCGCGCCACTGCAGTCGGCTGACCAGCCGTCAGGGACGGTCGGCACTGACCGCGCTGGGCTTCAGTCCGCTCGCGCTGCTGCCGGTGGCGCTGTTCACCCTCACCCGGCAGGCGCAGGTCTTCGTCGAGCGCTATCTGGCCTCCTCGCTGGCCCCCGGCACCATCTCGCACCTCAACTACGCCGAGAAGATCGCCCAGATGGCGATGACTCTCGGGCTGATGGTCTGCACCGTCACCTTTCCGCTGGTCGCCCGGGCGCTCGCGGCCGGGGACATCGCCGCTGCCAGGCGCCGGGTCGAACAGGACCTGGAGCTGGTCGGCGCGGTCGTCCTGGCGGGGACCGCGCTCCTCATCGCCTGCGCCCCGGACGTCGTCAAACTACTTTTCCAAAGGGGTGAGTTCGCCGCCGCCGACACCGCCGCGACGGCCGCCGCCATACGGGTCTACAGCCTGGGACTGCTCGGCCAGGCCATGGTCGGGACGCTGATCCGGCCGTTCTTCTCGGTCCGCCCGGCGGTCACCCGCGGCCGGGCGGACTCGGCCGGGTTCGAGCGCAGCGACTGGTACCCGATCGCCTCGATGGCCCTCGGCCTGCTGGTCACCGCAGTGATCGGCGCGGCGACGGCGCACCGCTTCGGCGCGCTCGGGCTGGCGGCGGCCAACGCCGCCGGGATCAGCCTCACCGCGGCCCTGCTGCTGGGCGCGCTCCGCGCCCGGGGCGTCCCGGTCCGGGTCCACACCGTGCTGTTCGCGCAGGCCAGGCTGCTGACCGCGGCCGTCGCGGCGACCGCGGCGGCCGCCCTCGCGGCGGCCCAGGCCGGTACGGAGCCGTTGTCGGCCGTCCTGCTCGGCGCGTCGGCCGGGCTCGCCACCTTCGCGGCCGTCCTGGCAATGCTGAAAGTCCGGCCCTGGCGGCCGGCGGTCCCCGGAGAGGCCGGCCCATGAGCGCGGAACAGCTCCATCTGGAACAGCACGGGCAGCCCGCCGTGCGCGACGTCCTGCCGTACCCGACGCCCTGGACGCTGATGTACCACTCGGTGGACTCCGACCGTGAGGACCCCTACCAGCTGACGGTCAGTCCGCAGCGCTTCGCCCGGCAGATGGCCTGGCTGCACCGGCAGGGCCTGCGCGGAGTCGGCGTGGCCGAGTTGCTGCGCGCCCACGCCAGGGGCCGCTCCGCCGGGCTGGTCGGGCTGACCTTCGACGACGGCTACGCCGACTTCCCCGAGCAGGTGCTGCCGGTGCTGCAGCTCCACGGCTTCACCGCCACCGCCTACGTCGTGGCCGGCCGCCTCGGCGGACACAACACCTGGGACGCCGAGGCTCCGCGCAAGCAGCTGATGACGGCCGACCAGATCCGGCTGCTGGACCGGTGCGGCATCGAGATCGGCTCGCACGGCCTCAACCACCGCCGGCTCCAGGGGCTCTGCCGACGCGAACTGCTGCAGGAGACGCTGCGCAGCCGCGAGGTGCTGGAGTCGCTGCTCGGCCGCCCGGTCACCGGCTTCTGCTACCCCTACGGCGCGCTGGACGCCCAGGCGGCGGAGGCGGTCAGAGACAGCGGCTACACCTATGGCGCGGCCATCGACCACTGCGCCCTCACCGGCCGCTGGGCCCTGCCCCGCTGCTACGTCGGCGAGCGCGACGAGGGCTGGCGGCTCCGGGCCAAACAGGTCCGGCACCTCGCGCGCGGACTGCGCCCCAGCCACCGGCGGGGCACCGGGTGAAGGTCCTGCACATCATCACCGGCCTGGACGCCGGCGGTGCGGAGCAGCAGCTCCGGCTGCTGCTCCGGCACCTGCCGGCCGAGTACGAGTGCGACGTGGTCGCCATGACCAACCCGGGCGCCGTCGCGGCCGGGCTGCGCGCCGACGGGGTGCGGGTGGCGGAGCTGGGCATGCGCGGCAACCGCGACCTGGCCGCGCTGCCGGCCCTGGTCAGGCTGATCCGCCGGGGCCGCTACGACCTGGTCCACTGCCACCTCTACCGGGCCTGCGTCTACGGCCGGATCGCGGCCCGGCTGGCCGGGGTGCGGGCGGTGGTCGCCACCGAGCACTCGCTGCTCGACGACGTGATCGAGGGCCGCCCGATCACCCCGGGCGTCCGGGCGCTGTACCTGGCGACCGAGCGGCTGGGACGCTGCACGGTCGCGGTCTCGCAGGCGGTGGCCGACCGGCTGGCCGACTGGGGGGTCCCGGCGCACCGGGTACGGGTGATCCCGAACGGTGTCGAGGTGCGGCGCTACCAGCAGCCCGCGCCGGTCCGGGCCGCGACCCGGCAGGCGGTCCGGGCCGAACTGGGCCTGCCGCAGGACGCCTTCGTGGTCGGTGGGCTCGGCCGACTGGTTCCCGGCAAGCGCTTCGACGTGCTGATCGACGCGCTCGGGCAGATGGGCCCGGCCTGGCTGCTGCTGGTCGGCGACGGCAGCGCGCGGGCGGAACTGGAGTGGCAGGCCCGCTCGGCCGGGCTGACCGACCGGGTCGTCTTCACCGGCGAACGGGCCGACGTACCGGAACTCCTCACCGCGATGGACGTGCTGGCCGCACCCTCCACCCGGGAGACCTTCGGCCTCTCGCTGCTCGAGGCGCTGGCTGCCGGGCTGCCGGTGCGCTGGTCCTCGGGTCCGGCACTGGCCGAGCTGCCCGTAGGGGCCGCCCCCGGCGCCCGGCTGACCATTGCCCAGCCCGGCTACTACGCGGCCGAACTGGAGGCGCTGCGCACCGGCCGGTCCGCCGCCGCCCGGGTCCTGGCCCAGCCGGAGGCGGTCCGGCACTACGACACGGCCCGGCTGGCCCTCGGGGTCGCCGAGCTCTACCGGCAGATCGGCCGACGGCCGGTCCCATCCCTGTCCGCTCCGGAGGAGAACCATGCTCGACGCTGACCGCCCCACGACCGCCGCCGGTCAGACCCCTGCCGCTGGTGAGACTCCTGCTGCCGGTACAGACGGCGCCACCGGTACGGACGCCGCCGCCCGGCGGCGCCGGCTGCTCCGCCGCTGGTGGCCGCTGCTGGCGGCGGTCCCGTTGGGAACGCTCGGCGGTGCCGGGTACGCGCTGCTGGCCCCGGCCGCCTACCAGGCCAACGCCTATGTGATGGTGGTCCCGCAAGGCGGGGCCGACAGCACCACGGCGGTCAACTTCGCCCAGGCCTACGGCCGGATCATCGCCCAGCCGGAGGTGCTCCAGCCCGCCTCGGCCGGCACCGGCGTCCCGCTGGTTGCCCTGGCCGCCCGGATCGAAGCGCTGACCTCGCCGGACGCCCCCATGATCCAGATCAGCGGCACCGCCCCCAGGGCCCGGCTTTCCGCCCGCGAGACCAACGCGGTCGCCCGCTCTCTGGTCGACTTCGGCAATGCGACCACCAAGCAGACCGGCGTGAAGCTGATCTCCTTCGCTGCCGCCGCGACCCCGGACGCCCCCAGCACCCCGACCCGGTCCCTGGATGTCGCCGTGGGCGGCGCGGCGGGCGTGCTGCTGGGCGGGCTCGGCCTGCTCGTCCGCCGCCGCGACCTCGGCGGTGGGACGTCCCTGCAGGGCGCCGGGCCCGCGCCCGCAGCCGGGCCCGCGCCGACCGGCGGACCCACTGCCGCCGGGGCCGCCGCAGAGCCGGCCGCCGGCACCGACCTGCCGCAGCCGCGCCCGCTGGCCGGGCGGGACGAGGCCAAGGCCGGCCGATGACGTCCACGCCGGGCCCGGTCGCTCCGCCGGGAGCCGCTCCGCGCTGGGACGCCGCGGTCCTCCGCGACCCCGCCGCCTTCGACCGGCTCGCGGGGGAGTGGGACGCCCTGCTCGACCGCTGCGCCCCGGCCACGCCCTTCCAGAGCCACGCCTGGCTCTGCTCCTGGTGGCAGTCCTATGGCCGACCCGGTCGGCTGCGGCTGGTGACGGTGCGTCGGGACGGCCGGCTGGTCGCCGTCGCGCCGCTGATGCTCCGGCACCGGTTGCTGCCGGTGCTGGTACCGGTCGGGGCCGGGCTGACCGACTTCCTCGACGTGCTGCTCGACGACGAGCACGTGGACGAGGCCGGCGCCTTCCTGGCCCGGGCGCTGGACCGGGAACTCGGCCTGGCCCGCCCCTGGGCCGTGCTCGACCTGCGTGAACTGCGCCAGGACGCCGCCGCGCGGCAGCTCGCCGACCACTGGCGCGGCGCGGCGCGGACCCTGCCCGACTCGGTCTGCCAGCACCTGCCCGGCGTCCCGATGGAGGAGCTGCTCACCCGGCTGCCGGGACGGACCGCCCAGCGCACCCGGGTGAAGCTGCGGAGGCTCGCCGCCGCCGGGGTCGAGACCCGGCAGGTGCCCCCGGCCGAGGTCCCTGCGGCGATCGGCGAGCTGATGGTGCTGCACGAGCTGCAGTGGCGGGGTCGCGGGGCCACCCCCGAGCACCTGCGCGAACGCTTCGCCGAGCACCTGCGCCGGGCGGCCGGACGAATGTCGCTGGCCGACCGGGCCGTCGTCCGCCAGTACCGGCTGGACGGCCGACTGATCGCCAGCGACCTGCAGCTGCACGGGCACGACCTGGTTGCCCTCTACTTCTACGGGGTGCACCCCGAGGCCCGGGAGCAGATCGACATCGCCGGGATGCTGTTCCGCGAGAGCCTGGCCGACGCCGTCGAGGCCGGGCGGCGCGAGGTCAACCTGCTGCGCGGGGACGAGCCCTACAAGCAGCGCTGGCGACCCGAGCAGGCCCGCAACCAGCGACTGCTGCTCGGGGGAGGCCCGGCCGTCGCTCTGTACGGCGGCGCGGCGCGGCTGCGCCGCTCGGTGCTGCGCCGACTGCGCACCGGCGCGCCCTGGCTGGCCTCCGTCCGCGCCCGGCTGCGCACGCTCCGCGCCTGAGACGCGCTGGGACGTACTGGGACACGTTGGGACACGCTGAGACGCGCGCCCGGGCCCCCGTGCCCGGGCGCGCGGTCCTCACCTGCCCCGGCGCTCCGCGTCCGAGGGCGCGGGCCCCGGGGCGCCGGCCCCGGCCGGGGGCGCGGCCTGGGGGCTCGGCGCGGTGCTGCCGATCGGGGTCCGGCTCGGCTGCCGGCCGGTGCTGCCGACCGGCCGCGGCGTCGCGGTCCGGGACGGCGTGGGCGTCGCGGTCGGGACGGGCGTCGGTGTGGGAGTCCGGGTCGGCGTCGGGATGGGCGTCGGCGTTGGCGTGGGCGTGGGCGTGGGCGTGGGCGTCGGCGTGGGCGTCGGGGTGGGCGTGATGGCGGGCTGGCCGCTCAGCATCCGGCGGAACACCCAGCTCGCGCGCGGGTTGTCGGTGCAGCCCCAGACGCCGTGCGGGCAGTAGTCGGTGACGGTCTGGTAGAGGGTGTCGTGGGTGCCCATCCACTCCAGCATCCGCTGGACGTACGCCGGGTCGTCGCCCTGGTTGTACATGCCCCACTCCGGATAGGAAACCGGCTTGTCGTGCTGCTTGGCGAACCGCACCTGCGCCAGCAGCCCGTAGGGCTCGTGGACGTAGGAGTCGAAGTCGGCGGTCCGGTCCGGGTCGTCGGCCGCCATGTCGTAGCTGTCCATGCCGATCACGTCGGTGACGTCGTTGCCCGGGTAGCAGTCCGGCCAGGGGTGGGCGTTCGCGCCCCGGGTCGGTGCGAACTCGAAGCGCAGGTGCTGGCCGGGGACCGCGCGCATCGCGGTGACGATCCGCCGCCAGTACGCCTTCCAGCTGTCCGGGTCGGGACCGCAGCGGCCGGTGTAGGTGGTGCCGTTCATCTCCCAGCCGACGGTGAGCACCGCGTCCGACAGCCCGAGGGCAACCAACCGCCGGGACAGGGTGGTGAAGTGGCTGTCGAAGTCCCCGGCCGCGCCCTGCCGCAGCAGCGAGCGGACGTCGTCGTCGTCCACGCCGCCCTCGTTGTCCGGGAGCATCGGCACCCCGATGACGATCATCCGGTCCGGGGTCCGCGTCCGCCAGGCGGCCCAGCCGCCGAGGCGGGTCGGGTCGCCGTCGATGTCGTCCCAGCTGTTGCCGGGCAGATAGGTGTGGCCGACCTGGACCTGGGCGCCGTTCAGCCACTGCGACACCTGCTGCTCCGTGCTGTCCGACTCGTCCGAGCCGAGGAACAGGCCGAACGGCACGTCGTGCAGCGGCATGGCGGTGTCGTCCACGCCGCCGTCCTGGCCGGCGGCGTCCCGCGGCGGCACCATGCCGGTCAACCCGGCCAGGGCGAGGCCGGAGCAGAGCGCGGTCAGTCCGGTCAGCAGCACCCGCCAATGCCGCATCAGCCCTCCAACGTCCGTGCTGCCCGATTTGTCGGTACCCGCTCTCCACGGTAGGCGTCGCCGGCGCGGAAGCCCGGCGGACACACCTGACCGGCCCTCACCTCAATGAACTCGATCGAGTGGGCTCTAAGCTGACGAGGTGACCGTCCTAAGATCCACCCTGCTGTTCCTGCTGGCGGGCCTGGCCGAGATCGGCGGCTGCTGGCTGGTCTGGCAGAGCGTCAAGGAGCACCGCGGCTGGCAGTACGCCGTCGCGGGCGTGCTGGCGCTGGGCACGTACGGTTTCGTCGCCGCGCTCCAGCCGGACGCCTCCTTCGGCCGGGTGCTCGCCGCCTACGGGGGCGTCTTCGTGGCCGGCTCGCTGGCCTGGGGGATGGTGCTGGACGGATTCCGGCCGACCGCCTGGGACCTGACCGGGGCCGGGGTCTGCCTGGTCGGCACCGCGCTGATCATCTGCCAGCCCCGGGCCTGAACGTTCGAACAGCAGGCTGCGCCGCGCCGCGCCGTCCGCGGCTTTCCCGGCAAAGCGGGGCAGACCCCTCGGCACGGCCTACCGTCGGACCATGCGTCCCGCCCGCCTCGGCCCCCTCGTCGGCCCCCTCGGCCTGATCCTGTTTCTGGCCGTCGCGGTCGGCGGGGCCGCCGCCCGGGAGCACCGGCCGACCCCCTTCGGCGACGACCTGGTCTCCCGTCCGGTGCACCTGGTCTCCGCGGACGCCCTGCGGCGCGGCGGCGACCACTCGGTGCTGGCCTACGACCGCCGCAGCGGCCGGGCGGCCTGGTCCTACCGCCGTCCGGGCCGGATCCCGCTGCGGCTGGTCGCCGCGGCCGGCACCACCGTCGCGGTCTGGGACGACGGGATGCTCACCGGGATGCGCCCGGACCAGCCCGCCGTCCGCTGGCACCGCTTCGTCCCCGGCGTCGGCGGCGGGATCCGGCTGGTCCCGCTGGAGGACGGCGCGGCGCTGCTGGTGCTGACCCCGGAGCTGGTGGTGACGTACACCACATCCGACGGCGCCATCCGAACCGACAGCCTGCCGCCGCCGGGCTGCGGCTACGCCCCCGGCCGGGTGCTGGTGACCGGCGGTCTGGTGGTGGTCGCCCGTCCCTGCGCTGTCCACAGCACCGTTGAGGCCTTCGACGGCGAGGGCCGCCGCTGGCAGCGGGCGACCGGACGCTTCGCCGATCCGGTCCCCGGCGGGCCCGGGACGGTGGGCGTGGCCGAGCCCCCGCTGCTGCGCCCGCTGCTGCTCGACCGTCGAACCGGCCTGCCCCCGGTAGACTGGGCCTCTTGAGCTGGGCCCGGTGTCGACGGCCCGCGCCAGTGCCCGACCGGGAGTGACTTCACCATGATCGCCGCCAACGCCCTCGAACTGCGCGCCGGCGCCCGCATCCTGATCGAGTCCGCGACCTTCCGGGTCGCCCCCGGGGACCGCATCGGCCTGGTCGGGCGGAACGGTGCAGGCAAGACCACGCTGACCAAGGTGCTGGCCGGTGAGGGCGTCCCCGCCGCCGGCACGGTCACCCGCAGCGGCCAGGTCGGCTACCTCCCGCAGGACCCGCGCACCGGCGACCTCGACGTCCTGGCCAGCGACCGCATCCTCTCCGCCCGTGAGCTGGACTCGGTGCTGCGCAAGATGCGCCAGGCCGAGGACCGGATGGCCAACGGCAAGGGCCAGACCCGCGACGACGCGATGAAGAAGTACTCCCGGCTGGAGACCGAGTTCCTGACCAAGGGCGGCTACGCGGCCGAGGCCGAGGCCGCGACCATCGCCGCCAGCCTGGGCCTGCCGGACCGGATCCTGGCGCAGCCGCTGCACACGTTGTCCGGCGGTCAGCGCCGCCGGGTGGAACTCGCGCGCATTCTCTTCTCCGACTCCGACACCCTGCTGCTCGACGAGCCGACCAACCACCTGGACGCCGACTCGATCATCTGGCTGCGCGACTATCTCAAGACCTATCGCGGCGGATTCATCGTGATCTCCCACGACATCGAGCTGGTCGAGACCGTCGTGAACAAGGTGTTCTACCTGGATGCCAACCGCACCTGCATCGACGTCTACAACATGGGCTGGAAGCTTTACCAGCAGCAGCGCGAAGCCGACGAGAAGCGGCGAAAGCGCGAGCGCTCCAATGCCGAGAAGAAGGCTTCGCAGCTGAACTCGCAGGCCGACAAGATGCGGGCGAAGGCGACCAAGACCGTGGCCGCGCAGAACATGGCCCGCCGCGCCGAGAAGCTGCTCTCCGGGCTGGAGGCGGTGCGCCAGACCGACCGCGTCGCCAAGCTGCGCTTCCCGGACCCGGCGCCCTGCGGCAAGACCCCGCTGATGGCCACCGGCCTGTCGAAGTCCTACGGCTCGCTGGAGATCTTCACCGACGTCGACCTGGCCATCGACCGCGGCTCCAAGGTCGTCGTCCTGGGCCTGAACGGCGCCGGCAAGACCACGCTGCTGCGCATGCTCGCGGGCGTCGAGAAGCCGGACACCGGCGAGATCGAGCCCGGCCACGGCCTGAAGATCGGCTACTACGCCCAGGAGCACGAGACCCTCGACCCGACCGCACGGTCCTGGAGAACATGCGCTCCGCCGCGCCGGACCTGGACCTGGTCGAGGTCCGCAAGATCCTGGGCTCCTTCCTGTTCACCGGCGACGACGTGGACAAGCCGGTCCGGGGTGCTCTCCGGCGGCGAGAAGACCCGTCTGGCCCTGGCCACCCTGGTGGTCTCCAGTGCCAACGTGCTGCTGCTCGACGAGCCCACCAACAACCTGGACCCGGCCAGCCGCGAGGAGATCCTCGGCGCGCTGCGCTCCTACGACGGGCGCGGTGGTGCTGGTCACCCACGACGAGGGCGCGGTCGACGCGCTCGAGCCGGAGCGGCTCATCCTGCTGCCGGACGGCGTCGAGGACCTGTGGAACGAGGGCTACGCGGACCTGGTCTCGCTGGCCTGACCCGGCACCCTGCGGCAACGGTCTCCCGGCCCTCGACTGGCCGGGAGATCATGCATCTGGACCAGAAGAGTTCATATCGGTCGACGGACCACCAGATCGACGCCCGCAGGAGTTTTCCCGTCGTCCGGACAATCCTGTGTATTAGCCATTCACCCTTGCTGATCAGCATTTTCACTTCAGCAGCAGCCATCTCAAGGGGGGCGTGCAACGCTCTGCCGGGCGCTGATCGCGCGCGCGGGAACGCCCCTTCGCCGGTAATTTCCCAGTATTGACCTTGCAGAATGGGTGGCCAGGGAGCGCCCCATGGGTGATCATGGGATTCCGACAGAGCACTTGCTACGAGGAGGCACGGGTGGCCGAGACTCTGAAAAAGGGCAGCCGGGTGACTGGTGCCGCACGGGACAAGCTCGCGACCGAGCTCAAGAAGAAGTACGACTCCGGTGCGAGCATCCGGGCGCTCGCGGAGGAGACGGGCCGGTCCTACGGCTTCGTCCACCGCATGCTCAGCGAGTCCGGAGTTTCCCTTCGCGGTCGCGGCGGCGCCACGCGCGGTAAGTCCAAGGCTGCCACGGCAGCCGGGTCCTGACCCTACGTCAGGTCCCAACAGATTGGCCCTGGCGCTTCGGCGGTTTGGGGGAGTGACCGGTCCTACGGCACCCCACCCGACCGCCGATCGTCGTGTCACGGGTGCGGTGCAGGTATTACTCTTCAGTAGCTTCGTTCCCCAGCTGCCGGAGGCCCCTGTGTCCAGCCCGCTCCACACCATGCAGTCCGGCCCTGGCGCCGCCCCCGCCGAGTGGGAGCAGGCAGGGGTGCGGCTCGAACTCGACGGCGCCGCGCCGACCCTCGCCACGGTGACCCTCTGCCGACCCGGGCGGCGCAACTCCCAGTCGCCCGCGCTCTGGCGGGCCCTCGCCGCCATCGGCCGCTCGCTGCCCGGCAGCGTCCGGCTCGTGCTGCTGCGCGCCGAAGGTGTCTCCTTCTCCGCCGGGCTGGACCGGGCCGCGTTCACCCCCGAGGGCATCCCCGGCGAGCGCTCCCTCGCCGACCTCGCCCAGGGCACCGAGGGCGACGCGGTCATCAGCGGTTACCAGGAGGCCTTCACCTGGTGGCGCCGCCCCGACCTGATCACCGTCGCCGCCGTCCAGGGCCACGCCGTCGGCGCCGGCTTCCAACTCGCGCTCGCCTGCGACCTTCGGGTCTGCGCCACCGACGCCCAGTTCGCGATGCGCGAGACCGTGCTCGGCCTGGTCCCCGACCTGGCCGGCGCCAAGCCGCTGGTCGACCTGGTCGGCCCCGCCCGCGCCCTGGAGATCTGCGGCACCGGACGCTGGGTGCAGGCCGACGAGGCGGTCCGGATCGGCCTGGCCAACCTCGCGGTCGAGCCCGCCGACCTCGACGCTGCCGCCGCCGACCTCGGCGCCGCCCTGCTCGCCGCCCCCCGCGACGCCCTGGTGGAGACCAAGGCGCTGCTCCAGGGCGCGACCGCCCGCGACTACGACGAGCAGCGCGCCGCCGAGCGCGCCGCCCAGCTGCGTCGACTGCGGGACCTGGCCGGCGTCGGCGAGTAGTCGGTCTCGGCGAGTAGTCGGCTTCGGCGTGCAGGCAGTTGCCCTGCTCGGTCGCCCGTGGTGACGAATCTTCACCCATTCGGCATGTCCATCGCGTAGGCCCCCGCGGGAGGCTTCTAGGGTTGCGGTGACATGTCCGGATTGGTGCAGATTCGTCGCACTGGCTCCGGTACGCCCGACAAGGGAGTCCTGATGACCGAGATCGCCAAGCCGGCCCCGCCCAAGACCGACGCCGGGGACACCGTCAATGTCTCGCCGCACGGCGAGCGCGGGCGCACCACCATCGCAGTCGGCGTGGTCGAGAAGATCGCCGGCATGGCCGCGCGCGAGATCGACGGAATCCACGCCCTCGGCAGCGGATCCCGAGGCTTCGGCGCGGTACGCGAGCGGGTGCCCGGCGGACGACCCAGCGTCAGCCGGGGCGTGAAGGCCGAGGTCGGCGAGAAGCAGGCGGCGCTCGACATCGAGCTGATCGTCGAGTACGGCGTCCCGATCCGGAAGCTCGCCTCGGCCGTGCGCAGCCACGTCATCGAGGCGGTCGAGCGCACCACCGGCCTCCAGGTCGTCGAGGTGAACATCGCCGTCAACGACGTCCACCTGCCGGACGAGCAGGACGAGGACGAGGCCACCGAGAGCAGGGTTCAGTGAGCCTGCTGCCCGTCATCGGCATCGCCGTCGGCATGGCCCTCGGATTCGCGGGCTACTTCGGCGGCTTCGCCGCCTTCCTGCTGGTCGCCGCGCTCGGCGCGGTCGGCTTCGTCGTCGGCCTCCTGCTGGAGGGCGATCTGGAGTTCGGGGACCTGCTCCGGACCCGGGACCGGAAGCGCGGATGACGTTCGGCCCGGCCCCCGACACCGTCCCCCTGTACGCCCCCGAGGAACGTGGCAGCACCCGGATCGCCGACCGGGTGCTCGCCCGTATCGCGGGCCAGGCCGCCACCGAGGCCCTGACCGCGTACACGGAGGAGCCCGAGCGACTCACCCCGCCACGTGCCAAGGCCACCCACGGACGCCACGGCGTCAGCCTCCGGGTCGGACTCGACCTGCCCTACCCGGTGGACATCGCCGACCTCACCGGAGAGGTCCACCGCCGGGTCGTCCACCAGCTCGACTACCTCGCCGGGGTGGAACAGCCCCGGGTGTCGCTGGTTGTGGAGCGCCTGGTGCCCCCGGCGAAGGAGGCCGAGCTCCGGTGACCACCGCCCCCGGCCCAGCCTCCGTCCCCGCCCCCGCTCTGCCGACGGAGGCCGCAGAGGTCGGCCTCGGCCCGCTCCGGCCCCGCCGCCCCTGGTCGACCCGACGAAACGCCTCCGCGCTCACCGCCCTCGTGCTGACCGGCGCCGGCGGTGCGCTGCTCTACGAAGAGGTCTACATCCACACCGGGCACACCGCCCACCGGTGGCGGACCTGGATCACCGATGCGCTCGCGGACCACAGCCTGAACAACCACTGGGTGATCGCCGGCTCGGCCGTCGCCTGCGTCCTCGGCCTGTGGCTGCTGTTGCTCGCGCTCACCCCCGGCCGACGCAGTGTGCTTCCGATGACCGGTGCCGGTACCAATGGCGTCCGGGCGGTGCTGGAGCGCAGCGCCGCAGTCGCCCTGCTGCACCGGGCCACCCTGGAGGTCAACGGCGTCAAGGGCGCCAAGGTCAGGGTCGGTCGCCGCCGCGCCCTGATCCGGGCCGTTGTCGGCTTCGGCGCCCATGAGCAGGCAGCCGAGGAGTTGACGCGGCATCTGTCCGCAGAACGCGACCGCATGGGCGTGGTCCGCCCGCCGACGGTGAAGGTGAAGGTACGGAGCAGCAAGTCGTGAGCGCACGGACGCAGCGCTGACGGAACGAACCTGAAGAAGGAGCCGACATGACCCGCACCACGGTGAACCGAGTGCTGCTCGCCCTCGTCGGCCTGGGGCTGCTGGGGGGTGGCGGACTGCTGCTGATCGGCGGCCTGGACCTGAACCGACGCTGGCACCTCGGCCTGCCGGCCCACTGGTCGGTACTGCAGCCCCACCAGGCGGTGCTGACCGCCGCGCAGCGTGCGCAGTGGCGTGACCACAACTGGTGGTGGCCGACGGTCTTCGCGGGACTCGTGGTGCTCACCCTCTTGTCGCTGTGGTGGCTGATCGGCCAGCTCCACCGGGGCACGACCGGCGATCTGCCGGTACCCGTCCCCGACCGCGGACCGCGTTCGCGGACCCTGGTCCGCGGCGGCGCGCTGGCGGCGGCGGTCGCCGCCGAGGCGGAGGAACTCCCGGGCGTGGCCCGGGCCCGGGTCCGGGTCCAGGGCCACCGCAGTCGGGCCCGCGCCCGGATGTCGCTCACGCTCACTCCGGGCTCGGCACCGGATTCGGTACTTCGCGCGCTGAGCGAAGGACCGCTCGCTCATATCCGGCTCGCCACGGGTCTGACCGAACTGCCGGCCGAGGTCCGCATCCGCGCGGACCGGGGACCGGCGCGGCGGGTGGAGTGAAGCGTGGGGGCCGATCCCCGGTTTGACTCTCCTGGTCAGGACGCGTAGTGTCCTTCGAGTTGCCCTGCAGACCTGCGGTGGCGACCAATCCCCTGAACATCCTGCACGGTCTTCTTTGTCGTGCGCTTTTCCGGGTATTGCGGCGGAATTCGCGTCACTGACGAGAAACCGCTAGAGTTTCACTCGTCGGAACGGGCCGGAAACGGCGCGGGAAGACGGAGCAAGAACTAGCGAAACAGACTGGTGAAACGGTCTGATAAGCTTAAGAACGAAGAACGAACGCAGTAACATTGAAACGAACTGCTCGGAGAGACCGGTGAAAGGGTCTTGAAGAAAGCGTCCGTTCCTTGAGAACTCAACAGCGTGCCAAAAGTCAACGCCAAATGTTGATACCCCGTCCGGCCACATCATGTGGACGGTCGAGGTTCCTTTGGGAAAAATGCTGCAACATTTTAAATGCAGAAACACTAGCGAGGACGCAGTGCACGGGACCGGCTATTCCGCTGGTTGCTGTGCCGCTCAACGCGAGTGCGATCGGGATATACCCGAGAACATTCACGGAGAGTTTGATCCTGGCTCAGGACGAACGCTGGCGGCGTGCTTAACACATGCAAGTCGAACGGTGAAGCCCTTCGGGGTGGATCAGTGGCGAACGGGTGAGTAACACGTGGGCAATCTGCCCTGCATTCTGGGACAAGCCTTGGAAACGAGGTCTAATACCGGATACGACGCATCCCCGCATGGGGTGTGCGTGGAAAGCTCCGGCGATGCAGGATGAGCCCGCGGCCTATCAGCTTGTTGGTGGGGTAATGGCCTACCAAGGCGACGACGGGTAGCCGGCCTGAGAGGGCGACCGGCCACACTGGGACTGAGACACGGCCCAGACTCCTACGGGAGGCAGCAGTGGGGAATATTGCACAATGGGCGAAAGCCTGATGCAGCGACGCCGCGTGAGGGATGACGGCCTTCGGGTTGTAAACCTCTTTCAGCAGGGAAGAAGCGCAAGTGACGGTACCTGCAGAAGAAGCACCGGCTAACTACGTGCCAGCAGCCGCGGTAATACGTAGGGTGCGAGCGTTGTCCGGAATTATTGGGCGTAAAGAGCTCGTAGGCGGCTTGTCACGTCGGATGTGAAAGCCCGGGGCTTAACTCCGGGTCTGCATTCGATACGGGCAGGCTAGAGTGTGGTAGGGGAGATCGGAATTCCTGGTGTAGCGGTGAAATGCGCAGATATCAGGAGGAACACCGGTGGCGAAGGCGGATCTCTGGGCCATTACTGACGCTGAGGAGCGAAAGCGTGGGGAGCGAACAGGATTAGATACCCTGGTAGTCCACGCCGTAAACGTTGGGAACTAGGTGTGGGTCACATTCCACGTGGTCCGCGCCGCAGCTAACGCATTAAGTTCCCCGCCTGGGGAGTACGGCCGCAAGGCTAAAACTCAAAGGAATTGACGGGGGCCCGCACAAGCAGCGGAGCATGTGGCTTAATTCGACGCAACGCGAAGAACCTTACCAAGGCTTGACATATACCGGAAACGGCCAGAGATGGTCGCCCCCTTGTGGTCGGTATACAGGTGGTGCATGGTTGTCGTCAGCTCGTGTCGTGAGATGTTGGGTTAAGTCCCGCAACGAGCGCAACCCTCGTTCTGTGTTGCCAGCGAGTAATGTCGGGGACTCACAGGAGACTGCCGGGGTCAACTCGGAGGAAGGTGGGGACGACGTCAAATCATCATGCCCCTTATGTCTTGGGCTGCACACGTGCTACAATGGCCGGTACAATGAGCTGCGATACCGCGAGGTGGAGCGAATCTCAAAAAGCCGGTCTCAGTTCGGATTGGGGTCTGCAACTCGACCCCATGAAGTCGGAGTTGCTAGTAATCGCAGATCAGCATTGCTGCGGTGAATACGTTCCCGGGCCTTGTACACACCGCCCGTCACGTCACGAAAGTCGGTAACACCCGAAGCCGGTGGCCTAACCCGCAAGGGAAGGAGCTGTCGAAGGTGGGACCAGCGATTGGGACGAAGTCGTAACAAGGTAGCCGTACCGGAAGGTGCGGCTGGATCACCTCCTTTCTAAGGAGCACTTCTCCCGGCCATGGCCGGGCAGAGGGCCAGCAGGTCGGCGAATGTCGTACCTGGTTCGCTCATGGGTGGAACGTTGACTATTCGGCACGGTCGGTTCTTGTCTGTCAGTACTGCGCTTCGGCGCGTGGAACGCAGGTCGGGGTTGACTGTGTCGGGCACGTTGTTGGGTCCTGAGGGCACGGCCGCAAGGTCTGTCTTCGGTACGCCGGCCCCAGTGAACTTCATGCCGCTTGCGGTGTGGGGGTGATGGGTGGCTGGTCGTTGCTTGAGAACTGCACAGTGGACGCGAGCATCTGTGGCCAAGTTTTTAAGGGCGCACGGTGGATGCCTTGGCACTAGGAACCGATGAAGGACGTGGGAGGCCGCGATAGGCCCCGGGGAGCTGTCAACCGAGCTTTGATCCGGGGGTGTCCGAATGGGGAAACCCGGCAGTCGTCATGGGCTGTCACCCGCTGCTGAACACATAGGCAGTGTGGAGGGAACGCGGGGAAGTGAAACATCTCAGTACCCGCAGGAAGAGAAAACAACCGTGATTCCGAGAGTAGTGGCGAGCGAAATCGGATGAGGCTAAACCGTATTGGTGTGATACCCGGCAGGGGTTGCCATTACGGGGTCGTGGGAAAATTCTTGTCCGGTCTGCCGGCCGGTCGGAGAGTCAGAAACCGTATGGGTAGTCGAAGGACATGCGAAAGGTCCGGCGTAGAGGGTAAGACCCCCGTAGACGAAACCTGTACGGCTCTCTTGAGTTTTTCCCAAGTAGCACGGAGCCCGAGAAATTCCGTGTGAATCTGGCGGGACCACCCGCTAAGCCTAAATATTCCCTAGTGACCGATAGCGGACAGTACCGTGAGGGAATGGTGAAAAGTACCGCGGGAGCGGAGTGAAATAGTACCTGAAACCGTGTGCCTACAAGCCGTGGGAGCGTCGCAGCGTGTGCTTGCACACAGCTGTCGTGACTGCGTGCCTTTTGAAGAATGAGCCTGCGAGTTTGCGGTGTGTTGCGAGGTTAACCCGTGTGGGGTAGCCGTAGCGAAAGCGAGTCCGAATAGGGCGGTTTAGTAGCGCGCCCAAGACCCGAAGCGGAGTGATCTAGCCATGGGCAGGTTGAAGCGCGGGTAAGACCGTGTGGAGGACCGAACCCACCAGGGTTGAAAACCTGGGGGATGACCTGTGGTTAGGGGTGAAAGGCCAATCAAACTCCGTGATAGCTGGTTCTCCCCGAAATGCATTTAGGTGCAGCGTCGCGTGTTTCTTGCCGGAGGTAGAGCACTGGATAGGCGATGGGCCCCACCGGGTTACTGACCTTAGCCAAACTCCGAATGCCGGTAAGTGAGAGCGCGGCAGTGAGACTGTGGGGGATAAGCTCCATGGTCGAGAGGGAAACAGCCCAGAACACCGGCTAAGGCCCCTAAGCGTGTGCTAAGTGGGAAAGGATGTGGAGTCGCAGAGACAACCAGGAGGTTGGCTTAGAAGCAGCCACCCTTTAAAGAGTGCGTAATAGCTCACTGGTCAAGTGATTCCGCGCCGACAATGTAGCGGGGCTCAAGTACACCGCCGAAGCCGTGTCATTGCAGCTTAACTCCTAACGGGGGCTGTGATGGGTAGGGGAGCGTCGTGTGCCGGGTGAAGCGGCGGCGGAAGCCAGTCGTGGACGGTATACGAGTGAGAATGCAGGCATGAGTAGCGATACAAGAGTGGGAAACTCTTGCGCCGATTGACCAAGGGTTCCTGGGTCAAGCTGATCTGCCCAGGGTAAGTCGGGACCTAAGGCGAGGCCGACAGGCGTAGTCGATGGACAACGGGTTGATATTCCCGTACCCGCTTTGAAGCGCCAACGTCGAACCTCTGAATGCTAAAGCCGTGAAGCCGTCTCGGATCCTTCGGGTGAAGAGGAGTGGTGGAGCCGCTGACCCAACAGGGTAGTAGGTGAGCGATGGGGTGACGCAGGAAGGTAGTCCAGCCCGGGCGGTGGTAGTCCCGGGGTAAGGGTGTAGGGCGTTGTGTAGGCAAATCCGCACAACATGAGCCTGAGACCTGATGCCGAGCCGATTGTGGTGAAGTGGATGATCCTATGCTGTCGAGAAAAGCCTCTAGCGAGTTTCATGGCGGCCCGTACCCCAAACCGACTCAGGTGGTCAGGTAGAGAATACCGAGGCGTTCGGGTGAACTATGGTTAAGGAACTCGGCAAAATGCCCCCGTAACTTCGGGAGAAGGGGGGCCGGAACTGGTGACGAGTCTTGCACTCCGAGCTGGGGCCGGCCGCAGAGACCAGCGAGAAGCGACTGTTTACTAAAAACACAGGTCCGTGCGAAGCCGTAAGGCGATGTATACGGACTGACGCCTGCCCGGTGCTGGAACGTTAAGGGGACCGGTTAGTGGGGTTTCGATCCCGCGAAGCTGAGAACTTAAGCGCCAGTAAACGGCGGTGGTAACTATAACCATCCTAAGGTAGCGAAATTCCTTGTCGGGTAAGTTCCGACCTGCACGAATGGCGTAACGACTTCTCGACTGTCTCAACCATAGGCCCGGTGAAATTGCATTACGAGTAAAGATGCTCGTTTCGCGCAGCAGGACGGAAAGACCCCGGGACCTTTACTATAGCTTGATATTGGTGTTCGGTTCGGCTTGTGTAGGATAGGTGGGAGACTTTGAAGCTGTGACGCCAGTCATGGTGGAGTCGTCGTTGAAATACCACTCTGGTCGTGCTGGATGTCTAACCTGGGTCCGTGATCCGGATCAGGGACAGTGTCTGGTGGGTAGTTTAACTGGGGCGGTTGCCTCCTAAAATGTAACGGAGGCGCCCAAAGGTTCCCTCAGCCTGGTTGGCAATCAGGTGTTGAGTGTAAGTGCACAAGGGAGCTTGACTGTGAGACCGACGGGTCGAGCAGGTGCGAAAGCAGGGACTAGTGATCCGGCGGTGGCTTGTGGAAGCGCCGTCGCTCAACGGATAAAAGGTACCCCGGGGATAACAGGCTGATCTTCCCCAAGAGTCCATATCGACGGGATGGTTTGGCACCTCGATGTCGGCTCGTCGCATCCTGGGGCTGGAGTAGGTCCCAAGGGTTGGGCTGTTCGCCCATTAAAGCGGTACGCGAGCTGGGTTTAGAACGTCGTGAGACAGTTCGGTCCCTATCCGCTGCGCGCGCAGGAGTCTTGAGAAGGGCTGTCCCTAGTACGAGAGGACCGGGACGGACGAACCTCTGGTGTGCCAGTTGTCCTGCCAAGGGCATGGCTGGTTGGCTACGTTCGGGAGGGATAACCGCTGAAAGCATCTAAGCGGGAAGCCTGCTTCGAGATGAGGACTCCCACCACCATCGAGTGGGTAAGGCTCCCAGTAGACGACTGGGTTGATAGGCCGGATGTGGAAGCCCTGTGAGGGGTGGAGCTGACCGGTACTAATAGGCCGAGGGCTTGTCCATAGTTGCTACGCGTCCACTGTGTTGTTCTGAAGAAACGACCCCTGCTTCCGGCAGCGTGTTGTCGATATCTTCATAGTGTTTCGGTGGTCATAGCGTGAGGGAAACGCCCGGTTACATCCCGAACCCGGAAGCTAAGCCTCACAGCGCCGATGGTACTGCAGGGGGGACCCTGTGGGAGAGTAGGACGCCGCCGAACAACCTTTGACGAAGAGCCCCCTGACCAGTGGTCAGGGGGCTCTTCGGCGTTTCCGGACCCGGTGTCCCGGCGTCCCGTCCCCGCGGAACGGGACACCGGGGCAATTCACCCGCTCCGGCGGGCCTCGTTCGCCTCGCGCTTGATCGCCCAGGCGTCGGCCACCGGCCCGACGTGCCCGAGCTTGTCCGGGTTGTTGACCGAGCGGATCGTCTGGATCTGTCCGTCGAGAATTTCGAGAGTCAGGGTGCCGAGCACCTTGCCGTCCCGGTCGTGCAGGACCGCGCCCGGCTGGCCGTTCACCTCGTGCGCGTCCAGGGTCACGTCGACCCGGAGCAGCCAGGGGAAGAACGCGCCGATCGCCCGGGCCACCTTGTCGGCGCCGATGACGGTCCTGGCCAGCTGCGGCGCCTTGCCGCCGCTGTCGCCGACCAGGTGGACGTCGGCGGCGAGGAGTTCCCGCAGGCCGTCGACGTCGCCCTCGCGGAGTGCGCTGAAGAACCGCGTCGCCAGCCGTTCCCGCTCCTTCCGGTCGGCCTCGAAGCGGGGGCGTCCGGCGTCCATATGGCGTCGCGCCCGCACCGCGAGCTGCCGGCAGGCCGCCTCCGAGCGGCCGACCGCCGCCGCGACCTCCGGGAAGCCGAAGCCGAAGACCTCCCGCAGTACGAAGACCGCACGCTCCAACGGGCTGAGCCGTTCGAGCAGCAGTAGGGCGGCCATCGAGACCGAGTCGGCCAGTTCCGCCGACCGTGCCGGGTCCTCGTAGGGGTCGGCGAGCAGCGGCTCGGGGAACCACTCGCCGACGTACTCCTCCCGTCGGTTGCGGGCCGAGCGCAGGATGTCGATCGAAAGCCGGGTGACCACGGCCGAGAGGAAGGCCTTGGTCGATCTGGGCGGGGTCGGCGCGGCCTCGTAGCGCAGCCAGGCCTCCTGGACCGTGTCCTCGGCCTCGCTCACGCTGCCGAGGATGCGGTAGCCGATGGAGAAGAGCAGCGGCCGCAGTTCTTCGAACTCCTCGGTCCGGGTCACATCAGTCCTTTCTTGAAGTCTTCGCGCCACGACGGATAGATCGGCTTCCAGTCGAGCTCGTGCTTGGCCTTCGCGTTGGAGAAACCGCGCCCTTCGGTCATCATGTTCACCGCCACGTCCCCGGCCGGATGCAGGGCCACTGGCCGGCGCCGGTTCGTCGTCGACGATGTTGAAGACCCCGGTCACCCCCAGTTCCACGGCCAGCACGGTGGCGCCGGCCGCGTCGTCCAGGTGCACCCAGGAGCTGTGGCCGGTGGTGGCCCCGACCAGCGGGAACTGCCGCTTGCGGATGAGCTCGACCTGGTCGTCACTGGCGCCGGGACCGCAGCTACCCGGCAACGGCCGACCGCAGCCGCTCGACCTGGGCCGACAGCCTACGGTCGGCGGCAGTGGCTGGCTACCGGTCAGTCCAGCCCGCTGACCACGCCGGTCGCCATCGGGCCCTCGGCCAGGCCGAAGGCGCTGTTGACCAGGGCGACGTGGGTGAACGCCTGCGGGGTGTTGCCGAGTTGGCGGCCCGCCTTCGGGTCCCACTCCTCGGAGATCATGCCGAGGTCGTTGGCGATGGCCGCGACGCGCTCGAACAGGGCCCGGGCCTCCTCCGTCCGGCCGATCGCCACCAGCGCGTCGACCAGCCAGAACGAGCAGGCGAGAAAAGCTCCCTCCGCGCCCTGGAGTCCGTCCACCGGGGCCTCCCCCGTCTCGTCGGTGGAGTAGCGGAGCACGAAGCCGCCGTGGTCCAGCCGTTCGTGGACCGCCTCGACGGTGCTGATCACCCGGGGGTCGTCGGCCGGGAGGAAGCCGGTCTTCACCACGAACAGGGTCGCGGCGTCCAGCGCGGTGCCGCCGTAGTACTGGGTGAAGGCGCCGACCTCCGTGTTGTAGCCCTTCGCGCACACCTCGGCGTGGATGGTGTCCCGGATCTGCCGCCACTTCTCGACCGGCGCCGGCAGGCCGGTGGCCTCGGCCATCCGGACGGCGCGGTCGAAGGCCACCCAGCACATCACCTTCGAGTGGACGAAGTGCCGGCGTCCGCCGCGGACCTCCCACAGCCCCTCGTCCGGCTGGCTCCAGTTCGACGCGAGGTAGTTCATCAGCGCCCGGACCAGGCCCCAGACATGGCGCTCCATCGGGGCACCGGCCACCATCGCCAGGTGCAGGGTGTCGACGACCTCGCCGTAGACGTCCAGTTGCAGCTGGTCCACGGCGGCGTTGCCGAAGCGGACCGGGCCGGAGCCCTCGTAGCCGGGGAGCCAGTCGGCGACGGTCTCCGGTAGCCGGCGCTCGCCCGCGACCCCGTACATGGTCTGCAGGTCGGCGGGGTCGCCGGCGATGGCGCGGAGCAGCCAGCCGCGCCAGGCGGTGGCCTCGCCGATGAAGCCGCCGCGCAGCAGCGCCGACAGGGTCATGGTGGAGTCGCGCAGCCAGCAGAAGCGGTAGTCCCAGTTGCGCTCGCCGCCGAGCTGTTCCGGCAGGGCGGCGGTCGCGGCGGCGACCATGCCGCCGGTGGGTTCGTAGGTCAGTCCCTTGAGGATCACCAGCGAGCGCATCACGGCCTCGCGGTAGGGGCCCTGGTAACGGCAGGCCGAGGCCCAGTCCTGCCACTGGGCCAGGGTCTCCCGCAGGGAGCGGTCCGGGTCCTGCCGGGGCAGCGAGCTGTGGTGCGAGGGCTGCCAGTTGAGGACGAAGCGGACCCGCTGCCCGGCCTCGACGGTGAACTCGGAGTAGGTCGCCAGGTCCTTGCCGAAGGTGTGCACGCCGGGGTCCTGGTGCAGCCACACGGAGTCGGGGCCGGCCACGGCGACCCGGTGGTGGTCGGTGCGGCGGACCCAGGGGACGACGCGCGCGTAGTCGAAGCGGAGCCGCAGCTCGCCGCACATCTCGACGCTGCCGGAGACGCCCTCCACGATTCGCATCAGATCGGGGTTGCGGTCGCGCTGCGGCATGAAGTCGATGACCTTGACCACCCCGGTCGGGGTCTCCCAGAGGGTCTCCAGGACCAGGCTGTCGTTCACGTAGGAGCGGCTGGTGCAGCGGGTCGCGCCGCGCGGGGCGACCCGCCAGTGGCCCTGTTCGTCGCCGCCGAGCAGGGCGGCGAAGCAGCTGGGAGAGTCGAACCGGGGCAGGCACAGCCAGTCGATGGAGCCGTCCTTGCCGACGAGCGCCGCAGTCTGCAGGTCTCCGATGAGTGCGTAGTCCTCGATGCGTCCGGGCATGGAGCGATCCCTCTCTCAGAGTCAGGGGCGGGACACGACCAGATCGCCTCGAACCTACTCCGCGTGGCCGATCGCCGGAGCGGATCCGACTTTGGAGCCGGTATCGGTGTCGGCGACGCCCTCGGCCGGAGCGGTCGCGGCCGCTGCTGCTGCCGCCTCGGCGGCCTGGAGCGCGGCGCGCCGCTCGGCCATGAACTCCGCGACGGTCTTCACCGGGACCGGCTCGGCCGTCGGGTCGCCGCTCTCGTCGCCGCCCTTGCGGTCGCGCAGGTCGCGGCGGAGCAGCACCCACCAGCCGATCGGGATCATCAGCCCGAAGAGCCACCACTGGATCGCGTAGGGCAGGTGCACGCCCTTGCCGACCACCGCGTCGTCGTCCGTGGACTGGGCGTCGCTGGTCGGGGCGGGGACCAGCTGGGCGGAGTCGGCCGAGCTCAGTCCGGGGGTGCTGCCGGTCAGTTCCAGGTAGCCGGCGACCACCGGCTCGTTCAGCACCTTCTCCTGCTCGACGCTGTTGATCAGCATGAACTGGTGCGGGGGCATGCCGCCGACGTTGCGGATCCCGGTGGAGGCGGTGGTCTCGTCGGGACGGAAGCGGCCGACGACGGTGATCGTCCCGCCGGGCGTGCCCGGGATCGGCGGGAAGGCCAGCCCGTTGGTGCCGTTCGGCGCCACCCAGCCCCGGTTCACCAGCACGACCTGGTGGTCGGCGGTGATCAGCGGGGTGATCAGGTAGTAGCCGATGTTGTCCCCGGAGTTGTCGGTCCGGTTCCTGACCACGAACTGGTCGCGGGTGTCGAAGACGCCGGTCGCGGTGACCGTCCGGTACATCTCGTTGGCCGGGATCTTCGCGCCGGGGTGCGAGAACACGTCCATCGCGACCGGCGGCGCGGCCAGGTTCGACGAGATCAGGTGGTTGTTCCGGTTCGTCGACTGGTAGCGGTGGAACTGCCAGATGCCGAGGAAGTACATGGCAGGGATCAGCGCGAGGAAGACCAGCGTCAGAATCACCCAGCGCCGGGTCATGAGGATGCGGAGCACGGCCACGACGTTACCTCTGTACCGTTTGCCCACCCCCGCCGGGGGGTTCGACGCGCGGTCGCGGCCGGCTGTGCAGCCGGAGTCGGCCGGTCAGTCGGCGGGCTGGGCCTGGGGCGCGACATCCCGCAGGAGCTGCAGGAACGCGGCCTCGTCCACGATCGGGGTGCCGACCTGCCGGGCCCGGGTGGCCTTGGTGGTCCAGCTGCCCGGTTCATTGGTGACCAGCAGGCTGGTGCGGCTGCTGACCGAGCCCGCCACGTGCAGCCCGGCCTCGGTCAGCCGGTCCTCCAGCACCTCGCGGTCGGTGGCGGTGTCCCCGCTGATCGCCACCCGCATCCCCTGCACCAGCGGGCTCTCCGGCTGCCAGCGGCCCGGGTTCGGGTACGGGCAGGCGGGGCGGCGGCGCGCCGGACGGTAGGAGTTCCAGGCGGCGCCGCGTGGGGAGGGGCTTGTAACTCCAACCGCCCCGCGCGCGGCCGACGGGCTGCGCGGTCCGGTGTCCTCGTCCTCGCCCAGGTCGGTCGGCGGTACGCAGGCGGTGAGCGGCAGCGGCACCCCGGCCTCGACCGCCAGCCGCAGGCTGGGCCGGAAGACCTCGGCCAGCACCCGGGCGTCGTCGAGCGCGTGGTGGGCCTGGCGGGGGATCACCCCGAAGTGCTGGGCCAGCGTCCCGAGCTTGTGGTTGGCCAGCGGCAGCCGCAGGTCGCGGGCGAGCACGATGGTGCAGAGCCGCTGCTCGACCGGGACCTGACCGCCCATCCGGGCGTACTCACGGGAGATCATCGACCAGTCGAAGAGTGCGTTGTGGGCGACCAGCACCCGGCCGGCCAGCTGCGCGGAGAGCTCGTCGGCGATCTCGGCGAAGGTCGGCGCGCCCTCGAGGTGTTCGCTGGTCAACCCGTGGATCCAGACCGGTCCCGGGTCGCGCTCCGGGTTGACCGGGGTGTACCAGTGGTCGAGCACGTCGCCCTGCGGGTCGAGCCGGTAGACGCCCACCGAGACCACCCGGTCGGTCTTGCCCAGACCGGTGGTCTCGACGTCGACGACCGCCCAGCCGCCCGCCGGGTAGGGGTGGAGGGCGTGCTGCTCGTCCGTGCTCGTTTCCATGGTGGCCCAGAATACGGGTCGGCTCCGACAGCCTCGGACCGCGCCCGGCCGCTGTGCCCGGGGAGCGAAGCCGGGAGGAGGCGAGGGACGATCGGAATAGCACCGACCGGCAGGATGTTGCGGATTGCGACCTTTGCCCCAAGAGATGAGATTCCATGCGCGCCACTGTCATCAACGGCCCCCACGACATCCGGGTGGAGCAGGTGCCCGACCCGGTGATCACCGCCCCCACGGACGCGATCGTCCGTACCGTCCTGGCCTGCATCTGCGGCAGCGACCTGTGGGCCTACCGGGGTGTAGCGGCCCGGCAGCCGGGGCAGCGGATCGGCCACGAGTTCCTCGGCATCGTCGAGGAGGTCGGCGCCGAGGTCCGCGGGGTGAGGCCGGGCGACCTGGTGGTGGCCCCGTTCGTCTGGTCGGACGGCGTCTGTGCGTTCTGCCGCGAGGGGCTGCAGACCTCCTGCCCGCACGGCGGCTTCTGGGGCAGCGTCGGCTCGGACGGCGGCCAGGGCGAGGCGGTCCGGGTGCCCTTCGCCGACGGGACGCTGGTCCAGCTGCCCAAGGAGGCGGCCGCCGACCCGCACCTGCTGACCGGCCTGCTGGCGCTCTCGGACGTGATGTCGACGGGTCACCACGCGGCGCTGGCGGCCGGGGTGCGCCCCGGTTCGACGGTGGCCGTGGTCGGTGACGGTGCGGTCGGCCTGTGCGGCGTGCTCGCCGCCCGCCGCCTCGGCGCCGAGCGGATCATCGCGCTCGGACGCCACGCCGACCGCACCGCCATCGCCCGCACCTTCGGCGCAACCGACGTCGTCCCGGCGCGCGGCGAGGAGGCCGTGGCTGCCGTCCGCGAGCTGACCGGCGGCGTCGGCGCGCACGCGGTGCTGGAGGCCGTGGGCACCGAGGAGTCGATGCGCACGGCCATCGCCATCGCCCGGGACGGCGGCGCCGTGGGCTACGTCGGCGTGCCGCACGGCGGCAGCGCCGGGGTGGACATCGGCGAGATGTTCAACCGCAACGTCGCCCTGCGTGGCGGCGTCGCCCCGGCCCGCGCCTACATTCCGGAGCTGCTCGCCGACGTGCTGTCCGGGGCGATCGACCCGGCGCCGGTCTTCGACGCCACGGTCGACCTGGACGGCGTGCCCGGCGGCTACAAGGCGATGGACGAGCGCACCGCGCTGAAGGTCAAGATCACCTTCTGACGCGGTGCGCCCACCGACCGGGCGGGGCGCGCGACTAGCGGAACGCGCTCTGCCCGGTGAGGGTCTGACCGATCACCAGCTGGTGCATCTCCGGGGTGCCCTCGTAGGTGAGCACGGACTCCAGGTTGGCGGCGTGGCGCATCACCGGGTACTCGAAGCTGATCCCGTTCGCGCCGAGGATGGTGCGCGCGGTGCGGGCGATCTTGATCGCCTCGCGGACGCTGTTGAGCTTGCCGTAGCTGACCTGCTCGGGGCGCAGCGTCCCGGCGTCCATCCGGTTGCCCAGGTGCAGGGCCAGCAGCAGGCCCTTGTTGAGCTCCAGCGACATGTCGGCGAGCTTGGCCTGGGTCAGCTGGAAGCCGCCGATCGGTCGGCCGAACTGCTCACGGGTGATGCTGTACTCGCGGGCGGCCTCCAGGCAGCTGCGCGCCGCCCCGAGCGCGCCCCAGACGATGCCGTAGCGCGCCTGGTTGAGGCAGGACAGCGGGCCCTGCAGGCCGCGGCACCTCGGGGCAGCACCGCGTCGGCGGGCAGCCGGACGTCGTCCAGCACCAGCTCGCTGGTGATCGAGGCACGCAGCGAGACCTTGTGCTTGATCTCGGGTGCGGAGAAGCCGGGGGTGTCGGTCGGCACGACGAAGCCCCGGATGCCCTCCTCGGTCTGCGCCCAGACGACCGCCACCCCGGCCACCGAGCCGTTGGTGATCCACATCTTCCGGCCGTTCAGCACCCAGTCCCCTGCCGTCGCGCTTGGCGTGGGTGCGCATCGAGGCCGGGTCGGAGCCGTGGTCCGGCTCGGTGAGGCCGAAGCAGCCGATGATCTCGCCCGCGGCCATCCCCGGCAGCCAGCTGCTGCCGCTGCTCCTCGGAGCCCCAGCGGTGGATCGCGTACATCGCCAGCGAGCCCTGGACCGAGACCAGCGAGCGCAGCCCGGAGTCGGCGGCCTCCAGCTCGACGCAGGCCAGGCCGTACTGGACGGCGCTGGCCCCGGCGCAGCCGTAGCCCTCCAGGTGCATGCCGAGCGCGCCGATGGAGCCGAGCTCGCGGGCCAGCTCACGCACCTCGGGCAGCTCGCCGCGCTCGTACCACTCGGCGATGTGCGGCAGGACCCGGTCGTCGCACCAGGCGCGGACGGTGTCGCGGACGGCGAGGTCCTCCGGGCTCAGCAGGTCGTCGAAGCCGAGCGGGTCACGGGGGTCGAGGGCGGTGCGGCTCATGGGGTCACCTCGGGGCTCAGGGGGTTTCGATGTTCCGGGTCTTGATCTGGGTCGGCCGGGGTCGGCGCGGGGCGGTCGGCGGGGCCGGCCAGCCAGGCCCGGACGGCGGCGTTGTGCTCGCCGAGCCGGGGCGCCGCGGCGGGGGGCCGGACGGGGGTCGCCGAGAGCCGCAGCGGGCTGCGGACCTGCGGGACGCGTCCCGGGCCGACCTCGGCGACCGGCTCCAGGCCGAGCTCCTCGGCGAGGGCGAAGGCCCCGGCGAGGTCGTTGACCGGACCGCAGGGGACGCCGACGGCGACCAGCCGCCGCTGCCAGTGCGCGGCGTCGCCGACGGCCAGCGCCGCCTCCAGCGCGGCGATCAACTCGGGGCGGTGGCGCACCCGTTCGGGGTTGGTCGCAAACCGGGGGTCCTCGGCCAGCGGCGCCGCGTCGAGGGCCTTGGCGAGGGCGCGGAACTGGGCGTCGTTGCCGCAGGCCACGGCGAGCAGCCCGGTGCCGTCGGGGCCGCAGCGCAGGGTCTCGTAGGGAGCGATGCTGGGGTGCTGGTTGCCCATGGCGCGGGGTGCGCGCCCGGTGGCGAGGTAGCTGCTGGCCTGGTTGGCGAGCGAGCCGAGCAGCGTGGAGAAGAGGTTGACCTCGACGTGCTGGCCCTGGCCGGTGCGGTCGCGGTGGCGCAGCGCGGCGAGGATCGCGGTGACCGCGTCCTTGGCGGTGAGCACGTCCACCAGGGCGACGCCGGCCTTGTGCGGCTCGCCCTCCGGCGCCCCAGTGATGCTCATCAGGCCGCCGACGGCCTGGACCACGAAGTCGTAGCCGGGCAGGTCGCTGTCGCCGCCGAAGCCGGTGATCGAGCAGTAGACCAGACCGGGGTTGGCGGCCAGCAGCGTGGCGGCGTCGAGGCCGTGCCGGGCGAGCGCGCCGGGACGGAAGTTCTCGACCAGGATGTCGGCGCGGCGGGCGAGTTCGCGGGCGGCGGCGGCGTCCTCGGGGTCGCCGAGGTCGAGCGTGATGCCCTGCTTGCTGCGGTTGGCCGCGTCGAAGTAGGCAGCGGTGCCGTCGACGAAGGGGGGACCCCAGGCGCGGGTGTCGTCCCCGCCGCCGGGGCGCTCCACCTTGACCACGGTGGCGCCCAGGTCGGCGAGGGTGGCCGTGGCCAGCGGGCCGGCCAGGACCCGGCTGAAGTCGGCGACCAGGATCCCGTCGAGAGGTGACACAGGCACGGTCACGGGTGCGTCTCCAGTTGGTCGGGGCTCCCATGCTTCCAAGATCGATCGACCGCTGGGAATAGGCCCGTCCGGTGAAAAACCTCCGCTTTACATGACGTGGTGTCTGTGGCAGGCCGTGTCTGTGGCAAGAGCCTGCGCGTCGGGCGGGCCGCTCAGCGGGAGTGGCGCAGTGACTCGATGCTGAGCACCGGTATCGGCACGGTCGGTCCCGGGTGGCTGCTCGGCAGTCGGCGGACCCGCCCCGGACCGCTCGGCGGGGGCAGCGGCTCGGGGATCCTGACCGCCCCGAAGGGCTCCTTGCCGGGGTAGGACCCGGCGGCCGGGCTGGTCGTGGGCATGCGCCGCTCCGCGGTGGCGAGTGGGAGTCTGGGGGGGTGGGAGTCTCTCCCTGTGAACGACGCGGGCTGCGGCCGGTAGCGGGCGCTGTGGCCGGTCCGCGCAAGCTTTCTTCGACAAATTGTTGAAGAAGATCGGTGCTCTGGGGCAGCATGGCTAGGCTGAACTGCAACGAAGGGGTGGTGGACGCTGTGCTGATCGACACTTTCGGCCGTCGCGCTGTCGATCTGCGAGTCTCGCTGACCGACCGCTGCAATCTGCGCTGCACCTACTGCATGCCCGAGGAGGGGCTGCAGTGGCTGCCCAAGCCGCAACTGCTGAGCGACGAGGAGATCGTCCGGCTGGTGCGGATCGCGGTGACCCTGCTCGGGGTGACCGAGGTGCGCTTCACCGGCGGCGAGCCGCTGCTGCGGCCAGGTCTGGTCGGGATCGTCGCCGCCTGCGCGGCGCTCGACCCCCGCCCCGAGCTCTCCCTGACCACCAACGGCCTGGGCCTGGTCCGGACCGCCGAGGCCCTGCGCGCGGCCGGTCTCGACCGGGTCAACGTCTCACTGGACACGCTGGACCCGGAGGTCTTCCACACCCTCACCCGCCGCAACCGGCTGCCCGACGTGATAGCCGGGCTCGCCGCCGCCGAGGTGGCCGGGCTGCGCCCGGTGAAGATCAACACGGTGCTGATGCGCGGGGTCAACGACCACGAGGCCGCCGACCTGCTGGCCTGGTGCATGGACCGGGGCTACGAGCTCCGGTTCATCGAGCAGATGCCGCTCGACGCCCAGCACGGCTGGGACCGCGACAGCATGGTCTCCGCCGAGGAGATCCTGACCCGCCTCGGCGAGCGCTTCGCGCTCACCCCCGAGCCGGACGGACGGCGCGGCGCCGCCCCGGCCGAGCGCTGGTACGTCGACGGCCGGACCACGCCCGACGGCCGCCCGGCCCGGGTCGGCGTGATCGCCAGCGTCACCCGGCCCTTCTGCCGGGCCTGCGACCGGACCCGGCTCACCGCCGACGGCCAGGTCCGCAACTGCCTGTTCGCCACCGGCGAGACCGATTTGCGGACCGCCCTGCGCGAGGGTGCGGACGACGAGGCCGTCGCCGCGCTGTGGCGGACCGCGATGTGGGGCAAGAAGGCCGGGGCCGGCATCGACAGCCCGGACTTCGCCCAGCCGGAACGGCCGATGTCCGCCATCGGCGGCTGACCGCCGTTACTCCTCGGGGGACTCCCACTCGGCCAGCGGCACGACGTCCTTCAGGAAGCCGCGGAGGTTCAGGAACTCCGAGAGGTACTCCCGGTGGTCCGGGCAGGCGAGCCAGGTCTTCCGCCGTTCCGGGGTGTGCAACTTTGGGTTGTTCCAAGCCAGAACCCATACGGCGAGCTGGCGGCAACCCTTGGCGGAACAGTGGGGGATCTCGGTGCTCATGGGTGAAGTATCGCTGCTGCCCGCGCTGCCGCCCGACCGAGCCCCTGTCGACGACCGCCGATGCACCCGGGCGCGGACACGGCGGTGCCGGGCAGCCACGGGGGGAAGCTGCCCGGCACCGGTCCGTCGCTCCGACGGGGGATGCGGAGCGCGTTGGCAGTATTGCACGCGCACCGGGGGTGTGAGCAGGGGATCGAAAGAATCTTGTTGAGGCCGACAGAAGGTTCCGTTAGGCGCGGCTCAGCCCGGCTGGGTCGGGCTGGGGGCCGGGCCCTGGGCCGGGACGGTGGGGCCGGGGGTGATCATCGGCGGCGGCTGGTAGCCGACAAAGGTGTCCGGCAGGTTCGGCGCGCTCTCGCGTCCGGCGTTGGCGTAGACCACCGCCAGGTACGGCAGCAGGGTGCCGGCCACCAGCGCGACGATGGCGACGATCCGGGACTCGTCCCAGAGCACGATCGCCAGGATCACGCACAGGGTGCGTACCGCCATCGAGACCATGTAGCGGCGCTGCCGCGCGCGCACGTCCTCGGTCAGGCTCGACCGCGCGCCGGTGATCCGCACGGCCTTCGCGCCGCTGCCGAACCTGTTCCTGAACCTGCCGGTGTCCTTCGACGTCCCCATGCCGCCACCGTACGCCGCAGCCCCGGCCGCTTCGAGAGCGGGGCGCCCGGTGTTCGAGGGATTTCTCCCGCGGCCGGTCCCGGGCGCCCCACCCGCCCCGGACGACGGGTCAGGAGGCCTGGCTGACCGAACTCATGTTGAAGTCGGCGACCCGGACCGGCGGCATCGCCGACCGGGTGAACCAGTCGCTCCACTCGCGCGGCAGGCAGCGCTCGGTCCGTCCGGCCTCGGTGATCCGGTTCAGCAGGTCCACCGGGGACTCGTTGAAGCGGAAGTTGTTGACCGCTCCCTTCACTTCGCCGTCCTCCACCAGGTAGACGCCGTCCCGGGTGAGGCCGGTCAGCAGCAGCGAGGCCGGGTCGACCTCGCGGATGTACCAGAGGCAGGTCAGCAGCAGCCCGCGCTCGGTCCGGGCGATCAGGTCCTCCAACGAGGCGGTTCCGTCGGCCTCCAAGATCAGGTTGTCCACCGCCGGCCGGACCGGTAGCCCGGTCAGCCCGGCGGAGTGGCGGGTGGTCAGCAGGTTGGTCAGCTCGCCGTCGCGGATCCAGTCGGTCGGTTCGAGCGGCAGCCCGTTGTCGAAGACCGAGGACTCCCCGCCGGAGGAGTGCGCCAGCGCGAACGGTGCGGCCTCGAGACCGGGGTGGGCCGGGTCGCTGTGCAGCCGCAGCGGCAGTGGCGAGAGCCGCTCGCCCAGCCGGGTGCCGCCGCCGGGGCGGGAGAAGACGGTCCGGCCCTCGACCGCGTCCCGCCCGCCGGTCGCCCAGCCCAGGCAGACCATCAGATCGGCCAGCGCGGCCGGCGGCAGCAGCGTCTCGTAGCGTCCGGCCGGCAGGTCGATGCTGCGCTGCGCCCAGCCGAGCCGCTGCGCCAGCTGCTCCTCCATCGCGGCCGGGTCGACGTCGCGGAAGTCCCGGGTCGCCGCGCCGGCCCAGGCGGAGGCGCCCAGGTCGGCGGTCTTGGCGTTGAGTTCCAGCGTCCCGGTCGGCTGGTCGTGCCGCAGCCGCAGCCCGGTCGAGCTGCCGAGGTAGCTGGAGGTGACCCGGTGGTGGGCGAAGCCGTAGAGCAGCCGACCGCTCTTCCGGGCGCGGGCGAAGGACTCACCGAGGGCCGGGGCGAAGTCCGCGAAGACGTCGATGGAGGTGGTGTCCGGCGCGGCGGTGAAGTCGGCCGGGGCCGGTCCGGCCGACTGCACCAGCGGCAGCGCGTCCTCGGCCGGTCCGGCTTCGCGGGCCGCCGCCTCGGCGGCGCGCACCAGCGACTCCAGCTCGCCCATGGTCACCGCCTCGCGGGAGACCACTCCGGCGGCGGTGCCCTGCTGCCCGTCCACCGTGGCGATCACGGTGAGGGTGCGGCCGCGGGTCACGCCGTTGGTGGTGAGCGCGTTGCCGGCCCAACGCAGGTTGGCGCTGGACTCCTCGTCGGCGATGACGACGCAGCCGTCCGCCCGGGACAGCTCCAGGGCGCGCTCGACGAGCTCGTGGGGGGCGTTCGCCCGACGGTTCTGATCAGCCATCAGTATCCGGCCTCCTGCTGGGTGTTGAGCACGTTGACAGAGCGGAACAGGGCCGAGGGGCAGCCGTGGGAGACGGCGGCGATCTGACCGGGCTGGGCCTTGCCGCAGTTGAAGGCGCCGCCGAGGACGTAGGTCTGCGGTCCGCCGACGGCCTCCATCGAGCCCCAGAAGTCGGTGGTGGTGGCCTGGTAGGCGACGTCCTTCAGCTGTCCGGCGAGCTGCCCGTTCTTGATGGCGTAGAAGCGCTGGCCGGTGAACTGGAAGTTGTAGCGCTGCATGTCGATCGACCAGGAGCGGTCGCCGACGACGTAGACGCCGTCCTCGACGTTCGCGATCAGACCGGCGGTGTCCGGGCCGCCCTCGGCCGGCTGGAGCGAGACGTTCGCCATCCGCTGCACCGGGACATGCGCCGGGGAGTCCGCGAAGGCGCAGCCGTTGGAGCGGCCGAGCCCCTTCAGCTTCGCCATCCGCCGGTCCAGTTGGTAGCCGACCAGGGTGCCGTCCTTGACCAGGTCCCAGGACTGGGTGCCGACGCCCTCGTCGTCGTAGCCGATGGTGGCCAGGCCGTGCGGGGTGGTCCGGTCGCCGGTGACGTGCATCGGGTCGGATCCGTAGCGCAGCGAGCCCAGCTGGTCGAAGGTCGCGAACGAGGTCCCGGCGTAGGCGGCCTCGTAGCCCAGGGCCCGGTCCAACTCGGTTGCGTGGCCGATGGACTCATGGATCGTCAGCCACAGGTTCGAGGGGTGGATCACCAGGTCGTAGCGGCCCGCCCGGACGCTCGGAGCCTGCATCTTCTCCGCGAGCAGGGTCGGGATCTCAGCCAACTCGCCGTCCCAGTCCCAGCTGTGACCACTGGTCAGATACTCCCAGCCGCGTCCGGCCGGGGGCGCCAGGGTGCGCATCGAGTCGAAGGCGCCGCTGCGCTCGTCCACCGAGACGGCCTCCAGCTCCGGGTGGAGCCTGACCCGCTGCTGGGTGGTGGTGGTCCCGGCGGTGTCGGCGTAGAACTTGTTCTCCTGGACGGCCAGCAGCGAGGCCGAGACATGGGACACCCCGTCCGCCGCCAGCAGCCGGCCGCTCCAGTCCGCCAGCAGTGCGGACTTCTCGGCGTCCGGCACGTCGAAGGGGTTCACCTCGTACGCGGACACCCAGCTGACATCGCCGTGCACCGGCTCCTCGGCCAGCTCGACCAGGTCCTCGGTGCCGGAGGCGGCGCTGATCCCGGCCGAGATCCTGGCCACGGCGACGGCCTGGCCGGCCACCCGGGCGACCGCGTCCTGGGTCAGCTCGACCCCGGCCGCGAAGCCCCAGGCGCCCCGGTGCACCACCCGCACGGCATAGCCGAGCTGCAGGGTGTCCGAGCTGCCGGAGGGACGGCCGTCCCGCAGCCGCAGCGAGGCGCTGCGGACCCGCTCCAGTCGGAAGTCGGCGTGGCTCGCGCCCAGTGAGCGGGCCCGGGCCAGGGCGGCGTCGGCGAGGGCGCGCAGCGGCAGCGCCAGGAACTCCGGGTCGAGGGCCGCCGAGGGCGGGGACGAGGGTGTGTCCGGCATCGAACTCCTCCGGGGGAACGGTGGCGGGGCCCGGGTACGGGCACCGCCTCGCATCCTGCCCTGTGCCGGGCCCGCCGCACCACAGGGCGCGGCGCCCGCGCGGTCCGGGCGCGGCGGCCCGGAGCACGCCCGCAGGAAACCGATTCGCTTTCCGCACCCCGGCCGGGATACGGTGAGGGCACAACGACGCGGGGTGGAGCAGCTCGGTAGCTCGCTGGGCTCATAACCCAGAGGTCGCAGGTTCAAATCCTGTCCCCGCTACTCCTTGTCGGAAGGCCCGGTGCGCACACTGCACCGGGCCTTCCGCTTTTCGCCGTCCGGGCGTCAGCTGAACTCGAACCAGTTGAGGTTGACGAAGTTGCCGGAGACCGACTCGGTGAAGGTGACATAGAGGGTGTGGCTGCCGCTGGGCGCCGGCGAGCAGCCGGTACTGCTGGTGGTCCAGGACTGCCAGCCGCCGGTGCCGGTGACCGCGACGGTGGCGAAGGGGGCCGCGGTCAGCGAGTCCAGCCGGAACTGGACGGTGCCGATGTCGCTGCCGGAGACCGCGGAGGCGAGCCGGAGCTGCAGGTTGCTGTAGCCGCCGGCGAAGTTCACGTTGTCGTACTGGAGCCAGCTGGAGCTGTTGATCCAGCCGACGTCGTCGCCGCCGCCGGTGTCCGAAGTGGCCTCGGTGCCGGTGCTGTTGGTGGCGCTGTACGCGGAGGCGGTGACCTTGAGCGGGCTGCTTCCGCCGGCGTGGACGGCCCCGACCGTGATGGTCAGCAGGGTGGGCGCGCCGTCCGAGACGAAGCCCGACTGGTCGGTGCCGCCGTTCGGGCCGACGTCGTCGTACGGGAAGGCGTAGCCCCGGTGGTCCAGCGCCACCGAGTGGACGATCCGGGCGTAGTGGTTGGTCTGGGCGTTGGTGTAGTAGTCGGCCGGGTTCTCGCCGTCGGGCTGGTCGGCGTCGGTCAGCAGGGTGGTGCGGTTCAGGGCCGCGCTGATCCGGGGGACCAGTGCGCTCATCTCCTGGGTGGAGACCGAGAACGGCCCGGAGGCGCAGCTGAAGATGTCGGCGCTGCTGGGCTGGGCGAAGCTGCCGACGCCGGGGAAGGTCAGCAGCCCGTTCACCACCTGGCCGGTGACGGTCCCCCAGGAGCCCTGGGTGTCGACCGAGAGGGTGCTGGTCGTGTACTTCTGCCAGACCTGGTTCAGATAGCTGTCGAAGTAGCCGGACAGCAGGCTCGGGTTGTAGACGATGCCGTTGGTGGGGCTGAGCGCGCGCAGGTTGGCGCCGCCCGAGGTGACGATCAGTTGGTTCCAGCCCGCGCCGTCCACCGCCTGCTGGGCGGTGAGCCCGGCGCAGATCTGGTCGAGCCCGCCGGCCGGCAGCCCCGCCACGGTCTGGGTGCCGGCGCTGCCGGTGAGGTGCAGCGCGATCGGGATGCAGGCGAAGTCGACCATGCTGATGTTGGCGTAGACCCCGCCGTTGAAGGTGAGTTCGCAGAAGTCCCAGACGACGTCGATATTGGCGTCGGAGGGATTGGTGACCGAGGGCTCGACCAGTCCCGGTCCGGGGTTGAGGAAGAACTGCAGCGGCGCGCCGATGGAGAACCAGACCCGGCAGCCGCCCAGGTAGGGGATGGTGACGCTGGTCGGCGCGGAGCCCGAGGCCCCCAGCGGGATCGCGCAGTCGACGGCCAGCGGGGTGCCGTTCGCGGCCGGCGAGGCGGGGTAGTAGGGCGTCTGGCCGTCGGACTGGAGCAGGAACAGGGCGTTGCCGTTGTTGAGCGCGGTGCCGGTGACATAGGCGTAGACGGTGTCGCTGCCGGTGGTGTTGGTCAGCGCGAGGGTGAGCGTCGAACCGGTGGCCCCGGCGTCGGTGCTGAGCGGGCCCAGCACCGCGGGGGCGGCCAGGACGGCCGCCGAGGCGGTGAGGAAGCTTCTCCGGGAGATCATCTGCTGCTCCGGGTTTCTGGCGGCGGGGGAGACGTTGAGAGCGCTCTCGGGAAGGGCACGGAAGACTGTCCGCGCCCTTCCCGAGAGCAGGGGCTGCTCAGGTGTTCAGGTGCTCAGGGGAGGTTCCACACCTGGTTGGCGTTGCCGGTGCAGTCCCAGATCTGGAGCTGGGTGCCGGGGGTGGTCGACCAGTTGGTGTCGTCCAGGCACTTGCCCGACTGCGGGTTGTACAGCGCCCCGTCCGACTGTGGCTCCCAGACTTGGGCGGCGGTGTCATTGCAGTCGTACAGGTCCACCAGGGTCCCGTCGGCGGTGCCGCCGGCGTCGATGTCCAGGCACTTGCCGAGGGCCTGGATGGTGCTGCCGGCCTGCACCACGGTCCACTGCTGGGCGTCCGTGCCATTGCACGTGTACACCTGCACCGGGTTGTAGTTGGCGGTGCTCGCCGAGCGGTCGTCGATGCAGAGGCCGCCGTAGCCGGTGATCGGCCCGGTGGCCCCGGTGGTGCCGCCACCGCCACCGCCACCGCCACCGCCACCGCCACCGCTGCCGGTGGTCTCGTAGGCCGCGACATAGGCCACGCTCATGGTCGCGCCGGAGGTGGTGGCGCTGGTCGGCGAGGTGCAGCCGCAGACGCCGTTGGGGTAGCCGCCGCCCATGGCCAGGTCGAAGATGATCGAGAAGTTGTGGTCGACCGCCGCCTGCCAGGTCGCGGTGCCCACCTGGCTCTCGCTCACCGTGTAGAACTGGCTGCCGTCGAGGTACCAGGTGATGGACTCGTCGCTGGTGTTGGTGCGGTTCACGATCACCGTGTACGTGTGGTAGCCGGTCTGACAGCCCGAACACGACTGCAGCCCGCTGCCCAACCCGTCCGTCTCGTTGCAGGGTCCGCCCGGGTCGGTGCCGCAGTGGAAGGTCCCGGAGTGCTCGGAGAGGGCGTTGACGTCCTCCAGGATGTCGATCTCGCCGTTCTCGGGCCACTGGCCCGGCCCCAGCATCCAGAAGGCGGGCCAGTAGCCGGTCCCGCTGGCCGGGTTGGGCTGCTCGATGGAGGCGGTGACCTCCAACTCGCCGCCGGCCGGGGCGCCGACGTTCGCGGTGGGCGTCTGGATCCGGCCGGAGGTCCAGTTGCTGCCCGAGCCGATGGCGGTGATGTCCAGGTGGCCGTTGCCGTCCAGGTAGACGTTGTTGGTGGAGTTGGTCATGGTCTCGATCTCGCCGGTGCCGAAGTTCGAGCCGGGGCCGGTGTCGTAGATCCAGTTCGCCGAGTTGGGCGCGGAGCCGGCGGCACCGCTGAAGTTGTCGCTGAACACCGTGGACCAGCCCGAGGGCGCGGCCGGCGCAGTGTCGGCGCTGGCGGGGGTGGCCGAGAAGGTCACCATCGAGATCATCGCGGCGATCGGCGCAAGCGCGCCGACGAACGCGGTGCGCCGCAGCCGGCGGCGCCGGCTGCGGGTGGTGTCGCTGCGCGGTAGTGCGGTCATGGCCTTGCTACCTCCGAACGTCTGCCTCCGCGCCCTGCGCTGCCGCCGGCAGTCGCCGCAGGTGCGGAGAGCGCTCTCCTGAACCAGGTCGTGAGGCGACGGCCAATTGCTGGAGTCGTCGCCCGGTTGCCTCTGCCGGTGGTCGGCCGGGTTCCGGAACATGGTGGATCGATCGTGGAAAGCCGGTGCGCCGACATGCGCGGCGGGCGCCCGCGACGGCGGCGGGCGCTGCCGTCCGAGGCTCTCCCGACCGGCCATCCGGAGTATGTGGTTCTGTCTGACAGCGCGTCAAGATGTTGCGACGAACTGATGACGAGGTAATGTCAATTACGCATCGGATTCGGCATCGCAGCAGCTCAGGGCTGGTGTTGTCAGCACCCTTGACATGGATGAATCACTGCGTCACTCTCGCAACGAGAGCGCTTTCCGGCGGGCCGCGAGTATGCTCCGGCCGCTCCGCGCCGGACCGGTCGGCGGTCACGGGGGAGTCGGCGACCGGCCCGGCCCGGACGCGCCCGGTGCGGAGCGCGGGGCGCCTCCGCGATGCCCGCGCGACCGCCTCCGGCCCCCAGCCGGAAACTGATTCGCTTTCCGCGCCCCGGCCGGGATACGGTGGGGGCACAACGACGCGGGGTGGAGCAGCTCGGTAGCTCGCTGGGCTCATAACCCAGAGGTCGCAGGTTCAAATCCTGTCCCCGCTACTCCTTGTCGGAAGGCCCGGTGCAGTCACACTGCACCGGGCCTTCCGCATTCTCCGGGCGGCACGGCTACGCCCGGACGACGGTGACCGGGAGTTCCTTGATGCCGTTGACGAAGTTGGAGCGGACCCGGCGGACGTCGCCGGCCAGGGTGATCGCGGAGATGCGCGGGACCAGCTCCTCGAACAGGATCTTGATCTCCAGTCGGGCCAGCGAGTTGCCGAGGCAGAAGTGCGGGCTGCCCTTGCCGAAGGTGACGTGGTCGTTGTCCTGGCGGCGGACGTCGAAGCGGTCCGGGTGCTCGAAGACGTCCTCGTCGCGGTTGCCGGAGGCGAACCAGAGCACGACCTTGTCGCCCTCCTTGATCTGCTTGCCGCCCAGCTCGGTGTCGCGGGTGGCGGTGCGGCGGAAGTGGTAGACCGGGGAGGCCCAGCGCAGGAACTCCTCGACCGCGTCGCCCATCGCCTCGGGGTGCTCGCGCAGGTACTCGATCTGCTCCGGGTTCTGGATCAGCGCCAGCATCGAGTGCGAGATCGCGTGCCGGGTGGTCTCGTTGCCGGCCACGACCAGCAGCAGGAAGTAGTTGTCGAAGTCGGTGGCGCTGAGCGGCACGCCGTCCGCCGGGAGCTGGTTGACCAGTCGGCTGACCAGGTCGGTGCCGTCGCCGCCGCGCCGCTTCTCGGCCAGGTCGCGGCCGTAGGCGAAGACCTCCAGCGAGGCCGGGCTGCGGAACGGCAGGTCGCGGTACTGCTCGCTCTCCTCGCTGTGCAGCAGCACGTCCGCGTAGTCGGGGTCGGTGTTGCCGATGATCCGGTTGCCCCAGTCGATCAGCTGCTGGGTGTCGTCCTCGGGCACGTCGAGCATCCGGGCCAGCACGTTGATCGGGAAGTCGGCGGAGATCTCCTCGACGAAGTCGAAGGTGCCCTTCGCCAGGGCGCGCTCCAGGGTCTGCACGGTCAGCTCGCGCAGGAACTCGCCGTAGGCGGCGACCGCGCGCGGGGTGAACTCGCGCTGGAGCAGCCGGCGCAGGGCGTTGTGGCGCAGGCCGTCGAGCTCCAGCATCGACTTGCGGATGGCGATCTGGGAGTCGTCGACCTCCTCCAGGTTGACGAAGCGGGAGGAGGTGAAGGTCTCCGGGTCGCGGTCGACGGCGACGATGTCGGCGTGCTTGGTGACCGCCCAGAAGCCGCTGTTCGGGGCTTCTTCCTGCTGCCAGTGGACGCTGTCCTCGCGGCGCAGCGTCGCGAACATCCGCCAGGGGGTCTCCCCGTCGAGGAAGCGGTCGTTGTCGGCCAGGTCGACCTCGGCGAGCGGCAGAGGATCCACAGGCAGAGGATCCGCAGGCAGAGGGGCGGCGGCGGTCTCGTGGTGCAGCGCGGTCATGGTGGGGTCTCCTCGGGACGTGCGGGGCAGGGGTGGGGGCGGGGCGGCCCGGTCAGAGGTGGTAGCTGTACTCGCGGAACTCCCAGTCCGTCACATGCCGGTGGAAGCGCCGGACCTCGGCGCGCTTGAAGCCGAGGAAGGCGGCGGTGAACTCCTCGCCCAGGACCTCGCGCAGTTCGGCGTCGGCCTCCAGGGCGTCCAGCGCGGCCTCCAGCGAGGTCGGCAGCATGGGGGCGCGGTCCAGGTCGTAGCCGTAGCCCTGGAGCGGCGCCGGCGGGCTCGGTCCTGTCACGGACGCCCAGGTAGACCGCGGCGACCAGGCCGGCGACGGCCAGGTAGGGGTTGGCGCTGGCGTCGCCGAGCCGGAGCTCCACCCGGGTGGCGGCGCCGCGCTCCGGCGGGATCCGGAGCATGGCGCTGCGGTTGTCCAGGCCCCAGTCGATCAGCCACGGGGCCAGGGTGTCCGGGCCGAAGCGCTTGTAGGAGTTGATGGTCGGGTTGAGCAGCGCGGCGAGGGCGGGGGCGTGCCGGAGGACGCCGCCGATGGCGTGCCGGGCGGTCGCCGAGAGCCCGTCCTCGGCCTCGGGGGCGGCGAAGACGTTGCGGCCCCCGGCGTCCAGGGCGGACATGTGGAGGTGGAACCCGGAGCCGCCCTCCTCGTTGAAGGGCTTGGCCATGAAGGTGGCCAGCCGGCCCTCGGTCCGGGCCAGTTCCTTGATCGCGGCCTTGAACAGGTAGGCCCGGTCGGCGGCGTCCAGCGCCTCGGAGTGGGTCAGGTTGATCTCGAACTGCCCGCCGGAGAACTCGTGGTTGCCCATGGTCGCGCCGATACCGAGGGCGCGCAGCTGCCGCAGGGTGCGCAGCAGGTGTCCGTCCGGGTCGCCGCGACGACCGGCCACGTAGACATTGCCGGGGGCGGCGGCGTAGGGGGCCCAGCCGCTGGGCGCGGAGGGGTCCGGGTCGCAGAGGTAGTACTCCAGCTCGGGCCCGACGACGGCGGTGAGGCCGACCTCGGCGAGCCGGGCGGTGGTGGCGCGGAGCAGCTCGCGCGGGGACTCCGCGCAGGGCTCGCCGGTGCGCGGGTCGGTGGTGGCGGCCAGGCACCAGGCGACGCCCGGCTCCCAGGGCAGCGGTTTCAGGGTGTCCAGGTCGGGCCGGACGGTGATGTCGGGCAGCCCGGCGTCCAGTCCGCCGGCCACCGTGACCACCTCGCCGAGCGGCCCGGTGTGGTAGACCGCGCGGCAGAAGGCGAGGCCGTGCGCGCTGACGGCGGGGAGCTCGCCGACCAGGACGTCGCGCCCCCGGTCACTGCCCATCAGGTCGGGGTAGGTGACCCGGACGACGTCGATGCTCCGCGCGGCCAGCTCGGCCACCACCGCTTCGGGGCTGCGCGTCCCGGAACGGGAGCTGGCACCGGGGTCGGCACCGGGGTCGGGGGCGTGAACGTCGTCGGTCACGACGACCTCCTCATCGGGGCGGGGAGTGGCAGGGGCGCCGCCGTCCGCAGGGGGTGCCGGCGCGGCGGGCTTCTCGTTTGGGATCAAACAGTATGTCGCGCAAGGGTCGAGGGCAAGGGTTCCGATGAGGAACTTCCGGCCGGGCCAAGGGGGGTGACAGTCGGTCCGCCCTGCCATATCGTATGGACCCAAACGAGACTCTGCCGCGCTCCGGCCCACGATGACCACGCTGGTCCCGAACGTACGCCGACCCGTTTCCCTTCCCGTCCGCCCGCTCCAGCCAGGAGGTGCCGTGGCACCCGTACGCGGCTTCTTTCACCCCAGGACCGCCACCGGCAGGTCCTCCCTCGTCCCCGCCCCGCCGTGGCACTACTCCGGCGACCTGCTCACCGTCGAGTACCGCACCGACCCGGCCAGGGTGGCCGAACTGCTGCCCGAGCCGCTCGCCCTCGCCGACGAGGACCCCGGCGCGGTCGCGCTGATCTGGGCCGACTGGCAGTCCTGCGGCGACTCCCGGGAGGAACTGCTCGACCCGGTGCGCTCCCAGTACAAGGAGTGCTTCGCCGTGGTCCGCTGCGGCTACCGGGGGCGCACCTACTCGCGCTGCGTCTACATATGGGTGGACAAGGACTTCGCCGTCGCCCGGGGCTTCCACCAGGGCTACCCGAAGAAGCTCGGCTCGATCCACCAGACCCGCCCGCACCCCTACGGCCCCGCGCCCCGGATCGAGGCCGGCGCCCGCTTCGGCGCCACGCTGGCGGCGGCCGACCGCCGGCTCGCCCAGGCGGTGCTCACGCTGGGGGAGGAGTCGGAGACCAACGGCTTCGTCAACGGACACCCGATGGCGCACCACCGCTGGCTGCCCTCGATCGAGCGGCCCGGCACGCTGGCCCTGGACGAGCTGATCGAGACCGGCGCGGCGGCCTTCGAGGCCGGCCCGGCCTGGCGCGGCAGCGCGGAACTGGAGCTGTTCGAGGCCCCGACCGAGGAACTGGCCTCGCTCAAGGTCGAGGAGCCGATCGGCGCCTACTACCGGCAGGTCGGCGTCGTCTGGAACGGCGGACGACTGCTGGAGTCCGGCGGCACCGTCCTCGGCTGAGAGCTCGGCAAGCCGGAGGGCCCGGGACATCTCGTCCCGGGCCCTCCGCGCTGGTCGAACCGGCCTCAGTCGGCCTCGGAGACCTCGCCGCCGATCCCGGCGAAGACCTCGGGGCGGTTCCGCTTCAGCCGCAGCCCATGGGCCAGGCCGATCGCTCCGGCGACGAAGATCAGCCCCGGCAGCAGCCAGCTCAGCACCGAGCCGCTGTCGGTCCCGAGCAGGACGTTGAAGTTGAGCAGCGCGGTGACGAAGACCGCCAGCAGCGCGACCGCCGCGATCACCGGGGCGATCAGCCGGCTCCAGGCCGCCTCGCCGCGGGCCGGGTGCCGGCGGAAGAACGCCGCCACCGCCACCGAGGTGATTGTCAGCAGCAGGATCACGCCCAGCGCGCCCAGGTTGGTGAACCAGTTGAACAGGTCGTTCATCGGGTCGAGCCGGAGCAGTGCGAAGACCGCGATGACGGCGGCGGCCAGCAGGCTCTGGGTGAGCGAGCCGGTCGCGGGGGAGCCGTGGCGCGGATGGGCGGCGCCGAGCCGGGCGGGCAGTACGCCCTCGCGGCCGAGGGCGAAGAAGTAGCGGGCCACCGCGTTGTGGAAGGACAGCAGCGCCGCGAACAGGCTGGTGATCAGGAACAGTTGGGCGATGTCGGCGAAGCCGCTGCCGAGGCTGCGGGCGCCGAGCACGAAGACCAGGTTGGGGCCGTTGTGCTCGGCGTCGCCGAGGATCTTCCCCTGGCCGGCGCCGACCACCATCGCCCACGCGGTCAGTGCGTAGAAGACGCCGATGACGCCGACGGCGATGTAGGTGGCCCGGCCGATGGTGCGCCGGGGGTTCTCGCACTCCTCGGCGTAGAGCGCGGCGGACTCGAATCCCATGAAGGAGGCCATGGTGAAGCAGAAGGCCGCACCGGTCGCCCCGGCGGTCATCGCGCCGATGCTGAACGGGTGCAGCGGGATCCCGTGCGGCGCGGTGGAGAACTGCGAGACGTCGAAGACCAGCACGGTCAGCGACTCGCAGATGAGCAGCACCGCCAGCACCCGGGCGTTCAGGTCGATCCGCCGGTAGCCGAGCGTGCCGACCACGGCGATGGCTGCCAGCACCACGGCCCACCAGGGCAGGTCCACGCCCGTCTTGGACTTGATGAAGTCGGCGGTGGTGAAGCCGAAGAGGCCGTAGATGCCGATCTGCATGCAGTTGTAGGAGATCAGCGCGACCGAGGCGGCGCCGACGCCGGTGACCCGGCCCAACCCCTGGGCGATATAGGCGTAGAAGGCCCCGGCGCCGCTGATCCGGCGACTCATCGCGGCGTAGCCGGCGCTGAAGACCACCAGGGTCAGCGCCAGCACGACGAAGACCAGCGGCAGGCCGACCACGCCGGTGACGGCGAAGGTCTGCGGGATGCCGCCGGCCGCGACCGTGAGCGGCGCCGAGGCGGCGACCACGAAGAAGACGATGTCGGGCACGCCGATCCGGCGGCGTTGCAGTCCACCCTCGGTGGGGGGTTGGGCGACGGGTTCCAGCTGTTCGACCGCCATGTCGGTCTCCGATCGGGGTGGTGCCTTGCGGCAGGGTACGCCGGACCGCCCCGCCGAGGCGTGGGGGATCTCGCCAGGTGGGGGTGGGCGGTACGGCGGGGACGGGGGCGGTGCGGGTGCTCTGTGCGACCGGGGGTGGAGCTGTCGGGGCGCGGCGCGGGGAGGGCGGCCGGGCCGCCGGGCCGCAGCATGTCATTTGGGTTCGTATGACTTCGGTGGCCCGATCGTACGGATGCAAATGTCCCTGGACAAGGGTTAGATTCGAGCGAGATGCGGCGGTGACCTTTCCCCGCTGCCGGCAGGGAGGGAAGCCCAGGTGACCGGTCACCACACGATCGAAGAGACCGAGAAGGCCGTCCAGGAGCGGCTGGGCCTGGTCAGGTTGCGCCGCGAGCAGATGGCGGCCGTCTCCAACATCTACCGGGCGGCGGCCTCGGTACGGCAGCACCTGGAGAACTCGGTGCTCCGCGGCTCCACGCTGACCTGGACCTCCTTCGTGGTGCTCTGGGTGCTCTGGATCTGGGGCGAGATGGAGACCCGCTACGTCGCCGAGGAGGCGGGCATCTCCAAGGGCACGCTGACCGGCGTCGCCCGCACGCTGGAGGGGCGCAACCTGGTGGAGCGCGCCGGTCACCCCACCGACGGACGGCTGGTGCTGCTGCGGCTCACTCCTGAGGGTGAGGCCCTGATGGGTGAACTATTCCCCCGCTTCAACGAGGAGGAGGGTTTCGTCACCAGCGCCCTCAGCCCCGAGGAGTGCGAGACCCTGGCCGGACTGCTGCGCCGGATCGTCGGCACCTTGGAGCGGGACGGCGAGGACCGGCGCGCGACCCTGGCCGAGGGCAGCACCCCGCCCCCGCGCCGCGGCGGCCGCCGCCGGCGCGAGGACTGACGCCCGCTCAGCTCCGGCTGCCGGAGCGGGCCGCGGCCACCAGCGCGGCGAAGACCGCCTGCTGCGCCGGGTCCTCGGCGGCGGTGTCCTCCGGGTGCCACTGCACCCCGAGGAACCAGCCCCGCGGCCGGTCCAGTTCGAGCGCCTCCACCGTGCCGTCCCCAGCGGTGGCGACGGCGTGCAGACCCTTGCCCAACTCGCGGACGCGCTGGTGGTGGTAGCAGGAGGCGCGGACCGGGGCCGGGCCGACGGCCACCGCCAGCAGTGACCCCGGCGCCGGGGCGACCGGGTGCACCACATGCCGGTGGTCCCGTCCCGGCCCGCCCATGTCCTGCTCCAGCGTTCCGCCCAGGACGGTGTTGACCACCTGCAGCCCCCGGCAGACGGCCAGCGTCGGCAGTCCCGAGTCCAGCGCGTACCTGGCCAGCTCCAGGTCGAAGGCGTCCTGGAGCGGGTGGACGTCGTAGACCTCGGCGTGCCGGGACGGTTCGCCGTAGTGCGCCGGGTCCAGGTCGCCGCCGCCCGGCAGCAGCAGCCCGTCGCAGCGGGCCAGCCGCTCGGCCAGCTCGTCCGGACGCTGCGCCGAGTTGGCGTCCGGGAGCAGCATGAACGGTTCGCCGCCGGCCCGGTGCACGGCCTCGGCCAGCGCCTGCGCGGTGACCACGGCCGCGTACCGCAGCGCCGAGGCCGAGGCCGAGTAGCGGACCGGCAGTGCGATCAGCGGCCGTCCGGTACGGGTGGCGCGGCCGGCGGTCACAGCTGGATCCAGGTGGTCTTGAGGTCGGTGTACTTCTCCATGGCGTGGACGGACTTGTCCCGGCCGTGGCCGGACTGCTTGACGCCGCCGAAGGGGACGCTGAGGTCGCCCTCCTCGTAGCAGTTGATCCAGACCGTGCCGGCCTTCAGCGCCCGCGACATCCGGTGCGCGGTGGACAGGTCGGCGGTCCAGACGGCGGCGGCGAGCCCGTAGACGCTGGAGTTGGCCAGCCGGACGGCCTCCTCCGGGGTGTCGAACTCCAGCACCGCCAGCACCGGGCCGAAGACCTCGTCCCGGGCGATCCGCATCCCCGGTCCGACCCGGTCGAAGACCGTCGGCTGCAGGTAGTGTCCGCCCTGCTCCGGCAGGGCGCGGGCGCCGCCGGCCCGGAGCCGGGCGCCGTCCTCGTCGGCGGCGGCGATGTGGCCGAGCACCCGCTCCCGGTGCGCGGCGGTGACCAGCGGGCCCATCCCGGTGGCCGGGTCCAGCGGGTCGCCGATCCGCAGGGTGCGGGCGCGTTCGACGACCGCCTCGACCACCCGGTCCGCGACCGAGCGGTGCACCAGCAGCCGGGAGGGCGCGGTGCACATCTCGCCCTGGTTGAAGAAGATCCCCCAGGCGGCGGTGGCCGCGGCGGCGTCCAGGTCGGGGGCGTCCGGCAGGACGATGTTGGGGGACTTGCCGCCGAGTTCGAGCCAGACCCGCTTGAGGTTGGAGTCGGCGGCGTAGCGCAGGTAGTGCCGGCCGACCTCGGTGGAGCCGGTGAAGGCGAGCGCGTCGACGTCCGGGTGCAGGCCCAGCGCCCGTCCGGCGGTGGGGCCCTGACCGGCGACCACGTTGAGCACCCCGGGCGGCAGCCCGGCCTCCTCGGCCAGCTCGCCCAGCCGCAGTGCGGAGAGCGGCGACAGCTCGGCCGGCTTGAGCACGACCGTGCAGCCGGCCGCGAGCGCCGGGGCGACCTTCCAGGCGGCCATGGTCAGCGGGAAGTTCCAGGGCACGACGGCGGCGACCACGCCCACCGGCTCCCGGGTGACCAGTGCCAGTGCGTCCTCGGCGGTCCGCGGGACCTCGTCCACCAGCTTGTCGGCGAGCTGGGCGTACCAGCGGAAGGTGCCGATGACGGCGCGCAGCTCGATGTCGTACGCCTCGGTGACCGGCTTGCCCATCTCCAGGCTGATCAGCAGCGCGAGTTCGGTGCGGTGCCGCTCGACCTGGACGGCCAGCCGCTCCAGCGCGCGACCGCGCTCGACCGGGGCGAGCCGGGGCCAGGGGCCGTGGTCGAAGGCCCGGCGGGCGGCGGCGACGGCGGCGTCGACCTCCGCCGCCCCGGCCGAGGCGACGCGGGTGAGCAGTCGTCCGTCGCGGGGGGAGACGACCTCGAAGGTGTCGCCGCCGCCGGGCTCCGCGCCGCCGATCCGGTGGGCGGTGGGGAGGGCCAGCGCCTGTGCACGCCGCTGCCACTCCTGGTGGGTGGCGGGGCGGGCGTCGGGGCGGGTGTCGTCGGACACGGTGCCTCCAGTCATGCGGGATTGAGTGTCATTTGGTTGCAAACGATATCCTCGAACCAGTCCCGGGCAAAGGGTTGACCGGGGGCGGAGCCGGTCCCTATGTTGTTTGCTACCAAACGACATGAAGGAGGTGCGCATGTCCGCCCTGCCTGCGGCCCCAGCGGCCGAGACCGCCGTTCCGGCCCACACCGCCCTCGTGGCCGGCGTCGCCGTCGACACCCGCCACTGGATCGGGGGCCGGCGGGTCGCCTCCGCCGAGACCTTCGCCGACCACTCCCCGATCGACGGCGCCGTCCTCGCCGAGATCGCCCGGGGCGGTGCCGCCGAGGCCGAGGCCGCCGTTGCTGCCGCCCGCGCCGCCTTCCCCGGCTGGGCCGCCACCCCCAGGGCCGAGCGCGCCCGGCTGCTGCACGCGATCGCCGACGGGGTCGAGGCCCGGATCGAGGAGCTCGCCCAGGTCGAGACCCGTGACAACGGCGCGCTGCTGCGCTCGCACCGACGCGGCGTCATGCCCCGGGTCGCGCACAACTTCCGCTTCTTCGCGGACTGGCTGCTGACCCTGGACCACCCCGACTTCGAGACCCGCGGCCACGCCAACCACGTCAGCTGGGACCCGGCCGGACCCTGCGTCCTGATCACCCCCTGGAACGCCCCGCTGATGCTGGCGACCTGGAAGGTCGCCCCCGCGCTCGCGGCCGGCGGCACCGTCGTGCTCAAGCCCGCCGAGTGGTCCCCGCTCACCGCCTCGCTGCTGGCCGACATCGCCGCCGCGGCCGGGCTGCCGGACGGCGTGCTCAACGTCGTCCAGGGCTACGGCGCCGAGGTCGGCTCCCCGCTGGTGGCCCACCCGGACGTCCGCCGGATCAGCTTCACCGGCTCCGTGCCCACCGCCCGCCGGATCGCCCAGGACGCCGCCGCCAACCTGACCCCGGTCAGCCTCGAACTCGGCGGCAAGTCCCCGCTGCTCGTCTTCGCCGACGCCGACCTCGACCTCGCCGTCGACCTCGCCGTCGAGCAGTACGACAACGCCGGGCAGGTCTGCCTGGCCGCCACCCGGCTGCTGGTAGAAGCCTCGGTGGCCGAGGAGTTCACCGCCCGCTTCGCCGCCAAGGCGGCCGGCCTGCGGCAGGGCGACCCCAGGGACGAGGCCACCGCGCTCGGCCCCAACATCCACGCCCGGCAGCTGGAGAAGATCGACGGCTTCGTCCGGCGGGCCCTGGCCGAGGGCGCCCGCGCCGTCGTCGGCGGCGGGCCCAACACCGAGCTCGGCGGCCTCTACTACCGGCCGACGCTGCTCACCGGTGTCGCCCAGGACTCCGAGATCGTCCAGGAGGAGGTCTTCGGCCCGGTGCTGACCCTGCAGACCTTCGACACCGAGGAGGAGGCGGTCGCCCTCGCCAACGGCACCCGCTTCGGCCTGGCCGCGACCCTCGCCACCGGTGACCCCGAGCGCGCCGCCCGGATCACCCCGCAGCTGGTGGCCGGCACGGTCTGGGTGAACTGCTTCTTCGTCCGCGACCTGCAGGCCCCCTTCGGCGGCGCCCGGCAGTCCGGCGTCGGGCGCGAGGGCGGCAACTGGAGCTTCGACTTCTACTGCGACCTCAAGAACACCGTGACCGCGCCGAACGGATGGCAGAACCATGGGTGAGATCGTCGGGGCCGGGCTGCTGGCCCACGTCCCCACCATCGTGCTGCCCGAGGCCGACCGGCTCGCGCTGAACGAGGGCAAGGAGATCACCCTGGTCACCGGCCTTCGGGAGCTGCGCCGCGAGGTCTTCGAGACCCTCGACTACGACACCGTCGTGGTGCTGGACTCGCACTGGGCCACCACCGTCGAGTTCGTCGTCGCCGCCCAGCAGCGCCGGGCCGGTCTCTTCACCTCCGAGGAGCTGCCGCGCGGCATGTGCCGAATGCCCTACGACTACCCGGGCGACCCGGAACTGGCGGCCTCCATCGCCTCGTTCGCCGGGGAGCACGGCACCTGGATCACCCCGATCGACGACCCCTACCTGCCGGTCTACTACGCCACCATCAACCTCTGGAAGTACCTCGGCGAGGGGCTGCCCGACAAGCGCTGGGTCACCATCGGGGTCTGCCAGACCGGCGACACGGAGGACCACCTCCGGCTCGGCCGGGCGCTCGCCGACGGCATCGCCGCCTCCGACCGGAAGGTGCTGCTGCTGGCCTCGGGGGCACTCTCGCACACCTTCTGGCCGCTGCGGCAGCTGCGCGACCACGAGTCCAGCGATCCCGCGCACCTGTTCACCGCCGAGGCCCGCGCCGCCGACCACCGGCGGATCGACTGGTTCAAGCACGGACGCCACGACGAAGTCCTGCGCACCATGCCGGAGTTCCTGCGCTTCAAGCCCGAGGCGAGGTTCGGCCACTACCTGATGGTGGCCGGCGCGCTGGGCGAGGAGCGCTGCACCGCGCCCGCCCGGCAGTACGGGGAGTACGAGAACTCAATCGGCACCGGCCAGGCCCACCTCTGGTTCGACCGCCCGGCCGAGGGCTGGACCTCCGCCCGGCCCCGTCGTACCGATCCGCACCACCACGTAGACCCGCACCACGACTGGGAGCCCACCGATGCCTGAGTACCGCCGGATCCTCCTCGACGGCGCCGTCGTCGAGGTCCTTCGCCAGGGCGAGGAGCTGGTCGCCGGGGACGGTCGCCGGGTGGCGATCGAGGAGGCGCACCACCTGCCGCCGGTGGTGCCCAGCAAGATCGTCGCGGTCCACCTCAACCACCGCAGCCGGGTCGACGAGTTCCGGATCAGGCTGACCCCTGCCCCGACCTACTTCCACAAGCCGACCTCCGCCCTCAACTCCCACCGGGGCGCGGTGGTTCGGCCCGAGGGCTGCCAGTACCTCAACTACGAGGGCGAGGTGGCCATCGTCATCGGCCGCACCTGCCGCAACATCTCGACGGCCGAGGCCGGCGACCACATCGCCGGCTACACCGTCGCCAACGACTACGGCCTGCACGACTTCCGTGACACCGACGCCGGTTCGATGCTCCGGGTCAAGGGCTCGGACACGCTCGCCCCGCTCGGCCCCGGCCTGGTCACCGACTGGGACTTCCACCACAAGTACCTCCGCACCTATGTCAACGGTGAGTTGGTGCAGGACGGCTCCACCGACGAGATGGAGTGGGACATGCACTACCTGGTCGCGGACATCGCCCGCACCATCACCCTCAACCCGGGCGACGTGCTGCTCTCCGGCACCCCCGCCAACTCCCGTCCGGTGCAGCCGGGTGACCTGGTCGAGGTCGAGGTCGAGGGGTTGGGCCGGCTCAGCAACCGCATTGTCACCGGTCCCACCGCGATCCGCAGCGACGTCGGCGCCCAGCCCACCGCCTCCGAAGAGGTCCTCTCCACAGCCCTCGGCGGCGACTGGGAGTTCCGCGGAATCCGAGCCCCGCACCGCAGCTGATCCACCGTCACCTACATTCACTGAAAGGGACGCACCATGAAGGTCGTCGTCGACATGAACCTGTGCAAGGACCACGGTCAGTGCGTCTTCGCCGCCCCCGAGGTCTTCCAGCTGGACGCCTCCGGCCGCCTCGGCTTCGTCGAGCACCCCGACGACGCCCTGCGCGACGCCGTCGAGGAGGCCGCCGACGTCTGCCCGCTCCAGGCCATCACCCTGGTCGGCTGAGCCATGGCCCCGGCAACCACCGGGCGCGTGCTGGTCGCCGGCGCGTCCATGGGCGGCCTCCGCGCGGCCGAGCAGCTCCGTGCCGCCGGCTGGACCGGCGCGATCACCGTCGTCGGCGACGAGCCGCACCTGCCCTACAACCGGCCGCCGCTCTCCAAGGAGGTGCTGGCCGGCGGCGTCAGCTTCGAGGCCGTGGCCTTCCGCCGGAAGGCGGCCGTGGCCGACGTCGAGTGGCGGCTCGGCACCCGCGTCGACCACGCCGACCTGGCCGCCCGCACCGCCAGGCTCTCCGACGGCACCACCCTCGACTGGGACGGCCTGGTCGTCGCCACCGGGATGCGCGCCCGGCGGCTCGACCTGCCCGGACCGGCGGTCGGTCCCGGCAGCGGGCGCCATGTCGTCCGCACCCTGGACGACGCCACCGCGCTCCGCGCCGAACTCGCGCCCGGCCGCCGGGTGGTGGTGGTCGGGGCGGGGTTCATCGGCTGCGAGGTCGCGGCCACCGCCCGCCGCCTGGGCTGCGAGGTCACCGTGGTCGACCCGGCCGAGCTGCCGATGCGCCGCCCGCTCGGCGACCTGCTGGCCGGCACTCTGCTGGACGCCCATTGCGAGCAGGGCGTCGCCTTCGCCCTCGGCCGGCTGCCGGTCGCGCTGCTGGGCTCTGCGCGCGTGACCCACGTCGAGCTGGACGACGGCGCCCTGCTGCCCGCCGACGTCCTGGTCGAGGCCGTCGGCTCGCTCTCCAACACCGAGTGGCTGGCCGGCAACGGCCTCGACCTCTCCGACGGGGTGCTCTGCGACTCGGCGCTGCGGGTCGAAGGGGCGCCTCGGGCGGTCGCCGTCGGCGACGTCGCCCGCTTCGCCAACCCGCGCTACGACGCCACCGCCCGCCGGGTCGAGCACTGGTGCATCCCGACCGACACCGCCAAGCACGCGGCTCGCACCCTGGTCGCCGCGCTGGCGGGGCAGGAGCCCGACGCCCCCGCGTTCGCGCCGCTCCCCTCCTTCTGGAGCGACCAGTACGACCTGCGGCTGCAGTCCTTCGGTGCGCCGGGACTGGCCGACGAGGTGCAGCTGTTGGAGGGCGGCGGCCGGGACCTGGTGGCCGGCTACTACCGGACCGGCGAACTGGTCGGCGTGGTCGCCCTCGGCACCGGCGCGGGCGCCGCCGCCGGCCGCTACCGGGCACGGCTGGAGGCCGCCGACCGACGCCTCCCGGTCTGAGCGGGGCCGCCGCGATCGGCACTGGACTGTGGGCTTCCCACAGTCCAGTGCCGATCGCGCTGTCGGCAGCCGATTCGTCGTCGCCGAACGAATGCGGATAGCGTCGCCATGCATACGCACCGTGCAGTGACGTACCTGCACACCCAGGCAGCCAGCTAGAGAGAGGTGGACCGTTGAGCCGCTCGGTTCTCGTCACCGGAGGCAATCGGGGCATCGGCCTCGCCATCGCCCGCGCCTTTGCCGAGGCCGGCGACAAGGTCGCCGTCACCTACCGCTCGGGCGAGCCCCCGGAGGGCCTTCTCGGCGTCAGGTGCGACATCACCGACGCCGAGCAGGTGGACCAGGCGTTCAAGGAGGTCGAGGCGGCCCACGGTCCGGTGGAGGTCCTGGTCGCCAACGCCGGCGTCACCAAGGACACCCTGCTGCTCCGGATGACCGAGGAGGACTTCACCTCCGTCCTGGACACCAACCTCACCGGCGCGTTCCGGGTCGTCAAGCGCGCCTCGAAGCTGATGATGCGGGCCCGCAAGGGCCGCGTGGTGCTCATCTCCTCGGTGGTCGGGCTGACCGGCTCGCCGGGGCAGGCGAACTACGCCGCGTCCAAGGCCGGCCTGGTGGGCTTCGCCCGCTCGCTGGCCCGGGAGCTCGGCCCGCGCAACATCACCGTCAACGTGGTCGCCCCCGGCTTCGTCGACACCGACATGACCGCCGTGCTCAGCGACGAGCGCCGCGCCGAGATCGTCGCGGGTGTGCCGCTCGGCCGCTACGCCGATCCGGCCGAGATCGCGTCCACCGTGCGTTTCCTCTCCTCGGACGAGGCCGCATACATCACCGGAGCCGTCATTCCCGTCGACGGCGGATTGGGCATGGGTCACTGACCATCATGAGTGGAATCCTTGAGGGCAAGCGCATCCTCGTCACCGGCGTGCTGATGGAGTCCTCCATCGCGTTCCAGGTGGCGAAGCTGGCACAGGAGCAGGGCGCGGAGATCATCCTCACCGCGTTCCCGCGTCCCACCCTGACCGAGCGCATCGCCAAGAAGCTCCCCAGGCCCACCAAGGTGCTGGAGCTCGACGTCACCAACCAGGAGCACCTGGACAGCCTGGCGGAGAACGTCCGGGCCGAGCTCGGCGGCCTGGACGGCGTCGTCCACTCCATCGGTTTCGCCCCGCAGGACGCCCTCGGCGGCAACTTCCTGAACACCCCTTGGGAGTCGGTGGCCACGGCCGTCCAGGTCTCGGCCTTCTCACTGAAGTCGCTGACCATGGCCTGCCTGCCGCTGATGGAGGAGGGCGGCTCGGTCGTCGGTCTGACCTTCGACGCCACCATCGCCTGGCCGCAGTACGACTGGATGGGCCCGGCGAAGGCCGCGCTGGAGTCCACCTCCCGCTATCTCGCCCGCGACCTCGGGAAGCAGAACATCCGCTGCAACCTGGTCTCGGCCGGCCCGATCAAGTCGATGGCCGCCAAGTCCATCCCCGGCTTCGACACCCTGGCCGAGACCTGGGACGTCCGCTCCCCGCTCAGCTGGGACGTCACCGACCCCGAGCCGGCCGGCCGCGGCGTCGTCGCGCTGCTCTCGGACTGGTTCCCGAAGACCACCGGCGAGATCGTCCACGTCGACGGTGGCCTGCACGCCATCGGTGCCTGACGCTCCGGCAGCACAGTTCCACCGCGAGGCCCGCACCACCGGTGCGGGCCTCGCGCCGTTTCCGGCACCCGTCGGGTCAGTTGCGGCAGCTGGTCAGGGCGGCCACGGCCTCCAGTGAGGCCCTCTCCCCGTCGCCGGCCCGGATGGCCTCCAGGATGCCGTCGTGGCTGACGTAGCGCTGCTCCACCAGGACCGGACCGACCGTCAACCGCAGCTCGGTGCGCAGCACTTCGCCGAGGTCGGCGTAGAGCGCGGAGATCACCTCGTTGTGCGCGGCGGCCATCACCGCCTGGTGGAAGGCCGCGTCGGTCTGGATGAAGTCCTCGACGTCGCCGGAGCGCCAGGCGTCCTCGCGGCGGGCCAGCGCGGTGTCGAGCAGCTTGAGGTCGGGGGCGGTCCGGCGGGTTGCGGCGAGCCGGGCGGCGGCGGCCTCCAGCGCCAGCCGCAGCTCGGTGACCTGCTCCGGGTCGGCGTCGGCGAAGCGCCGGTGCATCACCCCGGCCAGCTCACTGGTGGCCAGGACATACGTCCCGGAGCCCTGGCGGATGTCCAGCAGTCCGTTGTGGGCCAGCGCCCGGACGGCCTCGCGGACGGTGTTGCGGGCGACGCCCAGCTGCTCGACCAGTTCAACCTCGGTCGGGATCCGTGAGCCCACCGGCCACTCGCCGGAGGTGATCTGGGCCCGCAGCTGAGCGATCACCTGGTCGGCCAGGGGCTCGCGCCTGGGCGAGGTCAGCGCCATGACACTCCTACTACTCCGTTGGGAAACCCCATCATCCCGCCTCCCGGTTCCCGGCCTGTGAGAACGGTCGCTGCAAAGTCATCCCATCATTCTATGATGTTGCCATGTCTGCCCCGGAGACCTCTTCCCCCGCCGCCCCCGATGCGCCCGTGCCACAGCCTGTGCCACAGTCCGCGCCGCCGCTCGCAGCCGGGCCGGCCGCGCCGCTGCGCGCCCGCTGGCTGCTGGTCGCGGCGGTCGCCGTGGCCGCTTTCAACCTGCGCCCGACCGTGGCCGCGCTCGGCCCGATGCTCGACCAGGTCCGGACCAGCCTGCACATGAGCGGTGCGGTGGCCGGCCTGCTCACCGCGCTGCCCTCGCTCTGCTTCGCCCTGGTCGGCCTGCTCGCACCCCACGCCGCCCGCCGGTTCGGCCCCTCGGCGACCGTCTGCGCGGGCATGGCCGCCGTCGCCCTCGGGCCGACGGCCCGCGCCGTCGCTCCCGACAGCGCCGTCTTCCTGCTGCTCAGCGCGCTCGCCCTGGCCGGGATCGCGGTCACCAACGTACTGATGCCGGTGCTGGTCAAGCGCTACTTCCCGGACCGCGTCGGCAGCATGACCGGGCTCTACTCGATGTCGCTGTCGGTCGGCACCGCCGTGGCGGCCGGCTTCGCGGTGCCGCTGACAAGCGTGCTCGGCGGCAGCTGGCGGGTCGGCCTCGGCGTCTGGTCGCTGACCGCGGTGGCCGCGCTGCTGCTGTGGCTGGCCCAGCTCGCACTCACCCGCCGCCGCGACGGCCTTGCCCCGGCCGCCGCCCCCGCCGCTCCCGCCGCGACCGCAGGGCTGCGGATCACCCGCAGCCGTACCGCCTGGGCGCTCGCCGTCTTCTTCGGCCTCCAGGCCACCGCCGCCTACACCACCCTGGGCTGGCTGCCGCAGATCTTCCAGGACTCCGGGATCTCCGCCACCGAGTCGGGCGTGCTGCTCGCCGTGACCATGGCGGTCAGCGCGCCGCTCTCCTTCGTCATCCCGGCGCTCGCCACCCGCCGTCCGGATCAGGGCTATCTGGTGCTGCTGCTCGCCGCCTGCGGCTTCGGCGCCTACGCCGGGCTGGCCTTCGCGCCCTCCGCCGCGCCCTGGGTCTGGGCGGTCCTGGCCGGCTTCTCCAACAGCGCCTTCCCGCTGACGCTCACCATGATCGGCCTGCGGGCCCGCAGCAGCGAGGGCGTGGCCAAGCTCTCCGCCTTCGCCCAGGGGGTCGGCTACCTGATCTCGGTGCCCGGACCGATCCTCATCGGCGTCCTCTACCAGCGCGAGCACGGCTGGTACTGGCCGCTGGCGCTGCTCGCCGTGCTGCTGCTGGCTCAGGCCGTGGTCGGGCTGCGCGCGGCCCGGCCCTGCCGCATCGAGGACGAGCTCGCAGCGGCGGCAGCAGCAGAGCCGCTACGAGGGCCCGCGACGGCAAGGTAAGGACGGGGTCAGGAGTGCCACCCCCGCCGAGACCGGGCCCGGCCAGGAGTGGCACACTCTGGCCCATGCCTTATCTCGAGCCCAACCCCACCGGGGGAAACAAGAAGCTCCTCCAGATGTTCGGCCTGATCGGCGGCATCATGGTGGTCATCTCGATCATCGCCACGATCGCCTCCTGGACCGGCTGAGCGAAGCCCGTCCCCGGCGCGCAGACGAGGTCGCGCGCCGGAACGTTGTCCTACCCGGGGCCGGGTTTTCTGCCAAGCTTGCAGGTATGAGCGTCGATACGTCCCGCAGGATCATCGTCCTCCGACACGCCAAGGCCGACTGGCCCTCGGTGGCCGACCACGAACGGCCCCTGGCGGATCGCGGCAGGAAGGACGCCCCAGCCGCCGGGCGCTGGCTGGCCGGCACCGGCATCGTCCCCGACCTGGCGCTGTGCTCCACCGCCGCGCGCACCCGGGAGACCTGGAAGCTCTTCGCCCACGAGCTGCCGACCCGCCCACGTACGGTCTACGAGGAGCGCCTCTACGAGGCCGCCCCCGGCCGGCTGATCGAGGTTCTCCAGGAGGTACCGGAGGATGTCGACACAGTGCTGCTGGTGGGCCACAACCCGGGCGTCCAGGGCCTCACCGAGGTGCTGGCGGGCGAGCACGAGGGCGACACCCTGCCGCAGCTGCGCAGCACCGGCTTTCCCACGGCGGCCGTGGCGGTGCTGACCGTCGAAGGCCCCTGGAAGTCCCTGGAACCGGGCGTGGCCCGGCTCACCACCTTCGTCACCCCGAAGGACCTGCCCGAGGAGTGAAATGACCGCGGGTGGCCCCGGCGGGGGCCACCCGCGGAAACCGGGGTCCGCTACAGCGAGGGCACCGACCAGCCGTCGGCGTCCTCGACCTCCTCGCGGGAGATCCCCAGCAGGTAGAGCACAGTGTCGAGGAACGGCACGTTCACCGCTGTGTCTGCGGCCTCGCGCACCACCGGCTTGGCGTTGAAGGCCACGCCGAGCCCGGCGGCGTTCAGCATGTCCAGGTCGTTGGCGCCGTCGCCGATCGCCACGGTCTGCTCCAGCGGCACCCCGGCCTCGGCCGCGAACCGCTCCAGCATCCGCGCCTTGCCGGCCCGGTCGACGATCTCGCCGACCACCTGGCCGGTGAACCGGCCGTCCACCACCTCCAGGGTGTTGGCCGCCGAGAAGTCCAGGCCCAGCCGCTCCACCAGGTCGTCGGTCACCTGGGTGAATCCGCCGGAGACGATCGCGACCTGGTAGCCCAGCCGCTTCAGGGTGCGGATCAGCGTCCGCGCCCCCGGCGTCAGCCGGACCTCCGAACGGACCTTCGCCACCACGTCCGCCTCCAGCCCGGCCAGCAGCGCGACCCGGGCCCGCAGCGACTCGGCGAAGTCGAGCTCGCCGCGCATCGCCGCCGCCGTGACCTCGGCGACCTGCGCCTCGCAGCCGGCGTGCGCCGCGAACAGCTCGATCACCTCGTCCTGGATGAGGGTCGAGTCGACATCCATCACCACCAGCCGCTTCGCCCGGCGCTGCAGCCCCGAACGGACTACGGCGACATCGACGCGCTGCGCCGCCGCCTCCACCGCGAGCGCGGCCCGCAGCTCCTCGGTCGGGACGCCGGAGACGGCCAGCTCCACCGCCGTGACCGGGTACTTCGCCAGGCGGAACACCCGGTCGATGTTGCCCCCGCAGGCGGTGATCCGGGCGCTGAGCGCGGCCACGGCGGCGGCGGTCAGCGGGTGCCCCAGCACGGTGACGTGCGAGCGGCCCTCGCCGCGCGGACGGTTGTCACCGGTGCCGGAGATGACCTCGGCCTGCAGCCGCTGGCTCTCGGCCCACTGGTGCAGGTTGGCGCGCAGTTCGCCCTCGTGGGCGGGGGCGGTCACCAGGGCGCACAGCACTATCCGCCCCCGGGTCACCACCTGTTCGAAGTCGACCACATCCACGTCGTACTCGGCGAGGGTGGTGAAGAGGCCGGTGGTGATGCCGGGACGGTCCTTGCCGAAGACCTTGACCAGCAGGGTCCTGGGCTCGGGGGCGTGGCCGGGGCTGTCGGGGGCGTGGCCGTGGTCTTCAGGGCCGTGGTCGTCGAGGCCGGATGCGGTGTCGGTCGCGGAGGATGTCGCGGCGGAGGCGGCAGCAGGGGCCGAGGGGCTAGCGCTCATGGTGAGTCCCACGCTACCGGGCCCGGAGCGCCGTTCCATGCACCGTCCCGCCTTGCGGACATCCCAGGTCAGCGGCCCGGCGGCGGCAGCGGCGGTGGCGGGGGCTCGCGGGTCGGGCCGCCACTGTAGGGGTTGACCGGCGGCGCGGGCGGCGCGGCGTACGGGTTGGCCGAGGGGTCGGCGTCCATCGGCGGCGGCGAGGGCGCGGCCGGCAGCGCCCCGTAGCCGGGAACTGCGCCCCCGACCCTCGATGCGCCCCCGGCGCCCGGCGCGGCGCCCGGCGCGGCGGTCGGGCGGACCGTTCGGTCGGGCCGCTTGGCGTCGGCGAAGCGGCGCACCAGCAGGGCGCCGAGCGTGCCGAACACCACCCCCTCGACCAGCCCCAGCCCGGCCCCGGCCGCGAGGTTGCCGCTGATGCTCAGCCCGGCGCCGACCGCCGAGAAACCGAAGACCGACAGGTTCGCGTCGACCGAGACCGCGCCCAGGGCCAGCAGCAGCGGCACGGCCACCGCCAGCGCGAGCCCGAGCCGCAGCCCCACCGCGCCCGCCTCGCGCAGCGCGCCCTGCGGCAGCACCGGACGCGGGGTCCGGACGGCGGTGAACACCCCGGCCGCCAGCAGCAGCAGCGCGACGGCGACCGGCAGCAGCCACACCCGGCCGTCCAGCTGGGCCAGTCGGCCGAGCGTGATCGACTGGCCGTCGCCGTCCTTGAGCAGCAGGTTCACCGGGGAGGGCAGGAAGTGCGTCAGCGGCCCGCTGGCCTTGCCGGTCAGCGGGACGGCCATGCCCAGCGGCACCGCCAGGAAGACCCCGTTCGGCGTGCCGAGCAGCACCCCGCCGACCGTCTTCGCGCCGCCGTTGCCGCTCAGCCCGACCACGATCCCGGACACCGCACCGGCCAGCACCGCCGCCACCAGCACGGTGACCACAGCCGAGACCGCCGGCCGGACGGTCCGGCCGAGGTCGCCCCAGCCGCGCGGCAACGGCACCCGCCGGGCCGCGAGCAGGGCGAGCAGCAGCACGGCCAGGAACCAGAGCAGTCCCAGCCCCAGGGTGGCCGGCAGGTCGACCCGGAAGCCGACGGTGGGACTGGCACTGCCGCCCACGGCACCGCTGATCAGCCCACCGAGGCCGCCCAGGCCCCCCAGGCCCCCCAGAATCCCGCCACCGCCACCGCTTCCGCCGCCACTCCCGCCGCCGACCAGCGAGTCGAGCTTGATCGCCACGGTGCCGTTGCCGGACCAGGCGACCACCCCCAGCAGCACCAGGAACCCGGCCAGCGCCCCGGCGGCCCGGGCGGCGAGTACGGACGGGGCGAGCACCGGCAGCCGGTACAGCGGCCGGACGAAGAGCAGGCCGAGCACCACCGCGCCGACGAAGGAGACCCCCAACGGCATGATGCCGACCGCCCCCTGGGCCCCGGCCGCACCGAGCCCGAAGACCGACAGATCACCTGACGGACTGACAGATCCACCGGCGGCCATCGCCACCAGTGCCGCGGTGAGCGCCGGTAACGAGGCGTAGCGGTCGAGTCCGAGCAGGTGCGCGCCGAGGGCCGCGACGCCGCCCATCGCGGCGAAGGCCCAACTCACCGACACCGCCGCCGACAAGGCCGACAGCAGCAGTCCCTGTGGCCGGCCGCTGCCCCTGGCCGGACGTGCGTGCCCGTACACGGCCATCGCCACCGCCCCCCTCGACTACCTGTCAGGTTGCCACACGGTCACAGTCTCGAAGCCCGGTTCACCGAACCGGAACGGAGCTGGAATGATTCCCTCCGACGTACGGCATCTCTAAGCTTCCCTCGTCATACGTGGACTACTCGGGGGACATCACATCGTGGGGCAGGCAACAGTGCCGCAACTGGTACTTGATATCAACGGACAGCGAACAACCCTGGAGCCGGGGCGGACCTACACCCTGGGCCGCGACCCGCGCGCGGACCTGACGATCGACGACGCACGGGTTTCCTGGCGCCACGCCAACATCGCCCTTCGGGGCACCGGTTGGGTCTTCGAGGACCTGGGCAGCACCAACGGCACCTTCACCGACGGCCGCCGGACCAACGAGGTCCAGCTCGGCACGGGCACGGTCGTCGTGCTCGGCAACGTCGAGAACGGACCGAGGCTGACCTTCTCGGCCGTGCCCGAGGCGGCCCCCAGCGCGGGACCAGGTGCAGGACCGAGTGCCGGACCGAACGCGCGACCCGGGGAGAACTGGTACGGCGCGAGCGCCCCGCAGTCGGGGCTGCCGCCCCAGCAGTCCGCACCGCAGCAGCACCAGCCCCTGCCACAGCAGCAACAGCAGTACCCGCAACAGCAGTACCAGCAGCCCCAGCAGCCCGTGCAGCCGCAGTACCAGCAGCCGCCGCAGTATCAGCCCCAGCCCCAGCCCCAGCAGCAGTACCAGCAGCCGCAGCCGCAGCCCCCAGCCCCGCAGCCGTACAGCCTGACGCCGAACCCCGTCGACTTCGGCCCCTCGGTGATCCCTCAGCGGAGCGGCAACCAGCAGCCGCAGCAAGCGCAGCCGCAGGCGTCCCAGCCCGCGCAGCAGCAGCCGGTCTACGGCTCGCGCAACCCGACGATGATCCGCAACCTGGCCGGCGGCCTGCGGACCATCCGGATCGGCCGCGGGCTCGACAACGAGCTGGTGGTCTCCGACCTGTCGGTCTCGCGCCACCACGCCGAGCTGCGCCAGCTGGCCGAGGGCGGCTACGAGATAGTCGACCTCGACAGCCACAACGGCACCTATGTCAACGGCCAGCCGGTCAACCGGGTGCTGCTGGGCCCCAACGACATCGTCGGCGTCGGCCACTCCACCTTCCGGCTGGTCGGCGACCAGCTGGAGGAGTTCGTCGACACCGGCGAGGTCTCCTTCTCGGCCCGCCACCTCCAGGTCAAGGTCCAGCACAAGGGCGCCGAGAAGATCCTGCTGAACAACGTCAGCTTCGGCGTCCCGGAGAAGTCGCTGGTCGCGGTGATCGGTCCGTCCGGCTCCGGCAAGTCGACGCTGCTGCGCGCGCTGACCGGCTACCGTCCGGCCGACAACGGCGACGTCCTCTACGACGGCCGCAACCTCTACAAGCAGTTCGCCGAGCTGCGCCAGCGCATCGGCCTGGTCCCGCAGGACGACATCCTGCACTCGCAGCTGACGGTCCGCACCGCGCTGCAGTACGCGGCCGAGCTCCGCTTCCCCGGCGACACCGAGGCCTCCGAGCGCGAGCGCCGGGTGGAGGAGGTGCTGGTCGAGCTGCACCTGGAGAAGCGCGGCGACAACAAGATCACCGCTCTCTCCGGCGGCCAGCGCAAGCGCGTCTCGGTCGCCCTGGAGCTGCTCACCAAGCCCTCGCTGATATTCCTGGACGAGCCCACCTCGGGGCTGGACCCGGGCATGGACCGCGACGTCATGAAGATGCTGCGGAACCTCGCCGACGAGGGCCGCACGGTGCTGGTGGTCACCCACTCGGTGGCCGAACTCGCGATCTGCGACCGGCTGCTGGTGATGGCCCCGGGCGGTTCCGTGGCCTACTTCGGCCCGCCCAAGGAGGCCCTGCACTTCTTCGGCTACGAGACCTGGGCGGACGTCTTCCAGGCCTTCGAGAACTACCCCGACCACGACTGGGCCGGACGCTTCCGCGGTTCGGTGCACTACCAGATGTACTCGGCGGACGTGGAGGCCGTGCAGGCGCAGTCCTCCCCGATCCAGCAGCACCAGAGCCAGCCGCAGAAGCAGCAGGGCTGGTTCTCGCAGCTGTCCACGCTGGTTCGGCGCTACCTCTCGGTGATCGCCTCGGACAAGGGCTTCATCCTGCTGTCGGTGCTGATGCCGGCCGTGCTGGGGGTGGTCAGCATGATCATCCCGGCGCCCAGCGGCCTGAGTACCGGTCCCGCGTCGCACAACGGCCTGAACGGCGACGCCCCGACCATCCTGCTGATCATGGCGGTCGGCTCCTGCTTCTCCGGGGCGGCCAACTCGGTCCGTGAGCTGATCAAGGAACGGGTGATCTACGAGCGGGAACGCGCGGTCGGCCTCTCCCGCTCCGCCTATCTGATGTCCAAGGTGATCGTGCTCGGCGCGATCAGCGTCATCCAGGGCGTGATCATCGGCGGCATCGGCTTCTCCTCGCGCACCCTGCCCCCCAAGGGCCTGATCATCTCCAGCTACCCGGCGATCGAGATGACCATCGCGATCATCCTGCTGAGCTTCGCCTCGATGATGTTCGGCCTGGTGATCTCCGCGTTGGTGAAGACCGCCGAGAAGACCATGCCGCTGCTGGTCATGTTCGCCATCATCCAGGTGGTCTTCACGGGCTGCCTCGGCTTCGCCATCGCCGGCAGCGCCGGGCTGGAGCAGGTCGCCTGGCTGATGCCCTCGCGCTGGGCGGTCGGCGCGCTGGGCACCACCACCGACCTGGGGCACCTGATCGGCCCGTTCTCCAGCACTCCGCACTACGACCCGATGTGGCAGCACACCGCCGCCCAGTGGTTCATCGACTGCGGCGCGCTGGTCGTCATCAGCGCCGTGCTCGGCTTCCTCGTGCTCCGGCTGCTGCGCCGGCACGAGCCCGAGGTGATGCGTTCCCGCTGACCGCCCGTCAGTCCGTCAGTCCGTCGCGCAACGGCCCGAGGCCGCGTCCCCGCACCACCGGGGGACGCGGCCTCGGGCCGTTCCGCAGCGCCCTCGGCGATGCGCCGGGCGGCCCGGCGGCTCAGTGGTCCAGCAGCAGGTGCAGGTCGCCGAACTCGTGCCAGAGGTAGCGCTCCCGCAGCGCCGCCGCGTAGGAGAGATCCAGCAGCGGGCGTCCGGCCACCGCCTCCAGCATCAGCAGGTGCGAGGCGCGCGGCTCGTGCAGCCCGGTCAGCAGTCCGTCCACCGTGCGCACGCCCCGCTCCGGAGTGACCACCAGCTCGGTCCAGCCGGACGCCGCCCGCAGCGCACCGTCCGGGCCGACCGCCGACTCCAGCGCCCGCACGGCCGTCGTCCCCACCGCGACCACCCGGGAACCGGCCGCCCGTGCCGTGGTCACCGCCCGCGCGGTCGGACCGGGGACCTCGAACCACTCCGCGTAGGGCGGCTCCCCGGCCTCGGCCGAGGCCACCCCGGTGTGCAGGGTGATCGGCACCACCAGCACGCCCCGGCTGACCAGCCGAGTCACCAGCTCCGGGGTGAACGGCCGGGCCGCGCTGGGCATCTCGGCCGATCCGGCCGCCGTCGGACCCAGCGCCTCGGCCAACGCCCGGGCGAAGACCGTCTGGTAGGCCGAGGCCGGACGGTCGGTGTCGGTGTACGCGTAGCGGATCGGCCGCCCGTGCCGTTCCAGGTAGGCCACCGGGTCGGCGACGGCGAACCGCGCCCGCCGCAGCCGCCCGGTCACCGGCCCGAGCAGTGCCAGCTCCGCGCCGCCGGCCAGCCGGACCGCCGCCCCGGTGGCCTCGGCCGACCGCTGCCGGGTGCTGCCCCGGCCGTCCGGGGTCCGCAGTTCGACCATCCACTCCGTCGCCGATCGCCGGGTCGAGAAGTGGACCACGACCCGCTCGCCGCTGGTCGGGACGGTGCCGTCCACCGCCGCCGAGAGGGTGGCCGAGACATTGACCACCAGCATGTCGCCGGGGTCCAGCAGCCGGGGCAGCTCGTTGAAGGCGTGGTGCCCGACGGTGTGCGCGCCCCGGCGCGCGACCAGCAGCCGCACATCGTCCCGTCCGCGTCCGCGCTCCTCGGGCGGGGCGGTCGCCTCCAGCCCCGGGGGCAGCTCGAAGCCGTCCAGCTGGAACCCGTCCAGCTCGAAGCGGTCGGGTTCGGGCTCCTCCGGCGGGGGACCGGCCCGGTGCCCGGCGCGGTCCCCGCGCTTGCCGCCCCGGCCGCCGTCCTTGGCCGAGCCTCCGGACCAGGCGGCGGACCGGACCGGCTGGACGCTCTTCATCGCGCCCCCAGCAGGTCCGCGACGGTCCGGCGGCCGCTCGGGGCGGCGCTGCCGATCAGCGTCAGCAGGGCCGGCACCGCCGCCTGCTCCGGCAGCGGACGCGAGTCGGCGTCCTCGTCGTCGGGCACGGCCGCCGCGTACATCGCGGTCCGCATGTCGCCCGGGTCGACCGACCACACCCGAAGCCCCGGCTCCTCCAGTGCCAGCACCGCCGACCAGTGGTCCAGCGCCGCCTTGCTCGCGCCGTAGCCGCCCCAGTCCGGGTAGGCCTCGACCGCCGCGTCCGAGCTGATGTTCAGCACCGCCCCGGCCGGCGCCGCCCGGAGCAGCGGCAGGGCCTCGGCGGTCAGTGCCAACGGTGCGACCGTGTTGACCTCCAGCGCCTGCCGGAAGCCGGCCACCGGCAGCTCCGCCAGCGGGCGCAGCGGTTCCGCACCGAGCACGCTGGCGTTGTTCACCAGCAGGTCGAGCCCGCCCGACCGCTGCGCGGCGGCGAGCAGCGCGCTGCGGTGCGCCGGGTCGGTGACGTCCCCGGGCAGCCCGAGCACGGCCGCGCCGGGCCCGGCCGAGGCCCGTACCTCTTCGACCACGCCGCCCAGTGCCGCCGCTCCGCGCGCGTCCAGCACCAGTGACCAGCCCCGATCGGCGAGGGCCAGGGCCAGCGCCCGGCCGAGTCCGCGCGACGCCCCGGTGACGATTGCGACAGCCATGCTCTGCTTCCTCCCGTGCTTGCCCTGCTTCCTCCGTGAAAGCGTGGGACCGCGAAAGCCTGCGATCGGCTTCGGCGGACCAGCTTCGACGCTAGGCGCGGGTCGGGCGGGCCACCTCGGTCCCGGGCCAACTGCGGGCACCGTCCTTCGACCTACGACCGACGTCCCGCTCCGACGCTCCCGCAAGTCCGATACCCCGACGATCACCCGGCGGTACGGTGGCCGTATGTCCGAAGCCGCGCCACCGCCCGATTCCGGGTGCGCAACGTCGTACGTCCAGGGTGGGGCCGACTACGGCCCGTGCCTGGGTGGCATCGAGGCGATCAGTTCCGCCGTGCTCGCGATGAGCAAGCACCTGGAGGTGCGCGAGGTGCTGCAGCGCATCGTCAGCTCGGCGCGCACCCTCCTGGGCGCCCGCTACGCGGCACTCGGGGTGCCGGACGACAACGGCGGCTTCGCCCAGTTCGTGGTCGACGGCATCAGCGACGAGCAGTGGCGGGCCATCGGTCCGCTGCCCCGGCAGCACGGCATCCTCGGCGTGATGATGCACGAGGCCACCCCGCAGCGGCTGGCCGACCTGCGCCAGGACCCCCGCTTCGAGGGCTGGCCGCAGGCCCACCCGGACATGAAGGCCTTCCTCGGCATGCCCATCGCCGACGGCGACGAGATCCTCGGCGCGATCTTCCTCGCCGACAAGCCGGACGACGCGCCGGAGGCCGGTTTCACCGCCGACGACGAGTACCTGCTCCGGATCCTCGCCTCGCACGCCGCCATCGCCCTCACCAACGCCCGGCTCTACGAGCGCAGTCGCGAGCTCACCCTGGTCGGCGAGCGCGCCCGGATCGCGCACGAGCTGCACGACGCCGTCTCGCAGAAGCTGTTCTCGCTCCGGCTCACCGCCCAGGCCGCCTCCGCCCTGGTAAGCCGCGACCCGGACCGGGCCAGGGCCGAGCTGGCCGAGGTCTCCCGGCTCGCCGCCGAGGCCGCCGACGAGCTGCGCAGCGTCGTGGTGGAGCTGCGCCCGGCCGCGCTGGACGAGGACGGGCTGCTGCCGACGCTGGTCTCCCATGTCGAGGTACTGGACCGGGCCCACAGTGCGAGCGTCGGCTTCAGCCACGACCGGATCCGCGCGCTGCCGCCGGCCCAGGAGGAGGCGGTGCTCCGGGTCGCCCAGGAGGCCCTGCACAACGCCCTGCGGCACTCCGGAGCGACCTCGGTCCAGGTCGAGCTGCGGGCCGCCGCCGGCGGACGGGGGGCCCGGCTGTCGATCAGCGACGACGGGCGCGGCTTCGAGCCCGAGCAGGTCCACCGGGCCGGGCGGCACCTGGGGCTGGTGTCCATGCGGGACCGTGCGGCCGGTGTCGGCGGCACGTTGCGGATCGAGTCGGCCCCGGGCAAGGGGACCGTGGTGGAACTGGAGGTTCCCGGTGGCTGAGGGTCGGATCAGGGTGCTGGTCGTCGACGACCACCAGGTCGTCCGACGCGGGCTGCGGACCTTCCTGGAGGTCCAGGACGACATCGAGGTGGTCGGCGAGGCCGCCGACGGCGCGGAGGGTGTCGCGCTGACCGAGGAGCTGCACCCGGACGTGGTGCTGATGGACGTGAAGATGCCGGGCACCGACGGCATCGAGGCGCTGCGGCTGCTGAAGGCGGCCGGCAACCCGGCCCGGGTGCTGGTGGTCACCAGCTTCACCGAGCACCGCACGGTCGTCCCGGCGCTCCGGGCCGGCGCCGCCGGGTACGTCTACAAGGACGTCGACCCGGAGGCGCTGGCCGGCGCGATCCGCTCGGTCCACGCCGGCCATGTGCTGCTCCAGCCGGAGCTGGCCGGCGCGCTGCTGGCGGACGACACGGTCCGCCCGCCGCAGGGGCGCGGCGGCACGCTCACCGAGCGCGAGCAGGAGGTGCTGGGCCATATCGCGGACGGCCGGTCCAACCGCGAGATCGCCCGGGTGCTGCACCTGTCGGAGAAGACGGTGAAGACCCATGTCTCCAACATCCTGATGAAGCTGGACCTGGCGGACCGGACCCAGGCGGCGCTCTGGGCGGTCCGCAACGGCGCCGCCCGCTGAGGCCCAACCGAACCAGGTCGTCCGTCCCGCCGCGTCAGTCCCGGACGGGCTCGTCCACCAGCGCGTTGTACGCCGCGACCTGGGCCCGCCGGGCGATCCGCTCCAGCGGGCGGATCGCCTCGGCCCGGGCCGCCATCTCCCCGGCGCTCACCGCCGCGCCCTCGCTGGCCGAGGCCAGTGTCAGCAGCGCCCGCACCTGCCGGGCGGACTCCAGCACCCGGACCGCGCGCGGCGGGTAGCCGGGGGCCAGCAGCATCGGCTGCCTCCGCCGCCGGTAGGCCTCCAGCGCCCGCTGCACCGCAGGCCCGCCGCCGGCGACGTCGAGCCGCAGCAGCGTCTCGGTGGCCTCGCGCAGCCCCTGGGCGAGCTCCCGCTCCGCGTCCCGCAGCTGCGGGACGTCCGCCGGGACGCCCTCGGCCACCGGCACGACCCGCCAGAGCACCCGGGTCAGCCGGTCCCCGGGCGGGCCGACCAGCTGCACCTCGGGCAGCAGGCCGAGCGCGGTCCGACCGACCGCCAGCACCGCCTCGCCGGCCGCCAGCGCCTGCTCGTTGAACCCGGCCGGACCGGTCAGGCCCAGCGGGTGGCCGGGGGCGGGCAGCGCCAGCCGGAACCCGGTCACCCCCAGCCCGCGCAACGCGCCGATGGCGAAGCCGGGGGCGACCCCCGCGTCCGCCCCTGTTCCACTGCCCGGGAGCCCGACCACCCGGTGACCGTCGTCACGTCCCCGGATCGCCGTGCCGGCGTCGTCCGGGGAGCCGAAGCCGCCCAGGACCGCGTTGCCCCAGGCGGCCAGCCGCCCCGATCGGGGTTCGTCGAATACGTCGTCGGGACGGCCGTTGCCGGAGATCTGCACCATGAGGCCCAAGCCTACGAACATCTCGCACACCTTCGTGGCGTAGGTTTTCCCTGTGCCGTTCGCCGCGCTGCCAACCGTGGCGTGCGCGAAACGTGTGAATGTCGACAAAACTCGCACTCTGCATTGGGGAAGGCGTACGCAATGAGCGACGTGCTCGAGCTGGTGGACGTATCGGTGGTGCGGGGCGGCCGCGCGCTGGTGGAGCAGGTGTCCTGGGCCGTTGCCGAGGGGGAGCGGTGGGTCATCCTCGGCCCCAACGGCGCAGGCAAGACCACGCTGCTCCAGGTCGCCTCCTCGTACCTCTTCCCCTCCAGCGGCACCGCCGTGATCCTCGGCGAGAAGCTGGGCGGCGTCGACGTCTTCGAGCTCCGTCCCCGGATCGGGCTGGCCGGCGCCGCGATGGCGGACAAGCTGCCGCGCCGTCAGACGGTGCTGGAGACGGTCCTCACCGCCGCCTACGGCATGACCGCGACCTGGCGCGAGACCTACGAGCAGCCCGACGAGGACCGGGCCCGGCTGCTGCTCGACCTGCTCGGCATGGCCGAGTACACCGACCGCCACTTCGGCACCCTCTCCGAGGGCGAGCGCAAGCGCACCCTGATCGCCCGCGCGCTGATGACCGACCCCGAGCTGCTGCTGCTCGACGAGCCGGCCGCCGGCCTGGACCTCGGCGGCCGCGAGGACCTGGTCCGCCGCCTCGGCGCGCTGGCCCGCGACCCGCAGGCGCCCGCCATGGTCATGGTCACCCACCATGTCGAGGAGATCCCCCCGGGCTTCACCCATGTGCTGATGATCCGTCAGGGCAAGGTGCTGGCAGCCGGCCCGCTCGCCGAGGCGCTGACCCCGCGCAACCTCTCGCACTGCTTCGGTCTGCCGCTGACCCTGGAGCAGCAGGACGACCGTTGGTCCGCACGCGGACTGCCGCTGCGTTAACTCGCCGCCGCCGTCGTCCTGTTCCTCAGGACGACCTGCGCAAACCCCTCTCCCAACCGGTCTCCGCGCGCCTACGATGGACGGGTGGAGAACTGGATCTGGTGGCTCATCGTCGCGGCGGCGCTCGGCGTCCCCCTGGCGATCACGGCGCTGCCCGAGTTCGGCATGTTCGCGGTCGGCGCCGCCGCGGCCGCGCTGACCGGCGGCCTCGGCGCGGGCACGATCGCCCAGTTCTCCGTCTTCCTCGTGGTCTCCGTCGCCCTGATCGTCTTCGTCCGCCCGATCGCCCTCCGGCACCTGCGGCAGGGGCCGCGGGTGCGGATGGGCATCGAAGCCCTCCACGGCGCCGGCGCGCTCGTCCTGGAACAGGTCGACGAACACGGCGGCCGGATCAAACTCCAGGGCGAGGTCTGGTCGGCCCGCTCCTACGAACCCGGACGCGTCTTCGCCCCCGGCGAGCAGGTCAGCGTCGCGCAGATCGAGGGCGCAACGGCCCTCATCCTCTAGAGCCAGACAGACGTGTGTCCGCCGACGAGACCGGCATCCGGGCCCAACCCGCCACCGATGCCACTGCCCCGAACGGCCGCCCCGGAAGGCGGTCGAGGATCGCTATGAGGGAGTCCTTGTGCAACCCGTGATCATCGTCCTGATCATCCTGGTCGTAGTGGCGTTCATCGCCCTGATGCGGACGATCCAGGTGATCCCGCAGGCGAGCGCGGCGATTGTGGAGCGGTTCGGCCGCTACACCCGCACCCTCAACGCGGGCCTCAACATAGTCGTGCCGTTCGTCGACACCGTCCGCGACCGGATCGACCTGCGCGAGCAGGTCGTGCCGTTCAAGCCGCAGCCGGTGATCACCGAGGACAACCTGGTGGTGACGATCGACACGGTCATCTACTACCAGGTCACCGACGCCAAGGCGGCCACCTACGAGGTCGCCAACTACATCCAGGCGATCGAGCAGCTCACCGTCACGACGCTGCGCAACGTCATCGGCGGCATGGACCTGGAGACGACCTTCACTTCCCGCGAGACCATCAACGACGGGCTGCGCGGCGTCCTGGACGAGGCCACCGGCAAGTGGGGGATCCGGGTCAACCGGGTCGAGCTGAAGTCGATCGACCCGCCGACCTCGATCCAGGACTCGATGGAGAAGCAGATGCGCGCCGACCGTGAGAAGCGCGCCGCGATCCTCACCGCCGAGGGCGTCAGGCAGTCCCAGATCCTCACCGCCGAGGGCCAGAAGCAGGCCGAGATGCTGAGCGCCGAGGGCCAGGCCCAGGCCGCGATGCTGCGCGCCGACGGTGAGGCCGCCGCGATCCGCACCGTCTTCGAGGCCATCCACGAGGGCGACGTCGACCAGAAGCTGCTGGCCTACCAGTACCTGCAGACGCTGCCGCAGATCGCCCAGGGCGACGCCAACAAGCTGTGGATCATCCCCAGCGAGATCGGCGACGCGATCAAGGGCATCGGCGGCGCCTTCACCGGCCTCACCCCCAACGCCGCCCCGGCCGCCCCGGTCGACCGTGCCGAGGACAACGGCGGTCCGCGTCTGGAGAAGCGCCGCGAGTACCCGGAGATCGACCCCGAGTAGTCGCCCCAGTAGCCGCCTCAGCGGTCGCCCGAGCCGTCGGGCGGCATCCGGTCCGTCCCGCAGAGCGGGCGTCCTGCCCCTTCACCCCGGCCAGTGGTGCATGATCGAAGCCACCACCACAGCCAGGGCCGGAGGGGCACAACCATGTCACCGTGGGAAGCAGTTGCCGTCGTCGCGGCCGGCGTCGGCGCCGGGACCATCAACACCATCGTCGGCTCCGGCACGCTCATCACCTTCCCGGTGCTGCTGGCCCTCGGGCTGCCTCCGGTCACCGCCAACGTCTCCAACACCCTCGGCCTGGTCCCAGGGGCGGTCAGCGGGGTGCTCGGCTACCGCGCCGAGCTCAAGGGCCAGCGCTCCCGGTTGCTCCGGCTCGGCACCGCCTCCGCCCTCGGCGGCCTGGTCGGCGCCATCCTGCTGCTGGTCCTGCCGGCCGACGCGTTCAAGGCGATCGTCCCGGTCCTGATCGGCCTCGCGCTGCTGCTGGTCGTCCTCCAGCCCTGGCTCGCCAAGCGCCTCGCCGCCCGCCCGGACGGCTCGACCCGCACCGAGGGCGGGGTCGCGCTGCTGCTCGGCATCTTCGCCACCGGCGTCTACGGCGGGTACTTCGGCGCCGCCCAGGGCGTGCTGCTGCTCGGCCTGATGGGCTCACTGCTGGCCGAGGACCTGCAGCGGATCAACGCCGCGAAGAACGTCCTGGGCCTGCTGGTCAACGGTGTCGCCGCGATCGTCTTCATCTGCGTGGCCCCGGTCGACTGGACCGCCGCGCTGCTGATCGCGGTCGGTTCCATCGTCGGCGGACAGATAGGCGCCCGGGTCGGACGCCGACTGCCGCGAGTCGCCCTACGTGGGCTGATCGTCGTCGTGGGCCTCGTCGCCATCGTCAAACTGCTGCTCGGCTGAGGGCTGCTGAGCCGCCCGGGACACCCGGAGCGGACGGGGCCACCGGACAGCCGTGAGATGCTGGCAGGCGAATCGTGAGGGCGGCGGGAGTAGACGGACACCATGGAGAGCGAACCCGACTACGGCCAGTACTGGCAACCTGACAGCCAGTCGGCGGAGGGCTACGGGCAGCAGCAGCCCGGCTACGAGCAGCAGCCCGCCCCGCAGCCGCAGCAGGACCAGCAGCAGTACGGCTACGCCGACTACACCGGCTACGACGGCTACCCCGCCGGGTACGCGGACTACCCGGCCCAGGCCGGCGACCCGTACGCCCAGCAGCACCCGGCCCCGTACGCGCCGGAGCCGTACGGCCAGGAGCCGTACGCCCAGCAGTATGCGCAGCCGTATGCGCAGGACTACGCCCAGCAGTACGCCGAGCAGTTCGGGGCCCAGTACCCGACCGCGCCCGACGCCACCGGCTCGGCGGCCCCCGCGACCGGCGACATAGCCGCCGCCGGGGCCGACCCGGCCGCCGACTCCGCCACTGGCTCTGCTGCCGAGGCCGCCGTCGGCGCTGCCGCCGTCACCGGCGCGGTCGCGTCCGGTGCCGGCCGGGCCTCGCGCCGGGGCGGCCGGGGCCGGGGCGCCGCCTCCGGTGAGGCAGCCGGCGCCGACGGCTCCGGCAGGACAGCCGAGTCCGGGTCGGACGCCGGGGCCGAGGGCTTCAACCTGGCCCGGCTCCTCGCCGCCGCCACCGGCCGGACCCCGGGCACCGACCGCAAGGTCTTCCTGACCCGCGCCGTGCTCGGCGCGACCGCCCTGATCGTCCTCTGCGTCGCCGGCTACGCCGTGGCCGGCGGCGGCTCCGGGCCCAAGCACTCGCCGGCGCCCAGCGTCCCGGTCCAGGCCGATCTCTCCACCGGGCACACCAAGTCCTGGGCCGCACCCGCCGACGCCGGCGCGACCAACGGCAACGACGGCCTGGTCGGCTCCTGGCTGCTCAGCTCCGCCGTGGTCCGCGGTGACGGCATGGGCGTGACCGCCTACAACGCCACCAGCGGCAGCCCGCTGTGGACGGTGGCCCCGCCCAGCGCCGGTGCGGTCCCCTGCGCGATGTCGCCGACCGTCAGCTCGACCGGCATCGGTGCCGTCCTGTTCCAGGCCGGGCCCGGCGCCAAGCAGGCGTGCAACGAGATCGTCGCCGTGGACACCACCACCGGCAAGCAGGCGTGGACGGCGCAGCTCACCACCGCCTCCCAGCTCACCGCCTCCTCCGTGGCGGTCGACGGCAGCCAGCTGGTCGCAGTCGGCAGCACCGGCGCGATCGGCTTCAACGTCACTACCGGCAAGCAGAGTTGGACCTACGGCGGCCCGGGCAAGTACTGCACGCTGACCGGCAACGCGACCGGAAGCGTGCTGCTGCTCCAGAGCAACTGCGCCGACTCCAACCCGAAGCAGCAAGTGCTCTCGCTCAACGCGGACACCGGCAAGCTCGCCTGGTGGCGCGGCCTGCCCGTGGACGCGGCCAGCTACACCGTGCTGTCGGCCAACCCGGCGGTGGTCTCGGTCCACATGGCGACGTCGAGCCAGGACACCGTGTTGTCGTTCAGCGCGACCGGCGACAGCCAGGCGACGATCCCGGTCGCCCAGACCGGCGGTCAACTGGACGACGTCGACGGCAGCTTCGCCCCGGTGCCGGCCCTCTTCTTCCAGGGCAACACCATGATCGCCGAGCTCAGCCCGACCACCGGCGGTGCCGCCACCACCCCGAGCGCCGGGGCGTCCGGGGCCGCCACCGCCGTCACCGGCTCGGGCCTGGTCAGCGCCTTCGACCTGGTCAGCGGCAAGCCGCTGTGGCAGAACGCCCCGATCGAGAAGGGCCAGACCTCCCTGGTCGGTCTGGACGGCGCGACCGCGGTGGTCGCCACCGAGGAGCGGATCGGGCAGCCCGCCCGGCTCAGCCACTTCGACCTCGGCACCGGCAAGGAGACGGCCGGCGGCTCCTTCCCCCAGGCCACCGGCTCGCTGCTGACCTCGGGCCGGGTGCTCTACCAGGGCACCCAGGTGTTCGTCCTGCCGCAGTTCACCAGCACCTACAGCACCGCGGCCACCGCCTACTCGTCCGCCTCGTCCGCCTGAGGCAGTCAAGCTGAGAGCTGGGAGTCGTCGGCCCGCCCCCCGTACGGGCCGACGACCGCAGGGCCGGTCTGCTGCCGGCGCGTCACGCGGGCAGCGGCAGCCAGTCCGGCAGCTCGTCCCGCTCGGCGCCGAGCGCCAGCACCAGCGCCGCCTCCGGCGTCGGCTCGAACGGGGTGACCAGCAGCTGCATCCCGGCCTGCTCGGGCGTGCGGTCGGCCTTGCGGTGGTTGTCGGCGGCGCAGGCCGCCACGGTGTTCAGCCAGGTGTCACCGCCTCCGCGTGAACGGGGCAGGACGTGGTCGATAGTGGTCGCCCTGCGCCCGCAGTAGGCACACCGGTGCCCGTCCCGGACCAGGACTCCCCGCCGCGACCAGGCCGCCCGTTGTCGGAACGGCACCCGGACATAGCGGCGCAGCCGGATCACCCGGGGCAGCGGCAGTTCCACCGAGGCGGCCCGGACCAGGCGCAGCGGATGCGCGTGCTCGACCACGGCCTTCTCCTGGAGTACCAGGACCACGGCGCGCTGCAGCGACACCGTCGACAGCGGCTCGTATCCAGCGTTCAGCACCAGCGTGTTGCGCATCCCGACCACCTCCCAGGCAGAGCACCGCCCCCACGGCGGTGGTCCCACTGTGAGGGCGGTGCGGTGCCCGGGACAACGCAATTTCGGGCGTATGAGCGAGCCGGTCAGCCCTGCTCGTACTCGGCGATCACCTGGGCCCGGCCCAGGGTGTGGAACCGCAGGTTGAAGCCGACGACGGCGGGCGAGGCGTCGGCGTCCGGTCCCAGCTTCTCCTGGTCCACGGCGTAGACGGTGAAGACGTAGCGGTGCGGGCCGTCCCCGGGCGGCGGCGCGGCCCCGCCGAAGTCCAGGCTGCCGTAGTCGTTGCGGGCGTGGACGGCGCCGGCCGGCAGCCCGGTGAAGTCGCCGCTCCCCGCGCCCGTCGGCAGCTCCGTCACCCCGGCGGGGATGTCGAACAGCGACCAGTGCCAGAACCCGCTGCCGGTCGGCGCGTCCGGGTCGAAGCAGGTGACCGCGTAGCTCTTGGTCCCGGCCGGGGCACCGGACCAGCTCAGCTGCGGGGAGGTGTTGCCCGCGGCGTAGACGTGCGCCTCCGGCAGCACGCCGCCCGCGGTGAAGTCCGTGCTGGTCACCGTGAACTCGGGAACCGGCGGATGGAAGGCGTGGGGGAGGGGCCGTCGACTCGACTCCGACACTTCGTCAACCTCCTGTGTGGTGGGGGGATGCGTGGTGGGGATGTTTCCGCTGCCCACACTAACCGCGCGTGGCGGCCCCGCTGCAGTAGCCTCGGGAGCCATGTCCGCCGACCAGCCCGACCACGCCCCACTCGCCCGGTCGTTCTTCGACCGCCCCTCCCGACTGGTCGCCCCGGAGCTGCTGGGCCGCATCCTGGTGTGCACCCTGCCCGAGGGCACCGTCGAACTCCGCCTCACCGAGGTCGAGGCGTACGAGGGCCCGGACGACCCGGCGTCCCACGCCTACCGGGGCCGCACCCCGCGCAACGCGGTGATGTTCGGTGACCCCGGCCATGTCTACGTCTACTTCACCTACGGCATGCACTACTGCATGAACCTGGTCACCGGCCCGGGCCGGGACGCCTCCGCCGTGCTGCTCCGGGCCGGCGAGGTGGTCTCCGGCGTCGAACTGGCGCAGAGCCGCCGCAGCAACTCCCGCCGCGCCGCCGACCTGGCCTCCGGACCGGCCCGGCTGACGCTCGCCCTCGGCGTCGACCGCTCCCGGGACGGCGCCGACGCCTGCGCGCCGACCGGCTCGCCGTTCCGGGTCCTGGCCGGCTCCCCGCCCCCGCCGGAGCGGATCGCGGCGGGCCCGCGCACCGGCATCGCCCAGGCGATGGACCGCCCGCTGCGGTTCTGGCTGCGCGACGACCCGACCGTCAGTCCCTACCGCCGGCACACGCCGCGCGCCCGCAGCTGACCCCGCCGGCTGAAGTGCAATTGATTGGCGCCGACCCCGTAGTCTCGGACACGCTGAGCGGACACAGTCGGCCGGGACCTCCGCCGACCGGGACTTTCCGCCGACCGGGACTGAGGAGACGCGAGACCGTGACGGACATCGTCGACGAGCTGAAGTGGCGCGGGCTGATCGCCCTTTCCACCGACGAGGACGCATTGCGCAAGGCATTCGCGGACGGCCCGGTCACGTTCTATTGCGGATTCGACCCGACGGCCCCGAGCCTGCACATGGGCAACCTGGTGCAGCTGATCACCATGCGCCGCATCCAGGACGCGGGCCACTTCCCGCTGCCGCTGGTCGGCGGCGCCACCGGCCTGATCGGCGACCCCAGGCCGACCTCCGAGCGCACGCTGAACGACCCGGAGACCGTGGCGCCTGGGTCGAGCGCTTCCGCAGCCAGGTCGAGCGCTACCTCGACTTCGAGGGCGCGTTCGCGGCCCGGATCGTCAACAACCTCGACTGGACCGCCCCGCTCTCGGCGATCGACTTGCTGCGCGACGTCGGCAAGTACTTCCGGGTCGGCACGATGCTCTCCAAGGACGCGGTCGCCCGCCCGGCTGAACTCCGACGCCGGGATCAGCTACACCGAGTTCAGCTACCAGGTCCTGCAGGGCATGGACTACCTGGAGCTCTACCGCCGCTACGGCTGCACCCTGCAGACCGGCGGCAGCGACCAGTGGGGCAACCTCACCGCCGGCGTCGACCTGATCCGCAAGGCGGAGGGCCGGGTCGTCCACGCCCTCGGCACCCCGCTGGTCACCAAGGCGGACGGCACCAAGTTCGGCAAGACGGAGACCGGCACCCTCTGGCTCGACCCGGAGCTGACCATCGCCGTACGCCTTCTACCAGTTCTGGCTCAACGCCGACGACCGCGACGTGGTCAAGTACCTGCGCATCTTCACCTTCCGCAGTCAGGAGGAGATCGCCGAGCTGGAGCGCCTCACCACCGAGCAGCCGGCCGCCTGCGCTGCCCAGCGCGCCCTGGCCGAGGACGTCACCGTCCTGGTCCACGGCGAGGAGCAGTACGCCCGCGCCGTGCGCCGCGTCGAAGGCGCTGTTCGGTCAGGGCGACCTGGCCGACCTCGACGCCCCGACGCTGGCCGCCGGCGTCGCCGAGCTCCCGCACGTCGAGGTCGACGAACTCGGGCTGCTGGTGCGACCTGTTCGCCGCCACCGGCCTGGTCGCCAGCAAGTCCGCCGCCCGCCGGGCGATCCAGGAGGGCGGGGCGTACGTCAACAACGTCAAGATCGGCGACGTCGAGGCCGGTCCCGCCGAGGCGGATCTGCTGCACGGCCGTTGGCTGCTGCTCCGCCGCGGCAAGCGCAGCCTCGCCGCAGTCCAGCTGAACCGCGGCTGACCTGCGGTTACTCCAACGAAGACGGCATGACCGGCGAAGATCCAGAAGGATCTTCGCCTCCTATGTTTGACGCGGCGAGAAGGAGGCGCTTCAGTGTTGGACGAGTCGCCTGATTCGGGTAGCTGCGTCGTACGAGGCATCGCCTCGCCGCATCAGCCCTCTCGTGACCACACGCAGATCTTCTTCGCCCCACTCATTGATCCATCCGGTGTCGGCATTAGCTTCGGCAGCGGGGGTCGATTTTGCGTGCGAATTGGACGCCGATTTCATGGCTTCCAGAATATGCGGTAATGTGGTCCGGGTCGCAGAGCGACAACCCGCTCCGGCGGGTGGCGGAAACGAAAACAAACCGGTTCGACCGGGTGAATCGGATCTGCTAAGCTAAAAACAACGAAGAACGAACGAAGCGCTCGGAGAGACCGGTGAAAGGGTCTTGAAGAAAGCGTCCGTTCCTTGAGACGAAACAGCGTGCCAAAAGTCAACGCCAAATGTTGATACCCCGTCCGGCCACATCATGTGGACGGTCGAGGTTCCTTTGGGAAAAATGCTGCAACATTTTAAATGCAGAAACACTAGCGAGGACGCAGTGCACGGGACCGGCGGATCAGCATAGACGAACCGAACCAGTAGAGGACA
>CAVUQN010000008.1:0-156084 GCA_963743515.1 uncultured Actinomycetota bacterium
TTTAACGAAAGGCCCCCTGACGGGTAGTCAGGGGGCTTTCGCGTTTCCGGCCGAAGCCCTGGCCCCGGCGGGTCAGTCCCGCACGGCGACGGTGAGCAGATGGCTGCTCACGCCGAGGAGGGAGGGGACACTCTCGGTCCGGCGCAGCGCGCCGAGCAACACCTCGGTGCGTTCCGGGTCGTCGAGGTCGGTGGCGATGTTGGGCATCAGCCAGGCGGCTCCCTCGATCCCGTACTGCCGACCGGGTGCGAGCCCGGCGTCCGCGAACTCCTCGGCGATCTGCTCGGGAGCATGGAAGAAAGCTGTGGTGAAGTCCAGGCTGTCCGGGTGGGGACGGTGGCGGCCGTCCTCGGTACCCGGGTCGATGATCGCCCGGCGTTCGGGCGCGTAGTAGACCCCCTTGGCCAGGGTGTCGTGCAGGCCGCTGAAACGGTTGATCGTCGCGGCGGCGACGGCTCCGCCCGGCCTGGTGACCCGGCGGGCCTCGCCCAGCGCGGCCAGCCGCTCCTCCCGTTCCTGGAGGTGGTAGAGCGGGCCGAGCAGCAGGACCGCGTCGACAGACGCGTCCGCGACGCCGTGGAGGTCGCGGGCGTCGCCGAGTCGGGCCGAGACGCCGGGCTGTCGGCCGGCCTGCTCCACATGGAGCGGGACCGGGTCGATGAGCTCGACCCGGTAGCCCCGCTGGACCAGCCAGGCGGCGTAGACACCGCTGCCGCCGCCGACGTCGAGCACCCGGGCGGGCGGGGCGGGGAGGGTACGGCTGAGTAGGTCCTTGGTGCGCAGGAATTCGAGTCGGCCGGTGCCGCTCCTTCTGCTCAACCGGTCGGCCTCCTGGCCGAGTTCGTAGTGGGCGAGGATGTCCGGACGCAGGGTCGGCGTGCTGTTGGGTCGGTCCATGACCGGACGATGCCGTGCGGCCCGGGGGCGGGGCAAGCGGTTATTTGGGCTTGGGGTTGCCGCTCCGGGACAGCAGCAGGTGGGCGCCGAGGCCCACGACGAGGCCCCAGAAGGGGGCGCCGATGCCGAGGACCGAGATGCCGGAGGCGCTGATGACAAAGGTGATGACTGCCGCCTCGCGACCCTCCTCCTGGGCGAGCGCGGCGGAGAGGGCCGAGCCGAGAGTGCCGAGCAGGGCCAGACCGGCCACCGCCTCGATCAGCAGCGGCGGGGCCGATGCCAGCAGTGCGACCCAGAGGCCCGCAGTGAGGCCGAGCAGCAGGTAGACGACGCCTGCGGTGACGGAGGCGACCCAGCGGCGCTCGCGGTTCGGATGGGCGTCGGGGCCGGCGGACAGGGCGGCGGTGATGGCGGCGAGGTTGACCATGTAGAGGCCGCCGGCCGCGCCGAACGCCGTCGTCAGCCCGGTGCTGACCAGCAGGGACCGGGTGGGCGGCCGATAGCCGAAGTGGCTGAGCACGGCGAGGCCGGCGATGTTCTGCGAGGCCATGGTGATGACGTAGAGGGGCACGGCTATGCCGACCAGCGCGCTCAGACTGAAGGCGGGAGTGGTGAGTACCGGGACGGGGAGCAGGTCGCCCGCCGGTCCGAGCCGGAGCGAGTGGTGGATCAGCAGCATGACGGCCGCCGCGACCAGCGCGGCCGGGGTCGCCCAGCGGCGGGCGAAGCGGGTGAGCACCGCCCAGACCACGATCGCCGGCAGGGCCAGGGACGGCAGGTGGGCGGCGGCCTCGACCGGAGCGAGGCAGAGCGGGAGCAGCACGCCGGCCAGGAGTGCGGTGGCGAGTGGCGTGGGGATGGCGGAGACCCAGTTCCGGAGTGTGCCCCAGAGTCCGGTGAGGGTGATCAGCAGGCCGGCGAGCAGGAAGGCGCCGACGGCATGGCGGTAGCCGCCGCTGTGGTGGCCGGCGTTGATGAGCAGGGCGGCGCCCGGGGTCGACCAGGCGAAGCTGAGCGGTTGCCGGTGGCGGAGGCCGTGCCAGAGGGCGAGGCCGCCCATGGCCAGGCAGAGCAGGAAGAGCCCGGACTCGGCTTCGCGGGGGTCCGCGCCGACGGCCCGCAGCGCGGTGAGGACCAGCACGAAGGAGCTGGTGAAGCCGACGAGGGCGGTGAGCACACCGGCGGTGAGCGGCGGCCCGAGGTCCGAGGCCCGGTCCGCAGCCCGGTCCGTGGCGGGGGCGGGTGCGGGTGCGGTGGTTCCGGCGTGTGGTTCGGTGGCGGTCATGGCGCTCCCCCGGCTGTGACCTGCTGCTGGTGTTCCGTTTATGGAACGATAGCGGGCGCGGGATACTCACTGCCATGGTTCAGGCAAGAACGGACGAGTCCGCTGCCACGCTGGGCAGCCGCATCCGCCGGCTGCGGGTCGAGCGCGGCGTGAGCCTCTCCGAACTGGCCCGTCGGGCGGGCATCGGCAAGGCCACCCTGTCCGGGCTGGAGACGGGCAGCCGCAATCCGACGGTGGAGACGCTGTATGCCGTGACCGCGCAGCTGGGCGTCCCGCTGGCGGCGCTGCTGGCGGAGCCGCTGTCGGGCGGCGCCCCCGAGATGCACGGCGAAGCGGTGGCGGTGACGCTGCTGGAGGCGTTCGTGGACGGCGGCGTCAGCACCGAGCTGTACCGGCTGCAGATCCGTCCCGGCCGGGTGCAGACCTCGCCCGGGCATGGGCCGGGGGTGGTCGAATACCTGACCGTCTTCAGCGGGACGGCGCGGGTCGGGCCGCTCGGGGCGACCGTGGACGTGCCCGCCGGAGGCCATGGCCACTGGCCCTGCGACGGCCCGCACACCTACGCGGCCCTGGGCTCCACGCCGGTCGAGGCGAGCCTGCTGATCAGGCACCCGCTGCCGGATCGGGCCGGCTGACCGAACGGCCGCCCCGAAGTGTCGGCCGGCGGGCGCTGACGTTACGGTGTGCCCAACACGGGGAGAAGGTGGTTTGCCATGCAGAACCTCACGCTGTCCTGGCAGTCCGCCGGGGCCCTCAGCGCGACGGTGTACGCCGGCTCGCTGCTGGTCCGCCGGACCGGTCGCACCTCCTTCGCCCTGGTGCTGCGTGAGATCGCCACTGTGGTGGGCCTGTTCGCGGTGTGGCAGTTCGCCGGTCAGGCGTCGGTACTGGGGACCGGCGACGCGGTGTCGCGCGGGGAGTGGATCTGGAGCGCCGAGCGAAGACTCGGCCTGCCGAGCGAGGCGGCGCTGCAACGCCTGGTGCTGCCCCATCCGCTGCTGGTCCAGGGCGCCAACTACTACTACGCGTCCATGCACTTCGGGCTGACGATCGCGCTGCTCGCCTGGGTGTTCTTCCGGCACCGGGAGTCCTACGCCTGGGTGCGCGCGACGTTGGTGCTGGTCACCGCGATGTCGCTGGTGGTCCAGCTGATCCCGGTGGCCCCGCCCCGGCTGCTGCCGGACTCCGGGATGGTCGACACGGCGGTCCAGTACGGGCAGTCCGTGTACGGGACGACGGTTGACGGACTGCAGGCCGACGCGTACTCGGCGATGCCGTCCGTGCATGTGGCCTGGTGCCTACTGGTGGCGGTGGCGGTGATCCGGATCAGCCCGAGCCGCTGGCGCTGGCTGGTGCTGCTGCATCCGCTGATCACGGTGGCCGTGGTGGTGGTGACGGCCAATCACTACTGGCTGGACGGGATGGCGGCGGTGCTCCTGCTGCTGCTCAGCTATCTGCTGCAGTGGTCCGGTGCACGGGGACTGCGCAGGCTGCGGTCGCGCCGGGAGCTTGCGCTGCCCGAGGGCCGGCCCGATCCGGTGCAGGTTCCGACGAGCTGAGGCACGGGTGCGGGCCGGACACCCGATCCGGGGTGTCCGGCCCGCACCCGTACTCCCGCCGTCAGCGGACGGGGAGCGACAGGCGTCCCCAACTGCCCCCGGCCAGCGCCGAGGTCGCGCTGTACCAGGCCAGCAGCCCGGCCACGGCGGCGACCCAGCCGCCGATCTTGCCGGCGGTGTCGTTCCCCGCGAAGGCGGAGACGGCCATCAGCACCAGGGCGACGGTGAACAGGGCGTACACATCGCGCACCAGTGATCCGCTGCCCCACTGGGCGGCGGTCATGGTGAGTGCGAGCAGGGCCCAGAGGACGAGGAAGAGGCCGGCTGCATTCTTGCCGGCCGGACCGGCCTCGGCCCACGTGGCCCAGAACGCGCCGAGGACGACGAAGGCGGTGCCGGTGGCGGCGTTGCCGCCGCGGAACTCCAGCAGGCCGGCGACGAACAGGGTCAGCCCGCCGACGAGGAGGGCCATGGTGCCGGCGTCGTGGACGCCGGTGCCGCTGAGCACGCCGGTGCCGAGGAGGCCGAAGGCGAGGAGGGTGAGGCCGAGGGCGAGGTAACCGAGCGGACCGGCTGCGGCGCCGAGGGAGAGGGTGCGGGACTGCTGTGCCACCGCGGCTTCGTTGCTCACGGGGGCTCCTTTCCATGGGTGGAACGGAACGGGTGTGACGGAAGGTGTGGAACGCGGGCTGTACGGTGCCGGCGGTGCGGATCGCTGGTTGCTCGATGGGGACCTGCGCCATTGCCTGCCCCGGCCTGCCGGTGGTGCGAGGTTCGAGCCACATTGTCCTGACAGGTGTCCCGTACCCGACAGTGACCGATCGTCAACCTTCTGTGACCATAGATTTATCGACCAAATCGGTGCACTGCTGCGCGGAGCGCGTGGTCATGGTGTATGGCCACCCGGATGTGACCCCATCGCCCGCGGCCGGGTGGGGCGGTTCGGGCAGGACTGTCCGTGACGAAGGCGCGCGCGGATCCTCAGGCCGACCGTGGCTGCGGCACCCGCAGCGCGAGGATGGCCATGTCGTCGGAGGCCGGCTCCGGCGCGAAGCGCTCGACCGCGCGCAGCACCCGGGCCGCGACCGCCCCGGCGGTCAGGCCGGTGCAGCCGGCGAGGACCTCGGCGAGCCCGTCGTCGCCGAGCATCCGGGTGCCCTCGCGGCGCTCGGTGACGCCGTCGGTCACACAGAGCAGGACGTCGCCGGGCTCCAGGACGAAGGTCTCCTCGTAGAGGTCGAGGTCCTCCAGCACGCCGAGCAGCGGCTGCGGTTCGGCAGCTGCGGTGACCGTGCCGTCCGGGCGCAGCCGGAGCGGCAGCGGGTGTCCGGCGCAGACCGACCTGAGCTCCACCGAGCCGTCCTGACGTGGCGTCAGCTCGCCGTAGAGCAACGTCAGGAACCGGCTGCGGGTGCCCTCGTCGAGGATGGCGGCGTTGAGCCGCTGCAGCACCTCGGGCGCGGACAGGCCCTCGCGGGCGAGCAGCCGCAGCGAGTGCCGGGCGAGGCCGGTGACCGCCGCCGCCTCCGGGCCGGTGCCGCAGACGTCGCCGATGGCGAAGCCGTAGCTGCCGGGGCGGATCGGGAAGACGTCGTAGAAGTCGCCGCCGACCTCGTTTCCCTCGCCTGCGGCGCGGTAGACGACCTCGACCTCCAGACCGGGGATGCGGGGCATCTCCGGCGGCAGCAGGCTGCGCTGGAGGGCGCGGCTGATGGCGGTGCGCTCGGAGTAGAGCCGGGCGTTGTCCAGGGCGAGGGCGGCCCGGCGGGAGAGGTCCTCGGCGAGTTCCAGGATCTCCCGGCGGAACTTCTCCTCGGCGGCCTTGCCGAGCGTCAGCATGCCGATGACCCGGTTCCGGGCGACCAGCGGCAGCACCACGGTCTCGCCGCCGACGGTGGCGGCGGTGGCCAGTGCGGTGGCCGGTCCGGAGCCGGGAGTCGGCCGGCTGGTGCCCTCGCGGGCGAGGCTGCGCAGGGAGACCCGCATCGCCGCGTCGTGCGCCGCGAGCGCGGGCGCGCGCCAGCTCCGCGCGCCGGGCAGGTTCAGCGGCTCCGGCGGCGGGATCTGCGCCAGCAGCGCCCGCAGGCCGTCGATCTGGTCCTCGTCCTCGTGCAGGACGAAGGCCAGCTCCGGCGGGGACTGCTCGGAGATGGTGTAGACGGCGCACCAGGAGGCCAGCGTCGGCACGGTCATCTGGGCCATCAGCGCCAGCGTCTGGTCGCGTTCCAGCGTCCCGGCGAGCAGGTCGGAGGCTTCGACCAGGAACGACAGCGAGCCCCGGCGGAGCCGTTCCAGCTCGGTCAGCCGGGCGCTCTCGACCGCCAGTGCGATCCGGTCGGCGGCGAACTGGAGCCGCATCGCGTCCTCGTTGCGGTACTGCTCCGCGGCCTGGGCGGCGACGCCGAGCGAGCCGGTGAGCCGTCCCTCGACCTTGAGCGGCACGGTGACGACCGAGCGCAGCCCGGTTCCGCTGAGCAGCGGGACCAGCCCGGCCTGGGTGGTGAGGTCGTCGTGGACGGCCGGCAGCCGGGCCGAGCCGTAGCGTCCGGTGCCGGACTCGACCGGGACCCGGGCGAAGCGCTGGCGTCCGGAGGGCAGGCCGCAGCTGGCCCGGACCTCCAGCTCGGTCTCGTCGTCGGTGGCGAGCAGCAGGTAGGCGGCGTCGCCGTCGAGCATGTCGCGGGCGCGTTCCACGGTGCGCTGGAGCAGGCTGTCCAGGTCGTCGGGGGCGGGCGAGCCGAGGAAGGTGTCGAAGGACTGGGCGGCGCCGCGGGTCTCACCGCCCTGCCGTTCCAGTCCGCCCTGCTCGCCGGCGCCGCCGCGGAACGGGGACTGGAGCACGGCGCGCTCGTGCTCCGGGACCAGCAGGCAGACGGTGGAGGGCGCGCCCTCGCTGTCCCGCACCCGCAGGTGCGCCCCGTACACCGGCAGCACCCGGCCGTCGCCGCCGCGCAGTCCGTAGCTGCCCTCCCAGCGGGACAGCCGGAGCGCCTCCTCCAGGCCGAGCCCGGTGCCCGGCGTCTGCGGCCAGGCCGCGAACGCGCCGAAGGGCTGGCCCAGGGCCTTGGCGGCGGGCAGCGAGAACAGGGCCTCGGCGTCGGCGTTCCAGCCGATGATCCGGCTGTCGGCGTCGATCTGGACCACCGCCACCCGGACTCCGGAGTCGGTGGCGGGGAGCAGTTCGTCGGGGGTGAGCGGACCGGCGAAGCGGGTGCCCGCGGCGCGGGCGGGGAGGTCGAGCTGGAACCAGACCCGTTTGCGGGTGGGGGTGTAGTCGACGCCCCAGGTGGAGGCGAGGGTGGCGCAGAGCAGCAGGCCGCGTCCGCCCTCGCGTTCGAGGTCGGCGTGGCTGGGCTCGTAGCCGCCGGCTTCGAGGAACCGCTGTTCGAGGGTCTGCCCGTCGCGGACACCGGGGACGGCGTGCAGCTCGGCGAGACCGGCGTGCTCGGCGGCCGGTGCGCCGGAGCCCGAGGCACGGGACGGCGCAGGAACACCAGGCATGGGGCCGGTGCCGTAGAAGGCGCCGTCGAACACCGGCAGCACCCGGTGCGGGTAGCGGTCGGCGACCTCGATCCGGACCGAGTGCTCGTGCCGCAGGCACAGCACCTCGGCCGCGGTCCCGGCGTGCACGACCGCGTTGGTGACCAACTCGCTGGCCAGGACCACCGCGTCGTCGACGACCTCGTTGAACCCCCAGCCCTGGAGGGTGTCGCGGACAAAGGCGCGTGCGGACGCCACGGAGCGGCCGACCGGCTCGAACGTGGCGGTTGCCCGCGCGGTGACCACGAGGTGACCCCTTCTTTCCTCTGCTATGACAACGGTCGTCTGGCCGTCAGGTTACTTTCCGGGAGGCCCTCCCGTCGCCCGTCGCGCCCCTTGCCGGTCACGCCCGCCACCGTGCCCTTCGTCGTCGGTAGGTGCACCGGGGCACGGTCGGTGCCCCTGCGGACCGTGGGCCGGGCCTCGACGGTCCGTGTTCGATCTGCAGGGCGATACCCCGCGCCAGCCCTCCCGCAACCCGTTCGGGTCGCTAGATTGTTGGTCGACAGCCGGTCCGCAACCCTGGAGGGACCCCGGTGGATTCGAGCAGGGCGACAGCGACAGTAGCGGTCCGGGGTGGCAGGGGCCGCCACAACCGGGGTGCGGACGCGGCGGATCTGCGCAAGCTGCTGTCCGCGCTGACAGCGATGCGTGACGGGAACTTCCGCAGACGGCTGACGGTGCCCGGGGACTCGGTCATGGCCGAGGTCGCCGCGATCTTCAACGAGATCGCCGAGCGCAACCAGCACCTGACCGGCGAACTGGCCCGGGTCCGGCGGCTGGTGGGGCGCGAGGGCCGGCTGTCCGAGCGGCTGGAGGTGGGCGCGGGCGAGGGCGCCTGGGGCGCGGCGGTCGACAACTGCAATGCCCTGATCGACGATCTGGCGCGGCCGATGGCCGAGGTCGGCCGGGTACTGGGCTCGATCGCCGAGGGCGACCTGGAGCAGCGGATGGAGCTGCGGGCGCTCGGCCCGGACGGCGGCACCCATCCGCTGCGCGGCGAGTTCCTGAAGGTCGGCCGCACGGTCAACGGGCTGGTGGACTCGCTGTCGGAGTTCACCGACGAGGTGACCCGGGTCGCCATCGAGGTCGGCACCGAGGGCAAGCTGGGCGGCCAGGCCCGGGTGCGCGGCGTCTCCGGCAGCTGGAAGGACCTGACCGACTCGGTCAACATGATGGCCGGGCGGCTGACCGCGCAGGTCCGCGACATCGCCTGGGTGACCACGGCGGTGGCCAAGGGCGACCTCTCGCGCAAGGTCACCGTGCATGTGGCCGGCGAGATGCTGGAACTGAAGAACACCGTCAACACCATGGTCGACCAGCTGTCCGGCTTCGCCTCGGAGGTGACCAGGGTGGCCCGCGAGGTCGGCACCGAGGGCCGGCTCGGCGGCCAGGCGACGGTGCCGGGCGTGGCCGGGACCTGGAAGGACCTGACCGACAACGTCAACCTGATGGCGACCAACCTGACCCAGCAGGTGCGCAGCATCGCCCAGGTGACCACGGCGGTGGCCCGCGGCGACCTCTCGCAGACCATCGAGGTCGACGCCCGCGGCGAGATCCTGGAGCTGAAGAACACCATCAACACCATGGTCGACCAGCTGTCCGGCTTCGCCGACGCAGGTGACCAGGGTGGCCCGCGAGGTCGGCACCGACGGCATCCTCGGCGGCCAGGCGATGGTGCCGGGCGCGGCCGGGGTGTGGCGCAACCTCACCGACAACGTGAACTTCATGGCCGGCAACCTGACCGGCCAGGTCCGCAACATCGCACAGGTGGCGACCGCGGTCGCCCGGGGCGACCTGTCGCAGAAGATCACGGTCGACGCCCGGGGCGAGATCCTGGAGCTGAAGACCACCCTGAACACCATGGTCGACCAGCTCTCCGGCTTCGCGGACGAGGTCACCCGGGTCGCCCGCGAGGTCGGCACCGAGGGCACGCTCGGCGGCCAGGCGGCGGTGCCGGGGGTCTCCGGGACCTGGAAGGACCTGACCGACAACGTCAACTTCATGGCCAACAACCTGACCGGGCAGGTCCGCAACATCGCCGAGGTGACCACGGCGGTGGCCCGGGGCGACCTGTCCAAGAAGATCACCGTGGACGCCCGCGGCGAGATCCTGGAGCTGGTCACCACCGTCAACACCATGGTCGACCAGCTGTCGGTGTTCGCCGACGAGGTGACCCGGGTGGCGCGCGAGGTCGGCACCGAGGGCATCCTCGGCGGCCAGGCCCGGGTCAAGGGGGTCTCCGGGATCTGGCGGGACCTCGACCGAGAACGTCAACTTCATGGCGAGCAACCTGACCTTCCAGGTGCGGAACATCGCCCAGGTCGCCACGGCCGTGGCCGGCGGCGACCTGTCGAAGAAGATCACCGTCGAGGCCCAGGGCGAGGTCGCGGCGCTGGCCGACACCCTGAACACCATGGTCGACCAGCTCTCGGCCTTCGCCGACGAGGTGACCCGGGTGGCCCGCGAGGTCGGCACCGACGGCACCCTGGGCGGGCAGGCCCGGGTGCGCCGGCGTCGCCGGGATCTGGAAGGACCTGACCGACAACGTCAACCAGATGGCCAACAACCTCACCGGGCAGGTCCGCAACATCGCCCAGGTGACCACGGCGGTGGCCAAGGGCGATCTGTCCAAGAAGATCGACGTCGACGCCCGGGGCGAGATCCTGGAGCTGAAGACCACCATCAACACCATGGTCGACCAGCTCTCGGCCTTCGCCGACGAGGTCACCCGGGTCGCCCGCGAGGTCGGCACCGACGGCCGCCTCGGCGGCCAGGCCCGGGTCCCCGGCGTGGCCGGCACCTGGCAGGACCTCACCGAGTCGGTGAACGAGCTGGCCGGGAACCTGACCCGGCAGGTGCGCGCCATCGCCCAGGTCGCCACCGCGGTGACCAGGGGCGACCTGCTCGCTGCGGATCGACGTGGACGCGTCCGGGGAGCTCGACGAGCTCAAGGACAACATCAACCAGATGATCGCCAACCTGCGCGAGACCACCCGCACCAACCAGGAGCAGGACTGGCTCAAGACCAACCTGGCCCGGATCTCCGGGCTGATGCAGGGCCGGCGCGACCTGGAGGCGGTCGCCGCGCTGATCATGAGCGAGCTGACCCCGGTGGTCTCGGCCCAGCACGGCGCGTTCTTCCTGGCCCAACCGGGGACCAGGTCCCAGGACCGGGTGACGGACGAGGAGGACGACAGCGACCTGATCCTCCGGCTGATCGGCTCCTACGGCTACCAGCGCCGGGCCATGCCGACCACCTTCCGCCCCGGCGAGTCGCTGATCGGGCAGGCGGCCGTGGAGAAGCGGCCGATCCTGCTCACCTCGGCGCCCCCCGGCTACCTGCGGATCGCCTCCGGCCTCGGCGAGGCTGCGCCGGTCAACGTGATCGTGCTGCCGGTGCTGTTCGAGGGTCGGCTGCTCGGGATCATCGAGCTGGCCTCCTTCAAGCCGTTCACCAAGGTCAGCTGGCCTTCCTGGACCAGATCGCGGAGATCGATCGGCGTCACCGTCAACACCATCTCGGTCAACACCAAGCACCGAGGGCCTGCTGCTGGAGTCGCAGCGGCTGACCGCGCGAACTCTCGATGCGCTCCGCCGAGCTGCAGGCCCGGCAGGAGGAGCTCGCAGCGCTCCAACGCCGAACTGGAGGAGAAGGCCGAGCTGCTGGCCACGCAGAACCGCGACATCGAGATCAAGAACTCCGAGATCGAGGAGGCCCGGCAGGTGCTGGAGGAGCGGGCCGAGCAGCTCGCGCTCTCCTCGCGCTACAAGTCGCGAGTTCCTCGCCAACATGTCGCACGAGCTGCGCACCCCGCTCAACACGCCTGCTGATCCTGGCGAAGCTGCTCGTCCGACAACGCGGAGGGCAACCTCAGCCCGAAGCAGGTCGAGTTCGCCGAGACCATCCACGGCGCCGGCTCCGACCTGCTCCAGCTGATCAACGACATCCTCGACCTGTCCAAGGTCGAGGCGGGCAAGATGGACGTCCGGCCGGCCCGGATCGCGCTGGTGCAGCTGGTCGACTACGTCGAGGCGACCTTCCGTCCGCTGACCGCCGACAAGGGGCTCGACTTCGCCGTCCAGGTCTCCTCCGAGCTGCCGGTGACCCTGCACACGGATGAGCAGCGGCTGCAGCAGGTGCTGCGCAACCTGCTGTCCAACGCGGTGAAGTTCACCGATTCGGGGGCGGTCGAGCTGCTGATCCAGCCGGCCGGCGGCAACCACGCCGAGCACCCGGTGCCGGTGCACATCCGCGAGCAGCTGCTGGAGAGCGGTGCGATCAGCGACCCGGACGAGCCGCTGATCGCCTTCTCGGTCACCGACACCGGCATCGGCATCCCGCAGAACAAGCTGCGGGATGATCTTCGAGGCCTTCAAGCAGGCCGACGGGACCACCAGCCGCAAGTACGGCGGCACCGGCCTCGGGCTGTCGATCAGCCGGGAGATCGCCCGGCTGCTCGGCGGGGAGATCCACTCCGAGAGCGAGCTGGACCGGGGCTCCACGTTCACCCTCTACCTGCCGCTGGAGTCGGGCGTCGAGAACGCCCTGCCGCCGTCGGCCAACCCCGCCCAGCTCTGGGCGGACGAGGTGCGCGAGGCGGCCCAGGAACGCCGCCGGGAGGCTGCGGCGCTGGCCGCCCTGCCCCGCCCGGCGGCGGAGCTCCCGTCCGGCGCGGGCACCGGCGCGGGAACCGGCGCCGGGGTCACCGCGAACGGGACCAGCGCGAACGGGACGGCCGGGACGGGCGCGCCGCGGCCGGCCGCCGCGGCCGAGGAGATGCTGGCGGACGACCGGGCCGGGGTCCCCTTCCGCGGCCACTTCGGCGGCGAGAAGGTGCTGATCGTCGACGACGACATCCGCAATGTGTTCGCGCTCACCAGCGTGCTGGAGCAGTACGGCCTGACCGTGCTCTACGCGGAGAACGGCCGCGAGGGGATCGAGGTGCTGGAGCAGCACGAGGACGTGTCGCTGGTGCTGATGGACATCATGATGCCGGAGATGGACGGTTATGCGACCACCGAGGCGATCCGCCGGATGCCGCAGTTCGCCGGGCTGCCGATCATCGCGCTGACCGCGAAGGCGATGAAGGGCGACAAGGAGAAGAGCCTGTCCGCCGGGGCCACCGACCATGTCACCAAGCCGGTCGACACCGACTACCTGCTGGGTGTGATGGACCACTGGCTGCGTGCCCGGGAGCGGTGACCGGCGCGGCGCGGGACCGGCGGAGGTAATCGGTCACCGCGGCGGGCCGAACCGGACAGACTGTCCAGCCGGGCCACTTGCTGGTACGGATCCGTCCGTCCGATCCGCACCCACCGTCTTCCTGGCGTTCGTACAGATTGGCGGGGGATCGGGGCGGGCATCTGTCCGAAACCTGCTGTCACTCCACCGTCCTCCCGGTTCCCTCGCCGGGGCTGTACCCACTCGCAGGGGTGGTGGCCGCGCCCATAGGGAACCGGATAGTGTCACTCGGCGTTGCTATGGGTACCGGCTGGGTCACCAGAGCGCCCTGTTCCAGGCACGGATCGCCGGTGGTGTGGGTAGCGGGCAGTGAGGTGCGGCTAGCATGACCGTGACGAGTACGACCGAAGCCGGGTTGACCGCCGGAATCGCGACAAGGTCAACTTCGGTGCAGCAGTCAGACAGCGCGGGCGAGACCGTGTCAGGAGTGGTCGGGGCACGGGTCCCGGCCGACATCACGTCGACCGGACACGGTCCGGGACGAGGAGGGCGGGCCACCATGCAGAAGGCCAAGATCCTCCTGGTCGACGACCGGCCGGAGAACCTGCTGGCACTGGAGGCGATCCTCTCCGCCCTGGACCAGACGCTGGTCCGCGCGACCTCGGGTGAGGAGGCGCTGAAGGCGCTGCTCACCGACGACTTCGCGGTGATCCTGCTGGACGTCCAGATGCCCGGGATGGACGGCTTCGAGACCGCCGCCCACATCAAGCGCCGCGAGCGCACCCGGGACATCCCGATCATCTTCCTGACGGCCATCAACCACGGCCCGCACCACACCTTCCGCGGCTACGCGGCCGGTGCGGTCGACTACATCTCCAAGCCGTTCGACCCCTGGGTGCTGCGCGCCAAGGTGTCCGTCTTCGTCGAGCTGTACTCCAAGAACTGCCAGCTCAAGGAGCAGGCCGCGCTGCTGCGGCTGCAGTTGGACGCGGGTGCGGCCGAGCAGGGCGCCAACGGCAGCGCTATTGGCAACGGCAGTGGCAAGGGCGGCAGCGAGGCCGCCCGTCGCGGCGACCCGGTCGGCGGCCTGCTGGCCGAGCTCTCGGCCCGGCTCGCCGCGGTCGAGGAGCAGGCCGAGGCGCTGACCAAGCAGCTCAACGAGGCCGCCGACCCGGCCGCCGTCGCCACCGCGACCCACCTGGAGCGCCGGCTGACCGGGCTGCGCCGGGCGCTGGACGCGCTGGAGCCCGGCGGTGCGGTCGGCCCGCTGCCCGCACCCGAGAACTGACGCGCCGAGAACTGACGGCCCGGCAACTGTTGCCGAGACAAGCCCCCTCCGTCCATGGCTGCTGTTTCCGACACTGCCGGAGCAACCGGGCGCAGCACATGTTGCGCTCCCGCTCACACCGGTAACCTGGGCCGCATGGCCACACGCACGTCCGGAAGCGGTTCGCGTACCCGAAACGCAGGGGCGGCGAAGAAGGCCGCCCCGGTGAAGAAGGCAGCGCCCGCCAAGAAGGCCGCTCCGGCGAAGCCCGCCGCCAAGGCACCGGCCAAGTCCGCGGCCAAGGCGCCGGCCAAGTCCGCCAAGGCTTCGGCCAAGGCGCCCGCCAAGGCTGCCGCCGCTCCGGCCAGGTCGCCCGCCCCGCCGAAGCCGATCGCCTACCGCGCGGTGCGCGGCGGCTGGCTCGGCATCGCGCACGGGGTCGGCGCCGCCGCCCGCGGCGTGGGCAACGGCGCCAAGGGGCTGCACCCCGCGCACCGCAAGGACGGCCTGGCGCTGCTGCTGGTCGCGCTGGCACTGCTGGTCGCCGCCGGGTCCTGGTCCGACCCGCAGGGTTGGCTCGGGGTCGCGGTCACCAAGGTGGTGCAGGGCGCGTTCGGACGGCTCGCAGTGGTGGTGCCGATACTCCTGGTCGGCATCGCGGTGCGGCTGATGCGCCATCCGGAACGGCCGGAGGCCAACGGACGGATCGTCATCGGCCTGGGCGCGCTGACCATCGGCGTCCTCGGCCTGGTCCACATCGGCTGCGGGGCCCCCGGGCTGCACTCCGGCGCGGGGCGGATCCGGGCCGCCGGCGGGCTGATCGGCATGGCCGCCTCGCGTCCGCTGATGGCTGCCGCCGGACCGGCACTGGCGGTGCCGCTGCTGTTGCTGGTCACCTTCTTCGGCCTGCTGGTGGTCACCGCGACCCCGGTCAACCAGATCCCCGAGCGGCTGCGGCTGCTCGGCGTGCGGCTGTCCCTGATCGATCCGGAACTGCCGCCGCCCGGCGGGGAGTTCGATGGCGAGGAGGAGGACTGGGAGTCCGGCGGCCTGGACGAGCTGGGCTTCGGCGAGTTCGAGGGCGAGCCGGGCACGCCCGCCGAGCGGGCCGTGCTGCTGAAGAAGCGCGAGCAGTTGGAGCAGGAGGGCGCCGCGGCGCCGACCGCACGCCGCCGCCCGCGCCGCCGCCAGGGCGCCGCCGGACCCGACGAGACGGCCCCGCCGACCCCGGGCGGTCTGGACGCCGTCGACGTGGCCGCCGCTGCCGCCGCCCAGCTGGACGGTGCGGTCATGCACGGGGTCCAGCCCTCGCCCACGCTGGTCAACATGCTCAGCAAGGTGAAGGACAACACCCCGCCCGGCGACACCCCGCCGACCGAGCAGCCGGCCGAGACGCCGGCCGACGCGATCCCGGACCACGAGGTCGAGTTCGGCGAGCTCGACGGGGCTGCCTCCGACGGTCGGCCCGGAGCAGATGCAGGCGTGCCGTCGGCCCGGCAGGAGGACGGCGGCATCCCGCCGCTGCGCTCCGAGCAGTTGCCGCTGCCGGCCGGCAACGGCTACCAGCTGCCCCCGCCCGAACTGCTGACCCGGGGCGGCCCGGGCAAGTCCCGGTCCAAGGCCAACGACGACGTGGTGGCCGCGCTGACCAACGTCTTCGCGGAGTTCAAGGTCGACGCCGCGGTCACCGGCTTCACCCGGGGCCCGACGGTGACCCGCTACGAGGTCGAGCTCGGCCTCGCGGTGAAGGTCGAGCGGATCACCGCGCTGGCCCGCAACATCGCCTACGCGGTGGCCAGCCCGGACGTCCGGATCATCAGTCCGATCCCGGGCAAGTCCGCGGTCGGCATCGAGATCCCCAACACCGACCGCGAGATGGTCAACCTCGGCGACCTGCTGCGCTCGCCGATCGCGACCAACGACCCGCACCCGATGATCGTCGGCATGGGCAAGGACGTCGAGGGCCAGACGGCCGTGGCCAACCTGGCGAAGATGCCGCACATCCTGGTGGCCGGCGCCACCGGCGCGGGCAAGTCCTCCTGCATCAACTGCCTGATCACCTCGATCCTGATGCGGGCCACCCCGGAGGAGGTCCGGCTGGTCCTGGTCGACCCCAAGCGGGTCGAACTGACGGCCTACGAGGGCGTGCCGCACCTGATCACCCCGATCATCACCAACCCCAAGAAGGCCGCCGAGGCGCTGCAGTGGGTCGTCCGGGAGATGGACCTGCGCTACGACGACCTGGCCGCCTTCGGCTTCCGCCATGTCGACGACTTCAACCGGGCGGTCCGCTCCGGCAAGGCCCAGCCGCTGCCGGGCAGCGAGCGGGTGCTGACGCCGTACCCGTACCTGCTGGTGATCGTCGACGAGTTGGCCGACCTGATGATGGTGGCCCCGCGCGACGTCGAGGACTCGATCGTCCGGATCACCCAGCTGGCCCGCGCGGCCGGCATCCACCTGGTGCTCGCCACCCAGCGCCCCAGCGTCGACGTGGTCACCGGCCTGATCAAGGCCAACGTGCCCTCCCGACTGGCCTTCGCGACCTCCTCGCTGGCCGACAGCCGGGTCATCCTGGACCAGCCGGGTGCGGAGAAGCTGATCGGCAAGGGCGACGCGCTGTTCCTGCCGATGGGCGCCGGCAAGCCGACCCGGATGCAGGGCGCCTTCGTCACCGAGGAGGAGATCGAGGCCGTCGTCGAGCACTGCAGGGCGCAGCTCCAGGCCGAGTACCGGAGTGACGTCACCGTCGGCAGCGCGCCGAAGAAGGAGATCGACGAGGAGATCGGCGACGACATGGACCTGCTGGTCCAGGCCGCCGAGCTGGTCGTCTCGACCCAGTTCGGCTCCACCTCGATGCTCCAGCGCAAGCTGCGGGTCGGCTTCGCCAAGGCCGGCCGGCTGATGGACCTGATGGAGTCGCGCGGCATCGTCGGCCCGAGCGAGGGCTCCAAGGCCCGCGACGTGCTGGTGACCGCGGACGAACTGGACGGCGTACTGCTCACTCTCAGGGGCGAATGAGCCGCCGGGGGCGCATCGGCGGACCGCTCCCGGGCGTTCCACTTTCGGCGGATCACCGCTTGGTGGGGCCTCGGTTCCCGCTTTTAGACTGACGATCAGCTGATGTCTCCGGCCGCCGTCCTCGCGGGAACGCGGGACCGTGCGGCAGCAGGCGGTGAACGCTCGAAAGGCGGAACTGTGGCCAGCGGCACGTCACTCTCCGAAGAACCCGGCCGAACCACCCCGGCCAAGCCCTGGATGGACACCGCACCGCTGCCCGTGCCGGAGGCCGACCAGGCAGGCGAACCGGCAGTCCCGGCGGACGTGGGCCGGCCGTCGATCGGGCAGGTGCTGCGTGCCGCCCGGATCGCGGCCGGACGCAGCGTGGACGAGGTCGGCGACGACACCAGCGTCCGGGTGTCGATCATCGAGGGCATCGAACAGGACGACTTCACCCGCTGCGGCGGCGACTTCTACGCCCGCGGGCACATCCGCTCGCTGGCCCGCGCGGTGGGCGCGGACGCGGACGCCCTGGTCGCCGAGTACGACAAGGCCCACGGCGGGACCTCGGCGGCGGCCCGGCCGCTGCCGCTCCCGCTGTTCGAGCCCGGCCGGATGAACCACGAGCGGCGGCGGCCCAGCTGGGCCGGGGCGATGGTGGCGGCGATCGTGGTGGTGGCCGCGGTGATCGGCTTCAACCTGGCCGACGGCCGGAGCAAGGACACCGCGGCCGAGGCCGCGGTGGTGCCCTCGCCATCGGCGAGCGGTCCGGCCAAGCCGATGGTGGTGCTGCGGCCGACGCTGCCGCCGGCGCCGGTCCGGCACACCCCGCCGCCGGCGCCGCCCACGCCGGCCGCGCCGCTCGGCGTGGTCACCGTCAAGGTCACCGCCGACGCCGGCGACAGCTGGCTGGAGATCGCCGACACCACCGGCCGGACGCTCTTCGAGGGCGACCTGGTCAAGGGCGCGAGCCAGACCTACACCGACGCCAAGGGGCTGCAGCTGGTGCTCGGCAATGCGGGTGCTCTCCACCTCTGGGTGAACGGCAAGGACCTCGCCCGCCCCGGCGCGGACGGCCAGGTGGTGCAGCTCGCCTTCAGCCCGTCCGACTTCCGCACGGCCACGGCCACGGCCACTGCCGCGCCGTCTGCCCCCGCGGCCTCAGCCGCCCCAGCCACCCCGGCCGCCCCAGCCACGCCGCCCGCCCCGGCCACCCCCGCGGCGTCGGCTGCCCCCGCGCCGCCCGCCTCCGCCGCGCCGCCCGCCTCCGCCGCCGCGCCGCCCGCGCCGGTCGGTTCGGCCGCGCCGCTCACCGCGGCCGCTGCGCCCGCCTCCGCCGCGCCCACCCCGTGACCGGAGTGACCCCGGAGTGACCCCGGAGTGACCCCGGAGTGACCCCGAATGCACTCCGAAGCACCCGGTCTGGGCTGCGGTTTTACCCCTTCGTGCCACCCGCGTCAAAACCTCGGTAATCTTGGCGACATGTCCGAACGCCGCACAGTCGCCCTTGTCACCCTTGGATGCGCCCGAAACGAGGTCGATTCCGAGGAACTCGCCGGGCGCCTGGAAGCAGATGGATGGGAGCTCGTCCACGACGCCGCCGACGCCGACGTCGCGGTCGTCAACACCTGTGGATTCGTCGAGGCCGCCAAGAAGGACTCGGTCGACGCCCTGCTGGAGGCCAACGACCTCAAGGGCCGGGGCCGCACCCAGGCCGTGGTCGCGGTCGGCTGCATGGCCGAGCGCTACGGCAAGGAGCTCGCCGAGGCGATGCCGGAGGCGGACGCCGTCCTCGGCTTCGACGACTACGCCGACATCACCGACCGGCTGCAGACCATCCTCTCCGGCGGCCACCACACCTCGCACGCCCCCCGCGACCGCCGCAAGCTGCTCCCGCTGAGCCCGGTCGAGCGGCAGCAGGCCGCCGACGGCGGCTCCGTGGCCGTCCCTGGCCATGGGGAGACGCCCGCCGCCGCACCGGCCATCGAGGACCTCCCGGAGGGCGTCGCGCCCGCCTCGGGCCCCCGGATGCTCCGCCGCCGGCTGGACGACAGCCCGGTGGCCTCGGTGAAGCTGGCCTCCGGCTGCGACCGGCGCTGCTCCTTCTGCGCCATCCCGGCCTTCCGCGGCTCGTTCCTCTCCCGCCGCCCCTCCGACGTGCTGAACGAGACCCGCTGGCTGGCTGAGCAGGGCGTCCGCGAGGTCATGCTGGTCAGCGAGAACAACACCTCCTACGGCAAGGACCTGGGCGACATCCGGCTGCTGGAGACGATGCTGCCGGAGCTCGCCGCGATCGAGGGGATCGACTGGATCCGGGTGAGCTACCTCCAGCCCGCCGAGATGCGCCCCGGCCTGATCGACGTGCTGACCTCGACCCCCGGGGTGATGCCCTACTTCGACCTGTCCTTCCAGCACTCCGCGCCGGACGTGCTGCGCCGGATGCGCCGCTTCGGCGACACCGACCGGTTCCTCGACCTGCTGGAGCAGATCCGGGCCAAGGCCCCGGAGGCCGGCGCCCGGTCCAACTTCATCGTCGGCTTCCCCGGCGAGACCGAGGCCGACCTGGCCGAGCTGGAACGCTTCATCACCAACGCCCGGCTGGACGCCATCGGCGTCTTCGGCTACTCGGACGAGGACGGCACCGAGGCCGCGACCTACGACGGCAAGCTCGACCGGAGGAGGTCGATCGACGAGCGGTTGGCGAAGATCGGCCGACCTGGCCGAGGAGATGACCTCGCAGCGGGCCGAGGAGCGGATCGGCAGCGCCGTGACCGTCCTGGTCGAGTCGGTCGACGAGGAGGACGGCGTGGTCGGCCGGGCCGCCCACCAGGCCCCGGAGACCGACGGCTGCACCACCCTGCTCGGCGCCCCCGAGGGGGTGAAGGTCGGCGACCTGGTCGAGGCGAAGGTGGTGGCCAGTGAGGGCGTCGACCTGATCGCCGAGGCGATCGGCTGCGTCGGAGCCGAGGTGGGCGCGTGACACCAGGCCCGGAGGGGAGAACCGGGGGCGTGGCGCCCGCGCCGGCGGGGGCGTCCGCGTCCGCGTCGGGGTCCGCGCCGGGCCCGGTGACGGGGCTGGGCAGCCTGTGGAACATCGCCAACATGCTCACCATGCTGCGGCTGCTGATCGTCCCGGTCTTCGCCGCGCTGCTGCTGGCCGACGGCGGGCACGACCCCAAGTGGCGCTCGGTGGCCGCGGCGGTCTTCGCCCTCGCCATGATCACCGACCTCTTCGACGGCGAGCTCGCCCGGCGGATGAACCTGGTCACCGACTTCGGCAAGATCGCCGACCCGATCGCGGACAAGGCCATCATGGGCACGGCGCTGGTCGCGCTCTCCGCCCTGGGCGACCTGGCCTGGTGGGTGACGATCGTGATCCTGGTCCGCGAGGTCGGCATCACGCTGATGCGCTTCTGGGTGATCCGGCACGGGGTGATCCCGGCCAGCCGCGGCGGCAAGCTCAAGACGCTGACCCAGGGCATCGCCGTGGGCATGTACGTGCTGGTGCTGACCGGCCCGCTGGCGACCGCCCGGGCCTGGCTGATGGCGATCGCGGTGATCCTCACCGTGGTGACCGGCCTCGACTACGTCCGGCAGGCCGTGGTGCTGCGCCGGGCCGGCCTGGCCCGTGAGCGGGCCGGCGAGTGACCGCGAAGCCGCCCGCCGCCTTCCCGGCGGCTGCCTTCCCGCTTGCCGCGCATCCGCCCGCCGACGCCGAGGCGGTGCTGGCGGCGCTGGGTGAGGCCGGGGCGACCGTGGCCGTCGCCGAGTCGCTGACCGGCGGGCTGCTGGCGGCCGCCTTCGTCGCCGTCCCCGGCGCCTCCCGCTCCTTCCGGGGCTCGGTCACCGCCTACGCCACCGAGCTCAAGGGCACCGTGCTGGGGGTGGACACCGGGTTGCTGGCCGCCAAAGGCGCGGTGGACCCGCAGGTCGCCGCCGAGATGGCCGAGGGCGTCCGGCGGCTGATGGGCGCCGACTACGGCGTCGCGACCACCGGGGTGGCCGGCCCCGAGCCGCAGGACGGACAGCCGGTCGGCACGGTACACCTTGCGGTCGCAGGACCGGAGGGACTATCCCTCTCTTCGCTCCGGCTGTCGGCGGGTCGTGCCACAATCCGACGGAGAACCGTGGCGGCAGCGCTCGAACTACTGGGCGAAGCTGTACGGAACCGGAGGGTTAGGACTACCGGTCCCACCGGGAATAGGACAAGTGACGCACCGGGAAGCTCCAGCGTCCATACCGCGAACACCAGGGGAGGGGCCATGGATACAGCCCAGAGTGAACACGACCGGGCTCCCCGCACGTGATGCGGGTCAAGCGGTACGGTGGGGCAGTGACGTGTCGAGCCGCGGTCCAAGGAGGGAGCCACCGATGATCCTGCTCCGTCGTCTGCTGGGTGACGTCCTGCGTCGGCAGCGCCAGCGCCAGGGCCGCACCCTGCGCGAGGTCTCAGCCGCTGCGCGGGTCTCACTGGGCTACCTGTCCGAGGTCGAGCGCGGGCAGAAGGAGGCATCCTCCGAGTTGCTCTCCGCGATCTGCGACGCCCTCGACGTCCGGATGTCCGAAGTGATGCGCGAGGTCAGCGACGAGCTGTCGCTCGCCGAGCTGGCGGCCGGCGAGCCGGTACGCCCGATCCTGGTCGAGCCGGTGACCGTGCCCTCGGGCCCGGGCGACCGGATGCCCTCGCTGCTGCCCAAGGCCAGTGCGATGGACGTCGTCGCGGCCTGAAGCCCCTGTCGGGCACGGCGGACCCCGTGTCCGCCGTGCCCGGCTGTTCCCCCGTCTGCGCCCACGCCTGTCCAATACGGCCAGGTATGCCTACGATGAAACTTCTGTCCCCGCTCCGGACGGCTGCCGTCGGCCGGGATCGCGAGGTGGTTGCGTCATGGTCAGGCCGTCGATACCGCAGTCCTTCCCGCTGTCCCTCCCACGTCACTTCCCCCGTCGCGGACCGCTCGCCTGGTCGCTGGCGCTGCTGTGCAGCGCCGGACTGTGGTGGGTGCTGCTGGCCGGGGCGTCCGGCCCCGGCGGCGGGGTGGGGCTGATGTTCGCCGGTGGCTGGACCCTCAGCCTGATGCCGATCCACAGCAGCCGACGGCCGGTCCTGCGCTCACGCCCTTCCGCGGCGCGGACTTCGGCTGCGCGGACTTCAGTTGCGCAGTCGCAGCCCCCGGGGGGTGGGGTGGAACCCGCTGTCCTCGAAGGCGACGCTGAGCGCTGAGGTGAGCGCGGACTCGCCGTTGATCCGCTCCACCGTGAGGTCGGGCAGTGTGCCCTCGTGCAGCGCCCGGACCAGCGCGGACGCCGCCCGGCGCAGCGCGGCCTGGTCGTCGGTCCAGGCCAGTAGCGACTTTCCGCCGCGCTCCAGGTAGCAGCTGAGCGCGCCGTCCAGCAGTACCACCAGCGAGCCCGCCTTCCGACCCGGCTTGTGCCCGGAGGAGGCCAGCACCGGCGGCTCCGGCCAGGGCAGGGCCGCACCGTAGGCGTTGGCCGGGTCGGTCGCCGCCAGCACCTGGTCGGCGCCCGGTCCACCGGCCGGCTCCTCGCCCCGCTCGGCCGCGTTGGCCAGCGAGCCGCTGACGGCGCGCAGCCGGTCGATGGCGCCGTCGGTGGCGAACTGGGCCGCGCCCAGCCCCTCGACCACATAGCCGCGCCGGGTGCGGCCGTTCTCCTCGAAGGCGGTCAGCACCCGGTAGACGCCGGCGAAGCCGCCGGGGGCCCGCTCCGCCTGGACCGCCCCCCGGGTGACCACCCCGTGCCGGTCCAGCAGCGTCTGCGCCAGCGCGTGGCCGCGCTGGGTGGCGTCCGTGAGCGGCGCGGGCAGCAACGACCAGCGTCCGGCGGTGGTCGGCAGTGCGGCGGCGCGTCCCGCCGGGCGGGACGCCGGGCGCGCGACGCCGTAGCGCGCGCGGGGCGTGGACCTGGGCGCGCGGTGCGCGGTGGAGCCAGCTGTGCGCCCCGAGCCGAGGTACGCCCGCAGCGGGCCGAGGGTGTCGTTGGTCAGCAGTCCGGACCAGGTGAGGTCCCAGAGCGCGGTCGCCAGCTCGGCCGGGGCGGCCTCCGGCAGCTGCCGCTGCACCTGCTCGGCCAGCTGCCGGAAGAACAGCCCGTAGCCGGGCGCCAGCGCCGCCAGCACCGCCCGGTGCAGCGGGGAGGGCTCCAGCGGCAGCGGGGCGGCCCGCAGCAGCGGCGCGGTGTCCGCCGGGCAGAGCGAGACCCAGCCGTCCTTGCCGGGCAGCGCCCCCGCGCCGGACCAGAGCACCTCGCCCGAGGCGGTCAGCTCGTCCAGCATCGCCGGACTGTAGTCCGAGACCCGGGACGGCAGCACCATCCGCTCCAGCGCGGAGGCCGGCACCAGCGTCCCCTGCAGCTGCTCGACCACCCGCAGCAGGCCGTCGGTCCCGCGCAGCCGGTGGCTGCCGAGGTGCTGCCACTGCGGCAGGAAGGCGGCCAGGGCGCGCGGCGGCACCGGCTCGACCTCGTGCCGCAGCGCCGCCAGCGAGCGCCGCCGCAGCCGCCGCAGCACCTCGCTGTCGCACCACTCGGAGCCGCTGCCGCCGGGCCGGAACTCGCCCTGGACCAGCCGGCCGGTCACCGCCAGCCGCTGCAGCCCGGCCTGGACCACGGCCGGGCCCAGGCCGAACCTGGCGGCGGCGTCGGCGGCGGTGAACGGGCCGTGGGTGCGGGCGTGCCGGGCCAGCAGGTCACCCAGGGGGTCGCTTCACCGGCTCGGTGAAGGCTTCGGGCACGCCCACCGGCAGGGGGGTGCCCAGCGCGTCGCGGAGCCTGCCGGCGTCCTCGACCGGCGCCCAGCGCTCGCTCGCCGGCGATCCGGACCTCGATCACCCGGCGGGCGGCCCGGAGCTGCTCCGGCCAGTCCGGCGCGCAGCCGCGTTCCGCCAGCTCCTCGGCGGAGAGCGGGCCGAGCAGCCGCAGCAGGTCGGCCACGCCCTCGGCGTCGCTGAGCGCGGCGCTCCGGGGTCAGCCGCTGGAGCTCGGCCTCGAGCTCGGCCAGGACCTCGGCGTCGAGCAGCTCGCGCAGCTCGGCCTGGCCGAGCAGCTCGGCGAGCAGCGCGGGAGTCGAGGGCGAGCGCCGAGGCGCGGCGCTCGGCCAGCGGCGAGTCGCCCTCGTAGAGGAACTGGGCGACGTAGCCGAAGAGCAGCGAGCGGGCGAACGGCGAGGGCTCGGGGGTGGTCACCTCGACCAGCCGGACCCGCCGGGACTCGATGTCGCCCATCAGCTCGACCAGCCCGGGGACGTCGAAGACGTCCTGGAGGCACTCGCGGACCGCCTCCAGGACGATCGGGAAGGAGCCGAATTCGGAGGCCACCTGCAGCAGTTGGGCGGAGCGCTGGCGCTGCTGCCACAGCGGGGTGCGGCGTCCGGGGCTGCGCCGGGGCAGCAGCAGGGCGCGGGCGGCGCACTCGCGGAAGCGTGAGGCGAACAGCGCGGAGCCGCCGACCTGGTCGGTGACGAGCTGTTCGATCGCGGTCGGGGTCGAAGACGGTGGCGTCCGCGCCGATCGGCGCCTCGTCGGGGGCGCCGGCCGGGGCGGGGGCGGCCGCTGACGCCGGGTCGGCGAAGTCCGGGAAGTCCATCAGGTCGGCGTCCGGGAGCCGCAGCACGATGCCGTCGTCGGCGTGCATCACCTGGGCGTCCATACCGTGCCGCTCGGCCAGCCGGGCGCCCAGCGCCAGCGCCCAGGGCGCGTGCACCTGCGCGCCGAAGGGAGAGTGGACCACGATCCGCCAGTCGCCGAGCTCGTCCCGGAACCGCTCGACCACGATGGTCCGGTCGTCCGGCAGGTGGCCGGTGGCGGTCGCGCTGCTCGGCCAGGTAGGCGAGCAGGTTCCCGGCGGCCCAGTCGTCCAGGCCGGCCGCGCGCAGCCACCCGGTCGCGTCCTCCGGCGTCAGCCCGCCCAGCTCGCGCAGGAAGGCGCCGAGCGGCCCGGCCCAGCTCCAGCGGGCGGCCGAGCGAGTCGCCGTGCCAGAAGGGCAGCTTGCCGGGCACCCCGGGGGCGGGCGAGACCAGCACCTTGTCGTGGGTGATGTCCTCGATCCGCCAGGAGGAGGTGCCCAGGGTGAAGACGTCGCCGACCCGGGACTCGTAGACCATCTCCTCGTCCAGCTCGCCGACCCGCCCGCCCACCCTTCTTGGGGTCGTGCCCGGCCAGGAAGACCGCGAACAGCCCCCGGTCGGGGATGGTGCCGCCGGAGGTGACCGCCAGCCGCTGCGCGCCCGGGCGGCCGCTGACGGTGCCGGCGATCCGGTCCCAGACCACCCGGGGGCGCAGCTCGGCGAAGGCGTCCGAGCGGGTAGCGGCCGGCCAGCATGTCCAGCACCGAGTCGAAGGCGGACTGCGGCAGCGCGGCGAACGGCGCCGCCCGGCGGACCAGCGCCAGCAACTCGTCCACGTCCCAGGTGTCCATCGCGGTCATCGCGACGATCTGCTGGGCCAGCACGTCCAGCGGGTTGCGCGGGACCCGGAGCGACTCGATGGCGCCGCTGCGCATCCGCTCGGTGACCACCGCCGACTGGACCAGGTCGCCCCGGTACTTGGGGAAGACCACGCCGGTCGACACCGCACCGACCTGGTGCCCGGCCCGGCCGACCCGCTGGAGTCCGGAGGCGACCGAGGGCGGCGACTCGACCTGGACCACCAGGTCGACCGCGCCCATGTCGATGCCCAGCTCCAGGCTGGAGGTGGCGACGACGGCCGGCAGCAGCCCGGACTTCAGCTGCTCCTCGACGTCGGCGCGCTGCTCCTTGGAGACCGAGCCGTGGTGCGCGCGGGCCAGCACCGGCGGTGCGGCCCGGCCGACCCCGGCCTGCGCCATCAGTTCGGCGGGTGCGCCGGTGCGCGGCAGGGCCTCGCCGGTGGCGCGCTCGTGGGCGATCTCGTTCAGCCGCCCGCAGAGCCGTTCGGCCAGCCGCCGGGAGTTGGCGAAGACGATGGTGGAGCGGTGGGCCTCGATCAGGTCGGTGATCCGCTCCTCCACATGCGGCCAGATCGACGCCGAGCGCTCCGGCTGCTCGGCGTCCGGGCGGCCCTCCCGTCGCCCGCCACCACCCTTGTCGGAGGCGCTTCGCGCCGCACCTTCCGACAACTCACCGAGATCCTCGACCGGGACCACCACCGAGAGGTCGAAGCGCTTCTCCGAGGGCGGCTGGACGATCACCGTCCGGCGCTGCGGGCGCAGGCTGCTGTCGCGCAGCCAGCCGGCCACGCCCTCGACCGGGCGCACCGTCGCGGACAGGCCGATCCGCTGGGCCGGGGCGGGCAGTAGCTCGTCCAGCCGTTCCAGGGACAGCGCCAGGTGTGCGCCGCGCTTGGTCCCGGCGACGGCGTGGACCTCGTCCACGATCACCGTCTCCACCCCGCGCAGCGCCTCCCGCGCGGCCGAGGTGAGCAGCAGGAACAGCGACTCGGGGGTGGTGATCAGGATGTCCGGCGGGTGGGTGGCGAAACGCCGCCGCTCGGCGGGCGGGGTGTCACCCGAGCGGATGCCGACCTCGATCTCGGGTTCCGGCAGCCCGAGCCGGACGGCGGCCTGGCGCAGCCCGGCCAGCGGGGCGCGCAGGTTGCGCTGGACGTCCACGGCGAGGGCCTTGAGCGGGGAGACGTAGAGCACCCGGCAGCGCCGCAGCGCCTGGGCCGGCGGGGGAGTGCTGGAGAGCCGGTCGAGCGCGGCGAGGAAGGCCGCCAGGGTCTTGCCGGAGCCGGTCGGCGCGACCACCAGCACGTCCGAGCCCTCGTCGATGGCCTGCCAGGCGCCGGCCTGGGCGGCGGTGGGCGCGTGGAAGGCCGCGGTGAACCAGGCGCGGGTGGGCGCGGCGAAGCCGGCGAGCGGGTCGCGCGCCGGTGCGGCGACGGGCTCGCCGGGCTGGGAGGGCTTGGGTCCGGCCATGCCCCCATGGTGCACCGCGCCACTGACAGCCCGCGTCCGAGCGGACCGCCGCGTTCGAGCAGACCGTCGAGAGCGAGCGCGATCTGATATCCGCTCATATCGTATGAATAGCCCGGCCCGGGGTTGCCGGTCTTCACCAGCAGCGATGTCCACGAGCAGCGGAGGCGTGTGTGCGGCCGAGTCAGCCAGGTCACGTCTTCCCGCTCGCCCGCTGCTCGGTGGTCCTGACCCTGGTGGCCCTGCTGCTCAGCGGCGCCGTGCCGGGAGTCGGTAGTACCACCGGGCAGTCCTTCGCCTACCTGGTGGTGGCCCGCCAGGACGGGCCCGGCGGGATCACCGCCGCCGAGGCGGCGGTGCGGGCGGGCGGTGGCCAGTTGGTGGAGGCGTACCCGCAGATCGGCACCGTGCTGGCGTACGGCCCGCGCGGCGGCTTCGCCCAGGTGGTGCGGGGGGAGCCGGGCATCCTCGCCGCGGGCGCCAGCCGCACCGTCCCGGTCCCCGGCCCGCAGAGCGGTGCGGCGGGCCGGGTCCGGGCGCCCGGTGCGGGCACGCTCCGGTCGACCGGGCGGGCCGGTGCCCGCTCCGGCGACGCCGCGCCCCGGGACGGCGTTCCGGCCGCGCCCGATCCGCACGGCCGACCGCAGTGGAACCTGCGGATGATGGGCCGGACCACGGTGGCCGGGCTGCCCGCCCGGGTCCGGGCCGCGCTGCGCGGCACCGTCGTCGCGGTGCTGGACTCCGGGGTCGACGACACCCATCCGGACCTGCGCGCCGCCGTCGATCCGAGCCGCTCGGCCTCCTGCGCGACCGGCACGCCCAACAGCAGCCACGGCGCCTGGCGGCCCGACCCCGAGGTCGGCGAGAGCGGCCACGGCACCCATGTCAGCGGGATCATCGCCGCCCACCGTCCGGGCGACGGCGTGGTCGGGGTGGCCCCGGGGGCGCGGATCGCCGCCGTGCGGCTGCTCGGCCCGGTCGGGCAGTACTACGCGGAGAACCTGGTCTGCGGCTTCCTCTGGGCCGCCGACCACGGGGCCCGGGTGGTGAACGACAGTTACTTCGCCGACCCGTGGAAGTACAACTGCCCGGAGGACCCGGACCAGGCCGCGATCATCGCCGCTGTCGGCCGGGCCGTGCGCTACGCCCAGGGCAAGGGCGCGGTCGTGGTCGCCTCGGCCGGGAACGACGCGCAGAACCTGGGCGCCGCCCGGACCGACGAGCGCAGCCCCAACGACCGCCCGGACGGCGTCCGGCCGACCGTCCGCCGTCTCGGCGCCGAGTGCCTCCGGCTGCCCGGCGGCCTGCCGGGGGTGCTCGATGTGACCGCCGTGGGCCGCGACGGCAACTTGGCCGGATACTCCAACTGGGGTGCCGGGCAGGTGCAGTTGGCCGCCCCCGGGGGCGACCCGGACGGCGGCGCCGGGCAGGCGGTGGTCTCCGACTGGCCGGGCGGCGGCTATGCCGCGCTGGCCGGCACCTCGATGGCGGCGGCGCAGGTCAGCGGCGCGGCGGCGGTCGAGGCCGCGCTGCACCCCGGTGTCGGCAGCGCCGAGCTGGCCCGTCGGCTGGAGGCCGCGGCGCTGCGGATCGACTGCCCCTCCGGACGGCTCACCGGCCCGGACTGCCTGGGCGGTGCGTACTACGGCTACGGGCTGGCGGAGACGCCCAACCGGTGAGACCGGCACCGGCAGTGACCGGTGGTCAGCCGGAGCGGTCGGCCAGCAGTGAGAAGTAGCCGAGAAAGGTCAGCTTCATCTCGTCGACGTAGCGCGGCCGGTCCTCCGGCGCGGCGGTCAGCACCAGCGGCAGCAGGCCCTTGAACATATGGACGGCCACCTCGGCCGAGCGGCGCACCTGCTCCGGTGCGGCATCCGGGGCGTGGGCCCCGAGCAGGGCCGCGATCCGGGCCAGCATCGCGTCCTGCAGCGGCTGGTGGAGGTCGGTCAGCCGCTGGGGTGTGTCCGGGCCGACGAACAGCACGACGCAGGCCGGGTGTTCGATGTGGTACTCCACCAACGGGCCCATGATCCGGTCGAGTTGCTCGGCCAGGGTCTCGTCGGGCGCCGCCGCCTGGAGTACCCGGGTGATCAGCTCGCCCAGCTCCTCGGTGTACTGGACGGCCACCGCGTCGGCGATGGCGTCCTTGTTGGGGAAGTACTGGTAGAGCGTGCCCGGGGAGACGCCGGCGCGGGCGGCGATGGCATTGGTGGTCGTGGCCGAGTAACCGGACTCCGCGAAGACCAGCCCGGCGGCGGCCAGCAGCTCGGCGATCCGGCGCTCGCCCCGGGCCTGCCGCTTCCGGGGGCCGGCTGCCGTCTCGTTGGTCAGCTCTGCCACGCCTGCCTCCGCCCGTCCCGTCGGTCTGCTCCGGATCCGTCGGTCTGCTCCGAATCCGGCTGGGGCAAGTCTAGGTGCGTTGACTAATACGAGCAATCACTCGTATTGTCGGAGCAGCAAAGGCGAGCAATGACTCGCATTTTTCTTCTTGCAGCCTACACAGCCTGCAGCCTGCACCCTGCCGACGCACCCCTGAAGGGGACAGCCATGTCTGCCGCCGTCACCATCACCCAGTCCGACCCGCCCGCCGTGACCGCCGCACCCGGCGGCAACCGCTGGTGGACCCTGGCGATCGTCTCGATCGCCACGTTCATGCTGATGCTCGACCTCACCGTCGTGAACGTGGCGCTGCCGGACCTCCGGACCGCCCTGCACGCCGACTTCTCCGACCTCCAGTGGGTGCTCGACGCCTATGCGCTCACCCTGGCCGCCTTCCTGCTGACCGGCGGCTCGTTGGCCGACCGGCTGGGCCGCAAGCGGGTCTTCGGCGCCGGCTTCGCGATCTTCACCGTCTCCTCGCTCGCCGCCGGGCTCGCCCCCGGCATCCTCGCGCTCAACCTCGCCCGGGGCGCCCAGGGCCTCGGCGCGGCCGTGCTCTTCGCGGTCGGCCCGGCGCTGCTGGGCCAGGAGTTCCGGGGCAAGGACCGGGCCATGGCCTTCGGCGTCTTCGGCGGCGTCAGCGGCCTCGCCATCGCCTTCGGACCGCTGATCGGCGGCGCACTGACCCAGGGCCTCAGCTGGCGCTGGATCTTCCTGGTCAACGTCCCGATCGGGATCGCCGCCATGGTCCTCGGCGCGCTGCGGCTGCGCGAGTCGGTCGAACCCGGCGCCCACCGGGTGGACCGGGCCGGGCTGGTCACCTTCTCCACCGCGCTGGTGCTGATCGTGCTCGGCTTCCTGCGCGGCGAGAACGAGGGCTGGACCAGCGCCCAGATCATCGTCCTGTTCGCCGCCGGGGCCGCGCTGCTCGCCGCGTTCGTCGCGATCGAGCGCCGGGCCGGCGCGGACGCCATGCTCGACCTGAGCCTGTTCCGGATCCGCACCTTCAACGGGATCTCCGCAGCCACGCTGCTCTCCAACGCCGCCGGGATGTCGGCGATCTTCCTCCAGGTCTCATACATGCAGAACGTCCTCGGGGCCTCGCCGCTGGAGGCGGGCCTGCGCTTCCTGCCGATGACGCTCACCCTGTTCGTGGCCGCCGCCGTCACCGGCAGCCTCACCGTGGCCGTCCCGCCCCGGGTGCTGGTGGGGGTCTCGCTGACGCTGATCGCGGTCGGCCTGGCCCTGGTCTCGCTGGTCACGGTCGACAGCTCCTGGACCGCGCTGCTGCCCAGCATGATCGCCACCGGGCTGGGGATGGGCATGTTCAACCCGCCCCGCGCCTCGCTCTCCATCGCCGTCGTCGAGCCCGGGCGGGCGGGCATGGCCGCCGGAATGGGCGAGACCTTCCAGCAGGTCGGTGTCGCGATCGGGGTCGCCGGCCTGGGCGCGCTCTTCCAGTCCCGGGTCACCAGCCTCTTCTCCGCCTCGGCCGCCGGGCACGCGCTCGGCCCGCAGGCCGGCACGGCCGGCCGGGCCGTCGCCTCCGGCGGCGGGGCCGACCTGGTCAGGACGCTGCCGGCGAACCTCGCCCGGCCGGTCGCCGAGGCCGCGAAGGCCGCCTTCGTGCACGGACTGGACCAGGTGCTGCTGGTCGGCAGCGGGATCGCGGCGGTCGCCGCCGTCATCGGCTTCCTGCTGATCCGCCGCAGCGACCTGCACGCCAGCGCCCTGGCCGGGGCCGAGACCGGCCCGGACGCCGGCTGAGCCGCCGGCCTCAACGGCCGTCCGCGCCGGCGCCCGTGGCGCCATCGGCGTCGTCGCCGGCCAGGTGGCCGACGGCGATCACTCCGCTCGCAGCCCGGCGGCCGTCACCGGTCAGCGCGAGGGCCTCGTGGATGGTGCGTCCGGACGCCTGCACCCGGGACTCGGCGGCGGCCCAGCCGAAGACGCCCCGGGCCATGGTGGAGCTCTCCTGCTCGGCGCGGCGGGCGTAGACCTCGGTGCGGGTCCCGGCGATCGCCCGGTCCTCCGGCGCGGCCAGGGCCGCGGTCTCCGCCAGATGGCAGGCCAGCCGCAGCTCGCCCTCGGCCAGCAGCGCCAGCGCCCGGTCGGCGAGGGCCTGCGCACCGCCCGCCGCCCGGGCGAACTCGGCCGCCAGCGCGGCCTCGGCGGCCGGCTTCAGATGGGCCGGGTTCTGGTCGTACCAGCCGCCGTACAGCCGCCAGACATTGCGGATGACGAACTCGGGCTCGTCGTAGGCCGGGTGCAGGAAGGGGCGCTCCAGCAGCTCGGCCGGGACGACCACCTGCTGCAGCACCTCGTCCAGCCGTGCCCCGGCGTTCATCAGCGCCAGGGTCTGCGAGCACAGCGACTCCAGCAGCTCCGCCGTGTCGCCCAGGGCCGAGGCGACCCGCTCGGCGCCGACGATCGGCACGCCGTGGCCGGGCAGCAGCAGTTCGGCGCCCAGCGCCTGCATCTCGCGCAGCGCCCGGGCCCACTCCACCGGGAAGCGCTGCACCTTCTGCGGGTTGCCGGCGTTGGGCGCGTTCCAGATGAACAGGTCGCCGGTGCACAGGGCGCGCAGCTCCGGCACCCAGACATAGGTCGCGTCGTCGGTCTCGCCCTTCGCGTGGACGAGCTCGAAGTCCAGCCCGCCGCTGCGCAGCGAGTGCCGGGTCCGGTAAGTGGTGTCGGGGTAGCGGTAGCGCGTCGGCCACTCGATGTCGGGCGCCTGGAACTGCCGGCGGTTGATCCAGGCGTTGTAGCCGGCGGTCTCGGTGTAGCGGTCGAAGCGGGCGGCCACCGCCTCGTGCGCGAGTACCTCGGGGCGTTCGGCACCCCGGGCCGCCGCGTCCGCGTCCAGGTGGAAGGCGCCGAAGACGTGGTCGACATGGCCGTGGGTGTAGACGACCTGCCTGACGTCGGAGTCGGGACGCCAGGCGCGTACCGCGCCGACCAGCTCCTCGGCCGTGCGGAACTCGCCGGTGTCCACCAGCACCAGCCCCTCGCCGGTGTCGAACGCGGCGACGTTGGCGAACCGGGGGAAGAAGGCGGTGCGCGGGCCGAGCTCCACCAGGCCGAGGTCCGCGAAGTCGCCGAAGACCTGCGGGCCCAGGGTGGCCTGGCCGGACCACACCTGGTCGACATAGGCGAGATAGTCGGCGGGGCTGTGCTTCGACATCGCGTGAACTCCTCATGGGGAACCGGAACGGCGCGGGTGGGAGGAGTCTGTGTCCGGGACGTGCGCCGCGAACAGCGGTCCGGGTCACAGCCACCGCCGGCGCCGACTGTGACCTGTCACAATCGAGGCCCGGATCGAACCGCCGCCAGGAGCAGCCCTGTCCTCCCCACCGACCCGGCCGGACCTCCCGCGGCCGCAGCTCTCCCCGGCGGCGCGGGCCCTCGCCGCCCGTTGCGAGCCCCGGGTCAACGAGCTCGCGCGCCGGATGAGCCGAGGCGACTTCGAGACGATCCCCGGCTACCGCGACCTTCCCGACGACATGAAGGACGTCGAGATCGCCGCCACCGTCCGCTACGGCCTGCGGCTGTTCCTCGGGGCGGCGCGCGAGGGACGCCTGGCCGGCCGGCCCGAGATCCGCTACTTCCGCGAGCGCGCCGCCCAGCGGGCCGAGGAGGGACTGCCGCTGCACCTGCTGCTGCGCACCCACCTGCTGGCCCAGCACGTGCTCTGGCAGGTGTTGAACGAGGCCGCGCTCCCGGGGGACGAGTCCGCCCTGCTCGAACTCGCCGACCTGCTGATCGGCGGCCAGCAGAGCCTGATCGGCGCCGTCGCCGAGACCTACCTGGACGAGCAGGCGGCCCTCGCCGCCGAGCGCCGGGAGAGCCGGCGGGCGCTCGTCCGGGCCGTGCTGTCCGGCTTCCCGGTGCCGTCGGCCCGGCTGGAGGAGGCGGGACTGCGGTACGGGGCGCTGGTGCTCGCGCTGCGCGTCGACCTCCCGCCGGGGGAGCGGTCGGCCGACCCGACGGCCGAGCCGTTGGTGACGGCGGGGCGGCGGCGGACCCGGCGGGTGCAGACGGTGCTGGACCGCTGCTTCGGCGGCGAGGTGCTGACCCTGGTGGAGGCCGGGGGCGGCCACGCCCTGGTCTCCCGGGACGGCACAGGCCGGTCGATCGAGGTGCCCCCGGACCTGGACCGGCGGCTGCGGCGGGCCTGCGGCGCGGAGGTGTCGGTCGCGGTCGCCGTCGCGGAGGAGGCCGCCGGTATCGCCGGGGCCGCCCGCACGGCCGCCGAGGTGCTGCGGATCGCCCGGGCGCTCGGCCGCGCCCCGGGCGTCCACCGGCTCGACGACGTGCTGCTGGAGTACCACCTGTCGCGCGCGGACGAGAGCAGCGGCGCGCTGGCCGCGCTGTTCGACCCGATCCGGGACCGTCCGGAGCTGCTCGACACCCTGCGGGTCTACCTGGCCCAGCAGCAGGACCGGCGCGGCACGGCCGCGCTGCTCGGGCTGCACCCCAACACCGTCGACAACCGGCTCGCCCGGATCGGCGAGCTGACCGGCACCGACGTCACTACACCCCGGGGCTTCGCGGTCGCCCTCACCGCGCTGACCCTGCGCGCACTGCGGCCGGAGGAGAACTGAGCGGTCGTCACTCCGCGCTCCGCCGGACCGGTGCGACGATGGGGGACGGGAGGCACGCCATGAGCGAGGAGCACGCGCACTACTGGACCCATCCGGCCCTGCCCGCGGTCGACCTGCTGGACGCCCGCTACGTTCGGCACACCTTCGGTCGGCACACCCACGACAGCTATGTGATCGCGGCGATCACCAGCGGCGTCGAGGCCTTCCACTACCGGGGCACGATCGAACGCGCGGGCGCGGGCAGCCTCGGGCTGGTCGACCCCGACACCCTGCACACCGGCCAGGCCGGCGTCCCCGACGGCTGGACCTATCAGGTCCTCTACCCGAGCGCGGCCAGCGTCCGGACGGTCGCCGACGAGCTCGGCACGCCGCTCGGCACCCCCGGCTTCCGCACCGCCGTCGCCGTCGACGACCGGCTCACCCGCCTCGTCGCCCAGGTCCACCTGGCGGCCGAGCAGAACCAGGTGCTCGCCGCGAGCACCCTGCTGCGCGAACTCCTCGCCCCACACCCTGCGCCGGCACACCGCCGCCCGCGTCCCCGACAGCCCGCCGGCCGCCGCCGCCCGGCAGGCCGCCCGACTGGCCCGGGACCTGCTCGCTGCGGACCTCACCGCCCCGCCGACCCTGGAGGGGCTCGCGGAGGCCGTCGGCGCCCGGCCGTTCCCGCTGCTCCGCGCTTTCCGCACGGTCTACGGGCTGCCGCCGCACGCCTGGCTGACCCAGCGCCGGGTCGGCACCGCCCGGCTGCTGCTGGACGCCGGGACCCCGCCCGCCGAGGCCGCCGTCCGGGTCGGCTTCGTCGACCAGGCGCACCTCGGCCGGCACTTCCGGCGGATCATGGGCGTCCCGCCCGGCGCCTACCGCCGGGCCAACGCCCCGGCCGCGCGCGACGCCCTCGCGGCCCGCGCGGACCTCTGAGCCGACGGGAGGCGGGGCCGGACCGCCCGCAGGAACGTACAAGAAAGCGGACCCCGGCCGCCGCCACCATGGCGGGATGACGGCACTCCACCAATCCGGCCCATCCCTGGGCATCGGTTCTCCCGACACCGGTTCTGCCGACACCGGTTCCGACGGGACCGGCTCTGCCATGACCGGAGCCGCGCCCCGGCGCTCCGACCGGGCGGTCGTCCGCGACTCGCTCACGGTCGGCCTGACCGTCGGCGTCTCCGGGACCGCCTTCGGCGTCGCCGGGGCCACCGCGCATCTGACGGTCCTGCAGACCTGCGCCCTCAGCCTGCTGGTGTTCACCGGCGCCTCGCAGTTTGCGCTGGTCGGCGCGCTGGCGGCGGGCGCCGCCGTCCCGGCTGCGGTCGCCGGGGCGCTGTTCCTCGGCATCCGCAACGCCTTCTACGGGCTGCGGCTCGGGCCCCGGCTGGAGCTGCCGCGGCTGCTGCGGCCGCTGGCGGCCCAGACGGTGATCGACGAGACCGCCGCGGTCACCCTGGTCCAGCCCGACCGGCGCTCCGCCCGGATCGGCTTCGCGACCACCGGCATCTGCCTCTACCTGGTGTGGAACCTGGCGACGCTGGCCGGGGCGCTCGGCGCGGGCGCCCTGGGCAACCCGGCGCGCTACGGCCTGGACGCCGCCGGACCGGCCGTGTTCCTGGCCCTGCTCGGCCCCAGGCTGCGCGAGGGCGGGACCGAACGTCTGGTCGCGCTGGTCGGCGTGGTGCTGGCGCTCGCGGCGGTGCCGGTGCTCCCGGCGGGACTGCCGGTGCTGCTGGCGCTGGCGGCGGTGCCGCTGGTCGTGTTGCTGGAGCGGGCCCGGTCGGGCCGGCCCGGGGCGAAGGACGAGGTGGAGCGGCCATGAGCGTCTGGATCGCGGTGCTGGCCACCGCCGTCGGCTGCTACCTCTGCAAGCTGCTCGGGCTGTCCGTCCCGGCCGGGCTGCTGGACCGCCCCGCCGTCCGCCGCTTCGCGGCGCTGGCGCCGATCGCGCTGCTGGCGGCGCTGACCGCGCTGCAGACCTTCGGCCAAGGCACCCACGGGCTGACCCTGGACGCCAGGGCGCTCGGGCTGGCCGCCGCCGGCTTCGCGCTCTGGCGGCGCGCGCCGTTCCTGGTCGTGGTGCTGGTCGCGGTGGTGGTGACCGCGTTGGTCCGACTGGTCTGAGGGCCCTGTCCGCCGTGCCGGGTAGGGTGCGATGAAGGTCGATCGCGCGGGAAGAGAGCTGACAGATGCGCCTGACGGAGTTCTGGGCCAGGATGAACGACCACTTCGGCCCGGCCTACGCGGACAGCTTCGCCCGGGACCACGTGATGACCGAGCTCGGCGGGCGCACCGTGTGGCAGGCCCTGGACGCGGGCTGGGAGGCCAAGGACGTGTGGCGGGCCGTGTGCACCGCGATGGGCGTGCCCGCGTCACGGCAGTAGTCGCGTGCCCGCGTCGCGGCAGTAGTTCGGAGGGGCGGACCCAGAGCGAACCGGCCTTCGGCTTGATTCGAACTAATGTTCCCTATAGTGGGACGCGGCGAGTTGTCCACAGGCGCGGACCCGGTAGGGGCGGATTGTCAGTGGTGCGCGCTAGCGTCTCTGGTGATGAAGCGCTCAGCACAGACCCCCAGGGTGGAATCAATGGCAGCGAACGACCGCGAGCGGGCTCTCGAGACCGCGCTCGCCCAGATTGAACGGCAGTTCGGCAAGGGTTCGGTGATGCGCCTCGGCGACGAGAGCCGGGCCCCGATCGAGGTCATCCCGACCGGATCGATCGCCCTCGACATCGCGCTCGGCGTCGGCGGGCTCCCGCGTGGCCGCGTGGTCGAGGTCTACGGCCCGGAGAGCAGCGGAAAGACGACCCTCACCCTGCACGCGGTCGCCAACGCGCAGAAGGCCGGCGGCATCGTCGCCTTCATCGACGCCGAGCACGCGCTCGACCCCGACTACGCCAAGAAGCTCGGCGTGGACACCGATGCCCTGCTGGTCTCCCAGCCGGACACCGGCGAGCAGGCCCTGGAGATCACCGACATGCTGATCCGCTCCGGCGCGGTCGACCTGATCGTGATCGACTCGGTGGCCGCGCTGGTTCCGCGCGCCGAGATCGAGGGCGAGATGGGCGACTCCCACGTCGGCCTCCAGGCCCGACTGATGAGCCAGGCGCTGCGCAAGATCACCGGTGCCCTCAGCCAGTCCAAGACCACCGCCATCTTCATCAACCAGCTGCGCGAGAAGGTGGGTGTGATGTTCGGCTCGCCGGAGACCACCACCGGTGGCCGGGCGCTGAAGTTCTACGCCTCGGTGCGGCTGGACATCCGTCGGATCGAGACCCTGAAGGACGGCACCGAGGCGGTCGGCAACCGCACCCGGGTCAAGGTCGTCAAGAACAAGGTCGCCAGCCCCTTCAAGCAGGCCGAGTTCGACATCATCTACGGCCAGGGCATCAGCCGCGAGGGCGGCCTGATCGACATGGGCGTGGAGCAGGGCTTCGTCCGCAAGGCCGGCGCCTGGTACACGTACGAGGGCGACCAGCTCGGGCAGGGCAAGGAGAACGCCCGTAACTTCCTCCGGGACAACCCCGATCTGGCCGACGAGATCGAGTCCAAGATCAAGGAGAAGCTGGGCGTCGGCCCGCGCAAGCCGACCGTCGACGCGGAGGGCGAGCCCACCGTGAAGGAGATCACCCCGGTGATGAAGCCCGTTACCACCAAGGCCAGCAAGGCGAAGGCGGCTGCCGCCGCTGCCGCCGCACCCGCCGCTCCGGCCGCCGCGGCCGAGCCGGTGGCTGCGGACTCGGCGGCGAGCAAGGGCTGACGGTGACGCAGGACGCCTGGGGTCCGCGCGACTGGTGCGCCAACGGAATCGGCGGGGAGTCGTTCACCGACCTCCCCGCCGACCCGGCGGACGAGCCCGAGGAGCCGGAGTTCGCGGAGTCGGAGTTCGCGAAGTCGGAGTCGGCGGAGCGGCGCGGCTCCGACCGCGCGGCGGCGCGGCCGGAGCCGGAGACCGACCCGGCGGTGCGGGCGCGGAACATCTGCCTGCGGCTGCTCACCGGCTCGGCGAAGACCAGGGGCCAGCTCGCCGAGGCGCTGCGCAAGCGCGAGATCCCGGCGGAGGTGATCGAGGAGGTGCTCTCCCGCTACGAGGAGGTGGGGCTGATCGACGACGCCGCCTTCGCCGAGTCCTGGGTGGAGTCCCGGCACCGGGGCCGCGGACTGTCGCGGCGCGCGCTGGCGAACGAGCTGCGCACCCGGGGCGTGGACAACGCGGTGGCCGCCGAAGCGGTCGCCCGGCTCGACCCCGAGCAGGAGGCCGCCACAGCGCGGGCCCTGGTGGAGCGCAAGCTCCGCTCGACGGCCGGCCTCGACCGGCAGGTCCGGATCCGGCGGCTGGCCGGGATGCTCGCCCGCCGCGGTTACCCCGAAGGTTTGGCGCTGAGGGTGGTGCGGCAGGCTCTGGACGACGAGGAACTCGACACCGGGGACGAGTCGTGAGCCCAGTGTCAGAAGTCGATCGTATTGGGTCGCTATCTTGACCGTTTCGTAACCTGGACTTAGTCTCACCTGGAGTGAGGGATCGCTGTGGGGCGCGGCTGAGCCGGTCGGTACCGATCCGGGCGACGACGGCTCTCCTATGGGCGGAGCGTGCCTTCGGCATGCCCGCAATCCCTCCGTGACGCCGCGTGAACGATCTTCGCGCGGCTTCGTCGACACGGAGCAGGGGAGGACGTCCGATGGAGATCGTGCTGGCTGGAGGAGCGGCCGTTCTCCTGGCCGCGGTGTTGATGCTGTGGATGCTGCTGCGCGGCGCACGGGAACGGGTGGGCGAGCACGAGCGGCGCGAACAGCGCAGCGCCGAGCGCGAGGCCAGGCTCGATGCCGAGCAGCGCCGACTCCACGAGCGGGCGGTCGAGGCGGCCGAGGCACAGGCCGTGCTGGCGCGGCAGCGTGAGGAACTGCGCGCGGACCGGGTACTCGCGGAGACCGAGCGCCGGCTCGAACTGGAGCGGATCGCCGGGCTGACGGCGGTGGCCGCACGGCTGGAGCTGGTGCACGAGATCGAGGAGCAGGCCAAGCGCGAAGGGGTGCGCAGCGCGCGGGAGATCGAGGCGCGGGCGCACGCCGAGGCGGAGAGCCGGGCCCGGGACATCGTCGCCACGGCGGTGCAGCGGGTCGCGGTGGAGCAGACCACGGACGCCGTGGTGTCGGTGGTGCGCCTGCCCGGTGACGAGATGAAGGGCCGGATCATCGGCCGCGAGGGCCGCAACATCCGCGCGTTCGAGGCGGTCACCGGGGTGAACCTGGTGGTCGACGAGACGCCGGAGTCGGTGCTGCTCTCCTGCTTCGACCCGGTCCGCCGGGAGATCGGTCGGCTGACCCTGGAGTCGCTGGTCTCCGACGGCCGGATCCATCCGCAGCGGATCGAGGAGGCGTACGAGCGCAGCCAGGTCGAGGTCGAGCGGGTCTGCGCCCGAGCCGGCGAGGACGCCCTGGCGGACATCGGGATCACCGACATGCACCCGGAACTGGTGCGGATGCTGGGGCGGTTGCGCTTTCGCACCTCGTACGGGCAGAACGTGCTCGGGCACCTGCTGGAGTCCGCGCACATCGCCGGGATGATGGCGGCCGAGCTGCGGGTCGACCCGGCGCTGGTGCGCCGCTGCACCCTGCTGCACGACATAGGCAAGGCACTGACCCACGAGGTCGAGGGCAGCCACGCGCTGATCGGCGCCGAACTGGCCCGCCGCTACGGCGAGTCGGAGGACGTGGTGCATGCGATCGAGGCGCACCACAACGAGGTGGCGCCGAGGACACTGGAGGCGGTGCTGACCCAGGCCGCGGACGCCTGCTCCGGCGGCCGCCCGGGCGCCCGCCGCGAGTCGCTGGAGCTGTACGCCCGGCGGCTGGAGCGGCTGGAGGCGATCGCCCAGGCCCACGAGGGCGTGCACAAGGTCTTCGCCATGCAGGCCGGCCGCGAGGTCCGGGTGATGGTCCTCCCGGAGACCGTGGACGACCTCCAGGCGCAGATCATCGCCAGGGACGTGGCCAAGCAGGTCGAGGAGGAACTGACCTACCCCGGCCAGATCCGGATCACCGTCATCCGCGAGAGCCGCGCCACGGAGTTCGCCCGCTGAGCGACGGCCCGACCCGGCCGAGCCCGGGTTGTTCGGCGATGCTCATGGCTCGACCGTACCCGTCGAGTGCCAACACGCCGACACCCGCCGCGACTTGAATCGGGCGGGTGCCGGGCTGCCTCAGCGGGTCACTGTGGCGGGGTGACCGGGAGGCCTGCCGCGGACCAGGCCTGGAAGCCGCCGATGAGGTCGGTGGCCCGGTGCAGGCCCAGGGCCTGGAGCGAGCGGGCGGCCAGGCTGGAGGCGTAGCCCTCGTTGCAGACGACCACCACCCGCAGGTCGTGTCCGGTCGCCTCGGGGAGCCGGTGGTCGCCGAGCGGGTCGAGCCGCCACTCCAACTCGTTGCGCTCGACGACCAGCGCGCCCGGTATCGTGCCGTCGCGGTCGCGCAGCGCGGCATAGCGGATGTCGACCAGGACCGCATCGTCCGTGCTCGACGCCTCGGCGGCCTGCGCGGGCGTCAGCCGGTCCAGGTGGGTGCGTTCGCGTTCCAGCAGGTCGTCGATGCCGATGCGTTCGGTCACGGTCACCACTCCTCGGGGATCTCGACCAGGGCCAGCCGCAGGGTGTCGCCGTCGCGGGCGTAGCGCCGGAGCTTGGGCAGCGGCGGGTAGTAGCAGTGGACCGAGACCGCGTGCTGCTCCGCCGAGGGGTTGATCACCTGGTGGACGTGGTGTGCTCCGAAGGACCGGCCCTTGCCCTCGGGGAGGCTGCGCTGCCGGTCGACCCCCTCCGCGAGTTCCAGGCTGCGCCAGCCGTCAGTGGGGATCGGCACGCCCAGGGACAGTTCGCTGAGCTCGCCGCTGGCCGTCACGAAGGCGCCGGCCGAGCCGCCGTGGTCGTGCCAGCCGGTCTCGGAGCCGGGCGGCCAGCCGATCACCCAGGCCTCGGTGCCGTGCGGACCGTCGATCCGGATCCAGGTGCGGTCCTGCGGATGGAGGGCGAGTCGGGCCAGGACCTCCGGGTCGTTGGCTGTGGTGTGGGCGAAGCCGAGCAGGTCGGCGAGGCTGGGAACCACGGTCTCCGGGTGTCGCGGAGCGTCTGCGGACGGTGGGGTGTCCGCTGATGCGCGGAGGTCCGGGCCGGTGGCGGTCTCGGTCAAGGGGTGCCTTCCCTGGGTCGAAGGGGCAGGTACATGAGGTAGCCGGGGCTGCGCGCAACCGGCGAAGGAGCCTGCCGGCAGGCGAGGTGGGACAGCGGTGGGACAGCGGTGGGACAGCGGTGGGTGGGGGCGGCGACGCGACGCTGCGCCCGCCCGCGTCCGTGGTGTGCTCCGGGCTGTGGGCGGTCCCCCTGGGGTGGTGGTCCGCAGGTGTCGGCGGACCGGTGCCCGGCCGGACGCACGCGTGGACGTGCGCCGGGGCGCGGGAGGGGATGCGCGGCGGTGCCGCGAGACGGCCGGAGCCGGTGACTGTTGCGAGAGGTGGCTGTCGGTCGGCTAGTCGGCTAGCCGGCTGTACAGAGCGCGCCCACGTACCTGACCAGGTCCAGGTGGGTGCGACGTACCAGCGAGACGCTGGTCAGCCCGGGTGCGGACAGCATTCCGACGTCCCGGGGGGCAACGCTCGAGCCCTCCGCGGAAACTCCGAGTGGCCGATGCCACCTGCACTGCTGCCGCATGGTCGTCAGTGAAGCATGGGGTTGCATGATCGTCAAGGCTGCCCCGGCCGCTGACCGGCCGTCATTCCCGGCCCCGGTCGGCGGCGACGCGCTCGGCGGCGACCCGGTCTGCGGGGCCGCGGGACCGGCCGGCGGCGGCTGCCCGGGCCGACGCCCGGGCCGAGCCCCGCGCGGCACCGCGCGGCATGGGCAGCTCGGCGTGGCTGCCCCGGGCGCGGTCGGCCAGCGTCCACAGGTCGTCCGGGTGGCAGCCGCGCAGCGCCGCGACCAGGTGCCCGTCCGGGCGGATCAGCAGCACCGTGTGCGGGGCCGCGCCCGGATACGCCTCGGTGACCAGCAGCTCCGCCGGCAGCGGCAGGCTCTGGGTGGCCTCGGTGAGCTGCGGCATCAGGCCCGCGCCGAGCCAGTACTCGCTGGACCACACCGCCGTTCCGGGGGCGACCAGGACCACCAGGAACCCGCGTCCCAGCCGGGCCCGGAGCCGGTCGGGGCTGCCGTCCAGGCCGACCACCGGCACGTCGGTGACCAGCACGCCAGGGCTGGTGGGCGAGAGCGAGGGGCTGAGCGCGGCCCGCCCGCCGTCCGGATAGGCCGGGGCCGAGCCGAGCCGGCCGGTGCCGAGGCTGCCGTCCGACAGCAGCGCCGCGTTGCGGCGCAGCGAGCCGGAGAGCACGCTGCGCCGGGCCTCCAGCAGCGGCGTGCTGGGCTGCAGCAGCGGCCGGGCCTGGTCGACCGAGCGCAGCCGGGCGATGACCGAACCGCGCCGCTCCTGCTGGTAGCTGGTGAGCAGTTGCTCGGGGGCGCAGTTGTGCCAGACCAGGGCGAGCTTCCAGGCGAGGTTGTCGGCGTCGCGCAGCCCCTCGTCCAGGTTCTGCATCCCCAGCGAGCCGAGCAGGTGCGCGGCGTCGCCGGCCAGGAACACCCGTCCGGACTGGAAGCGCGCGGCCAGCCGCTGCTGGACCAGGTAGTCGGTGCTGGCGATCAGCTCGTACGGCGGCACCGCGCCGTCGTTCCAGCCGGACAGGGTCGCCCGCAGGTGTTCGACCAGCGCGTCCGGGGTGAGCGGCGGCTGCCGGACCGGCAGCCGCCAGTCGAGCCGCCAGACACCGTCCGGGAGCGGGCGGGCGGTGGCCTCGCGGCTCCCCGCCGACCGGGGCGGGTCGCGGTGCAGCCGGGCCTCGCCGGGAAAGGGCAGGTCGGCCCGGACGGTGGCGACCGCGTAGTGGTCGGCGGCGGCGTGCCCGGGGAAGCGGATCTTCAGCTGCCGGCGCACCGTCGACCGCGGGCCGTCGCAGCCGACCAGCTGACTGCCGCGCCACCAGGTTCGCTCGGTACGGACGTTGACCCCGTCCGGGTCCTGTTCCAGCTCGGCGACGGCGGAGTCGTGGACCAGTTGCACCAGCGGCGAGGCCGAGACCGCGTCCCGCAGTCCGCGCTGCAGCCGGTGCTGGGAGAGGTGCAGCACCTTGCCCGGGTCGAGCGGCAGGTGTGCGAGTTCGCGGTTGCGGCGCAGCGTGCGCCAGCCGTGCCAGCTGTAGCCGTCGGCGGCGACCCGCTGGTAGCCGACGCGGGCCAGCAGGTCGATGGTGTCGGCGCGGAGCACGCTGGAGCGCACGCCCTCGGGGTGCACCCCGCTGCCCTCGTCCAGGACCACGCTCGGAACCTGGTGCCGGGCGAGTGCCAGGGCCAGGGTCAGGCCGACCGGACCGGCGCCGGCGATGATCACGGGATCCACGGCCGTCCCTCCTTGGACGTGCGGGTTCCGCCACGGGCTGCGCCAGTCATAACGAGCACTGCAACAGATCAGCTGGTGCGACGTCAAGCAGCAACGGGTGTACGCCGGTTCGTGGCGCGTCCGGACGCGCGCCGCCTCAGGTGCATGTCAGCGCCGTTGGGTCCGGGTCAGGTAGTCCTGTGCCCGGGAGGTGCGCGGAGTGGTGAAGAACTCGTCCGGGGAGGACTGCTCGATGATCCGGCCGCCGTCCATGAAGACCACGCGGTCGGCCGTGGACCGGGCGAAGCCCAGTTCGTCGGTGGCGGCCAGCAGGGTCATGCCCTTTGCCGCGAGCTCCCGCGCCAGCTCGGGGGAGAGCACCGGGACCGGCTCGTCGAACAGCAGCAGCTTCGGCTCCCCGGCCAGCGCCCGCGCGGTCGCCACCCGCTGCTGCTCCTCCGTCGACAGCTCCCAGGGGTACCGGGCCTCGTGCTGGGCGACCTCGAACTGCTCCAGCAGTGCGTGCGCCCGGCGCTTCGCGCCCGGGGTGGCCGGCTGCCACCAGCGCAGCCGGGCGAAGGCGACGTTCTCCAGCACGGTGCTGTTGGCGGTGAGATCGAACGGCGGGGCCACCACGCCGATGCCCGCGCGCGCCCGGGCCAGCAGCCGGCCGCGCCGGGGCAGCGCCTGGCCGTCGAAGGTGATCCGGCCCGAGTCGATCCGCTCCCGGCCGTTGATCGCCCCGCAGAGCAGGGACTTCCCGGAGTCGGCCGGGCCGAGCACCGCGACCACCTCGCCCCGGCCCAGGTCGAGGTCGATGTCGTTGAGCACCTGCCGCATGCCGACGTGCTTGCTGACACCACGCAGCTGCAGCAGCGAGCCGGCGTCGGCCGCGTGCTGCGCCATCACAGGGCTCCAAGGGGATCGGGACGGGGAACCGGCGGCGATGTGTGTCCCGCGTGGTCGGTTTCGCAGGCCAACGATATGCCCGCTGTGTGCGATCCTTCCGCTTTCTGAGCTTGATTTGAGGATTCTGGCCTGCTGATCGTCGCAGCTGGGTAACGGTCCACCCACCGGACGGCGGCAGCTCTTGACCTCGGGGGGTCGTCCGGGGTGGGGTCTAGTAGCCGCCGACCGGCCCGACGCCCCCACAGGACGAAGCAACAGGAGAGACGACATGCGCCTGCTCCTCGTCGAGGACGACGACCATGTGGCGGCCGCGCTGGTGACCGTCCTCACCAAGCACGGCTTCGAGGTGCGCCACGCCCGTACCGGCAACGAGGCGCTGGACGCCCTCGTCCCCGACGGACGCGGCCCGTACCGGGTGGTGCTGCTGGACCTGGGGCTGCCCGACCGGGACGGCTTCGACGTCTGCGGCCAGATCCGGCACCGCGGTGGGATCCCGGTGATCATGGTCACCGCCCGCTCCGACATCAACTCCCGCATCCACGGCCTGAACCTCGGCGCGGACGACTACGTCGTCAAGCCGTACGACATGGGCGAGCTGCTGGCCCGGATCCACGCCGTCGCCCGGCGCGGCGTCACCCCGGCCGACCCGTCCGCGCCGCCCGCCGAGCGGGAGACCGCGGCCGAGCGGCTGCGCCGGCTCAGCGGCCTGGTGCTGGACGCCGACGCCCGCCGGGCCCTGGTCCACGGTCGCGCGGTCGCGCTGACCCGCAAGGAGTACGACCTGCTCGGGCTGCTGGCGCAGAGCCCGGGCGTGGTCATCCGCCGCGAGCAGATCATCAGCGAGGTCTGGCGCAGCAGCTGGGAGGGGACCGCCCGGACGCTGGAGGTGCACGTCGCCTCGCTGCGGCAGAAGCTGGCGGTGCCGTCGCTGATCGAGACCGTGCGCGGGATCGGCTACCGGCTGGTGCTGCCGCCCGAGCCGGCGGAGCTGGCCGATCAGGCCACGTCGGCGGAGCAGGCCGCGTCGGCCGACCCCGGTTCCGGCCCCGGCTGATGCGTACCCGGCTGCTCGGGATCCTGCTCGCGCTGATGGCCTGTGTGCTGGTCGCGCTCGGCCTGCCGCTGGCCGTCAGCGAGGCCGCGGCCGGCCAGCAGCAGGTGCTGGTGGACCGGATGGACGACACCGCCCGCTTCGCCGAGCTCGCGCAGAACCCGCTCGGTCAGTCCGGCACGGCCACCGCCGTCGAGCAGCTCCGCACCCTCGACTCGGAGACCGAGCGCTACTACGACGTCTACAACAGCCCGGTCGGGGTGTTCGAGCTCAGCGGTCGGCCGCTGACCGCCGATCCGGCCTCCTGGACCGACGCCGACCGGGGCATCAGCGCCCAGGCGTTCAGCGAGGCCCTGGACGGTCGGCGCAGCGCCAACCCGGCGCAGGTCTGGCCGTGGCAGACGGGCCGGATGCTGGTGGTGGCCTCGCCGGTGGTCTGGGACGGCGACGTGGTCGCGGTGGTGGTGACCGAGGCGCCGACCGACGCCCTGCGCGCACTCGAACTGCGGGAGTGGCTGGTGCTCGCGGGCGGCGAGGCGGCGGCCGTGCTGGTGGCCGTGGCCGCGGCGGTGCTGCTGACCGGCTGGGTGCTGCGTCCGGTCAAGGACCTGGACAAGGTGACCCACGACATCGCCACCGGGCGGTTGGCCTCGCGGGTCGCCCCGGCCGGCGGACCGCCCGAACTGCGGCGGCTGGCACAGGCCTTCAACGAGATGGCGGACCATGTCGAACAGGTCCTGGACCAGCAGCGGGCGTTCGTCGCGGACGCCTCGCACCAACTGCGCAACCCGCTGGCCGCGCTGATGCTCCGGGTCGAGCTGATGGGGATGGAGCTGCCGGAGGGCAGCGAGGAGGAGCTGGCCGGCGTCCGGGTCGAGGGACGGCGGCTGGCCCAGGTGCTGGACGACCTGTTGGGCCTGGCCGTGGCCGAGCATGCGAGACCGGCCGGCGGGCCGACCGACCTGGTCCGGCTGGCGGTGGACCGCACCGACGGCTGGCGCCCGCTCGGGCTGGAGCGGGGGGTGGAGCTGCACTGCGAGGTCCCGGACGGGCCGCTGCTGGGGCTGGCCGAACCGGTGGCCTTCGGCAGCGCGCTGGACGCGGTGGTCGACAACGCGCTGAAGTTCACCCCGCGCGGCGGGCGGGTCACGGTGTCGGTGACGGCCGCCGCCGACCAGGTCGCCGTGGCCGTCGCCGACACCGGCCCGGGGATCACCGAGGAGGAGCGCGAGCGGATCGGCGACCGCTTCTGGCGCAGCCCCAGGCAGCAGAACTCGGAGGGTTCCGGCCTGGGCCTGTCGATCGCCCGGACGCTGCTCGCGGCCTCCGGCGGCACGCTGACCTTCGCCCCGCGCGAAGCGGGCGCGGGCCCCGGTGCCACCGGGTTGGTGGTCACCCTGGCCGTGCCGAGAGCCTGACCCGTGTCGAGAACCTGACCAGGGTGCAACCGGCGCCGGTCACTTCCGGCACAGCACCTCGCCGTGGGGGACCGTGAACCAGGCGTCCTCGTCGGCGGCCCAGGTCAGCCAGGCCTGCGACAGCCGGGCCAGGTCCTCGGCGGTGGCCCGGCCGGTCTCGATCGCGCGCTCGGACAGCGGGGCGGTGACGATCCGCTCCGACCACAGCCCGCCCCACCAGGTGCGCTCGACCTCGCCGGTGTAGCACCAGGTGGAGGCGGTGGAGGTGATGTCGGTGAAGCCGGCCTCGCGCGCCCAGGCGCGCATCCGGCGTCCGGCGTCCGGCTCACCGCCGTTGTCGCGGGCGACGGCGCAGTACAACTGCTGCCACTTGGTCAGGTCCGGGACCTCCGGGTACCAGAAGAAGGCGCTGTAGTCCGAATCGCGGGCGGCGACCACGCCGCCGGGCCGACAGACCCGGCGCATCTCGCGCAGCGCCTGGACCGGGTCGGCGACGTGCTGCAGCACCTGGTGGGCGTGGACGACGTCGAAGGAGTCGTCGGCGAAGGGCAGCGCGTGCACGTCGCCGACCTTGAACTCCAGGTTGGTTACGCCCTGTTCGGCCGCGTTCTGGGCGGCCTGCGCCAGCACGCCGGGGGCGTTCTCCAGCCCGGTCACCCGGCCGGGGGCGACCAGTTCGGCCAGGTCGGCGGTGATAGTGCCCGGTCCGCAGCCCACGTCCAGCAGCGCCTGTCCCGGCTTCAGCTCGGGCAGCAGGTAGGCGGCCGAGTTCTGCGCGGTGCGCCAGGTGTGGGAGCGCAGCACGGCGGCGTGGTGGCCGTGGGTGTAGGTGGCGTTCTTCGCGGACATGGCGGTCCTCCTGGTGGACGGTCAGCAGTATTCCGTTGCGGACCACTTTAGAAGTCGTCTCGCAAAGCGAGAATATCCGTCTCGAATAATGGATGCATGGGCCAAGGGGTGACTCGTCGCCGTGTCGTTTCCATTGACCGTGCCAGCAATCACTGACACATTGACGGATGAGAGAGTCGGCAGGGAGGGAGCCCGATGATTCCCGAGGCGAGGGAGCACCGCGTCACGGCCGGAGACGTCGAACTGGCGGTGGTCGAGGCCGGTGACACCGACCGTCCGACGCTGCTGTTCGTGCACGGGTACCCGGACTGCAAGCAGGTCTGGGAGCCGGTGATGACCAGGCTCGCCGCCTCGTACCACGTCGTCGCCTACGACGTCAGGGGCGCGGGCGCGTCCAGCGCGCCGGTCCCGAGCGTCGAGAGCTACCGGCTGGAGCGGCTGGAGGACGACCTGCTCGCGGTGCTGGACGCCCTCGCCCCGGCCGGTCCGGTCCACCTGATCGGCCACGACTGGGGCTCGGTCCAGGGCTGGGAGTTCGCCACCTCGCCCCGGCTGCGCGGCGGCCTCGCCTCCTTCACCAGCATCTCCGGCCCCTGCCTGGACCACTTCGGGATCTGGCTGGCCGACCGGCTGCACCGGCCGCTCGACCGCCGACTGCTGGACGCCCTCGGCCAGGGGCTGCGCTCCTGGTACGTCTACGCCCTGCACACCCCCAAGCTGCCGGAGGCCCTCTGGCGCGGCGTGCTGGGCCGCCGCTGGCCGGCCCTCCGCCGCCGGGTCGAGCACCTGTCCGTGGCCGACGACCGGCCCTCGGCCACCCTCCCCGAGGACGCCGCCAACGGCGCCTGGCTCTACCGCGCCAACGTCCGCGAGCGGTTGCGGCACCCGCGTCCGGACCGGGCCGCGACGGTGCCGGTGCAGCTGGTGGTCGCCGGGCGCGACCCCTACCTCTCGCCGCGCCTCTACGACGACCTGGACCGCTGGGCCCCGGTGCTGGTCCGCCGCAGCGAGGACGCCGGGCACTGGCTGCCGCTGACCCGGCCGGACCGGCTGGCGCTCTGGATCAGCGAATTCGTGGACGGAGTGCTGGACGGAACCGTCCCCTCCGTCTCGCCGGCGCAGATCCCGGCGGTACGCTCGGTCCCGGACTGACGCACAGGTTCGCCGGGTGGGCGGGGGAGGGGGCGGCGTGCCGACAATGCCGCAGCAGCGCACGGAGTTCCGGATAGACGACCTGGCGCGGGCCGCCGGGACCACGGTGCGGAACGTCCGGGCCTACCAGGACCGGGGGCTGCTGCCGCCGGGGGACCGGCGCGGGCGCGCCAACGTCTACGACCAGTCCCATCTCGAACGGCTCCACCTGATCGCCCAACTGCTGGACCGGGGCCACACCCTGGCCGGTATCAAGGAGCTGATCGACGCCTGGGAGAGCGGTCGCGGGCTCGGCGGCGTACTCGGGCTGGTCGCCGAGGTCACCGCGCCCTGGACCGACGAGGCGCCGGAACGGCGCTCCCGCGAGGCGCTGGTCGCCGCCTTCGACGGGGTGGAGGACGCCCAGGCCATCGCCGCGGCGGTCCGGCTCGGGGTGCTGCAGCCCGAGGGCTCCGACTCCTACCTGGTCCCCAACCCGAGCCTGCTGGCGGTGGGCGTGGAACTGCACGCACTGGGCGTGCCGCTGCCCGCGATCCTGGACCACCTGGAGGAGCTGCGCGGGGACATCGGCCATCTGGCCCGCCGCTTCGTGGAGTTCAGCGCCGTCCATGTCTTCGTCCGCTATGCGGGACACCATCTCACCGACGCCGAGGCCGCCGAGGCCGTCGGCACGGTCCGGCGGCTCCGGCCGCTGGCCCAGTCCGCCGTGGACGCCGAACTCGCCCGGGCGATGCGGGCCGAGGCCACCCGGCTGCTGGAGGCCGCCGTGGCCGGCCCGCGCCGCGACCGCCCGGCGGGGGCGTCGGCGGGTCAGGGCTTGACCGAGACGTAGTAGCGCCGGGCCCCCTCGGCCAGCGGCAGCGGATCCGTGTAGATCGCCGAGCGGATGTCCACCATCTGGGCCGAGTGCACCTGTTCGCCGATCGCGTCCCGGCTGTCGATCAGCACCGCGGTCATCCGCTCCACCAGGCCCATCGGCACGTCCGCGCGGGTCACCATCAGGTTGGCGACGGCCAGGGTGGACACCGGGTCGTCCGGCTCCATCCGCGGATAGGCGCTGGTGGGCATCGTCGAGCTGCGGTAGATCTGGGTGTCCCGCGCGCCCGGGTCCTCCGCCGAGGCCAGCGCGTCCATCTGGGTCGCCAGTTGGCCGAGCGGGATCAGCCGCACCTTCATCTGCTGGGACAGCGTGGTCACCGCCGAGCTGGGCAGGCCGCCGGACCAGAAGAAGGCATCGATCCGGCCCTCGCGCAGCTGGGCCGCGCAGTCGTCGATGCCCAGCGGCGCCTCGGTCAGATTATTTGCGCCGAGGCCGGAGAGCTGCAGCACCCGGTCGGCGATCAGCGCCACCCCGGAGTCCGGCTGGCCGATCCCGACCCGCTTGCCGCGCAGGTCCTGGACCGAGTGGATCGGTGAGTCGGTCGGCACCACCAGCTGGACGTAGTCGTCGTAGAGCCGGCCCAGCGCCCGCAGGCTGTCCGCGCCCGGGCCGGTGAAGTGCGCGACCGCGTCGGCGGTGGCGATGCCGAAGTCGTCGCGGCCGTCGACGATCCGCTCCAGGTTGTCCGGGCCGCCCTCGCTCGGGTCGAGCCGCAGGTCCACCCCGGACAGGTCGCGCTGCACGATCGGCTTGAGCAGCGTCCCGTACAGCGCGTAGACGCCGCCGGCCGAGCCGGTCGCCATGCCGTAGGTGCCGGGAGGGTAGGACACCCCGTCCGGGACCGCCAGCCACCAGGCCAGCGCCGCGGCGACCAGCACCACCAGCGCCGTCACGGTGCGCACCAGGCGCGAACGCAGCGCGCGGCGCACGATTCCGGGGGCAGTCGACATGCGGGCGATCCTGCCAGCCCGCGTCCCGTAGCGGAACCGTCGACCGGGGGTCCGGTCACGGACGCGGGCGGCCCTCGCGGTGCCCGTACCCTTGGGGGCGTGAGCGAGGCAGCAGAGATGAGCAGAAGCTACGAGATCCGTACCCACGGATGTCAGATGAACGTCCACGACTCCGAGCGGCTGTCCGGGCTGCTGGAGGAGGCGGGCTACCGGCGCGCGCCCGAGGGCGGCGGCGCCGATGTCGTGGTGTTCAACACCTGTGCGGTGCGCGAGAAGGCCGACAACCACCTCTACGGCAACCTCGGCCAGCTCGCCTCGGTGAAGGCGGTCCGGCCGGGGATGCAGATCGCGGTCGGCGGCTGCCTCGCCCAGAAGGACCGCGAGACCATCGTGAAGAAGGCCCCCTGGGTCGACGTGGTCTTCGGTACCCACAACATCGGCCACCTGCCGGCGCTGCTGGAGCGGGCCCGGGTCCAGGAGGAGGCCCAGGTCGAGATCCTGGAGTCGCTGGAGGTCTTCCCCTCCACCCTGCCGACCCGACGCGAGTCCGCCTACGCGGCCTGGGTGTCGATCTCCGTGGGCTGCAACAACACCTGCACCTTCTGCATCGTCCCGGCCCTGCGCGGCAAGGAGAAGGACCGCCGCACCGGCGACATCCTCGCCGAGGTGCAGGCGCTGGTCGCCGAGGGCGTGGTCGAGGTCACCCTGCTCGGCCAGAACGTCAACGCCTACGGCCAGGACATCGGCGACCGCCAGGCGTTCAGCAAACTGCTGCGCGCCTGCGGCGAGATCGAGGGCCTGGAGCGGGTCCGCTTCACCTCGCCGCACCCCAAGGACTTCACCGACGACGTCATCGCCGCCATGGCCGAGACCCCGAACGTGATGCACCAGCTGCACATGCCGCTGCAGTCGGGATCGGACGCGGTGCTGCGCGCCATGAAGCGCTCCTACCGGCAGGAGCGCTACCTCGGCATCATCGAGAAGGTCCGCGCGGCCATGCCGGACGCGGCGATCTCCACCGACATCATCGTCGGCTTCCCCGGCGAGACCGAGGAGGACTTCCAGCAGACCCTGCACGTGGTCCGTGAGGCCCGCTTCGCCAACGCCTTCACCTTCCAGTACTCCAAGCGGCCCGGGACCCCGGCGGCCGAGATGGAGGGGCAGGTCCCCAAGGAGGTCGTCCAGGAGCGCTACCTCCGCCTGGTCGCGCTCCAGGAGGAGATCTCCTGGGAGGAGAACAAGAAGCAGTTCGGCCGCACGGTCGAGGTGCTGGTCGCCGAGGGCGAGGGGCGCAAGGACCAGCAGCACGCCGACCGGCTCTCCGGCCGGGCCCCCGACAGTCGGCTGGTGCACTTCACCCGGCCCGCCGACGGCGTCCTGCCCGAGCCCCGGCCCGGCGACACGGTCACCGTCGAGATCACCTACGCCGCGCCGCACCACCTGCTCGCGGAGGGGGCTCCGCTGGCCGTCCGGCGGACCGCGGCCGGCGACGCCTGGGAGCGGCGGCAGGCGGCGGCCGCAGCGCCGAAGCCGGCCGGCGTGATGCTGGGGCTGCCGAGCGTCGGCGTCCCCGCGCCGCTGCCGGTGGCGGACGCCCCCGGCTGTCGCTGACTCCGGACGGGGCGCGCGGCGGGACCGGTAGGGTCGTCCCATGCTGGTCGCCGCCGCCGTCTGCCCCTGTCCGCCGCTGCTGGTCCCCGAGGTCGCCTCGGGCGCCGCACCCGAACTGGACGAGCTGCGCGCCGCCTGCGACGCCGCGCTCGGCGCGCTGCTCGCGGCCCGGCCCGAGGTGGTCGCCGTGGTCGGCCCCGGGCCGGAGCACGAGCGCTACGAGCACGGCGGCACCGGCAGTCTGCGGCCCTTCGGGGTGGAGCTGAACACTCGGCTGGGCGGCGGCTCGGATCCGCTGCCGCCCTCGCTCACCGTCGGCGGCTGGCTGCTGGAGCGGGCCGGCTGGACCGGCCGGGTGCGCGCGCTGGCGGTACCGGACTACCTGGAACCCGCGCTCTGCGCGGAGAACGGCAGACAGCTGGCGCTGGCCCCGGAACGGGTCGGCCTGCTGGTCCTCGGCGAGGGCAGCGCCCGGCGCACAGTGAAAGCCCCCGGCTACCTGGACGAGCGGGCCGAGGGCTTCGACGCCGGCGTCGGCCGCGCCCTGGCCACGGCGGATGCCGAGGGCCTGCTGGCCGACCTGGACGACGAGTTGGCCTTCGAGCTGATGGCCTCGGGCCGGGCCCCCTGGCAGGTGCTCACCGGCGCCGCGGGGACCGTGGACGCCGGGCTCGGCGCCGAGCTGCTGCACGAGTCGGCGCCGTACGGGGTCGGCTACTTCGTCGCGACCTGGAGCTGACGGGGCCGTCGCCGGGCGCCGTCAGCAAGAGGCTGCCGGTCAGGAGGTCGGCGGCTCGGGGGTGTCCGCCGGCTTCGCCGGGTCGACCGTCTCGCCCGGGATCACCGTCTTGTCGGCGGTGAGGTGGTCCAGCTGCTGCTTGGCCTTGTCCCGACCGGTGTGGATCTGCTCGCTGTACTTGCCCTTGGTGGCCTTGTCCGCCATCTCGCCGACCTTGTCCAGCCCGGAGCCAATGGTCGAATTGTGCTTGCCGGCGAACTCGGTGGCCTTGTCCTTGGCCTGGCCGAGCGCGTCCTTCAGGTTGTCCGCGAGGCCCATGACGGCTCCTTGGTAGTGGGTCCGGGTATACGCCGTTTTCTGGGCAATACGCCCGTCATTGCTCATAGGGTACGAGCCCCGGTCCCTCCGTGCATCGGATGAATCGGGAATTTGGGAGACTGCTGACGTGAACATCCCCCGTAATTCCGGTGACCCCGCCCTGCGGGTGGTCACCGTCGTCGGCGCGACCGCAGCCGGCAAGTCCGACCTCGGCGTGGCGCTGGCACGGGAGCTCGGCGGCGAGGTGGTCAACGCCGACTCGATGCAGCTCTACCGGGGCATGGACATCGGCACGGCCAAGCTCACCCCCGAGGAGCAGGGCGGAATCACCCACCGCCTGCTGGACGTCTGGGACGTCACGGTCGCGGCCAATGTCGCCGAGTACCAGCGGATGGCGCGCGGAGTCATCGACGGGCTGCTGGCGCAGGGGCGCACGCCGGTCCTGGTGGGGGGGTCGGGACTGTACGTCCGCGCCGCCGTCGACGAACTGGAGTTCCCCGGCACCGACCCGGAGGTCCGGGCCCGGCTGGAGGCGGAGCTGGCGGAGCTCGGCTCGGGTGAACTGCACCGGCGGCTGGCCGCGGTGGACCCACCGGCCGCGCAGGCGATCCTGCCCAGCAACGGCCGGCGGATCGTCCGGGCGCTGGAGGTGGTGGAGATCACCGGCGCCTCCTTCACGGCCAACCTCCCGGGCCCCGAATCGGTGTACGACACGGTGCAGATCGGGGTCCAGGTCCCGCGTCCCGAACTGGACGAGCGGATTGCGCTGCGGGTCGACCGGATGTGGGCCGGCGGGCTGGTGCAGGAGGTCGAGGCGCTGGTCGGGGCAGGTCTGCGGGAGGGCAGGACGGCCTCGCGAGCGCTCGGCTACCAGCAGGTGCTGGCCCAGTTGGCGGGCGAGTGCAGCGAACAGCAGGCGCGCGAGGAGACGGTGCGCGCCACCCGCCGCTTCGCCCGTCGGCAGGAGTCCTGGTTCCGTCGCGACACCCGGGTGAACTGGCTCGCCAGGGCCACCGCCGAGGACTCCGGGTCGTTGCTGGAGCAGGCGTTGGAACTGGTGCGCGTGCGCGGTCGGTAGGCAGGGAGTCACAGGCTGATCACGGCATGGCCACGGATCACCGCCAGCGCCCTCGGGGGCGTCGTCCGCCTGAGCGTACGTGCCATCATCAAGCTGTCGAGACTCAGCAGACCGGAACGGAAGCGACCGGTCGCCATCGCCCAGGGAGGCCGCGTGTCCATGGATACCGGCCCCGAAATCCATAGGCTGCCCGAGAGTTCACTCGGTGCCGACGGCCTGGGGCAGGGCCTCGGGCCGGGGCTGGGGCAGGGTTTGGGGCAGGGACTGGACACCGGGCCGGTGACCGAGCGCGAGCTGCGCCCCGAGGGCCGGTTGAGGGTCTGGCAGATCATCCCGATCGTCGCGGTGGCCACCTTCGGCTCGCTGATGTTCGCCTTCCCGCTGGCCTTCGAGTCCGGCGGCGGCGGTGCTGTGGTCGGCATGCTCGGACTGCTGCTGACGGCGGCCTCGGCCGGCTGGGGCGCGATGGCCACCCGGCGGGCCGGCTACACCTGGCCGGGCCTGCCCCGGCGGGGCTCGGGACGCACCGCCGACTGGCGGGTACTGCTGGTCTACACCGGCGCGGCGGGCTTCCTGCTGGCGCTGGCACTGCTCCGGGTCGCCCGGATCAGCGGCTGACCGGCCGCCGCGGGTTCCGCGTCGTTCCCGGGCACCCCGTAGGATCGGGGGCGTGAGCGACATGGTGAAGGGCCTGCGGTTTCTCAAGGGACACGGCACGGAGAACGACTTCGTGATCCTCCCCGACCCGGAGGGCACGATCGACCTCCCGCCGGAGACCGTCGCCCGGCTGTGCGACCGGCGGGCCGGCCTCGGCGCCGACGGCGTGCTGCGCGTGGTCCGCTCCGCCGCCCACCCCGAGGCTCTGGCCATGGCCGATCAGGCCGAGTGGTTCATGGACTACCGCAACGGCGACGGCAGCATCGCCGAGATGTGCGGCAACGGACTCCGGGTCTTCGCCCGCTACCTGGTCCAGGCCGGGCTCGCCCGGACCGGCGAGTTCGCGGTGGCGACCCGGGCCGGGATCCGCCCGGTGCGGGTCGCGGCGGACGGCCCGGACGGTCCCGGCCCGGTGACCGTGCAGATGGGTCGGGCCCAACTGCCGGGCCCGGACGGCATCGTGGTCACCGTGGGGGAGCGGCAGTGGCCGGCCCGCAACGTCAACATGGGCAACCCGCACGCCGTCGCCTTCGTCGAGGACCTGGCCCACGCCGGCGAACTGCTGGCGCCGCCGCCGGTCGCCCCGCCCGAGGCCTACCCGGCCGGCGTCAACGTCGAGTTCGTGGTCGACCGCGGTCCCCGGCACGTGGCCATGCGGGTGCACGAGCGCGGCTCCGGCGAGACCCGCTCCTGCGGCACCGGCGCCTGCGCGGTCATGGTCGCCACGGCCCGGCGGGACGGCGTGGACCCGGCGCTGACCGGACGCCCGGAGAGCTACACCGTGGACCTGCCCGGCGGACGCCTGCTGATCACCGAACTGCCGGACGGCACGGTCGAGATGACCGGACCGGCGGTGGTGCTGGCCGAGGGCGTCGTCGACCTCGGGCTGGTGACCGGTGCCCCCGTCCGGTAGCACCCACCGGCCGCAACCTTTAAGCCTTGCCAGATCAGCGGGGTTTCAAATCCCCCGAACGGGTGGTCAGAGTGACGTTGGGAACATACGGCGTCGCCCAGCGTGTTGCACTCGGTAGGATGGACCATCGGGGTGCCTGCCCACTCCGGTGATCGCTGCCGGAGGTGCGCATGAACATCAATGCCGGTGATCTTCCCGTCATCCCACCCGTCATCCCGCTGGACGGTCGCCGAACCGTCTCGCCGACGACCGCCGACCCGCGCGGCGGTGGCGCACTGCGCCGCGCCCGCGCCCGCTCCGGCCTGGGGCGCGCCGGGTTCGCCGCGCTGCTCGCCGGGGGCGCCCGGCCGCAGCTCGCCGACGCCCTCGAACCCGTGGTCCGGGCGCACCGCGCCCACCATCCGCGGGCCGACCTCGCCCTGCTCGGGCGCGCCTACCAGGTCGCCGAGGCCTCCCACCGAGGGCAGACCCGCAAGAGCGGCGAGCCCTACATCACCCATCCGCTCGCGGTCACCATGATCCTGGCCCAGCTCGGGGCCGAGACCACGACGCTGGTCGCCTCGCTGCTCCACGACACGGTCGAGGACACCGCGGTGACGCTCGATCAGGTCCGCGAGGGCTTCGGCGACGAGGTCGCCTACCTGGTCGACGGCGTCACCAAGCTGGAGAAGGTCGACTTCGGCGCCGCCGCCGAGGCCGAGACCTTCCGCAAGATGCTGCTCGCCACCGGCGAGGACGTCCGGGTGATGGTGATCAAACTCGCCGACCGGCTGCACAATATGCGCACCATCCGGCACATGAAGCCGGCCAGCCAGGTCCGGATCGCCAAGGTCACCCGCGACGTGCTGATCCCGCTGGCCGAGCGGCTCGGCATCCAGGTGGTCAAGACCGAGCTGGAGGACATCGTCCTGGCCACCCTCCACCCCGAGGAGTACGCCCGGACCCGCGATCTGATCGTCGCCCGCGAGGCCGCCCGGGCCGAGTCCGGCGACCCGCTGGCCGAGTTCGCCGGGCGGCTGCGCCGACAGCTGCGCGAGGCCAGGATCCAGGCCGAGGTGACGGTCCGTCCGCGGCACTGCGTCTCCATGCACCGGGTGCTGCTGAACCGGGCCGAGGTGACCCCCTGCGACTTCGGCCGACTGCTGGTGGTGGTGGAGGAGAACGCCGACTGCTACGCGGTCCTGGGCGAGCTGCACACCTGCTGGACGCCGCTGCCGGGCGAGTTCAAGGACTTCATCGCCGGCCCCAAGTTCAACCTCTACCAGTCGCTGCACACCGCCGTCACCATCGGTGCCGGCGAGGTGGTCGAGGTCCTGGTCCGCACCGCGCGGATGCACGCCGTGGCCGAGTTCGGCGTGGTGGCGCTGGAGACCCCCGCCGCCCGCGCCGCCGAGGAGTCCTCCGGCCCGGTCGCCGAGCGCGAGCGGGACGAGCTGGACCGCACCGACCCGGCCCGGCCCGGCTGGCTGTCCCGGCTGCTCGACTGGCAGCGGGAGACCCCGGACGCCGACACCTTCTGGTCGGTGCTCACCGCCGACCTCTCCGGCGACGGCGAGCTCACCGTCGTCACCGAGGGCGGCCGGACGCTCCAACTCCCGGTCGGGTCGAGCTGCGTGGACGTCGCCTACGCCCTCGGCGAGGAGGTCGGCCACCGATGTATCGGGGCCCGGTTGAACGGCCGGCTCGCGGCCCTGTCCACCGTGCTGCACGACGGCGACTCGGTGGACATCCTCACCGAGTCCGGCGAACCGGGCGGCCCGGCGCCGGGCTGGCTGGCCCACGCCCGCACCCCGGCCGCCCGGATCGCCATCGAGCGCTGGATCGCCGGGCACCCGGCGCCGGAGCCGGAGGAGCAGCGGCCGCTGACCGGGCCGCTGCTCGGGCCGCCGCGCCCGGCCGATCCGCACCGCCCGGACCAGCACCGACCCGACCCGCACCGCTCGGACCCGCACCGCCCGGAGCCGCACCGCTCCGCGCCGCCGGCGGCGGTCCGGGTGACCGTCGCCGGGATGCCCGACGCCCCGGCCCGGCTCGCCCGCTGCTGCACACCCGTCCCCCCGGATCCGGTGATCGGCTTCGCCATCCGGGGCGGCGCCGTGGCCGTGCACCGCCGCGACTGCCGGACCGGCGCCGACATGGCCGAGCGCGGCAAACCGGCGGTCGAGGTCAGCTGGGCCGGGGACCCGGCCCCGGTCGGCTACCGGGCCACCGTCCAGGCCGACGCCCTCGGCCGGCCCCGGCTGCTGGCCGACCTCACCGCAGCGATGTCGGCGATCGGCGTCGACATCGTCTCCGCTTCGGTCGAGCCCCCGCAGGAGCTCCGGGTCCGCCACACTTATACCGTGGAACTGCCGGACGCCGGGGCGCTGCCCGAGCTGATGCGGGTGATGCTGCGGGTGCCCGGCGTGTACGACGTCTACCGGGCCGGACCGCAGGGCGCGCCGGAGCGCCCCGCCGCCCGCGTACCGGGCGTGCCGGGCGGGGAAAATGGGGATGACCTCCTGGGAGCGGCCGTGCGACCATCGTCCCCGTCGGGAATTCGCGGCCGCGCCGCGACGTTCTCCACAGAGAAGACGCAGGACTGATCCCGCACCGGGCGGAACCGACCTAAGGATGCAATGACCTCCACATTCGAACCCCGCGACGCTTCTGCGCCCCGTCGGGCGGAAGCACTGATGGACGAGGACCTCGCGGGAATCGATGGGGCCCTCGGCGGCGGATACCGCAGCAACGACTACGACGGCGACCAGTACGACCGCACCGACCGTGCGGCGCTGCGCCGGATCTCCGGGCTCTCCACCGAGCTGCAGGACGTCACCGAGGTCGAGTACCGGCAGCTCCGGCTGGAACGGGTGGTCCTCGTCGGCGTCTGGACCGACGGCACGGCACTGGAGGCGGAGAACTCCCTCGCGGAGCTCGCCGCCCTGGCCGAGACCGCCGGCTCCGAGGTGCTGGACGGCGTGATCCAGCGCCGCGACAAGCCCGACCCGGCCACCTACATCGGCTCCGGCAAGGCCAAGGAGCTCCGCGACATCGTCCTGGAGACCGGCGCCGACACGGTGGTCTGCGACGGTGAACTCAGCCCCGGCCAGCTGATCCACCTGGAGGACGTGGTCAAGGTCAAGGTCGTCGACCGGACGGCGCTGATCCTGGACATCTTCGCCCAGCACGCCAAGTCCCGAGAGGGCAAGGCACAGGTTTCGCTGGCGCAGATGCAGTACATGCTGCCGCGGCTGCGCGGCTGGGGCGCCTCGCTCTCCCGGCAGATGGGTGGTGGCGGCGGCTCCTCGGCGGGCGGCGGCGGTGGCATGGCCACCCGCGGTCCCGGTGAGACCAAGATCGAGACCGACCGGCGGCGGATCCGCGAGAAGATGGCGAAGCTCCGCCGGGAGATCGTCGACATGAAGAAGGGCCGCGACACCAAGCGGCAGGAGCGCCGGCGCAACCAGGTCCCCTCGGTGGCCATCGCCGGCTACACCAACGCCGGCAAGTCCTCGCTGCTCAACCGGCTCACCGGGGCCGGGGTGCTGGTCGAGAACTCGCTGTTCGCCACGCTGGACCCGACAGTCCGGCGGGCGGAGACCCCCGGCGGCCGGGTCTACACCCTGGCCGACACCGTCGGCTTCGTCCGGCACCTGCCGCACCACCTGGTCGAGGCCTTCCGCTCGACCATGGAGGAGGTCGGCGACGCCGACCTGATCCTGCACGTGGTCGACGGCTCGCACCCCGAGCCCGAGGCGCAGCTCGCCGCCGTCCGCGAGGTCATCGTGGAGGTCGACGCGCAGAACGTGCCGGAGATCGTGGTGATCAACAAGGCGGACGCGGCGGACCCGGAGGTCCTGCAGCGGCTGCTGCGCCGCGAGCCGCACGCCATCGTGGTCTCCGCCCGCACCGGGCAGGGCATGGACGAACTGCTGCGGCTGATCGAGGACGAGCTGCCCCGGCCCTCGGTCGAGGTGGTGGCCCTGGTGCCGTACATCCAGGGTGCCCTGGTCTCCCGGGTCCACCAGGACGGCGAGGTGCTGTCCGAGGAGCACACCGGCGAGGGCACGCTGCTCAAGGCCCGGGTCCTGCCGGACCTCGCGGCCGAGCTGGAGCTCTTCGCGGTGGTGGCGTCGGCGGGCTGACCCCGGCGTTCGCACTACTGAACAGGCTCGCACTTCTGAACAGCGAGTACGGCCGGTGGCCGCTCCCTCCTGAGGAGGGAGCGGCCACCGGCCGTTCCGCGTGCGGTCCCGTTCTGGGGGCGGTCTCGTTCTGGGACGGGATGGTCTCGTTCTGGGACGGGATTGGGACGCGGGCGGGCGTGATCAACGGGCCTCTTGGTCGTTACACCAAGGGGTGCCGTCTCCATCGGCGCCCGTACAGCGAGGAGGAACCGCCGCCGTGACGCTGTCCGCCGAACCGGCCCCGTCCGCCGCTCCCGAGGCCGTCCTCGGCCGTCAGTCCGCCCGGGAGTCCGCCGCCCGGACCTACGCGCGCGCTCTGCCCGTCGTCCCGGTCCGCGCCCGGGGGATGACGGTGGAGGGCGCCGACGGCCGGCGCTACCTCGACTGCCTCTCCGGCGCGGGCACGCTGGCCCTGGGCCACAACCACCCGGTGGTGCTCCGGGCGATCCGGGAGCTGCTGGACTCCGGCGCCCCGCTGCAGGTGCTGGACCTCGCCACCCCGGTCAAGGACGCGTTCACCACTGAGCTGCTGGCGAGCCTACCGCCCGAGTTCGCCCGGGACGCCCGGATCCAGTTCTGCGGACCGGCCGGCACCGACGCCGTCGAGGCCGCGCTGAAGCTGGTCCGGACCGCCACCGGGCGCTCCGGGCTGCTGGCCTTCACCGGGGCGTACCACGGGATGACCGCGGGCGCGCTGGCCGCGGGCAGCGACACGGCCGTGCGGGCGGGCTTAGCGGGAACGGTTCAGCAGCCGGTCCGGCTGCCCTTCCCCTACGACTACCGCTGCCCCTTCGGCGTCGGCGGTGCGGAGGCGGCGCGGCTCTCCGCCCACTGGACCGAGTCGCTGCTGGACGATCCCAAGGCCGGGATCGAACCGGTGGCCGGGATGATCGTCGAGCCGGTGCAGGGCGAGGGCGGGGTGATCCCGGCGCCCGACGACTGGCTGCGCACGCTGCGCAGGCTCACCCGGGAGCGGTCCGTGCCGCTGATCGTCGACGAGGTGCAGACCGGCGTCGGCCGGACCGGCGCCTTCTGGGCCGTCCAGCACTCCGGGATCATTCCGGACGTCATGGTCGTCTCCAAGGCGATCGGCGGCAGCCTGCCGCTCGCCGCCATCGTCTACCGGGGCGAGCTGGACGTCTGGGCGCCCGGGGCGCACGCCGGAACGTTCCGCGGCAACCAGCTGGCCATGGCTGCCGGCACGGCCACCCTCCGCCACGTCCGGGAGCACGGCCTGTCTGCCCGCGCGGCGCTGCTCGGCGAGCGGCTGGCCGGGCAACTGCGCGGCCTGATGCCCGTGTTCCCCGCCATCGGCGAGGTCAGGGGACGCGGTCTGATGCTCGGTGTGGAGCTGGTCGACGCCCACGCCGAACCCGACGGCCGGGGCACCCGGCCCGCCGCGCCCGCCCTCGCCTCGGCGGTCCGGGCGGAGGCGCTGCGGCGCGGCCTGATCGTCGAACTCGGCGGCCGCCACGGCAGCGTGGTCCGGCTGCTGCCCCCACTCACCATGACCGACGAACAGGCCGCCGCCGTCTTCGAGCGGCTGGCGGAAGCGATCCGCGCCGCGACGGCGAGCGGCGGGGCCGGGGACGCCGGCCTGCCGCGCCAGGGCGGTGACCGGTGAGCGCCGTCGCGGAGGAACCGGAACGGTCGGGCCCGCCGCTCGCGCCGCTCGCCGGGGGCCGGGCCGGGCCGGACGCGCTCGGACCGCTGCTGGCGGTGGCCCTCGACGCGCTCCGGGCCGGCGCCGCCCGGCGCGGCGGGCCGCTGCCGGTCGGCGGGCCCGCCGCGGTCGCCGCCGGTCTGGCCGAACTGCTCGACCCCGGCGCCCTGCTGCCCGAACGCGGAGACCCGGACGCCCTGCGGCAGTTGACCGAGGCGCTGGCCGCCACCGCCGCCGACCCGGCGGACCCGGACTGCGCCGCCCACCTGCACGTCCCACCGCTGGCCGTGGCCGTCGCCGCCGACCTCGCCGCCTCCGCGCTCAACCCCTCGCTCGACTCCTGGGACCAGGCACCGGGCAGCACCTCGGTCGAGCGCGCCGTGCTCCACACGCTGGCCGCACTGGTCGGACACCCCCGCCCGGAGGCCGCCGACGGCGTGTTCACCACCGGGGGCACCGCCTCCAACCTCACCGCGCTGCTGCTCGCGCGCGACACGCTGCCCCGCGCCCGGCACCCGGCCGACCGGCTCACCGTCCACTGCTCCGCCGCCGCGCACTTCTCGGTGGCGCGGGCCGCCGGCGTCCTCGGACTCGCCCCCGACGCCGTGGTGCCGATCGACACCGACAGCGGCGGCCGGATGGACCCCCGGGTGCTGGACTGGTCCCTCGCCGACGCCCGCGCCGACGGCCGGACGCCGATGTGCGTGGTCGCCACCGCCGGGACCACCGACCTCGGCGCGATCGATCCGCTGCGGGCCGTCGCCGCCGTCACCTCCCGGCACGGCGTCCGGCTGCACGTGGACGCCGCCTACGGCGGGGGAGCGCTCTTCTCCAAGCGGCTCGCCCCGCTCCTGGACGGCCTCGGCCTCGCCGACAGCATCGGCCTGGACCTGCACAAACTCGGCTGGCAGCCGATCGCCGCCGGGGTACTGCTGGTCCGCGACAGCTCACTGCTCGCGCCGCTCGGCCAACGGGCGGTCTACCTGAACCCGGTCGACGACGAAGAGGCCGGCTACACCTCGTTGCTCGGCCACTCGCTGCGGACCACCCGGCGGCCGGACGCCTTCAAGGTCGCGGTCACCCTCCGCAGCCTCGGCCGGGAGGGCCTGGGCGCGCTGGTGGACCGCTGCCACGACCTCACCCGGTACGCCGCCGACCGGATCGCCGCCGAACCACGCCTCGAACTCGTCGTCGAACCGGTTCTGACCACCGTGCTCTTCCGCTACCTCCCACTGGAGCCGGAGGTGGTCGGGCAGGCCGACCGGATCAACGCCGGGCTGCGCCGACGGCTGCTGGCGGGCGGTCGCGCCGTCGTCGGCCGTACCGAACTCGCGGACGGCGGAGTGCGGTTGAAACTCACCCTGCTCAACCCGCACACCACCGAAGCCGACCTCGACCGACTGCTGGGGCTCGTCCTCGCGGCCGGGGCAGAAGAAGAGCAGGAGACCCATCTGTGAGCACCGCTGCTACCGGCGGACTGTCGGCCCAGACCCGTGACGAGACCCGCGATGACACCGACCCCGAGGATCCGCTGCTGCACCCGGACGCAGTCGTCGCCGCCGACAGCGCCGCCACCGAGAACCTGCTCCGCTGCTGGATCCGGGAGACCGGCCTCGCCGAGCCGCCCGGATCCACCCTGCGGATCGCCCTCGGCGAGGAACTGCGGCTGGTCGTGCCGGTCCGCCACTGGTCGCCGAGTGGCTGGCATCGCTTCGGCCGAGCCCGGTTGAGCGCGGAACCCGGCCCGGGCCACCCGGTCGACGCGGTGACCGTGGCCGCCCTGCTGGCCCGCGAGGCCGTCGCCTGCGCGGACGAGGGGGCGGCAGGCGACGACGCCGTCCGCCGGACCGCCGAACTCGCCGGGCGGGTCGCGGACTCGGTCCGGCGCACCGCCCGGTTCCTCGCCGACCGCCGCGACGCCCCGCTGCCCGCACCCGGCACCACGCCGTTCCTGGAGTCCGAGCAGGACCTGCTGCTCGGCCACCCGCTGCATCCCACCCCCAAGAGCCGGGAGGGGCTCGGCGAGGCCGAGACCGCCGCCTACTCGCCCGAACTGCGCGGCGCGCACCGGCTGCACTGGTTCGCGGTGGACAGCACCCTCGCCGCCGGGGACTCCGCGCTGCCCGAGGCCGCCGCCGCGATCACCGCCGCGCTGGCCCCGCCGCTGCCCTCCGGCACCACCGCCCTGCCGCTGCACCCCTGGCAGGCCCGGGAACTGACGCAGCGTCCGGACATCGCCACGCTGCTCACCGGCGGACGGCTGCACGACCTCGGCCAGCACGGTCCGTTCTGGTACCCGACCTCCTCGCTGCGCACGGTCTACCGGCCCGACCTCCCGTACATGCTCAAACTGTCGCTGGGCCTGTCGATCACCAACTCCCGCCGGGAGAACCTGCGCAAGGAACTGCACCGGGGCCTGGAGGTGCACCGGCTGCTGGACGCCGGCCTCCCTGCCGGACTGGGGGCCGAGTGGCGGGCCGCCCACCCCGGCTTCGACATCGTCCGCGACCCCGCCTGGATCGGCGCCGACCTGCCCGGACGCGACCCCGCGCTGCCCAGCGGCCTGGACGCAGTGATCCGGAGCAACCCCTTCGGGCCCCGCGACCGGGCCCGCTGCCTGGCCGGGCTGGTCGCCGGAGCGCCGGTGGAGTCCCGCCTGGGCGCGCTGGTGGGCGAGCTGGCCCGGCGCACCGGCCGGTCCGGACCGACCGTCGCCGCCGAGTGGTTCCTTCGCTACCTGCACGCCGTGGTGCTGCCGGTGCTCTGGCTGGACGGCCGCGCCGGGATCGCGCTGGAGGCCCACCAGCAGAACACCCTGGTGCTGCTCGACGCCCTCGGCTGGCCGGTCGGCGGACGCTACCGGGACAACCAGGGCTACTACTTCCGCGAGTCCCGAGCCGCCGAACTGCGGACCAGGCTCCCCGGCCTCGGTGCCGCCAGCGACACCTTCGTGCCCGACGCCGTCGCCGACGAGCGCTTCGGCTACTACCTCGGCATCAACAACCTGTTCGGCCTGGTCGGCGCGTTCGGCTCGCAGCGGCTCGTCGACGAACGGGTGCTGCTCGTGGCGCTGCGCCGGTTCCTGAGCGGCCCGGCCGTCGCCGACTGCCGCTCCTCCCTGCCGGAACTGCTGCTGGACGCCCCGGTGCTGCGCTGCAAGGCCAACCTGCTCACCCGGCTGCACGGTTTGGACGAGCTGGTCGGACCGGTCGAGACCCAGTCCGTCTACGTCGCCCTGGGCAACCCGCTCGTCGCCACCCGTTCCCGCGAGACCGCCGGAGTCGCCCCGTGAACCGCCACCTCCCGCCGGACGGCGCGGGCCGGGCCCCGGCCACCCCGCCCGCCGCCGTCCCGGCCCCGGCTGCCCCGGCCCCGACCGCTCCGGCTCAGGCCGCACCGCCCAAGTCCGCCGCGGCTGCTGCTCCCGGCCGGGCGGTTCCGGCGCAGGGGGCCGGCCGGGCCCGCGCCGCGCTCCGGCTGCACGGCGCGGACCTGCTGGACGGGGTGCCGCGCTGGGGGGTCATGGACACCTCGGTGGGACAGTTCCGGCTGCAGCCGGTACGGCTGCCGCGCGACCTCGCTCTGGTGGCCGGCTGGATGAACGACCCCGACATCTCCGCCTTCTGGGAGCTGGCCGGCCCGAGGGAACTGACGGAGCACCACATCCGGGTCCAGCTCGACGGCGACGGGCGCAGCGTCCCCTGCCTGGGGCTGCTCGACGGCGTGCCGATGAGCTACTGGGAGGTGTACCGGGCGGACCTCGACCCGATCGCGCTGCACTACCCCTCGCGCCCGCACGACACCGGCCTGCACCTGCTGCTCGGCCCGGCCGATTCCCGGGGCCGGGGGATCGGCAGCGTGCTGCTGCGGGCCGTGGCCGAACGCGTGCTGCGCGAGCGGCACGACGCGCGCCGGGTCGTCGCCGAGCCGGACATCCGCAACATCCCGTCCATGCACGCCTTCCTGAAGGCGGGGTTCCGGCACGACCGGGACCTGCCGCTGCCCGGCAAGCACGCCGCCCTGCTGATCTACGACCGCCGCTGAACGGCCCACCCGTCTCCCGCCACCACCCTTGTCCGAGGGGCTTCGCCCCGCACCTCCGGCTCCCGTCTCCCGCCACCACCCTTGTCCGAGGGGCTTCGCCCCGCACCTCCGCCGACGCACCCCTCCTCCGCTCGAAAGCTCTCGCCACCGTGGACTTCACTACGCCCGACGCCGCACCCGATCCCGCATCTGACCTCGCCCCCGCCCCAGCCCCCCGCGCCCAGCCGCTCACCCCGCACCGCATCGCCCCGCGTCGCGTCCCGCACACCAGCGCCGGACCCGCCGTCGCGCCCTACGACCTCGTCGGCGTCGGCATCGGTCCGTTCAACCTCTCCCTCGCCGCGCTCGCCGACGGCGTGCCCAAGCTGCGCAGCCTCTTCCTCGAAGCCAGGCCCGAGTTCCGCTGGCACCCGGGCCTGCTGCTCGAGGGCGCCCGGATGCAGGTGCCGTTCCTGGCCGACCTGGTCAGCCTGGTCGACCCCACCAGCCGCTGGTCCTTCCTGGCCTACCTGCGCGCCCACGACCGGCTGTTCCCCTTCTACTTCGCCGAGCAGACCCACCTCTCCCGCCGCGAGTACGAGCACTACTGCCGCTGGGTCTCGCTCCGGCTCCCCAACTGCCGCTTCGGCAGCGCCGTCCAGGCCGTCGGCTGGGACGAGCGGGAGCAGCTCTTCCGGGTCGGCCTCCGCGACGGCAGTACCGTGCCCGCCCGCAACCTCGTCCTCGGCGTCGGCACCGAACCGGTCGTCCCGCCGGCGCTGGCCGCGCCGTACCGGGCGGGGCTGGTCCGGCACGCGGAGGACTATCTGAGCTTCCGTCACGCCACGGACGAAGCAGGCGACATCACCGTGCTGGGGTCCGGTCAGTCGGGTGCCGAGGTCTACCTTGACCTGCTCCGCCGTCGCGGCGACCGACCCGCCCCCCACCTGCGCTGGCTCACCCGCAGCCGGGCCATCGCGCCGATGGAGTACTCCAAGCTCGGCCTGGAGCACTTCACCCCCGACTACACCCGCTACTTCCATGCCCTGCCGCCGGACGTCCGCGACCGGCTGCTGCCGGAACAGTGGCAGCTCTACAAGGCGGCCAGCACCGAGACCCTGGCCGCGATCCACGAATCCCTCTACGACCGCACCACCGGCGGGGCCCCGGCCGACGCCGACATCCTGCCCGACACCGAGGTCACCGCCGCGCGGCCGGGACCGGACGGCGGACTCCTGCTCGACTGCCTCCACCGGCAGACGGACACCGCCCACACCCTCCGTACCGACGCGCTGATCATGGCCACCGGCTACGCCGCCCGCCGCCCCGCGCTGCTCGACCCGCTCGCGGAGCTGGTCGACTGGGACGAGCAGGGCCGCTTTCGGGTCGATCTGGACCACCGGGTCGGCCTGCACCCCCGGGTCACGGCCGGGCTGTATGTGCAGAACGCCGAACTCCACACCCACGGGGTCGGCACCCCGGACCTCGGCCTCGGCGCGCACCGCGCCGCCACTATCCTCAACGCCGTCGCCGGGCACCCGGTGCACCGGCTCCCGGCCCGCACCGCCTGGACCACCTTCGGCGTCCCCGCGCCGCTGCACCCGGACCCGCGCCCGGCCGCCTCCGCGCTGCCGCTGCTGCCGACCCCCGGCTGACCCCGGCCGACCTTCGCGGTCGGCTGCGGCCGGGGACTATCCTGATCATCCATGGAGCTCCCCGCCGCGCCGCTGGCCGTGACCGCCGCCCAGGCCCGCTGTACCGCCCTCGACATCCCGGCCAATGTCGCCGCCGCCGCCATCCTGGTCCGGCTGGCCGCCGACCGGGGCACGGACCTGGTGGTCCTGCCCGAACTCTTCCTCACCGGCTACGAACTCCCCAGCATCACCGCCGATCCGGCGCGCCGGGCCCTGAGTCCGGACGATCCCAGACTCGACCCGCTCGCCGCCGCCTGCGCCGACACCCGCACCGCAGCCGTCGTCGGCGCACCGGTCCTGGACGTACCGGCGGGGGAGACACCGGCCCGGGGCGCCGGGACCGGTGTGCTGCACATCTCGGCCCTGGTCCTGGACCGAACCGGCAGCCTCGTCACCCGATACGACAAGCAGCACCTGACCCCCAACGAGCGGGCCGCCGGCTTCGCGCCCGGACGCAGCGGATGCAGCGTCACCCTCGACGGCTGGCGGCTCGGACTCGGCATCTGCTGGGACTCCGGCTTCCCCGAGCACGCCCGCGCCGCCGCCCTCGACGGCTGTCACGGCTACCTCGTCGGCGCGATGTTCGGCGAGGGCCCGGGGGCGCACCAGCGCGCGACCGTCTTTCCGGCGCGCGCCCTCGACAACACCTGTTACGTGGTGCTGGCCAACCACAACAGTCCGTCAGGGCCGTACCGGGGCTGCGGCGGCAGCGCCGTCTGGGGGCCCGACGGCCGGCTGCTCGCGGACGCCGAAACCGCCGATCCGGGGCTCGCCACGGTCACGCTCGACCCGGTCGTGCTGGCCTCGGTCCGGGCCGAGGAACCGGTGCTGGTGGACCCTTCGCTCACCGCCCCGGCCGGTGCGCGCCGCGAAGCCGCGCTGGACCGCCCCCGGTTGTCAGTGGCTCCGTCTACCCTGGGCAGGCCATGACTACAGTGCCTCCCCGGGGGATGAACCCCGCACCCTCAGATCCCGACGCCGCAGATCCCGACGCTGCGGACCCGGCCGCCTCCGCCGAGGCGGCAGCCGCCCCCGGGCCGGATTCCGCGCCGCTCGCGTCGAGCCGGCTGCGCGAGCTGCTGCACGCCGCCGTGACCGCCGTCGGCGGCGTCGAACGCCCGGGACAGGTCGCCATGGCCGAGGCTGTGGCCGCCGCCGTCGAGTCGGGCGAACAGCTGCTGGTCCAGGCCGGCACCGGCACCGGCAAGTCGCTCGCCTACCTGGTTCCCGCACTCGCCCACGGCGACCGGGTCGTGGTCGCGACCGCGACCCTCGCGCTCCAACGCCAGTTGGTCGAACGCGATCTGCCGCGCATGGTCAAGGCACTGCAGCCGCAGCTGCGCCGCACCCCGCAGTTCGCCATGCTCAAGGGCCGCTCCAACTACCTCTGCCTGCACCGGGTCCACGAGGGTGCCCCGAGCGACGAGGGCGAGGGCCTGTTCGACCCGGCGGAGGTCCTCGGCGGACCCAGCAGCAAGCTCGGCCAGGACATCGTCCGGCTGCGCGACTGGGCCGACGAGACCGAGACCGGCGACCGGGACGACATGTCGCCCGGCGTCTCGGACCGCGCCTGGGCGCAGATGTCGGTCAGCTCCAAGGAGTGTCTGGGCGCGACCCGCTGCCCCTACGGCGGCGAGTGCTTCGCCGAGGCCGCCCGCGAGCGCGCCAAGCTCGCCGACGTCGTCGTCACCAACCACGCGCTGCTGGCCATCGACGCCCTCGAAGGCGCACCGGTGCTGCCCGAGCACGAGCTGCTGATCGTCGACGAGGCGCACGAACTGGTCTCCCGGGTCACCGGGATCGCCACCGCCGAGCTCACCACCGGGGCGGTCAACCGGGCGGTGAAGCGCGCCGCGAAGCTCGCCAACGAGAAGGTGGTGGACGCGCTCCAGGGCGCCGCCGAGAACTTCCACGGGCTGATGGAGATCGCCCAGCCCGGCCGGGTCGAGGAGCTGCCGGAGAACATCGGCTACGCCGTCGCGGCGATCCGCGACGCCTGCCGCTCGGTCATCACCTCCATCGGCGAGGTGCGCGACAAGGGCGTCACCGACGAGGACGCGGTCCGCAAGCAGGCCCTGGCCTCGCTGGAGACGATCCACGACACGACCGACCGGATGCTCGAGGGCTCCGTCTACGACGTGCTCTGGATCGAGAACAACGACCGCTTCGGCAACGGCACCTCCTCACTGAGGGTGGCGCCGCTGAGCGTCTCCGGGCTGCTCCGGGAGAACCTCTACAAAGAGCGCTCGGTGGTGCTGACCTCGGCCACGCTGAAGCTCGGCGGAGACTTCAACGGGGTGGCGCTGTCGCTCGGCCTCGGCCCCGAGGGGCGGCTCCCGGACGGTCTGGCCGCCGCCGCCAAGGAGGCGCCGGAGGGCACCCCGCTGTGGCGGGGGATGGACGTCGGCTCGCCCTTCGACTACCCCCGGCAGGGCATCCTCTATGTCGCCCGGCATCTGCCCCCGCCGGGCCGCGAGCCCGACCGCCCGGCGATGCTGGCCGAGCTGGCCGAGCTGATCCAGGCGGCCGGCGGACGCACCCTGGGCCTGTTCTCCTCGATGCGGGCCGCGCAGACCGCGGCCGAGGCGCTGCGCGAGCGAGTCCCCGGCGAGATCCTGCTCCAGGGCGAGGACACCCTCGGCGAACTGATCCGCACCTTCGCCTCCAGCGCCGACAGCTGCCTGTTCGGGACGCTGTCGCTGTGGCAGGGCGTGGATGTCCCCGGCTCGGCCTGCCAACTGGTGGTCATGGACAGGATCCCGTTCCCGCGTCCCGACGACCCGCTGATGAGCGCCCGGCAGAAGGCGGTCGAGGAGAGCGGCGGCAACGGCTTCATGGCCGTCGCGGCGACCCACGCGGCGCTGCTGATGGCGCAGGGGGCGGGGCGGCTGATCCGGGCGGCGGACGACCGGGGGGTGGTCGCGGTGCTGGACTCGCGGCTCGCCACGGCCCGCTACGGCGGGTTCTTCCGCTCCTCCATGCCGGACTTCTGGTACACCACGGACCGGAACCAGGCACGTCGCTCGCTGGCGTCCATCGACGCCTCGGCACCGCCGCTGCGCGCTCGCTGAGAGTAGTCGGGCCCGCCGGACCGGGATCGGTCGGCGGGCCCCACCCGGCAGGCGTGGGTGCGGTGGCTCAGAGGCGGCGCAGCACCGCGACGACCTTGCCCAGGATGGTCGCGTTGTCGCCCGGGATGGGCTCGTAGGCGGCGTTGTGCGGCATCAGCCAGATGTGGCCGTCCTCGCGCTTGAGGCGCTTCACCGTCGCCTCGCCGTCGATCATCGCGGCGACGATGTCGCCGTTCTCGGCGACCGGCTGGCGGCGCACGGTGACCCAGTCGCCGTCGCAGATCGCGGCCTCGATCATCGAGTCGCCGCTGACTTTGAGTACGAACAGCTCACCGTCGCCGACCAGTTGGCGCGGCAGCGGGAAGACGTCCTCCACCGACTGTTCGGCGAGAATCGGACCACCGGCGGCGATCCGGCCGATCAGCGGGACATAGGAGGTGGCCGGCCGACCGGTGGTGCTTTCCGGCGCGGGGCGGACGACGTCCATGCCGCGCACCTCGTATGCGCGCGGACGGTGCGGGTCGCGGCGGAGGAATCCCTTGCGCTCCAGCGCCATCAGCTGGTGTGCCACGGAGGAGGTGCTGGACAGGCCCACGGCCTGGCCGATCTCGCGCATGCTCGGCGGGTAGCCGCGCCGCTGGACGGAGTCCCGGATCACCTCGATGACGCGGCGCTGCCGCTCGGTGAGCCCGGCCTCGTCGGTCCGGATGCCGGGCGGGCGGCCGGGCAGCGAGCGGGTCGGTCCTTCGTCCGCGAGGCCGTCGGCCGCGGGGCTTTCAAGAGTGTCCAAGGAGTGTCCCGAGGAGTGCGGTGCGGAGGATCCCGAAAGCTGTCCCGGGACGAGTCCCGCGACGGGATTTCTGAGGTCTTCCTGGCTGCCAAGGTGAGTGCGGTACTGCTGGCCGTTCTGGGAGCGTTCCTGCACCGGGACGGTGCTGTTTTCTGCGCTGGTCACGGCGGCCCCTCTCGATGGACGTTCTCCCTTGAATAGGCCAACGGTAGGTCCTATCGAAAGGTTGCGCCAAACACACGTTCGAGTGAATTATTGCCCGATTGCCTGAAATGATCAAGGTTGCAGGTGTACGGGCGTATCGCACATGCGCTTGTTTGTTCGAGTGGCAGGCTCTCATGAACCGCCTCATGGGCGGGGACGGACGGCCGATTTCGTCCGCGTCGCGCCCCTTCGGACGCCCCGGCCGGGCCCCGGTGCGCCCTCCGGTGTACTCCTCGGAGTGCTCCGGCGCCATCCGAGTGACCTCTCCCGCACCCCTTCCGCGCTGACCTGCGATGATCGCGGGGTGTGAGTCCGGGGCTACGGACACGCGCTCCGTGAAGCTTGCCACACGCCCCAGATCTAGTGGTTACATTGGTCCGCGAGCCCACAGGTTGTGTTCCCTGGGGTGGGAACCACCTCGGGCATCGCCTAGACTTGCCTCTGCCCCAGCACCCTCCAGGGTGTCCGGAGCAGCGCTCAGCCACATCCCGAAGCTCGACCAAGGAGGGGAACGGACATGCACTGCCCCTTCTGCCGACACTCGGACAGCCGCGTCGTCGACTCGCGCACCACTGACGACGGGACGGCGATCCGCCGCCGCCGCCAGTGCCCCGACTGCAACCGCCGCTTCACCACGGTGGAGACGGCCGCGCTGATGGTCGTGAAGCGGAGCGGCGTGACCGAGCCGTTCAGCCGGGACAAGGTGATCAGCGGCGTCCGCAAGGCCTGCCAGGGTCGACCGGTCACCGAGGACGCGCTGGCCCAGCTGGGCCAGCGGGTGGAGGAGGCGGTCCGGGCCACCGGCGCCGCCGAGCTGCTCCACCCACGATGTGGGCCTGGCCATACTCGGACCGCTGCAAGGACCTGGACGTCGTGGCCTACCTGCGCTTCGCGTCCGTCTACCGGGCCTACGAATCACTCGAGGACTTCGAGGCCGCCATCGCGGAACTCCGCGTCGAGCGGCCCCCCGCGGTCGAGCCGGGCACCGCGGTGCCCGCTCCCGCCCCCGCGTCCCAGTAGCCCCCGGCTGCGCGAGCAGCCGGACGCGACCGGGACCCCATGAACCAGACCGACTTTCAGCATGTACGGCGGAGCGCTCCACGGGGCTGCCGCCTGCAAAGAATTAGTAGTGCGGACACGATGCGTCCCCGGGAAGCAGCGGGGCGCTCAGGGCGTTTGCCCAGGAGGAGGCGGCAATGACGGACACCACCAGCGGTACCCGTGCAGGCAAGGGCGGTACGGCCAAGGGCGGCAGGAGCGGCGCCAAGGCCGGCGCGCCCGGCCAGGGTGCGGGCCTCCGCGTCGAACGTATCTTCACCACTCCCGGCGTCCACCCGTACGACGAGGTGAACTGGGAGCGCCGCGACGTCGTCATGACCAACTGGCGCGACGGCTCGGTCAACTTCGACCAGCGCGGCGTCGAGTTCCCCGACTTCTGGTCGGTCAACGCGACGAACATCGTCACCAGCAAGTACTTCCGCGGCGCGCTCGGCACCCCGCAGCGCGAGTGGAGCCTCAAGCAGATCATCGACCGGGTGGTGCAGACCTACCGCGCCGCCGGCGAGAAGAACGGCTACTTCGCCTCCGCCGGCCGACGCCGAGATCTTCGAGCACGAGCTGACCCACGCGCTCCTCCACCAGGTGTTCAGCTTCAACTCGCCGGTCTGGTTCAACGTCGGCACCCAGCAGCCGCAGCAGGTCAGCGCCTGCTTCATCCTGGCCGTGGACGACACCATGGACTCGATCCTGAACTGGTACCGGAAGAGGGGATGATCTTCAAGGGCGGCTCCGGCGCCGGCCTGAACCTCTCCCGGATCCGCTCCTCCAAGGAGCTGCTCTCCTCCGGCGGCAACGCCTCGGGCCCGGTCTCCTTCATGCGCGGCGCGGACGCCTCGGCCGGCACCATCAAGTCCGGCGGCGCCACCCGCCGCGCGGCCAAGATGGTCGTCCTGGACGTGGACCACCCCGACATCGAGGACTTCATCGAGACCAAGGTCAAGGAGGAGGACAAGATCCGCGTCCTGCGCGACGCCGGGCTTCGACATGGACCTCGGCGGGGACGACATCACCTCCGTCCAGTACCAGAACGCCAACAACTCGGTCCGGGTCAACGACGAGTTCATGCAGGCCGTCGAGAACGGCGCCGAGTTCGGCCTGCGGGCCCGGACTCACCGGCGAGGTCATCGAGACCGTCGACGCCAAGGAGCCTGTTCCGCAAGATGGCCGAGGCCGCCTGGGCGTGCGCCGACCCGGGCATCCAGTACGACGACCACGATCAACGACTGGCACACCAACCCGGAGACCGGCCGGATCAACGCGTCCAACCCGTGCTCCGAGTACATGCACCTGGACAACTCCTCGCTGCAACCTCGCCTCGCTGAACCTGATGAAGTTCCTCGCGACGACGACACCTTCGACGTCGCGAGCCGTTCGCCCAGGTCGTCGAGCTGGTCATCACCGCGATGGACATCTCCATCTGCTTCGCCGACTTCCCGACCGAGACGATCGGCGAGACCACCCGCGACTACCGCCAGCTCGGCATCGGCTACGCCAACCTCGGCGCGCTGCTGATGGCCACCGGCCACGCCTACGACTCGGACGGCGGCCGCGCCCTCGCCGGCGCGATCACCTCGCTGATGACCGGCACCGCCTACCGCCGCTCGGCCGAGCTCGCCGAGATCGTCGGCCCGTACGACGGCTACGCCCGCAACGCCGAGCCGCACGCCGCGCGTGATGCGCAAGCACGCCGACGCGCGAACGCCGGTCGCCCCGCGCGGCGAGCGACCTGCGACAGCCCGATCTGGGCGGCCACCACCGAGACCTGGCAGGACGTGCCTGCGCTCGGCGCGCAAACGGCTTCCGCAACGCCCAGGCCAGCGTGCTCGCCCCGACCGGCACCATCGGCTCTCATGATGGACTGCGACACCACCGGCGTCGAGCCCGACCTGGCCCTGGTGAAGTTCAAGAAGCTGGTCGGCGGCGGCTCGATGCAGATCGTCAACGACACGGTGCCGCGCGCGCTGCACGCGCCTCGGCTACCAGCAGGAGCAGGTCGAGGCGATCGTCGCCTACATCGCCGAGCACGGCCACGTGATCGACGCCCCGGCGCTGCGCCCGGAGCACTACGAGGTCTTCGACTGCGCGATGGGCGAGCGCGTCCATCGCCGCCGATGGGCCACGTGCGGATGATGGCCGCGATCCAGCCGTTCATCTCCGGCTGCGATCTCGAAGACGGTGAACATGCCGGAGACCGCCACCGTCGAGGAGATCGAGGAGATCTACTACGAGGGCTGGAAGCTCGGCGCTCAAGGCGCTGGCCGTCTACCGCGACAACTGCAAGGTCGGCCAGCCGCTTCGGACGCCAAGGGCGCAAGAAGGGGCGACGGCAAGGCGCCGAGGGCCAAGGCCGCGCAGCCCGGCCGAGCGCAGGCGAGTCGGAGATGCGACGGTCATCGAGCGCCGCCCGATCCGCAAGCGCCTGCCCAAGGGCCGCCCGGGGATCGACCACCTCGTTCTCGGTCGGCGGCGCCGAGGGCTACATGACCGCCAACTCCTACCCGGACGACGGCCTCGGCGAGGTCTTCCTCAAGATGTCGAAGCAGGGCTCGACCCTGGCCGGCATGATGGACGCCTTCTCCATCGCCGTCTCGGTCGGCCTGCAGTACGGCGTGCCGCTGGAGACGTACGTCTCGAAGTTCACCAACATGCGCTTCGAGCCGGCCGGTCTGACCGACGACCCGGACGTGCGGATGGCGCAGTCGATCGTCGACTACATCTTCCGCCGCCTGGCGCTCGACTACCTGCCCTTCGAGACCCGCTCGGCCGACTCGGCATCCACTCGGCGACGGAGCGCCAGCGCCAGCTGGAGACCGGCTCCTACGAGCCGACGGACGAGGACGACATGGACGTCGAGGGACTGGCCCAGTCGGCCCCCCGCACGGTCGCCGCTCCCGCCCCGAAGCCGACTCCGGCCCCGATCGTCATCCAGACGGCCCCGGTGCCGACCGCGCACAACTCCACCGAGCTGATGGAGATCCAGCAGGGCATCAACTCCGACGCCCCGCTCTGCTTCTCCTGCGGCACCAAGATGCGCCGCGCCGGCAGCTGCTACCTCTGCGAGGGCTGCGGCTCCACCAGCGGCTGCAGCTGAACCTGGGTGAGTGAGTGAACGACTGAGGGGGCCGACGGTGTCGGCCCCCTCAGTCGTCCCCCGGTGCCTACGGTGTCACCCGGTCGGGGTCAGATCCCGGGCGGTGGCCTCGGCCGGGACCGGGGCGGCGGCGGGACGGGGATTGCGGAGGAGGGCGGTGGCGAGGGTGAGGGCGGACAGGAGCAGGGCGGTGCCGAGGGTGAAGGCGAGGCGGTAGCCGCCGGCGAGGGCGGCGGTCGCGGTGTCGCCGACGGCCCGGAGGTGGGTGCTGCGGGCGGTGGCCAGGGTGCCGGTGACGGCGACGCCGAGGGCGGCGCCGACCTGTTGGGTGGTGTTGAGCAGTCCGGAGACCAGGCCGGCGTCGCTGGGGCCGGCGTCGGCCATGCCGAGCGTGGTGACGGCGGTGACCGCCAGACCGAAGCCGCCGGCCAGCAGCGCGGTCGGCAGTACGTCGGCCAGGTACTGGCCGTGGGCGGGGAGGCGGGTGAGCAGACCGAGGCCGATGGCGAGCATCACCAGTCCGGTGAGCAGGACGGCGCGTTCGCCGTGGCGGGCGATGAGTCGGGCGGCGAGGCCGAGCGAGAAGGCGGCGATGGACAGGGCGGCGGGGACCATGGCCAGCCCGGTGGCGGCCGGGCTGAGGCCGAGGACGTGCTGGAGGTACTGGGCGATCAGCACCTGGTAGCTGAACAGCGCGGCCACGGTGAGCGCCTGGACCAGGTTGGCTCCGCTGACGTTGCGGGAGCGGAGCAGCCGGGGCGGGAGCAGCGGGTTGGCGGCGGTGGCCTGGCGGGCCGCGAAGCCGAGCAGCAGCAGGACGGCGAGCCAGGCGTCGTGGCCGTGGTCGACGATGGCGTAGACGCCGAGCATCAGGCCGGAGGTGACCAGCAGTGCGCCGGGGAGGTCGGCGCCGTGGCGCAGGCCGAGGCCGCGGTCGGCGCGGAGCAGCCGGAACGCGGGGACGACGGTGGCCAGGCCGATCGGCAGGTTGATGAAGAAGATCCAGTGCCAGCTGAGCTCCTGGGTGAGGATCCCGCCGAGCGCGAGTCCGACGGAGGCGCCGGCCGAGCCGGTGAAGCCGTAGACGGCGAAGGCGCGGCGCAGTTCGCGGGGGTCGGTGAAGAGCCGGGTGATCATGCCGAGGCTGACGGCGGCAGTGAGCGCGCCGCCGACGCCCTGCAGCAGCCGGGCGCCGATCAGGGCGGCGGGGGTGGTGGCGAGGCCGCAGAGCAGCGAGGCGGCGGTGAACAGGACCAGGCCGGCGATCAGCACCCGGCGGCGGCCGATCAGGTCGCCGAGGCGTCCGGCGAGCAGCAGCAGTCCGCCGAAGGGGATCAGATAGGCGTTCATCACCCAGGCGAGGCCCGGGGCGCTGAGTTGGAGGTCGTTCTGGATGGTGGGCAGGGCGACGGTGACGATGGTGCCGTCGAGGATGATCATCAGGGTGCCGGTGCAGAGCACGGCCAGGGCGGCCCAGCGGGTGCGGTGTTCGTCGGGTGCGGCGGACCGGGGGGTGTCGGGCTGGATCGTCTCGGGCTGGGTCATCTCGGCTCTCCCGTGGGGAACTTATTGTTACTGGGGCCATCATGTGTGACCATGTGACCGGCCGTAAGGAGGCACTTCCATGTCCCAGGGACACACCGGTGTGACCGTGGACGCCACGCCGGCGGAACTGGTCGCCGAGAGCTGCCCGATGATCGAGGTGCTGGCCCGGGTCTCCGGGAAGTGGAGCATCCCGATCCTGATGGCGGCGACCAAGGGGCCGATCCGCTTCACCGAGCTGGAGCGGGCCATTCCGGACATCAGCCGGCGGATGCTGACGCTGACGCTCCGGAACCTGGAGCGGGACGGGCTGCTGACCCGTACCGTCTATCCGACGGTGCCGCCGAAGGTCGAGTACACCGCTACCGAGATGGCGGCCGAACTGCGGGGCACGCTGACCGAGTTGACGCTCTGGGCGGAGCGGCACCGGTCGGGCGTCGACCGGGCCCGGGCCGCCTACGACGCGCAGCAGACCCGGTGATGTCCGGCGGGTTTCGGCCGCCCGACTACCGTGACCCGCATGGCACGTCCACTGCGCATCGTCCTGGTCAGGCACGGCGAGTCCGAAGGGAACGTCGATGAGACGATCTACGAGCGGGTGCCGGACCACGCGCTGAAGCTCACCGGGCGGGGGCGGAAGCAGGCGCTCGCGGCGGGGGCGGAGCTGCGGGCGCTGCTCGGCGGCGGGGCGATCCAGGCGTATGTCTCGCCGTACCTGCGGACCCGGCAGACCTTCGACCTGTTGGGCCTGGACCGGAACCGGCTGCGGGTGATGGAGGAGCCCCGGCTGCGGGAGCAGGACTGGGGGAACCTCCAGGACGTCGAGGACATCCACCGCCAGCGTGCGGCCCGGGCCGCTTACGGCCACTTCTTCTACCGCTTCACCCAGGGCGAGTCGGGCGCGGACGTCTACGACCGGGTCGGGGCGTTCTTCGAGACGCTGCACCGCAACTTCGAGCGGCCCGACTATCCGCCGAACGTGGTGCTGGTGACGCACGGGCTGATGATGCGTCTCTTCTGCATGCGCTGGTTCCACTGGTCGGTGGACGAGTTCGAGGCACTGTCCAATCCGGAGAACGGCGAGTACCGGGTCCTGCTGCTGGGTGCAGACGGCAAGTACCGGCTGGACCGGCCCTTCGACCGGTGGATCTGAGCAACGGGTGGACCGCAGCGAACCTCAGCCGACCAGGGTCGGCAGCGCGGCGGTGAGTTCCTCCACGAGCTCCACGTCGGCGTCCACCAGCGGGAGCCGGACCGGTCCGGCGGGCAGGCCGAGGGTGCGGAGCAGCGCCTTGGCGGTGACCGTGCCGGGGGCGGAGCCCATCATCGCCTCGATCAGCGGAAGCAGTCGCCGGTGCTGCCGGAGCGCCTCGGCGTTGTCGCCGGCGGTGTGAGCGTCCAGCACGGCGCGGGTCTGCTCCGGGGCCACGTTGGCGACGGTGCTGACCGCGCCGACGGCCCCGACGGCGTAGAGCGGGAGGTTGAGCTCGTCGGCGCCGGAGTAGTAGGCCAGGCCGCTGTCGGCGATCACCCGCGCGCTGCCGAGCAGGTCGTAGGCGGAGTCCTTGACGGCGGCGACCCGGGGGTGCCCGGCGAGCCGCAGCAGGGTCTCCCGGTGCAGCCGGACGCCGGTGCGGGCGGGGATGTCGTAGAGCATCACCGGGAGCCCGGTCGCGTCGGCGACGGCGGTGACGTGTCGGGCGATTCCCTCCTGCGAGGGGCGGCTGTAGTAGGGGGTGACCACCAGCAGCCCGTGGGCGCCGGCGCGCTCGGCGGCCCGGGCCAGTTCGACGGTGCGCCGGGTGTCGTTGCTGCCGACGCCCGCGGTGACCGTGGCGCGGTCGCCGACGGCTTCGAGGACGGCGCGCAGCAGGCGGTCCTGCTCGGCGTCGGTGGTGGTCGGGGACTCGCCGGTGGTGCCGCTGAGGACGATGCCGTCGCAGCCGCGGTCGACCAGGTGCCTGGCGAGCGTCTGCGCGCCGAGGGTGTCGAGACTGGCGTCGGGGTGGAACGGGGTGACCATCGCCGGGGCGATCCGGCCGAAGGGCGGGCGGTGGTGCTCCGGGGTCGTGCGGGCCGTCCCGGTCGTGGCTGTCATCGTGGTGGTCCTCTCGTGCGGGCTGATCTCCCCGGTCCCATCGTCGGCGCGCCGATGTTGGAGCACCAGCGAATTGTCCTTCGGTCGACCGTGTAGCAGTACTGAAGAGTCCGGCGGCCGTCCGGCGATTGTCGGACCCGCGCGCGACGATGGTCGGCATGAGTACCTGGGATGAGACCGAGGCTGCCGCGCCGGAACTCGCCGCGCTGGTGCGGGGGCGGTTCGAGGCGCACGGGATGGGCCTGCTGGCCACGCTGCGGCGGGACGGCTCGCCGCGGATCAGCGGGATCGAGCCGCTCTTCGCGCTGGGCGAGCTGTGGCTGGGAATGATGCCGGACTCGCGCAAGGGCGAGGATCTGCGCCGCGACCCGCGGATGGCGCTGCACAGCGCCACCACCGACAAGGACGTGCAGGAGGGCGATGCCAAGATCGCGGGGCGGGCGGTCGAGGTGACCGCGGAGGGCCTGCGGCAGGAGTACCTGGAGGCGTTGAGTGCGGCGACCGGCTTCGAGCCGGAGGGCTGCGAGGTGTTCCGGGTCGAGGTCACCGGGCTGTCGTTCGTCCGTCCGGGCGGGGACCATCTGGACGTCCACGCCTGGCGGAAGGGCGGTGAACCGAGGCTGGTGCAGCGGAGCTGACGCCGGGTCGGCCCCGCCGCCGGGGAGGAGGCGGCGGGGCGGTCGAGGGTCAGGCCGCCATGGGCTGGACGTCCTGGAGCGCGGGTTCGCCGCCGGGCACGGGCCGCTTGGCCTTGATCGCGAACAGTGCCAGCGCGGCCGCCAGCAGCGCGAAGACCAGTCCCATCTGGAACGCGGTCGCGATGCTGTGGGCGAGTACCTGTCCGGCGTAGGGCGCGGGCAGTTGGTGGCTGTGGGCGAAGGCTGCCGCCTGCTTCGGGGTGGCGCGCGCCAGGAACTGTGCCGCCTGCTGCTTGCCGGCGTTGCGGTTGGCCGTGCCGAAGACCGTCACCAGGATGGACAGTCCCAGTGCGCCGCCGACCTGCTGGGTGGTGTTGAGCAGCCCGGAGGCCGAGCCGGTCTCGTGCGCGGCGACGCCGGAGACGGCGGTGAGCATGATCGGGACGAAGACGCTGCCCATGCCGAAGCCGAACATCAGCGTCGGGCCGAGGATCCCGTCCACATAGCCGCTGTGCGCGGTGATCTGGGTCAGCCAGGCGACGGCGCCGCTGACCAGCAGCGTGCCGCCGACCATGAACGGCTTCGGGCCGATCCGGGTCTGCAGCCGGGCCGAGATCTGCGCCGCTGTGATGATCGCCGCGCTGATCGGCAGGAAGGCGATGCCGGCCCGCAGCGGGCTGAAGCCCAGGATGTCCTGCACGAACAGGGTGATGAAGAAGAAGATGCTGAACATCGCCGCCGCCAGGCAGAGCATGATGCCGTAGCTGCCCGAACGGTTTCGGTTACGGAACATGTGCAGCGGGGTGATCGGCTGCGCGGTGCGGGACTCGATCAGCAGGAAGAGTCCGAGCAGCACCACCGAGAGCGCGAAGGAGCCGAGCGTCAGGCGGTCCGTCCAGCTGGACTCGGAGGCGCGGATGAATCCGTACACCAGGGAGACCATGCCGAGCGTGCCGGTGAGGGCGCCGGGCAGGTCGAATCGGCCGGGCCGGCGCGGGGAGTCGTTGATGTAGAGCGGCGCGAGCACGGCGATGGTGATGCCGATCGGCACGTTGACGAACAGCACCCAGCGCCAGGACAGCCAGGAGGTGAGCATGCCGCCGGCCAGCAGGCCGATCGCGCCGCCGGCCCCGGCCACGGCGGAGAAAACGCCGAAGGCGCGGTTGCGGGCCGGCCCCTCGGCGAAGTTGGTGGTGATCAGTGCGAGTGCGGTCGGCGAGGCGACGGCGCCGCCGACGCCCTGCAGCGCCCGGGCGCCGAGCAGCATCCACGGCGCGGTGGCCAGGCCGCCGAGCAGCGAGGCCAGGCAGAACAGCAGCACGCCGAAGATCAGCGTGGGGCGGCGGCCGAGAATGTCGCCTATTCGTCCGCCGAGCAGCAGCAGGCCGCCGAAGGTGAGCGAGTAGGCGTCGATCACCCAGGACAGGTTGGTGGTGGAGAACTTCAGTGCGCCGGCGATGTGCGGCAGCGCGATGTTCACGATGGTGACGTCGAGCACGACCATCAGCTGGGTCGCGGCGATCACGGTGAGCGCGATGCCGGGGTGCTGGCCGCGCCTCGCCTGGGCGGGAACGGACTGGTCAACGGTGACTGGTTCAGCCACGACGATCCCCCTGGACTATGAGTGAACGGGCCCGTTCACTAAGATTGACGGTAGCGGCGCGGTCATTGTGAACGCAACCGTTCACTAAGGCCCGTTTTGGGGAGGCACCCGCCCATGGCCACGACCAGCGAGAACACTCGGTCGGCAGACTCTTCCTCGGAGGCCCCGGACTCTTCTCCGGGGGTCGCGGACTCTTCCCCGAAGACCGCGGAACCGGGCCCGTCCCCGGTCCGGCGGCGCGGCAGGGTCCTCGAACACGCGATCTTCGAGGCGGTGCTCGACGAACTCGTCAGCTCCGGCTACGCCATGTTCAGCATGGAGGCCGTGGCCAACCGGGCGCAGACCGGGAAGGCCTCGCTCTACCGTCGCTGGGGCTCCAGGGAGGCGCTGGTCCTGGATGCCCTGCAGGCCCTGCTGCCCGAGCCCGGATCAGCGCCGGACACCGGTGACCTCCGCACGGACCTGCTGGAGCTGGTCCGGCGGATGCGGGCGGCCATGCTCTCCGTTCCCGGCCGGGCGGGCCGGGTCATCATGTCGGAGCTGGACCACGAACGGGGCGCCCCCTTCGCCGGGCTGATCCATGAACGAGTGATCCACCCGGTCACGGACCTGCTGCTGGAACTGCTCACCCGGGGCGCGGTCCGGGGCGACGTCCGTCCGGGAGCGGTGAACGGCATGGTGGCGGACGTGGTGCCGGCGGTGATGCTGTACCGCGCCAAGATGGTCGGCCCGCCGACCGACGCGGACCTCGTCCTCCTCGTCGACGAGGTGCTGCTGCCCATGGTGTGCAGCTGAGTGACCCTTCGAACCTGCGTGACCCTTCGAACCTGCGTGACCCTTCGAACCTGCGTGCCATGCGCGCCCGGGGGCCGGTGCGGTCCTGCCGGCTCGGCCCGGGGGTCGGCCCGCCGCGCGTAACCTGGACGGCATGCCGATCAAGCCGCCCACCCATACCGTCGAACGCTCGCTCCGCAGGGCCGGGGCCGAGGTGGTCGCCGGAGTGGACGAGGTCGGCCGGGGCGCCTGGGCCGGTCCGGTCACCGTCTGCGCCGCCGTCACCGGCCTGCGCCGCGCCCCGGAGGGGCTGACCGACTCCAAGCTGCTCACTCCCCGTCGCCGGGCCGAACTGGCGCCTCTGCTGGCCGAGTGGGCCACCGCGCACGCCCTCGGCCACGCCTCCGCGCAGGAGTGCGACGAGCTGGGGATGACGGCCGCGCTCCGGCTCGCCGCTGTGCGCGCCCTGGATGCGCTCCCCGTGCGTCCGGACGCCGTCATCCTCGACGGGAAGCACGACTACCTGGGTGCGCCCTGGCAGGTGCGGACGGTGATCAAGGGTGACCAGTCCTGCATCTGCGTCGCCGCCGCCTCCGTGATCGCCAAGGTCCGACGGGACGACCTGATGGCGGAGATCGGCGTCGACCACCCGGAGTTCGCCTTCGACGCCAACGCTGGCTATCCTTCCCCGGTGCACCGCGAGGCCCTGGCGGAACTGGGCCCCACCCCGTACCACCGGCTCTCCTGGTCGTACCTGGACGCGCTCCCGAAGTGGCGGCACCTGAAGACCGTGCGCCGCTCCGAGGAGGAGGACGCCGGCCAGCTGTCGCTGGGTTTCTGACGGCGCGTCGGCCCGGCCCGGAGGGACGGCGGCGGTGCCCCGGGGCGTTCGGACAGACGCCGTTCGGGCCTCGTACATCCGCCGTCCACGGACCGCGTTTCAGCAGGGTGAGACAACGGAGCAGCCCCCTACCGGCTGTTCGACCCGGGCGAGTAAGCTCTGGGGCGCTGTGCGACGCCATCCGGTGTGCCGCCAGATTCTGCCGAGGAGCTGGAGATCCACAAGACCGCCCCGGGCTCGCGCGTACCGTCCAACGACGAGACGGAAACGACTGCCCGCACCACACCTTCCCTGACACCCGCCGCACCCTCCCTCAGTTCTTCCCCCGCGCCGCGTCCGATTCCGCGCCCGGGGCCGCCCGCCCGCCGACCTGACTCCGGACCGGCGCGCATCATCCCCAAGCCGGGCCCCGCGCCGCGCCGTCCGGCCGCCGCCGTTGCGCCCGCCCTCGTGATCGAACGGGTCGAGGCCACCTCCGAGGTCGCCCTCGAACGTGCGGACGAGGTTCTCGATCGGCTCCTCGACGCCGGTCGTGCGCCCGGCCAGGTGCTGGTTCTGACGACCGGTGAACCCCACCCGTGGCAGCAGCACGAGGAGTCCTTCGGCGCCGAGCGCTACTGGGCGCAGCTCGACGAGGCCCAGGACGTCTTCTACGCCGATGTCACCGCGTGCCGTCCGGTCACCCGGGAGGTCGTGATCCTGGTCGTGAACGGCGGATCGCCGGCCGTCGTCGGCGGCGCGCTCGCGCTCGCCCAGGGCCGGGCCACCGCCCTGCTGGTGGTCTGCGGCGCGGCCGAGTAGGCCGTGCCGGTCGTCACGCCTCACACCGTCACGGCCGGGCACGGCCGTCGGCGTCACCGTGCGCGCAGGCCGCCCGCCCGGGCCGGCCGGGTGTCGGTGCCGGTCAGCATCGCGCGCACCGGTTCGGCCAGGGCCCGGACCGGCCGGGCGCCGACCGGCAGCGTGCTGACGGTCCGTACGGTCTCCTGTGCCCAGGAGCCGGCGTTCGGACGGCGGCCCCGGCGTCCGTCGCCGAGGACCTGCCAGCCGGCGTCGGTCAACGTGACGTAGGCGCCGCAGCGCAGCCCGTGCAGCACCGAGGCGTCCTGCAGCGCCCACATCCAGGCGCCGTCCTCGTCGGTCCAGTCCGGTGCGCCGCGGCGGCAGAGCATCAGCACGGCGGTGCGCACCGGGCTGCTGCGCCGCAGGTCGTGCGGGACGATCCGGCGCAGCTGGTCGAGCAGGGCGTTGCGGTACAGCCAGCCGTCGACGGAGCCGGAACGCGAGCCGGAACCCGAGCTGCCGCCGGTCGGGCCGCTGCCGAAGGAGGCCCCGGCGACGACCCGGCCCTCGGCGTCCAGCACCCCGAGCACGACGGTGCCCGGGCTCGGCCGGTGCACCCGGTGCAGGTCGACGACCAGCGCCCGGGGGTCGCGCAGCAGCGGCGGCGCGGCCTCGCTCCAGGCGGCCGGGGCGAGTGATCTGTGCAGGGCGGCAGCGCCCACAGCAGCGGTGCCTACGGCAACGGAGTTCAAGCCCAAGACCACTCCTTCCCCGTACCCGCGCAGGGCACCTCGGTGCTGCGGACTGGGACGGGGCCCGCCGTGGCACTGGCCAATTCTCACGTCCTCGGGCCGGATGCGGCAACGGCAGACCTGTCGGAAGTGTCGCCGATCAGACGCTTTGCCGCTTATATTCCAGCATTGATTCCGATCATGCACGGTTAGGCGCTCCCAGCGGAAGCTGACGGATCATCAGCTGATTCGGGAGCTGCCGTTCCGGCCGCGGGTTCGCGCGATGTCGGTGCCGTCCGGTTGCATGGGGGCATGAGCGACATGGAGCTGCGTGCCGAGGCCGATGCTGTGCTGGCCCGTCTGGTGGGGGACGGGAGCGGTACGGCGCGTCTGCGTGAGGACCAGTGGCAGGCGATCGAGGCGCTGGTGGTGGGCCACCGCCGGGCGCTGGTGGTGCAGCGGACCGGGTGGGGCAAGTCGGCGGTGTACTTCGTCGCCACCTCGATGCTGCGGAAGCGCGGCGCCGGTCCGACGGTCATCATCTCGCCGCTGCTGGCGCTGATGCGGAACCAGGTGGAGTCGGCCGCCCGCGCCGGAATCGCCGCGCGGACCATCAACTCGGCCAACCCGGAGGAGTGGGACGCGGTCCAGGCCGAGGTCGCGGCCGGGAGCGTGGACGTGCTGCTGGTCAGCCCGGAGCGACTGAACTCGCCGGACTTCCGCGAGTCGGTGCTGCCCCGGCTGGCGGCCACCACCGGCCTGCTGGTGGTGGACGAGGCGCACTGCATCTCGGACTGGGGGCACGACTTCCGCCCGGACTACCGGCGGCTGCGCACCATGCTGGCGGAGCTGCCGGCCGGGGTGCCGGTGCTGGCCACCACGGCGACGGCGAACGCCCGGGTGACCGCGGACGTCGCCGATCAGCTGGGCACCGGCGGCGACGAGGCGCTGGTGCTGCGTGGGCCGCTGGACCGGGAGAGCCTGCGTCTCGGCGTGCTCCGGCTGCCGGACGCGGCGCACCGGCTGGCCTGGCTGGGGGAGCGGCTCGGCGAGCTGCCGGGCTCGGGGATCATCTACACGCTGACGGTCGCGGCGGCGGAGGAGGTCGCGGCGTTCCTGCGGCAGCGCGGCTACCCGGTGGCCTCCTACACCGGGCGGACCGAGAACGCGGATCGGCTGCGGGCCGAGGAGGACCTGCTGGCCAACCGGGTGAAGGCGCTGGTCGCGACCTCGGCGCTGGGCATGGGCTTCGACAAGCCGGACCTGGGGTTCGTGGTGCACCTGGGGTCGCCCTCGTCCCCGATCGCCTACTACCAGCAGGTCGGCCGCGCCGGGCGCGGCGTCGACCACGCGGACGTGCTGCTGCTGCCGGGGCGCGAGGACGAGGCGATCTGGGCCTACTTCGCCTCGGTCGGCTTCCCGCCCGAGGAGCAGGTGCGGCGCACCCTGGCCGCGCTGGAGCAGGCCGGCCGGCCGCTCTCGCTGCCCGCCCTGGAGCCGCTGGTGGAGCTCCGACGCTCGCGGCTGGAGACGATGCTGAAGGTCCTGGACGTGGACGGGGCGGTCAAACGGGTGAAGGGCGGCTGGACCGCCACCGGGCAGCCGTGGACCTACGACGCGGAGCGCTATGCCTGGGTGGCCCGGCAGCGGGAGGCCGAGCAGCAGGCGATGCGGGACTACGTGTCGACCACCGAGTGCCGGATGGAGTACCTGCAGCGGCAGCTCGACGACGAGAAGGCGGCCCCCTGCGGCCGCTGCGACAACTGCGCCGGGCCCTGGCTCGACCCCGCCGTCTCCTCCGGGGCGCTGGCCGGGGCGGCCGACGAGCTGGACCGCCCGGGGGTCGAGGTCGAGCCGCGCCGGATGTGGCCCTCGGGCATGTCCGCGGTCGGGGTCGACCTCAAGGGCCGGATCCCGGCGGGCCAGCAGGCGGCCACCGGCCGGGCGCTGGGTCGGCTGTCCGACATCGGCTGGGGCAACCGGCTGCGCCCGCTGCTCGCGGAGCAGGCGGCGGACGGACCGGTGCCGGACGACGTGCTGGCCGCCGTGGTGACGGTGGTGGCCGACTGGGCGCGCTCGCCGGGCGGCTGGGCGCCTGGCGTCCCCGACGCGGTGCCGCGGCCGGTGGGCATCGTCGCCATGCCCTCCCGCTCCCGACCGCAGCTGGTGGGCTCGCTGGCGCAGGGGCTGGCCCGGGTCGGCCGGCTGCCGCTGCTGGGCACCCTGGCGTACACCCCGCAGGCGGGAGCCCATCCGGCGCACCGGAGCAACTCCGCCCAGCGGCTGCGCGCACTGGCCGCCTCCTTCACCGTGCCCGAGGAGCTGGCCGCCGCGCTGGCCGCCACCCCGGGGCCGGTGCTGCTGGTGGATGACTGGACCGACTCCGGCTGGACCCTGGCGGTCGGCACCCGGCTGCTGCGCCAGGCCGGTGCGGACCGGGTGCAGCCACTGGTCCTCGCGCTGGCCGGGTAGCGCGGGGCGGCGGGGGCGGTGTGGCCGGCCTGTCCGGTGTGGCCGGGACCCCTTCCCGGTCGGCCTGGGTGAACCCGGGTGAAGCAGAAACGGTTCTGCTTCACCCGTGCGGGTGGCGGTTTTTTCCACAGCCCCGGATTCGTCCACAGGCGGCTCCAAGCGGTCCGGCGGTGTCGGCCGGTGGACCGAAGCTCGACCCATGAACGAGAACCCGCTGAACCAGAACCCGCTGAACGAGAGCCCGCTGAGCGAGGCCCGGCGCGCCCCTGCCCGCTCGTCCTTCGAACACCCCGTGGTCCGGATGCGGACCCCGGCCGACATGGTCGATGCCCTGCCCTACCTGCTCGGCTTCTTCCCGAGCGACAGCATCGTGGCGCTCGGTCTCCAGGGGCCGCGCCGCAGCCAGGGCGGCACGGTCCGGGTCGACATCCCCGAGCCCGACGCCTGGCCGCGCGCGGCCGAGGAGGTCGCCAGATTCCTGGTGGCGCTCTCCGAGCACCGCGACCGCCGTCCGGACGCCGTGATCATCTACCTGTGCCGCGACCCCGCCCCGGGGCAGTCCGGACGGCAGACCGCCGAGGGGCTGCGCCCGCTGGCCCTCGCCCTGGCCGAGGCCTTCGCGGCGGTCGGCATCCCGGTCCACGAGTCGCTCTGCGTCGTGGACGGCTACTGGTGGTCCTTCAGCTGCGGGGACGCCCGCTGCTGCGATCCCGGCGGGACGCCGGTCGACCGCCCCGGCAGCACCCCGCCGGTCGCGGCGGCCGCCGCCTACGCCGGTATCCAGGTCAGGGGCAGCCTGAAGGCGCTGCAGCAGGCCCTCGACCCGGAGGGCGCACCCACCGCCGAGGCTCAGCTGCAGGCGTTCGAGGAGGCGGTCCCGGCCCTGGTCGAGGAACTCCTCCGGAGCGGCGGCCGGGAGACCGTCCGGCGGCGCACCAACGAGCTGGTGGACCTCGCTGTCGCCCGCTTCCGGGCAGGCGCCGAGGACCTTCCGGTCGCCGAGGCGGCCCGGCTGATCCTCGGACTTCAGGACCGGCTGGCCCGGGACCGGGCCGCGGAATGGCTCGACCCGCCCGATGTCGAGCACGCCCAGCGGCTCTGGCGGTTCCTGGCCCGGCGCTGCGCAGTGCCCTTCGACAGCCACGCGGCCGCCCCGCTCGCGCTGCTCGGCTGGACGGCCTGGGTGACCGGTGACACGGTCACCGCCCGGGTCGCGCTCGGCCGGGCCCTGGTCGCCGACCCGGACTACACCTTCGCCCAACTGCTCTACGAGGCGGTCAACACCGGCGCCGAACCGCGTTCGCTGTGCGCGACGCTCAGGGCGGAGCGCCGGGCCCGGCAGCGGCGGGCCCGGCGTCCCGCCGGTCGCAGACGGATGCTGTGCGGGCAGCGGGTCCGGAGCTGAGCGTGGCTGCGCGTGGGGGCGGGCCCAGGGCGGGGCAGTAGCCCGCTCGGACGGAACTCGGACCCGGGGAGCTGTTTATCGTCACAGCGACGACTAGGATCGACCCCATGTCGCGTTACGATCCGTCGGCTTTCCCCCCATTCGCGGTCACGGTCGACCTGGTGGTGTTGACCGTGCGCGATCATGCGCTGTGCGCCCTGATGGTGCGCCGTGGCGAGCCTCCCTACCAGGGCTTCTGGGCCCTGCCGGGCGGATTCGTGCGCCCGGACGAGGGGCTGATCGAGGCCGCCGCCCGGGAACTCGCGGAGGAGACCGGGCTGCGCACCCACGGTGCGCCCGGGCAGGGCCCCGGCGTCGGGGCCCATCTGGAGCAGTTGGCCACCTACGGCGACCCGCAGCGCGACCCGCGGATGCGGGTGGTCAGCGTCGCCCATCTCGCGCTCGCCCCCGACCTGCCCACCCCCCGCCCCGGCGGGGACGTCCGCAGCGCCCGCTGGGCACCGGTCGAGGAACTGCTCGGCAGCGGCAAGGACGACGGGCTGCTGCTGGCCTTCGACCACACCCGGATCCTCGCGGACGGGGTGGAGCGGGCCCGCTCCAAGATCGAGTACTCCTCGCTCGCCACCGCGTTCTGCCCGGAGGAGTTCACCGTCGGCGAGCTGCGCCGGGTCTACGAGTCCGTCTGGGGCGTCGCCCTCGACCCGCGGAACTTCCACCGCAAGGTCACCGGCACCCCCGGCTTCCTGGTCCCGGCCGGCGGCACGACCACCCGTCAGGGCGGACGCCCCGCCCAGCTGTTCCGCGCCGGAAGCGCGACCGTGCTCAACCCCCCGATGCTGCGCCCGGAGAACTGACAGCGGCTGCCCCCGGCCACGGTGTCAACGCGCCGTGTACGGCAATACCACGCACGGTGACGGCACCGGTCTATGGTGCTGGCTACGGGGACGTCCGGCTCCCCGCCGACGCGGGGGTGAGCCTCTCCATGTTCCAGGCGATCGGGCTGACCAAGAGCTACCGCCGGGGCCGTCCGCCGGCGCTGCTCGACCTCTCCTTCGACGCACGGCAGGGGCAGGTCACCGCCCTGCTGGGCCAGGTGGGATCGGGCCGGACCACCGCGCTGCTGCTCGCCCTCGGGCTGGAGCGCGGCCGGGGCGCGGCGCTCTTCGACGGACGCCCCTACCGCCGGATCCGCTGCCCCGAGCGCGAGGTCGGGGTGGTCCTCGCCGAGCACGATCGCCCGCCTCGCCACCCCGACCGTCGGGCCCGGGCGCACCTGCGGATGCTGGCGGCGGCGTCCGGGGTACCGGCCCGCCGGGCCGACCAGATGCTGGAACAGACCCGGCTGGTCGCCGCCGGGGAGCACCGGTTGCGCACCTTCTCGCCCGGGATGAACCGGCGGCTGGCCCTGGCCGAGGCGCTGCTCGGCGATCCGGGAACGTTGCTGCTCGACGAGCCGACGCTGGACCTGTCGCCGAAGAACTGCGAGTGGTTCCACGCCGTCCTCCGGGCGTTCGCCGCCGGGGGCGGCACCGTTCTGGTCACCGTGCGCAGCCCGCAGGAGGCGGCGGCGCTGGCGGACCGGGTGGTCGCCCTGGAGCACGGGCGGCTGGTGGCCGACCAGCCGGTGGCGGAGTTCCTGCGGACCCGGCTGCACGACGAGGTGTCCGTGGCCGGTCCCCGGATCGGCCGGCTGGCCGACCTGCTCAGCCAGTCGGGCGCCCAGGTCCGCCGGGAGGGCGGCGCCCGGATCTCGGTCGGCGGCGTCAGCCGGACCGAGATCGGCGAGCTGGCCTTCCGGCACGGCATCCTGCTGCACGAACTCGCGGACCGTCCCGGCAGCGTCTCCGCCGAGCCGACCCTCGTCGCGCCGGTGTCGGACGTTCCGGCGACGGAGGCCGGAGCCGTCCCGGGGGCCGGGATCCACGCCGGACAGCGCGCTGAGCAGCGGCACTCGCGGCTGCAGGCGGTGCGCCAGTCCGCCCGTCAGTCCGGCGGGTCGTCCGTCGGCCCGTCCCACGGCCCGTCGGCCCAGCAACTCGCCGACTCCACCCAGCACGCCGACTCCACCCAGCACGCCGACTCCGCTCAGCCCTCCCAGTCCGCCCAGCCCTGCCCGCTCGCCCAGCCCACCCCGCCGGTCGAGCCCGCCGCGGCGGTCGTGCAGGTCGTGCAGGTCGGGCCGCAGGCGGTCGACAGCGAGACCGGTGAGACCGTGGTCGTGCTGACGCCCGGTGCGGTCGTGTCGGCCTCGGTAGTCGTCCAGCAGCCTGCCGCCGGACCCCGGACCAACCCCGCCGGAGACGCCCAGTGAACGCCCTGACCTACGAGCGCTGCCGGCTCACCGGCGTCCGCTCCACCTGGCTGATCGTCCTCGCGGTGCTGGTGCTGGACGCCGCCCTGGCCGAGGTGAACGTGCGGCAGGCGGCGCTGGCCGAGCCGGTGCGGGTGCTCACCGCCGGAGTGCCGCTGCTGCCGCTGCCGCTGGCAGCCATCGGCGCGGGTGCGCTGGGTGCGCTCTCCTACGGCCACGAGATCCGCTATCCGGTGCTGCGCCCACTGCTGCTCGCCCGTCGGCGCCGACTCGCCCTGCTGCTCGCCAAGCTCACGGTGATCGGTGTCGTCTCGGCCCTGCTGGCGCTGGCGACGCTCGCCGTGGACGCCGTCCTGCTGCACCTGGCCGGTGATGCCGGGGCCTTCGAACACGCGCTCCTGCACGGTCGCTTCCCGTCGGCGCTGGCCGGCTTCGTCACCCTGGTGGTGGCCGGCGGCTGGATCGGCCTGCTGGCGGCCGGGCTGCTGCGCAGCGCCGCCGCCGGGCTGCTGGTCCTGGTCGCGCTCCCGCTACTGGGCGAACCGGTACTCAGCCTGCTGCGCGGGGACGCCCTGCTGCCGCCGCGGGGGCTGGGGCTGTCCCGGCTGCACGCCTTCTACCCGGTCGACACCCGGCACGCCTGGTTCTACGGCCCGCTGAGCGGTCTGCGCGGCGCCCTCCCGCTGTCCTCGGTCGCCTTGGCACTGCTCGTGGCCGCACCGGTGCTGGTGCTGCTGGCCGGCTATCTGCTGCTTCTCCCGCGTCGACGCGGCATCTGAGCGCGGCCCCGCGGCGTCACTGCGAATGACCCGGCGAACATCTGTGCGGGGAGTTGTGGGGGTCGGGGACGATGCATCCGGATATGACGTCAATTATGTAGAGACGGGCGATCACCCTTTCGTGTGCTTTTCACGAAAGTCCTCAAGCTGGGGCGCGCGAAGGCCGACAAAGGAGAGGTGAGTACCGTTGCGCATCCCCCCATGACCACCGCCCGCCTGTCCGAGACGTCCCGCTCCGGGCTCGGCGAGCTGGACCGCTTCCCCGTCGGTGAACGCACTGCCGAGCGGGCCTTCCCCGAGCGCGGCACGCCCGGACCCTCCCCTCGCTGGGACGCCCCCGAACCGGAGCTCGGGCGTGCCCGCCGCTCCTCGGGCAGTCGGGGCCGAGGGCTGCACGGGCAGCTCGTCCAGCAGCTCGGACAGATGATCGTCTCCGGCGACCTCGGGGCCGACCGCCCGCTGGTGCCCGAGGAGATCGGCCAGCGTTTCGAGGTGTCCCGCACCGTCGTCCGCGAGTCGCTGCGGGTGCTGGAGGCCAAGGGGCTGGTCAGTGCCCGCCCCAACGTCGGGACGCGGGTGCGTCCGGTGGCGGACTGGAACCTGCTCGACCCGGACATCATCGAGTGGCGTGCCTACGGGCCGCAGCGCGACGACCAGCGGCGGGAGCTGTTCGAGCTGCGCTGGGCCATCGAGCCGCTGGCCGCCCGGCTGGCCGCGGGCCACGGCCGGGACGAGATCCACCAGCGGATGGTGGACATGACCGAGATCATGAGCCACGCCGCCGAGCAGGCCGACCAGGTCACCTTCAGTCGGGCCGACACCGAGTTCCACACCCTGCTGCTGGAACTCTCCGGCAACCGGATGCTGGAGCACCTGGCCGGGATCGTCGGTTCCGCGCTCAATGTCTCCGGCGGCCCGATCACCTCCTGCGAACGGCCCTCCGAGCCCTCGGTCGGACTCCACACCCGGCTGGTCGACGCGTTGGGGACCGGCGACGGGACCGCAGCCGAGGCGGCGATGCGGGCGCTGCTCACCGTCCACCCCGAGGTCGACCATGTGGTCCCGGCGCCGCGCGAGCACTGAGCCGCGACCACCGCGCGCGGCGCCCCAGGCCCAGTACCGCCGCCGGCTCTTCGAACAGCCCGAACAGAGCGAACAGATCGAATACCGGGGTTTCCGCCCCGTCCGAGACCGTCGTCCCACACACCGGGCGGCGGTCTCCGGCGCTCCCGGCCCCGGCGCCCCGCCCGACCTGCGGTGCGTCAACCTCGCGCCCCGCCGATTGCTCCACTCGGCTTCCCTCCGCCCCCGCCCTCCCGGGAGCGGACGTCACTGGATCGGGCGACGGGCGGAATGAGATTCCATCGTTCGGCGTTGAGGGGGGTACTCCTAGGGCGGAGAGTGTGACCTGCGCCACGAAAGCGGGGCGTAACACTTCTCCGCGCACAGCGATGTGTACGGAGGTGGCCTTTGGAGGGAAGTCCTTCGGACGTCCCACTGCACCACACAGGTACCACTCCAGCAGTTTGATCCTCAGTTTTCCAGAACCTGCCCCTCTCGGGCGGGTTTCTGTCCACTCACGTCCGAGAGGTTGTTCGTGTCGGCCAGCACATCCCGTTCGCTCCCCCCCGAAATCGCCGAGTCCACCGCGCTGATGGATCTCATTGAGCGGGGCAAGGCACAGGGGCAGATCGCCGGCGATGACGTGCGCCACGCCTTCGAGGTAGACCAGATCCCGGTCACCAAGTGGAAGAACGTCATGCGCAGCCTCAACCAGGTCCTCGACGAGGAGGGTGTGACGCTGATGGTGAGCGCGGCGGAGTCATCTGCGCCCAAGCGCCCCCGCAAGAGTGTCGCGGCGAAGACCACGGCGACCAAGGCCACGGCGACCAAGGCCGTGACCTCGCGCACGGTTCCGCCGGCGACCACGACCCGCCCGGCGGCTCCGAGCGCCGTCGCCGCGGTCAAGCCGATCGCCGCCGTGCCCGCACTGGGCCCCGTCGGCGACCTCGGCGAGGCCGAGGCCCCCTTCGAGGCACAGGCAGCCGCCCCGGCCAAGAAGGCCGTGGCGAAGAAGGCGGTGGCCAAGAAGGCCGCCCCGGCGAAGAAGACCGCGGCCAAGAAGACTGCCGCGGGCAAGGCGGGCAAGTCGGACGACGACCTCGGGCCCGAGGACGAGGCGGCCGAGGAGCCCACTGTCAAGGTCGAGGGCGAGCCGGTCGAGGGCGAGGAGGAGTCGCAGGGCTTCGTTCTCTCCGACGACGACGAGGACGACGCGCCCGCGCAGCAGGTCGCCGTCGCCGGTGCCACCGCCGACCCGGTCAAGGACTACCTGAAGCAGATCGGCAAGGTCCCGCTGCTCAACGCCGAGCAGGAGGTCGAGCTCGCCAAGCGGATCGAGGCCGGGCTCTTCGCCGAGGACAAGCTGGCCGCCGCCGACAAGCTGGTCCCCAAGCTCAAGCGCGAGCTGGAGATCATCGCCGAGGACGGGCGCCGCGCCAAGAACCACCTGCTGGAGGCGAACCTCCGACTCGTGGTCTCGCTGGCCAAGCGCTACACCGGCCGCGGCATGCTGTTCCTGGACCTGATCCAGGAGGGCAACCTCGGTCTGATTCGTGCGGTCGAGAAGTTCGACTACACCAAGGGCTACAAGTTCTCCACCTACGCCACCTGGTGGATCCGTCAGGCGATCACCCGCGCCATGGCCGACCAGGCCCGTACCATCCGCATCCCGGTGCACATGGTCGAGGTCATCAACAAGCTCGCCCGGGTGCAGCGGCAGATGCTCCAGGACCTGGGCCGTGAGCCCACCCCGGAGGAGCTGGCCAAGGAACTCGACATGACCCCGGAGAAGGTCGTCGAGGTCCAGAAGTACGGGCGCGAGCCGATCTCGCTGCACACCCCCCTGGGTGAGGACGGCGACAGCGAGTTCGGTGACCTGATCGAGGACTCCGAGGCGGTCGTCCCGGCCGACGCGGTCAGCTTCACCCTGCTCCAGGAGCAGCTGCACTCGGTCCTGGACACCCTGAGCGAGCGCGAGGCCGGTGTCGTCTCGATGCGCTTCGGTCTGACCGACGGTCAGCCGAAGACCCTGGACGAGATCGGCAAGGTCTACGGCGTGACCCGCGAGCGGATCCGCCAGATCGAGTCGAAGACCATGTCGAAGCTGCGCCACCCGTCGCGCTCGCAGGTGCTGCGCGACTACCTCGACTGATCCTGCGCGACCCCAGATCCAAGGGCCGGGGCCCGGAGCCGAGTGCTCCGGGCCCCGGCCCGTTCGTTCGCTTCGCTCACCCTTCGAAGGCTTGTGCCAACCCGCTCGGCGGCAGGTCGGCTGGACGCGCAGGGTGAACGGTCAACTACGCTGTGCCCTTCGGCCGGTGGAGGGGTGGAGGGGTGGAGCGGGTGGCGGTCATGGCGGGCGCGAAGGGGGTCGACCGGGTGGCGGGGCGCAGGGCGCTGCTGGTCCTGCTCGCGGCACTGCCGGCGGCGGTGGTGGCCGTGCCGCCGCCCGCATACGCGATCATCGGCGGCGGACCGGCCACCACCGCGCAGTATCCGTGGATGGTCGGGCTGGCGAGCCGCTCGATCTACGGCGGGGTGCGCTCCGGGCAGTTCTGCGGCGGGGTACTGGTCTCGCCGACCAAGGTGGTCACCGCCGCGCACTGCCTCTACGACGAGACCACGATGCAGCCGGCCGACCGCCCGGACCTGAAGGTGATCGTCGGCCGTACCGACCTCTCCACCACCGACGGCGCGGAGGTCCCGGTCAGCAGTGTCTGGATCGACCCGGGCTACTCGATGCACACCAACACCTGGGACGTGGCGGTGCTGACGTTGGCCGAGCCGCAGTCGGACCGGGCGGTGCTGCCGATGGTGGGCCAGGGCGAGACCGCCCCCTACCGGGCCGGGACGATGGCGACCGTCCTCGGCTGGGGCGACATCCGTGGTGACGGCGACTACCCGATGGACCTGCACGCGGTGCAGCTGCCGGTGATCGGTGACACCATGTGCTCCCATGACTACCCGACGGGCGGGGAGAGCATGTTCCAGGCGCGGGAGATGGTCTGCGCCGGGGAGCAGACCACCGGCGGACGCGACGCCTGTCAGGGCGACAGCGGGGGGCCGCTGGTGGTGGCCGGGCGGCTGGTCGGGCTGGTCTCCTGGGGGACGGGCTGCGCCCAGCCGGGCCATCCCGGTGTGTACACCCGCCTGGCGGCGATGGCCGACGCGGTGCGTGCCCAACTGTGAGCCCAGCGTGACCGAGGCGGCCTGGGTGAGTTGACGCGCCGTCGGACCGAAGGAATGTGAGCCGAAACACAGTCGGGCCGGGCGGTGAACACTGGGTTCACGCCCGGCCCGAATGCCTCAGCGGTCAAGCTCCGGTGGTGCAGCTCGTCGTCGGGGCTGCCTCAGCGGCAGCCGGGGAACGCCTCAGCGGTCCTCATCGCTCGCGGAGGTGGAGGCGGCCGTCAGCCGGCCGGTCTCGTCCTGTATGTCAGCTGCGATCTTCTTCAACTCCGGCTCGAACTTGCGGCCGTGGTGAGCGCAGAAGAGCAGCTCGCCGCCGGTTGCCAGCACGACGCGCAGGTAGGCCTGGGCGCCGCACCGGTCGCAGCGGTCAGCTGCGGTCAGCGGGCTCGCGGGGGTCAGAACTGTAGTCGTCACGTCGCCTCTTCTCTAGCTCGACGAGCTGTCGTACCAGGGTCAACATCCAACCAGGCCGAAAACGTTCCCGCTCACGGCTTTTCTTTTTGTGAACTGGAGTGCTTCCGGTGGTTGTGCCGGGGTTGGGGCGGAGACGGCGGTGTCGCTGCCGCTGTTTGCATTCTCTTGTCAGAGAGGACGTGCCCTGAGTGCCTATGGTTCATGCCTGCCGGAGGCTGTGGCATGCGCTTCACTCGAACGCGATATCGAACGCTCGTGCGAAGTGCGCGTAGCATAAGCCCCGCGCAGGTCGAAGCAGAAGCCCCAGCCCGCACACCGGTAGCCTGCAACCCGGCACCATTGACGCCATGGTGCACCGGCCGCCCGACCGGAAGCCAGGGGAAGGGGCCGTGTTCGCGCTCCGCGTAGCGCCGAGCCGCCCATTCGCGGCAGTCGGCACGGCGGCGCCGGCGGCAGGAACAGCAGTCGGAGCAGTAGTCGGACCAGACCGAGGAGAAGTGCCCGCGTGACCGCCGAAACGACCGTGCAGACCGCCAGCTCCCTGCGGGGCGTCGGGGGGGCCAGCAACGACGGCTCCAACTACACCGCGCGGCACCTGCTCGTCCTCGAGGGATTGGAGGCGGTCCGCAAACGCCCCGGCATGTACATCGGCTCCACCGACAGCCGCGGTCTGATGCACTGCCTCTGGGAGATCATCGACAACGCCGTGGACGAGTCGCTGGCCGGCTACTGCGACCGGATCGAGGTGTTCCTGCACGGTGACGGCTCGGTCGAGGTCCGCGACAACGGCCGCGGCATCCCGGTCGACGTCGAGCCGAAGACCGGCCTGTCCGGGGTCGAGGTGGTGATGACCAAGCTGCACGCCGGCGGCAAGTTCGGCGGCGGCTCCTACGCCGCCTCCGGCGGCCTGCACGGCGTCGGCGCCTCCGTGGTCAACGCGCTCTCGGCGCGGCTGGACGTCGAGGTCGACCGGGGCGGCCACACCCACGCCATAAGCTTCCGGCGGGGCACCCCGGGCCGCTTCGCGGGGGAGGGCGCGGAGAGCGCCTTCACTCCGGAGAACGGGCCCGAGAAGATCCGGAAGGCACCGCGCGGGCGCACCGGCACCCGGGTCCGCTACTGGGCCGACCGGCAGATCTTCCTCAAGGACGCCCGGCTCTCGCTGGAGAACCTGCACGCCCGCGCCCGGCAGACGGCCTTCCTGGTCCCCGGGCTGACCATCGTGGTCCGCGACGACCGGGCCATCGACGGGGCCCCGACCGACGAGCAGGTCTTCCGCTTCGACGGCGGGATCGCCGAGTTCTGCGACTTCCTGGCCCCGGACAAGGCGGTCTGCGACACCCTGCGGCTGAACGGCTCCGGCACCTTCAAGGAGACCGTCCCGGTCCTCGACGAGCTCGGCCACATGACGCCCACCGAGGTCACCCGGGAACTCGGGGTGGACATCGCGCTGCGCTGGGGCACCGGCTACGACACCACCCTGCGCTCCTTCGTCAACATCATCGCCACCCCCAAGGGCGGCACCCACGTCTCCGGCTTCGAGCGCTCGCTCACCAAGACCCTGGGCGAGGCGCTGCGCTCGGCCAAGCTGCTGCGGGTCGCCGAGGACGACATCACCAAGGACGACGCCACCGAGGGCCTGACCGCGGTGGTCACCGTCCGGCTGGCCGAGCCGCAGTTCGAGGGGCAGACCAAGGAGGTGCTCGGCACCTCCGCCGCCACCCGGATCGTCTCCGCCGTCGTCGCCAGGGAGCTCAAGGAGTTCCTGACCTCCGCCAAGCGGGACGACAAGGCACAGGCCCGCGCGATCATGGAGAAGGTGGTCGCCGCCGCCCGCACCCGGGTCGCCGCCCGGCAGCACAAGGAGGCGCAGCGCCGGAAGACCGCGCTGGAGACCAGCTCGCTCCCGGCCAAGCTCGCCGACTGCCGCAGCGACGACGTCGACCGCAGTGAACTCTTCATCGTCGAGGGGGATTCGGCGCTCGGCACCGCCAAGGTCGCCCGCAACTCCGAGTTCCAGGCGCTGCTGCCGATCCGCGGCAAGATCCTCAACGTTCAGAAGGCGTCCGTCTCGGACATGCTGAAGAACACCGAGTGCGCCGCGATCATCCAGGTCATAGGAGCGGGATCGGGCCGGACCTTCGACATCGACCAGGCCCGCTACGGCAAGATCGTGCTGCTCGCCGACGCCGACGTTGACGGCGCGCACATCCGGACCCTGCTGCTGACCCTGTTCCAGCGCTACATGCGCCCGATGATCGAGGCCGGCCGGGTCTTCTCGGCGGTGCCGCCGCTGCACCGGATCGAGCTCAGCAACCCGCGCAAGGGCCAGGAGAAGTACCTGTACACCTACTCGGACGGCGAGCTGCGCAACACCCTGCTCAACCTCCAGCGCAAGGGCCAGCGCTGGAAGGAGCCGGTCCAGCGCTACAAGGGCCTCGGCGAGATGGACGCCAACCAGCTGGCGGAGACCACGCTGGACCCCCGGCACCGGACCCTGCGCCGGATCAACGTCGGCGACCTGGAGGCGGCAGAGCGTGTCTTCGACCTGCTGATGGGCAACGACGTGGCCCCGCGCAAGGAGTTCATCGTGGACTCGGCCGCACTGCTGGACCGCTCCCGGATCGACGCCTGAGCCGCAGAGACAGCTGAGCCTTCGGACAGCCGGGCCCGTAGGCCCCCCTGGGAAAGCCCTCCACCTCCAGGTGGAGGGCTTTCTCCATCCGCCGGTCAACCCTGGCTCCGACGTCGTGAACTGGGCTGATCCGTAGATTTCGAGGTACGGGAACACCGGTTCCGACAGACTCGGAGAAGCAGATGTCCAGCCCAGTGAACGTCGTCGTGATCATCGCCGTGGTCGGCTATGTCGTCGCCCGCCAGTTCCAGGCCCGGCAGTTCAGCGGGAACGCCCGGCGGATGCTGATCCTCCCGGCGGTCCTCGCCGTCATGGCCCTGGAGAACCACAACCTGATCGACCACCGGCACCAGGCCACGGCCCTCGCGCTGCTGGTGGTGGGCGTCGTGGTCGAGGTCGGGATGGGCTGCGTCTGGGGCTTCACCACCCGGGTCTGGCGGGACGAGAACGGGACGATCTGGGCCAAGGGCACCAAGGCCACCGCCTTCGCCTGGATCGGGATGGTGCTGATCCGCGTCGGCCTGATCGCCCTGGGCAGCGCGCTGGGGGTGGCCTCCGGCGAGGGCGCGATCCTGCTCTCGCTGGCGGCGCTGCTGCTGGTCCGCTCCGCCGTGGTGACCTGGCGGGCACGGGAGATCAGCCCGGCGTACCGTTTCCCTGTCGCAGGCTGACCGGTGAGTGTCATGGCGCTCCCCCTCGTCCGGTCGGCGGCGACAGCGGCCGACTCGGCGAGGGGACCTTACGTGGAGCGGGACAGCTGGACGAGTTGGCCGTCCCGGGAGGCGCTGGCGCGGGAGGGGATGACCTCGGCCCGGCGGGTCTCCGGGCTGACCGCCCGCTATCTCGCCCTGGCGGTCACCCTCTGGGTCACCTTCGCCGACTCCGGCCTGCACGGCGACCGCGTCTGGATCGTGGCCGGGGCGAGTGCCGTCGGCGTCCTCGGCTTCGCGGGCTTCCTGCGCTGGTCGCCGCGGAGACGGATCCTCCCCTGCGTGCTCTGGCTGGCCCTGGTGCTGGGCGGCTCGCTGACCGCGCTCCAGCTCGGCGGCCAGGCGATCGCGGTCCTGCTGCTCTGCGCCATCGCGATGGGCTCGATGCAGCGGCTGCCGCCGGTGGTCGGGGTGACGGTCACCGCGATCTCGGCCGCGCTGTACATCGTGCTGGTGCCCGAGTCCGGCTGGCTGGGCAACCTCGGTCCGGTGGTGGGCCTGGGCGCCCTGGGCTACGTCGGCCGGGTGGACTGGGAGTCCCGGGCCGGCACCCTGCGGCTGCTGGAGCAGGAACGGGTCGCCCGGGCCGCCGAGGCGGAGTCCGCCGCGCTCGCGGAGCGCGCCAGGATCGCCCGGGAGATCCACGACGTGCTCGCCCACAGCCTCTCCGCGCAACTGGTCCACCTGGAGGCGGCGCGGCTGATGCTGGACGCCGGTGCCGACCGGGCGCTGCTGCGGGAGCGGATCGTGGACGCCCGGCGGATGGCCCAGGACGGGCTGGCCGAGACCAGGGCGGCGCTCTCCGCGCTGCGCGGCGAGTTCGTCCCGGTGGGCGAGTTCCTGGCGGCGCTGGCAGAGGCGCAGGGCGCGCGGCTGCGGATCGAGGGCGTGCCCCGGCCGCTCGGCGCCGAGGCCGGGGTGGCGGTCCGCCGCACCGCGCAGGAGGCGCTGACCAACGTCCGCAAGCACGCGCCGGGGGCGGAGACCGCCGTCCGGCTGTCGTACCTCGACGGTACGGTCGAGCTGGAGGTGCGGAACGGGGCGGCGGCCGGCGGCGACCCGACGCTGGCGTCCAGCGGCAGCGGGTACGGGCTGCTCGGCATGCGCGAACGGGCCGAGCTGCTGGGCGGTTCGCTGCAGGCCGGGCCCGAGGCGGACGGCTTTCGCGTGCTGTTGAGGCTGCCCACGCCGTAGGGTTGCGCGATGAGCGAGAACATCGTGCGGGTGCTGGTCGCCGACGACCAGAAAGTGGTGCGCGAGGGCATTGTGATGCTGCTCGGGCTGCTGCCGGGGATCGAGGTCGTGGGCGCCGCCGCGGACGGCGAGGAGGCCGTGCGGCTGGTCGAGGAGCACGCCCCGGACGTGGTCCTGATGGACCTGCGGATGCCGCGCTGCGACGGCGTCGAGGCGACCAGGCTGATCCGCAGCCGCCACCCGGCGACCGAGGTGGTGATCCTGACCACTTATGCGGACGACGACTCGCTCTTCCCCGCGCTGCGGGCGGGCGCGCGCGGCTACCTCACCAAGGACGCGGGCGGCGAGGAGATCGCCCGGGCCATCACCGACGTGCGCTCGGGGGCGGCCGGGCTGTCCCCGCAGATCCAGGCCCGGCTGCTGGAACGGCTGTCCGGGACGGGCCGGCCCACGGCTCCGGCCGAGCCGGGCGCAGCGGCGGAGGCGCCGGTCCGGGCGCCGGTCCCGGCCGCGGCGGCGCAGCAGTCGGCCGGGCTGCCGGACGGTCTGACGGCGCGTGAGGCGGAGGTGCTGGCGCTGATCGCCGCCGGGCTGTCCAACGCCGAGATCGCCGGCCGACTCTTCGTCAGCATGGCCACGGTGAAGACCCACATCAACAACCTGTTCGCGAAGACCGGGGTCAGGGACCGGGCCCAGGCGGTCGGCTACGCCTATCGCAATGGGCTGTCGGCGCAGGAGTAGCCGGGGGCCGATCATCACCTGATGGAGTGAACGTCCGCACACCGGACCACACGGGTGCGCCCCGCTCACCATGCTGGATACCGACGGGCGCGGGGTCACCTGGGGGCGCCCCAGCACTCCATCCAGCGTGGGAGCACAGTTGTTGAGACATCGGGAAGCGACGGGGACGCCGCCGGAGCGGGAATCGGTCGTGACGGCGGGGGAGCCGGACGGGGTGGCTGGCGCGGAGGTGCCAGGGGGGCCCTCTCAGCCTTCGGCGCCCCAGCCTTCGCTGCCCGAGCAGGCCGGGTCCGACCAGCCTCCGCCCGTGCCGCCGCGGGTACTGCGGAGCGACGTCTACCGGCAGGTGCACGAGGGCGAGGAGTTCCAGGCGATCCGCCGCCGCTACCGGGGCTTCGTCTTCCCTGCCTGCGCGGTGTTCCTGCTCTGGTACCTGCTCTACATCGTCGCGGCGGTCACCCTGCCGGGGCTGATGGCCCGTCCGGTCGCCGGGCCGTTCAACGTGGCCTGGCTGCTGGGCCTGCTCCAGTTCGGCACCACCTTCCTGATCACCTGGCTCTACGCCCGCCACGCCCGCGACCACCGCGACCGGGCCGCGCTCGGCCTGCGCTGGGAGACCCAGGACCGGCTCCGATGACCACTGACAGTCGGCACGCCCTGGCCGTGGGGCTGTTCACGGTGGTGGTCGTGGTCACCCTCGGCATCACCTTCTGGGCGGGCCGCCGCCGACGCGCAGCCGCCGACTTCTACACCGGCGGGCGCGACTTCAGCCCCATGCAGAACGGTTTCGCCATCTCCGGCGACTACATGTCCGCCGCCTCCTTCCTCGGCATCACCGGCCTGATCGCCCTGTACGGCTACGACGGCCTGCTCTACACCGTCGGCTTCCTGGTGGCCTGGCTGCTGGTGCTGATGCTGGTGGCCGAACTGGTCCGGAACTGCGGCCGGTACACCCTGGCCGACGTGCTGGCCCTGCGGATGCGTCGGCGGCCGGTCCGGGCGGCGGCCGGGATCTCGTCCATCGTGGTGTCGCTGCTGTACCTGGTGGCGCAGATGGTCGGGGCCGGCAGCCTGGTGTCGCTGCTGCTCGGGCTGAACACCGCCGCCGACCGGGACTGGTCGATCGTCGGGATCGGCGCGCTGATGATCGTCTATGTGACGGTGGGCGGGATGACCGCCACCACCTGGATCCAGATCGTCAAGTGCGTGGTGCTGCTGCTGGGCACCTCGCTGCTGACGGTGATGGTCATGCTGCGCTTCCACGGGGACCTCGGCTCGCTGCTGCGCTCCGCCGCCGCGCACAGTGGCTACGGCCAGCCGCTTCTACGCGCCCGGCCTCCGCTACGGCGGCAGCGCGCTCAACCGGCTGGACTTCGTCAGCCTCGGCCTGGCGCTGGTGCTGGGCACCGCCGGGCTGCCGCACATACTGTCGCGGTTCTACACCGTGCCCACGGCCCGCGCCGCCCGGCGTTCGACGATGTGGGCGATCGGACTGGTCGGCAGCTTCTACCTGATGACGATCGTGCTGGGGCTCGGGGCCGCCGCGCTGGTCGGCACCGCCGCCGTCCGCTCCGCCAACGAGGCAGGCAACACGGCGGTGCCGATGCTGGCGCAGGTGCTCGGCGGCGGGGCCGGGAGCACGTCGGTGGCACGGTGCTGTTCGCGGTGATCTCGGCGGTGGCCTTCGCCACCATCCTGGCCGTGGTCGCCGGGCTGACCCTGGCCTCCTCGGCGGCCTTCGCCCACGACCTGTGGGCCCGGGCCTTCCGCCGCCGGGAGGAGGAGACGCCGACGGAGCAGCAGGAGGTGGTGGTGGCCCGGGTCGCGGCGGTGGTCTTCGGCGCGGTGGCGATCGTGCTCAGCCTCTATGCGCAGAAGCTCAATGTGGCCTTCCTGGTCGGCATCGCCTTCGCGGTCGCGGCCTCGGCCAATGTGCCGGCGCTGCTGTTCAACCTCTTCTGGCGGCGGTTCAGCACCCGTGGCGCGACCTGGGCGATCTACGGCGGACTGGTCCCGGCGCTGGTGCTGGTGGTCTTCTCGCCGGTGGTCTCCGGCAATGCGGCGGCGATCTTCCCCGGGGTCGACTTCCACTGGTTCCCGCTGGAGAACCCGGGGGTGGTCTCGATCCCCTGCGGCTTCTTCTTCGGCTGGCTGGGGACGGTCACCTCGGGCGGGGCCGGCGACCCGGACGCCTACGCGGAGTTGGAGGTCAGAGCGCTCACCGGGGCCGGGGCGGTCTGAGTAGGCGTCGGCCGGTGAACGGCCGGAACGGATTGGAAGGCCCCCGGGCGCGACGGGGGAGGCGCGCCCGGGGGCCTTTCCAGAGTAGCCCTTGGCCACCGGTGCCGCGGAGGGCCGAATCGATCGGTTCTCAATGAGCAGTTGCCGGGACGTGGCAGGTCGGGCCCGGCGGGGCGGGCCGGTGCGCTCAGCGGGTCCGGACGGACCGGTGCCGGCCTGGTAGCGGGCCGGGGTCACCAGCTCGGCCCCGCAGCTCTGGCTGCGCGGCGGCAGCGACACCCCGGCGGTGACCTCCACCGTCCAGCCGCGCCCGTCGGTGTGGTCGACCGCCACCGACCAGCCGGTGGCGGTGGGGGTCTGCCGGAGCGTCAGCACCTCCGCGCGGTCCTCGCCGGTGTGCTCGCGCACGGCCAGCTCCGCCGCCTGGCCGGCCGGCTCCCAGTAGGAGCGGCCGCGGCACCACCCGGGGACCATCCGGCCCTCGTGGGTGGCGGCCAGGATCTCCTTCGCGGTCTCCGGGGTGAGCCGCCCGTAGGCGTAGCCGTAGGGCAGGACCAGCACGGTGGGGGAGAAGCGGTGCCCGCCGAGGTGGGTGGTCTCCCAGACCTGGGCGTGTCCGGCGGCGGCCAGCTCGGCGGCGAGCGGTCGGCCGAGCAGCGCGCAGCAGCGGTCACGGCGGCCGTTGGTGCACACCAGGGCGAGCGGGTCGCCCTGGTAGGCGCTGCCGGTGCCGTCGTGGGCGCCGGCGCCGAGCGCGGCGAAGTCCAGGCCGAGCAGGTCTGCCGGGTCAGCGACCGTCAGTTCCCGGACCCAGGACAGGCCCGGGCGGGTGTGGGCCAGGAAGACCTGCCGGGACGGGTTGGGCGGGCAGTCGGCGTGCCGGCCGGGTCGGCGGATCAGTCCGATCCGCAGACCCGTGTCCCGCGCGCGGGACTCCAGGGCCCGGCCGAGCGCCGGGTCGAGGTGGCTCTGCGTCAGTGCCTTGGCACCCCAGGGGCCCGGTTGCTCCAACAGCAGCCAGCCGGCACCCGTGGTGGCGGTGCCGCCCATGGGTTCGGCGAGGGCCCTTGAAAGGGTGGTGCAGGTGCTCACAAAGGCAAGGTTAGCCTTACCAGCTGCGGATGCCCGCAGTCGGGACGCCACCTGCCGTCGGGACGCCGCGAATCCCCGTCGCATCCGCTGTCCCGGCGCTCGCGGTCCCGCCCCGGCCGCCGTCCGCGAGCGGGTTCGGCAGCAGCGTCCACTGGTCGCCGGACGGTCCGCCGGCCAGCCGCATCCGGGTGAGGGCCTTCACCGGCAGCGGGTCCCGCAGCAGCGCCCGGCGGTCCTCGGGCGACAGCAGCTCGGCCGCCGCCTCCGCCTCCCGGGCCACCGCCTCCCAGAGCAGGCCCTCCAGCAGCCGGTCGCGGCGGCCGAGGCCGGACACCAGCGAGCCGAGGCTGCCGCCCAGCACCGAGCCGAACAGCTTGCGCCGGAGCGCCACCGGGTCGTCGTCCAGCACATGCCCGCCGAGCGTGGTCGGGCGGATCCCGCAGGCCGCGAGCCGTTCACGGCTCACCCGGACGTCGGCGAGGTCCCGGTAGACCAGCCGCAGCGGCCGGTGCAGCCGGTCCAGTACCACCAGCAGGTTCTGCCCGTGCGCCTCCAGTGCCACCCCCCAGGCCAGCAGCCGCAGCAGCGGCGGCCAGGCCAGCGCCGCGAGCGAGCGCAACCAGCCGACCGGGTCCGCCAGTTGCGGGGGATGCTCGGCGAGGGCGGCCAGCGGCACGACCCGTTCGCCCGGGGCCGGCGTAGAGCTCGGGCGACTCCCGCACCAGCACTGCGGCGTCCCGGCTGGGGACGCCGGCCACCAGGGCGGCGCCCGCCGCCAGGTTGCGGGTGATCACCAGCGCCCCGCCGAGCCGTTCGGTGAGCTCCGCCAGCAGCGCGGACAGCGGCGCGCTGTTGACCACCGACTCGCCGGAGATGTCCCGCACGGCGGAGGTCATCCGCAGCGACAGCGAGGTCTTGAGGTGGGGGCCGCCGCCCTCGGGGGCGAGGGTGCGGACCGACATCAGCGCCGAGGCGGTGAGCCCGCCGGCGACCGCGGACAGCCGCAGCCGGGGCAGCACCTCCCGCAGCTGCCAGGGGTGCACCGGCAGCAGTACCCGGTCGCCCTCGCGCAGCCACTGAGGCCAGTCGCCGACCAGCAGCGCCTCCGCCGCCGGGACCGCGAGCAGCGCCGGCTCCACCGGCTGCCGGTGCTCCGGGGCATAGGCGAGCTGGTCGGCGACGGTGAAGCCGGGACGGCTCCGGCAGCAGGGGTGGTAGGGATGCCCGTCCACGACGCTCTGCTCCTGGCCGACCAGGGTGTCCGGGGACGGCGAACGGTGCGCGGCGTCGGCGCGGGAGAGCGCGAGCGAGGCGACGCTGTGGTCGAGCTCGGCCGTGAGCCCGGCGCTGCCGGGCAGTCCCAGGTCGGCCAGGAGAGCGGCCGGGTGGGTGTACTCGCGGTCGCCGAGGTGGACGGCCAGCTCGTCCTTGGCGGCGCCGACGTCGTGGGGGAGGAGCGCGGGCCCGCGCAGCCGGGTGCGCACCTCCGCCGGCAGGGCGGCGGCCAGCCCCTGTTCGAACAGCAGGGCCCGCCACAGCCGGGCCATCACCGCCGCGCGCGCCCCGGGCAGTGCGTCGGTGAACCGCGGGACCAGCGCGGGACACGCGGTCGCCAGGTCAGCGGCGAAGGAGGCTTCCGCGGGCGCATATGGTGAGACATGAGGTGATACCTACCCAGTGTTTGCGCGGGGCGGATCGTGGGACAGGGCTCCCAGCGAGTCGACCGGGAGGCGGGCCAGTGACGGAGACAGACCGGCGGGCGGACGGCATCGCGCGCACAGCGCTGCTGAACTGCCTGGTCCGGGAGGTGGCCGCGGCCCGAGGGGGAGGACGGGCTGCTCCCGGCGAGCGGAGCGGTGCTGCGGGTCGGACCGGGCCGGTGGCCGACCGGGCCCGGCGCTGCTGACGGCCGCCGGTCCGGTGCCGCTGGACCTGGACGGGCTGCTCGACGTGGCCGTGCGGGAACTGCGGGCCCGGACCGGGATGGACAACCCGACGCTCGCCGGCGACGTCCGCGAACAGCCGCGACGTGGTCGCCGCGCTGCTGCGGGCCCGCGCGGCGGTCAGCCCGCCGGCCGATCCCTATCTCCGCTCCGAGCAGGCGCTGCTCGCCGGGCACCGCTACCACCCGGCGCCCAAGACCCGGGGCGGCGGACCGTCGGAGCACTGGCTGCGGTACGCGCCGGAGGCGTACGCCTGCCTTCCCGCTGACGTTGCTGGGGTGCGCGCGGAGCTGCTGGCCGGCGCCGGCGACACCGCGGCGATCGACCGGCTCTGGGGCGACCGGGCCCCGGCCGGGCTACCGGGTGCTGCCGGCCCACCCCTGGCAGCTGGAACTGCTGGACACCGGCCGGAGCTGACGCGACGGTCGGCTGCTGGACCTGGGGCCGGACCGGGGAGACGGCCTGGGCCACCTCCTCGCTGCGCACGGTGTACCTGCCGGAGGCCGACCTGTCGCTGAAGTTCAGCCTGGAGGTGCGGGTCACCAACGACATCCGCCGGCTGTGGCTGCGCGACCTGCGCTGGCTGGCACCGGTGGACGACCTGCTCACCAAGGCCTTCGCGGACGGCCCGGCGAGCGCGTCCATGCTGGCCGACAGCGGCTACCGGACCGCCGACCTGGGCGGCGAGGACGCCCACGAGGCGTTCGCGGTGCTGCTCCGGGAGGGCTTCGGACCCGGCCCGCGGCCGCTGCTGGCGGCCGGGGTCAGCGAGGGCTTCCCCGGGGAGCCCGCTGCCGGAGCCGGGATCCGGGCCGGAGCGCGCTTTGGAGTGGTGGCGGCGCTACTTGGACCAGGTGGTGCCCGCGGTGCTGCACGCCTACTTCCAGCACGGGGTGGTACTGGAGTGCCATCTGCAGAACGTCCTGGTCGGCGTGGACCGGGAGGGCTTCCCGGACCGGGTCGTATTCCGCGACCACGAGGGGGTCAAGCTGGTCGCCGAGCGCCACCGCGAGCTGCTGGCGAGCCTCGGCCCGGACGTCCCCACCCCCGGCGTCACCGCCGGGTACGGCTGGCAGCGGCTGCAGTACTGCCTGCTGGTGAACCACCTGCTGGAGATCGCCGGAGCGCTCGCGGAGCGCTGCCCGCAGCTGGCCGACGCGCTCTGGCCGACGGCCAGGGCGGCCTTCGCCGGCTACGACGCCCGGTGCGGCGGGCAGCCGGAGCTGCGGGCGCTGTCGGCCAGCCCGACCGTCCCGGCCAAGACCAACCTGCTGCTGCGCTGGCAGGAGGCCGACGGCGGCGACTCGGTCTACACGCCGATGGAGAACCCGCTGCGCAGCCAGAACGCGCTGCGCGGCCCGTCGGCGGGCTGATGGGGGCGGCGGCCCGCCGCCCCCATCGCCCTCGGCTACGCCGGACCGGCGACGGCCGCGATCTCCTTGGCCAGCGGGACGCCCGAGCCGTCCCGGCGCGGGTCGCGTCCGGGCAGCTCGGCCGGGGTGCCGTTGGCGGTCGCGGCCCGGGCCGGGGCGGCGCCGGCCCAGGCCAGCACCAGCGACTCCTCGCCCTTGAGGAAGCGCTGGCAGCGCACCCCGCCGGTGGCCCGGCCCTTGCGCGGGTACTGGTCGAACGGCGTGGCCTTGGCCGTGCCCAGGGTCATCCCGTCCAGCCCCTCGCTCGCGCCGGCCACGGTCACCACCAGGGCGTCCGCCGCCGGGTCGATCGCGGTGAAGGACAGCACCCGGGCGCCGTCGGCCAGCTTGATGCCGGCCATGCCCCCGGCCGGGCGCCCCTGCGGGCGCACCTGCGCGGCCTGGAAGCGCAGCAGCTGGGCGTCGGAGGTGATGAAGACCAGCTCCTCCTCGCCGGTACGCAGTTCGACCGCGCCGACCAGCCGGTCGCCGTCCTTGAGCCCGATCACCTCGAACTCGTCCTTGTTCTCCGGCCAGTCCGGGACGACCCGCTTGACCACGCCCTGCTCGGTGCCGAGCGCCAGGCCGGGCGAGGACTCGTCCAGGCTGGTCAGCGCCAGCACCCGCTCGCCGGCGTCCAGTTTCAGGAACTCGCCGATCTGCGCGCCGCCGGAGAGGTTGGGCGCGGTGGAGCTCGGCGGCAACGAGGGCAGGTCGATCACCGGCAGCCGCAGCACCCGGCCGGCCGTGGTGACCGCGCCGATGTCGGCCCGCGCGGTCGCCGCGACGGCCGAGACCACCAGGTCGTGCCGGGTGCGTCCGCCCTCCGGGTCCACCGCCTGGACCGCGTCGGCGGTCCGGGCCAGCAGCCCGGTCGAGGAGAGCAGCACCCGGCAGGGGTCGTCGGCGACCTCCAGCGGGACGGCGGCGGTGGCGACGGCGCCGGCCTCCAGCAGCACGGTGCGCCGCTCGGTGCCGAACTTCTTGGCCACGGCCCCGAGTTCGTCCGAGACCAGCTTGCGCAGGACGGTGTCGGACTCCAGGATCTCGCGCAGCTCGGTGATCTCGCGCTGCAGCTTGTCCTGCTCGGCCTCCAGCTCGACCTGGTCGAAGCGGGTCAGCCGGCGCAGCGGGGTGTCCAGGATGTAGACGGTCTGCGTCTCGGACAGGGAGAAGCGTTCCATCAGCCGCTCCTTCGCCTGGGCCGTGTTGTCGCTGCTCCGGATCACCGCGATCACCGCGTCGATGTCCAGTAGCGCCACCAGCAGGCCCTCGACCAGGTGCAGCCGCTCCTCGCGCTTGCGGCGGCGGAAGTCGGAGCGCCGCCGGACCACCTCGAAGCGGTGGTCGACGTAGACCTCCAGCAGCTCCTTCAGACCCAGCGTCAGCGGCTGCCCGTCCACCAGCGCCACATTGTTGATGCCGAAGGACTCCTCCATCGGCGTCAGCTTGTAGAGCTGCTCCAGCAGCGCCTCCGGCACGAAGCCGTTCTTGACCTCGATCACCAGGCGCAGCCCGTGCGAGCGGTCGGTGAGGTCCTTGACGTCCGAGATGCCCTGCAGCTTCTTCGCGTTGACCAGGTCCTTGATCTTCGCGATCACCTTCTCCGGCCCGATGTTGAAGGGCAGTTCGGTGACCACCAGGCCCTTGCGGCGCGGGGTGACGTCCTCCACCGTGACCTTGGCGCGGATCTTGAAGGTGCCGCGGCCGTTCTCGTAGGCGTCCCTGATCCCGGACAGCCCGACGATCCGGCCGCCGGTGGGCAGGTCCGGGCCGGGGATGAAGCGCATCAGGGTGTCGAGGTCGGCGCTCGGATGCTTGATCAGATGCCGGGCGGCGGCCACCACCTCGGTCAGGTTGTGCGGCGGCATATTGGTCGCCATGCCGACGGCGATCCCGGTGGCGCCGTTGACCAGCAGGTTGGGGAAGGCCGAGGGCAGCACCCCGGGCTCCTGCTCGCTGCCGTCGTAGTTCGGGTTGAAGTCGACGGTGTCCTCGTCGATCGACTCCACCATCGCCATCGAGGCCGCGGTCAGCTTGGACTCGGTGTAGCGCATCGCGGCCGGCGGGTCGTCGTTGCCCAGCGAGCCGAAGTTCCCGTGGCCGTCGATCAGCGGGATCCGCATCGAGAACGGCTGCGCCATCCGCACCAGGGTGTCGTAGATCGAGGCGTCGCCGTGCGGGTGCAGTCGGCCCATGACCTCGCCGACCACGCGGGCGCTCTTGACGTACCCGCGCTCCGGCCGCAGGCCCATCTCGTTGGCCTGGTAGAGCACCCGGCGGTGGACGGGCTTCAGGCCGTCGCGGGCGTCGGGCAGGGCCCGGGAGTAGATCACCGAGTAGGCGTACTCCAGGAAGGAGCCCTGCATCTCGTCCACGACGTCGATGTCGAGGATGCGCTCCTCGAAGTCCTCGGGCGGTGGGGTCTGCGAACTGCGGCGGGCCATCGCGGCGGCGCTCCCTTGCGATTACTGGCGGGTACGAGGGTATGCGGGTACGGGTGGGCTGATGTGCGGACATCCGAAAGATACGGGGCGACGGACGGGTGGACGCGCAACGGCCTCCATTCTGGACCCTGTCAACGACAATCCCGCTGCCGCCCCGATCCGATCGGAGCCGCACTCTCCGGCGACCTCGCTCGTTGCAGCACAATGAGGTACCCAGCAGAAACCGACCGGAAGGACGAGAGCGGATGGCCGACCAGGCCCCCAGTTCCACCAACGGATTCGTCATCAGCGAGCACACCCTGGCCAACGGGCTCCGCGTGGTGCTGTCCGAGGACCACCTCACTCCGGTCGCCGCTGTGTGCCTCTGGTACGACGTCGGCTCCCGGCACGAGGTCGCGGGCCGCACCGGTCTCGCCCACCTCTTCGAGCACCTGATGTTCCAGGGCTCGGCCTCGGTCCCCGGCAACGGCCACTTCGAACTGGTCCAGGGCGCGGGCGGTTCGCTGAACGGCACCACCAGCTTCGAGCGCACCAACTACTTCGAGACGATGCCGGCCCACCAGGTCGAGCTCGCCCTTTGGTTGGAGGCTGACCGGATGGGCTCGCTGCTCAGCGCGCTCGACCTGGCCGGCCTTGACAACCAGCGCGCCGTGGTGAAGAACGAGCGCCGCCAGCGCTACGACAACGTCCCCTACGGCACCGCCTTCGAGCGCCTGGTCGCGATGGCCTTCCCGGAGGGCCACCCCTACCACCACACCCCGATCGGCTCGATGGCGGACCTGGACGCGGCCACCCTGGCCGACGCCCAGGAGTTCTTCCGCACCTACTACGCGCCCAACAACGCGGTACTCGCGGTAGTCGGCGACATCGACCCGGAGACGACCCTGGCCTGGATCGAGAAGTACTTCGGCTCGATCCCCTCGCACGACGGCAAGCGCCCGCCGCGCGACGGCACCGCGGTGGACCGCTCCGCCGGGTCCGCGATGAGCGAGCACCTGGTCGAGGAGGTCCCCTCGCGCGCGCTGATGGCCGCCTACCTGCTGCCGCCGGACGGCACCCGCGAGGCCGACGCCGCCGACCTGGCGCTCACCATCCTCGGCTCGGGCGAGTCCAGCCGCTTCTACAACCGGCTGGTGCGGCGCGACCGCAGCGCCGTCACCGCCGGCTTCGGCCTGCTGCGGCTCTCCGGGGCGCCCTCGCTGGGCTGGCTCGACGCCAAGACCTCGGGCGAGTCGGCGATCGAGGACGTCGCCGCCGCGATCGACGAGGAGCTGGTCCGCTTCGCCGCCGAGGGCCCGACGCCCGAGGAACTGGAGCGGGCCCAGGCGCAGATCGAGCGCGAGTGGCTGGACCGGCTGGACACCGTGGGCGGGCGCGCCGACGAACTCTGCCGCTACGCGGTGCTGTTCGGCGACCCCAAGCTGCTGAACCTGGCCCTGGACAAGGTCCTCGACATCACCGCCGAGGAGGTCCAGGCCGTCGCCGCGCGCTATTTGACGCCGGCCAACCGCGCCGTCCTGACCTACGAGCCGCTGGCCGAGGACGAGGACGACAGTGCGGACGCCGCCGACAACGCTGACGAGAACGCTGACGAGGACGTGAACGCATGACCATCGCCTCCGCCATGACCTTCCACCCCCGCCCCGAGGCCGGCGAGGCCACCCCGTGGGCGTTCCCGGCGCCCACCCGGAGCGTGCTGCCCAACGGGCTGACCGTGCTCCGCTGCGACCGGCCCGGCCAGAAGCTGGTCGCCGTCCAACTGCTGCTCGACGCCCCGCTCGCGGACGAGCCGGCCGGGCGCGACGGCGTCGCCACGATCCTGGCCCGCGCGTTCAACGAGGGCACCGCGACGCTCACCGCCGAGGAGTTCGCCGGCGAGCTGGAGCGGGCCGGCGCCACCCTGGACGCCCACGCCGACCACATGGTGCTGACGCTCTCGCTGGACGTCCCGGCCTCCCGGCTGGAGCGCGGGCTGCGGCTGCTCGCCGACGCCGTCAGCGCCCCGGCGCTGCCCGCCGACGAGATCGAGCGGCTGGTCGCCAACCGGCTGGACGAGATCGTCCACGAGCTGGCCAACCCCTCGCGCCGGGCCGCCTTCGCCCTCTACGGCGAGCTGTTCTCGGCCGACGACCGGATCTCCCGGCCCCGGGCCGGGACCGCCGACACGGTCAAGGGCATCGACCGGGAGGCCGTCGCGGACTTCTACGCGGCCCATGTCCGCCCGGCCACGGCCACCGCCGTGATCGTCGGCGACTTCTCCGCCGTCGACTTCGACGCGGTGCTCGCCGACACCCTCGGCGCCTGGACCGGCACCCCGGCCGAGCCCAGCACCGCCGCGCCGGTCACCGCCGACGACACCGGCCGGGTGATCATCGTCGACCGCCCCGGCTCGGTGCAGACCCAGCTGCTGATCGGCCGGGTCGGACCCGACCGCCACGACGACTCCTGGGCGGCGCAGGTGCTCGGCACCTACTGCCTCGGCGGTACCCTCACCTCCCGGCTGGACCGGGTCCTGCGTGAGGAGAAGGGCTACACCTACGGCGTCCGGGCCATGGCCCAGCCGCTGCGCTCGGCGGCGGACGGCCGCGGCCGGGCCCTGCTGGCCATCTCCGGCTCGGTCGACACCGAGTCCACCGCCCCGGCGCTGGCCGACACCTGGACGATCCTGCGGACCCTCGCCGCCGAGGGGCTGACCGACGAGGAGCGCGACATCGCCGTGCAGAACCTGGTCGGTGTCGCCCCACTGCGCTACGAGACGGCCGGCGCGGTCTGCTCCACCCTGGCCGACCAGGTCGAGCAGGGCCTGCCGGACGACTACCAGGCGCAGGTCTACCGCCGGCTCGCAGAGACCAGCACAGCCGGGGCCACGGCCGCCGTGGTGGCCGCCTTCCCGCCGGAGCGCCTGGTCACCGTCCTGGTCGGGGACGCGGCGGCGATCGCCGGACCGCTGAAGGACCTCGGCATCGGCGAGGTCACCGTCGTCAGCGCGTGATGCCGTGATGCCGTGACGCCGTGATGCTGTGACAGGTGGGTGGTGGGGGGCGGTGCCTCCCACCACCCACCTGTTCGTTGCTCGATGTCGCTCACTCGCGCCGGCCGCGCCGGTTGCCAGCTGCGGACTTTAGCGTGCCTTTACCTATGTGATGCAGGTCACCCTCGAGCAGGGATTTTCCGGGGAGGTTCTCCCCGTTTAACAGGTGACCGAGTGAGACGCGGGCGCCGGCAGCAGCACGGCCGACGCGAGCAGAGAGAGGGGACCGACCGTGACCGATGTGGACGTCAGGCGCGGCGCCCCACGGCTGCGCGCGGATGCCACTCGCAATCGTGAGCGAATCATCGCTGCCGCACAGGAGGCATTCGTCGAATACGGTGCGGATGCGCCGCTGGACGAGATAGCCCGGCGTGCGGGCATCGGCAACGCTACGCTGTACCGGCACTTTCCGGACCGCCGTTCACTGATTCACGGCGTCGTTCTGGCCCTGCTGGACCAGGTGGTGGTGGGGGCCGAGGCGCTGGTGGCCGATTCGCCCGATGCCTTCACCGCTCTCGAACGCTTTGTCCACGAAACCGTCGACTGGAAGATCGGGGCCCTGTGCCCGCTGCTCACCGAGTGGATGGACCCGAACGATCCCGCTACCGCCTCCGCCCGTAACCGCCTCGACGTCGTGATCGAGGAAATGATCGAACAGTCCCAGGCGGAGGGCCATCTCCGTACCGATGTCGGAGCCGGTGACCTGATGGTCATCGTCTCCCAGATCACCCGCCCGCTGCCCGAAACGGATCCGCTGGACCACGCGAGGTTCGTGCACCGGCACCTCCAACTCGTCCTCGACGGGATGCGGGCACCGCAACGCTCCGTCCTGCCAGGGAAACCGGCCACGTTCGAAGACCTGCGCCGGACCTGCGGATCCCATTCGTCCTGAACCACTTCACCGCTCAATCACCTGCGGCAGGCGCGCTATGCGCTGCGTCAGCCGTCGGTTGCTCGCACCTGCCTCCATACACACGGGAACTCCCATGCCTGAAACCGGCACCCAGGCCGACGTCCAACCCGACCCACAGCGCTGGAAGGCGCTGATCTTCATTGCCATCGCCCAGCTGATGGTCGTGCTCGACGCGACCGTTGTGAACATCGCCCTCCCGCACGCCCAGGCCTCCCTGCACATCTCGGACGCCAACCGGCAGTGGGTCATCACCGGCTACAGCCTGGCCTTCGGCGGCCTGCTGCTCTTCGGTGGCCGGATATCGGACCTCTGGGGCCGCAAGCGGGCCTTCATCACCGGCCTGATCGGCTTCGCCGCGGCGTCCGCGCTCGGCGGCGCCGCCGTCAACGAGGGCATGCTGCTCGGCGCCCGCGCGCTGCAGGGTGCCTTCGGCGCACTGCTCGCCCCGGCCGCGCTCTCGCTGCTCGCGGTCACCTTCACCGAGGCCAAGGAGCGGGCCCAGGCCTTCGGCATCTTCGGCGCCATCGCCGGTGCCGGCGGCGCCGTCGGCCTGATCCTCGGCGGCGTGCTCACCCAGTACGTCAACTGGCGCTGGGCGCTGTTCGTCAACATCTTCTTCGCCATCGTCGCCGCCATCGGTGCGATCCTCTTCGTCCACGAGCGTCCGGACGGCCGCAACCGCAACCGGCTCGACATCCCCGGGGTGCTGCTGGCGAGCACCGGCCTGGTCGCCCTGGTCTACGCCTTCACCAAGGCGTCCACCCCCGGCGACGGCTGGGGTGCGACCATCACCATCAGCATGTTCATCGCTGCCGGTGTGCTGCTCGGCGCGTTCGTGCTGGTCGAGGGCATGGTCAAGGCCCCGCTGCTGCCGCTCCGGGTCGTCACCAACCGCAACCGCGGCGGTGTCTACCTCTCGCTGGGCCTGGCCGTGATCGGCATGTTCGGCCTGTTCCTCTTCCTGACCTACTACCTCCAGCTGGTCAAGGGCTACTCCCCGGTCATGACCGGGGTGGCCTTCCTGCCGATGATCGGTGGCATGATCACCGGCTCGACCCAGATCGGCGCCCGGCTGATGAACCGGGTCCCGGCCCGCTGGCTCATGGGCCCCGGCTTCCTGGTCGGCGCTTCGGGCATGCTGATCCTCACCCGGCTCAGCGTCCACAGCTCCTACGCCGGCACGCTGCTGCCCGGATTCCTGCTGCTCGGCCTGGGCATGGGCACGGCGTTCATGCCGGCCATGAGCCTGTCCTCGTACAAGGTCGAGGCGCGGGACGCGGGCATCGCCTCGGCGATGATCAACACCTCCCAGCAGATCGGCGGCTCCATCGGCACCGCGCTGCTCAGCACCATCGCGGTCAACGCCACGACCAGCTTCATGAAGGCGCACCACGGAAACCCGGCCCTGGCCGCCCAGGGCCAGGTGCACGGCTACGCCACGGCGATCTGGTTCGCGGTCGGCATCCTGGTGGTCGCCTCCGCGATCGCGTTCATCCTGGTCAACGCCGGAAGTCAGGCCGTCGCCCCGGTCACCGGCGGCGTCGGCGAGGAGATCGGGGACGTCTCGGTCCCGGTCATCATCCACTGATGGTCCACTGACACCACGTCATACCGCCGCAGCGGCCCCCGTCCCGGACCTGGGACGGGGGCCGCTGCGCGTGTGTCGAAATACTGTTGCGCGCCCTCCGGCCGCCGTGGCTAGATGGTCCTGTGGCCGGCACCAGCGCCGGCCCGAAGGCAGTGGAGAGGAGGCGGTCACCATGCGGGTCGAGTTGCTCTGCGGACGCGTCAGCGTTTGCGCCTCCCCCAGGCGACGCCCCTCCACTGCCTGCAACTGACGCGTCGCGCGCTGCCTGCGCACTCCCGCGCCGTACCGGAGGTATGTACGGCTCCAACAGACTTTGGCACACCATCGACCGTGGAGGTCGTTCAACCATGTCGTACACCGAAGTACCCGGCGTCCGGGTCCCCATCCGGATGTGGACCGACCCCGCGACGGTCGAGGGCCAGGCCATGCAGCAGCTGCGCAACATCTCCACGCTGCCCTGGATCGCCGGCCTCGCGGTCATGCCCGATGTCCACCTGGGCAAGGGCGCGACCGTCGGCTCCGTCATCGCCATGAAGGGCGCGGTCTGCCCGGCGGCGGTCGGCGTCGACATCGGTTGCGGGATGAGCGCGGTCAAGACCTCGCTCACCGCCCGCGACCTGCCCGACAACCTCAGCCGACTGCGTTCCAAGATCGAGGAGGCCATCCCGGTCGGCCGTGCCGCCCACGCCGAGGTGGTCGACCCGGGCAAGCTCCACGGCTACCAGACCTCCGGCTGGAACGACTTCTGGTCCCGCTTCGACGACATCGCCCCCGAGGTGAGGTGGCGGCGCGAGCGCGCGATGTCCCAGATGGGCTCGCTCGGCTCGGGCAACCACTTCATCGAGTTCTGCCTCGACACCGCGGGCTCGGTCTGGCTGATGCTGCACTCCGGCTCCCGCAACATCGGCAAGGAGCTGGCCGAGCACCACATGGGCGTCGCCCGCTCGCTCCCGCACAACCAGGGCCTGGTCGACCGCGACCTCGCGGTCTTCATCTCCGACACCCCGCAGATGAACGCCTACCGCCAGGACCTGTTCTGGGCGCAGGAGTACGCGAAGCACAACCGGGCCGTGATGATGTCGCTCTTCCAGGACGTCGTCCGGCGGGAGTTCGCCCGGTCCAAGGTCACCTTCGACCAGGTGATCAGCTGCCACCACAACTATGTCAGCGAGGAGACGTACGACGGTCAGGACCTGCTGGTGACCCGGAAGGGCGCCATCAGTGCGGGGACGGGGGAGTCGGGCATCATCCCGGGCTCGATGGGGACGGGTTCGTACATCGTGCGTGGTCTGGGCAACAAGGCGGCGTTCAACTCGGCGTCGCACGGTGCCGGCCGGAAGATGTCGCGTACGGCGGCGAAGAGGAAGTTCGGAGTGCGGGACCTGGCGGAGCAGACGCGGGGTGTGGAGTGCCGCAAGGACTCCGGCGTCGTGGACGAGATCCCGGGCGCGTACAAGCCGATCGAGCAGGTCATGGCCCAGCAGACCGACCTGGTCCAGGTCGTCGCCCAGCTCAAGCAGCTCGTCTGCGTCAAGGGCTGACGCTCGCCACCACCTACCGGCCTCGGCCGCCCGCCTCGGGGGAGCGGACGGCCGAGGCCTTGCTTCACGGAGGCCCCGATGCCCTACCCATACCTCGGCCCTCCCGAACTGCTGGCCCTCGTCCGCCCCGAGGGCGGGGGCTTCCGCTCTCCTCGCCCGCGGACCTCGGCCGCTGGGCGGTGCGGACCCCGTCCGCCGACTTCGCCGAACCCTTCACCTTCACCGTCGGCACCGACGGCCTGCTTCGCCTCGCCCCGCGCCGCAGCGAGCACGTGGTGTGTGCGGGCGGCACCCCGGTCCTGAGCGCGGGCGAACTCTGTCTCACCCGGACTCCTGACGGCTGGGCCGCCGCAGAAGCGACCAACCACTCCACTGGTTACTGCCCGGATGCCGCTTCCTGGCCGGCGGTGGCTGCCGCCCTGGCTCGCGCGGGTATCGCACCCCCGAGCGGCTTCACCCACGAGACGCTCTTCCGCCACTGCACCTCGTGCACCCAGCTGAACATCGTCCGCGAGGAGCACTACGTCTGTGTCTTCTGCGACGCGGACCTGCCGCTGTGACCTCCGATGGGGGATGATCTTCATCATGGACAGAGTCGCTGATCTCGATGAGGCCGCCTCGCTCCTCACGGAGCGAGAGGTGCGCTGGAGGTCGGTCGGCCTCGTCGTGGGTGAGCCGACGTGGCGGGACGAGGCAGCCCGGTGGCCCCAGTCGTTGGAGACCGACAGGGCACGGGTCATCGACCCCGACTCGCTGGGCCTGGTCGTCACCAGCGTGCTCGGGACGGAGCTGTCGGTGGCGCTGTTCGCGGTGGCTGGGCCGATGTGGACTTCTTTGACGGCGGAGACAGGGGCGGGATGTTTCCGGCCTCGGGCATCGGTTCGGCGGCGGACTTCGCTTCCAGGGTGGATCAGTGGGTCATACAGGTCTTCGGCCCCGCCTCGGCCGAGGCGGGCGAGCGCTCCCGGGCCTGGGTCGAGTCGATGGGCCGGCCCGCTGGTCGTGGTGCCGGTGTCCGCGCTGACCAGGTGGCACGGCTGCTCCCGGTCGGGGACGGCTGTCGGCAGCGGTCGAAGTTGGACGACTACGACCGCGCCTGCGCGGTGGAGGACCTGGCAGGCGTAGTCGCTCTCGGCGAGGACGGTGGCGAGGCACTCGTCCTGCCGGACGAACCGGCCAGCAGTTGCTATCTGGCGGAACAGCGGGCCTTCGTCCGTTGGCTGGCTGCCGACAGCGAAGCCGACCTGATCGCGGCCGCCGAGGCGGTGCTCACTGATCCCACCACCGTGTGGCAGGAGTGCGGCATCTGGGAGACGGACGGACCCTGAGTGCTCATGGATGCTGTGACAGCCGGCGTCGCGCTCGGCATCGAGTACCCGAACGGTGGAGGCGCGCCGGCGCAGGCACTGGTCCACCTAACCGTCGGCAGGTGGGCGGTCTGGGCCGTTCACGCCACGCCCTTCGCGGACACCTCGGTGGGCGTGGTCCAACTGGCCCAGCTGTAGCTGCAGGACAGGGGGCGAGCGCCGAAGAGAGGCGGTGGACGTCCAGCGGCACCGGGACGTCCTGCTGCTGCCGTCCTGCTCGGTCAGCGTCCCAGTGCCACCATCGTGTTCGCGGCCTCGGCCTCGGCGTCGAGCTTGGGGATGGCGAGGACCGCATAGCCGCGGAGCTCGGCCCGGTCGCGGACGGCGCCGGCGTCGCGGCTCATGTCGGGCAGTACTCGGACGACCGGCCGGTCGGTGCCACGGTCCGGGGGTCCTGTTCTCGGATAGTTGGTCAGGGATGGTGCCGGCGATTCGAAGCCGTACAGTGTCAGGCTTGCGGTCTGCCTTGGCGGGTTGACGCCTTGGGGAACCCCTCACGTCCTTCCAGCCAGCCGCAGAGGCGTTCTGCGAGCGTGAAGTCCTCAGGGAAGAGTGGAACCTCCAGGTGGGGGTCCCAGCCCCACATTCGACCTTCGGGGGTTCGGTAGTCCACGAGGGACCAGATGGCGCAGCCCCATGTCAACAAGGGGACGACGGAGGGTGGGTAGCCGGGGCGCGTGCGCCATCCAGGTACTCCGTCAACGTCCTGCTGCTGTCGCTGAAGGCGTAGTCCTCAGCCGACGGCCAGGGCCTCGCCTCGGCGGCCGAAGCCACCGTCGGCGACCTCCAGGTAGATCCGTGTTGAGCAGCGACGGCATGGCGTAGCCGACCGCTTCCTCCAGCTCGGCTACGGCCTTGGCGTTGAGAGGGTGGCGTTCGTCCGAGCGGCTCTGCTCGCGGATCTTCTGGATGCACTCCTCGTCCGTCATGCGGGCATCGTATCAGCCACTACTGACAAGCGACTCGGCCACGATACCGGCGGCCGAGTCTGGCTGCCCGAGGGACGGCCACGGTCACAGTAGCCGTCCGAAGGTCGATGACGGGGGACCGACTTCCGTGCGGTGATTGGCTGTCAGCAGGGAGACAGTCAGGGTCAGATGACGACGGTGCAGTTGCGCCCGGGGTGATCAGCTGCCACCACAACTATGCTCAGCGGGGGGGTCTACGACGGGGGGAGGAACTTCTCATCACGTGTAAGGGTGCGATCAGTGCCGCTCGGGGGACGGGGGATCATCCCGGGCTCGATGGGCACCAGCTCGTTCATCGTGCGGGGGTTGGGGAAGACGGCGGCGTTTAAGAGCGTTGTGGTGAACCGCGCGTGTTCGAGGTCCGCAGGTGGGAAGGGTGAGCGTTCGCACGCAGGTGCCCGTGACTGACCGGGCATGAAGCAACGGGCCCCTTGGTAGAGCAGCTGGTTGTCGAGACCGCTGTCACCCAAGGAGGCCCGTTGCCCGACCAGTCGAGCACTCTTGGTGCCGGCGAGTCCACTGCGCTCACTCCGGGGTGTGACTGCTACGTGCACCTGTACGGGGCGATCGGGGACGGGTGCCGCGCGCCGCGCTACGACAGCGACATGACGGACGCCGAGTGGGCGGTGATCCGCGTCGCGATGCCGATGCCGGCGTGGCTGGAGGGGAGGGGCGGGCGCCCCGAGGCGCACTGCCACCGAGAAATGCTCGACGCGGTGCGGTATCTGGTCGACAACGGGGTCAAGTGGCGCAACCTGCCCGCGGACTACCCCTGCTGGCGGGCCGTGTACGACTTCTTCCGCCGCTGGCGCCGCCACGGCTACATCCGCGAGCTCTACCAGCGCCTGCGCCGCACCTGGCGCGAGAAGCAGGGCCGCGAGCCGGAACCGAGCGCGGGCGTCATCGACTCGCAGTCCGTGGACGGCTCGGAGACCTGCCCGGCCGCCTCACGCGGATACGACGGCGGCAAGATGCGCGACGGCAGGAAGCGCCACGTCCTGTGCGACACCGGCGGGCTGCTGCTGGAGGTCACCGTCACCGCCGCCAACGTGCACGACTCCAAGGCCGCCCCCGACCTGCTCGGGGAGTTCATGACCGAACCCGGACGCCTGCTGGAGCTGGTCTGGGTGGACTCCGCCTACCAGGGCCCGGAGCTCGCCAGCGCGTTCGCCGCCCACGGCGTGAAGGTGGAGGTCGTCAAGCGCACCGACGGAACCAGGGGATTCAAGGTGCTGGCGCGACGGTGGGTGGTAGAGCGGACCCTGGGGTGGCTGTCGCGCTCACGGCGCCTGAACCGTGACCATGAGCGTCGCGATGACCACCATGTGCAGATGGTGTGGTGGGCCGCCTTGATCACCCTTGGCCGGAAGACGGCCCGCGACCGTCTGCACTGGCCCGAGTTCCGCCCGCACCGGCTGCCCGCGCGGGACCCGGCGCCATGGTGAACAGCCCGCCCGGCACCCGGGCCAGCCAGCCCAGTTTCTGCAGCGCGTAGGCACGGTGCCGGACCTTCTCGATCTCGTTCAACCGGGTCGCGTCCCGGCCCAGCGCGAGGGCCAGCGCCCTGACCGCCACCGGGGCACCCGCCCCTGCCACCGCCTCGAAGACCTGCCGGTAGGCCCCGGCCAGTATCTCCGCGTCCAGGCCAGGCTGCCAGGCGGGCGGCCGCGGATCATAGCCCTCGCGCGATGCCGACGAGGACACCGCGGCCCCCACCGGCTCCGACGCCACGTCCGGTGCCGCCACCGGCACCGGGCAAGCGGGGGGCGCCGGCGCCGGCGCGGGTTCCACCACGACGGCCTCGGCCTCCTCCGCCAGTGCACGCAGGACCTCCTCCCGGCCGATCCTCGCGCACTCCAATCGCCGCTGATGGACCATCACCTGCTCCTGGGCCTCCCGCAACAGCTCCTGCCAGGTATCCAGCTCCTCCTGGGCCCGCGCCTCACGACGTTCCAGCAACGCGATCACCGACGGCACGAACGACACCTCCACCACCGACCCGACCATCCGTCAGCTGGCTGCCCCACAGGAGTCGTCCACACACCACCGAACCGAGATAACCACAGCTCATCGAGCTGCAGAGCGGTTCACCACAACGCTCTAACTCGGCTTCGCACGGTGCAGGTCGGAAGATGTCGCGGTCCGCGGCGAAGCGTAAGTTCGGCGTCCGCGATCTGGTGGAGCAGACACGGGGTGTGGAGTGTCGCAGGGACTCCGGTGTCGTGGACGAGATCCCGGGCGCGTACAAGTCGATCGAGAAGGTCATGTCTCAGCAGACCGACCTGGTGCAGATTATTGCCGAGCTGAAGCAGATCGTGTGCGTCAAAGGCTGACAGGCCTGCCATCTTGCGGCGCTCAAAGCCCCGGGCCACGCTGGCCCGGGGCCTTCTTACTGCCCTCGACCCCCTGGTCGAGCATCGGCCATGGGCTCCGCGGCATGTACAAGTCCGCGAGCGCATACGGTGTGACGTAAGCTCATATAACCTTCGCGGTCCAGGCGTTCTGGCGCTGGCCGGACTGAACTGCGAGGCTCGACGCGTACGCTCCTTGCTCGTCACCGCTGCGGCGAGTCTCCGAGCAGAGGAGCACGACATGGCGGGTCTTCGGGCTCGGCCAAGGTCCAGTGCTGGCCATTAAGCTTGACGGCCGGGCGGGCGCGATGGCGCAGCTCGTAGGGGGTAATGCGCGCGCTCACCCACTCCCTGGGGCCGGGTACAGGAAGCCCCAGGCTGTCCGCGATGCCTCTATGTTGATGGCCGATGAGGATGATGCCCTCTTCGAGGACGCGACGACGGACATCTCGTACCCGCTTTACGTAGTCCTCCTGTTGGGTGACGGTCCGTAGGCAATTGGCGCCGAGGCAACGGCGCTGGACCCGCCGGAAGAGTTGGGCGAGACGTTCGGTGGTGGACTTGGGCGTCATGACCGCAGCCACGTCCGCCAGCGACAGGTGCAGGAGGGTGTTCTCTCTGAGCGGTCTGTCACGCCAGAGCCAGCGCACAGCCGATCCGCTTTGCGCGGATAGGGTTCGCTTGTTATCACGGTTCCTACCGATGGTCAAGCATCGAACATCAACTCGGAAGAGGCCTGCGCTCCATTGGGATTTCACGTCATCGGCCCAGAGAAGGAGGCAGAGCTCACCCAGCGTTTCCGGGGGGAACATCCAGCCGCCAAATCTGCGGCTGAACTTGCAGTCGACGTCGACGCCAGAAATCCGGAAGTCCATTCGGTCGCCGTCTTCGAACTGGAACTCCCGTTGAACGGCGATCTCCACCTGCGTGCCGAGCCCGCCCCTTTCCACCTTGCTTAGCTGTAGCAGGTCGAAGCGGCCGGTCCGAGGACCGTCGAGAGTCGCGTCGATGGCCTCCCGCAAGGCACTGCCGACACGAGTACCGTCCGGATCTGCCGCCAGCAGGGCGCGGGTGACGGAGCTGAGTTCCGAGTCGTTCACCCTTGTTGCCACCGTGATCCTGTCCGGCAGCTCGTCCGAGCTGACTGGTCGGTCCTCGGGGTGAAGAGCCAGAAGCTCGGTGACGAGAACGTCGAACTCTGCAGAGATGCCGGAGCGCACTCGTGGGTGAGGTTGGCGGGCTCCATGGACCAATGCATTGCGCAGGCCCCGGTAGGTTGTGTTCGGCGGCGAGCCGGTCGCCATTGCGTAGAGCAGGCAGCCGAGCGAGTAGAGATCGCTGCGGTGATCCGCTGCACCCCCGAAGAGCTGCTCCGGCGACTGGAATGGGTATGGCGGGGCGGCGGGATCGGGCAAGTCCCGCTGCTGGGGACCGGCGTCGATGCTCGGCAGGCCATGGCCTCCCAAACCTGGATCGGTGACCAGGACTCGCCTGTTGCTTAGGATCATGACGGCCGAGGGAGCGAGGTCAAGATGGGTCAGGCCGCTCCGGTGCAGCTCGACGAGCGTAGTGGCGACCTGATCGGCGACCATTCCGATCAGGTGCAAGGGCATGCCGTTCGTACGGGTGATCAGCTGCCCGAGATCCTGCCCCTCGGGGGGGTGTGTGATGACAAAGGGACGACCGTGGTGGAACCCGAAGCCGGTGACAGGCACGAGCCCCTGGATCTGGTGCACGGCGAGCCGTTCCGCGTCGGCGACGAACCGCCGTCTCGCTGCATCGTTCGACGCCGGTGTGCGGAAGAGCTTGAGGAGCACCGCCGTGTCCGAACGCAGGTCAGTCGCCCGCCAAGTGTCGGACGTCGAACCGGGAAGGTACCTCTCGCCCAACAGATAGCGGTTGTCAATGACCAAACCTGGTCCGTCGGTTGTGGGGCTCTGGCTTTCGGCCGACGTGACCGGGCCGACACCCAGCCGGCGCATCGTTTCCTCGGACACTGCCGCCAGAGGTGTGTCCCCTGCGTAACCCCCGTCTCTTTCGCTCCCACTGCCCGAGGAAACGACGGGGAGTTCCCCCGCCCGAGACCCGGCGTGGCGCTGAATCACAGCGGCGATACGTGCTGCGGTCGATCGCGGCAGCGTGCGCAGCAGTACCTCACGTACGCCGGGACGGAATGTATAGCGACCGGCAGCAAAAGGCGTCCCCGGGGCCGTAGTCAGCAGGCCGCTGAGCACGACTTCGGCTAGGTGCTGGGGCTCTGGCCGTACCTCTGTAGCCGCCTGGATGAGTCGCATCATAGGAAGGCTTGGCTCGCCGACGGCCAGGTGCGCTGCAAGCCGGAGCGCCTGCGGCGAGGCGTAGGCGCGGAAGTTGAGCACAAGCTCCTCTGGGCCGAGGAGGCGGGCATCAGCCTCGCCAGACCTAAGGGGGCTCGCTGCGGGGCCGCGGGACCTGCTGGACAGGTCGGTGGGCAACATTGCAGCCACGCCAGGCACCTCCGTACCCGGTGGTCCTGCCACGAGTTGCGCCCAGTGAGCGAACCAGCGGGCCGAGGGTTCCAGGATCGGAACAGGCAGCCCGACCAGGTCGGCGCTGGGCATGTCGAATGGCGCGAACCGCAAGGCTGCATTTGAGCACGCCAGCGCAGTCGCTTGCAGCAGGCCGGCGATGCCAGGGAGTGCGGTGCGGCGCCAGAGCCGCTCCGGCAGTGGCTGAACGATCGCCATCGGCATGGCCCGTGCCCAACTGTTCAGGGTTCGGTACCACCTCTCGGCCGACTCGGCACCTATGTGCCACTGAGGGCCGCTGCAGTCGCTGAGGACGAGGGCAACGGAACGCCCGTCGCGTGGGGGCCGGGATGCCGGGCGCCCGCTCGCTGGCTGCAGTAGGTGCCCCTCCGGGGTGATCTCCAAGAGGCGGATTCCCTGGAAGGCGCCGGTCTGGTCGAGGGTGTGGTGCAGTTCCCGCAGGAGCGGACGCCAGATGGGCATGGTCGGACCTGTGTCACACACGAGGTGGAGGGTGAGCCAGCGCTCGGGCTTTGGTCGCAGCACCGGCAACCACGTTCCGGGCTGTCCGCCCGTGTGCGCGATTCGGCGGGTCGTGCCCTGCTCGTCGAGCTCCAGGTCCCGACGTGAGGGGACGCGGCGCCGGAGCGGGCGCATGGCACGCTGGAGTGCGAGCGGCTGACCCAACATGGGGGGCAGGGGCACCAGCAGTGGCGCATAGGGCCGGCTACGGTCCGTCGCCTTGGGGTCGGTCGGGTGTGTGAGCAGAAGGTCACCACCGCGGGGTGGCTGTTGCGGGTCGGTGACATCGACGTCTTCATCGGGAGGGGAGTCGTTCTCTGGCTCGGCGAGGGACTCGTCGCACACCGCGAGCGTCGAGGCCGTCGGCGTCCCACCCAAGGGCCAGCCGGAGTGGCCCGCGAGCCAGAGTATCTCGGCGAGCTCGGTGACCGTTGCGTCACCACCGGCCCGATCGAGGACGCCGAGGAGACGGTTCAGATCGGACGGGTGTGGCCGGATCGGATCAGACGCCATAGAAGTCCGTCGCCGGTCCGAGGTGGGTCATGAGGCTCTCGGCCAGCGCCTCGCGAGTCTCAGCCTCCAACCCAGGCACGCGTGAGAGGTAGATGGCGTTGAGCAATTGATCGGTGGCGAGTTCGCCGGCGCTGCTGTGGTTCAGGAACTTCGCGATCATCTGCTCCGTCTCCATGTCGAGCTCTCCGAGGTGGGCTCGTACGATTGCTTCCAGGTGTTCGGAATCGGGCCTGTGGAAGCGCAAAGGCACGCACCGCCGCAAGAATGCGGGAGGGAATTCCCGCTCGCCGTTGCTGGTCAGCACAATGAAGGGGAACGCACGGCAGCGGACGCGTCCCTGGCTGACGGGCACGCGGTCGTCGCTGCCTGAGACCATGAGATTTGCCATGGGCGAGTTCCGGGCGGCACGCACCAGCTCCGGGATCTCGTACTGGCCTTCCTCTAGTACGTTGAGGAGGTCGTTCGGCAGATCGAGGTCGCTCTTGTCGATCTCGTCGATGAGTAGTACCCGTGGTCGCTGGTAGGGGAGTAGGGCGGTGCCGAGTGGGCCGAGCCGGACGTGGTCCTCCAGGGCTTCTTCCGTGTGGGGTGTCGCATCGGGTGTTCCCGACAGCTCGCGCTCTGTGCTTCGGCTGGCCGCGTATAGGCGTGCCACAGGGTCGTACTGGTATAGGCCGTCCTGGAGAGTGCTGCGGCTGGTGATGTTCCAGCGCAAGACGGGCCCCAGCTTGAGCTCCCTGGCCACGGCATAGGGGAGGGATGACTTGCCGCTGCCGGGGGGGCCGGTGATCAGCAGTGGCCTGCGCAGGATCAGGGCAGCATTGACGAGCTCGACGCTTTCGCGGGTCGCCTGGTATGTACTCGCCCGGTGTTCCCAGTCCGGGGATCCCGAGTCTTCACCATGCCGGAGAAGGGGCAGAGTGGGGCCCCCGTCGAAGGCCCGCCAGGGTGGCGGGTCGGGCAGCCGGGAGATGCCGTCGTGGGGCTCTTCTGTGCCGGTGTACACGGGCCACGATGGCATGGTGCTTCTCCAGATCGCTCGACTGCTGTTCAACTGACTGGGGACTGCAGGTAGATGTGTGCTTCGGGAAACCATCGGGGGTCTTCCCAGAAGAGGGTGAGGTCGCTGGCCCAGTGCAGTTCAGGGGCCTCGGCCATGAACGCCTCGCTCCGCAGCTTGCGGACGTGACGCGGGAGATCCGAAGGTCGCAGCGATGACAGCTGCTGCTGCAGCGCATCGAGAAAACGGGAGCCGGAGCACGCGTGCTCGGTCGTACTACCAGTCTGACCGCCGGAACAACCGGATCTCGGCCATACGATGACGGGCACGGCCGCATTCAGACCCGCGTGCAGCAATCCGCGCGCTCGGTCATCGTCGGGGGGAGCCCCGTATCCCACGGCGGTCTTCAGCTCTTTGAGCTGGACGGTGAGCTTGTGAGGGTCCTGACGGCTGCCGCACTCGACCCGATGCAAGGTGGTGCCTGGACGGTCGTCGAGAGCCTGCCATGCCTTCTCGATCTTGAATTGGAGCATCGGCTGCCGCCGTCGGCTGAGATCCATGACGACCACGGGCGAGGAACAGCCCAGTGGAGTCGGGTCGTCCGCGCTCGTCTGCCACTGATCGACAGGTTCGCCGAGCCAGTCCCTGGGCAGCGCGAAGGCGATGAGCTCGTCCCCGCTCCGATCGATCTGCCGGAACGCCGTGTCGAGGTTGGCTCGCACATACTCCTGTACATGCGGCCGGGCACGAGTGTCACTTGACACGAGCCGGGCGCGCCCATCACGAATCACAAAGACGGAAACGAGGTACGCGTCGCGGTCTGCCCCGCTGTGCTCGACCTCGACGAGGATTGGGGACCACCTCGGCCCTCCGTTTGGTACCGGGGGCGCGGTCGGCCATGGTGTCTCCGTCTCTGGCCGGTGCTCTGCTGCCCAGGCGTACAAGGTGCGCTGGACAGCTGGGTCCTGAGTGTGGTGGGCCAGGTGGGTCACGAAGTCCGACAAGGAGCCGGTGCTCGAAGTGGGCGGGACCTCGGTTAGCAGAAACCATGCCACGTCCCAGAGCGAGAGGAAGCCCTCGGTGGGTGGGGGAGGTGCGAGGGGGCCCATGGCGCGCTGATAAGCAGCCTCCGGAGCGCAGTTGGCAGCGCATTTCAGGACCAGGTCGCGCAACCGAATCACCTCCTCTGGGCTGTAGCCAGGGACGGAAACTAGTTCCGCTGCACCTGGCCAGTACCGCGCGAGTGCCTGGGCTGGGAGCATCCGCCCACCTCTTTCGCCGGAGGTGGAGGTAGCCATGCCGATCACCTCGCCGGTGTCCTCCCGGAGGATCGCTGAACCGCTGAACCCCTCTCTCAATGGTTGGCCGTGGCTCGTCCAAGATTCCAGTTGAATCCATTCCCCGGCGATCAACTGGTTGCTCGTAACCCGAAACTCGCTGAGGATCCCCTCGTCGTAGTTACGGGGGAAGCCGTACGCGGTCAGCCTGACCCCTGGGGACGTAAAGGCTGCGTCGGCAGCGGCGAACTTAGCCGGAGCGACAGTCACTGGCTGGTCGAGCTGGAGCACGGCAACGTCGCCCGAGTCCTGGGCTGCTCCGGCCCAGTCGCTGCCGACGATCACGGTCGCACCGAGCGGGCCAAGGGCTGGGTACTGGGCGAGCGTTACCTCGGCGCGGTCTGCGCCGGCCACGACATGTGCGCAGGTAATTACATGACGGCTGGTCACAAGGAATCCGGAGCCTTCGGATCCAGCCTCGACACGCACCTGCCAGGAGTGTGAACCTATCAACTTGCCGGGGTTCCCCCTTCGGTGCCCGGCTTCCAGTTGAGCTTCACCACAAGGTGCCCCTCCAAGGAGCTCTTTGCGATGATCGCTCCGGCCTCAGCAGTCAGCTTCACACCGAACTCGATCTCGACGGCATCTGGCTTGAGCCGGCCGTCTCGGAAGACACGCAGGGCTGACTCTGCCGCGGCGTGGATGCCCTCCAACGCCTCGTCGAAGGTCTGCCCTGCCCGCAATAGGGCATCGTCCCCACGGGACACACGCCGGGCACCTGAACTCTGTTCGTCGACGGCGACCACAACCGAAGCGCCGCTGTCCGTCTTGAACTCGACCAATGCGTCCACATGTCCCCCGCGCCGCAGCTCTGATCCGAAGACAGCATCTTAAGACCCGCTGGACCTGGACGGCTGCGCTACGGAAGATCGTACGTTTGGGGTTCCCTCGAAGTTGCCGGAGTTCGGTGGACGGCTGCGGGCTTGTGCTCTACGCGGCCGTCTCCTCGACTGGCCGCCCGGAGAACGCCAACGCATTGCCGACACGTTCACCGGTGTACTGCTGCGACCCGAGTGGATCGCACAGAACGATGCGGCCTCGGCCTCGTCGGACCCGGCAGAGCGCCGACGAGCAGAGTGGATCTCGCACGGACGCGGTCGTCTCGCCGCAGCGAACCAAGCGCCGCCGCCGGGCGTGTCGCCGCAGTTGGCCATCGAGACCTGTGTCGGGGACCCGTCACTGCGCGGTGGCGTGCAGGTCCGCATCATGGTCGACGGAAGCCCTCTGATCGCCGCCGCCTTCGACCGCGGCCCGGCCCTGTCGCCGACCGGCCTCCTCGAACGCGGCCTGCTTCGCGCCTCGGAGGAGCCGACCGAGGTCAAGTTGGCGGTGGCATGGTGCGACGAGGGCTGCTGCGGTGCACTGTTCGTCACCATCGTCCGCGAGGGCGACACGGTCCGCTGGTACAACTGGCGCCGGCCGCCGACGCCGGCCGCCGAGCCGCAGCCTGCCGGACTTCCCGAACTGTGCTTCGCAGCTGTCGCGTACGACGCAGAGGTTGCCCGGGCGGAGGGCGATCGTAGCTGGGAATGGTCCGCCTATACCGTTGCCAGGCTCCTGCGCAGGGAGGTTCGGGAACACCCAGACTTCCTGGACCAGTGGAGCTGCGCACCCGGATGGATCGGCACCCACTATGAGCGACGCGACCGGGTGGAGATCTCCTTCACCTATCCCCGGCGTGCGAGTGAGGGCATCGAGGCACACGCCCCGTGGCTGCAGTTCATCTGGAGCATCCCGGACGACGGACGGCCACCCGAGCGCCAGGCCGAGGCCGCGTTGCTCAGTCTGAGCGAGGTCGACCCCACCAGTCACGCCCGGATCGTCGGTGGGAGCCGCGAGCACGCCGATGCGCTCGGATTCACCTGGCCTGCGGACCCGGACCGCATTGCACCGTGAGCAGGAGTACCTCGAGGGCAGGAAGACCACGTGCCGGTTTTGGTGCTGGGTACGGCTGCCAGCAGGATGATGGTCAAGGTCAGATGACGACCGTCCAGCTGCGGCCGGGTGTCATTAGCTGTCACCACAACTATGTCAGCGAGGAGACGTACGACGGTCAGGACCTGCTGGTGACCCGGAAGGGCGCCATCAGTGCGGGGACGGGGGAGTGGGGCATCATCCCGGGCTCGATGGGGACGGGTTCGTACATCGTGCGTGGTCTGGGGAACAAGGCGGCGTTCAACTCGGCGTCGCACGGCGCGGGCCGGAAGATGTCGCGTACGGCGGCGAAGAGGAAGTTCGGAGTGCGGGACCTGGCGGAGCAGACGCGGGGTGTGGAGTGCCGCAAGGACTCCGGCGTCGTGGACGAGATCCCGGGCGCGTACAAGCCGATCGAGCAGGTCATGGCCCAGCAGACCGACCTGGTCCAGGTCGTCGCCCAGCTCAAGCAGCTCGTCTGCGTCAAGGGCTGACGGGTGGTTCTCGAACTGTCCGGCCATGGATGCTCCTAACCGTGGCCGGACACCGGGAGACTGGTCTGCTTCGGTGCGCAAACCCTCGGGTAGGCTGCGCCGGGACTTCTTTGACTGTTTGGCGGACATGGGGGAATTCCCTTGCACGGGATGGTACTTGGTGATCGCTATACGCTGCGGGAAGAGATCGGTTCCGGCGGCATGGGAAGCGTCTGGTCGGCTACGGACTCCCGTCTCGGACGCACTGTCGCGGTGAAGCTACTCAATGTCAACATCGACGATGAGGATGCTCGGCGCCGTTTCGCCCGTGAGATCGAGATCACCGCACGCTTGGGCGGCCACGCGCACATCGTAGAGGTTCAGGACCAGGGGCACGGCCGCAGCTTCGACGGGCGGCATTTTCCCTACATCGTGCTTCAGTACCTACAGGGTGGTTCGTTGGCCCGTCATATCGGCAGCGAGCCACGGGTTCCGCTGCTGACCGTCGTGGCCTGGGCCGCCGAAGTCGCCTCGGCACTCGACCACGCGCATCGCAGTGGCGTCGTCCACCGCGACATCAAGCCGAGCAATATCTTTCTGGTTGACACCGTTGGCGGTTCCTCTGCGGCCAAGATACTCGACTTCGGGATCTCACGACTCGCTGATGCAGCCCGGACCAGGTACACGCACAAGGGGGCGATTCTCGGCACTCCCGCCTATATGGCACCTGAACAGTTCAATGACGCGTCCACAGTGGACCACCGAGCCGACCTGTACGCGCTCGGCTGCGTCCTCCATGCTCTCATCGCCGGCGAACCGCCGTTTGGATACGGCGATGCGGGGAACCTATACCCGCTGCTTGTCGCGCACGCCACCACGGCGCCGACTCCGCTTCGCCTGGTGCGGCCGGACGTTCCGGAGTCGCTGGAAGCCTTGGTGCTGGCCCTGCTCGCCAAAGCTCCACAGGACAGGCCGCTCGCCGCCGCTGAGGTCGTCGCCCGGTTGACCGTGATCCGTTCCGTTCTCGGGCGCGTGGACGCCGAGCAGGCCCCGCTGGCTGTGGCCCCGTTGCTCTCGTTGGCTCTGACCGATGCGTCCGAGCACTTTGCCCACCAGCGCCTCGAAGAAGCGGCTGCGGCGGCGGAGCGGGCGGCCGACTGGCTGGAGACCGGTCCGGCGCAGGGCCGTACTGACGCACAGGCAGCCTGGATCGTCGCCGAACGCTTCCTCGAACTCCACATGCTGTCCGCCAGTGATCACGCGGCGAGGAGGGCGGTGTTCGCACGCAAGAGAGAGGCCGAGCGACGGTTGGGGGCAAACGACGCTGCGGAACTGATCCCAGCCCTGCGGGCTGCCGCCAACTACCTCTTGTCAATCGGGAGCCTGGGCGCTCTCCGCGTCATGGAGAAGGCCGTTGGTATCAGTGAGCACCGACATGGTGTGGACTGCCGGGAAGCCCTGGACACCCGTGCCCAGCAGCTCCGCGTCATGACCGTCCTGGACGACAGCCACTCAACCCATCGTGCCTTCAAGCTCGCGGTGCACTGCGAACGGGTCCTCGGATCTGACGACCAGCTGACCCAAGACGTCCGCATCCAGCTAGCTGAGGCGCTGGATCGGGAGAAGGACGGCCACGAGTCACTTTACTATGCTTGGCGTGGCGTACAGTTCCAGTATGGGCCGAGTCCTGATGAGGAGGACGTGTACTCGGAACTTGAGTGGATCGCGGTTGAGCTCGGCGGTAGCGCTGACAAGGCGGAAGTCGGACTGCTCGAACGGCTTGCCAGGGACTGGTCGCCCGGGGTGCTACGTGCCGTCGCCGGATGACCGGTGCGTGTGTCAGTCCCAGTCTATCCTGGTCGGATGCGATCAATGCCTCGACAGAGGGCAGAGGATCGTTCCTGGTTCGATGGGCACGGGTTGGTACATCGTGCGTGATCTGGGGAACAAGGCGTCGTTCAACTCGGCCTTTGTACGGGGGCGGGGTGGAAGATGTCGCGGACAGCGGCGCAGAAGAGGTTCGGTGCGAGATCTGCTGGAGCGGACGCGGGCTGTGCAGTGCTGTAAGGACTCTGGTGTCGCCGGATGAGGTCCAGGGTGCGTACAAGCCGATCGAGCAGGTCATAGCGCAGCAGACCGACCTGGTCGAGGTCGTCGCCCAGCTCAAGCAGCTGGTCTGTGTCAAGGGCTGAGCCGGCAGGGCAATGCGGAGGCGGCTCCCGGATGAGCGGGAGCCGCCTCCGGCCATGAGAGTGGTCGGCCTCCTGGCATCGGATCTCCCGAAACCGCCTCACCGGTGACCGGTGACGTGTTCCCTGGTTTCTATGCACTCTTGGTCGCCACTGAACGAGCGCCAGCTCGCCCTGTTGAAACGGATCGGGAACGGCACGGACCCGGTTACGTCCGAGAATCCCGATGTGGCCCACTCTGCCAGGGCGCTGCGTGACCGTGGACTGATCACGATGCCGCGGAGTGCCGGGAAGTGGCGGGCCGAGATGACGGACGCCGGGCGTTTCTACCTGGAGAACGGCCACCACCCCGATCGTCCACTGCTACGGGCCCGCCCGCCGCGCAAGGCCGCTGGCGCCGGGGCGGCGCGTGCAGCGGAAACCGCGCCAGCAGAGGAAGCTCCGCTGCCGCTGCGTGCCCGCCCGCCGCGGAGGGTTACTGCCCACAAGCCGGCGCCCAATTCGGGTGCCGCCGTGGCTCCTCCCGCGACGGTGCAGGAGGAACCTCCGACAGCCAAGGCCGCACTGAAGTTGCAGGTTCGGGAGTCTCCGATCGACGCGGGCCGTGCTCTGGTCGCGGAGGTGCTGAAGGCCGGCGGGCTGTTGCGGATCACCGATCCACCGCAGGAGGTGAGAGCGCGGTACCGGCGCGGCATCGACGCGGCGCGCCGCCTGAACTGCGTTCCCGAAGGGCAGCACCTGCGTCATACCGGCCGCGCCGAGGGAGACCTCGCCGTGGGCCTGTTCGACGACGTCAACCCGGATGAGACCTCGTGGAACCGCATCCGCCTGGAACGGGTCCGGTCGGAGCGCCGCCGCGTCCCGGTGGACATCGAGGAGGTGATCACTGCTCTGGAAGGCGACACCACCGCCTTCGAGGTCTCCGCGGAACTCGTGCCCAGGATCCTGGATTTCCTGCGTGCGATCGGCGCGGACGCGAGCGCTCATGGTGGTCAGGTGAAGGTCCGCAAGCGGCGCCAGCATCCGCATCCGCTGCTCTCGCTCCATGGGGCTGAGTACGAACTGCGCTTTCGCGAAGGCGAGAAGCAGGAGCAGTACATCCCGACCGCGAACGATCGCCGCAAGGTCTACGGCTGGCAGCGGGTGAAGCCCGCGTCCAGGACGGTGCCGTCAGGAGAACTTGCCCTTGAGGTCGGACTCGGCAGCTACGGATGGAAGCACCAGTGGGCCGACACGCCGAAGAAACCCTTGGAAGAGCAGATCAAAGCGATCTTCCGCAAGCTCCACGAACGCCACCAGGAGGCGGAGAAGGCGCGCATCGCCGCCGCCGAGGAGCACGACCGCTGGGTTCAGGAGCGCCGGCGGGAAGAGGACGAGCAGCGGCGGAAATGGGAGGCGGCTCTGGCCTCCGCACAGGTGAAAGCCCTCGCAGCCGAGCGGGTCAGCCGTTTCGGGACCGCGTTGGAGCAGTGGCACGACGCCATGCAGGTACGGGAGTTCTGCGACACCCTGGACACTGCGGCAGAGCACGCCGAGGACCCGGCCGAGGCCGCCAGGCTGCGCCAGTGGGCGCAGTGGGGGCGGGAGCAGGCCGACCAGCTGGACCCCACCCACCCTGGAGGAGGCCTGCGCGCGCTCGACTTCGACCTTGTGCCTTCCGATGACATGCTCCGGCCCTTCCTCGACGGCTGGAGTCCGCGTCAGCCGCAGAAGGAGTACCGCAGGCCCGACCCCGAGCAGCAGCACCCCGGCGCCTCCCCCGATCTCTACGGGACGCTCACTCGCTCAGCCTGGCGGCCGGGACCCCAAGGTCACGCTCAATGGTGGAGGCGATGACACCGTGCCCGCGATCCCGCAGCGCTTTGAGGGCCCGCTCGACCAGCTCGCCGAGCCGGACGACCTCCTCGCGCAGCGCGACCAGTTCGTCGTACCGGTCGGCCTGTTCCTGGCCGCACCAGGCGCGGGCTGTCCGCAACACCGTCTCATCGAAGCGGATCGCGGAGTCGTCACGACGGTGCCAGGACGCCTCCCGGCGTTCCTGGTCGAGGCGTTCGAAGCGTTCGTCGACCTCGGCCAGGACCGCTTCGGCGAACACTTCGGCAGCCTTGCGGGCGACGCGCTCAGTGACCGACCAGCCGCACAACCAGCTGCCGTCCCGCCGCAGGTAGACCTGCGGACCTCCGGACAGCGCCTCGGCGTCCAGGCCGACAGCAGCAGCCAGGGAGCCAGGATCGCCCGTCTCCAGCATGCCCGCGTCGGCGACCGCCCGGCGGACCTTCAGCAGCTTCCTCGGGCGCACGAGGTCGAGCACGAGCCGTGCAGCCTCGAACTCCTCCGTTCCGCGCACGCTGCGCGACACCTTGGCCAACCGCAGTTCCGCGGCGTCGTCCGCCAGAAACCTCTCCAGGCCGTTCCACGGCGCCAGGAGCGTGCTGTTCGAAACCCACTCCTGCAGGTCGGCCGCCTCGCCGTCCAGGAAGCGCACGTGGACCTTCCCGTACGACCCCGTACCGCCCAACCGCACGATCTCCACTTGGCGGACAGGCTCGCCCCACGCCTTGGCCTGCGCCCTGAACACCCATCGATCCCCGATCTCCATACCCCTATTGAGCCAGCATCGGATAGCCTGCGGGGACAGGACGGGCCCACGCAGATCGAATTGGTGAAATCGATCCCGCCTTGGCCATGGCCCTGGACCCGCTCTCGAAGCTGATTCGGAAGGTGAGTTGGCTCCCTCTGCCGAGCGCTCGACGCGCTGCCTCGGAGGGGCCAAGAGTCTGAAGCCGCAGGATGGAGTTCTCGGTAGGAGCTGACGGTCAGGGCTGGTCGACCCTCGGAGCCGGTGGCCCGCGAGGGCGCCCTCGTCGTGGGTGTTTCAAGAGCCCTCTCCCGAGAGCGCACCATCTGATGATCACTTCCTGCGAGACGCAGTCTCGCGCAGACCCGAGCCCTCGTTCGGGCTCCGTGCGTCGTCACGGGACCCGACAGGTTCGGCGCACACAGCGGATTCGGTGAGCACGTCGCTGCCCGAGGGGAGACGGCCTTGGAGCGGTAGGCAGTTGATCCATTTGACCACGTGAGCCCGTAGTTTCGTGCCATGCTCGGGCAGTGAGCGAACAAGATCCGCTGCCTGAGCAGGTCGTAGCTGATGACCCCGATGCCGCGGCCGCAGCGCGTGGGATTCTGTGTCGTCGAAGTGGACCACTCCTCGCGGAACTACGACTCGCCAAGGCTGTCTTCGCTCGCCAGGGCCATGTCTTGGTTACCGAAAGTCAGTGGCAGGCTGTCCTCATTCAGGCACGGCTGCCTGAGAGTTGGTCAGAGCTGCGCCATGCGGCCCTGAAGATGTTGGGATCGGCGCATGCCCAGGGCAATCCCGCAGCGTTCCGACGTCGGATAGTCCAGCAAGCCGAACTCGTTGAGGCCCATTGGCGGGGGTTCGCCGAACTCCTCGAAGAGGTCCTGCGGTTCGTTCCTCCCCAGGGCGGGGAACTGCCTCGCAGTGCGATTGCCGGGCTTGCCGAGGCGGCGAGGGGGTTCACCTGCGCCGTCATTCGAGGCAGTTGCGGATGGATGGTCGAATGCCTTGTGGCAGCCCGGCCGTGTCCGCGCTCTGGCAGCAGACGCTGCTTCATCACGTATCACCTCGTCGAGTCGGTTCCCGGCAGAGCCTGAGTCGGAGGACCGCTTCGCCCGCTCTCTTGGAATCCCCGCCGCCGTGCTCTCCGGCGGGCAGGGGCTCGCGTTTACCGGGCGTCTGGCTGCTGAGTGGTCACGGGACGAGCGGAAGCTGGATCGTCGCCTTCGCCGACAGTTCGTCCATTTGATCGATGGCTCAGTTGAGGTGACGCCATCGCTGTGCCGTCACCTCGTCGCCCTGGCCGCGAGCTCCTATCCACTGGTTGAGCATCGCGTCGCAGTCGCGACCAAGAACCTCGTGCTTCATCGGCTCGCGACCGATGAGGCCGGCTTCCTGAGCGCATGGGAGATGTACCTGGCCAAGGAGCCGGCGATGTGGCAAACACACGCAGGTTTCTTCAGAGTGTACGGAGACCTGGAGACCAGCGCAGGTGATGAACAGCAGTTGGAGTCGGTCGCCAATGCCTACCAGGCAATCATGGAAGGAGACGTTCGGCGCACGGCGATAGCTGTGCTTGCCTTCGCCGGCAATCCGCCACCTCGGGATGCCACGTTGACACCCCTCAAGGAGGCATTGCAGGCCCGGGGGACCCTTCTCTGCACGTCCGTTGCCTCCGCGATCAACACGCGGTGGCGTAACGCGATAGCGCATCGCGAGATGTGGTGGGACGCGTCCAGAGGGATCGGAATACTCGCCGACGAACCTGTGCACCTTGTGGATTTGCTCACGGCGGCGGAGCAGGCACGTGCGGTTTGCCGTGGCGTGGATCACGGTGTGGAGGTTGCCTTCGGGATTGCCCAGCCTGCCGTCGGTGATTGGCTGAGCACAGCATCGGGCTCGTCCCGAGACCTGGCTGTCCTCGACGTTCTTGGGGGCCGCGGCATTTTCGTGTACGGGCTGAGGCGTGCCGGCGCCCAGGTGGATATCGCGGTGCGGGAGATCAGCGCCGAGAACTGGCCGGGGCTGCTGGCGGCCCTCGTCCGTGCCTCGGAGCTTGATCCAGAAGTGTCACGATGGCATGTGAGTCAACCAGACCGTGATCAGCCTCCCCTGTGCATCGACCGAAGCTGGATCGAGGCCGTACAGCGTTCGGCGGGGTCATCGGGCCTCCGCGCCCCCGAGGATCTTTTTCCGCTGCTGATGAACGGACTGCTGAATTCAGGGGTACCGGCAAGGTCTGCTGCTCGGTGCATCATTAGCATCGGGGCAGTCCAAGTCGCAGGGGAGGCTGATCGGATCCATGCCCGCTTGTACAGCGGCGAGACGGCAGCCTACGACGAGCAGATTGACTGCGTACAACATGTCCGGAGCGCACTGAAGCTCTCAGGTGAGCTGGCAGCGGATCCGAGCGCAGAGCGTCTGCTGTCCCGATTCGATCAGATGCTGGCGGTCCTTCTCGCCTCGCCGATCAGCCCCCCGCAGGAGTTCTTTCGACGGGTGGAGGCGATCCGACAGGTGTTGGCTGCGCGGGGTGTTCAGCTGCCGTGGATCAGTCCCACGCTCCGAGGAGTGGGAGGAGTGGCTGGAGCCTCAGAGGGCGGGATGTGAGCTGATGTCCGTTTCCTCGTTGTGGTTGGGGTGAGCGAGTGGGTCGTGGGTCTGCCGGCCGGTTACGGTCGTGGCCTGGAGAACAGTCCCGGCTCGGTCTCGGCCAGGATCGCGAGCCTGACCAGGCGCTTCAGTTTGATGCGGACGTTGTTGATGTTGTTCGGCGCGAGGTTCAGGTCCATCGCCTCGCACACGTCCCGTGCCCGCAGCGGAGCGTCCGCATCGGTGAACACGGCCATGATCTGCTGGTAGGCGGGGCCGTCCGGCAGAGGCGGAGTCGGCGCTGTCGGTGCCGGGGGCAGCTCGTCGGGCAGGTCCATGAGCGTCTTGCGGGTGATCGCGACATGGTCGGCTTCCTGGGCGAGCCCGGCCAGCAGGGCTGTGAGCCGCGCGATCTGCTCGTGGGCGGCCTCCGCTTCCGCGGCGAGCTGCCGCTCGCGGGCCTCCAGTCGGACCAGCAGCGCGCCGAGGGTCTGCTGCGGGTCGCCGCTCACACGCCGCGCCAGGGCGACCCGGAGGTGCCGGTCAGCCGGCGGGTCATCACGTCGCTTATGGCCCAGTAGACCCGGGCCTGCGAGGAGGTCAGCGTGTGCTCGTAGTCGCGGACCAGTCGGCGGTGCATGACCAGGATGCCGTTGGTCTGCTCCACTCTCCACCGGATCGGCTGCGGGACGAAGCCCTGCTGGTCGGGGTTGCGCTCGACGATCTCCACGTCGATGCCGAGGGTGGCGCCGTGGTCGACGACGGTCTTCTTGAATCCCTGGTCCACCAGGGCCTTCTGATGGTGGGGGTCATGGCGGCGACCTTGTCGAGCAGGGCGGTGCCGAAGGCGTTGTCGTGCGACGGAGGCTGCCATCACCACCACCGCGATGAGCAGTCCCATGGACGTCGACGGCCAGTCCCCGCTTGCGGCCCGGGACTTTCTTGGCCGCGTCCCGGCCGGTCGTGGTGGCGGGCACTCCGGCGGCGGCGTGCAGGCTCTGGGTGTCGAGCACCACCAGGCTCGGGTCCTCGGTCCGCCCGGCCCGCTCGCGCACCTGGCAGCGCAGGAGCTCGTGGATGGCCTCGGTGGTGCCGTCGTCGCGCCAGGTGTAGAAGTAGTACTGCACCGCGCCGAAAGGGGGCAGGTCAGCGGGCAGGTAGGACCACTGGCAGCCGGTCCGGCCCTGGTAGAGGATGCGCGTTGACGATCTCACGCATCGCGTAGCGGCCCTGGTGACCGCTGACCGAGGGATGCGCTGCCTTCCACGCCGTGATCACCGGCTCGATCAGCGCCCACCGCTCGTCGGTCAAGTCGCTGCGGGTAGCGCCTTGCGCTCACTCACCCCACCAGCCCAACACGGCAAAACGCGCCCTACAGCAGCTTTACGTACAAGCCCACCCGATCGAGCGAGTAGAAAAGAGACAGAACGTCACATCCCGTCCTCTCATAGGTGTCAGGCCCTCTTCGCAGAAGGGTTTCGGCGGTCGTGTCCCCTGGCGGGCCCCGCAACCGCAGTCGGCTTGCCTCCGCTCTCACAGGTGGCCTGCGAAATCGTCGGAACTGTTGGGCTAGGAGTTTGCTGAAGATCTTGCTCGGGCCGCCCGACTTGCCCATATTCGCCAGTAAATGTCGATCGGGGCAATCTGGTGCAAGCCGGGCGCTATTTCAAGATCGTCAGTGCACTCCTAGAGCTCGCCGTGCTCGATCAGCTCACGAATCGCGTCCTCGGCGCGGCGCAGGACGATGCGGCCGTCCCCATCGCTATAGGCAAGAACGGCGGTGCCAGGGTCCAGGCCAGCTTCGACGAGCAGGCCGAGTGGTAGGGACAGGTGGCCGTCGTCGGCAATGATCAGTTCAGCAGGTTCGCGAATCACACGATGAGTGTGCCAGGGGTGCGAATGGTTGCCTTGCACCCATCGGTCCCGTGGTTGCCGCTCCACCGAGGGCCCGACGGTCCCGAGGGCCTCGTGGGCGGCCAAACTGCCTGTGGATCTGTCGCATCCTGCCTGATGGGAGTGTCGGTCACTCCAAGTGGGTTGCGCCCATGGGTTCCTGTGGCCTGCGTCACAAGCCGAGGACGCCGGTCGACTGTCTTTGGCCATGCCGTGGCGGCATCATCGACATCCATCCTGTCGCGCGAGGCGGCGAGGGCGTGAACTGGTCGAATGTGAAGAAGTGGTGGCCGCCCGCGATCCTGGTCGGATAGCCTGAAGCGTAGGAGGTCTCACACAGAGTGAGGCGGCAAGGCTCAAGTGTGCGGGCGGTTTCGCGCACATGGTCTTCCTGATGATGCGGCCATCGCCGGCTAGTGATGCTCTCCCTGCCGGAAGCGGACAGCCCAATCGGACTTGGCTCGGAGAGTGACTGTGGAATTCGACGTTGCCGCGCCGGACCCGGCGGGCATGGTCGCGTCGCTCAGCTCGCTCGGTTACTCCTTCGAGGCGGCCATCGCCGACCTGGTGGACAACAGCGTCTCCGCTGGGGCGAACAGCATCGACGTGGACTTCACCTGGGCAGGCAGCGGCTCCTGGATCGCCGTGGTCGACGACGGCGACGGAATGTCCAGAGCCCAGCTGCTCACCGCCATGACTGTCGCCGCTCGTGGCCCCGGCACGGTGCGCACGGCATACGACCTCGGCCGCTTCGGGGTGGGCTTGAAGTCGGCGTCCTTCTCGCAGGCACGCCAGCTCACCGTGGCCAGCGCCCGGGACGGCATCTGGGAGGCCAGGACCTGGGACCTGGACGTGGTGGAGTCAACTGGGCAGTGGCGGCTGCTACATGGCGCTGACGAGGGCACCACGGAGATCCTGCGGCGGCTGACCAAGGACCTTGAGCACGGCACGGTTGTCCTGTGGCGACGGTTGAACGGTTATCACGACGATGGAGTCGAGGAGAGCGACGAGGCGACCCAGAAGCAGTTCTACGCCGAAGTCAGCCGGACCGAGTCGCACTTGGGCATGGTCTTCGCCCGCTTCCTCGTGGGCTCGGGTCGACTGCGGCTGCGCGTCTCCGGTGCCGAGGTCCAGCCGTGGGACCCGTTCATGGCGTCGCACCCTTCTGTCCAGCGGCTCCCCGTGGAGCCGCTGCCCCTCGGCACGGCGACGGTACGGGTTGAGGCGTTCGTGCTACCCAGCAGCCACCGGCTCCCCGGCGAGGTGTACGACACTGCGGCTGGACCCGGCGGCTGGCTGGGCCAGCAGGGCTTCTACGTCTATCGGCGCAACCGGCTCATCCTCGCCGGGGACTGGCTGGGCCTGCCCGGTATGCGCCGTGAGGAGAAGTTCAACCTCGCCAGGATCGCGATCGACATCCCGGCCGAGACGGACGTGGAATGGGGGGTCGACGTCCGTAAGTCGAGCGTCGTACCGCCCGTCGCACTGCGCAGACACCTGACCCGGATCGCAGCAAGGACGCGGGGTATGGCGGCGGAGGTGCTGCGGCACCGGGGTCAGATCGCCGCCCGCAAGCACGGCGACCCACTGATCTTCGCGTGGAAAGTCCGCAGGGACGACGGGCGGATCAGCTGCCGGATCAACCGGCAGCACCCACTGGTTCAGGAAGTTCTACGAGCCGGCCAGGACCGGAGACCGGACATCCTGGCGATGCTGCGCCTGCTGGAGGAGACGATTCCAGTGACAGCCCTGCGGGTGCTGCACGAGACGGACAGCGCCGACGATCCGGTGCCGTTCGACGGAGCTGCGCACCCGACCGCTGAGGCGCTCGACATCGTCGAGCGGATCCAGGCTGCACTGGTTCTCCAGGGGCGTTCGCCCCAGGAAGCCAGGGACAAGGTCCGAGCCATGCCCCCGTTCGACCAAATGCGCGGCGTCTGGAAGGAGTGAGCTTCCCCTGACTGATTGTCAGTGGACGGCCCTACCCTTACTTCTGTGAATCCCGACCTCCTGGAGGACGCTCGTGAGTACCGGCACGGATGACACGCTCGACATGGCCATGCGCGTGGCTCTCGCCCTGTTGCCGGTCGACCGTCAGGCGACCCCGGAGGAGGTAGGCACCGCCACCAATGCCGTGCTCGGCATGCTGACCGCTCAGGGGAAGAATCCGGACCGCAACGAGCTGACCCGGCGGCTGGAGGAACTGGTATCGGTCTTCCAGGAGACCGCGTCCGGGCTCGCGAGCGAGTACGGGCACAAGCCGTGGCTGCTCCACACCAAGAGCGAGCGGACCTGGGACTTCTGGGAGCGCTACCGTCGCTTTCTGGAAGACGTCCGAAAGATGCCGCCTCGCGTCGTCTGGCGCCTGGACCAGAGCACCGACGAGGTCCTCGAACAGCTTGAGGACCCGCATCGCGCCGGCGCCTGGCGGCGTACCGGGCTGGTGATCGGGCAGGTGCAGTCCGGCAAGACCGGCCATTACATCGGCCTCGCCGCCAAGGCCGCCGACGCTGGCTACCGCGTCATCGTCGTTCTGGCCGGGATCCACAACGATCTGCGCAGCCAGACTCAGCTTCGAGTGGACGAGGGCCTCCTCGGGTTCGACACCCAGTACCAGCTGCGCTCGGACCAGGCAGGTGCGAACTACCGCATCGGCGCCGGCGCGATGTCCCACACCAAGCGGCTGCACATCGCCTCCCTGACCAACAGCGCCGAGAAGGGCGACTTCGACCGCAAGGCCGCGTCGAAGTCCAACATCCCGGTCGGCAACTTCCCCGTCGTCCTGGTCATCAAGAAGCACCGGAAGATCATCGACTACCTGCGGACTTGGGTGACCGAGACACACGGGTCCGTGGACCCCGAGTCCGGCAGGCTCATCGTCCAGGACATTCCGCTGTTCGTCATCGACGACGAGGCCGACAACGCCTCCATAAACGTCTCGAAGAACCCGGACAACGACCCCTCGAAGATCAACGCCGCCATCCGTGAACTCCTGATCAGCTTCGACAAGTCCTCCTACGTCGGCTACACGGCCACCCCGTTTGCGAACATCTACATCGACCCGGACGCCGATCACAAAACCATCGGCGGGGACCTCTTCCCGGACAGCTTCATCCGCACCCTGCGTGCCCCCTCGAACTACCTCGGGCCGGAACGGGTCTTCGGCCTGCGTGTGGACGACCAGGAAGAGGACGACATCGAGGCCCTGCCGTTGGTGCGGCACGTGGTGGACCAGGACAGCTGGCTCCCCAACGGTCACAAGTCCTCGTACGTGCCCTCGGATGACCTTCCCGACTCACTCCGCGAGGCCATCGACGCGTTCATCCTGGTATGCGCGGCCCGACGGGCCCGAGGGCAGGGCTTGGACCACAACTCGATGCTGGTGCATGTCACACGCTTCACCGCCGTGCAGGGCCTGGTCCGCGACCAGCTCGACGATCATCTGCGGCTCACTGCCGACAGCCTGCGCGACCGATACGGGAATGCCAGCGCCCAGCGGATGGCCGAGTTCCAGGAGCTGTGGGAGCGGGACTTCGTCAAGACCACAGAGTTCTTCCCCACTGACGAGGTCAAGGAGGTCAGTTGGGCGCAGGTGGCCAAGCAGCTTCCTGGCGCCCTGACGAAGATCCAGGTCAGGGCGATCAACGGGGCGGCCCGAGACGCCCTGGAGTACTATGATCATCGCAAGACCGGTTTGTCAGTCATCGCGGTCGGTGGCGAGAAGCTGTCCCGAGGTCTCACCCTCGAAGGGCTCAGCGTCAGCTACTACCTACGGCCCTCCAAGACCTTCGACGCCCTGCTCCAGATGGGCCGTTGGTTCGGCTACCGGCCCGGGTACGAGGACCTGTGTCGGCTCTACACCACGCCCCACCTACAGGGCGCCTACGTCGAGATCACGGCTGCGACTGACGAACTGCGCCGGGAGATTGAGGAGATGGCGGCACTCGGTCAAACGCCGCGCGACTTCGGCCTCAAGGTGAGGGCCTCGTCTCTCGGCCTCAGCGTTACGGCCGCGAACAAGATGCGCCAGGGCACGAGGGTCCTCCTCAGTTACTCTGCTGATGCACCTGAGACTGTGATCTTCGACCTCGACGAGAACGTCGTCCGGCGCAACTTCCAGTCCCTGGAGGCGTTCGTTGGTCGGCTCGACGCCCTCGCGCCCGCTGATGTCCAGTCCCCGGGAGACAGCCGCGTCTGGAGGAACGTCCCCGCCGAGGACGTGGTCTCCGGTTTCTTCGACACCTACACGACCGACCGCGGCGCCCATCGCGTCCGCCCTGCCTTCATCGCCAAGTACATCCGCGGCTGCGTGGCCGCGGGCGAGCTCAGCAACTGGACCGTCCGACTCGTCGGTAAGGACAAGGCCGTTCCGGAAGAGATGACGGAGATCGCAGGGCACAAGCTCGGCATGGTCACTCGTGCGGCGATCAACGGGGACATGCCCGACGCAGCCGCACGCTACACGATCCGACGCGTCATCAGCCCGCGGGACGAGTCCCGCGACCTCGACAAGACCCAGTGGGATGAAGCACTTCTCAAGACCATCAAGGCCGCGGAAGGAACGACCAACCGCAAGGGGGAGCCGCGAACGCCGACCTTCCCGACCGGGAAGCCGCTTCGGTACCAGCGCCGCCAGGACCAACCGCTCCTGCTGATCTACCCGGTGCTCCCGCCTGTGGGTGACGACGGCGACCGAACCCCGTTGGTGGGCTTCGCCGCGAGCTTCCCGCTCTCGGCCAACCCGGGCAAGACGGAATACGTGGTCAACGACATCTGGCTGCGCGAGGACATCGAAGACGGTGACGAAAACGGGGAGGACGACGGCGAGTGAGCATAACTGAGGACGACTGGCTCGACCTGGAAGCACCGCAGGGCACATCGGGAAGGTCGACCCGTCGCCTGCACCCGGAGTCCGCCAACGACATATTCCTCGCCGTCTCGCACCCGGGACTACGACGCATGTTGGTGCTCAAGGGTGACGGGCCGGCGGCCGAAGGCATCACGCGTGCTGTCGGGCGCCATCCCCAGACCGCAGGGCTCGAACTGCGTCTCATCTCGGTGTCCAGGCACACGTACGAACTGCAGGTAGTGCTGACCGCTGACGATCTCCGCGAGGTCTTCAGTCCCCTCGCAGCAGATATCGCCGCAGCGGCCTGCGAACAGCCAACCACCGCTGGCGCGCTTATCGCTGCGGTTGAGCGCTATGAGTGCTGGCAGCACCTTCTCCGCACGGTCGGCAAGGACGGCCTCGGCACGGAGGCCCGCCGCGGACTCGTTGGCGAGCTCTTCGTCCTGCGAAACCACCTACTGCCCGCGATGCCCGCTCTGGACGCGGTCGACGCCTGGACCGGACCGACCGGAACCAACCAGGACTTTCAGCTTCCCGGCATCGCCATCGAATCCAAGTCGAGCACCGCAAAGGCAGCAAGCCGTGTCCGAATCGCCAGCGAGCGGCAGCTCGACGGGACGGGCACTCCTGCACTCCTGCTGTCCCTCGCCACCCTGGACGAGCGCCGTGGTGGTTCCGGAGAGAGCCTCAACACTCTGGTCGACCGCATCCGCGAGCAGCTGACCAGCGTGGCGGCGCGCTCCCGACTGGACAGCCTCCTCATCCAGGTCGGCTACCTGCCCAACCACCGCGACCACTACACCGAACCCCGCTACACGCTGCGGGACCTACGCTTCTGGGACGTACGCGACGGCTTTCCCCGGCTTGTGGAGGCGGACCTGCGCCCCGGGGTGGGGGAGTGCACCTATCACGTGAACACGTCCGGACTGGACGAGTACCTGCTGGCCTCGGACGAGGTCGGCAACCTGATCAGGGGGATTCATGGCTGAACTCGACCAGGTGGCGTTCGCCCGTGACCTCGTCGCGGACGTGCTGGCGACCGCAGAGGCGGAACGAGCGACCACGCCCGAGACCTTCACCCGCCGGGTCCTGGAGGACCTCGAGCAGGCCGGCATCGTTGCGAACACCTTCACGGCGTATCACAAGGCGCACGGCGTGGAGGTGCACGGTTACGGGTGGAGCGACGAGGCTGGCAGCCTGGACCTGTTCGTCACCGACTTCCGCCTCTCACCGTTGGAGGACAAGCTCACCAAGGCCCAGGCTGAGAGCCTGTTCAAGCGGGCACTCACCTTCGTCCGCCGCTGTGACTCCGGTCTCCAGCAGCACATCGACGAGTCCTCTGACGTCTTCGACATGTGCGCCACTGTCGAGAAAGCCCTCGCCGAAGCCTCCCGCATCCGGCTCTTTCTGTTCACCAACTGCGTGACCACCGCGCCCCCGCCCGGGGCTACCGAGTTCAACGGCATCCCGGTCACCCACGAGACCTGGGACCTGCGCCGAATCCATCGCCACGCCACCTCCGGCACCCTCAGCGAACCGATCGTCGTCGACTTCGACCCACCACTGAAGTGTCTGGCAGCCCCGAGTACCGAGCCCGACTACTCCGTGGTGCTCGCCGTGGCCCCCGGGCAACTGCTCGCCGAGCTCTACGCCGAGCACGGCCCCCGACTCCTGGAGCTGAACGTCCGCTCGTTCCTGCAGACCCGCGGTGCCGTCAACCGTGGCATCAGGGAGACCCTGCTGCATGCGCCGGGCCGGTTTCTGGCCTACAACAACGGTCTTACAGCGACTGCTTCCTACGTGAGGTTCGTGACCGACGAGGACGGTCTGCCCGTCGGTATCACCCAGATCCAGGGTCTGCAGATCGTGAACGGCGGCCAGACCACTGCCTCGCTGCACCACGCCTTCACCCACGACAAGGCCAACCTCGACGCTGTCCGGGTGCAGATGAAGCTGTCGGTGGTTGCCCCAGACCGGCTTGCCGAGATCGTCCCCAGGATCTCCGAGTACTCCAACACCCAGAACAAGGTCACTCTGGTCGACTTCAGCTCCAACCACGAATACCACGTCGCGGTCCAGCGAATCACCCGCACGCTGTGGGCGCCGGCCGTCGACGGCAGCGGCCAGGAGACCCACTGGTTCTACGAACGCGCACGTGGGCAGTACGCCGACGACTTCGCCAAGGCTCGCACGCCTGCCCAGCAACGGCAGTTCCGCCTTCTGTGGCCGACGAGGCAGAAGTTCTCGAAGTCCGACCTGGCCAAATTCGTCCACTCCTGGGAGCAGTTCCCCCACCTCGTCAGCCGTGGTGCGCAGAAGAACTTCGGCGAGTTCATGATTCGACTGGAAGGTAATGCTCCGGTTGTGGATACGCGCTACTGCCAGCGGGTCGTAGCCAAGGCAATTCTGTTCAAGGCAGTGGACCGCGTCGCTGCGGCGCTCGGCGCCGGCAGTCACAAGAGCCTGGTGACCACCTACACGGTGGCCCGGTTGTCCCAGGCTGTGGACCGACGGATCGAGCTCGACCGCATCTGGCGCGAGCAGCAGGTCTCCCCGGTCCTGGAGTCCGCGCTGTACGATCTGTGCCCGAAGGTGATGAAGGCTGTCACCACGCCGTTGCGTGGGAACCACGTCGGTGAGTGGGCCAAGCAGGTCGGCTGCTGGGAGGCCGTGTCCAATGTGCGCTGGCGCGTTCCCGAGGCGCTCGCCGTCGAGCTGGCCGCCCTTCCGCTCGAGGACACGGCCACAGCACAGGAGGGAGAAGGTGGCGCATTGAACGCGGACGTCGCCGAGGCCGTGACCGTCTCCAGCCACGAGTGGCTCGCGATCGAGCACTGGGCGAAGGAGACCCGGAACCTCGAACCCTGGCAGCGACAGCTGGCTGCCACGATTGGGCGCCGGATTGCCACTGGCCAGGACCTCAGCCACGCGCAGGCGAGCCAGGGACTGCATGTGCGCAACGAGGCACTCAGGGTCGGCTTCAGTCCCGCGTACGACGTCTGACGGCCGACACATCATGCCAGGGGCCTGGGTCAGCACTGCTGCCGGAGACCACCTCAAGGGGCGGCGTACACAGAACACCGCGCCTGAGGTGGCTCTGCGACGGGCTGTGCACCGAATCGGCCTGCGCTTCCGCCTTCAGCGCGTGGTGGCTCCACGGTGCACAGCCGACTTCGTCCTCCCCAAATACAGGCTGGCCGTGTTCGTCGACGGCTGCTTCTGGCATGGCTGCCCCCACCACGGGCCCCGCCAGTTCCGGGGTCCCAACGCCGCCCTCTGGGAGGAGAAGCTGGCCATGAACAGGTCCCGGGACCAGCGGAACACCGAAGCAGCCCGTGCAGCAGGGTGGACCGTCCTCCGCATCTGGGAGTGCGAGGTGCGACGCAGCCCGGACGAGGCAGCCCAACGCATCGCAGATGCCGCCGCATCCCTGACGGCCTGACCGAGCTGCATCGGAGTGTCTTGATCTGGCACGCTACTCCGCGACGGCGGCCGTCATGTCGTCGTCAAGGAGCGTGGTCTCCCGCTGAGGGCAGTACGTACGAAGCGGACAGCTCCAGCACGCAGGCTCGCTGTCATGACACACGTTCGTGCCGATCAGGCGCAGCGCCGCCATTCGTAGCGGTGCGTCGTCGCCGGCACCCACCAGTTTGACCATGCTCACGCGGCCGTTGCTGAGCCGGTTTGTCTGGTGGGAATTACTGTCGTTGACGCGGGCAGCAACACGGAGCGCGCCCTGGCTGATCAACATGAGGTCCTGACCACTCAGGAGGCGGTACAAAGCCAACTCGGCCGGCTTCATCTTCAATAGCTCGGGCACGCCGTCCGGCTTGCGCCATGCTGCGGCGTTGTCCACCAGCGGAGCGAGTCTCTGCAACCGATTCGCCACCGTGTTCCCGGGAGCCGCAGTGATCATCTTGGCGAACATGGTGCCGGTGAGGCTGCTGGAGGTACGCACCACGGCGAAGACGTCCGCAAGGGATCCGCTCTTGACCTTCACCCCGGAGAGCACGGCCGCCACAGCCGCATGGACAGGCCGGGTCTTGGCACCTGGCAGGTGGTACCAGTCGTTGGTCTCGCGCTGCCGCTGCGCCCATTCCGTCAACGCGTCGCGGACGTCGCGCCAGTGGGGCCTGAGCCCGCCGGGCGGGGCTTCATTGCCGCCAACTGGGAGCAGAGCCTCTGCGGCCGCCTGTCCGAGCAGCGGCGGAACGGCGTTGCCGATCTGCCGGAAGGCGTCACTACGGACTCCGGCGAAGCGGAAGTCGTCAGGGAAGGTCTGGATCCGGGCAGCCTCACGGACGGTGAGTGTTCGATTCTGCTCGGGGTGGATGTACCAGTATCCGTCCTTGGCGATGTGAGCTGTGATGGTCCGGCTGAGCTCATCCCAGTCGAGGCGCTTGTACTTGTCGGTGAACTGGTCTGCCTTGTACCGACGCAGTTCCTCGGGTACGTCGGAGTAGAGGGTCTTGGAGGTCATCAGCTTGAAGATCTCCATGTCGTCCTTGCGGACGCCGCGGGTCATGTGGTCCCAGATCGTCCCGCGGGGGGCGTTCCTACGCATGTCGGTGACGAACCGCGAGGCTCTCGGTGGCTTGCGGTAGCCAAGGACGCGCGCACCCTTGTCGAATTCCGGTAGGGGGGGCAGGTCGCCGATGGCGTCACGCACCGTTGTCCAGGACTCCTGGGCCTCGGGCCAATCGAAGCGGTCCACGTCGTTGCGGGCGTGAAGGATCAGCCGCTTGCGATGCTGGGGTACCCCGTAGTTCCAGGCGTCCGCAAGGCGGACTTGTGTCGCGTAGCCGCAGTTCTCGAGCTTCTCCTCAATGATGCGGATGACGCGGAAGTCGTCACTGAGGCCCATGTCAGGAACGTTCTCCATCAGCACGGCACGCGGCTGGAGCTGTATGACGATGTCGAGGTAGGCGTTCCAGAGCTCCTTGCGGAGGTCGTGGGGGTCGCGACCGTGCTTCTCCACAAGGCTACGGATCTTGCTGCGTCCAGCCCGACTGAACGGCTGGCAGGGGGGGCCGCCGGCGACGAGGTCGATCTTGGCTGGTTTCAGGATCTCGACAAGCCGCGCACGCTCGTCCGGATCGCCGAGATCCATGTGCAGACTCATGCCCGAGAAGTTGGCTGCGTGCGTTTCCAGAGCGCGTTCGTTGAAGTCGACTGCCGCGGCTACGGTCCATCCGGCTCGCTTGAGGCCCAGGCTGAGCCCGCCGGCACCCGAAAAGAGGTCCACCGCCAGAAGCTCGGTTCCCTTGAGGCCCTTGACCCAGCTGTCGAAGTCCTCCGGAGCGCAGCTCTGCTCGTGCGGCTCCAAGGGGAGGTAGTCGCTCCGCTCGAGGGGTACGCCGTAGAACTCCCCCACCACCGACCTCCGACCGAACGACATGAATGAGCACCAGGACAACACGGAACTGCTTGTTTGATCAAGACGGCCCGCCTTGGCACCCAACGGAGTTGGCTGGATTCCGCACCGGGTGGATCATACGATCCACCCTCCGGGTGGCCGTCCGCAGGGGTTTGCGCAGTCTCGTGTATCCACATTCGAGCCAAATGGAGATCATCGCACATAGTCCCAGGCGCCCCAATCGTAGGGCATGGCGACACCCGGTGGTGCCATGTCGGCGATGGCATTTCTCCCAAAATGCGGGTGACCGCCGGCCATCAGATTGAGAGCAAAGCGCAGCTCGGACACTGCCTGCGGAGCGGATGACCTGTTCGGAGTGGTCGACCAGGGGGCGAGGGCAGCCTCCCCAAGGCCGTTCCGCAGAAACGGCAGCAGAAGCGCCGCTGTCTCAGGACTTGCCCCCGCCAGCTTCTGGCAGGGGCCTGTTCGCGCTCGGGGTTGAGCAGGTGCAGTCGTACCTGGGACCCCTATAGCGCCAAGGGCGAAGCCGCCGGGAAGGGCCGACGGGGACCCCGTAGGCCGCGCTGTCGCCGTGCACGACACTCGGAAGTTCGAGTGTGAGTAGATGATGGGCAACCTGGCGACCTACCTGCTCGGCGGCAGTCTCCCTGGTCATCCTCCGTTGGTCGGCCGACCTGCAGGGCGGGTGTCGGACCGCGGCTCCCTGCTGAGCCGAGGGCTAGTACTCCAGTTCGACTTCGTGATCTAGGTGGGCGAGCTGGTGGTGAGGCGTTGTCTGTAGTGGCAGCGTCGGGCCTGTGCTTGGTGGCGTCTGCGCCAGTTTGACCAGGCCAGCAGTGCGGTCGCTGATGCGGAAGGTCGCTTGAACAGGGCGCCGATCAGGTGGCGGACCTCCGGGACGGTGAGGTCGATCGGGTCGCTGGAGCGGGCAGCGCGGTGCGGGTCCGCGCTTCTGACGGGTGTCGTGCTGGTGGCGACGGCAACGAGGAAGGCCAGGGCGAGCATGGCGAGTGTGATGTGGCGGTGCCAGGCGGTCCAGTGGCGGACCTGGTAGTGATCCAGGCCGACCTGGCCCTTCGCAGCTTGGAAGCACTCTTCGATGCACCACCTGATCCCGGCGACGCGCACCAGCGCCGACAGGGCGACCTGCCCCGGTGACCAGCAGAGATAGAAGGCGAGTTCGCCGGTTGCGGGGTTTCGGCGGATCAGCAGGCAGCGGCCGGTGTCGGCGCCGATCTGCACCCAGGCCCAGTCGTAGTAGCGCGGGCCCTTCGCCCCGGCGCCGGCGCTCTGTCGGTGCCAGGCGTCCGGAGGCAGGGCGGTTGCCGCGGCATCGGCGCGCAGGACGGTGCGGTCCTGATTGATCCGCACGCGGGTGGTGCAGGCGACCGCCAAGACGTAGCCGACCCCGCGTTCCTCCAACGCTGAGCGAAGCTGCGGGTCCTGGCCGTAGACCTCGTCACCGGTCACCCAGGAGGAGGCGCATCCCGCGTCCAGAGCCGCTTCGATCATCTGCAGGGCCAGGCGGGGTTTGGTCGCGAACTCGATGTCCTCGGGAACACCGGAGCCCGACCGGCGCTCGGGGTCCTGGCACCAAGCGTGCTCGGGCAGGTAGAGCCGACGGTCGATCAGCGCCCGTCCCTGGTCGGAGGCGTAGGCGAGGAACACCCCGACCTGGGCATTTTCGATTCTTCCCGCGGTGCCCGTGTACTGCCGCTGGACGCCCGCCGAGCGGTCGCCCTTTTTGAGGAACCCCGTCTCGTCCACGATCAGGACTCCGTGGTCGCCGAGGTGATCCAGGATGTAGGAGCGCACATCATCACGCACTTCGTCAGCGTCCCAGCGAGCGCTCCGAAGCAGATGCTGCATCGGGCCGGGGCGGGCGTGGCCGGCCTGCTCGGCCAACTGCCAGCAGTTCTTGCGCTCGACGCCGGACAGCAGCCCGAGCACGAACGCCCGTGCTGTCGCCCGGGGTTCGACGCGCCGGAACCGGCCCGCGATCCGGGCCATGGCCTGGTCGAACATCGCCTGCCAGCGAACAGGGTCTACCCTATGGCTCGCGGCCACCGCACCATCTTCAGGAGTCCACACAACCTCTGATGATCACGCGGTGGCCGCACCCGTTCCCGGCCGGGTCCACCCCAGGGCGGGTCGGCTGCCGGACGCGCCGACGCCAGCCGGTAGGCACAACGCAGTTCCTGTCCGGCCATGATGAGCACATGGCCGGTGACAACTCCCCGCGGATCCCGCTCGATCAGCTTCGGCATGCCTTTGAGCTGGCACTTCGACACATTGAAGCGTCGACCGGCAACGTGGTGACGCTCGAACACGACTACTACTGGTCTGTTCCGGGCGATGAACTTTACGACGTCCCCAACGAGCCGAGCGCGCTCACGATCGGGCAGCTTTCCGAGTCATGGCAGCATCTTGAAAGCCTGCTCGCCGACGAGGACCGGGTCGTGGGCTACCACCTGGTCTGGCTTGCCGATGTTCTCCGGGCAATCGGCCACGGCACCGTCAGGTAGCCCACTACAGCGGCACCCTCGTGACTCCGAATCACGAAGTAGAACTGGAGTACTAGAGGAGATAAGGGGCTCATCGCAGAAGAGGGTGTAGTCGGGGTCTGTCGGTTTTGAGGTCGCCTGCACGGATTTTCATGCTCGGCTGCACTCCCATCCGGGCGCGACGAGACGTGCGCCGGGGAACGAGCTATGCACCGTCGTTGCCGTCGCGCAGGGAATGGATCATCCTTTGCAGGATCCGGAACGCGCCTGACTGCTCGGTCTCGGTCGTGCCGGCCAGCATTCTGACCTCGACGGACCGGACCGCTACGGTCGCCTTCTCGAGCCTCTGTCGGCCGCGAGGCGTGAGCCGCGTGGGCAGAACCTTCCCGACGGGTGCCTCCGCAGGCCTGGTCACGTAGCCCTCTCGTTCCAGGGCCTGGAGCAGCACGTTCATCGACTGCCGTGTCACGAACGCGCCCCGCGCGAGCTCGGAGTTCGACAAGCCCGGCCGTTGAGCCAGCAGCTCGAGGCAGGAGTAGTGCGTCACGCTCATCCCGAGTGGCCGCAGCACCTCCTCCATGGCTGCGCGCAGGGCGCTCGAAGCCTCTTTCAGCAGGTAGCCCAGCGATTTGTCCAGGTCGACACCGACATCGTTTTGCCTCATGTCAGAATTCTGACATACATTGGTCCGTGTCAGGAATCTGACACGAAGAGAAGGAGCATCATCATGCCCGCCACCGGCCCCGACTTCATCTCGCTCCAGGCGCGCGACCTCGACGCTTCGCAGGCGTTCTACGAGCAGTACCTCGGCCTCGTCCGCTCGCAGGCCGGACCTCCGCACGCCGTCGTCTTCGAGACGAAGCCGATCGCGTTCGCACTCCGCGACGTCGTTCCCGGCACCGATCTCGCATCCGTTGCTCAGCCCGGCATTCGGTGCCGCGATCTGGCTCCACGCCACAGACGTCCAGGCCATTCACGATGCTCTCGTCGCCAACGGTCACACCATCGTCTCCGCACCGATCGACGGCCCCTTCGGTCGGACATTCACCTTCGCCGACCCCGACGGCTACCAGGTCACTCTCCACGACCGCGCCTGATAGGCCAGCGCCACCGGACGATCACCGGCCCCCGCAGACCGCGGTTGCGCTCGAGACTCGAGAATCCGGGCGACGTTTGTTCACCCCGGAGTGATCACCTGTCCGGCTCTTCACACCTGGGGTGGACGGAGTGTGACGTCGAGCCGGGCGGTCGTGGTTCAGCGCGTCGAGAGCCGGATAGAGGTCGAGGTCTCCCGAGGATGGAGGTTCCTACGCCGCCCATCCGGAAGACCTCGACGTGCCTGACGCTACCTCGGGGCGGGCGTCGCCTGCGCTGACCTGACCACGTTCTGCCGACTCGACGAACTCGGACTCGAGGTCACCGGCCAACGACTCGACCCCGACCGTGCGGTCCTGGCCTGCCGCGTCGTCGAGCCTGACTCAGTGGTGCCGGCGCTGCGGGTCGGAGGGATCGCCGCGGACCACCGTGACCAGGCGCCTTGCTCATGAGCCGTTCGGGTGGCGTCCCACGACGCTGCTGGTCACGATCCGCCGTTACCGGTGCGGCGGCTGCGGGCACGTGTGGCGCCAGGACACCAGCCGTGGCGCCGAGCCACGAGCCAAGCTGTCGCGCCGCGGGCTGCGGTGGGCACTGGAGGCGATCGTGCGTCCAGCACCTGACCGTGGCCCGGATCGCCGGAGGCCTCGCGGTTTCGTGGAACACCGCCAACGACGCGGTCCTGGCCGAAGGCAAGCAGGTCCTGATCAACGACGAGCTCGCTTCGACGGCGTCCGCGTGATCGGGGTCGACGAGCACGTGTGGCGGCACACCCGCCGCGGCGACAAGTACGTCACCGTGATCATCGACCTCACCGGGATCCGCGACGGCACCGGGCCGGCACGGCTTGCTGGACATGGTCGAGGGCCGCTCCAAGCAGGCGTTCAAGACTTGGCTGGCCGACCGGACCCAAGGCGTGGCGCGACAGGGTCGAGGTCGTTGCGATGGACGGGTTCACCGGCTTCAAGACCGCCACCGCCGAAGAGCTCCCCGACGCGGTCGCGGTGATGGACCCCTTCCACGTCGTGCGGCTGGCCGGTGACGCGCTCGACCAGTGCCGGCGCCGGGTCCAGCAGGGCATCCACGGCCACCGCAGCCGCAAGGACGACCCGCTCTACCGGGCACGGCGGACCCTGCAAACCGGCGCCGACCTACTCACCGACAAGCAGAAGGACCGGCTCACCGACCTGTTCGACGCCGAGATCCACGGCGACACGCACGTCGAAGTCGAGGCGACCTGGGGGATCTACCAGCGGATGATCGCCGCCTACCGCGAACCTGACCGCAAGCTTGGCAAGGAGCGGATGGAGAAGCTGATCGACTCCCTCAGCGCCGGCGTCCCGGCTGCCCTCGCCGAGCTCGTCACGCTCGGCCGGACACTGAAGAAGCGCGCCGACGACGTGCTCGCCTACTTCGACCGCCCCGGCACCGGCAACGGACCCACCGAAGTGATCAACGGACGACTCGAACACCTACGCGGCTCCGCTCTCGGCTTCCGCAACCTCACCACCTACATCGCCAGGTCCCTGCTCGAGACCGGCGGCTTCAGGCCACGACTACGCCCTCGTCTGTGAAGAGCCCTTGACGGGCAAAGGCTGCCTGACGCGGCACTGGAGCACGACCTGCCTCCTGCTCTCAGGCTCTGCGGCCTCGACACCATCGGCCCGAGGTGTCGTCCGTGCGGGCGGTACGCGAAACTGCGTGCGCCCGCTCACGCGGAGCGAGCCGCGCTGTCCAGTAAGACCTGCACGGCGCCGGGCGTAGGCGCTGGTCAACGTCTCGTGCGGTCCGAGGGGATCAGTGCGTCAGGCTCTGTGTCGTGGTCCTCGCAGCGGGCGGCTTCCGTGCCCGTCCGCGTGTCGCATCGGCGCCGATGGAGTAGCCATGAAACGGTGCGGACCACACGTGGGTCCTCACACAGGTTCGATGTCATTGGTGGCGGAGGGGCCGGAGATCCAGGTGAGCGGTCGGAGTGGATTGAGTAGGCACCGGGGTTGGGACGGCCTGGTCAGGTCCCGCAGCCGAACCGCCACGCCTCGATGTCGCGGTAGCGGATCACTCCCGGGCCACGGCCGATGTTGCTCCCCACCAGATGGAGGCGCTCGGCCTGCCACGGGCGGCCGACGAAGTCGGCGAGGCCCGCAGCCGCCGACAGAATGCTGGCCTGCTCACCCCTTTGTGCCCGAGCCAACGTCAGGTGGGGGCGTAGCGGGCGCTCCTGGAAAGCGACACCGCAGGCCCGCACCAAGTTCCCGACCTCATCGGCGAGCCGGCGGAGTCCTTCGAGTTCACCCTCGATCCCGCTCCACAGCAGCCGTTCGTCGAAGTGGCCGCCGCCGTTCAGGCCCAACCACAGGGGTGGGCGCGACGCGGCCAGCTGGGCGAGCACCGGCCGCAGGATCGGGACGGCCGTCACCGGGAGCTCGCCGAGGAACGCCAGGGTGACGTGCCAGTCCTCGATCCGGTTCCACCGCAGGTGGGGGTACTGCTCGTAGACAGACTGCAGGGCACCCGCCAACTCGTCCTTCGCGTCGTTGGGCGGGGCGAGCGCAACGAACACGCGTACGGTTGAGGGCTCGAGGATGATCGGTCACCAGGGATTTCTAACACCTT
>CAVUQN010000009.1:0-36311 GCA_963743515.1 uncultured Actinomycetota bacterium
GTTCGAAGCCCCGGGTGAGTTCGTCGACGACAGCCGCGACCGGCCGCTCGGCGGACATCTGGCCGACAATCTGCCCGACCGGGGTGCCGATCAGCTCCGGCGTCTCATAGGTCTGGATCCGGCTGAGGGCGTCGGCCACCAGCAGGCCCTGGAGCGGCATCGGCAGGGTGCCGGGGCCGTCCGCGGCGTCCCAGGCCTCGGTCCACTCGGTGCGCAGCTGCCGGGCGGGCTTGCCGGTGAGCGAGCGGGAGCGGACGGTGTCGCCGGAGCCGGCCGCGAGCAGCTTGGCCCGCAGCACCGGCGAGGCGAGCTCGGACTCGGTGACGGTGAGCCAGACCGAGCCGAGCCAGACCCCCTGGGCGCCGAGGGCGATCCCGGCGGCGGCCTGGGCACCGCTGCCGATGCCGCCGGCCGCGAGCACCGGCAGCGGGGAGACGGCGGAGACGATCTCCGGGACCAGCACCATGGTGCCGATCTCGCCGGTGTGGCCACCGGCCTCGTGGCCCTGGGCGACCACGATGTCGATGCCCGCCTCGGCGTGGTGCCGGGCGTGCCGGGCGCTGCCGGCCAGCGCCGCGACCGGCACCCCGGCGGCGTGGGCGCGGTCGATGATGTCGGCGGGCGGCGGGCCGAGTGCGCTCGCCAGCAGGCTGATCGGGTGCTCGAGGGCGACATCGGCGTGGGAGCGGGCGACCTCCTCCATCCAGCCGGTGATCCGCCAGCCGGCCCGCTGCCCCTCGGCCAGCTCCGGGACGCCGTAGCGGGCCAGGGTCTCCCGGACGAAGGCCCGGTGCCCCTCGGGGATCATCGCCTCGACGTCGGCGACGGTGACGTTCTCGACCTTGCGGGCCGGCATCACCACGTCCACGCCGTAGGGCAGGCCGCCGACATGGGCGTCCATCCAGTCGAGGTCCTTGGCCAGTTCCTCGGCCGCGCCGTAGCGGACGGCCCCGAGGACGCCGAGCCCGCCGGCCCTGGTGATCGCGGCGGCCACGGCCGGGAAGGGCGTGAAGCCGAAGATGGCGTGCTCGATGCCGAGCCGTTCGCTGAGTTCCGTCCTCATGGCGGCAGCATGACGCAGCGGTCGCCAGACCGGAAGAGATTATCTGACTGATAGTCAGATTTGGATCGTCAGCCGCACGTCGTCAGCTGCGCAGCCAACTCCGGGTCAGTTCGGAGACGCTCCGCGCCTCCGGCGCGACCCGCAGCAGGGAGACCGGGACCGGCCCCATCGCCCGAGCCCAGACCGGTAGTTCGGCCGGGCGGGCACGCAGCGTCGCAGCCACCGGGTTGAGGCTGCGGAGCACCGCCATGGCGTCCACCGGCCGGTCCTCCGGCCGCTTGGCCAGCAGGTCCAGCACGATCCGCTCCAGCGGCTCCGGGATCTCCGGGCGCAGCTCCCGCGGCGGCCGGGGCGGGGTGTCGCGGTGGTCGAGCATGATGAACAGCGGGTCGCCGACCGAGAACGGCGGGTGCCCGATCAGCAGTTCATAGAGCACGCAGCCGAAGGAGTAGAGGTCGCTGCGGGCGTCGAGGTCGCTGCCGTCGATCTGCTCCGGGGACATGTAGCACGGCGTGCCGACCGGACTGCCGTCGCCGAAGCGGGCGGTGATACCGACGCCGCCGCCGAGCCTGGCGATCCCGAAATCGCAGATCTTCAACCCGCCGTCCCTGGTGCGGATCAGGTTCGGCGGCTTGAGGTCCCGGTGGATCACATTCCGGGCGTGGGTGTAGGCGAGGGCGGAGGCGATCTGCCGGGCGGTGCTGACGGCCGACTCCACCGACAGCCGCCGCCCGGGGCTGTCGTCCAGGATCTGGCCGAGGTCGCGGCCGTCCAGTAGCTCCATCACCAGGAACAGCACCCCGTCGGACTCACCGAAGTCGTGGACCACGGTGATGCCCGGGTGCTGCAGTCCGGCCGCGACCCGGGCCTCGCGCCGGAACCGCTCGCGCTGCAGTTCGGCCTGCTTGGGATCGTGCACGGCCAGGCCGGCCCGCATGCACTTGACCGCGACGTGGCGCCCCAGTGCCTCGTCCTCGGCCCGCCAGACCTCCCCCATACCGCCCCGGCCCAGCAGGCCGATGAGCCGGTACCGGCCCTGGATGAGCGTTCCTTGCTCCACCGTCCGATTGTGGCGGGCACATGTCCGATCCCTGGCGCCGCCGCCCCCCTTTCCCGATCAGGGTACGGCCACGGGTCCGACGGCGACGCAGACCGGTCGGGCTCACAGCTTCGGGCTCACAGCCAGCCGACGAGGGCGAAACCGAGGGCCGCCGCGCCCAGCCCGAAGGCCAGGCTGCCGACGACGTTCAGCCCGGCCTCGGCCAGCGAGCCGTCCTCCATCAGCCGCACGGTCTCGAAGGAGAAGGTCGAGAACGTGGTCAGCCCGCCGCAGAAGCCGGTGCCCAGCAGCAGGCTGGCGTTGGCGCCCAGGTGGTGGTGGGCGACGCCGGCGCTGATGACGCCGAGGATGAAGGCGCCGGAGATGTTGATGGCGAAGGTGCCCCAGGGGAAGACGCCGTCATGACGGGACTGGATGAACCTGTCGGTCAGGAAGCGCACCGGAGCGCCGACCATGCCGCCGAGAAAGACCATCAGGAAGGGCATCAGCTGTTCCCCCGGGGAGTCGGCGCCGGTTCGGCGGGCGGGACCAGGGCGACCTCTTCCACGGTCACCAGGCTGTGCGGGCTGACCTCGCGCAGTTCGGGCAGGAAGCCCTGGATCCGCTCCGGCGTGTCGATGATCACCACCAGCAGCGGCAGGTTGTCGGCCACGTCGAGCAGCCGGGTGGTGTGGATCGCCCGCGCGGTGCGGCCGAAGCCCTCCATCCCCCGGTAGACGCTCGCCCCGGCCAGCCCGGCCCGGTGCGCCCGGTGCACGATCTCGCTGTAGACGGGACGGTGGTGGTACTGCTCGCCGTCGGCCAGATGGACGGTCAGGCGCAGCGCCCGGCCGACCAGTTCCTCGCGCGAACGGCTCTCCGGCCGGGCTTCGGGCTCGGGGTCGGCCTGGTGCCGGTGCAGGTGCGGGAGCGGGGTCATCGTGGTGCTCCTTCGGCGGAACGGTCCTCGGCGGTTGCGGCATCGGCCGCGGCGACGGTCGCGGTGCGTCCGGCCTGGCTGCGGCGGCTGGGCCCGCGCCGCACCGGTAGCCCGGACAGCCGCCGGGCCAGGGCGATCCCGCTCCAGACCGCGGCCAGGCCGACGACCAGGCTGGTCAGCGCGTAGGCGTCGGCGACGGCGAGGTGCCCGGTGGCGATCAGCCCCCGGCTCTCGCTCATCCAGGTGGAGAAGGTGGTGAAGCCGCCGATGATGCCGACCCCGATGAAGGGGCGGCGGTAGCGCGAGGGCGGCCAGACCTCGATCACGTAGACCATCACCAGGCCGAGGGCCAGGCTGCCCAGGACGTTGGTGGCGAAGGTCGCCCAGGGGAAGCCGCCGGCCGGGGTGGGCCAGGCGCGGGCCATCCCGTAGCGCGCCACGCTGCCCAGCCCGCCGCCGAACGCGACCACCGCCAGCACGTCCCACTGCCGCCGGGCGCGCTGCGACGCCTCCGGGCCCGGAGCGGGGGCGGGGGCGGGGCCTGATCGGGGGGCAGGCTCTGGTCGGGGGGAAGGTCGGCGCGGACCTGCCCCCCTGCTGGGTCACGTCCGGGCATCGGCCCTCCGGAAGGCAGGGGCCCGCCCGGGACGGCCGGGCCGCAGGTGCTGTGATCGGGACATGGCTCTCCTACCTGTGTCGTCCGGGTCGCCGGACAGGCGACCGCCAGGTAGGGACCGTTGGCGACCGGTCGCCCGGTCGCGGTTGACGGCGAGCCCCTCCGCCGTAGTCATGAGGATAGCGGTACCCGCGCCGGACGGCCCACGCACCCCGGTGAGTCCCCCGCGCTACCGCCGGACGCGGGGCATGCCGAGGCCGATCCAGGAGATGATCTCGCGCTGGATCTCGTTGTTGCCGCCGCCGAAGGTGAAGATCACGGCGCTGCGGTAGCCGCGCTCCAGGTTGCCCTGCAGGACCGCGCCGGAGGAGCCCTCCTTCAGCTGGCCGGCCGCGCCGACGACCTCCATCAGCCAGGCGTAGGCGTCACGGCGCGCCTCGCTGCCGTAGACCTTGACCGCCGAGGCGTCCTGCGGGGTCAGCGCGCCGCGCCGGACGGCGTCCACCATCTGCCAGTTGAGCAGTTTCACGGCGTCCAGGCGGGTGTGGGTGCGGGCCAGCCGCTGGCGGACCCAGGGCAGGTCGACCACCCGGCGGCCGTCGGAGAGCTCGGTCGCGGCAGCCCAGTCCCGGACCTCGGCCAGCGCCCGGTTGGCCATGGTGGCGTGGGCGGCGAGGGTGACCCGCTCGTGGTTGAGCTGGTTGGTGATCAGCCGCCAGCCCTGGTTCTCCGCGCCCACCCGGCGGCCGACCGGGACCCGGACGTCCTGGTAGTAGCTGGCGGTGGTGTCGTGCCCGGCCAGGGTGCGGATCAGCGTGGTCGAGTAGCCCGGGTCGGTGGTGTCCACCAGCAGGATGCTGATGCCCTTGTGCGGCGGCGCCTCCGGATCGGTGCGGACCGCGAGCCAGACCCAGTCGGCGGTGTCGCCGTTGGTGGTCCAGATCTTCTGGCCGTTGACGGTGTAGGTGTCGCCGTCGAGTACGGCGCGGGTCTTCAGCGCCGCCAGGTCGGTACCGGCGTCCGGCTCGGAGTAGCCGATGGCGATGTCCAGCTCGCCGGCCAGGATCCGGGGCAGGAAGTACGCCTTCTGCTCGTCGGTGCCGAAGGCCATGATCGAGGGGCCGACCGTGTTCAGCGCCATGATCGGCAGCGGCACCCCGGCCTGGGCGGCCTCGTCGAAGAAGATGAACTGGTCGACCGCGCCCATCCCGCGCCCGCCGTACTCGACCGGCCAGCCGACCCCGAGCCACCGGTCCGCGCCGAGTCGGCGGTTGACGGCGCGGTAGAAGGTCTTCTGCTGCTTGGGGTCGTTCAGCCGGCCGTGCGCCTCGGGCGGCATCAGCTCGGCGAAGTAGGCCCGCAGTTCGGTGCGCAGCCGCTGCTGCTCCGGCGTGTAGTCCAGGTGCACGGCGGACCTCCAGGTCACGTACGGACGGGGCGGACGGGGGCGGGCGGACCGGCGGCACTGTCGCTGACGGTCCGTCAGGCAGCTACGGTAGAACACGTTCTATCCGGGGGGAAGCCACCGGGGCACCCGGAGGCTCCCGGGAGCCTCCGCCGGGGCCGGAAACGGGTTTGGCCGGGCCGCCCGGACCGTAGGAGGATCCCGGCATGGACCAGTCAGCACAGTCGGCCCCGGCCGAACTCATCCCCCTCCCCTGCGGCCTGGCGCTGCGCCGCCGCTCGCTGATCGACGACGCCGCCTTCAACGCCGCCGTCCTCGCCGACCTCGACCATCTCCGGGTCTGGCTGCCCTGGGCCCTCCAGGCGCCGAGCCTGGAGGAGACGGCCCGCAAGCGGGCCCAGTCCGACGCGGCCTGGGAGTCCGGCGAGGAATTCGGCTTCGGCCTCACCGCCGCCGACGACCCGGACCAGGTGCTGGGCGGCTGCGGGCTGCACGGCCGGATAGGCCCCGGCATCATCGAGATCGGCTACTGGATCGCCTCCGCCCTGGTCGGTCGGGGCGTGGGCTCGCAAGCGGCGGCGGCGCTGGCCCGCGCCGGGTTCGCGCTGCCCGGGATCGAGCAGGTGGAGATCCACTGCGACGAGAACAACCTCCGCAGCGCGGCCGTGGCCCGCCGGCTCGGCTTCGCCCTGGACCGGATCGAGCAGAACGAGATCGAGACCCCCGCCGAATCCGGCCGCAACATGGTCTGGACGCTGGACCGCGCGGCCTTCCTGGCCGGGGCGCTGGACCGAGCCACGGGCGGCCGAGTCGCAGGCACGGCGACGGGCAGCGCTATGGGATAGTTCGTCCAGATCGAACCGCATTCGACGTGGGGAGCAGCACACATGAGCGGCGTGGCACGGGTCGTGACGCTGCGTCCGGCGGCGGAGGAGCCGGACGCCGACGACTCCCCCGCGCTGCGGTCGGTGCCGCTGCCCGCGCTCGACCGGGTCGGGGTGGTGCTGGTGGCGCACACCCCGGAGCTGGCGGAGGCCGTCGCCAGGCTGTCGGTGACGCTGCTGGGGACCGGCGACCCGGGCCCGGTGGCGACGGCGGGCGGCACCCTGGACGGCGAGGTCGGCACGAGCGCGGCCCGGATCGTCACCGCCGCCCGCGCGGTGGACCAGGGCATGGGCGTGGCCGTGCTCGCCGACCTCGGCGGCGCGGTGGAGGCGGTGCAGCGGCTGCTGGCCGACGCCGAGGCACACGGGCTGCCGTTCCCGGTCCGGCTGGCCGACGCGCCCTTCGTGGAGGGTGCGGTGGCGGCCGTGGCCACCGCGGCCACCGGCGGGGACCTGGCGGCGGTGGTCGAGGCCGCCGAGGACGGCTACCGGGTCCACAAGCTCTGACCGGCGCGGGCAGGTCCGGTCAGCGCGGGTCCGGCAGGCCGAGGGTGTCGGCCAGGACCTCGGCGGAGTAGTCGAAGAGGTGGTCGGCGGGTTCGGCGGAGCCGACCAGCTGGCCGAACAGCTCGAAGCTGATCAGTCCGATCAACTGGGCCAGCGCGGCGATCCCACGGGCGAGCAGCCCGGGGTCCAATCCCGGGGCGATCTGCTCGGCCAGCGCCCCCAGTTGCCCGGCGAGTCGGGTGCCCGGCGGCCGGTGTACCGTCCCGGCGACATCCGGACCCGCGTCGCTCAGCAGCGCCACCAGCACCATGGCCACCCGGCCGGCCGGGCCGATCGTCTCCGGCGGAGCGACGTAGCCGGGCACCGGAGTGCCGTAGATCAGTGCGAACTCGTGCGGCGAGTTCCGGGCCCAGGCCCGGGCGGACGCACAGAGGGCGAGCCAGCGGCCCCGGGTGTCGCCCGGGTCGGGCACCGCCGCCACGGCCTGCTCCACCTGCTCGCCGAGGGCGTCGTAGGCGTCGATGATCAGCGCGGTGAGCAGCTCGTCGCGGCTGGGGTAGTAGCGGTAGAGGGCCGAGGAGACCATACCCAGCTCCCGCGCGACGGCGCGCAGGGAGAGCCGCTGGGCGCCGTCGGCGGCCAACTGCCGCCGCGCCTCCGCCTTGATCTCGCGGGTGAGTTCGTCCCGGGCCCGCTCTCGTGCGGTTCTGATCGCTGCCATCACCCCAGTCTGCCACATTTCAGAGCACTGACAATATTCGAGAGCACTGCTCTTGACTCCGACCCCGGAGCGGGTCATAGTCGTAGCAAGAGAACGAGAGCACCGCTCTCGAACCGGATCTACGCTCACGCAGGAGTCGACATGTCCGAGCCCATCGCCCAGCAGCCCGCCCCCGCACGGCTCCGGCTGGTCACCCCGACCGGCACCTTCATCACCATCGGCGACCGGCTCAGCCGCAGCCTGGTCAACGGGCTCGGCCGGCTCGGCATCAGCGTGATGGGCTCGCGCACCCTCGCCGTCCGGGGCCGCAAGAGCGGCGAATGGCGGACCACTCCGGTCAACCTGCTCGTCCTGAACGGCGAGCGCTACCTGGTCGCCCCGCGTGGCCACACCCAGTGGGTCCGCAACATGCGCGTCGTCGGCGGCGGCGAGCTGCGGCTCGGCCGCAAGGCCGAGCCCTTCACCGCCGTCGAGGTCGCCGACGCCGAGAAGACCCCGATCCTGCGCGAGTACCTGCGCAAGTGGGGCTGGGAGGTCGGGATGTTCTTCGAGGACGTGACCGCCAAGTCCCCCGACAGCCGGCTGGTCGAGATCGCGCCCGGATTCCCGGTCTTCCGCGTCGCCGCGAAGTAGCCCTCTCGGGCGCCGGGCGTCAGCCCAGTTCCTTGGCCACCCAGTCGGCGAGGACCCGGGCGCAGTCGTCCAGCGCGTCCAGCCAGGTCCGAGCCGCCCCCTCGCCCGCCTCGTCGCTCACATGCTTGACCAGCCGCACCGGCAGCCCCGCCGCGAGCGCGACGCTGGCGACCGCGTAGCCCTCCATGTCCACCAGGTCGGCCTGCTCGGCGAGCCGCTGTCGCGCCCCTTCCTCCGAGACGAACAGGTCGCCGGTGGCCAGCACCGGTCCGTCCGCCCCCGGCTGCAGCTCCAGCGGCGCGCCCCAGACCAGGCCGGTCAGGCTGTGCAGCGCCCCGGTGTCCAGGTCGTGCTGGATCACCCCGCGCACCTCGTGGGTGCCGTTCCAGCCCGGCTTGAGCGCGCCGGCCGTGCCCAGGTTGACCACGGACGCCGGCCGCACCGGCCCGGCCAGCACCGCGGCGACCGAGGCCGCAGCGTTGATCTTGCCCATCCCGGTCAGCAGCACCGGCAGGCTGCCGTCCAGATGGGCGGCCTCCCCCTCGACGGCGACGACGAGCAGCGGACGGGCGGGGTCGATCTCTCCGATGAGGCGCATCCCGCCATGGTAGACAGCCGGGCCGGACCCGCCCGCGCCGGTCGGCGCGCTGCGCCGGGGGCGGGGACGGCGGCGGTAGATTGCCAGGGAAGGCACGGGCCGTCAGCACCCTTCCCCCACGCAGGAGGATCCGCCATGAGTTCGTCCGACCTCTGGAACGCCGTCGACGCCTACTTCGGACAGACCGTCGCGCCGTCCGACCCCGCTCTCGACGCCGCGCTCGCGGCCAGCGATGCCGCCGGCCTGCCGCAGATCGCGGTCTCCCCGCCGCAGGGCAAGCTGCTGCAGCTGCTGGCCCGGATCCGGGGTGCCCGGAACATCCTGGAGATCGGCACCCTGGGCGGCTACTCCACCATCTGCCTGGCCCGGGCGCTGCCCGAGGGCGGCAGGCTGATCTCGCTGGAGTACGACCCCCGGCATGCCGAGGTCGCCCGGGGCAACATCGCCGGTGCCGGGCTCGCCGACCGGGTCGAGGTCCGGGTGGGCGCGGCGCTGGACAGCCTGCCGAAGCTCCAGGACGAGGGCGCCGGCCCGTTCGACCTGGTCTTCATCGACGCCGACAAGGCCAACAACCCGCACTATCTGCACTGGGCGCTGGAGCTCTCCCGCCCCGGGACGCTGATCATCGTGGACAACGTGGTGCGCGGCGGCCGGGTCGGCGACCCGGCCAACCAGGACCCGGACGTCCTCGGCACCCGCGCGGCGCTGGAGCTGATCGCCGCCGAGCCCCGGCTGGACGGCACCGCCGTGCAGACCGTGGGCGTCAAGGGCTACGACGGCTTCGCGCTGGCGCTGGTCACAGGCTGAAGGCGCCCTCCGGGGGTGCCGGGGAGGGCGCGGCGGTGCGGTCGGTGACCGGCCGCGCCCGGCCCACCAGCAGGTCGAGCCGGTCGCCGTGGACGACCCGGGCCGGGAACGGGTCGGCGGCGACCCGGCGGCCCAGCTCGGCCACCGGCAGCGGCCGCTCCCCGGTGCCGGCCAGCAGCACCAGGTTGCCGTAGCGCCGCCCGCGCAGCACCGAGGGCTCGGCGACCAGGCAGACGTCCGGCAGCACCGAGCGGACGGTGGCGACCTGGGCGCGGGCGAAGTCGAGCGGGGCCGCGTCGGCGAAGTTCGCCGCATAGCTGCCGCCGGGACGCAGCACCCGGGCCGCCTCGCGGACGAACTCCACCGAGGTCAGGTGCGCGGGGATGCGCGACCCGCCGAAGACGTCGGCGACCACCAGGTCCGCGCTGCCGTCCGGGAGTCCGCCCAGGTACTCCCGGGCGTCCGCCCGGTGGACCGTGAACGCCCGCTCGCGCCAGGGCAGGTGGGCCCGGACCAGCGCGGTGAGCGCCCCGTCGAGCTCGACCACGTCCTGGGCCGAGCCGGGACGGGTCGCGGCGAGGTAGCGCGGCAGCGTCATCCCGGCGCCGCCGAGGTGCAGCACGGTGAGCGGGACCCCCGGGTCGGCGGCGAGGTCGGCGACGTGGGCCAGCCGCTGGACGTACTCGAACTCCAGGTGCAGCGGGTCGTCCAGGTCGACATAGGATTGCGGCGCGTCGTCCAGGGTGAGCAGCCAGGCGCTGGGCCGGTCCAGGTCGGGGAGGAGCCGGGCGAGGCCGAGGTCCACCCGGCGTTCGACGGGCAACGGGTCAGCGAGCGGATCGGCCATGCGTCCCATTGTGGCGGCCCCGGCCACCCCTGGAAAGTTTGTCCCCCTCGCCGTACAACCTTCCCCCCGGGATGCGGGTCTTCCATGTGTTGAGCGACAATTCGGCCCCCTCATGTCCTCGTCGGCGTCGCTCGGCACGACGGAAGGAAGATCCGTGCGACAGTCGAACACCACCACGCTGGCCCGTCCGGCGCTCGCCCCGGCCCTGCCGCTCGGACGCGCCGCCCGTCGGCTCGCGGTGCTGACCTTCCAGGACGTCACCGACCGGCACGCCTTCGCGGCCCAGGTGGAACGGCTGCAGCGGACCGCCTCCCCGGTCTCGCTGGACGAGGTGGAACGGGCGCTCTCCAGCGGCGCGCCGCTGCCGCCGCACGCCGTGCTGCTGACCTTCGAGCGCGGCCACCGCAGCGCGGCCACCGAGGCGCTCCCGGTGCTGGCCGCCCGCCGGGTGCCGGGGGTGGCCTTCGTGGTGCCGGGCCTGGTCGACACCGACCGGCCCTACTGGTGGCAGGAGGCCCGCTTCCTGGTCGAGCAGGGCGGCCGGGCCCGGGGGCTGTCCGGCAGGACGCCGGGCGACGCGGTCGCGGCGCTGTCCGCGCTGCCCGACCCGGACCGCCGACGGAGCCTGGAGGAGCTGCGGGTGACGGCCCGTCGACCCGCCCCGGGCAAGCCCCAGTTGACGACGGCGGACCTGCTGGCGCTGCGGGCCGGCGGGGTCGAGCTCGGCAACCACACGCTGAGCCACGCCCGGCTCGACACGTGCGACGGCTATGTGGTGCGCGAGGAGGTGGCCGGCGGCCACCAGCGACTGACCCGGCTGACCGGTGAGCAGCCCCGCACCTTCGCCTACCCCGACGGGGTGTTCGACGAGCGGGTGGCCCCGCTGCTGCGGGGGCTGGCCTACCGCAGCGCCTTCGTCACCGACGGCACCCTGTTCGACCTGCGCGGCGCGGGCGGGGAGCAGCCGGACCCGCTGCGGATCAGCCGGCTGACGGTGACACCGGGCACCTCGCGCGGGATGTTCGACGGAGTGCTGTCGGGCTGGACGCCCACGGCGCGCCGACTGCGGGGCGCGGTCGCGGTCTGACCGCGCCGGAACGGCCCCGCCGCGCCCCGGGGCCCGGGGGGCGCAGACGGGTCGGCCTGTCCTGTCCAGCGGGACAGGCCGACCACCGCACTCGCGTCGCCGTGGGCGCGGTCAGCGGACGGCGGACAGCGCCCCGGTGAGCAGCCTGCCCTCGGCGTAGGCCAGCGCCGCCGGGGGCAGTTCCTCGGCCCGGCCGCTGCGCAGCACCAGCAGCGTGCCGCCGCCCCGGCGGGCCTCGGCGGCCGCTCCGGCCCGGCGTGCCGCCTGGGCCACCGTGGGCCGGGCCGAGCAGTGGAAGGTCAGCCCCTCCGGATCGCCCAGGGCGGCCCGGATCCGGTCGGCGATCAGTTCGTAGTGGGTGCAGCCGAGCACCAGCTCCCGCACGTCCGGCGGGGTGAGCGCGGCGGCTGCGGCGACGGTGGCGGCGATGGCCGACTCGTCGGCGTACTCGACCGCGTCGGCCATCCCCGGGCAGGGGATCTCGGCCACCTCGGCGCCGCCGGCGAAGTCGCGGATCAGCCGCCGCTGGTAGGCGCTGCCGGTGGTGGCCGGGGTGGCCCAGATGGCGACCGGCCCGCCGAGGGAGGCCGCGGCGGCCGGCTTGATCGCCGGGACGGTGCCGATCACCGGGATCTCCGGCTCCAGCTCCGCCCGGATCGCGTCCAGGGCGTGCACCGAGGCGGTGTTGCAGGCGATGATCAGCGCGTCGGGCCGGTGCGCGGCGGCGGCACGGGCGACGTCCAGGGCGTGCCGGGTGACGTCGGCGGGGGTGCGCGGTCCCCAGGGCATCCCGTCCGGGTCCGAGGAGAGCACCAGGTCGGCGTCGGGACGCAGGTCGCGCAGTGCGGCGGCGGCGGCCAGCAGGCCGATGCCCGAGTCCATCAGTGCGATCTTCACAAGCATCGACGATAGTCGATCCCCGGCGGCCGGGTCATGCCGGAGAGTCGTGCGGGCGTCAGCCCGGTGCGGCAGACTGGCGCGGTGTCGCTCCTCGTGATCATCGCCTCGCTGTCGCTGCTGTCCTGGCTGTGGCTGACCTTCTGTCAGGGCTGGTTCTGGCGGACCGATGTCCGGCTGCCGCGCCGGGCGCAGCTCACCGCCTTCCCCCGGGTCGCGGTCGTGGTCCCGGCCCGGGACGAGGCGGAGGTGCTGCCGCACAGCCTGCCCTCGCTGCTGGCGCAGCAGTACCCGGGCGAGGCCCGGCTGATCCTGGTGGACGACGGCAGCGCCGACGGCACCGGCGAGCTGGCCCGGCGGTTCGGCGAGGTCCCCGGCTCGCTGCCGCTCACGGTGACCGTGCCGGCGAGCCGCCGGCCGGCTGGACCGGCAAGCTCTGGGCGCTGCGGCACGGCGTCGAACTGGCCGGGGAGGTGGACTACCTGCTGCTCACCGACGCGGACATCGCCCACGGCCCGCACTCGCTGGAGAGCCTGGTCGCCGCCGCCGAGACCAACGACCTGGACCTGGTCTCGCAGATGGCGCGGCTGCGCACGGAGACCCGCTGGGAGCAGCTGATCGTCCCGGCCTTCGTCTACTTCTTCGCCCAGCTCTACCCGTTCCGCCGGAGCAACCGCCCCGGCGCGCGGACGGCGGCGGCCGCCGGGGGCTGCACGCTGGTGCGCCGGGAGGCGTTGGAGCGCGCGGGCGGGGTGGCCGCGATCCGGGGCGCGGTTATCGACGACGTCAACCTGGCCCGGCTGGTGAAGCGGAACGGCGGGCGGACCTGGCTGGGCCTGGCCGACCGGGTCGACAGCGTCCGCCCCTACCCGGAGCTGGGGCAGCTGTGGCGGATGGTCTCCCGCAGCGCCTACGCCCAGCTGCGGCACTCGCCGGCGCTGCTGGCCGGCACGGTGCTGGGGCTGGCCCTGGTCTACCTGGTGCCGCCGCTGGCGGTGCTGCTCGGTCTGGCCGCCGGGAACGCCCCGCTCGCCGTCCTCGGGCTGGCGGCCTGGCTGCTGATGGCGCTGACCTTCCGGCCGATGCTCGGCTACTACCGGCGCCCGGTCTGGGAGGCGCTGCTGCTGCCGTTCACCGCCGGGATGTACCTGCTGATGACCGTGGACTCGGCGGTGCAGCACTGGCGCGGACGGGGCGCGGCCTGGAAGGGCCGTACCTACGGCGCGATGGAGGGCTGAGCCGCCCCGTCCCTCGGGAGGGCGGAGGCGGCTCAGCCGGGTGTCAGAGCGCCACGCCGAGCAGTGCGTCGACGGTGCGGGAGACCACGCCGGGGGCGCCGGTGTCGCTGCCGCCCTCGGCCTGCTGCCGGGCTGCCCAGGCGTCGATCGCCGCCAGGGCGCGGGGGGTGTCCAGGTCGTCGGCCAGGGCCGCGCGGACCTCGGCCAGCAGCTCGGTGGCGTCCGGGCCGTCCGGGCGGGACACCGCCGCACGCCAGACCGCCAGCCGCTGCTGGGCGCGCTCCAGGTCGGCGCCGGTCCACTCCCAGTCGCTGCGGTAGTGGTGGGCGTGCAGGGCGAGCCGGATCGCGGCCGGGTCGACGCCGTCCTTGCGCAGCCGGGACACGAAGACCAGGTTGCCGCGCGACTTGGACATCTTCTCGCCGTCCAGCGCGACCATCCCGGCGTGGACGTAGGCGCGGGCGAAGGGGTGGCTGCCGGTGGCGACCTGGGCGTGCGAGGCGCCCATCTCGTGGTGCGGGAAGGCCAGGTCGCTGCCGCCGCCCTGGATGTCGAAGGCCATGCCGAGGTGGCCGAGCGCGATCGCGACGCACTCGATGTGCCAGCCGGGGCGGCCGTGGCCGAGCTCGGTCTCCCAGGCGGGCTCCCCGGGACGGGCCGCGAGCCAGAGCAGCGGGTCGAGCCGGTGCTTCTTCCCCGGACGGTCCGGGTCGCCGCCGCGCTCGCCGAAGAAGTGCAGCATCTGCTCGGCGTCCAGCCGGGAGACCTCGCCGAAGTGCGGGTCCGACTCGACCGAGAAGTAGATGTCGCCGTCGAGCTCGTAGGCCGCCCCCTGCCGGAGCAGGTCCTGGACGATCGGGACGATGGAGGGGATCGCCTCGACCGCGCCGATGTAGTGGGCCGGCGGCAGCATCCGAAGCGCCGTCATGTCCTCGCGGAACAGGGCGGTCTCGCGCTCGGCCAGCGCGGTCCAGTCCTGGCCGGTGGCGACGGCGCGCTCCAGCAGCGGGTCGTCGACGTCGGTGACGTTCTGGACGTAGACGACCTCGTGTCCGGCGTCCCGCCAGACCCGCTGGATCAGGTCGAAGGCGTTGTAGGTCGCGGCGTGGCCGAGGTGGGTGGCGTCGTAGGGGGTGATGCCACAGACGTAGAGCCGGGCGGTGGGGCCGGGACTGGTCCTCCGCAGACCGCTCGCGGCGGTGTCGAAGATGTGCAGGGGACTCCCCTGACCGGGGAGCGCGGGAACCTCAGTGGCGGGCCAGGCATACATACGGATGACTCTAACCGGGTTGAACTGATCTTCGCACCAGTGCCTCGGTCCGCCCTGCGTCGGCTCCCGCGTCGGCCGCTGTGCCGGCCGCTGTGCCGGCCCCCGCGCCCGTCAGATCGGCGGCCAGGGGACGGCGTGCCGGTCGATGGGCGGGAGCGGGTGCGCGCCGCTGCGCAGCAGCCCCTCCACCCGCTCCCGCAGCGCCTCCAGCTCGGCCGGGGTCAGCAGCGGCGCCAGCCGCTCCCCCAGCGCGCCGTCGAGCTCCTTCCGCAGCCCGGTGAGGACCACCACGGCCTCCTCCGGCAGGGGCTCCCCGGCCCAGCCCCAGAGCAACGTGCGCAGCTTGCCGGGGACCGCGAAGGTCACCCCGTGGTCGATGCCGTAGAGCCGCCCGTCGACGGCGGGCAGCAGATGCCCGCCCTTGCGGTCGGCGTTGTTCAGCACCGCGTCCAGCACCGCCAGTCGGCGCAGCCGCGGGTCGTCGGCGTGCACCAGCAGCGCCGTGCGCCCCTGGCCCACCTCCGCGCGCCCGATGGCGCGCCAGCCCGGCTCGGGCTCCTCGCCGTCCTGCAGCGCCAGCAGGCCGTCGCCCTCGCCCCCGCCGGGCCCGTCCTCCGCGGCCTGCTCGGCCTCGGCCTCGGCCTCGGTCTCGCTCTCGGTCTCGATCCAGATCTGGCACATGCCCTCGCCGTAGGGGCCGTCCCGGAGCACCGTCGGCGGCACCAGGCCCCAGCCGGTCGCGGCGGAGACCTCGTAGGCGGCAACCTCGCGGCCGGCCAACGTCCCGTCCGGGAAGTCCCAGAGCGGGCGCTCGCCGCGCACCGGCTTGTAGACGCAGACGGCGGCCGTGCCGTCGGTGCCGGTGACGGTGCAGTAAAAGGCCGCGTTGGAGGCCGCGGTCAGCCGTCCGTGTATCCGCAGCTCGCCCGTGCGCAGCAGGGCGAGGGCGCGCCCGGGGTCGGCGGCGAGCGCCGCCGAGGCGGCGGGGTCCACCTCGGGCAGCGGCTGGTCCACCGGCGCGCTCAGCGTCGGTACCCGTTCTGACGCGGGCACACATGGCCCTGCGGGTCGAGCGGGAGGCTGCAGAACGGGCACGGCGGCCGGCCGGCCGAGACCAGTTCCAGGGCGCGCTTGGCGAAGACCCGGGCCATCGCGCCGCTGAGCCGGACCCGCAGCATCGGCGGACCGTTCTCGTCGTCCTCGAAGGGCTCCTGGTCGTCCGGGTCGTCGGAGTCGGTCTCGACCAGGGCCTGCGCCTCGACGATCAGCCGCTGGATGGACTCGTCCCAGGCCAGCGCCATGGTGCCGACCCGGAACTCCTCCAGCACCGGCTGGTCCAACGGGGCGCTGTCGATCAGGTCCGCAGGCGCGACGGCCGGGACCTCGGTGCTGCCGGCGCTGCGCCGGACCACCTCGTCCAACAGCTCCTCGATGCGCTCGGCGAGGGCGGCGACCTGGGCTTTCTCCAGCAGCACGCTGGTCACCCGGCCCCTGGTGCTGGCCTGCAGGTAGAAGGCGCGCTGACCCGGCTCGCCGACCGTGCCGGCCACGAAACGCTCGGGAGGATCGTAGAAGAACACCTGGCGGGGCACGTGGGCTGCTCCAGATCTCGTCGTCGCTGTTCGAACCCACCCTACCGATCTGTCAGCGGGTGCCGGTGTCTCCCCCGACGACGGCGTCGCCACTGCTGGGGCGCGGCGCGAGACCGCCGAGCTCACCGGTGTCGCCGAGACGCAGCAGGAAGGGTCGGTGGGAGGTGTAGCGGATGGCCGTGATCGAACATGGTTCGACCGAGATCCGCTGGAACTGGTCGAGGTGCAGCCCGAGCGCGTCGGCCACGATCGCCTTGATCACGTCCCCGTGGCTGCAGGCCACCCAGAGCGCGTCCGGGCCGTGCTCGCGCTCGACCTCGGTGTCCCACTCACGGACGCTCTCCACCGCGCGGTGGCTCATCTCGCGCAGCGACTCGCCCTCGGGCCCGGGGAAGATCGCGGCGGAGGGCTGGGCCTGCACGGTCCGCCACAGCGGCTCGGAGGCGAGCTCGCTCAGGGGGCGGCCGGTCCAGTCGCCGTAGCGGCACTCGCCGAGCCGCTCGTCCAGCCGCAGCGCCAGCTGGTCCCTGACCTCCAGCAGCGGCGCCAGGGTCTGCCGGCAGCGGTCCAGCGGGCTGCTGACGACCAGCGAGACGGGCAGGTCGGTGAGGCGGTCGGCGAGGTCCTTGGCCTGCTTCTCGCCGTGGGCGTCGAGCAACACCCCGGGGGTCCAGCCGGCGAGCACCCCGGCGGTGTTGGCGGTGGAACGGCCATGGCGGACGAGCAGCAGGGTCGGCATGGTCACCAGCGTACGGGGGTCCTCTTGGGTAGGGTTTCCAGCAGGGGCAGGGCCAGGCCTGGGTCGGTCGGTGCGGGCCCCGGGAGCAAGGGGGGTGAGCCATGTTCAGCAGGGTGTCGCGGCGGCGCGGATCGGGGGACGGGGGTTCGCGCGGACCGGAGGACGGCGGGTACCCGGTGAGCCTGCCGGGGTCGGACTGGTCGCCGTACCAGCGGCTGGAGCGGGCGGCGGAGGCCTACTTCCTGCACCCGGACGTGGCGGTCGAGGCGATCGGCGGAGTGCTGGGACGGCGCCGGGTGCGCGGCTTCACGCTGGAGCGGGTGGTGGACCTGACCGAGGCCGGCGCCTCGGTCTGGCAGGAGGCGGCGGTCTGCGACGGTCGGCGGCTGATCCTCTGGCACAGCGAGGAGGTCGCCGACCCGACCGCGCCCGGCGGCACGGTGCTGGACTCGTCGATCCAGGTGCTGCCGCTGGCCGAGGTGCGCCATGTCGGGATGCGCACCCTGGTCGGCCGCGACGGCGCGGGCGCCCGCGCCCGACGCGGGGTGTTCGTGGTGGTGACCACCGGCGCGGTGCAGGAGCTGAGCGCGGTCGCACTGGACGAGGGCGGCGCGGGCACCGCCCGGTTCCGCCCCGAGGCGTTCCGCTTCAGCAAGTCGCTGGACGACGGCGGCCCGGGGCAGATCGACCGGCTGGTGGCCTTCGGCGAGCTGCTGGGACGACTGGTCCCGGCAGCCCGCTAGCGGGCTGGTGGGCCGGCCCGGCCGGCCCACCGGAGCCCTGTCGTGCGGTCAGGTCAGATCAGGCAGCCGGCGTGGGCCAACGCCTGCTTCAGCAGGACGCCCTGACCCCCCGGCATCTCCTGCTGGACCAGCGCGGACGCGGCCTCCTGCGGGCTGAACCAGACCAGGTCGAGCGCGTCCTGGCGCGGTCGGCAGTCACCGCTCACCGGGACGATGTAGGCCAGGGACACCGCGTGCTGCCGGGGGTCGTGGAATGGGGTGATCCCCTGCGTCGGGAAGTACTCGGCGACGGTGAACGGCTGCAGCGAGGCCGGGACCCGGGGCAGGGCCACCGGGCCGAGGTCCTTCTCCAGATGCCGCAGCAGGGCGTCGCGGACCCGTTCATGGTGCAGCACCCGGCCGGAGACGAGGGTGCGACTGACCGTCCCGTCCGCCCCGATCCGCAGCAGGAGCCCGATGTGCGTCACTTCGCCGCTGTCGTCGACCCGCACCGGCACCGCCTCGACGTAGAGGATCGGCATCTGGGCACGCGCCAGTTCCAGATCGTCGGAGGCGAGCCAGCCGGGCGTGGTTTCCGTCATATCTGACATTGGACGATCGTACGTGGACAGCCGCCGAGCGCTACGCACCTCGACGATCAGTCCGTCGCCCATCTCTGCCGGTACTCGCGTCTCTGCCGGTACTCGCGCGACGACAGGTTCAGCCCCCGTCTGCACGCCCGACCTCAACGGGCAGTGCCGCAGGCCGGTGGCTCCGACCGGCCCTGATCTTGCCGAATACCCATCCACGCAAGTGGGATGGGGTTTCGGCATTGGTCACGGCCGCCCCAGGCCCGGCTCCGCCACGCCCGGCTGCGCCGTCCGCAACGGGTGTCAAAATGCCGTCCGACCAGCATGGATGAGCCATTCGGCAAGGGCCGGGCCGCAACGCCGGACCTCCGGCATCGATTTGACAATGGGCGGTCAAAATATATGCCCTGGCTGTTGACTGGACGCGGCCAAGATGCGTTCCTATGAGGCGACAGTCCGTACCCACGAGCACACTCACGACCCGCAGCAACGGTTCGGTCGAAGCCCGACCGCCGCTCGACGGCTAGGTGCCTGGCAATGCGCACGGCTCGACGAATGTCATGGTACGGACACACCGCCTCGTCATCCCGTTGAACGGGCTGACTCGGCGTACCCAGGCAAGGGAAATCCCCCCGGAACTCACGGGGCAACGACGCACCACTCCAGAGAGAGGAACCTCGTTGCGCGCGAACACGACGGACGCCGGCCACAGCTGGCGCCGCATCACCGCGATCGTCACCCCGATCGCACTCGCCGTGGGCGGAATGCTCGCCCTGACCCCGGCCTCAGCCGAAGCGCTGGCCTCCACCCAGACCGCCAGCTCAGCCGCAGTGCATGCCTGCCCCAACACCGCCGCACCCGGCAAGATGGCCTGCCAGGTCCTCAAGCGGACCGGGATCCACCCGATGCTTGAGAGCAACTCACCACAGGCCATCCCCTCGGGGTACGGCTACGGACCCGCCCAGCTGCAGTCGGCCTACAACCTCGCCTCGCCGCCGCGGCCAGACGGCACCGGCGCGACCGTCGCCCTGGTCGACGCCTACGACGACCCGAACGCCGCCAGCGACCTGGCCGTCTACCGCGTCCGCCGCCGGGCTGCACCGCGGCCAACGGCTGCTTCACCAAGGTCAACCAGACCGGCGCGACCTCGCCGCTGCCCGCCCGAGGCCCCGTCCTCCGACGACTGGACCCTCGAGGAGTCGCTCGACCTCGACATGGTCTCGGCGATCTGCCCGAACTGCAAGATCGTCCTGGTCGAGGCGCACGGACGACTCCAGCGACGGCCTGTACATCGCGCGAGAACACCGCCGCGAGCCTGGCCGGCGTACGTCTCCAACAGCTGGGGCGGGACCGAGGCATCGACCGACACCTCCCTGCGACTCCGAGTACTTCGACCACCCCGGCGTCGCGATCACCGCGTCCGCCGGTGACGCGGCTACGGCGTGATCTACCCGGCGACCTCGCCCTACGTCGTCGCCGTCGGCGGCACCACGCCTCAGCACCGCGTCCAACTCCCGCGGCTGGACCGAGACCGTCTGGGGATCGAGCTCCGGCGGTCGAGGGCACCGGCTCCGGCTGCTCCGCCTACGAGCCCAAGCCGTCGTGGCAGACCGACACCGGCTGCACCAAGCGCACCGACAACGACGTCGCGGCCGACGCCGACCCGAACACCGGCGTGGCCGTCTACGACACCTCCAACGGCAACGGCGGCTGGAACGAGGTCGGCGGCACCAGCGCCTCCTCGCCGATGATCGCCTCGGTGTACGCACTGGCCGGCAACGCCGGCAGCACCCCGGCCGACGACATCTACGCCCACACCAGCGACCTGTACGACGGTCACCAGCGGCGCCGACGGCACCTGCAGCCCGGCCTACCTGTGCACCGGCGGAATCGGCTACGACGGCCCGCGGGCTTCGGCACCCCCAACGGACTGGCGGCCTTCGGCGGCGGCAGCAGCACCGGCAACACGGTGACGGTGACCAGCCCGGGCAACCAGACCGGCACCGTGGGGACCGCGGCCTCGCTGCAGGTCTCCGCGTCCGACTCGGCCAGCGGACAGACCCTCACCTACTCCGCCACCGGCCTGCCGGCCGGACTGTCCATCTCCAGCAGCGGCCTGATCTCCGGCACCCCGACCACCGCCGGAACCTCCTCGGTGACGGTCACCGCCAAGGACACCACCGGAGCCTCCGGCAGCGCCACCTTCACCTGGACCGTCAGCTCCGCCGCCGGTAACACCGTGACGGTGACCAGCCCGGGCAACCAGACCGGCACCGTCGGCTCGGCGGTCTCGCTGCAGGTCTCCGCGTCCGACTCGGCCAGCGGACAGACCCTCACCTACTCCGCCACCGGCCTGCCGGCCGGACTGTCCATCTCCAGCAGCGGCCTGATCTCCGGCACCCCGACCACCGCCGGAACCTCCTCGGTGACGGTCACCGCCAAGGACACCACCGGAGCCACCGGCAGCGCCACCTTCACCTGGACCGTCAACTCCGCCAGCGGCTGCACCTCGACCGGTAACAAGGTCGCCAACGGCACCTTCGCCAGCGGCTCGGCCGACTGGACCGCCAGCCCGGACGTCATCGGCGAGTCGGCTCCCTCCGAGAACCCGTACGTCGGCAACTACGACGCCTGGCTCGACGGCTACGGGGCCAAGCACACCGACACGCTCTCCCAGTCGGTGACCATCCCCGCCAACTGCTCGGCCACGCTGAACCTGTGGCTGCACATCGACAGCGCCCAGACCGGCACCACCAACGGCTCCTTCACCATCAGCGTCGGCGGTACCGTCATCGGCACCTACACCAACCTCAACGCCGCCTCCGGCTACCAGGAACACAGCTTCAACGTCTCGTCCTACGCGGGCAAGACGGTGACCCTGCTGTTCACCGGCGTCGAGACCAACAGCAACCAGACCAGCTACGTGGTCGGCGAGGTCGCCCTGAACGCCTCCTGACCCGTCCGGGCCCTCCGGGCCGCTGAAAGTCCCATGGGCCCCGCCGCCACGGCGGGGCCCATGGCTGCTCCCCGGTCCAGCGGCGGGCGGCGCTGCCCGGTCAGCAGGGCTTGTCGCCGTAGCTGCCGTCGTCGATCATGGGCCCCCGCCAGGTTCCTTGGCGGCAGACCTGCCCCTCGGGATTGATCGTGCCTTCCGGGTAGGTGGAGCTGACCGGGGCCGCCGAGTCGGCGGGGTGAATCTCGGTGGAGTCGCTGTAGCTGCATTCGGACGGCGCGGCGGCGTGGGCGGTCGCGGCGGGCAGCACCGTCAGAGCGGCGGCAACGGCCGCGGCGGCGATCGTGCAGATGAGCCTGCGCATGACGAGAGGTTCCTTTCCGGGGAGGTGCGGTGGGGGTGCCGGCGTGTGCGGTCAGCGGACTTCCAGCGGCCGGATCATCTCGTGGTCCTCGTGTTCGAGGAGGTGACAGTGCCACATGTACATGCCCTTCTTGTCGAAGGTGGCCTTGACCCGGGTGACCATGGCCTTGGGCACCTGCACCGTGTCCTTGGGGCCGCGTTCGGTCGGGAACGGCTGCTGCCCGTGGGCCTCGTCGACCACGATGTTCGTGAGCGACCCGTCGTCCCGCAGCTCTGCGGTGAAGGGCCACCGGCCGAGCACCTCGAACTCGACGAGGTGGAGGTGGACAGGGTGCGTGCCCTGCATGGTGCTGTAGATCTCCCAGATCTCCGTACTGTCCAGCGCGGGCGTCTCGGTCACCGGGTCGGACCAGGTCAACGGGCCGGCATCCACCGTCCCCAGCATGAGCTTGGGCCGGTCGTACTCGTCCGACGTGAGGGTCAGCAGCACCCGGCGCGTGGCTGCCACCGGCCCGGTGATCTCGTAGGGCGCCTCACGCAGTCGCTCCGGCAGGCCCGTCGCCGGCACGCCGTGGTCCAAGGCACGGTTGACGCTGAACTTCATCAGCGGGAGAACATCGGCCACGCCGGGGCTGCCGGCGTCGTGGGTGAGGGTGAACTCCCCGTCCTCGAGGCCGCTGAAGTCCACGACGAGGTCGACGCGTTCGGCCGGGGCGAGCGGCAGCGGCTCGGTCAGGCGCAGCGGCCGTTCCAGGAAGCCGCCGTCCGTGGCGACTTGGTACACCGGAAGCGGCCACGGATCCTGGGACAGTTCCCGTCCACGGGCCCGGAGGACGAAGGTCTTGCTGTTGGAACCGTTGAGCACCCGGAACCGGTACATCCGCGGCTCGACGTCCAGATACGGCCAGGCAGCCCCGTTGACCACCGCGACGTCCCCGGTGAAGCCGGGGATGATCGAGGGCGACGGCCCGCCGTTGGCGGCGGGCTTGTCCGGGTAGGCCAGGCGGCCGTCCGGGTAGAAGAACCGGTCCTGGAGGATGATCTCCTTCTCGTAGGGTCCGCTCGGCAGCAGCCGCCGGGCGATCAGGTCGTCCTCGACAGCGTCCCGCAGCAGGTAGAACCCGGCCAGGCCCGCGTACACGTTCAACCGGGTCAGGCCGAGCGCGTGGTCGTGGTACCAGAGAGTGGCCGCCTCCTGGGTGTTCTCGTACCGGTACCGGGTCGTTTCGTAGGCCGGCCCGGTATGACCGGTCGCGGTGTACCAGGCATCGGCGTGGCCGTCGGAGACCGGATCGGTGTGGCCGCCGTGCAGGTGCACGACCGTGGGCACGCCCCCGCCCGACGGGGTGGGATATCCCGCCCAGTGGATGCTCCGGTCGACCGGCAGCATGTGCTGGTCGGGCAGGTCGTTCAACCAGTTGACCTCCAGCAGGGCGTCCTTGCGGGCCAGGATTGTCGGCCCGGGAGAGGACACCTGCGCCGGCCCGTGCGGATCGTCTGAGGCGAGCGGTCCGTAGCCCCACACCGGCGTCAGCAGCCCATAGCCGCCGCCGATGACGTCCTGCCTGGTCAGCCGCATCACCATGGTGATCCGGTTCGTCCTCCGCCCGTCGATGCGGATCGGCTGCGGAAGCCGGTTCACGAACCGGGGGATGGCCGCGCTGTCGGCGATCGGGGTCGTGAACCACCTCTCCTCCGGCCGCGACGGCAGCTGCCGCTGCGGCGGTCCGACCTCGGGCCGGGCCTCGGCCGGTGCGACCTGCAGGCCACTGGCCAGCAGTGCGCCGGTCGCCGAACCGGCACGGAGAAAGGTCCTTCTGCGCATCGCCGATCATCCCCTGACATGACGGACAGTTCGTACGGACTCTATCGACGCCGGATCGCATTCCCTGTTCAGCCACGCGGACAACCGACACCAACGGACCAGGCCGGCGTAACTGGCAGCCACCGCCTGCAGATGCCACTGGCCGCTGCCGCCAGGGGGTGCCCTGGCGGCTGCTCGACAGCGGCGTGCCGTCGGGCTGCTGGTCGCCGACCGTGACGACGGCGCCCATGGCCCGCCGGGCGGCCGCAGTGTCGCCCGTGACCTGCAGGTCCCGACCCGTCGCCAGGTTGACGAGGCGGTAGAAGCCTGCCTCACCCTCCGAGGAAAGCGCCCTCGGCCGTCAGGCTTGGCGGGCGCAGGTCGCGAGGCGGTCGGCGAGCACGATGACGAGGTCGCGCAGTTCCTCGGGGCGCTCGATGACGAACGGCCGGTCGAGGGAGGCGAGTACCGGAGGCAACCAGTCGAGCCGCTCCGCCCGTAGCTCAACGCGCAGCCAGCGCTCAGTCGCAGGATCCTCACCTGCCGCGGACACGGGCTCCTCCACGTTCGCGACGCCGGCGGGAAGCCGGGCGCGGATCTGCTCGACCGTCCCGTGGATCCGCAAGGTCACCTCATGCCGGTACGCCGCCGTGGCGAACCCGGACAGGACGCGCTGCGCCGGACCCGGTCCGGCGGGTGCCTCGAACGACCCGGGCAGGGTCCTCACGTCTGTGATGCGGTCGAGTCGGAAGGTCCGGTCCTCCCGGATCTCGGGGTCCGTGCCGGTGACGTACCACCGGCCGGAATGAGCTACGACCCCGTACGGGTGCAGCGTGCGGTCGCTCCGCCGGCCGTCGCCGGTCCGTGTACCTGATCGAGACCGGTCGGCGGTGACGTACCGCATCGGCGACGGTGAGCAGGACCCCGGCATCGGGGGTGGCGAACTCGCCGGGCGATTCCGTGAAGGCGAGGGATTCCAGGACCGTGTCCAGCCGGCGGGCGAGACGCTCGGGCAGCACCCGCCGGATCTTGGCCGCTGCCGTCTCGCTCGCCGTGTCCACCGTGGTCGTCAAACCCGCTCGGCGGCCCGCGACCAGTCCGAGCAGCACGGCGAGCGCCTCGTCGTCGCTGAGCATGAGCGGAGGCAGGCGGTAGCCGGGACCGAGTCGGTAGCCGCCGTAGCGGCCGCGCACCGCCTCGACAGGCACGTCGAGGTCGATCAGGTGGTCCACATACCGCCGCACGGTGCGCCCGTCGACGCCGAGCCGGTCGGCCAGTTCGGCGACCGTCCGGGTGCCGCCCGACTGCAGCAGCTCCAGGAGGGTGAGCACGCGGCCAGTGGGTCGGGACATAGTCAGAGCCTAGTGCCAATACTGGACCGATTCTGTCCACTATTAGTTCTAGCGTACGAAGGGCAACGACTCCACGAATCTAGGGAGAACGCCATGGACTTCGTCTCGATCCGGATCATCACCGGCGACATCGCGCGCCTCGTCGAGTTCTACGAGAAGGCCACCGGGGTGCGGGCGGCCTGGTCCACCGAGGACTTCGCCGAACTCAAGACCCCCAGCGCCACCCTCGCCATCGGCAGCACCCGCACTGTGCCGCTGTTCGCGCCGGGGTCCTCTCGCCCGGCCGACAACCACAGCGTGATCATCGAGTTCCTGGTCGACAACGTGGACCGCGTGCACCAGAACCTGACCGGCTTCGTCACGGACTTCGTCAACGAGCCCACGACGATGCCCTGGGGCAATCGGTCGCTTCTCTTCCGCGACCCTGACGGCAACCTCGTCAACTTCTTCACCCCGGTCACCCCGGCGGCCATCGAGAAGTTCGCCCGTTGACGCCGGCCGTCACGCGCGGGTGCTCCGCTGTTCGGGCCGTTCGGTGTGGATCCGGGCCATGTTGGCCACAGAGTGGTCGCAGTCCCCGGCCAGGCGGCGCAGGAGCGCCTCGGGGCAGCCGGGGTTCCGAGCGACGTTGGCGCGGACGTACGGGTTCGAGTCCTTGGCCAGTCGCGTGAGCAGCTCGGCCGGGCAGTTCGGATTGAGCGCCACCCATTGCCGGTCCCGCCGGTCCCGTCCCTTCGTGGCGGCGCGGATGAGCGCGGGATCACCGGTGCGCTGCAGTGCCCACCAGCGGACGTGGTCGTGCGGGTCGCGCACCCCGCCGTCGACCAGACGGTCCGGGGCGGCCCGGTTGCGGACCACCGCTCCCCGGACCTCGGCCTCCGGATCACGGCTGAGGAGCTCCAGCAGCTCGACGGTGCTGTGCGGGTTGCCCGCCGCGGCCCGGCGTACGGTCCACTCGTCCTGCAACGCGCCGCGCGGCAGCGGGATGGCGGTAGATACCCCGGTAGACCTCAGGCGGCTTCACGTCCAGCGCGGGTGCAGGGACAGGGCTGATTTCGAATGCGTTGTAGAAGTTCGGTCATGCGCTCATCGTGAGGCCTTACGCAACGTCAGGGTCAAGTTCCGCAGCGCTTCAACGGCGGTCCCGACCGCCCTTTCCCGCTGTCCTCAAGAGGTAGGCCTGGGTTCGCGCGAGGGCGTCGTCGTAGGCGGGGTTGCCGTTCGGGTCGTGGTTGAAGAAACCATGTCCTGCGCCGGGGAATTCGACGAGTTCGCATTCCGTGCCGGTGTCGGTCATCAGCCGGCGGAACCGGCGGGCGAGGGTGATCGGTACGAACTGGTCGTCGGTTCCGTGGAACATGATGGTGGGGGGCATGCCGGGCCGCACGTGGCGCAGCGGCGAGAACGCTCTGGCCTGTTGGGGCGAGACCTTGAGCAGGTCGGCAATGGCTGCGCCTTCGCAGCAGGCGTCCAGGGCGGGGTTGTACAGCACCAGGCTGCTGTACGGCCGTGCGGGCGAGGCGGCCAGGCTGAGTGCCAGTTGGCCTCCTGCGGATCCGCCGCCGACGCTGACCGAGGCCAGGCCCGCGTCCGCTGCGACCGTTCGGAAGAGCCGGTCGGCGTTCTCGGCGTCGGCCATGCAGTCGAGCGGACTGTCGGCGCCCGCCCCGATGAGCCGGTAGCCGGCGCTGGCAGTGAGGATCCCGGCCCGGGCCAGGGCCTTGGCCTGGGGGAAGAACATGGCCGGTGAGCCGATCATCCAGCCGCCGCCGTGGAACAGCAGGAGGGCGGCCCGGGCCCGGCCCTGGGGCGAGAACAGGTGCAGGGGCAGCGGTGTGCCGTCGGCGGCGGCGAAGGTCTCAGTGAACTCGGTGGGCTCGGTGTGCGGCCGGGTCATGCGGGGACCTCCGTGTCAGCGGTGGCGAGATCGGCTTCCAGTCTGTGCAGTTGGTCGGCGCTGATCGCCGGTGTCATCGCGGCGAGCCGGTAGGGGGAGAGGTGGCCGACCATCTGGCGCAGGCCGTCGGCGGCGAGCATGGGCAGGTGTCCGACCAGCACGTCGCGGCCGCGCGGATCGTTGAGGAGTTCGTCGATGGGGGTCAGTACACCGGGCCCGTCAGTGCGGAAGTCGCCCGAGGGCGGCAGCGGGACCTGGGAGCGGGAGACCTGTGCGCGTTGCCCGTGGGCCAGCAGGTGCTGCAGTCCGACCTCGCCGGTGGCGGGCAGTCCCATCCGCTCGAACTGGCTGGCGGGGGCGTCGTTGCGGCGCATGAGTTGGGTCATCAGCGTGGCCATGCGCAGTTCGACGTCGTCGTCCACCAGCGGGTGCTGCTGCTCGGGGTCGTGGTCGAGGTCGAACAGCAGGGTGCCGAAATGGTGGGGGTTGCCCCAGGCCGCGCCGGGGATGCGCAGGACGGGGCAGCCCTTGGTGAAGGCGAACGGTTCGGCGAGTTCGACGGCCCGCAGCTCGTCGGCGGTGAAGCGGGAGGAGCATGATCGCCTTCATGGGCGTCCCGTCCCTTCACGCCCTCGCGCGCCGACCGACGCCAGCGTAGCTATGTACATTAGAACATAGCTGGCGCGCATGGATGCCGGCCGGCCGGAAACGGAGAACCGCTGCCATGAGTGCTCCTTCGGCGCCTTCGCGTCCGCTCCGGCCGGCCTTGACAGCGAGCCGCCGGTGGATAGCATGGCGTCATATGTACTCAGGAACATAGGTGCAGGAAATGCAGCTCGACTATGTGATCCTCGGCGTCCTGGCACTGCGCCAGCTGTCCGGCTACGACCTGCGCCGGTGGATGGAGGGCCGGGGCCGGTACATCGGCTATGGCGTCCAACTGCCGCAGATCTACCGCCGACTCGCGAAGCTGACCGAACGCGGCTGGGTGGACTTCGAGGTCGACCCGCGCGAGGGACGCCCGGACGCCAAGGTGTACCGGATCACCGAGGCCGGCCGCGCGGCGCTGCTGGAGTGGGCCCGGTCCCCCTTCGAGCCGTCCCCCCGCCCGATGGACCCCGACTTCACGCTGCGCTTCGTCTTCGCCGGGCAGCTCGACCCCCGGATCGCCCTGGACCTGGTGCGCACAGAGCTGGAGTACCGGCGCAAGCACGACGCGCTCTCACCGTGCCTGCCCGCCGCCCACCAGCTGGAGCCGCAGATCCCCGAGCTCGACCCCGTCTGGGCCGGCGAGATCCACACCATGGCACACGAGCACGGCTACGCCACAGCCTCGGCCTACATCACCTGGCTGGAACTGACCCACGCGCGCCTGGAGGCACAGCTGCGCCGCCGCGACCAGCAGTCCGTCACGGCCGAGTGAGCGGATCGGCCGAACCATGACGCGAACCGGTGCACACGGACCGGGGCCCTCGGCCCGCGCCATCCGCATCGTCTTCGTCCTCACCGGCCTGTACTTCGGCTGGCGCTGGACCTCGGACGGGCACGGACCGCCCTGGCAGCACGCCCTGCGGGTGGCTGGCCACCATGCTGATCGCCTTGGCCCTCGTGCGAGCCATCCGGTGGTGGCGTACCCGCCGCGGCAATCGCGGAGGCGCCATGGACCGGTTCCCCTGACGGGACCTGATCCTTTCGAACTGCTCCTGGTCGCTCTGGCGCTGGCCGCCGAATACCTGCTGCACCGCTGGATGCCGCCCACGCACGCCCAGTTCGTCGTCGGCGTCTGCCTCGGCGCGGCCATCGCCGTCGGCGGGCCAATCGTGCACCGACGCCACAACGGTCCCACCCGCGCCGCATCACCCACCACCACGTCCGCCCCAACGCGCTGAAGCAGTCCGCCGTACGGCACGCCCAGCCCCGGCAAGGAGAGCGCACCATGAAATTCCGCCGCAGGCACAAGCCCGTGGCCGCCGCCCTGGCAGCGGCCGTCACCCTCGGTGTCGTCGGCGCCGACCTCGGGATCAAGCACGTCGCCGACCGGCGCATGGCCCGCGCGATCTCCTGCCGACTCAAGCCCGCCGGGCCCGTCCGGGCGCGGCTCTCCGATCCCGTCGCAGGTCTCCAAGCCCTCACCGGTACCCTCGGCACCGCGCAGATCGACGCCGACGGTATCCACCGGGCCGGTACCGAGCTCAACCTCCAGATCGTCCTGCACGGCGTGACCACCAAGGGCACCTGCAGCACCGGCACCGCGACCGCCACCATCCCCTACTCCGCACTCCAGCCCTCGACTGAGCCAGGGCAGGAACAGCGGCCTCACCCTGGGCTCCGACGGCACAGGCCTCACCCTCACCACAACCGCCGGACAACTCGGCGCTTCCCGTCACCGTGAACACCGCCCTCACCGTCACCCCGCATCGTTCACCATCACCCCGACCACCATCACCCTCATGGGGCAGCGACTCCCGGTCACCGTCCTCGCCCACCTCCTCCCAACGCCTCCTCCACTCTGACCAGCCGGCTCACCCCCCACACGATCGGACCTCACCCGACTACCCGCCGGCACCGAGCTCACCTCCGCGCCACCGGCCCGTCCGGCCTCAGCCTCGTCCTCACCCTCCACCACCACGCCCCCGCCCCCACGCACACCCCCTCCCGGCCCTGCCCCACCACCTGAACCCGAGCGCAGCGGCGGACGCCCGGCAGCAGTCGGCGGCCGTGTGCTTGATCACGTTGACGGCCTCCTGCACCACCCGGTACGCCGCCAGGATGTGGCCGCCAGGCTCCGCGCCGAGCACCTCGGACCCCGGCACGAGCGCGACGCACACCCCTGCTGCGCGCGCTCGGCCGCGGCCAGCTGCCACCGGGCACCGGGCACCGATTCCGCGGTGGACCAACTCGTCAGCCCGCTCTACTACCGCGTCCCGGTGACCGGCCAAGCCGTACCGGTCGATTTCACCGACCGTCTCGTCGAGGGGTTCCTCGCGTCCGTCCACGGCGAGCCGACGCATGACGGACCGCCTGAGTCGCCGGACCCTCACGCCGGGTCCGCCGTGGGATCACCAGCAGCTTCGTCACCGAGCCGTCCTCGGCGACCACGTCGCGCAGGTGCCGGAAACCCACGCGACGGCACAACGCCAGGCTCGCGGTGTTCTCCGCGCCCACCATCGCGTATGCCTCCGTGACCCCGAGGTGGTCGGCGGCGTTGGCGCAGCAGGCCGCCGGCCACCTGCGTGCGGGTCCCGGCCCCAGAACTGGGGGCGAGCGCGGCGATCAGCTCGTAGCCGTCGACGTTTCCCGTCTTCTTCACCTCGGCGTGGCCCATGTACGTTCCGTCCAGCCACAGGCCCCACACGTCGAACATGTCTTTCGGATACACCTCGGTCTGGAGCAGACCGAACAGCTTGCGGACCTCCGGCTCGGGCGAGAGGTCCTGGCCCATCCAGTGGCACACCTGCTCGTTGCGCAGCAGGGTGACGAACGCGTCCTCGTCCTCGGGTCGGTAGGGGATGAATTCCAGGTGCTCTGTGCGCAGAACAGGGGTCATGGCGGTCTCCGTAGGGTGTGAGCGGGCGCCGGACGGCGATCTGCGACCGGCGCCCCCGTCTCTCGGCCGGTCAGGCTTCGGTGTCAGCCATGCGCTCGCGCAGGCTCCGCGGGCGCATGTCGGTCCAGACCTCGTCGACGTAGGCAGAGCACTCAGCCTCGGTGCCCTCCTTGCCGACCGGCTGCCAGCCCGCCGGCACCTCGAGGTCGGCCGGCCAGAGCGAGTACTGCTCCTCGTCGTTGCGCAGGACCTGGTAGCGGGTGTTCTCGTCCATGGCGTTCCCTCTTCCTCGCCGGCGGTCGCCGGTCTGTGTCGCTGGCTCTGTGGTCACTGCTCGCTGCTCTGTGGTGGTCACCCGGGCGGCGGGCCGCGGGCCGGGGGCCGGAGGGCCGTCATCGGCTCCCTCGGGCGTGCCGGGCGATGTGGCGCAGTGCCTCGCCGAACTCCTCGGCCACCCGGCGGACGGCCGCCGTGTCGTGGACGGCGGGGCGGTGGTGCCAGGTGAAGGCGAGCCGCCCGTTCTGCACCGCGCCCACCACCTCCACGAGGTGCGAGCCACCGTCCCGGGGATCGTGGTCCTGCCCGAAGGAGCCCTGCTCGGCACGGACCAGGCCGCCGTCGGAGGCCTCCGGGCGGGCGTCCCACTGCCCGAGGTAGTTGAAGACCACCTCGCTCTGCGCCCCGGCCGCCAGCCGCTTGCGGGCCTCGGGCGAGCCGAAGGTGCGCAGGGCGCCGAAGCCCAGTCCGTTGCCCGGTACCGCGCGCAGTTGGCGGCGGACCGACTTGACCAGCAGCCGCCAGTCGCGGTCGGGGCCGAACTCCTCGGGGGCGGGCACCTGGAAGGCGACCGGGTAGACGGTGGTGAACCAGCCGACCGTGCGGGAGAGGTCCGTGCCGTCGATCAGGTCCTCGCGGCCGTGTCCCTCCAGGTCGAGGCGGACCCGGTCCTGCCCGGTCCAGCGGGCCAGCGCCAGGGCGAGGGCGGCCAGCAGCACGTCGTTGACGCGGGTGCGGTAGGCCGTCGGCGCGGCGCGCAGCAGGGCTGTCGTGTCCTCCTCCCCCAGCTCCACGGTCACCGCCGCGGTCTCGGCCGGCCAGGGTCCGGCGATGAGGCCGGGACGGGCCGTCCCGGCGGTCACCGCCTGCTCCCAGTCGGGCAGTTCGTGGTCCAGGCCGCCCTCGGCCACATGGGCCGCGAGTTTCCGCGCCCACTCCCGGAAGGAGGTGCCGCGCTCCCCGAGGCTGACCGGTCCGCCCTGCGCGGCCTGCCGGTAGGCGCTCTCCAGGTCGTCGCGCAGGACCCGCCAGGAGACGGCGTCGACGACCAGGTGGTGGGCGACCAGGAGCAGGAGGTCCGGCCGGCCGGGACCGCCGGTGAACAGGGCCGCGCGCAGCAGCGGGCCGCGGGCCAGGTCGAAGCCGGCGTGCAGTTGGTCGGCGGCCTTCGCCATGGCCGCTTCGGCCTGCTCGGCAGGAAGTCCGCTCAGGTCGTGGCGGACCAGCAGATCCTCGGTGCGGGCCGGCGGCGGGTTGAACTGGCGCCAGCCCTCTTCCTGCCGGGTGAACCGCATGCGCAGCGCGTCATGGTGCTCCAGCAGTGCCTCCAGCGCGGTGTTCAGCGCCTGCGGATCGGCGGCGGCGCCGAGTTCCAGCAGGGTCGACTGGTTGAAGTGGTGGTGGGCGGCGCGCGGGGTGGTCAGGAACCACTCCTGGATGGGGGTGAGCGGCACCTCGCCGGTGACCGGTCCTTCGCCGTCGCGCAGCGGGGCGTCCCGCACGACGGTGGCCAGCTCCGCCAGGGTCTGATGGGTGAACAGGTCCCGGGTCGCCAGGTGCAGGCCGTCCCGGCGCAGCCGGGAGACCACCTGCATGCTGAGGATGGAGTCGCCGCCGAGGGCGAAGAAGTTGTCCTCGGCGCCGATCTCCTCGACGCCCAGCACGTCGGTCCAGATCCGGGCGATCCGGCGTTCGGTCTCGGTGCGCGGGGCCACCCGCGACCCGCTGCCCGCCTGCGCGGGGCCGGGTTCGGGCAGGGCCCGCCGGTCGGTCTTGCCGTTCGGGGTGAGCGGCAGCCGCTCCAGCGGAACGAACACCGAGGGAACCATGTGCGGCGGCAGCAGCCCGGCCAGGTACCCGCGCAGGTACCCAGTGGGCACCCGGTCCGGCAGCGGTCCGGCGGACTCCTCCGCCGGGACGACGTAGGCCACCAGCCGGGCGGGCCCGGCCGCCGCCCCGGCTCCGGGCGCGTCGGCCCGTACGGTGACGACCGCGTCCCGCACCAGGGGGCTGCGGCGCAGCGCGCTCTCGATCTCACCCGGCTCGATCCGGAAGCCGCGCAGCTTGATCTGCTCGTCCGCGCGCCCGGCGAAGCGCAGCTCGCCGTCGGCGTCCCGGCGGGCCAGGTCGCCGGTGCGGTACATCCTCCCGCCGCCTCCGGTCTGCGCGCAGAAAGGGTCGGGCAGGAAGCGGGCCGCGGTCAGACCCGGCCGGCCCAGGTAACCGCGGGCGAGGCCGGGGCCGGCGACGTACAGCTCCCCGGTCACGCCCGGCGGCACCGGCCGCAGCGCGGCGTCCAGGACGTACGCGCGGGTAGCGCCGGCGGGGTGGCCGATCGGTGGCGTGCCCGCGCGCCGGCGCGAGCGGGCCGGTCCAGCTGGCGACCACCGTGGCCTCGGTGGGACCGTACGAGTTGATCATCCGGCGGCCGGGGGCCCAGGTGTCGACCAGGTCCGCCGGGCAGGCCTCGGCGCCGACGATCAGGGTGCGCAGCGCGGGCAGCGCGCCGGCCGTCTCCGGCTCCACGGTGGCCAGCGCCGCCGGGGGGATCAGCGTGTGGGTGATCCCCCGGTCCGCGAGCACCTCCGCCAGCCGCTCACCGACCAGCGGTCCCTCCTCGCCGGTGACCAGCGCGGCCCCGCTGAGCAGGGCGACGCACAGTTCCAGCACCGAGGCGTCGAAGCTGGGCGAGGCGAACTGGAGCACCCGGTCGCCCGGGCCCACGGCGTACTGCTCGGCGGCGGCCGCGGCGAAGCCCGCCAGTCCGCGGTGGGTCACGACGACGCCCTTGGGGGTCCCGGTCGACCCGGAGGTGTAGATGACGTAGGCGGGGTGCGCGGTGGTGAGCGCGGCGGTGCGGTCGGCGTCCGTGGGCGCCGTCGGCGCCCCGTCCGCGGCCCACACCTCGGCCGGGTCGTCGAGCACCAGCCAGGCGCCGGAGTCGCGCAGCATGAACTCCCGTCGCTGCGCCGGGTACTGCGGGTCCACCGGCAGGAAGGCGCCGCCCGCCTTGGCGACGGCGAGCTGCGCCACCACCACCGCGGCGGCGCGGGGCAGGGCCAGGGCCACCAGGCGTTCCGGCCCCACTCCCCGCCGGATCAGCCGGTGGGCCAGCCGGTTGGCCGCCCGGTCCAGTTCCTCGTAGGTCAGTTCGCGATCACCGTCCAGCAGCGCCACCGCGTCGGGGGTGCGGGCCGCCTGGCGCTCGAACAGCTCCGGCAGGGTCGCCTCGGGCACCGGGCGGAAGCTGCCCCGGGCCTGGTCGAGCAGGGCCTTCAGCCCCTCCTCGGAGGTCAGCGGCAGCGCGCCGACGGGGCGTTCGGGGTCCTCGGCGACGGCGGCCAGCAGGGTGCCGAGCTGGTCGGCCATCCGCTCGGCCGTGGCCGCGTCGAACAGGTCGGTGTTGTAGGTGATCAGGCCGTGCAGCGCGCCCGAGTCCGTCTCGGCGAACTCCAGGGTGAGGTCGAAGGCGGCCTGCTCCAGCTCGGTCTCGACATCCGTGACCCTGAGGCCGGGCAGTTGGAGGTCGGCCCCCGGGGTGTTCTGCAGGACGACCATGACCTGGAAGAGCGGGCTGCGGCTGGTGTCGCGGACCGGGTGCGCCTCGTCCACCACCCGTTCGAACGGCACGTCCTGGTGGACGAAGGCGTCCAGCACCGTCTGCCGCACTCCGGCGAGGAACGCGGTGAAGGACTGCCGCGCCTCGACCCGCGAGCGCAGGACCAGGGTGTTGACGAAGAACCCGACCAGGTGCTCCGTCTCGGCGCGGTCGCGGCCGGAGGTGACGGTGCCGACAGCGATGTCCGTGTCCCCGCTGAGCCGGGCGAGGAAGGCCTGGGCCGCGGCGACGAGCGTGGTGAACAGGGTGGCGCCCCGGTCCCGGCCGACCTGGGCCAGGCGGCGGGCGGTCGGGGCCGGCACCTCCAGGCGGGCGGTGGCTCCGCTGCTGGTGCGCACCGCCGGCCGGGGCCGGTCGGTGGGCAGTTGGAGCGGCACGCTGCCCGCCAACTGCTGCTTCCAGTAGGCGAGCTGGTCCTCGGTACCGGCCGCGCCGGACGAGCGCTGCCAGTGCGCGTAGTCGGCGTACTGCACCGGCAGCGGCGGTAGCGGGGGCTCGGCGGGGTCCAGTTCGGCGCGGTAGAAGTGGGCCAGGTCGGTGAGCATGACGGAGGTGGACCAGCCGTCGGTGACGATGTGGTGCAGGGTGAGGGCCAGCACGTGTTCCTCGTCGGCCAGCCGCGCCAGGGCGGCCCGCAGCAGCGGTCCCCGGCGCAGGTCGAAGCGGCGGGCGCGCTCCGCGGACAGCAGTCGGCGCAGCGCCGGCTGCCGGTCCTGCTCGGACAGGTCGTGCAGCGGCAGCGGCAGGTTCCGCGGCGGATGGACCAGCTGGACGCCGTCCCCGTCCACGCTGTCGAAGGTGGTGCGCAGCGACTCGTGGCGGGCCACCAGTGCGCGCAGCGCCGCGCCGAGGGCGTCGACGTCCAGCCTGCCGCGCAGGCGCAGCGCGAGCGAGGTGACGTACTCGGCCCCGCCGGGCGCGAACTCCTCCAGGAACCAGAGGCGTTGCTGCGCGTAGGACATCGGCGCCGCCCCGTCGCGGGCGACCGGGAGGATGGCGGGGCGCCCGGAGCCGGCGGAGTCCCCGAGGGTGAGCAGCCGGGCCAGCCCGGCCGGCGTGGGTCGGGTGAACACCTCCCGGGGCGTGATGTCGGCGCCGAACGCCTCGGCCAGGCGGGAGGCCAGCCGGATGCTGAGGATGGAGTCGCCGCCCAGCTCGAAGAAGCTGTCCTCCACACCGGGCGGCAGCGTTCCCAGCACCTCCCCGAAGACCTCCGCCGTGCGGCGCTCGGCCTCGGTGCGCGGTGCGACGCGCTCGCGGTGCCCGGCGGCCCGGTCCGGGTCCGGCGCCGGGAGGGCCGCCCGGTCCACCTTGCCGTTGCGGCTCAGCGGGAGGGCCGCGAGCGGGACGAAGACGGCGGGGACGAGGTAGTCGGGCAGGGCCCGTGCGGCGAAGGCCCGCAGCTCCTGCGGGTCCTCGCCGGCGGGGCCGACCACGTAGGCCACCAGCTGCCTGGCACCGGACCGGTCCTCGCGGGTGAGGACGGCGACGTCGATGACATCCGGGTGCGCGGCGAGCGCAGCCGCCACCTCGCCGGGTTCCACCCGGAACCCGCGGATCTTCACCTGCTCGTCCGCGCGGCCCAGGAACTCGACGGCGCCGTCCGGCCGCCGCCTGGCCAGGTCACCGGTGCGGTACATCCGGGCACCGGCCGGGCCGGCCGGATCGGCGAGGAAGCGGGCCGCAGTCGCGCCGGCCCGGCCCAGGTAGCCGCGCGCCACGCCCTCCCCGGCGACGAACAGCTCGCCCGCGCAGCCCGGCGGGACGGGCCGCAGCCGGCCGTCGAGCACGTGCACGCGCACGTCGTCCAGCGGGTGGCCGATGGGCACGGTGTGCGGCACCGCCGAAGGGTCCGCGAGGGCGAAGGAGGTCGCGAAGGTGGTGGTCTCGGTGGGCCCGTAGCCGTCCACCACGCTCAGACCCGGGCAGGCGGCCAGGACCCGGCGGACGGCGGCGGCGGGCACCACGTCACCTCCGGTCCACACCTGGCGCAGGCCCGCGAAGCAGTCCGGCGCGTCCTGGGCCAGCAGCCGGAAGAGCCCGGCAGTGAGCCACAGCGCCGTCGGCCCGCCGGCGCCGGCCAGTCGCCGCAGCAGCGCCGCGTCCACCGGCCCCTCGGGGGCGACCACCACGCAGCCGCCGTTCAGCAGCGGTGCCCACACCTCGAAGGTGGCGGCGTCGAAGGCGACCGGCGAGCGCAGCAGCACCCGGGCGCAGCTGCCGTCGGCGAAGCGGCTGTCGGTGGCCAGTGCGGCCACGTCGCAGTGGCGCACCGCCACCGCCTTGGGCTCTCCGGTGGAGCCGG
>CAVUQN010000010.1:0-86101 GCA_963743515.1 uncultured Actinomycetota bacterium
CGCCTCACTGCATGTCAACCTTGTCGATGGGACGATCTGGGTCTCCGACGGTGAGAGCGACATCGACTACGAGCTGATCCACCGAGACCTCTCCTCGCTGGTCTAGTCGCTCCTCGTGGAGAGTGAGCGGCCGCAGGAGGAAGGGCATCCGCTCGGCAGGGAATGGGATGAGGCCATTCGATCTGTCTCCGAGAAGATCTCGGTGTGGGACGGTGTTCCATGCGCCGAGGCGGCGGGTTTCTGGGGGAGGTTCTTCAGTCCTATCCGATGTACTGATACCCGTGCTGCACTGAACAGAGAACGGGATGCCGAACGGTGGCGACCGATGAGCTGACGGCCGCGCTCCTGGCGCACTTCGCGGCGCAGGGGTTGCGGAGCAGCGCCGTCGTCCCGGACGGACTGCTGCATCACCCCGGACCACCCGTACAGGTCGGGGTGTGGGATACGGGGCCGGGTCTCTCTGTCCGGCACCGGCTGAAACTCAGGGACATGTGTTGGTGTCGGTGGACTGGCAGGCCATCGCGTCGGACGTTCCAGCCGGGACCTTGCTCAAGCCGTGGAGGGCGGAGGCCGCGGCACAGGTCTGGGCGGACGCGGAGCAGGCGAACTTTGCCCTGACTTTCGGAATTCCGTATGCCGAGGGGCTCTTCGTCCTTGCGGACGACATTTCCGAGCGCTCGCCGGAAAATCCGAAGACGGGCTTCGCGGAACTCTCGGAAAATCAGCCACTGGAGACGCCGGTCGGACTGCTCAGGCAGGTCGGATGGATTTCCGGTGCGGCGGTGTACATTCGCTCGTCCGATGGCGAGGTATGGGTCTCCGACCCGGGCTGCGATGCCGGTACGAGTTGGTCAACAAGGACATCTCGTCCCTCTCCTACCTGCTGTACATGATCGAAGCGGAGAAGCCCTGCCCGGAGGAGCGCCCGGATCCCTACGACTGGCGGGATGCCGAGGCGATCATCAGGTAGGACATCACCGCCTGGGACCCGCTTCCCTTCGCGGATTCCGGGAACTTCTGGGACCGCTACTTCGACTCCTATCATCTGTACTGAGGAATCCGGGCGAAATAGAAGGAAGGGGCGTCCTGTGTTGGTTCCGGTGGACTGGCCATCGATCGCCGTTGCTGTGCCGGCGGGAAGCCTGCTGAGAATCCGGCCGGAGGTGGCTGCGCGGATCTGGGCCGATCCGGACGATGCGCGCTTCGCGGCGCAGTACGGGATCCCGTACTGCCGGGGCCTCTTCCGGATCCACTCCGCAGTGGTGACGGCGGAGCCGGGCAACCCCGAGAACTCATCGGTCGACGGGCCGGAGCTCGTGGCCCACGACTCCCCGCACGGAAGGCTCATGCCGCTGGGGGACCTCTACGGCGGAACTCTCTTCGTCCACGCCGGCGACGGCGGTATCTGGGTGCAGGATCCGGAGTCGGAAATCGAGTACGAGCTGATCCATGCGGACCTGTCCTCGTTCTCGTACATGCTCCACCTGCTGGAGTCGGAGCGCCCGCTGCCAGAGAGCAACCCGCTCACACGCGACTGGATTGCGGCAGAGGAAAGAATCCGAGCGAAGATCTCCCGGTGGGACGAGGTTCCCTGCGCCGAGGCCGAGGGCTTCTGGGGCAGGTTCTTCGAGTCCTATCTCCTGTACTGAGCGATACCGAGCAGAGAACGGATCACGACCGATGACGAGCGACGAGCTGACGGCCGCGCTGCTGGCGCACTTCGGGGCGCAGGGGCTGCGGAGCAATCCCGTCGCGCCGGAGGGGCCGCTGCGCGCGCCCGGGCTGCCGGTGCAGGTGGGGGCGTACTTCAGCGCCGCCGGTCCGGCGGAGCCGCTCGCGCTGGGGCAGTACGCGGCGCAGCACGGCCAGGACGCCGGGCCGATGGCCGGTCAGCTTCGGCTCGGCACCGACCGGGGCGCGGAGTTCTACCTCGCGCCCGACGCTTCCGTCCGGGCCGTCCTGCTCGGCACCGGGCTGCCGGACCTGCCGGTCAACGGCAGCCTGGCGGCCTTCGCCGAGGGCCTGTTGCTGCTGGACCGTCACCTGCCGGCGCTCAGCGACGCTGAGGACCAGCCCGGGGTGTTGGCTGGCTACCAGCAGCTGCGGCAGGCGCTGATCGCGCTGGACGCCGCCGCGTTCGAGTACCGGGAGAGCTGGTGGCCCCGGGTCCTGGACGATCTGCGCAGGCCGCTCAACATCGACTCCTCGGCGGCCTTCGAGTACCTCGACAGCCGGGGCGAGAAGCAGATCTCGACCGCGATCGGCGGCATCGGCCTGCCGCACCCCCGAGGAGCTGGCCTGGTACCGGCTGCGGGCGGAGGGCGTCCAGCCGGAACAGGTCACCCGGGTCTACTGCGAGTTGGAGGCCTGCATGATGCCGGGTCACTACTGCTCGCTGTGGATGGCCCGGACGTTTCCGAACGCCGCGTTCACCCACAGTTTCGACTACGGCGACACCGCCGCCTCCCGCGAGGCGGGCGTGAAAGCGCTTATGCAGAGCGTGGCAGAGTTGCGCGAGCGGCGGTAGCACCGCGCGGTCGGGGCAGGGCTGACGGGCCGGGGAGTCGGGACGAACGGGAGGGACCGTGGGCACGGTCGTGGAGGGGCGGCGGATACCGCCGCTCGGGGCGGGGCGGCGGTCGGCGGGGCTGGCCCTGCTCGGATGGTTGGACGACCCGTCGGCACCGCGGCTCTGCCGGTGGCCGCGTCGGCGGCAGGCAAGTCGCACCTGCTGGCCTGGCTGTTCCTGGCCTGCACGACCCCGGGGACGCCGATCGGGCAGCGGGTGCACGCGGTCCTGCCCGCCGACGGCGTGGGCGTACGCGGGGCGGCCTGGTCGCTGGGGCAGCAACTCGGTCTGCTCGCCCACGATCCCGAGGAACTGGTCGCCGCGCTCGCCGCCGACGACCGGCGCACGGTGCTCTGCGTGCCCGAGCTGGACCGGGCGGTCGACCCCGTCCGCCTGGTCACTGGCCTGCTGCTGCCGATGCTGGAGTTGCCGCAGGTCAGGCTGATCGTGGAGGCGGGCGCCGACGGCCCGGCTGCCGCCGCTCTCGGCGACCCGGCGGCTGCCGCCGTCCTCGACCTGGACGACCCGCAGTGGACCGACCGGCAGCGCTTCACCGCCTGGTGCGCCAAGCGCGGGGCCGACGCGGGCGCGTACCCCAGCCCGGGCCGGGCGCTCGGGCCGACCGAGCGGTCCGAGCCGGCCGGCGTGGTGGACCTGGCTGGCCAGGGTGCCGACGTCCCGGACGGCCGGCTCGACCTGCTCGCCGCCGGTGAGGAACTGCTCACGGAGGTCTGGACGGCGATCGCCAGGGCGGGGGACTCGGGTCCGCCGTCCCCGGCTCTCTCCCTGCTGGCCGACCCGCTGCTCGCGGTACTGGCCCGGCCGCTCGCGGTCGCCGCCGCGCTGGAGGCGCGCGAGGGCATGCTCGGGACGCGCGCGCGGCCTTCGCGCGGGCCTGGCACGCCGCCGGCCCCGCGCTGGTGGACGAGCCCGACGCCGCCGTCCGGGCCGCCGTGCTGCGCGCCCGCCTGCTGGGCGTGGACGACGCCGCCGCGGCCGTGCTGGCCGAAGCGGCCGGAGTGCCGTCCCCCTGGTCCGCCCGTTGGGCCCGCTGGCGGGACGTGCCCTCGGTGGACGTCTGGCCCGGCCCGGCCGTCGCGGCGGCCTGCTACGGGGTGCGGAGTTCGGGCCGCGCCTCGGCCCGCGTCCTGCTCGCCGATCCGAGCGGCATCGTGCGGATGTACGAGGCCGCCGACGGCAGTCGCCTCGGTTCCGTCCCGGTGGCGAACCCCAGGCCGCTGCGCGGCCTCGCCGTGGCCGCCGACGGTTCGGTCCTGCTGCTCGACGCCTGGGGCGCGGTCGAGGTGGTGCCCCGTGGCCAACCGGGACCAGGGGTCGAGGCGCTGCGTGCGGAGGCTCACCGCGGTGCGGGCGGCGGCCGGGGGCGCGCTGAGCGCAGTGGCGGCGGTGCACGGGCTGGAGCCGCCCCCGGTGGGCTTCGGCGACGACGACGGTGCGGTGCACTGGTGCGAGGACGCCGAGGACCCGGACGGGATCCGGAGCGTACGCCTGCATAGTGGGCCGGTGACCGCCCTGGCCGCGACCCTGCTCGGCGGCGGCGAGGGCGACGACACCGGCGAGGGCGACGACGCCGACCCCGGCTTTCCGCTGCTGGTGAGCGGCGGCCTCGACGGAGCCGTCCGGCTCTGGGGACCGGACTCCGTCCCGATGGCCGAGCCCTCGGACCAGCGCGCCTGCCCGGTGACCGCCGTCGCCGTCGCCGTGCTCGACGCGCCTCGCGCGGGGCTGACGGTTGCTGCCGCCTGGTCCGACGGGTTGGTGCGGGTCCGGCATCTGGACGACCCCGACGGCGTGGTCGAGCTCCGGCTGGGTTCCCGGGTCGAGTCGATGGCCCTGGCAGCGGACGGACTGCTGGTGCTCGGCCTGCCGGACGGCGTGGTCGCGATCGATCTCTGACGCAGCCGGCCCGACCCGCAGCCGCCCCGCGCCGGTTTCAGACCCGCACTGGCCTCAGTTCCGCACCGGCCTCAGTCCCGCCGGACGATCGCCGCCGTTGCATCGTCATGTCGCTTGCCGCGCGGCCAGCGCAGACCGTCCGGGTCGCTGCGCTCGGCCGCGCGGGTCCGGGCGACGAGTTCCGCCGGGCCCTCGGCCGCGAGCAGCGCCAGCAGGCCGGGCCAGTCCAGCACCCCGAAGTCGTCGACCAGCCGCGCCGCGCCGTCGCTGAGCGCCGCCGCCAGGCCGACCTCCGCCAGCGGGACCGACCCGGTCAGCGCCTCGCCGGCGGCCTTCGGATCGGCGGCGGCGACCCAGTAGCCGCCGTGGACGTTCATCATCGACCGCTGCGCCCGCACCAGCGCGTCCAACCGCGCCACCGGGTCCAGCGGCGCGAGCTCCTCGGCCAGCTTCACCCGATGCGCCCGCGTCACCTCGGACACCCGGTGGTCGGAGGCGGTCAACGGCCCGGAAGGCAGGTCGAGTGCCACTGTCGCATCGGCCAGCACCAGCCACTCCAGCCGCTGCTCCCGCTCATGCACCCGGAGCACCGCGACCGTGGCCGAGGGGGTCATCGGATCGCCGAGGTCGCAACTCCCGGCGTGCCACCGCGCGGTGCGCTCGATCGCGTCGGCCAGCCCGTCGGCCAACCCGCCCGTCCCGTCCACCGCTTCGTCGTACATCGCCAGCGCGAGCCGCCGCGCGTACCAGGCGGTCCCGTGGACGCAGCCGGTGTCCAGCCGCTGCGGCGTCCCGGCCCCGTCCACCACGACGACCAGATCCGGACCGGCCACCACGCAGTCCTCGTTCTCCCGCCCGGGGTTCGCCTCACTGGCGATCACAACGCTCACGGCCAGCATCCTTGCCCACGAGCGGGGCCCGGTTCCAGCACAGCCGCTGGGTGTCCTGCGGTCGGCACCGTGGTGATCATGCGCGCCGTGGCCTGCAGGCTCCTGGCCGCAGTCGACCTGACGCAGGTGGTGACCGGCCGTCAGCGCGTCCAGCCGTTCGCAAGCCGCCGCCCCGCCACGCCTGAGCCCGCCCCCGAACGACGAACGGCCCCAGTGCAGCGAATCAACCGCTGCCCTGGGGCCGAGCCCGCGTAGCTAGTTTGAAAGAGTCCGCCCCTGGATCACGGCTGACCAGGCGATCCGCTGACCTGCGGCGGAGCGGCTGACGGGCCATGAGTCCCCGCTGCGTCCCGTTGGAACGGGCACACAGCGGGCACGTCACCGCTGTAGCTCGATCGTGGTGACCGTTGCTCTCCCGAAGGGAAAGAACCCGGACGGGACTGCCCCCTACGAAATCGAAGAAGTGGACGAACTGGCCCTCCACGACGTAGTCGGACGCTTCAACTTCGCGAGCATCCGTCTTGCCCGTGTTGATCAGGTACTTGGCCATGTCGCTCAGCCCTTTGGGGGGAAGGGGTCGTTCCCCGGGAAGATGGTCCGCTGATCGCGGATCACACCGTCCTTGCCATGGATCCGGAGTTCGCCGCCGCCGTCGTTGCCGAGCAGCTCCTTGCCGCGCGCGATGGCCTCGGCCTGGGTGCTGCTGACGGCGCTGGCTCGCTGCGCCTCCGGCCTGGTGACGGCCCAGGTTCCGTTGGGACGCTTCACCACGTCGCGTGAGTTCGCTTGACCTGCCATTATCTGTCCTCTCTCGGGACAGGACTGCCAGGTCACCATCTTGGAGCGATGACGATCTGACGATAGAGTCCCAGAGCGGTAGCACGCGTCAGGCCCCACCCGGCAGTCCGACCCTGAGTCGTGACCCCGGTTGGGGCCTGCTTGTTGACAAGTGAAGCACCCTCACTGGGTCCCCAGCAACTAAAAGCCCAACCAGTTGTGGTCTGCCTGGCGGTCAGTCACCACATCTTGTGTTTGGGTAAAAGCTCAGACAACACGCTATCAGCCACCACTGACACTCCCGGGTCCTACGAGTGCCATCTCGCTGAAGCGGCTGAGCCACATCCCGGCGGGTACGTGGGCCTGTCCCGCACCAGAACCACAGCCCTCCCGTCTGCCATTGGCCCACACGCAGTGGAGCGGGCTTGCCCCCTGGTGTCCAGGTGGAGCGCCCCACTGGACGAACGACCTGGACACCAGGGGGCAAGCCCGCTCGGCTTTGCCTGGGCCGATGGTAGGCGGGATGGCAGCCCCCTCCCCAGCCATGAACCAACTGGTACTGGCCGGCGGTGCTCCCCATCCCGGAGCCGGAGCGCCCCGCCGAAGGCATCTGTTTTGGCCTGAGCCCGACGATCCTGCCCTCACCGGGTGCGGCCTCGGTTATGGAGCGAGTGACGAGAATCGAACTCGCGCTCTGAGCTTGGGAATCACAGCTTACGGCAGTCCGATATGCCGTCCGAGCTGGGTAAACGCCATCAGATGATCTCCGTGCGTGGCTCGCCGATGCTCGCGATTCACCGTGGTTGACCGCTCGTTCTGGTGCGCATCTAGTGCATGGACGCTTGGCACGATGACGCCGGGGAGCCTCAGCCATCGCGGGCCACCCCCAACCTCCTGTACTGAGCGATGGCGAACCGGAGGTGCCTCAGCCCAGCACCCGCAGCAACCACGCCTACTTGATCGTCCGTCTCCACGGCAACCACGACGAACTCGCGCCGTGACTGTTCGCCACGGCCCGCGCTCGACTATGCGCCCGAACGAAATCGCGGCTCATCATCGCGATAGTCTGAACATCCTAAGTGCGTTGGCCATGATCGAAGGGCCGGCGCCTGGGGTTACTCTTCGAATAGAAATGCGCGCGGCACCTTTTCTACGCCATGGATATCGCGAAGTTCCACGCTATCTACAACCACGAATTTAGTGATGCTGGCGCCATTGACCTCTCCCGATCCAATAACGCCGACTGGAATTTGAAAGAGTGATCCACCGGCGATGGATGAATATTCGCCGGAAGACCGAGCTCGACCGTCAATGACAGCTGAAAGATCTCTGAGCTTCTGTGGGGCGGAATTCCTATTGGAATAGCTTGCTACTAGTGAGAAGAGGTTGTCGGCAAAGCGGCTCCAGCTTCCAGGAGTAAGCTCGGGAGAGACAAATCCTTCCTCGATCAGCTTTTTGAAGATGGCGACAGAGGCGTGCTTGGCGTCGGATTCCGGGTGCTCGGATTGAGGGATTATGTCCACGTTCGCCGAAAATCCGGCAATCAGCAACTCGATCTGTTCGACGGCGCCTTTTAGCAGAGCCGCCATCCTCGCCTTCCGCCAGTCGAAATCATCGGTTTTGTAAACGAGGTCATGTGTTACAACGGACCAGGCGTACTCAAATGCAGTTGGGAGCTGCACCTCGAACTTAATCGTTCCCAGTTGCTCAGGGAGCGGCAGGCCATCCCCTACTCGCACGGATCCGATAAATCGAGTTGAGTCAAATCTGAAAACGTCTGGTGGCTTCTTTGTTGAATTTCGGCGCCTAATCTCAACGGACGTGAATGCCTGTGAGAGGAATTCGAGGGCGCTATCCTCGTGCTGTGGAGTGGGCAGAACTATAGTGCATGCGTAGAGATCATCGAGCTCCGACCACTTAGTGTATCGCCCGGACTCCAGCTTTTCAGACAGCGACTGAAGGTCCTTCCGACGGCCTTTGGACGGGAAACCTCGGTTGTCACACCAGGGCCGGAGAGTCTGGGAAACATGGCGCTCTACGGCCTCGATGTCAGCTTTCTGTTGAGAGTAGAAGTTGAGGGTTCTACTGGGGACACCCATGCCTAGTCCCCCAACTTATCGCCCTTAAGAACCCCAGAAATAACTTCGATCCTCGCGATACGCTGCCTTGCGTCATTCGAGGCAGAGCGAGCAGCATAGTAGTACTTGGCGGCCTCCTCATTTGTAGGCCGGCGCTGCTCATCAGACACAATTTCCATGAACCTGGCTAGACTCTGCGCTGCCGTCGATGCCTCAGGAAGTTCACCTGAGTTTGTCAGCTCAACAACAGAGCCGAAGAGGGAATAGAAATCGGCCTGGTTCTTAATGCGGCGAACGGGTGCGGGAAATCCCGAGAGCGCATCGTCGTTGAACATATCACGAAGATATGAAATGATCTCGGTAAACATTGCCGGGATCGAAGTCTCCCCCTCCCACTCGTCATCCCGATCGCTGTAGGCCTTTTCCAGGTCATCTTGGGAGAATGCCTGTGGTCCTTGCTCAATCAGCAGTAGCAGCTGTGCAACGAGTTCAACGTCCTTCATCTGCCTACGCGACATTGGCGCAAAGTGAGGAACGCCCAATGGAAGCTTAGATGAAGTTAGCTCGGTCATCGCTTCTGCGGAGCGGGCGAAGATACCGTCAAACTTTGCATGGCGAAGTTCTTGGCGCGTCAGCTTTGCGACGTTCCTATTGATTCGGTCAAATACATTATTTAGCGTTCCCTCGTCAGTTGTCGGAAGGTATTCTACCGAGAACTGATAGGTCCAAAAAGCTTTTCTCGCCTCGTCGTCAATCGAGGAAAAGTACTTCCCCTGGTAGCGCTCTAGCTGCGAATTTTCTGAGACGGGGTAAGCATCTTCGATGAATTCAAAGATTGCCGTGAGCCTCTGCTTTCCATCGACAACATCATAAAATGCAGTACCGTCGGCTCGAATATCCTCATGAAGGAAGATTGCTGGGGCTGGATAGCCAAGGAGGATGGTCTCAATGAAATACTCGCGATATGCCTGGTTCCATACAGAACGCCTTTGGTAGGGCGGGTCCAGATTGATGAGGCTGCGACGGTGAAGATCATTGAACCAGGCAATTGTCTGAAGGGACTGACGACGCGCAAGCCTGTCTGCCATATGCGGCCTCTTCCTTGTGGCGACGGTACGAGAGGACCTTACTGCCTGTCAGGTCGTCAAGTGCGTCACTGAGTGATTCTGGCCGACACAAGCAACTCACCTTGAGCCCACAGGGCTTACCTCCTGAGTGTCGAGCCATGGTTGGAGTGGGTGCGGAGCTCCGCATCTGATCCGGCTCCTGCCAGGTGGCTGCGACTGCGGTGCCGACCGGGGCGCGCGCCGGAGCGGGACGGAGGTAGGAGAGCAGGCGCGCGGCACGGGCGAGCGCCGCGCGCCGCGCGGATGCGCGGCGCCTTGAACCCGTAGAGAAGGTTGTTACTCAGTCGGGCCGGGCTCCGCTCGGGGTTCGAGTGTGAACTGTGTGGCGCACGCGGGAAGTTGTGCGGTCTGGGGATGGGCCATGGGCAGGAACAGTGCGGGGCGGGCGGTCCATCCGATGTGGGTGTCGCCGTGGCTGATGGTCATGGCGCACGGCTGCTCGCGCATGAGGGTCTCGATGTCGTTCAGGTAGCCCACCCCGATCCAGTTCCAGGCGTGTCCGGCTGCCTCGGCGTCCAGTCCTGAGGTCAGGGTCCGAAGGGCTATTCGCATCCAGCGGACGGCTCTTGGCGCTGTCAGTGCCCTGAACGAGGTGAGAAGGGCGGGGCCTTCTCCGGTGGCGGGGCTCTGGGTCCAGCACTCGCACCAGAAGCCGGCGTGGAGCATCGGTGGCTCGGGCTCGTTCACTGTGCGCTCCCGGTGGGGCGGGCCGTAAGGGTGTAGCGGGTGGTGTCCTCGTGGATCGAGAGGGCGTACATCTCGCCTCGGGCCAGGGCGGCCAGGGCCCGTTCGTGCTCCGGAAGGTCGATGAGCCACTCGTGCGCCGGCCAAGTCGCGGCGGGGTCGAGCTGGTCGAGGACGTCTTGGGTGCGGCGGAGGAGCCAGCGGAGTGCAAGGCGGGGAGTCGGCGTTCTGGCTGAGCCGAGCCAGAAGCCCCGGCCGTCCTGCGGGGTGTGGGCGAGTGCTTCGCACCAGTAGCCGGCGCTGCGCGGTGATCCACTTAACCAGTGGCGTCGGTCCAGGGTCAGCGGCACGTCAGCCCCCTCGGACTTGTGTCCGGCGTCAGCAGTTCTGCGGTGACGGTCTGCCCGTGGGCCCCGGGACGGATCTCGACGTGGGCGGCCAGGGCGGACACCATGCCGAGCCCTCGGCCTCCTGTCGCTTCGGGGTCCGGCTGCCCGATCGTCGGGACGGTGTCGGTCTCCCCGTCGTCTGTCACGGAGATGGAGAGCATGTGTTCCGACAGGGCGACGACCACGTGGAACGTGCCGTGGGGGTCGCCGCTGGCGGTGTGGAGGATGGCGTTGGCGGCCAGTTCGCTGACGATCAGCTCGGCGTCGTCGGCGCATGGGTGGCGGTCCAGGAGCCTTCGGAGCCAGGCACGGGCGGCGCCCAGCTCTTCGGGGACTCCCCGGAAGGTGTGGCAGTGAGTGGTCATGGCGCTCCTCTGCGGCGTTGACCTGCTCGTTTTCGTGCCTGCTGGGTGGTGCGGCTGACACCGGACGACCTGAGCAGTACATTTAGTACTAGCACCGTACCTAATGTGCGCGTACTTCGAGTGCGGGATCGCACTTTTCGTGCGGTTGAATGCCCTGGTGGCTGGCGGTGCTGATCACGAACCCGACGGAGAGAGAGGAACTGGCATGTTCGGACTGGTGGTGCGCTTTACCTGCAAGGACGAGACTTCGGCAGCCGCTTTCGATGACCTGGTCGCGCGGACCGGTGAGCAGATCCGCGCGAACGAGCCGGGGACGGTGGTCTACGCGGTGCACCGGGTTGACGGTCGCCCGCTTCAGTGGATCTTCTACGAGCTGTACCGGGACAAGGCGGCCTTCGACGACCACGAGTCCAAGGACTACGTGCGGGCCTTCCTTACTGAGCGCGACGACTACTTGTCCGCGACCGAGGTCGATTTCCTCGACTTGGTCTCCGCCAAGGGCGTCGACGGTGAGCAGTGAGTACGAGAAGTCACTCGGCCGGAAGATCGCCTTCCATCGCAAGCGCCGTGGCCTGTCGCAGAAGGAGTTCGCCGGCCTGCTGAGCCGCTCCGAAGCGTGGGTGTCCCAGGTTGAGCGCGGAGTGCGCCGGGTCGACCGCATGACGGTGCTGGAGAAGGTCGCCGAAGTCCTGGAAGTGCCGATCGGCGAATTGGCGGCCGATGCGCCCCTCGTGGCTTCGGTGGCCGAGGGGGAGGTGCCCGGGGCGAGCCGGCTGCGGCTCGTGCTGAGCGCGGCGCACTCCCTCAAGGCATTCCTGGGTCCGCACGAGGTCCCGGATGTGCCTGCCTTGCGCGCCGAGGTCGAGCGGGCCTGGACGCTGACGCATGCCGGGGCCTACGCCGATCTCTCCGAACTCCTGGAGCGGTTGGTTCCCGCCCTGGAGCTGGCGACGCGCGCGGCCACCAATGGCGAACGCGACGAGTTGTTCCGGCTGCTGGCCGCGATGTATCACGCGTGCAGCGCGTCGCTGTCCAACGTGGGGGAGCCCGAGGCGGCCTGGATCGCCATCGATCGCGCGGTGGTCGCCGCGGAGCGCGCCAATGATCCGCTGCTGATGGCGGCCGGCGAGTTCCGGCTGTCCATTGTCTTCCTCGGTGCCCGGCACTTCGCGCAGGCCGCGCAGGCTTCCGGTAGTGCGGCTGACGCGCTGGGTCCACTGGCGGAGTCGGGGCAGGTGGAGGCGGTGGCGATGCGCGGTGCGCTGACTCTTCAGCGCGCGCTGGCCGCTGCGCGCCTGAACCAGGCCGAAGCCGCATACGCGTACCTGCGCGAAGCGCGCGCAATGGGCGAACAGGTCGGCGAGGGGCGCAACGACTACAACACCGAGTTCGGCCCGATCAACGTGGCGCTGCACGAAGTGGCGGTTGCCGTCGACCTGGGTGATGCCGGGATTGCGCTGCGAGCGGCGGTGTCCGTCGATCCCTCCGGGCTCTCGACCGAGCGTCAGACGCGCTATCACATCGACGTGGCGAGGGCCTATGCGCAGCGCAGGCAGGTGGATGACGCCGTCACGGCGCTCATGAACGCGCGTCAGCTCTCCCCTGAGATGGCGCGGGCGGTCCCGCGAGTAAGGCAGCTCGTTGCCGACCTGCTGACCATGAGGCAGCCGCCATCTGATCAGCTCCGGGCTCTGGCGAACGAGCTGGGAGTACTGGAAGTACGGAGGGCATGAAGCGGGGCTGCGGCCGGAACGGGCACGGGACGGGCACGCCGGGGGAGTAGCTCCGTAAACGAAGATCGGCCCCAGCCCAGCGAAACCATCGCTGACCTGGGGCCGAGCCCGTTCGGAGCGGGCGACGGGAATCGAACCCGCGTAGCTAGTTTGGAAGACTAGGGCTCTACCATTGAGCTACGCCCGCAGAGCGCGCATCGCTGCGCGTTCGGGGATCAGCCTAGCGGACGCGGTCGGGCGATCGCACACCGGTATCGGGTGTGGCGTGGGGCGCAGGGGTGGTGTGTCGGGGGCGCGGGGAAAAAGCTGGTGGGCGCTGGGGGGCGAGCATGTACGCTACGTCTCGTCCAGACGGGGTGTGGCGCAGTTTGGTAGCGCGTCCGCTTTGGGAGCGGAAGGTCGTCGGTTCGAATCCGGTCACCCCGACAGCAGCAGTAGCGGTGTTCAAGCAGCAGTGTTCAGGTGACAGGCCCTGCCGGGTGCGGTGGGGCCTTTGTCGTGTCGGTCCACCAACCCGCCAGCAACATCGCACCGAACCGGGTGCGGAATATATGAGCGCTCAGACATTGTTGTGCGGAGGCATCCGAACACGCCGGGGCATCCGAGCACCCGGACCGAAGCCACTACTCAACACCCACCACCCACCCCGACCGGAAGGCGGGCAGCCACCGTCATGCCCACGCGCTCACGGCTCGACCCCAAGGCCGCCGTCGCGGTCGTCTTCGTCGCCTCGCTGTTCATGTCGATCATGGACACCACCATCGTCAACGTCGCCCTGCCCGCGATCGGGCGGCAGTTCTCGGTCGACGCCGCGTCCGTCGGGGTGGTCAACGTCGGCTACCTGGTCAGTCTCGCCGTCTTCGTGCCGTTGTCGGGATGGATGGGGGACCGGTTCGGCACCCGGCGGGTGTTCCTGTCCGCGCTCGCGCTGTTCACCCTCGCCTCGCTGCTCTGCGGCACCGCGCAGAGCCTGGACCAGCTCAGTCTCTACCGGATCGCGCAGGGGGCCGGCGGCGGGATGCTGACGCCGGTCGGGATGACCATGCTGTTCCGGGCCTTCCCGCAGGAGGAGCGGATGCGGGCGACCCGGGTGCTGATGGTGCCGACGGCAGTCGCGCCCGCGCTCGGGCCGGTGCTCGGCGGCTGGCTGGTGGACGCCCTCAGCTGGCACTGGGTCTTCATCGTCAACGTCCCGATCGGCATCGCCGCCCTCGCCTTCGGGCTGCGCTGCCTGCCGGACTTCCGCACCGAGCGGGCCGGGCGGTTCGACCTGGCCGGGTTCCTGCTGGCCGCGGTCGGCTTCGGCCTGGTGATGTACGCCCTGGCCGAGGGCGCGGACCAGGGCTGGGCCACGCCCCGGATCCTGGCCGCGATCGCGGTCGGCGCAGCGGCGGTGGTCGCGCTGGTCGTGGTGGAGCTGCGCGCCGGCGAGCCCATGCTCGACCTGCGGCTGTTCAAGGACCGGCTGTTCCGCACCACCAACCTGGTCAGCCTGGCCTCCGGCGCGGCCTTCCTGGGGATGCTCTACGTCTTCCCGCTCTTCTACCAGAACGCCGTCGGCGCCAGCGCCTTCCGGACCGGCCTGAACACCTTCCCCGAGGCCATCGGGGTGATGATCGCTTCGCAGATCGCCAGTCGGCTGTACCCGCGGATCGGCCCCAGCCGGCTGATCGCGGCCGGCTCCGGCCTGGTCGCCGTGACCCTCGCGCTGATGTCCCTGCTCACGCCCGAGACCAGTGCCTGGGTGGCCCGGGCGCTGATGTTCGGGACCGGCTTCGGCATGGCGCACGTCTTCATGCCGGCCCAGACCGCCGCCTTCGCCACCGTCTCGGCGAGCGCGACCGGGCGCGCCTCCACCCTCTTCAACGCCCAGAACCGGCTCGGCTCGGCGCTCGGGGTGGCGCTGCTCGGGACCGTCCTGGCGACCGTCGGTACCTCCACCGGGCACGCCCACGGTACGCCGAGCGCGAACTTGACGGCCTATCACGCAGCCTTTCTGGTGGCCTCGGGGCTGGCCCTGCTGGCGGCTCTGACCGCCCTGCTGATCTCCGACCGGGATGCCGCTCCGACCATGGCCGGAGGGCAGTCGGAGGCCTCCGGCGCCGCCGGGGCGAGCGCGTCGCCGGAGCTCCCCGGAGCGCCGTCCGAGGGCCTGCCGACGGCTGCCGGGGGCTAGACCCGGCTTGCTGGGGCAGACGCAGATTGTGGTACCGGTAGGATGGATTGCTGGCGGCTGTATACGTGGCATGTCCATCGGAAGGAGCACGGTGCCCACCGGCACGGTGCCCGACCGCAGGGACGGCGCGCCCACGGCCGTCACGAGGGCGAGGAGCGAGCTCACCGTCCACCCCACCCCGGCGGGCGATGTCGCCTCTGACTTATCACCCGTCTCGCCGTGCACTGCCCTGCAGCGCGCGGCGGACACCCCGACCGCAAAGCCCCCAAGGAGACCCAACCGTGAAGAGCGCCGTGGAGACTCTGAACCCGACCCGGGTTCGACTCACCGTCGAGGTGCCCTTCGAGGAGCTCAAGCCCAGCCTCGACGCGGCGTACAAGAAGATCAACCAGCAGGTCACGGTTCCGGGCTTCCGTAAGGGCAAGATCCCGGCTCGCGTCATCGACCAGCGCTTCGGCCGTGCCGCGGTGCTGGAGGAGGCCGTCAACGACGCGCTGCCGCGCTTCTACACCCAGGCCGTCGACGAGAACAAGGTCGACGTGCTGGGCCAGCCCGACATCGACGGCCTCGAGGGCGTCGAGCGCATCGCCGATGGCGGAGACCTGAAGTTCACCGCCGAGGTGGACATCCGTCCGGAGATCACCCTGCCCGACTTCACCGGCATCGAGGTCGAGGTCGACCCGATCAAGGTGACCGACGAGGACGTCGAGGAGACGCTGAAGCAGCTCCGCGACCGCTTCGCCTCGGTGAACACCGTCGAGCGCGCCGCGGCCGAGGGCGACATCGTCGTCGTCGACCTGGTCGCCAAGGTCGACGGTGAGGTTCCGGACGACGGCACCGCCACCGGCGTCACCTACGAGATCGGCTCCGGCCGACTGCTCGACGGCATCGACGAGGCCGTCATCGGCCTGGAGGCCGGCGGCACCGCGACCTTCACCACCGAGCTCAAGGGCGGCAGCGCCGAGGGCAAGGACTCCGAGGTCACCGTCACCGTGACCACCGTCCAGGAGAAGGAACTCCCGGCCCTGGACGACGAGTTCGCCCAGCTCGCCAGCGAGTTCGACACCCTGGAGGAGCTGAAGGCCGACTCCCGCCAGCGGCTCGTCCGGATGAAGGAGTTCGACCAGGCCACCCAGGCCCAGGAGCGGGTCCTCGACAAGCTGATGGAGCTCGTCGAGATGCCCTACCCGGAGAAGCTGCTCGCGGACGAGGTCGAGACCCGCAAGCACAACCTGGAGCACCACCAGCTCCCGCAGATGGGCCTGGACATCGAGGGCTACCTCAAGCTCCAGGAGAAGACCGCCGAGGAGTTCCAGGCCGAGCTGGTCGAGCAGGCCCAGAAGGGCATCAAGACCCAGTTCGTCCTGGACGCCATCGCGGCCAAGGAGGAGCTCGCGGTGAACCAGGAGGAGCTCACCGAGCACCTGCTGCGCCGCGCCGCCGGTTCCGGCATGACGCCGGACCAGTTCGCCCAGCAGGTCGTCGAGGGTGGCCAGGTGCCGCTGCTCGTCGGTGAGGTCGTCCGCGGAAAGGCGCTGGCCGTGGTCGTCGAGGCCGCCAAGGTCGTCGACACCGAGGGCAACGTCGTCGACTTCGAGGACGACGAGGAGGAGACCGAGGCCGCGGCCGAGGTCGTCACCGAGGTCGTCGGCGGCGAGGTCGCCACGGACGAGGCCGCCAAGGACGAGGCCACCGAGGCCTGATCCAGCCGGACCCCTGCCGCCCGCAGGGATTTGGGCACCGCCGAAGGGCCCGGACGCACCCCGCGTCCGGGCCCTTCGGCCTGCCTCCTGGGGGCCTTGGTGACCCTGCGCTCACAGCGAACAGTTCAGTGTGAGGGATGGCCAGGCCCCGCCTGCGCGTTAGGGTCCTTGGTACGAGGGGCAGGGTGACTGTCGGTCCACCACTGGCCAGAGCGCCAGTGCGGCCACCGGAACCGACCTTCGACCGAACCTTCGTAAGAGACCTTGTGGCGGCGGAAGACCAGCCGTCCGAAGACAACGAGCGGGTGGATACGTGACGACTCCCCAGTTCCAGATGCCCGGCCAGTTCCCGATCTCGGGGGCGACGGTTCCGCGTGCTGCCGGCGACATCGGCGGTGGCGGTCTGGGTGACCAGGTCTACAACCGTCTGCTCAACGAGCGCATCATCTTCCTCGGCCAGCAGGTCGACGACGAGATCGCCAACAAGATCACGGCGCAGCTGCTGCTGCTGGCGGCCGACCCCGACCGCGACATCTACCTGTACATCAACTCCCCCGGTGGCTCGGTCACGGCCGGCATGGCGATCTACGACACCATGCAGTACATCAAGAACGACGTGATCACCATCGCCATGGGCATGGCCGCCTCGATGGGGCAGTTCCTGCTCACCGCCGGCGCCCCCGGCAAGCGCTTCGCGCTCCCGAACGCCGAGATCCTGATGCACCAGCCGTCGGCCGGCCTCGGCGGCTCGGCGACCGACATCCGGATCCAGGCCGAGCAGTTGATCCGGCTCAAGCACCGGATGTCGGAACTGATCGCGCACCACAGCGGCCAGACCACCGAGCAGATCATCAAGGACTCCGACCGCGACCGCTGGTTCACCCCCGTCGAGGCCCAGGAGTACGGCCTCATCGACGCCATCATGCACAGCGCCGCCGACGTCCCCGGTGGCGGCGGCACGGGCGCGGCGTGAGCCACCCCCTCGTCAACGTCCACAGCCCGTTCGCTTCCGGAGGCCGAACCACATGAACATCCCCAGCCTGTCCAGCGCCCGTGCGCGCGTCGAGGACATGCGTGCCGAGGGCCGCTACATCGTCCCTGAGTTCACCGAGCGGACCTCGCAGGGCGTCCGCACGTACAACCCGTACTCCAAGCTCTTCGAGGAGCGCATCATCTTCCTGGGCTCCCAGGTCGACGACGTCTCCGCGAACGACATCATGGCGCAGCTGATCTGCCTGGAGTCGATGGACCCGGACCGGGACATCTCCATGTACATCAACTCGCCCGGCGGCTCCTTCACGGCGCTGACCGCCATCTACGACACCATGCAGTTCGTCCGCCCCGACGTGGCGACCGTCTGCATGGGCCAGGCGGCCTCCGCCGCCGCGGTGCTGCTCGCGGCCGGCGCCCCCGGCAAGCGGATGGCGCTGCCGAACGCCCGGATCCTGATCCACCAGCCGTACACCGAGACCGGCCGCGGCCAGGTGTCGGACCTGGAGATCCAGGCCAAGGAGATCCAGCGGATGCGCGAGCAGCTGGAGGAGATGCTGTCGAACCACTCCAACCAGAGCCGGGAGCAGGTCAGCGAGGACATCGAGCGCGACAAGATCCTCACCGCCGCCGAGGCGCTGGAGTACGGCCTGATCGACCAGATCACCTCCGCCCGCAAGGGCTCGCTGGAGGACTGACCTGCGGCTTCGTGCTGCGGGTCCGATCCCGGCGGGCCGCACTGCCCGGTCCGCTGAGACGAGTACCACCCAGGCTGTTGGCCCCCGGCTCTTGGAGCGGGGGCCTCGGCCTGGCACCATCGGTGGTACCGACTGTGCATCGACCGTCCCGCACCCGTGATTCCTGGATGATCCTTCGGGGTTCGGGACCGGGCCGCGTGTCGGTGAGTCCCCAGGACTCTGTACTCTTCCTCAACGACCTCCCTGCAGCCTCTCCCGGCTGTCCGAGCGATGAATTCGCCCAGGGCGGAAGAGGGAAGCCCGCCGAAGTCGGCGGATCGGGGGTCCTGACGGAGTACCGTCGGAAACCAAGCACCAGGCTCCTGCCCCTGCGGAGCCGTTGGCGAAGGGGAAGCACCTCGTGGCACGCATCGGTGACGGTGGCGACCTGCTCAAGTGCTCGTTCTGCGGGAAGAGCCAGAAGCAGGTGAAGAAGCTCATTGCCGGGCCCGGCGTGTACATCTGCGACGAGTGCATCGACCTGTGCAACGAGATCATCGAAGAGGAGCTCGCGGAGACCTCGGAGGTGCGGTTCGAAGAGCTGCCCAAGCCCCGGGAGATCTACGAGTTCCTGGACGGCTACGTGGTGGGTCAGGAGGCCGCGAAGAAGTCCCTCTCGGTGGCCGTCTACAACCACTACAAGCGGGTCCAGGCAGGCGAGACCGGCAAGCACGGCCGCGACGAGGGCATCGAGTTGGCGAAGTCCAACATCCTGCTGCTCGGTCCGACCGGCTCCGGCAAGACCCTGCTGGCGCAGACGCTGGCCCGGATGCTGAACGTGCCGTTCGCCATCGCGGACGCCACGGCGCTGACGGAGGCCGGCTATGTCGGCGAGGACGTCGAGAACATCCTGCTCAAGCTGATCCAGGCGGCGGACTACGACGTCAAGAAGGCCGAGACCGGGATCATCTACATCGACGAGATCGACAAGGTCGCCCGTAAGAGCGAGAACCCGTCGATCACCCGCGATGTCTCCGGCGAGGGCGTCCAGCAGGCGCTGCTGAAGATCCTGGAGGGCACGACGGCCTCGGTGCCGCCGCAGGGCGGGCGGAAGCACCCGCACCAGGAGTTCATCCAGATCGACACCACCAACGTGCTCTTCATCGTCGGCGGGGCGTTCTCGGGCCTGGAGCGGATCATCGAGTCCCGGGCCGGCAAGAAGGGCATCGGTTTCGGCGCGACCATTCGCAGCAAGCACGAGACCGAGTCCAGCGACCAGTTCCGCGCGGTCATGCCGGAGGACCTGGTGAAGTTCGGGATGATCCCGGAGTTCATCGGCCGGCTCCCGGTGATCACCAGCGTCCACAACCTGGACCGCGACGCGCTGCTGCAGATCCTCACCGAGCCGAAGAACGCGCTGGTCAAGCAGTACCGCCGACTGTTCGAGCTGGACGGGGTGGAGCTGGAGTTCACCGACACCGCGCTCGACGCCATCGCCGACCAGGCCATCAAGCGCTCCACGGGTGCGCGCGGGCTGCGCGCCATCATGGAGGAGGTGCTGATGTCCGTGATGTACGAGGTGCCCTCGCGCAAGGACGTCGCCCGGGTGGTGGTCACCGAGGACGTCGTGCTGGAGCACGTCAACCCGACGCTGGTCCCGCGTGACCTGCGCGCCCAGCGCGAGCGCCGGGAGAAGTCCGCGTAGTCGCGGCACGCCGAACGCCGTAAGGCCCCGCCCCGAGCAATCGGGACGGGGCCTTCGCGCTGGGCCGCTACGCGCTGTCGACCGGTCAGCTCTTGGTGACCGGGACCGAGTTGATGTATACGGTGTCGTTCGGCGCGCCGTCGGTGCCGCCGCCGTTGACGCCGTCCTTGGCTACGTGCTGGACCACGTCGAGCCCGCCGGTGATCTTCCCGAACGGGGTGTAGGAGGCCGGCAGCGGGCTGTCCTGGTAGACCAGGAAGAACTGCGAGCCGTTGGTGTTGGGGCCGGAGTTGGCCATCGCCACCGTCCCGGCCGGGTAGGTGCCGCCCTTGATCGCCGGGTCGTTCAGGTACTCGTCCGGGATCTGGTAGCCGGGGCCGCCGGTGCCGGTTCCGGTGGGGTCGCCGCACTGCAGCACATACAGGCCGGAGGTGGTCAGCCGATGGCAGTGGGTGTGGTCGAAGTAGTGCTGACCGGCCAGGAAGACGAAGCTGTTGACGGTCTTCGGCGCGTCCTTGGCGTCCAGGGCGATGGTGATGTCGCCGCAGGAGGTCTGCAGCGTGGCCGTGTACGCGGCGGCGGTGTCGGTGGTCATCGCCGGCGCGCTGGACCACTGCTTGTTGTTGGGCGAGCCGGGGGTGATGTTTCCGCAGAAGCCCTTCGACGCAGCGGTGGTGCTGGTGCTGCTCTTCTTGTTGCCGACCACGGCCCAGGTGATGCCGCCGGCAATGAGGGCCGCGACCAGTACCCCGGCCCCGATCGCGGTGTTCCTGCGCCGCTTGGCCCTGGCCTTCTCGGCGGCGCGCAGCTCCTCGATCCGCGCTCGCCTGGCGACGTTCCGGTCCTCGCTCACCTGGACTCCTCCTGTGGTACCCGCTGGCTGTCGGCTGACAGTTGATCAGAGTAAGCCCAGGTGGTGGCGGGAGGCGCGACGCGGGCTACTTCTTGACCTCGGTGACGGCGCGCAGGGCCAGGGTGCTGGCGGCCATCGAGTCGAGGGTCGTCGGGGTGCCGGACGCCGAGTCGGCCGTGCTGGCGTTCATGACGGCCGCATAGGTGCTGTTGTCGGCCCAGACGCAGACCGGGATCTTGGTGGCGTCGGCGGTGTTGACCAGGTAGGCGCACTGCATCGCGCCGCCCAGCGGGCCGGCCGACTCGTCGGTCTTGTCCTGCACCGTGGCCGAGTTGTTCGCGGTCGCACCGGCCCAGAACTGGCTGAGCTCCAGCGAGGCCCCGGGCAGCTCCCCGTAGGCGCCGACGAAGGCGAACTCGGGCTGGGTCGGCCCGGAGTCGTAGACCGTGACGACCGGCGTCAGCGCGGCGGGCACCTTCGCGGCGCCCTTCTCCATGGCCTGGGCGACCTGGCTGTTGTCGTCCCGGTTGTAGCCCTGGAAGGTGGCCGGCGGCACCAGCTTGTACGTGCCGACGGTGGCGGCCTCGCTGACCACGAAGTAGGCGATGGTGCCGCCCACGACCAGGATGAACGCGGCGCCGATGCCGATGCCGATCTTCAGGCCCTTGCGGCTCTTCGGGGGCGGCGGCTGAAGGTAGCCCCAGGGGGCGTTGGGGTCGACGTAGCCGGTGTTGGGGTCCGGGTAGCCGCCCTGGCCCTGGTACGGGGCGTTGGGGTAGGGCGCCCCCTGGTACGGCTGCTGCTGGCCCTGCTGGTACGGCGCGTCCTGGTAGGGCGCACCCTGGTACGGGGCGCCGTAGGGGCCCGGCTGCGGCGGGACCTGGCCCTGGCCGAGGGGCTGCTGGGCGGGTGGCGGCGGATAGGCGGCGGGAGCGGGCTGGCCGTAGCCAGGGTCGCCGGCGTAGGGGCCCTGGTTCGGGTCCCCCTGCGGAGGCGGCGGATACATCGACATAGTCGAACATCAGATCAGCACTCATATGCCGGTGTCCACGCAGTTGGCCGCCGGGCGTCCGCCGTCACTCCTTCCGGGACGGCTCCGGCGGCCCGCCGGAAAGGCGTTCGTGACCACGCCCGCGGCCTCGTAAACTGTGCGTCGTGACCGACACCAACCAGCGCCCCGACATCCACGGGGACCACAGCGCAGCCGAGACCCTCCCCACCCAGTACGCCCCGGCGGAGGTAGAGGGCCCGCTGTACGAGCGCTGGGTAGAGGCCGGCTACTTCACCGCCGACGCGAAGAGCGAGAAGCCCCCGTACACCATCGTCATCCCGCCGCCGAACGTCACCGGGGTGCTCCACCTCGGGCACGCCTTCCAGCACACGCTGATGGACGCCCTCACCCGGCGCAAGCGGATGCAGGGCTACGAGGCGCTCTGGCTGCCCGGCATGGACCACGCCGGCATCGCCACCCAGAACAAGGTGGAGCAGCAGCTGGCGCAGGAGGGCCTGTCCCGCCACGACATCGGCCGCGAGGCCTTCGTCGAGAAGGTCTGGGAGTGGAAGGAGCAGTACGGCGGCCGGATCCTCGGCCAGATGCGCCGGCTCGGCGACGGCGTCGACTGGTCCCGTGAGCGCTTCACCATGGACGAGGGCCTGTCCCAGGCCGTCCAGACCATCTTCAAGAAGCTCTTCGACGACGGCCTGATCTACCGCGCCGAACGCATCATCAACTGGTGCCCGCGCTGCCTCACCGCGCTCTCGGACATCGAGGTCGAGCACGAGGACAGCCCCGGCGAGCTGGTCTCCATCCGCTACGGGGACGGCGAGGACTCGATCGTCGTCGCCACCACCCGGGCCGAGACCCTGCTCGGCGACACCGCCGTGGCCGTCCACCCGGACGACGCCCGCTACGCCCACCTGGTCGGCCGGACCATCGCGCTGCCGCTGACGGACCGTCGGATCCCGGTCGTCGCCGACGAGCACGTCGACCCGGAGTTCGGCACCGGCGCGGTCAAGGTGACGCCGGCGCACGACCCCAACGACTTCGCCATCGGCCAGCGGCACGACCTGCCGAACCTGACCGTGATGGACGAGCACGGCGTGATCACCGTGCACGGCCCCTTCCTCGGCCTGGACCGGCTGGAGGCCCGCTCGGCCGTGGTCGGCGCGCTGCGCGAGCAGGGGCGCATCGTCGCCGAGAAGCGCCCCTACATGCACGCCGTCGGCCACTGCTCGCGCTGCCACACCGTGGTCGAGCCCCGGCTGTCGCTGCAGTGGTGGGTCAAGGTCGAGCCGCTGGCGGCCGAGGCCGGCGCGGCGGTCCGCGACGGCCGGGTGAAGATCCACCCGAAGGAGATGGAGAAGCGCTACTTCGACTGGGTCGACAACATGCACGACTGGTGCATCTCGCGCCAGCTCTGGTGGGGCCACCGGATCCCGGTCTGGTACGGCCCGGCCGGCGAGGTCGTCTGCGTCGGACCGGACGAGCAGCCGCCGACCGGCGAGGGCTGGTACCAGGACCCGGACGTGCTGGACACCTGGTTCTCCAGCGGCCTGTGGCCCTTCTCCACCCTCGGCTGGCCGGAGCAGACGCCGGACCTGGAGAAGTTCTTCCCGACCGATGTGCTGCTGACGGCGCACGACATCATCTTCTTCTGGGTGGCCCGGATGATGATGTTCGGCCTCTACGCGATGGACGGTCAGGCGCCGTTCCACACCGTCGCCTTCACCGGCCTCGTCCGCGACCAGTTCGGCAAGAAGATGTCGAAGTCCTCGGGCACCGCGGTCGACCCGCTCGACTGGATGAACGAGTTCGGCGCCGACGCGGTCCGCTTCACCCTGGCCAACGGCGCCAACCCGGGCGCGGACGTGCCGATCGGCGAGGACTGGGTCAAGGCCTCCCGGAACTTCTGCAACAAGGTCTGGAACGCCACCCGGTTCGCGCTGATGAACGGTGCGACGCTGGAGGGCCCGCTGCCGGCCGCCGAGGAGCTCTCGGCCATCGACCGCTGGATCCTCTCCCGGCTCAACACCGTGGTCGCCGAGGCCGACGCCTTCTACGACGACTACCAGTTCGCCAAGCTCTGCGACGTCCTCTACCACTTCGCCTGGGACGAGGTCTTCGACTGGTACGTCGAGCTGTCCAAGCCGACGCTGATCGCCGGCGGCCCGGGCGCCGACCGCACCCGCCGGGTGCTGGGCGAGGTGCTGGAGGTCACCCTTCGGCTGCTGCACCCGGTGATCCCCTTCGTCACCGACGCCCTGTGGACGACGCTGACCGGCCGCGAGTCGGTCGTCGTCGCCGACTGGCCGACCGCCGACGCCGCCCGCCGGGACCAGGCGGCCGAGCAGGAGATCGCCACGCTCCAGCAGGTGGTCACCGAGATCCGCCGGTTCGGCGTCGAGCAGGGCCTCAAGTCGGGCCAGAAGGTCCCGGCCCGGCTCGACCTGACCGGTACGCCGCTGGCGGTGATGGAGGCGGCGCTGCGCTCGGTCGCCAAGCTGCAGCCGGCCGGCGAGGACTTCCACGCCACCGCCACCCTGCCGGTGGCCGGCGCGACGGTGGAGCTGGACCTCTCCGGCACCATCGACGTCGGCGCGGAGCGCAAGCGGCTGGCCAAGGACCTGGCGACGGCGGAGAAGGAGCTGGCGCAGTCGCAGGCCAAGCTCGCCAACGATGCCTTCCTGGCCAAGGCCGCCCCGGCGGCGGTCGAGAAGATCAAGGACCGTGAGGCCAAGGCCGGGGCCGACATCGCCCGGCTCACCGCCCAGCTGGCGGCGCTGCCGACGAGCTGAGCCGCAGCGAGGACGCCCTCGACCCCGTCCGCACCCGGTGCGGGCGGGGTCGAGGCGCTTCCGCGTCGAGGCGCTTCCGCGTCGAGCGGGGAGCGGGGTCAGACCGGCGCGAGCGAGGCGCTGAGCTCGGTGATCCGGACCGAGGCGCGGCCGTCGCCGTAGGGGCTGGGGGTCGCCGCCAGTCGGGAGAGCCGCTCGGGCAGATCGGCCAGCCAGGCGCGGGCCAGCACGCCGACCTCCGGCCCCGGCCGCACCAGCGCGGCGAACCCGGCCGCCACCGCCTCCGGCCGTTCGGTGGAGCGGCGGACCACCAGCAGCGGCCGCTTGAGCACCGTGCACTCCTCCTGCACCCCGCCGGAGTCGGAGACCAGCAGCGCCGCGTGCCGGGCCAGGCCCAGGAACTCGGCGTAGCCGACCGGCTGGACCACCCGCAGCGGTGCCGCCAGCCGCTGCAGCCCGTGCCGCTCGACCGCGGCGGCGGTGCGCGGGTGCATCGGGAACAGCACCGGCGTGCCGGACTCGGCGAGCGCCCCCAGTTCGGTGAGCACCGCCCGCAGCGGCTCGGGCACGTCGGTGTTCTCCGGGCGGTGCAGGGTCGCCAGCAGATAGCCGCCGGGGGTCAGCCCGTACCGGCCCAGCAGCGCGCGGCGCGCGTCCGCCTCCGGGAGCGCCTTGAGCACCACCTCCACCACGGTGTTGCCGGTGAGGGCGATCCGTCCGGGCTGCACGCCCTCGCGGACCAGGTTCTCCCGGTTCTCCTCGGTGGCGGCGCAGAGGATGTCGGCCAGGTGGTCGACCATCACCCGGTTGTGCTCCTCCGGCATGGCCCGGTCGTGGCTGCGCAGCCCGGCCTCGACATGGATCAGCGGGATGCTCCGGGCGTTCGCGGCCAGTGCCCCGGCCAGGGTCGCGTTGGTGCCGCCCTGCACGATCACGACGCTCGGCCGTGCCTCGGCGAAGAGCCGGTCCAGCTGTTCGAGCGCGTGCGCGATCTGGCCTGCCCGGGTCCGGCCGCCGATGCCCTCCAGCCGGACGGCGGTGTGCAGTCCGAGCTCGTCGACGAACTGCCCCGACATTCCCTCGTCCCAGTGCTGCCCGGTGTGGACGAGACCGCCCCGCGCCCCGAGCTCGTGCAGTACCGGGGCGAGCCGGACCAGCTCGGGTCGGGTGCCGAGGACGACGGCGACGCGTCCGGCGAGGCTGTTCGCCGATCGCTCCCGGACGGAGTGGGAGGAAGTCATACGACCAGAATTCAACCGGTTCCGGTGATCTGCGCGCCGAGGTCCGGCGCGGCCCCGACGCGGGCCCTGACCCGGCCCATGGAATTTGGGCGCGGTCCGTGCGGATGGGACGATGGCTGTCGACAGCGGAGGCGGGAACAGATGAGCGAGAGCGATGCCGGGAGCGGCAGCCGCGCGGGAGAGGTCCCCGACGACGGCAGCGAGGGCGGCGGACGGCGGGCCAACAAGGGCGTCTGGATCCGCGCGGCCATCTACGTGATCGGCTTCCATGTCTTCGCCGGCTTCATCATGCTGCTCTTCTACGTCGGCTCGCACCAGCACCACTGAGCAGCACCACCACCCTCGGTTCGGGGGGCCGCGCGACCGTAGACTGTGCGCGTGAGCGACGCCCCCCTTAGCAGCCAGCAGCCCGCCGACCCCTCCGATCCCGCAGCCGAGCTGCAGGAGGTGACGGCAGAGCTGCTCGCGCGCTGGCCCGAGACCAGGCTCGAACCGAGCCTGGACCGGATCGCCGCGCTGATGGACATCCTGGGCCAGCCCCAGCGGTCCTACCCGGCGATCCACATCACCGGAACCAATGGCAAGACCAGTACCGCTCGCATGATCGAGCAGCTGCTGCGCCATTTCGAGCTCCGCACCGGCCGCTACACCAGCCCGCACGTGGAGTCGATCACGGAGCGGATCAGCCTGGACGGGGAGCCGATCAGCCCGGAGCTCTTCGTCGAGACCTGGCGCGACATCGAGCCCTACGTCGACATGGTCGACGCCGCCCAGCCGTTCCCGATGTCCTTCTTCGAGATCGCCACCGGGATGGCCTACGCGGCCTTCGCCGACGCCCCGGTCGACGTGGCCGTGGTCGAGGTCGGCGTCGGCGGGACCTGGGACGCCACCAACATCATCGACGGTGCGGTCTCGGTGATCACGCCGATCTCGCTGGACCACGTCGGCTGGTTGGGCGACACCACCGGCAAGATTGCCGGGGAGAAGTCCGGGATCATCAAGAAGGGCGGCCTGGCGGTCGTGGCCCACCAGCCGCTGGACGCCACCGAGGTGATCCTGCGCCGCGCGGTCGAGATCGACGCGGTGGTGGCCCGGGAGGGCCTGGAGTTCGGCGTGGTGCACCGCGACGTCGCGCTCGGCGGACAGATGCTGACGCTGCGCGGGATCTCCGGCCACGAGTACAGCGACATCTTCATCCCGCTGCACGGTGCCCACCAGGCGCAGAACGCCTCGCTGGCGCTGGCCGCGGTCGAGGGCTTCTTCGGTGTCGGCATCGCCCGCGAGGAGCCGCTGGACATCGACAAGGTCCGCGCCGCCTTCTCCGGCGTCAGCTCGCCCGGTCGGCTCGAAGTGATCCGGCGCAGCCCCACCATCGTGCTGGACGCCGCGCACAACCCGGCCGGGGCGCGGGTCACCGCCGAGGCGATCGGGGAGTCCTTCGGCTTCACCCGGTTGATCGGCGTCATCAGCACCAGTGGCGACAAGGATTCGGCGGGACTGCTGGAGGCCCTGGAGCCGGTCCTGACCGAGGTGGTCATCACGCAGAACTCGACCCAGCGCGCCACCTCGGTGGACGCCCTGGCCGAGACCGCCGTCGAGATCTTCGGCGCGGACCGGGTGCAGGTCGAGCCCCGGCTGGACGACGCCATCGAGGCGGCGGTCACCCTGGCCGAGGAGGTGGGCGAGCTCGGCGGCTCGGGCGTGCTCATCACCGGGTCCATCATCACCGTCGGCGAGGCCCGTATCCTGCTCGGGCCGCGCTGAGGCTCACACCCGTTCATTCCCGCATTCCCGTATGACCCGCCCGAGAGGCCCCTGCTGTGCGTACCCTCTGCTCCTCCACCCTGATCGCCGAGGCAATGGTGGTGGGCTTCGCCGCCCTGGTGGCGATGCACCTCTCCTCCGTCTCGCACGGCACCCTCTGGGCGGTGTGCGGGGCAGCGATGGCGCTCTGCGTGCTGCTCTGCGGGATGATCACCCGTCCGGGCGCGGTGGCTGTCGGGTGGGTGCTCCAGGTCGCGCTGATCGCCAGCGGTGCGGTGGTCGGGATGATGTACGCGCTGGGAGTGATCTTCGCCGCGCTGTGGTGGGCCTCGGTGCACTACGGGCGGAAGATCGACGTGATCAAGGCGGCCCGGGCCGCCGCGGTCTGAGCGGACGTCCGGCCGGGGTCGCCGTCGGCGCGGTGCCCGGCCGGACTTCTCACCCGACTTTTGTGCCGGAGCCTTGACGGGGGCCTCCGGCCGTACGGCTGACCGGCTGACGTCCCGGTATTCGCTCCGGGTAGGCTCGGCACCGATCATCACAGCGCTGTCGCCACCTGAACAGCACTGTCGCCACCCGAACCTCGGAGCGCCCCATGTCGCAGCGCAGCCTCGTCCTCCTGAAGCCCGACGCCGTCCGGCGCGGCCTGGTCGGCGAGATCGTCTCCCGGATCGAACGCAAGGCGGGCTGGACCCTGGCCGCCATGGAACTGCGCACGCTGGACGCGGCGACGCTGGAGCAGCACTACGCCGAGCACCTCGGCAAGCCCTTCTACGAGCCGCTGCTGGAGTTCATGTCCTCCGGCCCGTCGGTGGCGCTGATCGTCGAGGGCGAGAGCGTGATCGAGGGCATCCGTGCGCTGGCCGGCAAGACCAACCCGCTGGAGGCGGGCCCCGGCACGATCCGCGGCGACTTCGCCACCATCACCCGGGAGAACCTGATCCACGCCTCCGACTCCGAGGCCTCCGCCGAGCGCGAGATCAAGATCTTCTTCCCGGCCCACGCCTGATCCTTCGGGATTTTTCAGGATCCGTCGAGGTCCTTCGAGGACGGCCGATCGCGGGCGGACGCAGCTGACGGTGCGTCCGTTCCGCTCGGCCGGATGGCCGTCGCCCACCTGTCCGAGTGGGGGCACATGAGTTGTCAGGCAATCGGAAGTAATGATTCCGTGGAATCTGGCAGCCGACACAGGCATCCAAATGGTGAAAAATCTGATCGTCTGCCTGAATACTGGACATACGTCCACGGTCACCCTGTGTGCCTCCATGGCTACCATGGAGCTACTCGGCAACGGTGGCTGACGGTCTGCCATCGCGAGCCCGCAGCCGCCCCCATCCTCGAACCTCGGGAAGGCCCCCCAAGCCCATGGCGAACAACAGCATGTCGTTCATCGGTCGTGACATGGCTGTCGACCTCGGCACCGCCAACACGCTCGTGTACGTCAGGGGCCGCGGGATCGTCCTGAACGAACCGTCAGTGGTCGCTGTCAACACCAACACCGGCGGCATTCTCGCCGTCGGCTCCGAGGCGAAGAAGATGATCGGGCGCACGCCCGGCAACATCGTCGCCATCCGCCCGCTCAAGGACGGCGTGATCGCCGACTTCGAGATCACCGAGCGGATGCTCCGCTACTTCATCCTGAAGATCCACCGCCGTCGCTACCTGGCCCGCCCCCGGATGGTGGTCTGCGTGCCCAGCGGTATCACCGGGGTGGAACGACGTGCCGTCATCGAGGCGTCCCGGCAGGCCGGGGCGCGCCAGGTGCACATCATCGAGGAACCGATGGCCGCCGCCATCGGCGCGGGCCTCCCGGTCCACGAGCCCACCGGCAACATGGTGGTCGACATCGGCGGCGGTACCACCGAGGTCGCCGTGATCTCGCTCGGCGGCATCGTCAACGCGCAGTCCATCCGGGTGGCCGGCGACGAGCTCGACAACGCCGTCATCCAGCACATCAAGAAGGAGTACTCGCTGCTGCTCGGTGAGCGCTCCGCCGAACAGATCAAGATGACCATCGGCTCCGCCTTCCCGATCGACGGGGACCAGGAGGAGCACAGCGAGATCCGTGGCCGCGACCTGGTCAGCGGCCTGCCGAAGACCGTGGTGATCTCCGCGGCCGAGGTCCGCCAGGCGATCGAGGAGCCCGTCAGCTCCATCGTCGACGCGGTGAAGACGACCCTGGACCTGTGCCCCCCGGAGCTCGCGGGGGACGTCATGGACCGCGGCATCGTGCTCACCGGGGGCGGCGCGCTGCTGCGCGGCCTCGACGAACGGCTGCGCCGGGAGACCGGCATGCCGGTCCACATCGCCGAGAACCCGCTGGACTCCGTCGCCCTGGGCGCCGGCAAGTGCGTCGAGGAGTTCGAGGCGCTGCAGCAGGTGCTGGACTCCCAGCCGCGCCGCTGACACGCCATCAGTACCCTGCCAGGTTCCGGGAACCACAGCTCCCGGGAGTTCCGCACCTCTTGAAGGGCCCCGCCGAGGACCGTGAGGGACACACGAGAAAGTCGGCTCCTGCTCGTCCTGCTGGTCGCCGTCGCGTTCGCACTGATCACCGTCGACATCCGCGGCGGTGACCACTCGCCCCTGAACGGGGCCCGGGACACGACCGCCTCCGTCCTCGGTCCGGTCGAGTCCGGGGTCGCCGGGGCGGTCCAGCCCGTCGCCGACGCGTTCCGCTCGCTGCGCGAGTCCGGGACCAGCGGCGACCGCATCCGCGCGCTGGAGCAGCAGAACGCCCGGCTGAAGCAGCAGGTCTCCAGCTCGGACCTGGTCCAGAGCCGCTCCACCGAACTGACCAAGCTGCTCGGCGAGGCCGGGGCGGGCCAGTACACCATCAAGGCCGCCCAGGTCGTCGCGATCGGGGCGGCCCAGGGCTTCTCCTGGACCGTCACCATCGACATCGGCACCAATGAGGGCATCAGCCGCGACATGACCGTCATCAACGGCGACGGGCTGGTGGGCCGGATCACCACGGTCAGCCCGGAGACCTCGACCGTGCTGCTGGCCAGCGACCCGGACTTCGGCGTCGGCACCCGGATGGAGGGCAGCGGCGAGATCGGCTTCGCCACCGGGCGGGGCAACGGCCCGATGCGGGTCGAGCTGCTGAACGGGCAGGCGCGGGTCAGGACCGGCGACCGGCTGGTGACCTTCGGCTCGCAGAGCGACCGCCCGTTCGTGCCCGGGGTGCCGGTCGGCACCGTGGTCCACGTCGAGAACACCCCGGGGCAGCTGACCCGGACCGTGCTGGTCCAGCCCTTCGTCAGCTTCACCACGCTGGACCTGGTCGGCGTGGTCGTCCAGCCGCCCGCGACCGACCCCCGCTACGCCGTGCTGCCGGTGAAGCCGGCCACCGGCCACTGACAGCCGTGCTGCTGACGCGGCGTCACTGTGACGGTCCGTCGGACGGACGGCGTGTCAGCCGCGCGGCAGCGTTGCCGTGGGGTACGTCTGAACCGTCGTACCTCTGATTCACCGACAGAGCTGAGAAAGGCCGACCGGCATGTGGCTGCACCGCATCCTGCTCTCCGCGGTCCTGATCGTGGTGGCGCTGGTCGTCCAGGTCAGCGTCTTCGCCCGGCTGGGCCTGCCCGGCGCCGTGCCGGACCTGATGCTGCTCGTGGTGATAGGGCTGGCGCTGGTCTACGGACCCGTCGGCGGCTGCCTGGTCGGCTTCGCCGCCGGGCTGCTGGCCGATCTGGCCCCGCCGTCCGACCACGCGGTCGGCAGCTACGCGCTGGTGCTCTGCGTGCTCGGCTACGCGGCCGGGCTGATCCGCCCGCCGGGCGGGCAGATCCGTTCGGTCGGGCTGCCGCTGCTGGTGGTCGCCTCGGCGGCGATCACCGCGACGCTGCTCTACGCCGCCGTGGGCGCGATGGTCGGCGACACCGCCGCCCGGCACGTCGGGATGCCCGGACTGCTGGTCACCGCCGTGATCTACGACGTGCTGCTGGCGCCGTTCGTGGTGCCGGGCGTGATGGCGCTGGCCCGGCGCTCGGTCGACGACCTGGCCGGCCAGGGTGGCACGGTCTTCGGCGGCGGCATGCGCCGGGCCGGCCGCGGGCGCTCCGGGCTCGACCGCCGGGGATCCTTCTTCGGCACCGGCGGAGACCGCACCAGCGGCGCGGCCGGCCTCGGCACGGTGCCCGGCTTCGGTGACGGCGGCCGGCGCGCGGGCCGCGACGGCGGCCGGATCGTGCGCACTGACGAGAGCGAGTGGAACCGCCGCGTCGGCGGCGTCGACGACTGAGCCGTGCCGCCGTCGGGCGCACCTCTACGAACATCCGTACCACCAGGGCGGGAAGCGAGACCATGAACCACACCCCGGAGACCGGGGGGCGCAGCAGCCGGGTGACCGGACGCCTGCTGATCCTCCAGGTCATCGTGCTGTCCCTGCTGGCGACCCTCGGCGGAAGGCTCTGGCTCCTGCAGATCCGCAACGGCCAGCAGTACTCGCAGGAGGCCGTCTCCAACCACATCCGGCCGGTGCTGGTCCCGGCCGTGCGCGGCGAGATCCTGGACGCCAACGGGATGCCGATGGCGGACAACACCACCAAGCTGGTGGTCTCGGTCAGCCGCACCTCACTGCTGCAGCAGCAGGACGGCGGCAGGGCCGTGCTCGGCCGGCTGGCCCAGGTGCTGGGGATGACCCCGACCGAGGTCCACGACAAAGTCCGGCTGTGCGACGCGGTCACCCCGCAGCCCTGCTGGAACGGCTCGCCCTACCAGCCGATCCCGGTCACCGAGCAGGCCACCGCCCAGCAGGCGATGCAGATCATGGAGCGCCGCGAGGACTTCCCCGGCGTCACCGCCGATCCCACGGCGATCCGCCAGTACCCCGGTCCGGCCGAGGCCAACGCCGCCCAGCTGCTCGGCTACCTCTCGCCGGTCACCCAGGACGAGATCAACGCCACCACCAACGCCGAGGGCAAGTCCGCCTACGCGGCCTCCGACCAGGTCGGTCGGGCCGGCCTGGAGTCCGTCTACGACGCCCAGCTGCGCGGGCAGCCGGGTGTGGACAACCTGGAGGTCGACAACCTGGGCCGGGTGATGGGCAGCGCCGGACAGAGCGCGGCGACCCCCGGCGACGACCTCGTCACCAGCATCGACGCCCGAATCCAGGGCATCGCCGAGCAGCAGCTCCAGCAGGCGCTGCTGACGCTGCGGAAGACCTGGGACACCGTCACCAAGGAGAACTTCAAGGCGGACTCCGGCGCGGTGATCGTGATGGACGTGCACACCGGGCGGGTCATCGCCATGGCCAGTGCGCCGACCTACAACCCGAACATCTGGACCGGCGGCATCTCGGAGAAGGACTACGCCGCGCTGACCAACGCGAACTCGGACTTCCCGCTGCTGAACCGGGCCATACAGGGTCAGAGCGCGCCCGGTTCGACCTTCAAGGTGGTCACCACCTCGGGGGCGATCAACGCGGGCTACAAGTACAGCGACACCTTCCCCTGCACCTCCTCGATGATGATCGGCGGCCGGGAGTTCAAGAACTTCGAGGGCGAGAACTTCGGCATGATCAACCTGTCGAAGGCGCTGGAGGTCTCCTGCGACACCGTCTTCTACAACATCGCCTACCAGCAGTGGATGAAGGACGGCGGGACGAGGCCGACCCACCCGGCCGACTGGCTCTACAAGGCCGCGCACCAGTTCGGGCTCGGCCAGGTCACCGGGATCGACCTGCCCGCCGAGGTCACCGGCCGGGTGCCGGACCGGGCCTGGCACGACGCCTACTACGCCGAGATGAAGAATATCTGGTGCCAGCAGGCGGCCTCCGGCAAGAACGACTACCTGACCCAGATCGCGCGCGAGGACTGTGCCGACTTCGCCACCCTGCGCGCCGGTGACGAGGTCAACTACGCCATCGGCCAGGGCGACACCCTGGTCACTCCGATCCAGATGGCCCGGATCTACTCGGCCCTGGCCAACGGCGGCACGCTGTACAAGCCGGAGATCGCCAAGGCCGTGGTCACCCCCACCGGCAAGCTGGTCCGGAACATCCCCCCGGTGGTGCAGGGCAGGCTCCCGGACACCCAGCGCACCCTCCAGTACATCGACGCCGCCACCGCCGGTGTGGTCACCGAGGGCACCGCGGCCTGGAAGTTCGAGGGCTGGCCGCAGGACAAGATCCAGCTGCACGCCAAGACCGGTACCGCCGAGGTCGTCGGCAAGCAGACCACCTCCTGGTTCGACACCTACACCAAGGACTACGCCGTGGTGATGACCATCTCCCAGGGCGGCACCGGCTCCGGCGGCGCGGGACCGGCCGTCCGCAACATCTACAACGCGCTCTACGGCATCCAGGCCGACAACAGCATCGACCCGAAGAAGGCGCTGCTGCCGACCCCGCAGAAGGCGCTGCCGACCTTCGCCCCCTCCGGCATCGTCGAGCAGGCGACCGCGCTCCAGCAGAACGCCCTCCGGGCGACGGCGGTGCAGCAGGCCGAGGCGACCGTCCCGGCCTCCGCCGGCACCGCCTCCGCGCCCTCCGGCGGGTCCGGTTCGAGGCTGCCGTTCGCGGCCGGTCCCGGCCCGCTATTCGCCCTCGCCCCGGAGCGGAGGGAGCGCGCATGACCGGCCTCGGCGGACTGACCACCAGCTACCGCAGCCCCCGCTACACCCCGCAGCGCGGCCTGCTCGGCCGGCTCACGGCCAAGGGCTCGGCGCTGCGGCGGCTGGACTGGCCGCTGATGCTGGCCGCGCTGGCACTGTCCGGCATCGGCTCGCTGCTGGTCTGGTCGGCGACCCGGGCCCGCAGCGACATCAACCACGGCGACCCGCAGTTCTTCCTGGTCCGACACCTGATGAACGCGGCGATCGGGATCGGCCTGTGCGCGGCGGTGGTGCTGCTCGGACACCACCGGCTGCGCACCGCCGTGCCCTTCCTCTACGCCCTGGCGCTGGTCGGCGTGCTGGCGGTGCTCAGCCCGCTGGGCTCGACCGTCAACGGCGCGCACTCCTGGATCGTGCTGGGCGGCGGCTTCTCGATCCAGCCCTCCGAGTTCTGCAAGATCGCGATCATCCTCGGGATGGCCACCCTGCTGTCGGCCCGGGTGGACGCGGAGGAGGACCGGTATCCGCACAGCGCGGCGATCATCCAGTCGCTGCTGCTGGCCGGGCTGCCGATCGGGGTCATCCTGCTGATGCCGGACCTCGGCTCGACCATGGTGATGGTGGTGATCATCCTCGGCCTGCTGCTGGCCTCCGGGGCGTCCACCCGCTGGCTGCTGGGCCTGGTCGTGGGCGGCGTCGGCGGCGCCTTCGCGGTGGTGCGGCTGCACCTGCTCAAGCAGTACCAGATCGCCCGCTTCGCGGCCTTCGCCGACCCCAGCCTCGACCCCTCCGGCGTCGGCTACAACACCGCCCAGGCCCGGATCGCCATCGGCTCCGGCGGGCTGACCGGCAGCGGTCTCTTCCGCGGCCCGCAGACCACCGGCCAGTTCGTGCCGGAGCAGCAGACCGACTTCGTCTTCACCGTCGCCGGGGAGGAGCTGGGCTTCGTCGGCGCCGGGCTGATCATCGTGCTGCTGGGCGTGGTGCTCTGGCGGGCCTGCCGGATCGCCCGGCAGGCGGACGACCTCTACAGCACCCTGGTCGCGGCCGGCGTGGTCGCCTGGTTCGGCTTCCAGGGCTTCGAGAACATCGGGATGACGCTCGGCATCATGCCGGTGGCCGGCATCCCGCTGCCCTTCGTCAGCTACGGGGGCTCGTCGATGTTCGCGATCTGGACCGGGATCGGACTGCTCCAGTCGGTGCGGACGCAGCGCTCGCCGATGGGCGGCTGAGCCCGCCCGGGCTGTGCTCGCGACGGGCGGGAGGGCGGGCGGATCGGTGTGCGGCCCGGCGGGCCTCTGCACCGCGTTATCCTGAGTGGTCACCCCTGCGTCCACACGAAAGTCCTCCTCTATGTCTGTCGAGTCGGTCTTCCCGCGCCTGGAGGCCCTCCTCCCGCACGTCCAGAAGCCGATCCAGTACGTCGGCGGCGAGCTCAACTCCACGGTCAAGGACTGGGACGCCTGTGATGTCCGCTGGGCGCTGATGTACCCCGACGCCTACGAGGTCGGCCTGCCCAACCAGGGCGTCATGATCCTCTACGAGGTACTGAACGAGCGCGAGGGCGTGCTCGCGGAGCGCACCTACAGCGTCTGGCCCGACCTGGAGGCCCTGATGCGCGAGCACAGCGTGCCGCAGTTCACCGTGGACGCGCACCGCCCGGTGAAGGCATTCGACGTCTTCGGCCGTCAGCTTCTCGACCGAGCTCGGCTACACCAACATGCTCACCGCGCTGGACCTGGCCGGCATCCCGCTGCTGGCCGAGGACCGGACCGTCGACGACCCGATCGTGCTCGCCGGCGGCCACGCCGCGTTCAACCCGGAGCCGATCGCGGACTTCCTCGACGCCGCCGTCATCGGCGACGGCGAGCAGGCGGTACTGGACATCACCGAGGTCGTCCGGGCCTGGAAGGCCGAGGGCCGCCCCGGCGGCGACGGCCGCAGCCCGCGCGACGAACTGCTGTTCCGGCTGGCCCGGACCGGCGGGGTGTACGTGCCCCGGTTCTACGACGTCGAGTACCTGCCGGACGGCCGCATCGGCCGGATGGTGCCGAACCATCTCCGGCGTGCCGTGGCGGGTGTCCAAGCACACCGTGATGGACCTCGACGAGTGGCCCTACCCCAAGCAGCCCCTGGTCCCGCTGGCCGAGACGGTGCACGAGCGGATGTCCGTGGAGATCTTCCGCGGCTGCACCCGCGGCTGCCGCTTCTGCCAGGCCGGCATGATCACGCGCCCGGTGCGGGAGCGAATCATCACCGGCATCGGCGAGATGGTCGAGCGCGGACTCGAGGCCACCGGCTTCGAGGAGGTCGGCCTGCTGTCGCTGTCCTCCGCCGACCACTCCGAGATCGCGGAGATCGCCAAGGGCCTGGCCGACCGCTACGAGGGGACGAAGATCGGCGCTCTCGCTGCCGTCCACCCGCGTCGACGCGTTCAACATCGACCTGGCCAACGAGCTCTCCCGCAACGGCCGCCGCTCCGGGCTGACCTTCGCCCCCGAGGGCGGCTCGCGAGCGGATCCGCAAGGTGATCAACAAGATGGTCTCCGAGGAGGACCTGATCCGCACGGTCACCGCCGCCTACTCGGCAACGGCTGGCGGCAGGTGAAGCTGTACTTCATGTGCGGTCTGCCCACCGAGACCGACGAGGACGTGCTGCAGATCGCCGAGATGGCGCAGCAACGTGATCCAGGCCGGCCGCGAGGCCACCGGGTCAGCGCGACATCCGCTGCACCGTGTCCATCGGCGGTTTCGTGCCCAAGCCGCACACGCCCGTTCCAGTGGGCCGCGCAGCTCGGCGTCGACGCGACCGACGACCGGCTGCAGCAAGCTGCGCGACACCATCCGCGACGACCGGAAGTACGGCCGCGCGATCGGCTTCCGCTACCACGACGGCAAGCCCGGCATCGTCGAGGGCCTGCTCTCGCGCGGCGACCGCCGCGTCGGCAAGGTCATCCGCGCGGTCTACGAGGACGGCGGCCGCTTCGACGGCTGGCGCGAGCACTTCTCCTACGACCGCTGGATGACGCGCCGCCGAGAAGGGGCTGGCCGGCGAGCCGGCGTCGACGTCGCCTGGTACACCACCCGCGAGCGCCAGTACGAGGAGGTGCTGCCCTGGGACCACCTGGACTCCGGCCTGGACACGGACTGGCTCTGGGAGGACTGGCAGGACTCGCTGGCGGAGGTCGAGGTGGACGACTGCCGCTGGACGCCGTGCTTCGACTGCGGCGTCTGCCCCCAGCTCGACACCAGCATCCAGATCGGCCCGACCGGCGTGAAGCTGCTGCCGCTGGCGGTCGTCAACAAGTAACCGCAGTCAGCTGAACCGGAGCGCGGTCGGCCTGTCGCCAGCGACAGCCCGACCGCGCTCTTTGTGACGCCAGATCAGGACGATGGGCCCATTCGACGGATGCGGAGGAAGGCGGCGGCGGTCAGGGCCAGGGCCAGCAGCAGGTAGAGGGCGGTCTCGGTCCACTGGAAGGGCCAGAAGCGGGACGCCGGTTGGTAGTTCACCTGCTGGCGCAGGTGCAGGGCGTTGATGGCGGCGTCGCAGTCGGCGGGGGTGCTGGTCGCCGATGCGCAGCCGGCCGGGACGGGGCCGGTGAAGGGGTGCCCGGTCGGGTCGACGGTGGCGGTCGAGGTGACCCAGGCGCCGGGGATGGTGACCGGGACCGAAACCTCCATCGAACTGCCGTCGATGCGAATCTGAGAAGGGCTGTTCGGCGACATGACGAGCGCTGTCGTGGTGCGCAGCGGGGTCGCGTAGTCGGCGCGGAGCGCCATCGGTACCAGTACCTGCACGGCGATGAGCAGGCCGAGGGTTACGGCCATCGCCGGTACCGTGCGGCGCAGCAGGACGCCGAGGCAGAGGCCGAGGGCGAACGCGAAGGCGGCGTAGCCGAGCGGGGCCACGTCGCGGGCGCCGAAGACCAGCGGCATGAACCGGTCGGGCAGTGCGCCGCCGGCGGCTTGGCCGGGCAGGGCGTCGGCGCGGTCGATGGGGGCGGCCCACCAGCTCACGGCCAGGCTGAGCAGTCCCTCCAGCAGCAGCGCGGCTGCGCCGACCAGGCCCGCGCGGACCGCGAGCCAGCGGGTGCGGGTGACGCTCTGGGTCCAGGCCAGCCGCAGGGTGCCGGCCTCGGTCTCGCGGGCGACCAGGGGCGCGGCCCAGAACATCCCGATCAGCGCGGGGGTGAGGTAGAGCAGCGCCATGCCGGTGAAGAAGAGCAGGGGGTCGACGCCGTCGGCCTTGACCGCGTCGAAGAACACGCTCTGCGGTCCGGTGCAGGCGGCGGCGGTCCGGGCGGCGGCGCAGCCGGAGAGCCCAGAGGATGTGTAGAGGTGGGCGAGCCGCCCGCCGGTGGTGCCGAGGAGCAGTCCGACCAGGGCGAGAATGGCCAGCGAAGACCAGGCCTGCCAACGGAATTGACGCCATGTCAGCCAGATCATTTCACTGCCTCCGATTCTTCCGGACGTCCCTGGCGCAGGTAGGCCAGGACCAGTTCCTCAAGGTCGATCGACGAGCCCTCATCGGTGCCGGGCTCCGCGGCCGTGCGTGCGACGACGGTGCGGCCGCCGCCCTCCGCCGGCTCGGCGGAGACCTCGTGCCAGCCGTCAGGCAGCCGCGCCCCGCCCGGCAGGGCGAACGAGCGGTGGGTGGACAGCAGCTCGGCTATCGGGCCGGAGGCCTGGAGACGCGCTGCGCTCAGCACGATCAGGTAGTCGCAGACCTGGGTCAGGTCGCTGACCAGGTGCGAGGACAGCAGCACGCTGGTGCGCTGCTCGGCGACGGCCTCGGCCAGGTGGTCCAGGAACTCCCGTCGGGCCAGCGGGTCGAGGCTGGCCACCGGCTCGTCCAGCAGCAGCAGGTCCGGCCGTTTGCCGAGCGCCATCGTCAGTGCGAGCTGGGCCCGTTGGCCACCGGAGAGCTTGCCGGCGCGCTGGGTGGTGTCCAACCCCAGCGCCGCGATTCGCCGTTCGGCGTAGGCGCGGTCCCAGCCCGGGTTGAGTCCGGCCCCGAGCCGGAGGTGGTCCGCCACCGACAGCGCCGCGTAGGCCGGCGCGTCCTGGGCGACGAAGCCGAGCCGGGCCGGCTGCGCGGCGCTCGATCCGGGCCGCCCGCCCAGTACCTGGATGCTCCCGGCGGTGGGTGTGAGCAGCCCCACGGCCAGGTTGAGCAGGGTGGTCTTGCCGGCCCCGTTCGGGCCGACCAGCCCGACCACGTGTCCGGCCGGGACCGACAGGGTGCACTCGCGCAGGGCCCATCGGCCCCGGTACCGCTTGCCCAGCCCCTGGGCCTCGATAACGGCGGTCATCCGATCTCAACTCCTCGCGTCCTTCGCGCTCCGCCGCACGCTGCGGCGACGGGTCCACAGTGGCCGCGCGACCACCCGCCGGGCGTCCGTCCCCGGCACACGATTCGCCGCCGCTTCCTGGCCTCAGGTACACCGCCGGAGATGGGCCCCAGGGTCGACGCGGGGCGCCCGGGGACGCCGTTACCGTGTGGCCCATGGAACTGCAGGCACCGCCGCTGGCCGCACGGCTGCGCAGGGCGCACTGGATCGCGATCGACGTCGCCGTCGTCCTCCCGGTCGCGACGGTGGTGGCGCTGGCCTCCCGGGGGGACGCCGGTCCGGGCGGGTCGCCCTGGTACCAGCACGCCGTCGTGCTGTTCGCCGTGGCAGTTGCCGCCTCGCGGCGCTGCTGGTCGCCGGCGGTGCTCGCGGGCCTGGTGGTGGCGGTCGCGGCGGCGACCGACGTCACCCCGTTCCCGGAGCCCTGGATGGCTGCGGCCTACCTGATGTACCTGGTCCCGCTGTGGTTCGACCGTCCGGCGGCCCAACGGCTGCTCGTCGCCGTACTGTTGGCGAACGGACTCGGTCTGTCCGGGCTGCTGCGCCCGCAGTTGGGCGGGCCGGTGCTGAACGGCGCCGCCGGGTCGGTGGAGAGCAGCCTGCTGATCGGGTCCGCCTGGACGATCGGCTACGCGGTGCAGCAGCAGCGGCTGCACCGTGCCGGACTGCTGGAGCGGGCGGAGCAGCGCACGCAGCAGGAGCTGGCTGCGGCCCGGCGCGCACTGAGTGATGAACGACTGCGGATAGCAAGGGAGTTGCACGATGTGGTGGCCCACAGCATGAGCCTGATCGCGGTCCAGGCGGGGGTGGCCAACCATGTCGCGGCGGAGCATCCGGAGGAGGCGCAGCGCGCGCTCGCGTCCATCGAGGAGACCAGCCGGGGCGCGCTGCGGGAGATGCGCGCGCTGCTCGGTGTGCTGCGCGAGGAGGACGGCCCGGAGGGGGACGCGCAGCCGTCCGCGGCCGCGCCGGCGCCGGGGCTGGCGGACCTGGCCGCGCTGGCGGCGCGCACCACCGAGGCCGGCGTCCGGGTGCAGCTGGAGGTCTCCGGCGAGCGCCCGGAGCTGTCCGCCGGCCTGGAGCTGGCCGCCTACCGGGTGGTCCAGGAAGCGCTGACCAACGTGGTGAAGCACGCCGCGACCGACCACTGCCGGGTGGTCGTCGGCTACGGCCCGGACGGGCTGGCGCTGGAGGTGGTGGACGAGGGCGCGGGCGCGGTCGGCCCGGCGCCGACCGGCGGCCACGGCCTGGTCGGGATGCGTGAGCGGGTGGCCATGTACGGCGGCGAGTTCCAGGCCGGTCCGGCGCCGGGACGGGGCTTCCGCGTCAGCGCGAGCTTCCCGTCGCCGTCCGCATCCGTATCCGCATCCACGTCGCCCGAGGCGGGTGCCCGATGATCCGCGTCCTGGTCGCCGACGACCAGGCGCTGGTGCGCGGCAGCTTCCGGGTGCTGGTGGACACCGCGCCCGACCTGACCGTGGTCGGCGAGGCCGCGACCGGCGTCGAGGCCGTCGAGATCGCCGAGCGCGAGCGGCCGGACGTGGTGCTGATGGACGTCCGGATGCCGGACCTGGACGGGATCGAGGCGACCCGCCGCATCGGCGCGGGACCGGCGGCCGAGCAGGTCCGGGTGCTGATCCTGACCACGTTCGATGTCGACGAGTACGTGTTCGCCGCGCTGCACGCCGGGGCCAGCGGCTTCCTGCTGAAGGACACCCGGCCGGTCGACCTGCTGGCCGCGATCCGCGTGGTCGCGGCGGGTGACGCGCTGCTCGCGCCCGGCGTCACCCGCCGGCTGATCGAGGAGTTCACCCGCCGCCCCGAGCCCGGACGGCGGCCCGGCACCGCCCTCGCGACGGCGGAGACCACCGACCGGGAGCGGGAGGTGCTGACCCTGGTCGGTCTCGGCCTGTCCAACACCGAGATCGCCGCCCACCTCCAGGTCAGCCTGTCCACGGCGAAGACCCACGTCGGCCGCCTGCTGATGAAGCTCGGCGCCCGTGACCGCGCCCAACTCGTCATCGCTGCCTACGAGTCGGGCCTGGTCCGAGCCGCACCGGAGTCGGGTCGGTAGGCGCGTCAGTAGACGCAGAGGCAGAAGGGGTGGCCGGCCGGGTCGGCGTAGACGCGCCAGGTCTGCTTGCCGTCCCAGTCGGCCAGCGGGATCGCGCCGAGGGCGAGGGCCCGGGGGGTGGGCGGTGGCGATGTCGGGGACGGCGATGTCGAGGTGCACCTGCTGCGGGTGATCGGGGTTCGGCCACTGCGGGGGGCGGTAGTCGTCCACGCGCTGGAAGGCCAGAGTGGTGCCGTAGTCGCCGATCAGGTCCACCCAGCCGTCGCCGTCGTCCTCGATCCTGCCGCCGAGCAGCCCGGCGTAGAAGCCGGCCAGGGCGACCGGGTCCGGACAGTCCAGGGCCACGGTCTGCAGTCTGCCGATCATCGGGGCTCCCTCTTCGTGTGCGCGCTCGTCGCGTCGGCGGGATTCTAGGGCGCGGTCCCGGCGTGGCGCTGCTCCGTTCGCGACAGTGCGCGTGGTGTGGGCACAGCAGAGCCGCGTACCCTTGGACGTGTAGACAAGACCCCTGTTCCTCCTCCCTAAGGACTGAGCGCACTGGCACGCCGCACGCCCGACGGTCCGCCGCCCGCGCCGGTGGTGCAGCGCATCCGCCTGCGCTACACGAAGCGTGGCCGCCTGCGTTTCACCAGCCACCGCGACTTCCAGCGGGCCTTGGAGCGCGCGCTCCGCCGCTCCGCGGTCCCCATGGCGTACTCGGCGGGCTTCTCGCCGCACCCCCGGATCAGCTTCGCCAACGCCGCGCCCACCGGCTCCGCCAGCGAGGCCGAGTACGTCGAGCTGGCGCTCAGCGCCCCGCGCGACGTCGAGCTGCTCCGGGCCCAGTTGGACGAGTCGCTGCCGATCGGCCTCGACATCGTCGACGCCGTCGAGGCCCGTACGTCGAACTTCACCGACCGGCTCGAAGCCTCGCTCTGGGAGCTGCGACTGGACGGTGTCGACCCCGACACCGCACGTGCGGCGGTCGCCGCCTTCCTCGCCGAGGAGAGCGTCGAGGTGCAGCGGCAGATGAAGAACGGCCTGCGCACCTTCGACGCGCGCGGGGCCGTGGTGACTCTCGAAGTCGCCGAATCGCAGGTGGACGCGGGTGGACCGGCGCTGCCCGAAAGTACTACCGATATCCCCGCAGGCCGTGGCTGTGCGATACTGCGGCTGGTTGTTCGGCACGCAACACCCGCCGTCCGACCCGATGACGTCCTGTCCGGTCTCCGTGCGACGGCCGACCTCGCGCTGCCGGTCCCCGCTGGGGTGACCAGGCTGGCGCAGGGGCCGCTCGACGAGGAGTCCGGGACGGTGACCGACCCGTTCGCGCCCGACCGTGGCGCGGCGTCGGCGCTCCCATCCGAGGAGCCCGCGCCGCAGCCCGTATAGGCGGCGGTCGGCCGGTCTGGCCTGCGCACTGTGCCGAAGGTGCACCGCGGCTCGTCGTCGAAGCCCGACCGCGTTTGTGCGGGCCCCTGGGAGCCACCCGGGGACCAGGCACCCGGCCGTGCCCGCACCAGTGCACGGCCCGGCGCGACATACGACCTGAAGACTGGCCGGACCAGAAGACTTATCGGCGGAACCGCCCCGCGGACCGCTGATCGACACACGTGAGTCCCTGTGCGGCGCCCGCTGAGAAGCGCGGCGCCCGGGGGCATGACGGGAGAACCGCCCGGATGCTCGACATCAACGAACAGAACGAATCGAACGAACAGAACAGCGCCGAGGGCACCGCCCCGGCCGGCAGCGCGGCCCCGAAGGCGGCCCCGCGCCGCCGCCGGGCCGCCAGCCGTCCGGCCGGGCCACCGGTCGCCGAGGCGAACGCCGGCGACGTGCCCGCATCCACGCCAGCGCCCGCCGCGACGGAGGCGCAGCCTGCCGTTGCGGCCCCGGCCGCAGCCGAGAGCCCGGCCGAGCCGGTGAAGCGCGCCCGCCGTACCCGCAAGAAGGCCGAGCCGGTGCAGGAGCCGACGGCCGAGGCCGTCGTCGAGACCGCCGCCGAGGAGAGCCCGGTGGTCGCCGAGGCGTCCGCCGAGGCGCCCGCAGAGCCGGTGAAGCGCGCCCGGCGCACCCGCAAGAAGGCCGAGCCGGTGCAGACCGAGATCGCCCTTCCGGAGCAGCCCGCCGTCGAGCCGATCGCGGACGAGGCAGTGGAGCCGGAGGCCGTCGTCGAGGAGCCGGTGGCCGTCGAGCCCGCGCCCGCGCCGGTCCAGCAGCCCGCCGAGGAGCACACCGGGACCCGTGGCCGCCGCCGCGCCGTCCGGCCCTCCACCGCGATCTTCCAGGCGCCGGTGTTCCAGGAGCCCGCCGAGATCGTCGTCCCGGCCCGCCCGGCCGTGCCGGTCGCCGCGTTCACCCCGCCGGCCGAGCCCGTCGCCCCAGCCGCGACCCCCGCCGCCCCCGCCGCCGAGCGGACCGCCGCCGAGCCGGCCGAGGACGGTCGCCGTCGGACGCGTCGCCGGGCCACCGCGCCGGTCGCCGCGCCCGCCGTTGCCCCGGTCGACGAGACCGAGGCCGAGACCGAGGCCGAGACCGAGGCTGCGCCGGAGCCCTTCCTGAACCGTCAGGCCCGCCGGGCCCGGGCCTCCGCGCCCGCCGCGCCGACCGCTCCCGCCGTGTTCCAGCTCTCCAGCGGCCGGACCCCGCTTGGGACCGAGCCGGTCCGCCGGCCCGCGCCCGCGCCGGTCGCCGAGCCCGCCGAGGACGAGGACGAGTCCTACAGCAACCGCCGTCGCCGGCGCCGGGCGACTTCCGCCCCGGCCTTCACCGCGCCGGTCCCGGCCCCGGTCGAGCCGCTCGACGAGGTCGAGGAGCTGGACGAGGTCGAGGAGACCGAGGACGGTCGCGCCGAGCAGGACCAGCCGTGGGAGGACGGCCGCCCCTCGCGCCGCCGTCGCCGTGGCGGTCGCCGCCGCCGCCGTGGCGAGGGCGAGGACTTCGACGCTGCCGTCGGCGAGCCGCAGGCCGTCCAGCCGCAGGACGCCGTCCAGGAGGACGAGGAGGACGAGGAGGACGAGCTCGGCGAGGCGCTGTCCGCGTCCAGCCGTCGGCGTCGCCGCCGCCGTCGCCGCAGCGGGGACGGTCCGGCCGAGGTCGAGGGCGTGGTCTCGGGCGACGACCCGGAGCGCACCGTGGTGAAGGTCCGCGAGCCGCGCCGGCGCACGTCGGTGTCGAGCACGCCGCCGCTGGACACCCCGTTCGACCCGGACGAGGTCCAGTCCATCAAGGGCTCGACACGGCTGGAGGCCAAGAAGCAGCGCCGCCGCGAGGGCCGCGAGCAGGGCCGCCGCCGGGTGCCGATCATCACCGAGGCCGAGTTCCTGGCCCGCCGCGAGGCCGTCGAGCGGGTCATGGTGGTGCGCCAGCACGGCGAGCGCACCCAGATCGGCGTGCTCGAGGACGACGTGCTGGTCGAGCACTACGTCAACAAGGAGCAGGCCACCTCCTACGTCGGCAACGTGTACCTGGGCAAGGTGCAGAACGTGCTGCCGTCGATGGAGGCCGCCTTCGTCGACATCGGCAAGGGCCGCAACGCCGTGCTCTACGCCGGCGAGGTCAACTTCGAGGCGGCTGGGCGTCAAGGGCGGTCCGCGCCGGATCGAGTCGGCGCTGAAGTCCGGCTCAGTCGGTGCTGGTGCAGGTCACCAAGGACCCGATCGGCCACAAGGGCGCCCGGCTGACCAGCCAGATCTCGCTGCCCGGCCGCTACCTGGTGTACGTACCCGAGCGGCTCGATGACCGGGATCAGCCGCAAGCTGCCGGACACCGAGCGGGCCCGGCTGAAGAACATCCTCAAGAAGATCGTCCCCGACGACGCGGGCGTCATCGTGCGCACCGCCGCCGAGGGCGCGTAGCGAGGAGGAGCTGACCCGCGACGTCCAGCGGCTGCAGCAGCAGTGGGAGGACATCCAGAAGAAGGTCGAAGACGGCAACGCGCCGACGCTGCTCTACGGGGAGCCGGACATGACCGTCCGGGTCGTCCGCGACATCTTCAACGAGGACTTCACCAAGGTCATCGTCTCCGGCGACACCGCCTGGTACGACCGTCAGCGAGTACGTCGCCGGGGTCGCGCCCGGACCTGGTGCCGACCGGCTCCAGCGCTGGACCACCGAGGTGGACGTCTTCGCGACCTACCGGATCGACGAGCAGCTGATGAAGGCGCTGGACCGCAAGGTCTGGCTGCCCAGCGGCGGTTCGCTGGTGATCGACCGCACCGAGGCGATGATCGTGGTCGACGTCAACACCGGGAAGTTCACCGGCCAGGGCGGCAACCTCGAAGGAGACGGTCACCCGGAACAACCTCGAGGCGGCCGAGGAGATCGTCCGCCAGCTGCGGCTGCGCGACCTCGGCGGCATCATCGTGATCGACTTCATCGACATGGTGCTGGAGTCCAACCGCGACCTGGTGCTGCGCCGACTGCTGGAGTGCCTGGGCCGGGACCGGACCAAGCACCAGGTGGCCGAGGTCACCTCGCTCGGCCTGGTGCAGATGACCCGTAAGCGGGTCGGCCAGGGCCTGCTGGAGTCCTTCTCCGAGACCTGCGATCCACTGCAACGGGCGCGGCGTCATCGTCCACATGGAGCAGCCCCCGGCGGTGCCCAAGGGCTTCTCCGGTCCGCGTCCGGGCGAGGAGGCGGGCGCTGCCGCCCCGGCCGGCGGCAGCAAGCGCCGCCGTCGCGGTCGCGGCGGGGAAGGCCTGGAGACGCACGAGCACGAGCACGACCATGACCACGACCACGAGGAGCAGTTGGACGACCTCGCGGACGAGGTGCTGGCGCGCGGCCTGAACGCCGAGGACGTCGAGGACCTGGAGATCGTCACCCCGGACGCCGAGGTCGTCGCGGTCGCGGCGGTGGAGGCCGAGCCCGCGCCGGTGGCTGAGCCGGTGGTGGCCGAGACCGTGGTCGCCGCTCCGGCTCCGCTGGACGCGGCAGTGCAGGCCGAGGCCGAGGAACTGGCCGAGGCGATGATCGAGGCCTCGGCCCGCCCGGCGCGCACCCGTCGCCGCGCGGTCCGCAAGGCAACCTCGCCGGCCGGTCCGCCGACTGCGGCGCCGGAGGCCTCGGTGCTGGTCGTCCCGGCCCGCACCGAGGCTGCCGCCGAGCCGGTCGCCGAGACGGTCGCGGCGGAGCCCGAGGTCGAGGCTGTGGCCGAGGTCGTCGCCGAGCCGGTCACCGAGGAGCCCGCAGCCGAGGCACTCGCTGTCGAGGAGCCCGCAGCCGAGGAGCCGGTCGCTCCGCGCAAGCGCGCCCCGCGCAAGGCTGCCGCCAAGAAGACGGCTGCCGCCGACGCGGACGCCGCCGAGGCTCCGGCCGAGAAGGCTCCGGCCAAGAAGGCGGCGGCGAAGAAGACCGCCGCCAAGAAGGCGACCGCGAAGAAGGCGACGGCCAAGAAGGCCGCCACCAAGCGCACCGCCACCAAGAAGAGCGCCGCCGCCGAGGCCGCCGCCGAGTAGCGGCCCTCCGGCGGTCCCCGCCCCCGCCCCCGTCCCGCCCGTCCTCCGAGGACCGGTGGGGCGGGGGCGGGGTCCGTTCCGGCCGCTGACGGCGGCCACAGGCACCCCTTCCGGCCTGCGCGGCTGTCCCGGGTGGGCTGGTTTGACCCACAGGCTTGCGGTCCGTAGCCTTGACCCTCGGCGTGCTTTGCATTCAGTACTGTCACGCCCCGCTCCTGAGCACATCCCTCCCGAGCCTCGCGCCCGGGGGAGGCCCCTTGCCGTTTCGTTGCGGGGAGGCTGGCGTCAGGAGCTCCGACCGAGTTGAGAGTGGGTTCGCGGTGTACGCGATCGTGCGTAGCGGCGGTCGGCAGCACAAGGTTGCTGTCGGCGATGTTTTCGAGTCCGACAAGGTTGACGCCAAGGTTGGCGAGACCGTGGAGCTTTCGACGATCCTCATCGTCGACGGTGACGCGGTCACCAGCGACCCGTGGGTCCTGGCCGGTGTGAAGGTTCGCGCCGAGGTGGTCGACCACCACAAGGGCGAGAAGATCAACATCATGAAGTACAAGAACAAGACCGGTTACCGCAAGCGCATGGGCCACCGTCAGCGCCACACCGCGCTCCGCGTGACCAGCATCGACTCGGCGAAGTAAGGGGAGGCGGAAATGGCTCACAAGAAGGGCGCAAGCTCCACTCGTAACGGTCGTGACTCGAACGCTCAGCGCCTCGGCGTCAAGCGTTTCGGCGGCCAGAAGGTCAACGCCGGCGAGATCCTCGTCCGCCAGCGCGGCACCCACTTCCACCCGGGTTCCGGCGTCGGCCGTGGCGGCGACGACACCCTGTTCGCGCTCAACGCCGGTGCGGTCGAGTTCGGCACGCACCGCGGCCGTCGCGTCGTGAACATTGTCCCGGTTGCCTGATCCAGGCCGACCGCAGGACCTGTTCGGAGCGACCAGCGCAAGCTGGAACAGCGTGTGACCGCAATCTGTAACAGCGCGTGACATCGAGGGTGGATCGGAACATTCCGGTCCACCCTCGGTGTTTCTGCGAAAGACAAGCCGAGTACCCCCTAATGAGAGGCACCGCACCATGACCACCTTCGTGGACCGCGTCGAGTTGCATGTCGCCGCGGGTAACGGAGGCCATGGCTGCGCCTCCGTGCACCGGGAGAAGTTCAAGCCGCTGGGCGGCCCGACGGCGGCAACGGCGGCCGGGGCGGCGACGTCACCCTGGTCGTCGACCCGCAGGTGACCACGCTGCTGGACTACCACCACACCCCGCACCGCCGGGCCGGCAACGGCAAGCCGGGTGCGGGCGACCACCGCACCGGCGGCGAGGGCTTCGACCTGGTGCTGCCGGTGCCGGACGGCACCGTCGTCCTGGACAAGGACGGCGAGCGTCCTGGCCGACCTGGTCGGCAACGGCACCAGCTTCGTGGTCGCGGCCGGCGGCCGGGGCGGTCTCGGCAACTCCGCGCTGGCCTCCGCCCGCCGCAAGGCCCCCGGCTTCGCCCTGCTGGGCGAGCCCGGCGACGAGCGGCGACATCGTGCTGGAGCTCAAGTCCGTCGCCGACGTCGCCCTGGTCGGCTACCCGAGCGCCGGCAAGTCCTCGCTGATCTCGGTGCTGTCCGCAGCCAAGCCGAAGATCGCGGACTACCCGTTCACCACCCTGATCCCCAACCTGGGCGTGGTCACCGCCGGCGACATCGTCTACACCATCGCCGACGTCCCCGGGCTGATCCCCGGCGCCAGCCAGGGCAAGGGCCTTGGCCTGGAGTTCCTGCGCCATGTCGAGCGCTGCTCGGTGCTGGTGCATGTGCTGGACTGCGCGACGCTGGAGAACGACCGCGACCCGCGTCCGACCTGGACATGATCGAGGCCGAACTCGCCGCAGTACGGCGGCCTGGAGGACCGGCCGCGGCTGGTCGCGCTGAACAAGACCGACATCCCCGACGGCCAGGACCTCGCCGACATCACCCGCTCCTCGCTGGAGGAGCGCGGCTACGAGGTCTTCGACGTCTCCGCGACCTCCCGCAAGGGCCTGCGCGAGCTGAGCTTCGCGCTCGCCCGGATCGTCGACCGAGGCCCGCGCCGCCAAGCCGGTCGAGGAGGCCACCCGGATCGTGCTGCGGCCGACCGCCGTGGACGACGCCGGCTTCACCGTCGAGTACGACGCGGCCGAGGAGCTGTACCGGATCGTCGGCAGCAAGCCCGAGCGCTGGATCAAGCAGACCGACTTCTCCAACGACGAGGCCGTCGGCTACCTCGCCGACCGGCTGGCCCGGCTCGGGGTCGAGGTCGCCCTGGCCAAGGCCGGCGCCAAGGAGGGCGACACCGTCGTCATCGGCGCCTCCGAGAACGCCGTGGTCTTCGACTGGGAGCCGAGCATGGCGGCCGGCGCCGAGATGCTGGGCCGACGCGGCGAGGACCACCGGATGGAGTCGCCGCGCGACGCCGTCACCCGCAAGCGCCAGCGCGAGCTGATCCGGGACGACGCGGCGACCGAGTACGCCCGCTTCGACCCGATGCCGCGCCGCGAGATCGAACCCGACGAGGACTTCTGAGCATGACCGTGCACCACCACGCCCACCCCCTGCCGACGGGCGTCCTGCCCAAGGCCGAGCTGCACCTCCACATCGAGGGGACGCTCGAACCCGAGCTGGCGTTCGCGCTGGCCGAGCGCAACGGCATCGACCTGCCCTACGCCGGCCCGGAGGAACTGCGCAGCGCCTACGCGTTCAGCGACCTCCAGTCCTTCCTGAACCTGTACTACCAGCTCACCGACGTACTGCGGACCGAGCAGGACTTCGCCGACCTGGCCGAGGCGTACCTGGTGCGCGCCGCCGCGCAGGGGGTGCGGCATGCGGAGATCTTCTTCGACCCGCAGGCCCACACCGGGCGCGGGGTCGACCTGGGCACCGTCGTCCTCGGGCTGTCCCGGGCGCTGGAGACCAGCCGGGAGCGGCACGGGATATCGACCAGCCTGATCCTCAGCTTCCTCCGGGACCTCCCGGCCGAGGATGCGCTGAAGACCCTGGCCGACGCCGCCCCGTACCTGCACCTGATCTCGGCCGTCGGCCTGGACTCGGCCGAGGTCGGCCACCCGCCGGCCAAGTTCACCGAGGTCTACGCGGCGGCGAAGGCCGCCGGGCTGCGGCTGGTCGCCCACGCCGGCGAGGAGGGCCCGCCCGCCTACATCAGCGAGGCGCTGGACCTGCTCGGCGTGGAGCGGATCGACCACGGCATCCGCTGCATGGAGGACCCGGAGCTGGTCGCGCGGCTGGTGGCGGAGCAGGTCCCGCTCACCGTCTGCCCGTTCTCCAACGTCCGGCTGCGCTGCGTGGACCGGCTGGAGGACCACCCGCTGCCGGCCATGCTGGAGGCCGGGCTGCTGGTCACCGTCAACTCGGACGACCCCTCGTACTTCGGCGGGTACGTCGAGGACAACTACCGGGGCCTGCGACAGGCGCTGGGGCTGACGGATGATCAGCTGCGGCGGCTGGCCCGCAACTCCTTCCTGGCGTCCTTCGTCGACGACGCCCGCCGGGCCGAGCTGCTGGCGGAGCTGGACGCGAGCTAGCCGGACGGCACCACAACGGGCGGGCGGTGTCCGCAGGCTGACCCCTGCGGACACCGCCCGCCCGGTTTCGCGTACCGTTCTTCAAGGTCCACTGATCGGGAACAGAGCTCGGGAGCGGCGCAGTGACAGGCAGCCTGCGGGAGGACGTGCTCGGCGCACGCCGGATCGTCGTCAAGGTGGGGTCCTCCTCACTGACCACGGCCTCGGGCGGGCTGGACGCCGACCGCGTCGACGCCCTGGTGGACGTGCTGGCCAAGGCACACGACGGCCGCCGGGAGGTGGTGCTGGTCTCCTCCGGCGCCATCGCCGCCGGACTGGCCCCGCTCGGCCTGGAGCAGCGCCCCCGGGACCTGGCCCGGCAGCAGGCCGCCGCCAGCGTCGGCCAGGGCCTGCTGATGGCCCGTTACACCGCCTCCTTCGCCCGCTACGGGCTGCGGGTCGGCCAGGTGCTGCTGACCGCCGAGGACGCCAGCCGGCGCGCGCACTACCGCAACGCCTTCCGCACCCTGGAGCAGCTGCTGGCGATGGGTGCGGTGCCGGTCGTCAACGAGAACGACACGGTCGCCACCGCCGAGATCAAGTTCGGTGACAACGACCGGCTGGCAGCGCTGGTCGCCCATCTGGTCCGGGCCGACCTGCTGGTCCTGCTCTCGGACGTGGACGGGCTCTACGACGGCGACCCGAGCAAGCCCGGCACCAGCAGGATCGCCGAGGTCCGCGGCCCGGCGGACCTGAACGGGGTGGTCATCGGCAGCGCCGGCAAGGCCGGGGTGGGCACTGGCGGGATGGTGACCAAGGTCGAGGCGGCCCGGATCGCCACCGGCGCGGGCATCCCGGTGGTGCTGACGGCGGCGCGCTTCGCGGCCGACGCACTGGCCGGTCGGGAGACCGGGACGCTGTTCCACCGCACCGGGCGCCGCTCGACCGACCGGCTGCTGTGGCTCGAACACGCGAGTGCGCCCCGGGGCGCACTCCGGCTCGACGCCGGCGCGGTGGCCGCCGTGGTGCAACGTCACAGCTCACTGCTGCCGGCCGGGGTCACCGGCGTCGAGGGTGAGTTCGTTCCCGGAGATCCGGTCGACCTTCTTGATGAAAACGGCAACATCATCGCGCGCGGGCTGGTCAACTTTGATGTGCGGGAGCTTCCCCAACTCCTGGGGCGGTCAACGCGGGACCTGGCACGGGAGTTGGGCCCCGCGTACGAGCGCGAGGTGGTGCACCGGGACGACCTGGTGGTGCTGCCCTCCGCGTCCGACCGGCGCTGACCGGCGCGTTCGGCGGCGCTGCGGCCCGGTGGCGCGGTCCGGGGCGGTGCCGCCCGGACGGTGCAGTCAGACGACCATCACCGACAGCGAGGAGGCCGGCAGTGGTGCGCAGGCGCCAGGGTGCGCGACCCTCGGGGACAGCGGATCCGGTACTCACGAGCATCGAGGGGGGCGCGTCGCGCATACCCTCCGCCCCCCAAGCAGAACAACGCGCCCGCTACCCCCGGAGCACCCCACCACCGGCCCACCGGGAGGACGCCGGAGAGCCGGGCCGGCTGTGGCACGTCGTGCTGAGCGTCGCCGGCCGGGCCACGCCGCTGGCGGAGCTCAAGCGCGGGCTGGAACAGTTGGCCCACGATCACACCCCCTTCATGACCGCCCGCTATGCCGCCGACCACGGCGAGATCCGCTACTGGGAGCAGGCCGAGGACCTGCAGGACGCGGCGGCGATGGCGCTGCGGCTCTGGGGCGAGCACAAGGCCACCGCCAAGCTGCCGCCCTGGGAGGTCGTCGGTCTCGAGGTGGTCGACCGGCGCACCTATCACCAGCGGATCGCCGAGGGCTACGGCGAGTCCCCGGCCTTCGTCGGCGGCGTCCACCCGTTCTGAACGGCACGTCCGTTCTGAACGGCGCCTCCGGCCGGTCCGGCTGCCGGACGGACCGGAGCTCTCCGCACCGGACGGATTACGCTTGCCGCCATGAGCAGCTCTCCCGACCCCGCCGCCACCCCCTCGGACTCCGCGTCGTCGACTGCGACCCCGTCGGACGGCGTGCCGCTGACCGAGTTCCCCTCGCCCGACCTGCCGTCGCCGCTGCCGCAGTCCCCGGTGCTGCTGGCCGCCTACCGGGCCAAGGCCGCCGCGGCCGAGCTGGCGCCGCTGCCGCGGACGCCGAAGGACGAGGCGCTGCTCGCCATCGCCGACGCGCTGGTGGTCCGCACCCGCGAGATCGTCGAGGCGAACGCGGTGGACGTGGCGAAGGCACGGGAGGCCGGCACCGCCGAGTCGGTGATCGACCGGTTGACGCTGAACCGCGAGCGGGTCGCCGCCATCGCCGCCGATGTGCGGCACGTGGCCGGGCTGCCCGACCCGGTCGGCGAGGTGGTCCGCGGCTCCACCCTGCCCAACGGCCTGGACCTGCGCCAGGTGCGGGTGCCGCTGGGCGTGGTCGGCATCATCTACGAGGCCCGGCCCAATGTGACCGTGGACGCGGCGGCGCTCTGCCTGAAGTCCGGCAACGCGGTGCTGCTGCGCGGCTCCGCCTCGGCCTACGCCTCCAACCAGAAGCTGGTGGAGGTGCTGCGGGACGCGGTGGGCGGCGCGGGGCTGCCGGCCGACTGCATCCAGCTGGTCCCGGGGGAGAGCCGCGACTCGGTCCAGGAGCTGATGCGGGCGCGCGGCATGGTCGACGTGCTGATCCCGCGCGGCGGCGCCTCGCTGATCCGGACCGTGGTCGAGCAGTCCACCGTCCCGGTGATCGAGACCGGCACCGGCAACTGCCATGTCTATGTCGACGCCGAGGCCGACCTGGCGGTGGCGGTGGAGATCCTGGTGAACTCCAAGGCCTCCCGTCCCAGCGTCTGCAACGCGGCGGAGACGCTGCTGGTGCACCAGGACATCGCCGAGGAGTTCCTGCCGCTCGCGCTGGCGGCGCTGGCCGAGGCGGGGGTGACCGTGCACGGCGACGAGCGGGTGCAGGCGGTCGCCGAGGCGGCCGGATCCAAGGCCGTGGTGGTGCCGGCGACCACCGAGGACTGGGAGACCGAGTACCTCTCCTACGACATCGCGGCCGGCGTGGTGGACTCGATGGACGCGGCCGTCGCCCATATCCGGATGTGGTCCTCGGGCCACACCGAGGCGATCGTGACGACCTCTCAGGCCGCCGCCCGCCGCTTCACCCGGGTGGTCGACGCGGCGGCGGTGATGGTGAACGCCTCCACCCGGTTCACCGACGGCAGCCAGTTCGGCTTCGGCGCCGAGATCGGCATCTCCACCCAGAAGCTGCACGCCCGTGGCCCCATGGGCCTGCCCGAGCTGACCTCGACCAAGTACATCGTCACCGGCGACGGGCATGTACGCGGCTGACCGCCCGCCAGGACAACCGTCCGGCCGGTGGCGCGGGGCGGCGGAGCCACAGACAAAGCGCTCTTGCCGCATTAGGCTGCTTTGTGTACCCGAGGCAGCTTTGCCGAGAGATGCGGGGGCTCCGTGTATTCCGAAGGCTTTGACGCCGGCAGCGCCAATCACGGCGGCGGCGCAGACGACGAGTTCGCAACCCTGGTCCTCGACGAGCGCTTCGTCCGGGCCGCGCTGATCCACGAGCCCTCGGCCCGGGAGCGCCAGGCGGCGCTGTTCGACGCGGCCGGCTTCGGCAGCGCCTACCCCCGGGTCTCGCGCCGCCCGCACTCACGCGGACCGTTCGGCCGGGGGCGGCACCAGGCGGCCCCGCTGCGCTGGCAGCGGACGGTGGCGCAGGTGATGCTGGTGGTCCTCGGCGTGCTGGCGATGCTGGTGGCCGCCGCTGCGGTCTACCGGGGCGCGGGCACCGAGCGGCAGCCGGCCCAGTCACCGGCCTCGACCGCGTCCGCGACCCGGACCGCCGCCGCGAGCGGGGCTGCGGCGGCCGTCCCCGCAGGTGCGGCGGCGCGGGGCTGACGGACCGTAGCCTCGCGGGCTATTTGTCTGATTACGTATGACTTGATGTGATTTGCGGCTCACTGCTGTTCGAATTTTCGGGCGAGCAAGGTCAAATCCGCGAGAGAACTTGGCCCGTGGGGGCTCTCCACTGCACCCGGGGCGAATTACCCTTGGGGTATGGGTGGCCGGGCAGAGCCCCCGGAGGGTGCGCCCGAGGGCGATTCCGGGGGAGAAGACGAATTCCGACCCGTCGTGTTCGACGAGTCGTTCGTCCGTGCTGCCCGGATCCAGGAGCTCTCGGCCCAGGAGCGGATGGACTCCGGCACCCGGCCGGTCCGTCGGCGCGGCCTGCGTCCAGGCGGGCTGCCGCGCCAGGCGCTGGCGCTGATGCTGCTGGTCTCCATGGCCTTCGCCGCCGCCGTCTACCTGGGCACCCGGCATCCCTACCCGGAGGCCGTCGCCGGGACCACGCCGCTGAGCATCACGGTGATCCCGCTGCAGCCCGGCGCCGGCGGCATCCCCACGGCGGCCAGTTCCACCGCGGCCGGCCCCACCGCGGTCAGCCCCTCGGCGAGCGGCTCTCCCTCCGCCTCGCCCTCCGGCTCGCCCTCCGCCTCCTCGTCGGCCTCGGGGGCCGCAGCGGCGCCGGGTTCGGCCTCCGCCTCGGCCTCCGCGTCGGTGGCCCCGGGCCCCTTCGCCGGGACGCCGCTGGAGGACTACGCGGTGGGCATCTCCGGGATGCAGGTGCCGGTGCCCCGGCACACCGCGGACTTCAGCCACGACCAGGTGCTGCACGCGATGAACACCGTCCTCACCTACCTCCAGGCATCCTCGCTGGACCCGCAGGTGCTCATGGGCGCCGGCACCAACTCGGTGCGTGAGCTGCTGGCCCCCAGTCAGACCGCCCAGTTCGACGCCAGCCTGGCCCACCCGCAGGACGACCAGCAGCACGACGTGACCGGCTGGCTGGTCCGCTTCGACCCCGGCAAGGTGCGGCTGGCCGCGCCGGACGACGTCCGGGTGCAGGGCACGCTCACCTACCAGGAGGTCTCCCCGGGGACGCTGGAGGTGACCAGCGACCACACCTTCGTCTATGCGCTGACCGAGATCCCGGCCGCGACCCCGACGCCCGCGCCCGGTGCCTCCGGCTCCCCGCCGGCACACGCGTCGACGGGCGTCAGCAGCGCCTCGACGGCGCAGCCGCCGACCATCCTGTTCACCGTCCGCCGGGAGCTGCGCTACCGCTTCACCCTGGCCGACCTCAACGCCAACCAGCTGGAGATCATCGACTCGGTGGTGCAGGCCGGACCGATGTCCTGCGACGCCGACGTCAGCTCCTACCTCCAGCCGCTGTTCCCGGCGGCCGTCGCCCCGGCGGCCTCCGGCCGGCACAGCGGGAGCACGCCCGCGCCGAGCACCCCGATCGGGCCGGAGTCGGCCGCCACAGCACCGAGCGTCGACCCGTTCGACCACACCCGCCCCGCCTGGGCGGTGTGCGGTGTGATGACCGGGCCGACGCTCTGAGTACTGCTGGAACGGGTACTGCTGGAACGGGTACCGCTGGGACAGGTACCGCTGGGACCGGGCTGCGTCAGCTCTTGCTGCTCGGCGGGGTGGAGTCGGTCGGGCCGTCCTGGCCCTCCGCCGCGGGCTGCTGGTCCGCCGGGGCGCTGGTGCGGCCCGCGAAGACGTCCCGGAGCTTGCCGCCGAGGTCGCCCGCGCCGCCGGCGACGTCGCGGATCAGGCCCATCAGCGGGTCCTTGGTCTCCTTGAAGGACTGGGCGTAGGAGTCGGCCGCCGCCTTCATGTTGTCGGTCACCGAGGCGTCCGAGTCGGTGTCCCGGCGCGGGTAGGCCCCGGCCATGATGGAGCTGTACTCCTCGCCCTCGGACCACTGCTTGATCTGGCGCACCCGCACCGCCGCGAAGGGGTGGGTCTGCGGCAGCACCTGGAGCAGCTTGATGACGCTGTCCCGGAGGTCGCCGGCCTTGTCGTACTCCTCGGCCTGCTCCAGCATGGCGTCGGTGTTCATCTCGTGCAGGTGGTGTCCACCGGCCAGCTTCATCAGGCCGCGCATGGACGCCTGCGGGTCCTGGCCGACCAGCAGGCCGGCCCGGTCGCAGGAGATCTCCGCCTTGCGGAACCACTCCTTGAGCGCGGTGATGATCGCCAGGATGGCGATGTTGCCCAGCGGCACCCAGGCGATCTTGGCGGCGATGTTGGTGAGGATCAGCAGCATCGTCCGGTAGAGGGCGTGCCCCGACATGGCGTGCGCCACCTCGTGGCCGATGACCGCGCGCATCTCCTCCTCGTCCAGCAGCTCGACCAGGGAGGTGGTGACCACGATCACCGGGGCGTCCATGCCGATGCACATGGCGTTCGGCTGCGGGTCCTGGGTCACGTAGAGCGGCGGGACCTTCTCCAGGTCCAGGATGTACGCGGCGTCCCGGACCATCTCGTGGAGGTGGGCGAACTGCCGCTCGGAGGCGCGCACCGAGGAGGCCAGGAACATCAGCCGGACGGCGCGCTCGGAGACCATGCCGCCGAGCCGCTTGAGGACCTCGTCGAAGCCGCTGAGCTTGCGCAGCGCCACCAGCGCGGAGCGGTCGGCGGGGTGCTCCCAGGCCCGGGTGGAGATGCCGGGAAAGCGCTTGCGGGTGCGGCTCGGCACGTTGCTGTCACTGGGTTCGGTCATCTGACTGCTTTCCTCCCGATCGGTGGCGGACCCCGGGCGTTGTCCCCGCCCCCCGCCGTCCTTGTCTCTACCGCTCGTCCCCTAGTCGGACACAGTACGCCCGACCTCTGTCGGCCAACCCGCGATCCCGCCGACGGATCCTGAACCGGGCCGGTCTACGCTGAGCTGTCCGGAGTTGTTCTCCCGAGGAGTCATGCCCCCATGCGCACCACTACCGCTCTGCAGCAGCTTGCCGCGATCTCCGACGGTTCGGGTCCGGGCATGTTCCTGCGCACCATCGTGATCGTCTCGGTCGTCGGCGTCGTCCTGATGGCGTTCTTCCTGCTGCGCGGCTACCGGGACTGAGCTCCCGGCCTTCCTGACCCACTTCGGAGCACACGTGCAGTCAGACGCGTGGAGCCGCCGCGCGGTTGCTGCGGGGCTCCCCGTAGCATGAGCACGATTGATCGGCACCCACACGCCTCCGAGTCAGAAGGTCCCCCTACCGATGAGCCTGCACCATGTCGCGCCCGGCCTCTCCTCCCTGCTGGCCGAGGGCCCGGACGCCCACCACAGCCTGAACCCGATCTTCACCGGCGGCAGCGCGCTGGTCATCTTCCTGATCCTGCTGTTCCTGGTGACCCGCTTCAACAAGGACCGCTAGAGCGCCGACGTCGACCCCGGCCGTGCCGCACACCCCCTCGTACGGCCGGGACGTTCGAACCACGTACGGATCACGTACAGTGACGGGTCATGGAGCAGCAGGCTGAATCCGCGGAAGCGCCGGTGAAGAAGCGCCTCGGGGTGATGGGCGGGACTTTCGACCCGATCCACCACGGGCACCTGGTCGCCGCGAGCGAGGTGGTGAGCCAGTTCCACCTGGACGAGGTGGTGTTCGTACCCACCGGGCAGCCGTGGCAGAAGGACCGGCGGCCGGTCTCGCCCGCCGAGGACCGCTATCTGATGACGGTCGTCGCGACCATGTCCAACCCGCAGTTCTCGGTCAGTCGGATCGACATCGACCGCAAGGGCCCGACCTACACCACGGACACCCTGCGCGAGCTCCGGGCCGAGCACGCCGACGCCGACCTCTTCTTCATCACCGGCGCCGACGCCCTCTCGCAGATCTTCTCCTGGCGGAACGCCGAGGAACTCTTCGACCTCGCGCACTTCATCGGCGTGACCCGGCCGGGGCACACTCTGACGGACCCCGGCTTCCCGGCAGGCGGCGTCTCCCTGGTCGAGGTGCCCGCGCTGGCCATCTCGTCGACCGACTGCCGCCTTCGGGTCGCCCGGGGCGAGCCGGTCTGGTACCTGGTACCCGACGAGGTGGTGCGCTACATCGACAAGCGCAAGCTCTACCGCGACCTCGACGCCACGGGGCCCGGCGGCAACCAGCACGAGTTCGGCGAGCGACCAGGGATGGGAGCGGCGTGAGCGGCACCGAAGGGGAGCAGTACCCGGCGCAGGACCCGGCGGCGGAGTACTGGCAGCAGTACCCGGAGCAGCAGCCCCCCTACGGGCAGAGCGGGTATGCGCCGCAGCCGGACCAGTACGGCCAGCAGCAGCAGTACGGGCAGCAGCAGTACGGCCAGCAGCCGCCGCAGCAGGGCTACGGACAGCAGTACGGACAGCAGTACGGGCAGGAGTACGGCCAGCAGTACCCGCAGCAGTACGACCAGTACGGGCAGCAGCAGTACGCCCAGCCGTCCGGCTACGACTACCAGCAGCCCTACGCCGCGCCGGAGCCCGCGCCCGCGCCCTACGGCTACGAGTACGAGCAGTGGCAGGAGCCGACGCCGGTGCCGGTGCCGGGGCAGGCCGGCGGGCTCGGCACCTCGCCGAACCGCTACACCTCGGCCTACCAGCCCGCCGAGCCGGCGGCCCCGACCGAGCCGGCCACGCCGGCCGCGCCGACCCGGACCGCCGCGGCTCCGGCCGGACGCCGGACCGCCGCGGCTCCGGCCGGACGCCGGACCGCAGCGCCCGCCCCGGCCGCGTCCGCGTTCCCCTCGGAGTCCGTGCCGCAGCAGCGCAGCCCGAAGCCGCGCCCGGAGGGCGGCGCCGACGGTCAGGCGCGCGGCTACGACAACGATGAGTTCACCTTCGTCGACGACGCGGAGGAGTCCCAGGACGTCATCGACTGGATGAACTTCAGCGAGACCCGGGGCGAGCGCCGCGACGAGCGCCGCCGGACCATCCGGCTGCGGCTGATCGCGCTGGGCGTGGTGCTGGTGCTGGCGGTCGGCGGGGGCTTCGGCTACCTGTGGGCCAGCGGGCGGCTCGGCGGCTCCTCGGGCGTGGTCGCCGCGTCCACCACCCGCGAGGTCATCGCCGTCCACCTGCACGACACCGACAAGAACGTCTACACCGCGCTGCTGGTCTCCGACCCGGGCTCGGGCGGCAAGGCGGGCCAGGGCGCGACCCTGCTCATCCCCGGCAACCTGGCGATCGCCACGGAGGGCGGCGGCGGGACGGTGCCGCTGGCCGCCAACGTCGACAGCCAGGGCAACCAGGCGATCCGGACCAGCCTGAACACCATGCTGGGCAGCAACATCACGGCCAGCTGGAGCCTGTACACGCCCTTCCTGCAGCTGCTGGTGGACAAGGTCGGCGGCATCACCGTCGACGCGAACACCACCATCAGCCAGGGCGGCAAGGTGCTCGTCCCGGCCGGCAGCTCCACCCTGAACGGGGCGGCGGCCATCGCCTACGCCACCTACCAGGCCAAGGGCGAGCCGGAAAGCGCCCTGATGACCCGTTACGGCCAGGTGCTGGCGGCGCTGGTCAAGGCGATGCCCACGGACCCGACCTCGGCCGCCGCCGACATCACTGCGATGGGCGAGGTGGCCGACCCCTCGCTGCCGGACTCCACCCTCGGCGCGCTGATGGCGACCCTCTCCGCCGACGCCAACGCCGGGAACTACCAGACCGAGTCGCTGCCGGTGACCTCGCAGGGCGCGCTCGGCTCGACCGCGCCGACCGTGGTCAAGCAGCTGCTCGGCGGCGCGGTGACCGGCGGGGCCGGGGTCACCGTCTCCCGGGTCGGGCTGGTGAACGCCTCCGGCGTCGCCAACAACGCCGCCCTGGCGGAGGCGGCCGTGGTCAACGGCGGCTTCACCGACGTGCCGGGCGTCACCACGGCGCCCACCCAGGCCACCTCGACGATCAGCTACACCGACCCGGCCCGGGCCGACGACGCCGCGCAGCTGGCCGAGGACCTGGGGCTGCCGGCCACGGCCGTGAGGAAGGTCACCACCTCCCAGTCGGTGGACCTGCTGGTCGTCCTTGGCAAGGACTACCACCAGGACTGACCTGCGAGACCAGGACCGGTCGGTCCGCGACAGCCCGCTCCTCGGCCCCCGGAAAGGGCAGAGCGGGCTGTCCGCCGTTCGTGAGATCCTGGAGGGTACCCGCATCCCCGAACCGAGAGCACCCCGTGACTGCAACCGACCACGCCGTCGAGCTCGTCAACACCGCCGCCCAGGCGGCGGCCGACAAGCTGGCCCACAACATCATCGCCTTCGACGTCAGTGATGCCCTCGCCATCACCGACGCCTTCGTTGTCGCCTCCGCACCCAACGACCGCCAGGTCAAGGCCATCGCGGACGCCATCGAGGAGCAGCTCCGCGAGCAGCACGACGTCAAGCCGGTGCGCCGCGAGGGCGAGCGCGAGGGCCGCTGGATCCTGCTCGACTTCCTGGACATCGTCGTCCACGTCCAGCACTCCGAGGAGCGCTCCTACTACGGCCTGGAGCGGCTCTGGAAGGACTGCCCGGAGATCGCGCTGCCGGCCGACGCCGTCGCCAGCCGCAACCGGCCGGACGAGGAGATCTTCGTCCGCGAGCCCAACGAGTTCGACCATGTGGAGGCCGTCCTGCAGGCCGAGGCCGATCGGAGCCTTCGCTGAACGGGACACCATTCCGCGGCCGGCGGATCGTCTTCTGGCGGCACGGCCAGACCGCGTGGAACCTGGAGGGACGCTTCCAGGGCAGCACCGACATCCCGCTGACGGAAGACGGGCTGGCCCAGGCCCGGCGCTCGGCCCGGCTGCTGGCCGCGCTGCGCCCGGACCGCGTGGTCTCCTCCGACCTGCAGCGGACGGCGGCCACGGCCGCCACGCTGGCCGCGGTGACCGGTCTTGAGGTGAGCCATGACGCCGGGCTCCGGGAGACCTACGCGGGGGTCTGGCAGGGGCTCACCAACACCGAGATCCAGGAGCGGTACCCCGAGGAGTACCGGCTCTGGCGGCTCGGCGAGCCGGTCCGGCGGGGCGGCGGCGAGCTGAACACGGAGGTCGCCGACCGCGCCGTGCCGGTGGTGCTGGACGCCGTGAAGGCGCTGCCGGACAACGGCACCGTCGTGGTGGTCAGCCACGGCGGCACGATCCGGATGGCGATCGGTCGGCTGCTGGGCCTGGACCCGTACCACTGGGAGGCCCTGGCCGGGCTGTCCAACTGCTGCTGGTCGGTACTGGGCGAGGGGGCGCGGGGCTGGCGGCTGCAGGAGCACAACGCGGGCACGCTGCCCGAGCCGGTGCTCGGCGACGACGTCTGAAGCCCGCACCGGTGCGGTGCGGGGGCGGTGGTGCAGGGGCCGGATTTCGCAGTTCGGCCCCCCTGCCGCTAAAGTCTTCCTCGTTCGGACAACAGCTTCTCGGGGTTGGTGTGCGGGACACGCGGGGCTGTAGCTCAGTTGGTAGAGCGCTTGCATGGCATGCAAGAGGTCCGGGGTTCAATTCCCCGTAGCTCCACGCAGGACAAATGAACGCAGGACAAATGAACAGCATGGGGCTGTAGCTCAGTTGGTAGAGCGCTTGCATGGCATGCAAGAGGTCCGGGGTTCAATTCCCCGTAGCTCCACAGTGAAGAAGGACCGCCCTCGGGGGCGGTCCTTTCTGCGTTCAGTCGGCCGCTGCGTGGACGTCGCACACGCAGCCGGTCGGCAGGTCCGGCTCGGCCAGCAGCCGGGCCATCGCCTCTCGGCTCTGCTCGTCCTGCGGGGTGTAGATCACGATCCGGGCCTCGGGCATGCCGGGGGCGCTCAGGTTGGTGGCGGACATCCGCAGCTCGCCGACGCCCGCGTGCCGGAAGAGCTTGGTCCGGGTGGAGATCGCGGCGACGTCGCCCTGCGCCCAGAGCCGGGCGAAGGTGGGGCTGACCGCGCGGAGGTCCCGGATGAACTCCTCCCAGTAGGGCTCGCCGACGTGCTGCCCGTAGCCGGAGCGCAGCACGGCGACCATCAGCGGCAGCTGCTCGGCGCAGTTGACGAAGGCGTTGCAGCAGTCGGGGACGGTGACGCTGGCCCACAGGGTGTTCCGCAGCGGCGCGTCCGGCCGGGTCAGCCCGGGGAACAGGGCGGCGTAGGCGTCGTTCCAGCGCAGGACGTCGTAGCGGGCGTTGCTGACCGCGGCCGGCAGCGGGCTGAGTGCGTCCAGGATGACCTGCATCTCCGGCGAGATCGGGCAGGTGTCGGGCGGCACCAACGAGGCCGGGAGCCCGGCCAGGTGGAAGAGGTGGGCCTGCTCGGCGGCGTCCAGCTTCAGGGTGCGGGCGACGGCGGCCAGCACCTGTTCGCTGGCGTTGATCGGCCGGCCCTGCTCCAGCCAGGTGTACCAGGTGACACCGACCCCGGCGAGCTGTGCGACCTCCTCCCGGCGCAGCCCCGGCGTCCGGCGGCGGAGCCCGGGGGCCATGCCGACGTCCTCGGGGGAAACCCGGGCCCGGCGGGCGCGGAGGAAGGCGGCCAGCTCGCTGCGGCGGGGCGCGCCGGCGGCCCGTCCGGCGGCCCCGGGGCGGCTGGCCGGGGCGGTGGCGGTGGGCGTCGGCGGCAGTTCCATCACGCTCATCGGGCCATCGTCCCGCAGATCCGCGTGCGCCGACAGGTACTGCCAGTACCAGCATCAGCAGGCTCTAACTACCTGTATCCGAAGGCCGCGACGATGGACCCATGACTGACACTCAACTCACCGCCGCCCCGACTCCAGCCCCGACTCCCGCCTCCGGCAAGCCAGTTCACCAGGACCGCCCCGGTGCCGCGCCGCCGCCCGCAGCCATACCCGCAGCGACACCCGCAGCCGACCGGTCCCGGCCGGGGCTAGTGCTGGCGCTGGTCCTGGTCGGGCAGTTCATGGCCATGATCGACGTCAGCATCGTCAATGTCGCTGTGCCGACCATGCGGACCGACCTCGGGGCCTCCGGGGCCGCGCTGCAGCTGATCGTGGCCGGCTACGGCATCGCCTACTCGGTCCTGCTGATCACCGGGGCCCGGCTGGGCGAGCGGCTCGGCTACAGCCGGGTCTTCCGGATCGGGCTCGCCCTGTTCACCCTCGCCTCGCTGGCCTGCGGACTGGCCCCGGACACCGGCGCGCTGATCGGCTTCCGGGTGCTCCAGGGGGTCGGCGCGGCGGTCATGGTGCCGCAGGTGATGAGCCTGATCCAGCGGACCTTCACCGGGGCGTCCCGGGTGCGCGCGCTCAGCATCTACACGGCGGTACTGGCCGTCGGCGGGTTGGCCGGGCAGCTCCTCGGCGGGGTGCTGGTCGGTGCGGACATCGCCGGTTCCGGCTGGCGTCCGGTGTTCCTGGTGAATGTGCCGATCGGGCTGGTGCTGCTGGTCGTCTCCGGACGGCTGCTGCCGTCCTTCCCGGGGAACCCCGGACGTCGGCTCGACCTGGCCGGACTGGTGCTGCTGGCCGCCGCGATCGGGCTGCTGGTGGTGCCGCTGGTGCTCGGGCACCAGGAGGGCTGGCCGCTGTGGGGCTGGCTGATGCTGGCCGCGAGCGTGCTGCTGTTCGGGGTGTTCATGCTGGTCGAGCACCGGGTGGCCGAGCGCGGCGGGCACCCGCTGATCCACCGCCGGGTGCTCCGCTCGCCGGGACTGGCCCCGGCGGCCGGTGCGATCTTCATGATCATGACGGCGGTCAGCGGCTTCAGCTTCTCGCTGACCCTGCACCTGCAGAGCGGTCTGGGCATCGGCGCACTGCGGGCCGGGGTCACCCTCGGCCCGATGATGGTCGGCTTCGGCCTGGCCGGACTCTACTGGCAGCGGCTGCCCGCACGGCTGCACCGGCACCTGCCGGTGGTCTCCCTGGTGATCGGCGCGGCCGGGCTGGCCGGCGAGGGCTTGTGGATGCACGGCGGCAGCCCGGTCAGCCTCTGGCAGGAGGCGCTCTTCCTGGTCACCGGCTTCGCCGGGGGCTGCTCCTACAGCCCGCTGTTCTCCCGCGCCCTGGGCCGGGTCGACCCGGCCCAGGCGGCGGACGCCAGCGGGGTGCTGATCACCGTGCTGCAGCTGGCCCAGGTGGTCGGCGTCGCCGCGGTCGGCACGGTCTTCCTCAGCTCGGTCTCCTTCCCGGCCGCACCGGCCGCCTCGGGCCATGCGCTGGCGACGGCCTCGGTGGTGGTCGGGCTGCTGATGCTGGGCGCCGCGTTCTTCGCCCACCGCACCCGCGGCGCCGCCGGACCGAGGTAGCCGCACCGAGGCAGCCCCGCAGCGCCCGGGCGGTGCGCCGCCGATCTCTGTCCCGCCGCCGACCTCGCAGGTCGGAGGCGGGGCGGGGCGCCTCGGGGGCGGAACAAGGGATTGGTGGGGCGGGTCGCGGACCGTGTAGAGTGGGGCATGTCGCCGCGGGGAACCGCAGCATGACACGGGGCTGTAGCTCAGTTGGTAGAGCGCTTGCATGGCATGCAAGAGGTCCGGGGTTCAATTCCCCGTAGCTCCACAGATGGTCAGGATCCCGTCCGGAATTGCTCCGGACGGGATCCTCCGCGTTCCGGGCCGCTCGGCTACTTGTCCAGCTGTTCGAGGAAGGCCAGGAAGCGGGCGAAGAGGGCCTCGGCCGCCTCCGGGTGGTATTCCTCGGGTAGGCCCGGGTCGGTGAACAGGTGTCCGGGGACCGGGTACTCGAAGAACTCGTAGGAGGAGCCCGAGGCCAGCACCTCGGCCTCGAAGGCGTCGAGGTACTGCTGCTCGTCCCGGAACGGGTCGTCGGCCGCGTAGTGGACCTGCACCGGCAGCCCCGCCGGCCAGGCGCCCTCGATGTTCAGCGCCTTCAGCGGCAGTGCCGCGTGCAGCAGCACGACCGCCCGGGCGCCGGGCCTGGACACGGCCGCCACCTCGGCGGCGGCGCCGCCGTTGGAGAAGCCGGCGTAGACCGCCTCCGCCGGGAGCTCCGCGACCGCAGCCCGGGTGCGGGCCTCCAACTCGCCGAAGCCGCCGATCGACTGCACCCAGGCCATGGCGGCCGGGTAGTCGTCGAAGACCGCTCCCTCGTAGAGGTCGGGGGTGTGCACGGTGTGCCCGGCGGCGCGCAGCCGCTCGGCCGCGTCGGTGACTCCGGCCCGCAGGCCCAGGACTGAGTGGAACAGGATGATTTCTGCCATGGCGAAGGTCTAGCACCCGGGTCCGACAATCGCCCCGACCGAGTATCCGTACTCAGGCCTCGGCTCGGGCGGCGGCGCGACGATGGCCGCATGCTCAGCGACCTCGCCCAGTGCCTCGTGCCCGCCCTCGGCCGGTTCGACGTCACCGCCGACGACCCGGACGGCCTCGCGCCCGGCAGCATCGTCGCCGCCAACCACAGCTCGCTGGTCGACCCCGGGCTGGTGCTGGCCGCGCTGGCGCGCCGCGACGTCGACCGGCCGGTGGTGCTGGCCGCCGCCGGACTCTGGCGGATCCCGGTGCTCGGCCGGCGGCTCCGCGCCGAGGGCCACATCGCCGTCCGCCGGGGCGACCGCCGGGCCGCGGACTGCCTGGAGCAGGCGGCCGAGGCGCTGGCCCGGGGCCGGATCGTGGTGCTCTACCCGGAGGGCGGGATCCCGGACCGGTCGGACTCGGGCGACCGTGCCCCACGGGACTTCCGCACCGGCGTCGCCCGGCTGGCGCTGGCGACCGGCGCCCCGGTGGTGCCGCTGGGCCAGGCCGGGGCCCGCCGGATCACCTCCGGCAGTCGGCCCAAGCAGGTCGCCGGGCTGCTCACCGCGCCGCTGCGGCGCCCCCGGCTGCATGTTCACGTCGGCGCGCCGGTCCGGCTCAGCGGCTCGCCGGCCGAGGCCACGGCGCAGGCGCACGACGCGGTCACCGCCGCCTGGCGCACCGCCGCCGCCCGCGCCGCCGCCCGCCGCTGACGGGGGATCGGCCGTCGAGGCCGAAGGGCGCGCTCCGGGCCTGCGTGGGGCAGGACCGGGGCGCGCCCGAGGGGAGCCGCAGCGGAGCGGTGGGTGCTCAGCCCGCCGCGAGCGAGTCGACGATGGATGCCCGGGCCGCCCGGCGGGCCGGGAGCAGCGAGGCGACCACGCCCGCCGCGGCGGCGATCACGAAGTACAGCGCGAGCCGACCGACCGGGTAGACCACCACCCCGGCCCCGCCGCTGCTCTTGATGAACGCGCCCATGATCGCCCAGCCGAAGAGCACGCCCAGGCCGATCCCGACGATGGCGCCGACCAGCGCCATCTGCACCGCCTCCAGCGCCAGCATGGAGCGGAGCTGACGCCGGTTCAGGCCGATGGCGCGGAGCAGCGCGGACTCGCGGGTGCGTTCGATCACCGACAGCGAGAGGGTGTTGGTGATGCCGAACAGCGCGATCAGGATGGCCAGCCCGACCAGCGCGCTGAAGAAGGTCATCACCCCGCTGATGCTGCCGGTGAGGCTGGCCTTGTACTGGGTCGCGCTCATCACCGTGAGCAGCGGGTCGGCGGCGGTGGCCCGGTCGACCGCGGCCAGCGAGTCGGCGCTGGAGACGCCCTTGGCAGTGGTGACCGAGATGCTGCTGGCGCCGGAGGGGGCGAAGCCGGTGGTGAAGTCGGCGGTGGACATCAGCAGCTGCGGGATCTCGTCGCCGGTGGTCATCACCGCCGCGACGGTCTCGCTCATCACCCCGTGGTCGGTGGTGCGGACCCGGACGACCGCCCCGGGCCGGACTCCGATCCGGGTCATGGTGGCGCTGTCCAGGGCAATGCTGCCGGGCTTGATCGCGGACAGGCTGCCGTAGCTGAGCGCCGGGGTGAACACGGTGCCGTAGGCGTCCGGGTCCATCGCGCGGGCCTGGGCGGTGTTGCCGTTGACTGTGAGGACGGCGGCGTAGTTGGCGGCGACGACGCCGAACTGCGGCTGGGAGCGCAGCGCGGCGAGCACCGACGGCGGGACGGTGCGGTCGCTGTCGCCGCCGGGGGCCTGCCCGGGGTCGTGCTGGCCACCCGTGGACAGGGCGGTGACCTGGTAGTCGAAGGGGTAGTGCTTGGTGATGGTGGCGGCGGCGGAGGCGCCGACCGAGTCGGAGATCACGCTGAACATCGAGACCAGCAGCACGCCGATGGTGAGCGCGGCGGTGGTCGAGGCCACCCGGAACGGGTTGCGCTGGGCGTTGGCCGAGGCGAGCCGCGCGGGCGCACCCAGGACCAGGGCCGGGAGCACGCCGAACATCCGGGCCAGCGGACCGACGTAGAGCGGGCCGGCCGCGAGGATGCCGACGAACATCACGCAGCCGCCGCCGACGATGGTGAACATGCTGCTGGGACCGGCGCCGCTGCTCCGGCCCTGGAAGGCCAGGGCGAGACCGCCGAGGCCGAAGACCAGCATGATGGTGATCCGCAGCCACCCGGCCCGGCCGGCCTCGGCCGGCGGCTCGTACTGGTCGCCGAGGGCGGCGACCGGCGGGACCCGGGTCGAGCGCAGCGCCGGCAGCAGCGCCGAGCCGACGGTGACCAGGGTGCCGAGGCCGGTCGAGATCAGCGCGGTCTGCCCGGTGACGACCAGCGAGGTGGACGGGAAGTCCGCACCGAAGGCGCTCATCACCGCCATCATGCCGAGCGCCAGCAGCACGCCGACGCCGATCCCGAGCAGTGAGGCGAGCACGCCGACCACGGCCGATTCCAGCAGGGTGCCGTAGAAGACCTGCGACTTGCTGGCGCCGACGCAGCGCAGCAGCGCCAGTTCGCGCATCCGCTGGGCGACCAGGATGGTGAAGGTGTTGTAGATGACCAGGGCGGCGACGAACAGCGCCACCATGGCGAAGATCAGCAGCCCGTCGGTGAGCACACTGGTGAAGTGGACGACGGTGTTGGCCTCATGGGTTGCCAGCGCGCTGCCGGTGAGCACCTCGTCGCCGGAGGTGCCGGGCAGCGCGGAGATGGCGGCGGCCAGCGCGGACTGGCTGGTCCCGGCCCGGGCCCGGGCGTCGATCTGGGTGTAGCCGGTGACGCCGGTGATCTTCATCGCCTCGGCGGTGGTGAAGCCGACCGAGCTGCTGAAGGCGAAGGCCTTGCTGGAGCCCTGGTCGATGGTGCCGACCAGGGTGAACTCCTCGGTCCTGGAGTCCAGGTCGACGACGCCGATCCGCTGGCCGAGGGTGAAGTGCTGGGCGGTGGCGGTGGCCTGGTCGACCACCACCTCGTCGGCACTGGCCGGGGTGCGGCCGGAGACCACGGTGAAACCGCGCAGCGCCGGGTCGGCGGAGACCGCGAAGCCGGTGCCCGGGCTGCCGCCGTTGGTCAGCACCCTGCCGTTGGCGCCGATCAGCGGCGCGGGTCCGCTGAGCCGGCCCTCGGCCGCGTCGGTGCCGGGCAGGGCGCGGACAGCGGCCAGGGTGGCCGGGGAGATCAGCTTGGAGTTGTCGGTGTGGTCCTGGCCGAAGCCGCCGGTGGTGGGGAGCAGCACAGCCGCGTCGACGCCCTTGGCGTCCTTGGCGAAGCTGTTGAAGAAGGACTGCTGCATGGAGGAGGAGAGGACCAGCGTCCCGGCCACGAAGCCCACGCCGAGGAAGATCGCGACGGAGGAGAGCAGCAGCCGGAGCTTGTGGGCCATCAGGCCGGAGAGGGTGGTACGGAGCATCAGGTCACTTCCCCGCTGCCTGCATCAGGTGGTCCAGGACGGTCTCCGGGGTGGGCGCGGTCAGCTCGCCGGCCGGGCGGCCGTCGGCGAGGAAGACCACGCGGTCCGCGTAGGAGGCGGCGGCCGGGTCGTGGGTGACCATGATCACGGTCTGGCCCAGCTCGCGCACCGTCATCCGCAGGAACTCCAGCACCTCGGCGCCGGAGCGGGAGTCCAGATTGCCGGTCGGCTCGTCGGCGAAGACCACCTCGGGCTTGGAGACCAGGGCGCGGGCACAGGCGACGCGCTGCTGCTGGCCGCCGGAGAGCTGGGAGGGGCGGTGCTTCAGCCGGTCCCGGAGGCCGACCACCTCGATGATCCGGGCGTACCAGTCGGCGTCCGGCTTGCGTCCGGCGAGGTCGAGCGGCAGCAGGATGTTCTGCTCGGCGGTCAGCGTCGGCAGCAGGTTGAAGGACTGGAAGACGAAGCCGATCCGGTCCCGGCGCAGCTGGGTGAGCTGACGGTCCTTCAGCCCGGTGATCGGGGTGTCGCCGATGGTGACCACCCCGCTGTCCAGGGTGTCCAGGCCGGCCAGGCAGTGCATGAAGGTCGACTTGCCGGAACCGGAGGGGCCCATGATCGCGGTGAACTCGCCCGCGGCGAAGGCGGCGCTGACGCCGTCCAGGGCACGGACCTGCGCGTCGCCGCTGCCGTAGGTCTTGACCAGGTCGGTCGCCCGGACGGCGATCCGCCCGGTCGCCTGCTCGGGCTGCGCCATCGTGGGTGAGGTCATGCGGGGTCTCCGTACTGTGCGGGGCCGGGACGCGGGACGGACCGCTGCTGCCGGCCCGGGGATGGACGGCACGGTACCCGCGGCGGCGGGCACGCCCGTGCGGCCGCCGAGCAGCGGCGCCGGCACTGGTCCGGCTGCGTCAGCGGCTCCTACTGCGGACGCAGTAGGAGCCGACCGGGGTGAGCCGGACGCAGCAGCCCGGGACCGGACGGCTCTCGTCCGAAGGGGGTAGCCACCGCTCGTTCTGTGGTCGTCGGACGTCGCTGACCTGGAAAGATGATCTTCTTACCGAACTCTTGGCATGCCCGGCGCCCGCGGCCCGGCCGAGCCGGGCCCCGGGCGCCGGTTCGTACGCCCGAACTGATGAATAATCAGTCGATCTCCGGGACGCCGACGGCGCGGGGGCGAGGAGACCGGCCCTGAGCTGCGCATTCTTCATATGAACGCGCTGCTATCAGAGAGGTGTCCCATGCGTCGCAGCTGGTCACGGCCCAAGGCCGGTACGGCAGCACTTCTGACGGTCCCACTGCTGCTGGCCGCCGGGGCCGCCGGGCTCCCGGCCCGCGCCGAGTCGCTGTCGGCCCGGGTAACGCTGCCCGGCACCGCCCCCGGCTGGACGGCGCAGGCGGCGGACCAGGGCGAGGCCGCCTCCGCCGCCCCGGTCACCGCCCGGATCTACCTGGCCGGCCGGGACCGGGCGGGACTGGCCCGGCTCGCGCGGGCGGTCTCGAACCCGGCCTCGCCCTCCTACCAGCACTACCTGACCGCCCCCCAGGTCGCCCGGCGCTTCGGGTCGACCCGGAGGCAGCAGACCGCGGTCCGCAACTGGCTGGCCGGCTCCGGCTTCCGGGTGGTGGGCAGCAACGCCCACTACCTGACCGTCCACGGCGACGCCGACGCCGTGCAGCGGGCCTTCGCGGTCCGGCTGCACAGCTACCGCAAGGGCGGCCACACCTACCTCGCGCCCGCCGGTGAGGCCTCCGCCCCGGCCTCGGTCGCCGCCGACGTGCTCACCGTCACCGGCCTGGACACCGCGCCGCACCAGGCGGTGCACGGCAGCCGCCGGGACGTGCTGCCCGCGCCCACGGCCGCCTTCGTCAACTCCGGCCCGTTCTCGGCCTACTTCGGAGGGAAGCCGGCCGCCGGCCTGCCCCAGGCCTACGGGCAGGTCCAGCCGTACGTGGTGAAGGGGTTCGACGCCAAGCAGATCCGGCACGCCTACGGCGCCGACGGCACCGGACTGACCGGGACCAATGTCACGGTAGCGATCGTGGACGCCTACGACTCGCCGACGCTCGGCTCGGACATCGCCACCTATGCCGCCGCCCACGGTGACGCCCCCTACCGGGCCAACCAGCTGACCCGGGTGGACTCGGCCGTCTGGACCGACACGGTCAACCCCAGCGACAAGTTCCCGAGCGGCTGCGGCGCCTCCGGCTGGTACGGCGAGCAGACCCTGGACGTGGAGGCGCTGCACGGGGTCGCCCCGGACGCGGACCTGGTCTACGTCGGCTCCTCCTCCTGCCAGGACGCCGACCTGATGGACGCGCTGAACAAGGTGGTCGACGGCAGGCTCGCCGACATCGTCAGCGACTCCTGGGGGGACACCGAGTCGGCGACCGACTCGTCCATGGACGCGGCCTACGACCAGACCTTCATGCGCGGCGCGGTGGAGGGGATCGGCTTCTACTTCGCCAGCGGCGACAACGGCGACAACCTCGCCGCGAGCGGCACCAAGACCGTCGGCTCGCCGGCTTCGCTGTCGTGGGTGACCGCCGTCGGCGGCACCTCGCTGGCGCTGGGCAAGAACGGCGACTACCGCTTCGAGACCGGCTGGGGGACGGACAGCTCCCCGCTGTCGGCGGACGGCCTCAGCTGGGGCCCGCTGCCGGGGGTCTTCCTGGGCGGCGGTGGCGGCGGCACCAGCAGCCGGGTTCCCGAGCCGACCTACCAGAACCCGGTCGTCCCGGACGCCCTGGCCCAGGCCAACGGCGGCCGGAAGCGAGTGGTCCCCGACGTCGCCGCGGTGGCGGACAGCGGCACCGGCTTCCTGGTCGGGCAGACGCAGAGCTGGCCCGACGGCAGCACCCGCTACGGCGAGTTCCGCGAGGGCGGCACCAGCGTCGCCTGCCCGGTGTTCGCCGCCGTCCAGGCCCTGGCGCAGCAGGCCCAGGGACGGCCGCTGGGCTTCGCCAACCCGGCCATCTACGATCGCTACGGCACCGCCGCCTTCCACGACGTGACCGACCACCCGCTGGGCGCGGCAATGCAGTTGGCCCAGGTCAGGGCGGACTACCACGACGCGGTCGACCCGGCCAACGGGATCGACACCAGCCTGCGCACCATGGGGCACGACTCCTCGCTCAGCGCGACCGCAGGGTTCGACGACGTGACCGGGGTCGGCTCGCCCGCGCCCGGCTACCTCGCCTCCTACCGGCCCGGCTTCACCGGCTTCAAGGGCGGGCACCCGGCCGGCGGCCGGCGCTAGCGACGCACACGGGCGGCGGCGGGCGGCGGTGGACGGAGCACGTCCGCCGCCGCCCGCCGCCGAAACTGCCGTCCGGGGGAGGCGGGGGCTGCGGTAACCTGTGGCCATGCGAACCGCGCGCCTGCTCCTTAGCCTGCCGCGCTGACGAGTACCGACCCACCCCGGCGGTGAGGTCGGAGTCAGCGTGGCGACCCCTCCTGCGAGGGGTCTTTCTGCGTTTTAGAGGCTGCAGCCTGGAGGCTGGTTGCTGTCGGAAGCCGCACGGTTCTGCTGGTGGACGGGTCTGGTACGGCCCGCCCGAACCCCTGATGGAGTTTGAGGACGATGAGCGAGACCACACCCGAGGCGCCCGAGGCGTACCGCTACACCCCCGCGCTGGCGGCGCGGATCGAGAGCCACTGGCAGGACCGCTGGGAGCGCGAGGGCGTCTTCAACGCCCCCAACCCGAGCGGCACCCTGGCCGACGGCACGGACGTCGCGGACCGTCCGCACGCCTTCATCATGGACATGTTCCCGTACCCGTCGGGCAGCGGCCTGCACGTCGGCCACCCGCTGGGCTACATCGCCACCGACGTCTACGCCCGCTACCTGCGGATGACCGGCCACAACGTGCTGCACACCATGGGCTTCGACGCCTTCGGCCTGCCGGCCGAGCAGTACGCGGTGCAGACCGGCACCCACCCCCGGGTCACCACCGAGGCGAACATCGTCGAGTTCCGCCGCCAGCTGCGCAGCCTGGGCCTGGGCCACGACCTGCGCCGCTCGGTCGCGACGATCGACCCGACGTACTACCAGTGGACCCAGTGGATCTTCCTGCAGATCTTCAACTCCTGGTACGACCCGCAGGCGCAGCAGGCCCGGCCGATCACCGAGCTGGTCGCCCGCTTCGAGCGCGGCGAGCAGGCCACCCCGGACGGCCGCGGCTGGTCCGAGCTGAGCCCGGCCGAGCGGGACGAGGTGCTGAGCGACTACCGGCTGGCCTACATCAAGCAGGCCCCGGTCAACTGGTGTCCCGGGCTGGGCACGGTGCTGGCCAACGAGGAGGTCACCGCCGACGGCCGCTCCGAGCGCGGCAACTTCCCGGTGTTCAAGTCCAACCTGCGCCAGTGGATGATGCGGATCACCGCGTACAGCGACCGGCTGATCGACGACCTGGACCTGCTGGACTGGCCGGACGCGATCAAGCTGCAGCAGCGCAACTGGATCGGCCGCTCCGAGGGCGCCAAGGTCGACTTCGCCGTGGCCGGCCACCCGGACGCCGTGGTCACCGTCTTCACCACCCGTCCTGACACCCTGTTCGGCGCCACCTACATGGTGCTGGCGCCCGAGCACGACCTGGTCGACGGCATCGTGCCGGACGCCTGGCCGGCCGCGCCGACCGGGTCGGTGAGCTGCCGCCCGAGTGGACCGGCGGCCACGCCACGCCGCCGAGGCCGTCGCCGCCTACCGCAAGCAGGCCGCCGCCAAGTCCGAGATGGAGCGCTCCGCCGAGGGCCGCACCAAGACCGGCGTCTTCACCGGCGCCTACGCGGTCAACCCGGTCAGCGGCGAGCAGGTCCCGGTCTTCATCGCCGACTACGTGCTGATCGGCTACGGCACCGGCGCGATCATGGCCGTCCCGGCGCACGACACCCGCGACTTCGACTTCGCCCGCGCCTTCGGGCTGCCGATGCGCTGCGTGGTCGAGCCCAGCGACGGGCGCTCCACCGATCCGGCCGAGTGGGACGACGCCTTCGACTCCTACGACGCGGCGATCATCGACTCCGCCAACGACGAGGTCTCGCTGAACGGACTGAGCGTCACCGAGGCCAAGAAGGCCGATCACCGCCTGGCTGTCCGGACGCGGCATCGGCGAGGGCACGGTCACCTTCAAGCTGCGCGACTGGCTGTTCAGCCGTCAGCGCTACTGGGGCGAGCCCTTCCCGATCGTCTACGACGAGGACGGCGTGGCCCACGCGCTGCCCGACTCGATGCTGCCGGTCGAGCTGCCGGAGATCGACGACTACTCGCCGCGCACCTTCGACCCGAACGACGCCGACACCTCTCCGGAGACGCCGCTGTCGCGCCGCGAGGACTGGGTCAACGTCGAGCTGGACCTGGGCGACGGCGTCCGCAGCTACCGCCGCGAGACCAACACGATGCCCAACTGGGCCGGTTCCTGCTGGTACGAGCTGCGCTACGTCGACCCGGACAACGGCGAGACCGTGGTCGACCCGGCCAACGAGCAGTACTGGATGGGCCCGGACGCGGCCAAGCCGGCCGGCGGTGTCGACCTGTACGTCGGCGGCGCCGAGCACGCCGTGCTGCACCTGCTGTACGCGCGCTTCTGGCACAAGGTGCTGTTCGACCTGGGCCACGTCAGCTCCAGCGAGCCCTTCCACAAGCTGTTCAACCAGGGCATGATCCAGGGCCAGGTCTACCGCGACGAGCGCGGCTTCGCGGTCCCGGCGGCCGAGGTCGAGGAGCGCGACGGCGCCTGGTACTTCGAGGGCGAGCAGGTCAGCCGGGAGATCGGCAAGATCGGCAAGTCGCTGAAGAACGTGGTCGCCCCGGAGGAGGTCACCGGCGAGTACAGCGCGGACACCCTGCGGCTGTACGAGATGGCGATGGGCCCGCTGGACGTCTCCCGCCCCTGGGACACCCGTGCGGTCGTCGGCTCCTTCCGCTTCCTGCAGCGGCTGTGGCGCAACATCGTGGACGAGGAGACCGGTGCGGTCGTCGTCACCGACGAGGAGCCGGACGAGGCCACACTGCGGGTGCTGAACAAGGCCATCGACGGCATCCGCAAGGACATGGCCGGGCTGCGCTTCAACACCGCCGTGGCCAAGGCCACCGAGCTGAACAACCACCTGGTCAAGCGCGGCAGCACGCCCCGGGTGGTCGCAGAGCAGGCGGTGCTGCTGGTCGCGCCGCTGGCCCCGCACATCGCCGAGGAGCTGTGGTCCAAGCTGGGCCACACCGGGTCGCTGGTGCACGAGACTCTGCCCGAGGCGGACCCGGCCTACCTGATCGACGACACGGTCACCTGTGTGGTCCAGGTCAAGGGCAAGGTCAAGGCGCGGCTGGAGGTGCCGCCGGCCATCGGCGACGCCGAGCTGGAGGCGCTGGCGCTGGCCGCGCCGGGCGTGGTCGCGGCGATCGACGGGGCGGAGGTGCGCAAGGTGATCGTCCGCGCGCCGAAGCTGGTCAACATCGTCACGGCGTGACCGACGGGCCGAGAGGGTGACCGACGGGCCGAGAGGGTGACCCACGGCCCGAGACGGTGACGACGGGCCGAGAGACGTTGGGGGCGGTGGGGGCTTGCGGGAAGACCCTTGGTTTCCCCCGAGCCTGCCCTGAGCTCTCCCTCAAGCACGAGCCGACTGTCCCCCCACGGGGCTACCGTGGGGGGACAGCCGTTGCACCGGCCTGCCCACCGGGCGGAACCGGGCTCGCCGAACGGCTCGTGACCTGCGTGGAAGGAGCCCCGTCGTGGAGGCACTGGCAGTCCTGCTCGGCCTGGTCGTGCTGTTCCTGGGCGCGGTCGTCGGCCTGATCAGCTTCGCCGTGGTCAAGACCGGCCGGGCGGTCGGACGGGCCGTACCGCAGGCGCGGCGCGCCGCCGAGGACGTCGGCATCAGGGCCCGCTCGCTGACCCGGGCCGGGGCCCACCGCCAGGTCGCCGCCCTGCGCGCGGAGGTGCGCGGTTCGCTGGCGGCCTCGCGCCGGGTGCTGGAGTCCGGTGCCGCCGGCGACCCCCAGTTGGTCGACGCGCTCGCGCTGCTCGGCCGACTGGACGCCCATGCCGAGACCCTCGACACCGAGCTGCGGCTGCTGGAGCGCGAACCCGACCAGGCCCGGGTGGAGGGCCGCCTCGCGGCAGTCAAGGAGCGCGCCGACCGGATCGTCCACTCCGCCTCCTCGCTGCGCTGGGCCACCCAGGACCGGCTGCACCGCTTCGCCGACGACGATCTGGCCCGCCTCGGCGAGGAGTGCCAGACCGAGGCCGGGGCACTCCGGCACTGGACCTCCGCCTCCGGCCCGGCCACCGGACTGGAGGCCGGACCCTCCTGACCGGCGGGGCCGTCGGCCGAGGTCCCGGGCCCGTCGGGGCCTGATCCCCTGTCCCTCCCCGGCCCGGCCAGGTAATCTCCCGACATGCGCGTCGCCATCGTCACCGACTCCACGGCCTACCTCCCGGACGAGGCGGTCCGCCGGTACGGGATCGAGGTGGTGCCGCTCAGCGTGGTGATGGGTGACGAGGTACTGACCGAGGGCAGCGGGGCCTCCTCGGCCGAGGTCGCCCAAGCCCTCCAGCGGCGCGTCCGGGTCACCACCTCCCGCCCCGGGCCCGAGGCCTTCGCCGCCGTCTACCGCGCGGCGGCCGCCGCCGGTGCGGACGCGGTGGTCTCCCTGCACCTCTCGGCCGAGTTCTCCGGCACCTACGAGGCCGCGCTGCTCGCTGCCGCCGAGGCCCCGCTGCCGGTGCGGGTGGTGGACACCCGGATGGTCGCCATGGCGCTCGGCTACTGCGTGCTGACGGCCGCCGAGACGGCGCGCGCCGGGGGGACGCCGGACGAGGTGGTGGCCGCCGCCGAGAAGCGGGCGGCCGAGACCGCCGGCTTCTTCTACGTCGACACCCTGGAGTACCTGCGCCGGGGCGGCAGGATCGGCCCGGCCCGCGCGCTGCTGGGTTCGGCCCTGGCGGTCAAGCCGCTGCTGCACCTCCAGGACGGCCGGATCCAGCCGCTGGAGAAGGTCCGCACCTCCAGCCGCGCCATCGCCCGGCTGGAGGAGATCGCCATCCAGCAGGCCGGGACGGGCCGGGTGGACGTCACCGTGCACCACCTGGTGGCGGAGGAGCGGGCCCAGGCCCTGGCGGAGCGGCTGCGGGAGCGGATCCCCGGGCTGGGCGAGCTGTACGTCGGCGAGGTGGGCGCGGTGATCGGCGCCCACGTCGGCCCCGGCCTGCTGGCGGTCGTGGTCTCGCCCCGGTAGCCGTCAATCTGATGCAGCGTGACCCACCGGTACGGGTGGCGGAGTTGTGCACACCCCGGTAGTTGTCCACAGGCGCCCGCAGCCGGGCCGGGGGCGTCCCCGGCCCGGACTAGCGTCGGCGGCATGAGATCCGTGACCACCGGCCCGACCCGGTCCTCCGACGACTCCGTCCGGCAGCGCATGGACGCGCTGTTCGGCCCGGAGCAGCAGCCGACCCGCCCGGCGGCCGTGCGCCACATCCGCCCGGTGCCCGAACCGCCGCGCCCGCCCGTCGATCCCGTCGATCCACCGGACGCTGCGCCACCGCCCCAGCCCCCGCCGCCGTCTGCGGCTGCGTCGCGGCGGGTCCGGGCCTCCGCGCTGGCCGGACGGCTGCCGCTGGCCTTGCAGGAGCGGTTGGACCTCGACCGGCGGGCGCTGGTCGGGCTGTCCGTGCTGCTGGTCCTCGCCCTCGGCTACGGCGCCCAGCACTTCTGGGCCGGGCGGCCCGAGCCGGTCGCGGTGCCGGTCGCCGAGGGCGCGGTGGCGGTCGGCGCGACCCCGCCCGCCGAGCCCGCCGCCGCGGGTGCCCCGGCCCCCTCCGCGCCCGGGCCCTCGCCGGGGGCGTCCCGGGCGAGCGCGCTGGTCGTGGACGTCGCGGGCAAGGTCCGTGAGCCGGGGCTGCGCACCCTGCCGCCGGGCGCCAGGGTGCAGGACGCCGTCCAGGCCGCAGGCGGTGCGCTGGCCGGTACCGACCTGACCGCGCTCAACCTGGCCCGGCTGCTCACCGACGGCGAGGAGATCGTGGTCGGGGCCCCGGCCGCCGCGCCCGGGGCCGGCCCCGGTGGTGCGGGCGGTGGCGCGGGCCCGGCGGCCGGGGCCCCGATAAGTCTCAACAGCGCGACCGCCGAGCAACTGGACGCGCTGCCCGGCATCGGGCCGGTCCTCGCCCAACGCATCATCCAGTACCGCGACCAGCACGGCGGGTTCCGGTCGGTGGACCAGCTCCGGCAGGTCAGCGGCTTCGGCGAACGCCGGCTGAACGATCTCCGGGCCGTGCTGCGGCCCTGAACGGGGCAGGCCATGGGGGACGACGCAGCGCAGGCGGGCGGCAGGGCGGCGAAGCCGCCGCAGGACATCCGGCTGCTCGGCCCGGCGCTGGCCGTCTGGGGGACGGCAGCCGTCCTGGTGGACGCGCCGTCGGGGTGGGCTCCCTGGGCGCCGGCCGCCGCCGCTCTTGCCACCGGAGCCGCGCTGGCGCTACTGCTGACGGGCCATCTACTGACGGGCCGTCGATCGCGCCGCCGACCTGAGCAGCCGCGCACGCCGCTGCGGGCGCTGCGCCGGCCGCTGGCCGGGCTGCTGCTCAGCGCGGCCGCGGCAGCCGTCGCCACCACCCTCGCCACCGCTGACCTGCACCGGGGACCGATCCCCGGACTCGCCCGCCGCCAGGCCACCGTCGGCGTCGAGCTCACCGTCACCAAGGACCCGTTCGCCACCGGCAGCCCGAGCGGCGCCGACTTCGTCGTGCTCCGGGCGACGGTGGACCGGGTCCGCGTCCTCGCCCCGGATGCGGTGGCCTCGCGCACCCGGACCCCCGTGACCGTCATCGCCCAGGGGCCGGACGCGAGCCGATGGCTCAGCCTGCTGCCGTCCACCCGGGTCGCCACCGAGGCGCGGCTGCGCAGCGTGGAGGACGGCGACGACATCGCCGCCCTGCTGCTCACCCGGGGACCGCCCCGGCTGCTTGCACCGCCCTCGCCGGTCCAACGGGCGGCCGGGGCGCTGCGGTCCGGGCTGCGCCGGGCCACCGAACCGCTCGACCCCGACCCCAGGGCACTGCTCCCGGGCCTGGTCGTCGGCGACACCAGCCGGGTGCCGGCCGACCTGGAGGCCGCGTTCCTCGCCACCGATCTGGCCCACATCACCGCCGTGAGCGGGGCCAACCTGTCGGTGCTGATGATGCTGCTGATCGGCGCCGCCTCCCGCTCCCGCACCCCGGAACGTGGTGGCCTCGCCGCCCGGCTCGGCCTGCCGCTGCGGTTCAGCGCGCTCGCCGGGACCGGCCTCACCCTCGGCTTCGTCATCCTCTGCCGCCCGGACCCCAGCGTGCTGCGGGCCGCCGCCACCGGGCTGATCATGCTGCTCGCCCTGGCGACCGGCCGCCGTACCTCGCCGCTGGCCGCGCTGGCCGGAGCGACGCTGCTGCTGATGCTGGCCGATCCCTGGCTGGCCCGTTCCTTCGGCTTCGCGCTGTCCGCGCTCGCCACCGCCGGGCTGCTGGTCCTCGGCCCGCGCTGGACCGAGGCGCTGGTCGCCCGGGGCTGGCCGCGCCGTGCGGCCGAGGCGGTGGCCTGCGCCGGGGCGGCCCAGGCCGTCTGCGGCCCGCTGCTCGCGCTGAAGGCGGCCCATGTCAGCCTGGTCGCCATCCCCTGCAATCTGCTGGCCGAGATCGCCGTCGCCCCGGCCACCCTGTTGGGCTTCGCCACCCTGGCCGTTGCCCCGATCTCCCTGGGCGGGGCCGTACTGCTGGCCCGGCTGGCCGCCGTCCCCACCGCCTGGATCTGCGGTCTCGCCCGCTTCGCCGCCGACCTCCCGGGGGCCGAGATCGCCTGGCCCGGCGGCTGGCCCGGGGCGCTGCTGCTGGTGGCGGTCACGTGCGCGCTGGTCGCCTGCCTGCCGGTGCTCCGGCACCGGTCGGTCGCCGTAGTACTCGCGCTGGTGCTGATCGCCCTGCTGCTGCGTCCGGCGCCGCTCACCCGGCTGGTCACCGGCTGGCCGCCGCCGCACTGGCGGGTCGTCGCCTGTGACGTCGGCCAGGGCGACGCCTTCGTCCTCTCACCGGGGACCGATCCAGGATCCGCGCTGGTCATCGACGTCGGCCCGGACCCGCACGCGGTCGACCTCTGTCTGCGCACCCTCGGCATCACCAGGATTCCGCTGCTGCTGCTGACCCATGAGTTCTTTCGACTGTTGAATTCCGTCTCACCAGATCTGTGTTTCAGTCTCAGGGCGTGCTCGGGGAGAGCCGTCGGGAGGTGATCCCGTGTCTGGGGAGGGGCGAAGGTGGAGCTTGCCTTTGTGACGTCGGGGTTGCTGGGGAAGTACCTCGACAGTGATGTGATCTCTGCCGCTGAGGTAGCCCAGCTGCTCGACCGGCGGGGATTGCTGGACGGCACACCGGTGTGCCTGGACGACGAGACGATGATGCCGCTGCCCGTGATGTGCGGCTGGGGCAACTACCTGTCCACTGGGATGCTGGCCGAAGACACCATGCGCGAGTACGGCCGGAAGGTCGCCGCACTGGACAAATACCTGGTCGGCCTGGGCAGCGACGCCCTGTCCGCGTCCGAGACCGACCTGATCTCCTACCGCAGCTGGCGGCGTCGGCGCCAGCGCAAACCGCTCGCTGCCCGAACCTGGGGCAAGGAGGCGTCCATTCTGGACGACTTCTACTCCTACCTAGTCAAGACCGGCTTCCTGCCCGCGGCGCCGATGCGCATGGCGGCCCGAGGCCGCAACCCGATGTCGCCGACCCTGAACGTCAGCATGGACATCCGGCACATGACGCTCGATCAGTACCAGTACTTCCGGGACGTCGGCCTGGGCGGTTTGCTGCCCGACGGACAGGTCGACCCGGCCTTCCGAGGGTGGTCGCCGCTGCGGAACCGGGCCGCTTCGGACATGGCGCTGGGTTCAGGGGCGCGCTGGCGGGAGTGGGCCACGGTCCTGCTGCCTGAGCTGGGACTGTGGCCGGGGATGCCGGGCATCGGCGCCGGCGCGGACTTCGTGGTGCAGGCATGCGCGAAGTACGGCAAGCCGCGCACCCTCTACATCCCGCAGGACGGCGTGGCCTCCGCCGATCTGTGGTGCGTCCTCGAGCGCCCGGCGATCGTCCGAGCCGCCGTGAAGACCCTGGAGCGCAAGGCCGCCGACCTGTTCGTGGTCGACCGCGTCGACGTCGAGTCTGGGCTGGTGCGGGGCGTCCTGGACGGTGAGGTGCGCGAGTTCCAGATGTCAGCCATGGACGCCCAGTTGCGGCGAATCACCGTCTTCGAGGGCCAGTTCGGCCTGGAAGCCCTCACCGTGTTTGTCTGCCGGGGCGGCCAGATGCCCAGGGCAGACTCCTGGCGGGAATACCGGGCGCGGGCCTGGAGGCGGATGAACGCACTGGCCGATGCCAGCACCCCGCGCCTGCCCACGCGCAGATGGCGCTGGCACGACCTACGCCACACCTACGCGCTTCAGATGCTGACCTACCTGGAGAATCAGATGGATGGCGAGGAGCCCGACCCGACGGCCCGGCGCCGCCGCCACGAGACCTACCTGACCGGCCATATCAGGCACAACCCGCTGCTGATCGTCAGCCGCCGGCTAGGACACTCCGATCCAGCCACCACCTTCGAGTACCTCCAGTACACCGATGACCTGCTCAACGAGTTCGAAGCCGCGTTCCGGGGCTGGCTGGGCGACGGCGGCGCCACCTACGCCGAGATCGCCTCCCACGCCCAGGCCACCGCTACCGTCCCCGACGGCGACCGATGAGCAGAAGAACCGAGCAGGAGCGGGAACGGCTCCTCGCCCTGGCGGAGAGACCCGTGCCGGCGGGCGGCGTCGGCCCCCGCGTCGTGAAGCTGCCGCGGAACCTGCTCTGCGTGGACCCCGCCGACTACACCTGCTCTCGTCTGGCCGCGCAGCTCGCCGACGAATGGGTCGAATACGTCGCCGCCACCGAGATCACCGGGCAAGCGAAGACCTATCAGCAGGCCATCAGCACTCTGTGCCGGCACGTCGACAAGGCGTTCGGATCAGCAGCGCCACAGGTCGGCCTCGGTGATCCCAGCTTGCTCGACGTCCTGACTGCATGGGAGATCGCCCTGCCTGAGGCATTCCGGCCGGGGTCCACTCGTCCTGCCATGCTGATGTCGGCGATCCGCGTGCTGATCGTGCGCCGCGCCGAGCACCGCGAGCGGGCCGTGGACCCGGTCCTGGAGCGCTTCGCCGGTGGCTTCAACCTCATCGGCCCAGGCGAAACGACGGAGCGCGACGAGTTCAAACGCGATGAGAAGCTGGCCCTGGTCCAGGCCGCATGGCGAAGCGCCCACGCCACGCGCAAGCGGCTGGACGACGGGTGGGCCCTGGCCGCCACCGGCAGGCACCCGGACGAGGGCAGTTGGACCAGCGTCCCCGACCTGCTCTGGGGCCTGGCGCACGATCAGATAACCCCCTCCGAGATCAGGGACAACCTCCCGCGTCCCCGGCACTGGCCCGCAGAACTTCACGCATTGGCAGCCGAGGGCGGCACAGTCCGTCCACAGCTAGCTCGCGTTACACTGTGTCGCCGCCTCATTGCCCAGTTGCATCCAGGCTCCATTGAGTTGCACGCCTTTCGCGTCCTGCTGATCGACGCCACCGGCCACGCCTCCGAGGAGGTCACCAGCTTCGGCGAGGCGCATGTGGAGTTCCTGCCCAACGGTGTCCGGCTGACCATGCTCAAGCTGCGCGGGAAAGTACTCCGCCACCGGGCCTTCCGCGACCAGGACGACGACGCCGACGCAGGTCAGCAGGTCGGAGAACAGCAGGACGTGGTGGAGGTGGTGGATGCCCCGCGTCGTGAGGCGAGCGCTGTCGTCCGCCAACTGCTGGAGGTGACCGCCCGCACCCGCGCGAGGGCGCCCCAGGTCACCGACACGCTCTTCGTCCGCGCCGCACTCCAACGCGGCTACATCCTGGCCTTCGGCCCCTGGAGTCCAGACTCCAGAGGCCATGCCTTCCATGACTGGGTGGCTGCCCAGGGCGTCGAGATCACGGGCGACGTGCACATCGGGCGCCTGCGCAAGTCGACGAAGGTGGAGAAGGCCATCGTCACCGGCGGGAGCATCAGCGCAACGGCGGACGACCACACCGAGGAGACCTTCGCCGGGCACTACGCGCAGGGCACCACGCTGCGGATCCTGTCCGGCCGCACCATCGCCACCGCACAGCAGCACTGGTTCGACCAGGCATTGAGCCGGGTCGACGGCCCGACCGTCGTCGAAGGCGACGTCGACTCTGGCCGGCTCCAGGAGAGCGGGCTGTCCGCGCAGGAGGCCGCAGAGATCATGAACGGTGAGCTCGACATGGGCGTCAGCCACTGCCGGAGTCCCCGCCAGTCGCCATACGGACGCCCGGGCGAGCTCTGCCCAGTGGCGCCGTTGAGCTGCCTGGAGTGTGGAAACGCGTGGATCCTGCCCTCCAACCTGCCGCAGCTGCTGCTGTTCAAGGCCCACGTCGACAAAGTGCGCACCCGCCTGCCGCCGGAAGTCTTCGACCGGCTCTGGGGACAGCGCTGGCGGAACCTTCACGCGGTCCTAGAGGCCCGCACCGACACCGAACTCACTCAAGCCCAACGCCACATCGACGCCGGCCAAGCCGTCCTCGACCTGCCGCTCAACGCCTACACGGAGTTCGACGCATGAACCCCCTGCACCTGCCCCAACAGCGCCACCCGTCGGCGTTTCGCGACGACGAACCGATCATCCGAGGACGATCACTGCTGCCCGGCGCCTGCGTTCCACTGTTCGGCGACGTCCGTATGTGGGACTTCAACGGCGTTCTGAAACGCCCCGCGAACCTAGCTACCGCGGGGTGGAAAGTCTGCTTCACCGGCGAACTGGAGGATCCCTACTGGAACCTCCTGGTCCGCGAGGCCATGATGGCGTGCTTCCAGCCGACCCACCCGGCTGTCCTGCAGAAGGGGATCTCGCTCACCTCGGCTGCTGACGTGCGGACGGTCGTTGGCATGTGCTCGAACCTGCGGACGCTGGCGCGCTGGGCCATCGAGAACGGGCTCCCGGCTCGCCCGGACGCCTGGACGCAAGACGACCTGCGCTACCGCATCCGCGCTCTACACGAAAGCGGCTCCGGCAGTCTTACGTCGCCCATCAGCACCTTGAAGAGGATGGCGGCGGTCGAGCCCATCTTGAGCCTGCCATGGCCAGCCGGCGATCCCTGGCCCGAGGACAGCGCCAGGGCTGTCGAGAGGCGCCTTCAGAAAGGAGCGGTCAAGGGGCCTGATGAGGTGTCCACGCCTGTCGTCGGCCCGGAGACGTCGGTTTCCTCTAATCCGCGCGGGCTGGGCCTACATCCACTACTTCGCCCCCGACATCTTGCGCGCCGACCAGCGATGGCGTGACCTCACCGCCGCTGCCGCGGGGTCCACGGTCGGGATTGACGCTCGGTTGGAAGCATGGCTGGCCGACCCGACCAACAACGTCCCTGTCCATGCCAGCACTGATGAAGGAGACGTCCCGAAGGTCCACTGGCGACTACTGACCCTCCTCCTCGGCTACGAGGCCCAGCGTCGAACCGCCTTCGCGTCGTTCTGCCAAACGACTGCCCGGCGACGGAAGCTGATCGAGGATGCGGTCGCGGCTGGCCGCACCACGACGCACGCGCTGACGGGGGACCTGTTCCAGGTCACCCACGGAGACGGCAGCATCGGGGCCTGGCACCCCGGCATCGACCCGCGCGCACTGCGCGACCTGAAGATAATGCTCAGGGGCGCCGCATTCCTGCTGGTCGTGGGCCTGACTATGATGAGAGACTCTGAAATCCACGAGATCCAACGCGAATGCCTCGTCGAGCACTACAGCACCCCCGCGATCGCCTCCACCGGGATCAAGGGCACAGTCAACCGGCCGGGCAAACGCTGGTGGATCGCCGCCCCCGTCGCCGAAGCCATCACCGTTGCCGAAGCCGTGGCCATCCACCCCGATCGCCTCTTCTCCCAGTCCTCGCCTTCAGAAATGATGACGCTGCTAACGGTGTGGACATGCTGAAGAAATTCGTCGCTGCCGTCAATGCCGGCCGTTCCTGGTCAGGGCTCGACGAGATACCCGACACGTACATCCGGCCGCACATGTTCCGCCGGACCATGGCGATGCTCACCGACCAGTTCCCCGGCTCCGAGATCGCCACCGGCATCCAACTCAAGCACATCGCCACCCGCGCCCTGGCCAACGCGAGCACTGCGCGGCTACGCGGCCCCGGACAAGAAGTGGGCCCGCTACCTGCAAGACGCCCTGGACAACGCCAAGTTCCGCATGATCAAAGACCTTTACCGGCAGCACACCGCTGGCGAGGAGATCGGCTTCGGTGGCGGCGCCGACCGCGTCAAAGCCAGCTTCGACAAGATCGCCGACACCGTCAAGGCCCGCAATGGCGATGAACGCACCGCCGACACCCTCCTGAGAACAGCCCAGCTGCACGTCCGGTTCGGCGTCCTCAATCACTGCACCGCCGACCACACCAACCCCGTTGGCGCTGTCTGCCTCGAACGCGCCGTCATCCCCGACGGACACGTCGGCCCCCTCCATGAACGTTGCCGTCCCGGCCGGTGCGGCAACAGCTTCATCGCCCCGAGCCACCTGCCCATCTACGACTCCCACCAGCGCAAACAGCTGGAACTCATCGCTAACCCGCGCACCCCGAACGTCCGCCGCGAGCTCGCCGAACGCGAGCTGGAGACGACCCAGCAAGTCATCGCCCTGGCGAAGAAGGGCCAGCCGTGACCGGCGACGACCAGCCAGATCAGGTCAGCACCACGATCGCCGCAGCGCTGCGAGCCGCCATGACGCGCCTGTTCGAGGGCCGTCCGCAACGGACCGACGGACGCCTCGTCAAGGAGAACCTCTACAAAGAGGCCCAGGTCAGCCGCGCCACCATGAACCGTGCGCCCTCCGTCCTGGCCGAGTGGGACGCCCATCTCGCCACCCACGGAAAGACCATCCCCGGCGAAGCCCGGCGCGACGCCGCCATCGACGACCTCAAGAAGCGACTGACCGCCAAAACCCAGGAATGCACCCTCCTGACCCGCAAGCTCACGGCCGCCGCCACCGCCATCGCTGCCCTCCACCGCGACAACGAAGCCCTCCGTCAGCAACTCGACCGGGACGTCTCATCCCACGTCACCCCGATCCGCGCCCGACGACCACCAAAACCCCGCTAAACCGCAGATCCACGCTCCCCACCCGCGCCCCCCGAATGTCTCATGAGACATAGCGAATCCGAAGAACAT
>CAVUQN010000011.1:0-253373 GCA_963743515.1 uncultured Actinomycetota bacterium
AGGTAGCGGCCGATGATGGCCTGTCCGGCGATGGCGATGGCGTCCAGGGCGAAGGCCAGGAAGCCCCAGAGCGACATGGCTATCTGGTGGGCGGCCATCGAGGTGTTGCCGAGCCGGGCGGCGACGGCGGTGGCGATCAGCAGGATGGCGCGCAGGCTGAGGGTGCGGACCAGCAGCGGGGCGCCGGCGGTGGCGCAGGCCCGGATGCCGGCCAGGTCGGGGCGCAGCCCCGCCCCGGTCCGCCGGGCGCCGGCGGACCACCACGACCAGGTAGGCCGCGGCCATGCCCCACTGGGCGACCACGGTGCCCAGCGCCGAGCCGGCGATGCCGAGCCCGGCGCCGAACACCAGCAGCAGGTTGAGCACCAGGTTGGCGGAGAAGCCGGTGATCGCGACCAGCAGCGGGGTCCGGGTGTCCTGAAGCCCGCGCAGCACGCCGGTGGCGGCCATCACGGCCAGCATCGCGGGTATGCCCAGGGCGCTGATCCGCAGATAGGTGATCGCGTAGGGGGCGGCCGTGGCGGACGCCCCGAACAGGTGGACCAGCGTGGGCGCGAGCGGGACGGCCAGGCCGACCACCGGGACCGAGAGGATCAGCGCCAGCCAGATGCCGTCGATGCCCTGCTGGATCGCGGCCTGCTGGTCGCCGGAGCCGACCCGGCGGGCGACGGCGGCGGTGGTGGCGTAGGCGAGGAAGATGAAAACGTTGACCAGCGTGGTGAGCATCGCGGCGGAGATGCCGAGCCCCGCGAGCTGCGCCGTGCCCAGGTGTCCGATGATCGCGGAGTCGGCCATCAGGAAGAGCGGTTCGGCGATCAGGGCGCCGAAGGCGGGGATCGCCAGGGCGAGGATCTCCCGATCATGGCCGCTGCGAGCGGTGGGGGCTGTGGGAGATCTCTATGATCCTACCGTAGTCATCCACAAGTAAGTACTGCAAGGTGGAACTGATCATTACATTTCACTGCGGCCCGTAGCGGGGTCGCTCGCGCACCCCTGGTCGCGGACTTCGCAGGCTTCGTGAAGTTTTTCTCACGCGGGTGTCCAGGGAGGAGTTATAGCAGGTCAGGGCGGTGCTTGTGGGTGGACTGGCGGGTTGTCCACAGGTTGTCCCCCGCGTCGTGCACAGCTTCGGGGCAGTTCTCCACAGAGCTTGCCCGTTCATCCACACCCCCTGTGGATAACCGCCTTGGACGGCGGGCGTTTTCCCCCTTAGCGTGGGCGGTCTGCCGACGCGCCGCACCTGCGCGCAGGGAACCGTTTTGTCAGAGCGGTGCCGTATAGAAGAGGTGACGCGAGCGCCCTCCCCGGGCGCTCGCGGAACGACCAGCAGGGCCGGCACGGGAGGCGCACGATGGGCGAGGCATACGGGACGACCCCGGTCAGGGGTACGCGATGAGCGACGTTCCGTACGACGACCACGACGACGTGCCGCCGCCCGACGACGAGTGGCCGCCCCCGCCCGAGCCCGGCGGCGCCGGAGACCGACTGCCCTTCAAGCGGGCCGGCGGCGGGAACGGCGGCGGGGGCTCGGCGGACCGTTCCTCCTACGGTTCCTCCGGTAACGGCGGGGGTGGCGGCGGCCGCGGCCGCGGCGGCGACGGCTACGAGGACAAGGCCGCGGCCGGCTACGAGCGGGTCCCGCCGCAGGACCTGGCCGCCGAGCAGTCCGTCCTCGGCGGCATGCTGCTGTCCAAGGACGCCATCGCCGACGTCGTCGAGGTCATCAAGCCCGCCGACTACTACCGCCCTGCCCATGAGCTGATCCATGGCGCGATCCTCGACCTCTACGCCCGCGGCGAACCGGCCGACCCGATCACCGTCGCCAGCGAGCTGGTCAAGCGCGGCGAGATCACCCGCGTCGGCGGTCCCTCCTATCTCCACACCCTGGTCAACTCCGTCCCCGACGGCCGCCAACGCCGAGTACTACGCCGAGATCGTGCACGAGCGCGCGGTGCTGCGCGTCGGCTGGTCGAGGCGGGCACCCGGATCGCCCAGATGGATACGCCGCCGAGGGCGATGTCGACGAGATCGTCAACGCCGCCCAGGCGGAGATCTACGCCGTCACCGAGCAGCGCACCAACGAGGACTACGCGCCGCTCGGCGACATCATGGAGGGCGCCCTCGACGAGATCGAGTCGATCGGTTCGCGCAGCGGCCAGATGTCCGGCGTCCCCACCGGCTTCGCCGACCTCGACGCCCTGACCAACGGCCTCCACCCGGGTCAGATGATCGTCGTCGCGGCCCGTCCCGCCATGGGAAAGTCGACTCTGGCCCTGGACTTCGCCCGGTCCTGCTCGGTGAAGCACAAGATCCCGAGCGTGTTCTTCTCGCTGGAGATGGGCCGCAACGAGATCGCCATGCGCCTGCTCTCGGCCGAGGCCCGGTGGCGCTGCACCACATGCGCTCCGGGAACATGACCGATGAGGACTGGACCCGGCTGGCCCGGCGGATGCCGGAACTGAACGACGCCCCGCTCTACATCGACGACTCCCCCAACCTGTCGATGATGGAGATCCGGGCCAAGTGCCGGCGGCTCAAGCAGCGGAATGACCTGCGCCTGGTCGTCATCGACTACCTCCAGCTGATGCAGGCGGGTGGCTCGCGCCGACCGGAGAGCCGGCAGCAGGAGGTCTCCGAGATGTCGCGAAACCTCAAGCTGCTCGCGAAGGAGCTGGAACTCCCGGTCATCGCGCTGTCCCAGCTGAACCGTGGCCCAGAACAGCGCACCGACAAGCGCCCCATGGTGTCCGACCTGCGCGAATCCGGCAGCATCGAGCAGGATGCCGACATGGTCATCCTGCTGCACCGCGAGGACGCCTACGAGAAGGAGTCGCCGCGCGCCGGCGAGGCGGACCTGATTGTGGCCAAGCACCGCAACGGACCCACGGCGACCATCACCGTGGCCTTCCAGGGCCACTACTCGCGCTTCGTGGACATGGCGCAGAGCTGACGCCGGCTGTTGTAGGTTCTCAAATCCCGTGTCATTTTCTCGAGTCGCTATGTCATGTGACTGACCGATCTGACACGGGATTGAGAATCGCTGGCCAATCCCATCACTCGTTCGGGTGTGGCCTTGCTTCAGGTCCGGCGTGGACGCCTCGCGCGGATGCGAACGTAGCGTTCGCAGAGGGGGCTGCCGACGATCCGGGTGGACTCCGAGCGCGACCCGTCGGCAAGATGAACCTCGGCATCGACGTTGCAGACCTCCTCGATCGCCTCGTCCGGTTCCACGAGGAAGAGCACCTGGAAGCCGGCGGCCCGAATCCGGTAGTAGGGAGCCTCCCAGCCGGCATCAGAAGCCCGACCCTCAGACGCCGGGCCCGCTGTTGCGACATCGACGCCGTCACTGAAGCTCCTCACCCGGCGGTATGAAGGCGTCGGCGCTGTCGGCGTCCTCCACATGCCCCTGAGCATCGACCGTGATGGCAGTCGCCCGGCCCTGCGAAGTGATCAACCAGGCCAGCACCTGCTCCGTGAGAGGTGATCCACCCGGCCCTTCATCCGTCCAGTGTGCCCGCCATCCCCCACCGGGTATCGCGGCAACGACCTGCTCGGCCCGCTCCAAGTGGGAGAAGTCCACGTAGTCCGTGACCTGGCGCAGTGCCCCTCGCTGCGGGTCGACCACCAAGGCTGTCCCGGTTGCGGGATCCCATCCCTCCACACGCACCATGCGACCGATCTCGGTCTCGGTGCCATTGAAGATGGCGGTCCATCCGGTCTGATTGAAGTATCGGAGTTGCATGGCGTCATGATCCCGGAGGTCCGGCGACCTGCTCGACCTCCGTGTCGTGGAAGCCGTGGTTATCAAGAAGCCGGCAGGCCGGTGATGCTGATGACGAAGACCCGACGGACCGTGGAAGCGGACCCAGACATTCCTGTAGGGCTCACGGAGCTTGTGACCGACCGGCGGGCAGCCGGGCCAGCATTGCTGCCACAGATCCGTCAGAAGCACCGGCACATCTCCAGTCGGTGGAGCCGCGACTGGCTCCCCAAGCAGGGGAGGCCGCCGAGTAGGCGGGAGAGAGCGCGGTCAGTGGATTGATGCTTTTCTATGCTGGTGCCCACGTTCACTCGTCGGGGGACTCCGCTGCCAGTGGGATACCGCACCGCCAGCAGTCGTTCGCGTGGTCGTCCTGGCAGACGTAGCCGATGCCACCTTCCACGCACCATTCGGCGGCCTCCTCGGACAAGAGGTCGGGCCGGCATGGAGCAGCCGACGAAATTCCGTGGTGTCCGCAATGTCGGCCGGGCGGTTGGTGAACCACTCGTCGAACCAAGGCTCGTCCCGGTGCATGTGCCGAGTGCGCATTCTCCCGGTCGTCGACAGCCGTAAGGAACCGATCAACGATGCGCCCCCAACTGGGTGCTCCGAACCAGCCGTTGTCGAACGCGCAGAAGAATTCGATCAGGGTTCGCAGGCCGAACTCCTTCTCGCGAAGGCGGTACGTTCGCACCCCAACCGATCGCGCCCTGTGCCATCTCCGCGAGCTCTTCTCGCGGATCAACGTCGTGCGCCGGGTCGTCAGGGTTGTGGCAGGCCAGCCCGAGCTCGAGCACGGACTGCCCGGTCGGTAGAACCCGAGACGGGTTGACGATCGCGAGACCGACAGCGATCCAGTCGACATGGTCGAACGTCAGCATCGAGCGCACGATTCGGGTGGTTGCCGCGTTGATCCGCATCATCGTGCCGTCTTCTGCGGACGTCTTTCCGGCATGCCAGTTCTCGACGGGTGTGTTGCGCCACAGGGAGAGTGTGATGCGGGTGGCGGCGAGCCACAGCAGCGCGTCGTCGTCAAGGTGCCCGAACCGGTCGGCACACTCCTGGGGCGCCGTAGCGGATCAACTCTCGCGGGTTCGGCCGCGTGTGGCTGTCAGCCTCTTCAGGCACGTACTCGTAGTCGCCGGCGTACTCGTCGAGGATCTCGCTCAACTCGGCTGCGCTGTAAGCCTCGCTGTACTCGGAGCCGTCCGGCCCCTCGACGGTGTACATGTCGTGGTCCCATGACACATACACGTCGTCCCAGAGCACGACGTCGTCGCACTCGATGGCGCTATCCGTCACAACCGGCCTGATGGTGATCGGCGCAGTACGCCCGTCGGTTCGCTCGCCGTCCTTCTTGGCGGCCCATGCGGTGATGATCCCGAGCGGCTTCGGAAGGAGAGGGCCGACCTCGGTGATGCTGAACGGCTCGTCGTCATCGGTGTCGAACCGGCTGTTGACGAACGCGACCGCCTCGGAGGGCGTGCTGACGATGGACTGGGTACCACTCTGGTTGTCAACCACTCGCCACAACGCGCTGTTCTTCACGATGCTCTCCGATCGCGGTGAATACACCCGGGGCGGGTGCGATGCACCGGGTCGCTCGATACTGACTCCGATTAGGTACTCAAAGGGGCCGGGCTGCTGGCGGTCTCGGGGCCGGCCCCGTCTCGCCGAACTCTAGGCGCAGGGTCTGACATTCGAACCGGGCAGCACGTTCATGTGGTCGACAATGAGCCCATGGACGTTCCTGAGTTGCTCGAAGCAGCTTCTCTGCTGGTTCCGGAAGAGACCGCCACCGAGAACGACATCACGGTGCGAGACATCTGGGACTACCTCGTCCACGACGAGTGGGAGATCGCCCTGGACCTGCTGGAGGAACTCGGGGACGCCTGCTCGCTTCCTCTGGCCTTCTGGGAACAGCTCGCCGAAGCGGCTGAGCGGCTTCGGCTGGAGCGGAGCGCGAGGTGGTGCCATTGGCGATGCTCCGAACTCCGCAACGGTGCGATCAGGGCGGATCTGACGCTCCGCCCCGCCGCCGAGGCGCGACGCACGGCGCCGATCCCCGGCGCCGGTGTTCTGCGGCCCATGTGGGACATCGGACGCTTCTCACCCACCGGCGGACGCGCGGTGAGCATCGCTGGGCTCTGGGTTGAGAAGCGATTCCTAAACCGAAGGTAGGGTCACGTTTTCCCAGGTGAGGTGTGTGGTCGCCTGTCGGTAGGCATGCTCAGGCTGTCGTGTCGGTGCGGGGCGTGTTTGGAGGTGGCGGATGCCGTCGGTGCTGGGGGTACTGGAGAGGCGCGAGCGGGTGGCGCTGGCTCGGGCGGAAGAGTTGCGCGCCGAGTTGGAGCGGCTTGAGGCTGCTGTGGTCGAGGCGGATGAGGCCGCGCGGCGCGCGGTCATCGCTCGCGAGGAGACCGTCGCGGCCCTGGCCGAGACGGTCGATGAGGCCGTGGTGTCCGATGCGCCGGCGGCGACGCTGTCGGCTGCGGTCGGTGTCGGACCGCGGGTCGGGGTCCCGCTCTGGCGTGAAGGGGTGGGGATTGATGTGCTCCCTGCCGACTGCGCGCGGATCGTGGCCCTGGTCGAGCGCGAGGCCGCTGGTGGCGGGGAGGGCGTGCGGGCGCGGCGGATGCGTGACCATCTGGGCTGGCCTGCGACCGACGCGAAGGAGCAGGCTGCCCGGTTCCGGGCGAAGCGGCTGGTCGAGCGGGGCTGGTTGGCCGAGGAGCGTCCGGGGCTGTTCAGGCCGCGGACCGCTTGACGCGGCGGGGTGCCGGTCGGCCGGAGCGGGCCAGGCGGCGGGTGGCCGGGATGCTCGCGGCCCACCATGCCATCGCTTCGGCGCTGTCGATGCGGGTCTCGTAGTCCCGGGCGAGGCGCCGGGCCCGGGTCAGGTGGGAGAAGCTGCGCTCCACGACCCAGCGGCGCGGCAGCACCACGAACCCCTTGGCGTCGTCGCTGCGTTTGACGACGGTCAGCGCGAGGGCCAGGACGGTGGTGGCGAAGGCGACCAGCCAGCCGGTGTAGCCGCCGTCGGCCCAGACCAGGGCGATGTGGCGGTGTTCGGCGCGCAGTTGTTCGAGGAGGTCGCGGCCGGCGTCGTTGTCCTTGGCCGAGGCAGCGGTGACCGTCACGGTCAGCAGCAGGCCCAGTGTGTCCACCGCGATGTGCCGCTTGCGGCCGTTGATCCTCTTTCCGGCGTCGTAGCCGCGGGTAGCGGCACCGACGGTGGCGTCGGCCTTCACCGACTGCGAGTCGATGATCGCGGCGGTGGGCTCCTCCTTCTTCCCGGCCAGCTCGCGCAGGCGCTTGCGCAGCCGGCCGTAGAGCTCCTTGATGAAGTCGTTGTCGCGCCAGCGGCGGAAGAACCGGTAGACCGCCCGCCACTTGGGGAAGTCGGCGGGCAGGCTGGCCCAGCGCACGCCCTCGGCGACCAGGAAGCGCACCGCGTCGAGCATCTGACGGTGGCAGTAGCCCTCCGGGCGGCCCCCTTTGCCGTTCAACCAGGACGGGACCGGCAGCAACGGCCGCACGATCACCCACTCCGCGTCGGTGAGGTCGGAACCGTAGCGGCGGATCCGGTCCGGCAGATCGGAGGCGTTGCCCAGCCGGTGGGCGAGGCAGTCGCACGGCGACACGCCGTAGCTGGACGCGGACGGTGCGGGCACGCCACAGTTGGACACCAGGGCCTCCTGACGCTTCGTTGACTCGACATCACCGAACTGTGCAGGAGGCCCTTCTCCTATGCGCCAGTCGCAGACTGATCACCCGAACGAGGCTGAACCGCGCGAAAGTTCGAGCGGCAGCCGTGTCCCCCGGTTTGGGAATCGCTTCTGAGAACACGCCTGTGCTGGAGCCCGGAGGACGAGCCGCGGTTCGCCTTGTGCCCCTCATTCCCTCCCACTGGACGCACGTCCAGCCCGGCCAGCAGATCACCATGTACCAGAACAGAGCCGTGGCCGGCACCGCAGTCATCTTGGAGGTCCGGCGCCATGCCACGACCATGCCCGCGCGATGACATGAGCCGCTGGTGCACGTATCTCCGTACGTAGTGGTGCACCCGGACTGGGCAGTCGGACAGGCGGTGCAGCGTGCTGGACAGCCTGAGGAAAGTGACACCGATCTGAGACAGCCGTCGGCCGACACCGCGTGAGACTGAAGAGGGACATCCAGGTCACAGCGTCGGCACATGACACCGAAAGTGAGAACCTACAGCTGTAGGGATCAGCTCCGTCCGAGCGTTCGGCGTCCCACCCGAGCACTGCATGAGCAGCGAACGGGATACCTGAGCACTGGCAGCTATGGCGGGATCAGGCGATAAGCAGGCGACTGTCCAGCACTGCCGCGTCGAGATCGAGGAGGTCGCGGTTGCGCTCGGCCCACCGGCCGGATGCGAGGTCATCACGCAGGCTGTGCACTGCCCGCTGCTCGGCGTCCGGCCCGACTCTGGCCCAGACCGACATTCCGCGGCGGGGGTGGTCGGCGGTGGGGCCGGGGTGGCGAGCGGGCTGAGCGCGCTGAGCACGGTGAGTGCGGAGTGGATGGCTGGCATGGCTCCACCCTCCGGGCGGCGGCCCCGCCCCCGCACCGGCCGAAGGAACGGTTCGGCCGGGCCGAGTCGTACTTTCGGCCGGTTCGACGGCGGCGGGGGATCACGTAGCGTCGGCGGAGTGAACGGAGTGGATGCGGCAGACCGGTCGGCCCGGCGGTTCGGGACCGTGCTGAATGCCGGGCTCGGTGTGGTCTTCGCCCTGGTGTTGGTCCTGGTGGCGGCCCGGTACGCCGAGGAGGGGCGGGTCTGGCTGTTCGATGTCGGGGTGGGCGCGGTCGTCTGCGCCGCCGCGCTGCTGCGCGACCGGCTCCGGATCTGGGCACCGGTGTTCGGGCTGGCCGTGGCGGGGACGGCCGGCCTGGTCGCCGTGGTCGGCGGGCTGCCGGGCGAGCCGGGCGCGGCGGCGGTGCTGGGCCTGCTGGTGCTGGCCGGCTCGGCGGTCCGGTCGCTGCCGGCCCGTCGGGCGGTCGCTGTCGCCGGCGGTGGAGTGCTGTTGCTGGCGGGCGGTCTGGCCGGCGTCGAGCTGACGGCCGGCGCCTCGCCCACCGCGTTCCGCATCGGGCTGCAGCTGTGGTGCATCGGGCTCGGCTGCGGGCTGGGCCTGCGGTTCCGGGACCACCGCCGCCGGGCCATGGCCGAGTCGGTGCGCCGCGACGAACGACTGGCCCTGGCAAGGGAGTTGCATGATGTGGTGGCCCACCACATCACCGGCGTGGTGCTTCAGGCCCAGGGTGCGCGGATCGTCGCCCGACGGCACCCCGAGCAGCTGGACGGCACCCTGGCGGGGATCGAGGCGGCCGGGACCGAGGCGTTGGCCGCGATGCGCCGGGTGGTGGGCCTGCTGCGGGACGCCGAGGACGCGGTCGGTACCGCCTCCGGACCCGAGCAACTCAGCGACCTGGTCCGCCGCTTCGCCGGCCATGGTCCGGCGGTGCGGCTCGACCAGTCGGCCGATACGACGGACTGGCCGCCGGAGCTGACCAGTACCGTCCATCGGATCGTCCAGGAGGGGCTCACCAATATCGCCCGGCATGCCGCCCATGCGCGTTCGGCGGTCGTCAGCGTCCGCCGGGTGGGGGCCGGAGTCGTGGTGGAAGTGGTGGATGACGCCCCGCCGGTGTCGGTGCGCCCGCCGCGGCCGGGCGGGTTCGGGCTGATCGGGATGCGCGAGCGGGTGGAGGCGCTGGGCGGGACGCTGCACGCCGGGCCCGGCCCAGGTCCCGGCCCCGGCGTGGGGTCGAAGGGCGTGGGCTGGACGGTGTCGGCCGTGCTGCCGCTGGAGGAGCGCCGATGAGTATCACCGTGCTGATCGCCGACGACCAGGCGATGGTCCGCGGCGGGCTGCGGCTGATCCTGGAGGACCAGCCGGACCTGGTGGTGGTCGGCGAGGCCGCCGACGGCGCCGAGGCGGTCGCGCTGGCCCGGCGGCTCCGCCCGGACGTGTGCCTGGTGGACGTGCGGATGCCGCTGCTCGACGGCATCGAGGTCACCCGCGCCCTGGCCGGACCGGGGGTGGCCGATCCGCTCCGGGTGGTCGTGGTCACCACCTTCGACCTGGACGAGTACGTCCACGGCGCGCTGCGCGCCGGGGCGGTGGGCTTTGTGCTGAAGGACGCCGGTCCGGCGCTGCTGGTCGAGGCGGTCCGGGCCGCGAACAGCGGGGACGCGCTGATCTCCCCCTCGGTCACCCTGCGGCTGCTGCGGCACCTCGCCCCGGAGCGCCGCGTTGGTGCGGGCACGGGCACGGCCCGGCCGGGCTGGTCGCTGCCCGGTCGTCCGCTGTCGGCGCGGGAGAACGAGGTGATCCGGGCCATCGCCCGGGGCCGGACCAACCAGGAGATCGCGGCGGGCCTCTTCATCTCGCTCAGCACGGTCAAGAGCCATCTGGCGACGATTCAGGTCAAGCTCGGAGTCCGCAACCGGGTCGAGATAGCGGCCTGGGCCTGGGAGGGCGGGCTGATGGACGGGCCGGGCTGACGTGGCGTTAAGAACGCGTCAGTGGCCCACTGTTTCCGTGCTGGTCGGGGCCGGTTACTCTGACGCGTCGTAGTAGTAGGGACCGCAGCGAGCGCAGCGGTCGGCAGCGAACGCCGCAACCGCACGGGAGGAACCGCACCGATGGCCACCGCCTGGGCCGAGTTGCTGAACGAAGTCGCACATACCGGGCGCAAGCTGCGGCGCGAGGAGTTGGAGTCCTTCCGCGCGGACGGGGATCTGGCCGCCACCAGGGGTCGGGGGCTGGCCGAGGTGATCGACGAGCAGCTCGCCAGTACCGGGACGGTCTGGCTCGGCCGGGCGGTCGACGCCCCCTCGATGGCCGCGCTCCGCGCCGCCGTCTCGGCGCTGGCCGAGGGGCACGGGCGGGCGCACCGGCACCGGTTGCAGCAGGAGGAGGCGAGCCGCCGCGAGTTCCTCGCGGACCTGCTCAGCAACCGCAGCGACCTGGGGCGGCTGGCGGAGCACGCCGAGCGCTTCGGGCTCAACCTGTCCTGCGCGCATGTGGTGGCGGTGGCCGAGGGCGACGGCTACGACCTGGAGGACCCGCTGGTGCGCGGCGTGGAGCGGCAGTTGCTCGGCCGCCTCGGCGAGCAGGAGGTACTGCTCGCGGTGAAGCACGGCCGGCTGGTGTGCATCGTGCCGAGCGGCCCCGGCGAGAGCCGCGCGGTCAAGGGCTTCGCGGCGCTGACCCAGGGCCGACGGGTGGCGGTCGGCCGGGCACACAGCGGCCCGGGCGGGGTGCTGCACTCCTACGAGGAGGCCAGGACCGCGCTGGAGCAGGCGACCCGGCTCAAGCTGCCGGGGCCGCTGCTCCACGCTGCGGATCTGCTGGTGCTGCCGGTGCTGCTGCGGGACCGGGAGGCGCTGGCCGACCTGGTGCACAGCGTGCTCGGTCCGCTGGCGGGCGCCAGGGGCGGCGCGGCCCCGCTGCTGGAGACCCTCGCGGTGTACGCGGAGGCCCGCTTCGTGGCGGCCGAGGCTGCGCGGCGGCTGGACCTGAGCGTCCGGGCGCTGTCCTACCGGCTGGCCCGGATCACCCAGTTGACCGGCCTGGACCCGGACGACTCGCTCCAGCGCTACACCCTGGAGACGGCGGCGCTGGGGGCCCGGCTGCTGGGCTGGCCGGAACCGGAGTCCCTGCCGGAGTCCCTGGCGGGGCCGCTGGCGGTGCCCGGGCCCCGGTCCGATCCGGCGGCCGATCCGGTGCCGGCGGCTCTGGAGCCGTTGCCGGACCGGGACCGGGACCGGGAGCCGTTGCCGGACCGGGAGCGCTGGGCGGACTGCGGGCGGGATCAGCCGACCGGGTAGCCCGAGCGGATCTGCTCCCAGCGCGCGGTCTGCTCGGCGGTCGCCCGTCCACGCAGGTGGGCGAGGTGCAGCAGGTTGGCCTCGGCGGCGTTCCCGAGGGTCTGTGCCTCGGCCCGGTAGTGGTCGTCGACCAGGGCCTCCAACTCCCTTTCGTCGAGCAGCGGGTCGATCCGGGCGGCCAGGGCGTTCATGGTCCGGTAGGAGCCCTGGAGCAGGAACGGCGGCTCGGTCCTGGTCGCGTCCTCCTGGGCGGCCGAGGCGGTGTACGCCCGGTTGACGGCGAGCACGGTGCGCTGGACGGTGCTCAGCCGGGTCAGCGTGGCCAACACCCGGTCCAGGTCCGGGACGGCGCGGCCGAGTTGGTCGGCCCGGGCGGCCGGGTCGCCGGAGCCGAGCCGGACCAGCAGCCGCAGTTCGGCCGGGTCGCCGCCGGCCAGCGGGGCGAGCACGGGGTTGGCGGCGAGGGCGTTCTCCAGGAAGCTCTGGGCGAACAGCTCCTCGCGTCCGGACAGCACCTCGCCGAGGTTCCACACGTCGGCCCGGTTGGCCAGCATGTCGGGAATGGTGAAGCGCCGGCCCGAGGCCGTGTACGGGTTGCCGGCCAGGCAGACGGCGAAGCGGCGTCCGCGCAGGTCGAAGCTGCGGGCCCGGCCGTCGGAGACGGCCTCGATCCGGCGCTGGCTGTCGCAGAGCGGGATGAACTTCTCCAGCAGCTCGGGGGACAGGTGCTGGATGTCGTCGAGGTGCAACAGCACATTGCTGCCCGCCTCCAGTGCGAAGACGATCTTCTCGACCTCGCGGCGGGCGGCGGCGTCCGGTGCCCGCTCGGGGTCGAGCGAGGTCGTCCCGGTGCCCAGGGCCGGGCCGTCGACCCGGACCATCAGCAGGCCGAGCCGGTCGGCGACGTACTCCAGCAGGGTCGTCTTGCCGTAGCCGGGCGGGGAGAGCAGGAGCAGCAGCCCGCTGCGGTCGGCGGAGCCGGAGTCCGCGGCGCCGAGTTGCCGAGCGAGGTTGTCGCCGACAAGCGGCAGGTAGACCTCGTCGATGAGCTGGTTGCGGACGAAGCCGGACAGCGGCCGGGGCCGGTACTCCTCCAGGCGCAGCCGGTTCCGCTCGGCGGTGAGCAGCTCCGCGCGCTGTCGCTGGAAGGCGCGGTGGGCCGGGACCCGCTGTCGGCGGAACGCGGCTGCGCGGTACGGGAGTTCGTCGATACGAACGGTGAGCCTGCGGTCCTGGATCCGGGGGTGTCGGCCGAGCAGCCCGTCGACGGTCTCGCTGAGCGGCGCGTCGACCGGGTAGCGGGGCAGGTCGGCCGCGCACAGCAGGGCTACCGCCTCGGGCTGTGCGGCGCGCTCGGCGGCGGAGAGGCCGGTGGCGTCGGCGTAGGAGTCGAGCCAGCCGGTGGCGAGTTGGTGCCGGGCGGCGAGGTCGTCGCCCAACTGCCGCAGGTCCTCTTCTGGTCGCGGGCCGGCGGCGCGGCGGAGCCCGTCGAGCAGCTGCCGGGCGGCGCTGCCGCCGGCGAAGCCCTCGGGGGCGGCGGCCAGTTCCTCCGACAGATAGGTTCCGGAGTCCGGAGCCGTGGGCAGGCCGGTGGCGCGGGTGAAGGCGTCGATGGCGTGGGTGAGTTCGGCGGCCAGGACGGCCAGGGAGGTCAGGGCGGTCGTGGGGGCCGGGGCGGTCGTGGCGGCCGGTGGGGCGGGGGCGGCGCTGGGGCCGAAGGCGACGCGGGCGGCGGTCAGCGAGCGGGCGCGAAGCTGCCAGGCGGCGCGGGCCGCCTCGGACGCGCCGTGCGCCCAGAAGAGCTGCGCCGTCGCGCGCTGCGGCGCGGGATGGCGCAGCGGTCCCGCTCCGGCGCGCAGTCGCAGCAGCGCGCCGAGGATGAGCGCTGCGTCCTGGTCGTGCACGCCCCGCTCGTAGCCCTCGTCGTACGCCGCCTCCGCCGCCCGGCGGACCGGCGCCAGCAGCTCCGCCCCGACGGCGGTATCTGTCGCGCTGGACAAGGAAAGTGACGGATCGTCGAGCAGCCCGGTGGCCAGGTACTCGGACCGGTAGAGCCCGGGGTCCTCGCTGACCAGCGTCTGGGTCCAGAACTCCCGGCCGGCCAGCAGCGCCGGGTCGGTGGCCGGGCGGCGGTAGCCGGTCCCGGTGACGGCGTAGACCAGGCCGTCGCCGTCGGGCAGCAGCGCCAGTTCGACCGGCTCGCGGTGGACGGCGAACCGGTGCCGGCCGAGCCGGACGGTGGCGCCGCCGTCGGCGGACAGCTCGGCCCGGTCGCGCAGGGCCCGGGTGGCCAGCCGTCCGGCGGAGGTCAGGCTGTCGTCCAACTCCTGTGCGCGGACCGGGTCGCCGAGTTCGCGCAGCTCGGCGGCGGCGGCGCGGACCCGGACCGCCATCGGGTCGGTGGCGAGGCAGGTGTGGACGTCCTCGGCGGCGGGCAGGGCGGCGAGCCGGCGGCGCAGCGCCTCCAGTGCGCGCCCGGCGGAGGCGGCGGTCCGGGCGGCGCGGGCGGCGGCCTCGTCGAGCAGCGACTGCCGCCGGACGGCGAAGGCCTGCTGGATCTCCTCGCGCCGGGCGGCGAGCCGTTCGGCGAGGTCCTCGGCCTCGGCGAAGCGGGCGTCCAGGCCGTCGAGCCGGAGCAGCAGCCGGGCGAGCTGTTCGTCGCAGCCGGCCGGGGTGTCGGCGGCGGCGAGGCCGGCCGTGGTGGCCTGGGCTAGCAGCGCCGACTCGGCGGCGTGGGCGGCCCGGTGCTCCTGGTCGAGCAGGCTGCGGCGGCGGGCGTCGAGGATGGCGCGGGCGCGGTTGACGGCGGCGAGCACCTCACCGAGGGCGAGCAGCACGGCGGTGCCGGTGGCGGCGTCGGAGCCGTCGCCGTCGCCGTCGCCCTGGGCCGTTCGGCCGTCGCCGGTCGGCCCGTCGCCGAGCTGGGCGCCGGTGACCAGGTCGCCGACCGTGGTCAGGGCCTCGGCCTGGGCGGTGAGCCGGGCCGCGAGCTCGGCGGCCTCGGCGGCGGTGCCGGTCGCCGCGGCCTCCACCGCTGCGGCCTCCGCGGCGGCGAGCGGCGCGGTGAACGCGTCGGGGCCGGCCAGGAAGGCGAGGGCGCGTCCGGTGGCGGTGGCGAGCCCGGCGGCGAGCCGCTGCTCGACCTCGGCCAGGGCTTCCAGGTCGAGTTGCGGCAGTTCGCGCAGCTGCCCGGTGCGGCCCTGGGCCCGGCGGAGCCCGTCCAGCAGCAGCGCCCAGCCGTCGGCGTCGGTCGGCGGCTCGCCCTGGGCCCGGCGGAGCAGCGCGGCGGACTGCTCGCGGGCCTGCTCCAGGGCCTCGGCGGCGCGGACGGCGAGGCCGGCGACGCGTTCCCGTTCGGAGCCCAGGAGTTCGGCGGCGGTGCGGAGTTCGGCCAGCGGTTCGAGCAGGCCGGTGGCGGCCAGCCAGTGGTGCCGGTCCGCGGCCTTGGCGCAGGCGTCGACGACGACCGCCGGGTCGGTGTCGACGGCGGTGCCGGTGCGGACCGCGTCCAGGCAGTCGGCGATGCCGCGGACCAGGTCGGCGTTGCCGATCCGGGCCAGCGGTCCCTCGCCGACCGGCTGGGCGGCGGCGTACTCGGCGGAGGCGAAGGGCGTCTGCCAGAGCTGGACGTCGTGGCTGCGGACGGCCTCGTGTCCGGGCTTGAGCAGCACCAGCGTGCCGTCCGGCAGCAGTGTGTGGGCGACGCCGTGGAGCGGTGCCCCGGCCTCGCGGCGGACGGTGTTCCACGGCAGCAGCAGCACCCGGGCCCGGCCCGGGCTGCGCAGGACGTAGAGCAGGTCCTCGCCGTTGGGGGAGTGGACGACGGCGTCGAAGCGCAGCGCCCCGGCCCCGGCGCGGAAGCTGCGGTGGGTGCCGTCGGCGAGTTCGCAGCCGTCGGGGAAGATCAGGCCCTGCTCGGCCGGGAGCAGCCGCACCCCCTGGGCCAGCGAGTCGTGCCGGCGGACGCTGCCGGTACGGGTGTTGACGATCAGATAGCGGTCGTCGGGCTCCTTGTAGGGGCGGATCCGCAGCACCAGCAGCGGCTCGGACGAGGCGTGGTCGACGGTGGCGTCGGCGAGGCTCTGCAGCGGCTCCGCGACCGGTTCCTCGAACAGGGTGCGGCCGTCGGCGGCGGCCACGGTGAGCAGCCCGCCGGTCGTGGCGACCGAGACCGTCGCACCGGTGCCGGAGTTGGCGCCGGTGCTGGTGCCGGTGTCGCCGGGGAGGTCGATGACGACCCGGCCCTGGCGGTGCTGCTCGCGCCCGGTCGGCGTCCAGTCCAGCTCGAACGGCGGGTGCCGGGGGAGGTCGCGTTCGCCGTGGCCGTCGAGGTACTCCCAGCGGTCGCCGGTGAGCTGCCAGCGCAGCACCCGGACGTCCTCCGGGCCCCTTCCCAGGGCCGCGCTGTCGGCCGCTCCCCCGCCGGTCCCGGTGCGGAAGACGGCGAGCAGCAGCCCGGCCGGCGTCCGGACCAGGTCGGCCAGCCGGGCGTCGCGGTAGTAGCGGAGCAGTTCGGCCAGGTCGTGCTGGAAGCGGGGGGCGTCCAGCAGGCCGGGGACCTCGGCGCCGGGGCCGCCGTCCAGGCGGTGCAGCGAGAGCATGCCCTGCTCGGGGCCGGGCGCCGAGGTGCCGAGCAGCAGCACCTCGTCGGTGACCGCGACCAGGCCGCAGGGCCGGGCCTCCCCGGCCGTCCGCAGCCGCTCGGAGCCGGACAGTTCCAGCTCCCGGGCGCCGAAGACCTGCTGCCGCCGGGTGTTGAGCTCCGCCGCGCGCCGCCCCAACTCGGCGGCCCGGTCCGCGAGTCGTGCCCGCAGCAGCTGGTAGGTGCCGTCCTCGACGCCCATGGTGGTTCCCGCTCCCCTTGCCCGTGCTCCGTCGTACTGCTTGGTCGTGCTACTTCGCGAGGCCGTTGACGACCGGCGTGCCGCTGCCCGCGCCGTTGCCGGCACCGTCGGCGCTGTTGCCCAGCAGCCGCAGCAGCGCCGTGATGTTCTGCGGGCCGCCGGCGCCGAGGGCGCGCAGCACCTCGGTGGCGTCGCCGGTGAAGCTCTTCCGGCCGTCGAGCCAGTCCGCGCCCAGCGTCTGCACCGTCTCCGAGCTCTGGACGACGCCGTCGATGCCCTTGCCGAAGGAGACCGCGCCGACCAGCCGCTCCAGGAACACGCTGTCGCCGCCGACGATGTCGATGTCGGCGCCCTCCAAGCCGGCGGCGAGGACTGCCGCCTGAGCCTCGGCGACCTGGCGCTGGACGTCCAGTCCGGCCAGCCGGACCTCCTTCTCGGTGGCGAGCCGGAGCCGGAACTCCTCGTGGGTGCGACTGGCCTCGTCGAGCGTCGCCATCGCTGCGGCCTTCTCCTTGAGCCCGGTCGCCTCGCCGAGCAGCCGCTCGCGGATGCCGGCGGCTTCGGCGAGTGCCTTGCTCTCGCTGACGGCGGCCTCGGCCAGGCCGACCTTCTCGATGCCCTGGGCCTTCAGTTTGAGCCCCTCGGCCTCGCCCTCCAGCCGGGCACGGATGCCGGCGGCGTCGGCCAGCGCCTGCCGCTCGGAGACCTCGGCCGCCGCCAGTCCGGCCGCGCCGGCCCTGGCCCGCTCGCCCTCGGCGAGCCGGATCGCCGCGTCGGCCTCCAACTCGGCGCTCTGCTTCCGGGCCTCGGCCAGCACCAGCTGCTCGCGGGCCCGGAAGTGCGCGGCCTGCTCGGCGGCCTCGGCCGACTTGATGTCCTTGACCAGCAGTTCCTGCGCCTCGGCCTCGGCAGCGATGACCACGGCCTGGCGGGTGCGCTCGGCCTCCTGGACCACCCGGACCCGCTTGATCTCCTCCTCCTGCTCGGCCACGGTCCGGTCGACCGAGACCCGTTCGCGGACCACCTCGGCGACTGACCGGCGCTCGACCTCGACCTGCTTCTCCTTCTCGGCGCGGGAGAGTTCGACCTCGCGCTCCCGGTTGACGACCTCCAGCAGCCGGTCCTTCTCGATCCGCTCGGTCTCGACGGCGATGACCCGCTCGCGGTTCTTCTCGGCGACGGCGATCTCCCGGGCCTGGTTCTCCCGCTGCACGCCCAGCAGTTCCTCGGTGCGCAGCAGCGCGCTGTGCGCCTTGAGCCGCTCCTCCTCCTGGACCTTGGCGGTCTCCGCCTCCTCCTTGGCACGCAGTGTCTCGACCTCGCGGTGCTGCCGGATCTCGGCCTCGGCGCGCCGGCGTTCGAGTTCCAGCACGGCCTCCCGGGCGTCGACGTTCTGCCGGGTGATCTCCTTCTCCTCGTTGCGCTGGAAGTCGTTGGTCTGGATGTGCTCCAGCGCGGTGAGTTCGGTGATCTTGCGGATGCCCTGGGCGTCCAGGATGTTGGCCGGGTCGAGCTGGGTCATCGGTGTCTGTTCGAGGTGGTCGATGGCCGCGTCCTCGAGGTGGTAGCCGTTGAGGTCGGTGCCGATCACGGCGACGATCCGGTCCCGGAACTCCTCGCGCTTGGTGTAGAGGTCGACGAAGTCCAGCTGCTTGCCGACGGTCTTCAGCGCCTCGGCGAACTTGGCGCTGAAGAGGTTCTGCATCGTCTCCTGGTGGCTGGCCCGCTCGGTGCCGATCGCCTGGGCGACCTTGATGACGTCCTCGGCGGTCTTGTTGACCCGGACGAAGAAGGTGATCCGGATGTCGGCGCGGATGTTGTCCTGGCAGATCAGGCCCTCGCGGCCGGTGCGGGCGATCTCGATGGTCTTCACCGAGATGTCCATCAGCTCGGCCCGGTGCACCACCGGGACCACCAGCGCGCCGGTGAAGGTCACATCGACGTGCCGGGACTTGGAGATGATCAGGGCCTGCCCCTGGGCGACCTTCCGGAACAGCCGGCCGAACAGCACCAAGCTGCCGATGCCGATGAGCAGGAGGACGCCGACGAGTACGACGATGCCGATGCTGACTGCAGACATGACTGGTCCTTTGACCGACCGTACGGGTCGGCTGGGTCGCGACTGGTTCTCAATGGATGGAGCGGTCCTGGGCGTCGAGAGGATGCGGCAGGTCCGGCATCACCCGGAAGAACTCGCCCTCGGCGTCGTAGTCGTAGATGAGCGCGGCGGCCCCGGCGATGAGCACCGAGCCGGCCCCGCCGGCCTCCTCGGCACTCTGCCTGACCTGCACGATCGCGGCGGCGCCGTCCTCGGCGCGGACCTCGGCCTGGCCAAAGTCGGGGCCGACGCGCCCGGTGCGGATCACGCAGTCGCGGCCGACGAAGTCGCGGCGGGAGGGCGGCGGCACGGGGGCCGGCATGATCCGCCGTAGCGGCCACACCAGCACCCGTGCACCCAGCCATCCCCCGGCTGTCGCCCCCAGCAGCAGGCCCCCGTTCCCGCCCTGCCAGAGCTGGCCCCCCGCCAGCGCGCTGAACCAGGCGAAGGCGACCACCAGTGAGACCGCCACCGTGATCGGCACTCCGCCCAGGCCCAGTGCGTTCTGCAGTCCCCCGAACCCGTGGTGTCCCCCGTGGCCGCCGGTCCCCCCGCCGATGTGGTGTCCCCCATGGCCGATCCCCCCGGCCAGCACCAGCATCCAGTACCCGACGACCACCACGAGCAGCAGCGAGAACAGCGAGGTGGGGAAGGACGTGATCGCCCTCAGAAAGCCGTCCACCGCTGTCCCGCCCGCTTCTGCAGATCCGGTACGGCGCTGTCGGCCGTACCCCCGGCGGCGAACCGGACCTCTGTTCGCCGCCTGCGTCAGAGTGGCAGCGCGGGGGTGTGGCACGCAGTGCAAGATCCCGGCAATCTTGACGCCTTCGAAACGTCCGTACTCAGCCGTGATCCAGGTCACACCCAGGAGTTGCCCAGTTCGGCTGCCCGGTTCGGCGGTGCGAGGCATCGGCCGGCACGGTCGCCGACGGGGCCGGGGCCGGGAACGGTGCTGGGAGCGGGCCCAGGACCGGGGTCAGGAACGGGGTGTCGAGGTGGACCCGGTCGGCCGGCTGCCGCCGCAGCGGACGGGCGGATCGGCGCGGACCGGCGGCGGGGGAGTCGCCGCCGCGGCGGAGGGTGCCGGCCAGCCCGGCCATCGTCACGGCGACCAGGACGACCATGGCGAAGGCCGCCGGGTAGGACACGGCCCCGGCCACCCAGCCCATCGCCGCCGGGGCGATCAGCCCGGAGAGATAGGTGATGGTGGCCACCCCGGCGACGCCCTCGCCGGTCGCGCCGCCGGAGCTGCCGCCGGAGTTGCCGGCGGCGCTGAAGACCAGCGGCACGATCACCGCGATCCCGAAGGCGACCAGGGCGAAGCCGGAGATGCACAGCCAGGGCGTCCGGGCCAGGACGACCAGCAGACCGCCGCCGGTGGCGACGATTCCACCGCCGCGGACGACGGTCACTGCTCCGACCCGGCCGACCACCCGGTCGCCCACCAGTCGGGTGGCCGCCATGCACAGCATGAAGACGGTGTAGGCGGCGGTGGCGGTGCTGGGTCCGGCCGCCGCGACCCTGGTGGTGTAGACGGCCGCCCAGTTGGAGGTGGCGCCCTCGGCGAAGGTGGCGCAGAAGCCGACCAGGCCGACGGCGAGGATGGCGCGGGTGGGGAGCGCGAACCGGCGCGGCGCCGGGGCGTCGGCTTCGCCGGGCTCGTCCGGGGCCAGCCCCCGGCCCGCGACCACGGCCAGGACCAGCAGCAGGGCGGTGACGGCCAACAGGTGGGCCCGGGCGTCCAGTCGGTAGCCGGCGGCCAGGATGCCCACGCCGCCGGCCGCCAGGCTGCCGACGCTCCAGCGTCCGTGCAGTCCGGCGATGATCGAGCGGCCCAACCGCCGCTCCAGTGCCACGCCGTGAGCGTTCATCAGGACGTCGCTGGTGCCCGCGATCATGCCGTAGACCAGGAATGCGGCGAACAGCCAGCCCGGTGCCGGGGCCAGCGCGGGCACCGGCAGCCAGGCGCACCAGAGCAGGATCAGCAGCCGGGTCGCGGTGCGCCCGCCGAGGCGGTGGGCGATCCGGCCGGCCATCGGCATGGCGAGGAAGGCGCCGACCGGCTGGCAGAGCAGCAGCAGGCCGAGCGTGGCCGGGCTGAGGTGGAAGTGCTGCTGGAACCAGGGGATGCAGGTGATGAGACTCCCTGACACGGCTCCGTGGACGGCGAAGACGAGCGCGATGGCGCGGTGATGGGTCACAAGCCGTAAATTATCAGGCAGGCTTCCTGATGAAAAGAGTCATCAGGCAGGATCCCTGACTAATATGGCTCCATGAAGACCGCGACCCCGGCCACGGCCCGCGCGATCAACGACCGACTGGCGCTCGACCTGCTGCTGGCACACGGTCCGCTGACCGCACCGCAGTTGCGCGACCTCACCGGCCTGTCCCGGCCCACCGTCGCCGACCTGGTCGAACGGCTGCGCGCCGCCGGCCTGGTCGAGGCCGGCGGCGAGACCGGCGAGGAGCGGCGCGGGCCCAACGCCCGGCTCTACGCCCTGGTCGCCGACCGCGCCCATGTCGCCGGGGTGGACATCCGACGCACCGGGATCGCCGTCACCGTCGCTGACCTCACCGGCCGCACCGTCGGCTCCGCCGCCCGGCCGCTCCGCCCGGCCGATGCGGCGGTGGACCTGCCGGCGCTGGTCACCGACGCGGTCACCGAGGCGGCGGCCGGCCGGACGCTGCAGGTGGTCGCCCTGGGCGCGCCCGGCCTGGTGCACCCGCGCACCCGGGCGGTGATCGCGTGCAACGACGTCTCCGGCTGGCGGCCCGACCTGCTGCCGGAGCTCGGACGGCGACTCGGGGTCCGGCAGGTGCTGCTGGAGAACGAGGTGAACCTCGCGGCGATCGCCGAGCACCGGACCGGCGCGGCCACCGGGAGCGAGGACTTCTTCCTGTTCTGGCTGGAGCACGAGGGCGTAGGCGGGGCGGTCGTGCTCGGCGGGCGGCTGCGGCGCGGGGTCTCCGGCGGAGCGGGTGAGCTGGGGCTGCTCGACATCGGCGGCGCGAGCTTCTGCGACACGGTCGACCGCCGGGCGGTGCTCGAACTGCCCCGGGAGCAGTTGGCCGAGCGGATCGCCCGGGGCCTGTACCCGGTCGTCGCCGTGCTCGACCCGGGGCTCATCGTCCTCGGCGGCTCCACCGGACGGGCCGGCGGCGAGGCCCTGGCCGCCCTGGTCGCCGAGCAGATTGCGCTGCTCTCCCCCGCGCCCACGGAGATCCGGGCGAGCGCGGTCGAGGGCAACGCCGTCCTTCAGGGCGCCGTGCTCACCGCCCTCGACCTGGCCCGCGACGAGGTCTTCGGCTGAGCACCGTCGGCGGTCCGGTCGGACCGGTCCGACCCGGCGTCAGTGGTGGTAGCGGGGCGCGGCGACGAGCATGACGCCGTCGTCGTTGACGCTGTCCGCGCCGGTGTCGTCCGCGCTCTCCTCGGCCGTCCGGAAGTGCTCGGCCAGTACCGGGAGCAGGGCTTCCGGGAGCCGGTCGAGTCGGGGGTCGCCGGTGTGCCAGAGTCCGGCGAGGACGTCGGCGGCGGCCCGGGCGCGGAGGTCGGGACCGCCCTCCGGGAACAGCAGCCGCACCGGGACCCGGTGCCAGGCGAGGTCGTCGAAGCCGTGCTCGGCCAGCACCTCGGCGGCCTGGGCGAGCAGGAACCCCTGGTGGTCCGGCTGTTCGCCGGTGAGCGGGGCGCAGACCCGGTTCCACAGGGCGACCAGCCCGTTGTCGGGGGCGCCCTGCAGCAGCACGATCCTGGCCTGCGGGTGGCTGCGGTCGACCACCCGGACCAGTTCGGCGACGACCGCCCTGGGGTCCTCGGTGCCGTGCAGCACCCGGACGGCCACGGCCGCGTCCACGGCCGCGTCGGGCAGCGGCAGTTGACCGACGTCCTCGGGCAGCACGGTGACGCCCCGGGTGGAGAGCGCCCGGACCAGCGCTTCGTCGCCGCCGAGGTGCAGCACCGTGGTGTTCCCGGCCAGGGCCTCGACCATGGGCGCGATGTCATGGCGTTCGACCCGGGGCTCGGCAGCGGCCCGGTCCGGCCGGGCGGGTCGGCGTGGTCCCCGGTAGGCCGACGGGTGCGGGTAGGGCGCGGCCAGGGTGTGGGCGGGGACGGCCGGGCCGCCGGGCTTGCGGGCGTAGAGGAAGAGCCGCTCTGCGCTGTCCGTGCCCGGGAGCTCCGGGTGGAGGGCGGTGGTCTGCCGGTGCAGCACCTTCAGCCCGGAGGCGCGGAGCCACTGGGTGAAGAGCTCGACCGGGCAGCCCTCGGCCTCCCCGGCGGGGCCGGATGCGGCGGAGTCGGATGCGACGGGATCGGATGCGACGGGATCGGATGCGGCAGGGCCGAATGCAGCGGCGCCGGGCACGGTGGCGAGGACGACGTAGCCGCCGGGGGCGAGCCAGTCGGCGATCCGGGCGAGGGCGGCGTCCAGCTCGGCCCGGTCCAGCTCCGGCGGCGGGAAGAACGCGGTCACCGCCTCCCAGCTGCCGGGTGCGAAGTGCAGTTCGCGGATGTCCGCCATGGCGAAGTGTGCGGCCGGGACCTGGGCGGCGGCCAGCTCCACCATCGCGGCCGAGACGTCGCAGCCGGTCACCCGGTGGCCCTGGCCGGCGATCAGGTCGGCGGTGGGCCGACCAGTGCCCGAGCCGATGTCCAGCACCCGCGCGGCGGCCGGGAGCCGGGCCAGCAGCCAGTCGATGGCGGCGAGTTGCTCCGAAAGGTGGGCGCCCGGCGCGGCGGGCGACGGCGCGGACGGCGCGGGCGTGGGCGACGGCGCGGGCGAGGGCGATGGCGCGGGCGCGGACGGCTGGGCGGCGGGGCTGGTGGCGGAGGTCATCGCGGACGGTGCCCTTCGGTCGGCGGATCGCATCCCTCCGAGACTACACTCTGCATCTTATCGGGCACCGACTGTAATCATTGGCCTGACCTCCCGCTTTGCCCACCGGAGTAGCGTGGGCCGGGTGACTGAGATGACTGTGCGCAACCGCCTCAGGGCCCTGCCGGTGTTCGAGCACGTCGACCCGGACAGCACCGACCTCGCCGCGCTCCCGGCGAACCCGCTCCCCGGCATCGCGGACTGGATCTTCCAGGCGGCCGCGGCTGGCCAGGACGATCCGCACGCCATGGTGCTCTGCACCGTCGGTGCGGACGGCACCCCCTCCACCCGGACCCTGCTCTGCAAGGACATCGACGAGGACCGGATCTACTTCGGCAGCCACAACGACAGCCGCAAGGGCCTGGAGATCAGCGGGCAGCCCCGGGTGGCCGCGCACTTCTACTGGCCCGCCGTGGGTCGTCAGCTCCGGATCACCGGGACCGCCGCCGCCCTGGACCGGGCCGCGGCCGAGGCCGACTTCGCCGACCGCGGCCGGGGCTCGCAGCTCTCCAGTCATCTGCGCGGCGAGGTGCCGCCAGTCGGCCGGGTCGAGGTTCTGCGCGCCTTCGAACGGCTGTCGGGGGACTACCCGGAGGCCGTGCCCTGTCCCAAGTCCTGGGCGCTGTACGGCATCCGCCCCGACGAGGTGGAGTTCTGGCAGGCCAGCCCGGACCGCATCCATCAGCGGCTGGGCTACCGGCGCGAGGCGGACGGCTGGTCCCGCGGGTACCTGTGGCCCTGAGCCGGGCCTCGGGCGGGGTTCACCCGTTGTGACCAATGGTGGAGCCCTTCTGTCGGAATAAATGGACCAATCGGGTGTATCTGGACAAAAGATCCAGATGGACGGATTTAGGCTGCGATCAGCGCCCTTCCGTACCCGAAAGAGGACCCATGTCCGACGGCCTTCCCTCCTCCGGTTCCGGCCGGGTCTCCCGGTCGGCGCCCGCGGAAGGTGCGGCCTTCTTCGACGTCGACAACACCCTCATCCGGGGCTCGTCCCTCTACCAGCTCGGGATCGGGCTGCACGCCCGGGGCGTCGTCTCGACCAAGGACCTCGTCAGACTCAGCCGGCGCCACATCGGTTACGCCCTCGGCCGGATGGAGAAGCAGCGGAACATCGCCGCCGTCCAGGCCGCGATGGGCGCCGTCGGCCGCGGGCTGCACGCCGAGACGCTGCACGCCGAGGTCGAGGTGATCGTCCGGGACCGGATCGTTCCCCGGGTACGGCCGATCGTGCTCGCCGCGGCCCGCCGCCACCAGCACCTCAACCAGCGGGTCTGGCTGGTCACCGCCTCGCCGCAGCCCCTGGCCGACATCCTCGCCCGGCAGTTGCGGCTGGACGGCGCCATGGGCTCGAAGGTGGTGGTGGCCGAGGGCTACTACACCGGCGAGCAGGACGGGCCGCTGCTGCACGGTCCGGAGAAGGCCGAGGCGGTGCGGAAGCTGGCCGCGACCATGGGCATCGACCTGGCGGCCAGCAGTGCCTACTCGGACTCGGTCAACGACCTGCCGCTGCTGCTCGCGGTCGGGAACCCCAATCCGGTCTGCCCCGACCGCAAGCTGCGCAAGTACGCCTCGGCGCAGGGCTGGCCGGTCTTCAGCGACGTCCGCTGGCGCTGACGGCGGGCGGATTGGCCCAGGGTTCCGGTCCCGGATTGTCCCTGTGGGGCGGGCCGCCTGCCGCCTATCGTCGTAGTGCGGGGCGAGGGAAGACGGTGGGTCATCCCGCCGCCCGGCCCCGTCCGCCACCAGGCCCGCGTACCCGGGAGGTACCCCATGACGACCGCGACCGACACCGCCGCCGACACTGCCGACACCGCCGCCGCCCCCGCGCGGGTCGACTTCTACTACGACGCCGCCTGCCCGTTCGCCTGGATCACCTCGCGCTGGATCCACGAGGTGCGCACACTGCGCCCGGTGGAGCTCCAATTCCGTCCGATGAGCCTCTACGTCCTGAACGAGGGCCGGGAACTCCCGGACTGGTACCGGGAGCTGGTGGACGACTCACTGGCGCTGGCGCGAATCGTCACGGCCGCCGGCGAGCGGCACGGCGAGGGGATCCACGAGCAGCTCTACACCGCCCTCGGCACCCGGATCCACAACGGCGGCAACAAGGACTTCCGGCTGGTCGCGGCCGAGGCGCTGGCCGAACTGGGGCTGCCCGCCGAGCTGTTGGCGGCGGCTGACACCGACGCCTACGACGAGGCGCTGCGTCGGAGCCACCACGAGGGGATGGACCCGGTCGGCGAGGACGTGGGCACGCCCACCATCCACATCGACGGCGTGGCCTTCTTCGGCCCGGTGCTCAACTCGATCCCGCGCGGCGAGCAGGCTGCCCGGATCTTCGACGGCGCCCGGGTGCTGGCCGCCTTCCCGGACTTCTTCGAGCTGAAGCGCACCCGCACCGGAAGCCTGAACTTCAACTGACCGGCCGTCGACTGACCGGCTGTCAGCCGCCCGACCGTCGGCCGCCCGGCCTCAGCCGTGCGCGCCGAGGACGATGCCGCGCCCGGCGTAGAAGCGGGCGAACTTCCGCCACGGCACCTCCGCGTACTCCTGCGACTCGCCGTGGAGGCCGGAGGGGTTGTGCAGAACCACCGACTCCCGGCTGCAGCCGACCGCGAGCACCAGGTGTCCGCCCCGCCTCGGCGGCTCGGCGTCGGGCGTGCGGACGGAGGGGTGGACCGAGAGCATGACCAGCCGGCCGGCGGCGAGCTGGTCGCGGACCTCCTGCGGCGGGAGGTCGGGACGGGCCAGGGCCTGGAGGCCGAAGCGCTCCCGGGTGCGGGCCGCGAAGGGGGCGTAGATCAGGCCGTCGAGACCGCCGTCCGGGCGCAGCACATAGGCGCCGGCGGCGAGGTAGTCCCGGGCCAGCTCCATCATCGGCGGCGTGCCGCCCTGCCAGTGGTGCAGCGCCATCCGGAGGCAGGCCATGCCGCAGGTGCGCCAGGACCAGAAGGCGTACTCCTCGGGCGACTCGGCCCCGGAGCGGCGCCACTCGGGGTCCTCCTCGGCGGCGATCCGGCGGGCGATGATGTCGCCGACCAGCTCCGGACTCTCCCACTGGGAGTAGTAGGGCACCGTCCGGCGGACCGACCCGTCGTCCTCTGACCTGCTCCGGACCGGTGGGGACACGCTGCTCATGGACGAGGGTCTTCCTGTGCGGACGGGGCGTCGGCCACCAGTTCTAGCAGCTCCGCCGCTTGTCCCGGGGAACCGCTCCGGCGCGATCCGCGCGGACAGCTGGCTAGCCTACGACCATGAGTGTCGTGCTGGTGCTGCTGCCACGGGTGTCCTTTCGCGGCCGGGAGATCACCGGCCGCCGACCGGGCGACCTGCTCGCGCTGCTGGCCGGTGACCTGCGCCCGGGCTGCGGCACCGCCCGGCTGGTGGAGGGGATCTGGCCGGACGAGAAGCCGGCCAAGCCGGCCAAGGCGCTGCAGGTCCTGGTCTCCCGGGTCCGGGCGCAGCTGGGCCACGAAGTCATCGCCGGCACGCCCACCGGCTACCGGCTCGCCCTTGGCGAGGACCAGGTCGATGCCACCGCCCTCCAACTCAGGGCGTCCGCGAGCGTGCGGCAGGCCGGCGCCGGCGACCATGCGGCGGCGCTGGAGCACGCCGAGGCGGGTCTCGCGCTGTGGGAGGGGGCCGCCGGTGCGGACGCCGGGCGGGCCGGTCCGGACCCGGACCCGGGGCAGGCCGGACCGCTGGCCGCGCTGCGGGCGGCCCGGTTCTCCACCTGGCGGTCGTTGCTGCGCTCCCGGGCACTGGCCCTGTCGCGGCTCGGCCGCTGCGCCGAAGCGGCCGAGCCGCTGGGCGAGTTGGCCCGCGAGCATCCTCGGGACGAGGAGGTGCTGGTCGAGCTGCTCCGCTGCGAGGCGCTGACCTCGGGCCCGTCCGCGGCCCTGGCCAGGTACGGCGAGTACCGCCAGGCTCTGCGGGACGAGCTCGGCAGCGACCCCGGTCCGGCGCTGCGGCGGGTGCACCAGGAGCTGCTGCGGGGCAGTGCGCCGGTGGTCCGCCAGGGCGTCCCGCACGAGCCCAACCCTCTGCTGGGCCGGGACGCCGACATCGCCGCCGTGGCCGAACTGCTGCGCAGCTCCCGGGTCACCTCGATCGTCGGCGCCGGCGGCCTGGGCAAGACCCGGCTGGCGCAGGCCGTTGCGCGCCGGGCGACCCAGCGGGTGGTGCACCTGGTCCCGCTGGCCGGCGTCGCCACCGACGCGGACGTGGCCGGCGAGGTGGCGTCGGCCCTCGGCGTCGGCCGGACCGGACCCGCACCGGTCGGCCGAACCGCCGTCCCGCCGGACGTGGTCACCGGCATCGTCAACGCCCTCGGTCCGGGTCCCGCGCTGCTGGTGCTGGACAACTGCGAGCACGTCGTCCGGGGCGCCGCCGAGCTGGTGCACGCCCTGGTGTCGCGGAGCGCGGAACTGCGGGTGCTCACCACCAGCCGGGCCCAGCTCGGCCTCTCCTCGGAATCCGTCCACCAGTTGGCGGAGCTGAGCCTGCCGACCACGGTGGAGCTGTTCTGCCGGCGCGCCCGGGCGGCCCGCCCAGGAGCCGAGCTGCCGATGGACGTGGTGCGGGAGTTGTGCGGTCACCTGGACGGCTTGCCGCTCGCCGTGGAGCTGGCGGCGGCCCGGGTCCGGCTGATGTCGGTCGCCGACCTCGCCCGGCGGCTGGACGACCGGTTCGCCCTGCTGCGCGGCGGCGCCCGGGACGCCCCGCCTCGGCACCACACCCTCCATGCCGTCATCGACTGGAGCTGGAACCTCCTGGAACCCGGCGGGCAGGCGGCGATGCGGGCGCTGTCGGTCTTCCCCGGCGGCTTCACCGCCGACGCGGCGCGTTACCTGCTGGGCGGCGAGTCCATCACCGAGGCGCTGGCGCTCGACATCCTGGAACGGCTGGTCGACCAGTCGCTGCTCAAGGTGGCCGACACAGCCTCGGGCGCCCGCTTCCGCATGCTGGAGACCGTGCGCGAGTTCAGCACGGTCCGACGCGAGGAGGCCGCCGAGACGAACCGGGTGACCGGCCGATTCCTCGGCTGGGCCCGTGAGTTCGGCCTGGCGCACCATGATTCGATCTTCGGGGCCGAACTAGCTCCGACGGTGGACCGGATCAGGGCCGAGCAGGACAACCTGCTGCAGGCGCTGCGCCAGGGGCTCGACCGGGAGGACGGTGCGACCGTCGCGGCCACCTCCGCCGTGCTGGGCGGGCTGTGGACGGTCGAATCGAACTTCGCCCGGATGACCACGCTGGGCGGGGAGACCGCCTGGTTGCTGTCGCACTTCCGGCCCGCGTCTGCATTCGTCGAGGCCACCCGGACCGCCTCGGTGCTCGCCACCGTCGGCACCTTCCTGCTCCAGGGCCCGCACGTGGTCCGCTCGCTGGCCACCCTGCGCCGGCTCCCCCCGGCCCCGCCGGACACGATGGTCCGTGCCGTGGGGACGGTGCTGCTGACCGTGACCGCTGCGCCGGGACCCGACCTCCCGGCGTTCCAGGCGCTCTGCGACAGCGAGGACCCGCTGCTGGCCGGTGTGGCCAACTACGTGGCCGGCTATGTCCTGGAGAGCGGCAACGACCTGGACGGCGCGCTGCTGGCCGCCCGGCGGATGCTCGCGGCCTTCGAGGGCATCGGCGACCCGTCGATCCGGGCGGTCGCCCACTCCCGGGTCGGCGAGCTGTGCCTGCGCGCCGACCGGGGCGAAGAGGCCCGCCGACACCTGGAGGAGGCGCTGTCGGTGGTCGAGGAGCTCGGGGCCCGTGCCACCGCGGCCCGGGTGCGGTGGGCGATCGTGCTGGCCAACCTGCAGCTCGGCGCGGTCGACGAGGCCGAGCACCGGCTGGAGCAGGCGGTGCACAGCGGCGGCGACGAGGCGGCCGGGCTGCTGATGTTCGACTTCGCCGTGCGCGCGGAGATCCTGCTGGCCCGGGGCGAGACCGAGGCCGGGCTGCTTCTCTGGCGCCGTGCCGCCGACCGGTTGAGCAGTGCCGACGACGCGGCCCACGGGAACGACCACCGGCCCGGCCCGAGCCCGTGGGCCCTGGAGGTCCGGGCGGTCGCCTCGGTCGCCCACGCCCAGCACGACCGGCTCGACCTGGTCGACCGGATCGCCGGCGAACTACCGCGCACACTGGTGAGGTTGATCACGGATGCGGCTGCCGCCGCCCGGGCGTCCTTCGCGGACTTCCCGATCTGCGGGGCGCTGCTGCTGGCCCTGGCGATGGCGGACCTGGACCGGGGCCGGCGCAGCGGCGACGCGGGCGCCGTGGCCTCGGCCGCGGCGATGGTCGCCCTGGCCGAGCGGTTCCGCTTCTCGCGGGGGTTCCGGCCGACCATGTCCCCCGTCCGCGCCCGGCAGCTCGCCGAGCAGGCCGACCGGGCGTCCTACGGCCACGCGGTGGAGTCGTACGCCGGCCTCGGCGGCGCGGACCTGTGCGCAGCCGCGCTGGCGGCCTTGCGGGCGCGCGACCGGTTCAGCGGGCCGGATCGCGGTTGAACAGGGCCCGGGCCCAGAGGAGTCCGAGCAGCGCCAGGCCGGCGCACCAGGCGATAGCGGCACCGGCGCTGTCGCTGACCGGGGTGCCCAGCAGCAGCCCGCGCAGGGTGTCGATGATCGGCGTGAAGGGTTCGTTCCCGGCGAACCAGCGCACCGCCCCCGACATCGAGTCCGGCGGGACGAAGGCGCTGCTGACGAAGGGCAGGACCTGGACGACCAGGGTGAATCCGCTGGTGCCCTCGGCGGTCCTGGCCGCCAGGCCGACTGCGACCGCGAGCCAGGTCAGCGCGAGCGCGAGCAGCGCGACCAGGCCGGCTGCCGCCAGCCAGGCGAGCGGGTCGGCGGCGGGCCGGAAGCCCAGGAGCAGCGCGACGCCGACGACCAGGGCCACGCTGATCAGCGTCCGGATCACGGCCGCGACGACATGTCCGGACAGAACCGAGGTGCGGGAGATCGCCATGGTGCGGAACCGGGCGATGATTCCCTCCGTCATGTCCCGGTTCACGGCCATGGCGGTGGTGGAGGAGCCGTACCCCACGGTCATCAGCAGGATGCCGGGAACTACATAGCCGAGGTAGCCACCCGGGTGCGCCCCTGCTCCCGCTCCGGCCCCGAGACCGGCGCCGAGCTCGCCGCCGAGCACGCCGACGAAGAGCAGGAGCAGGAGCACCGGCACGCCCAGGGACATGATCACCGCTACCGGGTAACGCAGGGTGTGGCGCAGATTGCGCCGCAGCATCGTCGCCGAATCGCTGACGGCCAAGGAGAGAGTGCCCATCGGACGGTTTCCTTTGCTTCGGTCGGGCGGCCGGTGAGGGCGAAGAACACGTCGTCGAGGTCGGGGGTGTGCAGCGAGAGCCCGTGGACCTCGATCGAGGCGCCGTCGAGCCGGTCGAGCAGGTCACGGAGCGACCGGACGCTGCCGTCGCTGGGGAGTTGCAGAGCGAGCGCGTCCTCGTCCCGCGAGGACCCGCCGAGGGCGCGGTCGGCGGCGTGCAGCCGTTCGGCATCGGCGAACTGCAGCCGGACATGCCCTCCGGGGACGCTCCGCTTGAGCTCCGCCGGAGTGCCCGAGGCGACCACCCGCCCCTGGTCGAGGACGGCGATCCGGTCCGCGAGCTGATCGGCCTCGTCCAGGTACTGAGTCGTCAGCAGGACCGTGACGCCGTCGGCCGCGAGCCGACGGATGATCTGCCACATGGTGCGGCGGCTGCGCGGGTCGAGACCGGTGGTCGGCTCGTCCAGGAAGATGATGCGCGGGTCACCGACCAGAGTCATCGCGAGATCGAGCCGGCGCCGCATCCCGCCGGAGTAGGTCGCGGCCGGCTTCCCGGCCGCGTCGACCAGATCGAACCGGTCCAGCAGACCGGCCACCCGCCGCCGCCCCTCGACACGGCCCAGGTGCTGCAGGTCCGCCATCAGGACCAGGTTCTCCGCACCGGTGAGCAGCCCGTCCACGGCCGAGAACTGACCGGTTACCCCGATCGCGGCCCGTACCGGTTCGGGGTGGCGGGCGAGGTCATGACCCGCGACGCGCACCTCGCCGCCGTCGCAGCCGATCAGCGTGGACAGGATCTGCACCACGGTGGTCTTGCCGGCCCCGTTGGGCCCGAGCAGCGAATGTATCGTCCCCCCGGCGACGTCCAGGTCGACGCCGTCGAGTACGACCTTGTCGCCGAACGACTTGCGCAGCCCGGTCACCTCGATCGCCGCTGGGGATGGAGCGGAAGCCATGGTGGCTCTCCTCGGTCATGCGCGGCCCCGATGGCCACGACCACGCCGAGCGTGCGCGCCCCGGGCTTCACCCTGGTTTCACTGCGGTTTCACGACGGCCCGTCGAGGCCCGCGCGGCCGCCGGGACGGAGCAGTTGGCTCGGGTTCAGGCCGACGGCCCCGCTGTTGCTGCACGCGATCAGGTCGAGGCCGTCCACGAAGAGACAGCTGTGCACGGCAGAACACGGTTGGCGCCCGCGGCAACTGCTGTCAGAACAGCGTCGGCGGGCCGGTGGGGACCGGTTCGGGCAGCGGGTCCAGCTCGGGGACGCGGGCTCGGACCTCGTCGTGGAAGTGTCGGGCGAGCGCGAGGGCGTCGTTGTTGTCGGGCGTGTGGATGAAGACCGTGGGAGAGCGGCCCTCACGCAGCCAGTCGACGACCGTGCCTGTCCAGTGCTGCCAGCCTTCGGCGGTGGGCTGGGCGTTGTCCCGGCCGATGTAGCGGACCACCGGGCGGGCGGTGAGCGCGCGGGATCTGCGCGGCAGCCGGGGTTTCTTCTCCCATGCCTCCCGTTCCGCCGCGCTGGTCGGCGGCGCGGCGAACAGGTCGGTCGTGTCGAAGGACGTCCACTCGGCGCCGGCGCCGGCCAGTACCTGCTCCAGCCGCCGCTCCCAGCGCGGGTCCGTGAAGAACGCGGGGTGGCGGACCTCGACGGTGCAGCGCAGCCCGCTCGGCACCCGGTGCAGGAACGCAGCCAGCGCGCCGAGGTCCGAGGGGCCGAAGGTGGCCGGCAGTTGGACCCACAGCGCGTGCACGCGCGGACCGAGCGGCGCCATCACGTCGAGGAAGGCGCGCAGCGGTCCCTCGGCGTCGGACAGCCGGAGCACATGGGTGATCTGCTTGGGCAGCTTGAGCAGCAGCCGGAAGTCCGGTGCGGTCTGCTCGGCCCATGAGTCGACCGTGGCGGCGGACGGCGTCGCGTAGAAGGTCGTGTTGCCCTCGACCGCGTTGCACCAGCTCGCGTAGGCGCGCAGCCGCTCCCGGGGCGCGAGGGTCTGCGGCAGCAGCCGGCCCTGCCAGGCGCTGTGGGCCCACATCGCGCATCCGACGTGGAGTCTCATGCCCGCGAGCGTAGTGGACGGCCCGACCGCGCAGGTGCCCCGCTGCCCGAAACCGGGCGGCGGGGCACCTGCGCGGGACGAGGTTGTTGCCCTGTCGCTAGTGATCGCCGCCGGCGCCGGTCCGGGCGTCGTCGGTGAGCCGCTCGGGAGCCGGGAGCACGTCGCCGGAGCCCGTGTCCGCGCCAGCGTCCGCGTCCGCCGACACGTCCGCGGTGACGGAATCCTCCTGGGCGCGGGCCTGGTTGCCCGAGATCATCCGCAGCGGGACCTCCTTCAGCATCATCGAGAACACCACCGCCGCCAGCAGGATGATCGCGACGACCGCGAACACCACGTCACCGGCGTCGGAGAAGCCGACGAAGAAGGGGTGACTCAGCGGCTTGGCCAGGTCGTTCAGGAACGAGGTGTCCTCCAGCCCGCCCTTCAGGTGCTGGGTGAGCGCGGCGGCCTGGTCGGGGTGGGCCACGCTCGCGGCGAGGAAGGCGGGGTCATGCTTCGCCGCCGCGTACTGGTGGGGGATCTTGGACCCGGCCAGCGAGAACAGGATGGAGAGGAAGATCGCGGTGCCCAGGGTGCCGCCGATGGAGCGGAAGAAGCTCGAGGCGGCCGAGGCGACACCCATGTCCTGCGCGGGCACGGCGTTCTGCATGGCCAGCACCAGGCTCTGCATGTTCAGACCGAGGCCGACGCCGAAGATCGCCATGTAGATGTCGGTCACCCACAGCGCGGTGTCGGCGCCGATGGTGACCATCAGGCCGGTGCCGACGACCATGAGGATCGACCCGATCACCGGGAAGATCTTGTAGCGGCCGGTGCGGGCGATCAGCTGGCCGGTACCGAGGGAGGCCAGCATCAGTCCGGCGACCAGCGGCAGCAGCAGCAGACCGGACTTGGTCGGGGACGCGCCCTTGACGATCTGCAGGTAGAGCGGGATCACCGACATGCCACCGAACATCGCCATACCGATGATCGTGACCTGGGCCGAGGCGACCGAGAACGTGTTGCTGCGGAACAGCCGCAGCGGCAGCAGCGCGTCGTCGCCCATCCGCTGCTGGACCCAGACGAACAGCGCCAGCCCGGCCGCGCCGATCAGGTAGCAGGCGAAGGAGTTGACCGAGGCCCAGCCCCAGCTCTGGCCCTGCTCGGCCACGACCAGCAGCGGCACCAGGCCCACGGCCAGCAGCACCGAACCCCACCAGTCGATGCGGCGCTCGCGGCGGACGTGGTCGAGGTGGAGCACCTTGGCGATGACGATCAGCGCGAAGACGGCGATGGGGACGTTGATGTAGAAGATCCAGCGCCAGCCCGCAGCCCCCAGGAAGCTGTTGGTACCGGAGAGCAGACCGCCCAGCACCGGCCCGAGGACGGAGGCGCTGGCGAAGACGGCCATCATGTAGCCCTGGTAGCGGGCACGCTCACGGGGCGGAATGATGTCGCCGATCACCGCGAGGGCCAGGGGCATGATGCCGCCGGCGCCTATGCCCTGGAACGCGCGGAACCCGGCCAGTTCGTACATCGACTGGGACAGGCCGCACAGCGCCGATCCGAGCACGAAGATCACGATCGAGAGCATGAACAGCCGCTTGCGGCCGTAGATGTCCGACAGCTTGCCGAACAGCGGTGCGGCGATCGTGGAGGTGATCAGGAACGCGGTGGTGACCCACGCCTGCGCGGTCAGGTCGTGCAGGTCGTTGCCGATCGTCTTGATCGCGGTCGAGACGATGGTCTGGTCCAGCGCGGCCAGGAACATGCCCAGGACCAGCCCGGACAGGATCGTCATGATCTGACGATGGGTCAGCGCCCCGTCCGTGGGCGGGTCCGCTGGGCGGGTTGCAGTGGAGCTCATTCGGTACTGCCTTCTTCCTGGTCGTGGGGGCGCGCGGCCTGCCGCGTCGCGTCGGTCATCCATTGGGTATGGGTCGTGTCGTAGGCAGAGGTGAACCGTTCCAGCAGGTGGGCGAACCGGTGCAGTTCCTCGGGCGTCCAGCCGCTCAGCACCTGCTCGAAGAAGGCTTCCCGGGCGTGCTCGTACTCGGCGATCACGGATTGGCCGGCCTCGGTGACCACCAGCAGACTGGCCCGGCCGTCCACCGGGTCCGCCCGGCGCTCCAGCAGCCCGCGGGTCACCAGCGCGGCGACCTGGCGGCTGACCGTCGACAGGTCCGACTGCACGGCGGCGGCCAGTGCGCTCGCCCGCATCGGGCCGTCAACCGCCATGGTGCGCAGCAGCATCTGGGTCGCCGAGTCGATGTTGTCACCGGCTGCGGCCAGCAGCCGGGCCTTGGACCGACGGACCGTCCGCAGCAGGTCGACCACCGAGTCCGCGACCGAGGCTACCCCGGCCCCCCGGCCGCGCTCGCCGGCCCCGGGGGACATGCCACCCTGCCCCGCACCTGACATCACGCCCACCGATCCGCTGCAGCCGGTCTCCACTCCCACCTATACTTGTATATCGCAAGTACTTGGGGCGTACAAGTTATTTATTCGGGCCCGGCGACCGTTCCGACCTCGGCCGACCTCACCGGCGGCAGGCGCCCGAACGCGCTGGGGCCCTCCGGTCGGAGGGCCCCAGTCGTACTACCGCTAGCACCTGCGGACTCAGTGCACGGTCACGTAGGTGCTGGTGCTGGTGGACAGGAAGGACTGGTTCGGGGCGTTCCAGATCAGCCGCCAGGTGCCGTCGGCCCCCGCGTGCGCCCAGAAGTCGAACCGTCCATGGCTGTCGGTGAACCCGGAGCTGACGATGGACCAGTTCCGGCCGCCCTTGGGCAGGAAGGCGAGGTAGACCTTGGTCTTCGACAGGGCCGTCCAGGAGCTGACGGTCCGGTACTCCACGCTGCCCTGCCAGTTGACCCAGCTGTTCCGGGCCGCGGTGGCGTGGCTCGGCCGACCGCCGACGAAGGCCGTCCGGTAGACCGGCCGGTAGCTGTCGAAGATCTGCGTCCCCACCGTCAGGAACGGCGCCGGGCCGGAGTCGGGCAGGTCGGACACCGTCTACTCCGCGTTCCCGGCCGGAACGGTGACCGGGAAGCTGAACCGGTCGTGGGCGTCGGTGACGACCGTTGTCCGGCTGCCGCTGGGGGGCGTCACCGTCAGCGTCACGCCGGCCGCGGGCTGGAGCGTGCCGCCGAGCAGGATCGAGGCCGTTCCGGCGACGGTGTGCTGCGAGCCCACCACGGCACCGGTGACGGACCCGGAGTCGAGCTGGATCTCGAACGGCGTGCGCGTCGAGTAGATCGGCGGCGACGCCGCGCTCTCGTAGATGCCCTGGTCCGATTCGGCCATCACCTGGAACGTGGCCGCCGCCGTCGCGCCGGGCCTGGCGGAGAGGCTGAAGCTCCCGTCGCTGCCGACCGCGGTGCTCTCCCCGGCGCTCGGGCCCCAGAGGCTGACGGTGGTGGGCGCAGACCAGGACGTACCGGTGTCGCCCACCGCGGGGTCGTAGGTGGTCAGCCGACCGGTGACGGTCAGCGTCTGGTCGGCCATGGTCAGCGTCGTCGGGTTGTACGTCACGTCGTGGTGGACCGGGAAGGGCTTGTAGACAAGCTCCAGCGTGCCCGACGGGGCCTGCTGGCCGTCCGCGTCGGTCGCCGTGAACCTGACGAGGTAGTTGCCGTAGCTCGACAGACCGAGCGAGCCGCTGCTCTGCCAGGTACCGGAGGCGGAAGTCCCGCTGGTGAGCGAGAAGTTCTGGACGGTGCTGACCACCTGGTTCGGGCTGCTGACGGCGTCGATGGTCGCACTGACGGCGGTGACCTGGGACGCGCCCCCGGCGGTGGCGTTGACCGCGAGTTCGAGCCCGGTTGGTGTCTGCACGACGGGCAACGGACGGGCGGTGGGCGGCGCGGTGCTTGCGAGGGCCTGGCCCGGCAGGCTGACCAGGCCTGCCAGCAGGGCCGTGGCGATGGCGCCGGCCCTGATCGTGGTGCGGAGACTCACGGGGGGAGGCTGCTGTCAGTGGCTCCTGCTAGCTTTCCGGCCGAAGAGAGACCGGTCAGAGAACCCTAGAGGTCCGCGGTCAAGGGGGGTGGGCACAAAGGTCCCCAGGAAGCCACCTCGGGACTGTAGTCGCAGGCCGTGGATCCCACCCCCCTCATTCCGCCGGGGCCCTGGCGGCCGTGCTGAGCGGTGGCCATGGTTTGCGGAGGGCGGCTCCATCACAGCTTCGCAACTTGCACACAGGATCTTTTCACTGCTGACACAATCCGTGCGCTGAACAACTTCGTTCTCCCGGGAGAGCTATGTCTCAGGGCCCGTCTTGGCCACCGCAAGGACCACCCCCGCCCCGGCCGACCTGGGGCCGGCCGGCCTCGGCACGGCGGCAGCCGGCGCAGCCGACGCAGCCGCAACCGCCCTGGGTGCGCCAGGTGCCGGAACCGCCCAGGGCGCCGGATGTTCGGCCGCTGCTTCACCGTAAGCGGGTCTGGCTGGGCGGTATCGGGCTGTTCGCCCTCGGTGCGACCACCGTGGGCATCGGGGACCAGAGCCAGGTGACACAGGCCGAGGCCCTGGTCATGGCACGGCCGACAGTGACCGCAACGGCTACGGCCACGGCCACCGTCCGCGTCACGGTGACTGCCGAGCCGAAGGCTGTCCCCACGGTGACGAAGACCGTGAAGGTGACGGTCACGGTGACGGCGACCGCTGCGGCGGCCGACGGCTCCACTACGGGGTCCGGGTCGTCCGGCGGGTCGGGTGGATCCACCTCGGGTGGATCTTCCGGTGGTGGCTCTGGCTCCGCTTCCGGCAGCGACGGAACCTGCAGCCTCACCTCCAGCGCTGGCAACTGCTATCGCGCAGGCGAATTCTGCCCCGATCGCGACCTCGGACTCAGCACCACCGATGCCAACGGAAACGCGATCACCTGCGAGGACGACAACGGCTACCACCGGTGGATGGACGCCTGACCGAGTCGCGGCAGTTCTGCCTCAGGATCCATCTCGCGGTCCACCTGCCATCGGCGCTCGGACCGGAACGGGTGGATCACCCCGGCTGCGGTGGCCCGATCACGATGTCCTGGGTCGTTGCCTTCGCCGCTGTGAAGGCGAGCAGTCGGGTTGCCTCCGCGACGATGTCCTCCTGCTCGGCGGCCGTCAGCTTTCGGAACGGACGCACCGTCAACGTCGCCGTGTCACCGCTGATGGCAACCCTCCAGGTTGCGGTGACGAAGCCGTCGACGAGCAGCGCCCGGGGCATCTCCATGGTTCCGGCGAAGCCCTGGTCGGCGAAGCTCACCGTCAGGACGCGGCTGCGGTCGGCGTGGGAGAGCAGCAGGTTGTCGAAGTCGTAGAGGAAGCGCGCCGGGGCAGGGGTGTCCGGGTGCGGGCGTGGCGCGTCGGGCAGGTCGTACAGTTCACGGCCCTGTTCGTCACGGAAGACCATGAGCTGTGGACGGAGTCCTTCGACGACCTCGGCCAACCGGGTCAGCCCGCACCATTGCTGGACATCGCGGACGGTCGCGGGCCCGAACGCGGCCAGGTAGCGCAGCACCAACTGCTCCACGTCCGGCCCGGTGTCGACCGGGCGCCCGAGCCAGCCTTCCACCGGGGTGTGGGCGGCCCGCCCGCTCCGGCCCCACAGCCCGCGCGGCGGGACCTGGACCAGCGGTACGGACGCGCGGACCGCCTGGGCCAGCGCGGCCGGATTGCGGTCCGGCCACCGCTGAACCAGGGCCCGGCCCAGCTCGCCGAAGGTCATCGGCTGGTCGGCGAGCAGCTCGCGGCCGGCGGCGGCCAGCTCCGTACGGTCCACACCGACCAGGTCGCGGCCGAAGGTGCCCATCGTGCTGCGCTCGATGACCGGCTCCACCAAGGGCCGCAGCCACAGGCAGTCGGCCGCGGTCACCAGGTGGATGGTCGAGCGCATCAGCGCGATTCGCACCGCGCCGGCTTCGCGGAGCAGATCCGCGGTGGGCTCAGGCGTGTAACCGACCAGGCGGGTCCACAGTCCGACGTACCAGGTGTGCGGTGTCTGCGCCTGGAGCCCGACCAGTCGTTCCAGAGTCTGTGGCACAGTCAGGTCCCAGCGGCGCAGCAGCAGTTGGCGTTCGAGGGTGGCGCGATTGAGGGCTCTGGTGCGCAGCAGCGTCATGTCCTGCCATCTTGGGAGTCGGGCCTCCGGTACGCGAACCGCGGCCGGCGGTCGGCGATTACGATCGGTGAAGAGGAAGCTATCGGCACCAGCGGACACTTTCCGTCCTGAAATTGCATTGCGGGAGCGATCTACGCTCTCGCGCACTTCGGGGTGCTGGACAACGTGTCGCTGTGGGACTCCAACCAGGTGGCCCGGCGTCGACGGCCGACTTCGGCAAATGAGCAAGCCGTAGGCCTCTGGCCCTACATCGAACTCGTGCCGCCCAGCGGGCTGCTCCCCACTATGCTTTGCAGGTTTTGCACCATCACCACTCCGTCGAGTCGAGTAAGCCTTCATGCGCATCCGTATACCAGCGGCCATCACGACCGCTGTCACCGCAGGCATGCTGCTCAGCAGCCTGCTCCTGCCTGCCGCTCAGGCTGACGCCGCAACCTTTCCGCTGCTCAGGTCCTCCACCGTCACCAAGGCCGCCACCGGCCTGGAGTTCGACGCCGGCTTCACTTCGTCGACTGCACTGACCGGGGTTCAGGCGTACTTCTACAGCCGGACCAGCAGCGCCATCTACGGACCGATCTCGCTCAGCCTGACCTCGGGCGACGGCACGACGGGTGTGTGGACCGCCGCCCCGGGATTCGGCGAGGCCATCGCGCTGCCGCATGACAGCTACACCATCGTTCTGATGACCACCGATTCCAACGGCGCCCAGCATCGGGTAGCGGACACCTACGCACCGTTGGACTACCAGGCCACGCCTGACTTCTCGGCACTGGCATTCAGCCCGACCACCGTCGGCTACGGCAACGAGACCGTTACCGCCAGCGGCCTCGCCACCGCCTACGAGCCCGAGAGCGGCGACGCAGGCTCCGCGTGGTCGGCCCCACTGGCGCTCACGCTCAGCCTGGGCGCGTCCGCTCCCGCGACCACGAACGCTGCCGGAAACGGGAGCTTCACGGTGTCCGTCAGGGCCCTGGACATCGGCACCTCAGCGATGGCGCTGCTTGAAGAAACCCATGCGGAGGGCGGCCAGTCCGTCACCGGCGCCGTCGACCGCCAGAGCATCTCCATGCCGAGCCCGCTCCCCACACGTGTCCTGCTGGACCGGAGCAGCATAGGCGGGCTCACGGCTGGGACGCACAATACGATCACCGGCACCGTGCAGTACCGGACCAGTGGCCAGTGGTACCCGCTCGCTGGGGCGGACGTCGACGACTACGGCCTGAGCGAGGTCACCACTGACGCCGAGGGACGGTTCAGTCTGTCCGACGTCGTGCCCTACGGCGAGTCCGCCGCGACCACGCAGCTGACCGTGGATCCTGAGGACAGCTTCCTTGCGGGCTCCACGGCCGACTACCAGTACACCGGTATCCGCCAGCAGGTGCAGATCAACATCGAGAGTGTCTCCGAGGACTCGACCCCCCAGGTCTTCCTCTACGGCGTCGACGGAAGTACCGACGGCACCTCGCCCGGCGGCTTGTTCGCCTTCGAGCAGTCCCCCAACGGAAAGACGGGCTGGAGCACGCTCCGCTGGATCACCCTCCCGAAGAGCGGCAACGTCGACCTCATCCTGCCTGTCACCGACCCGCACGGGTACTGGCGGCTGTACTCGCCGACGAAGTCCGGCTACGCCTCCAGCGTCAGCAACACCGTGCACGTCTTCCGTTGGGCCAACAGGATCACCGGCGGGCGCCCCAGTACCACGCGGATCGCCCGCGGCGGCACCCTCAGCTTCTCCGGCACACTGTGGCAGGAGGGCTACAGCCCCACCTGGCAGGTCTGCGGGCGCCAGCAGATGTACTTGATGTTCCTTCCGGACGGTGGCAGGACCTGGCAGATGACCACTGCCTACGCGGCGACCAACGCCAAGGGCCAGTTCGTCATCCGGGGCAGCGCCACCCGCTCGGGCACCTGGCAGGTCCGGTACTACGCCGCCAGTGAAGGCTCCCAGTACACCGATGCAGCCGGGCCCGCTGTCCACGTGAGCGTCGACTGACCGGACCGGCCGGTACGTCGCTGTGAAGCGGCGACACACTGTCCGTCGACCCCACATGGACACGTCCGCTTACGGACGACACGGACCAGCACAGCCGGAGGGCCGCTCAGCCAGCCAAGGGTCGGCCCTCAGGTAGCAATTGCCCGGCTTTGACATAGTTCGATCAACCGCTCCCAGGCGGGCACCGGCTTGCCGGTCTGCGCCGCCATCAGCGTGACGGCGACCAGGGCATCGAGAGCCAGGATCGGCTCGGCTCCGTCCGAGTCCGGCATATGGAGTCCGCCGAAGCCGTTCACCTCGTCCGCGAGTGCCTCCAGTCGCGGGTCGTTCCGATCCCAAGCGGCGGCCTGGTCGGCGGTCAGGTACAGCCGCTGGAAGGCAGGGTCCTCGAACATCGCCTGCTTCTGCAGTGCCCACCCCGGCACCTGGTCGGGGTACTGCGCCACCAGCAGGATCCACGAGTCGCGCTCAGTCCGCACCGCCTCCGGGCTGAGTCCGATCTCCTGGATGCGGTCCAGCAGGACCACGACCTCCTGCGGCAGGAACAGCCGGTCGCCGGCACACAGTTCGGCGATCCGGCTGCGGCGCCTCTTCAAGTCCCTGATCTGCTCCTTCAGATCGTCGTCGATCGCCGCGACCGATGACGAGAACTGGGCGGGCGAGGCTCCCATCAGCTCATCGATCCGTGCCAGCGGGACGCCCGCGTCCGACAGGGTCCTGATCCGCACCAGCGTGACGATCGCGTCGGCTCCGTAGCGCCGGTACCCCGAGACATCGCGCGCCGGCTCGGGCAGCAGACCCCTCTGGTGGTAGTGGCGGATAGCCCGCACCGTCACGCCCAGATATGCCGCGACCTGGCCGATCGTCAACAACAGTGCCCCCCGGAAAGCTTGTGGAACAGAGCGCTTGACCTTGACCTTGCGTCAGGGTCGGACGCTCTACCCATGAACACGACGACAACGTATCGACAGGCTACCGAAGCCGCCTTCGCCCGGCCCGACGCGATCACCGCGACCGGCCTGCGCAAGTCCTACGGCGACCAACTCGTCCTGAACGGCCTCGATCTGACCGTCACCGCAGGCACGGTCTTCGCCCTCCTCGGCCCGAACGGGGCCGGCAAGACCACCACGGTGCAGATCCTCTCGACGCTGATCGAAGCCGACGGCGGCCAGGCGCAGGTGGTCGGCCACGATCTGGCCCAGGATCCCGGCGGTGTGCGGGCCTCGATCGGGGTCACCGGCCAGTTCTCGGCCGTCGACGCCCTGCTCACCGGCCGGGAGAACTTGATCCTGATGGCGGACCTGCACCACCTGGGACGAGCCGAGGGCCGGCGCCGGGCCGACGCCCTGCTGAAGCGGTTCGACCTGGTGGAGGCTGCGAAAAAGCCCATCTCGACCTACTCCGGCGGCATGCGTCGCCGGCTCGATCTGGCGATGACCCTGATCGCCGACCCGCGCCTGATCTTTCTCGACGAGCCGACCACGGGACTGGACCCGCGCAGCCGCCGGGACCTGTGGGAGATCATCCGCGGCCTGGTCGCCGACGGGGTCACCATCTTCCTGACCACGCAGTACCTGGAGGAGGCCGACCAACTCGCGGACCGCATCGCCGTTCTGGACCAGGGCAAGCTGGTGGCCGAAGGAACCGCGGCCGAACTCAAGCGCCTGATCCCCGGCGGCCACATCCGGCTGCGGTTCGCCGACGCGCCGCACCTGGAGGCGGCCGCCCGAATCCTCGACGTCACCGCACGCGACGACGACGCGCTGACCCTGCAGATCCCGAGCGACGGCGGGGTCGCGTCACTGCAGTCCCTTCTCGACCGGCTCAAGGCCGAGGCCATCAGCGTCGAGGAGCTCTCCGTGCACACCCCGGACCTGGACGACGTCTTCCTCGCCCTGACCGGCAACCGCAGCAACCCCGCCACCGACAAGGAGATCTCCGCATGAGCACCAACAGCTACGCCCTGACCGACACGGCCACGATGCTGCGGCGCAACCTGCGTCACACGCTGCGCTATCCCGCCATGACAACCGGCTCCGTCTTCGGCCCGGTGATCATGCTGTTGCTCTTCGTCGGAGTCCTCGGCAAGACACTGGGCGCCGGGATCGCCGCGGCGGGCGGGCACCACGGCGGCGGGTACATCGACTACATCGCGCCCGGCATCGTCATCACGGCGGTGGCATCGGGCAGCATGGCCACGGCAGTGGCGGTCTGCGCGGACATGACCGAGGGCATCGTCGACCGGTTCCGCACCATGCCGATCGCCCGAGGCTCCATCCTGACCGCACACGTGATCAACAGCCTGATCACGACCGTGGTGAGCACCGCGTCGGTGATCGCCGCCGCACTGCTCCTGGGCTTCCGGCCCACCGCGCATCTCGCCGGCTGGACCGCCGCGGCCGGACTGCTCCTGCTGCTGGCCTTCGCCCTGACCTGGCTGGCGGTAGCGATCGGATTGGTCTCGGGAACGCCCGAGGCGGCGAGCAACAGCCCGCTGCCGATCATCTTCCTCCCGTTCATCGGCAGCGCCTTCGCCCCCGCCGGCTCGATGCCGCCCGGCGTCCGCCAGTTCGCCGAGTACCAGCCCTTCACCCCCGTCATCGAAACCATCCGAGGCCTGCTGACCGGCACCCCGATCGGCCACAACGGCATCCTCGCGATCGCCTGGTGCATCGTCATCGCCCTCGGCGGCTACCTCTGGGCCCGCACCGGGTTCAACCAGAACCGCGCCCACTAGGAGGAGCATGGCCCAGCAACCGGCAACCCCCGGTGCGGTAGTGGTACGCCTCTGGAATTCGTCTCGACAACAAAGAACCCCGGGCCGACGGCCCGGGGGTTTGTCCTTGAGCGGGTGACGAGGATCGAACTCGCGCTCCGAGCTTGGGAATCTCAAGATCCCCAAGTGCATTGCCATAGGTCAGTCTGGGGTATCACGACGGAGGGAGGAGTCGGCGAGGGCCTGGGCGGCCACGTCGGGGACGTAGGCCGCCAGGGCGGTGAAGAGGGCTCGGATGCCGCGGCGGGCAGTGGGGGTGAGTGGAGCGGTGCGGGCGACGTCGAGTTCGTCGGCGATGGTGAGGAGCGCGAAGTCGGTGAGGTCGGCGGCGGCCAGGGCGACGACATCGCCGGTGAAGCGGTCAGTGAGCGGGAGCGGCGTTGCGCCGAGGCGGGGGTAGGTGCTGCTGCGGTCACAGGCGCCGTAGAGGTGGACGAGGGCTTCGGCCTCCTCCCCGATCGCTGTCCGCAGGCGGGCTCGCTGGTCGAGCGGCAGCAGCGGGTGCGGGAGGACGTCGGTGCCGTAGGCGGCGTGGCAGAGTGCGGCGAGACGTACGCGCCGGTCCCCGCCCCAGCCCACCACCAGCTCGTGCACTCGCTGGAGGTGACATGGCGGCCTTCTACCGCCGGGGCTACGGCGAGCTGGCCGCGGCACTCCACGCCGCCGGGTGGCGGGACGAGGGATCGGGGATGCTCGACCCAGTCGTCAAGGCGCTCCACGACCTGCGACCCCACGCCGGCGAAATCCCTGTCGAGGACACCCGCCTCGCCGTCGCCGCTCTCCACCAGGCCCTCGCCACCGAGTTCCTGTACGGCCCGGCGTTCCGCCGCAGCGCCGGCCTCACCGGCGCTGCGGCCACCGACTCCGGCCCCCAACTCCACTGGTGGACCACCAACATGGCCCGCTCCCTCGGCCTCCGGCAGCGCGCCGGCGTCGAGCCCGCCGATCACCGGAGCCCCGGAGCCACCGATCTGTGATCGCCCCCGGAGAGCGATCAATCCGAGGCACTCCTCCCCTGTCCTTGTCGACCACGTTGCTGACAGCGGTCCGCCGCCCCGGTAACCAGGTGCTGGCGGACCGCTGTTGCTGTTGGGCCGGTGGGGTGGGTCAGCCGGAGTAGCCCTCGATGTCGGCGAGGATCTCGATGTCACCGTGGGCGTTCTGGATGGTGATGTAGCCCTGGCTGTCGACCGGGACAGCCGCCAGGACGGGGCGGGTCTGGCCCGGGACCAGGTCGATGTTGGAAGTCCCCGGTGCGGTGCCTGCGCCGAAAGCGGTGAGGTAGGTGCTGGCAGTGGCCCCGGTGCCGGTGATGTTCACCAGGACCGAGGTGGCTCCGAGGGGGATGTCGCTCACCCCGGCGACCTTGACACGAAGATCCGCGCCGGGGCCGATGGGCTTCTGCGGTGCGCCGGTGCCGTAGCGGGTGTCCACGACGCGGGTCGGGGAGATCGGCACGTAAGGGGTGTCCGCGCCATTGCTGTAGTAGCCCTGGACGTCGGCGATCAGGTTGACGCTGCCCGCGCTGTTGTAGAGCCGTACCGTCCTCGGGCCGCCAGGTGTCAGGGGGACGACCAACAGGTTGGAGGTGGTCTGCCCGGGGCCGAAGTTGAGGTTCGAGACGGCCGGCCTGGCACCCGTGCCGGGGTAGGCGGTGACATAGCCACTGGCCGTGGCTCCGGTCTCGGTGACGTTCAGGACGACGTCGTCGGCATCGGCGGAAGCCGGGGGCAGAGTCAGGGTGATCACGCCGCCCGGTCCGACCGGCTTCTTCGCCGCTCCGGTTCCATAGCGGGTGTCCAGGACCCTGGTCGGCCCGGAGGCCGTGAAGCCGGACTGGACAGCGGACGCACTGTTCTGGCTGGTGTAGTAGCCCTGGACGTCGGCGAACAACTCGACGTCACCGGCGGAGTTCCACAGGTCTACGTATCCGTCCTGGCCGACAGGGACAGTGACCAGGTTGGGGTTCGTCTGTCCGGGGCCGAAGTTGAGGGCGGAGGCATTCGGGCGGGTGCTGCCGTCGGCGTAGGCGGTGACGTGGCTGCTCGCGGTGGCGCCGGTGTCGGTGACGTTCATGGTCACGGCCGAGACATTCGACGGAATCCCGTCCACACCGGCGACCTTGACCCGGACCAGCCCGGCCGGTCCGACCGGCTTCTCGGGCGCGCCGGTGCCATAGCGGGTGTCCAGTACGCGCTGCGGGGTAATGCCCACGAACGCCAGCCCGACGGTGACCTGCTTGGTCGCGGTCTCGGTCCGGCCGCCGGCGTCAGTGACGGTGTCGGTGACCGTGTAGGTGCCCGGCGCGGCGTAGGTGTGGTTCAACTCGGTCTCGTTGCCGGCGAACTGCACCGTGGGCGACTTGTCACCGTAGTTCACCACGTTGTTCGTGATGGCCCACGGACTGGTCGAGGGGAACGAGAACGACGCCGCGTCCGGCTGCATGTCGCTGGTCGAGTAGGTGACGGCGGCGACCAGCGGCCCGGGCGAGTTGACGTAGACCGCGTTGCCCGTGGACGTGGTTCGGGTGGTGCCGTCGGGCAGGTACGCGGTCGCCGCAACGGTGTAGGCGCCTCCGGCCGTCGCGTAGGTCCACGTCGCCGAAGGCTCCGCCGAGTCCGGCGGCCACCCTGCGTCGTCGCCGGGATTGAAGCCGTACGTCACACCCTGGGTGTTCCAGGGGTTGCTGACCACTGTGGTCAGCGTGGTCTTGAGCGGAGCGGGTCCCTCGTTGGGTGTCGCCGAGACGTCGCTGATGGTCAGCGGGTTCTGGAACTCGAAGGCTCCCCGGTCGACATAGCCGTCACCGGTTCCGGTGTTCGCGACCAGCGGGTCATCCACTCGCGGGTTGCCCTGCAGGTCGGTGGCCGGCTCGTCCGGCGCGTTGGCGTCGCCCGAGTCGATGACCGGGGAGCCCTCCTGCACATCGGTCGGTACGACGTTCGCACCGAGGTCGTGGCTGCCCTGCCCGGTGGCGGCGGCGAACGCCGCGGGGCTGGTGTACGCGAGACCGGCCCAGACGTAGTCCGACCCGTAGGCGTTCGTGTGGACGTCGTTGTAGTCGCTCTGGACGTTGGGTGCGGCCTGGGCGTCGACGTTGATCTCCGCACTCGTGCCCATCGCCTTGCAGAAGCCGGTGCTGTCGGCTGACTCTCCCGATCCCACCGCGACGACGTTCTCGATGGACCCGCTCGATGCACCGCTGATGTCGACGGCGGAGCCGCAGTTTCCGTTGATGGAGTCCGCGGTGACCGTGACCCCGGTGACGCCGTCAGCCCGGATACCGCCCTGCGACGATGCCTGAAGGTAGTCGTCGGTGATCACCAGGCCGCTTGCGCCGAACTGGGCGTCGATGGCCCAGCCGGGATTCGTCGGGAAGTCGTCCTTCGACAGGGTGACGTCCGACGAGGCCCCGTCGACGACTGCGGTACTCGGTGCGGTCGCTGACCGTCCGCCGGAGCTGTAGATCCATGCCTGGTCGTAGCTGATGTGGCTGGAGCCGAGCACCTGAAGTGCCGACCTGTCGATGCCCGTGGCGTCGATGCCGGAGAAGGACACGTACTGGGCCCCGGAAACGGTGACCGCCACACTGGGGGTGGTGGTGACCCCCTTCACCAACGGTGCGGTTATCCCTGGGTAGTTCATGGACGGCCCGCCCACGAATGTGATGGGCGCCTCGGCGGTTCCGGAGCGGCTGATGGTGAACGGCGCGTAGGAGGCCAAGGTTGCGGCTACGTGGACGGTCTGGCCCGGCTCGACCACGTCCGCAGCGGCCTGGATCGTGCAGAACGGGGCCAATTGTGTTCCGGACCCGACATCGGAGCAGGTCGTCGCTGCTCCGTTGACATACAGATCGGTCACTGACGGGGTGGTGGCGTGGGCTGCGGCGGTGGTGCCGATAGTGCCCGCCAGCAGCGCGAACGTCGCTGCGGCGGCACGTGAATGCCTTCGTGACATGTAGGTCTGTCCCCCAGGCCGGGGGCGCGTCACCCGCGCCCGCACCGGCCGATGATTCTCCTGGCTGCAGTGTTGCTGCTGATGCTAGGGCTACTCAATGCAGTACCGATAGAGCGGGCGGGGTTCGAACGACCGGGGTTGGTGGCGCGGCTCGAAGTTGGTCTAGACAACAAAGAAGCCCCGGACTGTTGGCCTGGGGCTTTTGCATGGAGCGGGTGACGAGAATCGAACTCGTGCTCTGAGCTTGGGAAGCATTGGCCGCGTGACCACGGAAGACCACTCCTGAACTGCGCGGTCGTGCTGCTTTGGACGGCTGCTCCGGTGGTCGAACGAGCCTCGGCTTCACTGTGGTTTACCGCTCGGCTCCGCCGGTTGGGGCACGCGAGGGGCACGGCATTGAAGACTCGGCGCTCGGCGGGGCGAGACACACCGATGTGGTCGGCCGGATGATCCGGCCGACCACATGTTCAGTTTGATGGAAAGTCAGGTTTTGGTGCTGCTCCGGATCTTCTACTGGAAGTAGCCGAAGACGTCGGCGATGACGGCCGTCGTGCTGGTGACGTGTAGGTCGACCATTCCGTCTGCGCCGATCGGGGCGATGACCTGGTTGGGTACCGTTGCCCCCTTGGCCCAGTTGAGGTTGGACACGCCGGGCATGGGGTTGCCGTCTGCCCAGGCGGTGAGGTTCCCGTCGCCGCCGGTCTGGGTGACGGTGATGTTCAGGACCACGGCCGTGACTCCGGCGGGGACATCTCCCTGTCCAGTGACCTGCAGGGCAATCGTGTGCCCGGCCGGGATCAGGGACTTGGTACCGACGCCGATCGCGGAGCGGGTGTCCAGCAAGCGGCTCGGAGCCACGCTGGTGAAACGGGCGCCGCCGACGCCCGGGGAGTAGTACCCGAGCACGTCGGCGACCACCTGGCTGGTCCCGTGGACCATGATGCTGACCTGCCCGGACGCGCTGACCGGGACGATGACGAGTCCGGCGATCGTCGAGTCGGAGGCGGTCCAGTTGATGTTGGAAACCACGGGCGCGGACGTTCCTTCCGGGTACGCCTCCAGGTACCCCGCGCCCTTGGTGTCGGTCACGGTCAGGTTGAGCACGACCGCGGGCGCACCGTAGTCCGGAACGGTGTTTCCGCCGGTGATGTCCAGATTGATCGTGCCGTTGGTGATAGGGGTCCTGCTGCCGATCCCGACGGCTGATCGGGTGTCCAGGATTCGGTCCGGCGTCAGGGTGAGGTAGGTGAGGCCGTTGGTGTCATTGGTGTAGTAGCCCTGGATGTCGGCGATGACGGCCGCGCTGCTGCTGGTGTAGAAGTCCACCCGGCCGTCTGCGGCGACGGGCACGGTGACCAAGTTGGAGACCGTCTGTTTCGCGCCGGTCCAGTTCAGGTTGGACGTCGTGGGACGCTTGGCCCCGTCGGCATACGCGGTAAGGAACCCGTTCCCAGTGGTCTGGGTGGCCGTGAGGTTCAGCACCACGGCGTTCACGCCGGTACTGGGCATGCCCGGGACCTCGGTGTTGCCTTGGATCTGCACACCGGTGGTTCCACCGGTCGGCACGAGCTTGCCAGAGCTACGGGTGTCCAGCAGCCGTGTCGGGGTGACCGTGTGGAAGGTCCCGGTATCGGGTCCGAGCGGAGGCGCGAGCTGGTAGGGCACGTAGAAGGTGTACGTGCTCTGGTTGTACTGGTTCCCGGCCGCGTCGACTGACGCTACGTAAAGCGTGTGAGTCCCCCAGTTGAAGGACGACGTCAGCGACCCCTTGCCGTTGCTGTTCGCGGGAACCTGGAGGGCACCGATCGTCGGAAGGTTCTCATCGAACGAGTAGATGAAGTGGTCGAGTCCGCTGACCTGGCAGTCCGGCGTGCCGGCGACGGTGCAGCCGCTGGGCAGCGGGTCGCTGGAGCTGAAGGTGAACGTAGTGGGCTGGCCCTGGCTTTTCGTCGGCGTTCCACCAGACCCGGTCGCCGGAAAGTCAGGATCAGTGATGACCGGCGCACTCGGTGAGACGGTGTCGGCATTGAAATAGCAGGTCGGCGTAGCGGACGAGTAGTCTGTTCCATCAAAAGTGGACGCGTACCAGGCGTAGGTGTGGCCGTTGACCAGATTCAGCGGGACATGGACCTGCTGTTCATCCAAGGGTGTGGCGGTGCCCAACGCGTCGACTGTCTGTGAGCCATCCAGATCCCAAACATGCACAGCCGCCTGATAAAGGGGATAGCCGTTCCCCATTTTCTGGGCGAGTTCTATCTCGAAGGCCGGAGTTGTCCACGCCGGTTCGTTACTGGTTCCGCAGCCCGGGGCATTCGCAGGCAGGGTTGGCACGGGCAGCGACGGATCGATGGTCTGCGCGTGCGCTGTCCGCTGCGGCGCCGCCTGCGCCACGGGCGCGGAGACGATCGCCGCCAAGCCGAGCGCCACGGACACGCCCACAGTCAGCAAGGCTCGCCCAGGCACCCGTCCAGTGGTTGGTGAGAATAGCCGCAAAGGCCGCACAAATCCCCCTATTTCCCGCAAATCGCGCAATTCCCCCATTTGGATGAAGGAAAGCACAGGCCAGAGCGTGAGTATATCCACGTATTACGACGTCAGCCGTAGAACACGATCATGGTGCAGCCGGGCAACCAGCCCAGGCCAGGGGTGGTCCAGGCAACAATGAGGCCCAGTCCGGGGATCATATCCCTGGCCTGGGCCTTGATTGCTGGAGCGGGTGACGAGAATCGAACTCGTGCTCTGAGCTTGGGAATCACGGCAGGCGGCGGCCAGATACACGGTCCGACCTGCGCAAACTTCGCCCGGTGATCTCCGCGATGGGTCTGCCGCTCCTCGCGATTTACCGTGACTGATCGCCCAATCTGGTGCGTATCTGGTGCACGGTCGCTCGGCAGGTTGACCCCCTGGAGCCTCAGCCATAGCGGGCCACCCCCAATCTCCAGCAGTGAGCGACGGTGAAGCGGAGGTACCTAGGCCAAGCACCTGCAGCAACCACACCTCCCGGCTTGTCCGTCTCCGTAGCCACCACGTCGGGCCCGCGCCGTTTCCGCTCACCACGGCCCCCACTCGACCTACGTCGCCGGAGCGAACCCCCGCCGCAGGATTGTCGCAGTTGGCTTGAGCTGCTCCTCGGCCAGAGCAGCAGTTTGGAAGAGTCCGTTCCGGGATTATGGCCGACCTGGCGTTCCGCTGATCTGCGAGAATGCGCCGCTTGCACCGGCGTTCCCCATGATTCCCTGCTGCTTCCCGCTCGACCTGGCACGTCTGTGGCACGTAGTCCTGGCGACCGATTGAGGGCGAGGTCCACGCAGAACCTCGCCAAGTGAGCGTTGTGGGAGATCTCGAGCCGCCAGTGTCGGCTGCGGAAATACTGCACGTACTCTGTGACCGGATCCAATGTGGCGGCGATCGCATCGTTCTGGGTGGGGGCACCGCACATATTGAGCACCCCATGGAGCCAGCTCCAAGCGCCTTCAACCTCGGAAGGACTTGGAGCGAAGCCTAGGAGCGTGGGTCAGTAACCGCCAACGCATCGGTCCAGGCGATCTTGTAGTGCTTCAGTCGCTCGTCTTACGCGACGAGACGCATGCCAACGGCGGTCATGACGTGCTGGGATGCGACATTTTCGTGCGTGGTGTCGCCTTCCACGCAGCTGATGCCGTGTCCGCGTGCGAACGCCAGCAGCGCACGGAGAGCCTCGGAGGCGTATCCCTGGCCTTGTGCTGACGGGATCAGGCCGTAGCCGATCGTGACGCTGCCCTTCTCGTCCGCGGGTCCGTGGAAGCCCAGCCCGCCGATGGCTTGTCCGACCTGACGGCGATGCGGGCGGCGCTCACCGCCTACCGAGGGTGCCGCGACCGAGCGCGCCGAGCAGGCCGCCGACGCCATGGCGGTGCTCCAGCACCGTGCGCTGCTGGAGGCGATCGAGGCCGGGGAGACCGAGCGGGCCTGGGAGCTGGGCCACCGGCACTTTGCCCTCACCACGGAGATCGTCAAAGAAATCCTGGACCGCAGCCGGGGCCGTGCAACCTCCTGACCCCCCGGTCCGGTTATGAGGATGTTCAACCACTTCCACCCACTCCACGACAGGGGCACCCCGCATGGCGAGCTTTCGGCGCGACGCCGAGTTCACCGAGTTCGTGCACGCCAGGACACCCTGGCTACGCCGGATCGCCTATCTGCTCTGCCAGGACTGGCACCGGGCCGACGATCTGACACAGGCTGTATTCCTCAAGCTCTACGTCAGCTGGGACCGGGCGAGCAAGGTCGACCGCGTCGACGGCTATGTCCGCACGATCCTCATCAACACCTTCCTCAGTGAGCAGCAGACCACCTGGTGGAAGCGGATCACCCTGCGTCGCACGGCAACCGACGAGGCATCGTTCATTGACGACGCAGCCGACGTCGGATCCTTCGGCGACTTCGGCCCCATCAGCGATATCGACGGTGCGCTCGATCTGCTCGCCGCCCTCGCCGAGGTCCCACCCCGCCAGCGCGCCGCGCTGGTGCTGCGCTTCTACTGCGACCTCTCGATAGCGGAGACCGCCGGGCTGCTCGACTGCTCGCCCGGGACCGTCAAGAGCCAGACGTCGCGCGGGCTCGACGCCCTGCGCGTCGTCCTCGGCGTCCAGCCCTCCATCTGAGCAGCCTCCGAGACGACGAGACGAAACGAGTACCCTGCCATGTCATTCGAGAACGAGCGCCTCAGCCAGGGCTTCGACCAGGTCCTCGCCGAGCCCGCGCCACCGAGCACGGTCAACGTGGGGCAACTGCTCGCGGACGGCCACCGGCTGCTGATCCGCCGCCGCGCCCGGGCAGCCCTCGCGGGTGCTGCCGCCCTGGCCCTGGCCGGAGTACTGGTGCCCAGCCTGCTACCGGGCAGCACCACCGCACAGGTCGGAGCCGCGGCCTCCCCCTCCGCCACGAACGACCCGCTGACTCTCAGCGTGAGCTTCACCTGGCTGCCCTCCGGGGTCGTGCCCAGCCAGTACGTCCACTCCGCCGGCGGGACCTCGGGTCACAGCGAGGCCCTCATGGCGAACACGGACGACGGGAGTGTCCAGATTGATCTGACCACCGTTCCCGCGCCCTGGGGAACGCCCCAAAGCGTCAAGGGGACGACGGTGGCAGGTGTCATCAACGGGCATCCGGCCTACTGGAAGCCGAAGCCGAAGGCGGTTGGCGGCGGCGAGAGCCTTGCCGCTTCGTTCAACGGGCTCATCTTCCAGTCCGGCTCCGGGCAGTGGGCGTTGCTCCAGAGCATCGGCGTCTCGGCAGCCGACCAGTTGCGGATAGCGCGTGGCACCGCCTTCGGCCCCACGGCGACCGCACTCCCGCTCCAGCTGACCGGTGTACCGGTGGCGAGCACCGCGATGGGAGCAATGCTCATCGATTCAAACAGCGGTCTGACCACAGCGGACATCAACTTCACGGTCGACGGCACCAAGGTGTCGATCACGGCGGCCCCGGCGCGCGGCGGCAGTTCCGCCAGCACCTCCGGGGAGACGAACGACGGGTCGAAGACCGCCTCCGAGACCTCGAACGGTCTCATCATCAGGGTGGTTCTGACCGGTGCTTCATCGGCCGGCGACCCGGCGACGTACCTCCACGACATCACCTCCCTCGGCACCAACCGATCCGACTGGACCACCTCGGTGGTGCTCCCGTAGCGGCAGGGCACGGCCGGGGCCAGGCGACGTCCTGACCCCGGCGGCGCGTCACTGCTTCGGCTGCGCGGCGAACATGTCGTTGAACGGCACCGCGAGGGCGTCGTTCCTGGTCAGTGGGTCCGTGCCGAGCGCCGCCTCGATGGTGCGGGCGATGCTGTAGAGCGAGTAGCGGGTGGAGTCGCGCAGTCCGCTGCGCAGGCCCGAGCTCGGCGAGCCGAGGACCAGCATCGCGGTGCGGTTGCCATCGGAGGCATGGACATTGGTGAGCGGGCCGCGAAGGAGCGCCAACTGGCGTGCGGCACCGATACGTTCATGGCCACCGGCCGCCTGGCCCACGATGAGCAGGTCCCGCCCGCACCACGCGGGCGCATCCCGGCGAGCGCCACGCTGAAGGAACGGATGGCCCGCAAGCTGCGGACCAAGCCCGGACGGGCCGCCTACCGGCGCCGAAAGGCCATCGTCGAACCCGTCTTCGGACAGAGCATGACCTGCCAGAACGGCCGCCAGCTCCTCCTGCGCGGCCAGGAGGGAGCCTGCGGCGAGTGGAGACTGCTGGCCGCCTGCCACAACTTCCGCAAGGCCTTCCGACACGCCGGAACCACCGGCCTCGCCGCGCAGACCGGCTGACCGGCCGGGCCTCCCTGACCCGCCAGCGGGCCCCCGCCAGCGGGCCCCCGCCAGCGGGTGTTGGGATCGCTGGTGGCCAGGGCGGCGATCGGCTCGCGCAGTGAGGCGGGCAGGAGGTTGTAGCCGGGGACCTTGTCCAGGGGCACCCATTCGAGGCCCGTCTGCAGGGTGTCGGCGGCATGGCCGCCGAGCTGGCTGGGGTCGCTGGTTGTGGGGTGCATTTGAAGATCGCTTCGATGCGGTGGGTGCCAGCCTCGGTCTGGAATGTGGCCTGGCTCCGGTGGGTCGTCGCCAGTTGCTGCCGACCAGGTTGGCAGCGCTGTGCCGGGGAGGCGGGCGCGTCCTGGCGTTTTCCGGATGTTGGGGCGAGCGGAGCTTGGTGCGGATACGGTGGGAACCAAGCTGAGCTGGGGCGGTGCCTGTTCGTGATGCCGCGCTGAATACGGGGGTGTGGCGTGGTCGATCCCATGTCGATGTCGGCGGTGGTGACGTTCCTGGGGTCGTTGAACCTGTCGCTGGGGACCGAGGCCGGCCGGTCGTTGTGGGAGGGGGCCGGGGTGCTGGCGCGGCGGTGCGCCGGGCGCCCGGTGCCGGCGCCGGTCGGTGCGGCGGGGCGGGAGGAGGTGGCCCGAGTGCTGTCCGAGGGAGCGCGGCGCGATCCCGCTCAGGCGCGGGCGCTGTCGGCGCTGATGCGCGGCGTCCCGACCTCGGCGTCCGCGAATGGTGCACCTCGGCTGCTACCTGCGTCGAGCCCGTACTTCAAGGACCGCCAGGACGCGTTGAAGATCCTGGACCGGGAGCTGACGCGGCTGGACGACGGGCGTCCCCGGGTGGTGAACATCCACGGACCGGCAGGGATCGGCAGCTCGACGCTGGCCGTCCACTGGGGCTGGCGCGAGGTCGCACGCTTCCCTGACGGACAGCTGTACCTGGATCTGCAGGGCACCTCAGCGAGCACGGCGCTTCCGGCCGGTGCGGTACTGCAGCGGGTGCTGACCCAACTCGGCCTGGACAAGGACGCGATCCCGGCCGACGCCGAGGACCGGATCGGCCTGTATCGCACCTCGGTTGCCGAGCGGCGGTTGCTGGTGGTGCTGGACCATGTCCACTCCGCCGCGCAGATCCGCTCCCTGGTCACCTCCGCCCCGGGTGTCATCGTGGTCGCCGTCAGCCGCCACGCGCTGGTGGGCCTGGACGCCGTCCGGGTGCCGGTCGGGCCGCTGCCGGAGCAGGACGCACTCCACCTGCTCGGTGACCTGGTCGGCAAGCAGGTGCTCGCCGCCGCCCGGGCCACGCTGCCGTCGGTACTGGAGCGCTGCGCGGGCTCTCCGTGGGCCCTGCGCGCCTGCGCCCCGGCCCTGCTCCAGCAGACCGCCCCCGTCACCCCGCCGGACGACCCAGGCTCCGATCCGCTGCACGGCATCGTGGACCTGGTCTACGGCGGCCTGCCGCCGCACCTGGCGGCAGCGCTCCGGATGCTGTCGCTGCGCCCCTGGCTGGCTCTGACCCCGACGCTCGCCGCAGCCGCCCTGGCCACCGACCCGGCGCGGGCGGCCGCGGTCCTGGCCGAGCTGGCGGAGCGGCAGCTGTTGCAGGTCGCCGAGGCCGACCGGTACGTGATGCGCCCGCTGGTACGCCGGTTCGCCTTGGACGCGGCCCTGCGCGAGGACGCCTCGGCGGATCGGGCCGGAGCGCTGGACCGGACGGTGGCGGGGCTCGTGGAGTTCGCCGTCGAGGCCGACGAGGTCGCACTGGATGCGCGCTGGCACGTCGGCCCCCGCTACGAGGAACGCGAGCAGTCGCGGAAGAACTCGCGCTCTACCGCCTACTCCAGCCCCGGCCAGGCGCTGGCCGCGCTGGAGGCCGAGTTGGGCAACCTGCTGGAGGCGGTACGCGCAGCCGAGGAGGGCGACGACGCCGAGACGGTGTTCTACCTCTGCCAGGCGATGTGGCCGGTCCAGCTCAAGGTCGGGCGCGTGGAGGAGATCCTGCCCGCGCTGCGCAGCAATGTGCGACTGGTCGACAAGGCGTTCCCCGGCACCGACATGACCGGGCGGGCGCACGCGCAGCTGGCTTTTGCCTTCAAGGACCTGCGGCAGGAGCAGGAGGCGCTAACGCAGCTGCAAGCCGCTGCTGACGCCGACCGGCTGGCCGGGCATCTGCGGGGCCAGGCCACAGCGGTGGAGTCGCTGGGTCTGCTGCGGCTGGGTCAGTGGGATCACGAGGCGGCGCTGCCGCTGTTCCAGCAGGCGGTGCGGCTGCTGGAGGCGATCAAGCCGGGGGAACGGGGCTCCAAAGATGTGCCCCGAGGGCTTGCGCTGCTGGAGCGGCACCAGGGGCGGGCGCTGCGCGGACTGGGCCGACTGGACGAGGCACGCGAGCGGCTGCTGGTCGCGTTGCGCTTCTTCCGCGGCACGGCCGAGGCGTACAACACGGCGCGGACGCTGACCGACCTGGCCGCCGTGCTGCTGGACGCCGGGCAGGCCGAGGCAGCGCGGCCGATGGCCCAGGAGGCACTGGCGCTGCTGGAGCAGGAGCAGGCGCTCGCCCACCTGGACTACGTGCGCGCGCTGTTGGAGCGGTGCGTCAACGAAGCCGGGTGAGCGAGACGATGTGGGCACTCGCGCCGGTCCGCACCGTCAGACCTCCGTCCGCCAGCGCGTCCAGCACGCCGGATTCGTTGGAGCTGCCGCCCGCGGCGAGCAGGGCGAGCAGCGCGGAGGCGTAGACCGCCGGATCGGCAGTCGTCTCCGGGGCGGCGTTCAGCACGAGCAACTGTCCGGCGCGGGTGCGCACAGTACAGGCGCCTGGTCCGTTCACGTAGGCCGCGAGTGCGCACTGCGGGTGGCGCGCCAGGACCTCGGCTGTCCACTGTGCGGGCGACCCGAGGCGGTGGTCGGTGGCCGCGCCGTGGCGGAAGACGACGTCGGCCAGGTCGAGTAGGCCGGGGTCCAGGGTGTCCTCGTGGACGGCGGTGTGGATTCCGCCCTCCCCGGCCGGTTCATGTGGTGGATCGCAGTAGCGGGTGGCCGCCACCTTCGCCGGGCCCAGAACCTGCGTCAGGACCCTTAGCGGGATGGTGATTCCGGCGGGCTGGTAGGCGGGCAGCGGCAACGGGCCGAGCAGGGCTGCGTGTGCCGGCTCGGGCAGCGCGAGCAGTTCGTAGAACAGGCGGCGCAGCAGGGCCGCGGCCTGGCCCGGTACCGAGGTGGTCAGCTCGGCTGGTCCGACCGGTGGCAGATGCTCGGCCAGCAGCCGCTCCACCTGGGGACGCAGTGCGGTGTCCGGGTTCAGTCGCGGGGCCTGACTGGTGAACGCGCCCACCGGCGAGTCGGGGTCGAGCACCTCCCCGGACTCCGCGCCGAGGATGACTGGCAGGCCCAGCGCGGCGGCGTAGTAGCTGACGGACCCGAAGTCGCCGATCACCGCGTCGGCGGCGATCAGCGCCTGCCGCCAGCCGTCCAGCGGGTCGATCAGGGTCAGACCGCTGCGGCAGGCCCGGTCCAGCCAGGTCCGAACCTGGCCGAGGCCGTGTCCGTGCCAGAGGTTGGGATGCAGCACGGCGGCCAAACGGTACTCGTCCGCGGGCAGTTCGGAGGTCAGCCGCTCCAGCAGCCAGGGCAGGACATCGTACTCGCCGCCGTTGCCGAACAATGACTGCGGGTTCCAGGTGGAGTTGAGCACGATCAGCCGCTGGCCAGGGCTGACCCCCAGGGCCCGGCGGAAGCGGTCGCGGTGCGGGCGGGCGGCGAGCATCCGGTCGAAGCACGGATCTCCGCCCAGGACAGCGGTGTGAGCCGCCTGGGGGCAGGCCGCTTTCAGTCGCTCGAGCTGCTCGGGATGGGACAGGACCAGGGCGTCCGCGATGGGCGTGTCACCAGCGAGCAGCCACTCCGGCGAGAGCCCGAAAACCGGCGTCCGGCGTCCGGCGTCCGGCGTCCGGCGTCCGGCGTCCGGCGTCCGGCGTCCGGCGTCCGGCGTCCGGCGTCCGGCGTCCGGCGTCCGGCGTCCGGCGTCCCCAGTCTCTTATTATATCCGACTCCGTGTGACAAAACAGCCAACTTACCCGAAAGCAGATCGAGTTGGCCGCCGAAGCTGGCCGAGACCGCCAGATCCACTGGCGTCTCCAGTGCCTGCTCCCACGGCAGGGCGGGTAGCCCCATCCGGGTCAGCAGTTCCGCCACGCCGTCGTCGAAGGGCGACGACTCGGTCCAGGTGGTCAGCAGTTGGACCCGCAGGTCGTCGCGGAAGAGCGGGAGCACGTCCAGCAGCCTGGTCGCCGAGGTCACGTTGTGCACGACGAGCAGCACCTTCCGCAACTGCCCCCGGGTGGCCCAGCGCACAGATTCAACGCCGACAGGCACACGCTTCCACCTCATCGTGCCTGCCCCCACCTGTTGCTCCTTCGTAGTCGGTGCCGCTTCTTCGCGTCCCATGTTCGATCAAGCAAACGATAGTCAAGCCGAAGTTGTGGTCGAATACTGGCTTTCGGGGCAGGTCATGCGCCTGGCTCTCCGAGGCCGAGACTGATATGCGGCGCGGCGAGTGGCGCGACCCCCTCGCCGGAGCCGTGAACTTCACCCTCTACGCCGAGGCGTGGATCACGGAGCGGACCCTCGGGGCCACCACCGAGGAGCTGTACCGCCGCCTCCTGCGGCTGCACCTCGTCCCGGTCTTCGGAGCCTGGGACCTCGACGAGATCAGCGCCCCGCGCGTCCGCGCCTGGCGCTCCGACCTCCTGGCCACCGGCAAGACCACCACCGTCGCCAAGGCGTACTGGCTTCTGAAGGCCATCCTCGGCACAGCCGTCGACGACGAGCTGCTGCGCCGCAACCCCTGCCGCATCAAGGGAGCGGGCAAGGAGAAGGCCGAAGAGCGCGGCATCGCCACCATCGAGCAGGTCCTGCACCTCGCCCACCTCATCGGGCCGCGCTGGCAGCTCATGGTGTTCATGGCTGCCTTCATGGGCCTGCGCCCCGAGGAACTGGCCGAACTCCGCCGAACGGACTTCGACCGGGCCAGCAGCATCATCTGGATCCGCCGCGCCGCACCCGAACTGTGCACCGGCAAGCGCGTGGTGGGCGACCCGAAGTCCAAGGCCGGCAAGCGTCCCGTCGTCGTCCCGGCGGAGATCCTGCCCGATCTCGAACACCACCTCGCCCTCCACGCCTCCCCTGAGGTGGATGGCCTGCTCTTCCTCGGCGAGCGCGGCGCGCCCTTCCGGCGCTCCACCTTCGGCCGCAAGTGGGCGAAGGTCCGCGCCAAGGCCGGGATGCCGGGCTTCCGCTTCTACGACCTCCGGCACACCGGCAACACCCTCGCCGCCAATACCGGAGTCAGCCTGGCCGACCTCATGGCCCACATGGGGCACGCCTCCGTGCGCGCCGCGATGGTCTACCAGCACGCAACCGCCGAGCAGCAGCGCAAGATCTCCACCGGCATCAGCGCGGCCGTCGTCGAGATCCGCGGCAGGCAGCGCACGTCCGAGGACGGCGTCAGCCCGGCCCGGGGACTACGACAGGGGTAGTCGCAGGGGAAGCGGACCGTTCGGAGCGCCTAGGTCGACGCGCTCCGAACGCGGGCTTCGACGGGAGTTACGGCCACTACGGATGCGGTGCTTCGACTGCTGGCTTTGTTCACGAGACCTGACAGCACTTGTTCGGCACTTCCGACAGCACCCCGAACCCATCGCTGTTCGATTCTTAGGTGCAAGAGAAGGTGGCCGTGCGGACGCGGGGACTCTCCGTACACCGCCCCCGGGCCGCGCCGGGGCGGTTCTGCGGCTCGGGGGCTTGAGGGACATGCGTGCCGGGTCGTGCGCTAGGCGGCGGTGCCGACTCCGGAGGCAGTGCCGGTAAGGAGGTCGGTGATGTCGAGGACGCTACCGCCGAGCAGGCCGCCGGTGGTGGAGTTGAGCCAGGTCCCGAGGCCGTTGTAGACGCTGCTGATAGGGGTGAGGATGCCGCCGGTGATGCCGGCGCCGACGATGTTGCCCAGGTGGCCGTCGAGGAGGCCGTGGGTGTGTGGGGTGGAAGCGGCGGCGCGCGGTGCGGAGTGGGTGGCTGCGGTGGCCGCGGGGGCGGTGGCGAGGAGGGCGCCGAGCAGGGCGGCGGTGGCGGCGGCGCGCGTGAGGGTGGTGGTCATACCCGGTCGGATATCCGGGGCTGGGCGCGGCCATGCCGCCGGGCGGGCGGCGTCATCCTCCAGGGCGGCGCGGGGCATCCGGACGGCCCTCCCAGGAGCTACAGGATAATGACGGTTATCCAGTAGCCCTCTGACTGACCGACCGGGAACGCCGGGCTGCAGGGCGAGACTGGGGCGATGGCCCTGTTCGATTTGGGCGTCCTTCGGGGTGCTGTCGGAAGTGCTGAACAAGTGCTGTCAGGTCTCGTGAACAAAGCCACTTGGGGTTGAACGTGCCTGGCAGTACCTCCGACTGGGTGCTGCCGTTCGCTTAGTTGATCGGCTTTGCGCTTCGTCTTGATCATGCGTCGGCGGCCTATAGATCAGAGTCGCTGAATGGGTGGCCATGGCCCATTCAGAAGGGCGCGGGCCTCGTCGATGATCCGGTCCTTGTAGGTATCGCGGGGAACGGTGTAGTCCGGTGTCCAGTCGTCGTACTCGCTGGTCCAGCCGATGATCGGGCGCAGTGCTGCCGGGCGGCCGAGCTTGTCCCAGCCTTCGTACCAGATGAGGTAGCCGCCTTTGACGGGGTTCAGGCTGCCGTTGGCGATCAGTTGGAGCCACCAGTGCACCAGGGCCCAGCGGGCGGCCGGTTGCGTGTCGGGGATGGCTGGCGCGAGGTCGAGTTCGTTGATGACCTGGATGAAGAGGTCACTGGCCAGGGGTTCCTCGCGGCGGGTCAGGCCGGCCAGGGCCCGTAGGGCGGGGGTGTCGACGTCCTGGACGAGGGCGACCAGGGCGGCCTGGATGAGCTGGTCGGCGCCGACTGTGCGGCCGAGGCGCTGCTCGATGGCGAGCATGCGCAGGTGGTTGACGGCCTCGTCCGCGCTGACGGCGTAGGGGTCGTGGGGGGTGGTGACGACGGTCTCCCTCGGGGTCCCGATGCTGCCGAGGAAGTAGGACCAGAAGGGCACGCTCGCGCGGGTGCGGCTGAGGTCGCCTGCGGGGCCGCCGAACTCGTGGTGGAGGTAGTCGGCGAGGTGGTTGCCGTAGCAGATGATGTCGGTCTGGTGGACCGAGAGCACCGGATGGCCGCTCTGTCCGGCGCCGGCGGGCAGGTAGCGGTGCGCGAAGACCGGAACCAGTTGTGGGACGTCGAGCAGGCGCTCCCGGGCGAATTCCAGGGCCGCCTTGCGGTCCTCGGGCCGTTCGCCCCACCCCGGGTGCCAGAAGCCGGCGTGCTCGACGTCGAAGAGAACCCCGTCGGTGGGCGCGTCCAGGCCGTTGCGAAGCTCCTGCGGATCACCGTCACGCCAGTCCGGCCATGACCGGCCCAGTGGCAACCCGGTCTGGAGGAAGACCCGGTGGTCGTCCGCGAACGTGAAGCCGTACCGGCTCTCGACTGCCTCCAGCTCGGCTTCGCTCAGACCGGGACCGATCTCCGTCGGCAAGGCGGCGAGCAAGGCGGTTGCCGCCTCATGGGTGAGGGGTTCGGGCTGCGTGGCGGTCACAGGCCGGAGCATAGCTGCGGCCTCTCGGCTGGTCGCCGGTCAGCTTCGGTATCGCGCCGAGAGGGCCGCCTTGTGGACTTCCCCCTAAACCTGCGCCGCAGCGCGGCCGGACAGCGGCCTGCCATTTTCAGTGACGCAGATCACAGAAGCTGAGTCTCAGTATGTGGGACATTGGCTGCCGACGCTCTACCTCTGCACAGAAAGTGGCATCAGATGGCCATATCTGACCGACCGTTAGCGTCGATCTGGCACGAATCTGGCACGACAGGGCCTGAGTGGTCTAGACAACAAAGAAGCCCCGGGCTGTTGGCCTGGGGCTTTTGCATGGAGCGGGTGACGAGAATCGAACTCGCGCTCTGAGCTTGGGAAGCTCATGTTCTACCATTAAACTACACCCGCGTGATCCGCCGTCAGGTACGGCCGACTGCCCTCACTCTACCCCATGGTTGCCGGGCTTCGCAGCGACCCCGGGTGTGTGGTGCGGGGGCGACGTCGGGCGGTGTTGAAGGCCGTCGGGCGGTGGTGCCGGCGGGGCGGGCGGGCGTACTGTGGCGGGCGGGTTTCGCGCGGTGCGGCGGACGGCGAGCCTCGGGGCGGGGCGTCCGGATCATCCCCTAATGTGATGCCGCCGCGAAGTCCGATGCGGCGTGATGCGATGCCATCCCGGCGAGGTGCGGAGCCGAGCCGGTCGTCGGCATGCCACCTGATGGGGAAAGGAAACAATGGAGCGCACTGTCGTCCGTTGTGCCGAGGGGCACCTGTTCAGCACTGCCACGTTCCCGCTGCAGAATCTCGGGGCCGGGCGTATCGGCCCAGGCCGGCTCATCCGCTGTCCCCGGTGCGCACGACTGCGCAGTGCCGTCCCTGCTGATCTGGCCACCCTCACCGGGGAGCAGATCGAGCAGGCGCTGCGGCGCGAGGCCGCCGAGTTCCTGGCCTAGGACGGTCCGGCAGCTGCGTTGGGTCCCCGCTGATTGGGCGGGGGCCCACCCGTGCACGTAACCTCGTGGAGTGCTGCTCTCAGACAAGGACATCCGGGCCGAGATCGAATCCGGTCGTGTGGTCATCGACCCGTACGACCCGAAGATGATCCAGCCGTCAAGTATCGACGTACGGCTCGACCGCTTTTTCCGGGTGTTCGAGAACCACAAGTACCCCCACATCGACCCCTCGGTCGAGCAGCCGGACCTGACCCGGCTGGTCGAGCCCGAGGGCGACGACCCCTTCATCCTGCACCCGGGCGAGTTCGCGCTGGCGTCGACCTACGAGGTCGTCACGCTGCCGGACGACGTCGCCTCGCGGCTGGAGGGCAAGAGCTCGCTCGGCCGGCTGGGCCTGCTGACCCACTCCACCGCGGGCTTCATCGACCCGGGCTTCAGCGGGCACGTGACGCTGGAGCTCTCCAACGTCGCCACCCTGCCGATCAAGCTCTACCCGGGTATGAAGATCGGCCAGCTCTGCATGTTCCGGCTGTCCTCGCCGGCCGAGCACCCCTACGGCTCGACCGAGTACGGCTCCCGCTACTTCGGCCAGCGCGGTCCGACCGCCTCCCGCTCGTACCTGAACTTCCACCGGACGAAGATCTGACGACGGTCCGACGATCGTCGGTCAGCGCCGTTCGGGGGCGGTGACGGCGGTCAGTCCGGTACCGTCCTCGCTCAGCCGCAGCTCGGTACGCAGGGCCGTGAGCTCGCCCAGGCGGTGCAGGTGGGTGCCGCCGCAGAAGATCGACGCGGAGCCCTCCGGCAGGTCGCAGCACCAGCGGCGGCGGGCGGTCAACTCGGCGCCGGGTGCCTCGATCCGCACCGGTGCGTCGGCGGCCACCCAGGCAGCGAGCCGGTCGTTCACGGCCGCCGTGATCGCCGGCAGGTCGGCGGCCAGGTCGTCGGCGGTGAAGCCCTTCTTCCGCAGGGACTTGCCGATGCGGTAGACGTCGGTGCTGGCCGTCGTGTCCATCCGCGAGGACTCCATCGCGAGGCTGTCGAAGTCCGGGTGCCCGAGGGCGTCGCTGCGGCCCGGGTCCTTCCGCCAGCGGGGCGCGAGCGCCGCGTTCAGGGCCAGCGCGAGCAGGTGGCAGCCGGTGTGGGCGGCGGAGAGCGCAGCCCGGCGCTCGGCGTCCACCCGTAGCTCGGCGACGGCGCCGACCTTGACCAGGTCGACCGGGACCGGGCCGGCCTCCGGGGCCTCGACGACGTGGACCACGAGCCAGGCCCAGCCCTCCTCCCCGCGGCGAACGGGGATCTCCGCGCCCAGCGAGAGGGCCCCCTCCGGGCTGACGCCGCCGGTGACGCAGTCCACCACCGCCAGTTCGACGCCGCCGTCGACAACCAGGGTCCCGGTGTCGCTCGGCTGGTCCGGCCAGGTGTGGTCCAGCGGGTGGAAGGGCGTCATCTCGGTGACGATCCCGGTCCGTCCCCCCGGCAGTTCGAGGACGGCGAGGACGGCGGACCGGTCCCGGACCGACCCCGAGGGGAAGCTCACCTGGGTCGACGTGCGGGGAAGGGACATGGCGGAGTGCTCCTGGCGTGCGGGGGACGGATGCCACCATCCTTGCGCATGCGCCGTGCGGGTCGGTCGACCCCCGGGATCAGCCGAGGGTCGGCAGCTTGATGATGAGCAGCAGCGCGATCAGCTGGACGCCGGCGGCTGCCAGCGCCTTGCCCCAGGGCAGGTCGTGCACTTGTCGGATCATGGACGTCAGCAGCACCGCGCACAGCAGCCAGGTCGCCCAACCCACGATCTGCAGGAAGAGGTTGCTCTCGGAGAGGAAGAAGGACAGCAGCAGTCTGGGCGCGTCCGTCGTCCACATGACCAGCATGGCGAGGCCGATGGTCGGCATCCAGGCCCCGTCCCCGCCCAGTCGCCGGGCCAGCACGTGGGTGACGGCGCCGAACATCAGCCCGGCGATGATGATGCCGACCGCGCTGGAGAGGACGAAGAACACCGCGAGGCCGAAGGACGTGCCCAGGACCTCGCTGCGGGTGCTGCCGAAGCCCATGACGGCCAGGACGCCGTACAGCCCGGAGACGGTCAGGGCCGGTCCCCACACCTGGTGTCCGCGCATCTGCGTGAAGGTCCGGGCGGGGCGCCGGTAGATCCCGGCGAGCAGCGGCTTCCAGCGCAGCCGGGCACCGCTCACTCCGGGGTGCGGCTGCCCGGCCCGGTAGACGGTCGCGGCCTCGCGGTCCGAATCCCGCGGGGCTCGCGGCGCTCGTACGGGCCGCGGTCCCGGCCCGTCGCCGGGGCGCTCCGGCCCGGCCGGGTAGTCGGCCAGGTCGCGGGTGTCGAAGGCCTTGGTGTGCCCTGGCGCGGAGGTGTCGTAGGCCGGGGCGGTGCGCGGAGGAGCGGGTCGCGGCAGGTCCGCGGTCGCCAGATCCGCTCCGGGCGGACCCGTTTGCGGCGCGGGCGCACCCGCCCCGGGCGCCCCTGCCCCAGGTGCGCCCGTTCCGGCTCTGCCCACACCCCGGGCAGCCGCACCGTTGGGACGGGACGACTGCCGACGACCGACTCCGAACCTGTAACTGCCCACGGACCGACGGTACCCGTTGCCGTCGCGCCCGGTCATCGGCCCCATGGTTTGTGGCACCTCTGTACCGGCACCGTGGTACTGCCGTGACATCTTCTCGACCGGCCGCTCAGAAGCCGGCGGGAGCGGTCTGCGGGAGCGCTCCGAGGTGCGGGGTGCAGGTCATGGTGCCCGGTGAGAAGCGGAGCGAGCCGTCGGGCAGGTCGGTGCCGCAGGCGATGCGGGCGCCGTTGGTGAGCTCGTTGTCGGCGCCGATGCGGGCGGCGTCGCCGAGGGTGACGCCGTCGAGCACGGTGCGGGCTCCGACGTGCGCGTGGCGTCCGATGATGGAGTTGCGGACCACGGCGTCGGCGCCGACCCGCGCGCCGGGCAGCAGCACGCTGGCCTCGATCACGGCTCCGTCGTCCACCTGGACGTCCTCGCTCACGGCGGTGCCGCCGCTGAGGAGGGCGCGCGGGGAGACCTGTGCGCCGGGCAGGACAAGGGCGTCGCCGACGGGTCCGGGCAGGGCGGGGGAGTCGACCAGGCCGCGGACCAGGTCGGCGGAGCCCTTGGCGAAGGCGGCGGGGGTGCCCAGGTCGAGCCAGTAGGTGCTGTCGACGACGCCGTGGAGCAGGCCGCCGCCGGTGAGCAGGCCAGGGAAGGTCTCGCGTTCGACGGAGACCTCGCGCCCGCTGGGGATGGTGTCGATGACCGAGCGGGTGAAGACGTAGCAGCCGGCGTTGATCTGGTCGGTGACGATCTGTTCGGGCGTCTCCGGCTTCTCCAGGAAGGCCAGCACCCTGCCGTCCGGGTCGGTGGGCACCAGGCCGAAGGCACGGGGGTCGGGGACCCGGGTGAGATGGAGGGTGACGTCGGCCCGGCTGAGGTGGTGCTGCCGGACGAGTTCGGCGATGTCGACGCCGGAGAGGATGTCGCCGTTGAACACCAGCACCGGGTCGTTCGGGCCGGCGGTCAGCTGCCCCGCCGCGTTGCGGATCGCGCCGCCGGTGCCCAGTGGTTCGGCCTCGGTGACGTAGACCAGGTCGAGTCCGAACTCCCGCTGTCCGTCTCCGAAGTGTTTCTCGAAGACCTCGGCGAGATAGGAGGTGGCCAGGACGATGCGGGTGACACCGGCCGCGGCCGCGCGCGAGATCTGGTGGGCCAGGAAGGGCACGCCCGCGGCGCGCACCATCGGCTTCGGGGTGTGCGTGGTCAGCGGACGCAGCCGTGTGCCCTTGCCGCCGACGAGAAGGATTGCTTCGCTCATGAGTGGCTCTACGCGTTCATTTCAGGAAGGGGGCAGGAAGAGGGCAGGAAGGGGCAGGAGCAGAACGGTCGGAGACTGCGACGCGGAATTGTTCGGCCCGGTTCCATCCGGCCGACGCGGCCCGGTGCGCGCCGCCTGCGCGCCGTCGGCAGGCCGTCTGCGCGCTGCTCGGCGGCGGCTCCGCCCGCGCGGCAGGGCCCGGCCGGTTGCGGCCGGGTGAATGCGTCGGAACGTGGAACTGAATTATGCGGCGGCACTTTCTGCATGATTTCGGTATGAATAACAATCAGAACACCGGAATCATAGCCGACGCAGGCAAGGCAATGTTCCGGGCAGTTGCAGTTCAATTCCTGAAAAGCTGAGGACAGACAGCGCTGGGCCGCCCCGCGATGTTCGCGGGGCGGCCCAGTGGGTCCTTCGATGCCCTGTGCCTACTGCGTTCCGCAGGTGCGGGTGGGATCAGCCGGCGGCCGGCTCCGGGGTGGGATCCTCGGCCGGGGCCTCCGGGGTCGCCTTGACCGAGTCGAGCAGCAGCTGGGCGACGTCGACGACGCGGAGGTTCTCCTTGGCCGCGCCCTCGCTCTTCTTACCGTTCGCCGAGTCGGAGAGCATCACCAGGCAGAACGGGCAGGCGGTGGAGATGATGTCGGGGTTGAGCGACAGCGCCTCGTCGACGCGCTCGGTGTTGATCCGCTTGCCGATGCGCTCCTCCATCCACATCCGCGCGCCACCGGCGCCGCAGCAGAAGCCGCGCTCCTTGTGACGGTGCATCTCCTCGTTGCGGAGCCCGGGGACGGAGGCGATGATCTCGCGCGGCGGCGTGTAGACCTTGTTGTGCCGGCCCAGGTAGCAGGGGTCGTGGTAGGTGATCAGGCCCTCGACCGGGTTGACCGGGACCAGCCTGCCCTCGTCGACCAGGTGCTGCAGCAGCTGGGTGTGGTGGATGACCTCGAAGTGGCCGCCCAGCTGCGGGTACTCGTTGGCGATGGTGTTGAAGCAGTGCGGGCAGGTGGCCACGATGCGCTTGACCGGCGCGTCCTCGAGGACCGTGTTCAGGGTCTCGACGTTCTGCGCGCCGAGCATCTGGAACAGGAACTCGTTGCCGAGGCGGCGGGCGGAGTCACCGGTGCAGGACTCCTCCTTGCCGAGGATCGCGAACTTCACCCCGGCGGTGTGCAGCAGCTCGGCGAAGGCCTTGGTGGTCTTCTTCGCCCGGTCCTCCAGCGCGCCGGCGCAGCCGACCCAGTACAGGTACTCGACCTCGGCCGGTTCGATGTCCTCGCCGATGACCGGGACCTCGATGCCGGTCTCCTTCTTCAGCTCCTTCACCCAGTCCAGGCGGGCCTTGGTGGCCATGCCCCACGGGTTGCCCTTGTTCTCCAGGTTCTTGAGCATGGTCCCGGCCTCGGTCGGGAACGAGGACTCGATCATCACCTGGTAGCGGCGCATGTCGACGATGTGGTCGATGTGCTCGATGTCCACCGGGCACTGCTCGACGCAGGCGCCGCAGGTGGTGCAGGACCACAGCACGTCCGGGTCGATGACGCCGTTCTCCTCCACGGTGCCGATCAGCGGGCGCTCGGCCTCGGCCAGGGCCGCGGCCGGGACGCCGGCCAGCTGCTCCGGGGTCGCCTTCTCGTTGCCCTCGGCGTCCTTGCCGCCGCCGGCCAGCAGGTACGGCGCCTTGGCGTAGGCGTGCTCGCGGAGGTTCATGATCAGCAGCTTGGGCGAGAGCGGCTTGCCGGTGTTCCAGGCCGGGCACTGCGACTGGCAGCGTCCGCACTCGGTGCAGGTGGAGAAGTCCAGCAGGCCCTTCCAGGAGAACTCCTCGACCTGGGAGACGCCGAACACCGCGTCGTCGGCCGGGTCCTCGAAGTCGATCGGCGCGCCGCCGGAGGTCATCGGCCGCAGCGCGCCGAGGGCGACGTCGCCGTCCTCCTCGCGCTTGAAGTAGATGTTGAAGAAGGCCAGGAAGCGGTGCCAGGCCACGCCCATCGAGGGGTTGAGGCCGATGGTGATCGCCCAGACGAAGGAGATCGTGATCTTCAGCATCGCGAACAGCCAGATCAGGTTGTTCAGCGTGCCCGTGCTCAGACCCTTGAACGCCAGCACCAGCGGGTAGGTGACCGCGTAGGCGGCCTGGTAGTGGGTGATCCCCTCCTGCGCGCCCTCCAGGCCGCGCAGCACCAGGATGCAGATGCCGATGCCGATGATCACGTACTCGACGAAGAACGCCTGCCAGGCGATGGAGCCGGCGAAGCGGCTCTTGCGTCCGGCCCGGCCGGGGAGCGAGAGCACCCGGACCACGATCAGCACCAGGATGCCCAGCGTCGTCAGCAGGCCGATGACCTCTTCGAAGAGCTCGTACGGCCACCAGTGCCCGATGATCGGCAGCGCGAAGCTCGCGTCGAAGAGCTGCCCGAAGGCCGTAACCAGGGTCAGGATCAGGCAGAAGAAGCCGGTGGCGACGAACCAGTGGGCCACGCCGACGACGCCCCAGGTGGTCATCCGGGTGTGGCCGAAGAACTCCTTGGCCACCGTCCTGACCCGCTGCACCGGGTTGCCGGTGCGGGCTCCGGCCGGTTCGGCTGCGCCGATCATGACGAAGGTGAAGATGTACAGGGCGGCGCGCGCGGCGAGCGCGATTCCGACCAGTGTCGTGACCAGTGAGATCACGATCGCGGCGAGCTGCATCGGCTCCGTCTCCTCGGGCTGCGTCCTGGCTGCGTGGGCTTGACCCGGCCGGCCGCCCGTTCGGGCCGCGCGACGGCAGGGAGAATCCCACTGAGTGTACCGGTCGGTAACTTAGCTGCACGTCGCCACGGCGAAAGTCGGGGCGAGTGGTGACCGCTTTGTCACCGGGAGGTCCGGTCAGCCGGACCATACCGCCCGGTGGGCCGCGCTGCCCCTATGCCGCCGGTCACACCCGGCTCGTGGCTCGCTCCGGACCCGCCCGCACCGCCCCTGGCCGGGCGGTTCGAGATAAGGCGGCAATAAAGTTGAGCCGCCACCACTCACCTCTGTTGACGGATGCGAATCTCCCATGCATGCTTGAGCCTGTTCAGCTCAACTTCTTATTGGAGGGTTCCACGATGGCTCGTGCGGTCGGAATCGACCTCGGTACGACGAACTCTGTCGTCAGCGTCCTCGAAGGCGGTGAGCCCACCGTCATCACCAACGCCGAGGGCGCCCGGACCACACCGTCCGTCGTCGCCTTCGCCAAGAACGGCGAGGTCCTCGTCGGCGAGGTGGCCAAGCGCCAGGCGGTCACCAACGTCGACCGGACCATCCGGTCCGTGAAGCGCCACATGGGGACCGACTGGAAGGTCAACATCGATGGCAAGGACTTCACCCCGCAGCAGATGAGCGCCTTCATCCTGCAGAAGCTGAAGCGCGACGCCGAGGCCTACCTGGGCGAGAAGGTCACGGACGCGGTCATCACCGTCCCCGCCTACTTCAACGACTCCGAGCGCCAGGCCACCAAGGAGGCCGGTGAGATCGCCGGCCTCAACGTCCTGCGCATCGTCAACGAGCCGACCGCCGCGGCCCTGGCCTACGGCCTGGACAAGGACGACGCAGATCATTCTGGTCTTCGACCTCGGCGGCGGCACCTTCGACGTCTCGCTGCTGGAGATCGACGACGGCGTCGTCGAGGTCAAGGCCACCAACGGCGACAACCACCTCGGTGGCGACGACTGGGACCAGCGCGTCATGGACCACCTGGTGAAGCAGTTCCAGAACGGCCACGGCGTCGACCTGTCCAAGGACAAGATGGCGCTCCAGCGTCTGCGCGAGGCGGCCGAGAAGGCGAAGATCGAGCTCTCTTCCTCCACCGAGACCACGATCAACCTGCCCTACATCACGGCCTCCGCCGAGGGCCCGCTGCACCTGGACGAGAAGCTCACGCGCTCGCAGTTCCAGCAGCTGACCGCGGACCTCCTGGACCGCTGCAAGACCCCGTTCGACAAGGTCATCAAGGACGCCGGCATCCAGCTGTCCGAGATCGACCACGTGGTCCTCGTCGGCGGTTCCACCCGGATGCCCGCCGTCGCCGAGCTGGTTCGCGAGCTGACCGGCGGCAAGGACCCGAACAAGGGCGTCAACCCGGACGAGGTCGTCGCCATCGGCGCCACCCTCCAGGCCGGCGTGCTCAAGGGCGAGGTCAAGGACGTCCTGCTGCTCGACGTCACCCCGCTGTCCCTCGGTATCGAGACCAAGGGCGGCATCATGACCAAGCTGATCGAGCGCAACACGACCATCCCGACCAAGCGCTCCGAGATCTTCACCACGGCCGAGGACAACCAGCCGTCCGTGCAGATCCAGGTCTACCAGGGCGAGCGCGAGATCGCGGCGTACAACAAGAAGCTCGGCATGTTCGAGCTGACCGGCCTGCCGCCGGCCCCCCGCGGCCTGCCGCAGATCGAGGTCACCTTCGACATCGACGCCAACGGCATCATGCACGTCTCCGCCAAGGACCTCGGCACCGGCAAGGAGCAGCGCATGGCCGTCACCGGCGGCTCCGCGCTGCCCAAGGAGGACATCGCGCGGATGATGCGCGAGGCCGAGGAGTTCGCGGACGACGACCACCGTCGCCGTGAGGCCGCGGAGACCCGCAACACCGCCGAGCAGCTGGTCTACTCGACCGAGAAGTTCGTCAAGGACAACGAGGACAAGGTCCCGGCCGAGGTCAAGGACGAGGTCGCGGCGGCCGTCGCCGAGCTCAAGGAGAAGCTGAAGACCGAGGACAGCGCGGCGATCCGCGAGGCCACGGAGAAGCTCTCGACGACCTCGCAGAAGCTGGGCCAGGCCCTGTACGCGCAGGCCGGCGAGGGTGCGGCCGCGGCCGGTGGCCCGTCCGACGCCCCGCACGACGCCGGCCACGCCGCTGAGGACGACGTCGTCGACGCCGAGATCGTCGACGACGAGAAGCGCGACGGCGGTGCGGCGTGACGGAGGAGACGCAGGGCTTCGAGGAGCCCGGCGCCGCCACCACCGGTGACGGGAAGGGGGCCGCCGACAAGAAGGCGGCCCCCGCCCCCGGGGCCACGGAGGGTGCGGCGAAGGGCGGCACCGCCGACGAACTCGCCGAGGCGCGCAAGCAGCTCGCCGAGCGGACCGCGGACCTGCAGCGGCTCCAGGCCGAGTACCAGAACTACCGCAAGCGGGTCGAGCGGGACCGGGTGACGGTGCGTGAGATCGCCGTCGCCGCCCTGCTGGAGAACCTGCTCCCGGTGCTGGACGACATCGGCCGGGCGCGTGAGCACGAAGAGCTGACGGGCGGCTTCAAGTCCGTCGGCGAGTCGCTGGAGACCGTGGTCGCCAAGCTGGGCCTCCAGCAGTTCGGCAAGCAGGGCGAGCCCTTCGACCCGCAGCTGCACGAGGCGCTGATGCACAGCTACTCGGCGGACGTCGAGGAGACCACCTGCGTGCAGATCCTGCAGCCGGGGTACAAGATCGGCGAGCGGATCATCCGTCCGGCGCGGGTCGCCGTGGCGGAGCCCGAGCCGGGCGGCTCCGCCGCCGCGGAATCCTCTGCCGAGGATGCCAAGGGCGACGGTGACAGCGAGGACTGATCAGGTGGAGACTGTGGGGCCGTACGCCGGTGACGCCGGGGTGCGGTCCCACGGTCCCATCGCACCGACCGCTACTGCGGAGAGGAGGGAATCCTTTTGAGCGGCAAGGACTATGTGGAGAAGGACTACTACAAGGTCCTCGGCGTGCCCAAGGACGCCTCCACCGCTGAGATCAAGAAGGCCTACCGCAAGCTGGCCCGGGAGTTCCACCCCGACGCCAACAAGGGCAACCCGGAGGCCGAGGAGCGCTTCAAGGAGATCTCCGAGGCCAACGACGTGCTCTCGGACGCCAAGCGGCGCAAGGAGTACGACGAGGCCAGGGCGCTCTTCGCGAACGGCGGCTTCCGTACCGGCGGGGGCGGCACCGGCGGCTTCGGCTTCGACCTGGGCGACCTCTTCAACGGCGGCCAGCAGGGCGGCACCTTCGGCGGTGGCGGGGGCGGCGGTCTCGGCGACGTCTTCGGTGGGATCTTCAACCGCGGCGGCTCCACCCGCACCGCGCAGCCCCGGCGGGGCGCGGACGTCGAGTCCGAGGTCACGCTGAGCTTCGTGGAGGCGGTCGAGGGCACCACCGTGCCGCTGCGGATGACCAGTCAGGCCGCCTGCAAGACCTGTGCGGGGACCGGCGCCAAGGCCGGCACCACGCCCCGGGTCTGCCCGACCTGTGTCGGCACCGGCCATGTCCAGCGCGGCCAGGGCGGGTTCGCCCTCTCCGAGCCGTGCCGGGACTGCAAGGGCCGCGGCCTGATCGTCGACGACCCCTGCGAGGTCTGCCACGGCAGCGGTCGCGCCACCTCGGCGCGGACGATGCAGGTGCGGATCCCGGCCGGGGTCTCCAACGACCAGCGGATCCGGCTCAAGGGCAAGGGCGCGCAGGGCGAACGCGGCGGCAACCCGGGTGACCTCTATGTCACCGTGCACGTTCAGGAGCATCCGGTGTTCGGTCGCAAGGGCGACAATCTGACGGTCACCGTTCCGGTCTCGTTCCCGGAGGCCGCGCTCGGCGGCACGATCCGGGTGCCGACCCTGGGCGGCCCCCCGGTCACCCTCAAGATCCCGGCGGGCACCGCCAACGGGCGGACCATGCGCGCCCGCGGCAAGGGCGCGGTCCGCAAGGACGGCACCCGCGGCGACCTGCTGGTGACCGTCGAGGTGGCGGTCCCGGTGGAGACCGGCGGCGACGCACTGGCGGCGCTGGAGCAGTACCGCGAGGCGACGTCCGCGGACGATCCGCGGGCGGCTCTGTTCAAGGCGGCGGAGGAGGCGTGAGGTGATGGACGGCAACAGCAGGTCCGCCGGTGGCAGCCCCATCGGTGGCGGCGGACGGATCGGCGTCGGTATCGGCGACGGGCTGCCGGGCGGCGCAGCAGGCCCGGTCCCGGGCGGCCGGGCGACGGGCGGCGGGCGCGTGGCCTACCAGCTGACCGAGCTCACGCCGGTGTACGTCATCTCGGTGGCGGCGCAGCTGAGTGGGCTGCACCCGCAGACGCTGCGCCAGTACGACCGGCTCGGTCTGGTCTCGCCCGACCGTACGGCGGGCCGGGGCCGACGCTATTCCGCGCGCGACATCGAGCAGCTGCGCGAGGTGCAGCGGCTCTCCCAGGAGGAGGGCATCAACCTCGCCGGGATCAAGCGCATCATCGAGCTGGAGAACCAGGTGACGGCGCTTCAGGCGCGGGTTGCCGAGCTCCAGGGCGAGGTTGCCAGCGCCGGGCTGGCGGCGACGCAGCGCGAGGCCGCGGTGCACGCCTCCTACCGGCGGGACCTGGTCCCGTACAGCGCGGCGCAGCAGAGCAGCGCACTGGTGGTCTGGCGACCCAGACGACGCGGGGAGTAACCCGTCTGTGGACAGCCGCGGCTCGACGGCTGTGGGCCGGGAGCGACGACTGAGGGGCCGTGTCCGGGGAGGCACGGTCCCTCAGTCGTACCAGCTACCCCGGCGGCCGAGGAGGATCAACCGGGGAGACGGGGACGCCCACCTGCGGTGTGTTGCGCCGCAGGGAGACGGTTCAGTTCCAGCCGGTGTCGGCCGCGGTGATGGTGGGAGCGCTGGACGCGCTTCCGGCCGTCGCTGCAGCAACAGACACGCCTGTCGAGACGAGGAGCACCGCGGCGCAGACGGACGCTGCCACAGCGGCACTACGAATGAAGCGATACGCAGAGCGCATGACACAACTCCCTTTCAAGCGGGATCACGGATCGGGGGTGATCCAGAACTGCCTCGTGAACGTCTTAACCATCCCCCCCGCGACAGTCATCCACCACAATGGGCTATAGAACGGTGTCGGTTCCGTATTCGATGGTGGCAACAAGTGGTCGCTCTTGAAGTGGACAGAGAAGAATTCGGTACAAGAGGGGACGAACTTGTAATGCTGGATGCGCTGAAGCCTCCGAATCTGACTCCTGGCGCCGTGGCCGTCTACCTGAGAGCGCTGGTCGACGGGGAGTTCCGATGGGACGGCGCGGCCGCGGTGACCGGTATGGACAAGGACGAGATCGCGCAGTGCCGTGACGAACTAGTCGTCAACCGGCTGCTCCAGCTGGACACGGCCGACGGCGACCGGCTGCTCCCGGTGAACCCGGAGGTTGCCGCCGCACGGCTGGCGGAGCCGATGGAGGAGACCATACGGGTCTACCGGGAGGCGGTCGACACCAGCCGGGAGCGGCTGCTGCAGCTGATGCCGGCCTACCTGGGGCGCACCGTCTCCGGACATGTCCCCGGCGGGCTGGAGATCATAACGGACGCGGCCGAGGTGCAGCTGATGGTGAACCAGGCCGCCGCCAAGTGCTCCCGGGAGATGATGACGGTCCAACCGGGCGGCTACCGGGATCCCGCCGTGCTGGAGGCCGCACTGCCGCAGGACTTGGCCGCGGTGCATCGGGGCGTCCGGTTCCGGGTGCTCTACCAGCACACCTCGCGGACGCAGTTGAGCATGCGCTCCTACGTCGCGGCCATCGTCGAAGCGGGCGCCCAGGTGCGCACGGCCGACCAGCTGGCCGAGCGGATGTTCATCTTCGACCGCGAGGTCGCCTTCATACCGAAGCGCAGCCAGCCCCACCAGGCCCCGGGCGCGGTGGTGGTCCGGGAGCCGGTCCTGATCTCGTTCCTGTGCGCGCTCTTCGACCAGTTCTGGGTCTCCGCAGTGCCGTTCATCACCGACGGCCCCGGATACCAGAACGTCTCGGACGACCTCCGCCGCTCCATCCTCGACCTCCTCGCCCAGGGGCTGAAGGACGAGGTGGTCGCGCGCAGGCTGGGCATGTCGGTGCGTACCTGCCGTCGTCACATCGCCTCCCTGATGCAGGAGCTCGGAGCCGAGAGCCGCTTCGAAGCCGGCGTCAGGGCCGCACAGTTCGGCCTGTTGACCCGCGAGGCCGAGGAGTAGTCGGGTACGGAGATGCCACTGGCCGGTAACTAGATGACACAGGGAGCCCGTGGACGCACTGGTGTGCGTTCCCGCACCATCGAGACATCCCCCCGGATGGCCGTCGGCGCCGACCGCCTTAGCCCCCAAGTTCGTTGCCACCGCAGTACGTGGTCACAAGGAACTTGATGTTAACAGGTCAACTATCTCGATGGAGTGAGAAATGGGCGAGTTGCAGCACATGGAGGAGAAGAAGAAGGCCCTCGTCACGGAGGAGCAGATCGCCGCCGACGCGCAGCGCAGCCTCCGGGTCTTTCTCGCCGCTCCCTCGCTGCGTCTCACCGGGCCGGCCGACGGGGTCTTCACCCTGGCGCTGCGGGCCAAGGTGACCGCCCTGCGCGACGCCCTGCTCGACTCCGGGGTGACCGTCTACAGCCAGCACCACGACGACTGCTGGACCACCCGGGGCCTCGGCACCGGCTTCCGCGTCCCCTCCGCGTTCCGCGGGATGCAGTCCGCCGACCTGGCCTTCGCCTACGTGGAGTCGCCGCTCTCGGCGGGTGTGGGCATGGAGCTGGGCTGGGCCTCCGCGCTGCGCAAGCCGGTGGTGCTGCTGGTCGACCACGCCGCCGCGCACAACCCGATGATCTCCACGCTGGAGGAGGTCTCGCCGGTGCTGCCGCTGCGCTTCGACACCGGGTGGACCGGGCAGAGCCTGCGCCACGCCGTGGTCACCGCGCTGGACTGGGCCGACACCGCGCTGACCTACCCCGAGACCGCCTGATCAGGCACCGCAGGCAGGCTTCACAACACCGTAGGCCCAGAACTCCGCAGGCTCAGAACTCCGCAGGCTCAGAACTTCGGGATCTCCCGTGCCTCCCGCGCCGCCGCTGCCACCGCTTCCAGTGGGGCGCCGGTCGAGGCAGTGACACAGGCGGCGATCGCGCCCTCGACGAACGGCGCGTCGACCATCACCACGTCCGCGCGTTCCAGGTCGGCCAGCACCAGCCGGGTCGTCAGCACCGAGCTGCCGAGGTCCATCAGGACCAGGACGCCCCCGCCCCGGTCGACCTCCGCGATCGCCGCCCCGATCAGCTCGTAGCTGGTGCCGAGTCCGCCCTCGGCGGTGCCGCCTGCCGCCGCCACCGGAACCAGTCCGGCGGCCAGCTGATCCGTCAGTGTGCGCAGTCCGGTGGCCAGGTCGTGGCTGTGCGAGACGAGTACGATGCCCACATGGCTCATGCTCGCCCATGCTAGTGCCGCACCGCCTTGCCACCACAGGGAGCAGCACCGTGAAGAAGCTCATCAACTCCCCCGACGACGTGGTGTCCGACGCGCTGGCCGGCCTCGCTGCAGCCCATCCCGAACTCAGTGTGGACGTGAAGGAGCGGGTGATCTCGCGGGCCGCGCAGACCAGGGTCGGCCGGGTCGCGCTGGTCTCCGGCGGCGGGTCCGGGCACGAGCCGCTGCACGGCGGCTTCGTCGGCCACGGCATGCTGGACGCGGCCTGCCCGGGCGAGGTGTTCACCTCCCCCGTCCCGGGGCAGATGCTGCTGGCCGCACAGCGGGTGGACGCCGGCGCCGGGGTGGTGTTCGTCGTGAAGAACTACACCGGCGACGTGCTCAACTTCCGAATGGCGGCCGAGCTCGCGGCGGAGGAGGGCATCGCCGTCGAGACCGTGCTGGTCGACGACGACGTCGCGGTGCAGGACTCCACCTGGACGGCGGGACGTCGCGGTACCGGGGCGACGCTGCTGGTGGAGAAGCTGGCCGGGGCGGCGGCGGAGCGCGGCGACAGCCTGGCCGAGGTCGCCGCGATCGGACGCCGGACCAACGCCGCCTCCCGCTCCTTCGCGGTCGCGCTGACCGCCGCCACCACCCCGGCCGCCGGGCGTCCCGGATTCGACCTGCCGGAGGACGAGATCGAGGTCGGCGTGGGCATCCACGGCGAACCCGGCCGCCGCCGGGAGAAGCTCCGGCCGGCCAGGGAGATCGTCGCTGACGCGGTGGCGGCGATCCTCGCGGACCAGCCACTGGCGGCCGGCGAGGAGGTCATCGCCCTGGTCAACGGCCTCGGCGGGACTCCGCTGCTGGAGCTCTACCTGGTCTACGGCGAGCTGGCCGCGCTGCTGGCGGCCCAGGGCGTGCGGATCGCCCGCAACCTGGTCGGCAACTATGTGACCAGCCTGGACATGGCCGGGGTGTCGATCACCCTGTGCCGGGTCGACGCCGAGCTGCTGGCCCTCTGGGACGCGCCGGTGAACACCCCGGCGCTGCGCTGGGGGGTGTGACGGATGGCGGAGCAGCCAGCCCTGGACCAGGAGTCGGCCCGCGCCTGGATGGCCGGGACGGCCGAGGCCGTGGCGCGTGAGCGCGACCGGCTCACCGAGCTCGACGCGGCCATCGGCGACGGCGACCACGGGGTGAACCTCCAGCGCGGATTCGCCGCCGTGCAGACCGCGCTCGGATCCGCGCCGGAGCCCGCCACCCCGGGCGCGGTGCTGGCCAAGGCCGGGATGACGCTGATCTCCAGCGTGGGCGGCGCCTCGGGGCCGCTCTACGGCAGCGCGCTGCGCACCCTGGGCAAATCGCTCGGCGAGGCGGCGGAGGCCGACGGCAAGCAGCTGTCGGCCGCTCTCGCCGCGGCCCGGGACGCGCTGCAGCGGCTCGGTGGTGCGCAGCCGGGTGACAAGACCATGGTGGACGCCTGGATCCCGGCGGTCGCGGCGTTCACCGAGGCGGTCGAGGGCGGCGGGAGTCCGGCCGCTGCGGCGACGGCTGCCGCCGCTGCGGCCGAGCAGGCCGCCGTCGCCACCACACCGCTCCAGGCCCGCAAGGGCCGGGCCTCCTACCTGGGCGAGCGCAGCATCGGCCACCAGGACCCGGGGGCGACGTCGACCGCGCTGCTGTTCCGCGCGCTGGCCGACGCCCTGCTCGGCGGCTGAGGGGCTCAGTGCACCGGCGGCTGGATCCCCATCAGCCGGTCCCGCAGCACCGGGAAGTCCTTCCTGGTCCGGGCGACCAGACCCGGATCGAACTCCACGGTGAGCACCTCCTCGCCGTCCCCCGCCTCGGCCAGGACCTCGCCCCAGGGGTCCACCACCAGGCTGTGCCCGGCCTGCGGGACGCCGCCGTGGGTGCCCGCCGTGTTGCAGGCCAGCACGAACGCCTGCTCCTCCACCGCCCGCGCCCGGGCCAGCAGCGTCCAGTGCTCGCGGCGCCGGGCCGGCCAGGCGGCGGGGATCACGAAGACCTCGGTGCCGGCGTCCAGCAGCGCCCGGAAGATCTCCGGGAAGCGCAGGTCGTAGCAGGTGGCGAGGCCGAAGGTGGCGAACTCGGTGGCGGCCACCGCCAGCTCGGTGCCCGCCCCCATGGCGACCGCCTCACCGCTGTCGAAGCCGAAGCGGTGGATCTTGCGGTAGGTATGGGTCAGTTCGCCGGACGGTGAGAAGAAGAGCGAGGTGTTGTAGAGCGGGCCGTCGGGGTCGCGTTCCACGATCGACCCAGCGTGCAGCCACACGCCCGCGCCCCTGGCCGCCTCCGACATGGCGTCGGCGGTCGGGCCGTCCAGGGTCTCCGCCCCGGACGACCAGGCGTCGTAGGCGAATCCGCCCAGGGTCCACAACTCGGGGAGGACAACCAGGTCACTGCCGCTCTGGGCGCGGACCAGGGCCGCGACGCGGTCGCGTCGGGCGTCGGGGGACTCGTTCTCGTTGACGTCGATCTGAAGGAGTGAGGCGCGCACAGTACCACCCGCTCTGGGAAGGGCCCTACGATCAACACGTGAAAGCGCTGACCCGGTGACATAGGGGAGCGTAACGTGCCACTTGTGCACCCGTCGGTCCGACGATCGGTGTTGGTGGTGCGAGGTAAACATTCGAGGGTCCGCCGCCGGGGTGCCCGGAGCCAAGGGGTCGAAACGTGACCGACACGCAGATAGTCCAGGCGTACGCCGACGCCTGGACCCAGTCCATCGAGGCCGTCTCCGAAATGGTGGCCCCGCTCGCGGAGGGCGAGTGGAACCGGCCCACCGAGTGTCCGGGATGGTCGGTGCGGGACGTGGTCTCGCACCTCATCGCCATGGAACTGGAGATCCTGGGCGATCCCCGCCCGATCCACACCCTGCCGCGGGACCTGCGGCACGTCGTGGACGAGTTCAGCCGCTACTGCGAGGTCCCGGTCGACAAGCGGCGCTGCCACACCGCGCCGGAGATGACCGCGGAGCTCGAGTACACGATCATCCGCCGCTCGCGCGCGCTGCGCGACAACACCCGGTACGCGCCGATGGACGAGATCCGCTGGCCGATGGGCCCCTACTCGCGCGACGTGCCGTACCACCAGCTGCTGCGGACCCGGGTGTTCGACGTCTGGACCCACGAGCAGGACCTGCGCCGGGCGCTGCGCATCCCCGGGGGCCTGGACACCGCCGCTGCCGCGATCACCCGGGACTACCTGGTCGAGATGCTGCCGAAGGCCGTCGCCAAGCTGGCCGGCGCCCCGGCCGGCTCCGAGGTGGTCTTCGACGTCAGCGGGGCGCAGGAGTTCATGCGCACGGTGCGGGTCGACGGCAGCGGCCGGGGCAGTGTGGACGAGCAGGTGCCGCTGGCCCCGGCCGTGCGGCTGACCATGGACTGGGAGACCTTCGCCCGGCTGGCCTGCGGCCGGATCCCGGCGAGCGTGGCCGAGGTGAAGGTCGAGGGCGACGAGGTGCTGGCCGGGCGCATCCTGGACAACTTCGCGGTCACCCCCTGAGCCTCCCGCGGACCCGGCGCTACGGCCGCAGCCGCAGCTCCGCCTCCCGGCGGGCTGCCTGCGGCCGGAGCCGCAGGATCTGGGCGAGGCCCAGCGCCATCGGCAGGTAGAGCACGCAGAAGGCCAACCGGAAGGCGTGCGGAGTGTAGTCGTCCCCGCCGCCCGGGGTGAGCAGGTCCAGCACCAGGCCGATGCCGAACAGGGCCAGTACGGCGGCGACGAAGCCGCCCATGTTGACGATGCCGGAGGCAGTGCCGATCCGCTCCGGCGGGTTGACCGGGCGGGCGTAGTCCAGGCCGACCAGCGAGGCCGGTCCGTTGCTGCCCATCACCACCACCAGTACCACCAGCAGCCACATCGGCACCCGCGCCCCCGGCCAGCTCAGCACGGCGGCCCAGAGCAGACCGGTGCCGAGCACCACGGTGAACACCAGCGGGGTGCGGACGGCGGGCCGACGCGACATCAACTGGCCGAACAGCAGCGCGAACCCCATGCTGACGACGATGATCAGCGACAGCAGCCAGGAGGCTGCGGTCCGGGACAGCCCCTGGCCCTCCATCAGGAAGGGCATCCCCCAGAGCAGCAGGAACGCCGAGGCCGGGAAGGCCGTGGTGAAGTGCACCCAGAGCCCGAGCCGGGTGCCCGGCTCCGACCAGGCCGCCCTGATCTGCTGCAGCAGCGGCGGCCGCTTCGGTGCCTCCGCCCCCTCGCCCGCCCCGGTCGGCTCCAGTCGGAACAGCGGAGCCCGGGCCGGGCTGTCGGGGGTGTCCCGGAGCAGCAGCAGCACCATGGCGAGCACGACCAGGCCCAGCAGCGCCGTGGTGGCGAAGGTCGGCGTCCAGCCGGCGCTGTGCAGGACCTGGGCCAGGACGAGGGTGCTGACCAGGTTGCCGACGGTGCCGACCAGTCCGGTGAGCTGGGCGATGAAGGGGTTGCGCGCGGCCGGGAACCAGCGGGCGCCGAGGCGGAGCACGCTGACGAAGGTCATCGCGTCGCCCAGGCCGAGCACCGCGCGGGAGAGCAGCGCCGGGGTGAAACCGGTGGCGAAGGCGAAGCCGAGCTGTCCGGCGGTGAGCAGGACCAGGCCGGTGCTGAGCACCCGGCGCGGGCCGAGCCGGTCCACCAGCAGGCCGACCGGTATCTGCATGCCGGCGTAGACCAGCACCTGGAGGATGGCGAAGGAGGACAGCGCCGAGGCGCCGATGCCGAAGCGCGAGGCCGCGGCGATCCCGGCGACGCCCAGGCTGGTGCGGTGCACCACCGCGAGGACGTAGACGGTGACTCCGACGCCCCAGGCGCGCCAGGCCGCCCGTCCGCCCGGCGGCGGCCGGTGTCCGGGCGAGGGGGCGGCTGCGGTGGCGGAGGCGGCGGCAGTGGCGCTGGTGACGGGGGGTGTGACGGGCAGGGCGGAGTCGGCAGACATGATGCCACTCATCCTATGGAGGGATGAATTACCGCCCAATGCCGGGCGGATATAGCCGGTTTGGTGGCTGAACGCCCGGCTGTGTCAGTGCTTGGTGTCAGTGCCTGGTGTCAGTGCTTATTGGCGTAGGCGTAGAGCGAGAAGATGTTGCTGCCGAACATAGGGCTGTAGTTCGTCCAGTTGTTCGCGCCACCGTAGGCGAGTCCGCCGATGACGCCGACGACCTGCCCGATGTGGGTCCTGCCGTTGAGGTTGATCAGCCACGGGCTGCCCGAGGTGCCCGAGTAGAAGCCGCCGCAGAGGAGCTGCATCTGGGTGTAGCCGGGAAGCTTGGAGGTGTGGTTCCAGCAGGTGACCGCCTTGTCGGCGGAGGCGGAGGCGACCTCGGGGTAGCCGGTCAGACCGGCCCAGTTGTTGTAGCTCGGGGTCCGGGTCAGGACGTTGCCGTTGGTCACGTTCTGCAGCAGTCGGCCCTTGCTGTCCGGGGCGACCTTGGCGAAGGCGTAGTCGTAGTCGGTCCCGCTGCCGGTGGCCGCGTAGTGGCTGTCGGTGTAGACGGTCTTCACCGCCCAGATGCCGTAGGGCTGGACGGCCGCGCCGGATATGTAGTCGGGTATGTAGGCGACCCAGGACCCCGGGCGGCAGTGGGCCGCCGTCAGGATCAGGTTCTTGCCCGGGCTCTGCACCGTGGAGGCGGTGCAGAAGTGGGTCTTCATGTTCTTGTCGGCGTAGACCAGGATGCCGACGGTGGGGTTGGAGCCGTAGTACGCCTGCTTGAGCGTGGTGGTGGTCACCGAGGCGAAGCTGACCGCCCTGGCGCCCGTGCCCGTGCCGGTGCTCGCGGCCGCGCCCGAGGCGGCGACCTTGGTGTCGCCGCTGCCGCTCACGCCGGGGAGGGCGGCGGTCGCCGCGGCCAGCCGCGCCGGGGTCCAGAACTGCTGGAGGGTCTGCTGGCTGCTGGTCCGGCCGGTCGCGGACGGGGCGGCGACGGTGGTGACCCGGGCGACGACCGGCGCGGAGCCGACCGAGTCGGCCCCGGCCACCGGGGTGGAGACCGAGGTCGGCGCGGCCGGCGTGGACGGGGCGGCGGGCGTGGGCGGCAGCACCAGCGCGCGGGCCGACGGGGACAGGCCGGCGGCCAGTGCTCCGGTCAGGCCGATGGCGGTGACCGCCGACCAGATGGCTGTCCGAGCGCGTCGCATGTCGTCCCCCGAGAGATAAACCAAGATTTTTATGATTGTAAGAATCTAGCAGTGCTCATGAGTGATCTCCGTAGACTGACCCGTTCCCAGGAAACTCCCAGGGCACACGCGCACGGCCCGCAGGTGGCAAGGGAGTTGACTCAGTCTCCGACGGTCCAGTCGACCCGCTCGGTCATCCGCACCCGGCGGAAGTCCTCGTCCCGCACCCAGGGCGTGGTGTCCTGGACGGTGGCCTCGACCTGGGCCCGGCCGCCCGGGGCCAGCCCCAGCCGGGAGGTGTCCAGCCGGTTGTCGGCCACGGCCCGGGCGGGCGCCGGACGGCCGTCGACCGTCCAGGCCACTGCCAACTGCCGCGCGCCCACCAGTGGGACCGGGAAGACCTGGAGCTGGGCGCCGAGCTCGACCGCGTCGGCGTCCGGCGTGCTCCGGTCGATCGGTCGGACCTGCCGGTAGAACGCCTCGATCAGGGCCTCGCGGCTCGGCAGGTTGTAGACCCCGCCGAGCGTCCGCATGACCGAGTCGCGGGTCGGGCGGTAGAGCCCGTTGCCGCTGCGGTAGGCCCCCACCGGCCCGCCGCCGGGGTCCGCCGCGCCTAGCCAGCGCCACCACTTCACCCGCTCGCGGCGCATGGTGTCCGCGTCCTGCCCGGCGAGGTTGGGCGGGCCGGCGTCGGCCGGGGCCGCGTCGTACTCGTCGCCGAGGCCGCCGATCGCGTGGCCCATCTCGTGCTGGAGGATCCGGTCCGCCTGCGGCGAGCCGGCCGCCAGGGTCGCCATCCCGCCCCCGCCCTCGCCGCCGTAGCGGCTGGTGTTGCCCAGCGCCAGCAGACAGCGGCTGCCGGCGGCCGGACCGGCGTAGCGGGCGACCGCGCCCTCGTCCGCGCAGAGCAGCCGGGCGACGCCCCCGCAGCCGAAGTGCATCCCCAGTGGGGAGCCTGAGCGCAGCCCGGAGGCGGGGGAGGCCAGGTCCACCCGCTGCACGTCGAGGAAGCGCTGATAGGTGCGGAACGGTTCGATCGCGGTCAGCGCCCGCCAGACGGCCGTCGCCTCGGCGCGGTACGCGGGCAGCTCGGCCGCGGTGTAGCCGTCGCCGAGCAGCACCAGGGTGATCCGGTGCGCGGGATCGCCGTTGGAGACCAGCGGACGGCTGTCCAGGACGCCGGTCGGCGCGACGGCGGCCGCCGGCCGGCCGGGCGCCAGGGCGACCACCGCGGCCAGCGCGAGCACTGCGGAGAGCACGGACAGACGGGGGGACGGAAGCGCCACGGGTACTCCTCCGCAGTTGTTGAACCGCGAGGGAGTACCCGTGATATTGGCGTGAACAACCGATGATGACTGTGCGTCACCCCGATGGACCGTCAGCCCCAGCTGATCAGCCGCTTGGGCTGCTCCAGCACCGCCGCCGTGTCGGCGAGCAGCCGGGAGCCCAGCTCCCCGTCGATCAGCCGGTGGTCGAAGGAGAGCGCCAGCGTGGTGACCTGACGCGGGACGACCCGGCCCTTGTGCACCCAGGGCAGCTCCCGGACCTGGCCGAAGGCCAGGATCGCGGCCTCGCCCGGGTTCAGGATCGGGGTACCCGAGTCGACGCCGAAGACGCCGACGTTGGTGATGGTGACGGTGCCGCCCTGCATGTCGGCCGGCGAGGTCTTGCCCTCCCGGGCCGTCCCGATCAGCGCGGTCAGCGCGTCCGCCAGCTCGGCCAGGGTCTTCGACCCGGCGTCCTTGATGTTGGGGACGATCAGCCCGCGCGGGGTGGCGGCGGCGATGCCGAGGTTGACCCGGCGCCGGGTGACGATCTCCTGGTTGGCCTCGTCCCACGAGGCGTTGACCTCGGGGTGGCGGTGGATCGCGGTCAGCAGGGCCTTGGCGACCAGCAGCAGCGGACTGACCCGCACGCCCGCGCCCAGCTCGCCGGACTCCTTCAGCTTCCGGACCAGCTTCATCGTGCGGGTGACGTCGACCTGCACCCACTCGGTGACATGCGGCGCGGTGAACGCCGAGGCGACCATCGCGGCCGCGGTCGCCTTGCGGACACCCCGGATCGGCACCCGGACGTCGCCCTCGGTGGCGGCGACGGCAGGGGCGACCGCGGCGGCGACCGGCGCCGGGGCCGGGACGGCGGCGGGGGCCGCGGCCGGAGCGGCGACCAGCGCGTGCAGGTCCTCCCGGGTGATGGTGCCGTGCGGACCGGTGGGCGTGACCGAGGCGAGGTCGATGCCCAGGTCCTTGGCCAGCTTGCGCACCGGCGGCTTGGCCAGCGGCCGGGCGGAAGCCGCAGCGGCCGGAGCCGGGGCCGGGGCAGGTGCGACCGCCACCGGTGCGACCGCAGCCGGCGCGACCGCGGCCGGGGCCGCCGGGCGGGCGGGCGCGGACTTGGCCGGCGCGTCGGTGCGGCGGGCCCGGCGCTGCACGGCGCCGGTGCGCGGGCCGTAGCCGACCAGCACCTCGCGCCGTTCGGGCTCGGCCTCCGCCTCCTCCGGCGCAGCGGCCGGTGCGGCGGAGGCCGGTGCGGCAGCGGCCGGGGCCTCCGCCGGGGCCGCGTCGCCGGTGACCGCGACGGTGATGATGACCTGGCCGACGTCGACCGTGGTGCCCTCGGTGAAGAACAGCTCACGGACCACCCCGTCGAAGGGGATGGGCAGCTCCACGGCGGCCTTGGCGGTCTCGACCTCGCAGACCACCTGGCCGTCGGTGACGGTGTCGCCGGGCTTGACGTACCAGGTCAGGATCTCGGCCTCGGTCAGGCCCTCGCCCACATCGGGCATCTTGAACTGGCGGACGGACTCTTTGGTGATGCTCATGACGGTCTCCTCACGCCCTCAGAAGGCCATGGCGCGGTCGACAGCGTCGAGCACCCGGTCGAGATCGGGCAGGAAGGCGTCCTCCACCCGCGAGGGCGGGTAGGGGGCGAAGTAGCCGCCGACGCGCAGGACCGGCGCCTCCAGCGAGTAGAAGCAGCGCTCGGTGATCCGGGCCGCGAGCTCGGCGCCCATGCCCATGAAGACCGGCGCCTCGTGCACGACCACGGCCCGGCCGGTGCGGCCGACCGACTCGGCCAGGGTGTCGAAGTCGACCGGGGAGAGCGAGCGCAGGTCCACGACCTCCAGGCTCTGGCCGTCCTCGGCCGCCGCCTCGGCGGCCTCCAGGCAGACCTTCACCATCGGGCCGTAGGCCAGCAGCGTCAGGTCGCGGCCCGGGCGGGCGATCCGGGCCTTGTGCAGCCCCAGGTCGGCGGTGCCGTCCGGGTCGAGCATGGCCTTGTCCCAGTAGCGCCGCTTGGGCTCCAGGAAGATCACCGGGTCGTCCGAGGCGATCGACTGCCGCAGCATCCAGTAGGCGTCCACCGGGTTGGAGGGCGCGACCACCTTGAGCCCGGCGGTGTGGGCGAAGTACGCCTCGTGCGACTCGCTGTGGTGCTCGACCGCGCCGATGCCGCCGGCCCACGGGATCCGGATGGTCACCGGGAGCTTGATGTGGCCCAGGGCGCGGGCGTGCATCTTCGCCAGCTGGGTGACGATCTGGTCGAACGCCGGGTAGACGAACCCGTCGAACTGGATCTCCACCACCGGCCGGTAGCCGCGCAGCGCCAGGCCGATCGCGGTGCCGACGATGCCGGACTCGGCCAGCGGGGTGTCGATCACCCGGCTCTCGCCGAAGTCCTTGTGCAGCCCGTCGGTGACCCGGAAGACACCGCCCAGGCGGCCCACGTCCTCACCCATGACCAGGGTCTTGGGGTCCTCGTCCAGGGAGCGGCGGAGCGCCTCGTTGAGCGCCTTGACCATGGTGCTCGGCTTGTTGAAGGCCTGGTCGGCAGCCATCAGTTGTCCTCCCCTTCGACATCGTCGCGCTCGAAGGAGGCAGCGTAGGCGAGGTAGCCCTCGCGCTCCTCGTCCACCTGCGCGTGGCCCTCAGCGTAGACATGCTCGAAGATCGACGACGGGTCCGGGTCCGGCATGGTGCGGACGCCCTCGCGGACCCGGCGGGCCAGCTGCTCGCTCTCGGCCTCGACCGACTCCAGGAACTCGGCGTCGGCCCAGCCCTCGCGCAGCAGGTACGCCTTGACCCGCTCGATCGGGTCCTTGAGCCGCCAGGACTCCAGCTCGTCCGCGATCCGGTAGCGGGTCGGGTCGTCCGAGGTGGTGTGCGCGCCCATCCGGTAGGTGAACGCCTCGACCAGGGTCGGGCCTTCGCCGTTGCGGGCCCGGTCCAGGGCCCAGCGGGTGACCGCCAGACAGGCCAGCACGTCGTTGCCGTCGACCCGGATGCCGGGGAAGCCGAAGCCCGAGGCGCGCTGGTACAGCGGCACCCGGGTCTGCTTCTCGGTCGGCTCGGAGATCGCCCACTGGTTGTTCTGACAGAAGAAGACCACCGGCGCGTTGTAGACCGAGGCGAAGGTGAAGGCCTCGGCCACATCGCCCTGGCTGGAGGCGCCGTCGCCGAAGTAGGCGATCACCGCGTCGTCCGAGCCGTCCTTGGTGATGCCCATCGCGTAGCCGGTCGCGTGCAGCGTCTGCGAGCCGATGACGATGGTGTACAGGTGGAAGTTCTTCTCGTTCGGGTCCCAGCCGCCGTGGTTCACCCCGCGGAACATCCCCAGCAGGTTCAGCGGGTCGACGCCCTTGCACCAGGCCACGCCGTGCTCCCGGTAGGTCGGGAAGGCGTAGTCGCCCGGCCGCATCGCCCGTCCCGAGCCGACCTGCGCGGCCTCCTGGCCCAGCAGCGAGGCCCACAGCCCCAGCTCGCCCTGGCGCTGCAGCGAGGTTGCCTCGCCGTCGAAGCGCCGGACCAGCACCAGGTCGCGGTAGATCGAGCGCAGCTCCTCCGGAGTGGTCTCCACGGAGAACTGCGGATGCTCGACCCGCTCACCCTCGGGGGTGAGCAGCTGGACGAGGTCCGGGGGTCCGGCCTCGGCGGCGGTGCCGTGGTGGCCGGGGGCAGCCGTCGGCGCCCCCACCGTGCTTTTGACGGTCACGTTCACTCCTCGGTCTCTCCGGCTTCCGGGGTTGCCGGCAACCGGTCCGGTCGCCCTCTCCAGCTCTTCGCGCGGGGTGTGCGCAAGGACGCGGATCGGCGGTAGATGTGCCCCGATCCTGCAGGAGAACGTTACCCAGGGGAAGACCCTGCCGCTTCTGTCCTCGGACGTCCACGTACTTTCGGTCGGCTTTCTATCGGTCGAAACGGGGGCGATCGGAATCAATCGGGCGCGTGCCAAGCATCATATTGTACCAATCTGAAAAAATGACGCATACCGGACAGATCAGGGTGTTCCTGGTGGACGACCACGAGGTGGTCCGCCGGGGGGGTCCACGAGATGCTCTCCGTCGAGGATGACATCGAGGTCGTTGGCGAGGCCGGGACCGCCGCCGAGGCGCTGTTCGACGCGATCATGGCGGGTGCCTCCGGCTATGTGCTGAAAGCCATCCGCGGCCTCGACCTGGTGTCCGCGGTCCGCGACGTAGCGGCCGGGAAGTCGCTGCTGGACCCGGTCGCGACCGGCCGGGTGCTGGCCCGGCTGCGCGAGGGCGCCGGCGCGCAGGAGGAGGACGAGCGGCTGGCCGGGCTGACCCCGCAGGAGCGGAAGATCCTGGAGCTGATCGGCGAGGGGATGACCAACCGCCAGATCGGCAACGAGCTGCACCTGGCCGAGAAGACCATCAAGAACTATGTCTCCGGGGTGCTCGCCAAGCTCCACCCCAGGCCGCGGCCTATGTGACCAAGCTGCAGCTCGGCGAGCGCTGACCCCCGGTCCCCGGGGTCGTCCGCCTATACCGCAGCCGTCCCCCGGAGGTGGGGCGCTCGGCGGAATCCGTCCTGGCGGCGCCCGTCCCCGGCGTAGCATCGGCCGCGTGACACAGGGTCGGGCCGCGCAGTCTCAAGCCATGCAGCTTCAAGCCACGCAGGTTCAAGCCACGCAGGTTGGGATACCGGTCGCGGCCGTGCTGCGGCGCTACCAGGACATCGACGCACACGCGGCCGAACGGGTGAGCCAGGGGCTGCTCAACCGGGGGGTCCGGCTCACCGGCCCCAGCGGCGACTACTTCCTCAAGCAGTACCTCGACGACGCCGGGCACTCCTCCAGCGGCGCCATCCTCGCCCAGCACCGGGCGATGGCCGGGCTGCGCGACCTCGGCCTGCCGACGGTGCCGCCGTTGGCCGCCGCGGACGGCCGGACCTGCGTCCTCCAGCGCGGACGCCGCTATGCGCTCTTCCCCTGGGTCGAGGGCGAGCACCGCAGCGGGCGCTCGCTGGACCACCGGCAGTGCGCCGCGCTGGGCGCCCTGCTCGGGCGGCTGCACAGCGCGCTCGCCCGGCTGCACCCACCGGTCGAGCAGCCGCCGCCGACGGCCGGGGCCGATCCGGCCGACACCGAGCGGACCATCAGCACCCTGCTCTCGCTCGCCCGGTTACGCGTCCCGCAGCAGCCGCTGGACGAGCTGGCCCGGCGCCGGCTGCGGGAGCGCCGGGAGCTGCTGGCCGCCCACGCCCACCGTCGGCCCGCCGCGCGGACCGCCCCGCCCACGGGCTGGGTGCATGGGGACTTCCATCCGCTGAACCTGCTCTACCGCGGTGAGGGACGGGCGGCGGAGCCGGTCGCGGTGCTGGACTGGGACCGGCTCGGGCTGCGGCCCCGCACCGAGGAGGCGGTCCGCGCGGCCACGCTCTTCTTCCACCACCCGGAGACCGGGGTGCTCGACCTGTCCCGGGTACGCCACTACGCCCGCGCCTACCGGGCGGAGTCGGGCAGCACCCCGGAGCAGCTGGCGGCCGGCGTCCACCGGGTCTGGTGGGAGCGGCTCAACGACTTCTGGATGCTGCGCTGGCGCTACCAGCGCCGGGACCTGCGGGCCGACCCGCTGTTCCCGGCCGCCGCGGCGCAGATCGTCTGGTGGTGCGCCGAGTACGAGCAGGTGCTGGACGCCTGCGCCAACTGACCCGTCAGTTGCCGCCGTCCGGCCCGCCGCCGAGCGCCTTGGCGGTGGACGACGCCGTGTCGCTGGGGGTGGCCGAACCGGAGTCGCTGGGGGTGGCGCTGGCCGAGCTGGTGTCCGAAGGGGTGGCGCTGGCGGTCTGCGAAGGCGTCGTGGAAGGCGTCGCCGAGGCGGACGTTGTCACCGGCGGCGACCAGCTGGGCGTGTAGGAGTCGGAGGGGCTCGGCGAGGCGTCCGGCGTGGCCGAGGCGCTGTCCGTGGGGGTGCTGGACTCGGTCGGCGGCAGGGTGTCGCTCGGCGAGCTGGAGACGGTGGAGCTGTCCGCCGGCGAGGGCGTGCCGCCGTTGGACTTGTTCATCGCCAGCGCCACCCCGATGGTGATCGCCGCGATGGCGACCAGCACCGCGATCACCGCGAAGATCGCCCGACGGCTGTTGCGGTCGTCGTGGTCGTCGTCGTACCGGTCCTCGTAGACCGGGGGACGGGGCCCTCCGGGCCCGTTCGGCCCGTTCGGCGCCTGCGGGGTCCCCATGGCCGGGGTGACCTGGTTGCCGTTGCCGACCTGTGCCATCGCGGTGGTGAGCGCGTTGGGGTCGCCGATCCGGGTCGCGGCCATGCCGTCCGCCGGGCCGGCCGCCGCCGCGGGCAGCACCTCGGTCATGGCCGTGCCCTGGTGCATGGTGCGCAGCGCGTGCTGCAGATGCGCGCGCATCTCGTCGGCGCTCTGGAAGCGGTCGTCCGGGTCCTTCGCCAGCGAGCGCAGCACCAGGGCGTCCAGCACGGCCGGCACCCGCCCGTTGGCCTGCGAGGGCGGCACCGGGGGGTCCTGGACATGCTGGTAGACCACCGACAGCGGGGTGTCGCCGGTGAACGGCGGGCGCAGCGTCAGCAGCTCGTAGAGCATGCAGCCGGTGGCGTAGAGGTCGGAGCGGTGGTCGACCGGCTTGCCCAGCGCCTGCTCGGGCGAGAGGTACTGCGGCGTCCCCATGACCATGCCGGTCTGGGTCATGGTGCTGCTCGCGCCGGTGAGGGCGCGGGCGATGCCGAAGTCCATCACCTTCACCGCGCCGGTGTTGGTGATGATCACGTTGGCGGGCTTGATGTCCCGGTGCACGATGCCGTGGCGGTGGCTGTAGGCCAGCGCCTCCAGGATCCCGGCCGAGATGATCAGCGCCTGGTCGACCGGCGGCGGCTCCTCGCTCTGCAGCAGCTCGCGGACGGTGTGGCCCTCGACCAGCTCCATCACGATGTAGGGGACGGACTCCCCGTCGTGGGCCTCCTCGCCGGTGTCGTACACGGCGACGACGGCGTGGTGGTTCAGCGAGGCGACGGCGTGTGCCTCGCGGGTGAACCGCAGCCGGGCGATGGCGTCCTCGGCCAGGTCGGGGCGGAGCACCTTGACCGCGACGGTCCGGCCGAGCCGGACGTCCTGGGCGGCGAAGACCTCGGCCATGCCGCCCCGGCCCAGTCGGCGGGTGAGCCGGTAGCGGCCCTCGCCGAAGACGCTCAGCCCGCTGGTCGAGGTGATCCGACCTTCCTGGGACGAGGAAGCGGGCTGGGCGGACGGCTGCTCGACCTGAGTCTGCGGGTGGCCGTCCTGGACGGGGGTCCCCTCCGTTACCGCGTTCTCGTCGTTCTCGCCACTGAAGGGGGCGGCGGAGTCGCGCTGCGGCTCCGTGCCGTCAGCGCCATCGGCGTGCTCGTTGTCTGCCATTACTCTCCGCCGTCGGTCATCCGTCTGTGCACCCGGTGTCGCCGGGTTGGTCACCCGCTGTGTATGCTGCGCGGCCCGCGCGCAGGTCCTTCTGAGCACGCTACCGGTTTCCGGAGACGTGCGTGGAAGCCGTCCGGCCACCCCCGCCGCCGCTGCGCCCTGCCGGATCAGTCCAGAGCGCGGGGCTCCGCGAAGCTCGCGGGGCTCTGGGCCGTTCCGGTGACGGTGGCCACCGCGGCCGGGCGGCCGAGGCCGCTGGAGTCGGGGTTGTCCGCGTTGTTCTTGGCCACGACGGCCGCGACCAGACCGAGCAGCACCAGGACGCCTACGATCACGCCGATGACGATCGCGGCGATCCCGCAGCTCCGGCCGTTGTTCGGCGGCGGCACCGGCGCCGGTCGGACCGCCATCGGCGGCGGGGTGTTCGGACGTATCGGCGGACGCTGCTGCTGCGGCACCGGGGTGGGCCGGTAGGGCGGCGGGGTCTGCACCCCGGGCCGGTTGGCGTACGGGGGCGGCGTCTGCACCCCCGGCCGGGAGGCGTACGGCGGCGGGGTCGGCGGCATGCCCTGGCGCGGGTACGGCGGCGGGGTCTGCACCGGGGGCCGCTGCTGCTGCATCGGCTGCTGGTACGGCGGCCGCTGCTGCATGGGCTGCGGCATGGGCTGCTGGCCGGTATAGGCCGGGTTGGGGTAGGGCTGCTGCTGGCCCTGTCCCTGGTAGAACTGCTGCTGGGGGCCGGGCGGCGGCGTCCCCAGCATTCCCTGGGCCTGCGGGAACACCGCGTTCGCGCCCGATCCGCCGACCCCGGGGCCGACCCGCGGGCCCTCGGAGACGATCAGCGGCGTGGGCGCCCCGCCGCCGGCGACCCGCTCGCACTCCAGCCGCATCGCATCTGCGTCGGGGAAGCGGTGCGCCGGGTCCTTCCGCAGGGCGCGGGCGACCAGTGCGTCCACGCCGGGCGGCACGGCCGCGTTGAAGCTGGACGGGGCCGGCGGCGTCTCCTGGACGTGCTGGTACGCCATGCCCAGGGCCGACTCGGACTCGAACGGCAGCCGCCCGGTGAGCAGTTCGAACAGCAGGCAGCCGACCGAGTAGAGGTCCGAGCGGGCGTCCACGGACTTGCCCAGGGCCTGCTCGGGGGAGAGGTACTGCGGCGTCCCGACGACCATGCCGGTCTGCGTCATCGAGGTGACGCCGGACTGCATGGCGCGGGCGATGCCGAAGTCCATCACCTTGACCACCCCGCGCGGGGTGACCATGACGTTGGCCGGCTTGATGTCGCGGTGCACCAGGCCCTGCTCGTGCGAGACCGCGAGCGCGGCCAGCACCTCGCCGGTGATCCGCAGCGCCCGGTCGGTGGGCATCGCGCCCTGCTCGGCCATGTCCTTGCGCAGCACCGAGCTCAGGGTCGAGCCCTCGACGTACTCCATCACGATGAAGGGGACGAGCACCCCGTCCTCGTTCAGGTCCTCGCCGCTGTCGTGCACCTGCACGATATTGGGGTGGTTCAGCCGCGCCACGGCCTGCGCCTCGCGGCGGAAGCGCTCACGGAAGGCGGGCTCCCGGCTCATCTCGCCGAGCATGGTCTTGATCGCCACCGGGCGGTCGAGCACGGTGTCGTCGGCGAGGTGGACGGTGGCCATCCCGCCCTGTCCGAGCAGGTCGCGCAGCGCGTACCGGCCGTGGCCCACCGTCCGGGTCGAACCGCTCCCGCTCCCGCCGCCCTGCTCACTCATCAGTGTCTCTTCCCCCCGGCGCGCGGAAGCGCATGCCAGCGATCGGCGCCCATCGCGTACCAAGACGTAAGGCTAGCGGGCGCAGCCGACCCGCGTCGCGCCGGATCCGTACAAGGATCCGTACCGCAACCCGGTGCTGACTCTCCTACAGGTGCCTTTCGGGTCCCTTTCAGGCTGCCTACAGGTACGGGCCGGAGCGGAGATGGCCGTGGCCGCTGTCGTCGTCGTCCGGTTCCGAACCGGGGGCGCCCGGGGGCAGGGCCCGGCGCATCTGCTCCAACTGGGCGCGGGCGGCCATCTGCTGGGCGAACAGCGCGGTCTGGATACCGTGGAACAGGCCCTCCAGCCAGCCCACCAACTGGGCCTGGGCGATCCGCAGTTCGGCCTCGCTGGGAATGGCCTCCTCGGTGAACGGCAGCGACAGCCGCTCCAGCTCCTCCACCAGCTCCGGGGCCAGGCCGGCCTCCAACTCCTTCACCGAGCTGGCGTGGATCTCCTTCAGCCGGACCCGGCTGGCCTCGTCCAGCGGGGCCTGGCGGACCTCCTCCAGCAACTGCTTGATCATGCTGCCGATCCGCATGACCTTGGCCGGCTGCTCCACCATCTCGGTGATCGGGAGCTCCCGGGACTCACCCCCGGCCGCGCTCTGGGGCAGGCCGCCGACGGGAATCCCGTCGGGACCGACGATCAGGACCTGGGGGCCGTCTTCCGGCCGCGCGTTCATCGGCGTGTTCATACTTGCCATTCTCTCCCACCCGGGGGCGGCTGAGGGTTGGACCTCGTAGAACTGGCGTACCCGGCTAGAGCCGCCGCAGCTTCCAGCCGAAGAGCGCGGCCCCGGCGCCGATCAGGGCCAGGCCCAGACCCAGTGGCAGGAGCCGGTGCCGCAGCGTCCCGCCGTAGTCGGCGTCGGCGGTGCGGGGCGGGACCAGGTCCACCGGCTGCGGGTGGGCGAGCGACTGCGGGCCCAGCGGCGGCGGTCCGGCGGGCATCGGCGGCCAGCCCGGCGCGATCGGGCCGACGGCAGGTGCGGGCGCCGCCGCGTCCCCGGCCGTTCCGTGCGCTCCGGCGGCGGCGTCGGAGGGCAGTCGGCGGGCGGTGGCGGTGGCGGTGGCGGATGCGGGGGCGGCGGCGGACGCGGCGCCGCCCGCAGCGGGGGTGCCCGCGCCGGTCCGGCCGATCGGGGTGCCGTCCGCCGCCGCGGTTCCGCCGTTCGGGGGAGCGCCGGAGGCCGGCGGCGCGCCGGGGGCGGAGGCGGCGGCCGGGGCGCCGGACCCGCCGGTCGCCCCGCCGGTCGCCCCTCCGGCCGCACCGCCGGTCGCCCCTCCGGCCGCCCCGCCGGTCAGCGGCGGGAACAGCGACTGGATCACCGGCACCGGCAGCACCGTCCGGCTCTCGGAGACGGCGTCGCCCGGATCGGCGCCGGTCCCCCGTCCGGAGGGACCGGGGGCGGCGGAGGCGGCGGCGGTGGGAGCGGTCGACGGCGGCGAACCGGCCGGTGGCGCGGGCGGTGCGGCCGGGGAGGGCGGGGCGGGCTCGATGAAGCGGACGTGGCGCCCGTCCGGCAGCACGATCGTCAGACCGTGTCCCGCATAGGGGTTGAACCGCGCCGACCGGCCCGGCGCCAGGCCCCGGGCAGCGGCTCCATGGTCGGCGGCTCCCCGGCCGGCGGCTCGACGGCCGGGTGCTCCCCGGCCTGGCGCTCCCCGGTCGGGCGCTCCCCGGTCGAGCGAGCGGAGCCCGTGCGGGGCCCGGTGCTCGGCGGCCCGGCCGCCGCCGTGCTTCGCGGGGACGGCGGCGAAGGCGGGGCCGACGGCCGCCACGTCCACCAGGGTCGGGACGGCCAGCGCGGCGACGGGAAGGAGCACGAGGACGAGGACGCGGGGAACAGCCATGGTGGGTACGCATTCCGGTTCGGCGTAGGCCGTTGGCGGGCGGGCCTGTTGCTGAAACATTCGCATAAGGCATGAACATCCGCACATCCGGCATACCATTCGATTTCGGTCGGCCAACGGCGTCGCCGCCGGCCTGGAACCGGCGGCGACCGAGACGGAGGCGCGGCTGCCGCTACCGCGGGCCCATGTTCTCGGCGACGATCAGCAGGAAGTTCATCCGGTTGGTCCGGTACGCGTCGATGAACGGCTGCTCGATCCCGGTGCGGTGGCTGCTGTGGGTGCGCAGCTCCCAGTAGGGGATCGCCTCACTGGTGAGGTCGACCACGCTGACCGGCACCAGACCGGTCTCGGCCAGCGCGGAGAAGTAGGTGCTGCGGCGGTGCATCCGGGAGATGTAGTGGCGGTCGATCTCCTCGCTCTCCGGGCTGCTGTCGGCGACCAGGTCGTTGCGGCACCAGGTGATGCAGGCATAGCGGCCGCCGGGCTCCAGGACCCTCGCGAACTCGCCGAACAGCTCCGGGAGATCGACGTACATCGTGGTCTCGTTGGTGACCACGCCCTGGAAGGAGGCGTCGGCGAAGCCGGTGTCGACCATGTTCCGGAAGTGGAACCGCACCTTGTCCTGGTAGCCGCGCTCCTGCGCGGCGCGGCGGCTGAACTCCAGGTGGTACTTGGAGATGTTGGCGCCGTCCACCTGGCAGCCGTAGCGGTCGTGGAGCAGGAAGGAGGTGCCGCCGCGCCCCGAGCCGGCGTCGAGCACCCGGTCCTGCGGGCCGAGGCCCGCGAGGCTCTGCGCGATCAGCTCGGCCTGGGCGTTCTCCAGCCGGTGCAGCTCCCGGACGATGTTCTGCTCCCGCTGCTCGGGGGTGCCGTCCAGGATCGCCGGATCGTAGTCGCCGACCCCGTAGTGGTGGTGGTACAGGCCGTCGATCTCGCCGAGCAGCAGGTTGACCGGGTCGTTCTGCTTGGTGTTCCAGTAGGCCGCGAGCCGCTCCTCGTAGGCGTCGCGGATCACGGTCCGGCTCGGGCTGTCGAGGATGTCCTGCGTGGTCACAGCAGTTCTCTCATTCACTCTGGATGCGTTGGACAGGATGGAACCGACGGCCCCGGCTAGGAGGCCGCCGGGACGGCGAAGCTGCCGATGCCGGTCACATGGCTGCCGTAGCCCGGGCGAAGCACGCCCAGACCGCTGACCGGCAGGGTGGCCGGGATGGTGCACTTGGGGTCCGCGTAGACCATCACCGGCTGGTCGGTGAGGTTGTCCAGGACGTGCGCAGTCGGCGGCAACTGCTGGCAGCCGACCGGGTTCTGGTAGACGTTCAGCGGTTGGAGCTCGGTCGAGAACAGGACGATCTGGCCGCCGGCGGCCTGGGCGGGGGCCGCGGAGACGCCGAGCAGCGCCGTGGCGGCGAGCACGGCGACGATCATGGTGCGGGACATGATGACTCCTGGGGTGGGTGTGGTCGGCTTGTCGGGGTTGGTCTGGTTCGGCCGGTCCGCCGCGCGGCGCAGATCCGGTGGGCGGCCAGCTCCGCCGAGCGGATCGCGCCCTCGCTGCTGGGCCGGAGCAGCGTCCAGTCGCCGGCGTACTCGATCCGGGAGACGGGTCGCCGGGCGAAGTCGGCGCGGAGCCGCAGCGCGGCGGGCGTGGCCTCGGGCAGTCCGTGCCGGAACCGGTGGACGAGGGTGCGCAGGGTCGCGGCGGACAGGCCGGGGAGGTAGCGCTCGGCCTCGGCGGTGATCGTCGCGGCCACCTCCTGGTCGGGGGCGTCCAGCAGCGCCGGGCTGGTCCAGGGCGAGACGAAGAGGCTGACCAGGCCCCGACCCTGCGGCGCGCGGCTCGGGGCCTTGACGTGGTCGAGGATCAGCCCGGCCAGGACCTTGCTCTCGCGGGCCGGTACCGACAGCGCGTAGGAGGGGCTGCGGGTCGGGCTGGGCAGCGGCCGGTCGAGCAGGCAGGCGACCTTGAGCATCGGGGTGAAGCTGCAGGCTGCCAGGAAGGGCTGCTCCGACGGCGGCGCATCCTCGTACAGGGCGAGGGCGAGCGGCGCGGGGACCGCCAGCAGGAGCTGACGTGCCGTGAGTTCGCTGCCGTCGGCGAAATGCAGTCGGGCCCCGTCGCCGCCGGCCGCGGACCGGTCGGTCCGTACCGCCGCGACCGCTCGGCCCAGATGCACCGGGACCCGATGCGCCAGCGCGCGGGCCAGGGTGTCCATCCCGGTGTCGTACGTCAGCCACTGGGCGCCCACCCCGCCGACCGCGAGCATGGAGGCCACGATCGGCGCCAGCGCCGAGCGTTCGGGACGGTAGCCGAAGCCGTGGCTCGCGAACGGTTGCAGCAGGTAGTCGTGCAGGTCCGGGTGGTAGCGCCGACCGTGCTCGGTGACGGTGAGGTGGCCCAGCGGCGTGGACTCCGGCCGGTCGGCGTCGAACTCCCGCCGTCGGGCCATGAGTTCGGTGGTGAAGCGGAGCCAGCCGAGGCGTCCGCGCCAGGACATCCCGGCCCCGGTCAGCAGTCCCCGCGGGTGGCCCAGGTGGGCATGCGCCCGCCCGTCCCGCCAGACCGCGATCGCGCCGCCGATGGGCCGGATGCCGGTGGCCGGGATGCCGACCTCCCCGATCATCCGCCAGGTGGCCTGGTAGCCGCGGGCGGCGATGGTCTCCGCGCCTTCGTCGATCAGGTAGCCGTCGAGGCGGGTACAGGCCATCCGGCCGCCGACCCGTTCCGCCGATTCGAAGACCTGCACCGAGCGGCCCTCGCGTTGCAGCAGGTGGGCGGCGGCCAGACCGGAGATCCCGGCGCCGACCACGGCCACGTCGAGGTCGGTCATGTCCACCGCCCGGTGCCGAAGCCGGCCGCGCCCTGCAGGTAGCGGTGGCGCAGTTCGTGCCGGCGCACCTTGCCGGTGGCCGTGCGCGGCATGGCGTCGCGGTCGACCAGGACCGGCCGGTCCAGCGGCGGGAGGTCGTGCACGGCGTGCGCCCAGCGGCGGTGGTCCAGCGTGCCGCCGGTGGTGACCAGCAGCGGCAGCGGGTCCCGGCCGGGCACGCCGAGCAGCACGACCTCCTCGACCTCGGCGAGCCGGTCGTGCAGTACGTCCTCCAGCTCCACACAGCTGGTGCCCGGGATCATGTCGACCTCGCGGTCGAACAGCAGCAGTGCCCCGCTCGGGGTGAGCGAGCCGAGGTCCCCGGTGTTGAACCAGGAGCCGTGCACCTTCTCCCGCAGCCGGTCCGCCTCGCCGAGGTAGCCGAGGCAGCGCGCCCGGGTCCGGGCCAGCACCAGCCCGGTGCGGCCGCGCGGGAGCGGCGCGAAGGTCAACGGGTCGACCACCCGCAGCGCGACCCGGCCCGGCACCGGGCGGCCGAGGTTGCGGGTGGTGGGGTGCCGGTCCTCGCGGGCGGCCAGGGCGCGGCGGGTGAAGAAACGGAAGGTGAGCGGACCGGTCTCGCTCTGCCCCCAGCCCTGCACCCAGACCGGACGGCGGCGGCGGGTCGCGTCCAGCAGGGTCCGCACGGTGGGCGGGTGGACCGCGTCGAAGGTGCTCAGGAACAGCCGTACCTCGCGGAACGGGCTGTCCGGGCCGTCGGCCGAGGGCTGCCAGCGGACATAGCCGGACGGCAGCGCCTCCAGCACCGTGGGCGGGTGCGCGCGCAGCACCGGCAGCGCGGCGGCCGGGTCGCAGTCGTCGACGATCACCAGCTTGCGCGGGCGGTGCCAGAGGGTGCCGACGGTCCAGGCCAGCGCGCGCCCATGGGCGAAGGAGATGGCGCTGGCCACGGTGTCGTCGCCGCGCGCGGTCAGCACCGGCCAGCGGTGTGCCTCGAACCCGGCCAGCCGCCGGATCAGGGTGTTGGTGGAGTGCACCACCAGCTTGGGGACGCCGGTGGTCCCGGAGGTGTGGATCACCACCAGCGGCTCGTCGTCGTGGCGGCGCAGCACTGGGCACGGGCCGTCGTCCGGCAGCTCGGCGAAGGCGGTGGCGCCCGGGACCGACGCCGGGTCGGGGTCCGGCTCCAGCACGAGGGTGCGTCCGGCATGGCGGTCCAGGTCGGTGCCCTGTTCCGCCGCCGCGCGCAGCAGCCGACCCTCTGTCAGCAGGACTGCGGGCCCCAGCCGGGCCAGCAGCACGTCCAGCGCGGCGGTCGGCAGCCGGTCCGAGAGCAGCGCGGGCACCGCGCCGATCCGGGTCGCGGCGCAGGCCAGCAGCACATAGTCCCAGTGGTTGCGCTTGACGACGGCGACGTGGTCGCCGGGGCGCACCCCGGCCGCCGCCAGCCGGGCGGCGCTGGACCGGACCAGCCGGGCGAGGGCGCGCACGTCCCAGCAGGTGCCGGCGTCGGGCGCCAGGTCCAGCGGCCGGCTCAACTGCACCACGGTGCGCGAGCGGCGGGCGGCGAGGGCGTCGAACAGCGTCCCGGGGTCGAGCGGCCTCACGACTGCACCGCCGCCAGCAGGTCGGCGGAGATCATCAGCAGCACCGCGAGCCGGTGGACGGTGATCCCGCGCCTGCGTGCGCCGAGCACGTCGCCGTCCCTGATCCCCTGGACGTACTGGGCCGCGCGCAGCGCCAGCGCCGGGGACATCAGCAGCGGGAACCACCAGGGCGCGAGTCCGGCCACCGCCGAACCGACCACCAGCACCGCCTCCAGGCTGGAGACCGCCGCGATGAAGCAGGCGTTGCCGAGCGGACCGGCGACGGCGGCGACGGTCAGCCGGCCGACCGCCCGGTCCCCGGCCGCGTCGTTGATGTTCGAGTACACCCCGAACAGCAGCGGGCCGAGACCGAAGACCAGGGTCTGCACCAGCACGAAGCCGGTCGGGCGACCGGCCAGCAGGCCGTAGGCCGGCAGCACGAACGCCCAGCCCAGCGCGGCCATGAAGAGCTCCTGCAGGCCGTGGTAGCTGAGCTTGAGCCACCAGGTGTACTGGAAGCCCAGCCCCACGAGGGCCGCGATCCCGAGCAGCGCCCACCAGGGCCGGAGCGGGGCGACGGCGATGGCGGCCGACCAGAAGAGCGCGCAGGCCGCGACGGCGAGCCAGCCGAAGCGGATCGCCTGCCGCTCGGTGAGCGTGCCGGCCACCAGCGGCTTCCGGGCCAGCCGACGGGCGGGCGCGTCCGGGCCGTAGTTGGCCCGGTCACTGCCGTCGCGGTAGCCGGTCACGTCGTCGAAGGCGACCATGCCGGCCACCATCGTCAGCTCACCCAGCAGGTAGAGGGCGAGCACGGCGGCGGCCCGCCAGGCCGAGGTCTGCCCCAGCGGCAGCAGCATCGCGGCGACCAGCGGGATGCTCAGGTAGTAGTCGAGGATGTCGAGCTTCGCCAGCCGGGCGTAGGCACGCCAGCTGCCGGCGCCGATCGGCGGCGCCGCGTCGGTGGCGGTGGCCGTCGGCGGCTGCGCGGTCGGGGACGGCGCGGTCGGCGGCTGGGCGGGCGCCGTTGACTGGGACAGGTCCAGCGCCGGTACGGGGTCGAGGGAAGGCATGGGTCCTCTTGTCGGTGTCGTGAGCAGGCTCGTGCGGGCGAGCCGGGGGAGCCGGGGACGGGGATCGGCGTCAGGGCGGCCCGAACCGGGCCTGCGCGGTCGCGGCCAGCGACTTCCGGCAGACCTTCCCGGTGGGACCGAGCGGGAAGGAGTCCAGTTGGAGCACGAACTCGGGCAGCTTGCGCGGCGCCAGCCCGTGCTCCTCGGCCAGGTACGCGCCGAGCTGCGCGACGCTGAGCGCGGGGGTGTGCGGGCGCTGGACCAGGCAGGCGCACAGCCGTTCGCCCAGGTCGGCGTCGGGCACGGCCACGCAGGCCGCCTCGGCGACGGCCGGGTGGGTGTGCAGCAGCGCCTCGACCTCGGCCGGGCTGATCGTCCAACCGCCCCTGATCACCACGTGTTTGATCCGGTCCAGGACCAGCAGCACGCCGTCCGCGCCGAGCACGCCCCGGTCGCCGGTGCGCACCCAGCCGTCGGCGGCCCGGTGGCGCCGGTCGGCTGCCGGGGCGCCGACGTAGCAGAGCGGGCTCATCGGGCCGAGCGCCTGGATCTCACCGCTCTCGCCCGGGGGCAGCGGTTCGCCGTCCGCCGCGCAGATGCGGATGTCGGTGACCCGGGGGTCGGGCCGCCCGACCCGGCGCACGTCGCCGCCGGGTGAGGTCCAGACGGTCCGGCAGTTGACGCCGTCGCTCGACCCGTAGACGTTGACCAGCGGACGCCGGAACCTGGCCAGCGCGGCGGACAGCACGGCCGGGTCGAGCTGCGCGCCGCTGGAGACCACGGCCCGCAGCGAGGAGAGGTCCTCACCAGGGACGGGCGGGTGGTCGGCCATCCGCCGCAGCATGGTCGGCACCCCGACCAGGTGCGTCGGCCGCAGCTCGGTGACGGCCCGCAGCGCCGACGCCGCCTCGAAGCGGCCGGGCAGTTGCAGCGTCGCGCCGCAGCGGGCCAGCGCCACCACACCCAGTGAGCCGAAGGACGAGGCCAGCGGCACCATGACCAGGACCCGCGGGGCGTCGGCCGATTGCGCGGCGCGATCGGCGCTCCCCACGCGCAGCACGGCCTCCACATACGCGCCCCGGCCGCCGACCACGGCGTTGTGGGAGTAGGCGACCATCGTCGGTGCTGCCTCCGAACCGGAGGAGACCAGGATCCGGGCCGGTGTCTCCGGGTCGACCACGGCCGGCCGGAAGTCGGCCGGGGCCCGCCGGGCTCCGGCCGAACTGAGCTGATCCCAGGTCAGCAGATGCCTCAGATAGGGGGATTCATCGGCCTCGTCGACCACCCGGTCGGTGATCAGCGCGACCGCGCGGGAGCCGGCCAGCAGCGCCCGGCCCTCCCGCCGGCCGTGACCGGTGGGCCAGGGCAGCGCCACCGCCCCCAGCGCGGCGACGGCCAGGTCCGCGGTCGGCGCATGCCGGCTGTCGGGCAGCCGGACGCCGACGATGTCACCGGGCCCGATGCCGCGCGCTCGCAGCACCCCGGCCAGCTCCCGTACCCGGTCGTCGAGTTCGCGGAAGCTCAGGGCCGCCTCGGGGTCCTGCACCGCGATCCGGTCGGGGCGCCAGCGCACATGCGCGTGAAAGGCCTGGTAGAGGCCGAGGCCGGGGCAGTCCCCCCGGTCGGCCCACTGGCGCCGCAGCCGTCCCGGCACCAGATCGCGCAGCACCAGCCCGTTCCCCGACTCCCAGCTGCCGTCGGTCATCCGAACTCCCAGGGGCTGCACACCAGTACGCACCGGTCGCGCCACAGCGCGGCGGCGAAGCAGGGGTCGTCGGCCAGCAGGGCCAGGTCGGTGCAGACCGTCGCCTCCGGTACCTGCGTCCTCGGTCGGGAGCGCAGTTCGGGGCGGCACAGCAGCCGGGCGGCGGAGAGCAGCGAGCTGTCCACCCTTCGGCCGTGGCCGGTGCGGAGCACGCCCAGCAGCCCGCCGAGCACCCCCTCGGCACAGACCGCCCCGCCCAGCACGTCGGTCAGCGTCAGCAGCGAGGGCGTGGGCGGTCGGCCGGGCGGAGTGACCAGGGCGGCGAGGCCGGAGTAGGCCTGGACCGGGTAGTCGGTGCCCACCGGCGGGCGTTCGCCGCGCTCCGCGCCCCAGCCCGAGGCCCGGGCGTAGACCAGGCCGGGCCGGGCGGCGGTCAGCCGGGCGGCGTCCAGGCCGAAGCGTTCGTCGCTGCCCGGCGCCAGACTGTGCAGGAAGACGTCCGCGCCGGCGGCCAACTCCCGCACCGCGGAGCGGCCGGCCGCGGTGCCGAGGTCCGCCTCGACCCGCTCCTTGCCGTGGTTGAGCGCGTGGAAGCGCGCCGAGCAGTCGCCCGCCATCGGCGGCACGCCGCGCAGCGGATCGCCGCCCGGCGGTTCGATCCGGACCACCCGCGCGCCGAGCAGGCGCAACAGGTGTGCCGCCAGCGGCCCCTGGACCCGCCGGGCCACCTCGACCACGACCAGTCCGGCCAGCGGACCGGCGGTGCGCTCGGCGGCGGCGCGCTCGATGACGCCGCGGTCGACGGCGGCGGCACCGATCTCTGCGATCCGCCAGAGCAGCCCGGGTGCCCTGTCCGGCGGCTGCGCCAGGACCGGCGTCAGGTCCACCCCGACCCGCTCCGCCAGCCCGGCCAGCTCGCCGAAGCCGCGCTCGCCGGCCGCGCGGTCCAGGGCGGCCGGGAGCGCGCAGGTCGCGGTGGCGTAGCGCTGCTGGAAGGCACGCCAGCCACGGCCGGCCTCGGCCCGCTCGACGCCGAGACCGGTCCAGAAGGCCAGCCAGCCCTCCGCCGCCAGCGACTCCAGCTCGAAGCGGAGGCCGTCGGCCGCGGTGAACGGCGGGCCGCCGGGCACCCATTGCTCCGCCGCCCCGGCCTCGTCGGCAGTCGCCGCCGCCAGATACTGGCCGACGGCGAGCAGTGCCGCTGCCGCCACCGAGGTGCCGACCCGGCGCGGGCGGCCGTCCCGGGCGCAGGCCCACAGCGCGGCCGAGGCGCCCAGCGCCGCCAGGACGCCGGCGGTCGCGCTGGCGAAGTCGACGCCGAGCGGGGTGGGTCCGCCGAAGCGGCGGCCGTGCACATGCATCAGGCCGCAGGCGGCCTGGACGTCGTACTCGTCGGCCAGCGGCAGGTCCACCGGACCGGCCCAGTCCACGGTGCACTCGGCGAGGTGCCGCCCGGCCCGCAGCGCCAGACCCCCGTCCGGCATCCAGGTGGTGCGGCAGCCCAGTGCGGTGAGGTGCCGGGCCGCGAGGGCAGCCGCCCGCTCGGGTCCCGCCGTCGGCCGGAGCACGGCTCCGGCGGGTTCGGCGTAGCTGCCCTGCCTCACTCGGGTTTCCGTCCCTGCACGGAGTAGAGCACGCAGGACGCCGCGCGGAAGCCGGGGTGGCGCATCACCGCGCGTGCCTCGGCCAGCTGTTCCGCCGTCATGCCCTGGACCAGCAGGGCCTCCCGCAGGTGGTCCGTGTGGTGCAGTTGGAGCTGCAGGCCGGGGGAGCCGGCGTCCCAGGGCACCAGGTACGGCGCCGGGTCGACCTCGACGAAGCCGGCCGCCCGCATCGCCTCGGCGCAGGACCGGCCCCAGGCCGGCTCCGCGCCGGCCGCGCGCAGGGCGCGCACCTTGGTCGCCTGGAACAGCTGGTAGGCCTCGCGGGCCCGCTGGTCGGGGGCGAGCAGCACCGGGGCGTATTCGACGTCGAACTCCTCCAACTGCAGCCAGCCGCCGGGCCGGAGCGCCGACCACAGCTGCTGCAGCACGGCGTCGCGCTCCGGGATGTGGGTCAGCACCAGCCGGGCGTGGACCAGGTCGAACCCGGCTTCCGGCAGCGGGTCGTGGACGATGTCGTGCCGCAGCACCTCCAGCCCCGGCCGGGGCGGGATCAGCTCCGGCTTGAGGTCGGTCGCCAGCACCCGCCCACCCGGGGCGGTCCGTTCGGCCAGCCAACTTGCGATGCTGCCGCCGCCCGCGCCGATCTCCAGGCAGTGCCAGCCGGCCGCGACCCCGGTGCCCGCGAGCCGCGCGGTGGTGATCCCGTCGTACGCCGCGGCCAGGCAGCGGTGCTGCTCCTGGGCGTGCGGGCTGTGGTTGTCGAAGGCGTAGCCGGGGTCCGGGACTCCGGCGTGGTCCGGGAGGGCCGGGGCGGCGAGGGCCGCGCCACCGGTTGCGAGGTTCACGATCGGCTCCACGTGGTGGTCGGTCAACTGGTGGGAGCCACCGGACGTCCGGCGGCTCCCTGTTCAGCGGCGGTGCCGACTCAGATGCGCCAGTCCACGTTGTAGACGGCGAGCGAGGTGTTGGTGAAGTGGACCGAGCCGGTGATGCCCTTGAAGTTGCCGGTGCCACCGGTGATGACCCCGTCGAACTCGTCCGGGTAGTGGGCGGTCAGCGGGTTCTGGATCGGGAAGACGACCGAGAACGCGACCTGGTCACCGCCGTTGAAGACGATGTCGGCGTGGCAGAACGCCTCGACCGAGTTGGCGTTGATGGCGTCCTTGTCGCAGGAGTCGTAGACGGTGCCGACCTCGTTGCCGGCCGCGTCCTTGGCCGTCGCCTTGCCGCCGAAGCCGACGCCGACGGCGCTGGCCGTGGCGGCCTCGTCGTTGTTGCCATTGAAGTTGATCGTCAGCGACGGCGGGAGGTCCCGGGTCTCCGCGCTGGAAGCGCCGGCCATGGCGGGCACGCCGGCGGCGATGGCGACGACTGCGACGGCGACCGCCAGTGAGCGCTTCGCCTTGACTACTCGGTGCATTGTTCCTCCAGGGAAGATTCGGGCCCGATGCCCGAATGCGCTTGCAGGTGATCACATTCTGCACACAAACTGTCACAACTCGTCACTGCCCGTGTCGGGTTCCACGACCCGTTCCATCGCACTCGAAGGACTGTTGGATCCCAGTGCTGGCGGGCATTGCCAGGGTCATGTGCCGCGGCCGCGAAGGTTACGGGCCGCTCTCAAGGCCGAGGCGAATTCACCTGATTGCACCCATTCCGGCCGAAGCACCCGCCGGACGCACGGCGCCGCTGCGGTTCAATGCCACCGGCCGGGCGCGCGGCGAAGGCGTCGTCCGGTGGTGTGTGGCGGGCGGGGTGGCCGGGGTGGCCGGGCGCTCAGGCGGTCGCGAACCTCCGTACCGCGTCGACGATGCGCTCCACGTCCGCGTCCGTGAGGTGCGGGTAGATCGGGATGGAGAGTGCCCGCTCGGCCGCCCGCTGCGCGGCCGGCCAGTCGTCGCCCGCCGCCGCGTACCGGGCGAATGCGGGCTGCCTGGGCAGCGGCAGCGGGTAGTAGGCATGGGACCCGATCCCCAGCTCGGCCAGGTGCGCCTGGAGCGCGTCACGCCGCTCGGCCAGCAGCGTGTACACGTAGTAGCAGCGTCCCTCGCGCCCCGCCGGAGGGGCCAGCACTCCGTGTTCGGCCAGCTCGGCGAAGGCGTCGGTGTAGCGCTCGGCGATCCGGGCGCGGCGCTCCAACCGGGCCGCCAGTCCCGGCAGCCGGTGCAGCTGGAAGGCGGCCATCACCTCGTCGAAGCGGCTGTTCCAGCCGATCCGGTGGTGCAGGAAGCGGGTGCGCCCGTCCTGGCCGTGGTTGCGCAGCATCCGTACCGTCCGCCCGACTTCGGCGTCGCGGGTGACCACGACGCCACCCTCGCCGGCCATGCCGAACGTCTTGACCTGCACGAACGAGTACACCCCGGCCTCGCCCGCGAGACCGGCCGGCACGCCGCCCAGCACACCGCCCTGCGCCACCGCCGAGTCCTCGACCAGACGCAGCCGGTACTGCTCGGCCAGCGCGGTGATCCGCGGCAGGTCCGCCATCACCGAGAACATGTGGGCGGGCATCAGCGCCCGGGTGCGGGAGGTGATCCGGCGTTCCATGGCGTCCGGGTCGACGACCATCGTCCACGGGTCCACGTCCGCGAAGACCGGCACCGCCCCCAGCGCGACGACGGTGCTCGCCAGCGGTGCGCAGCCGAACGCGGGCACCACCACCTCGTCGCCCGCACCGACGCCCAGCGCGGCCAGCACCAGGGTCAGCCCGGAGGTGCCGCTGCCGCAGGCCACCACGTCGGCCGCGCCGAGCTGCTCGCGCAGGACGGCCTCGAGCCGGGCGGTGTGCGGACCGAGGATGAACTTCTGGGCTGGGTCGACGGCGACCTCGTGCACGATGCGCAGCAGGTGCTCCCGGTCGCCCTCGAACAGGTCGGGCGGGAAGAACGGCAGTTCGGCAGTGGCTGGGGGCGCGGTCACGGGCGGGCTCTGGTTCCGGTGAAGAAGCTGCGGATGCGGTCACAGACCGCGTCGACCGCGTCGAGCGGCAGGTCCGGGTAGAGCGGCAGCGCGACCGTGCGCCCGCAGGCGGCCTCGGCCTGCGGGAAGTCCCCTGGCCGGTACCCAAGTTCGGCGAAGCAGGGCTGGAGGTGCAGCGGGACCGGGTAGTAGGTCTCGGTCTCCACGCCGTGCCGGGTGAGGTGGGCGACCAGTTCGTCCCGCCGCTCGACCTCGATCAGGTAGACGTAGAAGACCGGGTCCGCCCTGGCCCCCCGGTCGACCACCGTCGGCAGTCGGAGCACCCCGGGGACGCCCGCCAGCCGCTCGTCGTAGGCCGCCGCCAGCGCGGCCCGCCGGGCGATGTCGGCGTCCAGCCGGTCCAGCTTGGCCAGCAGCACCGCTGCCTGGATGTCGTCCATCTTGCTGTTGTAGCCGGGCAGTTGGCTGCTGGTGTTGATGGTGCGGAAGTCGCCGATGGTCCGCCCCGGGCGGCCGTGGTGGCGCAGTGCGTCGGCGGTGGCGGCGATGGCGTCGTCGTCGGTCAGGATCGCGCCGGCGTCGCCGATCGCGCCGAGGGTCTTGGTGGGGAAGAAGGAGAGCACCCCGCCTGCCCCGAGCAGCCCGGCGTGCACACCGTTCTGGCGCATCCCGATCGCCTCGGCGCTGTCCTCCACCAGTCGCAGTCCGTGCAGCTCGGCCAGGGCCGAGAGGCGCGGCATGTCGGCGAGTTGGCAGAACAGGTGGACCGGCATCAGGAAGCGGCAGCGCGGGGTGAGCGCCCGCTCGGCCGAGACCGGGTCCAGGCCGTAGCTCACCGGGTCGATGTCGGCGAAGACCGGCCGTCCGCCGGCCAGCGCCACGGCCGAGGCCGAGGCGACGAAGCTGAACGCGGGGACGAGCACCTCGTCCCCCGGCCGCAGCCCGGCCGCCTGCAGCAGCAGGACCAGCGCGTCCGTGCCGCTGTTGACGCCGATCACGTGCCGGGCGCCGGTGTAGTCGGCCAGTGCCCGCTCCAACTGGGCGACCTTGGCGCCGTGGGAGAACTTGCCGTCGTCGAGAACCTCGGTGAGCTCCTGGTCGATCCTCGACCGCAGCGCCGCGAAGGTCGCGGCCTGTGAGAAGAACGGAACCGGTGACGTCACGGTGGTGATGGCTGCCTCCCGGAGACGTGCGGCTGACTCCCGGCTGCCTCGCGGCAGTCCGTCGACGAACGGCCCGAGGCTACCCAGCTGCTGCCGGGAAGAATGTCCAAAGAGGCGGATTTTGCAGCTGATTCACCCTTTTGGAGAGACATACGTGGACAAACTTTGACTTATGTCCGTCGCTGCCCACAGGCTGGCCCGCGCCGCAACACTCCTAAGGAAGGCTGCTCCAGGCGATGTTCCACACGCTCGTGGTCGGTCTCGGCCGTGCGGGAGCCGGACTGCATGTTCCGGTGCTGCTGCGGGCCCGGCGGGCGCAGCCGCAGCTGTTCGCGCCGGGCCCGCTGGTCGGCGTCGACCCCCGTCCGCCGGGAGCCGGCCGCGCGGGAGCCGGCAACGCGGGAGCCGGGCGTACCGGGGCCTCCGGTGCGGGGCCGGAGCTGCGGGTGGCGGACTCGCTGCGGCAGGTCGCGCAGTTGCCGCCGCCGGACCGGACCGTGGTGCATGTCTGCACTCCGCCCGTCGCCCGGGTCGACATCGTCGGCCGACTGCTCGACCTCGGCTACCGCCGACTGGTCCTGGAGAAGCCGCTGGCCGTCGACCTCGCGCAACTCCGCACCCTGGCTGGGCTCTTCGAGACCTCCGGCGCCGAGGTCGCGGTGGTGGCACCGTGGTCGGCGAGCGCCCTCACCGACCGGCTGGTCCAACTGGTGACCGGCGCGCCGAAGACCGGCCCGGGTCCGCTGCACAGCATCGACGTGATCCAGTACAAGCCGCGCTTCCAGCGCTCGCTGATGACCGACGGCCATCCCACCGCGTTCGACATCGAGGTGCCGCACGCCCTCGGCGTCCTGCTCCAGCTCGCCGGGGACGCCGAGGTGACCGACGGTCGCACGACGGACCTGGCGCTCGGACCGACGCTGCTGCCCAGGCTCGGCAGCGCTCGGCTGACGCTGCGCCACCACAGCGGCGTGCGCAGCGAGATCCACTCCGACCTCACCTCGCCGGTGCGGGAACGCCGGATCACCCTGCGCTTCGAACGGGGCACCGCCGTCGGCCACTACCCCGGCAGCGCCGACGACGAGTACGCCCAACTGCGGTTCACGACAGCGCAGCGCGGGCCGCAGGCCGCCGCTGAGGTCTTCGCCGACGATGCCCTCACCGCGTTCATGCTGCGCAGCTACGCCGGGTTCGCCGCCGGATTCGCGGCCGAGCCCGCCTTCCGGGCCGACCTCGAACGGCAGTTCCGGGTCGTGGAACTGCTGAGCCGGGCGAAGCAGTTCGGCGCCGCCGACCGCCGACCGCCAGTGACCTCCGATCGCCCCGAACGGGAGCTCTCACATGCCCCTTGACCTACTCGAACCCGCCGTGACCTGTACCGGCATCGGGGACGAGGCCGCGCTCGGCATCGACGGGCAGATCGAGGCCGTCACCGCACTGGGCTGGAACAGCCTGGAACTGCGCACGGTGGACGGCATCGCGACGGCCGAACTGTCCGTACCGGCCTTCGAGCGGACGGCCGGCCGACTGGCCGACGCGGGGGTCGGCGTGGTCGCCGTGGACGCCCGGATCGGCGGCTGGTCCCGACCGGCCACCGGGGACTTCGCCGAGGACCTGCGCGAGTTGGAGGTGCTGGCCCGCCGCTGCGCCGTCCTCGGCACCCGGCTGGTCCGGGTGATGTCCTACCCCGCCGGCGGCCTGGACGAGGCGGCCTGGGAGCGGGAGGCGATCCGCCGGATCACCGCCCTGGCCGAACGCGCCGCCGACGCCGGGCTGATGCTGCTGCACGAGAACTGCTCGGGCTGGGCCGGGGCCGACGCCGCCCGGGCCCTGCGGCTGCTGGAGGCGGCCGGCGACACCGCCTTCGGGCTGCTCTTCGACACCGGCAACGGCCCTGCCCACGGCTACGACGGGCACGAAATGCTGCGGCAGCTGCTGCCGTACGCGCAGCACATCCACCACGTCCACATCAAGGACGCCGCGCTCGGCGCCGCCCCGGTCTACCTGCCGCCGGGCGCCGGTGAGCTGCGGGTGGCGGACTCGGTGCGGCTGCTGCTCGCCCACGGCTACCGGGGCGCGCTCTCCATCGAGCCGCATGTCGCGGTGCGCCCGCACGAGGACCACCGGGCCGAGCCCGAGGTCTGCCGCGCGGCCTTCGACGAGTGCGGCCGCTCCCTGCACCGACTGCTGGACCGCGACGTCCTGCCCGGCCTCCGGGCCACCTGCGGATCCGAGGCCGCGCGATGAGCCTGCTCACCGCCGCGGACCGGGCGCTGCTGCTGGAGCTGCTGCGACTGCCCACCGCCGGACCGCTGGAGACCGGTGCCGACGGGCCGCGCCCCGCCCTCTGGCAGGCCCAGCGCAGCTACGCCGCGGCCGCCGCCGAGCTCGGCTTCCGCGTCGTGCACCACGCTTCCGCCGCGCCCGAGTGCGCCGACCGCGCCGACGTCCCGCTGTCGGTGCGTCAGGCAGTACTGGCCCAACCGGATTTCCTGACCGATCAGCCCAGTCTGGTGCTGAGCCTCGGGTCGGACGGCGCACCCCGCTCCCGCACGGTGATGTTCAACGTCCATCTGGACACCGTCGCCGGGGTCGAGCCGGTCTCGTTCGACGGCAGCCGCTTCCGTGGTCGCGGGGCCGTCGACGCCAAGGGACCGGCCGTCGCCCTGCTCGCCGGACTGCGTGCCGCCCTCGTCGGACAGCCGCAGCTGCCCGGCGACACCCGGATCCTGATCCAGGCGGTGTCCGGCGAGGAGGGCGGGGCGCTCGGCACCATCGGCACCCGGCCACTGGTCGAGGCCGGCTACTACGGCCGACTCAATGTCTTCTGCGAACCCACCGGTGGCCGCGCCCTGGCCCGCAGCACCGCGTCGATGACCGCGCGACTGCGGGTCTGCGGCGAGGACGCCGTCGACGACCGCCCAGAGGCCGGCCACAACGCCGGGGTGCTGCTCGGCTTCCTCGCCCAGCACCTGGCCGCCGTACTGGATCCGGAGCTGGACCCGGCCGCAGGCCAGCTCTGCCTGGCCGGCCTGCACACCGGCCCGCTGCACAATCGCGTCTACGGCACCGGCGAGCTGCTGATCAATCTCTCCTACGACTCGCGGGCGACCGCGGACCGACTGGAACGCCTTCTCTTCGAGGCGTTCGACAGCGGGCTGCGCGCCTTCGCCGACCGCTTCGCGGGCAGCCGCCGGTTTGCCCGCACCGCCGCCGACGCCGCGCTGGTCACCCGGCTCGACTGGCTCAAGCGCGGGCTGCCGGCCCTCGACTCCGGCTCGGCCTGGGGGAGTTCGCTGCTGGCGGCGGCCGCCGTCCCCGCCTGGCCCGCCGACGAGCCGGCCTTCACCTGCGACGCCATCTGGCTCGCCGGGGTCCCCGACACCCACACCGTCGTCCTCGGCCCCGGCAGTCTGGACGCCAACCACGCCCACGCCCAGGGCGAGTTCGCCGACCTCGCCGAGCTGGAGGCGTTCGCGGCCGCCGTGCCGCGCCTCCTCGCCGCCTTTCGCGACCGCTACACCCATCTGCCCAGCCCGTCCGCGCCGATCCAGGAGGAGGGGAGCACCCCGTGCCGCCCACCAGTCCGCAACTGAGTCCGCCGTCCCTGCCGCCCCAGGCGGGTCCGCCGGTCGACATCCGCGTCCGCCACGAGGACCTCGTCGGCTTTGTCAGCGACCTGCTGGTGCTGCGCGGTCTGCGGCCCGAGCGGGCCCTGGCCGCCGCCGAGGCCCTCTGCTACGGCGACCTCACCGGGATGAGCTCGCACGGCCTGGCCAACCTCACCCGGCTCTACCTGCCCTTGTTCGAGGAGGGGCGGGTCGACCCGGCGGCCGAGCCCGAGGTCCTCGCCGACCGCGGCGCGGCCGTCCTGCTCGACGCCCGCAGGGCACTGGGGCTGTGGGCCGCCGGCGCGGCCATGGACCTGGCCGTCGAGCGGGCCGGACAGCACGGGATCGGCCTGGTCTCCGTGCGCGGCGGCACCCACCTGGGCTGTGCCGGGTACCACGCGCTGCGGGCGGTGAGCAGCGGCATGGTCGGTGTCGTCGCCTCCAACTGCGGTCAGCAGCGGATCGCCCGCCCCCCGGGCGGCCGGGTCGCGATGCTCGGCACCAACCCGCTCAGCGTGGCGGCCCCGGCCGGGCCGTACTACCCCTTCGTGCTGGACATGAGCACCACGGTGGTGCCCACCGGCCGGATCCGCGCGGCCGCCCGCGCCGGGGAGCCGGTTCCGAGCGGCTGGCTGGCCGACGACGCGGGCCGCCCGGTCACCGATCCGGCCTCCTTCGACCGGGGCGAGTCGCACCTGCGCTGGCTCGGCGGGGACCCGGCCACCGGCGCCTACAAGGGCTACGGCCTGGCCCTGGTCGTCGAGGTGCTGAGCGCGCTGGTCGGCGGTGCCGGGCTCGGGCCCGCGCCGGAGGCGCTGGACGGGGACGGCGGACCCTCCGGGCGGGACGACGACATCGGCTACCTGGTGGCCGCGATCGCTCCGGACCTGCTGCGCCCCGCGCAGGGCTTCGCCGAGGACAGCGGCGGCCTCTTCGGCAGCCTGCTGGCCTGCCCGCCGGTCGACCCGGCCCGGCCCGTGGTCTACCCCGGCTGGGCGGAGGGCGAACGCACCCGGGGCCAGCTGCGGGACGGGGTTCTGCTGGACCCGGCCCGCTACCAGGAACTCGCCGTGCTGGCCGAGGCGCACGGCCTCCGCCTGCCACCCACCACCACCGATGCCGAGGTGTGCCGATGAGCCCCCGCTCCTTCGCCGTCGTCGGGCTCGGCGTGATCTCCCGCTTCTACCTCGCCGCGATCGAGGCCGCGCCGACCGCCCGGCTGGCCGCCGTCTGCGATCTGGACGAGGCCAACCTGGCGCCCTGGCGCGGCCGGGTGCCCTGCTACCGGGACCACCGCGAGCTGCTGGCCCGGGAGCGCCCGGACGGCGTCATCGTCACCGTGCCCAACGACGCCCACGCGGGGATCGGCCACGACGTCCTGGCCGCGGGCCGGGCGCTGTGCGTGGAGAAGCCGCTGGCGATCACCACCGCCGACGCGCGCCGGCTCACCCGGCTCGCCGACACCTCGGGGACACCGCTGCTCACCGCCTTCCACCGGCGGTACAACTCCCATGTCCGGGCGCTCGCCGAACTCCTGCCCGACCGGGCCCCGGTGGCCTCGCTGACGGTCCGCTACTTCGAACGGATCGAGGAGCACGTCGGCCGCGACCGCTGGTACCTGGATCCGACCCGCTGCGGCGGCGGCTGCGTGGCCGACAACGGCCCGAACGCCTTCGACCTGGTGCGGCTGCTGCTCGGCGAGACCAGGGTCACCGCCGCCCGGATCGAGCGGGACGCGACCGGTGCCGACCGCCGCGCCTCCGTCGCCCTGTCCTCCACCGCCGGGGTGCCGGCCCAGGTGGAGCTCGACTGGTCCTACGACGGCGAACTCAAGGACGTGGAAGCGACGTTGACCGACGGAACGGTGCTCCGCGCCGACCTGCTGGCCGGCTACCAGGGCTTCAAGGAGTCCCTGCGGCACGAGTACGCGGGCATCCTCGACGACTTCACCGCGCTGCTGACCGAGCCGGCCGCCACCCGCGCGCCCGACGGCGGCCTGCCCGCCCTGGAACTGGTCGAGGCCGCCTACCGCCACGAACCGGCGGTCTCCCGATGACCACGACACCGACCTCCACCATCGCCGCCGCCGACCGCGAGAACGGGTCCAAGCGCACCGTCCACGGCTCGCTCGTCAAGGTGCTGCTGCACCGGCGCGAGGACCGGGGCATGTCCCTGGAGCCGTACGCCAGCCGCTGCGTCCGCGTGGGCGAGGTGCACGAGCTGGTGACCACCGACCGTGCCGACGCCTCGGCCGGCGCCCGGATCGACCGCGTCGGCTTCCTCGGCTTCGTGGAACTGGAGCGGGCAGGCGTGATCGACCGCGGCGACACCGTCCGCATCGGCGACCACGCCATCGGCACCGTGCTCGGCTTCGACGCCTGCCACTTCCCCAACCACTACAACATCCTGATCGCCACCCCGACCCCGCTGACCGGCGCCGACCTCGGCCTCGCCCCGGAGGCCCGGATCACCTTCGAACCGCAGGCCAGGTCCTGACCCGCGCTCCGGGCCGGGGTCGCGACAGCACTCAGACCTGGAGCAGGATCTTGCCGATGTGGGTGCTGGACTCCATCAGCCGGTGGGCCTCGGCGGCGTCGGCGAGGGGGAGGACGCGGTCGACGACGGGTTTGACGGTGCCGGCGTCGATCAGGGGCCAGACGTGTTCGCGGACGGAGGCGACGATGGCGGCCTTCTCGTCGAGCGGGCGGGCGCGGAGGCTGGTGGCGGCGATGGCGGCGCGCTTGGCCATGAGCTTGCCGAGGTTGAGTTCGGCCTGGATGCCGCCCTGCATGCCGATGACGACCAGGCGGCCGTTGAGGGCGAGGGCGTCGAGGTTGCGGTCCAGGTACTTGGCGCCCATGACGTCGAGGATGACGTCGGCGCCGTGGCCGGCGGTGGTCTCGCGCAGCTCCTCGACGAAGTCCTGCTCGCGGTAGTTGATCAGGATGTCGGCGCCGAGGGCGCGGCAGGCTTCGAGCTTCTCGACGCTGCCGGCGGTGACCGCGACCTTGGCGCCGATGGCCTTGCCGAGCTGGATCGCCATCGTGCCGATGCCGCTGGAGCCGCCGTGGACCAGCAGGATCTCCGCCGGACGCAGGTGCGCGACCTGGAAGACGTTGGACCAGACCGTCGCGGTGACCTCGGGCAGGGCCGCTGCCGTCAGCAGGTCCATCCCCTTGGGCACCGGCAGCAGTTGCCCGGCCGGGACGGCCACCTGCTCGGCGTAGCCGCCGCCGGACAGCAGGGCGCAGACCTCGTCGCCGACGGCCCAGCCGGAGACCCCGGTCCCGATCGCGGCGATCCGGCCGGAGCATTCCAGGCCGGGGTGGGGCGAGGCCCCGGGCGGCGGGTTGTAGAACCCCTGCCGCTGCAGGACGTCGGCCCGGTTGACCGCGGAGGCGGCCACGTCGACCAGGACCTCGCCGGGTCCGGGCACCGGGTCGGGGACATCTGCCAGAACCAGGGACTCGGGGCCGCCGGGCTGAACAACCGTGATTGCGCGCATGGCTCCGACGCTACCGTCCTGGCGGCTGTCCCGCTGTGAACTGCGCCGTTCCTCGCCTCCCGGCCACCTGACGGCGGTGGGACCGCAGCCTAGACTGGTCCTCGGCGGGTCGACTGGGGAGGGAGCGCCGGTATGGACGGATCGCTGTGGTGGCTGATCCCGGTCGTCGTCGTGGCGGGCGGGAAGGTGGCCGACACCGCCCGACGCGGGCTGATGACCCGTCATGAGCGCCGGATGGACGTCTTCAGGGCCAAGGAGCAGAAGCGGCTCGCGGTGGAGGCGGCGAAGCGGCCGCCGGAGCCGGTCTGCGGCTGCACCCACCACCTCGCCAAGCACGACCGCGCGGGCAAGTGCCACGAGGAGGTCGAGACCGCGACCGCCTGGGACGCCGACCGCAAGCCGCTCCGGTACGAGGCCCGGCCGTGCAACTGCCAGCAGTACATCGGGCCCGAGCCGCTGGGCATCGTCTTCGCCCCGACGCTGATCGACCCGGACCGCAGCCCGGACCGGGGTTCGGCGCAGCCGTAGCGGGCCCTCAGCGCGGTGCGGGTGCTTCCGCCGTCGCCGCTGTCGGTCGGGCGCGGCGGATGGCGATCAGCCGGTCGTCGGCGAGCAGCGGGCTGGCCGCCGGGTCGGTGTAGCCGAGCCGCCGCCCGTCCCGGACCACGGCGATGACCAGGTCGCCGCAGTCGTGCGGCGAGCCGCCGACCTCGGGCGCGGTGACCGGGCGGTCGATCACGTCCAGGCCGCTGCCCACCGTCAGCAGGTCGTCCAGGACGGCACCGGCGTTGGGGCTGAGGGTGGACATGCCGAGCAGCCGTCCGGCCGAGCTGGAGCTGGTGACCACGACGCTGGCGCCGCTCTGCCGCAGCAGCGGGGCGTTCTCGTCCTCGCGGGCGGCGACCACGACGGTGGCCCTGGTGTTCAGTTGCCGGACGGTCAGGGTGACCAGGACGGCGGTGTCGTCCCGCTGGGCGCCGATGATGACGTGGGCGGCGTGCTCGACCTCGGCCCGGCGCAGCACCTCGGTGCGGGTGGCGTCGCCGAGGATGCCGACCAGTCCGTTCTCATTGGCGGACTGGATCGAGCGGTGCTGCGGGTCGATCACCACGATCCGGTTCTTCGGAACGCCCTTGACCAGCAGCGTCTCCACCGCGTTGCGGCCCTTGGTGCCGTAGCCGATGACGATCGTGTGTCCGGCGTCGGCCGCCTGTCGCTTCAACGCGGACCTCCAGTGCTTGATCCGCAGCAGCTTGCGGCCGCGGTCGGTCAGCACCTCCAGGGTGGTGCCGATCAGGACGATCAGGAAGACCACCCGGAGCGGCGTGATCAGGAAGACGTTGGTCAGCCGTGCGACGGTGCTGACCGGGGTGATGTCGCCGTAGCCGGTGGTCGACAGGGTGACCGTGGCGTAGTAGAGCGCACCGAGGAAGTTCAGGTGCGGATGGGCGTTGTCGTGGTAGCCGTCCCGGTCCAGGTAGACCAGGGCCACGGTCACCGCGAGCACCGCCGTGGCCAGCAGCACCCGGCGGCTGACCTGCCGCTGCGGCCCGGAGGAGGCCGTCGGCAGCAGGATCTGGCGGAGCTCGGTGTTCTGCTCCTCCGGACCGCCCGGCGGCGGGGGCCTCCTGACGCCTCGGGTCATGCCTCGGGGACCTCCAGCACCTCGACCTGTGCCCCGGCCGGCAGCCCGCCGGGCGGCACCACGGCCAGTCCCTCGGCGAGGGCCAGGCCGCGCAGCATCGCCGGGCCGTCGAAGGCCAGCGGGACCACACCGCGCTCGGGCAGCGAGACCGGGAGCAGCCGGGTGTCCTCGGGGTGGCCGGCCAGCGGCACCGCCGCCTCGACCAGGTAGGGCTCGCCGGGCGCGCAGCCGGAGAGGGCCCGCAGCAGCGGCTCGGCCAGGGTGACCGTCCCGGCGACGGCGGCCAGCGGGTTGCCGGGCAGTCCGATCAGATGACGCCGGGTCAGCTGGCCTGCCGCGCTGGGCAGCACGGCCAGCACCATCGGATGCCCGGGACGCACGGTCACCCCGTCGACCAGCAGCTTGGCGCCGATCTCGGTGAGCGCCGCATGCAGGAAGTCGACCGGGCCGGCCGCGGTGCCGCCAGTGGTCACCACGACGTCGGCCGGGCTGCGCAGCAGTGCGTCCCGGAGCAGGCCGAGATCGTCGCCGATCCGCCGCACCGTGGTGACCTCCGCGCCGTAGCCGCGCAGCCAGGGCGGCAGCAGCGGACCGAGGGCGTCCCGGATCCGGCCGTCGCGCGGCAGCCCCGAGTCGAGCAGCTCGTCGCCGAGGATCAGCAGTTCGACGCTGGGCCGGCGGTGCACGGACAGCCGGTCGCAGCCGGCGGCCGCGGCGAGGCCGAGCACGGCCGGGGTGACCAGGGTGCCGGGTGCGAGCAGCGGCTCGCCGCTGCGGCACTCCTGGCCGCGCGGGCGGATGTCCCGGCCGAGGTCCAGCGGGCTGCTGCCGACGTCGTGCAGCAGTTCGCCGCCGGTGCGGTCCACCCGGCCGTCCTCTCGGCGGAGCACGGCGGTGGCGCCGGGCGGCAGTTGGGCGCCGGTGGCGATCCGGACGGCCGTGCCGTCGGCGAGCCGCTCCGGCGTGCGCTGCCCGGCGAGCACCTGCCCGGCGGGGGCCGGGCCGGTCTGCTCGGCGGTGGTGCTGTGCCGGGCGCCGAGCAGCCAGGGGCCGGGGCCGGCCACGGCCCAGCCGTCCATCGCGGAGGTGTCGAAGGCCGGCAGGTCGGTGCGCGCTTCGAGCGGGACGGCGAGCACCCCGCCGAGCGCCTCCGCGAGCGGCAGCCGGACGGCGGGCAGCGGTGCGCCGCCCGCGCGTTCGGCGCGGCGGCGGGCCTGCGCCCAGGACAGCGGCGCGGGCCCGCGCCGCTGCTCGGCGCCGGGGTCCGGGCTCGCGACGGCGGGCGGCGGCACGGGGCGCTCCCGGACGAGGTAGGGGTAGGGGCTGAGCAGATCGCTGTCGGCCCCGGAGTCGACGGTCATCGGTTCGGCGTCTCCGGCCTGCCGGAGGCCTTCTCGGCGTCGGCACTCCCGGCCTCCGGCGACGCGGACCAGGAGACGGCCAGGGCGGACGCCGCCCGGTTCGCCTTCGCGACGGCCTCGGCGCCCCCGCCGGCCTGCGCGGCGGCATAGCCGACCAGGAAGGCGGTCAGCGGCGCGGCCGGCCGGGCCACACCATGGGCCACCTCCCGGGTCATGTCGAGCAGACCGGGCACATCGACGTCCAGGTCGATGCCCAGTTCGGACTTCACAGCGGCGATCCAGTCATCCAGCACCCACCCATCGTCGCCGATGGACGGCCCGGGAGCGTGCAAGGGGTGGTGTCGACTTCGTTTCCCTCCGCTCACGGCTCAGCCGGTGCGGTGTGCGCGCGCCTCCGCGCGTTCCACCTGCTCCCAGGTGTCGCAGTCCTCGGCCGCGCGGTCGACGTCCGCCAGCTGACGCGTCGGCAGCTCGCCGACCAGGCGGCGGAGGGCGAGCCCGGCGGGGTCGGGCAGTCGGGCGAGCGCCGCGCGCAGCGGCGCGGTCCGGTACGCGGCGGCGAGCGGCTGGGCGCGTCCGTCGGCGTCGGTGAGCACGGCGGCGGCCGGGCCCGGGTCACCCTCGTCACCGGCGTCGAGCGCCGCCAGCAGCCGGGACGCCGTGGCGGCGTCGAAGAACGGCAGGTCGGCCGCGAGCAGCAGCACGGCGTCGGCCGTCACCAGCGGCAGCGCCGCCGCGATCGCCGCCACCGGGCCGCCGCCGGGCGGCTGTTCGCGCACCCAGCGGACCGGGCGCGCGGTCTCCCGCTCCGGGCCGACGACGATCGTCGTCCGCGCCCCCGCGCAGCCGGCCAGCACCCGGTCGAGCAGCGTGCTGCCGCCGATCCGCAGCGCGGGCTTGTCCGCGCCGCCGAGCCGCCGGGCCGCGCCGCCGGCCAGCACCACCGCGTCGAAACGCGAGCCGGGAGCGGCGTCGAAGGCCGAGCCGAAAGCCGAGCCGAAAGCCGTCGTCATCGGGCCAGTATCGGTCACCGACGGTCCGCTCAGGGCGTGTGCTCGGCGAGGATGTCGCCGACCTCCTGCTCGAACGCCGGGGCCGGGCCGAGGAAGAGCTCCAGGTACTTGGCCCAGGCGTGGTAGCGGTGCAGCGGGTAGTCCAGGTCAGCACCGATGCCGCCGTGCAGGTGCTGCGCGGTGGAGGCGATGGTCCGGACGCCCTCGGCGGACCAGGCCTTGGCGGTGGCCAGGTCGGCCGCCAGCGGCAGCCGTCCGGGCAGCTCCGGCTGGTCCAGGCCGATCCGCCAGGCGGCCTGCCACAGGGTGACCTCCATCGCCCGGAGGTCGATGTAGCGGTCGGCGGCCTGCATCGCGACGGCCTGGAAGGTCGCCACGACATGGCCGAACTGCTCGCGCTTGCTGGTGTAGTCGGAGGTGATCCGCAGGATCTGCTCACCGAGACCGAGGCAGAGCGCGGCGGTTCCGACGATCAGCAGGCCGCGCAGGTACTGCCAGTTGGCGCCGGTCGGAACCGGTTCCCCGAGCTGCCCGGCGGGGTCGACCCGGACGCTGTCGAGCACCATCTCGGCCATCAGCTCGCCCCGGGCGGACACCTGTCGGCGCAGCTCCACGCCGGGTGCGTGCGGGTCCACCAGCAGCAGCAGCGTCCCCGCCGCCGCCCGGGCCGGCACCAGCACCCTGTCCATCACCTGGGCGTAGGGGACGGCGGTCTGCACGCCGTGCAGGGTCCAGCCGGCCCCGTCGGGCTCGGCGCGCACGGCGAGGTCGGCGGCCTCGTGCCCGCTGCGGCCGTGGGGTGCGACGCCCAGCAGCAGCCGTCCGCCGACCACCTCCGGCAGCAGCCGCCGGCGCTGCTCCTCGCTGCCGTAGCGCTGCACCGCGAGCGCCGCCGCGCCGGTCTCCAGCAGCGGGACGCGGGCCAGTACCCGCGCGGACTCGCGCAGCACCAGGCACCAGGCGACCGGGTCGAGGCCCGAGCCGCCGTACTGCTCGGCCAGCGCGATGCCGGGCAGGTCCGACTTGGCGAGGCGCTGCCAGAGCTCCCGGTCGATGTCGGCGGCGATCGGTTCGATGCCGACGGCGGGACTGGGGACGCCTCCGCCCGCAGGCACGTCGGCGAAGACCGCGCATGCCGCCTCGGCTGCGGCCTGCTGCTCCTCGCTGAGGGTGAAGTCCACGGCTGCCCCTTCCACGACCGGATGTGACGACTCGTCAGACTAGAACACGTTCTAGGAGAAGGGAAGGCGGGGCGGTGGATGTCCGACTCCGGCTGACGGCGGTCGGGCCGGGTCAGTAGCGTTCGGGGCGACCCGGCGGATGCAGCGAAGCAGGTGTGCGTGACAGAGCAGTCCAGCGGCGGCCCGGCCGCTGCCGATCCGGACCCGGCCCCGGCCCCCGCCGCGCGGCGCTGGTCGCCGCCCGCGCTGACCGTGCTGGCCGGTGCCGCCGCCGTGCTGGTGCCGGCCACGGCCTGGCACCTGGCCGCCGTCTTCCTGGCGATCGCGCCCCCGAACACGCTCTCGCAGAAGTACCAGACCCAGATCAACGCGTACGTCTATCCCGAGTTCGAGCAGAACTGGCAGCTGTTCGCCCCCAACCCGCTCCAGGACAACATCGCGGTCGAGGTGCGGGTCGCCGTCCCGGACGGCAGCGGCGGGCAGACCGCCTCCGGCTGGACCGACCTCACCGCCCAGGACCTTGCCCGGATCCGGGGCAACCCCTTCCCCAGCCACCTGGACCAGAACCTGCTCCGCCGGGCCTGGGACTACTACACGACCTGGCACAGCTCGACCGACGGCTCCTCGCTGGGCTACGGCGGCCCGCTGTCGCAGCAGTACCTGCTCCGGATCGGCGTGCAGCGGCTGGGCCGGGACTGGCACGGTACCCCGATCGACCGGATCGAGTTCCGCTCGGTGAGCACCCCGATCACCGGACCGGCGTGGACCGGCGCCCCGGCGACGGCAACCGCGACGGTCACCACCCTCGACTGGTGGCCGGTCTCCGCCGGGGACGTCCAGGGCCTCGGCCGGACCGGACCCAGCCGGTGAGCGGGCTCGCGCAGCAGTCACGCATCGCCTGGGACCGGTTCACCGGCCGGACGCAGGCGCCCTACCAGGCCGCCGTGATCCGGATCGGCTTCGCGCTCTGCTTCGGCGGATTCCTGCTCCGCGAGTGGCCGAACCGGCGCGAGCTCTACGGCGACCGGACCGCCTGGAGCCTCGACCTGGCCCGGCAGATGCTGACGGCCAACCACGCCTTCACGGTGCTGGCCTGGTCGGGGAACCGCTGGTGGTTCGAGTGCGTGTACACGCTCGCCATCGTCGTCAGCGCGCTGCTGCTGCTCGGCTGGCGGACCCGCACCATGTCGGTGCTGTTCCTGGTGCTGGTGCTGTCGATCGAGAACCGCAGCGTGCTGGTCGGCGACGGCGGCGACAACGTCGTCCACCTGATGGCCACGTACCTGGCCTTCACCCGCTGCGGCGCGGTCTGGTCGCTGGATGCCCGCCGCCGCCGACGGCACCCCGAGCGCGCCGACGGCGGCCGGACCGGCGTGCTGCTGTGGACGGCGACGGGCCTGCTGCTGGCCTGGGCGCAGTTCAGCGGCATTGCCAAGCTGGGCATGCTGAGCCCGGGGCTGTACTCCTGGAGCACGGTCTTCTGGAGCTTCTGGCTGCTGGGTGGCGCCTGGTGGTGGCTGGGTCGGCGCGATCCGGAGGGCGAGCCGCGCGCGGTACTCGACACCCTCGCCACCATGTTGCACAACTGCGCGATGCTGGTGATCGCGGTCGAGGTCTGCCTGATCTACGCCACGGCCGGCTGGTACAAGGTTCAGGGCTCGCTCTGGCAGGGCGGCAGCGCCCTCTACTACCCGCTCCACCTGGCCTACTTCGACCCCTGGCCGGGGCTGGCCCATGCGCTGGCGGGGCAGCCGGTGCCGGTCTTCCTGATCACCTACGGCACCGTGGCGGTGCAGGTTTCCTTCCCGTTCCTGGTCTTCCACCGGCGGGTCAAGAACGTGCTGCTGGTGCTGATGATGGCGGAGCACCTCGCCATCGCGGTGACCCTGGGGCTGCCGTTCTTCTCGCTCGCCATGGTCTCCGCCGACGCGGTCTTCCTGCCGACCCCGTTCCTGCTCCGGGTCGGCGACGGTCTGGCCCGGCGGGCCGGGCGGCTCCGACGGCGGGCGCCGTCCGAGGCGCTCCCGGCGGTCGTGCCAATGCCGCGTCAAGAACCGGCGAGGGGCCATCAGGACCACGTCAGCGCAGCTGACAGGGGGCCCGGCCGGGCCGGAGAGTGAATCCCGGTGGTTCTGCGGCACCACCGGGAACGCACGGCGGTCGTCCGGTCAGACAGGGACGTCATGCCGGTTCCGCCGTCGCCGAGAGACCGCTCCCGCTCCGACGTCCGGTTCGTGGGGAACCAGGCGTCGCCCCCGTCCCTCCCCGGACGGGCGAACGGGACGGGGGAGGAGCGACGGCGGACCGCCGGTGCGGTCCGGCCGGTGGACGCCAGGTCCACCGTGAACCGGTCAGGGCTGTGGGCCGACTCCCTCAGGAGGAGCCGGCCCACGCCCGCCGGGTTCGGGGGCGGTCGCCGTCAGTGGCCCTGCCCCTTCAGCGGTCCTGCCCCGGGATCGACCTCGGGGCGTCGAACTGGTCCGGGTCCAGGTCGAGCACCTGGGCGAAGGCGTGCACCGCCGTCAGGCAGCAGTCGACCAGGGAGCCGCTGTCGCTCCAGCCGTCCCGCCGCCAGAGCACCAGCAACCCGCCCTCGATCCGCAGGTCGAAGGTCTCCGGCGCCGCCATCAGGGTCCGGGCCAGGCCGGGCGTGATCAGGGTCCGGGCCAGCCGTTCGTCCGGGGACGCGGCCCGGTGGGTCGCGTCGAACTCCACCACGCCGGTCTCCTGCCGGTCGTCGGTCCAGGTGTAGTGGACCTTGCTGGAGGTGAACACCGGCTCGTGCTGTACCTCGAACGGCGGAAGGGTGCGCCCCAGGCGGACCAGCGCGACCAGGTACCAGTGCGAGGTTCCGTTCTCCTCGCAGGTGTAGCCGAAGACCTCGCCCGGAAGCCCGGCGAAGGAGCCCCGCACCGGGTCGACCACCCGCCGGCGCCGCCCGTAGTGGAACGGCGGCAGGGAGGAGAGTTCGGACAGTTGCCGCCCGTCCGGATCGGGGGTGAAGCCGTAGCGGGCCTGGAGTCCGCGGAGGGCCTCCCGGCAGCGCCGCTGCGCCCGGCGCGGGCCGAGCAGCGGGACCAGGGTGAAGGTCCCGGCCAGGCAGAGGAAGAGCAGGACGGGAATGACATCGCTCATGGCGGACTCCCTGGAAACCGGGGCCGTACCACGGTGGACGACCCGGCTCATCGAGCGTATGACCCCGATGAAAACGGGTTCAATACCAACGGATCAACACATCGCCATTCTTGATGTGTCATTAGCAACCAATTCCACCCGGCGGGACCGGGGGTGCCGGTCAGCTCGTCAAGGCATCGTCAGTGTCGGCCCGGAGGCGATCAACGTGACGTCAGGGCGGACTCCGTGCCCCCGTGGACGGGCATAGCTTCGAGGTGTGGCCCGGCCTCAGGACCGGCTGGGCCCGTAGGAAAGGACCGATCGGACGTGTCCGAGGACCATATCCACCACCCCCTGCTCTGCGTGCCGGTGCGCAACGCCGGCTACGGATCCACCCTCCGGCTGTTCCGCGAGCGCGACGGTTCGCGCTGCGCCGTCGCCTTCACCTCCGAGGACCGGCTCCGGGAGGTGCTCGGCGAGCGGCAGGACTGGGCCCCGCTGGCCGAGCCCGCGCTGCGCGACCTCACCCGGCCGCTCGGGGTCACCACCCTGGTGGTCGACCCCAACCTGGTCGCCCCGCCGGTCGCGCCCGCCGCACCAGTCGCCGCCACGTCTTCCGCCGCCACGTCCTCCGCCGCGCCGGTCGCCGCCACGGCCGGCGCCCCGGTCTCGACGCGCGGGCGCTCCTGGGACGCGGGCCTCAACGGCATCTTCCGTGCCACGGTCGCGGTCGGAGCCGCCGACCTGCTGCTGCAACTGCTCTCGTGAGGGAGACCTCCGTGCTCGTCACCCGCCCCGCCTCCGCCGCGGCCGGCCACGCCGCCGCCGCGAGCGTCGCCTCCGCCGTCGCCGCTGCCGCCGTCCCGCCGGACGCGGTACCGGCCGGCAGCCCCTGGCCCGCCGGTGCGCTCCGCACCGACCAGGACGTCCTGGTCGGCGGTGTCGCCCTGAGCCGGCTCGCCGCCCGCTATGCCACCCCGCTCTACGTCCTGGACGAGGCCGAGGTCCGGTCCCGCTGCCGGGCCTACCGCCGGGCGCTGCCCGGCGCCGACGTCGTCTACGCGGCGAAGGCGTTCCTCTGCGGTGCCATGGCCGAGTGGGTCGAGCAGGAGGGCCTGGGGCTGGACGTCTGCTCCGGCGGCGAGCTGGAGCACGCCGTGACCTGCGGGTTCCCCGCCGAGCGGATCGTGATGCACGGCAATGCCAAGAGCCCGGAGGAGTTGGCCGCCGCCGTCCGGCTGGGCGTCGGACGGATCGTGGTGGACTCCTTCTCGGAGATCGCCCGGCTGGCGGTGCTCGCCTCGCCCGAGCGTCCGCAGGAGGTGCTGGTCCGGGTCGTCCCCGGCGTGGCGGCCGGCCACCACGCAGCCGTGCGGACCGGCGTGGAGGAGCAGAAGTTCGGCTTCTCCATCGCCGCCGGGGACGCCGCGGACGCGGTCGAACGCATCCTGAACCAGCCCCGGCTGCGACTGGCCGGGCTGCACTGCCACCTCGGCTCGCAGATAGCCGAGGTCGGGCCCTATCTCGACACCCTTGACCGGGTCGTCCCGCTGCTGGCCGCGATCCGCGACCGGCACGGGGTCGCGCTGCCCGAGCTGGACCTCGGCGGCGGGCACGCCGTTCCCTACCGTGCGGGCGAGCCGGCGCTGGACCTGGCCGAGTTCGCGGAGCGGGTGAACGCCCGGCTGGCCGAACTGTGCGCGCGGCACCGCCTCGCCGTGCCCCGGCTGGCGGTCGAGCCGGGGCGCGCGGTGGTCGGCCCGGCCGGGGTCGCGGTCTACCGGGTCCTCGCCGTCAAGCACACCATGGGCGGCCGGACATTCGTCGCCGTGGACGGCGGCATGAGCGACAACCCGCGCCCCGCCCTCTACGACGCCCGCTACACGGCCGCCCTGGTGGGCAGGGCCGTCGCCGCGGACGCGCCGTGGACCGACGCCTGCGTGGTGGGGCGGCACTGCGAGGCCGGGGACGTGCTGGTGCCGGAGGTCCGGCTGCCGGCCGACGTCCGGGCCGGCGACCTGGTCGCGGTTCCGGTCGCCGGGGCGTACCACCTGTCCATGGCCTCCGGCTACAACCTGGTCGGCCGCCCGCCGCTGGTCGCGGTGCGGGACGGGGCCTCCCGGATGCTGCTGCGCCGGGAGACGCTGGACGACTTCCGCCGCCGGGACATCGGCCGCTGAGCCGCCTGCACCCGCGAGCGCAAACGCCGCGAGCGCCGACGCCGCAGGGGCGTCGGCGCTCGCGGGGAGCAGCGGAGGTCAGTGGCCGGCGTGGACCCGCAGCCGCGGCATCAGGTTCCGCTCGCCGTCGCGAGTGGCCCGCTCCAGCGTCTCCAGCAGCTCGGACGGCGGCACCGGGACGACGGCGCAGACCGCGTGGGCCCGGACGTAGCGGCTGACGGTGCTGTGGAACATCCGGCCGAGCCGGCCCAGTCGGCCGGTGCTCACCACGAGCAGGTCGTCCGGGCGGTCGGCGATCTCGACCAGGGCCTGGCCGGCGTTGCGGCAGCGGACCACCGTCGGCTGGACGACCAGCCCTTCCGGGTAGCCGCCGAAGGCCTGCTCGAAGGCGGTGTCCAGGCGCTTGCGCGCGGCCTGCTCGCAGGCTTCCAGCAGCCGGGGGCAGGGGCGGCGGCGGTATTCGAGCTCGCCGCCGGCCGGGGTCCAGGCAAGCACGGGCACCAGCACGGCGTCGCGGAGCCGGGCCTCCTCGACCGCCTGGTGGAGGGCGGTCAGGCTGCTCAGGGATCCGCTGACGCCGACGATGACTCGCGTGCGCTCGGCCATGGTGATCGCTTCCTTCTGCGTGTCCGACCGATCGCCTCGCGATGATCGAACCTTCGTTTCGTTGGTGATTTCAGCCTAGCAGCCATGATTCACATGGCGCTACCGGGAAACATCCTTCACTTAAGTGGACATCCTATGAACTTCGATCGCCAGTCCCTTAGCGCACCGCATACGCCGCCCCGGGCTCCGTTGACGTCCTCTTGACCCTTCTTGGTCCCTCTCGGCCCCGGCCTCAGCTCAGACCGCCCAGCAGGGTGCGGATGAGGCCGGCGGCGAAGTCGTCGAGCGCGCCCTCGGGCTCGGGCGCGCCGCTCTCGCCGAGGAAGTGACGCAGGAAGGCCCGCTGGAAGCAGGCTCCGAGCAGCAGTGCCGCCGCCGCCTCGGGGTCGGCCCCGGCCCGCAGCCGTCCGCGCTCCCGTTCGGACTCCAGGTAGCGGGCCAGGGCCAGCAGCGGCTGCTGCGGTCCGGCGCCGAGCGGGCGCAGGCCCTCGCGGTGCCGCTGCAGCAGGCCCGGCTCGGCGAAGAGCGAGGCGGCGATCGGCATGTTCGCCTCGTAGAACAGCGTGGCCGTCCGGGCGATCTCGGTCAGCGCCTGCTCCGGCGTACGGGACTCGGGCCGGGCGGTGAGCTCCGCCAGCAGCGGCATCAGCGAGGGCAGCCGCTCGTGCAGCACGGCGACGAACAGGTCCTCCTTGCTGCTGAAGTACTTGTAGAGGGCGGCTTCGGAGCACTGCGCGGCGCGGGCGATCTCCTTGGTGGTGGTCCGTGCCAGGCCGATGGTGCCTAGCAGGCGCTCGGCCGAGTCGAGGAGCCGTTCGCGGGTGGGCGTCTGAGTCATGGCGGGCCTGTCGCTGAGAGGGGGAGCGGGCTTGACGAGGGGGTGAGTGAATGTTCACTATAGACGGTGAGTGAATACTCACCCCCTGGGAGGGGACATGGATCTCACCGTTTTCGGAGCCACCGGCGGAACCGGCGGCCAACTCGTCCGACAGGCGCTCGACCGGGGCCACACGGTCACCGCCGTCGTCCGCGACCCGGCCCGGCTGGACGCCGGCATCACCGGCCACTCCGCCCGGAGCGCGCTGCGGGTGGTCGCCGTCCCTGATGTCACTGACGCCGAGGCGCTGCGCGGCGCGATCACCGGACGCGACGCCGTGCTCTCCGGGATCGGGCCGAGCAACCGCAAGTCCGCCGGCATCGCCACCGCCGCGACCCGGTCGATCGTCCGCGCCATGGACGCCGAACAGGTCCGCCGGATCGTCGTGATCAGCGCCGCCCCGGTCGGCCCGGCCGCCCCGGACGACTCGCTGCTGATGCGCACGGTCGCCATGCCCGGCATCCGCCGGGTGCTGCGCGACGTCTACGCCGACCTCGCCGCCATGGAGCAGGAGCTGCAGCGCAGCGGCCTGGACTGGACCTCGGTGCGCCCGCCGCAGCTCACCGACAAGCCGCTGACCGGCCACTACCGCCTCGCGATCGGCGCGCCGCTGGCGGGCCGGTCGATCCCGCGCGCCGACCTCGCCCACGCCATGCTGTCGCTGCTCGACGACCCGGCGTCGGTGAAGCAGACCGTCGGCGTGGCCGGCTGACGGCGCCGCCACTGCGTCCCGCCGCGCATCACATCCCGGACGTCCGGGCGTCCGCTTTCCGCCGTCCTTCCCCTTTCGGGGGACAGCCCTCGCAAAGGCCTGTCCACCGCGAACCACCGGCCCCACACTGGCTCCCATGCGCATAGAGATGGCGGGGGAGGCGCAGCGCCCGGAGCGGGTCAGTGAGGACTACGCGGTGGCCACGCCGGAGGCCCTGGTGCTGCTGGACGGCTCGAGTTCGCCGGCCGCGATGGAGTCGGGCTGCGAGCACGGCACGGCCTGGTACGCCCGGAGACTCGGGGTGCACCTGCTGGCGCGCCTGGTCGACCGCGCCGACCGGACGATGGCCCAGTGCCTCAGCGACGCCATCGCCGAGACGGCCTCGCTGCACGGGGCCCGCTGCGACCTGTCCCACCCCAACACCCCGGCCGCGATGGTGGTGGCGGTGCGCCGGCACGGCGCGGCCCTCCAGTACCTGGTGCTCGGCGATTCGCTGCTGGTTCTCGACCGCTTCGGCAGCATCGCCGTGATCGGCGACAACCAGCCCTTCCCGGCCGGCGAGCGGCTGCGGCGCGAGGTTCAGGCCACCGTGCCGGGCAGTCCCGAGCGAATGACCCTGCACATGCGCTACGCCCTGGCGGTGCGGGCGGCCCGGAACACCGAGCACGGTCCGTGGATCGCGGCGGCCCTGCCCCGGGCGGCCGAGCACGCCGAGACCGGCAGCGTGCCGCTGTCCGAGCTGCGCGCCTTCGCGGCGCTGAGCGACGGCGCCTCGCGCTACGTGGAGCGCTTCGACCTGGGCGGCTGGCCGGACGCGATGAAGCTGCTGGACGACCGGGGCCCGGCCGAACTGCTGCGCCGGGTCCGCGAGGTCGAGAACACCGACCTGGCCTGCGCCCGCTGGCCGCGCGGCAAGGCCAAGGACGACGCCACGGTGGCCTACGCCCGGTTCTGAGCGCACGGTATCCGAGCGCACAGCAGGGGCCGACCGGTGCGCACCGGTCGGCCCCTGCTGTGCTGCGTGTCCTGCGTCAGTTGTGCTCGGCCGGGATCTGCCCGAAGCGGCCGGCCTGGAAGTCCTCCACGGCCTGCTGCAGCTCCCGGTGGCTGTTCATCACGAACGGCCCGTAGTGCGCGACCGGCTCGCGGATCGGCTCGCCGCCGAGGATCACCACGTCCAGGTTGGGCGAGCGGGACTCCTGGGTGGCGTCGGCGGTCACGGTGATGCTGTCGCCGTCGCCGAACAGCACCGCCTGGCCCATCCCGAAGGGGCGCTTCTCGGCGCCGACGGTGCCGCGCCCGTTGAGGGCGTACACCAGCGCGTTGAAGTCGCTGCGCCAGGGCAGGGTGATGCTCGCCCCGGGGCTGACGGTCGCGTGGATCATCGTGATCGGGGTGTGGGTGACACCCGGCCCCTCGATGCCGCCGATCTCGCCGGCGATCAGGCGCAGGATCGCGCCGCCGTCGGGGGTGGTCAGCAGCTTGACGTTCTGGCCGGAGATGTCCTGGTACTTGGGCTGGATCATCTTGTCGGAGGCGGGCAGGTTGACCCACAGCTGCAGCCCGTGGAACAGGCCGCCGGAGATCACCAGGTCCTCGGGCGGGGTCTCGATGTGGAGGATGCCCGAGCCGGCCGTCATCCACTGGGTGTCGCCGTCGCCGAGCGAGCCGCCGCCGCCGGTGGAGTCCCGGTGGATGAACTTGCCGTCGATCAGGTAGGTCACCGTCTCGAAGCCGCGGTGCGGGTGCCAGGGGGTGCCCTTGGGCTCCCCGGCCGCGTACTCCACCTCGCCCATCTGGTCCATCATGATGAACGGGTCCAGGTACTTGGTGTTGATCCGCGCGAAGGCGCGTCGCACGGGGAAGCCCTCGCCCTCGAAGCCCTCGGGCGCGGTGGCGACCTGGCGGACCGGACGGGGGACGCTGATGATCGGATCCGGGGTCTCGACCCGCGGCAGGACGAGCGGGTTCTCGACAGTCACGGCGGGCATGCCAACCTCCTGGGTATCACGGTCGGTACGGGATGCGCCGACATCGACCAATGTAGTTGAAGAATCAACATAAAGCAAGTTGAAAATTAAACAACTGGGCCATGGCTCTGCCACGCATGCGTTCTTGCAGGTCAAGAGCGCGTCAGGGGCGGTGGATCAGCCGTACATCCGCCGCATGGTGAAGTCGACCATCTGCTCCACGGCCTTGGCGTCGAAGACCATCCGGTGCTCTCCCTCCATGTCCATGGCGAAGCCGTAGCCGGTGGGCAGCAGGTCCAGCACCTCGGCCCCGGTGACGGTGAAGTACTTGGACTCCTTGCCGGCGTAGCGGCGCAGTTCCTTGAGTGAGCTGAACATCGGGATCACCGGCTGCGGGGTGTTGTGCAGTGCCAGGAAGCCGGGCCGCTCGCCGCGCGGGCAGTAGACCTTGGAGGTGATGAAGATCGCCTGGAAGTCCTCGACCGGCAGCGAGCCGGTGGTGAACGCCCGGACGGCGTCGGCCAGGGAGGGGGGCGAGGGCTCCGGGTAGAGCGGCGGCTGCTGCCCGTACATGCCGTCGGCGGGCCCGCCCATGCCGGGCTGGCCCATCTGCTGCTGTTGCTGCTGGTAGGGGCCGCCCTGGTAGCCGGGCCCGGTACCGCTCGTCGTCTGCTCGTAGCCGTACACGTCGCCAAGGCTAGCGACTTCGGCGCGGTACGGACGGGCGGGCGGGGTTGAAATAAGTTACCCTCGGGTAGCATCATGGGAACTACCGCTGGGTAGTGGCGTCGCAGCCGCCGTCGGAGCCCGGCACCTCAGCCGTCGCTATCACCGTCGCTAACACCGGAGCAGGTAATGGGTCACTACAAGTCGAACCTCCGCGACCTGGAGTTCAACCTCTTCGAGGTCCTCGGACGCGACGAGGTCTACGGCAGCGGACCGTTCGCCGAGATGGACGTCGAGACCGCGAAGACGATCCTCGGCGAAATAGCCCGCCTCGCCGAGAACGAGCTCGCCGATTCCTTTGCCGACGCCGACCGCAACCCCCCGGTCTTCGACCCCGAGACCGGCACCGCGCCCGTGCCCGACACCTTCAAGAAGAGCTACCAGGCGTACATGGACGCCGAGTGGTGGCGGCTCGGCATCCCGGAGGCGATCGGCGGCAGCGTCGCCCCCTCCAGCCTGATCTGGTCCTACGCCGAGATGGTGCTCGGCGCCAACCCGGCCATCTGGATGTACTCCTCCGGTCCGGCCTTCGCCGGCGTCATCGCCGAGGAGGGCACCGAGGAGCAGCTGAAGGTCGCCAAGCTGATGGCCGACAAGGGCTGGGGCGCCACCATGGTGCTCACCGAGCCCGACGCCGGCTCCGACGTCGGCGCCGGCCGCGCCAAGGCGGTCCGCCAGGACGACGGCACGTGGCACATCGAGGGCGTCAAGCGCTTCATCACCTCGGGCGAGCACGACATGTCCGAGAACATCATGCACATGGTGCTGGCCCGCCCCGAGGGCCACGGCCCCGGCACCAAGGGCCTGTCGCTCTTCCTGGTCCCCAAGTACGACTTCGACTGGGAGACCGGCGAGCTGGGCGAGCGCAACGGCGTCTACGCGACCAACGTCGAGCACAAGATGGGCCTCAAGGCGTCCAACACCTGCGAGCTCACCTTCGGCGCCAAGCACCCCGCCCGCGGCTGGCTGCTCGGCGAGAAGCACGACGGCATCCGCGCAGATGTTCCGCATCATCGAGTTCGCCCGGATGATGGTCGGCACCAAGGCCATCGCCACCCTCTCCACCGGCTACCTCAACGCCCTGGAGTACGCCAAGGAGCGGGTGCAGGGCCCGGACCTCGCCCAGTTCCTGGACAAGGCCGCGCCCCGGGTCACCATCACCCACCACCCGGACGTCCGCCGCTCGCTGCTCACCCAGAAGGCCTACGCCGAGGGCATGCGCGCGCTGGTGCTCTACACCGCCTCGGTCCAGGACGAGATCCAGCTGCTCAAGGCGCGCGGCGAGTCCGCCGACGCGGCCGAGCGGCTGAACGACCTGCTGCTGCCGATCGTCAAGGGCTACGGCTCGGAGAAGTCGTACGAGCAGCTGGCCCAGTCGCTGCAGACCTTCGGCGGCTCCGGCTACCTGCAGGAGTACCCGATCGAGCAGTACATCCGGGACGCCAAGATCGACACCCTCTACGAGGGCACCACGGCCATCCAGGGCCAGGACTTCTTCTTCCGGAAGATCGTCAAGGACCAGGGCCAGGCGCTGACCGCGCTCTCCGAGCAGATCCAGAAGTCCATCGCCTCCGGCCTCGGCGGCGACGACCTGGCCACCGAGCGCGAGTTCCTCGCCGCCGCGGCCGGCGACCTGGAGGCCATCGTCGGCGCGATGCTGGCCCAGCTCGGCTCGGTCGAGCAGGACGTCCGCAACATGTACCTGGTCGGCCAGAACACCACCCGCCTGCTGCTGGCCTCCGGCGATGTCGTGCTCGGTTGGCTGCTGCTGCGCCAGGCCGCCGTGGCCCAGGCCAAGCTGGCGGCCGGCGCCTCCGAGCGGGACGTGCCCTTCTACCAGGGCAAGATCGCCGCGGCCCGCTTCTTCACCCGCACCGTGCTGCCCCCGGTCCACGCCCAGCGCCTGCTGGTCGAGGGCGTCGACAACGCGATCATGGACCTGCCGGAAGCCGCCTTCTGAGCACAGCGTCCGGAGAGCAAGCTCCCGCAGGGCCCCGAGGCACCGCCTCGGGGCCCTGCCTCGTGAGCAGGTAACCCGTCTCCTCCCGGGCGTAGGCTCGACCGGGGGAGGCCCCGGCCCACCGGCCCCACGCCTCCCAGTCCAGCCCCACCTCAGGACCCTCACATCAGGAGCAGCATTGACCAGCGCAGCCGGCGTAGGCTCCCTCGCCTTCGACCGCAGCCACACCGACGACCTCATCGCCTACCTCCACGCCAGCCCGTCGCCGTACCACGCGGTGCTCGGCGCGGCTCAGCGGCTGGAGAAGGCGGGCTTCCGGCAGGTCGAGGAGACCGCTGCCTGGGAGGGCACTCCCGGTGGGCGCTACCTCATCCGCGGTGGTGCGCTGATCGCCTGGTACGTCCCCGAGGACGCCACCGCGACCACCCCCTTCCGGATCGTCGGCGCCCACACCGACTCGCCCAACCTGAGGGTCAAGCCGATCCCCGACACCGGCTCGGTCGGCTGGCGCCAGGTCGCGGTGGAGATCTACGGCGGCGTGCCGCTCAACACCTGGCTCGACCGCGACCTCGGCCTCTCCGGCCGACTGGTGCTCCGCGACGGCAGCACCCGGCTGGTCCACCTGGACGAGCCGCTGCTCCGGGTCCCGCAGCTGGCCATCCACCTGGACCGCAGCGTCAATGACGGGATGACCCTCGACAAGCAGCGGCACCTGACCCCGGTCTGGGGACTCGGCCCGGTCACCGAGGGCGCGCTGATCGCTTATGTCGCCGACTCGGCCGGCCTGGAGCCGGAAGAGGTGATCGGCTGGGACCTGATGGTGCACGACGTCCAGCCGCCCGCCTACCTCGGCCGTGACCGCGAACTGCTGGCCGCGCCCCGGCTCGACAACCTGCTCTCCGTCCACGCCGGCACCGCGGCCCTGGCCGCCGTGGCCGGCCGGTCCGGACTGGAGGTCATCCCGGTCATCGCCGCCTTCGACCACGAGGAGACCGGCAGCGAGTCCGACACCGGTGCCCAGGGCCCGCTGCTGGGCACGGTGCTGGAGCGCTCCGTGTTCGCCCGCGGCGGCGACCTGGAGGCCCGGGCCCGGGCCCTGGCCGGAACGATCTGCCTGTCCTCGGACATGGGCCACGCGGTGCACCCCAACTACAGCGAGCGGCACGAGCCGGGCCACCACCCGGTGCCCAACGGCGGACCGGTGCTGAAGGTCAACGTCAACAACCGCTATGCCACCAACGGTGTCGGCCGCGCGGTCTTCGCGGCGGCCTGCGAGCGGGCGGGCGTGCCGTGGCAGACCTTCGTCTCCAACAACGCGGTCGCCTGCGGCACCACCATCGGCCCGATCACCGCGGCGCGGCTGGGCATCGCCACCGTCGACTGCGGCATCGCCGCCCTGTCGATGCACTCGGCGCGCGAGCTGTGCGGCGCGGACGACCCGTTCCTGCTGGCCTCCGCGCTGAAGGCGTTTCTGGAGGGCTGACCGGCAGGTTCCCCGGGGGTGGCGGGCCGATCGATCTGCTGCCCGGCACCCCGAGAGACCTGCTGCCTCCGCTGCCTGCTACTCGTCCATCCCGGCCAGTACCAGCGGCAGCCGGTCGGCCGCGCCCGGCACCAGTCGGACCGGCACCCCCCAGTCCTGCTGGTGGACGTGGCAGGTCGGGTACTCGATCGCCGGGTCGTCGTCGCAGGACGCCGCCATCGCGCTGACGTGCAGCACGCCCTCGGTGACCGCCTCGTTCAGCCGCAGCGTCCGGTGCAGCGCGGTGTCCGCGCCGTCGCCGCCGAGCAGCAGCTCGGGCGGGGTGGAGCTGACCAGCAGCCGGGTGGCGGGTCCGTAGGACTCGTCCAGCTTCTGCCCGGCCGGCGGGGTGAAGATCACGTCCAGCCGGAGCTCGCCGGGGGCGACCTCGGTGGCCGGACGCTGGGTGCGGTGCGCGGTGGCCTCGACCCGGACCGCCTCCTCGGGCAGCCGCAGCCGGGTGAGCCGGTGCCGGGCGGACTCCACGACCACGATGTCGCCGTCGGCGACGACCGCGCCGCTGGGCTCGCGCAGATCGGTCGCGAGGGTGCTGACCTGGCCGGACGCCGGGTCGTAGCGGCGCAGGGCGTGGTTGTAGGTGTCGGCGACGGCGACCGAGCCGTCGGGGAGCACGGTCACCCCGAGCGGGTGCTGGAGCAGCGCCTGACCGGCCTCGCCGTCGCGGTGGCCGAAGTCGAACAGGCCGGTGCCGACCGCGGTGCCGACCGTGTACGAGCCGTCCGATTCACGTGAAACATGGCGCAGTGCCGAGGTCTCGGAGTCGGCGACCCAGAGCCGGTCCGCGCCGACGGCGAGCCCGGAGGGCTGGGCGAACCAGGCCTCGGCGGCGGGGCCGTCGACCAGGCCCTCGTTGGTGGTCCCGGCCGCGACCGCGACCGTGCCCTGCGCCGGGTCGTAGCTCCAGAGCTGGTGGGTGCCGGCCATGGCGATCCAGACCCGGTCCTCGAACCAGGCCACGTCCCAGGGCGAGGAGAGGTCGACCTCGCGGGCGGGCCCGCTGGTGGGCGAGGACTGCCACCACTGGCGGCCGGTCCCGGCGACGGTCACCACGCTGCCGTCGGCCAGGTCCACCCGGCGCAGCGCGTGGTTGACGGTGTCGGCGACCACCACGCTGCCGTCCGGCAGCAGCGCCAGGCCCTGCGGTTCGCTGAAGCTCGCCTGCGCGGCCGGGCCGTCGGCGAAGCCGCGCTCACCGCTGCCGATCCGGCGCACCTGCGTCTCGCCGTCGGCGGCGAGCTCCACCAGTGAGTGGTGGCCGGAGTCGGCGACCAGGTACCCGCCGCCGGGCAGCCGGACCGCCTTGCCGGGGAAGCGCAGCGTGCCGGGCTCGGCGACCGGCGGGACGTAGGGGCCGTCCCCACGCCGGAGCGTGCCCTTGGCGGCGTGCTCGGCCTCCAGTTCGGCGACCAGGGCGGCGATGGCGTGGGCGTGGCCCTCGCCGGCGTGCTGGGCGACGACGTAGCCCTCGGGGTCCACCACCACCAGCGTCGGCCAGGCCCGGACGGCGTACTGCTTCCAGGTCACCAGCTCCGGGTCGTCCAGCACCGGGTGCCGCACGTCGTAGCGGGCCACGGCGTCGACCACGGCCTGGTGTTCGGCCTCGTGCACGAACTTGGGCGAGTGCACCCCGACGATCACCAGGGTGTCGCGGTGCTTCTCCTCCAACTCGCGCAGCTCGTCCAGGACATGCAGACAGTTGATGCAGCAGAAGGTCCAGAAGTCCAACAGGACGATCTTCCCCCGCAGCTCGGCGAGGGTCAGCTCGCTGCCGCCGGTGTTGAGCCATCCGCCTGCGCCGACAAGTTCGGGGGCGCGTACCCGTGCACGTGAAGCCATGTCTGTATCCAACCCCATCGCGGTGCGGACGCATTCCTGAGCCTGGCCGGACCTGCGGCCGATGCTGGAGTGCCACGCTGGAACCGGCAGCCGGTGGGTCACCTCAAGGGCGGCGTCACCTGGCAGACAACGACGAGTGCGAGGCGAGGAACCATGTAGTAGGCAAAGAGCCCACCAGCCACATCCAGGTACTGCATTGGTTCGCCCCCTCCCTCGTACGTGGTGCCGTCCAGATACAGAGCTTCGGCCGCTCGGACGAGTTCGTCCGCCTTCGCCGAGACGGCCGCGAGGAAATCGGCCGGTGCGCCCTCGGTGACGTACTCCTCGCTCGGAAGGTACTCCCAGCTCCAGCTCATCCGTTCACGGCCGCGAAAGCGGAGCGGTAGAACTCGGCGACGGTGATGGCCTGCTGTCGACACTCGTGGACGGTTCCGGAGTGGTTGGCGAGGTAGTTCGCCCGGTGGTACGCCCGCGCTGTCTCTGGACGGCGCTCGATCTCAACGACTGCGGCCCAGTGCGCCACGAACGACTGGAGCGGACCGATGCTGTCCGTACTGATGGCTTCCGCCATGGCCCTGGTCTGCCCGTCCACCATCTCCGGAAGGCGGTCGACGGCGACGACCGCGAGCGCGGCCCTGAGAGCAGCGGGGGTCTTCTCGGGCCGGGGGATGAGCTCTGACTCGTCACGCATCGGCTGACTCATGGCGTCACTCCTGTCGTTGTGGACGAGGCTACCCGTGCTCGGCGATGCAGTGGCCATGAACACTGACTCCGCCAGTGGGCGCCGGGTCGGCGTGGTTCAGATCCGGAGATGGGTTGCCCCCGCCCGACTTTCGCCATGAGGGCCGCACTCGCGGCGCTCATGGGTGCCGTCAGCTCTCAGTGGGTGTGAAAGCGGTAAGTGCTGTGGGGACATGCCTGACACATCCGTCCGGCGCGACTCGGCCGCTGATCAATGGGAAAGGCGTGGTGAGCGCCCCCGTTCCGGTCACCGGTGCCGCGCTGTGGCAGGGCACGCTCTGGCGGACCTCCGGTCCCGGCCGGATTCAGGCGATCGCCGAGCAGGTCGGCCTCCGCTCCGCGCCGGTCGTCCGCACGGTTTCCACCGGCGTCGACTGCGCGCCCAGCGATATCCAGGTGGCACAGCACTGGGGCTGCGGACGGCCGGCCCGGCGGGCGTCTACAGACCTGGCCACAAACAAGGAGATCCCGGTTGCGGCCGGACCGGTGCTGCTCGGCGGCGGCTGGAACCTCTACGCCGGCCTGTACTGACCGGCGTCGGACGCGCAGCCCCGCCGGACACCGGCGGGGCCACGTTCCGTTTTCCGGAGGTGTTGGTTCCGGACGGCTGGCGGTCGGGCGGATACGATCCGAACGGAGCGGACGCCCGGGCGGCGTGCGGCGGCGCAGCCTGGGAGGTCGCGGTGGAACGACGGGCCTCCATCTGCCTGTGCATGATCGTCAAGAACGAGGCGCAGGTCATCGAACGGTGCCTGGCGTCGGTGCGGGGGCTGATCGACCACTGGGTGATCTCCGACACCGGCTCCACCGACGGCACCCAGGGGCTGATCCGGACGGCGCTGGCCGGGATCCCCGGCGAACTGCGCCAGGAGGCGTGGGTCGACTTCGGGCACAACCGCACCCGGAACATCCGGCACGCCCGGGGCCGGTCCGACTACCTGCTGCTGATCGACGCCGACATGGTCGTCCGGCAGGAGGGGGAACTCCCCGAGCTGACCGCCGACTCGTACCTGGTGCGGCACCGCAGCGACACCGAGTACTGGGTGAAGCGGCTGGTGCGCAGCAGCGCCGACTGGCGCTATGTCGGATCGACCCACGAATACCTGACGACCGATGAACGGGACGTCGCGGCGACCACCGGTGCGATCTCCGTCGAGCACTTTGCCGACGGCGGGTCGAGGTCGGACAAGTTCACCCGCGACGCCCGGCTGCTGCGCGCGGAGCTCGACCGCGATCCCGGCAACTCCCGAGCCGTCTTCTACCTGGCCCAGACCCTCCGCGACCTCGGTGAGACCGCCGAGGCGATCGACCTCTACGAACGCCGTGCCGGGATGGGCGGTTGGGAGGAGGAGGTGTACTACGCGCTGCTCCAGGTCGGCGTGCTGAAGGCCGGGGACGACGACTGGCCTGGGGCGATGGACGCGTTGGTGCGGGCCGGCGAGGTACGGCCGCAGCGGCTGGAGGCCAGCTACGAGCTGGCCTCGCGGCTGCGGCTGATGGGCCGTTACCAGGCCGCGCACGCCTTCACCCGGGCCGGCCTCGGCCGCCCCCAGCCCGACGACTGGCTGTTCGTCCAGCCGTGGATCTACCGCTGGGGCCTGCTGTTCGAGCACTCCATCACCGCCTACTGGACCGGCGACCCGCAGGGCTCGCTCGCGGCCTGCGACCGGCTGCTGGCCCTGGCCGACCTGCCCGCTCCGTACCGGGAGCAGACCCGGGCCAACCGCGAGTTCGCGGCCCAGCGCCTCGCCGAGGCGGCGGAGGCCCGCTGAGCGGCTCCGCCGCCGACCCTTCGGCTACGGCTGGTCAGGGAATGGCGGTCACGGCGGTGAAGGCGCTGCACCGGGAGTTGAGGTTCTCCGCCGTCAGTGACGTCGGGTCGTCCATGCAGACGGTCTCGTAGGCTGCGCCGCTGCTGGTCAGCAGGGTGATGAAGAGGTCGTGGCCCTGGAGGGCCACAGCGCTGGCGGCGATCGTGCCGGAGGGGTAGTCGGCGACGAGGGAGAGTGGCATCCAGGGCGTTCCCGCAGTGCGGTTGTCCTGGAGGTAGGCGGAGCCACTCGCGTTCACGGCGGTCCGCAGCTCGGTGCTGCCGTCGAAGATCGCAGCGATGCCGACGTCGGGCCCGGTGGCACCGACCGCCCCCGTTGCGCCGGTCGCGCCGGTGAGACCCGTGGCCCCGCCGGGCCCTGCAGGGCCCGTCGCGCCCGTCGCCCCGGAGGGCCCGGTGGCCCCAGTTGCCCCGATCAAACCAGGCATCCCTGGCAACCCTGCTACCCCAGTGGCGCCTGGCACGCCAGTAGCACCCACAGCCCCGGTCGCTCCGGCCGGCCCTGCGGGGCCGGTGTCGCCCTTCGTTCCGATCGGCCCCAGGGGGCCGGTATCGCCCTTCACCCCCATCGGACCGGTCGCTCCAGTCGCACCGGTCGCTCCCGCAGCACCCGTATCGCCTGTTGCCCCGACTGCCCCCGGCTTCCCGACTGCACCCGGCATCCCCGCCGCTCCGGTCGGTCCGGACGGGCCCCGGTCGCCCTTCGGTCCGGCCGGACCGGTGGCTCCCGTGGCGCCGACCTCTCCCACCGGCCCCCTGGCCCCGGTCGCACCCGGCATTCCCACGGCTCCAGTTGCTCCGGTGGCCCCAGTGGCCCCGATAGCCCCTGTGGCCCCCTTGGCACCGGGGGCCCCTGCAGCTCCCACAGCCCCGACTGCTCCGGCCGGGCCTGCGGGCCCGGTGTCGCCGGTTGCCCCCATCGGTCCGGCAGGGCCCATCGCCCCGGTCTCTCCCGTCGCGCCCGTCGCCCCTGCCGGGCCGGTCTGGCCGGGTGCTCCGGCGGGACCGACCGGTCCGGTCCGGCCCTGCTGCTCCTTGCACATGGCCGCGTGTTCGTGGTCATGGGCCTTCTTCGGCGGGCACGTCGACTTCGGCAGCCGGTGCCCAGAGCCTGCGTGCCCAGAGCCTGCGTGCCTTGGCCCTCCCTGTACCGAGCCGCCGTGGCGCGCGGCCCGCTGCAGGGCGTGGGCGGTCTCGTTCGCGCTGGCGCCGGCCGGGGCGGCGCACAGCAGGCAGGCGGTCGCCAGGGCGCCGGTGAGGGCCGCGACGCGCTGGACCGGTCGGGAGTGGCTGCCGAACGTCGTGCCGGAACGGCGGGGGATCCTTCTCTGCGTCATGGCCCGTCACTGTCGCTTTCTCTCGGGTGTGGCGCGGGGGCGTGCCTCGCAGCGGACGTCCCGGGTGCATGACCTTCGTGCGCCTCGGCCGCCGTGAACGTTCCCCTGAGCAGAGATCCGATAACCGTATGAACGGAATGCCACCCCGTCAGCTCACCCGCCGTCAGGGGTCTGTTTCCCCGTTCGGTCTTCCGCCACGTACGGGTGCATGGAAGGGTCGAACCGGCGGACCGGGGGAAGGCGTCTCCAGGTACGGCGGAGGCAGGCTCACACAAGGAGGCGGGGCGGCATGAAGTACCTGTTGCGCGACCGGTTGTTCTCGATCGGCGACGACTTCTGGATCACCACCGAGCACGGCGAGAAGGCGTTCCTGGTGGACGCGAAGATCCTCCGGATCTCGGACACCTTCGAGCTCAAGGACATGCACGGCCACAAGGTGGCGGTGGTCAAGAAGAAGCTGGTGAGCATCCGCGACGCGATGAAGATCGAGCGGGACGGCGAGGTCGTCGCCACCGTGAAGAAGAAGCTGTTCACCCCGTTCCGGGACAAGTACGAGGTGCACCTGCACGACGGGCGCGAGCTGGAGGTGCACGGCAACTTCAGCGACCACGAGTTCTCGGTCGAGGAGCACGGCCACCGGATCGCCCACATCAGCCGGAAGTGGTTCAGCTTTCGCGACACCTATGGCATCGACATCCAGGACGACCAGGACGTGCCGCTGCTGCTGAGCGTCGCGGTCTGCGTCGACCACATGCAGGCGGCGGAGCACCAGGACCGCCTGTAGCGGGGCGCTCGGCGCCGGCTGCGGTCCGGCGGTGGCCGGAGGCGTCCCGACCCTGCCTTGAGTGGAATAGACTCAACTTACGTCATGTTCACCATGGCAGGATTCTCTGGGCGAGGCACACCGTGAGGCACGCCCAGTGGTTCACTCCGGTCCACAGTCACGCCGAGTTCAGGAGGACACCCCAGCGTGGACGCGAGCAAGCTCACCACCAAGGCACAGGAAGCCTTGTCGGCCGCGATCCGGCAGGCGTCGAGCGCGGGCAACCCCGATGTCACCCCGGTGCACCTGCTGCTCGCGCTGCTGGAGCAGCCCGAGGGCATCGCCAGGCCGCTGCTGGAGGCCGTCAAGGCCGACCCGCAACGGCTCCGGGCCGCCGCCGAGCGGCTGAACGCCGCTCAGCCCAGCGCCCAGGGCTCGACGGTCTCCGCGCCGCAGATCGCCCGCCAGTTGGTCGCCGTGCTGAACGAGGCCGGCGCCCGGGCGGCCGACCTCGACGACGCCTTCGTCTCCACCGAGCACCTGCTGGTCGGCCTCGCCGCCGAGGGCGGCCAGGTCGCCGACGCGCTGCGGGCCGAGGGTGCCACGCCCAAGGCGCTGCTGGCCGCCTTCAAGGACGTGCGGGGCAGCGGCAAGGTCACCTCGCCGGACCCGGAGGGCACCTACAAGGCGCTGGAGAAGTACGGCACCGACCTCACCCAGGCCGCCCGCGACGGCAAGCTCGACCCGGTCATCGGCCGCGACCAGGAGATCCGCCGGGTGGTCCAGGTACTGTCCCGGCGGACCAAGAACAACCCGGTGCTGATCGGCGAGCCCGGGGTGGGCAAGACCGCCGTGGTCGAGGGACTGGCCCAGCGCATCGTCGCCGGGGACGTCCCCGAGTCGCTCCGCGGCAAGCGTCTGGTCTCGCTGGACCTGAGCTCGATGGTGGCCGGCGCGAAGTACCGCGGTGAGTTCGAGGAGCGGCTGAAGGCCGTCCTGGCCGACATCAAGCAGAGCGAGGGGCAGGTCGTCACCTTCATCGACGAGCTGCACACCCTGGTCGGCGCGGGCGCGGGCGGCGACTCCTCGATGGACGCCGGCAACATGCTCAAGCCGATGCTGGCCCGCGGCGAGCTGCGGATGGTCGGTGCCACCACGCTGGACGAGTACCGCGAGCACATCGAGAAGGACGCCGCGCTGGAGCGCCGCTTCCAGCAGGTCATGGTCGGCGAGCCCTCGGTCGAGGACTCCATCGCCATCCTGCGCGGGCTGAAGGGCCGCTACGAGGCGCACCACAAGGTGCAGATCTCGGACGCCGCGCTGGTCGCCGCCGCGACCCTGTCCAACCGCTACATCACCTCCCGGTTCCTCCCGGACAAGGCCATCGACCTGGTCGACGAGGCCGCGTCCCGGCTGCGGATGGAGATCGACTCCTCCCCGGTGGAGATCGACGAGCTGCAGCGCGCCGTCGACCGGCTGCGGATGGAGGAGATGGCGCTGGCGAAGGAGTCCGACGCGGCCTCCGTCGACCGGCTCGCCCGGCTGCGCCGCGACCTCGCGGACAAGCAGGAGCAGCTGGCCGGGCTGACCGCCCGCTGGCAGCAGGAGAAGGCCAGTCTGAACAAGGTCGGCGAGCTGAAGGAGCGGCTGGACGACCTGCGCGGCCAGGCCGAGCGCGCCCAGCGCGACGGCGACTTCACCACCGCCTCGCGACTGATGTACGCGGACATCCCGGCCGCCGAGCGCGAGCTCGCCGAGGGCCAGGACGCCGCCCGCTCCGAGGCCTCGACCGCCTCCATGGTTAAGGAGGAGGTCGGCCCGGACGACGTCGCCGACGTCGTCGCCTCCTGGACCGGCATCCCGGCCGGTCGGCTGCTGGAGGGCGAGACCGCGAAGCTGCTGCGGATGGAGCAGGAGCTCGGCCGCCGGCTGATCGGCCAGAGCACCGCCGTGCAGACGGTGTCGGACGCGGTCCGCCGCTCCCGCTCCGGCGTCGCCGACCCGGACCGTCCGACCGGTTCCTTCCTCTTCCTCGGTCCGACCGGTGTCGGCAAGACCGAGCTGGCGAAGGCGCTCTCGGACTTCCTCTTCGACGACGAGCGGGCGATGACCCGGATCGACATGAGCGAGTACGGCGAGAAGCACTCGGTGGCGCGGCTGGTCGGGGCGCCCCCCGGCTACGTCGGCTACGAGGAGGGCGGCCAGCTGACCGAGGCGGTGCGCCGCCGTCCCTACAGCGTGGTGCTGCTGGACGAGGTCGAGAAGGCCCACCCGGAGGTCTTCGACATCCTGCTGCAGGTGCTGGACGACGGACGGCTGACGGACGGCCAGGGGCGGACGGTCGACTTCCGCAACACCATCCTCATCCTGACCTCCAACCTGGGCTCGCAGTGGCTGATCGACCCCAACCTGGACGATGCCACCAAGAGGTCCCGGGTGATGGAGACCGTGCGGGCCTCGTTCAAGCCGGAGTTCCTGAACCGGCTCGACGACATCGTGGTCTTCGACGCGCTGGACACCGAGGAGCTGGCCCGGATCGTCGACCTCCAGGTCGCCGCGCTCGACCGGCGGCTCGCCGACCGGCGGATGACGCTGCAGGTCAACCCGGCCGCGCGGGACTGGCTGGCGCTCACCGGCTACGACCCGGCGTACGGCGCGCGACCGCTGCGGCGGCTGGTGCAGTCGTCGATCGGGGACCAGTTGGCGCGAGCGATCCTCGGCGGCGAGGTGCTCGACGGCGACACCGTCGAGGTGGACCTGGATGAGGCCACGGACAAGCTCACGGTGCGGGCGGCTGAACGTTCTGTTCCTTCTCTGAAGAAGCAGGGCTGAGGCTTCGCGGCCCGGCGCCCATGAGGCAGGATGGACATGCAAAGTCTTCTTGAAGGGAACTCGTCTCGATGAGCATCGACCCGTCGTCCATCCCGTCCTTCGGGGTGCCGCAGCCGCCGCAGCAGCCGTCGGGCGAGGCCGGGCCGCCGCCCGTGGTCGTTCCGAACCAGGACCTGGTGCGCCAGCTGCTGGACCAGATGGAGCTGAAGCACGCCGTGGACGAGGAGGGCGACCTCCTCGCCCCCTGGGAGGGCTTCCGCGTCTACTACATGTTCCGCGGTGACCAGAAGGAGCTCTTCGCGGTCCGCGCGTTCTACGACCGCCCGCACTCGATCGAGACCAAGACCGAGCTGCTGGAGGCCCTGGACGAGTGGAACCGCGAGTCGCTCTGGCCGAAGGTCTACACCCACACCCACGACGACGGCGTGATCCGGGTCATCGGTGAGTCGCAGATGATCGTCGGCATGGGCGTCAACATCAACTACTTCGTCGCGATGACGGCCAACTGGACCCAGGCCTCGGTCGCCTTCGACCAGTGGCTGGCGAACCGCCTCGGCCTGGTCCAGGAGGTCGACGGCTCCGCCGATGGCGACGACTCCGACGGTCCCGCCGAGGACTGAGCTGTCAGCGCACAGGGACGGGGCCGGTACGCAGCATGCGTACCGGCCCCGTCCCTGTGCCCGCCCGTATCCGGCTCAGATCGCGTAGGGCCAGACCGTGAGCATGTAGGCGCCGAACCAGCTGCCGAGGAACGCGATCCAGGCCAGCGCCAGGTACGCCCCGGGCCGCCGCCCGCGGGCCAGCGCCTCGGCGAGCGGGATCATCGCCAGCAGCACCGGCACCAGCAGTCGCGGCTTGGAGTGGTAGTAGTTGCTCTGCCCCAGGGACAGCACCAGGATCAGCGCCCCGTACACAGCCAGCGGCGGCCACGGTCGGCTCAGCAGGGCCGCCGCACAGGCGACCACGTAGCCGAGCAGGACGAAGGCCACGCTCACCTGCACCCAGCCGTCCGCGCCGTGCAGGGTGCTGCTCAGGAAGTCGAACGTGCTGCTGCCCCAGTCCCAGGCCGTGCTCCAGCCGGCGCTCTGGATCCGCGTCCAGCCGTCCAGCTGTCCCACCCGCAGCCCCACCCAGAGCAGGTAGGCGGGCAGGCCGACGCAGCCGAGCAGGCAGCCCAGCAGCATCCGCGGGCGCAGCGACCGCTCCCGGCGCGCGGCCAGCAGCACGCCGACGACCAGCGCCGCGGCGACGGCGACCCCGGTCGACCGGGTCAGCCCGGCCAGGCAGGTGAGGACGCCGGCCCAGACCCACGCCTCCTTCCGGACCGCCAGCAGCGCCGCCGCTGCGAGCAGCAGGAACAGGCTCTCGGTGTAGCCGATCCACAGCGTCACGGCCATCGGCTGGCAGAACACCAGCGCCACCGCGAACCCCGCCACCCGGGCCGAGTAGAGCCGGGCGACCAGGTGGTGGACGGCGACGGCCGCCCCCGCCGCGCACAGCCAGGCGACGGTGACGGCCGAGGTACCGAAGGCCATCCCGGTGACCAGGTGGACGATCCGGATCAGCAGCGGGTAGAGCGGGAAGAACGCCAGAGTGTTGCCGGACAGCTGGCCGTTGGCCGCGTAGGTGTAGCCGTGCGGATAGCCGGACTCGGCGATCTGCACATAGAAGCTCGCGTCCCAGACATGGAACCGCCCGGCGAGCGTCTCGCCCGGGGTCTTCATCCAGTTCATCAGCAGGCAGCTCAGCAGCGCCGACACGGCCGCGACCGCGAGCGGCAGCGCCGCACCCCGCAGCGCGTGCAGCACGCGGCGCCCGGCGGACGCCCGCGACGGCACGGACGCGGCCACCTGCCCCACAGCGGCAGTCGCACCGCCGCCGACTCGTCCGGCCTGCTGTTGTGCGCTGTCCAGAAGATCCTTGTCCACCCGGGCATTCTCCCGTACGTCCACCGGCCCGACGCCGGCTTCGGCCGACCGCCGCCCATCGGCGCGTTCCGGACGCCCGATCGGTCCCACCGGCCCGACCGGGCTTGTCGCCGTCCCGGGCCTGGCCCGAGGATGGCCAGCAGTCGCAAACACGAGGAGCCGAAGATGACTGCAAGGCCGCTGCTGAACCGCCGCCTCGACGGGCTGGGGACGACGATCTTCGCGGAGATGTCGGCGCTGGCCACCGCGACCGGCGCGATCAACCTGGGCCAGGGCTTCCCCGATACCGACGGCCCGGCCGAGATCGCCGAGGCGGCGGTCCGCGCGATCCGCGAGGGCAAGGGCAACCAGTACCCGCCCGGCCCCGGCATCCCCGAGCTGCGCGCGGCCGTCGCCGAGCACCAGCAGCGCTGCTACGGCCTGACCTACGACCCCGACACCGAGGTGCTGGTGACCGCCGGCGCGACCGAGGCCATCGCGGCCGCGATGCTGGCGCTGCTCGAACCCGGTGACGAGGTGATCGCCTTCGAGCCGTTCTACGACTCCTACGCGGCCTGCATCGCCATGGCCGGCGCCACCCGCGTCCCGCTCACCCTGCGCGCCCCGGACTTCCGCCCCGACCTCGACCTCCTGCGCTCCCTGGTCACCCCGCGCACCCGGCTGCTGCTGCTCAACTCCCCGCACAACCCGACCGGCATGGTGCTCTCCCCGGACGAGCTCACCGCCATCGCCGAACTCGCGGTGGAGCGCGACCTGCTGGTGGTCACCGACGAGGTCTACGAGCACCTGGTCTTCAGCGGCTCGCACCACCCCATCGCCGCCCTCCCCGGCATGCGCGAGCGCACCGTCTCCATCTCCTCCGCCGGGAAGACCTTCTCCTTCACCGGCTGGAAGGTCGGCTGGGTGACGGCTTCGCGCGATCTGGTCGCGGCCGTCCGCACCGCCAAGCAGTACCTGACCTACGTCAGCGCTGGCCCGTTCCAGTACGCCGTCGCCGAGGCCCTGCGCCTGCCGGAGGCGTACTTCACCACCCTGCGCGCCGACCTGCTGCGCAAGCGCGACCTGCTCGCCGAGGGCCTGCGCGCGGCGGGCTTCGCGGTCTACGAGCCCCAGGGCACCTACTTCATCACCACCGACATCACCCCCTTCGGCGAGAAGGACGCCTACGCCTTCTGCCGCGCGCTGCCCGAGCGCTGCGGGGTCGTCGCCATTCCCAACTCCGTCTTCTACGACGACCCCGAAGCCGGCCGTACCCAGGTCCGCTTCACCTTCTGCAAGCAGGACGCCGTCCTCGCCGACGCGGTGGCCCGGCTGCGGCGGCTCGGGGCCTGAGCCGGGGTGGGTCAGTACGGGCTGGGCGGGGGCAGGTGGGCGGCGTTCTGAGCTGCGCTCAGGTGAAAGGGCTGGGACGGGGGTTGGCCGGTGGACCAGGGGGTGGGGCGGTGCAGGAAGGCGGGACGCCGGTGGTCGTCGGGGAGGTCGTAGTAGCGGTGGAAGACCGCAGTCGCTGATCCCGACAGCGGGGGCACGATCCAGCTCCAGTCGGCGGGAACGGAGCGGCCGTGGCGCCGTTCGCGGTCGATGTGGGTGAGGAAGCGGGCCGACTCGGTGTGGTGGTCGGCCATGGTCACGCCGGCTGCCTCGAAGGAGTGCAGTACCGCCAGGTTCAGTTCCACCAGGGCGCGGTCCCGCCACAGGGTTCGGTCGTTGCTGGTGTCCAGGTCGAACAGCTTGGCCACGGTCGGCAGCATGTTGTACCGGTCGGTGTCACCGAGGTTGCGCGAGCCTATCTCCGTGCCCATGTACCAGCCGTTGAACGGGGCCGCCGGATAGCTGATCCCGCCGATCTCCAGGGTCATGTCCGACACCGCGGGGACGGCGTACCAGCGCAGGCCCAACTCGGCGAAGCCGGGGTGCCGGGGGTGGGTGAGCGACACCTGCAGCACAGCGTCGTCGGGCAGTTCGTAGAACTCCGGCGAACGCTCCGGCGCGGTCTGCACGAGCAGCGGCAGCACGTCGAAGTCCTCCCGGCCTCCGCGCCAGCCCAGTGCCCGGGCCAGCGCGGCGCGCGGTGCGCTGCGCGGGTCGTCGGCGTAGCGCACCAACTGCTCGCCGAGCAGGCGGGGCGCCGGACGCCCGGGGAGGTCGGGGGCGAAGATGCTGATGACCGGCCTGATCCGACCGCTGTTGGTGGCCAGCCGAAGATGCTCGACGGACTGCTGGGCGATGTCGTCGGGGTGTCTCAGGTGCCGCAGGTCGCGCACCGTCAGGTTGTTCCAGTACAGCCGGCCGATGCAGCGCGCGGCGTTGCGCCAGGCCATGCGTGCCCCGTAGACCAGCTCCTGGGGAGTGTGCTCGTAGGTACCGTATGCGGCGATCGAGGAACGCACCTCGCGCAGGCGTCGCTCGGGATCGCCGGAGCCGGGGTTCTCCTGGGCGAACTGGCGGATGAACGATTCGGCTTCCGCCGTCGTGGCCCCGCGCTCGGGCGGCCTGCGGTGGCCGGCGGCGGCGCGGGCGCGGTGGAACGGGCATGCCTCGGTCTCGTCCGAGTATTGCTGTGGGAGGCGGGCGCCGCGCGGCGCGGGGAGCCTGTCCTGGTTGCGGGCTGTCACGGTTGGCGGGCCTCCGCTTCGATCCGTCGGGGCAGCAGCGCTGCCTCCAGGACGGGGACGTCGAAAGGGTCGTGGTGGATACGCGCCGGGGACAGGCCGTGGCGCTGGAGGGTGTTTGCGGCCTGGGTGACCATCTCCACCGGTCCTGACAGGAACGCCTCGTGTCGGTACCACGGGCCGAAGTTCCGCAGCACCTCGGGAAGCGTTCCTTCGAGACCGGGGATGCGCTCGTGCGACACGGCCGCGCGCACCGACAGCCAGTGGTGGCGTTGGGACAACCTGAGCATGGTGTCCAGCCCGTAGAGTTCGTCCGCCGTGCGGGCGCCGATGAACACGTCGACGAAGCGCTGTGTGTCGCTGTGCGCGGCCTGCTCGATCAGGGCCTGAATCGGTGCCAGGCCGGTGCCCCCGGCGACGCACACCACATCGCGGTTGGTACCGGGGTCAAGGACCATGTCGCCCTGGGCCGGGCCCAGCCTGACCACGTCGCCGACCGCGGCATGGTGGACCAGCGGGACACTGACCCGGCCGCCGGGGACGGCGCGTATATGGAAGGTGAGCGTGGAGTCGCTGCGGGGGGCGTTCGCGGGCGAGTAGTAGCGCCACGCTCTGGGTTGCCACGGCGTTTCCATGCTGACGTACTGGCCCGCTCTGTACGGGTAGGGGATCTCCGGTCGCACGGTGACCTCGGCGATGCCGTGTCCCCGCTGGATGTGGTCGATGATCTCCGCCGACCATACGGCGGGCCCCAGCAGCGCGTCCTCGTCGGCGGCCTGTGACATCACATGGGCCACCAGGCCGTAGGCGTGGGTCCAGGCGGCGGCCAGCTCCGGGCTCCAGGCGGTGCCCGCGAAGCGGGCCAAGGAGTCCAGCAGACAAGCGCCCACCGCCGGGTAGTGCCCGTTCAGGGCGCCGAACTTGCGATGGTCCCGGCCCAGCCGCGCGCAGAACCGCACCAGGTTGTCCGGATCGTCGACCAGTTCGACGATCCGCAGCAGACCCCGGAGCAGGCGGTCGCGCTGCACGTCCATCTCGACCGGGAACAGCTCGCGGACCTGCGGGTAGCGCGTGAACAGGATGGCGTAGAAGTAGACGGTGAGATCACCGGCCAGCGGTCCGACCACCTCCAGGCTGGCGCGCAGCAAGGCGATCTCCTGTGCGGTCAGCAGGTCGGGTGCGGGGGCGGCGTCCGGAAGCGGGTGGACGGGCGGGGCCGGGGGCGCTGTGTCGGTCTCCTTGCTGTTGCGTTCGGGGCGGGAGAGGCGTCTGGAGAACCTCACCGGCCGCCCCGGATGTCACTGTGAGTCATCATCGAAGTCAACGGACTCTCGCCAACCAGGCAGGGTGGACCCGGGACCCTCGACGTCCGTGCTCGCTGGCGCAGACACCGGCGGAACGCGCGGGCGGATACGGAGGAAGTAAGTCCGATTACCGTAGTTGATCCGCTTGAAGTGTCAATGCCAAGCCGGTGAATACTGACTCTTCTTCAAAGTTCCTTCACGAGGCCTGAACAGGGTCTTCTCGTACTCACTGGTAGCTGTGACGAATGCCACGCGGTAACTGGCTGTATCCGTTGCTCGATGTCCGACCTGAACGGCGGTCAGGCCGTGGTCGAGGTGCTGGCGGCGAGTGGGACTCGGCCTGAGCACTGCTGCTTGGTCTGCTTTAGGAGAGATGTGGCACCGGTGTCGCACATCCGAATCGATGACGGGTCAGCTCATGTCCGCCATGGACGCGCCATCTACGAATCGGACTGCGTCTGACCCCACGGGAGGAGTTCGGGGCGGCGGTGCCACCACCAACCGCAGAGGGCAGCCCGTGCAGAAGCTATGCCGAGAGCTTCGGCGAGGGTTGACTCCCCGTCGTCGACCGTCGCGTCGTGGAAGGTTCGGTCGACCTCGGCGAGAGCTTCGGCGAACCGTTCGGCGACGTCTTGGTCCACTTGGCCCCGGATGCCGTCGAGATCGTCCCGCGTTTCAAGGTCCTGCCGGTAGTACTCCGTCGGGTACCAGGCGTCGGGAGGCCAGTTCGAGCTCATCCGCACGGTCAGGCCCTCCCAAACGCTTAGCCAGGTGCGGGCGCACCACTCGGCAGAGCCGGCGTGGCCTGTGTCCGGTTCGCTCCGGTTGGTCAGCCAGGCGGTGAACCGGTCACTGATCGGGGTGGGAACGCGGTGCTCGCGAATCACCTCGGGCTGACGTTCCACCCTCAGCTGCGGCAGCTTGGCGACCTGGTGGCCGACCACGTCGATGACGAAGCGGGTGCCGTCCGCTTCGTCCGAGTCGTAAATGCGGGCACGGGTGCGCACCTCTCCGGGCGCCGAAAGCCAGTGCGCGCTGGGGGGAAGCGACTGGGCGGGGAAGACCACGGCCTGTCCCAGCCCTTCCGCCAGGGCTGACGCGAGACTCTCCTCCGAAGGGGCTGTTGGCAGTTCAGCGCGGGACACCACCTCCAGGGACCAGCTGAGGTCCCCGAGGGCGCGCTCGTAGCTACAGGCCACTGCGGCCTCCCAATGGTGCTCGCCCCAGTCGCCGGTTGCGCAGATATTCACGTCCGCCGGAGTCACACCGAAGGACTCGGCCAACACCGTCCGGAGTCGGTCCACCTGCAGCTCTGCGGTGAGGAAGTAGTCGTAGATCATGTGTTGATCCGTTTCACTGGCGGTGCCTCTGGAGCAACGCGGCCGGTGCGATCAGTGGTCGGCGTCTTGGTGCTGGGACTGAAAGATGCGCACGTCTGAGAGCCGGGAGCGGTCGCCGCTCAGGAGCGCCGCGCGGGCCTGGTGGAACAAGCGGGCGCATTCCGGGCAGTCGGGCACGTCTGCCTCGACCTCGGACAGACGGGTCGTGCGCTTGAGCCAGGGCTCGGCGTCCGCCGGTTCGATCACGATCACGCCGCCCCCTGCTCGGCCCGGCGCCTTGCCTCGGCCTCCCGGAAGACCGGGCCCCAGCGGGTGTACCAGTCGGGGAACATGCGGAGCATCTTCGCGTCGTAGGTGTCGATCTCGCACCACTCGCAGCGATGAGTATCGGCGCGGAGAACCGCTGTCCTCCCGCACGCTGCGCACCGCTGCGGAACCGCCGTGTGTGTCCATCCGAGCATTCCCGCACTCCCTCTCATCCGTTCGTCAATGACCACGCTCCGCTGCACGTCCGAGCCAATCCACCCCATTCGGCGGACGCCTCGGACAGTTCGGCGCTACCTTCCGAGACATCTGAAATGTCCTTGGGGGTCGCCTTGAACGATGGACTTGTGAGCGCTATGGCGGCTGCGAGAATGACCGAGGGGCAGTTGGCGCAGGCTTGTGGGGTCGATGCGAAGACCATCGGCCGATGGCTGGCGGGCGGAGGCAGCATCCCGCACGCGAGGAACCGCTATGCGGCTTGTGCCGCGCTGGGAGTTGATGAGGCTGTGATCTGGCCCGACGCGATCAAAGGCGCTGTCAAGACCGGCCCCGACCGCGAGATCGTCGCCGTCTACCCGTATCGGAGCATGTGTCCCGGCAGCGTATGGCGCGGGCTCATCGCGGGGGCGCACAAGGATCTGACGTTCGCCGGGTACACCTCGTACTTCCTGTGGCTCGAGCAGCCCAACTTGCGTGCGCTGCTCGCCCGGAAGGCCGAAGGAGGATGCCGGGTGCGGTTTCTCCTCGGCGATCCCGAGAGTGAGGTGACCCGACGGCGGGAAGAGATCGAAGCCGTCCCGCTCACCGTGTCCACGCGTATCCGGATCACGCTTGCCGAGCTCGAGAAGATCCGCACGGTACCGGGTGTCGAAGCCCGGTACAGCGAGGACCACATCGCCATGTCGGTGTTCAGCTTCGATGATCAGATGTTGGTAACTCCCCACCTTGCCAAGCTGGTTGGACACGACTCGCCGCTGTTCCATGTCCGGCGCCTGCAGGAGGACGGCATGTATGACCGGTTCGCCTCACACGTTGCGCAACTGTGGGGCGAGGCTCGCCCAGTCTGGCCCTGAGCGCCCAGCTTTGCGGGCAGCGCTGCAGCCCCGGCCCGGAGGGTGCTGTCCATGGGCCGGGGCTGCGGGCGGAGGCTAGCTTGCGGACGGCGCCGGCGCCGGCGCGGGCTGGTGGCTGCCGTAGGGGCGGGTGATGATCTCGAGGCCGTGGCCGGACGGGTCGAGGAAGTACAGGCCGCGGCCGCCGTGGTGGTGGTTGATCTCGCCGGGCTGCTGCATCCGGGGATCGGCGTAGTAGGCGACACCGGCTTGCCGGATCCGGGCGAAGGCCAGGTCGAACTCCTCGTCGGAGATCAGGAAGGCGTAGTGCTGCGCGGTGATCGACTCGGCCGGGACCGTGGCGAAGTCGAGGGTGACGCCGTTGCCGGTGGCCACGGGGATGAACGGGCCCCACTCGGTTCCGACCTCAAGGCCGAGGGCGGTCGCCAGGAATTCGGCGGATTCCCGGTTGTTCCGGGCATGGACGATGGTGTGGTTCAACTCGATCGACACTGTGGAATGCCTCCGTAAGGCACCTCACGGGCACCTCCATGCCTCACCCGGACGGTGACCGACACGCGATGCCGTGCCGCCGACCCTAGCAGCGGCACCCGGCCTGCGGCGCGTCGTCGAGACGGGTGCGCCGGTCGCGCCTCCGCGCGCCAAGAGAACTGAGGATCGGTCAACAATGGTATTGCTGACCGCATTTGGTGGCGGTTATGTTCGAGTGGCCGTCCGGGTCCCCGGGGGTCGGGGAAGTGTGAGGGGGCGGGAGCGGCGGGCGTCAGAGTGGTGCTCGCACAGGTGGGGGGAGTTCCATGGGGAATCAGCGCAGGCGTGCGTTTGTGACGGCGGCGGTGCTGGCGGGGATGTGGGCGGGCTCCGGCGCCGGCGCCGCGGCGGCGACCGCGCCGAGCGCCGGCAGTGCAGCCGCCGCGCGTCCGAGCGAGGGGCAGATCATCTCCGGGACGGCCGACGACGGGTTCGCGGGGGTGTGCGCGCTGTCGGCGACCGACCCGGTCGCCGGCAAGGTCACCGCGATCACGCCGACCGGTGCCGGCTGCGAGCCCTCGGCCTCGCCCGGCGGCAGCCTGGTCTCGTACATCGGTCCGGTGCTGCCGGACACCGGGAGCGGGCCGATCAGCACCCCGCTGGCGCTGCATGTCATGGACCGGGACGGCACCCACAGCCGGGTGGTCTACCGATTGCCGAGCACTACCGACTCCTTCGACCGGGCGATCTTCATGCCGGACGGTCGGCACCTGCTCTTCGACGTGCAGAACAGCCGCACCGGCGGCAACCAGCTCTACCGGATCGGCATCGACGGCAAGGGGCTGGCCCCGGTCGGCCTGGGCTTCCAGCAGTCGATCCTGGTCGCGCCGGAGGCGTACTCGCCGGACGGCCGGACCCTGGCCGTGGACCTCGGCGGGAACCTGTGGCTGAAGACGGGCAACGCCAAGCCCTACGAGCCGCATCTGTCGGCGGAACCGACCGGGGCGGTGAGCTTCTCGCCGGACGGCCGCGAGCTGGCCTACGGGAACGGCAGCGCCTACCTGGCGAACCTGGCCACCGGCAAGGTGACCGAGATCGCCGCCGAGTACCAGGACGCGCAGCACAACACCCACGGCTTCTACGCGGCGACCTTCGCACCGGACGGGCGGCGGGTCGCGGTGATCGCGGCGCTCTTCCCCTGGGGCGCCATGGGCGGCTTCTACAGCACCGTCGAGACGGCGTCGGTGGCGAGCCCCACCAGGTTCGCGCCCGCCGGCGCGCAGCGGGTCGACGGTGAGTTGGACTCCATGGTCTGGTTGCCGCCCGGGCGTTGACGCCGCTGCCGAAACCTGGTCCGGGCTGTGATGCCGGACACGCTTGATCAGCTCGATCGCCCTGGGCCGCCGGCCCGGGGCGATCTGCCGTCTGCGCCGAGGCAGTGGCCCTGACCTGCGCGGACGCCCCCGTGCCGGAGCGCGCGCCGGGGGCGCGCGGCAGGTCACGGAACGGTAATGGTTTTCATCGTTGGGCCAATCGGGCTAGAAGTGAGAATCATTTTCATCTAGCGTGCTGAGTGTTCCACCTCCGGCCTGTCGAGGAGAGACCACGTGAAGACCCCCGCCGTCCGACTTCCCCGCCCTGCGCGCCTCGTGCTCGGTGTGGTCGGTGTCGCCGCCCTGGCGCTGACCAGCGCCTGCGCCACGACCGCGCCGACCTCGCCGAGCGCCGCGACGGCCAGCGGCTCGAGCGCGGCGGGGTCCGGCGGCGGAAAGGTGATCCAGGTCGCTGCGGCCGAGAACTTCTGGGGCAGCATCGCCGCCCAGCTCGGCGGCGACCACGTCCATGTCACCAGCATCATCACCAACCCCAACACCGACCCGCACTCCTACGAGCCGACCGCGGCCGACGCCCGCACGGTCACCACCGCGCAGTTCGCCATCGTCAACGGCATCGGCTACGACGGCTGGGCGGACAAGCTGCTGGCGACCAACCCCGGCAGCGGGCGGACCGAGCTCAACGTCGGCGACCTGGTCGCCATCCAGCCCGGCGGCAACCCGCACCGCTGGTACTCCCCGACCAATGTGCACCAGGTCATCGAGGCGATCACCGCCGACTACAAGAAGATCGACCCGGCCGACGCGGCCTACTTCGACCAGCTGAAGACGGTCTTCGAGACGCAGACCCTGGCCCCGTACAACCAGCTGATCGCGAGCATCAAGGCCACGTACGCCGGGACGCCGATCGGCGCCTCCGAGTCGATCGTGACCCCGCTCGCTCAGGGCCTCGGCCTGGACCTGATCACCCCCGAGAGCTTCCTGGACGCGATGAGCGAGGGCACCGACCCCACCGCCGCCGACAAGTCCACGATCGACCAGCAGATCAAGTCGAAGAAGATCAAGGTCTACGTCTACAACACCCAGAACTCCACGCCGGACGTGGTCGCCCAGGTGAACCTGGCCAAGTCCGAGGGCATCCCGGTGGCCTCGGTCACCGAGACCCTCAGCCCGGCCGGGGACACCTTCCAGCAGTGGCAGGTCAGCGAGTTGCAGGGGATCGCGGCGGCCCTCAAGGAGGCGACCGGACGGTGACGGCGCGGGACATGGCGGCGGCGCGGCAGCAGACCCGCGACGGGGCGTCGGAACAAACGGCGGCCCTGCGACAGCTGACGACGCAGCGGGTGGCGACAGAGCGGGTGGCGACAGGGCTGCCGAAGGCAGACCGGCGGACGACGCGAGACGGGACGGTGCACACAGTGGCGATCGAACAGGCAGCAGTACCCGTTCAGGCAACCGCCGCCGCGACCACCCCCGCCGCGACCGCAACGGCCACCACCACCCCCGCCGCGCGCCCCGCCGCCGATCCCGTGCTCGAACTGCGCGGCGCAGCCGTCCGCGTCGGTGGACGCACCCTCTGGTCCGGCGTCGACCTGGACATGCGCGCGGGCGAGTTCGTCGCCGTCCTCGGTCCCAACGGGGTCGGCAAGTCCACGCTGCTCAAGGTCCTGCTCGGGGTGCTGCCCGCGGCCGAGGGCGAGGCCCGGGTGCTGGGGCTGCGGCCCGGCCAGGGCGGGGACCGGGTCGGCTACCTGCCGCAGCGCCGCAGCTTCGGCCCCGGGATGCGGATCCGGGGCGTGGACCTGGTCCGGCTCGGCCTCGACGGCGACCGCTGGGGGCTGCCGCTGCCCGGCGGGCGCCGGCGCCGGGAGCAGGCCGAGCGGATAGCCGAGGTCGTCGAGCTGGTCGGTGCGGCGGCCTACGCCCACCGTCCGATCGGCGAGTGCTCCGGCGGCGAGCAGCAGCGACTGCTGATCGCCCAGGCGCTGGTGCGGCGTCCGGCGGTGCTGCTGCTGGACGAGCCGCTGGACAGCCTGGATCTGCCGAACCAGAGCGCGATCGCGGCGCTCATCGGCCGGATATGTCACCAGGAGGGCGTGGCCGTGGTGATGGTCGCGCACGACGTCAACCCGATCCTGCACCACCTGGACCGGGTGGTGTACATCGCCGGCGGCGGCGCGGTCGCCGGCACCCCGGGTGAGGTGGTCACCTCCGAGAACCTGACCCGGCTGTACGGGACCCCGGTCGAGGTCCTGCGGACCGCCGATGGACGACTGGTCGTCGTCGGACAACCGGAGGCGTGAACCGATGTCCGTGCAGTTCAGCTGGAACCTGCTGACCGACTTCCAGGAGATGTGGTCCTACCCGTTCATGGTCAACGCCTTCCGGGCGGGCGCGGTGGTGGCCCTGGTCGCGGGTGCGATCGGCTGGTTCATGGTGCTCCGGCGGCAGTCCTTCGCCGGGCACACCCTGGGCGTGGTCGCCTTCCCCGGGGCGTCCTTCGCGACCCTCGCGGGCATCAGCACCGGCTTCGGCTACTTCGGCTTCTGCCTGGCGGCGGCGCTGATCATCGCGCTGCTGCGGCGCGAGGGCCGGGACGCGGACGCCGAGGAGTCGGCGGCCACCGGTGTCGTCCAGGCGTTCCTGCTGGCCTGCGGCTTCCTCTTCATCGCGCTCTACAAGGGGCTGTTGAGCGGGCCGGAGAGCATCCTCTTCGGCAGCTTCCTCGGGATCACCACCGGCCAGGTACTGCTGCTGGCCCTGGTGGGGCTGGCGGTGCTGGCGGTGCTCGTCGTGATCGGCCGCCCGCTGCTGTTCGCCTCGGTCGACCCGCAGGTGGCGGCGGCGCGCGGGGTTCCGGTGCGGCTGCTGTCGACGCTGTTCCTGCTGCTGCTGGGCGCGGCCACGGCGGAGGCCGCGCAGATCACCGGCTCGCTGCTGGTGTTCGCGCTGCTGGTGCTGCCGGCCGCGACCGCGCAGGTGCTGACCGCACGCCCGGCGTTGAGCCTGCTGCTGACGCTGCTGCTGGGCTTCGGCGCGACCTGGGCCGGGCTGATCGCGGCCTGGTACTGGCCGTACCCGCTGGGCTTCTTCGTGACCAGCTTCGCCTTCGCCGGCTACCTGCTGGCCCACGCGGCCCGGCTGCTCGCCCGCCGACGCGGCAGCGGCCTCGAAGCCGGCCTCAGCACCGGCGTCACCACCGCTGTACCCAGGACCGACGCCGCCAGGAGGGTCGCCGTATGAACGTGTGGAGTCAGGACTTCTTCCACAACGCCCTGCTCGCCGGGACGTTCATCGCGCTCGCGTCCGGCCTGGTCGGCTACTTCCTGGTACTGCGCGCCCAGGTCTTCACCGGGGACGCGCTCAGCCATGTGGCCTTCGCCGGGGCGATGGCGGCCCTGGCGGCCGGCTGGGACCTGCGGCTCGGGCTGTTCGTCGGGTGCATCGGCGGCGGGCTGCTGCTGGCCGGGATCGGCCGCAAGGGCCGGGCCGACGATGTGGTGATCGGTGCGGCCTTCGCCTGGATCCTCGGCCTCGGCGCCTTCTTCCTCACCCTCTACACCACCTCGCGCAGCGGCTCGGACGTCGGCAACGCCGGCACCAGCGTGCTCTTCGGCTCGATCTTCGGCCTGAGCGGCAGTCAGACCCTGGTCGCGGTGCTGGTGGCGGCCGCGATCAGCATCGCCGTGCTGGCCATCGCCCGCCCGCTGCTGTTCGCGACGCTGGACGAGGCGGTCGCGGCGGCGCGCGGCGTGCCGGTGAAGGTGCTGGGGCTGGGCTTTCTGGCCCTGGTCGGCGCGTGTGCGGGCGAGGCGACGCAGGCGGTCGGCTCGCTGCTGCTGCTGGGGCTGCTGGCGGCCCCGGCCGGTGCGGCGCTGCGGTTGACGAACCGTCCGTTCGTGGGGCTGGCACTGTCGGCCGGGCTCGCGGTCGCCGAGATGTGGGCCGGACTGGCCCTGAGCGCGGTCGCCACCAGCCTGCCGCCGAGCTTCTCGATCATGTTGGCGGCGACCCTCGTCTACGGCGCAGCCTGGGCGTTCGGGGGACTTGCCCGAAAGAGTGCCATCCCGGCGGCAGGTTGACGGATGGGCTGACCGTACGGGTGACCCCCGAAGGAGTGAACTTCGTCGACGGCAGTGCCTGGAGGCACTGCCGTTGGCATGTGTCGCACCCGAATCCCGGTTTCGGGGCAGGTCGAACGGGAAGCGGCAGTTGGATTGTGGACGGGAAGCGGTCTGCTCTGTTCCCGGTTTCGTCATAGTTTTCGCACGTCAACGTGCAGACTCGATCAACAGTGTGCCCGGCATGCAAAGGAACCGGCCGGGAAATGATGGCTGGGCGAGGAAGTTGGGTAAAGCATCAACAGAGATGGAGAATTCGTGCTTCCCTGCTTCCTGAGTCCCCGAAAGTCACTCCGCCGCAGGGCGACCGTGCCCGTCGACATCCGTGCCCGCTGACCCCATGACCGCCGACAGGCATGTCCGCTGATACCCCGTGCCGCCGGCCTCCATGCCCTCCGGTTCCCCCTGTCCTCCGGTATGCGCCCGCACCGGCGTCCTCCAGCGACCCAAGTACGCGGAGCCAAGACCATGCTCACCACGTTGCAGACCACCTACACCGACACCCGTGCCGGAGATCTGGCCTGGTGCCTGGGCAGCCAGGAGCTGCCCGCTTTGGCCGTCCTCGATCTGACGATCGGGCCGACCGACCTCCAGCTCCGGCTGCTCGGGGCATCCCACCAGGTCATCCTGGATGCCGGGGCCGCCCGTTGCTCGGAGACCGTCGCCTGTCTGCCCGGTCGCCGGAGCCCGCTCCCGGCCCGGGTGGCCGAATGCGTCCAGGGTTGGGAGTACGAATTCGCGGCGCACGTGGAATCCCTCCACGAACAGGGTTTCGCCAGACGCGCCCAGGAACTGCTGGCCCTGGTGGAGAATCACCCGCACGGTCTCGCCGGGGTTTTCCCCGGGGACCCGACCGCCTTCACGGCACTTCTGGCCGGGGGTACCGAACGCGAGATCTACTGGCGAACCTGGCATGCCTATCCGCAGGAAGGCCGACTTGTCTGCACGCGTTCATCGTTGAAGCTCCGGCGGGCCTGACGGTTGAAATGCCTCATTCGAGCGAGACGTCAACCTGCTGCCGATATGACGACCTCCTCCGGGGGAAGAGGACGTCACCTGACGTCGCCTAGCGTTTATGCGTGATCGACCAATCAGCAGCGCCGACGTCGATGCAGGCTGTCGGCGCCCGGGCTGCCCGATGGCTGGTACTCCTCGCGGCATTCGTCTGTGCCGCCTGCGGACTGGTGTACGAGTTGGAGCTCGTCGCCCTCGGCAGCTATCTGCTCGGTGACTCCGTGACCCAGGCGTCGGTGGTGCTCTCCGTCATGGTCTTCGCCATGGGCGTCGGCTCGCTGCTCGCGAAACGCTTCACCACCCGGCCCGCGACCGCGTTCGCGCTGGTCGAGAGCGCGCTCGCGCTGGTCGGCGGCTTCTCGGTGCTCGCCCTCTACAGCTGCTTCGTCTGGCTCGGCCACTACCAGTGGGTGCTGGTGGCCCTGGCCACCCTGCTCGGGGTGCTGATCGGCGCGGAGATCCCGCTGCTGATGACCCTGCTGCAGCGGATCCGTCGGCAGGACGCGGGCTGCGCTGTCGCCGACCTCTTCGCCGCCGACTATGTCGGCGCGCTCGTCGGCGGGCTCGCCTTCCCCTTCCTGCTGCTTCCCGCGCTGGGCCAGGCCGGCGGGGCACTGGCCACCGGGGCGGTCAACGCCGTTGCCGGGGCCGTGGTCGTGCTCTGGCTGTTCCGCGACGAGCCCTCGCCCCGGGCCCGGGCCCTGCTGTGGAGCCTGTGCGGAGCCATGCTGCTGCTGCTCGCCCTCGCCGCCGGACTCACCGGCTTCTTCGAGCGCTCGGCCCGGCAGGCCCTCTACGGGACGCCGGTCCGCTACACCCATCAGAGCCGCTACCAGGAGGTCGTCCTCACCGGTCCGGGACCGGGGCCCGGCCCGGACGGGAGGGAGGGGACGGACGGCGCTGCAGGCCGGGTCCCGCCGCCGCGCGGCGCGGACCAGTCGGCGCCCGACCCGCTCCGCTCCCGGCCCGGCGCCGAACTGCGGCTCTATCTCGGCGGACGCCTCGCCGTCTGCGGCGCCGACGAACCGTTGCGGCAGGCGGCCCTGGTCCAGCCCGCCATGACCGGCCCGCGGGCCCGGGTGCTGGTCCTCGGCGGCGGCGACGGGCTCGCAGCCCGCCAGGCGCTGCTCCACCCCGACGTCCGCCGGGTCACCGTGGTCGAGGTCGACCCGGTGGTGCTCGGGCTGGCCCGGACCGACCCGGTCCTCTCCCGGCTCAACGGCGACGCCCTGGCCGATCCCCGGGTGCGGACCGTGACCGCGGACGCCTTCGAGTGGCTGCGCACCGCCCCGGCGACCCGTCGGCCCTACGACGTGATCGTCGCCGATCTGCCCGACCCCTCCCTCGACCAGAGCCGCAAGCTGTACACCGAGGAGTTCTACGGCCTGGTCGCCCGGATGCTCGCCCCGGGCGGACGCCTCGTCGTCCACGCCGGATCGGTCGCCGAGGCTGGCTACTGGCAGGCGGACGCCGGCCTGCGCGCGGTCGGGCTGCGCACCGTGGAGTACTCCATCCCCAGCGGGCCCGACGACTGCGGCAGCCCGGCCGACTGGGGCCTGATCCTGGCCGCCCGCAGTACTCCGCAGCTGGGCCTGCCCGCCGACACCCCGGAGCCGCTCGGTCTGGACCCGGCCGCGCTGCGCCTCGCCGCGACCCTCGCCGGCACCCGCCGCCCGCTGCGCCCGCCGGTCCCGTCGACCCTGCTCCACCCGCGCTGACCCGCCCACCGGAACGGGGCCGGGCACGAGGTCGGGTACGGGGCCGGACACGGGGTGGGACGGGGGACTGGGCACGGCAGTCGGCGCGGGCGGCGCGGTCAGGCAAAAACACCGTCTCCATACGTCCCTTCCGCGCCGACAGGTCTGTACGCTCGCCAGGTATGGAGCACGAAGTTCTGGTACCGCTGTCGCCGCCAACCGCCCGCCGGTCGCTGCGCCGTCCCGAACTGCTGTCCCGCTGCCTGCCGGGGTTCACCCCCGACGATCCCGGCGCCGCCGAGGGGGTGCCTGAGGGGCTGCCCGTGCCGGACGCGCAACGGCCCGACCCGGCCCCGACCGACGCCGAGGGCGACACCGGGGACACGGCTGACGCCGAGGGCCCGGTCCTGGCCGGGCGGATGAAGCTGCGGATCGGCAACTCCACCATCACCTACCGGGGCACGCTCCGGCTCCACCCCGGGACCGACCTACTGATCGACGTCGCCGCCCAGCAGTCCGTCGGCAGCGGCGAGCTCTCCGGCGCGGTCCTGATCGGCGTGGAGTCCGCCGAGGGGGAGGACGGCGCCGAGGACCCGGACAGCTGCCGAATCGTCTTCGACTGCGGCGTCCGGGGCCTGGGGCGGATAGCGGAACTGGACCCGGAGACCGTCACGCTCGCGGCCCGCCGCCTGCTGGACCGGTTCTGCGCCACCCTGGTCGCCGAACTGGAGGACGAGGGCGCCGATCAGTACGGTGCCGGCCCGGAGGACCCCGACCATCCGGCGGACCAGGAGCTGTTCGAGGAGCTCGACAACCTCCCCGACCTCTCCGAGCTGGGCGACTTCTCCGGTCTGACCGACCTCTCGGAGATCGGCGACCTCGCCGGGCTCTCCGAGATCTCCGACCTGGACGCGCCCGACCTCTTCCTGATCGAGGAGTCGGTCGCCGCCCACGGCGTCCCCGGGCTCGACCAACCCTGGCCGGACGAGCCCGCGCACCGGCGCAGCATCGTCGGCCGTTCCGCCGAGGAGGTCGACCACGCTCCGCCGCGCGGTCGCTACGGCCCCGCGCTGCCGCCGCGCAGTGCCCGCTCCCGGGCCGCCGCCCGCTGGGGCTACCCGGAGCGGCGGATGGGCGAGCCGCCGACCGCCGACGGCGAGCACAGCGTGGTGCCGTGGCTGGTCGGCGGCGGGGTCGCGGTCGTCGGCGGCGTGGTGCTGCTCGCCCGCGCCCTGCGCAGGCGCTGACCCGCGCCACCCACCCGTACTGCTCCGACCTGGAGGTCCCGTGCCCAGCTCCACCCCGACCACCCCGCTGCCGAAGACGCCGCTGCCGCCGGTCCGGCTCACCGCCGGGGAGGCCGAGGCGACCGTGCTCCCCGCCGACGGCTGCCGGCTGGCCAGCCTCCGCATCGGCGGGGTGGAGCTGCTGCGCTCGGCGGAGGAGGTGGACGCGCGGGACGCGGGCGTGTTCGGCCACGGTTCGTTCGCGATGGTGCCCTGGGCCGGCCGGGTCGACCGCGGCCGCTGGCGCAACGGCCAGGTCTCCCACCAGCTCCCGGTGGACATGCCGCCGCACGCCATCCACGGCACCGGCGTCCGTACCGGCTGGCGGCAGGCATCCCCGGCGACCGACGTCTCGGCGGCGTTCTACTACGACCTGGCCGAGCCCTGGCCCTATGCCGGCCGGGTCACCCAGCTGTTCGAGCTGTCCGCCGACGCGCTGCGGACGACCCTGTCGGTGGAGACCGCCGCCGACTCGTTCCCGGCCCAGGTCGGCTGGCACCCCTGGTTCCGCAAGCAGCTGCGCCCGGGCGGCGCAAGCGCCCGGCTCGACTTCGAGCCCGCCTGGCAGGAGGAGCGGGGCGAGGACCGGCTGCCGACCGGCCGCCGGATCGAGCCGCTGCCGGGCCCGCGCGACGACTGCTTCGGCATGCCCGACGGAGTCTCCGCCACCCTGGTCTGGGAGGGCGAGCTGAGCCTGGGCATGACGGCCGACTGCGACTGGCTGGTGGTCTTCGACGAGCGCCCGGACGCGCTCTGCGTGGAGCCCCAGTCCGGGCCGCCGAACGGCCTGAACACCGCCCCGCGCCTGGTCACCCTGGTCGACCCGCTGGAAGCGACCACCACGTGGACGTGGCGGAGCCTCTAAGCTGGTGGCTCATGAGCAACCACCGCGACGCGCTTCTCGAGCAGATCAAGTCCAAGGCCGTGGTCCACGGCAAGGTGACCCTGTCCTCCGGCCTGGAGTCCGACTACTACATCGACCTCCGCCGGATCACCCTGGACGGTCTGGCCGCCCCGCTGGTCGGCCAGGTCATGCTGGACCTCACCGCGGAGCTGGACTTCGACGCGGTCGGCGGCCTCACCCTCGGCGCCGACCCGGTCGCGACCTCGATGCTGCATGCCTCGGCCGCGCGCGGCGGCCGGCTGGACGCCTTCGTCGTCCGCAAGGCGCAGAAGGCGCACGGGATGCAGCGGCGGATCGAGGGCACGGACGTCAAGGGCCGCCGGGTGCTCGTGGTCGAGGACACCTCCACCACCGGCGGTTCGCCGATGACCGCGGTCGAGGCGGTCCGCGAGGCCGGCGGCGAGGTCGTCGCGGTCGCGGTGATCGTGGAGCGCGGCGCCGCCCCCGTCATCGAGGCCCAGGGTCTGCCGTACCTGGCGGCGTACCAGCTGGCCGACCTGGGGCTGTGACCTGCCGCTGACCCGCCGCCGGCCCGCCCCGGAGGGGCTGAACGCAGCGCGGCCCGGACCGATCACCGGTCCGGGCCGCGTCGCGTTCGGGGCTCCTGCCCGGCGGTCAGCCCCGGCGGTGCCGGCCGCCGTTGCCGGCCGCCGCGCCGGCCGTGTCGAACTGCTCGGCCGGGGCCTCGACCAGGCCGAGCTTCCGCTTCTTCCGCTCCCGCAGCACCTCCACCAGGATCGGCGAGATCGACACCAGCACGATCAGCGCCATCGCGGGCACCAGGTAGGTGTCGATCACCGGGGCCAGCGCCGCACCGAAGTTGTAGCCGATCAGCAGCATCCCCTCGGTCCAGACCACGCCGCCGATGGCGTTCCAGAGCAGGAAGGTCCGGGCCGGCATCTCCAGCGTCCCGGCGACCGGGTTCAGGAAGGTCCGGACGACCGGGATGAACCGGGCCATCAGCACGGCCTTGGCCGGGCCGAACTTCACGAAGTACTCCTCGGCCTTATCCACGTGCTCCCGGCGGAAGAGTCTGGAGTTCGGCCGGTTGAACAGCTTCGCCCCGCCCTTGGCCCCGAGCAGGTGCCCGAGCTGCGCCCCGGCGATGGCGCAGAGGGGCGCGCCGACCAGCAGTACGCCGATGGGCATCTGCGAGCCGACGACCTTCAGGCCGGCGCTGGACGCGGCGACGCCGGCCAGGATCAGCAGTGAGTCGCCGGGCAGGAAGAAGCCGATGAGCAGCCCGGTCTCCGCGAAGATGATCGCGAGCAGACCTACCGTTCCCAACTGCGAGATCAGGGCCTTGGCGTCGAGGACGTTCAACGCGAGAGTCGTGGTCGTGGTCACCCGGGCAGACTAGCGGGCCCGGCTAGCCGCGCACTGTGAAGGGCAGGTCCTCGGACTGCAGCGGCTGCCCGGCGTTCTGCACGGCGAGGCCGGCGTCGCCGGCGGTGACCGCGCTCGGGGCGTCGGCGACGACGGCCAGCCACAGCCGGAACACGGTCGTCCGGCCGGGCGCGAGCGGCGCGCCGGCGGTCGGCTCCAGCGCGACGCTCATGCCCGGGTCGCAGCCGCTCGGCACCAGCGGCAGCCGCCGCCAGCCGTGGCGGCGCAGACGCTGCTCCACGACCAGGTCGACCCCCTGTTCGCCTCGGAGCCCGCTCGCGCGGTTCCGCCGCCGGGGTCCCGCTCCCCGGGCTCGTCGTCAGCCTTCCCACCGCGGGCGGCAGTTCATCGGGCAGGGGGCCGCTTCACCCGGAAGATCCCTTTCCGCATTTTCGTAGGCGTCTGATGGTATTGCTGGCTGTTCGTCCCTCGTAGAGGTGAACCAGCAGCTCGGGGATGGGACAATGCCCCTGGTGCCCGGCCCCGGTCGGGGTAAGCAGCAGTATCCGTAGACGCATCACCGACAGGAGCGGATTCGTATGCCCATCGCAACTCCCGAGGTCTACAGCGAGATGCTGGACCGGGCAAAGGCAGGCAAGTTCGCCTACCCGGCCATCAACGTGACTTCGACCCAGACCCTGCACGCCGCACTGCGCGGTTTCGCCGAGGCCGAGAGCGACGGCATCGTCCAGATCTCCACCGGTGGCGCCGAGTTCCTGGGCGGTCAGTACAACAAGGACATGGTGACCGGCGCGGTCGCGCTGGCCGAGTTCGCGCACATCGTGGCGGAGAAGTACCCGGTCACCGTCGCCCTGCACACCGACCACTGCCCCAAGGACAAGCTGGACGGCTACGTCCGCCCGCTGCTGGCGATCTCCGCGGAGCGCGTGGCCCGCGGCGAGAACCCGCTGTTCCAGTCGCACATGTGGGACGGCTCCGCCGAGACCCTCAACGACAACCTGGCGATCGCGCAGGAGCTGCTGGCCCAGGCCCACGCCGCGAAGATCGTCCTCGAGGTCGAGATCACCCCGACCGGCGGTGAGGAGGACGGCGTCTCGCACGAGATCAACGACAACCTCTACACCAGCGTCAACGACGCCGTTCGCACCGCCGAGGCGCTCGGTCTCGGCGAGAAGGGCCGCTACCTGCTGGCCGCGTCCTTCGGCAACGTCCACGGCGTCTACAAGCCGGGCAACGTCGTCCTCAAGCCGGAGCTGCTGCGCGAGCTGCAGGACGCCATCGGCAAGATGACCGGTCAGAAGGACCCGTTCGACTTCGTCTTCCACGGCGGCTCCGGCTCCAGCGCCGAGGAGATCGCCACCGCGCTGGAGAACGGCGTCGTGAAGATGAACCTCGACACCGACACCCAGTACGCCTTCACCCGCCCGATCGCGGACCACATGTTCCGCAACTACGACGGCGTGCTGAAGGTCGACGGCGAGGTCGGCAAGAAGAACACCTACGACCCGCGCACCTGGGGCAAGCTGGCCGAGGCCGGGATGGCGGCCCGCGTGGTCGAGGCCACCCGGATGCTGCGCTCCGCCGGCACCCGGCTGAAGTAGTCCTCCGCAGCGCACGGAACGCGCCCCCGCACCGGGTAGGACCGGGTGCGGGGGCGCGATGCTCTCCGGGACGGGGCGGTGCGCTGTCGAAGCGTCAGCGCTTGAGCTCGGCGTAGGCCTCGGGGCTGCTGTCCTTCAGGAACTGCCAGCAGCGCTCGGCCTCCTCGGTCTCCTTGATGGACTCGGCCGCCCGGGCCAGGGCCGCCAGGCAGCGCAGGAAACCGCGGTTGGCGCGGTGGTCCCAGGGGACCGGGCCGTGGCCCTTCCAGCCGGCCCGGCGCAGGGCGTCCAGCCCCCGGTGGTAGCCGGTGCGGGCGTAGGCGTAGGACTCGACGACGTGGTCCTCGGTGAAGGCGTCGTCCGCGAGCATGGCCCAGGCGAGCGAGAACGTCGGGAAGTCCGCGGCGACCTGGACCGGCGAAGCGGACTGCTCCGCCAGCAGCCGGTACGGCTGCTCGTCCTCCGGAAGCAGTGTCGGCTCAGGGCCGCCCAGCAGGTTCTTGTGAATGCTCATAGGAAGAGTCTGCCATCCGCAGATGAGGGCTCCATTAAGTCCGGGGCACGGGCCGGCGCCGGGCAGGAGTCGGGAACCGGACCGATGTGCGGGCACCCCCCGCTCCGGACGGACCGTCAATCCGCCCGGTTCCGGCCGCTCCCGCCGTCCAGCGGGACGATGAGCCGCCAGGCGCCCGGTACGACGGTCCAGGTGCGTTCGTGGACCGGGCTGCTGAGAGTGTGGTCGGCCTCGTAGGTGAACAGGCCGGAGCCGTTGTCGGCCGAACCCGTACCTCCGGTCACGGTGATCCGCTGGGCCCGGACCCGGAGCGCCGCACCGGGCTCGGCGTCCGTGCCGATCAGCACCTCCACCAGGCCGTCGTCGGGGACGGAGAGCCCGGAGGCGCCGTCGGCGGCAGCGGCGTTGCGGACCGAGACCGGGCCGACCGGCCGGTCCAGGTCGGCCAGCAGCCGGCCGTCGGCCTCGACCCGGAGGTACTGGCCGGGCCGCCCGGCCTCCTCGTACTCCCCGCCCCTCCCGCCCTTCTCGCCGTGGAACCCGCGCTGTTCCGACTCGCCGGGCCCGGGCTCCCCGTGCTCCGACTCCCCGGGGCCGAAGCCTGCGCCGCCGGACGGACCGCCGCCGTGGGCCAGCAACGGGCCGGTCATCGCGCGGGCCGCGGCCTGCGCGGTGCGTCCGAGCTGGGAGCACCAGCTCCCGATGAGTCCGGAGCCTCGCCCGGATGCAGCGCTGTTCGCCCTCGGCGAACATGCCGCGTGCGGATCGGCGTCCATGATGCGTTCATTCGACGCTCGCTCGGACGTCGCCCGAACACCTCCGCCGGCCTCGTGCGCACCCCGTCCGGAGTCGTCCGCCCGACCCGGCCGCGGCTCCGCCCGGCCGGGGATCCACAGGTTCCCGAGGACGACTCCGCCGTCCTCGTCGACCAGTAGGTCGAGCCGGCGTTCCGCGCCCCGGGCCACCGCTCTGGCCGCCTCGACCGGACGGCTCGCCGCCCCCAGCGACCTGCTCAAACCCAGTGATTGCCCGGTTCCGACCGGGATGATCCCGATCGGTCCGGCCTCCAGCTCGGCATGCCGGTGGAGCAGCTGCACCACCTCGTGCAGGGCCTGATCGTCACCGATCACAACCAGTCGCCTTCTGCCCCTGCGGGACAGCGCGTGCTCCAGTTCGGCGAGGTCCTCGGGCACCACCGCCTTCATCGCGAAGGCGCCCCCGAGGACGTCCCTGGCGACCCGTACGGACTCGCCGTCCAGGGCCAGTGCCACGGGGGAGACCACCACCAGAAGGGCCTCTCCCGCCGATTGCGCAGCCGACACCGCGGTCCTTCCTCGGGTAATCTCTCGGTGTAAGAGCCCCTTGCGCTGTTGCGCCAGGGGCTTGGTCTATCCGGGGCCAGAACGGCGGCCTTCCCGCCGTGGTTGTGCCCCGCCCGAAAGGGGTGTACGCCTGTGCCCGCACTCGTGCTGGTCGGCGCTCAGTGGGGCGACGAGGGCAAGGGGAAGGCCACCGACCTCCTCGGTGGCTCGGTCGACTACGTGGTCCGCTATCAGGGCGGCAACAATGCCGGTCACACAGTGGTCGTCGGCGATCAGAAGTACGCACTTCACCTGCTCCCCTCCGGCATCCTCAGTCCCAGCTGCACGCCGGTGATCGGCAACGGCGTCGTGATCGACCCGGCGGTCCTCTTCTCCGAGCTGGTCGGGCTGCAGGAGCGCGGCATCGACACGTCCAAGCTGCTGGTCTCGGGCAACGCCCACCTGATCACCCCGTACCACCGGACCCTGGACAAGGTCTCCGAGCGCTTCCTCGGCAAGCGCAAGATCGGCACCACCGGGCGCGGCATCGGCCCGTCCTACGCCGACAAGATCAACCGGGTGGGCATCCGGGTGCAGGACCTCTTCGACGAGAGCATCCTGCAGCAGAAGATCGAAGCGGCGCTGCACGACAAGAACCAGATCCTGGTCAAGCTCTACAACCGGCGCGCGGTCCCGGCCGAGCTGGTCGTCGAGGAGTACCTGAGCTACGCCGACAAGCTCCGCCCGTACGTGGCGGACACCGTCCTGGTGCTGAACAAGGCCCTGGAGGAGAACAAGGTCGTGCTGATGGAGGGCGGGCAGGGCACCCTGCTCGACGTCGACCACGGCACCTACCCCTTCGTCACCTCGTCGAACCCGACGGCCGGCGGCGCCTGCACCGGTTCCGGCATCGGTCCCACGAAGATCGACCGGGTCATCGGCATCCTCAAGGCGTACACCACCCGCGTCGGCTCGGGCCCGTTCCCGACCGAGCTGCTGGACGCCGACGGCGACGCGCTGCGCCGCATCGGCGGCGAGCGCGGGGTCACCACCGGCCGCGACCGCCGCTGCGGCTGGTTCGACGCCCCGATCGCCCGCTACGCGACCCGGGTCAACGGCCTGACCGACTTCTTCCTCACCAAGCTGGACGTGCTCACCGGCTGGGAGCAGATCCCGGTCTGCGTGGCCTACGAGATCGACGGCAAGCGGGTGGAGGAGCTCCCCTACTCGCAGACCGACTTCCACCACGCGAAGCCGATCTACGAGAACCTGCCGGGCTGGTCCGAGGACATCACCAAGGCGCAGACCTTCGAGGACCTGCCGAAGAACGCCAGGGCGTACGTCAAGGCGCTGGAGGAGATGTCCGGCGCCCCGATCTCCGCGATCGGCGTCGGCCCCGGCCGCACCGAGACCATCCAGATCAACTCCTTCCTGTCCTGACCCGACCGGAAGCCGCAGCAGTTTCCGCAGCCCCCGTCGCTCCCTCCGGAGCGGCGGGGGCTGCGGCGTTCCACCCGTCCAACTTATGTACTAGTGCAGAAAGTAATTGCACCTAGTTCAAAAGTTGCCTACAGTCTGATCATGCCCGCCAAGACGCCTGCACCCATCACCCTCACCGGCCGCCACGTCCGGCTGGAGCCGCTGACCCTCGACCACGTCCCCGAGCTCTTCGCCGCCGGCGGTGGCGACGACGAGGTCTGGCGCTGGCTCAGCGTCGAGACCCCGCGCACCGAGGACGAGCTCCGCGCCGTCGCCGCCGAGCTGCTCGCCGCGACCGACTCGTACGTCCCCTTCGCCGTCGTCGACCTGGCCTCCGGCCGGGCCGTCGGCTGGACCACGCTGATGGACTGGGACGCCCGGGACGAGCGGCTGGAGATCGGCTGGACCTGGTACGGCCGCGCCGTCTGGCGCACCGCGGTGAACACCGAGTCCAAGCTGTTGCTGCTCACCCACGCCTTCGAGGACCTGGGCATCGGCCGGGTCCAGTGGAAGACCGACCACCTCAACCAGCGCTCGCAGAACGCCATCGCCCGCCTCGGCGCGCAGCTCGAGGGCGTGCACCGGCGGCACCGGGCGCGCCCGGACGGCAGCTGGCGCGGCAGCGTCTACTTCTCGATGCTGGCCGACGAGTGGCCACCGGCCAAGGCCCGGCTCATCGCCCGGCTCGCGGAGGGGTGAGGGCGGCACCATGCCCGCGAGGACCCCTGTCCCCACCACGCTCGCCGGCCGCCATGTCCGGTTGGAGCCGCTGACCCTCGACCACGTCCCCGAGCTCTTCGCCGCCGGCGCGGACGACGAGGAGATCTGGCGCTGGATGCCGGTCGCCGCCCCGCGCACCGAGGACGAGCTCCGCGCCGTCGCCGGGATGCTGCTGGCCCGCGCCCCGCAGCAGCTCGCCTTCGCCGTGGTCGCCCGCGAAAACGGCCGGGCCCTGGGCTGGACCACGTACCACGACTTCGACGCCCGGGACGAGCGGCTGGAGATCGGCTGGACCTGGTACGCCCGCTCCGCCTGGCGCACCGCGGTGAACACCGAGTCCAAGCTGCTGCTGCTCACCCATGCCTTCGAGGAGTTGGGCATGGGTCGGGTGCAGTGGCGCACCGACATCTGCAACCTGCGCTCGCAGAACGCCATCGCCCGGCTGGGCGCGCAGCGTGAGGCCGTGCACCGGCGGGAGCGGCAGCGCTCGGACGGCAGCTGGCGCGACACTGTCTACTTCTCGCTGCTGCTGGACGAATGGCCCTCCGCCAAGGCCCGACTGACGGAACGACTGGAACGAGGCTGACCACCATGACCGAGCCGACGAGCGCCGAGCCGACCAGCGCGCTGACGATCACCCCGCTCCGCTCCGAGGACAAGCCGCGCTGGCGCGAGCTGTTCGCGGGCTACGCCGCCTTCTACCGGATGGAGCTCGGAGACGCCGAGTACGAGCGCGCCTGGTCCTGGATCCACGACCCGGCCCGGGGGACCCGCTGCCTGATCGCCCGGGACGCCGACGGCACCCCCGTCGGCCTCGCCCACTACCGCGCCTACGACTCCCCGCTGCGCGGGACCTGCGGCTTCCTCGACGACCTCTTCGTCGACCCCGCCTTCCGCGGCGGCGGCGCGGCCGACGCGCTGCTGGCCGAGCTGAACCGGATCGGCGCCGAGGAGGGCTGGCCGGTGATCCGCTGGAACACCGCCGAGGACAACTACCGCGCCCGCGGCGTCTACGACCGCCATGCGGCCAAGACCGTCTTCCTCACCTACAGCATGTCGCCCGCCGAGGCGTAGGCCGGTCGGCGATCCGGCGGCAGGCCAGGATTGACAGGGTGTCGCCACGCCTCCGGATCGCCTACCACAGTGTCCGTTCTCGCACCTGGGCGGCCTCCGTAGGCTGGCGCTCATGAGCATCCCTGTCGACACCGCTGCGGGGCAGGCCGTCAAGGCCGCCGACCGTGCCCACGTCTTCCACTCGTGGTCCGCCCAGGCCCTGATCGATCCCCTCGCCGTGGCCGGTGCGGAGGGTTCGTACTTCTGGGACTACGACGGCAACCGATTCCTGGACTTCTCCTCCCAGCTGGTGAACACCAACATCGGCCACCAGCACCCCAAGGTCGTCGCGGCGATCCAGGAGCAGGCCGGCAAGCTCTGCACCTTCGCCCCGGCCTTCGCCGTGGACGTGCGCAGCGAGGCCGCGCGCCTGATCGCCGAGCGCACCCCCGGTGACCTCGACAAGATCTTCTTCACCAACGGCGGCGCCGAGGCCAACGAGAACGCCATCCGGATGGCGCGGCTGCACACCGGTCGGCAGAAGGTGCTCTCCACCTACCGCTCGTACCACGGCGCCACCGCCAACGCGATCGCGCTGACCGGCGACCCGCGCCGTTGGGCCAACGAGACCGGCGTCTCCGGCATCGTCCACTTCTGGGGCCCGTACGCCTACCGCTCCAACTTCCACGCCGAGAACGAGGCGCAGGAGTGCGAGCGCGCGCTGGCGCACCTGGAGGCGACCATCGCCTTCGAGGGCCCGCAGACCGTGGCCGCGATCATCCTGGAGACCGTCGTCGGCACCGCCGGCATCCTGGTCCCGCCGGCGGGCTACCTGGCCGGCGTCCGCGAGATCTGCGACCGCTACGGCATCGTCTTCATCCTGGACGAGGTCATGGCCGGCTTCGGCCGGACCGGCGAGTGGTTCGCCGCCGACCACTGGGGCGTCGTCCCGGACCTGCTGACCTTCGCCAAGGGCGTCAACTCCGGCTATGTCCCGCTCGGTGGCGTCGCCATCAGCGGCGCGGTCGCCGCGACCTTCGCCGAGCGCCCGTTCCCGGGCGGCCTGACCTACTCCGGGCACCCGCTGGCCTGCGCCTCCGCCGTGGCGACCATCAACGCCATGGCCGAGGAGGGCATCGTCGAGAACGCCAAGCGCCTCGGCGAGGACGTGATCGGCCCCGGGCTGCGCGCGCTGGCCGACCGCCACCCGGTCATCGGCGAGGTCCGCGGCATGGGCGTGTTCTGGGCGCTGGAGCTGGTCAAGGACCGCGCCACCCGCGAGCCGCTGACCCCCTACAACGCGGCCGGCCCGGCCGCCGCGCCGATGGCCGAGCTGGCCGCCGCCTGCAAGCAGCGCGGGCTGTGGCCGTTCGTCAACATGAACCGCCTGCACGTCGTCCCGCCGTGCAACAGCAGCGATGCCGAGGTCAAGGAGGGCCTGGCCATCCTGGACGAGGTGCTGACCCTCGCGGACGCGCACACCGTCTGACCTGCTCCTCCCGGGCCGCTGACCTGCGGTCTGGACCAATGCGGCCCCGAATTCCGCTGTGCGGCGGCGTTCGGGGCCGTACTGTTTACGCTGGAGTCCGTTTCGTCGTAATCATCCAGCATCCCCCACCCCTTCAGGAGGACCGTCATGCCGCCCGGCGCCCTCCTCCGTCCCGACACCCTGGGGGCGGTGCAGCGCAACAGCCTGCGCGAACAGATCGCGGGCGCGATGCGCGAGGACATGATGGCCGGCCGACTGCCGGCGGGCACCCGGTTCACGGTCAAGGAGATCGCCGAGCTGTACGGCGTCTCGGCGACCCCGGTCCGTGAGGCCCTGGTCGACCTCACCGCCCAGGACCTGCTGTGGATGGAGCCCAACCGGGGCTTCACCGTCCCGCAGCTGAGCTTCGCCGACTACCTGGAGGTCGTCGAGGCCCGGACCCTGGTGATGGACGCGATCTTCCGCCGGGTCGGCACCGCCATCGCGGCCGGCAACCCCTGGCCGGAGCCCGCTCCGGAGCGGCTGGAGTCCCTGCGCCGACGTGCCCGGTCCGCGGCCGAGGCGGCCCGCAGCGGCCAGCTCGACCTGCTGGTCGGCTGCGACCGCCGGTTCTGGAGCGAGCTCTCCGCACTGGCCGGCAACCGGAGGATGACCGACTACCTGGACTGGCTGCGGGTCCAGTACTGGATCTTCGCCGCGTCCTACCTCCGCGCCCGCGCCGACATCGGCCAGTACTGCTGGTCCCGCCACGAGGACCTGGCCGACCACATGCTCGCCGGCGACTTCCGGGCCGTGCACCGGATGCTGCTGCGCTACAACGAAGAGTCACTGGCGCAGATGGCCGAGCTGTGCGGGCAGAGCCCGGACGCGGCGGGGGCCGCCGGGCTCCGGCTCGCCCTGCACCGCTCGGCGACCGAGGCGGCCGCGGCGGCCGCGGAGGCCGCGGAGGCGGAGGCGGCAGCAGCAGGGCAGCCCGCAGGGGCCGCCCTGCCACAGCCCAGGCACCTGGTCTGAGGTCCGGGCCGCGCGATTGTTTGATCACTCTCGCCGGACCGCTGACCGGCGGCAGCTCAGCAGTTAGGGTTGACCCGACCGTTTCCCGACACCGGTGCCTACGCGCCCAGGAGTGCCCGTGGCCTGTGACATCTGGCTCGTCCCGCTCGTCGATGTGCTCGTCCACAGTCCCGACAACCCGTTCGCGGAGGACCTCGCGGTCTACAACGCCTCGCTCGCCGCCTGCGGCCTGCCCGAGGTCCCGATCTTCCGCTACATGCCCGGGCTCAGCGGTGACGTCGAGCCGATAGCAGCCTTCGACTACGACTCGCTGCACTTCCTGCGCCGCGCCTACCTGCTGCAGCTCACCGGCCTGGATGTCACTCCGGTGGACGAACTCGGCGGGGACTACGAGCAGCTGCTGGAGATGTTCGAGGACGCCGCCGAGCGCTCGCACCTGGTCTGGCACTTCGACCACGCGGGCGCCTATGTCCCGATCGACTTCGAGCTGCCCATCGTCGACGACGCGCTGCTGGCGGCCGGCGGTCCGCTGGGCTCGGCCCAGGGCCTGCTCCGGGAGCTGCAGGCGGTGGCCCCGTACATCGGGATCGACCACCAGCTGCCGCCGATCCCGGTGCGCCCGGTCGCGCCGACGACGCTGGAGGGCCCGGCCTACCCCCCGCCGGGGAACGACGGCCCCTTCGCCCGCGAGCGGCACGCCTGGACCGGTCTGCACGCGGCCGCGGTCCGCGCCCTCAGCCAGGGATCGATGGTCGTCTTCGCCTGAGCGACGCGGCGGGGCGGGCGTGCATCGCGCACCCGCCCCGCTCACCGCTGGTTCCGCTCACCGCCCGTCCCGCTAGCGCAGCGGGGACTCCGGCGGGCGCTGGCGCGGCATCGTCGGCCGGCCGCCCAGCGAGGGCAGCACCCGCACCTGGGCGCCCGAGCCCTCGGCCCGCCCGCCCCAGACGCCGGCCGCCTGGGTCGGCAGCTGGGTCATCGAGGCGCGGAACTCCAGCATCCACTCCGAGGTCTCGGTGCGGACCATGTCCGACACGTCCTCGCAGAAGCGGCGCAGCACGCCCAGGCAGCGCTCGGCCGCCTCGCTGGCGGTGCCCTCGGTCGGGCCGAGCACCTCGCGGACGCACTCCGAGGCCCAGTCGAACTGGAACGCCTCCAGCCGGCGCTGCAGGGCCTGGCCGGTGCTGATGTCCCGCATCCAGCCGCTGGTCAGCCCGAAGACCCGGTCCGCGCCCAGGCAGGCGCCGGCCAGCAGCAGCAGCACGTAGCCCCAGTCGATGCCCTTGTCCCACAGGCCGGTCAGTCCGACCAGCGGCAGCACCGCGCCACCGATGCCGAGCAGCACCGCGAGGTAGCGCAGCACCCTGGCGCCGCGCCGCTTCCAGCGGCGGTCCCGGTGGTACCAGTCGACGGCCTCCAGGGCACGTTCCTCCGACCAGCGGTAGAGCTCCTCGAGGCGCTCGGCCGGCTCGCCCCAGTCGCCCAGCGGGAACTGCCGGACGCTGAGGTCGCGGCCCCGGGTGTCGCTGGTCGTTGCCGCACTGCGCGACTGGTTGGCGGCGGCCGCTGCGGCGGACCGCTGCTCCTCCGGAGCCGGATCGGAGCCCCAGGGGCTCTCTTCGGGCTGCATATCGGGCTGGCTCACCGCGAGAACTCCCTGTCCTTCGGCCCATCGGGCCCGATTGTCCCAGTCGTCAAACACCATGTTCTTACCGCCAAATGGCTGACCATGGTTGCAGATTTACTGGGATTGTTGTGCGAAAACTTCTGGGGCACGTGTTTCGAGGGTGGTCGAGGGCTGCCCAGGCGGTCACCGGGGCCGTCGCAGTCTCACCCGTACGGGTGGGTGCTCCGGTGGAGCGGGATCTGACCCGGCGGTGATATGCGGCGGTACGTCCTGTTGTGGCGGCGGGACAGTCGGAGCCCCGGGACGCAGGCACTAGGCTCGGGCCTGTGAAGGTCCTCGTTATCGGCGGCGGCGCCCGTGAACATGCCCTGTGCCGCGCGCTCTCCCTCGATCCGCAAGTAACCGCCCTGCACTGCGCCCCCGGCAACGCCGGGATCACGCAGGTCGCCCAGGTCCACCCGGTCGACCCGCTGGACGGTGCCGCCGTCGCCGACCTGGCCGTCGCCCTGGGCGCCGAGCTGGTGGTCGTCGGCCCGGAGGCCCCGCTGGTGGCCGGCGTCGCCGACGCCGTGCGCGAGCGCGGCATCCCGGTCTTCGGGCCCAGCGGGCAGGCCGCCCAGCTGGAGGGCTCCAAGGCCTTCGCCAAGGACGTGATGGCGGGCGCCAGCGTCCCCACCGCGCGCTCCTACGTCTGCACCACGCCGGAGGAGGCCGCGCACGCCCTCGACGCGTTCGGGGCGCCCTACGTGGTCAAGGACGACGGGCTCGCGGCCGGCAAGGGCGTGGTCGTCACCTCGGACCTGCAGGCCGCCCTCGACCACGCCGCCTCCTGCGAGCGCGTCGTCATCGAGGAGTTCCTGGACGGCCCGGAGGTCTCGCTCTTCGCCGTCACCGACGGCGAGACGGTGATCCCGCTCCAGCCCGCGCAGGACTTCAAGCGCGCCTACGACAACGACGAGGGCCCCAACACCGGCGGCATGGGCGCCTACTCGCCGCTGCCCTGGGCCGACCCGAAGCTGGTCGACGAGGTCCTGGAGACCGTCCTCCAGCCCACCGTGGACGAGCTGCGCCGCCGCGGCACGCCGTTCTCCGGCCTGCTCTACGCCGGGCTCGCGATCACCTCGCGCGGGGTCCGGGTGATCGAGTTCAACGCCCGCTTCGGCGACCCGGAGACCCAGGTCGTGCTGGCCCGGCTGAAGACCCCCCTGGGCGGTCTGCTGCACGCCGCCGCCACCGGGCACCTCGCGGACTTCCCCGAGCTCCGCTGGCGCGACGGGGCAGCCGTGACCGTCGTCGTCGCGGCCGAGGGGTACCCGGAGTCCCCGCGCAGCGGCGACCCGATCACCGGGCTGGCCGAGGCCGAGGCCGCCGACGGCACCAGCTACGTCCTGCACGCCGGCACCCGGCTGGCCGAGGACGGCGAGACCGTGCTCAGCGCCGGTGGACGCGTGCTGTCGGTCACCGCGACCGGCCGGGACATCGCCGAGGCCCGGAGCCGCGCCTACGCGGCGACCGAGCGGATCGGCCTGGCCGGTTCGCACCACCGGGGGGACATCGCCGCCCGCGTCTGAGCTCCCCCTGGCAGCACCCGTGCGACTCGGCTGGGCCCGGTACCACCGGGCCCGGCCGTTCGCCGTCCACCGGGGTGCCACCCGGCGGGAGCAACCCGCAGGACCGGCGCCGTCCGCCACCGCCGCGGGCGCGAACAGCCGCAGTCCGCGAACCCTTCGAGTGACGGGAAGCCGATCCGGCTGACGATGGGGCACCCTCGGCCTTATGGTGCCCAGGACCGCACGGCCAGACCCCGTCCAGGGGTCTGCGGCGCGGTGCCGCCCGGGTACACCGAGCGGCGAGGGGGCAAGCTGCGGTCCAGAGGGAATCACCGATCCGAGTGGTTCCGGACCGTTCCTGGAACACCTCACCCCGATTGCGCGTCGGATCAGACAAGGACCTGATCCGACCCGGACGACCGGGGCGGTGAGCGTCAGCGGCAGGGGGTGATCCGAACATGGCCGGTACCAGCGCCACGGCCGGTATGCAGGCGGCGCGGGCACGCGCACAGGCTGTGCTGCGGCTGCGCGGCCGCGCCCTGGCCGTAGCCGTGCTCCCGGCCGCCGTCGCGGCCGTGCTGATCCTCGGCGGCCTCACCGGACGGCTGGGAGCGGCCGGTTCGGCCGACGCGGGTGCCTGGGGGACCGCCCGCTGGGCGGTCTCCGCGGTGGCCCTGGCGGTGCTGCTGGGCACAGCCGGTTTCGCCCTCGCTGTGCTGCGGGCCGAGCGCCCGCAGACCCCGGAGGTCCCGCTGGCCGAGGCCGAGGCCCCCGAGCTGTACCGGCTGGTCCGCGAGGTGGCCGAGCGGATGGAGGTCCCCGCGCCCGAGCGGGTGGTGCTCACCCCCGACTGCGACAGCTGGCTGGAGGACCCGCCCGCGGCCCGTCGGCGCCGCTCCGAGGCCGGGCCCGGGCCTGCTGCCGACGTCCTGGACCGGCGCGGCCCGGCCGAGCCGGTCGCGCCCACCCTGGTCATCGGCTCCCCGTTCATCTGGTGGATGCGGGTGGCCGAGCTCCGGGCGCTGCTGGCGCCGGTCATCGCCGGCACGGCCTGCTCGGCCGACCCGGACATCGCCGCCGCCCGCCGCTTCGTCCGGGGCCTGGACGCCGCCCTCGGCCTCGCCGCCGACGCCCCGGCGGCACCCGCCTGGCGGCGTCCCGCGCTGCGGCTGGTGGGCAGGACGGCCGGGGTGCTGCTGCGCCGCAGCCGGGTCCACGCCGCCGAGATGGAGCGGGCCGTCGCCGCGTGGGCCTCGGAACAGGCGAAGCAGGTGGACTACGGGCAGCGGATCGCCGCCCAGGAGCAGGTCGGCCTGGCCTACGCGGGCTGGGACCGGCTGCTGACCCGGGTCGCCCTGCCGGCCTGGCGGATAGGCCGCTGGCCGGGGCGGCTGGACGCGGGCGTCGTCTCCGCGCTCACCGAGCTGTCCCGGCGGGATCGGCTGGCCGAGGGCTTCGAGAGCCGGCTCGGCGAACGCCCCGCCTGCGACCTGCTGGAGGAGCCGGGCCGGATCGACGAGGCCGTCTCGCTGCTGGCGGCCCGGCACTTCTACGCCGGCTACGGCAGCGTGGGCCATGTCTTCGACCGGCCGGGGGCGGGACCGGCCGGGGCGGGACCGGTCGACTGGGACGAGTACCCGCAGGCCGTGGTCGAGCGGACCTGGCGGGTCCAGGCCGCTCAGCTCGACGCCGCGCTGGCGGTCGGCGCCGAGCGCACCGGAACCCCCGGCGAACCCGAGCCGGTCGATCTGGCCCGGGTCCTGGACCGGCTGCGTCCGTTCGTCGCCCCCGACCCCGCCCCCGCCGCCGACGGTGCTGCGCTGCCGGAACGGCTGGCCGTGCTGGCCGAGCGCTCCGCGGAGACCGCGCAACAGCCCCGCCGCACCGGCAACGACCTGGTCTGCGAGCACCTGTCGGCGCTGGTCTGCTGCACCGCCCTGGACGCCGGTGTCGCCGAGGCGGGGCTCGACTGGCTCGACGGACCGGTGCTGGTCGTCGGCGGCATCCGCCGGAACGACTTCGCCGTCCCGGTCGCCCTCGCGGTCGAGCAGGCCGACGACGCCCCGCTGCGCCGCTGGCTGTCCGATCTCGGCGTGCGTCTGGAGAAACCTGTGCGATTGCGATGAAGGAGCTCCACCAACCGTGTCCCGACGAATAGTCAGCACGTACGATGAGAGTACGTGCAGTGATGAATCGGCCGCCGAAAGTGACGCTCTGTTGTCCTGACGGCACGTCATGTTCCGCTGTACGGTACGGCCACAGCCCGGGCGGTGGTCTCCTGCCCGGCGTGCGGACCAGAGTCAGGGGGTGGGCGCGGTCATGGACCAGATTCGCCGGTGGGAGTCCGGTGCGCTCGCGCACGGAGCAACCGATCCCTTCGGTCAGGGCCCGCTGCCCTGGCTCCGGGGCGCGGACCAGTACTTCGACGACACCGGGCTGATCGTGCCCTGGTACGTCGACCGGGGGCAGCGGCAGGGGCCGCTCCCCGGGGCCCGCCGGCCGCTCGACGCGGACAAGCTCCCCGATCCGGGCCGTCCCCGGGCCTCCGACGACGTCGGCGGGCAGATCAAGGGCTTCGCCGCGCCCGCCGCCGACGTCGGCGGCTCGCTGGACCTGCGGGTCAGCGTCCGCCCGGCCCAGGGCTTCACCGTGGACGTCTACCGGATCGGCCACTACGGCGGGGACGGCGCCTGGCACGTCTCGGCCAGCCCCCGGCTGTCCGGGCTGGTGCAGCCCGCCCCGCTGGTCGCCGACCGTACCGTCTCCTGCCACCACTGGTGGATGTCCTGGCGGCTGCAGATCCCGCCGCACTGGAGCCCCGGTGCCTATGTCGCGGTGCTCACCACCGCCGACAACCGGCACCGCAGCCACATCCCGTTCACCGTCCGCGCCCCCGCCGACAGCACCGCCGACCTGCTGCTCCTGCTGCCCGACGTCACCTGGCAGGCCTACAACCTCTACCCGGAGGACGGCCGGACCGGGGCCAGCCTCTACCACGCCTGGAATGAGAAGGGCGAGCTGCTCGGCGAGGAGGAGGCCGCCGTCACCGTCTCCTTCGACCGCCCCTACGCCGGGGCCGGGCTGCCGCTGCACATCGGCCACGCCTACGACTTCATCCGCTGGGCCGAGCGCTACGGCTACGACCTCGCCTACGCCAACGCGACCGACCTCCACGCCGGCCGGATCGACCCCGGCCGCTACCGGGGGCTGGTCTTCCCCGGCCACGACGAGTACTGGTCGGTTCCGATGCGCCGAGCGGTCGAGGCCGCTCGGGACGGCGGCACCTCGCTGGTCTTCCTCAGCGCCAACTCGATGTACTGGCAGGTCGAGCTCGACCCGGGGGTCACCGGTGAGCCGGACCGGCTGCTCACCTGCCGCAAGCGCCGCTCCGCGCCGACCCGCTCCGCCCCGGCCCGCAGCGCGCTCTGGCGGGAGCAGGGCGAGCCGGAGCAACTGCTGCTGGGCGTCCAGTACGCGGGCCGGGTGCCGGAGCCGGCGCCGATGGTGGTCCACAACACCGGCCACTGGCTGTGGGAGGGCACCGGCCTCCAGGACGGCGACCGGATCCCGGGGCTGGTGGCGGGGGAGTCCGACCGCTACTACCCGAGGGTGCCGCTGCCGGCCCACAGCGAGCGGACCCTGCTGGCGCACTCGCCGTACCGGGACGCGGCCGGGGCGGCCCGCTACCAGGAGACCTCGCTGCACCGTGCGCCCAGCGGCGCCTACGTCTTCGCCAGCGGCACCTTCTCCTGGTCCCCGGCGCTGGACCGGCCGGCCCACAAGGACGAGCGGGTGCAGCGGGCGACCGCCAACCTGCTGGACCGCATCTGCAAGGTCCACTGAACGCCGCGCCCGTCCCGCCCGCCGTCCCGCCCGAACGTGGCGTCAGAACGTGGCGTCAGAATCGGACTCAGGCTGTCCAGTGTTGTCCACTGTTGTCCGGGCTTGCGGCGTGGGGCGCGGCGAATTCGCTGTGACAGACTCGGAGCGGCCCCCCACCCCCCTGTCTTCCACCTAGGGACACACCTTGAGCGGATTTGTCGAGAAGCCCGTGCCGGTTCAGGTGCCCGGCCTGATCCACCTGCACACCGGAAAGGTCCGGGACCTGTACCGGAACGAAGAGGGCGAGCTGGTGATGGTCGCGAGCGACCGCACCTCGGCCTTCGACTGGGTCCTGCCGACCGATATCCCCGACAAGGGGCGGATCCTCACCCAGCTCTCGCTGTGGTGGTTCGACCGGCTGGCCGACATCGTGCCCAACCACGTCATCTCGACCGAGGTACCGGCGGGGGCCCCGGCCGACTGGGCCGGACGTACCCTGATCTGCCGCAACCTGGAGATGCTCCCGGTGGAGTGCGTGGCCCGGGGCTACCTCACCGGCTCCGGCCTGGAGGAGTACACGCAGTTCCGCACGGTCTGCGGGATCGCCCTGCCCGAGGGCCTGGTCGACGGCTCGGAGCTGCCCGCAGCGATCTTCACCCCGGCGCTCAAGGCCGAGGTCGGCGAGCACGACGAGAACGTCCCCTACGAGGAGGTCGCCCGCCGGGTCGGTGCGGAGACCGCCACCCAGCTGCGGCAGACCACCCTGGCGGTCTACAGCCGGGCCCGTGACATCGCCCGGGACCGGGGGATCATCCTGGCGGACACCAAGTTCGAGTTCGGCACCCTCCCGGCCGCGCCCGGCGAGCAGCCGCAGCTGGTGATCGGGGACGAGGTGCTCACCCCCGACTCCTCCCGCTTCTGGCCGGCCGACGAGTGGGAGCCGGGCCGTGCCCAGCGCTCCTTCGACAAGCAGTTCATCCGGGACTGGCTGAGCTCGCCCGCCTCGGGCTGGGACCGCCGTTCGGAGGAGCCGCCGCCGGCGCTTCCGGCCGAGATCGTGGACCGCAGCCGGGCCAAGTACGTCGAGGCCTACGAGCGGCTCACCGGGCAGAGCTGGACCTGAACCACCGCACCCACGCCCGCGCGTCTCCCAGGGACGCGCGGGCGCGGCTGCCCGAACGGAGCCCGCGCACGACGAAGGGCGCACTCGTCGAGTGCGCCCTTCGGTCCTACTGGAGCGGATGACGGGATTCGAACCCGCGACCCTCACCTTGGCAAGGTGATGCTCTACCACTGAGCCACATCCGCGTGGCGTTCGCCTTCGCTTTCCTTTGGCCTCTCGGCCTCCGGTCCGTTCCGGCGAGCTCTACTCTACCTGATCCTCGGAGCGACTTTCGCCATCCCCTCGGAGCGTCGAGTGGAGCAGGTGACAGGGATTGCACACTGTGCCTCTCCCCTGGAAGGGGAGCGCTCTACTACTGAGCTACACCTGCGAGTTGACCCCGTTGACCTGGCCTTTCGGCTTTCGTCTGCGGCGTCTTCCGCTGAGAAGAACATTAGCCCATCCCGCGAGAGGTGATCAACGCGGGTGGGCGTTTCGCCACGATCTGGCCGGGAAAGTCTGTTTTGACCCTCCGTCCGACCCCACTCTCGGTCCGGCTCCACGCTCGGTCCGGCGCCGGCTCCGGAGCCGACCGCCGGTGCGGGCGGGCAGGAGGCTGACCTCCCGCCCGCACCGGCTCCGGTCCCTGCGGGCTCAGCTCGCCTCGGCGAAGGCCTCGTAGACATGCTTCGGCAGTCGGCCCCGGGCCGGCAGGTCGATTCCGCGCGACTGCGCCCAGGCGCGGACCGTCTTCGGGTCCGGGGCGATCTCGGTGTGCTTGACCGGCTTGCCGGCGCGGTTCTGCTTGCGACCCGCGGCCACATAAGGCGCGAGCATGTTCCGCAGTTTTTCGGCGTTTTGGGTGGACAGGTCGATCTCGTACGACTTGCCGTCCACCGCGAACTGCACGGTTTCCTCGGCCGTCCCACCGTCGATGTCGTCGGAGAGAGTGACCACTACGCGCTGAGCCATGATGCCAATCCTCTCGGGATTGGCATCGCCGCAGCGACGGCCCAAGCCCGCAGGTCGGAGGTATGTTCTGCTGCCCGCAACTCTGCGGACACCACTGCTGACCGGCTGCGGAACAACTCTGCGGCCGATGGGCCCCATTCTGCCCCTAAATCCCGAGAAAATCGATGAGGCAGGATTTTCTGTCCGATATTCCGTGTCGCTTCGATACCTCGCCGATACCCTGTCGAAACCTATGGACAGCCGGTGCCGGGGCCTGCTAATGCGTAGCGCGGCGGGTTGCGGTCGCAGTCGGAACTGTCTGTCCGAATGCGACGAAAGAGGTAAATTCCGACTGCTGTGCCCTGGTTTCAGGCTCGGGGTCCGAGCGGGAGGCCCCGGCCCCTGTTTGTGTGATCGTCCGTGCGGCCATTGCGGTCTACGCGCGTCGCCGTGGATGACAATCCAAAGCCCGCTCCGACCCCCGGTAGTCTGGAAGTCCCCCCGCACCAGAAACCACCGGGAGTACCCGTGGCACGCGTCGTTGTCGACGTCATGCTCAAGCCGGAGATCCTCGACCCCCAGGGCCAGGCGGTGCAGCGCGCGCTGCCGCGTCTGGGCTTCGCCGGGATCGCGGACGTCCGCCAGGGCAAGCGCTTCGAGCTGGAACTGGAAGGGCCGGTCGATGACGCCGCCCTCGCCCGTATCCGCGAAGCCGCCGAGACCTTCCTCGCCAACACCGTTATCGAGGACTTCACCGTGAGGGTGGAGGAGGAGAAGTGACCGCTCGCATCGGCGTAGTCACCTTCCCCGGCTCCCTCGACGACCGCGACGCCCAGCGAGCCGTCCGGCTGGCCGGCGCCGAGCCGGTCGCCCTCTGGCACCGCGACAAGGACCTGCACCAGGTCGATGCGATCGTGCTGCCCGGCGGCTTCTCCTACGGCGACTACCTGCGCTGCGGTGCGATCTCGCGCTTCTCGCCGGTGATGGACACGATCATCGAGCAGGCGAAGGCCGGGATGCCGGTCCTCGGCATCTGCAACGGCTTCCAGGTGCTCTGCGAGTCGCACCTGCTGCCCGGCGCGCTGACCCGCAACGAGAGCCTGCACTTCGTCTGCCGCGACCAGAAGCTGCGGATCGAGAACGCCGCGACTGCCTGGACCAACGCCTACGAGCAGGGCCAGGAGATCACCGTCCCGCTGAAGAACGGCGAGGGCCGGTTCGTCGCCGACGAGCACACCCTGGACGCGCTGGAGGCGGAGGGCCGAGTGGTCGCCCGCTACCTCGACGTCAACCCCAACGGCTCGCTACCGCGACATCGCCGGCATCAGCAACGCCGCCGGCAACGTCGTCGGCCTGATGCCGCACCCGGAGCACGCGGTCGAGCCGCTGACCGGACCCGGCACCGGATCCGGCACCGAGGGGCTCGGATTCTTCGCCTCGATCCTGAAGCAGCTGGTGAGCGCCTGATGACTCTCGACACCGTCCAGCACGCGACCGCCACCCCGGACGCCGACCAGCCGTGGGCCGAGCTCGGCCTGAAGCCGACGAGTACGCGCGGATCCGCGAGATCCTGGACCGCCGTCCGACCGGCGCCGAGCTGGCCATGTACTCGGTCATGTGGTCCGAGCACTGCTCCTACAAGTCGAGCAAGGTCCACCTGCAAGCAGTTCGGCGAGAAGGCCCCGGCCAACGACGCCATGCTCGTCGGCATCGGCGAGAACGCCGGCGTCGTGGACGTCGGCCAGGGCTACGCGGTCACCTTCAAGATCGAGTCGCACAACCACCCGTCCTACATCGAGCCCTACCAGGGCGCGGCCACCGGCATCGGCGGCATCGTCCGGGACATCCTGGCGATGGGCGCCCGCCCGGTCGCGGTGATGGACCCGCTGCGCTTCGGTGCGCCGAACCACCCGGACACCCGCCGGGTGCTGCCCGGGATCGTGGCCGGCATCGGCGGCTACGGCAACTGCCTGGGCCTGCCGAACATCGGCGGCGAGGTCGTCTTCGACCCCTGCTACCAGGGCAACCCGCTGGTCAACGCGCTCTGCGTGGGCGTGATGAGGCACGAGGACATCCACCTCGCGCAGGCCTCGGGCGCCGGCAACAAGGTCATCCTCTACGGGGCGCGGACCGGCGGCGACGGCATCGGCGGCGTCTCGGTGCTGGCCTCCGAGACCTTCGACGCGACCGGCCCGGCCAAGCGCCCGGCGGTCCAGGTCGGCGACCCGTTCCAGGAGAAGCTGCTCATCGAGTGCACCCTGGAGGTCTTCCGGGAGAAGCTCGTCCTCGGCATCCAGGACCTCGGCGGCGCCGGGCTCTCCTGCGCCACCAGCGAGCTGGCCTCGGCCGGCTCCGGCGGGATGCGGGTCGAGCTCGACACCGTGCCGCTGCGCGACGCGACGCTCTCGCCCGAGGAGATCCTCATGAGCGAGTCGCAGGAGCGCATGTGCGCCATCGTCGAGCCGGAGAAGGTTGACCGCTTCCTCGAGATCTGCGAGAAGTGGGACGTCATCGCGACCGTCATCGGTGAGGTCACCGAGGGCGAGCGGCTGGAGATCTTCTGGCACGGCGAGCAGATCGTGGACGTGCCGCCGCGCAGCGTCGCCCACGACGGCCCGATCTACAACCGGCCCTTCGCCCGCCCGTCCTGGCAGGACGCGCTGCAGGCCGACGCGCCCACCGCCGAGCGGCTGAAGCGCCCGGTCAGCGGCGAGGAGTTGCGCGCTGCCGCGCTGCAGCTGGTCGGCTCGCCGAACCAGGCCGACAAGTCCTGGATCACCAGCCAGTACGACCGCTACGTGCTCGGCAACACGGTGCTGTCCACGCCGGAGGACTCCGGCATGGTCCGGATCGACGAGGAGTCCAACCTCGGCGTCGCCATCGCCACCGACGGCAACGGCCGCTTCGCCAAGCTCGACCCGTACACCGGCGCGCAGCTGGCCCTGGCCGAGGCGTACCGCAACGTCGCCGCGACCGGTGCCAAGCCGCTCGCGGTCTCGGACTGCCTCAACTTCGGCTCCCCCGAGGACCCGGACGTGATGTGGCAGTTCGCCGAGGCCACCCGCGGCCTGGCCGACGCCTGCCAGATCCTGGGCACCCCGGTCACCGGCGGCAACGTCTCGCTCTACAACCAGACCGGCGAGGTGGCGATCCACCCGACGCCGGTGGTCGCCGTGCTCGGCGTCATCGACGACGTCAACCGCCGCACCCCGATCGGCTTCGCCGAGGAGGGCCAGCTGGTCTACCTGCTCGGCGACACCGCCGACGAGCTGGGCGGCTCGGCCTGGTCCCAGGTCGCGCACGACCACCTCGGCGGCCTGCCGCCCAGGCTGGACCTGGAGCGCGAGCGGCTGCTCGCCGAGATCCTGATCTCGGGCTCCCGTGACGGCATGGTCGACGCGGCGCACGACCTCTCCGACGGCGGCCTGATCCAGGCGCTGACCGAGAGCTGCCTGCGCGGCGGCAAGGGCGCGCGGCTGGTGGTCCCGGACGGGCTCGACCCGTTCGTGTTCCTCTTCAGCGAGTCGGCCGGCCGTGCGGTCGTCTCCGTCCCGCGCAGCGAGGAGCTCCGCTTCACCGAGATGTGCGCCGTCCGGGGCCTCCCGGCGACCCGCATCGGCGTGGTCGACGGCGACGCGGTCGAGGTCCAGGGACAGTTCACGCTGACCCTGGCCGAGCTGCGCGAGGCCCACACCGGCGTCATCGAGGCCCTGCTCGGCTGACGCTGCGTCAGAGCATGACCAGCGCTGCCCCCGCGACCGACCACCGGTCGCGGGGGCAGCGGCGTTCAGTGCGCCATGTCGGTGCTGACGCCGTGCACCAGCGGGGTGAGCAGGTTCTCCAACTGCTGGTAGTCGCTGCTGCGGCCGTCCGACCACTGGCCCATGCCGACGAGCATCAGTTGGCCGTCGGAGGCGAACTGCTGCACCAGGCCGCTGGTCGCGGAGAGGGCCGGCAGGCCGGAGCCCGGCGGCGGTATGGAGACGCCGACCTCGAAGTCGGTGGGGTCCGTGCTCAGGTTGGTCACCAGGTCGATCACGTCCAGCGGGTCCTTCATGGTGAACAGGGCCAGGTTGAACTGGTCCTTGTGCGCGTCCTTGTAGAGCGCGACCTGGAGCCCGAGGCAGCCGTGGCCCTGGACGATCATCCCGGCCAGAGTGGGCCCGACCATGTCCGACTCGGTGCAGCTGGCCAGTTTCGCCATGCCGACCCGGGTGTAGACGGCGCCGGCCGGCCCGCTGACCGTGGCCGGGAACTCGGCGGCCAGCGGGACGGGGGCGGTCAGCAGCGCCGCGTGCGCCGAGGCGCCGCGGGTCGCCGAAGGCGAAGGCGCGGGGGCCGGCGCGGCGGCGACGGCCGCCGGGGCCGGGCGCTGCTCGTAGTGCAGCACCCCGGCGGTGACCGCACCGGCCGCCAGCATCCAGGCGAGATTGCGTGGCCAGACCCGCTTGGTCCGCCCGGGCTGCTGCGGCCCGGGTGCCTTGGCGGGGGCAGTGGATGTGGGCTCATACTCCTGGAGCAGGGCCTTCCACTTGTCGTCGTCACTGGGTTCATTGGCAGGCATGGGATGAACCTAGTGATCAGCTGTGACACCTCACAAACGAGCCGCGTCGGTCAGGCCAGCCCGCCGTTGCTCAGCAGGAGTTGGCGGTTGATCCAGCCGCCCTCCGGCGAGCAGAGGAAGCCGACCAGGTGCGCGGCGTCGCGCGGGGTGCCGAGCCGGCCCAGCGGGGTCGAGGAGACGATCTCCGCGGTGAGCTCCGGGGTCATCCAGCCGGTGTCGACCGGGCCCGGGTTGATGACGTTGGCGGTGATCCCGCACCCGGCCAGCTCCTTGCCCGCCGCCAGCACGATCCGGTCCAGCGCGCCCTTGCTCGCCCCGTAGGGCAGGTTGCCGGCCGTGTGGTCGCTGGTGAAGGCGATGATCCGGCCGACCGCGGCCTCCGGAGTACCGGTGAAGCGCGCGGCGAACTCGCGGACCAGCAGCCAGGTGGAGCGGGCATTGACGGCGAAGTGCCGGTCGAAGCTCTCGACCGTGGTGCCGGCGAGGTCCGAGTCCACCGACTCGCAGTGCAGCATCACCAGGGCGGTCACCGGGCCCAACTCCCGCTCCACCGTGTCGAAGACCGCGCCCGGCGCCTCGGGGTCGGCCAGGTCGGCCTCGACCGCGAGCGACCGTGCCCCGAGGTCGGCCAGCCGATCGCCGAGCCGGGCCGCGGCGTCGGCGTCCCGGCCCCAGGGCATCCTCGCGTCGTAGTGCGGCCAGTGGCTGAAGGCGACGTCCCAACCGGTCTCGGCGAGCCGCAGTGCCACGGCGAAGGCGATGCCCTGTTCCCGTCCGGCCCCGGTGACCAGGGCGAGCGGCCGGCGGCCGGGTTTCTCGGCGGCGGGGCTGCTGATGGCGGCGCTCCTCGGACAGGCTGGACGGGGCGGGCCGGCAGCGGTGGGCTTGCACGGGCGGGGGCGGCGGGCGGACGCTGTGCGCCGACACACTGACGGGGTGAGGCCCGGGCGACCGGGCGGAGCCAATCACGAGGGCGGCCCAGCCATGGCAGAGGACCCGCAGCCGGAGAACATGCTCGGTGAGCTGTCCCGGTCGGTGCAAGCAAGTTTTGACGGAGCCTCGGACGACCGCTTCCGCACCGTGCTGCAGGCCCTGGTGCGGCATCTGCACGCCTTCGTCGGCGAGGTCGGGCTGACCGAGGCCGAGTGGGCGCTGGGGATCGACTTCCTCACCCGCACCGGGCAGCTCAGCGGCCCCGCCCGGCAGGAGTTCATCCTGCTCTCCGACGTGCTCGGGGTGTCCATGGCCACTGTCGCCGTCAACCACCCGGGTGATGGCGCGGGGGTGACCGAGTCGACCGTGCTCGGGCCCTTCTTCGTCGAGGGCTCGCCCCGGGCCGAACTGGGCGCGGACATCGCCGGCGTGGCCTCCGGCGAGCCCTGCTACGTGGCCGGGACGGTGCGCGGCACCGACGGCAGCCCGGTTCCGGGCGCCAGGATCGAGCTGTGGGAGTCCGACGAGGACGGCTTCTACGACGTCCAGTACGAGGGCGGGCCGGTCGCCAACCGGGCGCACCTGTTCACCGACGCCGAGGGCGGCTACCGCTTCTGGTCGGTGCGGCCGGCCCCGTACCCGATCCCGCACGACGGCCCGGTCGGCGAGCTGCTGACCGCCGCCGGGCGCGGCCCGATGCGCCCGGCGCACATCCACTTCCTGGTCACCGCCCCCGGCTACCGCACGCTGACCACCCATGTCTTCGCCGCCGGCGACCCCTACCTCGGCTCCGACGCGGTCTTCGGGGTGAAGGACTCCCTGGTCGCGGAGTTCCGGCCGCAGCCGGCCGGCCCCGGCCCCGGGGGTCGGCGACTCGCCGCCCCCTGGTGGCGGCTGGACTTCGACCTGGTGCTGGCGGACCTCGGTCAGGCGGACCTCGGGCCGGCCGGAGCGGATGCATGAGCGCCGCGCCCCTGGAGCTCCGGCTCGAAGCGGCCCGGGCCGAGGCCTACCTCGCCGCCGATCCGGTGATCGACCATCACCATCCGCTGGTCCGGCGCGAGGCGGCCCGGCTGCGCGGCGACACCGCCGCGGACTCCGCCCGCGCGGCCTACACCTTCGTCCGCGACGGCATCCGCCACTCGCGCGACATCGACCGCTGGAGCGCCGCCTGCACCGCCTCCGAGGTGCTCGCCGCAGGCGATGCGATCTGCCACGGCAAGTCGCACCTGCTGGTCGCGCTGCTGCGGGCGCAGGGCGTCCCGGCCGGGCTCTGCTACCAGCGGCTCGGCGGCGACCGGCCCGGGGACTTCTTCGTCCACGGCCTGGTCGCGATCGAACTGGACGGCCGCTGGCTGCGGCTGGACGCCCGGGGCAACCGTCCGGGTATCGACGCCCGGTTCTCCCTCGACGGCGAACGCCTCGCCTACCCGGTCGACCCCGCCCTCGGCGAGATCGACCACCCGGTGGTGCACGCGGCCGTCCCGCCCGCGCTGCTGACCGCGCTGGCCGACGCCCGCCCCGGCGAGCCGGGCTTCGGCTACGTCCCGTCCGAGCTCTGATCCCCGCCCCCACCTCGGGTCCTGGCGACGGGCAGTGATCGGTTCTACCCTCGCTGCCATGCCACCCGCCGCTCGTACTCCCCGTCCCCGCAGCTACGACCGGCTGAAGTCCCGGGCTGCGCTCACCGCCCAGGCGGAGGCGCTGCGCGGCGCCGTGGCCCTGCTCTGCGCCGACCCCGAGGCCGAGCGGCTGCTGGCCGGGCCGACCCGGCTGGGCGACTGGCGGGTCCGGGAACTGGTCGCCCACCTCGGCAGCGCCTTCGACTCGCTGAGCGACAACCTCGGGTTGTCGGCCGGCGACGCCGCCCCGCTCGCCCTCACCGACTGGGTGGCCGCGACCCGGACCGGCGCCCCAGCCATCGCCGACTACGCCCGGGAGCGCGGCACGGGGGAGTTCGGCGGCGCACCGGCGGAGGTCGCCGCCGCCCTCGACCGCGCTGTCGACCGGGCGCTGAAGCTGCTCGCCGAGGACCTCTCGCCCGCGCTGCGGCTGCCCATCCGCTTCGGCCCGATACTGCTGGACGACTACCTGGTCACCCGGATGGTGGAGACCGTGGTCCACGCCGACGACCTCGCCGCCGCCCTGCCGACCCTCTTCCCGACGCCCGACGCCTTCCCGCACGACCGGCACGCCCTGGCCTCGGTCACCCGGCTGCTCGCCGACTCCCTCGCCGCCCAGGCCCCCGGCGGCTCGGTGGAGCTGCGGATTCCCCCGTTCGCCGTGGTCCAGTGCGTGGCCGGGCCCCGGCACACCCGCGGTACGCCGCCGAATGTGGTCGAGACCGCGCCGCTGCCCTGGATCCGCCTCGCCACCGGCCGGACGACCTGGGCACGGGCCACCGGAGCCGAGGGCGAAGTGGCGCAACTCACGGCCAGCGGGGAGCGGAGCGACCTCTCGGCACTACTCCCAGTGATGGGCTGAGCCCGCTGGGGTCGGGTCTACGCGTGTCCCGCGATCCCCGGTGACCTGCGCTTCGTCCCCCGTTCCGCCATTGGTCCGCTACTGCCCTAGACTCGGTCATGTGCCACGCGGTGACGGACGACTCAGCCATGACCTCCTTCCCGGCGAGAAGGGCCCCCAGGATGCCTGCGGTGTCTTCGGTGTCTGGGCCCCCGGTGAAGAGGTCGCCAAACTCACCTACTTCGGGCTGTACGCCCTGCAGCACCGCGGACAGGAGTCCGCCGGTATCGCAGTGAGCAACGGCTCCCAGATCCTCGTCTACAAGGACATGGGTCTGGTCTCGCAGGTCTTCGACGAAACCTCCCTGGGCGCGCTGCTCGGCCATATCGCCGTCGGGCACGCCCGCTACTCCACCACCGGCTCCTCCGTGTGGGAGAACGCCCAGCCGACCTTCCGGGCCACCGCCCAGGGCTCGCTGGCGCTCGGCCACAACGGCAACCTGATGAACACCGCCGAGCTGGCGCAGATGGTCGCCGAGCTTCCCGGCGAGCAGCACACCTCCGCGATCCGGCCGGTCGGCCGTCACCAACGACACCGACCTGGTCACCGCGCTGCTCGCGGGCCACCCCGAGCTGAGCATCGAGGAGACCGCCTGGCAGGTGCTGCCGCAGGTCGGGCGCCTTCTCGCTGGTGTTCATGGACGAGCAGACCCTCTACGCCGCCCGCGACCCGCAGGGCATCCGCCCGCTGGTGCTGGGCCGGCTCGAGCGCGGCTGGGTGGTCGCCTCGGAGACCGCTGCACTGGACATCGTCGGCGCGACCTTCGTCCGCGAGGTCGAGCCGGGCGAGCTGATCGCGGTGGACGAGAACGGCCTGCGGACCTCCCGCTTCGCCGAGGCCAAGCCCAAGGGCTGCGTCTTCGAGTACGTCTACCTGGCCCGTCCGGACACCACCATCGCCGGGCGCAACGTCCACCTCTCGCGGGTCGAGATGGGCCGCCGGCTCGCCCGCGAGGCCCCGGCCGAGGCCGACCTGGTGATAGCGACCCCGGAGTCCGGGACGCCCGCCGCCATCGGCTACGCCGAGGAGAGCGGCATCCCCTACGGCTCGGGCCTGGTGAAGAACGCCTATGTCGGGCGGACCTTCATCCAGCCCAACCAGACCATCCGGCAGCTCGGCATCCGGCTGAAGCTGAACCCGCTCAAGGACGTCATCCGCGGCAAGCGGCTGGTCGTCGTGGACGACTCGATCGTCCGCGGCAACACCCAGCGCGCGCTGGTCCGGATGCTCCGCGAGGCCGGCGCGGCCGAGGTCCACATCCGGATCTCCTCGCCGCCGATCAAGTGGCCCTGCTTCTTCGGCATCGACTTCGCGACCCGGGCCGAGCTGATCGCCAACGGCCTCACGGTCGACGAGATCTGCTCCTCGCTGGGCGCGGACTCGCTCTCCTTCATCTCCATCGAGGGCATGGTCGAGGCCACGGACCAGCCCAAGGACCGGCTCTGCCGGGCCTGCTTCGACGGCGAGTACCCGATGGAGCTGCCCGACCCGCAGCTGCTCGGCAAGCACCTGCTGGAGGCCGAGATCGCCTCGGCGGGCAAGGCCCCCGGCGTGCGTGGCGGCGGCAAGCTCCGCTCGGACGCCGACGGCGTGCAGTCCATGCTCGGCGGCATCGGCGCAGCCGACGCGCTGCGCCGCCCGTAGCCCACCGCAGGCAGTTCGCGGCCGAGCCGCTGCGATTCCCAGATCCACCCGCGGCTCGGAAAATCGCTGCGCCGTTCGTAGCACCACCACAGGTAGTCCAGATCCACCCCCGACTCGGAAAATCGCTGCGCCGTTCGTAGCACCACCACAGGTAGTCCAGATCCACCCCCGACTCGGAAAATCGCTGCGCCGTTCGTAGCACCACCACAGGTAGTCCAGATCCACCCCCGACCCGGAAGGGCCGTTCCCGTGAGCGACCAGACCACCAGCACCGGCGCGACCTATGCCGCCGCCGGCGTCTCCATCGAGGCCGGCGACCTCGCCGTCGAACTGATGAAGCAGTGGGTCGGCAAGGCCACCCGGCCCGAGGTCGTCGGCGGCATCGGCGGCTTCGCCGGGCTGTTCGACGCCAGCGCCCTCAAGCGCTACCAGCGGCCGCTGCTGGCCTCGGCCACCGACGGCGTCGGCACCAAGGTCGCCCTCGCCGCCGCCCTGGACAAGCACGACACCATCGGCCACGACCTGGTCGGCATGGTCGTGGACGACCTGGTCGTCTGCGGCGCCGAGCCGCTGTTCATGACCGACTACATCTGCGTCGGCAAGGTCGCACCCGGAGCGGGTCGCGCAGATCGTCAAGGGCATCGCCGAGGGCTGTGTGCTGGCCGGCTGCGCCCTGGTCGGCGGCGAGACCGCCGAGCACCCCGGGCTGCTCGGCCCGGACGAGTACGACGTCGCGGGCGCCGGCACCGGCGTGGTCGAGGCGGACGCGCTGCTCGGTGCGCACCGGGTGAAGGCCGGGGACGTGGTGATTGCCATGGCCGCCTCCGGGCTGCACTCCAACGGCTACTCGCTGGTCCGGCACGTGCTGCTGAACGAGGCCGGCTGGAAGCTCGACCGGCAGGTCGAGGAGTTCGGCCGGACCCTCGGCGAGGAGCTGCTGGAGCCGACCCGGATCTACTCGCTGGATTGCCTGGCCCTGGCCCGCTCCACCGAGATCCACGCCTTCTCCCACGTCACCGGTGGCGGCCTGGCCGCCAACCTGGCCCGGGTGATCCCCGAGGGGCTGCACGCGCGGCTGGACCGGGGCACCTGGAACCCGCTGCCGGTCTTCCACACGGTGGCCGAGGTCGGCCGGATGGAGACGCTGGAGATCGAGAAGACCCTGAACATGGGCGTCGGCATGGTCGCGGTGGTCCCGCCGGAGTCCGTGGACACAGTGCTGGCGGTGCTGGAGGACCGGGACGTCGAGGCCTGGCTGCTCGGCGACATCGTCGACCGCGGCGGCGAGTGGGACAACGGCGGCGCGGCCCTCTACGGGGCGTACGAGGCCTGATCAGCGCCACTGGGCACTTGGAAGCCATGGGAGGGGGCGCGGCCGTCGGCTGCGCCCCCTCCGGCCGTCCTGGCGGGCCAGGACGGCCGGAGGGCAGGCACCACTCAGAGAAGGAACTGTCTCAGGGACGCCGAATGGCCGACCCGGTTGCCACCGGATCGGCTGTTCGACTGGCTGGACGAGCTCAAGCCTGATTGACGAGTTCAGGCCTGTTTGCGGTACGGGCCCGCGCCCTCGTCGTCGTCCTCGTCTTCGTCCTCGCCGTTGTACAGCTGTGCGTACGAGGCGTACGGATCATCGTCCTCGTCGTCGTCCTCGAACGGTTCCGGATTGACCGACACGTTCGAAGGCGATGCACCCAGCTCGTTGGCCAGGCGTGACGGGTCGAAACCCACGTCGCCGTACTTCAGCTGGCGGGCGACCTTTGTCTGCTTGGCCTTGGCCCGGCCGCGCCCCATGGCTCGACCCCCTCAACGACGGGGCTCATGGCCCCGAGTCTTGACACGCGTTCATGATGAGAAACGACCCCTCGCGGAGTGAGAGGGTCGGTCCTTTGAGCAATAACGGTACCTGCTTACAGCGCCGTACGGTACGCCGCCCGTGCGACGTTGCGCACGCTGCCCCTCCAAGTGACCGTGTCGGTGCAGGTCACAAGCGTAGCGGGCAGGTTTCGCCGGACACTTCCCGGGGCGGTCGGCGTGACCGCTCCGGGACGATTATCCCCCGTACGAGCAGTCGGCATCCCCCGTTCGGGGGCATCAGGTGAGAACGGCGTTCCTGTCCGGGACCGCCGCTCGGCCGACCGCTCGGCCAACCGGGCGGGTCGGCCGAGCGGCGGCGTCGGTCGGGTCAGCGCCGACGGTCGCCCGGGAGCAGGATCGAGCGGAGCCGACCGATGTCGGCCATCCGCTTCTCGGCCAGCCGGTCGGCGGCCACAGCCGGGGGCACGCCGTCGGCCTCGGCCCGGGCGAAGATCTCCAGGGTGGTGTCGAAGATCTTCGCGGCCTTGGCCTTGGCCCGCTCGAAGACGAAGCCCTCGATCTCGTCGCGCGACCTGGATCACTCCGCCGGCGTTCACCAGGTAGTCCGGGGCGTAGAGCACCCCGCGGTCGGCGAGGTCCTTCTCGACGCCGGGGTGGGCCAGCTGGTTGTTGGCCGCCCCGCAGACCACGGAGGCGGTCAGCGCTGCCACGGTGGCGTCGTCCAGGGCGCCGCCGAGCGCGCAGGGGGCGTAGACGTCGAGGTCGGCCCGGATCAGCGCCTCGGTGTCGGCCGCCACCTCGATGCCCGGGTGGGCGGTCCTGATCCGGTCCAGCGCGGCCTGGTTCACGTCGGTGACCACGACCGTTGCACCGTCCTCCAGCAGGTGGCCGACCAGGTAGTGGCCGACCTTGCCGACGCCGGCGACGCCGACCCGGCGCCCGCGCCAGGGTGGGCGCGCCCCAGCGCTGCTGGGCGCAGGCGCGCATGGCCTGGAACACGCCGAAGGCGGTCAGCACCGAGGAGTCCCCGGCGCCGCCGTACTCGGGCGAGCGGCCGGTCACGTAGTCGCACTCGCGGGCGACCACGTCCATGTCGGCGACGTAGGTGCCGACGTCGCACGCGGTGACGTAGCGACCGCCCAGGGACTGGACGAAGCGGCCGTAGGCGCGCAGCAGCGCCTCGGTCTTGACCGTCGCCGGGTCGCCGATGATCACAGCCTTGCCGCCGCCGAGGTCGAGCCCGGCCAGGGCGTTCTTGTAGGACATGCCGCGCGCCAGGTTCAGCGCGTCCTGCACGGCCTCCTCCTCGGTGGCGTACGGGTGGAAGCGGGTGCCGCCGAGGGCCGGACCCAGGGCGGTGGAGTGGATCGCGATGACGGCCTTGAGGCCGCTGTCGCGGTCGTGGCAGAGGACGATCTGCTCGTGGCTGTCGCCGGGAGCGGCGTCGGACTCGGACGCGAAGATCCGGTGCAGGACACCGGAGCGGTACTGGTGGTCGGTCACGGTGGTGACTCCATGTCGGACGGCATCCGCGCTGGTGGTGCGGACGGGGTGAGTACCGCCGTCGGCGGCCGCGGGTTGGGCGGCGCCGGTGGGGCGGCACCGGTGGAATGGCAGCAGCGTAGATCCCCCGGGCCGGGCTGTGGGACACAGTCCGGGTACTGGTCCGATCTCCTCGCCGTGGGCCTGCCGCAGGGGCCCGTTTCCCGGTGTTCATGCCGGAGCACGCGCTTCCGGGCCACAGGAGCGCGCCGCCGTGCGACGATGCGAGACGTGCCTACGTTGCGGACCTCGGTGCGGCCCCCCTACGCCGCCTACTTGCGCGTCTACGAGCCGCTGACGGCCTTTCCCGAGCCGGAGCGGTCGTACTGGCAGACCTATGCCGACGAGCGTCGCGATCCGGGCAGTGCCCCCGCCACGGCCCTGGAGGAGGGCCGCCGCCGACTGGCCGACCTGATCGCCGTCCCGCCGGTGGCCGTGCCCGAGCGGGAGAGCCAGGACGCCTTCGTCCAGGAGCTGGACGGCGTGGTCTACCTCTGCCCCTGGTGGACCCGGCTGCGCAGCTGGATCGCGCTGGAGGAGCTGCAGGGCGCGCTGCCGGAGCCGCTGCTGGACGCGCTGCTGCCGCCGGTCGTCCGGGAGCAGGCCGAGGCGGACTGGGAGCGCTGGCGCGAGGAGCATCCGGACGGCCGTCCGTGGATCCTGACCAGTACCTGGAACGTCCCGGTCTCGTGGTTCCTGCTCTTCGACGACGGCGAGCGGGAGTTCGTGCCCTCGCGGCCGGCCCTGCCCTCGCTGCCGGCCAGGCCGACCGGGCCGAGCAGCCCGGCCGAGCCGGAGGAGGACCCGGCCGGGGCCGGCGGGACCGGGGCGGGCGAGGCGTCCGGCGGCGCTCAGGAGCTGCCCGCGCCGGTGCTGCGCTACCGGACACCGATGGCCCAGGCCCGGCGCCGCTTCGCCCGGGGGTTCCGGGTGCTGCGGGAGAACCTGGACGACGGTCCGCTGGTGGACGCGGTGGAGGAGGTCGGCCGCTGGCTGGAGGAGTTCCACCCGCGCTCGCTGGTTGAGCTGGACTACGGCGGCCTGGTCCACGCCGTCCCCGAGGCCTCGCTGGCGGACGACCACACGGCCCGTCAGGTCGCGGCCGGCGTGGCCGCGCTGCGGGCCGGGGACGGGGTGCTGGCGGGCCTGTCCTACCGGGCGATCACCGAGCGCTGGCGGCGCATCCAGGAACTGCAGTACGCGAACTGAACGCCGCTGACCTGGGGCCATCGTTCACAGAGCAGTCCCGGGAGGCCATGGCGGGGTTCCGCCACGACGGATCACGCCACGTTCGAACACGGGAGCTGTCGGACACGCGTGGCATCCTTCCCTCATGCATCACAGAGCCACTTATCCCCCACCCACATAGGACCAACGTCCTGGATCGGGTCAAGATGTCACAAACGTGATGTGACTCACCGTTGACTCGAAGTACTCTCACCGTGCCAAAATAGGACAACCAGCCTCACTGTGGACTGTGCCGACCTTCTTCCGTAAAGACGCGGAACGGACGGCCCGCGCCACGGGGGATCTGAACGTCTTCGCGGGGGAGCGGGGGGACTGGTCCAGACCATGACCGATCGTCACCGTCTCGTGACTGTCCGCTATGGGATGGTCCATCTGCATCCGTCGAGACTTGGCCCCGCAGGGGTCAATTCCGACGGTTTGGCCGATGGAACTGGACGGATGGTGTAGTTGTAGTGCCGAGGACAAGCCGTTCGTCCTATTACCGACTTGGTCGGGGTGCGCCATTTCGGGCATCCCGGTCCAAGGTGCAGAATTTGAAGGAAAGAACCGTGTTGGTTCGGTTCTCCCGAGGAGGCCGCTCATGACCGCTCGCACCCCTGATGCCGAACCGCTGCTGACGCCGGCTGAGGTTGCCACCATGTTCCGCGTTGACCCCAAGACGGTCACTCGCTGGGCCAAGGCCGGCAAGCTCACGTCGATCCGTACGCTCGGTGGGCACCGTCGTTACCGTGAGGCCGAGGTTCGCGCGCTGCTTGCGGGTATCCCGCAGCAGCGCGGCGAAGTCTGAGGCCGGGCGGACCCGAGTCTTGCCCTCGACCCCCTGCGTCGGTCGGCCCAGCGACGGGCACGGCCGTTCGGCACGCAGTAGGCCGAGGATCTTGAAAAAGCAGAGCCGTACCGAACTCCGCCGGGTTCGGTACGGCTTTGTTTTTCTCCGGCCACATGCTCGTCAAGTAAGTTTTCGGCCACTCCGGCGCACCGTTCGGGACCTGCGGTGCCGCAGTTTTTACTGTGCAATTGTATATATTAAATTACTGGTGCGGCAGTTGTTCCTGGTGGCACGGCAAAAGGTATGAGAAGCGTAAAGAATGAATAAGTGACCCAGGTCACATTCGGCGCATGGCCTGCGGAAATGCAGAAGGGCCCGAATCCATCCGGATTCGGGCCCTTCTGCATCATGCGACCTCGACGGGACTTGAACCCGCGACCTCCACCTTGACAGGGTGGCGAGCTAACCAACTGCTCCACGAGGCCCTACTCGCCGCACCCGCTTGCTGTGCGACAACGGAACTGTACTCCATCCACGGGCCCCCGGTCGAACCGCAGGTGGGCAGGGGGGCTCGGGAGCCGGGCTCAGGCGCCGGAGGCGCCCAGCAACTCGCCGACGCCGTAGGTGATCGCCATGGCGAGCGCGCCGCCGGCCACATTGCGCAGCACCGCCGGTCGGATCGGGGCCTTCCCCAGTAGGGCGCTGACCCAGCCGCAGGCGGTGAGCGCCGCCAGCACCGACACCACGGTGATCGGCAGCCGGACCGAGGCCGGCGGCAGCACCATCGCCAGCAGCGGCAGCAGCGCCCCCACGGTGAACGACAGGAAGCTGGCGAAGGCGGCGTGCCAGGGGTTGGCCAGCCCGTCGGGGTCGATGCCCAGCTCGGTCTCGGCATGCGCGGCCAGCGCGTCATGGCGGGTCAGTTGGACCGCCACCGCCCTGGCCAGCTCCGGATCCAGGCCCTTGGCCCGGTAGAGCCCGGCCAGCTCGGCCAGTTCGGCCTCGGGCGTGGTCCGGAGCTCCCGGCGCTCCTGGTCCAGGGCGGCCCGCTCGGAGTCCCGCTGGGTGCTGACCGACACGTACTCGCCGGCCGCCATCGACAGCGAGCCGGCCAGCAGCCCGGCCAGGCCGGCCGTGAGCAGGGCGTCCGCGGAGCTGGTGGCCCCGGCCACGCCGACCACCAGGCCGGCCGTGGACACCACCCCGTCGTTCGCGCCGAGCACGGCGGCCCGGAGCCAGTTCAGCCGACCGCCGATGCCGTTCTGGTGCGCCTCGCCCTCGTGCGCCAGGGCGTCCGTCCTGGCTGTCCCGTCCAGGGGACGCGCGGCGTCCGCGTCGTCAGCTGTCACGGGATCAGTCTCCCCGGGCGCCGCCCCGGCCGCGACCCTGACGCCCCGGGGCCGCGGTCAGAGGTCGAGCACCAGTCGGCCGTCCCGGCTGCGGGAGACGCAGAGCAGCATCGAGTCCGCCTGCTCCGCCTCGGTCAGCGCCTCGCCCCGGTGGTCCGGCGTACCGGCCAGGACGGTGGCCCGGCAGGTGCCGCAGAAGCCCTGCTCGCAGGAGTAGGGCAGGTCGGGCAGCTCCTCCCGGAGGGCGCTGAGCACGCTGCGCGCGGCCGGGACGGTGACTGTCCGACCGCTGCGGACCAGCTTCACCTCGACCTCGGCATCGGCGGCGTCCGCCGCGCCCCCGGCGGGGTGGAAGCGCTCCAGCCGGGCCTCGGCGCCGGGACGCAGCTCGCCCAGGGCGGCGACCACGGCGTCGGTCAGCCCCTCCGGCCCGCAGACGTGGATCTCGGCGTCCGGCGGGGCGGCGGCCAGCGCGGCGGCGAGGTCGGGCCGGCCCTCGGTCCCGGTGGCGACGACGCGCACCCGGCCGGGCGACCCTTCGGCGGCTGCGAGTTCGTCGATGCCCTCGAGCTCGTCGAGGTAGGGCATGGTCGGGCGTGAGCGGCCGAGGTAGAGCAGCTGCCAGTCGCTGCCCCGGGCGGCGGCCGCGCGGACCTTGGGCAGGATCGGGGTGATGCCGATGCCGCCGGCGACGAAGAACTGCGGGCGCGCGGGATCCTCTCCGGAGGCGAAGCGGTTGCGCGGGGGGTGCGCGTCGATCCGCGCGCCGGGCGTGAGCGCCTGGTGGACCTCGCGGGAGCCGCCCCGGCTGTCCTCGGTGAGCCGGACCGCGATCCGGTAGGCCGAGCGGTCGGCCGGGTCGCCGCAGAGCGAGTACTGCCGGACCAGTCCGGAGGGCAGCAGCAGGTCCAGATGGGCGCCGGGTTCCCAGGCCGGCAGCTCGCCGCCGTCGGCCGCGGTGAGCCGCAGCTCGGCGACGTCCTCGGCCGGACGGCCGCGCCCGGCGACCACCAGCTCCAGCGCGGCCGGCGCGGCGGCGGCCTCGGCGGCCCGCGCGGCCGGGGAACCGGCCAGATAGGCCAGGGCCTTCGCGGTCGAGCCCTCCTGCGAGGGGTGGTAGCGGCGGCGCAGGTAGCGCGGCACGGCGGCGAGGATCATCTTCGGCGCGGGGACCAGGTCGGCGCGTCCGGCCCTGACCCAGTCGCGCAGGTGCGGTTCGGCCGCCCGCCGCTGGGCGGGGGTGAGCTCGGGGTCGTTCGCCAGGAAGAACTTGATTCCGCGCACCCACAGCCAGGCCATGGTCGGGAAGACGATGGCCATGGTCCGCTGCCGTCGCCCGTAGCCGCCGTCCAGGTGCTGGAAGACGTCGAAGGCCACCGAGCGGTGCTCGACCTCCTCCGCGCCGTGCCAGCGCAGCAGGTCCAGCATCATCGGGTCGGCGCCGTGCCGCTCGAAGCCCTCGGCGTCCAGCACCCACTTGCCGAGGACGGCGGTGTAGTGCTCGATCGCGGCGATGATCGCCACCCGCTCCAGCAGCCACCAGCGCCGACCCAGCGGCGGCGCGGTGTCGTCGCCGAGCAGGTGCTCGAAGAACCAGTCCATCTGCTCGGTGTACGGGGAGGCGTCGAGCCCCTGCGCCCGCAGGTGGTCCAGCACGGTGGAGTGGGCCTGGGCGTGCATCGCCTCCTGGCCGATGAAGCCGATCACGTCCTCGCGCAGGGCGGGGTCGCGGACCAGCGGCAGGATCTGCTTGTAGACGTGGACGAACCAGCGCTCGCCGGCCGGCAGCAGCAGGTGCAGCACATTGATCATGTGGGTGGAGAAGGGGTCGCTCGGCACCCAGTGCAGCGGTGTCTCGCTCCAGTCGAAGGCGACCCGGCGCGGGCGCAGCTGCGCGTGTTCGGTGGAAACGACGGGCATGACGTCCTCCTGCGGCTCCGGCTCGGCCCTGGCAGAGCGTAGTACGGCGGATGCAGCCCGTAGGGGCCTTCGGGGGAGGTCTCCCGTCGGAGGCGATGCGCGGGCCGCTTATGAGACTTTGTGTCAACATAGCGCCGAACCGGTGCTCGGCAACAGGCCCCGTGCGCCGTGCGCACAGCCGTGAACACAGCAGCGCGCCCGCCGCCGGTCGTCGGGGCCGGGGCGGGCGCGCTGCTGCAGGCGTAGGGCGGGGGCTCAGCCGACCGGGGCCGGTTCGGTGGCCGGGGTGAACGGGCGGCCCTCCAGCGTCCAGTGCGGGTCGGGGGCTATCTCCAGGGCGGCGTAGACCTGGGCCGCGACGTCGACGTGGCGGACCGGCAGGACCGGCCCGCCGGCCGCGATGCCGGGCCCGGAGGCGGCCACCCAGGCCGTCCGCTCCACGGCGCTGCGCCCGCCGTGGCCGCCCTGGTCGACATGGCCGTGGTCGGTCACCACGATCACCGTCCACTCCTCCTCGGCATAGGTCGAGCGGCCGCGCACCGCCGCCAGCAGCCGGCCCAGTCGCTGGTCGGCCAGGGTGATCGAACGGCGGTACTCCGCGCCGCAGCCGAGGAAGTGGGCGGTCTCGTCGACTGCTCCCAGGTAGACGAAGGACGCCTGCGGGTCGTCCGCGCCGCCCAGCACGTACTCGGCCTCGGCGGTGACCCGCTCGTCGCAGACCTCCCAGGCCTCCGGGGAGTCCTCCAGCGGTGCCACGTAGGAGAGCCGGCCCGGGGCAGCGAACAGCGGGCCGCCCTCGCGGGCCAGGAACAGCGGCTCCCAGCCGCCGGCCGCGAAGGTGCGCCGCCGGTGGGCCGCGGCCAGCCGGGTGGTGAAGTCCGGGAAGACGTCCAGCCGGTTGCCGCCGAAGTGGTTGCCGAAGACGCCGTGCTTGGCGACGCCGACACCGGTGGCGATGGTGGCCCAGCACGGCCCGGACATCGTCGGCGTGGCCTCGTCGACCTCGACCGGCGCCAGGAAGCCGGCTGCGGCCACGGAGTCCAGGTGCGGGGTGTCCAGCTCCGGGAGCAGGTCGAGTCGGACGCCGTCGATGCCGACGACCAGGACACGGCAGGGGCCGGCGGGCCAGGTGCTGGACACAGCTTTCTTCCGTTCGTTCGAGGGAAACGTTTGGCCGCACCCTACCCACCGGCGCCGCGGTTCCGGCCCGCCGCGGAACCCCCGGGCCCGGGCCCCCTTGTCCGGCCGGCCCAAGCATTCACCCGACCGACACCGGACGTTCGCCGGCAGGACGGCGGAGCGGGGTCGCGATCCGCGACCGGCGCGGGTCGGTCGGCGCGGGTCAGCCCGGCGCAGGTCAGCCCGGCGGAGGTCGGCCCGGCGCAGTTGGACCGGCGCGGGTCGACCGGACGGGTCCGCCGGGGTGCCCGGTCACTCCCCGGCTGCGAGCGTGGACGCACCGGGGCGACGGGCGGCCCGGCCGAAGGAGCGCGGACATGGCGAACGCCACCTGGGCGGCACCGGAACCACCCCCGGAGCACGGGGCCGGTGAGTGGCTTCCGGCCCTGGACATCCCGGAACCCGGCCGCCAGCGCCGGCTCACCGTGCTGCTGCGCCACCTGCTGCTGATCCCGCAGTACGTGGTGGTCTGGGCGCTGTCCGTGGTCGCCTTCTTCGTCGTGGTCGCGGCCTGGTTCGGCGCGCTGGTGCTGGGCCGGATGCCGGTCGTGACCACCGGCTACCTCGCGGGCTACCTCGCCTACCAGACCCGGGTGGCGTCCAGTTCGATGCTGCTGGTCGACAGCTACCCGCCGTTCGCGCTGTTCCTGCCGGTGGACCACCTGGTCCAGGTGGAGGTGCGGCCGGGCGCGCTGAACCGGCTGGCGGTGTTCTTCCGGCTGCTGCTGATGATCCCGGCCGCGATCGTCCAGGCGCTGGCCGTCGGCGGCTGGACCGTGCTGTCCTTCTTCGTCTGGCTGGTCGTGCTGGTCCTCGGCCGGATGCCGAGGCCGCTGTTCGAGGCCACGGCGGCGGTCCTCCGCTTCTCCATGCGGTTCGGGGCCTACAGCCTGCTGCTCTCCTCCGCCTATCCCAAGCGGCTGTTCGGCGACGGCGACCGGCCGACCGGGCCCGTCGTCTCGGCCACCCGGCCGCTGGTGCTCAGCGGCGCGGCGAAGGCGCTGCTGGTGCTGTTCCTGGTGGTCGGGCTGGTGGCCGGCGGCACCAGCGGCGGGGAGTCCGGCGGGATGTCCGACCACGACTCGAGCGCCGCCCCGGCCTCTCCGACCCTGCGGTAGTCCGACGGCGGCGGGCTGTTGTTACCGCAGTGTTAGGCCGCTGCGGCGAAGGTCTGGTGGTACCGGTGTCGCACCGTACCGAACAGCACCCGCAGCCGTACCGACCGGAGCCGCTCATGACCGCAGTGGGCACACCCCCCTCGCAGCCGACCCGGCACCGGGCCGACGCGAGCGGCCCCGGAGGCATCGACGGCCTGGTCGCGCCGCACCGGCTGCGCTCCTGGGCGCTGCTGCTGGCCATCGCGGCCGGAGTGCCGCCGGTCCTCTTCGTCTGGTGGCAGAACACCATCCCCGGCTCGCTCGACAACGGCGCGGCCTGCCTCACCGCGGCCGGCCGGATCGCCGGGCTGCTGGCCGCCTACCTGCTGCTGGTCCTGGTCGCGCTGATGGCACGGGTGCCCTGGCTGGAGAACCGGGTCGGCTCGGACACCGTCGCCCGCTACCACCGATCGCTCGGCGAGTACACCGTCGGCCTGGCCTGCGCCCACGCGGTGCTGATCGTCCTCGGCTACGCCTGGCAGTCCGGGCAGAACCCGGTGGCCGAGGGCGTCAGCGTGCTCTTCGACTACCCGGACGTCTGGCTGTCCGCGATCTCGCTCGGACTGCTGGTGCTGGTCGGCGTGGTCTCCGCCCGCGCCGTGCGGCGCAAGCTCTCCTACGAGTCCTGGTACCACGTCCACCTGCTGGTCTACCTGGCGATCGGGCTGGCCTTCGCGCACGAGTTCGCGGTCGGCGCCGAGTTCTCCGCCTCGCTACGCAACCGGGTGCTCTGGTCCGCCGCCCACATCGTGGTGGCCGCCGCGGTGCTGCTCTTCCGGGTGGTGCTGCCGCTGACCCGCTCGCTGCGGCACCGGGTACGGGTCGAGCGGGTGGTCGCCGAGGGCCCCGGCATGGTCTCCGTCCACTTCAGCGGCCGCCGGCTCGACCGGCTCGGGGCCGAGGCCGGACAGTTCCTGCGCTGGCGCTTCCTGGCCCGGGGCCAGTGGTGGCAGTCCCACCCGTACTCGCTCTCGGCCGCGCCCCGGGCCGGCAGTCTGCGGATCACGGTCAAGGACCTCGGCGACTCCAGCGCCGGCCTCGGCCGCCTGCGGCCCGGGACCCGGGTCTGGTTCGAGGGCCCCTACGGCGCGTTCACCGCGCGCCGGAGCGCACGCTGGGGCAGGCAGAGCCGACGGGTGCTGCTGATCGGCGGCGGCGCGGGGATCACCCCGCTCCGGGCCCTCTTCGAGACCCTGCCCGGGCGGGGGCCCGACGTCGCCCTGGTCTACCGGGCCTCGGAGCCGGAGGACCTGGCGCTCTACGGCGAGCTGGAGTCGATCGCCCGCCGGCGGGGCTTCGCGCTCTTCGCCCGGACCGGCCCGCGCGGCGGCGCCTACGACGACCCGCTGCGGAGCGCCGAGCTCCGGCGGATGGTCCCCGACCTCGCCGAGCGCGAGGTCTACCTCTGCGGACCGGCCGGGATGACCGAGTCGGTGCGGACCGAGCTGCGCCGCTCCGGCGTACCCCGCCACCGCATCCACATCGAGGCGTTCGAGTTCTGATTCCGATTCCGATTCCGACCAGGAAGGGAGAGGCTGGATGCGCAGGACCACCATGGCGCTGGCCGCCACCACCACCGGCGTCGCCCTGATCATCGGGGTGAAGGCCGGGACCGGGGGCGTCCCCCGGTCGGCGCTGGGGGTGTCCGCCCCGGCGGTGAACAGCCCCACCGGCGGTGCCGGTGGCGGCAGTGCCGCCGCCGCGCCGCCCGCCACCGCGAGCGGCAGCTACACCGGCAGCGCCGTCCCCACCCGCTACGGCACTGTGCAGGTCCAGGCGGTGCTGAAGGCCGGGAAGCTGACCAGCGTGGTCGTGCTGCAGCAGACCTCCGGCGGGCGCAGCAGCGAGATCGACTCCTATGCGCTGCCGGTCCTCACCGCCGAGGCGCTGAAGGCCCAGGGTGCGGACATCGACGTGGTCTCCGGCGCGACCTACACCTCCGACGGCTACGCCCAGTCCCTCCAGGCCGCCCTCGACACGGCGGCCAAGGCCGCCCGCCCGGCGCCGTCCGCGTCCCACCCGGCCACAGCCCGTGCCACCGCCCGAGCCACCGCGTCCGCCGGAGCCGGATCGACCGAGGGAGAATAGCGAGATGCGCATCCTGGTCGTCGAGGACGAAGAACGCCTGGCCGCACGCATCGCCGAGGGCCTGCGCGACCAGGGCATGGCCGTGGACGTCTGCCACGACGGCGCCGAGGCGCTGGAGAAGGCCGAGGTGAACGGCGACGTCTACGACGTCCTCGTGCTCGACCGGGACCTGCCCGGGCTCTCCGGCGACGAGGTCTGCCAGGCCCTGGCCGGACAGGCCGGCGCCCCGATGATCCTGATGCTCACCGCGCTCTCCGGCACCGACGACCGGGTGGACGGGCTGACCCTGGGCGCCGACGACTACCTGGGCAAGCCCTTCTCCTTCGCCGAGCTCACCCTGCGGGTCCAGTCGCTCGGACGACGGGGCCGCTCCCACGCGGCGCTGCTGACCCGGGGCGACCTCACCATGGACACCCTGCGGCGCACCGTCCACCGGGCCGGACAACCGGTCCAGCTCACCGCGAAGGAGTTCACCGTCCTCCAGGTGCTGCTCAGCGCGGACGGCGCGGTCCTCAGCCACGAGCAGTTGCTCGAACGCGCCTGGGACGAGCACGCGGACCCGTTCACCAACACCGTCCGGGTCACCGTCAACCGGCTGCGGCGCAAGCTGGGCCCGCCCGACCTGGTGGAGACCCTGGTCGGGGCCGGCTACCGGATCGCCCCGTGAGCGGCAGCGGCTCCGGGCTCCCCTTCCGGTCCCGCTTCCGGTTTCGGCCTGCGGCGATGACGGTCCGGGCCAGGCTCACCCTCACCTACACGGCCCTGTTCACCGTCGGCGGCAGCATCCTGGTACTGGCCCTGACCACGGCGTTCTACCGGTTCATCTTCCGGCCGCTCCCGCCCGACGCGATTCCCAGCCGGCTCGACCCCGACCACGACCACATCGTCGGCCTCAGCGACCAGATCCGCGACGCCGCCGCCTCCCACCTGCTGCGGGTCGCGCTGCTGCTGCTGCTCGTGGTGGTGGCGATGTCCGCGCTGGTCGGCTGGTGGATCGCCGGCCGGATGCTGCGGCCGATCGCGGCCATCACCGCGGCGGCCCGGCGCGCCACCGACACCACCCTGCACGAGCGGCTCAACCTGCCCGGACCGCACGACGAGCTCAAGGAGCTCGGCGACACCTTCGACGAGATGCTGGAACGCCTGGACGCCGCCTTCGCCGCCCAGCGCCGCTTCGTCGCCAACGCCAGCCACGAGCTGCGCACCCCGCTGTCGGTGACCCGGGCGGCGGTCGAGGTCACCCTCGCCAAGCCCGCCGCCACCGACGAGCAGTGGCGGACCATGGCCCAGGACGTCGCCGAGTCCACCCGCAACGCCCAGCGGCTGATCGAGGCGCTGCTGGTGCTGGCCCGCTCCGAGCAGGGCGTCGGCGACATCGTCCAGGACGACCTCGCGGACGTCACGGCGGAGGCGCTGGACCGGGTCGCCGCCCGCAGCGGCGCGCGCGGACTCCGGCTGGAGGCGGAACTCGACCCCGTCCCGCTGGCGGGCAATGTCGCCCTGCTGGGCATCGCGGTGACCAACCTGTTGGAGAACGCGGTGGCGTACAACCGCGAGGGCGGGCTGCTACGGATCGTCACCCGGCCGGCCGAGCCCGGCTGGGTGGAGCTGACCGTCGCCAACGACGGCGCCCCGGTGCCGCCGGGGCAGCTGGACGAGCTCTTCGAGCCGTTCCACCGGGGCCGCAGCACCCGCCGCAGCGGCCGGGACCAGACCCACGACGGGGTCGGCCTCGGGCTCTCCATCGTCAGGGCGGTGGCCCTCGCCCACGGCGGTCAGGTGCGCGCGCAGGCCCGGCCGGAGGGCGGCCTGGAGGTCACCCTCCGGCTCCCGGAGTGGCCGAGGTGACCGCCCGGCCCGGCCGGCGACCGTCCCGCGGCGGCTGGGCCGCGCCTCGCTGATTTGCCTGCACCGCCGCCTATCCTGCGGGAGGAGCCTTCGGGAGCGGCCCTCGGGGGAGTCGAGGAGGCGGGACGCTGTGTGCTGGAGCCCGACCGCCGACCTGGTCGCCGGCAGCGCGGTCGCCGCTGTGGGCGTCGTCTGCGTGGTGCAGGTCCGCCGGCTCCGGCAGCTGCCGCTGGCGGCGCTGCCGCTGGTGCTCGGCGTGCACCAGCTGATCGAGTCGGTGGTCTGGCTGGGACAGCAGGGCCGGGTCGGCCCCGGCGAGGCCGCGCTCGCCCGGACGCTCTGGGCGGTCATCGCCTATCCGCTGCTCCCGGCCCTGGTCCCGGTCGCGGTACTGCTGGTGGCGGCCCCCGCCCGCCGGCTCCCGCTGCTCGGCCTCACCGCGGTCGGACTGGCCACCTCGGCGGTGCTCGCCCTCGCGGTCGCCTCCGGCCCGGTCACCGCCGAGGCGGTGGGCCACACCATCCGCTACGGTGTCGGCGTCCCGGCCTCGCGGCTGATCGTGGTCGGCTACCTGCTCGCCACGGTGGGCGCGCTGCTCATCAGCGGGCAGCGCGACATCATCGCGCTCGGCGCGGTCTGCGGCCTGGGCGCGCTGGTCTGCCTGACCCTCTGGGACGCCGCCTTCGTCTCCACCTGGTGCGCGCTGGCGGCGGTGAGCAGCGTCTTCGTCCTCCGCTGGATCCGCCACGCCCGAGTCGACCTGGGCGAGACCGTCGGTCAGGTGTAGGTGGTCAGGTGTAGGTGGTCAGGGCCGAGGTCGCCAGCTCGAAGTCGAACGGCACGGGGATGTGGAGGGTCTCACCGAAGCCGATGTCCTCGCGCCGGTGGTAGGCGGAGCCGGCGGGACGGCTGAAGAGGGTGACGGTCTTCAACCGCGCGTCGATGAGCAGATAGAGCGGGATGCCCATGAGCGGGTAGTCGCGGACCTTGCCCACCCAGTCGTTCTCCGGGTTGGAGGGCGAGACCAACTCCACGGTGATCGCGGCGGTTTCGGCCGGGACCTGGTTGTCCGTGGTGTCCAGGACGGCCTCGGGCAGGTAGGTCAGGTCGGGGTTCCGGCTCTTGCCGACGTGCGGCGAGACCAGGTCGGTGTTCTCACTGGGCAGCAGGCCGGCCGGGGCGTGGGCGTCGAACTGGCGGCGCACGACCAGCAGGATTCGCTGGTGGATGCCCGAAGGGCTGACCGTCATGACGATGAGGTCGCCGGAGAGTTCGGCCTTGAAGCCGTCCGGCAGGGTCCGGCGCACCTCGTCGAGGAGTGCGAAGCGCTGAGGGTGCATGATGCGCGCCTCCTGCGGAGCTCACGGTAAGGGCACGGGAAAGGCCCCGGTGAGTTTCCTCACCGGGGCCTTTCGTCATGCGCTGTGGCCAGGGGCGGGGTCGAACCGCCGACCTACCGCTTTTCAGGCGGTCGCTCGTACCAACTGAGCTACCTGGCCGTGATCACCCTCGAAAGGGAGAACACTGCGACCTCGACGGGACTTGAACCCGCGACCTCCACCTTGACAGGGTGGCGAGCTAACCAACTGCTCCACGAGGCCTCGTACAGGCGAACCTGCACGCGGTTTAATGCGTACCCCCAACGGGATTCGAACCCGTGCTACCGCCTTGAAAGGGCGGCGTCCTGGGCCACTAGACGATGAGGGCGGGTGGCCCTCCCGGCTTCCTTGCGGCCGTCGGGGACGTTCAGAAGCATATGGGATGGAGCCGGGTATCGCCAAAATGGTTTCCACCAGCCCCGGAGTCCGGGGTCGGCCGACCCCGAGGAGCGACGTGCTGGAGATGGACCGGGAGCGTTTCGAGGAGCTGGTCGGTGAGGCGCTGGACCGGGTGCCGTCCGAACTGACGAGGCTGATGGACAACGTGGTGATCCTGGTCGAGGACGAGCCGGAGCCGGGCGTGTCCGGGCGTGTCGCCGGAGGTGTCGCGGTCGGCTCGGAGCTGCTCGGCCTCTACGAGGGCACGCCGCTCACCGAGCGCGGCGAGTGGTACGCCGGGGTGCTGCCGGACCGGATCACCGTCTACCGGCTGCCGACCCTGCGGATCTGCGCCACCGCCGAACAGGTCGTCCGGCAGGTGGGGGTGACGGTGGCGCACGAGATCGGCCACCACTTCGGGATCGACGACGCCCGACTGCACGAGCTGGGCTACGGCTGAGTCCGGCCGGCCGGCTCCCGTGTCCTTGCCGTGTCCTTTGCGACGGCACTGCCGTTGAACGAGCGGGGCCCTCCGGTGGCGGTCCCGGTCGAAGGAAGGCGGGGCCGCAGGGGTGGACACAGGAGATTTCCGGTTCGGCCGGGTAGTCGGGGGCGTCGCGCTCGGGGCGTTGGCCCTGGTCTCGCTCTGCGGATGCGCGGACGTCGCGGGCGCCGACAAGCCGGCCGCGCCCGGCGCGTCCGCCACCGGGGACGGATCGCTGCTGAACCATTCGCAGGAGGGCATCGTCCAGGTGCGCGGCGGCGTCCGGCACCACGGCGACGACGGCTGGGAGCCCGACGGGTCCACGCCCAGCCCCGGGGCTGCGGGGGGAGCGGCCGGCTCGCCGGGCGCGAAGCCCACCGCCGGCGGCTCGGTCGCCCCCACCTCGGGCGGGGCTCCGGGCGACGGCGGCGACGGTGGCACGCAGGGCGGCAAGGGCGGTGCGACGGGCGGGAGTTCGGCGACGCCCTCGGGCCCGGCGGGCGGCGCGGACGGCGGCGGTGGAGCCGGGGGGAGCACCCCCAGCCCGAGCGCGACCGCGGTGCCCTCAGCATCCGCCAGCGCCACGCCCGTTACGTCCGCGTCGGCGCGACCCAGCGACTCCGCCCCCGCCAGCCCGGCGAGTTGAGCCGGCAGCGAGTTGAGTTGGCAGAGGTTGGGCGTGCGGTGGGTTGAGCGTGCGGTGGGTGGCGGCTATGGAAGTCCGCCACCCGCGCACGCCTGGTCACCCGTGCAGGCCTGGGCAAAGAAGCCCGCGGCAGCGGGAATGCCCGTTGCCGCGGCGCTGTTGTCACAGGGGCAAGGCGCTGTCGGGCGTGTCTGCGTGTGTCTGTCGAGAGTCGGGACCTGTTGTGACGTGCAATGCCCCGAACGGGTGATTTGCGTACCAGGCTGTCCCTAGGCTATCTTGGTAGATCGTTGTTTGTTTCATTTGCCCGGCGCCGCCGTTACTCCCATCAGGCGCCCTGGCGCGTACCGTGCACTCCGTGGCTGACCGCATTGAGGCGGTTGTAGGTGAACCCCGCGGACTAGGCGCGTGCCGACACCCGGAAGGTTCTTCATGTCTCTCGTTGACGACGACCGCTTCGCCATGCCCGAAAACGGCTCCGAAGCCTCTGCCGCCGCCACGGTCAGCACCACCGACTCCACCCCCGCCGACACCACTACCGACGTCCTCGACGCTGCCGTCGAGTCCGACGCGGACACCGCCGCCGAGCCGGCCGAGCCCAAGATCACCTTCGGTGACCTCGGCCTCCACCACGACCTGGTCCGCACCCTCGCGAAGAAGGGTGTCACCGAGCCGTTCCCGATCCAGGCCGCGACCATCCCGGACGCGCTGGCCGGCAAGGACGTCCTCGGCCGTGGCCGTACCGGCTCCGGCAAGACGCTGAGCTTCGGCCTCCCGCTGCTGACCCGCCTCGGCGGCAACCGCAGCCAGGCCAAGCGCCCCCGCGGCCTGATCCTGGTCCCGACCCGCGAGCTGGCCATGCAGGTCGCCGACGCCCTGGAGCCCTACGGCTCGGTGCTCGGCCTGCGGCTCAAGGTCGTGTGCGGCGGTACCTCGATGTCCAACCAGATCTACGCGCTGGAGCGCGGCGTCGACATCCTCGTCGCCACCCCCGGCCGACTGCGCGACCTGCTTGACCGCGGCGCCTGCTCGCTGGACGAGACCGAGGTCATCGTCCTGGACGAGGCCGACCAGATGGCCGACATGGGCTTCATGCCCGAGGTCACCGAGATCCTCGACCAGGTCCCGGCCGGCGGCCAGCGGATGCTCTTCTCCGCCACGCTGGAGAACGAGATCGACACCCTGGTCAAGCGCTACCTGAAGAACCCGGTGACGCACGAGGTCGACCCCTCGGCCGGCGCGGTCACCACCATGACCCACCACGTCCTGGTCGTGAAGCCCAAGGACAAGGCCCCGGTCACCAACGCCATCTCGGCCCGCAAGGGCAAGACGATCATCTTCGTCCGCACCCAGATGGGCTGCGACCGCGTCGCCGAGCAGCTGCGCGACGCCGGCGTGCTGGCCGACGCCCTGCACGGCGGCATGACCCAGGGCGCCCGCACCCGGACGCTGGCCGACTTCAAGGAGGGCTACGTCAACGTCCTCGTCGCCACGGACGTCGCGGCCCGCGGCATCCACGTCGACGACGTCGACCTGGTCCTGAACGTCGACCCGGCCGGTGACCACAAGGACTACCTGCACCGCTCCGGCCGCACCGCGCGAGCCGGCCGCTCCGGCACGGTCGTCACGCTGATCCTGCCGCACCAGCGCCGCTCGGTCTTCCGCCTGCTGGAGGACGCCGGGGTCGAGGCCACCCGCCACATCGTGGACGGCTCCTTCGACGCCGACATGGTGAAGATCACCGGTGCCCGTTCACTCAGCGAGGTCCAGGCCGAGTCCGTCGCGACCCAGGCCAAGCAGGCCGAGCGCGACGTCCAGGAGCTGACCCGCGAGCTGGAGCGCGCCACCAAGCACGCCGCCGACCTGCGCCAGGACGCCGACCGCCTGGCGGCCCGCGCCGCCCGCGAGCGGGTCGCCCTCGGCATCGAGGACGAGCCGGTGGCGGCGGACGCGACCGAGGCGGCCGAGGGCACGTCCGAGGTGGTCGTCCCGGCCCAGGCCGGTGCGGTCGCTGACGACGAGTCGGCCCGTCCGGCGCGGACCCCCTCGGTGCGCGACGAGCGCGGCAACTTCGAGCGCCGTGACCGCGACGAGCGCGGCAGCTTCCAGCGTCGTGACGACCGTGGCGGCGAGCGCGGCGGCTTCGACCGTCGTGACGACCGCGGCGGCGACCGTGGCGGTTTCCAGCGTCGTGACGACCGTGGCGGCAGCAGCCGTCCGTCGTTCGGTGACCGGGAGGGCCGCTCCGGTGGCTTCCAGCGTCGTGACGACCGCGGCGGCGAGCGCGGCGGTTTCCAGCGTCGTGACGACCGCGGCGGCGAGCGTGGCGGCTTCGAGCGTCGTGACGACCGTGGCGGCAGCAGCCGTCCGTCGTTCGGTGACCGGGAGGGCCGCTCCGGTGGCTTCCAGCGTCGTGACGACCGCGGCGGCAGCGCCGGCGGCCGTTCCTTCGGCGGCGACAGCCGCTCCTCCGGCGGCTACCAGGGCCGCAGCAGCAGTGGCGGCGGCGGTAGCTACGGCGAGCGCAGCGGTCGCCCGTCCAGCCCGTACCAGAGCCGTGACGACCGCAGCGGCGGCAGCCGTTCCTTCAGCGACCGCCCCTCGTCCGGTGGCAGCCGTCCGGCCTTCGGCCGTCGCGACGACCACCGTCCGGCCTCCGGCGGCAGCCGTCCGACCGGTGGCTTCCAGCGCCGCGACGACCGCGGCAGCGGCAGCTACAACGGCGGCTCGGCCTCGGCCGACCGCAAGCCCCGCTGGAAGAGCTGACCTGCCGAAGGTCTGAACAGCTGAACTGAGGGCCGTTGCCCGCCCCTGGATCTCCAGGAGCGGGCAACGGCCCTTCGGCGTCGGTGGCAGGTGGCAGGGTGGTCCCCGTGACGAGGGACGAACTGCTGAGCGCGCTCGCCGGACTGCGCAAGGCCAACATCGGCGGGCGCCGCGCGCCGCACAAGCCGCTGCTCCTGCTGTGGCTGCTGGGACGCCTGGCCGCGCACGGCAGCAGCCACGCGGCATACCTCGACGCCGAGGAGCCGGTGAGCCGGCTCATCAACGAGTACGGTCCGCCCCGGAGGGGTTCCGCGCGGGACCGGGCGGCCATGCCCTTCGTCCACCTGGAGCGCGAGCTCTGGGACGTCACCGACGCGGACGGCAGGCCGATCGACCCCGGCCTCCGCGAGAGCGGGCCGCTGCTGCGGCAGTTGGGGGCGGTCGGCCGACTGCGCCCCGAGGCGGAGCAGCTGCTGAGCGACCCGGGGACGATGGCGGTGGCCGTCCGGTTGCTGCTGGAGCAGCACTTCACCAGCTCGCTGGAGGAGGCGATCTGCGAGCAGGCGGGCCTGGACCTGCGGGGGCTGGAGGTGTCGCTGCTGGAGTCGGCGCTCAGCGGCGCCCTGGCCGGCACGCGCGCCTACCGGCCCCGGCCGCGCACCCGGCGCTCGGGCTTCGCCGAGGAGGTGCTGGCCGCCTACGGCCACGCGTGCTCCATGTGCGGCTACGACGGCGCGCTGCGCGGGTGCCCGGCCGGCCTCGAGGCCGCCCACGTCCGCTGGCACAGCCAGGACGGCCCGGACGAGGTCTCGAACGCGCTCGCCCTGTGCGCGCTCCACCACCGCCTGTTCGACCTGGGTGCGCTGGGCCTGACGGAGGACCGGACCATCCGGGTCTCCGGCCTCTACGCCTCCACCGGCCCGGCGGGCGCGACGGTGACCGCCCTGGACGGCGTCCGGCTGACCCTCCCGCACCGCCGGGAGAAGGCGGTAGCCACACCGCACATCGCCTGGCACGACCGCCAGGTGTTCAAGTACGCGTAGCCGCAAACGGAAAGCCGGTGGCCAAGCGCCGGGCTTCTCCGGGTAGGATCACAACGGCTGGTGAACTGTCCCTCCAGGACGCGTCCGCCGGCCGCCGGGCCGCTAGCTCAATTGGCAGAGCTGCGGACTTTTAATCCGTAGGTTGTGGGTTCGAGCCCCACGCGGCCCACATCCTTGAGCCCAGGTCAGAGCACATGACCTGGGCCTTCTGTATTCTAGGGATCGGGCATATCGGGCGCTGCTCGCCCGCTGCTCGCCCGAATGCTAATGATCTAGGTCCGGTCGGAGCGGGCGGCGTGGTCCTCGGCCTGGGCGGCGGCCAGCTCGACGGCGAGATCCCGCAGCCGGTCCGCAAAGCTGCTGAGCATGTCCGCGTACGCGATCACGTCCTGCGGCTGGTGCATCGTCACCGACGTCACCGCCCAGGACCAGGCGAAGACGTTGCGCTTGCGCGGGTCGGCGTCGTCCGGGTGCTGGACCATGCCAGCGATGCACTGGACCTCAACCGGATCCGCAAGCACCTCCAGCTTCACCGGCTCCGACTCGTGGTAGGTGACGCCGTGCCAGGGACGCTCGCTGTCGTGTCTCTCTGTGCACCACGCCGGGCACGGCCGCCCCTTGTAGTCGATCACAGCCGGGTCCGTTCGGGGATCGCGGGCGTGAACGCCTCGCCTCGCCGTTCAGCGAGGCGGCGGGCGCGCTGCAGCAGTGTGGCGACGCAGGCCCGGCAGTACCGGATCCCGTACGCCGGACCCGAGGCACGCTCGATCGAGCCGACCTCGATCGTGGCCGTCCTCGCCTCGCAGGAGTCGCAGGCGCCCCGGAGCCGACCCGCTGCCCACGGCTGGACGTCAAGGAACTGAACGTCGTCCGGATGCTCGATCATGGGACCAACCTCGGCCTGAAGTCGAGGCCGCGGCCGGCCACGCGGATCTCGGGCGCCTCGTCGTAGATCTCGAGGAGCCGCTGCGCGCCCAGCAGGGTGACGATGCCGTAAGCGGCGTCGGTCATGATCCCCACGTACTCCCGCCACACGCCCTCGTCGACCGAGGCCGGCCGGTGCTCCGCGAAGGGGACGTTCATGCCCGGCTGCCGATCCGGGCCTCGGCCCACACGGTCCGGTCGTCGTCCCCGGAGCCGTGGGCGAGCGCGAGGCCTTTGATGATCCCGGCGCCGACGCGGGAGCGAAGCGGTACCGGAGTGGGACCGGTGGCGTAGATGCGGGCGCGGGGCCCGCTCGTGGAGATGGTCATCTCGATCTTCCCTGGTCGTGTGGCGAGGACGGCAATGAAGAGCTCGTCGGCGATCAGGACCAGGTCGGCGATGGACTCGCCTTCGGGGTCGAGGAGTTGGTCGGCGGCGTGCTCGGCGAGTCGGACGGCGACCCATTCGCGGACGCACGGCGCCTGTTCGGCGAGCCCGGCGAAGGGCATGCGCCAGGTGTGTCCGGCGTCAGACATGGGGGTAACCCTCCGCATCAATGCGCATACGCAAAGGCGCTTTCTGTACTCAGAATGTCGGCAGACTTGGGCCAGGTCAACCAGGAGAGGCAGTATTGCGAGTACAGAAATGAGCGATCAGCACGGAGGGGTGCATCACGGTGGCAAGCAACCAGCGGCCCGAATACCTACGCATCGCCGCTGAACTGCGCGAAGCCATCCGCAACGGCACCTACGCGCCCGGCGACCAGCTCCCCACACTGCCCGTACTCGAAGCCCAGTACGGAGTCTCGGCGACGACCGTCCGCAACGCCCTCGGAGTCCTGCGCCACGACGGACTCGTCGAGTCCCGCACCCGAGCCGGAACCCGCGTCCGGGAACGCCCCGCGATCCACCGCATGTCCGCCGACCGCTACAAGACGACCCCTCAGCCCTCGACGCCGTTCACCGTCGACCACGGCACCAACTGGTCCGAGTACCACCTCGGGAAGAGGTTCGAACGGGTCAAGGCGGCCGACGAGATCGCCGCACTGTTCGAGGTCGAGCCCGGCGAGCCGCTGCTCGCCCGCCACTTCGTATTCTTCGACAAGGGCGTCGCCTCGCAGATGTCAACGTCCTACGTGCTGTGGTCCGACGTCGCGGGCAGCCCCATCCTCGACCCGATCAACGAACCGTGGCCCGGCGGCACCCGGGCGCAACTCGCCACGGTCGGCGTCGTCGTGGCCCGGATCGAGGAGTCGTTCACCGCGGCGATGCCCAGCGAGAACGAGGTGACGACTCTTGCGATCGGCACCGGCATCCCGGTGCTGCGCTGGACCCGGCGCATGCTGACCGCCGAGGGGCGCGTGGTCGAGGTCGCGCATCCGATCGTCCGCCGCGGCGACACCACGATCGTGGACTTCGCCGTCGACCTGTGACCGCGACGTGAAAGTGTACGATTCCGGGTTATTTTATTACCCCGAATCGCACACCTCTCAGCGGTGCATCAGCGCAATGATGATCCCGGCGAGCCCGATGAGCGCGCCGATCGTCGGCAGCGGCCAGCGTGCCCGCTCCAGTACCCGGAGCCGCTTCTCGTGGTCTTCGATCGCGGTCCGCTGGTTCGCGACGGTGTCGAGCTTCACTTCCATGCGGGTCATGGCGTCGTGCATCTGCCGGACCTCGGCGTAGACCTGGCCGCTGGTGATGACGACGCCGGTGTCGGGCGGTATCACTCGGAACCTCCCGCCGGCACCTGCAGCCTGTCCCAGCTCTCCTGCCCGGGCGGCCACGTCGCGGCCGCCCCGGTGAAGCCGCACTTGGCCTGCCACGCCTCGTACGAGCGGACGTCGCCGGTGCCGATCAGGTCCTTCGCGAGGCTGGACCGGTAGCGGTCGCAGCCCTCCGCGACGAGGCGGTCGTGCATGCGGCCGACGATGGGCGAGATCCGGCCTTCGTGGAACCAGGCCGCGCCCGGGAACGGCTGGTAGGCCGGCGGCTTCGGTGCGGCCGGGTTCGCCCATTCCCGCATCGCCTCGGCGGTCGGGAAGTTGGCGACGTCCTGGTCGACGCCATCGGCTGTGCCGTACTGGTGGATCGTCCACGGGTGGACCACGGACGGGTGTCCGGCGGCCGAGCCCGGGTCGGCGATCCACAGTCCGTCGCCGCAGTCACTGGTCGTGTCCCGGTTCGTCCAGAAGTCCCGATCGCAGTAGAGCAGCACCTTGTGGTCAGGGCGCGCGGCCTTCACCGCGGCGAGGAACGCATCCTTCTCCGCGCCGGTCGCTGCGGTCCCGTCCTCGGTCGTCTCCCAGTCGCACGCGAGCAGGTCGCCGGGCACCGAATCGCACTGCGCGACGAAGTACGCAGCCTGCTCCGGAATGTTGCCGGGCCACAGGAAGTGGTAGAACCCGACGATGGCGCCGGCCGCCCGGGCGACGGCGGCCTGGTCGGCCTGGGCGGTGCTGGTTACGGTCGTACCCTCGGTGGCCTTGATCAGCACGAACTGCGCGCCGGAAACATCCGGAGCCGGGCCCTGATAGTTGGCGACGTCGATGCCGGAGATGGTCATGGTGACTCCTTCGGTCAGGGGCTTTGGAGGGAGATGAGCTTTCCGGCGAACCAGGAGTACTGACCCCCGATGTTGCTGGTAGCCAGGTTGCCGCCGGACTGCTGCTGCATGTACAGCGCGATGACGTCCCCGACGTTGCAGATGATCCCGTGGGCTGCGACGAGGAACAGACTGCTGTTGGCGACCTCCGGGTAGATGGGCCCGGCCCCGTTGACCTGGGCGCCGTTCTGCCAGATCTGCGGGGCCCGGAGTCCTGTCGCGTTGGAGGCCATGCCGACGCCGCCGTCGAAGTCCCAGACGCCGGCCACCGGCACGATGTAGCTGTACGGCGAGCTGGCCGCCAGGCCGCTGTCCGAGTCGTGGATCACCGTCTCGCACGTGATCTGCGTGTTGGTGGCCGTGGTGAGGGTTTGGGTGGTGTGCTGCTCGGCCCGGAAGCACGGCGGCGACGCCATGTACTGGGCGTAGGTGGTGATTTGGTTGAGCAGGGTGGAGGTGATCTCCTGGCCGGTGGTCCAGGAGGGCATCGTGGGCAGGGTGCGGGCCATGTCGTCCTCTCAGTAGGCCAGGGTGATGCCGGGGGTGTCGACCAGGCCGAGCGTGGCCGAGTCGCACTGGTAGCTCGAGCCGTGGGGCGGCGACGTCGCCCAGGCGAACAGATGGGTGGCCTCGCCAATCGTCTCGGTCCAGCCCTCGACGATGTGGGTGCTCGACCCGCCTGCGCCGTAAGGGGACTGCTCGATCCAGCCGTTGACGGCGACGGTCCCGGAGACGGTGAGGGCCAGGACGGCGTCGTACCAGCTGGGCCCGTAGCCGGGGACCTGCGCGAGGGTCGCGGCCTCCACGGCCAGCGGCGCCATGCGCGGCGGCGGGTCGGCGCCGAGCGCAATGACAGCCGCCCCGAGTGACGTGGCCTCCAGGGCGTTGAGGCTGGCGGTGTCGACCTGCGTGGCGTAGACGCCGAACAGTGCCTGGCTGGCCGTGCCGCCGATGTCGACGGTGATCTGCGACTGCCCGGACGGCGTGACGGCCGACTCGTTGACCACGTACTGGAAGTCGTCGGTCCAACTGGTCGACGGGTCCAGGTCGGTCACGGCGGCGATGGTCACCGTGGCGGCGGCGTTCTCGCGGATCGTCGAGGCCTGCAGGTTGAGGCGCCCGTAGGCGTCGACATACAGCGGCATGTTCTCGGTGCGGGCGACCTGCCGCAGCACGTCGAGGGGGTTCTGTCCGATGAGGGTCTGGACGCCGGCCGGGTGCGCGGTCGCGCCCAAGTTGACGGCCGTGGTCGTGCCGAGCGCGGGCTGGTAGAGCGTGAGGCCGGTGCCGCGCGGGATGACCGCAGCCTCGGGCGCGGGCAGCCCGGCGTAGGCCGCGATCCGCGAGACCCGCAGCCCGGTCGACTCCCCAGCGTGGCCGGTGAGCGCCGCCACCGCCGGGCTGTTCCAGTTCGGATTGATCGTCGACGAGGGCAGGCTGTGGACGACGAAGTCGCTGGCCGCGCCGGTGAACAGGGACAGGTTGGACGGGGTGTTGGCGGCGAGCCAGCCCTCGGCGCCGCCGAAAGTGAACCGCGACAGTGTGGGACTGGGTGCGAAACCGGTCGAAGGGCTGCTGCTGCCGAAGAAATTGAAACCGGGCATGCCGTCGACCACGGAGCTGCAGAAGGATGAGCCGCCGGGGGTGGCGGCCGCGGTCTGCAGCCGGATCGAGACCTGGTGCCAGCCGCCGTCGGACAGCGGGACCGCCGACAGCAGGGGACTGAAATAGCTTGCGACGCTGGTGCCTGTGCCCAGCGGCCCCTGGGAGACCCGCAGGTAGCCCTGGGAGTCGAGCGCCAGCTGCAGCACGTACCCAGTACTGGGGTCCGACCACGACCACACCGGCTGCAGCGGCGTGGACGTCTGGATCCAGCACGTGATCTGTGCGCATCCGGTCATGGTGATGCTGCCCTGCAGGTACGAGCCGCTGGGGTGGGCACCGGTGGTGACGCTGGACACGACGATCGCGTTGCCGGACGGGCTGAACGCGATTGTGGACTGCCCGTCGAATCCGGGCGCGGGCACGGAGGCGTACGCCAGGCCGGTGCCAGGGGACACGCCGATCGAGCGGACCGTCAGGGTCTGCGCACCGGCGGGGGCCTGCCCGGAGATGTCGGAGGAGTACGTGGCGCCGGCGGGCTCGTGGAGCTGCCAGTAGCCGACGATGTACTGGGCCCCGACGGGGTCGGCCATCCACTCCGCCGCGATCATCGTGGGCAATTTCGGCGACTGCGTGAACAGCACCATCACGTCGGACGCGGTGAGCTGCGTGGACGCGTACAGGCCGCCGACGGCCGTCGGCAACGCTGTGATGTAGCCGGTGAAGCGCCGGCTGACGGTGCCGGACAGCGGCAGGACGTCGATCCTCAGCCAGCAGCCCTTGCGGATCTGCCCGTACCAGGCGCCGGACGGATTGCTCGGCGTCCAGCGTCCGTCCGAGTTGTCGACGGTGATCGAGCAGGTCGAGGCGTTGACATCGCTGAGGCCGTCGGTGCGGCCGGTCGTGATGGAGATCCCGGCCTGGACGTCCACGTAGGGCGTGACGTCGATCCAGGCTGGGGCGGCGGCGTACGGCCCGTCGAACGCCAGGTAGACCTTCGGCTGCATCGCCCAGCCGCCGAGCTGCGCGGCCAGGGTCTGGCCGGTCCTGGCCGGGACGACGGCGACGGAGCGCTTCGGCGCGCGGGGCCGCGGCTTGCGCGGCAGGGGCCGGATGATGTTCCGGGTTGCGTACGGCATCAGGCCACCGCCATCGCGACGGACTGCAGGCGGCCGCCGGTCCGTTGGAACTGGACCAATACCTTGTCGATGTGCTGGCCGTTCAGCTTGAGGTCCAGGACGGCGTACAGCGGCTGGCCCGGGCTCGACCCGGCCGCGCCGGCGCCGCTTCCGCCGGGGGCGTGGCCGGCAGCGACCATCGCGGTCGTCATCGCCTGCACCATGGCGGGGATCGGCGTGACGATCTCCGGCGCGCCGGCCTCGGCCACGGTGACGGTCACACCGCCGGGCTGCGGCATGACCAGGCCGCCGGACGCCAGCATCGGGATCTTCGGGATCGACACCCCGAAGGAGTCGCCGCCGACGACGGGCACCCAGGACTGGGGATGGAGACGTGCAGGCCGTCGAGGAAGCCGATCGCGTCGTCGACCAAGCCGATCACGCCGTCGATCGGCGCTTTGATGATTCCGACCAGGTCCCCGAAGGCCGAGGAGACGAAGCCGCTGATGCCGTGGAACACGGCCTCGAAGCCGCGGCCCAGGGCCGCCAGGGTCGCCTCGATCGGCGTGACGAAGACCGACTCGAAGAAGTGCAGACCCTCCTGGAACCAGCCCGGGATGTCCTTCGTGAAGATCGTCTTGAAGAACTGGACGCCGTTGGTGAACCAGTTCTCCAGGCTGTGCATCGCGGCCTGGATGGGTGTGACGAACAGCGACGTGAACAGGTGCGTCGCGTCGTCCCACCAGCCGGGGATGTCGTGCGTGAAGAAGACCTCGAAGGACTGGACGGCGCTGTCGAACCAGCCTTCCAGGGTGTGCCATGCCGCTTCGAGGGGCTGGACGAAGGCCTCGTCGAAGAGGCGGGTGACGTCGTGCCAGATGTCTGACAGGAACTGCTGGACCTGCTTCCAGTGCTCGACGATCTCGGTGATCCCGACGATGATCAGCCCGACGCCGGGCAGCAGCGCGGCGACGAACTCCTTCCAGTGCGTCTTCACGAAGTCGAACCCGACAACGAACACATGTTCGACGTCGTTCCAGTGCTTGACCAGTTCGAGGAAGCCGTAGGCGAGGCCGGCGACGATCGCGGTCGCGAGGATGAACGGCGCGAATGCGACCACGGCGTCGACGGCCATGACGGTCAGGGCCGACACGACGCCCCACAGCGGCGGCAGCAGCATCACGCCGATCGCGATGCCCAGCGCCTCGGCAACGGTCTTGTGCTTGCCGAGCCACGTGACGACGTCCATCGCGTAGCGGGCAACGTCGGTGAACCCGGTGACGAGGAGCTTGACGGCGGGCATCAGGATCAGGCCGATCCGGATGCCGAGCGTCTCGACGACCTCCTTCGCCTGGTCGAGCTTGAAGGAGAGGGTGTTGGTGACCAGGCCCCAGCCGGTGACGTTCTTGCCCGCGCCGGTGGCCGCCTCGCCGATGCCCTTCACATTGCCCGCGAACGTGGAGGCATTCTCCCCGGTCAGCATCAGACTCGTCGTCAGGCCGGTGGCGCCGCCGACCATCTTGCCGAGCGCGGCGTTGTACGTCTGCGCGGCCGGGCCGCCCGCGGCCAGGAGGCTGTTGAACTCGTGGGCCTTGTTCGCGGTGCCGGCGAACTGCGTCATCAGGTTGGCCTGGACCGGGTCCAGGCCCTTGAGGTCGGTCTTCCACTGCTGGCTCGTGACGGAGCCCTGCAGGTAGGACTGGGCGAGTTTCTGCAGGCCCGCGGGGAGGGCTTTGATCTCCGTGTTCGCGTCGGCGGCCGCCGACGTCGAGGACGCGAACGCCGACTGCAGCACCGTCCCGGCGGGCCCCATGTGCGAGGTGATCGCCGAGGTCAGTTCGGTCAGGGTGCCGGTCAGGCCCTTCTTGCCGAGCTGCGTGGCAACCTGGACGGAGTTCAGGCCCAGCGACTGCATCTCCTTGACCGCGACCGCGTTCGGCGACTGCAGGGACCGGATGGTGTTCGCGAGGTCCTGGCTGGCCTGGTCCGCGGACATGCCGTGCCCGGTCATCGTGGCCAGCGCGCCGGCGACCTGCGCGAAGGAGATGCCCGCCGAACTGGCCAGCGGCACCACGTTCGACAGCGAGGACCCGAGCTCCTCCATCGTCGTCTTCCCCGACGCGACGGTCTTGACGAGCATCGTCCGTGACCGCGACCGCCTGCGAGGCCGGCAGGTGGTAGTCGTTGAGGACATCCGTGAGGGCGTTGCCGACGGTCGACAGGTCCGCGTTACCGACCTTCGCGCCCTCCGCCGCCGCCTTCAGCACGAGCAGGCCCTGGGCGCCGTGGAACCCCGCCGACTCGATCATGTACATACCGGCGGTCAGCTGCTGGGTCGACGTCCCGGTCGCGACGGCCATGTTCAGGATGCCGCTGGAGACCATGCCGATGTTCTTCTGCGACTCACCCGCGCCAGTCACCAGGGACGTCATGCCGGTCTGGAACTTCGCGGCCATGTCCACGCACTTCGCGCCGACAATGGCGGCCGCGGCGGCGACGCCCAGGAGCACGGGCGCGGAGCCCAGCAGGCCGCCCTCGTCGCCGGCCGCCGCCGACTCGTCGCGCTTGGCCGCGGCCTCCTCGCTGGAGTCCGCCATCGCCGCGTTCGACTCGTCGACGGACGCCGCCATCTCCGCCGCGCTGGCCTGGACCTCCTTGAAGACCTTGCTCGCATCGTCGAGCGCGAGGAGCCGGAAAACGAGGTCGGTGCTACTCAAGGGGGCCTCCTCTCAGGTCAGCTCTGCGGGGTGTTGAGGGCGTCGATGAACGGGGTCAGGGCGCGGACGTCGGCGACGGTGAGGTAGTCCCACTCCCAGGGGCGGATGCCGAGGAAGTGGGCGAAGAGTCCGAGGTAGCGGATACGGGTGCGGGCGAGGGACTCGCCTCCGGCTGCGGCTCGGACGTGGCGGGGGACGTGGTCGCCGTCGAGCCATCCGCCGGCGCCTCGGTAGGGTCCGGCGCCGCCTCCGGACGGCGCACCGTCTTCAGGGTGGCGAGGAGGTCGAGGCTGTCGGTGAACTTCTCGAACGTCAGGACCCGGGCCTCGTCGCGGAAGGAGACGCCGGCGGCGCGGGCGGCCTGCTTCACCGCGCCGATCCAGAAGACCGCGGCGGACGAGCGGGTGGATCCTTCGGAGAGCTCGGAGAGGTACTTGCCGACGCCCATGCCGGTCTGCGCTTCGAGCTCCAGGCCCTCGACGAAAGTCAGGCTCTCCTCGTCGGTGGTGAGCTCGTCGCCCTCGCCGTTCAGCTTGAAAATGATCATGATTCTCTTCCGTGGTCAGATTTCGGTGGCGGCGAGGATCTGCTCGGGCACGACCATCGCGGCCCGCACACCCGCTTCCAGGAGCGGCTGGTTCGCCTTGATGACCTTGTCGAAGTACGGGCGGCCCAACTGCTGCACGTACACGGGGTGGCCGAAGACCGGATGCCTCCAGCCCTGGACCTTGTTCCAGCGCTTGCCGAGGGTTCGCTGACTGGGCGGCAGCTGGCTGGACTTCATGCGGAAGGTGAGGTTCGTTCGGTCCGTGCCGGTGGTGGCACTGCTGCCGACGGCTGCGGCGATCGTCGCCCGCAGCCCGGACCGCTTCTCCGCGGATCGCGGCCGCACTCGCCCTGGTCGACCTCGACTTCGACAGTCGGTACGCGGCCCGCGCCTGTGCACCCGAACCACGCGACCCGCCGCCCGGGCTCCTTCACCGTCGGCGCGCATCTCCGCCACGATCGGCTTCGCCGCCGCCCGCAAGCCGTTCGTCAGCTTGGATCGCAGCGACTTGTCCGCTGCGGCCAGGCGGTTGCCCAGCTCGCGCAGCTGATCGGCGCCCTCGATGTTCACGGCCATCAGACGGTCGCGTCCGTGGTCTGCATGATGATCGACGCGGGCTCGTTGGTCAGGTCGTAGGTGGTGGTGAACGGGAACGACGTGCTGATGATGTCCTTGCCGCTGGCGGCCGGGGAGCCGTCGTTGAGGAAGATGTTCGACAGGACGAACTGCAGCGCCGGGGAGGTGGCCGTCGCGCCGCCGAACGTCACGATCACGAACAGCGGCGTGTCCGAGTAGAACGCGTCTGCCCAGTACGTCTTGTTGACGAAGTCCGAGGTAATCGTCCCGGTCAGGGCCACGACGTCGCTCGTGATCTGCTCGTCCTTCAGGCCGCCGTTGCCGTAGTACTGCCGGTCGACCTTGAGCTTGCGCTCGATGGTGAAGTCGAACCCGGTCACGCCGTCCACGGCCGTCGCGTTCGACGCGGCGACGATCGACGCACCGGTCTGCACCGTCGCGTTCGCGAAGTCCCACGGCGTCGCGGCGACGTAGGACGGTGTCGCCTGGGTGTACGGGGTCTGGGTGAGCGCACTGCCCGGGTACGACGGGTACGAGGTGTCGATCAGCGGGTCTGCGAGGTACCGCGAATCCCAGCTGGTGGCGCACGTCAGCAGCTCGCCCGCCTTGCAGGAGAACGCGAACTTCGTCGGCTTGCAGCCCAGGGCGTCGTACTGCCGCAGGACGGCGTCGGTCGTCGGCAGCCCGATCTGCAGCGCCGCAGACCGGCCCGCGATCGAGTTGCGGAAGCTATGGGAGTAGCCGTAGACCGGCGCGGCGGGCGTCAGCCGCGCACCGGCCGACCAGATGCCGCCCGACGCCGCCTGGGATACCGGCGGCGCCCGCGGCGTAGGAGGAGCTGATCTGGTTGAGCAGCGTCGTCATGTGCCCGGCCTGGACCCAGTCCAGCGGCAGCTCGACGGTCGCGGACCGCTCGACGACGACGCGGCGCTGCGTCTCGTCGACCAAGCGGCCGCCGGCGAGACCCGAGCTCTGCTTGGTGGTCTTGGTCTTCTTCGGCGTGATCGAGTTCGGCTCGAAGAAGATCCACGTCGGGGAGGCGACGACGGCGGCGAACGTCGCCTCGGGCTGGAGGCCGACGGAGGCACCGATGCCCGCGCCGACAGTGGTGAGCGTCATGCCTGGACCTCGCTAACAGCGGGCACAGCCGCCGGAACTGGAACGGGAGCGGAGCGGGAAGCGCGGGAAGGGCCTTCGCCGCGACGGGCTGCGGTTCGGCGGCCGGTCGCGGGTCGGCGGTCAGCGGCGTCCAGCCGCCGGCCTGCCAGTGGTGCCACTGGTCGTCGGGGACGGTGACCTCGGACCCGGCCGGGACCATCGCCCAGCCGAGCGTCGGCACGACCCGGTCCTCGCCGTGATCGTTTCGGAAGCGGGCCATCATCGAGCTCCTTAGCTGGCAGTCAGTCGGGCGCGGCACTGGATGTGGAACTGGATCGCGACGCCGCCGCCCGAGGTGTCCTCGGTGGGGATGACCTCGATCCCGCCGGAGATCTGCGCGTACAGGACCGCGCCGCCGAGGGTGCAGTCACCGGGGTTGCCGTTCGTGCCACGCAGCAGGGTCTCGACCGTGGCCAGCAGGGAGAACGCGCCGTCCCGAAGGGCCTTGGGCGTCGGATCCCCGGACCACTGCTCGATGCAGCAGAGGATCGCGTAGGTCTCGTTGCGGGAGCGGGCGCCGAGGGCCGCGAAGTCCTGGTCGCCGACCACGGCCGGAAGCGTCTCGTTGTAGGGGCTGTAGCCGATCCAGAGCCGGTCGGGTGCCGTGAGTTCGGTGCCGGAGATCAGCGGCCCGTCGGTGACCTGCACGCTGCTGCCGAACGCCGCGGTGGTGGCGGAGACGAGGTAGTCGACGGCCGCGGCGATGCTGGACGTAGTCACGGGCGCTCACCGCCTCGCAGGTGACGGTGGGTGCGCGCGACGTCCTGGGCCGTGGGCGCGCCTTCGGGGTGGTGCCGCCGGCACACCACGTACGCGGTGCCCTCGACGGCATGGCGGCCGAGCCGCAGACAGCCCTGGACGTGGCAGTTGTGCTTGCGCAGCAGGCCGACCAGGGCGCTGAAGACGGCCAGTTCGCCGACGTCTCCGCCCCAGCCGGACCACGCCAGGTAGATCGTGCCGGAGGCGTTGTCCATCCCGAGGATGTGCAGCAGCCAGTGCGTCATGCGATGCCTCCGGGGTCGCGGGTGCCCGAGCCGTCCAGGAGCTCCAGGGCGCGGTTGGGGATCGCGAAGCCGTAGATCATGGTGACGTCGTCGGCGGCCTGGCTGCCGCGCGCGTTGCCGCCGGCACCGCGCTCCATCGACCACAGGTGCCGCAGGATGATCCGGCACGCGGTCATGATGTTGTCCGGCACGACGGGGCGCCCGGCCATGTATGTGATGTCGTAGGGGCCGTTCCAGAACGGCAATCCCGCGGTGTGCCGCAACGTCCCGACCAGGGTGTCGACGGTCAGCAGCGACAGGTCGTAGATCAGGCCGTACGTGAGGACCGGCGTGATGCTGATGATCGGATAGGTCTGGGTCGCCGGCTGGTAGACCGGGACCTTGCGGAGCATGATGATCTCCGACTCGCCCGATTCGAGGTACCGCTCGGTGACCTGCCGGACGACGACCGGGCCGCACAGGTGCTCGACCACGGCGGTGATCGCCGAGTTGTAGGCACGGATCCGGGTGTCGTACGTGGTGTCGCTGGCCGGGATGTTGAGGGTCTCGTGGCAGTCGGCGAGAGACAGGATCGTGCCCGCCAGCGGCGCCTCGACGTCGAAGGAGTCGATGAACGCGCCGACGCCGACGCCGGGCCCCGGGGTACCGGTGGCCAGCCAGCGGTAGGTGTGACGGCCGGGCTGTGCGGTGAGGAAGTACGCCGTGTAGTTGCCGGCCGACGGGTACTGGATCGTCGGCGTGGCCAGCGTGCCGTCGGGCTGCGTGATTGTCAGCGTGACCGCTGCAGCAGCGGCCGGCTCGTCGTCGACGTCCAGCGCGGTGAAGTTGAGGACGGCTACACCGCCCAGGTCGTATGGCACAGCCGCCCTCCCTTCATTCCTTCCAGAGCACGCCGCAGGTCACGGTCGTGGACGTGAGGGCCGACCCCGGGGTGACCCGGAGCCGCCAGTAGCCGCCGCCCGGTACCCACAGGGCGGTGTCCTCGGTCTCCCAGCACACGTACGGGAAGCCCTGCGGCGCGAGGCTGTGGAGCTCGCCGTTGGCGACCCATGTGCCCGCGCCCTCGCTGGTGGCATTGACACCAGCCGCCGTGTTCGCGGTGGAGTCCTGGCCTCGGTAGTCCACGGGCAGCGGCGTGGCCGAGGTGTTCGTGGTGACCGCCGCCGAGAACTTGCCGGCCTGGACAAGGAGCGGGTGGTCCGTGGACGTGTACGAGTTCCCGTCGATCCACCACTTGAGGATCTGGATGGGCGTGCTGGACACCGGCCGCAGCTCGATCGCCGAGTAGGCGGTCGAGGCGGCCAGCGTCGCTGTGGTCGTGGAGACCTGGAACGTCGCCATGTCAGCTGGCGGCGGGCGCGTCCGGCGCCGGGGTCTCGGCGGGAGCGGCCTCGGCGGGCGCCTCGGCCACGGGAGCGGCGACCGGCTCGGCCACGGGGGCCTCGACCGGTGCGGGCGCGGCGGCCGGCGCGGCACTGACGGCGGTGTACAGCTCGCCGAGTACGGCCTTGGCCTTGGCGTCGGCCGCCTCGACGTCGCCCTCCGCGACGGACGCGATGGTGTCGATGTGGTTGTCGATCGTCACCAGCTGGCCGGAGTTAACGTGGCTGGCGACCTCGGCGCGGAACTTGTCGAGGACGGCGAGGAACTCACTGGCGAGGGACACGGGAACTCCTGGTGGTGGTCTTCATGGCGGCGCCGGTGGTCTCCCGGCGCACAGGGGCGGCCGCAGCGGTCTCCCGCTGCGGCGAGGTGCTGGTGGAGCGGGCGGACAGCGCGTCGATCTGCTCCTGCAGCTGCTGCGCGCGGTCGGTCTCTCCGGTGTCCTTGGCCAGCCAGAGCTCGCGCTTCAGCCGCCCGAGGGCGTCGGAGCGCGGGACCTGTGGCGGGACGGGCTCGGTGGTGTGCATGGGTGCCTCCGGCTGTGGGCGGCCCGGTGGTTGATGCCGGGCCGCCAGAGCGTCAGGTCCGGCTGAGGACCACGTACGGGATCAGCCCGGTGGTCGGCGCGGTGACCGTGGTCCCCGAGTTGGAGCCGACCGTCGGAGGAGTGCCGGACAGCGACGGCAGCTTCGTGGCGAGCGGGATCTGACCGGTCAGCAGCCCCTTGAAGGCGGAGCTGCCGCCCGCCATCGAATCGAACTGGCTGCCGGTGGTGGTCCAGGTCTCGACGATCGCGACACCCAGCACCATCGGGCCGGCGCCGACCGTCGAGCCCACGGCGTTCTGCGGGGTTCCGACTGTTGGCGTGAGCGACACGGGCGCCGTGAGCTGGATCTTGTTCGCGCCGGCCGTGAACGTCGTGACGGCGGAGACGCCGAGGACGGTCGCCGCAGCCGAGGCCGTCGGCATGGCCGAGTACACGACCACGAAGGACGTACTGCCCGCTGTACCGGCAAGGGTGCCGATCCCGAAGGAGACGAAGTTGATGACGTCGCCGACCTGGGCCGGGACCGCAACGACGTACGGGACCTGGGTGGCCGCGCCGGTGACGGCGGTGGTGTTGATGTCGCCGCGCGAGATGCTGCGGCGGTAGGGCGGAGTCGGCTGCCCGTCGAGGAGCCACTCCTCCGAGTACTGCGGGTAGTGCCCACCGGTGAGATCCATCTCAGAACCCCGCGTTCGTCATGTTGAGCACGCTGTTGGCGGGCGTGGCCGAGTACTGGGTGAGGGTCGCGTAGGACACCGCCGAGTTGGCGGCCGCGACCGTGGTCGAGCCGGAGCCGGTGACCACGGCGTTGTACGCCTGGAAGCGGTTCGGGATCGCCGCGACGTAGGCGTAGAGCTGGAAGCGGATCTGCAGGGTCCCGGAGAGCACCTCGGTGAGGGCACGGGTGTGCATGTCGCCCTCCCACAGGAACAGGTCGTCCCACAGGCCGCAGAGCATCGGCGTGAAGACACCGCTGCCGGGGCTCGCCGCGAACTGGCCCTGCGAGATGGTGGTGATCTGCGGGGTGGTGCCGCCGGACGCCGGGAAGGTGACCGGAACGTTGGGGTCCAGGACGACGGGCAGGCCCATGTAGTAGCCGACCGGTCCGGAGGCGACCGGGCCGTCGTCGTCGATCGCGGCCTGGTTGAACCCGACGTTGTTCGGCGTGCCGGGCACGACCAGCGGACGACCGGCGGTGTCGACCTGCGTCATCAGGCTGTACCACAGCCACGGGTGCCACACCCAGTGCGTCGGGGGACGCAGGCGGGTGCGGGCGATGACGGACAGCATCTGTCCGGACGCCTGGAACACCGAGTTGGTCACCGACGGGGTAGCGCCGCCACCATTGGTCCAGGTCTGCAGCGCCGTGTTGTTCGTGTTCGGGATGTAGATCCCGTTCGCGTTGCTGATGGTGCCGCCGGGCCACACACCGAGGATCTGGCCGCCGGTGCCGGAGCCGACGAAGCACTGCCCGGACAGCTGGCTGTTGTAGTCGGCCGCGAGGTCCTGGAAGATCAGCTCGTCGAAGGCGATGGGCGACTGGTCCAGGAGCTGGATGCTGACGTCCTCTTGGCCCGCGATGGTCCGCGCCGGGGCGTTCACGAAGTTGTCGGTCATGTCCCGGCTGCTGAGGTCACCGCCGTCGGCAGCCTGCGGGCCAGTCGCCGAACCGACCGTGATGCGCGGCAGGTTGATCGAGTCCGTGCCGCCCGGAAGCGGCATCCCACGCCACAGGTTCGCGAAGTCCCGGCCGGCGCGCAGGTAGGGGACGAGCTCGTCGATCAGCCACAGCGGCGGAACGAGATATCCGCCCGAGCCGTCGACCCTGCTCATCGCGCGGCGCTCGAACGGGCTGATGCCCTGGCGCTGCATGTTGGCCATGGCGGTCGCCTGTGCGCGCCGCTCGGCCGGAGAGCCCGTCTCGAAGGACTTCTCGAAGGCCTCGAAAGCAGCCTTGGTGCGGCGCTCCTGGCGGGCCGGGAGTTCCACTCGCAGCTCGGCGGTGTGCCGGGACAGGCGCTCCTCGGCGGCGTGGAGGCCGCCGTCGCCGTCGCCGCGCTTGCCGGAGACGCGGGCCATGTCCAGGAAGTACGAGTGCCCGCTGGCACGCCCGTAGATCATGGGCTCGGCGCCGACGCTCCAGCCGGAGTGCTGCTCGCCTGCCTTGGCGCCGGTGTTGCCGGAGGCGGCCTTCGCCGCGGCAGCGCGCTGCTCGCGCTCGGCCTGGCGGCCGCGGAGCTCCAGCTCGCCGTCGAGCTCGCCGATCTCGGCATCGAGTACGGCGAACCGGGCCTTGTTCTCGGCGGTCATGGCAGTCGCGGACAGCGACTGCATCTCGGTGAAGACCGTCTCGCGCTTCGCGCGGAGGTCTTCGAGCACATCAGTGCCCACGACTTCTCCTCTACGTCAGTGACGTAGCCGTAGAGGAGTGGTGGCGGGCCGCGTGCCCGAGTCGTGCCCCCAGGAACTGGCGGGGGTCGGGGTCGGGCGGCGCAGGTGCTCCGAGTCATTCCGGCTGTGCGGTGATCAACTACTGCTGTTACCGATGGTAACACCAGGCTTGCGGGTTCGTCAGTGGTGCATCAGCGCCAGGATCCGCACCCGGGCGTTCATCGCCGCCAGGGCCATCTCGTCGTCCTCCTCGACGATCCCGGACGCGTCCGAGACGACGTCATCCATGGAACCCACCGAGGTGACCAGGCCGCCCTCGTCGTACAGCGGGCCGCCGCACTGGTCGCAGAACGCGGCGTCGGAGGCGTTCGCGGCCCCGCACTTCGGGTCCGGGCACTGCGGGGATCCGGTGCCGTGCGCGGCCGGGTCGTGCGCCGGCTTCGCGCTGTAGTCCGGTGCCGGGCCGTCCGCCGGCAGCGCCCGCTTCTCGCCGGACCGAGCGGCCCACCCGTACGGCGACGGCGCGGACGTCGCACCGTTCCCGGAGCCGCCGTTGTCGGCGTCCAGGTCACTGGCAATGTTCGTGCCGCAGCTGCTGCAGAACTTCGCGTCATCCGCGTTCCACACGCCGCAGCCGCACCGCTGCGTCTCATTCTCCTGGGCGGTCGACGCCCCGGTCGAGCGGACCGCCGTGCCGCACTGGTCGCAATAGCTCGCGTCCGAGTCGTTCGCGGAGTGGCACTGCGGGCACTCCAGGTCCTCGCCCGGCTTTACCGAGTACGGGGCCGTCGGAGTACGCCGCTCACGGCCCAGGCCTGCCGCGCGGGACGCGGCCTCGGTGACGGGCAGCGCTACCAGTGAGGCCCCAGCGGCGTTCGGATTGGCGGCCCAGCAGACCACCGACACGTCACCGCGGTTCAAGCTGATCTCAGTGATGCGGCGCTCCATGTAGTCCGGGCTCCAGGACTGGCCGAGAGCGATGAAGCCGATGCTCATCTCGTCCATGTCGCCGCGCTCCATCGCCGAGGCCAGCGACTGCACCTGTGGGGATCGACCGTCCAGCGCCGGGACGTGCGTCAGCAAGCCGGTGCTCTCCGCAGAGAGCGTCATGGTGCCGCTCTTGGTCCGTGCCAGCGGGATGCCGCCCGTGTCGTGGCCGATCAGGAACTGCGTGTCGCACAGGTTCGCCAGAGTGCGCGTGCACGCGGTAGCCGCCAGCACCTCCGAGTATGGGTCGCCCCAGGCATCCCACATGTCGAAAGGCTGCTCGAACGTGGCCGCGAAGCCGGTGAAGCTGAACGTCTGGCCGGACGCCCCCGACGGGTTCGCCCGGAACTCGAACTCGGCAGGGATGCGCTGGCGGCGCTGCTCGCGCTGGCCGCGCATGGCGTCGCGGCGCTCGCGCAGCAGCGGAAGCGGAGTCGCCACCTGCAGCGTGCGGCCGGAAGTGAGAACGGACATGGCGACCTCCTAGGAGCCGATCTTGGGGGATCCGACGGGCGGCGGGGTGGGCAGCACGAGCTTGTCGATCTGGGCCTGCTGCTCGGGTGTGAGCGGCGGCAGGTCCAGCAGGAACGCCCGGGCCTCGTCCTGCGTGATGATCCGGGCGGCGACCATCATGTGGATCGCCTGGTAGCGGGTCAGGGTGTCGCCCTGCAGGAGCGCCGTCTTGTCGAGGCGGACATACTGGGTGCGCGGCGTGAGCTCCCCCAGCCACTCCTCCCAGCGGCCGATCCAGTTCGCCATCGAGTACTTCAGGAAGTCGATCGACCGGGACTCGACGTTGGCATAGGTGATCGCCGAGCCCTCCGATGCCTCACCGACCAGCTCGGGTGGCACACCGAAGAACCCGCAGATCTGCGAGCCGGTCCACTTCTGGGTGTTGAGGAACTGGGACTCCTCCGGGCTGATCTTGATCTCGTCGTACTGCCAGCCGCCGCCGAGGACGACGGGCTCACGCGACCTCGACGCCGCCAAGAACCTCGTCTTGATGGTCGTGGCCTCTTCCTGGTCGACGACCTTCTTGGTGTTGGGGTTGGTCAGCACGCCGCCCGGGTGGCCGCCGGCGTCGAACCAGTCCGTCCCGAACCGCTGCGCGGCGAAGCTCTGCCGCGTCGTTGCCTTGGCGTAGGTGATCGGCGACAGGCCCGTGTGCACGCCCGGCATCCGGTACGCCATCCTGTGCCACACCTGATCGGGCTTCATATCCCTCGACCCGAACTTGAAGACCGTTTTGCCGTCCAGGTCGGTCTTCACCTTCACCCGGTCCGGGTGCTGCAGCTCGATCTGCGTCGGCAAGCCGTTCTGGCGATCGAGAATCTCGCCGTAGACGTTGCCGCGCAGCAGCAGGCTGACCATGGCCATGTAGACGAAGTCTCTGATGCTGGCATCAGCCGAAGGCTGGACCAGGACCGTCGGCAGCGGAAGCCGCTCCGCACCGACGACGCCCGGCTGTCCGCGGTACGCCATCGGCGTCATGCAGGCCAGCACATCGGCCAGCAGCCGCACGTTCTTCCAGACCACGCCGTGGCGCATAGCGCCCTCGACCGAGCCCGACGAGTAGTCCTCCGCAGCCTGGATATGGGCGCCGATCGGAGGGGCGATGAACGACAGGGACCGCTGCTCGCGCTGGCCCTGCGGGCGCCGGAACACGGCCATCAGCCCTCACCGCCCGAGGGCAGCAGGTCGATGGCCAGTAGGAACATGCCGCCGACGATCAGGCCCGCGGGCAGGTACGCCAGGCCCGCACCCCAGCTCACGAGGCCTGCGCCCAACCAACCTGGTACGTACCGGGTGGCGATGCGGCCTAGGCGGACCGTGTGCCCCAGGCCTGCGGCCGCCGCGCCCACTGCCCGGACGAGAAGCTTCCTCACCAGATCACCTGCTCCGCCTTCAGTTCGGACTGGCCATCGAGCTCCGCCAGCGTCCACACGCCCATCGCCATCGCCACCGCAGCATCGATGTGCCTGCGGGACTTGCCCTTGCTCAAGGTGAAGCCGCGCTCGCTATGCCTCTTCGCGGCCGCGTTCACCTGGTCCGTGAACAGCTGATCGCCGTCGTGGACGAGGGTGCCGTTCACAATCGCCTCGAAGACCAGGCCCACCGCCGGGATCATCCGCTCCGGAGACTGCGGCATGTCGATGACGTCGTAGCCGGCCTCCTCCAAGTCCCGGGCCGGCAGCTCGAAGTACTTGGGGTCGTAGACCAGGCCGAGGAACGAGTCGCCCAACTCCTCAGCACGGGACTCGATCCAGTCGAAGACCTCGCGGTGACTGATCCGGCCGTCGTGCGGTTCCCAGACTTTCGCGGTGACCGCGTACCGGCCGTCGTGCAGCAGCCGGGCCTCAACGACCGCGACGGTGTCGCTCTTCAAGGCCATGTCGACCGCCAGCACCGCCGGCTCGTTGCCCTCAAGCTGCCACGTCCCCTTGCAGGCCGCCCAGGCCCCGGGGTGGTCGGACAGCCAACTGTCGGCGGCCTGGTCCACCCACAGGTTCGCGTAGTAGCGCAGCCACTCGTGCTTCGGCATCAGTGGCGTGTTCCACTCCGCCACCCGCGACTCGATATCCCACAGGACGCCCGCCGCACACGACGCCGCGGTCACCGCGATGCGCCGATCGGCCGGATTCTCGAAGTCCAGGCCGTCCGGAGCCTCGTAGTGGTCGAACAGCAGCTTCGGAGCCACGCTCGGGTCCCGCTCGGCCTTCCGCGCCTGAATGATCATCTGGCCGAAGAGGCTGTGCTTGATGTCGAAACCAGCCGTGGAAAGGTTCAGAATGCGGCCGGAACCCCGATAAACAGCCCTAGTAGAGCCGTCTTTCTGCGGGATTTCGTACCGAACGCGCCGCTTACGGGTGGACTTGCCGACCACCGTGCGGACCCGGGCCTTGTTGGAGCCCACGTCGCCCCACTCGTGGACCTCGTCGCAGATGAACGTCGTCGGCTGCCCGCCCTCGTTGGTGCCGGCCACCGCCGCGATGCGCACGACCTTCCCCGGGCGCCCGTCCGCCCGGCTGACCTCGGTGTCGTAGACGTCGAAATAGCCGCACAGCGGGCTCTCGGTGGCGATCTGGTCCCGGCCGCCGAACATCGTCGCCGTGACCGTGAACAGCAGGTCGGCCTGCTCGAAGCTGGCCGCGCTGATCACGATGTTCGGCGACGAGGGCGATATCTCCGGCGGCCCCGCAAACTCCAGTGCCGCCAGCGCACCGATGAACGTCGTCTTGCCTCCGCCGGTGGCCTCCGTGCGGATCGCCTCGTCGTAGCGCCAGTAGTCGCAGTTCGGGCAGTACTCGTACCAGCGGTAGACGAAGGCCTTCTGATCCGACCGAAGGGTGATCTTCTCGCCGTAGAAGTCGCCCTCGCCGCAGATGCAGTTCGCCTCGATCCACCGGCACGCCATCGGGCCGTACGACGGCCACAGCTTTCCCGGCTGCGGCTCCCATGAGCAGTTCTGGCAGCCCAGCTCAACCTTGGATGAGGCGCGGGTCCTGCTCTTCGTCGCTGTCGGCATGGCTCACCTCCCGGAACTGCGAGTTGAGGTCGGCCAGCGTCCGCTTCTCCGTGATCATCGCGATGCCGAGGCTGGCCCGGTTGGCCGGCCCGATGCCGATCTGCTTCTCGCACGCCTGGACCGTCTTCAGTGCCGAGTCCGCCGCCCGGTAGAGGGCGTTCAGGACCTGCTGGCCCTGCGAGCCAGTGATCGTCGGCGACCGGTCGGCCGCCCGGGACAGGATCAGGTAGCGGTTCAGGGCCTCCACCCAGCGCAGCACCAGGACCTCGTCAGCTGGGGTCAGCGCCATCGCCACCGAGTCGTCCCAGAACCGGTTCCATGCCTGGACCGTGTCCTCGTGCCAGGAAGCGCCCGGAGGGGGAGCGGGGAGCTCAAGACGGGCACCCTCCACCACCACCAGCTCAGCCCGACGGCCGTTGCGACGGTCGGCAGCCATGCCCGCCGGCTTCTTCGTCCTCGGCGCAACGGGTCCTCCCTCCGGCAAACGATCACTGAGCAAAACGGAACGCTGTGGTACCACGCCAAAAAGGGAGCCAAGGGCGCGGGGTCAGGAAGATGATCTTCCTAAAAAGATCATCTGACCCCGGGTCAGGATGCTGGGGGTCTATCTGGCCGTGTCGAGGCTGTGCTCCGGCTCTGCTGTTGCAGGATCGGTGCGCTGGTCGGAGTGGTGAGTCTGTGCCGCCTTGGGATCGGGGCACGCTGTGGTCTGCGGTGATGGGGTCGGACGGATTCCCTGGGCGACCGCACCGCCAGCCACCATGTCCTGGGTGATCTCCTGCTTGGCTCGCTTCTGGTGCTGCCAGCCGAGGCCGCGCTTGGTGGTGTTGGGCTTGGGGCGTGCGTTCATGCGGGCTTCGAGTGCTGCTTGGTGGACGGAGCATCTGCTCTTGCCGGTGGTGGCGTCGAACAGCTGCTTGCAGTCGAGGCAGAACCGTTTCGGCATGGGCATACTCCCTTCCTTGGAAGGAGTGTAAGTCTTTATAGTGCAGGTGGTGAAGGGTTGGGTCAGGGCGCGCCGCGCCGGCCACTGGTCTGGTCGTGCCGCAGCGTGGCGGTCAGCAGGGTGTGCAGGTGTGGCCGAGATCGGTCGTCGTACTAGAAGCGGCAGACCGAGCAGTGAACGTCGGCGGCGAGTGCGCGGACGGCTGTCCACAGGGTGTGGATCACGGTAGTCCTCAGGTAGTTGACCGGGGTGTTCAGGCGGTAGTTCGTGGGTAGTTCTGGAGCCACCTGCGGAACTACCCGACTACGTCCCCGTCGGCGCGATCGGTCGGGGAGGGGTCGGGGAAGGTCGGCCAGGTGCACGCCGATGCGCACCACTCCTCCGCCGACCTTCAGCGAGGCCCGGACGGGGATGCCGCAGACCTCGACGAACTCGCGGAACTCGGAGAGCGTCCGATCGCGGTTGACGAGTCCTCTGGCTTTCCAAGCGGAAGAGGACTCTGTCGAGGCGTACGCCGGTCGCTGTGCCGGCGAGCTCTCGGACGGTGTCGGCGGCTTCACGCAGCTGCGCGATGCGCGCGCGCGGACGATGAGGCCCTCCTCTTCGTCCTGGTCTTCGTCGTACTCATCGTTCTTTTCGGCAGCGCGGTAGGCGGCGATGATCCACCAACCGAGTGCGGCTTCGGACGATCGGAACGCTTCGGCGAAATCCAGCAGGCCCAGCCGCTGAACGCTTGGATTCCGAGCCCTTCCGGTCTGTTCGCGCCACGCTTTGCGCTCCCAGGGCCATCTGGCGATCCGCCAGCGACGACGATGCTGCGTCGTAGACCCGCGAGGCGATTCTCGGCGCCGGTTCACAGCCACGCCATGACGTGCGTGCCCGCGGTGTTCACGACGGGGCAGGACGGCTGTGGCGAGTCCGGTTGCGGCTACGGGATGGCCGAGCGTCATTCCGGCGATCATTCCGAAGCCGAGGTCGCGCCGGATGGTCTTGCTGCCCTTGCGGAAGCTCAGGTAGATCGCGACGAGCACGATCAGATGGTGCTGATCCGGCTTGCAGGTGTGCGCGTTGTGGTGGTGGACGGTTTCGCTGGTCGCTCCCGTGGAGCGGCGTGGAGTGCGTCGTCTCCGAGCTCGGCTTCGCCGCCGGCGCGGACTTTCGTCGCTGCACCGCCGAGGAGGCCTCCGACGCTGACGGCGAGGACGATTCCGACGGCGAGGGCTCCGAGGAACGGTGCGAGGGTCTTCCAGTTGCGGCCGGCGCGGCACCCTTCGAAGCCTTCGCTCTTCCCGGTGCCCTGCTCTTGTGCCACCAGGGCCAGATGACGGCGACGCACAGGGCGAGTCCGGTGAGTGCGCCGCCGACGGTGATGGTCACGGTGTGGCTCCGGTGAGGTAGGCGAGGGCTTGGGTGAGGATGTGGTGGTCGGCGATGCCGCCGAGGGCGATGGCGTAGAGCAGGGTGCGGGTGATCCATGGTCGGTGGTGCTTGTCGAGGCTGTGTGTCAGGAGTGCGAGGCCGACGCCGTACTCGGCCTCCGGCGATGTGGAGTGCGTGGAGCGTCACGGGCAGGATCGCGGCGGTGGCGGCCGCGGTGAGGTTGTGGGTGATGCGGGCATGTCTTCCAGGGCGGTGTCGGTGCTCAGGAGCCGCCGTTGCTGGGTTCGGCCTTGTGGGTTCGCGGCTCAGGACCGTGCGGACGTATACGGCGTTGATCTCCAGGCGGTGGTTCTTGGCGATGAGTTCGACGATCTGGGCGGCTTGCGCATTGGGTCCGATGATTGATGCGCCTGCGGTGATCGCGGCGGTCAGTGTGGCCGGGTGCGGCGCTGAGCGGCGGTGCATCACCCGCATCACCGGATTCGAGCGCGGGGTTCACGTTCGTGGCACGAACTTGTACTCATTTGCAGTGCGCGGTCGAGTCGGGCGTCGATGTGGCCGGTGTAGGCGGTCGCTCCCAAGTGGACCAGGCGTCGATGCCGTAGGCGGGTCGGGGTTGGGTAACGAGGCCGGATCCGGCGGCGGCCGGCGGCGTGTTGGGCGCCGAGGCGGAGTTCGGCCATGCCCCAGAGCACGATTCCGGGCTCGGCGCGCAGCAGCGGCGGCAGGCCTGACCGCCACAGGGTGGCGTGGGTGATGTTGAGGTACTCGAGGTGTAGAGCTGGCGATCGCGGCGAGGCGCGGCCGGAGGGTGGATCTCGGCGGGTCGGATGCGGCCGTGGCCCAGGCGTCGAGCGCGAGGAAGCGCCGGCTCCGTCGTAGACGGCTCCGGCGGATGCTGCAGGGACGGCGGGCACGCGGTAGCCGTCGTGGGCGACGACGTCGAGGACCAGGTGCTGAAGCTGAACGCGGCGGTGGAGGACGATGGTCCAGCCGATGATGCGGGCGATGCGGTTCATGTGCATTCTCCGGAGTTGGCCCGGGTGGTGCGAGCGCTATCAGGGTGGGTCTAGGCGACCCACCTGCGACCTTCACCCGCGCCACCTGGGCGAGGGGAAGGTCTAGAACGCGACGACGCAGCAGCCGGTGCACCGGGCCGGGCCGCTCGCGGCACGGGCTGCCCGGCTTCGACGGAGCTGAACGTGTTGCGGAGCCGGTGGACGCCGAGGAGGACTTCGTCGAGCGTGCCGATGGCGGACCTTCATGCCGATCACCGGCCTCGGTGGAGACGTAGGTGGTGAAGTTCCAGCTGGCGCCGCCCCAGCGGCCCTCGACGTGCAGCGAGCGGGTTGGGATGCCGTTGTCGCTGAACTCGCTTGTCCTGATGTCGATGTCCAGGGCGGCGGCGATCAGCCTGGTGGCGCGGTCGCCGTCGGGGTGGCGGACGGTGATGAGGCCATGACGCGGTCGAGGTCGATGGTCCATTCGACGGGCAGGTCGTCGAAGTCGGGGTTCTGCGCGAGCAGGAGGTGCATCGCGGAGGCGCTGATGAGCGCGCTGGGCTTGTTCATCGCTGGCCGCCGATCGGGGCGGTGCGGAAGCCGGTCGCGGCGGGGCTGTAGTAGCCGCCGGCGGGGTTGTACTCGCGGTTGGTGATCTGCCATTGTTGGCGTCGACGGGCGTGGTGCCGATGCGCCGTTCGGCCTCGCGGGTAGCGGTCGCAGATGCGGCGCTTGGCGACGGTGGCCAGCAGGGCGAAGGGCTGCTCGATGGCGCGGCCGCCGTTGCGGCGGGTGATCCAGACCGAGGTGAAGGTCTCGGTGGTGAGGGTCCTCGGCGAGGTGCTTGTCGTGGGGGTGCCGCTGGCCGACGAGGGCCTGGACGCGGGTCCGGTAGGCGGTGAAGAGCTCCGCGAACTCGGTGTCCGGGGTGGTCGCGGGCATGGCGGCCCGCGTGGAAGATTAGTCACAGCGTCTGCTGAAGTCAGGATGATCGGTTAGGCCCTGGTCGGTGTCGGACACGGCCTGGGGCCGCTTTGTTGCTGCTTTGGGTGGCTAGCCACCACTCACGCCCATGGACTGGTGGCTAGCCCCATGCGAAGATTCCTTCATGCCCTCTGTGCACAAGAACCCTGCGAAGGCCTTCCGCCCCGATCCGAGCTCTACGAGCGGCGGTGGCCGTCGCCGACGTGGGCTCCGACATGAACGCCCACCTGGTCGCGTTCCTGCGCTGGCTCACCCACGAGACGGACGAGCTGCCGGCGCGGCCGGAGAAGTCGCAGCCGTAAACCTCGTGGCACTGAAGATCGCCAGGCTCAGCTCCGCAGATCTGCGGCGTTCGTTGCATCAGGGGCTTTCCTGGGCTTGCGGAACATCAGGTAGACCAGGGTGCCGGCGCGTCAGCGTCTGGAGTCCGAGTTCCACGTAGGCGAGGGTCATGACGCGTTCGCGGAGGCGATGGCCGCGGCCTTGACCTTGTTCCACAGGCGGCCGGCTTGGGCGAGGTGCTTGCTGCAGAGCAGCATCCTCGGCGTCCTCGACGAGGGCCGGGTTCGGGCAGGGGTTGGAAGTGGCCGTCCAGGACGCGGCAGCGCGGTACGCGCCGGGTGGTGACGTTCACTGTCCACCTCGGCGACGTAGTCCTTAGCCATCTCGTTGAGGGCCCACAGCTTCTCGGCTTCTCGCGGTCCAGTGGAAGTCGATCCGACCGAAGGCGTCGGTCATCTGGGCTTGGCCTCGATGCCGAACTTGGCGCAGAACGCCTGGAGCGGGGCGTCGAACTGGTCGGGCAGCGGGATCACGTTGTCGGCCATGGTCGACAGCTCCACCTGGTCGAACTCGGCAAGCTTGGCGACGGAGCGACCCATCTTGCAGCGCCGTCAGGGCGCGCTGGGTCTGCGGCAGCTGCAGCAGCCCGGTGAAGATCTGGTCCATGCCTTCGTGCCGGGGCTTGCGCTTCTCCGTGCAGTCCTGGCAGATCCGGCCGACCTCCGGGGTGCCGAGGATCAGGGTGACGGTGGTACCCATCGGTTGTCGCCGAAGATGCCGTCGAGGCGGCCGCCGCACAGGGTGCAGTCCAGCTCGGGGTTGGGCTGGGTGTTGATCTCGAAGCCGAGCTTCGCGGTGGCCAGCAGTTCGGCCATGGTCGTGTCGGTCATGGTCACTTCCTCGATGCTCAGGTAGCCGGCGCCGTCGGCTTCGGCGACGACGTGACCGGTCTGGTCGAGGAACTGGCGGATGCCCGAGTCAGTGGTGGTCTCGACGAACGGCCCGGCGGCCAGGGTCTTCCGCAGCTCGGCGGGTTGAACGTAGGTCGCGGTGACGCGCGTGGGGATGGCGGCCGCCACGCTGGTGAGGACAGTGCGCCACGACTCCGCATCGACGGCCGGGGCCGTGAGTCCGGTGGCAACGGCCTCCAGGAAGCGGCTGATCTTCGCCAGCATCGGCTCCCGCCTGTCGGCCGGGGAGGAGTCAGCCCGGAGAAGATCCAGTCCATGCCGTCGGCGATCTCCCACTAGAACCCGGGCCGGTACCGGTCGCTGCAGTCCTCGCAGATGCGCTTGGTGATGTTAACAGTGGCGACGGCGATGAACAGGTGTCCTGGTCCTCGGCAGCCCCACCGCCGCAGCAGGTGCAGACGGCGTCGACGTCGGGGTTGCCGTTGAACTCGAAGACGAATCGGAGGGGTTCGGGTCCGGCGTAGACCATGGTCACTTCTCCTTGTGGTTGGCGCCGCCGCGGGGGCGGAAGGTGATGTTGGCTTCGTCGAGGGAGCCGGTGGACGAGGCCGTAGCTGAGGCCGGTCCTGGTGCAGATTTCGCGGATGCTCGCGCCGGCCCGGTAGGTGGCGAGGTCGTGGGCGAGGTCGCGCCGTTCCTGGGTGCCGCTGCGCGGAGACTCGACCGCCGGTGCGGTCCTGGTCGTATGTCACGGTCCTCCTGGTTGTGGTCGGCCGCGAGCCGGAGTCGGGCGGCGCGCTGTGCGGTTCGCCACCTGAGTCCGGGGCGGCGTTCGGCGAAGGCGGCTCGGGTGGCCTGCGCGGCGGCGGCCCGGCTGCGGGCGGCTTGGATCTGCTCGGTGATGCGCTTGTCGACGGAGGCGCGGATCTTCTCCGCGAGCTCCGGGTCGAGGGTCCGTCACGGTGTCTCCTCGGTGGTGTCGCAGATGAGGCAGTGGTCGTACCCGCGCGCCGCCGACTCGGCCTTCATGGGGGTTGCCGCAATCGGTGCAAGGCGGAACGGCCCCGCCGCCTGTCCCCCTCCAAAGGAAGGGAGGGGGACAGGACACCGGGTTCAGCTCACCCTGTTGCCGTCCTCTCACTGTTCCAACAGCTCCTACCTGCGGATTCCGCTGCGGCTGTCCTCCCGTCAGGACAGTTCGGGAGAGTTGTATTACCGGCGAGTAGGACAGCTCCGGGACAGCTCGGCCGGACGTGCTTTCCGGATCCGGGTCCGGCCAGCCAGGTGGTCGATGCCTTGATCCCGAGGGTGACGCAGTGGACTGAGCTGAGGACGCCCGGCGTCGTCGCAGCGTCGAGCTTCGCCACGATGTCCGGCATGCTGTTCAGCTCCGGCGGCTCGGGACCCATCGACCCGTCCCGTAGGCGGTCTCCTCGACCGGCACCAGCACGACCGCGGCGACCGGACTGCCGTCCTCCTTGGCCTCACCGTCCAGCTTCACCAGCTTGAGGCCGAAGGTGACGTTGCCGAGCTCCTCGTCGTCCTCTGCTTTCCGGTGGACACGGTGACGGTGCTGGCGAGTCCGCTGCCCTTGCGGGTGACGCCGATCTCGGTCTGCAGCGCACCCTTCACGGCAGTCGATCCGCGCCCGCGCTTGCCCTCAGTACCGGTGTGGTGGACCAGCAGGATGCAGGAGTCGCAGACTGCCCGGGAAGCTCTCCATGCGGTCCACCACGCGCCCCATCTCGGTTGCCGAGTTCTCCTCGACGCCGACGGGCTGGAGGTTGCAGATGAGATCCAGCGGTGGGCTCGGAGACGCTCGACAGCCTCCATGAGGACGAGCCGCTCCCGGTCCATGGCCTGCACAGGACGCGGACAAGCAGCACGCCGGTCCATCTTCCTGCCGTGGCGTTCGTCCCAGCGGCGTACACGCTTGCGCACGCCCTTGATCCCCTCGGCCACCAGGTAGATGACGAGGCCGCGGTACGGCACGGCGCCGCGTGCGCGTGCGCATGCAGCCGGCGATGTCGAGGGTCAGGAACGACTTGAACGTTCCGGAGGCGCCGATCACCCTGTGTGTCGAAGAGGACGTCGGCGATGAGCGGTTCGAGGTCCGTGATGTTGTCGAGGTCGGCCGCGCTGAGCAATTCGCCGAGCAAGGACTCGACGCGTGCCTCGAAGTGCTCCTCGGAGTCTGTCCCGACGCCTTCCCGTCGTCCTCCGAATCCGGTCAGCCGGTGGGCGGCGGACTGCTGGGAATGTTGGGCCACGGGTCGACGCCAGCAGTCGGCTCGACCGTGGTGGTCACGCTGCCCTCCCGACGACCTTGGTGAAGGCGGAGACAGGGGCGGCGCGGATCTCGTACTCGGAGCGGCGCGACCGGCCGGGTACAGCTCGTCCTCGACGTCCCGCTCGGTGACCAGGCCGTCGGCTGGGACGAGGTGCGCCGCCGCGGTGGTGACCGTGCACAGGCGGCGTGCCGCTCGTACACCGGAGCATCGGAGAGCTTGTCCGCGAGCTTCCCCATCCAGGCCGTTGCTGGTCTGGCATCCGAGCAGGCGCGGCCGGAGCCGCCTCGGTGCCGGCGGCGCGGGCACGGCGGGTGCCGCGCAGACGGCGCACACCCAGTCGGGTGCCATCCTCGGCTGCAGCACGTCCCCGATGCGCCGATAGGCCCCGGCGGCGGTGCTGCTGGTCGGCGCAATGATGTAGCTCTTGGCGGCGCGCACGTCGACCCGCCACCGAACTTCTTCGCAGACGGGTTGACTACCAAGCCTTGCGGGAGCCGCCAGTAGATGTGTAGTCCGCCGCTGTCGGCCATGGACGTTGAGCGTGTCGCCGGGCCACTGCGCGCCGTACTTCGACCGCGAGCGCGAACACGTCCCAGCCGTCGGCCATGCCCGGCGTGTTGTACGGCGCGGCGGCTCCTCGCCCGACTGTTGATGTCGAGGTCGATGACGACGAGGTTGGCGGGCCCCGGTGCTGATGGCCAGGTCGGAGTCGGGGAACCGGTCGAATCTGGTACTCTCGGTGGAGGCCGCGTAGAACGAGTGGCAGTCGGCCAGCGGGTGCGGGCAGTCGTCGAGGCCGAAGTGTGGACGAACTTCTCCGACTCCGAGTAGACAGAGCTCGCAGCCGCGCCGCGGTGACTTGGAGTTGGCGGCGAGAACAGGGCCAGCCCATGGAGGCGAAGGCGAGGGCCGCGTCTGCGCGCGGCCCTCGCCTTCGCCTCCATGGGCTGGCCCGTGTTCCTGCTCGCCGCCAACTCCAAGTCACCGCGGCGCGGCTGCGAGCTCTGCTACTCGGAGTCGGAGAAGTTCGTCCCGCACTTCGGCCTCGACGACTGCCCGCACCCGCTGGCCGACTGCCACTCGTTCTACGCGGCCTCCACCGAGGAGGCCCTGATCCGGGAGCGCTTCGACCGGTTCCCCGACTCCAACCTGGCCATCAGCACCGGGCCCGCCAACCTCGTCGTCATCGACCTCGACGTCAACAAGTCGGGCGAGGAGCCGCCCGCGCCGTACAACACGCCGGGCATCGTCAACGGCTGGGACGTGTTCGCGCTCGCGGTCGAGAAGTACGGCGCGCAGTGGCCCGGCGACACGCTCAACGTCATGACACCCAGCGGCGGACTACACATCTACTGGCGGCTCCCGCAAGGCTTGGTAGTCAACCCGTCTGCGAAGAAGTTCGGGTGGCAGGTCGACGTGCGCGCCGCCAAGAGCTACATCATTGCGCCGACCAGCAGCACCGCCGCCGGGGCCTATCGGCGCATCGGGGACGTGCTGCAGCCGAGGATGGCACCCGACTGGGTGCTGCACCATCTGCGCGGCACCGGCCACATGCCCGCGCCGCCGGCACCGAGGCAGCTCCGGCCGCGCCTCTACGGGATCCAGACCAGCAACGGCCTGGATCGGCTGAGGAAGCTCGCGGACAAGCTCTCCGATGCTCCGGTGTACGAGCGGCACGCCACCTTGTGCACGGTCACCACCGCGGCGGCGCACCTCGTCGCCGACGGCCTGGTCACCGAGCGGGACGTCGAGGACGAGCTGTACCCGGCCGGTCGCGCCGCCGAGCGCTCCGAGTACGAGATCCGCGCCGCCCTGCTCTCCGCCTTCACCAAGGTCGTCGGGAGGGCAGCGTGACCACCACGGTCGAGCCGACTGCTGGCGTCGACCCGTGGCCCAACATTCCCAGCAGTCCGCCACCACCGGCTGAGCCGGATTCGGAGGACGACGGGAAGGCGTCGGGACAGAGCTCCGAGGAGCACTTCGAGGCACGCGTCGAGTCCTTGCTCGGCGAATTGCTGAGCGCGGCCGACCTCGACAACATCACGGACCTCGAACCGCTCATCGCCGACGTCCTCTTCAAGGGCACCATCGCGCGGGTAATCGGCGCCTCCGGAACGTTCAAGTCGTTCCTGACCCTCGACATCGCCGGCTGCATCGGCACCGGCACGCCGTGGCACGGCCGTGCCGTACAGCAGGGCCTCGTCATCTACCTGGTGGCCGAGGGGATCAAGGGCGTGCGCAAGCGTGTACGCGGCTGGGAGCAACACCACGGCAGGAAGATGACCGGCGTCCTGTTCCTGCCGCGTCCTGTGCAGGCCATGGACCCAGAGTGGCTCGTCCTCATGGAGGCTGTCCGACGTCTCAAGCCCGCGCTGATCATCTGCGACACGCAGGCCCGCATCACCGTCGGCGTCGAGGAGAACTCGGCGACCGAGATGGGGCGCGTGGTGGACCGCATGGAGAAGCTCCGGGCAGTCTGCGACTCCTGCATCCTGCTGGTCCACCACACCGGTACTGAGGGCGAGCGCGGGCGCGGATCGACTGCCGTGAAGGGTGCGCTGCAGACCGAGATCGGCGTCACCCGCAAGGGCAGCGGACTCGCCAGCACCGTCACCGTGTCCACCGGAAAGCAGAAGGACGACGAGGAGCTCGGCAACGTCACCTTCGGCCTCAAGCTGGTGAAGCTGGACGGTGAGGCCAAGGAGGACGGCAGTCCGGTCACCACGGTCGTGCTGGTGCCGGTCGAGGAGACCGCCTACGGAACGGTCGATGGGTCCGAGCCGCCGGAGCTGAACAGCATCCCGGACATCGTGGCGAAGCTCGACCGGGCGAAGGTGCCCAACGACGCCGGGCGTCCTCAGCTCCAGTCCCACTGCGTCACCCTCGGGATCAAGGCATCGACCACACGGCTGGCCGAGGTCGCCCGGATCCGGAAAGCACGTCCGGCCGAGCTGTCCCCCGAGCTGTCCTACTCGCCGGTAATACAACTCTTCCCGAACTGTCCTGACGGGAGGACAGCCGCAGCGGAATCCGCAGGTCAGAGCTGTTCCGAACAGTCGGAGGACAGCAACGGGTCAGCTGAACCCGGACTGTCCTGTCCCCCCTCCCTCCTTAAGGAGGGGGACAGGCAGGACAGCCGTCCGCCTTGCACCGATTGCGGCAACCCCATGAAGGCCGACTGGGCGGCGCGCGGCTACGACCACTGCCTCATCTGCGACACCACCGAGGAGACACCGTGACGGACCTCGACCCGGAGCTCGCGGAGAAGATCCGCGCCTCCGTCGACAAGCGCATCACCGAGCAGATCCAAGCCGCCCGCAGCCGGGCCGCCGCCGCGCAGGCCACCCGAGCCGCCTTCGCCGAACGCCGCGAAACCGGACTCAGGTGGCGAACCGCCGCACGCGCCGCCCGACTCCGGCTCGCGGCCAACCACAACCAGGAGGACCAGTGACATACGACCAGGACCGCACCCGCGCCAAGTCTCCGCGCAGCGGCACCCAGGAACGGCGCGACCTCGCCCACGACCTCGCCACCACCTACCGGGCCGGCGCGAGCATCCGCGAAATCTGCACCAGGACCGGCCTCAGCTACGGCCTCGTCCACCGGCTCCTCGACGAAGCCAACATCACCTTCCGCCCCCGCGGCGGCGCCAACCACAAGGAGAAGTGACCATGGTCTACGCCGGACCCGAACCCCTCCGATTCGTCTTCGAGTTCAACGGCAACCCCGACGTCGACGCCGTCTGCACCTGCTGCGGCGGTGAGCTGCCCGAGGACCAGGACACCTGCTTCATCGCCGTCGCCCTCATGGGGCGGCACGTCACCAAGCGCATCTGCGAGGACTGCAGCGACCGGTACCAGCCGGGTCTGTGGGAGATCGCCGACGGCATGGACTGGATCTTCTCCGGGCTGGCCTTCCTCCCGGCCGACAGGCGGGAGCCGATGCTGGCGAAGATCAGCCGCTTCCTGGAGGCCGTTGCCACCGGACTGCCCGCGGCCCCGGCCGTCGATGCGGAGTCGTGGCGCACTGTCCTCACCAGCGTGGCGGCCGCCATCCCCACGCGCGTCACCGCGACCTACGTTCAACCCGCCGAGCTGCGGAAGACCCTGGCCGCCGGGCCGTTCGTCGAGACCACCACTGACTCGGGCATCCGCCAGTTCCTCGACCAGACCGGTCACGTCGTCGCCGAAGCCGACGGCGCCGGCTACCTCGACCAGACCGAGGAGAAGTGACCATGACCGACACGACCATGGCCGAACTGCTGGCCACCGCGAAGCTCGGCTTCGAGATCAACACCCAGCCCAACCCCGAGCTGGACTGCACCCTGTGCGGCGGCCGCCTCGACGGCATCTTCGGCGACAACCGATGGGTCGCCGTCACCCTGATCCTCGGCACCCCGGAGGTCGGCCGGATCTGCCAGGACTGCACGGAGAAGCGCAAGCCCGGCATGTGGGAGATCGCCGAAGGCATGGACCAGATCTTCACCGGGCTGCTGCAGCTGCCGCAGACCCAGCGCGCCCTGACGGCGCTGCAGATCGGTGGGCTCGTCGCCAAGCTTGCCGAGTTCGACCAGGTGGAGCTGTGACCATGGCCGACAACGTGATCCCGCTGCCCGACCAGTTCGACGCCCCGGGCTTCCAGGCGTTCTGCGCCAAGTTCGGCATCGAGGCCAAGCCCGTGACCGACGCCTTCGGTCGGATCGACTTCCAGCTCGACCGCGAGAACACCGAGAAGCTGTGGGCCCTCAACGAGATGGCTAAGGACTACGTCGCCCGAGGTGGACAGTGAACGTCACCACCCGGCGCGTACCGCGCTGCCGCGTCCTGGACAGCCACTCCAACCCCTGCCCGAACCCGGCCCTCGTCGAGGACGCCGAGATCCTGCTCTGCAGCAAGCACCTCGCCCGAGCCGGCCGCCTGTGGAACAAGGTCAAGGCCGCGGCCATCGCCTCCGCGAACGCGTCATGACCCTCGCCTACGTGGAACTCGGACTCCAGACGCTGACGCTCCTGTGCGCCAGCACCCTGGTCTACCTGATGTTCCGCAAGCCCAGGAAGCCGAAGCCCTGATGCGACGAAGGTGACTCCCGCAGATCTGCGGGAGTCACCTGGCCAATGTTCGTGCCACGAGGTTTACGGCTGCGACTTCTCCGGCCGCGCCGGCAGCTCGTCCGTCTCGTGGGTGAGCCAGCGCAGGAACGCGACCAGGTGGGCGTTCATGTCGGAGCCCACGTCGGCGACGGCCACCTTCGCCCGCTCGTAGAGCTCGGGATCGGGGCGGAAGGCCTTCGCAGGGTTCTTGTGCACAGAGGGCATGAAGGAATCTTCGCATGGGGCTAGCCACCAGTCCATGGGCGTGCGTAGAGTGGTGGCTAGCCACCCAAAGCAGCAACAAAGCGGCCCCAGGCCGGTGCTACCAACACCGGCCCAGGGCCTAACCGATCATCCTGACTTCAGCAGGAGAACAGCTGTGACTGATCTTTCCACGCGGGCCGCCATGCCCGCGACCACCCCGGACACCGAGTTCGCGGAGCTCTTCACCGCCTACCGGACCCGCGTCCAGGCCCTCATCGCCCAGCGGCTGCACCCCCACGACAAGCACCTCGCCGAGGACCTCACCGCCGAGACCTTCACCTCGGTCTGGATCACCCGCCGCAACGGCGGCCGCGCCATCGAGCAGCCCTTCGCCCTGCTGGCCACCGTCGCCAAGCGCCGCATCTGCGACCACTACCGCAAGGCCGAACGGCGCATCAGCACCACGCCCGTCGACGCCGGCGAATGGCAGATCACCAACCGCGAGTACGACCCCGCCGGCGGCTACTACAGCCCCGCCGCGACCGGCTTCCGCACCGCCCCGATCGGCGGCCAGCGATGAACGAGCCCAGCGCGCTCATCAGCGCCTCCGCGATGCACCTCCTGCTCGCGCAGAACCCCGACTTCGACGACCTGCCCGTCGAATGGACCATCGACCTCGACCGCGTCATCAGGCCCTTCATCACCGTCCGCCACCCCGACGGCGACCGCGCCACCAGGCTGATCGCCGCCGCCCTGGAGATCGACATCAGGACAAGCGAGTTCAGCGACAACGGCATCCCGACCCGCTCGCTGCACGTCGAGGGCCGCTGGGGCGGCGCCAGCTGGAACTTCACCACCTACGTCTCCACCGAGGCCGGTGATCCGGCATGAAGGTCCGCCTGATCGGCACGCTCGACGAAGTCCTCCTCGGCGTCCACCGGCTCCGCAACACGTTCAGCTCCGTCGAGGCCGGGCAGCCCGTGCCCTGCCGCAAGCAGCCCGGCCAGTACCGGCTGTACTGCGTCGTCGCGTTCTAGACCTTCCCCTCGCCCAGGTGGCGCGGGTGAAGGTCAGCAGGTGGGTCAGCCTGACCCACCTGCCGTGATCACGCTCGCGCCACCGGGCCAACTGCCCGGAGATCCGCATGAACCGCATCGCCCGCATCATCGGCTGGACCATCGTCCTCACCGCCGCGTTCAGCTTCAGCACCTGGTCCTTGTTCGTCGTCGCCCACGACCACTACCGCGTGCCCGCCGTCCTCGCAGCATTCGCCGGAGCCGTCTACGACGGAGCCGCACTCCTCGCGCTCGACGCCTGGGCCACAGCCGCATCCGACCCGCGCCAATCCACCCTCCGGCCGCGCCTCGCCGCGATCGCCCAGCTCTGCACCTCGGTCTACCTCAACATCACCCACGCCACCCTGTGGCATCAAGGCCTGCCCGCCGCCATCCTGTACGCCGCACCCGGAATCGTGCTCTGGGGCATGGCCGAACTCCGCCTCGGCGCCCAACACGCCGCCGGCCGCCACCAGATCGGCCTCGGCTACCAACCCCGACCCGCCTACGGCATCGACGCCTGGATCGTCCGCTCCGGACGCGCCTGGACCGCCTACACCGGCCACATCGACGCCCGACTCGACCGCGCACTGCCCGAAGTGGTTCAAGTTCGTGCCACGAACGTGAACCCCGCGCTCGAATCCGGTGATGCGGGTGATGCACCGCAGTTCAGCGCCCCGCACCCGGCCACACTGACCGCCGCGATCACCGCAGCCGCATCAATCATCGGACCCGATGCGCAAGCCGCCCAGATCGTCGAACTCATCGCCAAGAACCACCGCCTGGAGATCGACGCCGCATACGTCCGCACCGTCCTGAGCCGCGAAGCCCGCAAGGCCGAACCCAGCAACGGCGGCTACGTATGAGCACCGACACCGCCAGCTGGAAGAACATCCGCATCACCCACAACCTCACCGCGGCCGCCACCGCCGCGATCCTCCTGCCCGTGACGCTCCACGCACTCCACATCGCCGGAGACCAGTACGGCGTCGGCCTCGCACTCCTGATCGTCACCGCAGGCCTCGACAAGCACGCCGACCAGTGGATCACCCGCACCCTGCTCTACGCCATCGCCCTCGGCGACATCGCCGACCACCACATCCTCACCCAAGCCCTCGCCTACCTCACCGGAGCCACACCGTGACCATCACCGTCGGCGGCGCACTCACCGGACTCGCCCTGTGCGTCGCCGTCATCTGGCCCTGGTGGCGCAAGAGCAGCAGCAGCGGCACCGGGAAGAGCGAAGGCTTCAAAGGTGCCGCGGCAACCGCCGGCCGCAACTGGAAGACCCTCGCACCGTTCCTCGGAGCCCTCGCCGTCGGAATCGTCCTCGCCGTCAGCGTCGGAGGCCTCCTCGGCGGTGCAGCGACGAAAGTCCGCGCCGGCAGCGACCAACTCGGAGACGACGCACTCCACGCACTCACGGGAGCGACCAGCGAAACCGTCCACCACCAGCAACTCGCACACCTGCAAGCCGGATCGGCCGTCATCGTCCTGATCGTGCTCGTCGCGATCTACCTGAGCTTCCGCAAGGGCAGCAAGACCATCCGGCGCGACCTCGGCTTCGGAATGATCGCCGGAATGACGCTCGGGCCGTCCGTAGCCGCAACCGGACTCGCCACAGCCGTCCTGCTGCCCGTCGTGAACACCGCGGGCACGCACGTCATGGCGTGGCTGTGAACCGGCGCCGAATCGCCTCGCGGGTCTACGACGGCAGCATCGTCGTCGGCTGGCGGATCGCCAGATGGCCCTGGGAGCGCAAAGCGTGGCGCGAACGAGCCGGAAGGCTCGGAATCCAAGCGTTCAGCGGCTGGGCCGTCTGGAGACTCGCCGAAGCGTTCCCGATCGTGCCCGAAGCCGCACTCGGTTGGTGGATCATCGCCGCCTACCGCGCTGCCGAAGACGATGAGTACGACGAAGACCAGGACGAAGAGGAGGGCCTCATCGTCGGCGCGCACACCATCGCGCAGCTGCGTGAAGCCCTCGCCGACACCGTCCGAGAGCTCGCCGGCACAGCGACCGGCGTACACCTCGACAGAGTCCTCTTCGCTTGGAAAGCCAGAGGACTCGTCAACCGCGATCGGACGCTCTCCGAGTTCCGCGAGTTCGTCGAGGTCTGCGGCATCCCCGTCCGGGCCTCGCTGAAGGTCGGCGGAGTGGTGCGCATCGGCGTGCACCTGGCCGACCTTCCCGACCCCTCCCCGACCGATCGCGCCGACGGGGACGTAGTCGGGTAGTTCCGCAGGTCAGCCCCAGAACTACCCCACGAACTACCGCCTGAACTACCCGTCAACTACCTGAGGACTACCCGTGATCCACACCCTGTGGACAGCCGTCCGCGCACTCGCCGCCGACGTTCACTGCTCGGTCTGCCGCTTCTGGTACGACGACCGATACGGCCACACCTGCACACCCTGCTGACCGCCACGCTGCGGCACGACCCGAAGCGATCAAGGGGTACCCACGACGTGGGTACCCCTTCGGCATGCCCAGGGAAATCGAGACCGCGCCGACCACCAGCAGCACCAGACCAGTGGCCGGCGCGGCGCGCCCTCGACCTCAACCCTTCACCACCTGCACTATAAAGACTTACACTCCTTCCAAGGAAGGGAGTATGCCCATGCCGAAACGGTTCTGCCTCGACTGCAAGCAGCTGTTCGACGCCACCACCGGCAAGAGCAGATGCTCCGTCCACCAAGCAGCACTCGAAGCCCGCATGAACGCACGCCCCAAGCCCAACACCACCAAGCGCGGCCTCGGCTGGCAGCACCAGAAGCGAGCCAAGCAGGAGATCACCCAGGACATGGTGTGCTGGCGGTGCGGTCGCCCAGGGAATCCGTCCGACCCCATCACCGCAGACCACAGCGTGCCCCGATCCCAAGGCGGCACAGACTCACCACTCCGACCAGCGCACCGATCCTGCAACAGCAGAGCCGGAGCACAGCTCACACGGCCAGATAGACCCCCAGCATCCTGACCCGGGGTCAGATGATCTTTTTAGGAAGATCATCTTCCTGACCCCGCGCCCTTGGCTCCCTTTTTGCGTGGTACCACAGCGTTCCGTTTTGCTCAGTGATCGTTTGCCGGAGGGAGGACCCGTTGCCGAGGACGAAGAAGCCGGCGGGCATGGCTGCCGACCGTCGCAACGGCCGTCGGGCTGAGCTGGTGGTGGTGGAGGGTGCCCGTCTTGAGCTCCCCGCTCCCCCTCCGGGCGCTTCCTGGCACGAGGACACGGTCCAGGCATGGAACCGGTTCTGGGACGACTCGGTGGCGATGGCGCTGACCCCAGCTGACGAGGTCCTGGTGCTGCGCTGGGTGGAGGCCCTGAACCGCTACCTGATCCTGTCCCGGGCGGCCGACCGGTCGCCGACGATCACTGGCTCGCAGGGCCAGCAGGTCCTGAACGCCCTCTACCGGGCGGCGGACTCGGCACTGAAGACGGTCCAGGCGTGCGAGAAGCAGATCGGCATCGGGCCGGCCAACCGGGCCAGCCTCGGCATCGCGATGATCACGGAGAAGCGGACGCTGGCCGACCTCAACTCGCAGTTCCGGGAGGTGAGCCATGCCGACAGCGACGAAGAGCAGGACCCGCGCCTCATCCAAGGTTGAGCTGGGCTGCCAGAACTGCTCATGGGAGCCGCAGCCGGGAAAGCTGTGGCCGTCGTACGGCCCGATGGCGTGCCGGTGGATCGAGGCGAACTGCATCTGCGGCGAGGGCGACTTCTACGGCGAGAAGATCACCCTTCGGTCGGATCAGAAGGCCTTCGTCTACCGCTGGTACGAGTACTGCCCGAACTGCGACTACTGGCGCTACGACGAGGCGATCCGCACGGAGGCCACCGGCGGAGGCAAGACGACGTTCATCGGTGCGCTGGCGGCACTGGAGTTTGCGGGGCCGCCGGAGATATCGCCCTCGTCGCCGAACATCGTGATCAGCGCGGCCAGCTTCGAGCAGGCCGACCTGCTGTTCACGGTCACGGCGACGATGTTCGGCGGCCGGGACCAGATCGCCACCGAGAGCCCGCTGTGCGGCTATTTCGACGTCTACGACACCGAGGTCAGCCGGGCGGACGGGCGCCCGGGGAAGGTCGTGCGCATCGCGGCGGTGGCCGGCACCAACGAGGGCGGGCAGCCGACGACGTTCATCTGCGACGAGGTCCACGAGTGGGGCGACGTGGGCTCCAACAAGGCCCGGGTCCGCACGGTGGTCGGCAAGTCCACCCGTAAGCGGCGCGTTCGGTACGAAATCCCGCAGAAAGACGGCTCTACTAGGGCTGTTTATCGGGGTTCCGGCCGCATTCTGAACCTTTCCACGGCTGGTTTCGACATCAAGCACAGCCTCTTCGGCCAGATGATCATTCAGGCGCGGAAGGCCGAGCGGGACCCGAGCGTGGCTCCGAAGCTGCTGTTCGACCACTACGAGGCTCCGGACGGCCTGGACTTCGAGAATCCGGCCGATCGGCGGCATCGCGGTGACCGCGGCGTCGTGTGCGGCGGGCGTCCTGTGGGATATCGAGTCGCGGGTGGCGGAGTGGAACACGCCACTGATGCCGAAGCACGAGTGGCTGCGCTACTACGCGAACCTGTGGGTGGACCAGGCCGCCGACAGTTGGCTGTCCGACCACCCCGGGGCCTGGGCGGCCTGCAAGGGGACGTGGCAGCTTGAGGGCAACGAGCCGGCGGTGCTGGCGGTCGACATGGCCTTGAAGAGCGACACCGTCGCGGTCGTTGAGGCCCGGCTGCTGCACGACGGCCGGTACGCGGTCACCGCGAAAGTCTGGGAACCGCACGACGGCCGGATCAGTCACCGCGAGGTCTTCGACTGGATCGAGTCCCGT
>CAVUQN010000012.1:0-190306 GCA_963743515.1 uncultured Actinomycetota bacterium
CTCTTGGCGCCAACCTCCATCCGTTCCAGCGTTGACGTGAAAATCTCGCGCCTGCGCGTCGATTTCGGCAAGCGACAATGCCTCGCCGGTCTGCGCCCGTTGGAAAGTTTCGCGCCATTGCTTCACAAGCGGCCAGCGCCGGTTCTGAGCTTCGCCAAGCGACTGCGTTTTGAGGCTCACCACGATCTTGCTGAGCGGCCGACCAGCGCTTCCATTGCGCCCGTCGCTCACGAATTTGCCACGCAACGCACGAGGCACGGCCGCGACGAAATACCAACCCTGATGCCGCTGCCTTAGGTACTTTGTGTCCGCCATGCCGAGATCGCTGATGGTACAGATTGATGGTACAGCTTAATGGCACATTACCCCCTAAACGGCAAGGTAAATTAGGCATAATCGACATTTATGGGTTGGCGGCTTGTTGCCCCTACAACGTCACCGAAGATGCCGATCTGGGGATCCGTCTGCATCGGCTTGGCTACCGCGCCGCGGTTCTGCCGTCGACGACGTACGAAGAAGCACCCGCGCTATTCGTCTCGTGGCTCAAGCAACGGACGCGCTGGTATAAGGGTTGGATGCAGACTTGGCTGGTGCACATGCGCCGGCCGGTGCGGCTTCTGCACGAGCTCTCGCCAGCGGGCGCCGTGGCTTTCCAGTTGTTCCTTGCCTGCAATGTTTTCGCAGCGCTGATCCATCCACTCTTCATGGCGGCGCTTTGCTACTATCTCATCGCGCGCCCGCCGCTCGTAGCCATCGCCGCCATGGGGCACGAAGCCCCCGTATTTTTCGTGACCTTGCTGGCCGGTTATGCCTCAACGGTCGCGCTGGATCTCGTTGGCTTGCAACGCCGTGGACTTCTGGCACACGGGTGGGTCCTGCTGCACGCCACTATACTGGTTTCTGCTTTCACTCGCAGCATGGCGCGCACTCTTTCAGCTGTTGTTTGCCCCGCAACTCTGGGAGAAGACCGAACATGGATTGGCGAAGAGCTCGCGGCTCGCCAAGGAGGTCGCCAAAGCCAAGACCAAGGCCGAAAAACTCGTGAAAAGGCTGGCAAAACGCCGCGAACCGTTCGACTAGCCGCCGGACCGGCTGCAATCATGTTGCGGCCGCCTCGGCATCTCTGAAGCCGCAGGCGCATCATTATCGGTGAGCAAGCGGGAACAGCCCGGGATCGGAAGCCCTATGAAGGTTCCGTCCCGAGCCGCCCGGCCAGGGTGTCGCCCCCGCTGGCCGGGCCATAGATTACGCGACTTCTGAGTTTTTGCTTTGATGCAAATCAAAGGTGGCAGGCGACCGCGTCTTAAAGATATTGCCGTAATTCCACGGCTTCAGCGTCGACCGCGCGTTGCATGCTGAAAGGCGCGACAAAATGTCCGTTCTTGTCCATGAGGTAGACAATCGCGGTGTGGTCCATCGAGTAATCGCCCCCCTTAACCGGCACCTTTTGGGCGTAGACGCGATAGTCCTTGAGCGCCTGCTCGATCGCCTTCGAGTTGCCGGTTAGGCCGCGCAAATCCGGGCGCGGCGCCTGGGCCACCATCAGCATCGCGAACCAGCCGAGCGCGGGCATCGCGGAACCGGTCCTGGAGCCGGTCAGCACCCGGCCGCCGCAGCAGAGCGCGGCGATCGCGGCGAGCGACAGCACCAGCCCGCCGGGGAACCAGAGCGACAGCACGAAGGTCCCGGCCAGGCCGACCACCGCGCCCAGGACCAGCAGCACCGCATAGGCGGTCACTCGGAACGGCTTGCCGACCGGGTACTCCGGCTCCGGCGGGCGGGGCGAGGCCGACCGGGGGCCGGGGACGGTGGCGCGGCCGAGGCTGTCGTGGGGGCGCGTCATCGGGAGGCCTCCGGTACGGCCGGTGCCGCGGCGGCGCTGCCGGTGGGGATGTCGGTGGTGGGGTCGCTGGTGCGGTCGAGGCCGGCGAAGAGGTCGGCCTCCAGGCCGTCGGCCCCGAGCGGGCCGGGCCGGCCGCGCACCAGCCGGTAGTACTCGACGGCCGGCAGCGGCTGGCCGAGGTTGTTGGAGAGGGCGAAGAAGGGGCCGTCCACCGCGATCTGGGTGGCGTGGGTGCGCATCGCCGCGGCCTTCCGCCCGGCCTGGGCGCTGCCGTCGACGGCGGCGGTGACCTGTTCGTCCGGCACCACCCCGGGGACGTCGTCGGCGCTCGCGACGCCGGGGAAGGGGGCCTCCCGGCCGGCGGCGCGGAGGGCGGCGAAGCCGGCCTCGAGCACCGAGCGGGGCATGCAGTTCCAGTAGACCTTGGCGATGTCGTGGGCCGGGCCGAGCTCCGGCCGGAAGGCCGGGTCGGCGGCCAGTTCGCAGGCCCGCATCGCGACCCGGTGCGCCTGGATGTGGTCGGGGTGGCCGTAGCCGCCGTCGGGGTCGTAGGTGACCAGGACCTGCGGGCGGACCTCGCGCACCACCGCGACCAGGTGGCCGGCCGCCTCGTCCAGGTCGGCCTGCCAGAAGCAGTCCGGGCGCTTGTTGCTGTCCACGCCCATCATCCCGGAGTCGCGGTAGCGTCCCGGGCCGCCCAGGAAGCGGTGGTCACTCACCCCCAGCACGCCCATGGCCGCGGCGAGTTCGCCGATCCGGTGGTTGCCGAGGGTGTCGTCCCGGTCCGCCGCCAGATGCGCCAGCTCCGCACCGATGACCTCGCCCTCCTCGCCGAGGGTGCAGGTGACGAGGGTGACGTGGTCACCCTGCTCCGCGTATCGGGCCATGGTGGCGCCGTTGCCGATCGACTCGTCGTCCGGGTGGGCGTGGACGAGGAGCAGACGGCGGTCGGCCGAGGGGGCATCGGGCGGCAGGACATTCATGGGTTCAGCGTACGTGCCGGGTCCGACGGCCGACGGTTCAGATCTTGATGCCGGACAACATCCCGGCGACGTTGGTCGTCAGGGTGTGGATCGAGGGGGCGATGGAGGTCGACGCCATGTAGAAGCCGAGCAGCGCACAGGCGAACGCATGCCAGAACTTCAGGCCGGAACGGCGGATCAACAGGACGACCACGATGAGCATCAGGACGGCGGCGGAAATCGGCAGAATCATCGCGACTCACCTCTCAGCAGCGGTACGGCTGGGACGGCCGACCGTAGGGGCGGGGGGCGGGTATCGGGTACCGGGACGTACCCGGAGCACAGCAGTTGATTGATACCCATCGAGTGACCTGTCTGTCACTTTCGGTCATCATGCATATGCCGGTGCATCGATGCACGGTCAGGGCGCGCGCGGCGCGCGGGGAAGGAGGTTTTCGAGCGTCCGAACGGGCGAGCGAAGACCGTTGGGGGTTTCGATGGTCCGACGGCGGATCTTTCCGGCTGTCCGAGTCGCGGACTAGGGTCGGGGGATGACCAAGGAGATCTCCTTCCCCCGCCAGCACTCGCGGACGCAGCGCTTCACCCTCGGTGCTCCCCGATCCTTCACCGTCTCCCCGGACGGCCGCCGGGTGGTGTTCCTCCGGTCCGCCGGCGGGGCCGAACGGGCGAACCTGCTCCAGGTACTCGATCTTCCGGTCGAGGGTGCGCCATCCGAGCGAGTGGCGGCCGACCCGATCGCGCTGCTCGGCGTCGGCGGCGAGGAGCTCACCCCCGAGGAGCGGGCCCGCCGCGAGCGCAGCCGGGAGAGCTCCTCCGGCGTCGTCGGCTACGCCACCGACGCCGAGGTGACCGCCGCCGTCTTCGCCCTCTCCGGCCGGCTGTTCCTGGCCGACCTGCTGGCCGAGGGGGTCCGGGAGCTCCCTGCCGCCGGGCCGGTGCTCGACCCCCGCCCTGCTCCCGACGGCCGCCACATCGCCTACGCCACCGACGGCGGCGAGCTGCGGGTCATCGCCGCCGACGGCAGCGGCGACCGCGCCCTGGCCTCGCCCGAGCACAGCGAGGTGGTCTGGGGCCAGGCCGAGTTCATCGCCCAGGAGGAGATGTACCGCAGCCGCGGCTACTGGTGGGCCCCCGAGGGCGACCGGCTGCTGGTCGCCCGGGTCGACAACTCCCCGGTGCAGCGCTGGTGGATCGCCGACCCGGCCAACCCCGACCGCCCCGCCGCCGAGGTCGCCTACCCGAAGGCCGGCAGCCCGAACGCCGAGGTCTCGCTCGCCGTGCTCGGTCTGGACGGCAGCCGGACCGACGTGGCCTGGGACCACGCCGCCTTCCCCTACCTCGCCCGGGTGCACTGGTCGGCCGGCGGCCCGCCGCTGCTGCTGGTCCAGGCCCGGGACCAGCGCAGTCAGCTCTTCCTCGCGGTCGACCCGGCAACCGGCGCGACCACCCCGGTGCACGCCGAGGAGGACCCGGTCTGGCTCGACCTCTTCTCCGGCGTCCCGGCCTGGACCCAGGACGGACGACTCGTCCGGATCGCGGACGAGGGAGGCGTGCGCGCACTGGCGGTCGGCGCCCGGCTGCTGACCACCGACGCGCTGCACGTCCGGGCCGTACTGGACGTCGGCGCCGAGGACGTCCTGGTCTCCGCCTCGGCCGGGGAGACCGCCGCCGCGCCGGAGGTCGGCGAGGTGCACGTCTACCGGGTCGCCGAGGCCGGGATCGCCCGGGTCAGCACCGAGCCCGGCTACCACTCGGCGGTCCGCAGCGGCGGGCTGACCGTGCTGGTCTCCGCCACGCTGGACCGCTCGGGCCCGCTGGTCCGGGTGCTCCGCGACGGGGCCGAGGTCGCGGTGATCGCCTCCCGGGCGCAGGCACCGGTACTCACCGCCCGTCCGGTGCTCACCCTCGCCGGAAAGAGCCGGATCCCGGCCGCCGTACTGCTGCCCACCGGCTACGACCGCGGGCGCGACGGCCTGCTGCCGGTGCTGATGAACCCCTACGGTGGTCCGCACGGCCAAGTGGTGCTGGCCGCCCAGAACGCCCACCTGGTCTCCCAGTGGTTCGCCGACCAGGGCTTCGCCGTCGTCGTCGCCGACGGCCGGGGCACCCCCGGGCGCAGCCCCGGCTGGGAGAAGGCCATCGCCTTCGACTTCGCCGGCTCCACCCTGGACGACCAGGTCGAGGCGGTGCAGGCGCTCGCCGAGGAGTACCCGCTCGACCTCACCCGGGTCGGCATCCGCGGCTGGTCCTACGGCGGCTACCTGGCCGCGCTGGCGGTGCTCCGCCGTCCGGACGTGTTTCACGCGGCCGTGGCCGGCGCACCGGTCACCGAGTGGCGCCTCTACGACAGCCACTACACCGAGCGCTACCTCGGCGACCCGGCGGTCCGGCCCGAGGTCTACGCCGCCAACTCGCTCACCGCGGACGCCGCGAAGCTGAGCCGTCCGCTGCAGCTGATCCACGGCCTGGCCGACGACAACGTCGTGGTCGCGCACTCGCTCCGGCTGTCCTCGGCGCTGCTCGCCGCCGGTCGCGCGCACGAGGTGCTGCCGCTGTCCGGGGTCACCCACATGACCCCGCAGGAGGAGGTCGCGGAGAACCTGCTGCTGCTCCAGGTCGACTTCCTGCGCCGCTCGCTGGGGCTGACGGCCCCGACGGCGGGCTGAGCCGAGCCGAAGCAGGAAGGGGCGGCGGCCGTCCGGCCGCCGCCCCGCTGTGCGCTCCGGCTCAGCTCGCCGGCTCAGCTCACCGGCAGCCGGAACACCTGGGTGCCGACGGCGTAGTAGACGCCGGTGGCGTCGGCCGCCGCGCTGATGTCCACGCCGGCGCCGGTGGCCGCCGGGTTGGCGTAGCTCCAGGCACAGACCCCGGTGGCGCCGTTGACCGCGTAGAGCACGCCCTTGTCGTCGTTGATGTAGACCATGCCGTTGGCGCAGAGGACGTTGCCGGGCGCGGGGAACGGGTTCACGCCGGTGGTCTGCCACAGCTTGGTGCCGTCCGAGGCCCGGACGCAGTAGAGCGTGGAGCCCGCGGTGACGAACACCCGGCCGGCGCCGTCGGTCGACGGCGGGCCGTAGATGTCCATCGAGTTGTAGCTGACCGGGGTCCAACTGGCCTTCCCGGTGTTCGGGTTGACCGCGTTGAGGTCCTGGCCGCCGAAGAAGAGCATGCCGTCGGCGAGGCAGCCGTCGACGCCGCCCGGGCCCTCGGTGGTCAGGTACTGCGGGGTCTGGCTCCAGATCCGCTGGCCGGTGGCGGCGTTGAAGCCGTTCGCGGTGCCGTTCTCGTTGACCTCGTTGAAGCCGAGCACGGTGGTGCCGCTGGTCGGCACCACCAGCGAGCCGATGTAGGCGCCGGTGGTGGTGTAGGCGGTCTTCTGGGTGCTGATGTCGACGACCCACAGGCCGTTGGCCGACATGCTGGCGATGTTCGCGGTGATGTACAGGTTGTTGCCGAGGATGCCGTAGGCGCCCTGGAGCTCCCAGTCCTGGTTGGGCTCGTTGAGCGACCACTTGATGCTGCCGTCGGCGAGGCTGACCACGTCCAGGCCCCGGTGGCCGTCCGAGTTGCTCTGCCCGACCACGTACGCGTAGTCGCCGGAGATGTACGGCTGCGAGGAGATGGTGCCGCTGCCCAGGTCGACCGTGCCGCGCCAGGCCGGCGTGCCGTCGCTGGTCTTGAGCCCCTGGGTGGAGTCGATGCAGACGGCGACCAGGGTGCCGTTGCCCACGACCATGTTGTAGACGGTGTCGTTGAGCACCTTCGACCAGACCGGGTTCGCGGCCGGGCCGGCCATGGTGCCGGGGGCGTTGGTGACCGGGGTGAGCGGGCCGGAGGCGACCGGGGAGGGGTTGCTCGGCTGGGTGGTCGAGCCGCCGGTGGGAGTGGCGCTGGGGCTGCCGGTCGGGCCGGTGTTCGGGCTGGGCTTCGGGGTGGGCTTGTTGCCGCCGCTGAGCGCGAAGGCGGTGGCCGCGCCGCCCACGACCACGACGCCGCCGCCGATCAGGCCGAGCAGGGTCCGCCGGCTCATGCCGGAGCCGCCGCCGTTCTGCTGCGGCATCGGGTGGGTCGGGCCGACCCCGCCGCCCTGGCCCTGCTGCAGGCCCTGCTGCTGGAACGATGCCGCCTGCTGCTGCGGGAACTGCTGGTACGGCGAGGGCTGCTGCTGCGGCTGCGGCGGATAGGCCGGCGGGAACGGCGGCGGCGTGCCCTGGCCCTGCTGCCCCTGGAAGGCCTGCTGGCCCTGCTGGGGCGCGAACTGCGGCGGCGGGAACGGCGGGGGCGTCGGCGGGCCGAAGCCCTGCGGGCCGCCGGCCGCCGCGTCCACCGGCGCGGGCTGCAGCTTGTGGGTCGCGTCCGCCGGAGCGGAGCCGGCGGCGCCGGTCAGGATGGCGCTCGCGTCGACGATGTCGCGCAGCACCGGCTGCGGCAGCCAGCCGCCGCTGAACGCCGGGGCGTCCTCGCTGAGCGCGGCCACCAGTTGGGCCGGGGTGGGCCGGTTGGCCGGGTCCTTGGCGAGGCAGGCCAGCACCGCCGGGCGCAGTGAGTCGGGGATCGCCGTCAGGTCGGGCTCCTGGCTGACCACCCGGTACAGCAGGGCCGGCGTCGGACCGTCACCGAAGGGACCGGTGCCGTTGGCGGCGTAGGCCAGGGTTGCGCCCAGGGCGAACACATCGGTGGCGGGCACCACCTGATTGCCCATCGCCTGCTCGGGGGAGAGGAAGCCGGGGGAGCCGACGACGAATCCGGTGGAGGTCAGCGCGGCGCCCTCGACCGCGCGGCTGATGCCGAAGTCGATGACGTGCGGGCCGTCGGCGGCCAGCATCACGTTGGCCGGCTTGAGGTCGCGGTGGATCACCCCGGCCCGGTGGATCTCCTGGAGCGCCTCGGCCAGGCCGACGCCCAGCGCGCGGAGCACCGGCTCCTCGAAGCCGCCGTGTCGGCGCACGGCCGAGCTCAGCGGCACGCCGGGCACGAACGTCGTCGCCAGCCAAGGCATTTCGGCCTCGGTGTCGGCGTCCACCACGGAGGCGGTGAAGGCCCCGGAGACCGCGCGGGCGGCCTCGACCTCGCGCCGGAACCGGGCCCGGAACTCCTCGTCGGCGGCGAACTCGCGACGGACCAGCTTGACCGCGACCGTCCGGCCGCCGGCCGAGCGGCCGAGGAAGACCGCGCCCATGCCGCCTGCACCCAGGCTGCCCATCAGTGTGTAAGGGCCGACCTGACGTGGGTCACCGGCGGCGAGCGGTTCCATAACTGAATCCCCCATCAAAAGCATTGCGGACGCGCAGAGGGTAGCCCAAACGGGAGTGCCGGAGTGCGACCGCGTCAGCACAGGTACGGTGCTGTGACCCAGCGGTCACCCTCCGGGCCATGACATCCGTCATGCCGACTTCGAGCAGCACGGCACTGTCCGGTGCGGTCCGGCGTCGGTCAGGCTTGTCCCTGTCAGCAGGACGACGGAGATTGATCCAGGGAGCGGCCGAGACCATGAGTACTTCCACAGGGCAGCAGACGGGGGCGGGCCGGACGGGCCCGGGCGCCGGGGAGGTCGCGGCCTTCCGCAACGTCAGCAAGCACTTCGGTGCGGTGAAGGCGGTCAACGACATCTCGCTGACGCTCCACCCCGGGGAGACCGTGGCCTTCCTCGGCCCGAACGGGGCCGGCAAGTCCACCAGCATCGACATGCTGCTGGGGCTCCGCGAGCCCACCTCCGGCAGCGTCACCCTCTTCGGGGGCACCCCGCGCCAGGCCATCCTGGACGGCAAGGTCGGAGTGATGCTGCAGAGCGGCGGTCTGATGCCGGACGTCAAGGTCCGCGAGCTGGTCAAGTTCGCCTGTGACGTCCACCCGCGCGGCTACGCCGTCGACGCCGTGCTGGAGACCGCCGGGATCACCGACATCGCCGACCGGATGGTCGACAAGCTCTCCGGCGGCCAGGAGCAGCGGGTCCGCTTCGCGCTGGCCACGGCGGGCGACAGCGACCTGATCGTCCTGGACGAGCCCACCACGGGCATGGACGTGACGGCCCGACAGGCGTTCTGGGCGGTGATGCGGGCGCAGGCCGATGCCGGGCGCACGGTGCTGTTCGCGACCCACTACCTGGAGGAGGCGGACTCGATCGCCGACCGGGTGCTGGTGGTCCACAAGGGCCGGCTGATCGCGGACGGCACGGCGGCGGAGATCAAGGCCCGGGCCGGGCTGCGCAAGATCTCCTTCGACCTGGGGCCGGACGACCGGACCGACCGCCGACTGCTGAACGCGCTGCCCCGGGTCACCTCGCTGGACGTCAGCGGGCAGACCGTGCGGATCAACAGCGACGACGCCGACGCGACCGTGGCCGCGATCTACCGGGCCGGGTTCTACCCGCTCGGCCTGGAGGTCGCCGGCGTGGGCCTGGAGCAGGCCTTCATCACCATCACCGGCGAGCAGGACGCCGCCGACCAGTCCGCCGCCCTCGGCCGCCCGACCGGCAGCACGACCGACAAGGAGAACGCACGGTGATCACGCTGATCAAGATGGAGATCATGCGGGCGCTGCGCAACCGCCGCTACCTGATCTTCTCCGTCGTCTATCCGGCGCTGCTGTTCATGCTGATGGTCAGCGCCTACGGCAAGGCCAACTCGCTGGCCGGGGTGTCGGTCAAGTCCTACTTCATGGTCTCCATGGCGACCCTGGGCGTGGTCGGGGCCGCGCTGACCACCAACGCGATGCGGATCTCGCTGGAGCGCAAGAGCGGTTGGGCGCGTCAGCTCAGGCTGACGGCGCTGCCCAGCTACGGCTATGTCACCGCGAAGATCGCCTCGGTGGCGGCCACCACGCTGCCCGCGATCGTGGTGGTCTTCGCCGTGGGCTACACCCAGGGCGTCAAGCTCTCCGGCACCGAGTGGCTCGCCCTCGGCCTGACTCTGTGGGTCGGCGGCTTCATCTTCGCCGCGCTCGGGGCGGCCCTGGGCTACTCGGCCGCACCCGACTCGGTGCAGCCGATCGTGCTGATCGTCTACATGGCGATGCTGATGCTCGGCGGCACCTGGTTCCAGTTCGGCGGCACCCTGCAGAAGTACGCCAAGTGGACCCCGGTCTCGCTCTACAACCAGCTGGGCCGGGACGCCCAGAACGGGGTCTCGTTCGGCGGCAGCGCACTGGCCGCGACCATCGGGTACGCCGTCCTCTTCGTGGCCCTCGCCGCCTGGCTCTACCAGCGCGACCGCCGCGAGTCCTGACCCGCCGTCACCGACCGCCCGACACGCCGACCCGTCCGCCGCCGGGGAGCCCCTGCTCCCCGGCGGCGGCGCACCCCAGCCGCCACGCGCAAGGAGGCCGCGCCATGGAACCCTCAGGCATGCCGAGCATCGGGCAGCCGCCGGACAGCCGCCGCGCCCTGATGGTGAAGCTCTGCTGGATGCTGGTGTGGATGGTCTACCTGGCCTACCCGATCAGCGACCTGCTCGGCGACCGGCACGGCACCGGGGCCAAGGCGACCGGCTGGGTCGCGCTGGGGTCCTTCCTGACCTGCTACGTCTCGCTGGTGGTGCGCCGTCAGCTGATGGGGCAGGCCGCGCAGTGGCGGCCGCTGGTGCTCCTGCCGCTGGGGGGGATGTTCGGGCTCGCCGTCCTCACCAGCTACACGCTGGGCGGCGCCTGGATCGCGCTGTTCAGCTACACCGCCATCGCCTGCGGCCTCACCCTGCCGCCGCGTCGCGCCCTGGCCGGGGTCGCCGCGGTCACCGCCGCGCTGGTGCTGGCCGGGATGACCTGCCCGGACCCGGTCGGCGACGGGCTGGCGCCGGTCGCGGTCAGCGCCTTCCTCGGCGGGGCGGCCATGACCGGCCTGCAGAGCCTGGTCCGGACGATGCAGGAGCTGCGCGAGGCCCGACAGGCGGTGGCCGCACTGGCTGCCTCCGACGAGCGGCTGCGGATGGCCAGGGACCTGCACGACCTGCTCGGCCACTCGCTGTCGCTGATCACCCTGAAGAGCGAACTGACGGCCCGTTTCCTGGAGCAGGAGCGCTACGCCGAGGCCCGGTCCCAGGTCGCGGACATCGAACAGGTCAGCCGGCAGTCGCTGGTGGACGTTCGCGAGGCGATCGGCGGCTACCGGCGTCCCAAGCTCGCGGTGGAACTGGCGGCGGCCCGGACCGCGCTCGGTGCGGCCGACATCGTGGTGGACGCCGACCCGTCCGTCGCCGACGGTCACCCCGGCCTCGGCCCGGACGAGGAGAGCGCGCTGGCCTGGGCGCTGCGCGAGTCCGCGACCAACATCGTCCGGCACAGCGGGGCCAGGCACTGCACGGTCGGCCTCGTCGAGTTCCCGACCGAGGACGGCGGCCGGCTGCTGCGGCTGGAGGTCGTCGACGACGGCGCCGGGGTCAAGCGCGCCCGGCCCGGCAACGGGCTGACCGGGCTGGCCGAACGGCTGGAACTGGCCGACGGGAGCCTGGAGACCGGCCCGGGACCGCGCGGGCGCGGGTTCCGGCTGTGCGCCTCGGTACCGCTGCGGACCTCGGCACCCGCTGCCGTCGACCCGGAGACTGCCGATAGCGTGCACCAATGATCAGAATTCTGCTCGCGGAGGACCAGGGGATGGTCCGCGAAGCCCTTGCCGCGCTGCTCGGCCTGGAGGACGACATCGAGGTGGTCGCCCAGGTCGCCCGCGGCGACGAGGTGGTGGCCGCCGCCACCGCGCACGATGCCGATGTCGCGGTGCTGGACATCGAGATGCCCGGCCTCACCGGGATCGAGGCGGCCGCACTGCTGCACGCCGCCCGCCCGGGGACGAAGATCGTGATCGTGACCACCTTCGGCCGTCCCGGCTATCTGCGCCGGGCGATGGAGGCGGGGGCGGACGCCTTCCTGGTGAAGGACGCCCCGGCGGCCGAGCTGGCCGAGGCCGTGCGCCGGGTGCTGCGCGGCGAGCGGGTGATCGATCCGACCCTTGCCGCGGCCGCGCTGGCCGAGGGGGCCAACCCGCTGACCTCGCGGGAGCGGGACGTGCTGGCGGCAGTGGCGGACGGCTCGGCCAACGGCGAGGTGGCCAGGCGGCTGCACCTCTCCGAGGGCACGGTCCGCAACTACCTGTCGGCAGCGATCCAGAAGACCGGGGCCCGCAACCGCGGCGAGGCGGTCCGGATCGCCCGGGAGAAGGGCTGGCTCTGACGGTCGGCGTGCCGATCGGCTCAGCCGCCGATCAGTTCAGCCGGTGTCTCAGTTCAGCCGGTGTCTCAGTTCAGCCGGTGCCGGGCGGCGCGGGCCTCCAGCCGGACCCGCTGTGCGGACTCGGGGTCGAAGGCGTCCAGGATCTGCGCATAGGACTCCAGCTCGGTCGCGCCCTCGGTGAACCTGCCCGTCTTGACCAGCAGTTCGCCGCGCTCCAGCCGGAGCTGTGCGGGGTGCCGGGGTAGCAGCAGCGAGAGCTCGGTCGCCCAGAGCTGGGTGCGGGCGTGCTCCGGGCGGGCGGCGGCCCAGTTGCGGATGTTGCCGAGCACCCGCAGCACGATGTCCAGCGGTTCGGCCGGGCGCAGCATCTCCGGCTGCAGCGGGTAGCCGGCCTCGGCCACGACGGCCTCGGCGTCGGCGGTGCTCAGCAGCCGACCGCCGCGGAAGGGGTCGACCAGGACGTACTTGCCGTCCGGGTCGCCGACGCCGACGACGAAGTGGCCGGGCAGGGCGACCCCGTAGACCGGCAGGCCGAGGCTGCGGCCGACCTGCACCCAGACCACCGAGAGCGTGATCGGCAGGCCTCGGCCGGTGCGCAGCACCTGGTGCAGCAGCGAGGACTCCAGCCGCCGGTAGGCGGCCGGCCCGCCGCGCAGGTCGGCCGAGCCGCCGAGCGCGCCGGCCAGCAGGCCGGCCGTGCCGGCCGGGTCCGGCAGGCCTCCGGGACCGCCGGGGGCGTAGCCGGCGGCGGTGAAGGCGGCGGCGGTGAGTGCGCCGAGCTGGCCGAGGGCGCGGAGGCTGGGGGCCAGCGCGGCCTCCAGCGGGTCGACGGCCGGGCGGGCCCCGTTCCGGGGCCTGCCGAGGCCGGTCATCTCACCGAGTCCGGCCTCGAAGCCGATCAGCAGGCAGAGCAGTACCAGGTCGGGCCGCTCTGCCCGCGCCTCTTCGGCGAACCGCGCTCTGCTCTCCTCGGTCATCGCGGGGGATTCTATGCGGAGCGCGTGCGACTGAGCCCGCATCAGCTCCGGTCGGTTGCTGCCGCTGGGTCAGCGGGTGGGCCGGATCCGGTAGTGGTAGCGGTGGTGGGTGGAGAAACCGAGGCGTTCGTAGAGCGCGAGCGCGCCTGCGTTGTCCGGCTCCACCTGCAGGTACGCCAGGTCCACGCCCTCGTCGGCGGCGGCGCGGGCAAGCGCGGCCGTCACCGCCCGGGCGATGCCCCGGCGGCGCAGCTCGGGGGCCACCTCGACGGCCGCGAAGCCGGCCCAGCGCCCGTCCACGGCGCAGCGTCCGATCGCCTGCGGAGCGCCGCCGTCCGGGTCGGGGACGGTGGCGAACCAGACCGAGGGCGCGCCGAGCAGCACCGCCAGCGCGGTCGGCGCGAGCGCCGGATCGGTGACCCGGCGGTAGCGGGACAGCCAGGCCTCGCCGGGCTCCCGGCTGAGCACCACCCCGGCCGTCTCGGCGGCGGCGTCGTCCACCAGCGGGGCCAGCGGCGCGGTCTGCATCAGCGCCGGGGAGCCGGTGGTCCAGCCCCGGGCCGCCAGCTCGGCGTCCAGCGGGTCGTCGAGGGTGACCTGGAGGGCGGCCGGCAGGTCGCGCTCGGCGTACCACTCGCCGACCCGGTCCAGTGCCCGGTCCAGCGGCAGGCCGGGATCGCCGCCGGTGAGTGCGGAGTTGGCGCGGTTGGTGAAGCCGCGGGCGGCCCGCAGGAGCCACTCGCCGAGCTGCGCCTGCTCGGTGCCGGGCCAGCCGCGACCGGCGATCCGCTCCAGCTCGACGGCGTCCACGGCCCGGTGCGCGGCCACCGCGCCGGCCCCCCGGCGGACCGGCGCCGGCGGCACCGCCTTGGCCGCGACCAGCGTGTCCTCCCTGATCAGCACCGGTTCCCCGGCCCGGTTCAGAACGGTCAGCACGCCGTCGTCCCACGATGTGAGCAGGCCGACCACGTCGGAGAAGACCGGACGTTCGTCCGAAAACCCCGCAATCCGCCGCACGGAGACGCGTCGTCCCAGGTCAGCTGGGGTGATCTGGACCTCAGCTCGCCCACGTCCGATAGTGTTGTACGCCATACCCGCCACCTCCGGTGCAACCGCCGTCCTGAAACGGCGATACTAGGGGCGGGCATCGACGACGCCGCGCCTACCGTGCGCGAAAGCCAGCCCCTACGAGGAGGAACGTCAGCGTGACTTACGTCATCGCGCAGCCTTGTGTCGACGTCAAGGACAAGGCGTGCATCGAAGAGTGCCCGGTGGACTGTATCTACGAGGGCCAGCGGTCCTTGTACATCCACCCCGACGAGTGCGTGGACTGCGGCGCATGTGAGCCGGTCTGCCCGGTCGAGGCCATCTTCTACGAGGACGACACCCCGGACGAGTGGAAGGACTACTACAAGGCGAACGTCGACTTCTTCGACGACCTCGGCTCGCCCGGTGGTGCCTCCAAGCTCGGCCTGATCGAGAAGGACCACCCGTTCATCGCGGCCCTCCCGCCGCAGAACCAGTGATCGTGACGTGAGCAACGTGCACGACAGCACCGCCGCGCCGTCCCTCTCCGGAGGGGCGGCGCGCCGCGTCTCCGGCCCTACAGATTTCAGTGGCACGGTCGGGCTGCTGCCGGCCTTCCCCTGGGACCGGCTGGAGCCCTACAAGGCCACCGCGCTGGCGCACCCGGACGGCATCGTCGACCTCTCCGTCGGCACCCCGGTCGACCCGGTGCCGCAGCTGGTGCAGGACGCGCTGACCGCTGCCGCGGACAGCCCCGGCTATCCGACCGTCTGGGGTACGCCCGCGCTGCGGGACGCCCTGGTGGGCTGGGCCGAAGCGCGGCTCGGGGCGCGCGGACTGACGCACCACCACGTCCTGCCGCTGGTCGGCTCCAAGGAGCTGGTGGCCTCGCTGCCCACGCAGCTGGGACTGGGGCCGGGGGACCGGGTGGCCTACCCGCGCCTCGCCTATCCGACCTACGAGGTCGGCGCCCGGCTCGCCCGGGCCGAGCACGTGGTCTACGACGACCCCTGGGAGCTCGACCCGACCGGCCTGCGGCTGCTCTGGCTGAACTCGCCCTCCAACCCGACCGGCCGGGTGCTGACCGTCGCCGAGCTGCGGCGCACCGTCGCCTGGGCCCGGGAGCACGGCGTGCTGCTGGTCAGCGACGAGTGCTACCTGGAACTGGGCTGGGAGGGCGCCGAGCCGGTCTCGGTGCTGCACCAGGACGTCTGCGAGGGCGACCACACCGGCCTGTTGGCCGTGCACTCGCTGTCCAAGCGCTCCAACCTGGCGGGCTACCGTTCGGCCTTCATGGCGGGTGACCCGGCGGTGCTGGCGGTGCTGCTGGAGGTCCGCAAGCACAGCGGGCTGATGGTGCCGGCCCCGGTGCAGGCGGCGACCGTGGCCGCGCTGGCCGACACCGCGCACGTGGCGGAGCAGCGGGCGCGCTACGCCGCCCGGCGCGAGGCGCTGCGCGGGGCGCTGGAGTCCTACGGCTTCCGGATCGAGCACTCCGAGGCCAGCCTCTACCTCTGGGCCACCCGCGACGAGCCCTGCTGGGACACGGTCGAGGACCTGGCCAAGCACGGGGTGCTGGTCGCCCCGGGCGAGTTCTACGGCGAGGCGGGCGCGAACTTCGTCCGGGTCGCCTTCACCGCGACCGACGAGCGGGTCCGGGCGGCGGTGCAGCGGCTGCGCGGCTGACGCCCGGGCTGGTGACGCACGACTGCGGCGGGGGTGGTACCGGGAGTCCCGGTACCACCCCCGCCGCAGTGTCGGCTAGGACAGGCCCGGCAGGCTGCTGATCGGCAGGGTGTGGGTGAGCCCGCCCAGCCCGGAGGTGTCACCGAGGCCGGGCAGGCCGCCCAGGCGCTGGGTGGGGTTGCCCTCGGCCACGCTGCCGACGGGGCCCAGCGGCAGCGACTCCGGCGGCAGCGCGCCGGTGACGGTGCTGAGCGGACTGGCGGGCTGGGCGGCGGGCGCTGCGGGCACGGCGGCGGCCGGGGCCGGGGCGGCCTGGACGGCCCCGACCGGCATGGCCCGGGTCGGGCCGGTGCCGGTCACTCCGGTCAGCCCGGGGAGCCCGGACCCGGAGAGCCCGGAGACGCCGGAGAGGTTGCCGGTCGAGCCGGTGGTGGCGCCGGCGACCTGCCCGGCCTGCTGGCTCGCGGTGCCCAGCATGTCGCTGGAGGCCGGGATGGCCCGCCCGGCGGTGGCGCCGGCGGTGTCGGCCAGCGCGGGCACAGCGGTGCCGACGGTGGTGGCCGCGCCGGAACCGGCCAGCTGACCCGCTTCGTGGGTGGCGCTCTGGGCATTGCCGCCGAGGCCCCCGGAGTCGAGCTGGCTGAGCCCACCCAGGTCCGGAACGTTCGGCAGCGCGGTCGCGGCGGAGGCCGAGCCGGCGAGCAGCGCCGGGACGGCGCCGGCGGCGACGACGAACGCGGCCTGGACGATCCGGCGCTTGAGGGGGAGAGACATGGTGCTCCTCGTGGAGGTGGGGACAGGACCCGTCCGGCGGGCGGACGTGGTGACTACCGCTCCAGGAGCGAGAAGGTTGCGGTCGACCCGGGTAAAGAGTTCCTAAACATCGCATAATCTTTTTCTGGATATTACGGACATATAGGACGCGGGTGGGCGTGCCGCCGAATTGTTTCGGCGGGCGTTTCCCAAGGCCGGGAGGTCGTCACAGCATCGCCGCAATTGCCCGGGGCACACCGGCCCGCAGTACCCTCATGCGTCAATCCGGTGATGGCCGGTCTCACCCTTTCGGGAGCCTCAGCCGACGGCGACGGTGATCAGCACGTCGGTCGGGTCGGCGCCCGCCGTCCCGGCCGGGCCGGCCGAGGCGGAGGCCGAGGCGACCTGCCGCCAGCCCTGGGTGGAGTCGGCCGCGGTCCAGACCTCGCCCGCGTACTGCACCGACGCCAGGTGCAGGTCCTGGCAGTGCGCGACCGCCCACTGGGCCACCGACCAGCCGCGCTGCGCCGCGCTGGTCGCGCCCGCGTGCAGGGCCACGCTGACCACCGGGTCGGCCGGGGCGGCACTCGCCGAGGCCGCGTCGCCCGAACCGGACGAACCGGTCGACCCGCTGCCGGCGGACAGCACCCGGGGGCTGACCACCGAGCCGTACTCCTTCTGCAGCTGGTCCGAGAGCGCCGAGGCGCCGGTCGCCGCCGGGGCCGTGCCGACGCTGTTGACCTGGCAGGTGACCCCCGCCGGGACCCGGCCGGTGAGCGCTCCGGAGAGCACCGTGGCGTCGGTCTCGTGCTGGGCGTAGGCGTCCGGGTAGCCGCTGTGCTGGACGGCCTGGGCGGCCACCGTCAGCGGGAGCTGGGCGTAGCCGGGGACGGCCACCAGCCGGTCCAGGAACTTGTTGGTGGCGTACACCGGGTCGGAGATCTGCGTGGCGGAGCCCCAGCCCTGGGAGGGCCGCTGCTGGAACAGGCCGACCGAGTCGCGGTCGCCGCCGCCGAGGTTCACCAGCTTGGACTCCTGCATTGCGGTGGCCAGCGCTATGGTGTCGGCCCGCTCGGGCAGGCCCCGCGACACCGCCACGGCGGTGATTGTTCCGGCGCTGTCCATCTGGTCGACGTCGAGGTCGACGATGCCGTCCGGGGTGGAGGCGGTGCAGCCCTCGATCACCGGCAGGTTCAGCAGGTGGTGCGAGCGGCCGAGGTAGAGGCCCACGCCCGCGGCGATCACCAGCAGCAGTACCAGCGGCAGGCAGCCCAGCCAGCGGCGGCGCCGGCGACGGCGCGGCGGCGCGCTCGCGCCGGAGTCCATCATCTCCGTCAGGCCCACCGGGCCCTCCTTCCCCTGCCGAGCGTCTCCGACTGCCTTTCGATTTCGGTGCACCCTATCCACTCGGACGGGCGAGTGAGGCATCCGGTTCGGTGCCGCTGAGCACGGTCGGGGACCCGGGCCCACCGCCGCCACGTAGGCTGGCGACCCATGACACCCAGCCTTGCTCCAGAAGCCCTCGCGTCCGCCAACGAGTCCGCCGCCGAGCTGGACCTGTCCCTGTCGGGCGGGGAGTTGACCGCCCGGCTCGTCGACATCCCCTCCGTCAGCGGCGACGAGCGCGCGATCGCCGACGCCGTCGAGGCCGCCCTGCGGAAGCTGCCGCACCTGACCGTCGACCGGGACGGCAACACCGTCGTCGCCAGGACCACCCTGGGCCGCGCCGAGCGGGTCGTGCTGGCCGGACACCTGGACACCGTGCCGATCGCCGACAACCTGCCCTCCCGGGTCGAAGGCGACCTGCTGCACGGCTGCGGGACCTCGGACATGAAGGCCGGGGTCGCCGTCCAGCTGCGGATCGCGGCGACGGTCACCGAGCCCAACCGCGACCTGACGCTGGTCTTCTACGAGTGCGAGGAGGTCGAGGAGGCCCGCAACGGCCTCAGCCGGCTGGTGAAGGACCACCCGGACTGGCTGCAGGCCGACTTCGCGGTGCTGATGGAGCCCAGCAGCGCCCAGGTCGAGGGCGGCTGCCAGGGCACCATGCGGGTGCGGGTCACCACCACCGGGCACCGGGCGCACTCGGCCCGCAGCTGGCTCGGCGTCAACGCGATCCACGAGGCCGCGCCGGTGCTGGAGCGGCTGGCGGCGTACCAGGCCCGGCTGGTGGACATCGACGGCCTGCAGTACCACGAGGGCCTGAACGCGGTCCGGATCGAGGGCGGCGTGGCCCTCAACGTGATCCCCGACGTGTGCAGCGTGATCGTCAACTTCCGCTTCGCGCCCGACCGGGACCGGGCCTCCGCCGAGGCGCACGTCCGCGAGGTGTTCGAGGGCTACCAGGTGGAGGTCACCGACTTCGCCGCCGGTGCGCTGCCCGGCCTGTCCCACCCGGCCGCGGCGGCCTTCATCGCGGCCACCGGGACCACCCCGCAGGCCAAGTTCGGCTGGACCGACGTGGCCCGCTTCTCGGCGCTGGGCGTCCCGGCCGTCAACTACGGCCCGGGCGACCCCGAATCTGGCCCACACCCGGGAGGAGCACTGCTCGCTGTCGGCGATCAGTGAATGCGAGCGGCGGATTGCCGACTGGCTACGTGTGTGAACCGGTGACAAACCTCCCACCAGCCCGTCCTCCGGCGTCGTACCCTCCTTAGGTATGACAGACGACAAGGCGAACGGCCGTGGCCCCGGGCAGATCCGAGCGGCCGTGAAGAAGGTTGCGGAGAAGCGGAGGGGGCCGGTGCTGATGCGCGGGGCCCAGGTGGACACCGGCACGACCGACCAGCGACTGCTGGACTCGGCACAGAGGTCGGACTGGCTGCACACCGACCCCTGGCGGGTGATGCGGATCCAGTCCGAGTTCGTCGAAGGATTCGGCGCCCTGGCCGAACTCGGCCCCGCCGTCAGCGTGTTCGGCTCCGCCCGGACCGCGGTCGGCTCGCCGGAGTACGCGGCCGGCGTCGCCATCGGCCGGGCCCTGGTGGACGCCGGCTATGCGGTGATCACCGGCGGCGGCCCCGGCGCGATGGAGTCCGCCAACCTCGGGGCGCACGAGGCCGGCGGCACCTCGGTCGGCCTGGGCATCGAGCTCCCCTTCGAGCAGGGCCTGAACCAGTACGTGGACCTGGGGCTGAACTTCCGTTACTTCTTCGTCCGCAAGACGATGTTCGTGAAGTACGCCGCGGCTTCATCGTGCTCCCCGGCGGCTTCGGCACCCTGGACGAGCTGTTCGAGGCGCTGACCCTGGTGCAGACCCACAAGGTGACCCGGTTCCCGGTGATCCTCTTCGGCGTGGACTACTGGTCGGGCCTGGTCGACTGGATCAGGGACACCCTGGTCGCCCAGGGCAAGGCCTCCGCCTCCGACCTGGAGCTGTTCCAGCTGACCGACTCGGTCGACGAGGCGATGGCGATCCTCTCGGACGCCGTCCGCCGGATCGGCTCCCCGCAGCCGGCCCACTCCCCGGAGTAGCTCGGGCCAGGGCAGCGCGGTCCCCGGAGCGGCTCAGGCCAGCCCGCGGCGGGCGACCGCCGGGGGACGGGTGCCCCGGATCGAGGCGACCATGTCCAGCACCTGCCTCGTCTCGGCGACCTGGTGCACGCGGTAGACCTGCGCGCCCAGCCACGCCGAGACGGCGGTGGTCGCCAGCGTGCCGAGCAGCCGCTCGCCCACCGGCCGGTCCAGGGTCTCGCCGACGAAGTCCTTGTTGGACAGCGAGACCAGCACCGGCCAGCCGGTCGCAGTCATCTCCGGCAGCCGTCGGGTGGCCTCCAGCGAGTGCCGGGTGTTCTTGCCGAAGTCGTGCCCCGGGTCGATCAGCACCGACTCCCTGGGGACCCCCAGCGCCACCGCGCGCTCGGCCAGGGCCACGGTCCGCTCCAGGATGTCCGCCATGACGTCCTCGTAGGCCACCCGGTGCGGCCGGGTGCGCGGCTCGGCGCCGCCGGCGTGGGTGCACACGATCCCCGCCCGGTAGCGCCCGGCGACCTCCGCCAGCAGCGGGTCCACCCCGCCCCAGGCGTCGTTCAGCAGGTCCGCGCCGACCTCGCAGACGGCCTCGCCGACCTCGTGCCGCCAGGTGTCCACGCTGATCACCACGGAGGGGTGGCGCTTGCGCAGCTCGGCCACGAAGGGCACGGTGCGCCGCAGCTCCTCCTCGGTGGTCACCTCCTCGCCGGGACCGGCCTTCACCCCTCCGATGTCCAGGATCGCCGCGCCCTCGGCGACGGCGCGGTCGGCGGCGGCGAAGGCGGCGTCGTCGGTGAAGGTCGCCCCCTGGTCGAAGAAGGAGTCGGGGGTGCGGTTGACGATGGCCATGATGACCGGCTCGTCGTCACCGAAGGTCCGGGGTCCGAGCACGAGAGCCATGCGTCCTCCAAGGTACGTAGGCCATGATGGTGTTTCACTGCTGTGGGGCGTACTCATGATCCCCCACCGGGAGCTGGGAGTGGTGGGCCTGTGTTCTGGTTGATCCTCGTCGTCATCGTGCTCGTGGTGGGAGCGGCGGCCCTGGTCGCGCTCGGTGGCGGCGGCTCGCTGCCGGACGCCGAGCGCGACCGGCTGATGCCGCACCTCCCCGACGACCGTGCGCTGAACCGCAACGACGTCGACGAACTGCGCTTCCCGATGGCCCTGCGCGGCTACCGGATGGACGAGGTGGACGACGTGCTGGACCGTGTCGGCGCCGAGCTGTCGCACCGCGACCTCCGGATCGCCGAGCTGGAGGCCGCCCTCGCCGCCGCGCTGGACGGCGCCCGGCCGACCGTGGCGGCGACCCGGCTCCCCCTGGCCAAGCCGGCCGCGGACGAGCCCGGGGACGCGCCGGAGCCGGGGACCGACGCCTCGTGAGCGAGGCCCTGGCCGGTCCCGACGGCCTGCTGCGCTGCCCCTGGGCACTCTCGGCGGAGGACTACACCGAGTACCACGACCGGGAGTGGGGCCGGGCGGTCCACGGCGAGCAGGCGCTCTACGAGCGGCTGTGTCTGGAGGCCTTCCAGTCCGGGCTGTCCTGGATCACCATCCTGCGCCGGCGCGAGGGCTTCCGCCGGGCCTTCGCCGGCTTCGACCCGGAGGCGGTCGCCCGCTTCGACGACGGCGACGTCGAGCGGCTGCTCGGCGACGCCGGGATCATCCGCAACCGGGCGAAGATCCTCGCCGCCGTCGCCAACTCCCGGGCGGTGCTCGACCTGCGCGACGGCCCCGAGGGCGGCCTGGACCCGCTGATCTGGTCCTTCGCCCCGGCGGCCGACCGCTCGCACCGGGCCTCGGCCAGGCCGTCCACGCTGGCCGAGGTGCCGGCGGTCACCGCAGAGTCCACGGCGCTCGCCAAGGAGCTGAAGCGCCGCGGCTTCCGTTTCGTCGGCCCGACCACGGCCTACGCCCTGATGCAGGCCTGCGGCCTGGTGGACGACCACCTGGCCGACTGCCACATCCGGTTCTGACCGCAGCGCCGGATCCGACCAGGGGGGCTCAGGCCCCGGTGTAGCGGGGCTTCTCCTTGGCGAGGAAGGCCTGTACCGCGATCCAGTGGTCCGCCGCCGCGCCCGCGCGGGTCTGCAGCTCGTCCTCCTTGGCGAGGGTCTCCACCAGCGAGTGCGAGGCGCCGTAGGCCAGCGACTCCTTGATCGCGCCGTAGGCCACGGTCGGGCCCTCGGCCAGGGTGCGGGCGAACTCCAGCGCGGTCCGGGCCAGCTCGGCGCCGGGGACGACCCGGTGCGCCAGGCCCAGGGCCAGCGCCTCGGCGGCCGGGACGGTCTGCGGGAACATCAGCAGCTCGGCCGCCTTGGCCTGGCCGACCAGCCGGGGCAGCGTCCAGGACGCACCCGAGTCGGCGGTCAGCGCCACACCGGCGAAGGAGGTGTTGAAGCCGCTGTGGTCGGCCATGATCCGGAAGTCGCAGGCCCAGGCCAGGCTCGCACCGGCGCCGGCGGCGACCCCGTTGACCGCCGCGACCACCGGCTTGGGCATCGTCGCGATGGCGGTGACCAGCGGGTTGTAGTGGTCCTTGACGGTGGACAGGGCGGCGCCGCCGCCGGCCCTGGCCTCCACCAGCTTGCCCAGGTGCTCCTTGAGGTCCTGGCCGACGCAGAAGGCCCGCTCCCCGGCCCCGGTGAGCAGCACCGCGCGCGCCGCCGAGTCCTCCTTGGCCTCGGCCATGGCGTCCCGGAGCGCGACCTTGGTCGCCACGTCCAGGGCGTTCATCGCCTCCGGCCGGTTGATCGTGACGACGGCGAGCCCGTCGGTCAATTCGTACACAATGCTGTCGGCCATGCCGTTCTCCTTCATTACTGATCAGTAGTCCCATCCCAGCATGACGGACCGTCGGCACCCGGCATCATGTGACGTAGGTCACTCTTCTGTGGGCAGTGCCGCACGGGTCGATCGGATGCCGGTCCCGGCGGAGGAAAGGGAACTGAGGCGCGGTCGGCAGGGGGTCCGCAGGGGGCGGAAGACGGGTTCCGGGGCAGGAGCGAGCAGTGATGTTGGTCATCGGGTACTCCGATGCGGGATACTGGGGTCCGATCAATGCGTTCGATACCTGCGGTGGACGGGCCGTGGGTGCGTCGGTGAGCAGGTTCGCAGGAAGGGGAACGAGCATGGCGGCCATGAAGCCGCGGACGGGCGACGGCCCGCTCGAGGTGACCAAGGAGGGGCGGGGCATCGTCATGCGAGTACCGCTCGAAGGTGGCGGACGTCTGGTGGTCGAGCTGACCCCGGACGAGGCCGATGCGCTCGGCGATGCCCTCAAGAAGGTCTTCGGCTGAACGACTCCTCGGGTCGACCGTAGGACTGATGTAGACGGCTGTGGCTCTGGCTTCGTGTCCCGCTCAGGGGCGCGGGTCCAGGGCCGCAGCCGTTTTCGCTGCTCCCCGGCGGCTCAACGGCCCGGCGGCTCAGCGGCGGACCGCGCAGAGCAGTCCGTCGCCGATCGGGAGCAGCACGCTCAGCAGCCCGGAGTGCTCCCGGACGGTGGAGACCAGGGTCCGCGCGGCCAGCGTCAGCGCCTCGTGCGCGGCCGCGTCCAGCGCGCTCAGGGCGCCCTCGAAGCAGACCATCCCCCCAGGTCGCAGCAGGCGCAACGATTCAGCGAGATAGGCCGGGGACTCGGCCGGGTCGCCGTCGCAGAAGACCAGGTCGTACTGGCCGTCGGCGAGCCGGGGCAGGACATCCAGGGCCGCGCCGGGGATGCAGCGGGAGCGGCCCGGCGGGAAGCCGGCCGCGGCGAAGGCCTCCCGGGCCAGCCGCTGGAGACCGGGCTGGACGTCCACGGTGGTGAGCACCCCGTCCGCGCGCATGCCGCGCAGCAGGCAGATGCCCGACACGCCCGCCCCGGTCCCGATCTCCACCACGGCCTTGGCGTCCAGCGCGGCGGCGAGCAGTTGCAGGGCCGCGCCGCTGCCGGGGGAGACCGGCCGGACGGTCGCCAGTTCGGACTGGGCGCGGGCGTGCTCCAGCACGTCGTCCTCGGCGGCATAGGCGTCGGCGAGGCCCGCGTCCGACTGCCCGTAGCCGGTGATGGCTGCCCCTTTGTCCGTAGCGTGTGCCGCGAGTCGACAATTTCAGGCCACAGGTTAGTCGGTACCGGCGGAACCCGAGGTGGGCGCGAGGCGTTGGGACGGATGGATACGGCAAACGGCGGCACGCGGTACGCGTCCGCCGGGGCCCTCCGCAGTCTGCGGGGTATGAAACCGCAGGCGGACAGTTCAGGTGATTGGCTTTTATCCGGTACTAACGGGCGAGGCGGCTATGGTGGTGGCTCTGCTTGGCAGAAGAGTCGATCGAGGAGGTGTGGTCGAGGGGGGCGCCCGTTCGCGGCACTTTCGCGGTCCAGCGCCGGACCTGACACCGAAGCCCGTGATGAGTGAGCCGCAGCCAGAGCACCCGCAGACCGAAGATCCGAAGAACGCGCAGACCGCCTCGTTCGACGAGGACGGCGCCGTTCCGGCGTGGACCCCTCCCAGCTGGGAGGAGATCGTCCAGGCGCACAGCGCGCGGGTGTACCGGCTCGCCTACCGCCTGACCGGGGAATCAGCACGACGCCGAGGACCTCACCCAGGAGGTCTTCGTCCGGGTCTTCCGGTCGCTGTCGACCTACACCCCCGGCACCTTCGAGGGCTGGCTGCACCGGATCACCACCAACCTCTTCCTCGACATGGTCCGCCGCAAGCAGCGGATCCGCTTCGACGCCCTCGCCGAGGACGCCGCCGAGCGACTGCCGAGCCGCGAGCCCTCGCCGGCCCAGCACTTCTACGACACCCACTTCGACGCCGACGTCCAGCAGGCGCTGGACACCCTCGCGCCCGAGTTCCGCGCCGCCGTGGTGCTCTGCGACATCGAGGGCCTGTCCTACGAGGAGATCGCCGCGACCCTGGGCGTGAAGCTCGGGACCGTGCGCTCCCGGATCCACCGCGGCCGCGCCCATCTGCGCGCCTCGCTGCAGCACCGCGCGCCCGGCGCACAGGAGGGCCGCGAGCGCCGTGGCGCCTCGCTGGAGGGCGTTTCCGGCACCGCTACTGTTCCCGGTACCGCCGCGCCGCTGGCCGCCAGCGCCGTGGCCGGCCCGGCCGACGATGCCGTCGAGCGGAGGCGGTCCTCGTGACCGAGCCCGCGCGCCGCGTCCGTCGGCCCGAGGTGGTCGTCGAGCTCCGGGTCAACCGACCCGGGCAGGCCGCCGTCACCTCCGAACAGCACCTCGGCGACCGGCTGGCCGCCTTCGTCGACGGCGAGCTCGACCACGACGCCCGCGAGCGCGTCCAGTCGCACCTGGCCGGCTGCGCCGCCTGCCTGGCCCGGGCGGAGGAGGAGCGGGGGCTGAAGGCCCGGCTCTCCGCCGCCGCCGCTCCGGACCCCAGCACCGTACTGATGTCGCGGCTGATGGCGATCTCCCTCGACGACGACCGGGAGGGTCCCGGCTCGGGCTCCAGGCCCGGTCCGCAGGGCGGGCGCGGCATCTTCGGCGGGCCCTCGCTCGGCGGCGGCCACTTCGGCGGCTCCTCGGGCTTCGGGTCGAGTCTCTTCGGCCGGGGCGCGCTGGGCGCGGACAACCCGCTGCCGGGAGTGGACCCGCGTGCCGAGCGCTCCGGCGGCCTGCCGCTCCGGGGCCAGCAGCGCCCCATCGCCGCCCGGATGGACGAGGGCGCCCGCCGTAACGCCCGGGCTGCCGGACGGCCGGAGCCGGAGGCCGAGCGGCAGCCGGTGCGCGCCCCCGCGCCCGCCTCGCTGGCCCGCGGCCGTCGCCTCGCCTTCGCCGCGGCCGGCGCCTTCTCGGTCGCCGCGGTCGCCCTCGGCAGCGCCGTCACCGGGGTGACCGCCGCCGGCACCACGGTGGAGGAGCCCTACGGCAGCGTCACCCCGGTCAGCGACCCCGGCGGGGCGGGCGCCGCCTTCCGGCCCGACCAGAGCAGCCGGCTCACCGGCCGGTCGGCCAACAGCATCCCGATGAGCGCCGCGAACATGGGAGCCGCCGGGCTGTACAGCGCACCGCAGTCGTCGGTCGGCCCCACTGCCTCGCCGAGCAGCACCCCGCTCGGCGCCGCCGCGCCGCTCTCCCTGCCCGAGGGCCTGGTCGGCCACTGAACCCCGGTCCAACTGCTTCGGTCCGCCCCGTCACCGGTCCGCCCCGTCACCGGTCCGTCCCGGCGACGGGGCGGACCGGCGTCCGATCGGGTGAACGCGGGGTGAACCGTTCCCAACTCGCGTGGATCTCGTTGACACCACATGGTCCTGCGGACACCCAGGACGATTACTCTGGTCGGACAGACCGCCCGATGTAGTCTCGGTCGGCTGTCCTCATCTCTCAGGGGAGCATCACGGTGTTGTTCGACATAGGTCCACTCAAGCTGGTGGCGCTGGTGGTCCTTGCCGTGGTCATCTTCGGCCCGGACAAGCTTCCCAAGCTGATCTCCGAGGCAATGGCGTTCATCCGGAAGATCCGGGAGTTCTCCGAGACCGCCAAGCAGGACATCCGCAAGGAGCTGGGCCCCGAGTTCCAGGACTTCGAGTTCGAGGACCTGAACCCGAAGACCTTCGTCCGGAAGCAGCTCGCCACCCACGGCGACGACTTCGGCCTCAAGGAGCTGCAGGAGCTGAAGAACGGCTTCTCCAAGGACGCGGCCGACGCCACCGCCGCCGTCCGGGCCGCGCAGCGTGACCCGCTGGGCAAGGTCGAGATGGAGAAGCCCGCCCCGGCCCCGCTCGCGGCCGGCGAGGCCGCCCCGTACGACCTCGACGCCACCTGACCGACGCCACCTGACCGACGCCACCTGTTCGACACCACCTGTTCAGACCTGCCCGCCCGGCGTTCGCTGCGGAGACACCACGCAGCGAAGCTGGGTATCGTGCTGAGCGCATGACCTTGCGCCAGAAATCGGAGGGCCGGGATGGACACGACGAGCCGCACGACCTCGGTCAGGGCGCCGCTGCCGGCGCCGGTCGAGGGCTACCTGCGGGCGGACTTCCCCTGGTACAGCCTGGACGACGCCTGGACCGGACCGCGCTGGCTGACCACGGTGACCGCCGCACCGGACGGCCTGGTGGACTACGGCTCCATCGGTCACGGCGACAGCCCCGCCCGGGGCTATGTGCCGCGCGGCAGCAGCGCCGGGAGCACCGAGGACCCGGCCGACGGCCGGCGCTTCGCGGTCGTGGTCACCGTGGCGCGGCGGCCCTCCCGGCGGATGGGTGACGGCACCGGGATGCTGGAGGCCACCTCGGTCTCCTCGGCCGCCTGGCTGGCCGGCTCCGGGCTGCTGGCGGCGACCGCGCAGGCGCCGCTGGGCCGGGAGATGCGGCAGACCTGGATGGACCAGCAGTCCAACCTGGCCTGGGAGCTCGCCGACGACCTCCGGGGCTCCGGCTGGACCTCGCTGACGCTGCCGGTCAACGGCACCCCGCAGCCGTTCCGCTACCGCGAGTCCGAGTACGGCTGGGTGCTGGCCGGCGAGGCGCCGGGCGTGCTGCTGGGCGCCTACGGGCGCGGGGTCAGCGCCTATGCGCTGGGCTTCACCACGGTCACCGACCTCACCGCCTACGCCGAGCAGTAGCGCCGAGCGCCGAGCGTGCCGACGCCGAGGGGCGGGGCAGGACCGGATACCGGCCCTGCCCCGCCCCTCGTCCGGCTCAGAACTTGTTGCGCGGCGTGATGCCGAGGGACAGCCCGGAGAGCCCGCGCTGACGGCTGCTCAGCTTCGCCGCGATCCCGCGCAGCGCGACCCCGGCCGCGGAGTCCGGGTCGGTCAGCACGACCGGCTTCCCCTCGTCCCCGCCCTGGCGCAGCCGGACGTCGATCGGGATGCTGCCGAGCACCGGCACCCGCGCGCCGGTCGCCTTGGTCAGCGCCTCGGACACGGTCTGCCCGCCGCCGGTGCCGAATACGTCGACCATCTCGCCGCAGTGCGGGCAGGGCATGCCGGACATGTTCTCGATGACCCCGACGATGGTCTGGTGGGTCTGCAGCGCGATCGTCCCGGCTCGCTCGGCCACCTCGGCCGCTGCCTGCTGCGGGGTGGTGACGATCAGGATCTCGGCGTTGGGGACGAGCTGCGCCACCGAGATGGCGATGTCGCCGGTCCCCGGCGGCAGGTCCAGCAGCAGCACGTCCAGGTCGCCCCAGTAGACGTCGCCGAGGAACTGCTGCAGCGCTCGGTGCAGCATCGGGCCGCGCCACACCACCGGGGCGTTGCCCGGGGTGAACATGCCGATGGAGATGACCTTCACGCCGTGCGCCGAGGGCGGCATGATCATGTTCTCGACCTGGGTGGGCCGGCCCTCGACGCCCAGCATCCGGGGCACGCTGTGGCCGTAGATGTCGGCGTCCACCACCGCGACCTTCAGCCCGTCGGCGGCCAGCGCGGCGGCCAGGTTCACCGTCACCGAGGACTTGCCGACGCCGCCCTTGCCCGAGGCCACCGCGTAGACCCGGGTCAGCGAGCCCGGCTGGGCGAAGGGGATCTCCTTCTCGGCCTTGCCGCCGCGCAGCATCGTCGCCAGCTCCTGGCGCTGCTCGGTGCTCATCACGTCCAGCTCGACCGCGACCGAGGTGATCCCGGGCACGGCGGCGACCGCGTCGGTCACCCGGCTGGTGATGGTCTCCCGCATCGGACAGCCGGAGACGGTCAGGTAGACCGCCACCTTGGCCGCGCCCCGCTCGTCGATCTCGACGGATTTGACCATGCCCAGGTCGGTGATGGGCCGGTGGATCTCCGGGTCCTGCACGGTCCCGAGGGCCGTGCGTACGGACTCCTCCAGTGCCGTCGTCTGCGTGTCAGAAGCCATGCACTGATGGTACGGCGCAGGGCGCTCCCGCCCGGACCCATGCGGGCGTGGGGCCGCTCACAACGGCGGCCCGCACAGCCTTCAGCCGCGCCGGGTGCGGCGGCGGCCGAACAGCAGCCGGGGGAGGGCCGCCGGGGCCGGCTGCCGGGTGGTCGCCGGGGTCGGCATCGGGGCGGCCGCGTGCGAGTCCGTCGGTTCGGCGCCCGGGTGCTCGGTGCTCGGGCCGGCCGGGACGAAGCGGAGCACCCGCGACTCGCGTGCCCAGCGTTCCGTGACCGTTGCGAAGTCGGGCGAGTTCAGCCGCTTGGCCTTCAGCTCCTCCACCGCGGCGGCCCACTCCGGGGTCTCCGCCGGCAGCTCCTCGACCCGGGCCGGCCAGGCCACCAACCGGCCCCAGGAGTCCTTGCTGCGCGCGGTCAGGGTCACCGCGTCACCCGTCGCCCAGCCGTGCAGCGGCTGCTCCGCGCCCCCGCCGACGATCACCACTGCGCCCTCGTGCCAGACGTGCCAGACCGGCCGGTCCGAGCCGTCCCCGGCGCTGACCCACAGCAGCCCGGACTTCTTCGCCGACTCCTCCACCAGGGCCCGGTCCAGCAGCTCCCCGCTCACCTCTGTCATGGGCGGAAGCGTACGCGTTCCGCCCCTCGGTCCCCCGCTCCGCCGATCGGGGTCAGTCCCATACCATCGGCACACCCCTTACGACGGGGCCGATATCCGCCGAGGAGCACCAAATGCAGCCGTCCCCGAGCCCGAGTCAGAGCCCGGCCGCGGTCGCCGACGTCGCCCCGGTGCGGCGCTCGGCCCATCCCGACCTCGCCACCGTGCCCAGGATCGACTTCCTGCTGCTCGCGCTCGCCGTCTCCGGCGTCGCCTTCTCCGCGCCGCTGATCTCCGCCACCGCCGCCCCGGTCCTCGCCATCGCCTTCTGGCGCAACTGCCTCGCCACCGGCCTGCTCTCCCCGGTCGCGCTGCTGCGGCACCGGGCCGAGCTGCGGGCGCTGTTCGCCCCGGCCGGGCGGCGCACCCTGCTGCTGGCGCTGGCGGCGGGAGCGTTCCTTGCCGTCCACTTCGCGACCTGGCTGCCCAGCCTGCGGATGACCTCGATCGCCTCCTCCACCGCGCTCTGCACCACCACCCCGCTGTGGACCACGCTGATCCTGCGGCTGCGCGGCCACAACGCGCCCCGGACCGTGTGGATCGGCACCGGGCTGGCCTTCATCGGGGTGCTGGTGCTCACCGGGGTGGACTTCGAGCTCTCGGCCCGGGCACTGGCCGGGGACGGGCTGGCGCTCTGCGCGGGCATCGCCGCCTCCGGCTACTTCCTGCTCGGCAGCGAGGTCCGGCGGACCGTCAGCACCACCGCCTACACCTTCGTCTGCTACAGCACCACGGCCGTGCTGCTGCTGGTCGTCTGCCTGGTCAGCGGTACCACGATGAGCGGCTACAGCGGCACCGCCTGGCTGCAGATCGTGCTGCTCACCGGCTGCGCCCAGTTCCTCGGACACTCGCTCAGCAACCGGGTGGTCCGCACCCTCGGCCCCTCGCTGGTCTCCACCGTGATCCTGCTGGAGACCCCGGGCGCGGCGCTGATCGCCGCCGTCTGGCTGGGCCAGCTGCCGCCGGTCGCGGTCTACCCGGCGGTCGGGATCATCCTGGCCGGGCTGGTGGTCGTGGTCCGCGGCAACCGCCGGGTCGGCTGACCCGACACCGCGGCCGACCCGACATCGCGGCCGACCCCTCGATAGGGTGGTGGACCATGCCCCAGGATGAAGTCCTCGCCGCCGTCGAAGCCCGGCTGATCAGCACCTTCGGCGAGCCGGACAGCCGCGCCGCCGTGACCTTCCTCGGCGCCGACCGGATCGAGGTGCTGCGCTTCCCGACCGCCGAGGGGCTGGTCCGCTACGCCACCCTCGGCATGTCCGCCGCCCCGATGGCCGATCCCACTGTCGTCGTCGCCGACCCGCTGCGCGGGCCGCGCGCCGAACTGGTGCTGACGGTGCGCGGCGGCCGGGACGAGGTCCTCCGCCCGCTGGCCACTCTCGGCGCGTCGCCGCAGGTCGAGGGCCTGGTGGTGGCGCCCGGAGCCTCGCTGGACCTGGGCGCCCCGCTCTGGCCGGGGGCGCCGTTCACCGGCTTCCTGGTGGCCGAGCCGGGCGGTCTGGTGGCCGACCTCGAACTCCCGGAGCCGGCCGATCCGGTGCGCTTCCTGCCGCTGCTGCCGATGACCCCGAACGAGGCCGCCCACAAGCGGGTGCACGGGGCGGCGGAGCTCCAGGAGCGCTGGCTGCGGCACGGAACCGACCTGCGCGACCCGGAGCGCCGCGGCGTCCCCTTGGACTAGAGAGTTTCCAGTACCGGTTCTGCTAGTACTGGTTCTGGCTCATCGCGGGCTGGTACTGCTGGGTCGCGGCGATCAGCTGGTCGAACTCGTCGTGCCAGAAGAAGTGCACGTTCAGCCGGGTCGGCTTGGCGTCATTGGGGAACTGCACGTAGAGCTTGCTCCAGATCTTGGCCCGGTTGACGTTGCTGACCGGGAACTGGTGGAGCGGGAAGACGGCCACGACCTCGCCGGGGCGGTTGGTGAAGCGGTTGGCGGTGCTCACCACGACCGAGCTGTTGGTGAGAGTCAGGAAGTAGAGCTTCCGGGTGAGCGCGACCGCCAGCCCGAGGAACGGGATCTCGTCGAATATCGCGTTCAGCCACGGGCTCGGGCCGGTCTCCACGTGCACAGTCGTCATGAAGGTCTCCCCGGGAGGAGCGATCTGCGCGAGCTTCTCCATGACCTGCTGCTTCTGCTTGGCCCGACGAATGGCCATCTGCCCCACCCCATCTGTGAACTGATATCTGCTCAGCGACGGAGTTCCCCCGTCGAAGTCGGCAGAGATTATCAGTAAGTAAGGTTTAAAGGGGAGAGTTGTGGTGACGGGGCGAAGGACGGGCCCCGTCGATCACCCGTCGATCACTCCGCGCGCTGCGGTTTCGCGCCGGACGCCTGAGCCACCAGCGCCTCGTAGACCTCCGGCGCGGTGGTGTTCGCGCCGAGCCGGACGCTCTTCCGGCTGCCGTGGTAGTCGCTGGAGCCGGTGGCCAGAATCCCCAGGTCGGCGGCCAGGCCCCGGAGCCGGACCCGGGTCTCCGGGTCGTGGTCGATGTGGTCGACCTCGATGCCGCCCAGACCGGCCGCCGCCAGGTCCACGATCACCTGCTCGGAGACCGTCTGTCCGCGCTTCACCGCGGCGGGGTGCGCGAAGACCGGGACGCCGCCGGCCGCCCGCACCAGCCGGACCGCCTCGAAGGGGTCGAGCTCGTGCTTGCGCACGTCCGCGCGCCCGCCGTTGGCCAGCCAGTCCGCGGTGAACGCGGCGTCGACGTCGGGCACGATGCCGGCCTCCACCAGCGCGCTGGCGACATGCGGCCGACCGACGGCGCCGCTGCCGGCGATCCGCTGCACCTGCTCCCAGCTGATCGGCGCGCCCAGCTCCCGGCAGCGCTCGACCATGGCCTCGGCCCGGCGGAACCGGTCGGTGCGCACCAGGTCCCGCTCCCGGGCGAACTCCGGTTCGGTCGGGTCGAACAGGTAGGCCAGCAGGTGCATCGAGACGTCCTCGATGACGCAGGACAGCTCGGCCCCGGTGACCAGGGTCAGCCCGCTGCCGCGGAGCTCCGGGGAGGCCAGCTCGGCCAGCGCCTCCGGGTGGCCGCCGACGCCGTCGTGGTCGGTCAGCGCGACCACGTCCAGGCCGGCCGCCACGGCGTTGCGGACCAGTTCGGCCGGGCTGTCGGTGCCGTCCGAGGCGGAACTGTGGGTGTGCAGGTCGATGCGCACGGTCGGGACTCCTGGGGCCGAGGGCTACTCCCCGCAGCGTAGTGCCGGGCCCGGAGGACCCGCCGGGAGGTCCGCAGATCGGTCGGCCGGTCGATCAGCCGATCAGCCGGGGCGAGAGCGCGCCGCAGGGGATCAGGTCCAGCTCGGCGCCGGCGTCCCGCAGGTCGGTGAGGACCAGCTCGTCGTAGAGCAGCAGGCCGGAGGTCTCCGGCCAGAGGATGGCCCACAGCCACAGTCCGCGCGCCTCGCCCACGAACACGGCCCGGTCGTCCGGGACGTCCGAGACGTGCCAGAACGCGGTGGGACGCCCGCTGGCGTGGACCTTGGCGTGCGGGGGCCGGTCGACATCGATCGAGTCACCCGGGTCGGAGCCACTGAGGCCGGCGAAGTGGGCTCCCAGCCCGACGCCCAACTCCTCAGCGACCAGGATCAGTTCGCCCGGACCGCCGAGCGGTGCCGGGCCGGAGCAGGCGAGCGCGGTCGCCCGCGCGCCGGAGACGTCGTCCCCCGCGTGGGCGATGCCGGTGAACAGCCAGCCGACCGGGAGCGGCCAGGGCATCCAGACCGGTACCTCGGCCCGTGCCACCGCGACGCCGAGGGCCTGCACGCTGGGCGGGACGACGGGTTGCAGTGGATGGACGGTGCCGTGCACGTCGCACTGCCACGTGTCGGTGAACAGCCCTGGGGCGCGGACACGGCCCCCGCACCTCGGGCAACTGGGCTCGCCCCTCATAGAGGACCACGGTCCTCCCTCTCAACCCCCTCGTCAAGGACGATCACCCGTCCGGAGGAGAGCCGGCGGAGACTCGGGGCGGACCCCGGGGCGGACCCGGAACGGCAGCGGGCGGCGGCGGGGAGGGTTCGTGCCCCTCCCCACCGCCGCCCGGTGGTGTTCATTGGTCCCGGACGGGCGTCAGGACGCCTCGTAGGGACGGATGTAGAGACGTTCGCCGGTGAGCGCCGCGTCCTCGACCATGGCTCGCACGGTCTCGGCGTCGGCGATGAGCGGGTCCGTGGTGTTGCCGTCGGCGTCCAGTCGCATGACCTCGAAACGCATGGGCCTCTCCCTTCCTGACCTCTTGCGAGGAATGGGCGGTGCAGGGCGTCACACCCGTGCGGGCTCCTCCACTCCTCAGCCCACGCTGCGGTGGCGCCGCTTCGTCGGCATTGCCCGATGGTTAAACCTGGGTATCGGGGCGCCCTGAAGGTCGAGGGGAGCGCACGGTGTGCACGCTGATGAACGAGAGTGCCGGGCAGAGGGATACCGACGCTGAGAACATTACCGAAGCTAACGATTATTGTCGCATCGGTTCCGTGAAACTGACGGGCTCCTGGCGGAGTTGGAGCGTTTGTTGCCGAGTCTCTGACATTCGCGGTCGGGCTCAGCTGACGGTGGACCAGCAGCAACCTCAGCAGGACGCCCAGAAGCGGGCCAGTTCCGCCGCCGTCTCCCCGGGCCGCTCGGTGTTGGGGGAGTGCCCGGCACCGATCACTGACACATGGCGGGCCCCCAGCCGCTCGGCCATCGCGGCCTGCTCCGGCACCGGCCAGGCGTAGTCGCGCTCGCCGGAGAGCACCAGCTTGGGCAGCTTCACGGCGGCCAGCTCGTCCACCCGGTCGGGCTCGACGACCAGCTGCCGACCGGTCACCCGCAGCGCCGCCGGGACATTGGCCAGCCAGCGCCGGTGCAGGAAGTCCGCGACCGCCGGGTCCGGCGCCGGCGCGGTTCCGGCGGCGTCCATGTTCCGCATCGCCTGCCAGATCGCCTCGAGCTCCATCACCGGCGGCAGCACCGAGACCAGCAGCTCGGCGCGCCTGGCCTCGTCCGTGCCGACCGCGCCCGGACCGGTGCCCATCAGCGTCAGCGAGTCCCAGGGCAGCGGTTCGTCACCGGCAGCGGCTGTCAGCAGGGCCTCGCGGACGACAAAGCCGGCGAAGGAGTGGCCGAGCAGGTGCACCGGCCCTGCTGCGCCCATCGGGCCGGTGACCGCCTCGGTGACCGCCAGCAGGTCCTGGGCGAGCGCCGCCAGGGTGTAGGCCGCCTCGTCGTCCGGGCCGCCGGTCTCGTACTGGCCGCGCTGGTCCACCGCGACCACTTCGAAGCCGGCTGCCGCCAGCGGCTCCAGCAGGGCGATGAAGTCCTCCTTGCTGCCGGTGAACCCGGGCACCAGCAGCAAGGTGCCGAGGGTCCGGCCCGCCGTCGGCCGGGCGTGCAGGGCGGCGAACTCCCCGCGCCCGGTGGTCAGCCGGATGCTCCGGGCCGAGGCGGGCAGGGTGAGGAAGGGTGGCGTGCTCATGGGGGCGAGCGTAGCCAACCCGGACGACGCCGGGATGAAGGCAGGACGGCGGCGGTGAACACACCGGTGGCGGGGCCGGGCCTGTTGCCCGCCCCCGCCACCGGGTCTCGCTCTACTGCTTACTGCTTAGTGCGCACTGCTCAGCGGCGCAGCATCCGCTCGGAGGCCGGCGTCGAGGCCGCGGCTGCGGCCAATCGCTCGCTGCGGCGCATCCGGCGCGGCGCGGCCACGGCCTCCTCAGCGACCGGTGCCGGCGAGGCCGCCGGCACCTTGGCCTCGGGCGCACGCCGACGACGCGGCGCGGGGACCTCGGCCGGGGTGGGCGCGGCGGCGGGGGCGGCGGCCTCGGCCGCGCCCTCGGGACGCGCCGCCCGACGCCGACGGCGCTGGACCGGAGCCTCCGCCTGGACCTCGGCCACCGGCTCGGCAGCTGCGGCCACGGCCTCGACCTCGGCCGACGCCTCGGCCGCCTTGGTGCTGCGACGACGACGGCGCGGCGCGGGAGTCTCCGCCTCCGTCGGACGGCGGCACGGCCTCGGCCACGACGGCCTCGGCCACGACGGCCTCGGCCACGACGGCCTCGGCCACGACGGCCTCGGCCACGACTGCCTCCGCCTCGACGACCGCTGTGGCGGCCTCGACCACGGCCTCGGCCGCCTCGTCCGGCTTCGCGGTGCTGCGACGGCGACGGCGCGGTGCGGGCGCCTCGGTCTCCGCGGCCGCCTCGGCGATCTCGGCGGCCGGAGCCTCGACGGCCTCGGCCGGCTTGGCGGTGCTGCGACGGCGACGGCGCGGCGCGGGGGCCTCGGTCTCGGCCTCGACCACGGCGGCCTCGGCCACCGCGGTCTCGACGGTCTCCGCCTCGACCGGCTTGGCGCTGCTGCGGCGGCGACGGCGCGGGGCCGCCTCCTCCGCCGGCTCGACCAGCGGGGTCTCGACGACCGCAGCCTCGACGACGGCTGCGGCCTCGACCGCAGTCTCGACGACCGCAGCCTCGGTGACCGCCTCGGCCGAAGCCGCCCCACGGGTGCGGCGGCGCTGCCGCTCGCGGCGCGGACGCTCCTCCGCCGGGGCCTCGGCCGCTGCGGCCGGACGACGGCTCTCGCCGCGTCCTGCGCCCCGGCCGCTGTCGCGGCTCTCGCCGCGACCGGCCGGACGGCTGCGTCCGCCGGGCTCGCCCAGGTCCTCGATCTGCTCGGCGCCCAGGCCCGCACGGGTGCGGTCGGCGCGCGGCAGCACGCCCTTGGTCCCGGGGGCGATGTTCAGCAGCTCGAAGAGGTGCGGCGAGGTGGAGTAGGTCTCCTCCGGGTCCGCCAGGCCCAGGTCCAGGGCCTTGTTGATCAGGCCCCAGCGCGGGACGTCGTCCCAGTCGACCAGGGTGACGGCGGTGCCGGAGGCGCCCGCGCGGCCGGTGCGGCCGATGCGGTGCAGGTAGGTCTTCTCGTCCTCGGGGCACTGGTAGTTGATGACGTGGGTCACGCCCTCGACGTCGATGCCGCGCGCGGCCACGTCGGTGCAGACCAGGACGTCGACCTTGCCGTTGCGGAAGGCGCGCAGCGCCTGCTCGCGGGCGCCCTGGCCGAGGTCGCCGTGGACCGCCCCGGCGGCGAAGCCGCGCTGGGTCAGCTGGTCGGAGACGTCGGCAGCGGTGCGCTTGGTCCGGCAGAAGATCATCGCCAGGCTGCGGCCCTCGGACTGCAGGATCCGGGCGACCATCTCGACCTTGTCCATCGAGTGCGCCCGGAAGGCGAACTGCTTGACGGCGGCGACGGTCGCACCGGTGTCGTCCGGGGCGGTGGCCCGGATGTGGGTCGGCTGGGTCATGTAGCGGCGGGCGAGGCTGATGACCTGGCCCGGCATGGTGGCCGAGAACAGCATGGCCTGCCGCCGGGTCGGCAGCATGGTCATGATCTTCTCGACGTCCGGCAGGAAGCCGAGGTCGAGCATCTCGTCCGCCTCGTCCAGCACCAGGATGCGGACCGAGGAGAGGTCGAGCTTGTGCTGCCGGGCCAGGTCGAGCAGTCGGCCGGGGGTGCCGACGACCACGTCGACGCCCTGCTGCAGCGCCTCGACCTGCGGCTCGTAGGCGCGCCCGCCGTAGATGGCGAGGACGCGGACATTGCGGACCTTGCCGGCGGTCTGCAGGTCGTTGGTGACCTGGGTGCACAGCTCGCGGGTCGGTACCACGACCAGTGCCTGCGGTCCGGCGGTGAGCTCGGCGGCGGTGCAGCGGCCGGCGTCGACGTCGGCCGACACCCGCACCCGGTCGATGATGGGAAGGCCGAAGCCCAGGGTCTTGCCGGTGCCCGTCTTGGCCTGGCCGATGACGTCGTGGCCGCTGAGGGCCACGGGGAGGGTCATCTCCTGGATCGGGAACGGGCTGGTGATGCCAACGGCCTCAAGGGCCTCTGCGGTCTCGGAAAGAATCCCGAGGTCTCGAAACGTAGTCAGGGCGATGCCTCTTCCGGTGTGGGCGGCCGGGCGTGGGGCGGCCGGGCACCCGGTACATGTGTGTACTCGGGCGCGCTGACCGCAACCGGCGTCCTCGCGGGCCGTCCCGCACGCCGGCTCCGAGGTCGCATGTCACATCACATGCACGGTCGGGCGGCACAGCGGGAGGCCAATGATGGGAGGCCCGGCGCGGGACCGCGTAGGTGCGGTCTGCGGCGGCCCTCGCTCGGCCACTGCGGGCCCTTCGTGGTCCGTCCCCGGATCGGAAGGGCTGGGTCGGTCGGAGCCGATCGTTCCACCGACCGGGCATCCGTCTGCGTGAGAAAGGGGGTGTGCGCCACTGGCGCATACGCCGGTCCTCACTACCACCATACCGTCAAGCGAATGATCGAACACGTGACGCCGGATACACGACGGGTTTGCCCCCCTTCGGGCGGGGCGTCGCCGAGCACTAAGGTGCCGCGTATGGAGACCCCTGAGGACCGTAAGGACAGCCGCGACGCCGAGGAGGCGTACCCCTCGATCGGTGACTGGGAGAGCTGTGCGGCCGATCCGCAGTACCGGGCCGCCGTCCTGGACCTGCTCGGCGCCCTCGCCTACGGCGAGCTCAGCGCCTTCGAACGGCTGGCCGAGGACGCCAAGCTCGCGCCGACGCTGGACGACAAGGCCGCGCTCGCCGGAATGGCCGCCGCCGAGTTCCAGCACTACCGGCTGCTGCACGAGCGGCTGGTCGAGACCGGCGTGGACGCCACCGCCGCGATGACGCCCTTTGCCGAGCCGCTGGACGGGTTCCACCGGCTGACGGCGCCCGCCGACTGGCCGGAGAGCCTGGTCAAGGCCTATGTGGGCGACTCCATCGCGTCCGACTTCTACCGCGAGGTCGCGGTCCGGCTCGACGACGACACCCGGGCACTGGTGCTGCGGGTGATGTCCGACACCGGTCATGCCGAGTTCGCGGTGGAGAAGGTCCGACTCGCCATCGAGGCCGACCCGCGGATCGCCGGCCGACTGGCGCTCTGGGGCCGACGGCTGATGGGTGAGGCGCTGAGCCAGGCCCAGCGGGTGGTGGCCGAGCGCGACGCACTGTCCAACCTGCTGATCGGCGGGGTCGAGGTGCGCGGTTTCGACCTGGTCGAGGTCGGCAAGATGTTCAACCGGATCACCGAGCAGCACACCAGGCGGATGGCCGCGCTGGGCCTCGCGTCCTGAGTCGCGCTCGTCGAGCCTCGTCGGTCGAGCCTCAGGCGTGGTGCGGGCGGCGGTGGGTCCCGTGCGGGTGCGGCCGTCCCGAGCGCTGGTCCGGCCGGGCCAGCACCGAGATCAGCAGGCCGGAGCCGAGCAGCGACACCAGCGCGGTGAGCAGCAGGTGGTCCGTCCCCAGGATGATCCGGGCCACGCCGCCGATGAGCAGTGCCGAAGCGACTCCGGTCAGTACGGTGAGGGTGCGCGGGGCACGGAAGAGCTGGGGCAGAAGCACCACGGCTCCTGCTCCGACGACCAAGCCCACCAGGGCAAAGGTCAGAAAGTCCAGCGCCACGGGCAATGCCTCCTCCCGGCTGCAACCGGTTCGGTCCCTGTTGGGACGCACGTTCAGGAAGTACCCAGGAAAACGCCGGGGCATGCGGCGGCGAACCGTCCGGATCGGCTTCCCGAACGGAATCACTCCTGGGCCTTACCCGACGGGCGACTCGCGCGGGCGTCGGCTACGGCGACGGCCCCGCACCCCTGATTCCAGGGGTGCGGGGCCGTTGGCTGTGGGTACGGTCGGACCACGCCTCAGATCGCGCCGAAGCCGACCTTGCGCGCGGCCTGCTCGCCGATCTCCACATAGGCGAGGCGCTCGGCCGGGACCAGGACCTTGCGGCCGTGCTCGTCCGTGAGCTTCAGCAGCTTGGCGCTGCCGTCGAGTGCCGCGGCGACCGCGCTCTCGACCTCTTCGGCAGACTGCGAGCTCTCGAGAACGATCTCCCGAGCCGCGTTCTGCACGCCGATCTTGACCTCCACGGCTTCGTCCCTCCGGCCCCTCAAGGCGTGTAGCTGGTGATCCATGCGCGAAAGATCCGCGCCGTACGGGCCCACCTTACGGCTTCGGAGCGCCGGGTCGGGGCTCGGCAGGGCAGGTTGGACCGGACGCTCAGTGCGCGGTCGGGTCGCCGCCGTGCATCGGGAAGCCCTTCAGCCCGCGCCAGGAGAGGCTGGACACCAGTCGGACCGCCTCGTCGCTGGGGATGCTCCGGCCCTGGGACAGCCAGAACCGCGCGGTGATCTGGCACAGGCCGCAGACGCCAACGGCGAGCAGCATGGCCTCGTCCTCGGGGAGGTCGGTGTCCTCCGCGATCACCTTGCTGACCAGGGTCGCGGTCTCCCGGGTGACCTTCTCGACGCGCTCCCGCACCGCGCTCTCGTTGGTCAGGTCGGACTCGAAGACCAGCCGGAACGCGCCGGACTCGGCGCCCACGAAGTCGAAGTAGGCCTTGGTGGTCGCCAGCACCCGGAGCTTGTTGTCCGTGGTCGCCCCGAGCGCGGTGCGGATGGCCTCGACCAGGGCCTCGCAGTGCCGGTCCAGCAGGGCGAGGTAGAGCTCCAGCTTGCCCGGGAAGTGCTGGTACAGCACGGGCTTGCTGACGCCGGCGCGCTCGGCGATGTCGTCCATCGCGGCGGCGTGGTACCCCTGGGCGACGAAGACCTCCTGGGCCGCGCCCAGCAGCTGGTTGCGGCGGGCGCTGCGGGGCAGGCGGCCCGTCGTCGGTTTGCCTGTGCGCGGGCGCTCGTCCGTGTCCTGGGCAGCCGTCACGGCGCTCCTCACTCACGGTTGGGGGGCTCCGGTACGCAGGGGCCGGGTCGGTGACGGTTCCGTGCGGGTAGCCCCGCGACACCCCCGGTCCCAGCTCCGCGCGTGGCCGAGGCCGAGGCGGGTGGTGCTTCCTGGACCATCCTACTTGTCGGTAATCCTGCGGACTCCAGGTCGCTCGTAGAAAGTCTCGGTCAAGTGTTGTGCAAAGTCCACAACGCATCTCAGGGCATAACGCCTGATCATGGTGCACACCAGGCAAAGAACCTCAGCTCCCCGGAGCGGCCCCGGACCGACCCCGTAGCGGCCCTTCCGGGCTCTGCGGCACGGCCCGTTCTACCATCGTCACCATGAGCGTCCTGCCGGAAGACCCCGCACCCGTGCGCACCCCGTACCCGCTGACGGTCGCCGGGTGCCCGCTGGCCGTCGCGGCTATGGAGCCCGAGCGTGAAGGGCTGCCACCGGCCGTCTTCGTCCACGGACTGGGCGGCTCCTCGCAGAACTGGACACTGCTGATGGACCGGTTGGCCGGAGACGTCGACGGCCATGCCGTGGACCTGCCCGGCTTCGGCCAGTCCCCGCCGCCGGACGACGGCGACCTCTCGGTCACTGCCCATATGTGGGCCGTCATCGACTACTTGGAGCTGTCCGGACGCGGTCCGGTGCACCTCTTCGGGAACTCGCTGGGCGGCGCGGTGGCCACCCGGCTGGCCGCGCTCCGGCCCGACCTGGTGCGGACGCTCACCCTGATCTCCCCGGCGCTGCCCGAGGTCCCGCCGCAGCCCTCGGCGCTGCCGACGGCGCTGCTGGCGATGCCCGGGGTGCCTGCGCTCTTCGTCCGGCTCACCCGGAACCAGCCGGTCGAGCAGCAGACCGAGGCGGTGCTCGACCTCTGCTACGGCGACCCCGGGGCGATCGACGCCGAGCGGCGGGCCGAGATGGTCGCCGAGTACCAGCGGCGGATGGCGCTGCCCTACGCCATGGACGTCCTGGCGCGCACGGCGCGGGGCATCGTCCGGGCGTACATCGAGCGCGGACCGCAGACGCTGTGGCGGCAGGCGGAGCAGGTGGTCGCGCCGGTGCTGCTGGTCTACGGGCTGCGGGACAAGCTGGTCTCCTACCGGATGGCCCGCCGCTCCGGGCTCGCCTTCCGCGACTCCCGACTGCTGGTCCTGCCCGAGGCCGGACATGTCGCCATGCTGGAGCACCCCGAGCTGGTCGCCGGACACGTCCGGGCGCTGCTGGCGGAGCAGGCCGCGGCGGGCGCGGCGCCGGACCCGACCAGGCGGACGGCGAGTGCGGGCCCGGGTACTACGGGCCAGGGCGCCGAATCAGTGGCGGCGGTCCGGAAGTAGACAGCGGTCCGGAAGTAGGAGCCGGCGGAGTACCGGGTCAGCAGCCGGTCGCCTGCCGGGCGGCCGGGGGCCAGCCCGGGTACTGCGCGGCCAGGGCGCACAGGGCTGCCAGCCCGGGTGCGGACCGGGGGGTCCAGCGGGTCGGGGGCGGACGCCGACGCCTCCGCTGCGGCGCGGCCGGGAGCGGGTGGCGGCGGAGCACGGCCGGGGCCGGGGGAGGGGTCGGGGACGGGGTGTCGGCCGGGCCGTAGGCCGCCGCCAGGGTGCGGACGGGGTCGGACGGTACCGATAGCACATCCGTCCGATGTGCGACTGGGCTTGCGGCGGTGCTCGGTGCAGTGACGGCGCTCCGGACGGCGGTGGTACAGCCCGTCGGCAGCGTGCTGGCACAGACCAGTGCGACCACGGAGAGCAGTCGGCCCGGCCCGGTGCTGCGGTCCATCGTGGGCCTCCAGGAGCGGTGCGTAGCCGGGCGCGATCGGCCTCGGCCCGTGGGGGTAACGCCGTCGGAAGCCGAGGGTTTCGCCGCTTCACTCCTTCGGGTGGTGCGCACCCGGATGGCCGACTGATTGTCAGTCACCGGTCGTAGTTTCGTGTCCGTCGGGCCGAACAGACGTCGGGACGTTCGCCGAAGCAGTCCCCCGACCCGGACCGATCCGATCCGGATCACCCCGCCGGTCCGCCCCTCACGTCGAGCGCCCGTACGGCCGTATGCCCTGCCCGTTCCCTCGCACCACACAGCTCAGGAGGTCTCCATGCGCATCGCCCTGCTCACCGAGAGTGCCTTCCCCACTGCCCGGAGTGTCGAGGGCGGCTGGTGCGAACGGCTCACCCGCGGACTCCCCGAGCACGAGTTCGAGTTGTACGCGCTGGGCGCCACCAGCCACGATCCGCTCCCCGAGCCCTCGCCCGCCCGGCTGCTCCGGCTCCGGCACGCCGATCCGGCCGGAGGGCCGCTCAGCAGCCTGCTGAGCGGGGGAGTGTTGCGCGGCCTGCGCCGCCGCCGGGCGCTGACGGCCTTCGGCGAGCTGGTCCGCTCGCTGGTGGAGCCGGGTGCCACCGGCGGCTTCGGCCCCGCCCTCTACGCGCTGGCGGAGGCCGGCCGCGGCGGCGGACTGCCGGCCCTGCTGCGCTCCGGCGCGGCCCTGAACGTGATCGAGGCCGCCTGGCGGACCCCGGGCGCCCGCGGCACCATCGGCCCCGGCTCCGTCGGCGAGCCCCTGGTCCGCGATGCCCTGGTCGCGGTCGACCTGCTGGAACGCTGCCTGAGACCGTTGTCCGCCCCTTGGTACGGCCAGGACGCCCTCGCGTCGGCCGACCTCTGCCATGCCGTCGACGGCGGGCTCGGGGTCCTGCCCGGGTTGCTGGCCAAGCACGACCACGGCACCCCGCTGCTGATCACCGAGCACCGCCTGCACCTGCGCGAGCGGGCCCGCGGCTACCGCACCGCCCCCTACCGCTGGCCGGTGCGGGCGCTGCTGCTGGCCTTCTTCCGACTGCTAGCGACCGAGGGCTACCGGCAGGCGGGCCTGATCACCCCCGGCAGCGCCTACGACCGGCGCTGGCAGCTGCACTGCGGCGCCGACCCCGAGTCGATCCGGGTGGTCTACCAGGGCACCGCGCGTGCGGGCGAGCCCCCGGCCGGGCCCGAACCGGCCCTCCCCACCCTGGTCTGGTCCGGGCCGATAGAGCCCTACGGCGGGCTGGAGGCGATGCTCCACGCCTTCGCGACCCTGCGTGGGCAGATCCCCGACGCGGTGCTGCGGGTCGAGGGGGAGGTCCCGGTCGGCGGTCTGGCCCACGCCGAGCACTGCCATGCCCTGGCCCGTCGGCTCTTCCCGGAGCAGCCCGACGCGGTCCGGTTCGCGGACCGCCGCCCGGACCGCCCGCTGCGGGCCGAGGCCGAGGCCGGGACCGGTCCGGAACAGGGCACCGTGCTGGTGTTCTCCGGCACTCGCGGGGTGGCGCCCCGACTGCTGGCCGAGGCCATGCTCAGCGGTCGGCCGGTGGTCGCCACCGATGTCGGCGCGGCTCGCGAGGTCGTCGGCCCGACCGGGCTGCTCGTCCCGGCCGAGGACCCGTCGGCCCTGGCGGCGGCGTGCACCGCGCTGCTGGACGACGCCGAGCGCCGTGCCCGGCTGGGCACCGCCGGGCGGCTGCGCGCCCAGGAGCTGTACGCGGTCGAACCGGCCGCGTCGGCCTTCCGCGGGCTGTACCTGGAGCTGGTCTCCCGCTGGCCCGGCGTCGGCCCCGAACCGGCGCCGGTGCCGCAGCACCTCGCCCCGCTCGCCGCCCTCGCCCGGCAGCCCTTCGCCCGCTCCGCCGACCACTGGCTGCCGGTCCCGGTGGAGGCGGGTGCCGGATGAGCGCCGATCCCGTCCACGACCTGCGTGAGCGTCACCAGCTCTGCTGCGAGGGTGCGGTGGACCCGTTGGAGATCGCCGCCGAGCTGGAGGACGCCGGCATCGGGCCCGGGACCGCCTCCCGCTATCGGCACGCCGACGTCTTCTCGCTGGCGGACGAGCTGTACGCCCGGGTGCCGCGTCGACCGGCCGCGCTGCCGACGCCCGGGCCGGCCGACCCCTGGCGCCGGCGGGCCGCCCCGGCCTGGGCCGCCGCGCTGCTCTACCTGCTGCCCTGCGGGCTGCTCGGGCTCGCCGGGCGGCTGCTGGGGCCGGCCGCCGAACCGGGGGCCGACCTCCTCGCCGTGCTGCTGCTGGTCCTGGCCGCCGCCGTGACGGCAGGCCGGGGGCAGCCCCGGGGCGCGGTCCTGGGCTACGCCCTCGGCGTGGCCGCCCTGCTCGGCCTGGTGCTGTTGGGGCCCGGGGCCGATCCGGCCCTGGCCGCCGCCCCCGCCTGTGCCATGGGGGCAGCCGAGTGGTGTGCCCGGTGGTACCGGCACATCGGCTGGGTGCATCTCGACGCCGCCCACTCCGCCTCGGAGTTCCGAGAACGGATGCGGCCGGTGCTGCCGGTCGCGGTCGGCCTCTACCTCAGCGCCCTGGCCGCCGCGACCTTCGCCGCGCTGGTACTGACCCGCCGGCAGGCCACCCTGGGCGGCGGCGTGCTCGCGGGCGTGGCGGCCTCCCGGGGGGAGGTCTGGGCCGCTCAGGGCTGCACCGGGCTGGTGCTGCTGCTCGCCCTGCTGCTCTGGCGGTGCGGGCGTCGGCGCGACGCCCTGGCGGCGCTGCTCTGCACGCTGTCCGCCGTGGGCGTGGCGGCGGCGTGCCTGGGCGTTCCCGGAATACCGGACATCGGTCCGGCCCTGCTCCGGGGCTGCGGCCTGACCGCCGTGCCGCTGCTGCCCTACACCTGGACGGTGCTCCGCCGCCCCCAGTCCCACGGGACTGCCTGCTCCACGATCTGCTGACTCTGCGACATCTCGCGGGCCCCACGGGCCTGTCCAAGGAAGGACCGCATCATGAGGGTGCTGCTGCTGGGGGCCGATGGATTCATCGGCCGCCGCGTCGCCGACCGCCTCTACGCCGACCCGGAACTCCAGGTGACCGTGCTGGGCCGACGGGACACCGCCGACATCCGTTTCGACCTCGCGGCCGGCAGCCCCGGCGCGCTGGCCCGGTTCCTGGACGCGGTGATGCCCCGGGTCGTGGTCAACTGCGCCGGTGCGACCTACGGCAGCCCGCGCGACCTGGTCCGGGCCAACACCCAGGCCGTCGCCACGGTCTGCGAGGCGATCCGCCGCAGCCACGACCCGGCCCGGCTGGTCCACGTCGGCTCAGCCGCCGAGTACGGACCGGTGGCCATCGGCACCTCGACCGCCGAGACCGCCGACCCGCGTCCTATCGGCCCCTACGGGGTGACCAAGCTGGCCGGAACCGAACTGGCGCTGTCCTCCGGGCTGGACGCGGTGGTGCTGCGGATCTTCGACGTGGTCGGCCCCGGTGTGCCGGCCGGATCGCTCTTCGGCCGCCTCTCCGAGGGGCTGCGCCGGGCGCTGGAGCGGGGTGAGCCGCAGGTCCGCGCGGCCGACCTGTCCGCCTTCCGGGACTTCGTGGACGTCCGCGACGTCGCCCGCGCGGTCCAGTCGGCGGCGGTCTCGGCCGCCACCGGGGTGATCAACATCGGCGGCGGGACCGGCGTCCGGATGCGGGACGCGGCCCATCTGCTGGTCCGCGCCTCCGGCTTCGAGGGTCGGCTGCTGGAGGAGAGCCGCAGCCCGATCCCGGGCGCCGACGGGACCGACCGCCCCGGTGAGGTGCTCTGGCGCCAGGCCGACATCCGCACCGCCCGCGAGCGCCTGGGCTGGCGTCCCCGGGTCCCGCTGGAGGAGTCGCTGGCAGACATCTGGATGGAGACGGCCTGCCGGGTGTGACCGCCGGGGCGACCGGCGGGGCGGCGGTGACCGGCGTCTCAGCGACTGTCTCGCACCTCGGACCAGGGGCCCTGGAATACGGCACGGCGTGGCACTGTTGGCCGAAGAACCGTCACACGTTACCGACCACCGGAGTCCCCCGTGTCGCTGCCACCCCTGGTCGAGCCGGCCGCTGAGCTCACTGTGGACGAGGTCCGCAGGTACTCCCGCCACCTGATCATCCCGGACGTCGGGATGGCCGGGCAGAAGCGGCTGAAGAACGCCAAGGTGCTCTGCGTGGGCGCCGGCGGCCTGGGCTCGCCCGCACTGATGTACCTCGCTGCGGCAGGTGTCGGCACCCTCGGCATCGTCGAGTTCGACACCGTCGACGAGTCCAACCTCCAGCGCCAGATCATCCACGGCCAGTCGGACATCGGCCGCTCCAAGGCCGAGTCCGCCCGCGCCTCGGTCCTGGAGATCAACCCCTACGTCAACGTCGTCCTGCACGAGACCCGCCTCGACGTGGACAACGTCAAGGAGATCTTCGCCCAGTACGACCTGATCCTGGACGGCACCGACAACTTCGCCACCCGCTACCTGGTGAACGATGCGGCCGTGCTGCTGGGCAAGCCCTACGTCTGGGGCTCGATCTACCGCTTCGACGGCCAGGCCAGCGTCTTCTGGGCCGAGCACGGCCCCTGCTACCGCTGCCTCTACCCCGAGGCCCCGCCGGCCGGCATGGTCCCCTCCTGCTCCGAGGGCGGCGTGCTCGGTGTGCTCTGCGCCTCCATCGGCTCGATCCAGGTCAACGAGGCCATCAAGCTGCTGACCGGCATCGGTGAGCCGCTGGTCGGCCGACTGATGATCTACGACGCCCTGGAGATGCAGTACCGCCAGGTCAAGGTCCGCAAGGACCCCGACTGCGCGCTCTGCGGCGAGAACCCGACGGTCACCGACCTGATCGACTACGACGCCTTCTGCGGCGTCGTCAGCGACGAGGCCCAGGCGGCGGCGATCGGCTCGACCATCACGCCCAAGCAGCTCAAGCAGTGGCAGGACGACCAGGAGGACATCTTCCTGGTCGACGTCCGCGAGCCCGGCGAGTACGAGATCGTCAGCATCCCCGGCGCCGTGCTGATCCCCAAGGGCGAGTTCCTGATGGGCGACGCGCTGGAGCGGATGCCGCAGGACAAGAAGATCGTCGTGCACTGCAAGTCCGGCGTCCGCTCGGCCGAGGTGCTGGCCGTGCTGCACTCGGCCGGCTTCGCCGACGCCGTCCACGTCGGCGGCGGCGTCATCGGCTGGGTCAACCAGATCGAGCCGCACAAGCCCGTCTACTAGGCCTCACAGCACCGGGCGCAACGCCACCGGCAGCGGCCCCCATCGGCCCCCATCCCTTGTGGATGGGGGCCGCTGCCATCAGCGTCAGGGCGTCAGAGCGCGTTCTTGCGCTGGAGGAAGGTGAACGAGACCCAGCCGGGCAGGACCGGGAACCAGAAGGTCAGCACCCGGAACAGGACCACCGCCGGGGTGGCCACGGCAAGCGGGAGGCCGGCGCCGGTGAGCAGACCGGTCAGCGCCAGTTCGATCGGGCCGATGCCGCCCGGCACCGGGATGGCCGATCCGGCCGCGTTGCCGGCCAGGTAGACCACGGCGACGGTGGCGAAGGGGAGCGAGCCGCCCAGGGCGCGGATGCTGGCGTCCAGGCAGGCCACGAAGGCCAGCGAGACCAGGACGATCCCACCGAAGCCGGTGGCCAGCTTGGTGGGGGAGCGCAACAGGTCCAGCATCCGCGGGATGACGCCCAGGAACAGCGAGCGCACCTGCGAGGTCAGCCAGCGGCGCAGCGGCGGGATCGCCGCCGCGACCAGCACCAGCACGGCGGCCACCAGCAGCCCGGCGATGACCGTCCGCGAGGAGGGGATGTCGGAACTGCCGCCGGTCCCGGCGACGAAGCCGAAGCCGAGCAGCAGCAGGATGTGCATGCCCAGGCCGACCAGCTGCGAGGCGCCGACGCTGGCCACCGCCTGCCCGGGGCGGACGCCCATCCGCTGGAGGAAGCGGGCGTTGAGCGCCACCCCGCCGACCGCGGCGGGGGCGACCAGTTTCACGAAGGAGCCGGCCACCTGGGCCAGGAACGTCCGGCCGAAGGGCAGCTTCTCCGGGACGAAGCCGGACAGGCTCATCGCCGCGCCGACGTAGCTGAGCACCGAGGCGACCACGGCCAGCAGGACCCAGACCAGGTCGGCGTGGGAGAGCGCGGTGATCGGGTTGTTGGCCAGCACCTGGGTCAGCAGCAGATAGCCGGCGAAGGCCCCGGCGATCATGGTGATCAGGGTCTTCGGCTTGAGCCGCTGGAGGTTGGCCGGGGCGACCGGGGCCTGCGGGACGATCTCCAGGATCTGCTCGCGGATCTGCGAGAGCAGGTCGTCGGCGACCGGCGGCTCCAGCAGCGCGTCCTCGACCTTGACCCCGGCCTTCAACTGCTCGGCGTGGATGGCGTCGGCCTCGGCCTTGCGGGCCCGGTTGTACTGCTTCAGGGCCTGCCGGGTGGAGCGGTTCAGGCCGACCGGCTGCAGCAGCGGCAGCGCGCTGGCCGTGCGGTCGGCGCCGAGGACGGCGTTGGCGGAGGCCACCGCCCGCTCCGGGCCGACCCGCAGGGCGAAAGTCGTGAGCAGCTGGGCGATGTCCATCCGCAGCGTCAGATCGCCGGAGGCGATGTCGCCCCCGGCGAGGTTGATCAGGCAGGTCCGGTCGTCGGGGGTGATCAGCACGGACTCGCCGGTGAGCCGGCGGTGGGCGATCCGGCGGTCGTGCAGCTTCCGTACCGACTCCCAGGCGTCGGCGAGCACCGCATCGTTGATCTCGTCCGATTCCACGCTGTCGAGCGAGCGGCCCTCGATCCGTTCGTAGACCAGGATGACCGCGTCCGGGCCCAGTTCGGAGGTGGCCAGCAGCCGGGGTGAATGCGCGCCCGCCGCGTTGACGGCGTAGGCGATCAGGGCCTCCTGTTCGAGGGCCTGCCGCAGCGACTGGGGGCTGGAGCGGACGGCGACGGTGCGCAGCTGCAGTCGGCGCCACATCCGGTAGAAGAAGCCGGAGGCCTGCTGCTCCCGGTCGATGACATGGACGTCCAGCGGCGAGGCGCCCTGCTGGATCACCAGGTAGCGCCGGGTGCCCTCGGGGCCGTCGGTCGAGCGGTGCGCGCTGACCGGGGAGAAGCCGACCTTCCGCAGCCCCATCAGCAGGTGCTCGCCGGTCGGCCGGACGTTCGGGGTGCCGACCGCGTAGAGGGTGCCGTAGGCGACGGTGAGGCCGAGCAGGATGGTTACTGCAATGGACAGCGGCGTGGTGTCGCCGCCGATCAGCTCCGAGACGGAGTCCAGCAGCACCACGGCCCACAGCGCGACCCGCCAGCGCGGCCGGCTGGCCATCCCCACCGCCGTCATATAGGCGATGACCGGGGTGAGGTAGCTGTGGACCGGGTCGCTCAGGGTGTTCCCGGTCCGGGTGGTCAGCGCGTAGGCGATGGCCGCGTTGGCGTCCTTGACCACCCACAGGTCCACGGCCAGCGAGATGCCGTGGGCCAGCACCGCCGCCAGCACGCCGTCGGCGACCCGCAGCCCGTCCCGTTTGATCAGCCGTTCCACGGCGAAGGCCAGCGGGACGATGAGGACGGCCGCCGTGGAGACGAAGCCGGTGATGGTGATCAGGAAGCTGGGGACCCTGGTGGCCCCGGCCGAGATGTCGGACTGCAGCCCGGCGGTGGAGTTCTGGGCGATGTTGGCCAGCACCAGCACGGCGGCGATGCCGACGACGCCGAGCAGGAACCGGATCAGGTCGGACGGCCGGTGCACCCGGGCGGCGAGCAGCGGCTCGTCGACGGCGACATGGGAGCCGGAGCGGGCCTCCGGCGGCGGGCTGGTCCCCGGATGCTTCACCAGGTCGACCGGGGTGACGGCGGTCGCGGCGGCCGCAGCCGCGGCCGCCGCCGACGGGGCGGGCGGCGGGGTGGCGGAGGCGGCCGGCGGTACGGCCCCACGGCCCTCAGAGGCGGCTGGAGGGACCTCTCCGGACACGTCCGCAGCCTGGTCGGCGCTCGCGTTCGATCCGGTCATCGTGGTCTTTGCCTTCTGGTCGCCTGGTACCGCCCCTCAAGGGTGGCATGGGTAAGGGATGTGCGTTGGAACCAGGTCGGCACCCTACGAGCCCTCGGCGGATGCTACATTCCCGTGCCCTGGCGGGCGAGGAGGTTCCGGCAGAGCACCACCCGGTCGTGTCAGTGCGATGGGACACAATGCATGGGGTGAGCACCGACGAGACCCCCGCTGATTCCCCGGCTGCTTCCCGGTCCGGCGCGACCGCCGGGCTGCCGCCCTTCGCCGAGCTGGTGCTGGAGCTGACCGAGCGCATCCCAGCCGGACGGGTGATGACCTACGGCGATGTCGCGGAGTACCTGGAGCAGGGCGGCCCCCGGCAGGTCGGCCGGGTGATGGCGCTGTACGGCGGGGCCGTGCCCTGGTGGCGGGTGGTGCGCGCGGACGGCGCGCTGCTGCCCGGCCACGAGCTGCGCGCCCTGGCCGCGTACCGGACCGAGGGGACCCCGTTGCGGCAGGTCAGGGGACGTGGACCGGCTCCGGGGTCGACCGCGGCGGAGGACCTGCCGCGGGTGGACCTGGCCCGCGCGCGCTGGGACGGACGGTGGCCGGGGACATCGGAGTGATGTTCGCGATGCTGGGACAACGGGGTGACTGACGGGGGAGGATCGTAGGCTCGCGGTGCAGGACGCCTTTCGGGAGCAGGTACGCCCGCCGCGTCAGCTGTGCTGTGCCCGTATGTGATCCGCCCCCGTAAGTGCTCTGTCCCTGTATGTGCTCCGCCCCGCAGTTGCCCCTGGACCGTGCTCATGACCTCGCAACCCGCCGCACCCGGACGCGGGGGCGCGTACCGACTGGTGCGCGACCCCCTGGTCACCCCTGCGCCGCCGGTGCTCGACCCCTACCAGCAGGCCGTGGTGGACCACCGGGGCGGCCCGCTGCTGGTGCTGGCCGGTCCGGGTACGGGCAAGACCACCACCCTGGTCGAGGCGGTGACCCGGCGGATCACCGAGGGCGTGCCGGCCGAGGAGATCCTGGTGCTGACCTTCAGCCGGAAGGCCGCCGTGGAGCTGCGGGACCGGATGACCGCGCGGGCGGGCGCGGTCGGCGGCCGGGGCACGCCGCAGGCCACCACCTTCCACTCCTTCTGCTACGCCCTGGTCCGGGCGCACCAGGACCCGGAGCTCTTCGCCGACCCGATCCGGCTGCTCTCCGGACCGGAACAGGACGTGATGGTGCGCGACCTGCTGACCGGCGGCGCCGAGGACGCCCGGGTCGGGCTTGGCATCCGCTGGCCGGACGAGCTCCGGGCCTGCCTGACCACCCGGGGGTTCGCGGACGAGGTCCGCGCGGTGCTCGCCCGAGCCCGCGAGCTGGGGCTGGACGAGTACGCGCTGCGCCGCTTCGCCGACCGGGTCGGCCGCCCCGACTGGCGGGCGGCGGCCGACTTCCTGGCCGAGTACCTGGACGTGCTGGACGCCCAGGGCTCGCTCGACTACGCGGAGCTGGTCCACCGCGCGGTGCTGCTGGCCGAACGTCCCGAGGTCGGCGCGGAGCTGCGCCGGCAGTACCGGGTGGTCTTCGTCGACGAGTACCAGGACACCGACCCCGCGCAGGTCAGGTTGTTGCAGGCGCTGGCCGGCGGCGGCCGGGAGCTGGTCGCGGTCGGCGACCCCGACCAGTCCATCTATGCCTTCCGGGGTGCCGACATCAACGGCATCCTCGACTTCCCCCGGGACTTCCCGCGGGCGGACGGCGGCCCGGCGCCGGTGCAGGTGCTCCGGGTCTCCCGCCGGGCCGGGGCGAACCTGCTGGCCGCCGGACGGATGGTCACCCGGCGGATGCCGATGGGCCGGCTCCCGGCCGAGGCCCTGGCCCAGCACCGGCAGCTGGTCCCGCAGCGCCCCGGGGGCCGGGTCGAGGTCTACACCTACCCGACGCCCGGCTCCGAGATCGACAACATCGCCGACCTGCTCCGCCGGGCCCACCTGGAGGAGGGCGTGCCCTGGGGCGAGATGGCGGTGCTGGTCCGGGCCGGCGGCCGGTCCATTCCTGGCTTCCGCCGGGCGCTGAGCTCGGCCGGGGTGCCGCTGGAGATCGACGGCGACGACCTGCCGCTGCACGCCGAACCCGCCGTCGCCCCGCTGCTCACCGCGCTGCGGGTGTGCGCCCACGGCGCCGCCTACGACCGCCGCCGGGCGGAGGCGGAGGACGAGCCCGCCGCCGACCCCGGCGACCCTGCCGACCCCTACGGCACCGATCCGCTCACCGCCGAGATCGCGCACACCCTGCTCACCGGCCCGCTCGGCGGCCTGGACAGCGCCGACCTGCGCCGTCTCGGCCGCGCCCTGCGCGAGGAGGAGCGCACGGCGATCCGCGCGCTCCCACCGGAGCGGCAGCGCGCCGTCCGCCCGGCCGAGCAGCTGATCCGGGAGGCGCTGGCCGAGCCGGAACGGCTGGTCACCCTGGAAGGACCGGCGGCGCGCCGGGCCCACCGGCTCGGCCAGCTGCTGCGCAAGGTCCGCGAGCTGCTGGCCGGCGAGGCCTCCGCCGAGGATGCGCTGTGGGCGCTGTGGGACGGCTCCGAGCGCTGGCGGCAGCGGCTGGAGTCGACCGCGCTCCGCCCCGGCACGGCCGGCCGCAACGCCGACCGCGACCTGGACGCCGTCTGCGCCCTGTTCGAGACCGCCGCCCGCGCCGCCGAACGCGTCCGGGGCCGCCGCGACGCCCTGAACTTCCTGGCCGAGCTGGAGCAGCAGGACATCGCCGCGGACACCCTCTCCGGCCGGACGGTGCGCCCGGACGCGGTGCGGCTGCTGACCGCGCACCGGTCCAAGGGCCTGGAGTGGCGGGTGGTGGTGGTCGCCGGGGTGCAGGAGGGGCTCTGGCCCGACCTGCGGCGCCGGGGCTCGCTGCTGGAGGCCGACCGGATCGGCCGGGACGGCCTGGCCGAGCCGCTGAGCCCGGCCGCGCTGCTGGCCGAGGAACGACGGCTCTTCTATGTCGCCGCCACCCGGGCCAGGGAGCGGCTGATCGTCACCGCGGTGAAGGCGCCGGCCGACGACGGCGACGAGCCCTCCCGCTTCCTGCGCGAGTTCTACCAGGAGCTCCCGGACGGCAGCCGGGTCCCGGAGGTCCGGGTCGAGGACGTCACCCACCGCCCGCGCCGTCCGCTGGCGGTCGCCGCCCTGGTCGCCGAGCTGCGCGCGACCGTGGTGGACCCGGCCGCCTCGCCGGAGCTGCGCGCGGCGGCGGCGGACCGGCTGACCCGGCTGGCCGCGCTCACCGACGAGGACGGCACCGCGCTGGTTCCCGCCGCCCATCCGCAGCGCTGGTGGGGCATGGCGGACGCGACCGAGAACAGCGTCCCGGTGCGCGACCCGGCGTGGCCGCTGCAGCTGTCCGGCAGCGCGCTGGAGCAGGTCGACAGTTGCGCGCTGCAGTGGTTCCTGGGCCGCGAGGTCCGGGCCGAGGGGCCGTCCAGCGGGGCGCAGGGCTTCGGCAACGTCGTCCATGTGCTGGCGGACGAGGTCGGCTCCGGCCGGACCCGGCCGGACCTGGGGGTGCTGATGGAGCGGCTCGACACGGTCTGGGACGCCCTGGCCTTCGACGCGCCGTGGAAGTCCGAGCAGGAGAAGGGCGAGGCCAGGGCCGCCCTGGAGCGCTTCCTGCGCTGGCACGCCCATGAGCGCGGCCGGGTGCCGGTGGCCACCGAGCACCCGTTCGAGGTGGAGCTGAAGGTCGGCGACCATACCGTCCGGATCCGCGGCAGCATGGACCGGGTCGAGCGGGAGGACGCGACCGGCGCGGCCTTCGTCGTCGACTTCAAGACCGGCAAGCGCGTAGTCTCCGGACCCGAGCTGCTGGCCCACCCGCAGCTGGGGGTCTACCAGCTGGCCGTGCGCGAGGGCGCGGTGGACGGCCTGGAGGCCTTCGCCGGCGAGCATCCGCAGCCGGGCGGGGCCGAGCTGGTGCAGCTGCGGCAGCCGGCCGGCAAGGGCCGGGAGGACGAGCCCAGGGTCCAGCCCCAGCCCGCGCTCGGCGACGACCCCGGCTGGATCGAGGGCCTGCTCGCCGAGGCTGCCGACCGGGTCGTCAACGAGCGCTTCGTCCCCAGCGTCGGGCCCGGCTGCGACCACTGCGCCTTCCGCCGCAGCTGCACCGGCCACCCGGAGGGCCGGCAGGTGGTGGAGTAGCCGGCCACCGTCGTGGCCGCGACTGTCGGTGGCGCCCGCTAGCGTTGCCGGGGTGAGCCCAGCCATCACCAGCCCCGAGCAGCTCAAGGAGCTCCTCGGCATCCCGTTCACCGCGGAGCAGATCGCGGCCGTCACGGCCCCGCTCGCCCCCGCGGTGATCGTCGCGGGCGCGGGCTCCGGCAAGACCACGGTGATGGCCGCGCGGGTGGTCTGGCTGGTCGGCACCGGCCAGGTCCGGCCCGAGCAGGTGCTGGGCCTGACCTTCACCAACAAGGCCGCCGGCGAGCTCGCCGAACGCGTCCGCAAGGCCCTGGTCCAGGCCGGGGTGGTGGACCCGGAGGGCGTCCCCGACAGCGACGGCGACGTCCTCGGCGAGCCGGAGATCTCCACCTACCACGCCTTCGCCGGACGGCTGCTCAAGGACCACGGCCTGCGGATCGGCCTCGAGCCGGACGTCCGACTGCTGGCCGACGCAACCCGCTACCAGCTCGCCGCCCGGGTCCTGCGCCGGGCCCCCGGCCCCTACCCGGCGCTGACCGGCACCTTCTCCACGCTGATCGCCGACCTGCTGAACCTGGACGGCGAGCTGGCCGAGCACCTGACCACGCCCGAGCAACTGCAGGCCTACGACGCCGCGCTGCTCGCCCGCTTCGAGACGGTCAAGCAGAGCAACGACGAGCTGCGCAAGGTCCCCCGGGCCGCTGCCGCCCGGCTGGAGCTCGCGGACCTGGTCCGGCAGTACCGGCTGCGCAAGCGCGAGGCCGGGCTGATGGACTTCGGCGACCAGATAGCCGCCTGCGCCCGGCTCGCCCAGGAGCACCCGGTGGTCGGCCGGCTGCTGCGCGAGCAGTTCCGGGTGGTGCTGCTGGACGAGTACCAGGACACCTCGGTCGCCCAGCGGCTGCTGCTCGCCGGGCTCTTCGGCCGCGCCGAGGACCGTGCCGAGGACCGCGGGTCGGACCCCGGCGACCCGGACCCCGGCGACCCGAACCCCGGCGACCCGTACCCCGGCGACCCGTACCCCGGCGGGCATCCGGTCACCGCCGTCGGCGACCCCTGCCAGGCGATCTACGGCTGGCGCGGGGCCTCGGTCGCCAACCTGGACGACTTCCCCCGGCACTTCGCCAAGGCCGACGGCAGCGCGGCCGACCGCTACTCGCTCTCGGAGAACCGGCGCAGCGGCGGTCGGCTGCTGGACTTCGCCAACCGGCTGGCCGAGCCGCTGCGCGGGATGCACGAGGGGGTCGAGGCGCTGCGCCCGGCCCCGGGCGCCGAGCACGACGGCTTCCTCCGCTGCGCGCTGCTCGACAGCTACGAGCAGGAGGTCGACTGGCTGGCCGACTCCATCGCCCACCTGGTTCGCACCGGCACCCCGCCGGGGCGGATCGCGGTGCTCTGCCGGGGCGGCCGGGACCTCTTCCCGGACATGCACGCGTCGCTGGTCGCCCGGGACGTCCCGGTCGAGGTCGTCGGCCTGTCCGGGCTGCTGAACCTGCCCGAGGTCGCCGACCTGGTCGCCACCTGCGAGGTGCTGCAGGACCCGACCGCCAACGCGGCGCTGGTCCGGCTGCTGGTCGGTCCGCGCTGGCGGATCGGTCCGCGCGACCTGGCGCTGCTGGGGCGGCGCGCCCGCGACCTGGTCCGAGTGGTCGGCGGTCCCGGCGGCCCGGAGGCGGACCGGCTGGCCGAGGCCGTGGCCGGCACCGACCCGACCGAGGCGGTCTCGCTCGCGGACGCGCTGGAGTCCTTCCTGCACCCGGACGACAAGGGCGCGGAGCTGCCGGTCTCGGACGAGGCCCGGGCCCGGTTCGCCCGGTTCGCCGCCGAGATCCGCGAGCTGCGCCGGGCCCTGGCCGAGCCGCTGATGGACGTGCTGCACCGGGTGCTCGCGGTCACCGGCCTGGAGGTCGAGCTGGCGGCCTCGCCGCACGCCCTGGCCGCCCGCCGCCGGGAGACCCTGAACGCCTTCCTGGACACCGCGGCCGGCTTCGCCGACCTGGACGGTGACCCCTCGCTCGCCGCCTTCCTGGGCTTCCTCCGGGCCGCGCAGGAGTTCGACCGGGGCCTGGACAACACCCTCCCGGGGGGCGACGACACGGTGAAGGTGCTCACTGTGCACAAGTCCAAGGGCCTGGAGTGGGACGTCGTCGCCGTACCCGGGCTGGTGAAGGGGGCGTTCCCGAGCGAGAAGGGGCGCGAGCGCTGGACCGGCCGCCCCGAGGTGCTGCCGCACGACCTGCGCGGCGACGGCCCCACCCTGCCCGGTACCCCGCCCTGGACCAGTGCCGGGATGAAGGCGTTCACGCTCGAGATGAAGGAGCACGCGGCGGTCGAGGAGCTGCGCCTCGGCTATGTCGCCTTCACCAGGCCGCGCTCGCTGCTGTTGGCCTCGGGCCACTGGTGGGGCCCCTCGCAGAAGAAGCCCCGGGGCCCCTCGCCCTTCCTGGAGCAGCTCAAGGACTACTGCGAGGGCGGCACCGGCGGCGAGATCGAGGTCTGGGCCGAGCCGCCGGCCGAGGGCGCGGAGAACCCCTCGCTGGTCCGCGACGCCGAGCACCCCTGGCCGCTGCCACTGGATCCGGAAGCCCAGGCGGCCCGCCGGGAGGCCGGGCTGCGGGTGCTGGCCGGGCTGCGGGCGGCGGCCGACGGCGGTTCGCCCGCGGCGGCCGACGAGTCCCGGCTGCTGCCGGAGGAGCAGCGGCTGACCGCCTCCTGGGACCGTGATCTGGAGGCGCTCTCCGGCGAGCTGCTGCGCGCCCGGGCCGGCCGCCGGGACGTCCCGCTGCCGGCCGCGCTCTCGGCCTCGCAGCTGCTGCGGCTGGCCGAGGACCCGGACGGCTTCGCCCGCGAGCTGGCGCGGCCGATGCCGCGTCCGCCGCAGCCGGCCGCCCGTCGCGGCACCCGCTTCCACGCCTGGGTGGAGTCCCGCTTCGAACCGCTGATGCTGCTCGGAGCGGACGCCCTGCCCGGCGCCGACGACGAGTGGATCGAGGACGAGCACGATCTGGCCCGGCTGAAGGAGGCCTTCCTGCGCACTCCCTACGCCTCGCTCACCCCGTACCGGGTGGAGGCGCCGTTCCAGCTGCTGCTGGCGGGGCGAGTGGTGCGGGGCCGGATCGACGCGGTCTACCGGACCGGTGCGGACCGCTACGAGGTGGTGGACTGGAAGACCAACCGGAACGAGACGGCCGACCCGCTGCAGCTCGCCGTCTACCGGCTGGCCTGGGCGGAGCTGCGGGGCGTGCCGCCGGAGCAGGTCTCGGCGGCGTTCCTCTATGTGCGGACCGGCCGGGTGGTCCGTCCGGAGCCGCTGCCGGGCCGGGAAGGGTTGGAGCGGCTGCTGGCCGGGACGCCCGACCAGGAGGCGGCCGGTACTCCATACGGGTGGCAAATAGGTGGGGACGGCACGGGAATTTCGTGAAAGGACTGTGCAGCCTGTCCTTTTCACGCCTAATGTATTGGAACCAACCAGTCAACATCGGTCCCATTTTGAACGAGAAGTGGTCGGCATTGGAATCGTGCCGCCCCCGGCCCTCAGCAGCACCTCACGCTCTGCCTGTCTTCTTCCTATCGCCGTAGCACAGCGCCCGCAGGAGAAACGACGTTGAGTCCCGCCGCCAGGTTTCCTCGCCGCACCAGCTGGAACCGAGCGATATTGGTGCTCCCTTTCATAGGGATCGTCCTCATCGTGGCTCTGGACGGTGTCAGCCACAGCTCCACGGTCACCTTCGAACCCGCCCTCACCGTGGGACCGGCCCTCGCCGCCGTCGTCAGCGACCGCACCTGGTACCCGATCCTGGTCGGCGCGGTCACCGCCGCCGTCGCCTTCGGGCTGGCCGGATACGACCACACCCTCACCCAGTCGGTGCACGCGGCCAGCATCTTCGCCATCGTCCTGATCGCGCTGATCGGCGCCGCCAGCGTGCTGCTGCGCAACCGCCAGGAGCAGGAGCTCGCCGACGCCCGGCTGGTCTCCGAGGTGGCCCAGCGGATCCTGCTGCGCCCGCTCCCCGACCGGATCGGCCCGGTCCGGGCCGCCGTCCACTATGCCGCGGCCGCCGCCCACGCGAGCATCGGCGGCGACCTCTACGAGGTGGTGCAGACCCGCTACGGTGTCCGCGCGGTGATCGGCGACGTCCGGGGCAAGGGGCTCGGTGCGGTGGAGACCGCGGCGGCGGTGCTCGGCGCCTTCCGCGAGGCGGCGCACCAGGAGCCCGCGCTGGACCGGGTCGCGGGCTGGCTGGCGCACAGCCTCGACCGGACCCTGCGGGAGAGCGACCACGAGGGCATGGGCGAGGAGTTCGTCACCCTGATCCTGGTCTGCGTCCGCCCGGACGGGACGGTCGAGAGCGTCAACTGCGGGCACCCGGCCCCGATGCTGCTGCGCGGCGGGGAGCAGGCGCTGCTGCTCGAACCCGAGTACTACGTGCCGCCGCTCGGCGTGCTGGAGCCCGCCGAGGTCTGCCCGCCGGTCCTCAGCGTGCTTTTCGAGGAGGGCGACCGGCTGCTCCTCTACACCGACGGCGTGGTCGAGGCCAGGGACGACGGCGGGGTCTTCTACCCGCTCGCCGACCGGCTGGCCCACTGCGCGGCCGGCGTCGACCCGGCCGAGGTGCTGGAACGGGTCCACGACGACGTCCGCCGCCACGCCGGGCGCCAGGTCGGCGACGACGCGGCGATGCTGCTGCTCCAGTACGAGCCGAACCCGCTGCTGACGGCTTCGACCAGGCTGTCACTGCAGAAGGTCGGCCGCCCCCGGCGCGGTGCCGGCGAGGAGGTGCGCTGAGCCGGGGGCTGGACCGGGCCGCGCGGCTCAGAGCTTCAGCTCGACCACCAGCGGACGGTGGTCGGACACCCCGACCGCCGGGGTGCCGGTGCTGCGGACCGCGGTGCGCGGGATGCCGACGGACAGCACGTGGTCGAACTGCACGGCCGGGCGGTGCGCCGGGTAGGTGGGCGTCCGGGCCAGGTCCCGCCAGCCCCGCAGATAGGCGCGGCGCGGCGGCCGCCGGCGCAGCCGCCGGGGCTCCCGCGCGTCCCGGGGCTGGCGCGTCTCCCGGGGCTGCCGGGGCAGGCCGGGCCGCCGTCCGAGGCCGTCCACCATGGCCGCGCCGCCGAGGACGGTCCGCGGCACCGGGCCGACCAGGTTGAAGTCGCCGAGCAGCAGGTACGGCGCGGGCAGGTCGGCGATCCAGCGGCGGATCCCGGCCAACTGCCCCATGTTCCAGCCCGGGACGAAGGACAGGTGCGCCGCAACCACGGTGAAGGGCCCGACCGGTCCGAGCAGCACGGCGGCGACCGCCGCGCGCGGCTCGTCCGGCACGGGGGTCAGTCCGCGCCGCCCGGCGACCCGCAGCGGCAGCCCGAAGGGCGCGGGGGCGAAGCGCCGGGCCCGCCAGTGCTCGACCGGCAGCCGGGTGAGCAGCGCGGTGCCGTAGGCGGGGCGGTCGGTGCCGATGCCGACCTCGTCCGGGCCGTAGACCTGGAGGCCGCTGCCGCCGGGGTCGGGGACCCAGCCGGAGACCGGCGCCGGTCGGCCGTGCAGGGCGGCGGCGAAGCGCCAGTCGGCCGCGCCCATGGCCTTGGCCGCGACGGCCGCCTGGTCCGCGTGGCCGGAGCGCTGCTGGTGGCGGTCGACCTCCTGGAGCGCGAGGACGTCCGCGTCGAGCGCGGCGATGGCCTCGGCGAGTGGGGCGGAGGGGTCGGTTCCACCCCCGTCGGCAGGGTCGGGGAGCGGTCTGCCGTCCGGGCCGAGGGCCTGTCCGTGCAGCAGGTTGAAGGTCGCGATGCGCAGCTGGCTCACGTCCCGAACATAGTGCGTCCGGAGGACCTGCCGGTGACGGATCGTGCTTGAATCCGCTTTGCATACCGGGTATACATACTCGGTATGTCCATCCGTCACGGTCTGCTGGCGCTGCTCGACGAGGGTCCGCGCTACGGTTACCAGCTCAAATCCGAGTTCGAGAGCCGCACCGGCTCCACCTGGCCGCTGAACGTCGGCCAGGTCTACACCACCCTCGGTCGCCTCGAACGGGACGGCCTGGTCCAACCGGCCGGCGAGGACCCCGAGGGTCATGTCTTCTACGCCGTCACTGATCAGGGACGCGAGGAGCTGCGGGTCTGGTTCGGCAGCCCGGTCCGCCGGGACAACCCGCCGCGCGACGAACTGGCCATAAAGCTGGCGATGGCGGTCACTGTTCCCGGCGTCGACGTCGCTGCCGTGGCCCAGGCGCAGCGGGCCCACACCATCCGCGCGCTGCAGGACTACACCCGGCTCAAGGCCAGGGCGCTCGCCGCCGAGGAGAGCGCCGCCGCAGCCGACCAGGACACGGAGAGTCACGACCTGGCCTGGCTGCTGGTGCTGGACCAGCTGATCTTCCAGGCCGAGGCCGAGGTGCGCTGGCTGGACCACTGCGAGACCCGGCTGGTCCGCCATGCCGAGCGTGCCGCCGAGCGCGCCGCCGCCGGACCGGCCGCGCGCGCCGCCGACCGGCCGGCCCGGACGCCGCTGTCCGAGCCGGCCGCCACCAAGAAGGGAGCCCGCAGGTGATGACCACTCAGCCGATGACCGCTCAACCAGGTGAGCCGGGAGGCGCGGTGCTGCGGCTGCAGTCCGTCTCCCGCGTCCACGGCCAGGGCGCGGCCGAGGTCCACGCCCTGCGCACGGTCGACCTCGCGGTGCACCCCGGGGAGTTCGTCGCGGTGATGGGCCCCAGCGGCTCCGGCAAGTCCACCCTGCTGACCCTGGCCGGCGGCCTCGACAGCGCCAGCTCCGGGCAGGTGCTGGTGGAGGGCCAGGAGCTGGGCGCGCTGTCCCGCAAGGCCCTGGCCGCAGTCCGGCGCCGGGCGATCGGCTACGTCTTCCAGGACTTCAACCTGATACCCGCACTCACCGCCGCCGAGAACGTCTCGCTGCCGCGGGAGCTCGACGGGCTGTCAGGACGCAAGGCCCGCAAGGAGGCCCTCGCGGCGCTGGCCGAGATCGGCATCGCCGACCTCGCCGACCGCTTCCCCGACGAGATGTCCGGCGGTCAGCAGCAGCGAGTGGCCATCGCCCGCGCCCTGATCGGCGACCGCCGCCTGGTCCTCGCCGACGAGCCCACCGGCGCCCTCGACTCCACCACCGGCGAGTCCGTGCTCGCGGTGCTGCGCGGCCGCTGCGACGCCGGCGCGGCCGCCGTCATGGTCACCCACGAGGCCCGGCATGCCGCCTGGGCGGACCGGGTGGTCTTCCTCCGCGACGGCAGGCTCGTCGACGAGTCCGCGCCGCTCGCCGCCGAGACCCTGCTCACCGGCATCACCGGTGGCCGCAGCGGTGCCGGGGACGGGACGGGGACGCTGTGAAGCTCGCCGCCTGGCGGGTCGCGCTCCGCATCGCCCGCCGCGACGCCCTCCGCGCCAAGGGGCGCAGCGCCCTGGTCATCGCCATGATCGCGGTCCCGATCCTCGGGGTGAGCGCCGCCGACGTGACCTACCGCAGCTCGCAGCTGACCGCGCAGGAGAGCGCCGACCGCCGGATGGGACAGGCCCAGGCGTTCATCACCTCGATCCAGCCGGGACAGGCGGTCGAGCAGGCCGTGGACCCGGGCAACGGCTCCGACAACGTCCCGGCCAAGCAGGCCGGCAGCAGCGTCGGCGGGGTCAGCCGGACCGTGCTCGCCCAGGAGCCGACCGCCCGGCTGCTGGCGCAGGCGCTGCCGGCCGGGGCGACGGTGCAACCGGTCTCGATCGACAACTACCTGGCCACCAGCACCGCGTACGGTCGGACCACCGTCTCGGTCAACGGCATCGACCTGGGCGACCCGCTGACCCGGGGCATGGTGACGCTGCGACAGGGCACCCTGCCGAAGGCCCCGTTCCAGGTCGCCGTGAGCACCGTCTTCCTCAAGGACACCGGCCTGAGCATCGGCCGGACCACCACCCTGGCCAACTCCGACCAGCCGCTCACCATCACCGCCGCGGTCGAGTTCCCGAACAGCCTCGGCGACGACGAACTGGTGCTCAGGCCGGACGACCTGGCCTCGTTGATGACGGGGATCAACGCCGCCGACGCCAAGGCCGGCAACCCCGGAGGCGGCTTCACGCTCGGCCAGACCTGGCTGGTCAGCCTCCCCGGGCAGTCCGCGTTCAGCTGGAACGATGTGCTGAAGGCCAATCAGTACGGTGTCACCGTCGCCTCCCGCGCGGTGCTCGCCGACCCGCCGCCCGCCCGCGACGTCCCCTACAGCGCGCACCAGCGCCAGCCCGTGGGGCTCAGCGGTGACAAGACCGCCCTCACCGTCCTGGGCACGGTCGTCGGCATGGCGCTGCTGGAGATCGTGCTGCTGGCCGGCCCGGCCTTCGCGGTCGGCGCCCGCCGGTCCCGCCGGCAGTTGGGCCTGCTCGCGGCCGGGGGCGGCAACCGGGCGCACACCCGCTCCGTCGTCCTCGGCGGCGGCATTGTGCTCGGCACGATGGGTGCGGTCTGCGGCATCGTCCTCGGCTCGGCGGCCGTGGCCCTCGGCCGGGGCTGGTTGGAGGCCAAGGCCGGGGTCCGCTTCGGCAGCCTGACGCTCGAACCGCTCGACCTGCTCGGCATCGTGCTGGTGGGCCTGGTCACCGGCCTGCTCGCGGCGGTCGTCCCGGCCGTCCAGGCGTCCAGGCAGGACGTGGTCGCCTCGCTGACCGGTAGGGGCACCGTCAAGGCACCGCCGAAGGTGCTCACCCTGCTCGGCGTCCTCGCCCTGGCCGGGGGAGCGGCGCTGGCCCTGCTCGGCACGAGCACGACCGGCGGCGGGTTCCTGCCCGTCTTCGGCGGCTCGGCGCTGGCCGAGCTCGGCGTGGTGGCCTGCACCCCCTTCCTGGTCGGCCAGTTCGGCCGGCTCAGCGGCAGGCTGCCGCTCGGCCCCCGGCTCGCGCTGCGCGACGCCACCCGCAACCGGGGCCGCACCGCCCCCGCCGTCGCCGCCGTCATGGCCGCCGTGGCTGGCGCGGTCGCGGTGCTGGTCTTCCAGAGCAGCACCGACGCGCAGCAGCGGCAGGCGTACAGCGCCCGGACCGCCGGCGGCGCGGTGACGCTCTCGGCCGACCAGTACGGCGACCCCGCCGGCAAGCACCTGGGCCAGGCCCGGGCGGCCGTGCAGAACAGCATCCCCGACCCCGGACCGCGCGCGGACCTGTCCACCCTGCTCTTCGGGCCCGGCTGCGTCACCGGAACGGAGGACACCTGCGGCAATGTGTCGCTGCAGCTGCCCGCCAACGAGGTCTGCCCGGCCTTCGCCACCGCCGGGCCCGGCATGGACGGGCTGACCCCAGCCGAGGTCCAGCAGGCGGCGCGTGCCGATCCGCGCTGCCAAGCGGCGGTGAACGCGGGCCGGGACCTGGTCGACTCGATCGGCGCGTCCGTCGTCGTGGGTGACGCGACCGCGCTGCCCAACGTGCTCGGCATCGACGACCCGGCCGCCGTCGCCGCCCTGGACCGGGGCAGCGTGCTGGTCACCGACGCCCGCTATGTCGTCGACGGCCGGGTGACCCTGCAGATGCTGCGCTATCCGCCGGACGGCAACGGAAAGCCGACCATCCGCACCGTCTCGCTGCCGGCCACCGTGATCAACGTCCACCCCGCAACGCTCAGCGCGCTGGTCCCGGCCTCGGCCGCCGACCTGGCCGGGCTGAAGACCGCCCCGCTGGCCTCGGTCTGGCTGCCGAAGCAGCCGGTGACCCAGGTCGAGCAGCAGCGGGCCGCCGCCGCCGTCGGCGAGGTCTCCCAGGCGCAGCTCTCCGTCGAGCGCGGCTTCCAGGCGCACAACGGGGCCATCGCGGCCGGCCTGGTGATCGCGGCCTCGGTCGTGGCCGTCGCCGCCGCCGGCATCGCCACCGGTCTCGCCGCCGCCGACTCCCAGGCCGACCTGGCCACCCTGGCGGCGGTCGGCGCGGCCGCCAGGATCAGGCGAACCCTCTCCGGCTTCCAGTGCGCGGTGATCGCCGCCATGGGGGCGCTGCTGGGCGTGGTGGCCGGGATGGTCCCGGCGGCGGCGCTGTGGCAGGAGGTGAGTTCGAACCAGTCCGTCTTCTACGACTCGTCCAGCGGCACGATCGACGGCGTGCTCTCCGGGGCGCTGACGGTGCCCTGGTCGACGCTGCTGGAGCTGGTGGTCGGGCTGCCGCTGCTGGCCTGGCTGCTGGCGGCCGGCGCCACCCGCTCCCGGATGCTGCTCACCCGTCGGCTCGGCTGACCTGGCACTGCCCCGGCCCCGGCGCCGTCCCGCCCCGTCCCCGCCCGCCCTTGCCAGGTGGGGCCGGGGTCGGGGCGGTCGGCAACCGAACTAGAGTCGTCCCATGACGACTTCCCCGGACAACGTGGTCCGCGAATTCATCGCGGAGCACACCCCCGCCTTCCTCGACGACCTGGCCGCCTGGCTGCGCATCCCCTCGGTGTCGGCCGACCCGGCCCGCGCGGGCGAGGTGCGCCGCTCCGCAGAGTGGCTGGCCGACAAGCTGAGGGCGACCGGCTTCCCGGTCGCCGAGGTCTGGGAGACGGAGAACGGCGGCCTGCCTGCCGTCTTCGCGGAGTGGCCCTCCGGCGATGCTTCCGCGCCCACCGTCCTGGTGTACGGGCACCACGACGTCCAGCCGGCCGCCCGTGAGGACGGCTGGGCCAACGACCCCTTCGACCCGGTGGTCGCCGACGGCCGGATGTACGGACGGGGCGCGGCGGACGACAAGGGCCAGGTCTTCTTCCACACCCTGGGGTTGCGGGCGCACCTCGCGGCGACCGGGCGGACCGCGCCGGCCGTCAACCTGAAGCTGCTGGTCGAGGGTGAGGAGGAGTCGGGTTCGCCGAACTTCGGCGCGCTGATCCGCTCCCACGCCGAGCGGCTGGCCGCCGATGTCGTGATCATCTCCGACACCGGCATGTGGTCCGAGTCCACTCCCACGGTCTGCACCGGCATGCGCGGCATGCTGGAGTGCCAGATCGACCTCTACGGCCCCTCGCAGGACATCCACTCGGGCTCCTTCGGCGGCGCGGTGCCCAACCCGGCGACCGAGGCGGCGCGACTGGTCGCCGGACTGCACACCCCGGAGCGGCGGGTCGCCGTCCCCGGCTTCTACGAGGGCGTGGTCGAGCTGACCGCGCAGGAGCGCGAGCTCTTCGCCGAACTGCCCTTCGACGAGGCCGAGTGGCTGTCCGTGGCCAAGTCCCGGGCGACCCTGGGCGAGGAGGGCTTCAGCACCCTGGAGCGGATCTGGGCCCGGCCGACCGCCGAGGTCAACGGGATCTGGGGCGGCTACACCGGGCCGGGCGGCAAGACCATCGTCCCGGCCGACGCGCATCTCAAGCTGACCTTCCGGCTGGTCGCCGGGCAGGACGTGGAGAAGGTCCGGCAGTCGGTCGCGGCCTGGGTCGCGGAGCAGCTCCCGGCCGGTATCCGGCACGAGATCGTCTTCCCCGGGGCGACCCGGCCCTGCCTGACCCCGCTGGACCACCCGGCGCTGCAGTCGCTGGCCCGCTCCATGGGCCGGGCGTTCGAGCAGAAGATCCTGTTCACCCGTGAGGGCGGCTCCGGGCCCGCGGCCGACCTCCAGGACGTCCTCGGCGCCCCGGTGCTCTTCCTGGGGATCTCGGTCCCCTCGGACGGCTGGCACTCGATCGGCGAGAGGGTCGAGCTGGACCTGCTGGCCAAGGGCGTGGAGACGGCCGCGTACCTGTGGACGGACCTGGCCGGCAGCTGGGACAGCGCGGCCCGGTGACCGGGCCGTGCCGCAGCGATTCCGCGAGCAGTCCGTGAGCAGCAAGACATGGTTCCGATGATGGGGGAGACAGGTACGTGATGGTGCAGCCAAAGGACCAGACCGTGACGGAGGCACCGGCCGAGGCAGCCCGCCCGGCGCTCGCCCTCGCCCGCGCGGGCGTGGACCGTGCCGCCGAGCACCGGCTCGACGAGCCGTGGCTCGCCGCCGCCTGGAGCCACCCCGACACCCGGGTGCTGGTGGTCGCCGAGGGCCAGGCCTTCGTCGAGGACACCGCCGACGGCAGCGAGCTGGTGCTGCTGCCCTCGTTCGAGGCCCCGGACGGAGGGGAGCGCTACTTCCTGGGCACCGACCAGGACGGGGTCTCCTACTTCGCCGTGTCCGTGGACAGCCTCCCCGGGCGGCTGGACGGCGATGCCCGGCCGGCCGGGCTGCGCGAGGTCGGCGGGACCCTGGGCGACCGCGACTCGGGACTGCTGGTGCACGCCGTGGCGCTGCAGAACTGGCACCACTCGCACCGCTTCTGCTCGCGCTGCGGCCACGCCACGGGTCCGGCCGCCGCCGGGCACGTGCGCCGCTGCACCTCCTGCGCGCACGAGCACTACCCGCGCACCGACGCCGCCGTGATCATGCTGGTCACCGACGGCCAGGACCGGGCGCTGCTGGGGCGCCAGGCCCTGTGGCCCGAGGGCCGCTACTCGACCCTGGCCGGCTTCGTGGAGCCGGGGGAGTCGTTGGAGCAGGCGGTGGCCCGTGAGGTGGCCGAGGAGGCCGGGGTCCGGGTCGACCTCGGCTCGGTGACCTATGTCGCCAGCCAGCCCTGGCCGTTCCCGGCCAGCCTGATGCTCGGCTTCCTGGCGCGCGCGGACGAGCGCGACGGCGGCGCCGAGATCGCCGTCGACGGCGAGGAACTCTCCGAGGCCGGTTGGTTCAGCCGCGAGGAGCTGCGGGCAGGGATGGCGGACGGCTCGGTGCTGCCGCCCTCCGGGATCTCCATCGCCCGCAGGCTGGTGGAGATCTGGTACGGCGGGCCGCTGCCGGAGGCCGCGCGCTGGTAGTGCGTGCCCTGTCCGCACGCCCCCTAGTTGCCTCGTGCCCCGTGTTCACCCGAAGGGCGGACACGGGGCCGCCGTCCTACGGCCGTTTCCGCCCCGGCGCCGACGACGGCGGCGAGCGCCTGCTCCAGCGCCGGAGCGGTCCCGGTGGCCGCGCGCGCGGCCACCGCGGCGGCCTGGGCGGGCTCCAGGGCCAGCACGCAGCTCACCGTCTTGCCGGTCAGCCGGACGGTGACCTCCCAGCTGTCGGCGAGCATCTCGACGATCATCAGGCCGCGCCCGTTCTGGGCGTCGTCCCCGGCTTCGCGCGGCACCGGCATCGCCGGTCCCTCGTCGGCGACGGCGATCCGCAGACTGCCCCCGGCCAGCGCGATTGTCAGATCGACCGGCCCGCGCCCGTACCGCAGGGCGTTGGTGACGAGCTCGGAGACCAGCATCTCCGCGCTGTCGGCCAGCTCCTGGACACCCCAGGCGGCCAGCGCGGTCCTGGTGATCCGACGGGCGTGCGCGACGTTCTCGGGGTTGGGCGGGAAGGAGGCGATCGCGGCCCAGGCTCTCCGGTGATTCATCGTGGCTGCTCCGGTTTGCGAGGTGGCTGGTGGGTGCTGCACGGCTGGTGCCCCGGAGGTCTTCCCCCCGATGTCACTGCTCCATCCGGTGCATAGGTGGCTCCTGATTGCAAGTGGTTGGAATAGTTGGGATTGCCCCAATCTTGACTTATGTTGGCTGGTTTCTCGGGTGGGGCGCAAGCCGAATGGCTACATTCGCTGAGTGAACATTTCCCGTGGCCCCGGACAGGCTCCCAAATACCAGCGCTTGGCCGCAGATCTGCGCCGTCGGATCATGGCTGGAGAGTGGCAGAGCGGTGAGTCCCTGCCGGTCGAAAGCGAACTGGAAAGTCAGTACGGGGTAGCTCGTAATACTGTCCGACTGGCTGTTGATGTCCTGGTCAACGAGGGTCTGCTGATTCGTGTCCAGGGAAAAGGAACCTATCTCAAGGATCATCCGGTTCTCGATCACCATGCTTACAGATCACCTTCCGTTCCCGGCAGGCGAACCCCGCTGACCACCCCCTCCGCGGCATATGCGGAAGAGGCCGAGCGGGCCGGTCGGAAATTGACGGCCGACTTCCAGATGCTGATCGTACGAGCGACCACCGACATCACCGATCGGCTGCGGATCAAGGCCGGTGAGGCGGTCGTGCTGCGCCGGGTGCTGCGGCACATGGACGGCGAGCCCTGGTCCATCGAGGAGAGCCACTACCCGGTCGGCCTGGCCGCCGGCACGGCCCTGATGGACCCCGACCCGGTGGCCGGCGGGGACGAGGTCGCCCTCGGCGAGGCCGGCCATGTCGAGATCGGCTGCGTCGACGAACTGGCCGCACGGATGCCCAATCCGGAGGAGGCCCAGTGGTTCCAGGCCGGGCCCGGCGTCCCGCTGCTGGTCCAGCTCCGCACCGGCTTCACCGCGGCCGGACCGGTCCGGGTCTCCGAGACCCGGTACTGCGCCGACCGGAACCGGCTGGTCTACGCCCTCGGCGAGCGCCCGGGCGAGTGACCGGGACACGGCGAGTGACCGGACACGGCGAGTGACCGGACGTGGCGAGCGCCCGGGCACGGCGAGCGCCCGGACGTGACGGTGCCCCTCCACGCCGTGGCGGCGGAGGGGCACCGGGCTGCTGGATCCAGCACTCAGCTCGCGAGCTTGGCCTTGACCTGGGCCAGCGAGGGGTTGGTCAGCGCCGAGCCGTCCGGGAAGAGCACCGTCGGCACGACCTGGTTGCCGCCGTTGACCTTCTCCACGAAGTCCGCCGACGCCGGGTCCTCCTCGATGTTGACCTCGGTGTAGCCGATGCCCTCGCGGTCGAGCTGGGTCTTCAGCCGACGGCAGTAACCGCACCAGGTGGTGCTGTACATGGTGATCGTGGCGGGCATCGAAGCTCCTTCGTCGTGTGTACGGACGGCTCTCCGGGGCAGGGGCCGGGCACCCATGGAACATACGGGAACTCGCGAACATTCCAACGAGCGGGGCGGCCTGGGGCTGGCCGGGGTCGGCCGGCGGCAGGCGCGCGGGCCGGGCCGGGCCCGGGACGGCGGGCATCTGGTCGGACCAGCACACCGGACCTGTGGACAACCCCGGGCCGGTTGCCCGCCGGGCTTGAGAGGATGGGCGCATGCAGGTTGAGCTCCCGGGCGCACAGCCCCTCCCCAGTGACGTCCGCGGCGGCGCCCTCCTCGGCGGCATCCCGCGTGGCGGGGGCCGGCCGCTGGACGCCGACGCGGTGCTGGCCGGGCTCGACCCGGAGCAGCGGGCCGTCGCGACGGCCCTGGAGGGGCCCGTCTGCGTCCTCGCGGGGGCCGGCACCGGGAAGACCCGCGCCATCACCCACCGGATCGCCTATGGGGTGCGCAGCGGCGTGATGCAGCCGCAGCGGGTCCTCGCGGTGACCTTCACCGCCCGCGCGGCCGGCGAGATGCGCGGGCGGCTGCGCGAGCTGGGGGCGGAGGGGGTCCAGGCCCGGACCTTCCACTCGGCCGCGCTGCGGCAGCTCCAGTTCTTCTGGCCGCGGGTGGTCGGCGGAGAGCTGCCCCGGCTGGTGGAGCGCAAGGTGCAGTTGGTCGCCGAGGCCGCCGCCCGCAGCCGGCTGCGGGTGGACCGCTCCGAGCTGCGCGACCTCACCGGCGAGATCGAATGGGCCAAGGTCACCCAGACCGTCCCCGAGGACTACCCGGCCGCGGTCCGCCGGGCCGGTCGCGACGCCCCGCGCGACCCGGCCGAGATCCGCCAGGTCTACAAGGCCTACGAGGAGCTCAAGCGGGACCGGGGGGTGATCGACTTCGAGGACGTGCTGCTGCTGGCGGTCGCGGTGCTGGAGGACCGGGCCGAGGCCGCCGAGCAGGTCCGGGCGCAGTACCAGCACTTCGTGGTGGACGAGTACCAGGACGTCTCGCCGCTCCAGCAGCGGCTGCTCGACCTCTGGCTGGGCCCGCGCTCCAGTCTCTGCGTGGTCGGCGACGCCAGCCAGACCATCTACTCGTTCACCGGGGCGACCCCCGCCTACCTGCTGGACTTCCGGTTGAAGCACCCGGACGCCACGGTGGTGAAGCTGGTCCGCGACTACCGCTCCACCCCGCAGGTGGTGCACCTGGCCAACGGGCTGCTGGCGCAGGCGCGCGGCCGGGCCGCCGACAACCGGCTGGAGCTGGTCTCGCAGCGCGGGGCCGGCCCCGACCCGTCCTACACCGAGTACCAGGACGAGCCGGGCGAGGCCGAAGGCACCGCCAAGCGGATCGCCGCGCTGCTGGAGTCCGGGGTACGGGCGAGCGAGATCGCGGTGCTGTTCCGGATCAACGGCCAGTCCGCCGTCTACGAGCAGGCGCTGGCCGACCTCGGGATCGCCTACCAGCTGCGCGGGGCCGAGCGCTTCTTCGAGCGCCCGGAGATCCGCGAGGCCGGGATGCTGCTGCGCGGCGCGGCGCGGGCGGGCAGCGATCCGCTGCTCGACGGCGTCCAGGAGACCCTGGCCGAGCAGGTCCGCGCGGTGCTCTCGACCCGGGGCTTCACCCTGGCGCCCCCGGCCGGCTCCGGCGCGGTCCGCGAGCGCTGGGAGTCGCTGGCCGCCCTGGTCCGGCTGGCGGAGGAGTTCGAGGCCGGACGCCATGCCGCCGGGCTGCCGGCCGACCTGGCCGCCTATGTCGCCGAGCTCGACGCTCGGGCGGCGGCGCAGCACGCCCCCGCCGTCGAGGGGGTCACCCTCGCCTCGCTGCACTCGGCCAAGGGCCTGGAGTGGGACGCGGTGTTCCTGGTCGGCCTCACCGAGGGGATGATGCCGATCACCTACGCCAAGACCGACGAACAGGTCGAGGAGGAGCGCCGACTGCTCTACGTCGGTGTCACCCGCGCGCGGGCGCACCTCGGTCTGTCCTGGGCGCTGGCGCGCTCCCCCGGCGGCCGGGCGAACCGCCAGCCCTCACGTTTCCTGGACGGGCTGCGGCCGGGCTCCTCCGGGCCGCGGGCGGCGCGGGGCGGCGGGGGGTTCTCCGCGGGCTTCGCGGGCGCCGGTTCGGTGACCGGCTCCGGCCGGGCGCCGGGCGCCGGCCCGGCCGGGCCCGCCGCGGTGCGCCGCAACCGGACGCCGCTGACCTGCCGGGTCTGCGGCCGGGTGCTGACCGCGGCGGTCGAGCGCAAGCTGCGCCGCTGCGACAGCTGCCCCTCGGACCGGGACGAGGGGCTGTACGAACGGCTGCTCCACTGGCGCGCGATCCAGGCCAAGGAGCAGGGGCTGCCCGACTACTGCGTCTTCACCGACGCCACCCTGGCCGCCATCGCCGAGGACGCCCCGGGCTCGGTCACAGACCTGTCCCGAATCGCCGGAGTGAGCCGGGCGAAGCTGGACAAGTACGGGGCGGCCGTGCTGTCGTTGTCTGGTGCGGGCTCGTCGGGCCCACAGCCGGGGGACATCTCGGACCTCTGGGACGAGAGTGACCCCGATCAGAACTCGCTCGGAAAATAGTTTGCGTCGGCGGTCCGGAGCGCACTAGCGTGCCGGAGACGGTCAAGGAGACGAGATCGTCGGCCCAGCCGGGTCACTTCCGGCGCGGGCACTGTTCTGCGCCTCACCTGCACCACCGCTCGACCAGTACCACCGCTCGACCAGTACCACCGCTTGAGACCCTGCCCATCCGAAGGACCCGGCCCGCCGAGTCCCGAGCACGCCGAAAGGAGGCGGACATTGTGACTACGACCATGATCAAAACGACTGGCCTGACGATCACGGCCGCCGCCTGCCTCGGCATGCCCGCTGTGTCCCTGAAGTCCGCTGTGTCCCTGCCTGAGTTCGGCTTTGCCGCCGGCTTTGGCTTCGGCGCCGGTCTGGACGCAGTTCTCGGCGGCGGCAGTGATCTGCCGCTGGTCGGCAACGGTCTTGGCAATGGTCTTGGTGCGATCCGCGATGAGCGACCGATGTCGGCATCCGTAGCAGCAGCAGCCGTCGAAGACGGCCATGTGTATGCAGCGGGTGCCGGAAACCACCGGTCGGCAAAGCAGCAGTCCGAGCAGCAGCACACGATGTGGGCCTTCCGCGGGCCTGGACCCTGGAAAGAACGAACCTGATCCTGAATCAGGTCGGCATCCAGGGCCGCGGAATCCCACTCGGGATCCGCGGCCCTTCTGTTTGCCCCAGCCTTTCGTCCCACCACCTCCGCCACGCCAGAGCACACCAAGGAGTCGACGTGTCACCCGTCATCACCCCGCCCGCCCCGCCCGCCCAGTACGTCCCACCCCTCGGCCTGGCCCACCCCCCGGAGGTATCACTCATGCAGATCACCGCGTTCGACGACGCCGAGACACTCGGTGCCCCCATCCCGTGTCGCTCCCTCGACCCCGAGGTCTTCTTCGCGGAGACCCCCGCCGACGTCGAGTACGCGAAGAGCCTCTGCGCGACCTGCCCGGTCAAGGCGGCCTGCCTGCAGGGCGCGCTGGAGCGTCGGGAGCCGTGGGGCGTCTGGGGCGGCGAGCTGTTCGTCCAGGGTGTCGTCGTGGCCCGGAAGCGGCCCCGGGGCCGTCCGCGCAAGAGCGAGGTCGTCGCGTGAACCCCCGCGTCAGCTCAGCGAACACCCTGCGCAGGTCGGTCCGAGAGGCCACCGCGCGCAGTGACCGGGCGATCCGGCCCACCCGCAACCCGTCCACCGATCCGACGTCCGACAAGCAGGCAGCAATGTCCCAGACCCTCACCCAGCCGATCGACGAGGCGCGCAGCGCCGTCCACGAACTCACCCCGAACCGGAGTCTCCACATGCAACTCATGCCCGAAGCCCTGGCCCGTGTCCATCTCCAAGAGCGCCTGCAGGAGGCCGAGCACGAACGGCTGGCGCGTGCGTTGTGGCTCAGGCGCCGCGCCGAGCGCGCCTCGCTCAAGGCCCGCCGGGCCCTGGCCGGCGTCGTGATGCTGTAACAGTGCGGTAGCAGCGGACAACAGACAGATCGTCAGTTCAGACATTCAAACGGCAGGCCCGGAGCGGACATCCCGCCCGGGCCTGCGGGCTGTTCAGACCCCGCTCCTGACCCCGCTGTTCAGACCCCGCTGTTCAGACCCCGCTGTTCAGACCCCGCTGTTCAGACCTCGGCCCAGTCCACGGCCGGAGTCTCGTCCTGATCCCCGTCCCAGTCCACGTCTGCGGCGAAGCCCGGGAGCCACTCCAGCAGCTCGGCGCGCAGCGGCGCGCGGGCGTCGAGCTGGCTGAGTACCCCGATGGTGCTCAGCGTCACCCGGTGGATCAGCAGGTACGACGGCGGCAGGTTGAGCTGTCGGCCCAGGGTGTAGGCGGGGGAGCGGGGGTCGCCGATCCGCGCCGCCTGGGAGCGCATCCAGCCCCGGGTGAAGTGGAACTCGTCCACCGCGGCCGGTTCGATGATGGGCAGCAGGTAGTCCAGGACGGCGTCCGGGTCGAGCGAGATCGTCGGCTTGACGAAGCCCTCCTGACGGAGCATCTCCAGCACCCCGGCCGCGTCCCCCTCCAGTGCCATCCGCAGGGCGGCGCCCACCGGCTCCGGCAGCCCCTCGGGCAGCCGGTCCACGGTGCCGAAGTCGAGCACCCCGAGCCGCCAGCCCGAGGCCGGCCCGTCGTCCACCAGCAGCCGGAAGTTGCCCGGGTGCGGGTCGGCGTGGAGCAGCCCGGTGCGGGCCGGGCCGGCGAAGAGAAAACGGGCCAGCAGCTGCCCGGCCCGGTCGCGCTGCTCCCGGGTGCCGCCGACGATCACCTCGGACAGCGGCACGCCCCCCATCCACTCGGTGACCAGGACCTGCTCGCCCTGGGCGACGACGCCGGGGACGGTGATGTCCGGGTCGTCGGCGAACTCCTCGGCGTGGAGCTGCTGGGACTCCGCCTCCAGGGCGTAGTCGAGCTCCTCGGTGACCCGGTTGCGCAGCTCGCTGATGAGCGGCTTCACATCCAGCCCCGGGACCATCGGGCCGATCAGCCGGGCGACCCGGCCGAGCTGGGTGAGGTCGGAGAGCAGGGCCTGCCCGGCGCCCGGGTACTGGACCTTGACGGCGACCTCCCGCCCGTCGTGCCAGACCGCGCGGTGGACCTGGCCGATGGAGGCCGCCGCGGCCGGCTTCTCGTCGAAGTCGTGGAAGAGCTCGCGCCACTCCGCGCCGAGGCTGGCGGCGAGCACGGCGTGCACCGAGGCCGCCGGCATCGGCGGGGCGGCCTCCTGGAGCTTGGTCAGCGCGGCCCGGTAGGGGCCGGCCACCTCCTCCGGCAGGGCGGCCTCGAAGACCGACAGGGCCTGCCCGAACTTCATCGCACCACCCTTCAATTCGCCCAGAGTTTTGAAGAGTTGGTCTGCGGTGCGCTGCTGCATCTCGGCGGCGACCACCTCGGCGGGCCGCCCGCCCATCCGCTTGCCGAAGCCCAAGGTCGCTCGCCCGGCCATCCCCAGGGGGAGAGCCGCGAGCTTGGCCGTACGGGTCACGGCTTTCCGCGGAAGATCGCTCACGCTTGCCTCCCAGTCGACGAGTCAGGCACTGCCATCATTGTCCCCCCAAGCGCCGTCGGTCCCGGACGCCCAGCAGCAGCCGCAGTCCGGATGGGGGCCGAGCCGGTGCCGCCGCATCGAGCCGTCGACCATGGAGACCTCCACCCGGGCGCCCAGGCTGGGGGGTGAGCCGCCGTCCAGGTAGATCAGGCAGTGCAGGGCGGCCAGTCCGGCGACGGTCGTCGCCAGGGCGGTGTCGCAGGCCGGGACGGAGCCGGGGCGGCCCGAGCAGTGCTGGGCGAGGAGCACCGGCCAGGCCGGGTCCTGGTCCGACCGCAGCAGCGACAGGCAGTGGCCGCAGGCGCTCTGCCCGGGCAGGACGAAGGGGCCGACGCTGCCCAGCGTCTCCAGCACCCCGGCGTAGAGGTGCGGGGTGCCGCCGCGCATCAGCTCCTGGCTGAGCGCGGGATCGGGCAGCAGCCCGGAGGCGTCGCCCCGCGGCGCCAGCACGACCAGGTCCGGCGCGCGCAGCCGGCCGGCCAGCTGGTCCGGCGGATCCGGGGCCGCCCGGCGCACCGCGGCCCGGGCTGCGGCCGCCCGGGGGCGGCCGGTGTCCGCCGGGGAGACCCCGCAGGGCGAGCTGTCCTGGTCCAGCACCCGCCCGCCGTCGACCACCTGGACCTGGCCGACCCCGGCCGCCGCCAGCACCCCGGCCAGGGCCGCCCCGACTCGGCCCGCCCCGTGGACCTGGACCCGGGCCCGGCGGCGGGCCAGCAGCAGCCGGGGGGCGGCGCCGGGGCGCGGATGGGCCAGCGAGAGCGCTGCCAGGTCCGGCGCGAGCCGGGCCCGCTCGCGCGCCGGGAGCTCCAGCAGCGGGCGCTGGGCCCCGCTGTCGTCCAGCACGTCCGAGGCCCGGAGCTGGCCCAGCAGCCGGTGTACCCGGTCCGCGTCCACCCCGAGCCCGGCCGCGGCGGCGGTCAGCGCCGGGAGCTCCCGGGTGCCGTCCAGCAGGTCCAGGAAGGCGGCGTCGGCCGGGGTGGCCGATTCCAGTACTGCGGTGTGGGCGGCGCCGATGCCGAACTGCAGGGTGGTCCGGTCCCGCCAGGCCCGACGCAGCGCCGGTTTCAGACACGGCCGCTGCGGCTGCGCGGTGTCCTCGGGCGCGGTGTGAACGTCGGTGCGCATGGCGGTCCCTCCTTCGCTTCGCGGCCGGAATCAGCGGCCTGGGACGAGCTTGGCCGATCGGTGAACAACGTGCGAAGAGTTATCCACAGGCTGGGGGGTGCGGTCCGATGATCCGCCTGGGATTCGGTCACCTATGCCGCGAATTCGCCGCATTCAGGACCCTGGCCGCGCGCAACCACTCACACAAATCGGCCACGAAGGCAGGACTTCTGTCACTCCCAACAGGTAACGTCTGGCGCGTGGCAGCCGGACCGGACTCCCGTGCTTCTGTGCCGCGTAGGCGGGTTCCGGCCGCATCCGAGAACCTCCCCGCGACACAGGCCGTCGAGGTGCGCCGTAGCGCCCGCCGCAGCCGGACCGTCTCCGCCTACCGGGAGGGCGACCGCACGGTCGTGCTGATCCCGGCCCGGATGTCGGTGGCGGAGGAGAAGCGCTGGGTTGCGCTGATGCTGGACAAGCTCGCCGCCCAGGAGAGCCGGCAGGTCCTCGGCGACGACGAGCTGACGGCGCGGGCGGCCGAGCTGTCCGCCCGCTACCTGGACGCGCAGGCGGTGCCGGTGAGCGTCCGCTGGGTCACCAACCAGAACACCCGCTGGGGCTCCTGCACCCCGACCGAGGGCACCATCAGGCTCTCGCACCGGTTGCAGGGCATGCCCGAGTACGTCGTGGACTATGTGCTGCTGCACGAACTGGCGCACCTGCTGATAGCGGACCACGGCCGGGAGTTCTGGGCGCTGCTCGACTCCTATCCGCGCACCGAGCGCGCCCGCGGCTACCTGGAGGGTGTGGTCGCGGCGGCCCGGCTGCCGCATGTGCCGGGCCCGCGCACCGAGCCCGGCCACGACCGCGAGTCGGTCCAGTAACGGCGGCGGCCGCTGCCGCCGGGTCAGAGCAGCTTCTGGGCCCGGGCGACCAGCTCCCGGACCGAGTCGTCGGTGAGCCGGGGCAGCGCGTCGAAGCCGAACCAGCGCAGGTCCAGCGACTCCACGCTGATCTGCGCCACGGCGTCGGCCGGGGCGGTGACCAGGTACTGGACGTCCAGGTGGGAGTTCTCCGGCTGGTCCCGGCCGGCGCAGTGGACCGCGTGCCGATCGAGCTTGACCGGCTGCGGGTCGGCGGCCGGGAACAGCGCGAGGCCGGCGGTGATACCGGACTCCTCGGTGGCCTCGCGGAGCGCCGCCGCCGCCAGGGTGGCGTCCTCCGGCTCGCAGTGGCCGCCGAGCTGGAGCCAGCGGCCGACCTTGGGATGCAGCGTCAGCAGCACCCGCCCGCGCTCGACGTCCACCACCAGCGCGCTCGCGGTGATGTGCGCCGGGTGGCAGGAGCGGTACATGCCGTCCGGGCGCTCCCGCAGGTGGTCGAGGTAGTCACGGCGCAGCAGGTCCTGGTCCGGGTCCGGCGCCGTCCAGTCCTGGAGGGACCGGACGGCGTCCTGGTGCAGCCCGCTCACGCGCCGGTACCGCTCTGGCCGGCCGAGTCGCCCCTGCCGTCCTCGTCGTCCTTGCCGTCCTTGCTTTCCTCGTCGGCGGGGCCGCCGTGCTGGGCGTCGTGGGCGGCGGCCTCGGCGGCCCGGCCCAGCATCTCGTCGAGCTTGGAGAAGTCGATGCCCTCGCTCAGCTCCGGCACGTCGGCGCCGTGGACGAAGCCGTCCGGGTCGTCCAGGTCCTTGGCGGTCGGCAGCATGTCCGGGTGCTCCCAGAGCGCGTCGCGCCCGTCCGCGCCCCTGGCGTCGGCCAGCGAGGCCCACAGTCGGGAGGCGTCCCGCAGTCGGCGCGGGCGCAGCTCCAGGCCGACCAGGGTGGCGAAGGTCTGCTCGGCCGGGCCGCCGGTCGCCCGGCGTCGGCGCAGGGTCTCCCGGAGCGCCGCAGCGTGCGGCAGGTGCGGAGCGGCGGCGGCGTGCACCACCGCGTCCACCCAGCCCTCGACCAGGGCCAGCGCGGTCTCCAACCGGGCCAGGGCGGCCTTCTGCTCGGGGGTGTCCTCGGGCTCGAACAGGCCGCCGGTCATGGCCTCCTGCAGCGCCTCGGGGTTGGTCGGGTCGATCTGGCCGACCAGGTCCTCCAGTCGGGAGGTGTCGACCTTGATCCCGCGCGCATACGCCTCGACGGCACCGAAGAGGTGCTGCCGCAGCCACGGCACATGGACGAAGAGCCGCTGGTGGGCGGCCTCGCGCAGGGCCAGGTAGAGCCGCACCTCGGAGGCCGGGACGGACAGGCCCTCGCCCAGCGCCTCGATGTTCTGCGGCAGCAGCGCGGCTCGGCCGGCCGGTCCGAGCGGCAGCCCGACGTCGGTGGAGCCGAGCACCTCGGCCGCCAGCGCGCCCAGGGCCTGGCCGATCTGCGAGCCGAACATCGCCCCGCCCATGCTGCGCATCACGCCCAGCAGCGGGCCGGCCATGGCCTGCATCTCTTCCGGGACGACCCCGCCCATCGCCCCGGCCACGCGCTCGGCGACCGGGTCGACCAGCTCCTTCCAGACCGGCAGGGTGGCCTCGATCCACTCGGCACGGCTCCAGGCCACGGCGCTGCTCGCGCCCACCGGCAGTGAGGTGGCCGAATCCAGCCACAGCTCGGCCAGCCGGATCGCCTCGGAGACGGCGGCCCGCTCGGACTCACCTACCGAACGGTCCTTCGAGCCGTCCTCGGCACCCTGGACGACGGCCTGCCGGGCCAGGTTCTTGGCCAGCTCCCAGTTGACCGGCCCGCCCTCGAAGGAGAGCATCTGGCCGAGCTGCTGGAAGGCCGCGCCGATGTCGCCGGGGTTCATCGCACCGAAGAGGCCCTCCAGCGGATTGCCGGAACCGGTGCCGCCGGGCAGCCCGGGGAAGCCGAAGCCGAAGGGGTTGGCCGGACCGCCGGAGGATCCGGACCCCGAGCCCGAAGAGCCGGAGCCCGAAGAGCCCGAGCCCGAAGAACCCGAGCCCGACTTGCCCGATCCGGATTCGCCTCGCTCCTTGCCGTCCTCGGGCTCCTCGGGCGGGAGGCCGAAGCCGAAGGGGAAATCGCTCACGAGTTGCCTCGATCTCGTCGGCCGTCGCGAGGTTGGGGTGCGGCGGGGAGGGCGGTCCGTCCGGGGGCGGGGCGGGTGCAACGGAACGGTCGGTTTCCGGTCGCTGCCGGTCGCCCCCGTGCCGGGTGCACCGCCATGCCTTCGCCTCGGGCAGGATGGTCGGTACGTGACACTTACGTACGCATCAAAACTAACCGTGGAGGAGAGCCGGTGAGTTCCCCACCTTCGCACGTTCGCTCTGGGCTGACCGCTGAGCAGTGCGGCCAGGACGCTCCGGAGGGTACGCCGGAGGGTGCGGAGGCGACCGCGGCGGGGCCCAGGTACGACGGGCCGCCGCTCGTCGTCGCCGTCACCGGGGCCGCCTCGGGGATCGGCGAACGGCTCGCCGCCCGGCTGGCCGGCTCCTCCGCGGTGCGCCGGGTGCTCGCCATCGACGAGCGCCGGGGCCAGGTCACCGGCGTCCAGTGGCGGGTGCTGGACGTCCGCGACCCGGCCGTGGCCGAGCGGTTGGCCGGGGTGGACGTGGTCGTCCACCTCGCGCTCGACCTCGGCATGGCGACCGATCCCAAGGCCCGCAGCGCCTTCAATGTGCGCGGCACCCAGACCGTGCTCACCGCCGCCGCCGCGGCCGGGGTGCACCGGGTGGTGCTCTGCACCTCGGCGATGGTCTACGGGGCGCTGGCCGACAACGAGGTGCCGCTGGCGGAGGACGCGCCGTTGCGGGCCACCGAGGAGGCCTCGCTCGTCGGCGACCTGCTGGAGATCGAACGGCTGGGCCGGCGCGCCCCGCATGCCCACCCGGGCCTCTCGGTCACGGTGCTGCGCCCGGCGGTCGTGGTCGGTCCCGGCGTGGACACCGTGCTCACCCGGCACTTCGAGGCGCCCCGGCTGCTGGTGGTCGCCGGTTCGCGGCCCTGCTGGCAGTTCTGCCATGTGGACGACCTGGCGGCGGCGCTGGAGTACGCGGCCCTCGGCCTGGTGGAGGGCGAGGTCACGGTCGGCTGCGACGGCTGGCTGGAGCAGGAGGAGGTGGAGGAGATCACCGGCATCCGCCGGATGGAGCTCCCCGCCGCGCTCGCCCTCGGCACCGCCGCCCGGCTGCACCGGCTCGGCCTGACCCCGGCCCCGGCCGGCGACCTCGCCTACACCATGTACCCGTGGGTGGTCTCCGGCAGCCGGCTGTACGAGGCCGGCTGGCGTCCGGCGCACACCAACGAGCAGGCCCTCGGCGAGCTGCTGGAGCAGGTCTCCGGCAAGCACGCGGTGGCCGGTCGCCGGCTCGGCGGCAAGGACGCGGCGACCACCCTGGGTGCGGCCGGGGCCACGGTCGCGCTGGTGGGCACGGCGGCGCTGGTGCGCCGGGCACGCAAGCGGAGGCGAATGTGACCGGTTCGACAGTGGAATGTTGTATCCACGATACGGAACCCCCTGCCGAATCGCTGCGGGTGTCGGTCATCATGGACAGCATGAAGGACGACCTGGCCGACCCCATCCGCCTGCTGGCCCTGCGGGACACCCCGCTCTCGTTGGACGAGGTCCACGCCGCCGTGGCCGACACCGAGGCCGGCGGGACCACGGTGTTCGTCGGCGCGGTCCGCGACCACGACGCCGGCAAGGACGTCGTCCGACTGGAGTACAGCGCGCACCCCAGCGCCGAGCAGGAGCTGCGCCGGGTCGCCGAGAAGGTCGTGGCCGACTTCCCGGTGGTGGCGCTGGCGGCGGTGCACCGGCTGGGAGCGCTCCAGGTCGGCGACGTCGCGGTGATAGTCGCCGTCTCCTGCGTGCACCGGGGGGAGGCCTTCGAGGCCGCCCGCCGGCTGATCGACGACGTCAAGCACACCGTGCCGATCTGGAAGCACCAGCGCTTCGCGGACGGGACCGAGGAGTGGGTCTCCGCCTGCTGACCGCCCGGCCCGACACCCAGTCACCCGCCCGGCCGAACCCGGCGCCCGAAGCGCCGGGCAAGGCCGTGGCGCGGGCTGCCCCGGTGCGGCCGGGGCCGTGACCCGGATGCTCCCAAGGTCGTTGTCGTGATGAGCAGTTAGTCTGCTCTCAAGTACGACCGGTGGCTGTGACGACGGACTGGGAGAACGGCATGGGTGCACTCGCCTGGTGGATCATCCCGCTGGTCGCCGGACTGCTCGCCTGGGTCTGGGTCCGCTGGTCGGGCCGCACCCGGGCCACCGCCGACAGCGATTCCCTCGCCGGTTACCAGCGCTTCCGTGAGGCCATGGAGCGGGACGGCGCGGACCCGACCTAGGCCGCGCCCACGTCCGGATGCCCACTCCGGGGGGCGCACGCCGGAGGCTGTCCCGTACTGTCGTCCCATGCCACGCCGCTCCGCGACGATGCTCGCCTCCACGCTGCTGCTGATAGCGCTGCTCTTCGCCGCCGCACTGATCAAGGTGCCCTACTCGGAGATGAGTCCGGGGCCCACCTACAACACCCTCGGCACCCAGAGCGGCCAACAGGTGATCACCATCAGTGGCCGGAAGACCTATCCGACCACCGGCAACCTCAACATGACCACGGTCGAGGTCACCGACGCCAACTACCGGATGAACCTGATCGAGGCGGTGAGCGGCTGGCTGCAGAAGAACGTGGCCGTCGTCCCGAGCAACACGCTCTACCCGGACAACCAGACCCAGCAGCAGTCCCAGCAGCAGAACGCCGAGGAGTTCACCGCCTCGCAGGACAGCGCCAAGGCCGCCGCGCTGAACGAGCTGGGCATCCCGGTGACCACCGAGATCGTGGTCGGCGCGGTGGTCGAGGGCGGCCCCTCGGTCGGCAAACTGCACGCGGGCGACGTGCTTGTGGCCGTGAACGGCACCAAGGTCGGCAGCGACCCGAACCAGGTCGCGGCGCTGATCACCGAGCACCCTGCGGGCTCGGACGTGGTCTTCACCATCGTCCCGCCCGGCAAGCCGGCCACCGACCAGCAGCAGGTCACCGTCACCACGGTGAAGAACCCGGCCACCGGCAAGGCCATGGTCGGCATCGAGCCGGGGACCGAGCACAGCTTCCCGTTCACCATCAACATCAACCTGGGCGACGTCGGCGGCCCCAGCGCGGGGCTGATGTTCTCGCTGGGCATCATCGACAAGCTGCAGCCGGTTAACCTGACCGCAGGCAAGTTCGTGGCCGGCACCGGGACCATCGACGACAGTGGCAACGTCGGCCCGATCGGCGGCATCTCGATGAAGATCATCGCCGCCCGTCAGGCCGGGGCGCAGTACTTCTTCACCCCCGCGCAGAACTGCGCCGAGGCCTCGGCGAACACCCCGGCCGGGCTCCGGCTGGTCAAGGTCACCACGCTCTCCGGAGCCCTGGCGGACCTCGCCGACATCCGTTCCGGGGACGTCGCGGCGCTGCCCGCCTGCACCGGGTAGTCCGGGCGGGGCGGGCAGCGGCAGGGCAGCAGCGGCAGCGGTGCCAGTAGCGGCAGCGGCTCAGGCGAAGGTCGTCAGCAGGGCCTCGGCCAGGCCGGGGACCAGCGCCGGACCGGTCAGCACCTCGCGCGCGGAGTCCTTCTCGCGCAGCCGCAGGGCGGTCTCCCGGGTGCCGTCGCGCAGGACCGCCACGGTCATCCGGACCTCCTGCCGCTCCGGGTGCTTGGCGACCCAGGAGGCGAGCTCGCGCTCGGAGACCCCGCCGGGCACCTTGGCCTCGGCGGTGGGCGGCAGGATCAGCCGCTCGACCACCAGTGCGCAGCCGGCGACGGCGTCCGGCCAGGCGATGGTGCCGAGGAAGTCGTCCAGGGCCTTGCCGGCCGGGATCTCCTCCTGCTCGATCGGGGTGAGCTGCCCCGCGGGGCCCGGCTCCAGGCCGAGCTGACGGGCGACGCCCGGCTCGTTCTTCAGCAGCGCGTCCGTGTCGACCAGGGCGAACAGGCGGGCGGGCTGGTCCCAGCCGAGTCCGGCGGCGTACTCGTCGATCTCGAGGACGGCGCGGGTGATCGGGCGGGCGGCGGGAGGCAGGGCCTCGGCGGCGGTGTCGGACATGGCTCCTATCCTCACATGTCGCCCGCCGCCGTCCCCGCACCCGTGCCCGGCAGCGGTCCGGCGGCAAGCCGGCCGGGAGGACCGGCCGCGCGTGCTAGGGTGATCACACAACGACGCGGGGTGGAGCAGCTCGGTAGCTCGCTGGGCTCATAACCCAGAGGTCGCAGGTTCAAATCCTGTCCCCGCTACTCCTTGTCGGAAGGCCCGGTGCGCACACTGCACCGGGCCTTCCGCATGTCCGGGGCGGACTGCCGTCGTCCGGTGTTCATGGATTTGCGCTGGTCATGACCGGTGGGTTAACCTTTGGACACAACGACGCGGGGTGGAGCAGCTCGGTAGCTCGCTGGGCTCATAACCCAGAGGTCGCAGGTTCAAATCCTGTCCCCGCTACTCCTTGTCGGAAGGCCCGGTGCACATACTGCACCGGGCCTTCCGCATGTCCGGGGCGGAAGGGGCGGAAGGCTAGCGGGGCGGAGCGGTCGGATGGTGGGGTTGTCACTTCAATCGTCCGAACCGGTCGTTGGCGTGACGAAACGTCTAACCTTGGGCAGTAAGGGAAAGATGGGGCACATGATGCGGATGTCGTCGACGTGACGGCGTCAGAAGTCTGCCAGGGCAGCCGCGTTGCGAGGTTGATGTGTCGCGATATCGACAAAGCGCTGAAGTAACCTCTTCCACTGGGGTATACCAGGTGTACGCGGGTTGCGGGTGGTGCGACGATGAGCCCCATGGGGGACGGTGCGAGGTCGGAAAGCGGCCATGAGCTCCGGTGCGTACCAAGGATGCCCAGAGATCCGGCGGACGCAGGAGTCGACATGTCGGTGATCGCTGGAGCAGGCGCAGGAGTCGGTCAGGACGACCCGCAGCGCGCGGGCCGACTGCCGCTGCAGCGTGGGCGCGAGGAGGAGGACGCCGCGATGGCGGCGACCGTCCCCGACGGCCTGCTGCGCAATCTCGGCGCCTACAGCCTCGGCGCGGACGATCCCGTCGCCGACCCCTACGCCGATCCGCCCAGCACCGAGGACCCGGGCCTGCAGCATCCGCAGCCGGCCGGTGCCGGTGCCGAGGAGCCGGCCGAGGACGAGGGGCCGGTCGACGGCGACCCCGCCTTCCCGACCTTCGAGTCCGCCCTCGCCGCCCGCGAGGAGGCGGCGCTGGAGGCGCGCTGCCGCGCCGCCGCCGAGGAGGACCCGGAGGCGGGCAGCCTGCTGGGGGCGATGCTGCTGCGCCGGGGCGAGCTGGACGAGGCCGAGCCGCACCTGCGCCGGGCCGCCGCCGCCGGGCTCCGGGCCGGCGCCAACAACCTGGGCGTGCTGCTGCACCAGCGCGGCCACCGGGACGAGGCCGGGTACTGGTGGCGCGAGGCTGCGGTCGCCGGGAGCGCGCCGGCTGCGCACGCCCTCGGTCTGCATCTGCGCGACCGGGGCGACGAGCCCGGCTCGGAGTACTGGCTCCGCCAGGCCGCCGAGCAGGGCCACACCGGGGGCGCCTTCGCCCTCGCGGACCTGCTGGAGCACCACCGGGACGTCCCGCACGCCGAGAAGTGGTTCCGGACGGCGGCCGAGGCCGGCCACCGGGAGGCCGCCTACCGGCTCGGCCGACTGCTGGAGAACGGCGGCGACCCGGTCGCCGCCGAGCCCTGGCACCGGCAGGCCGCCGCCCGCGGCCACGCCCGCGCCGCACTGCGGCTCGGGATCCAGCTGGAGCGGCGCGGCGAGCGCGAGGAGGCCGCCCGCTGGTACCGGCAGTCCGCCCAGGGCGGCGAGCCGCGCGCGGCCTGCGCGCTGGGCTTCCTGCTGCGCGACAGCGGCGACGAGGTCGGCGCGGCGGACTGGTGGCGCGAGGCCGCCGACGCCGGCGACGGCAGTGCCGCCAACGCCCTGGGCGCGCTGCACGCCTCCTGGGGCGAGACCGGGATGGCCGAGCAGTGGTACCGCACCGCGCTGGAGGCCGGCGACCACAACGGCGCCTTCAACCTCGGTCTGCTCTGTGCCGCCGAGGGCCGCGGCGCCCAGGCCGAGCAGTGGTACCGGCAGGCCGCCTATGCCGGGCACCGGGACGCCAGCAATGCCCTGGCGGTGATGCTGTTCCAGCGCGGCGACACCCCGGGCGCGGAGCCCTGGTTCTCCAAGGCGGCCGAGGCCGGCAGCGTGGACGCCGCCTTCAACCTCGGCATCCTCTACGCCGGCCGGGGCGAGCAGCACGACGCCCAGGAGTGGTACGCCCGGGCCGCCGCCGGCGGTCATGCCGAGGCCGCGCTGCAACTCGCCGTCGCCAAGGAGCGCCGGGGCGACCTCACCTCGGCCGCCGTGCGCTACCGCCAGGCGGCGGAGGCCGGCTCGACCGAGGCGGCCTTCCGGCTGGCGGTGCTGCTGGAGCGGGCGGCGGAGGACCGGTTCGAGGCGGAGGTCGAGCGCTGGTACGCCACCGCGGCCGAGGCCGGCCACAACCGCGCCCAGGTACGGGTCGGGGTGCGCGCCGCCGAGCGCGGCGACACCGGCACGGCCGAGCACTGGTACCGCCGGGCGGCGGAGGGCGGGAGCCGCAGCGCGGCGTTCAACCTCGGGCTGCTGCTGGCCCGTGAGGGCAGCGAACCGGAGGCGATGCTCTGGTACACCCGCGCGGCCGATGCCGGGCACGGGCGGGCGGCGCTGCGGCTGGGGCTGATCGCGGCCAGGCGCGGGGACCTGGTCCAGGCGCGGGCCTGGTGCACCCGGGCGGGCGAGGACGGTCCGGCGGACGTCGCGGAGCGGGCCGCGCGCCTGCTGGAGGCGCTGCGCGCCGACCTCAGCGCCTGAGCCGGCCCGGCGGCCTGAGGCTGATCGGCGTCAGGACGTCCGGCGTCAGGCTGTCCGGCTTCAGGATGTGGCGCAGTCGGGGCAGGTGCCCCGGTAGGTGACCTCGACGTCGGCGATGGCGAAGCCGAAGCGCTCGGCCGCCGGCAGCGCGGCGATCGGGTCGCCCTGGGGGTGGACGTCGCGGATGGTGCCGCAGGAGGAGCACACCAGGTGCTGGTGGGCGTGGTGGGCGTTGGGGTCGTAGCGCTTCGCCCGCCCGTCGGTGCTGACCTCCAACACCTCGCCGAGGCTCACCAGTTCGCCCAGGGTGTTGTAGACGGTGGCCCGGCTGATCTCCGGCAGCAGCGCCACCGCGCGGGCGTGGACCTCGTCGGCGGTGAAGTGCACGTGGTCCCCGTCGAGCACCTGGGCGACGACCCGCCGCTGCGCGGTGAGTCGCCAACCGCGGCTTCGGAGGCGTTCCAGCAGGTCACTCATGCGGCTAAGGATAACAGCCGGTCGGAGCCAGTTCGGGTTTGGTGCTGATACGGAGTTGGACAGAGTCCAAGACAGCCTTGGGCAGGGTCCCAGAAAGCTCAGGGGCGGACCGACTCCGCGGAGGCGCTGTCCGCGGCCTCCGGCTGCTCCTCGAAGCGGGCGGAGGCGCGCTTCTCGGCCCGGTGCTTGAGGTAGAGCAGCCCGCCGACGACCACCACGGCAACCCCGACCAGGACCCAGCTGGCGGTGTTGGCATAGGACTCGATCCGGTGCCAGCTCGCCCCGGCGAAGTAGCCGAGCAGCACGAAGCCGGTCGCCCAGACCGCGCCGCCGAGCATGTTCCACACCGCGAAGGTGCGGTAGCGCATCTCCGACACCCCGCACAGCCCCGGCACCAGCGCCCGCAGGGCCGCCGCGAAGCGTCCGGCGAAGACGGCCCGCCCGCCGAGCCGGGCGATCAGGTCCTTGCTCTGGGCGATGTGGGCCGGCTTCAGGATCCGCTGCGGGATCCGCCGCAGCAGCGCGTCGCCCCACTTCTTCCCGATGGCGTAGCCGATGCTGTCGCCGAGGATCGCGCCGACGATCGCCGCGAGCAGCACCGCCCACAGCGCGTTGGTGCCGTTGTAGGCGGTCACTCCGCCGATCACCACGGCGGTCTCGCCGGGGATTATGAAGCCCAGGAAGACCGAGGACTCCAGGGCCGGCAGCAGGAAGACCGCGAGCAGCACCAGGGTGCCGTTGAGTGTCAGCAGGTGGTCGCTGATCCAGGACACCGGGGATCCTCCACGGGGGACGGCAGGCGGGGGCGACACACTGGGGCGTCGGTAAGAGTTCTCTTGAACCGTACCGGGCCGACGGCGTCGGATCGAACGGGAGTTCCGCCGACGCCCTGCCCGGCGCTCAGCCCAGGCGCTGCAGCAGCTCGCCGTGGAGCAGGCCGTTCGAGGCGACCGCATTGCCGCTGCGGACGCCGGGAATGCCGTCCAGACCGGTGAAGCGGCCGCCGGCCTCCTCCACGATCACGCAGGTCGCGGCCATGTCCCAGATGCTCAGCTCGGGCTCGGCGCAGATGTCGACGGAGCCCTCGGCCACCATCATGTAGGGCCAGAAGTCGCCGTAGGCGCGGGTCCGCCAGACGGTGCGGGAGAGGTCGAGGAAGGCGTCGAGCCGGTCGCGCTGCTCCCAGCCGGTGAGCGAGGAGTAGGCGAAGGAGGAGTCCTCCAGCCGGGAGACGTCCGAGACCTGGATCCGGTTGGCCTTGGTGAGGCTGCGCCCGGTGAACGCCCCGGTGCCCTTGGCCGCCCACCAGCGCCGTCCCAGCGCGGGGGCGGAGACCATACCGACGACGGGCTGGTCCCCGTTCGGGCCCAGCTCCATCAGCGCGATCAGGGTGGCCCAGACCGGGACGCCGCGGATGTAGTTCTTGGTCCCGTCGATCGGGTCGATCACCCAGCGGCGGGGGCCGTGGCCGGTGCTGCCGAACTCCTCGCCCATGATCGCGTCCCGGGGCCTGGCCCGCTGCAGGTCGTTGCGGAGCAGGTCCTCGACCGCCTTGTCGGCGTCGCTGACCGGGGTGAGGTCCGGCTTTGTGTCGATCTTCAGATCGAGTGCCTTGAAGCGGTCCAGCGTCACCGAGTCGGCGTGGTCCGCGAGGACGTGGGCGAGTCGAAGATCGTCGTGATAGTCGGCCATGCCCTGAACAGTAACGATCAGGCGGGGCGGGGGCCAGCTTCGGCGGCCTCCCAGCAGCGGCCTCTACGCTGGGAGCATGGGTGACGAAGGCGTGGACGACCGGGAACTGGTCACCTGGTGGGGCCTGGTGGTCGAGGCCTATGCGCGGACCGGGGAGCTGGTCCGGGTCGGCCCGATCGACGGGCTGGCGCTGCCGGACTCCTGGTTCGAGGTGGTGCTGCGGCTGCTGCGCACCCCGGGCGGACGGCTGACGATGACCCAGCTCGCCCACGAGACCACGCTGACCAGCGGCGGTTTCACCAAGCTGGCGGACCGGATGGTGACCGCCGGGCTGATCGAACGGCAGCCCTCGCCGGAGGACCGCCGGGTCACCTTCCTGGCGCTGACCGCCGAGGGCGAGCGGCTGGCCGAGGAGGCCCGGCGCCGCCATGTCGCGCTGCTGCGCGAGCACTTCCTGGCCCCGCTGGGGGAGGAGCGCGCAGCCAGGCTCGCCGGGCTGATGCGCGCGTTGCGGGACGCCAACACGCCGGGAGACTGACCGGCCGCGCGCGCCGGGCCAGCCGGGGCGGGCCGGTCTCAGTGGTCCAGGCCGCTGAGTTGCAGCCCGACCACCCCGGCCAGCACCAGGCAGATCGAGACGATCTTGAGCGCGGAGACCGAGTCGCCGAGCCAGACCATGCCGAAGACGGCGGTGCCGGCCGCGCCGATGCCGGTCCAGACGGCGTAGGCGGGCCCGACCTCCAAATGCTTGAGCCCGGCGGTCAGCAGCCCGAAGCTGCCGGCGCCGAAGGCCGCGAAACCGACGATCGGCCAGAACCTGGTGAAGCCGTGGCTGAGCTTGAGGCAGACCGCGAACCCGGTCTCCAGGAACCCCGCGATCACCACCAGTACCCAGGGCATCCGCGCTCCCTTGCCGATCCGCCGTGGTCACCACATCCTGGCCCGGCGGGGCGGTATCGGCATCCGGGCGGGGTCAGTCGCCCTCGCGGGCCTCGCGGGTCCGCAGCAGCCGGCGCAGCGAGTACAGCCGCGCCGGGTCCGCGTGGCCCTCGGCCACCCAGGCGTCCAGCGCGCACTCGGCCTCGTCGTGGCTGCAGGCGCGCGGGCAGCCCTCGGTGCCCGGCACCAGGTCGGGGAAGGCCAGCACCACCCGGGCCGGCTCGATGTGGGAGAGCCCGAAGGAGCGGAAGCCGGGGGTGTCGATCACCCAGCCGGGCAGGTCGCCGCGCTTGGCGTCGGGCGCCGGGGGCAGCTTCAGCGCCAGCGCCGAGGTGGTGGTGTGCCGACCGCGCCCGGTCACCGCGTTGACCACCCCGGTGGACCGCTGGTGCTCCGGCACCAGCGCGTTGACCAGTGTGGTCTTGCCGACGCCGGAGTGGCCGATGAAGACCGTGGACAGCCCGCGCAGCTGCCGGCGCACCAGTTCGGCGCCCTCGGCGGCGAGGTCGTCGCGGCGGGTCACCACATGGTTGACGCCCAGCGGCGAGTAGAGCTCCAGCAGCGGCTCGGCCGGGGCCAGGTCGGACTTGGTCAGCACCAGCAGCGGCTTCAGCCCGGCGTCGAAGGCGGCGACCAGGCAGCGGTCGATCAGCCGGGCCCGGGGCTCGGGGTCGGCCAGGGCGATGACGATGGCCAGCTGGTCGGCGTTGGCGACCACGATCCGCTCGTAGGGGTCGTCGTCGTCCGCCGTCCGGCGGAGGACGGTGCTGCGCTCCTCGACCCGGACGATCCGGGCCAGCGCGCCGGGCTCGCCGGACAGGTCGCCGACGATGGCGACCCGGTCGCCGACGACCACGCCCTTGCGGCCCAGCTCGCGGGCCTTCATCGCGGCGATCTCGCGCTCGCGCTTGGTGCCGGCCTCGACCAGGCAGGTGAACCGGCCCCGGTCGACGGTGAGCACCACGCCCTCGTCGGCGTCGTCGTGGGTGGGCCGGGTCCGGGTGCGGGGGCGGGAGCCCCGGCGGGAGGGACGGGCGCGGATGTCGTCCTCGTCGGCGTCTTCGCCGTAACGGCGCATGGGGGTGCGGTCAGCCCTTCACTACGGTGCCGGTGAGCATGGAGTCCCAGAGCCCGGGGAAGTCCGGGAGGGTCTTGCCGGTGGTGCCGATGTCCTCGACCTCGACGCCGGGCACCACCAGGCCGATCACGGCGGCGGCGGTGGCCAGGCGGTGGTCCTCGTAGGTGTGGAAGACGCCGCCGTGCAGCGGGCGCGGGTTGATCCGCAGCCCGTCGGCGGTCTCGGTGACGTCGCCGCCCAGCCCGTTGATCTCGGTGGCGAGCGCGGCCAGCCGGTCGGTCTCGTGCACCCGCAGATGGGCGATGCCGCTCAGTACGGACGGGGAGTCGGCCAGCGCCGCGATCGCGGCGAGCACCGGGGCCAGCTCGCCCACCTCGTGCAGGTCGGCCTCCAGGCCGTGGACCCGTCCGGTGCCGCGGAAGCGCAGGCCCTCGTCGGTCGGCTCGGCGGATCCGCCCATCCGGGTGAGCAGCTCGCGCAGCTGGTCGCCGGGCTGGCTGCTGTGCCGGGGCCAGTCCCTGATCAGCACGGTGCCGCCGGTGACCAGCGCGGCGGCCAGGAACGGGGCGGCGTTGGAGAGGTCGGGCTCGACCACCAGGTCGCGGCCGAGCAGCGCGCCCGGGCCGACCCGCCAGACGTCCGGCTCGCCGCCGTCCTCGGGCGCGTCCACCCGGGCGCCGGCGGCGCGCAGCATCTCCACCGTCATCCGGATGTGCGGCAGCGAGGGCACCGGATCGCCCACATGGCGGACCTCCACGCCCTGCTGGAAGCGCGGTCCGGAGAGCAGCAGCGCGCTGACGAACTGGGAGGAGGACGAGGCGTCGAGGGTGACCGTGCCGCCGACCAGGCAGCCGGTGCCGTGGACGGTCAGCGGCAGCGCGCCGCGGCCGTCGTCGTCGATCCGCGCGCCCAGCGCGCGCAGCGCGGTGATCACGCCGCCGAGCGGGCGCTGGTAGGAACGGGGGTCGCCGTCGAAGCTCACCGGTCCTTCGCAGAGCGCGGCCACCGGCGGCAGGAAGCGCATGACCGTGCCGGCGTTGCCGACGTCCACCAGGGCCGGTCCGGCGAGCGGCATCGGCACCACCCGCCAGGCGTCGCCGCCGCCGGGGACGCCGCTGCTGCTGTTCAGGGTGGACTCGATGCCGACGCCCATCGCCCGCAGGCCGTCGGCCATCAGCGTGCTGTCGCGGCTGCGCAGCGGCCGCCGGACGTAGCCCGGGTCGTCCGCCAGCGCGGCCAGGACCAGGGCTCGGTTGGTCGCCGACTTGGATCCGGGAACGGTGACCACCGCGTCGACGGGGTCGGACGCGGTCGGTGCGGGCCACAGGTGGTCGGTCATGACCCCCGAGCCTAGCCGCATTCAGCGGGTGAGCAGCCAGCGACCGCCCGTGGTCAGCGCGGCGATCGCGACGACCAGGAAGAGCACCACCCAGAGCACCCCGGGCACCCCGGTCAGTCGGCCGAGCTGGTCGGCGTCGGAGTCGGGTGCGCCGCCGCGCCGCCGCTTGGCCTGCAGTTCCACGATCGGGCGAACCCCGGCGATCAGCAGGAACCAGACACTCAGATAGGCGAAGGCGCCCTGGACGGCGGCGCTGCCGAACCAGGAGACGGCGAAGCAGAGCCCGCCGGTGAGCACCACGGTCAGTGCGCCGAAGGCGTTGCGGATGTTCACCAGCACCGCGAGCAGCAGCGCGACCACCGCCCACAGCAGTGCGGTGGTGTGCCCGCCGGACAGCAGCCAGGCCCCGCCGATGCCGAGCAGCGAGGGGGCGGTGTAGCCGGCGGCGGCGGTGAGCACCATGCCGGGCCCGTGCGGCTTGCCGGAGGAGACGGTCAGCCCGGAGGTGTCCGAGTGCAGCCGGATCCCGTGCAGTCGGCGCCTGGTGAGCACGGCGGCCAGGCCGTGGCCGCCCTCGTGGGCGATGGTGATCACATTGCGGGTCCAGTGCCAGACGAACGCGGGACCGGCCGCCACCAGCGCGACGGCGGCGGTGGCCCAGACGATCCCGTGGCCGGGGTCCGCCTGGACGCCGGTGACCTGGTCCCACACGGCGCTGATGCTCTGCGGCTGCATCGGGTTCGCCTCACTCGGTTCGGGGGCAGCGGGTTTTGGAGACAGTGGGTGGCGGGGGCAGCGGGGGCTGCGGAAAGCAGGCAGTCTCGCACGAAAGGATGTGTGCGGCCGGGGCCGCGGTTCCGCGCTTGGCGGTTCCCGCCACGCCGCGCGGTCCCGGGTGGCATGGTGGGACGCATGTGCGGTCGTTATGCGTCGAGTCGGAAGCCGGAGGACCTGGTCGGGCTGTTCGACGTCGCGGCGTGGAATCCCACCGAGACGCTGGAGCAGGACTGGAACGTGGCGCCGACCAAGCCGGTCTACGCGGTGCTGGAGCGGCCGGTGCGGGACCAGGGCCCGGAGCCGGTGCGGCAGTTGCGGACGCTGCGCTGGGGGCTGGTGCCGTCCTGGGCGAAGTCGCCGGAGGTCGGGGTGAAGATGTTCAACGCCCGGGCGGAGACCGTCCACGAGAAGCCCGCCTTCCGGAAGCCGTTCGCCGCGCGGCGCTGCCTGCTGCCGGCCGACGGGTACTTCGAGTGGTTCACCCCCGTCGCCGAGCCGGGCACGCCCAAGTCGCGGATCCGCAAGCAGCCGTACTACCTCACCCCCGCCGACGGTTCGGTGCTGGCGCTCGCCGGGCTGTACGAGTTCTGGCGCGACCCCGGGCTGCCGGAGACGGAGCCGGGCGCCTGGTGGGCCACCTGCACGGTGGTCACCACGGCGGCCGAGCCGGCGCTGGAGCGGATCCATGCCCGGATGCCGCTGATCCTGCCGTCGGACCGCTGGGACGACTGGCTCGACCCCGCGCTGACCGACCCGGCCGACGTCCGCGCGCTGCTGGCGCCGCCCCCGCCTGGGCGGCTGGAGCTGCGCCGGGTCTCGGCGGCGGTCGGCAACTTCCGTAACAACGGCCCCGAGCTGATCGCGGCGTCGGCGTCGGAGGCGGAGGCGGAGACGGCGGACACCCTCTTCCCGCTGTGAGGGTTCCCGCTGTGAGGCTTCCGCTGTGAAGTCCGCGCAGGTCGGCCGTGGTGGGAATGCTCGGGGGCGACTCCTGGTTCACCTGTGTGTCGGCATCACAGCGTCAGTGGAAGGCAGTGCTCATGGTTGCAGCGGCATGCCCCGCACGTCCTGAGGGCGACGCGGGGACCCTCCTGTCCTGGTCCGAGTGGCCTGTTGGCACAGGCGGTCCGGCCGTGAGCCCGATAGTCTCCCTTGCGAGCAGGTCCACCGCCGTGGACCGTGCGTTCTTCGCTCAGGAGGTGAGTCAGGTCGCCGGGACCGAGGACGAGACCGGGGCTGCGGACCAGGAGCCGCAGGCTGTGGATCTCTCGATCGACGACGCCGACGGCGACACCTTCCGCGCCGCCGCAGGAGAGACCGAGGCCGAGCGCTCGGCCCGCTTCGAGCGGGACGCGTTGGGTTACCTGGACCAGATGTACTCGGCGGCGCTGCGGATGACCCGTAACCCCGCCGATGCCGAGGACCTGCTGCAGGAGACCTTCGCCAAGGCGTTCGCCTCCTTCCACCAGTTCCGCGAGGGCACCAACCTCAAGGCGTGGCTGTACCGCATCCTCACCAACACCTTCATCAACTCGTATCGGAAGAAGCAGCGCGAGCCGCAGCGGACCGGTGCCGAGGAGATCGAGGACTGGCAGCTGGCGCGGGCCGAGTCGCACATGTCGACGGGCCTGCGGTCGGCCGAGACGGTCGCACTGGACCACCTCCCGGACAGCGATGTGAAGGACGCACTGCAGTCCATTCCGGAGGAGTTCCGGATCGCGGTGTATCTCGCTGACGTCGAGGGCTTCGCCTACAAGGAGATTGCCGACATCATGGGGACACCCATCGGTACGGTGATGTCCCGCCTGCACCGCGGTCGCCGCCAGCTTCGCGACCTGCTGGAGGACTACGCGCGCGACCGTGGCCTGGTCCCGGCCGGCAGCGCTGCCGGGGCCGGTTCCCCCCAGGACCAGGCGAAAGGGTCGGGCTCATGAGCTGCGGCAACCACCACGACACCGCGTGCAGCGAGGTTCTCGACCATCTGTACGAGTACCTCGACAACGAGATGGGCGAGGGCGACTGCGCCAAGCTGCGCGAGCACTTCGACGAATGCTCGCCCTGCCTGGAGAAGTACGGTCTGGAACAGGCCATCAAGGCGCTGGTGAAGCGCTCCTGCGGCTGCGACACCGCGCCGCAGGACCTCCGCGGCAAGGTGCTGGCCAGGATCGAGCGGATCCGGGCCGGACTCCCGGTCGAGGGTGACCTGGTCCCCGAGGCCGGCCCGGGGGCCGAGGCTGCCGTTGCGGTCGAGGTCGGCGCACCGGCGGGGTCGGCGCACGACGCTGTCGCGGAGGCGACCGCCAAGGACTGAACAGGATCGGTCAGTACCGGTCGATAGTGCGGAAGTTCCGTGTCGGAGGTTCCGGATACCAGCGGCCCCGGGGTGTCGAGCCCCGGGGCCGTGCCATGGTTGGATGCGGAGGGGAACGAGCCCGAAGCGGGTGTCGCGTGTGGCAGCCCGCCTGGCGGGCATGGAGTCGTTGGAAGCGCAAGGGGACGGCAGGGGCGCGAGGCTGTGCGTGGCGTCGGGGGGCACGGGGACGTAGCGTGCTCTCGGAGGCGCACATCGCACAGCACCACTGCGGGCAAGCCCGGACCACCGGGTGGAATCGGACGAGTGGCAGGCCGAGGTGAAGATCTTCAATCGGGCACGGCAACGGCCGTCCGCCAGCTGGCGGCAGACGACCGACCGGGCCTTCACGCTCATCGGGAGCGGACGCCTGGAGGACGCCGGGGCGCTGCTGGTCCGCGCTGCGGACCTGGAGCCCTGGCTGTCCGACTCCTGGTTCAACCTGGCGTTGCTGCACAAGTTCCGCCGGGACTGGGAGCAGGCCCGCGCGGCGGGGCTGCGCGCCGTGGCCCTGCTCGACCGCAATCCCGGCGCCCCCGACTGGTGGAACCTGGGCATCGCGGCCACCGCGCTGCAGGACTGGGCCCTGGCCCGGCGCTCCTGGCAGGCCTACGGGCTGCGGCTGAGTCAGGGTGAGGGCCCGGTCAGCCTGGACTTCGGCACCACCCCGGTCCGGCTCTCGCCGGAGGGCGAGTCCGAGGTGGTCTGGGGCCGTCGGCTGGACCCGGCCCGGGTCGAGGTGCTGTCGATCCCGCTGCCGTCCTCGGGCCGCCGCTGGGGCGAGGTGGTGCTGCACGACGGCACCCCGCACGGCGAGCGGGTCGCGGACGGGGTGGCCTACCCGGTCTTCGACGAGATCGAGCTGTGGGCGCCCTCGCCGGTGCCGACCTATGTGGTGCTGCTCCAGGCCGAGACCGAGGGCGACCGGGACGCGTTGGAGCGGCTGGTCTCCGAGGCCGGCTACGCGGCCGAGGACTGGACCTCCTCGGTGCGGCTGCTCTGCCGTGACTGTTCGGAGAGCCGGATGCCGGCCGACGACGGCCACAGCGAGCAGCACGATCCGCACGACGACGGGCAGCTCGGCCACCTGAGCCACCGCAGCGCGGGCGCGCAGTGGGTCTCCGAGCGCGAGTGCGGCATGGCCGCCCCGGCCGACCTGGTCGGGCCGCTGCTGGACCGCTGGGTGATGGCCAACCCGAAGGGTCGCGCCTACCGCGACCTGGAAGAAGTCTGCTGACCCTGCCGTTCCCCGTACCCTGGTGGCTTACCCGTGTACGGACTGAAGGCGAGTGGCAGCGGCATGTCGGAACAGCAGGTCGAGGAAGAGATCGTGGAGCAGGCCGGAGAGCAGGCTCCGGGACGGGTCGTGGGCGAGGAGCACGACCCGACCAAGGGGACCTTCCGTCCGATCACGGTCGTCGGCAACCCCGTGCTGCACCGCCCGTGCGCGACGGTCACGGTGTTCGACGAGGAGCTGTCCGCGCTGGTCGACGACCTCTTCGTGAGCATGTACGCGGCCGAGGGCGTCGGCCTGGCCGCCAACCAGATCGGTGACGGCCGCCGGGTCTTCGTCTACGACTGCCCGGACGACGAGGGCGTGCGCCACATCGGCGTGGTGGTGAACCCGGTGCTGGACGACCTCGACCCGGCGCAGCGCACCCTGGACGAGTCGCCCGAGGGCTGCCTCTCGGTCCCCGGCGCGTACGCGGACCTCGCGCGCCCGGAGTACGCGGTGGTGCGCGGCCAGGACGCGGAGGGCAAGGACATCGTGGTCGAGGGCACCGGCTTCTTCGCCCGCTGCCTCCAGCACGAGACCGACCACCTCAACGGCTACCTCTACATCGACCGGCTGTCCAAGCGCGACCGCAAGGACGCCCTCCGGCAGATGGCCGAGCTGACCCCGCGCTACGAGACCGTCCCCAACGCCTGACACTTATCTGCGCCTGACGCGCGGGTACGGGATCCTGGTCAGCATGGATGCTGACCAGGAACTCGACGACCGGGACCGCGGCACAGCCGCCGACCGCTCCTGGCGGGGGGCGGTCGGCGCGGGCCGGGCGATGACCTGGTTCCTGGTGATCACCGGAGCGCTGGGGTTCATCGCCTCGTTCACCCTCACCTACGAGCGCTTCAAGCTCCTCACCCAGCCCGGCTACGTCCCCAGCTGCAGCCTCAATCCGATCATCAGCTGCGGCAATGTGATGACCAAGCCGCAGGCGGCGGTCTTCGGCTTCCCGAACCCGCTGATGGGCATCGCCGGCTTCGCGGTGGTGCTGGCCGTCGGCATGGGACTGCTGGCCGGCGCCCGCTACGGCCGCTGGTACTGGGCCGGGCTGCAGCTCGGGGTGGTTTTCGGGCTCGGCCTGATCTGCTGGCTGATCGGCCAGTCGCTCTACAGCATCGGGGCGCTCTGCCCCTACTGCATGGTGGTCTGGGTGATCATCTTCCCGATGTTCTGGTACGTCACCCTGCACAACCTCCGGCACCGGGTGCTGCCCTTCCCCGAGCGCTGGCGCGGCGGCCTGAACGACGTGATCACCCTCCACTGGTTCGGTCCGCTGCTCTGGTACCTGGTGGTCGGCGGCATGGTGCTGATCCGCTTCTGGTCCTACTGGAAGACCCTGCTCTGACCACAGGCTCCGACTGCGGACTCCGACCACTCAGCGACAGTTGCTATATTGCGCAACCAAGCAAGTCTGGTCGGGGGCGCGAGTGGGGACAGGGGCAGGGATATGACCAACGATGAGGTCCCGCAGCCGGAGCCGTCGGGTGGACGTTCGGCGCGCCGCCGGGGTGCGGCCGCGGGGCGGGGGCCGGCCGAGGGCGGCCGGGGCGCGCAACGTGCGGTGCGCCGCCGACGGAGGCTGCGGATAGCCGGGCTGAGTGTGGCCGGGCTGCTGGTGGTCGGTACCGCCACCGGTGCGTACGCCTATGAGCACATCTTCGGCCAGATCCAGTCGGTCAGCCTCGGCTCGCTGACGAACCGGCCGGCCGCCGCCAAGGCCAATGCGCAGGGTCAGACGCCGCTGAACATCCTGGTGCTGGGTTCGCAGACGCGTGACGGGCAGCACGGGGTGAACCTGGGCAACTCGTCGAAGGACGGCACCAACCTGTCGGACACGGCGATGCTGGTGCACCTGAGTGCGGACCGCAAGTGGACGGTGGTGGTCTCGATCCCGCGCGACCTGGCGGTGCCGATCCCGGCGTGCCACAACCGTGTCGGCATCGGCGACCAGATCAGCAGCGCGGTCACGCCGGCCTCGACGGACCACCTGTTCGACGCGGCGATGAGCATCGGCGGGCCGGTCTGCGCGGTGGCGACGGTGGAGCAGATGACCGGGATCCGGGTCGACCACTTCGTGGAGATCGACTTCAACGCCTTCCAGTCGCTGACCGACGACGTCGGCGGGGTGCAGATCTGCGTGCCGCCGCCCGGCATCAACGACCCCAACTACAGCGGGCTGGTGCTCTCCCCGGGCCTGCACACGGTCAGCGGCGCCGAGTCGCTGGAGTTCGTGCGGGACCGGCACGGCATCGGCGACGGCACCGACCTGGGCCGGATCCAGATGCAGCAGATGTTCGTCTCCTCGCTGTTCAAGAAGCTGAGCAGCAACGGGACCCTGTCCGACCCGGTCACGCTGTTCAAGATCGCCACGGATGTGGCCTCCAACATGACCGTGGACAGCAGCCTGGACTCGCCGACCGCCATGGTCTCGCTGGCGAGCAGTGTCAAGGGCCTGAACGCCCGTGACATGCAGTACGTGACCGCGCCGTACCAGTGGGTCTCCTACGGGAACCCGAACGACATGGGCATCGAGCCCGGTCCGGGCTTCGCGCAGATGTGGGACGACCTGCGGGCGGACGAGCCGCTGCCGGGCTCGGCCGCGGCGGCCGCGCTCGGCACCACGGCGAAGGCCGCGCCGAAGCCCTCGGCCCCGCCGACCGGGGTGGCGCTGTCCTCGCTGGCGGTCTCGGTCTACAACGGCACCACCGCGCAGACGCCCGGCCTGGCCGGCACCGCCACCGCCGTCCTCAAGTCGCAGGGCGTGAAGGCCACCGTGGGCGGCGACGCCGCCGCGACCACCACCACCGAGATCCGGTACCCGGCCGGCCAGCAGGCCCAGGCCCAGGCGCTGCAGAACGACATACCCGGCTCGCAGATCCAGGCCGACAGCAGCGTCAGCACCCTCACCCTGGTCCTCGGCGACAACACCCCCGCCAACATGAGCACCCCGCCCACGCCCAAGGCCTCCGGCAGCGCCGCCGCGCCGGCCCCCACCATCAGCACCGAGAGCCGCACCGGCGACGAGAACATCTGCTCCAACCTGCCCACCCCGGTCAACTACGGCGGCGCCCCCAGCGACGGCTGACCGTCGGAGCCGGCCGGCCGGTGCTGAACCGCGCCCAGTCCGCACCGGCGCCCGGCGGCTACGCCATCACCCTCGGCCCGGCCGCTGCTTGACCGGCTTGAGGCCCAGGGTGCGGCGGAGGAAGGCGAGTTGGTGGAGCAGCAGGTTCTCCATGACCGACTCGTCGGTGGACATGTGGGTGACGCCGGTCAGCGGGAGCACCTCGTGCGGGCAGCCGGCTGCCAGCAGCGCGGCGGAGAGCCGGAGCGTATTGGCCGGAAAGACGTTGTCGTCCGCGAGGCCGTGGATCAGCAGTAGCGGGCGGGTCAGCTTGGGCGCCTCCAGCAGCAGCGACGCCTGGTCGTAGCGGTCCGGGTGCTCGTCCGGGTGGCCGAGGAAGCGCTCGCGCCAGTGGGTGTCGTAGAGGCGCTGGTCGGTGACGGCGGCACCGGCGACGGCGGTGTGGAAGACGTCGGGGTGGCGCAGCACCGCGAGCGCCGCGAGGCTGCCGCTGTAGGACCAGCCGCGGATGCCGACCCGGTTGAGGTCGAGTTCCGGGTGCCGGCGGGCGGCCGAGTGCAGCGCCGCGACCTGGTCCTCCAGCACCAGCGTGTAGGGGTCGCCGTAGATCTCGCGCTCCCAGGCCGGGCCGCGTCCGGGGGTGCCGCGCCCGTCGGTGACCAGGACGGCGAAGCCCTGCTCGGCGAACCACTGGGAGACGAAGGAGTGGGCGGACTGGTCGGCGGTGACCTTCTGCAGCGCCGGACCGGAGTAGGGGTCCAGCAGCACCGGCAGCCGGCCCTGGCCGGGCCGGTGCCAGGAGGGGAGGAAGAGCTGGCTGCGCAGCCGCCGGGGGCCGGTGGCGAGCCGCACCTGACGGAGGGCCAACTGCGGGGTCTGCGCCAGCGAGCGGACGGTGACCGGGGCGGCTGTGCCGCGCAGGACCCGGACCCGGGAGCCGGGGCGGTCGGGGAAACGGCTGGTGAGCACCAGCGTCCCGGTCCGGGCGGTGCCGGTGTGCACGCCGGGCTCAGGGGTGAGGCACTCCGCGCCGCGGTCGGGCCGGTGCCGCCAGAGCTGGATCACGGTCGGGTCGTCGACCGGGGAGCCGAGGAAGAGCAGCTCCTCGCCGTCCACCGCCAGCAGTTCGCGCAGTTGGAGCCCGGCCGGGCTGACCGGGCTGCCGTCGACCGCGAGCCGGCGGACGCCGTCCAGGTCGGCGTGGGTGAGCAGGGCGCCGGAGCCGGTGCGCGCGGGCAGTCCGGCCACCAGCTGCACCCAGCAGTCGTCGCGCTGCTCGGCCAGCAGCGAGGTCCGGCCGTCGGCCGGGTCGATGCCGAGGATCCGGACCGTGCGCTGGTCCCGGCTCTGGACGGCGGCGAAGGGGCCGTGGGCGTCCCAACCGGCGTCGGTCAGGTACTCGAACGCGGCCCGGTCCCATGGGACGGGGGTGAGCCCGCCGCCGAGCTCGGCGATCACCAGCGTGACCTCGGCGTTGGCCGTGCCCACCGCCGGGTAGCGGACGGCGCGCGGGGGCTTGGCCGGCTCGGACGGGTCCGAGATGTACCAGGTCTGCACGGCGCTGTTGTCCACCCGGGCGATCAGCAGCCGCTCGCCGTCCGGCGACCACCAGTAGCCGCGGTACCGGCCCATCGACTCGGCGGCCACGTGCTCGGCGAGGCCGAGGACGACCTCCGGTCCGTCCGGGGAGGCGACGGCGCGGTCGTTGCCGCCGTCGACGTCGATCACCCGGAGCGCGCCGTCTGCGGCATAGGCGATCCGGCGGCCGGTGGGGTCGGGGCGCGGGTCGACCACCGCGCCGGTGGCGGGCAGCCGGCGAGCCAGGCCGGTGGCGGTGTCGACCGTCCACAGCGCGCCGGAGAGGGCGAAGACCGCGAGCCGGGCGGCGGCGTCGGTGGCGTAGTCGACGATTCCGGTGCCCTGGGTGCGGGCCCGTTCGCGCCGGGTGAGCTCCTCCTCCGAAAGCTCTTCCGAGGATGCGTCCGCCACCAGCGCGGCGGGATCGGCGAGCAGCCGCTCGTGCTTCTCCGCCGGGTCACCGTCCGCAGCGGTCAGGTCCTGCGCCCACAGACAGCCGACCGGGTCGTCACCGGCCCGGCTGCGCAGGAAGAACAGGGTGTCGCCGTCCGGAGCGAGGGTGAGGTGGCTCGGCTCGCCGAGGGTGAACCGGCGGGTGCGGGTGTGTTGGCGCGGCAGCGAGATTGTCGGCATGTTTTGCATCCTGCCCAGGCGAACCGCCTCCCGCGCAAGGGGGTTTCGGGTTCCGGACGACAGCGACCCGCCCGGCTGGGAGGCCGGGCGGGTCGGTGCGGGGTACTGCGCTGCTAGAAGTCGTCGTCGAAGGAGACCGTGCCCTCGACGGCGACCTGGTAGGCGGAGACCCGGCGCTCGAAGAAGTTGGTCAGCTCCTGGACGCCCTGCAGCTCCATGAAGCCGAAGGGGTTCTCCGAGCCGTAGCGGATCGGCAGGCCGAGCCGGGCGAGCCGCTGGTCGGCGACGCACTCCAGGTACTGCCGCATGGAGTCGGTGTTCATGCCGGGCAGGCCGTCGCCGCAGAGGTCGCGGGCGAACTGCAGTTCGGCCTCGACGGCCTCCTCCAGCATCGCGGTGACCTGGGCCGCCAGCTCTTCGTCCCAGAGGTCCGGCTCCTCCTCGCGGACGGTGTCGACCACCTGGAAGGCGAAGTCCATGTGCATGGACTCGTCCCGGAAGACCCAGTTGGTGCCGGTCGCCAGGCCGTGCAGCAGACCGCGCGAGCGGAACCAGTAGACGTAGGCGAAGGCGCCGTAGAAGAACAGGCCCTCGATGCAGGCCGCGAAGCAGATCAGGTTGAGCAGGAAGCGCCGGCGGTCGGCCTTGGTCTGCAGCGAGTCGAGCTTCTCGACCTCGTTGATCCAGCGGAAGCAGAACTGCGCCTTCTCGCGGATGGAGGGGATGTTCTCCACCGCGGCGAAGGCCGCGTTGCGGTCCTCCGGGTCGGGCAGGTAGGTGTCCAGCAGGGTCAGGTAGAACTGGACGTGGACGGCCTCCTCGAACAGCTGGCGGGACAGGTAGAGCCGCGCCTCCGGGGAGTTGATGTGCTTGTAGAGCGTCAGCACCAGGTTGTTGGAGACGATCGAGTCGCCGGTCGCGAAGAACGCGACCAGTCGGCCCAGCAGGTGGCGCTCCTCGGCCGTCAGCTTGGCGAGGTCGGCGACGTCGGAGGCGAGGTCGACCTCCTCCACGGTCCAGGTGTTCTTGATGGCGTTGCGGTAGTGCTCGTAGAAGTCCGGGTAGCGCATCGGACGGAGGGTCAGTTCGAAACCCGGGTCGAGCAGGCGCTTCTCTTCGGCGGGGACGGAGGGGGTGGACATTACTGGCAGGCCTCGCAGGACTCGGGGTTCTCCAGGGAGCAGGCGATGACAGCCTCGTCCTCGGCGATCGGAAGGGGTGCGGCGGCGGCGACCGGGGCTGCCGCGGCGGCGCGGGCGATCCGGGTGGCCGGACGCGAGCGCAGGTAGTAGGTGGTCTTCAGACCGACCTTCCAGGCGTACGCGTACATCGAGCTGAGCTTGCCGATGGTGGGCGAGGCCAGGAACAGGTTCAGCGACTGGCTCTGGTCCAGGTAGGGCATCCGGGCGGCGGCCAGGTCGATCAGCGCGCGCTGCGGCAGCTCCCAGGCGGTGCGGTAGAGCGAGGCCAGCTCCTCCGGCAGGCCGGGGATCTCCAGCGCCGAGCCGTTGGCCTCGCGCAGCGACTCGCGGGCGGCGGCGGTCCACAGTCCGCGCGCCTTGAGGTCCGCCACCAGGTACGGGTTGACCTGCAGGAACTCCCCGCTCAGGGTCTCCCGCTTGAAGAGGTTGGAGACCTGCGGCTCGATGCACTCGTAGACGCCGGCGATGGAGGCGATGGTCGCGGTCGGGGCGATGGCCAGCAGCAGCGAGTTGCGCAGGCCGGTCTCGGCGACCCGGGCGCGCAACGCGTCCCAGCGGTCGGTCCAGGTGGGGGCGGTTTCAAAGTGGTCGATGTGCAACTCGCCGCGCGCCGCGCGGGTCTCGGCGTAGGCCTCGTGGCGACCGAACTGCACGGCCAGGTCGCAACTGGTCTCGTAGGCAGCGAGCATGATCCGCTCGGAGATCCGGGTGGACAGCGCCTTGGCCTCGGCCGAGTCGAAGGCCAGCCGACGGCGGAAGAAGACGTCCTGCAGGCCCATCACGCCCAGGCCGACCGGCCGCCAGCGGGAGTTGGAGGCGCCGGCCTCGGGGGTCGGGTAGAAGTTGATGTCCACCACCCGGTCCAGGAAGGTGACCGCGGTGCGGACGGTGGCGTCCAGCCGCTCCCAGTCGACCTCGCCGTTCGGCAGCAGGTGCGCCGCCAGGTTGACCGAGCCGAGGTTGCAGACGGCGGTCTCGGAGTCGTCCGTGACCTCCAGGATCTCGGTGCAGAGGTTGGAGGAGTGGACGGTCCGGCCGGGCAGCGCGGTCTGGTTGGCGGCGCGGTTGGAGGCGTCCTTGAAGGTCATCCAGCCGTTGCCGGTCTGCGCCAGGGTGCGCATCATCCGGGCGTACAGGGTGCGCGCCGGGATGCTGCGCACGGCCAGGCCGGCCGCCTCGGCCTTGGTGTAGGCGGCGTCGAACTCGGCGCCCCACAGGTCCACCAGCTCCGGGACGTCGCCGGGGGAGAAGAGCGACCAGTCGCCGTCGGTCTCGACCCGGCGCATGAACTCGTCCGGGACCCAGTGCGCCAGGTTCAGGTTGTGGGTGCGCCGGGCCTCCTCGCCGGTGGAGTCGCGGAGCTCCAGGAACTCCTCGATGTCGGCGTGCCAGGTCTCCAGGTAGACGCAGGCCGCGCCCTTGCGCCGGCCGCCCTGGTTGACCGCCGCGACCGAGGAGTCCAGCGTCCGCAGGAACGGCACGATGCCGTTGGACTGGCCGTTGGTCCCGCGGATCAGGCTGCCGCGCGAGCGGATCCGGCTGTAGGAGAGGCCGATGCCGCCGGCGTGCTTGCTCAGCCGGGCGATCTGGGCATAGCGGCTGTAGATCGAGTCCAGCTCGTCCAGCGGCGAGTCCAGCAGGTAGCAGGAGGACATCTGCGGGTGCCGGGTGCCGGAGTTGAACAGGGTCGGCGAGGAGGGCAGGTACTCCAGTCGGCTCATCAGCCGGTAGAGCTCCGCCACCTCGGCCACCGACGCACTGTCGCCGCCGATCTGCAGGCCGCAGGCCACGCGGAGCAGGAAGTGCTGCGGGGTCTCGATCACCTGACGGGTGATCGGGTGGCGCAGCAGGTAGCGGGAGTAGACCGTGCGCAGGCCGAAGTACTCGAAGCGGTCGTCGGCGGCGGAGTCGATCACCGCGTCCAGGGCGTCGGCGTGGGCGGCGACGAACTCGGCGGTCGGGTCGCCGATCAGGCCCTCGCGGTGGCCGACCGCGACCGAGGCGGCGAAGCAGGTGGCGCCCTGGCCGCTCGCCTCCTCGCGGATCTCCTCGGCCAGCAGCCGGGCGGCGAGCCGCGAGTACTGCGGGTCCTCGGCGATCAGCGCGGCGGCGGCCTCGGTGGCCAGCCCCCGCAACTCTGCGTAGTCGGCGGAGCCGCTGCGCCCGCGCAGGGCGGCGGCGGCGACCCGGCCGGGGTCGACCTCGGTCAGGTCGGCGGAGCGCTCGGTGAGGGTACGCAGCAGGGCGGCCCCGGGGCCGTCGGTGTTGCCGGGGGCACCGGTTCCACCTGCCTGCTGGGGCAGGGTGGCGGTGGCTGTGTCGATCACTTTTCGCTCCTCGTCGGCGGCCGGTCGGCGGTGGGTCGCGTCGGGCGGGAGCGAGGAGCGCAGGCGCGCATGACGGCAGCGCGCAGCACATCCTCGGCCCACCCGCGAGGCCCGGAAGTTCATGGCTGTCGGCAGGTCATCGGACTTGCGGCCAGGCAGAAGCACCGGTCGCTCACCGCTGCGGGGCAGTCCCGGATTCGCACCGGGTTCCCCTGCGTCGACAGCGAGAGTGAGCATACATCTGGTGGCGCTTCTCAGATGCACCACCAGATGTTGTGTCGGACGTGAGGAGATTCACCCGACGACTGGAACTGGTGATTCCGCTCGGGTGGTTCGGGCCGTGCTACCGGAGGTCGAGCGCGTAGGTCATCAACAGCACTCCGAGGACCGGGGACCAGTCGCGTTCGGGGGTGCGGACGAAGCCCAGCCGGTCGTAGATCCGGTGGGCGTGGACCATCGCGTTCTGAGTGGACATCACCAGTCGGGGCAGCCCGAGCTCGCGGGCCCGGTCTATGCAGCCGCGCACCAGCGCCTCGCCCGCGCCCCGGCCGCGGGCCTCCGGGGAGACGGCCAGCATCCGGAACTCGCCCTCCTGCTCCTGGGCCAGGTCCGCGTAGGGCGAGCCGGGCGGGGCGAAGGTCACCGACCCGAGCAGGGCGCCGCTCGCCGGGTCCACCGCGACCAGCAGCTCGGCCTGGACCGAGCGGTCACGCCCGTCGCGCAGTCGCTGCGCGTAGTCGCCGTCGCGCTCGGTGTGCCCGCCGGTGATGAATGCCTCGGCGGTGAGGTGGCCTGCGGCGTCGAGCTCCGAATCGAGAGCGGGGCGGATGATGATGTCCATCCTGGAAGTCTGCCCGACGCCGGCCGGGCACCCGGACGGCGGGTGCGGCGGGGTCGCCCGCCGGGCGTGACCGGTGGTGGCGTGTCAGATTCGGAGCGTGACCAGGAAGAGGATGCGTCAGACCATAGGACTGGGCCTGGCCGTGGCCGTGGCCGGGCCGCTGCTGGCCGTCGGGGCGCCCGACCGGGCCGCGGCGGCGACTCCCGCCCCGGGGGCGGCCAGGGCGGCGCCCAGGGCGGCGGCGGGCGGTTCCACGGCGACGCGGGGGCCAGGGGCCCGGCAGTCCGCCGGGTCCGCGCCGGGCTGCGGGCTGGAGCTGGTCCAGAGGAAGCGGCAGGCGCTGGCGCTGCAGCTGCACGGGCTGTACCGGGTGTACCCGGCCGGTGGCCGCTGGTCGGGGTTCCGGCTGTCGGTCGGCAACCGGCTGGCCGTGCCCTGTCGGCGGATCGCCCCGGTGGTGGTCTTCGGGGCGCGCTCGCGCACCCTGCACCCGGGCGACGTCCAGCTGCAGTGGTGGAAGGCGGCCGGGGGCTGGCAGCCGGTGGGGCTGCTCGACGAGGCGGGGGTGCTGGTCGGGAAGGTGGGTCCGGCCGCCGGGAGCGGCCTGGGGCCGGGCGGCCGCGTCGAGGTCCCACTGCGGCTGCGCTTCGGCCGGACCGCGCCCGGCGGCCAGTGGCTGACCATGGCGGTGGGCTTGGCACCGGTCCGGCTGGGCGGCCGGCCGGTGCTGCTGCCGGCGGGCGTCTCCGAGCCCCACCTGTTCCGGGTGGAGTACGCCCGTCCGGCGCAGCACCGGCGCCGCGCTGCTGCTCACGGCCGGACCCGCCGGTCGGCGGCGGGGGCTCAGGCCGGGCCGGTGAACAGCGTCCGCACCTGCTCCAGCTCGGCGTCGGTCAGCCCGTGCGCGCGGAGGAACCCGGCGGTGCTGCCGTGGCGGGCGGTCACCCGGTCCAGGAACAGCGACAGCAGGACCGGGTGGACCGGCCGGGAGATCCGCTCCACGCCGAACTCGTCCAGGTAGTGGAGGGGCTCGCCCAGCAGCCCGACGCCGGTGTTGGAGAGCACGTAGTCGGCCTCTATGGTGCGCCGGTCGACCCCGAGGACGTCGAGCAGCACGGCGACGGTGATCCCGGTGCGGTCCTTGCCGACGGCGCAGTGGACCAGGGCGGGCAGCGCCCCGGGCGCCAGCAGCCGGCGGAGGCAGGCGACGATCGGGGCGCCGGCCACGTCGGCCATGAAGACGTACATGTCGTCGAGGCCGTCGAAGTGGACGCCGTCGGCGGCGGCGGTCGCGCGGGCGGCGGCGACCTCCGGGGCGACCTCCTCGGTCGGGGCAGCGTCCGCCGCCGATTCGGGGTTGGCCGAGGTGTCCGGCAGCGGCGGCAGGGTCGGCAGCCGGACCAGGGTGTACTCCAGGCCGTGCCGAAGGTCGGGCCAGCGGGCGACCTCGGGCTCGCCACGCAGGTCGACCACGGTCCTGAGGCCGAGCGCGGCGAGCTGCGCCGCGCCCTCCGGCCGGAGCTCGCCCAGCGAGCCCGAGCGGAACAGCAGGCCGGCGCGGACCCGGGCGCCCTCGGCCGTGGCGTGGCCCCCGGCGTCGCGCAGGTTCCGGACACCGGGCACGTCCAACAGCCGGACGGCGTCCGCCGGGTCGCCGAGGGCCGCACCGGAGGGATATATCGCTGGGGTGTCGGTGGTCTCCATGGCTGACACCCTAGAGTGCCGCGCCGTCAGATCCCGGCAGAGGAGCCGAGGTCGGCGGCGATCGCGGCCAGGAGTTCGTGCGCCGTTGTTCGGGCGTCGCCCAGTGCGTCGCTCGACGGCACCGGGACCACCACCTCCAGGTAGCACTTGAGCTTGGGTTCGGTCCCGGAGGGGCGGACCACCACCCGGGCCGAGGTCACGCCCTCGCCGCTCAGCCGGTAGCGCAGTCCCTCGGTGGGCGGGAGGCCGCCGGCGCCCTGCTCCAAGTCCTCGACCGAGTCCACCCGCAGGCCGCCGAGGGCGGTCGGCGGACGCTCGCGCAGGCCGGCCAGGACCGCGGCGATGTGGCGCGGGTCGGGCAGCCGGGCGGAGCGCTGCTCGGTGGCGTGCAGGCCGTGGGTGAGCGCCAGGTCGTCCAGCAGGTCGCCCAGGGTCCGGCCGGACTCCGCCAGCACACAGGCCAGCTCGGCGACGGCCAGGGCGGCGGTGAGGCCGTCCTTGTCGCGGACCGCCTCCGGGTCGACGCAGTAGCCCAGCGCCTCCTCGTAGCCGTAGCGCAGCCCAGGCGCCCGGGTGATCCACTTGAAGCCGGTCAGCGTCTCGGCGTAGCCGAGCCCGGCGGCGTCGGCGATCCGGGCCAGCAGCGAGGAGGAGACGATGGTGGTGGCAAAGGTCCCCTCGGCCCGCCGGGCGACCAAGTGGGCCGCGAGCAGCGCGCCGACCTCGTCCCCGGACAGGGCGCGCCAGCCGGCCGGCCGCCCGGGGTCGGGGACCGCGACCGCGAGCCGGTCGGCGTCCGGGTCGTGGGCCAGCACCAGGTCCGGGGCGTGCCGGGCGGCGGTGCGGAAGGCCAGGTCCAGCGCGCCCGGCTCCTCCGGGTTGGGGAAGCGCAGGGTCGGGAAGTCCGGGTCGGGCTCGCCCTGTTCGGGGACGACGACGGGCGCGGGGAAGCCGGCCCGGGCGAACGCGGCCAGCAGCAGGTCCCGGCCGACGCCGTGCAGCGGGGTGTAGACCGTGGCCAGCCCGCGCGGGCTGCCGGGGTCGAGCGTGGAGACGGCGCGGGCGAGGTAGGGCTCGACCGTCTCCCGCTCGGAGAGGATGCTCCAGCCGTCGACCGCGACCGGGATCGAGCTGAGCGGGCCGAGCGCGTCGATCTCGGCGGCGACGGCCGCGTCCAGCGGCGGGACGAGCTGCGCCCCGTCGGCCAGGTAGACCTTGTAGCCGTTGTCCTGGGCCGGATTGTGACTCGCCGTCACCATCACCCCGGCCGCTGCACCGAGCCGGCGGACGGCGAAGGCGAGCACCGGGGTGGGCAGCGGCCCCGGCAGCAGCGCGGCCCGGAGCCCGGCGCCGACCACGGTGGCGGCGGTGGTCAGCGCGAACTCGTAGGAGCGGTGCCGGGCGTCGTAGCCGATGACGACCAGCGCCTCCGGGTCGGTCCGGCGGAGGTGGGCGGCGAGCCCGGCGGCGGCCCGGGTGACCACGGTCCGGTTCATCCGCATCGGGCCCGCGCCCATGGCCGCGCGCAGCCCGGCCGTGCCGAAGCGGAGCGTCCCGCTGAAGCGCTCCGCCAGCGCGGACCAGGCCCGCGCCTGCTCCTCGCTGCCGGCGCCCTCGTTGCTGCCGCTGGCGCCGCACTCGGCGGCGGCCAGCAGGCCGGTGAGTTCGGCGCGGGTGTCCGGGTCGGGGTCCTCGGCGAGCCAGGCGCGGGCCCGGGCGAGCAGGTCGGTGGCGGGAGCGGTGGTCATGGCCTCTTCCGATCGGTGGGGGAGGGGGCGTCAGATCCTTGCCAGGACCTGGGCGAGCAGCGTGCCCATCCGGATCGCGGAGGCGGCCCCGGCGGCCAGCACCTCGGCGTGGCTGAGCGGTCGGCCGGTCATCCCGGCGGCCAGGTTGGTCACCAGCGAGAGGCCGAGCACCTCGGCCCCGGCCTCGCGGACGGCGATGGCCTCCAGCGCGGTCGACATCCCGACCAGGTCGGCGCCCAGCGTCCGGAGCATTCGGATCTCGGCCGGGGTCTCGTAGTGCGGGCCCCTGACCTGGGCGTAGACGCCCTCGGTGAGGTCGGGGTCGATCTCCCGGCAGAGGGCGCGGAGCCGGGGCGCGTAGAGGTCTGTGAGGTCGGTGAAGTTGGCGCCGACGATCGGCGAGGCGGCGGTGAGGTTGAGGTGGTCGCTGATCAGTACCGGCTGACCGGGCGTCATCCCGGTCCGCAGGCCGCCGCAGCCGTTGGTGAGCACCACCGTCCGGCAGCCGGCCGCGACGGCGGTACGGACGCCGTGGGCGACCGCGGCGACGCCGTGGCCCTCGTAGTAGTGGGTGCGGCCGAGCTGGACCAGCACCCGGTTGCCGCCGATCCGCAGCGAGCGCACCCGGCCGGTGTGCCCGGCGACGCCGGGCGGGGCGAAGCCGGGCAGCTCGGTGGCGTCGAACTCGTGCTCCGGCACGCCCAGTTCGTCGGCGGCCGGGAGCCAGCCCGAGCCCAGCACCAGGGCGATGTCGTGCCGCTCGGCCCCGGTCCGCGCGCGCAGCGCGGCGGCGGCCCGCTCGGCGGCGGCGTAGGGGTCGGCGTCGGCGGGCGGGGCGGTGACCGGCGCGGCGGTCGGCCGGAGGTGTGCGTCCACGGGGAGGAGGTTACCCGTTGGCCCTACGCGCGTAGAGGTGTCGCGGCCCGACCGTCCCCGGATGGAGGCATCGGGGCCGGGTCGGCTCGGAGCCGGTGCTGGTCATGGGCGGGTTCGCCGACAACACCCCGTTCCCCAGTGCGAACGCGCCGGCGCTGCTGGTCCAGCAGGGCGCGTCAGTCCGCGCCGGGCGGGGTCAGCAGGGGCGCTTGCGCAGGTCCATCACGTAGTCGTACGGGGCGCCGGCCGACTCGGCGGCGTCGGCGATGATGCCCAGGTAGCGGGCCGAGGGCAGGCCGCCCTCGTAGTCGTTGAGGACGTAGGTCCAGGCGGTCAGGTCGCCCTCCAGGGTGTGCACCCGGACCCGGACCTTGCGGTAGAAGCCCAGCGGCAGGCCCTCCCAGCGGTCGAGCCCGGCCTCGTCCCCGGGGGAGATGTCGTAGAGGCCGACGAAGACCTGCTGCTTCTCGTCCTCGACGACGGTGGCGATCGAGCCCTCCCAGCCGAACTGTTCACCGCCGAAGGTGAGCCGCCAGCCGTCCAGCCAGCCGGTGCAGCGCAGCGGCGAGTGCGGGGCCCGACGGCTCATCTGCCGCGCGTCGAGGTTGCTGGCGTAGGCGGCATAGAGCGACATGGGTCACAGCGTACGGGAGTGGCGCCGGAGCGCGCGGACCCGTGGTGTCGTACACCCGCCCGGTGCGGGACAATGGACGGCGTGACTCGCATTGTGATCATTGGTGGCGGACCCGGCGGCTACGAGGCAGCGCTGGTCGCCGCCCAACTCGGCGCGGAGGTGACCGTCGTCGACCGCGACGGCCTCGGCGGATCGGCGGTGCTGACGGACTGCGTGCCGTCGAAGACGCTGATCGCCACCGCCGAGGTGATGACCGGCTTCGACTCCTCCTACGAGGAGTTGGGGATCAAGGTGGCGGCCGACCCGGCCTCCACCCGGGTGGTCGGGGTGGACCTGGGCAAGGTCAACCGACGGGTGAAGCGGCTCGCCGTCGCCCAGTCGCACGACATCACCCAGTCGGTCACCCGCGCCGGAGTCACCCTGCTGCGCGGCTCCGGACGGCTCGACGGCGGCCAGGACGTCGACGGCTCGCGCGCCGTGGTGGTCGACCTCGCCGACGGCGGGACGCAGACCCTGCGCGCGGACGCGGTGCTGATCGCCACCGGCAACCACCCGCGCGAGCTGCCCGAGGCCGCCCCGGACGGTGAGCGGATCCTCAACTGGACCCAGCTCTACGACCTGGACGAGCTCCCGGAGGAGCTGATCGTGGTCGGCTCCGGCGTCACCGGTGCCGAGTTCGCCGGCGCCTACCAGGCGCTGGGCTCCAAGGTGACCCTGGTCTCCAGCCGTGACCGGGTGCTGCCGGGCGAGGACCCGGACGCCGCCACCGTGCTGGAGGACGTCTTCAAGCGGCGCGGGATGAACGTCATGTCCCGCTCGCGCGCCGAGTCGGTCCAGCGGGTCGGCGACAAGGTCGAGGTCACCCTGGCCGACGGCCGGGTGATCACCGGCTCGCACTGCCTGATGGCGGTCGGCTCGATCCCCAACACCGCCGGGATGGGCCTGGAGGAGGTCGGGGTCGCGCTCACCGAGGGCGGCCAGGTGAAGGTCGACCGGGTGTCCCGGACCTCCGCGCCCGGCGTCTACGCGGCCGGCGACTGCACCGGGGTGTTCATGCTGGCCTCGGTCGCGGCCATGCAGGGGCGGATCGCGATGTACCACGCGCTCGGCGACGCGGTGCAGCCGCTGAACCTGAAGACCGTGGCCTCCAACGTCTTCACCGACCCGGAGATCGCCACCGTCGGCTACAGCGCCGCCGATGTCGAGTGCGGGAAGATGGACGCCGTCTGCGTGAAGCTGCCGCTGCGCGGCAACCCCCGGGCCAAGATGCAGGGCATCCGCGACGGCTTCGTGAAGCTCTTCTGCCGCCCCGGCACCGGGATCGTGGTCGGCGGCGTGGTGGTCGCACCGCGCGCCAGCGAGCTGATCCACCCGATCTCGCTGGCCGTCGAGCTCAACCTGACGGTCGAACAGGTCGCCAACGCCTTCACGGTCTACCCGTCGGTGTCGGGCTCGATCGCCGAGGCCGCCCGCCAGCTGCACATCCGCAAGCGCGCCCAGAGCTGAGCCGGGGCGCTCCGACCCGGTGCGGGGGAGTGTGTCCGGGCAGGTGCGGCGCGCAGTGTAGCGGAGTGCGCCGCTGGATGACGGACAACTTCGGCTACTAGGTGCAAACGCCGGAAAGCAGACGGTCATGCACGTTACCGTCTGTTTCGTGTTCGCAGCAGAACGTCGCCAGCTGATCCTAGAAATGGTGCGCGCCAACGGAGCCGTGTCGCTCCGTGAGCTCGCCCGAGTCGTCCAGACCTCCGAGGTGACCGTACGTCGAGACGTGCGGGCCCTGGAGGCCGAGGGCCTGCTCGACCGCCGGCACGGGGGCGCGGTGCTCCCCGGCGGATTCTCCCGAGAGCCCGGATACCCGCAGAAGACCCATCTCGCCGCCGCCGAGAAGAGTGCCATCGCCGACCTCGCCGCCTCGATGGTGTCCGAGGGCGACGCCGTCGTCGTCGGCGCCGGCACCACCACCCAGGAGCTCGCCAGACGCCTGGCCCGGGTTCCGGGCCTGACCGTGGTCACCAACTCGCTGCTCGTCGCCCAGGTCCTGGCGCACGCCAACCGGGTGGAGGTGGTGATGACCGGGGGCACCCTCCGGGGCTCCAACTACGCCCTGGTGGGCAGCGGGGCCGAGCAGTCCCTCCAGGGGCTGCGGGTCACCCGGGCCTTCGTCTCCGGCAGCGGACTGACCGCCGAGCGCGGCCTGTCCACCACCAACATGCTCTCGGCCAGCGTCGACCGGGCACTGGTGGCCGCCGCCGCCGAGGTGGTGGTCCTGGCCGACCACGGCAAGCTCGGCTCCGACACCATGTTCCAGACCGTCGGCACCGAGGGCATCACCTACCTGGTCACCGACGAGCTCTCGACCGGCACCGAGCCGGCCGCGCGCGAGCTGGACGCCCTGGCCGACCGCGGGGTGCAGGTCTGCGTGGCTTCGGGCGGACCGAACGGCCCCGCCGTCGGCCGGCCCCCGGCGGCGCCGGTGGTCGGCATGCCCACCCGGGGAGCCTTCCCCGGCCAGCGCCGATCACCGGCCCCGGTCGCGGCCCCGATCGCCGCGGCCCTCCGGGGGCGCGCCGGAACGGTCTGACAGCCGACAGTGCCCTGACAACCGACAATGCCCCGCCCCCCTCGGGCGGCGGGGGACGGGGCGTGTCGTACCGTCAGTCCTTGATCTCGCAGATCGCCGCGCCGCTGGTCACGGTCGCGCCGATGGTCGCGCTGAGGCCGACCACGGTGCCCGCCTTGTGGGCGCTGAGCGGCTGCTCCATCTTCATCGCCTCCAGGACGACGATGAGCTCGCCCTCGGCGACGGTCTGGCCCTCCTCGACCGCGACCTTGACGATGGTGCCCTGCATCGGCGAGGCCAGGGTGTCGCCGGAGGCCGCCGAACCGGACTTGCCGGTGACCGCGCGGCGCTTCGACTTGGCGGCGGCCGGACGCGCGGCCGAGGCGCCGAGCCCGGAGGGCAGCGAGACCTCGATCCGCTTGCCGCCGACCTCGACCACCACGGTCTCCCGGCCGTCGGGCTCCTCGCCGTCCGCGCCCGAGGGCTGGAACGCCGGGATGGTGTTGTCGAAGTCGGTCTCGATCCAGCGAGTGTAGATGGTGAACGGCTCGTCGCTGCCGCTCAGCTCCGGGGCGAAGGCCGGGTCGGTGACGACCGCACGGTGGAACGGGATGGCGGTGGCCATGCCGTCCACGGTGAACTCCGCCAGCGCCCGGGAGGCGCGCTGCAGTGCCTGCTGCCGGGTGGAGCCGGTGACGATCAGCTTGGCCAGCAGCGAGTCCCAGGCCGGGCCGATGACCGAGCCGGCCTCGACGCCGGAGTCCAGCCGGACGCCCGGGCCCGAGGGCGGGGCGAAGACGGTGACCGTGCCGGGGGCGGGCAGGAAGCCGCGTCCCGGGTCCTCGCCGTTGATCCGGAACTCGAAGGAGTGACCGCGGACCTCGGGGTCCCCGTAGCCCAGCTCCTCGCCGTCGGCGATCCGGAACTGCTCGCGGACCAGGTCCAGGCCGGTGACCTCCTCGGTGACCGGGTGCTCGACCTGGAGCCGGGTGTTCACCTCCAGGAAGGAGATGGTGCCGTCGACGGCGACCAGGAACTCGCAGGTCCCGGCGCCGACATAGCCGGCCTCGCGGAGGATCGCCTTGGAGGCCGCGTAGAGCTCGGCGTTCTGCGCCTCCGTCAGGAACGGCGCGGGGGCCTCCTCGACCAGCTTCTGGTGGCGGCGCTGGAGCGAGCAGTCACGGGTGGAGACGACCACCACGTTGCCGTGCCGGTCGGCCAGGCACTGGGTCTCCACGTGGCGCGGCCGGTCCAGGTAGCGCTCGACGAAGCACTCGCCGCGGCCGAAGGCGGCGACCGCCTCGCGGACCGCCGACTCGTACAGCTCCGGGACCTCTTCCAGGGTGCGGGCGACCTTGAGGCCGCGACCGCCGCCGCCGAAGGCCGCCTTGATGGCGATCGGCAGGCCGTGCTCGCGGGCGAAGGCGACGACCTCGTCCGGCCCGGAGACCGGGTCGGGCGTGCCGGCCACCAGCGGCGCACCGGCGCGCTGGGCGATGTGCCGGGCGGCGACCTTGTCGCCGAGGTCGCGGATGGCCTGCGGCGGCGGGCCGATCCAGACCAGCCCGGCGTCGAGCACCGCCTGGGCGAACTCGGCGTTCTCGGAGAGGAATCCGTAGCCGGGGTGGACCGAGTCCGCACCGGAGTCCGCCGCGGCCTTCAGTACCTTGCCGAAGTCGAGGTAGCTCGTGGCCGGAGTGTCGCCCCCCAGGGCGAAGGCCTCGTCGGCCGCGCGGACATGCAGCGCGTCCCGGTCCGGCTCGGCGTACACGGCGACGCTGGCGATACCGGCGTCCCGACAGGCCCGGGCTACGCGGACTGCGATCTCTCCGCGGTTGGCGATGAGCACCTTGCGCACAATGGCTCCCTTCTTGAACCGAGGATGAGTTTATGGACTCCGGAGGGCCGCTGCCGAGTCGGTCAGGGTGGTGAGCTTGCCCACACGGAGGGTGATTCCGTCCGTTCCACGGTACGCCGCACCGGTAGGGCCGGACTCGTGCCCCGCCCCTTCCGCAACTGATTACCAATCAGTAAGGTTTGCTCATGCGGAGGTGGACGGCGGGTGCGGCAGCGCTGCTGCTCGTGGTGGAGGGGCTGGTCCTCGCCCTGTTCGGACTGGTCCTCGGGGACGCGGTGACAAGCCAGAACATGTCCTTCGGCGGGTTGGCGCCCGGGGCGATGGCTGTCGGGGCCTGGGTCGGACTCGGTCTGCTGGCGGCCCTCATGCTGTTGACCGCAGGGGTCTGCGTACGCATGGCGGTACGTGACGGGTCGATGGGGCGGCCCACAAGGATTCTGCTCATACTCTGTGCGGTGGTGCACGGGGTGCTGGCGGCGGTGCTGCTCGCCCTCTCCGGGACGGTGCCCTTCCTGGAGCTGATGGTGGCTCTGGCACTGCTGGTCCTGCTGCTGCTCATGCCACCCGCGACGGGTCCTGACCCGGCGTCCGCGCCGCCCGTCCGCCGGGGGCCGCCGCTTGGCCCGACGCCGCCGGAGGCGCTGCCGACGCCTGCGCCGTGACGTCGCCGACGAACTCCACCACGTCCGGGCCGTAGGCGTCCGCCTGCACCACCCGCAGCAGCAGGGCGAAGCTGCCGCTGGGACCGTGCGCCCGGATCAGCTCGCGGTGCCGCCGGGACAGCACCCGCACCCCGGCCAGGTTCGAGGTCGCCGTCTGCCCGCAGACCAGGAAGGTCGGCCGCTCGCCCTCGCCGCCGGTGATCCGGGCCAGCAGCACGTACTCGGCCAGGCCCTTCTCCCGGGTGTAGGTGCGGTCGCCGATGATGAGCTGGTTCACCCCGGCCTCCCACTCGGCGGTGGTGCTCACCCCGGGGAACTTCCAGCGCAGATGGGCGGCGGTGCGCTCGTTCGCGGCGGGCCCGCCGATGCAGAACTCGGCCCGGCTGCCGACCCCCTGCCGGACCTCCCCGGCCGGGATGACCTCGGCCTCGGCGCCGCAGTCCCGGATCAGCGAGGCGAGTTCCATCATCGCGTAGACGTCACGCTGCGCTATCACCCGCTCCTCGGCCGCGCTCTGCGCCTTGCGCGGCGCGACCACCAGGCACTCGCTGCCGCCGGGCATGCCGAAGAACTCCCGCTTGCGCTCCAGCCGGCGCCGGCGCAGCGCCGACTGCACCGCCCAGGCCAGCGCGGCGCTGACGGCGCTGGAGACCACGCCCAGCACGATGTTGAGCACATTGGCGTCCACCGGCCCCACCCCCACCTACCGCAACCACCTACCGCAACGGGCTACCCCGCTACACGGTAGGGGGTGGTCCGACAGCGCGTCAGGCGCTTTCAGGTCCAGTCGTGCCCAGGTCGAGTCGTGCTCAGGCCCACAGGTCGGTGATCCGGACGCCGAGGTCCGCCAGCAGGGTGCGCAGCAGCGGGAGGGAGAGCCCGATGACGTTCCCGGGGTCGCCGTCGATCCCGTCGATGAACGGCGCGGAGCGGCCGTCCAGGGTGAACGCCCCGGCCACGTGCAGGGGCTCGCCGGAGGCCACGTAGGCGGCGACCTCCTCGTCCGAGGGGGTGCCGAAGCGGACGGTGGTCGACGCCGTCGCCGAGACCCGCTTGCCGGTGCCGCTGTCGATCACGCAGTGGCCGGTCTGCAGTACCCCGCTGCGCCCGCGCATCGACTGCCAGCGACGCAGCGCCTCGTCGGCGTCGGCGGGCTTGCCGAGGGCCAGGCCGTCCAGCTCCAGCACCGAGTCGCAGCCGATCACCAGGGCGGGGGCGTCCAGCGCCGCCGCGACCGCGTCGGCCTTGGCCTCGGCCAGCAGCAGTGCCAGTTCGGCGGGGGCGGGCCCGTGGGCGCCCAGGGCCTCCTCGTCCACGCCGCTGACGACCACCCGGGGGTCGAGACCGGCCTGCCGCAGCAGTCCGAGGCGGGCGGGGGAGGCGGAGGCGAGCACGAGTGGCAAGGTCATGGCGTCCAGGGTAGGGGGCCCGGTCGGGCCGTCACACCGGTCAGGCCATCACAATGAGCAGCAGGACCACGGCGAAGACGGCGACCACCGCGCCGAGCCGCTGCAGGAGCGCCTGAATGCGGCGCTTCTCCTGCGCGGTGTCGTCAACCGGGTCGGACCAGAGCATGTCTGCCAGCGTGCACCTGCGGGGGCGCGCCGCGCCTGAGTACGCGTACTCAAATCGGACGCCCCCGCAGGTATCGCCGCAGGCTCGGTCGAAGGGCCGCTCAGTGCGCCCAGGCCGACGTGCGCCAGGCGTGTGCGCCGGGGCGCGTCGGGGCGCCCAGGGTGCGGGCGCGGTCGGCCCAGACGGTCGGGCGGCTGTGCTCCTCGTCCCGGGCGGCAGCGGCGGCCGCCGCCCGGGCGGAGACCACCGCCAGGACGGCGGCCAGCTCCTCGGGGCTGGGCCGGCCGTGCAGGACCTTGATCGGTGCCATATCTCAGTCTCCTCAGCTCGGAGCCGGCGCCGCTACAGCGGAATGTTGCCGTGCTTCTTCGGGGGCAGCACCTCGCGCTTGTTGCGCAGCGCGCGCAGGCCCTTGACGATGTGCTGGCGGGTCTCGGAGGGCAGCACCACCGCGTCCACATAGCCGCGCTCGGCGGCGACGTAGGGGTTGAGCAGGGTGTCCTCGTAGTCGGCGATCAGCTCGGCGCGCCGGGCCTCCGGGTCCTCGGCCCCGCCCAGCTCGGCCCGGTGCAGGATGTTGACCGCGCCCTGGGCGCCCATGACCGCGATCTGCGCGGTCGGCCAGGCCAGGTTGAGGTCGGCCCCCAGGTGCTTGGAGCCCATGACGTCGTAGGCGCCGCCGTAGGCCTTGCGGGTGATCACGGTGATCAGCGGGACGGTGGCCTCGGCGTAGGCGAAGATCAGCTTGGCGCCCCGGCGGATGATGCCGTCCCACTCCTGGTCGGTGCCGGGCAGGAAGCCGGGCACGTCGACGAAGGTCAGCACCGGGATGTTGAAGGCGTCGCAGGTGCGGACGAAGCGCGCGGCCTTCTCGGAGGCGTTGATGTCCAGGCAGCCGGCGAACTGCATCGGCTGGTTGGCGACGACGCCGACCGCGTGGCCCTCGACCCGGCCGAAGCCGGTGATGATGTTGGGCGCGAACAGCGACTGGGTCTCCAGGAACTCGCCGTCGTCCAGGACATGCGCGATGACCTTGTGCATGTCGTAGGGCTGGTTGGCGGAGTCCGGGACGATCACGTCCAGCTCCAGGTCCAGCTCGGTGGTGGCGAGGTCGGCCTCCTCCGGATAGGCCGGGGGCTCCTCCAGGTTGTTGGAGGGCAGGTACGAGAGGAGCGCCTTGACGTAGTCGATGGCCTCCTTCTCGTCCGAGGCCAGGTGGTGCGCCACCCCGGACTTGGAGTTGTGGGTGCGGGCGCCGCCCAACTCCTCCATGCCGACGTCCTCGCCGGTGACGGTCTTGATCACGTCGGGCCCGGTGATGAACATGTGCGAGGTCAGGTCGGCCATCACCACGAAGTCGGTGATCGCCGGGGAGTAGACCGCGCCGCCGGCGCAGGGGCCCGTGATCAGCGAGATCTGCGGGATCACCCCGGAGGCCAGGACGTTGCGGCGGAAGATCTCGCCGTAGAGGCCGAGCGAGGCCACGCCCTCCTGGATCCGGGCGCCGCCGGAGTCGTTGATCCCGATCATCGGGCAGCCGGTCTTCAGGGCGAAGTCCATCACCTTGACGATCTTCTCGCCGAAGACCTCGCCGAGCGAGCCGCCGAAGACGGTGAAGTCCTGTGCGAACACCGCGACCTGACGGCCGTCCACGGTGCCGTAGCCGGTGACCACGCCGTCGCCGTAGGGGCGGGTGTGCTCCTGGCCGAAGTTGGTGGAGCGGTGGCGGGCGAACTCGTCGAACTCCACGAACGAGTCCTCGTCGAGCAGCAGTGCGATCCGCTCACGGGCCGTCAGCTTGCCCTTGGCATGCTGCTTCTCCACCGCTCGCGCGGAGCCGGAGTGCACCGCCTCGTCGATCCGCCGCTTCAGCTCGGCGATCTTCCCTGCAGTGGTGTGGCTGGCCGCGCCCTCGTTGGCGTTCTCGGCTTGGGACATCCGGCGCGACTCCCGTCAGGAGGGGGTAGTGCTGTCCGGGGCACACGGGGCTCCCGGCAGCACCAACGGGTGAGGTTTCTGCTCAGTAGCGTAGCCATGACGGCAGCGTGGCGGATACGCCTAGTGACCGGGGTCATAGGGTGGGGTAGTGACTTCTCACTGGAGCGACCTGGATCGGCCGCCGCTGCGCGCCGCTGCCCTGGAACGAGCCCTGGTCGGTCCCGGCCGGGTGTGGACCTCGGTGCGGGTGGTGCGCGAGACCGGCTCGACCAACAGCGACCTGGTGGCGCAGGCCGCCGCCGGGGAGGCTGCCGCCGGCGCGGTGCTGGTGGCCGAGGAGCAGACGGCAGGACGTGGGCGGCTGGACCGCCGCTGGAGCGCGCCGGCCCGCTCCGGGATCTTCCTGTCCATGCTGCTGCGACCGGGGGACCTGGGCGTGCCCCGGGAGCGCTGGAGCTGGCTGCCGCTGCTGACCGGGGTCGCCGCCGCGTCCGCGCTCAGCCGGACGGCCGAGGTCGAGGTCCGGCTCAAGTGGCCGAACGACCTGCTGGTGACCGTTGACGGCACGGAGCGCAAGCTCGGCGGCATCCTGGCTGAACTGGCCGGCGACGCGGTGGTGGTCGGCATCGGGCTCAATGTCAGCCTCCGGGCCGAGGAACTGCCGGTCCCGACGGCCGGCTCGCTGCTGCTGGCCGGGGCCGGCGTGATCGACCGGGAGACGCTGGTGCGGGCGCTGCTGCGGACCTTTGCCGACCTCTACACCGACTGGTGTTCGGTGGCCGGCCACTCCGAGGCCAGCGGGCTGCGCCCGGCCTACGCCGCCCAGTGCGCGACCATCGGCCGCCCGGTCCGGGTGGAACTGCCCGGCGGCCGGGAGCTGCTGGGGGAGGCGGTGAGCGTGGACGGGGACGGCAGGCTGGTGGTGCGGGCCGCCGACGGCGTCGAACAGGCGGTCGCCGCCGGCGATGTCGTGCACGTCCGACCAGGGGCGGAACCCCTGCGAGGATGAATCCGTGCGAGGATTCGGGCGGCGGTGTGAGCAAGGACACAGCAGTCGTGGGTGGCAGGGCGTGGACGCGAGGGCGGACTGGTGAGCGACGAGGACCGGGCGGTGGAGCGGCAGGGGGCCGACACCGACGTGCCGTCGGCGGCGGAAGCGGACCCGGCGCCGCCGCCGGACGAGGGGCCGTCCGAAGCGGAAGCGGAGTCGGTCCCGATGCAGCTTGAGCGGCTGATCCTGGACTCCGGGCGCCGGTACACCCCGTTCCAGGCCGCCCGCAGCGCCGGCGTGTCGATGGAGCTGGCCTCCCGCTTCTGGCGGGCCATGGGCTTCGCCGACATCGGCCAGTCCCGGGCGCTGACCGACGCCGACGTGATCGCCCTGCGCCGACTGGCCGGGATGGTCGAGGCCGGCCTGCTGAGCGACAGCATGGCGGTCCAGGTGGCCCGGTCGACCGGGCAGACCACCGCGCGGCTCGCCGAATGGCAGATCGACACCTTCATGGAGCATCTGACGGCGGCGGCCGAGCCCGGCCTCTCCCGCGCCGAGGTGGCGTACCCGCTGGTGGAGCTGCTGCTGCCGGAGCTGGAGCAGTTCCTGGTCTATGTCTGGCGGCGGCAGCTGGCGGCGGTGACCGGCCGGGTGGTGCAGGCCGCCGAGGACGTCGACATGCAGAGCGGCCGGCTCGCGGTGGGCTTCGCCGACCTGGTCGGCTTCACCCGGCTGTCGCGCCGGCTGGAGGACGAGGAACTGGGCGAGCTGGTCGAGAACTTCGAGATCACCTGCGCCGATATCGTCGCCGGACGCGGCGGACGGCTGGTGAAGACCCTCGGCGACGAGATTCTCTATGTCACCGACGACGCGGCCAAGGCGGCCGACATCGGGCTGGCCCTGGTCGAGATCCTGGGCAAGGACGAGAGGATGCCGGCGCTGCGGGTCGGGATGGCCTTCGGCACGGTCACCACTCGGATGGGTGATGTCTTCGGCACGACGGTGAACCTGGCCAGCCGGCTGACCTCGATCGCCCCCAAGGATGCGGTGCTGGTCGACGGTGAGCTGGCGGCGGCGCTGGAACGGGAGTCGGTGGTGGCCCCGGCGGGCGCGGGCGGGGCGCTCGGGCTGGCGCCCGGCGCGGCCGACGCGCTGGCCGCGGTCGCGGCCGTGGGCCTGGACCCGGAGGACCGTCCGGTCGAGGTGGACGAGAGCTCGCAGTCCTACCGCTTCCAGCTGCAGCCGATGTGGCGGCGGCCGGTGCGCGGCCTGGGCCTGGTGGAGCCCTGGCTGTTGAGCCGGGTGCCGGATGCGGCCGAAGGGCTGTAGCTGCCCGGTCGGGCGCCGGGACGACCGTGACGGTTTGCCCCGTTTGTCCCTACGCTGAAGATCCGCACGTCCACGCGTGCGCAGCGTTCGGCGGAGAGGCGGCAGGGGCGTGCAGGTCAGCGGCGAGCAGCCCCCGGCGGGTCCGGCGCAGCCGGTCGACTCGGACGCCCGGCTGCGGGCCGTGGTCGGGCTGGCGCAGGTGATGTCCGCCGCCGAGTCGCGGATCGGCGCCCTGCAGGCCGCCGCCCGGCGCGCCCGGGAGGTATTGGACGCCGACTTCGCGGCGGTCTCGGTCTGGGAGCGGGAGACCGGGCAGCTGCGGGTCCTGGTCAACAACGGGCTGCTTGCACCCGGTGAGGTGGAGCTGCCGGAGGACGAGACCTACCCGGTCGCCGACTACCCGGAGATCGCCCGCTTCCTGGAGCAGCGGGGCCTCGGCGAGCCCTGGTCGGACGCGGACGGCCTGCCCCGGGCCTGGCGGCAGACGGCCAACGAGGACGCCCCCGGCGACGGCCCGGCCTGCCGGGCCCGCGCGGCCTCGCTGCGCCGGCGCGGACGCGGCTGCTGCCTGGTCGCCCCGATCCTGCTGCGCGGGCGGGCCTGGGGCGAGCTCTACCTCTCCCGGGCGCTGCACCGCTCGGTCTTCACCGACGAGGACGCGGCCTTCGCCACCGTCCTGGCCGCGCAGATCTCGGCCGGACTGGCGCAGAGCCAGGAGCTGGAGGAGGTGCGCCGGCTGGCCTTCACCGACTCGCTCACCGGGCTGGCCAACCGGCGCGCGGTCGACGCCCGGCTGGACGCCGCGCTGGAGGCGCACCACCGCGACGGCACCGTGGTCTCGCTGGTGGTCTGCGACGTCAACGGGCTGAAGCGGGTCAACGACGAGCTGGGCCACGAGGTCGGCGACCGGCTGCTGGAGCGGTTCGCCGACCAGCTCTCGCTGTGCGGGGCGCTGCTGCCGGGCAGTGCTGGCCGGCCGGCTCGGCGGCGACGAGTTCTGCCTGGTCTCGGCGGGCCCCTCGGCGGACGAGGTGGTCCGGGTCGCCGAGGAGCTGTGCGCCCAGGCGCTCACCCTGGAGCAGGGCGAGGGCGTGGCCTGCGGGGTCGCCTCGACCGGTGACCGGATCGGTCCGGTCACCACGGCCGACCGGCTGTTCCGGCTGGCCGACGCCGCGCAGTACCGGGCCAAGGCCGGGCAGGCGGCGCACCCGGTGGTGGCCGGGCGCGGGATCGCCCCGGACGCCACGGTGCGGCTGGTTGAGAACGGCACGCCGCAGCCGGGCCGGCGGAACGAGCGGCGGCGCTTCCGCGGCGCCCGGCACAGCGCCGACCCCGGGCAGCTGCTGGCCGCCGTGGTCGGCGCGCTCGACGAGGAGCAGCCCAACCGCCGGGTCCACCCCGCCGACACCGTCGGCCGGCTGGAACTGGTCGCCGAGACCGCGGCGGCCATGCTGGACGCGGTGGCCTGGTGGATCTCCTATCTGCCGCCGGGCTCGGACCGGATGCGCACCGCCCACTACGGGGTGCGTCGGATGACCAGGGGCCCCAGCTCGGTCCGGGCGCAGGCGCAGCGGGCGGTGAACGAGGCCCCGGACGCCGTCTTCGACCTCCGCTCCTACCCGCTGACGGCGCGGGCCGTGCGCGGCAGCGCCTTCACCCTTCGCACCGGGATGCCGGGCAACGACCCGGCGGAGGAGGCGGTGCTGCTGGTCGGCGGCTACCGGGCGATGCTCGCGGCCGGCGGCAGCAACCCGGCCGGCGGCTGGCTGCTGGAGCTGTTCGCGGACGAGTCCACGCTGGCGCTCTCGGCGCTGGGACCCACCATGCGCGCGGCGGTCGCGGTCGCCCTCTCCGGCCCCGCGTCGCCGCCCTGAACCGGCGCCGTCTGAACCGCTGCCGTCGGTCCGGTTCAGTTGCTGCCTGTCCGGTTCGGTCCGCCGGCCGGTTCAGTCCGTCTCGGCGATCCGCTCGGCGCCGGTGTAGACGTTGGCGCTGCGGTTGCGCAGGAAGCCGACCAGGGTGAGCCCGAGCTCCTCGGCCAGGTCCACGGCCAGCGAGGAGGGCGCGGAGACGGCGGCCAGCAGCGGCAGGCCGGCCATCGCGGCCTTCTGGGTGAGCTCGAACGAGGCCCGGCCGCTGACCATCAGCACCCGGCCGGTGAGCGGCAGCAGGTCCTCCCGCAGCGCCCAGCCGACGACCTTGTCGACGGCGTTGTGCCGGCCGACGTCCTCGCGCAGGCACAGCAGCTCGCCCTCGGCGGTGAACAGCCCGGCGGCGTGCAGGCCGCCGGTGGAGTCGAAGACCCGCTGGGCGGCCCGGAGCGAGTCCGGCAGCCCGTAGAGGACGTCCGGGCTGATCCGCAGCGAGTCGGCGGCGAGGTCGTACGGGACCCGGGTGCGTATCGACTCGATCGTCTCCCGGCCGCAGATGCCGCAGGCGCTGGAGGTCAGCAGATTGCGGTGGAGCGAGACCGGGGCGGCGGCCCGGTTGCGCAGCGCGGCGTCGATCACGTTGTAGGTGTTCACGCCCTCGTCGGTGGCGCCCGCGCAGTAGCGCAGGGCGGACAGCTCCTCCGGTCCGGCGATCAGGCCCTCGGACACCAGGAACCCGGCCACCAGGTCGAAGTCGTGGCCGGGGGTGCGCATGCTGACGGTCAGCGCGGAGCCGTTGATCCGGATCTCCAGCGGCTCCTCGGTCGCGAGGCTGTCCGGTCGGGCGCTGCGTTCCTGCCCCTGGAGACGGACCGTACGACGGCGTTCGGTGACCCGGGCCATGGGGGAGACTCCCTGCTGAGCGGCGTGCGGGCGAGGTGCAGCTCATCGTATCCAGCAGGCCGGTTGTCATACAGCCATTCATTTGTTCTCATTACGCATATGGATATGCACAGCGTGGTGGATGAGAACGTGGCCGGTGGGACCGTCGTCGTCGGCAAGGCCAATGTGGCCCCGGCCGATGTGATCGCGGTCGCCCGCGGCAACGCCCGGATCGAGCTCTCCGAGGACGCCCTCGCCGAGATGGCCGGCTCCCGGGCCCGGATCGACGCGCTCGCCGCCGAGCCGCGACCGGTCTACGGCGTCTCGACCGGCTTCGGCGCGCTCGCCGTACGCCACATCGACCGCCCGCTGCGGGCCCAGCTCCAGCGCTCGCTGGTCCGCTCGCACGCCGCCGGGATGGGCCCCCAGGTCGAGCGCGAGGTCACCCGGGCGCTGATGTTCCTCCGGCTGAAGACCCTCGCCTCCGGCCGCACCGGCGTCCGTCCGGTCGTCGCCGAGACCATGGCCGCGATCCTGAACGCGCAGATCACCCCGGTCGTGCACGAGTTCGGCTCGCTGGGCTGCTCGGGTGACCTGGCGCCGCTGTCGCACTGCGCGCTCACCCTGATGGGCGAGGGCGTCGCCTACGGTCCGGACGGCGCGGTCCGCCCGGCCGGCGAACTGCTCGCCGAGGCCGGGATCGCCCCGGTCGAGCTGGCCGAGAAGGAGGGCCTGGCCCTCATCAACGGCACCGACGGCATGCTCGGCATGCTGGTCATGGCCATCGCCGACCTCTCCCGGCTGTTCACCACCGCCGACATCACCGCCGCGATGTCGCTGGAGGCCCTGCTGGGCACCGAGAAGGTGCTCCAGCCCGAGCTGCACGCCATCCGCCCGCATCCGGGCCAGGCCGCCAGCGCCGCCAACATGCTCGCCGTGCTCCAGGGCTCCGGGTTGACCGGGCACCACCAGGACGACGCCCCGCGGGTCCAGGACGCCTACTCGATCCGCTGCGCCCCGCAGGTCGCCGGCGCCGGCCGGGACACCCTCTCCCACGCCCAGCTGGTCGCCGACCGCGAGCTGGCCGCCGCCGTCGACAACCCGGTGGTGCTGCCCGACGGCCGGGTCGAGTCCAACGGCAACTTCCACGGCGCGCCGGTCGGCTACGTGCTGGACTTCCTCGCCATCGCCGCCGCCGACCTCGGCTCCATCGCCGAGCGCCGCACCGACCGGCTGCTCGACAAGAACCGCTCGCACGGCCTGCCCCCGTTCCTGGCCGACGACCCGGGCCTGGACTCCGGCCTGATGATCGCCCAGTACACCCAGGCCGCACTGGTCAGCGAGAACAAGCGGCTCGCGGTCCCGGCCTCGGTGGACTCGATCCCCTCCTCGGCGATGCAGGAGGACCACGTCTCCATGGGCTGGTCCGCCGCCCGCAAGCTGCGCGCCGCCGTGGACAACCTGGCCCGGATCCTGGCCGTGGAACTCACCGCCTCCGCCCGGGCGCTGGACATCCGGGTCGCGGCCGGCAACGGCCCGCTCGCCCCGGCGACCGCCGCCGCCGTCGCCGCGGCCCGCGCGGCCGGGGTCGCCGGACCGGGCACCGACCGCTTCCTCGCCCCCGACCTGGACGCGGCGGCGGAGTTCGTCGCCTCCGGCGGCCTGGTCGCGGCCGTCGAGACGGTCACCGGCCCGCTGGCCTGAGCACCATGGTGCCGGGACGGCGGTGCGACGGGCGGACCGACGGTTCGTCAGTCCCAGCCGTCCCGGCGCCGGGCGCGGTCCTCCCTGGCCTCGCCCCGGCCCCCGGACCCGCGTCCGGCGGCGGAGCCGAAGGCCTGGGCCGCATTGACGCCGACGATCCCCAGCCAGCACACGATCAGCCCGGGGAGATGGGCCTGGGCCACCGAGATCGCGCTCAACGGGATCGCGGCGGCCAGGGAGAAGTAGTGGAAGCGGGTGCCGAAGCCGTGCGGCTCCCGGCGTCTGCGGGCCTCGGCCGGACCGGCCTCCCGGTCCCGGTCCAGCTCGCGCCGCACCCGGGTGGCCACCTGGGCGTCGAGCCGGGTGTCGAGGCGCTGGATGAAGCCGTCGATGAGATCCGACTCGTAGTCAGGCCCCAGCTCCTGGGCGGTCCTCACGGTGGCCTTCAGGTCGCTCTTGAGTTCACTGTCCCCGTACTGCTGCATGGCTATGAGCGTAGGGACCGGCGGCGGAGACCCACAGCCTGCCGGGGCCGACTCGGGGAGAGTTCAGGGTCCGGCTCAGGGGCGCCTCCGGGTCCGGCTCCACCTACCGGGCACCGCCGGAACCGGAGGTTGCTGTCCGGTGAACGAGAAGGCACTTGCCGACGCTGTATGGGTTCATGCAGAGTCGGGAACCAGGCAGGACCCCGATGATGCCGGGCTGCGGCTCCAGTGATGCGAAAGGCAGGGCGTCCGTGAGCGAGGAGACACCGTCCGCTGTGGGTGAGGGCGTGACGCCCGGCCCGTCCGGCAGGCTGCTCGGCCTGTTCGACGGACACCGGCTGACGCCCACCCAGCGGCGGATCGCCCACTGCCTGGTGCGCAACGCCGCCGACGCGCCCTTCCTCTCCAGCGTCGAGGTCGCCGAGCTGGCAGGCGTCAGCCAGCCCTCGGTGACCCGCTTCGCCGTGGCGCTCGGCTTCGACGGCTATCCCGCGCTGCGCCGCCGGCTGCGGGAGCTCGGCCCGGGGGACCAGGCCGAGCCGGGCGGCGGCCAGGAGACCGCCAAGGAGGCGGTCCGCAACGAGCAGCAGCAGGCGGTGCTCGCCGAGATCGCCAACCTCCAGCACCTCGCGGCGGCGCTGGCCGACCCCGAGCCGGTGCTCCAGGCCGCGCGGCTGCTCGCGGCCTCCCGGCCGCTGCCGGTGCTCGGCCTGCGCGCGGCCTCGGCCCAGGCGCACGGCTTCGCCTACTTCGCGGCCAAGGTCCACCCGGACGTCCGGCTGATCGACCAGGGCGGTTCCATGGCGCTGGACCAGGTCGAGCAGGCCGTGCAGGCCGGCGCGAGCGCGCTGATCTGCTTCTCGCTGCCGAGGCACCCACGCGAGGTGGTGGACGTGCTCTCGGCCGCGAAGCGGGCCGGGCTGACCGTGGTCACCGTGGCCGAGAGCGTGTTCGCACCGGTCGCCGAGCTGACCGACGTGATGCTGCCGGCCGCGGTCGGCTCCAGCCTGGTGTTCGACACCGCCTGCGCCCCGATGATGCTGGGGCGGGTGCTGCTTCAGGCGATGTGCGACGAACTGCCGGAGTCGGTGGCCCGACTGGAGGTGTTCGAGCAGGGAGCCGCCGCCCGCGGCCTGTTCGTCGGCTGACGGAGCGCCGGACTCAGCGCCCCATGGCCCGGCCGTGGTTCGGGGCGACCCGCGAGATGGTGTGGTGCGGATGGGTGAAGTGGGCCCAGCCCTCGCCGCGGGTGGTGCGGTCGGTGATCTGGGTCCAGCCGCCCCGGTTCTGGTGGGTGGTGAAGCGGTCCCCCTTGGCCATGTGGCCGATGACCGGCGAGGAGTCGGCGGGCCGGGCGTGCAGCGGCAGCAGGTGCAGCGGCAGCAGGTGGGAGTGGTGGGGGTGCGCCCAAGCGGTATGGGCGGTCCGGTCGCCCGGCGCGTGGTGCGCGGTCGCGGCCTGGGCCGTGCCGACGGACGCGACCGCGGCCATCGCCGCGAGCGCCGGAACGGCCAGGACGGGAAAGAGGACGCGCAGACGGTTCGGTGCTGACATGGCTTCGGTTCTCCTGAGTTCGGGTTGGATCGGGGTCGGTTCGGAGCAGGGCCGGGGGTCGGCCCCACCCACTCTCATCCTGAGGAGGCCCCGAAACCGCCGGTTCGTGCCTCGACGGCCCCGGATTCACCCGATCCCCGGGCGCGCGGTGCAGCCGCGCGCCCTGCATGCCTGGCCGCACGCTCGGCCGTACGCCCCGGTGGGCGATCATCTGCGGATGCATGAGATCACCGACCCCGACCGGCTGACCGCCCTCTGCGCCGACGACTCCCTGCTGACCTGGGCCGCCCAGGGGCTGGCCCGCCGAGTCGGCGGGACCAGCCGCGCCTGGAGCCTGGACGGCGCGGTCGCCGTGGCCGCCCCCGACCTCTCCGGCCGCGACCGGATCGCCCTGCGCGCTGCCGACCCCGCCGCCCTCCCCGCCGCCGTGGCCCTGCTCCGGCAGGTGCTGGTGGAGGTGGGTCCCGGCTACCGTCCGCTCGGCGAGCCCGGAGTGGTGGCCGCCGCCGTCGAGGCCCTGCCGGGGTTGCGGCCGACCTCGCCGTTCAGCTGGATGGAGCGGACGGCGGCGGAGGCGCCGCTGCCGACCGGCCGGGCGAGCCGGCTGGGGCCGGCCGACGAGCGCGCCGTCGCGGACCTGCTCGATCTCGCCTTTCCCGACTCCCATGCCCACCCGGACCGTCCGGGCGTGGAGCAGTGGGTGGGGGTCCGCGGGGCGGGGCGGGAACTGCTCGCCATTGCCGCGCTGGCCTGGTCGGCGCCCACGGTCGGGCTGCTCGCGGGGGTTGCTGTGCACCCCGCCGCCCGGGGCCGGGGCCTGGCCGCCCAGGTCTGCGGACACGCGGTGCGCGAGGCGCTGGCGGTGCACGGCCGGGTGGCGCTGCTGGTCGACGACGACAACGCCGCCGCCGTCCGGTTGTACCAGGCGCTGGGGCTGCGCCCTCGGCCGATGGCCGCCGCAGCGTTCGCCCCGGCGCCCCCGGAATTTTCCCCATCCAGGATTCACCCCGTTCTCACAGATCGGGGCTAAGGTCCCGCCAAGGCTTTGACTGATGGGGAGCTTTCAAGGATTGGGAGTCGTGGAATGCGTGGGACATATGCGCGGGCGCGCGTGGTGGTCGTCCGGGGAACCGTCGCTCGCACGCTGATGTGGATCGGCCTGGTCGGCGCGCTGGCCGGACTGCTGGAGCCGACCCTGACCGGGAGCCGGCGCGGGGCGTACCTCGGCGCCGCCCTGTTCGTCCTGGCCCTGCTCGCCGGGCTGCTCGGCCGGGTCCGCTGGTACGCCGGACGGGCCCGCAGCGCGGAGAAGGCCGCCTTCGCGATCACCCTGGAGCCGCCGCAGGAGACCCGGCGCCGGATGGCCCGGATGAACGGGCTCTGGCTGCTCGGCGGAATGATCGTGACCTGCGGGCTCGGGCTGCTGGCCGGTCCGGCGGCCGGGCTGCTGGTGCTCGGCTACGGCGTGGGCCTGCAGTTCGCGGTCTGGCTGCAGGCGCGCTGGGAGCACGGGCACGAGACCCTGCTCTGGGCGCGCACCGAGGACGGCCGGCTGCTGGGTCGCCGCAGCCGGATAGGCGCTTTCGCCTCCACCGGCCCGGCGGCCGGCAGCGTCCGCCCGGTGGTCCGCGGCGCGGCGGCCCGCCGGTAGCCCCGCCGCCACCAGTCCCACTACCGGAAGCCCACTACCGGAGTCGCACTACTACCGCACGGTCCAGGCCGGTGCCCTCTCGCTCGCGGGCGAGGGGGCACCGGCCTACCGTGCTCCAGGGGGGAGTCGCCCACAGGAACCGACACAGGCAGGGGCCGAATGGCTCTGGTGGAGCCGCGAATGATTGGGTATCTTCAAGGTACGCGGAACTGAATGAATGTATCCATCAGGAGGTCACAGAGTCATGACGCAGCAGCAGAGCGGCCCGCGCCCGGTGCGCGCCTCGCGCGGCACCGCGCTCACCACCCAGGGCTGGCAGCAGGAGGGCGCGCTGCGGATGCTCATGAACAACCTCGACCCCGAGGTCGCCGAGCACCCCGACGAGCTCGTCGTCTACGGCGGCACCGGCAAGGCCGCCCGCGACTGGCGCTCCTTCGACGCCATGGTCCGCACCCTGCAGACGCTCAAGCAGCGACGAGACCATGCTGGTCCAGTCCGGCCAGCCGGTCGGCGTGATGCGGACCCACGAGTGGGCGCCGCGGGTGCTGATCGCCAACTCCAACCTGGTCGGCGACTGGGCCAACTGGGAGGAGTTCCGCCGTCTGGAGCAGCTCGGGCTGACCATGTACGGCCAGATGACGGCCGGCTCGTGGATCTACATCGGCACCCAGGGCATCCTCCAGGGCACCTACGAGACCTTCGCCGCCGTCGCCGCCAAGCGCTTCGGCGGCACCCTGGCCGGCACCATCACCCTGACCGCCGGCCTCGGCGGCATGGGCGGCGCCCAGCCGCTCGCGGTGACCATGAACGACGGCGTCGCCATCTGCATCGACTGCGACCCGCCCGCGATCACCCGCCGGATCGAGCACCGCTACCTCGACGTCGAGGCCGACAACCTCGAGCACGCCCTGGCAGCTGGCGATCGAGGCCCGCGACCAGCGCAAGCCGCTGTCGCATCGGGCTGCTCGGGCAACGCCGCCGAGCTCGTCCCGCAGCTGCTGGCGATGGACGCCCCGATCGACATCGTCACCGACCAGACCTCGCGCCCACGACCCGCTGGCCTACCTGCCGCTCGGCGTCGACTTCGCACGACATGGCGACCTACGCCGCCGAGAAGCCGGCCGAGTTCACCGAGCCGTGCCCGCGAGTCGATGGCCACGCACGTCGAGGCGATGGTCGGCTTCCAGGACAAGGGCGCCGAGGTCTTCGACTACGGCAACTCGATCCGCGGCGAGGCCCGAACTGGCCGGCTACGACCCGGGCCTTCGACTTCCCCGGCTTCGTGCCCGCCTACATCCGGCCGCTGTTCTGCGAGGGCAAGGGCCCGTTCCGCTGGGCCGCGCTGTCCGGCGACCCCAAGGACATCGCCGCCACCGACCAGGCGATCCTCGAGCTGTTCCCGGAGAACGAGTCGCTGGCCCGCTGGATCAAGCATGGCCGGCGAGCGGGTCGCCTTCCAGGGCCTGCCGGCCCGCATCTGCTGGCTCGGCTACGGCGAGCGCGACAAGGCCGGCGTGCGGTTCAACGAGATGGTCGCCGACGGCGAGCTCTCGCGCGCCGATCGTCATCGGCCGCGACCACCTCGACTGCGGCTCGGTGGCCTCGCCCTACCGGGAGACCGAGGCGATGCTCGACGGCTCGGACGCCATCGCCGACTGGCCGCTGCTCAACGCCATGGTCAACGTCGCCTCCGGCGCCTCCTGGGTCTCGATCCACCACGGCGGCGGCGTCGGCATCGGCCGCTCGATCCACGCCGGCCAGGTCACGCGTGGCCGACGGCACCGACGCTGGCCGCGCGAGAAGCTCGAGCGGGTGCTGACCAACGACCCCGGCATGGGCGTCATCCGCCACGTCGACGCCGGCTACGACATCGCCGCCGAGGTCGCCGGCGAGCGCGGCGTGCGCATCCCGATGCGTGAGGGCGAGTAGGCACGTGAGCCGAGTGGGAGGAACGGCTCGGCGACGCCGCCGACGGCTACCGCCGAATGTGGGCCGACCTGCTGCCCGTCGGACGCTACGACGCGCTCGCGGCGGCTACCGGCGGCATCGCCTGGACCGCGGCCGACGCCGAGTGCCGGGCCTGGTTCGCCGAGCAGGCCGCCGCCCGCGGCCTGGTCGTACGAGGTGGACCGCAACGGCAACCAGTGGGCCTGGTGGGGCGACGCGCTGCCGGGCGAGGGGGCGATGGTCATCGGCTCGCACCTGGACTCGGTCCCGGACGGCGGCGCCTTCGACGGCCCGCTCGGCGTGGTCTCGTCCTTCGCCGCGCTCGACGCGCTGCTGCGCGCGCGGAGTCGACGCCCGGTCCGCCCGATGGCGCTGGCCAACTTCGTCGACGAGGAGGGCGCGCGCTTCGGCGTGGCCTGCGCCGGGTCCCGGCTCAGCTGACCGGGGCAGCTGACCGCGGATCAGGCCAGCGCGCTGACCGACGCCGGCGGGGTCCGGCTGGCCGACGCCATGGCGGCGGCCGGGCAGGATCCCGACGGCGCTCGGCCGGACGCCGAACGGCTCGGCCCGGGTCGGCCGCCTACGTCGAGCTGCACGTCGAGCAGGGCCGCGTCCTGCGTGGACGGCCCGCACCGCGGTCGGCGTCGCCTCGGCGATCTGGCCGCACGGCCGCTGGCGTTTCGATTTCCACGGCGAGGCCAACCACGCCGGGCACGACCCGGCTCGAGGATCGCCGCGACCCGATGCTCAGCCTACGCCAACACCGTGCTGGCGGCCCGGAAGAAGGCGCCGGCGCACGGCGCGCTGGCCACCTTCGGCAAGGTCGCGGTCGAGCCCAACGGCACCAACGCCATCGCCTCGCTGGTCCGCGCCTGGCTCGACTCCCGCGCCGCCGACGAGGCCACGCTCACCGCCCTGGTCGAGGAGATCGCGCAGGCCGCCCGCGAGCGGGCCGAGCGGGACGGCGTCCGGGTCGAGGTCGTGCACGAGTCCTCACCCCGGTGGTCGACTTCGACGCCCCGCTGCGCGACCGGCTGGCCGCCCGGCTGGGACCGGACACCCCGGTCCTGCCGACCGGTGCCGGACACGACGCGGGCATCCTGTCCGCCGTCGTGCCGACCGCCATGCTGTTCGTGCGCAACCCCACCGGTGTCTCGCACTCGCCGAGCGAGTACGCCGCCGAGCACCGACTGCCTGGCCGGCGTGGCAGCGCTGGCCGACGTCCTGGAGGACCTGACATGCCGGTGACCCCGACCGTGGCGGAGGAAGTCCGCGAGGCCGTTCCGCTGTCCGGTTCGCGCCAAGGTCCCGGGATCATGCCCGCGGCGCGGAGCATGCCCGAGCCGCGGAGGGCGGTGCTCCAGGCGGCGGGGAGCCAGGAGCGGCTGTTCTGGGCCCCGCACGCCTGGATCGACCCGGTGGTCGAGTCCGACGTGCTGATCGCCGTCTCCGCCGAGGGCCGGATCACCGCCGTCACCCCCGACAGCGGCCCGGCCCCGGCCGGGGCCACCGTGCTCACCGGACTGGCGCTGCCGGGCATGGCCAACGCCCACTCGCACGCCTTCCACCGGGCGCTGCGCGGCAGCGTCCAGGTGGGCAGCGGCACCTTCTGGACCTGGCGCGACGTTATGTACCGGGTGGCCGACGCGCTCGACCCGGACCGCTACCTGGAGCTGGCCACCGCCGTCTACACCGAGATGGCGCTGGCCGGGATCACCGCCGTCGGCGAGTTCCACTACGTCCACCACGCCCCCGGCGGCGCCCGCTACAACGACCCCAACGCCATGGGCGAGGCACTGATCGAGGCCGCCGCGCGGGCGGGCATCCGGATCACCCTGCTCGACACCTGCTACCTCGCGGCCGGCTTCGGCGAGGCCCCGAACCGGCACCAGCTGCGCTTCAGCGACGGCGACGCCGAGGCCTGGGCCGAGCGGGTCGCGGCGCTCAAGCCCCGCGAGCACGCCCGGATCGGCGCGGCCGTCCACTCCGTCCGTGCCGTCCCGGCCGAGCAGATCGGCACCGTCGCCGGCTGGGCCCAGGAGCGCCGGGCGCCGCTGCACGTCCACCTCTCCGAGCAGACCGCCGAGAACGAGGCCTGCCTCGCCGCCCACGGGGTGACCCCCACCGCAGCTGCTGGCCCGGCACGGGGTGCTCGGCCCGCGCACCTCCGCCGTCCACGCCACCCACCTCACCGACACCGACATCAAGCTGCTCGCCGACAGCTCCACGGTGATCTGCATGTGCCCGACCACCGAGCGCGACCTCGCCGACGGCATCGGCCCGGCCCGCCGGCTCTCCCACGCCGGCTGCCCGCTCTCGCTCGGCAGCGACAGCCACGCGGTGATCGACCCCTTCGAGGAGGCGCGCGCGCTGGAGCTGAACGAGCGACTGGCCACCCAGCGGCGCGGCCACTGGACGGCCGCCGCGCTGCTCCGCGCCGCGACCGAGGACGGCCATGCCTCGCTCGGCTGGTCCGAGGCCGGCCGGATCGCCGTCGGCGCGCTCGCGGACTTCTGCACCGTCGCCCTGGACACCCCCCGCACGGCCGGCACCGAATCGCGCTTCGCCGCCGAGACGGCGGTCTTCGCCGCTGCCGGGGCCGACGTCCGGGAGGTCGTGGTGGGCGGCCGCACCATCGTCCGCCACGGCGTCCACCAGGCCCTGCCGGACACCGGCCGGGCCCTGACCGACATCATCACCCAGCTGCGGGTCTGACCCCGCCTGCCGATCCGCCCCAGCCTGGAGCCCCGATGAGCAGCACCCTGATCACCGATATCGGCAGCCTCGCCACCAACGACCCCGCCCTCGGCGATGGTCCGCTGGGGCTGCTCGCCGACGCCGCGATCGCGCTGGAGAACGGGCGGGTGGCCTGGGTCGGCCCCGCCTCCGCCGCACCCGCCGCCGACCAGGTGGTGGCGGCCGGGGGAGCGGCGGTGATCCCCGGCTTCGTCGACTCGCACGCCCACCTGGTCTTCGCCGGGGACCGCACCGCCGAGTTCAACGCCCGGATGTCCGGCCGCGCCTACAGCGCGGGCGGCATCCGTACCACCGTCGCCGCGACCCGCGCCGCCACCGACGAAGAGCTCGACGCCAACGTCGCCCGCTACGTCCGTGAGGCGCTGCGCCAGGGCACCACCGTGCTGGAGTGCAAGTCCGGCTACGGCCTCACCGTCGAGGACGAGGCCCGCGCGCTGCGGATCGCCGGACGCCACACCGACGAGGTCACCTACCTCGGCGCCCACGTGGTCGCCCCGGAGTACGCCGAGGACCCGGCCGGCTATGTCGACCTGGTCACCGGCCCGATGCTGGACGCCTGCGCCCCGCACGCCCGCTGGGTCGACGTCTTCTGCGAGCGCGGCGCCTTCGACGGCGACCAGGCCCGCGCGGTGCTCACCGCCGGGATGAAGCGCGGCCTCACCCCCCGGGTCCACGCCAACCAGCTCGACCGAGGGCCCCGGCGTGCAGCTCGCGGTCGAGCTCGGCGCGGCCTCCGCCGACCACTGCACCCACCTCTCGGCGGCCGATGTCGACGCGCTGGCCTCCTCCGACACCGTGGCGACGCTGCTTCCCGGCGCCGAGTTCTCCACCCGCGCCGTCTACCCCGACGCGCGCCGGCTGCTGGACGCCGGGGCGACCGTGGCCCTGTCCACCGACTGCAACCCCGGCTCCAGCTTCACCACCTCCGTCCCCTTCTGCATCGCCGTCGCGGTCCGGGAGATGGGGATGACCCCGGACGAGGCGCTCTGGGCCGCCACGGCGGGCGGCGCTGCCGCGCTGCGCCGCAGCGACGTCGGCAGCCTCCGCGTCGGCGCCCGCGCCGACCTGGTGCTGCTGGACGCGCCCTCGCACGTCCACCTCGCCTACCGGCCCGGCGTCCCGCTGGTCGCCGGGGTCTGGCGGGCGGGCGTCCGCGAGGTATGAGCCCGCCGATCACGACCAGCCATTTTTCGCCGGTACCGGTTCCCGGGCGCACTACGATCAGTACATGACCCGTGTACTGCTCGCCGAGGACGACATCGCCATCTCGGAGCCCCTGGCCCGTGCGCTGCGCCGGGAGGGCTACGAGGTCGTGGTGCGCGAGGACGGCCCGTCCGCGCTGGAGGCCGGCCTCGAAGGCGGCAACATCGACCTGCTCGTGCTCGACCTCGGCCTGCCCGGCATGGACGGCCTGGAGGTCTGCCGCCGGCTGCGGGCCGAGGGGCACGGCTTCCCGGTGCTGGTGCTGACCGCCCGCGCCGACGAGGTGGACACGGTGGTCGGACTGGACGCCGGTGCGGACGACTACGTGACCAAGCCGTTCCGCCTCGCCGAGCTGCTGGCCCGGGTCCGGGCGCTGCTCCGGCGCGGCAGCGTGGACCTCACCACCGGCGCGCACGGGGTGAAGATCGACATCGAGTCGCACCGCGCCTGGATCGGCGAGGAGGAGCTCCAGCTCTCCGCCAAGGAGTTCGAGCTGCTCCGGGTCCTGGTCCGGGACGCCGGCCGGGTGGTCACCCGCGAGCAGATTATGCGGCAGGTCTGGGACACCACCTGGTGGACCTCGACCAAGACCCTCGACATGCACATCTCCTGGCTGCGCAAGAAGCTCGGCGACGACGCCACCAGCCCCCGCTACATCACCACCGTGCGCGGCGTCGGCTTCCGCTTCGAGAAGAGCTGAGCGGTGCAGCGTTGAAGCGAAGGCTCATCACGTCCACCCTGGCTGTCGTGCTGGTGGTGATCGCCCTGTTCAGCGTGGCGCTGGGGGTGGTCGAGACCCGCAGCATCCAGAGCAACGCCCAGTCCCAGGTCACCACCGAGGCACTGCACCTGATCGGGGTGGTGGAGAACCGGCTGGTCGCCGACGAGCCCATCGACGCCGAGGCGCTGTCCGGGCTGGCCAGCCAGAACGGCCAGCGCTACGCCCTGGTCACCGTCCCCGGACAGGCTCCGATCACCCTGGGCAGCAGGCCGACCGGCGGTGACCCGATCACCGCGCGGGAGACCGGTGCCCACGGCGAGCAGGTCCTGGTCCAGCAGTCCCGGGAGCCGCTGGACCGCGAGATCCGCAACATGCTGCTGCTGCTCGGCCTGGTGGCGGTGCTCACCGTGGTCGCGGCCATGTCGCTCGCCGTCTGGCAGTCCCGGCGGCTGGCACAGCCGTTGGTCGACCTCGCCGAGACCGCCGAGCGCCTCGGCTCCGGCGACCCCCGCCCCGGCAGCGCCGCTACGGCATCGTCGAGCTCGACCGGGTCGCCGAGGTGCTGGACGCCAGCGCGGAACGGATCGGCCGGATGCTCACCGCTGAGCGCCGACTCGCTGCCGACGCCTCCCACCAGCTCCGGACGCCGCTGACCGCGCTGTCGATGCGGCTGGAGGAGATCGTCGAGACCGACGACCTGGACACCGTCAAGGAGGAGGCCGCGATCGCGCTGACCCAGGTCGAGCGGCTGACCGACGTCGTCCAGCGGCTGCTCACCAACAGCCGCGAGGCCCGCAACGCCTCGGCGGTCACCTTCGACCTGGACGACGTGATCAAGCAGCAGGCCGAGGAGTGGCGCCCGGCGCTGCGCCGCTTCGGCCGCACCCTGTACCTGGAGGGCCCGCCCGGCATCCAGGCCATCGGCACGCCCGGCGCGGTCGCCCAGGTGCTGGCTGCGCTGATCGAGAACTCGCTGATGCACGGCGACGGCTCGGTCACCATCCGTACCCGGGTGCGCGGCACCTCGGCGGTCCTGGAGGTCCAGGACGAGGGCGTCGGCGTCCCCAGCGAGCTGGGCGCCCGGGTCTTCGAGCGTGCGGTCAGCGGCCACAACTCCACCGGCATCGGCCTCGCCGTCGCCCGCGACCTCGCCGAGGCCGACGGCGGCCGGCTCGACCTGCTCTCCCAGCGGCCGCCGGTGTTCGCCTTGTTCCTCGGCCGCAAGGTCGAGGACCAATAAGGGGAAGTCTCGGCCGCAAGGTCGAGGACCAGTAGTCGAGGACCGGTAACAGAAGAGCCGCACCGCCCGGAGGGCGGTGCGGCTCTGCGCTGCAGGGGGACCCGCTCAGGCGGGGCGGGAGCTCACCCGCGGCTCGGACGGGGCCTCCGCCGGGGCGGGGGAGGCGGCGGGGCCGGGCTCCGGGGTCTCGGCGCTGGTGGCGAGGATCTGCTCGGCCTCCTCGACCGCGCCGGCCGGGGCGCTGAAGACCCAGGTCCGGTAGGCCCAGAAGCGGAACAGCGTGGCGACGCCGATGCCGACGAAGCTGCAGGCCATGACCTCCAGCTTGGTGTGCAGGTCCAGCCCGTAGGTCAGGGCGTAGAGCACACCGTTCTGGACCACCAGGCCAATGCCGCTGAAGATCAGGAAAAGCGTGATCTCGTGCGCCCGGGTCTTGGAGTCGGTGTCCCGGTAGACCCAGTACCGGTAGCCGATGTAGTTGACCAGAATGGCGAGCAGCGTGGCGATGATGTTCGCGCGAACGACTGCGTGCGGCATCATGTCGATCAGTACCGACAGGGATGCGAACTGGACGACCACGCCGATTATCCCGACAGCCCCGAACTTGGCGATCTCCTGGCCCAGGCGGCCGATGATGCCGGTCGAAGGTGCTTTGGCAGTGGGCGTCATGTGGGTCCGTCTCTCTGATGGCTCATAGGGAGCGGTGGCCATGCTATCCCTGCATGCGCCCTCGTTCGTGGGCCGAGAGGCGTATCTCATCCGACTCACAATCACTCCGTGACTGATTGCCCCTCTCCGGACCAGGTTAAGGGGAAGTGCCCGGGCGCACCTGCGGAAGCCGGGAAGGAGAAGCCGGGAAGCCGGGGACGACCTGTGCCGATGGCGCCCGCCTGGCCCGATATCCTGCAGGTGTGACTTTTCCAGTAGTCGGCATCATCGGAGGCGGGCAGCTTGCCCGCATGGCGCACCAGGCGGCGATCCCGCTCGGCATCAGGACGAGGCTCCTCGCGGACACCCCGCAGGATTCGGCCTCACTGGTGGTGAACGATGTCGTCCTCGGCGACTACCGGGACCTGGACACGCTGCGGCGGTTCGCGGCCGGCTGTGAGGTGGTCACCTTCGACCACGAGCACGTCCCGCTCGAGCACCTGCGGACGCTCCAGGCCGAGGGCGTCGCGGTCCGGCCCGACCCGGACGCGCTGATGTTCGCGCAGGACAAGGGCCTGATGCGGGCCAGGCTGGACGCGCTGGGCGTGCCCTGCCCCCGGCACCGGCTGGTCGCCGACCCGGCCGACGTGGCCGCCTTCGCCGCCGAGGGGCCCGAGGGCTGGCCGGTGGTGCTGAAGACCACCCGCGGCGGCTACGACGGCAAGGGTGTGTGGGTGGTCCGGAACGAGGCCGAGGCCGCTGAGCCGTTCCGCGCCGGCGTCCCGGTCCTCGCCGAGGAGAAGGTCGACTTCGTCCGGGAGCTCGCGGCGGACGTCGTGCGCTCCCCGCACGGGCAGGCCGTCGCCTACCCGGTGGTCGAGTCGCTGCAGAAGAACGGCATCTGCCACGAGGTGACCGCGCCCGCGCCGGACCTGGGTGCCGACCTCGCCGCCGAGGCGCAGGCGCTGGCCCTGCGGATCGCCGGGGAGCTGGACATCACCGGCCACCTCGCGGTCGAGCTGTTCGAGACCCGCGACGGCCGGATCCTGGTCAACGAGTTGGCCATGCGCCCGCACAACTCCGGCCACTGGTCCATCGACGGCGCGGTCACCTCGCAGTTCGAGAACCACCTGCGCGCGGTGCTGGACCTGCCCCTGGGCGACCCGCGCCCGCGCGCCCGCTGGACCGTGATGGTGAACGTCCTCGGCGGCGACTATCCGGACATGTACCACGCCTACCTCCACTGCATGGCCCGGGACCCGGGGCTGCGGGTGCACATGTACGGGAAGGACGTGAAGCCCGGCCGTAAAGTGGGCCACGTCACCGTGTTCGGGGACGACCTGGACGATGTGCGGGAGCGGGCCCGGCACGCCGCCGCCTATCTGCGCGGCGACATCACCGAATAGCCGTCGCAGGTCGGACGTCAGGGCAGAGCGTCGAAGATGCAGCACGCCAGAGAACGACGGAGGGAAGCAGCGAATGAGTGAGCAGCCGCTGGTCGGCATCGTCATGGGATCGGACTCCGACTGGCCGGTGATGGAGGCCGCCGCGCAGGCCCTCGACGAGTTCGAGGTCTCCTACGAGGTCGACGTCCTCTCCGCGCACCGGATGCCGCGCGAGATGATCGCCTACGGCGAGGCCGCCGCCGGGCGCGGGCTGAAGGCGCTGATCGCGGGCGCCGGTGGGGCCGCGCACCTGCCCGGGATGCTGGCCTCGGTCACCACCCTGCCGGTGATCGGCGTGCCGGTGCCGCTGAAGTACCTGGACGGCATGGACTCGCTGCTGTCGATCGTGCAGATGCCGGCCGGGGTCCCGGTCGCCACGGTGTCCATCGGCGGGGCCCGCAACGCGGGGCTGCTGGCGGTGCGCCAGCTGGCCGCGTTCGACCCGGACCTGGCCGAGCGGATGCGGGACTTCCAGCAGGAGCTGAACAACCAGGCCACCACCAAGGGCAAGAAGCTGCGGGCCAAGGTCAGCAACGGCAGCTCCTTCGGTTTCGGGGGCTGAGCACGATGGCGTACCAAGCCCCTGCCGCCGACCTGCTGGCCCGGGCCCGGGCGCTGCTCGCGCGCTACCCGGTCGTGGACGGCCACAACGACCTGCCCTGGGCACTGCGGAACCAGGCCGGCTACGACCTGGACCGGCTGGACCTGGCCGAGGACCAGCGCGGCGCAGCTGCACACCGACCTGGCCCGGCTGCGGGCCGGCGGGGTCGGCGCGCAGTTCTGGTCGGTCTATGTGCGCACCGACTTCTCCGGCGACCGGGCGGTCAGTGCGACCCTGGAGCAGATGGACTGCGTCCGGGCGCTGGCCGCCCGCTACCCGGAGGACCTGCGGCTGGCCTTCACCGCGGACGACATGGAGATCGCCCGGGGCCAGGGCCGGATCGCCTCGCTGATGGGCGCCGAGGGCGGGCACTCGATCAACAGCTCGCTGGCCACCCTGCGCTCGCTGTACGCCCTGGGCGTGCGCTACATGACGCTCACTCACAACGACAACCTGTCCTGGGCGGACTCCGCCACGGACAAGCCGGTGGCCGGCGGGCTGACCCGCTTCGGCGAGGAGGTCGTCCGGGAGATGAACCGGCTGGGGATGCTGGTGGACCTCTCGCACGTGTCCGCGGACACCATGCGGGACGCGCTCCGGGTCACCACCGCGCCGGTGATCTTCTCGCACTCCTCGGCGCGGGCGGTCTGCGACCACGTCCGCAACATCCCGGACGACGTGCTGGAGACCCTGGCCGCCAACGGCGGGGTCGCCATGGCGACCTTCGTGCCCAAGTTCATCCTGCCCGAGGCCATCGCCTGGACCAAGTCCGCCGACGCCAACATGGAGGCCAACGGCTTCCACGCGCTGGACACCACGCCGCAGGCGATGGTGGTCCAGCGGGCCTACGAGGCCGCCAACCCGCGCCCCATGGCGACCGTCTCGACCGTGGCCGACCACCTCGACCACCTGCGCGAGGTCGCCGGTGTCGACCACATCGGCCTGGGCGGCGACTACGACGGGACAGCGTTCACCCCGCAGGGCCTGGAGGACGTCTCCGGCTACCCCAACCTGATCGCCGAACTCCTCACCCGGGGCTGGTCGGAGGCCGATCTCTCCAAGCTGACCTGGAGCAACGCGGTCCGGGTGCTGCGCGAGGCCGAGGGCGTCGCCGAGCAGTTGCGCGGCACCGCCCCGTCGATCGCCACCATCGAGCAGTTGGACGGGGCGGCCGAGCGGGTCTGACCTTCCGTCAGTCTGCCTTCTACGGAAGGCGTATGGCCGCAGCGTCGAGGAAGAGCTCCAGGATCTGGGGATAGGCGCTGCGGCCCATCTCGTTGCGCAGCAGTTCGCCGACGGCCGCCAGGTGCGGATGGGTCTCGGCCGGCATGGCGGTGTAGGTACGCTGCCACACCCGCCGGTCCGCCTCCCGGGCCTCCGCCGGGAGCGCCACATGGGCGGCGTCCAGGGTTGTCTGCGACAGGCCCAGGTCGACGAAGCTGTGGTAGAGCGCGACCGCCACCGGGTCGGGGAACCCGGCGGTGCTGCTCGGCCTCGGCGGCTACATGTGCTGGAGCTTCTACAGCTCGGCCGACCACTTCGCGGTGGACGCCGACAACGGCTGGTTCCAGCTCTTGGTCCCGGTGCTGATGGTCCTCTCCGGGGTCGCGGTCGCGGCCTGGGCCAAGTGGGTCCGGAAGTCGGACTACTTCACCAGCGGCCGGGCGACCGACGCCGACGCCGCCGACCTGCTCGAAGCGGCCCCGGTCTCCGCCTGAACACCCTTCCGCTGCACCCGCGCTGGCCGCCTACACGGCGGGTTCGGCCCGGGTGAACCATCCGGACGACACCGGTACGGTCCGGGTCGGCGCGCTGGCCGACCTGGTGGTGCTGGACCGCGACCCCTTCGACGGCCCGGCCTCGGCGATCGCCGATACCCAGGTGGAGCAGACCTTCGTCGGCGGCGAGCGGGTCCGGTCCGCGCCCCGCTAGCCGCCGACGGCCGCCGACGCACTCAGTGCTGGACCTTCGCCGAGAGCGAGAAGTCCGCGAAGTACGAGTGGGTGGTGGTCTTCGGGCCCCAGCTGGTGTCGTGGCCGCCGTAGAAGGTGGAGAAGAAAACGCCGCTGAACGGGATGGAGCCGATGCCGGTCGCGATCCCGTTCAGCTGGGCCACCTCCACCCCGTCGAACCAGACCGTCACATCGCCGTTGCTGCGGTTCACCAACTGCTCGACGGTGTGCCAGTTGCCGTCGGCGGTCCACTTCCAGTCGCCGAGCCCCTCGTCCACGCCGTAGCCGGTCGGGCCGGAGTTGGTCGGGGTGTAGAGGTAGACCTCGCCGTTGTCGGGGACGCCGTTGGCGCCGCGCCACATGTAGCGGGTGGACCAGCCCTCGCCGTGGTTGCCGCCGGACTCCTGGCCGATGGTCCCGCCGTAGAGGCCGGGGAGCTTTCCGGCGAGTCCCCAGTCGTAGCCGGCCGGGAACTTGACGTGGTACTTGAGGTCCAGCGTGGTGCCGTCGGCGAGCTTGGACAGGCCGAGTGAGGCCAGGCTGGTGTAGAACTGCGCGCCGCCGGGGTTGGGGCAGTCGCTGCAGGAGTTCGCGGAGGAGCCCGCCCCGTAGGTGGTCTCCAGCGCCGAGCCGTTGCCGGGGGCGGTCGGGTCGGTGACGGCCTTGGCGTCGGCGAAGCCCCAGGCGCCGGTGGAGGTCTCGCCCCAGGACTTGGCCCAGCTGCTGTCGGCGAAACCGGTGAACTGGCCGGTCCAGGCGGCGGCGTGGGCGGTGTGGGCGGTGGTTCGGACGGTGTTCGGGGCGCCGGCCGCCGTGGCGGCGCTGAGGCCGCCGGCGGTGAGGACGAGACCGGCGGTGAGGGCGGTGCCGAGGGCCAGTCGGCGGCGCCCGGCGGAGATGCGGTGCTTCACGGACAGCTTCACGGACATCTTCACGGACATGGGGGGCTCCTGCGTGGGGGACGGTTCCAGGGGTTCACATAGAAGAACGTCATCTATGTATCTGAAGACCTGTCCGATGACAGTAGTCGTGCTCGTGTCAGGAGTCCACGGCCCATCGTGGACGAACCATCAGTTCGTGGGCGGGCCACCGGCAGTGGGCCTGGGTCTGTCGGCTACTCGCCCGCAGCGCGACCGGCCGCGCGACCGGCCGCGCGGACCGCTGCCGTCCAGGCCAGCGCCAGCAGCACGGCCGTGGCGAGCAGCGGCAGCAGCGGGGCGGTGGTGGCGGCGTCCGGCGAGCCGGAGGTGAAGACGTCGCGGACGGCCATGTTCACCGGCGAGACCGGGACGACCAGCAGCGCCAGCGAGGCCCCGGACAGGGTCAGCACCGCAGCGGCCGGGCGGCGCAGCACCGGGGGCGCGCAGAGCGCCCCGAGCGCGGTTCCGGCCAGCAGGCCGACCAGTACCGACAGCGCGCCGTGCCCGGCTATCTCGGCCAGCGGCGGATGCGCGACGCCCACCGGCGGGCTGCTCGCCAGCCACTCGAACACCCCACCGGCCAGCGCCAGCAGCGAGTTGACGGCCAGGGCCGCCGTCAGCGGGGCGAGGTGCGCCCGGTAGGGCCCGCCCGCCGCCGCGACGCAGGCGCGCGCCGGGTCGGGCTCGCCGGTCAGGACGGTGCGGGTGAGCCAGGCGCAGACCGGTACCAGCATCCCCGCGCACCAGCCCAGCGAGTCGCCGTACTGCTGGCCGCCGAAGCTGCCGAGCACGATCAGCAGCACGAACAGCAGCACCGGCGGCAGCCAGCGCTGCGAGCGCAGCAGCAGCGCCAGCTGATAGCGGAACAGCGCGCTCATCGGACCGACTCGACATGGACGGCCGGGTCCGCCAGCAGAGTCCGCAGCAGGTCGTCGCTGCTCCCGGCGGCGGCGGTCAACCGGAGCCGTTCGCCGCCGAGTTCGGTGACTGCGAGCACGCCGACGAGTTCGGCCAGCCCCTTCGCACCGCCCGGCCGCCCGCTGAACACGATCCGGCAGGGGGCGCCCGCGTCGGTGCGGGCGAGGTCCGACCCGCGGACCCGGCCGCTGCCCACCAGCCAGTGCAGGTCCGGGAGTCCGGCGAGCCGGGTCGGGTCGTGGTCGACGAAGACCACCGTGCAGCCGGCCGCCAGCCGTTCGCCGACCGCGTCGTCCAGCGCGCCCCGGGCCTCGGCGTCGAGGCCGGTCCAGGCCTCGTCCAGGACCAGCAGTTCCGGCTCCCCGAGCAGGGCCTGGGCGACCGCCACCTTCTGGCAGGTCCCCTTGGAGAGCTCGCGGAGCTGCCGGTGGGCGAAGGCCACCGCGCCGAACCGCTCCAGCGCGGCGTCCGCCCGGCGTGCGGGCTCGGAGCCGCGCAGCCCGTGGATCCGACCGAGGTGGCAGAGGTAGGCGTGGGCGGTGAACGGCAGTGCGGCGGGGAAGCGGTCGGGCACGTAGGCGCGCCGCGCCGGGCGCTCGCGGACCCGGCCGCGGGTCGGCTCGCAGACGGCCGCGACCAGGCGCAGCAGCGTGGACTTGCCGCTGCCGTTGCCACCCTGGACCCGGACCAGGCTGCCTTCGGGCACGCTCAGGCTGATGTCCCGCAGGACCCAGGGCCCGCGCAGTCCGTAGCGCTGACTGACGCTGTCGAGCCGCATGCCGCCCAGCGTACCGGCGGCCCGCCGGGCCGTCAGTTGATCAGCGGAGCCGGTGGATCAGCCCAGTCGGTGGATCAGCCCAGCCGGGGGATCTCGATCGCCGGGCAGCGGTCCATCACCATGTCCGCCCCGGCGGCGCGGGTGCGCTCGTACGCGGCCTCGTCGACCACCCCGAGCTGGAACCAGACCGCCTTGGCGCCGATCGCCACGGCCTCGTCGGCGACCGGACCGGCCAGCTCGCTGCGGACGAAGACGTCCACCACGTCCACCGGGAACGGGATCGCCGCGAGCGAGGGGTAGCCCTGCTCGCCGAGCACGGTCTCGGCCTTGGGGTGCACCGGCACGATCCGCTTGCCGTAGCGCTGCAGCACCTGCGCCACGCCGTACGCCGCCCGCCGCTGGTTGGTGGACAGCCCCACCACGGCCCAGGTGTCACCGGTCCCGGTCAGGATCCTGCGGATGGTCTCTGCGTCGCCGTACATCCTGCCGCTCCTCCGCCTGCCGCCCGAGCTCTGCCTACGCCTTCAACCGCGTCCCTGCCCGGCTGATTCCGCGACCGGCGCGCGCGGTCGGAGGTGGTTTCCGGCCAACACGGAACGCCTCCGTGGCCATGTCCATGATTCCCTTGACGTCGGTCATTGGTCTGGACCACTGTAAGGGGGCCGCGGCGCACACCCCCACATGTTCCCCCGGCGGCGCGAGCTTCGCGCTGCCCTCAGGTCCAGGAGAACACGCCCATGAGGCGCGTCACCTTGCATGTCGCCACGGCCGCCGCGCTGGCCGCGGCCCCGCTGCTCGTCCCCGCCGCCGCCCACGCCACCAGCGGCGGGCTGACCGGGCTGATGGCGAACTTCGCCGTCACCCAGACCTGGTCCAGCGGCTTCGCGGGCTCGTACACGATCACCAACAACAGCAACCAGACCGTCAACACCTGGTCGCTGACCTTCACCCTCCCCACGGGCGAAGCGGTCACCAGCGCCTGGAACGGCACGCTCAGCCAGTCCGGCAACAGCTACACCATCACCTCGCCGAGCTGGGCGTCCCCACTCGCCCCCGGGGCCACCGCCGATGTCGTCGGCATGGACATCTCCTCCGGCGCGACCCAGACCCCGCCGCAGAGCTGCGCCATCAACAACCTGCCCTGCCAGGGCGAGCCGGCCGACACCACCCCGCCGAGCGCGCCGACCGGACTCAGCGTCACCGGGACCGGTCCCGGCAGCATCGCGCTGTCCTGGACCGCCTCCACGGACAACGTCGGGGTCACCGGCTACGACATCAACGAGGGCGGCTCGGTCGTCGCCACCTCGACCGGCACCGAGGCGAACATCACCGGGCTGCTCGGCGGGAGCAGCCACACCTTCACCGTCACCGCCTTCGACGAGGCCGGCAACGTCTCCGCCCCCTCCGCCGCGGTGACCGCGGTCGCGGGCAGCGGCACGGCGCCCGGGGTGGCCGCCCCGTACGTCGACATGGGCGCCTACCCGACGCCCAGCCTGCCGGGGATCGTCGCCGCGTCCGGGCTGAAGCAGCTCTCGCTGGCCTTCATCGTCAACGGCAGCACCCCCTGCACCGCCAGCTGGTTCGGTGACTACAACACCTCGACCGGCTGGGACGCCGCCGACATCGCGGCGGTCAAGGCGGCCGGCGGCGACGTCCGGGTCTCCTTCGGCGGCGAGAACGGCACCGAGCTGGCCCAGTCCTGCACCGACGTGCCCAGCCTCACCGCCCAGTACCAGCAGGTGGTCAACGAGTACGGGCTTGACTGGATCGACTTCGACATCGAGGGCAGCGCGGTCGCCGACCGCGCCTCGATCGACCGCCGCTCGGCCGCCATCGCGGCGGTCCAGGCCGCCGAACGGGCCAAGGGCCGCAACCTCCAGGTGTCGTTCACGCTGCCGGTGCTGCCCAGCGGGCTCACCTCGGACGGCCTGTACGTGCTCCAGTCCGCCGCGGCGGCGGGGGTGACCGTCTCCGACGTCAATGTGATGGCGATGGACTTCGGTGACAGTACGGCGCCCAACCCGGCCGGGCAGATGGGCACCTACGCGATCGACTCGGCGGAGGCCACCGAGGCCCAGGTCAAGTCGGTCTGGCCGGGCCTGACCGATGCCCAGGCCTACGCGATGGTCGGGGTCACCCCGATGATCGGCCAGAACGACTCCTCGGACGAGGTCTTCGGCCTCTCCGACGCCTCGCAGCTGATCGCCTTCGCCGAGCAGAAGCACCTCGCCTCGCTCGGCTTCTGGGAGGTCGGCCGCGACGCCAACGCCTGCACCGGCTCGCTGTCCGACTGCACCAACGTCGCCCAGACGCCGTACGAGTTCTCCAAGCTGTTCGCCGGCTACACCGGCTGACAATCGGCTGTCAGCAGTGCCGGACCCTGGGCCCGCCCCGATCAGCTGGGGCGGCCCAGGGCGCGGTAGGTCCAGCCGGCCGCGCGCCAGCGCTGCGGGTCGAGCACATTGCGGCCGTCCAGGATCCGGCGCTCGGAGACCACCTCGGCCAGGGCGTGCGGGTCCATCTCCCGGAACTCCTGCCACTCCGTCAGATGCAGCACCACATGGGCGCCCTCGACGGCCTCCAGTACGGAGTCGGCGTAGCCGAGCGAGGGGAACTGTCGGCGGGCGTTGTCCACGGCCTTGGGGTCGAAGACGGTGACCTGGCCGCCCTGGAGCTGGATCTGCCCGGCGACGTTGAGCGCCGGGGAGTCCCGGACGTCGTCCGAGTCCGGCTTGAAGGCCGCGCCGAGGACGGCGATCCGGCGGCCGAGGAAGCCGCCGCCGCACTGCTCGCGGGCCAGCTCCACCATCCGCGAGCGGCGGCGCATGTTGATCGAGTCGACCTCCCGGAGGAAGGTCAGTGCCTGGTCGGCGCCCAGCTCTCCGGCGCGGGCCATGAACGCCCGGATGTCCTTGGGCAGGCAGCCGCCGCCGAAACCCAGCCCGGCGTTGAGGAATTTCCCGCCGATCCGGGCGTCGTAGGCGAGCGCACCGGAGAGCTGGACCACGTCCGCGCCGGAGGCCTCGCAGACCTCGGCCATGGCGTTGATGAAGGAGATCTTGGTGGCCAGGAACGAGTTCGCCGCCGTCTTCACCAGCTCGGCGGTCGGGAAGTCGGTGACCACCAGCGGCGTTCCGCGGTCGAGCAGCCCGGAGTAGACCTCGCGCAGCACCGCCTCGGCCTGTTCGCTGCGGACGCCGACGACCAGCCGGTCCGGGTTCAGGGTGTCGTTGACGGCGAAGCCCTCGCGGAGGAACTCCGGGTTCCAGGCCACCTCGACCCGTGCCCCGGCGGGGACGCGCTCGGCCAGCCGCTCGGCCAGCCGCGCCGCGCTGCCGACCGGGACCGTCGACTTGCCGACCACCAGGGCCGCCGGCTGCTCCGCCGAGCGCTCCAGATGCGGGGCGAGCAGGTCGAAGGCGCTCTCCACATAGGACATGTCGCAGGCGAACTCGCCGCGCCGCTGCGGGGTGTTGACGCAGACGAAATGGACGTCGCCGAAGGCACCGACCTCGGCCCAGGAGCTGGTGAAGCGCAGCCGTCCGGTGGAGCCCGGCTGTCCCACCAGGTGCTTGCGCAGCAGTTCCTCCAGGCCGGGCTCGTACATCGGCACCCGGCCGGCGGACAGCGCCTCGACCTTCTCGGGCAGGATGTCGAGGCCCAGCACCTCGAAACCGAGCTCGGCCATGCAGGCGGCGTGGGTGGTCCCGAGGTAGCCGGTACCGATGACGGTGATCTTCACGGCGTCGCATCCTTGGGTGTGGGGCGAGTGGGCCCTGTGATCGTACGCTCGCGTGGGTCACACCTGTTGCGCACGTCACGCAGGTGCCGAGGGTCCGGAAGCCCTAGAATTCAGTGGTATCAGAAAAGTTACTTAACGGTAGTTATCAGTTGGGGTGAGCCACGTGGCGTCCAGCGGTTCCGCAGACTTCGACCTTTTCCGGATTTCCGAGGAGCACGAGATGCTCCGCGACGCGGTCCGCTCGCTCGCCGAGGCGAAGATCGCCCCGTTCGCGGCCGAGGTGGACGAGCAGGCCAGGTTCCCGCAGGAGGCCCTCGACGCGCTGCTGGCCAACGACCTGCACGCGGTCCACGTGCCCGAGGAGTACGGCGGCGCGGGCGCCGACGCGCTGGCGACCGTGATCGTCATCGAGGAGGTCGCCCGGGTCTGCGCCTCCTCCTCGCTGATCCCCGCCGTCAACAAGCTCGGCTCGCTGCCGGTCGCGCTCTCGGGTTCCGAGGAGCTCAAGCAGAAGTACCTGGGCGCGCTGGCGCGCGGCGAGGGCATGTTCTCCTACTGCCTGTCCGAGCCCGACGCCGGTTCCGACGCCGCCGGGATGAAGACCCGCGCGGTGCGCGACGGCGACTTCTGGGTGCTCAACGGCGTCAAGCGGTGGATCACCAACGCCGGCGTCAGCGAGTTCTACACGGTGATGGCGGTCACCGACCCGGACGAAGCGCAGTAAGGGCATCTCGGCCTTCGTGGTCGAGAAGGGCGACGAGGGCGTCTCCTTCGGCGCGCCGGAGAAGAAGCTCGGCATCAAGGGCTCGCCGACCCGCGAGGTCTACTTCGACAACGTCCGGATCCCGGCCGACCGGATGATCGGCGCCGAGGGCACCGGCTTCGCCACCGCGATGAAGACCCTCGACCACACCCGGATCACCATCGCCGCCCAGGCCCTCGGCATCGCCCAGGGCGCGCTCGACTACGCCACCGGCTACGTCAAGGAGCGCAAGCAGTTCGGCAAGGCCGATCGCCGAGTTCCAGGGCGTCCAGTTCATGCTCGCCGACATGGCGATGAAGCTGGAGGCGGCCCGCCAGCTCACCTACGCAGCGGCGGCCCGCTCCCAGCGCGGCGACAGCGACCTGACCTTCTTCGGCGCGGCGGCCAAGTGCTTCGCCTCCGACGCCGCCATGGAGATCACCACCGACGCGGTGCAGCTGCTCGGCGGCTACGGCTACACCCGCGACTACCCGGTGGAGCGGATGATGCGGGACGCCAAGATCACCCAGATCTACGAGGGCACCAACCAGGTCCAGCGGATCGTCATGGCCCGCAACTTGCCGTAGAGCGTTTTTGCAGGCCAGAGGCACCCTACGGGGTGCCTCTGGCATTTCTCCGGTGCTCAGGCCGGCGAAGCCCAGCGGTCGAGCAGCGCCGCCGCCGCCTCGACGTCCGCGGTGAGGTTCCGGTCGGTGGTGCCGGGGTCCAGGACGTCCTCGGCGGCCCGCTGGAAGCGTCCGAGCTCGGACGGCCGGTCGGCGGGCGCGCGGCGCTGCATCCGCAGCGCGCGGACGGCGGCCAGCAGTTCGCAGGCCAGGACCAGCCGCAGGTGGCCCACGGACTCGGTCAGCCGCCGGGCCCCGGTGGCCGCGAAGCTGGCGTGCTCCTCCACACCGCGCGAGAGCACCGCGTGGCCCAGCGTCACCGGCTGGGCCGCGCCCCGGAGTTCGGCCAGGGCGGAGGCCGCCGCGTATTCGACGATCATGATGCCGCTGCTGCCGTCGGCGTCCTCGGCGAGGAACGGGGGCAGGCCGGTGAAGGCCGGCGCGGCCAGCACGCCGAGCCGGGCGGTCGACAGCTGGGCGGTGCCCAGCAGCGCCAGCCGCGCCCGGTCCAGCGCCAGCGCCAGCGAGGCCTGGTGGAAGCCGCCGTGGTGGTGGTAGTCGGCCGGGTCCAGCGAGAGCAGCGGGTTCTCCGCCGCCGCGTTCAGCTCCACGTCCAGCACGCCGTCCAGGGCGTCCAGCGCGTCCAGGGCCGCGCCGTGGACCTGGGGCAGGCAGCGGAAGCCGAAGGGGTCCTGGACCAGGGCGGGCGTCCAGCGGGCGGGTTCGAGCAGGGAGCGCATCCGCTCGGCGGTGCGGACCGCGCCCGGGTGCGGGCGGCGGCGGTGCACGGCGGCCGCATAGGGCTCGGTCGAGCCCTGCACCGCCGTCAGCGACAGCGCCGCGATCAGCGGGACCAGGTCGAGCAGGGCGGCCGTGTCGGTGTGGGCGAGCGCGGTCTGGCCTATGGTCAGCGCGCTGCTCGACATCAGCGGCAGGGCGTCCCAGGTGTCCAGGACGGTGGCCGCCGGGGCCGGGCCCTCGCCCTCGTCCTGGCGCCAGGGCAGTTCGCCGGCCAGGGTCAGCCCCAGTTCGGCGAGGGCGGACAGGTCGGCGGTGCCGACCGAGCCCAGCGCGTGCACCAGCGGGACATGGCCGGAGCCGAGGGCGTCGGCGAGCCGGTCGGCGACGGTCGCGGAGACTGCCGAGCCCGCGCCGAGGATCTGGTTCAGCCGGACCGCCAGCATCGCCCGGGTCTGCTCGGCCGGGACCGGCGCGCCGACCCCGCCGCTGTGGCTGCGCAGCAGCCGCATTCCGTGCCCGTCGGCGTCCGGCCCGGTGAGGTCGGTGGTGCGGTTGGCGCCGACGCCGGTGGTGTGCCCGTAGACCCGGCGGCCGGCCACCACCTGCTGGGCCACCACCTGCTGGGCGACCGCGCGGGCCCGCAGCATCCGGGCGCGGGCGTCCGGGTCGACCTCGGCCCGGACGGCGCGGCGGGCGAGGGCGGCGGCCCCGGCGGCGGTCAGTGTGGAGCCGTCGAGCACGATCCGGGCCGCCGGTCGGCCGCCGTCCGACGGACCGTCAGCTTCCCCGGCGGACCGGGCCAGGGTGTCGTGGGTGGTCACGGGACAGCAGTATGGCCATCGAACTACTGTTCCTGGAAGGGGTTGCCGCTGCTACCCGCCCCGGCGCTCAGTGCGAGGCGCCGCCCAGATTGAGTGCCACCACGCCGGCGATGATCAGCATGATGCCGCCCACCTTCAGCAGGTTCACCTCCTCGCCGAGGAAGGTGAAGCCGATCGCGGCCACCACGGCCGTGCCCGCGCCGGACCAGATCGCATAGGCCGTGCTCACCGACATGTGCTTCAGCGCCTGGCTGAACAGGGCGAAGGAGACGATGTAGCCGAGCACCACGACGATGCTCGGCACCAGCCGGGTGAAGCCCTCGCAGAACTTCATCGAGATGGTCGCGCATATCTCGCTGGCGATCGCGAGGGTCAGGAACAAATAGGGCATGGGGGCCGACGCTACCGGTTCGCGACCAGGGCGTGGAGCAGCGGGAGGTCCACGTCCAGCAGGCTGCCGACCACGGCCCGGCCGGGCCCGGGGGCGACGGTCACGGCGGAGGGGACGGCCACCACGGCGCAGCCCGCCGCCTCGGCCGAGGCGATGCCGACGGGGGTGTCCTCGACCGCGACGCAGCAGTCCGGGCTCAGTCCCAGCGCCTCGACGGCGGCCAGATAGGGGTCGGGCGCGGGCTTGGTCGCCGGGGTCTCCCCGGCGGCGAAGGAGACGCTGAAGCGGCGGCGTCCGAGCGCGTCCAGCACGATGTCGACGACGTTCCGGGGCGAGGCCGACACCAGCGCGGTGCGGACGCCGGCGGCCTGGACAGCGTCCAGCAGTTCCAGCGCGCCGGGCAGCGGGACGACCTGGTCCTCGACCAGCGCGGCGAAGCGCCGGTCCAGCGCGGTGACCAGCGAGGCCAGGCTGCGGGCGGTGCCGCTGCGGCGGTGCAGGTGGGCGGCGGTGTGCTCGACCGGACGGCCGAGGATGTCCGGCTGGTCCTCCGGGCCGAGCATCAGGCCCAGGTGGTCGGCCTCGCGTTCCACCGCGTGCCGCCACAGGTCCTCCGTGTCCACGAGGGTGCCGTCCATGTCGAAGAGGACGGCCTGCAGGGTACGGGGTGTGGCGGCGGTGCGGATGGGCACGGGGCGCTGCTCTCTGTCGGGGCGCGGTCCCGGCGGCTGCCGGGGGTCGCGCTGGTGGTGGGGCCGTGGTCCACGGCCCCGCGGTCGAGCCCCGGGCTTCGGTGCCGGGCTCGATGACGGTTGCTCAGTTGACCAGCATCGGTTGTCGGCCGATCGGGTGACGGTTGCTCATGCCACGCTTTTCTCAGGCCACAGTACGGGTGTCGACCAGCACCGGGCGCTCGGGCAGCCGTACCGTCACGGCGCTGCCGGCCGGGAGCGCGGCGGCCTCGTGGGTGGAGAGGTCGGCCTTGAGCACGGAGCCGTCGTCCAGTCGGACGGTGAGCCGGGTGACCGCGCCGAGGAAGGTGGTCCCGGTGACCACGGCCCCGCCGTCGCCGGCTTCGAGCAGCAGGTTCTCCGGGCGCACCAGCACGTCGACGTCGGTGTTGAGCGCGACCGGGCTGCCGTCCACCGGGAGCCGTCGGCCGAGCACCTCGACCTGGTCCGGCTCCGCGCCGATCCGGCCGGGGATGCGGTTCATGGTGCCGACGAACTCGGCCACGAACGCGGTGGCGGGGCGGTCGTAGAGCTCGGAGGGGGTGGCGATCTGCTCCAGCCGGCCGCCGCGCATCACCGCGACCCGGTCGGCCATCGACAGCGCCTCCTCCTGGTCGTGGGTGACGAACAGGGTGGTGATCCCCAGCTCCTGCTGGAGCCGGCGGATCTCCTCGCGGAGGTTGCAGCCGGACCTTGGCGTCGAGCGCGGAGAGCGGCTCGTCCAGCAGCAGCACCCGCGGGGCGCAGGGCGAGGGCGCGGGCCAGCGCGATCCGCTGCTGCTGGCCGCCGGAGAGCTGGTGCGGTGTAGCGGTCGCCGTGCTCGGGCAGGCCGACCAGCTCCAGCATCTCGTCGGCCTGCTTGCGGCGCTCGGCCGTGGCCGACGCCGCGCATCCGCATCCCGAAGGCCACGTTGTCACGGGCGTTGAGGTGCGGGAAGAGGCTGTAGGACTGGAAGACCATGCCCGCGTCGCGGCGGTGCGCCGGCACGCCCAGGATGGACTCGCCGTCCAGCAGCACCGTCGCCGGAGTCGGGGGTCTCGAAGCCGGCGAGCATCCGCAGCGCGGTGGTCTTGCCGCAGCCCGACGGGCCGAGCAGGGCGAGCAGCTCGCCCGGCTGGACCGTGAGGTCGAGGCCGTCCAGCGCGCGTGGTCGCGCCGAAGCTGCGGCGCAGCTGCCGGAACTCGACGGTGGCGCTGGTCCCGGTGACGGGTGCGGTGGCGGTGGCGACGGTGGGGGCCGCGTTCGACATGGGGGACTCCCTAGGCGGTGGGGACGGAGGCGGCCTTGCGGCGGCCGGTGGCGGACAGGGCGAGCAGCACGACCCAGGTCAGGACCAGGCTGAGGATGGAGACGGCGGTGGTGACCGGGCCGTCGCGCGGCCGAGTTGCCGTTGACGATCCAGACCGAGAAGGGCTGGTAGCCGAGGATCGAGGAGACGGTGAACTCGCCGAGGACCAGGGCCAGGGTGAGCATCCCGGCGTTGACCAGGCCCCGCGCAGGTTCGGCAGGACGACGGTGAAGATGGCGCGGGCGCGGCTCGCGCCGTTGTTCTGTGCGGCCTCCACCAGGGTGCGGACGTCCAGCGCGCGCATGCCCGGCGTCCAGGGTGCGGAAGGCCAGCGGCAGCGCCATCACCACGTAGACCAGCGGCAGGATCATCGGGAAGCTCGGCGTTCTGCGATGAGGACCAGGGTGACCCGGAAGGGCGTGGTCTGCAGGTTGTCGCTGCCCCAGCGGAGCACGGTGTTGATGCCCGAGATCAGTGCGATGGGGGAGACCACCAGCGGCACCATGCAGATGGACTCGACCACCGAGCGCAGCCGGGGCAGCCGCAGCCGGATCGCGATCACGGTCGGGATCAGCAGCACGAAGACCACGACGATGGTGGCGACCGCCAGCTAGCAGCGTCAGCTGCAGACGCTCGGCCAGAAGCCGCTGACGCTGAAGATCTGGCCGTAGGCGCGAGGGTGAAGCCTGTGCACCGGGTCGTAGACCGTGAAGAGAACGAGCAGACGGCCATCGGGCCGATGAAGTAGAGCGGCGGCGATCGAGCATCACCGCGCCGCGTCCAGGGACGCTGCGCAGCCGGCCTTCGCGCTTGCGGGCGGGGGCCTTCGCGCGGGACAGGCCCGCGGTCGGGTCGAGGGTGCGTCACGATCCAGCCATCGGGCACTCCGTCGTTGCAGCGGTAGGTACAGGGCCATGACCAGGACCGAGATGATGACCATGTTCAGGCTCATCGCCAGGGCGACGTTGCTGGCGCTTGCGGAGACGTTGCCGTTGAGCACGTCGGCGATCTGCAGCGTGATCAGCGGCACGGAGGCGCCGACCATCGCGGCGGCGGTCGCGTAGGCGGCGAAGGCGCGAGCCGAAGAGCAGCACGAAGCCGCCGAGCAGCGGAGGGCGTCAGCACCGGCAGGGCCGACGTAGCGCCAGTACTGCCAGAGCCCGGCGCCGTTGTTCTGCGCCGCCTCGCGCCACTGGCGGCGCAGGCCGTCCAGTGCGGGGATGATCGTCAGCACCATCAGCGGGATCAGGAAGTAGAGGTAGACCAGGATCAGGCCCGCAGAAGCTGTAGAGGCTCCAGCCCGCTTGGGCCAGGTGCAGCCGGGTGGTCAGCACGCCGGCGTTGCCGAGGGTGGCGACGAAGGCGAAGGCCAGCGGGACGCCGCCGAAGTTGGCCAGCACGCCCGGAGGCGCTGAGCACGACGTGCCGCAGCATCTCGAACCGGGAGGTGACGATCGCCTGGGCGAGCAGCAGTCCGAAGACGGTCGCGACCAGCGCGGCGGTCGCGGAGAGCTTGACGCTGCCGAGGAGCGCGGTCAGGTAGCCGCCCTCCAGCGAGGCGCTCAGGTTGCCCATGGTGTAGCTGCTGGGCTGGCCGGGTGCGTAGGTGGTGAACGCACCGTAGGCCATGGCGACGGCGGGGAGGCCGAAAGCCACGGCGACGAAGACGATCAGCGGGCAGGACGGCGGCCCGCCCCGCCGCCGCCTTGCGCAGCGAGCTGCGCAGGCGGCGGCGGGAGGGGACGGCCCCGGCTACCCCGGTGGGGGTGGAGGGGTCGATGGTGCTCACCCCGCGATGGCCGAGGTCCAGCCGGAGGCGACAGTCGCCTTGGCGGACGTGATCTGGGCCTGGGTCGGGAAGGTCGCCGTGCCGGTCACCGTCGGCAGGAGCGCGTCGGCGGCCGAGTCCAGGGTGCCGGCGGACTGCATGGCAGCGAACTCGACCGGGCGGGCGAAGCCCCGGAGGAAGAGGTTCTGGCCCTGGGTGCTGTAGAGGAACTCCTCCCACAGGCGGGCGGCGGCCGGGTGCGGCGCCCACTTGTTGATGGCCTGGTTGTAGTACGAGGCGTAGACGCCGTCCGAGGGGACGCTGACCTGCCAGTTGATGCCCTTGGCCTTGAACGCGGCGGCGTACCGGCGATAGGTAGCTCCCAGTCGATGGTGATCGGGGTCTCGCCCGACTCGACGGTGGACTGGGTGGCCTGGACCGGGTTGAAGTTGCCGGCCGCCTTCAGCTTGGTGAAGTAGGAGAGACCGGGCTGTGATGTTGCTCAGCGAACCGCCGTTGGACAGCGCCGCCGCGAAGACGCCGGAGAAGGCCGCGTTGGCCTGCGTCGGGTCGCCGTTCAGGGCCACCTGGCCCTTGTAGTCGGGCGGGTTGAGCAGGTCGGCGAAGGTCTTCGGGCAGACCGCGATCTTCGTGGCGTTGCAGCCGATGGAGATGTAGCCGCCGTAGTCGTTGGTCCACAGCCCGTTCGGGTCGGCCTGGCCGGCCGGGATGTCGGAGAAGGTGGCGACCTTGTAGGGGGCGAACAGGCCCTGGGCGGCACCACTCAGGGCGAAGGCGCCACCGAGGTCCACCACGTCGGGGGCGCGGCCCTGGCCCTTGCGGGTCGTGATCGCGTTGATCTCGTCCTGGCTGGAGCCCTCGGGTTCTCGTCGCTGATCTTGATCCCGTACTTCTGGGTGAACGCGGCCATGATCGCGCCGTAGTTGGCCCAGTTGCTGGGGAGAGTGATCACGTTCAGCGACCCCTCCTTCTTCGCCGCGGCCACCAGGGCGTCCATGCCGCCGAACTGGGCGGCGGAGGTGGCGGTGGCGGCGTTGGCGCTGCTGCCGCCGGTGGAAGCAGTCTTCGACGAGGTGGCGGAACCACAAGCGCTGAGGGTGAGCGCTGCGGCCACCAGGCAGCCGGTGAGGGCGGCGGCCCGGGTACGGGAGGAGGTCACGATGGCTCCTGATTAAAGGCGTCTGAAGGAGGGCCGGAAGGCTCGGGCCTTCGGGCTGCCTGTCCGGCGGTACTTGTTCGGACAAGTTGATGACAGTACGCACGAGCTGAGTGACGGGAGAGTGAACAGGGATTGGACAACTGCGTGCCGTTACCTGTCGGTATTCCGCTGCGCCGGGCCGCATTTCCCGTCACCGGCGGATAACGGTACGATCACGCCGCTTCGCCCGTATCGCTGGGCCGCTGCTGGGAGCCGGGGGGTGACCCCCGTCCGCATGCGACCTGTCTGTGCACAGCCAGCCCCGTACCACATGTCCGACAGGGAGGTCCGCGCCATGGCCGCACGCCACGAGGAGATCGCCGAGGAACTGCGTCAGGCCATCGACCGGGGGGAGTACCCGGTCGGAGGCACCCTCCCCACCGAGAGCGAACTGGCCGCCCGCTACGAGGTCTCGCGCGGCACGGTCCGCCAGGCCGTGGCCGCGCTCACCGCCGAGGGCCGGATCGGCTCGCGCCAGGGCGCCCGCCGGGTCGTCCTCGGCAACCGGCGCAGCCAGAGTTTCGCCGAGCTCCGCAGTTTCGCCCAGTGGGCCCGCGCCATGGGCCGCACCGCGACCGGCCGGGTGATCGAGCAGCAGCGGCGCCCGGCCACCCCGGAGGACGCCGAGCGGCTACTGATCGAGCCGGGCGACCCGGTGCTCCAGGTGCTCCGCATTCGCGGGCTGGACGGGGAACCGGTCCTGGTCGAGCGCAATGTCTACCCGATGTGGGTGGCCGAGGCGGTGGAGCGGATCCCGCCCGACACCGAGTCGGTCGTCCAGGCCCTCTACGACGACATCGGCATCATCTTCGCCTACGGCGAGCATGTCATCGATGCCGTCGCGGCCGGCACCCAGGACGCCGAGCTGCTCGGCATCCGGCGCGGCGGGCCGCTGCTGCGCATCCGGCGCACCACCACGACCCACGCCGGACGGCCGATCGAATGGTCGGACGACCGCTATCGCTCCGGCACGGTCAGCTTCGCCATCGCCAACTCAATAGGGTCCAATCCGCTGGCCCGGCACGCCGGCTGAGCCGGGCCGGGCGCGGGCCGGGCGGAGCGGCGGCGGACCGGGGGCCGGGGCGGGGTTCGGCGGCGGCGGTGACGGAGCGTCGCCGGTTCGGCGTGACGTGGGTGGCGGCGGTACCGTTTCCTCCATATGAACGCCTCCCCCGTCTCTCCGGCACCGGACGACCGGTCCGCGGACCGGGCCGCCGCCCCGGTCCCCGCCGTTTCGGCCCCCGCCGTCTCGGTGATCATGCCTGTGCTCAACGAGTCCCGCTACCTGCGCGACTCCATCGAGCGGATCCTCGCGCAGGAGTACCCCGGTGACATCGAGGTGGTGATCGCGCTCGGTCCCTCCACCGACGACACCGACGCGATCGCGGCCGAGCTCGTGGCCGAGACCGCCGGGACCGCCCGCGAGGTGCGCACGGTGCGGAACCCGACCGGGCGCACCCCGGCCGGGCTCAACGCCGCGATCCGTGGCTCGCGCCATCCGGTCGTGGTCCGGGTCGACGGGCACGGGCTGTTGACTCCCGGCTACATCGCCACCGCCGTCCGGCTGCTGGACGAGACCGGTGCGGTCAACGTCGGCGGGATCATGCACGCCGAGGGCGAGACCGAGTGGGAGAAGGCCGTCGCCGCCGCGATGACCTCCCGGATCGGGGTCGGCAACGCCGCCTTCCACACCGGCGGCGAGGCGGCCCCGGCCGACACCGTCTACCTCGGTGTGTTCCGGCGCGAGGTGCTGGAACGGCAGGGCGGCTACAACGAGGACTTCATCCGGGCCCAGGACTGGGAGCTGAACTACCGGATCCGCCAGGACGGCGGACTGGTCTGGTTCACCCCGGACCTGCGGGTGACCTACCGCCCCCGGCCCAGCGTCCGGGCGCTGGCCCGGCAGTACCGCGACTACGGCCGCTGGCGCCGGGTCGTCACCCGCTACCACCGGGGCTCGGTCAACCTCCGCTACCTGGCCCCGCCGGCCGCCGTGCTCGGCGTCGTGCTCGGCCTGGTCGGCGGTGTGCTGCTCAGCCCCTGGCTGCTGTTGCTGCCCGGCGGCTACGCGGCGGCGATCGCGGTCGGCTCGCTGCGCGAGGGCCGGGGCCACTCGGCCGCGGCCCGGCTCCGACTGCCGGTCGCGCTGGCCACCATGCACATGTGCTGGGGCTGGGGCTTCCTGACCAGCCCCCGGTCCCTGGCCCGCCGGGTGATCGCCAGCACCGCCCCGGCGCCGGGCTCGGTCGCCGCCGAATCCGGCGCCACCCGCTCGGCCTGAGCGGGCGGCTCGCCGGAGGTCCGGTCACGTCCGGTCACCAGGTGCAGACCGGGTTCACCTTTGCGCACTCGGTCTGGTCGCCGCTCTGCAGCGGGGCGGTGGGACCAGCGGCCCGCGCGGCAGCAGTCGCCGCGCCCGGGCTCCGCTGCCGCTCCGGCCGTTGCCCTTGCTGAGGGTCCGGCCACCGTCGCGCCGTCGTCCGGGCTGCCTTCGGTCACCGCGTGGTGAGGCGTTGTCGCTGGTCAACGGGGGCTGCCTGCCTTCGTGCTCGGGCGTGCGCCCGGGACGCGCCGGGCTACGGGCTGCCGCATCCGCCCTTGTCCTGGCCGGCGGCGTTGGCCGGAGCCGGGGCGGACGGGGCGGCGGTGACGGGGGCCGCGAACGGCTTGCCTACGCCGTGGAAGTCCTGACCGAGCGTCAGCACCATCCGCCCGATGAGTTCGCTGGTGTTGCCGTCGCCGTGCAGCGCCGAGGCCGGCAGGCCCATCGCGGCGGCCAGTGCCCGCGCCTGGGAGACATGGTCGGGGGCGTAGACCAGGGTGGTCCTCGGGATGACGGCCGGGGCCGGTCCGCCGTTGCTGGAGCGCAGGTAGTCCTTGTCGTTCTGCATCCACTCCAGGACCGCCTCGGCCTGGCCGAAGGTCCCGCTGCCGTCCAGGACGGTGACCCGGATGTCGATGGGGTCGGCCTTCGGCCCGTCCAGGAAGCTCCCGGAGACCGGGGGTTCGATGCTCGGCTGCGGCGTTGCGGCCGGTGCGGCGGCGGACGGCCGACAGCTCGGCGCGGCGGTCCCGGCCGCCGCGGCGGTGCTGCTGCTGCCGCCGCGCAGCAGCAGGTAGCCGCCGACGCCGCCGGTCAGCAGCAGGAAGCAGAGCGCGCCACCGACCCAGGGCCCGCTGCGGGACCCCGCACGGCGGCGGGCCGCCCGGCCCGGCGCGGTGGGGCCGGCCGGGGCGGTGACCTGCGCCGCCGGGTGCTGCGCCGCCGGGCGGGGGCGCTCGCCGGGTCGGAGCATCCGGTACTCGCCGGTGGCCGGATCGAGGGTCCACAGGTCGGCCGGGTCGGTCTCCTCGCCCACCGGTCCCACCGGGCCCGCACCATCGCCGGTCCGCACCTGCTGCTCCGCTCTGTCGACAGCTGCTCTGAGTCGGTCACACTAGCCGGTCGACCTGAAAGCCGAGGATCCCGCCGGGAGTTCCAGCCCGAACGGCATCGTGGCACCGGCGCGGCACGCGCCCCGTACGCGCCCCGCGCGCCCCCGACTCAGCCGATCCGGTGGGTGACCCGCTCGGAGGCGATGCGCCGCTCCAGGACCTCGGGGTCCAGTTGCTCGCTGTTGCGGCACAGCACCACCGAGGCGCCCACCGCCAGCGGCGCCAGTAGCCCGCCGCCGAGTCCGGCCCAGTCGTCGTAGGACAGCGTGCTGAGCACCCGGTCGCCGGCCGACAGGCCCAGGTCGGCCGCCTGCTCGGCGGCCAGCGCCACCGTCCGCGCGCCGGTCAGCAGCTCACCGTCGACGATCAGCGCCGCCCGGTCGGCGTCCACCGGGGCGTACGGGACGAAGCGGTCGCCCTGGGCCGGGACCTCGGCCGCATAGTCCACGAACCCGGCCGGGAGTTCGGGGAACCGCCCGCCCAGCGGACGCAGCGCCAGCGCCACCCGCTCGCCGGGACAGGCCAGCGCGGTGTCCAGCGTGTCCGGCCCGCTCACCACCAGCGCGGCCTCGGCCGGGTCGCCGCCCGGACACACCGTCAACCCGACGGACCAGCAGGCGAACAGCCAGATGGCGGTCTGCCAGTGCGCGGGCAGCAGCAGTGCCACCCGGTCGTCGGGGGCCGCGGCGAGATCGTCCTGCAACAGGTTGGCGGTCTTCGCCACCCAGTTGTCGAAGGTCTTGACGGAGAGTTCGACTCTCTCGCCGGTGGCATCGTCGTAGTAGGTGACCAGCGGTCGGGCCGGGTCGGACGCGAGGGCGGAGCGCAGCAGATCGGCGGGGGTCGCTGCGCCGCTGAGGGGTGTCTGGCTCATGGTGGGGTCCAGCCTATGCCTTTGGGTCGGACGTGATCGCGCACCTGTACGGCACGGTGCTCGGACGAGCCTCGGAGAGGCCGCGCACCGGGCCGGGCCACCTGGGGTTTCTTGGGGGCGGGGATTCCGTAGGGACGTGTGGGACGCGAGCGTACTGTTGCAGGGGTGGACAAGGGAACGGCAGCGGCCGGAGTAAGCGGTGGTGTCGGCCACACGGCGGGCAGTCGAACGCCGGTCCCTGCCCCGGCCGCGGTCCGCAGCTGGCGTCCCGGCTGGGCCTTCGATCTGCACGGCACGCTGGGCGTGCTGCGGCGCGGCCCGGGCGACCCGTCCTACCGGGCCACCCCGGACGGCGCGCTGTGGCGCGCCTCGCGCACCCCCGGCGGCCCCGGGACGCTGCGGCTGACGGTCAGCCCCGGCGAGGGACTGGTCGGCGCACAGGCGTGGGGACCCGGCGCGGACTGGCTGCTCGACCGCCTCCCGGCGCTGCTCGGCGCGGAGGACGACCCCTCGGGCTTCGACCCGGCCGCGCATCCGGTGCTGCGCGACGCCCACCGCCGCCACCCCGGGCTCCGACTGGTCAGGACCGGGCTGGTGCTGGAGTCGCTGATGCCCGCCGTCCTGGAACAGAAGGTCACCGTCGAGGAGGCCCACCGCGCCTGGCGGCGGCTGCTCACCCGGTTCGGTACACCCGCGCCCGGGCCCGCCCCCGAGGGCATGCGGCTCGCGCCCTCGGCCCGGGACTGGGCCATGGTCCCGTCCTGGGCCTGGCACGAGGCCGGGGTGGACGCCAAGCGGGCCGCGACCGTGGTCCGCGCCGCCCGGCTCGCGCCGCGGCTGGAGCGGGCCTCGGCCGGCCCGGCCGCCGAGGCCTCCGCCCTGCTCACCGCCGTCCCGGGGGTCGGCGTCTGGACGGTCGCGGAGACCACCCAGCGCTGCAACGGCGATGCCGACGCCGTGTCGGTCGGCGACTTCCACCTGTCCAACACCGTCGGCTGGGCCCTGGCCGGGCGCGAGCGCACCGACGACGAAGGGATGCTGGAGCTGCTCCGCCCCTTCGCCGGACACCGGCACCGGGTCTGCCGGTTGATCCGGCTGATCCGGGTGCACGCCCCGCGCCGCGGCCCCCGCTACTCGCCGCACGACTTCCGCCGGATGTGAGCCCGCAGCTGTGAGCCCGCCCGGTGCGCCGGGTTCAGCGCACCGCGATGAACGGCTCCGCGCCGCGCGCCGGACGCTCCGGCGGCACCTCGGCCGGGCGGCCGACCGCGACCGCGCCCATCGGATCCCAGTCGGCCGGCAGCTCCAGCACCTCGCGGACGGTGTCGCGGCAGAACATCGTCGAGGACACCCAGGCCGTGCCCAGACCCTCGCCGGCCAGGGTGACCAGCAGGTTCTGCACGGCCGCGCCCATCGCCACGACGAACATCTCCCGCTCGGCGGCGGCCCGGCCGGCGTCCGGGTAGTCGTGCGCGCCCTCGGTGACCAGGCAGGGCACCACCAGGTAGGGCGCCTCCCGCAGCACGTCGCCGCGCCGGACCCGGGTCGCGATCCGCTCGGCCGACCAGCCGTCCAGCGCGCTCAGGTCCCGGTTCCAGGCCGCCAGCATGGCGTCCAGCAGCCGGACCCGGGTGTCCGGGTCCTCCAGCAGTACGAAGCGCCAGGGCGTGGTGTGGTGCGGCGCGGGCGCAGTGACCGCCGCCGCGACGGCCCGGCGCACCGCGCCGCCGTCCACCGGTTCGTCGGTGAACCGGCGCACCGTGCGGCGGCCGGTGACGGCCTCGCGGATCGCCTCCGAGGTGCCCAGCCGGAACATGTCCTCGGCGGCGTTGCGGATCAGCGGCCGGACGCCGGGGCCGTCGTCCTCGGTGACCAGGTGGCCGAGGCCGCGCACCACAGCCACCGGGCGGCCCGTCGCCTTGCCCTTGACCAGGTCGGCGGCGGCGGCCAGCTCGTCGGCGACGGCGGTGACGGTCAGCGCCAGCTCGTTGCCGTGCGAGTCGGTCCGGCCCCGGTGGTCCTCCAGCACGTCCAGTCCGGCCGCGCCGATCGCCACGTCGGTCAGCCCGTTCCGCCAGGGGCGGCCGAAGGTGTCGGTGACCACCACCGCGACCCGGGCGCCGGTGAGTTCGCGGAGCCGCTTGCGCAGCCCCCGGGCCGAGGCGTCCGGGTCCTCGGGCAGCAGCAGCACGGTTCCCGAGGGGGTGTTGGAGGCGTCCACCCCGGCGGCGGCCATCACCAGGCCCTGCCGGTTCTCGACGATCCGGGTCCGGCCGCGCCGGGCGACCACCCGGACGGTCTCGGCGTCGATCGCCGCCTCCCGGTCGTCGGCCAGGACGACCCGGCCCTCGGCCTTGCTCACGATCTTCGAGGTGACCAGCAGGATGTCGCCGTCGCGCAGCTCCTCGGCGACCGGCCGGCCGTCGACCGAGCCGGCCAGCAGCAGTTCGGCCAGGTCGTCGCCGGCGGCCACCTCGGGGACGCCCTCGACGCCCAGCGCCCGGAAGGTGCTCACGCGCTCCGCACCTCCTCGGCCAGGGCCAGGGCCGCCCGCGCCATCGCGGCGCTGGTGTCGACGTCGGTCATCCACAGCGGGACCGCCCGGCAGACGATCCCGGCGGCCTCCACCTCGGCCACGGACGCCGCGTCCGAGCTGTCGACCAGCCAGCCGTCCAGCAGCCCGGTCCCGGCCGTGCCGACCGGGCCGGCCGCCCGGCCGCCGTAGTGCAGGGCGACGGCGGTGGCCGAGCTCTCCACCCCGACGGCGGCCAGCACCTTGTCGGCCATCCCGCGCACCGGCGCGCCGCCGATGATCGGCGAGAGGCCGACCACCGGGGCCGCGGCCTTCGCCACGGCGGCCCGGATCCCCGGCACCGCCAGGATCGTGCCCACGCTCACCACCGGGTTGGACGGCGGAAGGATGATCACGTCGGCGGTGGCGATGGCCTCCAGCACGCCCGGGGCCGGCTCGGCCGACTCCGCGCCGACCGGGATGATCGCCTCGGCCGGGACGGTCGCGTGCAGCTTCACCCAGAACTCCTGGAAGTGCACCGCCTTCTTCTCGCCGTCCTGGTTGATCAGCACATGGGTCTCGACCCGGTCGTCCGACATCGGGAGCAGCCGCACCCCCGGCTGCCAGCGGTCGCACAGCGCCTCGGTGACGGCGCTCAACGGGTAGCCCGCGCCCAGCATCTGGGTCCGCACGATGTGGGTGGCGAAGTCCCGGTCGCCCAGGCCGAACCACTCGGGGCCGACGCCGTAGGCCTTCAGCTCCTCCTTCACGGCGAAGGACTCGTCCGAACGGCCCCAGCCCTGCTCCTCGTGGATGCCGCCGCCCAGGGTGTACATGACGGTGTCCAGGTCCGGGCAGACCTTCAGCCCGAACAGGTGGATGTCGTCCCCGGTGTTGCCGATGACGGTGATGTCGGCGTCAGGACCGACTGCTTGCTTGAGGCCGCGCAGGAAGCGCGCGCCGCCGATTCCTCCGGCCAGTACCACGATGCGCATGCCGACCATCCTTGCAGGTGCGTCGGACGGCCCCGGGCCGCCCCCTGACCAACCGCCGCCGTGCCGCTGACGGATCGTCGGCCGAGGGTGCCGGCGCTCGGCCCCGGCGCTCGGCCCCGGAGGTCAGCCCCGGAGTCGGCCCCGGAGTCGGCCCCGGAGTCAGCCCCGGGGCGCGGCGGCGGCCGGCAGGGCGATCTCGAAGCAGCAGCCGCCGTGCACGTTGCGGACCGACGCCCGCCCCTCGTGCGCCTCCACGATCCCGCGCACGATCGCCAGTCCGAGCCCCGCCCCGGTGTCGCCGTGGTGCTGCACCGCGCCGGACGGGGTGGCCGCGCTGCGCGGCGTCCGGGCGCTGCCGCTGCGCCAACCGGTCTCGAACACCCGGGCCAGGTCCTGCTCGTCGATGCCGCCGCAGCCGTCCGTCACCGAGACCACTACCTCCGCCTCCTCCCGCCGGGCGGCGACCGCGACCGTGCCGTCCATCGGGGTCGAGCGGATCGCGTTGATCAGCAGGTTGCCGAGCACCCGGGTGATCTCCCGGCTGTCCACCTCGACCGGTGCGGGCGCGACCTGGTCGCCGACCAGATGCACCCCGCGCTCCCGGGCCAGCGGATAGGCGCCCGCGATGGCGTCGCCGACCAGGTCGTAGACGGACACCCGGGACAGGGTGAGGGTGAGCGCGCCGGCCTGGATCCGGGAGAGCTCGAACAGGTCGTCGACCATGCCGGTCAGCCGGTCCACCTCGGTGCGGATCCGCGCGTGGTAGCGCTGCGGGTCGTCCGCGACCCCGTCCTCCAGCGCCTCCGCCATCGCCCGCAGCCCGGCCAGCGGGGTCCGCAGGTCGTGCGAGATCCAGGCGATCAGCTCCCGCCGGGAGGTCTCCAGGGCGCGCTCGCGCTGCCGGGACTCGGCCAGCCGGGCGCTGGTCGCCGACAGTTCGGCGCTCAGCTCGGACAGCTCCGAGCTCAGCGGTTCGGAGGGCGCGGTGAAACCGGAGTCGCTGCCGACCGTGCGGGCCGCCCGGGTCAGCGCCCGGCTGCCGGCCACGACCTGGCGGCTCAGCAGCGCGGCGACGATCAGCGACACCACGCAGCCCATCCCCAGCACGATGCTGACCACGGCGTAGTCGTGCCGGTAGAGCAGCATCGCCTGGGCGACGGCGATGGTGCTGCCGCTCAACGAGAGCGCGGTGACGAAGGCGACGGTGAACAGCGACAGTGCCAGCGACCGCCGCCGCAGCAGCACCACGGCCGGCCAGCCGAGCAGTCCGGCCACTCCGGCCCCGGCGGCGGCGTAGCCGGCCATCTCCAGGTAGGCGTTCATGCGCCCACCGCCTCCTGCGGACCCGTTTCGTCCGTGCTGGGGTCGAAGCGGTAGCCGACGCCCCAGACGGTGGTGATCAGCCGCGGCGCCGCCGGGTCGTCCTCGATCTTCTCGCGCAACCTGCGGACATGGACGGTGACGGTGGACAGGTCGCCGAAGTCCCAGCCCCAGACCCGGTGCATCAGTTCCTCCCGGCCGAAGGCCGTGCCGGGGTGTTGCAGCAGGAACGCCAGCAGGTCGAACTCGCGCAGGGTCAGCGCCAGTTCGCGTCCGCCGCGCTGGGCCCGGCGGGCGGCAGGGTCCAGCAGCAGGTCCCCGGCGGCCAGCGGTCCGGGGGTGCTCCCCGGCTCCGGGCTCGCGCTGCGGCGCAGCACCGACTGGATCCGCAGCATCAGCTCGCGCGGCGAGAAGGGCTTGGTGACGTAGTCGTCGGCGCCGAGCTCGAGCCCCAGGATCCGGTCGTGCTCGTCGCCCTTGGCGGTGAGCATCACCACCGGCAGCGCGCGCGTGGCCCGGTCGGCGCGGAGCCTGCGGCACACCTCCAGGCCGTCGATCTCGGGCAGCATCAGGTCCAGCACGACCAGGTCGGGCCGGGCCGCGGCGACCTGCTCCAGCGCGGCGCGGCCGTCCGCGGCGCGCTCGACGGTGTATCCGGTACGGAGCAGGTAGCCGGCGACGACTTCGGCGACGGTGGGGTCGTCGTCGACGACCAGGATGCGGGTCACGCTACGAGAGTAGGAGCTGGAAGGGCTGCGGCGTCGGGACCGCCGCCTCCCGTACGACTTCCGTAAGGTGCGGCGGCGGAGGCGTCAGCGCTGCGGGAGGGCTTCCGGCAGTACCTCCGCCGGGCCCTGCACGGCCCGGGCGTTCGCCCAGTGCGAGCCGTACGGGGTCATCTCGGTGAGCCCGGGGAAGTAGACGTGGAGGCTGACGGCCGGCTCCAGCGAGTCGTTGACCACCTCGTGCAGGTAGCCGGGGGCGAACATCCGCTGCGCGCCGGCGCCGAGCCGGCGGACGCTCCGACCGGCCCCGGTCAGCGAACGCTCGGTCAGCTCGCCCTGCAGCACGGTCAGTACCCCGGAGGAGCGTCCGTGGTCGTGCCCGCCGCTGCCCTGGCCGGGCAGCCAGCTGAGCAGCCACACCTCGTACCCCGGGCCGGTCTCCAGCCGGGCGTACCAGCGGGTGAGCGCGTCGTAGCGGACCAGCCGCTCCCAGCCGGCGCGGTCCTCCGCGACCCGGCGGGCGAGCGCGGCGAAGTCGCCGACGGTGGTCGGCCGGGTGAGCGGCGCGGGGGCCAGATGCGGCCAGGCGAGCGGGTCGCCGGCGATGCTGACGTCGCTCAGCCCGGCGTACGCGGAGGCGGGGGCTGCGGCAGGCGCGGGCGCGGCGGCGAAGGGGGTGCTGAGGGCGAGGTCGGAGCGAGACACGTTTCGACGGTCCTTGGTGGTTGCCGTGAGCAGGGGGAGTGCGAGGTGACTTCCCGGGCGGCCCTGGCCCCCGCAGAGCGGGCGGCGGGGGCGGGGAGCAGCCGAAGGGCCTGACTCAGGCCCTAGCTACAGCGGCAACAACAGAGCGCGCCGGAGGCACGGCGGAACTCGCCGTGGAGGCTCCGAGTGACTGCGCGCTGCTCTGACATAGGTGCCAGCACAACCCGAGAGGCTGCCCGCTGTCAACTCCGAATCGGGGGCCAGTAGCCCAAATCACTCGATCAGGGGACATGTCCCAGCATTGGTTTGGCCCTGAAGATCGCCGGGAACGAGCCGGGCAGTAGTGGGTGCCCGGGTCGGGCGAACCGGGGCGTTTCGGAACCGGGCGCACCGGGACCCCGTCCTCCCTGACGGGGGAGGGACGGGGCTGGTGCGGTCACGCGTGCCTGAGGTGCAGCGTTCCTGTTTGTCCGGATATGCACACTTATCGTGGCTGCTTGGTTCCAGGGAGTGAATCCCGGGCCCAATACCAGAGCACCGCTTGACTGGGCCAGAGCGGCCCACTTGTAATTTCACTCGTGTCGTTTCGTCACTTTGATAACGGCCGCCACGGGGACGCACGCTAAGAAGGGGTAGGAAACGCGCTGATGAGCGAGCTCTTTGAGTTGATGATCGCCGACGACGACACCGGCGAGGAAGAGCTCGGCTGGCAGGAGCGAGCCCTCTGTGCCCAGACCGACCCTGAATCCTTCTTCCCGGAGAAGGGCGGTTCCACACGCGAGGCAAAGAAGGTCTGTCTCGCCTGCGAGGTCCGTTCCGAATGTCTCGAATACGCGCTCGCCAATGACGAGCGTTTCGGAATCTGGGGCGGGCTCTCCGAGCGCGAGCGCCGCCGCCTCAAGAAGGCCGTCGTCTGACGCGGTCTGGCGCCGCTGCTGTCGTCCTGCACCCAGGCGGGCGCAGTCGGTCCGACCGCCCGCCGGGAGCGGTGCCCGTCCGTCGTGGGTGCCGGCCCTGTCCGTCCTGAGCGGCCGCTCGATCGCCGCCCCGGCCGACGGTCCGAGCCCGGCGTCCGGACGGTCCGATCCTTCCCGGCCGCACCGTTCGTCCCAACGACAACATCCATCTCACGCACACCATCCGTACCGCCCGCACCATCCGCACCGCCCTGGGCCCCGCTCCGTCCACCCGTACCCGGCCCCGCGACCCGGCCGCCTCCGACCTGCTCCGACGCCGCCGGGGCCGGTTCGGCGGCCGCTGGACCACCCGGCCCCGCGCCCGCTGTCGCAACGTCGCAACCGGCCCCACCGGCCCCGTCCTTGACGCAGGATTTCGCTACCGGTTCCCGACCCCCGGGGCAACACCCGTTAGTGTGGGGCGCTAAACCCGAGCCCGAACCATGACGGCGCCCGGGAACCCGCGCGCCATCCGGCCGGACGCCGTTCCTTGGCGCGCACACCCTGCCACCCAGCGAACCGGGGCCAGCCACCGCGATGACTGCCACAGCCACTCCCTACGGTCAGCCGGCGTCAGGACGCCCACCCGCGTACCCCCGACACCTGGTCACCGCCGTCCTGGTCGCCCACGACGGGGCGCGCTGGCTGCCGCAGGCGCTGCGCGGCCTGCTCGGCCAGGACCGTCCGGCGCAGCGGATCCTCGCCGCCGACACCGGTTCCGGGGACGCCACCCCGCAGCTGCTCGCCGACGCCCTCGGCCCGGACGCGGTCCGCCAGTACGGACGCCGTACCGGCTTCGGCACCGCCGTCAACGAGACCGTGCGCGGCACCAGCCCGCTCGACCCGGCCGACCTCCCGTACACGATCACCGGCGGCGGCTACGACCCGGTCGGCAACGGCGGCAGCGACCAGTTCGGCGACCCGCTCGGCCACCACGACGAACTCGCCGCCGACCAGTTGCTGGCCGGCGTCTCGACCGAGCCGGTCGAATGGCTCTGGCTGCTCCACGACGACTGCGAGCCCGCGCCGGACGCGCTGCGCAAGCTGCTCCAGGTCGCCGAGACCACCCCCACCGCCGCCGTCATCGGCCCCAAGCTCCGCAGCTGGTACGACAAGCGGCAGCTGCTGGAGGTCGGCGTCAGCATCGCCCGCAGCGGACGCCGGTGGACCGGCCTCGACCGCCGCGAGCAGGACCAGGGGCAGCGCGACCAGGTCCGCCCGGTGCTCTCGGTCTCCACGGCCGGCATGCTGATCCGCCGCGACGTCTTCGAACAGCTCGGCGGCTTCGACAAGGCGCTGCCGCTGATGCGCGACGACGTCGACCTGTGCTGGCGCGTCGCCGCCGCCGGGCACCGCACCGTGGTCGCCCCGGACGCGGTGCTCCGGCACGCCGAGGCCGCCAGCCGCGAGCGCCGCCCGATCGACTGCGCCCGCCCGGGGCACCCGCACCGGATCGACAAGGCCGGCGCGGTCTTCACCCTGCTCGCCAACTCCCGCGGCCTGCTGCTGCCCTACCTGCTGCTGCGGATCACCCTCAGCACCGTGCTCCGTTCGCTCGGCTACCTCCTCGGTAAGACCCCCGGCCAGGCGGTGGACGAACTCGCCGGGCTGGCGCACGTCATGCTGCGCTTCGGCGGGCTGATCGCCGCCCGCGCCCGGCGCCGCCGGACCAGGAGCCACGACGCGCTCGACGAGTCCGGCCTGTTCCCGGCCCCCGGCGCCACCACCCGGGCCGCCGTCGAGAACCTGATCGCCGAGTTCGGCGGCCGGACCGGCAACGAGGCCATGTCCAGCCGCCACGGCTCGGTCGAGTCCGGACCGGTCGACGACGACGCGGAGTTCCTGGAGATCGAGCAGTTCGCCCGGCTCAAGCGGATCGCCCGCAAGCCGGCGCCGGTGCTCTTCGCCGGACTGCTGCTGATCACCCTCGTCGCCTGCCGCAACCTGCTCGGCCTGGGCGAGCTATACGGCGGAGCGCTGCTGCCCACCCCCGGCGGAGCCAGTGACCTCTGGCAGCAGTTCGCGGCCGGCTGGCAGGCCAACGGCGTCGGCAGCTCCGGCGGCGCACCCCCGTACCTCGGCATCCTGGCCGGTCTCTCCACGCTGCTGCTCGGCAAGCCCGGCCTCGCCGTCGCGCTGCTGCTGATCCTGGCCGTGCCGCTGGCCGGCGTCTCCGCCTACCTGGTCTCCCGGCCGCTGATCGCCTCCCGGCTGGTCCGCGCCTGGGCCAGTGCCGGCTACGCCCTGCTGCCCGCCGCCACCGGCGCGCTCGCCCAGGGCCGGATCGGCACCCTCGTCCTCGCCGTGCTGCTGCCGCCGCTCGCCCGCGCCGCGGCCATCGCCGTCGGCCTCGGAATCCGCCGCGAGACCGCCGCCAAGGGCGGACGCCCCGGCTGGCGCAGCGCCTGGGTCGCCGCCCTGCTGCTGACCTTCACCACCGCCTTCGTGCCGCTGGCCTGGGTGCTCGGACTGCTGCTGGCCGGCGGCGCGCTACTGGCCGGCTTCCTCCGCGGCGGCGCCTTCGGCCGTGGCGTCAGGGCGCTGCTCGGCCTCGGCCTGCGCTGCCTGGCCATCGTCGGCACCCCGCTGCTGGTGCTCGCCCCCTGGTCGCTCGGCCTGATCACCCACCCCGGCCGACTGCTGCTGGAGGCCGGCATCCCAGGCGCGGTCGGCCCGACGGCGACGCCGCTGGGCCTGCTGCTGCTCAACCCGGGCGGCAGCGGTGCCGTCCCCGGCATCCTGGTCGTCGGCGTCGTGCTGGCGGCGCTCGCGGCCCTGCTGCGCGCCGACCGCCGCCGCGCCGTCGTCGCGGCCTGGGGCGCGGCCTCGGTCGGCCTGCTGGTGACCGTGCTGACCGGCACCGCCAAGGTGGTGCCCGGACCCGGCCAGCAGGCCGTGTCCGCCTGGGCCGGACCGGCGACGCTGCTGGTCGGCATCGCGCTGCTGTCCGCCGCCGCCATCGGCGCCGACGGCGCCCGGGACCGGGTCGCCGGCATCGACTTCGGCTGGCGGCAGCCGGTCGCGGCGCTGGTGCTGGTGGTCGCCGCGGTCGCGCCGGTCGCCGCCGCCGGCTGGTGGATGGTGCGCGGCGCGGACGGCCCGCTGGAACGCGGCAGCGGACAGCTGGTCCCCGCCTTCATCGCCCAGCAGGCCGGCAGCGTCGACCAGATCCGCACCCTGGTCCTGCAGACCGGATCCGATGGCGGGGTCGTCTCGTACTCACTGGTGCGCGGTGCCGGACCGACCCTCGGCAGCGCCGAGTCCACGGACGCCACCACGCCCTCCAGCAACCTCGGCAGCCTGGTCGGGAACCTGGTCGCGGGCGCGGGCGGCGACCCGGCCGACCAACTGGCCGACTACGCGGTCCAGTACGTGCAGATCCTCGCGCCGGTGAGCGCCCAGGTCTCGGCGACGCTCGACGCGACCCCGGGGCTGACCCGGCTCAACCAGCAGAGCGGCAGCAGCATCTGGCGGCTCACCGACAACGTGTCCCGGGCCGTGATCCAGTCGTCGAGCGCCAACGACGTGGCGGTCAACGCCGACGCGGTCGACATCGACACCACCGTCCCGGCCGGTCCCTCCGGACGCGTGCTGCGCCTGGCCGACTCGGCCGACTCCGGCTGGCAGGCCACCCTCGACGGCACGGCGCTCACCCCGACCACGGTCGACGGCTGGGCCCAGGGCTTCACCCTGCCGGCCTCGGGCGGCAAGCTGGTGGTGACCTACCACGAGAGCACGCTGCACCAGGGCTGGATCATCGGCCAGGGCGTGCTGGCACTGGCCCTGCTGGTGCTGGCGCTGCCCGGCCGGCGCGACCGCAACGACGACGACCAGCCGGACGACGTGGAGAGCACGGTCCCGGGCGGGAGCGCGGGCTCCGAGCCGGAGCCCGGGACGGACGCCCCGGCGGCCGGCTCGCGCCGGGCCCGGCGGCTGGCGAGCGAGAGCGCCGAGGAGGACGCCGCCGGCGCCCCGACGGCGTCCGCACCCGAACCCGTGTCGGAGCCGGCCGCACCGGCGCCGGCCTTCGTCCTGCCCCAGCAGAGCCGGGAGCAGGGCTACGAGCAGCCCGCGGAGCAGCCCTACAGCTGGGACCAGTACGGGACCGCGCCGCAGGGCTACCAGCAGCCCGGCTACGAGCAGCAGGGCTACGAGTACGAGCAGCAGCAGCCGGGCTACCAGCCGCAGCCGGGCTACGAGTCGCAGCAGCCGGGCTACGAGCAGCCGGGATACGACCAGCAGCAGGTCGGCTACGAGCAGCCCGGCTACCAGCAGCCGTACTACCCCGAGCAGCCGTACCAGGGCGAACCCGGCTACCAGGTCGACCCCGCGTACCCGGCGGAGCAGGGGTACGCGCCGGCCGGCTACGAATGGCCCGGCGGCGTGCCGGTCCCGGGTCAGGCCGTGCCCGAGCACGACACGGGGGCGTACGGCACGCTCCGGGCGGACGACCCGTGGCTCCAGTCCAATGACGCGCAGGGCACCAACGGTGCCCACCACGACGGAACCGGGAGCTGAGCAGAGATGATCAGCCGTACCACGCAGTCCCTGCTCGGAGCCGTCGGCGTGCTCGCCCTCGCGATCGGCATCGCTGAGGTCCACCCGCCGACCGGGCAGGCCGCCGTCACCGGCACCGCCGTCCGCACCGCGGTCCAGAACAGCAGCCTGGTCTGCCCGCCGCCGCTCCAGGGCAGCGGCAGCACCGTCTACGGCCTCGCCGCGCCGGGGTCGAGCAGTTCCACCGCGAGCTCCGGCAGCGCCTCGCTCACGCCGCTGAGCGCCGCCCCGGCGACCGGCGGGAGCGCCGCCACCGCGCTGGTCCAGCAGACCGCCCTCGGCGGCGCGACCACGGCCAAGGCCGCAGCCGGGGACAAGGCCCCGGCCCTGCTCGCCGCCGCGAGCGGCACCACCGCTCCGGGCTTCACCGTCCAGCAGACCACCACCAACGGCTCGTCGATCTCCGGAGCCTCCTGCACCGAGTCGGCCACCGACTTCTGGTTCGTCGGGGCCGATTCGAACAAGGGCAGCAACGACTACGTCGAACTGACCAATGTCGAGGACGTCAGCTCCGACGTCGACATTCGGATCTTCAACGCCAGCGGCGAGGTCGAGGGCACCCAGGCGTCGAACATCGAGGTGCCGGCCGACCAGACCGTCTCGATGCTGCTCTCCGCGCTGCTCGGCCCCGGCAACACGGGCACCGAGCTGGCCGTCCACGTGATCGTCCACACCGGCCGGATCGCTGCCGCGGTGCACGCCGACAGCGGCAGCGAGGGCGCCGACTGGATCCCCGCCACGACCCTCGCCACCTCCCAGGTCATCGCCGGGCTGCCCGGCGACCTGAGCGACGCCACCCTGGTCGTCGCCGACCCGGGCGCGGCCGATGCCGACCTCAGCATCCACCTCGCCTGGCAGGGCGGCCTGATCGTGCCGAGCGGCCACGACTCGATCCATGTCAAGGCCGGCCAGGTGACCTCGGTCGACCTGGGCGCCATCACCAAGGGGCAACCGGCCGCCCTGGTGCTCACCCCCTCCGGGGTGGGCCAGACCGTTCCGTTCGTCGCGGGCGTCCAGGTGGTCCGGAGTCAGGGCGGATCGAGCGACACCGGCTACCTGGCCGGTGCGGTGTCCATCGGACAGCGGGCCACGGCCGCGGGCAACACGGCCGGTGCTACGACCCTGCTGCTCAGCAACCCGGGCACGACCGCCGCTTCGGTGAAGGTCAGCTCGCTCGGCGCCGCCGGCGGCGCCCCGGTGGTCCAGACGGTGCCGGTCGCGGCGGGCACCACGGTGTCGGTCACGCCGCAGGCGCCGTCCGGAGGCGGGACGTTCGCGGTGACCGTCGAACCGGTGTCCGGCGGTGCGGTCTACGCCGCCCGCATGATCGGCACCAAGAACGGGCCCGGTTTCACCGTCCAGCAGTTGACGGACGACCGCAGCACGGTGCAGATCCCGCAGGTCGTCCAGGACGGCTCGATCCTGATGCCGTAGGGGCTGGCGGCGTAGGGGCTGATGCCGTAGGGGCTGATGCCGCAGGCCCCGACGGCCTGTGGCGGGGCGGTCACTCCTCCTCGCCGAACCCGCCGCCGAACTCGCCGAACCGGGGGTCGACCGTCTCGGGGTCGACCCCCAGGAACTCGGCGACCTGCTCCACCACCACCTCGTGGACCAGGGCCGCGCGTTCGTCGCGTCCCTTGGCCCGGTTCTCCACCGGCCGCCGGTAGACCACGATCCGGGGCGAGTCGCCCTTCTTCCTCGCGGGCACCAGCCGACCGAGCGGCACCTCGTCCGAGCGAAGTTCGGTCGGTTCCGGCTCCGGTTCGCCCGGGACCGGACCCGGAACGTCCTGCACCGCGAAGTCGACCTCGTTCAACTGCGGCCAGTGCCGCACCAGGCGTTCCACCGACTCGCGGACGTAGTCGTCGAAGAGCTCCGATCTGCTCAGGGCGATGGGCACCTGAGGCGGCGCCAGGGGGCCGCGGAGCCCCCGGCCGTGTCGGTCCCGTCGGCGCGGACGGCTGTTGGAGGCGGCTGGTCTGTCCACCCGGGCCACACTAGTCAACTTCTCGGGCGTGAACGACCGAACCTGCCCGGCGGACGTGATTTCGGCGACCCGCAGCGGCATATTCCACGCGACACGAGGGCGTGGTCGTCGCGGGCCGGTCACGAGTGCGGTACCGTCCATCGTCGTGAGCCCTGTCCGTCGATGTTCGCGCACCGCGTGCGGTCGTCCCGCTGTCGCGACGCTGACGTACGTCTACGCGGACTCGACAGCGGTCCTCGGCCCGCTCGCCACCTACGCCGAGCCCCACTGCTACGACCTCTGCGCCGAGCACTCCGAGCGCCTCACCGCCCCGCGCGGCTGGGAGGTGGTCCGGCTGACCGTCGACTCCGGACCGATCCGTCCCAGCGGGGACGACCTGGAGGCGCTCGCCAACGCCGTCCGGGAGGCCGCCCGCCCGCCGGCGCGCCGTCAGGACGGCGGCAGCCAGGCGGATCCCACCGAGGTCGGCCGACGCGGGCACCTGCGGGTGCTGCGCTCGCCGGAGACCTGAGCTCACCTTTCGTATACGTGCACCCGGTACTGTGCCCCCGAGGGCGAAGTGCCCCGTCTGCAGGCCCACATCGAGGTGCGACTTGCCGACACGCGACCACTGACGCGCAGACACCGATGTGCGGACACGGATGTGCAGGCGCAGATGTGCCAGCACCGACGTGCAACGAGAATGGCGGAGACCCGAGTGCGTGACCTCAAGCAGATCGTGAAGGCGTACGACGTGCGCGGCGTTGTCCCCGAGCAGTGGGACGAGTCGCTCTCCCGCGCCTTCGGCGCGGCCTTCGTCCGGGTCACCGGCGCGGACGCGATCGTCGTCGGTCACGACATGCGGCCGTCGTCGCCCAGCCTGACCCGCGCCTTCGCGGAGGGGGCCACCGCGCAGGGGGCGGACGTCGTCGAGATCGGGCTCTGCTCGACCGACCAGCTCTACTTCGCCAGCGGCAAGCTCGACCTGCCCGGCGCGATGTTCACCGCCAGCCACAACCCGGCCCAGTACAACGGCATCAAGATGTGCCGCGCCGGTGCCGCGCCGGTCGGCGAGGAGACCGGGCTGGTGGAGATCCGCGAGCTGGTCGAGGCGTGGACCGACGCCGACGGGGTGGTCACCGTCCCGGCCGCCGACGGCGAGCCCGGCCGAATCACCCAGCAGGACGAGCTCCAGGCCTACGCCGACCACCTGCGCGGCCTGGTCGACCTCGGCTCCATCCGTCCGCTGAAGGTCGCCGTGGACGCCGGCAACGGCATGGGCGGCCACACCGTGCCGACGGTCTTCGCCGGCCTGCCGCTCGACGTCGTGCCGATGTACTTCGAGCTCGACGGGACCTTCCCCAACCACGAGGCGAACCCGCTCGACCCGAAGAACCTGGTCGACCTCCAGGCCAAGGTGCGCGAGGTCGGCGCCGACATCGGCCTCGCCTTCGACGGGGACGCCGACCGCTGCTTCGTCGTCGACGAGCGCGGCGAGCCGGTCTCCCCCTCCGCGATCACCGCCCTGGTCGCCGTCCGCGAGCTGGCCCGGGCCAGGGCGGAGGGCGAGGAGGAGCCGACGATCATCCACAACCTGATCACCTCCTGGACCGTCCCCGAGGTCGTCCGCGCCAACGGCGGCAAGACCGTGCGCACCCGCGTCGGCCACTCCTTCATCAAGCAGGAGATGGCCCGCACCGACGCTGTCTTCGGCGGCGAGCACTCCGCGCACTACTACTTCCGCGACTTCTGGCGTGCCGACACCGGCATGCTGGCCGCCCTGCACGTCCTGGCCGCCCTCGGCGGGCAGCAGGGCACCCTGTCCGCCCTGGTCGCCGAGTACGACCGCTACGCCGCCTCCGGCGAGATCAACAGCACCGTGGCCGACCAGGCGGCGCGCACCGCCGCCGTCCGCGCCGCCTACGCCGACGTCCCCGGCGTCACCTTCGACGAGCTCGACGGACTGACCGTGACCGGCGACGACTGGTGGTTCAACCTCCGCGCGTCCAACACCGAGCCGCTGCTCCGGCTGAACGTGGAGGCCCGGGACCGGGCCGTAATGGCCAAGCTCCGGGACGAGGTGCTGGCCCTCGTCCGGGCCTGACCGCACCGCGCCTCTCGCACCCGTTCCGCTGCCCGGTCCCACCCGGGTTCAGGGCAGCGGTACGGTAGCTTTCCGGGAGCAACCCCGTCCCGTCCCGCCGATCGACCACGGAGCACACCGGTATGAGCATCGACCCCGCCCTGCTGGAGATCTTCGCCTGCCCGCAGTGCCACGCGCCGCTCAGCGAGACCGACGACGAACTGGTCTGCACCTCGGCCGACTGCGGTCTGGCCTACCCGGTCCGCGACGGCATCCCGGTGCTGCTGGTGGACGAGGCCCGGCGCCCCGGCTGACCCAGGCCCCGGCACCCCGAGTACGCAGGAGAGCCACATGATCGAGGAGTGGCTGCTGGACGACCCGGCGGCGCTGACCCGGGCCGACGAGGCCGGACTGCTGCTCGACCTCGCCTCGGCCGGTGCGACCGTGCGCAGGGCGCTGCGACTGGCCGGTGAGGCCGGGCTCGACCGGCTCCGGCCCGAGGGCAGGCCCAGGGCGGCCTTCGTCGCCGGGCACGGCACCGCCGCCCTGGCCGGGCAACTGCTGGCCGCACTGGCGGGACCGGCCGGCCCGGTCGTGGTCCTCCGTCCCACCCTGGCGGACCCGGCGCACCAGCCCGACCGGGACGATGCCCGCGAAGCCGCGACCCCGGCCGAGGTGCGCTCCGAATTCAGCCTGGGCCTGGACTGGGTCCTGCCCGGCTGGGCCGGCCCCTCCGACCTGCTGCTCCTTCTCTCCACCCGGGGCACCGAACCGGGACTCATCGCCCTGGCGCAGCGTGCCTACGCCCGCGGCTGCTCGGTGGTCTCCGTCGCCCCCGCGCACAGCCCGCTGGCCGGCGCCACCGTCCAGGTCCGCGGCATGCCGCTGCCCTTCGAGCCGTCCGCGACCGCCCCCGAGCCCCCGACCGGACTGGAGCGGGACCTCCCGTACGACGCCCCCTCGGCCCTCTGGGGCCTGCTGGCGCCCACCCTCGCCCTCGCCGACCGGGTCGGACTCGCCACCGTTCCCTACGCCTCCCTCCAGGCCATGGCCGACCAACTCGACGAGGCCGCGGTCCGCTGCCGGCCGGCCGCGGACACCTACAGCAACCCGGCCAAGGGGCTGGCCGTCCAGATCGACGACATGCTGCCGCTGCTGTGGAGCGACGGCCCGGGCACCGCAGCGGTGGCCGAGCGCTTCGCCCGGATGCTGGCCGACCACGCCGGGCACTTGGCCATCACCGGCGTCCTGCCCGAGGCGCTGACCACCCAGCGCGGCCTGCTCCTCGGCCACCTCGCGGCCGACCAGGACGAGGACGACTTCTTCCGCGACCGCACCGAGGAGCCGGACGGCCTGCAACTGAAGATCTTCCTGCTCCGCCGCACCGCCGCGACGGGTTCGGCGGCGACATCTTCGGCGGCGGCGTCCACTGCCGAGGTGTTCTCGTCCGAGGAGCACGCCGCCGAGGCGGAGCCGCTTCCCCCGCCGCACGCCGTGGCCCGGGCCCACCGGCTCGCCTCCGACCACCAGATCGGCATCCAGGAGCTGACTGCCCCGCACGCCGACCCGCTCGGCGGCCTGATCGAGCTCGTGGCCATGACCGACTTCAGCGCCGTCTATCTGGGCCTGGCCGCCTCGGTCCGGTCCCGCGCCCACTGACACCCGCAACGTCACCCCGTGCAACGTCGTCCGCCTGCCCGGCAGCACAGATCAGGATCTGAATCGTGGATCGTCTGACCAATGTCATCCGCCCTTATGCATGGGGCTCCAGGACCGCTCTGCCGGAGCTCCTCGGCGCCGAACCCACCGGAGAGCCGCAGGCGGAGCTCTGGATGGGCGCCCACGCGGGCGCACCCTCCACGGTCGACCGCGGCAGTGGCCCGCAGCCGCTGAACACCGTGATCGAGGCCGATCCCGAGCGTGAGCTCGGCGCGGCGAGCGTCCGTCGGTTCGGTCCGGACCTGCCCTTCCTGTTCAAGGTCCTCGCCGCCGGGGAGCCGCTGTCGCTCCAGGTCCACCCCGACCTGGACCAGGCCCGGGCCGGCTTCGCGGCGGAGGAGGCGCGCGGGGTCGCCCTCGACGCACCCGACCGCAACTACAAGGACGCCAACCACAAGCCCGAACTGATCTGTGCGCTCGACGAGTTCGTCGGTCTCTGCGGATTCCGGACGCCCGCACAGACCGCTCTGCTGCTGGAGGCGCTCGGCGTCCCGGATCTTCGGCCCATCGCCCGCACCCTGCGGGGCGAGTCCGAGGAGGCGGCGCTCCGGGAGGCGCTGACCGCGATCCTCACGGCCGGTCCCGAGGCGATGGCCGCCACCGTCCGTGGGACGACGGACGCCCTGGAGCAGGCGGCCAAGACCGTCGAGGCCGGCGACATCTCCGGCACCGCCCTGGCGAGCCTTCCTGATTCCATGCTGGACTCCCTCCGCTCCTATGCCGGTCTCGGCAGGTGCTTCCCGAACGACCCGGGTGTGGTTGCCGCGCTGCTGCTGAACTGGGTCCGGCTGCAGCCGGGCGAGGCGCTGTACCTGGGCGCGGGTGTCCCGCACGCCTACCTCAGCGGGCTGGGCGTGGAGATCCTCGCCAACTCCGACAACGTGCTGCGCTCGGGGCTCACCCCCAAGCACGTGGACGTCCCCGAACTGCTGCGGGTGGTCGTCTTCCGGAGCCTGGTCCCGGACGTGCTCCACCCGGTCGCCGAGGTCGACGGCGAGCAGGTCTACCCCACGCCGATCGACGAGTTCCGGCTCTCCCGATTCACCCTGGGCGGTGCGACACCGGCCGCCGGCCGCATTCCCGGCGCCACCCCGCAGATTCTCCTGTGCACAGAGGGGACCGCGGTCCTGACCGACGCACAAGGATCATCCGTCACGCTCCACCGGGGCGAGTCGGTCTTCGTCCCCGCCGGTGGCTCCGGCCTCCGGGCCGACAGCGCAGTCACCGGAACGCCCAGCACGGTCTTCCGTGCCACTGTCTCGGTGTAGTCGAGAATCTACGCCCTGCTACTGACAATCGCCCCGCTTTCCGGTCCTTCGACCGGAAAGCGGGGCGCGCCTTCACTCAGATAGGCGAGTACTCGGATGCGTGAGTGCTCGTACGGGGCCGTCAGCCACCCAGCAGCAGCCGCTGCAGCGCGGCCCGGGCCCGAGCGTCCGACTGGGCCCGCTGGGCGACCGCGCCGGCCAGCTCCCGGGCCCACTCGTCCAGGGCGACCGGCTTGCGGGACAGCACCACGCCGCGGACCACCGTTGCCACCTCGCCCTGGGGACGGCCGTGCGCCAGTGTCAGGATCAGCCGACGGTCGTCGAGCGAGACCTCTAGCCGCTCGACCCGCCCCTCACGGCCCGCCATCCGGTCGCTCATGCTGCGCTTGCGGTCGAAGGCCACCGACCCCGGCGGCAGGGCGTCCGCCAGCGAGTCGGTGAGCACCTTGACGTAGATCTCCAGATCGGCCGAGTCCTGGCGCAGCGCCGCCGTCAGCATGTCCAGCGACATGTTGGGATCGTTCAGCTCGCCTTCGAGCGCTGCACCGCTGACGTCGTCCGGCCGGGCCGGCAACGGATCCTGCTCGCCCATCATCATTCCCTGCACTCGTGACCTGTGCCTGCAACCGACAGAACCGCTAGGGGACGAGCTTCTCACCCGTCGAGGCTGAGGACCATGGTGGGGCGCTCGATCTCGTGGTCGGCCCGCAGCGGGCGGACGGCGGTGCCGATGGAGAAGAACTCCGTGGTGTGACCGCCCCAGCGGTGGTTGTGGGCATTCAGCTGGACGCCGACCACGCCCTCCGCGTGCAGCGCCTCGGCCTCGGCCTGCATCCGGGCCATGGCCAACTCGCGGGCGTCGTAAAGGGCCTGGGTGAACTGCTCGATCTCCACGTTCCGGCCGATGTTGGAGAAAACGGCACCGAGTCGCTGGTGGGCGATGTGGTAGACGCAGGTGCCCATCACCATGCCGAGCGGGGCGTAGCCGGCCCGGATCAACGTCCAGAAGTCCTGGCCGGAGAGGTCCGAGGTGAACGGCTGGCCCTTGTTGTTGCGCCAGGTGGTGTTGCCCGGGGCCGGGTGGTCGGCCTTCACCGCGGTGCCGATGGCGATGAACTCCGCGACGTCGTTGCCGAACTCGCGGGCCTCGACGGTGAGCCGGACGCCGACGATGCCGTCCGCACCCAGGGCCGCCGCCTCCGCCTCCATCCGGGTCATCGCCAGCTCACGGGCGTGGTACATCGCCTGGCTGAGGGTCTCCAGCTCCTGGTTCTTGTTCCACCGGCCGATCTGCATGCCGACGTGGTAGATGGAGCTGCCCAGCACCAGGCCGATGGGCTTGAAACCGGCCTCGCGGACGAGCAGGAACTCGTTCACGGACAGGTCGCTGGTGAAGATCGAGCCGGGCTTGCCGGGCTCCAGTTCCGCCAGCCGCCGCATGGCGTCGGCGGGAACACCCTCGGCGGTCGGTTCCAACTTGCTCATCTCACAACCCCTACTCGCTTGCACGCATTCAGCAACTCGGACGGACTGCCCCCGGTTCGCCGAGCGACCCGGTCACACCTGCTCACATCTGGCCATTCAGTTCGTTCAACTCCCGAGAGAGCCGCCGGTACTCGCCGACGTCCCCGTAGGGGCTGCCGGCGACCGCCGCCAGGCGCTTCCGCAGCCGGTCGCCCCGGTCGCCCAGCGGCATGACCGACAGTGTCTTCGGCGCGGCTTCGGTGGTCTTGAACCGGGCGATGGTGGTGGCCACCATCGTCGACTCGGCGACGTGGTCCTCCTGCTCGGAGTTGTTACGGTTCCGGCTCCGGATGCAGCCCTCGCTCCAGACCCGCAGTGCGCTGCTGGCCATGATGATCCCGTCGCCGCCGTGCCGTGCACCCTGACGCTGCAGCTGCCGACGGGCATCCGCACGCACGCCGTGCACGAGTTCACTCCAACCGGTGACCTCGATGTTCTGCCAGGAGTAGGTCTGCGACTGGGTCCGGTAGTCGTCGTGGCGGACGCCGATGGACATGCCCACCAGCAGTTCCACCGGCACCCAGCCCGAGCTCAGCAGCTTGGCGAAGCCCTGCCCGTCCAGGTGCGAGGTGAACGGACGCTTCGGCCGGTACGGACCCCTGGCCCGTACCGCCGTGCCGATGACCTTGAACTCCAGGCAGTTGGGCTGGGCCGCGAACGGGGCCATGGTCAGCTCGGCGGAGACGACGCCGTCCCCGCCGAGGGCCTGGCACTCGGTCGTCATCCGCTCCAGTGCGGTGTGCCGGGCTTTCTCGAAGACGCCGACCAGCCCGGCGGAGGGGGCGCCCTGGCCGGAGAGGGCGATCGGCGCCTGGCCGACGTTCCCGTAGGCGAAGCCGAACCCGGCTCCCTGGAACAGGCAGTCGTGGTAGCCCCAGTAGGCCCCGCTGCGTCCGATGTGGAAGACCGCAGAACCCATGACCTGGCCGACGGGCTCGAAGCCGACTCCGCGGATGGCAGCGAACTCGCTGGTGGACAGTGCGGAAGTCCAGGTGCCGCTGCTACTGATCTCGGCCATCCGCTCAGCGGCGGCCGGCGGCAACCCGGCTCCGCTCCATGGCACCGACATAGTTCTCCTGCTCTCGTCCTGCGGACCGGTGGAGGTTCGCCGCGTCGAACCCTAGAGCGAACATTCGAGCGCGCACACCGGAATGTACGCCTCTGCTCCAGAACCATGACACAGGGATGCCACTACGGATGTCGAGTCGTACGACACGCTCGGCCATGGCCGATCTCCGCCTCTTCTCAAGGTGGAGACCGGGCCCATCGGTGTAGATTCGTCCCAGAGCCAGACGTCGCTGCTGATGGCGGTCGGTGCATTCGGTCGGATCCCTCGCCCCTCGGGCGCGGACCTGCTGGTGAGCCGAGGGAGAGAGGACCTCCGACGCACTGGGTCGAGACTGCACGACCGCTCCGCGGCCCGTGTGCTTCGGCGTGCCGTGGATCTGCGCGCCCGGCACCCGGCTACCGGTGCACTCCGTGCTGCCTGCGACCCGAACCGCCTGAGCCCTCGCCGGTTTCGCCGGCCCCACTTCGCGATGGAGAAGAAATACATGTCTGCCACCCCCCTCAGCGACTTCAAGGTCGCCGACCTCTCCCTTGCCGCCTTCGGGCGCAAGGAGATCGAGCTGGCCGAGCACGAGATGCCCGGCCTGATGTCCATCCGCAAGGAGTTCGCCGGCTCCCAGCCGCTCGCGGGCGCCCGGATCACCGGCTCGCTGCACATGACCATCCAGACCGCGGTGCTCATCGAGACGCTGACCGCGCTCGGCGCCGACGTCCGCTGGTGCTCCTGCAACATCTTCTCCACCCAGGACCACGCCGCCGCGGCCATCGCCGTCGGCCCCGAGGGCACCGCCGGAGCACCCGCAGGGCGTCCCGGTCTTCGCCTGGAAGGGCGAGACGCTGGAGGAGTACTGGTGGTGCACCGAGCAGGCGCTGACCTGGCCCGGACGAGGTCGGCCCGAACATGATCCTGGACGACGGCGGCGACGCGACGCTGCTCGTCCACAAGGGCGTCGAGTTCGAGAAGGCCGGCGCGGTCCCCGGCCCCGCGCGACCGCGGACAACGAGGAGTTCCAGCGTCATCCTGGAGCTGCTCAACCGCACCCTCAAGGAGACCCCGCGCAAGTGGACCGAGGCTGCCGCCGCGATCAAGGGCGTCACCGAGGAGACCACCACCGGCGTCCACCGCCTCTACGAGATGCACCGAGGACGGCACCCTGCTGTTCCCGGCCATCAACGTCAACGACTCGGTCACCAAGTCCAAGTTCGACAACAAGTACGGCTGCCGCCACTCGTTGATCGACGGCATCAACCGCGCCACCGACGTCCTGCATCGGCGGCAAGGTCGCGGTCGTCTGCGGCTACGGCGACGTCGGCAAGGGCTGCGCCGAGTCGCTGCGCGGCCAGGGCGCCCGGGTCATCGTCACCGAGGTCGACCCCATCTGCGCCCTCCAGGCCGCGATGGACGGCTACCAGGTCACCACCCTGGAGGACGTGGTCGGCATCGCCGACATCTTCATCACCACCACCGGCAACAAGGACATCATCACTTGCCCGCCACATGGCGCAGATGAAGCACCAGGCCATCGTCGGCAACATCGGCCACTTCGACAACGAGATCGACATCGCCGGCCTGGCCAAGCTGCCGGGGATCGTCAAGACCGAGGTCAAGCCGCAGGTCCACGAGTGGCGCTTCGCGGACGGCCACACCATCATCCTGCTGTCCGAGGGCCGCCTGCTGAACCTCGGCAACGCGACCGGCCACCCGTCCTTCGTGATGTCCAACTCCTTCGCGAACCAGACGATCGCTCAGATCGAGCTGTTCACCAAGACCGAGGAGTACCCGGTCGGCGTCTACGTGCTGCCGAAGCACCTGGACGAGAAGGTCGCCCGACTCCACCTCGACGCCCTGGGCGTCAAGCTCACCGTGCTGAGCGACGAGCAGGCCGCCTACATCGGCGTTCCGGTCGAGGGTCCGTACAAGCCGGAGCAGTACCGCTACTGAGCCTGCCCCCAGGCGCAGCAGCACCCCACCGAGTGGCCGGCGTCCCTGGACGTCGGCCACTCGGCCGTTCGGACATAGGGTCGAACCATGCCCAGCGGCCGATACTCCTTCTACGACACCCACGACGAGACCCCTCTCGGTGAAGAGCGCTTCAGCTGCGCCCCCGGCCCCGCCGGCTGGCGCTACACCGCGCAGACCTTCGCGGTCGACGGATCCCCGAACGGCTCGATCGATCTCACCCTCGATTCGCTGAGCCGACCGCTGCGCCTTGAACTGCGCCTCGGCGGTTGGCAGCTCCGCGGAGGCGCCCTGGACGGCCTGACCTGGGTGCGTACCCACAGCGACGACCCGGCAGGCCAACATGCCCGTGAGGGCAGCGACCGCGCCCACGCCTTCGCCGGCCGCTCCCCGGCCTTCCTGATCGCCACGGCCCGACTGCTCCGGCTCCGGCCCGGAGGCAGCGCCCGGCTCCGGGTGGTGGCACTGACCGACCCGGTCCTCGCACCGCGCACCTTCGACCAGGGCTGGACCCTGGACGGGATCGAATCACACCCCACTGACAACGGGCCGCTGGAGGTGGAGCGCTACCGCGTGGCCGACCTGGCCACCGGCGAGGAAGGGCTGGTCCACCTGGCCGGCGACGTGGTGCTGGCAGCCCCCGGCATCGAGCTGGAGCAGTTGGAGTCGCCGCCCAGCAAACCCGTTGACGCGGGCTGAAGGGCTGGGTAGGTTCGAGCGGTTGCCTTGATTGGACACACCACGAGGCGCCGAGTAGTCTCTGACGTCTCGCCTCCAAGGCAGTCGAAATCTCAGCACGAACCCTGGCAGAAATGCCGGATGAATGCTGTCCCGATTGACCTGGTAGGCGGCCCGGGAAATCGGGATCCGAAAAGCCTGATAAGCTTACGGATGTCGGCGGAGGAATTCGCCGGATTGCTTGACGGAAACGAGAGCGGCCGGTTAGACCGGCCGAAACGGATCTGCTAAGCTAAACAACGAAGAACGAACGAAGCGCTCGGAGAGACCGGTGAAAGGGTCTCGAAGAAAGCGTCCGTTCCTTGAGAACTCAACAGCGTGCCAAAAGTCAACGCCAAATGTTGATACCCCGTCCGGCCACATCATGTGGACGGTCGAGGTTCCTTTGGGAAAAATGCTGCAACATTTTAAATGCAGAAACACTAGCGAGGACGCAGTGCACGGGACCGGCTATTCCGCTGGTTGCTGTGCCGCTCAACGCGAGTGCTATTCCGATTACGGAATGACATTCACGGAGAGTTTGATCCTGGCTCAGGACGAACGCTGGCGGCGTGCTTAACACATGCAAGTCGAACGGTGAAGCCCTTCGGGGTGGATCAGTGGCGAACGGGTGAGTAACACGTGGGCAATCTGCCCTGCATTCTGGGACAAGCCTTGGAAACGAGGTCTAATACCGGATACGACGCATCCCCGCATGGGGTGTGCGTGGAAAGCTCCGGCGATGCAGGATGAGCCCGCGGCCTATCAGCTTGTTGGTGGGGTAATGGCCTACCAAGGCGACGACGGGTAGCCGGCCTGAGAGGGCGACCGGCCACACTGGGACTGAGACACGGCCCAGACTCCTACGGGAGGCAGCAGTGGGGAATATTGCACAATGGGCGAAAGCCTGATGCAGCGACGCCGCGTGAGGGATGACGGCCTTCGGGTTGTAAACCTCTTTCAGCAGGGAAGAAGCGCAAGTGACGGTACCTGCAGAAGAAGCACCGGCTAACTACGTGCCAGCAGCCGCGGTAATACGTAGGGTGCGAGCGTTGTCCGGAATTATTGGGCGTAAAGAGCTCGTAGGCGGCTTGTCACGTCGGATGTGAAAGCCCGGGGCTTAACTCCGGGTCTGCATTCGATACGGGCAGGCTAGAGTGTGGTAGGGGAGATCGGAATTCCTGGTGTAGCGGTGAAATGCGCAGATATCAGGAGGAACACCGGTGGCGAAGGCGGATCTCTGGGCCATTACTGACGCTGAGGAGCGAAAGCGTGGGGAGCGAACAGGATTAGATACCCTGGTAGTCCACGCCGTAAACGTTGGGAACTAGGTGTGGGTCACATTCCACGTGGTCCGCGCCGCAGCTAACGCATTAAGTTCCCCGCCTGGGGAGTACGGCCGCAAGGCTAAAACTCAAAGGAATTGACGGGGGCCCGCACAAGCAGCGGAGCATGTGGCTTAATTCGACGCAACGCGAAGAACCTTACCAAGGCTTGACATATACCGGAAACGGCCAGAGATGGTCGCCCCCTTGTGGTCGGTATACAGGTGGTGCATGGTTGTCGTCAGCTCGTGTCGTGAGATGTTGGGTTAAGTCCCGCAACGAGCGCAACCCTCGTTCTGTGTTGCCAGCGAGTAATGTCGGGGACTCACAGGAGACTGCCGGGGTCAACTCGGAGGAAGGTGGGGACGACGTCAAATCATCATGCCCCTTATGTCTTGGGCTGCACACGTGCTACAATGGCCGGTACAATGAGCTGCGATACCGCGAGGTGGAGCGAATCTCAAAAAGCCGGTCTCAGTTCGGATCGGGGTCTGCAACTCGACCCCATGAAGTCGGAGTTGCTAGTAATCGCAGATCAGCATTGCTGCGGTGAATACGTTCCCGGGCCTTGTACACACCGCCCGTCACGTCACGAAAGTCGGTAACACCCGAAGCCGGTGGCCTAACCCGCAAGGGAAGGAGCTGTCGAAGGTGGGACCAGCGATTGGGACGAAGTCGTAACAAGGTAGCCGTACCGGAAGGTGCGGCTGGATCACCTCCTTTCTAAGGAGCACTTCTCCCGGCCATGGCCGGGCAGAGGGCCACAGGTCAGCGAATGTCTGTACCGTGGTTCGCTCATGGGTGGAACGTTGACTATTCGGCGCGATCATCGTCATGGACACGAGTACTGCTTCGGCGTGGAAAGTTCTGTGATGGGTGGTGGCTCCGGGCACGTTGTTGGGTCCTGAGGGCACCGGCCGCGAGGTCGATTGTCTTTCGGTACGCCGGCCCCAGTGAACTTCATGCCGCTTGCGGTGTGGGGGTGATGGGTGGCTGGTCGTTGCTTGAGAACTGCACAGTGGACGCGAGCATCTGTGGCCAAGTTTTTAAGGGCGCACGGTGGATGCCTTGGCACTAGGAACCGATGAAGGACGTGGGAGGCCGCGATAGGCCCCGGGGAGCTGTCATCGAGCTTTGATCCGGGGGTGTCCGAATGGGGAAACCCGGCAGTCGTCATGGGCTGTCACCCGCTGCTGAACACATAGGCAGTGTGGAGGGAACGCGGGGAAGTGAAACATCTCAGTACCCGCAGGAAGAGAAAACAACCGTGATTCCGAGAGTAGTGGCGAGCGAAATCGGATGAGGCTAAACCGTATTGGTGTGATACCCGGCAGGGGTTGCCATTACGGGGTCGTGGGAAGATTCTTGTCCGGTCTGCCGGCCGGTCGGAGAGTCAGAAACCGTATGGGTAGTCGAAGGACATGCGAAGGTCCGGCCGTAGAGGGTAAGACCCCCGTAGACGAAACCTGTACGGCTCTCTTGAGTCTTCGGTAGCACGGAGCCCGAGAAATTCCGTGTGAATCTGGCGGGACCACCCGCTAAGCCTAAATATTCCCTAGTGACCGATAGCGGACAGTACCGTGAGGGAATGGTGAAAAGTACCGCGGGAGCGGAGTGAAATAGTACCTGAAACCGTGTGCCTACAAGCCGTGGGAGCGTCGCAGCGTGTGCTTGCACACAGCTGTCGTGACTGCGTGCCTTTTGAAGAATGAGCCTGCGAGTTTGCGGTGTGTTGCGAGGTTAACCCGTGTGGGGTAGCCGTAGCGAAAGCGAGTCCGAATAAGGGCGTCATGAGTCGCGCGCCCTAGACCCGAAGCGGAGTGATCTAGCCATGGGCAGGGTGAAGCGCGGGTAAGACGGTGTGGAGGCCCGAACCCACCAGGGTTGAAAACCTGGGGGATGACCTGTGGTTAGGGGTGAAAGGCCGATCAAACTCCGTGATAGCTGGTTCTCCCCGAAATGCATTTAGGTGCAGCGTCGCGTGTGCGTGCCGGAGGTAGGGCGCTGGATAGGCCGATCGGGCCCGACCGGGTCACTGACGTCAGCCAAACTCCGAATGCCGGTACGTGAGAGCGCGGCAGTGAGACTGTGGGGGATAAGCTCGCCATGGTCGAGAGGGAAACAGCCCAGAGCACCGGCTAAGGCCCCTAAGCGTGCTGCTAAGTGGGAAAGGATGTGGGAGTCGCGGTGACAGCCAGGAGGTTGGCTTAGAAGCAGCCACCCTTGAAAGAGTGCGTAATAGCTCACTGGTCAAGTGGTTCCTGCGCCGACAATGTAGCGGGGCTCAAGTACACCGCCGAAGCCGTGTCAACATCATGCAGCCCGTCGTCACCTGAGACGTGGCGGCCAGGTGTGGTGTTGGGTAGGGGAGCGTCGTGCGCCGGGTGAAGCGGCGGCGTGAGGGCAGTCGTGGACGGTGCGCGAGTGAGAATGCAGGGCGTGGGTCGCGAATCCACGCGTGGGAAACTCGGTGGCGCCGATTGACCAAGGGTTCCTGGGCCAGGCTGTTCCGCCCAGGGTGAGTCGGGACCTAAGGCGAGGCCGACAGGCGTAGTCGATGGACGACGGGTTGATACTCCCGTACCCGCTGTGTAGCGCCAAGGGCCGAACCCCGTGAATGCTAAAGCCCGCTCGAAGCCGGTCGCGGAAGCCTTCGGGCGATGAGGCGTGGTGGAGCCGGTGACCCGAGCAGGGTAGTAGGTGAGCGATGGGGTGACGCAGGAAGGCAGTCCTAGCCCGGGCGGTGGTTGTCCCGGGGCAAGCGGTGTAGGGCGTATGCGTAGGCAAATGCGCGGCGACATGAGCCTGAGACGTGATGGGGAGCCCGATTGGGGCGAAGTGGGTGATCCTATGCTGTCGAGAAAAGCCTCTAGCGAGGGTCATGGCGGCCCGTGCCCCAAACCGACTCAGGTGGTCAGGTAGAGAATACCCGAGGCGTTCGGGTGAACTGTGGTTAAGGAACTCGGCAAAATGCCCCCGTAACTTCGGGAGAAGGGGGGCCGGATGCTGGTGACCGCGTCTTGCACTCGCGAGCTGGGGCCGAGCTCGCAGAGACCAGCGGGAAGCGACTGCTTACTAAAAACACAGGTCCGTGCGAAGCCGCAAGGCGATGCATACAGGACTGACGCCTGCCCGGTGCTGGAACGTTAAGGGGACCGGTTAGCGGGGTTTCGATCGCGCGAGGCGGTGAACTGAAGCGCCAGTAAACGGCGGTGGTAACTATAACCATCCTAAGGTAGCGAAATTCCTTGTCGGGTAAGTCTCCGACCTGCACGAATGGCGTAACGACTTCCCGACTGTCTCAACCATCAGGCCCGGTGAAGACTGCACTACGAGTAAAGATGCTCGTTTCGCGCCAGCAGGACGGAAAGACCCCGGGACCTTTACTATAGCTTGATATTGGTGTCCGGGGCGGCTTGCGTAGGATAGGTGGGAGACTGTGAAGCTGCCGGCGCCAGCCGGTGGTGGAGTCGTCGTTGAAATACCACTCTGGCCGTGCTCGGGTGTCTAGACCCGGGTCCGTGATCCGGATCGGGGACAGTGTCTGGTGGGGTGGCTGCCAACTGGGGCGGTTGCCTCCTAAAGATGTAACGGAGGCGCCCAAAGGTTCCCTCAGCCTGGTTGGCAATCAGGTGGCGAGTGTAAGTGCACAAGGGGGCTTGACTGTGAGACCGACGGGTCGAGCAGGTGCGAAAGCTGGGACTAAGTCGATCCGGCGGTGGCTGGTGGAAGCGCCGATCGCTCAACGGATAAAAGGTACCCTGGGGATCACCCGGCTGATCTTCGCCCAAGAGTCCATATCGACGGGATGGTTTGGCACCTCGATGTCGGCTCGTCGCATCCTGGGGCTGGAGTAGGTCCCAAGGGTTGGGCTGTTCGCCCATTAAAGCGGCACGCGAGCTGGGTTTAGAACGTCGTGAGACAGTTGGGTCCCTATCCGCTGCGCGCGCTGGAGGCTTGAGAAGGGCCGTCCCTAGTACGAGAGGACCGGGACGGACGGACCTCTGGTGTGCCAGTTGTCCCGCCAGGGGCATGGCTGGTTGGCTACGTTCGGGAGGGATAACCGCTGAAAGCATCTAAGCGGGAAGCCTGCTTCGAGATGAGGCCTCCCACCACCTTGAGTGGGTAAGGCCCCCTGTAGACGACGGGGTTGATAGGCCGGACGTGGAAGCGCCAGGTCGAGCGTGGAGTGGACCGGTACTAATAGGCCGAGGGCTTGTCACACCCTTGAAATGTGATGCTTGATCTTCTGTCGCTCGCATCCGCTGTCTGGTTCTCGGAGACTCGACCGTCCCGCTTCCGGCAGCGTGGTCTGATGTTCGTCATAGTCGTGTCGGCGGTCATGGCGGCGAGGGAAACGCCCCGGTCCCATCCCGAACCCGGAAGCTAAGCCCGCACAGCGCCGATGGCTGAGCATGCCAGGGGGGACCCTGGTGGGAGAGTAGGACGCCGCCGAACAACCTTTGACGAAGAGCCCCCTGACCA
>CAVUQN010000013.1:0-456186 GCA_963743515.1 uncultured Actinomycetota bacterium
GCCCGGCGGAGCGGGTGGGCCAGATCCGGACGTCCCCGTGCCCGCAGGCCCGGAAGATCCCCTCGACCAGCAGGTCCCTGGCGAACACCCAGGTCACCGGGGAGTCCTGGCCCAGGTGGAAGGTGATGTGCACGGCATAGGGGTCCGCCGCGCGGTAGCGCAGCAGGGCCGGGACCGGGACGCTGCGGTCCGGCGCCAGCACCAGGTCCACCGTCAACTCCTGCCGCACCTCAGCGTCGCAGGTCCCGTCCGGGCCGGGCCCGATGCCGCCCGCTGCGTCGCCGCACGCTCTGCCCTGTCCGTCCCGCCGGTCGTCGCGGTCGTTCCTGTCGTTCCTGCCGCCCATGGTGCCTGACCTCTCTCCCGGGGCGGACCGCCGCCTTCGGCGGCCCGCACGGAGGGAGAGCCGGAAGCCCACCGACTCTTACAGCGGTTCGGTCGGAAAATTCCGCGAACCGGACGCCGGTCATCAGAACGGCTTCCAGGGCGCGTTCTCCCGCAAGAGCCGCGAAGCGGGGCGGGCGGGTACTACGCTTTGTCACGACTTGATGACTCGGCGCATTCTGAAGGTCCAGGGCGCCGTCGGCGACGCAGACGAAGCAGGTCCATTTCCATGCCGGTTCCCCCCTCCGCTGGCCCTCCCTCCGCGGACCCCCGGTCCGACGACCGCCCCGCGCCCGGGTACTACCCCGACCCCTCGATCCCCGGCTTCGTCCGCTACTGGGACGGCGAGCGCTGGCTGCCCGGGACCAGCCGGCCGGCCCCGGCCGACGGCGAGGAGCTGCCGCCGCCGCGCGCGGCGGCGCGGCCGAACGCGCCCTCGATGAGCTTCGTGCCCCCGCCCGCGCCGCTGCGCCCGGCCCCGGAGGCGTCGGGGCCGGGTGCGTCGGTCCCGGAGCCGGTCGAGGAATCCGGGCCGATCTACCTGGACGAGACCACCGGGCAGCCGCTGGCCCACCCGGACGAGGGGGGCTCGTCGGGGGAGGCCGGGACCACTCTCGAACGCGAGACCCGCTGGCGCGCGGACGCCGCGCAGCAGCGGGGGCTGTTGGAGACCGAGTCGGTTCCGCGCTGGGTGTCCTGGGGCGCGCCGACGGGCGAGCAGGCCCGGCCCGCGCCCGTCGCCGAGCTGTCGTTGGTGGCGGACGGCCCCCGGCCGCTGCTGCTGACGCCCGAACCGGTATCGGTCCCCGGCCCCGCGCCCTTCCCCACCCATGCCCGCGCTCTGCACCCGGTGCCGACTGCCGTCCCGGATCCGGGCCCCGCCCTCGCAACCGGTTCGGCCCCGGCGCTCGCCCCGGCGCTCGCCCCGGCGCCCGCACCCCGGCGCGCAAACCCGCAACCCCCCGTGCCGCAGCCCGTGCCGCAGCCCGTGCCGCCACCCGTCCCGCGGCCCGTCCCGGCGGCCTCGCTCCCCGCCGCGCCTCCGCCGACCGCCGCCGCGCCGCCGTCGACTCCCGCCGCGCCGCAGACGGCCGCCGCCGCGACGCCCGTGCCGGCCTCCCGGCAGGCGCGGCCGCTGGGCGGGCGGCCGAGCGGTCCGCGTCCCGCCCCGCTCGGCCGCCGGTTCGCGGCCCGGTTGTTCGACCTCGTGCTGACCACGGGCGCGGTCGCCCCGCTGGCGGCGCCGCTGGTGCAGCACGTGGTGACGCACCTTCAGGACAAGATCGACGCCGCCCGGGAGCTGACCGGCCCGACCACGGTCTGGCTGGTCGACCCGACCGTGCTGCGCAGCGCGGGTCTGCTGCTGCTCGGCGTGCTCGTGGTCGGGCTGGTCTACGAGGTGCTGCCGACCACGCTCTGGGGGCGCACCCTGGGCAAGGCGGTTCTCGGGCTGCGGGTGGCAGGGCGGCGCTCCAAACAGGCGCCCGGCGTCGGTCGCTCACTGACCCGCTGGCTGTGCTACCAGCTGCCGCTGCTGCTGGGGGTGGGCGTGCTGGGGCTGCTGTGGTGCATGGTCGACCGGCCGTGGCGGCAGTGCTGGCACGACAAGGCGGCGGGCACCTTCGTCACCTCCGGTGCGGTCGAACCGTCCAGTGCTGGACGGGTTCACCCTGTTGGTCGGAAATAGCACCGATTACGGTAAAGTGATGGTCTGTCAGGTTATCTACTGCTGATATGACGACACCTGAGCCGCCCGGCGAGCCGACCCCGCCCTCGTTCGACAAGTCCGCGGGGGGCGGCCCGTCCTCCGACTCGCCGTACGGAGTGCGGCCGGGGACCCCCGAGGGTTCCCCCTACGGCACGCCCGGCAGCGGTCAGGAGCAGAACCCCTACGACTCGCCCTACGGTGGCCGCCCTGCCAGTCCCTACGACACGCCTTACGGCAGTTCGTACGGCAGCGCCCCGCCGGTGGAGCAGCCCCCCGGCGGGGCGATGCCGCCACTCGGCGGCCTGCGGCGGCGGCTGGTGGCGTGGTTCATCGACACGGTGCTGGTCGCGGTGGTCGGGGTGCCGCTGTCGCTGATCGCCGACGCCGCCTCCAGCAACAACCACAATGTGATCACCTTCGTGGCCGAGGTCGCGCTCGCGCTCCTCGGCTTCATCTACGAGGGGCTGATGCTGACCAGGGCGGGCGGTCGGACCGTCGGCATGATGGCCATGGGCATCCGGGTGGCGATGCTGGCGGACGGCGCGGTGCCGGTCGGCCGAGCGGGGTGGATCAGGTCCGGGGTGTACTGGCTGCCCGGCCTGCTGAGCGTGCTCTGCATTCCGGCGATCTTCTGGCTGCTGAACGTGCTCTGGTGCACCTGGGACCGCCCCTACCAGCAATGTCTGCACGACAAAGCCGCCAAGACGGTCGTGGTGCGCGTGGTCTGACCGGTCCGGCGGCTCTGTGGTCGTTCGGTCGTTCGGTTGCGCGATGACGCTGAGTGCTCGCGGTCTGCGGAACACCGGGTCCCCCGTCCCGGTGTTCAGCGGCGGGCGCCGGCCTCTTCGCGGCGGGACTCGACGGTCGGCGAGCCGGTCCGGGCGGCGTCCGGCGCGGCGCCCGGGCGGTTCCGCGTCACCAGCAGGCTCTGCCGGTCGGCCGCCGCGTGGCGCGCGGGGGCGGTGATCGCCAGAGCTGCGGCGATCGTGCCGAGGGTGATCCCGAGGATCGCCACCAGGGCGGTCGTGAGCAGGCTGTGGGTGCCGGTGGCAGCGAGCAGGGCGACCGTGGCGATGACGACTGCGAGCGTGCCGTAGCAGATCTGAGCGGGGGTCAGGCGGGGCATGGCTTGTTCCGTCCTTCGCAGCGGGGGAGAAGGGGGTTTCCTCCACGATGTACCCGGCCCGGAGGATAGGTGACCCTCACTCAGACCCCCAGGGGGAGGGGCACAGGGGGCGCACGGGCTCATCGAACAGGCGGACGTTTTGCATATGCCGCGGGCCTGCCCCCGGAGGGGGCTCGGGAAGGGGCACGGAGGTCCGGTTCTGTCCCGGCTTGCACAGTTTTTTCGTGAGCGCTCAGATGTCGGCGGCGTACGCCGGAGTGCGCCGCCCGCGCGCCCCCGCTCTCGGGCCGGGCTGCTTCGGGGGCGAACGGGATGACCATCAAATGGACATGTCATGTTAATCAAGCTGGCTCCCCCCGGTTCGTGACCCGTGGTCTGCTGGACCGCGCGGGCCGCCCGGCCTGACGAAGCATCAAGTGTCCAAGGAGACAGCCATGAAGCGTCCGTCCGCCCGTCGTATCGGCGTTGTCGTCGCGGCCTGCGCCGCCGCGCTCGCCACCGCTGTCCCCTCGCAGGCCGCCGACGCCTACTCGGCATTCGCCTTCAACCTCGGCACCAGTGAGCCGACCATCTACTCGTTCATCAACTCGGCCACCACCACGCTCGACATGACCATGTACGAGCTGAAGGACACCACCGCGGTCAACGACCTGATCGCCCGGGAGAAGGCCGGCGTGAAGGTCCGGGTGATCCTCGACCGCGAGGAGACCTCCACCAACTCCTCCGCGTACTCCGCGCTCAAGGCCGCCGGCGTCGGCGTCGTCTACTCCTCCTCCGCCTTCGTCTACACCCACCAGAAGACCATCACCGTCAACGACGACGAGTCGCTGATCCTGACCGGCAACCTGACCTCGGAGTACTACCCGACCAGCCGCGACTACGGGGTCTTCGACAGCGACCTGAACGACGTCAATGCCATCGAGGTGGTCTTCGCCGCCGACTACGCCCACACCTCGATCACCCCGAGCGACGGCGACAACCTGCTCTGGTCGCCCACCACTGCCGAGAGCCGACTGCTCTCCGTCATCAACGGCGCGACCACCACCCTGGACGTCGAGGAGGAGGAGTTCAGCGACAGCGCCGTGGTCGACGCCATCGCCAACGCCGCCGAGAACGGCGTCACCGTGCGGGTCGTCCTGGAGGACCCCTCCGACTACTCCTCCGAGGTGCAGGAGGTCGAGGACGCCGGCGCCACCGTGGTCGGCTACTCGTCCAGCACCGGCTTCTACATCCACGCCAAGGCGATCGTCGCGGACTACGGCCTGCCCACCCAGGAGGTCGAGGCCGGTTCGATGAACATCACCTCCAACTCGCTGGGCAGCAACCGCGAGCTGGGGATCATCCTGAGCGACTCCGGCGTGGCCTCGGTCATCGAGAATGCCTTCAACAGCGACTACGCGGGCGGTGCGCCCGCCTAGGCCGAAGTCCTGCCCCCCCGGTGGTTCCGGTCGGCGCTCAGCCGGCCAGGACCACCGGGGTGCCGGTCAGCTGCACCCCGGCCGCCTGCAACTGCTCCAGCGCGGCCTCGGTGGTCTCCTTGGCCACGCCCGCGGTCAGGTCCAGCAGCACCCGGGTGGTGAAGCCCTCGCGGGCGGCGTCCAGCGCGGTGGCCCGCACGCAGTGGTCGGTGGCGATGCCCACCACGTCCACCTCGATGACTCCGCGCTCCCGCAGCCAGCCGGTCAACGACTCGCCGTTCTCGTTGCTGCCCTCGAAGCCGCTGTAGGCCGCCGCGTAGGCGCCCTTGTCGAAGACCGTCTCGACCGCGCCGGAGATCACGGCGGGGGCGAAATTGGGGTGGAAGCCGATGCCCTCGGTCCCGGCGACGCAGTGCGGGGGCCAGCTCCTGACATAGTCCGGCGTGTCCGAGAAGTGGTCGCCCGGGTCCACATGGTGGTCGCGGGTCGCCACCACGTGCGCGTATCCGGGCGTGGACTCGCCGACGAGGTCGGTGATCGACGCGGCAACCTCCGAGCCCCCGGCGACGGCGAGGCTGCCGCCTTCGCAGAAGTCGTTCTGCACGTCGACGATGATCAGGGCGCGGTGCATCGGGTGACCTCGCTTCGGAAAATACGGGCGTTGGAGAGAGCGTAGGGAGCGGGCGGGAGGCGGGGGAAGAGTGACGCATGCGACTTCCGCCACCGGGACCGTCAGCCGGCGTGCCCCGATCGGGTGATGTACTCGGTCGGGATCACCGGCTCGCCCTTCGACAGCTGGGTCGCCGACATCGGCAGCTGCTCGCGCGAGCGCAGGTGCCGGGTGCGGGCGTCGGCCAGCGGTTCGCGTCCGACGATCTTGCCACCCTCCACCAGCGGGCGGTGCAGCAGCCGGTCGGTGAGGTCCAGCGGCACCGGTCCGACGCCGACCACCTCGGCCTCGGCCACGCCCTCGGCGTCCAGCCGACGCGCGCCCCACTTGCGCCCGCCCCGGCTGACCTTTGCCCCGGCCGAACGTTTCGCCACCGGCACCAGCGGCGCGTCGGGGTCGGTCGAGGAGGCCCGGGCCACCAGCTTGTAGACCATCGCGCAGGTCGGCTGTCCGCTGCCGGTGACCAGTGAGGTGCCGACCCCGTAGCCGTCGACCGGGGCGGTGCCCAGCGCCGCGATGGCGTACTCGTCCAGGTCGCTGGTGACGGTGATCCGGGTCTTGTTCGCCCCCAGCTCGTCCAGCTGCCGGCGGACCCGGTGCGCCAGCATCAGCAGGTCGCCCGAGTCGATCCGGACCGCGCCCAGGTCGGGACCGGCGACCTCGATGGCGGTGCGGACCGCCTCGGCCAGGTCGTAGGTGTCGATCAGCAGGGTGGTGCCGCGCCCCATCGACTCGATCTGCGCGGTGAAGGCGTCCCGCTCACTGTCGTGCAGCAGGGTGAAGGCGTGGGCGCTGGTCCCGGTGGTCGGCAGCCCGTACTGGAAGCCGGCCTGGAGGTCGGAGGTGGCCGCGAAGCCGGCCACGTAGGCGGCACGGGCCGCGGAGACCGCCGCCAGCTCGTGCGCCCGGCGGGCGCCCATCTCGATCAGCGGGCGGCCGCCGGCCGCGGCGGACATCCGTGAGGCGGCGGCGGCGATCGCCGAGTCGTAGTTGAGGATCGACAGGATCACTGTCTCCAGAATCACCGCCTCGGCGAAGCTGCCCTCGACCACCATGACCGGCGAGCCGGGGAAGTAGCACTCGCCCTCGCCGTAGCCGCGGATGTCGCCGGTGAAGCGATAGTCCGCCAGCCAGGCCAGGGTGGCCTCGTCGACCACGCGCTGGTCGGCCAGCCAGTCCAGCTGCGGGGTGGTGAAGCGGAAGGCCTCCACCGCGTCCAGTACCCGGCCGACCCCGGCGAGGACGCCGTAGCGGCGGCCCTCCGGCAGTCGGCGGGTGAAGACCTCGAAGACCGAGTGGCGGTGGGCGGCGCCGCTGCGCAGCGCCGCCTGCAGCATGGTCAACTCGTAGCGGTCGGTGAGCAGCGCGGTGGAGTCGGCACGCGCGGGGGCACTCGGCGAGAGGGGAGCGGCGTCCATAGGGGTGATGCTACCGCCATCTCGTCACTTTGACGATTTCTCGCCGGGCGCGCCCCGGATCGCTTCGGGATCCCCCGGATGGCAGCATAGGAAGGTACGGCAAACGGTCCTGCCAGGCCCGACCGCACCGCCGCCGCCAATCTGGACGCCAGAACCAGAACGTCAGAACTCGAACGTCAGAACCCGAACCCCTGAACAGGAGCCACCGCCGTGAGTGTCGCGCCGGTCGAGATCGAGCGCACGGAGTCGGAGTCGACACCCTTCGCGGTGCAGGAGCCCGACGTTCCCTGGGTGACGATCGTCCACAACGACCCGGTGAACCTGATGACCTACGTGACCTATGTCTTCCAGTCGTACTTCGGCTACTCCAAGGACAAGGCCCGCGAGTTGATGATGGATGTGCACCACAAGGGACGGGCCACGGTCTCCAGCGGCAGTCGTGAGGAGATGGAGCGCGACGTCCAGGCCATGCACGGTTACGGGCTGTGGGCCACGCTGCAGCACGACAAGTGACGCTCGCGTCCGACTGACTCTACGAAAGGCGTCACGGAACCTCCCATGTCCGGACTGTTCAAGCCCGACCGCCACGGTGGGGCCTCGCTCACCCTCGACCCGACCGAGGCGTCGATCCTGCGCAGCCTCGTCGTCCAGATGCTGGAACTGATCGGCCCCGGCGACGACCCGTCGGAGAGCGAGGACCCGCTGGCGCGGCTCTTCGCCACCGGCCCCAGCGAGCCCCCGGAGGACCCGGCCCTCGCCCGGCTCTTCCCCGACGCCTACGGCGAGGGGCCGGACGCGGCCGAGCAGTCCGCCGAGTTCCGCCGCTTCACCGAGAACGACTTGCGCGGCCCGCAAGCGCGAGGACGGGCTCGCGCTGGTCCGCAGCATCGATCGGGCGCCGACCGACCGCCGCGGGCGGGTCGAGCTGGCGCTGGAACCCGAGGGCTGCCGACACTGGCTCGGCGCCCTGAACGACCTGCGGCTGACCCTCGGCAGCCGGCTGGAGGTCAGCGACGACGACACCTCGCTCTACGAGCTGCCGGACGACGACCCGACCAAGCCGCTGACCATGGCCTACCTGTGGTTGGGCGGCCTTCAGGAGACCCTGCTGGAGGTGCTGATGGGCTGAGCGCCCGGCAGGGCCCGTCGGGCCCGGCCTATCCTGGCGCCATGCTGATCATCACGCGCGAGCTGCACGACCGGATCCTCGCCCACGCCCGGGCCGACCACCCCGACGAGGCCTGCGGCGTCGTCGCCGGGGCGGCCGGCACCGGCCGCCCCGAGCGCTTCATTCCGATGCTGAACGCGGCCCGCTCGCCCACCTTCTACGAGTTCGACTCGGGCGACCTGCTCAAGCTCTACCGGGAGATGGACGACCGGGACGAGGAGCCGGTGATCGTCTACCACTCCCACACCGCGACCGAGGCCTACCCCTCCCGCACCGACGTCTCCTACGCCTCCGAGCCCGAGGCGCACTATGTGCTGGTCTCCACCGCCGACTGCGGCAACGACGAGGGGCCGTTCCAGTTCCGCTCCTACCGGATCGTGGACGGTGTGATCACCGAGGAGCCGGTCGAGATCGTCGAGTAGCTACGGCTGAGGTGTCGGCGGAGGCCGGAATCTCGGACACCGACCTGTTCACAGGCGAAGTTCTCGCGATGTGGAATGTGGACGACCGGTGGATGAGACGGGAATCCCGTCCACAGCCCGGGAATCGATACCATGACCGCATGCGTTCCCTCGATGTGAGCACTCCTGCCGCAGGCATCCGCCTGGTGGCGCGGCTGCACGTCGACCTGTGCCGCCTCGCCAGCGCGATCTGTCGCGCCGTCTGAGCGCCCAGCGCGGCACCGCACGCCCGCTCCGCCCGCACCAGTAGCCGGGCTACCCCCTGCTTTCCCGACCCGCCACCCCTGGAGTGCAGTCATGGCCATCGAGGTCCGCATCCCCACCATCCTCCGCACCTACACCGACGGCGCCAAGGCCGTCGAGGGCAGCGGCAGCACCCTCGGCGACCTGTTCGCCGACCTCGACGCCCGCCACCCCGGCATCCGGGCCCGGCTGGTCGACGCCGGTGAGCTGCGCCGGTTCGTCAACGTCTACCTCAACGACGAGGACGTCCGCTTCCTCGACGGGATCAACACCGCGGTGGCCGCCGGCGACAGCGTCACCATCCTTCCCGCCGTGGCCGGCGGTTCCGTCTGATGCGCTACGACACCCCGCTCGACGCCGTCGGCAACACCCCTCTGGTCGGCCTGCCCCGCCTCTCGGCGGGCATCCCCGGCAACGAGTCGGGTGTCGTTCGCCTCTGGGCCAAGCTGGAGGACCGCAACCCCACCGGCTCGATCAAGGACCGTCCGGCGCTCCACATGATCGAGCGGGCGGAGGCCGCGGGCCGGCTCACCCCGGGCTGCACGATCCTCGAGCCGACCAGCGGCAACACCGGTATCTCGCTGGCCATGGCGGCCAAGCTCAAGGGCTACCGGATGGTCTGCGTGATGCCGGAGAACACCAGCGAAGAGCGCCGGGAGCTGCTCCGGATGTGGGGGGCCGAGGTCATCCCCTCGCCGGCGGCCGGCGGCTCCAACACCGCCGTCCGGGTCGCCAAGGAGCTCGCCGCCGAGCATCCCGACTGGGTGATGCTCTACCAGTACGGCAACCCCGACAACGCCGGCGCGCACTACGCCGGCACCGGCCCGGAGATCCTCGCCGACCTGCCCACCGTCACCCACTTCGTGGCCGGCCTCGGCACCACCGGCACCCTCATGGGCGTCGGCCGCTACCTGCGGGAGAAGGTCCCCGGCATCCGCATCGTCGCCGCCGAGCCGCGCTACGACGACGTGGTCTACGGGCTGCGCAACCTCGACGAGGGCTTCGTTCCCGAGCTCTACGATGCCTCGGTGCTGACCACCCGCTTCTCGGTCGGCTCGGCCGACGCGGTGTCGCGGACCCGGGAGCTGCTCCAGCAGGAAGGTATCTTCGCCGGTGTCTCGACCGGCGCGATCCTGCACGCCGCGCTCGGCGTCGGCCGCAAGGCGGCGCAGGCCGGGGAGCGCGCGGACATCGTCTTCGTGGTCGCCGACGGCGGCTGGAAGTACCTGTCCACCGGCATCTACACCGCCGAGACCACCGAGCAGGCGGTCGAGGCCCTGCAGGGCCAGCTCTGGGCCTGACGGCCCCCGAACAGCGCGCACCGCCTCCGGCGGCGGGCCGTGGGACCCCTTCCCGTGGGACTCCGCCCGCCGCCGATTCTCTGTCCGCTTTCTGACCCGAAACCGTCACAGGTCGACGACAGAGGCCCTTCCCTCCGCTTGCCCCCCGCCCGGTCGGCAAAAGCTTGAGGCAGAACGACCGGCCGCCGCGAGGGACAGATCGGCGCTGGTCACGCGCACAGCGGAGGAGGGGCTCGATGAGTCCTGGCACAGGTGAACTCTGGTCCTACATCGAGGTGGCCGCCCATCTCGGAGTCAGACCGGAGACGGTGAAGTCCTACCGGAGACAGGGTGTCCTGCCCGAGCCGGATGTGATCAGCGTCCTCGGGCGGCCCCGCTGGTACGCCGACACCATCCGCGCCTGGAGCGCCCGCCGCCCCCGGAACCGCGACCGCTGAGCGGGGACGCCCCGATACCGGGAGGGGACACCAGTACGGGGGGAGCGCGCAGCTCCCCCCGTACTGGTGATTCCGACCACAACCGGCCCCGCGGACGGCTGCGAATCCACAGCTCCGCCTTACTCTCGACTCTCACGCAGTGAAGCTCCTGCGCAGCGGAGCGCAGTGGTGGCACGAGCAGCAGGCGGAGGACGCGGCATGGACCTGACCGTGGTGGGAAGCTCGGGGAGCTTTCCGTCGGCCGACTCGCCCTGCTCCTGCTACCTGGTCGAGGCCGACGGCTACCGGCTGGTGATCGACCTCGGCAACGGCGCGCTCGGCGCGCTCCAGCGCTACTGCGACCTCTACGCGGTGGACGCGGTGCTGCTCAGCCACCTCCACGCGGACCACTGCGTCGACATGTGCGCCTACTACGTCGCCCGCAACTACCGGGTGGGCGGCTGCCCCGGGCCGCTGCCGGTGCTCGGCCCGCACGGCACCGCCGAACGGCTGGCCCGCGCCTACGACATGGACGAGCACCCGGGCATGAAGGAGGTCTTCGAGTTCGGCACCCTGGAAGAGGGAACGTTCCGGCTCGGACCGCTGAGCATCACCGCGGCCCGGGTCGCCCACCCGGTCGAGGCCTACGCCTTCCGGGTCGAGCACCAGGGCCGCTCCTTCGTCTACACCGGTGACACCGGCCCCTGCGAGCAGCTGGTCGAGCTGGCCCGGGGCACGGACCTGCTGCTCAGCGAGGCCGCGTTCACCCACGGCAAGGAGGACATCCCGGACCTCCACCTGAACGGCCGCCAGGCCGGCCAGCACGCCGCCCGTGCGGGCGCGCGCCGGCTGGTGCTCACCCACATCCCGCCGTGGACCGACCCGGAGCGCAATCTCGCCGACGCGGCGGACGTCTACGAGGGACCGGTGGAGCTGGCCTACCCCGGCGCGGTCTACCGCTTCTGACTCCGGGTCTTCCTGACGGGACGTCGCTACTTGACGTTCTCGATCTCCAACTCCTCGGGGTCGTCCTCGCGCCCGGGGGTCTTCAGGTTGAACTTGGTGATCACGACCCGGAAGAGCGTGTAGTACACCACCGCGAAACACGCGCCGATGGGGATGATCAGCAGCGGTCTGGTGGCCAGGGTGAAGTTGATGAGGTAGTCGATGGCCCCGGCCGAGAAGCTGAACCCGTCGTGCACGCCCAGGGCCCAGGTGACGTCCATCGACACACCGGTGAGCACCGCGTGGATCCCGTAGAGAACCGGGGCGATGTAGAGGAACGAGTACTCGATCGGCTCGGTCACGCCGGTCATGAAGGAGGTGAGCGCGACCGAGATCATCATCCCGGTCACCTCCTTGCGGCGGCTGGGCTTGGCGCTGTGGGCGATGGCCATGGCGGCGGCCGGCAGCGCGAACATCATGATCGGGAAGAAGCCCGAGGTGAACTGTCCTGCCGTCGGGTCACCGGCCAGGAAGCGGGTGATGTCGCCGTGCACGACCTGGCCGTCGGGCTTGGTGTAGCTGCCGAACTGGAACCAGAGGAAGGTGTTCAGGAACTGGTGCATGCCGACCACCAGCAGCGCCCGGTTGGCCACACCGAAGATGCCGGAACCGGTGGCGCCGAGCCCGGTCAGCCAGTTGGCGAAGCTGTTGAGCGCGCTGCCGATCGGCGGCCAGACCCAGAGGCAGATGACGGCGAAGACCACCGCCACCCCGGACATCACGATCGGGACCAGCCGACGGCCGTTGAAGAAGCCCAGCCAGTCCACCAGCTTCACCCGGTGGAGGCGCTGCCAGAAGTAGGCGGACAGCAGTCCGATGACGATCCCGCCGAAGACGCCCGGGTTCTGGATGGTCGGCGTGGTGACCGCGGTCCAGGGGCCGGCCGCCGGACCGGTCACGCAGACGCCGTCGTTGAGGGTGGTCCCGGCGGTGTCGCACTTCGCGAACACCTGGAGAATGTTGAAGTAGACCAGGAAGCCGGCCACCGCCGCCAGCGCGGTCGAGCCGTCCGCCTTCTTGGCCATGCCGATGGCCACGCCGACCGCGAAGAGCAGCGGCAGTCCCAGCGAGCCGTTGAGCAGTGCGCCGCCGGCCCCTCCGAAGACCTGGACCAGCTTCTCCGGGAAGTGCCACTTGGTGTGGACGTCGTCCTGGCCCAGTCGGTTCAGGATGCCGGCGGCGGGGAGTACGGCGATCGGCAGCTGGAGGCTCCGTCCCATCTTCTGCAGGCCGCCCACCAGGCCCTGCCACCACGGCTGCGGCGGAGCCACGGCCTTCGCCGAACTCATGGACTCTCCTCGTCGCGCGCGGAGGGACCGGGATCCCCCTCATCGTCATCCTGGGCGAGCCAGGTGATCTTTGCTAGCAAAGCTGGGCCAACCGTGCATTACTTGGATAATGCGGCTGAAAAGGGCAGTCTGACGGACTGTCCGACGGTCGACGCACTTGGGCGAGAACAGGAGCTGACAACATGCCCACTAAGGCTGAGAAGATCGTCGCGGGCCTCGGCGGCATCGAGAACATCGAGGAGGTCGAGGGCTGCATCACCCGGCTGCGCACCGAACTCCGCGACCCCTCCAAGGTCGACGAGGCAGCGCTGAAGGCGGCCGGGGCGCACGGTGTCGTCAAGATGGGTACCGCGATCCAGGTGGTCATCGGCACCGACGCCGACCCGATCGCGGCCGACATCGAGGACATGATGGACTGACGGGGCCTGACCGAGTGGTCCCGCCGGGCTCCGAGCGGCGCGTCGGGACCGCCCGACCGACCGGCGCGCGCTGCGGCGCTCGCGTGCCCGTCCGCCGCCGGTCGCGCGCCTGTGCGCACGCTCCGGCCCGCGCCGACGGGGGCATTCGCACCCGATAGGGTCGAACCATGACACGCATCGACGGCCGAACCGACGACCAGCTCCGCCCGATCACCATCGAGCGCGGCTGGAGCAAGCACGCCGAGGGGTCCGTGCTGGTCTCCTTCGGCGACACCCGGGTCCTGTGCACCGCGAGCGTCACCGAGGGCGTGCCCCGCTGGCGGCGCGGCAGCGGCGAGGGGTGGGTGACCGGCGAGTACGCGATGCTGCCGCGCGCCACCAACACCCGGAACGACCGCGAGTCCGTCCGCGGCAAGATCGGCGGGCGGACCCATGAGATCAGCCGGCTGATCGGCCGCTCGCTGCGCGGCGTCGTCGACACCCGCGCGCTCTCCGAGAACACCATCGCCATCGACTGCGATGTGCTCCAGGCCGACGGCGGCACCCGCACCGCGGCGATCACCGGGGCGTATGTCGCCCTGGTCGACGCGGTCCGCTGGGCGCAGGCGAAGAAGATCACCCGCTCCAAGGCCGAGCCGATCATCGGCGCGGTCAGCGCGGTGAGCGTGGGCATCGTCGGCGGGGTGCCGATGCTGGACCTCTGCTACGAGGAGGACGTCCGCGCCGAGACCGACATGAACATCGTCTGCACCGGAGAGGGCAAGTTCGTGGAGGTCCAGGGCACCGCCGAGGGCGCGCCCTTCGACCGTGCGCTGCTCGACCAGCTGCTCGACCTGGGGCAGCTCGGCTGCGCGGAGCTGGACGCGATCCAGCGCAAGGTGCTGGAGGGCTGACCGGCATGGCCGACACCACTGGCGCCACTGGCGCCACTGACCGCACTCCCGCGATCCGGCTGATCCTGGCCACCCGGAACGCCCACAAGGTCGGCGAGCTGCGCGCGATCCTCGGCGCGGCCGGCCTCGACGTGGAACTGGTCGGCGCGGACGCCTATCCCGAGGTCCCCGACGTCCGCGAGACCGGGGTCACCTTCGCGGAGAACGCCCTGCTCAAGGCACATGCCCTGGCCCAGGCAACCGGCTGCCCGGCGGTCGCGGACGACTCCGGGCTGTGCGTGGACGTCCTCGGCGGGGCGCCCGGCATCTTCTCCGCCCGCTGGGCCGGCGCGCACGGCGACGACAAGGCCAACCTCGACCTGCTGCTCGCCCAGCTCGGCGACATCGCGCCGCCGCACCGCGCCGCGCACTTCGCCTGCGCCGCGGCCCTGGCACTGCCCGACGGCACCGAACGGGTGGTCGAGGGCCGGCTGCGGGGCACCCTGCGCTTCGAGCCGGCCGGGGCGAACGGCTTCGGCTACGACCCGATCCTCCAGCCCGACGGCTACGAGGTGACCTGCGCGGAACTGACGCCGGAGCAGAAGAACGAGATCAGCCACCGCGGCAAGGCGTTCCGTGGCCTGGTCCCGGTGCTCCGCGAACTGCTCGGCTGACCCGGGCGCCCGGGTCGAGCGCGGAGACGAAGGAGGGCTGCCCGGTGCACACCGGGCAGCCCTCCTTTCAGTGCGGCCGAAGGGACTCGAACCCTCACAGGGAATCACCCCCACCCGATCCTAAGTCGGGCGCGTATGCCAGTTCCGCCACGGCCGCGAACGCTGTTGCATGATACCGCCGGACCGCCTCCCCGACGCAGCCGGAACGTCCCCCGCGTGCCGTGCGACCCGGGTGCCGGCGCGCGGTCCGCGTCGTACCCTGGCCGAGAGGCGAGGGGGCTGCGGTGGACGACGACGCCGACGGGGCGGGCGGGCGCGAGCGGATCCAGGACGCACTGGTGGCCGTGCTGCTGTCGTCGCCGACCATGACTGACCGTCAGGCCCGGGCTCTTCTGTTCGAATTGGTGGCAGAGCGGATCGGCCACCGGCCCTCGCTGCGCGAACAGCCCACGGCCCGGCTGGAGCTGCTGGAGCTGGTCCGCTACTGCGCCGGGATCCGCGGCGGGCTGGAGGCGGTGGCGCAGGCGGTGCGCAGCCTGGTCGGCCCGACACCCGCCGCCGCGGCGGCGCTCCGGCTGGCCGCCGAGTGGGAGCCGCTGTCGGAGCGGCAGTCGGAGCCGGAGTGGGAGCGGACCACGGTCGTCCGGTTCCCGCCTGCGCCGGCCGACGCCCGGCCCCTGATCGCCCCGCCCTCCGGCTCTGCCATCGCCCTCCCCGCGCCGTCCGTTCCCGCGCCGTCTTCCGCAACGCCCGGGGGCCGTCCCGCCACCCTCGACTTCTTCATCTCCTACACCGGCGCCGACCGGGCCTGGGCGGAGTGGGTGGCCTGGGCCCTGGAGCAGGCCGGCTACTACGTCGTCGTCCAGGCCTGGGACTTCGTTCCCGGCACCAACTGGTACGCGATGATGCAGGCCGCCGCGATCCAGTGCGACCGCACCATTGCCCTGCTCTCGCCGGACTACCTGAAGTCCGCCTATGCCGCCCAGGAGTGGCAGGCGGCCCAGCAGGCCGACCCCAAGGGCCTGGCCCGCAAACTGGTGCCGATCCGCATCGCCCCGTGCAGCCCGCCCGGCCTGCTGGCCACCGTGCTCTCCTTCGACCTGTTCGGCCTCTCGGACCGGGAGGCGAGGACGCTCCTGCTCGGCCGGATCGCCGCCCTCCGCACCGGCCGCGACAAACCCGCCGACCCACCGCCCTTCCCGGGTTGAACCCGGATTCCGCCGGCGCGCCCGCAGGGGGTCTACTGCGTTCCGCCGTACCCGGCTAACGTTATGTCAGGGACCGTTCTGGTACGACCACTTGGTCCGACGCTTGGCCCGCCGAAGGCAGGGGGAGGAGGCGGTCAGGACGTACGAAGCTCCCATGGACGCTGCGGGGGACGATGAGGCCGGGGCGCACGTCGCCGGGCCGATTCGCGCGGACATCCGGGACCGGATGATGTTGGCACTGCTCGACATACCCGTGCTGGCCGACCCGCGTGCCAGAGCCATGCTGGTGGAACTGGTCGCCGAGGCGGTCGGCCACCCCCTCGTGCTGCGCGAGCAGCCCAGCGCGGGGCTGCAGTTCCTCGAACTGTTCCGTGCCTGCCAGGGCATCGTCAACGGGGTCTCCGTCCTGGTGCGTTCGGTGGAGTCGATGGTGGCCAGCGGCCCGCAGGTCGATCCCGCCCGACGGCTGGCGGAGGAGTGGACCGCACTGCACGCGGTGCCGGAACTGACCGGCATGTGGCCGCTGCTGTCGGAGACGCTGGGACGGCTGTCGCTCACCCGCAACCAGCGCATCGCCCTGTTCCAGGAGGCCACCGACGGACAGCTCACGGCGCCGCCCCGGCACAGTGACACTCCCTGGTCCGACCTGGTCCACCTGGCCGGACGCAATGCCGTACCGGGGCGGCTCCCGCCGTGGATGCTCTACCTCGAACGGTGCGCGTTCTGGATGGAGCCGCCGACGGCGTTGGAGCTGCGGGCCCGCAACCGGAAGATCGCCCTCAAGTGGCAGTTCGCCCCGCAGCTGGACCGGGCACGGTTCGTGGATCCGGAGCACCGACAGTTCCCGGTGCGCCGGCACGAGGAGTACCTTGCCATCCAGTTCTCGCCGGACCGCCTGCAGAGCGGCCATTACAGCGTCTCCCACCTCTTCCTGACGGATGCCCGGGACCGGGGCTGGGAGCCGGGCGACACCATCCACCGGGTGCCGCTCGCCGATCTGGAGCAGGTGGTGAGCCGGGTGGTGTCGCAGGTCGAACAGGTCAACGGGGACCGGTCGGCGCACCTGCGGCTGGAGTTCGTCCTGCCCATGGAACTGCTCAACCTGCCGGTGGACTGCTGGCCCCGGGATGTGACCGAGAATCCGCAGGTGCCGCTGGCGCTGGACTACTCGGTCGTGGTGCGCAGCCTCGACCGGCTCCAGCACGGTGACTGGCACCGGAAGTGGCGCAACCGCTGGGAGCAGCTCCGGGTGGGGGAACCGCTCGCGGACAGCGTCCACATCGTCAACGCGCGCAAGCCGCTCGCGGTGACCAGCCTGGAGGCGGTGCTGAGCGAGGAGCGGCTGGTTGCCCTGGTGCTCAGCGAACCCCCCGTCCCCGACCGCACCCAGGGCTACCGCGAGCTCCAGGCCGCGCTGCGCAGCGGCCTGCCGGTGATCATCTGGCACCGCAGCGACTGCTCTACCCGGGAGTTCCGCAGGGCCTTGAACGACCTGCTCGCCGAGGGTCTGCAGCGGCTTCCGAACCGGCTGGCGGCCTTCCGCAGGCTGGCGGCCGGAAGCCCGACCCCGGAGGGACGGAAGAGCCATATCGGCAGCAACCTGACCGTCCTCTGGGACGACCCCGATCGGAAGCCGGAAGCCGCCGCACCATTCTGACCAGCTGACCAGGAGGAAGCGCCGATGGAGCAGAGGGCCTCATCGGGCGGGGAGCCGGTCCGGCCGCAGCGGCCGACCGGCTGGAGCGACCTGCGCGACCGCCGACGGCTGGGCTCGGCCGCCAACCGGCTGGCCGCCTCGCTGCCGCGGACCCCGCGGGCGCGCGGCGGCGCACAGGGCTGGGACGTCGACGTCGTCGCGGAGAGCGGCCCCACCCGGACGATCTGGCACGACACGGTGCAGGACTTCGCCGAGGTGCTGTCCGACGCCGGGGGGTTCCGGCGGATTCGGACCCATACGCTCGGGCCGGAGGCGGACCGGAACCCGGGGACCCTGCCCCGGGCGGCCGAAGGACGCCTCATCCTGCTGTTCACCGACGGACTGTCGCCGGCCTGGCGCGGACCGGGTCTGCGCGGACTGCTGCGCCGCTGGGCCGAGGACGGGCCGTTGGCCCTGGTCCACCTGCTGCTGGAGGGCGAGTGGAAGGAGACCGCGCTCCTGGTCCGGGACGTCGAACTGCGCTCCCCCGGCCCGGCGGCCGCCAACCGCCGACTCCGGTGGCGGACGGACGAACCGGAGCCGGAACCGCGGCGGGGACGCGGTCTGCCCGTCGGCCCCGGTCTGCCGATTCCGGTGCTCCGGCCGGAGGGTGAGTGGCTCGACTCCTGGGCCGCGCTGCTGGCCCCGGCCCCGGCCCCGGCCCCGGCCCCGGCCCCGGCCCCGGCCCCGGCCCCGGCCCCGGCCCCGGCTCTGGCCCCGGCTCTGGCCCCGGCCCTGGACCTGGGCCGGTCCGGCTGGACCAAACTGCCGGTCGTCTTCACCGGCGCCCTGGCGGCCGATCCGCCACGCGGGGGCGCCGATCCGTCCAGCCCGGCGGAACGGGTCCAGCGGCTGCGCGCGACCGTCTCCCAGGACGTCTTCGAACTGGCCTGCCTGCTGGCCGCGACCCCGCTGACGCTGCCCCTGGCCAGGGCCGTCCAACGAGCCCTGCTGCCCGGAAGCCGGGTTTCGGACCTGGCCCGGCTGCTGCTCCACGGCGTGCTGCTGCCCACCGTTCGGACCGGCCGACCGTCGACCGCGCCGGAGTTCGACTTCGGGCCGGGGCTGCGCGAGCAGTTCCTGGCCGCCGGGCGCAGCGACACCCTGCGGCGTGTCGTCCAGGTGGTCGGCGAACAGGTGGCCGGCACCGAGCAGGCCGAACTCTGGCGACTGCCGGAACTGCTGGGCGGAGACCGCAGCGACGCGGCGCCGGCCGTGCCGGTCTCTGCGGCGACCCTGCCCTGGGTGGGCGTCGAACGCGCCGTGCTCCACGCGCTCTCCGGGGAGTTTCTGGCTCCGGCCCGGGAACTCGACCTTGCCATCGCGGCCTACGACCGACGCGCCGAGCGCGCCGACGCCGCGGCCTTCCGTCCCCGCACTCCAACCGCGCAGAAGGGACGAACCACCGTGACCGAGCAACCGACGACGGACCAGGGCCGAACGGCCCAGACGACGACGCCGACCGTCTGGGGCAACATCCCGCCCCGCAACCCCAACTTCACCGGCCGTGAGGACCTGCTGGAATCACTGCACCAGCGGCTGCTGAAGGAGAAGACCACCGCCGTGCTGCCGCACGCGCTGCACGGGATGGGCGGCGTCGGCAAGTCGCTGCTCGCCATCGAGTACCTCTACCGGCGGCTCGGCGACTACGACGTCGTCTGGTGGATCACCGCCGAGCGCACCGCGCAGATCGTGCTGTCCCTGGTGGAGCTGGCCCCCCGGCTCGGCATCCAGCCCAGCGGGGACTCCTCGTCCACGGTCACCGCCGTCATCGAGGCGCTGCGGCTGGGCCGCCCCTACCGCAACTGGCTGCTGGTCTTCGACAACGCGGAGAGCCCGGAGGCGGTCAGCGCCTACTTCCCCTCCGGTGGGCCCGGCAACATCCTGGTCACCTCCCGGAATCCGCAGTGGGCCTCCATCGCGCGTCCGTTGGAGGTGGACGTGTTCCTCCGCGAGGAGAGCAAGCAGCTGCTGCGGGTGCGCGGCCCGGAGATCAGCGACGAGGACGCCGACCGGCTGGCGGAGGCGCTCGGCGACCTGCCCCTGGCCATCGAACAGGCGGCGGCCTGGCACGCCGAGACCGGGATGCTCGCCGACGAGTACCTGCGGCTGCTCAGTGAGAAGCGCCTCGACCTGCTCGCCGTCTCGGCGCCGCTGGACTACCAGCTGCCGGTGATCGCGGCCTGGAACATCTCGCTGGACCAGCTGGAGACCAAGAACCCGGCCGCGCTGCAACTGCTCCAGGTCTGCTCCTTCTGCGCGCCGGAACCCATCTCCCGGCTGCTGTTCTCCCGGATGCAGGGCCGGCCGATCGCCCCGGAGCTGGACGCGGCGCTGGAGGACCCGATCCGGCTGGGCCAGGTGATCCGGGAGATCGGGCGCTACTCGCTGGCCCGCTTCGACCACCGCACCAACTCCATCCAGATGCACCGGCTGGTGCAGACCGCGCTGCTGGCCCGGATGACCGAGGAGGACCAGGCCAGGATGCGGCACGGCACCCACCTGCTGCTCTCCGCCAACGACCCCAACGACCCGCTGTCGGTCGACCGTTGGCGGCGCTACGGCGAGCTTTACCCGCACGTCGTGGTGTCCGGTGCGGTCCACAGCACCGACCCGTGGGCCCGGAAGCTGGTCATCAACGAGGTCAGGTACCAGATCGCCTGGGGCGACTACGAATCCGGCCGGTCGCTGGCCCAGCTGGCCTACGACTCCTGGCAGCAGAGCCTCGGCGCGGACCACGCCCAGACCCTGGAGGTCGCCCGCTGGTTGGGCTTCCTGCTGTTCAGCATGGGCCGCTACACCGAGGCCGCGTCACTGAACGCGGTCGTACTGGAGGCGTACCGGCGCTCCTACGGCGCGGACCACCAGGACACCGTCGACGCGACCGGGAACGTCGCCGTCGACCGACGGGTGCAGGGACAGTTCACCGAGGCCCTCGCCCTGTCGCGGACGGTCCACCGGCGGTATGTGCGGCTGATCGGCCCCGGTGAACCGGAGACGCTCCGGGCGGCCCACAACCTCGGTGTCAGCCTGCGGCTGTCCGGCGACTTCGCCGCCGCCCGGGACATCGACGAGGAGACCTGGCACGGCTGGATCCAGATCTACGGCCAGGACCACGTGGACAGCCTCCGCACCTGGCTCGGGCTGATCGTGGACATTCGTGAACTCGGCGACTACTCGGGGGCCCTGACCTACCACCGGGAGATCATGGAGCAGACCAGAAACCTGCTGGGGGCGAAGAACCCGCTCACCCTCTCCTGCGCCCGCCATCTGGCGGTGGCACTGCGAAAGGCGGGGCAGCACCCCGAGGCGCTGGACGCCGCCCGGCAGGCCAAGCTCGACCTGGAGCGGGAGTACGGTCACCGCAATCCGGAGTCGCTGGCCGCCGCGCTCGAGCTCACCAGCCACCTCCGGCACCCGGAGGGCAGCGTCCTGGTGCACCCGCTCGACCTCGGCCGGTCCCTGGAACAGGGGAGCCACGTTCTGGAGCACTACCGCGACGCCTATGGCGACACCCATCCGCACACCCTCTCCGCCGCCGTCAATCTGGCGGTGACCCGACGGCTGGCCGGGAATCCTGAACTCGCCCTGGAGGCCGACCAGCGGGCGCTGGGGGAGTTCCGTGAGCGGTTGGGACCCGACCATCCCTCCACCCTCATCTGCCAGACCAACCTCGCCAGCGACCTCTACGCCCTCGGCGACATGGGCCAGGCCCTGGAGCTGGACCGGCAGACCCTTGCCCGCTCCCGCGAGATGTTCTCCGACGATCACCCGTCCACCCTGGCCTGCGCCGTCAACCTGTCCATGGACCTCCAGTACCTGGGCGAGACCGCAGAGGCGGAGGAACTGCACACCACCACCCTCGAACGGCTGCGCCGGGTCCTGGGCGACGACCACCCGGCCGTTGGCCAGGCCGAGAGCTGGGACCGCCGCGCCGATTGCGACATCGATCCCATGCCGTTGTGACGGGGGAGGGCGGCGCTGGCTCACCAACCGTTACCTGAACGCCCATTCGGTCGTTGGACACCATGAGCGGCTGCCACGGTCTGTCCCGGATCACTGGGGGTCTGCGACTGGGTTCCGCGGCCGATGGCGGCGCTCCGGCAACGATCGGCGGCATCCGTTCACCGCTGCAAATTACCGATTCCAGAACGAAGTTGGCGTTTTCTGACGTGGTCGTGCCCAGCCTTGCTAGGCACGGCGGACTGGGGCGGGGATTTGCCGGCGCCCCGACCGTTGTCGCCCGAGGAGAGCCTCCGTGTTGCGTTTCCATGCCCTGTCGGCCCCTGTAGTCGCGGAGCTCCACTCCGCGGACGAGCACCCCGGGGCGGTGGCCGCGCTGCTTGATGCCGCCTACAGCAGTCGCCTGCTGCTGCTGGTCGTGGCCATGCGCGAGTCGGCGGCTGCGCGGTGGCCCGAGGGCGTGCGGCGGGAACCCGCGCTCGCCGTGGGGGACGCCGAGGAACTGCTCAGCCGGGCGCAGGCACGGGACGCGGCGGCCTTCCGGCGGGTCCTGCTGGACCCACAGGCCGGGCTGTGGGGCGCACAACTGCTCAGGCGGCTGCGGCGGCTGGGTGCGGCGGTCCCGGGGGATCCGACCCCGCTCTGGGTCGACGCCGGCTATCTGCACCAGTTGGCGGCTGCTGCGGCGATCGCCTCCGGCCTTGAGTTCACCCTGCCGGTGCCGGTACGCCGGGGCCGGGTCGTCCTGCCCGGGCTGGGGCGCGCGACCTTCCGTCCGGCGGGCGACCCGGGCGACCACGCCCTGGCCGAGGTTCGGGCGGCGGCCGACCGGGTGGTCGTGGTCTGCGGCACCGAGGAGGTCACCCTCCCGATGGACCCCGAGACCGACGCCCAGGGCTGGGAGGGAATCCGCAGGCTGCGAGCCGGGTCCGGGGAGGAGCCCCTCACCGTCGTCGTCGACGACCTCGGCCCCTACGGACTGACGGACGGGGCCGGCTCCCCCGACCGGCTGGACGACGGCGCCTTCGCCCGCTGGCGGGCCATGCTGGACGACGCCTGGGCGCTGCTCCTGGCCGACCACCCGGAGCGGGCGGCGGCCCTGCAGGCCGGCCTGCTCTCGTTGGCCCCGCTCCCGCAAGGGATGCGGCTGCGCCCGCACAGCGCCTCCACCTCCGATGCCTTCGGCCTCATCGTCCTGTCCGAGCCGGACCACGACGAGGGCGCTGCGGCCGTGGCCGTCCAGCTGGCGGTGACCCTGGTGCACGAGTTCAGACACACGCTGCTGAACGGCCTGCTGCTGCTGGAGCCGCTCTTCCTGGACTGCGCGGACCTGTTCCATGCGCCGTGGCGGGACGACCCCAGGCCGATCGGCGGCGCAGTGCACGGGGCGTACTCGTTCGCCGGGGTCACTGCCTTCTGGCGGGAGCGGCTCCGGAAGGACCGGGGGGCCGCCGCCGAACTGGCCGGTTTCGAGTTCGCGCTGTGGCGGCAGCAGGCGCTGCGGGTGGCGGTGGGCCTGGACGGCCACGCCGCGATCACGCCCCGGGGGCTCGCGCTGCTGGACTCCCTGGAGCGGGAGCTCGGGTCCTGGGCGGCCGAGCCCGTGGCCGAGTCGCCGCGCGAGCTGGCCGGGATGGCTGCCCGGCACCATGCGACGGGCTGGCGGACCCACCACTACCGGCAGCCGGCGGCGGAGGTACAGCGGTTCGCCGACGCCTGGCGGGCCGGGGCCGCCGCGCCCGACTGCCGACCGGAGGCCGGCCTGCTGGCGGTGGATCCGGACGCCTGTCGGCTGGACGTTCTCGCGGTCCTCGCCCGGCTCTCGATCATCGCGCCCAAGGACTTCTGGCGGCTCGCGGACGAGCCGGAGTCGATCGAGGAGGTCGTGCCCGGAGCCACCGTCGCGGACCTGGTCCTGACCAGGCGTGACCACAAGAGCGCACTGGACCTCTACGAGCGGGAACTGGCGGCGGCCGGGGCGCGGCCGATCGCCTGGGCCGGCTTCGGGGTCGCGCTCGAACGGCTCGGCCGGGAGCGGTCCGCAGCCCTGCTCGAGGCGGCACCGGAGCTGGTGGCAGCCGTCTTCCGGGCCCTGGCCGACGCCGGCGAGCCGCCGCTGCCGACGGCCCTGGTCGGCTGGATGGCAGGGGAGGAGGCGCAGGCCAGTACCCCCGGGAGCGCGTGAGCGCCGGGGGCGTCAGCTGCCGCTGCTGCCGGCCACGGTGGCGTACGGGTGGTCCACCGTACGCGTCAGCCGGTCGGCGGCGGCGGCGAGCGAGGCCTCGGCCAGCAGGGACAGCTGCCGCAGGTCGGTGCCGTCGAGTCGGGGGAGCCAGGACTCAACTGACGAGGTGTCGGTGACGACCAGTTGGTCCATGTTGCTGCTCCTAGCCCGCGATGGCCAAGACGGCCGAGGGTCCGAGGCTAACCGCCCAGTGCGGCGGCTTCAAGCCGCTTGGGCTGACTGGATGCATCCTGCTCGCCCCACTGAAACCCGTGTTCGCCGGGCGGTCCGACGTTCCCTCTCGCTAGCGTGGGAGGGCGCGATGGACAGTCCGAGGCTGGAAAGGTGGCAGGCGTGGCAGGTCGGACCGTGGCGGAGCAGTTTGTCGACGGGTTGGTGCAGGCGGGCGTCGAGCGGATCTACGGGGTGGTCGGCGACAGCCTGAACCCGGTGACCGACGCGGTCCGCCGACGGGACGGGATCGAATGGGTGCAGGTCCGGCACGAGGAGGTCGCGGCGTTCGCGGCCGGTGCCGAGGCGCAGCTCACCGGCAAGCTGGCGGTGTGCGCGGGGAGCTGCGGCCCGGGCAACCTGCATCTGATCAACGGGCTGTACGACGCGCACCGGAGCATGGCCCCGGTGCTCGCCCTGGCCGCGCAGATCCCGAGCAACCAGATCGGCACCAGCTACTTCCAGGAGACGCACCCGGACCGGCTGTTCGCCGAGTGCAGCCACTACTCGGAGCTGGTGACCAAGCCCGCGCAGATGCCGAGGGTGCTGCAGACCGCGATCCAGCACGCGCTCGGCCAGTCGGGGGTGGCGGTGATCAGCCTGCCGGGCGACGTGGCCGGGCAGGAGGCGGTCGCCGGCCAGGTCCGGCTGTCGCTGCCGGACCGTCGGCCGACCGTCCGGCCGGGCGAGGCCGAGCTGGCCGAGTTCGCCCGCATGGTCGACGAGGCGGAGAAGATCACCCTGTTCTGCGGCAGCGGGACGGCCGGCGCGCACGCCGAGGTGATGGCCTTCGCCGAAAGGGTGAAGGCCCCGGTCGGCCACGCGCTGCGGGGCAAGGAGTGGATCCAGTACGACAACCCCTACGACGTCGGCATGTCCGGACTGCTCGGCTACGGCGCCGCCTACGAGGCCACCCACGAGGCCGACCTGCTGGTGCTGCTGGGGACGGACTTCCCGTACAACGCGTTCCTGCCCACCGACGTCAAGATCGTGCAGGTCGACGTCCGGCCGGAGCACCTGGGCCGGCGCTCCCGGCTGGACCTCGGGGTCTGGGGGGACGTCGGCGAGACCCTGCGCGGGCTCACCCCCAGGGTGGCCGCCAAGACCGACCGCCGCTTCCTCGACCGGATGCTGAGGAAGCACGCGGACGCGCTGGAGGGCGTGGTCGGCGCGTACACCCGGAAGGTGGAGAAGCACCGGCCGATCCACCCCGAGTACGTCGCAGCGGTCCTCGACGAGGAGGCGTCCGCGGACGCCGTGTTCACCGTCGACACCGGCATGTGCAATGTCTGGGCCGCCCGCTACCTCAGCCCCAACGGCCGCCGCCGGGTGATCGGCTCCTTCACCCACGGCTCGATGGCCAATGCGATGCCGATGGCCCTCGGCGCCCAACTCGCCTGCCCGGGACGCGAGGTGGTATCCATGTCGGGCGACGGCGGCTTCTCCATGCTGATGGGCGACCTGTTGACCCTGGTCCAGCGGCAACTGCCGGTCAAGGTCGTGGTGTTCAACAACTCCGCGCTGGGCATGATCGACCTGGAGATGATGGTCGACGGGCTGCCCCCGCACGCCACCCGCTACCAGCACACGGACTACGCGGCCATCGCCAACGCCGCCGGGGCGCACGGGATCCGGGTCGAGGACCCGGGGGAGCTGCGGAAGGCGGTCCGCGAGGCGCTGGACCACCCGGGCCCGGTCGTCCTCGACGTGGTCACCGACCCCGCCGCGCTGTCGATCCCGCCGCACATCACCGCCCAGCAGATCGGCGGATTCGCGCTGGCGGGCGCCAAGATGGTGCTGGACGGCGGCGTCGGCCGGATGGTCGACCTGGCCCGCAGCAACCTCCGCAACATCCCGCGCCCGTAGCGGTCGTCGGCTGCCGGTCGCACGCGTCGGCCCGGCCGGTACCCACCGGCCGGGCCGACGCGTTCTCCCACGTCCACGTGGCTCAGGGCAGGGCGGGCGGTGTGGTGGCGACGATGGCGAAGGCGGCTCCCTGCGGGTCCTGGACGACCGCCATCCGGCCGACCTTGTCCATGTCGAAGGGCGGCACCAGCACCGTTCCGCGTGCCCGGACCAGTGCGTCGACGGTCGAGTCGACGTCGTCCACGGCGAAGTTGGTCATCCAGTGCGGGGGAGTCCCGGCCTCGAAGTTCTCCAGGCTCTGCAGGCCGCCGATGGTGCGCCCGTTCACCTGGAACCCGGTGAACTCCGGCAGCTCGGGTATCGGCGCGGCCTTCAGCCCGGCCACCGCGGCGTAGAAGGCCGCCGCCCCGGCCGGGTCCGAGGTGTTGAGCTGGCTCCAGACCAGGGCGCCGGGCTCGTTCACGATCTCGGCGCCGTGGAACTGCAGCGGCTCCCAGGCCCCGAAGGCCGCCCCCTGCGGGTCCAGCGCGACCAGCATCCGACCCAGTTCGCCGACAGTCATCGCGGGCGCCAGCACCTTGCCGCCGTTGGCGGACACGGCCTCCTGGGTCGCGGTCGCGTCGCGGACCGAGAAGTAGGTGGTCCAACTGGGTGGCGGCAGCGGGTTGCCGTCCATCGACATGGCCTTCATGATCCCCGCGACCGGCTTGCCCAGCAGCGTGCACACGGCGTAGCCGCCGAACTCCTCCGGGCCGAGCTCGCCCTGCCAGCCGAAGAGGTCCCGGTAGAAGTCCAGGGCGGCCTGCTGGTCCGGAACCATGAGGTCGACCCAGCACGGGGTGCCGGGTGCGTAGGGAGTGGTGACGACAGGCATTCATTGCCTCCGAGCATTGGTGGACCGCGGGCGGGGCCCGGGTCGGACTCTGTCCCCCTCGGTCACCCTCCCCGCCCCGGGCCGCCCGCGCCACTCCGCGGCCCGGACCCGGGTCCCCGCGTCGACTGTCGGCTGTCCGGGACAGGGAGCCGTCGGGTTCTCTAGGCTGGGCGGTCTCAGGGGAACGGGGGAGGGGAGCGGATGGCGGGCAGACAGTTGCCGTCGTTGCCGAAGTTGCACCAGGACGCGGTGACGCGTCGGCTCTGCGCCTCGGCGCACCTCGACGAGGGCTTCGCCCGTACCGTCGACCAGGACTTCACGGGGGACGGGTTGACCGCACTCGGGCTTCCGCTCGGGGTCAATCTGATCGCTCTGGTACGACATGCGCGGGCTGCGGTAGACCGGCGGAACGCGCTGGACCGGCTGCTGGGCCGGCTGTCCGGGGTGCTGCTGCTGGGACTGCTGGTGGGGATCTCCGGGCTCGGCGACGGAGCGGGAGGAGTCGCCGCGGCGGGGCTGTCCGTGGTCCCGCCTGCGCTGGTCGCGGCCTGGCTGCTGATCCACCGGGCCGAGCGCCAGGCGTGGGCCGCCGCGGGGGCCGTCTACCGGGCCGGTGCCAGGGCCGAGGAGCTCGCACCGGCGGTCGATCCGGCGGTGGAGGCACGGCTGCGCGAACTGCGGCGCGCCAATGTCCTGCCATACACGGCGGGTGCCTGGCAGAGCAACCCGTTCGTCGGCAGCGGCAACAAGATTAAGGAGGTGGTCTGGCAGCCCATCGACGTCAGCCGGCCGGCCGACTCCCCGAGCGGCGGCAAACTGACGATCAAGCCCTTCGACGCCGTCGACCTGCACACTTTCGTGGCCCGGGAGATGGAGTCCATCGCCGGCCTCGACGGGCTGCGCGCCAGGAACCGGCTCTATGTCCTCGGTACCAATGTCCCCTACCTCGGACCGGAGCTGCTGCCCGATCCGCTGGGCCGTCCGCTGGGCCGGATCGCCAACCAGCTGGTCCAGGCCGGGCTGGAGCAGCCGGGGGCCGGGATGCAGACCTATCTCAGCCTTGAGCGGGTCAGTGACGGCGGCCGGGTCATTGTCTCGATGCACCTGCGGGCCCGGCTCTACCGTCCCAGCCTGAGCTGGGAGGTCGCCGCCTATGTGATAGCGCCGTTGGGCGACCGCTTCAGCCGGGTCGACCGGCTGCCGCTGGCCCGCTTCGAACGCTGGCTGGCCCTCGCCCGCCACGCCACGGCCGCCACCTGGCCGCAGCTCCGCGGCGCCGCCCGACGCAACTGGCGCCGCAGTTCGGCAGGCAGGAGGCGGGTGGCGGAGCTCAGGAGGGTCCGCCGGGAGATCTCCGAGCACCATCTCGCCTTCGACTACGGAGCCAAGGACAGCCTGCGGGAACGCTTCGCCGACGCGCAGTCGATGGGGCATTCGGACCGTACCGACGCCCAGGACTACCTGCAGCGGCTGCAGCAGGGGGTGCTGATCGCCACCGAGCGGTTCCTGGAGGCGCACAACGTCGACACCGGGTCCTTCGACAAGGCGCAGCAGGTCATCAACACCCAGACGTACAACATCTCCGGTGACATCAACGGACCCAGCAACTTCGGGAACAACGGCCAGGTCAACTACGGACAGCAGGCCCAGGGGGCCGGCGGCCAGCAGGGCGGCCAGTAGGGCGTCGGCGGACGTCCCCGAGGCAGCGGAAGCACAGACAATCGAGGAGCAGGCGTGAGTACCTACAACTTCCACGGCGAGATCTCCGGCCCGGGCAACTTCGGCGACCACGGCCGGATCGAGATCAACCAGTCGGCCGGCGAGGCCCAGGCGCTGCGCCTCGCCGCGGACCTGGTGCTGCGGCTGCGCACCGAGAACCCGCAGCTCGCCGAAGAGGCCCGGATCGTGCAGGGCGAGCTGGTCAGCGCCCAGCAGGAGCAGCGCCCGGCCGACCGGGGCCGGATCAGGCAGGCGCTGGAGACCATCTCGCTCGGGCTGACGGTGGGCGGTGGAGGACTGGAGCTCGCCGAGAAGCTGGGGCATGTGCTCGGCTTCTGACGTCCGCCGTCCTCTCCGCCCCGACTCCGTTCACTGCGCCCGGACGCCGTTCACTGCGCTTGGACGGCTGCCTGCGCGCCTCCCAGTTCGAGTTCCAGGCCGGCCCGGAGCGGTACGGTCTGGCCCGGTGCGATCTGCTGGCCCGTCCCGTCGGAACGGATTCCGGTCCAGGTGGCGCCGGAGCGGTTCAGCAGCCCGAACTTGCCTGGCCTGCTCGGGTTCTCGACCAGTTCTGCGACGAGCGTCGCATCGCTGTAGTCGTGCCGGACCGGCTCCGGATCGAGGTGGTGCTCGTGCAGCCGGGCCGCGCGGCGCAGCCGGATGTGCCGCTCCGAGCGCGGCGGCGGCGTGGTGACGATCAGCCGTGGCGGCAGCACCAGCGTGCTCTGGCAGGACCAGCAGACGCCGGGGGTGTGCTCGGTCGGGTCGGTTGCGTTCTGGCGACCGCAGGCGGCGCAGTCGATAACCGCGTCGATCGCGGCGCGGAGCGCGTCGCGCCACTGGGACTCGCGGACCCGCGCGGAGGCGTCGCGCAGTCCGACGGTGAAGTCGTGGACGAACAGCTCCCGCAAGTTCTTCGGGGTCGCGGCCCAGGTGAGCAGGACGGTCGACTGCTCGACCGGATCGGGCCGGTTGGAGTCGTTCTGCGGGTCGAACACGAAGAGCGGGTCCTTGCCGTAGAGCCTTCGCTCGGCTGCCTCGTCGAGGCAGTGGATGGCCAGTTCGCGCCTCCCCTTCAGCGGGTGATGGTTCATCAGGAGCATGAACAGCAGCACCGACAGCGAATGCAGGTCGCTCTGGGTGCCGGGCCGGGCCCCGGGATCGCCGCGGACCAGCTCCGGCGCCATGAACTCCATCGTGCCGCTGATGCCGCTGGCGTCGCCCTCGACCACGGCGTTGTCGTTGTCGCAGACCAGGATGTCACCGGTGGTCGGGTCGAAGAAGATGTTGCCCCAGGAGATGTCCCGGTAGGCGATGCCCCGTTTGTGCAGCGCCTGGTAGGCCTCCACGGTGTGCAGGCAGGCGGTGAGCAGCGCCCTGGTGCTGGTCCGGAGCTGCCGGCGGAAGAGCGCGGGCAGCCCCTTGAAGCGCTCCGGCCGGATGTCCATGAGGTATCCGAACTCGCCAGGACCGGACGCGACATGGGCGCGTGGCCAGAGGAACCGGTCGTCGTTGAAGTCCCGGGCGACGAGTTCCCGGACGATCTCCTCCTGCTCCGGGGTGGCGCAGGTCGGGTAGTACCACTTGAGGGCCCGTTCTCCGGCCGGGGTCGTCACCCGGTAGACCTCGCCCTGCCCACCGGCTCCGAGGAAGCCGCTGACCTGGATGGACTCGCCGTCGTCGGTGGTGAGTCGGGTGCCGTTCTCGAGCATGCCGGTCATGCTGCGGGGTCCGTCCTTTCCTGTCGGTTCACCGCACGGGGTGCGGCGTGGTGCTGCGTCCGCAGCCCTGCGGCGAGGGTGGTGTCGTCGCCGGAGTACTTCGCCGCCTCGGCCAGCCAGCCGGGGAGGGCCGCTCCTACTCGCTGTGGTCCCTCGTCCTGGAGCCGTTGGTCGAGTCCGCCGATGAACTCGACGAAGCCGGCCGGGGAGGCGAAGCTCTTGGACAGGCCGTCGGTGGAGAGCGAGACCAGTCGGGGAGCGCGCTCGGGGTCGAACAGCGGCGCCCAGTGCACCCGCACCAGCCGCCAGGCCCCGGGCGTGCACAGCGACTCCGTCTCGTCCCCGAGGTCGGCCTCGGTCGAGGCCAGCGGCCTGGTGACGGTCCCGTCGGCCTCGACCACGGTGAGATCGCCGTCGCCGAGCTGCCAGGCCGCGAAGAGCTGCGGGGTGAGCACCGCGCCGATCAGCGTCGTCCCGTACAGCAGCAGCTTCTCCGCGTCGGTGGGGGCGACCGCGGCCGGGTCCGGGTGGCGGCCCCAGTGGCCCAGCGCACCGTCCCGCCAGCTCGCGGCGAGGCGGCGGGGCAGGTCGTGCTGGGCGTAGCTCATCACCTTGCGCAGCCGGTGCGGGTCGTGTGCGTCCAGGCCCCCGGCGAAGCCGAGAAGCTCGCGGGCGAGTGCGGTGAACCGGTCCACCGCCAGCCGCGATCCCACGTCACTCCGCGCATGCGCCGCGGAACCGTGCCCGTCGGCCACTGCCAGGATCAGCGGAGCCTCCGCGCTGCCGTCGCCGTCGGCAGCGCACCAGTCCTGGTTGCACCGCTTGTTGACGCCCTGGACGCTCTCGGTGAGCACCTCCCAGTGCGACCTGCTCACCAGACGTCGTCATCGTCGTCGTCCAGTACTGGCGGTGCGTACGGCTGCGGCTTGGTCAGCGCGTCGGCGGGGACCGCCATCGGCTGCGACGCGGCCTTCACTGCTGCGGTGGAGGCCCAGCGGATGGCCGCGGCGAGCTGCTTCGGGCTGTTCGCATCCAACGGCTGGAGCTCGGGGTTGGCCAGGAACTCCTGGAGGACGCTGCGATCGGCCTGCTCCCCGATGGCGATGGCGACGCGGACCGCCTTCCGGCCCCAGGAGGTGGCGTCGAGGGCCTTGAGCCCGACGCGCCAGTCGTCGGTGGGAACCCCGTCCGAGACCAGGGCCAGCACCGGCTTGAGCGCCCGTTCCGGCATCGGCGGGACCTGCAACTCCCGGGCCACCAGCGTCAGCGCCTCGCCCAGGTTGGTGAGCCCGTCCGGTTCCACGTTCTGCCAGGTGAAGTCGTCGATCGGGACCGGATCGCGATGGAGCCACTGCGCGGTGGTGGAGAAGGTGAGGGTGCGCAGCAGCAGTTGGGCGGCCGGGTTGTCGTGGGCCACCGACCGCATCTCCGGGAGCGCCTCCCGGATCGCGTAGTTGAGCTGCCCGATCTTTTCACCCTGCATGGAGTACGAGGTGTCGAGCAGCCAGAAAAAGTGGACCGGCCGATTGGCCATCGGCCCGCCGGGAATGTCGTTCACTCCATCTCCTTCGTTCTTCCTGCGGTCTTCCTGGATTCTTCCTTCGGGTGAACCGCGGTCACTGCGCGAAGAGCCAGCCGGCCAATGCCGCCACAATCAGCACGGAGACGACGAACAGTGCCTGCACCAGGTGCCGTTGGCGCACGACATGCGGTGGAGCGGTTGCCATGACGGGTTCTCCCCCTGACGATCACTGACTGGTGGTCCGGTCACGCGTGGCGCTTCCCCGCGGGCGTGGCACGGAGACCGGCGACGGGCCCGCGACGAGGGAGCCGGTGCGCAGCCCGGAACGGGCCAGCAGCCACAGTACGGCCTCGGCGGCCCGCCGCTGCTCGCTTTCCAGAGCCCCGGCCCCGGTGGCCGCACGGGCGCTCACGGCCCAGTACCGGTCGCCGCCGAAGTCGTGCCGCAGCCCGCGGACCAGCCCGCCGAGACCGATCCGCTCGGTCCCCAGCCAGTCGTCGACGCGCGCCCCGGGCACCGGCAGTGCGCCGAGCCGGTCGAGCACGTCGCGCTTGGTGACCACCACCGCGACCGGCAGCCGGGTCCGGCGTCCGGTGAGTGCCGCCAACTCACCGGTCAGTCGCGCATAGGTCTCCACCGGCCCCTGGGCGGCCGGTCGGGCCGAGTCTGCACGCTCCGCGTCGGCCCCGCCCAGGGAGCGGCGGACGCCCGGATCGGCCAGGACGTCGACGACCAGGACCACCCCGTCCGCATGGGCGAGGTACTGCTGCTCGCGGACGACCTCCGCCTCCCGCAGTGACTCGCCCATCGGGTCGTACAGGTAGAGCAGCCGCCGTCGGCGCCGGTAGCGGACCGTCAGCATGAACGCCCGGGGCTGGCCGCCGGTGGTCGCGTGTGCCCAACCCGTCTGGCTCAGCTGCTGGTCGAGCGTCCCGGCGTGCCGGCGATCGGTCGGCGAGGCGAAGTCGACCGTCAGCGCGCTCCGCTGCGCCCAGGACTCCAGTCCGGCGACGGTCGCCGCCATCAGCATCGTCTTGCCCGAGGAGGTGCCGCCGACGAACGGGACGTGTACCACCGGGACGGTGCCGGCCGCCTCCGGCAGCGGGAGGTCGCAGTGCGGGCACTGGGCGGCGAGCCTGCTCCGGCCGAGCAGCCGGGTGGCGGGCAGCCGCCGACCGCACCGGCAGACCTGCCAGAGCACACCCAACTGCCCCGGGAGCAGCCACCGGTGGGCGGAACCGCAGTCGGGGCAGAGGTGTACGGCCGGGCGGACCGGGCGGTAGCAGCCGGGGTGCGGGCACTTCATCCGGATGCCCCGCAGCAGTTCCCAGACCCGCTCGATCGTGCGCAGAGCCAGCGCCAGGGCGGCCGCGAGCAGCCAGACCAGGGCCAGCAGCAGCCCGAACACGGCCAGCACCGCGCTGGTCAGCAGTCCGGCCAGCAGCGCGCCGAGGACGGCTCCCACCGCCGTTCCCGGCGCGAGGCACCGGCGCAGAAAGCGCGCAAACGGGGCCGGCTCCCAGAGCCCGTTCGACCCGCGGCCGGCGAACAGCCGCTTCACGGTGCCCCGCAGCCACACCACGGTCAGCGTGATCCAGATGGCCCACAGGCCCGTCCGCGCCGCCCGGCCTGCGTCCAGCCACATCTGCCGGGCCCAGTAGGCCCGGGGGTCGGAGCTCACCGGTTGCGAGGGCCCCAGCGCCCGGCCGATGCCGACCAGGGCCAGCCGGAGGAACCTCCAGAGGGCGTTGGCGAAGCAGACGGGCATGGCCACGACGAGGACCAGCGCCAGCGCTGCCCGCAGGAGATCGCTCATCGGTCGCCCTCCCTGCGTGGCGGCTCCACATCGTTCCAGCGGAGGACGGGTTCGGTGGAGCGGTCGGAGCGCCCGCCCAGACGCTTGGCGAATCTGCTCAGCGCGCTCGGACGGTTCCACTCCCGGAACAACTCGACCCAGCGCGGGCCGTTCCGGGCCAGCCGCAGCTCGACGGCCTCCGTCTCCGCCGCGGACAGCGCGCGCACCGCTCGGCGCAGCACGGTGTCCAGGAGCTCGGCCCGGGCCCGGTCCCAGAGCGGGTCCGCGCCGGAGAAGGAGTTCCAGTCGAGGAAGCAGGCGGCGACCAGGGCGGGTTCGGCGGCCAGGCGGGCCCGCAGCCGGTCGGAGCGCGCCGCGCCCGCATAGGCCGTCAGCAGGAGGCGGTCGCCGCTGCCCGCCAGCCGGGACAGCTCCGCGCCGTCCGCCCCGACCCCGTGCCGCCCGCCGAGCAGCGCCCGGGCGAGCGCCGCCCCGGCCCGGTCCCCGATCGGGTCGGCGCCGCCCGGTCCGGACGGCGCGGTGGCCGGGCGCAGCGCCAGCACCCGGTCCACCCAGCCGGGTTCGGCACTGCCGTCCTCCAGCGCGCCGGCGAACTGCAGCAGCCGCAACGCCTCCCGCTGCCGGCCGCCGAGCTCGGCATCGAACCCGGTCAGCAGGTGTCCGGCGAGCACGGGCGCCCACGCGTCCTCGGCGGCCGGGCCGGCCAGCGCCGCCTCCACCAGCGGCGACCAGGTGCCGGCCGCGCGGTGGACCGCCGGACCGGTCTCGGCCAGCAACTGCAGGGCCTCGTCGACGGTCGGCAGGGTGCGGTCCCAGACCAGGGCCATGGCGGTGCGCAGGACCAGCGGCTGCTCGAACGGGGTGGGCCGGACCGTCCGCAGCAGGGTGTGCAGGCAGGTCGGCCGGTCCTCGGCCGCTGCCCCTCGGGGCCCCGTCGACAGGCACATGGCCAGATGCGGGACGTCGTCCCGCCACGCGGCGGGGAGCTCGACGCGGACGGCGGAGGCGGCCAGCCTGCGCGCCACGGTCGCGGGATCGTCCGCGGCTGCCTCGTCCAGCCGGAGCAGCAGCGCGCGGTGCAGCTCGGGACGGTTCGCCAGGGCCGCCCCGAGGGCCGGGGCGGCGAGGGTGTCCGGTGCCCGGTCGGCGAGCAGGGCGAGCGACAGCTGCCGCGCGACTGCCGGGAGGAACTCTGCGCAGTCGACCGCGAGCAGCTCGGCGACGCCGAGCAGGACCAGCGGGCGACCGCCGGCCTCCGGGCCGGTGGCGACGGCAGCGCGCAGCGCTCGGGCGAGGTCGTCCCGCAGCTCCTCGGCCAGCTCGGCGCGCAGCTGCGGGGGGAGCGTGCGGCAGAGCGAGGGCGGCAGCGGAGTCCCCGGCGTGCACACCAGCTGACGGAGGATCAGTGCGGTGAGCGGTTCGAGGTCCGGGGCTTCGAGCCGGTCGGCCAGCGCCTGGTGGAGCCGGACCAGCACGGCCGACTCGTCCCGGTCGCGGTCGCCGCCGGGGGCGCAGAGCGCCGCCAGCAGCCCGCCCAGCGTCGGCGCGTCCAGCCGGTCGGCCTGGGCCAGCAGCCACTGGCAGGCGGAACCCCGGTCGGCCGCTCCGAGGGCCAGGCCGGCCCGGAGCGCGGTGGCGGCCAGCCGACCAGTGTCGAAGGGGCCGCTGCTCGACGGCAGCGCCGCCACCTCCCGGAACAGCTCCATCCGCCCGGAGAGCATGATGCGTGCGCAGATCCCGGCCCAGGGGTCGGCCCCGGACCCGTCCGAGAGTGGCGCGGCGCGGGGGGCCGGTCCGGCGCAGTCGTGGACGCGGTAGCGCTGCGCGGCGGAGCCGTCGGCCAGCACCGGCCGGGTCTCCGGCAGAATGCCGATGATCTGCTGGCCTGCCTGCTGCGGCCGCCGGGTGTAGGTGGTGAAGGTGAGCTGCTGCGCGCTCTCGCTCGGCAGTACCGCGCCGGCCAGCGCGATCCACCGGGCCACGTCGACGCTGCTCCGTTCCACGATCACGATCTGCGCTGCGGAGCCGTCCTCGTGCAGCGCCCGGACGTCGGCCAGGAGCCCCGCGAGCCAGCGCGCGCGGGCGGCGATGAAGCCCTCCAGGCCGACCCAGAACGGCGGCTCGGCCGGCCGGAATCGCTCCAGCGGCGGGGGAGTGCCACCGGCCGGTGGACTGCTGCTCCACTGCGGGGAGTCCCAGGCTGTGATGGGCAGGGCGCCACCGGGCAGGCGGTCGGCGACGGAGGGCAGATGGACGGCGTGCGCGTAGAAGTTGCCCCACCTGCCGCTGTAGTCGGCACCGGTGTAGACCGTGCGGACCAGCACCCGGCTGCCGTCGGCGAGCCGGGTGTGGCTGAAAGCCGTGGGAAAGTCGGCGAGTTCGGCCTCGGTCGGCCGGGGCGGGGCCTCGCGGGGCGGCTCGTACCCGATGACCTGCTCGACCTCCCGCAGCAGCGACTGCGGCACCCCGGGGCTGACGGCGGTGAAGCGGAAGCCGGAGCCGTCCGGGCCCGGCGGCGCCGAGGTGTAGTGGAGCTGGGTCAGGCTCATCGGAGCGTCTCCTGCCGTGGGGACGTCGGCGACTGCCGCGTCGGCGGCCGCCGTCTCTGCTGCTCCTGGACCGGGATCAGCCCGCGCAGGGCCAGCAGCCACAGCAGTGGGTCCTCAACCCGCAGCGGCTGGGGACCCGACTTGGGCGCGTCGGCCGGGGCGTCTGCGGGTGGCGGGGCGCCCAGCGCGGAGAGCCCGAACAGCCCCAGTTGGCTGAAGTCCCGCTCCAGCTGCCGGTACAGGGCCCCCGAGTCCCAACCCGTCAGCAGCTCCCGGACCTCCTCGTGCACGGCCGAGAGGTCGTCCCGGTCGAGCCTGCCGCCGGGGTGGGCAGCACTGCGGAGCAGCGGGGAGTGCGGGACGAGCAGGGAGGACAGCATGTCGATCTTGGTGACTGCGACAGCGATCGGGGTGCGCACCCGGCCGCGCGAGTCACCGTGCCCGTGGGCGCGCAGCTGGGCGGCCAGGTCGGCGGCGATCTGGGCCGGTGGGGTCTCCGCCGCAGGCAGCGGCGGCCCCTCGCCGGGAGCGAGGGAGTCGCGGACCGAACCGAGCTGGAGCGGATCGACCAGCAGCACGATGCCGTCGGCCGCGCCCAGGTACTGGGTGTAGCGGTCCATCGCCTCCGCACTGCCCAGGTCCTCGCCGGCGGCGTCGAAGAAGACGAGGGCGGTATGTCGGCTGCCTCCGTCCTTACGCCCGCTCCCCGGCCAGCCGGCTCCGGGGTGCCGGGCACCGGGCAGGCTGAGCCGGTAGATCAGCGGGTCGTTGAAGCCCAGGGCGGCCGGACGGGTTGCCTCAGGCAGCCGCAGCCGGTCGTAGAGGTCCTCCGCCAGTTCCCGGTCGCGACGCTGGGTCGCGCTGCCCATGGGAGCCAGGGACGCGTCATAGGCGGCGCCCACCCGGTGCCGCAGTTCGTTGACGAGCACGGTGACATAGGTGCTCTTGCCCGACGCCTTCGCGCCGACCAACGCGATGATCCGGCTGTCCTGTTCGCAGTAGTCACTGGGGAGGTCGTTGTGGCAGCCCGGGCAGACCCGTACGGTCGTGGGCACCCCGCAGCCGGGGCAGGCGGTCCGGGTGCCGGCGGAGCCCAGTCCGACCTGCCGGCGCGGTCCCGCGAACACCGGCCCGCGCATCCGGGCCGAGGCCGGCACCGCGGGCCCCATGAACTCGGCCCAGGTGTCGTCGCGTTCGGCGTCGCAGCGCTTCGATCCGCGTACCCCGGTGGCCAGCATCAGGCAGCGGAAGGGCAACCGCCGCGCGGATGTGCGGTCGAAGCAGTAGGGGCAGACGACGGTCGTCATGGTCAGCGCACCACCAGGCTCGTGGGGGAGGGTTCTTCGAGGCGCACGGCTGCCTGCTCACCGATCAGGAAGCCGCGGACGGCGTAGGGGCGGCGACAGGCGTCCAACGGGATCTCGTGCCCACGGCTCGGACGTCGCAGCTGCGCGCCGCTCAGCCGCAGCAGGGTGGTGCCGTCGGCGGGATGGCGCGGCCTTACCGTTCCCCGGCCGTCGAGGGTTCGGGCGACGAGCACGAACTCCGGCAGCTCCGGGGCGTCCGCGTCCGAGTCGGGCCCCGGGCTGCCGCTGTTGGGGGCCGAGAGTTCGATCTGCACAGTCACCGACCGTTTCCGCAGGGACAGCCGCGCAGGCGGCACCAGTCGGTAGGAGAGGGCGATGTCGGCGGGGAGCATGGTCTCGGCGGCCGCAGGGACGACCGTGGTGACATCGGCCGACTCCGGGTGGGCCGTACCGGCGGTCAGCCGGACGCGGGAGGGCCCGACCGGGAGCCGCAGCCCCTCCCGTAGATAGGCGCTGCGGGAGACCGAACGCTGCTGCCGAGCGCCGTCCTGCTCCCAGCACACCCGCACCAGCCCCGCTCCGGTCGGCCACTCGAAGACCACCCGGGCCGAGTCGCGGCCGAGCCGCTCGGCCCGCAGCGCGGTGACCGTAACGAGGGCACGGATGCTGACGCCCGGCCCCATGACCGCACAGTTGCCGAGGACGCTGACGGCGCTGACCCGGAGCAGTTCGCCCGGTGGCGGCAGCAGCACGTCCGGGTCGTTCTGCGCGCGGCTCCAGGCCAGCGGCGCGGGGAGCGCGGTGGACGCGAGCAGTCCGCCCGGCTCCGGAGCGGAGACGGCGTCCGGCCACTCCACCAGCCGTACCTCGGCATCCTCGCCGCCGGTCCAGCTGAAGCGGACGCCGCCGAGCCGGTCGTCCGGGGTCGCCGTGAGCTCGCGTACGGGCTCCGGCCAGCGCTCCACCGTGCAGCGGGCCTCGACGCCGGCGGACTCCACGTCGCGGCCCGAGGGGGTGCGGTAGCGGCAGCTGATCCGGAAGGTGTGCTCGCCGACGGCCAGGTCGTGGGCGGTGAAGGCGTTCGCTCCGGTGGCGCCGGGGTCGCCGACCACACGCGTGTCGCGGCGGCCGTCCGGGCCGGTGCGGACCACGACCACGGCCTCGGCCCCCGGTGGCCGGAGCCAGTCGGCGGCGACTTGCCCACGACCGGCGGCGAGGGTGAGACCGGCGACCTCCGGCGCGACCAGCAGCGGGCGCGACACCCGCGGAGCCCCGGCCAACAGCCCGTCCCGGAGCGGCAGCGAGGCGTACCTGACCTCCTGGCCGAGTGGGGGCCGGGAATCCTCCGCGGCGTTGTCGGCGTCGCCGCCGCCCACCGCGCTGCTCCCGGGCACCCGCCCCAGCTCGGACACGGTGGCGGGGCCGTCCTCCGTACGGGTGAGCCGGAGGATCCGCCATTCCGTCGTGCCGTCGAGCTCCGGCCACGTCAGCCGCACCGTCGCCCCGGTGAGTTCCGGCAGCAGCGTAGCCGCAGGTGTGCCCGCAGCCGCGCCCGCGCCCGCACCTGCGGCCGGGTCCGGTTCGGCGGGCCGGTGGGTCCGGACGAGGCCGCGCAGCGAGCCGGGATCGTCGGCGCACAGCTGTACCGCCCGAAGGCAGTGCGCGCGGGCCGTCTCCTCCTCCCCGGCCGCCTCGGCGCGCCGGGCGGCCCGCAGTTCCCGGTCCGTCCTGCTGAGGTCGTCCGCCACGCCCCGCACCAGCCGGTCGAGTTCGTGATCGTGTCCGGCCAACGGCGCGAGCGGCCGGGCCAGCTCGGCGGCGCGCCGGAGTTCGCGGGTCAGCCGGGCGTCCGGCAGCAGCTCCACGGCGGCACGCTGCGCCGCGGAGAGTCGGGGATGGAGCTCGGCCGCGCGGACCAGCGCCCGGCATTCCCCCGCATCGACGCCGAGCGCGGCGGCCGGCGGAGCCGCCGTCCGGCCGTCCGGGCCCGGCGGCCGGGCGTGCAGCAGCTCCAGCAACTGGTACAGCACCACCCGGCGCAGCGCGGTGACGTCCCGCGCGTCGATCTCCGCCAGCCGCGACAGCAGTCCGCCGCAGGAGGGCCGCTCGGCCTGCAGGCTGCGCAGCTCGTCCGCGTCCACCCGCCGCCAGCCGCGCTGCCCGACCGAGGCGAACAGCCCGTCGAGCACCCGCAGCCTGCCCCCGCGCCGGACCAGCGCCTCGCCCGCATGCCGTACCCCGCAGTCGCGCTGCAGGGCCACGAGGGCGCGGTAGTCGGAGGCGAGCGGGGCGAGCGGAAGCGCGGACAGCGCCGCCGGCAGGCCCATCCGCTGCCCGAACTCCAACCGCACTCCACGCCCCCGAGGTGAGAGTTCCGTCTGACGGGACACATCTCAGCACACGGGAGCCGGACTTGAGGATCAATCCAGGATTCCACCGGAGCGGTCGGCGGCACGCAAGAAGGGCGCGGACAGGAACCTGTCCACGCCCTTGGGCCCTGCTAACAGCACCTGTGCCGACGCACAAGTGCCCCCGGCGGGGCGCTCTCTGCATCCATCCATGTGCGCAGGGGAACGGGCGCACTCGTGGTGCGGGCGGTGTGCACCGGTCTGTGAGAATGGCGTGAGCGTCGTTCACGCCATGACCGGGGTCTCACTCGCACGTGTGAAAACCGGTGGTCCACGGACTATAGGGATGGTCAGGCGATCGGGTCCCCACTAGCGTAGGCCTCCTACGTGTGGCACGGTGCGAGGGGGGCTGGAGTGCTACCGCAGCAGCGGCAGTATGCGCAGGCACGGCTGCGCTGGATGATCACCGAGAGTCATGGGAACCAGTTCGAGGAGCTTTTTCACAAGCTCATGGAGCTGTCCTGCTCAGACTACGTCCGCGTAGCAGCCTGGGGGAACCTCGGAGACGAGGGGGCCGACGGGTTGGGACTTGGCGACGGTGTTCTCTACGCTTGCTATGCACCTGAGACCGTCGACCTGGCGAAGGTACGGGCGAAGTTCAGGAGTGACCTGGCCAAGGCGATCGAGAAGCGGGGCGGCCAGTTCAAGAAGTTCGCCTTCGTGCACAACTCCCAGCGGGGTATCCACCCCCAAGTGACCCGACTGCTCGCCGAGGCGGTGCCGGCGCACCCGGACCTGAGCTTCGCCGAGCTCGGCCCGGCACGGATGTGGCACCGGGCGATGGAGCTGAGCGTGCCACGGATGGAGGAGCTACTCGGCGAGTCGATGCCGGTCAACCCGGTCGTCTACCGGGTCGGTATGGCAGACATCGAGCTGCTTCTGCGACACCTGGCCGAGAACCGGACCCACGGGACAGCGACGGGACCGATTCCCGTGCCAAGCCCGCTCAAGGCGGACTACAACGGTCTCTCCGCACGCTCGAAAGAGGTGTTCCAGCGCGCCAGGCCTTTCACCTACCAGGTGCAAGCCCTCCTGGATGCCCTGCCCCACCTCGCCCTGGACGTCTCCCGCCTGCCCGACCCCGAAGCTCGCCGCCTCTTCGACGCCTACGAACTCCAGCTCACCTACAGCCGCCCCCGCGAAGACCTGACCCTCCAGGTCACCCTCCGCGCCGCCACCATCGAAGCCCAGCGCACCGTCGCACTGGAGGTGGCGCAGACCATCGGCGCGCGCCCCCAGGCAGGCGTTTGCGCATGCAAAACGGGCGTGGACACTAAAGTGTCCACGCCCGATCACGGCACTCGTGCCCATCGTGGCGAACCACGGATGGATGCACGGAGTGCCCCCGGTAGGATTCGAACCTACGCACCCGCCTCCGGAGGGCGGTGCTCTATCCCCTGAGCTACGGGGGCCTGCCTTGCGACACGCAGAACACTACCAGTCCGGCGCGGGTGCTCGCGCGCAGGTTTTGTGCGCGGCGCGGTCGTCCGGTCGAGTGGAAGTGCGGAAAGGGCGGACGAGGCGTCACCTGCGCGCCTACCCTGAGTAATGTGCCGGGCGCCTCGGGGCGGGTCCTGGTTGTCGATGACAGCCAGGTCGTTCGCCAGCTGATCAAGGTCAACCTCGAACTTGAGGGTTTCGAGGTCGTGACCGCCGCCGACGGTGCCGAGTGCCTGGAGATCGTCGAGCGGGTCCGGCCGGACGTGGTCACCCTGGATGTCCGGATGCCGCGGCTGGACGGGCTGCGGACGGCGGCGCTGCTGCGGGCCGGTGCGGCCACCGGCCATCTGCGGATCGCGATCATCAGTGCCTGCAGTCCGGAGGAGCTCCAGCAGGGCGAGTCGGTCGGGGTGGACGGTTACCTGGCCAAGCCCTTCGAGCCGGCGGCGCTGGTCGCGCTGGTGCGGCGGCTGGCGGCGCTCTCCCGGAAGGGTGTCGGGTGAGTTGGAAGGGTGTCGGCTGAGCTGAGGGCGGGTCCGAGGACCAAGCGGCGTTCCGCTCTCGGCGAACAGGTCGGGGGCGACCTTGCGCCAGCGGCCGGACACTCCCGTCTCAGCACCTAAACCTGTTGGCGGACTGCCCCCCTCTCTCGCCTACGCTTGCCCCTGTGACACCCGCAGAGCTTTCCCAGGCAGTCCAGTCCGCGATCAGTGCCGTCGTCGAGGCGGGCGACCTCAGTGTCGCCGTGCCGGAGACGGTCACGGTCGAGCGGCCGAAGAACAGGGACCACGGCGACTACGCCACCAACGTGGCCCTGCAGCTGGCGAAGGCGGCCGGTCGGCCGCCGCGCGAGGTGGCCGAGCTGGTTGCCGCACGCCTGCGCAGAGCTGCCCGGGGTCGCCAAGGTCGACGTCGCCGGGCCGGGCTTCCTCAACGTCACCTTCGACGCCGCCACCCAGGGCGAGCTGGCCCGGACGCATCGTCGCCGCCGGACCGGTGTACGGGCACAACGACGCCTTCGCCGGACAGCGGATCAACCTCGAGTTCGTCTCCGCCAACCCGACCGGCCCGATCCACATCGGCGGCGTCCGCTGGGCCGCGGTCGGCGACACGCTCGGCCGGATCCTGCGGGCCGCCGGCGCCGACGTCGTCCACCGAGTACTACATCAACGACGCCGGCGTGCAGATCGACCAAGTTCGGCGGCTCGCTGTACGCCGCCGCCAACGAGCCAGCCGGTCCCCGACGACGGTTACGTCGGCGAGTACATCGACGACATCGCCGAGCGGATCGTGGCCGGGAACGCGGGCATGCTCGACCTGCCCGAGGCCGAGCAGCGGGAGCTGTTCCGCAGCGAGGGCCTGCGGCTGATGGTCGGCGAGATCCAGAAGTCGATGGAGGAGTTCGGCGTCCACTTCGACGTCTGGTTCTCCGAGCAGTCGCTGCACGAGTCGGGCGCGGTGGACGCAGGCCGTCGAGCGGCTGCGGGCGCAGGGCCACGTCTTCGAGCTGGACGGCGCGATCTGGCTGCGGACCACCGACTTCGGCGACGACAAGGACCGGGTGCTGGTCAAGGCCGACGGGGAGAACACCTACTTCGCCTCCGACGCCGCCTACTACCTGAACAAGCGCGACCGCGGCTTCGACGATCAGCGATCTACATGCTCGGCGCCGACCACCACGGCTACGTCGGCCGGCTCAAGGCCATCGCGGCGTGCGCGGGCGACGACCCCGACGCACAACATCGAGGTGCTGATCGGCCAGTTCGTCAAGATGCTGCGGGACGGCGAGGAGGTCCGCATGTCCAAGCGGGCCGGCAACATCATCACGATCGACGACGTGGTCGAGTGGATCGGCGTCGACGCCGCCCGGTACACGCTGTCGCGCTCCTCCACCGACTCCACCATCACCCTCGACATCGACGTGCTCACCAGCACCGTCGAACGACAACCCGGTCTACTACGTCCAGTACGCGCACACGCGGATGTGCCGGCGTGTCCCGCAACGCCGCCGACCTCGGCATCGACAAGGGCTCCGCCGAGGACTTCGACCCGGAGCTGCTCAGCACACGAGAGGGAGTCCGACCTGCTCGGCGAGCTCGGCGAGTTCCCGCGCGTGGTCGCCAAGGCCGGCGAGCTGCGCGAGCCGCACCGTGTCGCCCGCTACCTGGAGCGAGCTGGCCGGCAACTACCACCGGTTCTACGACGAGTGCCGAATCCTGCCGATGGGCGACGAAGAGGTCACCGAGCTGAACCGGGCCCGGCTCTGGCTGGCCGAGGCGACCCGGACGGTCATCGCCAACGGCCTGGCCCTGCTGGGCGTTTCCGCCCCCGAGCGTATGTGATCCGCCGAGGGGCGGGCGGTCCCCGCGGCCGCCCGCCCCTCGGTCGACACCGACCGACCAGGCCGACTTCTCGGCCGGCCTGACCGACTCGGCCGACTGCTCGGCCGGCACTGGAGACCGAGGAACATGAGCCGCTCCGCCCACCCGGCAGGTCCGCGCCACGGCGACGTCATGCCGGAGGGGCACTTCACCGCTCCGCCCGCCGATCTGAACCGGCTCGACCCCAAGGTCTGGCCGAGCACGGTCGTCCGCGACGCCGACAGCGGCGTCGTCCGGGTCGGCGGCCTCGACGTCCAGGCGCTCGCCGAGGAATTCGGCACCCCCGCCTACATCCTGGACGAGGAGGACTTCCGCTCGCGCTGCCGCGCCTGGCGCGAGGCCTTCGGCACCGACGCGGACGTCTACTACGCCGGCAAGGCCTTCCTCTCCCGCGCGATCGTCCGCTGGCTGCGCGAGGAGGGCCTGAGCCTCGACGTCTGCACCGGCGGCGAGCTCACCGTGGCGCTGACGGCCGGGATTCCCGGCCGAGCGGATCGCCTTCCACGGCAACAACAAGTCCGACGGCGGAGCTCGAGCAGGCGGTCGACGGCCGGCGTCGGCCGGATCGTGGTCGTCGACTCCTTCGACGAGATCGATCCGGCTGGCCGTGGATCGCCGAGCGGCGCGGGGTCCGGCAGCAGGTGCTGATCCGGGTCACCGTCGGGGTCGAGGCGCACACGCACGAGTTCATCGCCACCGCCCACGAGGACCAGAAGTTCGGCTTCTCGCTCGCCGGCGGCGCTGGCCGCCGAGGCGGTGCGCCGGGCGCTGACCGCTGCGACGGCGCTGCGAACTGGTCGGCCTGCACTCGCACATCGGCTCGCAGATCTTCGACACGGCCGGCTTCGAGGTCGCCGCGCACCGGGTGGTCGGCCTGCTCGCCGAGATCCGCGACGAGCACGGCGTCGAGCTGCCCGAGATCGACCTCGGCGGCGGCCTCGGCATCGCCTACACCAGCGAGGACGACCCGCGCGACGCCCGCCGAGATCGCCAAGCGGCTGACGCGAGATCGTCCGCCGCGAGTGCGCGGCGGCCGGGCTGCACACCGCCGCGGATCTCCGTCGAGCCGGGCCGCGCCATCGTCCGGCCCGCACCGGCATCACGCTGTACGAGGTCGGCACGGTCAAGGACGCTCGACGGGCTGCGCACCTACGTCCGCGTCGACGGCGGGATGAGCGACAACATCCGCACCGCGCTCTACGACGCCGAGTACACGTGCGCGCTCGTCTCCCGGGCCTCGACCGCCGAGCCGATGCTCGTCGCGGGTCGTCGGCAAGCACTGCGAGTCCGGCGACATCGTGGTCAGGGACGCGCTGGCTGCCCGCCGACCTGGCCGCCCGGCGACCTGCTCGCGGTCGCCGCGACCGGCGCGTACTGCCGGTCGATGGCCAGCAACTACAACCACGCGCTGCGCCGCCGGTGGTCGCCGTCTCGGACGGCGCGGCGCGGGTGATCGTCCGCCGCGAGACGGAGGAGGATCTGCTGCGGCTCGATATCGGCTAGCGAAATTTGCGTCTCAGAGTCTGGAACGGCCGAAGGATTCACCGTTCCGTCCCGGAGACTGGTGGGATCCCCGGGCCGATGCACAGCACCGGCTCAGCAGAATTCAGCCCTGAAGCACCAGCGGACCAGTAGAGCGGAGTCGGACGATGCGCACACTCAAGGTCGCGCTGCTCGGCTGTGGGGTCGTCGGCTCCGAGGTGGCTCGGCTCATGACGACGCAGGCGGCCGACCTCGCCGCCCGGATCGGCGCCCCGGTCGAGCTGGCCGGCATCGCGGTGCGCCGCGCCAACCGGCCCGCGACCGCCGGTCGACCCCGAGCCCTGCTCACCACGGACGCCACCGCGCTGGTCAAACGCGGACGACATCGACGTCGTGATCGAGGTCATCGGCGGCATCGAGCCGGCCCGCACGCTGATCCTCGGCCGCCTTCGAGAGCGGCGCCTCCGTGGTCACCGCCAACAAGGCGCTGCTCGGCCGAGGACGGCGCGGCGCTGCACGCCGCCGCCGGCCGCGGCCGGCGTCGACCTGTACTACGAGGCCGCCGTCGCCGGGGCGATCCCGCTGCTCCGCCCGCTGCGCGAGTCGCTGGCCGGCGACAAGGTCAACCGGGTGCTCGGCATCGTCAACGGCACCACCAACTTCATCCTCGACCGGATGGACTCCACCGGCGCCGGCTACGCCGAGGCGCTGGACGAGGCCACCGCGCTCGGCTACGCCGAGGCCGACCCGACCGCCGACGTCGAGGGCTTCGACGCCGCCGCCAAGGCCGCGATCCTGGCCGGGCTCGCCTTCCACACCCGGGTCACCGCCGCCGACGTCTACCGCGAGGGCATCACCGAGGTCACCGCCGCCGACATCGCCAGCGCCAAGGCGATGGGCTGCGTGGTCAAGCTGCTGGCGATCTGCGAGCGCTCGGCCGACGGCGGGCTCGGTCACCGCCCGGGTGCACCCGGCGATGATCCCGCTCACCCACCCGCTGGCCGGTGTGCGCGAGCGCCTACAACGCGGTCTTCGTCGAGGCCGAGGCGGCCGGGCAGCTGATGTTCTACGGACCCGGCGCCGGCGGCGCGCCCGACCGCCAGCGCGGTGCTCGGCGACCTGGTCGCGGTCTGCCGGAACAAGCTGGCCGGCGTCCACGGCGACCGGGCGAGTCGGCGTACGCCGACTCACGCGTCGACCCCATGGGCGATGTAGTGACCCGCTACCACGTCAGCCTCGACGTGGCCGACAAGGCGGGCGTGCTGGCCCAGGTCGCCACCGTCTTCGCCGAGCACGACGTGTCCATCGAGACCGTCCGCCAGACAGGTCGCGGAGGGCGACGCCTCACTTGTCGTCGTCACCCACCGCGCCGCCGACGCCGCGCTGTCAGCGACGGTCGACCGCACTGCGCAGCCTGGACAATGTCCGCGGCGTTGCCAGCGTCATGCGTGTCGAAGGGGAATGAACCCAATGAGCACCACCATCCAGGACCGTGGCCCCCGTACACACCAGTGGCGGGGCCTGATCGAGGAGTACCGGGACCGCCTCCCGGTCACCGCGGCGACCCCGGTCGTCACGCTGCTGGAGGGCGGCACGCCGCTCGTCCCCGCCCAGTTGCTCTCCGAGCGCACCGGCTGCGAGGTCTACCTCAAGGTCGAGGGCGCCAACCCGACCGGCTCGTTCAAGGACCGCGGCATGACGATGGCCATCTCCAAGGCCAAGGAGGACGGCGCCCAGGCCGTCATCTGCGCCTCTACCGGCAACACCTCGGCCTCCGCCGCCGCCTACGCGGTGCGGGCCGGGATGGTCTGCGCGGTGCTGGTGCCGCAGGGCAAGATCGCGCTCGGCAAGATGGGCCAGGCGCTGGTCCACGGCGCGAAGATCCTCCAGGTCGACGGCAACTTCGACGACTGCCTGACGCTGGCCCGCGACCTCGCCGACAAGTACCCGGTCGCTCTGGTCAACTCGGTCAACCCGGTCCGGATCGAGGGCCAGAAGACCGCCGCCTTCGAGATCGTGGACGTGCTCGGCGACGCCCCGGACATCCACGTGCTCCCGGTCGGCAACGCCGGCAACATCACCGCCTACTGGAAGGGCTACCGCGAGTACGCCCGCCCGTCGCCCGCCGCCACCCTTGACGGAGGGGCTTCGCCCCGCATCCTTCCTGCCGTCAGCTCGCGCACGCCGCGGATGTGGGGCTTCCAGGCCTCCGGCTCCGCACCGATCGTCGACGGTGCGCCGGTGCTGCAGCCGCAGACCATCGCCACCGCGATCCGCATCGGCAACCCGGCCTCCTGGGACTTCGCGATCGCCGCCCGGGACGAGTCGGGCGGCCTGATCGACAAGGTCACGGACCGTCAGATCCTGTCCGCCTACCGGCTGCTGGCGGCCTCGGAGGGCGTCTTCGTCGAGCCGGCCTCGGCCGCGAGCGTGGCCGGCCTGCTGCAGGCCGCCGAGCAGGGCCTGGTCGACCCCGGGCAGCGGATCGTCTGCACGGTCACCGGCAACGGGCTCAAGGACCCGGACTGGGCGGTCGCCGGCGCGCCGCGTCCCACCGTGGTCCCGATCGACGCCGCCGCTGCGGCGGAGCAGCTGAACCTCGCCTGAGCGCGGGCAGCGCTCCACGAGCACGGACAAGGGCCCCGGCCCGTCGGGCGACCGACGGCCGGGGCCCCGGTCGGCCCAAGGATCCGGTCCGGAGCTGGCACACCGGTGTAGCGACCGGTATACCTACTGCGCGACCGACGTACTGCCCGACCGATGCAGCCCTACCGACGTATCGACACCGACCCCCAGGAGCAGCAGCGACATGCCCGGCCCCGCCTTCCGAGCCGCCGCCACCCGCGTCCGGACCCCCGCGACCAGCGCCAACCTCGGCCCCGGGTTCGACTCCTTCGGCCTCGCGCTCGGGCTCTACGACGACGTCGTGGTGCGGGTGGCCGAATCCGGTCTGCATGTCGACATCGCCGGTGAGGGCGCCGACAGCCTGGCCCGCGACGAGCGGCACCTGGTGGTCCGCGCCATGCGCGCCGCCTTCGACCGCCTGGGCGGCCAGCCCCGCGGCCTCGAAGTGGTCTGCGCCAACCGGATTCCGCACGGCCGCGGCCTGGGCTCCTCCTCCGCCGCGATCTGCGCCGGCATCGTCGCCGCGCGCGCGGTGACCGTCGGCGGCGCCGAGCAGTTGGACGATGCCGCGCTGCTGGCCCTGGCCTCGGAGATCGAGGGCCACCCGGACAATGTCGCCGCCTGCCTGCTCGGCGGCTTCACCATCGCCTGGACCGAGGGGGACCACGGCGACCAGGACGCCCAGGCGGTCAGCCTGACCCCGTCCGAGCTGATCGCCCCGGTCGTCTTCATCCCGGCCGACCCGGTGCTGACCGAGGTGGCGCGGGGGCTGCTGCCGGCCACCGTCCCGCACGCCGACGCCGCCGCCAACGTCGGCCGTGCCGCGCTGTTCGTCGAGGCCGTCACCCGCCGTCCCGAGCTGCTGTTCCCGGCCACCGAGGACCGGCTGCACCAGGACTACCGCTCGCCGGCGATGCCGCACAGCGCGGCCCTGGTCGCCGAGCTGCGGGCGCGCGGCGTGGCCGCCGCGATCTCCGGCGCCGGACCCACGGTGCTGGCGCTGACGGACCCGGCAACGGCCGAGAAGCTGGTCGCCGGGGCGGCCGAGGGCTGGGCCGCCCACCGCCTGCGGCTGGACCTGGAGGGCACCGCGGTGCTGCCGCTCGCCCCCTGACCACGGAGCGGCCGAAGGGCGGCCGGGGGCGGCCGGGGCGGCGCGACGGAGGAGCGGACTTCGCATTTCCGCTTCGACAGGGCCGGGTTGTGCGAACTGTGAGGATCAGGACACGATTGACCGACACAGTGTGGGGGAATGTTTGTTGGGTCCAGTAGTGTTAATCTCATGTCTGCACCAGGTGCCCTGCGGGGCCCGGTGCGCCGCGTCCCGATCCTGGTCCGCTCCGCTTCCGTGGGGCTGCCGCTCCGGGACAGCAATTCTCCGGGAGCCAGCCACAGCGCGTACGCAGCCTGCCTGCGCAAGTGTGATCGCATCCCGAAGCCGTGTCGGTGCCTCAGTCCCGCATGTGACGCACAGCCCGTGCCGAGACTGCAGTCCGGGGAGGGGAAACCAGACACGCGACCGGGGCCCGGAAAGCGGTGTGCGTAAGCACTCAGGACACCGCAAGGGGATACCGCACTTTCGTATGACCGCCATCCGGCGGACCACCGCCCCGTTTCTGCACCAACGAACGCAGGAACGGACAGCACAACCGGTCGCCGAGCCAGACAGGCCGACGTCCGCTCCAGGGAAGGACCCTTCGTGAGCGACACCACCGATCTGATGGGCGCGCGCCCGGACGCTGATGCGTCGGACGCAAACACGGCCTCTGCGCCGAAGCGCCGTCGGACCACGGGCACCGGGCTCAACGCCATGGTGCTCGCAGAGCTGCAGCAGCTCGCTACCGGCCTTGGCATCAGCGGCACAGGCCGGATGCGCAAGGGCGACCTGATCGACGCCATCAAGGCGAAGAGCGGTGGCGACCCGCTGCTGGCCGCTACCGAGGCGCCCGCCAAGCGTGCTCCGCGCGCTGCCAAGACCGCTGCCGCGCCCGTCGCCGAGCAGCCCGCGCCCGCTGCGGCCACCGCCGCCGAGGCACCCGCCGAGGCCGCTCCGGTTCGCCGCGCCGCTCGGTCGCGCGCCGTCGAGCAGCAGCAGATCGACATCCCGGTCCAGGTCGCGGGCGATGCCGCGGCTGCGGAGCGGGCCCCGCGCCGTAGCCGCCGCGCCACCGCCCCGGCGACCTCGCTCAGCGCCACCGCGGCCCCGGAGGCCGCCCAGGCCGCGCCGGTGGCCGCCCCGGCCGAGGCCTCGGTCGCCACCGAGGTGCGCGAGCGCCCGGCCCAGGAGCAGCCCCGCACCGACGGTGCGGAGGGCCGTGAGGGCCGCCGTGAGCGGCGTGACCGCCGCGACCGCGGCCAGGACGCCGGCAACGCCGCCGCCGCCTCCACCGCCGTCGCCACCGAGACGGACGGTGACACCCGCCGCGAGCGCGGCGCCGGCAGCGACCGTCCCGAGCGCAGCGAGCGCGGTGAGCGGCGCAACCGCCGGGACCGCGACCGCGGCAACCAGACCCAGGACGGCCAGGGCAACCAGGGCCGCCAGGGCCAGAACGCCGGCCAGAGCCAGCAGGGCCAGGGCCAGCAGGGCCAGGGCCAGCAGGGTCAGGGCAACCAGGGCGGCTACCAGGACGACGACGAGTTCGGCGGCCGTCGCCGCGGACGCTACCGCGACCGCAACCGCCGCAACCGCCGGGACGGCTTCGACGCCCCGGTCGAGCAGCAGGTCAACGACGACGACGTGCTGATCCCGGTGGCCGGCATCCTGGACATCCTGGACAACTACGCCTTTGTCCGGACCTCCGGCTACCTGTCCGGCCCGAACGACGTCTATGTCTCGCTGGCCCAGGTGCGCAAGAACGGCCTGCGCAAGGGCGACGCGATCACCGGCGCCGTGCGCCAGCCCAAGGACGGCGAGCGCCGCGAGAAGTTCAACGCGCTGGTCCGGCTGGACTCGGTGAACGGCAGCGAGCCCGACTCGGGCCGCAACCGTCCGGAGTTCAACAAGCTCACCCCGCTGTACCCGCAGGAGCGGCTGCGCCTGGAGACCGATCCGGGGGTCATCACGACCCGGATCATCGACCTGGTGACGCCGATCGGCAAGGGCCAGCGCGGTCTGATCGTCGCCCAGCCGAAGACCGGCAAGACGATGATCATGCAGGCGATCGCCAACGCGATCACCCACAACAACCCCGAGTGCCACCTGATGGTCGTCCTGGTCGACGAGCGTCCGGAAGAGGTCACCGACATGCAGCGCTCGGTCAAGGGCGAGGTCATCTCCTCGACCTTCGACCGTCCGGCCGAGGACCACACCACCGTCGCCGAGCTCGCCATCGAGCGCGCCAAGCGGCTGGTGGAGCTGGGCCACGACGTGGTCGTGCTGCTCGACTCGATCACCCGTCTGGGCCGCGCCTACAACCTGGCGGCCCCGACCTCCGGACGGATCCTGTCCGGTGGTGTCGACTCGACCGCGCTCTACCCGCCGAAGAAGTTCTTCGGTGCGGCGCGCAACATCGAGAACGGCGGCTCGCTGACCATCATCGCCACCGCGCTGGTCGACACCGGCTCGCGGATGGACGACGTGATCTTCGAGGAGTTCAAGGGCACCGGCAACATGGAGCTCAAGCTCGACCGGAAGCTCGCGGACAAGCGGATCTTCCCGGCGGTGGACGTCGACGCGTCCAGCACCCGCAAGGAGGAGATCCTGCTCGGCGCCGAGGAGCTCTCGATCGTCTGGAAGCTCCGCCGGGTGCTGCACGCGCTCGACTCGCAGCAGGCCATCGAGCTGCTGGTGGACAAGATGAAGAAGACCTCCAGCAACGCCGAGTTCCTGATGCAGATCGCCAAGACGACGCCGGGCCAGGGCGACTGACCCTGCCCCGACCGGCACCGCCGCAGCCCCGGACCGCCTCGGTCCGGGGCTGCGGCGCGTCCGGGGGCGTACGAGAATGCACAGAACGGCCCAGCCAGGTACGGACGGGAGCGCGATGAACGACGAGTCACCGCACGAGTCGGCGCCCGGGCCGACCCCCGAGCCGGAGCGGCCGCCGCGCGGTCGGCGGCGCCGGCTGCTGCTCGGCCTGGCCTGGGCCACCGGCGGGCTGGTGCTGCTGGCGGCCGTCGGCGGCGGGCTCCTCTACTGGAAGCTCAGCCGCAACCTGCGGACCGTGGACATCTCCGGGGCGCTCGGCAGCGACCGCCCCTCGGCCTCCGGCAACGGTGCGCTGGACATCCTGGTGCTGGGTTCCGACTCGCGCTCCGGGGCCAACGGGCAGCTGGCCGGGGGGCCCACCGACGGCACGGCGCGCTCCGACACCGCGATGATCGTCCACGTCAACGAGCGGCACACCGCGGCGGACGTGGTCAGCATCCCCCGGGACACCCTGGTCAGTCGGCCCTCCTGCACCAGTACCGGCAACGGCTCCGGCACCGCGGCCGGGGTCGAGCTGCCGGCCGTGGACGGGGTGATGTTCAACACCGCCTACGAGGTCGGCGGGCCGGTCTGTGCGGTGAAGACGGTCGAGTCGATGACCGGCCTGCGGATGGACCACTTCATCGAGGTCGACTTCGTCGGCTTCGCCAGGCTGATCGACGCCCTGGGCGGGGTGACCGTGACCACCACCGTGCCGATCGACGACAACCTGAGCGGACTGCACCTCGCGGCCGGCACCCACCACCTCGACGGCGACCAGGCCCTCGCCTTCGTCCGGACCCGGCACGGCGTGGGGGACGGCAGCGACCTGGGCCGGATCGAGCTGCAGCAGCAGATGGTCAGGTCGATGCTGACCCAGGCCGAGGGGCTCGACCTGCTCGGCGACCCGGCCCGGCTGTACGACCTGGCCGACACCGCGACCAGCGCGCTGACCACCGACAGCGACCTCGGCTCGGTGGCCTCGCTGATCTCCTTCGCCAACGGGCTGACGGGCATCCACGCCGACGACATCACCTCGGTGACCATGCCCAACACGCCGGCGCCGAGCGACCCCAACCGGCTGGTGGCGCGGGAGCCGCAGGCCACCGCGCTGTGGACGGCGCTGCGCAACGGGCAGCCGATCCCGGCCTCGGTGCTGGCCCTGCAGCTCGCCAACCCGGCCGACTCGACCGCGGTGACCGCCTCCGGAAGCCCCTCGGCGGCCGCCTCCGGCGCCGCCGGCCCGGCCCCGGCCAGTACCTCCGCCGCACCCTCGAACGGGGCCGTGAGCGGGTCCTCCGCCCTGGCGCCGGGCGTCACGCCGGACGCGCCGGCCACCGCGCGCCGCTAGCCCCGCTCGGGCCGAAGCTGGGCGTGTACACGTCGGAATATTCGCAGCCCGTTCCCGGTTTGGGGAGATGCGGCCAGTGCTGGCAGACTGGTACGTCGGTCCCGGTTCACGAACGGCAACCCGCCGTCCGACCCGGAGCCCTCCCGAACCTAGGAGCACCCCTTGAAGCCCGAGATCCACCCGACCTACGTGGTCACCCAGGTCACCTGCACCTGTGGCAACGAGTTCACCACGCGCAGCACCGAGCCCTCCGGCGTCATGCGCGCCGAAATCTGCTCGAACTGCCACCCCTTCTACACCGGCAAGCAGAAGATCATGGACACCGGTGGCCGTGTCGCCCGCTTCGAGGCCCGCTTCGGCAAGCAGCACGCCGCCAGCCACAAGCAGGGCTAGCGACCTTTCGGCGCCGGTCGGGCGCGTTCCCTTCTGCACTTTTCCAAAGACAGTCGGGACGCATCCGGTCGGCGCCGTTCGCGTTGCCCCGCTGTGGTCCCATCCGCACCGGTCCTGATCGCCCGCCCCTGTTTGCACCCCCACGTATGTCGGAAGAAGGCACAGCCCCATGTTCGAGGCAGTCGAGGAGCTCCTGAGCGAGCACGCGGTTCTCGAGGAGCGGCTGGCGGATCCGGCGGTCCACGCGGACCAGGGCGAGGCGCGCAGGCTGTCCAAGCGCTACGCCGAGCTGACCCCGATCACCGCCGCCTACCGCGCCTGGCGGCAGACCGGCGAGGACATCGAGACCGCCCGCGAGCTGGCCGCCGACGACCCGGACTTCTACGCCGAGATCAAGTCGTTGGAGCAGCGGCGCGACGAACTGACCGAGGACCTGCGGCTGCTGCTGGTCCCGCGCGACCCCAACGACGACAAGGACGTGATCCTTGAGGTCAAGGCGGGGGAGGGCGGCGAGGAGTCGGCGCTGTTCGCCGGGGACCTGCTGCGGATGTACCTCCGCTACGCCGAGAAGGTCGGCTGGAAGACCGAGATCATCGACGCCAACGAGTCCGACCTCGGCGGCTACAAGGACGTCCAGGTCTCGGTCAAGGCCCGTGGCGCCGCCGAGCCCGGCCAGGGCGTCTGGGCGCGGCTGAAGTACGAGGGCGGCGTGCACCGGGTGCAGCGGGTGCCCGCGACCGAGTCGCAGGGCCGGATCCACACCTCCGCCGCCGGCGTGCTGGTCACCCCGGAGGCCGAGGAGGTGGAGATCGAGATCAACGCCAACGACCTGCGGATCGACGTCTACCGCTCCTCGGGTCCCGGCGGCCAGTCGGTCAACACCACCGACTCGGCGGTCCGGATCACCCACCTCCCCACCGGCATCGTCTCCTCCTGCCAGAATCAGAAGAGCCAGCTCCAGAACAAGGAGCAGGCGATGCGGATCCTGCGCTCGCGCATCCTCGCGGCCGCCCAGGAGGAGGCCGACCAGGAGGCCAGCGACGCCCGTCGCAGCCAGGTCCGCAGCGTGGACCGCTCGGAGCGGATCCGCACCTACAACTTCCCGGAGAACCGGATCTCGGACCACCGGACCGGCTTCAAGGCGTACAACCTGGACCAGGTGCTCGGCGGCGAGCTGGACCCGATCATCCAGTCGGCGGTCGACGCCGACGCCGCCGCGCGTCTCGAAGCCGCAGCCCAGAACAACTGACGACATCCCGATCCCGGATCCGAGGAGGTACGCAGTGAACCTGCTGCTCGCCGAGGTGGCCCAGGCCACCCAGCGGTTGGCTGCCGCAGGCGTGCCTTCGCCGCGCTTCGACGCGGAGGAGCTGGCCGCGTACGTCCACGAGGTCAAGCGCGGGGAACTGCACACCGTCGCCGACTCCGAGTTCGACGCCCGCTACTGGGAGGTCATCTCCCGGCGGGAGGCCCGCGAACCGCTGCAGCACATCACCGGCCGGGCCTTCTTCCGCTACCTGGAGCTCCAGGTGGGGCCCGGGGTGTTCGTGCCGCGTCCGGAGACCGAGTCGGTGGTCGGTTGGGCCATAGACGCCCTGCGCTCCATGGACGTGGCCGAGCCGCTGGTGGTGGACCTGTGCACGGGTTCCGGCGCGATCGCGCTGGCGCTCGCCCAGGAGGTGCCGCGGAGCAGGGTGCACGCGGTCGAGCTGTCCGACCAGGCCTACGCCTGGGCCCGGCGGAACGTCGACGCCAGCCCGGACGCCTCCCGGATCAACCTGACCCAGGGCGACGCCACCAAGGCCTTCGCCGACCAGCCGGAGCTGAACGGCCGCTTCGACCTGGTGATCAGCAACCCCCCGTACATCCCGCTGACCGAGTGGGAGTACGTCGCCCCGGAGGCCCGGGACCACGACCCGGAGCTGGCGCTGTTCTCCGGCGAGGACGGCCTGGACACCATCAGGGGGATCGAGAAGGTCGCCGCGCGGCTGCTGCGGCCCGGCGGGGTGGTGGTCATCGAGCACGCCGACACCCAGGGCGGACTGGTCCCGTGGATCTTCCGCGAGGAGGCCGGCTGGACCGACGCGGCGGACCACCGCGACCTGAACAACCGGCCGCGCTTCGCCACCGCGCGCAGAGCCGCGCCGTGACCGTCGCCCGCTCCGCCCGCCCCGCCGCCGCCCGCACCGCCGCTGTCAGCACTGCCCGTACCGCCCGCACCGCGCCCGCCCAGGAAGCCCACGAAAGGGGCAAGCACCGATGAGCCGCCGCTACGACTGTGCCGATCCGAGCGACCGCGCCGCCGGACTGCGCGAGGCCGCCTCGGCGATCCGCCGCGGCGAGCTGGTCGTGCTGCCGACCGACACCGTCTACGGGCTGGGCGCGGACGCCTTCAAGCCCGACGCCGTCGCCGACCTGCTGGCTGCCAAGGGCCGGGGCCGCAACATGCCCACGCCGGTGCTGGTCGGTTCGCCGACCACGCTGCACGGCCTGGTCAGCGACTTCAGTGAGTCCGCCTGGGAGCTGGTCGACGCCTTCTGGCCGGGCGGGCTGACCCTGGTCACCCGGCACCAGCCCTCGCTGCGCTGGGACCTGGGCGACGCCCGGGGCACCGTGGCGATCCGGATGCCGCTGCACCCGGTCGCCATCGAGCTGCTGAACACCACCGGACCGCTCGCCGTCTCCAGCGCCAACCTGACCGGCAGCCCCTCCCCGGCCGACTGCGACGAGGCCCAGGAGCAGTTGGGCGAGAAGGTCTCGATCTACCTGGACGGGGGCCGCGCGGCCCATGCCGTGCCCTCCTCCATCGTCGACGTCACCGGCCGGGTCCCGGTGCTGCTGCGAGCCGGCGCGGTCACCGCGGCGCAGCTCCGCGAGGTGGTACCCGACCTGGTGGAGGCCGGCAGGTGATCGACCCCAGCCGGAGCAGCCGCATGGGAGCGCACGGAGCGCACGGAGTCGGGCCCCAACGGGGGGCGCCGTCCGGTTCCGTCATTCCCTTGGGCGGTTCCCTGTCGGTCGGACGCCATGCCCGTCCCGCGCCGCGGCCCTACTACGGCGGCGCGGACCCCAGGACCGGCCCGTTCCGGATCCTCTACGTCTGTACCGGCAGCGTCTGCCGCTCGCCCATCGCCGAACGGCTGACCCGGCACGAGCTGGACCACCGGCTCGGCACCGGGGCCGGGGACATCCTGGTGGAGAGCGCCGGCACCTGGGGCCACGAGGGTGCGCCGATGGAGCCCAATGCGGCCGAGATCCTCGCCGAGTACGGCGCCGACCCGTTCGGCTTCGTCGGCCGGGAGCTGCTGGACGAGCATGTCGTCGGCGCGGACCTGGTGCTGACCGCGACCCTGGACCATCGGGCCCAGGTCATTTCCATGGGCCACGCGGCCGGACTGCGGACCTTCACCCTCAAGGAGTTCACCCGGCTGGTGCGGGCGATAGACCCGGCGACCCTGCCGGAGGCCTCCGAACTGCCCGGCGAGATCGCCACCCGGGCCCGCGCACTGGTGAGCGCGGCGGCGGCGCTGCGCGGCTGGCTGCTGGCGGCGACGCCGGAGGCGGACGAGGTGGACGACCCCTACGGCGCGCCGCTGGGGATGTTCCGCAACTGCGGCGAGGAGATCTTCGACGCGCTCGACCCGATCGTCACGGCGCTGACCGGCGTCGCCCGAGTGACCGTCTAGACCGAGCAGGACCGTTTCTCCCGTCCTACAGTTGGCTTCGGACACAGCACTGGGGGGCAGCGCCAGGAGCGAGGCGAGAGCGATGGCACCGGTCACCACCTCCACGGAGGACCCGACCACGGTCCTGGCGACGGAGGGCGCGCTCGCCGCCGATCCCGCGCTCGCGGCGATCCTCGCCGCCGAGGCCGAGCGCCGCCGGGGCCAGCTGGACCTGCTGGCCGGCGAGAACATCTCCGCTCCCGCCGTCCGGGCGCTGCTCGGCAGCGTCTTCGCCGACAAGTACGCCGAGGGCTACCCCGGGCGCCGGCACCACACCGGCTGCGCCCAGGCCGACGCGGTGGAGCGGCTCGCGGTCGAGCGGGCGAAGGCGCTGTTCGGCGCCGACCACGTGAACGTCCAGCCGTCCAGCGGCACCGCCGCCGTGCTCGCGGCCTACGCGGCGCTGCTGCGTCCCGGTGACGCGGTGCTGGCGATGTCGCTGCCGCACGGCGGCCACCTCACCCACGGCTCCCGGGCCAACTTCTCCGGCCGCTGGTTCGACATCACCGGCTACGGCGTCCGTGCCGACGACGGGCGGATCGACCTCGACCAGGTGCGCGAGCTGGCCCGCGCGGTCCGCCCCAAGGCGATCGTGGCCGGGGCGATCTCCTACCCCCGGCACCTCGACTGGCCGGCCTTCCGCGAGATCGCGGACGAGGTCGGGGCGTACCTGGTGGCCGATGTCTCGCAGACGATCGGACTGGTCGCCGCCGGGATCGGCGGTTCGCCGGTGCCGTACGCGGACCTGGTCTGCGGGGTCACCCACAAGCTGCTCGGCGGTCCGCACGGCGGACTGCTGCTGTGCACGGCGGAGCTCGCGGAGCGGCTGGACCGGGCGGTCTCGCCGTTCACCCAGGGCGGGCCCGCCGTGAACGTGCTGGCGGCCAAGGCACTGGCGCTCGGCCGGGCGGCGACCCCCGAATTCAGGGCATACGCACGGGAAGCCGTGGCGAACGCCCAGGTTCTGGCCGAAGCGCTGTCGGCGGAGGGTCTGCGTCCACTCACCGGCGGCACCGACACCCACCTGGTCACCGCGGACGCCCGGCCGTCCGGACTGACCGGACGCGAGGTCGAACACCGCTGCGAGGCGGCCGGGCTGCTGCTCGGCCACTGCGCCGTGCCGTACGAGGAGGCGCCTCCGGCGCTGGCCTCCGGGGTCCGGGCGGGGACCGCCTGCGTCACCGCACAGGGGCTGGGACCTGCGGAAATGCGGACCGTGGCGGTACTGGTGGGCCGGGCGTCGCGGGCCGACGGGGCCACTGCCGCGGGGGCGGCGGAGCGCGCGGCGGTCGGCCGGGAGGTGCGCGAACTGCTGGAACGGTTCCCCGCATATCCGGAACAGAGTGCTCCGTTCTAGTTCGTCCGAGGACCCCTGCGGGAGGGTCGTTCTTGGCAGGATTGTTACCTGTCGGCCCAACCACCGAGGTGGTTTTCGGCGTCCTTGTTACTAAGGTGATGCGTTGTGACGCACCTTCAGGCACAACCAGCACTCCGGCCCATGGCGCTATGCTCAGCCGGAGTCACGGGGGTGCCGACCGCGGTTGAGGAGGGCGCTGGTGCGTGAGTTCCTGTTGACGCTGTGCGTCACGGCTGCGGTCACGTATCTGTTGACCGGTCCGGTCAGGAAGTTCGCGATCGTCGCCGGCGCCATGCCCGAGATCCGCGAGCGGGACGTCCACCGGGAGCCGACCCCGCGCCTGGGCGGTATCGCGATGTTCGCCGGGCTCTGCGCCGGCCTGCTGGTCGCCTCCAAGCTGACCACCCTCAGTTCGGTCTTCCATGACGGCACCGATGTCCCGGCGCTGCTCTCCGGCGCCGCGATCATGTGGATCATCGGCGTGCTGGACGACAAGTGGGGCGTGGACGCCCTGGTCAAGCTGGGCGGCCAGCTGGTCGCCGCCGGTGTCATGGTCTACCAGGGCGTCACCGTGCTCTGGCTGCCGATCCCCGGCTTCGGTCTGATCGTCCCGCACCAGCTGGGCACCTTCCTCGCGGTGCTGCTGGTGGTGCTGAGCGTCAACGCGGTCAACTTCATCGACGGCCTGGACGGCCTGGCGGCCGGCATGGTCTGCATCGCCTCGCTGGCCTTCTTCATCTACGCCTACCGGCTCTCCTACGGCTACGGCCTGCCGGACGCCCTGCCCGCGACGCTGTTCAGCGTGATCCTGGTGGGCATGTGCGTGGGCTTCCTGCCGCACAACCTGCACCCGGCGCGGATCTTCATGGGTGACTCCGGATCGATGCTGATCGGCCTGGTGCTCTCGGTGTCGATGATCTCCATCACCGGCCGGGTCGACCCCACCGCGATCACCGCCGCCAGTGGCAACTCGCAGACCGACGCCACCCACGCCTCCTTCCCGCTCTTCATCCCGCTGCTGCTGCCGCTGACCGTCATCGCGATCCCGCTGGCCGACCTGCTGCTCGCGGTGGTCCGCCGGACCTGGGCCGGGAAGTCGCCGTTCGCCGCCGACAAGCAGCACCTGCACCACCGGTTGCTGCAGATCGGCCACTCGCACAGCCGGGCCGTGCTGATCATGTACTTCTGGGCCGCGCTGATCGCCTTCGCGACCGTGGCCTTCTCGGTGAGCAGCACCGAACTGCTCGCCATCAAGATCGCGATGGGGCTGTGCGTGATCGGCATCGTGGTGCTGCTGATGCCGCGCTTCAAGCCGCACGCCCCCCGGATGGCGGAGCGCTTCCTGCCGCCGCGCTACCGCCGGACGGCGGGTCGCGCCGGCCGGCTCCGGATCGCCCGTGCCACCGCCGTCGAGACGCCGGCCCCCGCCGCGCCGGTCGCGGCCGCGGTCGCCGCGGTGGCCGGATCGGTCGTCGCCGGAGGAGCCGCCGCGGTCGCGCCGACCCGTGCCGAGCCGCTCGACGAGGAAGCCGGACTGACCTCCTCGGACCAGGAGCTGCTGCGCCGGATCGGCACCGGCGCCCACGCCGCCGGTCATCATTCGGGCGTATCCGGACGCAACGCCAGTTAATCCCTCCGGGTGAGACCCGTGTGGCAAGAAGCACACCCGAAGAGTAAAGACCTCACCAAATAGCTTGTGATACCGTTCACGACGTCAGGAGAAGAGCCGAAGAACCTTATGGGAGAAGGGTCTTCGGTCGCGGTCCGCCTCGCGGTGCCTGTGACGGAGTATTCGCTCTCCTCCTCAGCCTGCTCATCCTTTCCACCCCATCGCGCCGGAGTTGACGACGATGCTGTCCAACGACGCCCGGATTCTCCGGGGCGCGGCGATGCTCGCCGCCCCTGTGGGAGTCGTGGCCATCATCGTCAGTTCGCTCCTCGCCGGCGAGAAGGGGCTGATCGGATCGCTGGTCGGGGTGGGTGTGGTCGCCGTCTTCTTCGGTCTCGGGTTCTGGGCGCTGATGCGCATCACCCGGGACCGGCCGCAGGTCGTGATGATGGCCGGGATGTTGATCTACGCGGTGCAGATCCTGCTGGTCGGGGTCTTCATCGTCGTGTTCAGGAACACCGCGCTGTTCAACCCGCGAGCGTTCGCACTCACCCTGCTGGCCACGGCGCTGGCGTGGGTGGGCGGTCAGATGATCTACACCATGCGCACCAAGATGCTCTACGTCTACCCGGAACCCTCGGTGCCTCCGAAGCCGGAGCCCCCGAAGGACCCCAAGACGGAGTCCCGAGATGGGACGTAAGGGCGGACTAAAGACGCTTCATCCCGATCTGCTATCGTCCGGAAGCGCATCCGGCCGCGCGGGCACCGCCCGCCCGGCCAGTGACGTACCCGGACCGATGACAGGTCCCGGGGGTGCCCGGTCCTCGGCTCCAGAGCGCAGCTAGCTCGGAGCGGCAGCGCACCGTGGCGGCACCGCCACCCCACGTCCCCAGTGCCGACCCGCGGCCCCACCGCCGCGCCGACACACAAGGTTGCTGTTCTTATGCGTCACGACGAAGGAGTCACGGGTGAGTACCCCCGATGCCACGCTGCTCGCTGAGAGCGGGTGCCACATCAATGCCCACTGTGGCTTCCCCGCGCCGGGCCTCAACTCGTTCGACTTCAAGCCGATCTTCCACATCGGCAGCTGGGGCTTCACCAAGCCGATGCTCCTGGCGATCATCTGCATGGTGATCGTGGTCGGCTTCTTCTGGGCCGCCTTCAACAAGCCGAAGCTGGTCCCCGGGAAGCTGCAGCTGGTCGGCGAGATCGGCTACACCTTCATCTCGCGCAGCATCGCACGTGACGTGATCGGCAAGAAGGGCGACAGGTTCGTCCCCTTCCTGACCTCGATCTTCTTCTTCGTGTGGCTCATGAACGTCATGTCCATCATCCCGCTGGCACAGTTCCCGGTGGCCTCGCGCTACGGGTACCCGGTCGCGCTCGCGCTGCTGGTGTGGGTGACGTACATGTACCTGACGTTCAAGACCCACGGCTTCAAGGGCGGCGTCAAGAACCTGGTCTGGCTCGACGGCCTGCCCGGCTGGATCACCCCGCTGATCGTCGTCCTGGAGTTCCTGCAGAACGTGCTCCTGCGCCCGTTCACCCTCTCGGTGCGACTCTGGGCCAACATGTTCGCCGGCCACATGCTGATCGTCATGTTCAGCGTCGCCAGCTGGTACCTGCTGACCCCCTCGATCATGTCCGCCATCGCCGGTGGATCCTTCGTGATGGCCGTCATCATGACCGCCTTCGAGGTGCTGATCCAGTTCCTGCAGGCGTACATCTTCACGCTGCTCGCCTCGATCTACATCAGCGGAGCGCTCGAAGAGGGTCACTGACCCGCACGTTCCCCACCAGTTTTCCGCTGGGAAGCCCCCCAACGGACCGCATCACATAGGAAGACAGGAAAAATGTCTGCCGATCTCGTCAACACCGCTGCCTCCGCTGTCAGCAACATCAGCATCCAGGGCAACCTCGGCGCCATCGCGTACGGCCTTGCCGCCATCGGCCCCGGCGTCGGCATCGGTGTGGTCTTCGGTCACTCCATCGAGGCGATGGCCCGTCAGCCCGAGGCCATGCCGGTCATCCGCACCAACATGTTCCTGGGCTTCGCGCTCTGTGAGGTGCTGGCCCTCCTCGGTCTGGTCGCGCCGTTCATCTTCCAGGCCAAGTAACCAGACCGGCCAGTAGCCACACTCGACGAAAGGTTCAGACATGTTGAACCTCCTGGCGGAGGGAGCAGCGCAGAACCCGCTGATTCCCGACACCTCGGAACTGATCATCGGCCTGCTCTGCTTCTTCATCGTCTTCGGCGTCCTTGGCAAGAAGCTCCTGCCCAACATCCAGAAGACCCTGGACGAGCGGCGGGACGCGATCGAGGGTGGCCTGGAACGCGCGGCGGCGGCTCAGGCCGAGGCCACGCGGACGCTCGATGAGTACAAGGCCCAGCTCGCCGAGGCCCGTCACGAGGCCGCTCGGATCACCGAGCACGCCCGTGAGCAGGGTTCGGCGATCATCGCGGAGATGCGCGAGGAGGGACAGCGTCAGCGCGAGTCCATCATCGTCGCGGGCCACGCCCAGATCGAGGCGGACCGCCGCCAGGTGACGACCGCGCTCCGTCAGGACGTCGGCCGTATCGCCACCGACCTGGCCGGCCGTGTCGTCGGCGAGTCCCTCGAGGACTCCGCCCGGCAGAGCCGGATCATCGACCGCTTCCTCGACGAGCTCGAGGCGAAGTCGGCAGATTCTGCGGGCGCGGCCAAGTGAGCAGCGCCACGCGGCAGTCGAACGCCGCAGCCCGCGAGCGCCTGGAGGCGCTGACCGACCGCGCGTCGGTCGACACCTCCGCGCTCTCCGCCGACCTGCAGGCCGTGACCGGTGTGCTGGACCGCGAGATCGGACTGCGCCGGATCCTCACCGACCCGGCCACCGAGGGCCAGCGCAAGGCCGACCTGGTGAACTCGCTCTTCGGGGCCAAGATCGGCGCGGACGCGCTGGACCTGGTCACCGGCAGCGTGCGCTCCCGCTGGTCCGCCCCGCGCGACCTGGTGGACAGCATCGAGCAGCAGGCCGCCCTCGCCGAGATCATCGGCGCGGACAAGGCCGGCGCGCTGGACGAGGTCGAGGACGAGCTCTTCCGGTTCGGACGGACCGTCGCGGGCAGCAACGAGCTGCGCGCCGCGCTCACCGACAACGCTGCCGACCGGACCGCCAAGGTGGCGCTGGTCGAGCGACTGCTCGGCGGCAAGGCCAAGCCGGCCACCACCAAGCTGGTCGCCTCGCTGGTGTCGCAGCCGCGCGGACGTAGCCTGGAGAGCGGCCTGGAGGAGTTCTCCCGGCTGGCCGCGAGCCGTCGCGGACGGGTGGTCGCCCTGGTGACCGTCGCGGTTCCGCTGTCGGACCGGCAGAAGGAGCGCCTCGGCGCTTCGCTGGCCAAGCTGGTGGGTCGGCAGGTCCACCTGAACATCGAGGTGGACCCCGCGGTCCTCGGCGGTGTCCGGGTACAGATCGGCGACGAGATCATCGAGGGCACCATCGCCGACCGCATGGACGGCGCGCGACAGGGCCTCGTCGGTCAGTAGTGCCAGCGGTTGCAGTAGCAGTAAGTGCAGGACAGCGGGCTTAGCCCCATGCAGCATCCGACCCTCGGTCGGTCAACACGGTCAGTCGAAACCACTGGCCGAGAGTCGAATACTTGCGGCCCTCCACGGGCGGGCCGAGGATCGCAACTAGGAGAGCAGGGAACCCAGATGGCGGAGCTCACGATCCGGCCGGAGGAGATCCGGGACGCGCTGGACAACTTCGTCCAGGCGTACCAGCCGGACGCCGCCTCGCGTGAAGAGGTCGGCACGGTCGTCTACACGGCTGACGGCATCGCCCGAGTCGAGGGTCTGCCCTCGGTCATGGCGAACGAGCTGCTGAAGTTCGAGGACGGAACCCTCGGCCTCGCGCTGAACCTCGACACCCGCGAGATCGGTGTCGTCGTCCTCGGCGAGTACAGCGCAATCGAAGAGGGCCAGACGGTCCGCCGCACCGGCGAGGTCCTGTCGGTCCCCGTGGGCGAGGGCTACCTCGGCCGCGTCGTGGACCCGCTCGGCCAGCCGATCGACGGCCTCGGCGAGATCGAGTCCAGCGGCCGCCGCGCCCTGGAGCTGCAGGCTCCCGGCGTCATGGTCCGCAAGTCGGTGCACGAGCCGATGCAGACCGGCATCAAGGCCATCGACGCGATGACCCCGATCGGCCGCGGCCAGCGTCAGCTGATCATCGGTGACCGCCAGACCGGCAAGACCGCGGTGGCGATCGACACGATCATCAACCAGCGCGACAACTGGCGCTCGGGCGACCCGAAGAAGCAGGTCCGCTGCATCTACGTCGCCATCGGCCAGAAGGGCTCGACCATCGCCTCCGTGCGCGGTGCGCTGGAGGAGGCGGGCGCGCTGGAGTACACCACCATCGTGGCTGCCCCGGCGTCCGACCCAGCCGGCTTCAAGTACCTCGCCCCGTACACCGGTTCGGCCATCGGCCAGGAGTGGATGTACGACGGCAAGCACGTCCTCATCATCTTCGACGACCTGAGCAAGCAGGCCGAGGCGTACCGCGCCGTGTCGCTGCTGCTGCGCCGTCCGCCGGGCCGCGAGGCCTACCCGGGTGACGTCTTCTACCTGCACTCCCGGCTGCTGGAGCGTTGCGCCAAGCTGTCGGACGAGCTGGGCGCGGGCTCGATGACCGGTCTGCCGATCATCGAGACCAAGGCCAACGACGTCTCGGCGTACATCCCGACCAACGTCATCTCGATCACCGACGGCCAGTGCTTCCTGGAGTCCGACCTGTTCAACGCCGGCATCCGCCCGGCCGTGAACGTCGGTATCTCGGTCTCCCGCGTCGGTGGCTCGGCCCAGATCAAGGCCATGAAGTCGGTGGCCGGCCGCCTGCGTCTGGACCTCGCCCAGTACCGTGAGCTGGAGGCCTTCGCCGCCTTCGGTTCCGACCTGGACGCGGCCTCCAAGTCGCAGCTGGAGCGCGGTGCGCGCCTGGTCGAGCTGCTCAAGCAGGGCCAGTACCAGCCGTTCCCGGTCGAGGAGCAGGTCGTCTCGGTCTGGGCCGGCACCACTGGCAAGCTGGACAACGTCCCGGTCGTGGACATCCGCAAGTTCGAGCGTGAGTTCCTGGACTTCCTGCGCCGCGAGCACAAGGGGATCCTGACCACGATCGTCGAGACCAGCAAGCTCGAGGACGGCACGATCGCCTCCCTGACCGAGGCCATCACCTCGTTCAAGAAGGAGTTCACCACCTCCCAGGGCGCGCTTCTCGGCGACTCGGCCTGACGAGAGACGGAAAGGACGGTAACGACCCATGGGAGCACAGCTTCGGGTCTACAAGCGCCGGATCCGCTCTGTCACCGCGACGAAGAAGATCACCAAGGCGATGGAGATGATCTCCGCGTCGCGCATCATGAAGGCGCAGCGCGCGGTGGCCGCCTCCTCCCCGTACGCGGACGAGCTCACCCGTGCGGTGACCGCGGTCGCGACGAGGTCGAACGCCAAGCACCCGCTGACGACGGAGCCGGAGAACGCGGTTCGCGCCGCGGTGCTGGTGATCACGGCTGACCGCGGTCTGGCCGGCGGCTACTCCTCCAACGCGCTGAAGCAGGCGGAGGTGCTGTCGGAGCGGCTGCGGTCCGAGGGCAAGCAGGTGGTGACGTACATCGTCGGCCGCAAGGGCGTCGGTTTCTTCACCTTCCGCGAGCGCCCGATCGCCGATTCGTGGACGGGCTTCTCCGACAAGCCGACCTACCAGGACGCCAAGAACGTCTCGGCCGCGTTGATCGACGCGTTCGTGACCGAAACGGCGGCGGGTGGCGTCGACGAACTGCACCTGGTCTCGACCGAGTTCGTCTCGATGCTGACCCAGAACCCGGTGGACGTGCGGCTGCTCCCGCTCAAGCTCGCGGAGACGCAGGCGAACGCGGAGGCGATCGGACCCTTCCCGCTGTACGACTTCGAGCCGTCGGCGGAGGGCGTCCTGGACGCACTGCTGCCGCGGTACGTCGAGAGCAGGATCTACAACGCGCTGCTGCAGTCGGCCGCTTCGGAGCACGCCGCCCGGCGTCGTGCGATGAAGAGCGCGACCGACAATGCGGGAGAGCTCATCAAGTCGCTTTCGCGACGCGCCAACTCGGCCCGACAGGCCGAGATCACCCAGGAAATCAGCGAGATCGTCGGTGGCGCCACCGCCCTGGCCGACGCGAACGCGGGGAGTGACTGACACATGACTGCCACTGTTGAGACCGCGACGGCCCTCGGCCGTGTCGCGCGGGTCATCGGGCCGGTCGTCGACGTGGAGTTCCCCGTCGACGCCATGCCGGCCATGTTCAACGCGCTGAAGGTCGAGATCGACGCGCCGGACGGCACCGGCCGCAAGGTGCTGACCCTTGAGGTCGCCCAGCACCTGGGCGACGGCATGGTCCGCGCCATCTCGATGCAGCCGACCGACGGCCTGTCGCGCGGCACCAGCGTCGTCAACACCGGCGAGGCCATCTCGGTCCCCGTCGGCGACATCACCAAGGGCAAGGTCTTCAACGCCCTCGGCGAGGTGCTGAACGTCGACAAGGACGAGTTCAACGCCCAGGTCACCACCCGTTGGCCGATCCACCGGACCGCCCCGCGCTTCGACCAGCTCGAGTCGAAGACCGCGATGTTCGAGACCGGCATCAAGGTCATCGACCTGCTCACCCCGTACGTCCAGGGTGGCAAGATCGGTCTGTTCGGTGGTGCCGGTGTCGGCAAGACCGTCCTCATCCAGGAGATGATCTACCGCGTCGCCGAGAACTTCGGTGGTGTGTCGGTCTTCGCCGGTGTCGGTGAGCGTACCCGTGAGGGCAACGACCTCATCGAGGAGATGAAGGACTCGGGCGTTCTGGACAAGACCGCGCTGGTCTTCGGCCAGATGGACGAGCCGCCGGGCACCCGTCTGCGCGTCGCGCTCTCGGCCCTGACCATGGCCGAGTACTTCCGTGACGTGCAGGGCCAGGACGTTCTGCTCTTCATCGACAACATCTTCCGGTTCACCCAGGCCGGTTCCGAGGTGTCGACCCTGCTCGGCCGGATGCCCTCCGCGGTGGGTTACCAGCCGAACCTGGCCGACGAGATGGGTCTCCTCCAGGAGCGCATCACCTCGACCCGCGGTCACTCGATCACCTCGATGCAGGCGATCTACGTCCCCGCGGACGACCTGACCGACCCGGCCCCGGCCACCACCTTCGCCCACCTCGACGCGACGACGGTCCTTTCCCGTCCGATCTCCGAGAAGGGCATCTACCCGGCCGTCGACCCGCTGGACTCCTCGTCCCGCATCCTGGACCCGCGCTACATCGCGCAGGACCACTACGACACGGCCGTCCGCATCAAGGGGATCCTGCAGAAGTACAAGGACCTCCAGGACATCATCGCGATCCTCGGTATCGACGAGCTGAGCGAGGAAGACAAGATCACCGTCTACCGCGCCCGCCGCATCGAGCGCTTCCTCTCGCAGAACACCTACGTGGCGAAGCAGTTCACCGGCGTCGACGGCTCGACCGTCCCGCTCGACGAGACCATCCACGCGTTCAACGCCATTGCCGACGGCAAGTACGACTCCGTTCCGGAGCAGGCGTTCTTCATGTGCGGTGGCATCGAGGACCTCGAGAAGAACGCTGCCGAGCTCGCCAAGAAGTAACACCTTCTTGAAGGGCCAGGTACTGAGGGGCGGCCCCGCACGGGACCGCCCCTCAGTGCACGATATTCTTTCCGCAACCCGGGCTTCACGGCACGGGCATCAAGACCGAGGAGCCCACTGTGGCTGAGCTGCACGTCGAGCTGGTCGCGGCCGACCGCAAGGTCTGGTCGGGCGAGGCCACGATCGTCCTTGCCCGTACCAAGTCCGGTGACATCGGCATCCAGGCCGGGCACACGCCGGTGCTGGGCGTCATGGAGTCCGACCCGGTGACCATCCGCCAGGCCGACGGCACCACCGTCGTCGCGGCGGTCCACGGCGGCTTCCTGTCCTTCGCGGACAACAAGCTGTCGATCCTGGCCGAGGTCGCCGAGCTGGCGGACGAGATCGACATCGAGCGTGCCGAGCGGGCGCTCGCCGAGTCCAAGGGCGAGACCGAGGCGGCGGCGCAGCGCCGGGCCGAGGTCCGACTGGCGGCGGCGACCAAGCGCTAGGCACTGCCGTCGACTTGTTAGGATCAGAACAAGGCGAACCACATGTCCCGGGGCACGCGAGTGACCCCGGGACTGCTGTACCCGGGCCCCGCACAGCAGTACGACAGTTACGCCAGGGGTGGCACGACAGTTGAAGAGTCATTGGGCCTGAAGTGGCCCCGGGTCCGGACGGGCGAGGAGGTGGCAGGGCATGGTCCTCGCGGTGGTGATCGTCATCGCGGTACTGCTGGCCGTCCTGCTCGGGCTGGGCGCGTTCGCGCTGCGCCGGCGCCTGATCCAGCGTCCCGGTGGGACCTTCGACTGTTCGGCGCGGCTGAAGATGCCGCCGCCCCGCACGCCCGAGCAGCTCGCCGCGGACGCGGCGCTGTTCGTCGGCGCGGAGGAGGAGGCAGTGCTGCCCTCCGGCTCGGCCCCGGCTCCGCCGGCGGCCGACGACGACAGCGGCAAGGGCTGGGTCTTCGGCGTCGCCCGCTACAACAACGACTCGGTCGAGTGGTTCCGGGTGTTCAGCTATGCGCCCCGGCCACGGCGGGTGCTGCAGCGCTCCCGGATCGAGGTCCTGCACCGGCGCACGCCGGAGGGCCAGGAGGAGCTGGCGCTGCTGTCCGGCGCGGTCGTCCTCACCTGTCTCCACGCCGGCGAGCCGCTTGAGCTCGCCATGAGCGAGGACGCCCTCACCGGCTTCCTCGCCTGGCTCGAAGCCGCCCCGCCCGGTCAGCGCGTCAACGTCGCCTGAGCCGGGCTTCTTTGCGTCTGGAATGTCACTGTCCCGGCGCCGCCGCTACGCTCGCGGCATGGTCAACCTCACGCGCATCTACACCCGTACCGGCGACGACGGCACCACCGCCCTCGGCGACATGAGCCGCACCCGCAAGACCGACACCCGGCTGGCAGCCTACGCGGACAGCAACGAGGCGAACGCCGCCATCGGCGTCGCGATTGCCTGCGGCGGGCTCGACGACGAGCTGAAGACCGTGCTGACCCGGATCCAGAACGACCTCTTCGACGTCGGCGCGGACCTGGCGACCCCGGTGGTGGAGAACCCGAAGTACCCGCCGCTGCGGGTGCTGCAGAGCTATGTGGACCGGCTGGAGCAGGACTGCGACCGGTTCCTGGAGGAGCTGGAGAAGCTGCGCAGCTTCATCCTCCCCGGCGGTACCCCCGGCGCCGCGTACCTCCATGTCGCCTGCACCGTCGTCCGCCGGGCCGAGCGGAGCACCTGGGCGGCGATCGAGGAGTACGGCGACAGCATCAACCCGCTGACCGCGACCTACCTCAACCGCCTCTCCGACCTGCTGTTCATCCTCGCCCGCAGCGCCAACAAGTCCGTCGGCGACGTCCTCTGGGTTCCTGGCGAGAACCGCTAGCCCTCGGGGTAGCGGTGGAACGCGGTGGTCGGGATCTCGAAGCCCATCGGCGCGGGGAAGGGGATCGGGTCGCCGAAGGCTCCGTGCGCGGTCTCGGCGTAGCGGCGGTCCGGGTCGAGGGTGAACAGCCGCCACCGCCCGATGTTGGGGTCGACGATCACGTACACCGGGATGCCGCTCTCCTGGTACTTGAGGTGCTTGTCCTGGTAGTCCCGGCGGATCGCGGCCCGGCCGGTGGAGACCACCTCGACCACGGCGAGCAGCAGGGCGGCCGGGACGTCCCGCATGGACTCTGTCCAGTCGCCGGCCCGGAGGATCGCCACGTCCGGCCGGGGCCGGTCCTCGGGGCCGATCTCGACCCCGCGCGCACTCCATGCCTCGAACGGGGCGGGCACCTGGCGGACGAACGTCCGACCGGGCACATCGTGCAGCATCGAGGGATTGGGCCGGATGACGATCTCGCCGTCGAGGAATTCCGCCCGTACCTCCTCCGGGAAGTCGTAGGTCTCCCAGAAGTCCACGAGGCTTCCGTCGTTGCCCATGGGCACGATTCCTTCCGTCGGAGCCGGTGTGCGGCACTACTGGCACAACGAGGTCGGGCCGGGGGAGGTCACCCGAACGGCGGATGGGCGGGGGGCTGCGCACGGGTGTCCGAGGGGTGGCGGCGGGGCCGATACGCTTGCTGGCCATGGAACGGTTGCGAGTGGTGGGCGGCGCGCGGCTCGCGGGGCGGGTGCGGGTGCCGGGGGCCAAGAACAGTGCGCTGAAGCTGATGGCGGCGGCCTTGCTCGCCGAGGGCGAGACCCGGCTGGGCAACCTGCCGCGGATCCTCGACGTGGAGATCATGGCGGAGCTGCTGCGGCGGATGGGCTGCACGGTGACGCTGGAGTGGTCCACCGCGCCCGGCGACCAGACCGGTACCGCGCTGATCGACGTCCCGGCCGAGCCGGGCCACGAGGCCGACTACGACCTGGTCCGCCGGATGCGGGCGTCGATCGCGGTGCTCGGTCCGCTGCTGGCCCGCTGCCGGCGGGTGAAGGTCGCCCGGCCGGGCGGCGACGCGATCGGCTCGCGCGGGCTGGACATGCACATCGACGGTCTCACCCGACTGGGTGCGGTGATCACCAACGAGCACGGCTTCCTGCTGGCCTCCGCGCCGGACGGGCTGGCCGGAGCCACCGTCGAGCTCGACTTCCCGAGCGTCGGCGCGACCGAGAACATCCTGATGGCGGCCGTGCTGGCGCGCGGTGGAACGATCATCGACAATGCCGCCCGGGAACCGGAGATCGTCGACCTCTGCCAGATGCTGGAGGCGATGGGCGCCAAGATAAGCGGGGCGGGCAGCTCCACCATCGAGGTCCAGGGTGTGGACCGGCTGTTCCCGGTCTCCTACGAGACCCTCTCGGACCGGATCGTGGCCGGGACCTTCGCGGTCGCGGCGGTGATCACCCGGGGTGACATCACCATCGAGCACGCCCGTGCGGACCATCTGCGGATCGCGCTGGACAAGCTGGTCGCGGCCGGGGCCGAGGTCACCGCCGAGGCGGACAGCTTCCGCGTGGTGATGGACCGCCGTCCGCGCTCGGTCGACGTGGTGACCCTGCCCTACCCCGGCTTCGCCACCGACCTGCAGCCGCAGTTCGCCGCACTGAACTCGGTGGCCGACGGGGTCTCGATGATCACCGAGAACATCTTCGAGGCCCGCTTCGTCTTCCTGCAGGAGCTGGCCCGGCTCGGCGCGCAGGTCCGCACCGACGGCCACCACGCCGTGCTGCGCGGCGTCCCCGGGCTGTCCGGTGCCCCCGTCCGCTCCACCGACATCCGGGCCGGGGCCGGCCTGCTGCTGGCCGGGCTGGTGGCCGAGGGTTCGACGCTGGTCTCCGAGATCCACCACATCGATCGCGGCTACGCGGGCTTCGTGGAACAGTTGACCGAGTTGGGCGCGGACGTGACCCGTGAGCCCGACCCCGACCCGTTCTGACGGACGAGTCGGCGCCCGCCCGAACCGTGTGGAAGTGGAAGGGGTCCCGCCCGTGCGCGACGAACCGCTGGACGACGCTGCCGTCACCCAGGCGCTGACCACGCTCCCGGGCTGGAGCCGGACCGGGGACACGCTCACCGCCGAGTACCGGGGCGACCGGGCGCGGACGGTCGAGCTCTACGCCTCGATCGCGGCGCTGGAGGACAGCGCCGACCACCACGCGACGGTGGAGATCACCTACAACCGGGTCGGCTTCACCCTGAGCACCCATGACTCCGGCAACCGGATCACCTGGCGCGACACCGACCTCGCCCACCGCCTCGGCGAGACCTGCGCGGCACACGGCTTCACGCCCCGGTCGGCCTAGCTTTCGGCCAGCTCCTCGCCGAGTGCGGTGTGCAGCCAGTCGTGGGAGGCGCCCATGGTCGGCCGGTCGGCGTCCGGGCCCCCGGCCGCCTCGGCGGCCAGCACCCAGTAGCGGTCCATGACCGGATGGGCGGTCAGCCGGAGGAAGTCGTCGAGCTGCCGGCGGAAGGCCGGGGTGTCCGTGGTCCCCAGGGCTTCGGCGTGGACGGCGACGAAGCAGTCCAGCGCGTCGCCGGTCCGGGGCGGCTGCCGGGCTGTCAGCTCGGCGCCGGCCAGGGCGTAGGCCTCGCTGAGCCCCTCGTAGACCGCGGCCGGAGGCTTGCCCTGGTCGGGCACCGAGGTCTGCGGTCGGCAGAGGTCGGGCCGGGCGGCGGTGGTGAGGGCGTGCAGCCGGGCGAAGGCCAGGACCTGGGCCGGGGAGGGGTCGCCGGGGGGCTGCGGCACCGCCTCCTCGACGATCGCGGAGAACAGCCGGCGCGGCAGCCGGGGCGGCAGCAGCCAGCGCCAGTACCGGGCCATCGGCGCCGTGCTGGGCGGGCTGGTGATCGCCCCGATCAGCCGCAGCCGGTCCGCGCGCTCCTCGGCCGGGGAGTCGTGGAGCAGTTGCAGCGCGGCCTCGCGCCAGCGCAGGGCCGCCAGCTGGCTGCCCAGCTCGCGCAGCCGCCCGGCGATGGCGTCCTCCAGCGCATCGTCCCGCTCCAGCACCCGGCCGATCTCGGGGACCGGCAGGTCGAGGGAGCGCAGCGAGCGGATCGTCCGCAGCCGGTCGAGGGCCTCGGGACCGTAGCGGCGGTGGCCGCCGCTGCTGCGGCCCGCCTCGGGCAGCAGGCCCCGGTCGGAGTAGAAGCGGACGGTCTTGACGGTGGTGCCTGCCTGCTCGGCGAGCTCGCCGATACTCCAGGTGCCATCGGGAAACACGGCTTGAACCTCCCTCAGGGGGAGTTCCTACGGTACAGCGCAGAAGGAAGCACAGAAGGAAGCGCAGAAGGAGGCAGTGATGACGGCTTTCGTGCTGGTACCGGAGAGCTACACCGGCGGCGCCGTGTGGGACGAGGTGGCGGAGCGGTTGCGGGCGTCGGGCGCCGAGGTGCACCCGGTGACCCTGACCGGCCTGGGGGAGCGCCGCGAGGAGGCGGGGCCCGACACCGACCTGGACACCCATGTCGCCGACCTGGTCCGGGTGATCGACGCGGTCGAGGCGCCGGAGCTGGTGCTGGTCGGCCACGGCTACGGCATCCACCCCGCGCTGGGCGCGGCCGACCTGCGGGCGGAGCGGATCGCCCGGATCGTCTACCTGGACGCCGGACTGCCGCAGGACGGCGAGTCGGTGCTGGACCTGCTGCCGGACCCGGGGGTCAGGGACTGGCTGCGGCAGCGGGCGGAGCAGACCGGGGCGGCCCGGCTGGTCCCGCCGCCCACGCTGGAGGAGTGGCCGTTCGGCGGCAGCGTGGCCGGGGTCCCGGCGGAGGCGCTGGAGCGGCTGGTGGCCGCGGCCGCCCCGCAGCCGCTGGGGACGTTCACCGAGCCGCTGCGGCTGACCGGAAAAGCCGCCAAGATCCCGTCGACCGGGATCCTCTGCACCGCCAACGGGTCGAACATCGGCATGGTCCAGATGCTGCTGGGGACCGGGGAGCCCCGGCTCCAGGCGCTGGTCGACCCCAACGTGGGCCTCTTCGAGCTGGAGACCGGGCACTGGCCGATGCTCTCCTGCCCGGAGCAGCTGGCGGGCGTGCTGCTGCGGGCGGCGGCCGGGGAGGGGCACCGGCTGACCCCGCCGCCGACGTCCGAGCGGCCGAACACCTTCCTGCTCGACCTGCCGGAGCGGTCGCGCGAGCGCGCCGGGCAGCTCGACCTCCACCTGCCCGACGCGGAGGGTCCGCGCCCGGCGGTGCTCTTCGTCCACGGCGGCCCGTTCCCGGCGAAGACCCGGCCCACCCCCCGGGACTCGGCGACCTTCCTCGGCTACGGCCGGTACGCGGCCGAGCAGGGGCTGGTCGGCGCGGTGGTCGACCACCGGCTGCACGCCCTCGGCGACTTCGAGCGGGCGGCCGGGGACGTCGCCGCCGCCGTCGAGCAGCTGCGGGCCGACCCGAGGGTGGACCGGGACCGGATCGCGCTGTGGTTCTTCTCCGGCGGCGGGCTGCTCACGGCGGACTACCTGGCGGCGCCGCCGCCGTGGCTGCGCTGCCTCGCGGCGAGCTATCCGGTGCTCGCTCCGCTGCCGGGCTGGGGGCTCTCCCGGTCCCGGTTCCAGCCGACGGCAGTGGTCGGCCGGTCCGGCCCGCTGCCGGTGGTGCTGACCCGGGTGGAGCTGGAACTGCCGCAGATCGCGGCGACGGTGGCGGAGTTCCTGGACGCCGCGACGGCGCAGAAGGCCGTGGTCGAGGTGGTCGACCTGGCCGGGGGCCACCACGGCTTCGAGACGATCGACCACACCGAGGAGGCGCGGCAGGCCCTCGCCCGCGCCTTCCGGGCGGTGCGGGCGCACCTGGAGGGCTGAGCCCCGCCGGGCGCTAGCGGTGGTGTCCCTGGAGCAGGTCGCGGGCCGCCGGGGCCTGGTCCTGCCAGACCATGATCCGCAGCCCCTGGGTGGTCTCGACCAGGGTGTTGCGGACGCCGGCCTGCTCCAGCAGGGCCGCGAGGCGCAGCGCCTCGCGGTCGTCGGCCGGGGCGGCGACCGGGGCCAGCAGCCCGTACTCGTCCGGCGCGCCGGGCCGCGGCGGGCGCGGTGCCAGCGAGTGCCCGCCGCGCGCGGTCCATCGGAAGAGCAGCAGCAGGACTCCCACCACGACAAAGGGGAGCACGAGTTGGAGCAGGGGATCGATTCGGCTCACCCCTCTATTCTCGTTCGCTCGGGGCCGCTCCATGCCTGTCGGGGGGCAGGTTTTCGGATCGGTCGCGGCGGAGTGGCCCCGGTCATAGGGGGCCGGGGCCCCGGGCGCTAGATTCCTCCCGGGGGCACGCACTCAAGGACGAGAGGACACCACCGTGGCCGAGCAGATCGCCGTCATCGGCGCCAAGCCGACGGGCTCGGACATCGCGCAGGTGTCGGCGGGCCGGGTCCTCCACCCAAATGCCGTGAAGTAGCTGTTCGGGGCGGGTGACCGCCCCGGGTGAGCTTGATCACCTGGGGCTGTCCGCACCATTTGTTTGCACGATAATCGTCCGTACTTGCGATCTGGGACGGTTTTCACTCGTCCGATCGAGTGATTTCCCGTCAGATATCGCTGTGGCCAGCAACCTCGACCGCTGGTTCCGCGTCAGATGAGAGAAACACCGGGCGACCCCTGTGTCGGTCGTACGTCGAACCACGGAGGAACTGGCATGCGGATCAGGGGTGACCACGACGAGTTGGCCATCGAAGGACGGCTCGACGTTCGCACCGCCGCCGACGCCCGCTCCGTGCTGCACCAGGCCGTGGATCAGGGCTGCGACGACCTGGTGATCGACCTCGCCGGACTGGAGTCCTGGGACGCCACCGGCCTCGGGGTACTGATGGGGACGCACCGCCGGGCCGGGCGCAGCGGGCGGCGGCTGGTGCTGCGCGGCGTTCCGCCGCAGCTGCTGCGGCTGCTGACGGCGACCAAGCTCCACCGCATCCTGGCGATCGAGGGCTATGCCCCTGACCTGCCGGACTCGCCGCTTCCGGTAGCCGCCGGGTAACAGTACGTCCCCAGTCCGGCACCGGCTCTGGCCAGCGGTGCGGCATTGGTGAAGAGTGTGCAACAGTCTGCGTTCAGACACCGGATTGTCGGGCGCACAGGGGAGAATGTGCCCGCATTGCGCGCTGCGTACATAACCCGGGGGCGAAAGAGGAACATGAACCCGCATCTGGTGGGGGAGGGCGAGGGCTCGGCCGAGCGGTCGCCGCGCGAGAACGCGAACAGCCCCGAGAGCGAGAGCCCGGCCGACTACGGGTATGCCCACCCGGAGCCGGGCGGCGCAGCAGCCATGCTCGGCGCCGAGGAGGCGCAACGCGCCTGGGCCGAGACGCAGGCGATGACCACGGTCGACCCGGACACCCTGCGCGAGTCCATACCCGCCGCCCGGACTGGCGCCGACCTCCCGGTCCGCTACGGCAGCACCGCCTCCACCGAGGTGGCCCGCGCCGCAGCGTCCGCGGTCGAACCCCATCGCCCCGAGCCCCCGGCCGAAGCCGCCAACGACGGACGCACCCGCACGGGCTCCCTGGTCGTCGGCGACCTGCTGGTCACCGTGAACGCCGCCGACGGCACCACCGCCGTCCCCTGCCCGCCCGGAGTGCGCCCCACGCCGGTGCTGGTGGCCGCCGAAGCCAGACCGCGCCCCCGACCGGCCACCGGCCACCTGCTGGAACGCGACGCCCTCGGCGACCGGCTGCGGGACCGCCTGAGCCAGGGCCGCTGCGTCCGCCTGGTCGGCCAGACCGGCTCCGGCCGCACCGCCCTGCTCGACTCCGTCGCCGCCGCCTGCCTCGGCCTCGCCCCGGCCGGGGTGGTCCGGCTCACCGGCCACCGGCGGACCCCGGCCGACCTGCTGCAGGAGCTCTTCGCGGCCACCCACCGCGCCCCCGGCCTCCGGCCGGGCCGGGAGGAGCTGCCGGGACTGCTGCGCGGCGTCGGCGCGATCGTGGTGATCGACGACCTCGCCTTCGGCGGCGAGGCGCTGGAGGAACTGCTCAGCGCCGCGCCTGAGTGCGCCTTCCTGGTCGCCACCACCCCCGAGGTCGCCGCGCCGCTGGCGACCTCGCGGATGGAGGACGTCACCGTCCCCGGGCTGTCCCGGCAGGCCAGCCTCAACCTGCTGGCCCGACTGGCCGGCCGCGGCCTGGACGACACCGAGCGCTCCTGGGCGGTCGACCTCTGGTTCGAGTCCGAGGGGCTGCCGATCCGGTTCGTCCAGGCCGCCGCGCTGCTCCGGCACCGGGAGGCCGCGATCGAGGCGCTGGCCGCCGGCCTGCCCGGCACCGACTGGGAGGGGCTGGAGTCGGCCGACGAGGGCGTCCAGCTGCTGCACACCCAGCGGCTGTCCGGGCTGCTGGTGGACCCGGCGACCGGTGGCCCCCGGCCCACCCCCGGCGGTTTCGAGGCTTACCACAGCAACCAGCAGGGCCCGGCCGTGGAACTGCCGCCCGACCCGGTGCCGCTGCCCTCGGTCGCCGAGAGCGCCGCCCCCGCCGCCCGGATCGCACGCGGCCTCAGCGAGCCGGCCCGGCGCACCCTGCGCCTGGCCACCGCGCTCGGCGGCGAGTGCCCCACCGCTCCGCACCTGCCCGCGCTGATCGACGTCGGCCACGGCGAGGCCGCCCTGGACGAGCTGGTCGAGGCCGGGCTCGCCGAGCCGGCCGGCGTCCACCACCGGCTCACCGACCGGGTCGCCGCGCTGCTGGCCGACGAGTGGACCACCCCCGACCCGGCCCGCGAGGCCGCCCAGCACTTCGCCTGGTGGACCGGCCACGCCTCGGTGAGCGAGGAGCAGATCGCCGGCGAGGCCGAGGTCCTGCTCGCCACCATGCACGCCGACCGCGAGGCCGGACGCCACGCGTCGGTGGTGCTGCTGGCCCGCGCCGCCGCGCCCGCCTTCGCACTCACGCTCAACTGGGGGCCGTGGGAGCGGGCGCTGCGCTACGGCCTGGAGTCGGCACGCGAGACCGGTGCGGTGGCCGAGGAGGCGTGGTTCCACCACGAGCTCGGGCTGCTCGCGCTGACCACCGGCGCGTTCGACCGCTCGCGGACCGAGCTGGAGGCCTCCATCGCGCTGCGCGCCGCGCTCGGCGACGCCCGCGGCGCGGCCGGGGGCCGCGCCGCGCTGGGCCTGCTGAGCGAGGCCGGAACCATGCTCACCGCGCGTCCGGTGCTGCTCAGTGTCGGCGGCTCCGGCCGCTCCGGACTGCGCCGACTGGCCAGGCGCAGGGGCGGCGACGGAGCCGACGACCGGCCGGTGACCCGTCGTCAGATAGCGGCGGCGGTGGCCGGGGTGGTGCTGATGGGCGCGCTGGGCTCGGCGGTGGCCCTGGGCGTCGGGGCCTTCGACAGCAGCGACGGCCACCGGCCGGCCACCGTCGTCCCGGGAGGCGCGTTGTCGAGCGCGCCCGGCAGCGACGCCACCACCGGCGGCGAGCCGACCGCCACGCCCTCGCTGTCGCCGAGCGCCACGCCCTCGGGCTCGGCGGGGCCGAGCCAGCAGAGCACCGCCGGCGGGCCGCAGAGCGCCGGCCAGGGCGCGGGGACCACCCCCAGTGCGCCGCAGTCGAGTCAGTCCCGTTCCTCCAGCACGGCCCCGGTGAACCCGCCGCCGGCGTCGAGCACCCACGCCTCGCCGCCGCCGTCGACGCACTCCTCGACGCCGACGCCCAGCACCTCGCCGTCGTCGAGCACCCCGACGCCGTCGCCGTCCAGCTCGACCGCGTCCCCCGCCCCGCAGACGCAGAGCACCAGCTCGCAGACCCCCTGAGCGCCGCCGCCGGCCGGGGTCGACCCCGGCCGGCGGCGCGCGTCAGCCGGGGCTCAGAACAGCTTCAGCTTGTCGTCCTCGATGCCGCGCATCCCGTCGTAGTCCAGCACCACGCAGCCGATGCCCCGGTCCAGCGCCAGCACCCGTGCCTGGGGCTTGATCTGCTGGGCCGCGAAGACGCCCTTCACCGGCGCCAGCAGCGGGTCCCGGTTGAGCAGCTCCAGGTAGCGGGTGAGCTGCTCGACACCGTCGATCTCGCCGCGGCGCTTGATCTCCACGGCGACGGTCACCCCCTCGGCGTCCCGGCAGAGGATGTCGACCGGGCCGATCGCGGTCGGGTACTCGCGCCGGATCAGCGTCCAGCCGGCGCCCAACACCTCCATCCGGTCGGCCAGCAGCTCCTGGAGGTGGGCCTCGACCCCGTCCTTGATCAGCCCGGGGTCCACCCCGAGTTCGTGCGAGGAGTCCAGCATCACCTCCTCAAGGGTGATGATCAGCCGTTCTCCGGCCTTGTTCTCCACGGTCCAGCGGCCCTCCTCCTCCTTCAGCGAGCAGGGCGGGGACATCCAGTTGAGCGGCTTGTAGGCGCGGTCATCCGAGTGGATCGCGACGCTGCCGTCGGACTTGATCAGGATGAGGCGCTGGGCGGACGGCAGGTGGGCGGTGAGCCGTCCTGCATAGTCGACTGAGCAGCGGGCAATGACGAGACGCATGGCCGACCACGCTAGCCCACCGGGGCCATTCGGAGCGATTCGGCGAAAGTGTGCGCCGCACGGAAACCCGGGGAGTGAACCGGGGTGTTCTCTTGAACGAGTGGGTCGCCCGTCCGTGCCGCACGCCGGAGCACGGGGCCGACGCTTCGATTCTGGCTTGAACCGCACAGAGGCAGCCTGGTGCAACTGCGCACGGGGGCCTACGGTGTGTAACGGCCGGAAGGGAAAAGGGGGGGTCATCGTATGAACTGTCCGATGGCTCCCGTGTCGCAGTCGACCACAGTTGGCCCGAGTAGGGGGAATAGTCCGTTCCGCCCCACCGGGCAGCTTTCCCTGGGACGCTGTCAGCTACGACTGCGGTTCCACCGCACGACATGGCGTGCCGGCTTCTGTCCGACCTGTTCCACCGCGCCCGCTGTTCCGCCCCCGCACCACCACCTCGGGGCCGCCCGGCCCATGAGGTCCGCGAGAGGAGAACCCATGTCGCTCGACGTCTCACCGGCCCTGCTCGAGAAGGCCGAGCGAGGCGAGGTTGACGAGAGGGAATTCGTCAACTGCGTCCGTGTCTCCCTGCCCTACGCCTGGGAGCTCATCAGTTCGCTGGTGGCTCAGCAGAAAGTCGACGGCAGTGAGATGGCCGACAACCAGGTTCCGCCGCCCTCGGAGCAGGCCCGTGGCCAGTTGCTCCGCGCGATGGCGAGTGATGCGATCCGGGGTTCGCTGGAGCGGCACTTCGGTGTCCGCCTGGCGTTCCAGAACTGCCACCGGGTCGCAGTCTTCCCGCTCGGACCGGGGACGGAGGCGCGCTACGCCCTCTTCACCTCGATCCGGGCCCAACTGCTAAACCAGTCCGAGGAATTGAGGGACTGCTAGGCGCAGCCTCCGCTCGGTGAGCCGAATCGACCCGTCGGTGTGCTTCGCGTACGAGATTGACCACCGACGGGCCGGGACTGCCTCCGACCGGGCCCGCTGACTGGGTCAGGCCAGCAGCGGCAGCACCTCCGCCCCCAGCCGGTCCACGTTCCGCAGCGTCGACTCCCGGTCGCCCGAGCCCTCCACCAGCAGGGCGAAGCGCCTGATGCCGGTGCGCTCTGCGGTCTGCGCCAGCCGGTCCGCGCACAGCTGCGGGGTGCCCACGGCGTGGAGGTCGCAGAGCAGTTCGGTGTACTCGCGCGGGTCCCGCATCCGCCGCTCCCGGCCGTCCACGGTGCGGTGTGCGGAGAGGCCGTAGTGGAACCAGTCCGGCATCGACTTCAGCAGTACCCGCCGCGCCTCCGCGCCGCTGTCCTCGACCTGGGCGACGCCGGCCGCCATGTGCTCGGCCTCGATCCGGCTGATCTCGTCCGGTGTCCGTCCGGCCTCGCGCGCCGCACTCCGGTAGGCGGCGACCATCGCCGCCTTGTCCTCGTCCCCGGAGTGCATCCCGAGCAGCATCGGCACGCCCTGCTGCGCGGCCAGCCGCACGGTCTCGAGGGAGGTGCAGGCGACCATGACCGGCGGGCCGTCGGAGGCCGCCCAGGCCGTGGCCAACTGGTCGGCGTACTCCGGGCCCCGGCGACCGCCGGGCGAGGCGAGCGGCAGCGGCTGCTCGGTGGCCCGGGGGACGACCGCGACCTCCGGGAAGGAGTAGCGCGGTCCCTCGCCCGCGACCCGGGACGAGCGCAGCCAGCGCAGCAGCAGGTCCAGCGACTCCGGGAAGCCGTTCTCGAAGGCCTCCGCGCCGCCGCCGAACACGTCCAGGTCGATCCAGGGACCGCCGCGGCCGACGCCCAGGGTGAACCGGCCGCCGCTGGTCAGGTGCAGCAGCGCGGCCTGCTCGCCCAGCGCCACCGGGTGCTGGGTCGGCAGCACGCTGACGGCGGTGCCGACCCGGATCCGCCGGGTGCGGCCCAGCAGCAGCGCGGCCAGGGTGGTCGCCGAGGGGCAGACGCCGTAGGGCACGAAGTGGTGCTCGGCGAGCCAGACGCTGTCCAGGCCGGACTCCTCGGCGGCCACGGCGGCGGAGACGGCCCGGTCCAGTGCCTCCGCGTGCCCCTGGCCGGGGAACTGGGCGGCCAGCAGGAACAGGCCGGTGCGGATCGGCGGCGGGGTGCCCGCCGTACGACCCGGGCGGGGGGCCACGCGTTGGCGGGGAACCCGGGCGGTGGGGGCGGCGATGACTGGTCTGGCCGACACTGGGAATCAACTCCTCGGTCCCGCGGGGGAACTTCGGTCCCGCGTCTCACACAGGAGTAACGCATGTCATGTGCCAGTGGCACAGGGGATAAGCCCGGTGAGCGCGATTACGGGTGGATTTGGGCGTGCACTCTGGTGCATCTCCCGGTCTTGTGCTAATGCGGATCCGGCGTCAGATTCCGTGCCCGCACCCGTTGCTCGTACCCTGGTGGTGACCATCATGCCGCCAGCCGAGGGAGTACCGTGTCGCCGCGCCGAAGTCGCCCCCGGGGGAGTGAACCCGGGAAGCCGCGTTCGAATGACGAGGACGGCGGCACCGGCGGTCGCGGCTGGGGCCTGGAGCAGACCGAGTTCTACCGGGACGAGGAGTGGCAGGTCCGAGCGGTCGCCGGGGACAGCGGCAAGTTCTACCGCTGCCCCGGCTGTGACCAGGAGATCCCGCCCGGCGTCGGCCACTTGGTGGCCTGGCCGACCTCCGGCGTCGGCGGCCTCGGCGGGGTGGACGACCGCCGGCACTGGCACCGCGCCTGCTGGACCGCCCGGGAGCGGCGCGGGGCCGCCGTGCAGCGCGGGCGCAACGCCCCGCGCCACTGAGACCCACTGCCGCAGGACGCTCAGACATCCCGGTGCAGCAGCGCCGCGTAGGCGCCGCCGAGCACGGCGGCGGTGCCGGCCGCCAGCACGCCGAGCAGCCCCCAGCCGCCGAGGGTGCCCGTGCCCTCGCCGAACAGCGCCGCCGACATGTTGATCGGCGAGAAGGTCAGCAGGTTGACCCCGGCACCGTCCGGCAGGAACAGCGCCAGGATGAACGGCAGCAGCAGTAGCCCCAGCATCAGCGCGATCGCCCCGGCGCTGTGCCGGAGCAGGGTGCCGACGGCCAGCGAGAGCAGGCCGATCAGCGCCAGGTAGAGGCCGCCGCCGACGACCGCCAGCAGCACCGCGCCGCCGTCCGGGGCCTGGTCGTGGCCGTTCAGGATGGCCGAGGAGAGGAGTACCTGCAGGCCGACCGCCGCAGTGCCGAGGACGAAGGCCAGCCCGAAGAAGACCGCCGCCTTCGCGGTGAGCAGTTCGGCGCGCCGGGGGTAGGCGGTCAGCGTGGCGCGGATCATCCCGGTGCCGTACTCCGAGGTGACCGCCAGCACGCCCAGGGTGACCATCGGGATCTGCCCGACGAGGAAGCCGCCGAGGCCCAGGCCGAGGTAGTCGGAGCTCTCCATCTGCCCGGCGGTGTAGGCGTCGGCCATCAGTCCGATGCCGAGGATCAGTCCGAACATCGACACCAGGGTCCACATGGTGGACTGAACGGTGCGGATCTTCGTCCACTCGGAGGCCAGGGCGTTGCCGAGGCGCGCGGGGGCGGCCGGCAGGTCCAGCCCGGCGACCCGCAGGACGGCGGGCGCGGCGGCGGGCGCGGGCCTGGGCGCGGGTACGGGCGCGGGTGCGGCCTGGGCCGGGGCTTCGGTTTCGGCCGTCTCGGTCTCCGGCTCCGGCTCCGGCTCCGCAGCAGTCTCCGCTTCGGCCTCGGTGTCCGGCTCGGGCGTGGCCTCGACCTCGACCTCGGCCTCGACCTCGACCTCCGGCTCCGGCTCGGGGCCGGAGGACAGGATCTCCATCTTCATACCGCCACCCCGTCCAGCTCCACGGCACCGAACTCCGCCACGTCGTCGTATTCGTCCCCGCCGTCGCCGGAGGCGTTGCTGCGGTACTCGACCGCGTCATGGGTGAGCTGCATATACGCCTCCTCCAGGGTCGCCTGATGCGGCGACAGCTCGTACAGCCGCACCTTCTCCTCCCAGGCCAGGTCGCTGATCCGGGACAGCGGGAGGCCCTGGACGTGGAGCGCGCCGTCCCGTTCCCGGGCGACCACGCCGCCGGCCCGGCGCAGGGCCGTGGTCAGCCGCTCGCGCTGCTCGGCGGCGTCCTCGCCGTCGGGGGTGCGCACCAGGGCGAAGCCGGTGGAGTGCCGGTCGATGAACGCCCTGGTGCTGAGGTCGGCCAGCAGCCGTCCGCGGCCGATCACGATCAGGTGGTCCGCAGTGACCGCGATCTCGCTCATCAGGTGCGAGGAGACGAAGACCGTGCGGCCCTCGGCGGCCAGCCGGCGCATCAGGTTGCGGACCCAGTGGATGCCCTCCGGGTCGAGCCCGTTGACCGGCTCGTCGAAGAGCAGCACCTGCGGGTCGCCGAGCAGTGCCGCCGCTATGCCGAGCCGTTGGCCCATGCCGAGCGAGAACTCGCGGCTGCGGCGGTGGGCGGCCTCGCGCAGGCCGACGATGTCCAGCACCGTGTCCACCCGCTCCCGGGGCAGCCCGGCCAGCTGCGCCAGGCAGAGCAGGTGGTTGTGGGCGCTGCGCCCACCGTGCACGGCCTTGGCGTCCAGCAGGGCGCCGACCGTGCGGGGGGCGTTCGGCAGGTCCTGGTAGCGGTAGCCGGCCACGGTCACCTGCCCCGAGGTCGGCTCGTCCAGGCCCAGCACCATCCGCATGGTGGTGGACTTCCCGGCCCCGTTGGGCCCGAGGAATCCGGTGACCAGGCCGGGTCTGACGGAGAAGCTGAGGTCCTCGACGGCCGTGTGCGGACCGTATCTCTTGGTGAGACCCTGTGCCTCGATCATGCGGCGGATGCCCCTCGTTGCTCGGACCGGTGGTCCGCGCATCCCACCATGCCCGGGCACCGGCCCGGTACCCCTGATCGGCGGGTGTCCGGCATCTGTGACAAGACCAGTACAGTGCAAGAGGGTTGAACCGGGGTCGGGCCCGGCCGGACGGTGCGTCAGGCGTCCCGGTTGCGCAGCAGCAGGTAGCCGCCGAGCAGGCAGGCGGCGGTCCAGACCAGGCAGATGAAGAAGCCCGTCAGCGGCCCGTAGGGGATGTCGCTGCTGCCCACCACCGAGGCCATCTGGGTACCGGCCTTGTCGGGGAAGTAGTGGGCCACCGTCTTGATCTTCGGCACATTGCTGAGGATCGGGGAGATCAGGAAGAAGAAGGGCATCAGCAGGCCGAGCGAGGCCACCGGCTTGCGCAGGATGAAGCCGACGCCGAGCGAGAGCAGGGCGATCAGCGTCATGTAGACGGCCATGCCGAAGACCGCCCGCAGCACGTGCGGGCTGCCCAGGGTGGTGCGGTGGCTGCCCAGCAGCGCCTGGCCGAGCAGGAAGCTGACGAAGGCGGTGGCCAGCGCCACCGGCAGGACCAGCAGCAGCACCACCGCCGCCTTGGCGGCCAGCAGGGTGATCCGCTGCGGAACGGCGGACAGCGTCACCCGGATCATCCCGGTGCTGTACTCGTTGCCGACGACCAGCACGGCGAAGACGATCAGTGCCAGCTGGCCCAGGAAGATCCCGGCGAAGCTGGTGCTGGTCGGGTCGAAGGTCGCCCGCTCGCTCGGCGGCATGTTCTTCCAGTTGCTGTTGGTGACCGCGCAGATGACCGCGGACAGGCCGACCGTGACCACGAAGGTCACCAGCAGGGTGATCACCGTGGAGCGGACCGTCCTGACCTTGGTCCACTCGGAGAGCAGGACCGCTCGGGGGCTCGCCATCTCAGCTCTCCTTCTTCCAGTCGGCGCCCCAGCCGGGCGCGGCCATGGCGGTCGGCACCGGCGGTTCGTCGCCGCCGCCGGTGCGGTACTCCACCGAGGCGGCCGTCATCCGGATGAACGCCTCCTCCAACGAGGCCCGCTGGGGGCTCAGTTCGTGCAGCGCGATGCCCCGCTCGCGGGCCAGGTCGCCGATGGCGGCGGCGTCGCCGTCCAGCACCTCGTAGCTCCCGGCGTGGCCGCTGTCGTGGTTGGCGGCGACGGCGCTGATGCCGCGCTCGGCCAGGGCGCCCAGCAGCGCCTCCGGCTCGGGGGTGCGCAGCCGGACGAAGCTGTGCGAATTCTGGTCGATGAACTGGTTCATCGTCAGGTCGGCCAGCAGTCGGCCCTGCCCGATGACGATCAGATGGTCGGCGGTCAGCGCCATCTCGCTCATCAGGTGCGAGGAGACGAAGACCGTGCGGCCCTCGTCCGCGAACGACTTCATCAGGTTGCGGATCCACAGGATGCCCTCGGGGTCGAGCCCGTTCACCGGCTCGTCGAACATCATGATCTGCGGGTCGCCCAGCAGCGCGGCGGCGATGCCGAGCCGCTGGCCCATGCCGAGCGAGAAGCCGCCGGAACGGCGCTTGGCGACATCCTGCAGCCCGACCAGGTCCAGCACCTCGTCCACCCGGCGGGCCGGCAGCCGGTTGCTCTGCGCCATCCACAGCAGGTGGTTGTAGGCGCTCCGTCCGGGGTGCACGGCACGGGCCTCCAGCAGCGCGCCGATGTGCCGGAGCGGCTCGCTCAGCTGGGCGTAGTGCCTGCCGTCGATGGTCACCGTGCCGCTGGTGGGGCTGTCCAGGTCGAGCATCATCCGCATGGTGGTCGACTTGCCGGCGCCGTTGGGGCCGAGGAATCCGGTGACCACGCCCCGCGGCACCTGGAAGCTGAGCCCGTCCACGGCGAGCCGGTCGCCGTAACGTTTCGTCAGCTCGTGGACCTCGATCATCGCCGCTCCCTGCTCGCCCGGACGCTGGTCTCACTCTGCGTCAGAGTAGGACAGAGCGGGTGAAATTGCCCGTCAGGCACACCCGGCGCAGCAGCCCCGGCAACGCCGAAGGCCCCGTACCCCGCCGCGGTGGGCGGCGGGCACGGGGCCTTCGGCAGGAACGGCAGACGTCAGCGCGACTGCTGCGCGGGCACGCCGCGGGTCAGGTCGTCGTCCGGCAGGGTCGCCGCAGCGACGGCCGCACCGGTCAGCGTGGCCAGCATCTCGCGGACGTTGGTCAGCTGGGCGTTGATGCTGTCCCGACGGTTCGTCAGCGCCGCGAGCTCACGCTCGGACTCGCTGCGGATCCGGTCGGCCTTGGCGTTGGCGTCCGCGACGATGTCCTCGGACTGGCGCTGGGCCGTCTCGACGGTCTGGCGGGCCCGGCGCTCGGCGTCGGTACGGAGCTTCTCGGCCTCCAGGCGCAGCTGCTCCGCCCGGTGCTCGATCTCCGCGAGGCGCTTCTCGGCCTTGGCCTGACGGGCGGCCAGGTCGCGCTCGGACTGCTCGCGGCGCTTCGCCAGGTTGGTCTCGAAGTCCGCGGCGGCCTGGGCGGCCTTGGCGCGGGTCTCCTCGAAGAGGGCGTCGGCCTCCTCGCGCTTGTTCTGCGCGTCCTTGGTGGCCTCGGCGCGGAGCTGGGTCGAGTCGCTCTTCGCCTTGTCGACGATGCGCTGGCCCTCGTCCTCGGCCTTGGCCTTACGGTCCTTGGCGAAGGTCTCGGCCTCGCTGCGGACCTGCTGCGCGGCGGCCTCGGCCAGCTCGCGGTGCTGCTCGGCGGCGCGACGGGCCTCCTCACGAAGGTCCTTCGCCTCCTCCTCGGCCAGCCGCAGGATCTTCTCGACCCGGGCGCCGAGGCCGGCGTACGAGGGCTCCGTGTCGGAGACCTGGGCCTGCGCGTTCTGGGTTTCGAGGTGCAGCTCCTCGATCCGCTTCTCGAGCGCGGTGATGCGGGCGAGGGCGCTGTCCCGGTCTGCGATCAGCTTGCTGATGCGCTCGTCGACCTGAGCACGCTCGTACCCACGTCGCACGGTGTCGAAGCCGTGCGGAGAGTGTGGATCGCTCATGGGGTTCGGTTCCTGTCGTATGCCCGGTGAGGTGTGAGGTGATAGGGCGAATCCTGGCACGGATTCGGAGTGTCATCCGCCGAAAGCCGATGAAGAGTGGAGAATGACCGCTCAATCGGGTGGTGTCGTGTCGCCGCGTTTGCCACCCGCCCGGGTGGCACCCGCTCCGACGCCCGCCGGGGCGCTGCCCCGGCCACCGCCTGTCCGACTCGTGCCGTTGCCCCCGTTTGCCCCGTTGTTCTTGCCCGAGGCGGACCCTGACGGAGCCTCGAAGGACTCCAGGGCCTGCAGCACATCCTGGACTCGGGCGATCTCGGTGTTGATGTCCTTGCGCCGGTTCACCAGTTCGTCGAGGTCGCGGCGACCCTCGTCGGTGATCCGCTGAGCCTCGTTCAGAGCCTCGTCGGTGAGCTGCTCCGCCTCCTCGCGGGCGCGGGTCAGCTCGTCCTCGGCCGCCTGGACGGCCTCCTTGCGGATGCGCTCCGCCGCTTCGGCGGACGCCGCACGCAACTGCTCCGCCTCCTGCTTCGCGGTCCGGAGCTGCTCCTCCGCCTCGGTCCGCAGCGCGTCCCCCTTGGCGGTGTTGTCGGCGAGCCTCTGCTCGGCCTCCTTGAGCAGCCCCTCCGCCTTCCGCACGGCGGCGATCCGGACCCGGCTCGCCTCCGTCGAAGCTTCCGACTGCGTGTCCGCAGCCTCCTGTTCGGCCTTGGCCAGCAGGGCGGCCGCCTTCTCCTCGGCGTTGGCCACCTGCTTGGCGGCATGCGCCTTGGCGTCGGCCAGCGCCGCCGCGGCCTCCCGCTGGACATCCTGGACCTGTTCGGTCGCGGACGCCACCAGCTTGTCGACTCTTTCGCCGGCCGCCTTCATCGCCTCGGCGGACTCGCGGCGGGCGCGCTCGTGCAGCTCCAGCGCCTCGGCGTCGGTGCGCTCGCGCAGCTCCTCGGCCCGCTCCCGGATCGCGGTGGCGTCCCGGCGGGCCTCCACCAGCATCACGTCGGCGTCCGCGCGGGCCTGCTCGACCAGGGCCGCGCCCTCGTTCGCGCCCTCGGTCGCCAGCCGCTCGGCCTCCTTGCGGGCGGCCGACACCATCGCGTCGGCCTGCTCCTCGGCGGCGGCGGTGGTCGCCAGTGCGGCGGTCTCGGCCTCGGCGGTGATCTGCTCGGCCAGCTCGGCGGCGGCGATCCGCACCGCGCCGGCCTCCTTGCGCAGCCGGTCGGCCTCGGTCTCGGCCTCGGCCCGGACGGCGTCGGCGGCGGCCGAGGCCTCCGCGGCGACCCGGTCCGCGTCCTCCGACGCGGCGGTCCGCACCGCCTGCGCCTCCTCGCGCAGCCGTAGCGACTCGGCCTCGGCGGCGGCCCGCACCGACGCGGCCTCGGCCTCGGCGGCGGCAAGCGTCCGCTCGGCCTCCGCCCGCAGCCGGGCCGCCTCGGTCGTTGCCAGGTCCCGGACCTGGGAGGCCTCGGTCGCCACGCTCGCGCGCACGGCCTCGGCCTTCGCCTCGGCCTCGGCCCCGACCCGGGCGGCCTCGGCCTCGGCCTCCGCCCGCAGCTGGTTGGTCTGCTGCTCGGCGGCCTCGTACATCCCGGCGACGGACTGCCGGACCTCGGCCGCCTCCTCCTCGCCGGCCGCGATCGTGCTGATCGCGGACTCCTCGGCCTCGTTGCGCAGCCGGGCGGCCTCGGTGGTCGCCAAGTCCCGGACCTGGGAGGCCTCCTGCTCGGCCGCGGCGGTGAGCCCGGCGGCCTCGGCGCGGGCCGCGGCCAGCTCCTCGGCGGCGTCGCCGCGCTGCCGCTGGGCCTCGGCGAGCTCGGCCTCGGCGACGGCCTCGGCCTGCACCCGCTGCCGCTCCAGCTCGGCCAGCCGCTCGGCGGCGGTCGCCTCGGTCTCGGCCCGCAGCCGCTCGGCCTCGTCCCGGGCGTCGGCAAGCAGGGTGCTGCGCTCGCCCTCGGCGCGGTTGCGCTGCCGCTCCAGCTCGGTGAAGTGCTCGGCGGCCTTGGCCTTGCTCTCGGCGCGCAGCTGGGCCGCGTCCTGCTCGGCCTCGGCGCGCATCCGGGCGCTGTCGCCCTCGGCCTTGGCCAGGTCCTCGGCCACTCGGGCGCCGGTCTCGGCGCGGAGCCGCTCGGCCTCGGTCCGGGCCTCGCCGAGCAGGGTGCCGCGCTCGGCCTCGCCCTCGGCGCGCAGCCGCTCGGTCTCGGCCAGGTGCTCGGCGGTCCGGGCGTCCGTCTCGGCCCGCAGTCGCTCCGCCTCGGTCTGAGCCTCCGTCAGCAGCGCCGTGCGCTCGGCCTCGGCCTCGGCCTGCTGCCGGGCCAGCTCGGCCAGGGTCTCGGCCTGCTGCCGCTCCAGCGCCGCCCGCTGCTCGGCGACCAGGGTCGCGGTCTCGGCGCGGAGCCGCTGGGTCTCGGTCTGAGCCTCTGTCAGCAGTGCCGTGCGCTCGGCCTCGCCCTCGGCGCGCAGCCGCTCGGTCTCGGCCAGGTGCTCGGCGGTCCGGACGTCCGTCTCGGCCCGCAGCCGCTCCGCCTCGGTCTGAGCCTCCGTCAGCAGCGCTGTGCGCTCGGCCTGCGCCTCGGCCTGCTGCCGGGCCAGCTCGGACTCCGCGTCGGCCCGCAGCCGGGCCAGCCCGGTCTCGGTCTCGGCCCGCTCCGCAGCGACCTCGGCCGCGACCCGCTCGCGCAGCTCGGCCGCGAAGGCCTCGGCCGCGGAACGCAGTTCGGCGGCGGCGGCCTCGTCCGCCTCGGCCACCTGGCGCCGACGCTCCAGCTCCTCGTTGGCCCGGTCGTAGGCGGCCCGGGACTCCTCGGACAGCCGGTGCGCCTCGGCGACGGCCCGGTCGTGGTCCGCCCTGGCCTGCTCCAGCAGCTGCGCCGCCGCAGCCGAGGCCTCCTCGACCCGGACCGTCGCCGCCTGCTCGGCCGTGCGCAGCGCCTCGTCGCGCTCCAGCTCCGCCTGGGTCCGGAGCGCCGTGCTCTCGGCCTCGGCCCGCGCCAGCAGCTCCGCCGCCGCCTGCTCGGCGGCCTGCGCCGACGCCTGCTCGGCCTGGGTGATCCGCTCGTGCTGCTCGGCCTCGGCCTCGGACTGCCGCCGCCGGGCGGCGGCCAGCTCGGTGTCGGCCTCGTTGCGCAGCCGCTCCGCCTCGGCCCGGGCCCGGGCCAGCACCGCCTCGGCCCGGCTCTGCACCTCGGTGGCCTGCTCGGTCGCCCGCTCGCGGAGCTTCGCCAGCTCCACCGCCGCCCCGCCGCGCAGCTCGTCCGCGTCGGCCTTCGCCCGGACCAGCAGCTCCTCGGCGGTGCGGGCGCCCTCCTCGATCTGCGTTATGGCCTGGCGGCGGGCCTCGGCCCGGATCCGCTCCGCCTCCTGGGCCGCCTCCGCCCGCTGTACCTCGGCCTCGGCCCGCAGCCGGGCCGCCTCGTCCTGGTGCGCCTGGATCTCGTCCAGCGCGCTGCCCTGCGCCCGCTCGGCCGCCGCGCGGCTCTCCGCGCGCAGCCGCTCGACCTCGGCCCTGGCCTCGGCCCGGACCCGCTCGGCCTCCTCGGCGGCGGCGGCGCGCAGCAGCCCGGCCTCGTCGGTGGCCCGGCCGATGACGTCCTCGGCGGTGCGGGCGGCCTTGGCGAGGTGGGCGGTGGCGTTGGCGGCGCCCTCGGTGCGGCCGGCCTCGACCGCCTCGGTCCGCAGCCGCTCGACCTCGCTCTCGGCGTCGCCGAGCAGCTGCTCGGCCTCCGCCCTGACCCGCTCGGCGGTGCTGGTGAGCTGTTCGGCGTCCTTGGTGGCGCCGGCCACCATCCGGGCAACCTCGGCCTTGGCCGTCGCGGTGCGCTGCTCGCCCGTGGCCTCGGCCTCCGCGAGCCGCTGGGTGGCGGCGGCCTCGGCCTCGGCCAGCCGCTGCGCGGCCTGGGCTTCGGCCTCTGCCCGCAGTGCCTCGGCCTCCCGGCGCAGGGCGTCGGCCTCGGCGATCCGGCCGGCCAGCTCCTGCTCGGCCGCGGCCTTGGCGTTCTCGGCGGCCCGGCGCAGCTGCTCGACCTCGGCCTGGGCGTGGAGGAGCTGCTCGCCGGCCTCGCTGTCGGCGGACTGCTTCACCGCCTGGGCGCTCTCGGTGGCGCTCTGGGCCTGCGCGGCGGCAGCGGTCAGCAGCCGCTCGGCCTCGGTCCGGGCGCGGTGCAGCACCTCGTCGGCCTCGGCGCGGGTGGACTCCACGTCCGCCGCGACCTGCGAGGTGGCCTGCTCGGAGACGGCCATGGCCTCGGCCCGGGCAGCGGCGAGCAGCCGCTCGGCCTCCAGCCGGGACTCCTCGATGACCCGGCGGGCCTGCTCCTCGGTGCCGGCCCGGGCCTGCTCGGCCCAGCTGACGTTCTCGTTGACGTGGCGTTCGGCGTTCCGGCGCAGCTCGGCGAGCTCGGCCTCGAGCCGGCGGCGGCGGTTCTCGGCCTCGGCCTGCCACTCGGCCTGGAGTCGGGCGCTGCGCTCGGCGGCCTCCTGCATGACCCGGGCGGTGGCGTTCTGGGCCTCCAGCCGCATCCGCTCGGCGTCCGCGCGCAGCTGCTCGGCCTGCATCTCGGCATTGCGGATGATCTGCTCGGCCTGGCCGGCGACGGAGTCGAAGGCGCGCGGCTGGGCAAGCTGCCGACGAGCCTCGTGCAGCTTGGCCCGAAGCACCTCCACCTGGTAGGCGAGGTCTTCGGCATGCGTGACGGCCTTCTCCCGCTCCGTTCGTAGCCGATCCATCTCGGCCTCGAACTTGGAGAGGTGATCGTCAACCTCGTAGCCGTCGTAGCCCCGCACGCCGCGGTCCCATCCGTCTCCTGGTCGGGTCGCCACCGGGCGGCGGAAACCGGGTGGGTCCCGTTCCGCTGTCCGAGTGAGCTCCATGATGAAGTCGTGCTCTGCGGTCAATGGTGACAGATCGCGGCGAAGCCGAGCGCCGTACCCGTCCGTCCTGCCACGCGGGCAGGTGCGACGGTCGTCGGACCGCGGCACTGGCGCATTTTCTCACGTCATGGGGCTGGTGTGCAGGGGGGTACCGAGGTCGGCTCAGGTTACTGACGGGTTTTCGCCAATCGCTGCGGGCTCAGTGCTTGCCCTGCTTCGCCGTCACCAGCTCGGTCAGCACCCCGCCGCAGTCCTTGGGGTGCAGGAAGGTGATCCTGGACCCCATCGAGCCGATGCGCGGCTCCTCGTAGAGCACCCGGACGCCCTTGCCGCGGATCTCCGCCGCGTCGCCGTCCACGTCCGCGGTGCCGAAGGCGATGTGGTGCACGCCCTCACCGTTCTTCGCCAGCCACTTGCCGACCGCCGAGTCCTCCCGGGTCGGCTCCAGCAACTGGAGGTAGGAGGCTCCGCCGTCGCCGGTGTCGTTGATCTTCAGCATGGCCTCGCGCACCCCCTGCTCCTCGTTGACCTCGCTGTGGAACACCTCGAAGCCGTAGGTGGCCCGGTAGAACTCCACCGTCTTGTCCAGGTCGAAGCAGGCGATGCCGATGTGGTCGATGCGGGTGAGCACGGGGGCCTCCGGAGCAAGGGGAGTCGGGCGTGACGGCTACCAGTGCACCGCACCCCGGGCCCTCCGGGAAACCCGGTCCGACCGTGCCCGTGATCACATCACTCATCCCGTGACGGCTGCGTTACACATCAGTACATTATGGAAGCCATACCCTCCTTTCCTGGAACGCAGTGACCGTGGCAGCGCCGCGCCCAGGCCAGTCGCAGCAAAGGGGCTCGACCAGCATGAGCAACTCAGCGAAGAACGCCACCACCTCTGTGATCGTCGCCGGCGCCCGCACCCCGATGGGCCGGCTGCTCGGATCGCTCAAGGGCTTCTCCGGCGCCGACCTCGGCGGCGTCGCGATCAAGGCGGCGCTGGAGCGCGCCGGGATCACCGGCGAGCAGGTCCAGTACGTGATCATGGGGCAGGTGCTGCAGGCCGGCGCCGGGCAGATCCCGGCCCGCCAGGCCGCCGTCAAGGCCGGCATCCCGATGAGCGTCCCGGCGCTGACGATCAACAAGGTCTGCCTCTCCGGCCTGGACGCCATCGCCCTCGCCGACCAGCTGATCCGGGCCGGCGAGTTCGACGTGATCGTGGCCGGCGGCCAGGAGTCGATGACCAACGCGCCGCACCTGCTGCCCAAGTCCCGCGAGGGCTACAAGTACGGCGCCGATCGAGCTGCTCGACGCGATGGCCTACGACGGGCTGACCGACGCCTTCGAGAACATCGCGATGGGCGAGTCGACCGAGACGCCACAACGGCCGCCTCGGCATCAGCCGCGAGGAGCAGGACGCGATCGCCGCCCGCTCGCACCAGCGGGCCGCCGCCGCGCAGAAGAACGGCGTCTTCGACGAGGAGATCGTCCCGGTCGCGATCCCGCAGCGCAAGGGCGAGCCGGTGCTCTTCGCCAAGGACGAGGGCATCCGCGCCGAGACCACGGTCGAGACGCTGGCCAAGCTGCGCCCCGCCTTCACAAGGACGGCACGATCACGGCCGGCTCCTCCTCGCAGATCTCCGACGGCGCCGCCGCCGTCGTGGTCATGAGCAAGGCCAAGGCCGAGGAGCTGGGCCTGGAGTGGATCGCCGAGATCGGTGCCCACGGCAATGTCGCCGGACCGGACAACTCGCTGCAGTCCCAGCCCGTCCAACGCCATCAAGCACGCCCTCGCCAAGGAGGGCATCGGCGTCGAGGAGCTCGACCTGATCGAGATCAACGAGGCATTCGCGGCGGTCGCCGTCCAGTCGGTCAAGGAGCTCGGCGTCGCCGCTGGAGAAGGTCAACGTCAACGGTGGCGCGATCGCGCTCGGTCACCCGATCGGGATGTCCGGCGCCCGGATCGTGCTGCACCCTGGCGCTCGAGCTCAGGCGTCGCGGCGGCGGCATCGGCGCGGCCGCGCTGTGCGGCGGCGGCGGCCAGGGCGACGCGCTGATCGTCCACGTCCCTTCGGTCTGAGCAGTCCGTCGGCCTGAGCGTTCCTTCGGTCTGAGCAGCCCTTCCGGCTGACGGCCGGTAAACGTGGGGTGGGTGGGGCGTGCGGGTCCGCCCACCCCACCACTCCACCTGACCATCCACACCACACCCCAGGGAGACAGGCGCCGATGTCCGACGTGGCCACGCTGGTCGAACAGGCGCGGGCGGGCCGGCCACGGGCCGTGGCCCGGTTGATCTCGCTGGTCGAGAGCGCCTCGCCGCAGCTGCGCGAGGTGATGGCCGCGCTGGCCCCGCTCACCGGCAACGCCTACGTGGTCGGCCTCACCGGCTCGCCCGGCGTCGGCAAGTCGACCACCACCTCCGCTCTGGTCGGCGCCTACCGGCGGCTCGGCAAGCGGGTCGGCGGTGCTGGCGGTCGACCCGTCCTCGCCCTTCTCCGGCGGCGCGCTGCTCGGCGACCGGGTCCGGATGCAGGACCACGCGACCGACCCCGAGGTCTTCATCCGCTCGATGGCCACCCGCGGGCCACCTCGGCGGCCTGTCCTGGGCCACGCCGCAGGCGATCCGGGTGCTGGACGCGGCCGGCTGCGACGTGGTGCTGGTCGAGACGGTCGGTGTCGGCCAGTCCGAGGTCGAGATCGCGGCCCAGGCCGACACCACCGTGGTGCTGCTGGCCCCGGGGATGGGCGACGGCATCCAGGCGGCGAAGGCAGGCATCCTGGAGATCGGCGACGTCTACGTGGTCAACAAGGCCGACCGCGACGGCGCGGACGCCACCGCCCGTGAGCTCAACCACATGCTGGGCCTGGGCGAGGCCCGCGCGCCGGGCGCCTGGCGTCCCTCGGTGGTGAAGACCGTCGCGGCGCGGGGCGAGGGCGTGGACGAGGTGGTCGAGGCGCTGGAGAAGCACCGCGCCTGGCTCGGCGAGCACGACGAGCTGACGGTCCGTCGTCGGCGGCGCGCGGCCCAGGAGATCGAGACGATCGCGGTCACCGCGCTCCGGAAGCGCTTCGGCGACCTGCGCGGCGACCGGCACCTGGACGGGCTGGCAGGCCGGGTCGCGGCCGGTGAGCTCGACCCCTACACCGCCGCCGACACCCTGGTTGCCGGCCTGACGGAGTGACAGTGGCGGCTCGGGACCTGGGGCCGGCTCAGGCGCTGGGGCTCAGGGGCGTCCGCGCAGCTCGCGCAGGTGCTCGGCGATGGGGGCCAGCGCCTCGTACATCGAGGCGATCTGGTCGGCGTCCAGCCGGTCGATGAAGTGCTCGCGGACGCTGCGCACATGCACCGGGGCGAGCCTGCTCATGACCTCCCAGCCCTGCTCGGTCAGCACCGCGTAGAGGCCGCGGCGGTCGCCCGCGCAGTCCTCGCGGACGACCAGCCCGGCCGCCTCCATCCGGGTGATCTGGTGCGAGAGCCGGCTCTTGGACTGGAGCGTGGCGGTCGCCAGGTCGGTCATCCGCATCCGGCGCTTGGGACTCTCCGAGAGCTCGACCAGGATGGTGTAATCGTTGGTGGAAAGTCCCCACGGCTGGAGCTCGTGCTCCAGCTGGTACATCAGCAGTCGGCTGACCTCCAGATGGGCCCGCCAGAGCCGCTGCTCGTCGTCGGAGAGCCAGGGGGCGTCCTGGCCCCCGTCGGCTTCCGCCGCGGCGTCGTCCTCGGGGGCAACTGCAGGGCTGGTTGTCATGGCTTCATAGTACCCGCACTTGTTGAATTTTGTACTTTATTTTCCGCTCGGAGCCCGCTCAGTGGCCTGACCCGGGGTCGGCCCTGCGGCCTCGCCGGCCGAGCTCTGCAGCTCCAGCAGTGAGGCGCCCTCACGCTCCCGCTCGAAGGCGGCGGCCCCGCCGCGCAGTCCGAACAGCCGCTTGGCGAGCAGGATGTAGACGACCGCCAGCAGGTTGACGACCAGCGTGCCGATCTTCAGTCCGCTGACCTTCTCGGTCAGCTCGTAGGCCTCCAGCGGCAGGAACGCGGCGGTCGCCACCACCGTCAGGTACTCCGCCCAGCGCTTGGCCGCCCACAGCCCGAACGCCTCGACGATCTCGATCAGCGCATAGGCCAGCATGGCGGCGGCGGTGATCAGCAGCGTCGAGCGGTGGTACTGGAAGGTCTTCTGGATCGTCCCGACTATGGGGGAGTTGTCCAGGTCGTAGTGGAAGTGCACGGCGATCGGCCGGAGCAGGCTGAGGTCGGTGTTGAAGAGCTGCTGGACCGCGGTCTGGCTGTTGCTGAAGCGCCAGACCGCGTAGGCGATCAGCACGATCGCCAGACCCCGGACCATCCGCTCGGCGGCCAGCAGCCGCAGGATGAAGCGGTCCCGCAGCGCCTTGCCGCGCGGCACGACCGGGGCGTCCCCGACCGGACCGCTGCCGCCGGGCTCGCCCAGGGCGAAGTCGCCGCAGCGCAGGCAGCGCCAGGCGGGACCGAGCGCGGTCTCGGCGTGCAGCCGCTCCCGCAGGTGCGGATCGGTCGGCGCGTAGGTGACGTGCCCGCGGCGCGAGCAGGTGCGCCGATCCCAGTCCCACTTCATCTGCCTGGCCCCCGGAAGGTTGGAATTCCCTTGAAATCGAGAGGATAGCGGGCGGCTTCCCGAGCCGCCCCCGGCGGCGGCCGTCCGGCCTCGGGTGATACTGGTCGGGTCCGGTTCGCATGTGCAGGGAGAGACAGCCCCAGTGAAGAACAACGCCGTCCACCGCCTCCGGCTGATCTCGTTCCCCGAAGGGCTCTCCTTCGTCCTGCTGCTGATCTGTGTCGTGCTGAAGTCCACGACCAGCTTCAACGCGGTGCCGGTGCTGGGGATGGTGCACGGCATCCTCTTCAGCTTCTATGTGCTCTTCGCGCTGCTGGCCTGGTGGCAGCAGCGCTGGAGCTTCTGGCGCGCGGTCTGGATCATGGCGCTCTCGGTCCTCCCCTTCGGCGGTTTCTACGCCGAGCGGATCCTGGCCAGGGAGGAACTCCTCGGTTTCGACCCCGCCCCGGCCGCGGCCTGACACTCCCGTTTCCCTGCTGTCCCATCTGTTGACCCTCGCCGGTCGGCAGTGCGGGCGCCCGGTACGGTAATAGGCGTGCCCAAGCCGCTGAGTCTCTCCTTCGACCCGATCGCGCGCGCCGACGAGCTGTGGACCCGTCGCTGGGGCTCGGTCCCGTCCATGGTGGCGATCACCTCGATCATGCGCGCCCAGCAGATCCTGCTGGCGCAGGTCGACGCGGTGGTCAAGCCCTACGGGCTGACCTTCGCCCGCTACGAGGCGCTGGTGCTGCTGACCTTCAGCCAGCACGGGGAGCTGCCGCTGTCGAAGATCGGCGAGCGGCTGATGGTGCACCCCACCAGCGTGACCAACACCGTCGACCGGCTGGAGAAGTCCGGACTGGTGGTCCGCCGCCCCAACCCGCTGGACGGGCGCGGGGTGCTCGCGGCCATCACCGAGCAGGGCCGCCGGGTGGTGGAGGAGTCCACCCGCGAGCTGGTCGCCATGGACTTCGGCCTCAGTGGCTACGACGAGGAGGGCTGCCGCAGCCTGTTCGAGGTGCTGCGCCCGCTGCGGATCGCGGCCGGGGACTTCACCCCCTCGGCAGAGGCCGCCGTCGTCGAAGGGTAAGGGCGCACCGGGGCGGTGCGAGTGATCCATATTTGGGCGGCTACGCTCTTTTCCCGGCGGTACCCGAGCCCGGATGTACCGCGTAGCCCACCGCACTGCGAGGCCCCGCCGTGAACAAGTCGTCCTCCCTGCTGACCGCCTACCGCGTCCTGGCCTATGTGACCGGCGTGGGGCTGATCCTGCTGACGCTGGCCTGCATCGGCGACTACGTGCTGAACATCAAGGGCGCGTCGAGCATGGTGTTCCTGGTCGGCGCGATCCACGGCTGGGCCTACATGATCTATGTCGTGCTCTCCTTCTCCATCGGCAACAAGCTGCGTTGGCCGATCGGCAAGATGGTCCTGGTGATCCTCGCCGGCACCATCCCCACCTGCTCCTTCATCGCCGAGCGCAAGGTGATGAAGCGGATCGCCGAGCAGCAGGCCGAGCTCGCCGCGAAGCAGCAGCTGGTCAACGCCTGATCGCTGCACCCACTGTCGACAACTACTAGGACGTCCGAGTAAATTACTCGGAAGTCCTAATAGTTTTCTTCTCGTGGAGCAGAGGCGGCATCCGTGGACGCACAGGACCAGCAGGCGGCGCGTGAGCGCTGGCAGCGGCGCTACGACGGCGCCCGGCGCCGCGACGCCGACTTCAGCACTCTCAGCGGCGACCCGGTCGAGCCGGTCTACGGGCCCGCGGACGGCGAGGCGCCGGACGGGTTCGAGCGGATCGGCTGGCCCGGCGAGTACCCCTTCACCCGGGGCCTGCACGCGACCGGGTACCGGGGCCGGGCCTGGACCATCCGGCAGTTCGCCGGCTTCGGCAACGCCAAGCAGACCAATGAGCGCTACCGCATGATCCTGGAGGCCGGCGGTGGCGGCCTGTCCGTGGCCTTCGACATGCCGACGCTGATGGGCCGCGACTCCGACGACCCGCGCTCGCTCGGCGAGGTCGGCCACTGCGGCGTCGCCATCGACTCGGCCGCCGACATGGAGGTGCTGTTCGCCGACCTGCCGCTGGGCGACGTCACCACCTCGATGACCATCAGCGGCCCGGCCGTCCCGGTCTTCTGCATGTACCTGGTCGCGGCCGAGCGGCAGGGGGTGGACCCGTCCGTGCTCAACGGCACGCTGCAGACGGACATCTTCAAGGAGTACATCGCGCAGAAGGAGTGGCTCTTCCCGCCCGAGCCGCACCTGCGGCTGATCGGCGACCTGATGGAGTACTGCGCCGAGAAGATCCCGGCCTACAAGCCGCTCTCGGTCTCCGGCTACCACATCCGCGAGGCCGGTTCCACGGCCGCGCAGGAGCTGGCCTTCACCCTCGCCGACGGCTTCGCCTACGTCGAGCTCGGCCTGTCCCGGGGCCTGGATGTCGACGTCTTCGCCCCCGGCCTCTCCTTCTTCTTCGACGCCCACCTCGACTTCTTCGAGGAGATCGCCAAGTTCCGCGCCGCCCGCCGGATCTGGGCCCGCCGGCTCAAGGAGCAGTACGGCGCCCGCACCGACAAGGCACAGTGGCTGCGCTTCCACACCCAGACCGCCGGGGTGTCGCTGACCGCCCAGCAGCCCTACAACAACGTGGTGCGGACCGCGGTCGAGGCACTCTCGGCGGTGCTCGGCGGCACCAACTCGCTGCACACCAACGCCCTGGACGAGACCCTGGCGCTGCCCTCCGCCCAGGCGGCGGAGATCGCGCTGCGCACCCAGCAGGTGCTGCTGGAGGAGACCGGCGTCGCCAACGTCGCCGACCCGCTGGGCGGCTCCTGGTACGTCGAGGCCCTGACCGACCGGATCGAGGCCCAGGCCGAGGCGATCTTCGCGCGCATCCTGGACATGGGCGCCAACTCCGCGGCCGGCCGCGAGATCGGCCCGATGACGGCCGGGATCCTGCGCGGCATCGAGACCGGCTGGTTCACCGGCGAGATCGCCGAGGCCGCGTTCGCCTACCAGACCGCGCTGGAGAAGGGCGAGAAGCGGGTCGTCGGCGTCAACTGCCACACCGGCAGCGTCACCCCGGCGCTGGAGATCCTGCGGGTCAGCCACGAGGTCGAGACCGAGCAGGTCCGCGAGCTGGCCGAGCGCCGCACCCACCGCGACGACGCGGCCGTCCGGGCCGGCCTGGACGCGATGCTGGCGGCGGCCCGCTCCGGCGGCAACATGCTCCCGCCGATGCTGGACGCGGTCCGCGCCGAGGCCACCCTCGGCGAGATCTGCGACGCCCTCCGCGACGAGTGGGGCACCTACACCGAGACGACCGGCTTCTGAGCCGAAGCCTCGACCCCGAGCCCGTCCCACAGCCGACCGCCCTGCGGCCGGCTGTGGGACGCCTTGTCAGGGCTGGGTGAGCGGGGTCAGCAGCAGGGTGGTGAAGCGGGTGATCCATTCGGGGGAGGCCGGTTCGCCGGTGATCAGTATTCGGTGCTCCACCGCGCCGGCGATGGTGTCGAAGATGATGTCGACGTCCTCGCACGCCTGCGCCGGGCTGGTGTCCGGCGGTAGTTCGCTCCGGGACTGGGCCGCCGCGCGGCCCTGACGGACCAGGCGCTTCTGCGGCTCGATGATGGCCTCCCGGACCCGCAGCCGCAGCGCCGGGTCGCGGGTGGCCTCGGCGAACAGCGCCAGCAGCGCGGCCTGGCTCTCCGGCAGCGCCAGCAGGTCCGCGAACTGCCGGACCACGGCCTCGATATCGGCCTGCAGGCTGCCCAGGTCGGCCATCTGCAGCTCGTCGAAGAGCACCGCCACGGCGGAGACCACCAGGTCGTTCTTGGACGGCCAGCGGCGGTAGAGGGTGGTCTTGGCGACCCCGGCCCGTACCGCCACGTCCCCCATGGTGAGCCCGCCCCAGCCGAGTTCGGCGAGCACCGCCCGGGTCGCGGCCAGGATCGCCCGGTCCGCGTCGGCGCTGCGGGGGCGGCCCTTGCGCGGGGCGACGGTGGAGTCGGTCAACGGGCGTCCTTGTTCTTGGGGGTGGGCCTCGTGGGATGGGCGGGTGGGCCCGTCGGGGGAGGTTATCCGCAGTGGCCCGGGACGGGAGAAGGGGGCTGGGTGGAGAAGTGGTGCAGTTCACGTCCGAACCACTGTGACGGACCGTCGACCGGATATACGCTACGACTCGTAGCGAAAGAGTGACGACCACGCTGCCGCGCGGATGGGGATCCGCGCATCGGACAGGGCAAGTGGCAGTAGCACACGGACGGGCGCCGCGGGGCGAACCGCCCGCCCCCGCAACCGGCGGGCGGCGGCGGGAGCAGGTTCCGGCGGCCGGTTTCCGTGTGTCCGGCGTCAATGCGCCGGTGGGATCGGCGGACGATTCACACCAGAGCGCGCGAACAGGGGAGGATAGACCCATGCAGCCACGGAACATGTCCATGCGCGGCGCGGTCGACCTCGCCGCGGTCAAGGCGGCCGCTGAGGCCGCCCAGAAGGCGGAGCAGGCCCGCGCCGCCCGCGCCCGCCAGGCCCAGGAGGCGGAGGCCGGCGGCGTCGCCGCTCCCTCCGCCGGGCCCCTGATCTTCGACGTCTCGGAGCGCGACTTCGAGGAGCAGGTCGTAGGCCTCTCGGCCGAGGTCCCGGTCGTGCTGAACTTCTGGGCCGAGGGCTACGCCCCGGCCGAGCAGTTCAAGCCGGTGATCGAGCAGCTGGCCGAGGAGTACGACGGCCGCTTCGTGCTCGCCAATGTCGACCTCAGGACCAGTCAGCAGCTGGCCCAGCAGCTCCAGATCCGTGATCTGCCGACGCTGCTCGCGGTGGTGGCGGGGCAGCTGCTGCCGCTGTTCGAGGGTCCGGCCTCGGAGCCCGAGGTCCGGCAGATCCTGGACAAGCTGGTCGAGGCCGCCGGGAGCCAGCTCGGCGTCGTCGGCGAGATCGGCGCCCGCTCGGGGCGCGGCGCCGTGGACAGCGAGCTCCCGGAGCCGGTGGACCCGGCGCTGGCCGCCGCCCACGACGCGCTGGACCGGGGTGACCTGGGCGGTGCCGTGCAGGCGTACCGCAATGTGCTGTCCGACCGTCCGGGTGATGTCGAGGCCTCGCTGGGGCTGGCCCAGGCCGAGCTGCTGCAGCGGGTCCAGGGCCTCGACCCGCAGGCGGTGCGCACCGCCGCGGCCGAGCGGCCCACCGATGTCGACGCCCAACTCGCAGCGGCCGACCTGGACCTGACGGGTGGTCATGTGGAGGACGCGTTCGGCCGGCTGGTCGACACCGTGGGCCGGACCTTCGGCGAGGACCGCGACCGGGTGCGCACCCACCTGTTGGGCCTGTTCCAGGTGATCGGCGCGGAGGACCCCCGGGTCGTGAAGGCCAGGGGTGCGCTGGCGCGCAAGCTGTTCTGAGGGGCCGCGCGGGCCCCTGATTTGGCGACAAAGACACTGGGGCCCCTGGGGTTTATCAAAACGTGATAAATGGCGACGGCGGTCACCCTTGGTGGCCGTCATCGTCCGTTAACGCCGTGTTTCCGCAACTTTGCCGCCGGGCATGACCGCGATGTCGCTACGGACGGTCATCTGTGTCCGAGTTGGTCGATTGATTCGCTTCTCCGGCTTCTTACTCATCAGTAACGAAGTACTTGTGCAGCGGCCGGGATTGGACCACGATCAGGCTCGCTCGGTTCGTCACCGCTACTCCGGCACCCAGTCGGGGAACCAGTGACGGAATCCCCACCGGGCAGGTGTCGGCCCGGCCGACGCCTGAGGGCAGGGGGGTCTCCGCCGCTCGCTGGCAGAGCCTGCCCTATCACGGCCGTGCATCCTGCGCGGCCGGTGGTTGTCGCTCGGGGGTGATCGCCGATGCTGCCGGTCAGCTGTCCGTACAGAGGTGTCCGTACGTACCGTCGCACGCAGCCGACGCGCTCCCCTTCCCGAGGACGTAGCTCTTCTCCCCATCCCAGGCCGGGGCCCTAGCGGGGCAGGCCGAAGATGCACGTCCGAGAAGGAGGACCTCGTTATGTCCCAGAGTTTTGGCAAGACCCGCTGGCGCCGGTTCGCTGTCGTCATGGTGCCGACCCTCGCTGTCACCGCGGCTGTCGGCATCAGCGTCGCCCAGGGTGCGCTGGCCGCGTCGTTCAGTGTCTCCGGCACTGACTTCAAGGTGTCCGCGGACAGCCTGACCGGCCAGAACTTCGTGCAGTACGGCACGGTCGACGTCCAGAAGGGCGGCAAGATGATTCCTGTCGCCGTCTCGGGCTTCGGGTCGGCCAAGATCAGCAACCTGTGCCAGTCGGTGGCCGTCGACCTGAGTCAGATCGGCCTCGGGACCTACGTCCTGAAGATTCAGGCCGGGACCGACGCCAACAACCCGGTCACCGCCAGCAACCTGTACATCGACATGACCGACCTGCAGGCGCAGACGGCCACCTTCAACAACATCAACATCGGTGTTGCCGAAGGCGGGGTCACCAAGGGCACGGTCAGCTCGGGCGATGCCAGCAGCCCGTTCTACAGCGCGGGCGGCTTCGCCCAGGAGGCCGACTCGGCCACCCTCACCGGTGTCCAGCAGACGGCGTGGGCCACCTCGGCCGGCACCTTCTCGCTGAACAACATGCACCTCAGCATCAACAGCACCAACAACGAGTGCTTCTGACGCTGCTGCAGCCCGGACGGCGGGTCATCCCGACCCGGTCCGTCCCGGGCGCAACCGAGTGAGACGCCCTACGGTCGGCCCACTCGCCGACCCGCCGATGGACGAGTCGCTCCATCGGCCACGATGGGGAGGGGCTCCGGCCCCTCCCCGCCGTGTTCTCCACCATTGATCATCCACCTGGGAGTTGCCACGTGACGAGCGCGACCGCGCAGGCGCGGCCCGAGCCTGAGAACGGCTTCAGCAAGGCCCGTCTAGCGTTCCGAAACTGGCGCCGCAGCCGTCCTTTCTGGGGAGGACTGCTGGTGCTCATCGCCGGCGGGCCGATCCTGTACTTCCCGTACGCCAACCTCACTCTCGGTTCGCTGAGCCTGCACCTGTCCACCACCGCCGGTGCGCAGTCGCTGGTGATCGGGGTGCTGCTGATCGCGCTGGGGATCTCGGTGTGGTTCCAGCCGCACATCCGGGTGTTCGCCGGCATCGCGGCCCTGATTCTCACGCTGATCTCGATCCCGATGTCCAACCTGGCCGGCTTCGGCCTGGCGCTGCTCCCGGGCCTGATCGGCGGCGCGCTGGTGTGCTCCTGGGCCCCGCTGAAGCAGCCGAAGGGCGCCGCAGCGGCCGAGGGTGCCGAGGGTGCCGCGTTCGTGCAGCAGCAGGGCCTGGGCGAGGAGCAGCAGTCGGAGCAGACCCACCCCATCGCCGCGCTGTTCGAGCCCGCCCCCGGGTCGGAGTCGGAGCCGCAGGCGACCGTGGAGGCGTCGACCATGGCCCAGCCCCTGGCCCAGCCCGCCGCGCCGGGCGAGCTGCCGGCCCCGCGGGCCGAGACGCAGCCCGAGCCGGAAGGGGCGCGCGAGGGGGCCCACGATGGCGAGTGACCCCGAGTCCGGACCGCGTCCGACGGGGCGGCACGCGGCCCCCCGGCTGACCGTCCGCGGCCGGCTGCGACTGCCGGTGGGACGGGCCATCGCGCTGACCGCCGTGCCCACGGCGCTGCTGATGGGGACCATCGCGCCGAAGTTCGCCCTCGCCGCCGACGCCACCCCCAGCTCCGCCTCGGCGACCTCGCACGACCACGCGACGGACGCGAGTTCCGCCCCGACGGGCAGCGACTGCACCAAGACCAGCATCAGCTCGCTGATCGCCGGCGCGGCGAAGACCGGATCCGGCACGACGACCTCCACACGCAGCGCCTCGGCCACGACCGGCGGCGACTCGTCCGGCAGCCGGTCGTCAGGCAGCCGGTCGACCGGCGACAGGTCGACCGGCGCGGCCCCGGCCAAGTCCTCCGCCGGGTCGGTGGCCCCGTCCCCGACTCGGTCCGCAGCACCGTCCTCCGGCACGCCCTCCCAGGCGCCGTCCAGCACCCCCACCGCCGGGCCGACGAGCGCGCCGACGTCCGGCTCCTCGGGCAGCTCATCGGGCGGGGGACTCGGCGCTATCCTGAACGGCCTCGGCGGCCTGCTGGGCCTGGACGCCGAGCCGGCCCGGTCCACCGCGACGCCGACTCCTTCCGCCTCCGCCTCCGCTTCCGCCGCGCCGGCTGCCCGCCAGGCCGACATCACCAACCCGGTGTCCGTCCTGCCGTCCGCCTCCGCGAGCCACTCGGCGCCCGCCGCTTCGGCGACGCCCTCGTCCGCGCCCTCGTCCTCGACCGGCCCCACCCGGTCGGCAGGCTCGTCGGCCGACCCCTCGGCCGCCGGCACTCCGGCGACGTCCCCGGCCACCAGCGGCACCACGTCGGCGGAGGCCAACCGGGCCTGCGACATCAGCCGGCTCGCCGCGCCGATGGACACCAGCATGCCGCCGGGCGAGATGCCCACCGTCCCGTGGACGCTGAAGAGCACCAGTCTGGAGCTGATCAACACCCAGTTCTGGGGCGTGGTGACGGTGCCGACAGCGGCCGGCGACGTCCGGGTGCTCAAGTTCACCGCGCAGGAGGTGAACATCGGCGACCTGGACATGTCGACCCAGCAGATCGGTCAGGAGCTGCACGTCCAGGGCGGCCCCGGGACCACCTCGACCATGCGCGGCGGGACGGTGACCATGTACGTCACCAGCCTCTCCGGCACGCTGGCCGAGGCCGAGGGGATTCCGCTGGCCTGGCTGGGCGTCAATCTGACGCTGACGCCCGACACCCTGCCGCAGTGGCTCTACGACCTCATCGGCTCGGTCCCGATCCCGCTGACGCTGACCCTGAACAACGCGGTCGCCACCCAGACCGGGCAGTTCGGCGGGAACCTGACCATCCCCGGGATGCACCTCTTCTACACGCCGCTGAGCTGAGCCGGAAGCCCGCCGACGACAAGGGACGCCGCCGACCCCTCGGACGAAACGAGGAGGTCGGCGGCGTCCCTTTCGGTGTTGCTCAGCTGGCGCGCTCGCCCAGGTGGTGGACGCGCAGCATGTTGGTGGTGCCGACCACGCCGGGGGGCGAGCCGGCGGTGACGATCAGGGTGTCGCCGGGCTGGTAGCGGCCGAGGTCGCGCACCGCGTCGTCGACCTGGTTGACCATCGCGTCGGTGTTGTCCGCCTGCGGGGTCACGAAGGTCTCCACGCCCCAGCTCAGGGTCAGCTGGTTGCGGGTGGAGATGTCCGGGGTGAAGGCCAGCACCGGGATCGGCGAGCGGTACCGGGACAGCCGGCGGGCGGTGTCACCGGACTTGGTGAAGGCCACCAGCGCCTCCGCGCCGAGGAAGTCGCCCAGCTCGCAGGCGGCGCGGGCGACCGCACCGCCCTGGGTGCGCGGCTTGCGGCCCGGGTTGAGCGGCTGCAGGCCCTGCGAGAGCAGTTCCTCCTCGGCCGCCTCGATGATCCGCGACATGGTCTGCACGGTCTCGATCGGGTACTTGCCGACGCTGGACTCGGCGGAGAGCATGACCGCGTCCGCGCCGTCGAGGATGGCGTTGGCGCAGTCGGAGGCCTCGGCGCGGGTCGGCCGGGAGGCGGTGATCATCGACTCCATCATCTGGGTGGCGACGATGACCGGCTTGGCGTTGCGGCGGCAGAGGGTGATCAGCTGCTTCTGGACCAGGGGCACCCGCTCCAGCGGGTACTCGACGGCGAGGTCGCCGCGGGCGACCATGACTGCGTCGAAGGCGAGGACGATCTCCTCCATGGCCTCGACGGCCTGGGGCTTCTCGACCTTGGCGATGACCGGGACGCGGCGTCCCTCCTCGTCCATCACCTTGTGCACGTCGTCGATGTCGGCGGCGTTGCGGACGAAGGACAGTGCGATCATGTCGACGCCGAGACGCAGCGCGAAGCGCAGGTCGTCCTTGTCCTTCTCGGACAGCGCGGGGACGTTGACCGCCGCGCCGGGGAGGTTGATGCCCTTGTTGTTGGACAGCACGCCGCCCTCGACCACGCGGGTGACCACGCGGGGGCCGTCGACGCTGACGACCTCCAGGGCGATCACGCCGTCGTTGATCAGGACCGGGTCGCCGGGCTTCACATCGCCGGGCAGGCCCTTGTAGGTGGTGCTGCAGATCAGTTGGTCACCGGGGACGTCCTCGGTGGTGATGGTGAAGGTGTCGCCGTTCTCGACGGTGACGGGACCGTGGGCGAAGGTGCCCAGGCGGATCTTGGGGCCCTGGAGGTCGGCGAGGACGCCCACCGGACGGCCGGTGGAGTCCGAGGCGGCACGGACGTTGTTGTAACGGTTCTCGTGCTCGTCGTGGTTACCGTGGCTCATATTGAGACGGGCGACGTTCATACCGGCTTCGATCAGCGCTTTCAGCTGTTCGAAGTTGTCCGTCGCGGGACCCAGGGTGCAGACGATCTTGGCTCGGCGCATATCGCTCATTCTATCGGGTTACCTTTCGGTTGCGTTTTCGAGCGGAGTGCCCCCAATTGGCCGGTCTCGTGGTCCATCCCCCGTGCTGGCCGCGCAGCTGGCTACTCGTCAGTACGCCGGATTACGGCGAACGTCTGCTCGGCGATCTCCAACTCCTCGTCGGTCGGGACCACGGCGACCGCGATCCGCGAGCTCTCGGTCGACACCAACCGCGCCGTGTCGGAGCGGACCGCATTGAGCGCCGGATCGAGCTCGACGCCCAGGGCGTCCAGGTCGGCCATCGCCGCCGCGCGGACGACGGCGGAGTTCTCGCCGACGCCGGCCGTGAAGGCGATGGCGTCCACCCGGCCGAGGACCGCGGTGTAGGCGCCGATGTACTTGCGCAGTCGGTGGATGTAGACGTCGAAGGCCAGGGTCGCGCGTTCGTCGCCCTCGGCCATCCGCCTGGTCACCTCGCGCATGTCATTGTCCCCGCAGAGGCCCTTGAGCCCGCTCCGCCGGTTCAGCAGGACGTCGACGTCCTCGGCCGACATCCCGGCCACCCGCTGCAGGTGCAGCAGCACCGCCGGGTCCAGGTCGCCCGAGCGGGTGCCCATGACCAGGCCCTCCAGCGGCGTCAGCCCCATCGAGGTCTCCACGCACACCCCGCCGGCCACGGCCGAGGCGCTGGCGCCGTTGCCCAGGTGCAGCACGATCACGTTCACCGATTCGGGTGATCTGCCCAGGAGTTCGGCGGTGTGCCGGGAGACGTACTGGTGTGATGTCCCATGGAAGCCGTAACGGCGGATCGCGTACTCGTCCGCCAGCTCCGTGTCGATGGCATAGCGGGCCGCGGACTCGGGGATGGTGGTGTGGAAGGCGGTGTCGAACACCGCGACCTGCGGCAGGTCGGGCCGCAGGGCGCGGGCGATCTCGATGCCGGTGATGTTGGCCGGGTTGTGCAGCGGCGCGAGCGGGACCAGCCGGTGGACCTCGTCCATGACCCGGTCGGTGATCAGCGTCGGCTCGGAGAAGTAGCGGCCGCCGTGCACCACCCGGTGCCCGATGGCGGCGATCCTGGGGGAGTCCAGGCCCAGCCCCTTCGCCCGCAGCTCCGCGCTGATCAGCTCGATCGCGGCGGCATGGTCGGCCGGGTACGAGGGCTCGCCGATCCGCTCGACCATGCCGGCCGCCGGGCGGCTGCCGTCCGCCATGTCGATCAGCTGGTACTTCACCGAGGAGGAACCGGAGTTGAGGACGAGAACCAGGGTGGCGTCGGTCACGACTGCTGCTCCTTCTCGGCCTCGGCAGCCGCAGCCGCCTGCTGCGCCTGGATGGCGGTGATGGCGACGGTGTTGACGATGTCCTGCACCAGCGCGCCCCGGGACAGGTCGTTGACCGGCTTGCGCAGCCCCTGCAGCACCGGGCCGACCGCGACCGCCCCGGCCGAGCGCTGGACGGCCTTGTAGGTGTTGTTGCCGGTGTTCAGGTCCGGGAAGATCAGCACCGTCGCCCGCCCGGCCACCGGCGAGCCCGGCAGCTTGGTCGCCGCGACGGCCGGCTCCACCGCCGCGTCGTACTGGATCGGCCCCTCCACCAGCAGGTCCGGACGCAGGGTGCGGACCAGCTCGGTGGCCTTGCGGACCTTGTCGACGTCGGCGCCGCTGCCGGAGGTCCCGGTGGAGTACGAGAGCAGCGCCACCCTCGGCTCCACGCCGAAGCGCGCGGCGGTGTCGGCGGACTGGATGGCGATGTCGGCCAGCTGCTCGGCGTCCGGGTCCGGGTTGACCGCGCAGTCGCCGTAGACCAGCACCCGGTCGGCCAGGCACATGAAGAAGACCGAGGAGACGATCATGGCGCCGGGCGAGGTCCGGATGATCTCGAAGGCGGGCCGGACGGTCGCGGCCGTGGAGTGCACGGCCCCGCTCACCATGCCGTCCGCCAGGCCCTCCTGGACCATCAGCGTGCCGAAGTAGCTGACGTCGGTGACCACGTCCTGGGCGGCCTCGACGGTCATGCCCTTGTGGCTGCGGAGCTCCGCGTAGCGCTCGGCGAAGCGGTCCCGCAGCGGCGAGGTCTCCGGGTCGATGATCCGGGCCCGGGCCCGGGCGGTCTGCTCCCCGTCGAGGCCCAGGTCCAGGCCGAGCTCGGCGACCCGGCGGCGGATCGCGTCCTCGTGGCCGAGCAGGGTGAGGTGGCAGACGTTGCGGCGGAGCAGCACCTCCGCCGCCCGCAGTACCCGCTCCTCGGTGCCCTCCGGCAGTACCACCTCACGCAGTTCGGTGCCGCGGGCCTGCTCCAGCAGGGTGTGCTCGAACATCATCGGGGTGATCCGCTCCGAGCGGCTGAGCTCGATCCGGCTGGTCAGCTCGGCGGTGTCGACGTGCAGTTCGAACAGTCCGAGCGCGGTCTCGGCCTTGCGCGGGCTGGTCGTCCCCAGTCGGCCCTCCAGCGTCGACAGCCCGGTGGCGGTGGGGAAGCTGCCCTCGGGGACCACCGCGACCGGGGTGCCCGGGGCGAGCCGGGAGGCCAGCCGCATCACGTCCTGGCCCGGGGTCTGCCCCATCGTCAGCAGCACGCCGGCGATCGGCGGCGAGCCGGCGGAGTGCGCCGCCAGCGAGCCGATCAGCAGGTCGGCGCGGTCGCCGGGGGTGATCACCATGCAGCCTTCGGTCAGCGCGCCGAGGAAGTTCGGCAGCATCGCGCCGCCGAAGAGGAACCGGCGCACATCACGGGCCAGCCCGGAGGCGTCGCCGAGCAGCACCTCGGCGCCGGTGGTCTCGACGACCTGGGCGACCGTCGGCGCGGAGAGCGCCGGCTCGTCCGGGATGACGTACACCGGGACGTCCGAGCGGGCCGCCAGTCGGCGCTGGACCCCCTGCTTGTCCCGGCCCGCGACCCGGTTGGCGATCATCGCCAGCACATTGCAGCCGAGGTCGGTGTAGGCCCGCTGGGCGTTGCGGACCTCGGCGACCACGGTGTCCGCGCTCTCCCGGTGCCCGCCGACGACCGGCAGCACCCAGGCGCCGAACTCGTTGGCCAGCCGGGCGTTGACCGCGAGCTCGTCCGGGATGTTGGTGGCGGCGAAGTCCGTGCCCAGCACCAGCACCGCCTGGCACTGCTGCTCCACCTGGTGGAAGCGGTCGACCAGCTGGCCGACCAGCTCGTCCGGGCCGCGTTCGGCCAGCAGGGCGATGGCCTCCTCGTAGGTCATCCCGTACATCTGCTCGGCCGGCAGGTCGAGCCGGTAGCGCCCGCGCAGCAGTTCGACCACGTGGTCGGTGCGTCGGTGGGTCAGCGGGCGGAACACGCCGACCCGGTCGACCTGCCGGGTCAGCAACTCCATGACCCCGAGCTCGACGGCCTGCCGGCCGTCGCCCCGTCCGATGCCGGTCACGTACACGCTGCGCGCCACAGGGGCACTCCGTTCCTTGCCTGGCGACTGAATGGCAAGCCCGGCGGGCGGGCTCGGTCAACGATCCCACCCTCGCACTGCCGTCCGACACGCGCCTGGGCACCTCCGCACTCTTGGGCCGACGGGCGCGCCATCACTCGGCGAGGTGGGCCCGCCAGTGGTCGAACAGGTGCTCGGGGTCGCCCGAGTAGGACCAGGGGGCACGGGTCGGCCGGTTGCCCAGCTGTCGGCAGACCTCGCGGGCCTGCTCCTTCATCCCGGCGAAGACCAGTCCGTGCAGCACGGTGTTCAGGTCGGCGACGTCCTGGGCGTACTCCATGCCGGCCCGGTGGCTGATCCAGTCGCGCATGGTCGCGTGCAGGGCCTGGACCGCGACCTCGTGGGTCCAGTGGTAGGTGAGGCCGACCGCGGTCGGGCCCTCGACGCTGATCCGCTGCCGGTAGTGCTCGGCCCGGGCCGTCTGGGTGAGCGAGGCGAGCGGAGTGCCGACCGGCGCGAAGGCGGCGCTGTCCCGGGCGAAGTTGTACATCTCGCCGTGCGAGCCGTGCCAGCGCTCGGACAGGTGCCGCAGCACCTGGTGGTGGCCCTCGCGGCTGTAGGTGTCGCGGGCCTGGAGCTCGCGCCACCAGTGCCAGACATGGGGGTGGCCGCCGCCGTAGAGCCGGGCCAGGGTCATCAGCGAGACCCAGGGCACCGGGTCGGCCGGGTGCTTGTCGGCGGCCTGGAGGCAGATCCGGGCGGCCCGGTCGAGGTGCGAGCGGTCGATGCTGTCCTGGCTCGGCGGTGGTGGAGTGCCCTGGGCCCGGTTGGCCTCGCCGACGGCGGCGAAGATCCGCATCACCTCGGTCTCCGCCCGCAGCACCAGCGCGTCCGGGTTCTGCGGCTCGGCGGCCTGCCAGGTCTCCACCGTGCGGATCCCGGCGGCGACGTCGGCCAGCAGCCGCATCCGGTGCGTGCGGCGGTCCCAGTCCCGCCCGGTCTCCCGGAGCAGGTCGCGGGCGCCCTGCCAACGTCCGACGATCAGGTCCTGCCGGGCCGTCGCCAGGGCCTGGTCGCCGAAGGTCGGGTCGAACCGTGGTGCGGTGGTGCGTCGTCGTGCTCTGGCCATGAGGGAGACCACTCTCGGCTGGGGAAGTAGAGCTTGCGGGCAGAGGGGAAGGGCATCCGCGCTGATGACCCTCCCGACGCTCATCCCCCGTGATGAACGCAACCGGCGGCGGTCGACCCGGTTCACTGAACCAGGTCGACCGCCGCCGCAAGGAAACTGTCGATGTTTCAGATATCCGTGGCGAGGGTATCGCCCGACCCCATCGAGGCGGAAGTCAGGGTGCTCTCGCCGTAGAGCGCGTCCACCTCGTCCGAAGACGTGGCATCGAGGCGGATGGTTCCGGCCCGGTAGTAGTCGCTGCCCTTGACCCAGTACCAGGCCATCGGGATCAGCCCGAGGGCCAGCGCGCCCAGGCCGATGGCGATGGTCTCGCCGTCCAGCGTCATGCAGTTCTCGATGAAGAGGAAGCCCATGAAGATCGCGCCGGCCAGCGGCCAGATCCCCACGAAGATGGCGTTGGAGAAGGACTTGAAGATCAGCTTGCGGTAGGCGACGACGACGGCGAGGCCGGCCAGCGCGTAGTAGACGGCGATCTGCAGGCCGATCGCGTTGACCGCGTCACCCATGATCGTCTGGACCGAGCCCAGCTCGTTGGAGGAGACGAACAGGGCCAGCGAGATCACCACGACCACGGCGATGGCGAACCAGGGGGTCTGCCAACGCGAGTGGGAGCGGCCGAAGATGGCCGGCATGGTCTTGTCGCGCCCCATGGCGAAGAGCGAGCGGGTGACCTGGATGAGCGTGGTCTCCAGGGTGGCGATGGTGGACAGCACCACGGCCAGGACCATGATCTTGCCGCCCGCGCCGGGCCAGACGGTGTTGCCCAGGGTGGTCAGCAGCGGCGCCGAGTTCGGGTCGGCGATGTCCTTCTGGCTGATGATCAGGTTCACCGCGATGGTGACGATTTCGAACAGCGCGAAGACGCCGATGACGCCGACCAGGCCGCCGAAGCCGGAGTTGCGCTTGCTGTTGCTGGTCTCCTCGCTGAGGTTGGCGGTGACGTCCCAGCCCCAGAAGTAGAAGGCGGCGACCAGCGCGGCGGCGGCGAAGCCCTTGACCCCGCCGAAGTGGCCGAAGCCCCAGAGCCAGGACCAGGAGAAGACGGCCGCGTGGCCGCCGTGGATCAGTGCGGCGATGCCGAAGACCACCAGGATGGCGACCTCGATGCCGGTCATGATCCACTGAGCGTGGCTGGTGATCCGGATGCCGATCAGCACCAGGAACGCCATGATCAGGAAGGCGGCGGCGCCGACGCCGATCTCGGCCCAGGTGTTGTTGGCCAGGCTGCTGCCGAAGAGCGAGAGGGTGTAGTTGCCCGCCGGGAGCGAGCCCGCCACCATGAAGATCGTCGCGGAGACCACCAGCGACCAGCCGGCCAGGAAGCCGAGCGAGGGGTGCAGCGCGCGGCCGACCCAGGAGTAGCTGGCACCGGCGTTGACGTCCAGGCGGCCCAGGTAGTTGAAGGCCCAGGCGATGCCGAGCATGGGGATGGCGCACCAGAGCAGGGCGGCCGGGCCGACCAGGCCGGCCGCGCCGGCCAGCAGGGCAGTGGTGGAAGCCAGCGAGTACGCCGGGGCACTGCCCGCGAGGGCCATGATGATGGTGTCGAAGCCACCGAGAACATTGGCCCGGAGGCCGCCGGTCCTGTTCTCCGTGGATATGTCGTTGCTCAAGGGTGCTGCCTCTCCAGGGGACGCCGCCGCGGGATGCAGCGCGTGGGGCGCGACAGGGGAACCCTCGTGGCGGGTGCAAGCAGGGACGTGCGCAAGCAGGGACGTGCGACATTTCGGACGGGGTGACGCGGGGATATGCACGGAAACACCGGTGCCGCCCGAACTCAAGCAGATGATGCGCCGCGATTTGCAACGATCATGTGACGAACGGGTTTCCGGAGGCGGGATCGCCGCCTAGGCACCACCGGGGGCAATGTGTGCCACATCGTGCCCGTCCCTTTGCATCGGTGGCAATGGTTTGGCGGAAATCGTTAGATAGCCTTTCGAGACTACCGATTCCATGCCAGGATCCATGTTTAGCAACTGATTTCGTTGAGATGGAGAGACACGATGGCTGAATCGCGAAACGGAGAGGCTGATCGGCTCGTCGTGACCGACCGCACCAGGCTCCGACGGATGCGGGAGAATGGCCGTAACTCGCGCACGGATCTTGACAGCGTGCTCGCCGCCGGGTTCCTCTGCCACCTCGGCGTCGTCGTCGACGGTGCCCCGATGGTCGTCCCCACTGTCTACGGGGCCACCGGCGACACCCTCTACCTGCACGGGTCGGTCGCCAGCCGCAGTCTCGCCGCCGACCCGGAGGCGACCGTCTGCGTCACCGTCACCCACGTCGACTCGCTGGTGCTGGCCCGTTCGGTCTTCGAGCACAGCGTCAACTACCGCTGCGCGATGGTCTACGGCACGCCGAGGGTGGTCACCGACCCGGAGGAGAAGCTGGAGGGACTGCGGGTGCTCAGCGAGCAGGCCGCCCCCGGCCAGTGGGACTACGCCCGCCGCCCCAACCGCAAGGAGCTCGCCGCGACCACGCTGCTGGCGCTGGCCCTGGACGAGGCCTCGGTCAAGGTGAGCGCGGGCCCGCCGGAGGACGGCGACGGACCGGACGCCGAACTCGGCCTCTGGGCCGGCGAACTGCCGCTGCTCGCCGCCTGGGGCGCCCCGGTCGCCGACCCCGCGCTCCCGGTGAACGTCCCGCTCCCCGCCCACATCGCCGCCCGCGTCGGCCGGCCGGACCGGCTCGGCGCGAGCGGCTGAGTCGAGGGGGATCGCTGCGCTCGTTTGACTTGGTGGACTAGACTAAGTCGGACTAGCCGGCCGGAGCCCATAGGAGGAGCGATGGACGCAGCGCGCCAGTTCAACGTGCATGAGGCGAAGACGCAGCTGTCCCGGATCCTCGAACGGGTAGAGGCGGGGGAGGAGATCGTCATCAGCCGCGCCGGGCGTCCCATCGCCAAGGTGATACCGCTCCGGCCCCGCGTCGCCCGGGCAGGCCGCGGTTCGCTGCGGGGGCAGATCCACATCCCGGAGGACTTCGACGACCTGCCCGACGACATCGCCGAGGCATTCGGGATGCTCGGATGAGATTGCTCCTGGATACCCATGTCATCCTCTGGTGGCTCGCCGACAGTCCTGAGCTGGACGATGCGGTCAAGGACATGATCGAGGTCGAGCCCGAGGTCTACGTCAGCCCGGCCTCGGTCTGGGAGGTTGCCATCAAGGAGTCGCTGGGCAAGCTCGACGCACCGGCGGACACGGCCCGGCGGATCGCGGAACTGGAGTTCAACCCGCTGCCGATCACTGCCGAGCACGGGGTGCGGGCCGGCGGCCTTCCGTGGCACCATCGGGACCCCTTCGACCGGATACTGATCGCGCAGGCCCAGACGGAGGGGCTGACGCTGGTGACCCGGGACAAGTGGGTGCGCCACTACGACGTACCGTTGATGGTGGTCTGAGCGGTCGGCGGTCGGGCTCAGTAAGGCAGAGCCCGACGGATCTCCTCCTGTCGTGCGGGGGGTGTCGCGGCGATGGATTCGATCAATTGATCGCCGTAGCCCCCCTGTCCGGACCGATGCAGGGCACCGAGCACCGCGTGGACTGCGCCTGCTTCCGGGGTCGGTACTGAGCCGCCCAGGTAGACGCTGATCTGGGAGGTCGACATATGGATCTCTTTGGAGAGAGCGGCCAGGCTGAGGCCGCGCTCGTCCACCTGCCGTCGCAGGAACGCAGCGAGGCGGTGCGCTTCGGGCGAGGCCGCCCTGATCGCTCCCCAGGGCCTCCCACCGCGTCCGCGCTCAGCCATCGTGCCCCCCTCCCGACTTCCACCGGGCCTGTTGTCCCGGCCGTCCCGGAAAACAAGCACCCTTCCTGACCTTATCCGGGGCAAGTCCCTTGATGGGGACGGATATGACGATCCGCCACGAGACTCGACGGCAACCCCCTGCGCCTCGGCAGGGGCCTGTCGTCGGAGAAGCCCATGCTGTCCCTGCCCGCCACCCCGCGCACTGTCAGCGCACTCCAGCGCGTGCTGCTGGTCGCGCTGCTGGCGCCCGTAGTTCTCATCGCCGTGATCGCGGCCGTCCCGGCCCTCGTCCTGCTCCCCTTCTTCCCCGGCGGCACGGATCGCGTCACCCGGATCCTTGCCGCCTACACCTCGTACGTGCGGACCCTGCTGGCCATGAGCCGTTCGAAGAGCTGAGTCCTCAGATCGACCACTCGCTGCGGAGGGCGGCGAGGGCCTGGTGGAAGCCGGGGAAGGTCTTGCGGACGCAGCCCGGGTCGTCCAGGGTCACGCCGCCCTCGGTGCGCAGGCCGGCGATGCTGAAGGACATGGCGATCCGGTGGTCGCCGTGGCAGGCGATCGCGGCGGAGCGCGGGACCGCCGGGTGGATCTCGATCCAGTCGCGGCCGGTCTCCACCGGGACGCCCATGGCGCGCAGGTTCTCTTCGCAGGCCGCGAGCCGGTCGCACTCCTTCACCCGGGTGTTGTAGACGTCCTCGATCCGTACCGGGCCATCGGCGAAGGGGGCGATGGCGGCGAGGGTCGGCACGGTGTCGGAGATGTCGCGCATGTTGACGGTGACGCCGGTCAGCCGCTCCGGGCCGGTGACCGTCACCGCGTCGGCGGTCAGCTCGACCTCCGTGCCCATCTGCCGCAGCACCTCGGCGAAGCGGAGGTCGCCCTGGAGCGAGTCCGCGCCCAGGCCGGGCACGGTCACCGTGCGGCCGGTGAGCGCGGCGGCGGCCAGGAAGTAGCTGGCGGTGGAGGCGTCCGGCTCGACCAGGTAGTCGGTGCCGGTGTACGGCGTCGCCGGGACGTGGAAGGTGTCGCCGACCCGCCGGGCGTCATTGCCGAAGATCCGCATCATCGCCAGGGTCATCTCGACATAGGGGACCGACACCAGGTCGGAGACGGTGATGTCGAGGCCCTCGGCGGTCAGCGGACCGCAGAGCAGCAGCGCGGTCAGGAACTGGGACGACAGCCCGGCGTCCAGGGTGAGCGCGCCGCCCTTGATCCCGTCGGCGCGGACGGTCAGCGGGTGGTGGCCCTCGGCCAGATCGTGGATCAGGTCGACGCCGAGCTCGCGCAGCGCGGAGGTGAGCGGGCCGAGCGGACGGCGGCGCATCTGCTCGGAGGCGTCGAAGCGGAAGGTGCCGTGCCCGGCGGCGGCCAGCGTCGGCAGGAAGCGGGCGGTGGTCGCGCCGTCCCGGCAGAAGACGTCCGCCTCGGCGACGGCGGGTCCGGCCGGTCGGCCCTCGACCGTCCACACGCCCGGCTGCTGGTCCAGCCGGTAGCCGAGGGCGCGCAGCCCTTCGGCGAAGCCCTCGCTGTCGTCCGAGAGCAGCGGTCTGCGCAGTACGGTGGTGCCTTCGGCGGCGGCGGCCAGGAACAGCGCCCGCGCGGTGATGGACTTCGAACCGGGGATCTCGACGACGGTCATGCCCAGATTTTAGGCGGCGGGCGCAAGGTCGCTCCGCCCCGTCCGTTGGGCGGACGGAGCGGGCGGGGCGGACGGGCTAGGCCGGGGTGAGCCAGAGGGTGGCCAGCGGGGGGAGGGTGAGTTCGGTGCTGATGGGGCGGCCGTTCCAGGGGGTAGGGACGGCCTTGAGCGGGTCGGGGTTGGCGATGCCGCTGCCGCCGTACGCCTCGGCGTCGGTGTTGAGGACCTCCAGCCAGCGGGTGCCCTCGGTGTCGGGCAGGCCGATGCGGTAGCCGTGGCGGACGACCGGGGAGAGGTTGCTGACGCTGATCAACGGATTGCCCACGGCGTCGTGGCGGACGAAGGAGAAGAGGTTGTCGTCGGCTGCGCCGCCGTCCAGCCAGGAGAAGCCGACCGGGTCGTTGTCGCGCTGCCACAGGGCCGGCGAATCGGTGTAGAGCCGGTTGAGCTCGCGGACCAGGTCCTGGACGCCCCGGTGCTCGGCGGCGGCCGGCCAGTCCTCGGCCAGCACCCACCACTGCGGGCCGGTCTCGTGGTCCCACTCGGCTCCCTGGGCGAACTCCTGGCCCATGAACAGCAGTTGCTTGCCAGGGTGGGCCCACATGAAGGCCAGGTAGGCGCGGACGTTGGCGCGCTGCTGCCACCAGTCGCCGGGCATCTTGGACGCCAGCGACCGCTTGCCGTGGACGACCTCGTCGTGCGAGATCGGCAGCAGGTAGTTCTCGCTGTACGCGTAGACCATCGAGAAGGTCATCTCGTTGTGGTGGTACTTGCGGTGCACCGGCTCGTGCTGGATGTACTCCAGCGAGTCGTGCATCCAGCCCATGTTCCACTTCAGGCCGAAGCCCAGTCCGCCGTGCTCGGTCGACTGGGTGACGCCGGTCCAGGCGGTGGACTCTTCGGCGATGGTGACCACGCCGGGGCAGCGGCGGTAGACGGTGGCGTTCATCTCCTGGAGGAACCGCACCGCGTCCCAGTTCTCGCGCCCGCCGTGCTCGTTGGGTGACCAGTCGCCGCCCTCGCGGGAGTAGTCCAGGTAGAGCATGGACGCGACGGCGTCGACCCGCAGGCCGTCGACGTGGAACTCCTCGGCCCAGTAGACCGCGTTGGCGACCAAGAAGTTGCGGACCTCGGTGCGGCCGTAGTCGAACTCCAGAGTGCCCCAGTCGGGGTGCTCGGCCCGCCGGGGGTCGGCCGGCTCGTACAGCGGCGCGCCGTCGAAGCGGGCCAGTGCGAAGTCGTCCTTGGGGAAGTGCGCCGGGACCCAGTCCACGATCACCCCGATGCCGTGCTGGTGCAGGGTGTCGATGAGGTGCCGGAAGTCGTCCGGGGAGCCTAGGCGGGAGGTCGGCGCATAGAAGCCGGTGACCTGGTAGCCCCAGGAGCCGCCGAACGGGTGCTCCATGATCGGCATCAGCTCGACATGGGTGAAGCCCAGGTCGCGGACGTAGGCCGGGAGTTCCGCGGCCAGCTCGCGGTAGGTCAGCCCCGGCCGCCAGGAGGCCAGGTGCACCTCGTAGACCGACATCGGGCGGTCGTGGGCGCTGCGGCCGCTGCGGGCGGCCAGCCAGTCGGCGTCGTGCCAGGTGTGGGTGGAGTGCTCGACCACCGACGCGGTGGCCGGCGGCACCTCGCAGGCCCGGGCCAGCGGGTCGGCCTTCTGCACCATCCGGCCGTCGCGGGTGGCGATCTCGTACTTGTAGCGGGTGCCCTCGCCGATGCCGGGGACGAACAGCTCCCACACCCCGCTGGCGCCCAGCGAACGCATCGGGTGCGCCAGCCCGTTCCAGCCGTTGAAGTCGCCGACGATCCGCACCCCGGAGGCGTTCGGCGCCCAGACCGCGAAGCCGGTCCCGGTCACCCCGTCGACGGCGCGGAGGTGCGAGCCGAGGGCCTTCCACAGCTGCTCGTGCCGGCCCTCGCCGATCAGGTGCAGATCGTCCTCGGCCAGCGTCGGCAGGGCGCGGTAGCCGTCGTGCTGCAGGTGCTCCTCGCCCTCGTAGGTGACCCGGAGCCGGTAGTCGGGGGGAGTGCCCACCGGCAGTGCGGCCGGCGGCAGCAGGCCGGTGAACAGCCCGTCCTGATGGTGACTCAGCAGGTAGCAGCCGCGCGGGGTTTCGACGACGACCCGCTCGGCCAGCGGCCGCAGCACCCGGAGCGCGGTGCCCCCGGGCACGGGGTGCGCCCCCAGCAGGCCGTGCGGATCGTGGTGCCAGCCGCCGACCAGCCGTTCGGTCTCGCCCGGGGTCGGCGGCGCGGCCGGGACCGGCAGCGGCCCGACCGGCGCGGCGACCGGCATCGGGTCGGGCCGCGGCTGGAGCAGGGCGGTCGCCGAGGCGGAGGCGGAGGCTGAAGCTGCGGCGTGGGCGGCGCGCCCGGGCTTGGACGCGCCGCCCTTCGGGTCGTTGGGGCGAGGCGGTTCGAACTGCTTCACGGCCGGGGCCTCCCTGGCGTTCTTGCGGGGTATCTCGGGCGGAAATTGGAGTGTGGGTGGGGTGGGTGGGGTGGACGGCGGTGTCAGCGGACCGGACCGGGATCCGACGCTTTCCGGCCTGGAAGTCTCCAGGACTCCGCGGCGCGGGCCAGCCTGGCGATGGCCGAGAGCGGGATGGGCAGCCACCCGGGCCGGTTCCGCGCCTCGTACACCACCTCGTAGACGGCCTTGTCCGTCTCCAGCGCATGCAGCAGGACCAGGTCGGCGGTGGGGTCCTCGGCCCCGGCCGCCGCGTAGCCGGCGCAGAACGCCTCGCGGTTGCGCAGCGCCCAGGTGGCAGCGAGGTCGGCCAGTGGACCGCGCTGCGGATCGCCGGGGGAGAGCTCCGACAGCAGGTGTGCGGCGGCGTAGTCGAAGGACCGCAGTATGGCCGCCACGTCCCGGACCGCCGGCTGCGGACGGCGGCGCTCGGCCAGCGACTTGGCCGGTTCCCCCTCGAAGTCGAGCAGGACCCAGCCCCGTCCGGTCCGCATGGACTGGCCCAGGTGCAGGTCGCCGTGGATCCGCTGGGCCTGGAGCCGGCGACCGTCGCGGGCCGAGTCGGCCAGCGACTGGAAGACCAGGTGCAGCGCCGACCGGTAGGGCGCGAGCGCCGGGACGACCAGGGCGGCGGCGTCCAGCCGCCGGGCCATGGTGGTGGCCAGCGCCTCGATGTCGGCCGGGGCCAGCACCGTGACCGGCAGCACCTCGGCCAGGGTGAGGTGGATCTCGGCCGTGCAGCGGCCCAGCAGAAACGACTCTGCGGAGAAGTTGCCGGTGATCTGGTCGATCGGCCGGGTCCGCAGGGCGGGCGCCGTCCGCAGCCGCTGGACGTGGGCGAGCGCGAACTCCCAACCGTCCCGGCCGCCGTGGAGGTAGCGCTGGAGCAGACCGAGGGTGGCGGGCTCCGGCTCCGGCTCCGGTGCCGGCTCCAGTCCGGGCGCCGGGGGCGGCAGCTCACCCTCGTACCAGGCCAGGGTGGACGGGACGCGGGTCGAACCGGCCCGGCTCAGCGCCAGCGAGAGCTCCAGGTCGGGGTTGAGCCCGGGGCCGACCCGGCGGAACAGCTTGAGGATGGCGGAGTTGCCGAACACGATCGAGGTGTTGCTCTGTTCGGCGGTACCGACCCGGGAGGGGCGGGTGCTCAGGCTGTCGGGCCCGCCGAGCCCCACGGCCCTGCCGTCGCCGTCGCCGTCGAGGTTGCTGAAGCGCAGCGGCCCGACCTGCGTCCCCTTCGGGCCGCTGTCGGCGAGCAGCCGCAGCAACCGCTGGGTCAGCGCGTCGTCGTAGGCCGCGTCGTAGATCAGCAGGCCGTCGTTGGGGCCGCCGCTGATCCGGCCGACCAGGGCGGCCCGCTGGGCCTCCGGATCCTGCTCCGGCCGGTCGGCCCCCGACCGTGCGCCGAGCAGCAGTTGGTAGACGTCGGTCTCGGACGATCCGTCAGTACCGGTCTGGGTGACGTCCAGCAGCAGGTGCAGCAGCAACGGATCGCCGGGTGCCGAACCCGGGAGCGCGGTGATGCCGGTCGGGACGACGGCGCTGACCGGGCGCCCCTTGCCGGCGAACCAGCGCTGCCGGGGCAGCCACTCGCGCAGCAGCGGCAGCGCGTCCTGGACCAGCGCCGCCTGGGCGAGGGGGCCGAGGTCCGCGCCGCGCCCCAGGTTGAGGTGGGCTGTCGGAGGGTGGGCGACCGGCGGTTGGACGGCCGGCCCCGGGGCGATCGGGGGCCGGCCGGACGAGACGCGGTCGGTGACAGAACGAGATCGGGAGGTGTCGGACATATCTCCCTTTCCCCGGGGACGCGGCAACCCCGGCAGCCTGAGCGGGCACTGCTGCCGGGTCTGCCAGTCTTCCGGATATTTATGACGCGGACGTGTCGGCACGCGGTAACCGATCGTGCGTCATGCCAAGGGGTTAGGAGTGGGGGTGGCACTGCTCCTGGGGAACGGATGGGATGACCTGCGGACAGCGGACGGGGTGCTCCGCCGGGGTGGTGGCGGGCGTCCCGCGCGGCCTGGTCGGTGGCCAGGCGTGCGGTCCGATCAACTGCCCGGTTCGCGGCTACTCCGGGCGACGCAGCCGGAACCAGTAGAAGCCGTGCCCGGCCAGGGTCAGCAGGTACGGCAGGTCGCCGATGGCCGGGAAGCGGACCCCGCCGATCAGCTCCACCGGGTGCCGGCCCAGGTAGTCGCTCAGGTCCAACTCGGTCGGCTGGGCGAAGCGTGAGAAGTTGTTGACGCACATGACCAGGTCGTCACCGCCGTTCGGGAGCGAGACGGTCCGGACGAAGGCCAGTACGGCGGGGTTGCTGGAGGGCAGCTCCGCGTACGAGCCAAGACCGAACGCCGGGTTGAGCTTGCGGATCTCGATCATCCGGCGGGTCCAGTGCAGCAGTGAGCTGGTGCTGCTCGTCTGCGCCTCGACGTTGGTCACCTGGTAGCCGTAGACCGGGTCCATGATGGTGGGCAGGTTGAGCCTGCCCGGGTCCGCCGTGGAGAAACCGGCGTTGCGGTCCGGGGTCCACTGCATCGGGGTGCGGACCCCGTCGCGGTCGCCGAGCCAGATGTTGTCGCCCATGCCGATCTCGTCCCCGTAGTAGAGGACGGGCGAGCCCGGCAGCGACAGCAGCAGCGCGGTGAACAGCTCGATCTGCTTGCGGTCGTTGTCCAGCAGCGGCGCCAGCCGGCGGCGGATGCCGACATTGGCCCGCATCCGCGGGTCCTTGGCGTACTCCGCGTACATGTAGTCGCGCTCCTCGTCGGTGACCATCTCCAGGGTCAGCTCGTCGTGGTTGCGCAGGAAGATGCCCCACTGGCAGCGGGAGGGGATGGCCGGGGTCTTCGCCAGGATCTCCGCGACCGGGTAGCGGGACTCGCGGCGCACGGCCATGAAGATCCGTGGCATCACCGGGAAGTGGAAGGCCATGTGGCACTCGTCGCCGCCGCGCGAGTAGTCGCCGAAGTAGTCGACCACGTCCTCCGGCCACTGGTTGGCCTCGGCCAGCAGCACGGTGTCCGGGTAGTCGCGGTCGATCTCGGCGCGGACCCGCTTCAGGAAGGCGTGGGTCGCCGGGAGGTTCTCGCAGTTGGTGCCCTCCTCGGTGTAGAGGTAGGGCACGGCGTCCAGCCGGAAGCCGTCGATGCCGAGGTCCAGCCAGAACCGCAGCGCGGCCAGGATCTCCTCCTGGACGGCCGGGTTCTCGAAGTTGAGGTCCGGCTGGTGCGAGAAGAAGCGGTGCCAGAAGTACTGCTTGCGGACCGGGTCGAAGGTCCAGTTGCTGGTCTCGGTGTCGACGAAGATGATCCGTGCGCCGGCGTACTGCTTGTCGTCGTCGGCCCAGACGTAGTAGTCGCCGTAGGGTCCGTCCGGGTCGTTGCGGGAGGCCTGGAACCAGGGGTGCTGGTCGCTGGTGTGGTTCATCACGAAGTCGATGACCACCCGCATCCCGCGCTGGTGGGCCGAGTCCACGAACTCGACGAAGTCGGCCAGGTCGCCGAACTCGGGCAGCACGGAGGTGTAGTCGGCCACGTCGTAACCGCCGTCGCGCAGCGGCGAGGCGAAGAACGGCGGCAGCCAGAGGCAGTCCACGCCGAGCCACTGGAGGTAGTCCAGCTTGGAGGTGAGACCGCGCAGGTCGCCCACCCCGTCACCGTTGCTGTCCTGGAACGAGCGGACGAGGACCTCGTAGAACACGGCGCGCTTGAACCAGTCGGGGTCGCGGTCCTGCGGCGGGGTGTCGGTGAAGGTGTCGGGAACCGGTTCGTTGACGATCACTGGGCGGCCCTCCGGACCGAGAAGAGGTGAGCCGGCTGCTGCTGAGGGTCCAGCCGGACGTAGTTGTGACGGCCCCAGCGGTACTGGGCCCCGGTCAGGTGGTCGTGGACGTCGAGGGATTCGTCCCCGTCCAGGGTCGAGGGAGTGAGGGCGGAGAGGTCGAGCGAGACCGTGGCCTCCTGAGTGTGGTGCGGGTCGAGGTTGACCACGGTCAGCACGGTGTCGTCGCCGCTGCTCTTGGAGTAGGCGATGACCTGGTCGTTGTCGGTGCCGTGGAATCGCAGGTTCCGCAGCAGCTGCAGCGCGGGGTGGTCGCGGCGCAGCCGGTTGAGCGTGGTGAGCAGCGGGGCGAGGGTGTCGGGCCGGTCCCAGTCGCGCGGGCGGAGCTGGAACTTCTCCGAGTCCAGGTACTCCTCGGAGCCGGGGTGGACGGCCGTGCCCTCGTAGAGCTCGAAGCCCGCGTAGACGCCGTAGCTGGGGGCCAGGGTGGCGGCCAGGATCGCCCGGACCGCGAAGGCCGGCCGACCGCCGTGCTGGAGGTAGGCGTGCAGGATGTCCGGGGTGTTGGTGAAGAAGTTGGGCCGCATGTACGCGGCGGCGTCGCCGGAGAGCTCGGTCAGATACTCCGTCAGTTCCTGCTTGCCGGTGCGCCAGGTGAAGTAGGTGTACGACTGGTGGAAGCCGATCTTCCCCAGGGTGTGCATCATCGCCGGACGAGTGAAGGCCTCGGCCAGGAACAGCACGTCGGGGTCGGTCCGGGCGATCTCGCCGAGCACCGCCTCCCAGAACGCCACCGGCTTGGTGTGCGGGTTGTCGACCCGGAAGATCCGGACGCCGTGCTTCATCCAGTACCGCAGCAGGCGTACCGTTTCCGCGACGATGCCGTCGAAGTCCTGGTCGAAGTTGACCGGGTAGATGTCCTGGTACTTCTTGGGCGGGTTCTCGGCGTAGGCGATGGTGCCGTCGGCGCGGGTGCTGAACCAGTCGGGGTGCTTCTCGACCCAGGGGTGGTCGGGGGAGCACTGGAGTGCGAAGTCGAGGGCGACCTCCAGCTCCAGCTCCCGGGCGCGGGCGACGAAGGCGTCGAAGTCCTCGATGGTGCCCAGGTCGGGGTGGATCGCGTCGTGGCCGCCCTCCGGCGAGCCGATCGCCCAGGGTGAACCGACGTCGTGCGGCCCGGCCTCGAGGGTGTTGTTCGGTCCCTTGCGGTAGGCGCGGCCGATCGGGTGAACCGGCGGCAGGTAGACCACGTCGAAGCCCATGTCGGCGATGGCCGGCAGCCGCAGTGCGGCCGAGCGCAGGGTGCCGGAGACCGGCGCGGTCCGGCCGGTCGGGTCCACCACCGCGCCCTCCGAGCGCGGGAAGAACTCGTACCAGGAGCCGTAGAGCGCGCGCGGTCGGTCCACCTGGAGCGCGGCCGGAGCGGATACGGACACCAGTTCGCGCAGCGGGTGGCGGGTCAGCGCCCGCAGCACCTCGGCGGTGAGCGCCTGCCGCAGCCGGACGGCGGGCGGCAGCTCGCCCCGGCGCAGCGTCGCCGCCGCCGCCAGCACGGCGGTCCGGCCCTCGCGCCTGGGCACGCCGCCGGCGGCGCGCTCCAGCAGCAGTGCGCCCTCCTCCAGCACCAGCGAGGTGTCGATCCCGGCCGGGATCTTGACCTCGGCGTGGTGCCGCCAGGTCGCGACCGGGTCGCTCCAGGCCTCCACGCTGTAGCTCCAGCGGCCGGGGGCGGTGGCCACGACCTCGGCGCCCCAGCGGTCGCTGCCGGGCGCCAGTTCGTGCATCGGGGTCCACGGCCCACTGCGGCCCCGGGGGTCGCGGAGCACCACGTTGGCGTTGACCGCGTCGTGGCCCTCGCGGAAGACCGTGGCGCTGACCTGGAAGGGCTCGCCGACGACGGACTTGGCGGGGCGGTCGCCGCAGCCGACGCGCGGGCTGACGTCAAGGATGGGGATTCGGCCGATCAGGTGCTGCCGCTCGCGCTCCAGGCCGCTCCGGGCCGGCTTCGCGGCGCGAGGAGCGGCCTTCTTGGCCGCCTTCTTGGCCGCCTTCTTGACCGGCGGCTGCCGGTCCTCGTTGGCGGCTCCTACCTCGTCTGCGACTGTCCGATTTTCAACGCTCGCGGCCCCGGATCGGCGCGCCGTGGTCCTGGCAGGCGGGGTCGGGGTGGCGGGGGTGGTCGGTGCGGCGGACTTCGGCGGATGTGCGGCCCTGCCGACGTGGGTCGCCTGGGCCGGATGGGTGGCGTGGGCCGCGTGCGCGGCCGTACGGCCCTGCCGGTGATGGGGCTCCGCCGTGTCGACCGCCCCGGCGGCAGGCCCGGCACCGACCGCTGCCGCGCCCACCGGCCCTGCGTCGACCGCCTCGGCCGCCTCCGCTGCGGGCGCGTGCCCGGCAGGTGCCTGTACCGCGCGCGTGCGTTCCGCGTGCGTGTCCCGCTGGTTCATCTCCCGCTTCATCTACCGCTCCTGACCACGATGAAAAGGACGACTTCTCGTTCTCGGACATGCGTGCGCGCGGCACCGGCCGGCGCGTCCGGCGGGCCGGCCGCAGGACTGGGGGCAGGGGGGACGGAGCGGGGGACGCTCACCGGCCATGGGCGAGTGACGCAGGAATCCTGCCCCGACTCCTGCTCCGGTCAACCCGTCCGTCCGCTTGCTCCCGCGCGCTCCGGTGCGCGCCCTGGTTCGGGCCCTGGCGAGCGCCCGTTCTGTTGTGATAGTGACCGTTATGGCCCGCTGTGTACAACGAGCGCACGAGGAATCGAGACACGCTGGAGGGCTGTTCGGATGGTGCGTCAGCGTGCGAACCGGCATGACGGGTGGACCGCGGCCGTCGTAGCCGCTCCCGTACGGACCGGGCGGCCTCGTCATTCCCCTGGGGGGCTTGGTTGACCTGCATCGATCCTCGCACCTGTCGGACCGCCCACGGACCAGTATCCGCTTCTTTCAGCCATAGGGAGCGGAATCCTGACTCTGTCATCGCGGAGCGCGGATCGTCCATACGGCGGTCACGTGTCGGTTGCTTTTCGGGGGCGCGCTATCAAAGGCCGTGCGCCCCCTTGTGCTCCGGCGTACGCCTGATGATCAGTTAATTCCGCGATTGCCGCAGGTAGTTGCTTCGAAGTACCCCAGGGGCACGCTATCTTCCATGGAGTGAAGGCAATTCGACGATTTACGGTTCGTACCGTCCTGCCCGAACCCCTCCAAGCCCTCGGTGAGCTGGCACTCAACCTGCGTTGGTCCTGGCATCCGGAGACCCGCGAGCTGTTCCGCTCGGTCGATCCGGAGACCTGGGAGAGTGCGGGTCGGGACCCGGTGCGCCTGCTGGGCGAGGTCGCCCCGCAGCGGCTGGCGGCGCTGGCCGGGGACCGCCGCTTCCTGCGCCGGCTCGGCGACGCCGCCGACGACCTGCGCGACTACCTCGACGCGCCCCGCTGGTACCAGACCCAGCACGACGCGGACGAGCGCCCGGCGGCCATCGCCTACTTCTCGCCAGAGTTCGGCATCACCGCGACCCTTCCCCAGTACTCCGGCGGCCTCGGCATCCTCGCCGGGGACCACCTCAAATCCGCCAGCGACCTCGGCGTCCCGATCATCGGCGTCGGCCTGCTCTACCGGCACGGATACTTCCGGCAGTCGCTCTCCCGCGACGGCTGGCAGCAGGAGCGCTACCCCCTGCTCGACCCGCACGAGCTGGCCGTCAGCCAGCTGCGGGAGGAGGACGGTACCCCCAGTCGGGTGGTGCTCGCCCTCCCGGGCGGCCGGGAACTGCACGCCCGGATCTGGAAGGCCCAGGTCGGACGGGTGCCGCTGCTGATGCTGGACTCGGACATAGAGGAGAACTCGGCCTCCGAACGCGACGTCACCGACCGCCTCTACGGCGGCGGCAGCGAGCACCGGCTGCTCCAGGAGATGCTGCTCGGGATCGGCGGGGTGCGCGCCGTGCGCACCTACTGCCGGCTCACCGGGCACGCCGACCCCGAGGTCTTCCACACCAACGAGGGCCATGCCGGCTTCCTCGGGGTCGAACGCATCCGGGAGCTGGTCGCCGGATCGCCGGAGGCCGCGCCGCTGGACGTGGACAGCGCCCTGGAGGTGGTCCGCTCCGGCACCGTGTTCACCACCCATACCCCGGTCCCGGCCGGGATCGACCGGTTCGAGCGCGAGCTGGTGCGCCGTCACTTCTCCGGCGACGCGGCCCTCGGCGGGGTGCCGGTCGAGCGGGTGCTCGCCCTCGGTGTCGAGAGCTGGCCGGACGGCGACCCCAACCTCTTCAACATGGCCGCCATGGGCCTGCGCTTCGCCCAGCGCGCCAACGGGGTGAGCCTGCTCCACGGGAAGGTCAGCCGGGGCATGTTCAACGGCCTCTGGCCGGGCTTCGACGCCGAGGAGGTGCCGATCACCTCGATCACCAACGGGGTGCACGCGCCCACCTGGATCGACCCCGAGGTGGTCCGGCTCGGCGCCCGCGAGATCGGCACCGAGCGCACCGACGACGCCATGGTCATCGGCGAGTCCCACCGCTGGGACGGCGTCGCCCGCATCCCCGACCTGGACATCTGGGAACTGCGCCGCCGACTGCGGACCCAGCTGGTGGACGACGCCAGGGAGCGGGTCCGGGCCTCCTGGCGGCAGCGCGGCGCCAGCGACGCCGAGCTCGGCTGGGTCGCCGAGATACTGGACCCGGACGTCCTGACCATCGGCTTCGCCCGGCGGGTGCCCTCCTACAAGCGGCTCACGCTGATGCTCCGTGACCCGGAGCGGCTGCGCGGCCTGCTGCTGCACCCGACCCACCCGATCCAGATCGTGGTGGCCGGCAAGGCCCACCCGGCCGACGGCGGCGGCAAGCGGCTGATCCAGGAGATGGTGAAGTTCGCCGACGATCCGGCGGTCCGTCACCGGATCATCTTCCTGCCCGACTACGACATGGACATGGCCGCCTCGCTCTATCCCGGCTGCGACGTCTGGCTGAACAACCCGCTGCGCCCGCTGGAGGCCTGCGGCACCTCGGGGATGAAGGCGGCGCTGAACGGGGCGTTGAACCTCTCGGTCCTCGACGGCTGGTGGGACGAGTGGTTCGACGGCAGCAACGGCTGGGCCATCCCGACGGCGGAGGGCATCAGCACCGAGCCGGACGGGCCCGAGGCCGACCGCCGGGACGACATCGAGGCCAACGGGCTCTACGACCTGATCGAGCAGCAGGTCGCCCAGCGTTTCTACGACCGGGGGCAGGACGGGCTGCCGCACCGCTGGATCGAGATGGTCCGGCACACCCTGGTCACCCTCGGCCCCAAGGTGCTGGCGGGCCGGATGGTCCGCGAGTACGTGGAACGGCTCTACACCCCGGCCGCAGGTGCCCACCGCGCGCTGGAGGTGGGAGGCGACTGGGCCGGCGCCCGGGAGCTGGCGTCCTGGAAGGGGCGGGTGCGCGCGGCCTGGCCGCAGATCAGGGTCGAGCACGTCGAGGTCGGCGAGGCGGCGGACGCGCCGGAACTGGGCAGCACGCTCGGTCTGCGCTGCCATGTCTCGCTGGACGGCCTCGACCCGGCCGACGTCGACGTCCAGGTGGTCTCCGGCCGGGTCGACGACGCGGACCGGATCACCGACGCCACGGCGGTGTCGCTCAAGGCCGCCGACCGCGCCGACCTGGACGGCCGCTGGCGCTACGAGGGCCCGCTGGAGCTCGGCCGCACCGGCCCCTTCGGCTACACCGTCCGGATCCTGCCCGCGCACCGGCTGCTGGCCTCCGGCGCGGAGCTGGGCCTGATCGCGGTCCCGGCGGAGTCGGTGGGCATGGACTCGGGCTTCCTGCGCTGAGTCGGGAACCGCCGACGGCACGACCGAAGGCCCGGCGGCCGCCTCCCCTCCACGGGACGCGGCCGCCGGGCCCGGCGCCGTCAGGAGCCGGCGGTGGGCAGCGGCGGGGCCTCGTTGGCGGCCTGGGCCACGGTCCGGTCGGCCATCAGCTTGGCGTACTGCTGCTGGAACAGTGCCGTGGCCTCGGCCCGGTCGGCCTTGGCCGGCACCCAGAAGTCGATGTCGACGGCGATGTTGCCGACGACGGCGTAGTCCTCGGTCCAGATGTTGCCGACGTTGTCCAGGCCGCTGTGCTGGTAGGCGATGGAGTCGCCGCTGTGCGGGATCGGATAGGTTCCGCCGGTGCCGACGGCGTTCCCCGCACCGCCCTGGAAGCCGAGCGTGAAGCTCTGCGCTCCGGTGGCTGAGGCGAACTGGATCAGGAAGACGTTCGCCTGGGTTCCGTCGGCTCCCCGCCAGTTCTCGCGAACGGCGTACTGGAACCCGCGGTCCTGCTCCTCGGCGGTTTCGCGCTGGACGTCCGACGGGTCGAAATTGGTGAGGAACTGAGTCAGGTTCAGGATGCCGGTCGGGCCGTTCGAGCTGTTGGAGGGCCATGGCTGGGCGTTGCCGGGCAGCGGCACCAGGTCGGATTCCAGTCGGCTGCGGTCGGTTGCGGTCGCGGTGGCCGGCCCGGTGCTGCCCTTGCCGGGGGCAGCCCCTGACGGTGCGGGAAGCGGTGAGGGGGTGGTGAGGTGGCCGGTCAGTCGCGCGTTCTGGGCCCGGGCGAGCTGGTCGAGCCCGGCGGCATCGGACCTACCGGGGGTGTAGTAGTGCAGATCGACGGCGACGTTGCCGACGGCGAACCAGGCGGTCTGGCGGATGTCGCCCGCACTGTCCAGGCTGCCGGCGGTCCAGGCCTCGGCTCCGGGCAGACCGGGCAGTGAGGCGAGCGGTTCGACCGGTTCCTCCTCCTGCGACGTGGCCTCCGAGACGCCGCTGACGAAGTTCTCCGCTCCGTTGGAATCACCGAACTGGATCAGGAATACATCGGCCTGCGAGCCGTTCGCCGCCACCCAGTCGGTCTCGACGGCATATTTGAAGCCCTGCTGGGCGAGGTCTGTCTGCTCACTGCTCCGATCCTTGGCGATGAACACTCCATCCACGTACTGGTCGCGATTGAGGATCCCACCGGGCGCCAGCGTGCCACGGCTGAACGGCTTCGACCCGGTCGGAGCGGTGAGCAGCTCACTCTTCAGCTGGGTCGGCGGCAGGGTCTTCTCCTCCAGGACCAGCGGACCGCAGCCGCCCAGGGCCGCTGCGGTGAGGGTAGCGGCGAGCAGGGGACCGGCTGCGCGTCGTATGCGTATGAACTGCTGTGGCACGGTGAACCATTCGAGTCGGCAGCGCAGAAGAAGGCTGTTCGAACATCCTTGCCCATTCAGGTCACACGGCTGTCGCGTCGCGATCAAGGTGCGGCAAGAATTGCGCTTCGGCACGGCGGGAATGTCTGGCCTTGTGTCATTCGTCCGCGCACCTGGGCTTTTCGCTGACCAACGCGTCGTCGGTGCTCTCTGCTGTCCGCCCTCGGGGCGTCCGCGCTGTTGATCCTGGGATCGGCGGGTCCTGGTTGGTTCGGGCCGTGATCGACCATCATCCTGACTATGACGACATCACCTTCACCGAACAATGCCGGGACGGCCACCTTCGAACTGGGCGGGACGATCACCGTGCCGCGCCTCGGCTTCGGCGCGATGCAGCTGCCGGGGCGGTGGGGCGGCGCCGTTGCCGACCGGGCCACCTCGGTGGCGGTCGCGCGCCGCGCCGTCGAGCTCGGGGCCCGGCACATCGACACCTCGGCCTTCTACTTCGTCGGCCCGAACCACGCCAACGAGATCCTGCGCGAGGCGCTGCACCCCTACGCCGCCGAGGTCAGCATCGCCACCAAGGTCGGTCCGGTCCGCGCGCCCGGCGGCGAGATGATCGGCCATGCTGCACCCGGTGAACTGCGGGCGGCGGTGGAGCAGAACCTGCGCGAGCTCGGCCTCGACGTCCTGGACCTGGTCTATCTGCGGGTGGGCGGGCTGGGAACGGAGCCGAGCGAGTCGATCGGCGATCGCTTCGCCGCCCTGGCCGAGCTGCGCGCGGAGGGCCTGATCCGCCACCTCGGCATCAGCAATGTGGGGCAGGAGCAGCTCGCCGAGGCCCGCGCCATCGCGCCGGTCGCCGCCGTGCAGAACCGCTTCGGGGTGCTGGACCAGGGGGACTCGGCGCTGGTCGACGCCTGTGCCGAGGCCGGCATCGCCTACACCCCGTTCTTCGCCCTCGGCGGCGGGTTCACCCCGCTCGCCGACACCGGTCTGAAGCAGGTGGCCGAGCGCCACGGCGCGACCACCCACCAGGTCGCCATCGCCTGGGGCCTGGCCCGCTCGCCCTCGATCGTCCAGATCCCCGGCACCGCCTCGCTCATCCATCTGGAGGAGAACATGGCGGCGGCGCAGATCGTCCTGGACGCCGAGGACCTGGCGCTGCTCGACGGACGGCAGCAGGCGTAGGGGCGGTGCTGGCGTAGGCCCGGTGCAGGCACAGGGAGCAACGGGCGACGGTTCCCGGGTTCCGGGGCGGGTCGGTGGGTGCTGTTGAATGGGCGGCATGATTCACGAGATACCGATGGCCGAAAACATGCTCATCGCTTTCGGGCTGACCTACGCCGTCGGTTTCGAGCGCGCGGCGCGCGGCGCGGCGGCCGGTGACCGGACGTTCTCACTGATCGGAGTGGGCGCGGCGGTGGTCGCGGCGCTCTCGCAGAATGGCGCGCCGAACGTGCTGACCGGGGTGATCACCGGCGTCGGCTTCATCGGCGGTGGACTCACTTTCCGCCAGAGCCTTGCGGGCGGGGACGTGGTGCGCGGCATCACCACCGCCGCCGCGATCTTTGCCGCGGCCGCGATCGGCGCCGCCGCCGGAGAGGGGCTGACGCTGCTCGCCTTCGTGGGCACGGCGCTGACCCTGCTGACGCTGGAGATCCGGCACATCCCGCTGCTGCAGCGGCTGGACGGCAGCCGACTGGCCCACCGCTACGCCGAGTACGACTGCCCCGAGCGCTACGGCCCCGGCGACCGTCACATGCTGGCCGAGCAGGAGACCGTGGTCGTCGAACGGACGCTGGTCTCCAAGCCGTGAGCGGGGTCGGTGCGGGTGGGAATCCCCGCACCGACCCCGTTCCGGTCGGACCACCCTCCGGTCAGACCAGGCTGTCGCGCCAGGCCTCGTGGAGCCGGCTGAAGCGGCCGGTGCCGGCGATCAGCTCGGCCGGGGAGCCGTCCTCGACGATCCGGCCCTGCTCCATGACCAGTACCCGGTCGGCGATCTCCACGGTGGAGAGCCGGTGGGCGATGATCACGGCGGTGCGACCGGCCAGGACGGTGCGCATCGCCTCCTGGACGGCGCGCTCGCCGGGGACGTCCAGCGAGGAGGTCGCCTCGTCCAGGATCAGTACCGCCGGGTCCGCCAGCAGCGCCCGGGCGAAGCCGACCAGCTGGCGCTGGCCCGCGGAGATCCGGCCGCCGCGCTTGCGGACGTCGGTGTCGTAGCCCTCCGGCAGCCCCTCGATGAAGGAGTGGGCGCCGATGGCCTTCGCCGCCGCCTCGACCTCGGCGCGGGTGGCCTCGGGACGGCCGATGGCGATGTTGTCGGCGACCGTCCCGGAGAACAGGAAGGACTCCTGAGTGACCATCACCACGCCCTTGCGCAGCTCCGGCGTGGTCAGCTCGCGCAGGTCCACGCCGTCCAGCAGCACCCGGCCGTCGGTCGGGTCGTAGAACCGGGCGAGCAGCTTGGCCAGGGTGGACTTGCCCGCACCGGTGGCGCCGACCACGGCCACGCTCTGGCCCGCCGGCAGCCGCAGGTCGAACGAGGGCAGCACCTGCTTGCCGGTGCGGTAGGTGAAGTCCACGTCCTCGAAGACGACCTCGCGGCCGGCGTGCGAGCCCTCCGGCTGCGCCGGGAGCGCGGTGGCGTCCTCCGGCTCCGGGACCGAGGGGTCGTGCGCCAGCAGCCCGGCGATCTTCTCCAGCGCGGCCGAGGCCGACTGGTAGCTGTTGACGAACATCCCGATCTGGTCGATCGGGTCGTAGAGCCGGCGGAGGTAGAGCACGAAGGCTGCCAGCACGCCCAGCTCCAGCGAGCCGTCGGCGACCAGGTACGCGCCCCAGAGCACCAGGCCGGTGATCCAGATATTGGCGGTGGCCCGGGAGGAGGCGACGAAGCGGGCCATGGACAGCAGGCTGTCGGCGTTGGACTTGGCGTACTCGTCGTTGGAGACCCCGAAGGCGGCCTCGTTGGCGTCCTCGCGACGGAACGCCTGGACCGGGCGGATGCCGTTCATGGTCTCGGTGAACCGCACGATCACCGAGGCGACGGCGGTCCGCGAGCGGCGGTAGATCTTCTGCGAGCGCTTCCGGTAGGAGCGCTGGAGGAAGTACACCGGGATGAACGAGGCGACCGAGACCAGCCCGAGTCGCCAGTCCAGGTACATCAGCAGGCCGCTGATGTAGAGGAGCTGCAGGGCGACCGAGAGCAGCTCCTGCAGGCCCTCGTTGAGCAGCTCGCGCACCGCGTCCACGTCGCTGGTGGCGCGGGAGATGATCCGTCCCGAGGTGTAGCGCTCGTGGAAGTCCAGGCTGAGCAGCTGCGCGTGACGGAAGATCCGCTGCCGCATGTCGAGCAGGATGTCCTGGTTGATCAGCCCGGACAGCCGGATGAAGGCGCGCTGGAGCAGCGTCGCCAGCGCGGCGCAGCCCAGGTAGGCGGCGGTGAGGGCGATCAGCGGCCCGGCGTCGTTGCCGCGCAGCGCCGGGATCGCCCGGTCGATGGCGACGGACACCAGCAGCGGGCCGACCTGGAGTGCGGCCTGCTGGACGCAGATCATCACCATGGCGATGATGATGCGGCGCCGGTGCGGGCCCATCAGCGAGCGCAGCAGCGCGCTCGGGGCGCCGGGCGGGACCGGGATGTCCTCGCCCTCGGCGGGCAGCGGCTCCTCCTCGGCGCTGGGCTGCGCCGGGGCGGTTGCGTCGGTGCTGGTGTCGGGGGCAGCGGTGTCGGGGTTACTGGTGTCGGGGCCAGCGGTGTCGGCGGTTCTGGCGGTGTCCAGGGTTTCCGCTTCCACGTCGTTCTCCGTATCGCTCGGTTGTCGATCCGTCAGGGGATGGCAGTCGGTCAGCGTGCCGTCGCTCATGCCGCACCCCCGCCGGCGGCCGGGCCCACGAGGGCCGGCTCGCCGGACATCAGCTCGCGGTAGGCGGGACAGCTGTCGAGCAGCTCGTGGTGCTCGCCGACCGCCGAGATCCGGCCGTCCACCAGCAGCGCGACCCGGTCGGCGAGCAGTACGGTGCTCGGCCGGTGGGCGACGATCAGCGCGGTGGTGTCGCCGAGGACGCGCCGCAGCGCCTGCTCGACCAGGGCCTCGGTGTGGACGTCGAGCGCCGACAGCGGGTCGTCCAGCACCAGGAAGTCGGGTGCGCCGACGACCGCGCGGGCCAGCGCCAGGCGCTGCCGCTGGCCGCCGGAGAGGCTGAGGCCCTGCTCGCCGACCTGGGTGTCGACACCCAGCGGCAGTGCCGCGACGAACTGCGCCTGCGCCGTGTCCAGGGCCCGGTCCAGGGCCTCGGCGTCGGCGTCGGGCGCGCCCATGAGGACGTTCTCGCGCACCGTGGCGGAGAACAGCGTCGGCTCCTCGAAGGCCACCGAGACCAGTCGGCGCAGGTCGGCCCGGGGCAGGTCGGTGACGTCGGTGCCGTCCAGGGTGATCCGGCCGGTGGTGGCGTCGTAGAGCCGGGGGAGCAGCGAGGTGAGGGTGGTCTTGCCGCTGCCGGTGGTGCCGACCAGTGCCATCGTCTCGCCGGGGCGGATGTGCAGGTCCACGCCGCGCAGCAGGTCCGGGCTGTCGGCCGGGGCGTCCGGATAGCGGAAGTGCACGTTCTCGAACCGGATGCCGTCGCGCACGGGGGTGGCCCGGGCAGGGGCCGGGACGTGGTCCTCGGCCTCGGCCGGCGGGGTGTCCATGACCTCGAAGAAGCGGTCGGTCGCGGTCGCGGCCTCGTTGCTGTAGGCGAGCAGCCAGCCCAGCGACTCGACCGGCCAGCGCAGCGCCAGCGCGGTGGAGAGGAAGGCCACCAGCGTCCCGGCGGAGGCGTGGTTGTGCGCGACCTGGATCACGCCGACGGCGAGCGAGCAGGCGAGGGCGACCTCGGGGAGGCCGACGATGACGGCCCAGAGGTTGCCCAGCAGCCGGGCCTTGCGCAGCTCGGTGGAGCGCAGCAGCACGGCCTGGGCGCGGAAGCGCTGGGCCATGGTGCGGTGCCGGCCGAAGGCCTTGAGGATGCGGATGCCGAGGACCGACTCCTCGACGATGGTGGCGAGGTCGCCGTTCTGGTCCTGGGCGAGGCGCGCGGCCTCGGAGTAGCGGCGCTCGAAGTAGGAGCACAGCATGATCAGCGGCGCGGCGGGGACGACCGAGATCAGCGCGAGCTGCCAGTCCAGGATGAACATGATCCCGATGCCGATCAGGAAGACCATGCTGTTGACGATCAGGAAGACCAGCGGGAATGCCAGGAACAGCCGGATGGTGAACATGTCCGAGGTCGCCCTGGACAGCAGCTGGCCGGAGGCCCAGCGGTCGTGGAAGCTGACCGGGAGCCGCTGCAGCCGGGCATAGAGCTCGGCGCGCATGGTGCGTTCGACGCCGGAGAGCGGCCGGGCGACCAGCCAGCGGCGCAGCCCGAAGAAGACTGCCTCGGCCAGGCCCAGGACCAGCAGCAGCGCGGAGGGCCGCCAGAGCTCGGACGCCTTGTGGTGGGAGACCGGGCCGTCCACGATCTGCTTCAGCACGAGCGGGATCACCAGCCCGGCCAGCGAGGCGATCAGCGCGCAGAGGGTCGACCCGGCCAGGTACCAGCGGATCGGACGGGCGTAGGGCCAGATCCGCAGCAGCGAGCGGAAGGTGGAGTGCTTCCGTGCGGGCGCGGGCGCGGGCGCGGACTGGGTGGGGGACTCGTTCGCGGGTGGGGCGGCAAGCGGCTCGGTCATGGTCGTTACATCCGGTTCTGTGGCTTCCGGGGTATCCGGAGCAATTGGTTCCGGTATGGGCGGTGTTTGTGGCACGGGGCGGTGCACCGGCTGGGGTGGGGGGTCCTTGGGCATTGTCTGTGAGCGTACGGCGCACCACCGACAGAGCTCATCTGGTTTTCCGGCCGTACTCCGCCGCTGCCCGCACCGTGCGCCCCGCCAGCAATTCGAGTCGTCGTCAGTTTCTGTTCATGCAACGGGAGTCGGCACCCCCTACGGTGACCGGGACCAGTGCCGCAATCTCGGGAGGCCGCGATGAGCGAAGAATCCGGAACATCACCGTCAAACAGTGATAGGCAGGGCGTCGACCGCCGGGCCGCGCTGCGTCTGGCCGGCGTCGGCGGAGCGCTCGGCCTCGCCGCGCCCGTCCTGATCGGTACGGCGCAGCAGGCACAGGCCGCAACACCTGTCACGGCACCGGCCACGGCTTCGACTGCGGCCGGCTCGCCGCTGCTGCTCACCAGCCCCGAGGCGCTGGGCGCTCCCGCAGTCGAGGGTCTGCATCTCACCTTCGGTGCCGACCCGACCAGTCAGATGTCGGTCTCCTGGACCACCGACGGCAACGTCCGCCACCCCCGCGTCCGCTACGGCACCGCCGAGGGCGGGCACGGCCGTAGCGTCGCCGCCGAGACGGTCACCTACACCGACGGCACCAGCGGCCGGGTGGTGTACGTCCACCACGCCCGGCTGGCCGGGCTCGACCCCGACACCTACTACACCTACGCCGCACTGCACGACGGGGGCCGCCCCGACGCGGGCACCTTCCGCACCGCGCGGCGCGGGCGGCACGCCTTCACCTTCACCAGCTTCGGCGACCAGGCCGTGCCGATCACCACCTGGCAGCCCAACGGAAACGGCGGCTACACCTCCGTCCCCTCCGGCATCGCCTCCCCGGCCTCGGCCGACATCGTCGCCGGGATCGAGCAGGTCGACCCGCTGTTCCACCTGCTCAACGGCGACCTCTGCTACGCCAACATCAGCCCCGACCGGCTGCGCACCTGGCAGGGCTTCCACGCCAACAACACCCGCTCCGCCCGCTACCGCCCGTGGATGCCGGCTGCCGGCAACCACGAGAACGAGCTGAAGAACGGCCCGATCGGCTACACCGCCTACCAGACCCGCTTCGACCTGCCCGGCAACGGCTCCTCCGAGGCCGAGCTGAAGGGGCTCTGGTACACCTTCGCGGTCGGCTCGGTCCAGGTCGTGGTGGTGCAGAACGACGACGTGGCGCTGCAGGACGCCGGCGACGCCTACGTCAACGGCTACAGCGGCGGCGCCCAGCGGATCTGGCTGGAGCAGACCCTGCGTCAGGCGCGGGCCAACACCGACATCGACTGGATCGTCGTCTGCATGCACCAGGTGATCATCAGCTCCTCCAACGCCAACGGCGCCGACCTGGGCATCCGCGAGCAGTGGGGCCCGCTGTTCGACCGCTACGGGGTGGACCTGGTGGTCTGCGGCCACGAGCACGACTACGAGCGCTCGCTGGCGGTACGCGGCACGGTCTCCGGCAGCGAGACGCTGACCCCGAACCCGGTCTCCTCGGCCACCGACGTCATCGACACCTCGGCCGGCACCGTCCACATGGTCCTCGGCGGCGGCGGTACCTCCTCGCCCTCCAACAGCGAGTTCTTCGTCCCGGCCCAGGCCAAGGTGATCACCTCGGTGGGCGCGGTCGGCAGCAACGGCAAGAAGACCCCGACCTACGTCTACGAGAACGCGCCCTGGGTGGGTGTCCGCGACCTCGACCACTCCTACGGCTTCGCGGCCTTCACCGTCGACCCGGGCACCCACCCCGGCGACACCACCCGGATCCACGTCACGTACTACACCGTCGCCCAACCGGACGGGTCGATCGCGCCGCTGGAGACCTTCGTCCTGCAGCGACCGCGCAGCGACGGCCCCCGCTGAGCTGCCGTCACTGCGGCGGCTCGGGCGGTGCCGCACCGCCGACGGCCCGGAGCAGCAGCAGCGAGCGCCCCGGCACGGTCAGCGCCGTGCCCGCCGGACACAGCGTGCCCGGGGCCTCGCGCTGCTCCTCCAGCGAGGTGTCGATGAGCAGCTCGTAGGCGTCCGCCCACGGCTCGCCCGGCAGGACGAAGCGGGTGGGCTGGTGGTGGGCGTGCAGCACCAGCAGGAAGCTGTCGTCGGTCAGCTCACGCCCCAGCTGGTCGCGTTCGGACATCTCCCGGCCGGAGAGGAACATCCCCAGGGTCGCGCCCGGGGCGTACCAGTCCGCCTCGGTCATCTCGCGCCCGCGCGCGGTGAACCAGGCCAGGTCGCGCAGTCCGCCGGGGTGCGCCGGGCGCCCGGAGAAGAACGCGCGCTGACGGAGCACCGGATGCGCCCGGCGCAGCCGGATCAGCCGCGCCGTCAGCTCGGTCAGCGGGCGCCAGCGCGGGTCCTCCCGCAGCGACCAGTCGATCCAGCCGGTCGGGTTGTCCTGGCAGTAGGCGTTGTTGTTGCCGCCCTGGGTGCGTCCCATCTCGTCGCCCGCGACCAGCATCGGCACCCCGGTCGAGAGCAGCAGGGTGGCCGTCAGATTGCGCAGCTGCCGGGCGCGCAGGGCGTTCACCGCCACCGAGTCGGTCTCGCCCTCGGCACCGCAGTTCCAGGCGTGGTTGTCGTCGGTGCCGTCCCGGTTGTCCTCGCCGTTGGCCTCGTTGTGCTTGCCGTTGTAGGAGACCAGGTCGCGCAGGGTGAAGCCGTCGTGCGCGGTGACGAAGTTGACCGAGGCGTAGGGGCGGCGCCCACCCCGCTGGTACAGATCGGAGGAGCCGGCCAGCCGGTCGCCCAGCTCGCGGACGTCCGGTGCCACGCCGCGCCAGAAGTCCCGCACGGTGTCCCGGTACCGGTCGTTCCACTCGGTCCACAGCGGCGGGAAGCGCCCGACCTGGTAGCCGCCCAGGCCGACGTCCCAGGGCTCGGCGATCAGCTTCACCCGGCTCAGCACCGGGTCCTGCGAGACCGCCGACAGGAACGGCGCGAGCATCGACACCTCGAACGGGGAGCGGGCCAGCGCCGCCGCCAGGTCGAAGCGGAAGCCGTCCACGCCCATCTCGCTGACCCAGTACCGCAGCGAGTCGGTGACCAGCCGCAGAGCCTGCGGCTGGGTGGTGTCCAGGGTGTTGCCACAGCCGGTGTAGTCCGCGTAGGCACGCCGGTTGTGCGGCTGCAGCCGGTAGTAGCCGGCGTTGTCGATGCCGCGCAGCGACAGCGTCGGACCGCCCTCGCCGCCCTCGGCCGTGTGGTTGTAGACGACGTCCAGGATCACTTCGATCCCGGCCGCGTGCAGTGCCCGCACCATCTGCTTGAACTCGGTGACCTGCTGTCCGCGCGTCCCCGAGGCCGCGTAGCCGCCGTGCGGGGCGAAGAAGGCGATGGTGTTGTAGCCCCAGTAGTTGCCCGCGCCGCGCCGCTGGAGGTGCTCCTCGTCGGCGAACTGGTGCACCGGCAGCAGCTCCACGGCGGTCACCCCGAGCCGGGTCAGGTGCTCGACCGCGGCCGGGTGCGCGAGCCCGGCGTAGGTCCCGCGCAGCTGCTCGGGGACGCCGGACAGCCGCTTGGTGAAGCCCTTGACGTGCAGTTCGTAGAGGACGGTCTCGGCCCACGGCGTCTTCGGCCGCCGGTCGTCCGACCAGTCGTCCTCGTCGTGCACCACCACGCCCTTGGGCACGTGGCGCGCCGAGTCCCGGTTGTCCCGGACGGTGTCGGCCACCTCGCGCTCCGGCCAGCCGCGGACATGCCCGTACACCGCGTCGTGCAGCACGAAGGGCCCGTCGACGGCCCGCGCATAGGGGTCGAGCAGCAGCTTCGCCGGATTCCAGCGCGCCCCCGTCCACGGGTCCCAGCGGCCGTGCACCCGGTAGCCGTACCGCGTGCCCGGCAGCACGCCGGGCAGGTGGCCGTGCCAGATCTGGAAGGTCTGCTCCTGCAGCCGGAAGCGGCTCTCCTGTCCCTCCTCGTCGAACAGGCACAGCTCCACCGCCTCGGCGCCCGCGGCCCAGAGCGCGAAGTTGGTGCCGGGCCGCCCGTCCGGCCCGGTGTGGAAGCGCGCCCCCAGCGGCTGCCAGCTGCCCGGCCAGGCCTGGTCCGGGCCGACCGCTGCGCCGTCCTCCGGCAGCCGCAGCTCGGTCGGCACCAGGTGCAGCCCGCCCCGGTCCCGCGCGGCGCGTCCGGTATCGGCGGAATGCCCGTCCGCCTCCTGCCATGCCGACATGGCCGTACCTCCCCGCTGCGGGGAGTCCCGTTCCCCGACTGGAATGTACGTTCCCTGCCGTGCGTCGAATGTCACGCATCTGCGTCGACGTTCCTGACACCGGACATCTCCGGGACCTGCTCGGGACACATCCGGGCCACCCCGCCGCTGCCTCCGCGACGTGTCCGCCGGCTGCCACCGTCGTTTAGCAGAGGAGGTCTCGGACAGGAGTGGTGACGGTGGCTCGGCGGTTGGCGTGGCGGAAGATCCTCGGCGGCTCGGTGGCGGGGGTGGCGCTGCTGCTGTCCTCCTGCTCGGCGGCGCCGAGCGGCGGCAGCGGGGGCAGCAGGGGCAGCGGGGACTCGCTCTCCTCGGTCTCTGCCGCGGTGGTCACGATCACCCCGGGTGACGGAGCGTCACAGGTTCCGGCCCAGGGCGGGGTGTCGGTCACCGTCCGCAGCGGGCGGCTGACCCAGGTCCGGCTCGGCGACGACCACGGCACCGACGTCCCCGGCACGATCGCCGCCGACGGCTCCTCCTGGCAGCCCGCCGCCAAGCTGCTGCCGGAGACCCGCTACAGCCTGGACGCCGTCGCCGTCGACGCGCACGGTCAGCAGGCCGCCAAGCACGCGGTGTTCACCACCTTCGTGCCCACCCACACCTTCATCGGCTTCTACACCCCGGAGGACGGCAGCACCGTCGGCGTCGGCATGGAGGTCTCGCTGCGCTTCAACCGCGACATCGCCGACCGGGCCGCCGTCGAGCGCGGGGTGAGCGTCACCGCCAGTCCGTCGGTGCCGGTGGTCGGGCACTGGTTCGGCGCCCGGCGGCTGGACTTCCGCCCGCAGCAGTTCTGGCAGCCGGGCACCCGGGTCACCCTCGCCCTGAACCTCAAGGGCGTCGAAGGGGCGCCCGACGTCTACGGCACCCAGCAGAAGCAGATCGCCTTCACCATCGGCCGGGCCCAGATCAGCACGGCCGACGTGGGCGCCGACACCATGGCCGTCCGCCGCGACGGCGAGCTGCTGCGCACCCTGCCGATCTCCGCCGGCGCCCCGGAGCACGCCACCTACGGCGGGATCATGGTGATCGCCGGGATGTTCGAGGTGACCCGGATGGACTCGCAGAGCGTGGGCCTCGGCAGCGAGTACGACATCCCGGCCGTGCCGCACGCGATGCGGCTCACCGACTCCGGCACCTTCGTCCACGGCGTCTACTGGCGTCCGGCCTCCGTCTTCGGCTCCGCCAACACCTCCCACGGCTGCATCGGGCTGCACGACGACAAGGGCGGCAGCGACACCAGCCCCGCCGGATGGCTGTTCGACCACTCCATCCCCGGGGACGTCATCGAGGTGGTCGACACCGACGGCACCCCGGTCGCACCGGGCAACGGCCTCAACGGCTGGAACCTGCCCTGGGCCCAGTGGATCGCGGGCAGCGCCCTGCACTGACGCCCCGCTCCCCGCTGGGGCTCGCCCCGACCGATCTCGCACCTGCCACCGGCAATCGCATGACGTCGTGCAACGTGGCCGAGGCCCAGTACGTCTTTACGGGTAGGTGGACGGCACTCGGGAGGGGAGAGTCGATTGAATTCGGCACGGGAGTTCGACGGCGATGGCGGTACGTCAGGGGCGGGGAAGGATTCCGGTACGCCGCCGGCAGGCATATCCGACGGCCCCCGGCGCCTGCGGCGCGCACTGCTAGCCGTCGTGGTCGCGCCAGTGCTGCTGCTGGCCACGGCCTGCGGCGGCAGCAGCAAGGCCGACACCGGCGGCAGCAGCGACGCGAAGATCGGCGCGGCGGCAAGCGCCTCGGCGTCGGCGCCGAGCGAGAAGACCTCGTCGGCGGTGGTGAGCATCCTGCCGCAGAGCGGTGCGGTGAACGTCGCCACCACCGGCGCGCTGAAGATCACGGCGGCCTCGGGAAAGTTGACGACGGTCAAGGTCGTCTCCGCCTCGGGCACCGTCGCGGCCGGCACCGTCGCGGCCGACGGCAGCAGCTGGACGCCCACCGGCGCGCTGCGCACCGGCTCCCGGTACGCGGTGTCGGCGACCGCCGTCGACGCGGACGGCCTCGCGGTCACCCGGACGAGCTCCTTCACCACGCTGACCCCGAGTCAGGTGAACGCCGGCGTCTTCAATGTCGACCCCGGCGCCACGTACGGGGTGGGGATGGAGGTGTCGATCAACTTCAACCAGCCGGTGGCCGCGGCGGACCGGGCCGCGGTGCAGCAGGCGATCACGGTCACCTCCGACCCGAGCGTCCCGGTCGTGGGCCACTGGTTCGGCAACGACCGGATCGACTACCGGCCGCAGTCCTACTGGGCGGCCGGCACCAAGGTCGTCCTGCACATGGATCCGGACGGGGTGGAGACCTCGCCCGGCGTCTACGACACCCAGTACAAGGACGTCGCCTTCAGCATCGGCCGCAACCAGGTCAGCGTCGCCAACAGCGCCACGCACCAGCTGACGATCTACCGCAACGGAGCCGTCTACCGGACCCTGCCCGCCTCACTGGGCGACCCGGACCACACCACCTACAACGGCATCATGGTGATCTCGCAGAAGTACCAGAGCATCGACATGAACGCCGAGACGGTGGGCCTCGGCGACGCCTACAACATCCCCGACGTGCCGCACGCCATGCGGCTGACGACCTCGGGGACCTTCGTCCACGGCAACTACTGGCGGCCGATCTCGACCTTCGGCACCGCCAACACCAGCCACGGCTGCGTCGGCCTGCACGACGTCCAGGGCGGCGGCGACCCGACCACGCCGGCCGGCTGGTTCTACGCGAACTCGCTCATCGGCGACGTGGTGCAGGTCGTCGACTCGCCCTCGGCCGTGGTGCAGCCGGACAACGGCTGGAACGGGTGGAACATGTCCTGGGCGAACTGGACCGCCGGCTGACGGCGGCTCACGCCCGACGACCCGGAGCAGACGGCGCGGCCCGGTTCCCCGAGGGGACCGGGCCGCGCCGCGTTTCGTGCCGTCGGCGCCGCCGGTTAACATGCGTTCACCAGCCGTCGGCACGGCGGCTCCACCAGCCCAGTCCCCAGGGAGAGCGCTCATGGAACGGTTCGTCACACTTGAGGTCGAGGACGCCGTCGGCACGATCCTGCTGGCCAGGCCGCCGATGAACGCGCTGGACGCGGCCATGCAGGACCAGCTCAAGGAGGTCGCGGAGGAGGCCGCCGCGCGCGCCGACGTCCGCGCCGTGGTGGTCTACGGCGGGGAGCGGGTGTTCGCGGCCGGCGCGGACATCAAGGAGATGCAGCGGATGTCCTACACGGACATGGTGGAGCGCGGGGGCGCGCTGCAGGCGGCCTTCACCGCGGTCGCGCGGATCCCCAAGCCGGTGGTCGCGGCCGTCACCGGCTACGCCCTGGGCGGCGGCTGCGAGCTGGCGCTCTGCGCGGACATCCGGATCGCCGCCGAGAACGCGAAGTTCGGCCAGCCGGAGATCCTGCTCGGGCTGATCCCCGGTGCCGGCGGCACCCAGCGGCTCTCCCGGCTGGTCGGCCCGGCCCGGGCCAAGGAGCTGATCTTCACCGGGCGTCAGGTCCGGGCCGAGGAGGCGCTGCGGATCGGCCTCGCCGACCAGGTGGTTCCGGCCGACGAGGTCTACGCCACGGCGTGTGCCTGGGCGCAGAAGCTGGCGACCGGTCCCGCCTATGCGCTGCGGGCGGCGAAGGAGGCGGTGGACCGCGGTCTGGAGACCGACCTGGAGACCGGTCTGGCCCTCGAACGGCAGCTGTTCGCAGGGCTGTTCGCGACCGAGGACCGGGAGATCGGTATGAGAAGTTTTGTCCAGGAGGGACCGGGGAAGGCGCAGTTCCGCTGATCGGACGGGTGATCGAGATTTCGGCGCGGGCCCCGGGAAATTAAGGCATATGCCAGAAGCACTGATGATTCTTTACGCATAGTGCTCCCGTGATCACCCGTGAGTTGCCATGATGAACAACATGGCAGCACGGGGCGTCACACAGCAGCAGTACGCGGTCAAGGAGGGCGGTGCCCTCCAGGCCGCCTGGCCGGAGCCCATGGCAGGGCTTCCACCTGCGGACTTACCCGCGCTGCCGACGGTCTGGCCGAATGAGGTCCCCGCGTCCGGGATCGGACTGTTCGCCTCCTCGGAGGAGTTGGAACGGGCCCTCCTCGGCCGGCTGGTCGACCCGCAGGCGGATGCGGTCCGGTTCACCGCCGGTCAGGAGTCCTCCAGGCGGGTCCGACGCCTCACCATGTCCGCCCTGGAATCCTGGGGCCTGGGCGGGCACGGCGAGGTCGCGGCACAACTGGTCTCCGAGCTGATCGCCAACGCGGTCCGGCACACCGGGGGCCGAACCTTCGGCCTGCGGCTGGTGCGCCGCCACGGCTGCGTCCGCTTCGAGGTGCACGACTGCTCGCGCGCGCTGCCCTGTCTGATCATGGGCGAGCCGCAGGACGAGGGAGGGCGCGGCCTCCAGCTCGTCGACCAGCTGTCGCAGCGCTGGGGTGCGGACCTGATGTCGCACGGCAAGTCGGTCTGGTTCGAGCTCCGGGTCCGCGAAGCCGCTCCGAGCGCCTGAGTCGTCGCTCCCCGATACCACGCCGGGCCCCAGCGATCGTGGTGTTCCCGATCGGGGGCCCTGAGGTGGCCACCGCGCGGCCGAGGGGGTGGAGCCGGCGGTGTGTGGCGGTCGCGCCCGAAGGCGGGGACCGTCGTCCGGCCGGAGCGAGGAGGTGCTCCGACGTCTTCGACCATGCCACAGGTCTCAGCATGCGGGCAAACGGCATTTGGTGCATTCAGCGATTTTCTTTGCAAATGAGCCATGGATCACAAGGCTGAGACCCAGATCCCCTTGGGATTCACCGGTCGGTTGCCGTTTCTTCCCGTAGTCGTCCATCGGCCGGTCGCCCCCCGTCGCAGTTGGTCAGCGCATCGGGCAGGCCGCCCTGCGGAAGCCCGGGAAGAGCAGCATCAGCAGCCCGGCCACCTCGACCGCCCCGCAGCCCGCGTACGCGCCGACGATCCCGCACGTGGCGATGGCGAAGCCGGTGGCCGCCCCGGCCAGCGGGACGATGCCGAGCGAGAGCAGCGTGCTGAAGGCGCTGACCCGACCCCGGAACTCGTCCGGTGTCTCGGACTGGGTCAGGATCGAGGTGATCACGGCGATCGGGCCGCTGCACAGGCCGACCACGGCGGTGGCGGCCACGGCCGTCCCGGTGCCGGGGACCAGCGCGGTGCTGAACACCGCGACGCCCTGCACGGCTCCGAGGACCGCCATCCAGATCCCGGCGCCGCCGCGGACCTTGAGCCGGCTCATCAGCAGTGCCCCGGCGGCGGAGCCCAGGCCGAACCCGGTCAGCATCAGGCCGATGCCGGACGCGCCCCAGCCCCGGTGGTCGGCCAGTTCGGCCATGCCGATGTTCATCGGACCGACGAAACCCACGTTGATCAGCAGCACGACCAGGGTCATCGGGCCCAGTACCGGGTGGCGGACCAGGAACGACAGCCCGGCCCGGAAGTCCTTGGCGTAGGAGCGCGCGGCCTTCCGGCTGCCCGCGCTGCCCGCGCCGTCCTCGCCGCCCGCCTCGGCCTCCGGCAGCGGGCGCGGCCGGACGGTGGCGAGGGTCGCCACCGAGACGGCGAAGGTCGCGGCGTCCACCAGCAGTGCCAGCGGCACGCCGCCCAGGGCGACCAGCAGTCCGCCGAGCGGGGCGCCGATGGACAGCGCCAGCCGGGCCGCCATATTGGCGACGACCGCGCCGCTCGCGTACTGCCCGGGCTCCAGCAGTCGCGGCTGCATGGCTCCGGCCGAGGGCAGGAACAGTGCGTCGACGATGCCGAAGCCGACGGCGAGCGTGGCCAGCAGGGCTATGCCCGGGTTCAGCAGCGCGATGCCGGCGGCGCCGAGGGTGACCACGGTGCGCAGGGCGTCGCTGCCGAGCATCAGCCGCCGGATGTCGAAGCGGTCCGCGATCACGCCGCCGAAGAGGATCAGCACCAGTCGGGGGAGTGCGGACAGGGTGAGCAGCAGGCCCGCCGTGCCGGCCGATCCGACGTGGACCGCGGACCAGGACAGGGCTACGTACCAGATCTGGTTCCCGAGCTGGGAGACGGTCTGGCCGCCGAGGTAGCGCCGGAAGGCAGGCTCCCGCAGGGCGGAGCGGGAGGGGCTGGGGATGCTGGACGTGCCGGTCGCGGTGCCCGCGGTCATGGTCATGGTCGCTCCGGGAATCCGTGGAAGAAGAGGAAGACGTTCTCGCGGCCGTCGTCGGGGCGGTCCTCGGGCCGGGTGTTCGGGTCGAGGCGGTGGGCGTCGGCCCAGCGGCGCAGCACGCTGTTGAGTTCTTCGCTGAGCTCGCGCAGCTCGTCCGGGGAGAGCCGCAGGTGCGAGGAGGAGGCGACGGCGGCGTCCGACCAGTCCGCGCCCCAGCTCTCGCGGGCGGCCTCGTAGCTCCGGAGCCGGTCGAACTGCTCGGCGACGATGGCGCCGTAGAGGGTGTCGGCGGTGGCGCGGTCGGCCGGGTCCTCGAACTGCGAGGTGGACCAGGAGACGGAGCCCGGCACGATGCGCCACCAGCGCTCCCGTCGGTCCCTGGCCAGCTCCGGGGCCTCCTCGATGAAGCCGCGCCGGCCGAGTTCGCGGAGGTGGTAGCTGATCTGGCCGGGGTCGGCCTCGACATGCTCGCCGAGCATGGTCACGGTCGCCGGGCCGAGCAGCGACAGGAGCCGGTAGAGCCGGCGGCGCAGGGGGTGCGTCAGGCCCTTGAGTACGGCCGGGTCGTTGAGTCGTCGGGGTTCGGGCATGACTCCAAAGTAGAAGCAGTAGAGAAGTTCCGCAAGGTTTCTACTGTAATCTTCGCGGGCCTCCCCGACGCACCAACGATCGCTGTTCAGTGACTGGCTGACGCCCCGGCAGCTCTGCTCAGCCGAGCCAGGCGGTGATCCGGCTCCGCAGCGAACGGGCGTCGAGCCCGTGGGCGGTGAGGTGCTCGGCCATGGTCCCGTAGTGGCGGACCTCGTCCCGGGAGACTCCCAGGCCCAGGATCCGGTGCGGCAGTTGATCCAGCGCCTCGTTGGCGAAGGGCGTGGAGGTGCCCGCGAGGTAGGGCTCGACGATCACGACCTCGGCGGGGCCCGCGCTGCGGGCGACGGCGCCCCGGAGCGCCTCCGCGTCGAAGGGGCGGACCGTGGTCGCGTAGAGGACCGTGACGTCCAGGTCGGCGGTGGCGTCCAGGACCGGGTCCAGCATCGGCCCGACCGCGATGACGGTGCCCTTCGTGCCCTGGCGAGCCGTCAGAAAGCGTCCCGGGGTGACGGGGTGGGCATCGGCGTTGTGCTGCTCGGACAGGCGGACGTAGACCAGCCCGTCCCCGGCGGCCGCGTCGCGCAGCAGCAGTTCGGCCTCGTCCGGGTGGCCGGGGACGTGGACGGTCCAGTCGGGGAGCGTGTCCAGCAGGGCGACGTCGCCGGGGGACATGTGGGTCCGGCCCCCGGCCGGCCAGTCGTACGAGCCCAGCGCGCTGACCAGCACGGCGCCGACGCCCTGGTGTCCCAGGTCCAACTTCACCTGCTCAAAGGGGCGTTCGACCAGGAAGCTGGCGAAGGTGTGGGCGATCGGCCGGAGCCCGGTCAGCGCCATCCCGCCGGCCGCGCCGATCAGCAGCTGCTCCCGGATGCCGACGTTCACCACCCGGTCCGGGTGGGCGCGGCGGGCCGGCGCGAAGCCGTCGGCGGAGATGTCGGCGATCACGACCGCGAGGCGCGGGTCCTCGTCGAGCAGGGCGGTGGCGGTGGAGATGAAACGGCTGCGCATGATGGGGTGCCTCCGGAGTGGCTGGTGGTGGGGGGTGGTGACGGGGGCTCAGAACTTGGGTTCCACGACGGCGACGACGGCCAGCGGACGGTCCGGGTGCGGCGTGGTGAACGCGGCCCGGAGCGCGTCGTGGTCGCGCCCGTCGACCGTGACCGCCGACCAGCCGGCCGCCTCGAAGCGGGAGGCGATGCCGCCACGCCAGCCGTGGGTGGCCGAGTCGTTGTCGATCACGACGGTGTGCAGTCGGGAGAGTCCGGCGGCCCCGGCGTAGGCGAGGGCCTCGTGGTTGCTGCCCTCGTCCAACTCCGCGTCGCCGACCAGCACCCACACCGCCGGGTCCAGCAGCCCCTGGGCCCGCAACCCCAGCGCCGTGCCGACGGCGAGCGGCAGCCCGTGCCCCAGCGAGCCGCTGCCGATCTCGACTCCGGGGAGCAGTGTCCGGTCCGGGTGGTGCCCGAGCGGCGAGTCGAAGCTGCCGAAGCCGGGCAGCAGTGCCGGGTCGATGAACCCCTTCGCGGCCAGCACCGCGTAATAGGCCATCGGCCCATGGCCCTTGGAGAGCAGGAACCGGTCCCGGTGCTGGTCGTCGACGGTCTCCGGGGTGACCCGGAGCACCTGGTCGTAGAGCACCCAGAGCACGTCCAGGGTGGAGCTGGCGGCGTGGGTGTGCTTCTCCGCGCCGGTCATCAGGGACATCAGCCCGGTCAGCCGGTCACGGTCGTCGTCGGTGGTGAGCAGTGCGGTGTCGTTGCTTGTCAGCGTCATGTGACCAGGTTGCAACTTCAAGCGCACTTGAAGTCAAGCGCCCGAGACGGCGGTTCCGTCAGAACGGTGGGATCTGCTCGGGGGCGAGGCCGGCCTGGCGCAGTAGGCCGTACAAATCGGTCTCGCCCCAGAACTCGACGATGCGTCCGTCCTGGAGGCGGTAGGACTTGACGCCGGTCATGGTGAGGTCGCTTCCGGTGCGGTCGTGGGTGTAGGTCAGGGTGAAGGCCACGGTGACCCGGTCCCCGGCCGCGAAGAGGTCGTCCACCTGCACGCGGCAGTTGGAGAGTCCCGGGGTCAGGACCGACCCCTCGGGGTAGCGGCGTCCCTGGACGTGCTGTCCGCCGCCGTGGACGAATACGTCCTCGGCCACGAGCTCCCGGAATTCGGCGACCTCCTTCGTCTCGAAGACACGGAGGTAGCGGCGGACAGTCTCGGCATTGCGCTCGCTGATGGCTGCTGCTGAGTCGACCATGCAGGGGCCGTACCCGGCGATCCCTTCCGCTACGCAGCTGACGTGGGACTCACGCCGCGTAGCCGCCATCGACGGTGATGGTGGCGCCGGTGATGTAGCGGCCGGCTTCGCCGGCCAGGTGTGCCACGGTTGCGGCGACGTCCGAGGGCTGCCCGAAGCGGCCCAGCGGGGTGAAGCTCCGCTGCAGGTCGGCGGCCGGGCCGTCGGCGGGGTTCATGTCCGTGTCGGTCGGACCGGGCTGGACCAGGTTGGCGGTGATCCCCCTGGGGCCCAACTCCCGGGCCAGCGCCCTGGTCAGGCCGATCAGGGCGGACTTGCTGGTGGTGTACAGGGATCCGCCGGGGAACGCGACCCGCTCGGCCATGCAGCTGCCGATGGTGATGATCCGCCCGCCCTCTACCAGGTGCCGGAGTGCTGACTGGGTGGTGAGGAAGGGCGCCCGCACATTGATGTCGAGTACCCGGTCGATGTCCGACAGGGACAGTTCCTCGACCGGACCGAGCACGCCGATCGCCGCATTGTTGACCACGATGTCGAGTCGGCCGAACTCGGCGGCGGCCTGGTCCACGGCGGCGCGGACCGCTGCCGGGTCCGCGCTGTCGGCCTGGATGGCCAGGGCGCGGCGGCCGAGCGCCTTGATCCGGTCGACCACGGTCGCCGCGCGCTCGGCGCTGTTCACGTAGGTGAAGGCGACGTCGGCTCCGTCCGTGGCCAGCCGGAGTGCCACCGCCTCGCCGATGCCCCGGCTGCCGCCGGTCACCAGAGCTGCCTTGTCGGCCAGTGCTGTGGTCGTGGTCGTGTTCATGTGCACCCATTTCTTCGTCGGCATCTTGGGATGGGTCGATCCTCCGGCGTCGCGTACGGCACGGGCTGGCGGCCTTCGGACGTCGCGTTCCGGTACCGGTAGGCTCAAAGATGAAGTGCACCTGAAGATCGGGGAGTGTCATGGTGCCGACCTCGGAGGACCGACTGACGATCGGTCAACTGTCGCAACGCAGCGGGCTGGCGACGTCCGCGCTGCGCTACTACGAGGAGCTGGGGCTGATCCGCTCCGAGCGGACGGTCGGCGGGCAGCGCCGCTACGCGCGGGCCGCGCTGCGGCGGGTGGCCTTCGTCCGGGCCGCGCAGCGGGTCGGGCTCTCGCTGGAGGAGGCCGGCGCGGCGCTGGCCCGGCTGCCGGTGGACCACGCGCCGACCGCCAAGGAGTGGGCGCCGGTGGCCCGGTCCTGGCAGCACCGGATCGACGACCAGATCGCCGAGCTGCAGGTGCTGCGCCGCAAGCTGGGCGGCTGCATCGGCTGCGGCTGTCTGTCGCTGCGGACCTGCGCCCTCTACAACCCCGACGACGTGGCCGCCGAGAACGGGGCGGGGGCGCGCTACCTGCTCGGCGACGAGCAGCCGGCGCCGGCCCACGGCCGGGTTGTCACGCACCGTGAGTGAGTGGATTCACACCGGGGCCACCTGTTCCCGGGGCGGGGTGATCGCGCATGCTGAGGGGATGTCGGTGCCCGGCAGGCCGGAGCACCCTGATCGCGGAGGCTGTCGCGTGGCCCAGAAGCGGAACCAGGAGCAGGACATCACGGTCGAGCCCTTCGGGGACGGCCCCGGGCTGCGCGAGGACGACATCGACAGCTGGCACCGGCTCCTGGTCGCCTGCGCCGCCGTGGACGACAGCGAGCAACCCGCGCCCGAACGCGCGCTGACGGTGGCGAATCTGCTCCACCCGCCGCTCGGCACCCGGGTCCTGCGCTGGGCCGCCCGGGACGAAGAGGGCGAGCTGGCGGGCACCGCCGAGCTGCGCCTGTTCGAGGAGAGCGGCCGGAGCCTGCTGTCCCGCCTCCGGATCGCGGTGCACCCCGAGCGGCGCCGCCAGGGCATCGGCAGCGAACTGCTGGCGGTGCTGCGGACGGAGGCGCTGGCGGCCGGGCGCACCAGCCTGGGCTGCGGCAACGTCACCGGCGCCGCCGGCCCCGCCGCGCTCACCGCCTGGGGCTTCACCCGTGGGCCGGAGTACGTGCGGCTCCGGCTACGGGTGGCCGACTGCGACCAGGACGCGCTTCGGGCCGTGGTCCGGGCCGCCAGCGACGGCTACCACCTGGCCCGTTGGCAGGGCGTCCCCCCGGCCGACCTGGCCCCGGCCTTCGCCGATGCCCGGGCGGTGATGGCGGACGCCCCCTCCGGCGGGGTGGACCGGGGGAGGGTCGTCTGGGACGCGGCCCGGGTGCGGGAGTCGGCCGAGCGGCACGCCGCCCGTGGCAAGGCGCTGTTGACCGTTGCCGCGCTCTACGAGGACGAGCAGGGGAACGAGGCGGTGGCCGGGTTCAGCGAGGTGATCCTGGACGGCGGACGCGGCGGCCCGCGCGCGCGGCAGTCGGACACCGCCGTGGCGCGTCCGCACCGGGGGCGCGGACTCGGGCTGTGGGTCAAGGCGGCGATGCTGCAGTGGCTGCTCGGGGCCCATCCCGAGGCGGCCGAGGTGATCACGGTCTGCGCCGAGACCAACCGGCACATGATTGCCATCAATGAGCAGCTGGGCTTCGAACTGGTGGGACGCGAGTGCGAGTTCACCCTGCCCCTGGCCACCTGACGGGCGGCGCGCGCCGCCCGGCGCGATCCCGTCGGCCAGCGCTTTTCGCCCTCCACGCACGGGTGAATCCCGGCGTTGAGGGTGGCTGGTGGAGCTGCCGCAGACCTATGATCACCGTGCGTAGGTAGGCGAACAGAGCATCAGGACGGAGTGCCGTGCCAGGCCTGAGCGGAGACCGGAGCAGCGAGCCGATCGGCGACGAGGGGATCGCGGCGACGGCGCAGGTCGCGACCGGGCTCTGTCCGGCCTGCGCCGAACCGCACTCCGAGGCCCTCGGCCTGCTGCGGGCCCTGCATGCGAGCGAGACGCGGTTCCGGGCCGCGTTCACCGACGCGGGGATCGGCATGGCGCTGGTCGACGCCGAGGACCGGGTGATCGAGGCCAATCCGGCGCTGGCGGAGATGCTGGGCCGGACCGTTCCGGAGCTGAAGCGGCTGCACATCCACGAGCTGATGGAGGTCGAGGAGGACGCCCGGCGCGCCTACCGGCGGCTGGTCGCCGGTGAGCAGGACCGGCTGCGGCTGGAGAAGCGGCTGATCCACCGGCTCGGCCACGCGGTGTGGACCAACATCACCATCTCGCTGATCAGAGGCGCGGACGGGCTGCCGCTCTACACCCTGGCGATGGTGGAGGACGTCTCCGAGGCCCGGCGGCTCGGCGACCGGCTGCACTACCAGGCCATGCACGACCCGCTGACCAGGCTGCCGAACCGTTCGCTCTTCTTCGAGCGGCTGGCCGGGGCCTTCGCCGAGGCCGACCGCCGGGTCGGTCTGTGCTACCTGGACCTGGACGGCTTCGCGGCCGTCAACGACACTCTCGGCCACCATGTCGGGGACGAGCTGCTGGTCGCCGTCGCCGACCGGCTCGAACGCCGGTTCTCCGGGCGCGGCCACCTGGTGGCCCGGATGGGCGGCGACGAGTTCGCGGTGCTGGTTCCGCACAGCGCGGGCGAGGTCGAACTCTCGGCGCTGGCCGCCGAGATCGTCGAGATCCTGGGCGTGCCCTACGACCTGGCCGGGCAGCGGGTGGTCGCCACGGCCAGCGTCGGGGTGGTGGAACGTCCCGTCCCCGGGACCACGCCGACCGAGCTGGTGAAGGATGCCGACGCGACGCTCTGCTGGGCGAAGAGCGACGGCCGGGCCCGCTGGGCGGTCTACGACCCGGAGCGGATCGCCAACCAGATGACCCGGCAGGTGCTGGCGACGACGATGCGTCCGGCGCTGGAGCGGGGCGAGTTCATCGTCGAGTACCAGCCGCTGGTGGACCTCCAGGGCGGTGGTGCGGACCTGCTCGGGGTGGAGGCGCTGGTCCGCTGGGGGCACCCGCAGTTCGGACGGCTCGGCCCGGACCGCTTCATCAGTATCGCCGAGGAGACCGGCGCCATCGTCCCGCTCGGGCGCTGGGTGCTGGAGACGGCATGCCGGCAGGCCCGGGAGTGGCTGGACCGCTACCCGGAGGCGCAGCTCTTCGTCAGCGTCAACCTGGCGGCCCGCCAGTTCCGGGACTCGGACGTGGTGGCGGACGTCGCGGAGGTCCTGGGCGCGACCCGGCTGCCGGCCCGGCTGCTGCAGCTGGAGCTGACCGAGAGCGCGGTCATGGGACCGGCCGGGCGTCCGGTGGAGGGCCTGCACGCGCTGGCGGCGATGGGCGTGCGGATCGCCATCGACGACTTCGGCACCGGGTACTCCAACCTCGCCTACCTCAGCCGGCTGCCGGTGGACGTGCTGAAGCTGGCCGGGTCCTTCATGGAGGGCTTTCGGGAGGTGGCGACCGGCACCGAGGCGGCGGACGAGCAGATCGTCGCGGCGCTGGTCCGGCTCGCGCACGCGCTGGGGCTGACCGTCACCGCCGAGGGCGTGGAGAGCGAGCTCCAGGCCGACCGGCTGCGGGCCACCGGCTGCGACACGGCCCAGGGCTGGCACTTCGGCCGGGCGGACGCGGCGACGGAGATCGACCGGCTGCTGGCCAAGCGAGGCGGCGCGCTGTAGCGCAAGCCGAAGTGGGCCATCCGGGTGGGCGATCAGTACGACATTCGGACGGTTCCCGGGCGGCATGCCGGACAGACAACCGTGAAAACCGTCAATACGTGCATCTTCATGGAGAGCGATGCAGGCCGCGCCATTCCGGCGGAGGCTTGAGGCCGTCGCTGCCCGTCAGAAGGGATTGCACGTCAGATGTCCAGAACCAGTGGAATCGCGGCGACTGCGGTGACCGTCGGTGCGGTGATCCTCCTCGGCTCCCCTTCGGCCCTGGCCGTGGCCCCGGTGCTGCCGCTCCCGGGCGCCCCGGGGATGTCCGGGGCGGTCTCGACGTTGCTGCGCACCCCGTGGGCGGAGGCGGCCCGGACGGCGGTGGCCCGGAGGGCGGGAAGCAGCGACGCCGAGGGGCCGGGGCTCGGGGCGGGCCTGGAACTACCGCCGGCGGCGGCCGTGCGCGCGGTGCCGGCCGTCGAGCGACCGGCCGTCGAGCGGCCCGCCGCCGTGGTCGGGACGACGACCGGTGCCCGGGTGGGACGGCCACCGTCGGCCGAGCGGCTGGTCATGGCGGTGCTGCTGGCGCTGGGTACGGCGCTCGCCGTGATCTTCCTCAACCGTCGCCGACCCGTCGCCCGAGGTTGAGGGTGGGGGCGCGGGCAGGCGCGCGGGCACAGTCGGGAGGATCCGGGCGGCTTCGGGTCGTGGCTTCGGGCGCGCTGCTGGCGCTGCTGATGGCCGGGGCCGGGCCGGGACGGGGGACCGACGCAGCGGTGACCGCCCCGGCGGGCGATCGGCCGATCGGCGGTGACGTCGCCGGGCTGCTGCCCTTCGGGCTGCCGTCGTCGGCCCGGCTCACGGGCTCACAGGTCTGGGTTCCCGGGGTGGGCGTGCTGGCCCTGCCGGTCAACGGTCCGCAACTGGTGCCGGACGGCGACCCCGCCTCCAACGACAACACCACGGACACCTCCTCGGACGCACTCACCCCGACAACCGGCATCAGTGGCACGGCCACTGACGGCTCGTCGGCCGATGGACTCGCCCCCGGGGGCTCGGCGCCGGGCTCGATCCCGCTGCCGCCCCGCCGCGCGCCGCGCCTGCCGCGCACCGTCTTCCTCGCCTATCTCTCGGCCGAGTCGCGGCTGCAGGTCCGGCGACCGCACTGCCATCTGGACTGGCCGGTGCTGGCCGCGATCGGCCAGGTCGAGTCGACCCAGGCCTACAACGGGCGGGTGGACGCCGACGGGACCAGCTACCTGCCGATCTACGGACCGCTGCTCGACGGCAGGAACGGTTTTGCGAAGGTGCCGGACACCGACCACGGCCGCCTGGACGGCAACCGGACCTGGGACCGTGCCGTCGGTCCGATGCAGTTCATGCCCTCCACCTGGGAGGAGTGGGGCACGGACGGCAACGGCGACGGTGTGGCGGACCCGCAGAACATCTTCGACGCCGCGCTCACCGCCGGCCGCTACCTCTGCGCCAACAGGACCGATCTCGCGGACCGGGCACAGTTCCGTCGCGCGGTGCTCAGCTACAACGACGACGCCACGTATGTCGCGGCGGTGCGCGCCTGGGCGTCCTACTTCCGCAGGGGCGTGAAGCGGCCGAATCCCACCCCCGTGCAGCCGGTGCCGGCGCCGACACCCGCGCCCGTGCCCACACCTGTGCCGGTGCCCACGCCCACGCCCACACCCGTGCCTGTACCCGTCGGACCGACTCCGCCGACGCCACCGGCACCACCGACCCCGCTGCCGACTCCACCGACCCCGCCGACCCCGCCGACGAAGTCACCGACCCTGCCGACGACGACCGTGCCGACCCCACCCGGTCAGCCACCTGCGGCTCCGTCACCTGCGGCTCCGTCATCTGCGGCTCCGTCATCTGCGGCTCCGTCACCGACTCCGCCGCAGTCCGTCCCGGCGCCGTCGACGCCGCCCGTGCAGGTGTTCCGGCTGGCCGGGCTGTTCCAGCCCGCCTCGCTGCTGCGCGCGGCGGTTCCGCTGGGAGTCGGCCGTGAGTCCGATGAGTACCCGGCGTTGCGGCGGACGGGTTGATCCCCGGCTGGCAGGATCAGGTCACACACCCAGCAGACCCAGGAGCGTGCCCCGTGGTTCGTCGTCCGAGTCGTAGTACCAACCACTCATCCACCCGCCGTGGTTGGCGAACCGCGGCGGTGTCCGCCGCTGCCGTGGGGGTGCTTGTCGCCGGTCTGGCGGCAGCCGGCTCCGCCTCCGCCGCCACCCCGTCGGCGTCCGCGGTCTACGTGGTGCGGGCCGGGGACACGCTCTCCGGGATCGCGGTGGCCGAGCATGTCCCGGGTGGTTGGCAGGCGCTGGCCGCCACCAACCACATTGCCGCCCCCTATGTCATCCGGGTCGGCGAGCACCTGGTCCTGCCATCAGGATCGGCTTCGGCCGCGCCGCCGGCCTCGCCGTTCCCGGTGCCGGTGGCGGTGGGCGGGGCCACCCAGGTGATCACCGTGCTGGCCCACGGCTCCTACGCCACGGTCGCGGCCTGGCAGAAGAACGGATCGCGCTGGGTCGAGGAGTTCAGCACCACCGCCGCGCGGGTCGGCGCCAACGGCATCACCGACGGCGCCACCCGGCACCAGAACACCAACACCACTCCGACCGGCACCTACACCATCACCCAGGGCTTCGGCGTGGGTGCCAATCCCGGCACCAAGATGCCCTACCACCAGGTGAACTCCCAGGACTGGTGGGACGAGGACCCGGCCTCGCGCAACTACAACCAGATGCGCACCGCCGCCCAGGGCGGCTTCCCGCTCACCGAGAACGGCCCGGACGGCAGCGAGCACCTCATCAACTACCCGGTGCAGTACCACAACGCACTGGTCATCAACTTCAACATGAACCCGGCGGTGCCGGGGCGCGGGGCGGGCATCTTCCTGCACGACCTCGGCCCGGAGCGCGGTGCGACGGCCGGCTGCGTCGCCCTGCCCGAGTCCGTGATGACCCAGGTCATGCACTGGATCGACCCGACCCGGCACCCGGTCATCGCCATCGACTGAGGCATCGGCCGAAGCACCGCCCGAAGCACCAATCTGCATTTTGCCATTCCTTTACAACCTGCGCTCCGGCTGCGTCGTCTCTCCGCGCGACATCACACCCAGCCGCCCGCCAACGGCCCAGCAATCAGCAGTCCCCGGGCCCGGCGGGTCGACGAGAGAAGCAGTCCATGCGCAGCAGCAGTCGCAGGAACAACTTCGCCGCCATGGCCCTGGCCGCAGCCGTCGTGCTGCTTCCGGCCGCCCCGGCCATGGCGGTCTCCCCGTCGGCGTCCGCTTCGCCGTCCGTGGCGGCGACGCCGGGCGCCAGCGCCTCGGCGGCCCCCGCGGCCGGGGCCACCAACACGCCCAGCGCCAGCAGCTCGCCGGCCCCCGCCGGCGGCGGCAGCGGCAGCGGTGGGGCGTCGGCCTGGCCCTCGGCCGCGCCCACGACCGGGAGCGGCCAGGTCGCCGTCGTGCCGGCGGGCGCTCCGGACACCGGTGTGCCGACCACGGGTGGCGGCAACAACGACGCGGCCATCGGCGGGGCCTGCGCGGCCGTGCTGCTGGTCGGCGGCCTCGGCACCGTGGTGCTGCGTCGCAGGTCGAAGGCCCAGGGCTGATTCTTGAGCGCGATCGGCAACACCCAGTCCCCCCGCGTCCGTCGTCCCCGGCGCCGGGCCGCAGCCCTGCTGCTGGCCTCGCTCGTGGTCGGCTCCGTCGCCGGCTGTGCCGGTAGCTCGACCGCGCAGGCCGGAGCCCCCGGTGTCGGCGCGGCACTTCCGTCCGCCGTCAGCACGGGGACCGGCAGCCCGGCGACCGGCGCCGCGACGCCGGTGAAGCCGCTCGCGCGCTCGGTCCCGGTCCGGCTGGAGATCCCCTCGATCGGCGTCGACACCACGCTGATGCAGCTGGGCCTCAACCCGGACGGAACCGTGCAGGTGCCGCCGATCGAGGCGAACGCCCCGGCCGGCTGGTACCGCAACTCGGTCACACCGGGGCAGACCGGTCCGGCGGTGATCCTGGCGCATGTGACGGTCGGGCAGTTCGGCAACGGTGTGTTCCTGCACCTGTCGCGACTGAAGCCGGGCGACCAGGTGACCGTGCTGCTCCAGGACGGGGCGTCGGCGGTGTTCACGGTGGACAGCGTGCAGCTGGCACCGAAGTCCTCCTTTCCGACCACTGCCGTCTACGGGAACGTCGACCACCCCGCCCTGCGTCTCATCACCTGCGGCGGGCCGCGAGGGGCGGACGGCACCGGGTATCCGGACAACGTGATCGTCTACGCCTCGTTGACCTCCGGCTCCGGCGACTGACGGGTCTGCCGCCGGGGCCCGGCCGGGTCGTGCCGCATCTCCCTCCCCCAGGGGACGCGGCGCGGTCCGGTCGGCCCCGGTCGGCCCCGAACCGTCGCCCGTCGGCGAGCCCCGCCGACTGCCCGCCGACTTCCCGCCACTGACGAGGAGAGTGTTGACCCGGTCCCAGGACAGCGCGGCATCCGACCTGTTCGCTGCCGTCTACCCGCAACTCGCCGGTTGGTGCCGCCGCCTCGTCGACGACGACGGGACGGCGCACGAGATCGCCTCCGAGGCGTTCGCCCGGCTCTGGGCGCGCTGGACCAAGGTCGACGAACCGCGTGGTTTCCTCTATGTCACCGTCGCCAACCTGGTCCGCGACCATTGGCGGAAACTGGAACGGGAACGGAGGGCCATGCGCCGGGTCGGGAACGAGGCGGTGGTGGGGAACCAGGGCGAGCACGGCAACCCCGGTGTACGGATGCTGGTGCAGTCGCTGCCGGAGCGGCTGCGGACACCGGTGCTGCTCCACTACTACGCGGACCTGCCGATTCGGGAGGTGTCCGCGTTGACCGGGCGCAGCGAGGGGACGGTCAAGTCCGATCTCCACACGGCACGCGAACTGCTTCGCTCCGAGCTGGGGAGACATCTTGATTACACGCGTTGACGACCCGGACGAGCACGGCCCGGCCGCGGACGACGCTGACGACCCGCTGATCCTGCTGCTGCGCCCGGAGGCAGCCTTTCTGCCGCCGCCCCCAGGGGCGTTCGACGGGATCCGGCGCACGGCGGCCAGGCGGCGCCGGCGCCGGGCGGTGGTGGGTGGCGGGGTGGCCGCCCTGGTGCTGGCCGCCTGCGTGGCCGGGCCGCTGCTGCTGACCCAGTCGAGCGGGCAGCGCTCGACCTATCTGCCGGTCGGGCCGGCCGCACCCGGCCCGACCGGCAGCCGGTCGCCGCAGGTTCCGAGCGTCGTCGGGAGCGGCGGTGCGTCGGCGGCGCCGACCACCAGCATCTCGCCCGCCGGCCCGAACCAGTCCTCGTCCGTCGTGCCCTCGGATGCGGCCGGCAGCGGAGCCGGCGGTGGCACAGGTTCGGTGACTGCCTGGCCGAGCGCGTCGCGCGCGTCCGGCGGGTCCGGCGGGTCCGGCGGGTCCGCAGCGCCCTCGTACCAGGGAACGCCCTCGGCCTCCGCTTCGGCCGCGGCCACGGCCACGGCCACGCGGCAGGCCTCCGGCTCGGCCCCGCCGACGGCTGGCGGGTCACCGGCCGCGGGGCATGTCACCCACACGAGCCCGACGCCCTGACCTGCGGCGCGGCTGACCGCCCGGCCCTGCCCCGTCCGCGACGCAGCGGGACGGGGCAGAGCCGCACGTGCGGCCGGAGCGGGATCAGCCGACGGTCGGGGCGAGGCCCTGCTTGCGCAGCCACTCCAGCTGCGCGCCGGGGTTGGAGCCGTAGCCGCCGCCGTGGTCGCCGAACTGCCACACCGTCATCTCACCCGCGCCGCCATAGCGGTTGTAGGCCGCGTACACGGTCGAGGGCGGGCAGACGGGGTCCATCAGGCCGACGCTGAACAGCGCGGGCACGGTGGCCCGGGTCGCGAAGTGCACCCCGTCGAAGTACCCGAGCGTGTCGAAGGTCGTCTCCACCGCGTTCCGGCTGTGCCGGCGGAGGTAGTCGGCTATCTCGACGTAGGGGCCGTCGCCGCTGATGTTCGCGCCGCGCCGGTAGTGGCAGAGGAAGGGCACGTCCGGCATGGCGGCCGCGACCAGCCCGGGGGCGAGCCCGGCGACGGCTATGGACAGCCCGCCGCCCTGGCTGATGCCGGTCACCACGATCCGGGCCGGGTCGATCTGCGGCAGCGCGGCGGCGGCGTCCACGGCGCGCACGCAGTCGGTGATCAGCCGCCGGTAGTAGTACGTGTGCGGGTCCTCGATGCCCCGGGTCATGAAGCCCTCGACCCACTGGGTGCCGTTGCCCTCGCCGCGGTCCGGCGTGTCGTGCCCCTGGCCCCGGCTGTCCACCACCAGGTGCGCGTAGCCGGCCGACGGCGGCACCAGGTGGTCGGTCGGCAGGCCGCGCCCGCCGCTGTAGCCGAGGAACTTGACGATGGCGGGAAGCGGTCCGGTCGCGCCGCGCGGCAGCAGCAGCCAGGCGGCGACCGGCTCGCCGTTCCACCCGGGGAAGCGGACATCGAAGACGTCCACGGTGGTCAGCGGGGTGTCCGTGACCCGGGTCAGCACCGGCTCGCCGCCGTGGGCGCGGGCCTCGGCCAGGGTCCGTTCCCAGAAGCCGCCGAAGTCGGCCGGCTCGGTCAACTCGGGGCGGTAGTCGACAAGTTCGTCGTAGGGCAGGTCGGTCAGGGGCACAGTGGGTGTTCCTTCCGTTCGGGGGTGGCGGCGGAGCTCGGGAGCCCGGCTGCCACTCCGGTGCCGCGACGCGGTGAAGCGCCGGGTCCGACCGTACCGACCGGCGCCCGGCCGTGCCGCCGCACCACCGAAATGCTCACGGGCGCGGCAGCGGGCCTCCGGAGGATGGGAACGGCCTTTCGTCGGCCGTCGCACGATCGGGTGATGCCTGGCGCGGGCTGTCCCGCTCCGACGACCCGGTTCCGGGCCCGCTGAGGGGCGGTCCGGCCCCGACCGGCACCGGGAATCGGCACGGTGCGTCGGATTCCCGCTGGAAAAGTACGCCTGACAGGCGTGTCGGAGCTCCCCGTGAGTGTGTTGATACTGAGAGTTCTTCTAGTTGCCCTTGTGCGGAGGAAGTGAATCGTGACCGATTCGTGGGTGCGTCCCGACGAAGCAGGGCCGAGTCCGACCCTTGCCGCGCCGAGACCTCCAGGGTCGGTGGCGAAGGCGGGGCCGGTGTCGTCGTCGCGGTCGGGTCCGATGTCGGGTGCGGGCCGGGTGTCGGGAGCGGGCCGGGTGCCTCCGCCGCGCCGCGCTCCGGGCCCCGGGCGGGACCGGCGCCGCCGGTCGGCGCCGTCGCTCCGGACCGTGCCCGCGGCGCTCGGACCGGGGCTGCTGGTAGCCATGCCGTTGTTGGGTGCCGTGTTGACCGGGGGTGGACTGGGGCTGCTGTATACGGTGTGTGCGGTGCTCGGTGCGGTCGCTGCGGCCTGGCTGTCCGGACGCTCCGGCCTGTGGTGGGTGGCGACGGCAGTCCCGGCGGTGGTGCTGCTGGTCGCGCTGGTCGCGCGGGCTGCCACCGAGTCCGGTTCCGGGACCGGCGCCACCCTGGCGACCCATGCGCTGGCCTGGACGGCGCATGCCTTCCCGGTGATGGTGACCGCCACGGCTGCGGTGCTGCTGGTTGTCCTGGTGCGCGTGGTGCGGGAGAAGGGGTGTGGTCGTGGCTGAGCGGCGAGGCGGGACAGGCCGTACCGGGCACCCCGGCCCTCCGAGGCAGCGGGGGGCGACGGGCGCCTCCCGCGGAGCGGGGCGTCCGGGCCGCCGGACCGGCGCCAGGCCCTCGGCCCGGCTGCTGCGGGTCTGCCGCACGGTGGCGGTGACGGCCTCGGCCGCCGTGCTGCTGACGGCAGGCGTCTCCTGGTACTCGTACCGCCAGCTGACGACCGGGGTGCGGACCTCGGACGTGCTGTCGATGACGCAACGGGACGCGCCGGCGCAGCTGGACAACTCGGTGAACCTGCTGCTGATCGGCCTCGACAGCCGCAAGGACATGAACGGCAACGACCTGCCCGACTGGGTGGTCCGGGACGAGCTGCAGGCCGGCTCCTCCAGCGACGTCGGCGGCTACAACACCAACAGTCTGATCGTCATTCATATCCCGGCGGGCGGGAAGGCCAAGGCCCAGGCGTTCTCGATCCCGCGCGACGACTACGTCATGACCTACAACGGCGACGGCACCCAGCAGGGGATGCACAAGATCAAGGAGGCCTACGGGCTGGCCAAGGCCGCGTCGATGGCAGGTCTTGAGGCCAAGGGCTACAAGGGCGCGCAGCTGGAGCAGGCGAGCCGGGAGGTGGGGCGCGCGGCGACCATCACCACCGTGCAGAAGTTCCTCAACCTGCGGATCGACCACTTCGCCGAGGTCAACCTGATCGGCTTCTACGACATCGCCCAGGCGATCGGGCCGATCGACGTCTGCCTGAAGAATGCGACCTCCGACCCGGTCATGAACGGCCAGGGCTCGGGCGCGAACTTCCATGCCGGGATCAACACCCTCAGCACGCCCGCCGAGGCGCTGGCCTTCGTCCGGCAGCGGCACAACCTGACGGCCACCGAGGGGAACGGGAACGGCGGCGACTTCGCCCGCACCCACCGTCAGCAGGCGTTCATCGCCTCGGCCGAGATCGCCCTCAAGCAGCAGGGCGTCCTGGGCGACGTCGGCAAGATGCAGAGCCTGTTCGACGTGGTGAAGAAGGACATCGTCATCGACGACCAGTGGAACCTGCTGGACTTCGCCCAGCAGGCGCCCAACCTGTCCGGCGGCAACGTCGTCTTCAACACCCTGCCGGTGGTGGCGCTGAAGCACGTCTACATCCCGGGAGAGGGGAAGCAGGACGTGAATTTCGTGAGCATCGGTCAGGTGCAGAGCACGGTCCAGGCGTTGGTCGACCTGGACCAGGCGCGGACGGCGTCCGCTGCTGCCTCCGCCTCCGCCGGTGGTGCGGCCTCCGGCCCGGCCGCGCCGGCCACGGTGGACGTGTTCAACGGCTCCGGGGTCACCGGCGGGGCGGCGGCGGAGTCGGCGGCGCTGGCGGCGGCCGGCTACACCAAGGGCGTGGTCAGCACCCACGCCCCGGCCAACCGGACCCGGGTGCTGTACGGCGCGGGCGCGGCGGAGGCCGCCAAGCAGATCGCCGCGAAGCTGGGCGTGGCCGCGCCGCAAGCCAGCTCGGAGGTGACGGCGGGCCATGTCGCGGTGATCCTCGGCGCGGGCTTCACCCTCCCGAGCGCCCCGGCCGGCGCCACCGGCGCACCGAGCAGTGGCGCCAACGGCGGCGGTACCGGCAGCAGTACGGCTCCGTCGCCGTCGGGCACCGCCAACCTGGTCTTCCAGGGCAGCGCGGTGCAGGGCGGCGGCATCCCCTGCGTCGAATAAGCCCTGCGTCGAATAAGCCCTGCGTCGCGTGAGCCCTGCGTCGCGTGACCGAAGCGCCCTGCCAGTGATCGTCGCCACGGTCCGGCCGCAGCGACTCCAAAGGACCTGTCGCTGCGGTATGTTCCGAATGATCGGAACGATCATGCCGCGGACGGTGCCCGCGCCCGGTCGCGGCCCGGCGCAGACAGTGAGGACGATCCCCCATGACGCACGGCTACGACGTCACCGTCGAGTGGACCGGCGACCTCGGTACCGGTACGGACAACTACCGCACCTACAGCCGGGCCCACGAGGTGCTGGCCGAGGGCAAGGCCGGAATCCTCGGCTCCTCCGACCCGGCCTTCCGCGGCGACCCGGCCCGCTGGAACCCCGAGGAACTGCTCGTCGCCTCGGTCGCCCAGTGCCACATGCTCTGGTACCTGCACCTGTGCGCGACGAACGGCGTCGTCGTCACCGGGTACGAGGACCGGGCCCACGGGGTGATGACCATGGACGCCACGGGTGGCGGCGGTCAGTTCAGCGAGGTGCTGCTCCGTCCCGAGGTGACCGTCACCGACGCGTCGATGGTGGAGAAGGCCCGGACGCTCCACGGCGAGGTGCACGCGGTGTGCTTCATCGCCCGCTCGGTGAACTTCCCGATCCGCCACGAGCCCGTCGTCCACGTCCAGGGGGAGTGACCGGCCCTCCGGCTCAGGCCGAGTCGTCGGTGCCCAGCGCGAGCAGCGCCAACGACTCGGCGTCGGACCGGAGTTCAGGGTGGGCTTCGAGCAGCGCGGCCAGCACGGCGCCCTGCTCGACCGGCGTGAGCGCGGCGAGCGCGGCAGGCCCGTCGACCTCCACGTGCAACTCGGTGTCCTCGCCGCCCGTGCCGCGCGTCGCCGGGGTCCAGGGCAGGCCCTGCTCCAGCGCCGCGATCCCGAGCGCCACGCCGTGCGCGCACATCCCCGGAGCGGCGGTGTCGGCCGCTGCCTCGGCTTCCGGGCAGTCGCACTCGGCGGTGAGCACCGCGTGCGCGATGCCGATCCACACCTCGTACTCGGTGCCGTCGGGGTCGACGACCACGCCGCAGGCGCCGCCGTAACCCGGCTCGACCTCGCTGACCGCGCCGGAGCGCCGGAGCAGCGCTCCGGCGGTGAAGTGACCGGGGAGCGCTGCCTGTTCCAGATGCTGGAGTTCCACCACTGCTGCCATGGGCGCCATCCAACCGCATCCCGGTCGCGATTGCCGCCCCCCGGTACCGCCGGTCTACGACCCCAGGGCGTCCCGCAGTTCCTCGGCGAGCAGCCGGACCAGCTCGCCGGCCGGCAGCGGGCGGGCCAGGCGGTGGCCGTGGCCGGCCCACAGCGCCATCCCCTGCGGGTCGCCCGCGCGGGCGGCGGCCTGCCGCAGCCCGGCGGTCAGGTAGTGGACCTGCGGATAGGCGGAGGGCGCGGACCCGCCGTGCTCGCGCATGAACCGGTTGACCAGGCCGCGGGCGGGGCGTCCGGAGAAGGCCCGGGTGAGCTCTGTCCAGCCGAACTCGGGGTCGGTCAGGGCCTGTCGGTGCAGCGGATGGGCGCCCGACTCGGGGCAGGGCAGGAAGGCCGTGCCGAGCTGGGCAGCGGACGCGCCGGCCGCCAGTACGGCGGCGACCTGCGCTCCGCGCATCAGCCCGCCGGCCGCGACCAGCGGCAGCGGCACCGCCTCGCGCACCTCGGCGAGCAGGGCGAGCAGCCCGAGGCCGCTGCCGTCGCGCCGCGGGTCGTCGCGGTGCGTGCCCTGGTGGCCGCCGGCCTCCACGCCCTGGACACAGAGCGCGTCGGCCCCGGCCTGCTGGGCGGCGACCGCCTCCGCGGCCCTGGTCACCGTGGCGACGGTGAGGGTGCCGACCTCGGCGAAGGCCTTCAGCACCTCGGGGGAGGGGCAGCCGAAGGTGAACGAGACCACCGGCACCGGATCGGCCAGCAGCAGCTCCACCTTGGCGTCGAAGTCGTCGTCCGTGCCCCGGTCCGGATCGCCCAGCGGCGTCGCCAGGCGCTCCGCCTCCACAGCGAGCCGCTGCCGGTACTCGGCGACGGCGGCGCGGGTGGCGTCGTCCGGCTCCGGCTGCGGCAGGAAGAGGTTGACGCCGAACGGTTGGCGGTCGCTGAGCAGAGCGCACAGTTGGGCGACCTCCTCCCGCACGGCCTCGGGGGTCTTGTACCCGGCGGCGAGAAAGCCGAGGCCGCCGGCCCCGGACACGGCGGCGGCCAGCGCGGGGCGGGAGGCCCCGCCGGCCATGGGCGCCTGCCAGATCGGATACCGGGAGAGCTCGGTGACAGTGGACGACGTCATGCCGAAATCGTGCCACGACCGGCTCAGCCTCGGGGCGGAAGACCGGTGACCGCTCCCGCGTCGGAACCGGTGACCGTGACCGCTCCTGCGTCAGAACCGGTGGCGGTCGGCGAACTGGTTCCACAGCTCGCGTTCGACCGCGCTCGGCGGCAACCCGGCGTCCACCCGCTCGGGGTGCCCTCGGCCGGGGCCGCACGGCTTGGGCCTGGCGGCGCGGGCGATCCAGTAGTCCTGTGCCGGGCCCAGGCAGTACAGCTGACCCATGGCGGACAGCCCGAGCCCCACCCCCGCCCACAGGCGGGAGACCAGCGCCAACAGCTTGGCCCGGAGCAGGTACGGATGCGGCACGGGGTCCTCCCTGCGCGGTCGACGGTCAAGCGGCACCGTCGCCGGCGCTGTTCGGCACAGGATGCGGGGACCGCCTTGAGGACTGTTGGAGAAACGGTCGCGGCATCCGCCGAGGGGTGCATATATCAGACGAAAGTGCTCTAAATTGGTCCCCTGTCCACAGGATGGACGCCTTGCTGAGACGATGTATGACAGGAGTAAGTGTCAACTATGTTCCTGTGCAGGAAAGCTGATGGAAGATCAGCTCTTTGGGCGGGTTGCCGGGCCCGGGTGCTTTTGACGGTCGTTGTCCGCGCTGCCTAGCATCACATCCATGTACACGGACAGCACGCAACTCGCACAGGCCACCCACAGGGTCGTCCTGCTTGCCGTGTGTGCGCACTGTGTCGCCGACATCCTCTGTTGATGTCCGCCGCTGTTGATCTTCTCTGCTGATCTTCTCTGTGGGCTGACGCTTCCCGCCTGCTGACCATGTCGCGGTCGATCCGTCCTGCCCACCCTCCCCGCGTGTGCCGCGCTGTGCGCTGCCCCCTGCCCGGGCCCGCCCTCCCTCCGTACCAAGGACTCCCCACCATGCTCCGCCCTGCCCGAATAGCCCTTTTCGGCCTGCCCGCACTCCTCATCGGCGGTCTGCTCACCGCCTGCGGCAGCAGTGGCTCCACCAGCTCGGCCAGTGCCGCCTCCTTCGACGCGGCCACCTGCCAGGGCGGCACCCTCTATGTCCTGGACCAGAGCAAGGAGAGCAGCGGCTACGACCCCGCCGTGCTGTACACCTCCGGCGGCGGCGCCATCCCGCGGCTGTTCTTCCGGACGCTGACCACCCGGCAGAGCGTCGCGGGCACCGAGGGCACCAAGGTCGTCCCCGACCTGGCCACCGACACCGGCGAGGCCAGCGAGAACGCGACCGTGTGGACGTACCACCTCAAGCCCGGCCTGAAGTTCTCCGACGGCTCGGCGATCACCTCCGCCGACATCAAGTACGGCGTGGAGCGCTCGTTCTCCTCGCAACTGGCCGGCGGACCGCCGTACCTGCGGGACTGGCTGATCGGCGGCGAGAGCTACCAGGGCCCCTACGGCAGCAACCCGGACCTGGCCTCGATCACCACCCCGGACGCCTCCACCATCGTCTTCCACCTGCGGAAGTCCGAGGGCGACTTCCCCTATCTGGCGGCGGAGACCCAGTTCGCCCCGGTGCCCGAGGCGAAGGACACCGGCAAGAACTACAACACCGACCCGGTCTCCTCCGGCCCGTACATGATCTCCAGTTTCACCAAGGGGCAGTCGCTGGACCTGGTCCGCAACCCCAACTGGTCGCGCGCCACCGACAGCCAGCGGCTGGCCTGCCCTGACAAGATCGACATCAGCCTGGGCCTGTCCCCGGCGGTCATCAACCAGCGGCTGAGCGCCTCCATCGGCAACGACGCGGACGCGATCACCACCGACACCCCGCTCGACCCGGCCACCCTGGCCAAGATCGCCGGCAACCCCGCGCTGAAGAAGCGCACCGTCACCGGCACCTTCGCCCAGACCACCTACCTGGCCTTCAACCTCACCAAGAAGCCCTTCGACAACCAGCTCGTCCGCGAGGCCTTCTCCTACGCGGTCGACCGCACCGCCATCGTCAACGGCGAGGGCGGGAGCCAGCTCGCCACCCCGGCGACGACGTTCGACCCGACCAGCCTCACCGGCGCGTACCACCCGTACGACTACTACCCGGCCGGCGCCACCGGCGACCCGGCCAAGGCCAAGCAACTGCTGGCCCAGGCCGGCTACCCGAACGGGCTGACCGTGTCGCTGGCGTACGACACCGCCACCAACGCCGCCGACGCGACCGCGCTGCAGCAGGCCTACGCCAAGGCCGGGATCACCCTCCAGCTCAACGGCATCGACGACTCCGACTTCCAGAGCCAGGTCGGCAACACCAGCACCGAGCCCGCGCTCACCCTCACCAGCTGGGGCGCCGACTGGCCGAGCGGCGCGCCCTTCCTCACCCCGATCTTCGACGGTCGGCAGATCGTCCAGGGCGGCGGCAACTTCAACCTCGCCCAGTACAACGACCCCGCGGTGAACGCCCAGATCGACAAGATCAACCAGATCACCGACCACGCCGCCGCCCAGCAGGCCTGGGGCGACCTGGACGCCCAGCTCGGCAAGCTCGCGCTGACCGTGCCGCTCTACAGCCCGGTCGACGAGGTGCTCTTCGGCTCGCACGTGAAGAACACCTACGTGGACCAGTGGCGCGGCTGGTACGACATCGCCTCCGTCTCGGTCAAGTGATCCGGCCGCCGACAGATGACCACCACCAGCACCACCCCTGACACCCGGTCAGGCGCGGAGCCGGTCGACGCCGCCCCGCCGAGCAACCGCTCGGCGGGCGGCGCCGCCGCCGTCCTGCGCCGGCTCTGGTCCCGGCCCGGCTCGCGCATCGCGCTGGTCGCCGTCGCCCTGATGATCCTGGTCGCCGTCGCCGCACCGCTGCTCACCGGCCTTGAAGGCCAGGACCCCGACACCTACCACGACGAGCTGCTGAACTCCGCCACCGGCGGCAGCCCCTTGGGCAGCCTCGGCGGCATCAACGCCCACCACTGGCTCGGGGTGGAACCCACCACCGGCCGCGACCTCTTCGCCCGGCTCGTCTACGGCGCGCGGATCTCGCTCTCGGTCGCCGCCGGGGCCACCCTCGGCCAACTGGCCCTCGGCCTGCTGGTCGGCCTCTCGGCCGGGCTCGCCGGACGTCGATTGGACGCCCTGCTCAGCCGCTTCACCGACCTCGCGCTCTCGCTCCCCAGCCTGTTCTTCTCGATCGCGCTGCTCGCCGTCGTGCCGCAGTCTTTCCCGCGCCCGCTGCTGCTCTGCATCATCCTGGCCGTCTTCGGCTGGGCGGCGACGGCCCGGATCGTCCGGGCCGAGACGATGGTGCTGCGCGAGCGCGAGTACGTCTCCGCCGCGCTGCTGACCGGGGCGAGCACCTGGTGGATCGCGCGTCGGGAGATCCTGCCCGGGCTGGTCGCGCCCGTCGTCACCTACACCGCGCTGGCGCTGCCGGCCAACATGGTGGCCGAGGCCGGCCTGTCCTTCCTCGGACTGGGCGTCAAACCGCCCAGCCCCTCCTGGGGGCAGATGCTCTCCGGTGCCACCACCTGGTTCCAGGTCGACCCCACCTATGTGCTGATCCCGGCGCTGACGCTGCTGCTCTGCGTCCTCGCCTTCACCGCCCTGGGCGAGTCGCTGCGCATCGCCCTCGACCCGAAGGCGGCCCGGACCCCGAGGCGGGCCCGGACTCCGAAGGCGCCCCGGACCCCGAAGCCGGCCCCCGCCGCACGTCTCCGCAAGAGTGGGAAGAAGGCCGACCGATGACCAGATTCCTGCTGCGCCGACTCCTCGGCGCGCTCGGCGTGCTGCTCGCGCTCTCCGCCGTGGTCTACGCGATCTTCTACCTGATCCCCGGCGACCCGGCCGTCCTGGCCTGCGGCAAGGGCTGCACCGCGCCGCAGTTGGAGGCGGTCCGGCACTCCCTGGGCACCGACCGGCCGATCGTGGTCCAGTACTGGACCTTCCTGACCACCCTGGTCACCGGGCACAGCTTCAACACCGGCCCGACCACGGTCTGGTGCTCCGCGCCCTGCCTCGGCTACTCGTACCAGAGCTCCCAGCCGGTCACCCAGATGCTGCTCCAGCGGCTGCCGGTGGACGTCTCGCTGACCCTCGGTGCGGCCGTGCTCTGGCTGGTCCTCGGCATCGGCGCGGGTCTCTACTCCGCCCGCCGCCCCGGCTCGCTCCGGGACCGGGCGACCACCTTCACGGTGCTGACCCTCAGCTCCACGCCGGTCTTCATCCTGGCGCTGCTGCTGCTCGTCGGCGCCTGCGTCTGGCTGCAGATCCTGCCCTTCCCCAACTACGTCCCGATCACCGAGGACCCGGGGCAGTGGGCGCAGAACCTGATCCTGCCGTGGCTGGCCATCGCCCTGGTCTCGGCCGCGACCTACGCCCGGCTCACCAGGTCCGGCGTGCTGGAGACCCTCGGGCTCGACCACATCCGCACCCTGCGCGCCTACGGGTGGAGCGAGCGCCGGATCGTCACCCGGCACGCCATCCGCGGGGCGCTGCCGACCATCGCCACCATGGCCGCCATGGACATCGGCACGACGATGGCCGGCGCGGTCTTCACCGAGAGCATGTTCGGGCTGCCCGGCCTGGGCAAGCTCGTCGTGGACTCGGCTGCCTCGCTGGACCTGCCGGTGGTCTGCGGCATCACGCTGCTCGCCGGGGCGCTGATCATCGTCGCCAACACCGCCGCCGACGTACTGAACGCGGCGCTCGACCCGAGAGTCAGGATCTGATGGGCCCGTCCGTCCCGCTGCCCGCGTCCCTGCCTGTGCAGTCTTCCGTCCTCCAGGTCGAAGACCTGAGCATCCGCTTCCCCGGCCCCGGCGGCTCCCTCGCCGAGGGAGACGGGGCTGTCACCGCCCTGCACGGCCTCTCCTTCGACCTGGCGCCGGGTCAGGTCCTCGGCCTGGTCGGCGAATCCGGCTCCGGCAAGTCCGCCGCCGCTCTCGCCCTGCTCGGCCTGCACCGCGGCACCGCCGCGCAGGTCGGCGGCGCCGTCCGGCTGCACCGCGAGGGGCTGCCGAGCCTGGACGTCAACACCGTCGCCGACGAGGAACTGCGCCGGGTCCGCGGCAGCGAGCTCGCCATGGTCTTCCAGGAGCCGCTGACCAGCCTCGACCCCTACCGCAAGGTCGGCGCGCAGATCGCCGCCGTCCACCGGCTGCACAACGGCTCCGACCGGGCCACCGCCAAGCGCCACGCCGCCGAGGCGCTGGACCGCGTCGGCATCGACCCGGCCACCCGCTACGGGGCCTACCCGCACGAGTTCTCCGGCGGCATGCGGCAGCGCGCCCTGATCGCCATGGCGCTGGTGCTGCGCCCCCGCGTCCTGGTCGCCGACGAGCCGACGACCGCGCTGGACGTCACCGTCCAGGCGCAGATCATCGACCTGCTGGACGGCCTGCGCGCCGAGACCGGCATGGGACTGGTGCTGATCAGCCACGACCTGGGCGTGGTCGCCGGGATTGCCGACGACGTGCTGGTGCTGCGCCGCGGCGAGGCCGTGGAGCGTGGCCCGGTCGGCACGGTGCTGGGCGCACCGGCCAACCCGTACACCAGGCAACTGCTGGCCGCCGTCCCGAGGATGGACGCCCCGCTCGCGCCGTCGCCGGTGACCGACAGCGACAGCGACAGCGACGAAAACCTGCTGGTGGTCGAGAACCTGACCGTCCGCTACCCCGGCGGCGGTTCGCGCGGCGGCTCGTCCGTCCACGCGCTGAAGGGCGTCGACCTGACGGTCCGACGCGGCGAGTCGCTCGGCATCGTGGGGGAGAGCGGCAGCGGCAAGACCACCCTGGGCCGCACCCTGGTCCGGCTGCTCGACCCGACCGAGGGTCGGGTGCTGTACCGGGGCCAGGACATCGGCGCCTGGCGCGGCCGCACCCTGCGCACCTCCCGCCGTGAGCTGCAGATGGTCTTCCAGGACCCGACCTCCTCCCTCAACCCGCGCCGCACCCTGATCGACTCGGTCGCCGAACCGCTCCGGGTCCAGGGCGTCCGCGACGCCGGTCGGCTCCGCGCCGAGGCCGGCGAACTGCTGGAGCGGGCCGGGCTCGGCAGCGCGCTGCACGACCGCTACCCGCACCAGGTCTCCGGCGGCCAGCGTCAACGCGCCGCCATCGCCCGCGCGTTGATCCTCAAGCCGCAGCTGGTCGTCTGCGACGAGCCGGTCTCCGCCCTGGACGTCACCACCCAGGCCCAGGTCGTCGCGCTGCTCGCCGAGCTCCGCGAGGCCCTCGACCTGACCCTGGTCTTCATCGCCCACGACCTCGCCGTCGTCCGCCAGGTCAGCGACCGAATCGCGGTGATGCGCCAGGGCGAGATCGTCGAAACCCTCCCCGCCGCCGACCTCGCCGACGCCGTCCACCCCTACACCCGCGCCCTCCTGGCCGCGGCCCCGCTGCCGGACCCGGAGGCGGCGAGGGCGCAGCGCGCGGCGCGGAGCGCGGCGGCGTAGACCGGGTTGCTGTGGCCGTGGGGTCGCGAGGGCGGGGTCCGGAGGCGACGCGGGACGCCTCCGGACCCCGTCGGGTCCGGACCGGGGCATCGACCTCGGCAGGCAGGGGGCTTGTCAGGCCCGACCGGATCTTGCCCATGTTGCTGCGGCGGGTGGGCCACCCGGATTCACCGGCTCACCTCGGCGCGGCGGACGCTCGGGCCGAGGCAGCCAGCACCTTCGGCGTCACCAGGGTGCGGAGCAGTTCGCGGGTCTCTTCATCTGTTGAGTACACGGCAGTACCGATCATGCCGCGGGTGAGCAGCACCTTGTAGGTGTGGCGGATGAGCCGGTCCACATCGGCATCCGGGGTGCCCTTCTTGAAGGCCGGGTCCTTGGACTTGGTCCGGTCCGTCACCCACCTGTCCTGACGCCACACCAGGTCGGGTCCGAGGATGACGCCGCTCCAGTCGTACTCGAAGCCCTGCGCTGTGTAGACGCACCCGACCTGGCCGAATCCGGCCGGATCGGTGGCCCACAGCGCGGCCGGCGGGGCGCCGTTCACCGCTCGCTCGCCGAAGACGTTCCACGGCCTGCTCCAGTTGCCGATCCTCACATCGTGGGGCAGCGGTTCTCCAGGGGGTGTCTTCTTGGTCCAGGGCCAGCAGTAGCCGGCCGACATCCGGGCCCCGTACCCCTCGGCCTGCCTGTCGTCGAGGAAGGACTCCAGCTCCTCGGGGCTGTCGGCCAGCAGCAGTTGCATCTTGCCGTCCGGCTCCCAGCCGACCGGGCCGCCGTCCTCCAACCCCAGCAGCCGCCGTACCCAGCGGAGGTAGGAGTCGCTCCCGCCGCAGCGGAACTGGGTGTCCAGCGGCACGACCGTGCAGCGGAGTCCGCGTGCCGCAGCCACCTGCTCGATCTCCTGCACGGTGCCCATCTCCCCGGGGCGCACCACCTGGTGCTCGTCGAGGAGGAAGACCGGCACGCGCGCCACATCGATCAGTTCCTCGATCTGCGCCCTGCCGGTTCGAGCACCGGCGGGCGTGAAGCGGTTCGCGGACGTCTGCCGCATCCGGTGCGCCTCGTCGCAGAGCAGCACCTCCAAGGTGTTGCGCTCTGCGGTGATGAAGCTGTTGAAGTACTTGAAGAGGTCCCGGACCTCCTTCTTCCTCGCGCCGGCGACCTTGCGCATGGTTGTGGTGAAGGAGTTGGAGCCGGTGGCGTGCAGGGCGGATACGCCCTGCCGGTAGAGCTCACCAAGGAGGGAGAGAGCGATGACGCTCTTGCCCGTTCCCGGACCCCCGGTGACCACGACCACCTCCTTGTGGTCGGACTGCCGTGCCCGCCGGACGGCTTCCAGGACCAGGCGGAAGGCGACCTTCTGCTCGTCCAGCAGGACGAACTGTTCGCGCTCGCGGACCTCGTCCGCAGCCACCGCCATCAACTGCCGCGACGGTCCGATCTTGCCGCTGAGCAGCGCGTCGGCGGCAGCGGCACCGGAGGCCGGGGAGAGGCGGGAACGCAGGAAGTCGGTGAACTCGCCGCGCCGCTCCCCGGAGAACAGTCGACCGTGCTCGTCCTGCTCGGCCAGGTACAGTCCGCTGATGCCGAACTCGGTGGCGTTGTGCAGGAAGGCAACCCCCGACAGGCGCTCCGGATGTTCGGACAGCGCTCCGTTGAAGTCCGTCAGATACGCGCAGTAGCCCCGGACCTGCTCGATCGGGTTGAGGACCGGGCGGGCGTACGCGTCGATCTGGCACAGGCCCGGGTCGCCGTCGACGGGGGTCGCCGAGCTCCACTGCTTGAGCTCCACCACCACGTAGGAGGGCTCGCCGGTCCTCGGGTGCACGCCGGCCAGCACCACGTCCGCCCGCTTGCTGCTCAGCGGCAGGCTGTACTCCACCAACACCTCGACCTGGTCGAGGCCGGCGTCGACCAGGGCCCTCGCGACAACCGGGATGCTCCGCTCCCAGGAGCGCACCTCGCTCGGGCCAGGTCGGTAGCCGTGCACGTGGACGAACTGCTCGGTCAGTCGCAAGGCCAGCGTGCCGGCCAGGATCTCAGCGGCGACGGCAGCGGCCGAATCGCGGAACAGCAAGAAATGCCCCCAGGCAGCACGAAGTAACTCGTGCGGGTGGGGACATGTCCCATAGGGGAAGTCCGGCGGGCCGCGTAGACGATTGAGCAGACTGACTCTAGCGGAGCGGCGCGGGGCCATCGGGTGGGCTTCCGATGGGTCTCCGGCGGGGCACAGCGCGCGGCGCGCGGGTGAACTCGGCGCGGGCGGCACATCATCTTCCGGCTCACCGGGCGGGAGCAGCGGAATGCTTCGGCGGCGGCGCAGGACGCGCGGCTGCGGCGTCGGGTGTGAGGATCTGACGGGCGATGTCCGTGCCATCTGCTACAAAGTTCCGCACGTGGTGCAGTGAAGCGGATGGCCGGACACGCATCCTTTGGGGGCAGCAGATGAGTGACGCGACGGACATGTCAGAGCCGGTGTCGGGTCTGTACGAGAGGCTGATGACGCAGCTCCTGGATGCACAGATAGGTGAACTTGCGTCGGTTGGGCGATGGTCGCTGGCACGCACAGTTGACGAGGCATCATCTCCAGATGTCCTGGCGCGCCACATCACTGACGCGGTTCGCAACGTCCTCTCCGGACTTGAACCGGGTGAGCGGGTCGCCGCTGCCAACCAGGTGCTGGAATCACTCGCCCAGGCGCACGGTGCGAGCGAGTCAGTCGAACTGATCGCCGAAGGGCCACGGGAACTGTTGGCGATTGCTGACCAGGAGGCACCTGGTGTCTATACGGTCCGCCCGACGACGCCACTGTCAGAGTCCGCACTGATCACGAATGCCTCCGAAGACCCGAACCTGGGTTTCGAGTTGAGGGCGGAGCTCGCTACGGCTGACCGGGTCGACCTGCTGTGCGCCTTCGTCAAGTGGCATGGGCTGCGGGTGTTGGAGCAGTCGCTCCATGCAGCCCGGGATCGCGGGGTGCCGATACGGGTCATCACCACGACGTACATGGGCGCGACGGAGCGGCGCGCACTTGACCGACTGGTGCGCGACTTCGGCGCCGAGGTGAAGATCAACTATGAGGTGCGAAGCACTCGGCTGCATGCCAAGGCATGGCTGTTCCGTCGGCGGACCGGCTACGACACGGCCTACGTCGGCAGCTCGAACCTCTCCCGCGCCGCTCTGCTCGACGGACTGGAGTGGAACGTTCGACTGTCCTCGGTGGCCACTCCCGCCGTGCTCAAGAAGTTCGAGGCGACCTTCGACTCCTACTGGAGCGAGCCCGTATTCGAGGACTATGACCCAGACCGTGATGCCGAGCGGCTGGATGCGGCGCTGGCTGCCGCCGGCAGTACCTTTGCCGGGGACGGTTCGAAAGAGCGAATCTCGCTGTCCGGACTTGGGGTTCAGCCCTATCCGCATCAGCAGGACATGCTCGAACGACTGAAGATCGAGCGGGAGATTCATGACCGGCACCGAAATCTCTTGGTGGCGGCTACGGGCACCGGTAAGACAGTCATGGCTGCCCTTGATTTCAAGAGCCTTCGAGACAAGCATGGGCGTGATCTGAGCCTGCTCTTCGTAGCTCATCGGCAGGAGATTCTGAAGCAAGCAGTCGCTAAATACCGAGAGATTCTTGATGACCCCGACTTCGGCGAGGAGTCCGTTGCCGGGAAGCGCCCCGAGGCGTGGAAGCAGGTCTTTGCAAGCGTACAGTCACTCACCGCTCGTCCGCTTGACCGATTTGCGCCGAACCATTTCGACGTCGTGGTGATTGACGAATTCCACCATGCCGAAGCTGCTACCTATCGCAGGATCATCGACTACTTCCAGCCGTTGGAATTCCTCGGGTTGACGGCAACGCCGGAGCGGATGGACGGAAAGCACGTTCAGGAGCAGTTCTTCGGCGGGCGGATTGCTGCCGAGATGCGCCTGTGGGAAGCCCTGGAGAATGACCTCCTCAGTCCGTTCCACTACTTCGGGATCGCCGACGGGACCGACCTGTCACAGGTCTCCTGGAAGCGGGGGGCGTACGATTCCGCCCAGCTCGCCGATGTCTTCACCGGTAACGAGGCGCGCGCCCGGCTGGTCCTGAAGGCAGTCAAGGACAAGATCTCCGACCCTGGTGCCATGCGGGCCCTCGGCTTCTGTGTCTCGGTGAGCCATGCACGGTATATGGCCGAATATTTCGGGCGAGCCGGCGTGCGGTCCATTGCACTCGACGGTTCCTCACCGCAGGACGTGCGCGAGAATGCCCTGCGCCAGTTGAAGGAGGGGGAGATCCAGGTGATCTTCTCTGTCGACCTCTTCAACGAAGGGCTCGACATCCCCGACGTCGATACCTTGTTGCTGCTGCGTCCCACCGGCAGTGCCACCATCTTCCTACAGCAGCTCGGCCGCGGCTTGCGGCGGACGTCGACCAAGGCGGTGCTCACCGTCCTGGACTTTATTGGCCAGCATCGCGCGGAGTTTCGCTTCGAAGAGCAGTTCCGCGCCATGACCGACTTCACCAGAGGTCGACTGGTCGCGCATATGGAGCGTGACTTTCCGCAGCTTCCGTCCGGCTGCCAGATCATCCTTGATCGAAAGTCCAAGGAAACCGTACTGGCGAATATAAAGACTCAGCTCAGATTCGATGTAAGGCAACTGGCGGATGAGGTGCGCGCCTACGGTGCACCGGCCCTGAGTGACTATCTTACCGAGAGCCGTCGCGGGATCAGTGAGATCTACAAGGGCAATGGAAATTCATGGACCGGGCTGCTGCGCCGCGTCAAACTTCTTCCCACGGCCGGCCCGCAGGGAGAAAACGACCTGCTCAAGCGCGTCCATGCCTTCCTCCATGTGGACGACCCGGTCCGTGTTGCCGCCTACCAAGAGCTTCTCAGTGACTCCGCGCCAAGTTATGACTCCTTGAACCCCGTTGGGCAGGGATATGCCAGGATGCTCTTCTATACGCTGTGGGACAAGGGGGCGATTTCTCCAGCTATCAGGAGGGATTGGATGCTCTCCAAGTGCAATCGGATGTCCGCAGTGAGATCCGGCAAGTGCTCTCCTGCTCCCTTGAGCGCGCCGAGCACTATCCCATCCCGCTTGAATCTCCGCATGATGGACTCCCGCTGACCGTGCACAGCTCGTACAATCGGTCGGAGATCCTGGCGGCCCTGGGAATCGCCCGCTTCGGCGGTCAGATGCCCGGTGCCTTCGCGCAGGGGGTTGTGTGGTGCCCCGAGATCAAGACGGATGCTCTGTTGATCACTCTGGAGAAGAACGAGAAGGATTTCTCGGCGACCACGCGATACAAGGACTATGCGATGAGCCCGACTCTGTTTCCACTGGGAGTCACAGTCCGGGACCAGACGAGAATCGGTGACCGGCAAGCGCTATCGGCAGCATGTTGAGGGCGGCACGCACGTCCTGCTGTTCGCCCGCCGCTACAACGAGACCGACATCGACAAGGCGCAGCCATGGATGCTGCTCGGCCCGGCCGAGCATGTCTCCAGCGAGGGGAGCAAGCCGATGTCCGTTGTCTGGCGTCTGACCCACCCGCTGCCGGCTGACGTCTGGACCTATGCGGCGATTGCCGCAGGCTGAGGCTGCTTGCGGGGCGTTGAACCTGGGGGACCAACACACTCATGAGCGGGTGCGGCGGGATCGGCCTCGCCGTCGCTTCGTCTGTCTCCTCGCCCAGGTTCGCCAGCGGGTTCACCGGCAGCGGTGTCCAGTTGTAGAGGGGTACCGCCCACTCTTCCCTGGCCCGGGCCGTGAGCCCGCGCCTGCCGTCGCTGCTGCCACTGCCCCGGTAGAGCCATGCGGTGTGCGCGCGGACGAGCCAGGTCCGGTGCTGTCGGTTCTTGAACTGGATCTGGGTGCAGAGGCAGAGGCGGCAGTGCGCTTCGGAGGGGATCGCCCAGTTGTCCCCCACGGTGGCCTTCACATTTACCGGGACTCCGCCGAGCGGGAGATTCGGCGGGTCGGCCTTCTTCCAGCCGAACGCGTGCTGCACCTCATACTCCAGCTTCGCGCCGACGGAGGCCCGCTCCCCGGGATGGACCTCCGGGGAGAATGTGGTCGAAGCGCAAGGTGCGCGGGCTGTCCAGTACGTAGTCGATCGAAGTGCGAATTGCCTCGGTGAAGCCGGCCGCCAAATCCCGCACCATGATCTGCTTGAGGACCCGCTGGATCTCCGGGTCGTCGTCCGGGTGTTGGAGCAGCCGGCCGTCGAGCACAGCATCCGTCATTCGTGCAGATCTCGCCGGGGGTGAGTAGATCAAGCCTGCCCACACGGTCTCCTCTACTGCGGTTGTCGACTGTAACGCTACTGACGGGACCTGGCAGTTGCGGCATTGACTGCCGAACCACGGCGGACTTCCGCGAACGTTGAGCAGGGGAGGCGCCTTGCCGCTGGATGCCCGCCAGGGCGAGCCGCCAGCTACGCATGCGCGCCTGCCAGATGACGACGCATCAGAACCCTCGCGTCGGTGGCTGCCGACCGATCTCGCCTGATCGCCGCCAACGCCGCTGCCAAGCGCGCGCACTCTCCGCAGTCGACCACCGCAACCGGAACGGGAGGCGGAAACCCGTATTCGAAGTCCCCCGAAAGCCATGCCGGCTCCGGAGTGCTCTCATTGCCTGCTGCTCCGGAACTGAGGGCGATGCGTCGGTCAAGCGGTCTCATCATCTTCACTTGCTGACTCACTCCAAATCGAAACCAACAGAAGGAAGCTGACGTGCAGTCCACAGGGTGATCGACCTGTGGCCGGCACGAACGGCACGGCCCGGGGAGGGATGGAGAGCCCGGCCAGACCCACGAGGTCGGCCACGAAGGGCTACTCGCTGGCGGTGACGGGAGGGATATCGAGGTCGAACCACACCCGCTTGCCATGGAGATGGGGAAGCTCGAAGCCCCAGCGCGACGCAAGGGCCTGCACCATGTCGAGCCCTCGCCCCGACTCCCGCTGCTCACTGTTGGTGGGGTCCATTGGGCGAGGTACCTGGCGGGAGTCGTCCCACACGTCCACATGCAGGAAATGAGCACGAAAGCAGGTGACGACGCGCGCCGCGGAACCGTATTTGACGGCATTGCTGACAAGTTCGGTCAAGAGCAGTTCTGCGTCGAAGACCAGGTCCGGAGCGAGGTCGGAGGCGTGGAGTAGTGCGCCGACCTTGTGTCGCAGGCGACCAAGGCCTTGGAAGTCTGTGACGGGACCGATGGCGAGGCACCAGGAGTGTGCGTTCGGTGGAGGGTACGTGGTGAGCGGCGTATACATGGCGACTCCCTGGTGCAGCGTTGCGCCCAAAGGCAGGGGGTGCGCCACTGTGCCGGGCCTGGATCGACGGACGTCAGTTCGACCTCTCGATCCATCAGATCGTTTACCCAACAAGGCTGTTGGCGGCTGGCTGGTGCCGGGTGGCGCGGTATCCACGGTAGAGGCAAAGGTTTCAATCATGCAACCTGTTCGCGAAGATGCTCCAGGGCTGGTTCACTCTGGCGAGTGGACCGCGCCGAGGGGGTCGCGCCAGACTGATTCGAAAGGAAGGATCACCCGTTGGCGCTGAGGACCTTGATCACCGAACGGCAGCGCCGTATCGGGGCTGAGCTGCGCTCATTGCGAGAGCAGGCCGGCCTGTCGCTTGCCGAGGCGGGCGCGCTTGTGGATATGGGTGCACCGCAACTCAGTCACATCGAGGCGGGTCGGACGCCCATGGCGGCCGAGCGGCTTCGGGTCTTCGCGGCGGGGTGCGGGTGCAAGGATGCCCCCTTCGTGGAGGCGCTGATCGCCATGGGGGCATCGAGCGGCAGGGGTTGGTGGCGAACCTACAAGGACCGCGTTCCTCAGTCTTCGCTCGACTTGGCGGAGTTGGAGTGGGCCGCGAGCTCTGTTGAGAATTATGAAATCCTGTACATCCCAGGACTGCTGCAGTCTCCGGAGTATACGCGTTCAATTTTCGAGAGCAGTGATGCCGGCCTGACGCCGGAGGAAATCGATACGGCTATCAGTTTCCGGCGTAACCGGCAGGCGATCCTTGCCGGCGACAATGCAGCCGAATTTGACTTCATCATTCATGAGTCTGCCCTGCATATGCGCTTCGCCGGTTCGGAGGCGATGCGGGCGCAACTGGTCCACCTGCTAGAAATCTCATCGCTTCCCAATGTCACGATCAGGGTGTATCCGTTCACGGTGGAGAAATTTCCAGCCTATAGTGCCCCAGTTTGGCAGTGAATCCCGGAGTCGCATCCCTTTCTACTGTCATGCTCGATCAGCCGGGCGGAAGTACAGTCTTTGCTGGGGATCGGGAATCCCTGGCGAGCTTCCGTCTGACGTTCGATCGCCTCGCCAGGCTGGCGCTGCCTCCCGTAAACGCCGACAACTCGCCACGGGTCCATGCAAGTCGGGACTCTTGGGGATTGATTCAACACCTTCTCTATCAGCTCTGAAAGGCTCGTGGTCATGGACAAGTTCAACTGGCAGAAGTCCTCCTTCAGCGGCGACAACACGGGCAACTCAATCGAACTTGCCGCCGCCGCCGATGGGACGATCAAGATCCGCGAGTCGGATGATCCAGAGGTTATTGCCACGACTACGCCTGCGAAGCTCGGAGCCTTCATTGCTGGGGTAAAAGCCGGGGAATTCGATCATTTGATTTGAGCTTGGACTTGCCGGGAAGTTGCCGGCTGGCGGGCAGCGGTGTCGCCTGCATCGCCTGCCCAGTGCGGCTGCCGGGAGATACGGTTGACCCATGAGGATGGAAGCCGATCGCGCCCGCGCGCTCCTGGGGTCGTCCCGAATTGCCCGGCTCGCCACCGCGTCCGCTGCCGGCGAACCACATCTTGTCCCAGTCACCTTCGCACTGGACGGCGACGCCCTCTACTTCGTGATCGACCACAAGCCCAAGAGCACCACCGCCCTACGGCGGCTGCAGAACATCCGGGAGAACAACCGCGTCTCGGTGCTCGTCGACCACTACGCCGAGGACTGGAGCGTGCTGTGGTGGGTGCGGGCCGACGGGCGCGCCGAGATCTGGCGCGACGAGTCCCGGCGCGCGTGGCCCGTCGAGCTGCTGGCGGCCAAGTACCCGCAGTACTGCGAGCAGCCGCCGCAGGGCGCGGTGGTGGCGATCAGCGTCGACCGGCTGACCAGCTGGTCCTTCGTTTGCTGATTGTCTCGGTTGCCCGGCGTGGCCTTTGCCTGCAGGCCGACGGGCTGTTGACGAGCCGGCAGGGCAAGGGCGCGTTCGCTCGGTCGTGGCTGAATAGACGTTCCGCCGGCGTCCGTCGGGTCGGGCGAGCTCGTTACCCGAGAACGGCGGATCTGTCCACTTGTTGTGGGGCATCGGTCGGCGTCAGGCAGAATGGCTACCTACAGTGACGGCATGCTGGAGGAAAGCGTGAACGAGGAGCCGGGCGTGGGGGATTCCTTCGGCATCGACGCGTTCACCCTTGACGACCGGCTGCGGCTGTTCCACTTCGCGGCGGCGGAGAAGCGCCACGAGTACCTGTGGCTGCTGCGCGCCTTCGACCGGGCGCGGGCCAACTACCAGGTGCTGCTGCACGTCGCCGATGCCCGGGAGCTGCTGGCGGAGCTGGCCGAGGACAACCCGTCGGCCCGCGCCGTCGGTGAGGTGCAGCCGCTGCTCGACGCGCTGGCGGACTGGCAGGTGCTGGACCGCTCCTACGACGGCACCCGCGCGGCGAACCTGGCCGAGTACCGCAACCGGCACTACGTCTACCAGTTCACCCAGGCCGGCTACCGCGCCTACCGCGCGGTCGAGGAGGTGCTCGGTGCGAGCCTGGAGGACGCGCAGCTGTCCCGCCTGGTGTTCCCCGACATCCTGGCGGACCTGCGGGCGCTGGCCGCTGCCAATGCGGCGGGCGACGCCGCGGAGGTCTACCGCAAGCTGTCCCGGCTGGACGCCGTCCTCGCCGACATGGCGCAGCGCGCCGCCCGCTTCTACCTGATGCTCGGCGACCTGGCCAGGACCAACGACACCCGCCCCGAGGTGTTCCTCGCGCACAAGGACGCGCTGCTCACCCACATGCGGGAGTTCCACTCCGAGCTGTCCAGGTTCACCCCGCTGCTGGCCGAGGCGGTCGGAGGCGGTTGCGGCGACCGGCGTGGAGCAGTTGGTGGAGCAGGCCGCCCAGGTCGACGAGCGGCTGTTCCGTTCCCCGCTCGAACGGGTGGCGGACTGGCGGCAGCGCTGGTCCGGCCTGGTGCAGTGGTTCGCGGCGGGGGAGCGCAGCGAGACCGAGCGGCTGCAGGACGCCACTGTCACGGCGATCGCGAACGTCACTGGCGCTGCTGCGGCGGGTCACCGAGTCGACGCCGGGGCGGGGTCAGCCGGGAGAGCCAACTGCGCCACCTGGCCCAGTGGTTCGTCTCCTGTCCGACGGACGCCGACGCCCATGCGCTGTTCCAGGCGGTCTTCGACCTCGGCTCGCCGCGGCACGTCTCGGTGCTGCACGAGGACCCCGAGCTGATTCCGGGCCGCACGTCCTGGTGGCAGGCCCCGCCGGTGGAACTCGCCCGCACCCTGGTGCAAGTCGGGTCGCGAGCCCCGGCTGAGCGGCCCCGGCCGGATCGAGCGGAACGACGAGCAGCGCGAGCGACTGCGCGCCCGGCAGCTCAAGGCGCAGCGCGGCAGACCAGGACCGCGGCCGCCGCGCTGGCCGGCGACGGCGTGTACGGGCGGGTCCTGGACGAGCCGGAGACGGAGGCGCTGCTCGGCCTGCTCGACCTGGCCCTGGCCGCCCGGCTGCCGGTCCCGGTCAGCCGGGGGGTGCGCGGCAGCGGGCAGCAGGACGTGGCCGCCGCCGGTGCGCACGGGGTGCGGTTCACCCTGCATCCGGCGGCCGGTTCCAGCACCGTCCACACCGTCCGGGGCCGGCTGCACCTGGACCGGCTGCGGCTGGAGGTGAGCTCCCTGTGAGGGTCGCCGAGAACGTCACCCCGCTGGAACTCGCGGACTACCAGAAGGCGGTGCGGCTGGTCCTGCGCCAGCCGCTGATCACCGCCGTCCACCCGGACGCGGGCGCGCTGCCGCTGGTGCGCCGGTGGGCCGAGCAGTTGCGCACGGATCTGCACGAGGTGCTCGGCTACACGCTGGTGACCACCGGCGGACACGGCACGGCTGCGCCGGGTCCAGGACGACGCTGGACCCGACCCGCCCGGCCGTGACGGCGGGTAAGACCACCAAGCGGCCGTTCGACCGCCGCCGTTACGCCTATCTGGTGCTGACGCTGTCCGCGCTCGGCCGGTCCGGGACGCCAGATCGCGCTGAGCGAGCTGGCCGACGCGGTGGCCGCCGACGCCGGACGGATCGACGGGCTCGGTATGGACACCGCCCGCAAGGCTGACCGGGACGCGTTCGTGGACGCCGTCGCCTGGCTGGAGGCGCGCGGCGCGCTGCGCATGGCCGACGGCTCCGCCGCCGACTGGGCCAACGACCCGGAGCGGGCCGAGGCGCTCTACGACATCGACCGTGAGGTCACCGCCGCCGTCTACGCGGCCCAACCGGGTGCTGCAGCACCTGGGTTCGGTCGGTGAACTGCTCGGCCGGGAGGGCGTCGGCGGAATCGCCCAGGGGCGGGAGGACCGGCGCAGGGCGGCCTCCCGGAGGGCGCGCCGACTGGTCCTGGAACAGCCGGCGGTGTACTACGCCGACGCGGACGAGGACCTGCGCGGGCAGTTGCGCGCGCCGGGCCTGGTCGAGGACCTGGAGCGGCTCACCGGGCTGACGGTGGAGCGCAGGGCCGAGGGGCTGGCCCTGCTGGACTCCGCCCGGCGCTTCTCCGACCTTGGCTTCCCGGCCGGCGGCACGGTCGCGCAGGCGGCGCTGCTGCTGGGCGCGCGGATCGCGGAGCGCGCCGCCCGGCCGGGCACCGAGCGGTTGCCGGCCGCGACCGCCGCCGAGCGGCGCGCGGAGGCAGCGGCCCGGCTCGACGTGGCGATGCCCGACCGCAGGCTGAGCGGTGCGCTGGCCGAGTTGGCCGAACCGGTGGAGGCGGCGGAGCCGTTCGACCTCCGGGAGCGGGCCGGCCTCCCCCGTCGGGCTGGGGTCGAGGACGGTGGAGCAACGGTCGCAGAGGTCGCAGGGACCGCTGAGGCCGTCGAGGCTGCCGAGGCTGCCGAGAACGCGCCCGAGGCGGTGTACCCCTTCGTCACCGACGCCTGGCTGCGCCGCACCGTTCGGGAACTGGCGGCCGACTACGGCATGGGGCTGTCCGACGCGCTGGTCGCAGACCCGGAGCGGCTCGCCAGGCTCGCGGTGGCGCTGCTGGCCGAGATGCGGCTGGTCGCGCCGGTGGACGGCGGCGTGCTGGCGCTGCCGCTGCTGGCCCGCTACCGGGGCGCGACAGCGGTGGTGAAGAGCCCGCCCGGGACTCGGCCGACGTCCGAGCCGAAGTCCCGGCCGACGTCCGAGCCGAAGTCCCGGCCGACGTCCCGGCCGACGTCCCGGCTGAAGTCGCGGACGACGTCCGAGCCGCAACCAGAGTCCGAGTCCGATCCCGCCCAGCAGACCCTGTTCGAACCATCCACACCCGAGGACCCGACCCCGTGAGCCGCTACGTCCCCACCCGCGCCGGCATCGTCAACCTGTGGGACTACCGGGACGAGGAGTTCTCCTTCGCCGGCGGCTGGCTGGTGCTGCGCGGCCCCAACGGCTCGGGCAAGACCAAGGCGCTGGAGTGCCTGTTCCCGTTCGTGCTCGACGGCAGGATCGACCCCAAGCGGTTGAACCCGTTCGCCGCCGAGGACCGCACCATGAAGTCCAACCTGCTGTTCCGGGGACAGGACAACGCGGTCGGCTACGTCTGGCTGGAGCTGCGGCACCGCGACACCGCGGACTGCGTCACCGTCGGCATCGGCCTGCACGCCCAGCGGCACCGGGACCGCCGGTGCGCTGGCACTTCGTCGCCAGGGGCAGCGTCGGCGAGGACTTCTCGCTGCTCACCGACGACGACCGGCCGATGACCAAGAAGCAGCTCGCCGAGGAGCTGGACGCCGCCGGGGCCGCCGAGCAGCTGTACGACTCGGCCGCCGACTACCGGGCCGCGATCGACCACCGGCTGTTCGGCCTCGGCCGGGAGCGCTACGAGCAACTGCTCACCCTGATCCTGACGCTGCGCAGGCCGCAGCTGGCGAAGAACCTCGACCCGGCCAAGCTGTCCGACACGCTCAGCGACGGGCTGCGGCCGGTCGACGACGACCTGGTCGCCGAGGCGGCCCGCTCCTTCGACGACATGGAGGCGGTCCAGCGCACCCTGGAGGGTCTGACCGCGGCCGACGAGGCCACCACGGCTTTCCTCGCCAGCTACACCACCTACCTCCGGGTCCACGCCCGCTGGGCCGCCGACGCGCTGACCCGCCGCCGGGAGTCCTCCGCCGACCGGCGGGCGGCCGTCGCCGCAGCCACGTCCGGCCTCGCCGCCGCCGAGGAGCGACAGGAAGCCGCAGCCACCCGGCTCGAACTCGCCGAGAACGGCCTGGCCGGGCTGCGGGCCCGGCTGGAGCAGCTGAAGTCCAGCGCCGCCTACCAGGCCGTCGAACAGCTGGCCGACCTGGAGCGGCTGGTCCGCACCTGTGAGCAGACCGCGCGGGAGGCCGAGGCCGAGCACCGCCGCCGTGCCGCCGCGACCGGTCGGGCCAGGGCCGATCTGGAGCGGGCCGGAGCCCTGCTTGCCGAGCTGGCGGCGACGGTGTCCCGGACCGCGGCCGAGCTCGCCGACCACGCCGCAGCCGCCGGCGCGGAGTGGACGGCGGCCGACGCCGCGCCCGAGGTCCTGGCCCAGCGCGCCGGTGTGCGCGCCGCCGAGCGCACCGAGGCTGTGCGCGCCGCCCGGGCCGCGCTGGCCGCGCACCGGCAGGCCGAACAGGCCAGGGACCTGGCCCGGTTGGCCCTGGACCGGGCCCAGGCCGCCGTGGACGGGGCCGAGACCGCGGAGCTGGCGGCGGCCGAGTCGCTCGTCGAGTCCCGGGAGCGGGCCGCCGAGCAGCTCGACGCCTGGCTGACCCGGCACCGCGCACTGCTGTCCGGTGCCGCCGCTGAGCCCGGCGCCGCCGCCGACGAACTGGGCGCTGCCCTGGCCGAGGCCCTGGCCGCCGTCGGCGAGCCGGACGCCCCGGCTCTCACCGACGTCTTCGCCGCCGCCACCGCTCCCGCCGCCGAGCGGCTCCGCGACCGCCAGGCCGAGCTGCGGGCCGAACGCACCCAGACCGCCGCCGAGCGCGAACAGGCCACGGCCGAGCGGGCCAGGATCGCCGCCGAGCACGACGACGCCCCCGCCGCCCACCCGGGCAGGACCGACTCCCGCGAGGGCCGCCCGGGTGCGCCGCTGTGGCAACTAGTCAGGTTTGCACCGGAAGTGACGGATGATCAGGCAGCGGGTGTGGAGGCCGCGCTGGAGGCGGCCGGACTGCTGGACGCCTGGGTCCACCCGGAGGACCGGCCGGTCGCGGCCGGAGCCAGTGACGCCTGCCTGCGCCCCGGTCCGGCCGTCGACGGCCCCAGCCTGGCCGAGCTGCTGCTGCCCGAGGAGGACACCGGCGTGCCGGCCGCCAGGGTCACCGCGATCCTGCGCTCGCTGGCCACCGACGGCGGGCAGTTCGCCGAGGTCTCGCGCCCGGCCGTGGTCACCGCCGACGGCCGCTACGCCCAGGGCGCGCAGCAGGGCGCGCACCGCAAGCCGCACGCCGAGTACATCGGCGCGACCGCGCGCGCCCGCCGCCGGGCCGCGCGCCTGGCCGACTGCGACGCCCGGATCGCCGCGTTGGCGGACCGGCTGAACGGGCTCGACGCCGAGGCGGCCGACTGCGCCGACGCCCTCGCCGAGTTCGCCACCGCCCGCGCCGAACTGCCCCGTCCCGCCCCGGTGCTGGCCGCCCTGGCCGCCCTCGGCCGGGCCGACGCCAGGCTGCGGGCCACCCGTGAGGCCGCCGACGCCGCCCAGTCCTCCTACGACGAGGCGGTGGCCGCGACCGGGGTCACCGACCGGGCCGTGCGCCGGACCGCCGCCGAGCACCGGATCGACCCGGACCGGACGGACGCGGTCGAGGCCGCCGTGCACCGCTTCCGGTCCGCGGCCGCCGCCCTGGCCGGGCAGCGCCGGGAGGAGGACCGCCAGCAGGAGGCCGTCGCCGCGGCCGGCGCCCGGATGGAGCTCGCCGCCGAGGACGAGGAGTCGGCGGCCGGGGCCGAGCGCGCCGCCCGCCGCCGGAGCGCCGAGGAGACCGCCAAGCTCGACGCCCTGCGCGATGCGGTGGGCGCCGACGCCACCGAGGTGCTGGCCCGGGTCGAGGAGGCGGAAGGGGCCCTGGCCGGGGCCGGGGCCGAGGTGGCCGCCGCCCGCGCGGCCGAGCGCGCCGCCCTCACCGAGTCGTCCGCCGCGGCCGAACGGCTCACCGCCGCCCGCGAGTCCCGCGCCGTGGCGGCGGCGGAGGAGCGCGCCACCGCGCGCGAGCTCGCCCCCTACGCCCAGCGCGAGCTGCTGGACGTGCTGAAGTGCCCACCGGGCCTGAACTGGCCGGCCCAGGAGGCCGACTGGGCCGAGGAGGAGCTCCCCGCGGCGGTCCACGCCGTCCATGACGCGATCCTCGCCGCCACCCGCGAGCTCACCCCGACCGAGACCTCGCTCAAGCAGTCCACCACCCGGCTCACCAAGGCCCTGGACGAACTCCAGGCCCAGCTCGGCGCCGCCGGGCAGGACTACCGCCCCGAGTGGGACGGCGCCGACGGCGTCATCGTGGTCCGCATCGCCGACGAGCAGGGTCCGCTGCCGGTCGGCGCCTTCGCGGCGCGGATCTCCGCCGCCCGCCGCGACCAGCAGCAGCTGCTCAGCGACTCGGAGCAGCGGATCCTGGAGGACGCGCTGCTGACCAGGCTGGCCCAGCAGATCCACGACCGCACCGTGGACGCCCGCGACCTGATCGGCCGGATGAACAAGGAGATGCGGGCCCGCCGGATGTCCTCGGGGACCACCGTCGGCGTCGCCTGGCACCTCGCCGACAAGCTGGACGAGGAGCAGCGCGCTGTCTGCGCCCTGCTCGACGCCGACGCCAACCGGCTCGGCCCGGACGCCCTGGGCCGGATGCGCGCCCTGTTCGCCACCCAGATCAAGAACGCCAGGGCCCGCTGGCGCGACCGCCCCTACCGGGAGTTGCTGGCCGAGGTCCTGGACTACCGCGACTGGCGGCAGTTCGTCTTCCAGCTGGTCCGTCCGGACGGCAGCGAGGAGACCCTGACCCGGGCCCGGCACAGCCGCCTCTCGGGCGGCGAGCAGTCCGTCTCGCTGCACCTGCCGCTGTTCGCGGCCGCCCAGGCGATGCTCAACTCCGCCCTGCCGCACGCTCCCCGGCTGCTCGCCCTGGACGAGGCGTTCGCCGGGGTCGACGACACCGGACGCGGCGAACTGCTCAGCCTGGCCGCCCAGTTCGACCTCGACCTGTTCATGACCGGCTACGACCTCTGGGCCGCCCACCGCTCGGTCACCGCCGCCGCCCACTACGACCTGGCACACTCGCCGGTCGAGCACACGGTCAGCGCCCTGCTGCTGGTCTGGGACGGCTCCCGGCTGCTCGCCGACGACGCCGGGGAGCTCGCCCTGGCCCTCGGTTCGCCCGGCACCCGGCGGGTCCCGGTGACCGGATGAGCACCGGACCCATGAGCACCGGATCATGCTCCCTCGACGAACTGCGCGGCCCGGAGTGGCGGCGGCTCCTCGCCGCTGCCCGCCGCAGGCTGGAGCGCGACGGCTGGTCCCTGGACGGCACCGTCGGCCTGACCGCTCCGGACGAGGCCGAGCGCCGCGCCGTCATCGGCGTCACCGGGCGCTACCGGCCCGAGACCGCGAAGCGGCTCACGGTCGGACTCGCCGACCTCGACGCGGCCCTGCACGCCGCCTACGGCCAGGGCCTGGTCGCGGTCCTGGCCCAGCTGGACGGCCCGTTGCGCGACCGCCCCGCCGAACGCCGCACCGAGTCCGGACAACGCGACGAACTCCGCGCCGCGCTGGCCCGCAGCCGCCACGCCGCCGAACCCTGGTACGCCGCCTGGGCCGAGTCCGTCGACACCGACGGGACGCTGACCCGGCTGCTGCGCCGGGGCGAAGGCAGGCTGCCGGCCTGGGCCGTCGCGGTCCTGGACCGGCTGCCGTCCAAGGAACTGCTGCCGCTCCCGGTGCTGGCCGAACGTGCCACCGGCGACACCAAGGCGCTGATCCCCGGGAGCCCGCTGGCCGCCCTGGTGCTCCGCGCCCTGGCCCTGCGCGCGGAGACCGACCAGCCCCGCGACCGGGCCGGGCAGCGACTGCTGTGGGAGCGCTTCGGCGCCGTCGCCGACGACCTGGCCAGCCAGGTGCTGGTGCTGAACGTCCGGGCGCGGGAGGACCATGTCGTGGCCGGCTGGCTGGACGACGCGGCCGGCTTCGGCATCCCGTTCCGACTGACCCTGCAGCAGCTCACCCTCGACCCGCTCACCCCAACCGCCAGGGACCTCTACGTCTGCGAGAACCCGGCCGTGCTGCGCGCGGCGGCGGCCGAACTGGAGGAGGACTGCGCGGCGCTGGTGTGCACCGAGGGCGTGCCCTCGGCCGCGTGCCGTCGGCTGCTGGACGCGGCCGTCCGCGCCGGCGCCCGGCTGCACGTCCGCGCCGACTTCGACTGGGCCGGGCTCCGCATCGCGGGATCCCTGCTCGCCGCCCCCCGGTCGACCTCCTGGCGGATGTCCGCCCCGGACTACCGGTCCGCCCTCGCCGAGGGCGCGGGCGCGCCGCTGGTCGGCACCCCGGCCCCCAGCCCCTGGGACCCGTCCCTCGCCGTGGAGTTGGCCGCCCACGGCAGCGCCGTGATGGAGGAGCGCCTGCTCCCGCTGCTGCTGGCCGACCTCGCCGGCCCAGGCGGGTCGGGAGGACCGGGCGTGGCGGGCAGGTGAGGAGGCCTGGGCAGCCGGGCCGCGCGGCCGCGCAGTGAGCGGCTGCTCCGGATCGTCTGCAGCCGGTTGCGCGGACGGGTCGGCTCAGTCCTCCTCCGGGAGCGCCGCCCCGGCCTTCCGCAGCGTTTCGCGCACGGTGTACCCGTAGGAGTCTTCGAGGTCCTCGCTTGCGTAGCAGAGCACTTCGTCGCCGTCGTACTCCCCTTCGCACGCTCGCAGGCCGTCGAGGACGCCTTGGCCCACTGCTTGGGCCGCGCCGGTCATGCCCAGTCCGAGCCGCCGCTTCACGTCCCGGTGGAACGGTTCCAACGCGTCCTCGACCATGGTGGTCGCGGCGTCGTACGGCTCGACGTATCCGTAGCCGGGCTGGCGACCGGTGCGCATGTCGCCGATGTCCAGGTCGCGCAGCGAGTCCTCGACCGCTTGCGCGGTTCTGTCGCGCAGCTCCGCGTAGCCCTGGTCGCCGCTCGCGCGGCGCGCGGCACCGGGCAGGTCGAGTTCCTGCACGGCCAACGCCTCCGCCTCTGCGCGAAGCTCGGGGTGCGCCGCGAGCAGCCGATCCAGCACGTCGGCCTTCTCCGCTGCGTCGAGGGCCGCGAGCGTTGCTGCGCCGTCCACGCCGTCGGCGTCCCTGAGCGGTGCCGGCGCCCAGGGCAACTGCCGGTCGAGGGCGGCCAGTCCGACAGCCACGGCGTGGGCGCACAGACCGGCGCCGCGCCGGGCGGCTGCACAGTCGCACTCGGCGGCGAGCGCGCCACCGGCCACCCCGATCCACACGTCGAACTCCCGGCCGGATGATCCGGCCACGACGGCGGTGGCCCCGCCGTAGCCCGGTTCGAGGCCGTTGACCGCCGCGCCGTCGTACAGCTTGCGCCCGACAGCGAACGCACCCTTGGCCGCCGCCTGCTTGAGATTCTCGGATACGACCACTGCTGCCATGGCTGCCATTCAACCGCACCGGAACCGACCCCTGCACACGGTCCGCCCCCGTCCCGGTGGGTCAGCGGCGCCGCCTGCGCGTGGGCTTCGCGCGGCCCTGACGGGCGCCGGCGGCGTTGAGGCGGCCGAGCTGCGCTCCCCGGCGGCGCAGCTGGCCCTCTGCCAGCCGCCGCAGCCGGTCGAGCCCGTCGTGGTCAGGGTGCCCGGAGCCGAGGGCAGCGGAGACGGCGGTACGGGCCTGGGCGGCGCCGCCGCTCAGCAGCATCTCGGCGGTCGCCTCCTCGCCGAGGTTCTCCAGGAGTTGGAGCAGCCCCTCGGCGACCATGAGCTCTGCCTCGGCGTCGGTGACGTCGCTGGGGTCGAGCAGTTCGCGGTGGTGCAGGACGCTGATCGCGGTCGGTGCGAGAACGGGGTCGCTGCGAAGGGAGTGCAGCAGGAGTTCGCCCTGCGGTTCTGGCAGCGCTGCGGTGAAGGCGTGGAGCATGGCCTCCGCGCGGCTGCGGAATGGCATGGTGCGCACGGCCTGGAGCAGTTGTTCGCGCGCTGCGCCGGCCCCGCCGTGGGCGGCGGTCCACAGGGCGAGTTCGGCGCCGGCGGAGTCGGGGTCGTAGTGCTCGGCGAGCACTCCGAGCAGGCCGACCGCCGGGGCATCGGCGAGTTCACCGACCAGGGGCGCGTCGCGGCCCTCGGCCAGGAGGCGCCGGCGGACGGCGAGCGTCCCGAGCGCGGTGAGCTCGATCAGTTCCACCGGCCCAGCGGTGAGTTCCGCGCGTGACCGCTCCGCCCGGGCATCGGCGTCCGGGTCGGCGGCGGGGCGGGCGCCGAGCAGCATTTGTGCGAGCTCAGGCGGGAAGCCCGGCGGCAGCACCGGATCGGGCAGGTCGAGGGCGGGCAGGTCGAGAAAGACCGGGTCGGCCGTGCCCTGGGCGCGGGTGATGGCACCCAGGTGCTCCAGGGTGTCGAGGACATGGCGCAGGTCGTGGTCGGCGTCCAGCAGCCAGCCGTGCACCTCGCGCGTCGTGCCCCCGGCCAGGTTGAAGCGGGCGCGGTAGGCCAGGTGGACCGAGTCGCGCAGCCGGGGCCAGGGCATGGGATACGGGAGGCTGTAGAGGGTGCTGAGGACGTCGGGGAGCACGTCCTCGTATGCGTCGTACAGCATCGAGGTGGGCGTGTAGGTGTCCGGCGGGCCGCCCAGCAGCGGCCCGCGCAGTTCGAACACCGTCTCGAAGGCGCGCAGCCACAGGGCGAGCGGGTCCTGCAGCAGCTGGCGGGCCTTGGCGACCTCGTGCAGGCGGCCCTTGGCGGTGCGGACCAGCCGGGCCTGCTTGGTCCAGGCGAAGAGCAGGTTCAGACGCGGCAGGTCGGCACTGGTGCGCGGCGAACCCGGGCGGTCCCCGGTCTCCAGCAGGTGCACGAGTTCCCGGGCGTCGGTGAGCCTGAGCCGACCGAGCTTGGTCAGCTCCCGGCCCTCCGGCCCGACCCAGGCGACCAGCCTGGTCAGCTGGCGTACCAGCGGGGAGAGCGCGGCCTGGTCGCGCAGTTCGGCCAGGCCGGGGAGGGTGACCGGCAGCTGTGGCTCAGCACGGGCCACGAGCGGCGGGCCGGTGCGCTGGTGGCGGTCCATGATCGCTTCCAGGGCGTCCCGGTCGTAGCGGGCCTGGCCGCGCTGGGCACGTTCGACGAAGCGCGTCATGGCTGCCTGGTCCACAACGTCGACGCCCTGCTCGGCGGCCGTGGTGGCCCAGAACTTCGAGACGCCCCAGCGTGATCGGTCGGCCATCGCGCCGGGGTAGCCCTCGGAGGCCCGGTCGACGGCTTGTTCCAGCACCTGCAGGCTGTCCCCACGCGGATCCGCGAGGCCGGTCGCGTCCAGGTAGCGAAGCAGGGCCCGCAACCCGCCCGGGCTGTCGGCGCTCGGCCGGTCGGGAAGTTCCGTCAGGGTGCGCGGCAGCCAGTCCAGCAGGAACTCCTCGACGTGCCGCGACTGCCACAGCCCCAGGCGACCGTCCACGGTCCCGCGATGCCGGTACTCCAGCGCCGAGGTGACGACGAACGAGTCGGCCTGACCGCCCGCGAGGCGGCTCCACTCCGCCACCCGGCGCGACAGCTCCCCGGATCCTGCGGCGAAGCCTTCCTGGTCATCGGACTCGAAGAACATACGCATGGGGCGCGGGACCTCTCAGGGACGGGCCTGTGACGCGTCCCAAGGTAGTGGACCGCCCCGCAATTGAACGGTCCGCGGCAGGCGTGCCGTACAAGTGACCGGCGCGGCCCGGATGCAGGTTCTGCTGCCGCTGGCGCGGAACAGTGGCGTAGTGACACCGGGTAGGCCGGTCGACGGCAGAGCCACCGTGCAGTTCCTGCCCGCGTTTGATGACCCGACACTGCTGGTGCACGGCGGTCCGGGGCTGCTGGTGCGTGCCGCTACCTCCGTGATCGGCGACATCGCCTTCGCGGCCGGAAACGCACCCACCCACCCGTCGGACGTGACGGGCGGACGCACCCGCTCGGCGATCAAGCTCGACAGCCCGTACCGGCCAGCCAGGGCAGTGGGTACGAACGCGGTATCGACGGCGAGCCGGCGCGTAGGGTTCCTGGATGATCGGGACACCAGAGGCGTTCTCGCGGAGCACGATCGAGCGCGAGGGAGAGCCCGGAGCGGCGTGGCTGGCCGAGCTGCCGGGAATCGTGGAGGGGCTGCTGGGGCGCTGGGGGTGCGTGCCGGATGGCGAGGTGATGCACGGAGGTGTCGGGGTGATCGTCCCGGTGCGACGACGGGTGGGTGGGACCGCTGTGCTGAAGGTGTCCTTTCCGCACCCCGGCAACGTCCATGAGCCGGACGCGTTCGCGGCGTGGGGCGGGCGGGGAGCGGTCCAGCTGTATGAACGCGACGATGCGCGGTTCGCGATGCTGCTGGAGCGAGTCCGGGCATCGACCCTGGCGGAGGTCGACGACGGCGATGACGTGGCGACCGTGGCGGGGCGGATCAATCGCCGGCTGGCCGTCCCCGCGCCACCCGGGCTGCCCCGACTGCATGAGCGGGCCGGCGCCTGGGAGGAGCAGCTGCGCAAGGACGCTGCGGAGCTGGCGCACCCACTGTCGCGTTATGTGGTGGACGCTGCCGTGGCGACCGTACGCGAACTGGGGCGCGTCCAGCCGGACACCCTCGTCCACGGCGACCTGCACGCCAGAAATATCCTGCGCGCCGATCGTGAGCCCTGGTTGGCCGTCGACCCCAAGGGGTACGCGGGAGACCCCGCCTACGATGGCGGCACGCTGCTCAAGTCGCGGGCACTGACGCTGCTCGAAGCGGACAACCTGCGCACGGCTGTCCGCCGCACTCTGGACGTCTTCGTCGACGCTGCGGAACTCGATCGCGAAGGCGCCCGTCGTTGGGCTCAGTTCCATGCTGTCCAGGCTGCGTTCCACGCCCGCCGCCACGGGTTCCGCATTGCCCGCAGCGGACCACGATTGGACTGGATCACCGAATTCGCCGACCGTCTGGCGACGTTGCTCACGGAGCGCGCCTAGAGCGTGATCTCGCCGACGCGGGCGCGCGTACGGCCGTCAGGCCCACCTGCCGATAGGTGCCGATCGGCGCTTGCTACACCGTCAGCACGATCTTGCCGACCGTGCGGCCCGACTCGATGAGCCGGTGCGCCTCGGCGGCCTCCGCGAGTGGGAACGCCTGTTGGATGTGTGGCCGCAGCGCGCCGTCGGCGGCGAGTGCGGCGAGCCGCTCCAGTCCGGCGTGGTCCGGTTCGACGGTGACTCCCGCGAAGCGGCGTCCGGCGGCCCCGATGCGGTGCGCGAGGTCGCGGTCGGTGCGCTCGACGATCGTGATGAACTGGCCGCGGGGCCTGAGGGCGGCGATCGAGGCGTCACCGTAGCTGCCGACCGCGTCGAGAACGACGTCGACGTCGACGTCGCGGAGGCGCCTCGTGAAGTCGGCCGTGCGGTAGTCGATCGCTTCGTCCGCGCCGAGACTCCTGACGAAGTCGTGTTTGGCGCGGCTGGCAGTGGTCAGGACGTGGGCGCCCCTGGCCTTCGCGATCTGGACGGCGAAGTGGCCGACGCCGCCCGCGCCCCCGTGGATCAGCACCCGGTCGCCTTCACTGACGCCTGCGGTGTCGACGAGAGCCTGCCAGGCGGTCAGGCCCGCGAGCGGGATCGACGCCGCTTCCAGGTGCGTGAGATTCGCGGGCTTCCTGGCGAGTTGCCGCGACGGGACGGCGACGTACTCGGCGAAGGCACTCCCGGCCCTGGGGAAGAACGGCATGCCGAAGACCTCGTCGCCGACGTCGAAGCGGGTCACGCCGGGGACGGCTTCTTCCACGACGCCTGAGATGTCCCAGCCGAGGATGAACGGCGGCTGTCCGAGCAGCGGGAAGGCTCCGGAGCGGACGTAGGTGTCGACGGGGTTGATCGAGGCGGCGTGGACCCTGACGAGCACCTCGGACGGGAGCGGGACGGGCTTGGAAACCTCGGTGACTTCCAGGACATCGGGGTTTCCGAAGGTGTGCTGAGTGATCGCGCGCATGATGCTCAGTTCTCCTTGGTGACGGGCTCGATGGAGCCCAGGAAGTCGGTGATCAGGCTCTGCCACTCTTCGGGGCGCTCAGCCATCGGCAGGTGTCCGGTGGGAATGTCGACGGCCTTGGCGGTGGGGATGGCCGCGGCCAGTTCACGCTGGAGCAACGGATCGACGAGGGCGTCGTTCGCGGTGACGATGACGAGTGCCGGGGCAGTGATGCCGGCCAGGTCGGCTCGGACGTCGATGCGCTCGACGAGCTCGGTGTGCTCCGGGGTGCCCTCGGGTATCGCGGCGGCGAAGTCCTTCAGCGCCTGCCCGAGGTGGGTCTCGGGGATCGCGGCGAGCGCCTGGGTGCTGAACCCGACGAGGCTGAGGAACTGGGCCAGCCGGTAGGTGTCGCCGGTGGCATGGAGGTCGCGCCAGAGGCGGGCGGAGAGCGCCAGCCGGGTGTCGGCGTGCGCGAACGTCGCACTGAGGACCAGAGCCGTGACGCGCTCGGGATGGCGGGCGGCCACACGGATGGCTATCGGACCGCCGAGGGAGAAACCCGCGACCGCGAAGGTCTCCAGGCCGTGCGCGACGGCCGCCGCGACGAGTTGGTCGGCGAGCCAGTCCTCGTCCAGCGGTGTCTCGGAGCGGGGCGAGGAACCGGTTCCGGGGTAGTCGACACCGACGACCGTGTGCCCGGCCGTGAGCGCGTCGAGGATCGGGCCGTAGTTCGCCTCGACGCTGCCTCCCGCACCGTGGGCGAGGACGAGGCCGGGGCCGTCTCCGCCAACGGTGACGGAAACCGGCGCGGCCGGCGTGGTCTCGGACATGGATGCCTTCTCCTGAGTTGTGTAGTGGTCGCTACAGAATGAATCGTATCACGCGCCCTAGCGATCGCTATAGAATTCCCCCATGACTGCATCACCGACGACCCGAGGCCGCCCGCGCGCCTTCGACCGCGACGCTGCACTCGACGCGGCGTTGGACCTGTTCTGGCGCCACGGCTACGAAGCGACGTCGATCTCAATGCTGACGAAGTCGATGGGCATCAGCCCGCCGAGCCTGTACGCGGCGTTCGGCGACAAGCGGAAGCTGTTCAGCGAGGCGACCGTGCGCTACGCGGAAACCTGGGGGCAGTACGGGACCCGCCCGCTCGCCGAGGAGCCGACAGCGCGCGCAGCGATCGAGAGGATGCTGAGAGAAGCTGCGGAGGGCTACACCAACCCGGTCCACCCGCCCGGGTGCCTGGTGATCAGCGCCGCGGTCAACGTCGCCGAAGCCGACGCCGAGGTGAAGCAGGAGCTGCGCGGCTTCCGGGAAGAGGCAAAGGCCCGCATCGCGCAGAAGATCGCCGAGGATGTGGCGGACGGGGTGCTCCCGGCCGGGACGGACGCCGTCGCGCTGGCACGGTTCTACGCTGCAGTGATCCAGGGAATGGATACGCAGGCTGCCGACGGCGCCACTCACGCGGAGCTGGACAGCATCGTGGACGTCGCCCTGGCGGCGTGGCCGCGCTGACGTTGATCGTTAACCAGCGGTGCCATGACGGACGCGGGTCCCCGCGATCCGGAGGTACTGGTCAATCGCACTGGCGGGGGTGCCGCTCGTGCTGGTCGGAACGTCGTGGCCGCACTGCGCGACATGCGACCGCCGCCGTGTCTCAGCGCTGCTCAACTCCCAGGTCGCGTAGTTGCCCATGTAGCCCTCGTACTGGGACTCGTAAGGCGTCAGCTCAGCGCTCGGGGTACTCGTACAGGACTCGTAGTCATGGATGCACAACGAGATCGCTTCGCCTCCCTTGCCGTCCGGGGCGGTCCACCAGCTGAGAGTGATCTCGTCGTCGACCAGGTCGCCGAGCTCGTAGTCGCCGTCCTCAGCGGCACATTCGTCCTCGGCGTCCTCGTCTTCCTCGTCGTACCCGTAGTCGTCCCAGGGGTCTTCACCGGCGGGCGAAGCGTCCCAGGTCTGCTTCACCTCGGCCAGCGCGAGCACCGACTCGCACCCGGCCTGCTCGGCGGCGGCGCGCAGCAGCGCGACTCGCTCCGCGTCCGGGCCCTTGAGCCGGCTCCAGTTCAGGCCGCGCTGGGTGTATTCATGGTCGAGCAGGTACACGAGCCGGTTCGGCGGATCGAGTACCCGTCCCCCATAGCGGGGGGGTGGACGGCCTGCTGAAGTGCTGCTCCAGGCAGCGGGCCAACTCTGCGATCGGGGCGGCTTCCGGCTCAGAGGCACCGGGATCGGCAAGCAGGTTGAAGGTGAGCGTCACCCGGTGGCCGGAGGTGAGCGGTGTGACCTCGTGCCGGCAGTCGGCGTAGAAGGCGAGGAGCGTCAGGTCCTTCTTCGACGCGCGGTAGGCCCTGCGCTGCCCGGCGTGCTCGATGACCAGTTCGCCGCCGGTGTGCGCCGAAGGCAGCGACAGCACGAGCGTGCCCACCATGGCGTCGTGCTTCTCCGAATCCTGGTGCGGGAGGAAGAACTGCCCCTTGCCGTACACGAGCATCGCGTGCGGCTCGGCCCGCAGCCGCGTGGCCGCAGGAAGCCCTAGCTCGTCGCGGAAGTGCTCCAGCGCGCCGTGCAGCAGCCTCGGCCAGGCTGGCCCGCCGACCGCGACCTTGAGCTGGGCGCTGAAGGCCCCCGCCGACTCAGACTCGCCCAGCAGTCGAGCCAGCCGCTCGCGCGATCCCCACCATCCGCCTGCTCCTCCCAAGGCATGCCCGCCCGCCGGCGGCGGTCCGTCTCCACGACGTCGGCGGAGCCGGGAAACCGGCGCCTCGGGTGAGCGGGACGTGATCGGCGCGCGACTGACGAGGCTTCACCCTATCGGCCGAAGAGCTGCGGTTGGGAGGCGCAAAGACGCGTCCTCTGTGCCCCGCGCGAGCCTTCACGCCCTGACGCAGGCGGGTCACGATCCGCGGTAACGCCCGCCAGGGCCTGCGGCACCGGGCGGGAGGCCGGACGCCAGGCGCGTTCGACCGGGGACCTTGTCCCCGGTGTCCCCGCTCGCTCCCAAGCTCCCACCGCCCCGTCACGACGCTCCCGCCACCTGCCGTGGCGCCTTCCCCTGCTCACCGACCTGCGCGGACATGCCTGCCGACGACTGCCCGCCGCCGAGGCTCCCGTCGTCGGTGATGTGTCACCCGCTGACCCCGGGGTGCAGCCGGGTGAACGAGCCGCCACGGGAAAGCAGTTCGTCGTAGCAGCCGCTTTCGACGACGCGGCCCTCGTCCAGCACGAGAATGCGGTCGGCGAAGCGGCCCAGATCGAGATCGTGGGTGATGACCAAGGCCGTCCGCTCCGCGATCAGACGCCGAAGCGGGCCGAGTACCTCGCCTACGGCCCGGGCGTCCAAGCCCGTCGTCGGTTCGTCCAGGACCAGGACCGGCGCATCGCGCAGCAGCGCGCGTGCGATGGCAAGGCGCCGGAGTTGGCCTCCTGACAGTGGCGGCCTGTGCGGATCCAGAACCGTGTCGTATCCGTCCGTGAGCTGCATGACGGCGTCGTGGAGCCCCGCGTCCCGAGCTACCGCGACGATGTCGGACCTGGTGGCGCCGGAGCGGGCGCAGCCGATGTTGTCCGCGATCGTTGCGCGCAGGATCTGCGTGCGCTGCGGCAGCAGGGTCACGTGCTCACGGACGAAGGCGAGCGGCAGTTCGTCCAGGCGGTGACCGTCCAGGGTGACGCACCCGGCGCCTGGGTCGAAGAAGCGCATGACCAGTTGCCCGAGGGTTGACTTGCCCGCTCCGCTCGGGCCGGTGACGAGGACCGTCTCGCCGGGGCGGACCGCGAACGAGACGTCCCGCAGTGCGTCCAGCCCGGCGCCGGGATAGCGGAAGCTGACCCGGCTGAACTCCACCGCGCCGTGCGGCCGCTCGGGTGCGGTCGCCCCCGGAGCATCGGCGACGGCAGCCGTGGCGTCCCAGATCTCCGCCACGCGCTCCGCTCCGGCGCCCGCCGCCGCCACGGTCATCGCCAGCCGGCCGAGAGACTGGAGCGGCGGATACAGGCAACCGAGAAACGCCGCGAACGCCAGCAGTTGACCGATCGTCATCCTCTGGTGGCCGACCTCCCAGGCCCCGAGCCCGATCACGGCCAACACACACAGGCACTCCATGACGACGATCAGCTGGTGGTACAACTCGTTCATCCGCACGGCGGCAAGGGACGCGCGCAGCCATGCCCACGCCTCACGCTCAAGGCGTTCCTCCTCGACCCGGCCGCGATCGAACGCCTGGTTCAGCTCCACCGTGTTCAGCGACTCCTCGATGACTGCGGTGATCGCGCCGTCCGCGGCGCGCTCCCGCCGTGAGAGAGCCTCGATCCGCCCCGAGAAGCGCCGCGCTGCCAGCCAGAAGAGCGGCGCCAGCGCGAGCACAGCCAGTGCCATGTCCCAGCGCAACCAGAACAGCGCGGCCGAGAACAGCACGATGCTGGACATGGCCGAGACGGCGCCGACGACACCTGAGACCACCAGCTCCTCGACCGCCCCGATGTCCCCGGTCAGCCGCTCGACCAGGTCTCCTCGTCGGTGCCGCCGGTAGAAGTCCGGTGTCAGCAACTGGAGATGGGCGAACAGTCCGGCCCGCAGGCGCATCACGAAGCGCTCGGCCACCCAGGCGCCCAGACAGTTCCCGAAGAAGCCGACGGCCGCGCAGACCACAGTGATGGCGATCCACTCCTCGGCCGGTCTCCAGAACGCGGCAACCGATCCTGGGCGCAGAGCCTGGTCGGTCAGCTCGCCGAAGAGCAGGATCGCCACCGTCTCCCCGAGAGCGGTGAGCACGAGAGAAAGGCTCACCAGTAGGAGCCGGAGCCGGTCGCCCTCGGTGAGCTCCCAGAAGCGGGCGAGCGCTCGCAGGCCCGACGCAGAGCCTTTCGGGATTTCGGTTTCATCGCCTTCGGTGTGCTCCGTGGGGTCGGCGGCGCCGTGCGGACCCTGATCGGATCCGGGGTTCCGGCTGCCGGCTGTGCGGGAGGCATCAGGCAGTTCTTCGTGTGTGATCAAATGCTGCTCCTCAAGAAGGAGGCGGGTCCGCGGCGTATTGCCACAGACCCGCCTCCGCTACCGATTGGACCGCCCGATGCCGCTGCTACCAGCGACGCCCACGGCAGTGGCCGCGGCGGTCGTTGCGACGGCGCCAGCAGTGGCCCTCGTGGCGCTCGTGGCGGCTCATCCTGACGGGGGCGAAGCGAAAGCTCATGACTTTCTCCTTTTCGAAAAGCCCTGCGATTTCTGTGTCTTGGCCGTGCCGGCTTCGACATGGATGATATTAGGCAGGTTTCGGCGTCCGACTCGGGACATTCGACTGAGAGGCGCGTGAGAGTACGTTGAATCAATTGCGCCTGCTGGTTGCGTAGAAAGCGGCCGGATGAGTGAACGAGCGCGGGCCCGGGAGATCAGAGGAATCCGCAGGAATGGCGCTGTCGCCTGCCCCGTCGGCGGAACGTGAGAGCCGGATGAGAGTTCTTAACCTCTGCGGTTCTGGCTCTGGCTCTGGTTCCGGTGCCGTGGTTCGGCGCGAGGACACTGGTTCGGGCGACGTCGTGGACCCCCCCGAGTCGGGCCCAGGCGTCCACCGCCCCGCGGTCCATTGCGGCATGGCTGTGACTCAGGTCACGAAAAAATGACCTCGCCGGATGTAACCGGGACGGGGCCTGGGTGCGTAGAGGGCATGAATCGCCCCCCCAGTCCCCCCAGTCCCCAGGGAGCAAGGCATCATGCGTGCTATTCGCGCCAATCGGCACCTCGCCACCGCCGCCGTCGCCGGTCTTGTGGTGTTGAGCGTGGCCGGCTGCAAGGCCAGCGCGGCCAAAGCCGTCGGCGGGCAGGGCAAGCCCGTCGGCAGCGCGACCGCGGCGGCCTCTTCGGCCCCGGGTACGGCTGCCGGTATCGCATCCGCGATGCCCTCCGTACTTCCGAGCAGCGTGGCCTCGACGGTCAACGGCAAGGCGGGCGCAGTGGCCGGTGCCGCCGAAGGCGCCGTCGCCGGCGCGAAGTCGGCCGCCGGCAGCGCTGTCGGCAAGGCCGTCGGGGGCGCCACCGAGTTGTGCGCGGTGTCCGACCTGAAGGGCAGTGTCAGCGTCCCGAACGCTGCCTCCCGGGTCAACCTGGTCGCCCTGCCGGCTGGTGTCCTGGCCGCCGTAGTGTCGTTGGTCAACACGACCAACCACTCCTGCGCGCTGAACGGCTGGGCCGGACTGACCCCGATCGATGCGGGGAACGCCCTCGTCGGCCTCAGGGACACCAACGTCGGCAGCCCCGCCCCGGGTGCGGTGACCATCGCCGCAGGCGGCACCGTGTACGTGGGCGCCTCGTTCAGCAGCGCCACCGAATGCCCGACCGTGCAGCAGGTGCGGCTGACCCTCCCCGGTCGGCCCGGCGTGCTGTCTCTCCTGGTGTCCACCGGGAACGGCACGCAGCAGCCGCTGGCCATCTGTCCCGGCATCGCCAAGATCAGCCCGGTGACCCCGGACCTGACCAATGCGCTGAGCCTGCTGGGCTGACACCGGGAGGGCGACCACAGACTCCGGGCCGGTGCTTTCCGCGCGGCGATGGCACTCCCCCCATCCCCCCCGGCGCGCGGCGCACCGGTCCGGACCCCGACCCCGGTCAGGGCCCCGGCCCCGGCGATCGGCAGGATGGTCGCACCGGAGCCGAGGAGAGAGAACGAGGCGGATCGAGTGCGCGGCCGGAGTGGCCGCGCCCGGTACCGGGCCTTCCGCGTAGGGCGGGAACGGCCTGGTACCGCCGAAGTAGGAAGCGAGGGCGCTTGTCGCCTGACGAATTCGACGAGTTCTACGCCACCAGCTGGTCGCGGCTGGTCGGTCAGCTGTACGCGATGACCGGGAACCTGGCCGAGGCGCAGGACGTCGTCCAAGAGGCGTTCGTCCGTGCCTGGCGCGGCCGCGAGGAGTTGTCGTCGGCGCAGGCGCCGGAGGCATGGGTGCGTACCGTGGCCTGGCGTCTTGCCGTGAGCAGATGGCGCCGGACCCGCAGCTCCCTGCTGGCGGTGCTTCGCCACGGTGCCCCGCGGGACGCCCCGAGCCCGGGGCCGGAGTACGCGGCGCTGGTGGCAGCGCTGCGCAAGATACCCGAGGAGCAGCGTCGAGTGGTTGTCCTGCACTATCTCTGCGACATGTCCGTGGCTGAGGTCGCCAGGGAGACCGGGGCGCCGGAGGGCACGGTCAAGGTCCGGCTCTCCCGGGCCCGTGCGACCCTGGCCAAGTATCTGTCCGATGACCTGATGGAAATGTCAGCGTGATGAGCGAACGAGATGAGCGCTTTCGGGAGTCGTTGCGCGGCCTCGCGCAGAGCGCCGTGGGGGAGCCGCCGCTGAACGGAACCGAGCTGCGGCGTCTCGCGGAGCGCCGCCGCCGGCGCGGACTGCTGGCTGTGCCGACACTGGCCCTGTCCGGGCTGCTGGTCGGCGGCACCGCGCTTGCGGTCTCCGGAGCGTTCGGGCCTGAGCCGCGACCGGCGGCACCGGCGTCCTCCGGCACGCCGTCCGTTTCCGCACCGGAGACAATGCCCACGCAGTCGGCCCCGGTCCGCCCGCCGGCCTCCCACGCTTCCGCGGCCCCGAGTACCGCGAGTGATTCGGCTGAGCCCACTGCCCCTGGCCGTACCGTCCCGACCGAGTCATCGGCATCCGGCCCGGCGGTACCGCAGGTTCCCGGCACGACGGTGGTCTGCGCAGTCCCTCGGACCGGGGAGACGTTGGTGCGGCTGGACGCACTCCAACTGCCCACTGGGCTCACCCCCGACGTGAACGCGTTGCTGTACGCCGTCCCGATCAGCTGTGTGCACGGGCAGCTCCAACCCGGCGGCCCGGCGCAGTGGCTGCAGGTGGCCCCGGACGCGGCGGTGACCACCACGGCCCCACTGAGTACGGGCCCGCATCCGTCGGTGAGCACTCTGGCCGCGCTGGCAACGGGCTTGACGCAGCATCCGGAGCAGCTGTTCGGCATCGACCGGGACGCCGAGGGCCGGGTGTCCCGCCTCGACCAGGTGTTCCAGGGCTCCCCGAGCTCGACTCCGGCTGCCGGGGGCTGAGCCGGATTGAGCGGGAGCCGCACCGTTGGCCGGCGACGGTGGACTTTGAGCAGGACGTCCAGACGGCTGCCCGCTCCGCCCGGCTAGCCAAGGCAGCACGTCAACGACCCGGCAGGCCCCGCTCGCTGACGCGTGCGGGGCCTGCCCGCTGCCACCGCTCGGCGTGTTGCACAGTGAACTCGCCGACCAGCTGACTGCGGGTGTGCCGGGTTTGTGCCCGCGCTCCCACCCTGCTCCCACCACCGGCCGGAAAAGCAACCAGGGCTTCCTCCCCGAAGGGAGAAAGCCCTGGCTACCTGCAAGCTGTGCGCCGCCAGGGACTCGAACCCCGGACCCGCTGATTAAGAGTCAGCTGCTCTAACCAACTGAGCTAGCGGCGCTTGCTGACGTCGTAGACATTACAGGACGGAGGCGCTGGATGCCGAATCCAATACCTCCTGGGGGTGTGGAACGGGGTCAGACCGGGGGGAGGGCGGGGCCGAGGAGTTGGAGGTGGGGCGAGTGGAGGGCGGTGGGGTCGAGCAGGTCGTGGTCGGGGAGGGTGTGGGGGCGGGGGGTGCGGGACGGCTCGGGGGAGGGGCGGGTGGGGGTGTCGCCGGCCTCGTGGGGGTCGCGGGCGGCGCGGACGCAGGCCCAGAGCAGGACGGCGGCTCCGGGGAGCCAGGGCTCGTGGGAGTCGGGGGCGACGATCCAGCGGTTGGGACCCTCCGGGGCGTCGGCCATCCGCTGGACCGGGGGGACGGTGATCGCGTCACCGAGGCCGTGGCAGAGCAGCGGTGGGACGTCGCGGGCCCACTCCTCCCAGACCAACAGGGTGCGCAGCCGGGCGGCGGTGCCGACCTCGGCGAAGACCAGGACCCGCCCCCGGTGGGTGGCCACCGGGCCGCAGCCCGGGCCGGACTCCCACAGCTCGTCGAGCACCCGCCGGCCGAAGACGCCGGGCAGGTTCACGATGTCGAAGGTCCGCCCGCAGGGCAGGACGGTGGGCGCCCAGGGCTGGGACTCCCACAGCGCACGCATGCTGCGGGGGTACTCGCTGGCCGAGGCGAGCCACGCCTCGCCGGCGACGGTCACGTACTCGATCGATTGATGCGTCCACATATCCACCCCTCTAGAGCTACCGGGGGGCGCTCGGAGGAAGGGTGGGAAAGGTGGAATGCCGGACAGGGGTGGTTGGCGCGGCGTATCCTCCGGCGGCATATGCCAGCGGGCCGCCGGGGCGCGGTGGCGGAGGTGCGCCGCGCGGGCGGCGGGTATGCGCCAGTTGCTCAGAGGTGGCGCTGGCTGCGCTGCAGGCCGCGTCCGTGCTCGACCATCTTGGCCGCGTAGTCCGGGGTCCAGTCGGCGCGGGCGGCGATCTCTTCGTAGCTGAGGCTGTCGAAGTGGCGGGGGTCGGCGAGCTGGGCCGCGGCGATGGCCTGGTACTCCGTCGCCCGCTCGGCGGCGGCGCGGAAGGCCAGGGCCAGCTCGGTGGAGCGGCGCAGCAGTTCCCGGGGGTCCTCGATCGACTCCAGGTCGAAGAAGTGCTCCTGCTCCGGCTCCGCCAGGTTGGGCTCGAAGAGCAGCGGTGCAGGGCGAAGCCTGCGCTGCGGCGAGCGTTCGGCGGGGGAGTCGGACATCGGTGCACCTCCGTGCGGGTCGCGGCTGACGAGGGAGTCGGCCGCGTTCCATTGTCGGGGCAGGCCGCCAGGTACGGAACAGGGCAACGGGCTGCGGGTATTCCCGGGCGGGGCGCGTTTCCTCAGCCGCGCACCCGATGTTCGGACAGGTGGGCGAGGACCGCATGGTTGGCCTCCCAGCCGTCGGGGAACTTGACCGTGACCCCGAGCCGGACCGGTTCGGTCGACGGATGCTCGTCCAGCAGCTCGGCGATCCCGGCCCGGGCGACGACGATGCAGGCGTGACGGTGCCGCGAGGCCAGCACGCACAGTCGTCCGGTCTCCAGGTGGAACGCGGTGGCGTCCGGGCGGCCGGACAGCGGGTGCAGCACCACGGTCACGTCGTACTCGCGTCCCTGCAGCCGGTTCGCGGTGTCGACGGTGACCCCCTCCGCCCCGCCGACCGGGACGCCGAGACCGGTCAGGGCCGCGCGGACGGCGGCGGCCTGGTCGCGGTGCGCGGTGCCGACGGCGAGCCGGTCCGCGGTCAGCGGCGACTCGCCGCGTTCGGAGACGCAGGTCCCGCGGCGGTCGAGCAGTCGCCGGACGACGCGCGCGACCGCGTGCACCGCCTCGGGATCGGTGCGCACCGTGTGCCGGGCCGGCAGCTCCAGCAGGCCCCAGCCGGTCTCGGCGGCGATGTCGATCACCCGGTCGGCGGCCGAGCCGTCCCCGGTCGTCGGCAGCTCCAGCCGCCGGTCGCCGGGGCCGGTCCCGGAACGGAACGGGGCATAGGGGTAGAAGGCCGCCGAGACCAGCGGCGCGGCGGAGGCGGGCAGCCGCCAGGACACCGGCAGCCGGTGCGGCACGATCCTCGGGTTGTGCGCCAGCAGGGTCACCACCGCGCTGCTGGACGGGTCGTAGCTGAGGCCGGCCCACTGGTCCGTGCCGACGATGGTGAACGGGTCGAGCTGTCCCGGATCGCCGACGAAGAGCGCCCGGTCGAAGAGACGCGCCACGGCGAGCAGGGCGTCCGAGCGCATCTGGTAGGCCTCGTCCACGATGGCGTGCCGCCACGGGTCGATGCCCTTCACCCACTGCCACTTCGCCGCCGTCGACACCACCACCGACTGTTCCAGCAGCTCGCCCGCCTTGGTGGAGGGCAGGACGTTGGGGTGCCGCAGCGCCATCGGGTCCGGCGCGGCGTCGCTGCCGTGCAGCCGGCCCACGGTCAGCCCGGGATCGGCCGTCGCCAGCCGGTCCACCAGGTCGTCCACCTGGCTGTTGGTCTGGGCGACGATCATCAGCCGTTCGCCGGAGCCGACCAGCTCCCGGGCGGCCCGCACCACCAGCGTGGACTTGCCGGCGCCCGGCGGCGAGTCCACGACCGTGCCGCGCTCGCTGCCGTGCAGGGTGGCGTCGAGGATCGCGGCGACGGCCCGTTCGGCCTCGGCACCGGGACCGCCGGGTTCCGACGGGGCGGGGGAGAGCGGGCTCAACGGTCGGCCCCTTCCTCGGGTGCGGACGCCCGCGGCGGACCGCCGTGGGTCCAGGGCGTGTCCTCGGGTTCGGGCAGCGGCGCGGACTGGCGGGCCGTCAGTTCGAAGGTGGTGAAGCAGACCTGGTCACCGGGGACGGGAACGGTTCCGGGCTCGGGCTCCTTCTTGCGGCCCATCCCGTTCAGCAGCCGGATGGTGACCGTGCCCGCGACGCCGGTCGGACCGGAGGAGGAGCCGGGGTGGACGTGGGCCGGGTCGACCGAGACCAGTTCGGCCTTCTGCGTCGTCGGCCCGCCGGCCCGGTGCAGTTCCTGGCCGGGATCGGCGTGCAGCCGGTCCGCGGTGCGGATCGTCACCAGCGGTCGGGGCTTGGCCGTCTTCCTGCTGGTGTCGTACTCCAGCTCGACCGCGACCACTACGCCGGCCAGGGCCTCCCCGGCGAGCCGGTGCTCGGCCATGGCGAGCGGATCGTCCAGGGCCTCCTGCACCCCGACCGTCGTCTGCTCCCGTTCGCGCTGCGCCAGCTTGCGCGCGGCGGTGACCGCGTCGTCCTGCACCGGCTGCGGCGGCTCGCCGGCCGCCAGCCGGTCGCGGTGCGCGGTGTAGGACCAGCGGTCGCCGGTCCAGCGCTCCGGCACATGCGCCGCCTCGGGCAGCGTGCGCAGCAGGTCCACGCCCCGCCACAGCTGCTCCCAGACCGGCAGCAGCAGCCCTTCGAGCAACTGGTGGATGTCCTGTTCCCGGGCTGCCGTGGCGGCGGCCGCGGCGGCGGGGTCCGGCAGTTGCCGGGCCGCGTCGTAGCGGGTGATCGCCGGGGCCAGCAGCGCGCTGTCGAACTGCGGATCGGTCGAAGGACCGGCCGGCGGGCACAGCAGTTGGCCCTTCGGGTCGCGCGCCGTCTCCGCGCGCAGCGCCGCCTCGGCGCCGGTCAGTCCGGCCGGCGGGTCCAGCCAGGCCAGCAGCGCGCCTAGGTGCTGGTCCTCCAGCGTGCTCTGGCCGGTGGCCCAGTGCCGCGCCAGCAGGTCGGTCATGGCGAGCAGCAGGGAGGAGCCCGGCACCTGGGCGCGGTCGCGCAGATGCGTCAGCCACCGGCCCAGCAGCGGCACCCGGGGCGGGGCGGGGTAGGGCCCGGGGTCCGGATCCTCGGCGGTGCGCCGAAAGCGGGTCGACCGCCCGAGCAGGCCGAGCAGCTCGATGCCGCCCCGGTTGGGGACGATGACCTGCGGGGCGTCCAGGCAGAGCTCGCGGGTGACCTCGGTCGGCTCACCGGTCTCGGCGTCCTTGGTCTCCTTGGTGAGGACTTCGACGTCCGCTCCGAAGGACTCCAGGTAGGGCAGCAACTCGGCGGCGAGTTCGGCGAGGAAGACGAAGCGCCGGTTGCGGTCCAGTGGCTGTGGGACGGTCAGCAGCGTCGGTCGCTCGCGGTCGCGGCCGAGCATCACGGCGAGCGGGGCACCGGTCTCACCGGCGGTGGCCAGCGGGATCAGGACCAGCGGCGGCTCGGCGAGGTGCCGGTGCCGGACGGTCGCCAGCGGCTCGGCGTGCCCGCTGCGGACGGCCTCCAGCCGGGCGAGGGTGGTGAGCAGGCTCATGCCGCGGGACCGCCGTCCGGGGCGACCGCGAGCGCGACCGCGCCGGTGCCGGTGCCGCCGATTGCGCCGGTGCCGCCGATGCTGCCGATTGCGCCGATGCCGGTAACTGCGCAGGCCAGGGCCTCTGCCCGGAGCGCTGCCGCGTGGGCGAGCCGGGCGGCGGCTTCGTCCGCGACGGCTTCGTTTGCGACGGCCTCGTCCGCGACGGCGGAGGGGGCCGACGCCGCCGGCGTCGTTCCCAGGGCCGCCGCGAGTGCCTCGTCCACCGTGCGCAGGCTGCCGAGTTCGCCCCGGACGCCGCGGCCCAGTGTCTCGACCGCTCCGGCGCAGCGAGCCTCCGCGCGGCAGTGGAAGGCCAGTTCGCAGCCGGCGAGGCAGTCGGGGGAGTACGCGGCCCCCACGGAGGCCACGGCGGCGCCGAGTTCCGAGTTGGCACGGTCCGGGTCGAGGTCGAAGGAGCTGCCGGGCGGGATCGCGTCCAGCAGCTGCTCGATCCGGGTGAGCCGGTCGAGTTGACGCCGGGTCACCGCCATCGGCTTGCGTACGTCGACCGCGGCGGCGGTGGGCCGGTTGGAGAAGTCCTTCGGGCAGACCAGCAGCACGGTGCCGGATGGCGCGCCGGCCAGCCCCTCGGGCTCTGCGTAGGGGTCGAACGGGTCCCGGGGTGCGCCGGGGCCGTCGCGGAACAGGCCAGCCTCGCTCCTGACGGCCGCCTCGGCGTCCAGATCGGCCGCCTCCGTGTCCAAACCGGCTGGCTCGGCGTCCAGGTCGGCTGCGGTCGCGCGCAGGGCGAGCACATAGACCGCGGCCTGCCGGGCCGCCGCCCCGACCTTGGCCGGGTCGGCGCTGCCGTCCAGGATGGGGAAGGACTTGATCTCCACGACCGTCCACCGCCCGTCGGGGCGGACGGCGACCACGTCCGGTTCCAGCAGGACGGTGGAGCCGGCCACCTCCAGTCGCAGCAGCGGGTGGTGCAGCAGAGTCCAGACACCCGGTGTCCGCGAGGCCCGTGCGAGCGCCGCCCGGGTGGAGGCGACGCGTTCGGCCGGGCGCCTCGGATCGGTGACCAACCGCGGGACCTCGACCGGGCAGTCGTCGTCCGAACCGTAGCGGGCGGGCAGTGTGAGGTGCTGCCGGAGCAGTTCCAGCAGTTCGGCGCAGCCGTCGCCGGTGATCCGCTTCTCGAAGCTCAGCCCGCGGGTGATCGCGAACGGTGACTGGCCGAAGGGCGCCGGATGGCCGAGCCGGTCGGCCAGCGCCGCCTTGTCCACCCCGGCGGCGTCCAGCACGGCCCGGCGGCGGCAGCCCGGGTTGGCGGCGAGCGCCGCCAACGCGCGGGCGTCCAGGCTGCGCTGTGGTGCGTTGCCGCGGAGAGCGGCCAGACGCTGCTCGAGTGGGGTGCGCAGCGCCCCGGTGTCAACGTGGTTCATGGTGCGGGCCAGTCTCGCACCCCACACCGACAATTCGGTGCCGATCATCCGTAGCAGCAGGTGGGGCGGCCGTCCTCGGCGCGCGGATCAGGGATCATGGAGGGCAGCCGAGCCCAACCCGAGCCCGACCCGAGCCCAAGGAGTCGTCCTATGCCGTCGCGGATTCTGCTGGTCAGACACGGTGAGACCGCATGGTCCGCGAGTGGTCGGCACACCGGCCGGACCGACATCCCGCTCACCGAGGAGGGGCGGGAGATGGCCCGGCGCCTCGGCGACCGGCTGAAGCGCGACCCCTGGAGCGGGCTGCCCGAGGCCCGGGTGCTGACCAGCCCGCTGGTCAGGGCGCGCGAGACCGCCGAGCTGGCGGGCTTCGGCGAGCGGCTCACCGACGCCCCCGATCTGCTCGAATGGGACTACGGGCAGTACGAGGGCCGGACCGGTCCGGACATTCGCCGCAGCGACCAGCCGGGCTGGCTGATCTGGCGTGACGGCGTGCCGGGTGGCGAGACGCTGGACCAGGTCTCGGCCCGCGTCGACCGGTTCATCGACTGGACGGCGGAGATCGGCGGGGTGCCCGATCCGGACACCACCACCATGCACTCCGCCGACAACGACATCCTCGTCTTCGCGCACGGGCACCTGCTGCGCATCCTCACCGCGCGCTGGCTCGGCCTGCCGGCCGTCAACGCCCAGCGGTTCAAGCTCGGCCCGGCCACGCTGTCCGTGCTGACCTGGGAGTACGGGGTGCGGGCCGTGGAACGCTGGAACGACGGAGCCCATCTCGGGCTGGACTGACCGAGAGCCATAGGGCGGGGTCAGACGGTCACCACCTGCCGGTTCCTGGCCGAGAGTCGCGCCGCTTCGAGGACGGTGAGAGTGGCCACCGCGTCCCGGGCCTCGACCGGCACCGGGGCGTGGCCGCGTACGGCCTCGGCCATGCCGGCGTAGAACTCCTGGTAGGCGCCGGGCAGGGTGGGGTGGGGCGCGGTGTCCTCGCCCGCGCCGAGTCGGCCGTACTCGGCCGGGGGCCGCTCGCCCCAGCCGTCCTCGGCGGGGGTGCGCCCGGCCCGCAGTGCCGACTCCTGCCCGTCGAGCCCGTGGACGACGTAGGCGTTCTCGCTGCCGAGCACGCGGAAGCGCGGGCCGGGGTGGCCGGCCACCGCGCTCATCCACAGGTGCGAACGGGTGCCGTCGGCATGCCGGAGGGCGACGAAGGCGTCGTCGTCGGTCTGCGCGCCCACACGGCGGCAGTCCAGCTCGGCATACACCTCGGTCGCCGGACCGAACAGCGTGAGCGCCTGGTCGACCAGGTGGCTGCCGAGGTCGTAGAGCAGCCCGCCGGCCTCGGCCGGGTCGCCGAGCTCCCGCCAGCCGCCCTTGAGCTGCGGACGCCAGCGCTCGAACCGAGACTCGAACCGGTGCACGGTGCCCAGCTTGCCGGTCCGGACGAGTTCGGCGACCGTGCGGAAGTCACCGTCCCAGCGACGGTTCTGAAAGACACTCAGCGGGAGCCCGCGCTGCTCGGCCAGTGCGGCGAGGGTTGCGGCCTCCGCCGCCGAGACGGCGAGCGGCTTGTCCACCACCACAGCGGGCCCGGCCTGCAGCGCCGCCGTCGCATGGGCGGCGTGCACCCGGTTGGGGGAGGCGACCACGACCAGGTCGAGGTGGTGCGGCATCGCCCACAGCTCGTCGATGCTGTCGACCACCTCTGCGTCGGGGTGGGCGGCCCGGGCCTGGGCCGCCCGCTCGGCGTTGGCGGTCACGACGGCGGCCAGGGACAGCCCGGGGGTGGTGGCGATCAGCGGGGCGTGGAAGACCGAGCCGGCGAGACCGTAGCCGACGAGCCCGACCCGGAGCGGGGTGGTGGAGGCGGAAGTCATACGCCAAGTTAAGCAAGGGGCGGTCGAACCATCTGTTGATCAACGGTGCGGCGGGCAGGGATCACCTCATTGGGGGATGGTGGGGCCAGGTGCAGCGGTGCCGGCCCTGAGACGACGCGGCGCTGTGCCACCGGGATGCTGCCTACCGGGCTGCTGCTCACCGGCCCGCCGAGGGGCGGGCGCGGGGCCGGTAGCAGCAGCGCGGCGGGAGCGGCGGACGGCGGTGCTGGTGCCCGCGCCGCCGACGGTGCGATCGGCGCCCGGCCCGCCCGCGCTCCGGGGGCGTCGGCGGATCACCCGGCCAGGGCGACGCCGTAGCGGTGGACGAAGTCGGCGACCTCCGGCACGGACTGGTACGGGCGCAGCCGCGCGGCCGTCTCCGCGACCATCCCCCTGATCCGGGTGGAGCGCACGCCGTCCAGCAGCGAGACCGCCTCGGACCCGCTGGCCGCGGCCGCCGCCACTTCACCCGCGCCGAGCTGGTTCTGGGCGAGTTCGGCGGTGTACAGCGCCCGATTGCGGACGAAGTGCGGGCGTTGCAGCTCTATGGCGCGGCGGGCTCGGTCGGTGGCCGGACCCCACACACCCAGCGCCGACCAGCACTGGGATTCGAGCCCCAGCAGTTCGGCCTCGCCGTAGAAGGACATCCATTCCGGGTCGGCCTCCGCGGGGCCGGCCGCGAACAGCCGTTGGGCCAGGGCGATCGAGCGGACGCAGGCGCTGCGGTCCTGCAGCAGCGCCCATCCCCCCGCCTCGCGCATCGCCAGCAGCGAGCGCAGCCGGGCCGAACGCAGCGGCGCGGCGGCCTGCAGGGCCGCCTGGGCGGCGCGGACGGCCTCCCGGGGGCGGCCGGCGTCCCGGGCGAGGAAGGCGCTGTTGCAGAAGGAGTGGGCCTCCAGCGCCGGATCGTTGGACATCCGGGCGGTGGCCAGGGCCTCGGAGTAGAACGACCGGGCCTCGGGAAGCCGGCCCGAGTCGTGCGCCAGCCAGCCCACGGAGATGGCGAGTTCGCCGGCGGCGGCCTGCAGCCGCTGTTCCACCCGGCTGTTGTAGCTGCCGCAGTTGAGCAGTTGGTAGGCGGTCCGCAGGGCGCGGCCGGCCCGCTCGAACAGCGTGTCCGCACCGTGGACGTCGTCCAGCAGGCGGATGTTGCGGACGGCCTCCTCCACCGTGCGCACATCCCTCACGCCGACTTTCGTCCCGGCGGGAATCTCGGTGGCGCCGGCGGGGTGGTCGAGGCCGAGTGCGGTGGCCACGGCGGCAGGGCCACCGGTCAGGAACGTGCGTCGATGCACGTCGTCGTTCTCCTCGTGGATCGGGTCGCCCGGCCCGGGGGGCGGGCAGCGGCGCTGCTGGCCGTGCCGTGCCTCCCGGCGGGGGGCGAAGCCCAGCTCCTCCAGGGACGAGCCGGGGAACATGTGTTGAAATACGCGCTGGTAGGCGTAGTTGGGACATTTGATCTCGCCTGACTCGATCCGCCCGACGTAGCGCGCGTCACAGGATACGTGCTCGCCGATCTCTCGGGCGGCCCGGCGGACGGTCGCGGCGAACTCGCCGGCGGAGAGGTCGCCGCGGAGCTCCCGCATCAACGCGTTGGGGGAAAGGCCAAGGGAGTTGTTCATGGTGCTGCCCCTTGTCGGTCGGGCTGCTGGGTGGATCGAGGCTGCTGGGATGTGTCACGACAGTACTCTCCGTCAGCATTCGAACACGTAGGGTTTTCCGACAAAGCGGACACATCTGCAGCGTTCCGCTATGAAATGCCATGACCTGCCATGGGTAGCGGCCGTGGCCTGCGGCTGATTCGTGCGTTGTGCTGGTCAGACACGCCGTCCGGGTCCGGGCGGTGCACGCTGAGGAGGCGTCCCATGCACAACGGTGTGCACAACGGTTTGCAGGCCCGCTTGCAGAGCGACCCGCACGGCGCGGGGGTCGGCGCTGGGGGCCCGGCCGTGCCCCCGTGCGAGGTGGTGACCGTGCCGGAGCGGCAGGGGCTGGAGACCGTGGACATCCTCCGGCTCCGCGGCGCCTGCGGTCCGGTGCTGCACGAGGACGGCGAGGCCACACTGTCGTTCCTGGTCCCGGTCGGTGCGGCGGACACCTGGCACCTCCCGGGCGGCTCCGAGGTGAGAACGCCCCCGCCGGACTCCGACCGCAGTTGGCTGCTGCCGCCCTCGCCCGAATGCGCGCTGACCGATCCGGCGCTGCTCCGCGCGGCCCTCGGCGAGGCCGCCCGGACCCTCGCGGCGAGCGGGTCGGACAGCCTCTGACCGGCGGCTTCCTGCGGCGCACCGGCATACTCGGGGGGTGGCACGCAAGCGGCAGGGCGCAGACGGACAATCGAACACGGCGAAGCAGTCGAACGCAGGGAAGCAGTCGGACCCAGGGAAGCAGACAGACCCGGCGCGGCAGCGCGGGGCCGGGCCGGTCACCGAGGAGGTCGCCTCCGGGACCGCCGAGATCGTGCCGGACCGGGACCGCCCCGGCGCCTGGACACTGCTGCTCGACGGCGCGCCGCAGTCGCATGTCGACCTGGCCGACCCGACCTACCTGTCCTTCGAGTACCAGCGCCGTTTCGGGCACATCGCGGATCTGGCCGCGCCGCCGAACCGGCCGCTGAGCGCGCTCCACCTCGGCGGCGGGGCGCTGACCCTGGCCCGCTACATCGCCGCGACCCGTCCCCGCTCGCGGCAGCAGGTCGCCGAGATCGACACCCGGCTGACCGAACTCGTCCGCCGGGAGCTCCCGTTGGACCGCAACTGGCAGCTCAGGGTGCGCGGCGGCGACGCCCGCGAGATCCTGGCGCGGGCCCCCGGCGGTGGTGCCGACCTGGTGGTCTCCGACATCTACAGCGGTGCGCGCATCCCCGCCCACTGCACCTCGGTCGAGTTCGCCCGGCTGGTCGACGACGCCCTGGGCCCCGAGGGCCGCTACGCCGTGAACATCACCGACGGCGGCCGGCTCGACTTCGCCCGGGGCCAGGTGGCGACCCTGCGGGCGGTCTTCGCCGAGGTCGCACTGATCGCCGACCCGACGGTGCTGCGCGGTCGCCGATTCGGCAACCTGGTCCTGCTGGCGGCCCGACAGCCGCTGCCGATCCCGGAGCTGACCCGGCGGATCGCCACCGACTCCTTCCCCGGACGCATCGAGCACGGCCCCCGCCTGGTGGATTTCCAGGCAGGGGCCGTGCCGGTCACCGACGAGGGCGCGCGACCCTCGCCCGCGCCGCCGTCGGGAGCCTTTGGCTGATCAGCCGGTCGGCTTCAGCTGCAGGATGATGTACTCGTACGCCTGGCTGTTCGGGCTCGGGTTCATGTACGGGTTCGCCGAGTTCGGCCAGCCGGTGTAGTCGGCGTCGTTGTACTCGTACCAGGACGCCCCGTAGAGGATCGGCGCGGCCGGGACGTCGGTGGAGACGATCTGCTCCAGCGCGGCGAGATCGGCGTCCTGCGCGGCGGTGTCGAGGCGGCCTCTCCCTCGTACTGGTGAGCGCGGCCTGGGCGGCGGCGCTGCTGTAGCGCTCGATGTCGCCGGCGGCCGATGGCCGATGGCGGCGGACTGGGTGGAGTCGAGGAGGTACTGCAGCTGCAGGAACGGCGTCTAGCCCTGGCCCCAGTGCAGCGTCACGTCGTAGTGGCCCGCGGCGACGTCCTGGGTCCAGGCGGTGCTCTGGACGCCGGTGACCTGGGTGGTGTCGAAGCCGAGCTTGTTCAGCTGGCTGACGACGTCGCCGCGCGTCGCACCAGTAGTCGCTGTAGTCGGAGGGGTCGATGATGCGTGAACTTGATGGTCTTGCCGCCCTTGGTCCACTTGCCGCCGACCATGGTGTAGCCGTCGCCGGTGAGCAGGCTGGTGACCTTGGCCGAGTCGCTGGTGGCCTGGAGGTCGTTGGTCAGCGAGCGGGGATGAGCTCCCGCTGACCGGGGCGATCAGGCCGCCGGAGCTGCTGGCGGGCGCCTCGTAGTCGGTCTCGCACTGGTTGGCCAGCGTCTGCCGGTCGACGCCCGCGCTGATCGCCTGGCGGACGTCGGCGTCGGTCAGGACCGGGGCGTTCGCGCTCTTCTGGTTGAGCAACAGCGACACCGTGTTGCCGGCCGGGAAGTACGGCGCGCTGCTGGTGTAGAGGTGGTTGTGGGTCGGGTCCTTCGCCACGAACACGTTCTGCACGTTGGGGATGTCGTTGCCGGTCAGGTCGATCTGCCCCTGCGACAGCGGCGAGCTGGGCGGCGTCGTTGCTGGCGTAGGCCGGGAACTCGATCTCCGGGACGGCCGGCTTGGTACCCCAGTAGTTCGGGTTGGCCTTGTAGCTCACGTCCTGGGCGCAGAACTGGTCCACCGTGAACGGGCCGGTGCCGATCGCCTGGGCCGCCGTGATCACGGCCGTGGTCGGGTCGCCGAGCGCTGGACCAGATGTGCTGCGGCACGATCAGCTGGCTGGTCGATCGCCACGAAGTTGGCCGCCTGCGGGGTCGCGAAGTTCAGCACCGACGGTGGTGGCGTCGGGCGCGCTGGCGCTGCTGATGATCGGCGCACCCGCTGTCGGCGGCGGGGTACTGCTTCATCAGGTTGAAGGTGAAGACCACGTCGGCCGAGGTGAAGGCCTGCCCGTCACTCCACTTCGCACCGGGCTGGAGGTCCAGCGTCAGCGTCTTGTTGTCGTTGGACCAGGTCTGCGACTTGGCCAGCCACGGGATCGGCGCCTCGGTCGAGTTGAGGGTGTTGATCTGGAACAGCGGCTCGAAGACCAGCGAGTTGGCGTTCTGGTTGCCGCTGAAGTCCGCACCGGCCACGAACGGGTTGAAGTCGTCGGTGAACGAGGTCGCCGGGTTGTCCTCGATGACGAGAGTCTTGCCCACGGCGCCGGACGAGCCCGAGCTGCCGGCCTTGGGGGTGCTGTGGCTGGAGGAGCAGGCGGTCAGACCCAGTCCGAGGGCAGCCACGACGGCCATCGCTCTGATGGTGGTATTGCGAGTCACTGTTCTACGCTCCTTGTGTCCGGATGTCTCGTGCGTGCTGCGTAGGGTGCTGCGGGGGTTCCGTGTCGTGTCCCGGAGGAGCGGCCACTCCGTCCGGGACCTGGTGATCCGCGCCGATCCCGGGCGGGTCCCGGCGCGAGCCGGTTCTGACGGGGTCTCCCATGTCGTCTCCTCGTCCTGTCGCATCGTCGTGCCGCTGCTCTGTCGTGTCGCTGCTTCGTCGTGCCGGGGTGGGGCGTGCCGAGGTTGGGGCGTGGCCCGTGACCCCGGGGTCACGGTTCCGGGGTGGCCGGCGCGGCCGGGGCTTCGGGCTTGTGCTCCGGGCTGTGCAGCCAGCAGGCGGCGACCTGGTCGTCGCCCACCGGCAGGGCGGCGGGCGTGCTGCTCCGGCAGATGTCCATCGCGAACGGGCAGCGCGGGTGGAACCGGCAGCCGCTCGGCGGGTCGATCAGGCTCGGCGGCGCGCCCCGGCCGCGCAGCACCACCGTGCCCTCGCGCTGCCGGGTCGGGGGCCGCGCTCAGCAGCAGCTGGGTGTACGGATGCGGCCGGGCTCGTCGGTGATCTGCAGCGCCGGTCCCGACTCGACGACCTGGCCGGCGTACATCACCACGACGGTGTCGGCCAGGTAGCGGGCCGAGGCGATGTCGTGGGTGACGTAGAGGATCGCCAGCCGCTCCCGTTCGCGCGAGCTCGTCGAGCAGGTTGAGGACGCCGAGCCGGATCGAGACGTCGAGCATGGACACCGGCTCGTCGGCGAGCAGCACCCGGGGTTCGACGGCCAGGCCGCGGGCGATGGCGACCCGCTGGCGTTGACCGCCGGACAGCTCGTGCGGGTACTTGTCGATGTAGCGGTCCGCCGGGCTCAGCGAGACCCGTTCCAGCAGCTCGACTTCGCCTGCTCGTCCAGTTCCTTGGCGCCGCCGGTCCTGCGGTGCAGCTTGAGCGGGCGCTCCAGGTGGTAGCGGACGGTGTGCACCGCGTTGAGTGAGGAGAACGGGTCCTGCAGCACCAGGTGGACCTGGCTGGTGTACTCGCGGCGGGCCTTGGCGCTGGTGCCGACCGGCTTGCCGTCCAGCAGCAGTTCGCCCGAGGTCGGGGTGATCAGCTCGGATCAGCAGCCGGGCCAGGGTGGACTTGCCGGAGCCGGACTCGCCGACGACGGCGGTGACGGTTCCCTCCGGCAGCGCCAGCGAGATCGACTCGACGGCGTGGACGAACTGGGTGCTGCCGCGCCGCAGTCCGTTGTGGACGGGGAAGTGCTTGGTCAGGCTGCGGGCCTCCAGGGCGGGGACGCCCGGACGCTTCGGCCCGTGCACCACGCGGCCTTCTACCTCGGTGGTCACAGGGGGCTCCCGTCGGACGGGGCAGCGCCGGCCGGGCGCTGGGGGGCGGTCGGGGTCGATGCGGATGCGGGGGCCGATGCGGCGGCGGTCGGCGTCGCCGTCGGCGCGGTCAGGGCGAGTGGCGCGGTCAGGGCCAGCGGGGCGGTCAGGGCCAGCGGGGCCGGGACGTCCTGCCGTCCGTCCTGCAGCCAGCAGGCGACGGTGCGCTCCCCGGTCTCCCCGGTGGGGGACATCAGCACCGGCACCTCCTCGCCGGCAGCGGTCCATGGCGTAGGGACAGCGCGGGTGGAAGGCACAGCCGGTCGGGCAGCGCCGCGCAGTGAGGGCGGCGAGCCGGGGATGCCCTCCATCCGGACCCGCTCACCGTGCAGCGAGGGGAAGGAGTTGAGCAGCCCCAGGCTGTAGGGGTGGCGCGGGGCGTGGAAGAGCTGCCGGGCGTCGGCCTGCTCGACGATCCGGCCGCCGTACATGATGGCGATCCGGTCGGCGAGTTCGATCAGCAGTGACAGGTCGTGGGTGATGAAGATGATCGCGAAGCCCGAGCCGCTCCTTGCAGCAGCATCAGCTCCTCGATGATCTCCCGCTGGGTGACCACGTCCAGGGCGGTGGTCGGCTCGTCCATGATGACGAGCTGCGGTTCCAGCGCCAGCGCCATCGCGATCATCACGCGCTGCCGCATGCCGCCGGACAGTTCGTGCGGGTAGCTGCGCAGCCGGTCGTCGCTGATGCCGACCATGCGCAGCAGCTCGACCGCCCGCTCCCGGCGCTGGGCCGAGGTCATGCCGCGCGCGGTGCGCCTTGAGCACGTCGGTCAGCTGGGCGTCCGATCCGGGCCACCGGGTTGAGCGCGTGCATGGCGCTCTGGAAGACCACGGACAGCTGCGACCAGCGGATTCGGCGCAGTTCGGCCGGCGTCCGCGGCGAGCAGGTCCATCGGCGGCCGGCTGCCGCCGGGCCGGGCGCGTGGAAGCAGCACCTCGCCGTCGGTGATCACCCCGGGGGCGCGCAGCAGCCTGGTCAGCGCGTAGGCGAGGGTGGACTTGCCGGAGCCGGACTCGCCGGCCAGGCCGAGCACCTCGCCGCGGCGCAGAGTGAAGCTGGCGTCGGTGATGGCGCGTACCGCCCCGGCCCCGGAGGCCGTAGTCGACGCACAGGTCGCGGACCTCGAGCACCGGCGCGCCGAGCGGTGGTCGACGCCGCCGAGGTGTGGGACGGCCGACGTGGTCGGGGTGGTCGGAGTCATCGGCGGGTCGAGGCGTCGGGTCACAGGACTGCTTCCTTCGTGAGGTCCGGCGGTGAGCTGGCCGCACGACGCGGGGCCAGGTCCCGACGACGGGTGTGAAGCTGCACGAACCGGATCCCGCCGCGCGTGCCGCGGGCCGAGCGTCATCCGGGGGTTGATGATCTCGTCGATGCCGAAGTTGAGCAGGGCCAGGCCGATGCCGACCAGCGGCGACGCAGAGCGCGGGCGGCAGGTACCACCACCACCAGCCGGGCTCGATGCGCGCCGTTGCTCTGGGCCGTCTGAGAGCATGGTGCCCCAGGAGACGCCGAGGCCGGGCTGACCACGCCCAGGTAGCACAGCGCGACGTAGACGCCCAGGCCGTAGATGACGGTGAAGATGAACGAGGCGGCGAGGATCGGCAGCAGGTTGGGCACGATCTCGAACACGATGATCCGGGGCTTGCGCTCGCCGATCACCCGGGCGGACTCGACGTAGTCCTGGTTGCGCAGCGCCAGGGTCTGCGCCCGCAGCACCCTGGCGCCCGTACGCCCAGACGGTGATCGCGATCACGAAGCCGATGAACGAGCGGAGTTGCTCTGGTCGTCCTGCGGCAGCGCGGCCGCAGGACCACCATCAGGATCAGCAGGCCGGGCAGGGCCAGGAAGATGTTGGTGAGCGACCGAGAGGAGGTCGTCCACCACGCCGCCGACGTAGCCGGCGGTCACGCCGATCACCACCGACAGCACGGTGGCGATCAGTCCGGCCAGGAACGAGATCAGCAGGGTGGAGCGGCCGCCGACGAGCAGCTGCGAGAACAGGTCGTGCTGGCTGTTGTCGGTGCCGAGCCAGAACCGGCCGGAGGGCGGCAGAGGGCCTTAAGTTGGTGGTGCTCGCCTGCCAGTCGGCCGAGTGCGGCGCGACCAGCGGCCCGAACAGCGCCATCAGGACGAAGAGCACCAGGATGCCGACGGCCGATGACGACCGGTTGCGTGGGACGGCGGAGGTACTCGGCATGGCTCAGGCCTCCCTGCGGGCGCGCGGGTCGAGGGCGACATAGACCAGGTCGGCCAGGAAGTTGGCGGCCAGCACGGTGAACGTGACGACCAGCAGGATGCCCTGCATGACCGGGTAGTCGGTGTTGGATATCGCCTGGTAGATCTCATTGCCGAGGCCCGGATAGGTGAAGACGATCTCGGTCACGATCGAGCCGGTGACCACCAGGCTGATCGAGAGCGCGAAGTTGGAGATGCTCGGCAGCAGCGCGTTGCGGGCGGCCACGGCGACGACCTTCCACTGCGGCAGCCCCTTGGCGGCGGCGACCAGGACGTAGTCCTCGTCCATGGTGGTGGTCATCATGTTGCGCATGCCCGACGATCCAGCCGGCGATCGAGGCGAGCACGATCGCCGCCGCCGGGAGCACCCCGTGGCTGATCACACTGCCGACGAAGCCCATGTTCCAGCCCTCGGTGACGGTCGAGTTCCGCGAGGTGTCGTAGCCGCCGACGATCGGCAGCAGCCCGCCGTCGTAGCCGACGGTGATCAGCAGCAGGAAGGAGAGGATGAAGTACGGCACCGCCTGGAAGAAGGTGCTGGCCGGCAGGATCGCGTCCAGCAGTCCGCTGCGCCGCCAGCCGACCAGGATCCCGATCAGCGTCCCGAGGACGAAGGAGACGGCGGTGGCGACGCTGATCAGGCCGAGCGTCCAGGGCAGGTCGGTGGAGATGAGCGTGGTCACCGGGACGCTCTTGGCGGTGGAGGTACCGAGGTTCCCCTGCAGCAACTGCCCCAGATAGGTGAGGTACTGGGAGATCAGGCTCTGGTGGGTGCCGATCCCGTAGAGCTGCTCCAGGCCCTTGAGCTCGGCCGGGGTGACCTGGGCGGTGCTCTTGGCGAGCGCGGCGGCCAGCGGGTCCCCCGGGAGCATGCGGAGCAGGAAGAAGTTCAGAGTCAGGGCGGCGAAGGCGGCGAGGATGTAGAAACCGAGCCGACGCAGGATGGTGCGCATGGGACTGCCTCCTCTCAGTTGACCTGGCGCCACACGGGCGGCTGGGAATCGGGTGGGCAGCCGCAGCTCTCCCGGCGGACGAGCCTGGTCGGCAGGACGATGTCGGGAGGGGCCGCCCCCTCGCCCTTGGGAGCGCTCCCGCCGCTGTCGGTAGTGATCATGCTGTGAAGGACCTCGAAGGCTCGGGCGCCGATCTCCTGGATGGGCTGGCGCACGGTGGTCAACTGGGGTCGCAGGTGCCGGGCGAAGGGCAGGTCGTCGAAGCCGGTGACGGCGACGTCACCGGGCACGTCGAACCCGTGCTCGGCCAGGGCGTAGATGACGCCCAGTGCGGTCTGGTCGTTGGCGCAGGCGATGGCCCGGGGGAGGGTCGCGCCCAGGGCGATCAGGCCCCGGACGATCTGCACCCCGCTGCCGGCCGAGTAGTCGCCCTGCCAGGCCGGGCCGGTCAGGCACTCGCCGCCGAGCGCCTGCACCTCGGACATGAACGAACGGCCGCGGACGATGTTGTCCGGGCTGTCCGCATGTCCGGCGATATAGGCGAGCCGGCGGTAGCCGTGGTCCTGCACCAGGTGCTGGGCCAGTTCCCGCATGCTTGACGCACTGTCACCACGGACGTTGGCGGTCGGACCGCCGCTGGCGCCGGCCAGGGTCACCACCGGGACGGTCCGGGCGATGTTGGCGATCCCCGCGGGGGAGAGCACCTGGTCGTGCAGGATCAGCCCGTCGCACTTGCCGGCGATGGTCATGATCCGGTTGGGCAGCGTGTGCTCGTCGATGTTGACGGAGCTCACCAGCAGGTCGTAGCCGCGGCGTTGGGCCACGATCTCGATGCCCCGGTTGATCTGGTCACCGAAGAGCAGGCTCTCCGACTCGTCCTCGAACATGCCGTCGTCGGTTCCGTAGACCCGCCGGAACACCACGCCGACGACGTGCTTCAGCCGGCTGCTCAGTGCGCGGGCCGCGCCGTCGGGGACGAAGCCGAGCTCGCTGATCGCCTGCAGCACCCGGTCGCGGGTCGCCGGACGCGGGTTGTCCCGGCCGTTGAGGACCCGGGAGACGGACGCGATGGAGACACCGGCACGGCGGGCGACGTCGTAGATCGTCGGTGTCGCACCGGTGGTGGCTCGTGCATCCATAGGGGGACCTCTCCAGGCCGTGGTGTTCCGTAAGCGCTTACCGGGGTGGGTCTGCGATGAAGGTAGGACGGTGCCCTGGGTCCCGCAAGAGTGAAGGTTGCTGCCGTTACGTTGATGTGACTTTCCGTTGGTTCATCGGCCGGAAACAGCGTGTTTCCATTCGGGAAATGAACTGTCGGAGCGTGCTCGACCGATGGGCGGACGGGCCGTCAAGTGGCCGGATACGGCACATGGCAGCAGGTGGGATGGGTTGATCGGGTGCTGGAAGGGCAATTGGGGCGGGCGGACTGCATGTTCAATGCCCGAAGGCTCGAACGGCGGCGGGCCGACCGGGCGCCGGGCTGCTGGGGTCGACCGAGCCATCGGATCCGTGTGTCGTCGGGAGATTGCTGATGCGTCTGGAAGCGCTTACGCCGACAGTGCAGTCAGTGGCCCCCGGGCAGACCGCGGTGCTTGTAGACGGCCGCTCCGGTCAGGGCCAGGCCCAGCGCGATCGGCACCAGCGCGGAGCTGTGGTCCTCCGCCTCGCGCACCGGGGCGCCGGTCTCGGCCACCGGGACGCCCGGGGGCGGGGTCTTCGCGAGTAGGGCCGGGGTCTTCACGAGCGGGGTGGGAGCAGTCGGGGGGAGCGGCGGCGGGGCGTTCAGGGCCGGCAGTCCTGAGCCCGGTTCGGGGTGGAGCTCCGCCGCCTCCGGGAAGGCTGGTGTCGCGGCGGTGGCCCTGAGCACGTTGGTCCTGAGCACAGTGGTCCTGAGCACGGTGGCCCCGAGCTTCGGGGCCTCCGACAGGGAGGCTGCTGCGGCCGCCCGCACCTCCGTCCGCCCGCCTCCGTCCGAGAGCAGGGCCCAGGCCGCGAGCAGCAGCAGGGCGACGATCGGCACGGACCAGTGCAACGGCGGGCGTCGGGGCGTGGAGCGCATCAGGGTCGGTACTTCCTCGCCGAGTTGGCCCGGTCGCGGCATGCGGGGCCTGCCGGGCCGGGGCGGGGCGTACTGCTGGATCGCCTCGGGGTGATCCGCCGGAAGGGCCCGCGACGGTGATCCACCAGGCACAACGAGCCGCGCCGCACCCTCGTAACGGGGGTGCGGCGCGGCTCGGCGCAGTTCACTCGGGCGCAGCCGGTTCGCTCAGCCGCCGCTCACACCGCCGCGCCGGATCGCCGCGGAGTACCAGTGGGCGCTCGACTTGGGGATGCGGCGCTGGGTCGCGTAGTCCACGTACACGGCGCCGAAGCGCTTGCCGTAGCCGTAGGCCCACTCGAAGTTGTCCATCAGCGACCAGAGGAAGTAGCCGCGCACATCGACGCCTTCGGCCAGTGCGCGGTGGACCGCGGTGAGGTGCGAGCGGAGGTAGGCGATCCGCTCCGGGTCGCGGACCTCGCCCTCGGGGTTGACGTAGTCGTCGAAGGCCGCGCCGTTCTCGGTGACCAGCAGCGGCAGGCCGGGGTGTTCCCGGGAGATCCGGGTGAGCAGGTCGTACAGCCCGCTGGGGTCGATGCTCCAGTTCATCGCGGTGCGTTCGCCCGGAGGCAGGTGGAAGATGACGTCCTCGGACCCGGGCCAGGGCGAGTGCTCGCTCCGGCCGTGTCCGTCGTCCCTGGTGGCTGCGCCACTGCCGGCGCCCAGGCCGTCGGTGCCCAGCCGGGAGGAGACCAGGGTGGGGGTGTAGTAGTTGATGCCCAGCAGGTCGATCGGCGCCGAGATCGCCCGGACGTCGCCGGGGCGGATCACCTCGGACCAGTCGAGCAGGTGGGCGGTGTCGGCCAGCAGGTCCTCCGGGTAGGCGCCGCCGAGGATCGGCCCGGTGAAGACCCGGTTCCCGACCGCGTCGATCCGGCGCGCGGCCTCCCGGTCGGCCAGACTGTCGCTGAGCGGCCGGACCTCGTGCAGGTTCAGCGTGATGGAAAGCTGGGCCGAGCGTGGGAGTGCCGCGCGCAGCGCCGAGACCGCCCGGCCGTGGCCGAGGTTGAGGTGGTGCGCGGCACGCAGGGCGGACGCCGGTTCGGTGCGCCCCGGGGCGTGCACGCCGGAGCCGTAGCCGAGGTAGGCCGAGCACCAGGGCTCGTTCAGCGTCGTCCAGACATTGACCCGGTCGCCGAGGGCCTCGCCCAGCAGCGCCGCGTACTCGCCGAAGCGTTCGGCGGTGTCGCGCACCGGCCAGCCGCCGGCGTCCTCCAACTCCTGGGGCAGGTCCCAGTGGTAGAGGGTGGCCACCGGGGTGATGCCGGCTTCGAGCAGGCCGTCCACCAGCGCCCGGTAGAAGTCCAGGCCGTGCTCGACCGCTGGGCCGCGCCCGGTGGGCTGGACCCGCGACCAGGAGACCGAGAAGCGGTACGCCTGCAGGCCGAGGTCGGACATCAGCGCGATGTCCTCCCGGAAGCGGTGGTAGTGGTCGGCCGCGGTGTCGCCGGTGTCGCCGTTGCGGATCCGGCCGGGGGTGTGGCTGTAGGTGTCCCAGATCGACGGGGTCCGTCCGCCTTCAGTTACTGCTCCCTCGATCTGGTAGGCGGCCGTGGCGGCGCCCCAGAGGAAGTCGGAGGGGAAGCGGAGCAGGCCCTCGTCCGCGGTGAGTCCGGCCGTGACGGTGTCGCTCCGGCCCGGGTTCAGTCCGTCGAGGGCGGTGGGGGAGGTGTGGAGTACGGTCATATGGGAGCGCTCCCAAAAAGTAGGTGGACGGTGGGACGGGTCGGGTGCACACGCGCATGCCGGTGTGGTCGGTCCGGTCGGTCCGGTCCGACAGGGAGCAAGTCCGGTCCGACGGGGAGCAAGGGGAGCGTCCATATGGATGGGAGCGCTCCCAATCGAACCTCTCGAAATCGTCGCCCCAACCGGAGTGAGTGTCAAGCAACGCGGGTCAGCGCCCCCGTGAAGACGGCAGCCCTTACGACAGGAGTGGTCTAAGGTGCCACTCGAACGAGAAGGAGGGCCCGCGATGACCGACGCTGCCGAACGCCCGCACCCCGTGTCGAAGCCGAGGGCCGCCCGCCCCACGTTGGAGGCCGTCGCCCGGCACGCCGGGGTCGGGCGGGGCACCGTCTCCCGGGTGGTCAACGGTGCACCGGGAGTCAGTGACCAGGCGCGCGCCGTCGTCCAGCAGGCCATCGCCGAGCTGGGCTACGTGCCCAACCGCGCCGCCCGCACCCTGGTCACCAGCCGGACCGACGCGGTCGCGCTGGTCATCCCGGAGACCGAGAGCCGGCTCGCCTCCGAGCCCTTCTTCGCCCAGATCATCCGCGGCGTGGCCACCGAACTGGCCGAGACCGACATGCAGCTGCTGCTGATACTGGTCCGAACCGACCAGGAGCGGACCCGCCTCGGCACCTACCTGAGCGGACACCGGGTGGACGGGGTGCTGATGGTCTCCGTCCGGACCGAGGACCCGGTGCTCGACCTGCTGGAACGGCTCGGACTGCCGGCCGTCCTCGGCGGTCGCCGCTCGGCGCTGGAGACCCTGAGCTATGTCGACTGCGACAACCGCGGCGGCGCCGAGGCCGCGGTCCAGCACCTGGCTCGTCGCGGCTGCACCCGGATCGCGACCATCACCGGCCCGCTGGGCATGGAGGCCGGGCGCAGCCGCCTCCAGGGCTACCGCCAGGCCCTGGACGCGGTCGGGCTGCCCTACCAGGAGGAGCTGGTGGTCAACGGCGACTTCACCGAGGAGACCGGGCACCGGCAGATGCGCGAACTGCTGAGCCGGCGGCCGGAACTGGACGGAGTCTTCGTCGCCTCGGACCTGATGGCGGTCGGCGCGCTGCGCGCGCTGCGCGAGGCCGGGCGCAGGGTACCCGAGGAGGTGGCGGTCATCGGCTTCGACGACTCCTCGGTGGCCCGGCACACCGATCCGCCGCTGACCACGATCCGCCAGCCCACGGAGGAGATGGGCCGGATGATGGCCAGGCTCCTGCTGGACGAGATCGCGGCACCGGACCGCGCCCACGAGCGGATCGAGCTGGCCACGGAGCTGGTGCTGCGGGCCTCGGCCTGAGCCCCGGGGCGCGCGCCGGGTCGGCCGCCGACGCCGTGCGCCGGGGTCGGCTGTCGGTGCCGTGTGAGAGCGTGGGCCGGGTGACCACTCAACGCCCCGAGACCGACCTCGACGCCCGGAACCTGCTCGCCGACCGGCGGGAACACGTCGGCGTCGACTTCTCCGGGTTCGATCTCCGCCGTGCGCTGTCCTACCCGGCCGCACCCTTCACCTTCCGCGACTGCAGCTTCGAGGAGAGCGACCTGCGCGGCGTCCAACTGGCCGAGGCGGCCTTCCTCGACTGCCGGCTGGACCGGGCCGACCTCGGCGGAGCCATGCTCGACCAGGCCAGGTTCGAGGGGGGCAGCGCCGCCTTCCTCAAGGCGGGACGGGCCGACCTGACCGACGCGGTCTTTCGCGGGATCGACCTGGCGAACTCGCAGTGGGGCCAGGCGCTGCTGGCCGGTACCCACTTCGAGGAGTGCCGGCTGGTGGGGGCGCGGCTCTCAGCTCTGCGCGGGATCGGCTACACCTTCGTCCGCTGCCATCTCGGCCTCGCCGACGTGGCCGGTCTGGACTTCCGGGGAGCGGTCCTGGACGGGCTCAACTTCACCGAGGCCGACCTCACCGGCTGCGACTTCCGGGACGCGGTGCTCGACGGCTGCCGGCTCGGCGGGGCGGAACTCCGCTCCGCCCGCTTCACCGGGGCGGATCTCCGGGGCGCCGACCTGGGCGAGCCGACGGCTGCGGACATCCCGGTGCTGCGCGGTGCCTGTGTCTCGGAGCGACAGGCGGCCGTGCTCCTGGCCGCCTTCGGCGTGCAGGTACTCCCGGTGAGTGGTTGATCGTCCTAACCGTTCCGGTGACAGGGGCTGCCGAGTACCTTGGAGAGAGACTGTTCCCGACAGTTTTCGGGCCACCGTGTGTGCTGGATGAGGTGGGGTGCTGGGATGCTCGGAGTTGACATCCTTCTGGGTGTGCTGGGGGCAGGTGCGCTGTGGGTGGCCACCGGTGTGCGTGTGGTCCAACAGTTCGAGCGGGGGGTGGTCTTCCGCTTCGGACGGGTGCACCGGTCGATCAGGCAGCCCGGACTGACCCTACTGATCCCCATCGCTGACCGGCTCCGCAAGGTCAACGTGCAGATCATCACCATGCCGGTGCCGGCCCAGGAGGGCATCACCCGCGACAACGTCACGGTGCGGGTGGACGCGGTCGTCTACTTCCAGGTCAAGGACCCGGTCCTGGCCTCGGTCAATGTGCAGAACTACAGCTTCGCGATGTCCCAGGTGGCGCAGACCTCGCTCCGGTCGATCATCGGCAAGAGCGAGCTGGACGACCTGCTGACCAACCGCGAGCCGCTGAACCAGGGCCTGGAAGTGATGCTGGAGAGCCCCTCCAACGGTTGGGGCATCCTGATCGACCGGGTGGAGATCAAGGACGTGGCGTTGCCCGAGTCGATGAAGCGGTCGATGTCCCGCCAGGCCGAGGCCGAACGTGAGCGCCGGGCGCGGATCATCACCGCGGACGGCGAGTTCCAGGCATCCCAGAAGCTGTCCGAGGCCGCCATGATCATGAGCGAGACCCCGGCCGCCCTCCAGCTGCGACTGCTGCAGACGGTGGTCGAGGTCGCCGCGGAGAAGAACTCCACGCTGGTGCTGCCCTTCCCGGTGGAGCTGCTCCGCTTCCTCGACGGGGCCACGCCCGAGCGGTCCAAGTCGCCGACCTCGGTGCCGCGCAGGCCGATGCCCGAGCCGATCCCGCTGGACGAGGCGCTGGCGGCGCTCCCGGACATCGCCGACGTTCCCGAGCTGGACGTGCCGGAGGTCGACGTGCCCGCTGTCGAGGTGCCCGAGCTCGACATCCCGGAACTGGACGGGCCCGAGCATGAGGCGCACCACCGGATCGAGGGCCCGCCGTTCGACGAGCGGCGCGACGGCGCGGCCGGCTGACGGAGCGACAGGCCCCGGGCCGCCCCCGGGGCCTGAGCACTGCGCAGCTCTGCGGGGCACAGCAGACGGAGCACAGCACGTAGGGCCCGGTTCTCAAGGAGAACCGGGCCCTACGGATGGGGTGAGTGACGGGGCTCGAACCCGCGACACCTGGGATCACAACCCAGTGCTCTGCCAGCTGAGCTACACCCACCATCTGTCTGCGCTCTGTCGCGCTGACGGGGATAACTCTACAGGATCCCGAGCGGTGCTCACGACCGGCTTTCCGAGCCGGTCGTGCGTGTCGGCCCCGGCAGTCGCAGCAGGTCAGGCCGGGGGCAGTTGGTGCCGTGCGGCGATGGCCCGGGCGGCGTCGGTGTCCGGGCCCGGCTGCGGCACGAAGACGGCCTCGCGGTAGAAGCGGAGCTCCGCGATACTCTCGCGGATGTCCGCCAGCGCACGGTGGTTGCCCAGCTTCTTCGGGCTGTTGTAGTAGGCGCGCGGGTACCAGCGGCGGGCCAGCTCCTTGATCGAGGAGACGTCCACGATCCGGTAGTGCAGGTGCTGCTCCAGGGTGGCCATGTCCCGGGCGAGGAAGCCCCGGTCCGTCGCCACCGAGTTGCCGCACAGGGGGGCCTTGCCGGCCTCGGGGATGTGCTCGCGGACGTAGGCCAGCACCTGCGCCTCGGCCTCGGCCAGGGTGCCGCCCTGCTCCAGCTCGGCGAGCAGGCCCGAGGCGGTGTGCATCTCCCGCACCACGTCCGGCATGGTGTCGAGCGCCTCGGCGGGCGGACGGATCACCACGTCGACGCCCTCGCCCAGGATGTTCAGCTCGGAGTCGGTGACCAGCGCGGCGACCTCCACCAGCGCATCCCGTTCGAGGTCGAGGCCTGTCATCTCGCAGTCGATCCAGACCATGCGATCATTCACGCGGTTCACCGTCCTGAGTGGCTGTCGTTCGATACGGGCTGTACGGGACCGGCGGGACGCCGGGTCGACGTACCGGTCCCGCATAGTCGATCATCCGTCGTCCGGTGCGCAAGTCAAACTGCGCCGGGGCCGGGGTATGGCCCGCTGCGGTCGCGGCAGCCACTGCCGTCCGGTGCGGCCCGCCCGGTCCGCCCGGTCCGCTCGGGTCCGGGCCGCCGCGCTCGGCCCGGACCGCTTCCACCTGCTCCCGCGTTACTCGCGCGCGCCCCGCTGCAGGACCGGGGCGACGGCTTCGGGGTGCGCCCGCGCCGTCCCGGCCCCACCGCCGGTGGGCTCGGGGAAGTCGCGTTCGCCTCGACCGTCCTCGGCGGCGGCGTGGTCGGCCAGCCCCGGGTCACCGGGGCCGGGCCGCACGGTCCGCCGCGTGCGGCTGTTCGGCCGGGGGAGGCGTGCGGCGTCACCGCTGCCCGGGGCGGAGAACCCCGGACCGGCGAGGCCCTGGCCGGCCAGCACCTGGCTGGCCAGACCGGAGCCGGCGAGGCCCTGCCCGCCGAACCCCTGCCCGCCGAACCCCTGCCCGGTGAACGCCGGGGAGGGGTGGCCCTGGCCCGGGAAGGCCGAGGCCGCCGCGCCGATGAACGATCCGCCGCCGGCCTGACTGCCCGTCGTGGGCCCGGACGGGCCGTCCGACGGAGCCGGAACCGACTGCCGGGCCCGGAAGGACGTCCGGTAGACAGCGGGGGAGACCCCGAGCTGCCGACGGAAGTGTCCTCGCAGTGCCACCGGCGAACGGAATCCGCACCGCCGGGCCACCTCGTCCACCGACACGTCCGTGCTCTCCAGCAGTCGCTGCGCCTGCAGCACCCGCTGCGAGATCAGCCACTGCAGCGGAGCACTGCCGGTGAGCGAACGGAAGCGACGGTCGAAGGTGCGCCGGCTCATATAGGCGCGGGCCGCCAGGGTCTCCACGTCGAACTGCTTGGAGAGGTTGTCCAGGGCCCAGGTCACGACCTCGGCGAGCGGGTCGTTGCCGATCTCTTCAGGTAAAGACCGGTCGATGTACTGAGCCTGTCCTCCGCTGCGGCGTGCCGGTACGACGAGCCTGCGGGCCAACGCGGCTGCTGCCTCGGCGCCGTGGTCGCTGCGGACCACGTGCAGGCAGAGGTCGATCCCGGCGGCGGTACCGGCGCTGGTCAGCACGTCGCCGTCGTCGATGAACAGTTCCCTCGGGTCCACCTGGATCTGCGGGTAGCGCTTGGCGAGGGTGGGCGCGTACATCCAGTGGGTGGTCGCGGGCCGTCCGTCCAACAGGCCGGCGGCGGCGAGGACGAAGGCGCCGGTGCACAGCCCGATGATCCTGGCCCCCTCGCGGTGCGCCTTGCGCAGCGCCTCCAGCGCCTCGGGCGGCGGGAGTTGGGCGGCGGAGCGCCAGGCGGGCACGACCACCGTGCCGGCCCGTCCGAGGGACTCCAGGCCGTAGGGGGCGGTCATGGTCAGCCCACCGGTGGTGGCGAGCGGCCCCTCTTCCCCGGCGCACACCAGCAGCCGGTAGCGGGGAACGCCGGCGTCCTGCCGGTCGACGCCGAAGACGGAGAGCGGGATCGAGCTCTCGAAGATCGGCGCGCCACTGAACAGGAGGACGGCGACGACCTCGGGGCGACGGCGACCGGAGAGTTTGCGGGGAGCGGCGCCGACTGACGGTTCGTCGGAGGCGGGAGCAGGGGCGGGGACGCCGGCAACGCGTTCACCGGTGCCGAGCGCGGTGAACGCTCCGCGCCGTTCGTGCGGGGACACTGCGCCGTCCGTTGTTGCGGCGCTCCTACTCACCCTGCTCAAGGCGCTCCGGCCCCCTCGGTCGTGTGTGCCGCTGACGTGAGTGGTGCGACGCACGGAACGCCCGGACTCTCACCGGGAGTGTTCGAGCACGCGGCCCACGCCTGGGGCGTCATGGTTGTTCGGTCCTGTGCAGCATTTCGCGGCCCCCGCACTCGCCAAGATCGAATCTACTGTGTCCAGGGATGTTGGTGCGACTAGTTCACCATCTAACGCTATGTCGACAAGGCAATTTGGCGTGAAGCATTCGATCACCGAGGGTCGCACCCGACGGGCCGTCGGGGAAGGGGGCGTGTCAGGTGCTGGCCAGTTGTCGCACGGCCGACTGGCCGGTTCGCGAGAACCTGCAGCTCAGCGCGGGCTGCAGAACCGGACACGCATTCAATCATGATGGAACCCGACGAAGTTGACCGAAAACCAATGCTTGGGAGCGCAGAGGGCGTACAGGTGTGAAGGGGGCGTGAAATGGTGGCCGTGCGTGCCTAGTCGAGTGCGCCGGTCGAGTCGAGGATGTGCGTGACGGCCGTCGGCAGTGCGTCGGCGGTGAAGGTGGGGACGTAGGCGGTTTCGGGCCAGGGGCGACCGCGGGCCAGCCAGACGCTGCGCAGGCCGGTGAGCCGGGCGCCGGCGATGTCGGCCGGGGGATGGTCGCCCACCATCCAACTTCGCTCCGACCAGTCCGAGTCCGGTCGGACCCCGCAGCGCTCTGCGGCCAGATGGAAGATGCGCGGATCGGGCTTGGCGCAGTCGGCCTCCTCCGAGATGATCCAGCCGTCCACCAGGTCGGCCAGGCCGGTCCGTTCCATCTTCGCCAACTGGGGCTTGGTGTCGCCGTTGCTCACGATGCCGATGGTCCAGCCGGCCTCGCGCGCGGCCTGCAGCGCATCAACGTGGGCCGAGGGGCACTCCACCGCCTGCACCAGGTGCTCCCGGTACTCCTCCAGCAGCAGCTCGATGTCGTCGGTGAGGCCGAAGCGCTCGACCGCTGCCCGCATCACGACCCGCCGCCCGACGTAGCCGCCGCAGTCCAGGGTTACCAGCCAGTCGAGGTCGTGCGGAGGGAGGTCGCGGTCGGAGAGGAAGGAGACGGCCCAGGCGCGAAAGGCGCCGTCTCGGTCGATCAGGGTGTTGTCGAGGTCGAACAGCATCAGCGGCGACATGAGACGCATCGTTTCAGTCGTTTGGCATATGCACGAGGCAAGTCAGGCACACTGGCCGAATCTGGCCTGCTGGGTCGGGGTCGGTTGTGGGTGGCGGCCCCCTTCCGGCGGGCGGGGCGCCGGGCCCGCCGGGGCCCGGTGGGGCCGGGGAAGGGGGTGTCGGAGCCTCCTGGGGAGGCACAGGGCCCCGGTGGGGGCGGAGGGGCGCTCGGGCGACCCAGGGGCGCGCCGGCTCCTCCGCCCCGGTCTCCGTGCCCGGTGCGGCCGTTGTCGGCCCGGCGATTCCCGCAGCGCGACGGAGACAGCACCGTTGCGAACGGTCTGCGGGCACCGTTGCGAATGTGCCGTTGCTGCGGCATGCTCCATGCACGCCCCGGGCGCTCCGGCGTACGCGACCGCCATTCGTGGTAACCGTGTGCTCCTCGCGCTCCGCATCTGGGCGCGGACAGATTGTCGCCGTACCCTGGAGGGAAGAGGTCACGCAAGCCGACACTCGGCCTGCTTCGGAAACGGGGCAGAGCGCAGTGCCGGTGCCCCCGGTCCAACTTGCTGCGGGTCGTGACCATGCATATCAGTCCTTATCCCACCTCGCCGAAACGACCATGACCATGGCCGGTTACGAGCTTCCAGAGCCCAGTGACGGCAGGTCCGTGGCTCACCCCACGGAGCGGCCGAAGCCGCGTCTGCCCAGGCCCAAATCGAAGTTGTGGAAGTCCCCCCTCGGCTCACCGGGCCCACTGCCCCGTCGTGGCGAGAACTCGTCGCCTGACTCCCCGCACCAGCATCCGCACAAGCCCCCGCCCGAGCCCCTGACGGGAATCCATCCATCCATGCCCAGTTTTGAAGTGCAGTCGCAGGGAGTGCGCCCCTGTGACCCGGCGTTCCTCCACGGAGTCGTCGTCGGCTTCGACGGCTCGGTCTCCAGTGAGAGGGCGCTGGCGTACGCGGTAGGTATGGCCCGGCGCTCCCGGGCCGGCCTGGTGATCGTGCATGTGGCAAACCGGCTGCCGGCCACGGTCTGGGCGGGGTGCGAGCCGCCTGTCTTTGTGGACGTCCCGGACCACCGGACCGAGGTACTCGGCCTCGAACTGGCCTGTTCGGACTATCTGCGGGATGTGCCCTGGGTGCTGGTGGAGCGCGGCGGCGACATCTGCCACGAGCTGGAGGAGGTCGCCCGTGAGTACGCGGCCGACGCGATCGTCGTCGGCGGCACCCACGGGTTCCTCGGCCGGATCTTCGGTTCGGTGGCCGGCCGACTGGCGCGGCGCGCCAACCGACCGGTCGTGGTGATCCCCTGAGCCTGCGCTGGGCCCCCTGAAGCTGGGGCCCCCAGAACAGTCCGGGGGCCCCTGAACGGTGCGGCAAGGGCGGCGGAGGCCACCTGTAGGTCGGAGATCAGCTGTAGGCCATGCCCAGCTCGCGGGCGATGAGCATCCGCTGCACCTCCGAGGTGCCCTCGCCGATCTCAAGGATCTTGCTGTCCCGCCACATGCGGGCGACGGGGTACTCGTTCATGAATCCGTAGCCGCCGTGGATCTGGGTGGCTTCGCGGGCGTTGGTGACGGCCGCCTCGGACGAATGGAGCTTCGCGATCGCGGCCTCCTTCTTGAAGCGCTCCCCCGCCAGCAGGCGGGAGGCGGCGTGGTACCAGGCCAGCCGGGAGGTGTGGGCCCGCATCTCCATGTCGGCGATCTTGAACTGGATGGACTGGTTGGCACCGATCGGCCTGCCGAAGGCCCGCCGCTGGGCGGCGTAGCTCAACGACTCGTCGACGCACCCCTGGGCCAGGCCGGTGGCCAGGGCTGCGATCGCGATACGGCCCTCGTCGAGGATCCTGAGGAACTGGGCGTAACCACGGCCTGCCTCACCGAGGAGGTTGGCGGCCGGGACGCGGCAGTCGGTGAAGGAGAGCTCCCGGGTGTCCGAGGCGTTCCAGCCGACCTTCGAGTACTTCTTCGAAGCGGTGAACCCTGGGGTTCCGCTGGGCACGATGATGGTGGAGATCTCGCGAGTTGGCGAGCCCTCGCTGCCTTCTTCCCTCGAAAGAGTGAGGGCGGCGACGGTGACCAGCCCGGTGATCTCGGTCCCGGCGTTGGTGATGAAGCACTTCGAGCCGTTGATGACCCACTCGTCGGTGGCCTCGTCGTAGCGGGCGGTGGTCCGGGTCGCCCCGGCGTCCGAGCCGCCCTCGGGCTCGGTCAGCCCGAAGGCGCCGAGCATCTCGCCGGAGCACAGCCGGGGCAGCCAGGTGCGCTTCTGCTCCTCGGTGCCGTAACGGTGGATCGGCATGGCCCCGAGCGAGACCGCGGCCTCCAGGGTGATCGCGACCGAGGAGTCGACCCGGGCGAGCTCCTCCAGTACCAGGCAGAGGGCCAGGTAGTCGCCGCCCATGCCGCCGTACTCCTCGGGGAAGGGCAGCCCGAACAGGCCCATCCGCCCCATCTCGGCGATGATCTCGTAGGGGAACTCGTCGTGCTCGTAGTACTCCCCGATCTTGGGGGCGACGACGTCGTGGGCGAACTCGTCGACGGTGCGCCGCAGATCCTCGTACTCGGGGGCGAGGCGGTGGTCGAGCATGGAGACTCCTGGAGGGTGGTGGAGGGCGCTCGTACGGCGCGCAGCGGGTGGCCGCGCGCCCACTGGTGCTTGCCTACTGCTGCTGGCTGCCGTTCCCGGTCAGGGCACGGACAGCACGGGAGGGACTGGGTCGGCCGAGCCGGTCGGCCATCCACCGACTGGTCGCGGCCAGGGCGGGCAGGTCGACTCCGGTCTCGATGCCGAGGCCGTGCAGCATCCAGACCAGGTCCTCGGTCGCCAGATTGCCGGTGGCGCTCTTGGCGTAGGGGCAGCCGCCGAGCCCGCCGGCCGAGGCGTCGACGGTAGTGACGCCGCACTGCAGGGCGGCCAGGGTGTTGGCCAGGGCCTGGCCGTAGGTGTCGTGGAAGTGCACGGCCAGCCGTTCGGGACCCACAGCGCCGGCGGCGAAGCCGCCGAGCAGCGCCGCCACCTGGCCCGGGGTGCCGATGCCGATGGTGTCGCCGAGGCTGAGCTCCTCGCAGCCCAGGTCCAGCAGTCGCTGCCCGATTCCGATCACCTGGGCGACCGGTACCGGTCCCTCCCAGGGGTCGCCGAAGCACATCGACAGGTAGCCGCGGACCCGGATCCCGTCCGCCCGCGCACGCTGCACCACCGGCGCGAACATCTCCATCGAGGCTTCGACGCTCCGATTGAGGTTGCGCTCGGCGAAGGTCTCGGTGGCGCTGGCGAAGACGGCGATGTCGGCCACGCCGTTGGCGAGGGCCCGGTCGAGCCCGCGCTCGTTGGGGACCAGCACCGGCAGCCGCAGCCCGGGGTACTGCTCCGGGAGCCCGGAGACCTGCGGGAACAGCCGTCGGCGTCGGCGAGTTGGGGAACCCACTTGGGGTGGACGAAGCTGGTGGCCTCGATTGTGCGCAGCCCGGCGGCGACCAGCCGGGTGATGAACTCGGCCTTGACCTCGACCGGCAGCGCGGTCGCCTCGTTCTGCAGCCCGTCGCGGGCGCCCACCTCGTGGATCCGGACGCTGCGCGGCAGCCCGGGGAGCGGGACCGGTGCGGGCAGGCCGAGTTCCAGGACGCCGGGGTCGGCGGGTGCAGTCGGAGTGCCGGTGGGGTGGGTCGGTGCCATCAGGAGACCTCCTCGTGCGGGGTGACCACGGCGAGCAGCTCGTCCATGGCGACGGTGCTGCCCGCGGCCACCCGCAGCTGGTCGAGGATGCCGTCGTGGGGTGCGGTGATGACGTGTTCCATCTTCATGGCCTCCAGTACCAGTAGCGGTTGACCCTTCGTCACCACGTCGCCGAGCACGCCCTTGACCAGCGTGACCGTGCCGGGCATGGGGGCGTTCAGGGTGGCGCCCCGGGCGCCGCCGGTGCCGAGGGCGAGGTCGGCCAGCGGATCGTGGGGGTGGACGGCCCAGCTGTCGCCGTCGCGGCCCAGCCAGTGCACGGCCGTCGACCGGTCGCCGGTCGACCGCTCGCCGGGCGCCTGATTGTCAGTGGCGTGCGCGAAGGTACGGGTGAGGCCGTCACGGGTGACGCTCAGTCGGTTCCCGCTGCTGCGGACACGCACAGCGGACGGTTCCGCGCTGCCGACGGCGACCTCGAAGCCGGCCCCGCCGTCGGCCTGACGGTCCGTGGGGTCGAGGACGCCACGGGGCGACACCGGACGGGTCCTGACCTCGACCGGCTCCTGGCCGGGGAGCCGCAGCCAGTGGCGGGTCCAGGCGGGCTCCCCGCCGGTCCGCCAGCCCGAGGGCAGGGCGAAGGGGTCGGCCCAACCGGCCCCGGCGCTGTCGTCCCCCGGACCGGCACCGACCGCGGCTGCGCCGAGGTCGAGCTGCCGGGCCAGCGCGGCAGCGGCGAGGGCCTCGTCGGCGGTCGGGTCGACGAGAGCGGTGCCGTCGACCAGAGCTGTGTCGTCGACGAGGGCGGTGTCGTCAGTGAGAGGAGGCCGATTGTCAGTGGGCGCGGGTACGGTCAGTTCAGGGTGGCGCTCGACCAGGCCGGTGTCGAGGCGACCCGCGACGACGTCCGGATGGGCGAGCAGCCGGCGCAGGTAGCCAGCATTGGTGGTGACCCCGAGGGTGCAGTTCTCGGCGAGGGCGGCGCGCAGCCGTCGCAGCGCGGTCGGCCGGTCGGGGCCGTACGCGATCACCTTGGACAGCATGGGGTCGTAGTCGCTGCCGACCAGCAGGCCGGGGGCCAGTCCGGAGTCGACCCGGATCCCCTCGCCCTCGGGTTCGTGCAGCAGCAGCACCCGGCCTCCGGTCGGCAGGAAGCCCCGGCCGGGGTCCTCGGCGCAGATGCGGGCCTCGACGGCGTGTCCCTGGCTGCCGACGTCCTGCTGCCGGAAGCCCAGCGGCTCCCCGGCGGCGATCCGCAGCTGCTGCTCCACCAGGTCGAGCCGGAGGCCGCCGACGGTGGCGGTGAGCTCGGTGACGGGGTGCTCCACCTGGAGCCGGGTGTTCATCTCCATGAAGTAGTAGGAGGAGGGAGAGTCGCCGGGAACGATGAACTCGACGGTGCCCGCGCCGGTGTAGCCGCAGGACTCCGCGGCCTGGACGGCGGCCTGCCCCATGGCTGCCCGGATCTCCGGGGTGAGCAGCGGGGAGGGCGCCTCCTCGATGAGCTTCTGGTGCCGCCGTTGCAGGCTGCACTCCCGCTCGCCGAGGTGGACGACGGTGCCGTGGGCATCGGCGAGCAGCTGGATCTCGATGTGGCGAGGGCGGTCGATCCACCGTTCCACGAGGAGGGTGTCGTCGCCGAAGGAGGCCCTGGCCTCCCGACGGGCGGCAGCGATCTCCTCGGGCAGCCGGGCCGCGTCGCGGACCAGCCGCATGCCCTTGCCGCCGCCTCCGGCAGAGGGCTTGAGCAGCACGGGCAGGCCGATGTCCTGTGCTGCCGCGAGCAGTTGCTCGTCGCTGAGGCGGTCGCCCTCGCTGCCGGGGACGACCGGCACGCCGGCCGCCTTGACCGCGGCCTTGGCGTGGATCTTGTCACCCATCAGCTCGATCGCGGAGGGAGGAGGACCGATGAAGACCAGGCCGGCGTCGGCGCAGGCGCGGGCGAGGGCGGCGTTCTCGGCGAGGAAGCCGTAGCCGGGGTGGACGGCCTGGGCGCCGGTCCGGGCGGCTGCCGCCAGCAGCTGCCCGATGTCGAGGTAGCTGGTCGCCGCCGACGCGCCGTCGGCCGGGCCGAGCAGGACGGCCGTGTCGGCGGCGCGCACATGCGGCGCTCCGGCGTCCACGCCGCTGTGCACGGCCACGGAGCGCACGCCCATCCGGCGCAGGGTGCGCGCGACCCGGACCGCGATCTCGCCGCGATTGGCGATCAGGACACTGTCGAACATGGGGGTGAGCCTCCGTCACATTCACATTCACCTGCGGATACGGCGGGTTCGGCCGATCCTGCGGGTCGCACTGCCGTCGAGTCACACTGCTTGCGAGTCGCGCTGCCGGCGGACCGTCACATCCGGAAGACGCCGTAGGGGCGGGGGTCCGGCAGCGGCGCGTTGGCGCACGCGCTGAGCGCGAGACCGAGCACGGTGCGGGTGTCCAGCGGGTCGATGACGCCGTCGTCCCAGAGCCGTGCGGTGGCGTAGTAGGCGCTGCCCTGGCGCTCGTACTGCTCGCGCACGGGGCGGCGGAACTCCTCCTCGTCCTCCGTCGACCAGTTCTCGCCGCGCTGCTCGAACTGGTCGCGGCGGACCGTGGCCAGCACCGAGGCGGCCTGCTCGCCGCCCATCACCGAGATCTTGGCCCTCGGCCACATCCACAGGAAGCGGGGTGAGTAGGCCCGACCGCACATCGAGTAGTTGCCTGCGCCGTAGGAGCCGCCGATGACCACCGTGAGCTTGGGCACCCTGGCGCCGGCGACGGCGGTGACCATCTTGGCCCCGTGCTTGGCGATGCCGCCGGCCTCGTACTGCCGGCCGACCATGAAGCCGGAGATGTTCTGCAGGAACACCAGCGGGATCCCGCGCTGGTCGCAGAGTTCGATGAAGTGCGCCCCCTTGAGGGCGGACTCCGCGAAGAGGATGCCGTTGTTGGCGACGATCCCGACCGGGTGGCCGTGCACCCGGGCGAAGCCGGTGACCAGGGTCGGGCCGTACTCCGCCTTGAACTCGGCGAAGCGGCTGCCGTCGGTGATCCGGGCGATCACCTCGCGCACGTCGTAGGGGGTGCGCGGGTCGGCGGGCACCGCGCTGTAGAGGGTGTCCGGGTCGACCGCCGGCGGCTCGGTCGGCTCCACCGGCCAGGGCCGCGGGCTGCGCGGACCCAGCCCGGCCACGACGGTGCGCAGGATCGCCAGCGCATGGGCGTCGTTCTCCGCCAGGTGGTCGGTCACCCCGGAGGTGCGGGAGTGGAGCTCGCCGCCGCCCAGCTCCTCGGCGGTGACCACCTCGCCGGTGGCGGCCTTCACCAGCGGCGGCCCGCCGAGGAAGATCGTGCCCTGGTTGCGGACGATCACCGTCTCGTCGCTCATCGCCGGGACGTAGGCGCCGCCCGCCGTGCAGGAGCCGAGGACCGCCGCCAACTGCGGGATCCCGGCGGCGGAGAGTCGGGCCTGGTTGTAGAAGATCCGGCCGAAGTGGTCCCGGTCCGGGAAGACCTCGTCCTGCATCGGCAGGAAGGCGCCGCCCGAGTCCACCAGGTAGACGCAGGGGAGCCGGTTCTCCTGGGCGATCTCCTGCGCCCGCAGGTGCTTCTTCACCGTCATCGGGTAGTAGGTGCCGCCCTTGACGGTGGCGTCGTTGGCGACCACCACCACCTCGCGCCCGGCGACCCGGCCCACGCCGGTGATCAGTCCGGCGGCGGGCGCGTCGCCGCCGTAGAGCCCCTCGGCCGCCAGCGGGGAGAGTTCGAGGAAGGGCGAGCCCGGGTCGAGCAGGGCGTCCACGCGCTCGCGGGGGAGCAGCTTCCCGCGCGCGGTGTGCCGGGCGCGGGCCCGTTCGCCGCCGCCCTGGGCCGCTGCCGCGAGCTTGGCCCGGAGTTCTTCGGCGAGCGCGCCCTGGGCGGCGGCGTTGGCGCGGCCGGTGTCGGAGGCGGGGTCGACCGCCGTGTCCAACCGGGGCGCCGCGGACTGAGCGAGCATCATGGCCGTGCTCTCCTCTGCGTGCTCCTGCGGGATTCCGCAGTGAGCCTGCCGTGTGTTAATCATCGTTAACTGCCCTTCGCAGGTTAACGTCCGATAACCCCGCTGTCTAGGATGGTGGGATGTCGACCCAGCCGAGTCCCGTGGAAAGCCCCCGCCGGGCCCAGATCCGTCGCGAGGCGGCCCGGCTCTTCGCCGCCCGCGGCTTCATGGGGGTCGGAGTGGACGAGATCGGCAAGGCGGTCGGCATCTCCGGCCCCGGCCTCTACCGGCACTTCGCCGGCAAGGACGCGATGCTCGCGGACCTGCTCATCGGCATCAGCGAGCGACTGCTCACGGAGGGGCTGCGCCGGGTCAAGGCCGCCCCGGACGCCGCTGCGGCGCTGGATTCGCTGCTGGAGGGGCACATCGACTTCGCCCTGGACGAGAGCGCGCTGATCACCCTGCACGACCGCGAGTTGCTGCACCTCCCCGAGGTGGAGCGGCGCCAGGTCCGCAGCCTCCAGCGGCAGTACGTCGAGCTGTGGGTCGGCATCGCCCGGCAGACCTATCCCGGGCTCGGCGGGGACGCCCGCGCCGCCGTCCACGCCGTCTTCGGTCTGCTGAACTCCACCCCGCACAGCGTCGCCGCCGACCGGGAGCCCGACCGCCGGGCCATGTCCGCGCTGCTGCACCGGCTGGCCCTGGGCGCGCTGGCCGCGGCGGCGGTCCCGTCGACCGTCTCGGTCCCCTCGGTGCCGTCGGTTCCCTAGGCCCCCGAGGTCGCGCCGGCCTGAGCCGCCGTTCGCCGGGTGCTCGGGAACAGGACGGGGCAGGATGGCGCTGAGCCAACCAGGGACCGAGCCAGTGGGAGGACTACGCCATGTCTGACAAGGATCTTGAGCGGTTGATCGCCGAGTCGCACGGGGGCGCGCTGGTGGCGATCAAGCGGGACGGGCGCCCCCAGCTCTCCAATGTGTCGCACACCTTCGACCCGGAGACCCGGCTGCTGCGGATCTCCACCACCGCGGACCGGGCCAAGGTGGCCAACCTCCGCCGCGACCCGCGCGCGAGCTACTACGTCACCTCCCCGGACCAGTGGTCCTATGCCGTGGCCGAGGGCATGGTGGAGCTCACCCCGGTGGCCGCCGACCCGCAGGACGCGACCGTCGAGGAGCTGATCGAGGTCTACCGGGCCGTCCTCGGGGAGCACCCCGACTGGGACGAGTACCGCGCGGCAATGGTCACCGACCGACGCCTCGTCATCCGGCTGGCGGTGGAGCGGGTCTACGGCACTGCCCGCTGAGTCGGCGGCAATGCCCGCTCGGGTGGCGGCGCTGCCAGCTGAATCGGCGGGACGCCGCCCGCCAACCCGCCCGGAACGCCTCCCGCTGTCCCGCACGGGATGGCGGGAAGGTCTGTAGACGGCCCACTCCCAAGACAGTTAGCATGGCTAATTATGCTCAAGGCTCACAGGTCACGCGAGGACCAGAACGCTGGCGCCATACCCGGCTCACCTCCCGGCTGGCTGCGGCGCCTCAGCTCCTACTGCTGGCGCTACCGGCGCAATGTCATCGTCTCCTTCGGCGCCTCGCTGTTCGGCATGGCCGTCAGCGCCCTGGTGCCGCTGATCCCCCGTCTGATCATCGACGACGTGATCACCGCCCACACCAGGGCGCTCACCCCCTGGGCGATCGCGCTGATCGGAGCGGCCGCGCTGGTCTTCGGCGCGACCCTGGTCCGCCGCTACTGGGGCGGCAAGCTCGCCCTGGACGTCCAGCACGACCTGCGCGAGGACCTCTTCGACTCGCTCACCCGCCTCGACGGCGCCCGGCAGGACTCGCTGGACACCGGGCAGGTGGTCGGCCGGGCCACCTCCGACCTGCAGATGATCCAGGGCCTGCTGTCGATGATGCCGATGATGATCGGCAACGCGCTGCTCTTCGTGCTCTCCATCGTCGTCATGCTCTTCCTCTCCCCGCTGCTCACCCTGATCGCCATCGCCATGGCCCCGGCCCTGTGGTGGTTCGCCCAGCTCAGCCGGAAGAAGCTGTTCCCCGCGACCTGGTCCGCCCAGCAGGAGGCCGGCGCCGTCGCCGGCGTAGTGGACGGCGCGGTCTCCGGCGTGCGCGTGGTCAAGGGCTTCGGCCAGGAGGCGCAGGAGCTCGACCGGCTGGAGCAGACCAGCCGCCGGCTGTTCGCGCTGCGGCTGCGCGGCATCAAGCTGAACGCCCGCTACAGCCCCGCCATGCAGGCCATCCCCTCGCTCGGCCAGGTCGCGGTGCTGGCCCTCGGCGGCTACCTCGCGCTCCAGGGCGAGGTCACCCTGGGTACCTTCGTCGCCTTCTCCACCTATGTGGCCCAGATGACCGCCCCGGTCCGGACGCTGACCATGCTGATGACGGTGGGCCAGCAGGCCCGCGCCAGCGTCGAGCGGGTCTTCCAGCTGATCGACGAGCGCCCGGTCATCACCGAGCGCGCGGACGCCGTCGAGCTCGACGCCAACGAGATCGAGCTGGCCGACGGGGTGCCGGCGCTGGCCTTCGACGCCGTCGACTTCGCCTACTCCAGCCACGCCGACCCGGTCGTCCGGGACTTCAGCCTGCAGCTGGCCCCCGGCGAGACCCTGGCCCTGGTCGGCGCCTCCGGCTCCGGCAAGTCGACGGTCGGGATGCTGCTCCCGCGCTTCTACGACGCGACCTCCGGCAGCGTCCGGGTCCACGGCCACGACGTGCGCGACCTGACCCTGCGCTCGCTGCGCGCCGCCATCGGGATCGTCCCCGAGGACAGCTTCCTCTTCTCCGAGTCCGTGCGCAGCAACATCTCCTACGGCCGTCCCGACGCCACCTCGGCGGAGGTCGAGGCGGCCGCGCGGGCCGCCCAGGCGCACGGCTTCATCCAGGAACTGCCCAAGGGCTACGACACCGTGGTCGGCGAGCAGGGCCTCACCCTCTCCGGGGGCCAGCGCCAGCGCGTGGCCCTCGCCCGCGCCATCCTCACCGACCCGCGCATCCTGCTGCTGGACGACGCCACCTCCGCCGTGGACGCCCGGGTCGAGGCGGAGATCCACGAGGCGCTGCGCACCGTCATGCAGGGGCGGACCACGCTGCTGATCGCCCACCGCCGCTCCACGCTGCTGCTCGCCGACCGGATCGCGGTCATGGAGGCGGGGCAGCTGGTGGACGTCGGCACCCACGAGGAGCTGGAGGGCCGCTGCCCGCTCTACCGCTCGCTGCTCACCGACCCCGACGCCCTCGCCGGGGACGTCCGGACCGCCGACCCGGTCGCCCGGCTGCTGGCCGACGCGGCCGAGCATGCCCCGGCGGCGGTCGACGGGCACGGCATCACCCCGGCCCTGTGGGACCGGGAACGCTTCCCCGACCACGAGGACAACGACCTCGCCGGGGTCCGCAAGGCTCCGGCGGCGGGCGCGGCCCCGACGGCCGGTGCCATCGGCCTCGGCGGCGCCGGTGGCCGCGGCTTCGCGGGCGGTGGCGGCCGCGGTGGCCGCGGCGGCGGTGGCGGCCGCGGCGGTGGCGGCGGCGTGATGAACGCGATGGGCAGCATGCCGGCCACCCCGGACCTGCTGGCCAAGGTCGCCGCCCTGCCCCCGGCAGACGGTGTGCCCGACATCGACCTGGAGCAGGCCAAGCGCCCCGAGCCGCAGTTCAACCTCCGCCGGATGCTCACCCCCTTCCGGCTGCCGCTCGGGCTTGACCTGCTGCTGCTCACCCTGGACGCCCTCGCCTCGCTGGCCCTGCCGATCCTGGTCCGGCACGGCATCGACAGCGGCGTGAACAAGAAGGCGGAGACGGCCATCGTCTTCGCCTCGGTGGTCGCGCTGCTGGTGGTGCTCGGCGACTGGGTGGTCCAGTGGGCCGAGACGCAGATCAGCGGGCGCACGGGGGAGCGGGTGCTCTACTCGCTCCGGGTGAAGATCTTCGCGCACCTCCAGCGGCTGGGCCTGGACTACTACGAGCGCGAGCTCGGCGGCCGGATCATGACCCGGATGACCACCGACGTCGACGCGCTCAGCTCCTTCCTGCAGACCGGTGTGGTCACCGCGGTGGTCAGCCTGCTGACCTTCTTCGGGATCTTCATCGTGCTGCTGGTGCTGGACGTCCAGCTGGCGCTGTACGTGTTCGCGGTCCTGCCGGCGCTGATCATCGCCACCCTGGTCTTCCGGAAGAAGTCCTCGGCCAGCTACAACCTGGCCCGGGAGAAGGTCAGCACCGTCAACGCCGACCTCCAGGAGAACGTCGCCGGGATGCGCATCGTGCAGGCCTTCCTGCGCGAGGACCGCAACCGGGCCCGGTTCTCCGGCCTCAGCGACGACTACCGGCACACCCGGATCCGGGCGCAGCTCTACATATCGCTCTACTTCCCCTTCGTGCAGTTCCTCTCCAGCGTCGCGGCCGCGCTGGTGCTGATCGTCGGCGCGCACCGGGTCGACGCCGGGACTTTCACCACCGGTGCGCTGGTCGCCTACCTGCTCTACATCGACCTGTTCTTCTCCCCGGTGCAGCAGCTCTCGCAGGTCTTCGACGGCTACCAGCAGGCCGTGGTCGGCCTCAGCCGGATCCGCGACCTGCTGCGCACGCCCACGTCGACCCCGGAGGCGGCCGAGCCGCAGCCGGTCGGCCGACTGCGCGGGGACATCCAGTTCGACGACGTCCACTTCGCCTACAACGCGGTCACCCACAGCGCGATCGCCAAGAACAACGCCGTCGAGAAGGGCGCTGCCGCGAAGGCGGCCAGGGACGAGGCCGAAGCGGCCGAGTCGGCCCGCAAGCCGGAGGTGATCACCGGCATCAACCTGCGGATCCCCGCCGGGCAGACGGTGGCCCTGGTCGGCGAGACCGGCGCGGGCAAGTCGACGCTGGTGAAGCTGCTCGCCCGGTTCTACGACGTGACCGGCGGCGCGGTCCGGGTCGACGGGATGGACCTGCGCGAACTCGACCTGGCCGAGTACCGGCACCGGCTCGGCGTGGTCCCGCAGGAGGCGTACCTGTTCGCCGGCACGGTCCGGGACGCCATCGCCTACGGCCGCGAGGACGCCTCCGACGCCGAGGTCGAGGGCGCGGCCCGGGCGGTCGGGGCACACGACATGATCGCCGGTCTCGACGGCGGCTACCTGCACCGGGTGAGCGAGCGGGGACGCAACCTCTCGGCCGGCCAGCGCCAGCTGATCGCCCTGGCCCGGGCGGAGCTGGTCGACCCCGACATCCTGCTGCTGGACGAGGCCACCGCCGCCCTCGACCTGGCCACGGAGGCGGCGGTGAACCGCGCCGCCGACCGGCTGTCGCAGCGCGGCGGCGACCGTCGGACGACCGTGGTGATCGCCCACCGGCTCACCACCGCCGCCCGTGCCGACCGGGTCGTGGTGCTGGACCACGGCCGGATCGTCGAGGACGGCCCGCACGACGAACTGCTGGAGCTGGACGGCGCCTACGCCCGGCTGTGGCGGGCCTTCGCCGGCGAGGAGGAGTCCGCCGCCGTGCTGTAGGGTCCGCGTCTCGATGCGCAATGTCGGCAGTCGATGCGCACTGGATGCGCAAATCCGGGATTCGGTGCGCAATGACTCCGGAACGTAATTGCCAGTCTGCGGCGGGATGCGGTCCTCACCGTGCCGTGCTCCACTGAAAGAGCGGGCGTTGACGACGTCCGCGTTTGGGGTGTGACGAAACGGCCGACCCTCAGGGTTCGGAAGGGGCGTCCACATGAAGATCGTCGTTGATCTCACGCGATGCCAGGGATACGCACAGTGCGCCTTCGCCGCGCCGGATGTGTTCGCGATACGGGGGGACGAGGCGCTGCTGTACGACCCCGATCCGGACGACGCGCAGCGGGAGAAGATCGAGCGGGCCGCGGCGGCCTGCCCGGTGCAGGCCATCTTCCTCGACCGGGAGGACGCCCGGAAGCGGCAGTCCGGGCCCGGGCCGCAGGTGGCCGCCCAAGGCGCGGAGGAGGCGTTCAGGCGCACCGGACGTATTGTCATTGTCGGGGCGTCCTTGGCTGGGCTGCGGGCCGGTTGGACGCTGCGCCGGGAGGGCTTCACTGGCTCGCTGACCGTGATCGGGGAGGAGCCTGACCCCCCTTATGATCGGCCGCCGTTGTCCAAGCAGGTCCTTATGGGCCAGGCTGACGCGCGGCGGACCGCGCTTCCCCGCAGCGATGAGCTCGACGTGCACTGGCGGCTGGGGGTCGCGGCCAGAGGTCTTGACCTGGGCGGCAAGCAGGTGGTTCTGGCCGACGGCGAGAAGGTGGGATTCGACCGGTTGCTCATCGCCACCGGGGTGCGCGCCCGCCCGTGGCCGAACGAGGCAGAGGCCGGGCTCGACGGGCTGTTCGTGCTGCGCACCCCTGACGACGCGGAAAGGCTGCGGCGACGGCTGAATGCCGGTCCGGGCCGGGTGCTGGTTATCGGTGGCGGGTTCACTGGCTGTGAGGTCGCCTCCGCCTGCCGTGAGCTGGACGTGCCGGTGACGGTCACCGAGCGGGGCCTGACCCCGCTGGTCGGGGCGCTGGGCGCGGTGATCGGCGGTGTCGCGGCGCAGATGCACCGTGACCACGGGGTCGACCTGCGGTGCGGCGTTCAGGTCGAGGCGTTGGAGGGGGATGGGAGCGGGCGGCTGCGGCGGGCCCGGCTGTCCGACGGGAGCGTCCTGGACGTCGATGTGGCGGTGGCTGCGCTCGGCAGCATCCGCAACGTCGAATGGCTGGAAGGCTCGGGGCTGGCGGCAGGGGACTGGGGGGTGGCCTGCGATGCGGGGTGCCGCGCTGTCGATGTCAACGGCGTCGTTTCCGACGATGTGTTCGTCGCCGGTGACGTGGCCCGCTGCCCCCACCCCGTCTACGACTACCAGTATCTGGCCCTCGAGCACTGGGGCAACGCGGTCGCCCAGGCGGGGATCGCCGCACACAACATGGTCAGTGCCCAGGGCGAGCGGTGGCCGCACCTGGCGCTACCGGAGTTCTGGTCCACCCAGTTCGGTACCGAGATCAAGTCCGTGGGCGTCCCGACCTATGCCGACCAGGTCGTCATCGCCCAGGGATCGGTGGCCCAGCGCCGGTTCGTCGCTGTCTACGGCTACTGCGGGCGCATCACCGCGGCGGTCGCCTTCAACCAGTCCAAGTGGCTGGAGTTCTATGAGGGGTTGATCGACCGGGCGGCGCCGTTCCCGCCCGCCTTCCGCACCGTCGACCAGCCCGGAGACGGGCGCCCGGTGCCGGCCGGGATCCCGGACCAGCCCACCCCTCACGCCACCGTCATGGTGACCGGCCACAAACCCAGCGAACGGCGGGCCACCCTGGTCCGCAGAACGTACCTGTGATCCCTGCCCGCAGCCGCCCCACGTCCAGATCCCCGAGTCGCGGAGGACACCCACCATGCCCCAGACCAGTATCTGGCAGCAGATCCTCGACTATTCCCATCGCGCCGACCCCTACCCGCTCTACGCCGAGCTGCGCAAGACACCCGTGGTGCGGGAGGAGGACGGGAGCTATGTCGTGAGCACCTACCGGGAGATCGTCGCCCTGCTCCACGACCCGCGGCTCAGCTCGGATCTGCGCAACCTCCCCGAGCTGGACGCCGACACGCCGACGCAAGCACCCGAAGAGGGCCCTCCCACGCTCCCGCCCAACTTCATCCAGATCGACCCGCCGAAGCACGACCGAGTCCGGCGCCTGCTGACACGAAACTTCGGCCCGCCCCACCGCCCCGATCGCATCGACCACATGATTCCCGACTTGATCGAGATCGTCACCAGCGAGATCGACGATTTCGCGGGCACGGACGGGTCGGGCACGATCCGAGTCGACATCGTCGACGACTTCGCCTATCCGTTCCCGGTCACGGTGATCTGCCGACTGCTGGGAGTGCCCCGCCAGGACGAACCGCGATTCCAGGCAATGTCCGACGCGGTCATCAAGGCCAACGACCCGACCACCGGAGGGATCGCGGAGCGGCAGCGCCGACGCGACAAAGCCACCGCCGACCTCGGGCAGTACTTCGCCGAGCTCCTCGACTCCCGCCACGGCCAGTTGGGCGACGACCTGCTCTCCGGGCTCCTCGGCGGCGACGGTGACGAGGTACCGATGTCACCCGAAGAGGTACTGAGTAACGCTGCCCTGCTGCTCGTCGCCGGCCACGAGACGACCGTCAACCTCATCACCAACGGCATGCTCACCCTCTTGCGGCACCCCGATGTGCTCGACCGGCTACGCGGCGGCGACGAACCCGATCTGGCTGCCCGGGTGGTCGAGGAACTCCTGCGCTACGAGCCACCGGTGCAGTTTCTGGCCAACAACCGGAACACCCTCGATGACATCGAGGTCGCCGGCACCACCATCCCCAAGGGCTCACCCGTCACACTCGTGCTGGCTGCCGGCAGCCGCGACCCGGACTTCGTTCCGGACCCCGACCGCTTCGACCCCGACCGCGAGCACAACGAGCACCTGGGCTTCGGCGGCGGCGTCCACTACTGCTTCGGCGCTCCGTTGGCCCGTCCCGAGACGCAGATCGCCCTCACCGAGCTCGCACGCCGGCTGAAGAACCCCCGACTCGTCGCCGACCCACCGCCCTACCGCGCGAGTCCGATCCTGCGCGGCCCCCGACACCTCCTCGTCGACATCGACGGCGTCAACCCCGCACAACACCGCCCATCGTGACCATGCACCGCACCCGCCCGAGCAAGCCTCCCTCGAAGAGACGCACTGTGGGCGGACCCGATCGAGTTGTACATTCCGTCGGCAGCGTGCGCGCTGACGTTGCGCGGGCGGCGGTCTGGAAGTCTTCTTTGCGGGCGCGCATGGCTTGTTCGAGTCTGAGGGCTGCCCGCTCGGTCCTCACTCATGGTGAGCAGCTCCTATGCTTCGGCCTCGCGATTGCGCAGGTCAAGCCGACACGGCGAGTGCGCACCAAGCCCGGAATCCTGCGTTTCCGCAGGAACCAGTGCGCACGAAGTCGCGGATCCTACACGCACGCTAGTTCAGTGCTGCCCGGTCGGCGTCGGCCGCGGCCCGGTGTCCTCGTGAGGGCCTTCCGGGCCGCGGCCGACCTTCTTCGCGACATGGCCCAGCGCCTCCAGGAGCTGCTGGTCCCGGTGGTGGTGGAGCCGGCGGTGGCTGCTGCCGGTGGAGGAGTGGTGGTGCAGCCGCTCCTCCACGGACCCGGCCGGCTGCATGCCGCGCCGGTGGGCGGAGTGCGGGAGCCCGACCATGTCGGCGAACCTGTCGGTCAGCGTCTGCCGCAGCAGGGCCGGCACGACGCCCTTCAGCCCCGGTGGGAGGTAGGAATCGTAGAGCTCGGTGCAGCTCCGGGTCAGTAGCACGCCCTCCTCGCTCGGCGCCCATTCGCCCGCGTCCCTGGCCTCGTGCCACAGCGTCCGGGCCTCGCCGACGCCCTCCGGCAGCGGCACCGGCCGGTCGGGCAGGCCGAGCCAGTGCCCGACCAGCCGCCAGGCGTAGTAGTAGCCGTCCTCCTCGACCGGGCTGACCTGCACGCCGAGCTGTTGCAGGCCGTCCAGCACGGCGATCGAGTACATCAGGGCCGCGCTGTAGGTGTGGAGCACCGAGACCGGCATCCCGTCCCGCGCGGTGTTCCACTGGCCCGAGCGGGCGTGCAGCTGCCGGGTCGCGGCGTGGACCAGGCGGACCTTCTGGCAGACGGGGATCAGCCGGGAGCGGGGGGTGAAGGCGTCCGGCTCGCCCATGCCGAGGAACAGTCCGGTCGACTGCGCCAGCTTTCGGTGCGGCCGGTCCGGCCGGTGGGTGGAGTACAGGGTCCTCGCTCCCACCGGCGACAGGTAGGAGCCGACCAGCCCGGTGGTGCAGAGCACGGTGTCGGCCGGCTTCCGGTGCTTCGCATAGAAGGCGGAGATGTGGGCCACCCGGTCCGGGTCGGTCCACTGCGGGAACGCCCGGGTCTCCTCCAGGTAGTCCCGCAGCGGCGGCGGGGCGTTGCCGGGGACGTCGTGGTCGATCGCGGCGACGGTCCGCAGCAGTGCGTCGACGTCGCTGAGCTGCCCGGTGTCGAGCAGCTCCGCCGCGACCCGGTCCGCGAGCGGATCCCCCAGCGGCTTCAGGGTGAGCATGTCGGCGTAGGTGACCATCCGCTGTCCTCGTTCCGTTCCCGTTCCGTGTCCCGTTCCGGTGTCCGCTGTGAACGCCGGATGGCCGACCCCTGCTGTCGGTCTATCACGCCCCCCGGCCCCGGGCGCGGGGCGTTGGGCCGGGTGGACGGGACGGGACGGGTACGGTTCAGCCGAAGGTGGTGTCGCGGGCCGTCTTCTCCCAGGCCGTCACCTCGGCCCGGACCGTGTCGAGGTGGCCGAGGACGGCGTCGACCGCGTCGCCGCCCAGCGGCAGGTGCAGCGGGGTGTGCTCGGCGTCGAGGGCGGCCAGGATCGCGGCTGCGGCCTTCGCCGGGTCGCCGGGCTGGCCGCCGTCGCCGGCGTCGGCCATGGCACGGGTCGGGCCGACGGTGGCGGCGTAGTCGTCGATCTCCGCGCTGGTGCTCCGGTTGCCCATCAGCCCGGTGCGGAACGCGCCCGGCTCCACCACCAGCACCTTGATGCCGAGCGGGTTGACCTCGGCCGCGAGCGCCTCGGACAGGCCCTCCAGCGCGAACTTGGTGGCGCTGTAGGCGGAGAAGCCGGCGAAGGACATCTGCCCGCCCATGCTGCTGAGCTGCACGATCGCGCCCGAGCGGTTGCGGCGCATGGCCGGGAGCACGGCCCGGACCAGGGCCGCCGGCCCGAACAGGTGCACCTCGAACAGCGAGCGCAGCTCGGCGTCGGAGGTCTCCTCGGCCGCCCCGACGTGGGTGCGTCCGGCGTTGTTGACCAGGACGTCGATCCGACCGTGACGTCCCGTCACATCGGCCACCACGGCCTCGATCCGGGCCTGGTCGGTGACGTCCAGCTGCACCGCCTCGACCTGGTCCGGGTGGGCCGCGACCAGGTCGGCGAGGGTCTCGGTGCGTCGCGCGGCGGCGACCACGACGTCGCCGGCCGCGACCGCGGCCTCGGTGATCGCCCGGCCGAAGCCGCTGTTGGCGCCGGTGATCAGCCAAACCTTGTTCATTGCCGCTCCCTGTCAGGTACTTCGGTGTGGTGGCCGCTGTTGCTTGCCGGGTTCCAGTCTGTGCGGCGGACATTGGCCCGTCCAAGATCTTCTGTGATAGCCATGTGCTATGGATGTCCATGGTCGAGATCTCCGCTACTTCGCCGCAGTGGCAAGCGAGTTGCACTTCACCAGGGCGGCCGAGCAGCTGTTCGTCTCGCAGCCCACGCTGAGTCGTCAGATCCGGGTACTGGAACGGAACCTGGGTGCATCACTGTTCGAACGGGACGGCCGGGAGGTGCGGTTGACCCGGGTCGGCGAGGCGCTGCTGCCGCACGCCCTGCGGGTGCTGGAGCAGTGGACGGAGGCGCAGCAGGCGGTGGCGGCGGCGAAGGCCGTCGGGCAGCGCCGGCTGGTGGTCGGCATGAGCACCAGCCCGGGGCGGGGCGGGATGCTGCCGGCGATCCGCTCCCGCTTCGGCGCGGCGCACCCGGAGGCGCAACTGGTGCTGCGGCAGGTCGACTGGAGCGATCCCAGCGCCGGGCTCGTCGACGGCTCCTGCGACGTGGCGTTCCTCTGGCTGCCGCAGCCCGCCGGGGAGTCGCTGCGCTGGCTGGTGGTCGCGGAGGAGCCGAGGCTGGTGGCCCTGCCGACCGGGCATCCGCTGGCCGCGCGCACGGCGGTGGACCTCGGCGAGCTGCTGGACGAGCCGTTCCTGGCGCTGCCCGGGAGCGCAGGCGTGCTGCGGGACTACTGGCTGGCCGTCGAGGAGCGCGGGACGCAGGCCGCGCCGCTGATCGGGGCCGAGGTCAGCGGCATCGAGGAGACCTACGAGGCGCTGGTGGCCGGACAGGGGGTGTGCCTGCTGGGGGCCGGCAACGCCCCGTTGCTGACCAGGGGCGGGGTGGTCGCCCTACCGGTCCGGGGGCTCTCGCCGTCCCGCTTCGCGCTGGCCTGGCGGGCGGACGACAACCGGCCGCTGGTGCGCGCCTACGTCGCGGCGGCCCGCGCGTCGCGCAGCGCCGTCCAGGGCGTCCTCGGGGACTAGAGCAGTGGCTCCCCGTCGCCGTCCGGGAGTTGCAGCACCTCCTGGCGGCGGCCGGAGCGGTGCGGCCGGGAGGGGCCGCCGGGGCCGGTCGACGAACGCGGGGAGATCACCTTCTCCTGGGCGTCGGTCCGGGTCGTCGCCGCCCGCCACCACAGCTCGAACGGCACCCCGCCGGTCTCCCGCTCCACCGCGGCCCGGGCCTCGGCCGCCCAGTGGACCTGCCGCACCCGCCACTCGGCCCGCAGCGACAGCAGCGCCCGGTCCAGCTCCATCGCGGTCAACTGCCGCTCCGAGCAGACCACCTGATCCGGCAGCGTGGTCGGCACGTCCCAGCGGAAGACGTGGACCTCGCAGCAGGCCGCTCCGCTCTCGACCAGGCCCAGGCCCCACAGCCGCTCCTGCTCGGCGCCGTCGAACCGGGCCAGGATCTCGGTCCAGCGCTGCGCCCCGGCCTGGGCCTCCACCCGGCGCTGGATCTCGCAGTGGATCGGCCAGTAGGCGTCCGAGGCCGCCCGCACCCGGACCGGGTAGCGCTCGGCGGCCTCGGTGAACGCCGCCTCCGCCGCGACCGCGGCCCGGCGGCGGGCGCCGGACTGGGTCCGCGAGGCCGCACGGCGGCTGCGCCGTTCGGCGGCCTGGAGCTCGGCGGCGGCGCCCTCCAGCACCAGCCGGTAGCGCCGGGCGGCGGCCCGCCAGGCGTCCCATTCGGCCCGGTCCAGCGGGATCCGCACCCCGCCGCTGCTGTCGTCCTCGTCGGCCAGGGCGTAGAGCTGCGGCTCGGCCACGGTGACGGACCGGCCGCTGCTGAGGTATCCGGGCCGGTCCAGCAGGGCCACCCGGACCCACATGTCCCCGATCACCGCGTCACCCCCGCCTGTCGCCGGCCGTTGCCCTCCGAGCCACCTGCCCTCCGACTTACCCAACCCGGGGCGGCGCTACGCCGGACGACGAGGAGGGCGGTCCGGACCAGGGGTCCGGACCGCCCTCGACGGGTGGCGCACTCAGCGGGAGCCGTCAAGCACGGCGGGCAGTCACTTGCTCCAGAACGGGCGGAGGGTGACGCTCAGGATGGTGCGGTAGTCGGCGGCCTCGGCGGCCGGGACGGTGAACAGGTCGCTCGGGTCGGTGCCCAGGACGTCGCCGGTGCTCGGCAGCGGCTTCGGGGTGCAGTAGCCGGCGAAGACCATGGTCAGGGTGCCGTTGCTGTTCTGCACCACGGTCGGGTCGTAGACGCGGCCCGAGTAGTAGCCGCTGACCGCCAGCGGGCCGCCGTTCGCGGCCTGGTTCGCCAGCGCGGAGAAGGTGTAGTCGGTGCCGAGCAGCTTCTGCGGCGCGCTCCAGTTCACCCCGTCCTTGGAGGAGGAGTAGAAGATCTGGTTGAAGGCGTCGCTGTCGCCGTCCGCCGCGTAGGCACCGGAGAGGAACAGGCCGTAGGTGCCGTCGGGGTTGGTGATGACGGTGCCGCGCGAGCCGACCCAGCGGAGCTCGGTGGTGCTGTTGGTGTTCGGGTCGTTCAGACCGGAGATCGGGCCGAGGTCGGTGAAGTGGAGGCCGTCGTAGGTGTAGGCGACCCGGACGATCGTCGAGGTCCTCGTTGTTGCCGAACAGGGTCTTCGGCTTGTTCTTGCCCTCGCCGGTCAGTGCGAGCGTGGCGTAGGGGACGACCGCCGCGCCGGGGGCGCCGACGTCGCTGCCCTTGGCCACCGCGCCGGTGCCGCCGGTGCAGCCGGTGAGGCTGGTTGCGGTCTCGCCGGTGCAGGTGGTCTGGACGATGCCGGCCGCGGTGCCGAGGCTGACCGTGATCGAGCCGTTGGTCAGCGGCAGCGCCGAGGTGGAGGCCACCGGGACGGTCGCGGCGGGGAGCGTCACCGCGGCGGTCGTGGTGGTCGGGATGTAGTAGTTGGTGATCTTCTCGGTGTAGAGCACCGCGACGCTGCCCTTGGGGGCGGCCTGGTAGTGCGGCAGGGTGCTGATGATGCCGTCGGGGGCGATCAGGCCGGAGGTCTGCTGGTCGCCGGCCGGGATGATCGAGTCGGCGGTCACGGCGTCGCCGGCCGCGATGGTCACGCCGGCGCCGTCGCGGGTGGTGCAGCCGGTGAAGGCGGTCGCGGTCGCGTTGTCGTCGTTGCAGTCGACGACGTGGCCGTCGACGTTGAAGTGTCCGGGCTGCTCGAAGTTGTTGGTCGAGCCGACGTTGACGGTCACGCCGTTGCCGAGCGGGCCGGCCGGGACGGTGACGGCGGCGGTCGCGGTGGTGCTGCCGCCCTCGCCGACCGGCTCGCTGGCGGGCAGACCGGCCAGCGGGTCGTCACCCTTGGGGGTGAGCTTGTGGACGATCAGGTGGATGCCGAGCGCGTCGCCGCTCGGACGGCTCAGGGTGTAGAGGATCTGCGCCGACTTGCCGCTGCCGGCCTGGCCGTTGCCGCCGTAGCCGGGCACGGTCATCACGAAGGCGTGGCCCTGGCCGTCGTCGTCGGTGTTGCCGTCCGCGCACAGGCCGGGGTTCTGCTCCAGCGCCTCGCCGGTGTAGGTCCAGGTCTTGCCGTGGTCGGTGCGAGATGGCCGAGACGACCGCCTCGTCCGTGTCCTTCGGCCGGTAGTCGAAGTAGCCGGTGAGCGTCTTGCCGCCGTCGCTGCTGGTCACGAAGGGGAAGTAGTACGGCTGCATGGCGAGCGTGGTGTGCTTCGGCTGGCGCAGCACCGTGCCGGAGGACGGGTTGGCACCGTTGCTGACGGAGCAGTAGCCGGTGAGCGGGCTCGGCGTGCCGGTGACGCCGCTCTGCGCGGGGACCGCGCCGGTGCCGGAGGGGTCGACCGCCGCGTTCGGGTAGGTGACGCCGTCGACGGTGATGGTCGAGCCGCCGACCGAGGCATCGCCCTGGGACAGGGTCCAGGGGCCGCCCTTGATCTTGTCGACCACGGGGGTGGCGACCGTGTACGAGAGGGTGTTGTGCCCGTGCTCGTGCTTGTTGGCGGGCTGGACCGTAGTGGCAAGGGCGGTGCTGGAGGCGGCTGCGATGGAGGCGAGTGCTACCACGCCGACTGCCGCGGCCGTCGCGATACGACGACGAGACATGGGGAACCCTTCGAGATGGATGGGTGCTGCGAAGCCATGTGAACGTTCGGCGCGATCCTGACGCGGCCGGGACGGCTGCGGGAGGGCTCGGCAGGAGTGTTCACCGACCGTTCCCGATGCGGTTCCCCGACTGCCGCCCGATGCTCCGGACTCCGTCCGGTTTGGGCGTGTCGTCCCTCGGGCAGTCGGAGCAGTCAGCAGGACCACTTCGATGGGCTGATGGGGCGAAGGAAAGCCCCCACTGATGAGATGCTTGCCTTCTGAAGCGATCAGGTGACGGGGGGCCAGGATGACAGCGGGTGGTGGCCGGGCCCACCTCGCACGGCAGTACACCGAGGTGGCCCAGGAGGCGGAGCAGCGTCTGGAGGAGCTGCTCGGGCTCGCCGCCGAGCCGTCGCCCGCCGTGGACTTCGACGCCCTGCACCGGAGTTACGAGCCCAGGCCGCTGCCGGCCGAGGCCCTGGTCGAGCCGCCGCGCTGGCTCGACTATGCGCCGGACCCGGGCCAGGCCCCGTCCGCCGCCCCCGGCAAGCCGCTGCTCAGCGGGGCCTACCAGCAGCAGCTCGCGACGGCCAGGCTGGAGCACCAGCGGGCGCTGCGTGAATACCGGGACAACGAGAAGGAGTTGCGCCGCCAGGCGGAGGAGGCGCGGCTCGCCCACGAGCGCGAGGAGCAGCGGCGCTCCCGCACCGTACGCGAGTACAACGAGCGCCTCGGCGACTACCGCGCGGCCTATGAACGGGGCGAGCCGGCCGCCGTCGAGTCGGTGCTGGAGCGCGCGCTCGCTGCGGCCGGTCGGCTGCCGGGCCTGGAGGTCCCGGCGCGGGTCTCCTACCGCGCGCTGACCCGGACCGCGGTGGTGGAGCTGGTACTGCCGAGCACGGCGGTGGTCCCGCCGGCGCTGGAGTTCCGCGTGGTGCTGAACGGCGGGGTCGAGCCGGTCCCGCGCCCGGTGGAGCACTTCCGCGCCCGCTACCTGCAGCTCGTCGCCCGGCTGGTGCTGCGTGCGCTGGACGCGATCCTGGCCGCCGACACCGAGTCGCGGCTCGACGGGATCGTGCTGAACGGCCGGGCGGTGACCGCCGAGGCCGGGGAGACCTGCGTGGTCAGCATCGACGCCAGGCGCGGCGACCTGTACGCCAGTTCACTGCTGCCCGGCGACCACGGAGCCTCGGTCGAGCGGCTGCTGCAACTCCCGTGCCGGCTGACCGGCGACCCGTTCGTGCCGGAGCCGGTCGAGCCCTACGCGGCCGGCTGTGCCGGTCCGCCCGCGCCCGAGGAGCTCTCGCCCACCGAGTTCGCCGCGCTTATCGCCGACCTGTTCGAACACCTGGGCCTGGACGAGTGGGAGACCCGGCTGCAGGGCCGGGACGGGCTGCTCGCGCTCGGCCACGGCGACGGCCGGCGCTTCGCCGAGGTCCCGTACGTGGTCTGCGCGGCCCGCCGGCCGCAGGTGGTGAGCGCCGAGGTGGTGCGCAATGTCGCCGAGGTGGTGGTGGAGGAGGCCGCCGAGCGCGGCATCTGGGCGACCACCGGCAGCTTCCACCCGGACGCGGTGATCGCCGCCGCCTCGCTGCCCGAGCTCAAGCTGATCGACGGCGGCGAGCTCCGCGCCCTGATCCGGGCCCACCTCGGCGCGGACCTCGGCGGCTGACCCCAGCGGCTGACTGCAGCGGCTGACCCGACCGCAGCGGCTGACGCCCCGTCCGGAGCATTCCGACGGGCGGGGGTGCGCGGCACCGGTCACGATGGAGTCGAGGGCACGGGTTCGGCCCCACACGGAGGACGGCGGCGGCTGGGCAGGACGCCGCCGTCCTTCTTCGTGCGAGCCCTTCTTCCGTGAGAGCCCTTCTTCGTGAGCGCGGGGGTGGCCTGATGCCGGTGTTCGTGGCCCTCGGGGCCTTCCTGATGACACTGGTCGGCGGTCTGGTCGCGGGCCGGGTCGGCGACCGGCGGCACCTGGTCCTCGGGCTGGCCGCCGGGCTGATGCTCGGCGTGGTCGGCTTCGACCTGCTGCCGGAGGCCCTGCACGCTGCGTCCGAGGACCTGTTCGGGGTGCCGGAGGGGCTGCTGATGTTCGTCCTGGGCTTCCTGGTGCTGCATGTCGTGGAGCGCTCGGTCGCCATCCACCGGGCGCACGAGTCCGAGTACGCGGAGCACCGGCACACCGGCCCGCCGCATCTGTCGATACCCGGGCACGGCCACGCACACGGTTCCGGCGGTCACGGCGGTCACGTCCATGGGCGCAGCGAGAACCTGGGGCTGGCGGCGGCCGCCGCGCTCTGTCTGCACAGCGTCATGGACGGCTTCGCGATCGGCGCGGCCTTCCAGGTCGGCGACCGGTTCGGGGCGGTGGTCGCCATCGCGGTCATCTCGCACGACTTCGCCGACGGCTTCAACACCTACACGATCACCCGGCTCTACGGGAACGACCGGCGCCGGGCCATGGTGCTGCTCGGCTGCGACGCGGCGGCGCCGGTCCTCGGGGCCGGGATCACCCTGCTGTTCACCATCCCGGAGCACCTGGTCGGGCTCTACCTGGGCTTCTTCGCCGGGTTCCTGATGTACCTGGCGACCTCGGACATCCTGCCCGAGGCGCACAGCCCGCACCCCTCCCGCTCCACGCTGCTCTGCACGCTGGCCGGCACCGGCTTCATGTGGCTGGTCATCGGCCTGGCGAGCTGAGGCCGGGGGCCGGATCGGGTGCCGACTCCCGCTGCGGCCAGTGCGCCCGCAGGGTCTCCAGCGCGGCGGCGATGGCCGGCCGCCGGGTCGCCTGCTCCCGCCAGAGCGCGAACACCCGCCGGGTCGGCTCGGGCCGGACGGACCGGGCGACCACCCCCTCCGGCAGCGTCCCCCGGCCCAGCCGGGGCACCAGCCCGGCGCCGAGCCCGGCCGCGATCAGCGCGATCTGGGTCTCGAACTCGCCGACCTGGAAGCGGACGTCCGGCTCCTCGCCGGCCTCGCGCATGGTCCGCACCAGCCAGTCGTGGCAGATGTTGCCCGGCGGGACGCTGATCCAGTGCTGGCCGGCCAGGTCCGCCACGGTCAGTTCGGGGAGCGCGGCCAGCGGGTGCCCGGCCGGCAGCAGCACGTCCACCGGGTCCTCGCCCAGCGCGAGCCGGGCGACCCCCTCCGGCACCGGGAGCGGGGTGTTCGGCCAGTCCTGCACCACCGCGAGGTCGACCTCGCCGCGGCCGACGAGCTCGGCCATCAGGTACGGGTCGCTCTCCAGCAGCCGGAGCTCCAGCTCCGGGTAGCGGGCCGTCAGGTCGGCCAGGACGGAGGGCATCAGCCCGCGCGCGGCGGTCGCGAAGGCGGCCACGACCAGCCGTCCGGAGACCTGTCCCCGGCGCTCCTCCAGCGCCACCTCCGCCGACTCCACCAGGGCCAGCACCTGCTCCGCCGCGCCCGCCAGCTCCCGGGCGGCATCGGTCAGCACGACCCCCCGGCCGCGCTTCTCCAGCAGCAGCGTCCGGGTCTCCCGCTCCAGCTTGGTGATCTGCTGGGAGATCGCGGACGGGGTGTAGCCGAGTGCCGCGGCGGCCCGGCCCACCGAGCCGTGCACCGCGACGGCGTGCAGCGCCCGCAGACGTCCGAGGTCCATCATGCCGCCCAGCCTAACCAGCGCCGGGTCAGCCCAGGGCCAGCGCCTTCCGGTAGACCCGTGCGATCCCGGCGCCGAAGTACGGCGTGTACGAGACATCCGGGCTCAGGCCGCCCCGCTGGTAGCCGCCGATGACGCCGACGACGGTGCCGCGCCCGGTGCCGGCCGGGTCGCCGCCGGCCAGCAGCGGCCCGCCGCTGGTCCCGTTGGGCAGCCCCGGGCAGTCGAACTCCGACTGGCCGCTGCTGAACTCGTGCAGGCTGCTGCGGCAGCGGACCGGGGCCTCGGCGCGGTCCGGGTAGCCGACGGCCACGGCCCCGACCCGGCGCGGCGTGTTGAAAGCGATGGCCTCGGCGCCGACGGCGTCCTGCACCCGGCGGGCGCCGGTGACCGGGACCGTCTTCAGGAAGGCCACGTCGTAGTCGGGGTCGCCGTGCTGTGCCCAGCGGATGTCCACCGCCGCCGCCCGCACCCGCCAGCGCCCGTAGGGCTGCCGGCCGGAGTGGTAGCCGGGGACGAAGACCAGGCCGTCGCGGGCCCGGCCGCTGCCCGGGGCGACGACGCAGTGCGCGGCGGTGACCAGCAGGTCGCGGGCGGGGCTGTCGACGACCGAGGCGGTGCAGAAGTGGCCGTTCGGCCTGCCGTTCACGGTGGCGAAGACGGCGCCGATCCTGGGGGCGCCGAGGAAGGCGGTGGCCCCCGGCAGCAGCGTCGGCGCGAGTGCGGCGGCGGGGGCGGCGGCCGGGGCCAGGACCAGAGTCAGGAGCACAGCCAGGGCCAGGACCAGAGCCGGCGCCGACAGCCGCCGACGCAGCGCGGCGGTTCCCGGACGGACCGTCAGGAGGCGTGGGTGCAGTCGGCGGCACGGCGAACGGTGCGTCATATGGAGCGATGCTCGCGGGCGCTCGGGCGTGCCGCCACCGGCCGAGGGCATGCGGGTGACGGTGCTACGCCTGCTCGGCCTGCTGCTGGCCGTGCTGGTGCCCGTGGTGCGGATGGGCCTGTTCGTACGCCTCGTCCACGGTCCGCAGCAACTGGAGCAGGCTGCTCCGCTGCTCGGGCGCGATGGCGCCGAAGTACTCCTCGGCGACCTCCTGGCGGACCCGGCTGATCTCCTCGACCATCCGGTCGCCGGCCTCGGTGAGCTGGAGCAGGATCGCCCGGCGGTCCTCCGGGTCCTGGACCCGGGCCACCAGGCCGGCCGCCTCCAGCGCGTCGACGACGGTGGTCACCGAGCGCGGGGCGATGTGCAGCCGGTCCGCCAGCTGGTTCAGCCGGATCCGGCCGCTGTGCTGCGGGTCCCGGGCCAGCACGTCCAGGGCCCGCCCCTGCGAGGGCGTGATCCCGTAGGGAGAGAGCCGATGGAACGTGCCGCGGCGCATCCGCTTGCTCGCGCGCATGACGGCGTCCGCCAGCTCCACCTCGGCGGGGACATCGACGGTCACTCGGGGCTCCTGGTTCGGTGGGAGGATCCAGGATATCGGCCTCGAACTGCCGGGGTCAGTCCAGTGCGAGCTTGAAGCCGACGTGGGAGCCGACGAAACCCATCCGCTCGTAGAAGCGGTGGGCATCGGCCCGGCTCGCGTCCGAGGTCAGCTGGACCAGGTCGGCGCCGAGCCGGCGGGACTCCTCGACGGCGTACTCGATCAGCAGGCTGCCCAGTCCGGTGCCGCGCTCGGAGGCCCGGACCCGCACCGCCTCGATGATGGTGCGGGTGGCGCCGCGCCGGGACAGGCCGGGTATCACCGACAGCTGCAGGGTGCCGACGACCTCGATGCCGCGATCCGCGACCAGCAGGTGCTGGCCGGGATCGCGGTCTATCCGTTCGAAGGCCGCCAGATACGGTGCCAGGTCGTTGCGGGACTCGCGCTGGGCGCCTAGTTCGTCGTCCGCGAGCATGGCCACGATCGCGGGCAGGTCCGCAATGCCGGCCCGACGGAAGCTGAGGTCAGTCATGATCCTCAGCCTAGGGCTCGGGCCGGTGCACGGTACAGGCGGTGCGCTCCGGTCAGTTCGGCAGCTGCGCCTCGATCGCGGCGACGACCTCTGCGGACTCCGGCTCGGTGCGCGGCCGGAACCGGCCGACGACCTCGCCCTCGGGCGACAGCAGGAACTTCTCGAAGTTCCAGGTGATGTCGCCGGCCTCGCCCGCGGCGTCCTCGGTCCGGACCAGCTCGGTGTAGAGCGGGTGCCGGTCCGCGCCGTTGACGTCGGCCTTCGCCAGCAGCGGGAAGCTGACGCCGTAGGTGGTCGAGCAGAAGGTCTGGATCTCCTCGGCGCTGCCCGGCTCCTGCCCGGCGAACTGGTTGCAGGGCACCCCGAGCACGGTGAGCCCGCGCTCGCCGTACTGCTGCTGGAGCCGCTCCAGGCCCGCGTACTGCGGCGTCAGGCCGCACTTGGAGGCGACGTTGACGACCAGCACGGCCCGGCCCCGGTAGTCGGCCAGGCTGGTGTCGGCACCGGTCAGGGTGTGCAGCGGGATGTCGTACAGGCTCATGGGAAGACCTCCGCGATGGGGTGCTGATGCGGGAACAGATGCGATCGACACTCGCAACAGTGCCCCATCCGCCGTTCTTCCCCGACACCGGCCGTGCCCTGCGCCGCCCGGGGCCGCCGCGGCTGTCGGAGCCGGGCGGTACGGTGCACCCACAGCGGACCGCAGCAACGTGGGAGCGGGTGGGAGATGGCAGCGAACCAGCGGACGCCGGCCGGGCCGGGTGCGCCGCAGATCCAGCTGGCCGAGGTCACCGGCGTCCTGGAGCGGATCACCTACGCCAACGAGGAGACCGGCTACACCGTCGCCCGGGTCGACACCGGCCGCGGCGCGCACGACCTGCTGACCGTCGTCGGCGCGCTGCTGGGCGCGCAGCCCGGAGAGAGCCTGCGGCTGCAGGGCCGCTGGGGCAGCCACCCCCAGTACGGCCGCCAGTTCACCGTCGAGAACTACACCACGGTGCTGCCGGCCACCATCCAGGGCATCCGCCGCTACCTGGGATCCGGGCTGATCAAGGGCATCGGCCCGCGCCTGGCCGACCGGATCGTCGAGCACTTCGGCACCGACACCCTGGACGTCATCGAGCAGCAGCCGGAGCGGCTGATCGAGGTCCCCAAACTCGGGCCCAAACGGACGAAGTTGATCGCGGCCGCCTGGGAGGAGCAGAAGGCGATCAAGGAGGTCATGGTCTTCCTCCAGGGTGTCGGCGTGTCCACCTCGCTGGCCGTGCGGATCTACAAGAACTACGGCGACACCTCGATCACGGTGGTCCGCACCGAGCCCTACCGGCTGGCGGCGGACGTCTGGGGGATCGGCTTCCTGACCGCCGACCGGATCGCCCAGGCCGTCGGCATCCCGCACGACAGCCCGCAGCGGGTCAAGGCCGGCCTCCAGTACGCACTCTCGCAGAGCGCCGACCAGGGCCACTGCTTCCTGCCCGAGGAGCAGCTGATCTCGGACGCGGTGAAGCTGCTCGCGGTCGACGTCGGCCTGGTCATCGAGTGCCTGGCCGAGCTGGTCGCGGAGGAGGGCGTGGTCCGCGAGGAGCTGCCGCCCGAGCACGGCGGCGCCGACTCCGACACCGCCGGCGAGCGGCTGGCCGCGGTCTACCTGGTCCCCTTCCACCGGGCCGAGATCTCGCTGGCCGGGCAGCTGCTGCGGCTGCTGCGGACCTCGGAGGACCGGCTGTCGGCCTTCGCCGACGTCGACTGGGGCCGGGCGCTGACCTGGCTCCGCGGGCGGACCGGGGCCGACCTCGCCCCGGAGCAGGAGCAGTCGGTCCGGCTGGCGCTGACCCGCAAGGTCGCGGTGCTGACCGGCGGACCCGGCTGCGGCAAGTCCTTCACGGTGCGCTCCATCGTCACCCTGGCCCAGGCCAGGGGGGCGAAGATCGTGCTGGCCGCGCCCACCGGGCGGGCGGCCAAGCGGCTGGCCGAGCTGACCGGCTGTGAGGCCTCCACCGTGCACCGGCTGCTGGAGCTCAAGCCGGGCGGCGACGCAGCCTATGACCGGGACCGGCCGCTCGACGCCGACCTGGTGGTGGTGGACGAGGCCTCGATGCTGGACCTGCTGCTGGCGAACAAGCTGGCCAAGGCGGTCCCACCGGGGGCGCACCTGCTGCTGGTGGGCGACGTCGACCAGCTGCCCTCGGTCGGCGCGGGCGAGGTGCTGCGAGACCTGCTGGCGCCGGACAGCCCGGTCCCGGCGGTCCGGCTGACCCGGATCTTCCGGCAGGCGGCCCAGTCCGGCGTGGTCAGCAACGCGCACCGGATCAACGAGGGCGTCCCGCCGATCACCGACGGCCTGGCCGACTTCTTCCTCTTCCCGGAGGAGGACGCCGAGCTCGCCGCCGGGCTGACGGTCGACGTGGTCGCCCGCCGGCTGCCGGCCAAGTTCGGCCTCGACCCGCGCCGGGACATCCAGGTGCTGGCGCCGATGCACCGTGGACCGGCCGGGGCGGGCAACCTCAATGTGCTGCTCCAGGGCGCGGTCACCCCGTCCCGCCCCGATCTCCCCGAGCGCCGCTTCGGCGGCCGGACCTTCCGGGTCGGCGACAAGGTCACCCAGATCCGGAACAACTATGACAAAGGTGCGAACGGGGTCTTCAATGGAACGGTAGGTGTGGTCACCGGACTCAACCTCGAGGAGCAGCGATTGACCGTCCTCACCGACGAGGACGAGGAGGTCCCCTACGACTTCGACGAACTGGATGAACTGGCCCACGCCTATGCCGTCACCATCCACCGTTCGCAGGGCAGTGAGTATCCCTGCGTAGTGATCCCTGTCACTACCAGTGCCTGGATGATGCTGCAGCGGAACCTGCTCTACACAGCGGTCACCCGGGCCAAGAAGATCGTGGTTCTGGTCGGTTCACGACGGGCGCTGGCGCAGGCCGTACGGGCTGTTTCCGCAGGTCGCCGCCATACCGCCCTCGATCATCGGCTCCGATCCGGTTGAGTTCGGCAACCATCGCGCACTGTTGGGAATCCAAGGTGAGGAGGATGCTTCTTTGTAGATCCCGGCTCTTTCGGGCCACCCGGGTTACCCCTGGGCCGCTCGGATGGGGGATGGTAGGACAGAGTCAGGGCACCCCTTGAAGAGGTTCATTTCGCTGGTGAGGGAAGACGTGAGCGACAACTCTGTAGTACTCGGCTACCAGGGCAACGAGTATGAGTACCCGGTGGTCGACGCCACCGTTGGCAACGCCGGCTTCGACATCTCGAAGCTGCTCAGCCAGACCGGCCTGACCACGCTGGACAACGGCTTCGGAAACACCGCCGCCTGCAAGTCCGCGATCACCTACATCGACGGCGACCAGGGCATCCTGCGCTACCGGGGCTACCCGATCGAGCAGCTCGCCGAGCGCGGGACCTTCCTTGAGACCGCCTACCTGCTGATCAACGGCGAGCTGCCGAACACCAACCAGCTCTCCGTCTTCCAGCACGACATCTCGCAGCACACGCTGCTGCACGAGGACGTCAAGCGCTTCTACCAGGGCTTCCCGCGTGACGCCCACCCGATGGCGATGCTGTCCTCGGTGGTCAGCGCGCTGTCCACGTTCTACCAGGACAGCCACAACCCGTTCGACGCCGAGCAGCGCCAGCTGTCCTCGGTGCGGCTGCTGGCGAAGCTGCCGACCATAGCGGCCTATGCCTTCAAGAAGTCGCAGGGCCACCCCTTCGTCTACCCGCGCAACGACCTCGGCTACGTCGAGAACTTCCTGCGGATGACCTTCGCGGTGCCGGCCGAGGACTACGAGCTCAACCCGGTCGTGGTCAGCGCCCTGGAGAAGCTGCTCATCCTGCACGCCGACCACGAGCAGAACTGCTCCACGTCGACGGTCCGGCTGGTGGGCTCCTCCCAGGCCAACCTGTTCGCCTCGATCTCGGCGGGCATCAACGCCCTCTGGGGCCCCCTGCACGGCGGCGCCAACCAGGCCGTGCTGGAGATGCTCACCAAGATCAAGCAGGACGGCGGCGACGTCGACGCCTTCATCCGCAAGGTGAAGAACAAGGAAGACGGCGTGAAGCTCATGGGCTTCGGGCACCGCGTCTACAAGAGCTTCGACCCGCGCGCGCAGATCATCAAGGGCGCGGCCCACGACGTCCTGGCCCAGCTGGGCAAGGCCGACGAGCTGCTGGACATCGCGCTGAAGCTGGAGGAGCACGCCCTCACGGACGACTACTTCATCTCCCGCAAGCTCTACCCCAACGTGGACTTCTACACCGGCCTGATCTACCGCGCCATGGGCTTCCCGACCAGCATGTTCACCGTGCTGTTCGCGCTCGGCCGGCTGCCCGGCTGGATCGCCCACTGGCAGGAGATGATCACCGACTCCAGCAACAGGATCGGCCGCCCGCGGCAGATCTACACCGGCGAGGTTATCCGCGAGTTCGTGCCGATTGAGGCCCGCTGACCGCCGACCCCCACCGGGGAGCGCCTCCACCGGGAGAGCCGCACCGATGCCCGAGGGGCCCGGCCGCACCGCGGCCGGGCCCCTCGGGCATGCACGGGCACAGACCGGGACAGACGGGGGCGGCAGAGCGCGGGCGGGGGCACACGGCGCGCGGGTTCCGCCGGGAGAGGCCGCTCAACCCATCCCCGCACCCGCGCGCCGTGCCCTGTCGGCCGTCCAGCGACGGCGGCCGACCAGTGGAGTCCGCCGGAACTCCAGCCGGGGGAGCGGACGGCGATGCCGACACTTCCCCCGGTCCACGTGTTGTAACACGTGGACCGGTGTTCAAGGTTACGGGGGTCATCATGTGACCCTCCTCTCACACCGCCGCGTGCGAGTGCGGCTACGGCCGGTACCGGCCCTGACCTCCATACACCCTGCCTCTGGCCAGGGCTTTTTCGCCCCGCCCGGAGGGCCGCTCGGAAGGGCGTGGTAAGAATCAGCCCACTCCAGTCGAAGGGGCTGATATGGGCAGGAACGTCGTCGTCACCGGTGGCGGTACGGGCATCGGACTGGCAGTCGCGCGGCGCTTCGCCGAGCACGGGGACGACGTCACCATCGTCGGCCGCAGACGCGAGGTGCTGGTCGAGGCGGCCACCGCGCTCGGCGCCCGGGTCCGCCCGATCGCCTGCGACCTGACCGACCCCGACGCGGTGGAGTCGTTGCTCGGCGACCTGCCCAGCCGGATAGACGTACTGGTCAACAACGCCGGCAGCCGCGAGATCGGGATCGGGGCCGGCGCCCACGCGGTGCTCGCCCGCTGGCGCGGCGACTTCGAGCGCAATGTGCTGACCGCGGTGCTGCTCACCGAGTGCGTCCGGGACCGGCTCGCGCCCGGGGGTGGCCGGGTGGTCACCATCAGCTCCATCGCCGCCCTGCGCGGGGCCGGCTCCTACGGCGCCTCCAAGGCCGCGCTGCACGCCTGGAACCACTTCCTGGCCGCCCAACTGGGTCCCTCGGGGATCACCGCCAACATCGTCGCCCCGGGCACCATCGCCGGCACCGAGTTCTTCGGCGGACGGCTGGACGAGGCCGAGGCGGTCCGCCGGTCCGGCCGCACCCTGGTGGGCCGGATCGGCGTGCCCGACGACGTCGCCTCGGCGGTGCACTATCTGGCCTCGCCCGAGGCCGGCTATGTCACCGGCGAGATCCTCAACGTCAACGGCGGCGAACTGCTCGGACGCTAGGCCGAGGCGGCGGCGCGGAAGCGGCGCAGCCGGAGGCTGTTGCTGACCACGAAGACCGAGGAGAAGGCCATCGCGCCGCCCGCCGATCATCGGGTTCAGCAGACCCAGCGCCGCCAGCGGCAGCGCCGCGACGTTGTAGCCGAAGGCCCAGAACAGGTTGCCCTTGATGGTGGCCAGGGTCCGCCGGGAGAGCCGGATCGCGTCCGCCGCGCCCAGCAGGTCACCGCGGACCAGGGTCAGGTCGGCGGCCTCGATGGCCGCGTCGGTCCCGGTGCCCATGGCCAGGCCCAGGTCGGCCTGGGCCAGCGCGGCGGCGTCGTTGACGCCGTCGCCGACCATCGCCACGGTCCGGCCCTCGGCCTGCAGCCGCCGGACCACGGCCGCCTTGTCCTCGGGCAGGACCTCCGCCGACCACCTGGTCGGCGTCGATGCCGACCTCGGCCGCGACGCTCAGCGCGACCGACCGGTTGTCGCCGGTCAGCAGCACCGGCGTCAGGCCCAGCGCCCGCAGCCGGGCGACCGCCTCGGCGCTGGTCGGCTTGACCGCGTCGGCGACCACCAGCACGGCGCGGGCCGCGCCGTCCCAGCCGACCGCGACCGCCGTCCGTCCCGCCGCCTCCGCGGCGGTCTTGGCGGCGGCCAGCGGGGCCGGCAGGTGCTGCGCCCAGTCGGCGAGGAACTGCTCGCGCCCGGCGACCACCGCACGGCCCTCCACGACGCCCTGGACGCCGCGTCCGGGCACGTTCCGGAACTCCTCGACCGGCGGCAGCGGTCGGCCGCCGGCGGCCTCGGCCTCGGCAGCTGCCTCGGCGATGGCCCGGGCGATCGGGTGCTCGGAGGCGTGCTCCAGCGCGCCGGCCAACCGCAGTGCCTCGGCCTCGGTGACGCCCTCGGCCGGGTGCACCGCCAGCAGCGTCATCCGGCCGGTGGTCACCGTGCCGGTCTTGTCCAGCACGACCGTGTCGACGGCGCGGGTGGACTCCAGTACCTCCGGGCCCTTGATCAGGATGCCCAGCTGTGCCCCGCGACCGGTGCCGACCATCAGCGCGGTGGGCGTCGCCAGGCCGAGGGCGCAGGGGCAGGCGATGATCAGGACCGCGACGGCGGCGGTGAACGCCTCGCTCGGGCTGCCGCTGACCAGCAGCCAGACCGCCAGCGTGGCGAGGGCGATGACCAGTACCACGGGCACGAAGACGGCGGAGATCCGGTCGGCCAGCCGCTGGGCGGCGGCCTTGCCGTTCTGTGCCTCCTCGACCAGCCGGGCCATCCGCGCCAGCTGGGTGTCGGCGCCGACCCGGGTGGCCTCGACCACCAGCCGTCCGCCGGCGTTGACGGTGGCGCCGGTCACCGCGTCGCCGGGGCCGATCTCGATGGGCACGGACTCGCCGGTCAGCAGCGAGGTGTCGACGGCCGAGCTGCCCTCGACCACGATCCCGTCGGTGGCGATCTTCTCGCCGGGGCGGACCACGAAGCGGTCGCCCACGGCCAGTTCGGCGATCGGTACCCGCACCTCGCGTCCGTCCCGCAGCACGGTGACGTCCTTGGCGCCGAGCGACATCAGTGCGCGCAGGGCCGAGCCGGCGCTGCGCCTGGCGCGGGCCTCCAGGTAGCGGCCGAGCAGGATGAAGACGGTGACCCCGGCCGCGGTCTCCAGGTAGAGAGTGCCGGAGGCGTCGGTGGCGGACAGGCTCAGGTCGAAGCCGTGCCGCATCCCGGGCATCCCGGCGGTGCCGAGGAACAGCGCCCAGGTCGACCAGCCGAAGGCGGCCAGGGTGCCGATGGACACCAGGGTGTCCATGGTGGCGGCGCCGTGCCGGAGGTTGGTCCAGGCGGCGCGGTGGAACGGGAGGCCGCCGTAGAAGACGGCCGGTCCGGTGAGCGCGAAGCAGAGCCACTGCCAGTTCCGGAACTGCAGGGCCGGCACCATCGACAGGACGATCACCGGTACCGCGAGCGCGGCGGTGACTATCAGGCGTCGGCGCAGCCCGCCGAGCTCCGGGTCGACCGGCTCGCCGCTCCCGGCGGTCGGCGGTTCGACCGGCTGGGGGCCGAGGGACGCCGGGCGCGGGGCCGCGGCGCTGTACCCGGTCCGCTCGACGGTGGCGATCAGGTCGTCCACGGTCACGCCCGGGCGCGTGGCTGACCACGGCCTTCTCGGTGGCGTAGTTGACCGTCGCCTCGACGCCCTCCATCCGGTTGAGCTTCTTCTCGATCCGGGCCGCGCAGGAGGCGCAGGTCATGCCGCCGATCGCCAGCTCCACGCGGTCGCGGGGCAGGGTGGTGGCGCCGGACTCCGCGGAGCCCGCGCTGGGGACGGCTGTGCTCATGGTGCGTTCTCCTTCACTGGGTGGTGCGACCACTGGCTGCGGCGACGGGCGCGGGGTGCGGCGGCGGGCCGCGGTGGCCGGGCCGGGGTGGACCCGGCCCGGCCCGCGGCGCTCAGGCCCGGCCGACCAGCTCGTAGCCGGCCTCGTCGACGGCCGCGCGCACGGCCGCGTCGTCCAGCGGCTGCTCGGAGGAGACGGTGACCGTCCCCGCCTTGGCGTCCGCGGAGACCTCGATGACGCCGGGCAGGGAGCCGAGCTCCTCGCTGACCGACTTCTCGCAGTGGCCGCAGCTCATGCCGGAGACGGTGAAGACGGCAGTGGACATGGTGTTCCTCCAGGACGGTCGGATCGCTCTGCACCGTTGGTGTGCTTCTTCATAACACCATACCCCTAGGGGGTATTCCAGTGCGGGGTGGGTGGAAGCCTCCACGGCGGAGGCTGCCGATGCAGAGGGTAGTCATTCGTATGCATTCCGTAGCATCCCGGGTGTCCGAAGGACCGCTGGCGTGTCTCGGAAGCGCCGCCGGCCCGCCCGGTGGCGACCGGACGGGCTGGCGGTGGTGCGGTGCGGCGTCCCGCTACAGCGGCAGCAGGTCCGGCCGCTTGGCCTCGACGTGGTCGCCGGAGGACTCGCCGCGCAGCCTGCGGCCGACCCAGGGCAGCAGGTACTCGCGCGCCCACTGGATGTTCTCCCGGCGCAGCTCGGCAGGGGTGTGCGCGGCCTGCGGCGGCCAGGGGGCGTCCGGGTCGCTGACGTCCAGGCCCAGTGCGCGGCCGGCCTGGAGGGCGACCCGCTGGTGGCCCTCGGGGGAGAGGTGCAGCCGGTCCTCGCTCCAGGCGCGCCGGTCGCGCATCGCGCGGAGCGCCCAGATGTCGACCACGGCCAGCCCGTTCCGGTCGGCGATGGCGTGCAGGTGGCCGTTGTAGGTGGCGATCTTGCCGCGCAGATGGCGCAGCACCGGGGTGTCCCGGGTGTCGAAGCCGGTGCAGATGAGGACCGTCCCGGCCGACTGCAGCAGGTCGACGGCGGCGGCCTCGAAGCGCTCGGCGACCTCGTCGGGGTCGCTGCCGGGGCGCAGGATGTCGTTGCCCCCGGCGCAGAAGCTCACCAGGTCCGGCTGCATCCCCCGGATCTGCGGCACCTGCTCGGCGACGATCTGGTCCAGCAGCCGTCCGCGCACCGCGAGGTTGGCGTAGCGGAAGTCGTAGCGGCCGTCCTCGGTCTTCGGCCTGGTCTCGGCGAGCAGCCGGGCCAGCCGGTCGGCCCAGCCGGCGAAGCCGCCGTCGGGGTCGGGGTCGTTCAGGCCCTCGGTGAAACTGTCGCCGAGGGCCACGTAGGACGTGAGGTCAGGATTGGATGGCGTCTGCACGGACATGGGAAAATACTTCACCCCATGAAGTGACCTACGCCACCGTAGGTCGGCCCTTCCGGGCGTGACATGTCCCACCTGGGCCCGGGGAATAGCCGCCGGGCCCGACCGGAGCGCCGGTCAGCGGGGCGGGAGCATCCCGGTGGGGTCCAGCGGCGGCCACTGCGGCCCGGTGCGGTGCCCCGCCCGGCGGGCGCTGCGAATCAGCAGCTGCAGCCAGAGCAGGCCGAGGACGGAGGCCAGCACCAGCCCGCTGGTGGAGAGCATGCTGAACAGTTCGACCTGGTACTCCGAGGGGTCGGCCCGGAAGGCCGGGTTGAAGAGAACCACCCGCTGCGCCTCCCCGGTCAGCCGGGCGACCAGCCAGGCGGCCAGACCGTGGGTGCTGTCCCAGAACGCGTGCAGGGCGGAGACCCCGAGGTAGGTCAGGACCACCGGGCCGTTGATCACGAAGCGGTTGTTCCGGCGCTCCCGGAACAGCACCCCGCCCAGGATCGCGGTCCACAGTCCGTGCCCGACGGGGGCGAGCACCCCGCGCAGGATCTCGGTGGAGACCAGGTCGCGCAGCGACAGTCCGCTCTCGGTGAGGACCGCATTGAAGGCGTAGCCCGCCGTCTCGAAGGCCGCGAAGCCGAAGCCGACCGTCGCGCCCAGCACCAGGCCGTGGCGCAGCCCCGAGCCGGGGATCCGCCGGGTCACCAGGATCAGCGCCGCCGCCTTCGCCGCCTCCTCGATCAGGCCCACCCCGGCGTAGAGCCAGACGTTGTCCTTGAGCAGGTAGTACTCCAGCAGCGAGGCGCCGAGCACGCCGATGATCCCGCCCACGGCGAAGCAGGTGATGATCCGGTCGCTACCGATGTCCGCCGCGTAGCGCTCGTGCGCCCAGATGACGAAGCTGGCCGGCACCAGGAAGCTGCCGAGCAGCACCACCGTCGGCAGCAGGTTGCTGTCGCCGGTCCAGTAGGTCACCAGCACGGTGGCCGTCCACAGCGCCAGCCCGCTGAAGAAGCAGGTGGCCCAGTGCCGGGACCGGGGCCGGCGCGGCGCCCGCGAGGCCGGGGCGGACCACCGGGGGAAGCCGTCCGGCGGGGGAGTCTCTGCGGTCGCCATCGTGCGCGGTCTACGTCCCTCGTGGTTGCCGGGGAGTTGGAGTATGGCATGGATGATGGTGATTTCCGTGCTTGTCGGAAGAAAGTGAGGAGATGTGTTGTAGGCGCAGTTCTTCGCATGATCCGATAGCTTGGCCTGGTGGAGAAGCGGCGCCCCGGTGACCGGGAGGAAGGCACGGACCTCCGCCCGGGGGCGCCACAGCTGCGCGACGAGGCGGAACTGCTCAACGCCCCATTCCGGCTACGGGTGCTGACGCCGCTGTCGGCCATGCTGCTGGTCTCGCTCATCGACTACATCTCCGGGCCCGACACCTATCTGGCCTCACTGATGTCGGTGGTCCCGCCGCTCGCCGCGCTCACCCTCTACCCGCTGGAGCTGGTGCTGGTCAGCAGCCTGGGGATGGTGCTGCTGGTCCTGCTCAGCCGCTACGACGGCCTCGACAGCGTGCACGACCTGCGGCTCTTCCACGGCACCCTGGTGGCCTATGCGGCGCTCACCCTGGCCGGCGCGGTCATCTCGTACCTGCGCGTGGTCCGCGCGCGTCAGTTCGTCGCCGTCAGCACCGTCGCGGAGGCCGCCCAACGGGCGCTGCTGCGACCGCCCGGGCCCCAGGTGGGCGGCATCCGGATCGCCGTCCGCTACGTCTCCGCCGCCGACTCCGCGCAGATCGGCGGCGACCTCTACGCCGTGCTGGACACCCCGTACGGCGTACGGGCGATCATCGGCGACGTCCGCGGCAAGGGGCTCGGCGCGGTCCGGACCTCCGCCGTGGTGCTGGGCGCCTTCCGCGAGGCGGCCTATGACGAGGAGGAGCTCTCCGGGCTGGCCCGGCGGCTGGAGACCAGCGTCTCCCGGCATGTGCCCTCCGACGAGTTCACCACCGCACTGCTGGTCGGCTTCGGTGCCCCCGACACCGCCGAACTGCTGCACCTCGGCCATGTGGCGCCGCTGCTGATCGCGGCCGACGGCACGGTGCGGACCATGGACCCGCCCGACCCCTGGGTGCCGCTCGGCCTCGGCGCCCTCGCCACCGGAAAGCCGCTCCCGTGGACCGTGCCCTTCGGCCCCGGCGAGGTGCTGCTGCTGTGCACGGACGGCGTGGTCGAGGCGCGGGCCAAGACCGACGGCGCGTTCTACCCGCTCGCCGAACGGGTACCGCCGCTGGTGGCCGGCTGCGGCACCGACCTGGAGGCCGCCGTCGCCCGGGTCTACGCGGACCTGCTCCGGCACACCGGCGGCCGGCTCCGCGACGACGCGGTCCTGCTGCTGCTCGCCCGCGCGGAACCGCCGTCGCCGGCGGCGCTGGAGCCGCAGCCGACGGGCCGACTCGGCTGACGCAGCGACAGGAGCTCACCCGTCCGGGCCCGCCGGGGTGCGCTCCGCCCGGGCGCGGACCACGCTGTCAGCACCACCAACGGAGGGAGCGGGCGTGTTCCAGGTCATCTGGATCGTGATCGTCGGAGCGGTCCTCGGCTACCTCGCCAGGCTCCTGCTGTCCGGGAAGCAGGCCATCCCCGCCTGGCTGACCGTGCTCTGCGGCGTGCTCGGTGCGCTGGTGGGCAACTTCCTCGCCACCATGATCGGGGTCAACGACACCCGGGGCATCGACTGGATCCGGCACATTCTGCAGATCGGCTGCGCCGTGGTCGCGGTCGCCGCCGGCTCCGCCGCCTGGCCCCGCATCAGGTCGCGGGGCTGACCGGAACTGACGCGATGCCAGAGCGCCTATGCTGGCGCGATGTCGCCCGTCGGTCCGATACCCGCCACCGCCCGCCGCGCGGGCGCCCCTCCGCGCCCCGCCGCGCGCCCCGGGCTGCGCCGGTTCTGGCTGGTCGGAACCCTGCTGCTGACCCTCGGCTCGCTCGTCTGCGCCCCGCTGCTCGCGCCCGACGGTGACGACGCCCCCGGCCGGGCGCTCGGCGGGCTGCTCTTCCTCGGCTCCTCCGTCCACGTCGCCACGACCGCCTGGTTCTACACCGTGCCCGAGGTGCGCCGACACATCGCCGGACACCGGGGACGTTATGTGGCCGCGCCGCTGGCGCTGCTGGTCGGCACCGCCGCCCTGGCCGCGATCGTGCCCGCGCAGCCGTTCACGCTGCTGCTGCTCGCCTACTTCGGCTGGCAGTTCTTCCACTTCCAGAAGCAGAACCTGGGCCTGGCCGCGCTGGCCTCGGCCGCGTACGGCTGCGGTCCGCTGCGGCCGGGCGAGCGGCTGGCGATCACCGCGGCCGGGATCGCCGGGATCGCCGGGCTGCTGAGCCACCCGGCGCTGCTGCAGCTCGCCGACGTGCCCCAATTGGGGCTGGTCTTCCCGCTCGCGGCCGGGGCGTACGCGCTGGCGCTCGGCTACGGAGCGGTGCAGTTGATGCGGCGTCCGCCCGGGGAGCGGGGCCCGGCCGTGGCCGGGGTCTACCTCAGCTCGCTGCTGTTCTTCCTGCCGGTCTTCCTGTTCCACTCGCCCTACGCGGCGGTGGCCGGGCTCACCGCCGCTCACGGCTACCAGTACCTGCTGATCGTCGGTCTGGTTGCGGGCGGCGGCAGCGGGCCCCGGGCGGTGCGGCTGGTGGCGCTCGCCGTGCTGCTCAACATCGGGCTGATCCTCGGCCTGGCGCTGAACCTCGCCTCGCACCTGCACACCGGCGGCCCGGTGGACCGCGCCGTCTACGGGGTGTACCTGGGCGCGGTGATGTCCCACTTCGTGGTCGATGCCGGGCTGTGGCGGCTGCGCGACGAGTTCCCGCGCAGCTTCCTGGGCCGGCGGCTGCCGTACCTGCTGGGCTGAGCCCGCCGACTCACTCTCTCACTCACTCACTCACTCACTGCGGGGCCGCCGGGCGGTCCCCCGTACCGCCCGGCGCCCGCAGCGGGCATGGGCTCACGGGCCGCCGCAGCCCCCGGCGGCCCCGGCCGCGGTGGCGAACAGCAGCACCGCGCCCACGGCGAGGCAGGCCAGCAGTCCCAGGCCCACCAGCAGCACGAGGTACTTCCGCCGACCGGTGCCGGCCCGGTCTGCCGCCGCCGACAGCTGATCGATACTCATCGCCGCCCCCTTCCACCGGTCGTCCGTCGACCGCTGTGCCGATGTGACGCGGCGTCGGCCGATCAGGTTCCCTCCGGCACCGGAGGCTGCGGAGGACTCAGCCGTAGCAGGTCAGCACGTCGGCGCCGTTCGGGAAGAGCGCCCCGGCCAGCTCCTGCTGGCGCTCGCCGGCGAAGCCGAGGTCGTAGGCGGCGAAGGGCAGACCGGCGGCGCGGGCGACCTGGGCCACGTTCTCCCGCAGGCAGCGCATGTCGTTGACGGTGACCGCGCGGTCACCGGCGGCGTCCAGGAACAGCAGTGTGGTGCGGCCCGAGGCGCCGCTCCGGGCGCCGCCCCGGGTCAGCCAGACCATCCCGGCCACCGGACGGATCCGTCTGGCGCCCGGCGTCGGCGGCTTTGCGGGGACGTCGGCCCGGCCGACCAGGGACACCGGGTGGACCCTGCCCTGCTCGTCCGTGACGGTCAGCCGTTGCCCGTCCCAGTGGATCACCGTATGCCCCTTCCGGTGCCGCTTCTTGCCGAGGGTGGAGCAGGCCTTCGCCGAGGGCGGCTCGGCGTCGAGGTGGAAGAACGGCTGGGGCATCCCGCTGATCAGCCGGTTGCGGTAGGTGGGCTGGTCGCGGGTGATGTCCCCGAGCAGCTCGGCGACCCGGGCCGCCTGCCGCAGCCGGAGCGGCCAGGCCTGCCAGGCCAGCTGGTCCGCCAGCCGGGGCAGCGGGGAGGTCCACAGCAGTGCGGTCGTGGCGGTGCTCGCCCCGTCCCGGACGGAGGCCAGCAACAGGCCGGCGAGCAGCAGCAGGACCGAGCCGCGCCAGCAGATCAGCCGGTTCAGCTCGCGGAACCGGAGCGGATCCGGCAGGTTCTCCTCGGGCGCGCGCCAGCAGGGCAGCGAACCGGCCAGGACGATGACGGCCAGGCCGAGGCACTTGACCGTCGCGTCCTGCCCTGGCAGGCAGAGCAGCACCAGGCCGGGCAGGGCGACGAGACCCTGCACCACCCAGTTGCGGGCGCGGCCCAGCCCCCGCCAGCGGCGGGACAGGGCGGAGCGGAGCGCGCCAAAGGTGTACCCGAGACTGCTGTTCAACCTGTCCCCCCTCAGGTGACGGTGCAGAGGAGAGTATGCGCCACGGGCGGGGCGGGGGACAGGGGCGGGTGGCATAAATGGTTGATGATGTCAAGTTATTGGAGTACCCTCGTGCCATGAGTAGCCCCACCGCCCCGGCCGAGGTGGCCGTCGAATCGCCCGTCCCCAGCAAGGCGCTCCTGATGGAGGAGTTCGCGGCCATCGGGGCGGCCTACTACCAGGACTTCGCCGTCGTCGCCGCCCGCCACGGGCTGACCTCCGTGCAGGCCAAGGCGCTGTCGGTGCTGACCCGGAAGCCGCTGCCGATGCGCGCCATCGCCGAGCAGCTGGTCTGCGACGCCTCCAACGTCACCGGGCTGGTCGACCGGCTGGAGGTGCGCGGACTGGTGCGCCGCGAGGTCAGCGCCGTCGACCGGCGGATCAAGATCGTGGTCGCCACCGACGAGGGCCACTCCGCGATCCAGGCCGTCCGGGCCGAGATGCAGAGCACCAACGAGGCACTGGACCTGCTCAGCGACGAGGAGCGGATCGTGCTCCACGGCCTGCTCCAGCGGCTGCGGCCGGTGCTGGAGAAGTAGTCCCCAGCACCGCCGTCACCAGCACCGCGCTGTCGCTCAGCAGCCTCAGCCGCCCAGCGCCTCGATCGCCCGCAGGATCCGCTGCTCCGACACCGGGTACGGCGTGCCCAGCGGCTGCGCCCACAGGCTCACCCGCAGCTCCTCCAGCATCCAGCGGACCTGCAGCGTGCCCTCCTCGTCCCGCCGGTCCGGGGGCAGCGCGGCCAGCAGCTCGTCGTAGGCGTCGCGCATCCGCAGCATCACACTGGTCCGGTCCCGGTCGCGGTGCGGGTCCTCCTGGAGCTTGACCAGTCGGCGTTCCACCGCCTTGAGGTAGCGCAGCAGGTCCGGCAGCCGGCGGTGGCCGGTGTCGCTGACGAAGCCCGGGTGGACCAGCTCGGCCAGCTGGGCCCGGATGTCGGTCAGCCCGGTGATCAGCAGCAGACTGTTGCCGATGCCCTTCAGTCGCTCCGTCACCCGGTGGTTGACGGCCAGGATGTTGGCGACCTTCACCACCGTGTCCGCCGTGGTGTCGTAGAGCTCGGCGCGGACCGACTCCCGGAGCCGGGCGTAGTCCTTCTCGTCCCAGGACGGGCCGCCGGCGTCGGCGATCAGCTTGTCGGTCGCGGCGGCCAGGCAGTCGGCGAACAGCGCCTCGGTGCTGCCGTGCGGGTTGGCCGCCAGCGCCAGCTTGGCGCCGTTGCCCAGCCGCGACTGGATCGAGTTGACCGGCGAGCTGACCCCGAGCAGCAGCAGCCGGCGCGTCCCGGCCAGCATGGCGCGCTGCTGGGCGCGCGGGGTGTCCAGCAGCCGGACCGAGACCGAGTCGCCGTCGTCGACCAGCGCCGGGTAGCCCTTGACCGTCTGGCTGCCGCGCTTCTGCACGAAGACCTGCGGCAGCTCGCCGATGGTCCAGTCCTTCAGCCCGCGCCGCTCAAGACCGCCGGCCGCCTCGGCGATTGCGGCCTGGGTGCGGGTCTTCAGGTCGAGCTTGAGCGCGTCCAGGTCCTTGGACTCGGCCAGCTTGCGGTTGGGGTGTTTGGCGTCGCTGTCGTCGACCACCCGGAAGGTGATCCGCAGATGGTCCGGGACCGCCTCGTAGTTCCAGCTGTCGCGCGGCACCGGGAGCCCGCGCAGCCGGTGCAGCTGCCACTCCAGCAGCTCCACCAGCGGCTTGTCGTCGGTGCCGCCGGTGCCGGGGCCCTGCTCGGCACCGGCCGCGGCGGCCAGGCCGTGCATCACGTGCTTGGCGAAGTCCGGGGCCGGGACGAAGTTGCGCCGCAGCTGCTTGGGCAGCGAGCGGATCAGCGCGGTCACCAGGTCCTCGCGCAGCCCCGGGATCTGCCAGTCGAAGCCGGCCGGGCGGACCTGGTTCAGCAGCGTCAGCGGAATGTGGACGGTCACGCCGTCCTGCTCCGTGCCCGGCTCGAACTGGTAGGTCAGCGGGAGGACGATCTCGCCCTGCCGCCAGACCGAGGGGTAGTCGCGCTCGGTGACCGCCGCCGCGTTGTCGTTGACCAGCAGCTCGGGGGTGAAGGTCAGCAGGTCGGGCCGGGTCCGGTGGACCTTTTTCCACCAGCTGTCGAAGTGCGCCCCGGACACCACGTCGGCGCCGATCCGCTGGTCGTAGAAGTCGAACAGGGTCTCCTCGTCGACCAGGATGTCCCGGCGGCGGGCCCGGTTCTCCAGCTCCTCGACCTCGTCCAGCAGCTTCCGGTTGTCGTGGAAGAAGCGGTGGTGGGTCCGCCACTCGCCCTCGACCAGGGCGCGCCGGATGAACAGCTCCCGGGACAGCTCGGGGTCGATCGAGCCGTAGCCGACCCGGCGCTGCGCGACCAGGGTCACCCCGTAGAGGGTGACCTTCTCGAAGGCGACGACCTGGCCCCGGTCCTTCTCCCAGTGCGGCTCGCTGTAGCTGCGCTTCAGCAGGTGCTGCGCCTGCTCCTCGATCCACTCCGGCTCGACCTTGGCCGCGATCCGGGCCCACAGCCGGGAGGTCTCCACCAGCTCGGCGGCGATCACCCAGCGCGGGGTCTTCTTGAACAGCGCCGAACCCGGGAAGATCGCGAACTTGGCGCTGCGGGCGCCGAAGTACTCCTGCTTCTCGGCGTCCTTCAGCCCGATGTGCGAGAGCAGCCCGGACAGCAGCGAGCGGTGCACCGCGTCGCCGTCCACCTCGTCCGAGGGGTGGCCGACCGCGATGTCCAGCGACTTGGCCACCTGGCGCAGCTGTGCGTCGATGTCCTGCCACTCCCGTATCCGCAGGTAGTTCAGGAACTCGGACTTGCACATCCGGCGGAACTGGCTGGAGGAGAGCTCCTTCTGCTGGTCCTTCAGATAGCGCCAGAGGTTGAGGTAGGTCAGGAAGTCGGAGGTCGGGTCGGTGAAGCGGGCGTGCAGCTGGTCGGCGTGCGCCCGCTTCTCGACCGGGCGCTCGCGCGGGTCCTGGATCGACAGCGCCGCGGTGATCACCATGACCTCGCGGACCACGCCGTGCCGCTCGGCCTCCAGCACCATCCGCGCCAGCCGCGGGTCGACCGGCAGCGCGGACGAGCTTGCGGCCCATCGGCGTCAGCCTGTTGGTGCGCTCGGAAGTGTCCAGCGCGCGCCGAGCTCCTGGAGCAGGTCCACGCCGTCCTTGACGTTGCGTCGGTCCGGCGGCTCCAGGAACGGGAAGGCGGCGATGTCGCCCAGCCCGGCGGCGGTCATCTGCAGGATGACCGAGGCCAGGTTGGTGCGCAGGATCTCCGGGTCGGTGAACTCGGGACGGGAGAGGAAGTCGTCCTCGGAGTAGAGCCGGATGCAGATGCCGTCCGAGGTACGGCCGCAGCGGCCCTTCCGCTGGTTGGCGCTGGCCTGCGAGACCGCCTCGATCGGCAGCCGCTGGACCTTGGTGCGGTGGCTGTAGCGGGAGATCCTCGCCGTGCCCGGGTCGATCACGTAGCGGATGCCGGGGACGGTGAGCGAGGTCTCCGCGACGTTGGTCGCCAGCACGATCCGGCGTCCGTTGTGCGGCTGGAAGACCCGGTGCTGCTCGGCCGAGGACAGCCGGGCGTAGAGCGGGACCACCTCGGTGAAGCGGAGGTTGAGCTTCTCCAGCGCGTCGGCGGTGTCGCGGATCTCGCGCTCGCCGGAGAGGAAGACCAGGATGTCGCCCTGGCCCTCGCGGCCCAGCTCGTCCACGGCGTCGCAGATCGCCTGGACCTGGTCGCGGTCGCGGTCGACGTCGCTCGGGGTGTTGCCCTCCTCGTCCTCGTCCTCCAGCTCCTCGACGATCGGGCGGTAGCGGACCTCGACCGGGAAGGTCCGGCCGGAGACCTCGATGATCGGCGCGTCCTCGCCGCTGCGCGGGTCCGCGAAGTGGCGGGCGAAGCGCTCCGGGTCGATCGTGGCGGAGGTGATCACCAGCTTCAGGTCGGGACGCTTGGGCAGCAACTGCTTGAGGTAGCCGAGGATGAAGTCGATGTTGAGGCTGCGCTCGTGCGCCTCGTCGATGATCAGCGTGTCGTACTGGCGCAGCAGCCGGTCGTTCTGGATCTCGGCGAGCAGGATGCCGTCGGTCATCACCTTGACGGCGGTCTCCGGGCCCACCTGGTCGGTGAAGCGGACCTTCCAGCCGACGGTCGAGCCCAGCTCGGTGCCCAGCTCCTCGGCGACGCGCTCGGCGACGGTGCGGGCGGCGATCCGGCGCGGCTGGGTATGGCCGATCAGGCCGCGCACCCCGCGCCCGAGTTCCAGGCAGATCTTCGGGATCTGGGTGGTCTTGCCCGGAGCCGGTCTCACCGGCGATGATCACGACCTGGTGGTCCCGGATGGCGTCGAGGATGTCCTCGCGCCGGGCGCTCACCGGCAGTGACTCGGGGTAGGTCGGGGTCGGGATGGAGGCCCGGCGGTTGGCCAGCCGCAGCTCGGCCGACTCGATCTCACCCGCCACCCCGGTCAACTGGCGCTCGCGCTTCTCGGGTTCGCGGACCTTGCGCAGCCCCTCCAGCCGACGGCCGAGCCGCTCCTCGTCGCGGAGCGTCAGTGCGGGCAGCCGCGCGGCGAGCTCGGCGATGGTCGCGGTGCTGCCTGCCGTGCCGCCGTCCGCACCCGTGGTCCCCGCGTCTTGGGGAGCCGCAGCCTGGGGAGCCCCGTCCTGGGTGCTCTGGCGGCGGGGGCCGCGCCGACGCGGGGGCCGGTCGCCGCGCGGGCGCTCGCCCGGTGCACGTTCGGCGGCGGAGGCGGTGGCCGCGGAGGAGGAGTCGGGTGCGGCGTCGGGGGCGGGCGCGTGCGCATGCTCGCCCGCAGGGCGCTCGTGCCCGCGCTCGTGCCCGCCGGCGCGCGCGGCGCGGGGGCGGCTGCGGCGGGGGCGACTGTTCTGCGCGGCGGCGCCGGACTCCGGGGAGCCGTCGGTGGACGGCGGGGCGGAGACGGCTGCGGCGGACTGGTCTGCGGCGGTGGAGCTCTGCGGGGTACCCATTGCGTCCCCCAGCCTACGCAAGCGGCCCCCTCACCTGTCGAGTCGATATCGCTGCAACCCGTCCAGGTCCGCCTCGCGGCTGAACCCGGCACGGAGGAGGACGCGCTGGGAGGTCAGGTTGTCCGGGTAGGTGGACGCGGTGACGGTGCCGACGACCGGATCGGTGAAGGCGAACGCAACCAGCGCGCGGGCGACCTCGGTGGCGTAGCCGAGCCCTCGGGCGCCCGGGTCCAGTTCGTATCCGATCTCCACGGCCCCGTTGAGGTCCGGCGGCCCGTGGTACCCCGCGCCGCCGACGGCGACCCCGTCGGCGGCGCGGACGGTCACGTAGAGGCCCCAGGGCGGGCGGTGCCAGCCGACCTCGGCCGCTCGCTCGACGATCCCGGCCAGGTCACGGGTGCCCTGGCCCGGGGCGCCGCCGAGCCAGACCCAGCCGGCGTCCAGCCCGTAGGCCAGCTGTCGGGCGTCTTCGGGGGAGGCGGGGTGGAGCCGTAGGCGCTCGGTGGCGATCACGTACAGCAGTATCCCGCTCACGTGGGGCGAGCGGCGAGATCGTCCCGTGCTTCGTCCCCCGCCTCCCGGTTATGCCTCCGGCTTCACGCGGAGCAGCAGCTTGCCGGTGCTGGCGCGACCGCCGAGGAGGCGCTGGGCCTCCGCCACCTCCTCCAGTGGGAACTCGGCGCTGACCGGGAGCTCCAGGCCCTCGGTGGCGACCAGCGCGAAGGCCTCGGCGCTCAGCTCGCGGAGCAGCGCCGGATCGGCACTGGCCAGGCCGAGGATGCTGAAGCCGGAAACGGACAGGCCCTTGGGGGCCAGGTCGGCCATGCCGGTGCTCCACGGCGCCGCGCCGCCGGCATTGCCGAAGGAGACCGCCCGCCCGTAGCGGGCGAGCGAGGCCAGGCTGCGCTCCCAGGTGCTGCCGCCGACGGAGTCCAGGGCCAGGTCGACTCCGCGCCCGTCGGTGGCGGCGGCGAGCTGCTGATCGAAGTCCTCGCCGACGAAGACCTCGTCGTAGCCGTACTTCACGGCGAACGCGGCCTTGTCCTGGTTGGACACCACGCCGTAGATCCGGCCGGCCCCGGCCAGCCGGGCGACCTGCCCGAGCGCGGTGCCGACGCCGCCCGCCGCGCCCTGGACCAGCACGCTCTCGCCGGCCCGCAGCCGCCCCGCGTAGTGGATCAGCGCATAGGCGGTGGGCAGCACGGTCGGCAGGGTCGCGGCGGTCCGCAGGTCCAGCCCGGCCGGAACGGGGACGACGGTGTCGGCCTCGGCGAGGGCGACCTCGGCGTAGCCGCCGCCGGTGAGGATCGCCGCGACCGGGTCGCCGGGCCGGAAGCCGGTCACCCCCTCGCCCAGGGCCCGGATCCGGCCGGAGACCTCCAGCCCCGGCACGAAGGGCAGCGCCGCGACGCGGTAGCCGACGGTCCGGGCCTGGATCTCGGCGAAGTTCATCCCGGCGAAGGCGACGTCGATGCTGACCTGCCCGGGGCCGGGAACGGGCTCGGGAACCTCGCGGAGCTGCAGGACCTCAGGTCCACCGAACTCTTCGACCACGACTGCACGCACGGTGTACCCCCAGGTAGAGTGTTCGGTGGATTCCGAACACTCATGAGTGTACGGAAATGATCGAACAGTTCAAGCTGATTGCCGGAACCGAGGGCACCAGAGACGGAGGACGGAATGGGTCACCGCGCGGCACCCCGGCACAACCACCCGGAGGAGGTGCCGGTCGAGACGGTCTTCGCGGCCCTTGCCGACCCGGTCCGGCTGTCCATCGTGCGCCAGCTCGCCGACAGCGAGGACTGGTCGCGCTCCTGCGGCTCCTTCGATGTGGCGGTCGGCAAGGCCGGACTCAGCCACCACTTCACCGTCCTGCGCGAGGCCGGCCTGGTCGAGCAGCGCGACGAGGGCGCCCGCCGAGTGAACCGGCTCCGCCGAGCAGAGGTCGACGCAGCCTTCCCGGGCCTCTGGTCGCTGACTCTCAGTCATCCATGATGCAGGGCGGCATGATCGGCCCGACGATCGATCCGATCCCGGTCTGCTGGGGTCTCTGCAACCAGCGCGGTAGTGGCCGTTCCCACCTGGGGTTGACGCGCCGGGGCGGGGGCAGGCTCTAGGGTCCGCACATGTCAGCCACCTTCGCTCGTATCCGGAGCGGTCCGGTACCGCCGATCCTGGCCGACGTCGCGGTCGGTCTCGCCGAGACGGGCGTCGCGTTGGTGCTGGGCCACGTCGGGCCGCCGCCCCAGTGGCCCGCGCTCGGGCTCCGGGGCACCCTGCTGACCTGCGCGATCAACCTGAGCGTGGTGCTGCGCCGGCGCTTCCCGATCGGGGTGCTGCTGTTCTGCCTGGGGCTGTGGGTCTGCTATGTGCAGCTCGGCTACTGGCCCGTGGTCAGCAGCATCGCGCCCATGCTCATGGTCTACACCGTCGCCGAACAGTGCCCGCCCCGTTGGGCGGCGACGGCGGCCGCGCTGCTCGGCGGGGTGTGGGTCTACGCGGCGGGCCTGACAGGGCATCAGGCGGTCTGGCCGGCCGTGGCCCAGGCGCTGGTTTTCCCGGCGGTGCTGTGGCGGTTCGGCAGCATCGCGCGCCAGTTGTCGCTCAGCAACGGTGCGCTGCAGCGCACCGCCGAGCAACTCCGGCACGAGCAGCAGGAACGCGCCCGCGAGGCGGTCGTGCTGGAGCGCACCCGGATCGCCCGGGAACTGCACGACGTGGTCGCCCACCACCTCGCGGTGATCTCGGTGCAGGCCGGACTGGCCCAGTACGTGGTGGACACGGACCCCGCCACCGCCGCCCGTGCGCTGGACACCGTGCTCAGCACCGGACGGGAGGCGCTGGACGAGCTGCGGCGGATCCTGACCCTGTTCCGCGCCCCGCTCGGGGACTTCGGGGACCTCGGTGACCTCGTCGACCCGGGCGCCGACCCCGGCGCGTCGGAGTCCGAGCCCTACGGACCCGCCGCCGGGCTCGCCCAACTCCCGCAACTGGCCGCACGGTTGATCGACGCCGGGACGCCGGTCACGCTGCGCGGCAGCGGCACCGCGCAGCCGCTGCCGCCCGGCGCGGACCTGTGCGCCTACCGGGTCGCACAGGAGAGCCTGACCAATATCCTCAAATACGCGCCCGGCAGCCGGGTTGAAATCCAACTCGACTACGAGCCCGACCGGTTCACGCTCCGGGTGGCCGACGACGGCCCGCAGTCCGCCGCCGCGCCGCTGCCCTGGTCAGGGCCGCCGAGCGGTGGCCACGGGCTGGCCGGGATGCGCGAACGGGCCGCGCTCTACCGTGGCACCCTGCTGGCCGGTCACCGCCCCGGCGGCGGCTTCGAGGTGGTGCTCACCCTGCCGGTCGTTGGCGTACCGGACGGTGATCCCGGACAGTCACCTGGCAGGTGCCATGTCAGGGGGAAAGATGACGAGCGTCGTCGTCGCGGACGACCAGGTACTGATCCGGGCCGGTCTGTCCGCGCTGATCGAAGCGGCTCCCGGCCTCAGCGTCGTGGGCCAGGCCGAGGACGGGGCGGAGGCCGTGGCCCTGGCCGAGGCCACCCGCGCCGACGTGGTGCTGATGGACATCCGGATGCCCGGCATGGACGGCCTCACCGCCACCCGCCGACTGCTGGCCCCGGACTCCCCGCACCGGCCGAAGGTCCTCGTGCTGACCACCTTCGACCTGGACGAGTACGTCTACGCCGCGCTCGGCGCCGGAGCCAGCGGCTTCCTGCTCAAGGACACCTCGCCGCAGCGGCTGCTCGCGGCGATCGACACGGTCGCGCTCGGTGACACCCTGCTCGCCCCCGGCGTGACCCGCCAGCTGATCGCTGCCTTCGCCCCGGGCCGGGCCCAGGCGCCGAGCCAGGCCCAGGGACAGGCCCAGACGCTGGTGCCGGCCCAGGAGTTGAGCGCACTCACGGCGCGGGAGAACGAAGTTCTCCGGCTGGTCGCCGGCGGTCTGGCCAATGCGGAGATCGCCGACTCGCTCTGCGTCAGCGAGGCCACGGTGAAGACCCATCTGAATCGCACCATGAGCAAGTTGGGCCTCAGTAGCCGGGCCCAGGCCGTGGTGCTGGCCTATGAGTCCGGGCTGGTGAGCCCGGGCGGCGCCCCCGCCTGATGCCCGACACCCCCGTGGCCGGGCCGTGCGGGAGCGCCGATGCGCGGCTCAGGGCTGCTTCACGGCCCACTGGGTATCGCGTTGTGAGTTGTGCTGGGTCATCGAAGGAGTCTCCCGCTCGCCGGCTCCGGCTGGGTCGCCGGTGACTGATGGACATTCAAGTCCAGCTCTCGGTCGCTGTCTTCAGCCCCGAGTAGTAATCCCCGGGTCTACCCAGGGCGGGTGGGCCCGGCGCCGGATCCGACTTTCGCGGTACGGGCGGACCCGGCCGGGCCTGGCCCCGGGCCTCACCCCGGGCGCGATCCGGACGCCGCCGTCGTAGCCGACGATGCGGGCGCCGAGGCGGCGGGCCGTGGCCGCGCGGGCGGGGTTCGGTTCGACGACCACGAGCCGGGCCGTGGGCAGGATCCGCAGCAGTTGGACCGCGACCTGGCCCACTCCGCCGGAGCCCAGGCAGACCACCGTGGCGTCCGGGCCGGTGAACGGAGCCAGCAGGCGGACGGCGTGCGACGCGGTCAGCTCGGCTTCGGCGAACGGGGCCAGCGGGGTCGGGTCGGGTCGGTGCCGACCGGGGACTCGGCCAGGGCGCGGACCGAGGCGCGGAGCAGCTCGGCGTAGCCGCCGGGCCGGTCGTCCACGTCCGGGAAGTGCCGGCTGCGGCGGTGCATGTCGTTGCCCCGGCGGCAGCTGCGGTGGAAGCCGCAGGTGACCGCCGGGTGGAAGATCACCGGGTCGTCCGGGGCCAGGTGCTGCACTGCCGTGCCCACCGCGAGGACATGGCCGCTGTATCTCGTGCCCGAGCCTCAGGGGAAGGGTCCGGGCGAACGCCTCGGCCGGCCCGCCCGCCACGACGTGCAGGTCGGTGCGGCAGACACCGGCCCCGGCCACCCGGACGGCCGCCTCCTCCGGTCCGGTGACCTCCGGTCCGGCGTCCTCCGGTTCCGGCGCGACCGTGCGCCGATGGTGCGCCGGCGGACGTCGGGCCGCCGGCACACCCGTCGGTTCTTACTTGCTGTTCCAGGTGATGGAGAACGAGTCGCCGGAGAACGGGGAGGTCGTGGCCTCGGCGGCGCCCGAGGACGAGGCCATGTTGATCCCGACCGGGCTGAGGGAGCTCAGGTTCGAGCCGTCCACCGTGTTGTTGTTGAAGGTGACCTTGCCGAAGTTGGCCAGCGGGAGCACCTCGTTGGAGTACGGGGCCTCGGCGATGACCTCGGCGGAGGAGCGGGCGAGGCCGCTCTCGGTCTTGGTGGTCGTCTTGGTCCAGCCCTCGGTGGAGTCCACCAGGGTGAGGGTGTACTTGTTGGACGCCTCGGTGACCGTCTCGGTGATCTTGTCACCGGCCTTGACGGTGTTGGAGTAGGTGACCGGGTCGGCCGGGTACATCTCGATCCAGGCCGAGTACTCCGCGGTCTTGCCGGCGCAGTCGGCCTCGGTGCCGGTCTGCTCGACGGAGTCGGAGCTGTAGCCGTCGAGGCCGACCCAGAAGGCCGAGTACTGGTCGCCGGAGGTGCAGGTGACCTTGGGCTGGGTGAACGTGGTGCTCACGCTGGTGTAGGTCGATCCGGTCGCCGCGTAGCCGGCCCAGTTGGTGCTGGTGGCGTTGGCGTGACGGAGGCCGCCGCCGTGCGAGATGAAGAACGGCACGGAGGTGCCGCTGCCCCCGACCGCGTGCATCGGGGCCTGGATCATCGGGGCGGCGACGGGGGCGGCGGCCGTGGCGGCGGCCATCGGAGCGGCGGTCGCCAGGGCGGAGAGTGCGACGACGACGATGGAACGGCGGGGGGACATGGGTCTCCTGCGTGTCTAGGTGTGCCCGGACATGGACGCGAGTGGGTCGGTCTGCGCCGTACGCGAGGGAGCGCCGCGGCCGAGGATGGGGCGGCGGCATGGATGGCATGTCTATGACACGATCATCGACGTGGAGTCACCACGGTCGGTGGTGTCTTGGCGTATGAACGTAGCGAAGGACGCGTGAGCGAGCAAGAGGACGTATGGAGCTCTCAGCGTTCTGCCAGGAATCGCCCGCCCGGCGGATCCGGCGGAGCGGAGCCGTGCCGAGCGGAGGGGCGGGCGGGGACAGGGCGGTGCGGTTGCCCTCGGGGGCTGCGGGGCCCTGCCATTACCGGCTCTTCGCAGGTCGATTGACGAAGGGTCAGCCCGAGTACAGGTGAACCGACTGAGTGCGCCGGGATTTCTGCGCCTCCGGGCCCCCGGGGTCAGGCGCGCTGCTGCGGCAGGTAGCCGTGGGTGACGATCCGGTGGGCCGAGTCGCGGTAGTGCTTGGGATCGGCCGGAAGCTCCGTGCCCAGGCCGTTGACGTAGCGGTTGTACATGCAGAAGGCGGCTGTGATCAGCACCGTGTCGTGGAGGTCCGCGTCGTCCGCGCCCGCCGCCCGAGCCGCGGCGACCGCCTCGTCGGAGACCGGCGCCACCGCCGCCCGTACCTCGTCCGCGACGCGCAGCAGGGCCCGCAGGCGCGCGCTGATCGGCGCGGTGGCGGGATCGTCGAGCACAGCCTTGACCAGTTCCGCGCCCCCGTCCAACTGCTCGGCGGCGAAAGCGCTGTGCGAGTCCGCGCAGTAACGGCAGGCGTTCCGCTCCGACACGTATGCCGCGATCAGCTCGCGCTCGCCGCGCGACAGCGGCGACGGGCCGCGCAGCAGCGTCTCCGCGAGCATCATCAGCGGCTGCGCCGTATCCGGCCGCGTGGCCAGCAGCCCACCGATGCCGGGCACGGACGCTTTGATCGAGACATGCGGCACGGCGGTCTCCCCCTCAGGTAAACGGCAGCAGCAGCGTAGCGGCCGGAGCCGCTCCGGTGAACAGTGCGACAGTGCAACAGCGGTACACGGCAAGGTAGATGGGCGAACCAGGCGTTCCGGTGGAGCCGCAGCTCCGCCGTCGGCGCGCGTCCGGGCCGAGCGCGTCACGCTGCTCCGGAACGGAGGAGCGGTCGTTCAGGGACCGGTCGGCGCACCAGATTCCGTAGCTGCCTCGATAAGTCTTTGCCAGGACGGTCGCCGGAGGCGAGGACGCCGCCATGGCAGCCTCGACGCATTCCGCAGGTTCCCCGGGCTCGGTGTTGCGCCCAGGGAGTCGCGCGAGCGTCAACAGTCGATGCGGCCTGTTGGGCTCATGCGAATCCCGGGGCACAGGCAGGGGCGTGCGCGGGGTCAGTGCAGCATCAGAACGGCGACCTCTTCGCCGAAGCCCACCACGAGTCGGCCGCCTGCTGCCGCTGCTGTCGCAGACACCTTCGACGGGAACACCTGCTCGGCTCCCATCTGCTGGGCTGTGGTCAGGTCCCACATCCGTACGGTGGCGTCGTCGCCGCCGGTGATCGCGACCGGGCGACCCCCCAGCGTGGTGAGGGCCACGGCCGTGACTGGGCCGGTATGTCCGGTGAGCACGCCCTGAAGTCGGCGGTTGCCTGCAAGGTCCCACATTCGTACCGCACCGTCGTGGCAGCCGGTGACCGCGACCGGACGGCCCTCGATCACGGCCGCCGCCAGGCACAGTCCCCAGTCGCCTCCGGCCATCGGCTCGCCAACGGGCTCCCGGGCGGCCAGGTCCCAGATCCGTACCGTCTCGTCCCTGCCGGTGGTGACTGCGAGCGGGCGGCCGTCGAACACCGCGGCCGTCACTGCCCACGCCCAGCGGGTGTGTCCGGTGAGAGGTTCTCCGAGGGGCTGCAGCGTTGTCAGGTCCCACAAGCGAACGGTCTTGTCCCATCCACACGTCACAGCAACGGGCCGATCGTCCACCACGGTGACGGCCACCCCTGTGACCGGCTGCGTGTGGCCCGCAAGGCTGCCCACCTGACGGCCGGTGGCGAGGTCCCAGAGATGGACCAGCGTGTCGCCGGCCGTGAGGGCGAGGGTGCGCCCGTCCACCTCAGCGCACGCGATTGCCTTCACTGCTCCGGTGTTCCCGGTCAGGAGCCGGGCGGTGCACATGCCCTTGTCCAGATCCCACGTCCGAACCGCGCCGCCCTCGTCGCCGGTGACTGCCACTGCATGCCCGTCGACCACCGCCGTCGCCACTGCCTTCACCGCCCGGCTGTGGCCCTCGACGGGTGAACCTATTCGGTTGCCGTCACCGAGATCCACCATCGCGACAGTCTTGTTCTCGAGGGCGGCGAGGACGATCGGCCGACCGTCCAGCTCTGCGGTGGCGATGGCAAGAATCTCCGCTTCAAACCCCGCTTCTGTTATGCCGTCATCCAGATGGTCCTGTACTGCACCGGTGGCCAGGTCACACGCCTCCACAACAAACCAGGGCGCGTCCTGATCGGCGACCTGGCCAGCCGTGACTGCGGTCATCCGCCCCGCGACCATCACGGCGGCGATCGCGGTGACATCCGCTTGCAGCCCGATGGGAGCTTCGTCCAGAAGTTCCCGCGAGGCGAGATCCCATCGTCGCAGCATTCCGTCGCGGCCTGCGGTGAGGGCAATGGGACGGTCGTCCAGGGTGGTGGTCGCCACTGCGGCGGCCTCCCGGATCTCGCCTGTGTCCAGCGCGCCGAGCGGCCGCCCGGCGGCGAGATCCCACACCTGTACCGACTGCTCCGTCTCGTCCCAGCCCGTGGTGACGGCGAGGGCTCTACCCTCGACCACCGCAGTGGCGATCGCGGTGACAGCACCCCGGGAACCGCTGAGGGGTTCACCCCATGGCATGTGTGCGGCAAGGTCCCAGACCCGAACGGCGCCGTCCCGGTCGCCGCTCACAGCGACCGGGCGGCCATCGACCGTCGCGGTGGCCACGGTGCACACGCCGCCGCTGTGGCCGGCGAGGGGCTCACCGATCCGGTGGCCGGCACCCAGGTCCCACACCTGAACCGTCTTGTCCTGGCCGCCGGTGACGGCGATGGCGCGGCCATCGACGATGCAGGTGGTCACAGCGGTGACGCCGGACCTGTGTCCGCGCAGAGGTTCCCCGAGTTGCCGGCGGGTGGCGAGGTCCCAGATCCGGACCGTTTCGTCGCTGCTTCCAGTGACGGCGACGGCTCGGCCATCCAGTACGGTGGCGGCCACCGCCGATACCTGGCCCGTGTGGCCGGTCAATGCCAACGTGCGCAGGCGCTGATCGACCTGCTGCAGATAGTCGCCGTCGCCGGTGGCCCACTCGACAGCCCATCGAACGCCGGGTTCCGCGTCAACCGGCACGGCACGGATCCGTTCAGCCAGTTCCCGACTGCCGAACCGCGCTGCGGCCAAGGCCAGTTGGTCACGCCGCGAATGCAGACGCGTTTCGCTGCGGTCGTGCCGGTGCCCGTGGAGCCGGTACACCGCCGCAGCCAACCGCGCCGCGGGGCTTACCGCCTGGTCCAGCAGTGCGTCGACCTCTTCCGGAGCACCGTGCACGAGGAACGCAGGGTCCGTCAACCGGGCGTCGACCTGCGCGGCCGAAGCCTTCACAGCAGTGACTCGGTCGGTCCAGGCCAGGCCGCCGGTGTGATAATTCTCTGACATGGCCGGCACGCTACCGGCTTGCTCGGACAAGCCCGCCGTGGGCGAACACCGAGCTGCGGAATCAATGCCGATCCTGATCGCCGAGGCGCTCGGGCCCTGGTCCGCAGGCAGGCTCCGGCCGCCCCGAGGTCAGGCCTCGGATCCTGGAAGCCGGCGGCCGAAGGGCATCAGCCTCTCCTCGGGGCTGAGATTCTCCGAGTGGTCGGGGTACAGGTCGGCGCTGCCGTCGATCGGGCGGCCCCGCGCGCCGGGTGAAGCGGGACAGCCAGGCCGTGACTGTGTGGGAGAAGCCGGGGACAGCGCTCGACGTCCTGGCGGTGCTCTCGCAGAAGCTCGACGGCACGCCGGCCGCGCGGTCGACCGTGCGACGGAACCACCGCATCGTCAACTCGGCACTGGAGTACGCGGTGCCACGCGGCGTGTTCCGGGAGAACCCCCTCCCGGCACTCGAGCGCGGTAGCGCCGGCAATAACATCCGCGCCGTCGACAAGCGGTGCGTTCTGAACCCCGAGCAGTCCGCCCGCCTGCTCACCTGGATCTACGCACGGCCCAGGGGAGGTCCCTGCCTCCATGAATCGGTGGTTCACATTGCAACGCCTGAGGTGGGCAAAAACTGGACGGATTCCGGCGAAATCCACGACAGGCGGCGACTGAAAGGACGGGGCGAAGGAGGTGACCCGACCCGTGCCCTGCTGCCCGGAGTTGACGGCGATCCTGCGGGCGCACATCGAGCGGGAGAAACTCGCCCCCGGTGATCTGCTGTTCCAGGGAGAGAAAGGGGGTGTTCTCGCCGGGTCTGTCTCCAGGCGCGCTGGGGATCGAGCCCGCGAAAGGGCGCTGACGGATGACGAGTACGCATCACCCGTTGCCGCGCGTGTCTACGACCTCCGGCACACCTGTCTTTCCGAGTGGCTCAACGTCCCCGTGTCACTGGCGAAGGTGGCCGCTTGGGCGGGGAACAGCGTCGCGGTCCTGCCGGAGATCTACGCGTTGTGCATCGACGGGCAGGACGCCGACTTCAAGAAGCGCATCGACGCAGCGAGGCAGCCCGGGTGCGGCCCCTCCGGCTCAGGCACGGCTCAGGCACAGTCAGCTGACTGGCGCCGGTCACAGCCGGACATGGTCGCGATCATCCCAATCGTTTGGTCGGCGGCGGCGCAACCCGTGTGACGTGGAAAAACCCCGCTCGCCAGGACCGGAGCGGGGTTCTTGTTGGGGTGCCCCCGGCAGGACTCGAACCTGCGGCCAAGTGCTTAGAAGGCACCTGCTCTATCCACTGAGCTACGGGGGCGGGACAGGGGGCCTGATTTCGCCGGGGGCGTCCTGCCGTTGGACAGGATAAGCGCGGCAGGGCTCCGTGCCTGGTGCGCCGCTGGGGCGGTGGTGGCCGATTCCCCGGTGGAGCGGTCTGATAATCGCAGGTAGGGCCCGTGAGCGCAGCGGTGCGGGAGCTCTTAGTCCTGGCTGTTGTTCACTCGTTACGGCGCTGCTGCCTGAGCTGTTATGGATGCGGTCGGGTACGTCTGTAACGTCCTGACCTGTACATGCGAGGGCGGCTGCGGCGTTCGGGGGACGGCTGCGCGGAGGGGACAAGTACACCCGATCGAGTGGCGGTGTTTTCCACAGGTTGGGTTTGTCCACAGTTCTGCCGTTGTCGGCCTGGATGGTCCGCGGTCTGCGGCAGGCTCATTTCAGAAGCAGTCGCTTCGAACCGGGAGCAGGAATCTGCCGGGAGCACGAATCTGGAAGCAGGAATAGGGGCGGCGCCATGAACGGCACGATGGTGACTCTGGTGGGCAGTGTGGCCTCCGAGGTGAAGTACTCCACCACGATCGGCGGGGTGCCGGTGGCCAATTTCCGGCTGGCGGCCGTCGACCGGCGGTACGACCGGCAGCGACAGCTGTGGATCGAGGGGGACACCAGCCTGTTCGTCGTGTGGTGCTGGCGCTGGCTCGCCGAGAACGTCCTCGGCTCGGTCGGACGGGGGGATCCGCTGCTGGTCACCGGTCGGCTGCGGGTCCGCGAGCTGGACAACGGGGCCGGTCAGGCCAAGGGCGCGCTGGCCGAGATCGAGGCCGCGGCCATCGGGCACGACCTGTCTCGCGGGACGTCCGCCTTCCGACGGACGGTGCGCGGGCGGCCCGAGCTGGTGGCCACGGCGGCGGACCGCCAGGCGGGCGCCCAGCGAGGGGCGGGTGCGGCGGGTGCGGCGGGTCCGGCGGCGACCGGGCCGACGACGGCCGCGGCGGTGGTGGGGGTGGGAGCCTCCGCAGACCGGCCGGTCGGGGTGGGCGATGGCGCCGGGGCAGGCGCGGGGGTGGGCGGGGGTGTCGGCGCGGAGCGGGTCGGCTGAGTCCGGGGCCGGCGCACCGCGCTGCCGGGAGCCCCCCTCGGGTGCGGCACAATGGAAGGCTGTAACCACCCCCCAACGACGCCGGACGGTTCACCTTGGCTGAGTTCATCTACACCATGCGCAAGGCACGGAAGGCTCACGGCGACAAGGTCATCCTCGACGACGTGACGCTGAGCTTCCTGCCTGGGGCGAAGATCGGCGTGCGTCGGCCCCAACGGCGCCGGCAAGTCCACCGTCCTGAAGATCATGGCCGGGCTGGAGCAGCCCTCCAACGGCGACGCCTTCGCTCTCGTCCCGGCTACTCGGTCGGCATGCTGCTGCAGGAGCCGCCGCTCGACGAGGAGCAAGGACCGTGCTGGGCAACGTCGAGGAGGGCGTCGCCGAGATCAAGGCCATGCTCGACCGCTTCAACGAGATCGCCGAGCTGATGGCCGACCGACTACTCGGACGCGCTGCTCGCCGAGATGGGCACGCTCCAGGAGCAGCTCGACCACCGCAACGCCTGGGACCTCGACGCCCAGCTCGAGCAGGCGATGGACGCGCTGCGCTGCCCGCCGCCGGGACGCCGACGTCAAGGTCCTCTCCGGTGGCGAGAAGCGCCGGGTCGCGCTGTGCAAGCTGCTGCTCGGAGGCCCCAGACCTGCTGCTGCTCGACGAGCCCACCAACCACCTGGACGCCGAGTCGGTGCTCGTGGCTGGAGCAGCACCTGGCCAAGTACGCCGGCACCGTCGTCGCGATCACCCACGACCGGTACTTCCTGGACAACGTCGCCGCAGTGGATCCTCGAGCTCGACCGCGGCCGCGCCTACCCCTACGAGGGCAACTACTCGACCTACCTGGAGACCAAGGCCGACCCGCCTGAAGGTCGAGGGGCAGAAGGACGCCAAGCGCGCCAAGCGGCTCAAGGAAGAGCTCGAGTGGGTCCGCTCCAACGCCAAGGGCCGCCAGGCCAAGTCCAAGGCCCGCCTGGCCCGCTACGAGGAGATGGCGGCCGAGGCCGACAAGACCCGGAAGCTGGACTTCGAGGAGATCCAGATCCCGCCGGGCCCGCGCCTGGGCAGCATCGTGGTCGAGGTCGACAACCTCATCAAGGGCTTCGGCGAGCGGGTGCTGATCGACGACCTGTCCTTCACCCTGCCGCGCAACGGCATCGTCGGCGTCGTCGGCCCGAACGGCGCCGGCAAGACCACCCTGTTCAAGACGATCGTCGGCCTGGAGGAGCCGGACTCCGGCTAGGTCAAGATCGGCGAGACGGTCAAGATCTCCTACGTCGACCAGAGCCGCGCCGGCATCGACCCGAAGAAGACGCTGTGGGAGGTCGTCTCCGACGGGCTCGACTACATCCACGTCGGCCAGGTCGAGATGCCCTCGCGCGCCTACGTCTCGGCCTTCGGCTTCAAGGGCCCGGACCAGCAGAAGCCGGCCGGCATCCTGTCCGGCGGTGAGCGCAACCGGCTGAACCTGGCCCTGACGCTCAAGGTCGGCGGGAACCTGCTGCTGCTCGACGAGCCGACCAACGACCTCGACGTCGAGACCCTCGGCTCGCTGGAGAACGCGCTGCTGGAGTTCCCCGGCTGCGCCGTGGTCGTCTCCCACGACCGGTGGTTCCTGGACCGGGTCGCCACCCACATCCTCGCCTACGAGGGCGAGTCCAAGTGGTTCTGGTTCGAGGGCAACTTCGAGTCCTACGAGAAGAACAAGGTCGAGCGTCTCGGCGCCGACGCGGCCCGTCCGCACCGCGCCACCTACAGGAAGCTCACCCGCGGCTGATCCCCGCGCTCGGCTGATCCTCGCGCTCGGCGGGTCGGTCCGACCGACCCGGTATCACCCACCGCAACACCGCCGGGGCAGGCTTGTTCAAGCCTGTCCCGGCACCCCGCCCCAGCCCCTCGGAGAACGCCGTGGCCATCCGTCACATATACGCCTGCCCCCTGCGCTGGTCCGACATGGACGCGTTCGGGCACGTCAACAACGTGGTCTTCCTCCGGTACCTGGAAGAGGCGCGGATCGACTTCACCTTCACCAACGCCGGCGAGGCCGGGGAGAAGGCGTTCTCCGAGGGGTCGGTGGTGGCCCGCCACGAGATCGACTACCTCCGGCCGCTGGTCTACCGGCCGACCCCGGTGACCATCGAGACCTGGCTGACCCAGCTCCGCAACGCCTCCTTCACAGTCGCCTACGAGATCAAGGACGGGGACGAGGTCTACGTCCGCGCCTCGACCGTGGTCGTGCCCTACGACCTGGCGGCCGGGCGCCCCCGGCGGCTCACCGTGGGCGAGCGGGCCTTCCTGTCCGACTACCTGGACAGCGCAGCGGTCGCCGCGTGACCCGACTTCGCTTCGCCGACGCCCGGGACTTCGCCGACCTGGGCGCCTTCCTTGACCGGCTGATCCGCTTCGACAAGGCGGCCGCGGTCCGGCTGCAGACGGCCGGTGCCGGCCTGGCGGTCTTCGCCCGGCTGCCGCTGGGGGAGACCGGCCCGCTGGCGATCCGCACCGCCCCGCTGGCTGCGCAGACCCCGCTGGACCTGACCGTCTCGGCCGGACAACTGCTCGATGCGCTGGACGCCGCCGGTGCGGAGGCGGGGTCGGCGGAGCTGGAGCTGCCGGGTGCGATCACCGGGCCGGCCTGGGCCGGGCTGCTCCCGCCGAGAACCGGCTGGGAGCACCTGGCCGACCTGCCGACCGAGCCGTTGCGCGCAGCGGTGCGGGCGGCCGTCACCGAGTTCCGCCGCGAGGGCGCCGATGCGGACGCACTCGCCGAAGCGATCTGGTCCCGGCAGGTGCACCCCTCCGGCCTGACGCTGCGGGCCGTCCATGCCGCGCAGCTCACCGGTCTGCTGCAGCAGCCGGACGAGGTGGCGCTGCACCGGCATCCGGCCTGGCTCCGGCTGTCCGGACCGGGCGGCTACGTGATCACGCGTCGCGCCCCAGCGCCCGGCGCCGGCCTCGGCCTGACGCCCAGGCGCTGACGCAAGGCGGCCTCTCGGGTGCTTGACCCTCGACCTGGTCGAGCCCGCAGAGTCCTCGGTGTGGAGAACGAGATGCACAGCATCGGTGAACTGGCCCGCCGCAGCGGCCTGACCGTCAGCGCCCTGCGCTTCTACGACGGCGCCGGGGTGCTGGTCCCGGCCTGGGTGGACCCGTCCAGCGGCTACCGCTGGTACGGGCCCGCGCAACTCGCGGAGGCGCGGCTGCTGGCCCGGCTGCGCCGGGTCCAGCTTCCGCTGGCGGACATCAGGATGGTCCTCGCCGGCTGGGCCGGCGCGGACCCGTCGCTCGTCCGCAAGGTGCTCGACGAGCACCTGCTGCGGCTGGAGGACGGCCTGGCCGATGCGCGCCGCGAACTCTCCACGGTCCGAGAGCTACTCGCCCTGAGGGAGATCCCCATGAGCACGACCACCGCACCCGCCGTCCGTACCCGGCTCACCCTGTCCGGGGCGGAACTGGCGGCAGCGCTGGCCCCCGTCCGCTTCGCCGTCGGCACCGATCCCGAGTTCCCGATGCTCGCCGGGGTGCTGCTGGACATCACGGTCGGCGCGGCGGGCGGTGCCGGCGAGCTGCGCACCGTGGCCACCGACCGCTACCGGATGGCCCTCTCTGCCGCCGCCGTCAGCTCCGCCGAAGGGCCGTCGGTGCAGACCCTCGTCCCGACCGCGCTGATCGACTCGATGCGTGCCCTGCTCGGCACGGGCGGGGGAACGGGCCCGGGCCCGGACACCAGCGCGGTGCTGACGGTCGAGGGCGAGCGGATCGCGCTGGAGGTCGGCGAGAGCCGGACCGCCGGGCTGAGGATCGACGCCGACTTCCCCGACTACCGGCGCCTCTGCCGACTGCCGGCCGGCCGCCGGGTCGTGGTGGACGTGGCGGCCCTGCGTACGGCGCTGGTCGAGGGCGGCACCCGGAGCGCGGAGCGCGAGCAGGACGGCGTCGCCTTCGCGGTCTCGGTGCTCGGCCTAGCCGCGGACGGAACGGTCTCGGTGGTCGGTGCAGGCGAGCCCGATGCCGTCCAGCGGGTCGGCGTGAACCGGGAGTTCCTGCTGGACGCGCTCGCGGTGAGCGGACGGGACCAGTTGGTGCTGGAGTTCGGCGGCCCGATCGCCCCGCTCGCGCTTCGCCTGCCGGAGCGCGAGGACACCTTCTCGCTGCTGATGCCGGTGCGACTGGACGCGTGACCTGCCGGAACGGCAGCGGTCGGCCGTCATTGTCAGTACCTGGTGGTACGTTCCGCTGGGGGGTGGCCGGAGGGCGAGGAACGGAGCAGCGCAGGTGGCAGGCCAACAGGACCGAACGGCGGAACGCCCGGTAGCGGCGACGACGCCGGGGATGAGGCCGGAGACGACATCGGAGACGGCGACGGTGGCGCGGGTCGCCGTCGTCGCGGATCCGGACGGTCCCGGTGGCCGACTGCAGCCGCTGACCGAGAGCGGGATGCCGCTCGGCGCTCCGCTCCGGGTGCGCGACCTGGCTGCCGCGATGGCCGCCTGGGAGGAGGTCCCGCCCGCCGGGCCCGCCCAGGGGGCCGCACCCGCACCCGCACCCGCGCCCCGGTGGGTCTGGGCGGCCACCGACGAGCTGTATCCGCGGCTCCTGCCCGACCTCCCGGAGCGCCGGCTGGCGCGCTGCCACGACGTCAAGCTGGTCGAGCCGCTGCTGCTGGCCCAGGAGGACCGCTACGGCGAGCCTCGTTCCCTGGGCGCCGCCTGGGCGCGGCTGCACGGGCAGCCCGTCCCGGCCGACCTGCCGGAGGGGCACGCCGCCGACAGCGACCAGGACTCCCTCTTCGCCCCCGACCGCAGCCGGCTGCCGCCCGGTACCGACCCGCTGACCGCCCTGGTTGCCGTCCACGCCGAGCAGCAGCGGCGGATCGCCGCCACTGCCGATCCGGCCCGGACGCGGCTGCTCTGCGCGGCGGAGTCGGCCGGTGGGCTGATCGCGGCGGAGATGGGCTACGACGGACTGCCGTGGAGCGCCGAGGCGCACGACGCGCTGCTGGTCGAGCTGCTCGGACCGCGTCCGCGCGGCGGGAGCCAGCAGCAGCCGCCGAAGCTGGCCGCGCTGGCCGCCGAACTCCAGCAGGCGCTCGGCGGGCGCCCGCTCAATCCGGACTCGCCGGCCCAGGTACTGCGCGCCTTCGCCGAGCAGGGGGTGAGCCTGGCCTCGACCCGCAACTGGCTGCTGCGGCAGGTGGACCACCCGGCCGCCCCGCTGATGCTCCAGTACAAGGAGCTGTCGCGGATCCATGTCGCGCACGGCTGGGCCTGGCGCGAGGCCTGGGTACGGGACGGCCGCTTCCGTCCCGAGTACGTCGTCGGCGGCGTCGTGTCGGGACGGTGGGCGAGCCGGGGCGGCGGTGCGCTGCAGATCCCGCGGATCATGCGCGGCGCGGCTGTGGCCGATCCGGGCTGGCTGCTGGTGGTTGCGGACGCGGGGCAGCTGGAGCCCCGGGTCCTGGCCGCGCTCTCCGGGGATCCGGGCATGATCAGGGCCGGCGCCCGGGGCGACCTGTATGCGGGGCTGGCGGCCGAGGCCTTCGGCGGCGACCGGGCCCGGGCCAAACTCGGCCTGCTCGGCGCGATGTACGGGCAGACCAGTGGCGAGACCGGCCAGTTGGTCGCGGTGCTGCGGCGCAAGTTTCCGCAGGCCATGGCCCTGGTGGAGGCCGCCGCCCGGACCGGCGAGACCGGCGGCGTGGTCCGCTCCCGACTGGGCCGGGTCTGCCCGCCGCCGTCGGCGGAATGGCTCGACCGCAATGAGAGCGCGGCCCGCGCCACCGACGACGTCGCCCGCGACAGCCGCTCGCGCGGTCGCTTCACCCGCAACTTCGTGATCCAGGCGAGCGCCGCCGACTGGGCGCTGGCGATGATCGCCGCGCTGCGCCGACGGCTCGCGCTGATCCCGTCCGAGGTCCCCGGCGACCGGCCGCGCCTGGTCTTCTTCCAGCACGACGAGGTGGTCGTGCACACACCCGCGCAGCTGGCGGACGCGGTCAGGGAGGCGGTGTCCGCCGCCGGCGAGGAGGCCCGCCGACTGGTCTTCGGCGACACCCCGGTCCACTTCCCGCTGGACACCCATGTCGCCTCCACCTACCTCGACGCCAAGGAGGGCACGGACGAGGAGCCGGAGGACGAGGACTGACCGGGGGCGGTCAGCCGGCCGGCTGCTCCTGGAGGTGGGCCAGTTCGGGGGCGGTCTTGATCGGCGCGAACTGCACCACCTGGTAGGTCGCCGCCCCGGCCTTGCTGAACGGGTCCTCGGCGAGGGCAGCGTCCAGCTCCTCCCGGCTCGCCGCCCGGGCCAGGAGCACCCCGCCGGTCCGCGGCAGCTGCGGACCGGAGGCGAGCAGCAGCCCGGAGGCGTAGCCCCGGTCGAGCCAGTCGCGGTGCGCGGGGACCAGTTCGTCGATCTGTTCCAGCGGTGCGGTGTAGGTGATGGTGACGACGAACATCTGTGACTCCTCGGATCCCCGGGCCTCTTGACGGCCTGTGCGTCGGTGACCACTCTGCCACCGGTCTGCCACCGGGCCTGGACGGGGTCAGTTGCGGGCCCACTGCCGCTCGCGCTCCGGCTCAAGCTCCGGCTCGCACTGCGGCTCACGCTCGGTAGGGAGGTCGGCGACGGTCTCGCGCAGCGCCCGCAGCAGGGTGCGGACCAGCGGCTGCGGCCAGCGGCGGCGGGCTGTGAACGCGCCGGTGTGCCGGATCGGGGCCGGGCCGCGCAGCGGTACGGCGACCGTCCCGCCGATGCCCGGTACCGCGCGGTGCGGACCGGCGAGCACCAGTTGCGGCACCAGGGTCACCCCGACGCCGGCAGCCACCATCGACTGGGCGAAGACGTAGTCGCTGGAGCGGCAGACGACCCGTGGCCGGAACCCGAGCACCGCCCCGTACTGGGCCATCATCTCGGTCGCCGTGGTGCAGCCCATCACCCAGGGCTCGTCCGCCAGTTCGGTCAGTCGGACCGCCGCCCGCCCGGACAGCCGGTGGCCCTCGGGCAGTACCGCCAGCATCGGGTCGGACACCAGCGGCGTCCAGGTCAGCGCGGGGTCGTCGATGGGTGCGGCGTCGAAGTGGAAGGCCAGCGCCAGGTCCACGCTGCCGTCCCGGACATGGGCGATGCTCGCCTCCAGTGCAGTCTCGGTGACCGAGAGCTGGACCTCGGGCAGCTCGGCCAGCAGCCGCGCCAGCGCGCCCGGGAGCAGCAACTGCCCGCCGGTGGTGAAGGTTTCGACGCTGAGAGTGCCGATCCGGCCGGCCGTGAGGTCGCCGATCCGGCACTGGGCGTCGGCCAGTTCGTTGGCCACCGCCTCCGCCGCGTCCACCATGATCCGTCCGGATTCGGTGAGTCGGACGCCACGGGTGCTCCGCTCGACCACCGGTACGCCCAACGATCGCTCCAGGGCCGCGATCTGCTGGGAGACAGCGGAGGGGGTGAGCTGCAGCGCGGTGGCGGCCCGGGCGAAGCTGCCCTGCCGGGCGACCTCGCGCAGGATGCCGAGCCGGCGTACGTCAACCATAAGTTCTCCTTACTGCGCCACCAGTAACTCATCACTTCTGCTGGTGACGATACCCCCGGAAGATGGAGCCATGAATCGCAAAGCGTGGCTGCTGTTCGCCCTGGTGTCGGCCCTGTGGGGGATCCCTTACCTGCTCATCAAGATCGCTGTGTCCGACCTCTCCGCGCCGGTGGTCGTCGTGGCCCGGACCGGGATAGCGGCGGCGATCCTGCTGCCGTTCGCGGTGCGCAGCGGAGCGCTCCGCGGGATGCGTCAACGACTCGGATCAGTAGTGCTGCTGACGCTCACGCATATCACCGGGCCGTTCCTGCTGATCACCTACGGCGAGACCCATATCCCCTCCTCGCTCGCCGCGCTGCTGATCGCCACCCAGCCGGTGCTGATCGCGATCCTGGCCCTCCGTGGGAACGACGCCTCCGAGAAGGTGCGCGGTTGGCGCGCGGTCGGGCTCGGGGTCGGGCTGGCCGGGGTGGTCTGCGTGGTGGGCCTGGACACCAGCGGCGACCGCTACCGGCTGCTGGGAGCGGGCATGGTGCTGCTCGCGGCGCTCGGCTATGCCGCCGCCACGCTCATTGTGAAGCGCCGGTTCGCGGACGTGCCGCCGCTGGGCGTGGTCGCCTCCACGATGACCCTCAACACGGTGGTGCTGCTCCCGGTCGCGCTGATCACCGCTCCGTCCAAGCTGCCCGATGCCTCGGCGCTCGGGGCGGTGGCCCTGCTCGGGGTACTCTGCACGGCAACGGCGTTCCTGGCCTTCTATCGGCTGATCGCCGAGGCGGGCGCGGGACGCGCGGCGCTGATCACCTATGTGGACCCGATCATCGCCGTGCTGCTGGGTGTGGCCGTGCTGCACGAGGCGCTGCACGCCTTCGCGCTGGTCGGCTTCGGCCTGGTGCTGGTCGGCTCCTGGCTCTCCACCCGCCGTGCGGCGGTGGCCTCGGCCCCGGTGGAGACGACTCCCGTGGAGGCGGATCGGGTGGAGGCGGCGACAGTGTCGACTGTTGCCGGGATGGCCGAGTCCCGGGCCTGACGGCTCAAGTCCGGCCGTCGCCGATCTCCCAGTCCTCGCCCGCGCCGGTGACGCCGCGCAGCCCCTCCACGGCATCGGCCCCGGCGAGGGTGGAGACGCGGTCCGGGGCGAGCGAGGCGAAGGCGAAGGTGCGCCTCGGGTCCCAGTCGGTGCTCAGCCGCAGTCTCCGGCTCAACTGCGCCCAGCCCCGCGCGGTTCCGGCGATCACCCAGGCGTCCGGTGAGCAGGCGGTGAGCCGCCGGGCCGGACGGAGCCAGGAGGCGGCCTGCTCGGGCCAGTCGACCACGGCGGCGACCTCCCCGCCCGCCGCGCCCCAGGCGTCCGCGAACGCGGCGGCGGCAGCGGCGGAGGCGGCGAACCGGGCCCGGCCGACGGCGACCGCGCGGACGCGTGGCCGCTCGGCGGCCAGCAGCCGCAGCAGCGCGGCGAGTTCGGCGCGAGTGTGCGCCAAGGGCGGACGGAGGTCGCTCGGCTCCGGGCGGGAGCGCAGCAGCGGGGACCGGCGCGGCCCCGCCCCTTCCTCCTTCCAGCGGGCGTACTCCCCGGGCAGGCAGACCGCGCAGGGGCGATAGCCGGCGCGGCGGGCGGTGGCCCGGTCGGCGAAGAAGACGCGCTGGTCCGCATAGCCGCCCCGGGCGAGGGCCCGGAGCGCCGACGGGCAGTCCAGCCGTCCGTACAGCCGACCGCGCCGGTGCCCGCCGAGGGTGCCGGGGACCTCGCTCCAATAGGGCTTCCCGCCGCCGTCCAGCAGCCGGAACGCCGTGCGTCCGGTCGCCGTGGGCCCGGTCACAGCGCGTCGTGGAAGACCAGGCCCAGGGTGTGGCGCTGCCCCGAGCGGACCGTGCTGACCCCGTGTCGGACCGGGGCGGCGGACCAGCCGCGCGCGGAGGGCACCGGCCGGTCCCGGGTGGTGAAGACCAGGCCGCAGCCCTGCCGCAGCACCGTCGACGAGCCCCGCGACTGCGCCCGGGGACGCTGCTCGACCAGCAGAAACTCGCCACCCTGGTAGTCCGTGCCCGGTTCGTCCAGACCGATGACCACCTGCAGCGGAAAGACCAGGTCCCCGTACAGGTCGCGGTGGAGGGCGTTCCAGTCGCCCGGCCCGTAGCGCAGCAGGATGGGAGTCGGCCGGAGCTGGCCGGCCTCGTGCGCATGGTGGTCACGGTCGCGCCCCCGCTCAGCCGAGTTGCGGCTGGAGGACGCCCTCCAGGGTGAGCAGGGCCTCCTTGCGGGGGATGCCGGCCGCGTAGCCGCGCAGGCTGCCGTCGGCGCCGATGACCCGGTGGCAGGCGCGGACCAGCAGCAGCGGGTTGGCCCCGACCGCCGTGCCCACGGCCCGGGCGTCGGACTGGGCGACGCCGGCCCGCCGGGCGAGCTCGCCGTAGCTGACGGTGCTGCCGTAGGGGACGGTGTCCACCGCCGCCCACACCAGCTCCTGGAAGGGGGTGCCCTCGGCGGCGAGGTCCAGCTCGAACGCGGTGCGCCGGCCCTCGAAGTACTCGCGGAGCTGCCGGACGGCCTCGGCGAAGGCCGCGTCCGCCGGACGCCGGCCGGGGCCGACCCGCGCCGCGTTCCGCTGGTCGGGCATGGACAACGAGGTCAGTGCGACGCCGCCGTTCGCGGTCGGGGACTCCTCGCCGACGAGCAGCAGCTCGCCCAGCGGGCTGTCGATCCTGGTGTAGACGGTCATGCTGATCTCCTCCTGCACGGGCCGAGCGGGCTCCACAAGCCCCATGGGCCCCACCGGCCGCACGGGCCGAACGGGTACATGGACCACTGTGGCGCGGCGACCGCCCCGGTGCTGGCGGGGATCGGACACGGCCTTGCCGGGCGAACGGGTCGCCGGGGGAGCGGGCTCAGTCCAGGTAGTCGCGCAGGACCTGGGACCGGGAGGGGTGGCGCAGCTTCGACATGGTCTTGGCCTCGATCTGCCGGATGCGCTCCCGGGTCACGCCGTAGACCTTGCCGATCTCGTCCAGGGTCTTCGGCTGACCGTCCGTCAGGCCGAACCGCATGGAGATCACCCCGGCCTCACGCGGGGCGAGAGTGTCGAGGACCGAGTCCAGCTGCTCCTGGAGCAGGGTGAAGCTGACGGCCTCCGCCGGGACGACCGCCTCGGAGTCCTCGATCAGGTCACCGAACTCGCTGTCGCCCTCCTCGCCGAGGGGGGTGTGCAGCGAGATCGGCTCGCGCCCGTAGCGCTGGACCTCGACGACCTTCTCCGGGGTCATGTCGAGTTCCTTGGCCAGCTCCTCCGGCGTGGCGTCGCGGCCGAGCTGCTGGAGCATCTGCCGCTGCACCCGGGCGAGCTTGTTGATCACCTCGACCATGTGCACCGGGATGCGGATGGTGCGGGCCTGGTCGGCCATGGCGCGGGTGATCGCCTGGCGGATCCACCAGGTGGCGTACGTGGAGAACTTGAAGCCCTTGGTGTAGTCGAACTTCTCGACCGCACGGATCAGCCCGACGTTGCCCTCCTGGATCAGGTCCAGGAAGAGCATCCCGCGGCCGGTGTAGCGCTTGGCGATGGAGACGACCAGCCGGAGGTTGGCCTCCAGCAGGTGGTTCTTGGCCCGGCGGCCGTCCTCGCTGAGGATTTCCAGCTCGCGCCGGTACTCCGGCTCCAGGGCGTCGGCGTCCTCGCCCTCGACCAGCTCCAGTGCCAGCAGCCCGGCCTCGATCCGCTTGGCGAGCACGACTTCCTGCTCGGCGTTGAGCAGCGGGACCTTGCCGATCTGCTTCAGGTAGTCCTTGACCGGGTCGGAGGTCGCCCCCGCGACGGTGACCAGCTGCGCGGGCGCGTCGTCCTCGTCCTCGTCCGACACGGTGAAGGAGCCCGGGGTGTCCGGCGCGTCCGCAGGGTCTGCGGCGTCGGCGGCATCCGGATCGGGCGCCGCCGATTCGTCGGGCTTTTCCTCGGCCGTCGGCGGGTCGAGTGGAATCCCGGCTGACGGCGAGTCGGCCCCGGATTCAATCCCGAGTGCCTTGCCTGTCGGCTCAGGTGATTTCTTCGCAGTTCTGCGGCGGCGGGCCGTAGTTCTGGCCGCAGTTGATTTGCCGGAATGGGCGCCGACCTCTCCCGCAGCGCTGTCTCCGGCCTGGTCGGACACGTTGGCACTGGTCGCCATGGGCGTCACGCCTCCCTCTTCGAGTACCTGGTCGAGGTTGCGCACGACACGCAGCGGGTGGGTTGACGGACTGCGGCGACTCCACGGGACGAATCGGCCGTATGACAACACCAATGGCTATATCGTAAGCCACCGCATTTCGTTACGGCCGCAATTGCGTGACCTGGGACACAGTCGTCGGGCATTGCGCCGCATTCATTTTGTCGCTCTTCAGGCCTGCTCGGCCCGCAGCAGCCGCAGGAACGCCCGCAGCCCGGTGACCAGCCCCTGATTGTCGACCCAGGTGTCGATGGCTCCTCGAACCGCTGTCCCAGGGCCTGGACCTGCTGGGACGTGGCCTCGGCCCGGATGCGGAGCTGCTGGGCGGCGGCATCGGAGCGGGCGATCATCCTGGTCTCGACCTGGTCCGTGCGGGTGACCAGCCGGTTCTCCAGGCCGTCGGTGCGTCCGTCGACCTGGACCAGCTGCTCCTCCAGCACCTTGAGCCGCTGCCCTCGACCACGGCCGGGGCCCGCCCCGCCCACCGGGCGGAGGCGTCCGAGTGCGCGAAGGGACTGAGGAAGCCCAGCGAGGCCCCGTCCGCGACGGTGTCGGCGAGGAGGTCGGCCAGGTCGTCGACGGCTGCCGGGAAGTGGGTGGCGGACAGTGGGGAGACGGCTGCCGGGGGAGCGGTGCTGGGCATCGGACGTCCTTGCCGGCGGATGGGGCGGCGGAGCCGCGGGGCTCAGGGCAGGACCATGAACACCGCGTAGCGCACCGGGGCCGGGCCCGGGCAGTGGAAGCGCGAGCGGCCCCAGAGTCGGAAACGGAGGCTGTCGCCCGCCTCCAGCCGGTGCACCCGGTCGTCGGCGCTGATCTCCACGGCGCCTTCCAGCACCCAGATGTGCTGCTCCAGGCCCGGGACCGGTGGCCCGTCGTAGGCGATGTCCGCGCCGGGGCGCAGCACGCCCTCGACCACCTCCCCGCGCAGGCCGGGATGGGGCGGGGAGACCGCGCGGCGGGTGAAGCCGGCGGCCGGGTCCCGCCAGACGGTCTGGGTCGCGGCCGGCACCAGCTGCGGCGGCTCCGACTCCACCTCTGCCAGCAGTCGGGACATGGTTCGCCGGTAGACCGCGCAGAGCCGGCCGAGCAGCGCGGCGGTCGGACTGATCTCCCGGCGTTCGAGCCGCGACAGCGTCGAGCGGCTGATCCCGCTGCGGCTCGCCAGCTCGTCCAGCGACCAGCCGTGCTCCGTGCGCAGCTCGGCGAGGCGGGCCGCCAGCCGATCGTCGAGGGCGGCGGCCACGGCATCGGCAGCTACGGCATCGGCAGCCACGTCTCTCATAAGCGAGAGGGTATCCCAGATCCGGGACGGCCCTCTCGGGTTCAGCGTCGGGCCGGTGCCGTCGAGTCCCCGACGTGCTCGTCCAGCCAGCGCTGGAGCGGGGCGGTGGCGCGCAGGGCGTCCGCCACGTTCTGCTCGGCTGCCGGGGTGCTCAGCCAGCTCTCCGGCGGCCACTCCTGCCAGGTGTAGAGGTTCTTGTGGCGCAGCAGTTCCACCCGTGGGTGGTCCTTCGGGTAGCCGCGCGGCGCGGTCTTCAGCTGCTCCGTCGAGCGGACCTGCGGCCCGCGCTTCTCCACGGCGGTGATCGCCTTGAGCAGTTGACGGCCCGTCCGATCGTCGGCGACCGCCTGGCGGTAGCGGTCCAGCTGGTCCGGGGCGAGCTGGTGGTAGCCGGCGGCGACGGCCAGCCCGTCGGCCGAGAGCTGGATGTAGCCGCCGGCTGCGAGGGTGGCGCCGATCGCGGTCTTGTAGGGGGACTTGTCCGCGCTGAAGCGGACGTCGCGGTACGGCCGGAACACCCGGCCCTGCCCGAACTCGCCCTCCAGCTCGTCGAGCAGGTCGAGCATCGGTGCCGCCACGCAGGTCTCGTAGATCTCCTTGTGGTCGTTCCAGAACGTCTTGGAGTTGTCGGCTTCGAGTCCCTCGTAGAACTCCAGCGCTTCGGCGGGCCAGCCTTGGAAGGTCACCGGGCCAGGCTATCCCCCGAGGTGGGGCCTGGTGGGGAGCGCCGCAGACAGTTCGCTGACCCCATGTCATGTCCGCTATTCGGAAGGCAGTTCTCGATCTGTTCAGCGGATGTCTGCAGACTGGATGCACTATGGTCTAGACCACCTTGGTAGTGTGGGTGCTGGAGCTGACGTTCCACCAGCTTGGGGGCACCATGACCGAAATACGTCCGGCCGTTCGGCAGGTTCATGCGCAGACGCGGGACCGACCGACCCTGACGAGCACATCCGCACCGAAGGCGAACGCACCGAATATCGGCGCAGCGGATATCGCAGCGCACCTGCCCGCGCCGCCCGACGACCGGGAGCTCTACTGGTACTTCGGGCCGCAGCGACGCTGGGTGCTGATCTGCACCTCGCTCGCTTTCGTGCTCACCGCCGCCAGCATGCTGGCCTTCTCGCTGCGCACCCCGGCCCTGTGGGGCTTCCTCGCCGTCCTCGGGCTCAATGTCGTCGCCTCGGTGCTGTCCAGCGCCAACAGCCTGCGCAGCCGTCGGCTCACCCGGCAGTCGCACGAGGTGCTGATCCGCGCCTGGCAGCCGACCGAGGCGCCCGCCGTCGACCTCTACCTGCCGACCTGCGGCGAGCCGCTCGACATCCTCGCCAACGCCTACCGGGCGGTGGCGAGGATGGAGTGGCCCGGGCGGCTGGACATCTGGGTGCTCGACGACGCCGACCGGCCCGAGGTCGCCGCGCTGGCGGCGGAGCACGGGTACCACTACGTCGTCCGACCCGACCGGGGGCACCTCAAGAAGGCCGGCAACCTCAACCACGCCCTGACGCTCAGTCACGGCGACTACATCGCGATCCTTGACGCCGACTTCGCGCCCCGCGCGGACTTCCTGCTGCACCTCGCGCCCTACCTGGCCGACCCGGCCGTCGGCATCGTGCAGAGCCCGCAGTGCTTCGACACGACCGCGGACATGGGCTGGATCCAGCGCGCGGCCGGCTCGGCCCAGGAGTGGTTCTTCCGCTGGATCCAGCCCTCCCGGGACGCCAGCGACGCCGCCGTCTGCTGCGGCAGCAACGCGCTCTACCGGCGCACGGCACTGGAGCGGGCCGGCGGCATCGCCCGGCTCGACCACAGCGAGGACATGTACACCGGGCTCGCCCTGTACGAGCACGGCTACCGCACCCTCTACGTCCCGGTGCTGCTGGCCAAGGGCACCTCGCCGGACAGCCTCGGCTCCTTCGTCAACCAGCAGTACCGCTGGGCGATGGGCAATCTGCACCTGGTCCGCACCCGCGACCTGAAGCGGATCGGCGCGCCCTGGCGGATGCGGCTCTGCTTCTACGAGGGCGTCGTCGGCTACCTGTCGATGTTCGTCAATGTGGTCGCCGCCCCGCTGCCGCCGCTGGTGATGATGGTCTGCTACCCGCAGCTGGTCCGGCCCTGGCACGTGCTGCCGATGCTCGCGCCGCTCTGGCTCTGGCACGTGCTGCTCCCGCAGGTCAGCCGCACCCGCTGGCGGGTGGAGGTGATCCGCGCCAACCTGCTGATGAGCCTGGCCGCCGGAGCCGCCTTCCTGCACACCCTGCGCGGGCACAGCGCCGCCTGGGTGCCGACCGGCGCCGGCCGGGCCTGGCCCGGCGGCCTGGCCCGGCGGGTGGTGCAGACCGCCGCCGTCTGGCTGGTGCTCACCCTCGGCGGCGCGGTCGCCGGGCTCGCCTTCGATGTCCACCGCGTCGGCTGGGCGCCGACCTGGGGTCTGCTGCTCTATGTGCTGGTGCAATGTCAGATCGGATTGCCGCTCTTGCGCGACCTGCTCCGCGAGCTGCGGCCGGGCGACGGCAGCCGGCGCCCGGGCAGGGTCCCGGGCAGGATCTCGGGCAGAGTCAGGATGCCGCGCCCGGCCATGCAGCCCCGCCGCTGGCCCGAGGCGCTGGCCGTCACCTCGCTGCTCGCCCTGGTCGCCCTGGTCGCCTCCGGCTGGGTCGCGCCGATGCTCCCGTAGCGCTTCCGCGCACCTTCGGCGTTCCTGTCGGGCTGCCGACCGAACGCTCCTGCACCACAGGCTCCATGAAAGGCCATCAGAACCATGTCGTCCTATGCTGCTCCGGTCGCGGACCGGAACCAGGACGCGTCCCCCACGGCAGCGGCTCCCGCGAAGGAGCCCCGCCACGCGTTCCGCCCGGACATCGAGGGCCTGCGGGCCCTGGCGCTCGTCGCCGTCCTCGGATACCACGCCGCCGTCCCCGGTATGACCGGCGGATACGTCGGCGTGGACGTGTTCTTCGTCATCTCCGGCTACCTGATCACCGGACTACTGTTCCGCGAGGCGCTCACCACCGGTCGGATCCGACTGGACGAGTTCTTCTCCCGCCGCGCCCGCCGACTGCTCCCCTCGGCCGGACTGGTGCTGGCCGCCGTCTGCCTGGCGGCGCTGCTGCTGGTCGGCCCGCTCTCCAGGACCGACCTCTACCACGACGTCCTCGCCTCCGCCCTCTCCGTCGCCAACTGGCGCTTCATCAGCGAACAGACCGACTACCTCGCGGCCGGGCAGGCCCCCAGCCCGCTGCTGCACTTCTGGTCGCTGGCGGTGGAGGAGCAGTTCTACCTGGCCTGGGCGCCGCTGTGTGCGGTGCTGGCCTGGCTGTCGGCCCGCAGGGTCGCGGACCCGGCCCGCCGCCGACGGCTGCTGCGGCTCTCGCTGACCTGGCTCACCCTGGCCGCCACCGTCGTGTCGCTGCTGCTCTGCCTGCGCTGGAGCCGGGACTCGGTCTCCCTCGCCTATATGGGCACCCCCTCGCGGGTCTGGCAGTTCGGCGCCGGTGCGCTGATCGCGCTGCTGCCGTCCGGACTGTCGGCCGGACTGTCGGCCGGACGGCCCGCTCGGCTGCCGCGCGTGCCCGCGTCGCTGCGCGCGCCGCTGCGCGTGCTCTGCGGCTGGGCCGGCTTCGCCGCCATCCTGCTGGCCGTCTTCCGCTACACCACGGCGACCCCCTACCCCGGCACGGCCGCGCTGCTGCCGACCCTCGGCGCGGCGGCGGTGATCCTGGCCGGAGTGCCGGGACGTGCCCCAGTTGCGAGCGCGCCCGGCTACGGCGTCGACCGACTGCTCGGCGCCCGCGCGCCGCGCGCCGTCGGACGGCTCTCCTACAACCTCTACCTCTGGCACTGGCCGATCCTGGTCCTCGCCGGGGACCGCTTCGGCTGGGCGTTGAGCTGGCCGGCCAAGGTCGGGCTCACCCTTGCCGCGGTCCTGCCCGCCACCGCCGCCATGCGCTGGGTCGAGCGGCCGCTGCGCCGCTCCCGGGTGGTCACCGAACTGCCCCGGCGCGGAATGTCGCTGGGCTTCAGCTCGATCACCATCCCGGTGGTGCTGGCGCTGACCGCCGGGGCGATGACGCTGCACAGCCTCGGCTCCGGGGCACCGGTGAACACCGCCGGGTTGCCGCCGGGCGCGGTCACCGGGACCAGCCTGCTGGTCGGCGGGGACAGGGCGGTCGGCAGCGGGGACGTCGTGCCGACCCCGATCCAGGCCCGCAACGACTTCCCGCCGGACGGAGCCTGCGAGGTCGCCCCGGCCGCCGTCACCAGCCCGCCCTGCCTCTTCGGCGACACCGGCAGCGGGCACCGGATCGTGCTGCTCGGCGACTCGCATGCCGGCCAGTGGTTCTCGGCACTGCTGGGCATCGCCGCCTCCCGGCACGAGGCGCTGGAGGAACTGGTCAAGCAGGGCTGCCCGTTGGCCCAGCTGACGGTCACCAACCCGCAGCTGGGCCGGACCTACACCGAGTGCGGGGTGTGGCGGGCGAACGCGCTGGCCCGGCTGCGCAGCGAGCCCAGGCCCGACCTGATCGTGGTCGCCTCGCTCAACCGCTACGCCGCCGACCAGACCCCCGCCGAGCAGGCGAAGCTGCTGGCCGCGTGGAACGGGATGCTGACCCCGCTGCGCGCCCTGGGCGTTCCGATCGTCTACCTCCAGGACACCCCGGTCCCCGGCACCGACATCCCCGCCTGTGTGTCGGACCATCAGGACACCCTCGGCGACTGCGCCGTGCCGCGCTCCCAGGCGCTGTGGCCGGACCCGCTGGCCTCGGCGATCGCGGCCGGACAGGAGCCCGGGGTGCAGGCGGTCGGCGTCAACGACGTGCTCTGCCCCTCCGGGGGGAGCACCTGCCCGGCCGTGCTGGACCGGATCCTGCTCTACCGGGACACCGCCCACCTGACCAACGCCGCCGTGGTGGTCCTGGAACCCCGGCTGCAGCACCTGCTGCTCACCGCCGGTCTGCTGGACGCCGGCACCGGCGCCAGCACCGGAACTGCGGCGGCGGACGGCTGGACCACCCTGCTCCGCGACGACTTCACCGGCCCGGCCGGCAGCCGTCCGAACCCCGCCCTCTGGCAGTACGACCTGGGCACCTGCTACCAGCCCTGCGTGGCGAACCACTGGGGCACCGGCGAGGTGGAGACGATGACCGACTCCAGCGCCAATGTCCGGCTGGACGGCCACGGTGCACTGGAGATCGTCCCCACCCGGGACGCCAGTACCGGCGCCTGGTCCTCGGGCCGGATCGAGTCCCGGGGCGACGGCTTCGCCGCGCCGCCCGGTGGCATCCTCCGGATCTCGGCCACGATCGCCCTGCCCCATGTCTCCGGGGCCGCCGCCACCGGCTACTGGCCGGCCTTCTGGACCCTCGGCGCGGGGCTGCGCCAGCGGAGCAGCACCGGTGCCGGGGCCGCGACCTGGCCCGGCGTCGGCGAGTTGGACGCCATGGAGAGCGTCAACGGCCTGCCCTCGGTCTTCGGGACGATGCATTGCGGGATCACCCCCGGCGGCCCCTGCGACGAGCCGACCGGCCTCGGCTCGGGGGCGTACCCGTGCGCGGCCTGCACCTCGGGCTTCCACACCTACACCGTCGAGATCGACCGCTCGGTCTCGCCGGAGCAGGTCCGCTGGTACGTCGACGGCACCCTCTACCACGAGGTGTCGGCCGATCGGATGGACGCGGCGACCTGGGACGCCGCCGTGCACCACGGGGTGTTCCTGATCCTCGACCTGGCGGTCGGCGGCTCGCTGCCCGGCGCCTTCGGCGGCGCGACGCCCACGGCGGCGACCCAGCCGGGGAACCCGATGCTGGTGCAGCAGGTGACCGTCATGTCCCGTACCGGCAGCGGCGGCTGAGGCGGGGGATCGACGGGGCCGCCCGCGCGGTGCGCGGGCGGCCCCGCTGTGCGTTCAGGAGGGGGAGGGGACGGGGCAGTCGGCGACGGGGCGGAGGCCGCCGCCGGCGTTGTAGCGCTCCAACTGGGCGGCGAAGGTGGTGAGTTCCGGCTCGGCCCAGTCGGCCAGACGCTGCCGGAAGGCGCGCAGCCGGCCCTCGGCGGCGTGGCCGAGCAGGGTGGCGCCGGCCGGGGTGAGGTGGCAGACGTGGACCCGGCGGTCGTCGGCGAGGGTGCGGCGCTCCACCAGGCCGTCCCGCTCCAGCGCGGCCACCTGTCGGCTGACCGTGGACTTGTCCAGGCTGAAGTGGTCGGCGAGGTCGGTCACCCGGCAGCCGTCGCGCTCCTCCAGCCGGTCGAGCAGGGCGTAGGAGACCAGCGAGAGCTCGGGGTGGAGCAGCGCGGAGCCGGCGCGCGCCCGGCGGGCGAACGCGGTCATCTCCCGCTGGATCGACGTGACCGCCGCTTCGCGTACGGCGGTCGCGCTGGACTCCGTGATCGGGTCGGCGGTCGGCACCTGGCACCTCGTTTCTCAGCCCGAGCCTTTAGTTGTATAGTGCAACTCGTGGCTTAGTTGTAGAAGCCAACGAATCTGGAGGTTGTACCGATGACCACGGGGAGTACCGTCCAAGGCCTGCGCAGTCCGGCCATGCGCCATGTGCTGACGCACCTGATCACTCCGCTGCTGATGTGCCTCGGCATGGGGTTGGCCTACCTGGGCGCCTTCGCCGCGCCCTCGCCGCACCACCTGCCGGTGGCGGTCGTCGGCACCACCGCCGAGGTCAAGGTCTTCGCCCAGACCGTGCAGGACAAGGCCGGCAACGCCCTGGACGTCCGCACCGTGCCGGACCGGCAGACCGCCGAGAACGAGCTGATGGCCCGCGACATCAGCGGCGCCTACATCCCCGGGGCGCGCCCCGAGGTGCTGGTCGCCTCGGCCGGCTCCGACACCAGCGCCACCGTGGTGGAGCAGATCTTCACCCCGGTCGCCGCCGCCCAGGGCGCCCCGCTCACCGTCACCGATCTGGCGCCGACCGCGCACGGCGACCCGACCGGGCAGGCGCTGTTCTTCCTGCTGGTCGCGGTGAGCATCGGTTCCTACGCCTCGGTGGCGGTGCTCGGCGGGGTCGGGGGCAGCCTGCCGATGAAGCTGCGGGCGCTGCTGGTGGTCGGCACCTCCTTCGTGGTCAGCCTGCTCGGGGCGCTCTTCGCCGGACCGCTGTTCCACCTGGTCTCCCACGGACTGTGGGGCGTCTGGGCGATGAGCTGGCTGTACTCGGCCGGGATCCTCTTCGTCGGGGTCGGCCTGCACACCTTCCTCAAGCGGTGGACCACGCTCGGCGTGATGGTGCTGTTCGTGATGCTCAACTTCACCAGCTCCGGCGGTATCTACGAGCCCGCCCTGCAGAACGGCTTCTTCGGCAGTCTGCACGCCTTCTGGAACGGCGCCGGCTACCTGGAGGGCAACCGTGACCTGGTCTACTTCCACAGCCACGGACTGCCGCGCGGCATCTGGACGCTGGCGATCTGGCTGGTCGTCGGCATCGCGGTGACCACGGTCGCCGGCGCGGTCGAGCGGCGCCGCGAGCGGGCGGCGGCGGTGGCGAGCGACGCGGTCGCCGTCCCGGTCGCCGTCCCGGTCGCCGTCCCGGTCCTGGCCGGGGCCACGGCGGTCGACGCCGCGACGGTGCTGCGGACGGCCGTGCCGGAGGGCGTTGACCAGCGGGCCGAGCGGGCTGAGCGGGCCGAGCGGGCCGGGCGGGCCGAGCGGGCCAAGCAGGCCGAGGAGGACATCGAGGAAGAGGTCGAGGAGGCGGTCGGGGTCTGAATGTCGGGGGCTGAGCGCGGCTCCCGAGCTGCCGACGGGCGGGTGGTGTCCGGAAGATCCGGACACCACCCGCCCGTCGCCGCGTCTACGCGGTCGGGTCCAGCGGCCGGCTGAAGATCAGGCACATGTCCGCCGTGGCCCGGGCGTGGATCCGGAACTCCTCGCGGGCCGCCGCCGGGTCGCCGTCCAGGATGGCGCGGACCAGTTGGGCGTGCAGCTGGGCCGGAGTGCTGCGGGACTCCGTGCCCCCGGGGTCGACGGCGATCAGCCGGGTCAGCTCGTACTGGATGCCCTGCTCTGCCTCCAACAGCCGCCGTGAGCCGGACAGTTCGGCGATGAACAGGTGCAGCGCCGCGTCGGCGGTGCGGTAGGCGTCGGCATCGTCGAGCGCGGCGTTGGTCCTGGCCTCCAGCTCGCGCAGCCGGGCCCGGAGTCCGGCGACCGCCTCGGCGGTGTCTGCCCCGGCGGCGTCTGCCCCGGGGCCGCCCGCCGCCAGTCGGGCGGCGGCGCGGGCGGAGGCCTCGCCGGAGACGGCCTCGCGCCAGACGGTCAGCTCCTCCACCTCCTCCTCGGTGTAGCCGTGCAGCGCGGTGCGCTCCCGCACCCGCTCCAGCACGTCGGCGGCGACATAGGTGCCGGCCAGGTGCCCGCGCCGGGTCTCGACCACGCCCTCCTCGCGCAGCACGGCCATCGAGTGGCGGATGGTCATCGGCGCCACCTCGAACAGCTCCGCGAGGGCCTTCTCCGAGGGGAACCGGTCCCCGGCGACCAGCATCCGCGCGCCGATCAGCTCGCTCAGCCGGCGCGCAATGGCCTCGGCCGCCCCTGCGGCGCGCACCGGACGAACGTGTTCCCGCCAGCCCTTGTCATCCACGAACTACAACCTCTAGATTTCGTAAATCGCTATCCCCGACCAGTTCTACCAAGGAGAGCCTATGAGCAGCCGAGGGACAGGTATGCCCGCCATCGCGATACCGGTCCGGCTCAGCGACGGGGACGTCGGCGACGCCGACCCCCGGGTCAGCGGCGCCAACAGGATCTTCGCCGATGTCGTCGACCTCGTCCGCGCGGCCGGGGCCGAGCCGGTGCTGGTCGGCGCCGGCACCGAGGAGGAGACCGAGCGGCTGCTCGCCGGGTGCCAGGGCTTCCTCGTCCCGGGCGGCGGGGACGTCGACCCCGCCCTCTACGGCGGCCCGGCCGACCACCCGGCGCTCTACGACGTCAACCACGCGCAGGACCGGCTCGACCTGGCCGTGATCCGCCACGCGCGCCGCACCGGCCGTCCCTACCTCGGCATCTGCCGGGGGATGCAACTGCTGAACGTCGAGTGCGGCGGCTCGCTCCACGTCGACCTCCCACGGACCTCGGTGCTGCACGACCCGACCAACGTGACCCGGGACGAGTGGGCGCTGCACGAGGTCGAGCTGGCGCCGGACAGCCGCGTCGCGGCGGCCTACTCGGTGGACGGGCCGTTGCCGATCGCCTCCGGACACCACCAGGCGGTGGACCGGCCCGGCGAAGGTCTTCGGGTGACCGCCCGAGCGGCCGACGGCTGCGTCGAGGCGGTGGAGAGCCTGCCGGGCACGCCGTGGACGGTCGGCGTCCAGTGGCATCCCGAGGCGGAGGTCCCCAGCGACGCGCTGCGGCTGCCGCTGATCGCGGCCTTCTGCGACGAGGCGCGAGAGGCGGCGCGCGGATGAGCGACGAACTGCCGAGAGGCACGCGGATGCTGGCGGAGCTCTCCGCCACCCGGCCCGACATCGGCGCCTTCGTGCCGACCGCGCTGCTGGCGCTGATGGGCGTGATGGTGGCGCTGCCCGACTCACGGGCCGACATGCTCTGGTCGCTGGTGCTCACCGCCGCGCTGGTCGGCGCGGCGCTGCTCTGGCAGCGCAGCCACCCGGCGCCGCCGGAGACCCTGGTCGACGTCCGGGACGCTCCGACCCCGGCCGCCGTCGGCTGAGCCGGGCAGCCCCGCCCGGCGACCCCGCCCCTGGCCCGCACCCGTCCCGGGGTGCGGGCCGGCGGTGGTTTGTACCCGCAGGACGCCCGACTGTTCGGTCGGATTTCACTTTCCCTGCAACCACTCCTGTCCCTGTGGGCGTTATTAGAGCCGAGAGTGGGAGTCGAGCGGCACACGCACGGACCGCCCGGAGACCGCGCCGACGAGGCTGCGGTTCTTCGAGCTGCCCGGCGACCACCAGTGAACCGTGTCCCCGACGTCGACAGGTCCAATCCACCATGGCAGTCGCTCCACCGGTCGCAGCCGTACGACGTGAGCCGCCGCTCGGACCGCCACCGGTGGTCCTCGCCCGAATATCCCCGGTCCTTCGCCGAAAGCCGTCACTGCTGTGGTGGGGGATGGCGGGCTTCTTCTTCGTGGCCTACACGGCAGTCTCGATCAGCCGCCAGCAGAACCTGCTGACCGACGGCTACGACCTGGGCATCTTCGACGAGGCCGTGCGCTCCTACGCGGGCGGCCACCTGCCCTACGCCGCGCTCAAGGGCTCCGCCCACTACAGCGTGCTGGGCGACCACTTCAGTCCGGTGCTGGTGCTGCTGGTCCCCTGCTACTGGATCCTGCCGACCGCCGACACCCTGCTGGTGGCCCAGGCCCTCCTGCTGGCGGTCGCCCTGGTCCCGCTGGCCCGCTGGGCGCACCGGGAGCTGGGCGCGGAGGCCGCCGCGGTCATCGCCTTCGGCTACGGCAGCTCCTGGGGCATCGCCGCCGCCGTCGGCTTCGACTTCCACGAGGTCTGCTTCGCCGTCCCGCTGATCGCCTTCTCGCTGGAGGCACTGGTGGGCCGGCGGTGGCGGACCGCGCTGCTGTGGGCGCTGCCACTGGTGCTGGTCAAGGAGGACCTCGGCTTCACCCTCGCCGCCATCGGCCTGCTGGTCGCCTGGAAGGGGCCCCGACTGCTCGGGTTGGCCGCCGCCGCCTTCGGGGTGGCCGCGAGCGTGGTCGAGGTGCTGGTACTGATCCCGCTGGCCTCCGACGGCGGCTACGCCTACTGGTCCAAGTCCGGCATCAGCACCGGCGGCGCGGGTGGCGCGGGCGGAGCTGCGGTCGGCGGCGCGATGGCGCACCAGGGGCTGCTGCACCAACTGCTGGCCGTCCCGCACAACCTGATCCTGCCGCATGTGAAGCTGGTCACCCTGGTCGCGCTGTTCGCGCCCACCGTCTTCCTGGCGCTGCGCTCGCGGCTGGCGCTGGTCGTGGTGCCGACCCTGCTCTGGCGGTTCCTCTCGGACACCCCCGCCTACTGGGGCCTGGGCTTCCACTACAGCGCCGACCTGATGCCGGTGGTGTTCGCGGCCTTCGTGGACGCGCTGGCCCAGCGCCGCCGGCTGGGCTGGTCGCCGCGCCGGATCCGGGCGGTCCTGGCGGTCAGCCTGGCGGTCACGGCGGTGCTGATCCCCGACCACACCCTGGGGGCGCTGAGCCGGCCGATCACCTATACGGTCTCGCCGCAGGCGGAGGCCGGGCGGGCGCTGGCCGGGCGGATCCCGAACGGCGCGACCGTCGCCGCCGACAACGACCTGGCGGCCCAGCTCACCGACCGGGCCACGGTCTTCCTCTTCCCCAGCTATCCGAACCCGGGCCTGCCGACGGCGCAGTACATCATCACCGACCCGGCCTCCCCGGACGGATGGCCCTACCGGGCGGCGGTCTACCGGGCGGACCTGGCCCAGGCGCTGGCCCACGGCTACCGCCGGATCGGCTCCGACGACGGCTTCGTGCTGCTGCGGCGCGAGAGCGCCGGCTGAGCGCGGCGTAAGGGACGGAGTATCACCGGCTCGGTGATACTGGTCGTCCTGCCCGGTCGCCGAAAGGATGTCCCATGCGCCTCGTACTCGTCGGCCCTCCCGGTGCCGGCAAGGGCACCCAGGCCACGCTGCTGGCCGCGTCGCTGCGGATCCCGCACATCTCCACCGGGGAGCTGCTCCGCGAGGAGGCCAGGGCCGGGACGCCGCTGGGGGTGCGGGTGGCGGCGGTGATGGCCACCGGCGGGCTGGCGCCCACCCCGGTCACCCTCGGACTGGTGGAGCGGCGGATCGCCGAGCCGGACGCCGCCGCAGGCTTCATCCTGGACGGCTTCCCGCGCAGCACCGAGCAGGCCGAGGCGCTGGACGCGCTGCTCGCGCCGCACGGGCAGGAGTTGACCGCGGTGCTGCTGCTCGACCTGCCCGACGCGGAGGTGGTCCAGCGGATCAGCGGCCGCCGGGTCTGCGCCGCGGACGCTGCCCACTCCTTCCACCTGGACACTGCGCCGCCGGCCCGCCCCGACGTCTGCGACCACTGCGGCGGTGCGCTGTTCCAGCGCGAGGACGACCGGCCGGAGACGGTGCTGCGCCGGCAGCAGGTCTACCGGGCCGAGACGGTGCCGCTGATCTCCTACTACGAGGCGGCCGGGTTGCTCCGGCGGGTGGCCGCGACCGGTTCGGTGGCCGAGGTGGCCCAGCGGATCCGTGCGGCGCTGCCGGCCGGCTGAGTGCGGCTACGGGAGCAGGGCGGGGGAGGAAGCGCCGGGCAGCAGCAGTTGCGGGGTGCCGCCGCCATCGGCAGGGACGCTCCACAGGTCGTCGCTGCCGATGTCGCCGGGGGTGGGCAGGGCGTAGGCGACGGTGCTGTTGTTCAGCCACTCGGCCTGGTCGTCCACGCTGCGGCGCTCGGCGAGCGGGGTCTCCTTCAGCGTCCGCAGGTCGATCACGGTCAGGTGCCAGAGCGAGGAGCCGGCCAGCACCCGCCGTTTGAAGACGATCCGGGTGCCGTCGGGCGAGAGCGAGGGGCACTCCACGTTCTCGGTCAGGCTGGTGACGCTCCGCCGGGAGATCGAACCGCGCATCAGGAAGGTGTGCCCGGCGGTGCCGAGGGTGGCGTAGAAGGTGTCGTCGTCGGCGGCGAAGGTGACGCCCCAGAAGTTGTCGTCGGCGGCGTGGTACTTCTGGCCGTTGAGGGTGATTGCGAAGGTCTCCAGGTTGGGGATCAGCGTCCCGGTCCGGGTGTCCAGGATCGAGGTGCGGGTGGAGAAGAACGCCGCGCCGTAGGACTCGCCGCCGACGAAGACCGTCCAGGCGGCGAAGCGGCCGTCGGCGGAGACCCGGGCCCGGCTGGGGATGCCGGCCAGCGGGACGGTGCGCACGGTGTGCAGCGAGGCGTCGAGGATCAGTGCCCGGTTGCCGGTGGTGAACACGTTCTGGTCGGACTGGAGGCAGACGCCGGTTCCGGCGGCGGCGAAGAAGCGCTCGCACTTCAGCGGTGTGGCCGTGCGGGTGCCGCCCGGGTCGTCGGCCGGGACCGAGACCACGTGGTCGACATAGGGGCCGGGCGCCATGTCGACGAAGAACAGCTGTCCGGGCCGGCTGAGCGGGACCGTTCCGGCGACCACTGTCGGACCGCCCGCCCGGGGCCGGGTGCGCCGGTCGGCGCGGTCGGCGGCGTGCAGCACGAAGCCGGTGCCGAGCCCGGCGAGCAGCACCACGGCCACGGCCAGGATCAGCAGCCGGGTGCGGGGGGTCAGCGGGGCACGTCCGGGTGCCGGGGTGGTCACTGGTCTCCCTGGGGGGTGCTGGTGGGCCGGGGGGCACGGTCGGGTCGGAGCACCACACCGGCGGTTACGGCGCAGCAGAGCAGGCCGACGGCGGAGGCGGCGAGCGCGGGGCCGTCGCCCCAGGCGGTCCAGGCCGCGCCGAAGGCGAGCGAGCAGAGGAAGCGGGCGAGTGCCTGGCCGGTGCCGACCAGGGCGAGGCCGGTGCCGCGCAGAGCCTCGGGGACGACGTCGGCGACGGCGGCCGGCAGCACCCCGTCGGTGGCGGCGTAGAAGGTGCCGTGCAGGGCGAGCACCAGGAACGGCAGCGCGGGGTCGGCCGGGGCCCGGAGCAGCAGGCCGTAGCCGAGCAGCAGGGCGCCGTGCCCGGCGAGGAAGACGGTGCGGCGGCCGATCCGGTCGGCGAGCGCGCCCAGCGGCACGGCCAGCAGCAGGAAGCCCGAGGCGGTGCCGAGCGGCAGCAGCGGGAACCACTCGTCGGAGATGCCGGTCCGGTGCTGCAGCAGCAGGTAGACGAAGGCATCGCTGATGGTGGTGAGTCCGAGCAGCATGGAGCAGCCGGCCAGGGCCCGCAGCCGGGGCAGCTTGAGCAGGGTGGCGGCCTCGCGCAGGTCCACCCGCTTCCGGGCCTGGGCCGCTTCGGCCGGGGCCGCTTCGGTCGGTGCCGCCTCGGTCGCCGCCCCCGCCGCCCCCGCCGCCGCGCGGGGCCTGCCGGGGACGAAGAGGATCAGCACCAGCACCCCGAGCACGGCGATGCAGCCGCTGACGCCGAAGATCGCGTCATAGCCGTCGGCGGCCTGGCGCAGGATCAGGAAGGCGGTGATCGGACCTAGGGCGGCGCCGGCCGTGTCCATGGCCCGGTGCACCCCGAAGGCCCGGCCCCGGTGCTCGGGGGCGGAGGAGAGCGAGATCAGCGCGTCCCGGGGGGAGGTGCGCAGCCCCTTGCCGGTGCGGTCCAGGGCGAGGATCGCCCCGAGCGGGGTGAGGGTGTGGGCGACCAGCAGCAGCGGGCGGCAGAGCGCGGAGAAGCCGTAGCCGAGCCCGGCGACCAGCTTGTGGTTCCGGCCCCGGTCGGCCAGGTGCCCGCCGACCAGCTGGACGAGTCCGGCGACGCCGTTGTAGAGGCCGTCCAGCACGCCGAAGCCGAGCGGGCTCAGGCCGAGCCCGGTGACCAGGTAGAGCGGCAGGACGGCGGTGACCATCTCCGAGGAGACATCGGTGATCAGGCTGACCGCGCCCAGGGCGAGGACGGTCGACGGGACGGCCCTGGCCAGCTGCCGGGGGCTGCCCGGGGGCGCGGCCCGCTCGGCGGGGGCGGCGCGGTCGGCCAGATACATCCTCGGATCCTCCTGACGGGCGGGGCAACAAGCCCCTGAGGGGCACCGGGTGACGTCGGATCAGGAACTGCGGCTGCTCTCGTCGCGCAGCCAGGTGCCGAAGTCACCGGCGCTGATGGCGCGTCGGGAGCCGCGCCGGGCGGCGACCGCGGCGGCGGCGAAGACCAGGAGGGCCGGCAGCAGCGTCGGGTCGGCGCGCAGCAGCGCGAGCAGGTCGGCCCGGCCGGTGCGGGCGGAGGGCGCGGGGCCCACGGTCGCGGCCTCCCGCCGCTGGTGCTGCTCCAGTTGGGCGGTCGAGGTGGCGGCCCGGATCCGACGTAGGATCAGATCGCCCCAGGTGCGCGGCGGATGGACGACCACCCGGGCCGCCTCGACCACGGTGCGCTCCTCGGGGGCGAAGGCCAGCGAGGCGGCCAGGTCGTCGGCCATCAGCGGGGGCAGGGCGGCGAGCCGGGCGTGGCCGGCCTCGGAGACCGCGATCACCCCCCGGCCGAACAGCCCCTGGCGGACGGCCGGCAGCCGCTGCCAGACCCGGTAGTAGGCGCGGACGCTCCAGGCGCAGCCGGCCAGCGGCAGCTCCCGGCCCGGCGCGCTCGCCAGCACCGGCGTCCCGCCGCCGGTGCCTGCCGCCAGGGGCCGGGCCACTGCTCGGACGTCTGCCCCGCTGATCACCACGTCGGCGTCCACATAGACCCGGGGAAAGCCCCGGGCGTGCTGGTCGCCCACCCGCAGTGCGGTGTGCTTGGACGGGGTCGGGATCTCCACCACCCGGACGCCCGCCCCGCGTGCGCCCGCGACCTGCGCGGTGTCGTCCGTACAGCCGTTGCACACCACAACAATATCGAGCTCGTCGGTGAAAGGCTGAGGCGCCAGAGATGCCTGGGACGGCTGCGACAGAAGTGAATCAAGAAGTCGTCCGATGACCTGCGCCTCGTTGTGAGCTGGGATCACAATGCTTGTCACTCGGGCAGTATGACGCCATGTCGGTGGGTGATTCTGATGTTTCGGCCAACTGTTCCCGATGCGGGCCCGGGTGGTCTAGATTGAGCGGCGGACGCCCGGTTTGCGGGGGAACCCTCCCCGGCGGTCGGCGTCGCACAGGAACCGAGCGGAACGGCCCGACTCCTGGTCGCGGCCCTGGAGTTGATCCGTCCAGGACGCGCGCAGGGGGTGCAATTCCAGCCGAAAACAATCGTTCATCCAAGCGTATCGACTGGTCATCGGTACGGTAATGATCGGTGCACAAGGCCCCGGAATAGTCCTCCGGGATCAGTTCAGTGAGTGGCTCCATGGGTCGGACAGGTCAATCCGGTCCCGCACAGCACACGTGAGATCCGATTGTCCGCGCACCGTTGCGGGCACTCGTTTACGGCCGAGAATGACGGATTCCGGTTGCGGGGGCGTATTTCAGCAGCCGCGGGTCGGTGATCTCGGTCGGTCAGGTGGAAGAGCCCAGCACTCGCCCGTCGTCGCTGCCTGTCCCCATCCCCATCTGCACAGCAAGGCACTGCCGTCGGCTTCGGCCTGCTGGCATGTGCCAGGGGCAAGCTCGGCGACCTGTGGAGTGAGCCGAGCGCCCGTGGTGGGGGGTCTGCATGGCCGTCGAACCGGTCACGCACGAATTGCAGGTGGTGGAACGCCGGAGCTTACGGGCCCGGCGACGACGTAGGGAGCGGAACTACACAGTCGTCCTCCTGGCCGCGGACTGTCTCGCGGCCCTCTTTGCGGCCCTGGTGGTCCATGCCGGCTACGGACGCTGGTCCGTGGCGCTCGGCCTGCCCCCCGCCTGGATTGCCGCCATGTGCGTCTATCGCGCCTACGACCGGCGCGCCCTCGGCCTCGGGACCGAGGAGTTCCGCCGGGTCATGCGCGGCGCCGTCGCGCTCCCGGCGCTGACCGCTGTCGCCTGCTGGTGGTTCACCAATGACGGCCACCTGCTGCACGACATGATGCTCGCCGCCGCCCCGGCCGCGCTGATCGGAGTCACCGGACGCTATCTGCTGCGCCGCCGGCTGCACCGGCGCTGGGCGCAGGGCCGGGACCGGCGGACCGCGCTGCTGGTCGGCCCCTCACGCACGGTCGCCGAGCTCAGCTCGGTGCTGCGGCGGGGCGGCGTCCAGGAGTTGAGCGTGATGGCGGTCTGCCTCACCGATCCGGCCAATGCACCGGTGGTCGACGAGATGGGCATCCCGGTCGGCGGCGGGCTCGGCGATGTCTCTGCCGCGATCCGCTCCACCCACTGCAACACCGTGGTGGTGCTGCCCGCCCCGGAGATCGACGCGGCGGTGCTGCGCCGGCTCTCCTGGATCGCCGCCGCCCAGGGCGTGGACTTCCTGGTGGTGCCGATGCTCGCGGACGTGGCCGCGTCCCGGCTGGCGCCCCGGCCGCACGGCGGGGTGCCGATGCTGCACATCAGCCCGGCCGTGCTCTCCCGGATCCCGCGCCTGCCCAAGGAGTTGGTGGACCGGCTGCTGGCCGCACTGCTGCTGCTGGTGCTGTCCCCGGTCCTGGCCGTGGTCGCGCTGACGATCCGGCTGGACAGCGCCGGCCCCGCGCTCTTCCGCCAGCGGCGGGTGGGCAAGCACGGCGAGCACTTCACCATGCTCAAGTTCCGCACCATGCGCCAGAACGCCGAGGACCTCCGGGCGGACCTCGCTCACCTCAACCAGAACAGCGACGGCGTGCTGTTCAAGGTCCGCGAGGACCCCCGGATCACCCGGGTCGGCTCGGTGCTGCGCCACTACTCGCTGGACGAGCTGCCGCAGCTGATCAACGTGGTCAGCGGCCATATGTCGCTGGTCGGCCCCCGGCCCTCGCTGCCGGAGGAGGTCGAGGGCTACACCGAGGAGGTCAAGCGCCGGCTCCTGGTCAAACCCGGCCTCACCGGGCTCTGGCAGGTCAGCGGCCGCTCCGACCTGCCCTGGGACGAGGCGGTCCGGCTCGACCTCGGCTATGTGGACAACTGGTCCCTCGGCCTGGACCTGGCCATCCTGCTCCGTACCGGACCGGCCGTGATGCGCGGAACTGGGGCCTACTGACATGAACAGCAGGCTAATTGACAGAACATCAGCGAACAAGGACAAGGGGTGCGGCAGCGTGGCGGAGAGCGGAGCGGAGACGGGGCCGCTGGGCGTGGCGGTGGTCGGGGCCGGCTACTGGGGACCGAATCTGGTCCGCAACTTCCAGTCGAGCCCGGACTTCCGGCTGCGCTGGCTGTGCGACCTGGACCTGGCGCGGGCCGAGCGGGTGCTCGGCGGCTACTCCACGGTCCGGGCGACCGCCGACTATGCGGCGGTGCTGGCCGACCCGGAGGTCGCCGCCGTCGCCGTGGCCACCCCGGCCGGCACCCATCTGGACGTGGCCCTGGCCGCGCTCCGGGCCGGGAAGCACGTGCTGGTCGAGAAGCCGCTCGCGGCCACCTACGCCGACGGTGCCCGGCTGGTCGCCGAGGCCGAGGAGCGCGGGCTGACCCTGATGTGCGACCACACCTACTGCTACACCCCGGCGGTCGGCCGGATCCGGGAGTCGGTCCGCTCCGGCGAGCTCGGCGAGATCCACTTCGTCGACTCGGTCCGGATCAACCTCGGGCTGGTGCAGAAGGACATCGACGTGCTCTGGGACCTGGCCCCGCACGACCTGTCGATCCTCGACTTCATCCTGCCCGAGCAGGTGCAGCCGGTCGCCGTGGCCGCGCACGGGGCCGATCCGATCGGCGCCGGGCAGGCCTGCGTCGCCTATCTGACGCTCCAGCTCAACACCGGCGCCATCGCCCACGTCCACGTCAACTGGCTCTCGCCGACCAAGGTCAGGACCACCATGGTCGGCGGCTCCAAGCGCACCCTGATCTGGGACGACCTCAACCCCGCGCAGCGCGTCGCGCTCTTCGACCGGGGTGTGGACCTGGCCGCGCCGCAGGAGCTCGGCGCCGACGAGCGCCGGGAGATGCTCGTCTCCTACCGCTCCGGCGACATGGTCGCGCCCGCGCTGGGCGAGAAGGAGGCGCTCCGCGCCATGGTCGAGGAGTTCGCCGAGGCGATCTGCGACCGCCGGGCCCCGCTCACCGACGGCCGCGCCGGGCTGCGGGTGCTGGACATCCTGGAGGCCGCCTCCCGGAGCCTGGAGTTCCGGGGCGCGGTCGTCGGCCTGCGCACCGGCCACTGACCCGCCGAGCCCCCTGAACCACAGTTGGCCCATCGTCACCACAGCAGCAAGGGAAGAGCTTTGAACAGCGTACGAGGCAAGCGGGTGCTGGTCACCGGAGGCGCCGGCACCATCGGCTCCAACCTGGTGGACCTCCTGGTCGACCGGGGCGCGGGCGAGATCACCGTGCTCGACAACTTCGTCCGGGGCCGGATGGCCAACCTCGCCGGGGCGGTCCCCAGCGGGCTGGTCCGCGTGGTCGAGGGCGACATCCGCGACCGCGACACCGTCCGCAACGCCACCGACGGCGCCGACCTGGTGTTCCACCTCGCCGCGATCCGGATCACCCAGTGCGCGGAGGAGCCCCGGCTGGCCAACGAGGTCATGGTCGACGGCACCTTCAACGTGCTGGAGGCGGCGGCCGCCGCCGGGGTCGGCAAGGTGATCGCCTCCTCCTCCGCCTCGGTCTACGGCCTGGCCGAGGAGTTCCCCACCACCGAGCGCCACCACCCCTACAACAACGACACCTTCTACGGCGCGGCCAAGGCCTTCAACGAAGGCATGCTGCGCAGCTTCCACGCCATGTACGGGCTGGACTACGTCGCGCTGCGCTACTTCAACGTCTACGGCCCGCGGATGGACATCCACGGCCTCTACACCGAGGTGCTGATCCGCTGGATGGAGCGGATCGCCGCCGGGGAGCCGCCGCTGATCCTCGGCGACGGCACCCAGACCATGGACTTCGTCCATGTCCGGGACATCGCCAGGGCCAACCTGCTGGCGGCCGAGTCGGAGCTGACCGACGAGGTCTTCAACGTCGCCAGCGCGACCGAGACCAGCCTCCGCGACCTGGCGCTGGCGCTGCTCGCCGCGATGGGCTCCGACCTGGTCCCGGTGCACGGACCGGCGCGCGCGGTGAACGGGGTGACCCGTCGGCTAGCCGACATCAGCCGGGCCAGTGAGCGGCTCGGCTTCACCGCCGAGATCGACCTCGGCAGCGGGCTGCGCGACCTGGTCGACTGGTGGCTGGCCGAGCGCGCCGCCGACGCCGCCGCGGCGGCCGCCGCGCAGGTGGCCGGGGCGCAGGTGGATGCGGCGGTGCGGGCATGACCGAGCGGATCCCGGTGATGGTGCCCTGGCTGGGCGAGGAGGAGGCCGAGGCCGCCGCCGAGGCGGTGCGCTCCGGCTGGGTCGCCCAGGGCCCCCGGGTCGCCGCCTTCGAACGGGCCTTCGCCGAGCGGGTCGGCGCGGAGCACGCCGTCGCCCTCAGTTCCTGCACCACCGCGCTGCACCTGGCCCTGGTCGCGCTCGGCCTCGGCCCCGGCGACGAGGTGGTGGTGCCCTCGCTCTCCTTCATCGCCACCGCCAACTCGGTCCGCTACACCGGCGCCGAACCGGTCTTCGCCGATGTCGAGCTGAGCACCGGCAACCTCACCCGGGCCAGCGTGGACGCCGTCCGCACCCCGCGCACCCGGGCCGTGCTGCTGGTGCACCAGGGCGGCGTGCCGGCCGACGTGGACGACCTGCGCGCGGCCTGTGCCGACTGGGACCTGGCCCTGGTCGAGGACGCCGCCTGTGCCATCGGCGCCACCGTCGGTGGCAAGCCGGTCGGCCACGGCGCGCTGCTGGCCGCCTGGTCCTTCCACCCCCGCAAGATCGTCACCACCGGCGAGGGCGGCATGCTCACCACCGACGACGCCGACCGGGCCGCCCGGCTGCGCCGGCTGCGCGAGCACGGGATGAACGCCTCCGCCGCGCAGCGCCACGCGAGCAGCACCCCCGTCCTGGAGAGCTACCTGGAGACCGGCTACAACTACCGGATGACGGACATTCAGGCCGCCGTCGGCCTGGTCCAACTCGGCAAGCTGGACGCCATGCTGGAGCGTCGCCGGGAGCTGGCCGGGCGCTACGCCGAGCTGCTGGCGGACGTCCCCGGGCTGACCCCGGTCGCCGACCCGGCGTACGGACGGGGCAACTTCCAGTCCTACTGGGTGCTGCTGGCCCAGGACTTCCCGGTCGGCCGGGACCAGCTGCTGGCGGTGCTGGCCGAGGCCGGGATCTCCGCCCGGCGCGGCATCATGGCCACCCACCTGGAGCCCGCCTATGCCGGCCACCCGGCCGGGCCGCTGCCGGTGACCGAGCGGATCGGCCGCGACTCGCTGATCCTGCCGCTTTTCCACACCATGACCGAGGCCCAGCAGGACCGGGTGGTCGCGGCGCTGCGCAGAGCCGCAGCGGCCGGACCGGCCGCCGGGGGCACCGGATGAGCGGCGGGCTGGTGATCGTCGGCGCGGGCGGCTTCGCGCGGGAGACCGCGCAGGCCGTCCGCGCCGCGCGTGCTTCCGGCACCGGTCCGGAGCTGCTCGGCCATCTGGACGACGACCCGGCGCTGCACGGCGGTGCGGTCGACGGGGTGGCCGTGCTCGGTGGCTGCGAGCTGGTCCACGGGTTGCTCCGGGACCGCCCCGGGCTGCGGGTGGTGGTCTGCGTCGGCAGTCCGCGCGACTACGCGGTCCGGGCCCGGCTGGTCCGCCGGCTGGGGCTGCCGGAGGAGTGCTACGCGACCGTGGTGCACCCGACCGCCTCGGTCTCCGCCAGTTCCTCGGTGGGCCCCGGGTCGGTGCTGCTGGCGCACTGCGTGCTGACCGCGGCGGTCCGGGTGGGCGCGCACACGGCGGTGATGCCGCAGGCGGTGCTCACCCACGACGACGAGGTCGGCGACTTCGCCACGGTCGGCTCCGGGGTCCGGCTGGGCGGCGGGGTCCGGCTGGAACGCGGCGCCTATGTCGGCGCGGGGGCGCTGGTCCGCGAGTACGCGGTGGTCGGCGCCTGGTCGCTGGTCGGCATGGGCGCCATGGTGCTCGGCGACGTGCCGCCGGGCGAGGTCTGGATCGGCGGCCCGGCCCGGCGACTGCGCCCGGCGGGGGCCGCCGCGCTCGAAGAACTGCGGCGCGACGCCGCCCTGTTGGCCACCACGGCAGAGGAGTACGTGAGATGAGTGAGCGTCAGATTCCGCTGGTGGATTTGGCAGCGGCGCATGCCGAGGTCGCGGACGAGATCGCGGCCGGCTTCGCCCGGGTGCTCGCGGCCACCGCCTTCGTCGGCGGCGCGGAGGTCTCGGCCTTCGAGCGGGAGTACGCCGCCTTCGCCGGGGTGGACCATTGCGTGGGCGTCGCCAACGGCACCGACGCGCTGGAGCTGGCGCTGCGGGCCTCCGGGGTGCGGGCCGGCCACGACGTGGCGCTGCCGGCCAACACCTTCATCGCCACCGCCGGGGCGGTGGCCCGGATCGGCGCCCGGCCGGTGCTGGTGGACTGCGAGCCGGACACCCTGCTGATCGACCCGGAGCGCGCGCTGGACGCGGTCGGCCCGGCCACCCGCGCGGTCGTCCCGGTCCACCTCTACGGGCAGTGCGCCGACACGGCGGTGCTGGCGGCGGGGCTGCCGGAGTGGGTGCGGGTGGTCGAGGACGCGGCGCAGAGCCAGGGCGCCACCCGGGACGGCCGCAGCCCCGGCCGCGGCTCCATCGCCGCCACCAGTTTCTACCCGGGCAAGAACCTGGGCGCCTACGGCGACGCCGGGGCGGTGCTGACCGACGACCCGGACGCGGCCGGGCTGGTCCGGGCGCTGGCCAACCACGGCGGCACCGCCAAGTACCGGCACGACGTGGCCGGCTTCAACAGCCGGCTGGACGGCCTCCAGGCGGTGGTGCTGCGGGCGAAGCTGGCCCGGCTGGCGGCCGGCAACGCCGCCCGCCGGGCCGCCGCCGCCCGCTACGACGCGCTGCTGGGCGCGGCGGCCTCGGCCGGGCGGGTGGTGCTGCCGGCCACCGCCCCTGGCAACACCCATGTCTGGCACCTGTACGTGCTGCGGCTCGGTGACAGGGGGATCAGCGGCGCGGACCGGGACGCGGTCGTCGGCAAGCTCAACGCGGAGGGCGTCGGCGCCGGGGTGCACTACCCGGTCCCGGTCCACCTCACCGGGGCGTTCGCCCACCTCGGGCACCGGCGCGGGGACTTCCCGCACGCCGAGGCCGCGGCGGAGCGGATGCTCTCGCTGCCGCTGTACCCGCAGATCACCGAGGAGCAGCAGCAGCGGGTGGTGGACGCCCTGATCGGCGCCCTGAACTGAGGAGTCGTCACAAGTGTTGTATCCGGGGAAGATCGAAAAAAGAAGGTCCTAATGAAGAACAGAGGAAGATCACTACGGGGCTGGCTGTTCTCCGTGGTTGCCACTCTGCTGTTCGCCGTCCTGCCGCTGTCCGGCTCCGCCCACGCGGCGAGCGACCCCTGCGGGGCGGGCAGCAATCCCATCGTCTGTGAGAACTCAAAGCCCGGCACGCCGATGTCGGACTGGTTCTCGGCCAACGCCTACGGCACCGTGGAGGGCTTCACCGACCAGCAGAGCTACCAGGCCGGCGACACCGTCAGCTTCAAGGTGCAGTCGCCGATCCCGTACAACATCGAGATCTACCGGCTCGGCTACTACGGCGGCGACGGCGCGCGGGAGTGGTCCACCGCGGCCCAGGCGACGGTCACCTATCCGGCGAACTTCACCACCACCGGCCAGCCGGGCGCCCCGGCCGACAACGGCACCACCAACGGCGTCGCCAACGGCAAGGCGCTGGCCTGCGACACCCAGGCGTCGACCGGCCTGGTCGACTGCGGCAACTGGCCGGTCACCGCGACCTGGCAGGTGCCCACCGACGCGGTCTCCGGCCTCTACATCGCCGAGCTCGACCAGACCGACGGCAACGGGGTGATGCCCTACCCGTTCGTGGTCCGGGACGACGCCAGCACCTCGGACATCGTGGTCCAGACCGACGACGAGACCTGGCAGGCCTACAACATGTGGGGCGGCCAGGACCTCTACCAGGGCAACGGCCCCGCGCCCGACGGCCGGGCCTACGCGGTGAGCTACAACCGCCCGCTGGACATCGGCGGCGACAACGGGATCTTCGGCTCCGAGTTCGAGATGATCTCCTGGCTGGAGGAGAACGGCTACGACGTCAGCTACCTCTCCGGGGCCGACGTCTCGACCAGACCGGCCGACCTGACCAGCCACAAGATCTTCATGTCCTCCGGCCACGACGAGTACTGGACCCAGAGCCAGTTCACCAACGTCCTCAACGCCCGCAAGGCCGGGGTGAACGAGGCCTTCTTCAGCGGCAACGAGGTCTCCTGGGAGACCCGGTTCGCCGCCAGCATCGACGGCACCTCGACCGCCGACCGGACCCTGGTCTGCTACAAGATGACCAAGCTGGAGCAGTCGCCGCCGGACGGCGTGCCCGACCCGACGGGGGTGTGGACCGGGGCCTTCCTGGACCCGGGCAGCGCCGCCTACGGGCAGCCGCTGGAGGCGGAGAACATCCTCACCGGTTCGCTGTTCGAGATGAACGGCTACCGCAGCGACGCGATCACCGTCCCCGGGACCTATGCCGACCTGCGGATCTGGCGGAACACCTCGGTCGCCAAGCTGAGTCCGACGCAGACCGCGACCTTCCCGGCCGGGACGCTCGGCTACGAATGGGACAGCGACCTCAACGACTCCACCAGACCCAGCGGTGAGATCGACCTCTCCTCGACCACCGTGAACATCACCTCGGGCCAGTACGTCCGGCTGGACTACGGCAATATCTACGGCACCGGCACCGCGACCAACAACCTGGTCGAGTTCCGCGACCCGACCTCGAACGCGCTGGTCTTCGGCACCGGCACGGTGCAGTGGTCCTGGGGGCTGACCAACGTCCCGGCCGCCGACCCGGCCGACCAAGTGGTGACGGTCGACCCGGACATGCAGCAGGCCACCGTCAACATCCTGGCCGACATGGGCGTCCAGCCGCAGACCCTGCAGAGCAACCTGGTCGCGGCGACCCAGTCCACGGTCACCACCGGTCCGACGGTCACCGTCAACGCCCCGCTGGCCGGTTCGACCGTCCCGGCCCAGCAGCCGGTCACCATCTCCGGCACCGCCACCGCCGCGACCGGCGCCGTGGTGGCCCGGGTCGAGGTCTCCACCGACGGCGGCACCACCTGGAACCCGGCCACCGGCCTGGGGACCTGGAGCTACAGCTGGACCCCGACCAGCACCGGCGCGGCGAAGATCGAGGTCCGGGCGGAGGACGACAGCGCCAACGTCGGCGCGACCGCCACCGTCCCGGTCACCGTGGGCGCGCAGCAGTGCCCCTGCACGGTGTTCCCGGCCTCGGCCGTGCCCGGCACGGTCAACAGCGGGGACAGCAATCCGATCGAGGTGGGCGTCAAGATCGAGAGCTCGGTGCCCGGCACCATCACCGGCATCCGCTTCTACAAGTCGACCGGCAACACCGGCACCCACACCGGCAGCCTGTGGACCAGCTCCGGCACCCTGCTGGCCACCGGCACCTTCACCAACGAGACCGCCTCCGGCTGGCAGGAGATGGACTTCGCCACCCCGGTCCCGGTCAAGGCCGACACCGTCTATGTGGCCGGCTACTACGCGCCGAACGGCGACTACTCCTACGACGGCGGCTACTTCGCCAAGAGCAGCGCCGGACTGGCCCCGCTGACCGCGCTCCAGGAGGGCGCCGACGGAGACAACGGCGTCTACCACTACGGCGCCGGGGGCGGTTTCCCGACCTCCGCCTCCAACGGGGCCAACTACTGGGTGGACGCGGTGCTGACCACCGGCACCGCCTCGACCACCCCGCCCTCGGTCACCACGACCACCCCCGGCTCCGCGGCGACCGGGGTGTCCATCGCGGCTCCGGTGTCGGCGACCTTCAACGAGCCGATCGACAGCAGCACCCTGGCCTTCACCCTCACCAACTCGGCCGGCAACACCGTGCCGGGCACGGCGGCCCCGGGCACCGGCGACTCGGTGACCTTCACCCCCTCCAGCGACCTGGCGCTGAACACCACCTACACCGCCTCGGTGTCGGCCACCGACCTCTGGGGCAACACCATGACCGCCCCGGTCACCTGGACCTTCACCACCAGCGCCAACCCGCCCGCGCTCAGCTGCATCTGCGGGCTGTGGAGCAGCGGCACCACTCCGACGGTGACCGACGCGACCAGTGATCCCAACTCGGTCGAGCTGGGCACCCGGTTCCAGTCGGCCGTGGCCGGGCAGGTCACCGGCGTCACCTTCTACAAGGGGGCGGGCAACACCGGCACCCACACCGGCAGCCTGTGGAGCAACACCGGCACCCTGCTGGCCACCGGCACCTTCACCAATGAGACCGCCACCGGCTGGCAGACACTGACCTTCGCCACCCCGGTGGCGATCGCCGCGAACACCCCCTATGTGGTCTCGTACCACGCGCCGAACGGCAACTACGCCTACAGCTCGGGCTACTTCGGTCAGGCCTTCGAGAACTACCCGCTGACCGCCCTGGCCGACGCCACCGGATCCGCCAACGGCCTCTACGCGTACGGCGCTTCGTCCTTCCCGACCGGGACCTACGGCAACGACAACTACTGGGTCGGCCCGCTGTTCATCCCCAGGGCCTCGCCCGCCGGGTCGCCCTCGCCGTCCGCCTCGGCCTCGGTCGGTTCGTCCGGCGGCGGCTCGGAGACGCAGTCGGCGAAGCTGGGCAAGCCGGTGCCGACGCCCTCGCCCTCCGGATCGGAGAACGTCCTGGACTGATCCGGCGTCGATTCGACTCGCACGAGACCGCTTCCACCCGCACCTGCCGGTGCGGCCCGGGGGAGGCGGCCCGGCCCCGCGCCGGGCCGCCTCCCCCCGAGGCCGACCGGGGATAGGCCGCCTACCGATGAGCTCCCTCAGTGTCGTTGTCCCCTGCTACAAGTACGGCCACTTCCTTGCCGACTGCGTGCACAGCATCCTCGACGAGCAACCGGGCCTGGACGTCCGGGTCCTGATCATCGACGACGCCTCGCCGGACGACTCGGCCGACGTCGCCCGGAAACTGGCCGCCGCCGACTCCCGGATCGAGGTCCGGGTCCACGAACAGAACCAGGGGCACATCGCCACCTACAACGAGGGCCTGCTGGAGTGGGCCGACACCGACTACGTCGCGCTGCTCTCCGCCGACGACCGGCTGGTCCCGGGCGCGCTGGTGCGCGCCGCCGTGCTGCTGGACGCCCACCCGGAGGTCGGCTTCGCCTACGGCCGGCCGCTGCGGTTCCAGCACGGCGGACCGCTGCCCAGGGCCCGCACCACCGGCACCGGCTCGGCCGTCTACCCGGGTCACTGGTGGCTGGAGCGCCGGTTCCGCGAGGGCACCGGCTGCATCACCTCGCCCGAGGTGGTGGTCCGCACCAGCCTCCAGCGGGCCGTCGGCGGCTACGACCCGGCCCTCCCGCACGCCGGCGACATCGAGATGTGGATGCGGCTCGCCGCCCACGCCGACGTCGGCCATGTCCGGGGCGCCGACCAGGCGTACTACCGGGTGCACGGCAACAACATGTCCACCACCGACTTCGGCGGCCAGCTGGACGACCTCCGGCAGCGCCGGGCCGCCTTCGAGTCGGTGCTGGTCAAGTGCGCCGAGCAGCTGCCGCAGGCGGAGCGGCTCGCGACCGTGGTGCACACCCGGCTGGCCCGGTTCGCGCTGCGCCGGGCCTACCGTGCCTACGACCGGGGGCGCACCGGCGTGGTCCCGGTGGACGAGCTGGTCGCCTTCGCCGAGGAGTGCCTGCCCGGGGGGTTCACGGCGCTGCCCGAGTACCGGGCGCTGCGGCTGCGGCAGCGGATCGGCGCCCGGACCATGCCCTACCTTCAGCCGCTGGTGCTCTCGGCCGTGGCCGAGCGCGGACGCGAGTGGCTGTGGTGGGAGTCCTGGAAGCGGCGCGGCCTGTGACCGCGAACCGTCCCGCCGTCCGTGCCGCCGTCCGTGCCGCCGTCCGTGCCGCCGTCCGTCCCGCCGTCCGTGCCGCCGTCCGTCCCGCCGTCCGTGCCGCCGTCCGTCCCGCCGTCCGTCCCGCCGTCCGTGCCGCCGTCCGTGCCGCCGTCCGCTGTGCGTCGGCGCTGCCGCGCCAGTGCCCAGCGGTCGGTCCACAGCGCGCCGAGCACCCCGCCGACCAGGCCCAGCAGGCCGACCCCGGCCAGTCCCCGGCTCTTGGTGCCGTAGACCTCGGCCGCGCTCGGGGCCACCAGCACGTCCACGCTCATCCGCGAGGCGGCGGGCACGCCCTCCGCGGCCTGGAGGTCCGCCACATGCCGGGTGTAGACGGTGATCAGCTCCTGGGCCACCCGGTCCGCCGAGGCCGGGTCGGTCAGCTCGGACTGCACCTGCACCGAGGGGATCAGGTACTGCGGGGTGGCACTGGTCCCGCTGTTCCGCGGCAGCAGCCCGTACGTCCCGTGCACGCCGGCGGCGTGCAGCTCGGCCAGCCCGGCGGGCGACTGCAGCTGCTGCAGCACCGCGACCGAGACCGTGGCCAGCGTCGGCTGGAGGTTGGCCAGTTGGTTCGGCTGCCCGCCGGTCACCGGCGGCTTGAGCACGATCACCGCCGAGCTGAGGTAGAGCCGGGTCGGCCGCAGCACGTGATAGGCGCCGCCCAGGGCCAGCAGCAGCGCCAGGGCCAGGACGTACCAGCGGCGGAGCAGCACTTGAAGGAACTCGCCGGGGGTCAAGGGATATCCTTCCGTCGGCACCGATCCTGTCAGGGCGCGGCAGCAGCTGCCACCGATTCTCGCAGCATTGACTCACCTACTGGGGGCCGGATATGACCGTCAGTGAGATTCTGGCCGTGCTGCGCCGGCGCTGGTACCTGATGGCGCCGCTGACGCTGCTGGGGCTGCTGGCCGGCGGCTACCTCTATGTCCATGTGCCGCCGGTCTACCAGTCGACCAGCTCGGTCTCGCTGCTGGACTCCTCGGCCGTGGCGGAACTCGCCCCGACCTACGGCAATCCGATCTCCAACGCCGGCGGCACCCTGGTGGTCACCGCCGACCTGCTGATCCGCACCGTCGAGTCGGGCGACTCGGTCCAGGCACTGGCCGGGCTCGGGGTTACCGACGCCTACACCGTCGGCTTCGCCACCGACGCGTCCGGGCCGCTGATCACCCTCACCGTCACCGGTCCCGACCGGGACAAGGTGCTCCGCGAGACCAGCACCATCACCACCTTCGCCGGTTCGCAGCTGGCGGCCCTCCAGCAGCAGGCGGGTGTGCCGGCCGCCTATATGGTGACCACCGCGCCGGTGGTGCTGCCGCAGACGCCGGTCACCCAGTCCAAGAGCAAGTACCAGTACGTCGCCGGGGTGGTCATCCTCGGCGCCACCGCCGGGCTGATGCTCTCCTTCATCACCGAGAGCGTGCTGCTGGCCCGCCGTCGGCGGCTGTTCCAGGGTGCGCGGATCAACCCCTGGCCGGTCAGGCGGGCGGCCGGCCGGGTCCTCGGCCACCCGGTGGACGCCACCACCGTGCTCACCGTCTACCTGGCGCTGGCCCTGTTCATCCCCTCCGACCTGGCGCTGCCGGCCCTCGGCGGGGTCGGCACCCCGGCCAACGTCTTCGCGCTGCTCGGACTGTTGTGGTACCTGGCGACCTGGTTCTGCGACCGGATCGTCCCGGCGGTCGGCACCCGCGGGCCGAGGCTGGCGATGTGCGTGCTCACCGGGGCGGTGCTCTGCTCCTATGTCGCCGACGCGCTGCGCTCCAGCTCGCACGAGGAGGTGATGGGCGCCGACCGGGGGCTGATCGGACTGGTGGCCTGGGTCGGCCTGGTGGTGCTGACCTCGGCCGGGATCCAGGACCGGTCGCGACTGGACACCCTGATGCGCCGGCTGATCGTGATGGCGACGGTGGTGGCCGCGCTCGGCTACTACGACTTCTTCACCTCCACCAATATCGCCGACTCCATCAACATCCCCGGCCTGCACGCCAGCACCACCGGCATCTCGGCGATGGACCGGGGCTCGTTCACCCGGCCCCGCTCGACCACGGCGCAGCCGCTGGAGTTCGGCGGGATGCTGTCCATCCTGCTGCCCTTCGCCATCCAGCAGGCCTTCGACCCGATCCGCGCCCACCTGCACCTGGTCCGCCGCTGGGGGCCAGTCGTGATCATGGGCGGCGCGCTGCCGCTGACCGTCTCCCGGACCTCCATCATCGGCATCGCGCTGGTGCTGGTGGTGATGGTGGTCCGCTGGCGGCCGCAGCGGCGGTGGACCGCGATCGGCGTGATCATCGCCTCGGTCGGGGCCCTGAAAATGGTCATCCCGGGACTGATCGGCACCATCATCAACCTCTTCTCCTCCTTCCTGTCCAACTCGGACAGCAGCACCCAGGCCCGAACCGTGAAGTACTCCGAGATCCTCCCCTACCTCACCGAACGCCCGTTGTTCGGACGGGGGTTCGGGACCTTCACGCCGGACCTCTACTTCTTCACCGACAACCAGTACATGCTCTCCGCCGCCGAGATGGGCGCCTGCGGGCTGATCGCCCTGCTGACGCTCTACCTGACCGGCATTCACCAGGGCGGTTCGATCCGGCGGTTGGCCCGCACCGAGTCCGACCGGGAGCTGGGGCAGGCGTTCTTCGCCTCGGCACTGGTCGCCCTGGTCATCAGCGCCACCTTCGACGCCCTGAGCTTCGCCATGTTCGCCGGGATGTTCTTCCTCACCCTCGGCGCCGGCGGCCGCTACCTGGCCTTCGTCCGCGCGGACGCGGAGGCGGCGACCGCCCCCGTCCTGCCCCCAGCCCGCCTTCCCCAACTCGTGGAGAGCTGAACACCCATGCCGCCGTCCGTGGCCGTCCTCGCCGTCACCTGGAACAGTTCCCGAGTGCTCCCCGGCTTCCTCGCCTCGCTGGGCGAGGGCCTGGCCGGTATCGACGACTGGCAGCTGGTCGTCGCCGACAACGACTCGAGCGACGAGACCGTGCCGCAGCTGCGCGAACTCGCCCCCTATGCGGTCGTCGTGCAGACCGGCCGCAACGCCGGCTACGCCGCCGCGATCAACGCCGCCCTGGCCACGCCCCAGGCGGCGGCCTGCGACGTCGTCCTGGTCTGCAACCCGGACGTGCGGATGCGCCCCGGCTGTGCGGCGGCCCTGGCCGAGGAACTCGGCGAGGGTCTGCCCGACGGCTCGCGGGTCGGCATCAGCGTCCCGCGGCTCTACGAGGAGGACGGGCGGACCCGGCTCGACTCGCTGCGCCGGGAGCCCAGCGTCGGCCGGGCCCTCGGCGAGGCCCTGATCGGCAACCGCCGGGCCGGCCGCTTCCCGGCGCTGAGCGAGATCGTCACCGACCCCGCCGCCTACACCCGGCCGACCGTGGCCGACTGGGCGACCGGGGCGCTGATGGCGATCTCGCGCGCCTGCCTGGACGCCTGCGGGCCCTGGGACGAGTCCTTCTTCCTCTACTCCGAGGAGACCGAGTACTGCCTCCGCGCCCGCGACCTCGGCCTGGCCACCCGGCTGCAGCCCCGGGCCGCCGCGGTGCACCTCGGCGGTGAGTCCCAGTTCTCGCCCCGGCTGTGGACGCTGCTCGTCCTCAACCGCGTCCGGCTGCACCGCCGTCGCCACGGCGGCCCCGCCTCCACCGCGTTCCGCTGCGCGGTGCTGCTGCGCGAGGCCAGCCGCGCCGCCCTCGGCCGCGCCCCCAGCCGCGCCGCCGCGGCCGCCCTCCTCAGCAACGCCTTGCTCCGGGCCACCCCGGGCCCGTGAGGCCCGGTCCCGGCTACCCGGCGGGGGTGGGCGTCGTCGGGCGGGTCCAGGCGGTGTAGTAGCTGTCGGGGTTGACCAGGTAGCGGACGGTGGGGACCGGGAGGTGGACCACCGGGTGGCGGCGGCTGTAGCGGTGGATCAGCTCCCAGTCCTCGCGCGGCAGCACCTCGGGTGTGCGGCGCAGTCGGCTGAAGTGGAGGTCGCGGTTGCGGCGGGCGACGAAGGCATTGGTGTCGAGGAAGGACTCGCGGGCCGCGTGGCGGCGGTCGAAGGGGACGGAGAGCACGTCCTTCTCGCTGCCGTCGGGCAGCACCCGGCGCAGCGCCGTGTAGACGCCCTCGGGGCCGAACGGCACCAGCGTGGTCAGCGCCTGCTGGAGGTGGTCCGGCTCCCAGAGGTTGTCGTCGTCCAGGAAGGCCACGAAGCGGGAGCGGGTGAGCCCGATCCCGACATTGCGGACCACCCCGGCGACGCCGGTGTTGCGGGCCAGTGAGACCGCGAACAGGCGTGGGTCGTCGGGGAGCGCGGGCAGCCCCGCGCCGTCGTCGACGACCATCACCACCTGGTCGGTGATGGTCTGGCCCAGCGCCGACTGCACCGCCGCCAGCAGCGACTCGGGCCGTCGATGGGTGGCGATCACCGTGGCCACCAGGGCGGAGGGGGCGGCGTGGTTCGGCGTCGGCAGGGTCGCCGCCAGCCGGGCGATCTCCGCCCGTTCGAAGCGGTGCAGCCATCGGGCGGAGGAGGCCAGCGCGACCTTGTTGCGGGCCTCGTACAGCACGAGCCAGCCGAAGGTCCCCTTGAGCAGGTCCCAGGGCAGGCGGGTGATCTGACGCATCGTCCACTCTCCTTCGGTTACCGGTCGACCGGGGTCGGCAGGGGGCGGGGCGGACGGCCCAGCAGGAAGCCCCGGCTGGGCAGCACGCAGACCAGGTAGGCGAGGGTGACCGCCGCCGCGACCGCGAGCAGCGCGGGGCGGCCGGTGCCGAGGACGTGCTCCAGGCCCCAGATCCCGGCCGCCATCACCGCCCCGCCCAGGAAGGGCCAGGCGGCGGCGCGGGCCACGGCGGCCGGGCCGATGCCGCCCCGGTGCAGGCCCAGCAGGAAGACCGGGACCACCAGGCCGACCGCGACCACGACATGGCCCTCGGACACCCCGACGATGCCCCGGGTCCGGGCGGCGACGATCAGCACCGGGATCAGCGCGCCCAGCCACACCGCCTGGGCGGTGATCAGCAGTCGCCGCTGTCCGCAGGCCACCAGGCAGTCGTAGGAGAGCTCGCAGCCGATCCGCACCAGGCCCAGCGCCATCAGCCAGGGCAGCGCCTTGGCGGCCGGCAGCCACTCCGAGCCGTAGACCAGTTGGACCACCGGCGCGGCCAGCCCGGCCAGCAGCACGCAGAGCGGGACGGTGCCGGTGACCAGCACGCCCAGCGCGCGGCTGAAACCCTCGGCCAGTGCCTGCGGGGAACCGGCCAACCGGGAGAAGCCGGCGAAGGAGACCCGTCTCGCCGCCTCCGAGATGATCCGCACCGGCCAGCCGGACATGTTGAACGCCAGGACGTAGAAGCCGAGTTCGACCTTGCCCAGGGTGGCGCCGACCACCATCGTGTCGACGTTGACCACGCCCAGCGCCAGCAGGCTGGCCCCGGCCAGCGGCAGGCCGAACCGGAGCAGCGCCCGCGCCTGCTCGGCGTTCCAGCCGAAGCGCAGCGTCCCCGGCGCGGCCAGGCAGCAGCCGATCAGCGCGGCGACATTGCCGGCCACCGAGCCCCAGGCGAAGCTCATCGGACCCCAGCCGCGGAACGCCAGCGCCAGTGTGATCCCGGTGCTCAGCCCGAAGTTGACCGCGTCGATCACCATTCGCCGACCCTGGGCGAACTCCCGGGTGAGGAAGCCGGCCGGCACCTGTGACAGCCCGTCCAGCACCACGCACAGGCACATCACCCGGAGCACCCCGGCCGCGCTCGGGGTCCCCAGCAGCCCGGCAACGGCCGGGGCGACGGCGAAGAGCACGGCGTAGAGCAGGCTGCTGGAGAGGGTGCTCAGGGTCAGCACGGTCGGCGCGAAGCGCCGGGGGTCGCCCTCCCAGCGGACGATGGCCAGACCCACGCCCAACTCGTTGGCGGAGAGCAGCACCAGCAGCACCGTCTGCGCCATGCCGTAGACGCCCCAGGCCGCCGGGCCGAGCACGTACCGGGCGAGGACGATGCCGGTGGCGAAGTTGCCCAGCCGCATCACCACGGTGTTGATCAGGCTCCAGCGGGCGGCGGAGCGGACCCGGCTGCCGAGCGAGGCGGGCACGGCGGGCACGGCCGGGGCGGGCGCGGGGGCCGGGTCCTCCTCGGCTCCGGGGCCCGGCGGCGCGAGGGTCACGAGAGCGAGAGCGACTCGGTGTCGGACCCGGCGACGGCGCGGTCCGCCCCGGTGCCCGGCACGGGCAGAGCCGCGAGCTGGACGGTCTCCTCGGCCGCGGCGGCGCCGTCGTCCTCGCTGTCGCTGTCGCTGTCGCTGTCGTCGCTGTCGTCGTCCTCCCCGCCCGCCGCCGAGTTCTCGACGGCCATGGACTCCGGCAGCACCCGGGGCCGGGTGCGGGCCTCCGTGTAGAAGCAGCCGGTCAGGGTGAGTACCAGCCCCAGCACCGCGGCCAGAGCGCTGTACTCGATCTTGGTCTTGGTCTGCGCGGCCGGCGCCTGCGGCGGCACGATGGTCATCATCCGGATCATCGCGTCGGGGGTCACCGACAGCTGTGACTGCAACTGCTGTAGTCGCTGCGCCGCGTAATTCGCCATGATCTGATCCGACTTGAGCACCGCATCACGATTGGTCCCGATGATGGTCAGCCACATCAGCGGCGCCTCAGCGTTGTTGGCGATCATCGCGTTGGAGCTGCCGGTCACCCCCTGGGACTTGAGCGCGGCGACCGAGGCGTCGGAGTTGAGGTCGCGGGAGAGGGTGTCGGCCATCGAGGTCAGCGAGACCTGGGTGCTGAGGAAGGGGTTCCCGTCGAAGGAGACCGTGGCCTTCTGCGAGTTGAGCAGCTCCACCGTGGCCTGGGACTGGTACTTCGTCGGATCCGCGACCAGTACGCCGGCCGCGAGCGCCGCAGTGAGCAGTAGTCCCGGCAGCAGCACGTACCACCTTCTGCGCATCACCCGGAAGATCTCCGCGAGATCCATGGTGCTCCCCTTCGAGGCCCGCGTTGTGAGTGTCGCGCCGCGGCAGTCGCGGCGTCGTCGTCATCTGACCCTGCCTCAGGAGCGAACGCATGAGCCAAGATCGAGCATAGGTTGTGCCGGAGTGGCCGTCAGTCGAATGTGTATCGAGGGTTCAGTCAAGGTCGGTCGGCCGACTGCGGGTCGCCGCCCGGCCACCGGCCAGCAGCACGTCCGTGATCCGCTCGCCGGCCCTGCCGTCCCACAGCTCCGGCCGGCGCGGCGCGGGCGGGTGGTCCAGCACCCGGGCCACGGTCGCGTTGATCCGCTCCGGATCGCGTCCGGCCAGGACGTTGGTGCCCTGCTCGACCGTGATCGGCCGCTCGGTGTTGTCCCGCAGCGTGACGCAGGGGACGCCGAGCGCGGTGGTCTCCTCCTGGACACCGCCGGAGTCGGTGAGCACGATCCGGGCGGCGTCCTGGAGCGCGATGAAGTCCAGGTAGCCGGCCGGCGGGACCAGTTGCAGCCCGCCGGGGACGCCGAGCTCGGCCAGCCGCCCGGCCGCCCGGGGGTGCACCGGCAGCAGCAGCGGGCAGCGCTCGGCGATCGTCCCGAGCGCCTTCAGCAGCCCGGCCAGCACCCCGGGGTCGTCGACGTTGGCCGGCCGGTGCAGGGTCACCAGCCCGTAGCCGCCCCGGGTGAGCCCGTACCGCCGGAGCACATCCGACTCCCGGGCCCGCTCCAGGTTGGCGAACAGGGTGTCGATCATGACGTTGCCGACCAGGTGGATCTGGTCCGCCCGGTAGCCCTCGGCGCGGAGGTTGTCCGCCGCGTCCGGCGAGGAGGCCAGCAGGTAGTCGCTGACCCGGTCCGTGGCGACCCGGTTGACCTCCTCCGGCATGCCCCAGTCGCGGCTGCGCAGCCCGGCCTCGACATGCGCCAGCAGCGGCCCGGCCTTCGCCGTGACCAGGGCGCAGGCCAGGGTCGAGTTGATGTCGCCGACCACCACCACCGCGTCCGGGGCGAGCCGAGCCAGCAGCGGCTCGAAGGCGGTCATCACCCGGGCGGTCTGCTCGGCGTGGCTGCCGGAGCCGACGCCGAGGAAGTGGTCCGGCGGACGGAGGCCGAGGTCCCGGAAGAAGACCCCGTTCATCGACTCGTCGTAGTGCTGCCCGGTGTGGACCAGCAGCACCTCCGCGCCCCGGTGCTCCAGCGCGTCCATCACCGGCTTGATCTTCATGTAGTTGGGCCGGGCCCCGGCCACGCAGACGATGCGCATCCTGCCTGTGGTCGCCATGGCTCAGAGCACCTCCACCGTGGGGCCGGTGATCCGGCGCCGGCAGTCCAGGACGTAGCGGGCGTGCGCCAGCACCTCGTCGTAGTCGAAGGAGTCGTGGTCGGTGAGCAGCACCACCGCGTCCGCCGCCGCCAGCTCCTCCGGGCTCGCCTCGACCCGGCGGACCCGGGAGTCCACCGCCGTGTGCTCGACCACGTGCGGATCGACCGCCCTGACATCGGCGCCCATGTCGAGCAGCAGCCGGGCCACCCGCAGCGCCGGCGACTCCCGGGCGTCGCCGGTGTTCTTCTTGTAGGCCAGGCCGAGCAGCAGCACCCGGGAGCCGTTCACCGAGCGGCGGCGCTCGTTGAAGGCGTCGGCCAGCCGTCGCGCCACGTACTCCGGCATATGGTTGTTGATGTCGTTGGCCAGCTCCACGAAGCGGAAGTTCTGGCCCAGTTCGCGCTGCACCCGCCAGGAGAGGTATGAGGGGTCGATCGGCAGGCAGTGGCCGCCTACGCCCGGTCCGGGGGTGAACCGCATAAAGCCGAAGGGCTTGCTGGAGGCCGCGTCGATCGCCTCCCAGACGTCGATGCCCAGGTGCCGGGCGAACATCGCGATCTCGTTCACCAGGGCGATGTTGACGTGCCGGAAGGTGTTCTCCAGCAGCTTCGCCAGCTCGGCCTCCTTGGGGGAGCGGACCGGCACCGTCGTGTCCACCAGCCCGTCGTAGAACTCCTGGACGGCCCGGAGCGACTCCGGGTCCACCCCGGAGACGACCTTCGGGGTCTGCTGGAAGCCCCAGACCGCGTTGCCCGGGTCGATCCGCTCCGGGCTGTAGCCGAGGTGGAAGTCGCTGCCGGCGGTGAGCCCGGAGCCGTTCTCCAGCAGCGGGGCGAACAGCTCCTGGGTGGTGCCGGGATAGGTGGTGGACTCCAGCACCACCGTGGCCCCCGGACGCAGGTAGCGGGCCAGGGTGCGGGCCGACTCCTCGATGTAGCTGAGGTCCGGCAGCCCCTCGCGCAGCGGCGTCGGCACCGTCACCACGGCGGTGTCGAAGCCGCCGCAGTCCCGGGCCTGGTCGGTCGGACGGTAGCTGCCGTCGGCCAGCGCCGCCCGGATCCGCTCCGCCGAGACGTCCTCGACGTACGACTCCCCGGCGGCGAGCGACTTGACCCGCCGGGAGTCCACGTCGTAGCCGACCACCTGGTGCCCGACCTCGGCGGCCCGGATGGCCAGCGGCAGGCCGACATAGCCCTGTCCCACGACGACGACGCGCATCACTGCCTCTTCCTGTGCACGGAACCGGTTGACGGTGGAGCAGGCTGCCGGGGTCGGCTGCGGACCGGCGGCGGGGTGCGGTGCACCAGCTCGCGGGCGGTCATCAGCAGAAAGCGGAGGTTGGTGGTGAGGTAGCGGCGCCCGAGCCGGCGCGGCTCCTGCAGGGCGCGGTACAGCCACTCCAGGCCCAGCCGCTGCCAGGACTCGGGCGCCCGCCGGGTGATGCCGGCCAGGATGTCGAAGGAGCCGCCGACGCCGTGGACGACCCGGACGCCGCTGCGCCGCCCGTAGCCCGCGGTGAAGATCTCCTTCTTGGGCGAGGTCATCCCGAGGAAGAGCAACTGGGCCCCGCTGTCCGCGATCGCGTCGGCGATCGCACCCTGCTCCGCATCCCCGAAGTAGCCGTTCCGGCTGCCCGCCACGGGTAAGTCCGGGAACCTCAGCCTGATCTGGTTGAGCATCAGATCGAGTACAGGCTGTTTGGCGCCCAGCAGATAGACCGGGATCCCGCCGCGCTCGGCCTCGGCCAGCAGCCGCAGGAAGAGGTCGATTCCGGCCACCCGCTCCGGCAGCGGGGTGCGCAGCACCCGGGCGGCCCAGACCACGGCCTGACCGTCGGCCAGCACCAGGTCGCAGCCGGACACCGCCTCGGCCAGCCCGGGGTCGCGCCGCATGTTCACCAGCTTGGCGGCGTTCACCACGCCGATCTCCAGCTGCTCGCCGGTGCGCACCGCCGTCAGGCAGCGCTCGACGGTCTGGTCCATGGTCAGCGCGTCCAGCTCGACGCCGAAGAGGCTCCGGCGGGCGGGTAGGGACTGCTCCGGTAAGGCCTGTTCCGGTAAAGCCTGTTCCGGTAAGGACGGTCCGGTCATCGCGCACCTCCGAGCCAGGCGTGCAGCATCCAGCCGAACTCGTACGGTCGGCACTCCCGGTCCACCGAGGCGGGCCGGTACAGCCGGTCCAGCAGCGCCAGCCGCCGTCCCGGCAGCGCCAGCGAGGCCAGCCCCTGCCCGGCGCGGACGGCCTTGCGCGGGTCGCCCCGGTGGACCTTGCGCCAGGTGACGCCGAGGTCGTCGAGGATCATCGGCTCGGCGGGCGGGCCGGCCGGCGGGCCGACGGGGGAGCCGCCGAGGGAGCCGGCGGCCAGCTCCGGCACCTCGGTCATCCACTGCAGCCCGTGCCGGATCGCCGCGGAGAAGTCGGTTCCGCCGGCGTCGGCGAGGTCGAACAGCGCGGTCGGCGCCATCGCGTGCTGGTGCACGCTGTAGACCGGGTAGCCCTCCACGATCCGGCCGGTCCGGGCGTCGTAGTGCCACCACCACTGGCCGCCCGCGCCCTGGAGCTCGGAGATCCGCGTCGCGCAGGCGTCGGCGGCGGCCAGCGCCTCCGGGTCGCCGCCGGGCCCGGCGGCGCTCGCATGGGTCCGGGCGAGGGCCTGGAGCGGATAGGTCTGGTCGGCGAAGCAGGCCACATGCGCCCGGTACCAGGGGACCAGGCCGGCACCGGTGGCGTGCGGGAACAGCGGGCTGCCGGCGATCCTAGCGCGGAGCAGCCGGTCCCGGGCCGTGCGCAGTCGTCGCTCCAGCTCCGCGCCGCCGGCCTCGGACTCCCGGGCGGCGGCGAGGGCGGACAGCACCCAGGCGGCCTCCACGGTGTAGCGGGGGCCGCCGCCCGCGTCCAGCGCGGCCATCCGGGCCAGGGCGTCGGCCAGCTTGGGATGGCCGGTCTCGGCGGCGGCCCAGGCGATCAGCGCCGCGTCGCCGAGGTTGGCCACCTCCGGCAGCCGCTGCACCAGCAGGCCGGTGAACTCCTCGGCGCTGTGCCCGCCGAGCACCGCCCGCTGCCGGCCCTCCGGCAGGTACTGGGCGCCGAGCGCGGTGATCGCGGCGTAGCGGGTGCTGGTGCCGCGCCGCGCCAACCGCCAGCCGCCGTCCGCTGCCCTGGTGCCGACCATGGTGAAGGCGAAGGTGTCGTCCTCCGGCCGGTACATGGCCGGCAGCCCGGCCTCGGCGACGGCCAGCAGCCGGGTCGCGAGCGCGTGGAGCGGCAGGTCGTCGCGGGCGAGCGCCTGCATTCGTGTGGTGGTCATCAAACCTTCACCGAGGTCGTGGACATGACGGAGCCTGACACGTGCCTGCCCGGGGGCGCGCACGGTGGGACGGGTCGGGAGCGTCGGCGAAGGGGGGTGGTGCGCAGAACTGATGGCGAGCCGGGACGCCGCAGCGGTGCACGGCCGCGAGCGGGCCGGCTGCGGGCACGGCGGAACGTTGGCGGGTCGGGCCCGGTCTCCCCTCCGGTCCCCACTGCCAACGGTGTACCCGGATGGGTACGACCCCCCTGCTGCAACTGCCGGTTGTGGTCGGCCATGGTGTTGTTGGCCGTGGCAGTTGTCTGTTGCTGTGTCCAGCGTGAAGCGTACAGACACACGATAAGTCCGTGGATGGCCATCGATCGACGTTTTGGGAAAACCTCCGCTGCTGCCGCACAGTTTCGGCCCGATGACGTATCGTCATCCGGCCAACTGCTGTTGCGGTGATCAATCGCACTGTTGTCAAAGGATTCTGACGGAGCATCCGCCCTATGGTCAGTGTCACCACCAGAGCACCGCCGCCGGAAGGGGCAAACCGCGTGAGCGTCAGGATCCAACCCACCGCCCAGGTCGATCCCAGCGCCGAGGTCGGTGACGGCAGCGCCGTCTGGGACCTGGCCCAGATCCGCGAGGAGGCCAGCCTCGGCCGCTGCTGCGTGGTCGGGCGCGGCGCCTACGTCGGCCCCGGCGTCCGGATCGGCGACAACGTCAAGCTGCAGAACTACGCACTGGTCTACGAGCCGGCCGAGCTGGCCGACGGCGTGTTCGTCGGCCCCTCGGCCGTGCTCACCAACGACTTCTACCCGCGCTCGGTCGACCCCGAGGGCCGGCCGAAGCGGGGCGGCGACTGGCAGCCGGTGGCCGTCCGGGTCGCCGAGGGTGCCTCGCTCGGCGCCCGGTCGGTCTGCGTCGCGCCGGTCCGGGTGGGTCGCTGGGCGCTGGTCGCCGCCGGGGCCGTGGTCACCCGCGACGTCCCCGACTTCGCCCTGGTCGCCGGGGTCCCGGCGCGCCGGATCGGCTGGGTCGGCCGGGCCGGGGTGCGGCTGGTCGAGCACGCCGACGAGCCCGGCGTCTGGCAGTGCCCGGAGACCGGCGCCCGCCATGTCGAACGCGACGGCGTACTGACCGAGCTGTGCTGATCAACTCAGCTCATCTCAGCTCGGCAGCTCGGCTCAGCTCAGCTCGGCGGGCACGGTGTCGGGGTCGGCCGGGGTGAGGGTCACTCCCGGCAGGCCCCGGCGCCAGTCGGCGGCGATCCCGGCGAGCACGGCCGCCGAGGGCGGGGTGCGGCCGAGGCCGACCGCGAAACCGGCCGAGGCCGGTCCGGCGGCGATCGGGCGCGGCCAGGCACGGGCGTCCGCCGAGCCCGCCGCCTCCAGCGCGGCGAGCAGCGCCCGCATCCGGCCCCGGACCCGGCCCAGGGTGGCGTCGAACTCCTCGGGCCCCTCGGCGTCCACCGCCGCCACCGCCCAGCCGGCGTGCCACTGGTGCAGCCGGGGCGGGGCCAGCAGCTCCGGCCACGGGTCACTGGCGTCGGTGGCTGCCGCCGACTCCAGCAGCTCCCAGGCCCGGTAGAGCTCGTGGACCAGCAACTCCCTTCCGCCGGGCAGTACCTGGGTGGTGCAGCTGCGGACCGGGGCGGTCGGGGTGAGCACGGTGACCGGTGCCGAGGAGCGGGGGCCGGCGGGACCGGCGAGGCCCACCGGCTCGCGCCAGTCGTGGGCGGCCCAGTCGCCGAAGAAGCGCCGGAGCAGGGCCTCGGGCGACAGGTCGACCGCCGTCCGGACGGTGTGCGCGGCCAGGAGGCACCAGGCCAGGCCCGGCAGTCCGCCGAAGGGCGCGGAGTCCAGCCCGCGTGCCCGCGCCCACGCCTTCACCTGCCGGGCCAGCACTGTGAATTGATCACGTCGTTCGCCGACTGCCGCGCCGAGCGCATCCGCGTCGCCGACCGCGCTCAGCGCGATCGCGGCGGCCTCGCCCAGCTCCGACGCCCGCGACACTGCCTCGGCCGGGGTGACGCCGCCAGTGGCCACCAGGGCCAGGTCGACGTCCAGCCCCTCCAGCCGCAGCCGCAGCCCTGGCACCCGGGCGCCGGTCACCGGCCGCAGCCGGGCGGCGTCGGGCAGCGCCGTACCGAGCCGGGACCGCAGCTCCGCCGGGTCGACCGTCCCCGGCAGCGCCGCCACCAGGTCGACGTCGGCCCCGGGCAGGGCGCAGCCCATCCGACGCGAGCCGACCAGGTGGACGGCGGCCGATCCGGGCCCGTCGTCCGCACCGAGAGCCGCCGCGATCCGGCGGCCGACCGCCGCCGCCCGCCCCGTCTCGGCCGGGTCCTCGGCGAGCGCGGCCACCACCGGAGCGGGGGCCGGCGAGGGGGCGGGTGGCGGTCCGGGGTCGAGCCGGACCGCCACTCCGTAGTGGTCCGAAGGGAACAGCCCGTCCGGGGCCGGGACCTCGCCGTGCAGTCCGGCCGCCGCCGCCCGCAGCCTGCGGGTCCGCAGCAGGACCCGGTCCAGCCGTCCGGCCCGGCCGGAGAGGGAGGAGAAAGCCGCCAGCGGATTGGCCCGGGGATCGAAGGTCGGGGTGCGGTCGCCCGCGCCGCGCGCCTCGGTCCAGGCGTCGCGCAGCCCGAGCACGGCGGCCGGGCCCCGGTCGCCGTCCCGGCCGTCATTGAAGTCGCCGAGCAGCAGCAGGTCGCCGCCGATCCCGGCCAACCCCTCGGCGATGCCGGCCAGTTCCTCGCGTCTACGGCCGGCGCCGTCGGTGGAGTGGTCGCTGCTGAGGTGGGTGGCGGCCACCACCAGGGGTCCCGCCGCAGTCCGCACGGTGACGGCGGTGACCGCCTTGTGCCGACCGAGCCGGTGCCGACCGGCCTCGCTGACGGGCAGTCGGCTGAGCAGCAGCAGCCCGCAGTCGTCGACCTGCCGGCCGCCGGGGTCGGCGTCCACGGTGTAGCCGGCCCGGACCCAGGGGGCCCGCAGCAGCAGGGCGAGCAGCGCCGGGTCGACCTCCTGGAGCGCGATCACGTCGGCGTCGGCCTGCTCCAACTCGGCCAGCAGCAGCGGGCGTCGGCGGGCGGTCTCGATGCGCTCGCGGTCGTAGCGGTCCCACAGGGTGTTCCAGGTCAGCACCCGCAGCCCGGTCCCGCGCTGGGCCTCGGGGTGCGGTTGGTCGACGGCGGGATGCCAGCCGGCTGTCGCCGGGTCCCAGCGGTACGGCGTCCCGGCGGTGAAGAACGGCTCCCGCAGCAGCCGTGGCTCGCGGACCCGCCCGGCGGCGGTCGCGTCCAGCCGGTCGAAGCCGCCGGCCCGGTCCCAGACCACTTCCCCGTCGGCCTCGATGAACAGCACCCGGTGCCAGGGGATGTCCCCGCCGGGCACGAAGGACGGCAGCGGGACGCGCTTGGGTCCGGTCCCGCGCCGGGCGACCCCCAGCACGAACCGGGCCGGGTCGAACTGCGGGTCCCAGCGGACCCGTTGGCAGACCTCTTCGCTGGTGCGCATCAGACCCCCCGGTGCTGCGGCTGCTCGGACGGCGGCGGCCCGACCAGGACGCCGTCGGTGTCGCCGGGGCGGCCGTCGGCGCCCAGATACCAGATACCGTGCGCTTCCCCCGGATAGGGCGGCGCGTAGCGGTGCAGCTGGTTGCTGAGGGCGGCTGTGGGCAGCGGGTGCTCGCGCACGGCGTTGCGCCGCCGGAGCTCCTCCTCCTCGACCAGCAGCACCGCGTGGACGGTCAGCGCGTCCCGGCGCCGGGCGACCGCCTGGACCAGGGAGCGCTGGTGCCGGTTGAGCGAGGTGGCGTCCCAGACCACCGTCCCACCGTGGTCGCCGGCGGCGGCCAACGCGGCGTCCAGCCGGTCCAGCCCCGCGCGCAGCACCTCTCCATTGTCGCGCTGATCCTCCCGGGAGCCCCGGACGGTGCGCAGGTCGTCCAGCGAGATCCGGGCGGCGACGTCCGGCAGCCCGGCCGCGAAGCTGCTCTTCCCGCTGCCGGAGGGTCCCACCAGCTGCACCAGCCGGGGGAACCGGCCGGAGCGCCAGCGCCAGGTGGCCGCCACCGCCTGCTCCGGGGTGCTGATCCGGCCCGCCACCCAGGCGTCCCTGGCCTCCGCCCAGCAACGGTCGCCCGCGTGCGGGCCGAGCCCGTCCACTTCGGTGAGCGCCGCGCGCAGGCCGGTGCGCAGCGGCTCCGTCGGGTCCTCGCCCAGCAGCCGGGCGTCCTCGGCGTGCAGTGCCGACCAGTCGACCTGCTCTCGGGCCGCGACCGCCTCGGCGTCGCTCCGCCCGCCGAGGACCGCGCCGGCGACCGCGTGCAGCACCCCGAGGTCGGCCGCGAGCGCCAGCCGGGCCAGTCCGTTCCGGCGCTCGCCGTCCGGACGCGGCCGGTACAGCAACGGGTGCAGACCGACCAGGTCGGCGATCAGCCGTGCCTCCGGCAGCCCCAGCGCCGTCGCCAGCCGGGCCGCCAGCGCGGCCCGGGGCCGGTCGTGCAGCGCCGCCGCGAGCACCCCGGCCAACCGGGCCTCACCGGTCCGGCCCAGCAGGTCGAGCCGGGCGGCGGCCTCGTCGGCGGCCTCGTCGGCGGGCCTGGTTGGGCCCTCCGCCTCGGCGGGGGTCAGACCGACGGCGGCCGACAACGCCGTCGGGTCGGGGGAGTCGCCGGAGCGGACCGCCCACAGCGCGGCGGCCGGGCCGAGGCCGTTCGGCACGACGGCGGAGTGCATCCAGTGCCGGTCGGTCTGCACATGGCCCCGGCGGACCCACTTGGCGGCCCGGAGGCCGAAGTCCGAGCCGGAGAAGCCGGCCACGGTCCGCACCACGTAGCCCTCCTGCCGGGCCGGGTCCAGCACCAGCCTGCGCAGCGCCCGCTCGTCGAACACGCCGCGCCACAGCACCCGGGGAGTGGGGACGCCGACCCGGCGCAGGAAGCGGACGGTCGAGTCCCAGTCCAGGCAGTCGTCCTCGGCGTCCCAGACCGAGAAGCCGAAGAAGTAGGAGTCCAGGTCGGTGTAGCCGAGCGAGTGCCGGGCGAAGAGGTTCTCCCCGCAGATCCGCCAGCCCGGCGGCACGGCCCGGCCGATCCGTCCCTGCAGGGCCTTCACCCAGGTGCGGGAGGGGTGGGCGGCGGAGTCCAGCGAGCGGGCATGGAGCCCGTCGCGGTAGAGGGTGGTGTTCTCGCCGTCCAGCTTCTCGGTGACCACGACCTCCCGTCCGACCAGCCCGGCGAGGTCGCCCGCCCGCACATCGTCCGCCGCCGCCCCCGGCGACCAGGGCAGGTGCGGGGTGCGGGGGTAGTGCCTGCGCATGGTGGTCGGCTCCTGACGGCGGTGGTTGACTCCGGTCACCCTAGGAGTGCGGACCGCGCCGATCCACCGGATATCCGCCCCGACCGTCGGCACTCCGAGTGGTCGTCCGGTCACCCGTGGATATCCTGGGAAGCGGGCCGCTCGACCAGGCGGTGGAGGCCCCGTCGCCGCCGCGCCGGACGGAACCGATCCGAAGGAGGCTCCCCATGTCCAACGACCTCACCGCCCTGCCCGAGCAGGCCCCCGCTGTCTCCTTCTCCGCCTTCGGCGGCCCCGAGGTGCTGCAGCTGGCCGACGCGGCCGTGCCCCGTCCCGGGGCGGGGCAGGTGCTGCTGGAGGTCCGCTCCGCCGGGGTCAACCCGGTGGACTGGAAGATCCGGCGCGGCTACCTGGCCTCGGTCTTCCCCGTCGCCTTCCCGCACATCCCGGGGCTGGAGGCGGCCGGAACGGTGGTTGCCACCGGCCCGGGCGTGACCGCCTGGGCGGTCGGCGACGACGTCTACGGGCCGGTCCCGAACAGCTACGCCGCCTACACCCTCGCCGACGTCGGGCGGCTGGCCGCCAAGCCGGCCGGGCTGGACTGGGAGACGGCCAGCGGGCTGCCGGTCGCGGCCGAGGCCGCCTACCGGGCGCTGGAGGCGGTCAAGGCCACGGCCGGGGAGACGATCCTGGTGAACGGCGCGTCCGGGGCGGTCGGGATCCTCGCCGTCCAACTCGCCACCGCCGACGGCGTCCGGGTGGTCGGCACCGCGAGCGAGTCCAACCACGACTTCCTCCGGTCGATCGGCGCGGTCCCGGTCAGCTACGGCGAGGGCGTCTTCGACCGGGTCCGCGCGGCCGCGCCGGAGGGCGTGGACGCGGTGCTGGACCTCGGCGGCGGCGGGGTCCTGGCCGGCTCGGTCGAGCTGCTCGGCGGCACCGAACGGGTGGTCTCGTTGGTCGACCCGGCCGAAGCCGGGCCGCTGGGCGTGCGCTTCAGCGCCGGTGCGCCGGACGAGCAGCGCTACCCGGAGGCGCTGGCCCGGGTCGCCCGGCTGGTCGCGGCCGGCACCCTGCAACTGCCGATCCGGGCGGCGCTGCCGCTGGCCCAGTCCGACGAGGCGCAGCGGCTGAGCGAGGACGGCCACGGCCTTGGCAAGATCGTCCTGCTGCCCTGAGCGGGGGACGTCGACCCGCTGCTCGTCATTGCCGTCCTGTCTGCCGCGCAAGGGCGTCAACGCCACCCGACCGGCCTCACGCGCTGGTGCGGTGCAGCGGTCGGGGGTCCTGCTCGACCTCGGCCAGGACCCCCGCGACGATACCGGGGCCATTCAGACGGCCCCGTGCGCTCCGGCAGCCGCCTCGATCCTGCGGGCGAGTTCGATGTCGTGCTCGGCCACGTAACCACCGAGGTCGCTGGAGCTGATTGGGATCCGCACCGTCTTGTAGCCGAGCGTTGCGTCGGAGTGGTGCCCGAGGTCGTCCTGAATGGCGGCGATATGGACGATGAGTGCCGCGCCAGGAATGTGCCCGATCGAGTAGCTGCTAATGAGTTAGGTTGTCAATCTGGGGTCGACATATGTCTGAACAGCCGTCAGCCAGAAAGGCGACCATGCCGAAACAGGCCCCCTACCTCCGCGTCGCCGACGACCTGCGCGCACGGCTCGCGGCCGGCGACTGGGCTGTGGGAGAGCGCCTGCCCGGACGCGGCGAACTCGGCGAGCACTACGGCGTCAGCCCCTCCGTCGTCCAGCGGGCCCAGGAACGACTCATCATCGAAGGCCTGCTGGAGGGCCGCTCCGGCAGCGGGACCTACGTCCGCACCCCGCGCGAACGCCTGCGGATGCTCCGCTCCCACCCTGCCGGCCAGGGCCAGCGGGGATCCGTTCTCGACGGGCTGGACGCCCTCGGCCCGGGCCTCACCTGGACAGCCCGCTCCGAGGCACGGGTCGCCGCGCCGCCCGGCGCCGCCGCCCGCCTGGCCGTCGGCACCGGCGCGCTGACCGTCCACACCCGCTACGTCTTCCTCGCCGAAGAACGGCCCGTCCAGCTCACCGAGTCCTGGGAGCCGATGGACCTGACCGGCGAGACACCTGTCCTGCTGCCCGAGGCCGGACCGCTGGCCGGCCAGGGCGTCGTCACCCGGATGCGGTCCATCGGCGTCACCGTCTCCCGCGCCACCGAGACCCCCCGCCCAAGCCGGGCCGGCCAGGAGCAGGCCAACCTCCTCGGCATCAGCGTCGGCGACCTGGTCACCCGCATCGAACGCACCTACTACGACACCACCGGCCGCCCCGTGGAGACCGCCGACATCACCGTCCCCGACGCCCGATGGACCATCACCTACGACATCCTCGTCCCACACTGACCCGGCCACGCCGCTTCGCGCGCACGGCCTCCGGGGCATAGCCGGGCAGCGGTAGGGTGAGGTGTCCGAGCAGAAGGAGGGCGGCCCATGTCCGTACAACCGATCCACAGCGCCCACCCCGCGCCGCCGGCCCGTACCCAGAACGCGGTGGCCGCCGCCCTGCCGCCGTCGGCCCGGATGGACTTCTACCGTGAGATGGGCGAGGCCTCCCCCGAACAGATCGGCCAGGTGCTGACCCGTTGGTGGCTGCTGGTCCAGGTCGCCGCCGATCCCGCCACCGCCCAGACAGCGGCCGCGGTCGCCGCCGGCACCGCACCCGGCCGGGGCGCCACCGCCGTCCTGCGCGACCTCCGCCGTCGCCACGCGGACGCGTAGCCGCCGGTGTCCTGGTACCACGGCGACGGGGCCAACGAGCCCGACCCACTGATCATGTCCCCGCAAGTCGAAGCCGTCCTCCTGGGCCCCGACACCCCGATGGACGTCGTCGGCGCCCTGTCCACCGCGATGGTCGCCCTGCGCGACGCCCTGGACACCGGCGTCCTGCCCCCGGACGCGATGCCCGTCCCCGGCATCCCCGGCGCGTTCCTGATCGCCATGCCCCACGCACTGGGCATGCTGGAATTCCACCAGACCGAGGTCGGCGGCCGGCTGGCCGTCTACCTCTCCCGCGTCGTGCGCACCGACACCTATCCCGACCAGTTCTGAATACCCAGGCCGTGCTGCTGAAGAAGCTGGCCCGGGTCCATGACGAGCACGCCGGCACGCACCCCCCCGCCCCGGCGACCGGGGCCGACCTGCTGGAACCCGAAGCCGTCTGGACCACCCTGGCCCTGGGCATCCTGTGCTTGACCGTCGGCAACGGCGTGCTGTCCCCGTTGCGCCCGTTGCGCGCCGTCGTCCTCCGCTGAGCCAGTCGAGGCCGGAGCCGGGCGGGGAAATCGGTGGCCTTTCCTCATCGCAGGGCCTACGCTCTTCTGCGCAGGCTGCCGGGGGAGTTGGGCCGCAGTGGTTCTGCGCACCGGCCGGAGATCAGGGGGATTCTTGAAACGGTACATGCGCAGGCTCGCCAGCCTGGCGATTCCGTCTCTCTTGGCCGGTTCTGCGATTGTCGGCATGCCCGGCACAGCGAGTGCAGCAGCACCTTGGCAATGCAGTGAGAGCGCCGGCTTCACGTCGTACTCCCAGACGACCGGGGCTCTGGTCTGCTGGTACGCGGGTACGCACACGGCCAAGATCTGCGACACGGCGGCGGATGGCTACACGCCGTATCTCTACGCTTGGGTGGGCGGGGGCAACTACGTCGACACCGGCGGCCACGATCCTTACGGGGCGGGCGGCTGCGTCTGGTACTACCCTCCGGCGTCCCAGTACGACATCAACGGTGACTTCTTCTACTTCGCCGTGAACGTGAGCTCCAACGGGACCTGGGAGGACTGGCCCAGCTGCGGAGCGGGATGCACTATCAAGACCATCGACGTCTGGTGACCTTCAACCAGTAGGGCCCGGGCCGTCGCGTCTGGATCGAGGCAAGAGGTCGTCCGGGGTCTCCGTAGCGCGCATCGGCCGCTGTTGTCCCAGAAGCCGGGCCGCAGCCGTTGTGGCAAGCCGGAGCGCGTGACGGTGTACCAGCACTGGTCGGCGAGAACTGACCACGCCGAGCCGCCGAGGACAGTACCGAGCAGGCGGAAGACCTGGGCGTCGCCGGCCGGGCCCTGGCACCAGCCGTAGCTGTACCGCTCGATGCGCTCAGGCTGGTCCTGCGGGTCGGAGTTTGGACCGGCCGCGCCGCCAGGCAGCGGGCATGTGCGTCAGGTCGGTGCCGGCGCCCCAGGTGGAGTACGAGACCGCCTCCAGCCCCACGCCGACTTCAGCCGCCGGTGAAGTAGGACGGCGGGCGAACACGCATGCTCTCGGCGATGCCGGTGAGGACGGCCTCGCTGACCGGGGGCGAATCGGCCTCGACCGCCGCCACGGTGTCGCCGACGCGGACGAAGTAGATGAAGTAATGGTGCGCGTCCCATCGCCAGACACCCGGGGCCACTGCCGTGCAGGCGTGAGAGGGGGCGGGGTAGTCGCCGTCGATCGCGACGCAGTCGGAAGGCGGTGAGAAGCCCGACTGCACAGGGGCGACGGTCACCTGGACGTTCTGTTCGAGCTGGGCCATGGTGGTCGCGCCGCTGCCCGGGTTGTCGGGCGCGACCCGGTAGAAGAAGGTGGGTTCGGTTTCGGCGTCGGTGACGGTGTTCATGTTGGTCTCCGTGCCTGTGCCCTCCAGGTGGTAGCCGGCGGGCACCTGCGGGCCGAGCAGCGGGACTCCGGCGGCGGAGAAGCTGCTGTCCTGCCGCTGGTCGGAGATCCGGGTGTCGGCGAGCGAGTTCAGCGGGACCACCAGTGCCAGCGCGACCGCCGCCGCCGCGCGCGGCCACCACGGCCGCAGCGACGCGGTGACCCCTCCCGCGAGGGCGAACGCGGCAGCCTGCAGCGCCAGCCGGACGTAGTCCGCGCCGCCCGGGAGCCAGAAGAGCACCGTCAGGTACTTCAGCAGGTACCAGCTCAGGCCGGCGCCGAGCAGCGCGGCAGGCCAGGCCGGCCGGAGGCCGACGATCCGCAGCACGCCCCAGCCGAGGAAGAAGCTCACGAACGGTGCGGCGACGGACCACGCCACGACAAGGTCGAGGCAGCCGAACCCCGTGACGTCGCGACAGGTAGAGGTCTGCAGCAGCAACCGCTCCACCAGCAGCAGCCCCGTGGCGATGCCGAGCCCGACACAGCCTGCCCGCAGCGTCCGCGCCCCGTGTCGCCAGCGCCACCACTGCGCCGTCGGTCCAACCAGTGCCGTCCCCACCCCGTACCCCCGCAGTCTCCCTGTGCAACGTAAGTACTGTTCCTCAACTCCTCTGCCGCGCGCATGAGTACACGTACTCAGCTTGGCGTTTATCCTTGGCCGGCCTGATGCTCCTTGATTGACTCGGCGCGGTTGACCGTCTTTCCGACGTCGTGGTGCTTCGGCGAACATGCGCACGACCTCCTCACGGGCGATCCGCGCATGCTCCAGCCGCTGCCGGGCCGCCTCCGCCTGCACCTCGGCCTCCCGAAGCATCTCCAGCCACGACTCCAGATCCTCGCGGGCCCGCGCCTCCCGGACCTCCAGCAACGCGATCACCGACGGCACCCCACACCTCCACGACCAGACGAACCCTCCGCTGGCTGCCCGCAGCCGGCCACCCCGACACCACGGCTACCTGAAAGGTGCTGGCCATCGAGCTATAGACCGGTTCACCACCACGCTCTGAGAAGGAGAACTGTCGTGCCACGGTTTCTGGCGTCTTTGATTGCCACGCTGGTCTTGGCGTGCGGAGTAGCGGCGCCCGTGGCGGCTGCGCCCAGCAGGGCAAGCCACAGCACACAGGCAGCCGTGCAGCCCGGCGGGATCTGCGGCGACTGCGCGTGGGACTGAGACGAGGGCGCCAACTGCCCTGCCTCTGACTGACCCGGCCATGGGCTGTGGCGTCACCAGAGGGATAGCTAGCCTTGTCGACCGTGAGGACCTGGACGAGTGAGGAGCCTGCTTCGTGATATTTGACGGTGGCTCGGGAAGCACCACGGCAGCCGACGGCGAGGTGGAGTGCCTCGCGGAGGACTACTTTCAGGCGTACCTACAGGTTGCACCCGTCTTCGCTACCACGCTCGGCTTTCGCGGCTATGAGGACCGGGTCGAGGACCCGTCTCGGGCAGCTGATGCGCGATGGGTTGAGCAGCTTCGGGCGTTCGAGAGGCGGGGGGCGGCGATCGATCCGGCCGGGCTCGGCCGGGCGGCCGCGGTCACGCGTGCCGTCCTGATGGATCGGCTGCGTCTCGAACGGGACTCCATTGCGGCGGCGACCGGAGAGGTCTCGGTCTCCGCGAGCGTGGGTGGGGACCTTTCGATGGTGCTGTCGTGGGGGACACAGGTCTCATTGCCCGACGAGGCGGCAGTTGCAGCATACGTGCGGCGCATCCAGGCCCTGGGTGGGTACTTCGACGCACTCGGACTGCGATACCTGCAGGCGAAAGGCGATGGCCGGACCCCGGTCGCGGCCGGGGTCCGGGCCGCCGTGCGGCAACTGGAGAACTACCTGTCCAGCAGGGTGGAGGACGACCCCTTCCTGCAGCCGATCCTGGCCGCTCCTGCGGCGGGAGACGGCTGGTCGGACAAGACAGCCGACGCTCTTCGGGACTGCCTGCGCCCTGCCCTGGGCCGGTTGCGGTCCGTATGGGCCGATGAGCTCCTGCCCGTGGCACGAGGCGACGACCGTATCGGGTTGTGCCACGTTCCTGGCGGCGAGCAGGCCTACGACGCCATGGTCCGGTTGTTCACCACCACCTCGCTCACCGGACAGGAGATCCACCAGTTGGGGCTCGGCCTGGTGGCGGAGCTGGGCGACGAGGTCAGCCGGCTCGGGGCGTCGGTGTTCGGCACGGGCGAACCCGAAGAGGTCCTACAACGGGTCCGCAGCGGTGAGGGGCCGCGCTTTGAAGCCGCACAGCAGGTTCTGGACCACGTTGACGCCGCTTGCCGGCGGGCGGAACAGGCGCTTCCCGGGTGGTTCAAGGACTACGGCACTCCGGCATGTGAGGTCCGCGCCCTCGACCCGCACCAAGCCAGGGGCGGAAACGCAGCCTATTACATGTGGCCACCAGTGGACGGCAGCAGGCCTGGGGTGCTTTGGGTGAACACCTTTCAGGCGGAGAACCGTCCCATGGCCGGGTTCGAATCCCTGGCCTTCCACGAGGGTGTTCCGGGGCACCACCTGCAGGCCTCGGTTGCGGCAGAGGGAGACCTCCCTGCATTCCGCCGGTACCGCCGCCTGCCGGCGCATTCGGAGGGCTGGGGCCTGTACGTCGAGGGCCTCGCCGACGAGATGGGCCTATACAGCACACCCGCGGCCCGCCTGGGCATGCAGGTGCGGGCACTGATGCGGGCGGCACGGTTGGTGGTCGACACGGGCATCCACTGCATGGGGTGGACCAGGAACCAGGCTCTCGAATACCTGCAGGCGAATTCCGACCTCCCGCAGGGCGCCGTGGACAACGAGATCGAGCGCTACACCGCCGTCCCCGGCCAGGCACTGTCCTACATGATCGGCCGGATCAGGATCGAGCAGCTCAGGGAACGTGCCCGCACGGCCCTGGGGCCGTCGTTCGACATCGCCGAGTTCCACGACCGCGTGCTGGCCGACGGCTCGATGCCCCTGGACGTACTCGACGCCTCGATCGCCGCCTGGGTCAAGGACCAGCAGTAGCCAGTCGCGCCGGTGGCGGGGCGCGGGCAGTCGCCCGTTCGGGACACAACGACAGCAGGCCCCCCATCGGCGCACCAACCAGCCGCGATCGCCGTGCACGGCCCTTGGGCAATGGCCGCGCCAGGAGGCGGGAGAGCGCGCTGTTCACGTCGGATCGGTCGCTACCACCGTTCCGGGAGATGGCCAGGTACAGGTCAATGTAGGGTTGGGCGCCTGGGGCCGTGCGGCAGAGCTGGGGGAGCGATGGAGTTTCGCGTGCTGGGCCCCGTCGAGGTGCGGCACGGCGGCCAGTCCCTTCGGATGGCCCGACGTCAGCAGCGGATCATCCTGGGGGTTTTGGCCCTGGAGGTCAACCAGGCCATCAGCCGCGACAGCCTGGTCGACTACCTGTGGCCTTCCGCCGTGCCCGAGCGAGCAACTGCCGTGGTCCAGAGCCGGGTCTCGGAGCTGAGAGCCATTCTGGGCCGGGTGCTGGGACCGGATGAAGACGTTCACTTGTTGACAACGGGTGATGCCTACATGCTGGAGTCCCCGCCCGGACGCATCGACGCACACCGGTTCCGGGCAGCGATGGCCGCGGAGCGCGACCTGTCCACCGTGGAGGGCGCCCAAGAAACGCGCCGGACCCTACGCGACGCACTGGACTTGTGGCGGGGCCCGGTGCTGGGTGGTGCCCTACCCGATTCTGCCCTCAGCGAGCTGGGGCAGAGTCTGGAAGCTGCTCGCATCACCGCGCTCGAGGACCTCTTCGACGCCGAACTGCGGCTTGGATCCCACCAACTGATTGCCGACGAGGCCGCGTCGGCCTCCGCCGCGAACCCCACACGAGAACGACTCGCGGAGCAGGCGATGCTGGCCCTGTACCGGGCCGGCAGGCAAGCGGAAGCGCTGCAGGCATACGAACAGCGCCGGCGCTGGCTCAGGAACGAACTGGGGACAGACCCCGATGCGGCCTCGCAGAGGCTGCACCTGTCGATCCTGCAGAACGACTCCGCGATCCAGGCCACTCCTGCCGATCCTGTCGTGTCGCAAGACGAGCAACCAGCCTCCACCACGACGAACAACGCCCAACAGTCCGCGCCTTCCTTGGGCCTTGGCCATCCTGCCGCCGACCGCTTCCAGGCGAGCGTGCCCCACACCCTCCCTGCGGACGTCCCGGACTTCACCGGCCGCACCTCCCAGCGCGCCTGGCTGTCCCACGTACTCGGTAAATCTGGACAGAACAGCGGCCGGGTCGTGGCAATCTCGGGACGCGGCGGCATCGGCAAGTCGGCACTCGCCCTGCAAACGGCCCACGCACTGAGCGAGCACTACCCCGATGGACAGCTGTACCTCGACCTCCGCGGCTTTGACTCCAAGCGCCCTGTCGACCCCTGTGAAGCACTCACCCGGCTATTGATGGCTTTGGGGGTCGACGGTTCAGTCCTGCCGAACGATGTCGAGAGTCGAACAGACCTCTACCGCGACCTGCTATTCGACAAGAGCATCTTGATCGTTCTGGACAATGCGGCGAGCGTCGGCGCGGCCCTCCCGGTGCGGCGGGGGACCCCGGCCGGCCCGGCCCCGCGCATCAGCCGGGTGATCCGCTCGCGTCCCACGCGCAGGCCGTCGATCTCGCGCAGGTCCGCCTGGATCCTGGGGGCACCGTAGGTGCCGTGCGAACGCGCGTGGTGATCCCTGATCTTCCCGGCGAGCTCGGCGTCCTGGCGCTCGCGCGGGCCCGGTCCGCGCAGGTCGCGGGCCTTCCATGCGTAGTAGCCCTGCCGTGACACACCCAGCAGCCGGGCCATCAGGGAGACGTCGTGGTGTGCCTTCTCCTCGTCCGTCAGCCGGAACTTCACCGGCTCGTCTCCCGGACGAAGAAAACCGTGGCCTTGCGCAGGATCTCGCGTTCCTCGCGCAACTGCCGGTTCTCGCGCCGCAGTGCGGCGAGCTCCTCCTTCTCCTCGCTGGTCAGACCGGGACGCTCACCGGCATCCGTGGGACAACCAACTCGCCATCACCATCGACGCCGCATGCTCAACTCGCCAACTCAACCGCTCATCCGCCAAGTGAAGCGCTCAGTCACACGAAGCCGAAGCCGCGTCAGAGACGAGCATGGCGGCCCCGGTTGAACTCGGCGGCGGCGAGGATGCCGTCGAGCGGCGGGGGCTCGTCGGGGGTGTAGAGGCCGGTGGGCTCGATGGCGGGGACCGGGGCCGGACTGCGGTGGAAGTGCAATGGAAGCAGGTCGGAAGCGGGGCGGCACCGGTTTTCGCTCGCCCGTGCCGGGCCCGCTCGCTACCGTGAACTGATGTTCTCCCTTCACGAGCCGCCGCTGTTCACCCGGCTGCGCGACGCCCGGCGGGTGCTGGTCGCCGGCGCGGGCGGCGGATTTGACGTGTACGCGGGGCTGCCGCTGGCGCTCGCGCTGCGCGCCGCCGGGAAGGAGGTGACGCTGGCCAACCTCTCCTTCGCCGACCTCTACGGCCTGGACCAGGACGTCTGGTTGGAGTCGGACGTGGCCGCGATCGGGCCGGGGACCGAGGCCCGGGGCGACTACTTCCCCGAGCGCACCCTTGCCCGCTGGCTGGAGCTGCACGGGATGCCGTCCACCGTCTACGCCTTCAACCGCGCCGGCGTCCAGCCGCTGCGCGCCGCCTACCGGGCGCTGGTCGCCCGGCTCGGCGGGGTGGACGCGATCGTGCTGGTCGACGGCGGCACGGACATCCTGATGACCGGCGACGAGGCCGGGCTCGGCACGCCGGAGGAGGACATGGCCAGCCTGGCGGCGGTGTACGGGATGCCGGAGATCGAGCACCGGCTGGTCTGCTGCCTGGGCTTCGGTGTGGACGCCTACCACGGCGTCAACCACTCACTGGTGCTGGAGAACCTGGCCGCGCTGGACCGCGACGGCGCCTACCTCGGCGCCTTCTCGCTGCCCAGGGAGAGCCGGGAGGGCGCGTTCTACCTGGATGCCGTCGCCCACGCCCAGGCGTCCACACCGAGCCATCCCAGCATCGTCAACGGCTCCGTCGCCGCCGCCGTGCGCGGCGACTTCGGCGACGTCCGGTTCACCGAGCGCACCAGCGGCAGCCGACTGTTCGTCAACCCGCTGATGGCGGTGTACTTCACCGTGGACGCGGTCGGCCTGGCCGAGCACAACCGCTACCTGCCCCGCCTGGAGCAGACGGTGCTGACCCGGCAGATCAGCACCATCATCGAGGAGTTCCGCGACACCCTGCCCCGGCAGCGCCCGCCCCGGGTCTTCCCGCACTGACGTCTTGGCCGCACTGACGCATTGGCCGCACTGACGTTCAGCTCTTTCGATCAGCCCTGCTCCTGGTGCAGTTCGAGGGCGACGAGCAGGTGGAGCTGGGCCTCGACCCAGCCGGCGCCGGCGGCCTCCGGCCCCGCCCGGTGCCAGGCCTCGGTGACGGCGCGGACCAGTCCGGCCGCCGTGCGCAGCCCGGTCCGGTGCAGCCGGTCGGCGCAGCCCGCGAGCCGGTCGCGGGCGGCGCCGTCGAGGTGGCGCAGCCCCCGGTGGGCGGCGTCGGCCAGCGCCGCGAGCGCCGCCTCCAGCGCGCCGGTGACCTCGTCCACCGGCCGCTGCGGCGCGGCGGCGAGAGCAGCAGCACCGTCGCCGGGGGCGAGGTCCGGGACGACCAGCCCGCCCTCGCCCAGCACCGCGAGCGGGTCGAGCACCACCCGGCCGGCCTCCCGGCGCAGCGAGCCGCTGACGAAGCGCACGCCGTCCGCGCCGAGCGCCGCCGCCAGCGCGTCCAACCCGCCGGGGCAGTAGGGGTTGTAGCCGGCCCGGACCAGGACCGGGTGCCCGGACGGGTCGCGGACCAGGGCCTCCAGCAGCTGCGCGGCCGGGTCGTAGCCGACGTGCTCGACCGCGTCGACGGCGAGCACCCGTACCGCCTCGGCCTCCACCCGGGGCCGGACCAGCTGCGGCGGGCGGTCCGCCCACGGCCGGAGGTGCTCCGCCAGGTCGCGCACCAGCAGGCTGTCCGGGAGGTCGGCCCAGGCCGTGCCCACCGGAGTGACGCTGGTGGCCGCGATCCGGCCGCGACCGATGCTGACGGCGCGTCCGGCGCTGCGCGAGGTGTGCTCGCTGACCACGTTGGCGGCGGCCAGCGCCCGCAGCGGGGAGCCCAGCACCCGGCGGGCCCCGAGCTCGTGCCCGGTGCCGGGATCGGCCTCGGCGAGGTCCCAGCGCCGGTGCAGGACCAGGGCGATCCCGGCAGCCGGATGGGCGAGGAAGACGTCGGCGGTGCGCCGTCGGCCGCTGCCGCCGATCCTGCAGCCCAGCGCGACCAGCCGGACCCGGCGCAGCGGCGTCTCCCGGGCCTCCCGGGTGCCGAGCACCGCCACCGGGTCGCCGGCCGCGGCCCTTCGGCGCGCGTGCAGCTCGGTGAGCAGCAGCGCACAGCGCTCGGCCTGGTAGCCGGCGTCCCGGGCCGCGTAGTCGGAGACCTGGCCGCTCAGTTCCGCCAGCGCGGCGGCAGGCCAGTGGCAGGCGGCGGCGGTCAGCGCCTCCCGGGCGCGGTCCAGGACGCCGGTGAACACCGGGCCGGCCTGGGCGACGCCCTCCAGCAGCAGCTGGTCGGCCAGCGCGAGCGCGGCGTCCAGCGCGCCGTCCGCGCCCCCGGCGGCGGCCGGGACGGTCCGGCCGCCGACGGTCACGGTGGCGGCGGCGGGGTCGGCAGCCTCGGCGCTTCGGAAGGCCCAGACCGCCAGCGCCACCACCTCGCCGCGCAGCGGCGTGGCGGCGTCGGTGAGCGCGTAGCCGAGCTCGTGCGGGACCGGGAACCGCACGGTGCAGGTCGGCAGTTCGGCCCAGGGCACCGGCTGCTCGGGCGTGGCCCGGTGCAGTACCGCCGAATAGCCCCGGTCGAGGCTGCGCCGGGCGCCGGCCACGGCGGCGCGGCCCAGCACGGCGGTGAGCGCGGCGTCGTCGAACTCGGCCGGGGACCAGGCGGTGAACGGCGGCCCGTCGGCTGCCGGGGCGTCGCCGAGGTCGGCCTGCTCGGCCTCCCGGCGCGCGGCGGCGTCCCGCTGGTAGGAGAGCACCAGGCCGATCCGGTGCCGGCAGACGCCGGCCGCCCCGCAGCTGCAACGGGCGGAGTCCAGGCCGAGCCCGGGCGGGAGTTCGGTCAGCGTGCCGTCCGGGTGACGGCCGCTGACGGTGCCGTCCTCCGCGCGGCTGACCTCCGGTCCGGCTCCGGACTCCAGCTCCTTGGCGGCGCGCTTGACCAGGCCCCGGTTGCTCAGCGCGGCCAGGGTGTCCGGGGTGAGCGCCAGCAGGTCGGCGCGCGGTTCGGTGCTGATGCTCATCGGGCCACCTTCTCGGCGACGAACTCGGCGAGTCGGCCCGGCGTCATCGCCCCGACGTGCGCGCCGGCCTCGGCCAACCGGCCGGCCAGGTCCCGGTCGTAGGCGGGGTTGGCCTCCTCGTCCAGCGCGGCCAGGCCCAGCACGGTCGTGCCCTGCTGGACCAGTCCGCGCACGGTGCGGACCAGCCGGTAGGCGTCGCCGCCCTCGTAGAAGTCGGAGACCACGGCCACGATGCAGCGGCGCGGGTTCTCCACCAGCCCGGCGGCGTAGTCGACGGCGCGGGCGATGTCGGTGCCGCCGCCGAGCTGGACCCGCATGAGCAGCTCGACCGGGTCGCTCACGTCCGAGGTGAGGTCGACCACCGAGGTGTCGAAGGCGATCAGGTGGGTCTTCAGTCCGGGCAGGCCCCACAGGCAGGACGCGGTGACCGCCGAGTGGATCACCGAGCCGACCATCGATCCGGACTGGTCGACCACCAGCACCAGTTGCCACTGCTCCAGATGCCGTCGGGTCCGGGAGTGGAAGCGCGGGCGCTCGATCAGCACCCGGCGGTGCTCCGGCTGGTAGTGCCCGAGGTTGGCCCGGACGGTGCCCCGGAAGTCGAAGTCGCGGGCCAGCGGCAGCCGACTGGGCCGCCGGGAGCGGCTCCCCGTCAGCGCCCGGCGGAACTCCGGCCGCATCCGCTCCGTCAGCTGCCGCACCACCTTCTCCACGATCTGCCGGGCCATCGCCAGGACCTGCGGGTTCATCAGGTGCTTGGTCCGCAGCACGGCCCGGAGCAGGGCCTGGTTCGGCTCGACCCGGGACAGCATCTCCGGATCGGTGATGATCTCCTGGACCTCGTACTGCTCGACGGCGTCGCGCTCCAGCCGTTCGATCGTCTCCTTGGGGAAGAGCCGGTGGATGTCGTCCAGCCAGTCCACGGCGGTCAGTTGGGACGGTCCGCGGCCGCCCTCGCTGCCTACGGCGGCCGCGCCGCCGCGTCGCCGGCCCCGCTCCAGCAGCTCCTGGTCGCGGCCGTAGAGCCAGTCCAGCGCGGCGTCGCGGGCGGCGGCCTCGGCGCCGAGTGGTCCGGTGCAGCGCTCGGCGGCCGAGCCGAGGATCAGCCGCCAGCGCTCCAGGCCGGGATCGGGCGTCACCTGGTCGGGGTTGCCGGTCATCGGGCGGCTCGCAGGCCGTGCCGGTCGAGCATGCGGTTCACGTTCTCCTCCAGGGCTGCGGCGCGGGCCAGCAGCAGCGGGTCGGCGGTCGTCCGGAGCAGCGAGCGGGCCGAGCCGCGCCGGCCCCGGCGGTCGAGCAGCCGTGCGGCGATGCGCTCGCGTTCGCGCGGCGGGAAGAAGGCGAAGGCCTGGCGCAGCGCGGGCAGCCCGATCAGGAACTCCTCCTCGCCGAGGGCGGTGACGATCCCGTCCAGCACGTCCACCAGCGTCTCCGACCCGGTGGGGCCCGCCTCGTCGCGCGCCACCTGCTCGCGGGCGAGGGCGAACAGGCCGGCCAGCCAGTCGCCGAGCTCGACCGCCCCGGCTCCGGCCAGGGCCTGCGCGGCGGCGGCCGGGTCGGACGGGACCCCGAGGGCCCAGCCGAGGCCGAAGGCCGCGCCGCGCAGGTCCGCCGGGGACCGCAGGTCGGCCGAGATCCGCCGGGCGACATCGGTGACCGTGGCCCGGTCGGTCGCCAACAGCTCCTCGGCGTGCAGCAGCGCGTCCCGGACGGCCGCCAGCGCCCGCAGCCGGGCCCGGTCCACCCCGCTGCCGCCGTGCACCCCCTCGACCAGCCACAGCACCCTGTCCACCGCGCCCGCGACCACGGCTCCGAGCCCCGGGCTGCGGGCGACGCCGTAGACGGCGTCGTGCCGCCACAGGCCGAGCGCGGTGACCAGCACCTCGCCCAACGGCGCGAGTCGGCCCAGGCCGCCGACGCGGGCGGCGAGCGTTCCCAGCAGCTCGGTGGAGAGCGGTTCGGCACCGATCAGCACCGCGTCGAACAGCAGCCCCGCCAGCGCTCCGGCGTCCGCCGCCGTCCGCGCCCGCTGCGCCAGCAGGGTGGTGGCGGCCTCGTCCAGCCGCGCCCCGTAGGCGCCGGCCTCGATCAGCGCCGCGCCCCGCCCGCCGCTGTGGCCGGGCTCCCAGTGCTCGGTGACCACCGGATCGGCCCCGTGTTCCGGACCCGAGCTGCGGACGAACCCGGGAATCCCCAGCACCCGCAGCCGGTGCAGCAGCTGACTGCGGATCAGTCCGTCCGGCGTGGACAGGTCGAGCAGCTGCCGCTGGTCGTCGCTCAGGCCCAGCCGGGCCAGCTGCTCCGTCACGTCGTGCACCAGTGGCGGCAGCGGCGTGTCCGGGTGCAGTCGGCCGCTGCGCTCGCCGGTGCACGCGGCCACCATCTCGACCACCACCGGATGGGTGCCCGCGCCGATCGGGCCGCGTCCGGTCCACGGCAGCGGCTGCTCCAGGTCGTCGCTGATCAGTGCCCCGGCCAGACCGTCCAGCAGGTCGACCCGGGACTCGTGCGGATGGCCGCGCAGCGCCGCCAGCCCCGCGGACAGGCTGCGCGCCGCGATCAGGTCGGCGGTGGAGACCGGCAGCCCGCGCCGGCGCAGCCGCCCGGCGACCCCGCGCAGCAGCTCCCGCCCGGCGGTAGCCGGGCCGTGCTCCCAGACCTGCTGGTAGTAGCCGGGCGAGGGCATGCCGGACTGGTAGCCGGCGAAGGCGTCCAACTGCTTGAAGGAGTAGGGCACCAGGAAGCTGCCGCCCAGCGCGTCCGCGGGCGGGGCCGGGATCTCGGGCCATTCGGCCGTCCCCGGTCCCCCCGGCACCAGTCGCCGCAGGGCCGGCTGGTGGAAGCCGCCGGTCACCACCAGCACCGGGCGCTCCCCGGCGCGGGCGAGCGCCGCGCGGACCCAGGCGGCCATGTACTCCTCGCGGGCCCGGTCGCCGGCGTCGGCCACCGCTTCGCCGCGCACCAGCGCGAAGTAGGCGTCCAGCCGTTCCGCCAGCCGCTCCGGGGCGGTCCCGGCCGCGTCGACCTCGAACAGCCGGTCCCAGAGGGCGTCCACCGAGTCCACCGCGTAGCGCGCGCACAGCCGTGTCGTCGCCTCGGCGTAGCGGGCCTCGGCGTCGGCGTAGCGGTTGGCGGCCCCCTCGCCCCGCTCGGTGAAGGCCGGATGCCAGGCCGGCAGGTCGATGAAGCGGACCTCCGCCCCGGCCTGCCGGCCCGCCGTCAGCGCGACCCACTCCGGGGAGTAGTCGCACAGCGGCGTCCACGAGGTGGCCGTGCGCTCCGCGTCCCGGTAGTGGCTGAAGACCGCGACCGGCAGCTCGTGCCCGAGCAGCAGCTCGTCCAGTCGGTCGTTCATCTCGACCGGTCCCTCCACCAGCACATAGGCCGGACGGAGGGACTCGATCGTGTGCGCGACCAGCCGGGCGCAGGCGGGGGAGTGGTGCCGCACGCCCAGGAGGACCAGGCGCTCCATCAGTCCGCCAGCAGGTGGCGCGCGTCGTACAGGGCCTGCCAGTGCGGGCCCCGGCGGCGGGAGACCTGCTGCTCCAGGAAGCGGCGCAGCCGGGCCAGGTCCTCCGGGCTGTCCTTGGCGGCGGTCCCGGCCAGGCAGGCCACCACGTCGGCGGCGCTGCCGGGCTCCCCGCGCAGGAACCAGCCGCGCAGGCCCACGGCGTGCGCCACCGACACCGCCTCGGCGGTGCTCATCACCGCCGACAGCCGCTCGGCAGACCCCTGCTGGCCACCGGCCTGCTGGCCGCGCAGCTCGCGGAAGGTGCCGACCAGGACCTCCAGCACGTCCCGGTCCGGCGGCGGCTCCACCCCGGAGCTCAGCAGCAGCGTCCTGACCTCGGCCTCGACCAGGGCCAGTTCGGTCTCGAAGTCGGCGATCGGGAACACCGTCTCGAAGTTGAACCGCCGTTTCAGCGCCGCGCTCATCTCGTTGACGCCCCGGTCCCTGGTGTTGGCGGTGGCGATCACGTTGAACCCGGCGCGGGCGAAGACCATCCCGTCCGGTCCGGTCAACTCCGGTACCGCGAGCACGCGTTCGGACAGCAGCGAGAGCAGTGAGTCCTGGACCTCCAGCGCGCAGCGGGTGATCTCCTCGAAGCGGACGACCCGTCCCTCGGCCATCCCGCGCAGCATCGGCGCGGGCACCAGCGAGCGGGTCGACGGGCCCTCGGAGACCAGCAGCGCGTAGTTCCAGGAGTACTTGATCTGGTCCTCGGTGGTCGCCGCCCCGCCCTGCACGGTCAGCGTCGAGATGCCGCTGACTGCCGCCGCGATCAGCTCCGAGAGCAGTGACTTGGCCGTCCCCGGCTCGCCCACCAGCATCAGCCCGCGACTGGTGGCCAGCGTCACCAGGGCGCGCTCCACCAGCGAGGTGTTGCCGACGAACTTCCGGCTGATCCCGGACTCCGCGTCGCCGACGATGAAGCGCCGCGCGGCCCGGAGGCTGAGCTGCCAGCCGGGCGGCCGGGGCGCGGTGTCCCCGGCCCGCAGCGCGGCGAGCTCCTCCGCGTAGCGGACCTCGGCGGGCGGACGCTGGAGCTGCGCGCCGTCCTGCTGCGCGCCGTCCTGCGGTGCGCCGCCCGGGTCCAGGCTGACGGTGCTCACTTGGCGGTCACCTCGGTCAGGTCGGCCAGCAGCTCGGAGGCGGTCACCGGGTCGAGGTCGCCGAAGCGCTGGGTGTACGAGTGGTGGTTCGGCCAGTAGTCCCCGGGCGCGGCGGCCAGCCAGACGGTCTCGAAGGTCTGGTCCGGGAACATGTCCACCACCCCCACGGCGATGCCTTCGTCGAGCGCGATCACCAGGTAGCAGTCGTCGCCCAGCCGCTTGGAGAACCAGCGCTCGACGCCGGCGTCCTGCGGCTGCCCGCGCTCCCAGCCGCGCTTGGTCAGCCCGAGCAGCCTGCCCACCGGGACCGTGCAGCCCTCGAACCGGGTCAGCCGGTTCTCGCCCGCCTCGGCCTCCGTCGGCGCGAACACCGCCCGGCCGAGCTGTGGGAACGGCTGCAGGATCTCGTAGTCGGCGAAGACCTCGGCCCAGCCGTCGACCTCGCCGGCCAGCAGCAGCGGATGCGCGAGCCGCACCCGCGCGCCCTCCGCGAGCACCAGCTCGTCGTCGTCGACATCGGCGAAGGTCCGGTCCTCGGCGACCCGGAACGCCGTCGTCGCGCCCTCCGCCTCGGCCAGCCAGACCAGTCGGCGGACCAGGTGCTGGGTCAGCGGGTGCCGGACGAAGAGCTCCTGGAACTCCGACACCGTCCAGGAGCGCTGCGCCACCATCGCCGCCTCCAGCCGGCGGATCTGGTCCGCGGCGATGGTGCGGACGTCCTTCTTCAGCGTGGCGAAGCGCTTCTTCTCGGCGGGCGCGAGCTCCGGGTCGTCCTTCACGCCCACCGCCGGCAGGTCCTTGCGGCGCTTGCCGTCGGCGTCCAGCACATAGGGCCGCAACTGCTCGTCGAAGCCCACGGTGAAGCGGCGCGGACCGTAGTCGATCACGGTGGTGCCGTCCGGATCCAGGTCCAGGTCGGGCACCAGCCGGTCGGACAGCTGCTCGCCCGTCAGCCCGAGGCCCGCGGCGACCTCGGCGATCTTCTCCTGGGCCCGGCTCCGCAGCGCCTTGAACTTCACCCGCTGGGCTATGCCGTGCAGGTGCAGCAGGGCGATGTCGCTGCCGATCGCGGCCAGTACGTCGAGCCCCTCGACGGCGCGGTGGTGCGCGCCCTCGCCCGGCCAGGCCCGCAGCACCGGGGTCAGCCGGCGCACCGTGTCGTCGTTGCCGAGCCAGCCCAGGGCGTGCAGGGCCCAGCTCTCCTTGGGCGGCATCCCCGCCAGCCGCCACTCCTCGAACAGCGCCCAGGCGAACTCGGCCAGGGAGTCGGCGGTGCAGGCGTCGGTCAGCACGGACAGCCCGGCGTAGACCTCGCCCGGCCGGGACAGCGCGAGCAGCGTCAGCGCGTGCCGGGTCGCCTCGGCGGGCAGCGCCCCGGCCCGGTCCAGCAGCAGGAGCTGCGGCAGCATCGCGGGCGCGGCCCAGGCCGGGACGGCCGGCATCCTTGCCGGGAGCCCGTTCTCCAGCGGGTCGGTGGCCAGCGCCTCGGCCACGATCCCGGCGGCCTCCGCGCCGTAGGCGGCGGTGGTCGCGTCCAGCACCGCCGCAGCCCCGAGGTTGGCCGCGACCGTGCGCAGCGCCTGCTCCGCGCCCCGCCGGGGCCGGCCGGCCTTGCCCACGGCGTCGGGCACCAGCAGCCGGACGGCGTCCAGACCGTACCGGGCCAGCCAGGCCCGCGCCACCGGCGCCACCGACTTCAACCGCACCAGCCCGTCCGCCAGCAGCCGGGCGGCGTACAGGTCCAGGAACGGCAGCAGCAGTGCGGACAGGTGCGCGGGCTGCGCCGCAGCGGCCTGCAGGGTCACCGGCAGCGCGGCGAGGCCGTACTTGGCCACGACCGGCCGGTAGACCTCGGCGCCGTTCCAGTGGTCGCTCGGCGACCAGTTCACCAGGTAGGGCGCCAGCACCTCGGCCGGACCCTGGGCCAGCAGCCGGCTCTGCTGGTAGCTGCCCCAGTTGCGGGTGCCGTTGAACTTCTCCTCGGCCTCCTGCACCCAGTCCGTGGACTCGGGGTAGTTCCAGTACCAGGGGTCGCCCTTGGCCCAGCGCTGCTGCTCGCCCTCCTGCCAGACGATCCGCGGCTCGTTCTCGGCCACCAGCCCCTCCAGCACCCGGGGCTTGCGCGGCGCGCTCCGCCGCGTCCACGGCGGGCTGACCAGCAGCGGCGGCAGCGCCGCCACCGGCGCGTCGGCCACCCGGTCGCGCTCCTCGACCAGCGAGCGGACCAGCTCGCCCACCCGGGGGTCGAGCTCCGGCAGCACCGCCAGGGCTAGCTCGCGATGCGCCTGGACATGGGCCGTCAACAGTTGACGGGCCATCAGGGCGTTCTTCCCCGCCCCCGCGGCCGCCGCTCCGACCAACCGCAGCGCGCGCACCGGGTAGCGCCGACCGGCCTCCAGCAGTTGCGGGCGCACATGCTTGTCGTCCATCCGTGCCAGCAGCAGCCCGAAGGCCTCGTCGGTGGGGAGCTCGACCGCCATTCCGGCGAAGGACTTGAGCCGGTCGGCGCCGTAGGCGTGCTCGATCGCCTGCTCCAGCAGCGGCACACAGGCGGTGCCGACCCCCTCGGCGACCGTGGCGACCAGCGCCGGCGACCAGCCGTTCCAGCCCAGGTCGACCTTGCTGTCCAGTTGGGCGAACTGCTCCGGCGTGCCGAGCGAGCAGAGCAGCATCCCGCGCAGCACGGGGTCGGTGGTGGCCCGGGCGGCCGGGTCGGCCAGGCACTCGTCGACCCAGCCCGGCTCGGACGGCAGCAGGTAGGAGACCAGGATCCGGCCCCGGGCGTCGTTCCGGTAGCCCCCCAGCGCGGTGACGGTGGCCCGGTAGGTCGCGTCGTCCGTCCGCGACAGCAGCGCGCGGACCCGGTCGGCGAGGCCGTGCACCCAGTGCCTGACGACCCCCTGGTCCGGCCCCCGGAAGCCGATCCAGGCACCGGAGCGGTTCGAGCCCTGCTGCTGCCAGTGCGCCTCGATCCCGATGTACTCGACGACGGCACAGGCCGCGAACGGCAGGCCCCCGTGCTCGACCCAGGCGTCCACGCACAGCGATTCGGCGATCTGGTAGTGCCGGGTCAGCGCGAACAGCACGGCCGCGCCCAACGGGCTGGTGGCGCCCGCCAGTTGCCCCCGTCCGGCGGCCACCAGCTGCGGATCGCTCTGCGGCCCGCCGAACACCTGGTCGATCCAGGCCGCCTCCTGCTGGATCCGCTGCTCCACCGTCGCCAGGGCCTCGGCATCGGCCGCCGCCGGCACGGCGCCGCTGAACCCGCCGCGCCGGGGGTGGACCGCCCGCCGCCAGGCCGGGGGCACGGTGAAGGTCGACTCGTCGGGACGCGTCAGCGCCGGAGCGACGGCTTCGGTGACGGTTGCGGCGACCGCGCTCGCGGTGACCTCGCGGTAGCCCTTCCGCTCCTTGTCGGCGACGGCCTTGGTGAAGTGACGCAGCGCCGCCTCGGCGGAGTCGAACTGCTTCTCCTGCCGCTGCCCCTCCGCGCCGACCCTGCCGAAGCGGACGGTGACGGAGTCCCCCTCCGCCGCCGCCTCCCAGAACTTCTCCGACCCCTCGCCGACAGACTCCCAGCGCCGCACAGCCCCTCCTCAACCGCCATGAACAACCACGCCGAACACCGGCGGACACCACCGGACAGGTGTTCCGGTGATCAGTTGTTCAGCACAGTAGCGAGGCCGACTGACAATCCTTCGACGGGCAGGTGCGCCAGGTCGGCGGCTACTTCTTCGGCGCCTCGCGGGACTCCAGCAGGCGCAGCCAGATCTCGCTCGGCGTGGGGTAGGAGGGGACGGCGTGCCGGAGCAGTTCCAGCGGAACCGCGCCGATCACGGCCACCGTGGCGGCGTGGACCAGTTCGGAGACCTCGGGGCCGACGAAGGTCGCGCCGAGCAGGACGTCCTCGGCCCGGTCGATGACCAGCTTCGCCCGGCCCCGGTAGCCGTCGCGCTGGAGCGAGGTGCCGGCCAGCGCCGCGAGGTCGTACTCGACCGTCTCGACGTCGATGTCGGCGTCCTGCGCGGCCCGCTCGGTGAGGCCGACGGTGGCGACCTGCGGCACGGTGAAGACGACCTGCGGCACCACCCGCGTCCCGGCCAGGTTCCGGTAGCGCGGGCCGTCCAGTGGGCGGCCCTCCGCGCGGGCGGCGATGACCGCGCCGCAGACCCGGGCCTGGTACTTGCCCATATGGGTGAGCAGGGCCAGGCCGTTGACGTCGCCGACCGCGTACAGCCAGTCCCCGTCCGCCTCGCCGGTGCGGACGGTGAGGTGCTCGTCGACCGGGACGTAGCCGCGCGGGTCGAGGGCGACGCCGACAGTGTCCAGGCCGAGGCCGGCGGTGGCCGGCGTGCGTCCGGTGGCGACCACGATCTCGTCGACCACCAGCTCCGCGCCGTCCACGAACAGGGTGACCTCGCCGCCGTGGAGATGGCCGATACCGGTGGCGGCGGCGTGCGGGCGGCTGACGGACTCGAGCCGGGCGTCGGTCCTGACCTCGACGCCCGCGTCGCGCAGCCGCTCGGCGACCAGCTCGTGGACGAAGGGCTCGTCGCGCGGCAGCAGCGCCCGGTTGTGCTGGACGAGCGTCACCTGTTCGGCGCCCAGGCCGTTCAGCCAGGTCGCGGACTCGCAGCCGACCACGCCGCCGCCGATGACCGCGACCCGGCGCGGCACCTCGGCGAGGTTGGTGACGTCGCGTGAGATCCATGGCAGGGCCTCGGCCAGGCCCGGGACGGGCGGGATCGCGGCGGTGGTGCCGGTGGCCAGGACCACCGCCAGCCGGGCCCGGACCGTGGTCACCGAGCCGTCGGCCGCGGTGACCTCGACCGTCCGCGGGGCGGTCAGCCGGGCGCGTCCGCGCCGGACGTCGACCCCGGCGTTGTTGACCCAGCGTACCTGGCCGGAGTCGTCGTGGTGGCTGGTGAACGCGTCGCGCCGGGCGAGCACCCCGGCCACATCGAGCTCCGTGCCGGAGAGCCCCGGCAGCGTCCGGACCGCGTCCAGCACCTCGACCGGTCGCAGCAGCGCCTTGCTCGGCATGCACGCCCAGTACGAGCACTCGCCGCCGACCAGTTCCGCCTCGATCAGCACGGCGGTGCGCCCGCTGCCCCTGACGGCGTAGTCGGCCGCGTTCTCACCGGCCGGGCCGCCGCCGATGACGACGACGTCGTATGCGGAATCCTGATGCTGCGCTTCATCCATGGGCGGACCGTCCTTGCAGGTGGGTGCGGCTGTGAGGGTCGGGTCGACCGGCGGCGGGTCGGGGTCGGGGCTTCCGCCGGCACCGCCATTCTCGTGGACGCGCTCCCGAATGAGCGCTTCTGACGGAATGTCGGCCGGTGCCGTTCCACCGGCGGCCGGGTACTGGACAGGTCATTTGAAGCCAAATAACTTAGGGATCGGCGTAGACCTCCTGCCGGCGATCGGAGAGCACACCCATGACCGTCAATCCGCGCAACGACCTCGCGGCCCTGGCACAGCGTGCGGTGCAGGGCATCCAGGAGTGGGAGTCCGGCTTCGGCGCGATGCGGACCCACGAGAGTCGCCGGGGCGGGTGATCGGCGCCGGAGTACAGGGAGGACACTGACTGCGCGCACTCACCGGAACCAGGTTCAGCAGGGGGACTTCCACATGCAGATGCCAGCACGCCGATCCGCCACCGCCGTTCTCGCCCTCTCCGCCGCACTGCTGGTCGGCGGCTGCACCTCTTCGGGCGGTGGCGGGTCGGCCGCCGGGACGCCCTCGGCGGTCGCTTCGGCGACGGGGAGATCCACCCCCGCCGCCAGCGCCGCTGCCGGGAGCAGCGCGGCAGCGTCGGCCCCGGCCGGCGCCACCAGCTCCGCCTCCGCCTCCGCCCCGGCCGGCGGCGGGTCGAGCGCGAGCCCGGCGGGCTGCCAGGACCTTGCCGCCACGGCCGCCGTCAAGTCCGCCGTCACGGCCGCCTACGAGGCCGCGAACCCGCAGCTCGACCACATCCAGCCGGTCCCGGGGACGTTCTTCTACGGCTCCTGCGGTTCCACCCGCTACGCCGCCACCCGCTTCGAGCCCACCGCCGGGGCCAGCCAGAACACCCTGGTGGCGATGCAGGACGAGGGCAGCGTGCGGAAGTACTTCAGCTCCACCGGGTCCACGAGTTGGGGCTACACCGGCAGCGACGGCTTCCCCTCGCACGGAGGCTGCCTGGCCCTGGTCCCGGCCGGCCTGGCGACGGCCTGGGCCAACTGCCCGGCCGGCTGAGACCGGAGCCGGCTCCGGGACCGGGGTTTGAGCCGACGCCGGTACTGACTCTGCGTCAGGCGACGCCGGTCCAGCGGCGGGCGGGGCGGCCGAGGGCCAGCCCGGGGTAGCGGAACAGCGCGCCCGCCTCCGGGTCGGCCACCCCGGGGCCGCCGCCGGCACTGGTGATGTAGAGGGTGTCCAGCTCCGGGCCGCCGAAGGCACAGCTGGTCGGCTGGGCCGTCGGCAGCTCGACCGTCTCCAGCAGCCGGCCCTCCGGGGAGAAGCAGCGGACCGCGCCGCCGTCCCAGAAGGCGATCCACAGGTTGCCCTCGGCGTCCAGGGTCATGCCGTCCGGGGAGCCGCTCTGCTCGGAGAGGTCGAGCGAGCGGATCGGGTCGGCGAGCGGCCCGTGCTCCGGGTAGGCGTAGAGGTCCGCGCGGTGGGTCGGGGTGTCGATGTGCCAGAGCAGGTCGGGCTCGGGCCAGTCCAGGCCGTTGGGGATAAGCATGCCCTCGCGGAGCACCACGGCCTGCGGCGGGCCGTCGGGGCCGGTCTCCAGCCGGTACAGCGGGCCGGGGCGGCGCGGTTCGTCCACGGTCATCGTCCCGGCGACCAGTCGGCCGTAGGGGTCGGGCTTGCCGTCGTTCATCCGCCGGTCGGGGCGGTCGGCCTCGACGTCGACGACCCGGGTCAGCGTGCCGGTCGCGGTGTCCAGTTCGGCGAAGCCCTCGGCGACGGACAGCACGACCCGCTCGCCCCGGTGCAGGGCGACGGTGCCGGGCCGGGTGTCCAGCTGCACCAGGTGCGAGCCGCCGGTGGCCCGGTCCAGCCAGCGGAGCTGCCGGTCCTCGATGCCGATCCAGTACAGGCGCTGCGCCTCGGGGTCCCAGAGGGCGCCCTCACCCAGGGAGAGCCGGGCGGGGTCGGCGACTTCGAGTGGCATGCAGGGACTCCCTGACCGGTGGGGCGTGAGTGGACGGCTGTCCGTATTGTCGCCCGAAGCGTCGAACCGGGGCGCGGCGGCCTCCCCGGAGGGAGGGACGCCGTGCCCCGGTCGGTGGTTCGGCCGGCTATCAGGGGAGGGGTCAGGGTTCGATGGCCAGGCCGAAGATGTGGATCGCCGTCTCGTTGGGCAGGGTGACGCTGGCGACCGTCTTGCCGGCGGTCAGCGGCACGGTGTTGGTGAACACCTGGTAGCTGATGCCGAAGTTGGCCGGGCCGCTCGGGGTGTCGCGGTGGTTGGTGGTGATCGCGACCTGCGCGCCGTAGGCGGTCGGCGGGGTGCAGCACCAGTTGGGGAAGCCGAGGCTGCCGGTACTGGTGGTGCCGTCGGTGTAGGTCACGGTGACCGTGCCGGACACTGCGCCGGTCTCCGAGCCGAGGAAGGCGAGGCTGCTGCCCTTGCCGCCGAGGGTGATCGCCTCACCGGCGGTGGCGACGTTGTCGGACGTGCCGGCGGCGACGTTCGGCCAGGTGAAGGTGGCGCCGTTGGCGCTGACGGTCGACCCGGGGGTGACTCCGGCCGAGGCCAGGGCGTCGGCCGAGTAGCTGTCGCCGGTGCCGTCGAAGTTGCCGGGGGCGGGGGTGGACTCGGCGGTGATGCCGACGTTGTTGAAGGCGTCGGCCAGCGTCGGGTACGGGACGACGCTGGTGATCGTCACCTGGCCGCTGACCGAGCCCTTGCCGGCGGCGCCGGCCCGGTAGCTCGCGGTGGCGGTGATCGCGGTGGTGGTGGTGCCCGGCGCGGCCTTCGGGCCGGTGATCCGGTACGCGGCCGAGGCGGACGCGCCCGGCTTCAGCTGGTGCAGCCGGGCGGTGACCGGCGAGACCTTCCAGCCGGCCGGGGCGCTCACCGAGAGCTTGGCGTCCGTCAGCCGGGTCGAGCCCAGGTCGGTGAGGCTGGCCAGGTAGGTGTCCGGCATGGTCGCGGTACTGACGTTCTGCCAGGTGATCGCGGTGGACGGCTGCACCTTGCGGGTGGCGGCCGGCGAGCCGCCGGGGCTCACCCGGAAGATCGCGGTGGCGTGCGGCGGGACGTCCACCGAGATGGTGCCGGTGGTCTGGGTGACCGCCTTGGTGTCCAGGTTCTTCAGCAGGAAGGAGGAGCCGGAGCCGAAGCCGACGGTCTTCGCCGAGGTGGTGATCGTCTGGGCGGCGTCGGAGGAGTTGAACAGCGCGACGGCCCGGTCACCGCCCTTGAGCGGCTTGGACAGCACGGCGGAGCCGGTGCCCTGCTGGACCAGTCGGCCCTGGAGGCCGAGCGGGTCCTGGTCGACCGCGATGACGTCCTTGTTGCCGAGCGCCGCCAGCGCGCCGGCGGAGAGCTGGGTGAGGTCGGTGCTGGAGATCAGCGGGGCGGCCATCATCGACCAGAGGTCCACCTGGCTCTGGATCTCGTCCTGGGTCAGGCCGGAGTCGCCGGCCAGCAGGAAGTCGGGGTCGTTCCAGCGGCCGGGGCTCTGCAGGTCGGCCAGGCCGACGTTGTAGCCGTAGTTGGTGGTGATCGCGTCCCACTTGGCCGCGCTGCTCTCCTGGCCGAGCGCGGTGTCCGAGCCCTCGCGCCAGAGGTTGCCCAGCTGGGCCGACCACTTGATGACCTGGTCCCAGTCGGACTCGCCCTCGAAGTAGGCGGGCGCCGATATCGAGAAGACCATCGGCCGGCCGCTCTTCAGCAGCGCCGAACTCATCGCGGAGTAGGCGGCGTAGTAGGCCTGCTCGTCGGTCTGACCGGGCGCGTCCGGGACGTTGCAGCCGTCGAGCTTGACGTAGTCGACGCCCCAGGAGGCGAACAGGTCGGCGTCCTGGGTCCAGTGGCCCATGGAGCCGGGGTAGCCGCCGCAGGTGTTGGTGCCCGCGTCCTCGTAGATGCCGAACTTCAGCCCCATGGCGTGGAGTTGCTTGCCGACATAGGCCATGCCGTCGGGGAAGGTGGTCGGGTTGGCGACCAGGTTGCCGTTGGCGTCGCGGTTCGGGGCCATCCAGCAGTCGTCGATGGTGACCGTGTTGTAGCCCTTGGCCGCCAGTCCGCTGGTGACCAGCGCCCTCGCATTGGCGAGGACGATCTTCTCGGTGACGCCGCACTGGTAGTAGGACCAGTCGTTCCAGCCCATCGGCGGGGTCGGCGCGAGGTTCGGGTACTGGGCGGCGGTGGTGCCGGTGGCAGCGGCGGCGGCCGGCGCGGCAGCGGGGGCTGCCGCGTGGGCGGGGACGGCCAGCAGCAGTCCGGCGGAGGCTGTGGCGATCGCACAGCAGCCGGCCAGGGCTGTCCGGGAGAGACGGGTGAACGGGGAAGACACGGGGGCAACCTCACAGGTCGTTCGAGCCTTGGCGGGGCCTGGGCGAACCAGGCGAGTCCATAACACCTGAGAGATTTCTACTCAGGCTGCTCATAGTTGACAAGAGGCCAGTCAAAACAAGCGGAAAACTGTAGAAGCAAGCATGAGTGTGCAGAGAAGGGGGAAGATGGGCGGGCTCGGGGCTGCGCGCGGACGGTGCCGCGGCGGGTCCGGGGAAAGAGGCGGCTGCTGGGACGGGTCTGCGCGGACCGCCGGATCGACTGTTTCCCGGAGTCATCCTTGGCGTGCATACACCTGCACGTGGCGCGCAGAGCTATGCTCACCGGACGAGGCATCTGTGAATGTGCGCATCCCAGCGCCGGTGCCGGCCTGAGAGGTGGGTCTACGGTGAATCGCCACGAGCGCCTCACCATGTTGCTGGAGCTGCTCACCGAGCGCGAGAGCATCGCGGTGGAGGATGCCGCCGAGCGGCTGGGTGTGTCGACCGCGACGGTCCGGCGCGACATGGACCACCTGGCGCAGCAGCAACTGCTGGTACGCACACACGGGGGAGCGGTCGCCGGCAACGTCAGCTACGACCTGCCGCTGCGCTACAAGACCGCGCGGCACGCCGAGGAGAAGCAGCGGATCGGCCTGGCCGCGGCGAAGCTGGTGCGCTCCGGCATGGTGGTCGGCCTGAACGGCGGCACCACCACCACCGAGGCGGCCCGGGCCATCGCGGTCCGCGGCGACGCCGGCACCCAGGGCGAGGGCCGGAACGAGGGCTGGACCGCGACCGTCGTCACCAACGCCCTGAACATCGCCTCCGAGCTGACGGTGCGTCCGCACATGCGGGTCGTGGTCACCGGCGGCGTCGCCCGGGAGAAGTCCTACGAGCTGATCGGCCCGCTGGCCAGCAAGATCCTGGACGAACTCACCCTGGACGTCATGTTCCTGGGCGTCGACGCGCTGCACCACACCCTGGGCGCCACCGCCCACCACGAGGTGGAGGCCAGCATCAACCGGCTGATGGCCAGCCGCGCCCAGCAGGTGGTCGTCCTGGCCGACAGCTCCAAGCTGGAGAAGAGCGCCTTCGCCCGGATCTGCCACGTCCGCGAGATCCACACCATCATCACCGGCGCCGGCGCCCCCGACGAGATCGTCAAGCAGTTCGAGGAACAGGGCGTCACCGTCATCCGCGCCTGACCTTTCCCGGTTCCGGCAGGAGCAGGCCGAGCAGGACGGCGATCGGGGGGACCAGGCAGACGGCGTCGAGGACGCCCTGCGGGCCGTGGGCGTCGGCGATCAGGCCGAAGAGCGGGGCGATCAGGCCGCCGATGCTGACGCCGAGGCCGAGGGTGACGCCGGCTGCCGTGCCGGGGCGGGTCGGCAGGTAGTCCTGGCCGAGCTTCACCAGCACCGCGAACGGGATGTTCAGCGCGATCCCGGTGAGCGCCGCGAACGCCAGCGGGGCCACGCTGCCAGCGGTCAGCCGCAGGCCGAGCAGCATCGGCAGCAGCAGCACCGCGCCGGACTGCACGGAGCGCACCATCCCGAAGCGGTCGGCGATCCGGCCGCCGAGCAGCGTGCCGACGACCCCGCCCGCCAGGAAGCAGGTCAGCGCCGCCCCGGCCAGGGTGCGCGAGGCGTGCAGCTGGTGCAGCCAGTAGAGCTCGATGAAGGTGCTGAGGCCGGAGAACGCCGTCGAGCGGACCACCGCCACCCCGGTCAGCGCCGCGAACGGACCCCAGCGGTCATGGCCGGTGCGCAGCACGGTCGTTGCGCTGTGGTCGCTGCCGCGGCGGTGGTGCCGCAGCAGCACGAACGCGGTCAGCAGCGCGGGCGGGATGAACAGTGCGGTCGCGCCGACGCCCCAGGCGATCAGCGCGGGCGTCGCCAGCACCGGGGCGAGGAAGAAGCCGACGCTGCCGCCGGCCGCGAAGATGCTCATCGCACCGGCGCTGTCCCCGGCCGCCTCCCTGGCGGCCTTGCCGGCCGAGGGGTGGAACATGGCGATGCCGAGGCCGGAGAGCAGGATGGCGCACCAGACCGCGGCATAGGAGCTGAGCAGCCCGGACAGCCCGAGGCCGGTTCCGGCGAGCGCGATGCCGATGGCCGGCAGCCGGCCCAGCCGCAGCCGGTCCACGGCCAGGCCGATGAACGGCTGCGGCACAGAGCTGCCGATGGTCGCGGCCAGGGTCAGCCCGGAGGCCGCGACATAGCCGTAGTGCCGGTCCAGCACGAAGTAGGGGACGCCGGCCGGGATCAGGCCCTGGTAGAGGTCGTCGACGGCGTGGGCCGTGCCCCACAGCCGCATCCGCCGCCAGGCGCCGAGGGGGGCGGCGGCGCCCTCCACCTCGGTGGTGGCCGCCTCGTCGGTGCCGGTGTCCGTCACGGCGGTCTCCTTCATCGCTGTCAGCACTCGGGCTGCGTCGGGGGGATGACCTCATGGTGTCGAGCGGCGGGATCGATCGGCTATCGATAGTCTGCCTGGTTATGTCGACAACCCGCCGTTCGCTGTTCGGGTCGACCCGCCGGGAACTCGCGCACCGGCAGACCATCGACTGGCACGACCACGCCGTGCACCAGCTGATCTACCCCAGTCGCGGCGTGCTGGCGGTGTCGACCGGGGCGGGCGGCTGGATCGTCCCGCCGCACCGCGCGGTCTGGATCCCGGCCGGGGTCGCCCACGCGCACCAGGCCCACGGCCCGACCCAGATGCGGACGCTGGCCTTCGACCGCGCCGAGGACCCGATGCGGGTCGACCAGCCGACGGTGCTCGCCGTCTCCCCGCTGCTGCGCGAGGTCATCATCGGCCTGACCTCAGGCGACGCGACCGGCGCCGAGGCCGACCGGCGCCGCCGCAATCTGCAGCAGGTCGCCTTCGACCAGCTCCAGCAGCTCGACGCGCTCCCGCTGTACCTGCCGTCCCCGGCGGACGAACGGCTGCGGGACATCGCCGAGCTGCTCCACGCCGACCCCGCCGACCAGCGGACCCTGGCCGCGTTCGGCGCGGCCATCGGCGCCGGCGAACGCACCCTCAGCCGCCTCTTCCGGCGGGAGACCGGGATGAGCTTCCCGCAGTGGCGCACCCAGCTGCGGCTGCACCACTCGCTGGTGCTGCTGGCCTCCGGGGCCCCCGTCACCACGGTCGCCGCCGACTGCGGCTACAGCAGCACCAGCGCCTTCATCGAGTCGTTCCGCCACGCCTTCGGCACCACGCCCGGACGCTACTGGCAGCCGACCGCCGACCGGGCAGCTGCTTCGCACCCGGCTCTTGACGGTGATTCAGATTTCGTCCCGTAACGGCCGGTCAGGGTGAGTCCGCCGGAGCCCGACTGCCCACCGCCTACTGCGCAGCGCCTACTGCAGGCCGCCTACTGCAGGCCGTCCGGGCGGGGCGGGTGGGGGCGGCGGCGCTGGGTGCCGCGGAGCGCGGCTCGGGCGGTCATCACCGGGACGCCGTCGCGCTCGTCCAGTCGGCGGCGGCGGTCGGCGACGCAGAACAGGCAGGCGTTGTCCGCCGTCGGGTCGGTCGGCGCGCCCGGATGCCGGTCGCAGCCGGAGGTGTTGCGCGGACGCGAGAGCTCGCGGGCGACGATGAACGCCTGGTGCACCACGTCGGCCAGCTCGGCGTAGGCGGACTCGGTCGAGCGCAGGTCCAGCACATAGGCCTGCTCGGTGGTCGCGCGCAGGAAGCCCAGCAGCAGCTCGACGGTGTAGGGGCCCTCCGGCAGCGGGTAGCCCAGGGCGGTGGCCCGGGCCACCGCCGGGACGGCGGTCGACGCGGTGCCCCGCCGCCGGGCCTCGTTGCAGAGCAGGCAGCGGGTCCAGCCCTGCGGTGCCTCGGGGTCGATCGCGCCGTTGGGGTGCAGGTCACAGCCGGTGTAGGTGCGCGGCGGGGCCAGGTTTCGGGCGATGGTGAAGAGCAGGTACAGCTCGTCGGCGACCACCTCGATCTCGGCCGGGTGGGAGTTCTCGTACAGCGCCCGCGCCTGGCCCTCGATGGCGGCGAGCTTGGTCCTGAGCTCGCCGAGCAGGAAGGGCCGCCCGGTGGGCACGGAGTAGCGCTGACTGCGCCGCGTGTCGCTCATGCACCAAGACTTGCACGAGGGTGTGACAGTACCAAGCGACCCGAGCCTCCCGCGCTCAGCCGACCAGCTCGGCCAGGTCGACCAGCACCTCCGAGGCGATCACCGGGTCCAGCTCGCCCAGCCGGAGCCCGCCGGTGTGCCCCGGCCGGTAGCTGCCGGGCTGGTCGCCCAGCCAGACGGTCTCCAGGGTCTGCACCGACTGGGCGTTGCCCAGGCCGGCGGTGAGGCCCGGGTTCGGGGCGATCACCAGGTGCCGGTCGGGGCCGACCGTGCGGGAGATCCACTGCTCCACCCCGCCGTCCAGCGGCTCGCCGCGCTGCCAGCCGCGCCGCTCCAGCCCCAGCAGCCGCCCGGCGGGGACGGTGGCGCCCTCGAACCGGGTAAGCCGCTCGGCCGCCGCCTCCTCCTCGGTCAACCGCCGGACCGGACGCTCCAGTTGCGGGAAGGGCTGGAGCAGTTCGTAGTCGGCGAGCAGCTCGGACCAGGCGTCCAGGTCCGCCCCCAGCAGCAGCGGATGCGCGAGCCGGACCGTGGCCTGCTCCGGCAGCAGCAGCTGCCGGTCCTCGACGTCCGCGCAGGTCCGGTCCTCGGCGACGCGGAACGCCACCCCGTCCGCCTGCCAGACCAGGCGGCGGACCAGGTGCCCGAGCAGCGGATGGAGCACGAAGAGCTCGCGGAACTCGGCGGCGGTCCAGCTCCGCTGCCGGACCATCGCCGCCTCCAGCCGCCGGACCTGCTCGGCGGCGGTGGTCCGGACGTTCTTCTTCAGCCTGGTGAAGCGTCGGCGCTCGACCGGGGCGCGCCGCTGGTCGTCCTGCGCCCCGGGGGCCGGCAGGTCCCGACGGCGGGTGCCGTCCGGGTCCAGCACATAGGGGCGCAGCTGCTCGTCGAAGCCCACGGTGAAGCGGCGCGGCCCGTAGTCGATGACGGTGCTGCCGTCCGCGTCCAGGCCGTGGTGCGGCACCAGCCGGTCGGCCAGCTGATCCGCCGTCAGGTCGAGGTCGGCGGCCACTCCGGCGAGCATGCCCCGGGCCCGGGTGCGCAGGGACTTGAAGCCGGGCCGCTGGGCGATCCCGTGCAGCTCGCGCAGGGCCGTGTCGGTGCCGAACAGGGCCAGCACCTCCAACCCCTGCGCCGCCCGGGCATGGACGCCCTGGCCGGGCCAGGCCTGGACCACGCCGGTCAGCCGACGGACCGTGCCGTCGTCGCCCAGCCAGGCCAGGGCCGGCATCACCCAGCTGTCCTTGGGCGGCATCCCCACCTGCCGCCAGCGTTCGAACAGCGCCCAGCCGAACTCCGCCAGCGAGGACGGGTCGCAGGACTCCCGCAGTACCGCGATCCCGCCGTAGACCATGCCGGGCTTGGACATCGCCAGCATGGTCAGCACATGCCGCAGCGCCGCGTCCGGCAGCGCGCCGCCGCCGGCGAGCTCGATCTGCGGCAGCAGCTCCGGATCGGCCCAGGCCCCGGGCACCGGCATCCGGGCCGGCAGCCCGACCGCCAGCGGATCCGCCGCCAGCAGCTCGGCGACGACGGAGCCCGCCTCCGGGTCGAAGCCGGACGCCAGCTCCAGCACCGCCGGTGCGCCGTGCCGGACCACGGCCAGCCGCAGCGCCTGCTCGGCCCGCCGCCGCTCCGACCCCAGCGGGCCCACCGCGTCCGGTATCAGCAGCCGGACCCCGGCCAGGCCGTGCCGGGCGAACCAGGCCCGCGCCGTGCCGCCCGCCGCCTTCAGCCGGACCAGCCAGTCCGCCATCACCCGCGCGACCCGGAGCTCCCGGAACGGCAGCAGCAGCTCGCCCGCCCGCGCGGGCTCCTGCTGCGCGGCCCGCAGCAGCGCCGGCAGCGCCGCCGTCCCGTGCACCGCCGCGATCGGCCGCAGCACGTTCAGCGGCTCCCGGAACTCGCCCGGGCTCCAGTCCGCGAGCAGCACCCGTACCCGCTCGGCCGGGGCCCGGACGATCAACTGGGTGTGCTGGTACCAGGGCAGGGTGCCGTCCTGCAACTGCCGGAACGCGGCGTCCCAGTACTCGGAGCCCTCGGCGGCGGTCTCCGCGCCGCCGCTGTCCCGGCGCTGCCAGGTCCGGAGTACCGACCAGCTCTCCCGCTCGCCCTCCAGCCAGAGCGTCGTGGCCGGTTCCGCCAGCGGCGGCTGGCCGCTCAGCACCCGCTGCGGAGCCGCCTTCCGGCGCCGCGCCCAGGGCGGGTCGACCAGCAGCGGCGGCAGCGCCTCGGCCGGCGCCTCGGCGATCCGTGCGCCGCGCACCAGCAGCGGCGCGACCAGGGCCGCGACCTCGGTGGAGATCTCGGCGTCCAGTCCCGGCAGCGCGGCGGTGACCAGCTCCCGGTGGACGGCGACGTGCTCGGTCAGCAACTCCCGCATCAGCCCGGCCCGTTGGACCGGCCGCTGGGCCTCGGCCGCCAGCAGCCGCAGCGCCCGCACCGGATAGCGCGCCGAGGCCGCCGCCAGTGCCTCGCGCACATGGCGGTTACCGGCGTGCTCGAGCAGCATGCCGAAGGCCTCGTCGGTCGGCAGGTGGCTGAGCACCCCGGCGTAGAGCTTCACCGTCTCGCCGGCACCGGGTTCGAGGTCGAGCGCCGCACCGACCAGCGGCGCGACGGCGGGTCCGATCCCCTCGGCGAGGGTGGCCAGCAGCGGCAGCGACCAGCGCTGCCAACGGGACTTGGAACGGTCGGGCAGCCGGGCGAGCTGCTCCGCCGAGTCGATCGAGCACAGCAGCAGCGAGCGGACCGTCCAGCTGTCCATGCTGCCGCCCTTCCAGCCCAGGCAGTCCTCGACCCAGGCGCGTTCGCCGGGGACCAGGTAGCTGACGACGACCCGCTGCCAGACGCCGTCCCGGCAGCCGCCCAGCGCCGCCACGGCCTCCTGGTAGGACTCCTCGTCGGCCGCCGCGAGCAGCGCCCGCAGCCGGTCGGCCACCAACAGCAGCCGGTCCGTCACCCAGCTCGGCTCGCCGTCGGGGAGGGAGCGCACCACTGCCTGGTCGCGCCGGAACGGGCCGGAGTCCGCACCGGCTCCGATCCCGAACAGGGCCACCAGCGCCCGGGCCGCGAACGCCAGGCCGTGCTCGGCCGCCCACGCGTCCACCAGCGGGGCGGGGTCCACCGAGCGGTGCGACGTGAGCGCGAGCACGGTGACCACGGCCGCGCCGAGGGGATCGGCCGCCCCGGACTGCTGCGCCTGCGCGGCGCGCACCAGCCGGGGTTCGCTGCGCGGATCGGCCAGCGCCGCCGCGATTCGCGGGGCCTGCTCCGACAGCAGTAGCGCGACGTCGTGCCGCGCGTCCTCGCCGAAGGGGGCCACCGGCCGCCGCACCCCGCCCCGCCGGGGGTGCAGCCGCCGTGCCCAGGCAGCCGGCAGCGTGAATGTGGACTCGTCCGGCAGTAGCACTCCCGTGTCCAGCATGGTCTCTCCTTGCCCCACCGGGGGCCGCACCCGCCCCGGCCCCCGTCGTTCGGTTGACGACACCGTAGCGGTCGGTACTGACAGTGCACCGACAGGGCATCGACAGGCGGGGGAGCCGGGGCAGGCGGTCAGGTGGGCCGGGACGATGCGGTCAGTAGTCCAGCCGCAGCAGCCACTGCTGTTCGGCGCCGCCGTCGGCCGGTGCCTGGACCACGTCCGTGCCCTCGGCCGTCGACGCCCCGGTGACCGTGGCGAGCATCCCGCTGTTGCGGGCGGTCAGGGTGTAGTAGCCGTTGCCCAGCGAGGTGAGCGTCCACTGCTGGTTGCTGCCGCCGTTGGCGCCCCACTGCTCCAACTGCGTTCCGGAGGAGGTGGACTGGCCGGTGACGTCCAGTACCAGACCGCTGTTGAGGTTGGTGACGGTCCAGTAGCCGCTGCTGTTCTCGCTGAGCGTCCAGCGCTGGTTGGTGCCGCCGTTCGACGGCCACTGGATCAGCGGCGCGCCGGCGGCGGTCGACGCGCCGGAGATGTCCCCGAGCAGCCCGCTGTCGCGGTTGACCAGGGTGTAGGTGGCATTCGGCTCGGGCACCGAGACCAGCCGCCACTGCTGGTTCTGTCCGCCGTCGGACGGCCACTGGATGACCGGCGCCCCGTCGTCGGTGGCGGCCCCGCTGACGTCGGCGAGCAGCGCGCTGCCGCGGTTGGTGAGGGTGAAGGTGCCGGTCCCGGTCGCGTCGACGGCCCACTGCTGGGCGGCCGTCCCCGCCGCCGACTCCTGGTCGAGCTGGACACCCTGGGCCGTGGACGAGCCGGGGACGCCGAGCACCATCCCGTCGGCGACATTGGTGAGGGTGTCGTAGCCGTTGGCGTCACCGGTCAGCTGCCACTGCTGGTCGCTCGCGGTGGAGGCGGTGCTCTGCACGACCTGCGCACCGGCCGCGGTCGAGCCGGAGGCGACGGCCAGCGCCAGGCCGCTGTTGGCGTTGACGAGCTGGTAGGTGTCGGCGACCGGGGCGGAGTCGACCGGGGTGACCGACAGGTTGTCGAACTGGTCGGTCTGCCAGCCGTCGACGCCCAGGCCCACCTGGCCGTTGGAGTAGCTGGTATCGGTCACCGTGCCGACGGTGCTGCCGTCGATGGCCGCAGTGATGCTGCTGCCCTGGAAGGTCAGCGCCAGGTTGTGCCAGGTCCCGGTCCCGGGCGCGGCGACGGTACCGGAGGCCAGGGTGGTCAGCGTCGCCCCGGTGGTGTTCTTGATCAGCGCCCAGGCGCCGGTCGAGGAGAGCTGGAGGTAGTAGTCGTCGATCCCGGCCACCGAGAACGGTTGCTGGGTCCCGACCCGGCCGAGCAGTTGCACCGCTCCGGCCTGCTCCATCTGCGCGTCGGCGGAGACCTTGTAGTCGGTCCAGCTCAGGTCGCCCAGCGTGGTGTAGGGGTTGGACGCACTGTCCCAGGTGATCGGCTCCTGGGCGGCCATCTGCTGGACGCACTGGCCGCTGCGGCCGCCGGTGCAGGGCTGGACCTCGAAGGAGCCGTTCTGGTCGGAGAGGTAGGCAGCCTGGCTGCCGGTGGCATCCTCGTCGAAGTTGTCGGAGTAGGGCAGGCCGAGGGCGGCCTTGGCGGGGGAGGTCGCGGTGCCCTTGCCCTGGCCGGTCGTGGTGGTGACGGTGTAGATGTAGCCGGGCTGGAGGGTGAGCGAGTAGCTGCCGCCGGACGGCGTGATGTCCTGGCTGTGCACCAGGTAGTCGGCGGGGTCGTTGGAGTTGAGGTCGGTGCTCCAGACGTGGACCGTGCCGGTGGACAGCCCGCCGGAGACGTTGAAGGTCGCGGTCTGGGCGGCGGTCGCGGTGGTCGTCTCCAGCACGGTCGAGTAGTCCGTGCCGTCGGTGGACTTCAGCGTCACGTACGAGCCGTTGGACTCGGAGCCGCCCAGGTAGCCGCTGCCCGAGTCGAGGAACTGCCAGCCCGGCGCGGTGAACTGGGTGACCTGCGCGGTCGCCCAGGTCTCCGCGCCGACCTGGTACGACCCGGCCCAGGGCTGGTTGGCCGACATCAGACCGGTGGTGTCGTAGCCCAGGTTGGGGTAGATCGCGGCGACCAGCGGCCAGTTGATGTAGGCGGTCATCCCGGCGTCGGTGTAGCCGCGGATGATCGAGCGGATCAGCGCCGGTGCGCCCGAGTCCTCGTCCTGGGAGCCGTTCTCGCTGGCCCAGAGCGGCTTGCCGGAGTCGGTGGCGGAAGGAATGGTGCTGCAGCTGTCGGCGCTGCCGCCGTCCCCGCCGCAGGGGTAGTGCTCGCCGATGACGCCGATGGCCGAGGCCAGGGACGGATTGAGGGCCATGTCGACGGCGATGTTCCAGCCGGAGTCGGCGCCGACGATCTGGACGCCGGAGTAGCCCGCCGCGTTCAGCGCGGCGCGCAGCGAGATGAACCAGTCGTCCTGGGTCACCCCGCCGGTGTAGCGCTCGTTCCAGCCGCCCAGGTAGTTGATGGTCAGCCCGTGGCTGGCCGCGCAGCCGAGCCAGGTGACCAGGTAGTTGATGGTGTCCGTGGACCAGAAGTTCCCGCCGCCGATCCAGCCCGGTGCGCCCCAGGCCAGCCCGTACAGCTTGATCCCGGGGTTGAGCGCCTTGGCCTGCTCCATCAGCCACCACTCGTAGCCGGCGTTGCAGTCGACGGTGCCCTTGGTGTGCTCGATGCTGGCCTCGGAGCCGTCGGTGGAGTTGGTGTCGCCACCGATCTCGACCTTGAGGATCTGCAGGTCGGCGCCGTAGTCCGGCTTGAACAGGTAGTCGAGGATCTGGGTGCGCTCGGGTTCCGGGTAGTCGACCAGCAGCCGGGAGTTGCCGCCGCCGCCGCTGATGGCGCCGATGCCGTCGAAGGTACGGCCGGTGGCGCCGCCGTTGACGGTGATCGCGGTGGCGGTGGCGGCGTGGGCCGCACCGGGCACGGCGATCAGCGAGCCGGCGGCGAGGGCGAGCGCGGCGAGCGCGAGTGCTGCCGAGCGGAGGCGGGATAAGAGGGATCTCATCGGCATGGTTCCTCCACAAGCCAAAGGAATCAATCAATAGGGAACGGCTGATTCAACAATTTCCCTCAGCAGTGAATGCTCTTGAGAATGCACTGTCAACACATTCGACAGAGTTGCGTCGGCCCTCGCGGGGGTGGAGTTGACGCGGAGTCAGTGGTGGCGCGCCTGGCGGAAGACGACGCCCGTCTGCACCAGGCTGTCGTCCTCGGGGCGGTGCTCCAGCGGGGCGCCGGTCGGTCGGAAGCCGGCCAGCACCACCGACAGGTGGCGCTTCCAGATCCCCGGGGCCTGCGCCGCCGTGTCGTCGATCAGGCTGCGCAGGGTCAGCACGCACAGGTAGACGTCGGTGAGGGTCAGGTCCTGCCGTACCTCGCCGGCCTGCTTGGCCTGCTCCAGCATGGTGCCCACCAGGCTCCAGAGCTCCACCCGCCGCGGGTCGCCCGCGGGGGTGGTGCCCTGCCACAGCCGGGAGAGGCAGCCGTGGTGGGCCGACATCGTCGCCCCGGTGTACCAGAGGTAGGCCTCCAGGCCGAGCCCGTGCGGCTGTTCGGCCACCGCCCGGCGGGCGCTGACGAGGATCTCCGCCAGCAGCGTGTCGTTGAGCGCGTCCACCAGCGCCTCCTTGGTGGGGAAGCGCCGGTAGAGGGTCCCCATGCCGACCCCGGCCCGCCGGGCGATCTCCTCGACCCCGGCGTCCGGGCCGTGCTCGGCGAAGACCTGCCAGGCGGCCCGGAGCAGCCGCTCCCGGTTCTCCGCCGCGTCGCGCCGCAGCGCCTTCGGCGCGAGTGCGGCGGTGGCGGCGGCTGCCTCGGTGGCGGGCGGCGTCGGCCGCACGGGGCTGTCGGTCATGCGATGGCTGCTTCCTCGCCTTCGGATGCCGCGTCCTGTGCGCCGGAGTGCCCGGGCGCGGCCGGTCCGACGCTCTTGCGGACCGTCGGGATGATCAGCGACGCCGCTGCCGCGAGCACCGCGGCCCCGGTGAGCATCCAGAAGGTGTTGGTGTAGCCCGAGTCCGGGGGGAACGGGTGCGCGGCGGTGACGCCCGAGGCCAGGATACTGGCCGCGATGCCGCTGCCGATCGCGCCGCCGATGGTGCGGATGTTGGCGTTCATGCCGCTGGCGACGCCGGTCTGCTCCGGGGAGACAGCCTCGACCACGATCGAGGACATGGAGGAGAAGGCGAGGCCCATGCCGACGCCCATCACGGCGGAGGCCGTGTAGAGCTCCCATGACTTGTCGTGCTGGAGCGCGAGCAGCAGGAACGGCAGGATGGTGACCAGGCCGCCGGCGACCAGCACCCGCTTGGAGCCGAAGCGGGCCGCGAGCGGTCCGGTCAGCACGCCGAGGATGAACATGCCGATGGTCATCGGCAGCATGTAGACGCCGGACTGGGTGATGCTGGCGCTGAAGCCGTAGCCCGCCAGCTTCTCCGGCGTCTGCACCAGCTGCGGCAGGAAGGTCATCGTGGTGTACATCACCACGCCGAAGAGCAGCGCGACCAGGTTGGCGGTCCAGACGGCGGGGATGCGCATCATCCGCATGTCGATCAGCGGGGCGTCGGAACGCAGTTCGACCAGGATCCAGAGGGCGGCGCAGACCACGGCGGCGGCGAAGAGGCCGATGATCCTGGCCGAGCCCCAGCCCCACATCGGGCCCTCGGAGACGCCCAGCAGCAGGGCGATCAGCCAGGCGGAGAGCAGCGCGGCCGCGCCCCAGCTGATCCGGCCGGGGGTGCGGACCGGGGACTCGGGGACGAAGAGCCAGGTGGCGACGGTGGCGATGGCCGTCATGATCATCGGGAACCAGAACAGCCAGTGGTAGTCCATGTTGTCGACGATCGGACCGGCCAGGATCAGGCCGATGCCGCCGCCGACGGCGGTCAGCGCGGCGGTGATGCCGACGGCGCCGCGCACCCGGGCGGCCGGGAACTCGTCGCGGATGATGCCGAAGGAGATCGGCAGCACGCCGCCGCCCAGACCCTGGATCACTCGCGCGACGATCATCAGCCCGATCGAGTGCGAGAGCCCGGCCAGCGCCGAGCCGACGGTCAGCGCGAGCAGCGTGACGATCAGCATCCGCTCCTTGCCGACCATGTCGGCTATCCGGCCGAGGATCGGCGTGGCAACCGAGGCCGAGAGCAGGTACGCGGTCATCAGCCAGGTCGCGGTGTCCTGCGTGGTGTGCAGGTCGGTGATCAGCGTCGGCAGGACCGGGACGACCATCGACTGGAGGAGGGAGTAGGCCGCCACTCCGAGCAGGAGGACGGCGAAGGTGACGTTGTAGTGAGGACGGGTACTGGTCCTGGCCATAGGTGTGGATCCCACTGACGAAGTTAAGCGGAGATAAGACTCCGTATGCGTACGCTAGCACAAGCGGAGAAGTGGCTCCGGATGGATCCGGCGGGCGGCCGGCGGATGAAGCCGACGCAACGGAGCGGGGCGGCGCATCCCCTCCCTGCGCCGCCCCGCCCGTCCCAAGTCCCCCGTGCGTCCCGCGTCGTGGGCCCCAGCCGTCCCGGGCACCCCGCCCCGCCCCGTTCAGTCGTCCATCAGCACCACCCGGCGTGCGGGAGCAGTCGCCGTCCCCGGGGCGCCGCCGGTTGCCCTCCCGGCCGGGACCGCGCGCTCCCGGCCCCAGGTGCGGATCTCCTCGATCTGCTCGGGGTTGGTCCGGCTCAGCGGCGTGGTGTTGGCGAAGGTGTCCGCCACGAAGGCCGGATTGAGCTTCACCGCGCCCCCGTTGAGATGGACCTCGGAGCCGACCTCGTGCAGCGCCGACTCGATGTCGGCCCCGGCGAAGCCCTCCGAGAGGTCGACCAGCAACTGGAGCTGCTCGGGCCCGTCGTGGAGGTAGCGCCGGTAGTACATCTCGATGATCTCCCGGCGGTCCTCCTCGTCCGGCAGGTCGATGAAGAAGAGCTCGTCGAACCGGCCCTTGCGCAGCAGCTCCGGCGGGAGGCCGCGGACGTCGTTGGCGGTCGCCACCACGAAGGCCCGGGAGTCCGACTCCTGGAGCCAGAACAGGAACTGGCCGATGACCCGCTGCGGGACGCCGGTGCTGTCGCCGCGCCCCGAGAGCCCCTTCTCGATCTCGTCGATCCACAGGACGCAGGGCGCGACCCGGTCGGCGGTCTCCAGGGCCTCCCGCATCCGGCTCTCCGACTGCCCCAGGTACTGGCCGTGGATGCTGGCGAAGTCCAGCCGGTACAGCGGCAGTTGCCACTCCGAGGCGATGGCCTTCGCGGACAGCGACTTGCCGCAGCCCGGCACGCCGACCAGCAGCACCCCGCGCGGCGGGCGCAGCGCCGTGCCGCGCAGGTCGGCGTGCATCAGCCGGCGCTTGCGCTCCAGCCAGGCCCGCAGACTGGTCAGTCCGCCGACCGAGTAGTCCGAGCTGCGGAGGTTGATCCGTTCCAGACCGGCCAGATCGCTGAAGATCCGGTCCTTGGCCCGGGCCAGCGCCAGGACGTCGTCCTGCTCCACCGATCCCTTGGCGACGATCGTCGCCATCAGGTTGACCGCCTCGCCCTCGGTCACCCCGAGCAGGAACTGCGCGGCCCGCCGGGCGTCGTCCACGCTCCAGTCGATCGGGACGACGCCCCGGTGGTCCTCCAGGAAGCCCAGGATGACGTCGTACATCTCGTCCCCGTCGGGCAGTTCCAGTCGGAGGCCCATACCGAGCCGCTGGAGGCCGCTCCAGATCGGGTTGTCGGTGACCAGGACGATGCTCCCGGCGTTGCTGTCCGCGATCCGGGCCAGTTCGGCGACGTGCCGGGTGAACGGGGTGTCGGCCTCCAGGCTGTCCGGATCGACCAGGACCAGGGTGGCGTTCGGGCGGCTGCCGAACTGCTTGGCCGCGTAGTCCATCGCGCCGGTCAGCGAACGGTCCTCGTGCACCGGCGCGTTGGTCCGGAGGTCGCGCAGGCCGGTGGCCCTGGTGTGGATCCAGAACGGCTTGCCGCTGCGGGAGGGCTGGAGCGCCAGCTCCCGCAGCAGCCGCAGCGCTCTCGGCTGCTCGATCGTCCGCAGGCCGATCACCGGCACCCGTGCCTTGAGGTAGCGGTCCAGGTCCTGACGGCTTTCGGCGTAGTTCGACATGCGGTGCCCCTGCTCGGTGGAGTCGGTCGGTGGGTGCGGCGTCAGTCGGTGCTGCGTCAGTCGGTGAAGAGGCGTCGGCGTACCGGCGCCGAGGGGTCGAAGGCCCAGTCGTCGGCCGGCGCCACCGGTTCCTCGTCGAGGACCGCCGTCAGCGGGTTGTCGCGGACGGTGCGGCGGCGGGCCTCCGCCGCCTGCGGATCGTCCCGGGCCAGCAGGTCCACGCCGTGCTCCAGGTCCGTCTGCACCTGCCCGGCCACGTCGTCGACCATCGCGGCCAGACCGGCACGGAACTCCTCGGGCAGCCCCGGGTGCGCGGTCAGCGCCCGGACCGCGCGCAGCCCGGTCCGGCCCTGGGTCAGGGCCCGGCCCGTCGAGAACTCGTCCGGTGCCTCGCGCAGCGCCAGGACCAGGGCGTCGGCCCAGCGCCGCAGCCGCAGCTGGACGGCCTCGGTGACCCGGTCGAGCAGCCGGGCCCAGGTGTCCGGCCGGAAGTCCTCGACGGTGAGCGTCGGCAGAGTCCCGGACGGCTGCCCGCCGGCCGCCCACTCGGTCAGGAAGGCGGCCCAGGCGCCGTAGGGGCCGGTGTCGTCGGAGGCCCCGTCGGCGCTGCCGCGCCGGACCCTCACCGGTCGCTCGTCGGCCGGCGGACGAAGTCCTCGCCGGGCGGTGTCGGCTCCCAGTCGGGCAGGCCGGTGACCAGCCGCCGCAGTCGGCCGGTGACCCGCGCGGAGTCCGGACGGACGTCGAGCGACCAGGGTGCGGCCTCGCTCGGGACGGCTGCGGGCGGCGCCGTCGGCAGCGGCGGAAGGTCCTGCGGGGCGGACGGTTCGGTGCTCATGCGGTCCGGTCCTCTCCCTCGGTGTCGACGGTGCGCCCCTCGAAGGGGGAGCCCGCTGCGGTGGCGGTCGCCAGCGAGAGGATGAACTCCCGCGCCTCGGCCCCCAGGGCGTCGGCGGACCGGTACTCGGTCTCCCAGTCCGTCAGTTCGGCTCTGGCGCCTGCGAGTTCGCTGAGGATCTCCTTCTTCTGGCGCTTCAGCAGGAACTCGGTGTCCTTCCTGGTCTTCAGGGCCTTCTCGTACTGGTTCTTCACCGCGACGGCCCAGCCGCCGCCCACCCCGATCGCCAGCACCACGGCGATCGGCGCGTTGGCGCCGACCAGCACGGCGAACAGCACCACGGCTGCCACGACCGGCCCGGCCATCCACTTCGCCAGCGGGAAGTCGAGGGTGGCCAGCAGCGGACCGGTGTACTTGTCCCAGTGGTCGCCCAGCGAGCTCTCCAGTTCGGCGTAGGGGGTGGCCAGTGCCCCGCTCCAGCTGGGGATCCGGACCTTGCGGCTGCCCACCGTGACCTCGGCCTCGACCTCCGCCCGGACCTCGTCCGGCAGGGCGGCGCGGTAGTCCCTGCTGAAGCCCGCATGCGCCTCGGCGAACCAGCCCGAGCAGGCCGCCACGGACAGCCGCTGGGTGGCCGGCGAGGCCCCGCCGGCCGAGGGGTTGAGGGCGGCCATCGTCTGCAGGGTGAGGTAGTCCTGAGTGACCGCGAGCCCCTCCCGGTTCCGGTCCACGGTGAGCCGGGCCGCGTCCTCGTCCCCCTCGTGGGCGATGATCGCCTGGTGGAGCGCCAGTTCGCGGCGGAGCGGCAGCTCCTCCGGGTCGTACTCGGTCACCAGCTGGTCGAGGATGTCGTCGACCGCGTCCTCGATCCGCTGGCTGGGCGTGCTCTCGCCGACCATCATCGGCGTGTACTTGTCCAGCAGCGTCCGGTGCGCCCTCGCCGCGACCAGGGCCGCCCGCAGCTCCGGCCACTGCGGCGACACCTGCGCCAGTCTCGGGTACCGGTCCGGCGGCACACCGTCGCGCAGCGCTTCGAGCTCCGCCCACCAGAGTCTGACCTGCGAGTCCTGGGCCGCCTGGTCGTTCATCAGTGAGCCGCGCCAGGTCGCCAGGGTCGCCTGCAGCAGGTCGCGCCCGGCGGGACCGAAGGCGCCCTGGGAGACCGATTCGAGGATGACGCCGAACTCCCGGCCGAGGGCCGACGGGTCCTGGTGGACCAGGTAGTGCCGCAGCCAGCGCACCGAGCTGTGCTGCCGCTCCTGCCGCCGCAGGATCAGGGCGAACAGCAGCGAGGTACGGGTGGGCGAGCGCTGGAAGGCCGTCTCGACCGCGCGGTCGCACAGCTTCCGGTCGTCCGCCGACCAGGCGGCCAGGGCCACCAGGGCGGGCGCCAGCCAGTAGCGCGGCGACTTGATCATGTGTTCCTCGGCCATCCGCACAACGGTCTCCTCGGAGACCAGGCCGGTGTCGAAGCCCTGCAGGATGCCGGTCGCGGAGCGCCGGACCTCGTTGTGGTGGCCGAACTCGTGCTCCACCCGGGCCTCGACCACGCCGACCTGGGTATGGGCGCGCTGCAGGATCGCGTTCCGCTCGGTCTGCTTGACGTGCGCGAGGAACTGCTGCTGGAAGGTCAGCAGCTCCTGGTGGGTCTGCCGCTGAGCCAGGTTGACGCCCTTGACGTCCCGGTGGACCGTGGCCACCTGGGCGGCGAGGGTGTTGGCCAGGTCCGCGACCCGGTCCACCTTTCGGTGCAGTGCTCTGTCGACTTCGGCCATGTCGTCGTCTCCGTTCGGGAAGGCCGGCGGGCGGTGCGGGCCGCACGGGTCCGCGGGTGCGCTCGCGCGTTGGCGCGCGTTCGCTCAGGGGCGCGGCGGGACGACGGTCCCGTCGGGCAGGACGGGCAGCAGCAGGCCGCCCTCGAAGACCTCGATATAGGCGTAGGCGCCCGAGCGGACCAGCGTCCGTGCCCCGGCGAAGGGTGCGGGCACCGGTTCGCTGCCGGCGAAGTGGTCCAGGACCAGGTGCTCCAGGCTCAGCCGGTGGTCCACATACGGGTGTCCGAGCATGCAGGGGGCGAGGAAGCCGAGCGGCTCCAGGTCGTACCCGGTGGTGTACTGCTCGGAGATCCAGTCGGCCAGCTCGCGCAGGGCCTGCGGATCGGTGGTGACGTCCAGCCGGGTCACGGCGGACAGCAGCCCGTCGTGGCGGGCCTGTTGGCGTCCGGTCCGGAGGCCGCTCCCCGCCGTCGACGCCCGGCGCCCGCCCAGGAGCGGCGCGGTGGGCGAATCGTTCGACACGATGCGGCGCGGACGTTCGACGAATCCCATGGAGGCCTCCGGGGCATGCTCGGCCACGGCCGTGCGGGACTCTGCCGCGTGGCCGGAAGTGGTGGTGACGCTGCATCAAGCATGGCGAAAAATAAGGTAGTTCTGTGAAGAAGACCGATGTTCACCCGGAACTCGACCAGTTCGTGACCTGGGACTGCTGGCAGAATCGTGCCATGGTGACGACAGGGGACACTGGGACCGTCCGTGCGCTGCTGGTCGGCATCGACAACTACCGAGCCCCGGGAGTGCGACCGTTGCGGGGCTGCCGGAACGACATCGCGGCGGCGCGCTCCTGGTTGGAGACCCGGGTCGCGGCGGAGCGGCTCGACATCCGGGAGTTGACGGACGCCGGGGCCACCGTGCCGGCGGTGGCCGAGGGCATCGCCGAGCACCTCGGCGGGGCCGGGCCCGGGGACACCGCCCTGCTCTGGTTCTCCGGCCACGGCACGGAGTTCCGCAGCACGGATCCCGCGCACCGGCTGGTCGAGGCCACCGGCTGGTGCCAGGCCCTGGTCTGTGCGGACGGGCCGCTCGCCGACAAGGAGCTGCGTCCGCTGCTGGACGCCGTCGCGGCGCGCGGGGTCCATGTCGTCGCGGTGCTCGACTGCTGCTTCTCGGGCGGGCTGGACCGCGAGGACGACTCCCCGCTGCCCGCCCGCTACGCTCCCGCACCCCGAGACTGGGGCCTGCCGGCGACCGCCGCCGACGGCGGTGCGGGAGTCCGGGGCCGCGCCTGCGCCCCGGCCCGGGACGCCGGCGGCGTCGCGAGCGGGCCGGTCGGGCCTGCCTGCCTGCTGCTGGCCGCCAGCCGGCTCGACCAGCGCGCCTACGAGGACCGGTTCGACGGCGTTCACCGCGGCCTCTTCTCGCACGCCCTGCTCGGTGTGCTGGCCGGGGCCGACCCCGGCGCCGGCAGCCGGGAGCTCCTGGCCGGGGCGCACAGCCGGGTCCGGTCCGCGACTGACCGCCAGCACCCGGTGCTGTCCCCGGTGGAGGCCGGCGGCATCGCCGACCGCCCGCTGCTCGGCGGCGTCGCCCTCCGGCCCCCGAGCCCGCACCTGCTGCGCTTCGTCGCGCCCGACTGGGAGGTCGACTGCGGGACGGTGCACGGCCTGCGCGCCGGCGATGCGACCGGGCTGCGGACCGAGTTCACCGTGACCGGCCCGGCCGGGCCGACGCCCGGTCCGGCCCGGCAGCCCGCCGCTCGGGCCGCCGCCGCACGCACCCTCCGGGTCCGCGCGGTCCACCCCGAACGGGCGCTGGTCACCGCGCAGGGGTGGGAGCCCGACCCCGCGCGGGTCTACCGGGTCGCCCTGTCCGCGCTCGCCCTGCCGCCCGCCGCGGTACTGCTGGAGGCGGGCGTCGCGCCGGAACCCGCCCGCCGGCTGCGGGCGGCCCTGGACAGCGCCGGACCGGGCGGGCGCCCCTCGCCGATGCTCGCCCTGGACGGCGACGGCCCCATCGGCTGGCGCGTCTCCGTCCACGGCGGCGCGGCCAGGGTGCTGCACCGCGACGGCAGCCGCGCGGTCCCGGACCCGCTGCCTCTCGCCGGCCCCGGGGACGCCCGGCGCATCGTCGACTGCCTGCTCCACCTGACCCGCTGGGAGCAGCTCCGCCGACTGGACAACCCCGCCTCGCCGCTGGCCGCGCAGGTCGCCCTGGAGATCACCTCCTGGGACGGGACGGCCGCCCGGCCGCAGGACGAGTCCGGGGGGCTCGTCTTCGCCTACGGTGGCAGCGGCGTCGGGGGTGCGTCGCTCCGGGCGCCGCTCGTGTCGGTCCGGATCCGCAACCGCTCGCGGAGCCGGCGGCTCTGGTGCCTGCTGCTCGACCTGACGGACAGTCACGCCAGCCGTTCGCTGCTCTACCCCGGCCACTTCATCGGCCCCGGTGGCACCGGCCACGCCCTCGACGGCAGGCCCGTGCAGCTGTCGCTGCCGGCCTCCCGGCCGCTGCGCCCGGGCGCTTCCGCCGTGGACTGGTTGAAGCTCATCGTCGCGGAGGGCGAACTGAACACGGTGCCCTTCGAGTTCGGCCCCTGGGTGCCGGCCGCCCCGGCCGCCCGGGACGACGCCTGGGCCGCCGACGGCGTGCTGCGGCTCACCGCCCCGGCCCGCTCCGCGACCGCGTGGAGCCGGGAGGCGGGGGAGGCCGGGCCCGAAGCGCCGGGCCAGTGGGCGGCGCTGACGGTTCGGCTGACGACGCTGGTCCCCGGCGCCCCGGACCGGGCGTAGCAGCTCATCGGCCGGGGCGTCAGCGACCGAGGTGGGTGAAGCCGGCCCAGGCGCTCAGGTCGTCCGGGTCCACCGCCCCGGCCCGCAGCGCCAGGGCCTCCGGCATGTCCGGCGGCAGCCCGCGCTCGCGGTCCAGCATCCACAGCTGGGCCCGGCGCAGCGCCCGGGCCGGGGACTCGCCCTCCCGGCGGAGATAGTGGTGGGCCATGTACATCAGCAGCGAGGTCGCCTCGTCCGGCACCGGCCACAGCGAGCCCAGCACGGAGTCGGCGCCGACCGCGAGGAACGCGGTGGCGAGGCTGTACGCCTCGTCGTGGCCGCGCCCCGACACGTGGCTGCGGCAGGCGGCCAGCACGACCAGGGCCGGTCGGCGCTCCTCGGCCCCGCGCTGCTCGGTCAGTGCCTCGGCGGCCAGGTCGCCGCCGCTGAGCGAGAGGTAGGCGGTGTGCCGCTGCCGGTCGGCGACCGTGCCGTGGCAGGCCAGGTGCAGCACGCCGCCCGCGCTGGCCGGGTCGTCCATCCAGCTCAGGACCCGCTCCGGGGTGGCCTCCCGGTCCAGGAACCGGCCGTGCGGGTAGAAGGAGTGCTGCACCGCCCGTGCCTCCTCCCCGGCGAACCGCAGGTCGCCGGTCGGGTCGCCGACGATCAGCGCGGTCCCGGTGCGGGGGAGCGGGGGGCGGGCAGCCACCTCGCACAGCAGCCGGGCGGAGGCGGCGTAGGAGATCTCCGCCCGTTCGACGGCGTAGCCGCGGGCGCCCTCGGGACCGGCCTCCCAGGCCGCGTGCCAGGGGACGGCAGCGAGCCCGCCCATGGGGACCAGCACCAGCTTCGGTCCGGCGGCGGTCACCGGCACCGCCGCGAGCAGCGGTTTCACCGCCGCGTACCAGGCCCAGGCGCAGAGCCGGTCCAGCTGCGCCCGCAGCGGGTGCGGCCCGGAGTCGCCGTCCGCCTCCGGCACCGGGCCCAGGTCGCGGCCCGCCGCCGGGACCGGACGGTAGTCCCGCAGCGGTCCGGCCTCCTCGCGCAGAAGCGGCAGCGGCACCGCCCGGGCCCGCCCGTCGGCGGTGACCAGCACGGCCGTGCCGCCCCGGTCCTCGTCGGCCGGGACGAGATAGGCGAGGGCGTCGGCGCCCACCGCGCGCAGCGCCGCGCCGACCTCCTCGGCCGTCGGCGGATCCAGCAGTCCGCCGAGTGACCGCCGCGCCCGGTCCGGGCCGGTCAGTGCCGCCAGCACCCGGCGGCGCAGCTCACTCGTCGGGCCCGGCTCGGGCGGTTCCGGGGCATCGTCGGTCGTGTCTGCCGGGTCCGCACCGCCGACCGGCGCGGTGTCGCCGGACTCCGCCGCGCGCCACTCGGCCGCCAGTTCCGCGCAGCCCGCCGCCTCCAGCCGCTCCGGCAGGCTCTGCGAGGTGACGGCGGAGTGCAGCACCAGGGCCCGGCCCGCGTCCAGGGCCTGCAGGGCCTCGGCCGGCTTCTCGTCCTCCAGGCACCACCCCGCCACCTCCAGCGCCGCGGCCGTCGCCTTGGCCGTCGTCTCGGTCGCGTAGCCGGTGCCGGACTGGAGCAGCACGGTCCAGGCGTGGCCGCGCAGTGCCGCCAGCCCGACCCGTCGGCTGAGTCGGCGGTCGCCCTGCTCGGGACCGGTGCGGTAGGTCTTGGCCCGCAGCCGGTAGGCGCTGCCCAGAATGTTTCCGACCGCTGCCCAGAGCCGGTGCTCCGGCCCTTCCAGGCTCTGTTGGATCCGCTCCAGCAGGTCGACGCCCCGGTTGAAGCGCGGCAGGTCCTGTTCGAGCCGGCCGCGCCGGCAGTCGCCGATGGCCAGTCCGAGGCCGAAGGTGCGCCAGTTCTCCCCGCCCTCCACGCTCAGTTCGAAGCCCTCCTGCAACAGCGAGACCGCCTCGTCGTGCGCTTTCAGGTCCTCCGCGTCCAGGGCGGGCCAGACCCGGACGGCGCCGGCGTTGCCGAGCACCTGGGCCTGCCCGTTGCGGGTCAGCCGCAGGGCGCCCCGGCGCACCTCCTCGACGGTCGGCCGCCTGGCCGGCGGCGGCGCCGGTGGTACGTGGAGGTCTTCGGCGAGGAGGTTCCGGCGCGACCACAGCATCTCGATCTGGCACCACACCTCCACCCACTTCACGTCCAGCGGATCGAGCCGGGAGCAGCCGTCGACCAGGGCCGAGAGGCAGTCGTCGGCCTCGGCCAGGTCCTTCCGCTGGACCGCACGGACGCCGGCGAGGTAAGCGAACTGGTGCTCGATGAGGATCGTCTGACGGTCGCTCCACGGTACCTTTCCGCGTAGCCGACGCCAGGTGGCGATGGCGGCGTCGAGCTCGTCGGCCGCTCCCGCGAGCTGCGCGCGCGACGCCGTGGCGATCGCCCGGGCGAACTCGACGGTGTCCCGCAGCGCGGGGTCCTCGCGGACCACCGCCAGGGCCCGGTCCATCCGGTGGACTGCTTCGTCCAGCCCCGTGCCCCGCGCATAGCCCTCCTTCATCCGGGCGAGGACATCGGTCGTCAGCATCCGGGCCTGCCAGTTGGCCTCCCCCGAGTGGGCCAGCGCCGCTTCGAGCAGGGCCTCCCGCTGGGCCGGGGTGACGTGGAGGCCGTCCATGTCCGTCCAGTGGATCCGGCTGAGCAGCAGCCCGGCCATGAGTCCGTAGTGCTTGTCGGCCGGGTCCATCGCCAGCCAGCGGTCGTAGTGGCGGTCGAACATCTCCTTGAGCCGGTCCCGGCCGAGCGTGTCGCGCAGGGTGGCCCCGATCGGCGTCGAACGGAAGTCGCCGTAGTCCGCGGTGGTGGCGACGGCGTCCTCGTTGCCGTCGTAGGAGAGGAGTGCGTCGAGGTCGGCCGCGTGCGACCGGAGGGTCTCCTGCTCCAGTTCCTCCAACACCACGTCGCCGAGTTGGAGCTGTGCGCTCAGCAACAGGAGGCGCACCACCGGCCGGTCCGACGGGTCCAGGTCGGTGTCGGGCCGCCCGAGCAGGTACTCGGCGCAGGCCACGATGGTGCGCAGCCGTTCCGGGGCCGGGTCGCGCAGGTTCCGGTCCTGCTGGAGCTGGATGAGGAGCAGCGCGATCGAAGGGAGTATGTCCTCGGTGTCCGGGCGGCGCTCGTCCACGGCCCGTCGGAGCAGGCCGATAGCGTGCTCGCGCAGGGTGTCGTCGTCGCAGCCGGCGGCCTGCTCGTAGAGCATCATCCCGTGTCCGACCAGGTCCTCGGGGAACAGCAGGCCGAGCCCGTCGGGGTCGGCCAGCAGCCGTTCCAACTCGACGGCGCCGGGGGCGACCTGGTCCGGGTCGAGGTGGACGGCCCAGAGCAGCAGCCGGCAGGTGGCGCTCAGCGCCAGCGACTCCCGCGTCCACCAGGGCTGTTCGGACAAGGGCAGCCCGGTGGGACGCTCCGGGCGGCCGAGGACGGCGGCGAAGGCGTCCAGAGCCCCGTACAGCGGCTCGGACTGCTTCCGGCAGCGTCCGAGCAGCATGAGGCCGGAGCCCAGCCAGAAGTGGAGCAGGCGCGGCAATGACGGGTCGGTCCCGCCGTCGGTTCCCGCTGCCGGAGCGTCCGCGCCGGCGCCGAGCGCGGCCAGCCCGGCGCGGAAGTGCGCCACGGCGTCGTCGATGTCCGCGAGGCTCTCGTGGTCGGCCGTGCCGAGGTAGCGGTCGACGGCCAGTTCGCCCAGTACCCGATGCAGTTGGGCGGCCTCCGGGGCGGACGGGTCGAGGTCGGCGAGTGCCTCGCGGTTCCTGGCCACCGCCTCGTCGAGCAGCGGGCGGCTGTCCGGGAACTGTTCGTGGTGCATCAGGGCGGCGTCGGCGCGCGCCCGGCGCAGCAGTCGCGGGGTGTCGCCCCAGAGCGGTCCCGTCTCGGGCGGCCTCATGGCGCGACCTGCGCGCAGTACGGCTCCAGGACGGAGTTCAGCCAGTCCCGGCCGGTGGCGGTGTCGAAGTCGACGGGTGGCGGGCCGGCCACCACCACCAGGCCGGGTGGGCAGCGGTCCTCGAAGAGGACGATCGCGTGGTCGTCCGGTTCGCGCTTGGAGCGCCAGCGGAAGCCCTGCGCCCAGGGCGCCGTCCGCTCCCGGATCCAGTGGCCCCAGTGCCGGGTGAACGGGTACTCGGCGGCCTCGGCCTGCACCAGCCAGGCGTCCTGGGCCACGGCCGACAGGTCCCGGCCGGAGAGCAGCGGCAGCACGGTGGCGTCACCGGCCAGCCGGAGGAACGACACCTGCCGTCCGGCCACAGCCGCTTGCGGGACCAAGCGCGGAACGGCGTCCGCCGCGAAGGGCAGAGAGCGCAGCAGCGACTCGCAGACGGCGGTGGCCGCCGTCAGGCCCGCGTAGAGGAAGCCGTAGCGGTCGAGCCCGGTCGCGTCGAACCGGCCGCCGCCGTAGAAGCTGTGTGCGGGGCGCCGGTTGAAGTCCGTTGCGGACCGCTTCGAGGAGTGCAGCCGGAACAGCAGGGTACCCTCCGGCAGGTGCAGCGGGACCGGCTCGCCGGGCAGCGCCGCCGGTGGCGGGACGTTCACCACGTCGTCACTCTCCCTCGTCCAGGTAGCCTGCCGCGCAGGCAATTTCACCGTCGCGTCCGCTCCCGAGCAGCTCGCGCGGCTGTCGGCTGCCGCCCAGCCAGGCATTGGGCGAGCACCACCAGTCGGCCACGCCCCAGGGGTCGTGCCCGGCGTCGAGCAGCGTGTTCACCGCCGACACCACCGGCCAGGGCTCGCCGGGCCCGGCGAACTGGAAGGCAGGTAGCCGGAGGCGTCCGCCCTCGCCGCGCAGCCGGATCAACGGCTCGCCGGTCAGGGCGGGGAACTCCGCCGCGTCCACGGCGGGTTCGGCCAGCAGCCGTCGGCGGACCGGGCCGAGCAGCGGGCCGACCATGGGGCTGCGGTCGAGCACCAGCACGGCCAGGTCGTCCGCCAGGAAGCCCGGCGGCGGTGTCGGCGTCCCGGAGAACCGGCCGTCGTTCTCGGCCGACCACGGCCCCGGCAGCGCGCCGACCGCCTCCGCTGCCGCCTGCTGCTCGGCGCTGCCGGGCGGGGCCGCGCGCAGGGCCCGCAGCCCGGCCGCGAGCGGCTCCCGGAGGTCGGCCGAGAGCAGCGGCTCCAGTCGGGACCAGTCCGCCGCGATCGCTGCCAGCAGCGGGTACCGGGTCTCCTCATCCGTGGGTGGCGGCATCGGGACTCACCGCCCCTCTGGCCCGCAGCAGCCGTTCGACCAGGTCCGCGCGGTCGGTCCGGCGGACCACGAGCTGCACGTCCCAGGGACCGCCCCGGGCCAGCTCGGCGTCGACTGCCTCCCAGAGCGAGGTGAAGCTCGCCTCGTGCCGCAGTCCGCCCCGGCCGGCGCCGAGCAGCGGCAGGCAGACCGAGCGCAGCGGCGGGTCGAAGCGCGGACTCTCCTCGGCCAGCAGTGCGAACACGCGCGCCACGGCCCGGGTCACGTCCGCCGGTTGGACCGCATAGTCGTTGGTGCCGGGGAGCGGGACGGCTACCGCCGCGTGGTAGATCCGGCGGATGCCCTGTCGGGCCAGCGCGCCCGGCCCGGTCGGGGCGACGGTGCCGGCGAGGACCGCCCGGCCCGGCGAGGCGTGCCGGGCGGTCCACTCCCTCAGCTCGTCGTCGACGGTGTCCTCGACGAGTCCCCCGCTGAGGTTCCGGGTCGCTCCGGCGCGGCGGAGCGAGGCAGAGACCGAGGACTTGAATGCCTCGGGGAGCGCGAGAAACGTATTGGTGGGGGAGACCACCACGTCGACGTCGCGCAGCAGGTCGACGGGGTGGCAGTGCACGGTGATCCGCCGCGCCTGCCCGGGACCCGGCCGCAGCAGCAGGGCGCGGTGGCCGGGCGCGGGCAGCGGGTGCGGCCCGCTGCGGTCGGCGAGGTCCGCGACGGCGTCCGCGCGACTGCCGGTGCCGGCATCGGCGATCCGCAGGACCTGCTCGGCGACCTGGCCCAGCACCATCGGCTCCTGGCACTTGCGGAAGCGCTCCACGCTGACGCCGTAGATGCGGGCGGCCCGGGTGCGGCGGTCGGCCGGCGGCCAGTCCAGCGTCCCCTGGGCCAGGCCGAGGCTGTACTGCGCCGCCTCCCGGAGGTTGCCGGCGTCGAGGCGGGCGACGGCCTCCCGCAGCAGCCGCTCCACGGCTGCCGGGGCCGCGGTCGTGCCGGCGGGAGCGGCGGCGGCCCGGGCGAGTGAAGGGAGGTCGAGCTCACGCAGTCGTGTCACCCCGGCCCGACGTACCATCTTCAACTCCCCCAGAACCGACGCGTGGTCGAACGGGCGGCTGTGAGGCATGCGGGTAGAGTCGCACCCTTGACAGGGCCCCACAACCGCTTCGATTGCTTCCAGTGAACCGGACCGGCCGGTCGGGGCCAGGGCGGAGGCAGGGCGGATTCCGGTCCCGCCCCGCCCGCGCCCGGGCCCCCGGGCGTGCACGGCTCAGCGGCGCGCCCACTCCTCCGCCAGCAGGCGGTAGGAGCGGACCCGGTCGGCGTGGTCGTGGGTGATCGTGGTGACCACCAGCTCGTCCGCGCCGGTCGCGTCCCGCAGCCGCTCCAGGTGGTCCGCCACCTGGCCGGGCGTGCCGACGAACTGGGTGTCGACCCGGTCCGCGACCAGCTCACGGTCGGCGTCCGACCAGGGCAGGGCACGGGCCTCGGCCGGGGTCGGGAACTCGATCGCACCGGCGGCGGTGCGGATGGAGCGCACCCACGGTCCGTAGCCGGTGGCGAGCTCCCGCGCGGTGGCCTCGTCCTCGGCCACCACCACGTCGGCCGAGACCGTCACATAGGGCCGGTCCAGCACCGCGGAGGGGCGGAACGCCGCCCGGTAGCCCTCGGCGGCCTCCAGCACCGTCCCCGGGCTGACGTGGTAGTTGGCCGCGAAGCGCAGCCCGTTGGCGCCGGCCGCCTCGGCGCTCTCGCCGCCGCTGCTGCCCAGGATCCACAGCTGGAGGTCGGCGCCCTCGCCCGGCACGATGTGCGCCGCCTCGCCGTTGCTGGCCCGGTAGGTCCCGGCCAGCAGCGCCAGGATGTCGCCGATCTGCTCCGCATAGCCCTGCGACTCCGCGTTGCGCTGCTGCAGCAGCTCCTGGTGCAGCACGAAGCGGGGCGAGGAGAGCAGCCCGGCGAAGGAGAACTTCGGCGGTATCCGCAGCCCGTTCGCGGTCCGGCCGTCCACCACGGCCGTCCGCTGCGGCGCGGCGGCGGCTCCCACCAGGGCGGGCTCGCGCACCGGGGCCCCGGGCCTGGGCGGGCGTCCGGCCGAGCGGCCCAGGCCCAGGTCGATCCGGCCCGGGTGCAGCGCGTCGATCAGGCCGAACTCCTCCACCGTGGACAGCGCGGTGCGGTGGCCCAGCTGGACGGCCCCGGAGCCGATCCGGATGGTGGAGGTGGCGGAGGCGGTCAGCGCCAGCAGTACGGCGGGAGAGGTCCCGGCCACACCGGGGTTGAGGTGGTGCTCGGCGAACCAGTAGCGGGCGTAGCCGAGTCGCTCGGCCTGCTGGGCCAGGTCGATGCTGTTGCGCAGCGCCTCGGGGGCGGAGGAGCCGGAGGAGACCGGCACCAGGTCGAGCACGGCGAGCGGCGTGGCGTTCACGGCCGCGCCTCCTTTCAGTTGGTGACGGTCGGTCAGGCAGAGCTGGTGACCGGCTCGGGCTCGGCGGCCGGCGCCACCGGCCCCCAGCCCCACGGGGGATCGGGGATCGACCGGCGCAGTTCCGGGGCGATCTCCGCCTGGAACAGCTCCAGCGAGTCCCGGTGCTGACGGTCGGTCAGTCCACCGGCCTCGGCGTGGAGATGGAGCACGCTGTGGCCGAACTGCTCGTGGTAGCGGTGCACCTTCTCGATGACCTGCTGCGGGCTGCCGATCAGCGCCGAGCTGCGCTCGACGAAGTCCTCCAGCGAGCCGTAGACCGGCTCCAGGCCGAAGCTCCGCTGGAGGGCGGTCTGCGCCTCGAAGATCGGCCGGTAGGTCGCCAGCGCCTGCTGCGAGGTCCGGGTCGCGTAGTAGCCGGCGGTGCCGGCGCCGACGACGGCGGCGGCCGGGTCGTGGCCGTAGTGCTCCCAGCGCTCGCGGTAGTGGCGGATCAGTTCGGCGTAGGGCTCGATCGGGTTGGTGACGTTGGCCGAGAACAGCGGGTCGCCGTAGCGGGCGGCGAGGTCCACCGACTCCCTGCTGGTGGCGCTGCCGTGCCAGACCCGGACCGGCTGCTGCAGCGGGCGCGGCCAGACCTCGGCCTGGTGCAGCGGGGGCCGGAACCGGGTCTCGGCGGTGACCTTGTCGTTCCGCCAGAGCTGCCGGAACAGCTGGTAGCCCTCGGCGTTGCGGTCCCACTGGTCCTCGGGGGTGACCTGGAACAGCTCGCGCTGGGCCGAGCCGTTGCCCTTGCCGATGATCAGCTCCAGCCGCCCGCCGGAGAGGTGGTCCAGGGTGGCGTAGTCCTCGTAGGCGCGCACCGGGTCCAGCAGGCTGAGCGTGGTCACCGCCGTGAACAGCCGGATCCGGGAGGTCAGCGCGGCGATGTGGCTGAGCACGACCGGGGGCGCGGAGGAGATGAACGGACGCTCGTGCCGCTCGCCGACACCGAAGCCGTCGAAGCCCAGCTCCTCGGCGAGCAGCGCGTTGTCCAGCACCTCGCGGAAGCGCTCCTGCGTGCTCTTCCGCACGCCGGTGACCGGGTCGGGGGCGTGCGCGATCAGGGTGATGGCGAGGAACCTCACGAGGCCACCTGCTCGCGGCCGGTGTCGGCAGCGGCCCCGGCGCGGCCGGGCTCGGCCAAGCCGAGGTGGTCGCGGAGCGTCGTGCCCCGGTACTCGGTCCGGAAGACGCCGCGCTCCTGCAGCAGCGGCACGACCTCGTCCGCGAACCGGTCCAGGCCGCCCGGGGTGATGTGCGGGACCAGGATGAAGCCGTCGCTGGCGTCCGCCTGGACCAGGTCGTTGATGCTCGCCGCGACCTCGGCCGGAGTGCCGACGAAGGACTGGCGGCCGGTCACCTCGATGATCAGCTCCCGGATCGAGAGCTTCTCGGCGGCGGCGCGCTCGCGCCACTCCCGGGCGGTGGCGAGCGGGTCGCCGAACATCCGGACGCTGGCGCGGCCGCGCGCGACGGTGTGCTCGCCGAGCTCGGGGTCGATCTCCGGCAGCGGCCCGTCCGGGTCGTAGTCGGAGAGGTCGCGGTTCCACAGCTGCTCCAGGAAGCGGATCGCGGTCTGTCCGCTGACCTGCTGCAACCGGACCCGGTGCGCGGCCTCCTGGGCCTCCGCCGGGGTGTCGCCGAGGACGAAGGTCGCGGCCGGCAGGATCAGCAGCTGGTCGTGGCGGCGGCCGTACTCGGCGAGCCGGCCCTTCACATCGGCGTAGAAGGCCCGGCCGGTCTCCAGGGTGCTGTGCCGGGTGAAGATGGCGTCGGCGGTGGAGGCGGCGAACTCGCGTCCCTCGTCCGAGTCCCCGGCCTGGAAGATCACCGGCCGCCCCTGCGGGCTGCGCGGGACGTTGAACTGTCCGGCGATGTCGAACTGCGGCCCCCGGTGCCGGAAGGAGCCGGCCAGCGGGTCGGCCAGGAAGGTCCCGCTCTTCCGGTCCGCGACGACCTCGCCGCCCTGCCAGGAGTCGAACAGCTCCGTCGCGGTGGCCAGGAACTCCTTGGCCCGGGAGTAGCGCTCGTCCTGCGGCAGGAAGCCGCCGCGCCGGAAGTTCTCGCCGGTGAAGGCGTCCCAGGAGGTGACCACGTTCCAGGCGGCCCGGCCGGCCGAGAGGTGGTCCAGGCTGGCGAACTGCCGGGCCACCTCGTAGGGCTCGTTGAAGGTCGAGTTGATGGTCCCGGTCAGGCCCAGCCGCTCGGTGACGGCGGCCAGCGCGGCCAGCACGGTGAAGGTGTCCGGGCGGCCGACCACGTCCAGGTCGTAGATCTCGCCGCCCTGTTCGCGCAGCCGCAGCCCCTCGGCGAGGAAGAGGAAGTCGAACTTGGCCCGCTCGGCGGTCTGTGCGAGGCGGACGAAGGACTCGAACTCGATGTGGCTGCCGGCCTGCGGGTCGCTCCACACGGTGGTGTTGTTGACGCCGGGGAAGTGTGCGGCGAGGTGGATCTGCTTGATCGGCTTGGCGGAGTCGGTGGTCCTGCTCATTGCGGGGGAGTCCTTCCGGGATCAGACGGCGGCGGCAGCGGGGGTGGCGGCGTAGCGGTTGGCGGGGCGGGGGAGGCCCAGCAGCCCGCGCAGGGTGTCCGCCTCGTAGGCGGTGCGGAACGCGCCCCGGCGCTGGAGCTCCGGCACCAGGCCCCGGGTGATCTGCTCCAGGTCGTGCGGCAGCGCACCCGGCCGCAGCCGGAAGCCGGTCAGCCCGGCTGCCTGCAACTCCTGGAGCAGGTCTGCCAGTTCGGCAGGGGTGCCGGTGAAGATCCGGGCGTCGCTGCGGTACTCGACGCCGGCCAGCTCGTCCAGCCGCTGCCTGCGTTCAGCGGCGGCGGAGCCGTCCTGGTCCAGGAAGACCACCAGGTCGCCGAAGAGGTGCACGGTCTCGCCCGCACGCCCGGCGTCCGCCTGCGCCGCGCGGACCTCGGCCACGATGGCGCGGGCGTGGGCGGCGTCCGTCGGGGTCACGTAGCCGACGTCGGCGGAGCCGGCGACCAGCCGGTAGGGGACGGTGTCGTGGGCCAGCGCGGTGACCAGCGGCTGCCCCTGCGGCGGGCGCGGCGTGATCGACGGGCCCTTGACCGTGAAGTGCGCCCCCTCGAAGTCGATGTAGTGCAGCTTCTTCCGGTCGACGAAGCGACCGGTCGCGACATCGCGGATCTCGGCGTCGTCCTCCCAGCTGTCCCAGAGCCGGCGCAGCACCTCGATCCAGTCCGACGCCTCCGCGAACAGCACCGCGATCCGCTGCTGCACCTCGGGCTGCTTGAACTCCTCGACGGTACTCGGGAAGGCGGGGAGCTCACGGCGGCCGAAGAGGGCCGCCTCGTCGGGCCGTCCGGACACCTGGACCCGGACCCCGGCGCGTCCGCCGCTGACGTAGTCGAGCGTGGCGACGGCCTTGGACAGGTGGAAGGGCTCGGTGTGGGTGGCGACGGCGGTCGGCACCAGTCCGATGTGCCGGGACAGCGGGGCGATCCGGGCGGCGATAAGCACCGCGTCGAGCCGTCCGCGCACCTGGTCGGTCCGCCCGTCAGGACCGCCGGGGGTGGACGACTGGAAGCCGAGGGAGTCCTCGATGGTGACGAAATCCAGCAGGCCGCGCTCGGCCTCGGCGACCAGCTCGGCCCAGTAGTCGGCGGTGAACAACTCGCCTGCCCGGGAACCTGGTTCGCGCCAGGCGGCGGGATGCCAACCGGTGCCGTCGAGGGCGACGGCCAGATGCAGCGGGGCGGCGGGGGAGGGGTGGGAGGCCATGGCGGGATCGCTCTCTGCTCGGTTGCGGGCATGCCGACGGGCCGCGGCGCCGGAGCGGACCGGGCCGGCCGTCGTGGGGCTGGGCGGCAGGTGAAGGCAGGTGGAGGCAGGTGAGGCAGGTGGAGGACGTGCTGGAAGGGTCGCCGGTCACGGCCCGGCGGTCAGCCGGGACGGCGGCGGTGAGGTGGCCGAGGGCAGGTTGCCGGACCGGGTCCGCGCGGACGGCCGTACGACCGGACGAAAAGCCGGACGGCGGGACGTGTGCGGGACCGGAGTCGACCCGGCCGGGGTCAGCTCAGCCGGGGTCGGCTCAGCCGGGCGGCGGGGCGGGTGCGGCGGACGGGAAGGGGCGTCGTCAGCCCGTACACAGGGCGCCGGCGACGCGCTGCAGGTCGATGTGGCGGCGCGAGAAGGCACCGACGAGGCTGCGCCGGGGAGCGAGGGCGGGGGCGGTGTGCTGCTGACGCATCGTCCGCATGGTCTGCCGCCCTCCTCTTCGATCGTCTCCATCGGGTGAATCGCTACCTGGCCCGAGGCTATCCGGGCGGGGAGGGCCTGGCAATCCCCTCTCCACGGCAGCGCGGCCCGGCAGCCCGCCGTCGCAGATCGACACGGGTCAACCCATGATGGTCAGTTGGTTTCCTCGGGTTTGCATCTGATGGACAGATGCAGAAGCGCGGAAACCACTGTTGTACACCGCGTCCGCCGCGCCCGCAGACTCAACCCTCACACGGGAATCGCGGAATTAGGCGGGCATATGCCGCAATCACCGGATACGTCCAGACCCATCCCCAACTCGTCGGCCGAGCACGGCGAGCCCGGCGAGCACGACTCGCACGGCGAGCCCGGCGGCAAGCCGCTGATCGAGCTGCGCTCCACCTTCTGGTGGAGCTACGCCGGGAGCGTGGCCTCCTCGGTGCTGATGATGCTGATCGGCATCGCCAGCGCGCTGATGATCAAGCCGGGCGGGGGCATCATCGCCGCGCTCAACCCGATCCTGGGCAGCACCCTCGGCAGGATCGTGCTGGTCGGCTTCTTCGTGGTCTCGGCCACCTCCAATGTGCTCAACCTCTACGGCGCGGTGCTCACCGCCGTCACCGCCGTGCAGACCTTCGCCGAGCGCTGGCTGCCGACCCCCGCCATCCGCGCGGTGCTGGCGACCGGGATACGGCGGGCCCCCGCCCGGCTTTGGCCGGTGAAATGAGGCATGGTCTTGGCAAAGTGACCATTCGTCAAGATTTAGGCCTATAGGTTCGCTCATATGGGTGATTGCGCCCATATGACGCAGTGTTGGATACTTGTCCCATGGACGCCCCACTGTTCGGGGGCGAGGTGGAGTTCCCCAACACGGCGTCCGGTTCGGTTCCGGCCCCGGCGTTCGAGTCCTCCGCCCCGGCCCCCACCGCCGCCTCTGCCCCCACTCCCCGCACCGACGACGCCTGCGCCTGGTCGAACACCTGGCGCGACGACGTCGCGGCCGAGACCGCCCGGACCTCGCCGCGCAACAACGGCGTCGGCGGCATGCCCACCGACGCCGACGGCGCCTCCCACCCCACCGGCACCCCCGTCTCCTCGCGGACCGGCGTCCTCACCGACCCGCTGCGCTCCCTGCCCGGCGACCCGGCCGCGATGCTCGCCGCCCTGCACGCCGAGGACGACACCGCCCTGCGCGCAGGCGGCCCCCACGCCCTGGCCGAACAGCTCCTGGCCCTGCAACGCCTGCGCGACATGCTGGAGGCCGAACAACTGCGCCGGATCACCGCCTTCGACACCATGGACGGCGCCCACGCCGTACGCTGCCGCTCCACCAAAGGCTTCCTGCAGACCCACGCACAGCTCACCGCCGCATCGGCCGGACGACTCACCGCCCGCGCCGCCCAACTGGACGCCGTACCGGCCGTCCGCGCCGCCCAGGCCGCCGGAACCCTCGGCACCGACCAGGCCGCCGTCATCGCCCGCCACCTCGCCCCCGTCCCCGACCCCGACCAGCGCGCCCGCGCCGAGGAACTCCTCCTCACCCACGCCCCCGCCCTGTACCTGACCCAGCTCGCCCGCGCCGCCCAGGAACTCCGCGCCCGCCTCACCGAACAGGACCACCCCGGCGACACCGACACCGACACCGACGCCGCGCCACAGCCGGACTCGTTCCAGTCCTGGGTGCGGCTGTCCCCGACCGGAACCACCGACGCCCCGTTCTGGGTCCTGTCCGGCGAGCTCAACGCCCTCGCCGGAGAGAAGCTGCGGATCGCCCTGGAGGCCGCCGCCGGAGCCCCCAGCGCCCAGGACCCGCGCAGCCACCCCCAGCGCACCGGCGACGCCCTGGAGGCCGTCACCGACCTCGCCCTCGGCGCCGACCGCCTCCCGACCACCGGCACCCGCCGCCCCCACCTCACCCTCATCGCCGACCTCGACACCCTGCGCAGCCTCCCGCTGCCCGCCGACTGCCCCGACCACCACAGCCAGCAGCCGCTGCCGGGCACCGCCGGGGACACCGGCAACCTCGTCCACCTGCCCACCCGGCGCACCCACGCCAACAGCGCCCCCGACGACCTCGCAACCCTGCTCACCGCGCCCCACAGCGCGTTCACCGAGCGCGGGCTGCGCCTGGACAGCCCCCGCGCCCGAGCCATCGCCTGCGACTGCACCCTGCGCGTCCTGCTCACCGACACCCAGGGCCAACCCCTGTCCGTCGGCCGCGCCACCCGCACCGTCCCACCCCACATCCGCGACGCCGTCACCGCCCGCGACCGCCACTGCGTCTGGCCCGGCTGCGACCGACCACCCCCCTGGTGCGAAGGCCACCACGCCATCCACTGGGCCGACGGAGGCCCCACCTCCGTCGACAACATCGCCCTGCTCTGCCGCGCACACCACCAGGAACTCCACGCCACCGGCTGGGAACTCACCCGCCAACCCGACGGCCGCCACACCGCGCAACCCCCACCCGGCACCCGCCACCCCAGCAACACTCGCCAACCCCAAGCCGCCTGACGTCGACTCATGGGCGATGGGTTACGCGTCGCTCACCCGGGTACCGGGCCGACCCAGACCGCGCGGATGCCGGAGATGTACCGGGCGCCGCAGACGTCGGCGGGGACCACCAGCTGCGGGCCCGCGCTGTCCAGCGGCAGGCCGTCGATGCTGGTGGCCAGCAGGATCCGCTGGCCGGCGAACTCCGGGTCGACCTCGCCCCAGGACAGCACCGCGCAGTGGTCGTCGGCGCCGGTGACCGTCAGCAGCAGCCGACTGCGCTGCTTGCGGGCGGCGAAGTCCGGGCTCGGGCCGGTGGTGCGCAGCACGTCCCACAGGGTCGGTCCCTCGAAGTCGTGGAACTGCTGTCCCTCCTTGAGGCAGTCGAAGCTCACGGTGACCCACTGCTCGGGCAGCCGGCGCAGGTGCTGCACGGTCAGTTCGAGCGGTTCGGCGACGTGGCCGTGAATCCGTACGACGGCGGCGCTGCTTCTCTCGGCGGTACTGCTCGCGGTGGTGCTCATGCGCTGGCGCTCCCTCCGGTGCGGCCCTCGGGCACGGCCTTGCAGGGGTGGTACCCGCCGACGCCCGGGAGAACCCGCATGTTCGAGCCTTTGTCACCACACTGGCCGTATGTGCGAGCTGAGATGGCGTCAGAGGCTCGCAGGTGCAGCCGAATATACGTAGCCGCCAGGGAATGCGGAAGGGGCCCCGCCGACGTACGGCGGGGCCCCTTCCAGGTCAGTCAGTCGCGTCGGGCGCGCGCCCGACCCGCATCACAGCGGGCGGATGTTCTCCGCCTGCGGGCCCTTCGGGCCCTGGGTGACGTCGAACTCGACCTTCTGACCCTCGAGCAGCTCGCGGAAGCCCTGGGCGTTGATGTTCGAGTAGTGGGCGAAGACGTCAGCGCCGCCACCGTCCTGCTCGATGAAACCGAAGCCCTTTTCCGCGTTGAACCACTTCACGGTGCCAGTAGCCATGTCTATCTCCTTCATGGGGCAAGTCGGGAACCGCACAGTACGGATCCCGTCGTCGCCGCGATGATCGCCCCGCTCCGGCTGCGACATGCACCACAAAAAACCGGAATAAAAACAAAAGTGCGCCTTGGGTTACAACCCGCAAGGCGCACACAACGTTCATGGGAACCAAAACTGCAACATCACCAAAGCTAGCACACGACCGGGCGAACCTCCGGATCCCGATACCGCCGACGGGGGAACCGACCTTTCCGTGGGCCCCGCGCTGTGCGAGGCTGGTTGTACTGAAATCCTCTTCAAACTGCGAGGCATGATGCGCTTCACCATCGCCGGCTGCTCCTTCTACCTGCAGGCGAGCGAGGTAGTAGCTCTTATGCGTGATGTGAAAGCCGAGCCCGTCACCGGGGAGTCCGTGAAGATCGGTCGTCGTTCGTATCCGATCAAGCAGGTCGGTGCGATGATCACCAAGCAGGACCGCCGTGACTTCAGCGCCGCCGACGTCATCCGCGCCATGGAGCGCCTCGGCTTCACCTGCAGCCCCGCGCCCTCCGCGGCGCCGGCGCCGGACGCCGAGCCCTCGGCCGGGGAGATCTTCCCGAGCACCGAGTCCGAGCACCTGCTGTAGAGCAGCTACCGGCCCGCGCCCGCGCTACTCCTGCGCGTCGAGGTAGACCCAGGCGCCGCTCTCCCGGACGAACCGGCTGAGCTCGTGCAGTGAGTCCTCGTGGCCGCGCTCCCGGTAGTGGGCGCGGAACTCGACCGTGCCCTCGGTGTGGAACGGACCGCCCTCGGCCGTGGCGATGATCTCCAACCGGACCCACTGGGTCCTCGGGTCGAGGTCCAGCCGCGCCGGGCGGGTGGTCGGGTGCCAGGTCCGCAGCAGGTAGTCGGCGTCCCCCGCCGCGAACGCGCTGTAGCGGGAGCGCATCAGCCGTTCCGCCGTGGGGGCATTGGCCTCGCCCCGGTGGAAGACCCCGCAGCAGTCGCCGTACGTCCGTTCCAGCCCGCAGGGGCAGGGCGCCGCCGGGTCGGGGCTCCGGCGGGCCACCGGGCCGGGCGCCCCCGGGGCCACCACCTTCTTCTTCTTCGCCATGATCGGCATTCTGCCGCAGCCGGTCGGGCCCTGGTCACTCCGCCGCGGGCCGCTGCGCGGGTGTCGGCCCCAGCTCGGCGAGCAGCGCGGGCAGCCGTTCGGTCAGCTCCGCGTCGCAGCGCGCCACCACGGCCTGCCGGCCCGCGTAGAGGATGCCGTAGCCGAACCCGGGCTCGCCCGCTGCATGCGCCTCGGCGGCCAGCCCGGGGAGTTCGCGGCAGGCCAGTACGGCGTCCTGGCGGGCCCCGAGCAGCTCCTGGATCGAGGTCATCCGCCGGGCGAAGCGCTGGGCGGAGCCGCCGAGCACCGGACGGGCGCCCTCGCCGGCGTAGCGGGCGCGCTTGGCGGCCTTCCTGGTCCCGTGCAGGGCGATGTCGCGCTCCGGTCCCGGCGCGGTCGTGGCGGCTGCGGCCAGCAGTCGGCGGACCCGGCGCTGCTCAGCAGCCAGCCGCCGCTCGAAGGCCGGACCGGCCGGCCGCGCTGCCGCCCGGCGACGCAGCGGCGGTGCGGCGACGAGCTGTTCCAGCGCGTCCAGCAGTGCGAAGTAGCCGACGCTGTCCAGCTCTGCCACGACGCCGGTCCAGGACTCGTGGTACCTGGCCCCGGCCCAGGCGGCGATGCGCTCGCGGACCGGACCCGGGCGCTCCTCCGGCGCCAGCCGCTCGATCTCGGCGGTCAGCGCCGCGCCCAGCACCTCGCGGTCGCGGGCCGCGCCGAGGACCGCCGCGAACCGGCGCAGCTCCGCTCCCAGCTCGGCCAGCCCGGGCCCCGCCGCGGTGCGGAACAGGGCGCGGTGGGTCTTCAGCGCGCTGCGCAATCGGCGCACGGTCACCCGCATCCGGTGGACCGAGTCGGGTTCGTCGGCGCGGACCCGGTGGTCCAGGGCCAGCAGCTCCGCGACCCGGCTCCGCAGCAGTGCGCTGACGGCCGCGCCGATCGAGTCGGCGTCCGGCGCCGGTGCGGACGGCGGGGTGCGGTCCTCCGTCGTCGACAGGGCGCGGGCCAGCTTCGACGGGCTGGCCGAGCGGCGCAGCCCGCCCCGGGTCAGCCGCTGCTCCACCGCGTCCAGCAGCGCCGGGTCGCCCCGGAGCAGCTCCGCCTCGACCTCGGTCCAGGCCGCTGCTGAGGCCTCGCCGGTCCGGCGCGCGGTCACCGTGTCGCGGGCCAGCTCGACCAGCGGGCGCTGCCTCCGGTCCAGCAGCAGGGTGCGGCGGCGGTGGGTGCGCAGGTCCACCACGGGCGCGAGCGGCGCGTCCCGGACGTAGGCCCGGACCCGCAGCGCGAACTCGGCCGGCAGGGCCGGGGAGTCGCGGTCGGGCGGCTCGGGGTCGAGCGGGTGGTGCAGCTCCAGGCGGGTGTCGGCGGCGCCGGTCGGGAGCTTGAGGTGCCAGCCCGCGTCGTGGCCGCCGGTACGACGGCGCAGTGTGATTCCGTGGGCGAGCAGCCGCAGGTCCGGGGTGTCGTAGTAGACCGCGTCCAGGTCCTCGGGCGCGGCGGCGGCGACCGCCGCGACGCCCGGAAGGCCCTCCAGCGAAGGCAGCTCGACGTCGGTGGCGCCGTCGAACTTCAGTTCCTTCTCGTACTGCATGTTTGTCATAACGCAGCCCATGCCCTGGTGTGTGCCTGCCAACCCGTTAGGGTTCCCCCGTGAGTGAGGAATGATGCGGCCGGACCGTGACGAGGTACACATCTGGCTCCGCGAGGTACCCGCGGCCGAGAGCCAGCCCGACGCCGATCCGCTGGTGCTCGGCGGGGCGCGGGACGCGGCGGCGGTGCTCGACGCCGGGGAGCGGGAGCGGGCGGGGCGCTTCGTCCGGGCCGTCGACCGGGAGCGCTACACGGCGGCGCACCTGATGCTGCGCCGCGTGCTCGGCGGCTACCTCGGGCTGCCGCCCGGGCAGGTGACCTTCACCCGGGAGCCGTGTCCCTGCTGCGGGGCCCCGCACGGTCGGCCGGCGCTGGCGGACACCGCACCGGGGCTGCACTTCTCGCTCTCGCACGCCGGACCGCTGGTGCTGGTCGCGGTGGCGGCGCGGGCGGTCGGCGCGGACGTCGAGGCCCTGCCCGCGCCCGGGACCGTCGCCGACCTGGCGACCGTGCTGCACCCGGCGGAGCGGGCGGAGCTGGCGGAGGCGGACGGGACCGACCGGCTGCCGCAGGAGTTCGCCCGGCTGTGGACACGCAAGGAGGCGTACCTCAAGGGCATCGGCACCGGGCTGGGCCGGGGGCCGGAGCTGGACTACGTCGGCAGCCGGCAGCCCGGCCCGGCCGGCTGGGCGCTCGCCGACCTCGACCTGCCCCCCGGCTTCGCCGCCGCCGTCGCGCTGAACGGCGACGCGGTGCGGTTGACCCAACGCTGAACCAGGCCTCCCGAATCACAGCCGTCCAGAACCGCGGCGGCGGCGATGTGGCACGGTGGGGGCATGACCGCACGCCGTCCCCATGTCCTGCTCAGCGTCGCCATGTCCATCGACGGGCACATCGACGACACCTCCCCCGAGCGGCTGCTGCTCTCCAACCCGGCCGACCTGGACCGGGTCGACCAACTGCGGGCCGACAGCGACGCGGTGCTGATCGGCGCGGGCACCCTGCGCAGCGACAATCCGCGGCTGCTGGTCAACTCGGAGCAGCGGCAGGCCGAGCGCCGGGCCGCCGGACTGCCCGAGCAGCCGCTGCGGATCGTGCTGACCGGCGGCGGCGACCTCGATCCGGCGCTGCGCTTCTGGCAGTACGGTGACGGCCACGCCAAAATCGTCTACGCGCCCGACGCGGCGGTGGATCGGCTGGCGGCGCGGCTGGCCGGGCTGGCCGAGGTGGTCGGCACCGGCGAGGGGCTCGACCCCGGGGCGGTCCTGGACGACCTCGGCGCGCGCGGCGTCCGTCGGCTGATGGTGGAGGGCGGGGGAGCCGTCCACACCCTGTTCCTCACCTCCGGGCTGGTGGACGAGATCCGGCTCGCGGTCGCGCCCTTCTTCGTCGGCGCGGACGAGGCCCCGCGCTTCGTCAACGCCGGCCGCTTCCCGCAGGACGCGCTGCACCGGATGGAGCTGGTCGGCACCAGCGCCGTCGGCGACATCGCACTGCTGCACTACCGAGTGCGCGAGAAGCAGGGGCCGGAGCAGCCGGACGCCGCGCGGGTGACCGGGGACGACCGTCGGTGGCTCGCGCTCGCCATCGAGCTGTCCCGGCAGTGCCCCGCCTCGGAGACCGCCTACTCGGTCGGCGCGGTCGTCGTCGCCGCCGACGGCACCGAGCTGGCGCGCGGCTACTCCCGGGAGACCGACGCCACCGTCCACGCCGAGGAGTCGGCGCTGGCCAAGATCGACCCGGCCGACCCCCGACTGCGGACCGCCACCCTCTACACCACCCTGGAGCCGTGCAGCCGCAGGGCGTCGCGGCCGACGCCCTGCGCGCAGCTGGCGCTGGCGGCCGGCGTCCCGCGGGTGGTGCTGGCCTGGCGGGAGCCCGCCCTGTTCGTCGCCGACTGCCAGGGGATCGAACTGCTGGAGCAGGCCGGGGTCACCGTGCTGGAGTGCCCCGAGCTGGCCGAGTCGGCTCGCGCGGTCAACGCCCACCTCTGGTGAGGGTGAGCCGGTTCAGCCCGCAGCGGGCTCCTGGCGCTCCGGCCAGACACCGAGGTGGTCCGGCTCCAGGGTGACGCCCACCCGCTGCTCCATGCCCAGCGCCGCCAGGAACTCGCGGGGCAGCTGCACCCGTCCGACGCGGTCGAGGGTGGCGTACTCGCGGGAGACCAGTGACTCCTGGCCGTGCTCGTCGGTGGTCAGTTCGCGGAGCACCTCGGCGGCGGCCCGGCCGTCGCGGATCGCCACGGTGCGGCGGACCTCGCCGGCCACCATCAGGTCGTGGGTGACGATCACCACGGTCGCCCCGAGCTCGCGGTTGATCGTCCGGAAGGCCTCGAAGATCAGGTGCGAGGTGTCCGAGTCCAGCTCGCCGGTGGGCTCGTCGGCCAGGACCACCGAGGGGCTGTTGGCGAGGGCGACGGCGATGGCGACCCGTTGCTGCTCGCCGCCGGACATCTGGGCCGGGCGGCGGTCCGAGCAGTGGCCGACCCCCAGCAGCTCCAGCAGCTCGGCCGCCCGGTCGGCCCGGTCCCGGCGCGAAGCGCGCACCGAGCGGTCGCGCAACTGCATCGGCAGCAGCACGTTCTGACGGGCGCTCAGGAATGGCAGCAGGTTGCGGGCGGTCTGCTGCCAGACGAAGCCGACGACCTCCCGGCGGTAGCGCAGCCGCTCCTTGGCACCCATCCCGAGCAGGTCGCAGCCGGCCACGCTGGCCCGTCCGGCGGTGGGGACGTCCAGCCCGGCCAGGATCTGCAGCAGGGTGGACTTGCCGCTGCCGGAGGCGCCGACCAGGGCGACCAGGTCGCCGGCGGTCACCGTCAGGTCCAGCCCCTGGAGGGCCTGCACCTCGACGTCGTCGGTGGCGAAGATCCGGACCAGTTGGTCGCAGGCGATCAGCGCGTCGTGCCCGTAGGCCGGGCGGGCCCGGGCGTCGGCGACGCGTCCGCGCAGCTCGTCCAGGGTGGGCTGGCCGTCCTGTTCCTCGGCGGTGGTGTTCAACGTCGGTCCCCCGCTCGTAGTTCGGTGTTGATGTGGCGTCGGGTGATCAGCGCCGTCTCGGCCAGCACGACCAGGGCGGCCAGCAGCGCGAGCAGGGCGGTGGGGGTGAGCAGCGCGTTCGCGTGGGTGGCGAGCGGGATCGGGACGGTGGTCCCGATCAGCGCGCCGATGTCCAGGGCAGGCCCGAGCAGCGCGGTGAGTCCCACTGTCAGCAGCGCTCCGGCGACGGCGGAGACCAGCACCGGCGGCAGCGACTCGGTGAGGCTGAGCGCATAGCCCTGGCGCGGGGTCAGCCCCATGGTGCGCAGCCGGGTGAGCAGCGCGGCCCGGCCGGGGGCGGCCTGGACCAGCGACAGCACCAGCGCCAGCAAGCTGAACAGCGCTGCCGCCGCCACCGTCGCCCGGTACAGCTGCTCGGCCAGCCGCTGGGTCGGGGTGGTTGCCAGGCTCGCCAGCACCTGGGCCCGGGTCTGGATGCCGACCGGGGCGTAGAAGCCGCCGGTGGCCCGGACGGCCGCGGCGGCCAGCTTGGCCGGGTTGGCGTGGTCGAGGGTGAGCACCACGTTCTGCGCGTACTGGGTCGGCGGCACGCTGACGGCCAGCTGGCTCAGCTCGGCCGCCTGCGGCAGCAGCGCGAAGGAGCCGCCGGGGGCTATCCCCGGAGTGCCGGTCAGGGTGCCCACGATCCGGACGTCCAGGGTGCCGGTGGTCACGCTGATCTGGAACGGGCTGTTGCCGAAGACGGCGAAGACGTCGGGGCTGGTGATGATCGGCGCGGCGCCCTTGCCGGTCGAGCCCGCGCCCTGGAGCAGCGCCGGGTCGAAGGCGCCGATGCCGACGGCCTTCGAGTAGGCCGCGTACTGGGCCGGGTCCACGCCGACCACGGTCAGGATCGGCGGGGTCGCGACATTGCCCGTGACGGGTGCGGTGACCCGCGGCATCTCCCGGAGGGTGACCAGCCGTTGGACGCCGGGGACGGCAGCGATCGCGGCCGCGAAGCCCGGGGCGAGCTGCGGGCTGCCGTCGATCCTGGTGTCGCCGCCGACCGCCAGCGTCGCGGCCCGGTCCCGCCCGGCGTCGACCGAGGCGAGGACGGTGGAGCCGAGGGCGGCGGTGCTGAGTGCCAGCAGCAGCGCCAGCAGCGGCAGCACGGCGACACCGGTGCCGGCCCGGCCGATCCGGGCGGTACCGAGGAAGGAGACCGCGCCCCGGCCGCGTCCCAGCGCCCGGCCGAGCCGCCGCAGCGGCAGCGGCAGGAAGCGGACCACCAGCAGCGCGGCGGCGAGGGCGAGCAGCGGCGGGGCAAGGGCGACCAGCGGGTCGAGCGTGCCGCCGGTCGAGGTCCCGCGCAGCCGCAGGCCGACGGCGGCGAGCGCGGCCAGAGCCAGCGCGCCCAGCTCCAGCAGCAGCCGGCCCTTGCCGGGACGGGCGGTGGCCAGTTCCTCCCGGTCGCTGTCCGGGGACGGCCGACGGTGCCGGACCACCGCGCGCAGCGGCAGCCCGAGGACGGTGACCAGCAGTACGGCTCCGGCGGCGGCCAGCGACGGCCCCGGCCGAGGGCCCGGCAGGAACAGCAGCGCCGCTCCCGCGCCGAGGGCGGCGGCGGGCACGCCGACGGCGGCGGTCTCGGCGAGCAGCCGGCCGAAGAGCCAGCGCAGCGAGACGCCCCGGGCCCGGAGCAGCCGCAGCTCCTCGCCCCGGCGCTCGGCGGCGAGCACGGCCAGCATCAGCAGCACCGCGGCCGCGCTGCCGGCCGCCCCGGCCCCGCCGATCGTCAGCAGCGGTACCACCGCGGCCTGTTGCAGCTGCACCTCGGTGAGCAGCGTCGGCAGCTGCGCGCCCAGCTGCGGCGGTGGCACTCCGGCCGTCTCGGAGACGTTGAACACGTGCTGCGCCCGCGCGCCGTCGAGCAGGCTGGCGAGCCCGGTCAGCGCCGGGCCGATCTGGTAGGCGTGCAGTGCGCGGGTGTTGAGCGGTTGGTGCCAGTACAGCTCGAGGGGGTTCAGCGGCAACAACGCCTCGGCACCGTCGGTGGAGAGCAGCAGCGATATGTGCCAGTAGGGCGTCGGCGGTCCGTTGATGCCGCCAGGGGCGTAGGCGACGCCGGGGGCGGTGAGGTAGGGCTGCGCGGTCCAGTAGGGTCCGGTCGGCGTGGTGGGCCGGTAGACGCCGACGATCCGGATGCTCAGCGGCCCGTTGTTGAGCGAGGCGCCGATCACGGATCCCACGTGCAGTCCCAGCTTGGCGGCGGTGGTGGCGCTGACGGCCGCCTCCTGTGTCACGGCCGGGCTCTGGTCGACCGGCCAGCTGCCCTGGAGCAGCGTGGCGTGCTGGTCCGGGTCGGCCTGGGCGACCAGGTCCAGTTGGGTCGCCTCGGTCGGGTCGATCCGGGGCAGCGCCCCGGCGACGGCCGGCGTGGTCGTGGTCACCCCGTAGGAGGACTGGCCCGGCACGAGGGTCAGCGGTGCCGGGACTCCGGACGCCAGCGCCCGGCCGACCGGGGCCACAACGTTCAGCGCGACCTGGCCCGCGATGGCCGCCTGGCTCTCCGCGGCTACGTCGGTGATCGGCGTGGCCGTGGCGTTGATCGAGGTCGCGGACGACGGGAGCCCGGCGAGCTGCTGCTGCAGCCCGGTGTCGTCGTTGCGGTCCATGGTGAGTGGCAGCGCCGCCGCCAGGAACGAGGCGACCAGCACCAGGACGGCCAGGGCGGCGGTCGCCACCGGGCTGCTGAGCAGCCGGACCCTGACCCAGGCGACCTGGCCGCTGCGGTCCGAACCGGTGCTTCTCACTGCTCCTCCTGGCTGCGCAGCGTGGCGGTGGTCGCCGGGCCACCCAGGCGTCCGGCGAGGCCGGCCACCAGCAGCGGGACCGCCGCGACGGCGGCCACCAGCAGTCCCAGCTGCGGCAGCGGCAGTTGGACCAGCACCGGTGGCACCGGCCTGGTCCCGGTCGAGGTCAGCACCAGCAGCGGGACCACGATCCGGGTCAGCAGCACTCCCACCGGCAGGCCCACGACCAGGCTGAGCAGGACCGGGACGCCCAGCTCGACGGCGGTGGACCTGGCCAGCTCCCGCCGGGTCGCGCCGATCGCGAAGAGCAGCGCCGACTCGTCCGCCCGGCGGCGCACCGCGCCGACCGCGCTGACCGTGAAGCCGACGGCGGCCAGCAGCGCCGCGACGATCGCCAGCGCGAGCAGCGCCGTCTGCGGTCCGGCCGAGAGCGGGTCGTCGCGGAGCCCGGCCAGCACCTCGTCCCGGACCTGCACGGTCGGGTCGTCGGCTCGGGCGCGGAGCGCGGCGGCGACCCGGGCCTGGGTCTGCGGGGTGTCCGGGGAGACCGAGAGCCACCAGTCGGTCGGGGGTTGCGCGGGCAGCTGCTGAGCGGTCAGCCAGCGCTCATAGGCGCTGAGGTCGACCAGCGCGACTCCGCCGTCGGCCGCGGTGCTGCCGGGCAGTTCGGGGACGGCGGCGGTGATCCGCAACGAGGGCATTCCGCTGGCGAGGCTGACGGTCTGTCCGACGGTGGCCCCGGTCTGCTGCAGGAAGCCGGTGGTGACCACGGCCGGGAGGCTGGTCGGCAGCCCAGCGCCGCCGGCGGGCGCCAGTTCGACGGTGCCCAGGGCGACGATGCCGATGGAGGCGCCGGTGGTGCGGACCGTCACCGAGGCGATTCCGCCACCGGTCTCCGGGCCGACGAAGGCGCTGCTCAGCGCCGCAGTCCCGGGCGGGGCGGAATCGCTCACCCCGGCCTGCCACGCCAACCCGGGTGGCAGGGCGAGGGCCGTGCCGTCGGCCCGGATGGCGTGGACGCCGAGGACGGCGAGTGTCTGCTGGCTCGTCGGCTGGGGCGGGATGTTGTAATTGAAGGCCAGCTGACTGATGGTCAGCGGGTAGGCGGGGGCGCCGAGCGGGGCGCCGGCCGCGGCGTCGAGGTCGAGTCGCAGCGTGTGGGTCCGGCCGTCCGCGTCGATCGGCAGCGCGGTGAACTCGTAGGGCACGCCGAATCGGTCGGTGAGGGTGACCAGCAGCGAGTCCTGTGCGTGGGCCCCGGCGACGTCGCTGTCGCTGACGTCGAAGTCCAGGTAGCGCGGGTGTCCCGGAACCGGGACGCCCAGCTCGGAGACGGGTTCGGCAGCGGGGGCGAGCGGGGCCAGGAGCCGGCGGACGGAGGTCCCGGCCAGGTCGCTGCGCAGCGGGTACTCGCTGCTCTCGGTGCGGGTGTCGGTGGCGAGCAGCAGGCCGGGGGCTGCTCCCTGGTTCTGCCCGAGCGAGGGCAGCGGCTCGCGGAGCACCGGCACGGCGCCGGTGACTCCGGGGATGGAGCCGTAGCCGGCACCCTGGCCGAAGGCGGGGGAGTCCGCCCCGGTGACGGTGAGGTCGGCCGGGACGGCGAAGGTCGCCCGGTCGCTCTGCGACCGGCTGATGCTGCTGTTCTGGCCGACCGCCAGGGTGCCCATGGCGACGGCGAGCACCAGCAGCATCACCGGCGCACCGATCTGCTGCGGCCGTCGGGCCAACTGCCAGCCGGCCAGCGCCCCCGAGAGCGCCTGCCCCCTGGCGGCGAACCGCTCGGCGAGCCCGGCCAGCGGCGGCAGCAGCCGCATGGCCAGGGTCGCCCCGGCGCACAGCGCCAGCGTCGGGGCGGCGACCAGGAACGGGTCGATCCCGCTGCTGCCGGTGCCGCTGTTGTTCCGGAGCTGCCAGTAGGCGGCTGCGGCCAGGCCCAGCAGCACCAGGTCGCCGCCGGTCCGGAGCAGTCCGGCCGGGATCCGGCGGAGCAGCCGGGCACCGGCCCGGGCGCCGGTCCGGGAGGCGCCGGGGGCGCGGGCGCTCAGCGAGGAGCGGCGCAGCGAGGGCTGCAGCAGGAGCAGCAGGCAGCTCAGGCTGCCGACGGCGGCGGTCAGCAGCACCGGCCCCAGCGGCAGGGTGCCGATCCGGATCCCGGCGGTGGCCGTCGGGCCGTGTGCGGCGAGCAGTCCGACCAGCGGCCCGGCCAGCAGCACCGCGGCGCCCAGCGCGGGCAGGGTGAGCAGCGCCGCCTCGGCGGCGCCGAGGGCGGCCAGCCGGCCCGGGGCCGCGCCGCGCGCCTGCAACAGGGTGTTCTCGCCGACGTGGGCGTCGTTGATCAGCCGGGACACCAGCAGGATCGCGAACAGCGCCAGCAGCGCCAACTGCACCGCGCCGACCAGCAGTGAGCTCCGGGAGACGGCGACGGCCTGGTCCACCGAGGGCAGTAGCGCCGGGAGTCCACTGGTCGCGGAGGTCTGCGCGCCGAGTGAGCCGTCGGCGTCGACCGCCGCGATCGTGTCGCTGACCGTTCCGGAGAGGGCGTCGGCGCGGCTCAGGGTGATACCGCTGAAGTCGGCGGTGGCGACCCAGGCCACGGTCTGCACGGAGACTGCGCCGCTGGTGAAGGCGCGGGAGTCGACCAGCAGCGGGCCGTAGGTGGTGAAGCCGACCCGCTGGATGCCGGAGCCGCCCAGTGTGTCCAGCTGCCAGTACGGGTCGGCGCTGTTCCTCGGCGCGTAGACGCCGACCACCCGGATCCGCAGCTCGCTCTCGCTGTCGCGGTCCTGGATGGTCAGCACGCCGCCGACGGCGGGCAGTCGGCTCCCGGCGGCGACCGGGACGGCGACCGGCACCGGCTGTCCGGCGGCCACCGGTCCCGGCCAACTTCCGTGCAGCAAGGTCAGTTTGCTGTGGTCGAGGGTGGCCAGCATGGTCAGGTCGGGGTTCCCGCCGGTGCGCGCGGCGAGTGCGGCGGCGGCCGCGGAGGCCCAGGGCAGCCCGAAGGTGTCGGAGACGGTGCTGGAGTCGACGTCGACCGGCAGCCCGCCGAAGGCCTGGGCGGCGTAGCGCCGGACGCTCCGGTCGACCGCGGCGGCGGTGCCGGCGGCGGGCGAGGCGGAGACGTCGAGGGTGGTCTGTGCGGCGTCGGCGGACTGCAGTGCCCGCTGGACCCCGGCGTTGTCGATCGCGGAGCTGTAACCGATCAGGGCGGAGAGGATGCCCACGGTCAGCACCATGGTCAACAGGGCGGCGGTGACCAGCAGCCGGTGCGCCCGCAGCCGTAGCAGGACGAAGCCGCCCATCCGATCCCCCCGGTGCCCCCGTGACGCCGGCGCTCGCCCGGCTTGCGGGTGATCCTGTCACGGAGGTGAGTGGTGGCGGAAGGTTCTTCGAGAATTAAGTGACGGCGACTCAGGCGTCCGGACTGTTCACCATGGAGGCGGCGGCATAGGTCAGATAGTCCCTGAGCTGCGCGTCGAGCTCCGGAGCAAGCCCCAACTCGTCCACGGCGGCGGACATATGGCGCAGCCAGGCGTCGTGCGCGGCCCGGTCCACGGTGAACGGCGCGTGCCGCATCCGCAGCCGGGGGTGGCCCCGCTGCTCACTGTAGGTACGCGGGCCGCCCCAGTACTGCATCAGGAACAGCGCCAGCCGCTCCTCGGCCGGGCCGAGGTCCTGCTCCGGGTACATCGGCCGCAGCACGGGATCGGCGGCTACCCCTCGGTAGAAGGCGTGCACCAGGCGGCGGAACGTCGGCTCACCGCCGACCTGCTCGTAGAAGGTCTCGGTCTGCAGGGTCCCGCGCTTGATCTGGTCCACGCCTCCATGGTCTCAGACGGCCGCAAGCCGCCCACCGACTTCGCGGTGGACGGCCTGCGACAGCGGGAGACGGGTCAGGAGCGGTGGACCGTTACCGTGGTCCAGGCGCCGATGTGGATCCGGTCGCCGTCCTTGAGCGGGACCGGCTGGTGGGCGTCGAGCGGGTCCGGGGCGCCGTTCAGGGTGGTCCCGTTGGTGGAGTCCTGGTCGATCACCACCCAGCCGCCGTCCGGCTGCTCCTGGAGCAGGGCGTGCTGGTGCGAGGCTCCGGGGTCCTCCGGGGCGATCGACAGGTCGATCTCCGGCACGGTGCCGCGCTGGTGGCTGCGGCGGCCGATGCGGAGCTGCCCGCGCCCGGTCATCGGCACCCGCCGCTCCGGCGTGTACGGCGGGAAGTACAGCCCGGCGGCGTCCGGGCCGCTGCGCGCCATCATGTCGTCGAAGTACGCGCGGTCGGCGGCCACCACGGCGACCCAGGTGCCGCGGCCCGGCGCCTGCGGCTGCTTCAGCATCGGGTCCGACTCCCCGCCCGGGGGCTGCAGCATGAAGTCGGTGCTGAAGCCGCCGCTGGTCTCGCCGGTCGAGTAGGTGACCCCGCCATAGGTCCCGGCCGGCACGCCGTACGGCGGCGAGGGCTGCGGCGCCTGCGGCTGCGGCGGCGGGGCCTGCTCCTGCTGCGGCGGCGGGTAGGCCTGCTGCTGCGGGGGCTGCTGCTCGTAGCGCGGCTGCGGCTGGTAGGGCTGCTGTTGCTGCGGGGGCTGCTGCTGGGACGCCGGGTAGCCCGGGAACGCCGGGGGCTGTTGCTGCTGCTGCGGCGGAGCCGCCTGGACCGGCGCCGGCGCCGGTGCGGGGGCGGGCGGCTGGACCCGGCGCGAGGGCGAGGCGAGGTCGTAGTCGAAGCCGCACTCCTCGCAGTAGCGCTCGGTCTGCGGGGTGCTGCAGATCGGGCACATCACCAGCCCCGCCGTGCTCGGCGGATGCTGCTGGTACGGCTGCTGCGGTTGCTGAGGCTGTTGCTGCTGCGACTGCTGCCCAGGGGCGGACATGGGCCAGCCGCAGTAGTCGCAGTAGTCGGACGTCGGCGAATCGTGGCCCTGCGGACAGATCGGCATGGGGAGCCCCCCTCTGGCTCGTGGGTGCGGCAGCCACAGGCCGGAGTGGCCCGTGGCTGCCGCTGTTCTCGGTCGGGTGCGCGGTACGGCGGTGTCGGTGCGCTATTTCTTGACGCGGACGGTCTTGGTCGAGCGGGTCTCGAGGGTCATCGAGTCCGCCTCGCTCACGTTCTTACGGAATCGAACGGTACCTTCCTTCGCGTCGACCACGTCGACCACCTTCGCCAGCAGCTTGAAGGTGTCCTCGTTGCCGGAGGCGTGGGCGAGCTGCACGGCCCGGCCCAGCTTGGAGGTCGCGTTGTCCACGTCACCGCGCCGGTGCGCCTCCAGGCCCTCCTGGATGGCGACCGCGAGGTCCGCCTGGCCGGTGTAGTGCGCGACCTGGGGGCTGATCTTGGTGGAGGCGGCCAGGTCGTCCGTCCACACGGCCTTGACCAGGCCCTGGGACAGCACCTCGGTGCCGCCGTCCGGCTGCGGGACGACCAGGCTGATCCGGCCGGCCAGCATCTCGCTGCCGACGGCGGCGGACGGCACCTCGATGCAGACGTGGTAGTCGCGGCTCTCGTCGCCCCACGACCCGGTCGGGTAGTCTCCGGCCCGCGGCCCGGACTCCTTCCTCCGCCCGCTCAGGTCCTCCACCGCCGGGGCGACCTGCTTGACGAACTTCACCGTGGCATTGGCCGGCGTCCACACCCGCAGGGCGACGTCCGCGACCTCCTTGCCCATGGCGTGCTCCATCATCGCCCGGAAGTCGTCGGCCAGGCCGGCCGGGTCGGCGACGATGTCGACCGTGCCGAGCAGCGCGGAGGCGATCCGGCGCAGCTCCTCGACCTCCCAGTCGGTGCCGACGCCGCGGCAGTCGGCGGTGAAGTGGCCCTGCACCCGGTCCAGGGTGCGCTGGAGGTCGGCCGGCTTCTCGTGCTCGTTGCGGCCGTCGGTGAGCAGGATGCCGTGCCGGATGGAGATGTCGCGGCGGGAGAGGAACAGCTGGTCGGCCTTGGCCAGCCAGGTGCCGATGGCGGTGCCGCCGCCGGGCGTGAGCCGGCGCAGCGACTGCTTGGCCTCCTCGCGGGTGCCCGGCTGCGAGACCGCGAGCTGCCCGCTGCCCGGGTAGACCTCCTTGGCCTCGTGCGTGCCGGCGACCACCGCGAAGGCGACCCCGTCGCGGACCGCGTCGATCGCGGCGGCGGTGGCTTCGCGGGCGGCGTGGATCTTCGCCGAGGGGTAGTCCATCGAACCGGAGCAGTCGACCATGACGACCACGGCGGCATCGGGTCCGTCGGCGAAGGCGTTGGCCCGGTTGTCGACCCGGGCACTGGTCCCGCCGCCGGTCGCGGTCACCGTGACGATGGCGTTGACCTCGCGTGCACCCTCTGCCAGGTACTCGTTCTGGAAGATGTCGACGGCGAACTGGGGCAGGTTGGACTTGGTGAGCCTGGCCATGATTCAGCTCTCCTGGTTCTGGGCGTAGGCGTGCGCCGGTGAACCGGCGGGCGGGACAGCGGGGTTGCAGGGCAGGACGGCGACAGTGATGTTGTCGTGCCCGCCGCGTGCGCAGGCGAACCTGACCAGCTCCTGGGCGGCGCGCAGCGGTTGGCTGCGGGCGTCGGCCGGGACGACGGCGGCGAGGGCCGGGGCCGACTCCTCGTAGTTCCACAGGCCGTCGGTGCAGACCAGGATGACGCCGGGGACGGCGGGGGTGAAGACCACGGTGTGCGGCTCGACCTCGACCGCGTCGGCGCCGAGCCACCCGGTGATGGCGTGGGCGCGCGGGTCGGCGTAGGCCTCGGCCTCGCCCATCAGCCCGGCCTCGACCATCCGGGCCGCCCAGGAGTCGTCCAGGGTCAGCCGTTCGGATCCGGACCGGTCGTCCGGGAACCAGTAGGCGCGGCTGTCGCCGACCCAGCCGACGGTGACCTCGCCCTCGGAGGCGACGGCGCTGACGATGGTGCAGGCGGGCGAGTTGCGGCTGGGCTCCAGCGGTCCCTCGCTCGCCAGCCGCTCGACCCGGTCGGCGGCGGCCATGATCGCCGCATGCATCGCCGACTTGGGGTCGGAGCCGGACTCCAGCGACTCCAGCAGGTACTCACTGGCCGTGTCGGCGGCGGCCTGTGACGCCTCGTCGGGACGGGTCGCCGAGGAGACGCCGTCGCAGACGACCGCCACCACGGCCGGCACGCCGCCGGGACGCGAGGTCGCGGCGACCGCGAAGGCGTCCTCGTTGCGGTGGTGCCGGTGGCCCCGGTCGCTCACCCCGCACACGCCCGCGAGCGCGCGCTCCTGGTGGTCGCGCGGGCGCGGCTGCGCGCGCCCGCAGGCCTCGCAGTAGCCGTCGGCGTCGAAGCGCTGCGCGCCGCAGCCGGGGCAGACCGGTCCCGCGTCGGGGTCGATCACCGGGACGACCTCGGTCGGGTCGTGCTCGGGCTCGCCCCAGGGGTCCTCCGCGGCCCCGGTCGGCCCGGTCGGTCCGGCCTGCTCGGCCTGCTCGGCCTCGCTGACCAGCAGCCGGGCCGGGGCGGCCAGGACGAAGTCCCCGGTGGCGCCCGGGGAGTGCGGCGGCACCGGCGGCAGCGCCGGCTGGACGATCCCGGCGCGCGGGTCGCCGGCCAGCGGGTCCTCCACCGCCGCGGCAGCCGCCGCCGAGGCAGCCGCCGGAGCGGCCGGGTCCGCGGCGAGCAGGTCGATCCCGCAGTTCTCGCAGAAGCGGTCGCTCTCACCCACGGGCTGCGCGCAGCTGGGACAGGAAAGGGTCAACTGGTCCATGCCTGCTTACACCCACGTCCTGGGCCGGGTGCGGTTCGCCCGCTCCACCCACTCGATGCGCTTCTCGGGCTGTTCCGCGAGACGCGCAAGTACTCGGTACGACTGCTCCAGGGCGAACCGCAGTTCCCGCTCCTGCGCGGGATGCCCCAGCAGCATGACCGGGCCTGCGCCCGCCGCGCCGTCCGGACGTCCGGAGATCACCCAGCCGAGTGCTTTGCCCAGCACCTCGGCGGAGAGCTCCTCGCGCCGCCGGGCGTCCAGGCCGAGCCCGGTGAGCTGGTTGGAGCAGGCGTCCAGGTCGGCCCGCAGCGCCTCGCCGGGGGCGCGGTCGCGCAGCCGGGCGCGGACCGCGGCGACCCGGGCCGCGACGTAGTGGTTGGAGGTCTCCGGCACCGACTCCAGCGCCTGCACCGCACCGACCCGGTCGCCGGAGGCCAGCCGGACCCGGGCCAGGCCGAAGGCGGCGCTGACGTAGGCCCGGTCGGTCGTCCAGACCAGCCGGTAGAACTCGGCGGCGTCCTCGCGCTCGCCCAGCGCCTCGGCGCAGATGCCGAGCGCCAGCTTGGGCGCGGCCTCGCCGGGGAAGGCGTCGTAGACGGCGTCGAAGGCGTCGGCCGCCGCCCCCGCCGCCGCGCGCGGCTCGGGGCCGCTGGGGGTACCGGAGGCGACCAGCGCCGCCAGGCCCCGGTACCAGACCACCCGCCAGTCGTCGGGGTGGTCGACCGAGAGCGCGGCCAGCGCGGCGTCCACCGCTGGCAGGTCGCCGGTCTCGATCAGCGCCCGCAGCTCGCGCAGCCGCAGCTCCACCGAGTTGAGCGGGGCCGAGCGCAGCGCCGAGATGACGTCGCTGGGCGCGGTGGCCATCAGCGCGGCCAGGAAGCCGGCGTTGGGGTCGCCCGGGTCGATCCGCGGCACCGGCAGCGCCAGCGCGGCCGGACGGGTGGCCAGCGGCAGCACCGTGGGCGCGGCGGCGGCCAGTGCGTCCGGCGAGATCGCCGGGACGCCGGACAGGGTGGGGTGGCGTCCGGTCCGGCCGGTGGTGGACGGCAGGGTCGGCGGGCCGAAGCCGCCGCCCGGACGCTGGGTCGGCACCGGTGCGCCGCCGGCCGCCCTGGCGGCGCGGCGTCCGGCCCGGTTGCCGGAGGGCGGGGTGTCGAAGCCGGCCGGGCCGACCAGCTCGGTGTCGACGACCCGCAGCTCCGGGCCGAACAGGGTGGACAGCGCCGGGCGCTGATCGCCGTCCTGGAGCGCCAGGATCTCCCGCAGCACGCCGGTGAGCTGGTCCGCCATCTCCTGCGCGGAGGAGAAGCGCTTGTCCGGGTCCGGGTCGGTGGCCCGGACCAGCAGCCGGTAGAAGGACTCGTACTGGGCGAAGACCTCGATGTCCTCCGGGCCCGGCAGGGTGTCCCGGTAGACCGTCGAGTAGCCCTGGAAGTCGAAGGTCATGACGGCCAGCGAGCGGGCGACGGTGTAGAGGTCGGAGGCGGGGGAGACGCCGTCGGTGGCGATCTCCGGGGCCTGGTACCCGATGGTGCCGTAGATCGCGCCGTCGTCGTCCTGGCGGCGGACCGCGCCCATGTCGATGATCTTGAGCTGGTCCTCGGACTGGATCACGTTGTCCAGCTTGAAGTCGCAGTAGATCAGGCCGTGGCTGTGCAGGTAGCCGAGCGCGGGCAGGGCCTCCAGCGCATAGGCGATGGCCTGCTCCACCGGCAGCGGCTCACGCCGCCCGTCCGGGCCGCGCCGGGCGTCGGCGATGTCCTTCAGCGACTTGCCGCCGACGTACTCCATCACGATGTAGCCGTCGGTGGTGCCCTTGCGCAGGTCCGGGTGCTCGACGAAGTTGATGATGCGGACGATGTTCGGGTGGTCGACCTCGGCCAGGTAGCGGCGCTCGGCGATGGCGACCTGCAGCGCCTCCTCGTCACCGGTGTCCAGCAGGCCCTTGAGGACCACCCACTTGTCGTTGACCCGGCGGTCGATGCCGAGGTAGATCCAGCCGAGGCCGCCGTGGGCCAGGCAGCCCACCACCTCGTACTGGCCGCCGACCACGTCGCCCGCGAAGAGCTTCGGCGAGAACGAGTACTCGGTCCGGCACTTGCTGCAGAAGCCCTCGGGACGGCCCGGGTTGCCGTTGCGGGCACGGCCGACCGGGGCCTCGCAGCTGCTGCAGAACCGTTTGCGCTCGGGCACCTCGGGGTTCAGCAGCACCATCGAGCGCGGGTCGGGACGCGGGATCGGGGGCACCGTCACCAGCCCGGCGCCCAGCCTTCCCCGGCTCGCCTGGCTGGTGCTGCCCCGGGTGCTGCGCACCGAGACCGAGGTGCCCCGGGTGCCGCCCCGGGACGAGCGCGACCGCCCGGACATCGAGCGGGAGGAAGAGCGCGAGGAGGACCGCGAGCTGCCGGCCGAGGTCCCGGTCGAGGTCCCGACTGAGGTCCCGGCCGAGGTGGAGGCCGCCACCGGGAGCGGCGCGAGCCCGCACTCGGAGCAGTAGCCGTCGGCGTCGATCACGCCGCCGCTGCATCCCGGCCTGGTGCACGGCGCCCCCGGCCCGGCCGCCGCCGGTGCCGCTGCCGCGGCCGACGTCGCGGCCCGGACCGGTGCCGGCGCCGCCGGCGCGAGGCCGCACTCGGTGCAGTACCCGTCGGCGTCGATCACCCCGCCGGTGCAGTCCGGCCTGGTGCACGGTGTGCCCGTCATTGCTGTCATCCCCCTCAAACCCCGTAAGGGCGGCCGTCCACCGGCCCGTTCTGTCGGTTGCTCTGGTACTGCTGTTCCTGCTGCTGGCCGGCGGCGGGCCGCAGGCCCTGCTGGTAGCGCTGGACCGCGTGCTCCGCCGCGCGCAGGTCGCAGGGCGCGCTCCAGAGCATCCGCCGTGCCTGGTCGTATCGCTCGATCAGTTCCGGGTCCTCGGAGACGCCCAGCCGGGCGCCCATCGCCTTGTACGCGTCCAGGCGACCGCGCAGTTCGGCGCGCATCGCCAGCGGCGCGGTCACCGCCGTCAACGACTCCCTGGCCCGCAGGAGTTCCCGCTGCGCCGCGCCCTCCAGGGTGTCCAGCAGCGGAGCCAGCCGGTGCCACTGGCCGTGCCGACGCAACTGGTCGGCCTGCGCCAGCCGTTCGCGCATCGCGCTGGCCGGGCCCGGCACCGCCGGGACCTCCGTCGCGGCGATCTTCGCCAGCACCTCGCCGCGGGCCCGGCGGGCCTCGGCCAGGGTGGCGTCGGCGCGGGCCAGGATGTCGCTCACGCCCTCCAGCCGCTCGTCGGCCTCGTCCCGGAGCCGGGTCAGGTCCTGGAGCTCCAGCCGGAGGTCGTCCAGCGCCCGGGCGGAGCGGTCGTAGCGGCCGGTGTCGACCGTCCCGGCCACCGCGCCGCCGGGGCCGCTGTGGCCGCTGGGCCTGGGAGTCCAGAACGCCAGCGGATCGGCGATCACCTCGGTCCGCAGCGAGGAGAGTTCGCGCTCCATCTCCTGGAGGGTGTCCCCGGCCGGGTGCTCGCCGGGGTGGATCCCCACCGACCTGGCCAGCGCCTGGACCCGGCCCAGCTCGGCCAGCAGCAGGTCGATCCGGGCAGGCAGGGCGGACCAGACCGCGTCGGCCGCCGAGGCGGTCTCGATGATCCGGGCGTACCAGGTGTTCATCCGCTCGACCAGCTCGGTCAGGCTGACCTGCTCGCTCAGCCGGGCCCCGCCGGTCAGGCTGATCCCGCCGTTGACGGCGCGGACCGCCGAGACGGTCACCCCGCTGCCGCGCAGCAGCTCGGTCAGCTCGTAGAGCTCGGCCTGGTTGGGGCGGACCCGGCGGGAGCGGACCGCGCGGGCGGCGGCCAGCGCCTCGGTGTAGGTGTCGAACATCGACCAGAGCAGGCTGAGGCCCGGTTCGGCCTGGTCCCAGCGCTCCTTGGTCCGACCGGTCAGCGCAGCGCCCTGGAGCAGCCGGCAGCCGGGGTGGTCCTGCAGGGCCAGCAGCGACGCCTCGACCGCTTCGCGCTCCGCGCCGAGGCGTGCGAGCGCCCGGTCGACCTCCTCCCGGGTCATCGAGCCACCCGGTCCCGTCAGCGCCATCCTTCTGCCATTCGCTCGCCCTGCCCCCGTCGTCCCGGTCGATGCCGGTAGTCAGATTGTCAGACCCTTAGCGCCCTTGGCAGACCGGGTACCCGCCCTGTCGAGATCTTGACGCCCGGCTCAGCCCGCGTAGGTCACCGGCGGCGGTCCCGGGTTCGGGCCCACCGGCTTCAGCCACTCGTTGTACTCGGCGTTCCACTGGGTGGCCAGGTAGGTCTGGAGCACCGCGTTGACCCGGCGGACCAGGTCGTCCGCGCCCAGCTTCATCGCCACCCCGTAGTACTCCTTGTCCATCAGGCCGCCCACCAGGTGGATGGTCGGGTCCTGGGCGGCCTGTCCGGCGCCCAGCGCATTGTCGGTGATCGTGGCGTCCACCAGGCCCAACTGCATCAGGACCAGGCAGTCCAGCTGGTTCTCGACCTGGACGACGCTCGATCCCTTCTTGTCCTGGTCCAGGAAGTTGTCGACGGCCGTGGATCCGGTCGCCGCACAGACCTTCTTTCCCGCCAGCGTGCTGTTGTAGCCCGTGATGGAGGACGACTTCGGGACCAGCACCTCCTGCCCGGCGAGGTAGTAGGGCGAGGAGAAGGCCACCTGCTGCTCGCGGGCGCAGCTGATGGTCATGGTCCGCACCACCACGTCGACCTCGCCGCTCTGCAGGGCCGAGATCCGGTCGGCGGTCGGCACCGAGAGGAACTCCACGTCGTCGGAGCTGCCGAGGATCGACTGGGCCAGGGCCTTGACCAGGTCGATGTCGAAGCCTTCGAGGTTCCCGGTGGAGGGGTCGCGGAAGCCCCAGAGGTAGCTGTTGGTGTCGATGCCGGCGATCAGCTTGCCGCGCTTGATGATCCGTTGGACGTCGGGCCCGGAGTCGTCCGTGCTCGGGGTGAGGCTGACCACGGAGCTGCCGCCGTCGGGGCCGTCGGTGCAGCCGGCCACGGCCGGCGCCAGGGCCGGCTTGGCGTCGAGGGTCACCCGCTCCGGCATTCGGTCGGCGGTGGGGCTCGTGGGACTGGCCGGGAGCGCCGCCGAGCCCAGCAGCAGCCCGGCCGCGGCCACTGCCGCGAGCCTCACCGGTCCGGTCAGCCGGACCCTCCGGGCCCGGTCCGCTGCGCCTGCCACCTCTGCCTCCCCCGCTCCGTCCGTTCTTCCCGTGCTTACTGCTCTTCCCGTGCTCGCTGCTGTGCTGTCCGCCGTCGCCCCGTCCTCGGGGGCCCGCCGCCTCACCGGTACTCCGCAGCACGTCGGTTGATGCCCCAGAGGGCGGCGAACGCCGCCAGCACCGCGAGTGCGAGGCCGCCGGCGGCGAGGCCGACGGTGTCCGCCCGGCCGTCGGCCGCGAGCTGGTCGAAGTTGCTCCGCTCGTGCCCGATCGCGCTGTTCAGGTTGGCGTCCAGCTCGTCGAAGGCCGCGTTGGTGGTCTGCGTGGAGGAGCCGCCGGGGGTGCCGATGGTCTCCGCCACGGCGGTGTCGTAGTTACCGGCGTTGTTGGCGTTCATCGCGGTGTCGTGGCGCTGCTGCCAGGTGCCGAAGTCGGCCTGGGCGGCGGCGACCGAGCCCTGGGCACCGCTGTCGGCGGAGGTCATCGTCAGAGCCTGGGTCAGCAGGCCGCCCTTGCCCGCGAGTTGGTTGCTGACGATGCCCCAGGTGGTCTCGTAGCTGTCGGTCGAACCCCGGGCCACCAGGTTGAGGTTCTCCGCGCCCCGGCACTGGAGGGCCTTGATCTGCGCCTCGTTCAGCACCTGGAGCGGCGCCGAGCCCCGGGAGTCGCTCTGGCCGAGGTCCGAGGCGGCCACGCTCTGCGCGGCCGTCAGCCAGCCCAGGGCGAGCACCACGGCGGCCGAGGACAGCACCAGGCCCACGTTGAAGACCCGGTTGGTGTCCCGGTAGAGCCGCAGCTGCGCCCGGACCAGCGCCACCAGCAGCACCAGCCCGAGCACGATGGCGGCCCAGGGCAGCGAGCGGGCGTTGCCGTAGTCCTGGTGCAGCCGGTCGGTCTCCGTCTGGTAGAGCGTCTGCGCCTCGGCCAGCATGGTGTTCTGCATCTGGCCCGAGGCGTAGCGCAGATAGGCGCCGCCGAGCGGGTAGCCCACCCGGTCGTCCGCCCCGGCCACGCCCACCAGGTCGGTGTAGGTCGGCAGCTGGGAGCTCAGCAGCTGGATCTGGTGCTGCCCGGGGTCGTTGCTGGAGGCGCTGGCGGCGGCCTGCGCGAGCAGCGTCGAGGCGGTGGCGATGTCGTTGTTGTACTGGGTGCGGATCGCCGCCGTCTCGTTCCCGGCCTGCAGGAAGCCGGTGGCGGCGGTGGTGTCGGCGTCCGCGAGGGTGCGGAAGATCTGTGCGGCGTCGTCGCTGAGCGGCTGGCTGTGCTCGACCACACTGGTCGCGGCGCTGGTCCGCTGGTCCACCTGAATGTATGTCAGCACGCCGAACAGCAGCGCGAGGACGGCCAGACCGGAGCCGACCGACCACAGCCGACGGGTCGGCGTCCGGGAGACCCAGCGGGCGACACCGTTACCGCGGCCGGCGCCGCCACTGACACCGGTGCCGACGCCCTGCGGCTCCGGGCCCGCGGGGCGCGGGGCCACCGCGACCGCCCCGGGCGCCCGCCCGGGCCTGGAGAGCGGCTGCGTCCGACGCTGCGGTGTGCCAGGCGGCGGGCCGAAGGAGCCCGATGGCGGCCCCCACCCCTGCCCACCGTTCTGTCCCGGCGTCGTCATGTGTCAGCCCCTTCCCCCGGCCGTGCCAAGCCTTAGGGGAGCAGTATGGCCGTCACCACTGCCATCCACACCTGACTTGAGCCGATCTTGGACTTTCGCGACGCGGTTGTGACGTGGGGGCCGGGCGGGCGGCGTCAGCCGGACGAGGGCTCCAGAGGATTCGGGTAGGAGCGGGTCGTCACCAGGTCGGGCGGATCGGGCCGCGCGGGGCGAGCCGGGCCAGGTCGGCGCAGAGTGTGTGGAAGCGCTCGGGGCCGAGGGCGGCGATCCAGGGGCGGACGGTGTCGGCCGCCGCGGCGTCGGCCGCTCGGGTGCAGGCCCAGCCGCGCTCGGTCAGCACCACCAGCCGGGCGCGGGCGTCCCCCGGGTGCGGGTGGCGTTCGACGTATCCCTTGCGGACCAGTTCCTCGACCAGCTGGCTGGCGGCCTGTTTGGTGACGCCCAGGTGCTCGGCCAGCTCGCCGACGGTCGCGCCGTGCGGCGCGAGCCGGGCGAAGGCGTAGCCGTGCGCGGGTCGGATGTCGTCGAAGCCGTGCGCCTCGACGCCGGCCTGGATGCCCGCGACCAGCTCGCCGGAGAGCGCGAGCAGCAGTGCGGGCAGGGCGCGGGCGTCGGCGGCCAACAGGTCGGGGGAGACGGGGGTGCTGGGGCGGTCCATGGGACCAGTCTGCCAGATATCGACAAGCGGCTTGACTATAAAAGGGCAAGCAGCTTGACTGTTCTCAAGAGGTCAAGCAGCTTGACCATCCGATCCGAGGAGACCGTCATGCCCTTCGTCCGCAGCGCCGATGCCGTCACCCATGAGATCCACGGCGCCCGCTTCGTCGCCTATGCCAATCCCGCCAGCGGCAGCAAGGAGCTCAGTGCCTGGCGCACCGAGATCCCGGCCGGCACCACCGGCGTCCCGCACACCGTCAGCCGCGAGGAGATCGTGCACCTGCTGACCGGCGGGCTGCGGCTCACCGTGGACGGCGAGGCCGCCGACCTGATCGCCGGGGACGTCGCCATCGTCCCGGCCGGGGCGACGCTCCGGGTGGACAACGTCTCCGGGGTGCAGGCCACCATGTGGGTCGCCACCAGCGTCGGGCTGACCGCGGAGACGGCCGACGGCACGCTGATCTCCCCGCCCTGGGCGAACTGAGCCCCCGTCACAGACCGTGGCCCGGCGGGGAGTCCCCGCCGGGCCACGGTGCGCGTTCCGCCCCCTCAAGCGGTTCGCGCGCCCCGCCTGTGCGGATACGAGGCCCGCAGGCGCTCCTGCGCGCCGGGCGCGCTCCCGCGCCCCGTCGCCGCCAGGTGGTCCAGTCCCAGCAGCGCCGCGCCGACCACCGGCGGGGTGGTCACGATCCGCGGCACGGCCAGGGGGGCGTCCGCCGCGAGGCGGGCGTTGATGCGGTCCAGCAGCAGCGGCTGCCGGGCGGCGATCACGCCGCCGCCCAGGACCACGTCCACCGGGGTGTCCAGCAGGTCGAGCCGGCGCAGTGCCACCAGCGCCATCGAGACGATCTCCTCGGCCTGGCGGTCGACCAGCTCCAGTGCGACCCGGTCGCCGGCCTCGGCGACCGCGAACAGTACCGGCGCCAGCTCGTGCAGCCGGATCTCCGGCAGCGAGCCGAAGTGCACGGCCTCGGCCACTGCGCCGATGCTCGGCAGCCCGAAGTGCTCGGCCGCGGCGGAGGCGAGCGCGGTGTGCGGACCGCGCCCGTCCTCCGCCCGGACGCCGGCGAACATGACCGCGTCGGCCAGTCCGCCGCCGCCCCCCCAGTCCCCGGTGAGTGTTCCCAGGGCCGGGAAGCGTGCTGTGCGGCCGTCGGGCAGCAGGCCGGCGCAGTTGATGCCGGCTCCGCAGACGACGGCCACGCCGCGCGGGGCGTCGGTGCCCGAACGCAGCAGCGCGAAGGTGTCGTTGGCGACCACGACGGTCCGGGCCCAGCCGTGGGCCGCGATCGCGTCCTGCAGCCGCCGCTCCTCGACCGGCAGGTCCGCCCCGGCCAGGCAGGCGGAGACATGGGTGGCCAGCGGGCCGAGCCCGGCCGTGAGGTCGAGTCCGGCGTCGTCGGCCGCCGCCCTGATCAGCGGCTCCAGTCCGGCGACGGCCGCCTCGACGCCGGTGCTGTGCGGGGTGAAGCCGCCGCCCCGGGCGGTGCCCAGGACCTGGCCCTCGGCGGTCAGCAGCGCGACGTCGGTCTTGCTGTTGCCACCGTCGATGGCGAGCACGCCCGGCACCAGCTCCCGGCCGACGGCGCCGACACTGCCGGAGCCGAGCGGGCCGTCGGCCGGGGGCGCGGTGGGCTCCGACTCGGAGGGCTGCGGCACGGCGCAGGACCGCCTCTCCTGCTCGGTCACGCCCATGCGAGGTGCTCGTGGTTGTGGGCGATCAGACGGTCCGTCAGTTCATTGGCGAGGTCGATCCGGCCGACCAGCGGGTGCGCCAGCAGGGCCCGGAAGACCCGGTTCCGGCCGCCGTGCAGGGCCGCCTCCAGGGCGAGTTGCTCGTAGCCGGTGACATGCGCGATCAACCCGGCGTACAGCGGCTCGACGGTGGGCACCGGCAGCGGTTTCGCGCCGGTGGCGTCGACCACGGCCGGGACCTCGATCACCGCGTCGTCCGGCAGGAAGGGCAGGGTGCCGTTGTTGCTGACGTTGACGACCTGGATGTCGCCGGCCGCGGCGCCGGTGCCCAGCAGCGAGGCGACCAGGTTGACGGCGGCCTCGGAGTAGAACGCCCCGCCGCGCTCGGCGAGCAGCTCGGGCTTCTCGTCCAGGGTCGGGTCGCCGTACATCTCCAGCAGTCGGCGCTCGATCTCGGCGACCTGGGAGGCGCGCGAGCCCTTGACCTTCTGCTCCTCGACCACCCGGTTGTGCTCGTAGAAGTAGCGGAGGTAGTAGGAGGGGACCACGGCCAGGTCGCGGACCACGTCCAGCGGCAGCTCCAGGTCCTCGGCGATGGTCGGGCCGAAGTTCTCCAGCAGCTCCGGCAGCACGTCGCGGCCGGTGGCCGAGCCGGGGGCGTCGAGCAGGTGCACCCCGCGTTCCCAGGTGAGGTGGTTCAGGCCCACGTGGTCGAGCCGGATCCGCTCGGGGACGACGCCGAGCAGTCCGGCGAACTTCCGCTGGAAGCCGATGGCGACGTTGCACAGGCCGACGGCCTTGTGGCCGGCGTTCTGCAGGGCGCGGGTGACGATGCCGACCGGGTTGGTGAAGTCGACGATCCAGGCGTCCGGGTTGGCCCGGCGGATCCGCTCGGCGATGTCGAGCACGACCGGGACCGTGCGCAGCGCCTTGGCCAGGCCGCCGGCGCCGGTGGTCTCCTGGCCGATGCAGCCGCACTCCAGCGGCCAGGTCTCGTCCTGGTTGCGGGCCGCCTGGCCGCCGACGCGGAGCTGGAGCAGCACCGCGTCGGCGCCGACCACGGAGGCGTCCAGGTCGGTGCTGGTGGTGATGGTGCCGGGGTGGCCCTGCTTGGCGAAGATCCGCCGGGCCAGCCCGCCGACCAGCGCCAGCCGGTCGGCGGCCGGGTCCACCAGGACCAGCTCGGCTATCGGCAGGGTGTCGCGGAGCCGGGCGAAGCCGTCGATGAGTTCCGGTGTGTAGGTGGAACCGCCACCCACGACGACCAGCTTCAGCGCGCCGGACCGCGGGTCCGGCAGCGGGTGGGAGGTGGTGGTGTCGGCGGTGGTGTCGGTGCGGCTCATCAGCCCTTGACCCCTGTCAGTGTCACGCCTTCGGTGAAGGCTCTGGTGCGAGGAACGGTGGGTGCGTGGAACGCTTCGGCGTCGTCATCCGGCCGTCCGCCCCGCCTCGGCGAGCGAGCTGTCCTCGGTCCGGTCGGCGGCCCTGAGGCCGGCCGCCAGGTCGGTGACCTTGCCGGACTCGTACTGGGTGCCGAGGGTCTGCAGGACGGCGAGGTAGTTGCCGCCGTCGGCGGTGGCCGGCTGGGTGACGGAGTACTGGTTGTCGGCGATGGTGAGGAAGGTCTGGAAGGCGGCCGGGAGTTGGAGTGCGGGCGAGTCCAGCGCGGCGTAGGTGCTGGGCACGTTCTCGATGGCGTTGGCGAAGTCGACGACGGCCGAGGTGTCGGTGGTCAGGTAGCGGACGAACTGCCAGGCCGCCTGCTGCTCGCGGCTGTTGCGGCTGATCCCGATCACGGTGCCGGCCAGCAGCCCGCGCCCGTACTGCGCCTCCTGGTCGTCCGGCACCGGGAACGGCGCGGTCGCCCACTGGAACGGCACCTTCTCCTGGGTGAGCATGGCGACCCGCCACTCGCCGTCCACCTGCATCGCCACCCGGCCCTGGTCGAAGGCGTTGGCGGTGTACTCGCCGCCGAAGCTCGAGTCGATCCGCGACAGCAGCGGGTAGCCGCCCAGCTGGTTCACCAGGTTCCGCTGCCAGTCCAGGAGTTGGGCGAAGCCCGGGTCGCCGGCGAAGTTCGACTTCCCGGCGGCGGTGAGGTACTGCGGGTTGTACTGGGCGACCAGGGTGCCGGTGTCGTTCTGGTAGTCCTCGTACAGCGGCATGTAGCCGAGCTGCTGGGTGCCGTTGCCCTTGGTGAGCTTCACCGCGTCGGCGGCGAGCTGGGAGAAGGTGTGCGGCGGTCCGCTGATCCCGGCGGCGCGGAACATGTCGATGTTGTAGTACAGCCCGTAGGCGTCGCCGAGCAGCGGCAGGGTGCACTGCTTGCCCTGGTACTGGCTGTAATTGAGCATCTCCTTGGGGAAGGTCGCGGCCGGGTCGATGCCGGAGTTCTGCATCAGCGGACCGAGGTCGACCAGCTCCCCGGCCGAGCAGAGCGGGCCGACGTCGAGGGTGTCCGAGTCGGAGACCACGTCCGGGGCGTTCGCCGAACCGGCCTGCAGCGCCTTGGTCATGACCGGGTCGCTGACGTTGGCGACCGTGTTGACCCTGATGTTGGGGTAGAGCTTCTCGAATCCGGCGATGTCGGCGTTGACGGCCGCTATCTCGGAGGGGTCGCTCCACTGGTGCCAGAAGGTGATGGTGACCGGCTTGCCGGCGTCGCTGCCGGACCCGGTGCCCGAGCCACTGCCGCCGGCGCTGCCGCAGCCGGCCACCGCCAGGACCACGGCGGTGGCGCAGACGAGGGCGGCGGCGGTGCGTCCGAGCGGGGCGGGGCGGCTGCTCGGGGGGCCGGGGGCGTTCGGGGTCGTCACGGAAACCTCCAGGGGAAGGCGGTGCGGGACCGCCGGAGGGATGGTCCGGTCGTGCCGGGGTCGGGCTGGAGCCTAACGGGTGATCAGTTACCGTTGATCAGTACGTGCTGAAGACGCTTTCGCGAGCGGTGGCCAGGGCTGCCAGCGTCGCGCCGACGACCACCGGCGAGCCCGGCACGGTGCTCAGCGCGAGCTGCGGGCGGGGGACCGCGAGCCCGGTCAACTCCTCCTGGACCAGGGCCCGCAGCTCCTCGCCGCCGGCCAGCGGGATGTCGCCGCTGAGCAGCACCAGTTGCGGGTCCACCACCGCCACCATCGCGGCCAGTCCGGTCGCCAGCCGGTGGGCCAGCACCGAGAGGACCGTGCTGTCCCCGGCGCGGGCCGCCGCCACGGCCGCGGTGACGGCCTCCTTGGCGGTGCGCGCGCTCAGTCCGTGCTCCCTGGCCAGGGCCAGGACGGCCGGGGCGCCGGCCAGTTGCTGGAAGCCGCCGGAGTTCTCCCGGCGGACGTTGCGCAGCAGCGGCGCGCCGGGCAGCGGCATGTAGCCGACCTCGCCCGCACCGCCGGTGTGGCCGCGGTGCAGCCGTCCGGCGAGCACGATGGCGGCCCCGACGCCGTCCTCGACCCAGAGCAGGATGAAGTCCTCGACGCCCTGGGCGGCGCCGACCCGCTGCTCGGCCATGGCCGCGAGGTTGACGTCGTTCTCGATGGCGACCGGCACGCCGAGCCCCTCGGTGAGCTGCTCCAGCAGCCGGGGGGAGTGCCAGCCGGGCAGGTGCGGGGCGTAGCGGAGCTTGCCGGTGGCCGGGTCGAGCGCGCCGGGGGTGCCGATGACGATCTGCCGGAGGATGCCCCGGTCCAGTCCGGCGGCGTCCACGGCGGCGTCCACGGCCTCGCGCACCCGGTCGACCGTGCCGGTGGCCTGGCGGCCCGGGGTGGCCAGGCGGTACTTTGCGACCACGCTGCCGGTGATGTCCGCGACGGCGACCCGGATGCGTGAGGCGTTGACGTCCAGGCCGGCCACGAAGGCGGCCTCGGGATTGATCTCGTAGAGCTGCGCGCCCGGGCCGGGGCGGCCGGCGGTGGTGCCCACGGGCACGACCAGGCCGGCGCTCTCCAGCCGGGCCAGCAACTGGGAGGCGGTGGGCTTGGAAAGGCCGGTGAGCGTGCCGAGCTGACTCCGGGACAGGGGTCCCTGGTCGAGCAGCAGTTCCAGTGCGGCCCGGTCGTTGATGGCGCGCAGGAGGCTGGGTGTGCCCGGCTGTGTCGTGTTGCCGTGGTGGCTGCCGCGCTGGCCTGTCGTCATCATCGCTCCTCACTCCGCGTCGCCGTCCGGGGCGGGCCTCGGCCTGCCCCATCACTGTTAGGAAACCTTCCTAACTTACGAAGAGGAACGTACGGCCATCGTGGGGCAGTGTCAATGGAACGCTCATGCCGAAGTGCATGAGTAACATGAAAAACCTGGGGCCGGGGGCTACCGGCGCTCGTCCTCCGGGACCGGTATCGCGGCGGTCGCCCGGGACTGCGCGGACAGGGGGTCGCCCAGCACCGAGGGGGCGTTGAAGTCGACCGAGTCCTCGCGCCTGGCCCGCGCCGCCGGCACCGACACCGTGCCGACCTGGATCCCCGCCGCGTCCAGCGCGGACTTGATCCGCTGCCGCAGCTCCCGGGCGACCGGGACCGCCTTGCCCGGCATGGTCTTCGCCGAGACCTGCACCACCGCCGAGTCCGCGCCCAGGCTGTCGAGGCCGAGCACCTTCACCGGCTCCCAGAGCTGCTCGCTCCAGGGCTCCTCCTCGGCCATGGCGGCCGAGGTCTCCAGGATCAGCTTCTGCACCAGCTGCAGGTCCGCATCGTAGCCGACCGGCACCTCGACGGCGGCCGTCGCCCAGCCCTGGCTCAGGTTGGCGATCCGCTTCACCTCACCGTTGCGGATGTACCAGATCTCGCCGTTCGCGCCGCGCAGCTTGGTGACCCGCAGCCCGACCTCCAGCACGGTGCCGGTGGCCACCCCGGTGTCGATCGTGTCGCCGACCCCGTACTGGTCCTCCAGGATCATGAACACGCCGGAGAGGAAGTCGGTGACCAGGTTGCGCGCGCCGAAGCCGATGGCGACGCCCGCGACCCCGGCGCTGGCCAGCAGCGGCGCCAGGTCGATCCCGAGCACCGACAGCACGGTCAGTGCCGCCGTGCCCATGACCAGGAACGAGGCCACGCTGCGCAGCACCGAGCCCATCGCCTGCGAGCGCTGCTTGCGCCGCTCCGCGTTCTCCATCAGGTTGCTGATCAGCGCCCGGTGGGTGTCCCGTTGGTGGCCGTGGGCCATCCGGGCCACCATCCGGGTGATCAGCTGCCGGATCGTCGCCCGGACCACCAGCGCGACCACGGTGATGAAGAGGATCTGCAGCCCGCCGGTGACCCAGCCCTCCCAGTGGCTGTCCAGGTAACTGACGGCCTGGCCTGCGCTTTGAGTGGCCTCGGTCAGTGTCGGGCCGGGGGCGGGGATCTGCGTAGCCATCAGCACATCCTACCGAGGGCCCACCGCTGCCCCGGCCGTCCCGGACGGCCGCTCACCCCTGCGGCGGACACCCGTACAGGTGTCCGGAGCAGCGCGGGAGTCGGGCCCGGACGTGGATTCCGGCACGATGCTGGGCATGAACGGTGTGGGACGTCCCACACGGCCGTCCCCGGTATTCCTGGATTGGTGGCGCTGCGGGGAGCCCTGAGGCGACACTGGTTGGGAGATCGTCTGGAGCGCCCGCAATCCGGGCAGGTGCGACAGGTCGAACAAGCGAATGAATCATGTGTGACCGGTACACCGTCCGCCCGGACGGCGTGCTCGTCCCGGCGCGAGCCACGCGCCGTCGGCGGAAAGGAAGGCCATCGTGCCGCATGTCCTGGTCCTCAACGCGTCGTACGAGCCTCTCGGCGTCGTCTCGATGCGCCGCGCCCTCGTTCTGGTCCTCGACAAGAAGGCAGTCAGCCTTGAGGACTCCGGGGTTCTGATGCACAGCGCCACCAGCGCCATCTCGGCGCCGTCCGTCGTCCGACTGACCCGCTTCGTGCGGGTCCCCTTTCGTGGTCCCGTCCCGCTGACCAGGCGGGCGCTGTTCGCCCGCGACGGCGGCCGGTGCGTGTACTGCGGTGGCGTCGCAACCAGCGTCGACCACGTGGTGCCGCGCAGCAGGGGCGGCCAGCACCGCTGGGACAACGTGGTGGCGGCCTGCCGCCGCTGCAACCACGTCAAGGCCGACCGGCACCTCGCCGACCTCGGCTGGCGGATGAACCGGGCCCCGGCCCCGCCGTCGGGCCTCGCCTGGCGGATCATCGGGACCGGGCACCGCGACCCCCGCTGGCGCCCCTACCTGGAGCCCTACGGCTCCCGGGAGGAGGTCTCCCACGTCGCCCCCGACGGCCCCCCGTGGGAGGTCCCGGCCGAGCTCAGCGCCTGACGGCGGTCCGAGCCCCGGCCCGGGGCCTGAACCGACCCCGGCAGTACCCGCAGCACCCGCAGTACCGAAAGCACCCGCAGCACCGCGCCGCCGACGCCCTCCGCCCCGCCCCAGCGGGCCACGGGGGGCGTCAGCGCGCCGCCCGGCTGCTGGTGGTCAGCGCCTCCCGGTCGACGGCGGCCAGACCCGTGTTGACCAGCGCGACCACGGCCAGCACCAGGGCCAGGACCGGCCGGCACAGCCCCCAGAGCGCGAGCGCGCTCGCGCCGAAGACCAGTGCCTTCACCAGCAGCACGGCCGGCATCGGCAGCGGGAAGCGCGCCTTCGGGGCGGCGAACAGCGCCCAGAGCACGATCGCCGCGGCCGGCGCGCCGAGCCCGAGCAGCAGGTGCACGGCCACCCCGTGCCCGGTGTCGAACCCCCACCAGCAGAGCACACCGAAGGCCACCAGCTCCAGCAGGAAGGCCAGCGCCTCGTTGACCAGGTGGACCGGACGGGGGAGCGCGCGGAGCGGCATGGCAGCCTCGATCGGGTCGTCGGGCGCGGTCGCCCGGGTCGGGTCACGGGATCAGTTGTCGGGCCCTGCCTAGTCCGCCGGGGGCGGGGTGACGCCGGGGGTGAACGGCGCCGAGCCGGCGGCGCCGGACGCCGGGGCGGCCGGGGTCGCCGGGGTGCTCGGCGTCGGGTCCGGCGCGCCCGTGCCGGTGCCGGAGGGCGACGGCTCGGGCGAGACCGGTGTCACCGGGACGCCGCCGGTCGGGGCGCCGGTGCTCGGGCCGGGGGCGGTTCCGCCCGCTGCCGGGCCGGTGCCCGCGACCGCGTAGAGCTCGATCCCGTTCAGTGCGTACTCGCCGGTCGCGGTGCCGGGGGCGATGCCCTGCAACCGCACATAGTCCACGTCCGGCGCGTCGAAGTACACCGTCTCGTCGCCGCCGTCGCCGTCCAGCACGGTCGACACGGTGGTCCAGTGCTGCCCGTCGGTCGAGGTCTGGATCAGGTACTGCGAGGCGTAGGAGGCGTCCCAGTGCAGCACCGCCTTGCCGATCGTGGCCGGCTGCGCGAGCTGGAGCTGCACCCAGGAGTTGTTCAGCGGCGCGGAGATCCAGGAGGTGCTGCTGTCGGCGTCGTTGACGTTGGACGAGATGTAGTCCGCGCTGAGGTCGCCCGAGGCGTCGGTGGTCGCCGTCAGCGCCAGGTCCGGGCCGCTGGTGGCCGGATGCACCCGGACCTGCACGGTCTGGCTGACGGTGTGTCCGTCGGCGGTGAAGGAGACCGGCACGTCGTAGGTGCCGGGGGAGGTCGTCGCGCTCGCGCCGAACTGCAGCGCCACCGAGCTCTGCCCGCCGCGCGGCAGGACCTGCGCGGACGGCGCGGCGACCGACAGCCCCACCGCGCCGGCCGGGGCCTGCGCCCGGAGCGTCCCGGAGACGCCCTTCGGACCCAGTGCCTGGAGCGTCGCGGACAGCGTCGCCGTCCCGCCGGCCTCCAGGTCCACGCTCTGCTGCGGCAGCTGGAGCGCGGCCACCGGGGTGTCCGCGTACCAGGGCACCACCTGGTAGACCACCGGCGCCGGGTCGCCGGCCGCCCAGACCAGCCGGATCCCGTCGACGGCGGTCTTCCCGTCGGCCGGCAGCTGGGTGTAGCCGGCGCTCAGCGCGCCGATCCTGACCCAGCCCTTGCCCGGCCGGTGCACCTCCACCGAACCGGCGGAGCGCAGCGTCGGGTCGGTCAGCACCACGACCTGGTCCAGCGGCCGGGCCGCGCCCAGCGCGACCGTCAGCGCGTCGCCCGCGACCGGGGCGGCGGCGGCCCGGTAGGCGGTCTGCAGCGAGCCGTCGACGACGCTGGCGGCCGGATAGCCGGCCAGGGCCGGCGGGGCGGTCGCGGTCGCGGCGGCGGTCGGGTCCGCCGCGCTGGGCGCGCCGACCGAGAAGTCGCTCACCGCGACCGCGTTCTCCTGGGTCGCGGTCGCCCGCAGCCGGACGTAGCGCGCCATCGCCCCGGCCGGGAGCTGGGCGCTGATGGTCATCCGGTCGTGGTAGGCCCCGACCTGGTGCCAGGTGCCGTCGCCGGTGGAGTACTCCAGCACCGCGTCCTGGAGGTAGTCCCCGGCCGCGCCGGAGTCGCTGCTCGCGTCGTCGCCGACGGCCGCGCCGCCGGCCAGGCCCATGCTGATGTGGACCGAGCCGACCGGCTGGACGCTGCCCAGGTCCACCCCGAGGGTGTCGCCGACCAGCGGCGGGTTCGAGCTCCAGTAGAAGCTGCCCGGGGTCTCCGCCAGCATCATCGAGGCGTCGTGGCCCGGGGCCGCGCCCATCGTGGTGGTCGCCGTGACCTGGCCGGTCTGCAGGCCCGCCCAGTCGGCCCAGGCCGACAGCGCCTGCTGGAGGAAGGGGTCGAGCACGCCCGCGCCCACGGTCACCGTGGACTGGCCCAGCTGCTGCACCAGCTGACGCAGCGCCACCTGCCGGGTCCAGGCCAGCGAGCCCTGCCCGGCGCGCTGCGCCGTCAGCATGTCCACGGCGGTCTGGCCGGCCTGCCCGTACAGCCCGAGCTGGGCCAGCCAGGCCCCGTCCTCGTCGCTGAGCGCGCCGCTGTCGAACCCGGCCAGGGTCGCCGGGGCGTCGGCCATGGTGGTGAAGGCGGCCCGCAGCGCGGCGGCGGAGGCCGGGTCGGCGCGGTGCGCCCAGAAGGCGTCCAGCAGCGGCTGGAGGTAGGCCGACTCCTCCTGCCCGAGCTGTGAGGAGGAGCTGTTCCCGGCCAGCGCGGTGAGCGCGGCGACGGTGCCGGGCTCGAGGCCGGCCGTTTCCGCGCCGCTGCTGTTCGCCACGAGGTCGCGGATCGCGGCCTGCTGGGAGGCCTGCGGCTGGTAGCCGGTCGGGTTCCAGGCGAAGTCGGCGGCGGTGAACAGCGGGATCTGCGAGGCCAGCGGCTGCTGCATGGCATTGAGCAGCAGCTCCGCCGAGCCCGAGGCGACCAGCGGATCCCGGCCCTGGTAGGCGCCGAGGTAGAGCCGGTCCGGCGAGGAGTCGTTGACCGGGTAGTTGTCCTGGGTGACCACCGGGTGCCCGAAGGCCTGCTGGACCGTCTCCAGGTCGCTGCCGGTGATGATCGCGGGCTGGACGCCCACCCCGGTCCAGGCCACCTGCACGGACGGGTCCAGGTGTTTCGCCAGCGCGGTCCGGTACGGCGTCGCACCGCTCTGGTAGTACTCGCTCGGCAGCACCGTCAGCGGGGCCGCGCCCGGGTGCTTGGCCAGGAAGCGCTTCAGCACCAGCGCGACCAGGTCGGACTGCGCCTTGGCGGCGGCGGCCGGGCCCTGGCCGTAGTGGTCCAGGTCGGCCTGGCAGTTCCAGTGGGTGTAGCTGATGTCGGTGAACTGCAGCTCGAAGGCGCGCACTCCGGCGCCCCAGAGCGAGTCCAGCTTTGCCACCAGGGCGTTCTGGTCCGACTCGGAGGTGTAGCAGACGGTCTGGCCGAGCGAGAGCGCATAGCCGAAGGTGACGTGGTCCAGTGCGGCCTGCCGGGTGAGCGACTCCAGTTGCGCCTGCTCGGCGGCCGGGTAGGGCTCGCGCCACTGGCTGCTGCGGTAGGGGTCGTCCCCGGCCGCGTAGAGGAAGGAGTTCTGCTTGGTCCGGCCCAGGAAGTCCAGCTCGGACGCGGTCTGCGAGGCGGTCCAGGGGCTCCCGTAGAAGCCCTCCTCGGTGCCGCGCACGGCCGTCGCCGGCCAGTCGCGGACCCGTACCCCGGCCACCGCGGTCACCCCTGAGGGGGCGGTGACGACCAGCTGCCGCAGCGACTGGGCCGCGTTGAAGGTGCCGTCGGCGTCCACGCCGGCCAGCACGATCGCGCCGGCCGTGCCGCCGGCGACGGCGATCTGCCCGGCCGTCAGCACGTAGCCGCCGGCCGGCAGTCCGGCCGGGGTGAGCGCGGCGCCCGCGCCGGAGGCGGCGGCGATCCCGCGCAGCGCCCGGTCGGCGGCCCCGCCCGCGCCCTCGGCCAGCCCGCCGATGTACACGGTCAGCGTGGACCGCGCAGGCGCGGCGCTGCCGTCCGACTCGACGAAGCGGCGGACCCCGGCCGCGGCGAGCAGCTGCCGGACGGCGGCCACCGCGCCCGGGTCGGCCCGCTCCGCCGCCACCAGCGTCACCGCCTGCGGAATCCCCACGGCCTGGCCCGAGGCCTCCTCGGACTGCGGGCGGGGGTAGATCTGCGGCAGCGCCGCGCCGAGCGGCGAACCGGTACGGCCGGAGGCGTTCGCGGTGGGCGAGGCGTCGGCCGCGGCCTCGGCGGACATGTCCTCGCTGGTCGGCGCGGCGGCGGTGGGCAGGTGCGAAGTCCCGGCGGCGTAGGCGGCGGGCCCGCTCACCATGCCGCCGACCACCGCGGCGACGGTGAAGGCGGCGCTGGCACGCAGCGTCGCGCCCCGGTGCCGGGTACGGTTCGCGGTCAGCCGGACCCGGGCCAGCAGCGGCTCGGTCCCCTTGAGGTCGGCGATCAGCCGGTCCGCCGTCTCCGGCGCCAGCTTTCGCGCGGTGCGGGCCGCCGTCCGGCGGGCACTCAGCGCGGGGGTGGAGTTCAGCAGCGACTGCAGCGCGACGCTCTGCTCCAACTGCCGCCGCAGACCGCTGCCGACCGTGGCGGGGAGGGACGAGCGGTGGTCCACGGGTCTCCTCGGTGGCGGTCGGCCTGCGCTGGACGGATGTCGGGCGGAACGCGTCGATTCGGGTGAGATGCCTGCTGTCGGAAGATGCTGACATCGGGTAATGCGGGGCAAGCCCACCAGAGAGCCGTGTCCACTGTCAACGAGGAGGGTGGGTCCGGGCGTTATGTCCGTTTGTGTGGTGAACGTCTGGTGATCAATGTCTGGCCGGACTCCTTTCCGGCCACCTTGCCGGTCACTCCAACGGCCGGTGTCGGGCACCCCCGGAAACGGGTAGGAGCACACGCGGACTGGTGCATCGCCGGTCCGGTCCGCGTCCGAGCGCCGAGGAGCCCCGTCAGTGGCCGCAGCCGTCCGCCCGCCCGTCACGCCGTCAGCCGAGCCGTCGGACCCCGGAGCTGCCGATTCGTCAGCCCCGCCGGCGCCGCCGGCCCCCTCGCTGGAGGACGAGAGCCCCTCGGACGCGCTGCGGGAGCTGGCCGGGCTGTACGGCATCGACACCGTCCACCACGGCCCGGACGGAGCGCTCCAGGTCTCCGCCGACACCCTGGTCGCGATCCTCGCCGCCTTCGACGTCGACGCCGCCACCCCGCAGGCCGCCCGTGCGGCGCTGGAGCTGCACCAGCGGCAGTCCGCCGCCCGGCTGCTGCCCCGCTGCCTGGTCACCCGGGCCGGGCGGGGGGTCGACCTCCGCGTCGAGCACGGGCTGCCGGAGACCGCCGAGGTCTGGATCGAACTGGAGCAGCCGCCGGGCGGCAGCGGTGGTGAGGTCCGCGGCGGGGTCGGAGGCGGGCTGGGCGGCGGCGTCGGGGGCGGGATTCGCGGGGTGCACGACGGATTGCTCCCGGCCGACCTGCCGGTGGGCCGGCACACCCTCTGCGCCCAGCTGCGCGACCGCGCCGCCGCCGCGCCACTGATCGTCGCGCCGGTGCGCGTCCCTGACGTCGGTGGCGGCCGGAGCTGGGGATTCCTGGTCCAGCTCTACTCGCTGCTGTCGCAGCGCTCCTGGGGGATGGGCGACCTCGGCGACCTGGCCGACCTGGCGGGCTGGGCCGGACACACCCTCGGCGCGGGCTTCGTCCAGGTCAACCCGCTGCACGCGGGCGTCCCGGCCGCGCCGGGCGCCGCCGCCGACCCCTCCCCCTACCGGCCCTCCTCGCGGCGCTTCGCCGACCCGGTCCACCTCCGGGTCGAGGCCGTCCCCGAGTACGCCTACCTGGACGCCGAGGCCCACCGGCAGGCCGCCGCGCTGGCCCGGCGCGGCGCGGCCCTGCGCGACAGCGTGCTGCTCGACGACGGCCTGATCGACCGCGACGCCGTCTGGCAGCTCAAGCAGCAGGCGTTGGAGCTGGTCCACGCCGTCCCCCGGAGCCCCGGGCGGGAGGCCGGCTACCGGGCCTTCCGGCAGCGCGAGGGCGCGGCGCTGGACGACTTCGCCCGCTGGTGCGCCCTGGCCGAGGTGCACGGCCCGGCCTGGCGCAGCTGGCCGGACGGGCTGCGCGACCCCGGCAGCGCCGCCGTCCGCAGCGCCGTCGAGGCCCCCGGGGTGCGCGAGCGGGTCGAGTTCCACCGCTGGCTCGCCTGGTTGGTCGACGAGCAGCTGGCCGCCGCCGGGGAGGCCGCCCGCGCCGCCGGGATGGCCGTCGGACTGATCCACGACCTCGCGGTCGGCGCCCACCCCGAGGGCGCCGACGCCTGGGCGCACCAGCAGTCCCTGGCCTCGGCCATCTCCGTGGGCGCCCCGCCGGACGCCTTCAACGCGCGCGGCCAGGACTGGGGCCTGCCGCCCTGGCGGCCGGACGCCCTCGCTGCCGCCGGCTACGCCCCCTACGCGGAACTGCTCCGCGCCGCGCTCCGGCACGCCGGCGCGCTGCGGATCGACCATGTGATGGGCCTGTTCCGGCTGTGGTGGGTACCGGAGGGCCGCCCGCCGACGGAGGGAGCCTACGTCCGCTACGACCCGGAGGCGATGCTCGGCGTCCTCGCGCTGGAGGCCGAGCGGGCCGGCACCGCCGTCATCGGCGAGGACCTGGGGACGGTCGAGCCCGGCGTCCGCGAGCACCTGTCCGAGCGGGGCGTGCTCGGCACCTCCGTGCTCTGGTTCGAGCGGGACTATGCGGCGGGCGATGGCGGCGGGCCGCTGCCGCCCGAGCGCTGGCGCGAGCAGTGCCTCGCCACGCTCACCACCCACGACCTGCCCAGCACCGCCGCCCGGCTCAGCGGCGAGTACGTCGACCTGCGGCAGAGCCTGGGCCTGCTGACCCGTCCGCTCGCCGAGGAGCAGGCCGACGCCGACGCCGACCGGGAGGAGTGGCTCGGCGAGCTGGCCCGCGAGGGGCTGCTCTCGGTACCCCCCTACGGCGAGGGACCGGCCGCCGAGTCCGGCGGCCCGACGTCCTGGAGCCGGGGCCCGGAGGGTCCGGGCGGTTCGGGCGGTTCGGGCGGTTCGGGCGCGGAGGCCGGCGGCGATGCGCTGCCCGAGGCCGTCGCCGCGCTGCACCGCTACCTGCTGCGCACGCCCGCCCGGTTGGTCGGCGTCTGGCTGCCGGACGCACTGGGCGACCCTCGCCCGCAGAACCTGCCCGGGACCTCCACCGAGTACCCCAACTGGCGGCTGCCGCTGGCCGACGACGCCGGCCGCCCGGCCGGGCTCGAACAGTTCACCGCCTCGCCGCGCACCGCCGCCCTCGGCGCCGTGCTGAACGAGCCCCCGACGGAGCGGCCGTGACCGGTGCAAACGTGCGGCCGGGAGCGGGGCAGGGGAGTAGCCGGGGCCGGTGCAAGGGTGCGTCCGGGGCGCGTGCAAAGGTAAAGGGCACCCCAAAGGGGTTACCCCGCCGCGCGGACCCGAGGCACCCGCCCTTACGGTGAGAGCGTGCTGACTCGAACCTCCCTGCGCGCCGGCGCTGTCGCCGCTGGTACCGCGCTCACGCTGCTGCTCATGACCGCCCCGTCCTTCGCGCTCGCCCCGGCGGGCGCCCCCGCCGGTTCGGAGCTGCTGGCGGGCCTGAACCCGGCCCAGGCCATCGGCCTCTACGTGGGCTGCCCGGTCGGCCTCTTCATCATCATCGCCGGCCTGGTGCTGCTGCTCACCAAGCCGGACAAGAACCACAGCTGACCCCACGGCATCTGGCCGATCGACAGAACAGCCCCGGTCACCTCCCGCAGGAGGCGACCGGGGCTGTCGTCGCGTTCCGGACCCTTCCGGACCCGGTACGGGTCCTTCCGGGTCCGGACCCGCTACTTCGCGCCGGCCGCGCGGTCCGCGGCCTGAGCGCGCAGCGCGCGCTCCACGCCGGCCCGGCACTCGACGACCATCCGCCGCAGCGCCGGAGCCGGCTCGGCCGAGGCCAGCCAGGCGTCGGTGGCGTCCAGCGTGGCCTGCTCGACCTGCGCCGGCGGGTAGAGCCCGACGATGATCTGCTGGCCCATCTCGTGCGAGCGCTGCTCGAAGATCCCCTTGACCGCGGCGAAGTACTTCGCCGTGTAGGGGGCGAGCAGCTCCCGCTGCTCCACCTGGACGAAGCCCGCGATCACGGCCTCCTGGACGGTGTTGGTCAGCGTCTCCGCCTCGACCACCGAGGCCCAGGCTGCGGCCTTCGCCTCGGCCGTCGGACGCGCGGCCCGGCAGGTCGCGGCGTGCGCCTGCCCGGCCGAGGTGTGGTCCCGCTCCAGCTCGGCCAGGACCGCCGCCTCGTCCGCGACACCGGTCGCCGACAGCCGGACCAGCAGCGACCAGCGCAGCTCGTCGTCGACGGCCAGGCCCTCGACCACGGTGCTGCCGTCGAGCAGGCCGGAGAGCACGGCCAGGTGCTCCGGGGTGGTGGCCACGGTCGCGAACATCCGCGCCCAGGCCAGCTGGTGGTCGCTACCGGCCGGGGCGGCGTGCAGCTGCTCCAGCGAGGCGTCGGCGAGGGCGGTCAGGCCCTCGGCACGCCAGGCCGGGTCGGCGTAGAGGTCGACGGCCAGCTTGACCTGCCGGGTGCAGCGACTGGACCACGCCGATGTCGGACTCCCGGCCGATGCCGCTGAGCACCAGTGCCAGGTAGTCGCGGGCCGCGAGCTCGCCGTCGCGGGTCATGTCCCAGGCCGAGGCCCAGCACAGGGCGCGCGGCAGCGACTCGGTGAAGTCGGCGATGATGCGCGGTGACGTTGGCCAGCGACTCGGCGTCCAGGCGCACCTTGGCGTAGGAGAGGTCGTCGTCGTTGAGCAGCACGACCGCCGGGCGGCGGCGTCCGGTCGGCACCGGCACGTCGGTCAGCTCGCCGTCGACGTCCAGCTCGATCCGCTCGGTGCGCACCAGCGCGCCGTCCGCGTCCAGGTCGTACATGCCGATGGCGATCCGGTGCGGGCGCAGCACGGCCTCGCCCTTGGCGCCGGCCGGCAGCGCCGGGGCCTCCTGGCGGACGGCGAGCGAGGTCATCACGCCGTCGTCGTCGACCTCGATCTCCGGGCGCAGGACGTTGATCCCGGCCGTCTCCAGCCACGCCTTCGACCAGGCCTTGAGGTCGCGTCCGGAGGTCTCCTCCAGCGCGCCGAGCAGGTCGGAGAGGCGGGTGTTGCCCCAGGCGTGGCGCTTCATGTAGGCCTGCACGCCGGCGAAGAACTCGTCCGTGCCGACGTACGCCACCAGCTGCTTGAGCACCGAGGCGCCCTTGGCGTAGGTGATGCCGTCGAAGTTGACCTGGACGTCCTCCAGGTCGTTGATCTCCGCCATGATCGGGTGGGTGGACGGCAGCTGGTCCTGCCGGTAGGCCCAGGTCTTCATGGAGTTGGCGAAGGTCGTCCAGGCCTGCGGCCAGCGGCTGTCGGCCGCGTCGGCCTGGCAGAGGATGCTGGTGAAGGTCGCGAAGGACTCGTTCAGCCAGAGGTCGTTCCACCACTCCATGGTGACCAGGTCGCCGAACCACATGTGCGCCAGCTCGTGCAGGATCGTCTCGGCGCGGCGCTCGTAGGCGGCGTCGGTGACCTTGGAGCGGAAGACGTACTGGTCGCGGATGGTGACCGCAGCCCGCGTTCTCCATCGCGCCCGCGTTGAACTCCGGCACGAACAGCTGGTCGTACTTGCGGAACGGGTAGGCGCAGTCGAACTTCTCCTGGAACCAGTCGAAGCCCTGCTTGGTGACCTCGAAGATCGCCTCGGCGTCCAGGTACTCAGCCAGCGAGGGACGGCAGTAGATGCCGAGCGGCACCCGCTGGCCGGTCTCGTCCTTGCGGTGACTCGTCGCACACGCCCACGTACGGGCCGGCGATCAGCGCGGTGATGTACGAGGAGATCCGCGGCGTCGGCTCGAAGCGCTACACCGCGGTGCCCTCGGCCTCGCCCTTCTCGGGCTCCGGCGAGACCTAGTTGCTGATCACCTTCCACCCGGTCCGGCGCGGTCACGGTGAACTGGAAGGTGCCCTTGAGGTCGGGCTGCTCGAAGGAGGCGAACACGCGGCGCGCGTCCGGGCACCTCGAACTGGGTGTAGAGGTAGGTCTGCTGGTCCACCGGGTCGACGAACCGGTGCAGACCCTCGCCGCGTGTTGGTGTACGGCGCAGTCGGCGACAACGCGCAGCTCGTTCTCGGCGGCCAGTGACGGCAGCGCGATCCGGCAGTCGGCGAAGACCTCGGCGGGGTCGAGCGACGTGCCGTTGAGGACGACCTCGTGCACGGTGGGCGCGATCAGGTCGATGAAACTGGACGCGCCGGGGGTGGTGGCCGTGAAACGGACCACGGTGGTGGACCTGAACGTACCCCCCTCGGGGGCGGTGCTCAGGTCGAGCGCGATGTCGTACGCGTCCACGGTGAGGAGCGCGGCCCGGGTTCGGGCCTCCTCACGGGTCAAGTTGGTGCCAGGCACGCTGCGTGACTCCTTCGTCAGGTTCTCTCAGCTTCCCGGCATCCTCCCACGTCGGACGCCTGTCCGACCCGACTCCGCCATAGGCGAACGGGAACGGGAACCGCCGATGGGTGACTGGTCGGTAAGGGGGTTGTGCGAATCGGTAGGGAAGGGAGATGCATCATCTTTGATGCGCTCCTTATGATGTGTGCGATATGCGCGGGCGTTCGCAGCAGAGGCGGGCCCGGGGCGTGACGGGGACGGGGGCAGTGATGAGCACAAAGACGAGCACGGGCACACCGGCGGGCACGGGCTACGAGGTCGACCTCGATGCGCTGAAGACTGCGGTGAAGCAGTTGCAGGGCCTGCTCAGCGACATGGACGCGACCAAGGGCAAGGCCAACTACAACACCAACCTGAAGCCCTCCCAGTTCGGCACGGGCTTCGCGGAGGCCGAGGCGCTGGCGGGTGCGCACGACACGATGAGGGACTCGATCAACAAGATGATCACCACCCTCAACTCGATGATCAGCGACTTCTCCGACAAGGTCGGCTACACCCACGACGCCTACGCGAACCAGGACGCCCAGACTGTCACGCAGTTGAGTTAGCAGTAGAGCAGAGGCAACAGTGAGCACGATGGGGGAGGGAACGACATGAGTGGTGTTGGAGATGCCCAGGCAGCCAAGGCCCAGGCAGCCGCCAACGCGGCACAGGCGAAGCAACAGGCGGCGGCCGACGCGCAGTGGAAGAAGGCCCTGGCGGCGAATGCCGGTGGCGGCGACTCCGGGTTCACCACGAACTTCGAGGCGTCGCACGGACTCGACGGCCTTCGAGCCATGATCGAGTCGGCCGACCCGGACGGCATTCACACGGTGTCCCAGCACTGGAGCAGCGTCGGTGACGATCTCACCAGCATCTCCAAAGGTCTCGGCACCCACGTCAACAACCTGCTTGAGCACTGGAGCGGCTCCAGCGCGGATGCGTTCCGCGCCAGCGCGACCAGCCTCAACGAGAGCCTCACCAATGGTGCGGCCTATGCCAACAACACCTCCACCGTGCTGGAGGGCGCGTCCCAAGGCCCTGGCCAAGGCCAAGACGGACATGCCACACGACCCCAGCTTCTGGGCGAAGGCGTCACGGAGCTGACCAGCGAATCCGGTGACATCCAGTTCAAGGAGGATGCCGCGAAGCTGGGCCTGAAGCAGGCGATCGACCTGGACGGAGGCCAGCTCTCGGCCAACGAGGAGGCGCAGCAGAAGGCTGTGCTGGTCATGGAGAAGCTGGGCAAGGCGTACAACCACTCGACCAGCAACCTGAATCCGCCGCCCTCGAAAGAGCACATCGAAGGGCGTGTGGCCGCCCCCTCCCCCCACACCCACAGATCCGCCCGTCACCCCGCCGTCGAGCACAGTGCCCGCGGGGCCGGGCAGCAGCGCGGTGAGCCCGATAGGTGGCGGCCTCGGCAGCGGCAAGGCGATCTACGGCGGGACGGGTCCTGGACAGACCGTTCCAGGAGCGCCGTTCGGTCCGCCCGGCTCCACCGGCGGCGGCAACGGGGGTTGGACGGGACAGCCGGTTTCGCCCAATCCGGGCACCACGATTGACGGCAGCCCAACCGGTCCCACCACCGGTATCGGCTCCGGGTACGGCAGTGGTGGCAGCGGCGTTGGTATCGGCGGTGGTGGCGGCTACGGCTCCGTCGGCAAGATCGGCGGTGGCGGCAACGGGGCCGGCTTCGGCTTCGGTGGTGTCGGCGGCGTGGGCTCCGGTGCTTTCGGAGCTGGTGACGGCGACGGCGCCGACGGCTACGGGGGCGATTCGGGGCTCATGGCCGGAAGCGCTGACGGTGCTGACAGTGCGGCTGCCGGTTCCGCAGCTGAGGAAGCCGAACTCGGCGCCGGGGACGGGGTGGCCGGGGCCGGCGCGGCCGGCGAGGGCGACGCGGCCATGGGCGAGATGGGCGGAATGGCCGGCGGACTCGGTTCTGCGGCCAGGAAGAAGCGCAAGGCGCGCGCCTCCTACCTGGTGGCGGACGAGGATGCGTGGGGTGCACCGGTCGCGGTGAACCCGGCAGTCATTTCCTGATGCCCCGCACGACGTGAACTCAGGAAGTGTGAGTATGGTCCTGCTGGCTCCACAGGAGTGCCTGTGGGGCCAGCGCCATGAAACAGGACGATTGGGGCGGGTCATGCGAGTCGCGGGAGTGCTGCGTGCCGGTGTCGGCACCCTTCTGGCGGGGGCACTGTGCTGTCAGCCGCTCCGGCGGCGAGCGCAAACGACGGGGCACGGGCTGCGGAATGGCCGTTGACGGCCTACGACGCGGCACAGAAGGTCTGGCCGCATTCGACCGGCAAGGGTGTTACCGTCGCGCTCATCGACACCGGTGTCCGCGCCACTCAAGTCGACCTGACCGGACAGATCCTTCCCGGAACGGACTTGGTCTATGGCGGGAATGGACAGACTGACCACTCGTCGGACGGGCACGGCACCTCGATGGCGGGCATCATCGTCGGCCACGGGCACGGACCGAATGACGAGGACGGAAGTCATGGGTCTTGCCCCGGGGGCGAAGATCCTTCCGATCGGCACGGGAGACGGCACGGGCACGGGCACGGACCAGACTGCTCCGGCCATCATGTACGCAGTCAACCATGGTGCTTCGGTCATCAATATGTCCTTCGGAGACATCTACGAGAACAATGCCG
>CAVUQN010000014.1:0-118692 GCA_963743515.1 uncultured Actinomycetota bacterium
CCGGCGCGCTGCGCCGCTCAGTGAGCGCGCAGCAGGCCGTTCTGCAGGGCCGCGGCGATGGCCGCGGTCCTGCTGTCCACCCCGAGCTTGTCGTAGATGTGCACCAGGTGGGTCTTGACCGTCGCCTCGCTGATGAACAGCCGCTTGGAGATCTGACGGTTCGCCAGCCCCTCGGCCAGCAGCCCCAGGATCTCGTTCTCGCGCGGCGACAGCGTCGGCCGGCCCGCGCGGACCCTGCCCATCAGCCGGGCCGCGACCGGCGGTGCGAGCACCGTCTCCCCGCGCGCCGCCGCCCGCACCGCGCCCGCCAGGTCCTCCGGCGGGGCGTCCTTCAGCAGGTAGCCGGTGGCCCCGGCCTCGACCGCGGCGAGGATGTCCGCGTCGGTGCTGTAGGTGGTGAGGATCAGCACCCGCGGCGGGTCGGGCAGGGCGGTGATCCGCCGGGTCGCCTCCACGCCGTTCATCCCGGCGCCCATCTGCAGGTCCATCAGCACCACATCGGGGCGGGGCTGCCCGTCCCGGGTGAACCGGTCGATCAGCCCGATCGCCTCCGCGCCGTCGGCGGCCTCGCCGATCGGCTCCAGGCCGGGCAGCTCCTCCAACAGCGCGCGCAGCCCGCGCCGCACCACCGGGTGGTCGTCCACCAGCAGCACCCGGATCATCGATCTGTCTCCTTCAGCAGTGCTGCCGCGATCGGCAGTGAGGCGGCGACGGCGGTGCCCTCGCCGGGCGCGGACTCGATGGCGAAGTCGCCGCCGAGGTCCGCGATCCGTTCCCGCATCCCGTGCAGCCCGAAACCGGCCCCCCGGCCGCGCGCCATGCGCCCCGGTCCGTCCGGGTCGAAGCCCCGGCCGTCGTCGTAGACGTCCAGCGTCACCTGGTCGTCCAGATAGGAGAGGGTGACCGCGACCCGCTCGGCCCCGGCGTGGCGGCGGGCATTGGCCAGCGCCTCCTGGGTCAGCCGGAGCAGCGCCACCTCCGCCTCCACCGGCAGCGGGACCGGATCGCCGTCGACGTGGAAGGCGACCTCCGGCCCCGCCCCGGCGCCGGTCGCCGCACCGCTGCCGGCCACCGCCCGGCGCAGCGCCTCCGGCAGCGTCGAGTCCTGCAGCGACGGGGGAGTGAGGTCGGCGACGAAGCGCCGGGCCTCGGCCAGGTTGTCCGCGGCCGTCGCGCCGATCTCGCGGATCCGCTCCCGGGCCGCCGACGCCGCCGGTGCCTCCGACGCCTCCGGCAGCGTGGCGGAGGGCAGCGCCGACTCCGCCGCGCGGGCCAGCAGCACGATGCTCGACAGTCCCTGGGCGAGGGTGTCGTGGATCTCCCGGGCCAGCCGCTGCCGCTCGGCCAGCCGGCCGGCCTCGCGCTGGGTCGCCGCCAGCTCGTCCCGGGTGCGCACCAGATCGTCGATCAGCCGCTGCCGGGTCGAGCTCTCCCGATACAGCGCCGCGTACCCGTAGGCGGTGAGCACCGCGACCACCGCGCCGACGCTCGGCCCTATCACCTTCGCCGAGTCCAGCCCGCCCGGCGTGGTCGCCTGCGCGGCCACCACCACGGCCGTCAGCAGCACCACCACCGGCAGCGACCAGCGCGGCGGCAGCAGGTGCAGCACCAGCAGGAACAGCGGGAACGCGACATACCCGGCCGCTGGGTCGAGCGCCGTCAGCGCCACCCACAGCGCGGCCACCAGCGCCAGCCACCCCCACGTCCAGCCCCGGCGCGAGCGCACCAGCGGCAGCCCGCCCGCCGCGTACCCGAGGCCGAGCAGCACCCCGAGCCCGACGGCGGCCGCGCCGACGCCGCCGCCGAGCAGCGCGGCGCCGAGCAGCGCGTAGAACATCGCGTGCATGGCCCAGCGCATCAGCCGCAGCGCGGGGCGATGAGCGGGGGCGGCGGGGTCGGCTGCTGGGGCGGGCGTTGGGTCGGGCGCGTAGTCGGGCGCTGGGTCGGGCGGGACGTCGGTGCTGGTCACAACCGTCGAGCCTACGGGCGCGGGGGTCGGAACCGGATGCCGGGCGGCATCAACCTTTCGATGGATTCGGGACCACTCCTCTCCCTGATGGCGGCGGGCCGCGCAGCGCGGAGGGTTGGGGCAGTCCAGTCGTATCCCGTCGGAGGAACCCCTTGTTCGTCGCCCTGCGTGACATCCGCTTCGCCCGTGGGCGCTTCGCCCTGATGGGGGCGGTCGTCACGCTCATCACCACGCTCGTCGTCTTCCTCTACGGCCTCACCGGCGGCCTCGCCGCCGACGCCTCCTCGGCGGTGACCGGCCTGCCGGTGCAGACGGTCGTCTTCGGCGCGCCGCAGGGCGCGACCCCGCAGGTCTCCTTCGGCAACAGCGGGATCGACCCGCAGCAGCAGGCCGCCTGGGCGGCCGCACCGGGCGTCGGCACGGTCTCGCCGCTGGGCGTCGCCATGTCCAGGCTCACCTCCGGCGGCGGCGCGACCTCGGTCGGCGTCCTCGGCGGCCCGGCCGCGCTGTTGCCCCCGCTGGCCTCCGGCAGCGCACCCGGGGACGGTCAGGTCGCGGTGAGCAGCGGCACCGCCGCCGCCGACGGGCTGACCCTCGGCAGCACGGTCACCCTCGGCGCGCGCAGCCTCACCGTCTCCGGCCTCACCGCCGACCGCTCCTACGGCCACGCGCCCGCCGTCTGGACCACCCTCGCGACCTGGCAGGCGGTGAGCGGCGCGAGCCAGCCCAACGTCCTGGCCGTCAGCGGCAGTCCGACCGGCGTCGCGGCCCTCGACCGGGCGCAGAACACCGACGCGGTGTCCCGTTCCGCCGCCCTCGCGGGCATCGACGGCTACTCCGCCGAGCAGGGCAGCCTGCAACTGATCCAGGGCTTCCTGTTCGCGGTCAGCGCGCTGGTCATCGGCGCCTTCTTCACCGTCTGGACGGTGCAGCGCCGACCCGACATCGCCGTGCTCAAGGCTGTCGGCGCGTCCAGCGGCTACCTGGTCCGCGACGCCCTCGGCCAGGCGCTGATCCTGCTGCTGCTCGGCACCCTCACCGGCGCGGCCCTCGGCCTGGCCGGCGGCGCGATCGCCAGTGACGGCGGGGGCGGCGCCGGCGGATCGGGTGTGCCCTTCGCGCTCGGGGCGGGCACCGTCGCCGTCCCGGTCCTCGCCATCGTCCTGCTCGGGCTGGCCGGCGCGGCCCTCGCGGTTCGCCGCATCACCTCCGTCGACCCGCTGACCGCCCTGGGAGCCAACCGATGAGCACCACCCCCACCCCCACCGCCGGTCTCGCCCTGCGCGACGTCGTCCTCACCTACCCCGACGGCGACCGCCGGCTCACCGCGCTCGACGCGGTCAGCCTGACCGTCGCCCCCGGCGAGCTGACCGCGATCGTCGGCCCCTCCGGCTCCGGCAAGTCCAGCCTGCTCGCCGTCGCCGCGACCCTGCTGCGCCCCGACTCCGGCCGAGTCGTCGTCGACGGCCAGGACGCCTCCGGGCTCGGCGGACACCGGGCCACCGCGCTGCGCCGGGAGCGGATCGGCATCGTCTTCCAGCAGCCCAACCTCCCCGCCTCGCTCACCGCGCTGGAACAGCTGCTGGTGGTCACCCACCTGTCCGGCGGCAGCGTCCGGGCCGAGCGGCCCCGCGCGGCGGCGCTGCTGGACTCGGTCGGGCTCAGCGGCAGCAAGCAGCAGCGGCGTCCGCACCAGCTCTCCGGCGGCGAGCGCCAGCGCGTCAACATCGCCCGCGCCCTGTTCCCGAGGCCGTCGGTGCTGCTGGTCGACGAGCCCACCTCCGCCCTCGACCACGAACGCGGCGCGCAGATCATGGCGCTGCTCGCCGACGCCACCCGTGACCATGCCACGGCGACGCTGCTGGTCACCCACGACCGGGAGCTGCTGCACCACGCCGACACCGTGCTGGAGATGGCCGACGGGCGGCTCACTGGGCTCACCTCCGCCGCGCAGAATCGGCAGTTGTCCGGCTGAGCGGGACAACAAGGCGCTCGGGCGTGTCGCTGGACCGAAAACCCGTGGCCGCCGAGCGCCCAGCCTGGCTACCGTCCCACCATGAACGTGCTCCTGGCCGGCGTCGTCGGCTCGACCGCCTACGGCCTCGCCCACGAGGGCTCCGACATCGACGTGCTCGGCATGTTCGCCGCGCCGACCGAGGAGCTGCACGGCCTGCACCGGCCCAAGGAGTCGCAGGTCAGCACCGAACCCGACCGCACCTTCCACGAGGCGGGCAAGGCGGTACGGCTGATCCTGAGCAGCAACCCGACCGCGAGCGAGCTGCTCTGGCTGGAGTCCTACGACGTCCGGACCCCGCTCGCGGACGAGCTGATAGCCCTGCGCGGCTCGCTGCTCTCCGAGCGCGGGGTCCGCGACGCCTACCTCGGCTACGCCGTCCAGCAGCTCCGGAAGCTGCAGACCCGCGACCCGGCCACGATGCCCGGCCGTGCCGCGAAGCACGCCCGGCACCTGGTCCGGCTGCTGCGCCAGGCCGAGGAGCTGCACACCACCGGCCGGCTGACGATCCGGCTGCCCGACCCGGATCAGGTGCGCAGCCTGGGCGAGCGGATCGCCGCCGACCCCGCCCACGGCGAGTCGCTGCTCACCCGTGCCCAGGCCCTGTTCGAACGCCCGGGTGTCCTCCCGCAGACCCCCGACACCGCCGCCGCCGACACCTGGCTCCGCCGCGTCCGCCGGGCCTGCTACACGTGAGAAGCCACAACGGTGTCCGAGTTGGAAGAGCGCCCAAGGAAGGTATACCGGTGGTATGCTCCATGCCATGGAGAAGAAGCCTGTTACCACGATCAAGGTGCCCGTGATAGTGCGCGACCGCCTGGCGGTGCTCGCCGAGGCCCGGGGTACCACCATCGGCGAACTCGTCACTGAGTTGGCGCGCACCACGCTCACCGAGGCCGAGCGGGCCGAGCGGGCCGAGCGGACCCGAATCCAACTGGCCGAGCAGTTCGGGTACCTGGTCACCGAAGCCGATCAGGTCAGACTGAGCGCCGAGCTCGACGCGCTCTTTCCAGCGAGGGAGAGCAGGGAGGCCGCCGCGTGAGTGACACGCACGTGGTCCTGGACGGTACGGCGCTCCTCGTCCTGGCCGCAGGGAACTGGAAGGCATCCACGCTGTTGGTAGAGGCTGAGCGGCGCGGTGATCTTCGGTTGTGGATGCCGACCCTGTGCATCCTGGATGCCGACGAACGCCGTCCCACTATCGCGGCATACGTCGGTGCATTGGAGATGCTGCACCCGGTTCCCCTGGACTTCGAAGCCACGTTGGCGATCTGCGAACTGCGCGATGGGAAGCTCTCCGCCGCGATGTGTGCGGCTGTTCACGCGGCTCGACCGAGCCTGGAACGCCCCGACGGCGCGGTGATCGCCACCATGATCCCGGAGGCGTACAAGGACGCGGGCGTCCCCGTCCTCGACCTGAACGGCTGACCCTCCCGGCGACGTGAAGTTACGTGAAGGCAAGGCTAACCTTGCAGGTCAGATGGGGTGAGTAAGGCAGTACTGGCTTGCTGGCGGGCGCCGTTCGAACCCGTTAGCGTCACTCGGGTGACTCTGACTTCGCCTTCCGCCACGCCCGCCGAATCCGCCGCCGCGCTCGACTCCGCCACCGTTACCGCCGACTCGATAGCGGCCACCGCCGAGGCGTACGCGCACACCCACCGCGACGTCAACGGCGGCTGGCTGCGTCCGGCGGTGTTCGGCGCGATGGACGGCCTGGTCTCGAACTTCGCGCTGATGGCCGGGGTCGCCGGCGGCGACGCGAGCCACGGCACGATCGTGCTGACCGGCCTGGCCGGGCTGGTGGCCGGCGCCTGCTCGATGGCGGCGGGGGAGTACACCTCGGTCGCCTCGCAGCGCGAGGTGGTCCAGGCCGAGCTGGAGACCGAGCGGCTGGAGCTGCGCCGCCACCCGCACGAGGAGCTGGCCGAGCTGGCGCAGCTCTACGTCGAGCGCGGCGTCGAGCCGAAGCTCGCCTTCGAGGTCGCGCAGCAGCTCACCGCCGACCCCGACCGGGCGCTGGAGGTCCACGCCCGCGAGGAGCTGGGCATCGACCCGGACGACCTGCCCTCGCCGCTGGTCGCCGCCGGGTCCTCGTTCGCGGCCTTCGCGCTGGGCGCGCTGCTGCCGCTGCTGCCCTACCTGCTGGGCGCGACCGACCTGCTGCCCGCCCTGCTGCTGGCGCTGGTCGGGCTGTTCGGCTGCGGCGCGGTGGTCAGCCGGGTGACCGCCCGCAGCTGGTGGTTCAGCGGGCTGCGCCAGCTGCTCCTGGGCTCCGCCGCCGCCGGTGTCACCTTCCTGCTCGGCCACCTCATCGGTGCCCACCTCGGCTAGGAGCGGCCACCGGCTGTGCTCTCTGTGCCTGGTGTCACAGTCCGGTTCGCACCCCTATTCGGCGGTATGTGTTGTGTTTCGGGCCGGTGCGGTTACGCAAAGCCACTGTTTCGCGGGACGTGCGTTCGGGCACACTTGCGACAACGCACCGGCGCCCGACCACCTCGGGGCAGTGCACTTCTGGATTGCCCAGCATGGCCCTGAACACGGCCTGAACTGCGGCTAAGTCCATATGGTGGACTCAGGAATCCACTTTGTGGAATCTCGGGCATCATGTAACCTGCACGACACCGCAGAGGGCCAACGTCGTCCCGGATGCGCATGTGAATTGTGACCATGCCGAACACGACGACACGACGGGAGAGCCGATGCTGCCTGCGTCCCCGCACTCTGCTGCTCAGCCTCACCGGGCCCCCCGGCCCTACCAGGCCCTGGCCGACGGACGCCCCGCTGCTCAGGGGCTCTACAACCCCGCCGAGGAGCACGACGCCTGTGGTGTCGGGTTCGTCGCCACCCTCACCGGCAGCGCCGAGCACCGCATCGTCGAGCAGGCGCTGACGGTCCTGCGCAACCTGGAGCACCGGGGCGCGACCGGAGCGGAGCCCGACTCCGGTGACGGCGCCGGCATCCTCACCCAGATCCCGGACGCCTTCCTGCGCGCCAAGGTCGGCTTCGAGCTTCCCGCTGTCGGCTCCTACGCGGTCGGCATCGCCTTCCTCCCGAACGAGGACGCCGCCGACGCGACCGCCGTCGCCACTATCGAGGCCATCGCCGCCGAGGAGGGCCTCACCGTCCACGGCTGGCGCGACGTCCCGGTCACGCCCGACCTGCTCGGCGACACCGCCCGCTCGGTCATGCCCCGGTTCCGGCAGCTCTTCGTCAGCGACGCCGTCGGCGGACGGACCGGCCTGGAGCTGGACCGGATCGCGTTCGTGCTGCGCAAGCGCGCCGAGCGCGAGAGCGGTGTCTACTTCCCCTCGCTGTCCGCGCGCACCCTGGTCTACAAGGGCATGCTGACCACCGGGCAGCTGGAGCCGTTCTTCCCTGACCTCTCCGACCGCAGCTACACCTCGGCGATCGGCCTGGTCCACTCCCGCTTCTCCACCAACACCTTCCCCAGTTGGCCGCTGGCGCACCCCTACCGGTTCATCGCCCACAACGGCGAGATCAACACCGTCAAGGGCAACCGCAACTGGATCACCGCCCGCGAGTCGCGGCTGGCCACCGAGGCGATCCCCGGCAATCTGGAGCGGATCTTCCCGATCTGTACGCCGGACCACTCCGACACCGCGTCCTTCGACGAGGTCCTGGAACTGCTCCACCTCGGCGGACGCAGCCTGCCGCACGCGGTGCTGATGATGATCCCGGAGGCGTGGGAGAACCACACCACCATGGACCCGGCCCGCCGCGCCTTCTACCAGTTCCACTCCAATCTGATGGAGCCCTGGGACGGCCCGGCCTGCGTCACCTTCTCCGACGGCACCCAGATCGGCGCGGTCCTCGACCGCAACGGCCTGCGCCCGGCCCGCTACTGGATCACCCAGGACGGCCTGGTCGTGCTCGCCTCCGAGGTCGGCGTCCTCGACATCCCGCAGGACCAGGTGGTCCGCAAGGGCCGGCTGCAGCCCGGCCGGATGTTCCTGATCGACACCGCCGAGGGCCGGATCGTCGAGGACGACGAGATCAAGTCCGCGCTCGCCGCTGAACACCCCTACCAGGAGTGGCTGCACGCCGGCTCGATCACCCTCGACGACCTGCCCGAGCGCGAGCACATCGCCCACACCCACGCCTCGGTCACCCGCCGTCAGCAGACCTTCGGCTACACCGAGGAGGAGCTCCGGGTCATCCTCGCGCCGATGGCCCGCAGCGGCGGCGAGCCGCTCGGCTCGATGGGCACCGACTCGCCCATCGCCGCGCTCTCGGAGAAGCCCCGGCTGCTCTTCGACTACTTCTCCCAGCTCTTCGCGCAGGTCACCAACCCGCCGCTGGACGCCATCCGCGAGGAACTGATCACCTCGCTGTCCAGCAACCTCGGCCCCGAGGGCAACCTGCTCCAGGCCGAGGCGGCCTCCTGCCGCTCCGTCACCATCCCGTTCCCGGTGATAGACAACGACGAGCTCGCCAAGCTGGTCCACATCAACGAGGACGGCGACCTGCCCGGCCTCAAGGCGGTCACCCTCTCCGGCCTCTACAAGGTCTCCGGCGGCGGCGCGGCCCTCGCCGCCCGACTGCGCGAGATCGCCGCCGAGGCCGACGCCGCGATCGCCGACGGCGCCCGCATCATCGTCCTCTCCGACCGGCACTCCGACGCCGAGCACGCGCCGGTGCCGTCGCTGCTGCTCACCGCCGCCGTGCACCACCACCTGATCCGCACCAAGCAGCGCACCCACGTCGGCCTGATCGTCGAGGCCGGGGACGTCCGCGAGGTGCACCACGTGGCGCTGCTGGTCGGCTACGGCGCCGGCGCGGTCAACCCCTACCTCGCCATGGAGTCGGTCGAGGACCTGGCCACCCAGAACACCTTCATCTCCGGCATCGAGCCGGAGAAGGCCATCCGCAACCTGATCTACGCCCTCGGCAAGGGCGTGCTCAAGGTCATGTCCAAGATGGGCATCTCCACCGTCGCCTCCTACCGCGGCGCGCAGGTGTTCGAGGCGATCGGCCTCTCGCAGGAGCTGGTCGACAGCTACTTCACCGGCACCACCACCAAGCTCGGCGGCATCACCCTGGACCAGATCGCCCAGGAGACCGCCGCCCGCCACGCCCAGGCCTACCCGGTCTCCGGCATCTCCCCGGCCCACCGCCGGCTGGAGATCGGCGGCGAGTACCAGTGGCGCCGCGAGGGCGAGCCGCACCTCTTCGACCCCGACACCGTCTTCCGGCTGCAGCACTCCACCCGCAGCCGCCGCTACGACATCTTCAAGCAGTACACCGCCCGGGTGAACGAGCAGTCCGAGCGGCTGATGACGCTGCGCGGATTGTTCAAGTTCAACACCGAGGCCCGCACGCCGATCTCCATCGACGAGGTCGAGTCGGTCAGCGACATCGTCAAGCGCTTCTCCACCGGCGCGATGTCCTACGGCTCCATCTCCATGGAGGCCCACGAGACCCTCGCCATCGCGATGAACCGCATCGGCGGCAAGTCCAACACCGGCGAGGGCGGCGAGGACCCCGAGCGGCTGCACGACCCGGAGCGCCGCTCCGCGATCAAGCAGGTCGCCTCCGGCCGCTTCGGCGTCACCAGCGAGTACCTGGTCAACGCCGACGACATCCAGATCAAGATGGCCCAGGGCGCCAAGCCCGGCGAGGGCGGCCAGCTGCCCGGCAACAAGGTCTACCCCTGGATCGCCAAGACCCGCCACTCCACCCCCGGCGTCGGCCTCATCTCGCCCCCGCCGCACCACGACATCTACTCCATCGAAGACCTCGCCCAGCTGATCCACGACCTCAAGAACGCCAACCCGGCCGCCCGCATCCACGTGAAGCTGGTCTCCGAGGTCGGCGTCGGCACGGTCGCGGCCGGCGTCAGCAAGGCCCACGCCGACGTGGTCCTGGTCTCCGGCCACGACGGCGGCACCGGCGCCTCCCCGCTCACCGCGCTCAAGCACGCCGGCGGACCCTGGGAGCTCGGCCTCGCCGAGACCCAGCAGACGCTGCTGCTCAACGGGCTGCGCGACCGGATCGTGGTGCAGACCGACGGCCAGCTCAAGACCGGCCGCGACGTCGTCATCGCCGCGCTGCTCGGCGCCGAGGAGTTCGGCTTCGCCACCGCGCCGCTGGTCGTCTCCGGCTGCATCATGATGCGGGTCTGCCACCTCGACACCTGCCCGGTCGGCGTCGCCACGCAGAACCCGGTGCTGCGCGAGCGCTTCAACGGCAAGCCCGAATTCGTGGTCAACTTCTTCGAGTTCATCGCCGAGGAGGTCCGCGAGATCCTCGCCGAGCTCGGCTTCCGCAGCATCGAGGAGGCCGTCGGCCACGCCGAACTGATCGACGCCACCAAGGCCGTCGAGCACTGGAAGGCCGACGGGCTCGACATCGCCCCGCTGCTCTACGTGCCCGAGCTGCCCGAGGGCGCGTCGCTGCACCGCACCACCGAGCAGGACCACGGGCTCGACAAGGCCCTCGACAACCAGCTGATCGAGCTGAGCGCCGAGGCCCTCGAGCACGGTGAGGCGGTCCGGATCCAGCTGCCGGTCCGCAACGTCAACCGCACCGTCGGCACCATGCTCGGCCACGAGGTCACCAAGCGCTACAAGGCGCGCCGGCCTGCCCGAGGGCACCATCGACGTGACCCTCACCGGCTCCGCCGGCCAGTCCTTCGGCGCCTTCCTGCCCAGCGGCATCACCCTCCGGCTGGAGGGCGACGCCAACGACTACGTCGGCAAGGGCCTCTCCGGCGGCGTGCTGGTGGTCCGCCCCTCCCGGGAGGCCGCCGCGATCGGCGCCGACGCGCAGAACCACGTCATCGCCGGCAACACCATCGGCTACGGCGCCACCGCGGGCCGGATCCACCTGCGCGGCAAGGCCGGCGAGCGCTTCGCCGTCCGCAACTCCGGGGCCACCCTGGTGGTCGAGGGCGTGGGCGACCACGGCCTGGAGTACATGACCGGCGGACGGGTCGTCATCCTCGGCGCGACCGGCCGCAACCTCGCGGCCGGCATGTCGGGCGGCATCGCCTACGTGCTCGACCTGCGCCCCAACAACGTCAACACCGGCATGGTGGGCATCGAGGCCCCCGACGCGGGCGACCGCGGCTGGCTGCGGGACACCGTCCAGCAGCACTACGAGGAGACCGGGTCCACCGTGGCCGCCGAACTCCTCGCCGACTGGGGAACCGGGCTCTCCCGCTTCTCCAAGATCATGCCCCGTGACTACAAGGCCGTGCTCGCCGCCAAGGACGCCGCCGAGCGAGACGGACTCTCCGAGTCCGAGACCACCGCGAAGATGATGGAGGCTGCCAACCATGGCTGACCCCAAGGGCTTCCTCAGCACGCCCAAGCAGCTCGCCGAACGCCGTCCCGTCGAGGTCCGGATCAAGGACTGGAACGAGGTCTACGTCGAACGCAGCCTCCTGCCGATCATCACCAAGCAGGCCGGCCGCTGCATGGACTGCGGCATCCCGTTCTGCCACAACGGCTGCCCGCTCGGGAACCTCATCCCCGAGTGGAACGACCTCGCCTACCGGGACGACTGGCGCGGTGCCATCGAGCGCCTCCACGCCACCAACAACTTCCCGGAGTTCACCGGGCGGCTGTGCCCCGCGCCCTGTGAGTCGGCCTGCGTCCTCGGCATCAACCAGGACCCGGTGACCATCAAGAACGTCGAGGTCACCATCATCGACAAGGCCTGGGACAACGGCGGCGTCGCGCCCCAGCCCCCGGACCGCCTCTCCGGCAAGACCGTCGCCGTCGTCGGCTCCGGGCCCGCCGGGCTGGCCACTGCCCAGCAGCTCACCCGGGCCGGCCACACCGTCGTCGTCTACGAGCGCGCCGACCGCATCGGCGGCCTGCTGCGCTACGGGATCCCCGAGTTCAAGATGGAGAAGCGCCACGTCAACCGGCGCGTCGAGCAGATGCGGGCCGAGGGCACCCGGTTCCGCACCGGCGTCGAGGTCGGCGTCGACATCTCCGGCCGCCAGCTGCGCGAGCGCTTCGACGCCGTCGTCATCGCCGCCGGCGCCACCACCGCCCGCGACCTGCCCGTCCCCGGACGCGAGCTCAAGGGCATCCACCAGGCGATGGAGTACCTGCCGCTGTCCAACAAGGTGCAGGAGGGCGACTACGTCGAGTCGCCGATCAGCGCCGCCGGCAAGCACGTCATCGTCATCGGCGGCGGCGACACCGGCGCCGACTGCCTCGGCACCGCGCTGCGCCAGGGCGCGGCCTCGGTCACCCAGCTGGAGATCATGCCCCGGCCGAGCGACGAGCGCCCCGGCCACCAGCCCTGGCCGACCATGCCGATGACCTACAAGGTCACCTCCGCGCACGAGGAGGGCGGCGACCGTGTCTACGCGGTCAACACCACCCGCTTCACCGGCGACGAGGACGGCAACGTCCAGGAACTCCACCTGGTCGAGGTCGAGTTCAAGGACGGCCGGTTCGAGCCGGTCGCGGGCACCGAGCGGGCCATCCCGGCCCAGCTGGTCCCCCTCGCCATGGGCTTCACCGGTACCGACACCCGCAACGGCCTGGTCGAGCAGCTCGGCGTGGACCTCGACCCGCGCGGCAACGTCGCCCGCGACGACCGGTTCACCACCAACGTCGACGGCGTCTTCGTGGCCGGCGACGCCGGCCGCGGCCAGTCGCTCATCGTCTGGGCCATCGCCGAGGGCCGCTCCGCGGCCAAGGCCGTCGACAGCTACCTCTCCGGGCGCGCCTCCACGCTGCCCGCCCCGATCCGCCCGACGGACCGCCCGCTCACCGTGTGACGAACGTGTGACACAGTAGAGCGAGCAGTCCGAAAGGCTGCACAACCGCGTCCCCGCCAGCGCCGCCGGATCGCACGCGGAGAATAAGGCACCTGCCTCTCGTCCCCGACCAAGGATGAGGCAGGTGCCACTCCGTTTTTCGGGCCGGGATCAGTTTTTTCGGGTCGGGATCAGTAGGGGGGAGGTGGTGTAGCGGTGGCGGGTCGGGGCGGTCCAGTGGACCTCGTGGGTGCGGGGGTCGTGGCGGACGTGCCAGTTGGCCCGGTGCTTCAGCAGATGGTGCCGACGGCAGAGAGCGATCAGGTTCTCCGGAGTCGTGGGGCCTCCTGCCCGGGGATGGTCGTGGTTGAACGGAACCACGTGGTCCAGATCGCAGCGTCCGGCCGACCGGACACAGCCCGGAAACCGGCAGGTGACGTCACGGGCGATGACCTGGCGAGCCACATCGGCGGTCGGACGGTAGGCAGTGGGGTCGGTCCTGACGACCCGACCGGTCGAGGGCTCGACCAGCAGCCGTCGCCATACGCTGCCCGGCGCGGTGGCCAGCGCGCGGGCCTGGGCGGCGGTGATCGGTCCATAGCCCGTTAGCTGGGCCGGAGTCTGACCGGTGCCGATCAGAGTGTCGTACGGAATCGTGATCATCACTGTGGCGGTGGCGGAACCTGTCGCCGAATCCTGGACAACTTCCCCGCGGCGGGTCACCAGCTCCACCAGGGCATCGGCCCGGCGCTGGTTGAGCGTACGGCCGTCGTCCGTGCCGCCCCAGGAGCGGGCGAGGGTGTCGACCGCAGCGTCCACGCGTAGGGCGTCGACGGCAGTGAGCAGCGCGGTGAAGCAGGCCATACCGTCGGGGTAGGGCTGGATGCTGGTCCGACGGTCCTCCCGGCAGCGCTCGTGCCGCTGCTCCGCACCGGTCGGGTCGGCCTTCAGCACGGCACGGGCGATGGCCTTACGGGCGGCGCCGACGGTCTGCTGCGGGAACTTGTCGAGGGTCAGGTCCTCCACCGCCGTCGCGATCTCGTCGTCGAGGGTAGCGGTGAGCTCGGCCAGGACCTTGGTATGCATCCGGTGGATCCGCCCCTGCGCCAGGAGCCCGACCGTGCGCGGGAAGCGGCCGACGATCGCCTGCGCCTCGGTCAGCCGACCCCGGGCGGTGTCGGGCGAGATCCGCATCGCGCACGCGACCTGCTCCCCGGTCTCCAGGAAGTCCGCCAATGCGTCGGGATGCCCGGGAATGCACTCCAGCGGCGTCGCCCCCAGCCCGGCCAGGAGCTCCAACTCCAGTGCCTGCAACCAGCCGAGGTGCCGCGCGACGGCGACCAGGGCGTCGATCCGCCCGGCCGCCGACAGACCCGCTGCGCCCGCACCGGCCAACCCGGCGGCACTGCCCGCACCGGGCACACAGCGTGCCAGCTCCGCCACCATCAGGTCGTCCATCACCCTCACCCCCAAGCTGCTCCGTACACCTCCATCCTCGCCACCACCACTGACAGAAACCGGCCCCCAGCAGGGGCCTGACGGAAACCCACCCGAAGCAGCAGGAGCGCGCCCCATCCCGCGCGCCCCCGCTCCCGCCCACTCCGAACTTGTCCCGGATCTCGGGACAGTTCAGTCCGCGGGTCCGCCCAGTCCCTTCGGGCGCGGACACGGCGGCGACCCTCTGGCGTCAGCGCACCGCGTCCAGTGCCGACTGCCAGGGGAAGCTGTCGAGGAGCGGGTCGCCCTCCCCGGCGTGGCGCGGGGTGTGGAGGACGTGGACTCCGGCGACGCGGAGTTCGTCGAGGTTGCGGGTGTAGACGCGGTTGGCGGCAAGGTTGTCGTTGACGAAGGGCAGCAGCGCGATTGGCACGCCCTGGCCGGTGAGCTCGGCGAGGGTGCCCAGCGCGTAGTTGTCGGCGATGCCCGCCGCCCACTTGTTGATCGTGTTGTAGGTGCCGGGGGCGACGATCGCCGCGTCCGCCGGCGGCTGCCGCTTGGCCTCGTCCGGCTGCCGGTACTGGCTGAACACCGGGCCACCCAGCTGGGTCTCGATCGCGTCGAGGTCGAGAAACGCCAGCGCCGAGGGCGTCGCGATGACGTAGACGCGCCAACCCTCGGCCTGCGCCAGACCGATCAGCGTGCCCACCCTCGGGGCCGGCCCTGCGGCGCAAGTGATGATGTACAGAACGCGGTTGGTCTCGTCGCCGGTCATTCGCCGATTCCAGCGCGTTGCGCCGAGGCGTGCAAGTCCGCCGTCGTTCGGTGATCAAATCGCGCGGTCGAGAGGTGGTCTACTGTTCGATCACGACGGACGGGTTCCCGAGCTCCTGCTGAGCCTGGCGCTACCGGGGGAGAGGAACCCTGCGACGCCATTCGCACGGCCGTCGCCAGGATGGGGGAGAGTTGATGGAGCTTCAGGGATTCGGGGTACTGCCGGAGTACCTGGTCGAGACCGACCGGGACGCGGTGGCGCGGGCGCGCACCACGGTCCGGCGCACGCTGCTGGTCACCGCGTGGGTCACCGCGGTCGGTGCCGGGCTCATCATCGGGCTGACGCTCTGGCAGACCACCCGCGTCGACGAGGGGATGCGGTGGTCCCTCGCGCTGCTGTCGGCCGTCCCGGGACTGGGCTTCGCCACTGTCGCCGGACGCCAGTTCCTCGCCGTGCGGCGGCTGCAGGAGGGCTGGCAGGCCAACGGCATCCTACCGGTGGCGGCACGCATCTCGGCTGCGGGGTTCCGCTGCGGTGTCGAGGGCGCGCCGGACTCCGTCTTCCTGCCCTGGCATGCCCTCACGGGACTGCGTCTGATGAACCTGCGCGGCGGGCGGGCGCTGGTGCTCGAACTCGCCCCTGGAGTCGACCGGTCCACCCCGGGCGTCATCGGACTGGACCACCCCGACGTCCAACGCGCGCTGAACAGCAAGGTCCTCGGCGCCAGCGGACTGCGGTTCGCGGTGAGCACGCTCCGCCAACCCCTGGGCGAGATCGACCGGGCACCGGCCCACTACACCGGTGGACGGGTCCGGATCCGCTGACAGCGCCGCCCGGACCCCCGCGAGGGGGGTCCGGGCGGCGTCGGACAGGCAGCAGGTCGGGCAGTCGGTCAGACCCGCTCGAGGCGGCGGCGGTTGCGGCGGGTCATGGCGTAGCCGGTGCCCAGGGCGGCCAGCACGCCCGCGCCCAGCGCGCCCGAGAGCGCCAGCGAGCCCGAGGTCGACGAGGACGCGGCGGTCTGCTGCAGCGGCAGGCTCTGCACCGTGTCCTGGTTGTCGAACTTCTTGATCGGCGAGATCGAGGCGACCGAACCGTTCGAGTTCAGCAGCACCTGCTTGTTGTTCGGGTGCTGGAAGTCGAACGAGGAGAACAGCGAGCCGGCCGTGGCGTCGAAGGACGCGCCGCCGATGTGGCCGGTCCGCCAGTTGCTCTCGATGAACTTCAGGATCGACGCCTGGGTGGTGAACTTGTCGTCGATGTAGTTGGTCCGGGCGTAGGGCGAGATGACCAGCAGCGGCTGACGCGGGCCCGGGCCGCAGCGGTCGGCGAAGCCACCGGCGATCACGGTCGCGGCCTGGCAGGCGGCGGTGTCCTGGGCGGTGTCCTGCGAGCCGTTGGTCGGCGTGTGGTAGACGTGGTCGTACCAGCCGTCGGAGTCGTCGTACGCGATCACCACGGCGGTCGAGGACCACTCCGGCGACTTCTCCAGCTCGTTGATCTCCTTGACGAGGAAGTTCTGCTCGTCGATCGGGTCGGAGTAGCCCGCGTGGCCGTCCTGGTACTCGGCGGCCTTCAGGAAGCTCACCGCGGGCAGGTCGTCCGCGGCCACCGCCTGGTCGAAGTAGGAGAGGTCGTACTGGTGGTTGGCCTGGCCGTTGTGGCCGACCTCGGCCAGGCTGGCCGGCGCCGTGTGGTGCGGGTTCGACGTCGACTTGTAGTACTGGAACGGGTCGTGGTGCGCGCTGTAGTCCTCCGACGCGTCACCGGCGATGTTGGCGTGCGTGGAACCGGCGCAGCTCGCGTAGGTGCCGGGCGCGCCCGTGTACGGGGTGCTCGGCGTGAAGCCGCCCTGGAACCAGCCCCAGGTCACGTCCTTGGCGTTGAGCAGGTTACCGACGTTCTGACCGGTCATCTCGGCCAGCGCGGAGGTGCTCGTGTGGTTGTTGTCGGCGCAGTCGTCGTAGGCCGGGTCCGGGTCGGAGTTGACCGTGCCGACACCCTGGGCGTTGGGCGACTGGACCGTGTACGAGTCCGGCGTCGAGGTCTGCACCGGGTCGGTAGTGCTGCCGGTGCCGCTCACCGAGATGACGCCGTGCGTCTGGCCGGAGATGAGGTTCAGCGCACCCGGGGTCGACGGACCGTAGGTCGTGTCGAAGGAGTTGTCGGCCAGCGTGTAGTTCTGCGCGTAGTTCCACAGCGCGGTGACGGTGTTGCCGTCGTAGTAGTCCATCGCCAGGCCGGGGGCGCCGTAGAGCCCGCCGGAACAGGTGTCCTTCGAGGTGTTCTGGACGAACAGGTCGGCCTTGCCGCCGTCGTAGGCTTTCTGCTCAGGCGTGTAGTTGTGGTTCTGGTCGCAGGTCAGCGCCTCGGAGGGGGACAGCCGTTGCGGGGCGTACAGGTTCGGGTTCTTCGTCAGCAGCCCGGCCGCAGCCTCGGTGTTGATCTTCTTCGGAGTGCTCTTCGAGGCCGTGAACGGCACGCCGTCCGTGTTCGCCGCCTTCGGGTACGTGCCGAAGTAGTGGTCGAAGGACACATTCTCGTCGTAGATCACCACGAGATGCTTGATCGGCGTCGCCGTGCTGGTCCGCCCCTGGTGACCGTGGCCGCCCCGGCTTCCGGCCCACGCCGGCGACACGCCCGCCGCCGCAATAAGCGCCGCCGCCCCCACCAACGCGGCTGCCCGCCGCGCCCCACCCGTCATTGTCGCCATTTCAAGCCCTCCGCAGGACCGCATGAAGCACTGGACATCGGGCGAACCGACAGGCCCGCCACTCTCGTCCGCATCCTGGGCCGCCGGAACGTACTGCACAGAGCATCATCATGAAGGAATCATGAACGCTGAATGAGAACACGCCGACCCGGGGTCGCCCCGCCCCCGCCCGCCCGTTTGGCTCAGCTCAGCTCAGCAGCGACCTGCCCAGCCAGTCGTCCGCGTCCGCCACGCCGGGCAGCACGAAGAAGTACCCGCCGCCGAACGGCGAGACGTAGTCCACCAGCGGCTCGCCGGCCAAACGCGTCTGGACGGCCACGAACTGACGGTCCAGATCCTGCTGGAACGCACAGAACACCAGCCCCATGTCCAGCTGGCCGTTCGAGTCGGTCCCCCGGTCGTAGTTGTACCCGCGGCGCAGCATCCGCAGCGCGTCAGCCGTCGCCGCCGTCCGCGGATTCGCCAGCCGCATATGGCTGTCGAGCGGAATCACATCACCCGTCGGATCGGCCGAGTAGTGCGGCGCGTCCATCTCCGACTGGCCGTCCAACGGCGCCCCCGAGTTCTTCTGCCGCCCGAACATCCGCTCCTGCTCGTTCAACGACACCCGGTCCCAGAACTCCACCCGCATCCTGATCAACCGCAGCGCCAGGTAGGAGCCGTTCACCGCCCAGGCCGGCTCGCCCTGGCCCGGCCCCACCCACACCACCTGGTCCATCGTCCGGGCGTCCGTCACATCCGGATTCGCCGTGCCGTCACGGAACCCCAGCAGGTTCCGCGGGGTCCCCGACGGACGCGGCGGCGACGCGAAGCCCTCCGTCCGCCAACGCACCTGCATCGCGCCCCGGGTCTGCATCGCCACATCGCGCAGCGCGTGCGCGACCGTGTCCGCGTTCTCCGCGCACAACTGGAGCAGCAGATCGCCCTGGCACCACGCCGGATCCAGGTCGTCGTCCGGGAACGACACCATCGGCCGCAACCGCAGCGGCTTCCGCGCGCCCAGCCCGAAGCGGTCGTCGAACAGTGACGAGCCCAGTCCCACGGTCGCCGTCAGGCCGTCGGTCGGTACCTCAGGACCCAGTACACCGGAGTCCGACGGCGGCGCACTGATCCCGAGCGGCTCCGGCACCCCGCCCGTGGTCAGGAAGCGGAGCCGCTCCGTCAGCGTCCGCAGCAGCGCCTCCAGTCCCGCCCGGTCGGTGGCGGTCACGTCGAAGGAGACGAACGCCGCGCAGCGCTGCTTCGGCGTCAGCACCCCGGCCTGGTGCACCCCGTGGAAGGGGTAGGACTCGTCCGCCGTTCCGGTCGCCGCCACGGTCCCCGCCGCAGTCGGCGTCGCCGTCCCGGCCGCCGCCGTGGCCGCGCCGGCCGCACCGACCGCCGCCGCGCCCGCCGCGCCCACGGCCACCGCCCCGCGCAGCACCGACCGCCGGTCCACCCGCCCGCCCATCCGTTCGCCCACCTGTCCGTCCACCTGTTCGCCCGCCGGCCCGTCCACTCGTCCGCCCGTGACCGTCACTGCAGCCTCCGCGGATCGCACACGGCCGCGACCGGGGCGAGATCGTCCACGAGATCGCCGAAGACCGCGTTCACCTTCTCCCGTTGCGCGAGCGTCAGTGACGCCAGCGGCACCGTGCCGACCGAGGTCAGCTCGGACTCGGCGGTCGCCATCGCGGTGTCGATCACCGGAAGCGAGGGCATCCGGGTCACCAGCAGCGGGCGCAGCAGCGTCAGCGCCTCCTCGGTGCCGGCCAGGTTCGCCCGCACCGTCGCCAGGTTGGAGTCGCTGCCGTAGTCGGTCCGGCCGGTCAGTTCGAACTGGACCGCGTTCTCGATGATCTCGTGTGCGCGCAGGCCGAGCAGCAGCGGATCCATCTGGGTGGTCGCCCACATCGCCTGGAGGGCGTGGACGTCGCTGCTGAGCCGGGCGGCGAACGGTGCCAGCGAGGCTGCCGACTGACCGTGCCAGAGCCCGTACTCCAGCCGGTGGAAGCCGGTGAAGCCCGGGTCGGTCAGGCCGCCCGGCAGGCCCTGGGTGGTGCCGTTGATCGAGGCGTCCAGGTCGCCGAAGGCGCCGTAGGCCGCGCCCAGGCGTTCATAGTCCAGGTGGGCGGGCAGCCAGGCGCTCCGGGCGCCCGCCAGGTCCCCGCGGTCGACCGCCGCCTGAAGCGTGCCCACATCGCGGACCAGGCCGGGCAGTTGGGACGCGACCCACTTCTGGTAGAGCAGGGTCGGCGGGATCAGGTCCTGGTCCGTCACCGGGACCACGGCGGGCGACCCCGCTCCGCTGCCGGCGATCCGGACGACCGGGCCCTGCACCGCGTCCTCGTCCTGCGGGAGGCACATGATGTTGTAGCTCCCCGCCGCGAGCCGTACCACGACCGGGCGGGTGGTCCCCGGAGCCAGGCCCTCCACCTCGCCCAGGACGGCGCCGCCGGGACTGGTCTCCAGATAGGCGTCGGCGGCGACCGGGCCGGTGTTGTGCAGGTCGAACACCTGAAGGCCGGTGTGCGGCGCGGCCCAGCCGGTGCCGCAGCTGTCCGGGGCGACGGCGAGCGTGGTGTGCGGCAGCCCGGGGTAGCCGTCGGCCGCGGCGGCGGAAGCGGCGGCCGAGGCCGCGGCGGCCGCGGCGCTCGGCGGGCCGGAGCCGGCGTTGGCGTACGCCAACCCGCCCGTGCCGAGGGCGATCAGGGCCACCGCGGCTCCGATCCGGACCTGGAGCCGACGCCCACGGGCCGGCTGCCCGTGCCGCTCGGCCTCCTCGGGTTCTGCCGTCACACCACACCCCTGTGCTGCTGTCCCGTCGTTCTTGTCAGGCACCGATGTTAGGCAGCCCTCACCAGCCCAGGAACCCAAGAGCCCCACGATTCCCTCGAGTTCGCCGGGAGTTCATCTGTACGCTCTCCGGTGACCTGTGCCGATGTGTTCAACAAGCCTTCTTCCGCTGTACATCGGAGCTCCCATGGGGGCCTCGTTACTACTCATCGGTAAGACCTACGCTCGGAGTCATGCGCCGAGCAAAAATCGTCTGTACGCTAGGCCCCGCCACCGACTCGTACGACCAGATCAAGAACCTGGTCGACGCCGGTATGGACGTGGCCCGCTTCAACCTCAGCCACGGCTTCTACGCCGAGCACGAGGAACGCTACCGCCGGGTCCGCAAGGCCGCCGACGAGACAGGCCGCAGTGTCGGCGTCCTCGTCGACCTGCAGGGCCCCAAGATCCGTCTGGAGACCTTCGCCGAGGGACCCGTCCTGCTGGAGCGCGGTGACGAGTTCACCATCTCCACCGAGGACGTCCCCGGCGACCGCCACTGCTGCGGTACCACCTACAAGGGACTGTGCGGGGACGTCACCCCCGGGGAACGCATCCTGGTCGACGACGGCAGGGTCACCCTGGAGGTCACCGCCGTCGAGGGCCACCGCGTCACCTGCACCGTCGTCGAAGGCGGCATGGTCTCCGACCACAAGGGCCTCAACCTCCCCGGAGTGGCCGTCAGTGTCCCCGCGCTCAGCGACAAAGACGTCGCCGACCTGCGCTGGGGACTCCGCATCGGAGCCGACATGGTCGCGCTCTCCTTCGTCCGCAGCGGCGCGGACATCAAGGACGTCCACCGGATCATGGAGGAGGAGGGGCGTTTCGTCCCGGTCCTCGCCAAGGTCGAGAAGCCCCAGGCGGTCGACGCCCTGGAGAGCATCGTCGACGCCTTCGACGGCGTCATGGTCGCCCGCGGCGACCTCGGCGTGGAAATGCCGCTGGAGCAGGTCCCGTTGGTGCAGAAGCGGGCCATCAAGCTCTGCCGCCGCAATGCCAAGCCGGTGATCGTGGCGACCCAGATGCTGGAATCCATGATCAACGCCTCGCGCCCCACCCGGGCCGAGGCCTCCGACGTCGCCAACGCCGTCCTCGACGGCGCGGACGCGGTCATGCTCTCCGGCGAGACCAGCGTCGGCAAGTACCCCGTCGAGACCGTCCGCACCATGGCCCGCATCGTCTGCGCCGCCGAGGAGGGCATCATCGAGGGGGGCCTGCCGCCGCTCACCGAGAGCAACAAGCCCCGCACCCAGGGCGGTGCGGTGGCCCGGGCCGCCGCCGAAATCGGCGACTTCCTGCACGCCAAGTACCTGGTCGCCTTCACCCAGTCCGGCGACACCGCGCGGCGGCTGTCCCGCTACCGCTCGCCGATCCCGGTGCTGGCCTTCACCTACGAACCGGCCGTCCGCAGCCAACTGTCGCTCAGCTGGGGCGTGGAGACCTTCCTCGGTCCGCTCGTCGACACCACCGACGAGATGATCGCCCAGGTCGACGCCGCCCTGCTGGCCATCGGCCGCTGCGAGCCGGGGGACCGGGTCGTGATCACGGCCGGCTCCCCGCCCGGCCGCGAGGGCTCCACCAACCTGGTCCGCGTCCACCGCGTCGGCCAGGACGACTCCCCGACCGCGGCCTCCGCCCCCGAGTCCACCCCCGACCGCTGACGCCAGCGCCAGAGCCGCAGAAGACCGCTGAGCCCGACCGGTGAGGAAACCGGTCGGGCTCAGCGGGTCAGTCAGGGGTGACGGGGCGTCAGTGACCGCCCTCGTCCACGACCTCGACGTCCGCGATGCTCTGCTCGATCGCTTCGGCCGGCAGACCGACCGCGACGGCCCAGTAGTAGATGACCAGCGAGAAGACGGCGATGATGCCGATGTCGTACCACAGCCCGATGTTGCCCTCGCCGCTGCCGAAACCGCCCTGCCAGGAGATGACGCCCATGCCGATGAGGTAGACCGGCAGCCACTGCGCGGCCTTCCAGTCCAGGCGAGGCGCGTTCGGCAGGTTCTTCACGGTCGCGTACCAGGCGTAGGAGCCGAGCAGCAGGTAGCCGAGCACGATCGCCGCGCCGAGGCGCCACACGGTCTCCCAGCCGGACCAGTAGATGATCAGACCGGCGACGACGAAGGACAGCGGGGAGAGAACCTGGCCGAGGGGCAGGCGGTACGGACGCTCGCGGTCCGGAAGCTGCTTGCTCAGCACACCGTAGGCGAGCGGAGCACCCGCGTACATCAGCACGCTGGCGGAGGTGATGAAGCCCACCAGTTGCTGCCAGCTCGGGAACGGCAGGAAGCAGAGGATGCCGGTCACGAAGGCGACGATCAGGCCGACCCACGGCACGCCGCGGTCGTTGGTGCGCTCCAGCGCCTGCGGGGTGTAGCCGTTACGGCTCAGGCCGTAGGAGATACGGGAGGTGGAGGTGACGTAGATCAGGCCGGTGCCACCGGGGGAGATCACCGCGTCGATGTACAGGATGGCCGCCAGCCAGCCGAGGCCGATCACGGTGGCGAGTCCGGCGAACGGACCGTTGATGCCCTTGTACGCGAGGTTCGCCCAGCCGTGCGCGAACGAGGAGGCCGGCAGCGCGCCGATGAAGACGACCTGCAGCAGGATGTAGATGACGGCACCGATGAGCACCGAGCCGATGACCGCGCGGGGGATGTCCTTCTTCGGGTTCGCACTCTCGCCGGACAGCTGGATGGCCTGCTCGAAGCCCAGCAGCGCGAAGATGATGCCGCTGGTGCTGACCGCCGCCAGAATGCCCTTGGCGCCGAACGGCGCGAAGCCGCCACCGGCCGTGAAGTTGCCGCCGTGGAAGTGGGTCGCGGCCAGGACGAAGATCGCGAAGAGCGGAATGCCGATCTTCCACCAGGTAGCGGCACTGTTCGTATGGGCCAGCATGCGCACGCCGAGGAAGTTGACCGCCACAAAGACCGCCATCAGCAGGACCGCGACGATGATGCCGGTCGTCGTCAGGGTGCCGTTGGCCTTCTCCCAACCGGTGGCGAAGGACCAGTGGCCGGCGTAGCCGATCATCGCCTCGACCTCGATCGGCGCGACCGAAGCTGCCTGCAGCCAGGAGAACCAGCCGAAGGACATGCCGGCTATGCCGCCGAAGGCGTAGTGCGGGTAGCGGGCGGTGCCGCCGGAGACCGGGAACATGCCGCCGAGTTCGGCGTGGACCAGCGCGAGCAGGATGATCGCGACCGCACCGATGCCCCAGGAGATGATCGCGGCGGGGCCTGCTGCCACCAGGGCGTTCTTCGCGCCGTACAACCAGCCGGAGCCGATGATGGAACCGACTGAGGCCCAGGTCAGACCGATGATGCCGATCTGACGCTTGAGGGTCCGGCTCGGAGTTCCGGGTGGGGACAGCTGTCCTGTGGAAGCCATGGGGAAGTACCTCTCGAAATGTGGGGACAGGAGGTTGAGAGTTGCCCCAGGTTAGGGGCAGATAAGCCCCATGCATAGATGCTGAAGCTGAATATGTAGGTATCAGTTCAGGCTTTTTCACTCTCGTAACACAGCGAAATCTCCCGCACACCTCCTGATGCCCCCTTGACGGCATACCTCAAGCGGCGCAAGGCTGCTGGCTGCACGTTCAGTGTCCTAGTCGTGTTCAATTCGTAACTTGAGGATAATTTGAGCTTTTCTTTCCGGCGCACGAGTATTGACCTCGCGGCACGACCGGGTATAACGCGCTGGAATGCTCCCTGTCGGGCGTTTTCTCGCGACCTGGACCGACCTGGGTCGACCTGTCCGGAGGTGCGGGGTGGCACGGCGGCACACCCATTCCGATGCCCCGTCACACACAAAAGTCCGACCGGTGCACATGCACACCGGTCGGACCCGACCGTCACCGACGGCCCACCTCAACCCAACTGACCCGCGGTCAACCCCCGCACGTCCGCCTTCCTGCCGAGTGGATCAGTGGCCGCCCTCGTCGACGACCTCGACGTCCGCGATGTTCCGCTCGATCTCCTCCGGCTGCAGGCCCACCGACAGCGCCCAGAAGTAGACCGCCAGCGAGAACGCCGCGATCACCCCGATGTCCCACCACAGCGGCAGCCTCCCGGTCGCCCCGCAGCCCGCCGTCGCGCAGAAGCTGCCCTGCCAGGAGATGACACCCATCCCGACCAGGTACACCGGCAGCCACTGCGCCGACCGCCAGTTCAGCTCCGGCGCGTTCGGCTGCCCCTTCGACCTGGCGTACCAGGCGTACGACCCCAGCAGGAGGTAGCCAATGATGATCGCCACCCCCAGCCGCCACAGCGTGTCCCAGCCCGCCCAGTAGATGATCAGGCTCGCCACGACGAACGACAGCGGCGAGACGATCGATCCGCCCGGCAGCCGGTACGGCCGCTCACGCTCCGGCAGCCGGATCCGCAGCACCCCGTACGCCAGCGGCGCACCCGCGTACATCAGCACGCTCGCCGAGGTGATGAAGCTGACCAACTGCTGCCAGCTGGGGAACGGCAGGAAGCACAGCACCCCGGTCACGAACGAGATGATCAGACCGAACCACGGCACCCCGCGCCGGTCCGTCTGCTCGAACAACTGCGGGGCATAGCCGTTCCGGCTCAACCCGTACGAGATGCGCGAGGTCGAGGTCGTGTAGATCAGCCCGGTCCCGGCCGGCGAGATGATCGCGTCCAGGTACAGGATCCACGCCAGCCAGCCCAGGCCGATGATCGTCGCCAGCCCGGCGAACGGACCGCTGATCCCCTTGTACGTCAGGTTCCCCCAGCCGTGCGCGAACGCCACCCGGGGCATCGCCGCGATGTAGACCACCTGCAGCGCGAAGTAGATCGTCGAACCGATGCCGACCGACCCCAGCACCGCCAACGGGATGTCCCGCTTCGGGTTCCGGCTCTCACCCGACAACTGGATCGCCTGCTCGAACCCCAGCAGCGCGAAGATGATGCCACTGGTGCTGATCGCCGCCAGGACGCCCTTCGCCCCGAACGGCGCGAACCCCTTCGACGTGAAGTTGCTGCCATGGAAGTGCGTGATCGCCAGCACGAAGATCGTCAGCAGCGGGATGGCGATCTTCCACCAGGTCGCCGCGCTGTTCGTCCGCGCCAGCAGCCGCACCCCCAGGAAGTTCACCGCCACGAACACCGCCATCAGGATCACCGCGACCACCAGCCCGGAGCCCGTCAGCGTCCCGTCCGAGTTCTGGAACCCGTCCGCCCACGACCAGTGCCGCGCATACCCGATCATCGCCTGCACCTCGATCGGCGCCACCGTCACCGCCTGCAGCCAGGAGAACCAGCCGAACGACATCCCCGCCAGCCCGCCGTAGGTGTAGTGCGGATACCGCGCCGTCCCACCCGCCACCGGGAACATCCCACCGAGCTCTGCATGGACCAGCGCCAGCAGCACGATCGCCACCGCACCGATGCCCCACGAAATCAACGCCGCCGGCCCGGCCACCACCACGGCCTTCTCGGCCCCGAACAGCCACCCCGAACCGATGATCGAACCGACCGACGCCCACATCAGGCCGATAAGGCCGATCTCCCGTCGTAGGCTCCGACCGGACGACGTCGGTGATGACAACTGACCAGTTGGTGCCATGGGAAAGCCTCTCGAGAATCTCAGGGCAGAACCGAGAGCCGCCCGGGAAACGGAGCGGATAACCCTCGACAAAAGCTGCCGACGCCGAATCCATGCGCCCCCTGACGCCGCTTCATGCCTCCGCGCCCGCAGATTCACCACCACGGGCGCGCACGCACAGCCGTACGCATCAGCCCAGGTCCGGCCGGTCCAGCCGGCGCTGCGCCCGGCCCCTGGAGCGGGCAGTACTATTGAATGACCATCACCCCGACAGTCAACTGACCGGATGTCAGTACTTCGGCCCGATGTGCTCGTCCATCAACGCGACGGACGCTTTGCGGGCGACGGAGATGTTCCAGGCGCTGGGCTGCCGCCAGTCGACGCCGAGGGTGGTGAGGGTATCGGTGAAAATCCGCCGGATGTCGTCCGACCGATTACCGAACTCGTAGCGTGTGCAGCCGTGCCGCCGGGCAACCCCGCCGACGGTGCGCCGCGCCCAGTTCTTCGTCCTGCTCCCGTCGGAGTGGATGAGTCCGCGCACCAGCGCCCACGGATGCTCGTCCACGATGGACTGCTGCCACGGCTCCAAGGCGATCGGACGCGTGTGCTTCTTGCCCGAGCCGTGCTGCGGGAACAGGCACGGCCAGTGCTTGCTGTAGCTGCACACGCTGGTGCAGCCGGAGCACTGGGTTCGCCCGACCCGGCTGGTGGGCAGCGTGTGGGACATCGCATCAGCGCAGGCATCGATCAGACCGGGCCAGGCGTCGGCACAGGAGATCCGCAGGGAGTACACGCCCTTGCTGACGTGGCTGATGCAGCCATCGCCCAAGTACAGGCCGAGCAGGTAGGAGTAGTCCGCGCGCGGGACGGATTCCAGTGGACCGTTCCGGGGAACAGGACACTCCGCCGTCATCCCGGGGAGGGGTTCGATGCGTACGGTCCAGGAGCGAATGGCTGCCCGGGAGATCCCGGTGGCTTGGCTGACCTGATTCAGGCTCAGGCCGGAGGAGTACAGGGCCAGCGCCTGCAGCCGGGTGGCTTGGTCGTACATTACGGGGACGGCCTTCCGTTTGCTGGGTGCCGGCTCAGTACTTCGGTCCGATGTGTTCGTCCATCAACGCGACGGAGGCCTTGCGGGCGACGGATATGTTCCACGCGTTCGCCTGCTTCCACTCGACGGTGACGTGGTCCAGGGCCTCTGTGAAGATGTTCCTGATGTCCGCCGACTTGTTGGTGAAGAAGTAGCGCACGTACTCGTAGCGTCTCGGACCGGTCGTCAGTTGACGGGTCGTCCAGTTGATGACCCTGGAGCCGTCGGAGTGGATGAGGCCGCGCACAAGTGGCCATGGATGCTCTTCGACGATGGTCTGCTGCCATGGCTCCAGGGCGATGGGGCGGGTGTGCTTCATGCCCGGGCCGTGCTGCGGGAAGAAGCAGGTCCAGTGCTTCGTATAGGACTTGACCTCCGTACACCCCGTCTTCTGTCGGCGGCCGGTGTTGTAACCGGGCAGGACGGCGAGCATCGCTGCCTCTGCCTCATCCAGCAGGCCGGGCCAGCCGTCGCAGCAGTAGACCGAGAGATGGTGCTGCTTCGGCTTGTCGACGATGTGGCCGTCGCCCAGGTAGAGGCCGAGCAGGTGGGAGTACGCGGCTCGGTCGAGCGGCAGGCCGTCGCACTTCGGGCAGGCCGAGGGGCGCAGCGGGGACGGCTCGCCTCGGCGGAGCCGGTCCATGTGTGCCCAGTAGCTGACGGTGCCTCGCGGCACGCCCAGCCTGTCGGCGATCTCGGGGTAGGGGCGGCCAGCGCGGCAGGCGGCCACGGCTCGGCGGCGGGTTTCCAGGGGCCAGTTCATGGGCCCAGGATCGTCAGCCAGGGGGCGCTACCCGGTGCGAATGGTCGAGCATCCATTCGTTTGCGTGAATCGCGTCAACCTGGCGCTCAAGCGTTCACCCTCAGGGGGATTGACCACATCTTGAGACGCGCACCGATGTGCGGCGTTGTGATGAAGGTCGCCAATCAATTGGCGACCTTCAAAACGAAGGAAAAGTACCCCGGGTCGGATTCGAACCGACGCTGGATGGGTTTTGAATCCATGGCCTCTACCGCTGGGCTACCGGGGCTGGCTGCAATTCCAAGGTCGAACTGCCTCCTGCTTGCCTCAAACATACCGTGTCTGGGTAGGCTCGTGCACGCAAGTCCCGCATCCACCGAGGAGCACCGTGACCGCCGCCGACGAGCAGCACGAGCAGCACGTCCCGCCGACGACGACCCGTGTGGTCATCGCCGAGGACGAGGCGCTGATCCGCCTCGACCTGAAGGAGATGCTGGAGGAAGAGGGCTACACCGTGGTCGGTGAGGCCGGGGACGGTGCCGAGGCGGTGAAGCTGGCCACCGAACTGCGCCCCGACCTGGTGATCCTCGATGTGAAGATGCCCATCCTGGACGGTCTCTCCGCCGCCGAGCAGATCCACGAGGCGCACATCGCGCCGACGCTGATGCTCACCGCCTTCTCGCAGCGCGAGCTGGTCGACCGGGCCCGGGACGCCGGGGCGATGGCGTACATCGTGAAGCCGTTCAACAAGAGCGACCTGGTGCCGGCCATCGAGATGGCGGTCTCCCGCTACAGCGAGATGCGCGCGCTGGAGGAGGAGATCGCCGACCTCAGCCTGCGGCTGGACACCCGCAAGCTGGTCGACCGGGCGAAGAGCGTGCTGCAGACCAAGTTCGGGCTGACCGAGCCGGCCGCGTTCCGCTGGATCCAGAAGACCTCGATGGACCGCCGGATGACCATGAAGGCCGTCGCCGAGGCTGTCATCGAGGAGGGCGCGGCGCAGGACGCGAAGAAGAAGGGCGCCGCTCCCGAGGCGGACGCGGCTTCGGACTCCTGACGCTTGCGCTCAACACGTCACACATCACCCGGCCCCGCCGCGCTCAGTGCGGCGGGGCCGTGCCGTGTCCGGGGCCGAGGACGCCGTCGCAGGCGGCGAGCAGCGCGTCGTGGAGGGCGAAGGCGTAGCTGGGGCCCAGGACTTCGCTCTGGGTCTGGGTGCCGACGGTGTTGGCGACGGTGACGGCGAGGTAGGGCAGTTGGTCCATCGTCGGCAGGGCGGCGCAGCTGTGGACGGTGGCCCGGAGGTCGATGTCCTGCACGGCCTCAGGGAAGAGCGCGATGGGTGCGGCCGGCACGAGGACGGTGCTGAGGGCGGGGTAGGGCTGGGTGATGCCGAGGAGGGTCACCGGGCGTGAGTCGGTGTCGGTGACGGTGAGTTCGATGGTGAACTCGTTGGTCTGCTGGGTGGGGCCGCCGGTGGTGCCGACGAAGTCGATGTCGGTGGCCTGGGCCGGCCAGGGCTGTGGGGCTGCGGCGCCGATGCTGTCGGGGGGCCGGATGGACATCACTTCGACGATGAGGACGGTCGCGGCGACGAGGCAGACCAGTGCTGCTCCGGTGCGGCGGCGCAGCGGTGGGAGAGAGTGCCACCAGGCGCTGGCGCGGCGTTCGACAGCGGTGCGGCCGGATTCGCTGAGGGAGGTGCTGGTGGGGGTGGACGCGGTGGAGAGCGCCGTGAGTTCGATGGGGCTGATGTGGCCGATGGGTTCGGGGGGTTCGGTATTGCGGATCATCGCACCCCCCGGTCATCGCACCCCTCTGGGCGTGGGGTTCTGCTGGGGCGTGCGATGCCCGGTACGGGCGCGGGACAAACCTTGCGCGCCCGCACCCGCTCCGGCTGCTTCGGTCGGGGCAGGGCCCCGGGGTCGCTCAGGTGTCGCGGAGCATGCAGGTCAGGCGGCAGCTGGTGATCCGTCGGCCCTGGTCGTCGGTGATGGCGATCTCGTAGGTGGCGGCGGTGCGGCCGCGGAAGACAGCGGTGGCGACGCCGGTGACCAGGCCGGAGGTGGCGGAGCGGTGGTGGGTGGCGTTGAGGTCGACGCCGACGGCGTAGCGGCCGGGGCCGGCGTGGAGCATGGCGCCGACGGAGCCGAGGGTCTCGGCGAGGGCGGCGGAGGCACCGCCGTGGAGCAGGCCGTAGGGCTGCTGGTTGCCGGAGACGGGCATGGTGCCGACGACTCGTTCGGGGGATGCCTCGACGACCTGGATGCCCATGCGTTCGCCGAGTTCGCCGCCGGAGAAGGTGCTTGGTTCGATGCCGAGGCGGGCGAAGTGGTCGATGACGTCCTGGGGGAGGTTGAGCTTCGGGTGGGGCGCTGACTGCTGCTCGGACATGCTGCTGTGCTCCCTGGCGTCGTCGTCGTGTCGCGTTGGCGGTGCTGGTGGTCGTGCGGTGGTCGTGCTGGTGATGGGGCCGATGGGGCGGACCCGGGTGATCCCTGCGGGGATCCCTGTGATCGTACGGCGCGGGTTCGGCGGGGTCGGTGTGGGGGAGCTCGGCTGTCGGTGGTGGGCCATAGGATTTCGTTCGGCAGGTGGGCTCGGCACGGATTGCGGTACGAGTTCCGGTACGAGGCGGCGGAAGCGGTGGCGTTATGGCTGGTACGGGTAAGAGCGGCGCGGGGCGGCCTCGGCTGTTGCTGCTGGACGGCCATTCGATGGCCTATCGGGCGTTCTATGCGTTCCCCGCCGAGAACTTCGCCACGTCCACGGGCCAGCCGACCAATGCGGTGTACGGGTTCGCGTCGATGGTGGCGAACATCCTGCGGGACGAGGCGCCCTCGCACTTCGCGGTGGCGTTCGACGTCTCCCGGAAGACCTTCCGGGCGGGGATCTACCCGGAGTACAAGGCGACGCGTTCGGCTTCGCCGGAGGAGTTCCGGGGCCAGGTCGAGCTGGTGAGCGAACTGCTCGACACGATGCGGGTGCCGCATCTGCGGTCGTCGGAGTTCGAGGCGGACGACATCATCGCGACGCTGGCGACGCGGGCGGCGGCCGAGGGTTTCGAGGTGCTGATCCTCACCGGTGACCGGGACGCGCTGCAGTTGGTGACGGAGGACGTGACGGTCCTCTATCCGACGAAGGGCGTGTCGGAGATGACCCGCTACACACCGGAGAAGGTGTTCGAGAAGTACGGGGTGACGCCGGCGCAGTATCCGGATCTGGCGGCGCTGCGCGGTGACCCCTCGGACAACCTGCCCGGCATTCCCGGGGTGGGGGAGAAGACCGCGGCGAAGTGGATCTCCCAGTACGGCTCCTTCAAGGAGCTGGTGGAGCACGTCGACGAGGTGAAGGGCAAGATCGGCGAGAAGCTCCGGGCGGGTCTGGACGGGGTGAAGCTGAACCGTGAGCTGACGGAGCTGGTTCGGACCGTCGAGCTGCCGCTGGGCGTGGACGAGTTGGCGCGCCGGCCGTACGACCGCGAGGCCGCGGTGGTGCTGCTGGATGCGCTGGAGTTCCGGAACCAGGCGCTGCGGGACCGCCTGTTCGCGGTGGACCCGGGGGCGGGTGACGCGGTCGGCGAGACGCCGGCGCCGCCGACCGGCGGGGTCGAGATCGAGGGCGAACTGCTGTCGGCGGAGGGTGCGTTGGCGGCCTGGCTGGCGGAGCACGGCTCGGGCGCGGGGCGGACCGGGCTGATGGGCGACTACCAGTGGGCGCGCGGCGAGGGCCAGGTGGCGGCGGTGGCGCTGGCGGTCGATGGCGGTCCGGCGGCGTGGGTCGATCCGGCGTCGTTGGCGGAGGTCGACGAGGTCGCGTTCGCGGCCTGGCTGGCGGACGCGGCGCGGCCGAAGGCGCTGCACATCGCCAAGCAGGTGCAGCGGGCGTTCGCGGAGCACGGCTGGGTGATCGACGGGGTGGTGGCGGACACCGCGCTGGCGGCGTACCTGGAGAAGCCGGGGCGGCGGACCTTCGGTCTGGACGTGCTGGCGGAGGAGTACCTGGGGCGGCAGTTGGACGCGTCGACGGCGGTGGACAGCGGGCAGTTGGCGTTCGGCGAGGACGCCCAGGACGAGGTGTTGGCGGCGGCGCAGGCGCTGATGGTGCAGGCACGGACGGTGCTGGACCTGTCCGAGGTCTTCGACGAGCGGCTGGCGAAGGACGGCGGGCTGGAGCTGCTGCGCGAGCTGGAGCTGCCGATCGCGGCGCTGCTGGCGCGGATGGAGCGGTCCGGGATCGCGGCGGACCTGGAGTGGCTGACGCAGCTGGAGGTGCAGTTCGGCGCGGCGGTGCAGCAGGCGGTGAAGGAGGCGCACACGGCGGTGGGCAAGGACTTCAACCTGGGCTCGCCGAAGCAGTTGCAGGAGATCCTCTTCGGTGAGCTGGCGCTGCCGAAGACGAAGAAGATCAAGACCGGCTACACCACCGACGCGGATGCGCTGACCTGGCTGGCGACGCAGACCGACCACGAGCTGCCGGTGATCCTGCTGCGGCACCGGGACCAGACGCGGCTGCGGACGACGGTCGAGGGTCTGATCAAGACGGTCGCGGCGGACGGCCGGATCCACACGACGTTCAATCAGATGGTGGCCGCGACCGGCCGGTTGTCGTCGACGGACCCGAACCTGCAGAACATCCCGGTGCGGACGGAGGAGGGGCGGATGATCCGCCGGGCCTTCGTGGTCGGTCCGGGGTTCGAGTCGCTGCTGACGGCGGACTACAGCCAGATCGAGCTGCGGATCATGGCGCACTTGTCGGAGGACGAGGCGCTGCTGGCGGCGTTCGCGAGCGGCGAGGACCTGCACACGACGGTCGGCTCGCAGGTCTTCGGGGTGGCGCCGGCCGAGGTCGACGCGGAGATGCGCCGCAAGATCAAGGCGATGTCGTACGGCCTGGCGTACGGGTTGTCGGCGTTCGGCCTGTCGGGACAGCTGGACATCGAGGCGGGGGAGGCCCGCCGGCTGATGGACACCTACTTCGAGCGCTTCGGCGGGGTGCGGGACTACCTGCGCCGGGTGGTGGACGAGGCCCGGGTGACCGGGTACACGGAGACGGTGCTGGGCCGGCGCCGGTACCTGCCGGATCTGACCAGTGACAACCGGCAGCGCCGGGAGATGGCGGAGCGGATGGCGCTGAACGCGCCGATCCAGGGCTCGGCGGCGGACATCGTGAAGATCGCGATGCTGCGGGTGGACGCGGCGCTGACGGCCGAGGGGCTGGCTTCGCGGATGCTGCTCCAGGTCCATGACGAAGTGGTGCTGGAGGTCGCGCCGGGTGAGCGCGAGCGGGTGGAGGAGCTGGTCCGCCGGGAGATGGCGGGGGCGTATCCGCTGCGGGCGCCGCTGGATGTCTCGGTGGGCGTGGGCCAGAACTGGGAGGCCGCCGCGCACTGACGCGCCGCGCGCGGCGGCCCCGGCGGAGGGGCCGCCGCGCAGCCGGTCAGTCGCGGACGGCGACGAAGATCGCGGTGCCGGGGAGGTGGTGCCCGCGCAGCGGGCTCCAGCCGCCCCATTCCTGGGTGAGCCCCTCGGGCCACTCGGGTTCGACCAGGTCGGTCAACCGGAAGCCGGCGGCGGTGAGTTCGCGGATCCGGTCGCCGAGGGTTCGGTGGTGTTCGACGTAGACGGCGCGGCCCTGCTCGTCCTCCTCGACGTAGGGCGTGCGGTCGAAGTAGGAGGAGAGCGCGGTGAGTCCCTCGGGGCCGGGTTCGTCGGGGAAGGCCCAGCGGACGGGGTGGGTGACCGAGAAGACCCAGCGTCCACCGGGGCGGAGGACCCGGTGGACCTCGCGCATCAGCCGGGCGGTGTCGGCGGCGAAGGGCACGGCGCCGTAGGCGGAGCAGGCGTCGTCGAAGCTGCCGTCGGCGAAGGGCAGCACGGTGGCGTCGGCCTGGACCAGTGGGACCGGGGTGCGGCCGAGGTTCTGGTCGATCCGGAGGCTGTGCTGGAGCTGCCGGTGGGAGAGGTCGAGGGCGACCGGGTGGGCGCCCTGCTCGGCGAGCCAGCGGGAGCACTGGGCGGCGCCGGCGCCGATCTCCAGGATGCGTCGGCCGCGCAGCCGGGCGGGGTCGCCGAGGAGTCGGGCGTCGGCCTCGTCGAGTCCTTCGGGGCACCAGGTGAAGCGGGTGTCGCCGAGGAAGGGGCCGTGTTCGTCCTGGTACTCGTCGGCGTTGCGGTCCCACCAGTGGCGGTTGGCGTGGCTGCTCTCGGTGGTGCCGGCGTCGCGTCGGACCGCGTCGGCGTCGTCGTCGGCGGTGTCGTCGATGGGCTCGGGGGCCGTGGTGTGCTCGTTCATCTCGCGGGTAGCGTAACCTTGGCTGAGTAGCGTCGGAGGCGGCCGTTGAGGTCGGTTTCTGCATGTCGGCCGTGTGGTGTTCTGCCCCCGTTTGACCGGTTGGTTGCGGTTGGTAGGGGGCTCTCCCGCACTGCGGCATCAGGCATTGACCGTGCATGGCTGTCCCCGTATGCTACAAGTTGCGCTGCGGGCCTGCGCGCCTCGGACGGAGCAGGTCGCGCTCGCATCTGTTGAAGACCCCACAGTCATAACCCGGGGTATCGACTTTTCCAGTGGTGAACGGGAAAGCGGCGATACACCGGATGACGCCTGTCTGGTCCTTGGTGGAGCGATCACGGGTCCCCGGCGTAGTAGTACCTACGACTTCATGTCCGTACCGGAGCCCTTTTCCTAATGACGACCAGCAGCATCGAGGCCCGCACCACCCCGCAGGTCGCGGTCAACGACATCGGCGACGCAGAGGCGTTCCTCGCGGCGATCGACGAGACCATCAAGTACTTCAACGATGGCGACATCGTCGACGGCATCATCGTCAAGGTCGACCGTGACGAGGTTCTCCTCGACATCGGTTACAAGACCGAGGGCGTCATCCCGTCCCGCGAGCTGTCCATCAAGCACGACGTCGACCCGCACGAGGTGGTCAAGGTCGGCGACAGCATCGAGGCCCTGGTTCTCCAGAAGGAGGACAAGGAGGGTCGTCTGATCCTGTCCAAGAAGCGTGCTCAGTACGAGCGCGCCTGGGGCACGATCGAGAAGATCAAGGAAGAGGACGGCATCGTCACCGGTACCGTCATCGAGGTCGTCAAGGGTGGTCTCATCCTCGACATCGGCCTCCGTGGCTTCCTGCCGGCCTCGCTGGTCGAGATGCGCCGCGTCCGCGACCTCCAGCCCTACGTGGGCAAGGAGCTCGAGGCCAAGATCATCGAGCTGGACAAGAACCGCAACAACGTGGTCCTGTCCCGCCGTGCCTGGCTGGAGCAGACCCAGAGCGAGGTCCGTCAGACCTTCCTCACCACCCTGCAGAAGGGCCAGGTGCGCTCCGGCGTCGTCTCCTCCATCGTCAACTTCGGTGCCTTCGTGGACCTGGGCGGCGTCGACGGCCTGGTGCACGTCTCGGAGCTGTCCTGGAAGCACATCGACCACCCGTCCGAGGTTGTCGAGGTCGGCCAGGAGGTCACCGTCGAGGTTCTCGACGTTGACATGGACCGCGAGCGCGTCTCCCTGTCGCTGAAGGCGACCCAGGAGGACCCGTGGCAGCAGTTCGCCCGGACGCACCAGATCGGCCAGGTCGTCCCCGGCAGGGTCACCAAGCTGGTTCCGTTCGGTGCGTTCGTCCGCGTGGACGAGGGCATCGAGGGCCTGGTCCACATCTCCGAGCTGGCCGAGCGCCACGTGGAGATCCCGGAGCAGGTCGTCCAGGTCGGCGACGAGATCTTCGTCAAGGTCATCGACATCGACCTCGAGCGTCGTCGCATCAGCCTCTCGCTCAAGCAGGCCAACGAGTCCCTCGGTGCCGACCCGGCCTCGGTCGAGTTCGACCCGACCCTGTACGGCATGGCTGCCTCGTACGACGACGCCGGCAACTACATCTACCCGGAGGGCTTCGACCCCGAGACGAACGACTGGCTGCCCGGCTTCGAGAAGCAGCGTGAGGAGTGGGAGCGCCAGTACGCCGAGGCGCAGACCCGCTTCGAGCAGCACCAGGCCCAGGTCATCAAGAGCCGCGAGGCCGACGCCGAGGCTGCGGCCGCCGGTGAGGGCGCTGCTCCTGAGGCCGGTGCGGGTGCCGGTGCCGCCGCGCTGTCCGGTGGCTCGTACTCGTCCAGCAGCGAGGAGACCTCGGGCGCCCTGGCGACCGACGAGGCTCTCGCCGCGCTGCGCGAGAAGCTCGCGGGCGGCCAGAGCTGAGCGCTCACCGCGCTGAGTGACTGAGCCGGCGTCAGCTGGTCGGTAGTACGTGAAGGGCCCCTGTCCGGTTCGCCGGGCAGGGGCCCTTCACGTATCTCCAGCTCTTTATGTCTGTCCGACATGGCCCGATATGAGATAGGCCATAGCGGGTTTAACTTCCTAAACGGCGGCATTCGGGCGAGGGTGGCTTGCAACCCCTCCCCCGGCTGCAAGGTACGTCGATGACTGCACCGTCCACCCGCTGCGGCGGCCCCTTTGCCGCGGTGGGGCGATTCAGTTACCGGCACCGCCGGTGGGTGCTGGCGCTGTGGGCGCTGCTGCTGGCGGTGGGCCTGCTGTTCGGGACCCGGGTGTTCTCGGCCGCCGCGCCGGCGGCGAGCGCGGCCGGCTCGGAGTCGGCGGCTGGAGCGGCGATCCTGGCCTCGGCGGGTTCCTCGGCGGGCAGTGTCACCGCGCTGGTCGACGGTCCGGCGGTGTCGAGCCCGACGGTGCGGGCGGCGGTCACCGCTGCCGCGGTGGACCTGGCCCGGATGCCGGGGGTGGGTTCGGTCGCGGACGCCTACACGGGGCCGGACGCCGCGGCGCTGGTCTCCTCGGACGGGCACGCGAGCCTGGTGCAGGTGTCGCTGACCAACGGCAGCAGCAGGACGCTGGACGCGGTCTCGGCGCGGCTGCAGCAGATCGCGGAGGCGGCCCCGGGGCCGAGTGTGAAACTCGGCGGGGAGCAGGTGCTGACTCAGCAGGTGCAGCAGCAGACCAAGCAGGACACCGAGCTGGGCGAGTTCATCACGCTGCCGGTGACGCTGCTGGTGATGGTGCTGATCTTCGGCGGGTTCGTCGCCGCCGGGCTGCCGCTGCTCGGGGCGGTCGCGTCGATCGGCGGCGCGTTCCTGGCGATCCTCGGCTTCACGAAGATCATGCCGATCGACACCAGTGTGCTGCCGATCGCCACCGTGCTCGGTCTGGGCCTGTCGATCGACTATGCGCTGCTGATGGTGAACCGGTTCCGGGAGGAGCGCAGCCACGGCGCGGGGGTGGCCGAGGCGGTGGAGCGGACCAGTGCGACGGCGGGGCGGACGATCGCGTTCTCGGCGCTGACGGTCGCCGCCGCGCTGTCGGGGCTGTTCGTGTTCGTCAGTCCGATCTTCCGGGCGGTGGGCGCGGCGGGGGTGAGCGTGGTGGTGATCACGCTGCTGTCGGGGCTGACGCTGGTGCCGGCGCTGCTGGGGTTCGCCGGCGCGCGGATCAAGGCGCCGTTGCAGCCGGTCTCGGACGACGGGGTGTTCGCGCGGACAGTGCGCCGGGTGCAGCGGCGGCCGCTGCCGGTGGCGCTGGGCGTGGCGGGGGTGCTGCTGGCGCTGGCGGCGCCGTTCGCGTTCGCGCACCCGCAGAGCGCGGATGCGGACGTGCTGCCGAAGTCCTTCAGCAGCCGGGCGGTGGCGGACGCGGTGCAGAGCCGGTTCCCGCAGGAGCGGCAGTCGGCGGTGACGGTGGTGGTCGACGGGACCGCGCAGCAGGCGGCGGACTATGCGGCGCAGGTGCGGACGCTGCCCGGGGTGAGCGGCGCGGCGGTGCAGAGCACGTCGGCGCCGGTGACGGTCGGGGTGGATGTGCAGGGCGGCTCGGAGGGGGCGACGGCGCAGCGGGTGGTGTCGGAGCTGCGGGCGGACCGGGGTGGGCTGACCACGTATGTGACGGGTGACGCGGCGACGGTGCTGGACTTCAAGCACGAGGTGGCGACGCGGGGTCCGTGGGCGCTGGGGCTGGTGGCGGCCGCGACGTTCGTGCTGCTGTTCCTGATGACGGGTTCGGTGGTGGTGCCGTTGAAGGCGCTGGCGATGAACATGCTGTCGCTGGGGGCGTCGCTGGGGGTGATGACGCTGGTGTTCCAGTTCGGCTGGTTCTCCGGGCTGCTGGGGTTCTCGCCGACGGGCGGGCTCGAGGCGTGGATCCCGGTGCTGGTGTTCGCGTTCGCGTTCGGCCTGTCGATGGACTACGAGGTGTTCCTGCTGTCGCGGATCAAGGAGCTGCACGAGCACGGGCAGCCGTGTCGGCGGGCGGTGGAGCTGGGGGTACAGCGGAGCGGCCGGATCATCACCTCGGCCGGGCTGCTGATGGTGATCGTGTTCGCGGGCTTCTCGGCGGGCGACATGCTGGACATCAAGGAGATCGGGCTGGCGCTGGCGGTGGCGATCCTCGTGGATGCGACGCTGGTGCGGATGCTGCTGGTGCCGGCCACGATGACGCTGTTCGGGGAGCGGAACTGGTGGGCGCCGGCCTGGCTGCGGCGGCTGCACGCGCGGGTGGGGCTGCGGGAGAACCAGACGCTGCCGCCGCTGGCGGCGGCGGCGCTGCCGGGGCAGCGGGGCGCAGAGGCAGAGGCAGAGGCAGAGGCTGGGCCGCTGCCGGCGGGGGTCGGCGGCTAGGCTGCGGCCATGCTGAAGGTCGGGTTGACGGGTGGTATCGGTGCCGGCAAGAGCGAGGTCTCGCGGCTGCTGGCCTCGTACGGTGCGGTGGTGGTGGACGCGGATCTGATCGCGCGGGAGGTGGTGGCGCCGGGGACGCCGGGGCTGGCGGCGGTGGTCGCGGAGTTCGGCGCGGAGGTGCTGCTGCCGGACGGCGCGTTGGACCGGCCCCGGCTGGGCGGGATTGTGTTCGCGGACCCGGCGCGGCTGGCGGCGTTGAACGCGATCGTGCACCCGCTGGTGGGGCGGCGGTCGGCGGAGCTGGAGGCGGCGGCCGGGCCGGGGGACGTGGTGGTGCACGATGTGCCGCTGCTGGCGGAGAACGGGCTGGCGGGGCTGTACGACCTGGTGGTGGTGGTCGACGCGGCGGACGCGACCCGGCTGGACCGGCTGGTGCGGCTGCGGGGGATGGCGGAGGGCGAGGCGCGGGCGCGGATGGCGGCCCAGGCCGTGCGGGAGGACCGGCTGGCGGTGGCCGACCAGGTGATCGACAACGACGGCCCGCTGGAGCTGCTGGAGCCTCAGGTCCGGGCGCTGTGGGGGCGGTTGCGGGCGAAGGCCGGGGCCTGAACGGCGGGCAGTCGCTTGTAGGAACGAACAAATTGATAAACAATCTGTTGACGCTCCAGCTGGATGGTCCTACGTTTCCAGCAAGCGAAAACGAATTACCGAGTCGCGGAACCAAGATGGTTTCGCGACTCGCCGGATCGCCGTCCGGTCGAGCTCCCCCCTGCCCGCAGGCCGTCCCCTGCCTCCAGGTCGCACCACGTCCCCCGCCCCGGTGACCGCACCGTTTTCCTGGAGGTACCTGCGTGGATACCGCACGCCCGAATCCGGCCCCGGCCGCGATCCACCCCGTGGACGAGCTGCTCCCCGCCCCCAAGCTCCTCGCCTACGGGCTGCAGCACATCGCCGCGATGTACGCCGGCGTGGTGGCCCCGCCGCTGATCGTCGGCGCGGCCTGCGGGCTCAGCAGCACCGAGCTCACCATCCTGATCGGCGCGGCGCTGCTCACCTCCGGGCTGGCGACGCTGCTGCAGACCCTCGGGGTCTGGAAGGTCGGCTCGCGGCTGCCGTTCGTCAACGGCATCTCCTTCGCCGGGGTGGCCCCGATGGTGGCCGTTGCCAAGACCGCGCACCCGGGCCACGCCCTGCCCGAGATCTACGGCGGCATCCTGGTCGCCGGGGTTGCCGCCTACTTCGCCGCTCCGTACTTCGGCAGGCTCAACCGCTTCTTCCCGCCTGTGGTCAGCGGCACCGTGATCACCCTGATCGGCCTGTCGCTGTTCCCGGTCGCCGCCAACTGGGCCGAGGGCGGCGATCCCACCGCCAAGGGCTTCGGTTCGGTGACCAATATCGGGCTGGCGGGGTTCACCCTGGTCGTGGTCCTCCTGCTGAATCGTTTCCTCAGAGGCTTCATGCAGAGCATCGCCATCCTGCTGGGGCTGCTCGCCGGCACCCTCGCGGCCGTCCCGCTCGGCCGGACCGACTTCGGGCAGCTGTCCCACGTACCGGTCTTCGCGCTGCCCTCGCCGTTCCACTTCGGCGCGCCGCAGTTCCAGGTCGCGGCGATCATCTCGATGCTGATCGTGATGCTGGTCTCGATGACCGAGAGCACCGCCGACATGCTGGCGCTGGGCGAGATCGTCGAGCGGCCGGCCGACGAGGCGACCATCGCCGCCGGACTGCGCGCCGACGGCGCGGCCACGGCGGTCGCGGCGCTGCTGAACGGCTTCACCGCCACCGCGTTCGCGCAGAACATCGGTCTGGTGGCGCTCACCAACATCCGCAGCCGCTTCGTGGTGGCCGTGAGCGGCGTGGTCCTGGTCCTGCTCGGGCTGTTCCCGGTGGCCGGGGCGATCGTCAACGTGGTGCCCGAGCCGGTGCTCGGCGGCGCGGGCCTGGCGCTGTTCGGCACGGTCGCCGCCAGCGGCATCCGCACGCTCACCCGCGCCCGGCTGCAGGAGAACGGCAACCTGCTGATAGTCGCGGTGTCCATCGGCTTCGGCGTGCTGCCGATCGCCGCGCCCGATTTCTACGCTGCCTTCCCGCAGGCCGTGCAGACGGTGATGACCTCGGGGATCAGCGCGGGCTGCCTGGCGGCCGTGGTGCTGAACCTGATGTTCAACCACGTCGGCCGCGCCCGGCCGGAGTCGGCCCGGGCCGCTGCCGAGCAGGAGCGGGAGCTTCCGGTGACCGTCTGAACCGGATGAGTCGGCGTCGGTGGCCGAACCTGTCCCGGATTTCCGGACAGGTTCGGTCACCGCGCTGTGCGGACCACGGCGGCCGATGCGGGTGGCAGGGTGAGGGCGTCCCGGTGCGGGACCGGCGTCCCGTAGGCGGCGAGGACGTCGGTGAACCGGCCGCCGAGCGGGACGGTGCGGGGCACGGGGGAGAGGTTGACCGCGGTGCGGCAGTCCCCGCGGTACAGCACCAGCCAGCGCTCGGACTCGTCGAACTCGACGCCGACGCCGGCCAGGTCGGGGTCGGCCAGGGCCGGGTGCGCGCGGCGCAGCGCCAGCAGGGTGCGGTACCAGGCGAGCAGGGAGCCGTGCGGCTCCCGGGCGGGTTCGGTCCAGTCGAGCTTGGACCCCAGGAAGGTGGCGGGTTCCTGCGGGTCGGGGACGTCCTCGGGCTGCCAGCCGTGGGCGGCGAACTCGGCGCGGCGGCCGTTGCGGACGGCGTCGGCGAGGCCGGGGTCCTGGTGGTCGGTGAAGTACTGCCAGGGGGTGCGGGCGCCCCACTCCTCGCCCATGAACAGCATCGGGGTGAACGGGGAGGTGAGTACGAGGGCGGCGCCGGCCGCGAGCAGGCCGGGGGCGAGGCCGGCCGCGAGCCGGTCGCCCCGGGCGCGGTTGCCGACCTGGTCGTGGGTCTGCAGGTAGCCGAGCAGCCGGTGGCCGGGGGTGCGCCGGGGGTCGAGCGGGCGGCCATGGTGCCGCTGCCGGAAGCTGGACCAGCTGCCGTCGTGGAACCAGCCCTGGCGCAGGGTCTTGGCCAGGCCGGTCAGCGGCCGGACGGCGAAGTCGGCGTAGTAGCCCTGGCTCTCGCCGGTGAGCGCGGCGTGGAGGGAGTGGTGCAGGTCGTCGCTCCACTGGGCGGTGAGGCCGAGTCCGCCGTCGCGGCGGGGGGTGGTGTGCCGGGGGTCGTTGCGGTCGGACTCGGCGATCAGGTGGAGGTGGCGGCCGGTGGCGGCGGCCAGGTCGTCGACGGCGGCGGCGAGTTCCTCCAGGAAGTGCAGGGCGCGGGTGTCGACCAGGGTGTGCACGGCGTCGAGCCGGAGCCCGTCGATGCGGTAGTCGCGGAGCCAGGCGAGGGCACTGCCGATGAGGTAGCCGCGGACCTCGTCGGAGCCGGGGGCGTCGAGGTTGACGGCGGAGCCCCAGGGGGTGTGGTGGGTGTCGGTGAAGTAGGGGCCGAAGCGGGGGAGCAGGTTGCCGGAGGGGCCGAGGTGGTTGTGGACCACGTCGAGGCTGACCCGCAGCCGGTGGCCGTGTGCGGCGTCGACGAAGCGCTTGAGGCCGTCGGGGCCGCCGTAGGGTTCGTGGACGGCCCAGGGGGCGACGCCGTCGTAGCCCCAGCCGTGGGCGCCGGGCCAGGGGCAGACCGGCATCAGCGAGACGGTGTCGACGCCGAGTTCGACCAGGTGGGGCAGGCGGGCGGCGGCGGCGTCGAAGGTGCCCTCGGGGGTGAAGGTGCCGATGTGGAGCTCGTAGAGGACGCTGCCGGGCAGCGGCGCGCCAGGGGCGGGCGCGGTCCATGCGAAGGCGTCGTGGTCGACGAGTTGGGCGGGCCCCTCGGGCCCGTCCGGGAGCCGGGCGGCGCGCGGGTCGGGGAGCAGCGTCGGGTCGTCGTCCAGCCGGTAGCCGTAGCGGGAGGCGCCGGGGCGGGCGGGGGCGGTGGTCTGCCACCAGCCGGGGCGGTCGGGGTCGGAGTGCATAGGGTGGCGGGCGCCGTCGAGGTCGAGTTCGACCGAGTGCTGTGCGGCGGGGGCCCAGAGTTCGAAGGAATGGCTGGTGGGGCGGGGTGGCATCAAGGACTCCCTCAAGTGTTCCTTGGAAGCTTAGACGTGACGCCGTGTCAAGACGTGATGCCGTGTCAAGGGAACAGCGTGGCAGGGCCGAGCGTCCGACGCACCCTCAGGAATCCCCCGGCCCGGGGCTGTCCCGGACCAGCAGCGCCACCGGCAGCGCGGCCAGCAGGTCGGTCAGCGCGACCGCGTCCCGCAGCCCGGCGCGCCCGGTGAGCAGCTCGGTCCAGCTCCCGGACGGCAGCGGCAGCGCCGAGCGGCCCCAGCCGCCGCGCCGGGCCAGCCCGTGCGGCAGCCGGGTCGCGGCGGCCAGCACGTCCGCGCCGCGCCGGAACGCGACCAGGTGCGGGTCGGCCGGGAGCGGGGTGTAGCCGACCGCGAAGCTCGCCGGCAGCCGTCGGCGCAGCCCCAGCGCGACGGTGGTGACGTGCAGCTTCTCGGCGGCGATGGTGCCCGGGTCGGGGACGGCGGTGAAGTCCACGATCCGGCGGTTGTCCGGGTCGACCAGGGTGTGCAGCGGCAGCTCGCTGCCCTGGTAGAGGTCGGGGACGCCGGGCATGGTGAGGTGCAGCAGGGTCCCGGACAGGGTGTTGACGCGTTCCCAGGGGGCAAGCCCGGCGACCAGGGCGTCCATCCTGGCGCGGAGCTCCGGGCTGTCCGGAACGGCCCGCGCCGCCCGCTCGACGGCCTGCTCGAAGCGCTGGTCGGGCTCGGTCCAGCTGGTGCGCTGCTTGGCCTCGCGGACCGACTTCAGCACGGCGGCGCTGAGCCGGTCGCCGTCGATCGGCCAGGCCGCGAGCGCGGTCTGCCACAGCAGGTAGGCGGTGGCCGAGTCCGGCGGCGGGTCCGGGAGCAGCGCGGTCAGCGCCGCCAGCTCGGTCCGCCACAGCTCGGGCAGCTCGGCGAGGACGGCCAGCCGGGCGCGGGCGTCGGCGCTGCGCTTGGTGTCGTGGGTGGACAGTGCGGTCATCGCGTGCGGCCAGTCGCGCTGCATCCGCTCGCAGTAGGCGTGGAACGCCTCCGGTGCCAGCCCCGGGCGGGCCGGGTCGCCGCCGACCTCGTTCAGCGAGAGCAGCGGGAAGCGCCGGTAGAAGGCGGTGTCCTCGACGCCCTTGGCGGCGACCGCGGAGGCGGTCTGGGCGAAGCGGGTGCGGAACTCGTCCCGGGCCGGGCCCCGGCCCAGCCGTCCCAGCGACAGGTCGAGCAGCGGGCCGTCGGCGGCGGCGTCGGTCAGCGCGGCGGCGTCGGCCGGGCGGTCCTGCTCGCCGGGTACCGGGTAGGGGCGGTAGACCGGGTAGGCGGCCAGCGCGGCGGCGACCGCGGCCCGCAGCGCGCTGCCGTTCGGCGCGCTGCCGTTCAGGGCGGAGGCCGCGACCCGGGTGAGCCGGTTGACCTCGGCGGCCAGCTCGCCCGCCGGGCCGACCATCTCCGTGCGGCCGTCCCGGGCGCAGGCGTCGGCCCCCGGGAGCGCCTCCGGGCCCGGCAGCCCGAGGTACTCGGCGTAGACGGCGGTCAGCGCGGCGACGCCGGCGCCGTCGGTGAGCACGCCGTCGATCCGGCGCAGCGCGTCGTAGCCGGTGGTGCCCGCGCAGGCCCAGTCCTCGGGCAGCCGCTCCTCGCCGGTGAGGATCTTCTCCACCACCACATAGGCGCCGCCGGTCTCGGCGGCGAGCCGGCGCAGGTAGCCGCGCGGGTCGGCCAGCCCGTCGGGGTGGTCGACCCGGAGCCCGTCGACGACGCCCTCCGCGTGCAGCCGCAGCAGCAGGGCGTGCGTGGCGGCGAAGACCTCCTCGTGCTCGACCCGGACGCCGACCAGGTCGGAGACGGTGAAGAAGCGCCGGTAGTTCAGCTCGGTGCGGGCCGAGCGCCACCAGGCGAGCCGGTACCACTGGGCGTCGAGCAGTTCGGGCAGCCGGAGGCCCTCGGTGCCGGGGCGCAGCGGCAGCACCTGGTCGTGGTAGCGCAGCAGCGGCGGGTCGGCCTCGCGGTCGACGGTGATCCGGGGCAGCTCCTCGGCGAGCGGCGCGCCCAGGACCGGCAGCAGCAGCCGTCCGTCCTGGGCGGCCCAGTCGACGTCGAACCAGCGGGCGTACGGCGAGTCGGGGCCCGCGCGGAGCAGCTCCCACCAGGCACGGTTGAGATGGGCCGGGACCGGGGCGGCCATGTGGTTGGGCACGGTGTCGACGAGCAGGCGCAGCCCGTGGGCGTGGGCGGTGGCGGCGAGGGCGCGCAGCCCCGCCTCCCCGCCGAGCTGTTCGCTGATCCGGCCGTGGTCGGTGACGTCGTAGCCGTGGGCGGAGCCGGGGACCGCCTGGAGCACGGGGGAGAGGTGCAGGTGCGACACGCCGAGCCGGGCGAGGTGCGGGACGGCCTGCCCGGCCTCGGCGAAGCCGAAGCCGGGCTGCAGCTGGAGCCGGTAGCTGGCGGTGGGGACGGCGGTCTCGGTCATGCGGGACGTGTACCCACCAGCGGCTTCGGCATCACGCCGGGCGCTGGAGGACCATCATCGAGCGGTCGGTCAGGTGGAGTGTGTCGCCGGCCTTGACCCTGGCGCCGGTCCCCGGGGCGATGGCCCAGGGCTGGGCGGTGTCGACGACGACCTGCCATTCGCGGCCGTGGTTGACCGGGACGGTGAAGTCCAGGCCGGAGGCGCCGGCGTTGAACAGCAGCAGGAAGGAGTCGTCGGTGATCCGTTCGCCGCGCGGGTCGGGTTCGGAGATGGCGTAGCCGTTGAGGAAGACGGTGAGCGACTTGGCGTAGGAGACCCGCCAGTCCTCGTCGGTCATCTCCTCACCGGCGGCGGTGAACCAGGCGATGTCGGTGAGGTCGTCGTGGGTGCCGGAGACCGGGCGGCCGTGGAAGAAGCGGCGGCGCCGGAAGACCGGGTGGTCGCGGCGGAGCCAGACCATGTGCCGGGTGAAGGCGAGCAGCCGCGCGGCGGCGTCGTCCTCAAGGCTGTCGGCGGCGGAGGAGGCGGCATCGCTGTCCTGCGTCTCGTCCCCGTCCTCGTCCGTCCGGTCGTCGACCACGGGCGGGGCGGCGCTGGCGGGCCAGCGCAGCCAGGCGATCTCGTTGTCCTGGCAGTAGGCGTTGTTGTTGCCGCGCTGGGTCCGGCCGAACTCGTCGCCGGCGAGGAGCATCGGCACGCCCTGGGAGAGCAGCAGGGTGGCGATGAAGTTGCGCTGCTGGCGCGGCCGCGCAGCTCCAGGATCGCCGGGGTCGTCGGTCTCGCCCTCGGCGCCGCAGTTCCAGGAGCGGTTGTCGTCCGTCGCCGTCGCGGTTGTCCTCGCCGTTGCCTCGTTGTGCTTGTCGTTGTAGGAGACGAGGTCGCGCAGGGTGAAGCCGTCGTGGGCGGTGATGAAGTTGATCGAGGCGTCGGGCGGCGGCCGTCGTCCTGGTAGAGGTCGGAGGAGCCGGTCAGCCGGTAGGCGAACTCGGCCAGGGTCGCCGTGCTCGCCACGCCAGTAAGTCGCGGACGGTGTCGCGGTACTGGCCGTTCCACTCCGTCCACAGCGGCGGGAAGTTGCCGACCTGGTAGCCGCCCTCGCCGACGTCCCAGGGCTCGGCGATCAGCTTCACCTGGGAGACCACCGGGTCCTGCTGGATGAGGTCGAAGAAGGACGAGAGCCGGTCGACGTCGTGGAACTGCCGGGCCAGCGTGGCCGCGAGGTCGAAGCGGAAGCCGTCGACGTGCATCTCGGTGACCCAGTAGCGCAGCAGTCCATGATCAGCTGCAGCACGTGCGGGCTGGCGCATGTTGCAGGCTGTTGCCGGTGCCGGTGTAGTCCATGTAGTAGCGGCGGTCGTCCGGCGACAGCCGGTAGTAGGCCGCGTTGTCGAGGCCGCGGAAGGCCAGCGTCGGGCCCAGGTGGTTGCCCTCGGCGGTGTGGTTGTAGACCACGTCGAGGATCACCTCGATGCCGGCCGCGTGCAGCGCCTTCACCATCTCCTTGAACTCCTGGACCTGCTGGCCCCGGTCGCCCTGGGAGGAGTACGCGCCGTGCGGGGCGAAGAAGCCGATGGTGTTGTAGCCCCAGTAGTTGCGACAGGCCCAGGTCGACCAGCCGGTGGTCGTGGACGAACTGGTGCACCGGCATCAGCTCGATCGCGGTCACGCCCAGGTGCACCAGGTGGTCGATCACCGCCGGGTGCGCGAGCCCGGCGTAGGTGCCGCGGATCTCCTCGGGGATGCCCGGGTGCAGGTAGGTCAGGCCCTTGACCTGGGCCTCGTAGATCACCGTGTTGTGGTACTCGGTGCGCGGCGGGCGGTCGTTGCCCCAGTCGAAGAAGGGGTTGACCACCACCGAGGCCATCGTGTGCGGGGCCGAGTCGAGGTCGTTCCGGCGTCCGGGCTCCTGGAAGTAGTAGCCGTAGACGGACTCGTCCCAGTCGATGGAACCGCTCATCGCCTTGGCGTAGGGATCGAGCAGCAGCTTCGCCGGCGTTGCAGCGGTCCCCGCTCTGCGGCTTGTACGGTCCGTGCACCCGGAAGCCGTAGCGCTGCCCCGGCTGGATGCCCGGCAGGTAGGCGTGCCGGACAAAGGCGTCCTTCTCCCGGAGCTCGACCGAGGTCTCCGAGCCGTCGTCGCCGAGCAGGCACAGCTCTATCCGCTCGGCGGCCTCCGAGAACACGGCGAAGTTGGTCCCGGCCCCGTCGAACGTGGCGCCCAGGGGGTACGGATGTCCCGGCCAGACCTGCATCGTCCTCCACCACTCCCACTGCCGTCGGCGCTCCAGCATGACTCCGGATCCTGCATGGTCTCGCAGCTCGGGCCCGGACCGTGCGACATCCGGGCCGGTTCGCCCGAAAGGGACCACCGGGCGCGGCCGGTGACGGTCCGCCACCAGGGTCCCGCCCCGGGGGGAGCAGGCGCGGAACTGCTGCGCTCAGCGTGGCAGCGAAGTACCCTTGATCGTCCGGAGTCACCCGGATGGCCTACCGCTGACGGCTCGACAGGGTACGTTGTGGGCGCGCCCCTCCCTCCTCGGCGGGCGGGGCAGACCGAGCACGCGAGGGATGGTGAGGTCCGGGATGGTCGTCCCCGACGGGGGTGCCGCAGGAGGCGCAGCGCGGGGAGAGGCCCCGACCATCGTCGTCCGGACCGGAGCCGGTCGGGCCGCTCCGAACCCGCCGGGACCGCTCGAACCCTCGCTCGCCTGGCCGGCCGGAGCCTGGGACGAGGCCCGGATACGGGTCCGCCGGGCGGGCCGGGCCTATGTCTGGCTGAACCTCGTCGAGCAGCGGCTGCGCTCGGTCGTCTCCGAGGTGCTGCGCCCGGTCTACGAGCCGGTGCACGGCGAGGACTGGGTGCTGGCCGCCGCCGGACCGGCCGGCGAGGAGTGGGCGCAGCGCGCGGGCGCGGTCCGCGAGGTCAGTCGGCGCAAGGGCTATCTGCTGGACCCGGACGACGACAGCCTGGTGGTCTTCCTGACCCTCCCGCAGCTGCGGGAGCTGATGGTGCAGCACTGGCCGTGCTTCGAGCCGTTTCTGAGCGACCGTCGCGAGGTCGAGCTGGCGCTGGACGAGCTGGAGGTCGCCCGGCACGTGGTCTCCCGCAACCGGGCGCTGTCGGAGAACGTGCTGGCGCAGGCCGAGCGGGCGGCGGCGCGGCTGCTGCAGCTGCTGGACGGCGAGACCGGCGTGCTGGGGCTGCGGGCGCCGGTGGACGTGGTCGAGGAACTGGTCGGCGACCGCTACGCGGACCTGATCGGGGTCCACCCGGACCGGGTCAGGCTGCTGCGCGACCTGCCGGTGGAGGACCTGCTGGCGGGCGCGCGGCGGCTGGACGCGCTGGGCATCAGCCTCAACCTGCTCTGCCAGAACTTCACCGGGCGGCGGCTGGTCGGGCTCGCCGACTCGGGCTGCCGGATCCGGCTGCTCTTCCTGAACCCGGCCAGCAGCGCGGTCCGCCGACGCGAGCGGGAGCTGGGGATAGGCCGCGGCGAGCTGGCGAAGTCGGTGGAGACCAACATCATGCATGTCCGCCGGGTCCGGGCCCGGCTGCGGGACGCGGGGGCGTTCGAGATCCGGGTCTACGACGAACTGCCGCGCTGCAGCGCCTACCTGGTCGACGGCGACGGCCCGGACGGCCTGGGCGTGGTCCAGCCGTACCTGCGCCGGGCGCGCGGGATGGAGTCGCCCGCGCTGGTGGTGCGCGGGGCCGCGCCGGGCCCGATCGTGGCCGGCCGGCCGCCGGAGGCCGGGCTGTTCCAGGTCTACCAGGAGGAGTTCGAGGGCGTCTGGGGCGACTCGCGCCCGGTGTCCTGAGGGCTGGGACCGGACCGCCGGTCCGTTGTCAGTGGCGCGCGGGATGATGGTGCAGCCACAGGACGAGAGGACTTCACGACATGAGCTGGTTGAACGAGACCATGGTCGGCTTCGATCTGGAGACCACAGGGACGGACCCGGCCGAGTCCCGCATCGTCACCGCCGCGCTGGTGGAGGCCAAGGGCGGCGAGGTCGTCCGGGAGCGCGGCTGGCTGGCCGACCCGGGGGTGCCGATCCCGGCCGAGGCCGCGGCGATCCACGGCGTCAGCACCGAGCGGGCGGTCGCCGACGGCCGACCGGTCGCCGAGGTCGCGGAGGAGGTCGCCACCGCCCTGGCCGAGTACTGGCGGGCGGGCGTCCCGGTCGTGGTCTTCAACGCCCCGTTCGACCTGAGCCTGCTCGACGCCGAGCTGGCCCGCCACGGGCGGCCGACGCTGGCGCAGCGCCGCGCGGGCGGGCGGCCGGGCCCGGTGTTCGACCCGCTGACGGTCGACCGGGCGGTGGACAAGTACCGAAAGGGCTCGCGGACCCTGCAGAACGCCTGCGCGGTCTACGGGGTCGAGCTGGCCGACGCCCACCGGGCCGGCAGCGACGCCCTCGCCGCGCTGCGGGTCGCGCTGGCGCTGGGCCGGGCCTACCCGGCCGAGGTGGGCGGGATAGACCCGGCGCAGTTGCACGAGCGTCAGGTGGACTGGCACCGGGCCTGGGCGGCGGACCTGCAGGCGTTCCTGCGCCGGAAGAAGGACCCGGCCGCCGTCGTGGACGGCGGCTGGCCCTCGCGCTGACGGGTCGTCGGCCGGTCAGCGCGGTACGACGGTGGCGGTCTCCGGTGCCGGAGCAGGGGTCGGCGCCGGAGCCGTGGCCGGGGCCAGCGGCGGCCGTTCGCCGTGGCCCAGGTCCGGCAGCCAGCCGAGCGCGCGCGGCAGGTACCAGTTGGCCTCGCCGAGCAGGCTCATCACCGAGGGCAGCAGCACCGCCCGGATGACGGTGGCGTCGATCAGCACGGCCACGGCCAGGCCGACGCCGATCTGCTTCATCGACTGCATGTCCAGGCTGCCGAAGACCGCGAACACCGCCACCATGATCACGGCGGCGCTGGTGACCACGCCGGCGGTGCTGGTGATGCCGTGGGCGACGGCCGCACGGGTGGGCATGCCCGCGGTCGTGGGCCTCCTTGATCCGGGAGACCACGAAGACGTGGTAGTCCATGCTCAACCCGAACAGGATGACGAAGAGGAACAGCGGCACCCAGGTCTCGATCGCGCCGACCCCGGCCGTGCCGACCAGCGCGGCGCCGACCCCGTGCTGGAAGACCAGCGTCAGCGCGCCGTAGGCGGCGCCGACCGAGAGCAGGTTTAGCGCCAGCGCGGTCGCGGCGATCACCACCGAGCGGAAGGAGAGCAGCATCAGCAGGAACGCGAAGCCCATGACGAAGGCGAAGACCGGCAGGATGCTGCCCGTCATCTGCGCGTTGAAGTCCGCCGAGGCGGCGGTGTCGCCGGTGACGGCGGTGGTCACGCCGGGGACGGCGTCCAGGGTACGGGCGAGCACCGGTCCGCGCAGCGCGGCCAGGGCGTCGTCGCTGGTCCGGTCGTTGCCGCTGCCGGACATCGGGACGTCGACCAGTTCGAGGTGTTGTGCCGGGTAGGCGGTCACCGTGATCGGGTCGTGCAGCAGCCCGGTAGCGACGGCCTGCTGCTTGAACGCGGTGAGCGCCGAGGCCAGCGCGGGGGAGTCCAGCTCGTCGGAGCCCACCACCACCGTCGCCTGGTTCGGGTTGCCGGGGAAGGCCGCGGCGATCCGCTGCTCGGCCACGACCAGCGGGCTGCCCTTGGGGAGCTGCTGGGCGAAGGTCAGGTTGGCGGTGTGCATGCCCGACCAGCGGGGCGGCCAGGGCCGAGCAGGAAGGCCACGGCCAGTCCGGCGGAGAGCAGCGGGCGGCGCAGCACCCGGCCGAGCAGCGCCCGCCAGAAGCGGCTGCCGGCCGCCGCCGCTCGCGTCGGCGGCACGCCGGCGGCGGTGCAGGAACGGCAGCCGTCCCTTCTCCACCCGGTCGCCGAGCAGCGAGAGCATGGCCGGCAGCACGGTCACCGAGCCGAGCACGGCGGTGATCACCACGATGATGGTGGCCAGGCCCATCGCCTTGAAGTCGGCGATCCCGGTGAGCAGCATCCCGGCCATGGCGACGCAGACGGTCAGCCCGGAGACCAGCACCGAGCGTCCGGAGGTGGCGGCGGCGATCTGCAGGGCGGGCCTCGGGCTCGCGCCCTCGGCGCGCTCCTCGCGTTCCCGGCGGATGTAGAAGAGGCAGTAGTCGACGCCGACGGCGAGGCCGACCAGCAGCATCACCGAGGAGGCATCGTTGCTGGTGTGCAGCAGGTGGCTGCTGAGGGCGAGCAGTCCGCCGGCCGCGACGAAGGCGGTGAGCGCCAGCAGCACCGGCAGCAGCGCGGCGACCAGCGCGCCGAAGGCGATCAGCAGGATTCCCAGCGCCAGCGGCACGGCCGTCCACTCGGCCTGGGCGTAGTCCTTGTTGAACATGTCGTCGAACCACTTGGCGGCGCTGGCGTCGCCGAACTCCTCGACGGTGAGCTGCGGGTGGTCGGCCTGGACCCGGGCGACGGCGGCCAGTACCGGGGCGACCCGCTGGTCGGCGGTGTCGGGGTCGCCGGCCATGGTGATCTCGACCAGCGCCGAGTGCCCGTCCGGGGAGACCGCGCCGGTGCTGTAGGGGGAGCGGACGGCCGAGGCCGCGTGGGTCGCCCCGACGGCGGTGACGGTCTCGGCGACGGCGGCGCGGAAGCCCGGGTCGGTGGCGGTGAGGGTCTTGCTCTGGATCAGCACCGTCTCGCCGGCCGGGGTGGTGATCCCGGCACTGTCGATCATCTGCTGGGCCCGGGCGGACTGGCCGTTGTTGTTCTCCGCCGCCGTGGTCTGGACGCTGCCGGCCATCCCGCCGAGGACGGTGGCGAGCACGACGAACAGCAGCCAGCCGAAGACGGCCGTCTTCCGGTTGCGGGCGCTCCAGCCGCCGACGGCGGCGGCGAGGCCGAGTCGCGGCCGTGCCTGTGTCTGCCGACGTGTTCGTGGTGCCGGATCGGTGCGGTGACGGGTGGTCACGGTGTCCCCCTGGACCTGGATGTGGATACCGGGCCCGAGCCCGGACGCCGACTGTGATGAAGCGCACACTCGACGCTACGGATCGGCGCTGGAGCCGGACATCCGGCCAGCGGGCGAGCTCACCCTGGTACCTGCCCCAGGGGTAGTCGGGGGTTTCCCCTACCTCCAAGGGCCCGATCTCCGCCCTGAGGGGGAGGGCCTTCCACCCGGGGGACGAGGAAAGGCGCTGTGGGCGTGGGTGAAGATGGTCCACGTCGTACGTAGGCGTTCCGTGGGAGCGTTTCAGGCCCCGGATATCTGACTTGCCGGACGGCTAGTTGCTTTCCTAGGATGCTGACATCGAACTTACTTGACGACCGGCTAGGTAGTCGGTCCGATCGCGCTGCCCGTGCACCGTAGCCGTGGTGGGGCGATCTCTGCCCTGGAGGCCTTCCCGTATGTTCCACCGGATAGGACGCACCGTCGTCCGCCACCCGATCTGGACGATCGTGGCGTGGCTCGTCGCCGCCGTCGTCATCGGGATGACCGCGCCCGCGCTGCCCTCGAACAGCGACCAGAGCTCCTTCCTGCCGAAGAGCTACGAGTCCATCCAGGCCGCCGACCTGCAGTCGAAGGCGTTCCCGCAGGCGTTCACGCCCTCGGCCGACATCCTCTTCCAGCGCGCCGACGGCGGGCAGCTCACCGCCGCCGACAAGGCGCAGATCGTCACGGTCGCCAAGGAGATCGAGGCCAAGAAGATCGACCAGGTGCAGCTGGTCGTTCCCGGCCCGCCCTCGCCGGACGGCAAGTACGGCCTGGCGCTGGTCCAGATGAACAGCGCGACCGCCGGGCAGCCGGCCCAGAACGATGCGTCCAAGACCTTGCGCACGGACGTCACCCAGCTGGTGCAGGGGACCGATCTGAGCGCCAAGGTCGGCGGCACCGCCCCGACCGCGCTCGACCAGCAGAACGCCTCCTCCAAGGGCATGGCGCTGACCGGGGTCGGCACCGTGCTGGTCATCCTGATCTCGCTGCTGCTGATCTTCCGCTCGCCGATCCTGGCGCTGCTGCCACTCGTCTCGATCTTCGCACTGGTCTCCACCACGGCGAACGGTCTGATCGCCGACGCCACCAAGCTCTTCGGCCTCCAGGCGAACAGCTCGGTCTCGGAGATCCTGCTGGTGGTGCTGCTCGGGGTCGGCACCGACTACTTCCTCTTCCTGATGTTCCGCTACCGGGAACGGCTGCGGACGGGCGAGGACTCCAAGACGGCCATGATCAACGCGGTCTCCCGGGTCGGTGAGGCCATCGCCTCCGCCGCCGGCGCCGTCATCATCGCCTTCCTGGCCCTGCTGCTCTCCAGCGTCGGCTTCCTCAAGCAGATGGGCCCCGCGCTGGCGATCGCCGTCGCGGTCACCCTGCTGGCCGGCCTCACCCTGTTCCCGGCGATCTGCTCGCTGATCCCGCCGCGGGTGCTGTTCTGGCCGTCCAAGAAGTGGCAGCAGGAGCCCGAGGGCGCCAAGTTCGCGGCCATCGGCCGCACCGTCCAGCGTCGCCCGGCCCTGGTCGCCGCCGTCTCCGGGGTGCTCATGATCGCCCTTGCGCTCGGCACCTTCGGCTTCAAGGCCACCTTCGACATGTCGGCCGGAGCGGTGCCCAAGACCGCCGAGTCGATGATCGTCCAGAACGAGATGGCCGCCGCCTACTCGGCCGGCGCCGCCGAGCCCACCGAGATCATGCTGAACAGCACCAACGGTCAGCCACTGAACACCTCGGACCTCGCCACCTACGCCCAGAAGCTGCAGACCGCCCCCGGCGTCGCCAGCGTCGCCCCGGCCAAGGTCAACCCGGCCGGCACCACCGCCGACTTCTCCGTCGAGCTGAAGTACGCCGCCGCCAGCAACCAGGCGCTGAACTCCATCAGCGGGATCCGGGACGTGGCCCACGCCAACGCGCCCAACGGCACCGTGGCCCTGGTCGGCGGTATGACCGCGATCTACACCGACTTCAACGCGGCGATCGACCACGACTACCGCACCGTCTTCCCGGTCGCGGCGATCCTCATCATGATCATCCTGGGGCTGCTGCTGCGCAGCGTCGTCGCCCCCTGGTACCTGATGGCCTCGGTCGCCCTCGGCTTCGGCGCCACCCTCGGTGCGACCGTGCTGATCTTCCAGAACGTCCAGGGCCAGAGCGGCCTGATGTTCATGCTGCCAGTGATCATGTATCTGTTCGTGGTCGCGATCGGCACGGACTACAACATCCTGATGATCGCCCGACTGCGGGAGGAGGCCCGCGAGGGCCGAGCCCCGCGCGAGGCGGCGGCCGAGGCGCTGCGCCACGCCGGCCCGACCGTGGCCGCCGCCGGCTTCATCCTGGCCGCGACCTTCGCCATGCTGACCCTGGGCGGGAACTCCTTCCTGGCCGAGATGGGCTTCGCGCTGAGCTTCGGCATCTTCCTCGCGGCCTTCGTCATGGCGATGTTCTTCACCCCCTCGCTCACCGCGCTGATCGGGCACGCCGCCTGGTGGCCCGGCCACGCGGACCGCAACGGGGAGCACGCCAGCACCATCGTCGCGAGCAGCCCCGGCCTCCGCGCCGTGGACGACGTCGAGGAGCTGGACTCCACGCGGCAGTGACGCGGTAGTACCGCTGTTGTGGCGGAGCAGGAGCGGCGGGGCCGGACGCGCGCACAGGGCGCGTCCGGCCCCGCCGCCGTGCTTCCGTGCGCCGGTGGACCCGTGCGTGCATCGGGGGCGAGTGGGTAGCCTCCCCAGGCACCGAGGGGACGGGACCGCGAGCGGGGGCGTGGGGGTGCCGCGATGATCGAGTGCCAGCTGTGCGGCACGCCGAACGACGACGCCGCGCACTACTGCGTGGCCTGGAACTGCGGCTCCCGGCTCGGCGCGCTGCCGCAGGGGCGCGGCGTCCAGCTGTCGCTGCCCGACTGGACCCCGGAACTGGTCCCCGGCCAGGTGGTGGTGCTGACCGCGACCGTCCGTAACGCCGGGAGCCGCCCGGACACCGTCGCTGTCACCGTCCAGGGACTGCCGCCGGGCTGCGCCTCGGTCGACCCCGCGCAACTCGCCCTCGCCGCCGGTGCGGAGGCGCCGGTGCGGATCACGCTCCACCCGCCGCTCGCGCTGAGCCTGCCGGTCGGCACCCTGCCCTGCCTGGTCGTCGCGGTTTCGCGGGCCGCTGCCGAGGCCGCGGCACGCGCCCGGCTGCGTCCCCGGCTGCTCCCGCCCCCGCCCCCGCCCGCGGCCGGGTCGGCCCAGGTCGCCTCGGTCCCGGCCGCCTCGGTCCCGGCCGGGCCGGTGAGCGCCGGCGGCGCGGCGCTGAAGCGCCGGCTCCGCTGGCGGCGGGTGGTGACGGTGCCGCTCCGGCTGACCGGGACCGGCCCGGCGGCCGAGCGGATCACCCTCGCCGCGGCCTGCTCCTCGCCGGAGGCCGTGGTCCGGCTCACACCCCCCTCGGTACTGGTCAAGCCCGGAGCGACGGCGGCCGCCCAGGTCCGGCTGCGGCTTCCGCGGCACTGGCTCCGGCCGCCCGAATGGGTGGAGTGCCGGGTCGCCGGCACCGCGGCCGAGGGCGGTCCGGTGCTGGCGATCGCCCACTGGCCGGTGCTGCCGCTGCCGTTGCTGTGGCTGCTCAGCCCGGCCGTGCGGCGCTGGTTCGGCGACGGCGGCCGGGCCGGGTTCGCGGCCGGCACCGCCGTCTGGAGCGCGGGCCGGTCGGCGGCCGCGGCCGGCCGGTCGACGCTCACCCTCGGCACCGGCGGCTACGCCGCGACCCCGCAGCGCCGGATCAGCTCCTCGCCCGCGCACGCCCGACGGCTGCTGCGGCTGCCCGCGCCGGTGGCCACCGCGCTGGGCGCGGTGGTCGTCGCCGGACTCGCCTTCGGCGGGCTGACCCTGGCCTCCGGCAGCACCGTGGCACCGGGCCGCTCCGCGCTGGGCAGGTCCGCGACGGGCCGACCCGGGGCCACCGTGACCGGGACACCGCCGCTGAACGCCGTGGAGAACAACGGGTCGCCGGTGTCGAGCACCTCCTCCGGCAGCCCCCGCAACGGCGGGGACGGCGCCGCCGTCCCGCTCCAGGGACCGGTGACCACGACCGCGCGCAAGGCGTCGGCCGCCACCGGCTGCCAGGGCTCGGCAACGGTCCCCAACGTCTCCGGGCTGACCTACCCGGCCTCCTCGCAGGCCCTGTTGGACGCCGGGTTCCCGGGACTCGACATCGCCGAGCACTCGGCGACCCTCGCCGCCGGCCGCACCATCTCGGTCAGCCCCGCCCAGGGCTCGCGGCAGTCCTGCGGCGCGCAGATCACCCTGGTCTACTCCGACGGACCGGCCCCGGCGACCACCCCCGGCACCCCCGCCGCGGTGGTGCCGCTGTGCACCCTCCCGGCGGCCGATGGCACCGCGACCGCAGTGCTCGCCGAGCTCCGCTCGCTGGTCGCCAGTGACCACCGGACCCGCTGCGGTCTGCAGCTGACCGAGATGACCGGCTACTCGGCCACGGTCCCGGCCGGCCGGGTGATCGGCGAGAACCCGCTGCCGGGCACCCAGCTCGGGGTGGGCTCGGCGGTGATCATCACGGTCTCGCTGGGCGCGCCGACCTGCGTCCTGCCGAACGTCGTCGGCGCCACCTCGGCCTCGGCCACCACGCTGCTCGGCCAGGTCAGGGCGGCGGACGGGAGCGCCTGCCGGCTGGCGGTGGCGACGGTCGCCGTAGCCTCGGCGCGCGTCCCGGTCAGCACGGTCGTCTCCCAGAGCCCGGCCGCCGCCACCGTCGTCGCCCCCGGGGCGGTGGTCACCCTCGACGTCTCCGACGGCCCGGCCACGACCGTGCCGGCCACCTGCGTCCTGCCCGGGGTGGTCGGGCTGCAGCAGGCCGCGGCGATCAGTCGGCTGGGCGCGCTGACCGCGAGCGACGGCACCGGCTGCGACCTGGCGACGAGCGTGACCACAGTGGCCTCGACGACGGTGGCGGTCGGGGTGGTCATCGCGCAGACGCCGGTCGCGGCGACGGCGGTGCAGCCGGGCTCGGCGGTCCTGCTCACCGTCTCCGGCGGCCCCAACGGCACGACCCCGCCGCCCAGTTCGCCCCCGCCCAGCAGCTCGCCACCGGGCACGACCCCGCCGCCCACGAGCACCCCGACGACCGGCGGCGCTTCCGGAGGCCCGTCCTCCTCGACTGCCGTCAGCGCCTCGTCGGTCAGCAAGGCCCCGGCGACCTGCTCGCTGCCGAACGTCGCCGGACTGACCGCGGCCAGTGCCACCACCCAGTTCGGCGCGGCCACCTCCACTGCCGGGACGGCCTGCGGGCTGGTGGTGCTCCAGGCCGACGAGAGCTCGACGCTGGTCGCCACCGGGCTGGTGATCAATCAGGTCCCGGGTCCCGGTGCGACGGTGGCGGTCGGCTCAACGGTGACCATCAACATCTCCACCGGGCCGCCGGCCGCCACCGGCAGCGACAGCGCCTCGGTCGGCGCCTAGGCCCGGTCGGCGGTGACCAGCGTCCGCAGGGCGCGCAGCAGGGCGGCGGCCTCGGCCTCGCTCAGCGGGGCGAGGAAGCGCTGCTCCAGCTCCCGGCGGGCCTGCTCGCCCTGCTGCAGGCAGTCGAGTCCGGCCGGCGTCGGCTCGACGATGTTCTTGCGCCGGTCCTGCGCGCTGCGGCGGCGCGCCACCAGTCCCCGGTCCTCCAGGCTGTCGACCAGGGCGACCATCGTGGTCCGGTCGACGCCCAGCCGCTGGGCCGCCTCCGCCTGCGACAGCGGGTTCTCGGTGGCCAGGACGGCCAGCACCGCCAGCTCGTGCCCGTCCACCCCGAGCGGGGCGAGCGCCTGCGCGGAGCCCTGATCCAGCCGCAGGTAGGCGTGCTTGAGCAGATACCCGAGTCGGTGCGTGAGCGGATCGGCCCCGCCCACTGCTGCCTCCACCACTGCGTCCCGCTGTCGGCTTGCCATGGGGATACGATACCCAAGGCTGATGGTCAGTACTCCTGATCGTCAGCTATGCTGATGATATCGACCAGACCGAGAGGGGCCCGCGACCATGACCGCGACCATGAGCGACCGACTGAGCTTCGGGATCAAGACCACGCCGATGCATGTCCCCTACCAGGAGATCCTGCGGGTCTGGCAGGAGGCCGACACCGTCCCCGAGATCGCCGACGCCTGGCTCTGGGACCACCTGCTGCCGCTGGCCGGCCCGCCGGGCGGGCCGGTCCTGGAGGGCTGGACGCTGCTCACCGCGCTGGCCGCGCAGACCCGACGGCTGCGCCTGGGCCTGCTGGTGACCAGCAACCGGATCCGCCCGCCCGCCGTGCTCGGCAAGATCGCCAGCACCGTGGACGTCGTCTCCGACGGCCGACTGGTGCTGGGCATCGGGGTCGGCGGCACCCATCAGCCGGCCGGAGCCGGCGGCGTCCCCGGCGACAACCCGGCGCTCGCCGAGTACCGCGCCTACGGCCTGGACCTGGTCCCGCCGGCCGAGGGCATCGCCCGGCTGGAGGAGACCCTGGCCATCCTCCGGCACATGTGGACCGACGAGGTCTTCGACTTCGACGGCCGCTACTACCGGCTGAGCGGTACCCGCAACGCGCCCAAGCCGGTCCAGCCGGCCGGCCCGCCGCTGCTGATCGGCGGCTGGGGGAACCGGATGCTGCGGCTGGTCGCCGAGCATGCCGACATCTGGAACATCCCCGGTCCGCCCCACAACGGCGTCGAGTACCTGGCCGAGCGCAGCCGGGTCCTGGACGCCCACTGCGCGGCGATCGGGCGCGACCCGAAAGAGATCGTCCGCTCGGTGCAGGTGATCGTCGACTACGCCGACGTCGCCGCCACCCGGCGGACGGTGCTGGAGCTGATCGGGATCGGGATGGAGCACATCGTGCTCAGCCTGCGCTCGCCCTACCCGCAGGGGGTGGTCCAGTGGCTGGCGGACGAGGTGGTCGCGCCGGTCAGGGCCGAACTGGCGGCTCGCTGACGTCGGTGAGGCCGGTGACCCGCATGGTGATGTTCAACCGGCCCGAGGCCAGCCCGGTGGCCGGGTCGCCGCTGCCGGGCAGGACCTTCGGCACCCCGTGGTAGGCGAACCGGGAGGGGCCGCCGAAGACGAACAGGTCTCCGGAGGCGAGGGTGACGTCCGTCCACGGGCGGTTCCGGTTCTCGGTGTTGCCGAAGCGGAAGGTGCAGCTGTCGCCGACGGTGAGCGAGACCACGGGCGCGTCCGAGCGCTCGTCCTTGTCCTGGTGCAGCCCCATTGTGGCCCGGGCGTCGTAGAAGTTGATCAGCGCGGTGTCGGGGGTGTAGCCGTCCCCGGCCGCCGGGTCGCGGTAGGCGTCGACCAGCGCGCGGCGGCCCAACTCCAGCAGCCAGTCCGGGAAGGGCGCCACCGGCGCCCCGTTCACGTCGCCCGCCGTGCGGGTGTACCGGTACGGCTGCCAGTGCCAGCCGATGCACACGGTCTGCACCGACATCACGCCGCCGCGCGGCAGCCGGGTGTGCCGGATCGGCACCGGGCCGGTCGCCCAGTCCCGGCAGGCGGCGACCAGCGACCGCTGCTGATCGAGCGTCAGCCAGCCGGGCAGATGCACCGCCCCGGGCGCGACCTCGACCCGGGTACGGCGGCTGCCGGGCTCTTCGCTGCCGTGCCCGAACAGCGGCAGGACCCCGCTCACGGGACCTCCACCGGTTGCTCTGCCATGGACTCAGCGTAACCGCGCCCGCCGCGCAGCCCGAGGGCGGCGACGCAGGCGGCGGCCAGCAGGCAGGCCGCGCCGGCGCCGACGGCCAGCCGGTAGCCGTGCACGAAGGCGTCGGTGGCGGCCTGCCGGTAGCCGGCGCCCAGAGCCCGGCCGACCGCGCCGATCCGGGCCCCGGCCACGTCCTGCTCCGGCCCTCCGCCCATGGCGTCCGCCCGGACCGCGGCCGGGAACCGGGCGGCCCGGGCGGCCCAGGCGGAGACCGCGGCGTTGGCTCCGATCGCGCCGATCACCGCGAGTCCGATCGAGGTGCCGATCTGCCGGGAGGCGTTCAGCACGCCCGAGGCGGCGCCCGAGCTGCCGGGCGGCACGTCCCGCATCGCCGCGTGGGTGGTGCCCGGGACGAAGGCGCCGAAGCCGGCCCCCGACCACGGCGAGCGGGACGTTCACCCAGAACACCGAGGACCAGCCGAACCAGGTGAGCAGCAGGCCGCCGACCACCGGACCGGCGCCGAAGCCGGTGCCGCCGATGGCCGCCCAGGCGCCGATGGCGCCGCCCCTGGTCGCGGGCGGGAAGGTCTCGGTGATGATGGCGAGCGCCAGTGCCAGCATCGCCGCCCCGCCGACGCCCTGGACCGCCCGGAAGGCGATCAGTTCGGCGGCGTTCCCGGACAGGGCGCAGCCGACCGACCCGAGGCCGAAGACGGCGAGGCCGGCCAGGAAGAGCCGCCGACGGCCGAACCGGTCCCCGAGCGCGCCCCGACCGGGACCAGCGCGGCCAGGCTGAGGGAGTAGGCACTGACCGCCCACTCCAGACCGCCCGGAGAGAGGCGCAGGCCGCTTTGCAGGAAGGGCAGCGCCACGTTCACGATCGTCAGATCGAGCGAGATCATGAAGGTGGCGACGCACATCGTCAGCAGCGTCCACCGCTGCCGCCGCGAGTCGGCGGCCGTCGGGGTGTCGGTGCCGGGCGGGCTGCTGTCCAGGTCCGTGCGCATCGTGTCTCCTCGTCACATCGCCGCCGTGCGGCGGGTCACTGGGTATGACAGCGAACGACGAAAAGGTGTGACCGGTGGTGCGCGAGGACGACGGGCTGGCCGAGCGGTTCGAGGAGTTCCGGCCCCGGCTGACCGCCGTCGCCTACCGGATGCTGGGTTCGCACGCCGAGGCCGACGACGCGGTGCAGGACGCCTGGATCCGGTTCAGCCGTGCCGGGGTCGAGGGCGTGCAGAACCTGGGCGGCTGGCTGACCACGATCGTGGCCCGGACCTGCCTCAACGCGCTGCGCTCGCGCGCGCTCCGGCGGGAGGACCCGCTGGGCGTGCACCTCCCCGACCCGATCGTCCGCCGGGCGGGACGGCCGGGAGGGGCCGGACGCGCGGAGCCGCCCGGTCCTGAGGACGAGGCGCTGGTGGCCGACGCGGTCAGCCTGGCGCTGGTCGTGGTGCTGGACACGCTGGCCCCCGCCGAGCGGCTGGCCTTCGTCCTGCACGACCTCTTCGACCTGCCCTTCGCGGAGATCGCGCCGATGGTCGGACGCTCCCCGGAGGCGGCCCGCCAGCTGGCGAGCCGGGCGCGCCGCCGGGTCCGGACGGCGGAGGGCCCGCCGTCCGCCGTGGACCCCGCCGCCCAGCGGCGGGTGGTCGACGCCTTCTTCGCCGCCACCCGGAACGGCGACTTCGAGGCCCTGGTCACCCTGCTCGACCCGGACGTGGTGCTGCGGGCGGACGGCGGCGAGCTGCGCCGCGAGGCCTCGGCCCGGCTGCGCGGCGCGTCGGCCGTGGCCGACCGCGCCCTGCTGTTCAACCAGCCGGGCGCGGTGCTGGAACCGGTCCTGGTCAACGGCGCGGCCGGGGCCGTCGTCAGCCGGGCGGGAGCGCCGGTCTCGGTCATGGGCTTCACCGTCGCGGGCGGGCGGATCACCCGGATCGACATCCTGCTCGACCCCGCCCGGCTAGCCCGCCTCGACCTGCCGTGACCCGTGACCCCAACGGACCGAAAGGCAGGCGCGGCGCTGCCGTGCCGCGCGAGCCCCGGCCCGAGCGGCTACGTCGCGAGCTCCGAGAGGCTGCCGACGGCCCAGATCGCTAGCAGGCCGATGACGGCCGCGAGTGGCAGGCACACCAGCATCTGACCGGCCATCTGCGAGCTGGTGAGACTGCCGGCGGCGGTGACCGCGAAGAAGACGACGTAGCCCAGCGTCATGATCGCCGCGAAGGCCGGCAGCGGGCGGGGGACGGACCGTTCCAGCAGTTCCAGCACCACCACCGCGATCAGGGTGGCGGTGATGATGCCCACGGTCAGCGCGCCGGAATTGGGGAAGCCTCCCCCGCCGGTCTGGTCGGCGTTCTGGAAGGCGTCCAGGTTGAGCATGCTGCGGACCAGGTAGGTGATGACGAACCCGGCCGCGATGGCGGCGGCGCAGGCGGTCAGGGCGCGCACGGCGAGGGTGCCCGGCGACATGGCGGGGCGCCGTGTCCGCGTTCCGGAGGCGGGCAGGCGGGTGTGGGTACTGTTGATCATCGCGGGCTCCAGTGGTCGTCGGAACCTCGTAGCAAGGACTTGCCTTCCCGGTATAGCGTCCCGCCCGTCCCGCCGCGTCTTGGGTTAGGCCGTCCGGGGGAGGCAACGGGCCACCGCCGAGCTCGCCCGGCCACCGCAGTGGTGGAGCCCGTATCGATTCCGTCGGTGTCCTGGGTGAGGTTCGGCACGGTGCTGGGGTGGCGCCGGTATGCTGCTGCGCGCGGGCGGGCGTCTCCGACCAAGCCCTCCCCGCGCCACGCCAGCGCGCCTCGCCTGCCGTGGCCGCCGGGACCAGGCTGAACGGTAGGGCACAGGATGAACGCTGGCGACCAGGTGATCGCGACCGATCTCTTGGACACCCGTCAGGTGCTGCTCGACGATCTCGCCGACCTGCCCGATTCGGTGCTGGCACACCTGCTGCGCCGCGTGGTCGACGAGGCGCTGACGCCTTCCTGTGAGCCGGTTTCGGCATTCCAGTCCGCACTTTGAGGTATCGTCAGCCGGGCATGTGCACGGCAACCATGCCAACACGCCTGGCCCGAGTGTGAGTTGGCGGGGCGGCGGGTAGGGGGTCCTGGCGGTGCGGGTTGAGCACGGGCACGCTCGTCGCTCACGCGCCCGGTCGGCGGTATTCGTGCGAGGTCCGGCACGAACACTTCGGCCCCAGGCGTCACGCCGCGCCGCGCCGTGCGATTGCCGCGATGTAGGGCTTGAGGACTGACCTGAAGGCTGCGTCGCCTTCCGGCTCCGGGATCGGGCGGTTCCCGTGTCGGGTCGGGCGTGGCCACGGGGCTACGGGGGTGCAGTGCAGCCGTACTTCTTCTTCAGCTACGCCCGGCGTGACCGCCGTCAGGACACCGACGCCTTCATCGACCGGTTCCACGACGACCTCTGCGCCGAGCTCGGACGCCTGGAGCCCGCCGCGCGCGTGGAGACCAGCTACCGCGACACCGATCGGCTGATCCTCGGGGACGACTGGGAGCGGGAGCTCGCCGCAGTCCTGGCGCAGTGCCGGACCATGGTCGCGCTCTACTCCCCGGCGTACTTCGCCAGTAAGTACTGCGGCAAGGAGTGGACCGCGTTCCACGGCCGGGTTCGCCGCCACCACGAGCTCACCGGCTCGCTGGTGCCGGCGCTGATACCCGTGCTGTGGGAGCCGCCGACCGTGGAACTGCCGGGGGAGGTGGCGGCGATCCAGTATGTGGAGCCCGCCATGAGCGAGCCGTACGCCAAGTACGGTCTGCGCCACCTGCTGCGCACCGATCCGACCGGGGAGGACTACCGCCGGGTGGTCCGGGTGGTGGCCGGCCGGGTCAAGGACGCGGCCGCCCGGCAGCTCACCGAGTTGCCGATGTTCGACCTGGGGGCGATCCGGGGCTACTTTCCGTCCCGGAGCCCGCTGGACACCATGGCCGGGGAGTCGGCGGGCCTGGTCCGGCTCTTCATCGCCGCCGGCACCGCAGGCGCAGCGACCACCGCAGGCGCAGCGGCCGCGGGAGCCACTGCCAGCGGCGGCTGGTACGGGGTGAAGCCCTGGAACTGGGCGCCCTACCATCCGCCGACCTCACCCGGTCTCGCGGCCAGGGCCCAGCAGGTGATCGCGGCGGCGGGGCACGCGACCACGCTCGACGAGGTGTCCACGAGCCTGCCCGGGATGCTGGACCAGGCGCGGGAGGACAACCAGGTCAGCATTCTGCTGGTCGATCCGTGGGCGGCGGCGAGTGAGAAGTACGCGGGTCCGCTGGCGGTCTACGACGGGCAGAACCATCCCGTCACCGGTGTCATGATCCCCGCGGGGACGTCCGAGCCGGCTCCCGGAGCGGCCCGTGACGCCCTGTGGAACGGGGTGCGGCAGGTGTTCAACCGCAACTGGCTGCAGCGCAGCGGACCGGAGCAGCTGTTCCGGGTCCGGGTGGGGCGCGAGGACTTCGACGACCAGCTGATCATCATGGTGACCGTGGCCCAGAACAAGCTGATGGACGCCAACTCGGTCCGGCCCGGGGAGGACAGCGGCCTCGATCCGATCGGTCTCGGCCCGGTCAGCTCGGGTCCGGCGATGCCAGGACTCACCATCCCGCCCGGCCCCGGGGAAGCGGCTCCGGGGCCGGGGGAAGCCACGAACGACGATCCGGACGGGAACTCCGACCCCCGAGGTGACGACGATGTCGAGTGAGCCGATGGACCCCATGGACCGGATCGGCGACCGGCCCGCCGCCGGAACCGTGGTGACGTTCTACTCCTTCAAGGGAGGGAACGGCCGCACGATGGCGCTGGCCAATGTCGCCTGGATCCTGGCGGCCAGCGGACTGCGGGTGCTGGCCGTCGACTGGGACCTGGAGGCGCCGGGACTGCACCGCTACTTCCACCCGCTGCTGGTGGACCCGGAACTCCAGGCCACGGACGGGCTGATCGACCTGCTGCGGACGTATGTGCGGCAGGCGCTGCCCACCCCGGGCTCGCCGACCGGCCGGGACCCGTGGGAGTGGCTCGGCGAACCGGGCCGGATGGAGAGCTATGTCTGCGGTCTCGACCTGAGCCTGCCGAACGGCGGGAAGCTGGACTTCCTGCCCGCGGGCCGCCAGAGCGCGGCCTACTCGGCGGCGGTCACCAGTTTCAACTGGCGCAGCTTTTATCATGGGCGCGACATTCAGGGCGGCCGGTTCCTGAGCGCCCTGCGGGCCAGGTGGGCGGAGGAGTACGACTTCGTCCTGATCGACAGCCGCACCGGGGTGAGCGACACGTCGGGGATCTGCACGGTGCTGATGCCCGACACGGTGGTGGACTGCTTCACCCTGAACGCGCAGAACATCCGTGGCGGCGTGGACGCGGCCCGGGCGATCGCCGCCGGCCAGGAGCGACTGATCCGGCTGATGCCGGTGCCCATGCGGGTGGAGGACGCGGAGCAGGAGCGCCTGGAGGCCGGCCGGGACGATGCCCGGCGTGCGTTCGCACCGCATCTGGGGTGGTTGGCGGGGGAACGCAGGGCGCAGTACTGGCGCGATGTCGAGATCCCCTACAAGCCGTTCTACGCCTACGAGGAGATCCCGGCGACGGTCGCCGACCGCCCGCGGGAGGCGCGGAGCCTGCTCAACGCCTTCGAGCGGCTCACCGACTGGATCACCGACGGCCGGGTACGGGCGCTGCGGCCGCTCAGCGGCGAGACCCGGCGCCGGCTCTACAGCGCCTACCTGCGCACCAACCGGGTGACGCAGCGTCAGGTGTACGTCAGCTACGCACCCGAGAACCGGGTCTGGGCGGAGTGGGTGGCCGACTGCCTGACCCGCCTGGGCCACCAGGCCTCGCTGCACAGCGCCGCGGAAGCGCCTACGGAGCCGCTGCCCGAGGTGCTCGGGGCACAGGAGGGGCAGGGGCGGGTGCTGGCTCTGCTCTCGCCCGAGTACTCCCGGCTGCCCAGGGCCGCGCAGGTGTGGCAGCGGCTGGCCGGGTACGAGACCACGAGCGGGACCTCGGCGCTGGTCGCGCTCCGGCTGCAGGAGCCGGACGAGTTGGTGCAGCCGTTCACCGACCACCCGACGGCCGGCCTGGTCCGCTCGGCGGAGGGCGCGGTGGCCCAGCTCGTGGCCGAGTTCGGGGCGGCTCCCGGGTTCGCGCGGGAGTCCGCCGACTCGGCCGGCGAGCCCGACGGCCTGCGCTTCCCCGGGACCGCCCCCGCCGTGCAGAGCCTGCCCTCCCGCAATGCCGTGTTCACCGGCCGCAGCCGACTGCTGGAACGCCTGCGCAGCCGCTTCGCCGGCGGGCCGTCGCCGGTGGTCAGCCAGGTCCTCTACGGTCTCGGCGGCGTGGGCAAGACGCAGACCGCCGTGGAGTACGCCCACCGCTTCAAGTCCGCCTACGACGTCATCTGGTGGATCCCGGCGGAGCAGGACGAGTTCATCGGCCCGGAGCTGGCCCGGCTGGCACCCGCCCTCGGGCTGCCCGAGAGCGAGGACGTGGCGCACACCGCGGCGGCGGTGCTGGACGCCCTGCGCCGCGGCGAGCCGTACCGGCGCTGGCTGCTGGTCTTCGACAATGCGGGGGCGCTGGAGGAGCTGACTCCGTGGATCCCCACCGGCCCGTCCGGCGGCCACGTCCTGGTGACCTCCCGGAACCAGGCCTGGGCCAAGCACGCCGGGCTGGTCGAGGTGGTGGTCTTCGAGCGCGAGGAGAGCGTGGACCTGCTGCGCCGCTTCAACCCGCAGCTGTCGCCGACCGAGGCCGACCTGGTCGCGCGTGAACTGGGCGACCTGCCGCTGGCGGTGGGCCAGGCGGCGGTGTGGCTGCAGGAGAGCGCCATGCCGGTCGGCACCTACCTGGAACTGCTGGGCAACACGCTCACCGAGATGCTGGAGCGCACCCGGCTCAACGAGGACGAGTACCCCCGCTCCGCCGCCGCGACCTGGAAGCTCTCCCTGGAGGAGCTGCGGGCGGTGAACCCGCCGGCCGCCCAGCTGATGGAGATCTGCGCCTGCTTCGGCCCCGACCCGATCCCGCTGCGCCTGCTCTACCGGGGGCCGGTCACCCATGCCCTGACCATCGGCCAGGGCGCGCCCAGGGACGAGCTGGCGATCGGCGAGTTCGTGCGCGCCATCAACCGGTTCGGTCTGGCCAGGACCGACCAGAGCAGCCAGACGCTGTCCGTGCACCGGCTGGTGCAGGCGGTGATCCGCGACCAGCTGCCGGGCGAGCTGCGGCGGCAGATCCGCAGGGTGGTGCACGCGTCGCTGGCCTCGGCCAGCCCGGGCGACCCCGACGTGCCGGCCAACTGGCCCCGCTACGCCGGTCTGCTGCCGCACCTGTGGCCCTCGCGCGCGGCGCAGAGCGACGATTCCGAGGTCCGCCAGTGGGTCATCGACTCGGTGCGCTACCAGTGGAAGCGCAGTCTGCACGCGGCCGCGCAGGAGCTGGCCGAGCGGGCGCTGCACGAGTGGCGGGAGCCGGACTACGGCGGTCCCGGCTTCGACAGCGCCAACGACGCGCAGACACTGATGCTGCTGACCCAGCTGGCCAACGTACGGCGCTCCCAGGGCGCGCTGCGGGAGGCCTACGAGCTGGACCTGGACGTGCTGCGACGCTTCCGGGCCACCCTGGGGGCCGAGCACTCGCACACCCTCGCCTCGGCCAGCAACCTCGGGGCGGACCTCCGCGCGCTCGGGCGCTACGAGGACGCCAGGGAGTTGGACGAGCAGACGCTGGAGGCCGCCCGGCGGGTCCTGGGCGAGGAGCACCCGCGCACGCTGATGATCACGAACAACCTCGCCGTCTCCGACTACCTCGCGGGCGACCGCCAGACAGCCCTGGAACGGCACCGCCGCAACTACTACCAGCAGCGGGACGCCCTGGGTCCGCACAGCCTCTACGCCCTGTCCTCGGCCAGCAACTACGCCCGGGGCCTGCGCGAGACCGGGCGCGTCCAGGAGGCGCTGCAACTGCTGGAGGAGACCGTCCGGATCTACCAGCAGACCATCGGCGACGACCACACCGACACGCTGCGGGCCCGGAAGAACCTCGCGGTCACCCTGCGCCGGGCGGCCCGCTATGTCGAGGCGCGCGAGATCGACGAGGACATCTACCGCCGCTACGAGCGGATCAACCGACCGGACCATCCCGACACGCTGGCGGCGGCCAGCAACCTCGCCACCGACCTGAACGCGCTCGGCGAGACCCGGCGCGCCATAGAGCTGGCCGAGCGGGTCCGGCACCGCTACGAGCAGTACCTGGGCGAGCTGCACCCGGTCACCCTGGCGGCGGCGAACAACCTCTCCATCTACCTTCGGCTGGCCGGGCGGGCCACCGAGGCCAGGGAACTGTCCGGGCGCACCCTCGCGCAGTTCCGCGAGGTGATGGACAACCAGCACTTCTTCATCCCGATCGCGGCGATGAACCACGCCAACGACCTGGTCGTGGCGGGGGAGGCGGAGGCCGCGCTCACCCTCGAACGGGAGGCCGGCCGGCTGATGCGCGAGGCGCTCGGCGAGGACCACTACGACTCGATCGGGGCGGCGTCCAACCTGGCGATCAGTCTGGCCGCGGCGGGGGAGTCGGAGGAGGCGGAGCGGCTGCACGCCGACTGCCTGCGGCGCGCGGTTCGCACCCTGGGCGAGGACCATCCGACGACCGCTGCGGTCCGGACGGGCGTACGCCTGGACGCCGACATCGAACCTCCGTTCACCTGAGCCCCGCGCGGGTCCTTCGCGCACGCCCCCGCCGCTCGCGGCCGGCTTGCCTGATGGACCCTCACCGGGCCAGGATGCCGGTATCCATGAAGGCCACCGCAGGGAGCGTGCAGGAATGGGCACTGGGCAGCCGTTCCGGCAGTACCTCCTGAAGATCCACAGCCGCTGCAACCTGGCCTGCGACTACTGCTACATGTACGAGGCGGCGGACCAGAGTTGGCGGTCCCGACCGCTGCGGATGAGCCTCGAAACGGTACGGCGCGCCGCGGCGTCGATGCTCGACCAGGTGCGAACGCACGGCCTGACGGAGATCAGCGTCATCCTGCACGGCGGCGAGCCCCTGCTCGTCGGCGCGGCGCACCTCGACGCGATCCTGAGCGAGGTCTCGGCCGTGCTCGCCGGCCGGACCCGGGTGCGGTTCGCCCTGCAGACCAACGGCCACCTGCTGGTGCAGCAACCGGCGTTGCTGCCGGTGCTGCTGCGTCACGGCGTCCAGGTGGCCGTGTCGCTCGACGGCACGGCCGCCTCGCACGACCGGCACCGCCGTCACCCGGACGGCCGCGGCAGCCACGCCCGCACCGCCCAGGCGCTGCGGCTGCTGGCGGAGCCCGCGCACCGGGCGCTGTACGCGGGCGTGCTCTGCGCGATCGACCTGGAGGCGGACCCGGTCGAGACCTACCAGGCGCTGCTGGAGTTCGCCCCGCCCAGGTTGGACCTGCTGCTGCCGCACGGCACCTGGCAGCAGCCGCCGCCGGGACTGCCGGCGCGGTCGCCGGCCACCGCGCCGCCGTCCGGACGCGCGGCCGCCGCGCCGTACGGCGACTGGCTGTGCGCGGTGTTCGACCGCTGGTACGGCGCCCCGCGCCGGGAGACCGGGATCCGGCTGTTCGAGGAGATCGCCGTGCTGCTGCTGGGCGGCCGGGCCGCCAGCGAGATGGTGGGCCTGGCCCCGGCGGACCTGGTGGTGGTGGAGACGGACGGGGCGATCGAGCAGTCCGACAGCCTGAAAGTCGCCTTCGACGGCGCCGCCGCCACCGGGCTCGACGTGTTCCGGCACGACTTCACCGAGGCCGCACGGCACCCGGCCTTCCAGGCCGGCCGGCTCGGCCTGGAAGGCCTGGGGCCGGTGTGCAACAGCTGTCCACTCGTACGGGTGTGCGGCGGAGGCCTCTATGCGCACCGGTACGCGGGCGAGACGCCGTCGGCGGGCCGGGGATTCGCCCATCCTTCGGTCTACTGCGACGACTTGGCGCGGCTGATCCGCCATATCCACCGGCGCCTGGTGCAGGATGTGACTGAGCTGGGACTGCGCGTCGGCGAGACCGCCGGCGTCTGACCCGCCGGCCGGCGTGCACCGAGCCTCGCCGGTTCCCATCGGTGGAGGAACCCGTGCTGTACGACCACACCCCGGCAGTCGATGCCGTGGACGCCGCCCCGCTGCCCGGGCTCGCGGTGACCCGTGAGCTCTTCCGGGCGATCGCCGGGGGACGCGGCGGCGCGGCCGGGGTCGAACTTCTGCGGTCCGGCCAGCTGAGCAAGCGCTGCCTGCTGCTGGTGGCCCTGCACGGCCAGGTCGCCCGCACCGCACCGGCAGCGGCCGGAGCCGTCGGCCTCGACCGCTTCGACTGGTTCGGCTGGTTCGACAGCGTCTACCGGGAGGCCTCCGGCTGGCAGCGGAACGACCCGTCGCGTTGGGAACGGATGCTGCTGCGCCCCCAGTTCGACCTCTGGGCCGCTCAGTGCCTGCAGGACCTCCGCTCCGGGAAGCCAGGACGGCTGAGCGGCCTGGCCGACTTCGCCGACCTGCCGCCGGACCCGCTGCCGCCGGACCCGCTGCCGCCCGGCTCGGCCGAAGCCGTCGGCGGGTACGAGCTGGCGTTCGAGTCGCGGGGCCGCCGCTGGTCGCTCACCCTGCAGGACACCGGGCCCTACCGGGACATCTTCGGGTACGCCCCCACCGGCCCGTTCACCGCGGCCGACCTCACCGCCTGGACCGCTGCCCTGGACGGCGCCTGGGAGATCCTGGTGCACCGCCACCCCTGGCACGCCGAGGCGGTCGGCGCCGCCGTCACCACGCTGGTGCCGCTGCGCCCGGCGGCCGACGGCAGCCCGGTCAGCGCTGCCGCGCGCCGGGCCTACGGCGCCGTCGCCGCCTCCCTCCCGGCGCGGCCGGTGCAGTTGGCACAGACCCTGGTCCACGAGTTCCTCCACGTCCAACTGGGGGCGCTGATGGACCTGGTGCCGCTGCACCGGCCCGACTCGGGGGCACGCTTCCACGCCCCCTGGCGCCCGGACCCGCGCCCGGCCGGGGCACTGCTCCAGGGCCTCTACGCGCACCTGGGCGTCGCGGACTTCCAGCAGCAGGAGCACCTGGCCTCACCCGAGGACGCGGAGTCCGCCCGGGAGTCGCTCCGTTGGCGCACCCACGCGGCCGCCGCCGCCCGCGCGCTCCTCGCGAGCGACGAACTGACCCCACTCGGGCGGGAGTTCACCGGCGATGTGCTCAACGCCCTGGACCGGCCGGTGGCCGGCCGGGAGGCGGCCGCGCGGCCCCCGGCCCAGCAGCGGCCCAAAAGCAGGTGCGTCCGGCCGTGATCGAGGCAAGCATGTACCGGGTGACGTCAGCCTCCACGCATCCCCTCGTCCTTGCCGCGGCCCGCAACAACGCCGACTGGTGCGCCGCGGTCTGCCGGTCCCACGACCTTTCCGGAGCCCTCGGCGAGGCGGCCTGGACCAGTGCCGACCGCACGCCGCTGTACTACCCCGACGCGGTCACGCTGCACCCCGGTGCGGCGCCGGCCGACTTCCTGCCGCGCATTGACACGGCGTCACCCGGCTGCTCGGTCAAGGACAGCTTTGCCGCCCTCGATCTGACCCCGGACGGCTTCACCGAGCTGTTCAGCGCCCAGTGGATCCACCGCCCGGCGGGCGCCCCGGTTTCGGCGACCCCACGGCTGCGCGCCGAGCCCGTCCGCTCGGGTGAGCTGTTGCATGCCTGGCAGGCGGCCTGGCACGGGGACGGCGAGGCCCCGGACGTGTTCCGACCGGCGCTGCTGGCCGAGCCGTCCGTACTGGTGCTGGCCGTGCACGACGGGCCGACCCTCGTCGGCGGCGCCGTGCTGAACAGCGGCGCGGGCCTGGTCGGGCTCTCCAACCTCTTCACGGTCGACGAAGCCGCGGACGCCGACGAGGCCGAGGTCCGCGCGTGCGCGTTCCGCGCCGCCGCCGAGTACTTCCCCGGCCTGCCGGTCGTCGGCTACGAACACGGCGACGAGCTCGCCTCCGCCCTGGACAGCGGCTTCACCGCGATCGGCCCCCTGCGCATCTGGCTGCACGGCGCCTGACCGGCGGCGGTCCCGTCCGCCGGGTTACGCGCTGAGGGCCAGCCCCCCGTTGCGGGCGACGGTGCGGAGTGACTGGTCGTGGCGGAGGAGCAGCAGCCGGGCGAGCTCCGGGGCGGCGCCGAGGGGGGCGGCCAGGGCGTCGGCCCGGGCGGCGGTCGGCCTCGGCGGCGATGCGGTCCGGGAGCAGGCCGGGGGCCAGCAGGTAGGGGGCGACGGCGATCCGGCGGGCGCCGCGGGCTCGGAGCGCGGCGACCGCGTCGGCGACCCGGGGCGGGGCGGCGGAGGCGTGGGCGACCTCGACCGCGGCCCAGCCGTGGGATCGCTGCCAGGCGGCGGCGACCTCGCGGGTGACCGCGTTGCGCCGCCGCGTCGGAGGAGCCGGCGGCGGCCAGGACGACACCGGTGTGCCGGTCGGGGCGGACGCCGGCCTCGGCCAGGCGGCGGGTGAGGGCGTCCAGCAGCAGCGGGGACGGCCCCAGGACCGCCCCCTGACGGACGGTCACCCGCGGGTTGCGGGCACTCGCGGCGGCCAGCACGCCGGGGATGTCGTGCTTGGCGTGGAAGGCGCGGTTGAGCAGCAGCGGGAGCGCGACCACCTCGCCCTCCAGCCGGTCCAGCTGCTGCTCGACCCGAGGGGCGCAGTGGTCCAGGTAGCCGACGGCGACCTGGAGGCCGGGGCGCAGGGCGCGCACCCGCTCGGCGAGTTCGGCCGCGACCGCCGCGTGGCGGGGGTCGCGGCTGCCGTGGGCGACCAGCAGCAGGGTGCTGCCGCACCGGCGGTGGCGGTTCATCGGCGGGTCACCAGCAGGCCGCGCGAGCGCAGCACCCGGCGCTCGACCGGGGCGAAGCAGAGCAGGTCGATGCCGACGCCGACCAGCAGGATCAGGATGATCGTCGCCAGCACGGTCGGCATGTCCTGCATCTCCCGGCCGTTCTCCAGCGCCTGGCCGAGGCCGAGGCCGAGGGCGGGCGAGCTGGCGATCAGCTCGGCCGCCATCAGCGAGCGCCAGGCGAAGGCCCAGCCCTGCTTGAGTCCGGCGACATAGCCGGGCAGTGCGGCCGGGCAGCAGCACGAACCAGATGCCGCGCAGCCCGGCGCGCCCAGCGTCCGTCCCGGCGCGCAGGTAGAGCGGCTGGACCTGGTCGATGCCGGCCACCAGGCCGTTGGCGATGGAGGGGACCGCGCCGAGCAGCACCACCGCGTAGATGGTGGCGTTGCTGAGGCCGAACCAGATCACCGCGGCGGGGACCCAGGCGACCGAGGGGATCGACTGGAGCCCGGAGAGGATCGGGCCGACGCCGGCCCGGACCACCTTGCTCTTCGCGACCAGCAGGCCGATCGGGGTGCCGATGACCACGGAGGCGAGGAAGCCGAGGATGCCCCGGGAGAGCGAGGTCCCAGATGGTGCTGAGGATGGTCCCCTGGAGCCACTGGTTGTAGAGGCTGTCCCACACCTCCAGCGGGCTGGGCAGCAGGTAGTCGGGCTTGAGGTGGGCGGCCCAGGCCGCCTGCCAGAGCGCGAGCACGATGACGATCGCGATCAGCGGCGGCACGGCCTTGGTCAGCAGCACCCGCCCGAGGGAGGTGCGTTCGACGTCATGGGTCTCCAGCGCGTCGAGGCCCGCGCCGAGTTCGGCGGCCTCGGTGGAACTGGAGGAGGCGGCGGTGCTGGCAGCCTCGGTGGGGACGGTCTCAGTGCTGGACATGGCGGCGGATCTCCCCACGGAGCTGGTCGGTGATCTCGACGGAGAGGTCCGCGACACCCGCGGACTCGATGCGGCGCGGCTGCGGCAGGTCGATCCGCCACTCGCGGGCGATCCGCCCGGGGCGGGAGGAGAGCAGCACCACCCGCTGGGCCAGCCGGACGGCCTCGCGGACGTTGTGGGTGACGAAGACGACCGAGAGGCTCCGCCCAGCGGAGCCGGATGATTGATTGGAGGCGGCCCAGATGCGGGTCAGTTCCTCGTGCAGGACGTCGCGGGTGATCGCGTCCAGCGCGGCGAAGGGCTCGTCCATCAGCAGCACGGACGCGTCCTGGGCGAGGGCGCGGGCCAGGGCGACGCGCTGGCGCATGCCGCCGGAGAGCTCGTGCACCCGCTTGCCGTACGCGCCCTCCAGTCGGACCAGCGCGAGCAGCCGCTCGGCCTCCGGCCGGCGCTCGGCGCGCGGCAGGCCGCGCAGCCGCAGCGCCAGTTCGATGTTGCGGCCGGCCGTGAGCCAGGGGAAGAGCGCGCGCTCCTGGAACATCAGCGCGGCCCGGCCGCCGGGCACGGTGATGGTGCCGCTGCTCGGCCGGTCGAGTCCGGCGACCAGGTTGAGCAGGGTCGACTTGCCGCAGCCGGAGGCGCCGAGCAGGCAGACGAACTCGCCCGGCTCGACGGTGAGGCTGATGTCGTCCAGGACCGGGTTGGCGTGGCCGACCCGACCGAAGGACTTGGAGACATGGTCGAGCGTGACCGCGGGCGTGGGTGCAGCCGTGCCGAGCGTGTCCTCGGCCGGTTGCTGGGTGACTGCCGGAGCCATCCGGACACCTCCTTGGCGTGAGAGCGGGCGTGGGCGAGCGTGTGGGGTACGAGCCGGGGCCCGTCCCGGTCCTTGGTGATTGGGCATCGACGAGGACCGGGACGGACTCCGGAGTGGGCGGCGGGCGGGGCCTGCTACTGCTGGCCGAGCCCGTCGGCGGACACGGCGCTCCGGCCGCCGGCGGTGAGGATCTGGTTGAGGATGGTGAGGTCGTAGATGCCGCTGAGGTTCGGCTGCTTGAGCAGTCCGGCGGTCACCGCGTGCTGGGCCTCGGTCTGCAGGGTGGAGGCCAACGGGTCGTTGGTGACGGCCAGTTCGGACCAGGCCTGGTCGAGCACCTTGGTCGGCAGGGCCTTGCCGCTGAGCTGCTTCAGCGCGGCGTTGGCGTCGGTCTTGGCCTGGGCCGGGTTGGCCAGGATCCAGGCGTTGGTGTCGACCGACGCCTGCAGCACGGCCTTGACCACGTCCGGGTGGGCCTTGAGGAACGCCTGGGAGACGATCACGTTGGTGGTGGCGAACTGGCCGTTCGGCCACAGCGTGCGCTCGTCGACCAGGACCTTCGCGCCCTCGGCGACCAGCTTGGAGGCGGTCGGCTCGGGCACCCAGGCGCCGTCGATCTGGCCGGTGGCGTAGGCGGTCGGGGTGATCGAGTTGTCGGTGCGGATGACCGAGACGTCGCCCGCGCCGCTCTCGGCGTTCTCCTTGAAGCCGTGGGTGTCCAGGAAGTTGAGCAGCGCCACGTCCTGGGTGTTGCCCAGCTGCGGGCTGGCGATCTTCTTGCCCTTGAGGTCCGCGATGGTCTTGATCTTCGCCGGGTTGACCACCAGCTCCGCGCCGCCGGTGGTGGCCCCGGAGATGATCTTCAGCGAGGCGCCCTGCGACTGGGTGTAGCCGGTGATGGCGGCCGAGGGGCCGATCCAGGCGATGTCGATGGCGCCGGCGTTCAGCGCCTCGATCTCGGCCGGTCCGGCGTTGAAGATCTGGGTCTTTATCGCGGTGGAGCCCAGGTCCTTCTGGAACTGGCCGTTCTCTATTCCGATCAGCGGGGTGGCGTGGGTGAGGTTGGCGTAGTAGCCGATCCGCACCGTGGCGGCCGACAGCGCGGCCCCGCCCGTCGAACTGCCACTCGCCGCAGGGGCGGCGGTGGTGTTGCTAGTGGCTTTGGAGCCGTAGCTGCAGGCACTGAGCAGGCCGATGACGGCCAGTCCGGTGACGGCGGTGGTGACGGTGCGTCTGGCACGGGCATGCAGACGGGAGTTGATGAATGGCGCAGTCATGGCAGGAAATCCTCACATGGAAATGGCTGAGAGGGAAGTGCGGCGGTGCCTTGGGCCCAGTTAATCACCGAGATCGGTGACGGGTATTCAAAAAGGGTCTGTGGCAGATGAATTGGCATTGCATAAAACATCTGCGGCAGACATTTCGAATTACGAGAACCGTCGGCAGCAGACAGAAGGACAGCTGTCGATCCCGCCCTGTCCCGCGCCGAGCGCGCCGCTGCCGACGCGCCCGCCTTCCTTCGCCATGCGGGAGTACGCCTCGCCGCCCATGGTGTGGATGCCTTTCGTCATGAGCCCGTCGGATCCGGGCTCAGAAGGACTCGCCGGCCATGCCGGCGGTCAGGGTGGTGCCGTCGGCGGGGTCGATCAGCAGGAACGATCCGGTGCGGCGGTTGGTCGCGTAGCGTCCAGCGCGCAGCGGCTCGGCGGTGCGCAGCACGACCCGGCCGATGTCGTTGACCTGCAGACTCGCCGGGGCCTCGACGTGCGCCAGGGTGTCGATGTCGATCAGGTACGGGATGTCCTTGACGACGGCCCGGACGGTGCGGGTGGTGTGCTTGAGCAGCACCCGGTCGCCGACCCGCAGCGGGCGCTCGTTGAGGTGGCAGACGGTCGCGGTCGACGTCCTGGGTCGGACTCGGGCGCCGGGCCGGCCGCGATCAGGTCGCCGCGCGAGACGTCGATGTCGTCGGCCAGCCGGACGCGTCACCGACTGCGGGGCGAAGGCGATGCCGGTCTCCTCGCCGAGCACGTCGATCCCGGCGACGGTGCTGGTCAGCCCGGAGGGCAGCACGGTGACCCGGTCGCCGGCCCGGAGCACACCGGAGGCCAACTGCCCGGCGTAGCCGCGGTAGTCGCGGTGCTCACCGTGCTGCGGGCGGATCACGTACTGGACCGGGAACCGGGCCGGCTCGGTGGCCGGGTCGCCGCCGACCGGGACGGTCTCCAGGTGCTCCAGCAGGGTCGGGCCGCCGTACCAGTCCATGTGCGCGGAGGGCTCGACCACGTTGTCCCCGGCCAGCGCCGAGATCGGGATCGCAGTGACGTCGTGGACGCCGAGCGAGGCCGGCGTAGGCGGTGAACTCGGCGGCGATGGCGGCGAAGACCGGCTCGGCGTAGTCGACCAGGTCCATCTTGTTGACCGCCAGCACCAGGTGCGGGCACCCGGAGCAGCGCGGCGACGGCGGCGTGGCGGCGGGTCTGCTCGACGACGCCGTTGCGGGCGTCGACCAGGACCACGGCCAGTTCGGCGGTGGAGGCGCCGGTGACCATGTTCCGGGTGTACTGCACGTGCCCGGGGGTGTCGGCGAGGATGAACCGCCGCCTGGGGGTGGCGAAGTAGCGGTAGGCGACGTCGATGGTGATGCCCTGCTCCCGCTCGGCCCGCAGGCCGTCGGTGAGCAGCGCCAGGTCCGGGACGTCCTGGCCGCGCTCGCGCGAGGCGCGGTCGACCGCCTCCAGCTGGTCGGCCAGGACCGACTTGGAGTCGTGCAGCAGCCGGCCGACCAGGGTGGACTTGCCGTCGTCGACGGAGCCCGCGGTGGCGAGGCGCAGCAGCGCGGTTGCCGAACCCGACTCCGGGCCCGACGCGGTGGGGGTGTGGTGCAGTTCGGTGCTCATCGGTTTAGAAGTACCCCTCGCGCTTGCGGTCTTCCATGGCAGCCTCGGAGACCTTGTCGTCGGCCCGGGTGGCGCCGCGTTCGGTGAGCCGGCTGGCGGCGATCTCGGTGATCACGTCGGCGACGGTCGCCGCGTCGGAGTCCACCGCGCCGGTGCAGGACATGTCGCCGACGGTGCGGTAGCGCACCAGGCGGCGCTCGACGCGTCTCGCCCTCCTTGGGGCCGCCCCAGTCGCCGGCGGTCAGCCACATCCCGCTGCGCGCGAAGACGTCGCGCTCGTGGGCGTAGTAGATCTCGGGCAGCTCGATGTGCCTCGCGCTCGATGTACTGCCAGACGTCCAGCTCGGTCCAGTTGGACAGCGGGAAGACCCGGACGTGCTCGCCCGGGCGCGTGCCGGCCGTTGTAGAGCGACCACAGCTCGGGACGCTGGCGGCGCGGGTCCCAGGCGCCGAACTCGTCGCGGAGCGAGAACACCCGCTCCTTGGCGCGGGCCTTCTCCTCGTCGCGGCGTCCGCCGCCGAAGACCGCGTCGAAGCGGTTGGACTCGATGGCGTCGAGCAGCGGCACGGTCTGCAGCGGGTTGCGGGTGCCGTCCGGGCGCTCGCGCAGCCGGCCGTCGTCGATGAAGTCCTGGACCGAGGCCACGTGCAGGCGCAGGCCGTGCTCGGCGACGGTGCGGTCGCGGTACTCGATGACCTCGGGGAAGTTGTGCCCGGTGTCGACGTGCAGCAGCGCGAAGGGCACCGGCGCCGGCCAGAAGGCCTTCAGCGCCAGGTGCAGCATGACGATGGAGTCCTTGCCGCCGGAGAAGAGGATCACCGGGCGCTCGAACTCGCCCGCGACCTCGCGGAAGATGTGCACCGCCTCGGCCTCGAGCGCGTCCAGGTGCGACAGCACATACGGATTGTCCAGGGCGTCGGACGGCAGGATGTCGGCAGCGGTGGTCACGCCAGTCCCCTCTCGGTGAGCAGTGCGTGCAGCGCGGCGGCCGAGTCGGCCACCGGCTGGGTGTGGGCCTCGATCCGCAGGTCGGGGCTGGTGGGGGCCTCGTAGGGGTCGTCCACCCCGGTCAGCCCGGTGATCTCGCCGGCGGCCTGCTTGGCGTAGAGGCCCTTGACGTCACGGACCGAGCAGACCTCGACCGGGGTCGCCACATGGACCTCCAGGTAGGCGGTGCCCTGGTCGGCGTGCCGGGCGGCGACGGCGGCGCGGGAGGCCGCGTAGGGGGCGATGACCGGTGCCAGCACCTTCACGCCGTTGGAGGCCAGCAACTCGGCGACGAAGCCGATCCGCTGGATGTTGGTGTCCCGGTCCTCGGGGGTGAAGCCGAGGCCGGCCGAGAGGAAGGTCCGGACCTCGTCGCCGTCCAGCACCTCGACCCGGTGGCCCTCGGCGCGCAGCCGTTCGGCGAGGGCCAGGGCCAGGGTGGTCTTGCCGGCGCTGGGCAGGCCGGTCAGCCACACGGTGGCGCCGCACTCCTGCACGGCGGCCGCCGTGGCGGGCGGTGCGTCGTCAATGGTGGTCATCTTGGCTGCTCCATCGGGTCGGTGGGGGCTGTCGGGGCGGTTCGTGCGGTCGGTGCAGTGGCATCGTCCCGTGTGGGCGAGAGTGCTGCATGAACCTTTGGTGAACCTGGGTCAAAGGTGAATGCCGCACTCGGTTTTGCCGGCCCCGGACCAGCGGCCGGAGCGGGCGTCCTCGCCGGCCAGGACCCGCCGGGTGCAGGACTCCGGGGCGCAGCCGATCGAGGCGTAACCGTCCATCAGCAGGGTGTTCAGCAGGATCCCGTGCTCGGCCACATAGGCGTCGACGTCCTCCTGGGTCCAGCGGGCGATCGGCGCGATCTTCACCTTCTGCCGCTTGGGGTCGTAGGAGACGACCGGGGTGTTCGCCCGGGTCGGCGACTCGTCCCGGCGCAGCCCGGTGGCCCAGGCGTCGTAGCCGGCCAGGCCCCGGTTGAGCGGCTCGACCTTGCGCAGCGAGCAGCACAGGTCGGGGTCCCGGTCGTGCAGCCGGGGCCCGTACTGGGCGTCCTGCTCGGCCACGGTCTGACGCGGCGTCAGCGTGATGACGTTGACCGGGTAGACGGCGGCGACCGCGTCCCGGGTGCCGATGGTCTCGGCGAAGTGGTAGCCGGTGTCCAGGAAGATCACGTCCACCCCGGGCAGCGCGGTCGAGGCCAGGTGCGCGACGACCGCGTCCTCCATCGAGGAGGTGACCGCGAAGCGCCGGCCGAAGGTCTCGGCGGCCCAGCGCATCACCTCCTGCGCGGAGGCCGTCTCCAGCTCGCGGCCGGCCGTCAGCGCCAGGGCCTCCAGCTCGGCCGGGGGCCGGTGCCGTATTTCAGAGTCCGCAGTCTCAGTGTCCGTGCTCATCCGTTGCTCCCCTGTGGGCAGTCGCGGGTGGTGTCAGCAGTCCGAGGAACTTCAGCGAGAAGGCCCGGCGGCAGGAGACACACTCCCACGAGCCGTGGCCGCCCTGTTCGCTGGGGCGCAGATCCTGGTCGCCGCAGTAGGGGCAGTGGAAGGGGGCGGCGCGCTCGCTCACGACAGCGCCCCCTCGTCCGCGCGCAGCGCCCACTCGGCGAAGCGCTCGCCCTCGGTGCGCTGCTCGTCGAAGCGGCGCAGCACCCGCTCCACATAGTCGGGGAGTTCGTCGGCGGTGACCTTCAGGCCGCGGATCTTGCGGCCGAAGGCGGCGTCGAAGCCGAGGCTGCCGCCCAGGTGCACCTGGTAGCCCTCGACCTGCTCGCCCTGGTCGTTCAGCAGCAGCTGGCCCTTGAGGCCGATGTCGCCGGTCTGGATCCGGGCGCAGGCGTTGGGGCAGCCGTTGACGTTGATGCTGATCGGCTGGTCGAAGCCGGGCAGCCGCTGCTCCAGCTCGGAGATCAGGGTCTGCGCGCGGCCCTTGGTCTCGACGATGGCGAGCTTGCAGAACTCGATGCCGGTGCAGGCGATGGTGCCGCGCCGGAACGGGGACGGGGCGACCTGGAAGTCCAGCGCCTCCAGACCGGAGACCAGCGAGTCGACCTGGTCCGGCGCGACGTCCAGGACGATCATCTTCTGCTCGACGGTGGTGCTCAGTCGGCCCGAGCCGTGCGCGGCGGCGAGGTCCGCGACCTTGGTGAGCTGGGTGCCGTCGACCCGGCCGACCTTGGGCGCGAAGCCGACGTAGAAGTTGCCGTCCTGCTGCTTGTGGACGCCGACGTGGTCGCGCCACTGGGTGCTGGGCGCGGCCGGGGCGGGGCCGTCCAGCAGCGGACGCTCGAGGTACTCGTCCTCCAGGATCTGCCGGAACTTCGCCGGACCCCAGTCCGCCATCAGGAACTTGAGCCGGGCGCGGGTGCGCAGCCGGCGGTAGCCGTAGTCGCGGAAGATGCCGACCACGCCGGCCCAGACGTCGGCGACCTCGTCCAGCGGGACCCAGGTGCCGAGCCGCTCGGCCAGCCGGGGGTTGGTGGAGAGGCCGCCGCCGACCCAGAGGTCGAAACCGGGGCCGTGCTCCGGGTGGACCACGCCGACGAAGGCGACGTCGTTGATCTCGTGCACCACGTCCTGGACCGGCGATCCGGAGATCGCGGTCTTGAACTTGCGCGGGAGGTTGGAGAACTCCTTGTTGCCGATGTAGCGGCGGTGGATCTCGTCGACGGCGGGGGAGCCGTCGATGATCTCGTCGGCGGCGATCCCGGCCACCGGCGAGCCGATGATGACGCGCGGGCAGTCGCCGCAGGCCTCGGTCGTGGACAGGCCCACGGCCTCCAGCTTCTCCCATATCGCCGGGACGTCCTCGATCCGGATCCAGTGCAGCTGGATGTTCTGCCGGTCGGTGATGTCGGCGGTGCCGCGCGCATAGGTCTCGGAGACCTCGCCGATCGCCCGGAGCTGATCGGTGGTCAGCCGCCCGCCGTCGATCCGGACCCGCAGCATGAAGTACTCGGCGTCCAGCTCGTGCGGCTCCAGGATCGCGGTCTTGCCGCCGTCGATGCCGGCCTTGCGCTGGGTGTAGAGGCCCCACCAGCGCATCCGGCCGCGCAGGTCGGCGGGGTCGATCGAGTCGAAGCCGCGGTGGGCGTAGATGTTCTCGATCCGCGCGCGCACGTTGAGCGCGTCGTCGTCCTTCTTGAACTGCTCGTTGGCGTTGAGCGGGGTGAAGTGGCCCATGGCCCACTGGCCCTCGCCGCGGTGGCGGGTCGCCTTGCGGGTGGGGGCCGGCCGGCGCGCGGCGGCGACGTCGTCCGGAACGGGGGTGGAGGCCATGGTGCAGTCCTTCGGCAAGAGGCGGGGGCCTGGTGGTGGGCGCGGGTTCCCGGTCTGCACAGCGGCATTGACCTGCACGGGTGTGCGGTCGGATGCGGGCGTGACCTGACCGGGCCGACAGGCGGCAGCGGGAGAGCGGCAGTGGTCTTCAGGTCGCCGGACAGATGGCGCTGGACATGCGGCCGAGATCGACGTGAAGTCGACCGACCAAGGCAGTTCCGGCACCAGACATGGCAGAAGAGTCGCATGTAGAGCTTTTGACGTCCACAGGCGTCCGAAATATGGACGGATATGCCTCGGATGCTGAGATGGACCGAAGGTGGCGCCGGGCTGGACGGCCGACGAGCGGGTCGGGACGGGGGGTCGCCGACCCGTCGAGGGCCTGCCCGGGACGCCGGAAACCTCCGGTGCCGCGCATCCGTGGGGCGAGTATCGTCCGGCTGTCCATTATATGGACGCGACGACCGCCATCCGGTTACCGGCATGCCGCTGCGGCCGGCTGTCAGTAGCGGATGGAATGCTGGCCGGATGACGACAGAGCGGATGCCGGCGGGGCCCGGGGCCTACGCCCGGCTCGACGGGGTGGACCTCTACTACGAGAACTCCGGCGCCGACGGCGCCGGAGCCGGCCGGCCGCTGGTGCTGCTGCACGGCGGGGTGCAGACCATCGGGCTGTCCTTCGGCGCGCTGATCCCCGCGCTGACCGCGAAGCGCCGGGTGATCGCCGTCGAACTGCAGGGCCACGGCCACACCGCCGACACCGACCGGGAGATGAGCGTCCCCGCGTTCGCCGGCGACCTCGTCGCCCTGCTGGACCTGCTCGGGATCGAGCGGGCCGACCTCTTCGGCTTCAGCCTCGGCGGACTGACCGCCATGGAGACCGCCGTCCGCCACCCCGAGCGGGTGGGGCGGCAGATCCTGATGTCGGTGGCCTTCCGGCCGGACGGCTTCCTGGCGGAGATCCGCGACCCGGCCCTCCAGGCGGGCTCCAGCCGGCTGCCCACCCAGGCCGACTTCGCCGAGATGGTGGCCGCGTACCGGGCCGTCGCGCCGGACCCGGACCACTTCGACGTATTCCTGGCCAGGTGCAGCGCCACCGCCAACAGCCATCCCGGCTGGACCGACGCGCAGCTCCGGGCGCTGACCGTGCCGACTCTGCTGGTGCAGGGCGACACCGACTTCATGCCGGTGAGCCACGGGGAGGAGGTGCACCGGCTGATCCCCGGCTCCCAGCTCGCCGTCCTCCCCGGCACCCGGCACATGGACCTGCCGCGCCGCCCGGAGCTGTTGCTGCCACTTGTCGAGACGTTCCTCGCGGGCGGCGGCGACTGAGCGGACGGTGTCGTCAGGCAGGCCCGGCCACCTCAGCCGGGCCCGGCCGCCGTGCCGATCTCCCGCAGCCAGAGCAGCGAGCGCGGCTCCTCGTCCTCGGAATCGTCGTCCGGGTCGAGCTCCGGGGCCGGACCGGCCAGCCACCGCTCCACGGCCCCGGCCAGCGAGTCGACCGGCTCGAAGGAGTCGTTCTCCAGCAGCTCGGACCGGCTGAGCGTGACCGTGTGGCAGCTCAGCCGTCCGGAGCGGGTGTTGACGGTGACCACGAAGTGGGCCGACAGCTCCCGGCCGGAGGCCGCGATCCGGGTCTGCAGCGCCGAGGCCAGCTGCTCCAGCTCGGCGGAGGTGTCGGCGGCCCGGAAGCCGTCGCCGCCCGGCTCGGGGCACTGGAAGACCCAGGAGTTGACGATGTGCTCGGTCCGCTGGTCGGCCGGGTCCAGGAACAGCGCCTCGTCGGCGAGGTCGGCGAACCGGGCCGGGGCGCCGTCCCGGCCAGGGGCGACCGGGGGAGCGAGCGCGGGTATCAGCGACCGCCGCCGACGCAGCACGCCCGCTCTGGGCACCGACCACTGCGACCAGCCCAGCCCGCCCACCAGCGGCAGCACACCCCAGCCGATGCCGACCGCCATCAGCCACACCCCGGCCGCGGTGAGCACGAGTTGGGCGGCGTCGTCGAGCAGCCACCGGCCGGTCCGGGGGCCGCGCTCGGGGTGGCGGAAGCGGGTCCGGGCCCGGTTCAGCAGCAGGGCCAGGCCGGCCAGGACCGCCAGCGAACCCGCCGCGAAGGAGTCGTCCGGCGGATCGCCCTGGGCCCAGTGCATGGTGCCGTCGAGCTGTACGCCGAGCACCCGGTCGCCCCAGACCTGGGCCGGGATCACCGTCTCGGCCTGCTGCAACTGCTGCGCCTGCCGGGTGAGCGCGCTGGAGTCGAACTGGTTCCAGGCGTTGACCGCGCCGTCCGCGGTGGCGAAGCTGATGTCGACCGCCTCGCCGCCGCCGGTGGCCGCCCGCACCCCGTCCACCAGGACCGGGACCAGCCCCCGGCAGCCGGGGGAGGTGGCCGGTGCGGGGCAGGCCGGAGCGCTGTCGTAGGCCCGCATGTTCGGGCCGTCGTTCAGGGTGATGAAGGCCGCGAAGAACAGCAGCGCGAACAGGACCACGCCGCCCCAGCCGAACAGCCGGGTCGTCTCGAAGACCGGGCGCGGGCTGCCCTTGTCCACCGCGCGGGCGCGCTGACGGCGCGTCGGCCGGGCGAGCAGCACGATCTCGTCGGTGAGCGCGGGGGTGAGCCACGCGGCCCGGGGCTGCGGCACTACGGCTGCTGCCGGGGCGACCGCCGCCGACGAGGGGGCCCCGGCCCGGCGCGCGGCCTCGCGCCGCCGCCGGCGCCGGCTGGCCACGGCGGCCCAGCCGGCCAGGCCCACGACCACGACCAGGGCGCAGCCCCCGGCGACCAGCGTGCCGTGCAGTGCCGTCGGATTCTGAAAGAGGTGCCAGCCGCAGACCATCGGCACCAGACCGCCGATCCCGACCAGGATCACGACGAACGAGCCGAGCGGCCCCAGCGAGCCCGGGGCCCGGCGCGGCTGTTCACGGGCCACCCAGGCCACCAGGAGCGCGTAGAGGGCGAAGCTCAGGGCGAACAGGGTCCCGCCCAGGTTCCTGGCGAAGGCGAGCGGAGGGGCGTCCGTGGTCGTCGCCGACCCCGCCTGCCCGGTCACCGAGACGACCTTGCCGCGCCAGTACTCGGCGGTGACGGTCGATCCGTCGGCGGCGTAGCCGAGGACGACGTTGTCGCCGGGGAAGGAGACGGTCACTGCCCCGGCCCGGGAGCTGAGGCCCAGTTGGTAGGACGGCGTCTGGCCGCCGACCTCGCTGACGGCAGTGACGGTCGCGGTGACGTCCGTCAGGCAGGAGGCGGCCGTCGTCGTCGCCGACCCGCAGGGCACCGCCGACCGGTAGGCCTGCTCGGCCGCGAAGTCCTGGACCGCCAGGACGCCGCACACCCCGCTCGCCACCAGGCAGAAGACGCCGATGAGCGAGGAGACCAGCAGTTTCCACCAGGGCCGGTCGCGGAGTCTCGGCCGCGGGCGGCCGATGCTCCCCTCGACGTCGTTCACGGGTCCCCCTCGAGTCTCAGCAAGGGGGAAAAGGTAGCACCGGCTCCACCCGCCGCTCCGGCCCCCTCCCGCCGCTGCCCAGCAGGTAGGTTGGCTGCCGTCGTGATGACCGATCGGGGGGTTCCCGCCATGTCCGTCGCACCGTTGCCGCCCGCCGTTCCGGGCCGTCCGAGGGCGCTGACGCGTCCGCGCCGACTGGTGCCCGGGGACACCGTCGCGGTGGTCGCGCCGAGCGGGCCGATAGTGCCGGAGCGGCTGGCGGCAGGCGTCGCGCTACTGGAGTCCTGGGGGCTGCGGGTGCGGGTGATGCCGCATGTGCTGAGCGGCCGTCAGCAGTTGCCGCACCTTTCCGGCACCGACGCCGAACGTGCCGCCGACCTCCAGCACGCCTGGCTGGACCCGGAGGTCGCCGCCGTGATCTGCGCCCGGGGCGGCTACGGCACCCAGCGGATGGTGGAGCTGCTGGACTGGGACGCCCTGCGCGCCGCCCCGGCCAAGGTCTTCCTCGGCTACAGCGACGCGACCACCCTGCACGAGGCGTTCGCGCTGCGGCTCGGCCTCGCCACCCTCTACGGCCCGATGGCCGCCAGCCAGGTCTTCACCGAGGACCCGCCCACCGCCGAGCACCTGCGCCGGACGCTGTTCGAGCCCGAGCGGGTCCGGCTGCTCGGCTCGCCGACGGCCGAGTGCCTGGTCCCCGGCCGGGCCCGGGGCACCACCGCCGGCGGCTGCCTCTCGCTGCTCGCCACCGACCGGGGCACCCCCGCCGCCCGCCCGGACTTCGCCGGCGCGATCCTGGTGCTGGAGGACGTCGGCGAGCCGCTCTACGCCCTGGACCGGCTGCTGACCCAGCTGCTGCGCTCGGGCGCGCTGGCGGGCGTGGCCGGGATAGCCCTCGGCTCCTGGGAGGGCTGCCACCCGGCTTACCGGATCAACGAACTGATGCTGGACCGGCTCGGGCCGCTGGGCGTGCCGGTCGTCGGCGAGCTCGGCTTCGGGCACGGCCCGAGCAGCCTCACCGTCCCGCTGGGCCTGCCGGCCGTGCTGGACGCCGACGCGGGCACGCTGGAGCTGGAGCTCCCGGCCCTGGCCGGGTAGGGCCGTCAGCGGGTGTGCACAGTGAGGTAGGCGGCGAGGTAGCCGAGCGCGTTGGTCGCCCAGTGCAGCCCCATCGGGGGGAACAGGCTGCCGCTGCGCCGCCGCAGCTCGCAGAAGACCACCCCGCTCAGTGCGGTGAACAGCACCGCCGCCGCGTCGGCGACGATCGCGCCGGCGGCCGAGCCGCCGAAGACCGAGTGCAGCGCCGGCTTGTCGGTGGCCAGGTGCAGCGAGGGCAGGATGTGCCAGAGCCCGAACAGCAGCGAGGAGATCACCGTGGCCGGTACCGTGCCGTGCCGCCGCCGGATCAGTCCGTAGAGGGTGCCGCGGAAGGCGAACTCCTCCAGCAGCACCGTTCCCAGCGGCACGTCGACCAGCATCCGCAGCGCCACCTCGCCGCCGGGCAGCGCGTCCGTGCGCGAGTCGGCGAACAGCTCGCGGGTGCCCGGCAGCACCGCCGCGCCGAGGTAGACCACCGCGACCACCCCGACGATCACCAGCGCCCAGAGTGCCCCGCGCCGCCAGGTGTCCCGGGCCAGGCCCAGGTCGGACCAGTCGCCGCCGCCCCAGCGGACGATGCCCAGCAGCACCGGTACGGTCACCAGCGCCACCGGCACGCCCCAGCCGTGCGCCCAGCGGTTGTTCAGCAGGTTGACCACGACCAGTACGGCGATCGCGGCGCCGGTCGCGACATCGGTCCGGGCGGGCCTCACAACCCCGCCATCAGCGTCTTCAGCCGCGCGGTGTCCGCTGCCGTCCAGCCCGGCGGCGGGATCATCGCGGCCCAGGCGGTGGTCGGCATGGTGCCGTAGCGGTGGCCGTGGCCCGGCGGCACCCCGTTGGCGTCCACCAGGTCGCAGGCCACCTGCCAGAAGGTCACCACCGGGTAGAAGCGCATCGCCGAGGAGACGTCGGCGGCCCGGGGCCGGTCCAGCCAGTCCGGGCGGCTCAGGAACAGCCCGGGGGACCACCAGACGATCGGGTCCGAGCCGTTCTGCAGATAGACGGTGCGCGGGGGATGCCAGGGCGCGGCCGGGACGTCCAGGTCGGACGGCACCTGGGCGAAGCGGACCGTCCGGCCCTGCTGGACCACCGGCCGCCAGGCCGGGCTCCCCGGCTCGCGCTCCTTGGTGAGGTGCTGCCACATCGGGTTGTCGAAGGTCGGGCCGACCAGCAGCGCGCCGTCGGTGTGGGCGCTCAGCTTCGCCAGGTCGCCGCCGAAGGCCTCCTCGGTGGCGTAGGAGCCGAGGCTCTCGCCGTAGACCACCAGTTTGGGACGGCCGGCCGGCGGCAGCGTCGACCACTTCGCGTAGACCGCGCCGAACAGCGCCTTCCCGGCGTCCGCCGCCTCGTCCTCGGTCAACACCGAGACCCAGCTCGGCAGGTACGAGTACTGCATCGCGACCAGCGCGCTGTCGCCCCCGTACATGTACTCCAGCGGGGTCCCCGACTGCTGGTTGACCCAGCCGCTGCCGGTGGTCGCCAGCACCGCGAGCACCTTGCGGTCGAAGCCGCCGGTGCGCACCAGTTCGGCCACGGCCGCGGCGGCCCGGCCGTCCAGGGTGTCGGCGGACCGCAGGCCGGTGTAGACCCGGACCGGGTCCATCGCCGGGTGCCCGGTGAAGGCCGCGATCTCGGCCCTGGTCGGGGTCTCGCCGACGAACTCGCGGCCCCTGAAGCCCAGGCTGTCCCAGGACTCGCCGGAGGCCGGGCTGCCGGAGAGGGTCGCCAGCTTCGGCTGCACGATCCCCGGCGGCGTGCCGCTGTCGGTGAGCGAGGCCGCGCTCTCGGCCACGTCCACCGCGGCCGACAGCAGGAAGCCCTGCACCACGCCGACGGTGACGAAGACCACCAGCGCGACGCCCATCGTGTACGCGACCGGCAGCGGCACCAGCGGCGACAGGCTGTGCGCGACCAGCCCGGTGCCCAGCCGCAGCAGCCGCGCGACCAGCACCAGCACCCCGCCGACCAGCAGCGCCACCACCGGCACCAGCCACCAGCTCCACCAGGAGACATGCGGCGGCGCGGTGACCGCCCGGCGTACCTCGCTCTGCCAGTGCGCGCTGCGCACGGTGATCGCGACGATTCCCAGCAGCGCCACGACCGCGAGCACGCCCCAGGCGATCCGGCGCACCCGCGCCCCCGGACGCCGGTCCAGCCGTCCCAGCACGAAGCCGACCCCGGCGCCGACGGCCGCGCCCAGCCCGTAGCCGATCGCGCCGGTGATCCCGGCGCAGAGTCCCTGCAGCCACCAGGAGCGGGGGAGCAGCGAGGGCGTCAGCGACAGGCAGTAGAAGAGGCAGGCGCCCGCGACCGCGCCCCAGGAGGGCGCGCGGCGCACCACCCGGGGCTGCTTGGCGACCCGCTGCCGCCAGGCCCTGACCCAGGAGCCGCCGGACACCCCGGTCGACCCCCGCCCGCTCCCTGTTCCCGTGCCGGGCCCGGTCCCGGGTGCCGGACTCGCACTGGACGCATGCGCCACGCTGCCGCTCCTCTGCGCCGGTCCCGTCGCGTCAGTAGTACTGGGCCTTGGCGACCTTGGGAATCAACGTGGTGGTCCCGGGCTCCCGGCTGAACGCCACCGGGGTGGCCACCGCGCCCGCGGCGAGGTCGTGGGTCCCGACGATCGAGCTGTCCACGGTCTTGCCGGAGCTGTCGTCCCAGTCGATCTTCACCGCGAAGTTCGCGGTCTTCCCGGTGCGGTTGGTGATGGTCACCTTCACCGCGTGCAGCCCGCCGGTGGAGGCCAGCGGGATGCCCGTCAGCAGCACGTCGCTTGCCGCGTTCCCGGTGCCGGTGACGCCCGCCAGCGCCGCCGAGGCCGAGGCGCTGGCCGAGGCGCCCGCAGCGTCGACCGAGGCCTCGAAGGAGGCCGCCGCCGCGCTCGCCGAGGCCGATCGGGCCGAGGCCATCGCCGAGGCCGAGGCCGCCAGCGAGGCCAGCGCCGACGGCGCCTCACCGGAGAAGGAGCCGCCCGCCGACGCCACCGCCGAGGCGGTGGACGAACTATTGCTCGAACTGCTGCAGGCCGCCAGGCCGCCGGCCGCGCCCGCGGCCAGCAGCAGCACCGTCGCCGCCGCGACGGTCCGCCGACCGCCGCCGGATTCCGTACCCCGCCCATGGATCGTTCGCACCAGGTCCGCCCTCACATGTCCGACAAGTCCGTCCCCCCACCATCGCCGGACCGGGCCGCTGCGGCGACCGGGACTGATCCGAGCAGGTGTCAGCAGGCGTCGACCGGCTCCCAGCTGTCTCCCAGTCCGCTGTCGGCTGTCTCCCTGCCGCCTTCCGGCCGTCCCCCTGCTGCCTCCCCGACCGGCAGTGCCGGAACAGGTCCCCGGGTTGGATACGCTCACTGCTGTGCAGCCAGCAGGTGAACCCCCACGACCGTCCCGCCACCGGGCCCGACGCTCCCGACGGTCGGGGCGGCGGGCCGGTCCGTCCTACCGGACGATCGTCTGGAAACTGATCAAGGACACCACCAACACCTGCATGGAGTACCGGGTCACCGGGCTCGCCGCCGAGGTCGCCTTCTTCACCCTGATGTCGGTGCCCCCGCTGCTGCTCTGCCTGGCCGGCACTCTCGGCTACCTCAGCCGGTCCACCATCGCCGTCGTCGAGCGGGACATCCTGAACGCGGCCGGCGTGGTGCTGTCCCAGTCGTCCATCAACCAGGTCGTCACCCCGCTGCTGCACAGCGTCTTCAGCGGCGGCCGACCCGACCTGATCTCCATCGGCTTCATGCTCGCGCTCTGGTCCGGATCGCGCGCCCTCTACGTCTTCGTCGAGACCGTCACCATCATGTACGGGCTGGAGGGCAACCGCGGCATCATCCACACCCGGGTGCTGTCGCTCGGCCTCTACATCGTCGCGCTGATCGTCGGCACCATCGTGCTGCCGCTGCTGGTGGCCGGCCCAGGACTGGTGGTCGACGCGCTGCCGATGTCCGCCGGACTGGTCCACGCGCTGTACTGGCCCACCGCGGTGGTGCTCTCGGTGGTCTTCATGACCACGCTCTACCACGTCTCGGTCCCGGTCCGGACGCCGTGGAAGGAGGACCTCCCGGGCGCGCTGGTCGCGCTGCTGGTGCTCGCCGTCGGCAGCGCCGTGCTCCGCTTCTACCTGGTGCACTCGGTCGAGGGGCCGACCGTCTACAGCTCGCTGGCCGCGCCGGTCGCGGTGCTGCTGTGGATCGGGGTGACCGCGCTGGCGGTGCTCATCGGCGCGGCGATGAACGCCTCGGTCGACCGGATGTGGCCGAGCCGCGCCACAGAGGCGGCCCGTGCCCAGAACGAGCTGGCCCGCGAGGAGGCGGCCGCCGAGCTGGTGCGCCGGGCCGAGGCCCGTCGCGCCGCCGTCCGCAACCGCGCCGCCAACCCGCCCCCGGCCGGCGAGGAGGCCGAGGGCGAGGCCCCTGCCGAGTACCCGGAGCGCTGGGCCGACTTCCTGCCGCACAAGGACCTCCGCGGCCGGATCCAGACCCGCGGCCCCGGCCTCCCCCGCCGTCACCGCTACCCGCCCCCGGAGGACGACGGCCGCACGCCCGGCGGCCCCGAGCACTGACCACTGGGCACTTGGTACTGGGCGCGGGGCAACTGACCACTGAGCGGTCGATCTTCGGCGCAGGGCCCCGCGGGGGTGAACGCCGGAGGTATAACTGCAACCATGAGCAGAAAGCCGACGTCGGCCGCGCCGGCCACGCTGGAGGACGTGGCCCGGGTCGCCGGGGTCTCGCGTGCCACCGTCTCCCGGGTCATCAACGGCCGTACCACCGTTGATCCCGCCATGCGCGCGCTGGTGGAGCAGGCGGTCCTGGAGACCGACTACGTGCCGAACCGGGCCGCCCGCTCGCTGGTCACCCGGCGCACCGACTCCATCGCCCTGGTCGTCTCCGAGCCCGAGCAACGCGCCGTCGCCGACCCCTTCCTGGGCCGGGTCTTCACCGACCCCTTCTTCGGACGGGTCGTCACCGGCGTGCTGGAGGTGATCCGTCCGCGCGGGGTGCAGCTGGTGCTGATGCTGGTGGACGACGGCCCCTCGCGCGCCAACCTGGTCAGCTACCTGCGCCAGGGCCACGTCGACGGGGTCGTGCTGATCTGCGGCGACGCCGCCGACCCGCTGCCGGAGCTGCTGGCGCGGGCGGGGCTGCCCGCCGTGCTGTCCGGCCGCCCGGGACAGCCGACGCCGATCAGTGTGGTCGAGGCCGACCAGCGCGCGGGCGCGCAGCTCGCGGTGGACCACCTGGTCTCGGTCGGGCGACGCCGGATCGCCACCCTGGCCGGTCCGTTGGACATGCCCTCCAGTCAGGAGCGGCTCACCGGCTTCCGGGAGGCGCTGGCCCGGCACGGGCTCGCCGAGGCCGGGATGGTCGAGGGCGACTTCACCCAGGCCGGCGGAGCCGCGGCGATGCGCCGACTGCTGGCCGAGGCCCCCGACTTCGACGCCGTCTTCGTCGCCTCCGACCTGATGGCGCTTGGCGCGATCCCGGTCCTCGGCCGGGCCGGACGCCGGGTCCCGGAGGACGTCGCGCTGCTGGGCTTCGACGACAGCAGCGCCGCGCTCGCCTGCGACCCGCCGCTGACCACCGTCCGGCAGCCGCTGGAGGAGATGGCCGCCCGGATGGCCGAGCTGCTGCTCGAACAGATCGCCGACCCGGACGGGGACCAGCCCCCGGTCCTCTTCCAACCCACGCTGATGGTACGGGAGTCCGCGTAGCCGCCAGCTGCCGCGCAGCCCGCCGGAAATCCATTGGCGCCCCGGCTCGCTGCGCGGCTACGGTGACGGCGTCGGCAACCGCCGCCGCCGACGACCTTCGACATCCCAGGAAGTGAGGACCGCGATGACCTCTGCCGCAACGGGCTCCGCCCGCCCCCCGCAGCACGCCACTGTGCCCACTTCCGTGGCTTCCGGCTGACACCGCTCCGCTCTCTGTAGACAGCGCACCGCCGGGGCCGCCCCTCGAAGGGTTCCCCTTGTCTTCCCACGCTCAGTCTTCCCATGCTCCGTCTTCCCTGCCCACTACCCGCGACCCGCTCATCCGCTACGGCTGGGACGCCGACCTCGCGGCCGAGTTCGCCCCCTACGCCGCCCAGGGCCTGCTGCCCGGACGGGTCGTCCGCGTCGACCGCGGCCGCTGCGACCTGGTCACCCAGGACGGCACCGTCCAGGCCGACACCGCCTTCGTCACGCCGCGCGACCCCATGCGGATCGTCTGCACCGGCGACTGGGCCGCCGTCGACCCCGACGGCGATCCGCGCTTCGTCCGGAGCCTGCTCGACCGCCGGACCGCGATCGTCCGCTCGACCTCGTCCAAGCGCTCCGAGGCCCAGGTCCTGGCCGCCAACGTCGACCACATCGTCATCTGCGTGACGCTGGCGGTCGTCCCCGACCTCGAACGGGTGGAGCGGCTGCTCGCGCTGGCGCTGGCCGGCTCCGGCCGCACCCGGACCGTCGAGCCGCTGATCCTGCTCACCAAGGCCGACCTGGCCGTCGACGCCGACCAGATCCGCGAGGACATCGAGGCGGTCGCCCCGGGGGTCCCGGTGCTGGTCGTCAGCGCGCCCTCCGGCCTCGGCATGGACGCACTGGCCGCGCGGCTCACCGGCACCGGCGTACTGGTCGGCCAGTCCGGCGCGGGCAAGTCCACCATCGCCAACACCCTGCTCGGCAGCCCGGTCATGGACGTCCGCCGGACCCGGGTCGACGGCAAGGGCCGGCACACCTCGACCAGCCGCGACCTCCACCCGCTGCCCGGCGGCGGGGTGCTGATCGACACCCCCGGGCTGCGCGGCGTCGGACTCTACGACGCGGCCGACGGCGTCCGCCAGGTCTTCGCGGAGATCGAGGACCTCGCCGAGGGCTGCCGCTTCGCCGACTGCCGGCACCTCCACGAGCCCGACTGTGCGGTCCAGCAGGCGCTCGCGGACGGGCTGCTGACGGAGCGCCGGCTGGAGAGCCACCGCAAGCTGGTCCGCGAGAACGCCTGGATCGCCTCCCGCACGACCGCCCGGCTGCAGACCGAGCAAAGCAAGCGCTGGAAGGCCGCCGGACGGTACTGACGGCAGGGGCCGTCCCATCGCCGACGGGATCCCTCCGGGGAACCGACGATGGGACGGCCCGAGTTGGGTAGGAGCCCCTCAGGAATTCTGACAATTCGTCAGTATGCCAACGGTGAGGGAGGATCGCGATGAGATCAGCACGCGGCTCCGAACGCGGTAGCCGGCGCTCCGGCGAGGGCGACGCCGTGGAACAGGCCCCGGCGGCGAGGCCCCGGCGCGAAGCGCGCCGGATCCCCTGGTACATCGGTATCCCGGTCACCTTCGCGGTGATCGTGGCGTTGTTCCTGGCCGCCGCCAAGTTCGACTGGCTCCCCGGGCTGCCCAACCCCTTCGCCACCGAAACCGTGGACCGCAGCCAGCCGGCGGTGCTCCAGTCCATCGAGAACATGAGCGACTACGACGCCGCCACCGGCAACTTCCAGATCGTGGTCGACCTCGACCAGGAGGCCAAGTACCTCCCCTCGGCGCTGCTCGGCAACGACACCCTCTATGTCGCCGCCGGCACCGTCGAGTCCTATGTGGACCTCGGCAAGGCCGCGGTGACGGTCTCCGCCGACCGCCGCTCGGCGACGCTGGTGCTGCCGCCCGCCCAACTCGGCCAGACCGCGCTCAACCCCAAGGAGTCCTACGTCTTCGCGCAGAACCGCGGCCTGTTCAACCGGATCGGCGACTTCTTCTCCGGCAACCCCGACGACCAGCAGAAGCTCCTGGTCCTGGCCGCCCAGAGGATCCAGACGGCCGCCACCGCCAGCGGCCTCACCCAGCGAGCGGAGCAGAACACCCAGCTGATGCTGACCGGCCTGCTCCGTTCCCTCGGCTTCACCTCGGTGACGATCACCTACAAATAGTGCCGCGCAGGAGTGGCGCCGGCGGCTCAGTAGCGAATCGCGCCGTGGGTGGCGGGCAGGTTCTCGCTGTGCCGTCGGCCGGAGGTGCTGCCGGGCACGATGGAGAAGTTGCCGTTGTTCAGCGCGGTCTCGGTGTAGCCGCCGCTGTCGATGGCCTGCGGGCTGAAGTTGTCGAACACCTGGCCGTTCACGGTGACGTTCGAGAAGTCCAGCTCGTTGAACGAGGGGTAGCTGCCGGACGGGGACTCGATGACGGCCTCGGCGCTGATGTTCTGCGCGTTCAGGTACTGCTGGGTCTGCTCGGTCCAGCCCTGGGTGTTGTCGGTCAGGGTGAGCGTGTAGTCGCCCTGGCCGTCGGTGGTCACCGACCCGGTGAAGGAGTCGCCTGTCGAGACCGGGTCGCTGAAGTACTGCGGCGCCGCCGGGTACATCTCGTACCAGCCGCTCAGCACCGGGGAGCCGCTGGAGCAGTCGACCTGGACGCCGGTCTGCTCGACGGTCTGCGATCCGTATCCGTCGATGCCCACCCACGGAGCGAACAGGTCGTTGCTGCTGTTGCACTGGACCTGCGGCATGGTCCACGAACCGCTGATGCTGCTGAATCCGCTGCCTTGGGCGACATAGCCGCCCCAGACACCGTCCGAGTCGTGCGCGCGTATCTGGTGGGCCGTCAGCGGCGTCTGCGGTCCGTAGCCGGCCGCCGAGGCTCCGACGGGGAAGGCGAGGGCGGCTGCGCCGAGCCCGCCGAGCGCGGACAGCAGGGCCACGGTGCGACGGGCCCTGCCCGCTGTGCGGGGGATGCTCATGGCTGAACTCCAGGGGTGCGTGGGGGTGGGAGTGGGGGTGGGGGTGGCCGGATCCGCGCACCGGGATGGACTCAGCGCGTCGACGAACCGGAACCCCGGAGTCGAATTGACTGTGCATCATCAAACACTCCGACCCGGGTGGCCACAAGAGGCCGTAGGTCGGTTCGGGGCGTCCCGCTCCTGGCCTCCGGTCCCGGATCCTCTCCCGCGGTTCCATTGCGCGCCAGCTCAGCCCGGCGCGGAGGTGGACGCGGCGACTGCCGCCACCGAGGCCACGTTCACAGGATCCTCACAGTGGGGAGCCCGGTTGTCGGGTCCTGACCGCGCTTGTCCTGGGCGGGGCGAGGGAGTGAGCGTCCCCAGGGGTCTCAGCAGTCGCAGGCGATGCCGCTGCGCGGGGCGGTCAGGTCGTCGACCGGGCGCTGCTCGGTGCCCCGGTCGCTCTCATAGGCGAAGCCCTCGCGGACCCAGTACTCGAAGCCGCCGAGCATCTCCTTGACCCGGTAGCCCAGTCGGGCGAAGGCCAGCGCCGCGCGGGTCGCGCCGTTGCAGCCGGGGCCCCAGCAGTAGGTGACGACCGTGAGCGCGGGGTCGATCAGGTCCGGCGCGCGCTCGGCGATCTGCGCGGTCGGGAGGTGCAGCGCGCCGGGGAGGTGTCCCTGGGCCCAGGCCGCCTCGCTGCGGGTGTCCACCACGACCACGCCGCCCACCCCGGCCAGCAGGTCGGCGTGGACGTCGGAGACGTCCGCCTCGAAGGCCAGCCGTGCGGCGAAGTGGGCGGCGGCGGTGGCCGGGTCGGCCGGGGCGATGTCGAGGACGGCGCCGGCGGCGGGGGAGGTGGGGGCGTGGGTCATGGCGGGCTCCGGGGGAGTGGGACGGCGGGCGGTGCTGTGGTCAGCCCGAGTCTGGCGCGGCCGGGTCGCAGGCCACGAGTGGCGTGATCGCCGGTGTTCGTGAAGATCCCGCCAGAGTGGGCCGCCTCGGTAGGCCTGACCGTCATGTCCGATGCCCGCCAGTTCGCGGGTCGCCGATGCCGCAGACTTGGAGCTGTGATTGACGAGGAGACCAGCTACCGGGCGGTGAGCAGCCGCGACGCGCGCTTCGACGGCGTCTTCTTCACCGCCGTCCGCACTACCGGCATCTACTGCCGGCCGAGCTGCCCGGCGATGACGCCCAAGCGCCAGAACGTGCACTTCTACCCGACCGCCGCCGCTGCGCAGACCGCCGGTTTCCGGGCCTGCCGGCGCTGCCGCCCCGACGCGGTCCCGGGCTCGCCCGACTGGAACGTCCGGGCCGACCTGGTGGCCCGCGCCATGCGGATGATCGGCGACGGGGTGGTGGACCGCGAGGGCGTCGCCGGGCTGGCAGCGCGCCTCGGCTACAGCGAGCGGCACCTCACCCGCGAGCTGGTCACCGAGCTCGGTGCGGGGCCGCAGGCGCTCGCCCGCTCGCAGCGCGCGCACACCGCGCGGCTGCTGCTGCAGACCACCGACCTCAGCGCGACCGACGCGGCCTTCGCGGCCGGCTTCGCCAGCGTCCGGCAGTTCAACGAGACCATCCGTGCGGTCTACGGCCTCACCCCGACCGAGCTGCGGCAGCGGCCGTCCCGCAGGGCCGCCGTGCCGGGGACCATACCGTTGCGGCTCGCCTGCCGGGAGCCCTTCGATGCCGCGCATGTCTTCGACTTCCTCGGGCTGCGCGCCGTCCCCGGGGTCGAGGAGCTGGTCCGGACCGACGGCGGCCCGCGCACCTACCGGCGGACGCTGGACCTGCCCGGCGGCCCCGGCGTCGCCGAGGTGGACGAGCCGCGCACCGACCGGTCCGGCTGCTCCCAGGCCTGGCTGGACTGCCGACTGCAGCTGACCTCGCTGCGCGACCTCACCACCGCCGTCCAACGGCTTCGCGCGCTGTTCGACCTGGACGCCGACCCCGAGGCGGTGGACCGCGCCCTCGGCGGCGACCCGTACCTCGGACCGCTGGTCGCGGCCCGTCCCGGGTTGCGCTCGCCCGGCCATGTCGACCCGCAGGAGCTGGCGGTGCGCGCCGTGCTCGGGCAGCAGGTCACCGTCGCCGCCGCGCGGACCCTGGCCGGACGGCTGGCCGAGCGCTACGGCGTCCCGCTGCCGCTCCCCAGCGGCGGCCTGACCAGGCTGTTCCCCAGCGCCGCCGCGCTCGCCGAGGCTGCGGACGCCGACCTGGCCATGCCCCGGGCCCGGCAGCGGGCGCTGCGCGGGTTGTGCGCGGTGCTGGCCGAGGGCAGCGTCGACCTCCGCCCCGGGGTGGATCGCGAGCAGGCCGCGGCGGACCTGCTGGCCCTGCCCGGGATCGGTCCGTGGACCGTCTCCTACGTCCGGATGCGCGCACTCAGCGACCCGGACGCCTACCTGCCCACCGACATCGGCGTGCGCCACGGCCTGCGCGCCGCCGGTGCGCCGGAGGACCTGGACGCGGACGGCTGGCGCCCCTGGCGCTCCTATGCCGTGCACCACCTCTGGGCGGCGGCCACCAGCGCCGCCGCTGCCAGCACCGCCCAATCTGCCGGTACCGCCAATTCCCGTTCCATCAGGAGCAACTGACGATGCGTTATATCAATGTGGGCTCCCCGCTCGGCCCGCTGCTGCTGGTCGCGGACGAGGAGGGCGCGCTGACCGCGCTGCTCGCGCCCAACACCCGGGGCCAGTCGAGCACACCCGAGCCCGACTGGAAGGAGGACCCGGAGCCGTTCACCGCCGCCGTCGAACAGCTCGACGACTACTTCGCGGGCCGGCTCACCCACTTCGACCTGCGGATCGCGCCGCGCGGCAGCGAGTTCCGGCGCCGCGTCTGGGACGCGCTGGACGACGTCCCCTACGGTGAGACCGTCACCTACGGCCAACTCACCGCAGCGGCCGGGCAGCCGCCGACCTCGGTCCGGGCGGTCGCCGGGGCGGTCGGCGCCAATCCGCTGCTGATCGTCCGCCCCTGCCACCGGATCATCGGCGCCAACGGCTCGCTCACCGGCTTCGCGGCCGGACTGGACGCCAAGCGGCTGCTGCTCGGGCTCGAAGCCCAGGACCGGACGCTCTTCGACCAGTGAGCCGGCGCCGGGCCCGTGGCTGCGGTCGGCGCGGCGCGTCAGCTCTCCCGCTCGGCGGACGGCTCTGACGGAGCCTCCGCCGGCGTCTCCGTGCCCAGCGCCGTGGCCAGCCGCTCCAGGCCGCCGAGGGCGCCCATGATCGCGCTGCTGTCCTCGGTCGAGAGCGTGGCGAGCGCCGTCGCTATCCGCCGCTCGTGGGCCCGCTGCCAGTCCGCGAGCTGCCGGTGGCCGGCCGTGGTCAGCGCGATCCGCGCGGTGCGACGGTCGCCGGGGTCGGCCTGCCGGTCCACGAAGCCGGAGTCCAGCAGCTTGCCGATGAGACCGCTCACGGTATTGGGGGCCAGTCGCTGACGGGCCGCCAGCTCGCCGACCCGGAGCGGCCCGGCTGCGAGCGTCTGCAGCAGCTCCACCTGGGCCATGGGCAGCGACTCCCAGGGGTAGTCGGTTCGGATGCTGCTGCGCAGCGCACGGCGCAGCCGGGTCACCACATCGGTGAGCCGCTGCACCTCGGCGGGGCCGGGCAGGGCTTCACCGTCGGTGACGGCGGCAGCAGGGGCGGCGGAGCGGGCGGCGGCAGTGGCGGGAGCAGCAGCAGACTCGGGCATGTCCCCTACCCTATCGATCCGGTGGGACAGGTCGACCCGGTGGGACGGATCGATCCGGTGGGACAGGTCGGCCCACGCGCTGGACGGTCAGCGGCGGGCGGCCCAGCCGCGCTCGTAGGCGTGCCAGCCCAACTGCATCCTGGTGGTCACCCCGGCGATGTCGAGCAGCCGCTTGACCCGGCGCTGGACCGTGCGCAGGCCCAGGTCCAACTGCTTGGCCACGCTCACATCGGTCATCCCGAGCAGCAGCAGCGAGAGGATCTGCAGGTCGGTTTCGTCGGGCTGCTCGCCCTCCTCGGTCCGCATCTGCTCGGCGTCGATCATCCGGATCGGCAGCGCGTGCTCCCACACCAGCTCGAACAGGCCGAGCATGGCCTCCAGCAGCCCGCCCGCCCGCACCAGCAGCGCGTTGGGCTCGCCGGGGGAGTCCAACGGGCGCAGCGGCAGCATCGCGACCGAGCGGTCCGCCATGATCAGCTTCGTCGGGACCTGATCCGCGATCCGGACCTCCTCCTTCCGTCCGAGCGCCTCGGAGACCAGCAGCCCGGTGCCGGGGGTGTCCAGCGCGGAGCGCTGCATCACCACCCTGTAGGTCACCCCCCGGGCGACCGCGACCGGCTGGACTCGTTCTCGTGCCCGCTGACCACCATCGGCGCGTCCGTGACCAGGGCCAGCATCTCCTTCTCCGCACCGAGCTGGACCTGGTCGAAGCGGTGGCGGACCGCCTCGGCCCCGGTGACCACCTCGACCAGATCGGTCAGCGCCAGCCGGGCCGCGTCCCGCCGGTACTCCTGGGTCAGCGTCTCCACCGCCAGTTCGGCCTGGCGGAGTTCGTGCCGGCGCTCCGAGAAGCGTCGAGTTGAGGGCGATGGCCGGGGGTGCGGCGGCGTAGTGCCCGGGGGAGCCGGAGACGGGCGAGGCGAGGCCCAGCTCTGCCAGTGCACGCATGGCACGGGCGACCCGGTTCTCGGTGAAGCCCAGTCGGTTTCCGATGTCGCTGGTGGAAGCGGTTCCGAGTCCGAGCAGCACTCGGTAGACGGACTCCCCCTCTTCGTCCAATCCGAAGAAGCCGAGCACCTGATCTCCTTGCTGGCGCCGCGCCCCGGGCCGACTCCCGGAAGCGGTGAAGACATGCGGTGTTGTGCAGTCGTCCCAGGTCATCATGCCTGTCCGAGCGGCCGGGCGACAGCCGGACGACGCGGTCGGCGGCGCTCGGTACTGGCTCGATAGTGGCCTGCGACTGCGCCACTCGTGCGCCGATCCATCTGTTTCCCCCGGAGATTGGGTAGGGGCGATGGAGAATGAGCGTCGATTCCGGTCCGGGGCAGTCGACGTGACGTTGAGGGGGAGAATCGGTGAGCAGCCAGGGTGGTGCGGACGGTTCGTGGTGGGACGAGGTGTACGTCGGCCCCAGGGACGAGGTCCCCGACATGCCACGGGCCGACTCGGGGGCCGGTACGGTCGACGACTGGTTCGACGCGGTCAGCGGGGTCTTCGCCGGGCCCGGCGCGGGGGGCGCGGGCCGGGCGTCGGACCCGGCGGCGACGAAGCCGGGCCGCGCCGACACCTGGGACGGCGGCGTCCAGGACCGTGTCGCACGGGAGGCAGGGGAGGCGCGGGAGGCGCGGAGGGCTGGGGAGGGCCGGGAGGATTCCGACCGGGACGCTTCCGGCGGGCGGGACGTGCCCGATGACGTCGGCAGCTCCGGACCGCCGACGCTGATCGAGGACGCCGTGCCGACGCCGCCGAGCCCGCCGTCGGTGCCGAGACCACCGACGATGCCGACGGTGTCGCGGGTGCCGAGGCCCCCGGCGCTGCCGCCGCTGCCCGTGCGCCCGCCGCGCGTCCCGTCACCCGCCTCAGCCTCGCCCAGCTCGCCCAGCTCACCCGCGTCGCCGGCTTCGCCTGTGCGGTCCGTGCCGCCCGTGCCGTCCGTGCCGGACCCGAGGGTCGCGGCGTCGCCCACGCCCGCGCCTGCGCCCCCGCCGCCCGTCCCGCCGACCGTGTCCGTCCCACCGGCGCGCTCCGCGCCGAGCGCGTCGTCCGTGCCGTCCGCGCCGTCGGCCGCAGCGCAGCCGGTGGAGTCCGCGCCCACCGTGCCACTACCGCACATCGGCGAGCGGCCCCCGATCTACGACCCCGAGCCGACGGCCCTGCCCGCCGGTGACCCGGAACTGCTGTCCGCGCTCGTGCCCGACACCGTCCTGGACGGCGCGCGCTACGGGACGATGACGCTGCGCGCCGTCTCGGTGCGCGGCGACTCGGCCCGCTACCGGGGCGACGCCCGCGGGGACCGGCTGCTGACGGTGCGTTTCGGCGAGGGCAGCGACGCGCTGCTGCTGGTCGCCCTCGCCTCACCGGCGCTCGGCGACGACCCCGCGGCGGCCGAGGACGCCTGCCGCCAGCTCGCCGCAGCGGTCGGACGCAGCCGCGCCGAACTGCTCGGTGACCTGCGGATGGGCGCGCAGGAGGGGCTGCGCTACGGGCTGCAGCGGCTGATGGCCCGGGCCACCGTCCGGCTGTGCCGGATCCAGCCGAGCGGCGCCGGACCGGGTGGCGCCCTGCACGCGCTGATCGCCCCGCTGGACCCGACCAGTCGGCTGCGGGCCGGCTTCGGCGTCGGCCCCGGCGGGCTGCTGCTGCTCGGGGACGACGCCTGGTACGACGCCTACGCGGGCCGGAGACTGGCCCAGGCGGAGCGGTCGGAGGGGGAGTCCGCCGCCGGACGCGGGCGGCGGGACGACGACCGGTTCCGGTTCCGGGTGGTCGTGCCGGAGCCCGGTGACGTGCTGCTGCTCTGCAGCGACGGCCTGGCGCAGCCGCTGCGCGAGGAGCCGGCGGTGTCCGACTTCCTGGCCGACCACTGGTCGCATCCGCACCCGCCGGGGATGGTGGACTTCCTCCGCCACGTCCAGGTCCGGGCGAAGGGCTACGCGGCGGACCGGACGGCGGCGGCGATCTGGGAGGACTGAACCGCCGTCAGACGGCTGCCTCCGGCGCGTCGGGGGCGCCCGGTGCAGCGTCGGCGGGCGCGGCGTCCACGGGCGCGGCGTCGGCCGGCTTCGGCTCGGGGGCAGCTGTCGCCAGTACCGTCGCCTGGTACGGCTGCGCGGACGCATAGCCGGGCTGCTCGGGCAGCATCGGCTGGGCCGGGGGCTGGGGCATGGGCTGCTGCCCGGGGTACGGCTGTCGGCGCGCTGCCCGGCGTACTGCGCAGCCGGGTACTGCGGTGCGTTGGCCAGGGGCATCGGTGCGAACATCTGCTGCGGCATCTGAAGGGCGTAGGGGTGCCCCTCGCCCGGACCCTGGAGGATGCGCAGCTGCTGCATGCCGGTGATCTGACGCACCAGCAGGATCAGCGCCACGGCCGCCGCGATCTTGAACACGGTCTCTGTGATGGCCAGGCCCTGCAGCACACGCAGATCGCCGTTGCTCACCGGGATGGTGTTGCCGTCGCTGTCGAGCTGGGTGCGGAAGGAGACGGTCATGATCCCGGAGAACACGGCGAACCCCCAGAACGCGCACCAGAGGATCCACCAGCTGTGCAGCACCCGGCGGCTGACGCCGGGCTGCCCGGCCACGGTCGCCAGCGGCTGGCTGCCCCGGTGGACGTCGAGGGCCACGCTGCGGGGGATCCAGAACCAGCCGACCGGGGTGAACCAGCTGCCGATGGCCCAGCCCCGGCTGTACCGGCGTCCCTGCTGCGGGGCGAGGATCTCGACGTTGCTGCGGACCCGGTGGAACCAGATGACGAAGACGATGATGGAGGCGATGAAGACGGGGAAATTGAGGATGGTGGCGAACGCGCCCACCAAGGTACCGGGATTGGCGCCGCTCTGGTCGGACCCGATGTAGTTGATGGTCAGCGCACTGCTGACGATGCCCAGCACGCCCGCGAACACCTGGACGGCCAGCAGGATCTGGGCGGCGTTCGAGAGGCCGAGCGGGGCTCGCGGCGGCTGCCCCATCGGCATCGGCATGGCCATCGGCATCGCCATCGGTGGTACGCCGGCGAACCCGCAGGACGGGCATCGACCGTAGGGGTCCAGGTACGCGGACGAACAGGACGGACAGGGCACCGGAACTCCACCGTTTAGGCCCGCACGGGAATGGCGGGAGGCGGCCGATGCTATGCGAGTCGCAGGCTGCTCGTCCATGTAATAGGCATATCGTCATAACGCCTATCCGTGCAGGTGAAGCACCTCGTCCAGATAGTCACCGATGTGTTCCAGTGCGAGTTCCCGGGTGATGCCGGGAAGGCCGATCACCAGGGGTGTGCCGAAGCCGTCCAGCATCGCCCCCAGCTGCACCGCGAACCGCTCGGCGTCCACGGCGCGGAACTCGCCGGACGCGATGCCCGCGCGCAGCAGCGGCACCAGCTCGCCGCGCCAGGTCGCCTCCAGCTCGGCCTGGCCGACCCGCATCTGCTCGTCGCCCAGGGAGCGCCCCCACACCTCGATCCACAGCGTCCAGCGCGGATCGCCGGCGCCGGTCGGCAGGTAGAGGTCGATGTACGCGGCCAGCCGCCGGGCGGCGGGGACGGGCTCGGCCAGGGCTGCGCGGCGGCGCTCGCCGAGCTGGGCCTCGCTCCAGCGCAGCGTCTCCAGCAGCAGCTGGTCCTTGCTGCCGAAGTAGTAGAGCAGGTGGCCGCCGCTCATGCCGACCTGGCGGCCCAGCTCGGCCATGGTGAGCGCGGCGAGGCCGCGCTCGGCGATGGCGGCCATGGCCACGGCGAACACCTCCTCGCGGGGCCGCGCCGGACGGCGGCCGGGACCGGCGGTCAGAGGCGCTCCTCGGTAGGCATGGCGGTGGCCATCGCGGCTGGCACGGCAGTTGGAATGGCGTTCGAAGTCCCAGTTAATCAGCAGCACCGGAGCCCTGCCAACCGATCCTCACGAGACGTTCATGCAGTCCTCGGCGATCTGTCAGTGGCGGCTGCGAGGATGCTTCCCGTGGCAGCTTCCTGGTTCCCTTGTGAGCTCGTACAGGCCCAGCGTCAGGTGTGGGCGTGCGAGGCGGCGACACGCGCCTTCGTCCTGGCCGGGCCCGACCAGCCGGTCGTCCACTGGCCGCTGCCCAGGCAGGCCGAGTACCGGCGGCTGCGGAACGCCCAGCGGCAGGCCCAGCGCGAGGTCGAGACGCACCCGCTGATGGCCTCCGCCATCGCCGAGCACCGCTGGAGCGTGACCGTGCGGGCGCTGTGGCGCGCGGCCCGCGAGGAGTCGCCCCGCGAGGAGTCGCCCCGCGAGGGGGCGGCCTGTCCGGCCAGGGCCGCCGCCTGATGTGCGGACGTGACGGCATCCGGACGTGACGAGACCCGGGGGCTGTATCCATCCCCCGGGCCTCTGAGGTGCCACCCAATTGCTTGCGCCGGCACTTTTAAAGGGTGCGGGTCATTCTTATACCGTCGTGTCCTGCCTTTGGACGACCCGCGCAGGATTGGAGCACGGGGCCGGACTTGAACCGGCATCCGACGATCATCGCCCGCACCCGGGCGATCCGGCGCTCGGCGGCGAATGCTGAATCTGGAGCGAGAGTCTGAGATTGATCGCGGCTGCCTCTGCCAGCTTGGGCTACCCCGACCTGTTGGTGCCGGGGGGAGGAGTTGAACCTCCACTGAACCGCGTCGGTCACGACAAGCTTCAGTTTCAGCTTGCGCTCCTGGCGCACCCCGCCCGAAGACGGGGGGACTGTGGGGCTACCCGAAGAGGTAGCCGAACACCTTGTCGCCGACCCGCTGGTCGACGATCTCGGCGCCGTTGGCCTCCTCGCGCGCGTACTTGACGGCCGTCTGGAGCTTCTCCACGCGCTCCAGCAGGTCGTTGACGCGCTTGGCGGGAAGCGCTCCGGAGAACTTGACCGTCGTCCAGTACCCGACGGCGATGTCCTCGGTGTACACCTCGACCTGGGCCGGGTGCTTCTCGGTGGCCTCGGCCTTCACGTGGTTCCGCATCACCTTGCGGGTGCGGATGGTCCGGGTCGGCTCGGTCCGCCAGGAGTCCGTCGACTCGTCGCGGGACCACGCCTCGGAGGCGTCCAGCACCGGCAGCTTCTTCACAAAGGTGTGCAGGTCGACCAACTGCTTCTCCAGGAACAGCAGGTAGCTGACCGGGGCGTCCTTGACGATGACCGCGCCGTCGACGGTGACATCGGCCTTCGCGGTGCAGTTGGCCCAGTCCTTCGTCGCGGTGACGTCGAACAGCCGGGTCAGCGTCGCCCCGGTGGAACGCAGCACGTCCTCGGCCTTGACCTGCACCCGGGTCGACTCGGGCGGGAACTGCTCGCCCTCCTCGTCCTTCGGCTGGTACGTACGCGCGATGCCGGCGAGCAGTGCGGTCTTCTGCACGTCGTGGTGCGCCTGGGTGAGGTCGGCGAAGGACTTCGCCTTGACACCCTTTTCCACCGCGATGATCTGGTTGAGCTTGGTCACGCCGGTTTACCCCCCTGAAGATTGATCGAACGCTAGCACGGTCGGAGCTCCGTTGCTGACGGGTTGTCCGGCGCTGCGGCCGCCCCGGCGATTGTCAGTGCCGGGGCCTACTGTCAGGAGTGCGCAACCGGGCCGCCCGAGCGGCGTCCGCAAACACGGCGCAGGCGGAAGGGACCGCCCCGGCAGACGGGGGCCGGTCCCTTCCTCGGCCGGTTCAGGCCCGCTCAGGCCCGTTCAGGCTCCTGGGCTCAGGCCTCCTCGAGGTGGCGCCACCAGGCGCTGACCGAGTCCAGGGCGATCCGGACCCCGTGCGCGCGGTGCCAGGTGTCGCCGGTGAGGAACGAGGCGGTGCCGAGGTGGAGGTAGCCGGAGGCCTCGGCGGTGGGGTCCAGGTCGCCGAGGACGTCGCCCTCGGTCGGCGTCGCAGCGGTGGCGTTGGCCCAGACCGTCGGGCCGACGAGGCGGCCCTGCCAGACGATGCCGTGGGCGACGCAGCGGATGACGTCGCCCCCGGTCTCGCCCGCCCGGGTGGCGGCGATGGAGAGGCGCTGCAGGTGCGGATCGATGGTGGTCATGCCTCCACGGTGATCCCTGCCGCCGTAGTCGGCCAGCGGAGCCGCGCCACCCGGGCGGGGCCACCGGGGCAGGGTCACCCGGGCGGGCTCAGATCAGCCCGCGCAGCCCGGTGTCCGGTCGGCAGACGGTGCACGGAACCGCGTCGTGGTGGCCGAGCAGCGCCGCCGCGTCCTCCAGCCCGACGCGATCGCTCCGGCCGGTGGGCTGGGCGCAGTTGGGGCGGTGCAGCACGTACACGGTCCCGGTCGCCGAGTGGCGCTCCTCGACCAGCCACACCTGTCCGGTCGGCGGTGCGATGCGCACCGTGACGGCGCTGTAGTCCTCGCCCGCGATCGGCTGCACCACCGGGTAGGGCGCCTGCCAGATCACCGGCTGCGGTTCCGCGCGCGGTTGCCCGAACCGCTCCACCTTCGAGATGAGCACCAGTTCGAGGGTGTACCAGTAGGTGCCGTCCACCTCCTGGCGGCGGTCGAGGACGACGGCCCGCACCGTCTGGCCGTCGGGCAGGGTGACGGAGGCGAGGGGGCGCGCAGTGCTCATGGTCGAATAGTAGTTCGATTTCTGGTCCGCTGTCGCAGCCCCTGGAAACCCCGGAAACCCTGGAAACCCCGGAAACGCCGCTGGCCCGTAGCCCTCGATGAGGGCTACGGGCCAGCGGGAGGAACTCAGTCAGCGATCATCGCGCCGGATCAGGCGTTCCGGCCGCGCTTGCGGAGGAAGAACACCGTGCCGCCGCCGATGAGGACCAGGGCCGCGCCCACGCCGCCGATGACCGGGGTCGCGGAGCTGCTGCCGGTCGAGGCGAGGTTGCCGCCGCCCGCGACCGGGGAGGCCGACGAGGACGCCGAGGCGGAGGTCGAAGGCGCAGCGGAGGCCGAAGCCGAGGCCGAGGCCGAGGCCGAGGCCGAGGGGCTGCCCGGCTTGGTCGGCTTGCACTCCAGCGCGCCCTTGAACTCCTTGCTGAAGCCGTTCGGGCCGGTCACGGTGATGTCGTAGGCAGCGCCCTCAGCGACCTTGACCAGCACGGTGGTGCTGGCGCCGCCCTGGACGGTGACGCTCTGGCCGCCGACCGTGGTGGTCCACGGCTGGTCGCCGGCGTTCGTCAGGGTCACCTCGACCCCGCCCTTGCCGCAGTTGGCCGTGGCGTTGGCTGCCGGGATGACGCCCATCGGCGCCCACTGGGCGGAGGCCACCGCGCTGACCGAGACCGGGGAGGTGCCGGCCAGGATCATGGTCTGGCTGGTGCCGTCGATGGCGGCGAAGGCCCGGCCCACCGGCACCGTGGTGGTGGTGGAGGCGGTCAGCTGGGCGCTGCCGGCGGCGGCTCCGGCGGGGACGTCGAAGAACAGCTGCTCACCGTTGGACGCGGTGGTGGCCGGCTGGCCCTTGCTGTCCACCACGGTCACCCCGGACGGCGCGGTGAGCTGCAGGTTGACGCTGTTGGCGCTGGTGGTGACGGTGACCGGGCCGATCTTCTCGCCGCTCTTGCCGGCCACGCTCGCGGGCGAGATCTGCAGCGACGGCGTCGGCTCGGCGTCGGTGGCCGCGTTCGACTCCAGCCAGTTGGTCAGCGCTGCCGCCGTGCCGTTCGCCGGGGTGGCGGTGACGTTGTCGGAGTAGTGCCAGATGGCGGCCTGGGTGCCGGCTGCGGCGCTGTTGGCGTTGAGCCCCGAGATGCCGGTGGCGGTCTCCAGCTGGCTGACCGTCAGGTCAGGGTAGGAGTTGTTCAGGATCCACTGGATCTTGCCCGCGTTCGGATTGCCGGAGAGCGTGGACTTGTTCCAGTCCGTCTCCGTGTACTGCACACCGTTCTGGGTGTCGTGGTACAGGTCGATGCAGTAGACCGAGACCGACTGGCCGCCGAAGTTCAGCGCGACGGTGCCCCCGTCGACCTGCTCGTTGCCCTGCGGGCCGGAGATTGCCACCCGCCCGTAGTTGATGAAGTTGCCCAGCGTGGCGACATTGGCGCCGCCGCTGGACGGAGCCGCCTGGGCAATGGCAGCGGTGCCTGCGGCGGCCAGACCGGTCGCGAGCAGCACTGCGGAGAGACGGGTTATACCCCGAAGCATACGGATCCCCTTTGTGCGGGGGGTCGATGGACCGCACCCCGCCTGAATTCCCAACCACGCAACTATCGGCCGCATCCTATTGATCAGCGGGTCCGCGGAGGCCGACACTGAGGAAAATAATCCATTTGTCATTCAATCGTTACCAGCTGGGGTTTGATGGCTCGTCAGGGTGATTTGGACCGAGTTGCGAGGGTTGGTGCTCAGTCCGGACGGCGCCGACTGTCACCCCCGCCCCCGCTCAGTGCCAGCGCTCAGTGCCAGGGTGCGGGGCCGGTCCGGGAGGCCCAGCCGGCCAGCGCGTCCCGGTCGAACAGCCGGATGCCCATGTGTTGGGCGTACTCGCGGGCCTGCTTGGTGTAGAGGGACGTGGTGACGACGGCTGCGACCTGGGCGCGGTGGACGGCGAAGCAGGTCCCGCCGAACTTCTGCAGGTCCGGGCCGGACACCTTGGTCGTCGGCCCGTAGCGTTTCGCCTGCAGCACGATCAGCCGGCCGTCCGGGGCGACCGCGAGCACGTCCGCGCCGAGGTCCCCGCCGCCGCCGACGACCCGCACCTGGGTGCAGCCGTCGCGCTCGCACAGGAAGCCCAGCGCCCGTTCGAACTCCTTCGCGTTCATCTGCTGGTACGGCGCGATCTCGGCGGAGCGGGCCACCTGTAGTCGGTAGTCGTGCGCGGCGGCGGCCCTGCTCCGCTTCCGCCGCTGCCACCAGCCGGCGCCCACTCCGGCGGCGGCGAGCACCACGGCCAGCAGCTCCAACAGCCCGTACAGCGGGTGGACATGCTGCTGCGCCTCGAGCGCCTTGCCCAGAACCGCGACGATGACGAACGCCACGACCACCAGTACGCATCCGGTGGGCTCGTTCTTCCTGCTGCGGCGCTTGGCCACCGGCTTCCACCCCCAGGTGATCGACTTTCGGCAGCCTACCGGGGCGGGGGCGCGGCGCAGGGCCTCCGCACCGTCACCATCGCTCGCCGGAGCGGTAGTTCACGTTCGTACAGCGCGCCGGTGGGGTGTCGGAGATGCGCCCTTTCGAGTGAACCGCAATGGGCCGACGGTGGGCGTCTCGCCGTTCGGCGCCGAACTGCCGCCGCCGACTGCGCCGCACGTCGGGGGTGTGTGGATCACGTCGAGCGGTCCGCGTGCGGCATGTCATTGGTCCTGGCATATGCGGAACCTTCACGAACTGTCGCCGGGCGGTTGCCAATACTCTCGGCCGTGCCGTCCGGGTCGGACGGAATTGGCGCTTAGCAGTGGGGAGTTGGAGATGAGGACTTCGGGGCATGTGGCCCTTTCGGTGATGGCCGTGGCGGTGGCGGCGCTGGGACTGGGAGGTGGGGCCCCCGCGTCCGCAGCCACGACGGCGGACGCCTCGTGCGGCGGGGCGAGCTGTCCCGCCCTGACGCCGACCAGGCTCACGGCCAGCCAGGCCACGCTGAACGTGACCCAGATGCAGCTGGAGAACATCAACGCGATGGCGGCCGACGCGGTGACCGGCGAGCCCATCCGGGGTGCGAAGATCGTCTTCGCCACCTCCGGCGGCCGGACGCTGGGCGTGGCCTACACCGACAACGACGGCATCGCCGCGCTCTCTGCTCCGGAGGACCTGGGCCCGGGGACTCTCCAGGAGCTGCTGGGCGGCTACGACGCCGCGATGATCGGCGACGGCGTGCACGCGCCCGCCGGGGCGCACGGGGCGATCACCGTCGGCACCGACGAGGGCCCCGGAGTCCCGGGCAACCCCTGCGCCGTCTGCAGCGACCGGACGCTCAAGCAGGACGTCGTCCCGGTCGACTGGAGCCGGTAGCCGTGCGGATCTTCCACCGGCGGCCCCGGGCGGGGCTGCCGCCCCAGGAGCGGGAGGCCGGCGCCGTGGCACCGGTCGGCCAGGCCGGCGCGGTCACGGTCGGCGCCGTCAACGGCTATGCGGTCCTGGAGACCGTGTCCAAGCTGCCCATCAGCACCTGGCGCTACCTCTGGGAGCCCGAGGACGTGCGCCACCTCGGGCCGATGGCCCAGGACTGGCAGGCCGCTTTCGGCTTCAACCGGGACGGCAGCAGGATCCCCGTCGTCGACGGCCTCGGCGTCGCCCTGGTGTCGGTCCAGGCCCTGCACCGCCGGGTGGAAGAACTCACGGCCGAGGTGGAGCGGCTGCGCGCGGCGGAGGTCGGGACGCGGGCTGTCTGCAACACCCGTCACCGACCGGAAGGCAGGACCCCATGACCGGCCCCGACACCGTCACCGCCACCGGACCCGACGCCGCCACCGGCCCCGACGCTGTGAGCACCGACGCGATCTGGCGGCTTCCGGTGACGGTCTGCCGGATCACCCAGTTCCTGGGCGAGCAGACCTCCGAAGCCCTGCTGAAACGGGCCGTCGCCTCCGCCGATGACACCTTGAAGCCATCGATGGTTCGGGACCAGGAGCTCGACCTCGACCTCCGTCGCTCCCGCTCGCGCCAGGACTTCGCCGTGCCCGAGCTGCTGGCAGCCATCGAGGACGTGCTGCCGGCGGTCGAGCACACGCTCGGAGTCTCCTGCCAGGACACCGAGCCCGACTACAGCCTCAATGTGCACAACCATGGCGACTTCTACCGGGCGCACCAGGACACCTCCACCGAGTTCTCACCCCGGCGGCTGCTCACCTTCGTCTACTACCTGCACCGGACGCCGCGGCCGTTCGACGGGGGCGAGCTCCGCGTGTTCGACGTCGCCCTGCCGCTGCACACCCGGACCGCCGGCAACTGGGCGGAGCGCAGCTGGCGGGACTGGCAGCCCGAGCACGACAGCATCGTCTTCTTCCGCCCCACCGCCTGGCACGAGGTGCGGCCGGTCAGCTGCCCGAGCCGGCAGCACGAGGACAGCCGCTTCGCCGTCAACGGCTGGCTCTGCAGCCCCGATCCCGCGCAGCGTCGAAGTAGCAGCGGCAGCACCGCGAATCGCTGATCTGCGTCCGCGCCCTCGGAGGCCGGGGGACCTCCGAGGGCGCGGACTCAGACCGGCGGCTGCGGGTCGTACTGGATACCGCGTCGCACCTGGCGCGCGCGTTCCGGCGACGCCAGCCGGGCGACCAGGTGCAGCGCCATGTCGATGCCCGCCGAGACACCGGAGGAGGTGACCACGTCGCCGTCGTCGACGAACCGGTCGTCGGCCCGTACGTCGATCGTCGGATCGAGCTCCTTGAGCAGGTCCAACGAGGCCCAGTGGGTGGTGGCCGGGCGTCCGGCCAGCAGCCCGGCCGCGGCGAAGACCAGCGAGCCGGTGCAGACGCTCGTCATCAGCGGAACGGACCGGCCCTGCTCGCGCACCCAGTCCAGGTGCTGCCCGTCGACGAGCTGAGGCCGGGTTCCCATCCCGCCGGGATGCAGCAGCACGTCCAGCGCGGGCAGGTCCGCCATGGAGTGGTGCGCCCCGACGACCAGCCCCTTGGCACAGGCCACCGGCTGCCCGTCGGCAGAGAAGCAGAACACCCGCCACCCGTCCTCGGGGAAGTTCCGCGTCCAGAAGGACAGCACCTCCCAGGGCCCGATGGCATCCAGCTCTTCGACATCGGGAAACAGCAGGATCCCGATCTGCTTCGCATCTTGGTCGCTCATACCGCGATCCAACCAGGCCCGGCCGGGCGCGGCCACGGGATATCGGCACGCTGGGCGCCGATCACGACGGTGCGGGGAACTTGTGCCGCGGAAGGCCCATCTCCTGCACCAGGTAGGTCCGGATCTCCTGGTCGCTGAGGGTGCGGGTGTCGGCGGTGCCGTCCGCACGGGTCACGGTCAGCTCTGCGCCGATGAGCGATCGGTGCGTGTCCGGGCCGGTGCGCTGGACGTGGATGCGCTTGCGGAAGGGGGAGTTGGGATACGTGGCGACGTACCAGTTGGCGACGCTGATGTCCGGCAACTCCGCCGGTTCGGTGGTGAAGGCGTACTGGGAGGTCCAGCCATCGGGGCCATGGGCCTGCAGCGTCCAGGTCTCCGGTCCGCCGGCCCAGTCGTCGTCGGCGGCACGCAGCAGGCGGTGGCCGCGGTGGTCGGCCCAGTGCTCCGTGTCCGGGGCGAGCGGGATGGGCCGGGTGAGCGCGCCGACGGCACCGAAGCCGACGTCGGCGAGGTAGGGGGTGGGTTGTTCGGGCACGTCCACCAGCAGGGCCATGTGCGTGCGGGGACGGGTGGCCGACTGGTCGGTTCCGATGACGACCCGGCCGGTGAGGTAACGGAGCGTCAGGCCGGTTGCCCGGAGCGCGGCGGCCAGCAGCAGGTTGTGCTCGTAGCAGTAGCCGCCCCGCCGGTCGTCGACGAGCTTCTGCTGGAGGTCGTCGAGGGCCAGCGACGGCACGACCCCGCGTACCGGGTCGAGGTTCTCGAACGGGATCGCCATGAGCTGGGCCCGGTGCAGGCCGCGCAGGGTCGCCAGGTCGGCACCGACCGGTCCGGCATACCCGATGCGTGCGAGGTAGGCGCCGAGCCGGAATCCGGGGGCTTCCGCCTGCTGGGCATGGTCGTTCAACTGTCAGCTCTCCTTCTACGCAGGTCAGTGCAGGACGCCGTCGTGGATCTCGGTGATGAAGCCGCCGGGGAAGCTGACCATCGCGCTGTGGCCGCCGTCGCCCGCGTACGGGCCCCACAGCACCTTTGCGCCGTTGGCCCTGGCCTTGGCGAGCGTCGCGTTGAGGTCGGTCACGGTGATGCCGCTGACCTCGTGCCCGAAGGGGTTGTTCAGGTAGCCGTTGGTGGTGGCGATCACGACTGTGTCACCGTAGGCGGAGGTGATGGCGACGCGGTGGTAGGTGGTGCCCGGGGCGCCGATCTGAGCACCGTCGGCGTGCGGGTCGTTGAGGACGATGCGTCCCTCGGTGAAGGCCAGGTACGACTTCAGGAACGCTGCCAGGGTGTCGCTCGGCACGTAGACCCGGTTGTCGGGGATGGTCTTCAGGGCCGGGAAGGGATTCGGCGAGAGGGTCGTCTCGTGCCAGAGCTGGGTGTCGACGCCGCCGGGGAACTGGACGACGCTGTCGCGCCCGATCGGGTCGGGGAAAGCGGCGACGAGGGAGCTCGCGCCGTCGGCCTGGGCCTGTCGGGTGGCGGCGTCGGTGTTCGCGACGCCCCAGCCGGTGCGCTCCTGGCCGAACGGGTAGGGCACCTGGGTGGTGAAGTCGAAGACGGAGAGCAGCGCCACCGGGGAGAAGACCTGGGTGGCCGTGGCCGAACTGGGGGTCGGCGTGAGCTGCGTGGTGAACGGCTTGACGTAGGTGCCGCCGAAGGTGCCCACCCAGCTCTTCGCGAAGGCCTCCAACTGGCCCGGCTGCACATAGACATGGAAAGCGCTGTACTGCGGGCCCATCGCCATGGGGTCGGCCGGGGCCGACGCAGCGCTCACCGTGCTGGTCGCGACGGCGCCGACCGGGGCTGCGGCGCCGGCCGGGGTCACCGCCGGGAGGGTGAGGGCGCCCGCGAGGGCGGCAGCCGCAGCGACGCCCGCTGAGATGATCTTGCCGTGCTTCATGGTGTCTCCACTCTCGTGCGAGTGCGGGGGGCCCGCTCGTTGGTACCGGATGTGCGACGCCCGTGGGGGCGGACGCGCTGCCGGGCGGCGAGCCGGAGGCGGCCGGCAGCGCGTTCTTCGGCGGTGCTGTGTTCTTCGGCGGTGCTGTGTTCTTCGGCGGTGCTGTGTTCTTCGGCGGTGCTGTGCCGCTCAGCGCTGGTAGGCCGCCGAGATCTGACCGACCAGGACCGCGAACGGCATGTCCAGGGCGGCGTAGACCGCGCCGGCCTCGGGGGCGGCGTTGTCGGCCAGGGCCTCCACCATGAGCGTGGCGTAGTCGCTGACGATGACACCGGCCTGCTGCATGCGCAGCAGTCCCGCCTCCCGCTTGGTCGCGCTGAAGGTGCCGGAGGCGTCCACGGCCACATAGGCGTCGTATCCGGCGGCGATCGCGGCGTAGGCGGGCAGGGCCGCGCACACCTCCAGCGACACACCGGCGAAGATCACCTTCTGGCGTCCGGTCGCCCCGACGGCCTCGCGGACCCGGTCGTCGTGCCAGGCGTTGACCGCACTGCGGTCGATGATCTTCTGTCCGGCGGGCAGCGCCTCGACCAACTCGGGCGTGGTCGGTCCCCACATGCTCTCGGCCGCGGTGGTGGTGACCACCAGCGGGATGCCCAGTGCGGTCGCCGAGCGCGCCAGGGCCACCACGTTGTGCTTCAGCTCGTCCACCGTGATGTCGCGGACGCCGGAGAGCAGCCCGACCTGATGGTCGACCAGCACCACCACGGCGTTCTCCCGGGTGATCGAGTCCAGGAACCTGTTGTGCTCAGTCATCTTCCGCTCCTCAGGGAGACGTGGTCACGAACGATTTAGTCATCGTTCGTGACAGTCACGATAATTTACTAATTGCTGCGGTGCAAGAGCCTCCGGCGGCGTGTCCGCCCGAGGTCGGAAGGGGGCAGGCGCAGCGCCTGGGCGTGCGGCTAAAATCGCTGGTCACGAGAGGGCGGCAGACGACCGCCGGGACAGGAGACTGCGGTGGCCGGGTCGAAGGGCAGGGAACCCGACCTCGGCGTACTCGCCGCAAGGGTGCTGTTCTCTGTGCAGCGCGAGCTCTACGCCTCACTCTCCGAGCAGGGCTTCGACGACATCCAGCCCCGCAGCGGGGTCGTCCTCGCCTACCTCCGCCGCGACGGCATCCGGGCCAGCGAGCTGGCCCAGCTCTCCGGGCAGCACAAACAGGTCATCGGCACCCTCATCGACGACCTGGAGCGCCTCGGCTACGTCGAACGGAAGCCCGACCCGGCGGATCGCCGCGCCAAGCTGGTCCACCCCACCGAGCGTGGCCTGCTCCAGATGGAGACCGCCACCGCGATCATGCGCGCCATCGAGGAGCGCCACGCCCGGGCCCTTGGCGAGCAGCAGTACGCCGACTTCAAGGCCACGCTCCAGCGCGTCGCCGAGTTCCAGGTCCAGGCTCAGCACGGCTGACCCGCAGTGGTCGGTCTGACAGGGCTACAGCGGGACGACGAGCCCTTCGTCGGCGGTGATGACCTCGCCGGCGAAGGTGGTCCGGGCCTCTGCCGCCGAGTGCTCACGGTCGCTGTCGGGCCAGAAGTGGGTGAGCAGCAGCCGCCGAGCGCCTGCGCGGGTCGCCCAGGCTCCGGCTTCGGCGGCGCTCATCAGGTGCCGCGGCTCCTCGTCGGGCGGCGGTCCCTGCAGGGTGGCGCCGATGACGAACAGGTCTGCGCCCGAGCCCAGTCGGGCGAGTGCGGCGTCCGGGCCGGCGTCGCCGCTGTAGGCGACCGTCAGGCCCGGAGCGGTGACCCGGACGCCCGCGTGGGGGACGTGGTGCGGCAGCAGCACGCCGTCGAGTCGGAACGGGCCGACCTGATGGGTGCCCGGGAGCGGATGGACGTCGAAGACGTCGAGCAGGTCCTCGGTCGGCTCCATCGCCTGGACGCGGCCGATCACCCCGGGTGGGCAGTAGAGCGGCAGTCGGGGCCGCCGGTCGTCGGCGAAGTAGCGTGCGCGGCAGAGCGCGCTGAGGTCGGCGCAGTGGTCCGGGTGCTCATGGGTGATCACCACGGCGTCGAGGTCACCACCCGTGCAGTGGGTGAGCAGCCGGGGGAAGGTCGCGTAGCCGAGGTCCAGGACCAGCCGGAACCCGTCGTACTCCAGCAGGAAGCCACTGGCGGCCCGGCCGGCCTGCGGCCAGGCCCCGCACGTTCCCAGAACCGTGAGACGACGCATCAGCCGATGATCGCACAGGCGCGCGGAGACTCCTGCCCCGGTGTCAGCTCGTGCACCACCACAGGAAGGTGGTCCTGCAGGTCTGCGAGGGCGAGGGCGAGGGGCTGGGTATCGCGCTGGCCGAGGTCGGCGCGGCGGTCGCCGACGGAGTGGCGGAGGGCGTGGCGACCGGCGTGTGGGACGTGCCCTGGGGTGCCGAGGAGGTCGGCGTGGGCTTGCTGCTGGTCCGTGGCCTGGAGGCGGAGGCGCTGGGGCGCGCCGATTGCGAGGCCGTCGCCAAGGGCGCAGCGGGGGTGCCGGACGCGGACGGCCCCGGCGAAGCCGAGCCGACGACCGTGGAGGTGGGACCGTCCGTGGTGCTCCCCGCGACGGTGACCTGCATCGTCGCGGTGGCGGGCCCGGAGTCGAGCACGAGCGCGCAGACGCCGGCCACGGCGACACAGGCCACGCCGGTCAGCGCCAGCACCCGTCGGCGGGCCCGGCTGCGTTGTGCCTTGCGGCGAAGGTGGGCCCGGCTGGCAGACCGTGGCACTCGGGTGTCCGCCGAGGTGCTCCCGTACGAGACGGCCGCAGGCGCGTCCGCGCCCTGGGGGCCGGGTGCCGTCCCGGGCGTCTCCTCGGCGGATCGTCCGCAGCCGGGGCAGGACAGGGCGCCGTTGAGATGACGTCTGCAGGTCGAGCAGTAGTTCATACGGTCTTCCGGGCGGGGTGCGGGGGTTCGCCCGTGGGGGGCACCCCGCAGCCTAGGGTGACCTGGACATGAAGTAACAGGTGATCCTTGTGTGGCTTCTGAGGAGAAAGGGTGCACCTGTCGGGAGCACCGCATGCCCGCTCACCAGCCGGGGAAGGCTCCCGGGCCCCGCCGCGCGCCGCCGACGCCGATGCTGCTCCGCATGATGCGCAACTGCTGCGCCCTCGCCCCGAGCGTCTACGTAGGTGACGTACAGCGTCACCTGGTACGACCACGACTCATCCACCGGCCCGGGAACCCGAGCCGAAGCCATGGCGTGGATCTCGACCGCCCCAGTTCCTGCGCTGAACTCGGCGGCGGCGGCCGTCGCTTCGGCCCAGCTGGTGCCGGTGCAGACGACGGCGGTGTGGAGTGTCGCGTCGGCGTCGCTGTTGGCGGCGACCTTGTGGTGGTCGTGCCGTCTGGGAACTACCGGCAGGTGAAGGTGAAACCGCAGGACGCCGAGCTTTTGGCGGCCGAGGCGGCGGAGGTGATTGTGATGCCCTTCGGGACCGCCGGACGGGAGGTATGCGAAGCGGCGAACGATTTGCTGCTGGAGCGCGCGGAGGTTCTGGTGACGGTCTGGGATGGACAGCCTTCGACCGGCAAGGGTGGTAAGGGCGACATGGTCGAACATGCTCGGGCTGCCGGGGTGATCGTGCGGCGCGTCTGGCCGGAGGGCTGCTCGCAGTGCTGACCGCGTCTCCTGGTCACGTCTCGCGGCGGCCACAGGAAACGGGGGGAGCGGTCGTGCCCAGCAACTGCTGAGCGGCATCTCGACATGCTCAACAGTGCACGAAGGCCGCCACCCGGATTGGGGGGCCTCGGAACTGTCACCCGTTCGGTGCGCTATCACGGGTTGACTTGATCTTTACTTTGACGTTGGATAGGCGTATAAGGAGCCCGCTGGTGGGCTGCTGGGAGAGTCGGAACCAGGCAACTGGATCCTCCGCCTAGGCGGTAGTGGCACCCAGAGCCCTCCAGGGGGCTCCTTTGTTGCGTCAGCTGCAGAGCTCCTTCCACCAGGCTCGACCCAGCAGGAACTGTTGCGAGCCGATCACCTTGATGCCGTATCCCATGATCATTCCGACACAAACGCCTTCTACAACTACACCGCTCGATACCTGCTGGAACGCGTCGCACTGGCCGCACGCGGCTGGGCCGGTGGCCCGCGACTGGCGATCGCACAACTCGGTGCGGTCAAGGGGATGGACCACGGCGAAACACGTGACTACCTGGACCGCGTTCGGTCTTCCAACGCAGCCAACTTCGATGTTCCGTGGGAGCACATCAAGTGGCCACCCAAGTGGTTCGACACCTATCAGCACGCCGGCATCCAGGTCGCGGACATCGACGACGGTGCTGGCGGCCAGAAGCCCGCGTTCACCAGGTTGGGCCGTCCCGGAGCGGCTTGCTGATGATTATGGGGAGCGCAGGGCTAGTCTGGGGAAGTGCCACGGGAGGTTGTGTTCCTCTGGTGCTCTGACTCGCCGTGGGACCGCAGATCCCTGGCGAGTGTGATCGTTTTGAGGCCGGAGTGTGGTAGCACCGGCGTCTGAACGATACTCCTCGCGCATCAGGCCTCGTCACTTCGTTGACGTGCCGGACGCACCGAAGGCCCCGCCGTGAGCGGGGCCTTCGAGGTTGATCCCGGCGTGACCGTGCGGCGCGTCCGACGCTGCCCAACGTCACGTCGTGGGCGTGGTGTTCGGGGAGCGCCTCAGGCCGTGGGCTGCTGCTGGGTGATGCAGTGGATGCCGCCGCCGTTGGCGAAGATCTCGCGGGCGTCGACGAGTTCGACCTTGCGGTCGGGGAAGTACTGGGCGAAGACCTCCGCCGCCTGCTGGTCGCGCTCGTCGTCGAAGGCGCAGAGGACGACCGCGCCGTTGCACAGGTAGTGGTTGATGTAGGAGTAGTCGACGGGCTCGCCGTCCTCCTCGAACAGGACGGTCGGGGCGAGGAGTTCGACGACCTCCAGCTGACGGCCCTTGGCGTCGGTGGAGGCGCGGAGCAGCGCGGCGATCTCCTTGGTCACCTCGTGGTCGGGGTGGGCCGGGTCGGGCTGGGTGTGGACGACGACGACGCCGGGCTTGAGGAAGGCCGCGACGATGTCGATGTGGCCGCGGGTGCCGAAGCGCTGGTAGTCGCGGGTCAGGCCGCGCGGCACCCAGATCGCCTTGGTCGTGCCGAGGTGGGCGTGGATCTCGGCCTCGACCTGCTCCTTGGTCCAGTCGGCGTTGCGGCCCTCGCCGAGCTGCACGGTCTCGGTGAGCAGCACCGTGCCCTCGCCGTCGACGTGGATGCCGCCGCCCTCGTTGATCAGGCGGGAGGCGAAGCGGCGGACGTCCGTGAGGGCGATGATCTCCTCGGCGATGTGCTGGTCGTGCTCCCAGCTGGCCCACTCCTGGGCGCCCCAGCCGTTGAAGATCCAGTCGGCAGCGGCGAGGCCGCCCTTGCCGTCGGTCAGGAAGGTCGGGCCGATGTCGCGCATCCAGGCGTCGTCCAGCGGGCGTTCGACGATCTCGACCTCGGGGGAGAGGTAGCCGCGGGCGTCCTCGGTCTCGGCCGGTGTTGACGACCAGGGTGACCGGCTCGTAGCGGACGATGGTGTTGGCCACGGCGGCCCAGGCCTGGCGGGCGGCGTGCGGCTCGTCGCCGGCGAAGGTCTCGTTCGAGGTGGGGAAGGCCATCCAGGTCCGGTCGTGCGGCTGCCACTCGGCGGGCATGGCGAAGCCGAGCTCGGCGGGGGTGGTGGGCTCAGTGGTCATGAGGGTGATCCTTCGCGGGGACGACGGGCCGGGGGTGGCGGTGTCGGAGGAAGTGGAGGCTCAGAGGAAGTAGAGGCGGCTGAGGGAGACGGTGTCGGC
>CAVUQN010000015.1:0-37082 GCA_963743515.1 uncultured Actinomycetota bacterium
GCCACATATCTGAATCCGAAGAGGAGACCTCCGCATGAACGAGCTCGACGGACTGCGCGCCATCGTGACCGGCGGCGCCTCCGGCATCGGCCTGGCCACCGCGCCGCCTGCTGGCCGAACGCGGCGCGAGGTCGCGGTGCTCGACCTCGACCCTGGACGGCGCTCGACCGGAACCGCTGCCGGCTTCCGCGCCGACGTCTCCGACGACGCCTCGGTCCGCGCGGCCGTGGCCGACGGCCGACCGGCGCTCGGCGGGCTCGACATCCTGGTCAACAACGCCGGGATCGGCGCCGCCGGTACCGTCGAGGACAACCCGGACGAGCAGTGGCACCGGGTGCTCGACGTCAATGTGCTGGGCATGGTCCGCACCACCCGGGCCGCCCTGCCGCACCTGCGCGGCGTCCGCCCACGCCGCGATCGTCAACACCTGCTCGATCGCCGCCACGGCCGGCCTGCCGCAGCGCGCCCTGTACTCGGCGAGCAAGGGCGCCGTACTGGCGCTGACCCTGGCCATGGCCGCCGACCACGTGCGCGAGGGCATCCGGGTCAACTGCGTGAACCCCGGCACCGCCGACACCCCCTGGGTCGGCCGACTGCTGGACGCCGCCGACGACCCCGAGGCCGAGCGCGCCGCGCTGAACGCCCGCCAGCCGTGGGCCGCCTGGTCACCGCCGCCGAGGTCGCCGCGGCCATCGCCTACCTGGCGAGCCCTGCCGCCGCCTCGGTCACCGGCACCGCGCTCGCCGTCGACGGCGGCATGGCCGGACTGCGGCTGCGCCCGGCCGGCAGGACACCGTCGCAGAGAACGGTCTGACGTTCATGCGACACGCCCCGACTGGGGAGCTGCCGCGACCGCAGGTCACCGAGCTCGGCTTCGGCGGCGCCGCCATCGGCAACCTGTACGCCGATCACCGAGGCGGACCGCCCCCGCCGCCGTGGACGCCGCCTGGGACGGCCGGGATCCGCTACTTCGACACCGCGCCGCACTACGGCCTCGGCCTGTCCGAGCGGCGGCTCGGCGCGGCGCTGCGCGACCGGCCCCGGGACCCTACGTCCTGTCGACCAAGGTCGGCCGGATCCTGGAGCCGCAGCCCGAGGCCGTCGGCGACGACCTGGCCGACGGCTTCGCGGTGCCCGCGACCCACCGCCGGCGCTGGGACTTCAGCGCCGACGGCGTCGAGCGGCGCAGCATCGAGTCCAGCCTGGAGCGGCTCGGCCTGGACCGGATCGACGTCGCCTACCTGCACGACCCGGACGACCACGCCGCGCAGGCGCTCGCCGAGGCGTACCCGGCACTGGAGCGGCTGCGCGCCGAGGGGGTGGTCGGGGCGATCGGCGTCGGGATGAACCAGGCCGCACTGCTCGACCCGGTTCGTCCGGGAGACCGACGTCGACGTGGTCCTGCTGGCCGGCCGCTACACCCTGCTCGACCAGGGCGGGCTGGACGAGCTGCTGCCCGAGGCCGAGACGGCGCGGGGTCTCGGTCGTCGTCGGCGGCGTGTTCAACTCCGGCCTGCTCGCCGACCCGCGGCCGAGGCGCGACCTACGACTACGCCGCCGCGCCGGACGCGACTGCTGCAGCGGGCGCTGCGGATGCAAGCGGTCTGCGAGCAGCCACGGCGTCCCGCTGCGGGCGGCGGCGCTGCGCTTCCCGCTGGGACACCCGGCAGTCGCCTCGGTCCTGGTCGGGCTGCGCTCCGCCGAGGAGGCCCGGGACGCGGCCGAGATGATCAGGCATCAGCTCCCGGAGGCGCTCTGGGCGGAGCTGCGGGTCGAGGGCCTCCTGCCCGAGTCGGTCCCGGTCCCGGTCTCGCTCCCGGTGCAGGCCGGATGAGCGCCGCCGGATCCGTGGTCGTCGACGCCCATCACCACGTCTGGGACCTGGCCGTCCGTGACCAGCCGTGGATCACCGGCCCCGAGCTGGCGCCGCTGCGCCGCAGCTTCGGCGTCGCCGAGCTGGAGGCCGAGGCGGCGGCGGCCGGGGTCGGTGCCTCGGTGCTGGTGCAGACCGTGACCCTGGCCGAGGAGACCCCGGAGTTCCTGGCCCTGGCCGAGGGCAGCGGCGCGATCGCCGCCGTCGTCGGCTGGACCGAGCTGACCGATCCGGCCGTGGCCGAGGTGCTGGCCGCCCTGGCCGAGGGGCCGGGCGGCGCTGCGCTGCGCGGCATTCGGCACCAGGTGCAGGACGAGCCCGACCCGCGCTGGCTGTGCCGGGCCGACGTGGCACGCGGACTGCGGGCGGTGCAGGCCGGCGGCCTGGTCTACGACCTGGTACTGCGGCCGCACCAGCTCCCGGCCGCGGTCGAGGCCGCCGCCGCGCACCCCGGGCTGACCTTCGTCCTGGACCACCTGGGCAAACCCCCGATCGCCGCAGGGGACTTGGAGCCCTGGGCGGCGCGGGTCCGGGCGCTGGCGGCGCTGCCGAACACCGTCGCCAAGCTGTCGGGACTGGTCACCGAGGCGGACTGGCAGCGCGGTTGGCGGCCGGAGCAGCTCCGTCCCTACGCCGACACGGTACTTGAGGCCTTCGGCCCGGACCGGCTGATGTTCGGCTCGGACTGGCCGGTGTGCACCCTCGCTGCCTCCTACGGCGAGGTGCTGGACACCGCGAGGACGCTGACCGACGGGCTGAGCGCGGACGAGCAGGCGGCGGTCCTTGGCGGTACTGCCTCCCGGGTGTACCGGCTGGGGTGACGCGGGCTGGGGTGACGCGGGCGATGGAACCGGCGGGGGAGCCGGCGCGTCGGATCGGTGCAGTGCGGGGCCGGGCGACGGCACCCGCTTCCGGCGGCACCTCACGGAGGAGCAGTCCATGCGTACCGTCCGACTCTCGACCCTCTGCGCGAGCCTTGCGGTCTGCGCCGGTATCGGCGCCACCCTGACCGGCTGCGGCTCGGCGACCGTGGCCCCGGGGGCGCGCGTCAGCCCCGCCGTCGGCGCCAGCGCCGGCTCCGGCCCCGGAAAGGTGACGTCGGTGCCGATGATCCCGGGGCTGCCGCCGGGGGACAAGCCCTGTCCGGTCGCCTCCCAGTGGCAGGGCGGGGGCGCGCCGACCAAGGACGTGGGCACCCCGGCCAACACCCCGCAGGCGGAGGAGCTGGCCCAGGCGGTCGGCCGGCTGGGACGCGGGGCCTTCGCGTCCGTCTACGGCAGCCAGATCACCGACTATCCGGTCGGCCGGGTGGCGGTCTGCCTGACCGACCCGACCCAGGGTCCGGCCCTGGTGGCGGCGGTGCGGAAGGCCGATCCGCAGGCCGAGGTAGCACGGCTGGACGTCTACTGGTGCCGCTACTCGGCGCAGCGGCTGGACGCGGTCGTGGGCCGGATGGGCTCGGTGATGCCGGAGACCGACGGCTTCCCGATCTATACGCTCTCGCCCGCGACCGACGGCTCCGGCATCGACGCCACGACCACCGCCAAGGGCGTCGCCTCCACGGTGCTGCGGGCCGGCCTGGAGCTGGCCGCCCGCGGCATCCCGGTGAGCCTTTCGGTGGGCTCGCCCGTCGTCGCGGGGGACGCATCGATACCGATGCTCCCGGCGTCGCGCCAGTAGAGCACGCCGACGGAGACGGTGGTCCAGAGCGCCAGCACGCCGACGCCGACGGCCACGCCGTCGCCGTGGAAGTAGGCCAGCCCCTGGACGGCCCGGACGCCGACGCCGACCGGCAGGATCTCCGAGAGCGGCCGTAGCAGGGCGGGCAGGAAGGCCGGCGGCAGGATGCCGCCGCTGGTGGCGTTGCCGAGGATCAGCATCAGCACCGAGGAGACGCTGACCCCGGCCGGGCCGAGCAGCCGGACCAGGGCCATGGTGGTGCCGCCGACGGCGGCGGCCATCAGCCCGGTGAGCGCGGCGACGGCGAGGAAGGAGCCCGGCAGTGCGCCGAAGACCTGCCCGGCGATGGCCGCGATGGCGAGGCCGCCGACGATGCTGAAGGCGGCCAGGCTGGTCATCCGCCAGCGGAACTCCAGCCGGGGCGCCATCTGGTAGGTCATGGTCCCGAACAGGAAGCCGGCCAGGACCAGGCCGAACGCGGAGTAGAAGATCGACAGCCCGCGGGTGTCGCCGCTGGAGGCCGGGGCCAGGTCCTGGGCGGCCAGGCTGTGGCCGCCGGCCTGGGCGACGGCGCCGAAGCCGCCCTCGAGCAGGGCGGTCACCGAGGGGCCGTTGGCGCTGCCGTAGAGCAGGGTGTCGGCGCCGGTGCTGCTGCTCCCTCCGGCGGCGGGGACGAGGGCGGCATAGGCGGTGCGGTGCTCGACCGCGCTCGCGGCGGCCGCCCGGTCGGGGTAGGCGGTGACGGCGAAGCCGCCGGCGCTGTGGGCGTCCAGGCCGCTGCGCAACTGCTCTGCCTGCTGGGCGGTGCCGACAATGCCGACGGGCAGCCGGTGCGGCTTGGGCGCGTGGAAGGCGGCGAGGTAGACGCTGACGAATATGGAGCCGATGACCAGCACGATCAGGGCCGGCAGCAGGGCGCCCCTGGCCCCGGTCGCGCCGGTCCGGGGTGCGGGTGCGTCGACGAGATGGGGGTGCTGCCCGGGGCGGGCATCATGGTCGGAGGCTACTGGGGACACGGCTGACCCTTCCGGGAAAGTTATAAGGCTCCTTATAACGGTAGCAGTAAAGTATCAGTCTCCTGATAAGAGTGGGGCCATGCCGGAGATCCACGACCCGTCCACCCGTACCAGCTACCTCGCCTACCAGTTCGCCCAGAGCGTCGGCCTGCGACTGGAGAAGGCCCTGCGGCCGCTGGAGCTGAGCCTGGCCCAGCACAACGCGCTGGTGCAGGTGGCGCTGTCGGACGGGATCTCCAGCGCCGAGATCGCCCGCCGCTCCGGGATGACCGCCCAGTCCATGGGCGCGGCGGTGGCCAGCCTGGTCGAGCGCGGGCTGATCGCCCGGGGTCCGCACCCGACCAACCGCCGCATCGTCAACCTCCATTCGACCGAGGCCGGGCTGGCGCTGGCCGAGCGCTCGCAGGCCGCGATCGAGGCCATCAACGCGGAGATCTTCGGGATCTTCTCCGAGGTGGACCAGGATCTGCTGGCCGGGCTGCTGCGCCGGCTGGTGGCCGAGTGCAACCCCGACGCCCTCTACCTCGGCGGCCGTCCCGCCGGGGAGCAGGGCTCCCAGGGTGCCCGACAGCAAATCTGACGCACCGTCATTGACTTCTCAAGGCCCCGGCTGGATTCTCACTGTCACCGTCTCCGCAGGTGACGGCCGGTCCGCCCCGGCCTCCGCACCCACCCCCGGACTCACACCACGCCGCTTCCACCAGCACGCGGAGGGTAGTCATGGGATCGTCGCGCCAACCTGACCAGCACCAGCACGACCAGCGCCACCCCGAACAGCACGCCCAGGAGGATCCCGCAGGGAGCCTCGGGGAGGCCGTGCGCTCGCCGCTCTCCCGCCGGACGTTCATCGGCGCGGCGGGGGCGGCGGCAGCACTTACCGCAGTGAGCTGGAGTCCGGCCTTCAGGGTCGCCCCGGCCGAGGCGGCGACCGCGGCGCCGCCGGACTTCCCGGCCGGCCTCAGCGTCTACCAGCAGGCCTGGTCGAACTGGTCCGGCGAGATCGTCGTCAGTCCGCTGTGGACCTGCTCGCCGTCCTCGCCCGACGACGTCGTCACGCTCGCCAACTGGGCCTACGCCCAGGGCTGGAAGATCCGCGCCCGGGGCAAGGGCCACGGCTGGTCGCCGCTGCTCGAGCCCAACGGTGCCACCGGGAACATCCTGATGGTCGACACCACCGAGAACCTCACCGCCGTCACCGTCAACTCCGGCAGTCCGGCCAGCGTCACCGCGCAGGCCGGGGTGACCATGCTCAACCTGCTCACCGACCTGGAGAACGCCGGCTACGGCCTCACCAACACCCCCGCGCCCGGCGACCTCACCCTCGGCGGGGTGCTCGCCATCGACGGCCACGGCAGCTCCGTTCCCGCCGTCGGCGAGACGCGGACGGCCGGCCACACCTTCGGCTCGGTCAGCAACCTGGTCACCTCGCTCACCGCCGTGGTCTGGAGCGCCTCGGCCAACGCCTATGTGCTGCAGACGTTCTCGCGCAGCGACCCGGACATCGCCGCGTTCCTGGTCCACCTCGGCCGCGCCTTCATCACCTCGGCCACGCTGACCGTCGGCCCCAACGTCCGGATGCGCTGCCAGAGCACCTACACCACCAACGTCGCCACGCTGTTCGCGCCGCCCGCCTCGGCCGGGTCCAACTCCTATGCCGCGCTGGTCAACCAGACCGGCCGGGTGGAGACCATCTGGTTCCCGTTCACCACCGTGCCCTGGCTGAAGGTCTGGTCGGTCAGTCCGAGCAAGCCCTTCTTCTCGGTGGAGGTCAACAGCCCCTTCAACTACAGCTTCGCCGACTCGGTCACCACCACCGAGTCCGGCTACATCGCCGACATCCTGAACGGGGACGTGGGGATAACCCCGACCTTCGAGAACCTGGAGATGAGCATCGTCGGCTCCGGGCTCATCGTCACCGGTACCTGGGACATCTGGGGCTGGGCCAAGAACACCCAGCTCTATGTGCTGCCCTCGACCCTCCAGGTCACCGCGAACGGCTACGCCATCCTCTGCGCCCGGGCCAACCTCCAGCAGGTGGTCAGCGACTTCTACACCTACCTGAACAACGCGCTCAACGCCTATGCGGCCAACGGGCAGTACCCGATGAACGGGCCCTGGGAGGTCCGCGTCACCGGGCTGGACAACCCCGGCGACTGCGGGGTGCCCGGCGCGGTGCAGCCGCAGCTCAGCGCGCTCCGGCCAAGGCCCGACGAGCCGGCCTGGGACACGGCGGTGTGGATGGACGTGCTGACCGTCCCCGGGACGCCGCAGTCGCAGCAGTTCTACCGCGAGACCGAGCAGTGGGTGCTGTCCAACTACACCGGCAGCTATGCGGCGGTGCGCCCCGAGTGGTCGAAGGGCTGGGGCTACTCCGGCACCGCGGGCTGGTCCGACCCGACGATCCTGGGCACCACCATCCCCAACGCCTACCGCGCGGGGCAGGCCGCCGGCGACAACTGGGACACGGCGCTGGCCACGCTGGACCGCTACGACCCGGCGCGGATCTACAGCAACACCTTCCTGGACGGGTTCATGCCCTGAGGCTGCACGAGCCGGGGGCTGCGGGGGAGGGGCGGACGGGGGAGGAGTTCGCCCGTCCGCTCCTGGCCGTTCCACCGGCGTTCGTGGGCACGACACGGCGGCCCGGCAGCGTCACGTCTCGGCGGCAAAGTTGGCTATACAACTTTGCGCCGAACCGTGAGCCGTCGTCCCGAACCCTGTCGTCCCGAACCCTGGAGTGTCCCGTGACCCACCCCGCCTCGCTGCCGCCGCTGTGGCTGCGCGACAACTGCGGCTGCGCCGACTGCCGCGACCCGCGCAACGGCCAGAAGCTGTTCCAGATCACCGACCTGCCGGAGGGCCTGGTTGTCGCCGCCGAGTCCGCCGCCGAGATCGAGGGCGAGCCGGGATGGGAGGTGCTCTGGGAGCCCGACGGGCACCGCTCCCGCTACGCGCAGCGCTGGCTCGACGAGGGCGAGGGCGCGGGCGCCGATGCGACCGTCGACCCGCGCACGGAGGACGCCAAGACCCTGTGGCAGGCCACCGACCTCGCCGCCGGTCTCGCCGCCGCCCACCCGTCCGGCCTCCCGTCCGCAGCCTGGGACGAGTACCGGCTCGACCCCGCCGTCCGGCTACGCACCCTGGAGGCCGTCGCCGACCTCGGTTTCGCGCTCCTGCGCGGTGTCCCGGTCCGGGAGGGCCAGGTCACCGAGGTCGCCGAGACCTTCGGCCACGTCCGCGACACCAACTACGGACGAATCTTCGAGGTCCGGGTCGAGGAGAACCCCAACAACCTCGCCTTCACCGGCGCGTTGATCACCCCGCACACCGACAACCCCTACCGCGACCCGGTCCCCACGCTGCAGTTGCTGCACTGCCTGGTCAACAGCACCGAGGGCGGCGACTCCGGCCTGGTCGACGGCTTCGCCGCCGCCGCGCTGCTGCGGGAGGAGGACCCGGCCGCCTTCGACGTGCTCACCCGCACCCTGGTGCCCTTCCGCTTCGCCGACGCCGGCGCCGAACTCAGCGCCCACCGCCCGCTGATCGGCACCGACCCGCTCGGCCGGATCCGCGAGATCCGCTTCAACAACCGCTCCATCAGCACCCTCCGGCTGCCCGCCGAGCAGACCACCGCCTTCTACGACGCGTACCGGACCTTCGCCCGACTGCTGCTGCGCCCCGGACTCCAGCTGGACTTCCGGCTCACCCCCGGGGACTGCCTGATCTTCGACAACACCCGGCTGCTGCACGCCCGGACCGCCTTCGCCAGTAGCGGCGGACGCCACCTCCAGGGCTGCTACGCCGACCTGGACGGCCTGCTCAGCACCGTCGCCGTGCTCCGCCGCAGCCAGGCGGTGGCAGTATGACGGACACTCAGGCCATCGACATGATCGGGGAGTTGTTCGCCGCTCAGGGCAGCTCCGAGTACTTCGGCGAGGCCGTCACCCAGGCCGAGCACATGCTCCAGGCCGGCGCTCTCGCCGAGGCCGCCGGCGCGCCCGCGCCGCTGGTCGCGGCGGCCCTGCTGCACGACCTCGGGCACTTCCACGGCGAGGTCAGCGGCCACGACCTGATGGAGGGGACCGACAACCGGCACAGCCACACCGGCGCGGACTGGCTGGCCCAGTGGTTCGGCCCGGAGGTCACCGAACCGGTCCGGCTCCACGTCGCCGCGAAGCGCTACCTGTGCGCCGTCGAGCCGGGCTACTTCGCGCTGCTCTCCCCGGCCTCCGTACACACCCTCTCGGTCCAGGGCGGACCGATGACCGAGGCCGAGGCGGCCGAGTTCGCCGCCCACCCGCACGGCCCCGACGCCGTCCGACTCCGCCGCTGGGACGAGGCCGCGAAGGACCCGGAGGGCCCGGTTCCCGCCTTCGCCCACTTCCGCCCCCTCCTCACCGCGCTGCTCCGCCCGAGCGCGGACGCGGCGTAGCGCGACGCCACGCAGGAGGCCGCGCCCGAATGTGTCCGGGTGCGGCCCGGGCGCATCGGGCTGCGCAGTGGGCGCCACGGTCACGCCTCGCCCATCGCTGCCTTCAGCCAGTCCAGCGAACCCGTTGCGATCAGCTCGTCCGCCAGCCGCTTGGCCGTGTCGGTCACCAGTCGACCCCTGCTGTTGTCGATCCACCGCTGGACGTTCGCGTAGCCCTGCGCCTTGTACTCCAGCCCTTGGAGCAGGCACTCCAGCTTGTCCGCGTCACGGGCGCAGATCGCCTCGGCGGACTCGCGTGCCTCGTACTCCCCGACGATCGCCTGGACAGCCTTCGCCAGCGCCGTCGGCATCCCGGCGACCTGATCCGCTGTCACCTCCTCGGGCGCGATCTCCTGGCCCATGTACTTCTTGCCGAGGTGGTTCACGTCCCCGGTCCGGGCCTCCTGCGAGTCGTGCCACACGGCCATCAGCGCGGCCCGAGCCGGATCCGCGCCCTCCAGTTGGGCGATCACCGAGGCGATCAGCGAGGTCCGCCACGAATGCTCGGCGACGCTCTCCGGCTCACGGATACCGGCCATCCACCAGCCGGTGCGCTTGGAGTGCTTCAATGTCCCGGCCTCGAACCTTCGGCGCTCACACCCCAGCGAGGCGCAGCGCATATCGGATACCGCTGAGATCCCGGTCGGCCAGTGTCCGGGCGCGGCCCGGGCGCATCGCCTCACCTCAGGTAGGTGCGCTGCCACTCCGCCGAGGACATGCCAAGCGCGGCTTCGGCGAGGGCCATGGCTGAGGGAGTCTTGAGCTTCGCCTGGGTGGAGGTCACCCACTCATGGGCATTGCGGTAGCCCTGTTCCAGGTACTCAAGCCCTTGGATCATGCACTCCAGCTTGTCGGCGTCATGCGCCACCTGCACTTCCAGCGAGTCGCCGTTCTCGTACTCGTCGACCACGGCCTTGATCGCGTCCGCCACCCGGGGATGGGCGTCGGCAACCTGGTCGGCGGTGACCGCCTCGTTGGACGCGGCCGTCAGGTAACGGCGGCCGATCCAGGGGATGTCGCCCACCCGGGTCTCCTGGGTGTCGTGGAAGGTGGCCAGGGGCGCGACCTTCGCGGGGTCGGCGCCCTCCATCATCGCCAGCACCGCCCCGATGACCGCCGTGCGCCAGGAGTGCTCGGCGATCGTCTCGGGGTCCTTGACCCCCGCGATCCACCAACCACTGCGCTTGCCGCGCTTGAGCGCTCCCATTTCCATCAGGTAGCCGACAGTTCCCTTGTCCTGGTCGCTCATCCAGCAGTCCTTCCCGATGGATCACGCTCTGCTCAGTTTTAGACCGTAGTGCACGGCTTCAAGCTTCAGTGGCCGATCCGCTGTCAGAACACCTGAGCCGGAGATGATCAGTGCCTGCTGCTCATCGCCCCTCCGGGGGCGGGTTCGGGGGCTGGCGGTGGCGGGTAAGGGCCGTGGACGCCAGCGAGTTGTGGACGGTGAAGGCCACGGTGCCGGGGAGGTAGCGGTCCTCGGACCACTCCACCGGCGCTCCGACCGGGTCCGTGGTGCGTCGCCGTTCGCGCAGCAGCGCCGTGCCGGGCGGGCAGTCCAGCAGCGCGGCGTCCTCCGCGTCGGCCAGCACCAGGTCCACGGTGTGGTCGGCGTCGGCGAGCAGGACGCCCTGCTGCTCCAGTTGCTCGCTGACCGAGACCGCGTCCGGCGGGATCGCCGCCACCAGCGCACCGACCGGGTCCGGGTAGGCGGTCCGCTCCACCATCACCGGTCGGCCGCCGAGGGTCCGAAGCCGTAGTACCCAGTGCACGAACTCGCCCTCGGCGAGCCGCAGTTGCGCGGTCTCCTCGGGCTCGGCGGGGCGGCGCTCCTGGCGGACCACCCGGCCGCCGGGCTCCTCGCCGACCGATCGGGCCCAGCGGGTGAAGCTCATCAGCTCGGCGAAGCTCTGCAGCGGGGGAGACTCCAGTACCACCCGGCGGGCGCCGCGTCGGGAGGTGACCACGCCCTCGGCCCGGAGCAGCGTCATGGCCTGCCGGACGGTGCCCCGGGAGACGCCGTGGCGCTGTGCCAGTTCCTCCTCGCTGGGCAGCCGGCCACCGGCGCCGTACTCCCCGGATCGCGCGGCGGCGCGGACCTCGGCGGCGAGCAGCCGGTAGCGCGCGGTCTCGACGGCCATCAGTTGTACATCAGGGAGCCGGGGGTGGTCAGCGACTCACCGGTCTCCAGCCAGGTCTTCAGCCCGGAGAGGATCATCGGCCAGCCGCCGTAGATCTCCTCGTTGGCGCCCTCGCGCAGCTGGTCGTGGGTGAGCAGGAGTCGGCAGGAGTCGCCGACCGGCTCGATCTCCCAGGTGATGCGGGTGCTGCCCTCGCGCTTCACGTCCTCGCTCCAGAGCGCGACCATGCTCTGGACGAGTCGGCGCGGCGGGTCGGCCTCCAGGATCTCGCCCTCGCCGAGCGGCATGTCCCCGGCCTTCATCTCGTAGTGCGAGCCGGGCTGGTAGTCGGAGACCAGCCGGGCGCCGAAGGTGTAGCGGCTGCGGATGTCGGGGTCGGTGATCGCCTCCCAGAGGCGTTCCGGGGTGGTCTTGATGTAGATCTCGTAGACCTTCTGCATGGTGTTCTCCAGGTGGCTCTTCAGGCCGGTGAGCGTGGCGGCCCAGGGCTGCGCATACTTGCTCACCCACCGTTCGTGGACGAGCTGGATGGGCACCGGGTTGAGGAAGTGGAGCTTCTCCCGGCCCTGACGCCTGGTGACGACCAGGCCGGCCTCTTCGAGCACCTTGAGGTGCTTCATCACGGCGAAGCGCGAGGTGTCGAAGCGCGACTCCAGTGCGCTGAGCGTCTGCCCGTCCTCGCGGAAGAGCTCGTCCAGCAGGCTGCGCCGCGTCGGGTCGGCAAGTGCCTTGAAGACGGCGTCCATGGTTCGAGATTAGGTGACCTTTCGGTCACATGTCAACCGCAGGATTTGGGGTTAACAACCGTGACCAAGTTTGGAACCACTGGCGCGGAAGCTGCCGTCCACGCCATTACTGGGGCGATCGCACCAGGGGCCGTGGGGGCGACTGAGTCCTCACCGCCGTTACAGCTGAAGGGATTCACTGCTTTGAAGTTCTCTCGTTCCACCACGATCCGGACCGCTGCGGCCACCGTCGTGGCGGGTCTGGCCGCCACCGCGGTCTTCGCCACTCCGGCGCTGGCCGCCGGCACCGCACCGTCCGCCGGCCACGTCGCGGCGGTCGCCAAGGCGGCTCCCGCTCCCGTCCGCAGCGGCAACCCCGCCTCGACCGAGGACCGGGTCGCCGACTTCTACGGCGCGTACATCGACGCCCACTGGGGTGCGGGTAACGGCAGCCTGGCCACCGCGCTGCGCTCGGCCTACCTGACCAAGGGATTCCAGAAGCAGCTCACGGCCTGGGAGAACAAGAACCACGCCGACGGCGTGCTCCGCGCCCAGAGCGACCCGAGCGGCTGGGCCGTCACCGCGTCCAATGCCGGCATGGGACACCTCTGGACCACGGTCGTCCTCACCTGGGCGCACTCCAAGCCCACCACGATCACCGTCCAGAGCGACCTGGCCACCGGCCTGATCTCCGGCATCCAGTAGCACCACCCGCACTGCGATAGCACGACCCGCACCACGCGTGTGAACGCGGCGTGTCCGGGACCGCTGGTACCGGTCCCGGACACCCGTCCATTCTCGCCCGGTTCGGGCAGCGGTCCACCCCCGGTTCAGCGGCCGCTCCACCCTCGCCCCACCGCCCGCTCCACCCGGGTGTCCACCCGTCGGTCGATCCGGTCGCGGTGGGGCGACGGCAGGCTGGGGGCATGAGTACAACTGACTACCTCGTCAACGCCGTTCTGGTCCTGCTCGTGATCCGGCAGATCCGGGGCTCCAAGCTGGACTTGGTCAACCTGGTGCTGCCGCTGGTGATCGTGGCCGGGGTCGGCTTCCAGTACCTGCGGTCGATCCCCACCGCCGGCAACGACCTGGTGCTGATCGGGGTCCTGGCCGGGGTCGGGCTGCTGCTCGGCGCCGGTGCCGCGCTCACCACCCGGCTGCGGCTCGGGGCGGACGGAGTGCCCTTCGCCAAGGCCGGGGTGGTGGCCGCGGTGCTGTGGGTGCTCGGAATCGGCTTCCGGATGGGCTTCGCCTACGCGTCCGACCACGGCGCCGGGGCCTCGATCGCCCGGTTCAGCCTCCAGCACGACATCACCGGCGGTTCGGCCTGGGTCGCGGCGCTGGTGCTGATGGCGCTCACCGAGGTCGTGGCCCGGATGGCACTGCTGCGGCTCCGGGGCTACCGGCTCACTCACTCCGGTGCCCGTGCCGCCGTCGCCGCGTAGGCGCGGCGGCGGCCGATATTCGCTGGATCGGCACCCCGCCGGTGGCTACTCTGCGCACCATGATGAGCCCGGGTGACGCCTTGTCAGTCCTGTCCCTGCTGCGCGAGGCAGGGGCAGAGGTCTGGCTCGCGGGCGGCTGGGGCGTCGACGCGCTGCTCGGCCGACAGACCCGCGAGCACCGCGACCTGGACCTGCTGCACCGTCAGGAACAGGAGCCGGCCGTGCTGGCCGCGCTCGCGGCGGTTGGCTACGCCGAGACCCTCGACTGGCGCCCGGTGCGCTTCGTGCTGAGCGGCCCGGGCGGCCTCGACCTCGACCTGCACCCGCTGGCCTTCGCGGCGGACGGCTCCGCGCTCCAGGCGTCCCTGGAGCCGGAGCAGCCGTTCGTCTACCCCGCCGAGTGCTTCACCACCGGGACGATCGACGGCGTGACCGTCCCCTGCATCTCCGCCGAGCAGCAGATCCACTTCCACCAGGGCTACCAGCTCGCCGAGCACGACCTCGCCGACATGGCGGCTCTACGCGCCGCCTTCGGCCTCGCCACCCACTTCTAGCCCTCTGACCGCCGCGCCGTCAGTCGCCCTGGGCGCGGCTGCGGATGGAGTCGATCAGCAGCTCGACGGCCAGGGTGAAGTTGTCCGGGCAGTCCAGCGGTGGGATGTGGTCGATCAGCGCGGCGGTGTTGGGGTACGACTCGGGCGGCAGGGCGCGGTACTCGACCTCCCAGGAGCGCAGGTCCGCCTCGCGGGTCGGGGCGTCCAGGGCGTGGAGGGCGGCCTCCATGCTGGAGTAGGCGAGCACGGTGTCGGCGAAGACCCGGTAGCAGCGGGCGGCGTCCGGGTCCGGCAGCCCGGCCCGGCGCATGCAGCCGAGGATGTACTCGACCACGGCGAACTCGTGCGGACGCCGGGCGGTCCTGGCTGCGACCAGCTGGCCGACCTGGGGGTGGGCCATGAACGCGTCGTGGATCCGGCGGGCGACGGTGCGCAGGTCCTCGGCCCAGTCGGCGGTGGCCGGGAGTCCGTCGGCGGTGGCCTGCTCGTGCAGCGCGTCGGTGAGCGCGAGCAGCAGCTCGTCCTTGTCCCGGAAGTGCCGGTAGATCGCGGTGGGGTGGGCGTCCAGCTCGCGGCCGAGGGCGTCGAAGGTGAGCGACTCGATGCCGTCGCGGTCGCAGATCCGCAGCGCGGCCTCGGTGATGACCTGCTGGTTCAGGCTGTTCCGGGGGCGTCGGGCGCGCCGGGGCCGGGCTGCGGGCGTGGCGGGGGTCCCGGTTTCGGGCGCGGCTGCGGGCGTCGCCCCGGGCGTGGCTGCGGGTGTGGCCTCGGGTGTGGCTGCCATGCCGACTCAGTCCTCTCGTCGCCCGGGGTCGCTGTCCGCCGCTGTCCGGTCCACCGATCGTAGTGGCGGGCCCGGTCCGTTCGTCGCCGGACCACCCGTTGCCGCCGTACCCCCTACCCGACCTGCAATGTAAAGGATGAATTTCCTATAGTCGACACCGTTGACTAGGAGATTGATTACCTCCCAGACTGTCGGCTCGGCGGGTAGCAGGCCCGCCTCAGCCTGGAGGCGCCCCATGACCGCTCCCTCCCGCACCACGTCCCCCACGCCTGTCCCCGCCGCCCCGGACCGGCCCGGCGCCGGTGCCGAGGTGCACTCCGTCGACTGGATCCCGGTCGCCGAACGCCACGGCCGGCCCGCGCACCTGGGCGCGCTGTGGTTCGTCGGCAATATCAACCTCACCGCGATGGCGACCGGCGTCGCCGCGTTGAGCATCGGCGCCGGCCTGCTCTGGACCCTGATCGCGACCCTGGCCGGGGCGGTCTTCGGCACCTTCTTCATGGCCTTCCACTCCGCCCAGGGCCCGCAGCTCGGCCTGCCGCAGCTGGTGCAGTCCAGACCCCAGTTCGGCTACATCGGGGCGGCGGTGACGGTCTGGGTCTTCGCGCTGGTCAACTACGTCGCCTACAACACCTCGGACGCGATCCTCTCCGGCGACGCCATGCACACCCTCTTCGGGGTCGGCAACAGCGTCGGCTACTTCATCGCCGCCGCGGTCGCCGCGTCCATCGCCTTCTTCGGCTACCACTGGATCCACCGGGTGAGCCGCTGGCTGACCTGGCCGCTGGTCGCGGTGATGGCCGTGCTGACGGTCGCCGCGCTGAGCGACTCCGGACTGCCCAAGGGCGTCTTCACCGCCGGGGCCTTCCACGCCGGGCCGGTGATGACGGTCTTCGTCATCGTCGCCGGCTTCCAACTCGGCTGGGCGCCCTACGTCTCCGACTACTCCCGCTACCTGCCGCCCAGCGTCGGGGTCCGCTCGACCTTCTGGTGGACGTATGCCTCCAGCGGCTTCTCCGCGCTCTGGGTCTTCGCCATCGGTGCGGTGATGTCCGCCGCCCACCCGAACGCCACCCCGGTCGAGGCCTTCCGCGACGCGGCGGACTCGCTGCTCGGCGGCCTGGGCTGGGTGGTGGTGCTGGCGCTGCTGGTCGGGCTGCTCTCGGTGATGGCGATCAACCAGTACGGCGGGATGATGTCCATGATCTCGATCAAGGACTCGTTCGCCCCGGTCACCCCGACCCGCCGGATCCGCGCGATCTGCATCGGCATCATGTTCGTCCTGGTCTGGGGTATAGCCCAGTTCGTGGGCGTGGACCGGTTCAACTCCTTCTACGGCAATGTGCTGATCTTCCTCGCCTACGCGTTCACCCCCTGGACCGCGATCAACCTGGTGGACTACTTCTTCGTCCGCCGGGGCCTCTACTCCATCAGGGAGATCTTCAACCCCAATGGGATCTACGGGCGTTGGGGCTGGCGCGGCAACACCGCCTACCTGGTGGGCATCCTGACGATGGTGCCGTTCATGGTCTCCGGCCCGTACACCGGGTTCCTCGCGAAGCTGCTCGACAGCGCGGACTACTCGATGTTCATCGGCCTGCCGGTCTCCGGGCTGCTCTACCTGTTCTTCTGCCGCAGCCTCGACCTCGAGGCCGAGCGGCGGATCGTCGATGAGGAAGGCATTCTCACCCATGTCCGCTGACACCAACCGCGTTGACACCAGCCACGCAGCCGCCGACCCGGCCCCGGCCGACCTGCTGATCACCGGCGCCCGGGCGCGCCTCGGCGAGGGACGCTGGGCCTCGGCCGTCGCCGTCCGCGACGGGCGGATCGTCGCCCTCGGCGACGAGGGGTCGCTGCGGCCGCTCGCCGGACCGCAGACCCGGGTCGTGGACGCGGCCGGCGGACTGCTCGTCCCGGGCTTCCAGGACGCCCACGTCCACCCGCCCTTCGCCGGCCGCAACCGGCTCCGGCTCTGGCTGAACGACCTCGAAGGCCGGCACGCCTACCTGGACGCCATCGCCGCCTACGCCGACGCCCACCCGGACGAGCCGTGGATTCTCGGCGGCGGCTGGGCCATGGAGTACTTCCCCGGCGGCACCCCGCGCAAGGAGGACCTGGACGCGATCGTCCCCGACCGCCCGGTCTTCCTCTTCAACCGCGACGTCCACGGCGCCTGGGTCAACTCCAAGGCGCTGGAGCTCGCCGGCATCACCGACGCCACCGCCGACCCCGCCGACGGCCGGATCGAACGCGACGAGACCACCGGCGAGGCCACCGGCACCCTCCACGAGGGCGCCGCCTACCGGGTCAACGACGAGGTCGTGCCCGAACCCGGACGCGAGGAGTGGGAGGCGGCGATCCTGGACGCCCAGGGCTACCTCCACTCGCTCGGCATCACCGGCTGGCAGGACGCCTGGGTCACCCCCGGGACCCAGGCGGCCTACCAGTCCCTCGCCGCCGACGGCCGACTCACCGCCCGCGTCGTCGGCGCGCTCTGGTGGGACCGCCACCGCGGGCTGGAGCAGATCGAGGGGCTGGTCCGGCGCCGCGACGCCGCCCTCGCCGTCAACGCGCCCCGCGCGGACCTCGGTTCGGGCTTCCACCCGAACACCGTCAAGATCATGACGGACGGGGTGCTGGAGAACCACACCGGCGCGCTGCTCGAACCGTACTGCGACGGCTGCGGCGGCCACGGCGACAACCTCGGCCTCAGCTACGTCCCCTACGAGCTGCTCTGCGAGGCCGTCGCCGCCTGGACCGGCTCGGCTTCCAGGTCCACCTGCACGCCATCGGCGACCGCGCAGTCCGCAACGCCCTCGACGCGATCGAGGCCGCCCGCGCCGCCAACGGCCCGAGCGACCACCGGCACCACATCGCCCATGTGCAGGTCATCCAGCCGGCGGACGTCAAGCGCTTCGCCGAGTTGGACGTCGTCGTCAACTGCCAGGCGTACTGGGCCCAGTACGAGCCGCAGATGGACGAGCTGACCATCCCCTTCCTCGGCGAGACCCGGGCCGCGCTCCAGTACCCCTTCGCCGACCTGCTGGCCTCCGGCGCGCGGCTCGCCATGGGCAGCGACTGGGCCGTCACCACGGCCAACCCGCTGGAGCAGATCGAGGTCGCGGTCACCCGCACCGACCCGGAGAACCGCGACAACGCGCCCTTCCTCCCGGCCCAGCGGCTGCGGCTGGACGACGCCCTGGACGCCTTCACGGCCGGCTCCGCCTACGTCAACCACGACGCCCAGGGCGGCCTGCTGGCCGTCGGCCACCGCGCCGACCTGGTCCTGCTCGACACCGACCTCTTCGCCCCCGACGCCCCGCCGATCGCCGACACCCGCGTCCGCCTCACCGTCGCCGCCGGCGCGGTGGTCTACGAGGCCGACGAACTCGGCTGACGTGAGCCCCACCGACGGTCCGCAGCCTCCGCGGACCAGGCCCGCCCCGGGACGCAGCGCCGAACTGTGTCCGGGGGCGGGCGAATCGCACCGGTGGTGCATCAACTAACCGATGGATGCTCTTTTCTGACGCCTGATCAGGCGTTGGAATTGTCACATTCCGGCATCCGTTGTGCAGCACGGCTTGTGACACAGGGCCTGCAACTGCTGTCCGGCAGCTTGCGTGTGTCTATCTGTTGCACCTGATCTCCGGTGCCTGTGCCGTCGCACTTCAGAGAAAGGCCCTGCCGTGCCTGCTGCCCGTAGGTTGATCTCCAGCGCTGTCCTGCTCGCTGTCGCCTGTGCCACGCTGACCAGTTGCCAAGGCAGCCACAGTGCCGCGGCCGCGGCCGACGCGCCGAGGCCCGGCCCGACCGCGTCGGCTGCCGCGACCACCGTGCCGCGACCACCGTGGCGCCGACCACCGTGGCGCCGACCACCGTGCCGTCGACCACTGCCGGCTCGGCTGCGGCCACGCCCGCTGCTTCCGCTGCCCGGCCGACAGGCATCGGAAGTGGCACCGGCGCAGTGGGAACCGACCTGGCAAGCGCCATCGCGCCGTGCGGGAACGGGGATATCCGGACCAGAGCGGGATCCGGAACCGAGGGCGAGCCGTTGCAGGCAGAGGCCGTGGTCTTCACCGACATCGGCCACCGCTCCTGCACCCTGCAGGGCTATCCGGGCGTGTCGTTCGCGGACGGCGGGACGCTGATCGACGCGACCCGTGTGCTGAACGGCTTCAGGGGCGACCTGCCGCCCCTGACCAGCCCGCCGCTGGTCACCCTGGCCCCTGGCGCCAGCGCCAGCGCCATGGTCCAGTGGAGCCTCTACGACGGCCGTGCCTGCTACCCGAATGGCACCGGCGCGTTCGAGGTCACGGCGCCGAACACCACCAACACGATCATCCTGAGCCACGCCATCATGGGCCGACAAGGCATCTGCTCCAGCCTTGAGATCAATCCGGTGGTACCCGGCACCGGCAGCTGACCCTTCCGCGCTATCGGTCGGACGGTTCCCAGGCCGAGCTGTCGTGGGCGAAGAGAACCTGGCGCGGATCGAACTCGGTGAGCCGGTCCAGCCACGGCCGATAGCTGGGCAGCGGTGGTTCCAGACCGTCGAGCGCGGCGGTGCGGGCGAGTTGGTCCGAGCCGAACTCGGAGGCGAAGTCGTGCGCCTGGCCGGCCAGGACCACCGTCCCGTCGCTCTTGCGGACCACCAGCGACTGGTGTCCGTCGGTGTGTCCTGGGGTCGGAATGATCCACACGCCGGGCCAGACCTCGGCCTCGCCGCTGAACTCCTCGTAGCTCGCGCCGGGGAAGTCGACCAGTTCGTCGATGGTGTAGCCGCCCCGGCGGGCCGTCGCCAACTCCGTTGCCTGCACCAGGATCGGCCTACCGGCCAGCAGTGCGTTGCCGCCGCAGTGGTCGAAGTGGAGGTGGCAGTTGACGACCAGGTCGATGTCGGCGAGGGTGGCGCCGGCCGACGCGAGGGCGGCCTCCAGCGGTCGGCGTCGCGGCCGGTAGTGGGCCTCGGTCTCCGGGTCGACGGCGCCGATACCGGTGTCGAAGAGGATCAGCCCCTGGTCGCGCCGCACCAGGTAGCCGAGCACGGGCTCCACCCGTGGCTGCGGCCCGCCGGTCTCCGAGGCCGGCCGGACGAAGTACCCCAGGTCGAGCCGCCGCACCGCCGTCGTGGTCTCCATCCGCCCATCCTGCCGCGCGGAGCGGAGCCGTGGCAGAGCGGGGCGGCGGCGGGCGTGGTGTGCTGGGTCGGGGGCGGTCGGTGTCGCCGACGCCGTCCGGAGGATTCCCGCAGCCGCAGGAGCAGCGCATGAAAGCCGTCGTCTACCGCACCTACGGTGGTCCGGACGTCCTGGAGTACACCGACGTGCCGGACCCCAAGCTCGGTGCGGACTCCGTCCTGGTCAAGGTCAGGGCCTCGTCCGTGAACCCGGTCGACTGGAAGGTCCAGGCCGGGTACCTGGACCCGGTCCTGGACGTCTTCTTCCCGGTGGTCCCCGGCTGGGACCTGGCCGGGGTGGTCGAGCGGGTCGGCGTCGGGGTGACCGAGTTCGCGCCCGGGGACGAGGTGATCGGCTACGTCCGGGAGGACGTGGTCTACCGGGGGACGTTCGCCGAGTACGTCGCCGCCCCCGTCCGTACGCTCGGGCCCAAGCCCGCCAACCTGACCTTCGAGCAGGCCGGAGGGCTGCCACTGGCCGGGCTCACCGCCTACCAGGCGCTCACCCGCCACCTGCGGCTGCGCCCGGAGGAGACGCTGCTGGTGCACGCCGCCGCCGGCGGGGTCGGCTCGATGGCGGTGCAGATCGGACGGGCGCTGGGCGCGCGGGTGATCGGGACCGCGAGCGCCCGCAACCACGACTACCTGCGCGCCCTGGGGGCGGAGCCGGTCGAGTACGGTCCTGGCCTGGCCGAGCGGGTCAGGGCGATCGCGCCCGGGGGCGTGGACGCGGTCCTCGACCTGGTCGGCGGCGAGGCGCTGACGGAGTCACCCGCGCTGCTCGCCCCGGGCGGACGCCTGGCCTCGGTCGCCGACGGCGCGGTGCTGGGCCTGGGCGGGAGCTACGTCTTCGTCCGCCCCGACGCCCTGGACCTCGCCGCGCTGGCCGGGCTTGCCGAGCAGGGCCAGCTCACGGTGGACGTCGCGGCGGTGTTTCCGCTGGAGCGGGCCGCCGCCGCCCAGCGGCTCAACATGGACGGGCACACCCGGGGCAAGGTCGTCGTCACGGTGCCGTGAGTGTGCTGAACGGGCTCAGCGGGTGACGTCCTCCTCGGTGAGGGTGAGGGCGTCGAGCTCGGCGCGGCGGGGGAGTCCCTCGCAGTCGCCGGGGACGGTGACCGCGAAGGCGCCGGCCGCGATCGCGGTGCGCAGCCGCTGCTCGGCGGTGCCGCCGAGCAGGTGCTCGGCGAGGTAGCCGGCCACGAAGGCGTCGCCCGCGCCGACCGGGTCGACCACGGCGACCTTCAGCGCCGGGACCCGGTAGGGCACGCCGTCGACCAGCGCGGTGCAGCCGCGCGCGCCGTCCTTGAGCACCGCCTCGCGCGGGCCGAGCTCGGCCAGCGCCCGGACCAGTTCGGGGACCGGCATCGGTCGGCCCTCCGCGCAGCCCAGCACCAGCTCCGCCTCCTCCACGCCGGCGAAGACGATGTCGGCCTGCTCGACCAGGTGGCGCAGGACCGTCCCGGCCACCTCCTTCGGCCACAGCTTGGAGCGGTGGTTGACGTCGACCGAGACGGTCACCCCGGCCGCGCGGGCCAGCGCCACAGCGTGCCGGACGGCCTCCCGCGCGGACTCGGACAGCGCCGTGGTGATGCCGGTGACGTGCAGCACCGCCGCCGACTCGATCCAGTCGGCGCGGATGTCGGCCGGGCTCAGCCGCGAGCCGGCGCTGCCGGCCCGGTGGTAGTCGACGTTCAGGGCGGTGCCGAAGCGGCGGTGCTTGAGCATCAGGCCGGTGAAGCCCTCGTCGCGGATCGCCTCGGTGCGGACCTGTTCGGCGCGCAGCCGCCGTTCGATCAGGTCGCCGGTGGCGTCGCTGCCGACCCGGCCGAGCCAGCTCGCGGGCGCTCCCAGCCGGGCGACGCCGATGGCGACGTTGCTCTCAGCGCCGCCGATGCCGTAGGTGAAGTTGCGGGCGAAGTCGAGCGGTCCGGTCTCCACGGCGGAGACCAGGCCCATCGTCTCGCCGAGGGTGACCAGTCCGGCGCGGTTCCCGGTCATGACGCCACCGCCGCGACCTGCGCGGGGACGGACTCGGCGCGGCACTCGGCGACGGTCTGCACGGCGCGGGCCGACAGCCGGGTGATCTCGGCCCAGCGGTGCTCGCGGACCAGGTCGCGCGGGACCATCCAGCTGCCGCCGACGGCCAGCACCGCCGGGCAGCGCAGGTAGCTGGCGACGTTGGCCGGGCCGATGCCGCCGGTCGGGACGAAGCGCATCCCGTGGAAGGGCGCGGCCAGGGCCTGCAGCGCGGGGAGTCCGCCGGAGGTCTCGGCAGGGAAGAACTTCACCACGTCGAGACCGGCGCGGCGGGCCCGCTGTATCTCGGTCGCGGTGACCGTGCCCGGCAGCACCGGCACGCCCAGCTGCTGGCAGCGTTCGACCACGGCGTCGTCGAAGCCGGGGGAGACCACGAACGCGGCGCCGTCGGCCACGCTGCGGTCGACCTGCTCGGGGTCGAGCACCGTGCCCACGCCGAGCAGCAGCTTGCTCCGGCTGGCCATCGCCGCCACCGCGAGCTGCCCGGCGGGCGTCCGCAGGGTCACCTCGGCGCAGCACAGCCCGCCGGCGATCAGCGCGTCGGCGAGCGGCAGGGCGTCGTCCGGGTCGTCCAGGACGACCACCGGGACCACCCCGAGCGCCTCGATCCGTGCTAGAAGGCCCGGCTCCCGCCCGCTCGGTGACGTTGTGTCAGGCGGCGTCGTGGCCGCCCGCCCCGGCGTCTGCGGTATGTCCTGGCCACTATCCACGACGGAACTCCCCTTAACCGTACTGGTCGAGACCATTCACACCCTGGCAGACGGCCGTGCCCGAAGGAAGCGCGGAGTCCGGATCGTGGACAGGGCCGATGACCAGCTGTGACCGGCTGTGACCGAACGGGGGCGAGCGGTTGCCGCCCGGTCGGGGGAGGGGGATTCTGGGGCCGCGGGACGCCGCCGTGCGCCCGTATCCATGTCGATGTTGGAGAGGTGCGTACGTCATGCCCGAGCGCAGTTCGTATCCCGACGGGGCTCCCTGCTGGGCCGATCTCACCGCGCCCGACCTGGAGGCCTCCCGCCGCTTCTACGGCGCGGTCATGGGCTGGGACTTCCAGGACGCCGGTGCCGACTACAGCCACTACACGATGTGCCTGTGGCAGGGGCAGCAGGTCGCCGCGCTGATGCCGCCGCCGCCCGGGGCCGAGTCCCTGCCCCCGGTGTGGAACGTCTACCTGGCCACCGGTGACGCGGACGCGGCGGTGAAGGCGATCGAGCAGGCGGGCGGCAAGGTGGTGATGGGGCCGCACGAGGTCCCCGAGGCCGGGCGGCTGGTCTTCGCCTTCGACCCGGCCGGCGCCGCCTTCGGGCTGTGGCAGCCCGGCGGGCACGCCGGGGCCAAGCTCTACGGCGAGCCCGGCGCGATGTGCTGGAACGAGCTGAACACCACCGACGGGGCCGGAGCCGACCGCTTCTACCGCGCGTTGTTCGGCTACCAGCAGGAGCAGCTCGGCGACGGTACGAACTTCGACTACACCGCGTGGAAGCTGCCCGCGGGCGAGGAGCCGGTCTGCGGCCGCTACCGCGCGGCGGAGGGGGAGCTGCGCGGCGGCTCGCCGGCCTGGTCCACCTACTTCGCGGTCGCGGACGTGGACGCCGCCGCCGAGGCGGTGACTGCCAACGGCGGCACGGTGCTGCGCGGGCCCTTCGACTCGCCCTTCGGTCGGATGTGCGCGGTGCAGGACCCGTCCGGAGCCGCGTTCACCCTGGCGACGCTGCCCCGTTGACAGCCCGTGGGGCCATCTGACACCGGGTGGGACGAGCGCAGGCATCCGCCCGCTCGTCCCACCCGGTCACTGTCCGAGACCGAGGGCGTCAGCCGCGGGTCTTCGCGAGCAGCTCGATGATCTCGGACGTCGTGGCGGTCTCGCCGAGGCGGGGGAAGATCCGGGTGAGGCTGTTGTCGTGGGCCTCCTGGTTCATGTCGGCCATGGCGTCGGTCACCAGGGTGACGTTGTAGCCGTGCTCGTGGGCGGCGCGGGCGGTGGACTCGACGCCGATGCTGGTGGCGATGCCGCCCAGGACGATCTGGGTGATGCCGCGACGGCGGAGCTGGGTGTCCAGGTCGGTGCCGTGGAAGGCACCCCAGTTGCGCTTGGTGACCCGGATGTCCTCCGGGTGGCCCTCGAGCTCGTCGACGATCAGGTCCCAGCCCTCGGGCAGGCCGCCGGACATGGCGGTCTCGGTACGGCCGGGGACGGCGTCGGAGAAGTCGGGGGCGAAGCTGACCCGGACCAGGACGACGGGCGCGCCGTGGGAGCGGAAGGCCTCGGCGAGCTCGACGCCGCGGGCGACGACCTCGGTGCCGGGGACCGGGACGGTCGGCGCGGCGGCGATGCCGCGCTGGAGGTCGATCAGGACGAGGGCGGTCTTCGGGTCGAGCGTGGTGGCAGTCATCTGAGCGGTCGTGCCTTTCGGAAGGGGATTGAGCAGGGGATCGATCAGCGCCGGGCGGCGCGTCGGAGGGAAGGGTCGAGCAGGGTGATCGCCAGCAGCAGCCCGGTGCAGACCAGCATGGCCAGGGCCAGCAGGTGCAGCCCGTGGGTGGTCGCCCGGTGCGGGAAGACGCCGGCGATGGCGGCGGAGGCGATCATCGCGCCGCCGTACTGGAAGGTCCGGAGCAGGCCGGAGGCGGTGCCCATCCGCTCGGCCGGGGCCTGGCGGTAGAGGGCGTTCTGGTTGGCCAGGCCGTTCAGGCCCTGCGGCAGACCGGAGAGCACGGCCACCACGATCAGCAGCCAGATCGGCGAACCCGACTGAAGCAGCGTCAGCAGGGCCGCAGCCAGGGCGGCGACGCTGCTGCCGACGACCAGCTTGCCGCGGATCTCCTTGCGCCGGCCGGTGAGGGTGGCGACGCCGATGGCGGAGAGCGACAACGGCAGCATGATCAGTCCGGAGCCGGACTCGCTTAGCCCGCGCCCCTGCTCCAGCCACTGGGTGAAGCCGTAGAGCATGGAGTAGGTGACGGTCGAGTAGAGGATCTGCCGGACGTAGGTGAGCAGCAGCGGCCGATTGCTGCCGAGCATCCGCAGGTCGATGAAGGGGTCGGCGGTCCGCAGTTCGCGCGCGGCGAGCGCGGCGGCGAGCAGTGCGGCGACCGGCAGCAGGTACCAGTGGGCGGCGGACGGGGCCATCAGGAACAGCAGCGCCGCGGTGACCGCGCCGGTGAACAGGCCCATGCCGGCGGCGTCCAGCCCGGTCTGCGGCCGGTCGGCCTGCCCGTCGTCGGCGGCGGTGGTGCGCGGGAGCCGAAGGTAGCCGAGGACCAGACAGGCCAGCGAGAGCGGGATGTTGACGGCGAAGACCGTGCGCCAGCCGTCGGCGCCGACCAGCAGCCCGCCGAGGGTGGGTCCGATCGCGGAGCTGGCCTGGGCGGCCACCGCCAGCGCGGTGAGGATGCCGCCGGGGGTGCTCCGACCGGTGCGCGCGGCCTCGCTGCGGATCAGCGACATCGCGGCCGGGTAGGCGGCGCAGGTGCCCAGGCCGAGCAGGACCCGGGCCAGGATCAGTACGCCGATGGACGGCGCGAGCGTGCCGAGCAGTCCGGCGAGGCCGACCAGGGCGGTGCCGGCCAGGTAGACCGGACGCGAGCCGTGCCGGTCGACCAGCCGCCCGACGGCGGGCTGGCCGACGGCGGTGGCCAGGTAGAGGGCGGAGACCAGCCACAGGGTGGTCGAGGGCGCGGCGCCGAAGGCGATGCCGATCGGGACCAGCGTCACCGCGATCATCGAGGAGTTGATCGGGTTGAGCAGTGTGCCGAGCACCAGCGGCGGGGTCAGCCGGCGGTCGAAGTCCTGGCCGGACGCGGCGGGGGAGTCCTCGCGGCTGGTGCGGGCGGCGGTGGTACGGCTCACGGTTCGATCAGCCGGTCGAGCAGGCCGAGCGCCTGCACCAGGAGCTGGAACTCGGCCTCGGTGTAGCGCTCCTGGAGGGCGCGGCCCAGCCACTCCTCGCGCAGTCGGCGGCTGCCCCGGATGATCTCGACGGCCGCTTCGGTCAGCGAGACCACCTGGCGGCGGCCGTCGTCCGGGTCGGGGCGGCGCTCGATCAGCCGCTGCTCCTCGAGGATCGCCAGGGTCGCGCCCATGGACTGCGGGCGGACCCGGTCGGCGGCGGCCAGCGCGCCGGGGGAGGCCGGGCCGTCGGTGTGGAGGCGGCTGAGCACGGACAGCTGGGTCGGCGTCAGCCCGTCGATCGGGTCGAGCTCCTTCAGCTTCCGCCGCAGCCGCCCGATCAGCACGCGCAGCTCGCCCGCCGCGCGGGCGGCGGGTTCGCTGATGTCGTTCGGGTTCTCGGCCATGACCCCACTGTAATTTCATCAGCCTGAACTTACAAGTTTCGACTGATGAAGCAGATGGGGGCCGAGGCCGTTACCTGAGGTGCGCCGTTACTTGAGGTGCACCGCGCCGAAGCTGTACTCGGACTCCAGGGCGGCCAGGGCCGGGCCGGTGAGCGTGGTCGGGGCGCCGGTCGGGCCGGTGTAGGCGACCTTGGTGACCGGGGAGATGGTGAAGTAGGCGTCGTTGGCGATCAGGTAGCCGGCCTTGCGGGCGTTGGCCAGCGGGGAGAGGTCGGCCATGGTGACCGGGGCGTGGCTGACGCCGGCCGGCAGGTGGGCGACCAGGTAGGCGACGACCGAGGCCGCGTGCTGGGAGGCGGCCGTCGGGTCGTAGGCGTTCGGGTACCAGGGGGTGTCCGAGATGCCGCGCACCAGCGTCCACGGGACGCCGGCCTGGGCGTTGGCGTAGGCGAAGCCGGTGCCCTCGTTCTCCTCGGCGTCGGTCTGGTAGAGCATGTTCTGCGCCTCGATCACGTTCAGCGGCTCGGTCCAGACGTTGGCGTCGCCGATGGTGCCGACCACGATCTTGTTGGCGACCGTGCCGGTGGCCTTCGCGTCGCCGGTGGCGTCCGCGACGGTGGTGCGGCCGAGGGCGGTGTGCTCGCCGGTGGTGACCAGCTGGCGGCTGCCGGCGAAGGCGGAGACGTAGACCCAGGACTTGTCGGTGGACGCGGTGTAGTGGGCGGCGTCGGCCGGGGTCGGGTACTTGTCGCCGTAGCCGCTGGTGATCGCGCCGGCGATGTTGGAGTCGCCGGTGTTGTGGATCTCGATCCCGGTGTAGGCGGTCTGGTCGCCACCGGTCTGGTAGTGGATGTCGGACTTGTCCACCACGTACCCGGCCAGGGTCACGTCGCCGACGTTGATCGCGGCGTTCTGCGCGCCGGCGGTGCCGGAGAAGAGGGTGGCGCGGGGGTGGAAGGTGGTGTCCAGCAGCCAGGTGGCCAGCTCGGCGGTCTCGTCCTTCTCGCCGCTCGCCACGTCGACCACCGGGCGGCCGGCGATGGTGCCCTGGTAGTAGCGGTAGCCGGCGATGTCGACATGTCCGCTGACGTGCATCTCGGCCAGGACGGCGGCCTGCTCCTCGCCGTCCGCGCTGACGATGCCGACCGGCGCGAGGTGCGGGTCGGCCTGGGCGGTGGTGGCCGCGCCCACGCCGGCCGCGGCTGCTCCGGCCACCAGGGCGGCGGTCGCTGTCAGTACGGCTATCCGGCTCTTGCGGATGCGCATCAGGTCTCCTCGAAAATCGCTGCTGGTCGAACGCACAAGTTCGGAACGCTAGCGGAACGAGTTGACGGTGGACGCGTCAGGTGCGTCAAGGCCCGCGCGGCACGCCCGAATTGTGCTGGTTTGACCGTCGGGGCCGATCGTCGGACGTTCACAGGGAGGCCATTGAGGGGCGAGGGAAAAATCAAAGGAAGGAGAAAGGTAAGAATGACGAGAGGAAGGTAATGATGGCGGACGATCTGTCAGTCGTGCCGATTTCAGCCCGTGTTGCGCGGCGACCCCAATCCCGCCCGCCCCGTTCGGTGCCCCGGTCTCCGATAGCGTGGGAGCGCACAATTCGGTTCCGGCGCGCCGTGCCGGGCGCAACGGCAGGGGGCAGTCGTCGAACCCGGAGAGCTCCTGCTGTCGCCCCGGGCCCGTCGGCCCGAGGCGCTGATCCGCTGCCTGCTCGGGCTGGTCCTGATCGGCGCGGTGCTGTTCCTCGCCGACAACGCCCGCTCCACCGCCGGCGGGCTCAACGCCGACGCCGAGCACCAGGCGGAGCGGCTGCCGCGTCTGCTGCTGGAGGTGGCCGGCTCCTTCACCACCCTCGCCGTGCTGCTGCTGCCGGTCGCCTTCGGACTGCTGCTGGTGCTCCAGGGCGACCGCCGCCGGGCCGCCGACGGCGTCCTCGCCGCCGTCCCCGCCTACGGACTGGCGCTCGCCGTCGCGCCCACCCACCCCGTCCTCGGCTACACCGCGCCGGTGGTGGCCTACCTGGTCACCGCCGGGGTCGCCGAAAGGCTGCGCTGGCTGGCCACGCTGACCGGGCTGCTGATCCTCGGCGGGCTGACCGCGCTCGCCGACCACCGTTCCGACGTGCTCTCACTGCTGCTGGCGCCGCTGATCGGCTGGACCGTCGCCAACGGCACCGCCTACGCCCTCGGTGCGCCCAACGCCCGGCTGACCACCGGGACGCTCTTCGCCGCGCTGCGGCAGACCGGCCTGCTGCCGGTCGAGGTGATCCGCACCGACGTCCCGGCCCACGAGCCGCACCGCTTCCGGGTCCGGCAGCAGGGCGACCGGCCCGACCTGGACGTGATGCTGCTCGACCGGGAGGCCTCCTCCTCCGGCTTCTTCCGCCGCGCCTGGCGGCACCTGCGGCTGCGTACCGCGCCGCAGCGGCGCAGCCTGCTGTCCCCGCGCGGTGCGCTCCAGCAGGAGGCTCTGCTCTGCTACGCGGCGGAGGCGGCCGGGGTGCGCACCCGGCGGCTGATCGTCACCGCCGACCTCGGCCCGGACGCCGCGGTCGCCGTCTACGAGCCGCTCGGCGGCCGGACCCTGGACCTGCTCGCCGACGAGGAGCTGACGGACGAGCTGCTCACCGACGTCTGGCAGCAGTTGGCGCTGCTGCACACCCGGCGGATCGCCCACCGGGCGCTGGTCCCGGCCGCCGTGCTGGTCGTCCGCGACGCCGAGGGACGGCCCCGGGTCCACCTGGTCGACCTGGAGGACGGCGACATCGCCGCCGGTGACCTGACGCTCCGGATCGACCTCGCCCAACTGCTGACCACCACCGCGCTCCGGGTCGGCCCGGAGCGCGCCGTCGCCGCCGCCTTCGCCGTGCTCGGCCCGGACCGGGTCGGCTCGGCGGTCGCGCTGCTCCAGCCGCTGGCGCTGAACCGGGCGACCCGGGCCGACCGGGAGCAGCTGGCGGAGATCCGCGACGAGATCCTGCGCACCCGTCCCGAGGCGCCGGTCGCGCCGGTCCGGCTGGAGCGGCTGCGCCCCCGGGTCTGGGTGAGCGCGCTCGGCGGCGCGGTCGCCGGGTACTACCTGCTGCTCCAGCTCTCCAGCCGCAGCGGCGACCCGTTCACGGTGCTGGCGACGGCGCAGGGCGGCTGGATCGCGCTGGCCGCGCTCGCCTCGGTGCTCGGCTTCGTCGCGGCGGCGATGAGCTTCGTCGGCTTCGTGCCGGAGCGGCTGAGCTTCGCCCGGGTGCTGGTGGTGCAGCTCGCCGGGGCGTTCGTCAATGTGGTGACGCCCAGCGGGGTGGGCGGGATGGCGATCGGGGCCCGGTTCCTGCAGCGGGCCGGCATCCCGCCGCGCAAGGCCATCGCCAGCGTCGGCGCGGCACAGGTGGTCGGCCTGGTGCTGCACCTGCTGCTGATCATGGTCTTCGGCTACCTGGCCAGCGTCCACTACGGCACCTCGCTGTCGATCTCCCCGGCGCTGATCACCGGGTTGCTGGTGGCGGCGGTGGTGGCGCTGATCGCGGCCGGGGTGCCGCCGCTGCGGCGGCTGGCGGCGGCCCGGCTCCAGCCGCTGTTCGCAGACGTGGTGCCGCGGCTGCTGGACATGCTCCAGCACCCGGGCCGACTGGCGGTCGGGGTGGCCGGCCAGCTGCTGATCTCGCTGGTCTCGGCGGCCTGCCTGGACTGCTGCCTGCGCGCGGTCGGGCTGCATCCCGGCTTCGCCGCGGTCGCGGTGGCCAACCTGGTCGGCGGCGCGATCGGCTCGGCGGTGCCCACGCCGGGCGGCGTCGGACCGGTGGAGGCGCTGCTCAGCGGTGCGCTGGTGCAGACCACCGGGATCTCCTACGCGGAGGCGTTCACCTCCGTGCTGCTGTTCCGGGTGCTGACCTTCTGGCTGCCGCTGCTGCCGGGCTGGCTCTCCTTCCTCTGGCTCCAGCGGCGCGAGGCGCTGTGACCCGCCTCCGGTGGACCGCTCGTCAGCTCTGCTGCCAGACCCGGACGTAGTCGACCAGCATGGTGTCCGGCGTGGTCTCGCCGCCGGCTCCGCCCACCGCGTTGTTGAGGATCAGGTACTGCGGGGCGCTGTTGCCGTCGGTGGTGAGGGTGCCGACCTCGTGGCCGTCGTAGTAGTAGGTCACCTGGTCGCCCTCCCAGGTGGAGCCGAAGACGTGCCAGCCGGGACCCGTGTCGGCGCAGCCGCCGGGGCCGCCGGAGGGGTCGTGGTAGTGGAAGCAGGTCGATCCGGACAGGCCCTCCATGATGTCCATCTCGCCGTCCTGGGGCCAGTTCTGGCCGTCGACCCACCAGGCCGGCCAGTCCGCGACCTTGCCGTCGGCGGAGGCGGGGAGGTAGACCCGGGCCTCGAAGGCGCCGTCCGAGAAGGAGCGCAGGCCCTCGGTGGTGACCATGCCGGAGGCGTAGGGGCGGATCTGCCCGCCGCACTCCTCCGGCTTGGGGGTGGCGGTCAGGTGCAGGTAGCCGCCGCCGACGCTGACCTGGGCGGGGTCGTAGCACTCCTGCTCGGTCGGGCCGACCGGCTGGGTGATGCCCGAACCCTGCCAGCCGGCCCTCCAGTTGGCGGTGTCGAGACTGTTGCCGTTGAACTCGTCGTCGAAGACCGAGGTCCAGTTGCCGGGAATGCCGTCGGGCGCGGGTACCGCGCCGGTGGCGTCGTCGGCCCGGACGGCGCTGGTCGTGGGAGCGGCGGCCGGGGCTGGTGCGGCCGGCGCGGTGGCACTGCGGAGCGGGCCCGGGTCGGTGATCCGGCCGCTTCGCGTCGGCGCGGCGGGCACGGTGACCAGCAGCCGCTCGCCGGGGCGGATGAAGTCGGGGTTCGAGCCGACGGTCGCCCGGTTCTGTTCATAGATGGCCGGCCAACCTCCCTTGACGTCTAAGTTCCTGGCGATCTCGGTGAGGTTCTCGCCGGTGCGGACGATGTGCACGACCTCGGTGGTCCGAGCGCCCGGGGCGGAGGTGGTCCTCGCGCTGGAGACCGGGCTGCCGGAGCGGGTGGCGGCCTGGACCGGCACGCCGTGGAGCAGCGGGAGGGCCGCGGTGGCCCCGGTGAAGGCGAGCGTCAGGGCGGTGCGTGAGGCCGTTGCTCTTTCCGCCGGACGCCGGTGACGGGCGTGGTGCGACATCTGAACTCCTTCGCAAGTGGCCTGCGTGGCCCTCCACGATGCCGCAGAGCGTGTCTAGATCGTAATGTTTCGCGCCAACTGGGAGTGTGTCGTTCGGTTTTGACGCGAAACCGGGGCGGGCCGCGAAAGTGGGCCCGCCCCGGCGGTCGGACGCTGGAGTACCCGAACGGCTGGAGTACCCGTTCGGCAGGGGCAGCGGGCGGAGCAGGCGCCGTCGACCGCGTCAGCCGCTGCGGCCCAGGTCGACCGCGATCCTGGCCAGGGCCTCCAGCCGGCGCTCCAGCGTCGGGTGGGTGGACAGCAGGTTGGCCAGGCTGCGCTCCCGGGTCAGCGCGGGGGCGAAGAAGAAGGCGTTCAGGCTCTGCGCGGTGCGCAGGTCCTTGCCCGGGATCAGTGCGATGTCCCCGCTGACCTTGGTCAGCGCCGAGGCCAGGGCCGAGGGCTTGCCGGTGAGCAGCGCCGCCGAGCGGTCGGCGGCCAGCTCCCGGTACCGGGACAGGGCCCTGATCAGCAGGAAGCTGACGGTGTAGACGGCGACGGAGACGCCCATCACCGCGACCATCACCAGCGCGGTGTTCTGGTTGGCCCGCCGGCCGCGGCCGCCCAGCAGCCCTGCGTAGAGGGTGAACCGGACCAGCAGCCCGGCCAGCACGCCCAGGAAGGAAGCGACGGTTATCACTGCGACGTCCCGGTGCGCCACATGCGAGAGTTCGTGCGCCAGCACCCCCTCCAGTTCGTCCTCGTCCAACCGTTCGAGCAGGCCGGTGGTGACGCAGAGCACCGCGTGGTCGGCGCTGCGGCCGGTGGCGAAAGCGTTCGGCAGCGGCGTCCTGGCCACCGCGATCCTCGGTTTCGGCATGTCGGCGAGGGTGCAGAGCCGGTCCACCGCGCCGTGCAGGTGCGGCTGCTGCTCCGGTGTCACCTCGGTGGCCCGCATCGCGAACAGGGCGATCCGGTCCGAGAACCAGAACTGGGCCAGCAGCAGCGCGACGACGACGAGTACCACCAGCACTGCGGACTGCAGCAGGACGATCAGCGCGGCGATGAACGCCACGTACAGCAGCCCGAGCAGGAAGAGAACGGACAGCATGCGTACCGTCAGCTGCCGGTCGGGCGAGAAGCGTGAATGCATGGCCATCGACTCCACCCCGGAGGGAACCTGTCGGCGGCTCCGCCGACAGTAGGGCGATTCCCCGAGTGACAGTTCGTCATACCTGACCGGGGGACAGGATCGCGTATGGGACGACGACCCGACTGGAAAGCGGAATGCCGCGTGTGATGTGATGGGAGTGAACGATGATTCCATTGAGTTGACCGCTTGCTGTGCAGACTGCGGGGTCCTGTGTACATATCCATCGCCATTGCCGCTGCGGCCCTGGCGGTCGCACTGGTGCTCGGCGTGCAACTCGCCCGGGCGCGCAAGGCGACCGCACGCCACCGGGAGCAGGCGCGGCAGGCGGAGCTGGACCAGACCCAGCTGGAGCGGGCCCATCTGCAACTGCAGAACCGGGCCGTGCAACTCGCCGCCGAACGCGACGAACTGAACGCCGCCGCACGGCACCGCGAGGCGGAGAGCAGCGAGGCGCTGGCCAACCTGGCGCTGCGCACCCTCGGCCTGGTCGAGCGCCAACTCGGCCTGCTCGAGGGCATGGAAAACGGCGAACCGGACTCGGCCCGGCTGGACCAGCTCTACCGGCTCGACCACCTCGCCACCCGGATGCGCCGCAACGGCGAGAACATGCTGCTGCTCGGCGGCCACGCCCACCAGCGTCCGGCCGCGGCCCTCCAGCAGCAGGCGCCGACCTCGCTGCTGGACGTGCTCCGCGCCGCGCTGTCCGAGATCGAGCGCTACGAGCGGGTCCACCTCACCCCGGTGCCGCAGCTCTGGATCCGGCCCGACGTCGCCGAGGACCTGAGCCACCTCTTCGCCGAACTGCTGGAGAACGGCACCGCCTTCTCGCCGCCGACCGAGCCGGTCACGGTGACCGCCTGGCAGCTCCAGGGCGGCGAACTGATGGTGACCATGGTCGACCGCGGCATCGGCCTGCCCGACGACCTGCTGCACCAGCTCAACACCCGGCTCGCCGCGCCCGCCGACGTCCCGGCCGCGCCCGACGCCACCACCGTCCGCAGCATGGGGCTCCAGGTGGTGACCATCCTCGCCCGGCGGCACGGGCTGCGGGTGCAGCTGCGCCACAGTGCCACCGCCGACGGGACCACTGCCCTGGTCGCCGTCCCCGCCTCGGTGTTCACCGCGCCCCCGGCCCCGGAGCCCGCCGCCGTGGCCGCGGCCGTCGCCTGGCAGGAGCAGGTCTCGGCGGCGACCGCCCAGCACACCCGTCCGCTCGCCGCCGTGCCCGGACCGCGCCGGAACGCGGAGCCCGTCGCCGTCGGCCCCGACGGGCTGCCGAAGCGGGTACCGGGGGAGAGCGGCCAGCGCGTCCGCAACCATGACGGCGGCGCCCCGGGCCGCGCCGGCGGCGCGACCTCCGGCGGCTCCGCGGCCGAGGAACTGCGCCGCCGACTCGGCGGCTTCCAGCACGGGGTACGGGCCGCCGCGCCGCAACGCGCCGGAGAGGACGAGCGATGAGCATCGGCACGGACGGGATCTACCGGGGCCCCAGCGGTCCGCCCGGCAGCGCCGTCGACCCCGGCGCGGCCTACGACGCGGCGCCGATGCAACGGCTGCGCTGGCTGCTCAGCGACGTGCTGGTGACCACCCACGGGATGCGCTCGCTGGCCCTGGTCTCCACCGACGGCCTGCCGCTGGTGGCGGCCGACGAGCATTCGCCGGCCGAGGAACTGGCCACCCTGACGGCCGGACTGACGGCCCTCTCGGGTGGCATGTCGCAGCTGCTGGGCTTCGGCGGGCTGCGACGCACCGTGGTCACCCTGGAGGACGGGACGCTGCTGCTGATGTCCGTCGATGCGACCACCTGCCTGGCCGCCTACACCAGCGCCGACTGCGACCTGAGCGTGGTCGGCTACCAGTTGGCCAGGCTGGTGGAGCGGGCCGGGCACGTGCTGACCACGCAACTACGCCGCGAACTCCGGGGCGTGTCCGGACAGGAGATGACCCGGTGATGCCGCAGACACCCGCAGGACAGCCCTCGTTGCCCGGGCAGCCGCGTCGGCCCGCCCGGGTCCGCCCGTACGCCCTCACCGGCGGCCGCACCCGCTTCGGGCAGGTGCTGCTGGTGGAGACCCTGATCTCGGCGGTCTACCAGCCGCACGGCCAGGTCGTGCCCGCCCTGCCCGAGCTGGAGCAGATCTGTGACCTGTGCCAGGGCCAGATGCGCTCCATCGCCGAGGTGTCGGCGCTGCTGCGGCTGCCGCTCGGCGTGGTCCGGGTGTGGGTGAGCGACCTGGTGGACGCCGGACGCATCCGCGTCCACGGCGCGTCCGTCTCGGTGCGTTCCGGCGGGGGATCGTCCATCGCCGCTCCCGTCCGCCCCAACCGCATGGTGCTGGAGCGCATCCTCGGAGGCCTCCGTGATCTCGCCTGACCCCACCGCGCCCGCCCCGGGCGGCATCCCGCTGACCGACCTGCCGATCACCTCGGCGAAGATCGTCATCGCCGGCGGCTTCGGCGTCGGCAAGTCCACCCTGGTCGGCGCGGTCTCCGAGATCACGCCACTGAAGACCGAGGCGGTGATGACCGAGGCCGCCAGCGGCAGCGACTTCCTGATGGACGGCAGCACCAAGACCACCACCACCGTGGCGATGGACTTCGGCCGTGTGCACCTCGCCGCCGACCTGGTGCTCTACCTCTTCGGTGCGCCGGGCCAGCGCCGCTTCTGGTTCATGTGGGACGACCTGGCCCGCGGCGCGGTCGGCGCGATCGTGCTGACCGACACCCGCCGGCTCGCCGACAGCTTCCCGGCGATCGACTACTTCGAGAGCAGCGGACTGCCCTTCGTCGTCGCCGTCAACCTCTTCGACGGCGCCCCTACCTACGGGGACCAGGAGATCCGGGACGCGATGAGCCTGTCGCCGAACGTGCCGCTGCTGTGGTGCGACGCCCGCTCCCGTACCTCGGCCGTACAGACCCTGGCGGCCCTGGTGGAGCACACTCTCTCCATGGACGCTCTGTCCGACCAGGGCTGACCCCCCGTCGGCGCCGGTCCTGCCCCCGCGGGCCTCTGCGCGGACGCCCCCCTTTGCACCCTCATCTAGGAGCCTCCCATGGCGAAGATCCTCATCGTCGGCGCCGGCCAGGCCGGGCTGCAGCTCGCGCTCGGCCTGCAGGGCGACGGCCACGACGTCACCGTCATGACCGACCGCACGCCGGACGAGATCCGGGGCGGCCGTGTGCTGTCCACCCAGTGCATGTTCAACACCGCGCTGAGCTACGAGCGCGCCCTCGGCCTCAACCTCTGGGACGCGCAGGCGCCCCTGGTCCAGGGCCTCGGCGTCTCGGTCAGCGGCCCCGAGTCGGCCCGCGTCATCGACTGGGTCGGCCGCCTCAACGGCCCGGCGCAGTCCGTCGACCAGCGCGTGAAGATGCCGGCCTGGCTGGAGCTGTTCGCCGAGCGCGGCGGCAAGGTCGTCGTCAACGGGGTCACCGTCTCCGACCTCGACCTGCTGGTGCGCGGCTACGACCTGACCCTGATCGCGGCCGGCAAGGGCGAGCTGGTCTCGATGTTCGCCCGGGACGAGGAGCGGTCCGTCTTCACCGCGCCGCAGCGCGCGCTGTCGGTCTCCTACGTCCACGGCCTCGCGCCGCGCCCGGAGCACGACTTCCCGGCCGTCCGCTGCAACCTGGTCCCCGGCGTCGGCGAGCTGTTCGTCATCCCCGCGCTCACCCTGTCCGGCCCCTGCGACATCCTCTTCTGGGAGGGCATACCCGGCGGCCCGCTCGACGTCTTCGAGCCCGCCGTCGCCCCGGAGGAGCAGCTCAGGCGCACCCTTGAGCTGATGCGCAGCTACACCCCCTGGGAGTACGAGCGCGCCGCCGGCGGCGTCGAGCTGACCGACGAGCGGGCCACCCTGGCCGGCCGCTACACCCCGGTCGTCCGCCGCCCGGTGGGAGAACTGCCCAGCGGCGGCGTGGTGCTGGGCGTGGCGGACGTCGTCGTCGCCAACGACCCGATCACCGGCCAGGGCTCCAACAGCGCGTCCAAGTGCGCCACCAGCTACCTGGAGTCCATCCGCGCCCACGGCGAGCAGCCGTTCGACCGGGCCTTCATGGAGGCGACCTTCGAGTCCTACTGGAGCTCCACCGCGAGCGATGTCACCGCGTGGACCAACGCCATGCTGATGCCGCCGCCGGAGCACGTGCTCAACCTGATCGGCGCGGCCGGGCAGATCCCGCCGGTCGCCGCCCGCTTCGCCAACGGCTTCGACAACCCCTCGGACTTCCCGAACTGGTTCTTCACCCCCGAGGTCGCCGACGCCTACCTGGCCTCGCTCGCCCAGGGCTGACCGCCCGCTGCTCGCTACCGGGCACCGCTCCCCGCACCGGGGGCGGTGCCCTTGGCGTTTCCCCTGTCGCTGCGGGCGGCGGGCGGATACGCTCGCGGGCATGAGCAACATACCCGCTGGTATGCCCGAGTCCGCCGTCAGCCATCGGACCTGCCCGCTCTGCGAGGCGACCTGCGGGCTGACCGTCACCGTGCGCGGCGACGGGCGCGGCCCCGGCGCGGTCACCGTGCGTGGGGACCGGGAGGACCCGTTCAGCCGGGGCTACCTCTGCCCCAAGGGCGTCGCCCTCGGCGAGTTGCACGCCGACCCGGACCGGT
>CAVUQN010000016.1:0-42253 GCA_963743515.1 uncultured Actinomycetota bacterium
CGGCCGCAAGCGGCACATCGCGGTGGACACACTGGGCCTGCTGCTGACCGTGACGGTCACCGCTGCCTCGGCCAAGGACAACGACGCCGGCCGCGACCTCCTCGAACAACTGCGCGCCGAACACCGCCACATCGCCCTGGTCTGGGCCGACGGCGGCTACACCGGCTGGCTGGTCGCCTTCGCCACCACCGTCCTGGCCCTCGCGCTGACCGTCGTCAAACGCAGCGACGACGCCAAGGGGTTCGTGGTGCTGCCGCGCCGCTGGGTCGTGGAGCGCAGCTTCTCCCACCTGACCCGGGCCCGGCGCCTCGCCCGGGACTACGAGACCCGCATCGACAGCGCCGAAGCGATGGCATGGTGGGCCGCGAGCATCCCGGCCACCCGCCGCCTGGCCCGCTCCGGCCGACCGGCACCCCGCCGCGTCAAGCGGTCCGCGGCCTGAACAGCCCCGGACGCTCCTCGGCCAACCAGCCCCGCTCGACCAGCCGCTTCGCCCGGAACCGGGCAGCCTGCTCCTTCGCGTCGGTCGCAGGCCAGCCCAGATGGTCACGCATCCGCCGCGCCCGCACGCCCTCCCCGCCACCAGCGGCCTCGCGCTCGACCAGGGCCACGATCCGCGCGCAGTCGGCAGGGAGCACATCAATCCCCACCCCTTCACGCCAGAGCGGGACCCCGACCCGCGGTCCGACACCGACCGCAGCCGACAGCGTCGCCGCCGGCGCATCGGACACCACGGCCTCATCGACCGTCTCGGCCAGGGCCGCGACGGTCTCCTCGCGAGCGATGACCGCGCGCCGCGCGGCCTCATCCGCCTCGACCACAGCAGCCTCAAGCCGCTCCAACTCGGCGCGCAACTCTTCCGCCCGAGCCAGCGCCACCCGCTCGCGCCTCTCCAGTACCCCCAGCACCGACGGCATCCGCCACCTCCAAACACGCCCCGCACCGACACGACAGCCTGAGCATGCCTACCGACAGGCGACCACACACCTCACCTGGGAAAACGTGACCCTACCTTCGGTTTAGGAATCGCTTCTCAACCCAGAGCCCAGCGATGCTCACCGCGCGTCCGCCGGTGGGTGAGAAGCGTCCGATGTCCCACATGGGCCGCAGAACACCGGCGCCGGGGATCGGCGCCGTGCGTCGCGCCTCGGCGGCGGGGCGGAGCGTCAGATCCGCCCTGATCGCACCGTTGCGGAGTTCGGAGCATCGCCAATGGCACCACCTCGCGCTCCGCTCCAGCCGAAGCCGCTCAGCCGCTTCGGCGAGCTGTTCCCAGAAGGCCAGAGGAAGCGAGCAGGCGTCCCCGAGTTCCTCCAGCAGGTCCAGGGCGATCTCCCACTCGTCGTGGACGAGGTAGTCCCAGATGTCTCGCACCGTGATGTCGTTCTCGGTGGCGGTCTCTTCCGGAACCAGCAGAGAAGCTGCTTCGAGCAACTCAGGAACGTCCATGGGCTCATTGTCGACCACATGAACGTGCTGCCCGGTTCGAATGTCAGACCCTGCGCCTAGAGTTCGGCGAGACGGGGCCGGCCCCGAGACCGCCAGCAGCCCGGCCCCTTTGAGTACCTAATCGGAGTCAGTATCGAGCGACCCGGTGCATCGCACCCGCCCCGGGTGTATTCACCGCGATCGGAGAGCATCGTGAAGAACAGCGCGTTGTGGCGAGTGGTTGACAACCAGAGTGGTACCCAGTCCATCGTCAGCACGCCCTCCGAGGCGGTCGCGTTCGTCAACAGCCGGTTCGACACCGATGACGACGAGCCGTTCAGCATCACCGAGGTCGGCCCTCTCCTTCCGAAGCCGCTCGGGATCATCACCGCATGGGCCGCCAAGAAGGACGGCGAGCGAACCGACGGGCGTACTGCGCCGATCACCATCAGGCCGGTTGTGACGGATAGCGCCATCGAGTGCGACGACGTCGTGCTCTGGGACGACGTGTATGTGTCATGGGACCACGACATGTACACCGTCGAGGGGCCGGACGGCTCCGAGTACAGCGAGGCTTACAGCGCAGCCGAGTTGAGCGAGATCCTCGACGAGTACGCCGGCGACTACGAGTACGTGCCTGAAGAGGCTGACAGCCACACGCGGCCGAACCCGCGAGAGTTGATCCGCTACGGCGCCCAGGAGTGTGCCGACCGGTTCGGGCACCTTGACGACGACGCGCTGCTGTGGCTCGCCGCCACCCGCATCACACTCTCCCTGTGGCGCAACACACCCGTCGAGAACTGGCATGCCGGAAAGAGTCCGCTGCACGACGGCACGATGATGCGGATCAACGCGGCAACCACCCGAATCGTGCGCTCGATGCTGACGTTCGACCATGTCGACTGGATCGCTGTCGGTCTCGCGATCGTCAACCCGTCTCGGGTTCTACCGACCGGGCAGTCCGTGCTCGAGCTCGGGCTGGCCTGCCACAACCCTGACGACCCGGCGCACGACGTTGATCCGCGAGAAGAGCTCGCGGAGATGGCACAGGGCGCGATCGGTTGGGGTCGAACGTACCGCCTTCGCGAGAAGGAGTTCGGCCTGCGAACCCTGATCGAATTCTTCTGCGCGTTCGACAACGGCTGGTTCGGAGCACCCAGTTGGGGGCGCATCGTTGATCGGTTCCTTACGGCTGTCGACGACCGGGAGAATGCGCACTGGCACATGCACCGGGACGAGCCTTGGTTCGACGAGTGGTTCACCAACCGCCCGGCCGACATTGCGGACACCACGGAATTTCGTCGGCTGCTCCATGCCGGGCCCGACCTGTTGTCCGAGGAGGCCGCCGAATGGTGCGTGGAAGGTGGCATCGGCTACGTCTGCCAGGACGACCACGCGAACGACTGCTGGCGGTGCGGTATCCCACTGGCAGCGGAGTCCCCCGACGAGTGAACGTGGGCACCAGCATAGAAAAGCATCAATCCACTGACCGCGCTCTCTCCCGCCTACTCGGCGGCCTCCCCTGCTTGGGGAGCCAGTCGCGGCTCCACCGACTGGAGATGTGCCGGTGCTTCTGACGGATCTGTGGCAGCAATGCTGGCCCGGCTGCCCGCCGGTCGGTCACAAGCTCCGTGAGCCCTACAGGAATGTCTGGGTCCGCTTCCACGGTCCGTCGGGTCTTTGTCATCAGCATCACCGGCCTGCCGGCTTCTTGATAACCACGGCTTCCACGACACGGAGGTCGAGCAGGTCGCCGGACCTCCGGGATCATGACGCCATGCAACTCCGATACTTCAATCAGACCGGATGGACCGCCATCTTCAATGGCACTGAGACCGAGATCGGTCGCATGGTGCGTGTGGAGGGATGGGATCCCGCAACCGGGACAGCCTTGGTGGTCGACCCGCAGCGAGGGGCACTGCGCCAGGTCACGGACTACGTGGACTTCTCCCACTTGGAGCGGGCCGAGCAGGTCGTTGCCGCGATACCCGGTGGGGGATGGCGGGCACACTGGACGGATGAAGGGCCGGGTGGATCACCTCTCACGGAGCAGGTGCTGGCCTGGTTGATCACTTCGCAGGGCCGGGCGACTGCCATCACGGTCGATGCTCAGGGGCATGTGGAGGACGCCGACAGCGCCGACGCCTTCATACCGCCGGGTGAGGAGCTTCAGTGACGGCGTCGATGTCGCAACAGCGGGCCCGGCGTCTGAGGGTCGGGCTTCTGATGCCGGCTGGGAGGCTCCCTACTACCGGATTCGGGCCGCCGGCTTCCAGGTGCTCTTCCTCGTGGAACCGGACGAGGCGATCGAGGAGGTCTGCAACGTCGATGCCGAGGTTCATCTTGCCGACGGGTCGCGCTGGAGTCCCACCCGGATCGTCGGCAGCCCCCTCTGCGAACGCTACGTTCGCATCCGCGCGAGGCGTCCACGCCGGACCTGAAGCAAGGCCACACCCGAACGAGTGATGGGATTGGCCAGCGATTCTCAATCCCGTGTCAGATCGGTCAGTCACATGACATAGCGACTGAGAAAATGACACGGGATTTGAGAACCTACAACAGCCGGCGTCAGCTCTGCGCCATGTCCACGAAGCGCGAGTAGTGGCCCTGGAAGGCCACGGTGATGGTCGCCGTGGGTCCGTTGCGGTGCTTGGCCACAATCAGGTCCGCCTCGCCGGCGCGCGGCGACTCCTTCTCGTAGGCGTCCTCGCGGTGCAGCAGGATGACCATGTCGGCATCCTGCTCGATGCTGCCGGATTCGCGCAGGTCGGACACCATGGGGCGCTTGTCGGTGCGCTGTTCTGGGCCACGGTTCAGCTGGGACAGCGCGATGACCGGGAGTTCCAGCTCCTTCGCGAGCAGCTTGAGGTTTCGCGACATCTCGGAGACCTCCTGCTGCCGGCTCTCCGGTCGGCGCGAGCCACCCGCCTGCATCAGCTGGAGGTAGTCGATGACGACCAGGCGCAGGTCATTCCGCTGCTTGAGCCGCCGGCACTTGGCCCGGATCTCCATCATCGACAGGTTGGGGGAGTCGTCGATGTAGAGCGGGGCGTCGTTCAGTTCCGGCATCCGCCGGGCCAGCCGGGTCCAGTCCTCATCGGTCATGTTCCCGGAGCGCATGTGGTGCAGCGCCACCCGGGCCTCGGCCGAGAGCAGGCGCATGGCGATCTCGTTGCGGCCCATCTCCAGCGAGAAGAACACGCTCGGGATCTTGTGCTTCACCGAGCAGGACCGGGCGAAGTCCAGGGCCAGAGTCGACTTTCCCATGGCGGGACGGGCCGCGACGACGATCATCTGACCCGGGTGGAGGCCGTTGGTCAGGGCGTCGAGGTCGGCGAAGCCGGTGGGGACGCCGGACATCTGGCCGCTGCGCGAACCGATCGACTCGATCTCGTCGAGGGCGCCCTCCATGATGTCGCCGAGCGGCGCGTAGTCCTCGTTGGTGCGCTGCTCGGTGACGGCGTAGATCTCCGCCTGGGCGGCGTTGACGATCTCGTCGACATCGCCCTCGGCGGCGTATCCCATCTGGGCGATCCGGGTGCCCGCCTCGACCAGCCGACGCAGCACCGCGCGCTCGTGCACGATCTCGGCGTAGTACTCGGCGTTGGCGGCCGTGGGGACGGAGTTGACCAGGGTGTGGAGATAGGAGGGACCGCCGACGCGGGTGATCTCGCCGCGCTTGACCAGCTCGCTGGCGACGGTGATCGGGTCGGCCGGTTCGCCGCGGGCGTAGAGGTCGAGGATCGCGCCATGGATCAGCTCATGGGCAGGGCGGTAGTAGTCGGCGGGCTTGATGACCTCGACGACGTCGGCGATGGCGTCCTTGGACAGCAGCATGCCGCCGAGGACGGACTGCTCGGCGGCCAGGTCCTGCGGCGGGACCCGCTCGTAGCCGGCCGCGGCCTTGTCCTCGTAGCCGTCGCCGCCGCGGCCGCGGCCGCCGCCACCCCCGCCGTTACCGGAGGAGCCGTAGGAGGAACGGTCCGCCGAGCCCCCGCCGCCGTTCCCGCCGCCGGCCCGCTTGAAGGGCAGTCGGTCTCCGGCGCCGCCGGGCTCGGGCGGGGGCGGCCACTCGTCGTCGGGCGGCGGCACGTCGTCGTGGTCGTCGTACGGAACGTCGCTCATCGCGTACCCCTGACCGGGGTCGTCCCGTATGCCTCGCCCATCGTGCGCCTCCCGTGCCGGCCCTGCTGGTCGTTCCACGCGAGCGCCCGGGGAGGGCGCTCGCGTCACCTCTTCTATACGGCACCGCTCTGACAAAACGGTTCCCTGCGCGCAGGTGCGGCGCGTCGGCAGACCGCCCACGCTAAGGGGGAAAACGCCCGCCGTCCAAGGCGGTTATCCACAGGGGGTGTGGATGAACGGGCAAGCTCTGTGGAGAACTGCCCCGAAGCTGTGCACGACGCGGGGGACAACCTGTGGACAACCCGCCAGTCCACCCACAAGCACCGCCCTGACCTGCTATAACTCCTCCCTGGACACCCGCGTGAGAAAAACTTCACGAAGCCTGCGAAGTCCACGACCAGGGGTGCGCGACCCGCTACGGGCCGCAGTGAAATGTAATGATCAGTTCCACCTTGCAGTACTTACTTGTGGATGACTACGGTAGGATCATGAGATCTCCCACAGCCCCCACCGCTCGCAGCGGCCATGATCGGGAGATCCTCGCCCTGGCGATCCCCGCCTTCGGCGCCCTGATCGCCGAACCGCTCTTCCTGATGGCCGACTCCGCGATCATCGGACACCTGGGCACGGCGCAGCTCGCGGGGCTCGGCATCTCCGCCGCGATGCTCACCACGCTGGTCAACGTTTTCATCTTCCTCGCCTACGCCACCACCGCCGCCGTCGCCCGCCGGGTCGGCTCCGGCGACCAGCAGGCCGCGATCCAGCAGGGCATCGACGGCATCTGGCTGGCGCTGATCCTCTCGGTCCCGGTGGTCGGCCTGGCCGTCCCGCTCGCGCCCACGCTGGTCCACCTGTTCGGGGCGTCCGCCACGGCCGCCCCCTACGCGATCACCTATCTGCGGATCAGCGCCCTGGGCATACCCGCGATGCTGGCCGTGATGGCCGCCACCGGCGTGCTGCGCGGGCTCCAGGACACCCGGACCCCGCTGCTGGTCGCGATCACCGGCTTCTCCGCCAACCTGGTGCTCAACCTGCTGCTGGTGTTCGGCGCCGGGCTCGGCATCGCCGGCTCGGCGCTGGGCACCGTCGTCGCCCAGTGGGGCATGGCCGCGGCCTACCTGGTCGTGGTGGTCCGCGGCGCCCGGCGGACCGGGGCGGGGCTGCGCCCCGACCTGGCCGGCATCCGGGCCTGCGCCACCGCCGGCGCCCCGCTGCTGGTCCGCACCCTCAGCCTGCGCGCCATCCTGCTGATCGCCACCGCCGTCGCCGCCCGGCTCGGCAACACCTCGATGGCCGCCCACCAGATAGCCATGTCGCTCTGGGGCTTCCTGGCCTTCGCCCTGGACGCCATCGCCATCGCCGGACAGGCCATCATCGGCCGCTACCTCGGCGCGGGGAACGCGACCGGTGCCCGGATGGCGACCCGGCGGATGGTCGAGTGGGGGGTGGGCGCGGGCATCGTCCTGGGCGCCCTGCTGCTGCTCACCCGCCCCCTGTACCTGCCGCTCTTCACCGAGGACCCGGCAGTCCGGCACCAGCTCGACGCCGCGTTGCTGGTCGCCGCCCTCGGCCAGCCGGTCTGCGGCGCGGTCTTCGTACTGGACGGCGTGCTGATGGGGGCCGGCGACGGCCCCTACCTCGCCTGGGCGATGCTGGGGACCCTCGTCGTCTACACCTCGGTCGTGGTGACCGTCGCCGGCGGGAGCCTGGTCGCGCTGTGGATCGCCATCGACCTGTGCATGGTCGTCCGGCTGCTCTCCCTCGGCGCCCGGGCCCGTACCGGGGCCTGGCTGGTCACCGGCGCGGTCCGCGCCTGACCCCGGTCGGACCTGCTCGGACCCGGCCGGCCCCGGTCAGACCCGCAGCCGGCGCTGGTAGAAGGCCGTCCCGTGGAGCGGACGGCCGCCCATCCCCCGGTACGTGGACTCCGCCGCCGCGTCCCCGAGCGGCACCCGGGAGCCGCGCAGCACCTCGTACCCGGCCGCGACCAGGTTCCGGTACAGCTCCCGGGCCAGCAGCGTCTGGTAGCCCCGGCCCTGCCACTCCGGCAGCGTCCCCATCGCCACCAGCACCGCCTCGGACCGGCGGCGGGCCCGGCCGACCCGCAGCCGCAGCGCTCCGGCCCGGCCGAGCCGGCCCCGGTGCTCGACCAGGTACGGCGAGACGTCCGGCACCGCCAGCACGAAGGCCACCGGGACCCCCGACCGCTCCAGCCACAGCAGCAGCCGGTGGTCCAGGACCTGCCGCAGCTCGCTCGCCCGCTCCGCGAAGTCATCGGCCGAGACCTCGGTGCGGTGTTCCTGCCGCTCGGCGGAGGCGTTGAGGATGCCGTGCAGCGTCGGCAGCAGCCGCCGCACGGAGCGGCCCCGGTCCCGGCCGCAGTGGACGGTGAGCTGCTCCCGCAGCAGCCGCCGGTCGTCGAAGGGGAAGGACTTCTCCGGAGTGAGCCGGCCGTACTCGGTCAGCCCCTCGCAGATCCAGGTCTGCCCCGGCCAGCGCCGGGTGAAGCCGTGACGTTCGTAGGCGGCTCGGTAGTGGGTCGGGCTCCAGCCGCCACCGCTGACGCCGCGCTGGTCGAATCCCGAGGTGAGCACCCCGGGTGACTGGTCCGGCAACCGTTCGACCGGGCCGAGCACCAGGTCGCAGCCGCTGACCGCACCGGCCTGCTCGGCCAGGTCGAGCAGTTCCTTGCCCGGGTCGTCCAGCGCACCCTGGCGGTCGGTCCGGCGGTCCGCGAACTCGGTGAGGCCGAACAGTTGGACGCTGCGGCCGATCCGGGCCTCCAGCGCGCCGTTGCGGTGCAGACAGGTCCGGCCGACGGTCCGCCCGTGCTCGTCACGGGCGAGGTAGAGGTCCACCGCGCCGTAGCGGCGCTGCGCACCGGTCCCGGCGTACCAGGACCGGATCCGCCGCTCGGGCACCGGGACGTAGAGCCCGGGCGGGTGCAGCCGGAGCGGGAGCTCACAGAACTCCCGCAGGTCGGAGGGGTCGGTCACCTTGGTGACCCGGATGGTCATGGGAGAGCTCCGCTCTGGGAACCTGCACTAAGTTACCGGCGAGTACCCTCCCATCCTGGGGGACCGCGCCAGCGGGCGAATGCGCACGGGTGCTCAGCGTGCTACTCATCCCGGCCGCTGAGTACACCGGGAGCGGGTACGCCGAAAGGCCGGCCCCCGAGGGGACCGGCCTTCCAGGTGGTGCGAGATGCGTGACGCGTCAGGCAGCGACAACGTTGACGTTGATCTTGGCGACCACGTCGGAGTGCAGCTTGACGGTGACCGTGTGGGCACCCGTGGTCTTGATCGGCGAGCCGATCTCGACCCGGCGCTTGTCGACCAGCGGCCCGTCGACGGCCTTGATGGCGTCGACGACGTCGCTCGGGGTCACCGAGCCGAAGAGGCGGCCGGCGTCGCCCGCGCGCACGGCGAGCTTGACCGCCAGGCCCTCGAGCTTGCCCTTGACCTCGTTGGCCTGCTCCAGGGTCTGGATCTCGTGGATCTTGCGGGCGCGACGGATCGCGTCCACATCCTTCTGCCCGCCCTTGGTCCAGCGGATGGCGAAGCCACGCGGGACCAGGTAGTTGCGGGCGTAACCGTCCTTGACCTCGACGATGTCGCCGGCGGTACCGAGGCCGGAGACCTCGTTCGTGAGGATGATCTTCATTATTCGGTCACCCTCCTAATCAGCGAGCGGTCGAGGTGTAGGGCAGCAGAGCGACCTCGCGGCTGTTCTTCACAGCCGTGGCCACGTCGCGCTGGTGCTGGGTGCAGTTGCCGGTGACCCGGCGCGCGCGGATCTTCCCACGGTCGGAGATGAACTTGCGGAGCAAGTTCGTGTCCTTGTAGTCGACGTAGGAGATCTTGTCCTTGCAGAAGACGCAAACCTTCTTCTTAGGCTTGCGTACAGGCGGCTTCGCCATCATGTACTCCAACTGGTGTTCACGATCCGGCCGTTCCCGCTCTCGCGGGTCGGACCGGGTCGCACGGGATCAAGTCTGAGCGGACCCGCCCCTGCGGGGAAGGTCCAGCACACTGCTAGAACGGAGGCTCGTCGGAGAATCCGCCGCCGGCCGGGGCACCCCAGCCGCCACCGCCGCCGCCCTGCTGTCCGCCGGACGCCGGGGCGCTGGACGCCCAGGGGTCGTCGGACGGGCCGGACTGGCCGCCGCCGGAGTTTCCACCCCAGCCACCACCGCTCCCGCCCTGCTGGCCGCCGCCGCCGCCGAAGCCACCGCCGCCGTTGCCGCCGAAGCCACCGCCCGGGCCGCCCTGACCGCCGGACCGCTGGGCCTTGGTGACCTTCGCGGTGGCGGAGCGCAGCGACGGGCCGACCTCGTCGACCTCGACCTCGAAGACAGTCCGCTTCTCGCCCTCTTTGGTCTCGTACGTGCGCTGGCGCAGACGGCCCTGGACGATGACGCGCATACCGCGCTGCAGCGTCTCAGCGCAGTTCTCCGCCGGCTGACGCCAGACGTTGCACGTGAGGAAGAGGCTCTCGCCGTCCTTCCACTCGTTCGTCTGACGGTCGAACGTGCGAGGAGTTGACGCGATGCGGAACTTCGCGACGGCCGCACCCGACGGCGTGAAACGCAGCTCGGGGTCGTCGACGAGGTTGCCGACAAGAGTGATGACGGTCTCGCCTGCCATGGTGGTGATCGACCTCTCGGTGGGAGCGGTTCCGTTCAACAGTGCTCACCGCCTCGGCCGTACGGACGGCCGGGCAGTGCAGTACCTCGGAGCGAGGTACTTGGAAATGCCTCAGTGGGTGTCCGGGCGGAGCACCTTGGTGCGGAGGACCTGCTCGCTCAGGTTGAGCTGCCGGTCGAGCTCCTTGACGACCGCAGGCTCAGCCTTGAGGTCGATCACCGAGTAGATGCCCTCGGACTTCTTGTTGATCTCGTACGACAGGCGACGACGACCCCAGGTGTCGACCTTCTCCACGCTGCCGCCGCCGGTGCGGACGACATTGAGGAAGTTCTCGATCAGGGGGGAGACAGCGCGCTCCTCGACCTCAGGGTCGAGGATCACCATGACCTCGTAATGACGCATGTGGAACCCACCTCCTCTGGACTCAGCGGCCACGGTCTTTCCGTGGCAGGAGGGTTTTTGAGACGCGTCGCAACAGTAGTGGTCGGCACTGACAAACGAGCAGCGAACCGCATCGTCACGCCAGCGAAGAACCCGCGCCACACCGGTGCAGACGGTCAAGCCTACAGGCACTCGAATGGGGTCTTGAAATCCGTCCCCGAGTCGCCGCAATCTGGAGACATCAGGTAGGTGTTGTACTACGGTGCGCCACCGCACCCGAGGCCGTACGGCCGCCCCCGGCCCACGGCCCAGCCCGCGCTCAGCGGCAGCCGACCGCCGCGTGCGCCCAACCTCCCCAAGGAGGCGGGTTCCATGGCCCAACCCATCGGGCAGTCCCAGACCCAGGCCCACCACGGAAAGTCCTACACCAGCTTCTCGGTCGAGCACAGCGACGGGCAGGCGCACCCGCTGCAGAACACCCTCGCCGGAATCACCGTCGTGCTCGGCGCCATCGCCATCGCCACCTGCATGTTCCGCGGCCTGCATCTGCTGGCCTCGTGGACCGGTCTGTTCGGCGTGCTGACCGCCGCCTGGGGCCAGTACATCTCGATCACCACCGCCGAGCGCTTCCTGCTGGTGATCGGGGGCGTCGCCGCCGCCGTCGGCCTCGGCATCGGCATCGCCCACGGCGGACTGCTCGGTGGCGTGTTCGGCTCCTGACGCCGTCGCCGACCTCCCCCGTTCGGACGCGTCACCGGGCCGCCCGCACCGGCCCGCGGCGCGTCCGACCGGGACGTCTCTATGGGGGCGCTCCACCTGGGCAGTAGGCTTCGCGCTTGACGCGACCTGACGCCCGAGGAGCACCCCCATATGAGCCTGCGCCTGAGGACCATCAGCCGGGAGGAGCACCTGGCCTTCATCAGGAGCCTGCCCTCCGCCAGCCACATGCAGGTCCCCAGTTGGGGCGACGTCAAGGCCGAGTGGCGTTCCGAGAGCATCGGCTGGTTCGACGACCGGGGCGCGATCGTGGGCGCCGGGCTCGTCCTCTACCGGCAGATCCCCAAGCTCAAGCGGTACCTGGCCTACCTGCCCGAGGGCCCGGTCATCGACTGGTTCGACCCGGCGCTGGACCGCTGGCTGGAGCCGATGCTGGCGCACCTGAAGTCGCAGGGCGCGTTCACCGTGAAGATGGGCCCGCCGGTGATAATCCGCCGCTGGCAGGCCGAGAGCATCAAGAACGCGATCGCCGGCAAGGAGGCCAAGCGGCTCCGCGACATCGAGGCCGACTGGTACGAGCCGCGGGCCATCGACACCGCCGACCGGCTGCGCCGGATGGGCTGGCAGCAGGGCGAGGACGCCGGGGCCGGCTTCGGCGACGTCCAGCCGCGCTACGTCTACCAGGTGCCGCTGGCCAACCGCTCGCTGGACGACGTCCTCAAGGGCTTCAACCAGCTGTGGCGGCGCAACATCAAGAAGGCCGAGAAGGCAGGCGTGGAGATCGTCCAGGGCGGCTACGACGACCTGCCGGTCTTCCACCAGCTCTACCTGGAGACGGCCGAGCGCGACCACTTCATCCCGCGTCCGCTGTCCTACTTCCAGCGCCAGTGGACCGCGCTGGTCAACGAGGACCCCAACCGGATGCGGCTGTACCTGGCCTACCACGAGGGCGACGCGCTGGCCGGGACGACGATGATCACCGTGGGCGAGCACGTCTGGTACTCGTACGGGGCCTCGACCGTCCACAAGCGCGAGGTCCAGCCGAACAACGCGATCCAGTGGCGGATGCTGCGCGACGCCTACGCCCTCGGTGCGACCGTCTACGACCTGCGGGGCATCAGTGACACCCTGGACGAGTCGGACCACCTGTTCGGCCTGATCCGGTTCAAGGTCGGGACGGGCGGCCAGGCCGCCGAGTACCTCGGCGAGTGGGACTTCCCGCTCAACAAGCTGCTGCACAAGGCGCTCGACATGTACATGAACCGCCGCTGAGCCCGGCGGGCACCTCCGTCCCCCACCCTGCTCCCCGCTTCCCGGAAGGCCTCATCCCATGGCGCTCACTCTGTACGTGGACACCCACCGCTGGCGTGCCCACCAGCGCTCCGTGATCGAGTCCTTCCCCGGCCTGGTCCCGGTCGCCAAGGGCAACGGCTACGGCTTCCGCAACCTGCGCCTGGCCGACGAGGCCAGCCGCCAGAACGCGGACGTGCTCGCCGTCGGCACGGCCTACGAGGCCGCCGAGGTCAAGGACTACTTCGGCAAGGACCTGATCGTCCTCACCCCGTACCGGATCGGCGAGGACCCGGTGCCGCTGCCGAACCGGGTGATCCGCACCGTGGCCAGCGTGCGCGACGTGCGCGGGCTGGTCGGCGCGCGCGTGATCATCGAGTGCATGACCGGGATGCGGCGGCACGGGATCAACCCCGAGGACCTGCCGAAGCTGCGCGCGGCGATCGACGACGTCCGGGTCGAGGGCTTCGCGGTGCACCTGCCGATGGACCGGCCCGACGGCGTCGACCCGCTCGCCGAGACCGTCGCCTGGGTCGAGCGGCTGCGTGCGGAGCGGCTGCCGCTGCGCCGGATGTTCGTCAGCCACCTCCGCTCGGCCGAGGTCGTCGAACTGTCCCGGCGCTACCCGGACATCCACTTCCGGGCCCGTATCGGCACCCAGCTGTGGCTCGGCGACCACCAGGCCATCGACTGCCGGGGCACCGTGATGGACGTCCACCAAATGGCCAAGGGCGACCGCTACGGCTACCGGCAGCACCGCATCGGCAGCGACGGCCATCTGGTCGTGGTGGCCGGCGGCACCGCCCACGGCGTCGGCCTGGAGGCCCCGAAGAACATGTCGGGGATCACCCCCCGGGCCAAGAACCTCGCCCGGGCCGGCCTGGCCACCCTCAACCGCACAGCCTCGCCGTTCAGTTGGAAGGGCAGCAAGCTGGCCTTCGCCGAGCCCCCGCACATGCAGGTCTCCATGCTGTGGGTCCCCGGCGAGGTCAACCCGCCCGAGGTGGGCGAGGAGTTGAAGGCGACCCTGCGGCACACGACCACCCTCTTCGACCGCATCGTCGAGCGCAGCTGACCCAACTCCGGCCGGACCGGGCACTTTTGGCAGCAACAGCAGCGGGCCTGTGGACAACTCCTTGTCCACAGGCCCGCACTGACTTATCCACAGCACTACACCGGTGGTACCACGGGTTCTTCCTCGATTTCCACAGCCCCGTGCTGCTCGTCCTCGAAGCGCGTCGGGCCGACGACGAAGACGTCCTCGGCCCCGTCCAGCACCCCGCCCGAGGGGTCGTCGCTGCCGTCCCAGCGGACGACGTCGTACTCGGGGAGCAACACGTCACGGACGATCAGCACGCAGAGGTAGAGCGTCCCGAGAATGTGGATCATGATCGCGCCGTGGTACCAGTCCGTCGGCAGACCCTTCTGCTGCGGGCTGGAGGTGTAGGCGAAGTTGTACCAGATGCCCAGGAAGTAGAGGACCTCGCAGGCCTGCCACACCAGGAAGTCCCGCCAGCGGGGACGGGCCAGCACGGCGAGCGGGGTGAGCCAGAGCACGTACTGGGGCGAGTAGACCTTGTTGGTGAGCACGAAGGCGGCTATCACCAGGAAGGCCAACTGGGCGAAGCGCGGGCGGCGCTGGGCCGCGAAGGCCAGCCAGGCGATGCCGAGGCAGCAGAGCGCCAGCATCAGCGCCACCATGATGTTCACCTGGGCGGTACTGGGGTTGATCCACCCGTTCTGGGAGAGGATCAGCCAGAACGAGCCGTAGTCGATGCCGCGCAGCTCGCTGAAGGTGTAGAAGGTGGCCCAGCCCTTGAAGTTGAGCAGCATGAACGGCAGGTCCACGATCAACCAGGCCACCAGCGCCGCGGCGAAGGCCCGGCCGAACTCGCGCATCCGGCCGGCCCGGAGGCAGAGCACCAGCAGCGGGCCGAGCAGGAAGACCGGGTAGAGCTTGGCCGCCGTGGCCAGCCCGATGAACGCACCGGCCAGTACCAGCCGCCTCCGCGACCAGCAGGCCATGGCCACCGCGGTCAGGGCGACCGCCAGCAGGTCCCAGTTGATGGTCGAGTCCAGGGCGAGCACCGGGGCGATGGCGAACAGCAGCGCGTCCCACGGCCGACGACGGTGGGTGCGCATCACCGCGATCACGGCGACCACCGCACAGACCATCAGCATCCCGGAGTTGACCAGCCAGAAGATCTGCTCCCGCTGCATGTCGGTGCCGCCGGTCGGCGTGAGCTGGGTGGCGAACCACATGAAGAGCCCGGTCAGCACCGGGTACTCCAGGTACTGCATGTTCGGGTCGGTGGAGTCCGGCAGCCGGTCCAGGTACGGGAAGTTGCCGATGGAGAAGCCCCGCAGGGTGAACAGGTGCGGGATGTCGCTGTAGCAGGCGTGGTCGTACTGGGCGGTCGCGCCGTAGAACCAGCCGCTGTCGTAGCAGGGGATCTTCTGCACCATCCCCAGGGCGAAGACGACGATGGTGAGGATCGCCAGGACCCTGGCCGCCGTCCACCAGCCGACGCCGAGCAGCGCCCGCCGTCCCGGCGCACCGCCGATGATCTCGCTGCCCGCGGCAGCCACCGGATCCTCGTCCGCGGGGACGACGACGGTGTCCTCTGGTGGGGGAGTGGGCAGTGCGCGCGACGTCATGGCGCACATACTGCCGCACGATCCTGAGCAACGAGCCGTGCACCCGGCAGTTGCCTCCGCGATGCTGCCCGGTACGGCCCAACTGTCCGGTTCCGCGACCACCCGGCTGCCTCGGCGGCGGCCCGGCAACGGCAGCGGCCCCGGCGCGCCGCGCTCCGAGGAGCGGGGTGCGCCGGGGCCGTGCTGCGGTCCGCCGGGGCGGACCGGACGGGGTCAGCCGCCGGGGTTGCCGCCCCCGTTGTTGCCGTGGCCCCAGGGCGGTGAGGAGGAATCCGTCGAACTCGGACTGTCGCTCGTGGTCGGCGGGGGCGTGCACCCGGTCAGGAACTGCTGCGCCGGCGTGCACGGCCCGGTGCTGCTGTCCGAGGGCGAGGGCGAGGACGGGGTCGACGGGGTCAGCGAGGGCGACGGCGGCGCGGAGTGCGACGGGGGCGCGGAGTGCGAGGCGGGGGCGCTGGGGGGCGCACTGGCGCTCGGCGAGGCCGACACGCCGGGCTCGTTCTGCACCGTGCCGTAGTTCGGGTCGCTCGGCAGCGAGACCGGGCTGGTCCCCCCCAGTGCGGCCTTCATATAGGCCACCCAGATCTCCGTCGGGAAGTCGGCGCCGTAGACGTTCTGCATGTTGTCCAGGCCGATCAGCGGCTCGAAGGTGTAGGTCTTCGGGTTCTGGTCGAACAGGGCGATCGCGGTGGAGAGCGTCTTGGTGAAGCCGACGAACCACGCCGACTTGTAGGAGTCGGTGGTACCGGTCTTGCCGGCCACGTCCCAGCCCAGCTCCCCGGCCCGGGAACCGGTACCGGTGGAGGAGGTCACCGCCTTGAGCGCGGTCAGCACCGAGTCCGCCACCTGCGGGCTGAACGCGTACTTGGCCTTGGTCTTCAGGGAGACCGTCTGCCCGTTGTAGGTGTAGTGGTCCACCTCGTAGGGGTCGTACTCGACACCGGAGTTGGCGAAGGTCGCGTAGGCGGCCGCCATCCGGATCGGCCCGGGAGTCGAGGTGCCGAGCGCGAAGGACGGGGTCAGCGCGCCCCAGTTGGTGCTCGGGCTGAGCCCGGCCTGGATCGCGGCCTGCTGGACCTTGGCCATGCCCACGTTCATGCCGAGCTGGACGTAGACGGTGTTCACCGACTGCGCCATGGCCGTCTTCAGGTTGATCGGTCCGTAGAGGGTGTTGTCGTCGTTGGGCTGCACCCAGTCCTTGCCGTTCGGCTGGAGCCAGGGGGTCCCGTCCGGATTGAGGATCACCCGGTTGTTGTCGCCGTTGTAGAGCGAGTTCAGTGAGACCGGTGTCCCCGGCGCGGTGGTGCTGCCGGCCCCGCCGTCCTGGACGCCGTACTCCAGCGCCGCCGCCAGCACGAAGGCCTTGAAGGTCGAGCCGACCAGGATGCCCGGGTTGTCGGCGTCGTCGGTTGCCTGCTGCATGTAGTCGGGCCCGCCGTAGATGGCGGTGACCGCGCCGTTCCCGGGCACCACCGAGGCGCCGCCGACATGGAGCCAGGCGTTGACCGGATAGCTCTTCATGTAGTCGGGGCTGGTGGTGTCCGAGGTGTTCTTGACCATCTGGCCGAGCTGGGGCTTGACGACGTTCAGCAGCTGGCTGTTGACGGCCGCCTTCATGTCGTCCATGTCCTTCTTCACGAAGGTCGTGGTGATCGCGTAGCCGCCGTTGTCGAGCTGCTGCTGGGTCACTCCGGAGCGCAGCAGGTTGTTGTTGGCGAGGGTGACCAGGTAGCCGATGTAGCCGCTGTCGCTCGGGTCGCTGGAGGGCTTCTCCGGCATCGGGAAGCCGGCGGCGAGCAGGGACTGCGCCTGGGCCACGGGGATGAACTTGTCGTCACCCATCCGCTGGAGCACGTACGTCCAACGGGCCTTGGCGTTCGCCAGGATGGTCGGGTCGGGCGTGGTCCCGCCGGAGGCGTAGGGGTCGTACAGGCTGGGTCCGTTGACCAGCGCGGTCAGGAAGGCGCCCTGACTGATGCTGAGCTTGTCGACGCTGACGCCGTAGTAGGTCTCGGCGGCCGCGTCTATCCCGTAGGCGCCGCGGCCGAAGTAGCTGGTGTTGAGGTAGCCGTCGAGGATGGTCGACTTGGAGGTGGTGGTGCCGACCTTGATCGACATCAGGATCTCTTGGAACTTACGGCTGACCGTCTGGCTCTGGCTCAGCCGGGTGTTCTTGATCCACTGCTGGGTGATGGTCGAACCCGACTGCACCTCCCCGCCCTGGGCCATGTGGTAGATGGCGCGCAGGATGCCCTGCGGGTCGACCCCGGAGTCGGTCCAGAAGCTGGCGTTCTCGGCAGCCAGGAAGTCGTTCTGCACCTGTACCGGAACCTGCGTCAGCGGCACGTTCTGCCGGTAGTAGGCACCGCGCCGGGCCATCTCGGTGCCGTCGGCCCAGTAGTAGGTGTTGCTCTGCATCGCGGTGATCGAGTTGGGGCTGGGCACGGTCGTCTTCGCGTAGGCGTAGCCGATCAGGCCGACCACGCTCGCGGTGACCAGGAGGAAGCCGCTGAGGATCTGCTTCCACGAGGGCAGCCAGCGCCACACGCCGCGCTTGCCCCAGCGGGGGTAGTCCAGGAAGCGCTTCGGCTTGGGGCCGCTCGGACCGCGTCCGCCGCCCCGGCGTCCGCCGGCGACCGAGCCGTTGGCGGCCTGGGCACCACCGCGTCGGCCCTTGGACTGGGCGGCCTTGCGCATCTCGGCGCGGGTCAGCCTGGGCTCGGTCGAGGGCGCGGGGCCCTGCGGACGCGCGGTCCGCCGCTGCCCCGGCGGGCCGCCGGGTGCCTGCGACCCGCTGGGCGCCGCTCGCCTACTGCCCTGGGGGTCTCCGCCGCCGGCGGGCGAGTCGCCCCGCCCCGACTGCTGCTTTCGCCGATGTTCGCTCATGCTTCCAGCTGCTCCTCGGACAGGCCCTCGGGCCTGAAGGCGGTGGTCCACATTCGATCCGTGGCAGAACGAGTAGTTCTCGCACGGGTCCCCCGGGGCTCCGGCCGAAGCGGCCGTACTGCACCGAGGACGAGGACGCCCCATACGTCACTTCGGTTCCCGGCTTTCTGCATAGCCGACAGAGTACGCAGCAGATGGGGGGAGCTAAACGGACTCTTCACTTCATTAAGGGCATATTGGCCGCAGATCCTTAGGAAAGCCACGACCAGCCGCTGCCGACCACCCCTCCCGAAGGGGCGGCACAGGCGCTTGTGATCACATTCACCGGGTCGCCCCTTGCCCCTGGCCCGGAGTCGGCATATCGTCTCGATGTATCGGCCCGATACATCGAGACTGCATACACATCCGGCGAGAGGAGGCAGCACGGCATGAGCAGGCGCTCCGGCATTCTTGAGTTCGCCGTCCTCGGCCTGCTGCACGATTCCCCGATGCACGGCTACGAACTGCGCAAACGTCTCAACGTGCTGCTCGGTTCCTTCCGTGCCTTCTCGTACGGGACGCTCTACCCCTGTCTCAAGGGACTGGTGGCCCAGGGCTCCCTGGTCGAGGACAACACCGGTGCGGAGTACATCCCCGCCACCGCGCTCAACGGCAAGCGATCCAAGATCGTCTACCGGCTGACCCCCGAGGGCAAGCAGCGCTTCGAAGAACTCCTCGCCGACTCGGGTCCCGACGCCTGGGAGGACGAGCACTTCGGTGTCCACTTCGCCTTCTTCGGCCAGACCGACCGGGCTGTGCGGATGCGCGTCCTGGAAGGGCGCCGCAGCCGGCTCGAAGAGCGAATGGAGCGGATGCGCACCTCGCTCGCCCGCACCCGTGAACGTCTCGACGGCTACACCCTCGAACTTCAACGACACGGCCTGGAGTCGGTGGAACGGGAGGTCCGGTGGCTCAACGAGCTGATCGAGACCGAACGCGCCAACCGCACCAGCGCCCGCGGACCCGACATCGGACCGCCAGGCACCACGCCTCCGGCAGGTGCCATCCCACAGAACTCGGACGGCAGGACCCCGGCAGCAGCGCACTCCGCTGCGCCACCCGACCGCCCGGAGCGCTCCCAGGAGCGCTGACCCCGCGCTGTCCAGCGATGCCCCTCGTGAGCCTTCCGCTCATGGGGGCGCGGACCGCGCATGCGGGCGGCAGGGGGACTGCCAGCACGTGTTTTGAATCATCGCAATGACCTTCTCCGAGACCATCACAACAGGGAGCAGCCGGAATGAGTTCGGTTCGCGTAGCAATCGTGGGTGTGGGCAACTGCGCCGCCTCGCTTGTCCAGGGCGTCGAGTACTACAAGGACGCTGACCCGAAGAGCCGCGTGCCCGGCCTCATGCACGTGCAGTTCGGTGACTACCACGTCCGTGACGTCGAAGTTCGTCGCCGCGTTCGACGTCGACGCCAAGAAGGTCGGCCTCGACCTGGCCGACGCCATCGGCGCCAGCGAGAACAACACCATCAAGATCTGCGACGTGCCGCCGAGCGGCGTCACGGTGCAGCGTGGCCACGACGCTGGACGGTCTGGGCAAGTACTACCGGGAGACCATCGAGGAGTCCTCCGAGGAGCCGGTCGACGTCGTCGCCGTGCTCAAGGAGCGCCAGGTCGACGTCCTGGTCTGCTACCTGCCGGTCGGTTCCGAGCAGGCCGCGAAGTTCTACGCCCAGTGCGCCATCGACGCCAAGGTCGCCTTCGTGAACGCCCTCCCGGTGTTCATCGCCGGCACCAAGGAGTGGGCGGACAAGTTCACCGAGGCCGGCGTGCCGATCGTCGGTGACGACATCAAGTCGCAGGTCGGCGCGACCATCACGCACCGCGTGCTGGCGAAGCTCTTCGAGGACCGCGGTGTCCTGCTGGAGCGCACCATGCAGCTGAACGTCGGCGGCAACATGGACTTCAAGAACATGCTCGAGCGCGACCGCCTGGAGTCGAAGAAGATCTCCAAGACGCAGGCCGTGACCTCGCAGATCGTGGACCGCGACCTGGGCGAGCGCAACGTCCACATCGGCCCGTCGGACTACGTGGCCTGGCTCGACGACCGCAAGTGGGCGTACGTGCGCCTCGAGGGCCGCGCCTTCGGCGACGTGCCGCTGAACCTGGAGTACAAGCTCGAGGTCTGGGACTCCCCGAACTCGGCCGGCGTGATCATCGACGCCGTGCGCGCCGCGAAGATCGCCAAGGACCGCGGCATCGGCGGCCCGATCCTGTCCGCGTCGAGCTACTTCATGAAGACCCCGCCGGTCCAGTACTTCGACGACGAGGCCCGCGACACCGTGGAGAAGTTCATCCGCGGCGAGGTCGAGCGCTGAACGCTCGGCGCTGAGCCCGAGCTGACATCCCGCCAGGGATGACGCCCGTGCCCCCGTCCCCCTGTTTCACGTGAAACAGGGGGACGGGGGCATGGGCTTCACACATTCCGCGGCCGACCCGGGCGCGGGATTTGTCGTTCCGGGGCCCCGGAGGGCTGGTCCGGCGTAGGCATCGACAGCCTGACGTGGGACTCTGAGAGGGTGTCGATCATTGGCGACCTCCTGCTCCCCCGGGGCCGCGGCGCGGCCCTCCTCGGGCTGTCCGGGTTCCGCCGCCTCCTCGGTACCCGACTGCTCTCCCAGCTCTCCGACGGCGTGTTCCAGGTCTCGCTGGCCTCCTACGTCGTCTTCTCGCCGGAGCGGCAGCCGACCCCGGGAGCCATCGCCTCCGCATTCGCGGTCATGCTGCTCCCGTTCTGCCTCTTCGGCCCCTTCGCGGGTGTCCTGCTGGACCGCTGGCGGCGTCGGCAGATCCTGCTCTACGGCAATCTGACCCGGCTGGTCCTGTGCACGGCGACCGCCGGGCTGGTCCTGCTGCAGGTGTCGACACCGGTGTTCTTCGCCGCGGCCCTGCTGGTGACCGGCGTCAACCGGTTCATCCTGGCCGGCCTCTCCGCGGCGCTCCCCCAGGTCGTGCCCGACGACCTGCTGGTGAGCGCCAACGCCCTCGCCCCGACCATGGGCACCATCGCCAGCACCGTGGGCGGCAGCGCCGCCATCGTCGTCCGGCTGGTGCTCCCGGCCGGGACCGAGGCCAACGCGGCCCTGCTGCTGCTGGCCGGGATCGGCTACGGCAGCGCCTCGCTCGCGGCCTGCACCATGTCCCGCGACCTGCTGGGCCCGGTGCACGGGGCAATGGCCCCGCAGCCGCTGCGCCAGGTCATCGCGGAGACAGCCCAGGGACTGCTGGCGGGCATGCGGGAACTCGTCCACAACTGCCGACCCGCCGCCTTCGCCCTGGCCGCAGTCACGGTCTCGCGGTTCTGCTACGGACTGCTGCTGGTCCTGCTGCTCATGCTCTGCCGGAACACCTTCGCCTCCCCGGACAACCAGAGCGCGGGTATCCGCTGGCTGGGCACCGCGCTGGCGGCCTCGGCGGCGGGCTACTTCGCGGCGGCGGTGGTCACCCCCTGGGCGACCCGCCGGGTGGGCGTCGGCGGCTGGCTGGTGCTCTGCTCGGTGCTGGCCGCGGTACTGACCCCGGCCCTGGGGCTCTTCTTCACCCCGGTCCCGATCATCACCGCGGCCTGCCTGCTGGGCCTGGTCGCCCAGGGCGCCAAGATCAGCACCGACACCATCGTCCAGACCTCGGTGGGGGACTCCTACCGGGGCCGGGTCTTCTCGGTGTACGACGTCCTCTTCAACGGGGCGCTGGTGGCCGCCGCTGCGGTGGCGGCGGCGCTGATGCCGAGCAGCGGCCGCTCGATCACCGTCATCGTGGTCTCGTCCGCGCTCTACGCCGCGACGGCGCTGGGCTTCGGGCTGACGCTGCGCCACGCCACGCCGACGACCCGGCGGCCCGACGGCCTCCCCACCGACGCCGGCGCCCGCTCCGGCGCCGGCGCCGCGCCCGCCACCCCTTCTGCCCCGGCCTGAGTCCGCCTGGGCCCGAGTCCGCCTAGGCCTGAATCGTGGTCCCGCGCGCGGCCCACCACTCCAGCAGCGCGGCCGTCGCCCGCTCCCGCTCCATCGGGCCGTTCTCCAGCCGCAGCTCCAACAGGAACCGGTAGGCCTCGCCGACCTCGCGGCTCGGCTTCAGCCCGAGGATCGCCATGATCTCCTCGCCGTCCAGGTCGGGACGGATCGAGTCCAGCTCCTCCTGCTGCTGGAGCTGTGCGATCCGCTCCTCCAGGCCGTCGTAGGCGCGCGAGAGCGCTGCGGCCTTCTTCTTGTTCCGGGTGGTGCAGTCGGAACGGGTCAGCTTGTGCAGCCGGGGGAGCAGCGGACCGGCGTCGCGGACGTAGCGGCGCACCGCCGAGTCGGTCCACTCGCCGGTGCCGTAGCCGTGGAACCGCAGATGCAGTTCCACCAGCCGCGACACGTCGGCGATGATGTCGTTGGAGTACTTCAGCTCCCGCAGCCGCTTCTTGGTGAGCTTCGCTCCCACCAGTTCGTGGTGGTGGAAGGAGACCCCGCCGCCGTCCTCGAAGCGCCGGGTACGGGGCTTGCCGATGTCGTGGAGCAGTGCCGCGAGCCGCAGCACCAGGTCCGGGCCGTCCTCCTCCAGGTCGACAGCCTGTTCCAGGACGGTCAGCGAGTGCTCGTAGACGTCCTTGTGCCGGTGGTGCTCGTCGCGCTCCAGCCGCAGGGCCGGCAGCTCGGGCAGTACCCGGGCGGCGATTCCGGTCTCGACGAGCAGCAGCAGGCCCTGGCGCGGGTGGTCCGACAGCAGCAGCTTGTTGAGCTCTGCCTGGACCCGCTCGGCGGACACGATGTCGATGCGCTCCGCCATCTCCGTCATCGCGGTGACCACCTCGGGTGCCACCGTGAAGTCCAGTTGGGCGGAGAAGCGGGCGGCCCGCATCATCCGCAGCGGGTCGTCGGAGAAGGACGCCTCGGGGGTGCCCGGGGTGCGCAGCACCTTCGCGGCCAGGTCGGCCAGACCGTGGTGCGGGTCGACGAAGACCACCTCGGGCAGGGCCACGGCCATCGCGTTGACGGTGAAGTCGCGGCGGACCAGGTCCTCCTCGATGGAGTCGCCGTAGGAGACCTCGGGCTTGCGCGAGTCGCGGTCGTAGGCCTCGGAGCGGTAGGTGGTGATCTCGATCTGGAAGTCGCGGATCTCGCCGCCGGCCACCGGCCGGGCCTTCTTCCGTGCCCCGATGGTACCGAAGGCGATGCCGACGTCCCAGATCGCGTCGGCCCAGGGCTTCAGCAGCGCGAGGATCTGCTCGGGCCGGGCGTCCGTGGTGAAGTCGAGGTCGTTGCCGAGCCGGCCCAGCAGGGCGTCCCGGACGGAGCCGCCGACCAGGGCGAGCCGGAACCCGGCGGCCTGGAAGCGTCGACCGAGCTCGCCCGCGACCGGATAGGAATCCAGAATCTCGCTGACAGCGGTCGCCTGGGCGGCACTCAGGGATTCGTCGACGGAACCGCTGCTGGGGCGCCCGTCGTCGGGGCGGGCAGAGCTGGGATCATTGGCGTTCGGCACGACAGACAAGCCTACGTGGCGCGGAGCACCCCCCGCGCCCCGATAACGTCTGGCGATGTGACCGGCGACACGCGCGGACGGCGGCGCGCCCGTGCGTCCATCCGGGCGCGCCCGACTGCATCCGCTCTCAGCCAACATCGTTACCATGCCAGAGCGCACGTGCGGGGGCAGAGCGCCGGATGTAGAGCACAGCGAAGTGCGGGCGGAAGCGGCGCAGGTGACGAACGAACGGCGAGGGCGCGTGGGCGAGGCGGCACAGTACAGAAGTCGCGGCAACGGGCGGAGCGGCCGCCGCAGGCCCTTCGGTGCCGCCGGGCACCTGCGCCGTGCCGCCGTGGTGCTGCTGGCGTCCTCCATCACCCTGATGGGTGGTACCGGGCTGGCTCCGGCGGCCGAGGCCGCACAGCTGAGCATCGGTCCGGCGAACATGACGCCCGCCCCGGCGAAGGCCGCCTCCGGGACGGTGGAGCAGGCGTCCGCCACCGACTCGACGTATCCGGCGGTGGTCTCGCTGACCTCCATCACTCCAGCGGTCCCGGTGCAGAACGGCACGGTGACCATCACCGGCACCGTCAGGAACAGCGGTACCAGCCCGATTTCCTCGCTGCAGGTCGGCGTGGCCGTGGGCAGCTCCCCGTTGGAGGGCCGCTCGTCGATCGCCGCGGTGGCGCAGGAGACCACTCCCCAGCCGAGCACCGACGCCAACGTCCTGAGCTCGCCCGCCCCGGCCCAGCTCGGCACTCTCGCCCCCGGGGCGACCACCAGTGGACCGTTCAGACTGGTGATCCAGATCAGCAGTCTGAACCTGAGCTCGGACGGCGTCTACGAGCTGGACGTCGACGCGAGCGGGACAGTCGGCGGCGACCCCTCCCAGCCGCTGGGCGTCAGCCGGACCTACCTGCCGTACTTCACTTCGAACAGCGCCAAGCCCACCCAGGTCGCGACGCTCTGGCCGCTGGTGGAGCAGCCGAGCCTCCAGCCGCAGCGGTTCAGCAATGCGACCCAGGCCGACCAGGCCGTGCTCAGCAGCGACGCCCTGGCCTCCGACCTCGGGCCCGAAGGACGCCTCGGGCAGTTGGAGACCACCGGCGCCGACAACCCCTCGGTGAAGCTCAGCTGGGTGATCGACCCGGACCTGGTCGACACGGTGAACGCGATGCGCGGCCACTACCAGGTGGCGAGCAACACCGCCGGCTCCAGCGGGCCGACCAGCCCGAGCTGCGGCTGCACCACGGCCGGCACCGGGTCGCAGGCTGCGTCGACCTGGTTGCAGGGGCTGCAGGGCGCGCTCACCGGGCTGGGCCCGGACCAGGTCCTGGCACTTCCCTACGCCGATCCGGACCTGGCCTCGCTCGCGCACAACCGCAGCGACATCGCCCCGCTGAGCAACCTGCTGACGGCCGCCTCCAGCGAGAGCAGCCTAGACCTGCTGCAGACCTCCGCCAACCACTCGGTGGCCTGGCCCTACCAGGGCTATCTGGACTCGTCGGTGGTGTCGCTCGCCCGGAAGCTGCACGACACCATGATCGTGGCGAACAGTGACAGCCTGCCTTCGCCCGATCTGACGAAGTACACGCCCAACGCGGCCCGGTCGCTCGGCGACGGCACCACCGCGGTGGTGGCGGACTCGACCATCTCCGACATCTTCTCCGGGAACCTGTCCACCAAGAGCGCGCAGACCATGGCCGAGCAGCGCTTTCTGGCCGAGACGCTGGAGATCACCGAGGAACTCCCGAACCAGCAGCGCAGTATCCTCATCGAGCCGCCGCGCGACATGGCGCCGAGCACGGCCGACACCCTGATGAGCTCGCTGGTGGCGGCCCAGAGCGGCCGGTGGATCAAGACGGCGTCCTTCGGCACGGTGGCAGCGGCGGCGCCGACGCCGGGAGCGGGGACCTCCCCGGCCCCGTACCCGTCCAGCCTGCGCACCACCGAACTGCCGACGCTGCCGGACGTCATGGGCGTGCAGAGCGACCTCGACGAGCTGACGAAGATCCTCACCCCGCCCAACCCCTACCAGGGCCCCTTCGACGCGGCCATACTGCGTTCGATCTCGACCCAGTGGCGCGACCAGGTGCAGGCCGGGAGCACCTACCAGGCCAACACCGAGTCCTATCTGTCGAGCCTGCTCACCTCGGTGCGGATCCTCCAGCCGAACGGGCTGGCGCTGCCGGGCAGCAACACCGCGACCGTACCGATCACGGTCGAGAACAATCTGCCGCAGGCGGTCGGCAACCTGGAAGTGGTGCTCACCTCGGCGCGCCCGTACTCGCTGAAGGTCGAGGGCAGCGGCAGCAAGCCGGTGTCGGCCTCGGGGAACACCAAGCCCTCGTTCAAGTTCCAGGTGAAGGCCGAGGTCAACGGCCCGGTGACGCTGACCGCGCGGCTCTGGACCGTGGTCGACGGGGTACCGGAGCCGTACCTGGACAGCGCGCCGATCTCCTTCGTCGTAAATGTGACCCAGGTCTCCGACGGGGTGATCGCCGTCATCGCCGGCGGCTTCCTGCTGCTGGTGCTGGCCGGTCTGCGGCTGTACTGGAAGCGCAAGCAGGACGCCGCGGCCGCGGCGCTGCCCGACCCGGACTCCGAGGCGGATCCGGCCGGCCAGGGGGCCGAGGCCTCCCCCGAAACCCCGGGCGACGCCCCCGAGGAGGACGGCGCGCCGGCGGCCCCGGAGCCCGACCCGAAGCAGCCGGGACATCATGATCAGGAAAATGGACTCCAAAGCCAGTCATAGGCTGTGCCGGATGAGAAGGTAGACAGACGAGGCGGCCGGGTAGGACCGATCGCCCCATCCGAAGATCCGGAGAAGGTGGCATGGGCGGGCCGCGAGACGGCAGAACTCAACGGGGGCGTGGCGGACGCGCTCCGGAGGAAGGCATGCCCCCCGTCCACTCCGGAACGGAAGGCGGCATGGACCCGTACGTGGACGAGACCTACGCGCGCGACCCCTACGCGCAGGATCCCTACGCACCCGAGCTCTACGGCCAGCAGCCGTACGACCAGGAGGCGTACGGGCAGGGCCAGTACCCCGCGGGCGACTACGGCCCACCGCCGTTCGACCACCAGTCCCAGTACAACCAGCCTCAGTACAACGAGGCGCAGTACGGCCAGTCCCAGTACGGCCCGGCTCAGTACCAGCAACCGCAGGCCGAGCAGGTCGGCTACGACCCGCGCAACTACGGACAGGCCCCGTACCAGCAGCAGCCCTACCAGCAGCAGCCGTACCCGGCCGACCAGTACCCGCAGGCGCAGCAGCCCCAGCAGCCGCAGCAGCCGTACGACCAGGGCCAGTACCCGCAGCAGCAGCCCTACGTCGGCGTCGACGAACTCGTCAGCCGCGCGGGGCGCCAGAGCGAGGAGCAGCCCCCCGGCTCGGACGCCGATCCGTACGGGTTCCTCTTCCGCGACGGCGGCGGGCAGAGCCCGTCCTACGCCGCGGTCTACGCACCCGGTCCCTATGGGGAGGTCGGCGGCGACGCGACCATGGAGACCACCGGCACCATGTCGCTGTTCAAGATCCCGCCCCGGCACGAGCCGGGCAGCGGCGAGGACGAACAGGACGGCTCGGCGGCCACCGGTGCGGAGAAGAGCGGCGGCAAGGGAAGCAGCCTGCTGAACTCCAGCGCGATCATGGCGGCCGGCACCCTGGTTTCACGTGGAACCGGCTTCGTCCGCACCATGGTGATCACCTACGCCATCGGCGTCGGAACCATGGGCGACTCCTACAACGTCGCCAACACCCTGCCGACCCTGCTGTACATCCTGGTCGGTGGCGGCGCGCTGAACGCCGTCTTCGTCCCCCAGCTCGTGCGCAGCATGAAGACCGACGAGGACGGCGGCGAGGCCTACGCCAGCCGACTGCTCACCCTGGTGATCGTCGGTCTCGGCGGGGTGGTCTTCGCCACCGTCCTCGCGGCCCCGCTGCTGGTCCGCCTGGTCTCCGACTCCATCATGCGGAACCCGGCGAGCGCGGACACCACGGTCTCACTGGCGCGCTACTGCCTGCCCACCATCTTCTTCATGGGCGTCCATGTGGTGATGGGTCAGATCCTCAACGCCCGGGGCCGGTTCGGGGCGATGATGTGGACTCCGGTCCTCAATAACGTCGTGGTCATCTTCACCTTCGGCATGTACGCCTGGGTCTACGGGCCGTTCACCCGCACCGGGGTCTCGCCGGAGACGATCTCCCCCGAGGGCATCCGGCTGCTCGGCGTCGGCACCCTGCTCGGGCTCACCGTCCAGGCGCTGTCGATGGTCCCGTACATGCGCGCAGCCGGCTTCCGGTTCCGCCCGCGCTTCGACTGGCGCGGCCACGGCCTCGGCCACGCCGCCAAGCTCGCCCGGTGGACCTTCCTCTTCGTGCTGGCCAACCAGGCCGGGTACCTGGTCGTCACCCAGCTGGCCACGGCGGCGGGGAACGCCTCCGGACGCAACGGCGCGGGACTCTCTGCATACTCCAACGCCCTGCTGATCTGGCAGCTGCCTCAGGCCGTGATCACCGTCTCGGTGATGAGCGCGGTCCTGCCGCGGATCTCGCGTTCCGCGGCCGACGGCGATGCCACGGCCGTTCGCGACGACCTCTCCTACGGGCTGCGCACCTCGGCCGTCGCCATCGTGCCCGCGGCCTTCCTCTTCCTCGCCCTCGGCCCGGCCATCGGCTCGGTCCTCTACGGCTTCGGCAGTTCCTCGCAGGGCGGTCTCTCGGTCGGCTGGATGCTCTCCGCGTTCGCCCTCGGACTGATCCCCTACTCGGCACAGTACGTGCTGCTGCGCGGCTTCTACGCCTACGAGGACACCCGCACCCCCTTCTACAACACGGTCTGGGTCGCCGCCAGCAACGCGCTGCTGTCCGGGATCTGCTACCTGGTCCTCCCCGCCGACTGGGCCGTCACCGGGATGGCCTTCGCCTACGGCGCCTCCTACCTGGTGGGCCTGATGGTCGCCCTGCCCCGGCTCAAGCGCCGGATCGGCGACCTGGACGGCCCCAACATCAAGCGCACCTACAACCGACTCATCGGTGCCAGCATCATGCCGGCCATCCTCGGCTTCGCCTCCTCGTTCGGACTGATCCAGACCCTCGGTGGCAGCTTCTTCGGGGAGGTGCTGGCCCTGATCGTCGGCCTGGTGCTGCAGCTCGGGCTCTTCGTGGTCATCGCCCGAAGGATGCACATCGAGGAGATGGACGCACTGATCGGCATGGTTCGCCGCAAGATCGGCCGCTGACGATCCGCCGGTCGACGACCCCATAGCCGGATCCCGCCTCGCAGATGCGAACGAAGAAGGGGATCGTGGGTCGTGGGCAGCGGCCGGGGTTGGCACAATTGACCGTACGTCCCCTCAGCGGGGAACGTTCCAAGGGGAGGAAGGACGAAGGTGGCGGATCGAAGCGAGGCTCCCGTCGAGACCAGCACGGAGAGCATCGACGACGCCGTTTCCGCTGACAGCGGCGACACCGACGATGCCACGGCCGCTGACCTGACGTCAGAGACCGCATCCGAGACCGGTTCCCCCTCCGAACACAAGTCCGCAGAGACCCCCGAGCCCGATTCCGAGTCCGAGCCTGCGGCATCCGCGTCCCCAGCGTCCGAGGACCCGAAGGCCGAGGACCCGAAGCCCGAGGACTCGGAGCCCGAAGACCCCCAGCCCGAAGACTCGGAGCCCGAAGACCCCCAGCCCGAAGGCTCGGAGCCCGAAGAGGAGCCCGAGGCAGAGCAGCCAGAACCCGCGCTGCCGCTGCTCCGCTCGGCGCCGGTACGCCACAGCGGGGACCGGATCGCCGACCGCTACCGGCTGGAGGAGTGCATCGCCCAGGCCGGCATCTTCAGCAGCTGGCGGGCCATGGACGAGAAGCTGCGCCGCGCCGTCGGCATCCACCTGCTCGCCTCGGGCCACCAGCGCGCCAAGGACGCCGTCGCCGCGGCCCGGCAGGCCGCCCTGCTCGGCGACCCGCGCTTCGTCCAGGTCCTGGACGCGGTCGAGGACGGCGAGCTGGTCTACATTATCCGCGAATGGCTCCCCGACGCCGTCGACCTCGAAACCCTGCTCGCCGAGGGCCCGTTGGAGACCTACGAGGCCTACCAGATGGTGCGCCAGGTCACCGACGCCCTGGCCTCGGCCCACCGGCGCGGACTGTCCCACCTGCGGCTCACCCCTACCTGCGTACTCCGCAGCGACACCGGCCAGTACCGCATCAACGGCATCGCCATGGACGCCGCCCTGCACGGACTGGTGGCCGAGGACCGGGCCGACGCCGAGCTCCGGGACACCCAGGCCGTCGGCGAACTGCTCTTCGCCGCGCTGACCCATCGCTGGCCGCATGCCGAGGACCGCTTCGGCCTCCAGGGGATGCCCCGCTCCATGGGACTGGTCGCACCGGAACAGGTGCGGGCCGGGGTGCACCGCGGCCTCTCCGACCTGTGCGCCCAGGCACTCTGCCCGGAACCGGGCCGGCACCTGGAACGGCTGACCTCACCGGCGGCACTGGCCAAGGCCATCAGCCTGATGCCCAAGGTCAGGCAGCCGGAGCCGGAACCGCTGAGTATCCCCGAATACCCGCGCCCGAGAACGTCGCCGACCACCCCGACCCCCGCCGCCGTCGCCCCCACCACCGCGACCAGGCCGGTCCCCGGCCCCACCCGCCCCCCGGCGGGACCGCCGGCACCGGCCCCCCGTCGTGCCAACCGGGCCCTCAGGTGGTCCTTCTCGCTGGTTCTGCTCGTGGCCGTGGGCCTGGGCAGCTGGGCCAGCGCGGAGGCGCTGCTGGACAAGCGCGACACCGGCGCCGGTCAGTCCAAGACCCAGATCGCCGCCGGGCTCCCGCCGGCGCCCACCCCCCAGCCGACCCCCACACTGCTGCACATCGCCGGAGCGACGGAGTTCTCTCCCAGGGACGAGCAGACGATAGCGGGAGCGACCGCCGGCCTCGCCGTGGACGGCAACGCCGGCACCAGCTGGATGATCACGCCTTTCTTCAACTACCCCAACTTCGGCAACCTCCCGGGGCGCTCGGAGGGCAGCGGCATCGTCGTCGACCTCGGCAGCGTGCAGACCGTCGGCAGCGTGAAGATCACCCTGCCCTTCGGCGGACAGACGCTGGAGGTGGTCGCCGCCGCCAGCGACGACACCACCGCCCCGACCGACTACAGCGGCTACGTCTACCGTCTCAGTAACCTGGCCGTGGCCTCGGGGACCGAGGTCGACACGGTTCCGCTGGCCCACCCCATCCGCACCCGGTTCGTCCTGGTACACATCACGAGTCTGGCCGTGGACCCGGACCTGGCTTCGCAGCACGGGTACTACGGTGGCATCTCGGAGATCCAGGTTTTCAGCTGACGGCCGGTTCACAGGGAAGGGGGCACGGTGCAGGACGCGCAGGACGGCGACGCCGCGGCTGTCGGCGGGTCCGCCGACAGCGACGGTGAGCTGCTGGCCCGTCATGTGGCTGGCGACAGCGCTGCCTTCGGCCTGCTGGTGCACCGTCACCGGGACCGGCTCTGGGCGGTGGCACTGCGCACCCTCGGGGATCGCGAGGAGGCCGCCGATGCCCTCCAGGACGCCCTGATCTCCGCGTTCCGGGCCGCCCACACCTTCCAGGGCCGCTCGGCGGTCACCACCTGGCTGCACCGGATCGTGGTCAACGCCTGTCTGGACCGCGCCCGGCGGGCAGCGAGCCACCGCACCCGCCCACTGGATGAGCAGCCCGGGCTGGAACTTGTCCTGGGTCAGGACGAGGGGGCGGACGTCTCCCTGGAGCGACACGAACTACGACGCGAACTGGCCCTCGCCCTCGACTCGCTCCCCGCCGAGCAGCGCGCCGCACTGATCCTGGTGGACATGCACGGATACCCGGTCGCCGAGGCCGCGCTGATGCTCGACGTGCCCGTCGGCACGGTCAAGAGCCGCTGTGCCCGCGGTCGTGCCCGGCTGCTCCCCCGGATAGCGCACCTGCGCTCCGGTCCGAGCATCCGGGTCGCACAGGACACAGGTGTTTCACGTGAAACCGGCGAGCCCGGACGGAGGAGCACCACCGTCCCCGATCCACGTGAAACATCCGAGAGCGGGCAGCACGGAGCTGCTCCGCCCGGCCCGGGGAACCGCAAGCAGGGCGGCTCCGTCCCACTCGTGACCGCCCGGCAGCCCGCCACGGATGCCCGTCCAGGAGGTGATCCAACGACATGACGCTCTTCCCGACGGACTCCTCCGGCCATCCCGACGTCGAGGTCATCTCCGAGTACCTGGAGGAACTGCTCCCGGCCGACTCCACGTCCGCGGTCCGCGCCCATCTCGACGACTGCCCGGATTGCCGGGAGACCCTGGACGCCCTCGACGAGCTGCGTGAGCTGCTCGGCGAGCCCGAGTTCCCGCCCCTGCCCGCCGACATCGCCCTGCGGATCGACGCGGCCCTTGCCGTCGAGGCCGGGCTGCGGACGGAACAGGGTCCGACCGAACCGGTCGCCGAGCAACCGCTCCGCTCCGGCACCGGCCGGACGACCGGCCGTACCCAGGGACCGGCCCACACCGCCCCTGGCGGCCCCAAGCGGCCCTCGACCCCCAGCCGTCCGAACAAGGGACGACGGAGCGCCAGATGGCTGCGCAGGGCCGCCCTGGGGGTCGGCGGCGCCGCTGTCATCGGGTGCGTCGTCACCCTCGGCTTCTCGCTCGGCGGCCCGGGTCTGAGTGCCTCGAGTTCGGCCGGACGGTCCGTGGTCCAGAACGCGGGGCCCGACGCGGCCACCGCGTACGCCTTCACCGCCGTCGGGTTCACCGCCCAGATCCAGTCCCTGGTCGGTTCCGACCAGGGTTCCGTCGCCCCGCGAGCGATGACCCAGGGCCAGACGTCCAAAGCAGCGGCCGCCGCGGAGCCGTGGAGCCGCACGCCCCCCGCGTGCGTGCTCCACGCCGTGGACCGGCCGAGTCAGTCCCCGCTCACCAGTGCGTTCGGGAGCTACCAGGGCATGGAGGTCTACGCCCTGGTGTACCAGGGGAGCGGCGCCGCTACCGCCGTCGACGCCTACCTGGTGACCGCCGATTGCCTCCCCTCGGCCGGCGGCCGCAGCGCCGTCCTGTTGCAGCGCACGGTGCCGCTCCCATAATTCGCCGGGAATGCGGGAGACTGGGGAACCGTTGAGAGGGCACGCAGGGATGCCCAGCCCTCTCGTCGGCCCCAGGCTTGCGAAGCGATTCAGGAGATGCAGTGAGCGACGTCCGTAACGTGATCATCATCGGCTCCGGCCCGGCCGGGTACACGGCCGCGCTCTACACGGCCCGTGCCTCGCTGAGCCCGCTGGTCTTCGAGGGGGCGGTGACCGCCGGCGGTGCACTGATGAACACCACCGAGGTGGAGAACTTCCCCGGTTTCCAGGACGGCATCATGGGCCCCGAGCTCATGGACAACATGCGCGGCCAGGCCGAGCGCTTCGGCGCCGAGCTGGTCCCCGACGACATCGTCGCGGTCGACCTCAGCGGCGACATCAAGACCGTCACCGACTCCGAGGGAACCGTCCACCGGGCCAAGACTGTGATCGTGACCACCGGGTCGCAGCACCGCAAGCTCGGTCTGCCGCGCGAGGACCAGCTCTCCGGACGCGGTGTCTCCTGGTGCGCCACCTGTGACGGCTTCTTCTTCCGGGACCAGGACATCGTGGTGGTCGGCGGCGGCGACACGGCAATGGAGGAGGCGACCTTCCTGTCCCGCTTCGCCAAGTCGGTCACCGTGGTGCACCGCCGGGACAGCCTGCGTGCCAGCAAGACCATGCAGGACCGCGCCTTCGCCGACCCGAAGATCAGCTTCGCCTGGAACAGCGAGGTCGCGGAGATCCACGGCGAGAACAAGCTAAGCGGTCTGACGCTCCGTGACACCGTGACCGGTGAGACCCGGGAGCTGCCCGTCACCGGGCTGTTCATCGCCGTCGGCCACGACCCGCGCACCGAGCTCTTCAAGGGCCAGCTGGACCTGGACGGCGAGGGTTACCTCCAGGTCGAGGCCCCCTCCACCCGGACCAACATCCCCGGTGTGTTCGGTGCCGGCGACGTCGTCGACCACACCTACCGTCAGGCGATCACCGCCGCCGGCACGGGTTGCTCGGCCGCCCTCGACGCGGAGCGCTACCTCGCGGCACTCGCACACGTCGAAGCCGTCGCAGCAGTCTGACTTTCCCCCTCACCCCCTTCCCCGCCCACGTACCCCTGAGGAGAACCCGTGTCCGGCCCTACCATCACCGTGACCGACGACACCTTTGACGCCGAGGTGCTCAAGAGCGACAAGCCTGTGCTGGTCGACTTCTGGGCCACCTGGTGCGGCCCGTGCCGCCAGATCGCCCCGGCACTGGAGGAGATCGCCGCCGAGTACGGCGACAAGATCACCATCGCCAAGCTCGACATCGACAACAACCCCAACACCCCGGCGACCTACGGCGTGCTCTCCATCCCGACGATGCACGTCTACCAGAACGGTGAGATCGTGAAGACGATCGTCGGTGCCAAGCCCAAGAGCGCCCTGGTGCGCGACCTGGCCCAGTTCCTGGGCTAAGTCCACGCGCCAACGCCGGGGCGGCCACCATGTGGTGGCCGCCCCGGCGTTTCCATGTTTCACGTGAAACGGCGCGTACGATCGTCGGATCCCATGCAGAGGAGGGGACCCTCGCACATGACCCACCACCCGGCCCACATCTATCGCTGGAAGCTCGGCGACACCGGCCCTGCCGTCGCCGAGATCCGCTTCAAGCTGGCGCTCCTCGGACTGCTGAGCAACGAGGGTCCTGCCGCGCAGCGCAGGCAACTGCATTCGGCGTCCTCCCTGTTCGATCTGGAGGTGGACGAGGCGGTCCGCTACTTCCAGCAACAGCGCGGTCTGACCTCGGACGGCATAGTCGGCCCGGAAACGTACCGCCACCTGAACGAGGCACGGTGGCGACTGGGCGACCGCACCCTCGCCCACACCTCCAGCAACATGCAGTTCGGTGACGACGTCGCCCAGTTGCAGCAGCGGCTGCTGGACATGGGCTTCACCCCGGGCCGGGTCGACGGCATCTTCGGCCCGGCCACCGCCCAGGCGCTCAGCGAGTTCCAGCGCAATATGGGCCTCCAGCCGGACGGCGAGCTCGGCCCCGTCACCCTGACGGTCCTGTTGCGACTCGCCCGGACGGTCGTCGGCGGCGCCCCCCACGTCATGCGGGAGACCGAGATGCTGCTGCGCTCCGGTCCCGCACTGGCCGGCAAGGTCGTCGTCATCGACCCCGGGCATGGCGGCAACGACGCCGGGGTCTGCGTCGACGGGATCAGCGAAGCCGAGGTGGTCTGGGAGATCGCCCGCAGTCTGGAACAGCGGCTGCAGACCCTGGGTGTGCGCACCCACCTCACCCGACAGGCGGACAGCGGCGGCGGCGACGAGAGCCGACGTGCCGCCTTCGCCAACGCCACCGAGGCCGATCTGCTGATCTCCCTCCATCTGGAGGGCCACCACAATCCGATCGCGGCCGGCGTCGCCAGCTACTACTACGGGGACGAGAGCCGGAGCCGCTGGTCGCACACCGGCAAGCAGTTCGCCGGACTGGTACAGCGCGAACTCATCGCCCGCTGCGGCCTCGGGGACAACCGCAGCCACGCCCGCACCTGGACGCTGCTGCGATCCACCCGGATGGCGGCCGTACGGCTGGAACTCGGCTACCTCACCAGCCCCGAGGACGCGGCGAGGATCACCGCCCCGGACTTCCGCGCCCAGGCGGTCGAGGCCGTCGCGGTCGCTGTCCAGCGTCTCTATCTGCCACCCGAGGACGACGCGCCGACCGGAGTGCTGCACCTCCCAGTCCTCGCCTGACCCTCACAGCGGCCTCAGCGAGGGCTCCTTCTGAACCGCGCCCAGCAGCCGCTCCAGCGCGACCTCGACCTCCCCCTTCCAGGAGATCGCCGACCGCACCTCCAACCGCAACCGCGGATACCGGTGGTGCGGTCGCACCGTCTTGAACCCGACCGCCTGCAGGTGCTCGGCCGGCAGCAGACAGCTCGGCTCCTTCCAGCGGGCGTCGCCGAACGCCTCGAGGGCCTTGAACTCCCGGCGGATCAGATCCTTGGCAACCGCCTGCACCAGCGTCCGCCCGATGCCCTGTCCCTGGAAACCGGGCAGGACCCGGGCGGTCATCAACTGCACGGCGTCAGGCGAGATCGGACTCGTGGGAAAGGCCAGGGACCGCGGCACATAGGCCGGCGGCGCATAGAGCACGAATCCCACCGGGACGTCGTCGACATAGGCGACGCGTCCGCAGGAGCCCCACTCCAACAGCACCGAGGAGATCCAGGACTCCTTCTCCAACTCGGGTTGCCCGGCCGCCACGGCCGCCTTCCCGCTAACCTGGTCCAGCTCCCAGAAGACACACGATCTGCAGGTGATCGGGAGATCAGCGAGGGTGTCCAGCGTGAGCGGTACGAGCCTGCGTCCCATGCACTACACCTTTGGGCTCAGCGGTCAGGAGAGACCGGTCCTCGCTCAACGATAAGCGTGGAGAGACCCGACCAGCACCCCCATGGGAGCGATCCTGCCACAGGCCACCGAGGAAACCGCCGACCCCGCCCAACCCCAGTCCCACCGCAACGAGTGCCGTCGCCCGCCCACGCATACGCATGAACCCTCCCGGGTAGAGCCGACCGCTGTGCTCCTCCCGCCATCCTAGCCACGGCCGGAGGCATGAAGAGGGCCGTTGTGTTCCACGTGAAACGTGGAACACAACGGCCCTCCCCGGATCCCGGCGCCGGACCCGCTACGCCTCGTCGGCTGCGGTCTCGCCGCTCAGCCCCTGCTTCAGCCGCTGCCCCTCGCCCGGGGCGAAGGAGTTGAGGATCCGTTCGAGATCCTCCACCGTGGCGAACTCCACCACGATCTTGCCGCGATGGGTACCGAGGTCGACCTTCACCCGGGTGTCGAACCGGTCCGACAACCGGCTCGCCAGACTCGCCAGCGCCGGCGAGGGCAGCCGTCCCGCACGCGGTCCACGCGATTTCGGCCGGGGCTGCTCCAGCTTGGCCAGCCGCACGATCTCCTCGACCGTACGCACCGACAGCCCCTCGGCGATGATCCGCTTGGCCAACGCGTCCTGTTCCTCGGGGCTGTCCAGCCCCAACAGCGCCCTGGCATGGCCGTAGTCGATCGTCTTGGCCGCCACCTTCAACTGCACCGACGGCGGCAGCTTCAGCAGCCGCAGGGTGTTGGACACCTGCCCACGGGAGCGTCCGATGCGGTCGGCGAGTTCGTTGTGGGTACAGGAGAAGTCCCGCAGCAACTGGTCGTAGGCCGCAGCCTCCTCCAGCGGGTTCAGCTGGGACCGGTGCAGGTTCTCCAACAGCGCGTCCAGCAGCAGCTTCTCGTCCTCGGTCGCCCGGACGATGGCCGGGATGACCTGCAGGCCGGCCCGCCGCGAGGCCCGCCAGCGCCGCTCACCCATGATCAGCTCAAAGCGGCCGGGGCCGACCTCACGCACCACCACCGGCTGGAGCAGGCCCACCTCCTTGATCGAGTGGACCAGTTCGTCGAGTTCCGTCTCGTCGAACACGTCGCGGGGCTGGCGCGGGTTGGGGCTGATCCCGTCCAGCGGGATCTCGGCGAAGTACGCCCCGTCCACCGGACGCAGTTCCCCGGCAGCCAGGTCGGATCCGCTGCCGGAGCCTCCACCGGCCGTTGTTTCACGTGAAACAGCCTCGGCCTCCAGCGAGCGTTCCAGCGTGCTGACCGCGCCCGCCGAACGTGCCACCGCGCTCCCGCGCTCCAGCCCCGCCCCGGGGCCGGTCGGCGCGCCCGAACCCGCCAGGCCGACCGGCCTGGCCTCCGGGCCGGACGCGGCCGGGATCAGTGCTCCCAGACCTCGGCCCAGACCCCTGCGACGCTCGCTCACCGGTTCCCCTCCATCGTGCTGTTCCGTGCACTGTCGTGTTCCGCCATGCGACGCGGCTGCTGCTGGAAGACCCCGGGATGCCCGGACTCGCCCGCGAACGCAGCCTCGGCGGCCTTCGCATCGGCCGCCGCACCCCGCAGGGCGATCTCCTTGGCCGCCTCCAGATAAGAGAGCGCACCGGTGGAGCTTGGATCATAGGTCAACACGGTCTGCCCGTAACTGGGAGCCTCGGAGACCCGGACCGAACGCGGGATGCTGGTCCGCAGCACCTCTTCCGCGAAGTGCGTCCGGACCTCCTCCGCGACCTGCGAGGCCAGCCTGGTGCGGGCGTCGTACATCGTCAGCAGGATGGTCGAGACATGGAGGTGCGGATTGAGGTGCGCCCGCACCAGCTCCACATTCCGCAGCAGCTGCCCCAGCCCCTCCAGCGCGTAGTACTCGCACTGGATGGGGATGAGGACCTCGCGTCCGGCCACCATCGCATTGACGGTCAGCAGCCCCAGCGACGGCGGACAGTCGATCAGAATGTAGTCGAGCGGCTGCTCGTAGGCCTCGATCGCCCGCTGCAGCCGACTCTCCCGGGCCACCAACGAGACCAGTTCGATCTCCGCCCCGGCCAGGTCGATGGTGGCCGGACAGCAGAACAGCCCCTCAACGTCCACCACGGGTTGGACGACGTCGGCCAGGGGCTTGCCCTCGACCAGGACATCGTAAATGGAAGGGACCTCGGCATGGTGGTCGATGCCCAGCGCGGTCGAGGCATTGCCCTGCGGGTCGAGGTCGATGACCAGGACCCGGGCCCCCTGCATCGCCAGCGAGGCCGCCAGATTGACGGTGGTGGTGGTCTTGCCCACCCCGCCCTTCTGGTTGGCGACCACCATCACCCGGGTACGGGCAGGTCGTGGCGATGTCTCGGTGGCACGGCCCAATGCCTCCATCGCGGCCTGGGTGGCACGACCGATGGGGGTGTCATCGCTGAGCGCGGTGGTATCCAAGTCCTGCATAGTCGTCAGTGTTTCACGTGAAACACGGCGCCTACTACGGGGTCCGGGCAATGGATCTGCCATTGGCGGGATTGTTTTCGGCTCGCCTGGCACTCCGAGGGTTCGGGCGTCGCTCGGCATGGGGTCACCCCCCTTTCCGTCCTCGCTGTCGCTGAAATCATGGCGCAGCCCGCCGGGGCGCGGGGACGGTTGCGACTCCTGTGGTCCCAGGGGGTGCAGATCTTCACCCGATCGGCGACCGAACTGCGTGGCCTCGCGGGCACGGCTCAGGATTCCAGGCAGCAGGGAGCGACGTTTCACGTGAAACACGATGCCTGGCAAACCGGACATCTGATGACGCGACACTCCGCAGGAGCACCAAGGGGACCAGTATCAAGGTGAGCAACGCCGAGGGGCCGTGGTCCCGTCTCGGGCGAGACGGGACCACGGCCCCTCGGTCGAATATCGCGGTCAGCGGCGGCGGCGCGGTCCGCCCTTGCCGACCCCGGCCGAACGTCCGGCCCGAGCGGCCTTGGCCCGGCGGGCCGCCGCCTTCACGCCTCCGGGGCTCTCGCCGACCTGGACTCGGACCACATGGGTCGGCACCTCCACGACCCCCTTGCCCGCGGTGTCGACCGACCAGGCCTGGGCCCCCAGCTTCAGCAGCGCACCCTTGTGGTCGGCCAGCTCCTGCTCGGCGAGGTCGCCCTTGAGCGCCAGCATCTCCCCGTAGGGACGCAGCAGCGGAAGCCCCCAGCCGGCCAGCCGGTCCAGCGGCGCGACCGCCCGGGCGGTGACCACGTCGACAGCCAGCTTGCCGACCATCTCCTCAGCCCGGCCGCGGACCACCGTGACATTGTCCAGACCCAGTTCGCGGACGACCTCCTCCAGGAAAGTCGTCCGCCGCAGCAGCGGTTCGAGCAGGGTGATCCGGACATCCGGCCGGGCCAGGGCCACCGGGATCCCGGGCAGCCCGGCGCCGGAGCCGACATCGCAGAGCGAGACCCCGGCGGGAAGCAGCTCGCTCAGTACCGCACAGTTGAGGATGTGCCGCTCCCACAGCCGGGGCACCTCGCGCGGGCCGATCAGACCGCGCCGGACCGCCGCGTCCGCCAGCAGCTCGGCGTAGCGGACCGCCTGCTCGAAACGCTCGCCGAAGACCTCACGCGCGGCCGTCGGCGGCTCGGTGAGCTCGTGGGAGAACTCTTCAACGACTGTGGGCGCTTCGTCCCCACTCGGTGCCTCGGACATGGCGGCGGCCTCTCTCCTCGTCTGCGTCGGCTGGGTCAGGCAGGGAGGACGACGACGCAGCGCTGGGGCTCCTCGCCCTCCGACTCGCTGCGCAGCCCTGCCGCTGCCACAGCGTCGTGGACGACCTTCCGCTCGAAGGGGGTCATCGGCCGGAGCTTCACCGCTGCCCCGTTCGCCTTGACCTCCTCGGCCGTCCTGGCGCCGAGCTCGGCCAGTTCCGCCCGCTTCCGGGCCCGGAAGCCGGCGATGTCCAGCATCAGCCGACTGCGCTCACCGGTCTCCCGGTGCACCGCCAGCCGGGTCAGCTCCTGCAGGGCCTCCAGCACCTCGCCGTCCTGGCCCACCAGCCGGAGCAGCGACCGCTCGGCCCCGGGGCCCTCACCGATGATCGACACGGAGGCACGATCGCCCTCCACGTCCATGTCGATGTCGCCGTCGAGGTCGGCGATGTCGAGCAGCGCCTCCAGGTAGTCGGCGGCGATCTCGCCCTCCTGCTCCAGATTGCCGAGCAGATCGCCCTTGGACTCGTCCTTCTCGACCGGCGTCACGGTGCCCTCCGTCACGGATGGCCTCCTTGGGTACTCGTGGGGTGGACAGCAGCCTCGCGGGTAGGTCCGCGGTGAAGCCGCTACTAGGACTTCTTCTTGGGACGCTGGCCCGCCGGCTGCGGGCTGCGCTTGCCGGGCTGATTGGTGCGCTTCGGCTGACCGCCCTGGGCCGGGGCGCCGCCGCTGCCCGCCGTGGTGGCCCGGCCGCGGGCCTGTCCACCGGACTGTCCGCCGCTCTTCGCCGTGCCCGACTTGGCACTCGGCTGACCGGCCCGGTCGGCCGGGGCGTTCTTGGCCGCCTCGGCCGCGTCCACCACGGCGTCGGCGGGGGCGCTGCCGGCCGCACCGGCGCTGCTCTGGCGCTGGGACTTGGTCTGCCGCTTGGGCTGCTGACGACGCACCGGAGCCGCGTCCTCGGGGGTCTCCTCCACCGGCTCGGCGCCGCCCTTGACCAGTGAGGCCAGACCGGCCTTGGCGACCGTGCCGTCCGCGTTCAGCTTGCCCTTGGCCTTCAGCCGCTCCAGGCGCTGCTTGTGGGCCACGGAGCCGGGGGTCGGGTTCTGGTGGATGATCACGAACTGCTGGCCCAGGGTCCACAGGTTGGTGGTCACCATGTAGACCAGCACACCGATCGGCATGTTGATGCCGAAGAAGATGTAGATGATCGGCAGCACATACATCATCATCTTCTGCTGCTGCATGTACGGCGTCTTGACCGTGAGGTCGACGTTCTTCGTCATCATCATGCGCGTCATCAGGAACTGCGACGAGCACATGATCGCGATCATGACGCCGGTTACGATCTTGGTTTCGGTGTTCGAGTGGGCCCCGACGAAGGTCGCCGACAGCGGCGCACCGAAGATCAGCGCCGCGCTGGCGCTGTTCAGCACGGCCCCGTGCACCGCACCGACCGGCTGCTTGTCGGCCACCTTGCGCAGCACGCCGTACAGGGACATGAAGAACGGCGACTGGATGAGCAGCGGAAGGCAGCTCGACGCCGGGTTGACGTTGTGCTCCTTATAGAGCTTCATCGTCTCGGCGGCGGTCTTCTCCCGGTCGCCCTTGTAGCGCTCCTGGATCGCCTTCAGCCGGGGCTGCAGGGCCTGCATCGCCCGCATCGACTTGGTCTGCTTGATGGTGAGCGGGATCATGCACGCCCGCACCAGGACCGTCAGCGAAACGATCGACAGCGCCCAGGCCCAACCGCTGTTGGCCGCGAAGATCTGGCTGTACATCGAGTGGAACTGGACGACGATCCACGAAACTGCTGTGTACAGCGGGTTCAGGATGGTATCGAGAAACCCCACGGTCATGCTCCTTGGGCTTTGGTCGAGGGAGCCGGCACATCGGCGCGGCCCAGGTTGTGGGGTCCCACGTGGTCGATCTGCTGGGACGGAGGCTGCTGGGACGGAACACGGTCTCGGAAGACAAGACTGCGCACCCACTGGTGCCAGACGGGTCGCTTACGCGCGGGAACATAGTCGAACCCGCCCGGGCTCCACGGATTGCACCGCAGGATGCGCCATGCAGTGAGGACAGTACCCTTCGCCGCACCGTGGACCCTGATCGCCTCGAACCCGTAGCGGGAGCAGGAGGGGTGGTACCGGCAGACCGGGCCCAGCAGCGGACTGATCGTCCACTGGTACACCCGGATCAGCCCCATCAGCAGGTACTTGCCCACCAGTAGTGCGCCCAGGGCGATGAGGCCCATCAGCAGGTACGTCATGCCTTGCTCCCGTCGACGAGGAGGAGGCGGTACCGGTGCTCCGTGGCCGGTTGCCACGGGGCGCCGTCGACTTCCGCAGTGCGGAGTCAAGATCGCGTTCCAGGTCCGCGTAGTCCGCTGTCCCGGCGGGGGGCAGCGCGCGAACCACTACCAGGCTACCTGCGGGCAGGCCGGAGATACGTGCGGCTACCAAGTGACGCAGACGACGCTTCCGACGGTTAC
>CAVUQN010000017.1:0-40844 GCA_963743515.1 uncultured Actinomycetota bacterium
GCCACGTATTGCTAGCACCGGGCCGCAGCTCGGCGACGCCGTCTCGGAGCGGCTGCTGCTGCGCGGCGCGGAGAAGGCCAGCACGGGTGCGGACTCCTGGCGACGGGACGACAACACCTGGGAGATCGTGCTCCAGTTCCGCGCCGACGGCCTTCAGCAGCAGGCCCGTTGGACCTACGACCCGCCGCGTCGGCTGGTGCAGCCGGTCGACGACGAGGCCCGGGCGCTGATCGGCGAGCCGCAGGAGCGCGGCGGCGAGGAGCCGACCTTCCCGTTCGTGCCGAGGATCGCCCGGCTGCCCGGAGCCGACCGGGGTATGGGCATGCGCCCGCTGGCCCCGGAGCGGCCCCCGGCCGGCCGGATGGGCCCGGCGGAGCGGATGGCCCCGCCGGAGCGCCACGCCCCGGAGCGGTTGGGGTCGGAGCGTTTGGGATCCGAGCGGTTGGCGTCCGAGCGGTTGGTCGAGCCGCCGTCGGCGGTGGCCGCTGCCGCCGTCCCGGTCGACCGCCGAACGCGACCCGCTGACCGGGCTGATGGACGTGGTGCCCTCGCAGACGCACCCAGCCGGTGGAGGACGAGCCGGTCGAGCCCGAGGCTCCGGCCGCGGCTGTCGGGGCGGGCTCCGCCTACGCCGACATCCTGATGCCGCGCGCCGCCTCCCCGCACCGGGACCGGCTGATCGGCAGCACCGACCGGCAGGCCGAGGCCGACGGCGTCCGCCCCGGTCGCCGTGCGGCGGTGCCGAGTTGGGACGAGATCGTCTTCGGTACCCGCCGCAAGAAACAGGAGTGACGGCCGGTCACCTGATCGATACGCCGCTGCCCACCGTCCGCCTGGACGGTAGGCAGCGGCTTCTGCCTTCCAGCAGCGCCGGCTGCCGTCAGCCCTGCTCGGAGCCGGTCGCGACCGGGCGGTCGGTGCCGGACCACTCGCTCCAGGAGCCCGGGTAGAGCGCGCCGTCGACCCCGGCCAGGTGCAGCGCCAGCAGCTCGTGGGCGGCGGTGACGCCCGAGCCGCAGTAGGCGCCGACCGCCTCGGCGCCGGGCTTCACCCCGAGCGCGGCGAAGCGCTCGACCAGCGTCCCGACCGGCAGGAACCGCCCGTCCGGCCCAAGGTTGTCCAGGTGGGGGGCGCTCAGCGCACCCGGGATGTGTCCGGCCTTGGCGTCGATCGGCTCGGTCTCGCCCCGGTAGCGCTCGCCCGCTCGGGCGTCCAGCAGCGCTCCGCTCCGGGCCAGCGCCGCCGCGCCGTCCGCGTCCAGCACCGGCAGCGCGCCCGGGACCGGGACGAAGTCGCCCGCCTCGGCGGCCGGGGCTGACTGCTCCAGCGGCAGCCCGGCGGCGGTCCAGGCGGCCAGGCCGCCGTCCAGCACCCGGACCCGGCGGTGCCCCGCCCAGCGCAGCAGCCACCAGGCGCGGGCCGCGGCGGCGGAGGTGGCCGCGTCCAGGACCACCACCTCGCGGTCGGCCGAGACGCCGGCCCGGCGCAGCGCCGCGCCCAGCAGCTCGGGGTCGGGCAGCGGGTGTCGACCGCCGACGCCGGGGGCCGGGACCGGCGCGGCGGCGAGGTCGGTGTCCATGTCCAGGAAGTGCGAGCCGGGCACATGGCCGGCCGCGTAACCCTCGACGCCGGGCGGGCCGCCGAGCTGGTAGCGGACGTCCAGGACGGCGGGCGGGTGCTCCCCGGCGAGCGCGGCGGACAGCTCGGCGGCGGTGATCAGCGTGGTGCTGCTGGGCTTGCTGCTGGTGGTCTCCATGCCGGACATTCTGGCGGAACGCGCCGCCCGGCGAGCCTCAGCGGCGGTACTCCAGCAGCGGGACCAGCTGCTCCGAGGCGGCCATCGAGCCGTGCAGGCCGATCATCGCCGACTCGCCCGGCTCGCGGCGGCTCGCGATCACCGCCATGTCCGCCTGCGCCACCGCGACCACGTCGCCGATCCGCTCGTACACCCGGTCCTCGACCACCGGGCCGAACCAGCCTGCGGCGATGGCCTGGTCGCGGGTGGCGACCCACATCTGCGCGCCCAGCCGCTCGCTCCAGACAGCGTGGACGTCGGCCGCCGCGCCCGGGTGGGCGTAGACGTGCCGGGCCCGGCCCTCGCCGCCGAGCAGCAGCACCCCGGCCCGCAGCTCGGGGTCCTCGTCGAAGTCGACCCGGTCGCCGGGGGCGACGTCGATCATGCCGTGGTCGCCGGTGACATAGAGCGCCGAGCGCGGCGGCAGTTGCTCGGCCAGCCGCTGGGCGAGCCGGTCGACCAGCATCAGCTGGCCGCGCCAGGCGTCGGAGTGCACGCCGTAGCGGTGGCCCATGCCGTCCAGCTCGCTGTAGTACGTGTAGACGAGCGAGCGGTCGTGGGCGGCCAGCCGCTCGGCGGCGAGGTCCATCCGCTCCTCGCCGGAGAGCCGGCCGAGGAACCGTCCGCCGGAGAGGGCGACCTCGGTGAGCGGGGTGAACTCGAACTTGGGCGAGGAGACCTGATAGGTCGCCACCCCGGCCCGGTCCGCGAGCTGGAAGACGGTGGGGTACGGCTGCCAGCTGCGCGGGCTCACATGCGGCTGCCAGCGGAGCTGGTTCATCAGCCGCCGGTCGCCCGGTATCCGCACGGTGTACCCGGCGAGGCCGTGCGCGCCGGGCGGCAGTCCGGTGCCGACCGAGGCCAGGCTGGTCGCGGTGGTGGCCGGGAAGCCCGCTGTCAGCGGGCGTCCGCTGCCCCCGAGCGAGCCGGGTGCCAGCGAGTTGAGGAAGGGTGCCTCCTCCGGGTGCGCCCGCAGCAGCTCCCAGCCCAGGCCGTCCACCAGGAAGACGCAGACCCGGTCGGCGGGCGGCAGCTGCAGACGGGTCGGCGGCAGGCCGGTGACGCCCAGTCCGGCGGCCACGGCGGGCAGCAGGTCTGCCAGCGAGGCGCTGCCGTAGGCGGGTGCGGGCGCGGCGGCCGGGTCGAGCGTCGGGGCGGTGTGGGTCATCGGCTCTTCATTCGCGGCAAGCAGGTCGGGTCGGCGCGGGGGCCTTCGGGGTCGGCGTCGGACCGGGTCAGCCGGCCGCGCCCGAGCCCGCCGCCACCGTGGCCTCGGTGAGCGCATGGGCGAAGGTCAGGGCCTGGGCCACGGTCTCCGGGCCGTCGCCGGCCTCGCTGACCCGCAGTGACAGGTCGTCGGCGGTCGAGGAGCCGGTGTAGCCGTGGTCGGCCTCGCAGTTGGGGTCGCCGCAGGCGGCGGGCTCCAGGTCGATCCGGGAGACCGCGCCCCAACCGATGGTCAGCACGACCTCGCGCGGCAGGGTGCCCCGGGTGTAGGTCTCGGGGTTGGCCACCACCCGGCTGACCACGACCGAGGAGATCCGGTCGATCCGGACGCTCTCGGTGGAGGTCGTCGCGTACGGCACCGGCGAGGTGTCGTCGGCGCCCTGCTCGTCGGTGTGGCTGACGATGAACCGGCCGTCGGTCAGCACCAGCACGGTGACGTGCCGGCGGACCTCGTTGGCGTCGAAGGTGGTCTCCTGGTGGACCAGGAAGGCGGAGACGGGCTCGGCGCCGACGGCCGACTCGACGGCCTCGCTGACGAGTGTCGGATAGTAGCCGCTGCGTTCGATCGCGGAGCGCAGCCCCTGGGTGGTGGTCATACCGGTCTTCGCCATGACTCCATCCTGGCACGGACCGGTGACAGTGTGCGCCACCGTGCCGCTACTGGGTCGTCGATGATCTGTTCGGCCGCTCCGCCGGGTCGCGGCCGCTGCTCGGCCCGGTCACTCAGCCCAGCGCGCGCGGGCCCAGGTCGGTGCGGGCGGGGAGCACCGCCAGCCGGACCGCCGCGCCCAGCACGGCCAGCCGGTGCGGGGCCACCACCACCGGCTCCAGCTCCACCGCCGCCACCTCAGGGATGTCGTCGACCAGCCGGGAGACGCGCAGCAGCAGCTCCTCCAGGGCGTCGGTGTCCACCGGCTCGGCCCCGCGCCAGCCGAACAGCAGCGGGGCTGCCCTGATCTCCCGGATCAGCCCGGCGACGTCCCGGTCGGTGGCCGGGATCAGCCGGTGGGCCACGTCGCCGAGCAGTTCGGAGGCGGCTCCGGCCAGGCCGAAGGAGAGGATCGCGCCGACGGCGGGGTCGACCGTGGCGGAGACGGCAGTGTCGACGCCCCGGGCCGCCATCGGCTGGACCACCAGCCGGGCGTCGGCGCCGAGCAGCGCGGTGCTCTCCCGGTGCGCGCGGCGCAGCTCCTGTTCGTTCTTCAGGTCGAGCCGGACCGAGCCCAGGTCGGCCCGGTGGCGCAGGTGCGGCGCGGTCGCCTTGAGCGCGACCGGGTAGCCCAGCTCCTCGGCGGCGAGCGCGGCGCCGAGCTCGTCGGCGGCGGGCAGGCTGCGCAGCACCCGGATGCCGTAGTGGCCGAGCAGGGCGGCGGTGCCCGCCTCGTCCAGGGCGACCGCGTCGGCGGCGGTCAGCGCCTCGGCGACCAGCCGACGGGCGGGGGCCTCGGCGACGTCCTCGAACTCCGGGACGCTGCCGTGGTCGGCGCTGTCCCGGACCCAGGCGGCCCGGCGGACGGCATGGGCCAGCGCCCGGACCGCCCGCTCCGGCCGGGCATAGGCGGGGACGGCGCCGTGCAGCGCCGCAGCCAGCTCCGGCAGCGCGAGGTGGACCAGCAGCAGCGGCTTGCCGGCCGCTGCCGCCTGGACGGCGGCGGTGCGCAGCGCCTCGGTGAAGTGGGCGGCCTCGGTGCCCAGGCCGAGTCCGGCGTGCAGCCCGGCCCCCTGGGTGAGCAGCCCGGAGCCGGGGAAGCTGGGCCGGTCGGCGCCGCCGGTGAAGGCGTCGGTGCCGATCGGCGGGATCACCACGGCGATCACCACGTCGCTGTCCGGCCGCTCGATCACGGCGGCGAGGCCGGCGGCCAGGTCCTCGGCGGTGGCGGCGGTGGTGAGGTCCTGCGGCGGCAGCGGCTGGAGTCCGGCGCTGAGCGCGGCGTCGTGGGTGAGCAGCCCCAGCGAGTCGGAGTTGCCGACGATGGCGATCCGGTCGCCGCGCGGCGCGGGCTGGTGGGCGAGCAGGTCGGCGGTGTCGTAGAGCTCGGTGATGGTGTCCACCCGGACCACCCCGGCCTGCTGGAAGAGGGTGTCCACGGTGCTGTCCGGGATCCGGGTCAGCGCGGCGGCGTGGCCGGCCGGGATGCTGGTGCTGTGCCGCCCGCCCTTGATCACCACGATCGGCTTGACCGCCGCGAGCCGCCGGGCGAGCCGGCTGAACTTGCGCGGGTTGCCGAAGGACTCCAGGTAGAGCACGGCCACCCGGGTCGCCTCGTCCTCCTCCCAGTACTGCAGCAGGTCGTTGCCGGAGACGTCGGCGCGGTTGCCGGCCGAGACGAAGGAGGAGATCCCCAGGGCCCGCCGGTCGGCGGCTTCGAGCAGGGCCGCGCCGATGGCGCCGGACTGGCTGAAGATCCCCAGCGGTCCGCGCTCCGGCAGCCGGGGCGAGAGCGAGGCGTCCAGCCGGATCGCCGGGTCGGTGTTGATCAGGCCGAAGGCGTTGGGGCCAAGCACCCGCATCCCGGCGGCACGGGCCTGGCGGACCAGTTCGCGCTGGCGCTCCCGGCCCTCGGCGCCGGTCTCCGCGTAGCCGGCGGTGATCACCACCAGTCCCTGCACCCCGTGCGCGCCGCAGTCGGCGACCACGCCGGGGACGGCCTCGGCCGGGACCGCGACCACGGCCAGGTCGACCGGCTCGGGGATGTCGCCGACCCGGGCGAACAGCGGCACCCCGTCCAGCTGGTCGTTGCCCTCAGCCGCCCGGCTGTTGACGGCGTAGAGCCGGCCGGTGAAGCCGGAGCCGAGCAGGTTGCGCAGCACACTCCGGCCGACCCCGGCCGGGTGGCGGCCGGCGCCGATGACAACGACCGAGCCCGGCGCGAGCAGCCGCTGGGTGGAGTGCGCCTCGGCGCGGTGCTCCCGGGAGCGCATGACCGCCAGCGACTTCTCGGTGGGCTCCAGGTCCAGCTCGAAGTGCATGACGCCGTCGGCGAAACTGCGGTGCTGGGTGTAACCCGCGTCGGTGAAGACCTTGCCCATGGTCCGGTTGTCGGGCAGCACCTCGGCGGTGAAGCGGCGGATGCCGCGCTCCCGGGCCACCGCCGCGATGTGTTCGAGCAGCGCCGAGGCGATGCCCCGGCCCTGGTGCGCGTCCTGGACCAGGAAGGCCACCTCGGCGTCGGTCCCGCTGCCGGAGGGCCGGCCGTTCTCGTCGATCCGGTCGAAGCGGACGGTGGCGATGAACTCGTCCCGCACCAGCGCCGCCAGTCCGACCCGGTTGACGTAGTCGTGATGGGTGAAGTGCCGCACGTCGCGCTCGGACAGGCGGGGGTACGGCGCGAAGAAGCGGAAGTACTTGGACCGGTCGGACACCCCGGCGTAGAAGGCGACCAGCCGGTCTGCGTCGTCCGGACGGATCGGCCGGACCCGGGCGGTGCCACCGTCGCGCAGCACGATGTCGGCCTCCCAGTGGAAGGGCGCGGCGGCGTCCGCTGCGGGTTGCCCTGCGGGCAGGTCGGGCGCGGGCTCGGCGGGGTACACAAAGCTCAGGTTACGTCTTCGGAGTGCAGGAGGCCGGAGCGAAGGGCAAGGTGACAAGCAGCCCGTACCCCCGCGTCGTGGAGCCGCCGCGACGGCGCGTCATCCCAGCGGAAAGGCACCCAGCATGGCTGAGCGCACTGTCATCGTCGGCTGGCCGGAGGGCCTGCACGCCCGCCCCGCCGCCATCTTCGTCCGCGCGGCCGGGTCCGTCGGGGTGCCGGTGACCATCGCCAAGACCGGCGGCAACCCGGTGAACGCCGCCTCCATGCTGGCGCTGCTCGGCCTCGGCGCGGCCGGCGGCGACGAAGTGGTGCTCGCCTCCGAGGCCGACGGGGCCGACGCGGCGCTGAACCGGCTGGCGAAGCTGGTCGCCGAGGGCCTGGACGAGCTGCCCCGGCCTGACCCGGCGGGCCGGGGCCGACCCGCCGACACTGCCTGCCCGTCACCCTTGACCCGCGCTCACCGGTGCTGGCAGCGTGCAGCGGACCGACAGCAGCCGGCCTGGAGATTGGGGACGTCATGTCAGCGGACGGCAGGAGCACGGCCAGTACCGACGCGGTCGGGGAGGCCGCGCACCGCGAGTTCAGGTCCGCCAGGGATCACCTGCTGCGGCACCGGGGTGAGCTGGAGCGCGCGCGGGCCTTTCCGCGCCCCGGGGCCGAGTACTTCAACTGGGCACTGGACTGGTTCGACCGCGAGGCGGCGGGCAACGGGGCGGTCGGCCTGCGGGTGGTCGACCTGGACGCCGAGGGCACGGTCCGCGGCGAGTCCGCGCTGACCTTCGCCGAGCTGAGCCGGCGCTCCGGCCAGGTGGCGAACTGGCTGCGGGCGCAGGGCGTGGCGCGCGGCGACCGGATGCTGCTGCTGCTCGGCAACCGGGTGGAGCTGTGGGAGGTGATGCTGGCCGCGATCAAGCTGGGTGCGGTGGTGATCCCGGCGAGCACCCTGCTCTCCCCGGACGACCTGGCCGACCGGCTGGACCGGGGTGCGGTCCGCCATGTGGTCGCCGAGTCGGCGCTGACCGTCGGCTTCGCCGGCCTGGGCGGCGACTGGACCCGGATCGCCGTCGGCGAGCCGGTCCCCGGCTGGCTGTCCTACGCCGACTCGCGCGGCCCCGGTGGGGACGGCGCCGAGCCGGACGCCGCCTTCGTCCCGGACGGGCCGACCCGGGCCGAGGATCCGCTGCTGCTCTACTTCACCTCCGGCACCACCAGCAGCCCGAAGCTGGTGCAGCACACGCACCGCTCCTACCCGGTCGGCCACCTCTCCACCATGTACTGGATCGGGCTGCACCCCGAGGACGTCCACCTCAACGTCTCCTCCCCGGGCTGGGCCAAGCACGCGTGGAGCAACTTCTTCGCGCCGTGGAACGCGGGCGCGGAGATCCTGATCGTCAATCAGCCGCGGTTCTCCGCCCGGCCGCTGCTGGACGCGATGGTCCGCTACGGGGTGACCTCCTTCTGTGCGCCGCCCACGGTCTGGCGGATGCTGATGCTGGAGGACCTGAGCGGCTGGCAGCCGCCGCTGCGGGGGCTGGTGGGTGCGGGCGAGCCGCTGAACCCGGAGATCATCGAGCGGATCAGCGCCGTCTGGGGGGTCACCCTGCGCGACGGCTACGGCCAGACCGAGACCACTGCGCAGATCGGCAACGCCCCCGGGCAGCCGCTCAAGCCCGGCTCGATGGGGCTGCCGCTGCCGGGCTACGAGGTGGCCCTGATCGACCCGCTGACCGGGGCCGTGGTGACCGGGGTCGGCATCGAGGGCGAGCTCTGCCTGCCGCTGGACAGCTCCCCGCTCGGGCTGATGACGGGCTATCAGGACGATCCCGCCCGGCACGCCGAGTCCATGGCCGGCGGCCACTACCACACCGGCGACGTGGCCTTCAGGGACGCTGACGGCTACTACACCTTTGTCGGCCGAACCGATGACGTCTTTAAGTCGTCCGATTATCGGATCTCTCCGTTCGAATTGGAGAGCGTGCTACTGGAGCACCCGGCGGTGGCCGAGTCGGCGGTCGTCCCCTCGCCCGATCCGGTCCGGCTGTCGGTGCCGAAGGCGTACATCACCCTCGCCCCCGGTCATGAGCCGACGGCGGAGACCGCGCGCTCGATCCTGGCCTGGGCTCGGCAGCAGCTCTCGCCCTACAAGCGGGTCCGCCGGCTGGAGTTCGCGGAGCTGCCGAAGACGGTCTCCGGCAAGATCCGCCGGGTCGAGCTGCGCGGCCGCGAGGGCGAGCTGCACGGCGGCCCGGAGGCGCCGAAGCGGGGCGCGGCCGAGTACTGGGAGGAGGACTTCCCGAAGGACTGACCGTTCGTCGGAAGTATCGAGAACCGAACGAGGGTCACCCCGGAGCCCGGTGGCACCACCGTCCAGGGTGACCCTTTGCCGTGCAGGTGTTCCCGCTCCGTGTGAACACCCGGTTACCTGCCCCGGTTTCGGTGAACTGCCACTCGCGCTACCCCCCTCCGGCATGATCTGATACGCCCACGACCCAGGGCGACCCAGGTGTTCCACCCCTGCACTGCGCACAGGTCGCACCCGACCACGGCCACGGACCCATGAAGGTGTGGGCGCCGTCGGCCAGTGTCACCACGAAGCCTCTCCCCTGTCCCGCCGGCCTTCGTCCTGGAGACACCGCGTTGAAAGAACCCCTCCGTATCTGGCTGAACCGCACCTACGCCGAGAACGCCTTCTTCATCGCGCTGCTGCGCGACAACCCCGACCTGGTCCCGGTGGAGGTGCACGCCACCCACGTCGACCCCGACTCCCCCGTGCTGCGCGCCGCGGACGTCTCCTCGCTCGAACCCGACCGGCTCTCGCCGGCCGCGTACCTGGAGTTCGCCCTCGCCTACTGCGAGCGGCACCGGATCGACCTGTTCCTGCCGCGGCTGCACCAGTGGGCCGTGGCCGAGCAGCGGGAGGAGTTCGCGGCGCTGGGCACGACCGTGGTCACCCCGCCGGCCGCGGCGATCGAGCTCTTCGCCGACAAGGCCCACGCCTACGAGGCGCTGGCGGCGGCCGGGCTGCCGGTTCCGGCCTGGTGGCGGGTGCGTGACGCGGCGTCACTGAAGGACGCGGTCGAGGCGATCGAGGCGGAGGGCGGGACCGCCTGCCTGAAGCCGGTGACCGGGGCGGGCGGCGAGGGGTTCCGGGTGCTGACCCGCAAGCCGTTCTCGCTGTCCCGGCTGGCCGGCTCGCCGAGCTGGTTCGTCCCCTACGACGAGGTGGTCGAGGCGCTGGACCGCGCGCCCGAGGCGCAGCCGGTGGACTGGCTGGTGATGCCGCACCTGGCCGGTCCCGAGGTCTCGGTGGACTGCCTGGTCGACCCGGAGGGGCGGCTGCGCGGGGCGGTCGGCCGGACCAAGTCCGGCCGCCGGCGCGGCTTCACCCTGGACCCGGCCTATCTGGAGCCGGCCCGGGCGCTGGCCGAGGCCTTCCGGCTGACCTATCTGACCAATATTCAGTTCCGGCACCAGGACGGCCTGCCGGTGCTGCTCGACATCAACACCCGACCCTCCGGCGGCCTGCACCAGCTCTCCCGCTGCGGCGTCAACTTCCCGTGGGCGGCGCTGCAGTTGGCACTGGGCCGAGAGCCGACCGGACTGGAGGTCCGGGAGTCGGCCCTGGACGAGGACTACACCCTGATCTCCACGCCCTACCCGGCCCCGGGCCGGACGCTGCCGATCCCGGTGCCCCGGCAACCGGTCGCGGAGCAGCTGACCCTGGGCTGAGCCGTCAGCGGCCGTCAGCAGTCAGCCGTCAGCAGTCGGCGGCAGCCTTGGCGATGAGCTGCGCAGTGGTCTGCCCGGCGTGCACCGCGTGCTCGGCCCGGGCCGGACGGCAGCGGCCGAGTTCACGGTCGTACTCGGTCAGCACCACGCCCGAGTGGTCGCTGGCCGACTCGGTGCAGTGGGTGAACCAGCCGTGGGCCTCGGCCACCGGGGCGAATCCGCGCGGCGAGGCAACGTCGACCACCGCGTCGGCGACGCCGTGGTGCAGCCAGAGCGGGACCGGGGTCTCGGCGCTGGTGACCACGTCGTCGATGGCGGCCGGGCCCATTCGGGGGTCCGAGGAGGTGAGGTAGTTGCCGGCGACGCCGACGACCGCGACCGGCCGCCAGCCCTCGGTGGGGGCGGGCGGCCGCAGCACCGTGGCCATGGCGGCACGGGCGCCGAGCGACCAGCCGGCCAGCACGGTGCGCTCGGCGTCACCGCCCCAGTCGCCGGCCCGGGCGCGGAGGAAGGCGACCGACTCGCGCAGCTGCGCCCAGCCGCCGTCCGGCTCGTTCGAACGCCAGTCGGGCACCAGGACCAGCAGCCCCAGCGCGGCCACCGCCTGTGCCAGCGGCGCGAGGACGTCGCGCTCGTCCCGGCCCCGGCCGTGCCAGAGCAGCACCGTGCCCCCGGGGCTGCCGGGTGGGCGGTGCACGTCCAGCTGCTGCCCGCTGGGGCCGTAGGTCAGCCCGCGCACCACGTCAACCCCGCGCACCACGTCAACAGAGTCGTCCATGCCCCTTGCCCTTCCCGCTCCGCCGTGACCTCATGCACGGCATACCGGTTTGGATCAAGGTCCGCGGACTGCTCGCGGACTACTGGGCGACTACTCGTAGACGAACAGCCAGTAGTAGCCGCGGGCCTGGGAGACCGGGCGGATCACCCGGCCGCAGCGCTCCGCGTGTTCGAAGAAGGCGCGCAACTCGTGGTCGTACTCGGGCAGCTCGTCGAAGTAGAGCAGGTCGCCGCTGCTGAGGTGCTTCTCCAGGAAGCGGAGCACCAGCGCGGTGCTGGAGTAGAGGGTGCAGTCGATGTTGATGATCAGCTGGTCGTGGTCCGGGAGCTCGAAGTCCCGGAGCGTGTCCTCGAACCAGCCGACCTGGTAGGAGATCCGCGGGTCGTCGATCTCCGGCGGCTTGCCGACGGTGAAGGTCCCCGGCGGGTAGTCGGGCCGCCACTGCTCCGGCAGGCCCTCGAAGCTGTCGAAGCCGATCAGCCGTGCCTGGTCGCCCCTGAGGTGCTCGGACCACCAGCGCAGCGAGTAGCCCTCCCAGACGCCGAACTCCAGGTAGAGCGGCGACTTCCCGGTGATCCGGTCGACGGCGTCCTGGAAGACGTCGAGGCGGCCGGGCCGCCGACGCAGCCCGCCGGGGACCGCCGGGTTGTCGGCCAGCCAGCGGCCCAGCGCGAGCGCACCGAGCAGGCTGCGCACATCGTGCAGCCGCTGGTTCCCGAACCGGCCGCCGAGCCGGATGAAGCCCTGCCGGGCACGGGTTCGCAGATCAATACTCACGGCCGGACCTCCTGGTTGCCGCTCGGCCCGTCGGACGCGTTGCCGGTCAACGCCACCACCCCCCACTCTCCGCACACTGATGCACCGGTCGACCGCCGCGACGGGATCCGTCGCGGAACGCGCTGTTTCGACGAGACCCCCCAGCCTGGAAGTGCGCACGATCGCCCCGGAGGCCTGAACCGGCCCAAGATTCGTTATACCACCGGGTTCCTGACGCCACGGGCACTTTCCCTTCACCGCCCGCACACCGACGCTGCACATCGAACGCCACTGCGCGGGTCGGCCGTACGGTGGGGGCGCCGCCGGATCCCGGAACCGAGGTATGACGAACCGACAAGCGATCTACAATCGGCGCCAGTTCGCACCAGTACGCCGGATCGAGTGGGGGCAGCATGACGGGTACGCCGCAGGACTTCGATCCCGATGTCGCCAGCCCCGCACGGATGTACGACTACTACCTCGGCGGCAAGGACAACTTCGCGGCGGACCGGGCGGTCGCGGACCGCATGATCGCCACCCATCCGGTGGTGCCGGCCGGGGCCCAGGCCAACCGCCGGTTCCTGGTGCGGTCGGTGGAGGCGCTGGCCGAGGCCGGGGTGCGCCAGTTCATCGACATCGGCGCGGGCATCCCGACCTCGCCCAACACCCACGAGGTCGCCCAGCGGATCCAGCCCGGGGCCCGGGTCGCCTATGTCGACAACGACCCGGTCGTGCTCACCCACACCCGGGCGCTGCGGGCCGCCCCCGGCGTCCTGGCGATCGAGGGCGACGTCCGCGACCCCGAGGCGATCCTGGCCGACCCCCGGCTGACCGGGCACATCGACTTCTCCCAGCCGGTCGGCGTGCTGCTGCTGGCCGTGCTGCACTTCGTCCGGCACGAGGAGCACCCGGAACTGCTGGTGGACCAGCTGGTGGAGCGGCTGGCCCCGGGCAGCCACCTGGCGGTCTCCACCGGCTCCTCCGAGGGCCACTCGCCGGAGGCGGTCGCCCGGTTCGAGGCCACCTACCAGAAGTCCAGCTCGCCGCTGGTGCTGCACTCCCGGGCCGATGTCGCCCGCTGGCTTCGGGACTTCGACCTGCTCGACCCGGGCATCACCTCGATCTTCAAGTGGCGCGCCGACGAGGAGATCCCGGGCGACCTGAGCTGGCTCGGCGCAGCGGGGCGGCTTCCGGAACGCTGACCGCCTGCGGGATGCGCTCCAGCACGCCGCCCGCGAAGACGTCGTACAGCGGCAGCGACTCCAGGTGCACATAGCCGATGTGGCAGTCGCAGACGGCGAGTGGGCAGGTCCGGGGCCGGAGCGCGGCCCGGTAGGAGCCGTCGTAGAGGTTGCCGATCGGAGTCTTGACGAAGTGGCAGCGGCGGACGGTGCCCTCGCCGTCGACGGAGACGACCGACTCCCCGGTGCGGCAGCGGCGGCCGGCGCTGGCATGGGGGTGGCGGCTGTAGCCGAACAGCGGGTCCAGCGCCGTCCAGTCGGCGGCCTCGGCATCGGTGTAGCTGCGGCCCTCCTCCGCGTTCACCCAGAGGTAGACCTGCTCGGGCAGGGCGGCGCGCATCCTCCGGGCCGCCTCCAGGTGGGCCGGGTCGCCGACCACCCCGACGCTGTAGCGGACCGCCCGGGCGTCCAGCTCCCGGGTCTTGGCCAGGAACCGGTCATGGGTGACCTGGCCGGGGTGGTAGGTCGTCCACAGCGCCAGGGTCCCCGGGTCCGCCTGCTCGACCCAGGTCGTGCGGTGGCTCAGATTGGTCTGCACGGCCACCCGCCGGACCTGCGGCGCCCGGCTCAGCTCCGCCAGCGTCCGCCGGTACCAGGAGCGGGTCAGCGCCTCGCCCCAGGGGGTGAACAGCAGCGAGAGCCGGTCCTCCGACCGCTCGCCCACCCAGGCCGCGAAGCGGGCCAGCGCCTCGCGGTCGGCGGTCAGCTGTTCCCTGGTGTCGCGCCGCTTGGCGAAGGGGCAGTACGGGCAGTCGTAGTCGCAGGAGGCCAGCGGCCCCCGGTAGAGGATGGTCAGTTCCATGACGGGGCCTCACTTGAGCTGGTAGGCGGCCATGGCGGAGACAGCCCGCGCGGAGAAGAGGCCGGGGCCCACGGCGTCGGAGTGGGCCAGTCCCTCGGCGCTCAGCCGCAGCCGGTCCGGCGCCGGGCCGGTGCTGTCGAGCCAGCCGCGGGCGTCCAACTGCTCGAGTTCGGCCGCGAAGTCGTCGTCGACCTCGGTACCGAACCGGTGGGCGTAGCCGGCCTTGTCCAGGCCCTCGCACTGCAGCAGCGACTGGATCAGGTGGCGGCGGCGGGCCTCCTGGGCGTCCATCGCCCAGCCGACCTCGGCGCGGTCGAAGTCGGGCGCCGGTCGGGAGACATAGTCGTCGATGATGCCGCGGATCTCGGTCATCGAGACCGCGTAGTCGAAGGAGTAGTGCAGGGCACCGGTGTAGGAGCGCGCGCCGCAGCCCAGTCCGATCATGCCGTCGGTCTGGCAGCAGTACTCGGTGCCCCCGGCCTGCGGCGCGGCGGCCCGGCGGAACATCCGCATCGACACCTGCTCGTAGCCGTTGGCCAGCAGGTGGTCGCGCCCGCAGCGGTAGAGGGCGAGCCGCTGGGCGTCCCAGGCGGGGTCGGCGTCTGTTGCATCGGAGCCGGTGGCCTCGCGCCGGGCGAGCCCGGTCAGCGGGCGGATGTAGAGCGGGTAGAGGTACAGCTCCTCCGGCGCCCAGGCCAGGGCGGCGTCGAGCGAGTGCAGCCAACTGGCCTCGGTCTGCCCGTCGATGCCGTAGATCAGATCGAGGTTGAGCACGGGTATCGCGGCGTCGCGGACACGGCCGACGGCGGTCTCGACGTCCGCCCGCCGCTGTGGGCGCACCGCCGCGCGGGCCTCGTCCTCGACGAAGCTCTGCACCCCCAGGCTGAGCCGGGTGGTGCCGCGTCCGGCCAGGACCGCCATCCGGTCGGCGGTGACCGTCGCCGGCGACGCCTCCACGGACAGCGGGATCGCCCGTAGGTCCGCACCCATCCTGGACTCGACGATGTCGCAGAGCCGTTCCAGCTCCCCGGCGGTGAGGAAGGTCGGGGTGCCGCCGCCGAAGGCGGCCTGGGCGAAGCGGGCCTCCGGCCCGAGCGCGGCGGACACCCGGGCCGCCTGGCGGTCCAGGGCGTCGAGGTAGGCCGTGGACAGCCCGTCCGGCGCACCGACCCGGGTGAACAGGTTGCAGAAGCCGCAGCGGACCTCGCAGAAGGGGATGTGGGCGTAGAACGACAGGGCCTGCTTGGGCTCCGCCGCCCACAGCTCGGCCAGCCGCGGGCGCGGGTCGAGCGGTCGGTACGCCGTCTTGTGCGGGTAGGCGTAGACGTAGCTCTGGTACGGGCTTTCGGGTGCGGTGGTGCTCATGCGCGCCCTTCCGGGGTACTGGTGCCTGCGGGCGGTGGCGCCTGGACAGGCAGCGTGAACTGGGCGTAGGGGACGGTCCAGACGACCTCGTGACCGATCCGGTGGCCGGTGTAGCCGTCCTCGCCGTAGGCGGTTCCGTGGTCGGCGCAGACGATGGCGAGGCAGGGGCGGTTGCGTCGCATCGCGGCGAACAGCCGGGGCAGGTGCCGGTCGACGTACTCCAGGGCGGCGGCGTGCGACTCCCGGTCGTCCCCGTGCTCGCGGGTCGCCCCCGGCAGGTGGAACCAGTTGGGCTGGTGCAGCGCCGAGACATTGACGAAGAGGAACAGCGGCTGTCCGGCCGGCTGTTCGGTGCAGACCTGTTCGGCGACCGCCACCTGGGACTCGAAGGAGGTCGGCGAGGTCACCCCGAGCTCGGGCGACCAGTGGCTCTCCTGGAACAGGCCCGGCAGCACCGACCCCAGCGCCCCCTGCTTGTTGAAGAAGCCGACGCCGCCGATGCAGACGGTGCGGTAGCCGACCGCGGCCAGCCCCGAGACCAGGTCGGGGGTGTCGTAGACGAAGGTGGTCCCCGCCGTGGTCTCGCTGCCCGCGAAACTCGCCGCGAACAGCCGAGGGTGCGGGCCGCCCGGCTCGGCCGGGGTGGGCAGGAATCCGGCGAGGATCGCCTGGTGGGCGGCGTAGGTGAAGCTGCCGGGCGCATGCCGGCGCTCCCAACGCCCTTCGGGCAGAACAGTACTGAGGTTCGGGGTCCGCCAGGCCGCCGCGAGTTCCACAGCGACGTCGTGGCGGAGCGTGTCCAGGGTGAGCAGCAGGATGTCGTGGCTGCCGACGATCGTGCGCATGTCGAGTGCGGTGAGCGCGGGTGCGGTGTTCGCAGGAGCAGTGTTCACAGGAGCGGTGCGGCTTTCCCGGGTGCGGTGGTTCGGAGCACGGCGGCCACGAAGGCCGCATAGGTGTCCAGGCCCTCGGCGAAACTGCCGGGCAGGCCGGTGAGGCGGGGCAGCAGGTCACCGAAGGCGTTGACCTCCCCCACGGCGTGGCTGCGCCAGCCGACCGCGGGCAGGATGTCGACCGCGACCGCGGTGCTGCGGGGGAAGCAGGCCGCCGTCCGCTCGCAGGTCTCCAGCAGCCGGCCCCACTCCGGCCCGGCGGCGGCGCGGGCCGGCTCGAGGTCGCCGCGGGCGCCGCCGAGATGGAGGTTGGTCATCGGATGGCGGCTGGTGCGGAGCACCGCGTGGGTTGCCCGCCCGGCGGTGACCACCACCCGCAGATCGGCCGCCCGGCCGTGCTGGTCGGCCTTCGGCAGCCAGCGCTCCACCAGCAACGGTTCCCGGGTCAGCACGCCGAAGAGCGCGCGCAGTTCCGCCTCCTCGGTGTAGCGCCGGACCCGGAGCGAGTTGAAGAGTTGCACCCGCCCGTCGTCCGTGCGCAGCAGCTCGGCCGAGGTCGTCGCGCGGGCGCGGCCGTCCGGGCCCAGCTCCAGCGCCACCACCCCGGAGGCGGAGGAGCCGTGGGCGGGCTTGACGAAGACCCGCCGCATTCCGCTCTGCTCGACCCGCGTCCGCAGCTCCTCCCAACCGGAGAGGCCGTCGCCCGGATCGAGGGCCGGCGGCACCGGGATCCCGGCGGCGGCGAGCAGGGCATGGGTGCGGCGCTTGTCGAACATGACGGCGGTCTCGTCCGCGTCGCCGAGCAGGGTGCAGCCCCGGGTGGCCCGGGCGGCCTCGGCCAGCCGCCGCAGCGCCGAGGTGAAGTTCCGGTACCAGGTCGCCCCGCCCTCCACCCGGGCGGGATCCCAGCCCGGACCCAGCGCGGAGCCGCGCAGCAGCCGGTCCACCTCCGCGTCCTCACCCGGGGAGTCGACGCGCAGCAGAGTGCCCTCGGTCAGGGCGATGTCGCCGCGCAGGACGTCGCGCCAGGCGAGGACCTCTGGGTCGGGGCAGCCGGCCGCCCGGACGGCGGCCCGGAACATGGTGACGCGCCTGCTGCCGGGGTTGCCGACCACCGTGAAGCGGGCTCCAGGGTGCGGGGGGCTGGGCTGTGGGGGGCTGGGGTGCACCGTGCTACTCCGACACGGCGATGTAGTGCCACTGTCGGCCGTCGTCATCGTCCGGCTTCTCCTGCTCGCTCAGGTCGAGCCGGACGCCGGCCGGTTCGAGGGCGTCGCGCAGCCGCTGCATCATCGCGTCGGTGAGGAAGTGGTAGTGCAGGTCGAGGCGGGTCAGGTGGGTCAGCGGCTGGCCGGTCAGCAGGGCCTCGGCCCCCGCGTCGGTGAGGATGCCCATGGACAGCGCGAGCGACTCCAGCATCGGGACCACCGGGGCGTGGGCGACGGCCTCGGCGATGGCGTCCTGGATCTCGCTGTCCTGCAGGCCGAGGTGGCGCAGCGCCGGGAACCGGCTGCCGGAGAGCAGCGGGGCGAGATCGGCCACGGTGGTGTCGCCGCCGTACGACTCGGAGCCGAGCCACAGCTCCAGCCGCTCCAGGGCGGGCAGTTCACTCTCGGATATGCCGTGGACCACCGCCGCGGCCATCCCCCCGGACTCCAACCGGAGCGTCCGCAGCGAGGCGTGCTTCAGCGGGGTGAACGCCGAGTGCGCGCCGCGGGCGCCCAACTCCTCCAACTCCGGGTAGGCGCTCAGCAGCGGCGACAGGTCGACCTGCTGGATCCACGAGATCTCGTTCTCCTCGCCGACGAGGTCGGCCAGGAAGAACGCCTTGAGCGCCGGGAAGCGGTCCTTGGCGTCGATCACCCGCTGCAGCTCGGGGCCGAGGGTGTCGTCGTACATCTCCTCGCCCCAGGGGCCCAGGATCAGTGCGGTGACCCTGGACGTGTCGACGGAGTCCAGCAGTCGCTCCCAGACGTGGTCGATGCCGTCGTGCTCGTCGTTCCAGTCGTGACTCAGCCGCCACGCCACGGAGTCCGCAGCCGGGAGGTCGGCCGCGGCGAACTCGCCGCTCGGCATGTCGAACACCGGCAGGCCGTAGAACTCGGTCAGGTGCTGCACAGACATCAGCGATGGCTCCTCGCCTGGGACGGACAGTGACCCGTTCCTATCAGGCGGGACCGACAACGGCGCGAGGGGGCGACCGGCCGCCGACGCCGATTGTCAGTGGCGCCCCGTAGCGTCAGCGGCATCGAGTCGACGGGCCGTCAGCGGCCCATGGCGGAGGGGGAAATCCCGTGTTCCGACAGGGTGACGTACTGCTGGTCCCGATCCCGAAGGAGGCCGTGCCGCCGGCGGTGCGCGCGCTCCCGCGGCAGTCCCGGGACGGGCGGGGACGGCTGGTGCTGGCCCTCGGCGAGGTCACCGGGCACGCCCATGCCGTGGTCGGCCCGGGCACGCTGGTGCGCGAGTCGAACGAGTTCGGACCGGCCTGGCTGCAGTTGGAGGAGGCCGGCCGGGTGGTCCACGAGGAGCACGCCGCGATAGCGCTGCCCAAGGGCTGGTACCGGATCGTCAGGCAGCGCGAGTACACGCCGGGCAGCGTCCGCGTCGTGGCCGACTGAGCCGGGCCGACACCGGCGGGCATCCATCCAAGCGTTCGAAAGGCAGGCAGGCAGACATGATTACGTCCCCCGTCCCGGCCGACTGGCGGGCCGTGGCGCTGCGCACCGGCGCGGCCGACCGGGCCGCCGCCGAGGCCGGCGTCCTCGCCGCCTACCGCGCCGCAGGACTGGCCGTGCCACCGGCGTTGGTCTGGTTCGACTCCCCGTTGGCAGCGACGGCGGCCGCACTGCTGGTGACCGGCCGGGACGGCACGGTCCGCGAGGCCGCCGCCGACCCGGCCACAGCCGCCACCGCCGGGCGGCTGCTGGACGAGGCGGGCCGCACCCTCGCCGAACACGGCACCGGCCCGCTGCCGGACCCCGCGCGCCACTCGGTCCGCGAGGCGCTGCGCACCGCGCCGTGGGAGTCCGCGCGTCGCCGACGACTGGCCGAACTCGGCCCGGCCGACTGGTACGAGCACTGGAGCCGCACCGGCGGTGAACTCTGGCCGCGCGTCAACGAGCTGGCCCAGCGCATCCGCGGGGCCGTCGCGGACCGGCTGACCGGCACGGACGACCCCGCACGCCCGGTCGGGGCGGCCCGCTCGACCGTGCGGCTGACCATGCTGGACGCCCTGCTGGGCCAGCACGACGCCGCCTGGCTCGCCGCGCTGGCGGACGCGCCGGAGCTGGCCGGGCCGGCCGCGACGGCCGCGACGGCCGCGGCGACGGGCTGGTGGTGGCCCTACTCCGACGTCGTCCTGCTGGCGGAGCGCCCGGTCGTGCTGCACCAGGACGAGCCGGGCCGCCTGCACTGCGCCGAGGGTCCCGCGCTCGCCTTCCCCGACGGCTTCGCGCTGCACGCCTGGCGCGGCATGCCGATGCCGGCGGACTTCCTCGACCGGCTGCCGAGCCTGACCCCGGCCGAGATCCGCGCCGAGGACAACGCCGAGCTGCGCCGGGTCATGCTGGAGCACTACGGCTACGACCGCTACCTCGCCGAGTCGGGCGCCAAGCCGGTGCACCGGGACGAGACCGGGGTGCTGTGGCGCATCGAACTCGACGGCGACGAGCCGGTGGTGACGGTCGAGGTGGTCAACTCGACGCCGGAGCCGGACGGCACCCACCGCGTCTACTGGCTCCGCGTCCCGCCGCGCATCAGCACCGCCCGCGAGGGCGTCGCCTGGACCTTCGGCCTCACCGCCGAGGCCTACCAGCCGATACGCCAGACCTGAGGCGTTCCCGGCGTGCCCCGTGCTCAGCGGCGGACCGCAGCCACCTCGGCCCGGGCGGCGGCGACCGTGTCCGGGTCGGTGACGAAGTGGGTGTCGGACCCGTCGGACGAGTCCGCGCTCCCCAGCGGGACCCCCGTTCCGGCACGGCCGGTGCGGACCGGGCGCTTGGCGGAGAGGTGCACGGCCGCCGCACCGGTGGCGGCGAGCCGGGCGACGTCGCCGGGTCGGACGCCGCCGCCGGCCATCACCTGGACGCCGGGCGCGGCCGCGACCATCCCGGCGATGACGGCGGCGCCGTCCACGGCCGCGGCCGCACCGCCCGAGGTGAGGACGCGGGTCAGGCCGAGCGAAGGGAGCAGCGCCGCCGTGGCGACCGGGTCGGCGGCGTGGTCGACGGCCCGGTGCAGGGTGGTCTCCACCGGGCATCCGGCCGTCGCCGCGGCGCCGCGGGCGGCGTCGACGAGCCGGCGCATCGCGTCCAGGTCGAGGGCGCCGGTCGGCGTCAGTGCGCCGATGACGACGCCGTGCGCGCCCGAGGCGATGACCGAGCGCACCTCCGCAACCATCAGCGCGATCTCGTCGGCGTCGTAGACGAAGTCGCCGGGACGGCAGCGGACCAGCGCCTGGACCGGCAGGCCGACAGCCGACGCCGCCTCGACCAGCGCCGCCGACGGGGTGACCCCGCCGAGTTCGAGCGCCGAGCACAGCTCCACCCGGTCGGCTCCGGCGTCCCGCGCGGTGCGGGCGCCGGCCGGACCGGTCACCGCGATCTCCAGCGCGAGCCGTGTGCTCGCGGGGGCGCCGGTCATTCGTCGTCGCCGGTCAGCGGCTCGTGCGAGGGGGCGATGAGCCGGGCCGTCAGGTCCGGGTCGGCCAGCTCCTGGTCGAACGGGAACATGGGGCGGCGGATCCGCCGGTGCCCGAGCCGGACCAGGTCCTGGTCGACGCCGCCGGGGGTGAGCGCGAGCCGCCAGTCGGCGGCCATGTCGAAGAGCTCCGGCTCCAGGTAGCCGATCTTGACGATGACGATCTCGGCGGAGCGCGGGTCGAGCGCCAGCTCGGTGAAGTCGCGCTCCAGGTGGTACGGCTTGCGGCGCCCGGTCAGGATGACGTGGACCCGGCCGACGCGCAGCACGACCTCGGTCCCGGCGTCGCGGTCCCCGTGCTTGATCGCGTGGACGACGCCGGTCATGGTGACCGGACCGGCGTGGCGGTCGTCGACCTCGGCCCCGGCGGTGACGGTGATCTCGGCGCCGACGCCCGCCGCCACGGCGGCGGCGACGGCTGCGGGCCCGGGCACCGAGGCGTAGATCACGGCCGGGCCCCCGGCATCCTTGAACTCGGGCCGGGCCAGCACGTGTTCGAGGCCCCAGGTGACGTCACCGGCCCCGCCGGCGGTCGGGTTGTCGCCGCTGTCGCTGACGAAGTAGGGCCGGGCGGTCGAGGCCAGGGCCTCGTCCAGGCAGGCGTCCAACGAACCGGTCGGGGCGACGAACTCGAAGTCGTGCCGCGCGTTCCAGAAGCCGCGGGCGAGCCGCTCGGCCCCGGTGCCGACGGCGTCCCGGTCGGCTCCGGTGACCACGACCGCGGCGCGGTTGCGCGGTTCGTCGGCCCAGGCGTAGCCGACCCAGATCGCCGCGTCGATCACCCCGTCCACCGCCTCCACCTCGGCAACCGCCGCGTAGACGCTCTTCGCGGGCTCGATCCGGGTGGAGGTCTGCTCACCGGCGAGCAGCACCGGCACCGGGATCCAGGCCTTGACCGGCCGCGGCGCGCCGGAGACCAGCAGGTCGACCAGGTTGCGCGCGGCGCGCTCCTTGGTCTCCAGGTGGTCCTCGTGCGGGGCCAGCCGGTAGCAGGTGATCAGGTCGCTCCGGTGGGCGAGCTCGCGGGAGACATTGCCGTGCAGGTCCATGGAGGTCGACACGATGACGTCCGGGCCGACGGCGGCGCGGATCCGGGCAAGCAGCAGGGCCTCGGCGTCGTCGATCCCCTCTACGGTCATGGCGCCGTGGATGTCGTACCAGAGGCCGTCCAGGTGCTCCATCGCCGCCAGGCCCTGGACCAGCTCGTCGGACAGTTCGGCGAAGGCCTCCGCCGTCACCGTGCCGCCCGGCAGCGACTTGCCGACGAGCACGCCCCGCCAGTCGGCGGCGGCACGGACGGGCGAGCCCGGGGCGAGGAACGGGTAGCGCGCCAGGACCTCCTCGCCGCGGCTCGGGTGGAAGGCGGGCGCCTGGGTGCGGGCCGGGGAGAAGGTGGACGCCTCGATGCCGAGCCCGGCGATGGCGATGACCGGGTGTTCGACGGCGGTGCGGGATTGCGACACGGTTCCTCGCAGGGTGGTTGCGGTCTGGCGGAAGGGGCGGGGCGCGGCGGTCACCTGGCGGACAGGTAGCTGCGCGCGCCGCCCTCGGGCTCGTCGACGGAGTGGAGCGTGACGGCCAGCGCGCGCTGGAGAGCGAACTGGCCGACGCCGACGAGCCCGGCGTCGGCGCCGAGGCTGGCGCGCTCGATGGTCAGGTGCTCGGTCGCGAGCGGGTGGCAGCCCTCGTAGAGCTGGCTGCGCACGGCCGCGACCAGGGGTTCGAGGGTGGACAGGATGCCGCCGAGATAGACGGCGTCGGGGTTGAAGAAGTTGACGTTGGCGGAGAGCACCTGGCCCAGGTACTTGCCGGCCTGCCGGACGGCGCGGGTCGCCTCCGGGTCGCCGTCCGACACCAGCCGGACCACCTCCTCCAGCGAGCCCACCTCGACGCCGCGCTCGCGGAGGATGCGGAGCAGGGCGGCGCCGGAGGCGATCGTCTCCAGGCACCCGGTGTTGCCGCAGGAGCAGGGGATGTCCCCCGCGGCCTCGACCCGGACATGGGTGATGTCGCCGGCCGCCCCGGTCGCGCCGCGGTACAGCCGACCGTCGGCGATGATGCCGACGCCGATCGCCGAGCCGATCTTCACCATGATCGACTGTCGCCGTTCGACCGGCCGGACGGTGTGCTCGCCGAAGGCCATGCAGTTGGCGTCGTTCTCGACCGCGACCGGCACCGCGAACCGCTCCTCCAGCCAGGCGCCGACCGGGAACCGGTTCCAGCCCGGCATCCGTGACGGGAGGGTCACGGTGCCCTTCTCCACGTCGACCGGTCCGGGGAGCGAGAGCCCGACCCCTTGCAGCAGCTCCTTGCCGCGCTGCTCGGCGAGGGCCTCCAGGGCCTCCGCGAGCCGCGGCAGCCCGGCCTCCGGGCCGTCCTCGATCGCGAAGGGGATGGTCGAGACGTCGGCCAGTCGGCCGCCGGGCAGGACGACGCCGATGTGCGCGTGCCGTCCGCCCAGATCGGCGGCGAGGGCGAACTCGCTGGTGCCGCCAAGTCGGAGCACCTTGCGCGGGCGTCCGCCGGTGGAGGAGCGGGTGCCCTCCTCGGCGACCATGCCGCGGCCGACGAGCTGGCTGACCGTCAACGAGATGGTCGAGGGCGCGGCGCCCAGCAGCTCCGCCAGTTCGGTGCGCGAGGTCGCCTGACCCGAGGCGATCAGTTCGAGGACCCGCTCGGCCAGGGAGGCACCCCTGGGGGTGCGTTGACGCGGGGCACTTATGTCAGACATGGGTCGACTAACTCCAGAATGGGGGCGGCGGGACCGATCGTACGCCCGCGGTGCCGTCGGCGGAAGCACTGTCGGCAATTCCGGGGGACTCTTTCATCAACGCGCCGGAGACCGCCAATTGGGAATGGAGCAGCAGCTCAGGGCCACTGACCGGCAACTCGGTGACTTTTGCCAGAATGGAAGAAATCGACTTGTTACCGCACTTTGTTTGTTTTTTCGTCCGGTTTCGTCGTTGACTGCTCCTGCCAGTCGCTGATCCGCGCCGCCCCCGCCACCCCGACGGAACGCAACGGATCACCCACCCGGGGAGAGCCATGTTTCTTCTTCGCAACTCACGCCACCGCTGGGCCCTCGCCGCGGGCGTCGCCATCTCGGCGGGCGCGCTGCTCACGGGCTGCGCCGGATCCGGCGGCTCAGGCAGTTCGCCTTCGGCCTCGTCCGACTCCATCAACTACGCCCTGCCCGCGAACTTCACGCCGAACTGGATCCTGCCGGTCGGCACCGCGGCCCACCTGAACACCAACAACATCTCCATCTCGGCGAGCCTGTGGGAGCCGCTGGTCGCGTACGACGGCTCCACCGGCAGCATCGGCTGGAACAAGGGCGCGTCCATAGCCAGCGCCGCCGATTTCGCCCCGGACGGCAAGAGCGTCGAGATCACCCTGGGCAACCGGCGCTGGAGCGACGGCCAGCCGATCACCTCCCGCGACGTCCAGTTCTGGTTCAACCTGGTCAAGGCGAACAAGGGGCAGTGGGCCAACTACAACCCCGGCCAGGCCCCGGACAACTGGACCTCGCTCAAGATCACCGACGCCACCCACTTCACCATCACCTTCGACAAGTCGTACAACGACCAGTGGATGCTGGCCAACGAGCTGAGCATGATCACGCCGCTGCCGCAGCACGTGTGGGACAAGACCAGCGCCTCGGCCCCGGTGTCGGACGCCGACCTGACCACGGCCGGCGCCCAGCAGGTCTGGAACTTCCTCAACACGGCCGCGAAGAACATCTCCGGCTACGCCACGGACCCGCTGTGGAAGACCGTGAGCGGCCCCTACACGATCAAGTCCTTCGCCACCTCCGGCCAGGTGGTGCTGAGCGCCAATCCGAAGTACGACGGCGGCGACAAGGCCAACATCGCCACCGTGAACCTGCTGCCGTTCACCACGACCACCGCCGAGGAGAACGCGCTGCGGGCCGGGCAGGTCGACTACGGCTACATCGACTCCACCGACCTCGACCAGAAGACCTCCTTCACCAACCAGGGCTACAGCGTGGAGCCCTGGACCGGTTGGGCGATCACCTACATGCCCTACAACTTCAACAACCCGGCCATGGGCGCGGTCTTCAAGCAGCTCTACGCCCGCCAGGCGATCCAGAGCTCGATCGACCAGAACACCCTCTCCTCGGTCATCTTCAACGGCACCGCCGTCCCCGGCTACGGCCCGATCCCGACGGCCGAGTCCTCCGACTTCGTCTCGCCGGTGCAGCAGAACAACCCGTACCCGTTCTCGACCGCGAAGGCCCAGTCACTGCTGACCAGCCACGGCTGGACCGAGCAGAACGGCACCATGGTCTGCACCGACGCCGGCACCGCCGCGACCCAGTGCGGCGCCGGTGTCGCCAAGGGCACCAAGTTCCAGATGCAGGTGCTCTCGCAGTCCGGCTCGACGGTGACCGACAACATGATGAGCGCGATCCAGTCCTCGCTCGCGAAGACCGGCATCGACTTCACCATCAAGTCCGCGCCCGTCAACTCGGTGCTCTCGCAGACCCCGCAGTGCACCGCGAACCAGCAGATCTGCAACTGGCAGTTGTCCTTCTTCGGCACCGCCGGCAGCTGGTACTTCCCGGCCTTCCCGACCGGTGACTCGCTCTTCCAGAGCAGCGGCGGATCCAACTTCGGCAGCTACTCGAACCCGCAGCTGGACACCCTCATCTCGGCCTCGACCACGTCCAACTCCGCGCAGGCCGTGCAGGCGTACAGCGCCGCCGCCGCGGAGGACCTGCCGGTGATCTGGCTGCCGGAGCCCGACTACCAGGTCTCGGTCATCAAGAACGGCCTCGGCGGCTTCGCCCAGGACTCGCTGGCCAACTTCCACCCGGCCATGTGGAAGTGGACCACCAAGTGAGCCCGGTGCACCGCTCCCCCGACCTCCCGGCCGCCGGTCCGAGCCTGCGGGGACGCCCATGAGCAACTTCCTCTACCTGGTCAGGCGTCTGCTGCAGGCCGCGGCGGTGATCCTCATCGTCACCGTGGTGGTCTTCTGCCTCCTGCACGCACTGCCCGGCGGCCCCGCCCGCGGGATCCTCGGGCCGCAGGCCACCACCCAGCAGATCGCCCTGTTCAACCGTGAGCAGCACCTCGACCAGCCGCTCCCGGTGCAGTACTTCTACTACCTGAACCAGCTGCTGCACGGGAACCTCGGCACCTCGTACACCCTCAACGCGCCGGTCTCGCAGCTCATCGAGCAGCGGCTGCCGAAGACCCTGGTGCTCACCGTGCTGTCGGCGGTGATCGGGCTGGTCATCGCGATCCCGCTGGGCATGTGGCAGGCCGTCCGGCGCAACAAGCCGGTCGACTACATCGTCACCGCGCTGAGCTTCGTCGCCTACGCCACCCCGGTCTACTTCCTCGGGATCGTGCTGGTGCTGGTGTTCAGCCAGCTCCTGCCCTGGTTCCCGCCGGAGGCGCCGCAGGGCAACTCGCTCGCCCAGGTGCTCTCCGACCCGGCCGGGCTGGTGCTGCCGGTGATCGCGGGCGCGGCCTCCATGGTCGCTGTCTTCAGCCGGTACATGCGGGCCGCGACGCTGGAGAACCTCTCCGAGGACTACGTCCGCACCGCGCGGGCCGGTGGCTCGAAGCAGGCCGCGCTGCTCCGGCGGCATGTCTTCCGCAACTCGCTGACCTCGGTCATCGCCATGCTCGGCTACTACGTGCCGGTGCTCTTCGGCGGTGCGCTGGTGGTCGAGCAGATCTTCAACTACCCCGGCATGGGCCTGCTCTTCTGGACCGCCGCACAGTCCTCCGACTACCCGGTGCTGCTCGGCTGCGTCCTCGTCATCTCGGTCGCGACCGTGGTCGGCACGCTGCTCGCCGACATCGTCCAGAGGCTCGTCGACCCGCGAGCGAAGGGAGGCCACTCATGAGCGCAGCGCTGAAGCCCGCCTCGACGGCGTCGGCCGCCTCGGCCGCGTCCGACCCCGACTCCGCGCGGACCGGATTCCGGCTGGTGGCACACCGGTTCACCCGGAACCGGCTGGCCGTCGTCGGACTGGGCGTGGTGGCGCTGTTCGTCCTGTTCTGTTTCGTCGGCCCGTGCCTGTACTCGACCGACCAGATCCACACCACGCTGACCCAGGTGAACCTGGCACCCAGCGCCAAGCACCTGCTCGGGACCGACGCGGTCGGCCACGACGAGCTCGGCCGGCTGATGTACGGCGGCCAGGTCTCGCTGCTGATCGGGCTGGCGGCGGGCGTGCTGGCGACCGTCATCGGGACGCTCTGGGGCGCGGCCGCCGGCTATGCGGGCGGCTGGGTCGACGCGGTGATGATGCGCGTGGTCGACGCCGGGATCGCCATCCCGGCGCTGTTCATCCTGCTCGTCATCTCCGCGATCACCACGCCGGGCGTGCTCGGACTGGTCGTCATCCTGGGGTTCGTCTCCTGGCTGGTCCCCTCCCGGCTGATCCGGGCGGAGACGCTCACGCTGAAGAACCGCGACTACGTGCTGACCCTCCGGGCGATCGGCGGCACGCACACCCGGGCGATCACCCGGCACATCCTGCCCAACTCGGTGTCGACGATCGTCGTCGCCGCGACCTTCCAGGTCGCCGACGCGATCCTGCTCGTCGCGTATGTGTCGTACCTCGGCCTCGGCATTCAGCCGCCGGCCACTGATTGGGGTGGAATGCTCTCCGCAGGCCTCACCGCCGCCTATTCCGGACGCTGGTGGCTCATCCTGCCGCCCGGCCTCGCCGTCATCCTCGTCGTCTGCGCGTTCAACGCCATCGGCGACGGTCTGCGCGACGCCTTCGACGTGAGGGGGCGCGGATGACCACCGTCACCCCCGCCTCGCCCGCCCCCTCGTCGGCGGTGCAGCCGGTCCTCGAACTCACCGACCTCGGCGTCACCTTCACCACCGAGACCGGCGACGTCGCCGCCGTCCGCGGTGTCTCCCTGCAGGTCCGGCCCGGCGAGACGCTGGCGCTGGTCGGCGAGTCCGGCTCGGGCAAGTCGACGGTCGCCTTCGCCGCGATGGGCCTGCTGCCGGGCTACGCCCGCACCAGCGGCCAGGCCTCAGTCCTCGGGCACGACATCGTCGCCGCCCCGGAGAACGAGCTGGCGAAGCTGCGCGGCCGGACCATGTCGATGGTCTTCCAGGAGCCCGCGACCGCGCTCGATCCGCTCACCCGGATCGGCGCGCAGATCGCCGAGGTGATCGGCAACCACCGCTCCGTCAGCGCCCGCGAGGCCGCGGAGGCGGCCGTCCGACTGCTGGCCCGGGTCGGCATCCCGGACCCGGAGAAGCGGGCCACCGCCTTCCCTTTCCAGCTCTCCGGCGGTCAGCGGCAGCGGGTGGTCATCGCGATGGCCATCGCCAACGATCCGAGCCTGCTGATCGCGGACGAGCCGACCACCGCGCTCGACGTCACCGTGCAGGCCGAGATCCTCGACCTGCTGCGCGGGCTCGCCGCCGAGGCGGAGACCGGCGTGCTGCTGGTCACCCACAACATGGGCGTGGTCGCGGACTTCGCCGACCGGGTCGCCGTCATGTACCAGGGCGAGATCGTCGAGACCGGACCGGTGGAGGAGGTGCTGCTGCGGCCGACCCACGCCTACACCAAGCAGCTGCTCGCCGCAGTCCCGCGGCTCGCCGTGGCCGAGCCCGGCCCGGCACCCGCGGACGTCCGCCCGGTGGAGATCCGCAAGGCCGCCGAACCGGTGGTCGAGCCGCTGGTCGAGCCGGTGGTGGAACTGCGCGGCGTCTCGGTGCTGTTCGGCCGCGGCCGGGGCGCGGTGCGCGCGCTCGACGACGTCTCGATCGCGGTCCGCCCCGGCGAGACCGTGGGCCTGGTCGGCGAGTCCGGCTCCGGCAAGTCGACCGCCGCCCGGGTCGCGCTCGGGCTGGTCAAGCCGACCTCCGGCTCCGTGCGGCTCTTCGGCGCCGACCTCGGCCGGACCCGCGAGCGCGCCCGCCGCAGCCTGCGGGCCGGCATCGGCGTGGTCCTGCAGGACCCCGTGGCCTCGCTCGACGCCCGGATGAGCGTCGCCGAGTGCATCGCCGAACCGCTGCGCGTGCACCACCGCTCCATGTCCAACCAGGAGCGCCGGACCCGCGTCGCGGAGGCCCTCGAACGGGTGCGGCTCTCGCACAGTCTGGCCGACCGCGCCCCGCGCGAGCTGTCCGGAGGCCAGCGCCAGCGGGTGAGCCTGGCCCGCGCGCTGGTCCTGGAGCCGCGGCTGCTCGTCGCCGACGAACCGACCAGCGCGCTCGACGTCAGCGTGCAGCAGACGGTACTGGAGGTGATCTCCGAGCTCCAGGGCGAGTTCGGCTTCGCCTGCCTGTTCGTCTCGCACGACCTCGCCGTGGTGCAGCAGTTCGCGCAGCGCGTGGTGGTGATGCGCAGCGGGCACATCGAGGAGCAGGGCTCCACCATGGCGACCCTGCTGCATCCGGAGACGGACTACACCCGCCGACTGCTAGCGGCCGTGCCGGTGCCGGATCCGGTGCTCCAACGGCAGCGCCGCGAGCGGCGGCTGGCCGAGTCCGCGCTGATCCGAACGGCGGCTGCTGGATGAGCCGGTCCGAAGTGCCGTCCGAACTGCTGCCTGAGGGGCCGGGCCCGGTGCCCGACGTCTTCGCCGGCGTCGACATCGGCGGCACCACCACTCAGGTCGTGCTCTGCACGGACGACCTGGCCGTACTGGACCGGATCGAGGTCCCGACGCCCGCGCGGTACGGCGGGCCCGCCATGATGCGCGCCGTGATCGAGGCCGTCGGCGCCCTCCGCGAGCGGGTGCCCTCGCGCCTGCTCGCGGTGGGCGTGGGCGCGGCCGGCGTGGTCGACGCGCGGGCCGGACGGGTCCTGGTCGCCAGCGACTCGTTCACCGCCTGGGCCGGGACCGCGGTGACCGCGACCCTGACCTCCGCACTGGGCGTACCGGCGTTCCTGGACAACGACGTCAACACCTTCCTGCGCGGCGAGGTCGCGACGGGCGCCGTCGAAGGAGCGCCGAACGCCTTCGGGATCACCCTCGGCACCGGGGTCGGCGGCGCCCTGTGGATGAACGGCGCCCTGGTCGACGGCCCGCACGGGGCAGCCGGCGAGGTGGGCCACATCCCCGGCTTCGGCGACATCCTGTGCACCTGCGGTGGTCGCGGCCACCTGGAGACGCTCGCCTCCGGCCGCTCCATCGGCGACCGCTACGGCGAACGGACCGGACGGCAGGCCACCGCGCAGGCCGTCGCGGTCGCCGCGACCCAGGGCGATCCGGACGCGCTGGCCGTGTTCGACGCGGCGGGAGCGGCCGTCGCCCGCGCGATCCTGATCACGGCGGGCGTCGTCGATGTCACCACCGTGGTCATCGGCGGCGGCGTCAGCCGGGCGTGGGACCTGCTGGAACCGGCGATCCTCAAGGCGCTGGCCGAGGAACCACCGGTGAGCGGACATCCGATCCACCTCTCCCGGGCCCGGCTCGGCAGCGACGCCGTGGCCCTCGGCGCGGCCTCGCTGGCCCGGACCGGCTTCGGCATCAGCCGGTGAGCCGGGTGACGACCATCGCGGGTGCTGCCCGGTCGGTGGGCGAGCCGGCATGACGTGAATCACAGTTGCGTGATCATGGGAACCTTCATATCAATTGCATTTTGTCCATTTCTTCTATGATTCCATGATCTATATCGAACATGGGGCCGTTGTCGTCAGGGTTGAGCTTTGTCGCATTAGTCCGCTGTCATTGCAAAGGTTGGCCAATGTCGTCGTATGAGTGTTCAAGTCGGCCTAAGTGCTGACGTACAGTTGCCCGGATCCCGTGTCACCACCGCGGGCACCCCTGTATCCCAGCGGGTGTCGTGCGGCGCGTGGACGTACGCCCGAGCGGCGTGCGCCCGCTGAACCAGGCAAGGAACCAGATGCCGCCCACACAGACACTCTCCCTCGATCCGGAGCTGACCCCGCAGGCCGGAGCCGCCACCGGTCGGACCTTCTTCGGCCACCCGCGCGGCCTCGCCACTCTGTTCATGACAGAAATGTGGGAGCGGTTCAGCTTCTACGGCATGCGCGCCCTGCTGGTGATCTATCTCGTCGCCCCGGCCGACAAGGGCGGCCTGGGCTTCACAGCGGCGACCGGAGCCGCGATCTACAGCGTCTACAACGCGATGGTCTACCTGCTCGCACTGCCCGGCGGCTGGATCAGCGACCGGTTCTGGGGCGCCCGCAAGACCGTGCTCATCGGCGGCTGCATCATCATGGCCGGCCACTTCATGCTGGCCGTGCCGGCCGAGGCGTCCTTCTTCGTCGGCCTCGGCTTCATCGCGGTGGGCTCGGGGCTGCTGAAGGCCAATATCTCCACGATGGTCGGCCACCTCTACCCGGACCGCAACGACGCGCGCCGGGACGGCGGCTTCACCATCTTCTACATGGGCATCAACCTGGGTGCCTTCGCCGCGCCGCTGGTCATCGGCACCGTCGGCCAGAAGGTCGACTGGCACCTGGGCTTCGCCCTGGCCGGCGTCGGCATGGCGCTGGGGCTGACCCAGTACCTCCTGGGTGGCCGCCACCTCAGCAAGGAGAGCGAGAAGGTCGGCTCGCCGCTCCCCGCCGCCGAGCGCAAGGCGCTGCTCAGAAAGGCCGCCTTCTGGGTTGCCCTCGCTGTCGCCTTCTACGCGGTGGTCGTGGCCAGCGGCAGCTACAGCATCGGCTGGGTGATCTGGCCGCTGACCGTCGTCGGCATGGTCATCCCGGCGCTGGTCTTCCTGCGGATGCGCCGGGACCCGGACCTCTCGACGGACGAGCGCGGCAAGCTCTCCGGCTACCTGTGGTTCTTCCTCGCCGCCGCAATATTCTGGATGATCTACGACCAGTCCGGCTCCACCCTGAGCGTCTTCGCCACCAGCAACACGGCGACCAAGCTGTTCGGCTTCAACTTTCCGTCCAGTTGGTTCCAGTCGCTGAACCCGCTCTACATCATGGCGCTCGCCCCGGTCGTCGCCTGGCTCTGGGTCTGGCTCGCCCGGCGGGACAAGAACCCCAGCACCGCGGCCAAGTTCTCCTACGGCCTCGTCCTCATCGGCGCCTCCTTCGGCGTGATGATGCTGGCCATGGCGGCAGCGTCCGGCGGCACGAAGGTCTCCCCGCTCTGGCTGGCGGTGGTCTACCTGGTCCAGACGGTCGGCGAGCTGGCACTCTCGCCGGTCGGCCTGTCCGTCACCACCAAACTGGCGCCGACGAAGTACGCCAGCCAGATGATGGGCGTGTGGTTCCTGGCCGTGACCGTGGGCGATTCCATCGCCGCAGTGCTGCAGCAACTGCTGGGCAATGCCTTCCTCAGCACGCCCTCCTTCGCGATCCAGGGCGTCGCGGCACTGCTGGCCGGCGTGGCCGTGGTGATGTACCGGAAGAAGATCACCACCATGCTGGGCGGCGTGCGCTGACCCACCCCGCCCCAGTAGCGAGCCCCCGCCGGACACCGTCCCGGCGGGGGCTCGCTGTTTCCCACCGCCTCGGGCTGCCCCCGCACACCGACGGGCCGTCACGCTGCGTAGCGACTTTCTTCTTTCTTCGTTATTGACTCGTTGCGCATATATTTGCAATGCATTGCTCAAAATTGTTGATTCGCTCCTGATTTGCTCATACATTGAGCACCCCCTTGCAGCTTGTTTCATCGGAGGTCAGGCGTGTCCAGGCAACAGAGCGACGTCTTGCGAATCGGAGTCATCGGCTTCGGCCTGCGTTCAGGCCTGGCGGCGGTGGCCCACCGCCCCGACGAGGGCTCACAGATCGTGGCCGTGTGCGACCCGCGGCCGGAGCGGCGCCGCCACGCCCGCGAGCTCTACCCCGACGCGCTGGTCACCGCGGACCTGGCCGAACTGCTGGCGGCCGAGCTCGACGCGGTCTTCGTGCTCTCGCCCGACTACCTGCACGAGGAGCACGCCGTCGCCGTGCTGGAGGCGGCCACGGCCGTCTACCTCGAGAAGCCCATGGCCGTCACCACGGCCGGCGCCGACCGGATCCTCGCCACCGCCGAGCGCACCGGCAGCAAGCTCTATGTCGGGCACAACATGCGGCACCTGCCGGTGATCCAGGCCATGCGCCGGCTCATCCTCGACGGCGCCATCGGCCAGGTGAAGGCCATCTGGTGTCGGCACTTCATCGGCCACGGCGGCGACTTCTACTTCAAGGACTGGCACGCCGAGCGGGCGAAGTCGACCGGTCTGCTGCTGCAGAAGGGCGCCCACGACATCGACGTCATCCACTGGCTCGCCGGCGGCTACACCCGCCGGGTCAGCGCCATGGGCGGCCTGACGGTCTTCTCGCAGACCGTCGAGCCGACGCCGCAGGCCGACTACCTGCCCCCGGAGGGCTGGAGCCACCTGAACACCTGGCCGCCGCTGACGCAGACGGGGCTGAACCCCGCAATGGACGTCGAGGACCTGTCGATGGTGACCATGGCCCTGGACAACGGGGTGTTCGCGACCTACCAGCAGTGCCACTACACGCCCGACTACTGGCGCAACTACACGGTGATCGGCACCGAGGGCCGGCTGGAGAACTTCGGCGACGGCACCGGCGCCGAGGTCAAGGTGTGGAACACCCGCCGCAGCAGCTACCCGGGCGATGCCGACCGGACGGTCGTCATCGGTGAGGCGACGGGCGGGCACGGCGGCGCCGACCCGGAGATCGTCGGGGAGTTCCTGCGCTTCGTCCGGGACGGGGAGCCGACGCTGACCTCGCCGGTCGCCGCGCGCGAGGCGGTCGCCGCAGGCTGCGCCGCCACCGAGTCCCTGCGGGCCGGCGGCGCGGCCGTGGACGTCCCCCCGGCGCCCGGCCACGCCGACCCGGCCTGAGCTGCCCCGCCCTGATCCGATCCGATCCGCCAACGCAGTAATTCCTCCGATAGGACGCGCATGACCCTCATACAGCGCTCCGTCACCGCGATCGCGGCCACGGTGCTCGTGCTGGGCGTCGCTGGTTGCCACGGTGACAGCACCCAGTCCAGCGGATCCACCGTGCCAGTGGCCGGCGGGACTCTCAACGTACTGATGTCCGGCACGGAGCTGGCCACCCTCGATCCCGCGACCAGCAACTCGCAGGCTTCGCAGGACATCAGCCCGCTCCTGATCAGCCCGCTGACGCTGGTGGTTCCGGACTCGAGCCCGGCGAGGGTGGTCGGCGACCTGGCCACCGACGCCGGCGAGCCGAGCGACGGGGCCCGGGTGTGGACCTTCCACATCAGGCCCGGCATGAAGTACTCCAACGGGCAGCCGATCACCTCGTACGACGTCAAGTACGGCACCGAGCGGACCTTCGCCAGCGATCTGCAGGGGGGACCCGGCTACGCCCAGCAGTTCCTCGCGGACGACGCCAAGTACCAGGGCCCCTACGTGGACAAGGGCGGCCTGTCGTCGATCACCACGCCGGACGCCTCCACCATCGTCTTCCACCTGAACCAGCCGCTCTACGACTTCAACTTCGTCACCACCGTCCCCACCTTCTCGGCCGTGCCGCAGTCGAAGGACACCGGGATCAAGTACGGCAGCGCCCCGGTCACCTCCGGTCCCTACGAGATCGCCTCGTACGAGCCCGGCAAGGAGCTCCAACTGAAGCGCAACCCGTACTGGACCCAGGGCGAGGTCCCGCAGATCAAGGCGTATCCGGACCAGATCGACTTCACCCTCGGCCTCGACAACTCGGTCATCGACCAGCGCCTGATCGCGGACGAGGGCGCCGACCAGACCGCGATGGACCTGGACACCACCGTGCAGGCCTCCGAGGTGGCGAGCGTCCTGGCCAACCCGCGGGTCAAGCCGCGCTCGATCACCGGCGTCCTCGGCCAGAACGAGTGGATGCTGGCGATGGACACCAAGGCCGCTCCGTTCAACAACGTGCTGGTGCGGCAGGCCATGGAGTACGCCGTCAACAAGCAGACCTTCCAGACCGCGGCCGGCGGCCCGGTGGCCGGCGGCCCGATCGCGAACAACCTCGAAGGCCCGGGTGTGCTCGGCTACACACCCTTCGACCTGTATCCGGGCGGCCCCACCGGCGATCCGGCCAAGGCCAAGGCCTTGCTCGCCCAGGCCGGCTACCCCAACGGCTTCAGCACCGTGCTCGAGGTCGCGCAGACCAACCAGGAGTCGGAGAACGAGGGACTGGTGATGCAGACCGCGCTGGCGCGGGCCGGGATCAAGGTCACCATCAAGGAGTTCAGCACGAGCACCTTCTATGCGAACATCGGCAACCCCAGCACGGTGCCGCCGCTGGAGATCTCCGCGTGGGGCGCCAACTGGAGCGACCCCAGCCAGATCCTGGGCGTGTACCAGGGCAACCTGATGACCGCGACCGGTCCCAACCAGGACGCCTCGCAGCTGGAGGACCCGGCGCTGGACAAGCTCATCGAGCAGGCCAATGCCGCTCCGAGCCAGGCGGCTGCCGTTCCGCTGTGGAGCGCGATCAACCAGAAGGTGATGGCAGAGGCCCCGGTCGTCCCGCTGATCAACTTCTCCGACATCTACCTGCACGGTTCGAAGGTGGTGGGCGACAACTTCGACCCGAGCTTCGGCACCCCGAACCTGCTCACCATCAGCGTCGCCAAGTAGCCGTCGAGTAACAAGGGATACAACGACGTGACCCTCTCCGCACCCGCGGCTGAGCTGCCTGCCGAGGCCGACCCGGACAACGGGTCGGCCCCGGCCGGGGCCGGTTCGCCGTTCCGCGCCGCCCTCCGGCGGCTGAGGCGGAACCCCCTCGCCATTGTCTGCGCGGTCATCATCGCGCTCCTGGTCCTGATGGCGGTCTTCGCACCGCTGCTGACCGCGCTGAACGGACACCCGCCGACCGCCGACTATCCGGACCGGCTGAACGCCACGCTCGGCGGCCTGCCGAACGGGAACCTCGGCGGGATCTCCGGCTCCTTCTGGTTCGGCGTCGAACCCTCCACCGGGCGCGACCTGTTCAGCGAGGTCGTCTACGGAGCGCGGGTCTCGCTGTTCATCTCCATCAGCGCGACCGTCGTCACCGTGCTCATCGCGGTCGTCCTGGGCATCACCGCCGGCTACTTCGGCGGCTGGGTGGACGCCGTCATCGGCCGGGTCATGGACGTCGTGATCGCGTTCCCCGCGCTCATCTTCATGATCGCGCTGGTCGCGGTGCTGCCGAACTTCCCGCGCATCCCGCTGCTGATCATCATCATGAGCGTGTTCAGCTGGCCCTACCTGGCCAGGCTGGTACGCGGTCTGACGATCTCGCTGCGCGAGCGCGAGTTCGTCGAGGCGGCGCTGTCCCTGGGCGCCACCACCCGCACGATCCTGTTCAGCGAGCTGCTGCCGAACCTCACCGCGCCCATCCTGGTGACCACCACGCTGACCATCCCCTCGTTCATCAGCTACGAGGCCGCGCTGTCGTTCCTCGGCCTGGGGGTGCCGCCCGGCACCCCCTCCTGGGGATCGATGATCGCCTCCTCGCTCAACTGGTACGCCACCGACCCGATGTACTTCATCGTGCCCGGCATCTTCCTGTTCCTGACGGTGGTCGCCTTCAACCTGCTCGGCGACACGCTGCAGGCCGCACTCGACCCCAGGAGGCTGCGGTGATCCACTACATCGCCCGACGGCTGGCCGCTCTCGTCGGCGTACTGCTGGTGATCTGCGCAGTCACGTTCGCGATCTTCTTCGTCTTCCCCGCCGACCCCGCCCAGCAGGTCTGTGGCAAGAACTGCACGCCCGCGCGCATCGCCACGATCAAGCACCAGATGGGACTGGACGAACCGCTGCCGGAGCAGTTCGAGAAGTACGTGGTCGGCATCGCGGCCGGCCGCAGCTACGGCTCGGGCGACAGCGTCTCCAAGTGCCCGGTCCCGTGTCTGGGCTTCTCCTACCAGAGCAACGCGCCGGTCACCACGCTGATCGAGCAGCGCCTTCCGGTGACCGCCTCCATCGCGATCGGGGCCGGCGTGCTGTGGCTGGCGTCGGGCGTCCTGATCGGCATCATCAGCGCGCTGCGGAAGGACACCTGGATAGACAAGACGATCATGTTGGCCGCGCTCGGCGGCATGGCCGTGCCGTCCTTCCTCGTGGGTATCGTGCTGCTGCTCCTGCTGTGCACGAAACTCGGGGTCCTGCCCTATCCGACCTACACCAGCATCCTGCAGGACCCGGTCGCGTTCGTGCAGGGCATGATCCTTCCCTGGATCACGCTGGCGGTCGGCTACTCCGCCGTCTATGCCCGGTTCACCCGTGCCAGCATGATCGAGGCGATGTCCGAGGACTTCATCACCACGGCCCGCGCCAAGGGCCTGAGCGAGCGCAGGGTGGTACTGAGGCACGGCCTGCGGGCCGGCCTCTCCCCGATCCTGACCATCTTCGGCATGGACCTCGGTGCCCTGCTCGGCGGCTCCATCATCGTGGAGCAGGTGTTCGGCATGCCCGGACTCGGCACGCTGCTGATGCAGGCGGTCAACGTCGTCGACATCCCGGTGGTCATGGGTGTCACGCTGCTCGCAGCCTTCTTCGTCGTGTTCGCCAACCTCGTCGTGGACCTCCTCTACGGCGTGATCGACCCCAAGGTGAGGCTGCGATGAGCGAGCCCCTGCTCGACGTACGCGACCTGCGCGTGCACTTCCCCACCGAAGAGGGCCTGGTACGCGCGGTCGACGGGCTGTCCTTCACCCTGGAACCCGGACGCACCCTGGCCATCGTCGGCGAGTCCGGCTCCGGCAAGAGCGTCACCAGCCGTGCGCTGATGGGGCTGAGCACCGGTGGGGAGGTTGCCGGTGAGGTCTGGTTCGGCGGCCGCGAGCTGGTCTCCGCTCCCCGCGAGGAGGTCCGCAAGCTCCGCGGCAACGACATTGCGATGATCTTCCAGGACCCGCTGTCCGCGCTGCACCCCTTCTACACGGTGGGCGCGCAGATCAGCGAGGTCTACCGGCAGCACAACAAGGTGAGCCGCAAGGCCGCCCGGGCGCACTCCGTCGACCTGCTCGGCCGGGTCGGCATCCCCAACCCCGAGCGCCGGGTCGACCAGTACCCGCACGAGTTCTCCGGTGGCATGCGGCAGCGCGTGGTGATCGCGATGGCGCTCGCCTGCGACCCGAAACTGATCATCGCCGACGAGCCGACCACGGCACTCGACGTGACCGTGCAGGCACAGATCCTCGACCTGCTCCGCAAACTGCAGGAGGAACTCGGCACCGGGATCCTGCTGATCACCCACGACCTCGGCGTGGTCGCCTCGGCCGCACACGACGTCCTGGTGATGTACGCGGGGCGCGAGGTGGAACAGGGGACCGTCGAGGACGCCTTCTACCAGGCGCAGCACCCGTACACCTGGGGGCTCCTCGGTTCGGTCCCACGCCTGGACACCGGCGCCGGGGGGCGGCTGGAGCCGATCGCCGGCAACCCGCCGTCGATCAACTCGGTGCCGGCCGGATGTCCGTTCCAGCCCCGCTGCCCGTACGCGGTGCCGGACTGCGTGAGCGTCCGGCCGGTCGCGGTCTCCACCCCCGACGGCCACCGCACCGCCTGCCACCTCGACCTGGCCGACCGGACACGGACCTGGACCGAAAAGATCGCCCCCCGCCTGTCAGGAGCAGCCAAGTGAGCACGCCGAGCGTCGAGCACCTGCTGGAGGTCACCGACCTGCGCAAGCACTTCCCGGTGCGGCGCAGCCGTGGCAAGCAGTCCGTCAAGGCCGTGGACGGCGTGAACCTGACGGTGCGTGACGGGGAGACCCTCGGCATGGTCGGCGAGTCCGGCTGCGGCAAGTCGACCACGGGCCGGCTGCTGGTGAAGCTGCTCGATCCGACAGCGGGCCGGATCGTGTTCGACGGAAAAGACATCACCGGCTACTCCCGCGAGCAGATGCGTCCGGTCCGCCGCGACCTACAGATGATCTTCCAGGACCCGTACAACTCGCTGAACCCCCGGCAGACGGTCGCCGGCATCGTCGGTGCCCCGTTCCGGTTCCAGGGGGTGGCGACCGAGCTCGGGGTCAAGCGCGAGGTGCAGCAGTTGCTGGAGCGGGTCGGGCTCAACCCGGAGCACTACTCGCGCTACCCGCACGAGTTCTCCGGCGGACAGCGGCAGCGCATCGGCATCGCCCGCGCGCTGGCGCTGCGGCCGAAGCTGATCGTCTGCGACGAGCCGGTGTCCGCGCTGGACGTCTCGGTGCAGGCCCAGGTCGTGAACCTGCTCGCCGACCTGCAGGCGGATTTCGGGCTGACCTACATCTTCATCGCGCACGACCTGTCGGTGGTCCGGCACATCTCGGACCGGGTCGCAGTGATGTACCTGGGGACGATCGTCGAGACCGCGCCCCGCGAGGAGTTGTACGCCGCACCGCGCCACCCGTACACCAAGGCGCTGCTGTCGGCCGTCCCGGTCCCCGACCCGCGGGTGGAGAAGGAGCGGCAACGCATCCTGCTGACCGGCGACATCCCCAGTCCGGTCGACCCACCGACCGGCTGCCGCTTCAGCACCCGTTGCTGGAAGGCGACGGACCTGTGCCGTGCCGAGGCCCCACCGCTGGTCCCGAGCACGCCCGGGCACGAGGTCGCCTGCCACTTCCCGCTGGCGGACCAGGAGACCGCGCCGCAGGCGTGAGTCCGGTGCCGTCCGGTCCGCTCCCCTGTGGCGGACCGGACGGCACCCCTCGCCCGGGGCCCGGTTCAGCCCTTGACGCAGACCAGCTGCTTGCAGCTGGGCGACGACCTCGACCAGGTCGGTCTGCTGGGCCATGACCTGCTCGATCGGCTTGTACGCACCCGGGATCTCGTCGACCACGCCGGCGTCCTTGCGGCACTCCACGCCCCGGGTCTGCTCCGCCAGGTCGCGCACGCCGAACTTCTTCTTCGCCGCCGCCGCGACATCTTCCGGCCCGCGCCGTGCGAGGCCGAGTTGAACGCCGCGCTCGTTGCCGAGGCCCTTCACGATGTACGAACCCGTGCCCATCGAACCCGGGATGATCCCGAACTCCCCCGAGCCCGCCCGGATCGCGCCCTTCCGGGTGACCAGCAGCTCCTGGCCGTCGTAGATCTCCTCGCTGACGTAGTTGTGGTGGCAGGAGATGACCTGCTCGAAGGTGACCTTGGCCGGGCGAACTCCCGCGCGGACGACGTCCTGGAAGAGCGACATCATCACGGCCCGGTTGTGCTTCGCGTACTCCTGCGCCCAGAACAGGTCCTGCGCGGTAGGCGTCCATCTCCGGGGTGTCGGCGAGGAAGACCGCGAGGTCGCGGTCGACCAGGCCCTGGTTGTGCGGGAGCGTCGCGGGCGACGCCCGATGTGGTGCTCGGCCAGCTCCTTGCCGATGTTGCGCGAGCCGGAGTGCAGCATCAGCCAGACCCGGTCCTCGGTGTCGAGGCAGAGCTCGATGAAGTGGTTGCCGGAGCCGAGCGTGCCCATCTGGCTCAGTCGCGCGCTCGCGCCGCGCCCTCACCGCCGGGGCGAGCGCGTCGAACTCGGGCCAGAAGTCGTTCCAGCCGGCCGGTCGAAGCCGTGGAGCTTCGCCGGGTCGACCGCCTCGGCGTGCGCGCCGCGGCCGACCGGGATGGCCCGCTCGATCTGGGAGCGCAGTCGGCTGAGGTCGTCGGGCAGGTCGGCGGCGGTGAGCGAGGTCTTGCACCGCGCTCATCCCGCAGCCGATGTCGACGCCGACCGCCGCCGGGCAGACCGCGCCCGCGCATGGCGATCACGCAGCCGACGGTGGCGCCGATGCCGAGGTGCACGTCGGGCATCACCGCGAGGCCGGCGATCCAGGGCAGCGTGGTGATGTTGCGGAGCTGTGCAAGCGCCTGGCCCTCGACCGTCGCCGGGTCGGCCCACATCCGGATGGGGACCCGGACGCCGGGTACTTCGGTGTACGACATGGTTGAACGACCTCCACGGTCGATGGTGTGCCAAAGTCTGTTGGAGCCGTACATACCTCCGGTACGGCGCGGGAGTGCGCAGGCAGCGCGCGACGCGTCAGTTGCAGGCAGTGGAGGGGCGTCGCCTGGGGGAGGCGCAAACGCTGACGCGTCCGCAGAGCAACTCGACCCGCATGGTGACCGCCTCCTCTCCACTGCCTTCGGCAAGCATAC
>CAVUQN010000018.1:0-210978 GCA_963743515.1 uncultured Actinomycetota bacterium
CCTGGCCTCGGGATTTGCATGGCTCAGCGAGGGCTACTTCCCTCGCATCTCGAGGATCATTCCCCACGTGCGATCCTGACCGACCAATCCGCATGAGATGCCGCGCGGGGGCCACCGCCGCTGTCCAGGCGCCCAGCTCCAGGACGCCATGCGGCTCGATCCGGTCCAGCTCGGCGACCAGGTCTGCCGGTTGAAGCAGCAAGGGCCCGGTGACGCCGCCGGGGATGACCACCGAGCGTCCGAAGCGGCTTCCGCCTAGGGCTCCGACCAGTCGCAGAACACGTTCCTTGTGCAGCCCCATCCGGGCGGTGGCCACCACCAGCCCGGCCGCGTCGCACAGCCGCAGGGCCACGTCGAGGTGGTTGGCCAGGCGTTCGCACTCGGCATGGACCACCCGCACCCATGCCGGCCGCCTGCGGGACCGGCGCCTCGCCGAGGGTCTCCACCGCGTCGGCGAAGGCGAGCGCATGGGCCACCGAGGCGACGCCCTCCACGCGTTCTGCCAGCGGCACGCAGTTCCTCGACGCTCAACCCCTCGAAGCGTTTCTCGATGCCGCGGGCCGGTGCCAGTGGGGTGTTTCAGGGCTCGGGTGGAGGCGTTCGTGCAGGTGGTGCAGCGTTGGATGGTGCAGGGCCTGGTGGCTGAGGTGGCGGTAGAGACGGCGAGTTTGGCCCTGTCCTCGACGAATACCCAGGCGATGGCATAGGCCCAGACGAAGGCGGTCTGGCGAGCTGATGGGGGTGACCAGGCCCGGCCGAAGCCGACCAGGAGGGTGGCGAGTGCTTTGGTGCCCAGGGCGGCCCAGAGCATGGCCGGGGCGGGCCAGGAGCAGGCGTGCAGCAGGCCGCGGCTGCGGCGACGAACAGGGTGAGGTGTCCGGCGATGGCAGGTTGAGGAAGTAGGGACTGGATGTGGGCGACGTCCAGGTGCAGGCCGATCTTGGCCAGAAGGAGCATCAGGAAAGTTTCGACGACACCCACCCGGCCCAGGTCGTGGCCACGCTCGAGAGCAGGCGCATGTGCCATCGGACCGGTTGGGGGTCGAGCGGGGTGTTGTCGAAGGCGATGGTCATGATCGGCAGGTCGTTGAGGAGCGCCAGCAGGATGATCAGGATGGCGGTGATGGGGTAGAAGTTAAAGGCCGCCGTAGCGACGACGACGATCAGGACCACGCGCAGGGTCTCGGTCACGCGGTAGATCGCGTAGGAGTTCATCCGCTCGAAGATGTTGCGGGCCTGTTCGATGGCGGGGATGATCACTGAAAGGCCGGGGGCGGTAGGACCAGGTCGGCGGCGGCGCGCGGGCCACGTCGGTCGCGTCGGTGACGGCGATGCCCACTTCGGCCTGTTTGAGGGCGGGACGTCATCGACGCCGTCGCCGGTCATCCCGACGAGGTGATCGTTCCCCTGGAGGGCTTGACGATGGGGTACTTGTGCTTGGGGAAGACTTGCGGCGAAGCCGTCCCGTTCCTCGGTGCGTGCCATGGCGACTTCGGTGTTCTCGGTGGGGGTCGCTGCAGTGGAGTCCCCGGCGAGCACGATGTCGCGGCCGAGACCAAGCTGCGGCGATCTCGGCGGCGATCGCCATGTTGTCGCCGGTGACCATCTTCACCGTGATACCGTGCTCGTGCCGCGGCGGATGGTACCGGCCGCGTCCTCCCGCGGCGGGTCGGAAAGGGGCAGCAGACCGAGGAACCACCCGGCGCTCGCCCTCGCGTCGGGCGACTCCCAGGGTCCGGATGCCCGGCGCGGCGAGCTGCTTGACCGGCTCGCCGAGCTGGGTGCCACCGCGTCGTCGGGGTGCTCAGCTCGAGCACGATCTGGGCGCTCCTGGTGACGGTGAAGGTCGGTCCGCCGGAGGTCTCAGGCTGCGGGTCGTTTGTGACCGGGTCGAACGGCGCGGAAGCGGGTTCAGTGGTAGCCATCGAGGGCGCCGGGGTCTTCGAGCCCGTCGATCATGGCAAGGTCGATGGCGTCGCATCGCCTCGGGCTGGCAGGCCAGGACAGCGGCCAGGGTCACCTCGACCGGGTCCCGGCCTCGATGGCACCGGGTCGCCGAGGGCGAGGCGGTTTTGGGTGAGGGTGCCGGTCTTGTCGCTGAGCCAGGACGTGGGATGCCGGCCATCTCCTGATCGACTCGAGACCCCGACGATGGCTTTCATCCTCGAAAGGGCGACGGCCCCCACCGCCATCGTCACCGACAGCACCGCCGGCATCGCGACCGGGATGGACGCCACGGTCAGGATGAGCGCGAACTGGATGAGTTCCGGACGGCGACGCCCCGGTCCAGCTCGACGATGATCAGCACGGCCACCAGCGCCAGGATAGCCAGATGAGGTAGTCGCCGATGGCGAGTACGGCACTCTGGAAATGCGACACCGGATGGGCGGCCGCCACCCGCCGGGTGGTCCGGCCGAAGTACGTATTGATCCGGTCGCCGTGACTACCCCGGTCATGTCGCCCTGGTCGGCGATCGCCGAGTAGGCCGGGTCCCCCGCGGTTCTTGTCCACCGGCAGCGAGTCGCCCGTCAGCGCGGACTGGTCGATCCGCCCAGGTAATCACCGTCCAACAGCCGGACGTCAGCCGGCACGATGTCGCCCAGGCGCACGCGCACGACGTCGCCCGGCACCAGCTCGGCCGCGTCGACCTCCCGCCACCGGCCGTCGCGGCGCACCGTGGCCCGCAGGGCCAGCTGGCGCTTGAGCGCCGCGACCGCGTCGTCGGCGGCGTGCTCCTGCCGGAACCCCACCACGGCCGCGTTGACCAGCAGCAGCACCGTGATGATGGCCACGTCGTCCAGTGACCAGAATGACCGACGGCACGTGGGCCACCTCGATCATCCACGGAATCGGCCCCAGAAGAACGCCGCCAACTCCGCCAGCTCGCTGCGCCCGGTGCTCCGCGATGGCATTCGGCCCGACCCCGATTCCAGGCGCTGCTGCGCTTCGGCGCTCGACAGCCCCGTGCTGTCGACCCGCCAGCTGCCGCAGGACCTCCTCGATCGCCACGCCTTTCGCCGCCGACGACATCACCTGCACCCGGGTCAGCGTCCATGGCCGGTCCTCCTCATGCGCGTGGCTGACGTGGTCGGTCTGCGTTCGCCGCCGCCGCTGGTGGCGGCGGGTCGAGCCGCGGCAGAGGACCCCGTGGCCGGTTCCCATTGTTCGCATGGAGACGGCAACCCGCCTGCTCACGACGGACCCGGATCGCCGCTCGCAGTGCCCTGGCGGGAGGATTCCGTTCCGCCCGGTGCGCGCCCACGTGGTCTTCGAGAACCTCCTTCCCATAGGCGCGCACGACTGCTGTGCGGGTCAGCCGGCCGGCCCGGAAGGGTCGGCCGGTGAGGCAGGGACGGTCACATATCACGACCGCAGGGCGGTCCGGGTGTGGCAGGCGATTTCGAGGTCCTCCCGCGCCACGACCGAGGAGCGTGCGGACGGGTGCGTCGGAAGTGCTGAGGCTCGCTGTCGACGGTCGTGGCCCGGTTGCGGTGCAGGTAGAAGCGGCGCCGAGGTAGCGCAGGCCGTCGGTGGCGGCCGCGCGTACCTGGTGGCTGTGCTCGCCGATGCCCCCGGTGAAGCCGGCGTGCGGCCCGCCGAGAGCCGCGGTCATGGCGGCGATCTGGCGCCGCGGCCGGTGGATGTCGACGGCCAGCGCCAGGACTGCGGCGGGGGTGCCCGCGGCGGCGCCGGCCAGGACCTCGCGCATGTCGCCGGTGCCGCCGGCGAGCCCCGCCAGGCCCGATTCGTGTTCCAGCACGTGGCAGAAGCCGTCGGCGGTGATGCCCGCATGGCGCTGGAGCCACAGGACCAGACCCGGGTCGATGCTGCCGCTGCGGGTGGCCATGACCAGGCCGTCCAGCGGGGTGAAGCCCATGGTGGTGTCCGCCGACCGCCCACCGGCCACCGCGGCCAGCGACGCGCGCGCCAGATGGCAGGTGACGGTGCGCAGCTCGCTCACCGGGCGGTCGAGCAGTTGTGCGGCGCGGCGCGCGGCGTAGGCGCGTGGGACAGTCCCGTGGAAGCCGTAGCGGCGCGATCCCAGCCCGCCGGTTCCACTCCCGGGGCGGTGCGTAGGTGGCGACAGCACTCCGGCAAGGTGGCGTGGAAGGCGGTGTCGAAGCAGGCCACGGCGGGCAGGTCGGGTCGCAGCCGGGTCAGGGCGTCGATGCCGGCGATGCCGCGCGGCTGGTGCAGCGGGGCGAGTTCGACCAGGGCGGCGATCTTGTCGCGGACGGCGCGGTCGATGCGGACCGGTTCCCTGAAGTCGGCGCCGCCATGCACGATCCGGTGACCGACCGCGTCGACCCGACCCGCGCCCGCGAGGAACCGCTGCCAGCTGCTGCAGTTCTCCTCGGCGCCGGCCCACGGGTCGAGATTGTTAGGTGACTGGTGTTTAGCGGGTCTTCCTGAGCGTGCCGGTTGGCCATCGAGGGCGTCCGGATCGTGTTGCCGAGCTGGTGCTCGGGCAGCTCGGGCGGCTGTTGCCCGTCTTGGGAGCGGTTGAGGGTGTTGTGCGGCCTCGACACAGGTCGTTCGTGTGGCCCTGGGGCCCTTCGGGGCGGTCAGCCGGCGGTCACCGTCCAGTTTCCACTGCCTGTGGACACGGTCCGAGCACGCCGAGCCGAGCGATGTTGGCGGCGGCGGCCAGCAGGGAGAAGTCGAGCAGGGCGGCGATCTTGGCGCGGCCGCGCACGCGGGCGCGGCGTCCGCCGTGGCGTCGCCGCATCAGGTGGGCGATCTTGCGCTCGACCTTGGGGCGGGTGGCGCGGTAGGCGGCCAGCCAGGCCGGGTCGGCGCTGCGGCCCCGGCCCGGGCCAGGTGCTCCTCGTGCGGGCCGATGGTGATGACGCGTGCGACGCCCTGGCCGTGGTGCACTGGGCCGCGAGGGGGCAGGTGGCGCAGGCGGTCGCGAAACTGGCCGCCCCACGGCCGTCAGGCTTGGGGCGGATCGGGGCGGTCACCTGGTTCGGACAGGTGACCTGCCCGCTTCCCAGTGACGGTGAAGACGTCCTTGGAGGGTCAGGCCGGGGGCGTTGGCCGCCTGCACCTTGACCATCACCCGGGCGCCGGCCTCGGTCAGCTCGGCCAGCAGCGGTCCGGTCCCGGGTCAGCGGCATCATCGTAGACCTCGGCCCGCTCGCCTTCGGCCCGCCCGTCCGAATCGGGCGAGGCGAGGATGTCGGCCAGCAACTCGGCGGCAGGCCCGGCGTCACCAACGTTGCCCGCCGTGACCCCGGTCGCGGTGATGACCTCGCTGTAGGGGTCCTCGGCCACGTGGCCCTTGTAGCCGTCGAAGGACCTCCTGACGGTCTTGTGTCCGTGCCGGGCCTCGGGATCGACCGTGGAGATGACCCGGTCCCTGGCCACCTTGCGGGCGATCCGCAAGACATCCCCGTCCTGCTCCAGGGTCGCGCCAGCACCAGTCGCCAACAGACGCGCGGCCTCGGCGACGTCTTGCGCCGGGGCCCAGCCGTCCAGCACGGCCAGCAGTGCGTACCAGTCGCGGGCCCGCGAATGGATCAGGGCCTCCCGCTCACCGGCGTCCGTCCAGTCGATGACCGGCTTGGCCGTGTCGGTGTACGCGTCACCGCTGGAGACCACCGCCCGCAGCTCGGCCCGCAGCACGTGATCGGCTGCTCGCAGCAGTGCGCGGATCGCCGAACGGATCAGCGTGATGGTGTCCTGCGTGGCCACCGCGTCGTAGATCGGAGCCGAGTCCCAGGACCCGCCGCCGGCTGACCAGCCCCGCCTGCGAGGCCACCTCCACCGTCCGCTCGAAGATCCGTCCCGACCGGGCCGAAGCGGCCAGCCGCGCCCGCATGTCCACCAGCACGGTGTGCACAAGACCCGGTGGTCGAAGTCCATGCCGCGGCGTACTTCCGAGCGCACGTCGAAGGCGAACCTACTCGACCGCCTCGCGATCGGACAGGCCCTTCCAGGCGCTGCAGGACCATCACCGACGCCGCCACGATCATCGGCGGCACCGACCTGCGGCCGTCCTCGGCGAACAGATCGGCGAACATCCAGTCGGGGAACAACGCCCGGCACTCGCGGTGCAGCACCGCGTAGATCGAGTTCGGCGCCAGCCGACCCTCGCAGAAACCCGCCGTGGAGGAGAGCGACCCCGGCTGCGACGGAGTCTCCGGCCCACTGCCATCGCTCAACCTCTCCCCACACCCAGCGACACAACATCCGGCAGCCTGGCACGGTTGAAAAGCGCCAACGCGAGCTCACACGCTTAACACCAGTCACCTGGGCGCTGGTGACCGCGTCGTCCTGGTCGAGCAACCGCAGTTTCAGGCTGGACAGCAGGCGTTGACCGCCGGCGCCCCCGCACACCGCGCCCGGCCGGGGCCGGGGCCGGTGCGGTCGGTCACGACGGCCAGGTCCACTCGGCGACCTCGGGCATGTCGTCGCCGTGGGCGCAGGATCCAGTCGTGGTGGCGGGCGCGGGCGTCAGCCATGGCCTGCCGGGTGACGGCGGCGCGCGGGCCCAGGTGGGGACGCGGTCGATGACGTCCATGACCAGGCGGTAGCGGTCCAGGTCGTTGCCGCCGCCATGTCGAACGGCGTGGGAGTGATCATCCAGTCCTTGTAGCCGCGCACGTGCAGGTGCGGATGGACGGTGCGGCGGTAGGCCAGGCGGTGGATCAGCCACGGGTAGCCGTGGTAGGCGAAGATCACCGGCTTGTCGCGGGTGAACGACGTCGAACTCCGGGTCGGGCATGCCGTGCGGGTGCTCCTCAGCCGCATGAGGCGGGCGATGTCGACCACGTAGCCGGCGCGCGCGGCAAGGTCGGGCAGGTGGCGGCGCAGCAGGTCGGCGGCGGCCAGCACCTCCAGCGTGGGCACGTCCCCGGCGCAGGCCAGCACGACGTCCGGCCTCGCGGTCGCCGTCGGCGGTGCCGGCCCACTCCCGATGCCCGCACCCGGGCGCAGTGGGCGCAGGGCCTGGTCCAGGGTGAGCCAGTCGAAGGTCGGCTGCTTGCGGCCACGACGACGTTGACGTAGTCGCGGCTGTGCAGCACGTGCTTCCCGACCGCCAGGAGGGTGTTGGTGTCCGGGGGAAGTACACGCGCACGACCTCGGGGCTCTTGTTCAGGACGTGGTCGACGAAGCCGGGTCCCTGGTGCGAGAAGCCGTTGTGGTCCTGCCGCCACACGTGCGAGGTCAGCAGGTAGTTCAACGAGGCGATCGGCGCACGCCGGAATGTCGCGGGAGGTCCCAGCCACTTGATGTGCTGGTTGGCCATGGAGTCGACGAGGTGGACGAACGCCTCGTAGCAGGAGAACAGCCATGGCGGCCGGTCGGCAGGTAGCCCTCCAGCCAGCCCTGGCAGGTGTGCTCGGACAGGATCTCCATCACCCGGCCGTCGCGTGCCAGGTGCTCGTCGGTGGGCAGCGTATGCTCCTGCCATGCCTTGCCGGTGGCCCCGTAGACGGCATCGAGCCGGTTGGAGGCGGTCTCATCTCGGGGCCGACCAGGCGGAAGTCACGGCGCTGCGCGGTGTCGGCCATGACCTTTTCCAGCAGCTGCCCAGATCCGCGGTCGGCTCGTGGTCGGTGGCTTCCGGGCTTGTCGACCGGGACCGCGTGGCGTTGCTCCAGCAGCAGAACAGCAGGGTGCGCAGCAGCAGCCCGCCGTTGGTGCGCGGGTTCGCGCCCAGGCGGTTGCGCTCGCCCTCTGGCACGCAGGCCAGCGCCCGCTCGGTGGCGGCCCTCGGCGTCGAAGAGCTCCTCGGGGCGGTCGGAGCGCAGCCATGCCTCCAGTTGCGCGAGGTGCTCGGGGTTCTCCCGGACGGCCGGAAGCGGGACCTGGTGCGCGCGCCAGGTGCCTTCGACCGGCAGGCCGTCGACCATCGCGGGGCCTGTCCAGCCCTTGGGGTGCGCAGCACGATCGTCGGCCAGTGCACGCGCTGCTGCTCGCCGTCGCCGGTGCGGGCCTGCCGCTGGGCGGCGTGGATGCGGTCGATCGCGGTGTCCATGGCGGCGGCCATGGCCCGGTGGACGGTGGCCGGGTCGTCGCCGGTGACGTGGATCGGGTCGTGGCCGTAGCCGCGCAGCAGTTCGTCCAGTTCGGTCTCCGGGATGCGGGCGAGCACCGTCGGGTTCGCGATCTTGTAACCGTCCAGGTGCAGGATCGGCAGCACCGCGCCGTCGTGGCGCGGGTCCAGGAACTTGTTGCCGTGCCAGGAGGCGGCCAGCGGGCCGGTCTCGGCCTCGCCGTCCCCGATCACGCAGGCGACCAGCCACCAGGCTGTCCAGCGCCGCTCCGTACGCGTGGGCTCAGGAGTAGCCCAGCTCGCCGCCCTCGTGGATGGAACCGGGCGTCTGCGGAGCGACATGGCTGGGCGCCCCGCCCGGGAAGGGGAGCTCCCGGAACAGCCGGGCCATCCCCGCACCGTCGCGGGTGAGGTCCGGATAGTGCCCGGTATAGCTGCCGTCCAGCCGGGGACCTTGCCGCGCCGCTGGACCCCGCGCATGCCCGGGACCCCAGACGCAGATCGCGTCCTGGTCCCGATTCTTGATGATCCGGTTGAGGTGGGTGTCGACGAGGTTCAACCCAGGCAAGGTACCCAGTGGCCGCAACCTGGGCTTGATCTGCTCCGCGCGCAGCGGCTGGTACAGCAACGGATTGGCCATCAGGTAGATCTGCCCGGCCGCCAGATAGTTCGCCGCGCGCCAATGGGCGTTAAGCGAGGCGACTTCCTCGTCGGTCAGCGCGCCGACGGCGTCCAGGCCCGTGGACATCCATACCTCCGAAAGGGCTGATGCGAAGGTCCGCAACGACGTCCGAGTCCCTGACCCGCATCGTCATGACAGCCACCGGCACAGGAACCCCTGCGGCCATCATCAGCGCACCCGCCCCCGGCCGCGAGGGCGACACACCCGCCGCACGGCCATGTACATGACCAGGATTGTCGCGGCCGGCCCCATCCCCGGTGGCGGTCCACGGCATCCCCGCAGATGGTGGAAGGCGACCAGGAAAGGAAAGCGCGTGATGAGCAACCCCACAGACTCAGGCTCCTCGGATCGTGGCAGGCGTAGAACAGCTCCGGACGTCGAAGGCGGCGCTGGATCGGGCCGTCCACCAGGCAGAGCTGGAGCGAGCGGAGCGGTCGAGGCAGTCCTTGCCTGGGACCGCCCGTTCGCCTGGTACGCGTGGGCGCCACCCGGAAGCGGCGCCTTTCGACTTCAAAGGACTCTCAGCAGGACTACCTCGACCGGGTGATCGACGACGCCCTCGACCAGGACCGGCCAGTCGAGATCCGCCCCCGCACCCTCCAAGGAAACTACAGCCGCCGTGCTGCTCGAAGCCGCCCAAGGCGCCACGCTCCTGGTGGTGGGAAGCCACGGACACGGCGCACTAGCGAACCCTGCTCGGATCAGTCAGCCTGCACTGCGTCCAACACGCCCCCTGCCCCGTCGTGGTGGTAGAAACGCGACTCCTGACTGTGGGATATCAGGTCGCTCGCACGACGGTGCCAGACGGCGATCGCCCCGCTGCCATCGGCGCGTATCACCGCCGAGTCCGCGCCGGGGACGTGAGTAGGAATTGTTCATGGCGCACCGACGCAGTAGATCTTCTCACCAGCCGGGACACTCAGATGCCACGAGCACTGAATTGCTCAGACCTGGCGCTTTTCCTACACTTCGATCGTCACCGCGTCGAGCGCGGGTGTCTGGGACTCGGGGTAAATGTAGGACCACCAGCGTCGGGATCGGCGCCGGCGTGGGCGTCACCACTACCAGCCTCGCCGCCTTGATGCCGCCGGGACCAACGGCAGTGCGGTCGTCGCAGTCCCGATCGGAGCGTGACTGGCTTCCCAGGCGCTGGACTGGCCCGACCGCCGGTTCGGCTCCACAGATCGTCGACCCGTAGCTTCAGGCTCGTGAGCTCGTTGGTGTGATATGAGCGCGTTCTAGAAGAGCAACGGGCATCACTCGCTGCCAAGTTCGAGGCGATCCTTCCTCATCTCGATGAGCGGCAACGGCGGCTGCTGATAGGAGCGGAGGCGCGGGCTATCGGCCATGGCGGGATCCCGGCTCGTCGCCCGTGCCGCCGGTGTCCGCGAAGCCACGTGTGGCTGGGGGCAGGCAGACTCGACTCCGGGGCAGCGCCGTTGGGGCGCACACGGCGACCGGGTGGAGGCCGCAAGCGTGTCGTGGACCTGGACGCCGCTCTGCGGACCAGCGCCTGCTGGCCCTGGTCGAGCCCGACATGCGCGGGGACCCGATGTCACCGCTGCGCTGGACCACGAAGTCCACCCGCAAGCTCGCCGACGAAGCTGACCCGCCAGGGCCACCATGTCGGCGCGGACACGGTCGGCGACCTGCTGCGCGAGGAGGGCTTCAGCCTGCAGGGCAACGCCAAGACGTTGGAGGGCAAGCAGAGCCCGGACCGCGACGCCCAGTTCGGCTACATCAACGCACAGGTCAAGGACCACCAGCAGGCCGGGGAACCGGTGGTCAGCGTGGACACGAAAGAGAAGGAGTTGGTCGGCGGATACAAGAACGCCGGACGCGAGTGGCGACCGAACGGCGATCCGGTCCAGGTCAACGACCACGACTTCCCCGACAAGGAACTCGGCAAGGCCATCCCCTACGGAATCTACGACCTGGCGGAAGCTGTCAAAGCAATCGAGACAGGCTGTGTGATCTAACTCTGTGCTGAGTTTGTTGTCTGCTGTGCTTCCTGGTCGGTGGGTTTGTTTCATCCAGACCTGCTCGGGCACGGCTCGGGGTTGGGGTGCTTGTTGACGAACCGCTCGGGTGGCGGCTGTGGGCGTCGGCGAGGATCTCCGCGCGGTACTCGCGGACCCGCTCGGCGAGGCCGTGGTGCACGTCGTAGGGGGTGTGCCAGCCCCATTCCGGAGTGCCGCCGGTGCTCGTGGTGGTACCAGTCGAAGAGACCCTCGGCACCAGTCGCGGGCGTGAGCCAGGCCGGAGAAGCGATCCGGATAGTCGGGCCGGTACTTGAGAGTCTTGTACTGGGCCTCGCTGTAGGGGTTGTCGTTTGACGTCTTGGGCCGGAAGTGCGATTTTGTGACGCCCAGGTCGGCCATCAGTACGGCCACGGACTTGGCGGTCTGGATCGCGCCGCGATCCGAGTGGATCGTCAACTGCCCCGCGGGGACGGCCTGTTTCTCCTGGGCATCGCGGATGAACTGCCGGGCGAGCTCCTCGCTCTCGTGGGTGGCGACCATCCAGGCCACGGTGTAGCGGCTGTATATGTCGATCATCGTGTAGAGGAAGTCGAAGACCCGCGGTTCGGGTCCCCGCAGTTTCGTGACGTCCCACGACCAGACGGTGTTGACGGCGTCGGCCATCAACTCCGGCTTCTTGCGGGCGGGGTGGACGGCCTGGCGGCGGCGTTCGCGCACTTCGCCGCGCTCGCGCAGCAGCCTGTACATCGTCGAGGCGGAGCACAGGTAGACGCCCTCGTCCAGCAGGGTCGCGTAGACCTCCTCCGGAGCGGTGTCGACGAACCGCTCGCTGTGCAGCACGGCCAGGCGCCACCTCGTCCTGCTCGGCCCCGGAGAGGGCCTTGGGGTGCGGTTTGGGCTCCCGCCCGGGCTTCGGCGGGGCCGGGCTCCGGCGGTCGTCGGCGTACCAGGTGGGCCGGTTCACGCCGACCGCGCGCGGCACGCGCCGGCGCGGCCGACCATCGGCGCCAACTCCTCCAGCGCCTCCTGCCGGGCGGTCGACACGCTCCCGGCCGTTCCCGGCAGGTGCGGGCCCGCTCACGGGCATGGACTCTCGCCGGTGGTGCCCTCGCGCTGTCGGTGGCGAGTTGGTCCAGCAGCGCGGAGAGCTTTCCCCTGCACCTCGATGACGGTGCGGGCGGCCTTGCCCAGCTCCTGGCGGAGCCTGGCGTTCTCGGCCTCCAGCCGAGCGATCTGCTTTTCTCGCGGATCGGCCTTCGGCCGGCCCGGCGGCGCGGCCAGCGGCCTGCTCGGCCCCGCGGTCGCGCTGCTCGCGCCATCCGGTGATCAGTGACGAGTACAGCCCTCGCGGCGCAGCAGCGCACCCTTGTCGGCCTTGTTCGAGCCCGTCGTACTCGGCCAGGATCCTCGCCTTGTACGCCGCCGGGCAGCGGCGCGTCGAGGACCTGGGTTCAACCTGCGGATCGGGGGTCCGACGGTCGTTGGTGCTGGCCACCGGGCACTCCTCCTTCTCCGCCCTCAACTCATTGAATCATCCAGTATGCCTGACTTGACCCACTTTGCCAGAGAGGGTGGCTGCCAACACCGGATGGGTCAACGTGGGCACCGACCACGACACCGCCGCCTTCGCCGTCGAATCACTCCGCCGCTGGTGGAACGGCCAGGGCCGATTGGACTACCCGCACGCACACAGGCTTCTGGTCACCGCCGACGCCGGCGGCTCCAACGGCTACCGCACCCGCGCCTGGAAGGCCGAACTCGCCCAACTGGCCGTGGAAACCGGCCTTCAGATCACCGTCTGTCACTTTCCTCCAGGAACTTCCAAGTGGAACAAGGTGGAGCACAGACTCTTCTCCCACATCACCATGAACTGGCGCGGCAGACCCCTGACCAGCCACGAAGTCATCGTTCAATCCATCGCCGCAACCACCACACGCACCGGACTGCGCGTCCACGCCGCACTCGACACCGACACTTAGAAGCGATTCCTAAACCGAAGGTAGGGTCACGTTTTCCCAGGTGAGGTGTGTGGTCGCCTGTCGGTAGGCATGCTCAGGCTGTCGTGTCGGTGCGGGGCGTGTTTGGAGGTGGCGGATGCCGTCGGTGCTGGGGGTACTGGAGAGGCGCGAGCGGGTGGCGCTGGCTCGGGCGGAAGAGTTGCGCGCCGAGTTGGAGCGGCTTGAGGCTGCTGTGGTCGAGGCGGATGAGGCCGCGCGGCGCGCGGTCATCGCTCGCGAGGAGACCGTCGCGGCCCTGGCCGAGACGGTCGATGAGGCCGTGGTGTCCGATGCGCCGGCGGCGACGCTGTCGGCTGCGGTCGGTGTCGGACCGCGGGTCGGGGTCCCGCTCTGGCGTGAAGGGGTGGGGATTGATGTGCTTGTCAATCCCCTGGAATCGTAGAGGCCTTCCTTATGCGGCCTGACCGTCTTGGTGGCGGTTGGCGCGTGCTTCTCTGACGATGCGTTCGAACTCGATGGGCGGTAGGCCGGCGGCCCCGCTGTGGCGGCGGCGCGGATTGTAGAAGTCGGTGATCCAGGTGGCGATCTTCAGGCGGGCCTCGGCCCGGGTGGCGAAGTGGTGCCGGTGGATGTACTCGACCTTGATCAGCGAGTTGAACGACTCGGCGGCGGCGTTGTCCAGGGCCGATCCCACCTTCCCCATGGACTGCACCACGCCCAGCCTGTCGCACAGGTTGTTGTACGCCTCACTGGTGTACTCGCTTCCCCTGTCCGAGTGGAAGATCACGCCGTCGACCTGGCCGCCGCGGGTGGCGGCCGCCATCTTCAGCGACGCCCCCACCAGGGCCGCGTCGTGGTGGGCACCCATCGCGTAGCCGAGCAGGCGGCGCGAGAACAGGTCCAGGACGGTGGCCAGGTAGAGCTTGCCCTCGTCGGTCTCGATCTCGGTCATGTCTCCGACCCACAGCACGTCCGGCGCGATGGCGTCGAACTTGCGATGTACCAGGTCAGGTGATGCGCGGCGCTTGCCCTGTCGAGTCAGCGACCGACGCCTGCGAGGCGGCTTGCGGCCCTGCAGGCCCAGCTCGGCCATAACCTCCGCGACGGTGTTCACCGAGACCTGCCAGCCCTCGGCCCACAGGTCCAGGGTGATCCGTGGCGAGCCGTAGGTCTCGCCCGACTCGCGGAAGAAATGCGCGATCCTCTCCTCCAACTGCATCCTCCTGACCTCGCGCTTCGTGGGTTCAGCCGGGCGGCGACGCCACTTGTAGAACCACGCCTCGGACACGCCCAGCACCCGGCAGGAAACGGTGTGCGGGATGCCGTGCTCGGCCCTCTGGTTACCGATGAAGGCGACCACCGCCCCCGGAACGTTCTCGGTCACTTCACCCAGAGGACCATGCATCGCTTGAAGACATCACGCTCCATCTCAAGCTCCTTGATCCGCTTGGCCTGCTCAGCCCGCTCCTGCCGCAGCCGGAGCAACTCCTCGCGCTCGGGCACGCTCAACGTCCCGTCCCCGCCGGCCTTCTTGGCCCGCGAGACCCAGCTGGCCAGCGTCGTGTCGTTGATCCCCAGCTCCTTCGCGACCTGCGCGACCGGCCGATCCGTCTCGGTCACGATCCGCACAGCCCCCTCACGGAACTCCGCGTCGAACTTCCGCCTCTTGTCTGCCACAACTACCAACTTCCCCTGCAGTCACGGCCTCCACGCTACGAGGGGAATGTCAGTGTTTTGGTTCCTGACGGCACGGACGGTCCTGGCCCGGGCGGTGCGGGTGCCGATAAATCATCCGCCCAGGTCGCGGCCTTGATCGCCAGCCTCCGGCAGGGCCCGCCCGCGCCCGGGGTCTTCACCCGCACGGGGCACCAGCGGCATCATGTTCGGCCGTGCTGCTACGCCTGGCCTACCTCGCCGCGACCAACACCCTCGCGCTCCTGCGCCTGCTGCCGATGAGCGACAGAGAGAAGGACATCGAGATCCTCGCGCTGCGGCACCAACTCCTGGTCCTGCAACGCCAGGTCGGCAAGCCCGCCTTCACCGACACCGACCGCGCCGTCCTCGCCGGCCTGCTCCACCACCTCCCGATGGACAAGCTGCGGCGACTCCTGCTGCTGGTCCGTCCGGACACGGTCCTGAGGTGGCATCGTGACCTGCTCCGCCGTCGCCGCGCCGCCACCTGCGCACCAAAGCGCCGTGGGCGACCGCCCACGGTCCGCTCGATCCGCGCCCTGGTCCTGCGCCTCGCCCGCGAGAACAGTTCGTGGGGCTACCGCCGGATCCACGGCGAACTCGCAGCGCTCGGCATCAAGGTCGCCGCGTCCACCATTTGGGAGATCCTGCGCGAGCACGGCATCCCACCCGCGCCCGAACGGCAGGGCACGACCTGGGCCGACTTCCTGCACGGCCAGGCCGAGGCCCTGCTCGCCTGCGACCTCTTCGAGGCGCGTACCCTGACCGGGGCACGCCTGTACGCCTTCGCCGTGATCGAGCACTCGACGCGCCGCATCCGGGTCCTGGGCGCCACCGCGCACCCGACCGCGGCCTGGATCGTGCAGCTCGGGCGCAACCTCCTCATGGACCTCGAGGACGCGGGCAGCAGGGCCAGGTTCCCCATCCGCGACCGCGACGCGAAGTTCACCGCCGCCTTCGACGCCCTGATGGCCGACGCCGGGATCGAGACCGTCACCACTGGCATCCGGATACCCCGGATGAACTCCCTCCTGGAGCGCTGGATACAGACGTGCCGCAGGGAACTCCTGGACTGCACCTTGATCTGGAACCAGCGCCACCTCCTCCACGCGCTCCGCGAGTTCGAGGGCCACTACAACGAGCACCGGCCACACCGAGGGCTCCAGCAGGCCGCTCCGCTCCACCCGCTCCCCGAACCGATCCAGGTGCCGGCACAGATCCGGCACCTGGACGTCCACCGACGAGACCGACTCGACGGAACCCTCCACGAGTACCAACATGCAGCCTGAGCAGACCGGATGATTTATCGGCACCCGCACTGTCGGTATGGACAGCAGCGTGCGGGCAGCGCGGTAGAGCAGCGACACGATCATGGCGACAGCATCCCAGTCACCGCCTCCGGCCACGGTCACTACCGCTGAGCTGCAGCGATGACTTTACGAGCCCGACAGGATTTGCGAGCGCAGGGCTGTGACCCGCGAGGCGGTGTGGGTGCTCTTCGCCGATGCCTCAGAGGCACGATGGGCCGGGCGGCCTTCGGTTGCGTGGGGCGTCGGGACAGGCCGAGTACATTCTGCGAGGGACCGGCCTGGACACGGTATTGGGCTGACTGGGAGGCCGCGGGTAGTGCTGTGCTGCGGCGATCGGGGGCTCAGGTGTCGCCCAGGGCGGCGTCCTGCAGGTCGAGGTCGTGTTGGAGGTTGCGTCGGGTGGTGTCGCTGACCTGGTGTTCGTCGTAGAGGCGGCGCAATTCGGTGCCCTGCAGGGTGATGATCTCCCGGCGTAGCCCGCGGTAGGCGGCCAGTTGGTCGGCGGTGTCAGGGGTGGGAGCGCCGGTTGAGTCTTCGGTGTGGTCCAGTTGAACGCTGAGTGTGCGGCGTATTCGTTGGATGGCGGCTTCGGGGACGGTCTCCAGGTCGGTGAGCTGGTCGAGGTGGTCCAGGCCGGCGCGGGCCAGGCGGTCGCGGGTGCGGGTCTCCTCGCGCAGGGTGTGCTCGGGCTCGACGGCCAGCCCTGAGCGTTTGACGACCCCGGCCAGGCTCAGGCCCTGGACGATCAGGGTGAACACCACCACCGCTGTGGTCAGCACCAGCACCAGTGGTCGGCCCGGCAGGGGGTGGCCGTCAGCGGTAACCAGGGGGATGGACAGGGCTGCGGCCAGCGGCATCACCCCCCGTGTTCCGGCCCAGGTCAACACCCCGGCCACCCGCAGCGAGGGGCCCTGTCCGGGCTTGACCGCGGCGGACAGCGGCACCATCCAGGCACTGCGCAGGGCGATCAGCACGGCGGCGATGGCCACCGCCTGCAGCGGCCACAGGCTGCTCGACCCGGGCAGTTCGCGGACCAGGGCGGGCAGTTCCAGGCCGACGATGCTGAAGACGACGCTCTCCAGCCCGAACACCACCACCGCGTACACCGCGCTCAGTTGCAGCCTGATCCGGGCGTCGGTCAGACGATGGCCGGAGCGGCCCAGCAGTACTCCGGCGACCACGACGGCGGTGACCCCGGAGGCGTGTGCGGACTCCGCCAGCACGTAGGCGCCGTAGGGGGTGACCAGGGCGATCACCGTTTCCAGGACCGGGTCGGTGGTGCGTCGGCGTACCAGCGTCACAACGCCCGCCACCGCGGCCCCGATCGCGCTGCCGCCGCCGGCGAGCAGCAGGAACTGGCCCCCCGCGCCCTGCCAGCCCACTGTCCCTGACGCCACGGCGAAGCTCAGCGCGACCTTGAACAGCACCAGCGAGGTGGCGTCGTTGAACAGGCTCTCGGCCTGCACCAGTACCTGCACTCGGCCCGGCAGCGAGAGCCTGCGTCCCAGTGCGGTCACCGCGACCGGGTCGGTGCTGGCCAGCACCGCGCCCAGGACGAACGCCATCGAGGCGCTGAGCGGGGTCAGCACCTTCGCCAGCGCGGCGACGGCGGCGGCCGAGGCCAGCACCAGGCCGACCGCCAGCACGGTGACCGGCCGCCAGACGGTGCGCAGGTCGCGCAGTGACAGTTCCTCCGCCGAGGCGTACAGCAGTGGCGGCAGTACGACCAGGCCGATGGTCTGCGGTGCGATGTGCAGGGCCGGCGTGCCGGGTATCAGGGCGACGGCCAGGCCGGCCAGGACGAGCAGCGAGGGTGCGGGGATGCTCCAGCGGCGCGCTCCGGTGGCCACCGTGGTGCCCAGTACCACCAGGAAGAGAACAAGGGCTACCGCGTGCATGTGCCGACACCTGTGTCCGATACCGGGAGCGCCTCCGCAGACCGCGTCAGACCGTCTCCCGCGCCGACCAGACTTCCCGGCACACCGGACGTTACTTTATCAACTCTTTAACACCCCTGGATGGGGTCGGCTACCCGGGACGCCTGGGCAGCCGGCCCGGACGGGCCGCTGAGGTGGCACGGGCGGCCGGTGGCCCGTCCGGCTGTGCTCAGGTCCAGCCGGGTAGGCCCATTGAGCTGTAGGCGGTGGGGTCGACCTGGGCCTCTCCGGCGGCGTCGGCGAATGCCTGGAGGGCTCGGACCATGGCGCTGCGGTCCTCCTGGGGCATGGCGGCGACGATGCGGGTGATCTCGGCCTGTCGGCGCTCTGTGACCGCGTGGACCACCCGGCGTCCCGGTTCGGTGGCGACCAGCCGCACCACCCGGCGGTCCTCGGGATCGGGGGTGCGCTCGACCATGCCGGCGGCGCTGAGGCGGTCCACCATCCGCATCGCGGTCGAGGGGTTGACCGCGAGCTGCTCCGCGAGGCGGGACAGGCTGGTGGCGCCGTTGGTGTCCAGGACGACGAGCATCCGGAACTGCGGCACGGTCAGCGTGTCCTCGACCGCGGCGAGCGAGCGGGCGCTGATCGCCACCAACACACGGGAGGCAGTCAGCACCGAGGTGACCATCTCGTTGACGGTGGCGGGGTCCTGGGACGGCAGGGCATCGGGCATAGAGCAGTTCTACCTGCTCGGACCCGTGTTTGTGGAGTCGGACGCCACCCCCCGTCCTTCCGCCCATGCAAACATTGCATACTGCAATCTTGGTGGGGCTGTGAGAGCCGATCCCGCCTAAAGGAGTCCGTGCGAGCAAGTCCTCCCTCAGTGCGCGCAGTGACGCGCGCCGTCGAATAGCGGCCCAGCGCGCGGCCGAGGCCCACCGCAGGCGCATGGTCACTATGGCCTCTGCGGCCGTGGTCGTGGTCGTGCTGGCGGTGACGGGCCTGGTGGTGGCCCGCGCGACCCGCACCACTGCGGCCGCCGCCCCCGCGGCCGTGGCCGGGTCCGGCGCGCAGCGCCGGCCTCGCTGCTGGCCCAGGTGACCGGTGTCAGTGCGACCACCTTGGACCGGATCGGCACCGGGCAGGTCGACCAGCCTCCGATCGCGATCAAGAACGCGCCCGCCCTGAGCGCGGGCGGAAAGCCGGAAGTCCTCTACATCGGCGCCCAGTACTGCCCCTACTGCGCGGCGGAACGCTGGCCGATGGTCCTCGCGCTCTCGCGCTTCGGCACATTCCGCAACCTCCAGCTCACCCACTCCGCCTCCGGCGACGTGGACCCGAACACCCCCACCTTCTCCTTCCATGGAGCCACCTACACCAGCGCCTACTTGTCCTTCACCGGCGTGGAGACCAGCGCCAACCAGCCCCAGGGCAGCGGCTACGCGCCCCTGGACGCCCCCACCGCTGCCGAGCAGCAGCTGCTGTCGGCCTACGACGCGGCCCCGTACGTTTCGGCGTCCAGTGCGGGATCCATCCCGTTCGCGGACCTGGGCGGCAGGTTCCTGCTCTCCGGCGCCTCCTACTCCCCGCAGCTGCTCGCGGGCAAGAGCCAGCAGCAGGTCGCCGCCACCCTGAACGACCCCGCCAGCCCGATCGCCCAGGCGGTCGACGGCACCGCCAACGCGCTGACCACGGCACTGGGCCAGCTCACCGGCGGCAAACCGGCCAGCGTGTGCACCTCCACCGCCGCCACCGCCTTCGAGGGGAAGCTGGGATGAGCAACCCGACCACCCGCACCCCCGCGCCACCGGCACCCGCCGCCGACGGTGCGCCCCGGGTGCCCGCGGCTGTTCCAGGGGGTGGCCCTGGCGCTGGCAGGGCTGGCGATCGCCGCCTTCCTGACCGTCGAGCACTACACCAGCCCCGCCCTGCTGGCCTGCCCCGAGAACGCGGTCATCAACTGCCGCAAGGTCACCAGCAGTCCCCAGTCGGCGATCGCCGGCTTCCGGTGGTCTGGCTCGGCGTCGCCTACTTCGCCGCCATGGCCGCCGCCTGCGTGCCGGCCGCCTGGCGCAGCCGCCACCGCGCCCTGCGCACCGGGCGGATGCTGCTGGCCGCGGCCGGGATCGTCACCGGCCCTGTACCTGGTCTGCGCCGAGCTGTTCGAGATCAATGCGATCTGCCTGTGGTGCACCGCCGTCCACGTCATCTCCGCGCTGCTCTTCGCCCTGACCGCCTTCGGCACCGCCCTCGCCAGCGGCCCCCTGCCCCGGGCCGGCTGACGCGCCACCTGGTACGGCGGCGCACCGGGGCCACCGGGTGCGCCGCCCTACCGCCGGAGCCCGGCCCCGCCCGCGCGGCGCGGGAGCTGCCGCACGCAGTGGCGGGGCGCGCCGTGATCCCGGAAGTATATGATCCCTATCCAACCTTTGCATACTGCAATTAAAGGGCTTATGATGGATCACGGAGCCGGTACCGGCCCCAGCGTCCGACGGCCGCTCATGGCCGCCTCCACCGCCGGAGGTGCGTGCACGTGTTCCCGTCCACCACTCGAAATCCTGACACCCGGCCCCATGCGGGCCCCGTTGGCGAGGAAGTCGATCGCCATGCCCGCGCTCTGGTCCTGGGTGCGGTGAGCACCGAGGGCATGCCGGCCCTGGACCTTGCGTTGATCCGGGCCCGCGCGGGCGATCCGGTCGTGGCCGCGATGACGGTCGGCGAACTCCTGCGCGCCCTGCCCGACGTAGGTTGGCTGACCGCCCACGACCTGCTCCGGCGCGCCGGTATAGGCGACGACACCCGCGTCGGCGACCTCACTGCCGCCCAGCGCGGCGGACTCGCTCAGGTCCTGTCCCGGGTCGGGGGCGCACACGGCAGGGGTCTGCCGCTGTGAGCGTCCCGCCCGCGCCGCCGGTTCCCTCCCAGCCCGCGACCACCGACGAAGGACTCGTGTCCACCACCCCCAGTACCATCACCGCGCTCCTGCGCGACGCACTCAATCAGGGCGAACGCCTGCGCCTGAGTAACTACCTGCACCCCGACGTGCACTGGCACAACCCCCACGGCCAGGGGGTCGACTACCACGGGCGCACCCAGGTCCTGGCCTGTTACGCCCGCCTGCACGCCCAGGGGACCCGCACCGCCGTCGAGGAGACCTTCACCTACCCCCAGGCCGTCGTCCTGGGCCTGCGTACCTGCCCCGCCCAGGATGCACCGCCGACGCCGACGGCCGAGGGTCTGCTGCTCTACCAGGTCTTCCACATCGCCGACGGACTGATCACCCACATCGACGGATTCAGTGACCGCTACGCCGCACTGGACGCCGCCTACGCCGACTTCACCCGCCCCCCGCAGCCCCTGTGCGAGGGCGGCCAGTGACCGGCCCGGCTCGCGGGCGGCTGCGGATCCATCCACTCGACGCACAGGAGGTGGAGGTGCCCGGTTGGCTGCGCCGGTGATCGTGGTGGGTCTCGACGGCTCGCCCAGCAGTTGGGACGCCTACTGCTGGGCGTTGGGGCAGGCCGCATGCTCCAGGGGGCGGCTCGTCGCGGTCTTCGTGACGCCGGCCGTCAACCCGGTCGCGGTCGCCTCCCTTGCGGGGCGGATCGACTACGGCACGCATCCAGGATGCGGAGGACGAGGTGGCGAAGACGCTGCGGGCCGGGGCCGAGCAGCGTGCGGCCGGCCTCGGCGTACCCGTCGCCTTCGTCCAACAACTCGGCGGGGTTTCACGTGTCCTGGCCAAACAGGCCCGGGCCGCGAGGGCCGACCTTCTCGTCGTGGGCCGCTCCACCAAGATCCGGCACCGTCTCGCCGGAGCGCTGGGCCGACGACTCGCCCTGCGCCACGACACCCCCATCGTGGTCATAGTCCCCTGAGCGCACTCAACCGCCGCCGCGGTGCCGCTGCCGACCGCGGCGGGCGGTGCGGTCAGCCGGACACCTCGGTCGTCAGGTGGACCAGGCCGCCGACCCCGAACTCCAGCAGCAGCGACACGGTGCTGTGTCCGACGAAATGCCCTGGGTCGGGCAGCGTCACCCGCGGCCCGCCCTTGCCGCCGAAGACCGTCGTCGAGCCGGGGTCCAGCTCGATCCCGGCGGGCGACAGCGAACCGTCGTCGCTACTGTCGCCGATCAGCGTGCCCTGCATGCCGTCCGGCGCCTCCACCATGGCCAGCTGCTCCGGAATGGAACTGGCGTTGCGGACCGTCATGCGCAATGCCCCGGTGGCGGGATCGATCACCGCTTCGGTGACCTCCAGCACCACGCCGGATCCTCGTACGGTCAGCCGCCCGGGGGTGGACGCCGCCGTGGCGGTCGCACTCGCGGCCCCCGCCGCAGGTGTTGCCGCGGTGGCCGACGGCGCTGCCGCAGTGGCACCCGCCCCGTGTGCTCCACATCCAGTAGCCAGCGCGCCCACGAGGACAGCGGACGCGACGGCGGTGCGCAAGGAGCCCGGGTATACGCGACTCGACATCATCTTTGCATTATGCAATGTCTGTCTTCGTGGCCCTCCACCGCCCCACTGGCACCCGTGCCCGCCCGGTCTCGGACCGGGTCGGGCTAAGGGGCATCGCCGTCGTTCGACGGGCTGACCTCGACGAACGGGATGCGGGTGCCGCGAGGCAGAGCGGGCCATGGTCTGTCCGGATTCCTCGGGGCTCATCGGCCGGACCAGCGCCCGGGTGGAGCGGCGGCCGATCTGCAGGGTGACCCGGGGGCCGTACCGGATGCTGCGGTACCACTGCGACCCCGCGCCGAAGCCCGAGGCCAGGTGCCGGTGCTGCAGCACTGCGAGATCTGGCCGTTCAGCCAGCAGGGCTACCCGATCAGCTTCGGGCGGCCGGTCGAGGCAGGCACGGTGCGTGGGGAAGTGCGGACCGCACGCCGCCCGCTGTCCCCAGGACGCTGCTCCAGACCGGCCCAGCGGCGGCGTTCCGGGTGGCTCACACGCCGGATGACGGTACTCACATCGCGGTGGTGACGCTGCACGGACCCAAGTTCGGATTCACCGGCCGGGTGTGGGTCTGGGTGCCGAAGGCGTACGACGACTCGACGTACGCGGCCAGCGGCTTCCCGGTGCTGATCGCCCTGCCGGGCGGGCCCGGCTATCCGGGCAGCTACTGGACCGGGGCTGGGCCTGGAGCAGAGCAATCAGCCGCTGGTACCGGTCGGGCCGGTGCAGGCCGTTCCTGCTGGCGATGCCGGTGCTCAACCCGGCCACCGACGCGGGCGGCCTGTGTTGGGACGGCAGCGACATCCCCGGCCAGCCCAGGATGGGCACCTGGCTGACCCAGGACGTCCCGGACCTGATGCGGGCCAACCTCCGCACGCTCACCTCCCGTGACGGATGGGGCTTCCTGGGCTCCTCCAGCGGTGGCTTCGCCGGGCTCAAGGCCGTGTTGAAGTACCCGGGCCGGTTCAAGGCCGTCCTGGCCAGCGGCCCCGGCCTCGTCCCCGACTCGCCGCTGTGGGCCGGTCACCGGCGCCAGGAGCAGCAGAACAACCCGCGACTGCTGGCCAGGCAGTTGATCGCCCGCAAGGGCCCGGACGTCTACCTCGCCTTTCAGGTCGGCACCCGCGAAAGCCGCAGGACCATCGCCCAGGTGAGGGACTTCATCGCCGACTTCGGCCGCGGCTCGGTCCACACCGAACTCAACGTGATCGGGGGCGGACGGCACAACACCTACACCTACGTCCCCGCGATGGGCGCCGGTTCGATCGAGTGGATCAGTAGCCACCTGGCCGGACCGGCCCCCTGCGCACCGACCGTCAGGGCCAAGGGCGCGGTGCGCCTCCGCGCCCGGACTGTCGGTGCGCAGGGCCGGTCCACCTGCATGGCAAGGGGACTGGTCCGCGGCGACCCACGTGGGGCAGGGGCAGGGGCAGGGTCAGGTCGCGGCGGCGGGCGGCAGTGCGTCTCGCAGCGCCGAATCGCGGCTGGTGTGAGTGAGGATACGGGTGATCCGGCTATGCCGGAGGTGAAACACCGCGTAGCGGAGCTGTGGAGCGCGGCCGCTCTGAGGCGTGGGCTGCACGAGTCCCAGGGCGACGGCACCCGGGTGGACCACGGCCTCCTCGGGATGGGCGCGCAGACCCTGCTCGTGCAGGCGGCCGAGCCAGACCAGAGCCTGCGCGCAGCTGCACGGGTGCTCGGCCCCCTGGGGGACGGCTTGCAGCGAGACCGAAGGCGCCAGCAAGTCCAACTCCAGCAGCGGCGTCAGCAGCCCGGTCGCCAACGCGGCACGCAGGTGCGCACAGATCGACAAGGAACCTGCGGGCACGGCGACACTCCAGGGGCGGGACGGGCAGGCGCCCGGGACGCCGGGCCCGAGGCAAGGGAACTGCTCCGCTGCGGCGAGCACACACAGAAAGCGACAAGGGCCGCAGCCGGATCCCTGTCTCCAGCCATGCTACGAGCAATCCATTGCATGATGCAAAGACAGATGGTCGGCGTCGTGTGGACGCACCGTGCCCGGGGTCACCGCGCCCCGCCCGAGGGCCGCATCAGTCCTGCGGAACAACCGTGGGGCGTGCCCTCGGTTGCCCTGGCCCGGCCCCGGTTTGGCCGGGGCTGGGCGTCAGTCAGGCTGCCGTCCCGGCGGTCTGAGGGTGGGTGGGCCGGTGGTGCAGGGAGGCCAGGACGGACTGGTGGGTGATCCATCCGGCGAGGGTGGTGCGGTCGGCGTCCAGGACGGGCAGTCCTGCTCCGTCGCCGCCGACCAGGGCGTCCAGGGCGTCGGAGAGGTCGGTGTCGGTGGTGACGGTGTTCGGCAGGTGGGTGATGGTGGAGACGGTGGCGGTGTCGTGGGTGCCGTCGGCCAGGGTCTCGGCGGCGGTGCGGGCCGTGGCCGTACCCAGGTAGCGGCCCTCGGCGGTGACCACCGGCAGGACGCCGTGCGGTGAGGCGGCCAGGACGTCGGCGGCCTGGGCGAGGGTCATCGTCGCGGGCAGGGTCTGCGGGACGGGTTCCATGACCGCGCCGACCTTGATTCCGGCGAAGTGCGCGCCTGCGGGCTTCTCGTCGAGGTCGATGCCGCGCCGGCGCAGCTTCAGGCTGTAGATCGTGTCCCGGCTCAGTGCCCGGGAGACGATGGTGGCCAGCACGATGGCGGTCATCAGCGGCAGGATGATGGTGTACTCGCCGGTGAGTTCGAACAGGATGATCACGGCGGTGATCGGGGCGCGGGCGGATCCGGCGAAGACTGCGCCCATGCCGATCAGTCCGTAGGCGCCGACCGGCCCGGCGATGCCGGGGACCAGGTCGTGCGCGGCTGCTCCGAAGGCGGAGCCGAGCATCGCGCCCATGAACAGCGAGGGCGCGAACACGCCGCCGGAGCCGCCGATGCCGATGGTCAGACTGGTCGCCGCGATCTTCCCGACCAGCAGGACGATCAGGAACCCGATCACGTACTTGCCCCCGACCGCGTTCTCCAGGACGGGGTAGCCCACCCCGTACATCTCGGGCAGGAGCAGCAGCAGGAGTCCCAGCAGCAGGCCGCCGACTGCGGGGCGGGCCCATTCGGGTCCGTGCCAGGCGGCGTCGCACAGGTCCTCGATGCGGTAGAGGATCTTGGTGAAGCCGACGCCGAGGGCCCCGGCGAGCAGCCCCAGCAGGGCGAACAGCAGGTACTGGGTGAGGTGCTGGACCTGGAAGGCGGGAAGGTGCAGGAAGGGGTTGTTGCCCAGGCACGCCCGGCCGATGACGGAGGCGGTCACGGAGGCCAGGACCACCATGCCGAAGGACTCGGCGGTGAAGTCCCGCAGGATCAGCTCCATGGCGAAGAACACCCCGGCCAGCGGTGCGTTGAAGGTGGCGGCGATGCCGCCGGCCGCGCCGCAGGCGACAAGGACCTTGAGCCGGTCCTCGGCCACCTTGACCCAGCCGCCGAGGCTGGAGCCGAGCGCGGAGCCGATCTGCACGATCGGGCCCTCGCGGCCGACCGAGCCGCCGCCGCCGATGCACAGCGCCGAGGCGAGGGACTTGACCAGGGCGACCTGCGGGGCGATCTTCCCGCCGCGCCGGGCCACCGCGAACATCACCTCGGGCACGCCGTGACCGCGTGCCTCACGGGCGTACCGCTGCACGAGGGGGCCATAGACCAGCCCGGCCAGCACCGGGGCGAGCAGGACGAAGAAGCGCCCCAGCCACGGGACGTACGGGTTGGCGGCATGTCCCGCGGCCGAGTAGTCCTGGTGCCCGGACAGCAGCAGCGTGAAGCCCTTGATCATCCATCGGAACGCGACCGCTCCCAGTCCGGCGCCCGAGCCCACCAGCAGGGCCAGGACCAGCAGGCCGCCCTTGGATTCGCGCAGCGCGGTCAGTGCGGCCGACAGGCCGCGGGGCATGCGCGCAGCGGACAAGGGGGCGGGGGCGGGTATCGATACGGGGGAGGCGGTTCCGGGGCTAGTCACCTTTGCATTATGCAAATAGATCGGGGTGTCGATGCAAGTCCCGTTCGCGAGATGAGACCCTGCTCACCATGGGTACACGTGCCCGGAGTCCGAATGTGCGACTGGTCTGCTGCCCGCCTCGGACGCCATGGACGGGCGTCACCTGGAAAGTCCCGGCAGCGTCGGGACCGGGCTGCCGGAACACCGGTCGGGGCTCCACGGGTGACCCCGATGGGCGGCGGGCGCGGGGCTGGGGGCAGGATGGGCGTCGCGATGACTGACCCGATGCGTGCCGCTGCGGACTTGAGGCTGCTGAGAGCCCTGGTGTTCTCGGTGGTCTGCGTCACGCTGTCCGCGGCCGGGCACACGATGGCCTCCGGGGTCGGCATACGGCCGTGGGCGCTGCTCGCGGGCGGGACCGGGGTACTGGCCCTGGTGGCGCCGCTGGCGGGACGCGAGCGCTCGCTCGTCGCGATCTCCGGCTCGCTGCTCGGCGCCGAACTGGGCCTGCATCTGCTGTTCTGCCTGGGTCAGTTGCAGGTGTCACCCGCGGCGGCGGCCGGTCCTGCCGGATCGGACTCGTTGGCCTCGCGACTGCTGTGCAGCTTCGATCAGGCCAGGCTGTCCCCGGCTGCGCTGGGGCAGATCGTCCGGGCCTCCGGCCTGGACTCCTCCTCCCTGTCCGCGGGCATGCCGACCGGTACGCATGCGATGTCGATGGGCATGATGCTCACGCCCGCGATGCTGGCCGCGCACTGCGCCGCCGCGGTGGTCATGGGCTTCCTGCTGCGCCGGGGCGAGGCCGCGCTGTGGCGCGTCGTGCGGCTGGCCGCCCGTACTGCGGGCAGGCTGGCGGAACTGCTGCCGCTGACCGCTGTGCTGGCCGCGCTGCGGGCGCTGGCTCTGATCGCGACCGGGGCCGACGCGGGTCTGCAGTCGGCACGCAGGCACCGCACCCGGACGGGCTCGGAAAGCCCCGGGAGAGTCGAGCTCCAGCACGTCGTGATTCGGCGCGGACCGCCGGTTCGCCTGCCGGCGACTGCCTGAGGCTCCCTCACCTGCCTGCCGCTGGTCGCCGAAGTGCCGATCGCCTGAGCGGCGTTGAGGTCTGCCGACGGGTCCGTACGGCCTGCCCTCCCGCAACCGGGCACATCGCCTCCGATAGTCGGGCGCCCTTGTCGCGCGCCGCCTCTGTCATCGGAGTGCTCACCGGAGGGCGCAGCGCAGGACCGCTGCGGCTGCGCCATGACCTGATCGACACCTGTGGCTTCGGCCTGCCCGCGCATCCGCTTCACGGAACTCGCCTGCCTGCCCCGCACATCCGAGAACTTCGCACACCTGAAAACGGAGTCACCCATGCGTACCCCAGTGCCACGCGCGCGCCGCTTGACGGCAGTCGCGGCCCTTGCCGCGGCTGCAGCCCTGACCATGACCGCCTGTGGCGGAACCACCGGCGGCCAGAGCGCGGCCACCCCCGTAGCGGGATCCGTGCAGACCACGGCCGACGGCACCATCCCGCTCAACCCGCCGTTCAGCAAGCCGGACCTGGTTCTGACGGACAGCCACGGCAAGCCCTACAATCTGCGCACCGCGACCGCGGGCAAGCCCACCCTGCTCTACTTCGGCTACACCCACTGCCCCGACATCTGCCCCACCACCATGGCCGACCTCGCGGTCGCCAAGGCCACCCTGCCCAAGACCGAACAGGCAGAACTCCAGGTGGTGTTCGTGTCCACCGACCCCACCCGGGACTCCCCGCAGCGACTGACCCAGTGGCTGGACGCCTTCGACCCGAGCTTCGTCGGGCTGACCGGCGACTTCACCGCCATCCAGGCCGCCGCCCGCAGCCTCGGCATCGCCGTCGCCCCGCCGGTCAAGCAGGCGGACGGCAGCTACACCGTCACCCATGGCGCAGAGGTCCTGGTCTTCTCGCCCAAGGACAACAAGGCCCACTTCCTGTTCCCCTCCGGCATCTCGCCCCAGCAGTACACCGCAGCCCTCCCGAACATCCTCAAGGGGCAGACACCGTGAAGCGCTCCCTCACCCTCACCGCCACCAGCGCCCTGCTCGCCGCCACCGCCGTGACCGGCTGCTCCGCCTCCGCCACCGCGTCCGCTCCCGCCGGACCCGTGTTGAAGGTGACCGGCGCGTACGTGCCGCAGCCACCGCTGGCCGACATGGCCGCCGGCTACTTCACCATCACCAACACCGGCCGGGCCCCCGACAAGCTGACCAGCGTGACCAGCGATTTCGCCTCCGACATCGAGCTGAACACGACGACCGCGGCCGGGCAGATGCAGGCGGTGACCTCACTGTCCATCCCGGCCGGCGGATCGCTGGTGCTGCACACCGGAGGGAACCACCTGATGCTCATGGGCCTCACCCGCAAACCGGTCGTCGGCGACAGCGTCGCCTTTGAGCTGCACTTCGCCACCAGCGCACCCATCACCGTCAAGGCCCCGGTCGAGCCGATGACCTACCAGCCCGCGCCCTGACCCCCCACTCCGGCCGGCCGGGACGGCAGCCCCGGCCGGCCGCACCCCGTCGCCGTACTCACGGCGAGCCAATCGAACCCTCCCGGAACACCTCAGGGAAGACCATGGATACTCAGAACATCTCGCGGCGAGGCCTGTTGGGAACTGCCGGCGCACTCGGCGCCGTCGGCCTGGCCGTCGGCGGAGCCGGTGGCGCGCTCGTGCAGCGGGCCGAGGACCGCACCGTTCCCCTGCAGTCGATCGGCGACACCACCGTCGCGTTCCACGGAACCCACCAGGCGGGGATCACCACTCCGCTCCAGGCATGCGGGCACCTGGCAGCCTTCGACCTGGCCCCGGGCAGCCGACCCCAGGCGGCCGCAGCGCTGATGAAGCGCTGGTCGACCGCCGCCGCGAGGATGACCGCCGGTCAGCAGCCCGCCGCCGACGACCAGATCGCCCTCGACGCCGGCCCCTGCTCGCTCACCGTCACCTTCGGCTTCGGCCCGAGCTTCTTCACCCGAACCGGCCTGCAGAACCGGGCCCCGGCAGCGCTGGTCCCGGTGCCGCCGTTCCCCTCCGACGCGCTGAACCCGGCACAGAGCAACGGCGACCTGTGGATCCAGATCGGCGCCAACGACCCGCTCGTCGCCTTCCACGCCCTGCGGATCCTCCAGAAGGAAGCCGCGGACACGGCCACACTGCGCTGGCAGATGAATGGGTTCAACCGCACCCCCGGCGCCACCACCCGGCCGCGGACCATGCGCAACCTCATGGGCCAACTCGACGGCACCGGCAACCCCCAACCCACTGACAAGGACTTCGACGCGGACATCTTCGTCGCCGACAGTCGCGGCGCCGACTCCTGGATGAACGGAGGCTCCTACGCCGTCGTCCGCCGCATTCGGATGCTCCTGGACTCCTGGGACGACCTGTCCGTGCCCCAGCAGGAGCAGGTCATCGGCCGGCGCAAGGTCAGTGGCGCACCCCTGTCCGGCGGAACCGAGACCACCCCGATGGACCTCGACAAGTTCAACCCCGACGGGGCTCTCGCCATCCCGCCGGACGCCCACGCCCGGGTCGCGGCACCGGTGTCCAACGCCGGGGCGACGATGCTGCGCCGCGGCTTCTCCTACCACGACGGATACGACGCCCAGGGCACCCCCGACGCGGGCCTGCTGTTCATCGCCTGGCAGGCCGACCCCACCACCGGCTTCATCCAGGTCCAGCGCAAACTCGACGGCGCTGACCAGCTGACCCGCTTCATCTGCCACGAGTCCAGCGCCGTCTTCGCCGTCCCCGGCGGAGCACCCCCGGGCGGCTACGTCGGACAGAACCTGTTCGAGGACTGACACCGCCCCCCACGTCCCAACCACAGCAGGAAAGAAGACACCCATGGCCTTCCCGGCCGGATCCGCCCTCAGCCTCGCCATGCCGCCCATGCCCGGTATGCGCATGCCCTCGACCATGAGCGGACCGATGTGGATGCCCGACGCACCGCCCACGCTGGCCCGGCTGCTGGCCTGGCACCCCCAGCCACTTCCGGTCGAACCAGTCGCCTGCGCGCTGCTCCTGGCCGCGTACGGGCTGGCCGTGGTCCGGCTGCGCCGCCGCGGCGACCGCTGGCCGATCGGACGGAGCGTGGCCTGGCTCCTCGGAGTGGCCAGCATCGCCGCCGTGACCTGCACCGGAATCGGCGGCTACGGCATGGAACTGTTCAGCGTCCACATGGTCCAACACATGGTCCTGTCCATGCTCTCGCCGATCCTGCTGCTCCTGGGCGCGCCGGTCACCCTCGCGCTGCGGACACTGCCGACGGCACGACGCGGCCGCACCGGCCCACGGGAACTGCTGGTGCGGCTCCTGGGCAGCCGGGTGGCCCGGACGGTCTCCTCCCCGCTGTTCAGCCTGCCGCTGTTCATCGCCAGCCTCTACGGGCTGTACTTCACCCCGCTGTTCGACTGGCTGATGCGCAACTGGTGGGGGCACGAGTTCATGCTGGTGCACTTCCTGGCGGTGGGAATGCTGTTCTTCTGGCCGGTCATGGGCATCGACCCGGCACCGCACCGGCCGGGCCACCTGATCCGGATGCTGGAGCTGTTCCTCGGCATGCCCTTCCACGCCTTCTTCGGCATCGACGTGATGATGTCCAGCGGCCTGATCACCACCTTCTACGCCCACCCGCCGACCGCATGGCACTACAACACGCTGGCCGACCAGAAGACGGGCGGCGGCATCGCCTGGGCCTTCAGCGAGATCCCCACCCTGCTGGTGCTGCTCGCGCTGCTCGCCCAGTGGTCCGCCAGCGAGGCCCGCACCGCCCGGCGCTCGGACCGACGTGCCGAACGCGACCAGGACGCCGAACTGAGCGCCTACAACGCCTACCTGGACCGCCTCGCCCACCAGGGACAACCGCCCACGGCCTGACCGGCGACCCGACCGGCCGAGAAGTCGGCCTCGGCCTCCCAGCCGGTGCCGCATTCGGTCCGATCACACCGACGACGGCCGCTTGGCCAGTTGCTCGGTGACCCGTCGTAGATCGTCCAGGAACGGCCGGCCAGTTCGCCGCTGAATCCGTGCCGCACGACGACCCGCAGCACGGCCAGGTCCTCCCGGTTCTTCGGGAACGTGTAGGCGGGGACCTGCCAGCCGCGCTCCCGTAGCGCGCGCGAGACCTCGAACACGGTGAACCCCTCGCTGTCACCGTCCAGATGGAAGGCCAGGACCGGCAGCTGTGATCCGTCGCCCAAGAGACGGTAGGGGGCCGATCGCGGCGATCTCCTCGGCCAGAGCCTGCGCGATGGCGCGGCAGCGCGCCTGGGCGCGGCGCAGTCCGGCGTGGCCGTAGCGCAGGAAGCTGTAGTACTGCGGGACGACCTGCGAGGCCGGGCGGGAGAAGCTCAGGCCGAGCGTGGGCATGTGTCCGCCCAGGTAGTTGACTTGGAAGACCAGGTCGTCGGGGACAGCGTCGCCATCGCGCCACAGCGCCCAGCCGATGCTGGGGTAGACCAGTCTGTACTTGTGCCCGGACGCGTTGATCGACACCACCCGGTCCATGCGGAAGTCCCAGGCCAGCCCCGGGTCCAGGAAGGGGACGACCATCGCGCCGGAGGCGCCGTCCACGTGGACCGGCGCATCTTGGCCGGTCCGTTCCTGGAAGGTGTCCAGGGCCGCGCAGATGCGATCGACCGGTTCGTAGGAGCCGGTCGAGGGTGGAACCCAGGATCGCGACGACCCCGATGGTGTCCTGGCTGCAGCACTCGGCCAGCCACTCATGGGTGAGGTGATGCCGGTCCGGCTCCAGCGGGACCAGCCGCGGCTCGACCTCGAAGTAGCGGGCGAACTTCTTCCAGGACACCTGGACGTTCGCACCCATCACCAGGTTCGGCCGGCCAACCGGTCTACCGGCTGCCCGACGCCGTTGCTGCCAACGGGTCTTGAGAGCCAGTCCGGCCAGCATGGCGGCCTCGCTGGAGCCGGTGCTGGAGCAGCCGACGGCACAGCCCGGGTCCGGTGCGCGCCACAGCCGCGCGAGCATCCGCACGCAGCGCTCCTCCATGGCCGCGGTCTGCGGGTACTCCTCCCGGTCCACAGCGTTCTTCGCCAGGGACTCGTTCATCAGCGCCTGGGCCTGGGGCTCCATCCAGCTGGTCGCGAAGGTGGCCAGGTTCAGCCGGGCGTTGCCGTCCAGCATCAGCTCGTCGTGCACCAGCCGGTAGGCGGCCTCGGGTTCCATCTCCTCGGCCGCCAGCTCGGTGCGCCCCGGACGCAGCACCTCCTGGCGTCCTGGGGCAGTCGGCTGGTGGTCGTCGCAGGTGCAGCTGGGGGGACAGACGGCATGTCGCAGCGCCATGTGCGGGTCCTTCCTGAAAAGCGAAACCCTGCGGTGCAGGGGGGGACAGGCAAGGACGCTACGCTGTGGTTCGTACGCACTCAGACAGATTTGATCTGCTTTACAGGCTTATTGCCGAGTGAAGGGCGCGGCTTTCCCTGGCGTACGCCCCTCCGGGGGACTGCTGTGGGGCCGACCTGCTCTCATCCGCGACCCTGGAGCTCCTCGGTCACCTCATCGGGAGCGTCGCCGGTCGGGTGGGGGACGAGGACGTCGATCCGGTCCCCGGGCTTGAGCGTGGTGCCGGGCTTGATGTCGTCCAGTTGGCGGTTGCGGATGAGGGCGACGGGCAGGTGCGCGGGCGGCCAGCCCACGTCTGCGACTTTGCGTCCGGCCCCGGCCGAGTCGTCGGCGACGGTGAACTCGACGACCTGGTAGCCCTCCAACTGGGTGCGCGGGTCGTGGTCGGTTCCGTCGGGGTGCGGGGTGGCCCATTCGGCTGAGAGGTGCCCGGCTTCGATGTCGGGGGCGGCGGTGGCGATCCGCGGGGCGATTGCGCGTAGCAGGTGCTGGTTGGTGATCCAGCCCTGCAGGTGCTGTCCGCCTCGCGGCTGCCGTCCTCGGTGATCCCGGTGGCGATCGACCACGGCGCGGGAGACGATCTGGTGGTTTGACCCTTGCCTTGCAGTAGGTGGCGTCGAGGTAGATGTAGGGGAAGCGGGTGTGGTCCAGCGGCCGGTCGCGGAAGGCGGCGAGCTGCTCGTCCAGATCCTGGCAGATCCGGGAGACCTCGCTCTTGGAGATGCCGGTGTCCGCGCCGAGGGCTTTGACCAGGTCGTCGACCGAGCGGGTGGAGACGCCCAGGACGTAGGCCTCCATGATGACCGCGTACAGGGCCTGGTCGATCCGGCGGCGGCGCTCGAGCAGGCTGGGAAGAAGCTGCCGGTGCGCACCTTCGGGATCGCCAGGTCCAGGTCGCCGGCCTGCGTGGTCAAGAGTCTTCTCGCGGTGTCCGTTGCGCCAGGTGGTGCGACGTCTCGGTGCGCTCGCCGGGTTCGGCCCCGATCTGGGCGGTGGCCTCGGCCTCGATCAGCTCCTGCAGCATCCGCTGCGGCCAGGGCCCTGATCATCTCCATTCCGTCTGCCGTACGCAGTGACTCCATGAGGCGAAGTAGGTCAGACTGGGACAAGGCCATCCGCGCACCTCCGAGTGAACTCGCCGTTCTACTCAGAGAGTTGCTCGATGGCTGCCTCATGGCCAGGGGCTACTCCAAGATCCTGCTACACCACTCCAGGGGACGCCATTCTGGCTGGTCCGGCGTGCTGAGCTCGCCGGAGCCGAGCGGGCGTGGCTCGCCGGAGCCGAGCGGGCGTGGGATGTGCGCCATGAAGAAGGCCAGCTCCCCGCGCTGGTCCGGGGTGAGATCGCCCAGGCGGTCGGAATCCCTGATGTGCGCGAGGTGCAGCAGCTGCCGGGAGCCGATGGGCCCGATGCCCGGCAGCGCGCGCAGCAGCGGACCCATTTTCAGGGTGGCTTCTGGGCTGGCTCGGCGTGAGTGGAGCAGCAGCCGGGTCAAGGCCGGGACGCCCTCAGTTCGCACCGAGGCCAGGGCGATGACGCGTGCATGATGGTAGTCCACCGGCTCCGTGGCGCGGTGCCGGTCCGCGGTGGTGTGATGCGACAGATGAAGCACGGACAAACCTCCTTCGCGGAGGGCGATACGCTGTGATGGCCGCCGCATAACCACTATAGGGCAATATTTGCGCTGTGCAATGTAATTGGCCAAGGCTGGCCCTGTGGGCGAATTGCTCCGGGCAGGGATCGTGCTCGGTGCAGCGATCGTCTCCAGTAATGAATCCGTCGGTACGGTGGCAGTGGTCTGGGCCTGCTGCGGCTGTATGTCCACACCAGCGAACACGGTCAGCGCAACCCTCATGGGCCAGCGTCCGGGGCCGGATGGCCGGGCGGTCAGGCCAGTCGGCCAAGCACAGGCCGCCTGGCCCGGCACGTGGACGGGCATTTCGTCGTGGCGGCGACGGGCGCCGCCACGCCACGAGGTCTCCAGCCGAATGTCCGCGAAGGGAGTGGCTGCGCTGGACGCGAGCGCCACCCGAGCCAGCCCGCGCAGCATCGAGGCCGCGCGTGGCCGCCGCTGCGGCTCTCCCCAACTGCGGACCGTACACCTGTCCGGTGGCCGTGACGGTGGCCCTGGCGACGCAATGCGCTTCGGGCGCCGATCAGGCAGGTCGCGGGCCGCGCGATCGCAAAGCCAGCTCGGGTGCGACCGGGGGAAACGCCTTCGTTTATCCGCCGCTGCGGCTGCTGGCCGTGGTCGAGTGCGGCACCAGGGCCGTGCTTGCTGCCGGCTTCGGACCTGAAGTATGGCCGGGGCCAGCGCGCCAAGGGCCGCGGTGAGTTCGCCCCACACCGCCCTGTAGGAGCAGTGCTCGAACAGGGCGAGCGACAGGACGAAGTAGACCACGGCCCGGGCCGGGAGCGGCCGCAGCCGCCTCTCCCGCACGCCTGTCTCCTCCAGGACCGCGTCCACCGGCGCGAAGTCCATGATCTGCGTCAACTCACCCAAATGACCGGGCGCATACGTACCCCCGGCCGCCTCGACTGTGCGCGTGATGACAGACTTCTCCTGCAACGGGACTTCCGATGATCTTCTTGCTCGACACAAGTTGATCTATCGGGACGTCCCGTTGCGCCGTTCACCAGGGCTTGACCTGCGACTCAAAACTCAAGCGCAACGGTGTTGAATCCCTCACTGTGTACGCCCCTCGGGAGTCCTAAGATACCTGACGGCCCGTCATGCACGGCCCTGGAGCTCCTGTGCCCCCTTCTCGGCGGCGTCGCCGGTCGGGTGGGGACGAGGACCTCGATCCGGTCCCCGGGGATGAGGGTGGTGCCGGGCTTGATGTCGTCCAGTTGGCGGTTGCGGATGAGGGCGACGGGCAGGAGTCCGGGCGGCCAGCGCACATCTGCGACTTTGCGTCCGGCCCCGGCCGAGTCGTCGGCGACGGTGAACTCGACGACCTGGTAGCCCTCCAACTGGGTGCGCGGGTCGTGGTCGGTTCCGTCGGGGTGCGGGGTGGCCCATTCGGCTGAGAGGTGCCCGGCTTCGATGTCGGGGGCGGCGGTGGCGATCCGCGCGGCGATCGCGCGTAGCAGGTGCTGGTTGGTGATCCAGCCCTGCAGGTGCTGTCCGTCGGTGGACATGACGGGCAGTCCGTCGTGCCCGTAGAGCACGAGTTGCCTCAGCGACTGCTCCAGGCTCTCGTTGGCGAACACGACCTGGGGCGTGCGCGTGCGGGTGACCGGGCCAAGGACGCTGGTCAGGGCCGGCCGACCGTCGCCGCCGGCGCGGGCCGCGGTGTTCAGCGGTTTCAGGAAGGGGTGCATCGCGTCGGCTGCGGTCAGGCCGAGGAAGACCTGGCCGGGCGTCTGGCGCTCGATGTCAGTGCCTCGGCGCAGCAGCTTGGTGGTGTAGATGGTGCCGTAGCTCAGGGTCCTGGAGATGGTCGAGGAGATGGACACCGCCAGCATGACGGGCAGGGCCAGGTTGAAGTCGCCGGTCATCTCCACCACGCTGGCCAGCGAGGTCAGGGGTGCGCGGGTGGCGGCGGCGAAGACCGCGCCCATGCTGACCACCGCGTACAGGGCGGGCTGTCCCGCGGCCGGGCCCAGCAGGTGGTCGGCCGTCTCGCCGAAGGCCATGCCGGAGGTGGCGCCGATGAACAGCGAGGGGGCGAACACGCCGCCGGATCCGCCGATGCCGATGGTCAGGCTGGTCGCTATGATCTTTCCCGCGGCCAGCACGATCAGGAACCAGATGGCGTAGTCGTGGTCGACGGCCTTGTACATGACCTGGTAGCCGACCCCGTACATCTGCGGCAAGGCCAGCAGCAGCAGTCCCAGGGCGATGCCGCCGACGGCCGGGCGGGCCCATTCGGGGCGGCCTTTCCACAGCCGGTCGCAGATGTCCTCGGTCTTGTACAGGACGGTCTTGAACGCAAGTCCGATGAGCGCGGCCAGCACGGCCAGCAGGGCCACCAGCAGGTAGTTGTAGGTGTGGTGCAGGGCGATCCCGCTCGGCAGTCCGGAGAAGAAGGGGGCGCTGCCGAAGACCGCCCGGCCGATCACGTCGGCGACCATCGAGGACAGCATGACGGTGAAGACCGCCTCGGCGGAGATCTCCGCCAGGATCAGTTCCACTCCGAAGAACACGCCGGTGATGGGTGCGTTGAAGGTCGCCGAGATCGCGCCGCCGGCTCCGCAGGCGACCAGGATCCGCAGCCGCTGCTCCGGCATGCGTACCCACTGGCCCAGGCTCGAGGCCATGGCCGAGCCGATCTGCACGATCGGCCCCTCCCGGCCCACCGAGCCTCCGACGCCGATGCACAGTGCGGACGCGAGTGCTTTGACCACACTGACCTGGGGGCGGATCCGGCCGCCGTTCTCCGCGACGGCGATCATCACCTCGGGTACGCCGTGTCCGCGCGCCTCGGGTGCGAACCGGTTGATCAACGGCCCGTACAGCAGCCCGCCGACCACCGGGATGACCACGAAGAACCCCAGGCCCAGCCACTCCAGGTGGGTGCTGTCGACGCGCCCCTGCTGGCCGAACTGCGTGTGTCCGGTGGCCAGCCAGGTGAACCCGTAGATCAGATAGCGGAACACCACCGCGCCCAGGCCCGCCCCGGCTCCGATGACGACCGCGACGAAGAGCAGGCCGAACCGGTTGCCCCGGAGCCAACCTGCCGCACGTCTGGTCGCCAGTGAGAGCGTCGACCCGTCACCGAGGTCCTGTGTCGTTGTCGAGGAGGTACCGGACTGTTCTTGGGTCGCCACTCGCCATTCACCTCCAGCACGCAGGCTTGCTCTTCGGGGGAGTGCGGCACCGACAGCGGCGGCGGGAGAAGCGAATGCGACGCCCCGACGGGCAACATGCCCGGCCTGTTGGAGGTCGTGATGCAGGGGGTGCCCGGCATCGTCGGCTCTGGTCGGTGGGGCCCGGGACTACCGGGCCCATTGCACCAACATACTATTGCATTATGCAAAATAATACAGGCCGCCCATAGCTTGACTCCTCCATCGTCCTCCGCTTGCACCCGGCTGACGCCTGCCCCGGTCGGGTGCTACCGGGGGCGGGGTGGCGGCCCCGCCGGCGTCCCGTGGCTTCCGCTGGTGCTCACTGGCCAATTCCTTTGCCTAGTGCAATGATGGTGCCGGGTCGACCGGGCTGTGCTCCAGCCGCCGTGGGTTGCTGTCGCTACGGGGCGAGGGCCGTCTGCGGTCTCCTCGGTCCGGACGGTCCCGGAGCGCGATCGACGGGCGCGCGGTGCCGGCCGCGGGCACTGGAGGTTGCATGGGTCTGTCCGAGGATGACCAGCGAGCCCTGCGGGACATCGAGCAGCACTTGGGTGCTCAGGATCCGCACTTGGCGTCCCTGCTCTCGTCCCTCGACCGGGAACGGCCTCTGCACACCCGGTTCCGCGTCCTACTGCCCGGCCTCCGCGCCTGGTGGGTGGCAGCCACATCGGTCCTCAGCATCACGCTGCTGGCGCTGTCCGCGAACACGCGGAACTGGTACCTGGCCATCGCGGGCGCCGCCGCGGCCGCGGCCGGAATACTCCCGGAGATCCACCGGCCGAGGCGCAGGGCGAACAACCACCGGGGCGCATGACCGCTCGTCCCGCGCTCAGCTGTCCCCGCTGACAGGTGCCGCCAAGTATCGGCCTCGCACTGCAGAGTTGACGTTCCCGCAGGCGGGGTGAACGAATCGGTTCTGCGCCCGCCGTTCGGTCGCCCTCAGTCCGCCGCACGCCACAGCCTGACCGACCGGCAGAACCCGCCCGCTCGGCGGGCTGTTCGGGCGAGTGCGCAAGGCAGGGCAGGACAACGCCGCAGGGACCGTGGGTTCCGCCAGTAGTCCGTGCACCGCAACAGCCAACACTTCCTGGTCGACCTCAGCGGCAACACAGGTCTACTACGCGGCGGACCGGCCCTACGGCCTGATCGAGGGCACCGTCCACCGGCCAGGCATCATCCCGGTCATCCCCACGGACGACTGAGGTCGGCATCGGTACCGCCCGCTGGGAACAGGTCCGCTGCCCGGCGGTGCTGTTCAGACGCGGGTCACGACAGGCCAGCGGGGAGCGCCGGGGGGAACGGCGTGGCCGAAGGGTGGAGTTTTGCACCGCTGGCGGCCCGGGCTGCTGCGGTCTGCTGGACCAGGTTGTAGGCCAGCAGCGGCAGCAGCACGGCCGGCCGGTCCGCGAACCAGGCGCTGGCGAGCACCGAGGCTCCCATGCTGCTGTCCATGCCTGCCAGGACCCGGTGCGCCAGCGGCGTGGCCACGGCGGGTGCACCGCGGGTCCGCAGGTGCCCGAGCAGGAGACCGCATCCGCACGTCGCCGCTGCTGCGAGCCCTGCCAGGGTCAGGGCCCGCGGATCGGTCCGCGAGAGTGCCTGGCCGAAGGCGACCGAGGCGTTCCCGTAGCACAACAGATGGACCGCGACCCCCCGCACACCCCTGACCGGGGCGAGGGCCCTGGCCGCTCGGTCCTCCCGGGCGAGCCGCCGCAAGGCCAGAGCCGATGCGCAGGGCAGGACCACCACGCCCAGCAGGAACAGGCAGCCCGCGCCGTCCGCCGCGTGGCGCAGCGGAGCACCCAGGTGACCATGCGTCAGCAGGGCCGCGCAGCGCAGCGCAGCCCCAGCGGGATCGTCACCGGACTGAGCAGTAGCGACCCCAGCACCGCGACCTTGCTCGGATCGGCTCCCACCGCCCGGTCCGCGGCGGTGCCGCCGCACAGCTGGACGGACAGCACCAGGGCGCAGCCGATCCAGACGCTGGTGGTCTGACGGGTCTGGTCCCAGCCCGACGCCGAGGCGGCCAGGGCGGGAATGAGCAATACAGGTAGGGCGGACTTCAGGCCGAAGCCCAGCGCAGGCAACCCACGCACGTGAGCGACAGAACCAGCGCTGCAGAGCCGGCCGTCCGCCACGGCAGCGAACAGTGTCACTGACAGCAGCACTGCCGACAGCCGGACAGACACCCCACCGCAGTCGAGACGGACATGCCGCAGGAGCAGACCCGGGCCCGGCCAGGCCAGCGCCACCAAGTAGCAAGCCACGATGGGTGCGACCACCCGGCCCCCGACTACTGACGACGGAAGCCGCCGCCTCACGGGGCCGCGTCGTCCGTGTACACAGAAATCCAACATCTCAACAGAACGTACAATCAGTAGCAGATAGATTGCCCACGGTGGCCAATCCTGAGTTCGAACACCTCGGTCTGCAGCTCGATCCGACGGCTGCTCCGCCACCAGCGCCCCTCCTGTGCGAAGACGGGGACGGGCTGCGGGACGGCCCTGTATCGGAGGAGCTTCGAAATCCGGCCGGCCGACCGCAGCTCCGCCCTCGGCGCCGGGCTGGCGCTGAAAGCCCGTAGGTGTGGCACAAATGAGCCTGGACTGGCAGGCCGGACGCTCCGGTCGCGTAGGGCGAGGAAGTTCTCGTGGTGTTGTCCCGGTGCGCGGGGCCCGGCGAGCCGGAAGGCTCCGGCAGTTCCCGGCGTCCGGCCGGTGCACTGGAGGCCGAAGTGCTCACGGTCATCTGGAGCCACAAAATAGCCATGTCTCTGCCTCCCCTCTGAATGAACCGCGCAATACGCAACGTAGTCCAGGGGGCAGATCTGCGACTCTGGGTCACCTGGTTATCCCCCGAACGGGTGACACACCTGACATATCGGACCTGAGCTCGTGCTGGCGGTCTGAATGGCCTGCGATCGCCCCTCGCGCGCCGGAACTGCCGGCGCTTGCCGTCGGCACCCGGCTGGACCTCCTGGCGTACGGACAGTGCCGCAGCCCGCTCCGCACCAGGTCCGCGTGCGCATCGAAGCCTGCGGACTGTGCCACACCGACATCCATACCGCGCACGGCGACTGGCCGGTCAAGCCCATCCCACCGTTCGTGCCCGGCCACGAGGGCGTCGGCGTCATCGACGCCGTCGGCGACCAGGTGCGGCACGTCCAGGTCGGGGACCGCGTCGCCATCCCCTCGCTCGCCGAAGCATGCGGCCGCTGCGACCACTGCGTCACTGGCTGGGAGACCCTGTGCCTGCGACAGCAGAACAGCGGCTACTCCGTCGACGGCGGCTACGCCGAGTACGCCCTGGCCCACGGCGACTACGTCGTGACCGTACCCCATGGCCTGGACCCGCTCGACGCCGCACCGCTCACCTGCGCCGGTGTCACCACCTACAAAGCCGTCAAGGTCTCCGGAGCCCGCCCCGGCACCCGCGTCCTGATCTCCGGCATCGGCGGCCTGGGCCACCTCGCCCTCCAGTACGCCCGGATCGCCGGCGCGGAGACCATCGCCGTCGACGTCACCGACGACAAGCTCGCCCTGGCCCGCGCACTGGGAGCCGACCATGTCTTCGACGCCCGCTTCCAGGACGTTGCCGCCGAGGTGCAGCAGCTCGGCGGCGCCGATGCCGCCGTCTCCCTGGCCGTCAGCAACATCTCATTCCAGGACGCTTACGCCTCGCTGCGCCGCGGCGGCACCCTGGTCCTGGTTGCCTTGCCCGCCGACGGGAAGCTGGAACTCCCCGTGTTCGAGACTGTCCTCAACGGCACCAAGGTGGTCGGCTCCATCGTCGGCACCCGCCAGGACTTGGCCGAGGTGTTCCGGCTGCACGCTCTGGGCCGGACACGGGTGATCCGCGAGAGTCGCCGCCTGGACGACGTCAACGCCTGCTTCGAGGAGGCTCTCGCAGGCAAGGTGGCGGCACGCCTGGTCTTCGATCTGCGCTGAAACGGGTGTGCGTCCCCAGCTGTACGTCGTCACTGCCCCCGCCACCGAACACAAACGGCCCGATCGCTGGTTGCCGTCACCCCGATCTCCCGACTGCGGGCAACGGCGTCTTGGGGTTTGGGGGACCAAGGCCACCCCCGGTTCCTGCTCACACCTGCTGGGACGCTGCCGAAAACTGGGGCGCGATGGGGCCGGGGGCCTGGGCGAAGCGGAATGCGATGTGGCGGGCCGGCAGGTGGACGATCTCCAGGAGCCCTGCGGCTGCCATGTCCTTGAGGAATGAGCGGACTTGGCGCGCGGAGCGCCGACGCAGCGCAGTGCGGACGTCTTCGCTGCTCCAGCGTCGGGTCGGGTCCTGGGCGAGGAGGGCTAGGACCTCTGCGCGGGCCAGCGGCTCCTCGTGTTCAGCCGCGGTGGCGGGGTCTGGGGCGGGGCGCAGGGAGGCGAGTGCTGTCAGTTCGGGGTGGCTGACCGGGCTGGTGTGCAGGTCGCGCCACAGCTGCCGGTGGGACTCGAAGTCGTCCGCGCATTCCAGGAGTTCCTCGAAGCGGCGTACTTGGGCGGCGGCCCGGTCGCGGTCCTGTTCCCACTGGGCCTTGAGCGACTCGATGTCTGCCACGTTCTCGACGTCGGGCCACGACACTGGGGTATCCACAGCCGCACGCTAGCGGGTGTCGACGCGGTGCCCCAAGTGTTGGTCCGGGCAATCCCTCGAACAGGTGACAAGTAGTCCGGGAGGCGCGTCGGCGGGCTCGCCGACCCGGTAGGTATTGGCGCAGGTCGCCTGGGCGGCACGGTAGTAGCAGCGGGCGGCGGCGGTGCCGCGGTGGCCGGCGAAGCGGGCCAGGTCGAAGGGTGGCATGCCGGCGTGGGCCAGCTGGGCCAGCCGCAGGTGCCGCGGCGTAGTCGGGCACAGGGACGGCAGTTGTGCGATGACCGCGACACGGCGTACGACCGCGGACCAGGTCCAGGCGCTGAGGGATTGGCCGTGGTTGCGGCGTGACTGCGACAAAAACAGCGGCCCGCGCCCGCTGGCGGCGCCCGGGTGGTCCGCGAGGTAGTCCTCCAGCAGCGCGGCGGTGGCCGGCGAGTAGGGCAGGCGCGTTCGGTAGATGCCCACCCGCACCTCCTGCAGGTCCAGGTCCAGGTCCTGCAGACGCAGATCGCACAGGTCGGAACGTGCGAGGGCGGCGTCGTAGGCCAGATTGAGCATGAGCCGGTTGCGCAGCGGTTCACGGTCGAAGTACCCGAGGACCTGCCGCCACTGCTCGGGGCACGGGATCCAGGGCTGCGGCTCGCGGCGCGGCGGCAGGCGTACCCCGTAGCGGTCGACCGGCTCTTGCGGCCGGACCCGTGCGGGAGCGGCATCCGCGCGCGTCGCGCTGTCGCGGGCCTCGGCCGTATAGGTGTGGAACGAGGCGATCGCCGACTGGTGCTGGCGCACGGCCGAGGCCGACAGCGCGACCCGCGCGGCTGAGTCGAGTCGGCCGGGGGCACGGCCCTCGAGCAGGGCGAGGGTGAAGCGGTCCAGTGGGGTGCGGTCGGCGGCCAGCGGGTCGGCGGCCGTCTCGTCGCAGAACGCGAAGAACCGTTGCACGGCACGGGCGTAGGCGGCCACAGTGACCGAAGCGCGGCCGGTGGCACGCAGTTCCTCGATCCACTGCAGGACGAGGGTGTCGCGGTCGGGTGCCGGTGGTGGAGCGGACTGGACGGGGCGCGGAGCTTGCACCTTCCCACACAAGCAGATCACGGGTCCCGTGGGCATGTGGCGCGCGATGAATCCACCCCCGCGTGTGTGCCCGCGCCGTACCTGTTCCCTGAGCCGACCGGGCCTCAACTCCCGCCGGACCCGGTCCAGTCCAGGTGGCTGCCGGCCTGTCGGTGCCGCATCGACCCGTGCGGTGGGACGGGCCTGCGGGCTGACCGAGTGCCTGTTACCGGGAGTGTCGTTCGGGTACGTGGTGAGCGGGCCGGGTAACCCCTGCCTTCGCCCTGGCCCGGCTCGTGTCTGCGATGGGCGCTGGACGGCGCCTGCACGCGCGGGTCGGGCCGCCTGGGTCGGGTTCAGTCCCACTCGATGCGGTGGCGGCCCTCGGGGAGCCAGCCCTCCCAGTAGCCCTCGACCAGAGCGGCCAGGTCGGCCGGCGCGGTCGGGTGGTGGAGTACTTCCTCGAGGCTGTGCCAGCCGGTCTGCGGCGGGTGGGGTTGGAGGCGCCCCGGGGGCCCGGTGAGCAGGAACAGGCGGCGCTCGACGCGCCTGCCGTGCGGGGGGCCGGGTTCGGTGGCCCAGGCGTGGGCCGTGACGTCCGCGATGCTCAGTGTCCCGGGGCTCCACCAGTGTGCGGCCGCTCGGGCCGTGGTCTGCTCGTAGTCCGCGTCGGCCACCGGGAACCGCAGCGGCTCCCAGGTGGGCCCGCTGTCGCGCAGAAGTACCAGGCGGCCGACGGTGTCCAGTCGCAGCAAGGCCACTTCGCGCAGCAGCCGAGGTGCGGGGAGATCCATGGCTCCACCCTGCCCCGGTGTTATTTCATTGGCACCCTGGTTGCGGCAGCCGGGTGGCGCGCTTCCCGGCTGAGCACCGCTGCGGCGCACCGTTCCTGCAGTGACGCCGCGCACGCGTTGCCCTGCGGTGCGCGGGGTGCGGACCGGCGGTGGAGCGCGGATGCGATGAGGGCGACGCGCTCCGCTGAAGGCGGCCTGCCTGCGGTAGCGCCCCACGGAACAGGGCAGGGTCCCGTTCCTCCCGCACGCTCGTCCTTGCGCGGCGCCGCCGCCACTGTGCGCGTCTTGCCCGTCGGAGGGAAGGCAGCGAGCTCGCCGATGGGAGCGCAACGGTTACTTGGCATCACCCGTGCGAGTGGAGTAGGGCGCTGAGCGCGCTGTGAACCAGGCCACCGGTCCTAGGGTGTGCGTCATGGACAGCATCGACCTCGCCTGGCTGACCGCGGGTGCGGACCCGATGCCCGTCGTCGAGGCGCTGCGGCGGGTGGAGAGGGACACCGAGGAGCAACTCGCGAGGATCCGCCGGATGCTGGCGTGGCTCGAGCAGGCCCCGGGACGCGCCGACCTGTACGCGCAGTGGGCTCGGACCGGTCCGTCGTGCGGCGCGGTGCCCGCCCCCCGCGGCACGGGCGAAACGCCGGCCGGGCCGGCGGGCGGTGGGTCGGTGCCGTGGCGGGTGCGGATCCTGCAGGCGGTGGCCGCGGATCGATCGCGGCAGTGGCGGCTGCGGGAGCTCGCCGAGGCGATCGGCCAGCCCAACCACCGCAGCCTGCGGGTCACCGCGGAGGAGCTCGTCGCCCGGGGCGAGCTGGGCAGGCGCATGCTCGCGCCGCGCGACGTGCGCTACCTGGCCGCCGCCCCCGCCCCCGGCGCCGCAGCGAACGAGACGGAGGACGCCCTGGACTGAACCGGGCCCGGATGTGAGCGGGGACCGCCACCGATGTCGGAGTTGGCGGCGGCCCCCAGAGCCACCACCCTGCAACGTCATCGCCCGGCTCCCGGGCGCGCTCGCGAGAGCACGCCCGGGAGCCGGTCACCGACCGGCATGGCTCTTCGCGGCACCCTAGCGCGGACCGTTCGCGCGGGGGCCCGGATCGCCGTGCCGTCACCCCAACGGATGGTTCCGCATAGGCGCGGAGCCGTCGTACGGATGGACGGTCACCTTGCCGAAATCCCCTGTCCCGCCGCCGACGTCCGGCGTCGTCTTCTCAGATGTGCCAGCCCGGCCACAGGTCCCGCTCCAGCGCCCGCTCGAGGCTGGAGATGGTCAACAGGTCGGGCCAGACCCGGCCTTCGAGCACGTTGGCGATCGTCAGCCGACTGACCTCACTGTTCCGCGACAGCTCGGCGACCGACCACCCCCGGGCCGAGATGGCCTGCGCGAGCCGCAGGGCCAGAGCCTGGGCGACCTGGGCGCCGTGGTGCTCCTCAGTCAAGACGGCCTCCGGCCAAAGGGCGTCCCCGTCGGCGGGGTCGTCGGGCGCGTAGGCGCGCGGACGTCGGTGTCGGCTGTCTCCTCGGGGCACGCGCCCCAGTGTCACCCATCCGGATCTCCCGAGTCGCACACCGACCCCCACCAGCCCCCATGGTATTCCATTGGCACCCCGCCCGGGGTGTTCGTGTGGAGGCTTCTGATGGAGCGTCGGATCGCCCAGTACCGCCCGAAGCACGCGCCCCCTGCCTGGGAGCGGGTCGCGGAGGAAGTACGGGCCACGGTGGCGCGGGCCGCGCCCGGCACCACCTACCGGACCCGGGACCTGCTCACCGCTCTGGCCAAGGCCGCGCTGTTCGCCGACCGCGAGGGCCACCCGCCCGACGCCCGGCGCTGGCTGGACCCGGCGATGGTCGAGCGGTTCACCGAGGTCGGCTGCCCCGAGGTCGCCGGCCCCAGCCGCTCGAACTACCGATGCCGCCTGACCGCGCTCCGGGGCGCGGTCTTCGGACCCGACCTGCCCGGCGGACGCCCGGTGTCGCTGTCCGGCTCCGACCCCTCCCGCCCCTACACCGCCCACGAGGCCGCCGACCTGTGGGCCTGGGGCTCCGGGCAGCCCACCGGGGAACTACGCGAAGGCATCCACCTGCTGCTGGCCCTGGGACTGGGCTGCGGACTGGAATCCGGCGAGATCATCCCCATACGGGGTCCGGACGTGCGGGTGCTGTCCGACGGCGGCTGCGTCGTGGCCGTCCGCGGCCGACGCGAGCGCCTGATCGTCTGTCCCCGCCCCTACGAGCGCGCCCTGGCCAAGGCCGCCGAACGCGCAGGCCCCGACAGCTACCTCTTCCGCCCCGGCAGCTTCGCCCGCGGCAGCAACACCGTCACCCACCTCGTCGACCGCACCAGCACCGATCCCCGGGTGCCGCGCCTGGTCATGGGCCGCTGCCGGGCCACCTGGCTCATCGCGCGCATGGACGCCCGCATCCCGCTGACCGTCCTGCTGGCCGCCGCCGGCCTGGACTCCCTGCACGCCCTGTCCCGCTACCTGCCCTACCTCAAGGGCACCTCCGCCGCCGACGCCGCCACGATCCTGCGGGAGCTCCCATGACCACCACCAGCCCCACCCCCGCCGACCCCGACGCCACCCGGCCGACCGCGGCCCGCACACCGCGCCGACCGGTCACCCGCGCCGAGTACCTCGACGCGCTCCGCTTCATCGAGAACGCCCAGGTCGTGAACCTGATCGACCAGGCCCAGCGCGACATGCGCAGCAGCCCCGCCGGACGCACCCGCCTGGTCACCACCACCGCACTCCTGACCGGCATGACCCTCGCGTCCCGGCGCCATGCGGGCAAGGTGATCCTCTCCGAGGTCGCCGACATCCTCGCCCGGCGGCTGCCGCCCTCAGCCCGCACCCACCTGCGACTGCCCGACTGGCCCCACGACGCGCGCGGCTTCGAGGCCGCCTACCACGCCGTGCGCCACACGTTCCACGCCATGGAGGCCGTCATGGACCCCTCCCCGCTGCCCAAGCACCGCCTCACCCGAACCCAGGTCAAACACCTGCGGCGGGAGGCCGACCAGGAGGTCCTCGCCTCCCGGCGCGCCCTGCTGATCATCGTCACCAACAACCTCCTCGAGTCCTCCCTCAGCCGCGTCCGCTCCTACCTGGACACGCACTGGGACGGCTCGCTGTGCCTGGACGGCACGCCCATCCGGACCTGGTCCCGCGGGGTCGCCAGCAAGGACGAGATCACCGCCACCGACCCCGAGGCCGGCTGGTACTCACGCCAGGGCGACCACCGCGACCCCGCCGACGGTCCCGACCCGGCCTCGGCCGAAGGGCAGAAGACAGCCAAGAAGCGCTTCATGTTCGGGTACGAGATCTGCCTCGCCGTCACCGGCGAACCCACCAGCACCCCCCTGGGCGGGAGCACCACCTCCCGCCGCACCGACCCCTCCGGCCTGCCGGGCCTGCCCGCCCTGGCACCGGCCTTCGTGATGGACAGACCCGGTTACGACCCCGCCGGCAACGGCATCCTGACCCTGCTCGACCTGCGCCGGCGCGGCTACAAGGTCGGCGACCTGGCCGTCGACCGCCTCTTCAACGCCTCCACCCCCGAGAGCTTCCACATCCCCGTCCGCGACCTGGGATACCGCCCGATCTGGGACTACCGCATCGACCAACTCGGCAGACAGGGCTCCCACGGCGGCGCGATCCTGGTCGACGGCACCTGGTTCTGCCCCGAAATGCCCGAGGGCCTCATCACCGCCAGCATCGACCTGCTCAAAAAGCGCATCGACAAGGCCACATGGCGCCACCGCATCAACGCCCGTGCCGCCTACCGCCTACGGCCCAAAGCCGCCGCCGACAGCCGCGGCGCCCGCCGCATGATGTGCCCGGCCGCCGGAACACACCCCACCGCCGCCTGCCCCCGCAAGACCAAGAGCCTGGGCCGCGGCAACGACCTGCAGATCATCGACATCACCCCCACCCCTGCCGGCCCTCCCGAGGTCTGCCGCCGAGAATCCCTCACCTTCGCCCGCGACATCGGCATCCGCTACTGGCAGGAACTCGACCACGGCACCGCACGCTGGGTCCACGGATACTTCCGGCTACGCAACCGCGTCGAACACTTCCACGGCTACGCCAAAGCCCACGAGGCACTCGAACGCAGCCACACCCGCCGCATCCGCGGCCTCGCCGCCCAGTCCATCCTCGCCGCGTTCCAACTCGCCCACGCCAACGGCCGCAAGATCGACGCGTGGCTCGACACCCTCCCCACCCCCGGCCGAGCCCCCCAGCGACGTCCCAGCGACCGCTACAAGCACCGTGCACACGGCGACTGGACCCCCACCGGCTACCTCACCGAGAAGCAGAGCAAGCCCCAAGCACCCCACGCGCAAGACTCAGCCTGACCAGCAGCAACGCAAATTGCCCCTCACGAACCCGTGAGGGGCAATTTGCTGTCAAGACCACGAGCCTGGCTGGTCAAAGCGACATAACCTCGCTTTGACCAGCCCTATTTACTCGGTTGACCACTGTGCGCGAGGGGGGACTTGAACCCCCACGCCCCGAAGGGCACTAGCACCTCAAGCTAGCGCGTCTGCCATTCCGCCACCCGCGCATCGGGCTTGTCAGTTCGGCGTCTCCGTCGCGCTGACAGGGAAAACAATACCAAGGAAACGGAGTGCTTCTGACCGTGGTCCACCTCGGACCGCGGCTCCGCGCCTGCTCGGCGAGCAATCGCCATCGCCGGTGGCCGTCGAGAGCAGCCGGAAGAGGGTCCGCCCCGGACGAAGCCAGTCATCGGCAGCCAAGAAGTGGACACTTTGCGCATCCGCCACAGTACTCAGCGTGGTCGAGGGTGTGATGACGGACGAGCCGACAGCGATGGCGCCAGAGACCGTCCGGGCTCGCACGCATCATGAGGATGGCGGCAGCGACATGCACGACCCCGAATCCGTTCCCGTTCCGGCCACCGCGTCCGCGCCGCCGCCGGCCCCCGGACCGCCCGGGTCAGCCGGGCCGCCCGCACCGGGGGTCGAGGGCGTGTGGCGCTTCGCCGCCCCGGCCGTCGAGGTGTCCGTCCCGCAGGCCCGGCACGCGGTAAGCGACCTGCTGGTCGCCCAGGGGCTGAACGGCCCGGCCCACGCCGAGCTGTTCGACGGCCTGCTGCTGATCGTCTCCGAGCTGGTCACCAACGCTGTCCGGCACGCGGCACTGCTCTCGCCGCAGATCGTGGTCGAGGTGGTGATCGGCGGGGGCTGGGTGCGGCTCTCGGTGGAGGACAGCCACCCCTACCGGCCGAAGGCGCTGCAGAACGACTTCGGCCGGACCGGGGGGCGCGGGCTGCTGCTGGTGAAGGCGATCAGCACCGGGGCCGGCGGGCTCTGCGACGTGGAGCGGACGCCCGGCGGCGGCAAGATCGTCTGGGCCTCGATGCCGCTGGCGTCGGGGACGGCCGTCCCAGGCACGACCGTCCCGGGCACGATCGTCCCGTCCCCGGGACGGCGTCCCTGACCACTGCGACGCGCCGCCGCTTCTGCACAAACGGCACGGCAGCTACCGCGGTCCGGCCTCAGACCACCGCGCGCCACCAGTGGTCCAGCTTCGGCGGGTCCGCCACCTCGACCCGCTCGCCCGGCCGGGGGACGGCGATCCGGACGCCCCGCTCCTCCGCGTCCACGCACAGCCGCTCGACCGGCTCGGACCAGGGGTGCAGGCCGAGACGAACGTCCCCCAGTGGATCGGCACCATCAGGCCGGCGTGCACGTCGAGGTGGGCGCTGTACGCCCTCCTCCGGCGTCATGTGGATGTCGGGCCAGTGCTCGCTGTACGCGCCGATCTGGATCATGGTGGCGTCGAAGGGCCCGTGCTGCGCGCCGATCTCGGCGAAGCCGGGGAAGTAGCCGCTGTCGCCGCTGTGGAACAGCCGGTGCTCGGCCCCGGCCACCACCCAGGAGGCCCAGAGCTGGTGTGTCCCGGTGCGCGGCCCCCGGGCGCAGTAGTGGCGCGCCGGGGTCGCCGTCAGCGTCGGAGCCCGGCGACCCGGGCCGACTCCTGCCAGTCCAGCTCGACCAGCCGGTCGGCCGGGACGCCCCAGTGCTCCAGGTGCGCCCCGACGCCCAGCGGTACGGCGAAGTCCGCGCCGGAGCGGATCAGGGCGCGGATCGCGTCCATGTCGAGGTGGTCGTAGTGGTCGTGGGAGACCACCACCACGTCGATCGGTCCCAGCTCCGCCAGTGGTATGGGGTTCGGGTGCAGCCGGCGCGGGCCGATCCCGGGGACGGGGGTGCAGCGCTCGCCCCAGACCGGGTCGAACAGCACCCGGCGGCCCTGGATCTCGGCCAGCACCGTGGCGTGGCCCAGCCAGGTGACCGCGAGCATCTGCGAGGCCGGGCCGTCGGCGGTGACGTCCTGGACCAGCGGGATCGGCTGCGACGGGTGGCGCAGCTCCTTGCCGAACAGCAGCTCGCGCACGATCGTCCGGCCGGCCGGGGTCTCGTGCGTACGCACCGCGCCCGGCGGATTGTGGAAGACCCCGTCCCGGTAGCGCGGCGAGTTCCGCATCCGCTCGCCGCGCTCGCCCCGGGTCGGGTCACCGCCCATCGCCGCGGGGATCTCCCGGGCGACCCACGCCGCTGTCCCCGCCGCCAGCGCCACCGCGATGGCGCCCACTCGTGCCCGCCGCATCATCAACTGCCTCTCCGTCAGAGCCTTGCCTCCGGAAGAACGCACCTGCGGAGGCGGCCGTTCCCTCAGTCGAAGGTCAACCGACAGTCAGCCCACGGTGGTCAGGAAATCGTCCAGCACCGCCGCGCCGAACTGCAGCGCGTCCACCGGGACCCGTTCGTCCACGCCGTGGAACAGGCCCTGGAAGTCGTAGCCCGGCGGCAGCCGCAGCGGCGAGAAGCCGTAGCCGGTGATGCCGAGACGGGAGAACTGCTTGGCATCGGTACCGCCCGACATGCAGAACGGGACCACGACCGCGCCCGGGTCGTGCGCCAGCAGCGCCTCCGCCATCGCGGCGAAGGTCGGCGAGTCGACCGGTGCGGTCAGCGCGGTCTCCCGGTGCAGGTAGGACCAGTCGACGTCAGGTCCGGTCAGCGCGTCGAGCGCGGCCTCGAACTCCGCCGCGAGGCCGGGCAGGGTCCGACCGTCGACCTGGCCGGTGGCCAGTCCTGGGATCACATTGGTCTTGTAGCCGGCCTGCAGCACGGTCGGATTGGAGCTGTTGCGGATGGTCGCGACCACCAGCTTGGCCGCCGCCGGATCCAGCCGGGCGAGGTAGCCGTCGGCGTCGAAGGCCGGGTCGTCGACCTCGGCCGCGCTCAGCGGCACGCCGGTCGCGGCGCCCAGGGCGAGCAGCGCGGCCCGGACGGTCGGGGTGATCCGCACCGGCCAGCGGTGCTCGCCGATCCGGGTCATCGCGGCCGAGAGCCTGGTAACCGCGTTGGCCGGGTTCGGCTTGGAGCCGTGTCCGGCGGTGCCCCTGGCCTCCAGCCGCAGCCAGCCGGTGCCCCGCTCCCCCGCCCCGACCGGGTAGAGCCGCTGCCCGGCGGCGGTGTGGACGGTGTAGGCGCCGGACTCGCTGATCCCCTCGGTGCAGCCCTCGAACAGCTCCGGGTGAATCCGGACCAGCCAGTCGGAGCCGGCCGCCGCGCTGTCCTCCTCGTCGGCGGTGAAGCAGAGCACGATGTCCCGGCGCGGCACCCGGCCCTCGCGGGCCCAGGCGCGGACGACGGCGAGCATCATCGCGTCCATCCCCTTCATGTCGACGGCGCCGCGCCCCCACACCACGCCGTCGCGGATCTCGCCGCTGAACGGGTGCACACTCCAGTCCTCGGCCTGCGCCGGGACGACGTCCAGGTGGCCGTGGACCAGCAGCGCGGGCAGTCCCGGCTCGCTGCCACTGATCCGGGCGACCACATTGGCGCGGCCCGGCGCGGACTCCAGTACCAGCGGCGACAACCCGGCCTCGGCGAGCCGCTCGGCGGCGTACTCGGCCGCCGGGCGCTCCTTGCAGTCGCCGCCGCCGCGGTTGGTGGTGTCGATCCGGATCAGCTCCGAGGTGAAGCGCACCGCCTCCTCGCCGCGCCGCGTCCCGTCCACGGTCGCGCCCGCACTGCCCACTGCGTCTGCTGCCATGCCCGCACCTCTCCTGCCTGCGGCGCCGCCTGCTGCTCCGGCTGCCGCATCCGTCTGCTCCTCCGGTTGCGCACGATCATGCCGCAGACGGACCTGCCCGTGCCCGCCGATAGAATCGGCAGCCTATGACTGCCACCCTCGTCGCCAAAGACCTCACCACCGGACACGGCGACCGGGTCCTCTTCTCCGATCTCGACCTGGTCGTCGCCCCCGGCGATGTGGTCGGGCTGGTCGGCGTCAACGGCGCGGGCAAGTCCACGCTGCTGCGCCTGCTGGCCGGCACTGGACGCCGCCCGAGTCCGGGACGGTGCGGCTGAGCCCGCCGACCGCGACCGTCGGCTACCTGCCCCAGGAGCCGGAGCGCCGTCCGGGCGAGACCGTGCGGCCTTCATCGCCCGGCGCACCGGCGTCGCCGCCGCCCAGGCGGCGCCTGGACGCGGCCACCGAGGCGCCTGTCGACGGCGTCGCCCGGCGCCGGACGACGACTACTCGCCCGCGCTGGACCGCTGGCTCGACCTCGGCGGCGCCGACCTGGACGAACGGGCCGAGGCGGTCGCCGCCGACCTGGGCCTGGGCGTCGATCTCGGCCACGCTGATGACCGCCCTGTCCGGCGGCCAGGCCGCCCGGGCCGGGCTGGCCTCGCTGCTGCTCAGCCGCTACGACGTCTTCCTGCTCGACGAGCCGACCAACGACCTGGACCTGGACGGGCTGGCCCGCCTGGAGGACTTCGTCGCCGGGCTGCGCGCGCGGCACCGTGCTGGTCAGCCACGACCGCGAGTTCCTGGACCCGGACCGTGACCCGGGTCGTCGAGCTGGACCTGGCCCAGCAGCAGTCCGCCACCTACGGCGGCGGCTACGCCGGCTACCTGGCCGAGCGCGAGGTGGCCCGCCGGCACGCCCGCGGGCAGTACGAGGAGTACGCCCAGACCACGGGCCGGACTGGAGGAGCGCGCCCGGACCCAGCGCAACTGGATGGAGAAGGGCGTCCGCAACGCCCGCCGCAAGGCGACCGACCCGGACAAGAACGTCAAGGCGTACCGGGCCGAGAGCTCGACGGAGAAGCAGGCGGCCAAGGCGCGCCAGACCGACCGCCGGATCGAGCGGCTGGAGGTGGTCGACGAGCCGCGCAAGGAGTGGGAGCTGCGGATGGAGATCGCCGTCGCGCCCCGCGCCGGCGCCGTCGTCGCCGACCCTGCGCGGCGCCGTTGTCCGCCGCGGCCCGTTCACCCTCGGGCCGGTTGACCTGCAGATCGACTGGGCCGACCGGGTCGCGATCACCGGCCCGAACGGGTCCGGCAAGACCACGCTGCTCGGCGCCCTGCTCGGCCGGATCCCGCTGGACGAGGGCCACGCCTCGCTCGGCCCCGGCGTCGTGGTCGGCGAGGTCGACCAGGCCCGCGGGCTGTTCCTGGGGAGCGAGCCGCTGCTGGACGCGTTCCGGTGCCGCGGTGCCCGACCAGCTTCCGGACGAGGCCCGCACGCTGCTGGCCAAGTTCGGGCTGGGAGCCGATCACGTGCTGCGGCCGGCCGGCACCCTGTCGCCGGGGGAGCGGACCCGGGCCGTCCTCGCGCTGCTGCAGGCCCGCGGCGTCAACCTGCTGGTGCTGGACGAGCCGACCAACCACCTGGACCTGCCCGCCATCGAGCAGCTGGAGTCCGCGCTCGCCTCCTACCCCGGCACCCTGCTGCTGGTCACCCACGACCGCCGGATGCTGGACGCGGTGACCACCACCCGCCACGTCAGCGTGGACGGCGGGAAGGTCAGCAGCGACTGAGCCGGACCGTCCGCCTGGTCGATCTCTCGCCAGTCCGGCTGATCCATCGTCAGCCTGTACTGACCGGAACGTACTTGTAGCCGACTCGGCGCACGGTCACCACGGAGTCCCGGTAGGGCGCGCCCAACTTGCGGCGCAGCCTGGCCACGTGGACGTCCACCGTGCGGCCGTCGCCGACGTGTCCGTAGCCCCAGACGGCGGAGACCAGGTGGTCCCGGGTGTGCACCCGGTGCGGGTACGCGGTCAGGTGGGCGAGCAACTCGAACTCCAGGTAGGTGAGTTCCAGCAGCTCACCGTCCACCCGGGCGGTGCGCAGCTCCCGGTCCAGCATGATGCCGGCGCCGGCGGGAGCGACCGCAGCCGGCCCCGGTGCCACCGGCGGCGGCACGTCGCGGACCGGGACGGCCGTCACGTCGAGCTCGGTGCCGACCGGCACCAGCACCAGGTAGCCGACCAGGCCGGGGTTGGGCAGGGAGTCCGGGAGCCGGTAGACCCCGGCCGGGACCGGTTCCTCGGGGACGGCTCGGAGCCGGGGGGCCGAGGTGCCGACCAGCCGGGTGAGCCCGGCCAGATCGGCCAGGTCGGCGGGGCTGACCAGGGCAAGCGGAGAGACGTTGGACATGGCAGGACTCGCTTTCGCACGGGAAGAGGACGCGGACGGTCTTCTGCGCGCGGGCGGTCGGGGTGTGGTCAGCCGAGCCGCTGCGCGCCGGTCGCGCGGCAACAGGTCTCGTCGAAGTGGAACGGCTGCCGGGACGGCCAGAACGGTTCGAGGTCGAGACGCCTCGTCCCCCCGTTCGGGGCTGCGTCGGTGGCATGCGGGTCCATGGCTCCATTCAAGCAGATCCCGGCCACTGGGCAACAGTCACCGTGCGAACGGCTGCCGGTTCACGCCGCCGGTCACACTCAGGCTCGGAGCTCCGCACCGACCTCGTGCATATGGGCGAGCCCCTGCCGGTAGGACTCGATCAGGCCGGTCTCGGTGTAGGGGAGGCCGAGCCGGGAGCAGTGGGCGCGGATCAGCGGCTGCGCGGCGCGCAGGTTGGGGCGCGGCATGCTCGGGAACAGGTGGTGGTCGATCTGGTAGTTGAGGCCGCCCAGGAAGAAGTCGGTGAACAGGCCGCCGCGGACATTGCGCGAGGTCAGCACCTGGCGGCGGAGATGGCCCCAGCGGTCGCCGTCCGGGTCGGGCATCTCCATGCCCTTGTGGTTGGGCGCGAAGGCGGAGCCGAGGTGCAGGCCGAACAGGGCGTGGTGCAGCGCGGCGAAGGCGAGGGCGTGCAGCGGGTTCATCGCGCACAGCAGCAGGGTGGCGTAGCCGACCAGGTGGACCGCCAGCAGTGAGCCCTCGACCAGCCGCTCGCGGGGGGTCTGCTGCCGCAGGTGCTGGATGCCGGAGACCTTCAGCGCGACTCCTTCGAGCAGCAGCAGCGGGAAGAACAGCCCGGCCTGATGACGCGTCATCCAGCGGGCGAATCCGGCCCGTTCGGCCGCCTGGCGCTGGGTCCAGACCAGGGCGCCGACGCCGACGTCCGGGTCCTTGTCGATGTGGTTGGGGTTGGCGTGGTGGCGGTTGTGCTTGTCGGTCCACCAGCCGACGCCCAAGCCCAGCAGCAGGTTGCCGTGCACCAGTCCGATGACCCGGTTCACCCGGCGACTGCTGGCGATCTGCTGGTGGCCGGCGTCGTGCCCGAGGAAGGCGGTCCGACCGCCGAGCACGGCGGCCGGCAGGGCCAGCGCCAGCACCCACCAGGAGCCGCCGACCAGCAGCACTCCGACCCAAGTGGCGGTGAGCAGAAGCAGATTGAGGGCGATGCTGCGGGCGTACCAGCCGGTGCGCCGTTCCAGCAGCCCGGCCGCGCGAATACTGCGCAGCAGCGGACTGAACTCGTCGGCTCCCACCGTGCGTTGGCTGCCCCGAACGGCTGCTCCTGGGTCGACCGTGCCTCGGACGGTACTGTCGGCGGCCGTTGGCGGCATGGGTTCTCCTCGGATCGGCGGTGCGGATGACCGTCGACCGGCCCCCGACAGCCAACCTAGGGACGGCGCTCCACCCCGACCATGGAGTGCCCACCCCAGCCCGTCGGGGGGTTACCCCCCGGTGCTGGCCCCCGTATGCCGCTGCGGGCACCCCCTGCTCCGCCGCGGGAATGCGCCGTCTGCCTGCGTCACGCTGCTTCCCTTCTAATCTGACGGCCTGTTAGATAATCACCTGCGGATGACCGCCCTGGGCCCTCCGCGTCCCGAGTACCGAGGAGCCGCACGTGTCCTCTGCCCAGGTCCCCACATCTCCCGCGTCCGACGCGCCACCACCGCCGCCACCGCCACCGGCCGTGTTGGAGAACGCGTCCCGACTCCGGATCTTCGGCGTGATCTTCATCGTCGTCCTCTTCGCCGAGATAGCCGCGCTCCAGTACACGATGGTCGCCTCGGCAGCCCGTGACATCGCCCCGTCCTTCCCCGGGGTCGGCGCCAACATCAGCTGGATGGTCATCATCTTCGGCCTGGTCGGCGGCGCGACCACGCCGCTCTTCGGCAAGATGTCCGACCTGTGGGGCAAGCGGCTGATGATGCTGGTCTCCGGCGCCGCGTTCACCGTCGGCACCCTGATCTGCGCCCTCACCGGCTCCTGGGCGTTCTTCCTGGTCGGCCGCGCGCTGGAGGCGGTCGCGATCAGCGCGCCCACCGTGGCCTACGGACTGTTCCGCGACATCCTGCCGCGCCGTTACATCCCCGCCTCCATCGGCGTGATCGCGACCGGACTGGGCATGTCCGCGCTGTTCGCGCCGCTGCTCGGCGGCTGGCTGTTGGACCACTACTCCTGGCGCTCGCTGTTCTGGTTCATGCTGATCTTCGTGCTGGTGATGGTCCCGCTGCTGTACTTCCTGGTGCCGGAGACCCCGCTGCGCAACGAGCAGAAACTGGACGTCATCGGCGCGCTGCTGCTGGCGGTCGGCGTCGGCCTGACCCTGCTCTACCTCTCCAACGGCGCGACCTGGGGCTGGGGACGGCCCACCGCCTGGGGCTGGCTGGCCGGCGGACTGCTGCTGCTGGTCGCCTTCGTCATGGTGGAGCGGCGCAGCGCGCAGCCGATCATGGACCTGGAGCTGCTGTTCTCGCCCAAGGTGGTGATGGTGCTGCTGGCCGCGCTGATGGGCAGCATGGTGATCGGCATCCAGGGCTACTCGATCCCCTACATGCTGCAGACCCCGAAGCGGGCCGAGCTCACCCACACGGTGCTCGGCCAGGTGGTCGCGGGCTCCGGCGGACGGGTCACCGCCGCGATGGAGCCGATCCTGCACATCGTCTTCAACGCGCCCCTCGCCTACGGCCTGGGCGCGACGCTGCTCGGCTACGGCCTGCACTCGGCGATCTTCTCCGGCGGCACCGGGATGCTGGCCGGCGGCGGCGCGGGCGAATGGTCGCGAAAGGTCGGACCGCGGCTGCCGCTGATCGGCGCGATGGCCACGTTCACCCTCTCCACCGTGCTCTACGCCTTCTTCTCCCACTCCGCCTGGCAGTACGCGGTGTTCGCGATCATCTTCGGCCTCGGCTTCGGCGCGTTCTACGCCTCCGCCCCCAACCTGATCATCGAGGCGGTCCCGGCCCGGCAGCAGGGCATCAGCGCCGGCATGCTCGGCGTCGTCAACAGCCTGGCCACCTCCGTCGGCACCGCGGTGCTCACCGCCTGCCTGGCCGCCAACCCGCTGAAGTTCAAGGTGGTCATCCCCGGCATCTCGGCGAAGCTGACCGGCGGCTACTACACCGTCCCCAGCCTCTACAGCGACGCCGGCTACCGCGACGGCCTGCTGGTCGGCGCGGGCGCCGGGCTGATCGGCCTGCTGATCGCGCTGGCCATGCGCCACGGCCGCGCCCCCGCGACCGGCGGCGAGATCAGCGGCTGAGCGGCTGCCTTCGCGGGACCTGCCCAGCGGGGGCCCGCCGCCCCCGCTCCCCGGTCCGCCCGGTCCCCCTCGGTCCCCCTCTTCCCCCGGGGGCTGCTCAGCCCAGCCGCAGCAGGCTCCCCTGCGGATCCACCCGGTCCGCCGTGTCGTCGTCGAACCAGACCCCGCCGGTCGCGAGATACCGGAACCGGTGCTCGCCCGGCGGGAACGACAGCGTCACCGTCCGCGTCCCGTTGCGCCGACGGACCAGCTCCGCCGCGCCGGGCTGCCAGCCGTTGAAGTCTCCGACCACGCTCACCGTTCCTTCGGGCTCGTCCGCCGCCAGGCGGAACGTCACCCTGGTCCGGCCACCGAACAACCGCGTCCGCGTCAGCAACGCGACCACCCCTCTTCCCGCGTCCACCCCGTCACTCCGCCGCTCTCAACCGACAGCATGGCCGATCCCCGCCCGCCGGACCAGAGCGGCCCCTGCCGGTCCGTCCGAGCGCCGGGCTACCCTTCGGTAATGAGCTCAGTCGACGCGTTCTACCTGCCCCTCGGCGACGACCGTTTCGCCTCCACCGTCCTCACCCGGGGACCGTGGAACATCGACTCCCAGCACGCCGGACCACCCGCCGCGCTGCTCGGCCGGGCCGTCGAGCGCCGCGCCGACGCCCGCCCCGGCTTCCGGGTCGCCCGGATGACCTTCGAGATCCTGCGCCCGGTGCCGATCGCCGAACTCACCGTCAGCGCCCGGCTGGCGGAGGCCGGCCGCAGCGTCGAACGGATCGAGGCCTCGCTCGCCGGACCGGACGGACGGGTGGCGATGCGGGCCACCGCGCTGCGCATCCGGGTCGAGGAGGGCGCGGCCCCGGCAGTCGACCTGCCGCTGACCGTCCCCGGCCCCGGCGAGCTCACCTCCGACCCCTTCCAGGTCCGCTGGGACGAGGGCTACCACACCGCCATGGAGGTCCGCTTCGCCTTCGGCTCCTTCACCGAACCCGGCCCCGCCGCCTGCTGGTTCCGGATGCGCCACCCGCTGGTCGCGGACGAGGAGGCCTCCGGGCTGAGCCGGGTCCTGATCGCGGCGGACTCCGGCAACGGCATCTCCGGCGAGCTGGACATGGCCCGGAACCTCTATGTGAACCCGGACCTGACGGTGCATCTGAGCCGCTACCCGGTCGGCGCCTGGGTCTGCCTGGACGCCCGCACCGGCATCGACCAGGCCGGCATCGGCCTCGCCGCCAGCCGGCTGTCGGACGAGAAGTCGGTGATCGGCCAGTCCGCCCAGAGCCTCTTCGTGACCACGCGATGACGCCGCCCGCCGACACCGTGGAACTGCTGAGCTTCCCCGAGCAGCAGGTCCCGGCGGCGCTGCGCGCCCAGGTACTGGCGCTCCAGCAGCTGGCCTGGCCCGACGACCCGGACGAGCCCGGGTATGATCCCGACCGCGACCCCGGCCACGACCCGCTACTCGACCCGCAGTCACTGCTGCTGGTCAGCGCGGACCGCACGGTCGTCGCCGCGCTGGACATCCTCTCCAAGGAGATCGTCCACGAGGGCCGCCGCTACGCCGCCTCCGGGCTGAGCCGGGTGGTCACCGCGCCGGACCGGCGCGGCCTGGGCTACGGCCTCCACCTGGTCTCCGCCGCGCACGCGGCCGTCCGCGCCGGCGGCGCCGACCTGGCCCTGTTCACCTGCGACACCCCGCTGCGCGGCTTCTACGAGCGCGCGGGCTGGCAGCACCTCGCCAAAACCCACCTGATCGGCGGCACGCCGGAGGAGCCCTTCCCCAGCTTCCTCTTCGACAAGGTGACCATGGGCGACTTCTTCTCGCCCCTGGCCCTGGCGCACACCGCCGACTTCCTCGGCCGGAACATCCGCCTCCACAGCGGCGCCATCGACAAGCTCTGGTAGGGCAGACGCCGACTGCCTCGAACGTCCGCCAGAATGGGGGCCATGACCAGCGCCACCACCCTCACTGTCAGCACCGCCAACGTGAACGGACTGCGGGCCGCCACTGGCAAGGGCTACGTCGAATGGCTCGCCGCCACCGAGGCCGACGTCGTCTGCCTCCAGGAGGTCCGCGCCGAGCCGCCGCAGCTCGCCGCCCACGTCCGCGAGCCGGAGGGCTGGCACACCCTGTGGGCCCCGTCCGTGGCCAAGGGCCGCGCGGGCGTCGCGCTGCTCTCCCGGACGGAGCCGCAGGCCCAGCGGATCGGCTTCGGCTCGGCCGAGTTCGACACCACCGGCCGCTACGTCGAGTTCGACCTGCCCGGCCTGACCGTCGCCAGCCTCTACCTGCCCTCGGGCGAGGTCGGCACCCCCCGCCAGGACGAGAAGGAACGCTTCCTGGAGGAGTTCCTGGAGTACCTGAAGACGCCTGCGCGCCCGCGCCGCCGCCGAGGGACGCGAGGTGCTGGTCTGCGGCGACTGGAACATCGCCCACCGCGAGGCCGACCTCAAGAACTGGAAGACCAACCAGAAGAACGCCGGCTTCCTCCCCGAGGAGCGCGCCTGGTTCACCCGCATCCTGGACGAGGCCGGCTACGTCGACGTCGTCCGCTCGCTGCACCCGGACGCCACCGGCCCGTACTCCTGGTGGACCTACCGAGGCCGGCCTTCGACAACGACGCCGGCTGGCGGATCGACTACCACATGGCCACCCCCGGCCTCGCACAGCGCGCGACCCGCGCCGTAGTCGAGAAGGCTGCCACCCACGTGGAGCGGTGGAGCGACCACGCACCCGTCACGGTCACGTTCGAGTGGCCGTAGGCACGCGCCCTTGACGGGCCTCCCCAGACACAGACCCCCGGTGGTGAGCCGGGGGTCTTGTCGTATCCGGAACTTTGGTCATAGGTCATGAGTCAGGACGGTCAGACCCAGTCACCCGGAACTGCGGTGGCATAGTCCGTAGCCGTCCGCCGGTAGCACTGGTGGTCGGTCTCGGCAGCGTGCTTGGCGATCAACGCCTCCATGCCCTTGGTACGAGTGCGCTCACCACTCGTCCACTGGCACGCTTCTTCGTCAGTGCAGCACCATGCCTGCACCAAGGCTGTTGCTGTCTCGTCCGTCCTCACGTGGTACTGCCGGAACCGGAAGCGTTGGCGAACGCTCATGCGACCACTCCACGTGCGCCCTGGTGCTCCTCTGCTTGATGCTCCCGGAGCAGAACGTCTATGTCAGACGCCCCACTGGGGTTGTGCCTCGCGCGGCAGGCAGCGCGCCTGGTGACCAGCTCTGCGCAAGTGGGACAGTCCCCGATGGCAAGAGGGTCGGGCTTGGGGAACCCGTAGTCGAACGTGTCGGGATTCGGGGGCCAGTGCTCCCCGTTGGCGATGCTCATGATTCCTGCCCGTGCTCAGCCATTGGCCACCGGCTCTGTCCGGCGCGCGATGTCGTACGCGTTGTTGAAGCAGGCCCAGCTCAAGGGTTTGCCGTTGTCGTCTGTCAGGTAGTCGCCGGTAGCGTCGTTGCGGACTCGCCACGTGTGGGCGATGTTGTCGTACCTGGCTGAGAACGTCACCGTCGGTCTTGTCGGTGCAGTCACCTTTTCGTCACCCCTACCGGCTGGATTTCCTTTTCGTTACCAGCGTAAGGAGTGGGGTAGCACGTGACCTAGCTGGTTTCCTGTTCGCGCAAGACTTCATCTCGGATTCTCTCGACCAGACTCCGCATAGTGTCGCCGGACAGTGCGACTGACGCAAACCCTTCGAACTTGTCTACGTAAACGGTTACATCCCGAGGGTCAGTGACTATCAGTTCAGCGTGGACGGTCTCGACCGTGACAGACCGGTCGTCCCGAATGACGAACGAGTGCCCCGGTACATCTCGATGCGTTCCAGCCAGAGGCACCACGCGGATATCAACGTTCGGCAACCGTGACAGGGAAATGATCCTGTCCAACTGTCCGGCCATCATCAGGGCCGGTAATAGATTCCACCTGAGAACAGGCTCAGTGATGATGAATCGCAGAGTCTTGGAACGGTCGTAAAGCACTTGCTGCCGGTCGAGTCTCCCGCCAACAGCACGAAACAACTGTTCCTCGTTCAGATTCCTCCGGGCGAATACTGTCCGTGCATACTCCGGTGTCTGCAACAGACCAGGGACCAGCGACGGCTGGAACAGTCGTAGCAGATTCATGGAGACGTCCAGGGCTTTGATCTGCTGTTGCTTGCGGTGGTACCCCAAGCGTCGAACCAAGCGCCACGCCGTTGCCTCTGTGGCCTCAGCACGAGCAGCAGCCATGTATTCGCGCTTGACCTCATCGGACACGCCGATAGCGGTAAGGATTCGTTCTACGTCACTGACACTGGGTGCTGTGTGCCCGTTCTCAATCTTGCTCAGCTTGCTGGTGGACATAACGGCGCTGCGGGCGACGGCCTTTGCTTCCTTCTCGGAGGCTTGCCGTAGTGCCCGCAACGCTGAACCCAGTTCAGATCTGTTCACTCGCCGAACTCAGCCCACCAGTCGGCGAATGGAACGGCACGGGCCAATGCCGTGTCACGGTATCCCTTGAACTCTGCCAGCTTGCTTTCATCCTCGTACCACTCGGCACCCAGGTACTGGCCGGCGCCGTCGTAGTTCATTGCTGCGACTGTCTCATCATCGAATGCCCAGAAATCGGGGGCATCCGGAATGGGGTTCGGCTGGTCGGTGGTGTCGAGAATGAAGAACTCTTCACCGGCCGCCATGTTGCGGACATATCCCCAGCCCAGTTCGAACCTGAGGTAGTCGGTCAGCGGACGGGACAGCACGTGCACCCGATACATACGCTTACCGGCTCCGGTGGCATTCCCTACCGTGGTCACCCATCCGGCAGTCTTGTAGTCCTCCGGCCGTTCCTCACCCGCGAGGAACGCATGGTAGGCGCCCACTCCACCGGATTGACTGTAGTCGTCCAGCGTTTCCAGCCGGAACGCTTCCCGCTTGAACTCGCTGAACATCGCACCGAGGTTCTTAGAGGACTCCGTCACGGATAGCCTTTCGCATTAGCTCCAACGGGATCTCCACCATCATTTCGTGAGCCGGGATGTCCCGCCCGTGGTCGGTGATGTGCTCGCCCTGGACAGCGAGCGTGCCCCTGTCGGTCAGGTACAGCGTCGGGCACTCGCCCTCATCGCATGAACCAACCAGCCGTGTCAGCTTCACTGTTGCCCCCTCGTCGTGGGTGTCGTGTTCGATGCTCCCGAGTCGTCAGGGCTGAGGCAAGTGGCTGGAGTTTCGGCTACTGGAAACTGATCACGGATACCGGAAGGCACGACGTGCCGACCTACGACGAAGCCCCCGGTTGTGAGCCGCGGGCAGTCTCGTGTGTTGAGCACCTACAGCATGGCCAGCAGATCAGCAGTGGACAAGCTGCCCAGGTGGTTGGTCACGGTCTCTCGGGACTTAGGTCCCTGCTGGCCGACTGGACTTCCGACCCTAGTCACACAGCGCGGTGCGGCCCCATTGGCGACCTTGGACTCGCCCGAAGGCCTATGCAGGTATGACCCGAACCACGGCAATCAGTTAGTTCCGTCAGCATGGAGGAGTTGCCGCTCTTCTGCCCTCAATGTCGAACGAGTGCTGGCACGATGGGGACAGGCAGTTACTTGACAAAGGAATGGCAAAGACGCTCAAAAGACGGCAGGTCGCGAAGTGTCCGCTCCGTCAGCGCGGAGGTTCACCGGCGGGGACGGTGGCGACGACGTCGCCGCTGCCGTCCGCTCCGCCAGCGCGGAGGTTCACCGGCTCGATCGCACAGGCGCTCCAGGGTCGCGGGCCGCTCGCCGACGCTCGCGCGGCCCAGCTCGCCGTGTTCGCTTCAGCGCCGCTTCACGGCGGTGAAGTCCCCGACCTGCTCACCCCCGAGCTGCTGGCGCTGATCAGCTCGGACCAGGCAACGCCCGCCCAGGCCGCGCTCGCAGTGATCGCCTCAGCACCGGGCGTGCGCCGGGTACTGATCTCCACGCAGCGGCAGGAACACTGGGACCAGGCCGTGACCGCGCTCGACCGCCCGGTGTTGTCCAGGCAGACGCTGCAGAGGATTGCTGATGTACTCGGAACCTGACCCACCCACCGCCGCCCGCATGCGCCAGGCCCACGCCCGGGCCGCGCATGCCCTCGCCGCCGAGCCGAACGCCCCAGGAGAGTTCTGGGGGCTGGAACGACCGGACGCTGAGCCGGTCCGTTGCCACCAGCGCGTACGGCCCGTGCTGGCTCAGGCTCAGGCTGGCATCTGCGCCCACAGACAAGGCCGGCGGGAAGCTCTGGGACGGACCCCAGGACGCCGAGTCCCTGATCCCGCACTCAGTTCCCCGTCCCCGGCTCCACCGGCGGCAGGTCTGGGACGACGGCACACACGGCTACCTCGCCGAGCTCTACGAAGCCGTCACAGTCCCCACCATCACAACCGACAGCCCTGTGCTGCAGGTGGTTCCCCCGCTGGACTCACTCTGGTGGGCCGCTCTCGCCCGATCCCTCACCACGATTGCCACGGTCCCCACCCGGCGCGTAGCCGTACGCCAGGAATACCTGCACCGGGCTATGCCCGAGTACCTGGGCACGTCCATCGACAGCACGGTCCGGGAGTGGTCCACCGCGCATGGCGACCTGCACTGGGCCAGCGCGGCTTCGGCCTGCGTTCGGGACTTGTACATCACCACAAGGTCGTCAGCGAAACGCACCACTACGCCGTGCTCCCGTTCCATCCATGCCCGGTCGAGCCGGTGCAGGTAGACGTTGCAGAGCGTGGGGCCCATGCCCCGCCCAGCCATCGAAGGCCGCTGGCGCATCCGCTGTGACAGCACGGAAGTTCAGCGGCTGGGTGGCGGACACCCTTCACCTCGCTGGCATGATGGAGGTGCAGTCGGTCCCTTGATAAACGAATGGCAAAGACACTCAGAAGGTGCAGCTCGCGAAGGGTCGGCTCCGCTGCCACAGGCGTCCCGCTCGTGTACACGTACATCCTCGACCCGGCAAGCCGGACGTACCGTGACGGTGGGGTCTTCACCGGCACCGTCAAGGCCACCGTCCCCTTCCCGGTGGAGATCGACCTCAGCGCGCACTGATCGGCTTCCGGTCCTCGCTGTCTTTCAGACTCACCTGCAACGCCTGTGCGCTCAATGCCGCTGCGGTCGCCGACCGGGCGGCTACTCCGGGTCCGCGGACTCCTCCTCCTGGCGCAGTCGGTACACCACGGCAACGCCCCAGGGAGCGCCGAAGAGCAGGACCAGAACGAGACCGAGTACCAGTGGCGCCGGCCGGGCCGCGCCCAGCGCCAGGCAGGCGACGACCACCACCGCGCAGACCCGGGCGAGCGGGCGGTACAGCTCGCGCTCGCTGCGCCAGGCCTCGAGACTGGCGGCCACCAGCATCGTGCCAGCGATCACGACCGCCGCCCCGCCGCAGAGCACCCAGGCGGTGGCGGCGCCGGTTCGTCCGGCATGGGCGTGCTCGACGTCGCCGACCATCGCCGCGCCCATGGCGGCCACCGCAGCGGTCAGCGGCAGGTGGGCCAGTATCCACTGCGCGGTGGCGACCGGCGTCTGCCGGGGCTCACGATGACCGGCGAAGTCGAAGTAGGTCCACCACGCGCCGAAGCCGACCACCACGGTGACCAGGGCGACGGCCAGGGTGAGCGCGCTGACCGGCTCGGCCGCGAGTCCGTCCACCACGCCGGTCACGGTCTCGCCGAGCACGATGATGATCAGTAGCCCGAACCGTTCGATGAGCGCGTCCGTCACGGTCAGCGTGACGGCCGAAGCCGGCGTGGCACCGAGGATCACAGCGGCGAAGCAGACCAGGTACACGGCGTCCAGCAGCCCCCAGCTCCACACCCGGACCTCGGCCGGGAGCAGCGCGCTCACCCCGAGGACGGCGGAGCAGAGGAGGGTTCCGGCGACGAAGACCCGGCTGGAGCGGCGGTATTCGAGCCGGTCGCTGCGGGAGGCCGTCAGCCACAGCATCGCCAGCACCAGGAACAGGACCCCCGCCGCGAACGCGAACGCCGCTCCGCGACCGCCGTCCGCCCCGGGGATGAATGCCCCCAGCGGGACGAGGACCAGGATCTGCAGCAGGAAGGTGCTCCGGCCCCGGGCGTCCTCGTGACCGTGCAGCTCGTGGTGGAGGCTCCCGTTGACCCAGGCGATCCAGACCAGCCCGAACACTGCGGCGTACGCGCCGACGCCGCTCCAGGTGAGCCTGCCCGCCAGGTGGTGGGCTGCCTGCGCGACCAGGACGACCACCACCAGGTCGTAGAAGAGCTCCAGCGGGCCGACGACACGTTCCTGCGGCTGCTCGCCGTGAGCACGCGGCGGCTGCCACAGCTGACGACGCAGGCGCTGCCGGAGCGAATCGGCGCCCTCGTCCCTCATCCGACGTCAACTCCCTGACTCCGGCGCCAGTGCGCTCAGGTGACGCAGGGCGGGTCTCGCTCCAGTCGACCATCGGCCGGCGCTCGGCGAAGCACCACTCGCCGACCTGCTTCACGAATTCATCGAGATAGCGGATGGAGGCGATCATGAGCGGCGACCCGTTGGCGAATCGACTACCACCTGGCCGCCCCCGGCCTCGCCGCCAAAGCCGTGCGACGGCTCCACGCGAGTCGGCTGTCCGAGCTCTGCTTCGACCTCTGAGTTCGACCTCTGAGCAGGCGGGGCAAACCGCCGGCGCCGCGGCCCCACCCACGACTGTTCGTTCATGTCCGCCGACCGGGCCGGCCCTCAGCGGTGCTCCCGTCCCGGTGCACCGCCAGCACCGCGGCGTCGTCGCTCATGCCGTCCGGGACGTAGGCCCTGACGTCCGCGAGCAGCCGGTCCAGCAGCTGGGCCGGCTCCAGCCCGCCGATCCGCCGCAGCCGTTCCGCCAGCGGATAGAACACCCCGTCCGCGTCCCTGGCCTCGGAGAAGCCGTCGGTGTACAGCAGCAGGGTGTCGCCGTCGACGAAGTCGAAGCGGCGCTCCTGGTAATCCACACCGACAATGACGTTCATGCCCAGCGGCGGCAGCCGCAGCAGCGGTTCGACCGGGGACACCCCGTCGTCGTGGCAGATGAACGGGTCGGGGTGGCCGCAGTTGACCATCCGCGCCGGTCCCTCCCGCTCAGGCAGGCCGAGCAGCACCGCCGTGACGAACTCCTCGCTCTCCGGGCGGCGGACGAGCGCCGCGTCGATGCGTCCGGCGACCGCGGCCAGCTCCGGTTCGGAGCGGGCGGCGTCCCGGAACACCCCCAGCACGTCCGCCGCGGTCTCCACCGCGGGCAGTCCCTTGCCGCGTACGTCGCCGAGGATCAGCCGGAGGCCGTACGGCGTGGGGAGCACCTCGTACAGGTCCCCGCCGATCCGGGCCTCGGCCGTGGCGGCCAGGTAGCGCACGGCGATCCGCAGCGGCCCGATCCGCTCCGGGACCGGCCGCAGCAGCGCCCGCTGCGCCGCCTCGGAGACACTGCGCACCCGTGCCAGCTCCTGCTCCCGGGAGGCCACCAGCACGACCGCGGCGGTGCTCGTGCAGGTGATGGCAAGCACCGTGACCGCGGAGGTGACGTGCACCACCAGGGGCACCCCGCCGTTCTCCAGAGCCAGCACGATCACGCCGATCAGCGCCAGCAGCCCGGCGAAGAGCGGTGCCCGTGCCCTGCGGGTGCCGATGCTGGCCAGCACCGGCACCGCTGCCAGTACCGGGGAGAAGGTCGAGCGGGGCCCGGTGGCCAGGTCGGCTCCGACGGCGGCGCCGAGCAGCAGGTAGGCGGCGGCGAGGAACCCGCGGATCCTGCGAGACAGCAGGACCGGCGGCAACCCCGCCTGTGTGTCGGTCGCGCCTGCCACGGTCGCTCCTAGGTTGCCGGACGGACCTGAGTCCAGTCTCGGCACTGGCCGGGGGCTTCGCCACCGCTCCGGCCGCTCCTTCCTCGGCCGTCCCGAAGGCACCCCCGGCCACGGCCGGGTACCAGCCGTGACCGGTACCGATACACGAGGTGACCCAGTCGGCGGGTGTGCCGGTACCGGACTGGGACAATCTCGACCGTGACAGATGAGACCGCCGTCCCAGGCGCCGCAGAGTCCGTTCGCCCCCTCGAGCTCTTCTTCGACCTGGTCTTCGTCTTCACGATCACCCAGGTCGCCTCGATCCTCACCGCCGCACCCACGGCGCTCAGCCTGGGACGGGTGGCCGTGCTCCTGGTGCTGATCTGGTGGATGTACTCCGGCTACGCCTGGCTGACCAACGCGCTCGACCTCGACCGCACCGGCCCGCGTCTGCTCCTGCTGACCGGCACGGCCGGGTTCTTCCTGATGTCGATGACGGTCCCGAAGGCGACAGGGCACGGTCCCTGGGCGCTGATCTTCGGCGCCAGCTACCTCCTGGTCGTCACGGTCCACCTGGTCGGGTTCATCGGCACCTCCGGGCAGCGCGGCATCATGCGAGTCGGACCGCTGAACGTGGCCAGCGCCCTGGTGGTGCTCGTCGCAGGAGCGGTACCGCCGCACGCACGTCTGTGGCTCTGGGCGCTGGCCGCCGCCATGGAGGTGCTCACGCCCCTGGTCACCGGAGTCGGCGAATTCGCCGTCGGAGCCGGGCACTTCGTCGAGCGCCACGGACTCGCCGTGATCATCGTGCTGGGCGAGTCGATCACCGAGGTCGGCGCGGCCACCTCACACGACAGCAGTGCGGCCACCGCCATCGCGGGCGCACTGCTGGCCCTGGTGCTCAGCGCCGAGATGTGGTGGCTCTACTTCGGCCGCGAGGAACGCGAGAGCGAAGCCCGCTTGGAACGCGTCCCGGCCGAGCGCCGACCACGCGTCGCCGTCTACTCCTTCGGCTACGCCTACTACTTCATCATCCTCGGCATCGCGGTCGCGGCGGTCGGCATGCAGAAGGCCACGGACGAGTTCCACCACCCCTCCCACCACCTTCCCGCCCTCCTACTGGCGCTCGGCGTCTTCCTCTATCTGCTCGGCCTTGCCGGCTTCCACCGCACGCTCGCAGGCAACTGGCCTGCGGCCCGAGTCACGGCCGCACTCGCTACCGCCGCACTCGTCACGCCCGCCGCACTCTGGAGCAGCGGCGCCGCCGCCCTCGCGACAGCAGCCCTGGTCCTGCTCGTCCTGATCGCGTGGGAGAGCCACCAGGTGCGCAGCCCCGATCCTGCTCCTACGCAATAAAGGGGGGGATTCCTTCCAGGGGAGACTGACAACACCACGAACCCGCCGGTCGGAACCGAATCGGCCTCCTGTTGCCACAGGCCGTTCTCGTCGGCATCCAGGCCCAGGCAATCGCGATACCACGCACCCAGGGCCACCGGGTCGGCCGCCCGCATGAAGTAGCCACCGACTCCAAGCACACGTTCCATGCCGCCATCCTGCCAGGACGGCCATCGAACAGGTCGGCACCACGCCATCGACCGCCGCGCCTCCGACTCGATCGCAGATCTCGCCGATGCCTGAACGTGCTCGCATGGGCATCCGGCGCGGAGTGTCGAGTTCGTGAAGTAGCGAGACGATGGCGGCGTTGGTCAACCGACGCCGTCGGCGGTCTCGGTGATGTGGCCCGAGGCGATACTCGCCGGCGTCAGCACGCCCGTCGCCGACCAGGTACCGGTGGAACAGCGCGCCGAGGTCTCCGGCTGGACCGGGATCATGCACTTCGATATCAAAAGCGGGGAGGCTACCCGCCCGGCGAGATGACGCGGAGGTTCACCGTCTTCGCCGACCCCGACCACCTGGATCGGCTACGCCAGCGCGGAGGCTCACCGTACGCCCCGGCGATTCCTGGGCTGACGTGGGCAGCGATCCCGGTCAGCGGGGGATGTCGATGCGGAATCTCAGGCGGCAGATAACGGCGTCGGTGTAGCGGCGCAGGGCGCGGTCCAGGATGGCGCCGCGCTGGTTCTGCAGCAGCCGCTGCCAGGGGTGGGGCAGGTGCATCTCCGGGATCAGGACCACCAGCCGGTCGTGGTCGCCGGTCGCCTCCACCGCGTGCAGGTAGTCCACGATCGGCCGGCTCAGCGAGCGCGTCGGACTGGTGAGCACGGTCAGCGGGACGTGGGGCTGCCAGGTGTTCCAGGCGTCGCGCATGCGTTCGGCGTTGTCGGGGTCCTGGTCGTCGGCGGAGACGACGGAGACCGCGCGGACCTCGTCGCCGAGCGAGAGCGCGGCTCCGATCGCCTCCTGGGTGAGCAGGTTGACGGAACCTACCGGTACCAGGACGAGTGAGCGGCGCTGCCGCGGCGGGCCGGGCACCTCGCCCAGGTGCAGTCCCGCGCCGATCTGCCGGTAGGCCCGGTTGACCAGCTCGAAGGTCCCGACCAGCAGGGCGACCACGACGAACACCAGCCACGCGCCCTCGGTGAACTTCGCCACCAGTTCGATCGCCAGGGCTGCCGCGGTCAGCACCGCCCCGAGCGCGTTCGCCGCGGCGCGGCCCAGCCAGCCCGGGCCGCGCTCCTCGCGCCAGTGCCGGACCATGCCGATCTGGGAGACCGTGAAGCCGATGAACACGCCGATGGCGAAGAACGGCACCAGCGACTGGGTGTTGCCCTCGGCCGCGACCAGCAGCACCACGGCCGCGCCCGCCAGGACCAGCACGCCGTGCCGGTAGACCTGCCGGTCCGCGCGCAGCGCGAACACATGGGGGACGTTGTTGTCGCGGGCGAGCAGCGAGGTGAGCACCGGCATACCGCCGAAGGAGGTGTTCGCAGCCAGCGCGAGCAGCGCCATGGTGGCGAACTGGACGACGAAGAAGGCCAGGTTGTGGCCGAGCGCGGCGTCGGTGAGCTGCGCCAGGACAGTCTTGGTGGGGTTCGGGGCGACGTGGAACTTGCCGATCAGGACCGACAGTCCGAGCAGCATGGCGCCCAGCAGCCCGCCCAGCGCGATCTCGGTGCGCTGCGCCCGCCTGACCCTGGGCGTGCGGAAGGTCGGTACCGCGTTCGCGATCGCCTCCACCCCGGTCAGCGCCGAACAGCCGGACGCGAAGGCCCGCAGCAGGAGCAGAATCCCGACGGTGCCGGTGGCGGAGGCCGCCGGATGGGTGGGCTCGACCGCGGGGTGCGCCCGCGCCAGTCCGACGGCCACGACCGTGAAGATCGCCACCACGAAGACGACCGTCGGCAGGATCATCACCTTGGCCGACTCCGCGACCCCGTACAGGTTGATCCCGGTGATCAGGGCCAGCACCGCCACGCAGAGCACCACCCGGTCCGCGTAGAGGGAGGGGAAGGCAGAGGTGAGGGCCGCGACCCCGGCCGAGACGGAGACCGCGACGTTCAGTACGTAGTCGATGATCAGCGAGGCGGCGGCGACCAGGCTGACCCGGCGGCCCAGATGCCGCCCGGCGACGGCGTAGGCACCGCCGCCGTTCGGGAAGGCGGCGATGACCTGTCGGTAGGAGAAGGTCAGGGCTGCCAGCAGCACCACGATCGCGATGGTGACCGGCAGCGTGTAGCTGAGGCCGTGGCTGCCCGCCACGGCCAGCACCACCACGATCGCCTCGGGCCCGTAGGCCACCGAGGCCAGCGCGTCCAGCGACAGGGCGGCCAGCCCCTGCGGCACGGTGAGCCGGTCCCGCTCCTGACCACTCCTCGGGACCGCCCCGGCCACCGGCCCCTCGCTCCCCGCCGCGCTCGGCGTCACCCGCACCACCTCAGGTCGTCCCGCAAGCCCCCTCAGCGCGCACCCTAGCCGGGGCGGGACGGCGCCAGCCCGACCCGCGCCCGCACGCGCCGCGCCGTCCACCCATCAGCCGCAATCGCCCGCCGTCCACCGACCCGCGGGCGGAGAATCGCGGCCGGCGTCGGCAGCGGACGCACCGTCAAGGCGGCGGGCCGGGCCCGCTCGCGGACGGCATGCCATGAGTGACGTGACGTCAGCTGTGGTTGGCCGCAGGCCAGGCGCCGAGGAGAACGCTGGTCCCGGTGGGGGCAACGGTGGCAAAGACCGCTACACCGTCGGCGGCGAAGCCGATCGGTACGGAGCCGTAGGGCGTGACTCCGACGGCGCCGCTGGACTCGGTGTTGGAGACCTGGTCGACGGTGGTCCCGCCGGCCGGCTCGGTGAACGAGACCGTCTTCGCCCCGCCGTTGCGCGGGTCGTAGAGCGTGAAGTGCAGGGAGCCGGTGCCGCCGGACGCGCCGCCGTAGTCGTTGTAGGAGACCAGCGCATAGCCGTCGTTGACCGGGAGGCCGTTGGGGTCCGGGGTGCCGTCGGCGTCCTGGGTGTCCTGCGGGACCGTCAGCACCGTCTGCCCGGAGATGTTGACCGCCTACGCGGTCGCCGGAGCGGTGGCAGCGCGGACTGTGAAGTTGCCTCGCCCGTCGATGATCTCGACGGGGCCCCGGATCAGCGGCTGTCCGCCGTCCCGTCCTCTGTCGATCCTCCGCAACGGCGAGCGCTGCCAGTCGGACGCTCTGCGGGCCCGCCGCTTCAGCCTGGTCTGTCCTGGTGAGCGTTGCAGTACTCACGGTCTTGGTTCGCGGGCGAGTGAGGTCGGCGATGCCGGGCAGGCGTACGGTGTCCGCCCCAGTCGGGCGCGGACGGCGAGTCCGACGCGGGAGTGACCATGAGTGACCCGACGCAGTACACCATCGGTGCCGAAGTCCGCTGCCAGGGACAGGCCTGCGGACGGTTGGCACGCGTGGTGATCGATCCGGTGGCCGGGAGGGTGACGCATCTCGTGGTGGAGCCCAGGCACGGCCAGGACGCGAAACGGCTCGTGCCGATCGAACTGGTCGACGCCGCAGGCTCCGAGCCGGACATCCACCTGAACTGCAGCGCGGGCGAGTTCGCGGCGCTGGACCCGGCCGAGGTGACCGAGTTCCTGGCCGGCGGCGGGTACGCGTTCGGCTATCAGTCCGAGCAGGCCATGATGTGGCCCCACTACGGTCTGGGAGTGGGCAGCGCGGGGATGGGCGCGGCCGGCATGGGCGGTCCCGCCCCGGGAGCCGACCTCGTGGGCGGGCCCCGCACGACAACCTACGACCGCATTCCGAGGGGCGAGGTGCAGGTTCGCCGCGGGGACCGCGTCGAGGCGACGGACGGCGAGATCGGCAGGGTCAGGGGGTTGATCATCGACCCGCTGGATCACACGGTGACCCATGTCCTGCTCGGAGAAGGGCACCTGTGGGGCAGGAAGACCGTCGCCATCCCGATCCGCACCGTGACCTACGTGGGCGGCGGCGTGCGGGTCGAACTGTCCAAGCAGGAACTCGGAGACCTGCCGTCCGTGGACTTCGACGAGCGAAGCTGAGGAGTCCAGGCGCACCGGGCCGCCGGTGCGACCAGGCGCCACCGACTCGCATCGACAGTATGTGTGATTCTTCTGCGCGAATCCGACGATCGTTCCGCTGCGTGGCATCCGGCGCTATCGTGAGGGCAGGAACCGGTCCCCACCGGCGTTCCAACTGCCTCGGACCCCGGCCGCGTCGTGGATGAGACGGGCGAGGAGTCCACAGTGCTCCGTTGGCAGCAGACCGCAAAACCACCCGAGGCAGCGTCGCGGCCGTCGGCGTCCTGCTCGCCGACCAGCACGAGCACCTGCAGGTCCTGGCCGCCTCCGACGAGCACACCCGGCTGCTGGAACTCTTCGCGCTGCAGCACGACCAAGGCCCGTGCGTGGAGTGCTACCAGTCCGGCCGGCCCCGCACCGACACCAGCCTCCACGACCCGGAGACCTCGGCAGCCTGGCCGGAGTTCGCCGCAGTCGCACGCGCCACGGGCTTCGTGTCGACCAACGCCCTCCCGATGCGGCTGCGCGGGAGGGTCATCGGCGTGCTGTGCCTGTTCCCGACCCACTCAGCCAGGCGGACATCACCCTGGCCCAGGCACTGGCAGACATGGCGACCATCGCCATCCTGCAGCAGCGCACCCTTGCCCACAGCGAACTGGAACGCGGCCAGCTCCAGTACGCGCTCACCAGCCGTATCGTCCTGGAACAGGTCAAGGGCATCCTCGCCGAGCGCTGGCGCATCTCGCTCGACGACGCGTTCACGGCGTTCCGCGCCTACGCCCGCGCCCACAACCACCAGCTCGCCAAGCTGGCACGCCAGATCGCCGACAACGACTTCGACACCGACCTGATCCCGCACCCGGCCAGGCAGGGCTGATCCGTACCGGGGCCGCCGCGAAGGCGAGAAGGCCGGGGACCGGGGTGGATCAGCGGTTCTGGGATCCGTAGTAGGTCCCCAGGGCTTGGCGGTAGGCGGGGTCGCCCTGGTGGGTCGCGGGGTCGTAGGGGGGCGAGGCGTTGATCTGATGCTTCGTGAGGCCCAGGCGGACGGTCCGGTCGTCGTGGACGATGCGGGTGATGGTTCCGGCAGGCAGCACGACGTGCCGGCCGAAGATCCACGGTCCGGTGTCGACGACGATGTAGGCGGCGCCGACGTCATCGGTGGCCTCGTGCACCTTGCCGATGTGGCCGTCCGTGGCCTCGACCCGGTAGCCGACCAGGCTGGTGCCGGGCGTGTACTGCGCAGCGGCAGCGTAACCCCAGATGTCGTCCGCCATGAGCTGCTCCTCTTGATTGCGTTGGTGTGGGGAGTGAGTCCGGTCGGGTCAGGTCTGCAGGTAGCTGTTGCTGCCGTCGTGACCGTCGGCGCTGTCGTCGTCGAACCAATGGCCACCGTCGGCCAGGTAGCGGAAGTGGACACGCTGTTCCGTGGGCATCGCGACGGTGATGGAGCGGGAGCCGTCCTTGCGGGCGCGGAGCGGGTGGGCTCCGGGCTGCCAGTCGTTGAAGTCGCCGACGACGCTCACCTCACCGCAGGGGTGGTCGGCGGCCAGGACAAAGGTGACCTGGACGGTGTTCTTCTTCAGAGTGCGTTCCAGCACTGCCATCAACTCCTCAGATGTACGGGGTGTGAGACCGATCCTGACCCCCGTGGCGCGGCAGTGCCGCCGAGCGCCGCCGTTCGGGTGAGCGGCGTGCGTTCTCGACCGTGTGGAAGCACCTGATCCCCGCCGTCGGTTCAGGTCTCCTCTTCCAGCCGAATGGCGTCCTCCAGCGATTCGAACGCCTTGCCGGTCGTGCCCTTCTGCTGTTCCAGCAACGCTCCGGCGATGGCGTCGAGTTTGCGTTGGATCGCGTGTTCGGCGCGTCGCTCGGTGTTCTTGAGCAGGGCCAGCAGGAGCAGGGTTACCGCCGACACGAGGTCGCCGGCGAAGAGCTGCCAGCTCAGCGAGAGGCCGGAGAGGTGCACGCCGAGGAAGAGGCAGACCAGGAGCAGGCAGAAGGAGAAGAACAGCGGCGAGCTGGTGAGGTTCGAGGCCCGCTCGGAAAAACGCTCGAACGGGCCGCGCGCATCGCCGCCGCGCTCGGAAGGATGCTGGAAGGTCATGATCACTGCATACCCGCTCGGACGGAGCGGATCCGCTTCCCGCGCCGAGGCGGCGGCACTCGCGTCCGGGGCTACGTGTCGGGTGGAGCGGCTACTTGAGTGCGGTGATGGCGGCGAGGAGTGCGGCGACGCCGGTGGCGAGCCAGGCGACGTTGTCGCCGAGGCGTCCGCAGTGCAGCCGGCGCAGGGGCCGGACCAGGTGACGCGTGCCCGTTGCGGAGAGTTCGCGCAGGCGCTGGGCGGCGTGGCCGGGGACACGCCGCCCCCACAGGGCTGCGGTGGCGAGGGCGGAGGCCAGCAGGGCGGTCTCCGTGAGCAGTGTGCCCGGCCACGCCCACACAGCCGCCATCCAGTGCGCGGCGGGTCCGACCTCCGGACGCACGGCGCGGTGGATCGCCCAGGCACCGGCCGCCGCGAGTCCGGAGACGGCCGCACCGACGAAGAGCTCCAACGGGGACAGGGTGCTGATGAAGACCAGGTAGATCAGGAACAGCGACGCCCACCAGCCGATCAGTTCGGCTGCCAGGCGCATTCCGCGGTGCGGCATCGGGACTCTCCTCGGACCGGTCCTGCTCCTTGTGGCGCGGTGGGCTACGTCTTCCCCGTGCACCGGCGGTGAACGTCGCTCGCGCCGGAAGTCTCGTCCGCCCGGCAGCCGGCCCTCCGAAGCGGGCCGCAGCACCGGCGGGGAGGAGACCGCGGTGCCTGTGAACGTATCCGAGCGCTTCCTTGCCGGGCCTGAAGGAACGGGGTGTCGAGCACGTCTTCGGCTGTGCGGGTGACGCGGGCGACGGGCTCGGCTCCGGGCCGGCGCCTCCCGCTACCTCCGGGGCAGCGGGGGTCTGGGTTTGGAGGGGTTGTCGGCCGAGTACCCGGGGCGCTGGGTGTGGGCGTTGTGCGCCAGGCCGTCCGGCACCGCGTGCGTTCGCCCGCCCAGGGGACGGACCAGGGCCCGCAGTACAGCCTGGTCGACCGGGCGGTGGACCTCGCCGATCTCCTGCCAGCCCCAGGCCCGGAAGACGTCGATGGCCGCGCTGTCGACCCGGTCGAGCAGGGTGGCGGCCAGCGACGCCGGGTGTTTGGCCAGGAGGAGGTCCTGGAGCCGGTCGGCCAGGCCGAGGTGCCGCTCATGCGGGTGGACCACCATCCCGGCAACGGCGAACACATGCCCGGAGGCCGTGAGTTGCTCGATGTTCTGCGGCAGGTCCCCGTCGAAGCCCTGCCACCAGGAGCCGTCCCGACCCACGGCGTAGCCGTAGGCACACCCCACCAATGTGGTCGCCTCCGCGATCAGCATGGTGAACCCCGGCTGCTGGACGTCCCCGGCCAGGCGGACCAGGAACTCCTCCCGGCCCTCGAACTCCAGGCCGGCCGAGGTGTCGTAGGACTCCACATGCAAGTCCGCCAGGTCCTCCCGCAGTTCCTCCGCCTGCCACCGGTTCAGCCGACGCAGGGTCACCCGGTCCACGGTGAAGGGCCTGTCGCCCTCCGTAGACCCCGGTTCCGGCCGGGGCGTCACCGGACACCGGCGGTCAGGGCAGGGGCTGCTGCGAAGGCTCGGCGTACCACCCGGTAGCCGGGAGCCGGCTGCGGCCTCCGGGAGTCCACGGCCGCGTCGAACGGCCGGCCCGAGAGGAGGCAGCCGGTGCCGGTGAGGGCGAGCAGCCGTGCCACGGCCGCACTCGGGTGGCGCAGACGCAGTGCGCCGCCTGCGGCGAAGGCGTGCTGCGAGGCGTCGAGCAGGACGCCCAGCCCGTAGCAGTCGCAGAAGGTGACAGCGGCGAGGTCGATGTCGATGGTGCTCATGCCGTCGCGCAGGCACTGCTCCAGCGCCGTGCGGAGCAGGGGCGCCGTAGCGAGGTCGATCTCTCCGACCAGGGCGATCAGCGCCAGGTCGTGGGTGTCGCGGCGGTAGTGGTGCAGTCTCTGCGGGATGGGCATGGCCCCTCGGTTCCCAGGACCGCCCCCGGCAACGCCCTACGGTGCGGCGCCGGTCTCCCGGCTCCTCCTGGCGCGCTCCCGTTGCGGTCGTGCTTGCGGGTCGGCAGGCGAAGGGCCGGTCCAGCGGCCCGCGTTGCGAGCCCTCGGTCCCAGCCGGTCCCCCTCGCGATGCACTGGGCGACTGGACGGATCATCCGCTCCCCGCAGGCATCTGCGTCACATGGCAACTCACCGCCGGGGTCTGGGGCGTCCAGTAAGCAGCATAGTCCTCGCATCGTTCCGGTAGTTGAGTGGAAGCCGGCCAATTGTCGCCGCGGAGGGGATCGGTACCGCCGTCCGGGACCGCTGGGTGCCGGAGCCGCGTCAGGGGTCACGGGTGCGACATCGTCCGGCCGGGCACGAAGGAGTCGGCCGGTCCGTAGCTCATCCGTTCCTTCACGGTCAGGCCACCCCAGATCCCGTACGGCTCGTTGGCGTCCAGGGCGAACCGCAGGCACGGTTCACGGACCGGGCAGCGGGCGCAGACCGTCTTCGCTGCCTGGTCACGCGCCTCGTGGTCGGCTCCTCGCTCCCCGAACGGATGGAAGAAGATCCGGGCGTCGACCTCGCGGCAGGCGGCGTTGAACTGCCACCCCCAGTTGCGCTGCAGCGCTCTCGGCAGGCGGGACGCCGTCGGAGGCCGGGATGCTCTCGTCATCGCTCTGCTGCCTCAACTCTCTGTTGCCCTGGGCTCGGTCGAAGGCGAAGGGGCGGCGCCGTTTCACCGGGCCGACCGCAGATTGCGTCTGCCCGAAATCCGCCGAGCGAATCCGCGCCGACGCGGGCACGCCGCGCCGGCTGGATTTCGCAGTTTGACCCCGCCATTGCGGGTAGGAGCGATTTGGGGGCCAGAAAATCATGACGCGTCCCGGTCGGCACGGTTCGGCCGTGTCGATCAATAATGACAAGGAAGAGGGAAATCGCATGTACATAGGCTTCGGAACAGTGGTGCTCATTGTCATAGTCGTGGCCGTCGTCATGTTCCTGCGGCGCCGCTGACGGCCCAGCAGTACGCCACGGCAGGGGCCGGCCGCAGGCCCGGGTCCGGCGCGCCCAGAAAGTCGCGCTCGGACCGGAAGGCACTGGGAAGAAGATTCACTGAGAGTCGTTCATTCATTTTCCGTGGACGCTCTTTCGCTCACTCATGACAGAGAAGAGGGGCGGTGGTGGGGACGGATCGCGATCCGTCCCCACCACCGCCCCTCGCCGTGGCGCACCCGCTCAACCACCCACCGCGTGCCTTGTCAACGGGGTCGGAATACGGGCTTGTTGTAGGTCGGGAACCGGGAGCAACGGGGTCTGCGGAGCTTCGGCCAGCGCCTCGACGGGCGCGGCCGGCGGCAGAATGCGGTCCTCCCACCAGGACAGCCCCATGACGGCGCCGAGCAGGATGAACGGGAGCAGAGCGGGAAAGATCAGCGCGTACATGAGCAACGCCTGTCGTCGGACCGGTGCGACGCCGGCAGGCAGCAGGATCATGCCCGCAGTGTGCGCATCGGGGCCGCGCCAGGATCGCGTGTCGACGGCGAGTGCGAGAACGGCCCCGGGTGCGAAGGGAGTCCAGCACGGACGCGCAGTGTGCGCCCCCCGAGGGAGGCGATGGCTTGCAACGCCGCCGGGGGCCAGGGCCGCACTGCAGACGCTAGACCTCCCGAGAGCGCCTGAACAGTCGTCAGCAGGCCATCCGCCCCGGGTCCGCTCGGCGTCCGGGGCCGAACGCGCGGGCTGGGCCGCCCTGCCCCGGTCACTCGCCGTCGAGCAGCCTGGCGCGCAGTTGGCCCAGGGACCGGGCCAGGAGCCTGGAGACGTGCATCTGGGAGATCCCCAGCTCGGCACCGATCTGGGACTGGGTCATGTCCCGCATGAAGCGCAGCGACAGGATGCTGCGCTCGCGATCGGTCAGCTGGGCGATGAGGGGCTTGAGGGAAGCGACGTTGTCGATGGAGTCCAGGCCCGGGTCCGTATGGCCGAGGCGCTCGACGAGCGTGTTGCCGTCACCGGTCTCGTCGGCCAACTGGTCCAGGGAGTTGGCCGTGTAGCCGTTGGCGGCGATCAGTCCCTCGGTCACCTCCTCCCGGGTGAGCTGGAGCCGGGTGGCGAGTTCGGCCACAGTCGGGGCGCGGTCCAGGGTCTGGGCCAGGTCGTCGGCGGCGCGGGCCAGGTGCAGGCGCAGTTCCTGGAGTCGGCGCGGGACGTGGACGCCCCAGCTGGTGTCGCGGAAGAAGCGTTTGATCTCACCGACGATGGCCGGCAGGGCAAAGGTGGGGAACTCGATCGCCCGGTCCGGGTCGAAGCGGTTGATCGCCTTGATCAGTCCGATCGTGCCGACCTGGACGATGTCCTCCAGCGGCTCGTTGCGGGTGCGGTAGCGGGCGGCGGCGAACTTCACCAGCGTCATGTTGAGCTCGACCAGTGTGTTGCGCACGTAGGTGTGCTCATAGGTGCCCTCCTCCAGGGTCGCCATTCGCGCGAACAGTGTCTTGGAGATGCGGCGGGCATCGGCCGGGCTGACGCGGTGCGCGGAGGACAGGTCGATGCCACGGTTGAGGGCTGCACCGTCACGGGGCGTCCGGGGCGCCCGCGCGACCGGAATGTTCCGCGCCTTGCCGGCACCGATACCTGTGGTCATTTCCTTTGAGCCAGCGTTCATAGTGCTCCTCGCCGAGGGATGGTCGCCGCCGTGCGGCATGCTCAGTGCTGGGCTGCGGAAGTTGTCGGGCGGGTGATCAGGGTGGTGTCGAAGGTGCCGCCGGCGATCCCGCGTGCCAACCGCGCCGGCTGGAGGCTGTGCGCGCGGGCGTAGGAGCGGAATGCGCCGAACGCCTCGTCGACCGAGACCTGCCAGCGTTCCGCGAGGATGCCCTTGACCTGCTCCAGGACGATGCGGCTGGTCAGCGCGTACTGGAATTGGGTTCGCTCGACTTCGCCGTGGGCTGCGGTGCGTTGCAGCAGGATCGCGATGGTGGCCACGAAGCCGGTCTCCCGGGCGCGGGCGGCGAACTGCGGCCAGCCCGTTCCGGCCCGGGGATCGGAGAGGTCGATGTTGGTGCGGGCGGTACCGTTCCGGTAGCAGTCCACGCACGGGCCCTGGTTGTTCTGCAGGGCGAACAGTTCCGGCAGCCGGGTGTGCTCGTCGGAGGCGGCGATGGTCTGCAAGCTGCCGTGGACGTCGGCCGGCAGGATGCCGACCGCGGCCACGTCCAGCAGTTCCATGCAGCGGACGGAGAGCTGCTGCAGAAAGTCGATGAGGTCGAAGTCGGCGATGAGGGAGTCCGCGACTTCCACGAAGACCTCGGTCACGCGTTGCTCGCGGGTCATGTCGGTCTGTGCGGTGTGGGACACCCGGGACTCCTCGGCTGGGTCGTCTGCGACGCGGCCGGGGTCTGGGGCAGCTGGAACAACATCGCCGAAGCGGTCCGGGCTCCACCGAGCACTGTCAGGTCGTTGCACAGCCGGTGGAGCTTGTCTATTCACACAGTAGCGCTGTCCGCCACGCGTGCTTGGCGGTGCGGCCGCTGCGGTGTCTCAGCGCACCCGGTGCCGGCCCGGCCGACGTGCGGAGCGCACGGCGAGGAACACCACGTCAGCGACGCCCAGTAGGACGGCGACGGCCAACAAGTACAGCAGTCCGTGGACGGCGACGCCGATGATGCCCAGCACGATCGCCACGATGAGCACGATCAGGAACACGACCATGGCCGGCATGCCTCCTTGGGTTCGTGCGGGGCGCTCAGCGGCGGGCGAGCTGCCGCTCGCCGCCGGCGCCGGGCTGGTAGGTGAGGTCGTAGTGCCGGAAGACGGCCTCCTCGTCCTCGGCAGGCAGCACGTCGTCGGTGCCGATCGCGGGACAGCCCTTCACCAGCGCCTTGTCGTAGGCGACCTTGACATAGCCCGGCCCTACGACCGCCCGGTCCAGGGGGACGAAGACCAGGCGGTGGCGGGTGGGCAGACCGATCTGGACGGTGGCCATGGCCGGCTCGTCGCTGCTGGTGTTCACGTAGACCGCCTCCAGTGAACCGATCCTGTGACCGCCGGGGTCGACGACATCATGGGTGCGCCACTCGCGGAGGTCCGCTGCCTCGATCATCCCGATTCCCTTCGCGCGGCCCGCCGCCGGGAGCGGTTCCGCCCCGGCAGTTCCGGAGGAACGGTGGGCGGGGCACTTCCTAGCCTTCCCTGCCCGACCGGGCACACACCACCGCTCGCCCCGATCTTCGAGCAGACCGTACGCACCTGGGCGTACGGGCGGCTGCCGGTGGTCGAGCTGAAGGGGCCCGGCTTTCCGGAGCCGGGCGCCGTTTCTCCCCGATCCTGGCGGCGCGAACGCGGGAGCGCGACCCGGCCGCCGCCGACGGGTGCCGCGCGCCACCTGATGATGTCGGCCCCGCTGCCGGCCCGGCCGGGCCGGAAGTCACCAAGTAGGTGCGGTTTCTTTGTTCCGCGCCCTGCGGATGCCCCAGCCTCTCAGTCATGACGATGACAACAGCGAGGGCCGGCACCACCCTGCCGGTGCCCGCCGTTGGATCCTGACCGGGAGGGCGCTCGGATGCGGGTCGATCTGCTCACCAAGGAGTACCCGCCGGAGGTCTACGGCGGCGCGGGGGTTCACGCCGGGGAGTTGGCGCGGGAGCTGCTGGCCCGGGTCGATCTGCGGGTTCGCTGTTTCGGCGGGCCCCGGCCCGGGGCCGAGGCGAGCTCGTACCAGGAGCCGGAGCCGACGGTGGGGGCCAACCCCGCGCTGCGGGCGCTCGCGGTGAACGTCGAGATGGCCGCCGCCTGCGCGGGCGCCGACGTGGTGCACAGCCACACCTGGTACGCGAACGCCGCCGGTCGGCTGGCCCAGGTGGTGCACGGCATCCCGCACGTGGTGACCCTGCACAGCCTGGAACCGCTCCGCCCTTGGAAGGCCGAGCAGTTGGGCGGCGGGTACGCGCTCTCGTCGCTGGTGGAGCGCACCGCGGTCGAGTCCGCGGACGCGGTGATCGCCGTGTCCGCGGGGATGCGCCGGGACATCCTGGCGGTCTACCCGGAGGTCGATCCGGAACGGGTGCAGGTGGTGCACAACGGGATCGACGACACCGCGTACCGGCCCGACCGGGGTACCGAGGCGCTCGAGCGGTTCGGCGTCGACCCGGCGAGGCCGATCGTGCTCTTCGTCGGACGGGTCACCCGGCAGAAGGGCCTGCCGCAACTGCTGCGCGCCGCCTTCGAACTGGATCCCGCCGCACAGCTGGTGCTCTGCTGCGGGCAGCCGGACACCCCGGAGGTGGCCGAGGAGACCGCCGAACTGGTGGCCGCCCTGAGCCGGACCCGCAGCGGGGTCTTCCGGATCGACGGCATGCTCGAACCGGCGTACGTACGCCAGCTGATGACCTGGTCCACGGTGTTCGTCTGCCCCTCCCTCTACGAGCCGATGGGCATCGTCAACCTGGAGGCGATGGCCTGCGGGACGGCGGTGGTCGCCACTGCCACCGGCGGGATCCCGGAAGTGGTGGCGGACGGGGTGACCGGGCGCCTGGTTCCGATCAAGCAGGAGCAGGACGGCAGCGGTACCCCGCTGGATCCCGAGCGCTTCGCCGCGGACCTCGCGGCGGCGGTGAACGAACTGGTCCGCGATCCCGGGCTGGCCCGCACCATGGGCGCAGCGGGCCGGGTCCGGGCCACGGAGCACTTCAGCTGGCAGCGGTGCGCGGAGCGCACCCATGACATCTACCGTTCCGTACTCGGCCTGGAGTGACCACCGGGGCCGACCACCGGGTCCGAGCAGCTGGCTCGACCCGAGCACGTCAACTCCGCTGCGCCCGAACCCTTGGCCCGCGTCGGTAATGATGTAATTATGTAGGGATGAGTACGCGACGAGCGCCGGCCGAGACCCTGCGGGAGTGGTTCGCCGAGCGCCTACCCGATGGACTGTTCGACGAACCCGTCAAGATCGTCCTTGATCGTGAGGAGATCACGGTGATCGGGCGCATCACCGCCCCGACGCTCACCGCCGATGCCTCCGAGATCGAACAGGCGGTGGCGATCACCAATTTGATCAAGACATTTCGCGAGCGCACCCGGCAGACCCGCATTGACATCGCTTCCGATGCGGAACACATATTCGGACGCAAGGTGTCCTGGGGGGTGACCTGTGGAGACATCACCCAGATGTTCTCCACACTGTCCATCCCGGTGATGACCCGCCTCCGGCAGAGCGAACGCCGACTGCTCGACACCCTCGTCGACGCGGGAGTGGCGCGCAGTCGCAGTGACGCCCTGGGCTGGTGCGTCCGGCAGGTCGGCGAGCACACGGAAACCTGGCTCTCCGACCTGCGGGAGGCGATGCGCCGGGTCGAGGAGGTGCGCGACGCGGGACCGCACGCACAGTAAAGTCAAAAGTCGGGCGATATTGCCGGCTCCGAGGATCCCGGTCGGCCTTTGCCGGTTATTCGGACCGTCAGGGCCCTGCGGAATGGGCCAATCCGCTCCGCGCCCGCCGGCGACGGCTCTGTCATGAGGATCACGTTTGCCGACCCTGGTAGCAACTGATCTACCGAATAGGTAGCTTGGGATACATTGGGGCGCTCCGGCCTCCGGTCTCCCGTCCCGCCAGGGTCGGCCTCCAGGTTGGCCGGATTCGAAGACTGGCAGCATTCTCCGACGAACTGGAGCTCACGATGACAGCGAGTCAGTTACCGAGCCCGACCGCAGTACGAGAGCGAATCGCGGAGCTGCTGCGCGAGTGCAGCGAGCTGGCGGAATCCCTGGCGCGCTCGGGGCCCGGGGCCGAAGTCGCCCGCCGCCTGCGCGATCGAGTGGTCCGTCCGCTGGCGGGCGTCCTCACGGCTGGGCCCGCCAAGGACGCGCCTGCGCAGGACAGAGGCGCCTCGCCCGCGAGTTCGACGCTGTCGCTGAGCAACCGTCTCTGGGCGCTGGCGGAGGGCGCGACCGAGCTCTCCGGCCTCCCCGGGGCGCCCGGAGCCGTGCTGGAGGCAGCAGCGGCGCTGCAGCACCTGGTGCTCACGCCCCCGGAGGGCATGGAGGCCCTGGATCCGGCCACCGAGGCGGACCGCCGGGCCCGGCTCACGGAGCTGCTGGCCGGGCTCCCCTCCGACATCAGGGTCACCGACGACGGCCCCTATCTGGCCGTCAACGCCGAGCGCCTGTGCACGTACCTCGCCGAGGAGGTGCCCACCCGGCCGCTGATGGCGCTCTGCCGCTGCGGCGAGTCCGCGGACCGGCCCTGGTGCGACGGCTCGCACGCGACCAGCGGCTTCAGCGGCGCCAAGGACCCCAGCCGGGTCCCCGACCGCCGCGACAGCTACCAGGGCCAGACGGTCACCGTGCTCGACAACCGCGGCATCTGCGCCCACTCGGGCTTCTGCACCGATCGCCTCAACACCGTGTTCCACGCCGGCAGCGAGCCCTTCGTCACGCCCAGCGGCGGCCGCTCCGACGAGATCATCGCTGCCGTCCGCGACTGCCCCTCGGGCGCGCTGAGCTTCGCGGTCGACGGCCGCGAGGCCCGCGAGCAGGTCGACCAGTCCCTCCGCGCACCGGACATCACCATCTCGAAGGACGGCCCGTACCGAATCACCGGCGGCATCCCGCTCCACGGCGACCTCGAGGGCGACGAGGTGGAGCGCGTCGCGGGCTACTCGGCCGAGCACTACAGCCTGTGCCGCTGCGGGCACTCCAAGAACAAGCCCTTCTGCTCCGGCATGCACTACTACGTCAACTTCGTCGATCCGGAACCGGACCCGGACGCGGTACCCACGCTCTTCGCCTGGGCCGGCGGCTACCCGGCGCTGCTGCGCATGACCCGGCTGTTCTACCAGAAGTACGTCCCCCAGGACCCGCTGCTGGGGCCGCTGTTCTCGCGGATGGCGCCCGACCACCCCGAGCGGGTGGCCGCCTGGCTCAGCCAGGTCTTCGAGGGGCCCGAGTTCTACACCCAGCGCTACGGCGACTACAACCGGATGATCTCGCAGCATCTGGCGAAGAACCTGACGGAGGAGCAGCGCTCGCACTGGGTCTCGCTGATGAGCCAGTCCGCCCAGGAGGCGGGCCTGCCCAACGACGCCGAGTTCCGGGCCGCCTTCGTCGCGTACCTGGAGTGGGGTTCGCACATCGCTGCGGAGAACTCCCAGTCCGCCGCCCACCCGGTGCCCAACATGCCGGTGCCGCACTGGTGGTGGGTGTGCCACGCCACCCCCTCGGCGCGCGTCTCCGCCCTGGCCAACCCGGCCGGGAGCGAGAGCGAGCCGGCCGAGGTGGTGCTGCCCGGCGCCGATGAGGCGGTCGGCTATGCCGCGCACATCAAGGACCTGTTCCGGGCGAAGGACCGCAACTCGATGCGGTTCGCCTTCGACCTGTGGTCCTACGAGGACGCCTCCACCCACGCGGAGGCCATCCTGGAGCGGCTGAGCAACGGGTCGATGCCGTGCGACGGCGCCTGGCCCAAGGAGCAGGTCGCCGTCTTCCGCCGCTGGGTCGACGCCGGTACGCCCGAATAGCCCTCACCCGAACAACCCTCACCAACGAAGGAAAGCCAGGCCGATGGCCCCGCCGAATCCGCCGCTCCCGCCGCAGCACCAGCCGATCAGCCGGTGGTGGGGCGGGACCGCCGACCGCGGCGACCCGGCGCGGCTGGAGGCCTTCAGCGACGGGGTGATGGCGATCGCCATCACCCTGTTGGTGCTGGACATCGGCGTCACCAAGGGCTCCGGCGAGAGCCTGGCCCACGCGCTGGCCAAGGCGCTGCCGCAGTTGCTCGCCTTCGGGGTCAGCTTTCTGCAGATCGGCATCATCTGGGCGAACCACCATGCGCTCTTCCGGCTGATCGAACGCGTCGACCAGGTGCTGCTGCTGACCAACCTGGTCCTGCTCGCCTGCGTGTGCTTCCTGCCCTTCCCCACCCAGCTGATCGCGGACTACACCAGCGGTGCGGACGCCCGCACCGCGATGCTGCTGTACGGGGGGACCCTGGCCGGCTGCGCCGTGATGTTCAACGTGGTCTGGCACTATGCCGACCGCAGGAAGCTGCTGCATCCGGGGGTCAGCCCGCTCTTCCATCGCGATGTGACCATAAGGTTCCGCGCCGGGCTGGCGAGCTACGTCTTCGCAGCGCTGCTGGCGCTGCTGCTGCCCAAGCTGACGCTGGTGCTGACGGTGGTACTGGCGCTGATGTTCCTGCTCGGTCCTTCACCGCGCGGGGCGTTCGCCGAACAGGGTGCCGAGTTCACCGAACAGGAAGCTGCGCAGCCCGCCGACGCGGACACCGAGGTGGAAGAGCCGGTCTGAGCGGTCGGCCCCAAGATCCCGGAATGCCGCTATTCCATTTCGGCGCCCCCTACCCCATCATCATGGACATGTCCATACTGACCAACCCCCAAAAACATGTGCGAAATTGGACAAATACTCCAATGCCGTGCACACCTCATTAAGTAGTAGGGGCTTCCTTTGATGTCCCACGGACGGCGGGTAGGGTCAGAGATCAGTCAACGGGGGAGGGTGATAGTGCCGGAGAATCGATCTGCTTCGAGAATGACACCGAGCGCCTCCGACTTCGTGGAAGTCTTATCCAACTCCATCTTCAAGTCCCTTCCCAGAAGCGAACAGAGAAGATGGGCACAAGTCTACCTGAAGGGACTGCTGGCCAGTCCCGGTAAGAAAACAATCAGAAACATCGCCGGCGAGTGGCAGGGGCCGGTGGAGCAGAGCCTGCAACAGTTCATCAGCAAGTCACCCTGGGAGTGGTCCCCCGTTCGCCAGGAGTTGGCCCGCTTCCTGGAGAACAACGTACAGCGCTCCCTGGCCTGGGTGATCCAGCCGCTGGTGATCGAAAAGGCGGGAAGCCACTCGGTCGGCGTCGCCCGGCAATTCGTGGCGCAATTAGGACGGGTGGCCAACTGTCAGCAGGCGGTGGGGATATGGCTGGCCGGTGACACCGCCAGTTTTCCGGTGGAGTGGAACCTCATTCTACCTCCGCCATGGACGACCGAGAGCAGTCTTCGGCGAAGAGCACGGATACCGGAGGCGACCGAATCGCCGACTCCGGTCAGGGCCGCCCTGCACGCGGTAAAACAGATGGCCGAAAAATGGCCCCTGGAAATCCGTCCGGTGGTCATGGATCTCCAGGATATGGAGCCGGTGGAAGCCGTATCCGCCTTCGCCGGTATGCACATCCCGTTTATCCTCCGGGTCGACGGGTCGCTGCCGGTGGCGCTGCGGAGCGACGCCCGGCGCCGCGCCGACCTGCGGAGTATCACGGCCATGGACCTGATCCGGCTGCTGCGGGCCCAGCGCCGGCCGGTCGAGTGGAACTGCCACCTCACCAGTGAGCGGAAGACGGCCCCGCTGGTCGCCCAGGACGTGCTGGTCCGGTCGGCCGGTCCGGCCGGCAGCGAGCCGGTCGCGCTGCAATTACTCGGCGCCTGGCACCCGGGCAGCGGCGACCTCCCCACCGAATTCTGGCTCACCAATATGGTGCGCACTCCCCCGGTCCAGACCTTTCGACTGGCCAAGCTGGCGGACCGGGTGAGCCGCGACTTCGACGACTTCTGCGACCCGATCGGCATCCGTGACTTCAGCGGCCGGTCGTACCGCGGCTGGCACCACCACGCGACGCTCGTCGCCGCGGCCCACACGGTGGCCGTACTGGTCGAGTGGTCCGGTCACGGCGGGGCCAGGCAGCCGGCCCGGCAGGCCGAGCCCCCCTTCGTCCCGGCGACCGGGTTCCTGAACGCGTCCCCGCCCCGTCCGCAGTGGATTACTTCCGGCCACTTCTGAGAACCCTGGAGACACCTCGGATCCGGCGAAGCCGGCCGCGACGGCCGCTCGGCCCGGCCCCTTCGCACATCCCCATGTCTACTGATCCGGAGGCCATGCCATGCTCGACATCTCTTCCGAACTCGACCAGTGGTGTGCGCAGGGACGCGACTTCGCGCTCGCGACCGTGGTCCGGGTCAGCGGAAGCGCCCCGCGTGAGGTGGGAGCCGCGCTCGCGGTCGACGCCTCGGGCACGGCGATCGGCAGTGTCTCGGGCGGCTGTGTGGAGGGCGCCGTGTACGAGCAGTGCCTGGAGAGCCTCAGGACCGGCAGGTGCAGCGTCGAGCACTTCGGCTACGACGAGGACGACGCCTTCGCGGTCGGACTGACCTGTGGCGGGGAGCTCGACGTCCTGGTGTCCCCGGTGACCGCGGACTCGGCGCTGCACGGCCTGCTGAGCGAGGCGCTGCCGCTGCTGTGCGCCGGCCGGGCGACCGCGCTGGCCCGGGTGTTGGCCGGTCCGGCGCAGCTCCTGGGCCGGGCCGTGCTGGTCCGGCCCGACGGCTCCGCCCGCGGGACGCTGGGCGACCCGGCGCTCGACCGCTCGGCCGCCGCCCAGGCGCTGGCCCTGCTGCAGTTGGGCCGCACCGGCACGGTGGAGCTGGGCACCGAGGGCGGCCAGTGCGGCGAGCCGGTCACCCTGCTGGTGGAGATCAACGCCCAGCCGCCGCGGATGATCATTTTCGGGGCGGTGGACTTCGCGGTGGCGCTCTCCCGGATGGGCGCCTACCTGGGCTTCGACGTGACCGTCTGCGACGCGCGCCCGGTCTTCGCCACCGAGGCGAGGTTTCCCGAAGCGGACCGGGTGGTGGTGGACTGGCCGCACCGCTACCTGGCGGCGGAGGCCGACGCCGACCGGCTGGACGGGCGGACCGCGCTCTGCGTACTGACCCATGACGTGAAGTTCGACATCCCGCTGCTGGAGCGGGCGCTGCGGCTGCCGGTGGCCTACGTCGGCGCGATGGGCTCCTGGCGCACCCACCGCGACCGGCTGCACCTGCTGCGCCGGGCCGGTCTGGACGAGTCGGAACTCGCCCGGCTGCGCTCGCCGATCGGGCTCGACCTCGGCTCCCGGACGCCGCAGGAGACCGCGCTGTCCATTGCCGCGGAGATCATCGCCGACCGCTACCGGGCGACCGGCAGCCGGCTCGGGGTGTCCGGCCGGCCGATCCACCAGGAGCAGGCAATGGCCCCCATGGCCCTGCTCAGGCCCTGACCCCGCGGTCCGAACGGCCCGGCACTGCAGCTTGCAGCGTGGAGCTCACCCGAACGGGTCTTCCAGTTCCTCGCACTCGTCCCGGAGCGGGATGGGCAGCTGGTTCGCGGCGTAGTAGGCCGCGATGACCCCGTGCGCGATCAGCGTGAGCAGCGGTGACACGAAGGCGAGCCCGACCGTGGCCGGGTAGGCGATGCTGCCGAGGCCGAACCGCAGCCGGGTGGCCCGCGCGCCCTGCTGGTCGACCTGCGCGTGGAACAGGTGCCCGACGTGGGTGACGTACCACCAGAACGCGGTGAAGGACAGCGCGTAGGCCACCATCCAGCCGCTGTAGAGGATCGCCGCGGCACGTGCGCCGTGCGGGTTGGTGAGGTTCGCGGCCATCACCGAGGTGGTCCACGGGATCGCCGACACCATCATCAGGACCAGCAGGTTCAGGTACAGCAGCGGGCGGTTGACCCGCACCAGGTGACAGAAGATGTAGTGGTGGTTGACCCACATCACCCCGATCACCAGGAAGCTGACCACATAGGCGGCGTAGTGCGGCCACTCCTGCCCCAACGACCACCAGAGGCTGTGCCCCGCCTTCCCCTGCGGGGTGCCGATGCCCAGCGCGAGCAGGGTGATGACGATGGAGAAGACCCCGTCGCTGAAGGCCTCCGCTCTTCCGGTCACAAATTGCATGGCCACCCCCTGGGGGCGTGCGGAGGGGCGGTGTGTCCCCCGCCCCTCCGCACTCGTTTCGAAGCAGGGCAACCGCCGAAGCAGCGCAGTCGCCCGGGCAGCTCAGCTGCCGAAGCCGGCGGTCTGCCGCCAGATCTTGTTGTCGCGCACGACCAGGGTGCCGAAGGCGTGCTCGGGCTCGCCGTTGAGGTTCATGATGGCGCGGTAGAAGATCGTGTCCTCGGTCTCGACGTACTCCTGGAGCTCCACCAGCTTCGGCTTCACCGAGAGGTAGCCGGTGAAGGTCTCCCGGACCGCGTCGATGCCGGTGGAGACGCCCTCGTAGCGCAGCAGTACGGCGTCGTCGGTGTAGTTCTTCATCAGCGCATCCAGGTCGAGCGCGTCGAGCGCCTCCATCTGGCGGCGGAAGACCGGGTGCAGCTTGGAGATGTCGTAGGTGGCCATAGCTGGTTCCCTCGCTTCTGTCTGGCCCGGGTCCACCGGAAGGTGGATCTCTATCCGGGTCTCTCCTGGGACGGATCGAGCAGAGATCGTGCCGCGGTGGCGCCGGGTCACGATCTGATGGGCCAGGTGCAGTCCGAGACCGCTGCCCTGGCCCACGTCCTTGGTGGTGTAGAAGGGCTCGAAGATGTGCGGCAGCACGTCGGAGGGGATCCCGCTGCCGGTGTCGGCGATCTCGACGAGCAGGCCGCCCCCCTCGTCGCGGACGCGGAGGGTCAGCGTGCCCCGGCCGCCCATGGCGTCCAGGGCGTTGTCGATCAGGTTGACCCACACCCGGTTCAGCTCGGAGGGGTGGCCGTGCAGCTGCGGCAGCTCCCGCCCGTAGTCGCGGACGATCCGCACCGAGCGCAGCCGGGCGCGCAGCAGCACCAGCGCGCTCTCCAGGCAGTCGACCACGGAGAAGGTCTGCCGCGCCCCCCGCTCCCACTGGGAGTAGTCGCGGGTCGCGGTGACCAGCGCGGCCACCCGGGCTCCGGCGGCCGCCAGTTCCGCGGCCATGGAGCGGGTCTCGAGTACCGCGGCGAGGTGGTCCAGCGCGGCCGACAGCACCCGGGGGCTCAGGCCGTCCGTGTGCTGCCGCAGATCGGCCAGCCGCAGCCCGCGTTCGGCCATCACCGTGGCCAGCAGGTCCGGACGGCCGGCGCCGGCCGCGGCGGCCCACTGGGCCAGCGCGTCCTCGGACTCGGCCATGGTGATGGCGTCCACCGTCGGCGCCGCGTCCGCTCCCGGGCCCGGCATGGCGCGGGCGGTGCCGCCCGCGCCGACGAAGGCCGCGATCATCGCGGTGACCGAGGCGTACTCCGCCGGTGAGGCCGCGGCGCCCCAGCTCATGCCCGACTCGACCAGCAGGTGGACGATCTCGGTCAGCCCCCTGGCCACGTGGTCCACCACCGCCACCGGGTTGTTCAGCTCGTGCGCCAGCGAGGCCGCGAGGGTGTCGTACCCGGCGGTGGAGGCCAGTCCCTCGGCCTTCGCCCGGATGGACTCGGCCCGCCAGGCGAGGATCGGCACCAGGGCCCGGGTGACTCCGGGACAGCGGGTGAGGATCTCGAACAGCAGGTCCCTGGGGTAGGCCAGGACACTGACCGGGCTGTCCGCGACGGCGGCGGCGGTGTAGTCGGAGCCGGTCAGCAGCGGCGTCTCACCGACGACGCAGCGTGCCGCCGCAGGCATGCCGCGCTCGGTGTCCTCCTGCAGCAGCTCGCCCTCGATCAGCACATAGAAGTGGGTGGCCGGTTCGCCGACCCGGAACAGGGCCTCGCCCGGGGCGAGCGTCCGTTCCTCGGCGGCCTCGGCCAGCCAGCGCAGGTCCTGCTCGGTCTCGCCGGCGAAGAGCGGCACCTGCCGCAGTGCGTCGACCAGACCGGACCTGCCGCTCACTGGACCTGCTCCGGCTCGGCCGGCCGGAGCCACAGCCCGGCCAACGGGGGGAGGGTGAGCCGGGCCGTGGCCGGCAGGCCGCGCAGCGGCACCGGGGCCGCGCGAACCCGGCCGAGGTTGCCGACGCCGCTCCCCCCGTAGACGTCCGCATCGGTGTTGACCAGTTCGGTCCAGGCGCCGGAGCGCGGCAGGGCCAGGGTGAAGCCGTGGTGCACCACCGGGCTGAAGTTGAACACGCCGACCAGTGGCGTGCCCTCGGTGTCGTAGCGGATGGCCGAGTAGACCTGGTGGTCGGCGTCGTCCGCGTCGATCCAGCGGAAGCCACCGGGGTCGGAGTCGCGCCGCCAGAGTTCGGCGTGGGCCCGGTAGTGCCCGTTCAGGTCGCGGACCAACTGCTGCACGCCCCGGTGGCGGTGGCCCTCGACCCCGGGCAGGTCCAGCAGCTGCCAGTCCAGGCCGCGGTCGTGGTCCCACTCGGTCGCCTGCGCGAACTCCTGGCCCATGAAGAGCAGTTGCTTGCCCGGGTGGAACCACATGAAGGAGAGGTAGGCGCGCAGGTTGGCGAAGCGCTGCCAGGGGTCCCCGAACATCTTGGCCAGCAGGCTGCCCTTGAGGTGGACCACCTCGTCGTGCCCGAGCGGCAGCAGGAAGTGCTCGGAGTGGGCGTACATCATGCCGAAGGTCATCCGGTGGTGGTGGTGCCTCCGGTTGATCGGGTCCTCGGCCAGGAAGGCCAGGGTGTCGTGCATCCAGCCCATGTTCCATTTGAGGCCGAAGCCGAGGCCGCCGTGGTCGGCGGGGCGGGTGACGCCCTCCCAGGAGGTGGACTCCTCGGCGATCACCACCACGTCCGGGCAGCGGCGGGCCAGGGTGCTGTTCAGCTCGCGCAGGAACCGGACCGCGTCGAGGTTCTCCCGACCGCCTTCGGCGTTGGGCAGCCACTCCCCCTCGTGGCGGGAGTAGTCCAGGTAGAGGATGGCCGCCACCGCGTCCACCCGCAGCCCGTCGACGTGGAACTCCTCGCACCAGTACACGGCGTTGGCCAGCAGGAAGGACCGGACCTCGGCCCGGCCGTAGTCGAACTGCAGGGTGTTCCAGTCCCGTTGCTCGGCCCGGCGGGGGTCCGGGTGCTCGTAGAGCGCGGTGCCGTCGAAGCGGGCGAGGGCCCAGTCGTTCTTCGGGAAGTGGGCCGGAACCCAGTCCAGGATCACCCCGATGCCGGCCCGGTGCAGCACGTCCACCAGGTGGCGGAAGTCGTCCGGACCGCCCCAGCGCGCGGAGGGCGCGAAGTAGGAGGTCACCTGGTAGCCCCAGGAGCCGCCGAACGGGTGCTCCATCACCGGCAGGAACTCGACATGGGTGAAGCCCAGGTCGGTGACGTACGCCGGTAGCTGTTCCGCGAGTTGAGCGGTAGCTCAGGCCGCCTCTCCAGGATCCGAGATGGACCTCGTAGACGCTCATCGGCGATTCCTGGACGGCCGGCCCGGCACTCCGGGCGACCAGCCAGTCGCCGTCGCCCCAGTCGTATCCCGAGCGGTGGACCACCGAGGCGGTGGCCGGCGGGCACTCGGCGGCCCGGGCGAAGGGGTCCGCCTTCTGCCGGACCGTCCCGTCCGCGCCCAGGACCTCGAACTTGTAGCGGGCCCCCTCCTGCGCCTCCGGCACGAATCCCGCCCAGACGCCGCTGGTGCCCACCCGGCGCAGCGGATGGCCGCCGCCGTTCCAGCCGTTGAAGTCCCCGACCACCCGGACGGCCTGGGCCGCGGGGGCGAGCACGGAGAAGGCCACGCCCGGGCGCGCGTCGTCGACCAGGTGTGCGCCCAGGACCCGCCAGAGCTCCTCGTGCCTGCCCTCCGCGAGCAGGTACAGGTCCAGTTCCCCGAGCAGCCCCCAGTCGCGGCGCATCCCGGTACTCATAGCCGGCTCCGCCGGGCCGTCAGCACCTGGGCCACCCCGCCGCTGCGCGGGTCGAGCCGGACCAGGTTGACCTCGCCCCAGCGGTAACTGCCGCCGCCGAGTGCGTCGTCCACCATGAAGCTGTCCCCCGGGCGCAGTCCCAGTTCCGCCATGTCGAGTTCGACCCGGCCCTGTTGCGCACGGTAGGGATTGAGGTTGAGCACCACCAGGACCAGGTCCCCGGGGCCGGCGCCCGGCCGGGCCGGGGCGAGCCGCTTGGAGAAGCACAGCAGTTGGTCGTTGTCGGTCCGGTGGAAGCGGAGGTTGCGCAGCTGGTGCAGCGCCGGGTGGCGCCGCCGGATCCGGTTCAGCCGGGTGATCAGCGGGGCCAGGCTCTGGCCGCGGTCCTCCGCCCCGGCGTAGTCCCGGGGCCGGAACTCGTACTTCTCCGAGTGCCGGTAGTCCTCGCTGCCGGGCCAGGCGGCCACCGACTCGCACAGTTCGAAGCCGGAGTACATGCCCCAGGTGGGGCCGGCCATGGCCGCCAGCACCGCTCTGATCTCGAAGGCGGCCCGGCCGCCGGTCTGCAGGTGGCCCGGCAGGATGTCCGGAGTGTTGACGAACAGGTTCGGCCGCAGGTAGTCGGCCGCCGGGCTGCCGTCCAGACCGGCCAATTCGGAGAGATAGGACGTGAGTTCGACCTTGCTGGTGCGCCAGGTGAAGTAGCTGTAGGACTGCGGAAGCCGACCCGGGCCAGGCTCTGCAGCATCGCCGGACGGGTGAACGCCTCGGCCAGGAACAGCACCCCGGGGTCTTCCTGCCGCACCTGCGCCAGCAGCCATTCCCAGAAGCCCAACGGCTTGGTGTGCGGGTTGTCCACCCGGAAGATCCGCACTCCCTGTGCGCGCCAGTGCCGCAGCACCCGCAGTCATTCCTGGAGGATTCCCTCCGGGTCGGCGCTCGAAGTCGATGGGGTAGATGTCCTGGTACTTCTTGGGCGGGTTCTCGGCGTACTTGATGGTGCCGTCGGGCCGGTGGCGGAACCACTCCGGGTGCTCGCGGACCTAGGGGTGGTCCGGGGAGCACTGGAAGGCGATGTCCAGCGCGACCTCCAGGCCGACCGCCTCGGCGCGCGGCGACGAACGCGGCGAAGTCGTCCAGCGTGCCGAGCTCGGGGTGGATCGCGTCATGGCCGCCGGCCGGCTGCGCCGATGGCCCAGGGCTGCCGGGGTCATCGGGTTCGGCGTGTCAGCGCGTTGTTCGGACCCTTGCGGAGGCTGCGGCCGATCGGATGGATCGGCGGCAGGTAGACCACGTCGAAGCCCATGGCCGCGATGGCGTCCAGCCGGGCCGCCGCCCGGCGCAGGGTTCCCGAGCGGACCGCCCCGGGCGCGACCACCGCGCCCTCCGAGCGGGGAAAGAACTCGTACCAGGAGCCGTAGAGGGCACGGGGCCGGTCGACCCGCAGCGGGAGCCAGTCACCGGCGCTGACGTACTCGCGCAGCGGGTGTCCGGCCAGGGCCGCGGCGACCGGCGGCGTGCGCAGGTCGGCGAGCCGCTCGCCGGCGCTGCGGGCGGCGTCCCGGAGCACGTCCGCCGCCTTGGTCAGGACCGCGCCCGACCCGGTCTCCTCCCCCACTGCCACGGCGGCGCGTTCCAGCAGGTCCGCGCCCTCCCACAGGGTGAGTTCGACGTCCACGCCGGCAGTGATCTTGGCGAAGGCGGCGCGCATCCAGGTGCCGACCGGATCGACCCAGGCCTCCACCCGGTACCGGCAGTCGCCCTCCCGCTCGATCCGGGCCACGCCGCGGAAGCGGTCGGTGCCGCGGACGGCCTCGGTCATGGGGAAGCGCCGCTCGCGCTCGGCCTGGCGTCCCGGCTCCTTGGTGGCCAGCACGATCTCGGCGGCCAGCACGTCGTGGCCCTCCTTGAAGACGGTCGCGGAGACCTCGAGCTGCTCACCCGGGACGGCTCTGGCGGGCCGCGCCCCTCCGTCGACCTCGGGTCTGCAGTCGGCGATCACGATCCGACCGCGTGGGGACCGGCTCTGCGATCCGCTCCTGGCCGGCGCTGAGGTGCTGTTCGTCGTCACGATCCGTCCCCGTCTCCCGTGGTGTCGAGTCGTCGCGCCGCGTCCGGGCCGGCGACCGCGGCAGGGCGGTCGCCGGCTCGTGGACGGTTCGGCTAAGCGCCGGCGCGGGCCAGCGCGCGCGACGTCAGTACCCCGGCCAGGTGCCGCAGGTACTCGGCCGAGCCGCCGCGCCCGGGCACGAACACCCCGGGCGGCACGGCGGCGAAGGCTTCCAGCACCGCGCCGGTCCCCGGCCGGGTGCCCGCCAGCCGGGCCTCCACCTCGGGGATCCTGACCGGCTTCTCGGTGGCACCGGTGACCGCGATCCGGTACCGCTCCTCGCTGCCGTCCTCGGCGGTGTTCAGCCGCACCGCCACCGCGCAGACGGGGTAGAGGCTGGCCCGGTCCGCCGATTTCTCGAAGGCGCTGCGGGAGCTGCCGCCGCTGCCGGGGCCCGGCAGGTCCAGCGAGGTGATCACGGCCCCGACCGGCAGTCCCTCGGCCAGCTCCGCGGCCGGCAGGGTCCAGCTGCGCTTGGTGTCCGTCAGCGTCAGCACCGCGTCGAGCGCGATGGCCGCCACCGGCAGGTCGGTGGCGCGGAGCCCCGGTCCGGAGCGGTCGGCGGCCAGGTTGCCGCCGACCGTGCCCCGGTTGCGGACCTGCGGGTCGCCGTTGGCCCCGGCCGCCTCGGCCAGCGCCGGGGCGGCGGTGCGCACCTCGGGATGGGTCGCCAGCTCGGCCAGCGTGGTCATCGCGCCGATGCTCAAGCCGCCGTCGCGGCGGCGCTGGATGCCGCGGAGCTCGTCGAGCAGTGCCAGGTCGACCAGCAGCCGCGCCTCCGCCTCGCCGGTGGTGAGGTCCACCAGCAGACTCTGCCCGCCGGCCAGCGGCCGGCTGCCGCCGGTGCCCGCGAGCAGCGCGGTGGCCTGCTTGAGGGTGCTGGGTCTGGCGAACTCGAACGGGGTGAGGATCACTGGGAGTCTCCCTGGGGGTAGAGCCGCTGCCAGACCTTCTCCGGGGTGATCGGCATGTCGATGTGCTCGACGCCGAGGTCGGAGAGGGCGTCGCAGACCGCGTTGACCACCGCGGCCGCGGGCGGGACGGTGGCGATCTCGCCGGCGCCCTTCGAGCCCAGGGCGTTGTGCGGGGTCGGCGTCATGGTTCGGCCGAGGACGAAGAAGGGCACGTCGGCGGCGCGCGGCAGGGGGTAGTTGCGCAGGTCGGCGGTGATCAGGCTGCCGTCCTCCCCGTACTCGGCGTGCTCCATCAGCGCCTGGCCGAGGCCGTGCACGATGCTGCCCTCGATCTGCCCGGTGACGATCTTGGGGTTGCCGATGACCCCGGCGTCGTCCACCGCGGTGTAGGAGACCACCTCGGTCACCCCGGTCAGCTCGTCGATCTCGACCACCGCGACATGGCTGCCGAAGGGGTAGTTGAAGTCCGGGGGGTCGAAGTAGGTGGTCTCGTCCAGCGTGGGCTCGACCTCGGGCGGCAGGCCCCAGCCGTACCAGAGGGCCATGGCGAGCTCGGCGAAGGTCTTGGACTTCTCCTCCTCCTCGCCCTGCACGAAGATCTTGCCGTCCTGGTAGACGACCTTGTCGATGTCCACATTGAAGAGCGCGGCGGCGCCGCGGCGCATCTTCTCCTTGATCTTCCGCGCGGTCAGCGCCAGCGCCGGTCCGGCCATGCTGAACGAGCGGCTGCCGTAGGTCCCCTGGCCGTAGGGGGCGCGCAGGGTGTCGCCCTCCATCACCTGGACCAGGTCCTGGTCGATCTGCAGCTCCTCGGCCACCACCTGGGAGTAGACGGTGTAGTGGCTCTGCCCGGTGGAGGCGGACCCGACGGTGGCGGTGACCTCGCCGGTCGGGTGGACCCGGATGTTGGCGCTCTCCCAGGTGCCGCCGAGCATGCCCTCCTGGGACATCCTGGTCGACGGCCCCACCCCGCAGATCGCGACGTAGCAGGCCAGGCCGACGCCGAGGCGCTTGCCGCGGGTGCGGGCCTCGGCCTTGCGCGCGGCCATGTCGTCGTAGCCGGAGAGCTCCAGGGCCAGGTCCAGGTTCTCCCGGTAGCTGCCGGAGTCGTAGGTCCAGCCGAGCCCGTTCTCGTAGGGGAAGGCGTCGTTGGGCACCAGGTTCTTCCGGCGGACATCCGCCGGGTCCTGGCCGATCGTGGCGGCGTAGCGGTCGACCAGACGCTCCATCAGGAAGGCGGCCTCGGCCCGCCCGCTGCCGCGCTGGGCGCCGAGCGACACGGTGTTGGTGAAGGCCGCGTAGACCTCGCAGAAGGCGGCGTCGATGGCGTACATCCCGCTGATGCTGCGTCCCATCAGCGCGGTGGCCACGCCCGGGCCGATGGTGGAGGGGTAGGCGCCGAGATTGGCGTAGCTGGTGCAGTGCAGCCCGGTGATCCGCCCGTCGCGGGTGCCGGCCAGCTTGACGTGCTGCCGGTGGTCGCGGCCCTGGACGGTGGAGCGCATCAGACCGGTGCGGGTGTCCACCCACTTCACCGGGCGGCCGATCATCTTGGACAGCAGCAGCACCAGCGCCATGTCCGAGTAGAGGTAGCCCTTGGTGCCGAAGCTGCCGCCCACGGTCGGGGCGATCACCCGCAGCTTGTTGAAGGGGATGCCCAGCACCAGGGCGGCCAGCAGGAACCGGTGGTTGTGCGGGCCCTGGGTGGAGGCCCAGAGGGTGTACTCGCCGGTGGCGGGCACATAGTGGCCGACCGCGCCGCGGGGCTCGATCGGGCTGTTGATGGTGCGCTGGTTCACCAGGTCCAGCTCCACCACCACCTCGGCCGCCTCGAAGGCCGCCTCGGTGCTCTCCTTGTTGCCGCAGGTCCAGTAGGCGTTGAGGTTGTTCGGCACCGCGTCGTGCAGCTGCGGGGCACCGTCCTTGACGGCCTCGTCGGCCCGGGTCACCACCGGCAGCAGCTCGTAGTCCACCCGGATCGCCCGCAGCGCGGCATGCGCCTGCCGCGGGGTCTGCGCGACCACGCAGGCGATCGGGTCGCCGACATGCCGGACCCGGTCGCCGGAGAGCACCGGACGCGCGCCGGGCAGGCCGTAGGGGTGCGGCGGGAAGTGGCTCTCGACCCCGCCGGGGATCCAGATGCAGGGCATCGGCATGACGTCGGCGAAGTCCGCCGCAGTGACGACTTTGATCACTCCGGGCAGCGCTTCGGCCGCACTGGTGTCGATCCCCTTGATCAGTGCATGCGCGTGCTCGCTGCCGAGGATGGCCATGTGCGCCATCTTCGGCAGATTGACGTCCGCTATGAACGTCGCCTCCCCCCGGAGCAGTTGGGGGTCCTCCCGGCAGTCGACCGGCTCGCCGACGAGCCGTCTTCCCTCCGTAGTCATCTGCTTCTCCCTCTCCTCGCTCGGTTGCCGGCTCAGTTGCCGGGAGCGGCGGCGAGGCTCTGGACTCCCCGCACGATGCTCTGGTATCCGGTGCAGCGGCACAGGTTCCCGGTCAGCCACTCCCGGATCCGCTCCTCCGACGGGTCGGTCTCACGCGCGAGCAGGTCGCGCAGCGACATGACCACCCCGGGACTGCAGAAGCCGCACTGGGTGCCGTGCGCCTTCCGCAGCGCCTCCTGCAGGTCGGTGAGGCTGCCGTCCAGGGGGTTGACACCTTCGATGGTGGTCACCTCGGCGCCGTCGGCCTGCACCGTCAGCACCAGGCAGCTCTTGACGGACAGACCGTCGAGCTCGACGACGCAGGTCCCGCACTGGCCGGTGTCGCAACCGACCTTGGTCCCGGTGAGCTCCAGATCGTCGCGGATGCGCTCGACCAGGAGCTCCTGGGGCAGTGCGTCGACCTCGACCGGCATTCCATTGACACTCATGGAGATCTTCATGGCTCAACCCCTTGATTCTCGGTCAGGACGCAGCGAGCTGCTTCACGAAGGTCTCGGCGAGCGCCTTCGAGGAGTACGGATTCTGACCGGTGGTCAGGTTGCGGTCGATCACCACGTGCGAGCCCCAGATGAGTTCGGCCTTCTCGTACCGGGCGCCGAGCCGGACCAGCTCGACCTCCAGGATCAGCGGAAGCCGGCCGGCCATGTTGGTGACGAGCTCCTCGGCGTGCGAGAAGGCCGTCATCCGGTAGCCCTCGAACGGCCAGTGGCCCTCCCCGTCGCGCAGGGCCAGCAGCGAGGTGTGCCCGTGGCAGACGGTCGCCAGCGGCTTGTCCTGGGCCAGCACCCAGCGGAGCAGCTGCGCCAGCTCGTCGGACTTGGGCAGGTCGCCGATGGCGCCGTGGCCGCCGCTGACGTAGACGCCGGCGTAGTCGGCCAGCGACTCCTCGGTCAGCTCCTCGATCCGCAGCGGCTGCTTGAGCTGCGGCGCGGCGTCGATGACCCGGACGTACTCGGCCGCGTTGGCCACGTCGTGGTTCTCACTGCCCTGCGGGCGGACCCACTGCAGGAAGTCCGGGTCGATGCTGGTCAGGTCGACGGTCGGCACGACGCCGCCGATGGTTGCCACGTCGACCTCGTAGCCGTTGTCGCGGAAGATCTGGTACGGCACGGCGAACTCCTCCGCCCAGAAGCCGGAGGGGTGCTGCTCTCCATCCAGCAGGTGGAGGGTCGCCTTCGCCGTCATGATCACGAGAATCTTCATGTCTGCTCTCCGCTCGTGGAGTTGTCGGCACGGCATTCGTTCCGCTTGCCGCGTTTCGATTTGAGCATGGGCAGGAGCGTCGATCGAGCGTGCAGCGGAATTCCCCGTCGAGTTAGTCACTTGTAATGGACGGAAGCCCTCCGGCGGGCCCTTGACCAGCACCCGAATAACGTCGGAGCAAATGTCAAGTGCGCCTTCGGACAGCAACGCCTCGGGGACGGCCGGTCACAGCCAGCGCATCAGGTCGCGGACGCCGGCCAGGCTGGCGCCCACCGGGATCCGGGCGTTCTCGGACAGCCGGATCCCGGGGAAGGCGTGCACCCCGCTCAGCCGGGTGCCGGGCGGCACCCGCACCTCGTCGCCCAGGGCGCAGTAGTCGCTCAGCACCACGGGATGCTCCAGCGTCGAGCGCAGATCGACCATGCAGCCCAGGAAGACGTCGGTGAGCCGCGCCCCGGGGCCGATCACCCCGTGGTCCCCGCAGGAGACCCCGCGCAGGGTGCAGCCCTCGCCCAGGTCGACGCCGTCGCCGATGTCGGACTCGACCAGGGTGACCGCGGGACCGATCTCCACGTCCCGGCCGATCCGCACCCCGGGACCGATCCGGACGCTGCCGTCGCTGATCTTGTCCGCCAGGGTCCGGCCGCTGATCGGGTCCTTCATCTCCAGGCTGCTCTCGTGGATCCGCAGGCCGGCCACCGGCCCGACCGGTGGATCGATCCCGACGCTGAGCAGCGGGTAGCGGTCCAGCAGCACGTCCCTGAGGGTGTCCAGGTAGCCGGCCGGATGACCGAGGTCGCCGAATCTGGCGATCGGCTGGGCCAGTACCTGGTACCCGTTGGCCACCAGGTACGGCAGCAGGTCGTTGCCCCAGTCGAGCCTGGTCCGCGCCAGCGCCGCCAGGGCCGGGTCGCCGGCCGCCATCCGCAACCGCTGACAGTCGATCAGATACATGCCGGTACTGGTGTGCAGCAGGCCGGAGGAGCCCGGACCGCCCGCCGCCGCCAGCGCCCGCGCCTCCGCCGGGGCCGGCTTCTCGACGAAGCGGCGGACCATCCCGTCGCTCTCCACGTCCAGCACCCCGTAGGTCCCGGCCGCCTCCAGCGCCGGACGCCTCACCGTCGCCACGCTCACATCGGCGCCGGCCGCGCGGTGCGCCCGGACCAGCTCCGACAGGTCGAAGTCGAAGACCGAGTCGGTGGGCACGACCAGGGCCAGCCCCTCGAGGTCCCAGTAGTCGAGGGCGCACAGCGTGGCCTGGCCGCTGCCGGTGTTGTCCTGGTCGAACCGGGAGCGGGAGTAACGGACCGTCACCCCCCAGCGTTCGCCGTGGCCCAGCACCTCCTTGACCTGGACCCGGTTCTCGCGGCCGTTGGCCACCACGTAGTAGTCCCGGACCCCGAGCCCGCGCAGCGCGGTCACCGCCCACTCGATCAGCGGGCGGCCGGCCAGGGACACCGCCGCCTTGCTCCTGAGATAGTCGCCGGAATTGAGCGTCAGCGGCCTGGCACGAATTCCCCGGCCACCCGCCAGGGCAATTGTCGAGACTTCTTCCATTTCATCCCCCGTCCAAGATCGGGACTAGTCGAGGAGCACGTCGATCAACTGTCGGAAGTCCGCGACCATCGAATGCCGGGGGCGGGCTTCGAAAAGGATTTTCTCGCCGTCGAGCTGCGCTATTTCCGGGGCGTAGGGCAGGAGGACGGCCGGCGCTCCGTACAGCCGCTCGGCCCGGCGTCGGGCGAGCTCCGCGTCGACGTTCCCCGATGACATGTTGATCACCACGGAGCGGCGGCACTCCAGTCTCCGGGCCAGGGCGACGGTCTCCTCGGCCCCGGCCAGCTCGGCCAGTTCCGCCCGGACCACCGTGACCAGGACGTCGGCGCAGGCGATGGCGGTCATCGTCTCGTTGTTGGGCCCGGTGTGCGTGTCGAGCAGCAGCGTGTCCAGTTCGTAGCAGGCGATGAGCCGGTTGAAGCCTTCGGGGAGCAGGCCCACGTCGTACCCGGTGGACATGATCTCCCCCAGCGGACAGGTCTGGTTCAGGGCCGGGACCAGCCGTAGCCCGGTGCTGCTCACCGGATGCGCGGCCGCCTCGATGTCGCATCGCCCCAGCAGGTAGTCGCCCAGGCAGTCGACCCGCTGGCCGAGCCCGAACATGCCGTCCAGCGCCGGGGACTGGAGGTCGGTGTCGACCATGGCCACCCGACCGCCGGCCTGGGACAGCAGCACGGCCAGGTTGGCCAGCACGGTCGACTTGCCGGTTCCGCCGCGATGCGAGTGGAAGACGACGGTCTGCGCCATTCAGGCCACCGCCGCGAGCTTGCGGTGCAGGGCCATCATGGTGACGTCGTCGTGCTGTTCGGCCGGACCGGTGTGGGCGACCACCGCCCGGTCCACCCGGTCGATCAGCGTCCGGCCGTCCGCGGCCGGTTCGGACAGCAGTGCCAGCATCCGCTCCTCGCCCAGGAACTCGCCGTTCGGACTCCGGGCCTCGGACACGCCGTCGGTGTACATGAACAGCGTGTCGCCCGGTTCCATCTGGGCGTATCCGAGCGAGAAGACCCCGTCGGCCAGCACGCCGACGGCGGGTCCGGTGACCTCCAGGGCGGACAGCTCCCCGGTCCGGCAGGCGATCAGTTGCGGCGGGTTGTGGCCGCCGTTGATGTAGACCAGGCTGCCGGTGGCCGGGTCGAGCACACAGAAGAACAGCGTGGCGAAGTAGCCCTGGCGCAGATGGTTGCGGGTCAGGTAGCCGTTGGTACTGAGGACCGCGTTCATCATCGGCGTGGCCCCGACCACCGGCAGGGTGCTGATCGGATCCAATCCCCCGGCGACCAGGTGCTGCAGCCCACTGTGCTCGGCCGCGTGCCGCAGCAGGCTCCGGATCAGGGCCATGAACAGCGCCGCGCCCACCCCCTTGTCGCAGACGTCGGCCACCACCAGGGCGAGCCGGCGCCGGTGCGCCACCTCGAAGACGTCGTAGAAGTCCCCGGCGACCTGGCGGGCCGGCCGGAAGCTGACCCCGATGTCCCAGCCCTCGGGCGTGGGCAGCCGCTCCGGCAGGAACCCCGCCTGGATCTGCCGGCCGATGGCCAGCTCCCGCTCGCTGCTGAGCCGGTCGGCCCGGGCATGGGCCTCGCTCAGGCTCTGGCTGAAGTCGGCCCGCTCCGAGCAGCTGTGCAGCCGGGAGTGGACCAGGGCCGGCAGGAACGGCGGCACCAGGAAGTCGTGCCCGGCCCGGACGTGCGCCTCCAGTTGTTCGAAGTCCTCCTCGGTGTAGACCACGACGATCGGGGGGCTGCCCGGACGCGCCAGGCGCCGGGCGGCCGCCGAGACCGAGGCGGGCTCGACCCTGGCGGAGGCGAGCAGCACATCGGTCGGCGGCAGCGCGGAGGACGGTCGCGCGAGCACTTCGAGCAGGCCCAGTTCGGAGATGGTCACCTCGTCCGACTCCAGTGCTCGTAACAGGTCGCCTGGCGGAGAAGAGGGCTCAATGAGAATCAGGATCGAGATTCCTGACATGTGGATCCTCCTCCTTTTGCCAATCAGCGACGGACCGTCAGGATGGAGACGTTCCGCCCGGTGACACAGGCGTAACTGAACTCGTCGAGACTGCTGAGGGCGAGGTAGATGCCGAGGCCGCCGATCGGACGAGCCTCCGGCGGCACGGTCGGGTCGGGTGGCCGCATTCTGGTCCGCGGGTCGAAGAGCGGTGCCTGGTCCTCCAGTCGGATCCAGACCCGGTCGTGCTCCACCCCGCCGGACACGGTGATCGTCCCGGCCTCCTTCCGGTACCCGTAGGTCACGGTGTTGGTGGCCAGTTCGTCCACCGCCAGGCGGAGTCGGTAGCCGACCTGGTCCGGCAGCACTGCCCGCCGGGCCAGGTCGACCACGAAGCACTTGATCTCCTCCAGCCCCGTGAACGAAGCGGGCACCCGCAGTACGGATGCCCCTTCGGTCATCGCGGCGGCCTCAGCAGTCGATGAGGGTGCAACTGCGGTCCAGCCCGGCGGCGCGGATGATCCGCGCCACCGGCGCCGCCGCGCCGACCACGCGGATCTCCACCTCCTCGCCCATCTTCTGCCGGGCGAAGACCAGGGAGCGCAGTCCGGCGCTGGCCATGTAGGTGAGGCCGGTCATCCGGATCTCCACCGTGGCGAGCCCGCGCGAGGCGGCCTTCTCGATCGTCTCGTGGAAGTCGGCGGCCGTGGTGGCGTCGAGCTCGCCCACCAGTTCGATGATGGAGGTGTCCGGGGTGCTGCTGAACGAGAGCGAGAGGGGCATGGTCTTGTCCTTCCGATAGGTCGCTTGCCTTGTCGGGCGTGCGGTTCAGGGCCGGGCCGGGCAGCGGCCGACCAGGACCACCACCGAGCGCGGTCCGATCCGGTAGCTGTACGGGTCCTCCAACTCGGGCTCCGTGCCGACCGGGTGGAGGTCGTGCGGGGCCGGCGCGAAGGTGTCCACGGCGATGTGCCAGACCATTCCGCCCGGCAGCTGCGGCAGGCGCAGCGTCTGCGCCTCCCAGTGGGCGTTCATCGCGGTGTAGACGCAGTCGCTGTCGCCCAGTCCGCTGCGCAGCACGGCCAGCAGCCGGCTCTCCGCGGACCAGTCCGGGCTGCCGACCCCGGTACCGTGCCAGCTGACGTCGGGCAGCTGGTCCCCGTCCGGGGTGCTGCCGTCGGGGTGGCCGGAGGACCGGAGGACCATGTGCGAGGCCCTGAAGGCGATCAATCCGCGGGTGAAGTCCAGCAGTTCGGCGTTGCTCTCGGCCAGGCCCCAGTCGACCCAGGTCAGTTCGTTGTCCTGGCAGTAGGTGTTGTTGTTGCCCTGCTGGGTGCGGCCGAACTCGTCGCCCATCAGCAGCATCGGCACGCCCTGGCTGAGTGAACAGGATGGCCAGGGCGTTCTTCATCTGCCGCCGCCGCAGCGCGTTCACCTCGGGGTCGTCGGTGGGCCCCTCGACGCCGCAGTTCCAGCTGTCGTTGTCGTTGGCGCCGTCGCGGTTGTCCTCGCCGTTGGCCTCGTTGTGCTTGTCGTTGTAGCGTGACCAGGTCGGCGAGGGTGAAGCCGTCGTGGCAGGTGACGAAGTTGATCGAGGCGGTGGGCCCGCGGCCGGCGTACAGGTCGGGCGAGCCGACGCACCCGGGCGGCCAGCTCGCTCGACCGTGCCGGAGTCCCCCTTGAGGAACGCGCCGCACGCAGTCGCGGTACTTGCCGTTCCACTCGGCCCAGCGGCCGTAGGCCGGGAACGAGCCGACCTGGTACAGGCCCGCCGGCGTCCCAGGCCTCGGCGATCAGCTTGCACTCGCGCAGGACCGGGTCGAAGGCCAGCAGCTCCAGCAGCGGCGGGTTGGCCATCGGCGTGCCGTCCGCGTCCCGGCCGAGGATCGACGCCAGGTCGAAGCGGAAGCCGTCGATGTGGTAGTCGGCCACCCAGTACCGCAGGCAGTCGAGAGCACGAACTCGCGCACGACCGGGTGGTTGCAGTTGAGCGTGTTGCCGGTGCCGCTGAAGTTGTAGTAGTAGCCCTCCGGGGTGAGCATGTAGTACGTGTCGTTGTCGAGCCCCCGGAAGGAGATGGTCGGGCCCGAGCTCGTTGCCCTCGGCCGTGTGGTTGAAGACCACGTCGAGGATCACCTCGATGCCGTGCCGCGTGCAGGTCCTTGACCAGGCGTTCGAACTCGTCGACCTGCATGCCGCAGCGCCCGGTGGCCGCGTAGCCCGCCTTCGGGGCGAAGAACGCCGAGGGTGCTGTAGCCCCAGTAGTTGAACAGCTGCTCGCCGGTGACCGGGTTGGTGCGGCGAGTTCTCGAACTCGTCGAACTCGAAGATCGGCATCAGCTCGACGCAGTTGACGCCGAGCTCCTTGAGGTAGGGGATCTTCTCGCGCAGGCCGGCGAAGGTGCCGGGGGCGAGCTGCCGGAGGACGGGCTGCCGGGTGAAGCCGCGGACGTGCATCTCGTAGATGACCAGGTCCTCGATGGGGATCTCGAGCGGCGCGGTCGCCCTCCCAGTCGAAGTCGTCGAAGCACCACCCGGGACCGGTACTGGTAGCCGTCGTTCCAGTCCGGGACCTTGCCCCAGACGTCGCGTCCGCCGATCGATCCGGGCGTAGGGGTCGATCAGCACCCGGCGCGGGTCGAAGCGGTGCCCGCGGGTCGGCTCGAACGGACCGTCGATGCGGAAGCCGTACTCGATGTTCTCGTGGTCCAGGTCGAACACCGTCATCGAGAAGACGTTGCCGATGCGGAACTCGTCGGGGTACTCGATCTCGACGCAGCGGCTCGGAGTCACCGCGCTTCGAAGAGCACCAGCGCTCATCGCGGTGGCGCTGGCTCGAGAAGACCGAGAAGTTGACCCCGCCGGGCGACCAGGGTGGCGCCGAACGGGAACGGCCGGCCGACGCGGACCCCGAACCCGGCGATCTGGTGGGTCGGGTAGGAGTCGATCCGGTGCAGGCTCCGGGCGCCGCTCATCGCAGCACCCGGCTGGGGTCGCTCGGCCCGTCGGACTCGAAGAAGTCCAGGAACCCGGTGACCGACATGACGTACCGGAGCTCGTCGCTGAGCCCGCTCAGCACGTACCGCGGTCCCGCCGTGCTGGGCCTCCCGGTAGAGGACCAGCAGCAGTGCGCAGGCCGGCGCTGGACATGTAGCCGACCGCGTCAGGTCCACGACCAGCGGGTTGCCCTCGGCGACCAGCGGCAGCAGCTGGTCCTGCAGCCCCTCCGAGGTCGAGCTGTTGATCTCGCCGCCCAGCTCCACGATGGTGCCGCTGGTGCCGTCGGCGGACGGTGACGTCCATGGCTCGATCGCTCCGCACCCGCCTTCGGCACCGGCCGCGAGCCGCACCTTGACCTGCACCCGCTCCTCGCCCTCGGGCAGCCGGACCGTCAGCGCGGCGGCGTCGAAGTCGGTGTAGGTCCTTCGCCGTCGATCCAGACCGCGACCAGCTCGACCGCGCCGGCCGGCAGGATGTCGGGCGCGACCCGCAGGGTCCGCTCCGGCAAGGCGTCCGGGGCGCGGCTTGAAGTAGAAGTCCAGCGGCTGCCCGGCGTGATCAGCAGGTTGGTGTAGACCGCGGCCAGGTAGCAGAGCTCGGCCGAGTGGTAGCCGCTCATCGAGTGGCTGCCCTTGAGCCGCTCGGTGCCCATCAGGTACGGCATGCCGTTCGCCAGCACGTTGAAGTAGACGGCGCCGTCGTCGTGGTCGAGGAAGAAGGCGTTGTAGAAGGACGCCGCCTCGCGGGCCTCGCGCAGGTAGTCCTCGTCGCCCAGCACGCCGCGCAGGATCAGGTAGGCCAGGATCGCCTGCTCCTGCTGCCACCAGGCCTTGCGGTCGTGCCAGGCGAAGCGGTGGCACGTCCTCGCCGTCGGCTGCTTGATCCGCTCCATCACGTCGTACCAGCCGCCGCGCTGCTGGTCGCTGCCGACCGCCGGCATCAGCGTCGGCGATCTTGCGCGCCAGCTCGCTGCGTACCCGGCCTTCGGCCTCAGCGCCGTTCATCCGCATCAGGTTCCAGGCGATCTTCAGGTTGTGGCCGACCACCGCCCGGTTCTGCTGCCAGCCGTGGGTGCGGTCGTGGCGACCAGTCCTCGTGGAACGTCTCCTGGACGAACGGGCTGTTCTCGTAGTCGGGGAAGTGCTCGACGATGGTGTCGAAGGTGGTCTCGAGCAAGTCCGCGTAGCGTCTCGTCGCCGGTCGCCAGGTACAGGTTGATCAGGTAGGCGGGCGCGTGGTCGCCGACCGAGTTCCAGTTCTTGCTGCGCGCGGTTCTCGCCCAGCGAGTCGTGGCTGCGCGGATCGAGGGTGATCGGGTCGAGGTGCGAGAAGTAGCCGCCCTGCTCGGCGTCGAGGAAGAAGCGGTCGAACAGCCGGACGGTCAGCTCGGCGTCGGCATGGATCGCGCGGGTCGCCGGTGATCCGGTAGGTCTGGATCGGTCCGGCCAGCGCGTAGATCTGCTCGTACATCGGGATGGCGTCGTAGTCGTCGCCGAACTCCGAGGCGAAGAGCTTGTCCTCGCGGTCGCCGTCGACGTCGATGCCGTGGTACCAGTAGACGACGTTCGTCGTCGCTGTCGTAGAACCGCATGTGCTCGCGCAGGTACTCGGTGCCCTTCTCGGCGACCTCCAGGTAGTCGTCCTCGCCGGTCAGCATGTAGGCGGTGGCCATGCCGTAGACCAGCCGGGAGATGGTGTCGGTCTCCTGGACGTGGCTGTCGGTCTTCTCGCCGCCCAGCCGGATCTCGGTGCGGTAGCTCGTCGAAGTCGACCGCGCCCTCCGGGAACTGGGCCCGGCGGTAGAAGTCGGCCAGCGACTCGATCTGGTTGACCCACCAGCCGCCCTCCTCGAAGCGGAAGTCCTCGGCCTGCCGGCCCAGGAACACCAACCGCTTGGCCTCGCAGTGCACCTGGTCGCCCTTGGGGTAGAAGACCCCGCTGACGAACAGGAAGCGCCCCGGCGAGAGCATCTCGTCGATGTGCGCGGAGGCGTCGGTGTAGGGCTCGTCGAGGTTGCGCAGCAGCTCGGCGCTGGGGTCGCCGGCCAGCGACACCGTGAAGCTCCGGTCGTCGGCGGTGCGCACCCGCAGGATCCGGGCGCCCGAGTCGAAGTGCTCGACGTAGCCGGCGAGGGTGTCCGAGAACGTGAAGTTCGCTGAATCAGTCATGACCCACTCCTTAGGTCGCTGTATCTGTGCTGGCCCTGGTTCTGCGTTGCTGGCGTTGCCTGCCGCTCGTCGTCCACGAAGCCCTGGCTCACCTCGACGATCACGCCGTCCGGGTCGCGCAACCAGACGGTGCGCCAGCCGCAGATGAAGTCGTCGAAGCCCATCGGCCCGAGGGTCACCTCCGCCGCCTCGCCCATGCCGGCCAGGAACGCGTCCACGTCGTCGGTCTGGAAGGCCAGATGGCGCATCCGGCCCGGCTCGGCGGGACCGTCGTGGTCGGCGCCGCGCGACTCGGACGCCTCGGCCGCGAACAGCTCCAGATAGGCGTCGCCCCGGCGCAGGAAGATGATCGACGCGTTCCCGAGGTCGACCACCCGGGCCCGGCTGAAGCCGAACCAGCGGGTGTAGAAGTCCTCGGTCGCCTTCTGGTCGCGGCAGTTGAGGCCCACGTGCGACCAGCGCATCAGGACTCACCCCGGCCGGCGCGCTCGGTCAGGATGCTGATCAGCCGGCGGGCGAACAGGTGGTGGTGCGCGCCGGTACGGCCGGTGACCAGGTCGTCGCCGTCCACCACCACGTCCTCGTCGACGTACTCGGCGCCCATGTTCCTGATGTCGCCGATCAGGTTGTTGTGGCAGACCACCTTGCGGCCGCGCACCTCCTCCGGGATCGAGGCCGCCAGCCACATGCCGTGGCAGATGATGCCCTTGACCACCGTGGGCTCGGCGAAGGCGCGCTGCAGCAGCGCGGTGGCCGGGGCCAGCCGGTCCACGTCCTCGGTGTAGCGCAGCCGGTCGGCCACCATCCCGGAGGGCACGATCAGCGCCGCGTAGCCGCGCAGCTCCTCGTCGGACAGGCCCTCCAGGCCGCGGTCGACCTCGAACGGGGCGCGGTACTCGTGCCCGCTGAAGGTGATCCGCTCCTGGCCCCAGAGCCGGGTGAGGAACTCGACCCGGGCGCCCTCCTCGGCGAAGCGGTGCTGGTAGTAGAAGATCTCCGGCTCGTAGTAGTCGCTCTCCATCAGGACGGCGATCCGCTTGCCCGACAACGGGCCCGGCTTCAGCACGGCCTCAGACACGGGACTCCCCCTTGATCAGATCCGCTGCCCGCTCCGCGATCATCACGATCGCGGCGTGGCAGTTCCCGGAGGGCACGGCCGGCATCACGCTGGCGTCGACCACCCTCAGCCCGTTCACCTGGTGCACCCTCAGCTCCGGGTCCACCACGGCCAGGTCGTCGATGCCCATCCGGCAGGAGCCCACCTGGTGGTGGTAGCTCTCCGCGTGGCTGCGGACGAAGTCGCGCAGCGCCGCGTCGCCGACCACGTCCGGGCCCGGCTGCAGCTCCTGCTTGTACCAGGGCGAGAACGCCGAGGTGGCGAAGATCTCCCGGGCCAGCTTCACGCCCTGGACCATCCGCTCCAGGTCCCAGCTGTCGCCGAGGTAGTTCGGGTTGATCAGCGGCGCCGACCTCGGGTCGCCGTCCGCCAGCCGGATCCAGCCGCGGGAGACCGGGCGGACCACGCCGGGCAGGATGCTCACCGTGTTCGGGTGGTTCTGGCCGACGATCACGTCGAACGGCACGTGGACGAAGGCGATCTGCAGGTCCGGGGCGGGCAGTCCGGGCCGCGAGGCCAGGAACAGCGCGCTCTCCGAGAGGTTCTGGTGCGGCGCCGGGAGCTCCTGCCGGACCTCGGCCATCAGACCGGTCAGCACATGGTTGTGGAAGTTCTCGCCGACGCCGGGCACCGCCGCCCGCACCGGGATGTCGAACTTCCGCAGCTGGTCCGGGGAGCCGATGCCGGAGAGCAGCAGCAGCTTGGGCGACTCGATGGCGCCGGCCGCCACGATCACCTCGCGCCGGGCCCGCACCCGGTAGGTGCCGGCCGGGTCGCTGCTGCCGAAGCTGTCGGCCACCTGCCGCCCGGCCACCCCGGTCGGCTGCGCGGACTGCAGGTACTCGACGCCCACGCAGGTGTCGCCGTCGAACAGCAGCCTGGAGGCCTGGGCGGCGGTGCGCAGGGTGAGGTTGGCCCGGTCCAGGGCCGGCTCCAGGTAGGAGACCAGCGAGCCCTTGCGCTGTCCGTCGGCCACGTCGATGTGGTGCCAGCCGGCGCCGAACAGCCCGCGCCCGGGGCCGTAGGTGTTGAAGTCGTCGATCTCCTGGTGGCCGAGCTCGACCGCGGCGTCGATGAACGCCCGCGAGGTCGGGTTGGGCCGGTGCAGACCGGCGTTGGTGATCCGCTGCGGTCCCGCGGTGCCGGTGGTGGCGGCAGTCGCGTCCTCCTGCGACTCCATCAGCGCGAAGTAGGGCAGCACGTCCGCGTAGGACCAGCCGGCCGCGCCCTGGTAGGCCCAGCTGTCGAAGTCCGAGGCGTGGCCGCGGATGTGCATCATGATGTAGAGGTTGCTGCTGCCGCCCGGCGCCTTGCCGCGCGGCTCGTAGGTGCTGCGGCCGCCCAGACCGGGCTGCGGGACGCTGCTGTAGCCCCAGTCGATCGGGCCGCCCAGCAGCTTGTACCAGGACGACGGGTCGTCCACCTCCGGCGGGATCCGGTCGCCGCCGGCCTCCAGCACCAGGACCGTGGTGGACGGGTCCTCGCTGAGCCGGTTGGCCAGCACGCTCCCGGCGGCCCCCGAACCGACGATGATGTAGTCGTACTCCTTCACCGATACCTCCTCGCTCGGACGGCGTCCGGATCAGACCTGGGAGAGCACCTGGAAGGGCACGGTGTCGTGGTAGTTGGCCATGTAGGCGATGCGCCCGTCGACGATCCGGAAGTAGTTCATGACCTCGGCCGTGATCGGCTTCCCGGTGACGCTCTCGGCGACCAGGTGGGAGACGGCCGCGGCGTGCTCGCCGTCCACCAGGAAGCGCACCGGCTGGTTCTGGAAGACCCGGTACATCTTGTCCATCCCGGCCATCATCGTGCGCAGCGTGGCCAGGCCCTCGATGTGGCCGGCCAGCTGCTCGTCCATCACCATGTCCTCGGTGAAGAGGTCGCACCAGCGGTCCCAGTCGCCCTCGTTCGCGTACTCGTAGTACTTGGTGAGCACCTCGTGTGCGTTCATTGCTGTCTCCCTGCTCGTCAGTGGTACGGGCCGGTGTCGCTAGAGGCTGTCGCGGATACCGCCGGGCCGGAACGGGGCCCAGAACTGGCTGAAGGCGGTCGCGTCGTCGCCGAAGAGGCCGTCGTGGCCTTCGACGATCCGGCCGTCGCGCCAGCGCATGAAGTGGAAGACGGTGGCGTCCAGCCGCTCGTACGGAGAGGTGCTGTCCTCCGGCGCACCGGCCCGCAGCCCGTAGTTGCGGCAGACGTCGGCGGAGCAGTCCTCGCCGACCATGATCAGCTCGCGCTCCATCCGGAACGACCCGCCGCTCAGCTTGCCGGCCGTGGCCATCATTTCCAGGAACGCGTCGAGGCTCTCGTACCAGCCCGCCAGCGGGTGGTTGCCGGGCACCAGCCAGCGCAGGTCCTCGGCGTAGTACTCGGTGATCCTGCTCCGGTCACCGCTGCCCAGGGCGCGGTAGGCGGCCTCGACCCGGGCTCGCGTCACTTCGGTCATGGTGTTCAGTCCCTTCTACGGCTGCAGCTCGTCGGCTACAGCTCGTTGGCTACAGCGCGTTGGCTACAGCGCGGCCGAACCGGGCATCGGGTCCAGGGCGTTGACGGCGTAGCGGCGGATCAGCGGGCCGTTCGGCCCGGCCACCACGGTCCAGGTCTGGTCGGCGTCGAAGCCCAGCCACTGGCTCTTCTCGGCCGGCGGGTTCCAGATCCGCGCCTGCCAGTTCACCACCACCCGCACGGTGGCCACGCCGTCCGCCCAGCCGGGCTCGACCTTGGTGACCGTGTGCACCTCGTCGAAGAAGCGGTTGGTGACCGCCTCGTACCAGCGGGCGAAGCCGGTGTGGCCGACGAAGGTGTCCTCCGGAACCTTGAACTCGATTTCCTCGTGCAGCAGTTCGAGCACCTGGGGCAGCGGCACGTGCCGGTCCAGGGCCACGTACCAGTTGACGGCGAACTCGTGGATGGCAGCGTCGGTCAGCGGCGGCATGTCGGTCATGGGGACCTCCCTCGGACGGGGTCGGCCGCGCGGCCGCGCGGCCGACCGGTGCTGCGTGTCAGATCTGTACGTCGACCAGGAACGGGCCCCGGTGGTCCAGCAGTTGGTCCGCGGCGGCGGCCGCCTCGCCCGGCTTCTCCACCCGCACTCCCTGCGCCCCCAGCGCGCGGGCCAGGCCCGCGAAGTCGATCTCCGGGTGGGACAGGTCGAAGGAGCCGGGGAAGTTGTGGGCCGGAATGCCGCGCTCGCGCCAGTACTGGTCGATGTTGTCGTCCAGCAGCCGGTACTTCCGGTTGTTGCAGACCACGAACTTGGCGTCCACGCCGTGGCGGACCGCGGTCCAGAGCGCCTGGTAGGTGTACATCGAACCGCCGTCCCCGGCGAAGCCGACCACCTCCCGGTCGGGCCGGGCCAGCTTGACGCCGACGGCGCCGGGCAGGCCCACGCCCAGCGAGCCGCCGCGGGTCAGGTGGTAGTCGCCCGGCCGCTCCGGCGGCAGGTACCGGGTCACCAGCGGCGAGCTGGTCAGCGCCTCGTCGAAGACCACCAGGTCGCCACCTGTGCGGGTGGCCAGCCGGTGCAGGAACAGCTCCAGGTTTCCGGCGTCAGGACCGGGACGGCCGCCGCCTCGGCGTTCCGCTGCTCGGTCCGCTCGGCCAGCCGGGACGCCGCCGCGCGGCGCTGCTTCGGGTCCAGCTGCTGGACCAGCCCGCCCGCCAGGGCGGCCAGGGCCGCCCTGGGGTCGGCCACGATGCCCAGGTCCACCGGGTGGTTCTTGGCGATCTCATAGGTGTTGAGGTCGATGTGGACGATCCGCGCGCCGGCCCGGAACGGCGAGGCCAGGTTGGGGAACACCTCGGGGAAGACATAGGTGCCGACGATCAGCACCGCGTCGGCGTTGGCGACCAGCTCGGTGCTGTGCTCGCCGAACATGTGCCCGGTCATGCCCGCGCCGCAGCGGGTGCGAGGCCGGCAGATTGACCTCGGAGGCGTCCACCTCCCACACGTCGGCGCCCAACAGCTCGGCCACCCGCGCCAGTTCGCGCTGGGCGCCGGCCAGGCTCACGCCGTCGCCGACCAGGATCACCGGGTTGGCCGCACCGGCCAGCAGCTCGACGGCCGCGCCCACCGCCGAGGGGGCGGGCAGGCTGTCGGTCCGGGGGACGACCGTGGGCACGCACCGGTTCATGGTTGACCGCGTCCAGCACGTCCATCGGCAGCGCCACGAACACCGGGCCGCGCGGCGGCGTCAGCGCGATCTTGATGGCGCGTCGCACGATGCGCAGCAGCGACTGCGGGTCGGTGACCCGGGTCGCGTACTTGGTCACCGGGCGGGCCATGGCCACCAGGTCGGCGGCCATCTGGGCGTCCATCGCGTCGTAGCGCACCCCGGCGTCGCCGGCCATCACGACCAGCGGGGTGTGGCCGCGCATCGCCTGGTAGAGCATGCCGATGCCGTTGCCGAGGCCGACCCCGGAGTGCAATTGCAGTAGTGCTGCCGCCGCCCGAGGCACGGGCGTAGCCGTCCGCGATCCCGACGGCTACCGTCTCCTGCAGCGAGAGGATGTAGTGGAACTCCGGGTCCTGGTCCGCCGCATCCAGGAACCCCTGTTCGACCGTGCCCGGGTTGCCGAACATCGATCGAGCCCGTCGGCCCTGCAATTGTTCGATCAACTTGAATTTTCCGGCAGCTGAGGTCACGGATCTCACCAGCCGTACCGGATAAGTCCGTCTTCCAGGACCGCGACCACCTTCTCGCCCGTACGGTAGGAGTCGGGCGTCGAGCGACCGGTGACGAACGGGTAGTCCACGATGACCGAGATCGTCTTGCCGAAGTTCCCGTGGTACGCGCCGTCGGGGCCGGTGGCGTCGCGCAGGATGTACTCCAGCGGGTACGGCGGCGGGCCCATGTCGAAGTCCGTGCCCAGGAATCCGGTGCCGTCCTTGTAGTCGTACTCCTTGCAGTGCCCGGTCACGTGCTTGCCCGCAGATGATGCTCCTGCGGTCGCTCCCAGTCCCGGGCGAAGGCCAGGCAGGCCACGCCGTAGCACTCGGCCGCCGACCAGCTTGTCGGCCCGCAGGAAGGAGAGGATCAGATCGTGCACCCGCTCGTTGTTGACGAGGTCGACGATCGGACCGCTGCCGCCCACGATCAGCAGGGCGTCGTAGTGCCGCGATCTCGGCGTCGATCTGCTCGAGGTCCCGGTGGTACTGCTCGAGCGCCGGCAGGTAGCCGTGCGTCGCTGGTGTAGGGACGCTCCGGCAGCCAGGAGCTCAGGTCCAGCGGTGCGTCGAGCCGGCCGGAGTCGTCGAACTCGCGCCCCAGCCGGGCGATCTCCGGGGTGGTGACCGAGCGGCCCAGCGGCGGGTCGATGTAGTCGGGGTCCATGCTCGGCGGAAGCGCGTGCGCCCGGCTTCCGGTGGGTGTGGCGAAGGTGACCTCGTAGCCGCGTGCGTCGAACTGGGAGACCGGGCCGATCATTTCCTCGGCCCAGTAGCCGTGCTCCGAAACCAAGACCAGAATCTTCTTACTCATCGATACCCTCCGACGGTTCCCGGCGACAGGACGGCCGGGCCCCTTGCTCCCGACCGACACCCACCGTGCGCCGCGGCCCGGCGGCAGGGAAAGCAACTGGGCCGGAGTTGGTGACGTAGCCCGATGTCCGCCGGTTTTCCTGGAACTTCATGAAGTATCGGCGAATCCGCGCGAAACCCTTGATTGCCTGGCCTCGCCGCCATGTACACGTCTACCCTGTATGGGATCCAACTGTCCGATCACAGAGGACCTCTCGATGAATACGCTGAACTCAGCGTTGCCGCGCCGGGACTCGGGGCCCAACGAGGAGGCTGCATGCGCCGGGGAGCGGTAGGACCGGACGACTGGAACGGCGGGCGCAAGCCCGTGATCCTTGCCCTGGACGACGACCCCCAGGTTCTCCGAGCCCTCCGCCGCGACCTGCGCAGCGCCTATGCCGACAGGTACTTGATCATCACGGTCCACTCCGGCAAGGAGGCGATCCGGATCCTCGACACGCTGACCGAGCGGCGTCAGGATCTGGCCCTCTTACTGGTGGACCAGCGAATGCCGGACGTGCCCGGCGTACAGTTCCTCACGGAGGCGGTCGGACGCTTCCCGGAGGCACGCCGCGTGCTCCTGAGCGCATACCCGGAGCGGGAACTCGCCGGCCCCGGTATCGACCTGGCCTTCCTGGACCAGTACCTGCCCAAGCCCTGGGGACCGCCGCAGGAGCGGCTCTATCCCGTGATCGACAATCTGCTCGAACAGTGGTGGACCGCCACCGTCGGCCGGTTGCTGGCCGACCCTACGACCGGCACCGCGACCGCACTGCCGATGGTGGTGCTCCCGGACACCGAGGCGCTGCTCGCCTCCGGCGAGCCCGACCTGATCGAGCGTCTGGGTCCGATCGAGAAGCTGGGCCCGATCGAGATGCTGGGCCGGTCCGCCAGAGCCGCACTGCCGCACTACGAATGCGTCATCGTCGGCGGCGGGCCCACCGGCCTGTCCGCATCGGTACAAGCGGCCGCCCAGGGGCTGCGGACCCTGCTGGTCGACGCCCAGCAGCACCTCGGCGGCCAGGCGGAGAGCGCGCCGCTGATCGAGAACTACCTGGGCCTCCCCTCCGGCCTGTCCGGCGCCGAGCTGACCCGCCGCGCCACCGTGCAGGCTGTCAGACTGGGTGCCGAACTACTGTGCCCAGCAAGGGTGGTAGGCCTTAGACGGGAGGACCCGGTGAAGCTCCTGGTACTGGCCGACGGCTCCGAGACCACCGCCGAGAGCGTGCTGCTCTGTCCCGGCCTCGACTACAACCGGCTGGAGGCCCGCCGCTCGAGCCGGTTCGAGGGGGCCGGCCTCTACTACGGACTGGCCGGCACCGAGACCCAGTCCTGCATCGCGCAGCGGGTGGTGGTCATCGGCGGGGCGGACACCGCCGGGCAGGCGGCGGTGCACCTGGCCAAGTTCGCCTCCGAGGTCACCCTGCTGGTGCGGGCCGCCTCGCTCTCCACCCGGATGCCCCGCTATTTGGCGGATCAGCTCACCCACACCCCCAACATCTCGGTCCGCACCCGCACCACCGTGCGGGAGTTCCTGGGCAGGGAGCGGCTGGAGCAGGTCGTGCTGCACGATGCCGAGACCGACACTCTGAGCGTGCTGGAGACGCACTTCGTCTTCACCTTCATCGGGGCCCGCCCGCGCACCGGCTGGCTCGGCGACGTGGTGGAGTTGGACGACCACGGCTTCGTGCTCACCGGTTCGGACCTGATTGCCAACGGGGGCGAAGTACCGATGGAGTGGAGTCTGGAACGCGCGCCCTATCCACTGGAGACCAGCGTCCCCGGGGTTTTCGCCGCGGGCGATGCCCGGGCCCGCTCGGTCAAGCGGGTCGCCGCCGGAGTCGGGGAGGGCGCCATGGCCGTCGACGTGATCCAGCGCTATCGAATGTCCGGATAGCACATTCGGCATGAAACCCCCGAGTGCATGATCGCGCACGACCGGCCGGGCCTTGCGTGGCGCATTCCCAAGATGTAATCATGATTACGTCTCATTCTCGCATCTGGTCCTCGTCCGCTCCACCTGACCGAGCAACTGACGAAGGGAGGTCGTCCATGACGACCACTGTCGAGTACATCCGCTACCGCATCGCCCCCGAGCAGCACCAGAGTTTCGAGCAGGCGTACACCACCGCCGCCGAGTCGCTGGCCGCAGCACCGCAGTGCATCGACTACGAGCTCAGCCAGTGCCACGAGGAGCCGGACCGCTTCATCCTGCGGATCCGCTGGACCTCGCTGGAGGACCACCTGGAGGGCTTCCGCAAGGGCGAGCACTTCCCCGCCTTCTTCGCCGCGGTACGGCCCTTCTACAACTCCATCGAGGAAATGCAGCACTACACGGTCGGCAGCGTGGTCGGCTCCGGCAAGGGCGCAGGACGGGAGTAGCAGTGACACCAAGCATCTTTGACTGGGCCGGCGGGTCCGAGGCGCTGGGGCGGCTCACCGAGGTGTTCTACGGCCACGTCCTGGAAGACCCGATCCTGGCCCCGGTGTTCGCGGAGATGGACAAGAACCACCCGCAGCACGTCGCCCTCTGGCTGAGCGAGGTCTTCGGCGGGCCGCGCGACTACACCGCCGAGCGCGGCGGACACCCGCACATGGCCCGCCGTCACCTCGGCCGGGGCATCACCGAGGTCCAGCGCCGTCGCTGGGTCACCATGCTGATGGACGCGGCCGACGAGGTGGGTCTGCCCACCGACCCGGAGTTCCGGGCGGTCTTCACGTACTACATCGAGTGGGGCACCAGGATGGCCATGATCTACTCCGGCGAGAACCCGCCGCCGGTGGACGCGGCCGAGGTCCCGGTCTGGGAGTGGGGCCAGACCCCGCCCTGGCAACCCGCCGCGCCGTGACGCCGCGCCCGCCGTGACGCCGCGCTCACCCCGTCTTCCTCCATCACGTCCTGCCAACTTTGGGAGTCAGTCATGTCAGCAGTGAGCAGCCCCTTATCGGCCGTGATCGACACCTTCTCCGGCGCCTGGTCCTTCCTGGCGAACTCCTACCCGGTCACCATCCGCCTCGACGGACGCGCATATCCGTCCGTTGAACATGCCTACCAGGCGTCACGGGTGCGAGGACCGGCACTGCGGGCGCTGATAGCCGCCACCCCGGACTCGAGGCGGGCCTGCCAGCTGGCTGCCAGCCACCCCGAGCGCGCGGACTGGCAGGAGGCCAGAGTCGTCGTCATGCGCCAGTTGGTGGAGCAGAAGTTCCGCGAACCGGCGCTGCGCGAGCGGCTGTTGGCCACCGGCTCGTGCGAGCTGGTGGCCGGGCAGGACGACGGCGACGACTTCTGGGACGGCGCCGCCCAGGGCCACAACAGCCTCGGCCTGATCCTGATGGCCGTGCGCGCCGAGGCGCGCCGGCAGGCCGGCTCCGGCTCGTACGAACGCCGCTCGGCCGAGGCGCTGGGCGGGTCCGCGGGCTCGCTCGGGCTCGCGGCGCAGGCGCTGATACCCACCACCCACGGGGTGTTCACCGCCCGCGGCTACCGGGGCGTGCTCCAGGGCCAGGAGCAGATAGCGCTCACCCTCGGCTCGTTCCGCGGCGCCACCCGGGTGCTGGTGCGAGTCCACTCCGAGTGCCTGACCGGCGAGTCCTGGGGTTCGCTCCGCTGCGACTGCGGGCCCCAGTTGGACGCCGCGATGGCCGCCATCGCCACCGAGGGCTGCGGGATCATCCTCTACCTGCGCGGCCACGAGGGCCGCGGCATCGGCCTGTTGGCCAAGCTCCGGGCCTACGCCCTGCAGGACGCCGGCTTCGACACCGTCGACGCCAACTCCGCCCTCGGGCTGCCGGAGGACGCACGCGACTACCGGCTGGCCGCGCAGATCCTCGACGACCTGAACGTCCGGTCGATCCGGCTGCTCTCCAACAACCCGGACAAGTCCGACTCCCTGGCCCGGCTCGGGATCGACGTGGTGGAGCGGGTGCCGCTGTTCGTGGCCCCGAACCCGCACAGCCTGGCCTACCTGGTCGCCAAGCGCGACCGGATGGGCCACGACCTGCCGGACCGCATGGACACCCGATTCGCCTGACCGGGACACCTGACCGGGACACCTGGCCGGAAGAGTTGACCGGAAGAGTTGACACCGCTCACGTCCATGGCAGTTCATCGATGGGTACGACCATAGGCAGGACCTGGGGGGTACCACCGTGCTGCTGGACACGTTCGGCCGTCGGGCCGTCGATCTGCGGGTGTCGCTGACCGACCGCTGCAATCTGCGCTGCAGCTACTGCATGCCGGAGGAGGGCCTGCCGTGGCTGCCCAAGGCCGAGTTGCTCACCGACGCGGAGGTCGTCCGCCTGGTGGCCCTGGCCGTCGGCGGGCTGGGCGTGCGCGAGGTGCGGTTCACCGGCGGGGAACCGCTGCTGCGGACCGGGCTCGCCGGGATCCTGGAAGCGTGCGCGGCGCTCGAACCCCGCCCCGAGCTGTCGCTCACCACCAATGGCATCGGTCTGGCCCGCAGCGCCCCGGCGTTGAAGGCGGCGGGGCTCGACCGGATCAACGTCTCCCTGGACACTCTCGATCCGGAAACCTTCCGCCGCCTCACCCGCCGGGACCGGCACGCCGACGTCGTGGCCGGACTGGCGGCGGCGGACGCGGCGGGCCTCCGTCCGGTGAAGATCAACGCGGTGCTGCTGCGCGGCCGGAACGACCATGAGGCGGCGGACCTGCTGTCCTGGTCGATCGACCACGGGTACCAGCTCCGCTTCATCGAGCAGATGCCGTTGGATGCCCAACGCGGTTGGGACCGGGCGCAGATGGTCGGCGCCGAGGAGATCCTGGCCCGCCTCGGCGAACGCTTCGACCTGACGCCGGAGCCGGACGGGCGGCGGGGCGCGGCCCCCGCCGAGCGCTGGTTGGTCGACGGCGGTCCCGCTGCGGTCGGGGTCATCGCCAGCGTCACCCGGCCGTTCTGCCGGGCCTGCGACCGAACCCGCCTGACCGCCGACGGCCAGGTCCGCAACTGCCTGTTCGCCACCGGCGAGACCGACCTGCGCGCCGCGCTGCGCGGTGGCGCCCAGGACCAGGAACTGGCCGAGCTGTGGCGCAAGGCGATGTGGGGGAAGTCGGCGGGCGCGGGCATTGACGACCCGTCATTTCTTCAGCCAGACCGCCCGATGTCCGCCATCGGCGGATGACAGCATGAGGAGGAGTCCGATGACCCAGCGCTTCCAGACCCGTCCGGTACCGCCCCCCGACCACACCGCCCACTACGGCCCGCACCCCGAACAGACCGTGGACCTACGGGTGCCCGAGGGCGGGGGGAACACGCTGGTCGTCTTGATCCACGGCGGCTTCTGGAAGCACGAGGAGGACCGCGCGGCCGTGGGTCCGCTCGCGGACGCGCTCGCCCAGGCCGGCTACATCGTCGCCGTGCCCGAGTACCGCCGCGTCGGCCACCCGGACGGGGGCTGGCCGGGGACCTTCGACGACATCGCCCTGTTCTTCGAGGCCCTGCAGCTGATCTGCCGCGCCCACGGGCTCCGGCCGGAGCGCATCGTCCTGGTCGGGCATGCCGCCGGCGCCCACCTGGCGCTGTGGGTGGCCGGCCGGCGCCGGCTGCCGCTCGACGAGGACAACGGCTGGCGCTCGGACTGGCACCCCGACGCCGTGGTGGCCCTGGCCGGCTGCTCCTCGCTCGACCTGGTCGACGCCTTCGGCCTGGGCGACGACGCGGCGGCGGGCCTCCTCGGCGGCACCGTGGCCAACGTCCCCGCCCGCTACGCCATCGCCGACCCGGTGGCGCTGCTTCCGCTGGGCGTCCCGGTCACGCTGCTGCACGGCGGCCGCGACGAGCAGGTCCCGGTGGTGGTCAGCCGGCTGTTCGCGACCTGGGCCGGGCGGGCCGGCGACCGGGTCCGGCTGGTGGAGTTCCCCGACCTCGAACACCACGCCCTGCTCGACCCGCACGCGGCGTCCTGGCCGGAGCTGCTGTCCGCCCTCAAGTAGCCTTGGAGATCAGGCAGTTCCGGCGGCCACCCAGTCCTGGGTGCCGTCGGCGAAACGTTCGTGCTTCCAGATCGGCACCTCGTGCTTGAGCATGTCGATCAGCAGTCGACACGCCTCGAATGCGTCCCCGCGATGCGCGGTGGAGACCGCGACGATGACCGCGGTGTCACCGATCTCCAGCAGCCCCACCCGATGCACGGCCGCGAGCGCGAGCACCGGGTGGTCGCCGCAGACCTTCTCGGCCACCCGCCGCAACTCGGCCTCCGCCGTGGGGTGCGCGCTGTACTCGAGCGCGCTGACCGCCCGGCCCCCGTTGTGGTCCCGAACGGTGCCGACGAACAGATCGGTGGCCCCGGCCGCATCATGCCGAACGGCGCGCTGGACCTCGTCCAACGAGAGAGCGGTGTCACGCAGACCGAGCAGCCGGATCGGTTCACTGATGCTCATGCAGTCCATCATGGCCATGGCTCGCCCGTTCGAAACTGGCGTGCGCGCGTTTCCTCCCGGATCGTGCTCGGACCATGATCCGGCGCGGGCCCGCCGTCCGGCTCAGACCGGCGAGGTGCCGTGCGGCAGCCGCCCCGCCCGGGCTGCCTCCACCAGGTACGCCAGCAGCACCCGCCGCAGCTCGCGCGCGGCCCTGGGCGGCTCGACGTCCTTGCGGTGCGCCAGGCCGATCGTGCGGCGCAGCCCCGGCGGTGCGAACGGGGTGACCCGCAGCGGGCGTTGGTCGGCGACCATGCTCGGCAGCACGGCGATGCCGAGCCCCGCCTCGACCATGGCCAGCACCGCGTCCATCTCGCCGCCCTCCACCGCGAAGTCCGGCTCGAAGCCCTCGGCCCGGCAGGCGGCCAGGGTGGACTCGCGCAGGTCGTAGCCGTGCCGGAACATCACCAGCGGGTGGCCGCGCAGCTCCTTCACCGCTATCCGCCCCTCGGTGGCCGGCACGGCAGCGGTCGGCGGGGCGACGTCCGTCGCCGAGACCACCACCAGTTCCTCGCGCAGCAGTTCGGTGGTGGCCAGGGCCGGGTCGTGGCTCTGCAGCGGCAGGATGAGCAGCGCCAGGTCGAGGCTCCCGGTGGCGAGCCCGCCGACCAGGTCGCGCGAGCCGCCCTCCTCGATCTGCAGCCGGATGCCCGGGTGCTCGCGATGGAAGACCCGCAGCACCTGCGGGAGCAGGCTGGTGCACAGGCTCGGGGTCGCCCCGAGGCGTACCCGGCCGCTGCGCAGGCCCGCCACCTCCTGCACCTCGATCCGCGCGGACTCGGCGTCGGCCAGCATCCGCCGGGCCAGCGGCAGCAGCGCCTGGCCGGCGTCGGTGAGGGTGATGTTGCCCCGGGCACGGTGGAAGAGGTCGGCGCCCAGCTCGGACTCCAGTGCGCGGATCTGCTGGGAGAGCGAGGGCTGGGCGACGTGCACCTGCTGCGCAGCCCGGGTGAAGTGGCGGGTCTCGGCCACCGCCAGGAAGTAGCCGAGTTGCTGGAGCTGCATACCCCCGACCGTAGCAGTCGATAGGCAGAAACTATCGAAACGACCAGGATCATGTCTTTGACCTGTCATGGCCGGGGTACCTAACGTCTTGGACGTGGCAGTAGCGACTCGGACGGCTCGGCCGTCCACGACCCGGACGCTCTGGTCCTCCACCATCGGCAAGAAGGCCGTGATGGCGGTGACCGGCGTGATCATGCTCCTCTTCCTCATCGTCCATATGCTGGGCAATCTGAAGATCTTCTTCGGAGCCTCGGACTTCAACGCCTACGCGGCCTGGCTGCGCACCATCGGCGAGCCGGTGCTGCACCGGAGCTGGTACCTCTGGGTCCAGCGGGTGGGCCTGGTGGTCTGCGTCGTGCTGCACGCGGTCTGCGCCTACCAGCTCAGCCGTCGCGACCTCAAGGCACGCGACCGGCGCTATGCCCACAGCGGGCCGGCCGGCAGCTCCTTCGCGACCCGGACGATGCGCTGGGGCGGCGTCATCATCCTGCTGTTCCTGGTCTGGCACATCCTCGACCTGACCACCGGGACGCTGAACCCGCTGGGCGAGGCCGGCCACCCGTACCAGAACGTCGTCGCCGACTTCCAGAACTGGTGGGCGAACGTCATCTACATCGTGGCCATGGCGGCGCTCGGCCTGCACATCCGCCACGGGGTGTGGAGCGCCGCCCAGACCCTCGGCGCCAACGGCCCCCGCAGCGGTCCGATCTTCCGGACCGCCAGCTGGGTGCTGGGCCTCGTCCTCTTCGCGGGCTTCGTCACCGTGCCCGTCGCCGTCATGACCGGAGCCGTGCACTGATGACCGATCACCCCACCCCTGCCGAGTACACCGACTACACCCTCGGCGCCCCCGTCAGCGACACCAAGGCGCCCGGCGGCCCGATCGCGGAGCGCTGGAACACCCGCCGCTTCGAGGTCAAGCTGGTCAACCCGGCCAACAAGCGCAAGCACACCGGTCATCGTCGTCGGCACCGGCCTGGCCGGCGGCGTCGGCCGCGGCGACGCTGGCCGAGCTCGGCTACCAGGTCGTCCAGTTCTGCTACCAGGACTCGCCCGCGGCGCGCGCACTCGCATCGCCGCGCAGGGCGGGATCAACGCCGCCAAGAACTACCGGAACGACGGCGACAGCGTCTACCGGCTGTTCTACGACACGGTCAAGGGCGGCGACTTCCGCGCCCGCGAGGCCAACGTCTATCGCCTCGCCCAGATCAGCGGCGAACATCATCGACCAGTGCGTCGCCCAGGGCGTGCCGTTCGCCCGCGAGTACGGCGGCCTGCTCGACAACCGCTCCTTCGGCGGCGCCCAGGTCTCGCGCACCTTCTACGCGCGCGGCCAGACCGGCCAGCAGCTGCTGCTCGGCGCCTACCAGGCGCTGCTGCGGCAGATCGCGGCGGGCAGGGTCGAGATGCACGCCCGCACCGAGATGCTCGACCTGGTCGTGGTCGACGGCCGCGCCCGCGGCATCGTCACCCGCGACCTGGTCACCGGCGAGATCCAGACCCACTTCGCCGACGCCGTCGTGCTCGCCACCGGCGGCTACGGCAACGTCTTCTACCTCTCGACCAACGCCAAGAGCTGCAACGTCACCGCCGATCTGGCGGGCGCACAGGCGCGGCGCGCTACTTCGCCAACCCCGTGCTTCACGCAGATCCACCCGACCTGCATCCCGCGTCAGCGGCGACCACCAGTCCAAGCTCACGCTGATGAGCGAGTCGCTGCGCAACGACGGCCGCATCTGGGTGCCGCAGCCAAGCGGCGACGACCGCGCAGCCCCGACCGAGATCCCCGAGGCCGAGCGCGACTACTACCTCGAGCGCGATCTACCCCGCGCTTCGGCAACCTCGTGCCGCGCGACGTCGCCTCCCGGGCCGCCAAGAACGGTGCGACGAGGGCCGCGGCGTCGGCCCGGCGGGCTACGGCGTCTACCTCGACTTCGCCGACGCGATCCGGCCGGCTGGGCCGGCCGGCGATCGCGGAGCAGTACGGCAACCTGTTCGAGATGTACGAGCGGATCACCGCCGAGGACCCGTACCAGGTCCCGATGCGGATCTACCCGGCCATCCACTACACGATGGGCGGCCTGTGGGTCGACTACGACCTGCAGAGCACCATCCCCGGCCTGTTCGTGCTCGGCGAGGCCAACTTCTCCGACCACGGCGCCAACCGCCTGGGCGCCAGCGCGCTGATGCAGGGCCTGGCCGACGGCTACTTCATGCTTCCCGTACACGATCGGCGACTACCTCGCGCGCAATCCGACCAGGCCCCGCGTCGACGCCGACCACCCGGCCTTCGCGCAGGCGCCGGCCGACGTCGACGAGCGCGCTCGAGCGGCTGCTCGTCGATCCAGGGCAACCGCACGGTCGACACCTTCCACCGCGAGCTCGGCGAGCTGATGTGGGAGCACTGCGGCATGGCCCGCAACGAGGCGGGTCTGCGCAAGGCGCTCGACCGGATCCCCGAGCTCCGCGAGGAGTTCTGGCGCGGACGTCAAGGTGCCGGGCACGGGCGACGAGTTCAACCAGACGCTGGAGCAGGCCGGCCGCGTGGCCGACTTCCTCGAGTTCGCCGAGCTGCTGTGCCGCGACGCGCTGCACCGCAACGAGTCGTGCGGCGGCCACTTCCGCGAGGAGTACCAGACCGCCCGACGGCGAGGCCGCAGCGCGACGACGAGAACTTCTGCTACGTCGGCCGCCTGGGAGTTCACCGGCGATCGGCACCGACCCCGCGTCCTCCACAAGGAGCCGCTCGAGTTCGACGTACGTCCACCCGCAGCCGCAGACGGAGCTACGCAGTGAACCTCACCCTGCGGATCTGGCGCCAGCCCGGCGCCGACGACCGCGGGCGCGCATGGTCGGACCTACTCAGGTCGACGGACGTCTCGCCCGACATGTCGTTCCTGGAGATGCTCGACGTGCTCAACGAGCGAGCTGATCCGCGAGGGGCGAGGAGCCGGTCGCCTTCGACCACGACTGCCGCGAGGGCATCTGCGGCACGTGCGGCTGATGATCAACGGCCAGGCCCACGGCCCGGAGCGCGGCACCACCACCTGCCAGCTCCACATGCGGCACTTCGCCGACGGCGACACCATCGTCATCGAGCCCTGGCGGGCCGCGGCCTTCCCGGTCGTCAAGGACCTGGTCGTCGACCGCTCCGCCTTCGACCGGATCATCGCAGGCCGGCGGCTACATCACCGCGCCGACCGGGCAACGCCCCCGACGCCAACGCCATCCCCGTGCCCAAGGACGACGCCGACCTGGCGATGGACGCGCGCCGCCTGCATCGGCTGCGGCGCGTGCGTGGCGGCCTGCCCGAACGCGTCGGCGATGCTCTTCGTCAGCGCCAAGGTCACCCACCTCGGCGTCCTGCCCCAGGGCGCAGCCCGAGCGCTGAGACGCCGCGTCGCTCGACATGGTCGCCGCAGATGGACGCCGAAGGCTTCGGCGGCTGCACCAACACCGGCGAGTGCAAGGCGGCCTGCCCGAAGGGCATCCCGTTGACCATCATCGCCCCCATGAACCGCGAGTTCCTCCGCGCCGCCCGCAAACAGCCGTCGGCCTCCCGCCGCGGCTGACCCGCCGGGCGGTGGTGGGCGGCTCAGGGGTGGTCGAGTAGCCGCCATGCGGTGAGGGCGAGTCTGGCCCGCGTCAGTCCGGTGGGCTCGGTGAGTTCGATGCCCAGGGTCTTTCCGATCTGTTCGAGCCGGCGGGCGACGCTGCTGTGGTGCAGGTGCAGAAGGTCAGCGGCCCGGCGCAGGGAGCCGGTGCCGCAGTAGGCGTCCAGCGTCTCCAGGTCTTCTGGGTTGCCGGCCATGCGGGCGATCGCGGCCACGTCGGTGTTGCCGCGCGCGGCGTCCTGGGGTATCTCGGCCAGCAGCGCCAGCGCGCCCAGGTCGTCGTAGCGGATGACAGGTTCGCGCGGGCTGGTGAAGCGGAGGGCGGTGCGGGCTTCGCGCCAGGATCGGTCGGGGCTGCCGGCGGCGCCGATGCCCGCGCGGACGCCTGCCGGGAACCGGGCCGGGTCGATGGTGGTGGCCAGGATGACGCCCACGTCGGCGAGTGGTGCCGCCTTCACCGGGCGGGCCGGGCAGACCAGGCCGCCGACCTGGTCGAGCGGCAGCTGCGAGCGTACGGCGGCGACGCGGACCGGCAGGTCGGCGGCGAACCCCAGGAGCCGTAGCGCCCGGGCTCTGGCCGCCTCGTCGCAGTCGGAGCTGATCACCAGTTCGACGAGGGCGGGGTCGGCCATGGTGGTGCGGGCCGGGCCGTACCGCTCGACGACCGCCGCGGCGGCGATGGCGAGCCGCTCCAGCAGCAGTTCGTCGAGCGGGCCGGGCGGGCCGGGGCGTTCCAGCCACACCGTGCCGATCTCCTCCTCATCGAGGGTGATCGGCACCGTGGTGGACGGCGGGGGCCGGCGGGGCGGACGCGGTCGCCTGCCGTCGGGCGAGACGCGGATCGCCCGCCCCGTGCCGTGGAGCCGGATCCCGGCCACGCACTCGGCCAGGCCCGCCGAGGCCCGGGCGAGCGCCGGGAGGTCCACCCGCCGGCGCATCAGCGTGTCGTAGAACATGACGACGCGGATCGCGCCTTCGGCTTGCGAATCCAGTTGCGACAGCCGTTCGACTAGCGCCTCCATGTCAGGAGGATAGGCGCACGATCGGTGCGTGGCTGGCCGGAATACCCGACGGATGGCGGATGACCTCCGGAGGTGGCGGTCGAAGATAGCGACATGGCCGACATGGACCCCGAACTGGAACCATTCCTCCCGCTGTTCCCCCCGGCCGACCTGACCGACCCGGTCACCGCGCGCAAGAACCTCGCCGAGCTGGCCGCCGCGGTGCCGGCGCCAGACACCACAGGCATGGAGATCGAGGACCGCACGGTGCCCGCCGATCCGGACGTGGCGGTGCGGATCTATCGCCCGCACCAGGCGCAAGGCGCCATCGTCTGGCTGCACGGCGGCGGATTCGTCATGGGTGACCTGGACACCGAGCACCCGGCGGCCGCCCGGGTCGCCGACGGCTCCGGCACGGTGGTGATCTCGGTGGGCTACCGCCGGGCGCCCGAGCACCGGTTCCCGGCCGCCCTCGACGACGCCTACGCCGTGCTGACCTGGACGGCCGAGCACGCAGCCGAGCTCGGCATCGACCCGGAGCGGATCGCGGTCGGAGGTCACAGCGCCGGCGCAGGGCTCGCGGCCGCGGTGGCGCTGCGGGCACGCGACCAGCAGGGCCCGCCGATCCGCTTCCAGCTGCTCAACCAGCCCGAGCTCGACGACCGGCAGGAGACATGGTCGGCGCGGCACTTCACCGATACGCCCTGGATGAATCGCGACAAGATCGCCGCAACGTGGCGGCACTACCTGGGCTCCGCGCCCGCCTCGCCGTACGCCGCCCCGGCGCGGGCCGCCGACCTGTCCGGCCTGCCGCCCGCCTACATCGCCACCGCGCGAGTTCGACCCGCTCCGCGACGAAGGCATCGACTACGCGCTGCGCCTGCTGCAGGCGGGCGTCTCGGTCGAGCTGCACCAGTGGCCCGGCACCTTCCACGGGTCGCACGCGATCCTGTCCGCCGAGGTGTCCCAGCGGCAGATCGCCGAACTCACCGCCGCCCTGCGCCGTGCCCTGGCCGAGTGAGGCGCCTACTGCCTCCCGCCGCGCAGGAACCGGGTCAGCCGGTGCCAGCGTTCGCTCCAGGTGGAGGCCCGGTGACGACCGGCGGGCAGCGGGGCGGGGGCGGCGAGGGCCGGGGCTGGGTCGGCGGGGGCTGCCGACGGCTCCGGGTCGGCCGGCTCGACCGGAGTGAACACGATTGGCAGCTCCGCCAGGTGACGGGTGATCAGCGAGGAGACCCAGCGCAGCTCGGTCTCCGGGACGGCGAGCCGGATCTCCGGCAGCCGGGTCAGCAGGACGTCGATCCCGGTGTCGGCGACGGCCCGGCCGATGTCCTGCCCGGGGCACTCGTGCGGGCCGCCGCCGAAGGAGAAGTGGGAGCGGTTGCCGTGCACCGGGACGCTCAGGTCGGGGCGGATCGCCGGATCCACGTTGGCGGGCGCGGGGCCGAGCAGCAGCATGTCCCCGGTCCTGATCTGCCGGCCGCCGAGCTCGGTGTCGCCGGTGGCCCAACGGCCGAGGATCGTCGACATCGGCGGATCGTCCCAGAGCACCTGCTCCAGCGCGTCCGGCACGGTCATCCGGCCGCCGGCCAGCGAGGCGCGGAAGCGCTGGTCGGTGAGGACCACCCGGAGGGTGTTGGCGATCAGGTTGGCGGTGGACTCGTAGGCGGTCGATCAGCACCAGTCGCAGGTGCTCGACCAACTCGTCGTCGGAGAGCCCGGCCGGGTGCGCGATCAGCGAGGAGGTGAAGTCCGCGCCGGGCGCCGCCCGCTTGCGCTCCACGACCTGACGCAGCGTCATGACGATGTAGTCGTTGCTGGCCAGGGCGGTGCTCGGTGCCCTTGACCAGGTCCCGGGCGGCCTCGACCAGGCGCGGGCCGTACTCCTCGGGCATGCCGAGCAGCTGGGTGAGCACCAGCATCGGCAGGTGCTCGGCGAACTGGCTCACCAGCTCGGCCCGGCCGTAGACCGACGAAGGCGTCGATCAACTGGTTGGCGTAGCGGGTGACATGGCGGCGCACGCCGCGCCGGTCGAACCGGGCCAGGCCGTCGGTGACGGCCTGGCGCAGCCGCTGGTGCTCCTCGCCGTCCATGAAGGTGCACATCGGCTGCCAGGTGGCGATCGGCGCGAGCGGGTTGGTCGGGGCGACCCGGCCCTCCAGCAGGTCCCGCCACTGGCGGGAGTCCCGGGAGAAGCGGGAGGGGGTGCGGGCGACGTCCAGGTTCTCCTGGTAGCCCAGCACCAGCCAGGCGGGCAGGTCGCCCTCGACCAGGACCGGCGCCACCGCGCCGTGTTCGGCGCGCAGCTTCTCGTAGAGGCCCCGGGGGTCGGCCTCGGCCTCGGGCCCGTAGAGCCGCCGGACGGTGCCGGTGCCGGTGCCGGGCTGCCCGGTGCCCATGGCGTGCGCCGGGCAGCCGGGCGGCGGGACGGCGCCGAGGGCGGGGACGGCTCCGGAGGCCTCGGGGTGCTCCGATGGTGAGAGGGTCACGGTCGCTCCGGTCTGGTCGCTTCGGGTATGGCGGCGGCGGTTCGCACAAGCGCGGGCTGCCGCATCGCCTCGGGGGACGCCGCCAGCTTCTGCAGGTGGCGCATCAGGGTCATCAGCACGTCGCGGCTGGACTCGCGCAGGCGCGCGTCGCAGGCGACGATCGGCACGTTCGCGGGCAGGTCCAGCGCGGCCCGTATCTCGTCCAGCGGGTAACGGGGCGCGTTGGGGAAGGTGTTGACGGCGACCACGAAGGCCACGCCCCGGTCCTCCAACCGCTCGATCACGTCGAAGCTCACCTCGAGCCGACGGGTGTCGACCAGCACCACCGCGCCCAGGGCTCCGTCGAACAGGCCGTTCCAGAGGAACCAGAAGCGCTGCTGGCCCGGCGTCCCGAAGAGATAGAGCACCAGTTCGTCGTTGATGCTGATCCGGCCGAAGTCCATCGCCACGGTGGTCGAGGTCTTGCGCTCGACGCCCGCCGTGTCGTCGACGCCGATGCCGGCCTGGGTCATCGTCTCCTCGGTCGTCAGCGGGCGGATCTCGCTCACCGCGCCGACCAGGGTGGTCTTGCCGACGCCGAAGCCGCCGACGATCACGATCTTCACGGCCGCGGTGGCCGTGTCGGGCAGGACGTCCTCGCTGCGCGGCCCGGCGACCTCCGCAGAGCTGTCGGGATCAGCGCCGTTGAGGTCAGAGCCGTTGAGGTCAGAGCCGTTGGAGTCCATTGATCACCGCCTCGATGAGCTCGACATCCGGGAAACGGGCCATGGTGACCGGCGCACGGGCCTGCACCCTTTCGTCCGCCAGCAGATCGCCCACCAGCACCGTGACCACACTGAACGGCAGCGCCAGATACGCCGAGAGCTCCGCCACCGAGAGCGGGTACCGGCACAGCCGGAGGATCGCCGCCTGCTCCGGCTGCATCTCCGGGCTCGGCTCGGCCCGGGAGACGATCAGCGTCACCAGGTCCAGCGCCGACCCCCCGGAGGCGCCGCTGCGCCCCTTGGTGATCACGTAGAGGCGCTCCGGGCTGCCTTCCGCCCAGTCCTTCGCCCCCGGGGCGGTCACGCGGGCTGCTCTTCGACGCGCGGACCGGTGCTCAGGTGCTCGCCGATCCGGGCCACCAGATCCCGCATCCGCGCGCCCATCAGCCCGGCGTCGACCCCCTCGTCGGCCAGGACCGCCAGATAGGCCCGCGCCCCGGCCGCCATCAGGTAGAAGAAGCCGCCGGTCATCTCGATCACGACCAGCCGCATCTTCCCGTCGCTGTGCGGCAGTTCGCTGGCCACGGCCGCCGCCAGGCTCTGCAGTCCGGCGCAGGCGGCGGCCAGCCGGTCGGCGGAGTCCAGGTCCGTGCCGTACTGGGCCATGCGCAGGCCGTCGGCGGACAGCACCACGATATTGCGGGTCTGCGGGACGCTGACCGCCAGGTCCTTGAGCATCCAGCCCATGTCGGCCTGTTGCTGAAGCACGGCTACTCCACTTCGTCCGACGAGTCGTCACTGTTGTTCGTGGGCCTGCCCCCGGTCGGCGTCGGCGCCGGGTCGTTCACCGCTTCGTGGAAGGCCGAAAGCCACAGGCCCGGCGGCTCCGGTGCGGCGGACGGCGCCGCGCCCGCGCCCGTCCCGCCGTACGAGCCCAGCCCCGCGCCCATGGCGGTCGCTGCGCCGACCCCGCCGCGGCGGCGGCGCTGCGGCAGCCCGCCCGGGGTCCGCCCGGCGATCACCGGGGCCTCGTCGTCCTCCTCCGTCCAGAGCCGACGCATCGGCTCCGAGGCCGAGCGCGGGCGGCCGACGTCACCGACGCGGTCCCTCGCACCGCCGTCCCTCGCACCGCCGTCCAGGTCGGCGACGGGCTCCCGCTCCGGGACCGGCATCCTGGCGCCGTAGGAGGCGCCGAGGCCCGGGAAGCGCCCGGCGGCGGCCGTGGTGATCAGGTTCGGCGGCACGATCAGCACCGCGCGCACCCCCCGGTACGCCGAAGGCCGCAGCGAGACCTCGAAGTTGTGGGCCCGCGCCAGTCGGCCGACCACGGCCAGGCCGAGCCGCGGCGTCTCGCCGAGGTCGTTCAGGTCGATCCCGGCCTGGGCCTCCTCCAGCAGCCGCTCGGCCCGGATCCGCCCCTCCTCGCTCAGGCCCAGGCCGCCGTCCTCGATCTCGACGGCGATGCCGGCCTGGACGTCGACGGCGGTCAGGTGCACCCGGGTCTGCGGCGGGGAGTAGAGGGTGGCGTTGTCGAGCAGCTCGGCCAGCGCGTGGATCAGCGGCTCGACGGCGGGGCCGACGATCGCCACCTCGGACACCGAGTGGAGCTCCACCCGCTGGTAGTCGAGGATCCGCGACATGGCCCCGCGCAGCACGTTGTAGAGCGGCACCGCGTTGCCCCACTGGCGTCCCGGGCGGGCGCCGCCGAGGACGGACATGCTGTCGGCGAGCCGGCCGACCCGGGCGAAGCCGTGGTCGAGCTGCAGCAGGTCGTTGAAGACCTCCGGATTCCGCCCGTGCCGGTGCTCCATCTCCTGCAGGTCCTGGGCCTGCTGGTGGACGATGGCCTGCACCCGGCGGGCGATGTTCACGAAGGCGCGCTGTGCGGACTCGCGCAGGTTCTCCTCGGCCGCGACGGCGCCGAGCACCGAGCGCAGCACCGCCGACTGCGAGTCCTGGAACCGGGGCAGCCCCTCGACCTCGACCTCGTCCCACGCGCCGTCCGAGGCTCCTCCCAGCGCGCCCTCGGGTCCGTCGGCGACGGTGTCGCGGAGCACATCCTCGACGAAGTCGCCGCGCTGGATCCGAGCGACGGCCTGCGGCAGCAGGACTTCGGCGAGGCGCGTGGTCTGCACCTCCTGCCGGGCCAGCCGGCGTTCCAGCGCGGCGCCCCGGTCCTGCAGCCGAATGAGCTCCCGCCCCCGGCGTAAGGCCTCGGTGGCCAGCAGGGCCACCGAGACCAGCGCCGCCGCGCCGCAGAGGAACGCCGCCGTCCACGATCCGGCAGGCACCACCGCCACGGCCACCCCGACGGCGGCCACCACCACGGCTGCGGGCAGCAGCCAGGGGAGCACAGGGGCGGCTCGCCGCCCTGCGGGTGACGCTCCAGCACCAACCATTCGGTTTCCTCCGTCGAATCCGTGCGGCAGCGGCAGGGCCCGGACAGCCCGGACAGCCCGGGCAGCCCGGACAAAGGGGGCGCGCCGTGCCAAGCGCCACCAGCTCCACCGGAGGCAGCCTATGCAGATCCGTGGGCCGTACGGGCGAGCAACGGACAGATCCCGCAACCTGGTTGATCCAAGTTGACACGCACCTGCCGATAGCGCTATACGCACGGACGGCCACCGTCGGTCACCGGAATCGGCTAGCTCTCGGCTCCGTACCAGAGGGTGGTGATGTTGCAGAACTCCCTGATCCCCTCGGCCGACAGCTCCCGGCCGTAGCCGGAGCGCTTGACGCCGCCGAACGGCAGTGCGGGGTGCGAGGCCGTCATCCCGTTGAAGAAGACGGCGCCCGCCTGCAGGTCACGGGCGATCAGGCGCTGCTCCTCCGGGTCCCGGGTCCAGGCGTTCGAACTGAGGCCGAAGGGTGTGTCATTGGCCAGCGCCAGGGCCTCGGACAGGTCCTCCACCCGGTAGAGGGTGGCCACCGGGCCGAAGCACTCCTCCCGGTGGACCCGCATCTCCGGGGTGATCCCGGTCAACACAGTGGGCTCGTAGAACCACCCGTCCGGGTGGTTCTCCGGTCGGCGGCCGCCGCACTCGGCCGTGGCGCCCAGGCGCACGGCGTCGTCCACCAGCTCCTCCAGGTCGGCCCGGCCGCCCTCGGTGGCCAGTGGCCCGACGTCCACGCCCTCCTCGGCCGGGTCGCCGACGCGGAGCGCGGCCATCCGGGCGACGAAGGCGGCGGCGAAGGCCTCGTGGACGTCCCGGTGCACGATGAAGCGCTTGGCCGCGATGCAGGACTGGCCGTTGTTCTGCACCCTGGCGGTGACCGCGACCTGGGCCGCGCGGGCGATGTCCGCCGACGGCAGCACCAGGAACGGGTCGCTGCCGCCGAGTTCCAGCACGGTCTTCTTCACCTCGTCCCCGGCGATCGCGGCGACCGAGCGGCCGGCCGCCTCGCTGCCGGTGAGCGTCACCGCCGCGACCCGCGGATCGCGGATCACGCCCTCGACGGCGGCGGAGCCGATCAGCAGGGTCTGGAAGCAGCCCCGGGGGTAGCCCGCCCGGGTGAAGACGTCCTCCAGCAGCAGCGCGGTCTGCGGCACGTTGGAGGCGTGCTTGAGCAGGGCGACGTTGCCGGCCATCAGGGCCGGCGCGGCGAAGCGGATCACCTGCCAGAGCGGGAAGTTCCAGGGCATGACCGCCAGCACCGGTCCGAGCGGCCGGTAGCGGACCACGGCCCGGACCGCACCCGCGTCGGCGACGTCGGCCGGCTCCGGGGTCTCGTCGGCGAGCAGCCCGGCGGCCCGGTCGGCGTACCAGTTCATCGCCCTGACGCACTTGTCGACCTCCGCCAGGGCCTGCCGCAGCGGCTTGCCCATCTCGGTGGTGACGGTCCGGGCCACGGCCTCGCGCTCCAGCGCGAGCTGCCCGGCCGCGGCCCGGAGCAGCGTGGCGCGCTCCGCGAAGGTCGAGGTCCGGTGGACGGCGAAGGCGCTCTCGGCGCGGGCGAGGCAGGCCTCGATCCCGACGGCGTCGAGCGGTTCGAAGGTCTCCAGGGTCTTCCCGGTGGTCGGATCGATGGTCGCGATGGACACGGGACATCCACTCCCTTGGGCTGACGGGGCAACAGGACAGGTCTGCTCCCACCTTTCCGCATTCGGGCCCGGACGTCGCCCCGGCGTCGCTCCCCCGGTTGCACTATCGGGCCGGGCCGGGGCCCGGCGCCGGCCCTAGCGTGTTGGTCAGTGGGCGGAGCGAGCGAAGGGGTCCGATGAGCGCGCGGCGGCTGGGCGAGCTGACCCGCCGGGAGCGGCGGCGGGCGACGGCCGCCAGCACCGGGCGCTGCGCGCTCTCCGTCGCCGCCGTCATCGCCCTGTACTGCCTGCTCCCGCTGGACGGCGGTCCCGACGATGCCTGGGCGCTGCTGCGGCTGTTCATCGGCGTGCTGGTCTTCGTCGGGGCGATGGTGTTCGCGGTGCGCCGCATCATCCGGGCCGAGCTGCCGCAGTTGGTCGCGGTCGAGGCGCTGGCCGTCGCACTGCCGCTGTTCCTGGTGCTGTTCGCCAGCGCCTACGACTCGCTCGACCACCTGGCCCCGGGCAGTTTCACCGAGCGGCTGGACCGCACCGCCGGCCTCTACTTCGCCATCGTCACCCTCGGCACCGTCGGCTACGGCGACATCACGGCCAAGACCGACCTCGCCCGCATCCTGGTCAGCGTCCAGGTACTGATCGACCTGGCGTTCCTCGCCCTGATGCTGCGGCTCGTCGTGGGCGCCGCCCGGATCGGTCTGCGCCGCGAGGAGCCTGCCTCCGACGACGGCGCTCCCGACCGGCCGACCCCGGACCCCTGACCTCCGGTCCATCCGGTTCTCCCTCGGTTGCGCAGACGGAGCAGAGCGTAGCTTCGTCTCCATTTCTCTGCAATACATCGATGTATTTGCGCAATATACCGTAAGCAGTTTGCAAAAGATGCAGCCCAGTCGACGGGCCACCTCTGAGGCGCCCGCTCTGCCCGATTCCTCGACTTTCGATCTTGCAGATAAAAGTCGAGATTCCACAAAGATGTGTCCAGATATTGCGTGCACATGGCCAACACGTTACGGTCCCCCTTGCCCAGTCCCGCATCCCCCACGATCCGCACCGGTCAGCCGCTACCTCGCCGCCCACCCTGCTCGACCGCGGCCGAGGCGTTCCGCTGTGCCCCGACGCAGCGTCGGACCCGGTGCCGTCCTGCTCCCCCACACCTTGACCACGGCGCGTCCGGCCGCAGATCCGGCGTCCCGTGTCGAAAGGAGCACCAGGTGTTCCAGTCTCTCCGAGGCCTGAGACGAACTCTCGTCCTGGCCGTCGTCACCGCCCTGGTGGCCGCCTTCGGCGTGCTCACCCTGGCGATCCAACCGGCGTCCGCGGCCACCCCCGCAGACGCTTCCGGCGCTGCCGCCGCCACCGGCGGCAGCGGCGCGAACCAGCCGTACGCCGAGGTGCTGGCACAGAACTCGGTCACCAACGGGACGGTCATCGGCCCGAGTTACACCCAGGGCCAGCTGGCCGACGAGGCCGTGGGCCGCGAGGCCGTGACCCTGCCAGGGCACCGGCCAGTACGTCACCTTCACCACACCGGTGGCGACCAACTCGATCGACTTCCGCTACAGCATCCCGGACAGCTCGGACGGGTCGATCTACACCGCGCCGCTGTCGCTGTACATCAACGGGGCAGCCCAGCCCGACCTCACCCTGACCAACGCCTACAGCTGGTAGTACGGCAGCTACCCGTTCACCAACACCCCCAGCTCCGGCACCCCGATGCACTTCTACGACGAGGTGCACGGCTCTTCAACACCACCTACCGGCCGGCACCACCTTCACGCTGCAGGTCAACTCGGAGGACACCGCCTCCTCCTACACCATCAACCTCGCCGACTTCGAGAACGTCGCCGCGCCGCTGGCCCAGCCCTCGGGCTCGGTCTCGGTGGTCGAGCGAGGGCGCCGACCCGACCGGCGCGACCGACTCGACCGCCGCCTTCAACGCCGCGATCACCGCGGCCGGCGCCGGCGGCACGGTCTGGATCCCCAGCGGCACCTACGACATCCCGTGGCCACATCACCGTCAATGACGTGACCGTCGAGGGCGCCGGTATGTGGTACTCGACCATCACCGGCGCGCGAGCCCGGCTTCTTCGGCCTCGGCACCCCGTCCAGCTGCGGCATCGCCAACAACGCCGCCGGGGTCAGCACCAACGTCCACCTGTCCAACTTCGCGATCTTCGGCAATGTCCAGATCCGCGTCGACTGCGACCAGGACAACGGCATCGGCGGTGCGATGAGCAACTCCACCGTGTCGGACATCTGGATCGAGCACATGAAGGTCGGCGCCTGGATGGACGGCCCGATGACCAACCTGACCTTCACCGGCATGCGCATCCGGGACACCATCGCGGACGGCATCAACCTGCACGGCGGCGTCACCGACTCGACGATCACCGACAGCGAGATCCGCAACACCGGTGACGACGGCATCGCGCTGTGGGCCGACTCCAGCCTCGGCGCCGACGCCTACGACACCATCTCCGACAACACCGTGATGCAGAACCAGCTCGCCAACGGCATCGCGGTCTACGGCGGCAACAACAACACCGTGACCGGCAACCTGGTCGAGGACACCGGCATCAACCAGGGCGGCGGCATCACCGTCGCCCAGCGGTTCACCTCCACCCCGCTCGGCCTGACCACGATCTCGAACAACACCATGATCCGCGACGGCCAGCTCGACCCGAACTGGCAGTTCGGCGTCGGCGCGCTGTGGTTCGACGGTGAGCAGGGCGCGGTCGCCGGTCCGATCAACGTCACCAACGCGCTGATCGAACAGAGTCCGTTCGAGGCGGTGCAGTGGGTCGAGGGCACGGTCGACAACGTCAATCTCAACAACGTGACCATCGCCGGCACCGGCACCTTCGCCATGCAGGAGCAGGACCCCGGCACGGCGACGTTCACCAACGTCACCGCGACCGGCGTGAACGGTCCCACTCCGGGCATCTACAACTGCGAGGGCGGTGGCTTCACGGTCACCGACGGCGGCGGGAACTCCGGCGTCATCTCCAGCAGCCCGTACTGCGGCCCCTGGCCCACCCCGGTCTACCCGCCGTACCCGGCCTCCGGGGTGACCACCGCCCCCAGCGCGCTCAACTTCGGCTCGCTGGCCACCGGTTCGACCAGCACCGCGCAGACGGTGACGGTCTCCAACCCGACCGCCTCGGCCGCGCCGGTCTCCTCGATCGCCGTCACCGGTGACTTCGCCCAGACCAACAACTGCGGCTCGTCCATCGCGGCCAACAGCTCCTGCACGGTCAGCGTGACCTTCACGCCGACCGCCGCCGGCAGCCGCAGCGGCACCCTGACGGTCAACGCCGGCGGGGTCACCAGCGCCACCACTCTCTCCGGCACCGGCATCGCGCCCGGCCCGGTGCTGGGCGCCGCCCCGGCGAGCCTGTCCTTCGCCGGCACAGTGGTCGGCAACTCGGCCACCGCCCAGACGGTGACCGTGACCAACTCGGGCACCAGCTCGGCGAGCGTCTCCGGCGTCTCGGTCACCGGTGACTTCAGCCAGGCCAACAACTGCTCCTCGGTCGCGGTCGGTGCGAGCTGCGCCGTGACCGTCACCTTCACCCCGACCACCAACGGCACCCGCACCGGCACGCTGACCGTGGCCAGCAACGCCAACAACAGCCCGACCACGGTCGCGCTGACCGGGACCGGCATCAACAGCTCCACCAACATCGCGCTGAACCAGCCGGCCTCGGCCAGCTCGGCCAACGGCTCCTACGTCGCCGCCAACATGACCGACGGCAACACGTCCACCTACTGGGAGAGCACCAACGGCGTGTTCCCGCAGTGGGCGCAGGTCGACCTCGGCCAGAACTACAGCATCGGCCAGATCGTCCTCACCCTGCCGCCGTCGACGGCCTGGGCCGCCCGCACCGAGACCCTGTCGGTGCTCGGCTCCACGGACGGCAGCAACTTCTCCACCATCGTCGGCCCGGCCAACTACACCTTCGACCCGAACGCCAACAACAACACGGTCACCATCCCCTTCACCGCCACCACGGCGCGGTATGTGCGGGTGAACATCACCGCCAACACCGGCTGGCCGGCCGGCCAGATCTCCGAGTTCGAGGTCTTCCCCAGCGGCGGCAGCGGCAGCTCGTCGTCCACGCTGTCGGTCGCCCCGACCTCGCTGAGCTTCGCCGGGCAGGCGTTGAACACCACCAGCACCGCCCAGTCGGTCACCGTGACCAACACCGGCACGGCGGCGGCGAGCGTCTCCTCGATCGCCACCACCGGCGCGTTCGCGCAGACCAACACCTGCGGCTCCGCGATCGCGACGGGGGCCTCCTGCGCGGTCGCGGTCACCTTCACCCCGACCGCGTCCGGCACCGCCACCGGCAGCCTCACCATCGCCGGCAGCGCCTCGAACAGCCCGGTCACGGTCGCGCTGACCGGCACCGGAACCGGCACCGCGAGCACCAACCTGGCGGCCGGGGCACCCGCCACCGCCTCCGGCTACACCCAGAACTACGTCCCGTCGAACATGACGGACGGCAACCAGAGCACCTACTGGGAGAGCACCGACAACGCCCTGCCGCAGTGGGCGCAGGTCGACCTCGGCTCGGCGCAGAGCGTCAGCCGGATCGTCCTGGAGCTCCCGGCGAGCACCGCCTGGGCCGCCCGCAACCAGACACTGTCCGTCCTGGGCAGCACCGACGGCAGCACCTTCACCACCGTGGTGCCTTCCGCCACCTACACCTTCGACCCCAACGTCAACAACAACACGGTCACCATCACCTTCCCGGCGACCACCCAGCGCTACCTCCGGCTGAACATCACCGCCAACACCGGCTGGCCGGCCGGCCAGATCTCCGAGTTCCAGGTCTGGAACGTCTGACCGCCACCCGGTTCCGACAGTTCTGACGGTTCGAAGGGTCCGTCCCGGAGCACTCCGGGGCGGGCCCTTCGCCGCAGCCACCCCACCGTGCCGGCGCTGCGGGCCGGGCAGCATGATGGTCCGTCATGACGCCCATCATCAACTTGGATCTCACCGGCTGCACCGAGCGCGAGCCCGGGGTCTGGACCGACGAGCGCGGGCTCGTGCTCTCGGTCCACTTCTTCTCGCTGGTGCCCGACCTGCCGGCCACGCTCGACGAGCCGGACCGGCTCCGCCACGCGATGACCCACTCCGTCGCCGGGGCCGGGGCCGGCCTGATCGAGGCCGAGGTCGGCACCGTGGACGCGGTGCCCGCCTTCCGGCAGTTGCTGAAGGTGCCGCGCCCGCAGGGGCACGGACAGGTCTTCATCGGCTCCTGGACCATCCCGAGGGCCACCTGCAGCACCGTCTTCAAGGTGCAGGCGGCGGAGGGGCAGCCGACCGGGGTGCGCGAGAGCGTGGTCTTCAGCCGGACCGGCCTGGACGGCTACTACAAGCCGCATCCGTACGCGCCCGACGTCCAGGGCGGACTCCCTTACCACATAGCCGACTTCGAGGAGTGGGACGGGCTGTTCCCGGACCACGCGCTCACCCTGGTCCGCGCGGCGCTGCGGCGGATCACCCCGAGCCTGCGGCTGGACCAGCGCTTCAAGGACCTGCCGCCCTTCGCGCTGTGACCGGACCCTACTCGATCTCGATCGGTCCCTCGTGGCGCTCGTCCCGCTCGGGTCGCCGGCCGTCCGTCTGCGCCCGGCCCTGGGCGGGGCCGAGGTTCTGCCGGACCGAGTCCAGGATGGTCAGCCCCTGGCCGACCAGCCCGGCGGCGATCTCGCCCAGCCCGTCGGCGCCGTTCAGGACGTTGACGTTGGCGCCGGCCAGGCCGGCCGCCGCCTCCTTGACGATCTGCGGCAGCTGGTCGATCAGCATCCGGTCCAGCGCCACCCGGTCGTAGGAGGACGCGGCCTCGGCCTGGATCTTCATCCGGTTGGCCTCCGCCGTCGCCAGCACCCGGATCCGCTCCGCCTCCGCCTCGGCCGGCTTGACCACCTCCGCGACCAACTGCTGCTGGCGCAGCTCCGCGGCCCGCTGGGCCAGTTCGGTCTGGGCGACCAGCACCTCGTGCGTGGCATGGGCCTGCGCCAGCGGGCCCGCCTGCGCGGCCTGGGCCTGGGCCCGGTCCACCTCGGCCGAGTACTGTGCCCGGACCACCGCGGTCTGCCGGGCGTACTCGGCCTGGTTCCGGTCCGCCTCCTGCTGCGCCTGCGCCGCGGCCTGGGTGGCCTGGGCCTGGGCGATGGCCGCCTGCCGCTGGATCGCGGCCTGGTGCGGCGCGGCCATGGCGGCGATGTAGCCGGTCTTGCCGTCGTCGATGGACTGGATCTGCAGCGAGTCCACGGTCAGGCCGATCGTCCCCATCTCGGCCTTCGACGTCTCCAGCACCTCCGTCGCCAGCTTCTGCCGCTCGGTGACGATCTCCTCGACCGTCATCGAGCCGATGATCGACCGCAGGTGGCCGGCGAAGATCCGGCCGGTCAGCACCGACATCTGGTCCTGGTCGGAGAGGAACCGCTGACCGGCGTTGACGATGCTCTCCTTGTCGTTGCCGACCTTGAAGGCGATCACCGCGCGCACCGTCAGCGCGATGCCCTGGTGGGTGACGCAGGTCTCGTCGACCTCGGCCTCGCACATGGCCAGCGTCAGGAACCGGGTCTTGCGGAAGACGGGGAGCACGAACGCCCCGTGCCCGGTGACCACGCGAAACGGCGCGGCTCCCATGCCGCGCGTGCCTCCCGAGATGAGCATCGCCTCATCGGGGGCCGGAACTCGATAACCGAACATCCTTGAAGACTCCTCGGTCGGCGCCGCGGTCAGCCGCGGCGGCGGGTGAACCAACCCCTGACCAGCAGCGCAAGTCCGAGCAGGACGACCACCGCGCCGATGACGGCGTACTGGACGTGCCCGGACATCGCCGAGCCGTGCACCGCTCCCGCGCCCTGGGCGATCCACACCGCTCCGATGGCCACCAGGACGACACCGACCACGCCACGGATCCACATGCCGCACCTCGGTTCCAGCGTCCAGCGGTGGGGGCCGTCCCGTCGTCCGACGCTCGTACCACCACGCTACGCGCCCGGGGCGCGTAGGGGGCACCGCTCGGGTCACCGTTCCGTCCACATGCGCCGACCGCTTTCCGGTGATATGTCTGGCATCGTCACCTTTCCTCGCCCAGGCGAGCCGACCAGTGGGAGCGGGAATGACGAACTACCCCTTGCTCAACCTGTTCTGGACCATGCTGGAGTTCTTCATCTGGATCCTCTGGTTCTTCCTGCTCTTCAAGATCATCGCGGACGTCTTCCGCAGCCACGACATGGGCGGCTGGGCCAAGGCCGGCTGGATCGTGCTGGTGATCATCCTGCCGTTCATCGGCGTGCTGGCCTACGTGATCGTCCGCGGCCGCTCGATGAGCCTGCGCGACCAGGAGCAGGCCCAGAGGACCGACGCGGCGTTCAAGCAGTACATCCGGGACGCCGCCGCGCCGCCCACCGAAGGCGTGTCGGCGAGCACCGGCGTCGGCCATGTGGAGGAGCTGTCCAAGCTGGCCGACCTGAAGGCCAAGGGGGCGCTGACCGAGGACGAGTTCCAGAAGGCCAAGGACAAGCTGCTCAGCTGAGAGCGAGCGGCGGGCGGTGGGCCGCCCGAGCCGCCCCGGGAACGTGAGCGGGACGGCTCAGGCCCACTCCTCGCGCAGCCGGTTCTTCAGGACCTTGCCCGCCGCCGAGACCGGCAGCGCGTCCACGAACCGCAGGCCGCGCAGCCGCGCATAGGGAACGACCCGCTCGGCGACGTACGCGGTCAGCTGCTCCTCGGTCACCGGGCGGCTGGGGCGCGACACCACATAGGCGACCGGGATCTCGCCGACCCCCTCGGCCGGGATCCCGACCACCGAGGCCTGGGCCACGTCCGGGTGGCCGCAGAGCAGCTCCTCCAGGTGCTGCGGATAGACGTTGTAGCCCTTGTAGATGAGCATGTCCTTGATCCGGCCCTCCAGGAAGAGGTAGCCGTCGTCGTCGAGCCGACCGAGGTCGCCGGTCCGCAGCCAGCCCTCGGTGAACTGGCCCGAGCTGAGCTCCGTGTCGCCCTGGTAGCCGTCGGCGACCTGCGGTCCGCGCGCCCAGACCTCGCCGATCTCCCCGGGCGGCAGCGCCCGCGCGGGCTCGTCCAGGGCGCGGATCTGTACCTCGGTGTCGAAGACGGGCAGACCGACCGAGCCGAACGGCGGCTGCGGGCTGGTCGGCCGGACAGGGCCGAGGGTGAGCGCCATGGTGGCCTCGCTCAGCCCGTAGCCCTCGGCCACCAGCGCGTCCGGGAAGAGCCCGCGCAGCCGGTCCAGGGTGACCCGGTCGATCGGCGCCGCGCCGGAGCTGACCACCCGGACGAAGGAGAGGTCGCGCCCGGCCGAGCCCGCGTCCGCCAGCAGCGCCCGGAACATCGGCGGCGAGCCGACGACGGCGTTGGCCCGGTGCCGCTCGACCAGGTCCAGGTAGCGGCCGGGTTCGAACCGCCCGCACAGCACCATCGTGGTGCCCTGGACGACGGAGACGTTCATCCCGGTCAGGCCCATGGCGTGGAACAGCGGGGCGACCGCCACCACGACGCCCTGGCCCAGCGGGATGTCGTAGCTGCCGGGCTCGGTGCCGAGCGGCGTCAGCCGGATCCCGCCGGCCCCGTCCAGCTCGGGCAGCACGGCCGAGCGCCAGCAGGCCGCCTGCAGCGCATTGGCCAGCGCATTGCGGTGCAGCACCCGGACCGCCTTGGACCGGCCGGTGGTGCCGCCGGTGAAGCTGAGGTGCGCCAGGTCGGAGCCGTGGCGGGAGGCGGCCGGGCCCGGTTCGGCGCGCAGCAGCTCGTCCAGCGGGACCGCGTCCGGCTCGGCCGCCCCCGTGGCCAGTACGGTCAGCCGGACGCCGGGCGCGGCGGCCCGGCGCAGCACCGGCAGGGCGTCCGGCTGGGTGAGCACGACGACCACGGCCGCCTCGTCCAACTGCTCGCGCAGCGGGCCGGCCGGCTGCGCCGGATTGAGCGGGCTGACCACGGCGCCGGCGAGCAGCGCGCCGTAGTAGCCGACGGCGAAGCCGAGGCAGTTGGGCAGCAGCAGGCCGACGGTCTCGCCGGGCCGCAGTCCGCGCTCGCGCAGCCCCTGGGCGAGGCGGAGCGCCCGGTCGTGCAGGCCGGCGAAGCTGAGCGCGGTCTCCCCGTCCAGCAGGGCGGTGCGTTCGCCGTAGGCCCGGGCGGCGCCCGCGAGCAGCGCGCCGACGCCCACGTCGGGGTAGTCGAGGGAACGGGGAAGATCCTGCGGCCAGGCTCCGGTCATGTGTGCGCTCCCAGCATCATCGCGAGGACGGCGGGTGAATGACCGGCAGAATAGGTCGAATACGGCCGACCCGCCAGATGTCGGACAGCACGCCTTCCCGAGCGACGCCATGACCCGCCGTCATTGGTCGCCGAGGTACTCCCGGACCAACCGCTTCGGCGCCCGGTCCAGCCAGGCCTCGACGATCAGTTCCGCCAGCTCCGGCAGCCCGATCCGGTCGAGCCGGACCAGGATCGCCGGATAGCCGTCGAAGTGCGGCGTGGTGAAGAAGACGTCCGGATCCTCGGCGACCAGGCTCTGCTTCACGCCTTCGTCGGCCACCCGGACCGCAAGCACCGGCCCTTCCCGGGCGTCCAGCCCCAGTGCGTCCAGGTCCGTCTGCCGCAGCGGTCGCTCCCAGGCGAACAGCTTGTCCTTGACCCGCCACTGCACGGCACCGCGCTGCTCCCGCTCGCTCGCCTCCGGCAGCGCCAGCGCCGCCAGGCGCACATCGTCCCAGGTCGCCAGGGGCAGCAGCCTAGCTTCGGGCAGCGGTTCGAAACAGTTCGGCAAATCAGCCCATAAGTATGAACTGATAAGTCTATACTGAGCATTGTGGATCCCCGCCGCAGTGCGCCGCCCGCCGACACCTCCCCCGCCGACGGGACCGGCGCCGACGCGCCCGCCGCCGTTCCCCCCGACGGCGCCGCCCGCGTCGCGGCGGATCTCCGCGCCGCCCTGGGGCCCCTGTTCCGCCGACTGCGGCAGGTGCGCCCCGGGGGCGAGCTCACCCTCGCGCAGACCTCGGTGCTGGTCCGGCTGGACCGCGAGGGCCCGGCCAGCGCCACCGAGTTGGCCTCGGGCGAGGGCATCACCCCGCAGTCCATGGGCACCATCGTCGCGGCCCTGCTGCAGCGCGGACTGGTGGCCAGGGCCGCCGACCCCGGCGACGGCCGACGGATGGTCCTCTCGCTGACCGACGCCGGCCGCGAGGGCCTGCTCGGGCTGCGCCGGGAGCGGGCGCAGCGCCTGGCGTACGCCATGGAGGCCGAACTCACCCCCGTTGAACTGGAGCAACTGGCCGTCGCCATACCCCTGCTGGAGAGGATCACCCGCCATGTCTGAGCCCGCCCGGCCCGCTCCGACCGCGTCCGTACCCTCCCCGCCGCCACGCCCCGGGCACTACAAGTGGGTGGCGCTGTCCAACACCACGCTCGGGATGTTCATGGCCACGGTGGACGCCTCCATCGTGATCATCTCGCTGCCGGCCATCTTCCGGGGGATCCACCTCGACCCGTTCGCGGCCGGGAACATCAGCTACCTGCTGTGGATGATCATGGGCTACCTGCTGGTGACCGCCGTGCTGGTGGTCACCCTCGGGCGGCTCGGCGACATCGTCGGCCGGGTGCGGATCTACAACCTCGGCTTCGTGGTCTTCACCCTGGCCTCGGTGGCGCTGTCGTTCGACCCCTTCCTTGGCGGCTCCGGGGCGCTGTGGCTGATCGGCTGGCGGTTCGTCCAGGCGCTCGGCGGCGCGATGCTGATGGCCAACTCGGCGGCGATCATCACCGACGCCTTCCCCGCCGAGGAGCGCGGCATGGCCCTCGGCATCAACCAGATCGCGGGCCTGTCGGGGCAGTTCATCGGCCTGGTGCTGGGCGGGGTGCTCTCGGTCTGGGACTGGCGCGCGGTCTTCTGGATCAACGTCCCGGTCGGGATCGTCGGCACCGTCTGGGCCTACCGATCGCTCCGCGAGACCTCCGTCCGCCAGCACGCCCGGATCGACTGGTGGGGCAATCTGACCTTCGCCCTGGGCTGCGGGCTGCTGCTGGTGTCGATCACCTACGGCATCCAGCCCTACGGCACCGACACCATGGGCTGGACCAACCCGAAGGTGCTGATCGGGCTCTGCTCCGGGGTCGTCCTGCTGGTGGTCTTCGCCCTGGTCGAGACCAGGGTCGCGCAGCCGATGTTCGAGCTCGCGCTGTTCCGGATCCGGGCCTTCGCGGCCGGCAACGCGGCCTCGCTGCTGGCCTCGATCGCGCGCGGCGGACTGCAGTTCATGCTGATCATCTGGCTGCAGGGGATCTGGCTGCCGCTGCACGGCTACAACTACTCGGACACTCCGCTCTGGGCCGGGATCTTCCTGCTCCCGCTGACCGCGGGCTTCCTGCTCGCGGGCCCGCTCTGCGGCTGGCTGTCCGACCGCTTCGGGCCGCTCTGGTTCACCACCGGCGGACTGCTGCTCTACTCCTGCAGCTTCGTCGGGCTGCTGTTCCTCCCGATCAACTTCTCCTACTGGGCGTTCGCCCTGCTGATCGCGCTGAACGGGATCGGCTCCGGCATGTTCTCGGCACCCAACACCTCCGCGATCATGAGCAGCGTCCCGGCCGCCTACCGGGGCGCGGCCTCCGGCATGCGCTCGACCTTCCAGAACTCCGGGATGTCGCTGTCGATCGGCGTCTTCTTCTCGCTGCTGATCGCCGGGCTGGCGAGCCGGCTGCCGCACACGCTGAACGCCGGGCTGCGGGCCCAGGGCGTCCCGGCCGCGATTGCGCAGCACGCCGCCTCGCTGCCGCCGGTGTCCACCGTGTTCTCCGCCTTCCTCGGCGCCAACCCGATGCAGACCATGCTGGCCCCCAGCGGCGTGCTGAAGACCCTGCCCGCGCACAACGCTGCCGTACTGACCGGCAACCAGTTCTTCCCGAACCTGATCTCGGCGCCGTTCCACCACGGGCTGATGATCGTCTTCGCCACCGCAACCGGGATGTCGCTGCTGGCCGCCGCCGCGTCGCTGCTGCGCGGGGGCTCCGGCGGTCTCCCGGGCTCCGGCCCGGCCCCGACGCTGCCGTCCGGACACGCGCCCTCGCGCTCCGCGACCGAGCGCCGGGCCTGAGCAGCGGACAGCGCGCCGGGCCTGAGCAGCGGATTCAGTCGCCGACGGCGGGCCTGCCGTGGTCGGCCAGTCGGCCCAGTCCGGCGGTGAGCAGGTCGGTCAGGAAGTCGAAGCTGGCGTCGAGCGGGGTCGGCAGTTGGTAGCCGGACCCCTGCTCCAGGCTGACGAAGCCGACCACCACCGCGCGCAGCGCGCGGACCGCGTGGACCAGCTCGTCGCCGTCGAGCCCGTAGCCGCGCACCGCCGCGTAGGCGGTGCCCACCAGCCGTCCGACAGCCGCCTCCAGCGCCGGATCGGGCTGCTCGCCGCCGACCGGCGGGCTTTCCAGGAGCGAGTGCCGGTACGGGAACTCGCCGGCGTAGCCGCGGTACTCGCGGAGGAAGGCGCGCAGCGCGTCGTCCCCGGCCAGGCCCATCACCGCGGCGCCGATCCGGTCGGCGGCCTCGTTCAGCACCTGCACGGTCATCAGCAGCCGCAGGTCCTCGAGGCTGCGCACATGCTTGTAGAGGGAGGGCGCGGCCACCCCCGCGCGCTCGGCCACCGCCTTGAGCGTCAGCCCGGCGGGCCCGGCCTCGTCCAGGACGGCGAGCGCGTGCGCGGTCACGATCTGCGGGGTCAGTCCGGCTCTGGCCATCGGTGGCTCCTTGTCCCTGCTCGTGGTGGCTGTCCAGTCTGTCCCATGGTCATGCGCTCGGCGCCGCCGGGTCGAAGCCGGTGATCAGGTCGGCGACCTGCCGCGCCGCGTCGACCTGCGGGTGGTGGCCGGAGCCCGCGATCAGCTCGACCCGGGCGTCCAGCTGCTCGCCGACCCAGCGGGCCTCGGCAGCGGCGTCCGGGAAGTCCGCGTCGGCGGTGCCCATGACCACCAGCATCGGCACGCCGGAGACGTCGGTCCTGGCCTTCGGCAGCTTCGCCTCGGCCGGCGCGTGGGTGCCGGCGCACATCCGGGCGAAGGCCCGGGTCCGCCCCGGCTCCTTCAGGTTGGCGGTGACCAGCGCCAGGTACTCGGTGTAGTCGGCGGGGCGCTGCGGGAACATCTTCGGCCACCAGGTGAGCCAGAGCGGGCGGGTGAGCGCGGGGCGGGCGATCAGGGCCGCGCTGATCCTGCCCATCAGCGTGGCCGGCGCGTCGCGGACGAAGGGCCCGGCGAGCACGACGCCGCGCAGCAGGCCGGGCTCGTCGGCGGCGACGTGCACGGCGCTCGCCGCCGTGTAGGAGTTGCCGTAGAGCAGGGCCGGTCCGGCGTCCAGGTGCCGCAGCAGGGCAGCCAGGTCGCCGCCGGTGGCCTCGGAGCTGTGCTCGTCCCAGCCGGTGTCCGACTCGCCCAGGCCGCGCAGGTCGGTGCTCACGACCCGGTAGCCGGCCTCGACCAGCAGCGGGGCCAGGAAGCGGAAGGTGGCGCGGATGTCGCCCATACCGGGCGCGAGCAGCACCAGCGGGCCCGATCCCCGGTCGTCGTAGGCGATGCGGCCGGTGCTGCCGTCGGCGCGCGGAAGGTCGAGGAACTGGGTGGCGGGGTGAGTGGTGCCGGTCATGTCGTCCTCCGGTGGGGAGCGGACTTGGCGAACTATGATAGCCATCAAGCTACTCGCATTAGCTTCGGCCGTCAACAGGCCACCCGCACGCGGCCCCACCTAGCACGGCACATGCCGCTGGCAACAGCCGTCCGCGATCGCACATTCGGATGAAACGGGGGCGGAGCCCTCCTCGGCGCGCCTTTGACATGCCCAGATGCGCCATTGCCCGGCGGCGATCCGCTCCGCTTTGATCGACGGAGGAGGCTGGCGTGCCGGGTGCGCACAGACCGGTTCCGGCCTCGTCGCTCGGTATCGCCACGCACCCGAATCGGGAGGGCACCGACCTTGACCACCGAAGCAGCACCTCCTCCGGCACCGGCCGCGGGACCGACCCCGGCACCTGCCCAGGCCAGTCTCAGCACCGCGGCCGCCCGCAACCTCGCCACCACCACCAAGACCGTACCGCAGATGCAGGGCATCAGCTCGCGCTGGCTGCTGCGGATGCTGCCCTGGGTGCAATGTCGCGGGCGGCACCTACCGGGTCAACCGCCGGCTGACGCACGCGTCGGGCGAGGCCGGGTCGCCTTCGTGCAGACCGGCGCCGAGACGTCGTGGTCCTCGCCGCCCACGCTGCGCGAACTGCCGGTCCTGCGCGGACTCGGAGGACGAGGCGGTGCTGGCGGAGCTGGCCGACGCGGTTCGCCACCGCGCGAGTTCGAGGCCGGCGAGGTCCTGGTCGAGGCCGGGGCGCCGATCGACGAGGTGCTGCTGATCGCCCACGGCAAGGTCGACCGGGTCGGCACCGGCGCCACTTACGGCGCGGCCACCGCCCTGCGGCGTGCACGCGGACGGCGAGCACCTCGGCGACGAGGTGCTCGGCCGACCGGACGCCACCTGGGACGGGCACGCTGCGCGCGGCGCGACGGCCGGCACCCTGCTCGCGCTGCCCGCGCCGGGCGTTCGAGGAGCTGGCCGAGCGCTCCGAGGCGCTGCAGGCCGCGCTCGCCGGCGCACCTGGAGCGCCGGCGCCAGGCCGGTCAACCGCAAGGGCGAGGCCGAGATCGACCTGACCGCCGGGCACAGCGGCGAGCCCGACCTGCCGGGCACCTTCGTCGACTACGAACTCGCCCCGCGCGAGTACGAGCTGAGCGTCGCCCAGACCGTGCTGCGGGTGCACTCGCGGGTCGCCGACCTCTACAACGACGCCGATGAACCAGATCGAGCAGCAGCTGCGGCTGACCGTCGAGGCGTTGCGCGAGCGCCAGGAGCACGAGCTGGTCAACAACCCGCGAGTTCGGGCTGCTGCCCAACGCGGACTACGGCCAGCGCATCAGCACCCGCTCCGGCCCGCCGACGCCGGACGACCTGGACGACCTGCTCAGCCTGCGCCGAGCACCAGGCTGCTGTTCGCGCACCCCAAGGCGATCGCCGCCTTCGGCCGCGAGTGCAACCGACGCGGGATCTACCCCGACCGGCGTCAACGTCGACGGCCACGCGCGTGCCCGGCGTGGCGCGGCGTGCCGCTGTTGCCCTGCGGCAAGATCCCGGTCGGACCGCGGCCAGACCTCCTCCATCCTGGCGATGCGCACCGGCGAGCAGGACCAGGGCGTGGTCGGGCTGCTCCAGACCGGCATCCCGGACGAGTACGAGCCCGGCCTCAACGTCCGGTTCATGGGCATCGACGAACGGGCGATCATGTCGTACCTGGTCAGCGCCTACTACTCGGCGGCCGTGCTGGTGCCGGACGCGCTCGGCGTCCTGGAGAACGTCGAAGTGGCCCGCCGCAGAGCCTGATCAAAGGCCGGCGCCCGGTGCCCCGCCGACGGCGGAGCACCGGGCGCCGGTGCGTCAGACCCGGTCGGCGGCGATCAGCAGGTACTGGAAGCTGCCGCCCTTGTAGGCGTCGAGGAAGGCCTCCTCGATGCCGGTGGCGACCGATGACTTGGCGCGCAGCTCCCAGTACGGGATGGTCGCCGCGGTGAGGTCGATGACGGAGATCGGCACCAGGCGGTTCGCCGCCATCGCCTTGAAGTACGTGCTACGCGGGTGAATGTCGCAGATGTAGTGCGCGTTGATCTGACTGACCGCCCGCGACGGCAGCCCGTAGGTGTCGTTGTAGCAGCCGGTGATGGTGACGTACCTGCCGCCGCGGCGCGAGCAGTCGCGAATGCTCGCGCGAACAGCAGCGACAGTTCGACGTACATCGTGCTCTCGTTGTTCCAGATCGCCGCGCAGCGATGCCGTCTCGAACCCGGTGTCCAGCATGTTCTTGAAGTGGAACCGGACCTTGTCGTCGACCCCGCGCTTGCTGGCCTGCTCGTTGGCGAAAGCCACCTGGGATTCGGAGATCGACACGCCGTCCACCCGGCAGCCGTACCGCAGGTTGGCGACGAAACTCGTGCCGCCGCGGCCCGACCCGGCGTCCATGACGCGGTCCGGCGGGCTGGACCCCGCCGAGGTAGCTGACCAGCAGGTCGGCCTGGGCGCACTCCAGGCGGTGCATCTCCGCCGTGAGTCCGCTCCTGGGCGCCCTGCTCTGGCCCGTCGAGGACCGACCAGTCCACATCGCCGATGCCGTAGTGATGGTGGTAGGTCCCGTCCACGTCACCGAGACGAAGGTTGACGGGGTTCCGCTCCGCGTTCCAGTAGTCGGCGACGGATTGCTGGTAGGGGCTGGCGAGCACGGGCGAATCCTGAGTGACAGTCACGGCTTTTCCTTGTCGCGAGAAGAGACACGAGCTCAGTGGGACGAAGGGCTACATCGGGGCAGTCTTGGCTGTCTCGGGGCAGGTTGTGCAGCACGCCGATCGGATCCCTCCCCCATGGCCGCCAAGGCTTCCGGGGGTATGGATTTCCCGGGGTCCCCCGAATGAACCACATTCGGCACTACCGATAATCACTGCGCCCGGCGCACCGGCTCGGGCTGGGGCGTGCGCCGCGAAACTCACCACCAGCCGGGCAGAGCAGGCAGGTTGAGCCAGGTCTGACTGCCCGCCGGCGCGGGCGACCGCCGCCTCCGGGCCGTTGTCCGCTGTCCCGCCCAGCGATTTCGCTTCGCAGTCCCGGCGGACCGATCGAAAACGAACAACGACACAATATGGCGATATTCTATGGGGCGATAATCTTATCTTTACGGAAGAGTGCGACGCCGAATCGTCGGCCCCCGGCCAAGAAGTACCGACCCGCAGGCATGGACGCCGCAGGCGCGGGCATCACCCCCGGCCGGGTCGCCGACCCCGGTCGGGCCGATACTGGATCTTGCGCGGTCGGGGACGGTCCCCTACCGGCGGAGAGGCAGGCGGATCCGATGAGCGGCGCGACCCCCGTCGAGCTCTCCGAGCAGTCCGGCACCGGCCCGGAGCTGCTCGCCCACGGCATGGGCACCGAGCCGGTCGACCCGGACTGGCCGCCGCTGACCGGGGCCGAGGTCGCCGACCTGCTCGGCCGCTACCCGGGCCGCGGCCGGGCGCCGGTCCGGGTGCTCTGGCGCAGCCCGCGTCCGCTCTCGGCCGCCGCCCTGGTCGAGTCGGGGCCCGGGCGCACGCTGTTCGTGAAGCGGCACCATGTCTCGGTCCGCCGCCCGGCCGGGCTCGCCGAGGAGCACGCCTTCCTGGCCCGGCTGCGCGAGCGCGGCGCGCCGGTGGTGGAGGTGCTCCCGGCCGAGGACGGCGGGACCGCGCCGCAGCTCGGCGAGTGGGTCTACGAGGTCCACAGCACCGGCGCCGGTCTCGACCTCTACCGGGACGCGCTGTCCTGGTCGCCGTTCACCGCCGTCGGCCACGCCCGCGCCGCCGGCGCCGCGCTGGCCCGGCTGCACCTGGCGGCGGTCGGCTACGACGCGCCCCGGCGCGCGGTGCAGCCGCTGGTGTCCTCCTTCACGGTCTTCGCCGCCGCCGATCCGCTGCCCGCGCTGGAGCGGTACCTCGCCGACCGCCCGGCCCTGGCCGAGGCGCTGGCGGACCGCCCGTGGCGGGCGGACGTGGCCTCGGTCCTGCTGCCGCTCCACCGCCGGCTGGCGCCGCTGCTGGGAGGACTGGAGCCGCTGTGGACGCACAACGACTGGCATGCCTCCAACCTGCTGTGGACCGGGGAGGGGCCGGAGGCCGAGGTGGCCACGGTGCTGGACTTCGGGCTGAGCGACCGCACCACGGCGGTGCACGACCTCGCCACCGCCGTCGAGCGCAACGTCGTCCAGTGGCTGGAGCCGGGCTTCCCGGTCCGGCTGGACCAGCTCGACGCGCTGCTCGACGGCTACGCCTCGGTCCGCCCGCTCGACCGGGCCGAGGCCGAGGCGCTGCCCCGGCTGCTGCCGCTGGTCCACGCCGAGTTCGCGCTGTCGGAGCTGGGCTACTTCCACGGGATCACCGGCTCGGCGGAGAACGCGGAGCTGGCGTACGCCTACCTGGTCGGCCACGCCGAGTGGTTCGCCGGGCCGGACGGGACGGCGCTGCTGGAGCACCTGCGCCGGAGGCTCGCGCCGAACCGCGCCTGACGCACGGTCAGACCCCGGCCAGGTCACCGCCCTCGTCCCCGCCGTCCTCGTCGGGGCCGTCCGGGTCCGGGCCGGCGACCGGCGGGACCGGGGCGCTGCGGCCCGCCACCACCACGGTCGCGGCGACCGCGCTGGCCGCGAAGGCGATGAGGACAAAGGCGGTGCGGTTGAAGCAGTGCCGGGTCAGATGGTCGAGCGAGTAGCGGCCAGGACCGGTGACGCCGAGGAACGCGGCGCTCAGGCCGAGGAAGGCCGGGTACTCGTAGCCGCCGCCCATGGCGAAGAAGCCGTTGGGCTGGTGCACCGAGACCGCGCCGACCATGGTCCCGGCTGCGGCCGCACCGGCCGCCGGGGTGGCCAGGCCGAGCGCCAGCAGCGCGCCGCCACCGGCCTCGCCGGCACCGGCCGCGAGCGCGCTCTGCCGACCGGGGGTGAAGCCCATGTGCTCCATCGCCTGGGCGGTGGCGTCCAGACCGCCGCCGCCGAACCAGCCGAAGAGCTTCTGGGTGCCGTGCGCCACCAGCACGCCGCCGGTGGCCAGGCGCAGCGCCAGCAGGCCGAGATCCTTGCGGTTCAGACGGGACATGCGGAGACCTCTCTCGGAGCCGTACCGGTCGCCGACGTCCGACGTCCGGCCGTGGCCCCAGTCTCCGTCGCGGCACCGGCCCGGCACCGCCGCTGCTAGCCCATCCGGGCCCGCACCGGTCAGCCGTCCGTCAGCGGCTTCGCCAGGCAGATGCACTGCTCGTCATCCCGGTAGATGCCGAACCGCTCAGTCGGCAGGTAGCCCTCGGAGGCGTAGAGCGCCAGCGCCTCGGGCTGCTCTGTCCCGGTCTCCAGCACCATCCGGCGCCGGCCGGCCCGGCGGACCTCCGCCTCCAGGTGACGGAGCATCCGCCGGGCCAGGCCGCGCCCGCGCGCGCTCGGCACCGTGTACATCCGCTTGAGCTCGGCGTCGCCGTCGGCGAGGCCGGGCTCGGTGCCCTCGCGGGCCCGCCAGGCCCCCGTCGCCACCGGCGTGCCCTGCTGGTCGTAGGCGACCACGAAGAGGCCGTGCGGCGGTTCGAACTCCTCCGGGTCGACCGGGGTGGCGTCCATGTCGCCGTAGCGGACGACGTACTCCTGCTGCACCTCGCCGATCAGGCGCTGGGCATCGGGGTGACGGTAGCCGACGGCTCGGATGTCGATGGCATCGATGGCGTCGATGGCGGAGGTGTCCATGGCGCCATGCTATCCGGGCTGGTCAGCGCGGTCCGAACCGCTCCAGCAGGGCGGTCCGCTGGAACATCTGGGCGGTGACGAAGGCCGAGGGCTGCCCGGCGAACGGGTCCGCGCCGCCGTCGAGCAGGGCGTCGATGACGTCGTCCTCGCCCTTGAAGACCGCACCGGCCAAGGGGGTCTGTCCGCGGTCGTTCGGCCGGTCGACCTCCGCGCCGCGCTCCAGCAGGGCCCGGACGGCGTCGGCGTGGCCGTGGTAGGCGGCAAGCATGACCAGGGTGTCGCCGCGGTCGTTGCACAGGTTGGGCGGCACCCCGGCGTCGAGGTAGCCGGCCAGCGCGGAGGCGTCCCCGCTCCGGGCCGCGTCGAAGACCCGCCCGGCGAGCTCCAGCACCCCTGGGTCGATCTCGTCCGACCCCGCAGCGTCACTCATCCCGGTCCTTCCTGCTTGCTGTTCCTGCGCCGCCACGGGTGTGGACGGCGACGTCATTCTGCCGGACCGGTCGGCGCCGGCAGCGGTTCGGCGAGGGAGAACGCGAAGGGCCCCGGCCCGCGCTCGCGCAGCGCCGTCAGCCGTTCCTCCGCGTCCGCGACCGTGGGCAGCGTCCCGGCGGGCACCCACCAGAGTGCGGTGTCCGCCTCGGTCGGCCGGGCGAACCACTCCCGGCGGCGGCGCAGCAGGGCCCGGTGCTGCTCGTCGTAGACGAATGCGCGCAGCGCGGCGTGGTCGCGCCAGACGGAGAGGTTGACGATCAGCGAGGGATCGCCGAAGACGGGGACGGAGGTGGCGTCACCGGTCTCGTCCTGCAGCCGCCAGACGAAGCCGTCGGACTTGTCGGCGAGGTCGTTGACCGGGTCGAGGGCGGCGACGAAGTCGGCGAGCAGCGGACTGTCGAGAGGTTCCAGCATCCTGGCGACGTTCACCTGCGCCAAGTGCCACCGGGGCTCGGTTTCCATAGCGGCACCGTAGGCGGGGGCGGGGCCGGCGGACAGAGCCTGTCCGGCATGCGGTCGCTGTGGGGGCCGGGAGACACCCGTACGGGCGAACGTGCCGCGCGCCGTCGGCCGGATCGGCGGGGGCCCGGTACACGATCGCTGACGGGGCGCCGCACGGCCGCCCTGCAGGTCGGAGCAGTAGAACCACCCGTTTGCGCACTATGCCATCATCTTACTTTTTGTCACCGTTGAGATACATTCTGTGAGAATGCCTGGATCGGCCCGACCAGTCCCCCCGGGCCGGTCCGTCCCGACAGCTTGAGGAGTTCCCCGTGATCCTCTCCATTTCCGGAGTCGTTCTGCTCGGCACCGTCGTCTTCCTCTTCTTCCGCAAGGACGGCCTCAAGGCCTCGCACGCCCTGGTGTCCGCCCTGTTCGGCTTCTACCTGGCCGGCACGGCCATCGCCCCGAGCATCAAGGCCGGCGGCGCGAGCGTCGCCAGCCTCCTCGGCGGCCTGCACTTCTGACGCGGGGCTCCGCCCCGCGCCACCAGCCGAACCCGTCCCCTCGGTGCCACCCGCACCACCTGCCCAGCACCGCCGTCCCAGCACCGCCGCCGGAGAACCGATGACCTTCACCGAACATCTCGCCCGCGGGCGGGATATCGCACGCACCGCCGGCGACCACGCCACCGACATGTTCGGCCCACTGATCACGATCGGCCGCGGGCTGCGCTCCCACAGCCGCTGGGTCGTGCAGAAGTGGAACGACACGCCCAAGGACAAGCGCGGCCCCACCCTGCTGCTGACCGTGGCCATCGGGGCGGCGGTCGCCCTGCTCCCCTACGGGCCGCTGCTCGCACTGCTGGCGCTGATGGCCAGCGCCGCCTGGGTCGGCCGGAACAAGGCCCCCGCCGCCGAGCCCGCGCCGGACACCACGCACCTCAAGCTGGGAGCGATCTACACCGCGCTCACCCCCTACCTGGTGCACGAGTCCGACCCGAACCCGATCTACGCCCACGGCGGCGACTTCAAGGACGCCTTCAGCAGCTGGGAGTTCGACGCGGACGGCCGGCTGGCCTCGCTCGACCTGCGCTACCCCGCCTACTTCACCGACACCGAGCCGCACGCCCGGGCCCGGGTCGAGCACGTGATCCACAGCAAGGCCGGGCGCAGCCGCGAGTACCGCTTCACCTGGGACGAGGAGACCAACCGCCTCCAGGTGGCCGCGCTCCCGCCGCTGCCGGTGGACATCACCGCGCAGCGCTTCGTCACCGCCCACAACGAGCTGGTCCTCGGCTTCACCGACACCGCCAGCACCAACCGGATGATCCCGGTGCACCAGGGCAGCGGGACCGCGCACCAGCCGCCGGTGCTCTGGCGGACCGGGCCGCGCTCGGCCGAGCCGCACCTGCTGGCCCTGGGCGCCCACGGCCACGGCACCTCCAGCCTGCTCCGCTCGCTGGCCCTGCAGGTGCTGCCCTACGCGGACATCGTCGTCCTCGACGGGGCCGGCACCGGCGAGCACGCCTGCCTGGTCGGCCGGCCCGGCGTCTACACGGTGGAGACCAGCCTGCACGGCGCGCTGGCCGCGCTGGAGTGGGCGGCCAACGAGACCCAGCGCCGACTGGGCGCCCACAACCTGGCCAAGCGCACCGGCGCCACGCCGCCGCCGGACGCGGTCCGCCCGCTCTGGCTGCTGCTCGACCACCCCGCCGAGCTCAGCGAGCTGGCCCAGGCGGAGGGCAAGCCGGACCCGCAGGACCTGCTGGAGACCCCGCTGCGGCACGGCCGCAACGCCCATGTCACCGTCGTCGTCGCCGAGTACCTGGACGCCTACGACCGGCTCCGGCCGACGCTGCGCAGCGCCACCCGGGCCCGGGTGGTCCTCGGACCGCTCGACCCAGACCTGGCCATGGACGTCCTCGGCGCGCCGCTCGACATCACCCCGTCCAGCCACACGCCGCCCGGGCGCGGCTACGCCCGGCTCGGCAACCACCCGCCGGTCCGGCTCCAGGTCCCGGCGACGCCGGACCCGTTGGACGAGGAGACCCCGCCGGAGCAGCGCGACGCGGTCATCGCCCTGCTCCCGCACGCCGACACCCGCACCGAGGCCCCGGCCCCCAGCCCGGCCCCGGCCCCGCCGTCGCTGACCAAGCCGGAGCTGACCGCCGCAGCGGTGGCCGCCACGGCCCCCGCCGAGGCCGGCGAGGAGCGGAGCAACGACGTGCTCCAGCCCGTCAAGCGGGCCCTGCGCTTCTTCTGACGCCGCGCCGTCTCGGCCCTGACCCACCGTCGGCTCCGCCGCCCAATGCGGCGGAGCCGACGCCGTTCCTCAGCTGCCCGGTCGGACCGAGACCCAGGAGACGAAGCCCCGCATGTGGTCCAGGTTCTTGAGCCGCTGGATCCGCTCCTCGATGTAGCCGTCGGGGGCGTCGTCGATCCGCAACAGAATCTCCGCCATTTCCCGCTCGACCAGCAGAATCATCGGCGGGGTCGGGTGGGCGACCTCGGCCAGGAGGGCCGGGCCGTCGAGCAGCGCCTCCAGCTTCGGCAGGACCGAGTCGCGGAGCCGGGATACCAGCTCGCTGCCGCAGGCCGCTCGCGTCGCGTCGGTGGAGAAGGCCCACCGGTAGCGGAAACGGACGGCCCCGTCGACCGTATGGGCCAGCTCGTCGGGCGGGAACACGCGCTCCGAAACGAACGCCCCGGCCCCGTTCATCTTCGGCAGGCTCTCAAGGTCCCGGTTGAGCCATTTCCAGTACGAGATCGGAACGATGAAGAATTCGACCTCGAACACGGTTGCATTCTCATCGATACGGTACGAGGAGAACTGCAGGAAGGCTGAGCTGCCATCGTCGGAAGTGCGGCGGAAAAGGTTGCCGCTCTTCCTGTACCCGGCCTCCTTCATGACCGGCGAGACCCAGTCCCGCACGAAGGAATCCAGATGGTTCATGACGTCAGCCTTCCTGAAGCATCGTCCACTGCTAGGCGGCGAGTCCGAAACCCGCGGCCGCAGAAACCGTTGCCGCGGTCGCAACGGCCTCGGATCCGCCGGACAGCAGGATACCCGCCCCGACTACCAAGCCACCAACCACTACTTCCGGGGTCATACCGATACCGCTACTGGCCTCCGGAACCACCCCCAGTCCCGGCTGGTAGGCCGTCCCCGCATAGGGGCCGGGAACCGCTCCGGGCGTGGGATCGGGGAGGGTGGCGGCCTGCGTCTGCGCAGCGGTGGCAATGAGGTTGCCGGCGGCCTTCTGATATTTCCGCTGGTTCGGCCGCCCATAAATCACCGCACCCGGCGCGGGACCGACGACACCGTCTCCGTTGCCGACGCTGTAGGGGCCGCCGATGGCCCAACCGGCAACCGCATTGAGGCCGTTGGCCCGCATGCGGTTGACATACCACATGGCTTCGGGCACGGCCTTCGCGGCCTCACCTGCTGATTTCACTTCCCACACGTAGTAGACCTTGTCGGCGGGATCGAAGGCGAGGATGTCGGGAACTCCGTAGCTTCCGTCGTGGAGGGGATTCTTACCCGGGCGCATGATCGCCTTGTTGGCACCGGTGATGCGCATGGAGGTAAGGATCTGCAGATCCACGATCCCCCAGGCCTTTGCTTGCGCGAGTATCTCCACGATCGCCCGGTCGCGCGCTTGGTCGTGACGCGTCGTCTTGTTCCCGTAGCGCCCCGGGAGGGTCCCTCCTCCCACTGCTCCGGCTCCGCCGGTTCCGACAGCCGCAGCCGCAGCCGCGGCGTCCGCCCCTTCCTGCCTGCCCTCGCAGGCGTCAACGGCCTGGGGGCTGCCTACGCACCCGTCGGGGCCCTCCACGTACAGCCCCGAAGGGTCGCTGTCGGTCGTCGGGTTGTCCGCGGAGTAGGTGTATCCGCCCATCTCCTGCGGATCGTTGACCTCAAGCAGTGAATCATCGCTGATGAACCGGCCGAGGGTGGGGTCGTACTTGCGGGCGCCGACGTCGGTGTAGCCGGTGGCCGGGTCCTGGGGTTTGTCCAGGAAACTGCGGGTTGGATCGATCCACGTGGTGGAGTTGGCACTGGCACGGGGCGCGCCGTACGGAGTGAACTCCTGACGGGCCACCTTCTGTGTGGTGGCGTCCATCTCCAGGGTGGCGGTGCCGTGCGGGTCGGTGAACTCGTAGTCCAGGCCGCCGCCGGGGAGGCTGGAACGGACCGCGACGAGGTTGCCGGTGCCGCCGGCGGTGTAGCTGCGCAGCGCCCCGAGGAGGGTGTTGGGGCTGACGGCGGTGTCGACGACGATCTCGGTGTCCCCGGCGAACAGGGTGGTCTGGCCGGGGTCCCGTCGGATGAGCTCAGTGCCGTCCGCGTCATAGACATAACTGGTCTTGGCGGTGGTCGCCCCGCTGCTGTTGGTGGTGTCGACCTCGGCGAGACCACCCTCGTCGTTGAAGACGAGCTTCTGTCCGCTGCCGGTGCCGTTGGTGGGGGTACGGCTGACGAGGTTGCCGTCGGCGTCGTAGGTGAAGGCCGTGGGCGTGGTCCCACCCGTGGTCGAGGTCAGGGTGTGGGGCTGGGCCCCGCTGCTGTTGCAGGCGGTGGTGCAGCCGTCGATGTAGTGGGTCGTCGTGCCGACGCCGGTCGTGGTGTTGTAGTCGGTCTCGGTGCTGCGGTCGCCGATGGCGTCGTAGCTGAAGGCCTGCCAGTAACTGCCTGCGGCTGTGGACACGCTACTGCCCGCTGCCGGGCTGGTGCCGCAGTCGGCCTTGGCGGTCCAGGCGCTCGTCAGCCGGTCGAGGGTGTCGTAGGCGTAGCACTGCAGGTCGGTGACGGTGGTTCCGGTCTCGGACTGCTGGTCTGCGTCCGAGGTCAGGTTCCCAGCCGCGTCGTAGGTGTAGCTGGTGTTGTCGACGGCGGGCCCCGGGGCCTGGGTGCGGGATATCAGCGTGTCGGTCAGCCGCCGGGTCTGGTCGTCGTAGGTGTACGTGGCGCTGGCGGTGTTGTTGGTGGGCCCGTAGATGACCTGGGAGGGCTCGCCGTAGTTGGTGTAGTCCGTCCCGCCGATGTAGGTCTGCAGGCTGGAGGAGGTGACCGTGGGGTTGCCGAGCGCGTCCCGCTGGTAGTTGACCGTCTCGCCGGCCATGCCGGTGGTGCGCGGGTCGGTCTGCGAGGACAGCAACTGGTCGTTGGCCGTGTAGGTGTAACTCGTGGTGTAGCTGCTGGGCAGCGGGGCCTCGGAGGCCGGGAGGGTGAGCTTGGTACCGCTGGGTTTGCCCAGACTGGTGTAGCCGGTCGCCGCCTCGGTGTAGCCGCCGGCCACCCCGGACACGTAGCTCGTGGAGGAGGTCGGCTGGCCGATCTGCAAGGTGTCGTACACCCAGGACGCGAACTCGAAGGCGGGGGTCGTCGAGGCATCGGCCCCGGTCAGCTTGCGGCCCAGCAGGTCATAGGTGTAGTCGAGTTGGATGCCCCGGGCATCGGTCGTGGAGACCAGGTTTCCGGCGTCGTCGTAGACGTAGCCGAGGTTGCCGGCGTCGGGGTCGTCCTGCGCTGTCTTGCGACCCAGCAGGTCGTAGCTGTAGCTCCACTGGGAGGTGTCCGGGCCGGAGACCGCAATCTGCTTGCCGGCAGCCGAATAGGTGTAGTAGGTCGCATTCATGGCGCTCTTGGCAGCGGTGAAGCCTGCCGTCGCCGACCCGGTCATGCTGGGCCAGGTGGTGTACTGGTCCAGTTCCGTGGTCTCACCGCGGGCGTCGGTCGTCGTCCTGGTCGCCACCGCACCGGCGGGGGCTGTGGTGCTCAGGACCCCGTTGATGTAGGGAATGCTCGGCAGGGTCGTGGTCGTGTCACCGGTGTAGGCGGTCTCGGTGACCCAGGTGCCGACTCCGTCGTGTTCTTCCGTCACCTCGGTGTCCCGGCCCATGCCGTCGTGGTCGGTGACGGTGGTGTCGGGCATCGACAGGCCGGACGTGGAGGCCAGGATGTTGTCCGGGCTGCCGGCGACGGCGTAGGAGTTGTCGGTCGACACGGTCCAGCCGTGCGAGTCGTACTGCGTGTCCGAGACGAGCGTGCTGTTGTTCTCCGCGGTGGCCTGGGTCTGGATCGGCTGCAGCATCGCGTCGTAGAGCGTCTCGCTGGTGGAGTAGCTCCCGTTGTCCTGCAGGGTGTTGGTCGCGGTGATGTTCGGACTGGTCTGCGAGACCGTGTAGCTGTACGTCGTGCTCGCCGGTGCTCCGGCGCTCTGGCTCTCGTTGGGCAGCCACATCGAGGTGAGCTGGCCGAGCCCGTCGTAGACCATCGTGGTCTTCAGTCCGGCCGCGTTGACCTTCGCCACCGCCAGACCCCGAGCGGGGTCAAGGGTCTCGCTGCTGACCTGGCAGGCGGCCGACGAGGTCGTGGCTGCGGTCAACGTGGGGCAGGCGGTCCCCGCGGTGACCTGGATGTCGGTCATCACGCTGGTGGGTGGTGCTCCGGCGGCGGGGGAATAGAGCGTCTGCGTGGTCTGTGCCAGGCTCGATCCGTTGGGATCGGTCGAGGCAGGGGTACGGGTGGTGGAGACCACTCGGCCGTAGGAGTCGTAGTTCGTCGAGGATTCGGTGACGAACGCCGTGGCGGTGGCACCGCTCGCGGCCGACGCCTGCTGCTCCTCGGTGGGGTCGCCGACCGTCGGCAGCGGCTCGTCGCACATGCTGCCGCCACAGGTGGTGCTGTCGGTGGCGAACGCAAGGTGGTCGTAAGAGGTCCGGCTGTCCGAGAGCAGGTTCCCGCTCGGCGTGGCTCCGGCCGTGGCGCAGTCCTGGTCGGTAGTGATCACCTCGGCCGGCAGGACGAGCAGGGCCGCGGAATTGCTGAGGTAGTTGTAGAAGGTGCAACGGGTGTGATTGCCGGTGGCGGCAACCTCCGCGCGGTCGTCGACCTGGACCGGCATGCCGGTGGTGTCCTGACCAAGTACGGTGTTGTAGAAGGCGTCCGACTCGCCCTGCCGCCAGCCGTAGGAGACAGCCTCCCGGGTCAGCACCTTTGCGCTGCGAACCATGTTGGCAGTCAGGTTCGGCAGGCCGGTCAGTGCCTGGGACGCGGTGGGGCCGATGATGGTGGGCACCGTCACCGTGGCCTGGTCGAGGACATTGCTGGTGGCGTTGGTATAGGTGTCGCTCTCGAACACCTCCCCGGACAGGGGGTCGCTGTCGGCGACGCTGACGTTGCTGCCGTCGTGACTGGTGAGGTCCGGAACCGCGCGGACGCCGGAATCGGGCAGAGTGTCGCCGTTCATGCCCTGGAAGTAGTAGGCCTTGGTCAGCGTCTGCTGGTCGTAGACCTTCACCCCGTTCGTCTTGTGGAAGACCGTGGGGTCACCGGTGATGGTGTCGACCTCGGCGAAGCCGCGGAACTGGCCCCAGGTGCGGTTCTTGGCCTTGACCACCGGATTGTCGTCGTAGTGCCAGGCCGGGCCCGAGTACTTGTAGGAAGTGAGCGTCTCCGGGTAGCTGCCGTCGGCGTAGGTGTTGTGCGGGTCGGTCGACTCCACCGATTGCACCGGATGTGTGTAGAACCAGTCCAGCCAGGGCACGGACTGACCGGCCGGGGTCCAGTAGACGGGGAAGCAGTCGGTGGTGTTGGTCGAGGCGAAGCCCTGGGCCGCGGTGTCGGTCGGGTCGGCGGGGTTGTAGGCCGGCACGCTCGAACAGTCCGGGGTGCTGTAGGTGACCGTGGTCTGCGCGCCGGTCTCGGAGGTGATCGTGCCGATCCGGTTGTGGTACATCAGCGGCATGTTCGGGATCGTGCCGACCCGGTTGGCGAGTTGCTGCGGCGGGTCGAAGCTGACCGAGGGCGTCGGCGGCGTGGCCGTCGTCGTGCCGCCCAAGGTGTCCAGGCCAGTGTGCTGGATGCTGTCCAGCCACAGCGTGGGGGCGTTGTCGCCGTTGTTGGGGAAGGACTGGGTGAGGGCGTACTTGTCGACCTGCTGGGTGCTGCCGCCGGACTGGATCTGGGTGGTGATCTGCGTCAGTCGCTTGCGGGACCAGAACGAGGGTCCGTGGTTGGTGCAGGAGGACCCTTGCGCGCAGTCCAGGTCGATCGGCACGTCCGGCCAGTAGGAGGCATTGGCCGTGGTGAACTGCGAGTCGGCGCAGGTGTTCGCCGCGACCGGCACCCCGGATATGCAGCGCTCGGCGGTGGCGTCGAACAGCACCTGCTCAGGAGCCGTGGCCGAATAGATACTGGAGGAGGTCATCCCGTAGTCGATCCGGGTCAGTGTCCCGCCCCGGGTGTAGGCCACGGCCGTGTTGGCCATGTCCGCGCCGTAGTAGTCGGTCTCCGGCGTGTAGTAGTACGCCATCGCGTTGCCGTGGGTGTCCACCACGTAGTCGAGGTTCAACCGCCACGGGAGCACACACGAGGTGGGGGCGAACGTGATCGCGGAGGGGCAGGCGGAGACCCCCGAGTGGGCCTCGTAGACCGGCACCGTCCACGCCGACTGGGTGGCGGCGTCGCCCGTGGTCCAGCCGGGGAGGTGGTTCATGCCGAAGTAGTACTGGACTCCGGACTCGATGACCTCGAAGTACTCCCCGTCGGCCGTCCCGTTGCTAGCCCCGGTCAGCATCTGCACCGAGGTGGTCGAGGAGTCCTGCGCGAGCCGCAGCGTCCCGTTGTCATCGACGATCGCGGTCGAGGTCCCGTTGAGCGAGAGCGTCAACTGCTGCCCGTCCCAGCACTCGTCCCCGTCGTTGGCCGGGACCACCGAGGAGAGCGAGGAGTCGTCCGAGCAGGACTCGTAGGTCCGCTCCACATAGTTCTCGTTGGTGTCCCACCCGTCACCGACCCAGGAGGACTGGTTGTTGGTCCCCTCGGTGCGGGCGTCCTGCGAGGCAGAGCTGTAGTCCAGGTTGACCTGCGGGGACAGACCGCCGACCGCCGGCGGGGTGGAGATGGGATAGGAGTACTCGAAACCACCGGAGTTGCCCGAGTTCGACCAGGTTCCGCCGGCCGACAGGCTGGTGGCACCGTAGTTGCCGGAGGAGCCGCCGGCACCGGAGGTGTCCGCCAGCACCATCTCCCCGGCCATCGCCGACTTCGCCCCGGCGGCGGACCTCAGGGCAGCCGTCGCCCCTGTTGCCCCCATCGCGGGCAGGGTGACCTGAGCGGACTGCGGACCTGCGGCGCCGGCCGCCAGTGGAGTCTGCTTCTGGCAGGCCGGCAGCGCCGGCGTGGTCAGGGCGCAGGCGGGCAGTTCGACCAGGTGCAGGCGGGCGGCGAAATCACCGCCGTAGGCGAAGCGGAAGGAGGACGGGTCCACCCGAACCCCCACCTTCCCACCCACACCCTGGGCCTGAAGGGTCATCAGTACGCCGTGGACTCCTGCGGCGTTCGCGGTCGCCTGGCCGGCCACCGTGACCTTGACCTGGGCGGCGCCACCGCCGGACTTCGCCGGAGTCAGCCACACCGGCAGCGTCCCGGCCTGGTGCTCGACGGCCGTCCCGACCGCCGGGGCCTTCGCGGCGGTGGTGCCAAGGTTCACCACCGCGGTGCCCGCCGTCGGCAGCGCCGTGTGGCCGGTCGGGTCGAACGGCGCCGGCGCCTTGGGGCGGGGCGTGCTCCGCGGGGTGGCGTGGGTGAAGGGGATGATCTTGTCCTTGGGCACGGCGGGGGCCGCATAGTGCACCCCTGCCGCCGACGCGGCGGAGGCAATGCCCGTAGGCACCAGTCCGCCGAAGGCCAGGGCTCCTACCATCACCACGGCCGCACTACGGATGATCCGCCGCGTGCCCCCAACTCCGACGCGTCCCCAACGTGTGACTCGCACCATGGTGCGCGGTCCCCTCCCCGATACGCGCCCACAGGCTCACAACGTTCGTGCCCCCAGGCGTAACCCAGCCGCGCCGTGGCGATCCGCGGCGCGACAGTCGATCACGCTAGAACCAGTAGCCCCTCACCAAAGTCAAAGAGTGGTCAAACATAGATCACAGATTGATCATTGGCACGCAAGATTTGCTGCTATTACGTCATAAAGCGACATCACAGCAGCGGGCGACGGTCCGTCATCAATGGACCTGCGCCGCGCGCCCCGCACACAATGCCCTCGATGCGGGGCCCGAGGTGGGACCCGCCACCCACGGGGAGAGGGCAAGTCCCATCACCATGACCATCCAGCAACGGCGGCTGCGCCCCGGAGCGGTGGCCCTGGCCGCGCTCCTGGCGGCGGCTACGCTCACCCAGGCATCGCCCGCGCCCGCGGCGACGCCCGGCTCCGCCAGCTCCAGCAGCGCGACGCCCGGGCACGCCCCCGGGCACACCTCGGCCGCCAACAGCGCCCCGAGCGCGTCCGCCGGCACGCCCACCGACCCGGTCAGCGCCGCGCTCCAGCGAGCCGCGGCGACCGGACAGCCGGTCACCGTCGACTCGCTCACCGGCACCGGAACCCTGGTTCAGGCCAACCCCGACGGCACGCTGACCCGGACCGTGTCCTCCATGCCCCAGCGCGTCCAGCGGAACGGCACCTGGGTACCGATCGACACGACCCTGAGCCTGCAGCACGGCGCACTGGCCCCAGCGGCCACCACCACGCCGGTCAGCTTCTCCCCCGGTGGCACCACCGGCATGGCCACCCTCGATTCGGGCAGCGACAAGCTCGACTTCAGCTGGCCCACTGCCCTGCCGGCCCCCGTGGTCGCCGGCAACACAGCCACCTATCCGAACGTCTTTCCCGACGTCGACCTGCAGTTGACCGCGGACCCCTCCGGCTACACCTCGGTCCTGGTCCTCAAGTCGGCTGCTGCGGCTGCCGATCCGCAGCTGCAGAACCTGTCCCTGGGCACCTCCACCGTCGGCGTCACCCTCAGCAGCACGGCTGACGGCGGCGCGCAGGCCGTCGACACCAGGACCGGGCAGCCCGTCTTCACCAGTGACACCGCCCTGATGTGGGACAGCAGCAGCACCTCGGCGCAAGCCCCGGCCCCGGCCACCAAGGCGGCGTCCTTCGCCGCCCTGGGCGCATCGGCGGCGACGCCGACCGCACAACGCACGGCGGCGCTGGCAGAACACGCGGCCTCGACCCGGCTGGGCGCGCACCAGGCCAAGATCAAGGTCGGCATCGTGAAGGGCCGTCAGACCCTCGGCCTGGACCAGGCCCTGCTGCACGCGAAGTCCACGAACTACCCGGTCTTCGTCGACCCGTCCTGGACCGGGACGAACAAGACCGGCGGGCAGTTGGACTGGGCCCGGATCTCCGACAACGGCTGGAACGTCTACAACTCCACCTCCAGCGACCCGGACAACAACGCCCGCGAGGGCTGGGACGCCAACTATCCCCAGGCAAACGGCGAGCGGGCACGCACCTACTACCAGATGGACACCAGCGGCATCGAGCACGCGGTCATCTCCGCTGCCACCCTGAGCATCGTCCAGCTCTCGGCCGCCTCCTGCTCAATGACCCCCGCCGTGGTCTACGGCACCGCCTACCCGGGCGGCTGGAACTCGTCCGGTCTGTACTGGGGGCACGAACCCGCGCTGCAGACCGGGACCCTGGGCACTGCTCCCACCAGCGAGGAGGCCGGGACGTGCCCCGTCACCACCGGGACCGGCTCCCACGTCAGCCCGCCCGACCTGGCCTTCAACGTCCTGTCCAGGATCCAGACCGCCGCCGCGGACGGCTGGGGCAGCCTGACCCTGATGGTCGAGTCGCAGAACATGAACGACCCCACCCAGTGGAAGCAGTTCGCCACCGGCGGCGGGGCCAGCCTCTCGGTCACCTACAGCTTCGCGCCGCAGATGACCAACGGCACCGGCGACCCCACGCTCACACCGAGCGGTACCGACTTCGGCCAGACCGTCACCTGGAACAACACCCCGACCCTCTCCGCCACCGCCTTCGAGCGCGCCGGCGACGGTGAGAAGCTGCGGATGGACTACCACGTCTACAACTCCGCCGGCACCATGGTGGGTTACTACCTCAGCCCGTACAGCGCCAACGGCGGCCCGTACAAGACAGCCACCCTGGCCGACGGCACCTACACCTGGCAGGCCATCGCCGAGAACGCCTCCAACGTGTGGGCCGCCAACTGGACGCCCACGCAGAAGTTCACCGTTGACACCACCAGGCCGACGCCTCCGGCCGTGAGCTCGGTGCAGTTCCCCGCTCGCGCGCAGGGCGCCCCGGCCGGGACCCACGGCACCTTCGTCCTCAACAACGACCGCTCCACCACCATCAACGGCTACATGTTCGCCCTCGACAGCGACCTGTCGGACACCCAGTACACCGCCAATGGGCCGACCGCGCTGACGAGCAGCACGGTGATCGTGGCAAAGACGACGTACTTCGCCGCCGCCGACAACGCGGCGGGGGTCGCGCCCGGGACCAACGGCACCGCGACGCTGAGCATCCCGGTGACGACGGCTGGTCCGCACACCCTGTACGTGAAGGAGATCAACACCGCCGGCACCGCCTCGGTCGAGACCTCGTACCTGTTCTACGCCGGCACCAGCACCCCCACCTACGTCTACGGTGACCAACTGGTCAACGGCTACTCCGTCCCCAACACCGTCAACGGGATCACCACTACCGTGAGCGTTCCGGCGGCGACCACCACCAGCACCGGTGGCCACCTCATCGTCCAGAACAGCTCGCCCGGTATCACCTGGGCCGACGGCCACCAGGGCATGCTCGCGAACAACACGACCACCGGCGGCAAGGTCGCCAAGGGCGACACTGCCACCTTCTCCTTCGACATCCCCTCCACCGGCTACTGGGACATCGGCGCCAGCCTGACCCAGGCCACCGACTACGGCATCTACAGCCTGGTCCTGGACAGCGGAACGGCCGCACCGGTCGCGCTGACCGAGAGCGGCAGCCCGTTCGACGCCTACAGTCCCTTCGTGACCACGCAGTACGAGGACTTCGGCTACGCCGAGAACAACAGCAACCAACCCGTCACCCTCAACCAGGGCGTGCACACGCTGACGCTGACGCTCACCGGTCAGGACTCCGCCTCGGCCGGTTTCCAGGCCGGCATCGACCTGCTGCGGCTGTCCCCCATCACCACCTGCACCATCAACAGCACCGCCAACTGCCTGAACAACACCGCGTTCAGCACCTACACACCCGCCAACGGCTCCACTGCGGCGGCGGTCACCACCGCCGATGCCGACGGGCTCGGCGACAGCTTCAACACCGCCGACCTCACCGCTTCCGGCTGGCCGACCGGCGGCGGCAGCGTCACCGTCGACGGCGCCCCGATCACCCTGGCCCCCACCGGCGGCACCTGGGGCGACAACATGCTCGCCTCCGGCCAGACCGTCGACATGCCCACCAGCACCTCCACTCCCCCCGTCGGCGGGACCGTGGACACCGGTGACGCCCTGGTCTTCCTCGCCTTCTCCACCGGCGGACCCACCACCGAGGCCACCGGCAGCATCACCTACAACGGCAGCTGCAACAGCACCAGCAGCCAGGGCTACACCATCGACACCGTCCCGGACTGGTCCGCGGGCAGTGGCACCGGCGCGACGCTGACCCTGGCGCACCGCAACCAGAGCAACAACACCCAGACCAGCACGCCGCTGCACATCTACGCTCTCAGCGTGCCCGTCGCCTGCCCCGGTGTGCCCATCGCGAGCATCGCCCTGCCCGCCGTCTCCTTCGGCGTCTCCGGCACCAACGCGCTGCACATCCTGGGGCTGGGCCTGCGGCCCACCTCCAGCACCTGGACCAGCGCCGGCACCAGCAGCCACTTCACCGGTACCTGGGAGGCTGCCGACGACACCACCTGGGTCAGCAACACGGCCGGCACCGCCAACGGCAGCGTCTCCGGACAGACGCTGCGCATCCCGGCCCGGATCAGCATCGGCAACGACGCCAACCAGCAGCTCCGGATCCACCTCTCCAACGCCCTCGGCAAGGCACCGGTCACCTTCAACGCCGCCAGCGTCGCCCTGCAGGACCCCACCGCCGGCGGTGCCAACACCACCGGCTCCGTCGTCCCGCTCACCTTCGCCGGCAGCAGCAGCCTCACCCTGCCCGCCGGCAGCGATGCCCTCAGCGACCCGGTCACCCTGGCTGCCTCCCCGCAGGCCACCCTGCTGGTCAGCCTGGACATCAACGGCACCGTGAGCCCCATGGCCGGCCACGGGGCCGCGCAGAACCCCGTCTACATCACCACCACGACCGACGGCACCGACCACACCGGGGACGCGAGCGCCGCCGACTACACCACCGCCGACCTCGGCGGTATCCCGTACCTCTCCGCGATCGACGTCTCCACCCCCGACACCGTCGGAGCCCTGGTCCTCTACGGTGACCAGAGCATCAACTCCGACACCGCCACATCGGACGGAGTGCACCACCTCAGCGACCAGATCGCCGACGCCATGGTGGCCGGATCCGCCGACAACAACCAGATCGGCTACGGCATCCTCAACGCCGGCACCAACAGCTGGGGGGCCGGCAACAACCTGCTCCCGGGAGGCGACGCGACGGCTCCGGAGAACGTCACCGGCCCTGTCGACCGCGCCGTCCTGGAGCAGGCCGACGTCCGCACCGTCCTCATCTCCAGCGGCACCAGCGACCTCCTCGCCTGCCCGAGCACCCTCGCCGCGGCGGACTGCGCGAGCCAGGTCGAGACCAAACTCGCCCAGCTCGCCGCCTCCATCGGCGGCGCGTACTACAACGACGACGTCGAGAACCCCGACCCCAACCCGATCTTCAACAGCCAGACCGGGTACATCACGGTCTACATCGCCACCATCCCGCCCTCGGCCGCCGCGCTCAGCACCAGTCAGGAAGCAGCCCGGGAGCTGGTCAACACGGCCCTGCTCGCCGACACCGTCAGCGGCACCAACTGCACCTCCTCGTCCACCTTCACCGCTCCGGGGAGCATGCACGAGGACGGCGTCGTCAACCTCGCCGCCGCCGTGTCCGCCGACGGCAGCGCCACCGACGCCGGCGGCGCCACCATCAAGACCGCCGACTCCTACCTCAGCAACAAGACCTACTACCCCAACGACCAGTACTACACGGACCTCGCCGCCCAGTACCTCTCGGACAGTCAGAACCCCTGCCTGACCAGCCTCCCCAACTGATCCCGGCACCGCCACGGCTGCCCCGTGCTCCCGGCCACACCCAGTGGCCCGGAGCGCGGGGCAGTCGGCCTTGTCCTCGCGAACCCTTGACGGCCACGCGTGGGGCGGGCTCAATAGTGCGCCAATGGGCTGCTCTCATACCATTGAGCGGTCCGCACCCCAGTGGAGGTGCGCATGTCACCTGAGCCCGTACCCGTCTCCCCCTCCTCCCCCGCCGCCGCAGTACCGGTCGGGGACGAACAGCGGCTGCATGAACTCGGCTACGCCCAGGAGCTCTCCCGGACGATGTCGGGCTTCTCCAATTTCGCCGTCTCCTTCACCATCATCTCGATCCTCTCCGGTTGCCTGACCCTCTACGGCTACGGGATGATGACCGGCGGCCCGGTCCTGATCGTCTGGGGCTGGCCCTTCGTCGGGCTGATGACCCTGCTGGTCGGCCTGGCCATGGCCGAGGTCTGCTCCAGCTACCCGACCGCCGGCGGCCTCTACTACTGGGCCGCCAAGCTCGCACCCAGCCGCGGTCCGTTCGCCAGTTGGTGCACCGGCTGGTTCAACTTCATCGGCCAGGTCGCGGTCACCGCCGGGATCGACTTCGGCGCCGCACAGTTCCTCTGCGCGCTGCTCGACCTCCAGGGCTGGCTGACCGCCACCCCCGGGCACACCGTCATCGTCTACGGGCTGATCCTGGCCCTGCACGGCGCGCTGAACACCTTCGGCGTGCGGCTGGTGGCGCTGCTCAACAACGTCAGCGTCTGGTGGCACCTGCTGGGCGTGCTGGTCATCGTCGGCGCGCTCGCCATCGCCCCCGCGCACCACCAGTCGGCCTCCTATGTCCTCACCCATTTCGTCAACACCACCAACTGGCACAACTCGCTCTATGTCGCGGCCCTGGGGCTGCTGCTCGCCCAGTACACCTTCACCGGCTACGACGCCTCGGCCCATATGACCGAGGAGACCCACGACGCCGCCCGCTCCGGGCCGCGCGGCATCGTGATGTCGATCGTGGTCTCGCTGATCGCCGGCTGGGTGCTGCTGATCGGGATCACCTTCGCCATCCAGAACTACAACGGCGAGCTGAACAGCTCGACCGGGGTGCCGCCCGCGCAGATCTTCATCGACGCGGTCGGCGCGACCGGGGGCAAGCTGCTGCTGCTGATAGCCATCGGCGCCCAGCTGTTCTGCGGGATGAGCTCGGTCACCGCCAACTCCCGGATGATCTACGCCTTCTCCCGGGACGGCGCGCTGCCCGGCTCCCGGATCTGGCACAAGATCAACCACCGCACCCGGACCCCCACCAACGCGGTCTGGCTCGCCGCCGTCGGCGCCTTCCTGCTGGGACTCCCCTACCTCTGGAACGCGACCGCCTACGCGGCGGTCACCTCCATCGCCGTCATCGGCCTCTACATCGCCTATGTCATCCCGACCTTCCTGCGGCTGCGCCAGGGCAATCGGTTCCAGCCGGGGCCGTGGCACCTGGGCCGCTGGAGCCGACCGATCGGGATCGTGGCGGTGACCTGGGTCGTGATCATCACCGTGCTGTTCATGCTGCCGCAGGTCAGCCCGGTGACGGTGCACACCTTCAACTACGCGCCGATCGCGGTGGTCGCGGTGACGGCCTTCGCCGGGGGGTGGTGGCTGATCTCCGCGCGCCGCTGGTTCACCGGCCCCAAGGTCCAGGGCAGCGCCGAGGAGCTGGCCGCCGTCGAACGCGACCTCGGCACGATCTGAGCCGAGGCCCCATCGCCGGGGCGGGTGCCACGCCGGAATCCTTCCGGCGTGGCACCCGCCCGTCATGTCGCGCGCCTGTCACGTCGCGCAGAAATTCGACAACTTAGGGTGACATTCGCGCCTAGATGTGACAAATCGGTCAGCTATGGGTACAAACAGGGGCGGCAGGACGACGGACCCACCTCCTGGGGCGAACCCCTCGGGAATCTTCGACGGCTGCCGCACGTTGCACAGACCGACGATGACAGCGACATCCAGTCCTGTGGGCCATAAGCCCGGGAGGCACGATTCATGAGTGAGCGAGCTCTCCGCGGCACGCGACTCGGGGCCACCAGCTACGAGACCGACCGCGGCATCGACCTGGCCCCGCGCCAGACTGTCGAATACGCATGCCAGAACGGACACCGGTTCGAGGTTCCGTTCTCCGTAGAGGCCGAAATTCCTACCGCGTGGGAGTGCCGCTTCTGCGGCAGCGAAGCACTAATGGTCGACGGCGACGAGCCGGAGGCGAAGAAGGCGAAGCCCGCCCGTACCCATTGGGACATGCTGATGGAGCGGCGGACCCGCGAGGAACTGGAGGAGGTGCTCGCCGAGCGGCTGGCCGTGCTGCGGTCAGGACGCATGAACATCGCCGTCCACCCCCGCGACAACCGCAAGACCGCCTGAGGCCTGAGGCCGACCGAAGGCACCGCGAGACCGGCAGGACCCGGGACGCCGCACTCGATCCGAGTGCCGCGTCCCGGGTCCTGCCGCGCGTCACGGCCCGGACAGGCCCCGGTCAGCCGAGCTGGTCGCGGCGGCCGTAGTCGTAGGGCTGCTGCTGGGACGGCCGGTCCGGGTCGACCACCTCGCCGACGATCACCTCGCCCGGGACCACCTTGCCGTCGGGGCGGTGGATCCGCAGCTGCTCCTGGAGCCGGTAGGCGTCGGCGATCGGGCCGCCGCTGCGGCGGATGAACCGGTCCGGGATCCGGCGCAGCAGCGCCGCCGTGGGCGGGAACAGGCAGGCCAGCCCGACCAGGTCGGACAGCACGCCGGGGATGATCAGCAGAAACCCGCCGGCGATGCTCACCGCCGTGCCCGCCTCGCCCTTGCCGGCGGTGGCGGAGCGCAGCGCGCGCAGCCCGGCGCTCTTGATCACCCAGCCGCCGACCAGCGCCGAGGCCAGCAGGTAGACGAACAGGCCGAACCAGCCCACCCACCCGGTGAGCTGGATCAGCAGCCAGATCTCCAGCACCAGCCAGGCGGCGACCACCAGCGGTGCGTACCGCCACAGTCCGCGCCGCCGCTTCGGCGTCGGCTGCCCCGTCCCGCTGCTCGCGTCTGCTTGTGTCCCGCTCACGGTGCCGCCCACTTCCCTCGTTCTCGCGCCGACCGGCCCCCGCAATGGGTCGCGCGCTGGTACGCGCGCCGGTCCGCGCCCTGGTCAACGTGCGGCGGTCCGGGGGTGTTCCGCGCGGTCGTCCACTGACCAGGGTGCCACTCGGGCGGCTCGGCCCTCGCGGTCTCAGTCCTCGGCGGCTCAGCCCTCGCGGTCCGGCACCGGGGCCGGGATCCGGCCGAGCCGGCTGAGCACGCCCCAGGCGGTGACCCGCTTGAGGGCCTCGCCGACGATGTTGCCACTCATCTTGCTGGCGCCGAATTCGCGGTCCTTGAAGGTGATCGGCACCTCGGCGACCTTGAAACCGGCCCGGACCGTGCGCCAGGCGAGATCCACCTGGAAGCAGTAGCCCTGTGAGGCCACCTGGCTCATTCCCAGGCCGAGCAGGGTCTGCTTGCGGAAGGCGCGGTAGCCGCCGGTGACGTCGCGGATCGGCACCTGCAGCATCAGCCGGGAGTAGGTGCTGCCGCCGCGCGAGATGAACTGGCGCCACCAGGGCCAGTTGACGACCTCGCCGCCGGGGACCCAGCGCGAGCCGAGCACCAGGTCCGCGCCGCGCAGCGCGGTCAGCAGCCGGGGCAGCTGCTCGGGGCGGTGCGAGCCGTCCGCGTCCATCTCGACCAGGACGTCGAAGCCCCGGTCGATGCCCCAGCGGAAGCCGGCCAGGTAGGCCGCGCCCAGGCCCTCCTTGCCCTTGCGGTGCAGCACCTGGAGGTTGGGGTCCTCGGCCGCCAGCGCGTCGGCGGCGTCGCCGGTGCCGTCGGGGCTGTTGTCGTCCGCGACCAGGATGTGCGCCTCGGGGACGGCCGCCCGGACCCGGGCGGTGATCAGGCCGACATTCTCGATCTCGTTGTACGTCGGGATGATCACGAGGATCTTGCCGAGGTCGCCGAAGGACTCGGCTGCCTCGATGGTGCTGTCGGTCACGGACCGGCCCCTTCTTCCGCGTCAATCACTGCGCCACGCGACACCGTGCTGGCAGACCTACGATTTCGCCGTGCCGTGAACAATGCAAATGCCCATGCGAGCAGTCCGAGCACGGCCAGGGCCCACTCGGGCGCCGCACCGACCCGGTCCGCCACCGTCAGCGGGTCGCGGAGCGCGACCTTCGCCTCCAGCTCGGCGGCGGTGGCCAGCTGGGTCCGCTCAACCACCTTGCCGTCGGGGGCGATGACGGCGCTGATGCCACTGGTCGAGGCGATCACCACGGACCTGCCGTGCTCGATCGCGCGCAGCCTGGACATCGCGAACTGCTGGTCGGGCTGGTCGGTGTGCTCGTACGTCGCGTTGTTGGTCTGTACGACGATCACCCGCCCGCCCTTGGTGACCGCGTCCCTGACGATGCCGTCGTATGCCACCTCGAAGCAGATGACGTCACCGATCCGGGCCGGTCCCAACTGGAGGATACCGGTGGTCTTCCCGGCGTAGAAATCCCGTGGAACGCGCTTCAGTTCGGTGAAGTACTTGGTCAGCACCGAGCGGTAGGGGACGTATTCGCCGAAGGGCACCGGGTGCTGCTTGGTGTAGTGGGCGCCGGGGCCGCCGGCCGGGGTCCAGACGATGCCCTCGTTCTGGACGTGGGTCGCGTCCGGGCCGTTGACCAGCGCGCCGACCAGGATCGGCACGCCGATGTTGTCGACCGTCTGCTGGATCAAGTCGTAGGCCTGGGGGTCCTGGAACGGGTCGACGTCGGAGGAGTTCTCCGGCCAGATCACCAGGTCGGGCTTGGGCGCCTTGCCGGTGGCGATCAGCGCGGCGAGCTTGTCGGTCTCGTCGACGTGGTTCTGCAGCACCTCCATCGGGCGGCCCAGGAAGTCCATCCCGGCGTGCGGCACGTTGCCCTGGATCAGCGCGATCTCGGCGGAGGCCGGTCCGCCGGCAGTGGTGCCCGCGGTCGGCAGCGGCACCGCGTAGCCGATCACCCCGACCACCACCGCCAGCGCGGTCGAGGCCAGGGCAAAGCCGCGGGCGCCCCAACGCGGCGCCGGGCGGCGGCCACTCAGCACCAGGACGGCGTAGGCCAGCAGCGCGCCGCTCAGCGCGACGCCGAAGGTGACCAGCGGGGCGCCGCCGATCGCGGCCAGCGGGGTGAACGGCGAGGAGGTGTTGGCGAAGGCCAGCCGGCCCCAGGGGAAGCCGCCGAGCGGTACCCGGTCCCGGGCCCACTCCTGGGCGACCCAGAGGCAGGCGGTCCACAGTGGCCAGGCCCGCAGCCGCGAGGCGGCAGCCTGCCCGGCGGCCATCAGGCAGACGAACAGGGTCTCGAAGAACGCCAGCAGCAGCCAGGCGTCCAGGCCGATGACGTTCAGCCAGAAGAGCAGCCAGAGCAGGAACGGCGCGCCGAAGGCGAAGCCGGTCCAGGCGGCCTGCCGGCCGGTACGCCGGTCGGTGAGCAGGGCGAGTCCGGCGACGGCGACCACCGAGAGCGGCCACAGGCCGTACGGCGGGAACGAGAGCGCGAGCAGTACCCCGCAGACGACGGCGAGGGCGGTGCGCGGCAGTCCGGCCCGGATCCGGGCCAGCCGGGTGCGGAGCCGGCCGGCCGGGCGCGGCTCGGTGGGCTCCGGCTCCGGGCGGGGCGCCGCCTCGGGGCGCACGGGGTCGAGAGGCAAGGCCACGTTCGCCACTTTCACTCACACGGGTGTACGCGAGAGCGCGGACACCGGACTCGGGACCCGGGGGCGGGTCCGCGACGTGCCGTTCCGGCAGGCACGACGTGCGAAGACCGTACAGCGTGCGCGGGCTTTGAGCGGAGTCCGGGGCGTGCCGAAAAGACAATCCACACCCGATCCAGAAGGCCGCACCCGGCCCGAAGCTGCGGCGCCGGGAGTGCAGGGCGCAGGACGCGGCCCGAACGCTCTTCGGTCCGACCTGGGGTCCGCTGGCTGCGGATCGACCGAGAGCCGTTGTCTACTGAACGTTCGAGCCGTGTCCAGGTCGCACCTTGCCGACCGGACCCGGTTGGCCTGCCGGCGTCCGCGCTCCCCGGGCCTAGGGCACTGGACCTGGCTGCCTGTCGGTGTCCAGCGGACGCCGCTCGTTGACCCAGTCGTGGTCTCGGGTTTTGCGTGGAGGTGATCCGGTCGGTCGGTCCTAACGGAGGACCCGGAAGGTGGACGCGGCCGAACCTACCCGCCTGCGACCACGTCCTGTCAACCCTCCCCCGACCTGCCACGATGGCACGTCGCTGCAGGTCAGGGCGGTGCGACCGGGGCCGGGGCGGGCTCCGGCACACCCATCGTTCGGCGGTATCCGGACACCGGACACCACTCGGACGGTCCATGGCCCGGCCGGAGCCCCGGTTGCACCCCCGGCCGGTCCCAGTCAGTCGCGGTCGGCGAGGTACGCGGTGCGCCCCCGGACGACGGTGGCCAGACAGCGCGGCAGCGGCCGTCCCGGGGTCAGGTCGGGCAGTCCGGGGACGCCCGCGCGGGGGTCGGTGGACCAGTTGGCGATCCGGTCGTCGGGGGCCTGGACCAGCAGCTCGGCCGGGGCCCAGACGGCGTAGGAGGCGGGCGCGCCGGGCACCAGCACGCCGGCGTCGTCCCGGCCGAGGGCGCGCCAGCCGCCGCGGGTGTGCGCGGTGAAGCCGGCCCGGGCGGAGATCCGGTGCTCGGCGGTGCGGTGGAAGGCGGCGGCGCGGACGGTGCCCCACGGGTCGAGCGGGGTGACCGGCGCGTCGGAGCCGAAGGCGAGCGGCACGCCGGCCTTGAGCAGCGCGGCGAAGGGGTTCATCGTCCGGGCACGCTCCGGGCCGAGCCGGTCGACGTACATGCCCTCGGGCCCGCCCCAGAAGGCGTCGAAGGCCGGCTGGACGGAGGCGGTGAGGCCGAGCTCGGCGAAGGCCGCGACGGTGCCCGGGTCGAGCAGTTCGGCGTGCTCGACCCGGTGCCGCAGGGCGCGGACCCGGGCCAGGCCGAGCTTGTCGGCGGTCGCCCGGACGCCCGCGACCACGGCGGTGAGGGCAGCGTCACCGATGGCGTGGAAGCCGGCCTGGAGCCCGGCCTCGGTGCAGGCGGTGACATGGTCGGCGATCTGGGCGGCGCTGAGGTACTCGGCGCCCTCGTCGGCGCTGTCGGTGTAGGGGGCGTGCAGGCAGGCGGTGTGCGAGCCGAGCGCGCCGTCGACGAAGAGGTCCCCGCCGGCGCCGACCGCGCCGAGCCGACGGGCCGTGTCGACCGCGCCGAGCTCGCCCCAGTAGCCGAAGACCTCCGGCAGCGGGCCTCCGTTCCCGGCGGACCCGTTGGCGAGGTCGAGCAGGGCGGTCAGGTCCTCCGGCGAGGAGATGTCGGGTCCGGCGCACTCGTGCACCGAGCCGATGCCCAGCTCGGCGGCCCGGCGCAGCGCGGCGGTCTGCGCGGCGGTCCGCTGGGCGGGGGTCAGGTGGGCGAGCGCGGTCCGGCGGACGAGGTGGTGGGCGTCGCGGGAGAGCGGCCCGCCGGGGTGGTGCCCGGGCGCGGCGGCGAGCGCCGGCCCGACCAGGGCGCGCAGCGCGCTGGACGCCAGTGCGGAGTGGACGTCGGTGCGCGAGAGGTAGACCGCGGCGGCGCCGCAGGCCGCGTCCAGCTCGGCGAGGGTGGGGGCGCGCCGTTCCGGCCAGCGGCTCTCGTCCCAGCCGTGGCCGACCACGACGCCGCCCTCGGTGCGCTGTCGGCCGACGAAGGCGGCGATCCGGCGCAGGGCCTCGGCAAGGTCGGGGCAGTCGGTCAGGTCGAGGCCGGTGAGCGCGAGCCCGGTGGAGGTGGCGTGCACATGGGCGTCGACGAAGGCGGGGGTGACCAGCGCGCCGCCGAGGTCGACCACGGCGTCGGCGTCCCGGGCATAGCTGTCGGCGGCGCTCTCCGCGCCGACCCAGGCCACCTGTCCGTCCTGCACCAGCACGGCGGTGGCGAAGGGGTCGGCGGGGCTGTAGACGTGGCCGCCGCGCAGCAGCAGGGTGCGCGGGGCGGACTCGTCCGGGGCGGGGAGGGAGAGGCGCGGAGTCATGGCTGACAGTCTGCCTCCTCGCGCTCCCACCCCTCTTGTCCGGGTTCGGGTCTTGTCCGGGTGTCAGGGCAGGCGCGGGGGGCGGGACTCGTACGGGGTGCTGAGCACCACCGTGGTGCGGGTGGAGACGCCGGCCGCGGTGCGGATCCGGCCGAGCAGGTCCTCCAGGTCGCCCGGGCTGGGGACCCGGACCTTCAGGATGTAGTTCTCGTCGCCGGCGACGCTGTGGCAGGCCTCGATCTCCTCCAGGCCGACCAGCCGGTCCGGCACGTCGTCCGGGGCGCTCGGATCGAAGGGCTTCACCGAGATGAACGCGGTCAGCGAGAGCGCGACCGCCTCCGGGTCGACGATCGCGGCGTAGCCGCGGATCACGCCGCGCTGCTCCAGTCGACGGACGCGCTGGTGCACCGCCGAGGTCGACAGGCCGGTGGCCTTGCCCAGGTCGGTGTAGCTCATCCGGCCGTCGGCGACGAGCAGCTGCACAATCTGTCGGTCCAGTTCCTCCACGACACGCGAGGCTATCCGACTCGGCGCCCCGGTGCGGGCCGGATTACGGGCGTGCGCCGGTGGGCGCCACCGCGCCGCAACGGGCTGCGGCCCCGAACGCCGGTCCACCTGTGACGAAGGCCACACGGTCCGAATTGCGGGATGACGGGTCCCAGGGATTACCGGTCGTCGCGGTTGGGCAGTCCTGGCAATGACTCCTTCGCCGCCCGGGGACTGTGCCGCGGCGGGAGCCGATCCGTCCGTCGTCGAGGGGGACCACCATGTCTGTGATCCATGAACTTCAGCCTGCCGTCCCGGCCTCCGCCGACGTTCCGGGCGCGGACCCGGGCGAGGGCGAGACCTGGGACATCGTCAGGCTCCGCTGCCCCGAGTGCGACCGCCCGATCGCCCTGCTCGGCGACGAGGAGCGGTTCCCGCAGCACGCGCTGCTGCCGACGGCCTGGGCGCCGTTCTCCCCCGCGATCTGCTCCGGCTCCGGCCTTTCCGTGGACGAGGCCGACGAGCTGGAGGACGAGCCCGACTTCGACCCCGAGCCCTCGCTGGAGGCGCTGCTGACGCTGCCGCCGGAGCTGGACTGGCGCCGCCAGCCGTTCTCCCACGTCGGCGGCCCCGGCTCGCGCCCGGTCCGGATCCCCGAGCAGCGCCGCTGACCGAGCAGCGCCGCTGACCAGCTCCGCTGACGGTCCGTCACCCGAGGCCCAGCGGCCCGCCGGCTTCCGTCCGGCGCGGACAGGGCGACGGCGAGGTCCGGCCTCCGCGCCGACCGGGCGCCCGGCAGGTACCCTCGCGCGCCCTCGACGTCGGCCTGCGCGGTCAGCGCGCCTGCGGATATGCCCCGTGGCGGGTTCCCTTTCACAGGGCATACCCGCGGCAACACTACGGCGGTAATCTGGGGAGCCGCTGAGAATCGCCTTCGCACAGAGTCCGCCCGTTTGCTCACTCCGGGTAATCGGAACAGCCTGGGGCACGTTGGCTGTCTGCCAGCCAATCTAGGCGCTCGCGCCCGACCGGGCCACCGCCGCGCCCCGGCCGCGCTCCGCCGGATTCGACCCCGCCGATCCCCTTGACCTGCGGTGCGGACAGCTACTACGTTCACCTCAGCGCGCACCGGAGTGACAGCGCGCACCACGATCACAAGACGCCGGCCGTTCCCCCGTGGCCGGCGTCTTGTTCGTTTTTCGAACGCCCGCACAGATCATCTTCGTGACTCCCCGTGTTCGCACCGGTGACGTCCCCGCCCACCAGGGCCCACAACTACCAGCCAGAGTCCGGTTGTCCCCGCGTGACACCCTTTCGGATCAGCACTCCGCCGGTACGATGCCCTACAGGGCCTCGTGGCTCGGGTCGGGGGCGGCCGGTACGGCAACGTGCAGCGGGGGGACTGACCGGTGGTTAGTGACGACAGCGACAGCAGGGCTTCCCGCAGCCTGGCCGACCGTGCCTGGCTGCGCGCCATGGACGCGTACGCGGCCGGTGCCTACACCCGCGCCGAGGAGGAGTTCCGCGCCGCCGTGCGGATCGACCCCGGCATGGCCGACGCCTGGCTCGGCCTGCACGCCCTCCGCTCCGACACCTCCGCCGCGCTGCTGGCGATGCAGCGCAACCGCGACCGCTTCGGCGAGCAGCGCCGCCGGCACCGCCGTCCGCTCAGTTCCTGGTACTGGCTGGGCTGGTGGGTCCAGCCGGTGCTGGAGGACGCCCGCGACCTGACCCTCGCCCACGCCTCGCACTGGCTGGACGGACGCCACCTGCCGGAGCTGGAGCGGGCGCTGGCGGACTGCCGCCCGCCGGACCAGGACCGCTCGGTCCGCTTCCTCCACGCCTGCCGCTCCTACCTGTTGAAGGACTGGGAGCAGCTGATCCGGGACACCGACGGCCTGCTGGACGACCAGTTGCTGGGGATCGAGGCGGGGCTGTTCAGCGGCATGGCCCGGGTCCGGCTGGACATGTGCGGCCAGGCCGAGCTGCCGCTGGCGACCTCGCTGGCCCGCTGCCGCTCCGAGCAGCCGCAGCGCAAGGAACTGCGCTACTGGCTGGCGCGGGCGTACGAGGGCGGCGGGCGCAGCGCCGCCGCCGTCTCGCTGTACCGGGCGGTGCACCGGGTCGACCCGGGGTTCATGGACACCGCCGCCCGGCTGGCGGCGATCGCGGCCGAGGACGGCCTGGACCCGGCACTGCTGGAGTCCCCCGCCCCGCCCGGCTTCCAGCGTCCACGCCACGCGGGCGACCCGGTCGCGGCCGGCCCCCGCCCGGAGCCCGGCGTGGCGGGTCCGGGGACCAACTCCGCTCCGGGTACCGCCGAGGGGCCGTACGAGGGCGACTACTTCGACGCGCTGACGGATTCGACGACCGACACCGGCGGCGCGCTGCTGCCCGGCCGGATCGACCAGGGCCCGCTGCTGCCGGGCCAGGTCGACCCGGGCCAGTTCCCCGGATACCCCGAGCCGGACGACCCGCCGGAGGGCACGCCGGGCCTCGACGGCGGGCCCGAGGGCGACGCCGACGGGGAGGCCGACAGCGGCCCGGTCGGCAGCGCCCGGCACCGCGCGCTCTCCTCGGCGCTGCCGCTGCCGCCCGGCACCAGCGCCCAGCCCGACCGGCCCCGGCTGGAGGCCGCGCTGGCGGAGCTGGAGCGGATGGTCGGCATGGAGCCGGTGAAGCGTCAGGTGCTGGCGCTGTCGGCGCAGTTGCGGATGGCCCAGCTGCGCTCGGACCAGGGCCTGCCGGTGCAGCCGCCCAAGCGGCACTTCGTCTTCTCCGGCCCCTCGGGGACCGGCAAGACCACCGTCGCCCGGATACTCGGCCGGGTCTTCTACGCCCTCGGGCTGCTCTCCGGGGACCACCTGGTCGAGGCCCAACGGGCGGACCTGGTCGGCGAGTTCCTCGGCCAGACGGCGGTGAAGGCGAACGAGTTGATCGACTCGGCGCTGGACGGCGTGCTCTTCATCGACGAGGCCTACAGCCTGGCCAACTCCGGCTACAGCAAGGGCGACGCCTACGGCGACGAGGCGCTGCAGGTACTGCTGAAGCGGGCCGAGGACAACCGCGACCGGCTGGTGGTGATCCTGGCCGGCTACCCGGAGGGGATGAACCGGCTGCTCGCCGCCAACCCCGGGCTCAACTCGCGCTTCACCAGCCGGGTCGACTTCCCCAGCTACCGCCCGGCCGAGCTGACCGCCATCGGCCAGGCCCTGGCCGACGCCGACGGCGACGCCTGGGACGAGGAGGCCACCGAGGAGCTGCGCAGCATCAGCGCCCACGTGGTCCGCGAGGGCTGGATCGACGACCTCGGCAACGGCCGCTTCATGCGCACCCTCTACGAGAAGTCCTGCGCCTACCGCGACCTCCGCCTCTCGGTCCTCACCGAGCCCCCGACCCGCCAGGACCTGGCCACGCTCCGCCTCCCCGACGTCCTCCAGGCCTACGGCGAACTCATCGACGGCCGCGGCTGAGCGTGAGCGGCCCCCGCCCGCCGGTCGGCGGGCGGGGGCCGCTCACCGTTCGACGTCCCGCTCAGGCGGCCTTGAGGGCCTCGCGGAGCGGGACCCGGGAGCCGCTGCGGAGGACCGAGTTGCGGTAGATCCGGGCCGCGAAGCGGAGCAGCAGGCCGGCGAAGACGACGGCGAGCAGCGCCGACAGCAGGACCTGCCAGATCGGGGCGGCGCCCATCGCGATCCGCATCGGCATCAGCACCGGTGCGGTCGGCGGAATCATCGACAGCCAGGTCACCAGCGGGCTGCCCGGGTCGGTCGGCACCACCGAGATACCGATGACCCAGGCCGCGACCAGCGGCATGACCGCCGGGAAGGTCAGCCCCTGGACGTCCTCCTGCCGGGAGACGGTGGCGCCGAGTGCGGCGAACACCGTGGCGTAGATGCCGAAGCCGAGGGCGTACCAGAGCAGGGCCCAGCCGACGGTACCGAGCGAGCTCGACAGCGAGATGTTCAGCGTCCTGGTGGCTATCCCGACGCCGACGCCGAGAACGGCCGGCACCAGCATCTGCAACAGCCCGAGCAGGCCGGTACCGATGACCTTGCCGGCCAGCAGCTGCCACGGGCGCAGCGTGGCGAGCAGCAGCTCGACCACCCGGCTGGACTTCTCCTCGACCACGCCCTGCGCGACCATCTGCCCGACCAGCATCAGCGACATGTACATCAGCAGCCCGGCCGCGATGGCGATGGTGATGTGCTGGCTCTGCTTGGGGTCGGACTTCTTCAGCGTGGTGACCTGCACCTGGGCCGAGGCGACGGCCGCGCCGACCTTGGCCGGGTTGCCGCCCAGCTGGGTGATCTGACTGCTCAGCGCCTGCTGCGTCTCCACGGTCTGGAACAGCTGCCGGACCGAGGCGTCGAGGCTGGTCTTGACGGTCGTCGCGATGCCGCTGCCGTTGCTTCCGGTCTCGGCGAGGGCGCTGACCGAGCCGTTACCGACGTCGGCGACGCCGGCCGCGTGGTCGGCCACCGGGACCAGGGTGATCTTCCCGCCGAGTTCGGTGGCGGTGCTCTGCAGCGACGCCGACAGGGTGGTGTCCGACTGCAGCACCGCGATCTTCGTCGGCCCCGAGCTGAGGTTGACGAAGTGCAGGATCAGCGGGAGCGCCACCGCCGCGACGGCGGTGACGGCCAGGGTGATCAGGTAGGCCTTGGTCCGGATCCGGACGGTGATCTCGCGTCCGGCGACCAGGGCCACCGCTTCGCGGTTGCCCACCGGGAGTCGTTCTGCCGGGGCGGTCATGCCGTCGCTCCTTCGTTCTCGGCGGCGGGCGCGCCGGTCGGATCGGTACTCACCACGTGCCGGAACAGCTCCGTCAGCGAGGGCAGTCGGCGGGCGAACTCGCGGACCGGGCCGGTGGCCAGCGCGGCGCGGAGCACCGCCTGGTCGTCGGCGTCCGCGCCGAGCGCGAGCACCGTGCGGGTGCCCTCGCGGCCGGTGAGGCTGACCCCGGCCAGCCCGTCGGCCCAGCCGTCGGGCGCCTCGGGGGCGTCCACGACCAGTTCCTCGGTGCCGCTGCCGCGCAGCTCGGGGACGGTGCCGGAGGCGACCATGGCGCCGGCCCGGACGATGCCGACCCGGTCGCAGAGCCGCTCGACCAGCTCCAGCTGGTGGCTGGAGAAGATCACCGGGACGCCCTCGTCGCACTTCTCCCGGAGCACCGCGCTCATCACGTCCACCGCCACCGGGTCGAGCCCGGAGAAGGGCTCGTCCAGCACCAGGATGGACGGGTTGTGCACCAGCGCCGCCGCGAGCTGCACCCGCTGCTGGTTGCCCAGGCTGAGGGTCTGCACCTCGTCGCCTATCCGGGCCGCGACGCCCAGCCGCTCGGTCCACTCGCGGGTGGTCTCGACCGCTTCCGAGCGGCTCAGGCCGTGCAGCCGGGCCAGGTACTCCAGTTGCTCGCCGACCCGCATCCGCGGGTAGAGACCGCGCTCCTCCGGCATGTAGCCGATGTGGCTGCGGGTCTCCAGCGTCACCGGGCGGCCGTCCCAACGGACCTCGCCCGCGTCGGCGGCCAGGACGCCGAGCATGATCCGCATGGTGGTGGTCTTGCCGGCGCCGTTGCTGCCGACAAAGCCGAAGATCTCCCCGGCCTTCACGTCGAAGGCCATGTCACGCAGCGCGATTGTGTCGCCGTAGCGCTTGGAGACGCCGTCGACCTCTAGTTTTCGATCACTCATCTGTTCCGTGCTCTCCCCCGGGGAGGAGTGTTCTCCTCCACCCTGCCGATCCTCCCCCAGGCCCGGAACAGCTGTCCGGGACTTGAGGCTGTGTTGAGCTACTGGAGCCGCTGGTGGTCGGGGTCGTGCACCTCGCCCACCAGTTCTTCCAGCACATCCTCCATGGTGACCAGCCCCAGCGTCACCCCCTGGCCGTCCACCACCGACGCCAGATGCGAGGCGGCCCGGCGCATCGCGCCGAGCGCGTCGTCCAGCGGCAGTTCCTCCGGCAGGGCGATGATCGGCCGCCACATCGCCCTCGGCACCGGGGCCTGCTGGTCCTCCAGTTCCAGCACGTCCTTGACGTGCAGGTAGCCGAGGAAGGCGCCGCCCGCGCCGCGCACCGGGAACCGGGAGAAGCCGGTGCGCACCACCAGCTCCTCGATCTGCCGGGGCGTCGCCCCCGGCTCGGCGGTGACCAGCTCCCCCGGCGGCAGCAGCACCTCCCGCACCGGGCGCAGCCCCAGCTCCAGCGCGTCCTCCAGCCGCTCCTGGACCAGGCTGCCGAGCAGCCCCGCGTCCCGGGAGTCGTGCAGCAGGTTGGCCAACTGCTGGCTGGTGTAGGCCGACTCGACCTCGCCCACCGCCCGGACACCGAACAGCCGCAGCAGCAGGTTGGCGAGGGAGTTGAGCAGGTGGATCACCGGCCGCAGCGGTCGGGCCAGCCGGGCCAGGGCCGGGCCGAGCAGCAGCGCGGAGCGGTCCGGGCCGGCCAGCGCGATGTTCTTCGGCACCATCTCGCCGACCACCATGTGCAGGCTGACCACGATCGCCAGCGAGACCACGTAGCCCAGCAGATGGGTCAGGTCGTCGGGGACGCCCACGGCGTGGAACGGGCCCTCCAGCAGGTGGGCGATGGCCGGTTCGGCCAGCGCGCCGAGCAGCAGCGAGCAGACGGTGATGCCGAGCTGCGCCGCCGCCATCATCGCCGAGACGTGCTCCAGCGCGTAGAGGACGCTGCGGGCCCGCCGGTCGCCGGCCTCGGCCTGCGGCTCGACCTGGCTGCGGCGGACCGAGACCAGGGCGAACTCGGCGCCGACGAAGAAGGCGTTGCCGAGCAGCAGCAGGACCGAGAAGCCGATCTGAAGGAAGCTCATGCCTCGACCCCCGCTGCGCCGTCGGCCCGGATGGCCGTGTGCACCAGCAGCACGCTCTCGGTGCGGTGCCGTTCGACCGCGAGCACCCGCAGCCGCCAGCCGGGCAGCTCGCAGCTGTCGCCCGGCTCGGGGAGCCGGCCGAGCAGGTCGGCGACCAGTCCGGCGACGGTCTCGTAGGGGCCGTCCGGCGGGTGCAGACCGATCGCACCGAGCTGGTCGATCCGGCAGCGGCCGTCGGCCTCCCAGGCGGGGTGGCCGTCGACCGGCTCGGCCGGGCCGAGGTCCGGGTGCTCGTCGGTGTCGTGCTCGTCCTGGACCTCGCCGACCATCTCCTCGACGATGTCCTCCAGCGTCGCCACCCCGGCGGTGCCGCCGTACTCGTCGACCACCACCGCCATCGGCTGGGTCCGGCGCAGCAGTTCCAGCAGCCGTTCCACCGGCAGCGTCTCCGGGACCAGCAGCGGCGGCGAGGCGAGGCCGTCCACCAGCACCGTGTGCCGCAGGTCCACCGGGACGGCGAGCGCGTCCTTGAGCGTGACCACGCCGACGACCTCGTCGATGTTGTCGTGGAAGACCGGGAACCGGGAGAAGCCGGTGGCCCGGGTCAGGTTGACCACGTCGGCGGCGGTCGCCGAGTCGTGCAGGGCGGAGACGTCGACCCGGGGCGTCATCACGCTCTCCGCCGTCAGTTCGCCCAGCCCCAGGGCGCGGACGAAGAGGTCGGCGGTGTCGGCCTCCAGCGCGCCCTCGTGCGCGGAGTGCCGGGCCAGGGCGATCAGCTCCTCGGCGCTGCGGGCGGAGGCCAGCTCCTCGGCGGGCTCCAGTCCGAGCGCCCGGACGATCCGGTTGGCGGAGCCGTTGAGCAGCGCGATCAGCGGTCGGCAGACGGTGGAGAACAGCCGCTGCGGCCCGGCCACCACCCGGGCGACCTGGAGCGGCCGGGAGATCGCCCAGTTCTTCGGCACCAGTTCGCCGACCACCATCTGCAGCACGGTGGCGATCACCATCCCGACCACCACCGCCACCGGGTGCACCAGCCCGGCGGGGACGCCGAGGTCGCCGAGGGGAGGGCCGAGCAGCTTCGCCATGGCGGGCTTGGCCAGCATCCCGACCAGCAGCGAGGTGACGGTGATCCCGAGCTGGGCGCCGGAGAGCTCGAAGGAGAGGGTGCGCAGCGAGACGAGCACGCCCCCGGCCCGCCGGTCGCCGGCGGCCGCGGCCCGTTCGACCTCGCCGCGCTCCACGGTGACCAGGGCGAACTCGGCGGCGACGAAGAGCCCGTTGCCGAGGATCAGCAGTACGGCCAGTCCGAGCAGCAGCCAGGCGGTGGTCACGACGGTCCCATCAGCAGCGATTCATCATTTTATTACGCATAACCTACGTGATGAGCCATCACAGATCGCGCCGCCGTGTCGTTGCCCGGTTCACGATGTCCCTTGAACGGGGCACATCACATCGTTACGCACCACTCGTTGACCGCGCCCTCACCCCGCCATTACCGTCACCGCTATCTAGTTAATTAACCTAACTAACGCGCTCGGTTGCTCCGCCCCCGGGCTTCGGGGCGCCGAAGGAGGCTCCGTGAGATTCAGAACGGTGCACATCCGGCTAGCGATACCCCTGGCAGCCGCGGTCGCGCTGCTCGGCGCGACCAGCGCCGCCGGCCAGGCCGCCACCCCTGCGAAATCCCCTGCTCAGGCCCCGGTGAAGGCCCCTGCGAACGCCGCCGCGGCCAAAGCGGCGGCGAAGCCGAAGACCGCCGCCGTGCCGCAGACCACCTCGTCCGCGACCACCCTGGGCAGCAGCGGCGGCTGGCGGGTGCTCAGCAGTGCCACCGCCACCCAGGGCGGCGCGGCCATCTCCGCGCCCGGCTTCTCCACCACCGGCTGGCTGCCCGTCACCAACGACGACGGCGGCGCGCCCGGAACCGAGATCGAGGCGCTGCTGCAGAACGGCGCCTGCCCTGACGTCTACTACTCCACCAACATGAAGACCTGCTTCGGCTCGATGTCGAAGATCGGGGCGGACACCGTCCCCGAGTTCGACGTGCCCTGGTGGTACCGCACCGACTTCACCGAGAGCCTGACCAGTGGTCAGACCGCGAGCCTGATCGTCAACGGGGTCGTCGGCCAGGCCGACGTCTGGGTGAACGGCACCGAGGTGGCCACCCAGTCCACCGTCGAGGGCGACTACACCCGCTACACCTTCGGCGTCACCAGCCTGCTGAAGTCCGGCGCCAACAGCGTGGCGCTGGAGGTCTACCCGAACAACCCGAACACCATGCTGACCCTGGACGACGTGGACTGGAGCCAGATCCCGCCGGACAACAACACCGGCATCCAGTTCCCGGTGCAGCTCCAGGTCTCCGACGGCCTGAGCAACGCCGACTCGCACGTGGTCGAGGCCAACGCCGCCAACCTCAGCTCCTCGGCGCTGACGGTCAGGACCAACGTCACCAACAACACCTCCGCTGCCGAGACCGGCACGGTGTCGGCGACGATCACCGCCCCGGCCGGCGGCGCCGCGCCGATCACCGTCTCCCAGTCGGTGACGGTCCCGGCCGACACCACCCAGACCGTCTCCTTCGCCCCGTCCGCCTATCCGGCGCTGACCATCGCCGATCCGCAGGTGTGGTGGCCGTACCAGATGGGTTCCTCGCCGCTCTACACCCTGGCCACCTCGGTGACCCAGGGCGGCGTTGTCTCCAGCTCGACCTGCCGGCACCTTCGGCATCCGGACGGTGCACCTCCTCACTGGTCGGCGCCGGCCCGGTCGACTCGCACGGGGTGCGTCAGTACGCCATCAACGGCGTGCCGTTCGTGGTGCGCGGCGGCGGCTTCACCGAGGACCTGTTCCTGCACTACTCCTCGGCCGACATCGCCCAGCAGATCACGCTGCTCAAGAACATGGGCCTGAACATGATCCGGCTGGAGGGCCACGAGTTCCCGGACGACTTCTACGAGCAGATGGACGCCGCCGGGATCATGATCGACTCCGGCTTCCAGTGCTGCGACGCCTGGGGCAACAACCTCAACAGCGGCGAACCTGCTGACGGTGGCGACGCTGTCCGGCGCTCACCATCGGCCAGGACCAGGTCGACCACCCGAGCGTGGTGACCTTCAGCTGGAGCGACAACGCCCCCGAGCACCACCGACGCCAGGCGACACCCTGGCCGCGTTCGACCGCCGACTTCGACGTTCCGGTGGTCTCCTCGGCCGAGGAGAACAGCAGTCCCGTCCTCGGCGACTCCGGTGAGAAGGAGGGGCCGTACGACTGGGTCCCGCCGAACTACTGGTACGACACCAGCGCACACCCAGCCCGACGACAACCAGACCAACGCGGGCGGCTCGTGGGGCTTCGACAGCGAGGAGAGCGCCGGGGACACCATCCCGACGATGGACTCGATCAACCGCTTCCTGTCCCCCGCCGAGCAGACCCAGATCTGTGGCAGTCCACGACCTACAACCAGTACCACGCTCAACTACGAGGACGGACACGGCCAGTACGAGTTCGGCACGCTGTACAAGTTCGACAAGGCCCTGGACGCCCGCTACGGCACGCCGACCAGCCTGGACCAGTACGTCGAAGAGGGACAGGTCGCCGAACTACGAGAACACCCGGGCGCAGTTCGAGGCCTTCATCGACCACTCGACCAACTCCTCGACCCCGTCCACCGGCACCATGTACTGGCAGGTCAACAAGGGCTGGCCGACCCTGCTGTGGGACCTCTACAACGAGGACGGCGACCAGGCCGGCAGCTACTTCGGCGCCAAGAAGGCCAATGACACCGCTCCACGCCCTCTACACCCAGGACAACGGCACGGTGACCCTGGACAACCTCGGCGGCACCACCCAGAGCGGTCTGTCGGTCGAGTCCAAGGTCTACAACCTGGCCGGCACCGTGCTCGACGACCGGACCGCGAGCGGCATCAGCCTGCCCGGCGCAGAAGGTGACGAACTCGGTGCTCACGCCGAAGGTCCCGGCCACGATCACCACCAAGTCCGCCGCGCAGACCTACTTCGTCGAGCTGATCCTCCGTCAGGGCGGCACGGTCGTGGACCGCAACGTCTACTGGCAGTCCACCTACCCGGACGTCGTCAACTGGTCCTCGACCAACGGCAACGACAACGCCACGCATGACCCAGTACGCCGACCTCAAGGGCCTGCAGCTCCCTTCCGGCCGGGCAGCGTCACCGCCACGCGACGTCCACGCGAGCCAGGCCGGGCCCAGACGGCTCCGACACGCGTCACCGACGTCACGCTCACCGACACCTCGAACACCGCCGTCGGCCTTCTTCCTCCGCACCGACCTGCGCCGGGGCATCGGCCGCGGGCGTCCCGCAGACCGGTGACAACGAGGTGCGCCTCGGCGCTGTGGAGCGACGACGACATCACCCTGTGCCCGGGCGAGTCGCGAGACGGTCTGAGCGTCACCTACAAGTCCTCGGACCTCGACGGCGCCACCCCGGTCGTCAGCCTGTCCGGCTACAACGTGGCGGCGCAGGACATCGCCGCTCCGCTCGGCGGCTCCACCACCACCCCGCCCTCCGTCCCGACCGGGCTGAAGACCACCTCGGTCACTGCGAGCGCGGTCGGCCTGTCCTGGACCGCCAGCACGGCCGGCAGCAACGCCGTGGCCGGCTACGACATCTACCGCAACGGGACCCTCACCGGGACCAGCGCGACCGCCTCCTACACGGACAGCTCGGTGACGGCCGGGACCGCCTACAGCTACACCGTGGCCGCCTACGACACGGCCGGGAACACCTCCGCGCCGAGCACGGCGCTGGCGGTGACCACCCCCAGCGGCGGCACGACCAGCCCGCCCTCGGTCCCGACCGGACTGGCGAGCGGCACAGTCACCGCCGGCAGCATCCCGCTGACCTGGACCGCGAGCACCGACAGCAGCGGCACCCTGGCCGGCTACGACGTCTACCGCAACGGCACCCTGATCGGGACCAGCACCACCGACTCCTACACCGACTCCACGGTGGTGGCGTCGACGACCTACACCTACACCGTCGCCGCCTACGACACGGTCGGGAACACCTCGGTCCAGAGCGCCTCGCTGTCGGTCACCACCCCGGCGGCGGCCACCGGCGGCAACACCTATCCGGCGGCGTCGGCGACGCTCGCCAACGGCGCCGCGGTGACCAGCTGCTCCGCCTGCACCGGCGGGGAGAAGGTCAGCAGCATCGGCGGCGGCGGCGACGGCACGGCGACCTTCACCGGCGTCTCCGAGCCCTCGGCCGGCAGCTACACCATGACCGTGTACTACCTGGCGGTCGGCGAGGCCAAGCCGGCCACGGTCACCGTCAACGGGACCGCCCAGACGGTCAGCTTCCCGGAGACCTCCTCCAGCAGCTACTCCGTCGTCGGCAGCTACACGGTGACGGTCAAGCTCAACGCGGGCAGCTCCAACACCATCGAGTTCTCGGCGGACGGCACCAAGGGCGCACCCGACCTCAGCAAGATCACGGTCTGACGCATCCGCAGTAGTGCGCAGCGGGCGCCCGGTCCGTCACCGGACCGGGCGCCCTGTCGCGGGGCACTCAGCGCAGCGCCGTCCCGTACGCGTCGACGCAGGCGCGCAGTTCGCGGGCGGCGCGGATCGCCTGCCGCCGCCCCGAGCCCAGCTGGATCGCGACGACCGCGAGGGTCGTCCCGTCCGCCAGGTCGAGCACCACCCAGGGGTCGCCCTGACGCAGGTTGACGCCGAGGATCTCGGCCCACTCCAGCCGCCGTTTGCGGACGAAGTTGACGACGGTGACCCCGTCCCGGTCGGCCCGCGCCACCGGCCGCGCCAGCAGCGTCAGCACCAGCGCGAACAGCAGTCCGACGACCGCGATGCCGACCCGGTCGCGCTCCTGCCAGTCGTCCGGGCCGAGCGCCGCCATCCCGCAGAAGAACACCAGGCTGACCAGCGCCAGGCCGAGCAGCACCGAGCAGGTCAGCAGCGGCCTCCAGGCAGTGGGGAGCGTCGGCGGGTCGACGCGGGTCCGGATCGGGTGAGCACTCATACGGGGCCCCGTTGACTACAGGCGGCAGGCGTGGATGTTGGTCACCAGGATGGCGCGCGCACCGATGGCCCAGAGGTCGTCCATGATCCGCTGGGCCTCCTTGCGGAGCACCATCGAACGCACGGCGACCCAGCCCTCGCTGTGCAGCGGCGAGACCGTGGGCGATTCCAGCCCGGGCGTGAGCGCGACCGCTTCCGCGACGCGCTCGGCCCGGATGTCGTAGTCCATCATCACGTACCGGCGGGCCACCAGGACACCCTGCAGACGGCGCAGAAACTGGTCGACCCTGCTGTCCGACTCGGCGCCGGTCGGCCGGACCACGACCGCGTCGGAGACCAGGATCGGCTCGCCGAAGACCTCCATCCCGGCGTTGCGCAGGCTGGTGCCGGTCTCCACCACGTCCGCGATCACGTCGGCGACACCGAGCTGCACTGCGGTCTCGACCGCACCGTCCAGCTTGGTCAGCGCCTGCCGGGGTGACCTGGTGCTCAGCCAGGTACTTGGCGACCAGGCCGGTGTAGGAGGTGGCGATCCGCCTGCCCTCCAGGTCCTTGACGCTGTCGGCGGTCGCCGGCCGGGGCCGGCGAAGCGGAAGGTGGAGCCGGCGAAGCCGAGCGCCAGCACCTCCTCCGCCTCGGCGCCGGAGTCCAGCAGCAGGTCGCGGCCGGTGATGCCGACGTCCAGCCGGCCGGAGCCGACGTAGATGGCGATGTCGCGCGGGCGCAGGAAGAAGAACTCGACCTGGTTGTCCGGGTCGACCAGCACCAGCTCCTTGGAGTCCTTGCGCTGGCGGTAGCCGGCCTCATGGAGCATCGCGGACGCCGGCTCCGACAGAGAACCCTTGTTGGGAACGGCGATGCGCAGCATGGTCTGGTGCCTTTCGTGGGTGGGGCAGAGCTGAAGGAAGAAGTGTCCGAACATGCGAAGAGCGGGGCACCGAACGTGCTCGGTGCCCCGCTCCCGGAAAACTCAAGGGCGGGGTCTACAGATGGGCGTAGACGTCCTGCAGGGTGATGCCGCGAGCGACCATCATCACCTGCACGTGGTACAGCAGCTGGGAGATCTCCTCCGCGGTCTGCTGGTCCGACTCGTACTCGGCGGCCATCCACACCTCGGCGGCCTCTTCGACCACCTTCTTGCCGATGGCGTGCACGCCCAGGCCGACCAGCTCGGCGGTTCGGGAACCGGAGGCGCCGGTCGCGGCCTTCTGCTGGAGCTCGACGAAGAGCTCCTCGAATGTCTTCTGCGCCATGATGTGCCCACCCTACGCCGTCCGTTTCGCCCGCTGCGCAGCCGTCCCAGAGAACGGACGCCGAATGCTCATGGAACGGCTGCTCCGGCTACGGCGGTGGACGGCCAGGCGCGCAGCAGCACGGCGGTGGCGAGCGCGGCGGTGACCGACTCGTGGCCCTTGTCCTCGTTGGAGCCCGCCAGACCGGCCCGGTCCAGCGCCTGCTGCTCGTTGTCGCAGGTCAGCACGCCGAAGCCGACCGGGATGCCGGAGTTGACGGAGACCTGGGTGAGCCCCATCGTCGCCGCCTCGCACACGTAGTCGAAGTGCGGCGTGCCGCCACGGATGATGACGCCGAGGGCAACGATCGCGTCGTAGCCGCGGTCGGCCAGGCACCTTCGCGGCCACCGGCAGCTCGAAGCTGCCGGGCACCCGCACCACGGTCGGGTCGGTGACGCCGTACTCCTTCAGCGCCCGCAGCGCACCGTCGAGCAGGCCGTCCATGACCTTCTCGTGCCACTGCGCCGCCACGACGGCGACCCGCAGGCCCTCGCAGTCGGTCACGCTCAGCTTGGGGGCTCCCTCGCCGCTCACGGGCGTCTCCTTCTCGTGCTCACGTTGTTCGAAAGTTCGACAGGTCGATAGGTCGTCAGGTCGTCAGAAGAGCTGGTGGGCGCTACGCGAGCCAGGGCAGGTCGTGGCCCATCCGGTCGCGCTTGGTGCGCAGGTAGCGCAGGTTGTGCTCGCCCGCCGGGGTCTGCACCGGCACGCGGCCGGTGACCGCGAGCCCCTGCCGCTCCAGCGCTATGTGCTTCTCCGGGTTGTTGGTCAGCAGCCGCAGCGAGCGCACGCCCAGGTCGTCCAGGATCCGCGGCGGCGGCGCCGTAGTCGCGGGCGTCGGCCGGCAGGCCGAGGTCCAGGTTGGCGTCCACGGTGTCCCGCCCGGCCTCCTGCAGCTGGTAGGCGCGCAGCTTGTGCACCAGGCCGATGCCGCGCCCCTCGTGGCCGCGCAGGTAGAGGACGACGCCGCGACCCTCGGCGCTGACGGCGCGCAGCGACTCCTCCAACTGCGGGCCGCAGTCGCAGCGCAGCGAGCCGAAGACGTCGCCGGTCAGGCACTCGGAGTGGACCCGGACCAGCACGTCCTCGCCCTCCGGCAGCCGTCCGTCGGCGGTCAGGCCGCCGGCCACCAGGACGATGTGCTCGACCCCGTCGGCCTCGCTGCGGTAGCCGACGGCGGTGAAGTCGCCGTGCGCCGTGGGCAGTGCGGTGACCGCGGCACGGACCACCCCGGCCGGGGCCGGGCCGGCGCCTCGGCCGGCTGCGGGGCCTCGGTCCGCCGCCGGTAGGCGATCAGCTCCTCGATGGAGACGATGGCCAGGCCGTGCTTGCGGGCGAAGGGTACCAGGTCGGGCAGCCGGGCCATGGTCCCGTCCGGCTTGGCGATCTCGCAGATCGCCGCGACCGGGCTGAGCCCGGCGAGCCGGCAGAGGTCGGGGCCGGCCTCGGTGTGCCCGTTGCGGGTGAACACCCCGCCCTCCTTGGCCCGCAGCGGGAAGATGTGCCCCGGGCGGGCGAAGTCGCCGGGCACGCTCGCCGGGTCGGCCAGCAGCCGCATGGTGTGGGCCCGGTCGGCGGCGGAGATGCCGGTGGTGATGCCCTCCTTGGCGTCCACCGAGACGGTGAAGGCGGTGCCGTGGCTCTCGGTGTTGTGCTCGACCATCTGCGCGAGTTCGAGGCGGTCCAGGTCGGCGCCGGTCATCGGCACGCAGACCAGGCCCCGGCACTCGTTCATGGCGAAGGCGACCAGTTCCGGGGTGGCCAGCTGGGCGGCGAAGACGATGTCGCCCTCGTTCTCCCGGTTCTCGTCGTCGACGACCACGACCGGCCGCCCGGCGGCGAGTTCGCGGATCGCCCGCTCGATGCTGTCGAGAGTCAGGTCCTCGCCGGCCAGGCCCGCGAGGTCCCGGTCCAGGCCGGCGGCGGTCAGTTCCTCGCTGGTTTCGGTGCAGACGCTCATGCCGTGATTCCTTCCGGGGGGTTCACGCTGGTCTTCCCGGAGGGGGACGACTGCGGCGGGACGGGCAACTGCGGGGTGCGGGTGCGGAGCCACCAGGCCCGCATCCCGGCTACCACCAGCAGGAAGTAGACGACGTAGATCAGGCCGGAGAAGGCGAGCCCGCTGTTGAAGGCGAGCGGCACGCCGACCAGGTCGACGGCCAGCCAGGCGAACCAGAACTCGACCCAGCCACGGCCCTGGGCGACCATCGCGGCCAGCGTCCCGACGAAGATGTAGGCGTCCGGCCAGGGCGCCCAGGAGAGGTTGTAGTGCTGGAAGAGCAGCGCCACCGCGACCGTGCCGACAGCGGTCCCGGCCACCAGCAGGCCGCGCTCGCGCCAGGTGGCGAAGCGGACGGCCAGCTCGCCGCCGCTGCGGCTGCTGCCGCGCCGCCACTGCCACCAGCCCCAGACCGAGACCGCGATGACGATCAGTTGCTTGCCGACGCCGCCGCTGAGGTGCGCCGAGCTGTAGGCGGCGACCAGGACCACGCCGGAGAGCAGCTGCACCGGCCAGGTGACGACGGAGCGGCGCCAGCCCAGGGCGAGGGCGGCCAGCCCGAGCAGGTTGCCGATCATGTCGGACCAGATGACGTGCTCGCCGAGGACGGTGAACGCCTGCCCGTTGAGGTCGTGCAGCAGGCTGCTCATGCCGTCTCGGCTCCCTCTGTGCCGAGGATGCCGGCCGCGCCCGCGCGGTCGCCGAGCAGCCGCTCGACGTACTTGGCCAGGACGTCGACCTCCAGGTTGACCTGCTCGCCGATCTCCTTGAGGCCCAGCGTGGTGTGGGTGAGGGTGGCCGGGATCAGGCTGACGGAGAAGGAGTCGGTGGGGGCGTCGACCACGGTGAGGCTGACGCCGTCCACGGTGATCGAGCCCTTCTCGACCAGGTAGCGCGAGAGCGAGGCCGGAAGACTGAAGCGCAGCACCTCCCACTGCGGGGTGCCGTCGGCGCCGGGCTCGCCGGGGCTGCGGGACAGCAGCACGGCGGTGCCGTCGACATGACCCTGGACCAGGTGTCCGCCGAGCCGGGCACCGAGCGCCATCGCGCGTTCGAGGTTGACCCGCGAACCGGGGCGCAGCGAGGCGAGACTTGAGCGGTGCAGCGTCTCGGCCATCACGTCGGCACTGAACTCGCCGGGCGTGTCGGCCAGTTGGGCGTCGGTGTCGAGAACGGTGAGGCAGACGCCGTTGACGGCGATGGACTGTCCCTCACGGGCGTCCTGGGTGGTCAGCGGCCCGCGCAGGCGGATGCGCGAGGAGTCGCCCAGGTCCTCGATCGAAAGGACCTCGCCCAGCTCTTCGATGATTCCGGTGAACATGCAGCTCTCCTCCGCGGGCCCGGTGCGCGGGACTCCGGGGCTCTGGGAAGAGAGAAACGGACGGCGGGGTACGCCACAGGAAGTGCCACAGGGACGGCGAAAACGCAGCCCGGCCGTCCACCGGACGCGCCGGGGCGGCGGGAGCGCACGCCGGAGCGGCACAACCCTGTCCGTCGCGCACTGCCTCCCATCCGGACTTTCACCGTCGGTCCAGGAATCTCACCTGGTCAACCGGCCGCTGGAAGCGGTCGGGTCGCGGACTATAACCGCCGGTTCGGAATTACACCGACCCCGGAGTGCGCAAACGTCTACTACGTCAGCCAGTCTGCCATGATCCAAGGCCGAAAAGGCAAGCCGTGGGCGCCCTTCCTGCTGTGGGGTGCATCACGCCGGTCCGGTGTTTGGACGCCGGCGCCCGCGTCGGCGATCACGTCAGCGCTCGCCCGCGCGCACCAGCCCGGTCTCGTAGGCGATGACCACGAGTTGGGCCCGGTCGCGCGCCCCGAGCTTCAGCAGCGCCCGGCTGACGTGCGTCTTCACCGTCAGCGGGCTGACCGCGAGGCCCTCGGCGATGTCGTCGTTGGAGGCGCCGCCGGCGACCAGGACCACGATCTCGCGCTCGCGCTCGGTGAGCACCGAGAGCTTCTCCGGGGTGGGCGCGGGTGCGGTCGGGCTGGGCCAGGAAGCGGGAGATCAGGCTCTGCGTGGCGATCGGCGAGAGCAGCGACTCGCCGCGGGCGACCACCCGGATGGCGTCCAGCAGGTCGCCGGGCTCGGCGCCCTTGCCGAGGAAGCCGCTGGCGCCGGCCCGCAGCGCCTCGAACACGTAGTCGTCGACCTCGAAGGTGGTCAGCACCAGCACCCGGACACCGGCCAGGTCCTCGTCGGCGATGATCTCGCGGGTCGCGGCCAGCCCGTCCAGCTCCGGCATCCGGATGTCCATCAGCACCACGTCCGCGCGGGCCTCGCGGGCGAGCCGGACGGCCTCGCGCCCGGTCGCGGCCTCGCCGACGACCTCCAGGTCCGGGGCGGAGTCCACCAGTACCTTCAGGCCCGCCCTGACCAGGATCTGGTCGTCCGCGAGCAGCACCCTGATCGTCATGCGTATCCGTTCGCCGTGCTCCGGACCGCGTTCGCGGTCGTGTAGGTGTCGCCGTCGATGCTCCCGGCCGGGCGGGGCACCCGGGCCAGCGGCAGGTCCACCCGGACCCGGAAGCCGCCGTCGGCCCCGGGCCCGGCCCGGAAGCTGCCGCCGACCGAGGCCGCCCGCTCGCGCATCCCGATCAGCCCGTACCCGCTGCTGCCGCCGACCGGCTCGGCCGCGCCGGGCCCGCTGTCCTCGACCTCGATGGCCAGGCCGTCCCGGCGGTAGGTCAGCCGCAGCGAGGCCCTGGAGGTCCCGGCGTGCTTGCGGACGTTGGTCAGCGACTCCTGGACGATCCGGTACGCGGTGAGGTCCACGGCCGTGGGGACGGCCCTGGCCTCGCCCTCCTGCACCCGCTCGACGTGCAGCCCGGCCCGGTCGAAGCTCTCCAGCAGCGCGTCCAACTGGTGCAGCCCGGGCGTGGGTTCGGTCGGCGCGTCGGTCTCGTCGCCCTGGCGCAGCACGCTGACCGTGGCGTTGAGCTCGGACAGTGCGGACCGCCCGGCCTCGCGGACGTGCGCGAGCGCGGCCCTGGCCTGCTCGGGCTGACTGTCCAGCAGGTGCGAGGCCACCCCGGCCTGGATGTTGATCAGCGCGATGTGGTGGCCGACGATGTCGTGCAGCTCACGCGCGATCCGCATCCGCTCCTCAGCCACCCGGCGCCTGGCCTCCTGCTCGCGGGTGTGCTCGGCCCGCAGCGCGCGCTCCTCTATCGCCGCGACGAACGCCCGCCGGCTGCGCACCGCCTCGCCGACGGCGACCGCCAGCGCGATCCAGGCGAAGACGATGGCGTTGACCGACTTGTTCCACGCCTCGGGCGAGCGGTCCCAGCTGGTTATCCCCAGCGCGAGCACCGACAGCCAGCCGACGGCCTGCGCCAGCCGCCGCTCCACCGTCGCGCAGACGGTGTAGACGGCGACGGTCGCGCCGAGCAGGATCGGGCCGCGCACCGGGCCGATGACCATGTAGCCGATGGTCGCCGCGACCGAGATGCCGAGCACCGCCACCGGGTAGCGGCGGCGCCAGACCAACGGCGCGAACACGGTCACCCCGGCGATGCCCAGCACCAGCCGGGGGTGCAGCCCGGACCACTCCTTGAGCACCGGGTGCGGCGGCAGGGCGACCACGGTCACCACGTAGAGCACGACCGCCATCAGCCCGTCCGCCCAGTACGGATGGGCGCGGGCCGCCGCGCGGCAACGATGGAAGAGGTGCATGCCCTCTACCGTAACCAGCCCCTGCAAACCGCTCGTCCTCCGGAACGGTGAACCCGGGGTACCTCAACCGACGTAGGCCCGCCCCACCTCGGCGGTGACCGCTCCCGTCAGCTCCACCAGTTGCTCGGGTGCGAGCTCGACCTCCAGGCCGCGGCGGCCGGCCGAGACGAAGACGGTGGGGTGCACCAGCGCGCCCGCGTCGACCACGGTGCGCAGCCGCTTGCGCTGGCCCAGCGGGGAGATCCCGCCGCGGACGTAGCCGGTGCTGCGCTCGGCGGCGGCCGGGTCGGCCATCGCGGCGTGCTTGCCGCCGACGGCGGCGGCCAGCGCCTTCAGGTCGAGCTGCCCGGCGACCGGCACCACGGCCACCACCAGCGCGCCGTCGACGTCGGCGAGCAGGGTCTTGAACACCCGCTCGGCGGAGACCCCGAGCACCCGCGCCGCCTCCTCGCCGTAGGAGGCCGCCGCCGGATCGTGCTCGTAGGCGTGGACCGTGTACTCCACCCCGGCCGCCTCCAGCACCACCGTCGCCGGCGTGCCCTGCCCGCCCCGCTTCGCCTTCTTCGCCATGGCCGTACGCTACCGGTCGCGCGTGGCGCGACACTCCCGGCAGGGCGGCCCGGGCGGCGCAGCGCAGCGGCAGCGACGGCCGGTACCGCTGGAGGTGCAAGCCCTCGGCGCAGGGCCGGCGGCGGATCAGCCGACGGCGACGGTGGGGGCGGTGGCCGCCTCCGCGGCCGGCTTCCGGGTGCGGGAGCCGAGCAGCAGCTGGGCGACGGCGGCGACCAGGAGGTTGGGGCCTAGCGAGATCAGCCCGGGGTCCCAGTTGCCGATGTCGACGTTGCCGAAGGTGAGCCAGGTGAGCACGGCCACGCCGGTGACGATGCCGAGCAGCGCGGGGACCGCGCCCAGCCGGTTGCGCTTCGCCAGCGCCGTCAGCGTCGCCGGGGCGAGCTGCGACAGGCCGCCGTAGGTGAGCAGCAGCAGGTTGCTGAGCACGTCCGGCCGGACCAGGCCGAGGACCAGGGCCAGGCCGGAGGCGACGACCACCGTGGCGTGGTTGGTGCGCAGCCGGGCGCGCTCGCTGCGGACCGGGACCAGGTTGTGCGAGACCAGGGTGGAGATGCCCATGACGATGGCGGCGGAGGGCACCATCGCCGCTCCGGCCGCGGCGACGGCGATGATGCCGACGACCCAGCCGGGCAGGGCGTGTCCGGCGAGGGTGAGCAGTACCCCCTTGCCGGGGGTGTCCGGGGAGAGCGAGAGGACGCCGGCCAGGCCGATGACCACCGGGACGGCCAGCGCGACCTGGTAGAGCGGCAGCCAGACGTAGTTGCTGCGCAGCGCCTTGGCGCTGCGGGCGGAGAGCACCGGCGGCCACAGGTGCGGCATGGTGTTGATGCCCGAGCCGATCGCGCTGATCAGCGTGGAGGTGGTGAACCAGGTGGTGTCGTAGCCGGGCGCGTGCAGGGTCAGCAGCGCGGGGCTGGTGTGCTGGATGGTGCTGAAGAGGTGCCCGATGCCGCCGGTCAGCGAGACCGGGACGGCGATCACCAGCACCAGCAGGGCGATCACCATCAGCGCGTCCTTGACATAGGCGACCCGGGCGATGCCGCGGATGCCGGCCCAGAGGACGAAGCCGACGGTGAGCGCGGTCGCCAGTACCATGCTCAGGTTCGCGCCGCTCTTGCTGCCGGTGGCGATCTGCACGATCAGGCCCAGGCCGGTGATCTGCAGCTGCAGGTAGGGCAGCAGGAAGACCGCGCCGACGACGGCGACGACCTTGCCCAGCAGCGGGCTGCCGAACCGGTCGGCGAAGAAGTCGGCCTGGGTGAGGTAGCCGCCCTCGCGTCCCAGCCTCCAGGTGCGCGGGCCGATGAAGTACATGGTGACCAGGCTGATGGCGAGGTAGCCGAGGGCGTAGGTCGCGGAGACACCGCCGCCGAAGGCGAGCCCGGCCAGGCCGAGGAAGCTGAAGGTGGTGAAGAACTCGCCCGCCTGCAGGAACCAGGAGGTGGCGGCGGAGAACCGGCGCGAGCCGACGGTCCACTCGCCGAGGCTGTTGTCGGCCCTGCGGCGGCCGGAGAAGCCGACCCCGGCGATGCCCAGCATGCCGAGCAGGGTGATGACCATGGCACTGCTCATCCGGCGGTCTCCGTTCTCACCGGGGTACCGGTGGCGGGCAGGTCGTCCTCGTCCTGGTGGTCGGCGGAGCATTCCACCGCCCACAGGGCGACGGTGGTGCCGACGGTCCACAGCACGGCCCAGACCAGGACCGACGGCAGGCCGAGCCAGAGGTGGGGGCCGTTGACGAACGGCAGGAACGGTGTGGCGAAGAACCCGAGCACGGGCACGGCCGCCCATACGTAGTGACGTGGCTTCACCTGGCGTCCCGTCAAGGAATGGGGTGGGTTGTGGCATTGAAGGCGGGGCGTCGCTGACCGTGGCGGGTCAGCGCCTCGTAAGCCGCCCCCACCTGAAGGACCGTCATGTCTGCTCGTGGCGGCCCGACGATCTGCAGGCCGACCGGCAGGCCGTCCGGGGTGAAGCCGGCCGGGACGGAGAGCGCGGGTGCGCCCAGGACCGAGAACAGGTAGGCCGAGCGCATCCAGTCCAGATAGGTGTGCTGCGGCTGCCCGACGATCGACTGCGGGTACTCCCACTCGACCGGGAACGGCACCACCTGACTGACCGGCGCCAGCAGCACGTCGTAGCGGCTGAAGAAGTCGACGGCGGCCAGGTGCAGTTGAGTACGCGCAGCGGTGGCCCGGGCCACGTCGGTGCCGCTGAGGCGGCGGCCCTCCTCGATGTTCCGGACCAGGCTGGGCTTGAGCGCCGCGCGCGAGCTGTCGAGCAGCTCGCCGAGGCCGAGGTCGAACTCGTGCGCGCGCAAGGTCCGGAAGACCTCGTCGGCGGCGCGCAGGTCCGGGCAGCCCGCCTCGATCCGACAGCCCAGCGCCTCGAACACCTTGAGCTGCGGCTCCAGCACGGCCAGCACCTCGGGCTCGACCGGGACGGCCCTGCCCAGGTCCGGGGCCCAGGCGACGCGCAGCCCGCCGAGGTCGCGTTCGAGCGGGGCCCGGAACGCCGCGCCGGGCGACTCCAGGCTGGTGGGCAGCGGGGGTCGGGTCCGGCCAGCACCGAGAGCAGCAGCGCGGTGTCGGCGACGGTGCGCCCCATCGGTCCGGGCACCGCGAGGGTCTCCCAGACGTGGGTGGAGGGGAACGAGGGCACCCGGCCGGGCGTCGGGCGCAGCCCCACCACGTTGCAGAAGGAGGCGGGGTTGCGCAGCGAGCCGCCCATGTCGCTGCCGTCGGCGATCGGCTGCAGCCCGGCGGCCAGCGCGGCGGCGGCGCCGCCGCTGCTACCGCCCGCCGAGCGGTCGAGGGCATAGGGGTTGCGGGTCGCCCCGAAGACCGGGTTGAAGGTGTGCGAACCGGCCGCGAACTCGGGGACGTTCGTCTTCCCGATCCGGATCGCGCCGGCCTGCTGGACCCGCTCCACCAGCAGTTCGTCCTGGTCGGGGACGTGGTCGGCGTAGAGCGGCGAACCATGGGTGGTGCGCATGCCGCGGGTCAGGTGGGTGTCCTTGAAGGCGATCGGCAGGCCGTGCAGCGGACCGGTGGGCAGCCCTGGGCGAGGTGCCGGTCGGCGGCGTCGGCGGCGGCCAGCGCGCCCTCGGGGTCGAGCGTGACGATCGCGTTGACCGCGGGGTTGACCTGCTCGATCCGGTCGAGGTGCGCCTGCACCACCTCGCGGGAGGAGAGCTCGCGCCGCTGAATGCTCGCGGCGAGGGCGGTGGCGTCGAGGTAGTGGATGTCGCCGTTCACGGTGATCCTCCGGCGGGGGAAGGTGGGTGGCCCATCCTGATTCGCCGTGACGGATTCAGTCAAGAGTTTCACCATGCTGATGCTTATAGCCATCCCGATAGACATCGACGGCCGGCTGAGGATGAAAGGGAAACACACTGCTCGGCGAGGGCGCCGGCGGCGGCGCGCTCGCGCTGCTCCCGGCGGACCGCACGCTCGCCGCCGAGCACGCCTGGCTGGCCCCGTTGCCGCCCGAGGGCGCCTCGGCGATCCTGCACCGCAGCACCGCGCACGCCCCGCAGCTCGCCCGCCAACAGCGGATCGGCGCCGCCGAGTTGCTACGGCAGGGCACGGTGCAGCGGCTCGTCCCCGAGCCGGTCCCGGCCTCGGTGGACCCGGCCGGGTTCCTGGGCCGGTTGACCCGAATCCTGAGCAAGGAGCTGGCCGCCCTGTGCGCCTCTGACGGACAATCAGCTGACTGAGCACTCAGTCGAAGGTGCGCAGCAGCGGGGTGGGGCGGCGCTGCGCTTGAACGCCTCGACCACGAGGTGCGACTGCATCGCCTCCACCCGGCCCACCCACGGCGCGCCGGTCAGGTACTCGTGCAGTGCCTGCTTGGACGGCTGGGTCACATCGACCAGCAGCTGGTACTCCCCCATCACCACCGCGCAGTAGCGCACCAGCGGCGAGTCCACCAGCATCCGGCCGACCCCCTCCACCTGGTCCGGCCTGGTCCTGATCCAGAGCAGCGCCTCCACCGGCAGCCCCAGCAGGGCGGGCTCCACCGAGGCACGGATGCTGACGACCCCGGACCGGGTCAGCGCCTCCACCCGGCGGCGGGCGGTCGCCTCGGACACCCCGGCGAGCAGCGCCAGCTCCTCGTGGGTCCGGCGGCCGTCCTCCGCCAGCGCCTGCAGGATCCGTCGCTCCTCCGGTCCGAGCTCCAGCTCCGGCGGCGTCACCTGTTCGGCCGGGGTGGGGAACCGGGCCAGCGCGTTGGCCTCGTCGGCGTTCAGGATGCCCGGATGCCACTCGTGCACGGTGCGGAAGTAGCGCAGCACCGGGGACACGTGCTGGGAGACCAGGCCGGGCAGGGCGGGCACCTGTTCCAGCATCAGCTGCCCCAGCTGCTCCGGCCGGCACTGGACCTCGGCCACGCAGTCCATCGGCCCGGCCAGCACATAGCTGAAGATGGTGTCGTCCCAGCGCGCCGCCGCGAGTGCGGTCTCCCGGACCGAGCCCGGACGGCAGTTGAGCCGGACGATCACCGTCTCGCCGTGGGTGACCAGGCCGGTGACCGTGACCATCCCGCCGGCCAGCAGCCGCAGTCCGCGCCGGGCCACGGTCCGCTCCGGCTCGCGCAGCACGGCGGCGATCCGCCGCCAGGAGGCGCGCCCGTCGATCTGCAGGGCGGCGATGATGCGTCGGTCCAGGTCGTCGACGGCGTCGGTCTCGGCTGAGGTCACCGCACCACAGTAGCCATGCGGGCGCGCGGCCGTCCTCCGGGGAGGAGCGGCCGCGCGGGGATCCGATCGGACCCACTAGGGCACGGTCACCCCCTGGAGGACGACCGGGCCGAGGGTGGGGTCGAGCTCGGTGGCCTGGGAGACGCCGGGCGGGGTGATGGTGTCCATCACCTTGGCGACGGTGCTCGGGTCGACCGAGCAGATCGGCTGCGGTGCCGCCGACCGGGCAGACGCCGAAGCTGTAGGCACCGGGGGTGGCGGTGAAGGCGCGGGCCAGGTCCGGGCTGTAGCCGTCCTGGCCGGCCAGGGCCAGGGTGAAGGTCCAGCCCGAACCGGGCGTGCCGAACTCGGACTCGGGCAGGGCGATGGTGATGGTGTTGGAGACCGAGGAGGCGACCACCGCGCTCGGGGTGCCGACCTGGTTGTTGCCGGCGTCGACCCAGACCGGCGAGGCGAAGCCCTGGACCTCCAGCCGCTGGCTCCAGGCGTCGGCCGGGGCGATCGTGTAGTTGCGCGAGGGGTAGGGCGCGGCGGTGGAGGTCGCGGTCGCCGCCGGGTCGTGGACGTAGATGTCGAGCAGCTGCGCGCCCATGGTGTTGCCGAAGGTCGGGGTGAGCGACTTGAGCGTGGTGCGCAGATAGACCGTGCCGCCCTGGGTGATCACCTGGAACCGGGTCAGGTCGAAGGAGCCCGGGGTGAAGTCCGAGGCGGTCGGGTACTGGTAGGTGCCGGGTCCGTTGTCGTCGCCGACCGGGTCGCTCACGTCGAGCACGGTGGTGCCGCCGGTGATGTCGCCGACGACGGCGGTCTGGGCGTAGCCGGTCGCACCGGCCGGGGTGGTCGCGGCGACGGTGAGCTCGTCGGTGCCGAAGCCGATTGCGACCGGGACGGAGAAGGCTCCGCTCGCGTCGGCGGTGGTGCTGACGGTGGTCGCGGGCCCGCCGGTGTCGGTGTCGTCGGACTCGACCACCACCGAGGAGCCGGGGGTGGTGGTCCCGGTGACGGTCGTGGTCGAGGACTCCACCGTGGCACCGGAACCGGGCGCGGTCAGGGTGACCGTGGCCGCCTTCGGCGCGCCATGGGTGACGTAGCGGGCGGTGGTGATCGCCGGCCGGTCGACGGTGCGGCCCTGGCCGAGGTCGACGATCAGCCGCAGCTCCTGGGCCTGGGCCCAGGTCAGCGGGGAGGCCGAGCCGGCCGCCTGGCCGTCGGTGAAGCCGATCGACGCGGTGGTCGGGTCGCTGCCGTAGGGCGAGGCCGGCAGGTTCGGGTCCTCCCAGACCTGCTCGGGCACCAGCCCGACGCCGGAGGCCGACTTGATCATGAAGGAGAGCAGCGCGGAGGCGGTCGCCGGGTCACCGGTCGCGATCGCCGACTCGGCCCGCTCGCCGGACAGCACCGGCCACAGGTGCCCGGTGCCGACGTCGGTGGTCGGCCAGGGCTCGCCGGCCGTGGCGCAGCCGGTCTGGCTGTCGGTGGTGGAGCAGTCGCCGTAGCCGTCCGCGCTGCCCGCGCTCGCGGCGTCGCCGTAGCGGTAGTAGCCGGTCCCGGACGGGGTGCTGACGGACAGTTGGTTGTCCAGCACCTTCAGCGAGTTGGTGAAGGCGCTGTCGGTGGGCGCGATCTCGCCGAGCCGCACCAGTTCCTGGAAGCCGCCGTCGATCGACCGAGTCCTGATCCAGGGTCGGGCCGCCGTTGCCGAGGTTGTAGCTGGTCGAGGCGTTGGGGTCGCCGGTCTTGGACAGCCGGATGAAGTACGGCGAGCTGCTGTCCGGGCCGGTGCTGGTGACGGTCCACGACTCGATGTTGCGCTGGAAGTCGTCGGCGGTGGCCTGGTAGAGCTGGGCGTCGGCCTTGTCGCCGTGGAGCGCGGCGATGGACGAGGCTGCGGTCAGCCCGGCGATCTCGGCGGCGATGGTCGAGGGCGAGTAGCCGGACTGCTCCTCCCAGCGCTCGACGCCGTAGGACGGGCCGTGGGCGACCAGGTAGTCGGCGGCCGGCTTGATGTGGCCGGACCACAGTGCGGTGTCGCCGGAGAGGCCGGACAGGTAGGCCATCAGGATCGGGTAGGCGGTCTCGTCCAGCTGGTCGCCGCCGGTGTCCGGCGCGGCCTTGCCGTTGACCAGCGAGTTGCGCGGGATCTCGCCGGTCGGCAGCTGCTGCTGGTCGAAGAGGAACAGGTCGGCGTCCCGGGCGGTGGCGATGTCGCCGTCCGCCAGCAGGCCGGTGAACGCCTCGTAGAGGTCGCGGCCGAAGACCTCGCGGTAGGAGCCGTAGTAGACCGGTTTGCCGTTGACCAGCGTCCCGGCGTTGACGGCCTGCCCCCAGGGCGAGGCCAGCGAGGCGACGATGGCGCCGGGGTAGGTCTTGTCCTCGCTCGCCTTGAGTACGTCGGCGTCGAGGTAGTAGGTCTTCCGCACCGTCGCGGCGGCGATCCCCGGGACCGACTTCGGCGGGCGGTTGAGCGTGCTGTCGTAGGCGTGCCAGCCGTCGGTATAGGCCCGGGCCACCTGGGCGAAGGGGGTGCGCAGTGAGGCGGCGGCGGTGCTCACCGCCTGGGCCTGGGTGCGGCCGAAGCCCAGCGCCAGGGTGATGTCGTCACTGTGACGCGGCGTCACCTCCTCGGTGGCGACAATGTGCCCGTCCGGCGCGGAGGTGGTGGCGGTCGCCGGGGTGATCGCGTGGGCGGCGTCGAGCTGGGTCAACCCGTCGCTGGCGCTGCCCTCGTAGCCGACGGAGGCGGTGCCGACGGTGGACGCGTCCAGGTCCATGTAGGTGGGGACGGCGTAGTCGCGGTTGGCGGCCTCGGTCACGGTGTTGCTGCTGTAGACCACCGCTGTGCCGGAGGCCGGGTCCACCACACCGGTGTTGCCGCCGGCGTTCTGCGCGCCACCGCCGCCGTCGCCGTTGACGTGCGCGTCCAGCCGCGCATAGACGTGCAGCGCACGCACGTCGGTGTGGCTGCCGGGGAGCGCGGTGAGCTGAGTGTGCATCAGCACCGTGTCCCGGGCGGGGTCGGTGACGTACTGGGTGCGGAGCTGGAAGCCGTGCTTGGCGTCGGTCGAGGTGATGGTGCAGGCCATGCCGGTGTCGTCGGCCTGGACCGTGTACGTCATGTCGCGGGTCTGCAGGTCGGTGAAGCCGGAGCCGTCCGTGACGACGTACTGCAGGGTGCTGACGTCGCTGTTGTCGACGGTGGGCTCGTACACGTCGGACAGCACTCCGTCCGCGACGGTGTACCAGACCTTGGAGGTGCTGTTCCTGGCGGTGCCCAGGCAGTCCTTCCGAGCGAGGTCGAAGTACGACGCCGCGCCGGGAGCGCCGGTGGCGACGCCGGCCGCCGTGGCAGCGGCGGTCGTTCCGGTCGACGCGGCGCGCGCGGTTCCGCCCGCCGTCGCGATCAGCGCCAGGGCGGCGGCCGAGGCGAGCGCGGCAGCCACGCGTGGGTGTCGGGTCATGATTCCCCTCAGAGTGACGGAAATGGTCACATACCAGTGGAGGCTCACTTGACCGCTCGGCGGTTCGAGGGGGGAACCGGAGTCCTTGCGAAAGCCGTTGCAAGAACTCGCAATGAAAGTACCCGCAAGTCACTTGCGCGTAAAGGGTGGCGGCGCGGGTTGTCCGAGGGCCGACCCGCACAGCCGATCGCAGGTCAACGACGGGAGTGCTCTCCCGGGCTCGGGCCCCGAGTCGAGCGCTTGAACCGGCCGGGGCTGAGGCCGCGTCAGTGCGGCCGCGAGCGCTGCGAGTTCGACGCGGCCGTCCGGCTACTGGTAGAATTACTGTGGAGCGTCCGTCACCCCGGGGTGTCGAGACGCTTTTTTCATGCCCTCAACACTCGCGTCCCAACCGCCCGCCGCGCCCCGGCCCGTCGTCCGGGGCACCCTCTTCCACACCGCCGTCACGGCCCCGCGCGGCGACGAACTGCTGCCGCTCTCGGCCCTCCGGGAGCAGCACCCGGACCTCTACCTCCGCCATCGCGCCAAGTACACGGGCCGTGAGGAGCGGCTGCTCGAACGAGTGATCCCGCTGGACTGCGCCTGGGAGGACGTCGTCTTCCTCTCGCCGATCGACTCCTCGGTCCTGTTCGGGGCGATGCGCAGTTCCGGCCGGCCGGTACCGGAGATCACCATGTGGCCGCTGGACGCCGGACGGTTGGACCCCGAGCGCTGCTGCATCCGGCTGATGCGGGTGACGCGCGGCCGGCGCAGCGCGGACCCGGGCGACGAGGACGACTACCTGCCGCTCACCACCGCGACGCTGCGGGCGGTGTCCCAGGTCACCGACCGCGCGCTGACGCGGCTGCGCACCCTGGGCCCCGACGAGCCGTCACTCCCCTGGGGCGACGTCCCGCACATCCTCCATCGCGGCCCGCTGCCGCTGAGCGTCTTCCGCCCCTGAGCGCGGGCCCGCCCCCGGCGGGTCATTCCTCGGCGGACCGTTCCGGCGCGGCCGGGCCTGCGGACGGGTCGGCCAGCGGGGCGTCGGCCCCGGCGCGCATATAGGCCGGGGCGAGCCAACGCAGCCCGTGGTAGCCGACCAGAACCACGATCGTGCCCAGCGCGATGCCGCCGAGCTCGAAGTTCTTGCTGATGTGCAGGGTGACGCCGCCGATGCCGACGATGATCCCGGCCGCGACCGGCACCAGGTTGACCGGGTTGGAGAGGTCGACCCGGTTGCGCACCCAGATCTGCGCGCCGAGCAGCCCGATCATGCCGTACAGGACGACGGTGATCCCGCCGAGCACCCCGCCCGGGATCGCGGCGACGACCGCACCGAACTTGGGGCAGAGCCCGAACAGCAGCGCGAAGCAGGCGGCAGCCCAGTAAGCGGCGGTGGAGTAGATCCGGGTCGCCGCCATCACCCCGATGTTCTCGGCGTAGGTGGTGGTGGCCGGGCCGCCGAGCGCGGTGGACAGGACAGTGGCCGCGCCGTCGGCGGCGATCGCCGTACCCAGCTCGTCGTCCAGCGGATCGCCGGTCATCTCCCCCACTGCCTTCACATGGCCGGCGTTCTCGGCGATCAACGCGATCAGCACCGGCAGCGCGACCACGATCGCGCTCGCGCTGAAGTGCGGCGCGTGGAACTGCGGCAGCCCGATCCAGTGCGCGGAGCGGACGGCGGACAGGTCGAGCCGCCAATGGTCCGTCACCTGTCCGGCGCCGTTGGCCAAGTGGATCTTCCCGAGGGGTCCGGTCCAGGACCCAGGACAGCAGGTAGCCGAAGACCAGCCCGAGGAAGATCGCGATCCGCGACCAGAACCCGCGCAGCGCGACCAGCGCGAAGCCGGTGAACAGCATCACCGCGAGGGCGGTCCACTGGTCCTGGGGCCAGTAGGTGCCGGCCGTCACCGGAGCCAGGTTGAAGCCGATCAGCATGACCACGGCACCGGTGACTGCTGGCGGCAGCGCTGCCTCAATGATGCGGGAACCACCGCGTTGGACGATCACGCCGAACAGCACCAGCACCAGGCCCACGACCAGCAATGCGCCGGTGATCTCGGCGGTGGTGCCGCCCTGTGCCCTGATAGTCGTCGCCGCGCCGACGAACGAGAGGCTGCACCCCAGGTAGCTGGGGATGGTTCCGCGTGTGATCAGGAGGAACAGCATCGTGGCGACGCCGGACATTATCACGGTCAGGTTCGGGTTCAGGCCCATGAGTAGCGGGGCCACGTAGCAGGCCCCGATCATCGACGCCACGTGCTGCGCCCCGAGGGCGATGGTGCGGCCCCAACTCAACCGTTCCCACGGCTTCACGACCTCGCCGACCGCGATGTGCTTCCCGTCGCCGTGAAGTGTCCATCTGAATCCGGTCACGAAATCACCGTTCTCGTTCGCTGGAGCTCGTGGGGAGGAACCGCCGCCTCGGGACGGCAGCGCTGCCATCGGCCGCGGACTCGCACCGGCTCCACCGCAGGTCCTGCGGCAGCCACACGATCGAGATCACCGGATCAGCCCCGGCCATGGCTACGACGGTGCCACGAACGAGGCCCCGAACATCGCCACCACATGCTGCGCGCCGAGCCCGATCGTGCGGACCCAGCTCAGCCGCTCGTCCGGCCGCACCACCGCCCCGGGCAACGGCGGCCGTCCGCCGTTGTGGAGCTTCCAGCCGAGACCCGAACCCACGCCCTACTCCCATCACCAGCCAAGACATACGGACACGAAAGTATGCCAACCGGACAATCCGCCTGGTCACCCCGGTGGTGTGTCCGCCGCCCCGGCCCGCAGTCACTGTCGGCGGAAGTCCAGCAGGTAGCAGACCTTGTCGTAGCGACGGGCGCCGACGGCCACGAAGTCGGGCAGCCGCCCGTACTCGGAGAAGCCCAGGGAGCGGTAGAGCCCGAGCGCGCGTTCGTTGTCGCCCCGGGCGTCCAGGGTGAGGACCTCGATGCCCGCCGCCCGGGCGTCCTCGATCAGCGCGCCGGTAAGCGCCCGGCCGATGCCCCGGCCGTGGACCGCGCTGTCCACGGCGACCTTCTCCAGGTCGGCGTGCGGGCGATGGGTCGGCCGGGCGTACCGCAGCCAGTACCCCAGCCCGACCAGCTGGCCGTCCAGGTAGGCGACGCGCAGGGCCCCGCCCCCGGCCCGCGCCTCGGCGAGGACGTGGTCCAGCAGCTCGGTCACCTCGTCCAACGTGGGCGGGTCGACCCATCCCAGCGCGGCACCCGCACCGACCAGCTCGGCCAGCAGCCGCTGCGCCGGTTCAGCGAGCCCGGCCGCCGGCCCCTGACGGCTGCTCAGCTCCGATGCCCCGAGCAGAGTGAGCCCGTTGGCGTCCGTACCGGTGGTCGATTCCGTTTCCATCCACCGCACCTTAGACCGACCGGCACATTTGACCGATCGGCAAACGGTTCGCGCCGGACTACTCCGTGCTACCGTGTAGCTGTACTCGGTGCTACGCAGTACCAGGGGATCGAAGAGGAGACCCACGTTGGAGGACCTGACGGAGATGCTGAAGGGCACGCTCGAGGGCTGTGTGCTCGAAATCATCGACAGCGAGGAGACCTACGGGTACGCCATCACGCGTCGACTGAACGAACTCGGCTTCGTCGACGTCGTCGAGGGGACCGTCTACACCATCCTGCTGCGGCTGGAGAAGAACGGGCTCGTCCAGGTGACGAAACGACCGTCCGGGGTGGGTCCGCCGCGCAAGTTCTATGCGCTCAACGACGCGGGGCGCGAAGAGCTCCGGAGGTTCTGGGCGAAGTGGGAGTACCTCTCATCACGAATCGACAAGCTCAAGGAGGGCGGGAGATGAAGTTCTGGGAGACCGTTACCGGCAGCGACCTCACCAGGGAATGGAAGGCGTTCGAAGCCCGGGCCGAGGCATTGCCGCCCGACTACCGGTCGGCCTGGGAGCAGATCAAGGCCCATCTCTCCCCCTACTCGGACTTCACGGGTCGCAATCTGATGCCGATCCTCGACGGCGCACTGGGGCTGCTCGAGGAGACAGCGGCGGACGGGCAGAGCATCGACGAGGTGCTGGGCGACGACGTCAAGGGCTTCTGCGCGGCGCTGGCCGGCGGAGAAGGGGCTCGGGGCTATCGCGACCGGTGGCGCGCGCAGTTGAACAGGAACGTCGCCAGGA
>CAVUQN010000019.1:0-133841 GCA_963743515.1 uncultured Actinomycetota bacterium
GGGGGTCGCCGCGGCGGTTGTAGTGGCTGATGGCGGCGGCGATCTGGTGTTCGGCTCGCTGGTGGTGCTGGGCGAGACGGTACTGGTCGCCGTGGTGGACGGCGAGGCCGGTGAGGGCGAGCAGGCCGGCCAGGGCGGAGACGGTGAGTCTGATCATCGGTCCGGCGGGTGGTCGTTGGGTGGGCGGCACGGCCGCTGCTTCCCCGGGTGCGTCGGCCTCTTCGCGCGTGGTGAGGTGGCTGGCGCGTTGGACGGCGAGGAACGCGTGGGCGAGCATCACGCAGGTGATCCAGCGGTGCCACGGGGTCCACTTGCGGACCTGATACTGGTCCAGACCGGTGAGCTGTTTGCCCTGTTCGTTGTCCTCCTCGACCTTCCACCTCACCCCGGCCTGGACGATCGCGTCGGTGGCCGGGGTGCCGACGGGGGCGTGGACGAGGAAGTAGGCGTACCCGAAGTCGTACCGGCCGCCCGCGAGCCTCTTCTTGTGGGTGGAGCGGCGGATCAGCAGTTGGTGTTCGAATCCGTCGGCCGGTTCCTGGCCCTTGACCTGGACGGCGAACCAGGTCCAGTCGTAGTACCTCTGCCCTTTCGTGCCTTCACCGCAGGAGCGGCGTTCCCACTGGTCACGGCGCTTGGCGTAGGGCAGCAGGTGGTCGGCTCGCTTGATCGGCTTCGTGCCCGGGGCCGGTCTGCCCGGCACCGGAAGCACCGGCAGGTCCACCGGTACGGCCAGCACGTAGGACAGGCGCTCGCCGTGCAGGAGCTCGCGCAGCGCCGGGTCGCGGCCGTAGCCGGAGTCGGCCACCACCCAGGCGAACAGCACCCCCTCCGCCAGCGCCCGCCGCACCATCTGGCCCGCCAGCTGCGGCTTCGTGGCGAACGAGACCCCGACGGGCACGCCGGCCTCCGCGCAGCGGGTCGGATCATCAGTCCACTGCTCGGGGAGGTACAGGCGCCGGTCCAGGTAGGTGTGCCCGCCCGGCGCGGCGTAGGTGAGCATCACCATCACCTTGCAGTTGCGCACGTCACCGGTCACTCCGCAGTGCTGGTGGGCCACCCCGACCGACTTGCTTCCCTTCTTCTGCGCCTGCGTGTCGTCCAGCACCAGTACCGCCGACGGGTCGCCCAGGTGTTCGGCCACGTACGAGCGGACCTCGCCCAGCAACACCTCGTCCGACCACGATGCGGCGTTCAGGAACTTCTGGATCCGCCCCGGACCGGCATGGCCCGCCCGTTCAGCCATCGTCCAGCCGTTCTTGCGCCGCAGGTCCGACAGCAACCCCTCGACCAGGTCCGCGAACACCTCCCGCGGCTCAGGCCGCGCGAACAGGTGCCCGAGCCCGGCCAGCAGCACCGCCAACTCCTCGGCCCACTCGCCGAGATGCTCCTCTGTCACATCCACCAGCATGACCGCTCAACGACACACCCGATCAGCAGTCACATGATCTGCTGCTGTAGTACAAGTACAGAAGCTTGTCCTCGGCTCTGTGCGGGACTGGAGAGAACTGCCGGCTCGGATGAGCAGCTGAGCGGCAGCCCACATGCCGGACTGGGCTTGACGTAATGACTACGTCAATCTATTGTCGGATGCATGCTCTACCCGACCCCTGCCCTCAGCCCCGCCGACGCACAGGTGCTCGGCGAGATCGACCGCATGCGGGAAGCGCTGCGACACCAAGTGCGCGCTGCGCCGTCGAAGTGGACAGCCGGACTCAGGAAGTTCCTGACGGCCGACGCCGTCGCAGCCTCGAACTCCATCGAGGGCTTCAAAGTGTCCACGGTGGACGTCGAGGACCTGATGGAGGGCGAGCGCGATGTCGAGGTCTCCGAGGAGAACCGCGAAGAGACCCTCGCCTACCAACGAATGATGACGTACATCCAGACACTCCACGACGCAGCGGACTTCACCTACAGCAAGGGACTGCTCAACGCGCTGCACTGGATGCTGCAAGGCCACCGCAACACCGTACGCAAGCCGGCCGGACAGTGGCGTCGCGGTCCGGTCTATGTCACCGACGCCCGCGACCCCAGCATCGCCGCCTACACCGCCCCCGACGCCGATGCCGTCCCTGTACTGGCACAGGAACTCGTCGACTGGCTCAACTCTGAAGACGGCACTCATCTGCTGGTGCGAGCCGCGATGGCCCACCTGCACCTGGTGTCCATCCACCCCTGGGCCGACGGCAACGGCCGGATGTCCCGCTCCCTGCAGACACTCATGATCGCCCGCGAAGGCGTCCTGGCCCCGGAGTTCTCCTCCGTCGAGGCGTGGCTAGGCCGCCCCGGCAACACCTGGGACTACTACCGCGAGCTCGCCGATCGAGGACCCCATTACTCTCCCGATCAGGACGTCTCCAGCTGGATCCGCTTCAACCTGACCGCCTACCACCAGCAGGCGCAGACCGTCCAAGGCCGACTCGACCGCTCCGGCCGAACTTGGGGCAAGCTGGCCGAATTCGCCGACAGCAGCGGCTTGGACGAACGTGCAGTGACTGCCCTGCACGATGTGGCCATGGCCGGACGCGTTCGCCGCTCACGCTACGAGCACGCCGAGGGCCTGAGTCTGCAACAGGCGCAACGCGACCTCAGGGACCTCGTCACCGCCCAAGTCCTCGAACCAGTCGGCCGAACCCGAGCCCGCTACTACACAGCCGGCCCCCGCTTCCCTCAGCCCGCCCTCGATATCGCCCGCACACCCATGACCTTGACTAATCCCTACGCCAACTGACCGGGGACCAAGCCGACCTGCACCGGCTCGTTCCCATGAAGCGGACGCCGAGTAGCCCGTTGGACATGCCACCCGTGCGCAGAGTCACGCCCGTGGAGTCGATATGGAAGATGATCTCTTATCACCCAAGAACTAGCGGGTCAGAGCACTCTTCATGGAGTACTTCGACATCTAAAGGGCATCTGACCGGAAAACTCCACGGTCAGATGGGTACGGCGAGATAGCCCTCCGGCGGTAGCGGTCGGGGGGCTCTTTGGGGGCTGTTCGGGGGTGCTGGGGAGGTGTTCAGGCGGTTGTCGGGGCGAGGGTGACGTCGTGGCCGAGGGCCTTGAGCTGGCGGACCAGGTCGCGGGCCTTGCGTGCGGGGTCGAGGTTGCGGACGTGGAAGTCCGCGCCCAGCTCGCGGTAGCGGGCGGTCGGGTTGGCCATCAGGTGCCAGACGGACACCAGGATCGAGCGGGCGACCGCGACCAGGGCCTTCATGTGGCCCCGGCGTTTGACGATGCGTCGGTAGCGGGCGCCGAGGAAGGTGTCGGTGCGGGCGGCTGAGATCGCCGCTTCACCGAGGGCTCCGCGGAGCCAGGGGTTGCCCTTGCCGGTGGGGCCGGAGGTGTTCATGTTGCCGGACTGGATGGTGCGCGGGGAGAGCTTCGCCCAGGAGACGAGGTGGCCGGCCGTGGGGAAGACGCTCATGTCCAGGCCGGTCTCGGCGAGGATCACCTGCGCGGTGCTCGGCCCGATGCCGGGGATCTCGTCGAGGCGCTCGACATCGGTGATCGGTATCAGCGTGCCCTGTCCGGGGCCGTCGTCGTCCTCGGTGGTGGACAGTTCGGCCAGGCGGATGGTGATCCGGGCGGTGAGCTTGTCGATCTGCACGGTGAGGTAGTCGACGGTGTCCAGCAGCATCCGGCACATGAACGCGTGGTGTTCCTCGAATCGGCCGGTCAGGGCCTCGGCGAGGGTGGCGTGGCTGGCCTTGATCGTGCCGTGGGCCAGGTCCGCGAGAGCCTTGGGGCTGCGCTCGCCCGCGATCAGGGCCTCCAGCATCGCGCGCCCGGAGACTCCGAAGATGTCGGCGATCACGGTGGACAGCTTGGCGAGTAGCCGGGAGCATCGCAGCTCCCGGCTCTCCCAGAACCGGGCTTAAGCCTCTCGACTTACCCGGCTCCCATCGTCCAGTCGTGCACGGTCACGGCTTGACGAGCTTCCAGTGGGCGAACAGTCCGGGGAACAGCCTGGCGTGGCTGCCCAGAGCATCGCGCGCCCTGGCTCGTTTCCGTTTGAACCGCTTGTACTTGCGGACGAGCCACCGCACCAGGTAGTCGTTGATGCGGTTGAGGCTGGAGTACAACGCGGACGGGTGGAACCGCCCGAAATAGTTGATCCAGCCCCGCACGACCGGGTTGATCTCCCGGGCGAGCTGCTCCAGGGTCCATCCACTGCGCAGGTGCAGCCGCCAGCGGCGGATCTGCGCCCGGATGTGCTTGGCTGCCTCGCCGCTGATGGCCGGGGTGAAGCCGAAGAAGTAGTCTCCGAGCTTCGTCCGGAGCCTTCGCACGCGAAACTCGTACCCCAGGAACGTGAACGAGGTGTACTCGGCTGAGCCACGCCTGTTCCCGTCCTTGCAGTACACGATGCGGGTCTTCCGGGGATGCAACTGCAACCCCCCGCATTCGGCCAGCCGCTCGGCGATGGCCCTGCGCACCAGGTGCGCCTGGGCCTCGCTGCGGCAGTGGACCACCACGTCGTCGCAATAGCGCTCGAACGCGATGGCGGGGAACTCCCGGGCCATCCAGGCGTCGAACGCGTAGTGCATGAACATGTTCGACAACACGGGTGAAACCGCCGAGCCCTGTGGGCTCCCCCGGTCCCGGGCGAGCAGGCTGCCGTCCGGCCGCTGGATCGGGGCCTTGAGCCACCGCTCCACATACAGCCAGATCCACCGCTGGTCGGTGTGGTGTCTGACCGCCTTGAGAACAAGATCGTGATCGAGGTTGTCGAAGAACCCCTGGATGTCCAGATCGATCACCCAGTTGGTACTCCAGCACCGTTCCCGGCACACCGCGACCGCGTCCAGCGCGCTGCGGCGGGGCCGGTAGCCGTAGGAGTCCGGGTGGAACACAGGCTCCACCAGTGGCTCCAGCACCATGGCCACCACCGTCTGCGCGATTCTGTCCGCGACCGTGGGCACCCCCAAGATCCTCCACCCGCCTCCCGGCTTGTCGATCTCCACCATCCGCACCGGCGGCGGGAAGTAGCAGCCCGACGAGAGGCGATTCCACAGCTTGTAGAGGTTGCCCCGAAGGTCTTCCTCGAACTGTTCGATCGACACCCCATCGACGCCCGCCGCGCCCTTGTTCGCCCTGACCCTCAAGTACGCCTCGAACACGAGGTGTTTCGAGATCTCGAACGACTTCGACCCGCTCGTCTGGTTCATCCCGGGCACTCCGGTTGGCCACCAAGCAGGTCCGGACGACCCGTCCCCTTCGCTCCGCCCGCGTTACCGGGCTTCATCACTACTACGAGACGGTCCGCCCCCGTGCCCCGCATCGGTACTCGGCCCCTTGCGGTTGTGTCCGCTTGGGGTACTCCCTCTCGCTGCCACCCCAGCGGGGCGGCAGCAGTATCGGGGCGACAGGTTCCCACGTTCCGTGCAAGAGCCCGGGTCAGGCTCGCGCCGCCTACATGCCGGGCGCCGTCCGGGCAGTCGGCAGGCTTCCCCCAGACTTGTCCCGGGGACCAGATCAAGCCCCGGTTTCGACGCCAATGAGAGACGTTACGACACGTCATCAGCGGTTCGCTCACGCTCGCCTTCCTGACCCATATCTGACGCGATCACTGCCGCGCCTTTTTCCGCAGCGCTCACCACGACCGGCACTTAACCGACGCAGCCTGCGGTGATTTGAAGCCTCCCCCTGCAGGGCGACTCCGGAGGACCTACCTCCATCTCCTACACAGCACCGCTTCCAGAAGCAGTTACATCAACGCCTCCTTCAGCGTTCGTGGCACACGATCTGGGCGTCTTCGAGGAGTTTCTCGGTGCGCTGCTTGTGACGGGTGCGCTCGTGGGTCATGACCGCTCGGGCTCGGGTGAGGTCGCGCAGTTCACGGACAGGCTTCGGGGGCACGAACGAGGCTCGGAGCATGCCGCGCTCGGCGAGCTTGGCCAGCCAGACCGCGTCCAGGCGGTCGGTCTTCGGCCGGCCCGGGACGTTCTTGACGTCACGGGCGTTGACCAGCCAGCACTCCAGGCCGCGCGACTCCAGGAGGAAGAAGAAGGGCTTCCAGTAGGTCGATGTGGCTTCCATGACCACCCGGGTGACGCCCTGGCAGACGAGGTGGTCGGCCAGGTCCAGGATCGCGCCGCTGGTCGCGACGGTGCTGAGGACACGCTGGATCCGGAGGCCGGGCCTGTCCTCGTGCGGCAGCCGCACGCACACCATCCCGGACGCCTTGGCGATGTCGATCGCGGCGACCCGCTCCACCAGCTCGACGGCCTGCTCGATCTCCTCGATGTCCTCGGCCTCAGCCATGGACCCCTCCCCTTCACACCGTGCCAGTACAGGACGGTGCCTGCCCATGGGACCGCTGGGGGAGCGAGAATCTGACCGGCGTGCTCGAGGGCAACAGTGCGTGGCCCCTCTGCGGTCCCGGCGCCAGACTGACCTACGGGCTCACAGTCCCAACGAAGCATCGGGGTCGGCGGGCAGGCACCGCACCCATGTTTTCACGCCCGCAGGCGTACCCGAAGGGATCAGGGGGACTGACCTGCATAAATAGAAAAGTGTCACAGTGCCGTCGCCGCAGCCCAGCGAGTTTCCGGGCTGCGGCAACGGCGTCTCTGGAGCTTCCCAACAGAAGCCAGCGGCTCGTCGTGTGCACCGACGTGTGCCAGATCGAACTCGGCCGGCGCAACCCGGGCGATGCAACCCGTGTGCCATCACGTGGCACCAATTCAGTGACGTGTCATCAGGTTTAAAATATTCTCAACTACCATTTTCAATAGTGGAGTTGTGACTTCGGGTGAGGCGGGCGCCGTCCACTCAGCGAGACGCTGGGGCTGTGTGGCCGCACAGACTGCTCGCATGGGGGCGAGGACCGCCACGAAGTGGCGTGATCCTCGTTCGGGGCTAGAAGAACGTGGGCCAGCGCGTGGCGTAGGGCTCTTCGAGGGAGTCGATCTCCTCAGCGGTGAGTTTGATGTCGAGCGCGGCAACGGCGTCGGCGAGGTGGTGCGGCTTGGTCGCGCCCACGATCGGGGCGGAGACCACCGGGTTCTTCAACACCCAGGCCATCGCAACCTGCGCCATCGACACGCCGCGGGCCTGGGCGATGCGCTGGACGGCCTCGACGATGGCCCGGTCGCTGTCGAGGAAGATCGGCCGGCCCTGCTGGTCGACTGTCCGGTTGAGCTCCGCACGCTGCGTGGAGCGTTCGCCCCAGGGCCGGATGACCAGTCCTCCGCCCAGCGGGCTCCACGGGATGCTTCCCACGCCCTGGTGGGCGAGCAAGCCGAACATCTCGCGTTCCTCCTCGCGGTGGATCAGGCTGTACTGGTCCTGCATGGAGACGAACCGGGTCCACCCGTTGGCCTGCGCGGCATGCTGCATCGTGGCGAGCGGATGCGGGCCATCTCCTTGGCCGCAAGACTGAGGTCGGAGACCGTCCCCTGTCGGCCGTCGCTGGCCGGCTGGCCGAGCAGCACCCGCGCGTGCTGCAGCACGAACCGTCGCCCGGGGTCTCCGCCGGCCAGCAGCACCGCCGCGGTCGAGGCCGCCTGACCGACGCAGAACGTGGAGATCGGCGCGCTGCACGAACGTCATCGTGTCGTAGATCGCCATGAGCGAGGTGAACGATCCACCAGGCGAGTTGATGTAGATCGAGATCTCGCTGCTCCGGGCTCGACCACTCGAGGTGCAGCAGCTGGGCGATGACCACGTTGGCGACGCCGTCGTCGATCTCGGTGCCGAGGAAGATGATCCGCTCGGACAGCAGCCGGCTGTAGATGTCGTAGGCCCGCTCACCCTGCGGGGTGCGCTCGACGACGGTCGGGATCGTGTACTGGCCCATGTCAGAGTCCCATCCGTCGGCGCGACGTGGCCGGGCGGACGTCGTCGAGCGACTCGACGACCCGGTCCACCATCCCGTACTCCTTGGCCTGCTCGGCCGTGAACCATCGGTCCCGGTCGCCGTCCCGGGAGATCGTCTCCTCGCTCTGCCCGGTGTGCTCGGCGGTGATCCGCTCGATGGCCTTCTTCGTGAACTCGAGGTTCTCGGCCTGGATCGCGATGTCGGCGGCGGTGCCGCCGATGCCGGCTGACGGCTGGTGCATCATGATCCGCGCGTTCGGCAGCGCGAAGCGCTTGCCCGACGCCCCGACGGTGAGCAGGAACTGGCCCATGCTGGCGGCGACCCCCATGACCAGCGTCGAGACGTCGTTCGGGATGAGCCGCATGGTGTCGAAGATGGCCAGACCTGCGGTCACCGACCCGCCGGGGCTGTTGATGTACAGGCTGATGTCGGTGCGCGGGTCCTCCGCCGACAGCAGGAATGGTTGCTCAAGCTGCGCACATGCAGAGACTCGGCCGCCGCGCCTCCACGGTCGGATCGGACGTCACCATCCATCCAACCGCCCCGACCACCAACCCGGCGAACCAATGCGGTCTGCGGGCCGGGCGCGAGGTCTTCGGGTCCACCGGCTTCAACGAGGCCACGATCGTCGAGCTGGCGGCCGCGGCCGAGATCGGCAAGGGCACGTTCTACCTGTACGCCGACCCAGGGGTCCGTACCGACTGCGTCAACTGCGATGCCGTGGGGCAATGCGCCTTGCCGTGCAACCAAAACCAACGTACAGTTTCTTGTACGCCAAGGAAGGGCCCGCCATGAAGACGATGACGTATTCCGAGTCGCGAGCTCGGTACGCCGAGGTGCTCAACTCCGTCAATGACGACCGCGAAGAGGTCGTCATCACCCGAGCCGGACACGATCCCGTCGTCATAGTCTCCCTGGCTGACTACGAGTCCCTCAAGGAGACGGCTTACCTACTGCGGAGCCCCGCCAACGCCCGCCGACTGCTCGCCTCCATCGACGAGCTCGAAAGCGGCGGCGGCGCGCTGCGTGAGCTGGCGGACGACGAGTGAAGATCACTTTCGCGTCCCGCGCCTGGGACGACTACCTGTGGTGGCAGCTCCAGGACCGGAAGACTCTGAAGCGGATCAACACACTCATCGCCGACATCGCCCGGAACGGCAACGAGGGCATTGGTAAACCAGAACCACTCAAACACGGTTTCCAGGGCTACTGGTCACGCCGCATCAACGACGAGCACCGGCTGATCTACAAGGCCACGGAGGACTCCGTCCTCATCGCGCAGTGCCGCTACCACTACGAGTGACAGCACACGGATGGGCGAGTTCGATCGATCGACATCACGAGCGTGTCCCGTCCCTCAGTGTGCGGTGCCCTGTCCCTGTCGGCGGGTCAGGTGAGGTGGCGAGCAGGACCCAGGTCGCCGCGCCCTGCTCGACGGTCTTGAGGAGTTCGGCGGGGATCCTGCCGCTGCCACGTCCTCCGGTGTGGCGCTGGAGGTTGGTGCAGCTGGCGCCGGGCATCAGGGCGTTGGCGGTGATGCCGTCCGGCTTCCAGCGGCGGGCGGCCGTGATTGCGAGGCGGATCCCGGCGGTCTTGGACTGGCCGTGGGCGAGCCAGGGGTCGTAGGGGCGGAAGGCGAAGCCGCCGGCTCGGGAATCGCCACGGTCCCCGGCACGCTCGCACCGGCGGCACCGGCCGGGGTGCGGATCCTGCCGGTGCGTGGCGGCCCCCAGGAGCTGCGGCGCATCCTGCTGGCGCGGACGGCCCGGCCCGCTCGCCGAACCCGTGGCACGGGTCGCCAGGGCCCCGCGCACCGCAGCGCTCGACGCGGACGCCCCGCACTGAAGCGCCCTTGGTCGATCGACGACCGCTCACCGCCCGTCGGGCTCCTGGTCGGTGTCGGTCCGGTCGTCCGGCTGGGGACGCGTGAGCGCGTCCGCGAACTCGGCCAGCAGTCGTTGGAAGTCCGCCCGGTCGGACGGGCCGAGGGCCGCCAGGGCGGCGGCGATGACGGCTTCGGCCTGGGGCGTGACGGCGGCCAGTGCCTGATGGCCGGCGGCGGTCACATGGTTGTCCACGATGCGACCGCGTCCGGCGTTGCGCTCCACGAGCCCGCGTTCCTGGAGCCGCCGCAGCAGCCCGCTGAGCGTCTGCGGGGTGTGGAAGGTCGCTCTGGCCAGTTCGGACGCCGAGGCGCCGGGCTGCCGAGCCGCCTCGCGCAGCACGGCCCACGGCGGCGGCTACGCCCTGGGGTCCGCCGCGGCGAGCGTCGGCCTGGCCGCCGACATCGCCCGCTGCTCGGGCGCCACCGTCCACACCGTGGACTACCGCCTCGTGCCGGAGCACCCGTTCCCAGCGGCGGTCGACGACGCCCTCGCGGCCTACCGCGGGCTGCTCGACCGCGGCGTCCCCGTCGAGGCGATCGCCGTCAGCGGCGAGTCCGCCGGCGGCGGACTCGCCCTGGCCCTTCTGATCGCGGTCAGGGAGGCCGGTCTCCCTCGGCCGACGTCAGCCGTCGTCCTCTCCCCGTGGGCGGATCTCACCCAGTCCGGCCGCAGCTACGGGACCAAGGCCACCTTCGACCCGGTCCTCACCCGGCAGGGGCTGTCCGTCCGCGCCGGCGGCTACCTCGCGGGCGCCGACCCCCGCTCCGCCCTGGCCAGCCCCCTCTTCGCCGACCTGCGCGGACTGCCCCCACTGCTCATCCAGGCCGGAACCTACGAGGTCCTGCTCGACGACGCCGTCCGGCTGGCCGCGAAGGCCACCGAGGACGACGTGGCGGTCACCCTGCAGACGTTCCCGGGCGCTCCCCACGTCTTCCAGGGATTCTCGGCCGTCCTCGACGTGGCCGCCCGTGCCCTGGACGAGATCGGCACCTTCCTCCGCACCCACCTCGACCGCCAGTCCGCCTGACGCACCGACCGGCACCCGGGGACGGCCGTCGCGCGACCTACCGTGAGCTCAGCGGACCCAGTCCTTCAACGGATCGGTCTCCAGCGTGATCCCGACCGGAGCGGGAAGCGCGACGGTCTTCCCGCACGGACGCCGAGTGAGCATCGTGTACGCGCCGTCCTCGGGTTCGCTGTACTCCGTGTCCACACCCGAGAACACCGCGCACCCCAGTCTATGGATTCCACCGCCAGTGGGACGGACCGACGGGGCGAGTCGATCGCCGCGACAATTCGGGCGGCCGTCACGCCGGTCGGCGGGAGGCGAGCACCGACTACTCGTCAGTCCGACGACTTCCGCCGCAGGGGGGAGCTGTCGCGGATGAGGAACATCATGATCCCCAAGGCCACGAACAGGATGACGAACAGGCCGTTGCGCCCGCCCGCGTAGGTGCTGATCCGGGACCACAGGCTGACGCTCACCCCGTCTGCGGACTGGCGCGGCGTGGGTGATCCGAGCCAGATGGCGTCCGAACCGGCGCCTGCGGCGCTTTGCGCGGGCGGGGTGGTGAGGGAGGCGGCCACCTCCTTGTCCATAAGGGTGTCGTCGTGGACCTGCTGCAGGGGAACGCCGGTGAGGTCCACCCCGCCGTAGGTGTAGGTGACCTTGTAGACCGAGTTGCCCCGGGTCTCCTCGCGGGTGGTCCGGTATTCGCCCTTGGTGTACGAGCGGACGTAACTGTCGAAGGTGTCAGTGGGCTCCCAGTCGGTCTTCGTCGTCCACGCCCCGATGTCGCCCTGGTCGATCAGGTCCCCGTACGTCGTGTTGCGGAACAACGCCTCGTGGTGTGTATCGGTCGCCGCGTCCTGCTGGGGGCAGCTGTCCACTGACTGCTGCCCGGCGGGGAGGTTGAGGTCGTCGGTCTCCATCTTGACGTCGAGGGGTGCCTCGAGGATGTAGAGCTTGCCCCCGTCGGCGTGGACCTGCGCGGGGGCGGGCACGATCCACACACGTGACGGCAGGCAGTCGCCCTCGAGTTGGGACCAGAACTGCGGCGGCCGCGGTCATCCAGGTCTTCTCGGCCTTCACCCGTCAGACCGACCGGCGTTCGACGCTGCTGACCCTGGGCTGCCTGTTCCTGCCGTTCGGGCTGATCTCGCTGACGGTCGTCCTGGGGGTTCATCCCGGTGGCGCTCGCCTGCGTGCCCAGCACGGCCTTCGTGCTGCTGCTGCATTGCGGGGTGCGGTTCGGCCGGGTGCCGGGGGCGGCGCTGCTGACCGCGTTCGGCTGGGGCGCATGATCGTCTTCGGCTTCGGCCGCGCCTGCACCGGACTCGCCTTCAGCACCGTCTACGGCTACCTGGGCAAGACGTCCGCAACGGACGTCAGCGGGCTCATGAAGAGCGAGTTCCGCACGATCGACCTGGTCACCCTGCACCTGGGCGTCGTGGACATGCTTGCCATCGCGGCCGGGGTCGCGCTGCTGCTCCTGCTCTTCCGGTACCGGGTCGCCGACGCCGTCACCGGCCTGGTGCTCGGGGCAGCCGTCGGGCTGGGGTACAGCTTCGTGGAGAGCATCCTGTTCACCTCACAGGGTGAGGGCTCCCTCCGCCCGCCGGGCGGACAGCATCTGACCCGGAGTCAGGTCAGCCATGGCGCGGAACTCGCGAACGAGGTGGGCCTGGTCGAAGAGGCCGCAGGCCGAGGAGATGTCAGCCAGGCTCGAAGACCCGTGGTTGAGCATCCTCATCGCGTGCTGGAAGCGCAGGACCCGGGCATACCGCTTGGGGGTCAGGCCCACCTGCTGGGCGAACCGGCGGGCCAAGTGCTTCTGGCTCCAGCCGACTTCGGCAGCGACCCGGGCGATCGGGACGGACCCGGCGCGGCGGCAGAGCAACTGCCAGGCGTGGCCGACCTCCGGCGCGGGGTCGGGACCGCGACCGAACCGGTCCAGCAGTGCGGCATCCAGGAGGTCGAACCTCGTGCGCCAGTCGCGAGTGGCCGCCAGCCGGTCCACCAGCCAGCTGCCCTCGCGACCGAGGATGTGCTGGAGTTCGATCGCCTGATTGGTCAACTCGTCCATCGGCATGGCGAAGAGCCGGTGAGCACCGAGCGGGGTCAGTTCCAGGCGGATCGCCTCCTGGCCGCCGGGGTGCACACAGATCGCGGGCCTGTCCTCCAGGCCCACGACCAGGGAGCCGACCGTCCCCGTGTCCGCGCTCGGCAGTCCCAGCCGCCGCACCCCGGCGAAGGGCGCCGCGAGGCTGATCACTACGACGGCACGTCCCGTCGGCACCAGTCGCACCTGATAGGGCGTGGTCTCCGCCTCCCAGTACCCGGCGTAGCTGCGCACGAACGCCCGCAATCCGGGATGCCAGGGGCGCGTGACCCGCCACCGTCCGCCCACGCGAGCTATCTCGACAGTCGGACCTTTTGGCTCTTGGTGCACCAACGAAATCCCCGTCAGCAAGGAGCCGCACACCGGCAGGCGGCCGTCTACTCCCTCCTTACCCGCCGGTAGGGGTACGGCAACGGCGCTTCACCGGCTCTTCACGTCTGCCGGGTCTCTTCGGTGATCCAGTCGAGGTACTGCCGGCTGCCGGTCGGGATCTCACCCACGATCACTTCGGGCACGTCATAGGTGTGTTCGGCCTTGATATGGGCCTCCAGCGCCGGGTACCGCCCGGCGGTGGTCTTGTAGAGGACTCGCCACTCCCGCTCGCTGGTCACCTCGCCGTTCCACCAGTAGGTCGACGAGATCGGCCCGTCCACCTGCGCACACGCGGCCAAGCGGGCCGCTACCGCGGACCTGGCCAGGGCGGCAGCCGCTTCCGCGGAGTCGGTCGTCGTCAGCACGGTCAGGTAGTCGGCCATAGCAGGATGGTAAGCGGGGGAGTTGTCAGACGATGGCGCTCCAGCTGAATCCGCCGTGGTGTGCAGCGACCGCCACTGCCAGCACCACCAGGTCGGCAACGCCGAGAGCCAGTCCGAGCAGGGCGCGCCCGCGCCGGCCGGTCCCCCGGGCCAGCGAGACGCCGCCGAGGATGATCGCCAGCGGACCGAGGGCGATGTTGAGGAAGAGCAGTCCGAGCAGGCCGAGGATGAACGACGCGACTGCGGTGTCGTCGCCGTCCTCCCGGCTGCGCGCCGATCCGGGCCGCGTCCGGGCGGCCTGTGCCTGCACTGCGGTCATGGATCAGCCCTCCAGGTTGGTGCGACGGCTGGCCTGGGCGATCCGCTCGCGGACCGCGAAGGCAAGCAGCCAGCCGCCGATCAGGGCGCAGCCGACGACCAGGACGGAGGGGCTGAGGTAGGAGGCGGCGCCCCAGAGCGAGGCGCTCAGGGCGAGAAGTACAAGGAGGAGGCCCATGGTGCTTCCCTTCCGGAAAATTCAGAGCACAGTCGTTCACTGAACAGTGCGAGCCTACCCCCGCCCCGCATTCGCCAAGACCGGAGAACAGTTGTTTACTGCATGAGATGAGCCACACTCTCGGGCCGCGACAGTCCCAGAAGCAGCAGACCCGGCAGTCCCTCCTGGACGCCGGACTGCGACTGCTCGACCACCAGGGCCTCAGCAGCCTGGGCCTGCGCGAGGTCACCCGGGAGGCCGGCCTCACCCCGAGCGGGTTCTACCGGCACTTCCCCGACCTGCCCGCGTTCGGGATGGCCCTGGTCGAGGAGTCCTTCGGCAGCCTGCGCACGCTGGTCCGAGCCATCCGTGCCGAGCAGGCCGGCACCGACGAGGTGATCGACCGCAGCATCAACGTGGTCGCCCGGTACGTGGATGAGCACCGCGCGCACCTGCGCTTCCTGGTCCGCGAGCGGCACGGCGGCGTGCGCCCGGTACGCGACGCCATCGCCACCCGGATCCGGCAGTTCGCCGACGACCTCGCCGACGACCTCGCCGCGCAGCCGCAGTCGGCCGGCTGGGACCCGGCGGACCTGCGCATGCTGGCCGAGCTCTACGCGGACCACACGGTCACCACTGTCGCCGCACTGCTGGAGGCGGACGGCGACCCGGAGGCCGAGGGACGCATCATCGCCACCGCCCGCCGACAGCTGCGACTGATCAGCATCGGCCGTGGCCACTGGCTCGACGGCCGACCGGCGTAGCCTCTGGGGGGGTCTAGCCCTCGGGGTAGAACACGAAGAGGGCGCAGCCTGTCGTCGTCTGCGGGATGTGCGAGGAACCCGCGGGGGCGTGAATGAAGGAGCCGGCCGGGTAGTCCCGCTCGCCGTCGTTGAAGACGCCGGAGACCACGAAGACCTCCTCGGGGCCCGGCTCGTGGACGTCGATCCCCTGCCAGCAGGTGTTCGGGTCCATCTCCAGGACGTGGGCCTTCGCGCCGTTCTCCCCCTGCCACAGCGGGCGCGCGCGGATGCCCGGGAAGACCCCCTGGACCGGGGCGTCCTGCACGGTGGACCAGACATAGCCGGGCGTGTTCTGAGCTGTCGTCATGACGTCAAGCCTGGCCGCCGACCCCCGCCCCCGCCGAGTGTCAGAAATGACGTCATGGGGTACTTTCCTGCCATGCACCGAGTCACGGCACTCGTCCGCCCGCCCCAGTCGACCTTCGAACTCGCCTGCGCGGCTGAGGTGTTCGGGCTCGAGCGGGCAGGACTTCCCACGCGGTACACGTTCAGCGTGTGCACGGAGCAACCCGGTCCGGTCGCGACGCACGCGGGGTACGACATGCTGGTGGCCGATGGGCTGGACGCGCTCGACCGGGCGGAGACCGTGGTCGTTCCGGGGTGGCTGCCCACCGAGGAGCCGCCCTCGCCCGCGGTCGTCCGGGCGCTGCGCCGCGCGCACTCCCGCGGGGCGCGGATCGTCAGCATCTGCTCCGGCGCCTTCTCCCTGGCGCACGCCGGTCTGCTGGACGGACGCCGGGCGACCACCCACTGGGCGCGGGCGGAGGAGCTCGCCCGGCGCTTCCCGGCCGTCCAGGTCGACCCGGACGTGCTGTACGTGGACCACGGCGACGTGGCCACCAGTGCGGGCGCCGGGGCCGGCATCGACCTGTGCCTGCACCTGGTCCGCGCCGACCAGGGCGCCCGGTACGCGGCGCAGGTCGCACGGAGCATGGTCATGCCGCCCCATCGCGAGGGCGGGCAGTTGCAGTACTCGGCGCCGCCGCATCCGGTGCAGATCGACAGCTCGCTCGCGCCGCTGCTGGAGTGGGCCACCGGGAGGCTCGGCGAGCAGGTCACCGTCGACACCCTGGCCGCGCACACGGGCCTCTCGGCACGCACCCTCGCCCGGCGCTTCGCCGATCAGCTCGGCACCAGCCCGGGGCAGTGGCTGCTCGCCCAACGGATCGCTGCGGCCCGGGAACTGCTGGAGTCCTCCGACCTCCCGCTGGACGCAGTCGCCCACCGCACCGGTCTCTCCTCCGCCACCAACCTCCGCCGACGCTTCCTGGGCACCCTGGGCACGACGCCGGGCGCCTACCGCCGGGCCTTCCGATCCGCGCCGTGACCCCGGCACTAGTCTGGCTCCGTGACGCAGCAAGAGGGCACGGTGGTGCTGATGTGCGGTCTCCCGGGATCGGGCAAGACCACCTACGCGATGGACCTGGTGCGACGCGGTTACGCCCGGCTCTCCATCGACGAGGTGGTCTGGCAGCGGCTCGGGCAGCGCGACGCCGGCCTGGTGCTGGAGGAAGAGGCGTTCGACCTGCTCAAGGAGGAGGTCCGGCGCGAGCAGCGGCAGGAACTGGTCGAGCTGATGCTGGCCGGGCGCGACGTGGTGGTGGACTACAGCTTCTGGAGCCGCGCCGCCCGCGACGACTACAAGGCGCTGATCGAGCGCCACGGCTGCCGCTGGGAGCTGGTCCACCTCGCGGCCGACCGGGGCACGCTGGAGCGTCGTCTCCAGGCCCGCAACGGCGAGGCGGGCGCCAACTCCGTCACCGTGGGCGAGCAGCTGCTCAGCCGATACCTGGCCGACTTCCAGGTGCCGGAGGGAGAGGGCGAGCAGGTCTTCCGGCAGTCACCGGCCTGAGGCCCACGGTCGGCACCGCCGGCTGCGCATGCGGCTGCCGGACCGGGCGCTTAGCCTGCGGTCATGAGCAGCAGTGAGGCGTTCGTCACGGTCGCCGGGCGCAGCGTGCGCATCTCCTCGCCGGAGAAGGCCTGCTATCCGGCGGTCGGGGTCACCAAGTTGGAACTCGCCGAGTACTACGTCGCGGTCGCGGACGGGCTGATGCGCTCGCTCGCCGAGCGCCCGATGGCGCTGCACCGGTTCCGCGACGGGGTCGAGGGGAGCGGCTTCTACACCAAGCACGCGCCCAAGGGCCTGCCCGACTGGGTGGAGACCGGCACAGGTGACCTTTCCGAGCGGGCGTACCGGCCACGAGGTGTGCGTGACCGAGCCGGCCACTGTGCTGTGGGCGGTGCAGATGAACGCCCTGGAGCTGCACCCCTGGCCGGTGCGCCGCCCGGACACCGACCACCCGGACGAGCTGCGGCTCGACCTCGATCCGCAGCCCGGCACCGGCTTCGCCGAGGCGGTCGAGGCCGCCGGGGAGGCCCGGGCACTGCTCCGGAGCTGGGCATGGAGCCGTTCGTGAAGACCTCCGGCGGACGCGGCCTGCACCTGTTGGTGCGGATCGAACCGCGCTGGTCGTTCGTCGAGGCCCGGCGCGCGGTCATCGCCCTCGCGCGCGAACTCGAGCGCCGCCGCCCGGAGCTGTTCACCACCTCCTGGTGGAAGGAGGAGCGGGGCGCGCGGATCTTCGCCGACTTCAACCAGATGGCCCGGGACCGGATGCTCGCCGCCGCCTACTCCAGCCGCGCCGTGCCGAACGCCCGGGTCTCGATGCCCGTGCGCTGGGCGGACCTTCCCGACGTCGCCCCGGAGGACTTCACCGTGCGCACGGTCCCCGCGCTGTTCGCCGCGCACGGCGACGCGCACCGGGACATCGACAGGTCGCCCGCCACCCTGGACGCGCTGCTGGAGCTGGCCGAGCGGGACCAGCACGACCGCGGCCTCGGCGACCTGCCCTATCCGCCCGAGTTCCCGAAGATGCCCGGCGAGCCCAAGCGCGTCCAGCCGTCCAAGGCGCGTCAGGCCGACTGATCCGTCAGGCCGACCGACCGAGGTGCCGCACCAGCCGCACTAGGCAGGGCCGAGCACGTCGGCGAGGTCGTAGGCGGTCGGCAGGTCCAGTTGGTCGTAGCCGCAGGACTCCGGCTGCCGGTCGGGCCGCCAGCGCAGGAAGCGCGCACTGTGCCGGAACCGGTCCGCCTGCAGCTGGTCGTAGCGCACCTCGCACACCCGCTCCGGGCGCAGCGCCACAAAGGACCTGTCCTTGCCCGCGTTCCAGCGGTTGAGCACGCCCGGACGCCGGTGCCCGCCGTCGTCCTCGCCGGTCCAGGGGTGGTCCTCGCCCTCGGGCAGCACCAGCGGCGCGAGTTCGTCGACGAGTTCGGCGCGCCGGGCCATGGTGAACGCGCTCGCGCCGCCGACGTAGTTGAGGACGCCCCCGTCGAGGTAGAGGCCCGAGCATCAGCGATCCGACGACCGGACCGCTCTTGTGCAGCCGGTACCCGGCCACCACCACATCGGCCGTGCGCTCGTGCTTGACCTTCACCATGGCGCGTTCGCCGGGCCGGTACGTGCCGTCCAGCGGCTTGGCGACCACGCCGTCGAGCCCGGCGCCCTCGAACGCCGCGAACCAGGTCCGGGCCAGCTCGGCGTCCTGGGTGGCGCGGGAGACGCGCACGTGCGGGTGCGGTTCGAAGAGCCGGGTCAGCAGTTCGTGCCGCTCGGACAGCGGGCGGGCCATCAGATCCTCGTCGGCGAGCGCGAGCAGGTCGAAGGCCACGAACGTGGCCGGCGTCCGTTCGGCCAGCAGCCGGACCCGCGACTCGGCCGGGTGGATCCGGTCGGTGAGCCGGTCGAAGTCGAGTCGGCTGCCGTTGACCACCACGATCTCCCCGTCCAGCACGCACCGCGGCGGCAGCGCCTCGGCCAGGGAGGCGATCAGCTCCGGGAAGTAGCGGGTGAGCGGCTTGCCGCCGCGGCTGCCGAGCTCGATGTCGTCGCCGTCGCGGAACACCAGGCAGCGGAAGCCGTCCCACTTCGGCTCGTACAGGTACCCACCGGTCGGCACGGCCGCCGCGGACTTGGCGAGCATCGGCTCGATCGGGGGCATGACCGGCAGTGCCATCGCACATCCTCGCTGGTAGTCCTCGGCACCAGCGGACCACGCCCGGCCGCGCGTCGGCACCCGCTGGCGGCCGAACCGGTGACGGCGAACGCCGCGACGAGGTCGCGCCGCCTCCCACCGCACTGCGGCCCACTGGTGAATCATGGGAGACGGCAGATCCGATCGAGGACCTGCGGCAGCCGGCAGCGGGCCGGCCGTCGTGGGTCCGCCACCAGTGGGGACGGGAACAGCATGCCTCTCAGCGGCGAGTACCAGCCGAGCCCGGAGCAGTGGGTGCGCGACCAGGTCGCGTTGTACGAGGGTTCCGGGGGCACCGAGGGAACGACGCTGCGGGACGTGCCCGTCGTCGTCCTCACCAGCCTCGGAGCCAGGAGCGGCAAGATCCGCAAGAACCCGCTGATGCGGGTGGAGCACCAGGGCGAGTACGCCGTGGTGGCCTCGCAGGGCGGTGCGCCCAAGCACCCCACCTGGTACCACAACCTGGTCGCCCACCCGCAGGTCGAGCTCCAGGACGGCACCGTGCGCCAGGACATGACGGCCCGTGAGCTCGAGGGTGCGGAGCGGGAGCTGTGGTGGTCCCGCGCGGTCGAGGTCTGGCCGGACTACGCCGAGTACCAGAAGAAGACCGACCGGGTGATCCCCGTCTTCGTACTGGAGCCGGCCGCCGGCGCCAACTGACCCCGAACACCCCGGGCCCGGCGGCTGGCAGCGAGCAGCCGGCAGCTAGCGGCTAGCGGCTGGGCCCGGAGATGCCGTGGGCGATGAAGCGGGTGAGCGTGTCCACCGCCTCCTCGTCGCTCAGCTCCCGGCCCGGCGCCGCGGTCTCCCCCTCGCCGAGCAGCCAGGTGAAGGCGAACTGGGAGATCATCGAGATCATTGCCGAGGCCACCACCAGCGGGTCGCCCGGCAGTTGTCCGCCGCTCGCGCGGATGTGGTCCAGGTGGTGCGCCATGTCGTGCAGGCTCGGTTCGAGCAGCTCCCGTAGCCGATGGGCGAAGCGCTCGTCCACCATGGCCGCCTGGTAGAGCGCGACGACCACCGGCTTGTTGGCGCGGACGAAGCGCCAGTAGACGGCGACATGCCAGCGCACCGCCTCCGGGTCGGTGAAGTCGGGGCTGTGGCCCGGCTCCTCGACCCGCTCGTCGCTCTCCGCGAGCATGTCCACCAGCAGCGCCTCCAGCAGCTGCTCCTTGCTGCTGAAGTGGCTGTAGAAGGAGCCGGCCGCGCGGCCGGCCTCGGCGGTGATGTCCGTGATCTTCGCCTTCAGATAGCCGGTGCGGGCGAAGACCCGTTTGGCGGCTTCCTTCAGCGCGGCCTCGGTCTCGGCGGACCGCGCCCTGCGCACGCCGACCGTCCCTGAACCGGTCATACCACCGCGGCCTTCCTCTGCTCATGCCTCTGCCCATGCGCGAACACCAGGGTCCGCCTTGCCCTGGACGGTAGCAGCAGCTACCCTGAATCAGGATTCACTGAATATAGATTCATTCAACTTGGGGAGTGTCATGACCGAGCAGCGAACCCGGGTACTGATCACCGGAGCCGGACCCGCCGGGCTGGTCCTGGCCTGCGAGCTGGCCAGGCGCGGCGTCGCCCACCGGTTGATCGACAAGGACGTGGAGTACTTCGCCGGGGCCCGCGGCAAGGGCCTGCAGCCGCGCACCCAGGAGGTCTTCGAGGACCTCGGCGTGCTGGACCGGGTGCACGCCCTCGGCGGCCCCTACCCCGCCATGCGCGCCCACCGGGGGGACCAGGTGGTCTGGGAGGGGCGGATGAACGAGGTCCGCGAGCCCACCCCCGACGTCCCCCACCCCAACGCCTGGATGCTGCCGCAGTGGCGCACCGGCGCGGTCCTGCGCGAACGCCTCGCCGAGCTGGGCTCCACCGTGGAGCTCGGCAGCGAGCTGCTCTCCTTCATCCAGGACGCCGACGGAGTGACCGCCGTGATCCGGCAGGACGGACGCGAGGAGCGCGTCCGCACCGACTACCTGGTCGGCACCGACGGCGGGCACAGCACCGTCCGCCGCGCCCTGGGCGTCGGCTTCGCCGGGGAGACCCGCGAGGAGGAGCGGATGCTCATCGCCGACGTCCGCGCCGAGGGCATCGACCGCGACTTCTGGCACGTCTGGCCCAGGGAGGACCCGGGCCTGGCCATGTTCCCGCTGGCCCTGTGCCCGCTCGCCGGGACGGACACCTTCCAGCTGGTGCAGCCCGTGCTGCCCGGCGAGGAGGCGCCCGAGCCGACCCGCGCCGAGCTGCAGCGGGTCCTGGACGCCGCGGCCGGCCCCGGGCGGGTCCGGCTGACCGAGGTGCTCTGGTCCTCGTTGTTCCGCGCCAACATCCGGATGGCGGAACGCTTCCGGGTCGGCCGGGTCTTTCTCGCCGGGGACGCCGCACACATCCACTCCCCGGCCGGCGGGCAGGGCCTGAACACCAGCGTCCAGGACGCCTACAACCTCGGCTGGAAGCTCGCCGCCGTCACCGCCGGCGCGCCCGTCCGGCTGCTCGACAGCTACGAGGAGGAGCGGCTGCCGGTCGCCGCCGGCGTGCTGGGGATCAGCACCAGGCTGCACGACAAGGGCATGGCCGGCGACGCCGACGCGCACCGCCGCGACGACCCCGAGCTGCTCCAGCTCAACCTCGGCTACCGCGACAGCCCGCTGAGCCGCGAGGAGCGCTCGACCGTCGGCGCCGTCCGCGCAGGCGACCGCGCGCCCGACGCCCCCGGCAACGGCCCGCAGGGCGAACCGGTACGGCTCTTCGAGCTGTTCTCCGGCCCGCACGCCACGCTGCTCGCCTTCGGCCCGGAGGCCGCGCGCTCGGCCGCGGAGCTGGGCGGACGCGACGGCCTGCGGACGGTGGCCGTGCTCGCCCCCGGCGAGCAGGCCCCGGCCGACCTCTGTCCCGTCACCGGGACGTACCCCTTCACCGACACCGGGAGTCGCGCCCGCGCGGCCTACGGCCCGGCCGCCGGCGGCTCGCTGCTGCTGGTCCGCCCGGACGGCTACCTGGGCCTGGCCCTGGACCCGGGCGAGCACGCTGCCGACCGGCTACGCGACTACCTCGACGCGCTGTCCGCCGTCGCGGCACCGGCCGGGCACTGACTTCACCCGGCACTGCCCTCACACGGCGCCGGTCCGCTCACCGAAGGTCCCCGCGTCCGCGGCGCAGGAGCGGGCGCGGGGACCGGCGCGGTGCTGGTCGATGGCCATCCAGACGCGGTCCCGGAGCAGCGGGACCTCGGTGAAGCGGACGCCGGTGGCGTCGCGGAGGGCGTTGGCGAAGGCCGGGGCGACCGGGTTGAAGGGGCTCTCGCTCATCGACTTGGCGCCCAGTGGCCCGATCGCGTCGGAGGTCTCCATGAAGTGGACCTCGGTGCGCGGGACGTCGGCGTAGGCGGGCAGCCGGTAGCGGCGGAACGCGGCGGTGGTCACCTTGCCGCCGCCGTCGACGATCACCTGCTCGAAGAGGGTCGCCCCGAGCGCCTGGGCGACTCCGCCCTCGACCTGGCCGCGGCACTGCATGGGGTTCATCACCTTGCCCGCGTCCGCGGCATGGACGCTGCGCAGGATCTTCATCTCCCCGGTGTCGGGGTCGACCGCGATCCGGAACCACTGGGCGTTGAACGCCACCGAGCGCGGGGAGCCGCCCCAGTGCCCGTCCGCCGACAGCTGCACCTCTTTGTCGCACGCGGCCTCGAAGAGCTCCTTGAGCGAAAGCAGCCGTCCGTCGCACTCGACCGAGTCCGCCGTCAGCCGGCACAGGCTTCGCGGTGTCCTCGCGTGCTCGGCGGCGAACGACAGGATCCGTTCGGCCAGCGCATTGGCCGCCTTCATCACGGCCTTACCGGCCACGACCGTCCCGGCGGAGCCGAAGGCCCCGGTGTCGTGCCGGACGACGTCCGTGTCGGACTGCCGGATGACGATGCGGTCCACGGTGGTGCCCAGGGCCCCGGCGGTGATCTGCTTGTGCACGGTGGTGGTGCCGTTGCCGAACTCCGCCGTGCCGACCGCGATGTCGTAGCTGCCGTCCTCCAGCAGCTTCACCGTGGCGTCGGCGAAGTGGCCGCCGGGCGGGCCGGTGGCGATCATCGACATGGCGGTGCCCTGCCCGACCAGCCAGCCCTCGGGCGCGTCGTCGGCGCTGCGGTCCTCGGCGATGGCGTTGCGGACCACCTGCAGGCACTGGTCGAGGCCGTAGCTGGCGATGTGGAGGTCCTCCTCCTCACCGCCCGGGCTGATCATGTGCTCGCCGGGGCCGATGATGTTGCGCTCCCGGAAGACCAGCGGGTCCATGCCGAGGCGTCGCGCCAGCTCGTCCATCGCCGACTCCACCGCGAAGGTCACCTGACCCAGCCCGTAGCCGCGGAACGCCCCGGCCGGGACGCAGTTGGTGTAGACCGAGTAGGCGTTCACCTTCTTGTGCGGCGCTCGGTAGACGGCCATCGACTCACCCACGCTGTGGAACATCACCGCAGGGCCGTGGTTGCCGTAGGCGCCGGTGTTGGACACCACCCGCAGCTGCAGCGCGGTCAGCGTGCCGTCCTGCTTCACCCCCGCCTTCAGTCCGATGGTGAAGGGGTGCCGGGTGGTGGCGCCGAAGAACTGCTCGGCGCGGGTGAACTCCAGTCTCACCGGGCGCTTCAGCCGCATGGCCGCGAGCACCACGATGTCCTCGGCGAGCATCTCCTGCTTGCCGCCGAAGCCACCGCCGACCCGGCCCGCCACCACCCGGACGTAGTCCTGCGGCAGGTCGTACAGGGCGCACAGGGCGCGCCGGGTCAGGAACGGCACCTGGGTACTGGAGCGGACCACGATCCGCTCCTGGCCGTCCTCCTCGTTGTCCTCGAAGTAGGCGACCGCGCCGTGCGTCTCCAGGCTGGCGTGCTGGACCCGCTGGGTGCGGAAGGTCTCCTCGTACACGACGTCGGCCTCGGCGAAGCCCTGCTCGACGCTGCCGATCTCCCCGTGCACCTCGCCGACGACGTTGTTCTCGGCTCTGGCGATGCGGGACTCGGGGCCCTTGGGGTGGATCACCGGGGCGCCGGGCTGCATGGCCAGCTCCGGGTCGAGGACGTAGGGCAGCTGCTCGTACTCCACGGCGATCCGGCGGCAGCCCTCCTCGGCGGCCCCCTCGCTGTCGGCGACCACGGCCGCCACCCGCTGTCCGACGAACCGGACCACGTCGTCCAGCACCCGGGTGTCGTCCGGGTCCTCGGTCGGATGCTCGTGCCGGGCCGAGGAGAACAGCCGCTCGGGGGCGTCGTGGTGGGTCAGCACCAGGTGCACGCCGGGCACTCGCAGGGCGGCGGAGGTGTCGATGGACACGATCCGGGCGTGCGGGTGCGGGGAGCGCAGCAGCTTCATGTGCAGCAGGCCCTCGACCTCGATGTCGAAGGTGTAGCGGGCGGTGCCGGTGACCACCTGCGGTCCGGCCGGCGCGCCCAGGCTGCGGCCCACCGCCTTCCCGGCGCAGGGCTCCTCGGCGTGCTTGACCCCGCGCACCGAGTCCTCGATCGCCCGGTAGCCGGTGCAGCGGCACAGGTTTCCCTTCAACGACCTTGGCAGATCTGTCAGTTGCTCCTCATTGAGGGCCGAGGTGGTCATCAGGAAGCCCGCCGTACAAAAGCCGCACTGGAAGCCCTGCGCGTCCAGGAACCGCTGCTGCATCGGGTGCAGTTCGCCGTCCTTGGCCAGCCCCTCGACCGTGGTGACAGCTCGGCCCTCGGCGCGCACGGCCGGGTAGAGGCAGCTGTGCACGGGCTCGCCGTCGACGTGGACGGTGCAGGCGCCGCAGTCACCGCCGTCGCAGCCCTTCTTCACCCCGAACCAGCCGCGGTCGCGCAGGTAGGTGCGCAGGCACTGGCCCGGTCGGGGCTCGGCGTCGAAGGCTTCGCCGTTGACGCGGATCTCGAAGCTCATCGTCCGGCTCCTTCGGTGAGTTCGCGGCGGATCTCCTCGGCGAGGCGGAAGGTCATGTGCCGCCGCCAGGCGGGGAGCCCGTGGATGTCGTCGAAGTACTCCCCCGGCTCGACTGCGTTCTCGATCGCCTCGCGCAGCGCCGCCGCGTTGGGCCCCGGTGGGAAGCGGAGCTGCACCGGGCGCACGGTGGAGGCGGTGACGGTCACCGCCAGCGTCCCGTCCAGCGGGTCCAGCGTCCCGATGACCAGGGCGCCCGAGCGGCCGAGACCGTACAGCGACGCCTGCCGGAACACGGTGCGCCGGGCCAGCGCCCGCGCCGGCAGCGTCACCGAGCGCAGCAGCTCGCCGCCCTGCAGGACGTTGCGCCCGGCGCCGGTGACGAAGTCCGCGACCGGGACCTCGCGCACCGCCCCGGACTGGGAGAGCAGTCGGCAGACGCCGTCGAGGGCGGCCGTGAGGGAGATCATCGGCCCGGCCGGCAGCGAGTTGCACAGGTTGCCGCCGAGGGTGGCCATGTTCCAGATCTTCCACGACGCCAGAAAGGCCCGGCAGCACTGTTCGAACAGCGGCCCGGCCGGCCACCACGACGGCTTGGCGAAGCGGGAGAGCTGGGCGATCGTACAGGTGGCGGCGATCTCCAGGTCGCCCTCGGCGGTCACCCGCAGCGACTCCCAGCCGGTGCGGCTCAGGTCGATCAGCCGCCGCAGGTGCGGCTGCGGCTCGGAGAACAGGTAGGTGCCCCCGCCCAGCCAGGCGTCGCCCGGCCGCCAGGCGTCGCGGTGGCGGGCGTCCCGCACCTCCAGCACCGTGTTCAGATCCATGTCGCCCCGCCTCGTCCGCTCTCTGGTCGGGGCGCTCGGGTTCCGCCCCGGCTCGATTGAAACAGCGGCGCGACGCGGCGGACCATTGGCGATGGACACCACGTCCGACCTGCCGGACTGGTTGATCAACCAAGAGGGATACCGCCCACATCGGCCTGCACCTACGATGCTCTGACGCATCTCGTCCTCGCATCTGCGGATGGACCCCTTGATAAGGACCCCTTGACAAGGATCCCCAGATGCGGAGCACAAGGAGCACGGCATGATCGTCGGAGATCTACTCACGCTGGAGGACCTGCGGCTCGGCCTGGCCTGGGGCACGCCCGAGCTGCTGGGCCGGCGGGTGACCGGGGTGACCTCCACCGACCTGCAGGACCCGGCCCGCTATCTGCAGCCCGGCGAACTGGTCCTCAGCGGCCTGGTCTGGTGGCAGCCCGACGCCGAGGACGAGACCGGACGGACGGATGCCGCGATGCGCTTCGCGACCTCGCTGCACAGTGCGGGGGTGGCGGCGCTCCTCGGCGGCGAGGGCACCCACGGCTCGGTCCCGGCCAGCCTGGTCGACGCCTGCCGCACCCACGGCATCCCACTGCTGACCGTCCCCGCCAGCACCAGTTTCCGAGCCGTCACCGACCGGATCTACCTCCGCCTGTGGGGCGACCTCAGGAAGACCTCGCAGCAGGCGGCGGCGCTGCCGGAGACGGTACGGCGGGAGCTGGCGGCGATGCTGGGCGCGGGCGCCCCGCTCGCGGAGGTGCTGGCGCTGGCGGTGGCCCGGCTGGGGCTGCCGGAGTGCTCGGTGCTCTCCGCGAGCGGGCGGACGATCGCCGACTCGGGCGACGGCGACGGCACCGGCGACGGCAACGGCACCGGCACTGCCGCCGGCCTCCCCCGGCACCGGCCGCTCCCCCAGCAGGCGATCCGGCTCGGCCCCGCAGGCGGCTCACCCTTCAACGGCAGGTACCTGGCCCCGGGCACCCACCCGATGATGGACGGCCTCGCCGAACTCCTGGCCCCCGTGGTCGCGTCCGCGCGGTCGGCCGCCGCCGAGCGGCGCAACGCGGCGGCACGGCTGCTCGCCCTGCTGGGCGCCGTGCGGGACGCCGACCACACCGATCTGACCGACGCGATCAGCGGCTGCGGCCTGCCGCCGGGGGCGCCGCTGACGGCGGTGACCGCCCGGATCGACCGGGCGCCAACCGCCTGGGCCCTGGACGCGCTCACCGAGGCGCTGCACAGCATCGGCGCCGTCTTCGCGGCCGGCCCCGACCAGCACGGGGAGGCCACCGCCCTGGTGGCCGGGCCCGTCGACCAGCTGCGCACCCTGCCCTCGGTGCTGCAACAACAGTTGACGGCCAGTCAGCGACTGCGCTTCGGGGTCGGCCCGACCGTCGAGCAGACCGCGCCCGCGCTGCGGGCGGCGCTGGTCCGGGCCCGCTACGCGCTCGCGGCGGCGGACCCCTTCGGCCACGCGGACGACCTGGACTCGCTCACCGAGCTGCTCCGGGGCGTCCCGGCCGAGGTCACGGCCGCCTTCCGGCAGCGGATCCTGGCCCCGCTCATCGAACACGACCAGGAGAACAGCGTCTCGCTGCTGGACACCCTGTCCGCGTTCCTGGACTGCGACTGCTCCTGGGCCCGAACGGCCAGGGTGCTGCACATCCACGTCAACACCGTCCACTACCGGGTCCGCCGGATCGAGACCCTCACCGGGCGTGACCTGTCCCGGCTGACGGACCAGTGCGACCTGCGCACCGCGCTCTTGTGCCGACGGCCGCCGGAGGGCTGACCTGTGCTCAGCCCAGGTCCAGGTCGTGCGGGTTGCCCCGGGCGATGCCCTGGGGCTTGTCGGGGTTGGCGATGCTGTTCGACGAAGTCGACGCCGCTCATCACCGCGGCCGTTCCGGCGTACCCGGCGCCGAGGACCACGATCTCCGTCTTCTGCTCTGCCTTGTTCATCGTTCGTCGCTCCCTGTGCGATCCCTCGCTGACGGGCACAAGACGGATGCCGACACCGGCCGTGTGACATCCGTGAATGTGATCCACGCCACGGCTTCCCGCGCGCCTCCCGATCGTGAAGCTCTGCTGTTGCCAGAGTGAAGAAAACCTCGATGGACTTAACAGTCCGGGCCGGGCAGATTGCTGTGTGCCCCGCCCCACCGTGCACAGGAGCCGCTGCGTGAAAGCACTCGTGAAGGACAAGGCCGAGCCCGGCCTCTGGCTGCAGGACGTGCCGGAGCCCGAGATCGGCCCCGGCGATGTCCTGATCAAGGTGCTCCGCACCGGCATCTGCGGCACCGACCTGCACATCCGCGGCCTGGGACGGCTGGGCGCAGCAGGCCGTGGCCGACGCCGCTGATCATCGGCCACGAGTTCGTCGGCGAGGTCGCCGCGATCGGCCGCGGACGTGACCGACGTCACGGTCGGCGACCTGGTCAGCGGCGAGGGCCACCTGGTCTGCGGCAAGTGCCGCAACTGCCTGGCCGGACGCCGCCACCTGTGCCGCGCGACGCGTCGGCCTCGGCGTCGGGCCGGGACGGCGCCTTCGCCGAGTACGTGGCGCTGCCGGCGTCGAACGTCTGGGTCCACCGCGACGCCGGTCGACCTCGACATCGCCGCCGATCTTCGACCCCTTCGGCAACGCCGTGCACACCGCGCTCTCCTTCCCGCTGGTCGGCGAGGACGTGCTGATCACCGGCGCCGGCCCGATCGGCATCATGGCGGCCGCGGTCGCCCGGCACGCCGGCGCGCGCAACGTGATGATCACCGACGTCAGCCCGTACCGGCTGGAGCTGGCCGCGCAAGGTCGGCGTCAGCCTGGCGCTCGAACGTCGCGCGAGCACTCCGTCGCCGAGGGCCAGCGCGCTGCTCGGCCTGCGCGAGGGCTTCGACGTCGGCCTGGAGATGTCCGGGCGTCCCGAGGCGCTGCGCGACATGATCGCCAACATGACCCACGGCGGCCGGATCGCCATGCTCGGGTCTGCCGACGCGCGGCGTTCTCGGTCGACTTCGCCAAGATCGTCACCTCACATGATCACCATCAAGGGCATCTACGGCCGGGAGATGTTCGAGACCTGGTACGCGATGTCCGTGCTGCTGGAGGCCGGCCTCGACCTCAGCCCGGTGATCACCGGCCGCTACGCCTACCGGGACTTCGAGGCGGCCTTCGACGAGGCGGTCGGCGGACGCTGCGGCAAGGTCATCCTCGACTGGAGCACCGCCTGACCCAGGCGGCCCCTGCCCGAACGCCCGACCGGCAGCAGCACCGAAGAGGAGAGCTTGACCATGTTCGACACGGTCCGCGACGACATCCGCGCCACCCTGGACGAGATCCGCGAGGCGGGCCTGCACAAGCCCGAGCGGGTCATCGGCACCCCGCAGAGCGCGTCCGTCGCCGTCACCTCCGGCGGCCGTCCGGGCGAGGTGCTGAACTTCTGCGCCAACAACTACCTCGGCCTGGCCGACCACCCCGAGGTCGTCGCGGCCGCCAAGGAGGCGCTGGACCGCTGGGGCTACGGCATGGCCTCGGTCCGCTTCATCTGCGGCACCCAGGAGGTGCACAAGGAGCTCGAGGCGCGGCTCTCGCGCTTCCTCGGCACCGAGGACACCATCCTCTACAGCTCCTGCTTCGACGCCAACGGCGGCCTCTTCGAGACGCTGCTCGACGAGCGGGACGCGGTCATCTCCGACGCGCTCAACCACGCCAGCATCATCGACGGCATCCGGCTCTCCAAGGCCCGCCGGCTCCGCTACGCCAACCGCGACATGGCCGACCTGGAGCAGCAGCTCGAAGGACGCCGCCGACGCCCGCCGCCGGCTGATCGTCACCGACGGCGTCTTCTCCATGGACGGCTACCTCGCCCCGCTGCGCGAGATCTGCGACCTGGCCGAGCGCTACGACGCGCTGGTCATGGTCGACGACTCGCACGCGGTCGGCTTCGTCGGCGCCCGGCGGCCGCGGCACCCCCGAGCTGCACGGCGTGATGGACCGGGTCGACATCGTCACCGGCACGCTGGGCAAGGCGCTCGGCGGCGCCACCGGCGGCTACGTCGCCGCGCCGCGCCGAGATCGTCGCAGCTGCTGCGCCAGCGCTCGCGTCCGTACCTGTTCTCCAACTCGCTCGCGCCGGTCGATCGCCGCCGCCTCGCTCGAAGGTGCTCGACCTGCTGGAGCAGTCCGACGAGCCTGCGCGAGCACGCTGCGGGACAACACCGCGCTGTTCCGCTCGCGGATGACCGAGGCCGGCTTCGAGATCCTGCCCGGCGAGCACCCGATCGTCCCGGTGATGATCGGCGACGCCTCGCGTGGCCGGGCGGATGGCCGAGCCGCTGCTGGAGCACGGCGTCTACGTGGTCGGCTTCTCCTACCCGGTCGTCCCGCACGGCAAGGCCCGGATCCGGGTGCAGCTGTCGGCCGCCCACAGCACCGCCGACGTCGAGCGGGCCGTACAGGCGTTCATCACCGCCAGGGCCGCCCTGGCAGGATAAGAGGGTGATCGATTCCAGGCGGCTGCGGACGCTGCGGGCCGTGGCGGACCACCGTACGGTGACCGCCGCGGCGGCCGTGCTGTACCTCACGCCCTCCGCCGTGTCCCAGCAGCTGGCCGCGCTCGAGCAGGAGACCGGCCACCGGCTGCTGCAGCGGGACGGGCGCGGGGTCCGGCTCACCCCCGCCGGCGAGATCCTGCTGGTGCACGCGGACGCGGTGCTGGCCCAGCTGGAGCGGGCCGAGGCCGAGCTCGCCGCCTACTCCTCGGGGGCGGCGGGCGAGGTCACCGTCGCCTCCTTCGCCACCGGCATCGCCCTGGTGCTGGCCCCGGCCCTGGTCGCGCTGGCCGCGACCGCGCCGGGGATCCGGGTCCGGGTGCTGGACGCCGAGGGCGACGAGAGCCTGCCGATGGTGCTGGAGGGCCGGGCCGACCTCGCGGTCGCGGTCGAGTACCGGGGCGCGCCGCGCGACGACGAGCAGCGGCTGGCCCGGGTCCCGCTCTACGCCGAGCCCTTCGACGCGGTGCTGCCCCCGGGGCACCCGCTCGCCGCCGGGGGCCTGGTGCCGATGGCGGCGCTGGCCGATGAGCCCTGGATCGGCCCCTACCCCGGCAACCCCTGCCACGACGTGGTCGTGCTGGCCTGCGAGCACGCCGGCTTCCAGCCCCGGCTGCGGCACTCCTCGGACGACTTCCGGGCCGTGGTCGCGCTGGCCGGGGCCGGTGCCGGGGTCGCCCTGGTGCCGCGCTCGGCCCTGCGCGACCTGGACCTCTCGCAGGTCGCGGTGCGACCGGTGGACGGCGTCCCGGCGATCCGCCGGGTCTTCGCCGCGGTGCGCCGCGGCGCGGAGGAGAACCCGCTGCTGCGCCCGGTCCTGGACGCGCTGCTGGCCGCCGCCGACGGCTCCCGGCTGGCCGACCCGGCGCCCGCGGCTCCCCCGCCGCCTGATCGGACCGCCGCCTGATCGGACCGCTGCCGGGCCGTATCCGGTCTCCGCACCGCCGGTAGCATCGGGCAGACGGATTCCTCCCCCGCCGCCCGGGTCCGCGAGTTCCACCGGGCCTTCGGCCTCGACGCCCGTACCGTGCCGACCGAGATCGCCCCCGAACTGGCCCAGCACCGACAGGACTTGCTCAACGAGGAGGTCACCGAGGCGGCCGAGGCGGTACGCGAGGGCAGCCTCGAGCACCTCGCGCACGAGCTGGCCGACGTCGTCTATGTCGCCTACGGCACCGCCCTGGTGCACGGGATCGACCTGGACGCGGTGGTCGCCGAGATCCACCGGGCCAATATGAGCAAGCTCGGTCCGGACGGCCGCCCGACCCGGCGGGCCGACGGCAAGGTACTGAAGGGCGAGCACTACCGGGCGCCGGACGTCGCGGCGGTGCTGCGCCGTCAGACCACCGAGGGCTGACGAGCCGTCAGCCCAGGGGGCCGCCCACCGCGCTCCGGCCCCGGTCCAGGACCTGCAGGAACCGCTCGACCGCCGACAGGTCGGTCTTGGCCAGCTCGGCCGGGCGGATGACGATGCGCAGCTCCGGCGCGACCGGCGGGCCGCTGCGGCAGCTGCGGGCGAAGGTCTCGATGATCAGGGCCATCAGCTGCGAGCGGTCGAGGTCGACGATCCTGGCCAGCCCGGAGCCCACCAGCGGGATCGCCACCGGCTTGAACAGGCCGTGCCGGGCCACCGAGCGCCACAGCTGCTCCAGGCTCGCCCGCAGGTCGGCCGGGCCCGAGCGGGCGACCAGGTCGTTGCCCAGCCGCGAGTACGCGGTCGCGAAGACCCGGCGCCCGCCGATCGGGAGCGGCACGGTGGTGCCGATCGGGTAGCGGGTGCGCCGGCCGCGCGGCTTGTCCTGGGCCCGCTCGGTGCCGACCGGGGTGAACGCCTTGAGGCCCAACCGCAGCTTCTCGTCCAGCAGTTGCGGCCGTCCGCCGAAGAACCGGTCGACCAGCTGGCCCTGGACGCTCTCGCTGCTGATGACGTAGTCCTGGTCGGTGGAGGTGTCGAAGGTGTCGGCGAAGCCGACCACCAGGTTGGCGTCCGACTGGTCGAAGAGGTCGCCCCGGACCACGACCACGTCGGCGTGCAGGCCGGGCACCGTGTGTCGGAGCAGCTCGTCGCCGTGCCGCTCACGGAGCCGGGCCCGCAGGGCGCCGAGGACGTCGGCGGCGGCCGGGTCGTCCGGCCGCTCCTCGGCCATCCGCTCGGCCACCGGCAGCGCCAGGTCGTGCCGCCCCAGCTCCATGTGACTGTGGATCAGCTCCCGGCGGGCGGTCTCCTGCAGTTCGCTCAACCGCCGGATCAGCACCCGGGCGTAGCTCTCGCCGCTGACTTCCAGCAGCGGGCGCCCGCGCACCAGCGCGAGCGCCGTCGCCAACTTCCGCACCGCCGAGGCCGGGGTGGCGTAGAGGGCGGAGTTGACCAGTTCGGTGAACTCGGCGGCGTCCAGCTCCCCCGGTCTTAACAGCAGTCGGTACGCCGTCTCCGGGCCGCCGGCGGTGAGCAGTTGCTCGGTGCGCAGCATCCGGGCGCCCTCGCCGGTCTGCTCGGGGTCGAGCGCGCGGCGCAGTTCCAGCACCCGCTTCTGCACCTCGTTCCGGCTGCGTTGCGCCTGGTGCGGCAGCTCGGTGGCCAACCCCCAGACCTCCCGCCGGAGCTGGCGCACCGGTACGGCCTCGCCCTCGGCCGCCACGAACCGCACCAGCAGCCGGGTCGTCAGCGGAGTGAGCCGTACCGGAACGTCGTCGACCTCCAGCGTGACCGGCCCCAGAACGCTCACCCGTATGCGCGCCATGCGGATCTCCATACGCTTCGCCCCCCGCGTCGAGTGATCTCGGAAGCGGTGTCGGTCAGCGTATCAAGGCAGCTTGGAGGGGACTTGTCACTTTCTGCTGTTCACAGCTGACAGATTCGGTCCGAGTCCGGCGGTCGGTCGGGGCGGTCCCGGCTCACTGCCTGCCCGGGCGGCGGCGGTAGGCGGCGAGGTGCCGGAAGGGCCAGGTCGCACGCCAGTCCGAGCCGGTGTCGTTGACCTGGCAGCCGGCCCGCTTCAGCCGTTCCACGATCTTGCCGATGGCGGTCTCCGAACCGTCGAACTGGATCACGTTCCGGCCGGCGATGTCGGTGGCCGGTCGCAGCGTGCCGACCTCGACGATGAGGGTGCGCTCCGGGTAGGCCATCAGCACCATGCCCAGCTCGATCAGCACGTTGGGACGGGCCTGGCCGGTCGCGCGGGTCTCGTGCTCGGGCTCGTCCTCGCCGTGCAGCGAGGGGTGCAGCCTGGCCTCGTCGTCCGGCGTCAGCAGCACCAGCGCGGCCTGCGCGAAGTGCGGCGCCCGGGCGACCACCTCGCCGATGAACGGGGAGGCCTGGCCGGTCGCTTTGATCAGGTCCTCCCACTCCAGCGGACGCAGGTCCAGCCGGCGCAGCAGCTCGAACATCTCCCGACGCACCTGCTCGTCGCGTCCGTGCACGACGAAGACGTTCCGGGAGCGGTCGGCGTGGGAGGCCGCGGTGGCCGGCTCCGGCTTCCTGGAGCGGTCCGGGAAGCCGACCGTGACCGGCGAGTTGTCGCCCTGGGTCTGCTGCCCCTGGTTGTCGTAACTGACGTTCCCGGTGCCGAAATTGCTCTTGTCACCGAAGCGGGGACCGGTCATCGGTGCTGCTCCTTCTTGCCGATGGGTGAGTTGTCGCCCTGGGTCTGCTGCCCGCGGTTGTCGTAACTGACGTTGCCGCTGCCGAAGTTGGCCTTGTCGCCGATGGTCTGGTTGAGGATGTTGGTCTGGTGCGCGTCGTGGTCCTGGGTGTCGACGTTGTGCTCGACCAGGAAGGTCCGGACCACCTGCAGCAGACGCCGCTGGACGATCTGGGTGTACTTGGTCCGGTCCGCCGACTGGAAGAACACGTGGTAGGTGTCGCTCATCGCCATCTCCCGGATGCTGGTGTGCGCACCGGGGCTCCACTCCACGTGGGCGTAGCGGGCCAGGCCGAACTCGCTGGTGTCGTTGGCCTCGATCAGCTTCCGCAGGTTCGCGCGGCGGAGCGGGCTGCCGTGCAGGGCGGTGAACACCCACTCGGTGAATCTGGCGGTCAGGCGCAGCGAGGCGCCCGGCGCCGCCTTGAGCACGTCCCAGGCGAGCCGCAGCAGCAGCCGTCCGTCGAGGGCGGCCGGCAAGCCATCCACCAGGTGGAAGCTGCCGCGGATGGGTGCCAGCAGGTAGGTGTAGAACTCGGTGTGCAGCGTGTTGCCCTTGAGGTCGAACCCGACGAACATCGAGGTGACCAACTCCTGGTCCCAGGAGCCGATCCGGATGCACAGGTACTCGCGGGCCGCGTTGTAGTCCTCGTTCCGGTCGGGGGCGGTGCTGGACGGCGTGCCCCCCGACGCGCCGTCCAGCACCTGGTTGGCAGTGCCGTAGCTTCGCCGCTCGATGGTGAGGCCCTGAATCCGCTCACCCACCGGGGCGTCGTCACGCAACTGCCGGGTCATATGGTCAGTGACATAGGACGTGATCTCGTCCACCGTGAACGCCTTAACGTCCTTGCGTGCCTGCGGCTGCGGCCCGTCCGCGTCCCCACGGTCGGGCACCGGCTGCCCGACCCGCCCCTCCAGGACGTTGACCGGCGCGCCGAGCAGCAGCTCGGTGTTGGCCCAGCCGCCCATCCGGTTGCCCGCGCCGACGAAGGGCCAGTAGCCGCCGAACCGGACCAGCCCCTGGTCCGAGGTCTGCTCGCGGTCGATCTTCGCGACCAGGTCCGGGGTGAGCCGGTGGGTCAGCGGGTATCCGCCGTCGAACTCCCCGCCGTCCTCCTTCGGCCGGAGCCGGCGGATCAGCACCTGGAGCACGGCGATCCGCCGCAGGTAGGCGGCGCCCCACACCAGCCAGAGGAAGAGCAGCCAGCCGACGACCGGGTTCAGCGGCCCGGCGTACATCAGCACCAGGATCACGAGGGCGCCGCCGGCCACGGCGAACGCCTGGATGCGGCGCAGCTGCTCCGCGGCGAGCGCGTGCGCCAGGACGGACACTGCGTCATAGCCGTAGGCCGGCGCGACCACCCGGAAGCGGAAGGTCAGTAGTTCTTTGATCACGGCCTTGCGGTAGCCGTGGTCGAGGTAGGTGCCGGCGCAGAGCAGACGGGTGGCCTTGCTGGTCGCGTCGCCCTTCGGGGGAACTGCCGTACTGGTCATGGCGAATCGATTCTCCGCTGAGGGTCGTGGGGGTGGGGGAGCGGGGCGGTGCGGACGCCCGGAAGGAACTGGTGCGGTTCAGCCCGTCTGCTGCATCTGGGCGCTGGTGATCACGTTGTCGACCACGGTGTAGCTGCCGCTGTAGCTCTGCTGGCTGCCGTCGGTCTGGGTGGACACCAGGTCCACGGAGACCGTGCCGCCGTCGACCGAGAGGACGGTGACGGCGTCCTGCTGGGTGTCCGCGAAACCGGCGGCGAAGTTGTTGTAGTCCGAGTCGAGGTTCTTCCCCCCGAGGTTCCAGGCGGTCTCGTAGTCCTGGGCGTTGATCGCGGCGAAGTAGGCGTTGACGGTGCCGGCCGGGCCGGTTGCGGAGGCCGAGGGTGTGGCCGTGGCCGTGTCGGTGTCGGTCGAGGGGGCGTACAGGTCGGTCGGGGTGGCGTACGGGTCGGTCGTCGCGGACGGGGAGTCCGCCGCCGGGGTCGGGCTGTCGGCGTCCGTCGTGTCGCCCGGGGCCGGGACGCCGTAGTAGCCGCCGGGGACCACCCCGGAACCGGTGTCCGTCGCGGACGAGCTGCCGCCCCACGACCAGGGGTGCAGTGCCAGCAGCAGGATCAGCAGCAGCGGCACACCGAGCACCGCCAGCGCATAGGTCCGGACCGGTCCCGGTGCCGGTATCAGACCCGGGGCCGGATACGGGGCCTGCCGGGCCCGGGGCGTGCGCCGGATCAACAGGGTCTCTTCCGCCGAATTGGACGAAGGCTCGAACTCGTCCATGGGCCACCTCATTTGCTACTGAGAAGTCGATCTGGTTCCCGGTGCGGACCGCTTCGGCCCCCGGAAGGGGCAGGTTGACCCGGGTGTGGATTCGATGCCACCAGGTACTCCGCTTCCGCAGCCAGCGCCAGGTGCTTCCGGAATGCTTCCGATCCGCTTCCGACCCGCTTCGCCCGCGCCAAGCCAATGGCGCATATGACGGTTTTCCGGTGCTCGGGCTGATCGGCTCCCATAAAGTTCGGACGGAGCTCGGACAGGACGCGGTGCCGCTACCAGATCCCGGGATGGCGATCATGCAACGGACGAACCGACGCACGCTGCTCGCGGGGGCACTGCTGGCACTGCTGCTGACAGTGCTGCTCGCCTTCTGCTCGGGCACAGCGGTCAACCCGGACCGGATCTCGTTAACCGACCCGGCGGGCACCCACCTGGCCGGAGCCTCCTCCCCCACCAGTTCCTCCCCGAGCACGACCCCCACGCACCGCAGACCGGCCTCTCCGACACTGTCCGCCGCAGCGACCGGCACCTCCGGATCCGGTTCCGACGCCGCCCCCGGCGGAGCCTGCGCCTCCCCCGGAGCCTGCGGCTTCCCCGACGCGAGCGACACCGGTCCACGGATCCCGCTGACGCCGCACAGCGTCGGACTGATGGAGATCACCACCAACGGCACCACCATCTCCGGCTGGGACATCACCGGGGCGCTCGACATCTACGCCGACGACGTCACCGTGGTCGACAGCCGGATCACCTCCTCCAACTGGTGGGGCATCAACCTCCGCCCCGGCTTCAGCGGGCTGCGGGTGCTGCACAGCACCATCACCGGCGTGCCGGGCAAGGGCCCGGACAACGGCGGCGAGGACTACGCCATCTCCAACATGGGCGGCAGCTCGATCGAGGTCGGCTGGAACAACATCTCGGTCTTCGGCGACGCGCTCTCCATGGGCCAGGGCGACCTGCACGACAACTACGTGCACGGCATCGTGCCGTTCGTGAACCTGGACGACCAGTACCAGCACACCGACGCGGTGATCAGCGACGGCGGCAACACCGGCACCCTGATCATCCGTCACAACACCCTGCTCAACCCCACCGACGCCGCCCACGGCGCCTCCGCCAGCATCGGCCTCTACGCCGACACCGGGGATGTCGCCAACTGCGTCGTGGACGACAACTGGCTGGCCGGCGGCGCCTACTCGCTCTACGGCGGCGGCACCGGCGCCAACGGCATCCAGGTCACCGACAACGTCTTCTCCACCGAGTACTTCCCCGGGGCCGGCGTCTACGGCCCGGTCGCCTACTGGAACGCGGGCGGCCGGGGCAATCTCTGGAGCGGCAACCGGATGTCCGACGGCACCGCGCTCGCTCCCCCTCCCCCGACCGGCTGAACCGCGCAGGCACCCCGTCCCCGTCCCTCCTCACCCTTTCAGGTGGTTGATCCGATGCCCGGCCCCCGCGCCCTCCGCAACCGTTTCGTCGACGAGCCGGGATCCCTCGGCGAGCGGCTCCGTGTCGCCCGCTGGGAGACCTTCCGGCGTTTCTTCCCCGACATCGAGTCGATGACCGTGCTCGACCTCGGCGGCACCGCCGAGATGTGGCAGCGCGCGCCACTGCGCGCCAAGCAGGTGCACCTGGTGAACCTCGCCGAGCACCCGGCCGCGCTCCCGGACTGGATCTCGGCGGAGGTCGCGGACGTCACCGATCCCGCCGTCGCCGCCGCCCTCGGCGAGTTCGACCTGGTCTTCTCCAACTCGACCATCGAACACGTGGGCGGACACAGCCAGCGCCGCCGGTTCGTGGCCGCCGTCGAGTCGCTGGCGCCGCAGCACTGGATCCAGACCCCGTACCGCTACTTCCCGGTGGAGCCGCACTTCGTGGCCCCGGGCTTCCAGTTCCTGCCGCTGGCGGCGCGGGCCCGGCTGGTCCGGCGCTGGCCGCTGGTGCACAGCCGGCCCGACAGCCCGGCGTCGGCGATGGACGCGGTGGTCAACATCGAACTGCTGACCCGCGCCGAGATGCGCTACCTGTTCCCGGACTCGGTGCTGGTCAGCGAGCGCTTCCTGGGCCTGACCAAGTCCCTGACGGCCGTCCGCACGACGGCTCCACGCACGTCCTGACCGCGAGAGGGCTCCGGATGCTGAACAATCTGATCAACCGACACGACGCCGACCGGCTGGTGCGCAAGGTGCGGCGGCTGGAACTGGAACCGGTGCTGGCCAAACTGCGGGTGCGCGGCGGGGCCCGGGTGGTCGCCCACTGGTCCGAGGTCGAGCCCTCGATGACCCAGTGGTGGGCGATCCCCGCCGTGATCCGGCGCTGGAACCTGCTGATGACCGGGGACGCCGACACCACCTATCCGGACTACGTCGCCCGCAAGCACTTCGCGCCACGGACCGACCTGCGCGGGCTCTCGCTCGGCTGCGGCACCGGCGGCAACGAGCTGAACTGGGCCAGGACCGGCGCGTTCGCGCTGCTGGAGGGTGTGGACGTGGCACCGGAGCGGATCGGCTTCGCCACCGCGACCGCCGCCGAGCAGGGCCTCGGCGACCGCCTCCGGTTCCGGGTGGCCGACGTCGAGCAGATGCAGCACGACGGGGAGCGCTTCGACGTCCTGCTCGGGCTCCAGTCGCTGCACCACTTCGACCGGCTGGCCGAGACCCTGCCGAAGCTCGCCCGGCTGCTGGAGCCGGACGGGATGTTCGTGGTCGACGAGTTCGTCGGCCCGACCAGGTTCCAGTGGACCGATCGCCAGCTGGAGGCCGCCAACGAGCTGTTGCGGCTGCTCCCGGAGGAGCGCCGACGGCAGCCGGACGGCCGGGTGAAGCGCCGGGTGGTCCGGCCGAGCCGGATGTCGATGGTGCTGGACGACCCCTCCGAGGCCGTCGACGCCGACTCGCTGCTGCCCGGCCTGCGGCAGGGTTTCGAGGTGGTCGAGGAGCGTCCCTACGGCGGGACGGTGTTGCACATCGCCTTCTCCGGGATCGCCCACAACTTCCTGGAGCAGGATCCGGAGACCCTGGCCCTGCTCGACCGCTGCTTCGCCGCCGAGGACGAAGCGCTGCCGGAGGTCGGCCACGACTTCGTCGCGCTGGTCTGCCGCCCCCGCGCCGACACCCCGACGGCGGTTCGTTCGGACAGTTGAGCGGGCATGCTCGAAGGGGCGCGGTTGAAAGAGCGCCCCGGAAAGAGTGAGACTCTGGGAACAGCGAGAACGGCCGCACCGTCGGCCCGTAGGACCCGCTGTCGCTCGGCGGCCCACCGGGAACGTACACTGGCGGCTCGCCGCGGACCGGGCAGCGAGACATCGAGCAGGGGAGTGACCACCGTGGCACAGGGACGAAGCGGAATTCGCGGCAGCAGGATCGGCGCGGGCCCGATGGGTGAGACCGAGCGGGGCGAGCTGGCGGCCCGCACCGTGGTGTCGTTCTGGTGCGGCAACGGCCACCACATCCGGCCCAGCTTCTCCAGCGAGGCAGCGATCCCGGAGACCTGGGACTGCCCGAAGTGCGGCCTGCCGGCCGGCCCGGACCAGGACAACCCGCCGGCCGCCGCGAGCAGCGCGCCCTACAAGACGCACCTGGCCTACGTCCGGGAGCGGCGCAGCGACGCGGACGGCGAGATCCTGCTGAACGAGGCGCTGGCCAAGCTCCGCGGCGAGTTCTGAGCCCGACTGCAGCACAGGGCCGCGCCCGGGGACCGGTACACCGGTCCCCGGGCGCATTTCTGACGTCATATCACTGATCAGCCGACGGGGACCGTCAGCGTGCCGCCGGTGAAGGCGTCGGTCGAGCCGGTCTGGTCGGCGTCGGCGTAGAGCAGGTCCTTGGTGCCGACGACCAGCGCCAGGTGGTCCCCGGCCGGGACGTTGTAGTCGATGGCGTTGAGGTCCAGCGAGACCGACAGCGGCTGCCCGGGGGTGGCGCCGAGGTAGCTGTAGGGGGCGTGGGTGACCAGGCTGGCGCTGCCCAGCCAGTTGACGTCGTAGAGGTAGGCCACCAGGGTGCCGCTACTGGCGCTGGGTGTGACGGTGAGCTGGACGTTCGGGATGCCGCTGATCGCGGCGCCGGAGGAGAGCGTCGGCCCCTCCCAGACGGCGGCGTCGGAGCGGTCCACCAGCGGCAGCCAGATGGCCGGCGGGACGCCGGTGAGCTGGGTGAGGCCGTTGGTGACGAAGGGGATTCCGGCGTTGGCGACGGTGCCGTAACCGGAGCTGATGGTGGTCGCCCCGAGGTTCACCGTGTCGGTGCCGGTGGAGGTGGCGGCCCAGTCGGGGTAGTGCTGCTGGGTGCTGGAGCCGACGGCGGTCAGGTCGACGCCGGTGCCGGCCGTGGACGCGCCGTCGAGGTAGGTGTCGAACCAGTTGCCGACGTTGGTCCAGACGGTGTTCGGCAGTCCGGCCAGGCCGGTGAGCTCGACCGTGGCGTGATCGCCGGGGGCGAGGTCGAGCCGCTTGGGGCCGGTGTACTGGTTGAAGAAGGAGACGATCTGGTCGGGTGCGAAGAAGCTGTCACCGAAGGCGTTGGAGATGTAGACGGCCGGGTGGTTGGCGTCCAACTGGCTCAGGTAGCTGTCGGGCGAGCGGACGGCGGCCCAGGACTCGACCCAGGGGATGTCCGTGTTGTTGCTCAGGTCGCTGAGCGCCTGGGTGAGTTGGGCGTCCGGGCGGCCGGTGAGTTGGCCGAGGAAGCCGAGCAGGTCGGCGGCGAGCAGGTGTCGGGTCTGGTTGCCGTAGAGCGAGTAGGTGAGGTCGGTCCAGGCGCTCATCGCGGCGACGGCCTTGATCCTCGGGTCGTGGGCGGCGGCGAGCAGCGAGAGCCCGGCGCCGTAGGAGACCCCGGCGAAGCCGATCCGGTCGGCGTCGGCGCTGGTGTTGGCCAGCATCCAGTCGATGACCGAGGAGGCGTCGGCGACGTCCTGCGGGCTCGCGACGTGGATCTGACCTCCCGAGTCGAGGAAGCCCTCCGGTGTGTACGAGACCACGACATAGCCGCGCTGGGCGAGCTGCACCTCCTGCGCGATGTACTCGACGTCGTTGAGAGACCAACTGGAGATGAACACGATCGCCGGGTGGGGTCCGGGGGTCGTCGGCTGGTCGACATTGGCGCTGAGCAGCGTCCCGTCCGCTCCCGGGATGCTCAGGAAGGTCGGTCCGGTGGTCGGGAGGGTGGTCGCCGCGGTCGCCGCGCGGGCGGCCGGTGCGAGGCCGAGCAGCGCACAGATCAGTGCCGCGACCAGCGACAACAGACTCAGGCGTCTGGGCATGGGGGTGCCTCCAACGGGATGTTACTTAGTGGAAACATCGGTGGTTACTGGAAGGTAAGGTCTCGCGCGCGCAAGCACAATGAACATGACGAGATTTCTGTTCCGGCTCGCGCGCAAGGCCTACCGCGAGAGCGTTCCGTCATCTACGGTTCACCCGTCGGACAAGAAACATGTCCAGACAAGTGGGCGCCGTTTGCCGCACCTTTCTCTGTGTCGTGACCCACGTGTGCCGCGCGTCCCCCTGGTCGATTCCCTTGGCCCCGCGCTGCCCTGACGAAAGGTCCCCGCATGTCCCCGATCTCCCGTCGGACGCTTCTCGGCTCTGCCGCCGCCATCGGCGCGGGCAGTGCCCTGGGCGTGCTGCCACTCAACGTCCGCAAGGCCATGGCTGCCAGCACCGGTTCCGGATCGCTCTCCTCGGTGAAGCACGTGGTGATCCTGATGCAGGAGAACCGCTCGTTCGACCACTACTACGGCACGCTCCAGGGCGTGCGCGGTTACGGCGACACCTCGCTGCTGCGCTTCCCCAAGGGCTCCAACGTCTGGAACCAGAACACCAAGGGCTCGGCCGGCGGCGGATCGATCCTGCTGCCCTGGCACCTGAACACCGCGATCACCGACGCCCAGCAGGTCGAGGACCTGGACCACTCCTGGTCCGGCACCCACGGCGCCTGGAACGACGGCCTGTACAACAACTGGATCCCGGAGAAGACCGGGTTCACCATGGGCTACTACAACCGCACCGACATCCCGTTCCAGTACGCGCTGGCCGACGCCTTCACCATCTGCGACCAGTACTTCTGCTCGGTCCAGGGGCCGACCAACCCGAACCGGCTCTACCAGTGGACCGGCATGATCGACCCGAACGGCACCGGCGGCGGCCCGGTCACCGACAACAGCGAGGACGGCTACTCCTGGACCACCTACCCGGAGATGCTCCAGGACGCGGGCGTCTCCTGGCGGGTCTACCAGGAGCCGGACAACTTCGACGACAACCCGCTGGCCTGGTTCACCCAGTTCCAGAACGCGTCCACCACCTCCCCGCTGTACACCAACGGCATGGCCCGGGTCAGCAGCGTCAGCTCGGCCATCGCGTCCGACATCGCCAACGGCGTCTTCCCGACCGTCTCCTGGGTGGTCGCCCCGACCGCGCAGTGCGAGCACCCGGCCAACCGCCCGGCCGACGGCGCCAACTTCGTCAGCGGCGTGCTGTCGGCCATCGCGACCAACCAGGCCGTCTGGGACTCCACCGTGGTCTTCTACAACTTCGACGAGAACGACGGCTTCTTCGACCACGTCGTCCCGCCGACCGCGCCCTCCGGCACGGCCGACGAGTACGTCAGCGGGCTGCCGATCGGCATGGGCCCGCGGGTGCCGATGACCGTGATCTCGCCCTGGTCGACCGGTGGCCTGGTCAACTCGCAGATCTTCGACCACACTTCGCCGCTCCAGTTCGCCGAGCTGGTCACCGGCGTCCAGTGCAGCAACATCTCCGCCTGGCGGCGCAAGGTCGCCGGCAACCTGACCACCGCCTTCAACTTCGGCGTCAGCCCGGTCGCCTTCCCGACCACCCTGCCGAACACCGCCGCGCTGGTCACCGCCGCCAACAACCAGGAGTCGCTGCCGGCGCCGACCGTCCCGAAGTCCGGCGCGCTCCCCGCGCAGGAGTCCGGCGACCGCCCGGCGCTGCCCCTCGGCTACGTCTTCAACACCACCTCCTGGACGGACACCTCGACCGGCCGGATCTACTTCCAGACCGTCTCGGCCGGCACCCTCGGCGGCGGCTTCACTGCCTACACCGTCAACGACCGCACGTTCGCCGCCTGGCAGTACACCTGTCCGGCCGGCGGCACCATCTCGGACTACTTCTCCGCCAAGACCTACGGCGGCGGCCCCTACGACTTCGACGTGCACGGCCCGGACGGCTACCTGCGCGGCTTCCAGGGCAACGTGCTGACCTGGTCGAACAGCAGCATGGCGCACCCCGAGGCGTACGTCGTCGACAACCAGGACGGCGCCACGCTCGCCCTGACCGTCAGCAACGCCGGATCGGTCTCCACCGTCTTCACCATCAACCCCAACGCCGCCTACCTCGCCTCCGGCGGCAAGGCCACCACGGTCACCGTCGCGGCCGGCGGCAGCTGGAGCACCACTCTGAACGCCACCTCGGCGGGACGCTACGACTACACCGTCACTGCCTCCACCGGCGACGGCTTCGCCCGCCGCTTCGCCGGCCGCCTCTACGCCCAGTAGCAGGGCCCGGTAGCAGGCCAGTGGCCGGACGTCCCCGTCCGAGGGGGCGTCCGGCCCACGCCGCGTCAGCCGACGTCGGCCCAGTTCAGCGTGCGCTCGACGGCCCGCTTCCAGTCGGCGTAGCCGGCCTCGCGGGTGGCCTTGTCCCACTGCGGGTCCCAGCGCTTGTCCTGGTTCCAGTTGGCCTTGAGCTCCGCGAGGTCGCGCCAGAAGCCCACCGCCAGCCCGGCCGCGTAGGCGGCGCCCAGTGCGGTGGTCTCGGCGACCACCGGCCGGATCACCGGCACCCCCAGCACATCGGCCTGGGTCTGCATGCAGAGGTCGTTGGCGGTCACCCCGCCGTCGACCTTGAGCACCGCCAGCTGCACCCCGGAGTCCTTGGTCATCGCCTCCACCACGTCCCGGCTCTGGTAGCAGATCGCCTCCAGGGTGGCGCGGGCGATGTGGGCGTCGTTGTGGAAGCGCGAGAGGCCGACGATGGCGCCGCGGGCGTCGGAGCGCCAGTAGGGCGCGAACAGCCCGGAGAAGGCCGGCACGAAGTACACTCCGTCCGACCCGTCGACCCGGCGGGCCAGCCGCTCGCTCTCGGCGGCGTTGCTGATGATGTGCAGTTGGTCGCGCAGCCACTGGACCGCGGAGCCGGTCACCGCGATCGAGCCCTCCAGCGCATAGACCGGGGCCTGGCCGGCGAACTGGTAGGCCACGGTGGTCAGCAGGCCGTGCTTCGAATGCACCAGCTCCTGGCCGGTGTTGAGCAGCATGAAGTTGCCGGTGCCGTAGGTGTTCTTGGCCTCGCCCGGGGCGAAGCAGACCTGGCCCACGGTGGCGGCGTGCTGGTCGCCCAGGATGCCGCTGATCGGGATGCCCGCCAGCGGGCTGGCCTCCGGCGACTCCCCGTAACCGTCAGGGGCGTTGGACGGCCTGATGGTCGGCAGCATGGCGCGCGGGATGCCGAAGAAGGACAGCAGCTCGTCGTCCCAGTCGAGGGTACGCAGGTCCATCAGCATGGTGCGGGAGGCGTTGGTGACGTCGGTGGCATGGACCCCGCCGCGGACGCCGCCGGTGAGGTTCCACAGCACCCAGGTGTCGACCGTGCCGAAGATCGCCTCGCCGCGTTCGGCGTCCCGGCGCGCGCCGTCGACGTTCTCCAGGATCCACTGGATCTTTCCCCCGGCGAAGTAGGTCGCCGGCGGCAGCCCCGCCCGGGCCCGGATGATGTCGCCCTTGCCCTCGCGCTCCAGCGCGCTGGCGATCCGGTCGGTGCGGGTGTCCTGCCAGACGATGGCGTTGCCGTACGGGCGGCCGGTGCGCCGGTTCCACACCACCGTGGTCTCACGCTGGTTGGTGATGCCGAGCGCGGCGATGTCGGACGCCGCCAGATGGGAGCGGTTGAGCCCGGTGGCGATGACCGACCGGGTGCGCTCCCAGATCTCGACCGGGTTGTGCTCCACCCAGCCCGCACGCGGCAGGATCTGCTGGTGCTCCATCTGCTGGCGGGCGACCTCGTTCCCGCCGTGATCGAAGATCATGAAGCGGGTGCTGGTGGTGCCCTGGTCTATCGCGGCAACGTAGTCCGCCATGGCGGCAGTCCTCCACAGATGGTGTCGGTCGTCGGGGGTCCGGAGGTCACTAGTCGTCCTCGGTGAGGACGCGTCCGGCCTGCACCTCCTGCGTGGGCAGGAAGGGCGCGACCAGGAGCTGGTAGATCGCGGCGCCCACCGGGCCGCCGATCAGCGGGCCGACGATGGGGACCCAGAAGTAGAGGTCGCCGTACTGGTCGCGCCAGGCGTGCCGGTAGCCGGTGAGGTAACTCGCCAGCCGGGGGCCGAGGTCGCGGGCGGGATTGATCGCGTAGCCGGCGTCCGCGCCGAAGGCCATGCCGATGGCCACTACCAGCAGACCGGTGATCAGCGGGCCCATATTCGCCTTGGGGGCGGTGTTTCTGATGTCGGTCAACGCCATGATGACCAGGACCAGGATCGCCGTCCCGATGATCTGGTCGCGCAGCGCGCCCCACTGGCTCACCGGGAAGGTGCCGTTGCCGGGCAGGGTGGAGAAGATGAACTGGGTCTTGATGGTGTGTCCGGGGTCGGCCTTGGCCAGGAGCTCGGTGTAGTTCCAGCGGACCAGCAGCGCGGCGACGAAGGCCCCCGCGGTCTGGGCCAGGGCGTAGGGCAGGACCTTGGCCCAGGAGAAGCCGCGGAAGACGGCGAGGGAGAGGGTGACCGCCGGGTTGAGGTGGGCGCCGGAGACCCTGGCGGCGACGTAGACCCCGAGCATCACGCCGAAACCCCAGGCCCAGGCGATGCTGTCGTGGTTGCCTAGACCGGCGGCGACGACCTGGGCGACCACACCGATGCCGAAGAGAAGCAGGATCATGGTGCCGAGGAACTCGGAGAGCAGTTCGCCGAGCAGTAGGCGCGACGCGCCGGGGGCCGGCGAACGGGCCGACAGGGTGGCCGAGGCCATGGCGGGCGTCCTTTCTCAATGCGTACTCTCAGTACGTGCTCCCAGTGCGTGCGGCGGGCGACGTGCCGCTCAGTGCAGCGGGAGGATGTCCGGAGCGCCGAGCCTGGCCGCGTCCGCTGTCTGGTCGTCAGGCTGCTGCTGCGCCTCGCGCTCGGCCTCGACCCGCTTGCGGTAGTGCTCGACCTCGTCCCGGATCTGCTCCTCGTTCCAGCCCAGCGGTCCGGCCATCAGCCGCGCCGCCTTCTCCGCCGCCGCGAGGCCCCGGTCCCAGGACTCGATCGAGGCCCGGGTCCGCCGGGTGAGCACGTCGTCCAGGTGCCGCGCGCCCTCGTGGGTGACCGCGTAGACCACCTCGGCCTCCAGGTAGTCGTCCGCCCCGGCCAGCGGGGTGGCCAGGGAGGGGTCCGCGCGCACCAGTTCGAGCACCTCGCCGATCAGCGAGCCGTAGCGGTTGAGCAGGTGCTCGATCCGGGCGACATGCAGCCCGGCCTCCCCCGCGAGGCGCTGCCGGCGGTTCCACAGCGCGCGGTAGCCGTCCGCGCCGGCCAGCGGCACCGACTCGGTCACCGAGGACGCGACGGCTCCCCCGTCCAGGGTGCGGACCGCCTCGTCGACAGCGTCCTTGGCCATCACCCGGTAGGTGGTGTACTTGCCGCCGGCCACCACGACCAGACCGGGCACCGGGTGGCCGACCAGGTGCTCGCGCGAGAGCTTGCTGGTCTCGGCGGCGTCCCCGGACAGCAGCGGCCGCAGGCCGGCGTACACGCCCTCGACGTCGTCCCTGGTGAGCGGCGTCGACAGCACCTCGTTGACGTGCTGCAGCAGGTAGTCGATGTCGCGGGAGCTGACGGCCGGGTGCTGCTTGTCCAGGTCCCAGTCCGTGTCGGTGGTGCCGATCAGCCAGTGCCGGCCCCAGGGGATGATGAACAGCACGCTCTTCTCGGTCCGCAGGATCAGCCCGGACTGGGAGTTGATCCGGTCCCTGGGCACCAGGATGTGCACGCCCTTCGACGCCCGGACATGGAACTGGCCCCGGGTGTCGGCCATCGCCTGGGTGTCGTCGGTCCACACCCCGGTGGCGTTGATCACCTGCTTGGCGTGGACCTCGAACCTCCGCCCGGTCTCCATGTCGCAGACCAGCGCCCCGGTCACCCGCTCGCCCTGGCGCAGGAAGCCCTCGACCCGGGTCCGGTTGGCCACCAGCGCGCCGTAGGCGGCCGCGGTGCGGGTGATCATCATCGTGTGCCGGGCGTCGTCGACCTGGGCGTCCCAGTACTGGATCGCGCCGACCAGCGAGTCCGCCTTGAGCGCGGGCACCTCGCGCAGCGCGTGGCGCCGGCTCAGGTGCCGGTGCAGGGGCAGACCCCGGGAGTTGCCCGAGGTGAGGCCCATGGTGTCGTAGAGCAGCACGCCGGCGCCCACATAGGGGCGCTCCCACACCCGGTGCTTGAGCGGGTAGAGGAACTTCACCGGGTGCACCAGATGCGGCGCGAGCCGCTGGATCAGCAGGCCCCGCTCCTGCAGTGCCTCCTGCACCAGCCGGAAGTCCAGCATCTCCAGATAGCGCAGACCGCCGTGGATCAGCTTGCTGGAACGGCTGGAGGTGCCGCTGGCCCAGTCCCTGGCCTCGACCAGCCCGACGGTCAGCCCGCGGGTCACCGCGTCCAGCGCGCAGCCCGCCCCGACCACGCCACCGCCCACCACCAGGATGTCCAGCTCGCCACCGGACTCCATGGCGTGCAGCGCGTCTTCCCGGGCCTGCGGCGAAAGGGCGACCGGCTTCATCAGCCATCTCCTCTGGTGTTCGGGACAGAATCCACGTCGCTGTCATTTGAACAACCACAGGGCGATGCCGCACCCGGAGCAGCGCCCGTTCGGCGCAGCGGGGACGACGAAGGCCGCCGGCCGGATCCCCTTCGCGGGGGCCGGCCGGCGGCCTCGGGCAGGTCAGTACCGCACGGGCGTCAGTTCAGCCCGGCGAGGCGGCGCAGCTCGGCCGTCTCCTCCTCGTCCGCGCCCAACTCGGCGGCCTGGTCCAGCAGGTCGGCGATGTCGGCGCGGCGGCCCCACTGGCGGAGGAACTCGGCGTAGGCGAGCAGCGCCTGGAGGTCCCCGGCCTCGATGCCGCTGCGGTAGCACTCCTCGGCCGTGCGGCGGTCCTTGCGGTCCTCGTGGATCAGCGCGAGGTTGAGCCAGGCGTTGGTCTCGCCCTCGGCGGCGGCGGCCCGGTACTCGGCCACGGCCTCGTCGAAGCGCTCGTGGTCGGCGAGGTAGAGCGCGAAGTCGAAGTGCGCGCCCGGCTCCTCCTCGGCCAGCGCCCGGCGGTACTGGGTCTCGGCGGTGGCCTGCTCCTCGCGGGTGCCGTGCTCGGCGCAGAAGTTGGCCCAGGCCAGCCTGGCCCCCTCGGTGCCGTCCGCGAGGGCGTCGTTGAGGTGGCTGCGGGCGTCCTCGATCCGGCCGAGCAGCTGCTCGGCCTCGGCCATCGGCACCAGCACCGAGCGCACCCCGGCGTCCAGCCCGCGCACCAGCCAGGGCAGGGCGCGCTCGGGCTCGTCGGCCTCCAGGTGCATCCGGCCGAGGTTGCCCAGCGCCATCAGGTCGCCGCGCTCGACGGCGAGCAGCAGCACCTCCTCGGCCTCCTCGATCCGGTCGGGGTCCTCGCTGAGAAAGACGCCGAAGTCGTTGAGGGCCTCGGTGTCGCCGGTGGCGATGGCCCGGCGGTACCACTCCTCGCCGCGCTCTCGGTCGCCCATCTCGTCGGCGAGGACCGCCGCCGTCCACAGCGCGACCTCGCGCCCGGCCCGGCCGGCCGCGTCCAGCGCCGCCAACGCCTCCTCGGGCTCGTCGAGTTCGAGCAGCAGCACAGCCAGCGCCTCGTAGGCGCCGGCCACGCCCCCGTCCGCTGTCTTCTGCAGGATCTCCAGCGCGGCCTCGACGTCCTCCCAGTCCTCGACGAGGTCGAGGAGCTTGTCCGCGACCTCGTCGTGCCGGCTGTCCCACGCCCGCGCATACAACTCCAGTGCGGCTGCGTGGTGCCCCTGGGCAGCCTCTTGGTCCGCGCGCTGCACGAGAACCTGGTCGAGCATGGTGTGTCCCTTCCACGGTGGTGTCCCCTCAAGTATGGGGACTGTCCGTACTGCGGCACCGCAGAGCACCCGGTGGCGACCCTGTGGGAGGGTGTCGGCGTAAGGAGCGTCAGAAGGGGTGGTTACTGATGAGTGACGGGGAGAAACACCAGGGCGGCGCCGAACTCTCGGAGCAACCCGACAGTTCCGGCATATCCGGACCGGACGCCGCACACCGCCGCCGACGCCTGGTCGTGGCCGCGCTGATGCTGGCGATGGCGCTGGCCGCGATGGACTCCTCCATCGTCTCGACGGCCGTGCCGCAGATCGTCGGCCAGCTCGGCGGGTTCAGCTACTTCTCCTGGATGTTCACCGGCTATTTGCTCACGGTCACAGTCACCCTGCCCGTCTACGGCAAGCTCTCGGACTCGGTCGGGCGCAAGCCGGTGCTGCTGGTCGGCTGCACGATCTTCCTGCTGGGCTCGCTGCTCTGCGCCTCGGCCTGGAACATGCCCAGCCTGATCCTCTTCCGGATGGTGCAGGGCCTGGGCGGCGGCGCGATCCAGGGGACGGTGCAGACCATCGCCGCCGACCTGTTCAAGCTGAAGGAGCGGGCGAAGATCCAGGCCGCGATGTCCACCGTGTGGGCCGTCTCCGCCGTCACCGGGCCGGCCATCGGCGGGCTGCTGGCCACCTACGCCGGCTGGCGCTGGATCTTCCTGGTCAATCTGCCGATCGGACTGCTGGCGCTGCTGCTCCTGCTCCGGCACCTGCACGAGCAGGTCGAGCGCCGGGCGGTGCGGATCGACTGGCAGGGCGCCGTCGGCCTGTTCGTCGCCACCGGGGCGCTGCTGGTGGCGCTGGTCCAGGGGGGAGTGGCCTGGCCCTGGCTGTCCCTCCCCAGCCTGGCGCTGTTCGCGGCCAGCGTGCTCGCGGCGGCGGCCACGGTGCGGATCGAGCGGCGGGCCGCCGAGCCGATCATCCCCTCCTGGGTGTGGCGGCGGCGGGTGATCGTCGGCGGCAATCTGGCGCTCGGCTTCCTCGGCGTGCTGATGATCGCCCCGACGGTGTTCCTGCCGATGTACGCCCAGTCCGTGCTGGGGCTGACCCCGGTCGCGGCCGGGTTCGTGCTCTCCTCGATGACCATCACCTGGCCGATCTCGGCCGCCCTGTCCAACCGCGTCTACCAGCGCCTCGGCTTCCGCGACACCGCCGTCATCGGCGCGACCGGCGGCACCCTGGTGCTGCTCGCCTTCACCCTGCTGCCCTACCGCGGCCCGGCCTGGGAGCCGACCCTGGTGATGCTGGCGCTCGGCGCGGTGCTCGGCATGTTCCAGCTGCCGCTGATCGTCGGCGTCCAGTCCAGCACCACCTGGAGCGAGCGCGGCACCGCCACCGCCTCGATCCTGTTCTGCCGTCAGGTCGGCCAGAGCGTGGGCGCGGTGCTGTTCGCGGTGGTCGCCAACTCCACCCTCACCTCCTGGCTGCACCGCGCGCCCAGCGCGCTCCACGGCCGACTGCCGGGCAGCCTGAACGACGTCTCCAACGCCCTGCTCGACCACGGCCGGCTGGGCGCCACCGCCACCGGCTACCTCCAGCACGCGGTGACCGCCGCCGTGGACCATGTCTTCCTCGGCGCGGCCGGCGCGGCGGCGGTCGCCCTGACGGTCCTGCTCACCGTCGCACCACGGCACTTCCCGCTCGCCGAGTCCGACTGACGTCCTCAGGAGCATCCCGGACCTTGCCGACGCCGCCGCTGTGGCATGCTCGGCGGCATGAACAACGCCACCACCGCCTGGGTCGAGGTCGCCGACCGGGTGTTCCAACGCCGCTACCAGCCCTGCGACGTCACCGTCAGCGTGATCCTCGGCGCTGCCGGACCGGTCGTGGTCGACACCCGCTGCAGCCTCGCCGAGGCCCGCGAACTGCGGGAGCACCTGCGGCAGTTGTCGGCCGCGCCGGTGCGCTGGGTGGTGAACACCCATGTCCACTTCGACCATGTCTGGGGCAACGCCGAGTTCGGCGCGCCCCGGCAGACGCCGCCGGCCGAGTTCTGGGGCCACAGCGCGACCGCGGCGGCGATGAACCGGGCCGCCGAGGACCCGGAGGCGGCGGCGTTCAAGGCCGAGTTCGCGAGCAAGGGGCCGGAGCAGGCCGCCGCCATGGCCGAGCTGGTGGAGCTGGCACCCGACCACCTGGTCGCCGCGGCGCACACCCTCGACCTCGGCGACCGCACCGTGGAGCTGCGCCACTTCGGACGCGGCCACACCGACGGCGACCTGGTGGTGCACATCCCGGACGCGGACGCGCTGCTCACCGGGGACCTGGTCGAGCAGTCCGGGGCGCCCTGGTTCGGCGCGGACTCGTTTCCGCTGGACTGGGCGCCGACGCTGGACGGCCTGCTCGCGGCCACCGGCCCGGACACGGTCTTCGTCCCCGGTCACGGCGAGGCGGTGTCCACCGGCTTCGTCCGCGCCCAGCGGGACGCGATCCGGGCGGTCGCCGAACGCTGCACCGCGCTGCACGCGGCCGGGGTGCCGCTGGCGGAGGCGGTGGCGACGGACGGCTGGCCGTACCCGGCCCGGCAGTTGGCGAGTGCCGTCGAGCGGGCCTACGCCCAGCTCGACGGCACTGTGCCCGCCGCCGGTCACCCCGCCGCTGATTGACGGGACGTCAGCCGACGTCGATCAGCGCCTTGCCGACGATGGCGCCCTCGACCGCGTCATGGGCATCGGCGGTGCGCGCCAACGGGTAGTGGTGCCACGGCAGTCCGGCCTCCTCGCCGCCGCGCAGCGCGCCCTCGGCGACGGCCGCGACGATCGCGGCGACCGCGTCCGCCTTGGCCTCCGCCGGGATGGTGTAGATCAGGACGCCGGACCAGCGCAGGTTGCGGACCATCAGTTCGCGGACCGGGAGCACCACCTCGTCGCCGCTGTTGTCGGCGTAGAAGGCGACCACGCCGCCGGGCGCCAGCACCGCGACGTCCAGCCCCGCGTTGGCGGCGGTGGCGACCTCCACCACCAGGTCCACCCCGCCGGGGACCAGTGCCCGGACGGCGGCCACGGCGTCCTCGGCCCGGTAGTCGATGACATGGTGCGCGCCCGCAGCGGTGGCGAGCTTGGCCTTCTCCGGGCTGCTGACGGTGGTCAGCACGGTGGCCCCGGCCCAGCGGGCGAGCTGGATCGCGGCGTTGCCGACCGCCCCGGCGCCGCCGGCGACCAGGATGTGCCGGCCCGCGAGGGCGCCCGGGGCCAGCCTGGCCGGGGCACCGGGGGCCAGCGTCAGCGCCCGGTGGGCGGTCATCGCCGGGATCCCGAGGCTCGCCCCGAGCTCGAACGACGCGTGCTCCGGCAGCGGCACGGCCTGGTGCTCCGGCAGCACGAGGTACTCCTGCGCGGTGCCGTCGGCGCGCTGCCAGGCGGCCTCCCAGATCCACACCCGCTGCCCGACCCGCGCCGGGTCCACCCCCGCGCCGACGGCGTCGACCACCCCGGCGCCGTCCTGGTTCGGCACCTGCTCCTCCCCGGCGCTCCGGCCGCCGGCCCGGCCCTTCCAGTCGGTCGGGTTGACCCCGGACAGCCGCACCGCGACCCGCACCTCCCCCGCGCCGGGTTCGGGTACCGGCCGCTCGATGAGCCGCAGGACGTCGGAGCCACCACTCTGCGTGAACACAATTGCCTTCATTCCATCGACAATCCGCAGGCCCCGGCGATCTATTCCGGCGCCACGCCGACTCGGCCGGCCCGGCTTTCAGCCGCCCAGGCGCACCGGCAGCTCCGCGTAGCCGCGCAGCACGATCCGGTCCTGCCGCACCGCCGCCGCATCGCCGGCCGGGGCGATCGCGGGGAACCGCGCCAGCAGCGCCGGGAAGGCCACGGCGGCCTCCAGCCGGGCGAGCATCGCCCCGAGGCAGTAGTGGATGCCCGCGCCGAAGCTCAGCGGGGCATTGTCCGCGCGCCAGGGGTCGAAGCGCTCGGGCTCGGCGAAGCGGGCCGGATCCCGGTTGGCCGCGCCGAGCATCAGCAGTACCTCCGCCTGCCGGGGCACCGGCACGCCCTCGATCTCCAGCCCGTCGACCAGCGCGAACCGCGAGGTCAGCTGCACCGGCGAGTCGTAGCGCAGCACCTCGTCGACGAAGAGCGCGGGCTCAAGGCCGCCGCGGGCCAGCGCCTGCCGCACGGCGGGGTACTGGAACAGCAGGGCGAGGCCGTTGCCGAGCAGGTTGGTCGTGGTCTCGAAGCCGGCGAACAGCAGCAGCACCAGGTTGGCGATCAGCTCGGGGTCCGACATCTCCGGGTCCGGCCGCCCGACCAGTGCGCTGACCAGGTCGCCCTGCGGATCGGCCCGGCGCCGGGCGGCCAACTCGGTGAAGTACTCGGCCAGCTCCCGGCCCGCCTCGTCCGCCAGCACCAGTTCCTCGGGTCCGACCCGGTACTCCAGAACCCGGGTCAGGTCGTGGGCCAGTCCCCGGAACCGGTACCGGTCGGCCTCGGGCACGCCCAGCAGCTCGCAGATCACCCGGACCGGCAGGGCGTAGGCAAAGCGGTCCATGAAGTCCACCGCCGCCCCGTCAGCCCCGGCCCCGTCCGCCCCAGCACCGTTCGCCCCAGCCTCCGCCATCCCGTCCAGCAGCCGCTCGACGGCGAGCGTGACGGCCGGTTCCAGCGCGGCGATCCGGCGCGGGGTGAAGACGGCGGCGATCGGGGCCCGCATCCTGGTGTGGCGCGGCTGGTCGCTCTGCAGCATCGAGCGGGCCAGCAGGTCCTGCGAGCCGGTGCCGGCCGCCTCGCCCTGCTCGGGCCCGGCCTCGCCACTCGCACCGAACGCGGTGTTCCGCAGCACCTGGTTGACCGCCCGGTGACTGCTCACCAGGAACGCGCTCGGGCCGGCCGGCACCACCGGCCCCAGCGCGTGCGCCTCGGCGTACAAGGGGTACGGATCGGCCCACCCCTGCGCCCCCAACAAACCCTCGACTATCCGTCCAGCGTCCAAGGAACACCTCCCCCCGGACAACCGAGCCCGCCTGCCCCGGGTTCCCGGCAGCGACCGCTTGTCCGTGTTCACCCGATTGACCGCGACCGACTGAGCGCTTGATCTCCCGGTCCGTCACATACTTGTGCTGTCAGCTTCTTGTGCCTGTCCTCGGGCCGGCTCGGTCGGTGGAGTCACTCCCCCGGCATATGCGGAACGCGAGCGGGCACTCACCGGAAGGGGCATGCCATGTCCTCCGCATCCGAGTCCGTCCCCACGTCCAGCTCCGTCAGCATCGCCGACCCCGGCCCACTCGGGCTGGCCGGCTTCGGCCTCACCACCCTGGTCCTCAGCTGCTTCAACGCCAACCTGTTGAACAGTTCGGCCGAGGCGGTCGTGCTCCCGCTCGCGCTCTTCTACGGTGGGCTGGCGCAACTCCTGGCCGGCATGTGGGAGTTCCGCAAGGGGAACACCTTCGGCGCCACCGCGTTCGGTTCCTTCGGCGCGTTCTGGCTGTCGTACTACCTGCTGGCCAAGGACATCCTGCCCAGTCTGACCGGCTCCACCGCCTCGAACACCGGCGATGCCGTGGGTCTGTTCCTGCTGGCCTGGGGCATCTTCACGCTCTACATGACCGTCGCCGCGCTGCGCCAGAGCCGGGCCGTGCTGTCCGTCTTCGTGGCGCTGACCATCACCTTCGTGCTGCTGGCCATCGGGGCGTTCGACGCCAACGCCACGCTCACCAAGGTCGGCGGCTGGTTCGGGCTGCTCACCGCCGTGCTGGCGCTGTACACCTCCTTCGCCGGGGTCACCGCCGCCACCTTCGGCAGGCCGGTGCTGCCGACCTTCCCGCCGAAGTAGCGTCCGGACACCGGCGGGGTCCCGGGGCCGTCGCCCCGGGACCCCGCGCATTTTCCAAGTTGGGCGTGCGCGCATCTAGGCCGTACCGACTGGTCGGTCATACCCTCCCTTCACGCCCTCGCCGCCGGACGCGCTTCCCGGCCCCGACTGCGCCCTCCCACCCGCACCGGTGCCATGAGGAGCAGCATGACCAGCACGCCGTTCACCGCCGACGAGTCCGGTGATTCACCGTCCACGACCGGTATCCCGCACGCTCCGCGCTCGACCGGCTCTGGCAGCGCGACCTGGACGCCTACCCCGACAGCGGACGCCGTTACGGCTACCTGGCCATCGTGGTGCTGACCACGATCGTGCTGTACTACTCGCTGTACATCCAGTACGCGGTGGCGACCGTCGATCATCACCCACTACGGCATGACGTACACCTACTTCGTCTGGGTATCGGTGATCGGCAATGCCGTCGGCGCCTTCGCGTCGCTGATCGCGGGCCTGGCCGACCGCTGGGGTCGGGCCAACATCGTCGTCTACGGCCTCCTGGTGATCGGGCCTGCTGGTGCCTTCGGCCTGCCGAACGCCCCGAACAAGGCGAGCTATCTGGCTGCTGTTCGCCGTGGTCGGCTTCGTCGAGGGGATCGTCCTGGTGGCGACCCCCGCGCTGATCCGGGACTTCTCACCGCAGCTGGGCCGGGCGACGGCCATGGGCTACTGGACGATGGGCCCGGTCGCTCGGCAGCCTGGTGGTCACCACGGTCACCAGCAACACCCTCCACGGCTCGACCACCTGGCAGGACGAGGTCCGCTACGCCGGCATCTGCCACGCTGGTCGTCTTCGTGGTCGCGCTGTTCGGCGCTGCGCGAGCTGGCCCCGCGCATCCGCGACCAGATCATGGTCAGCCTGCGCGACCGGGCGCTGGTCGAGGCCCGGGCCAAGGGGTCGACCCGAAGGCGCTGGCGCAGGGCAGCTGGCGGCAGATGCTGCGGCTGGACGTCATCGGCTCGGCGCTTCGCGATCAGCGTCTTCCTGCTGCTCTACTTCGCCGCCGTCGGCAACTTCGTCGTCTACTTCGCCACCAACTTCGGCTACTCGCGAGCAGCGGGCGAACGCCCTGGCCAACTGGTACTGGGCGGCCAACGCGATCGCCCTGGTCGTCGGCGGGCTGCTCTCGGACCGGCTGAAGGTCCGCAAGCCGTTCATGGTGATCGGCGGGATCGGCACCGGTGCGCTCACCGTCCTCTTCACCCTGCGGGCCACGCAGCCGGCGACCGGCTACTACACCTTCGCCTGGATCTTCGTCGGGCATCGGGGCGCTGACCGGCGTCACCTTCGCCCCGTGGATGGCGAGCTTCACCGAGACCGTCGAGAAGCACAACCCGGCGGCGACCGCCACCGGGCTGGCGGTCTGGGGCTGGATCATCCGGATCATCGTCGCGGTCGTCGGCCGCGTTCCTGCCGGTCGTGGTGACCTCGGTGACGCCGCTGGTCGAGCACGGCCGGCAGGTGCAGGTCGGCCAGGCGCAGGCCGCGCCCGGCGCTGGCGATCGTCGACGCCCACCCCGCGCTGTTCGCGCAGCTGCCGAAGTACCCGCCCCCGCGATCCCGCCGGCCCTGCGGCCGCAGGCCGCGCAGGAGGTCGGCCTGCCCGGCACTGCAGACCGTGCAGAAGGCCGAGCCGCAGCTGGCGATCCTGCAGAAGTACGGCACCCAGGTGCAGAAGGCCGCGCGAGGACAACCCGCGGAACTGGCAGACCTGGTGGTGGGTGTGCCTTCGCCGGCGCAGGTGCTGTTCCTGCCCTTCATCTTCGTGCATGGCCGGACGCTGGAGCCCGAAGAAGGCCCGCGAGGACGCCGAGGAGCACCAGCGGCTGGTGGACAGCGAACTCGCGGCGCTGAACGCCACCGCCTGAGCAGCACCGGCGGCTGTCGTGGCCCGGTCACCCTTTCGAAGGGGCGGCCGGGCCGGACCGCGCTCCCGCCGGGCATCGCCGGGGTCCGTGCGGGCTTCACACGTTCGGCGGACATGGGAACGGCTCCGACCTGCGCCGACGTTGGGACGGCCCGCAGACTCCGGTGTCGGCGGTGGCACCACGCCCCGGATTTCGGGTGACAATCAGACGTACACCACGTGGACCCGTGGCCCTGCCGAAGGCCCCGATCACGGGCAGTAGGATCGACAAAGAGTTCGGAGCCGCTGTCCGTTCGGACAGCGGCTCCACGTGTTCGGACCTGCGGCTGCATACAACCGTAGGACTTCAGAGGGATATCAGGCGGCGAATCCCCAACCAGAGGGTGATCAGGTCGCGGGAGGCTGCATGGCAGACTATCGCCCCATGGGGGAACCTGAGCGGGACCACGACGGCGGCACGACCGCCACAGCGGTGCGGTCTTCCGGTTCCGTCGCCCCCGACGGAGCCACCCGCGCCGCGGTCCGGCGATCCCCGGTGACCCGTGGGCTGCGGTACTGCTCCCGTTCGTTGGGCGGGCACTTCCGCTCGCCCGGCCGTCCCCGGGTCTGGTTCGAGCTGGCGCTGATCGGCATCAGCTACTGGCTGTACTCGCTGGTCCGCAACGCGGTCCCGACCATGGAAGCCACCGCCGAGCGCAACGCCCACAACATCTGGCACTTCGAGCAGATCCTGGGCATCGCCGACGAGCGCGTGATCAACCATGCCTTCGACTCGGTCACCTGGCTGATCGTCGGGATGAACTACTACTACGCGACGCTGCACTTCATCATGACGATAGGCGTACTGGTGTGGCTCTTCCGCAGCCATCCAGGACGCTACGCCGCCGCCCGGCTGGCGCTGTTCGTGACCACGGCCATCGCGCTCTTCGGCTACTACTTCTACCCGCTGGCCCCGCCGAGGCTGATGACCGGCGGGGGCTTCATCGACACCGTCGCCAAGCACCACACCTGGGGCTCGATGGCCTCCGGCGACATGGCGCAGGTCTCGAACCAGTTCGCGGCCATGCCCTCGATGCACATCGGCTGGTCGCTCTGGTGCGGGCTGACCATCGCCTTCCTGGCGCGCCGCTACTGGGTCAAGGCGCTGGGACTGCTCTACCCGCTCACCACGCTGGTGGTGATCATCGCCAGCGCCAACCACTTCTTCATGGACGCCGTCGCCGGTGCGCTGTGCACGCTGGTCGGGCTGCTCGTCTCGCGGGTGGTCTACGGCAAGTGGGCGTACGCCTTCGCGAGGTACCCGGCGGATGCGACGGCCGAGGCGGAAGCCGAGGCCGAGGTGCTGCCCGTCGCCACTGCGGGCCCGGTTGTTGCGGGCCCGGTCACTGCGGGCACCGCGGAGTCGACGGCGGATGCGCCGGTTGCGGCCGAGGGCGCCGCCCACGCCGACGACGCGGACACCGACGAGCAGGCCGCCGAGCCGACGGCCCCGGGCCTGGACTCCGAGGCCGAACTGGACCCCGAGTCCGACCTGGCCCCCGGGCCGGTCCGCTCGGCCGGCGCCGGACGCCCACGGGTCTCCGTCCACCGCTGAGCCGTCCGTCCCGTCCCGGCTCGGCTCGGCCGTCAGCCGTAGAACACCTCTTCCACCACCAGCCGCGCCCGGCGCGCGCAGCGGCGGTAGTCGTCGACCATCTGGCCGGCGTGGCCGCTGCCGTAGCCGAGGTAGCGGGCCACTCCGGCCAGCTCCCGGGGGTCACCGGGGAAGCTGTCACCGGGGCGTCCGCGTACCAGCATCACTGCGTTGCGCACCCGTCCGGCCTGCACCCAGGCCGCGTCCAGGTCGGCGGCGGAGTCCGGGTCGAGCAGTCCCTCGGCGACGGCGACCGCCAGCGCCTCCCTGGTCCGGGTGGTGCGCAGGCCGGGCAGCCGGTGCGCGTGCTGCAACTGGAACAGCTGTACCGTCCACTCGACGTCGGCGAGTCCGCCGGGGCCGAGCTTGGTGTGGGTGGTCGGGTCGGCGCCGCGCGGCAGCCGCTCGCTTTCGACCCGGGCCTTCAGCCGCCTTATCTCGCGCAGCTCGCTCTCGCCGACACCCTGGGCCGGGTAGCGCACCGGGTCGATCAGCTCGACGAAGGCCGCGCCCAGCTCGGCGTCCCCGGCGACCGGCCGGGCCCGCAGCAGCGCCTGGCTCTCCCAGGTCCGGGACCAGCGGCGGTAGTAGGCGGCGTAGGAGGCCAGGCTGCGGACCAGCGGCCCCTGCCGGCCCTCGGGCCGCAGATCGGCGTCGATCAGCAGCGGGGGCTCGGTCGACGGCAGCTGGAGCAGCCGGCGGACCTCCTCGAAGACGTGCCGGGCCGCGTTCCCGGCCTTGGTCTCGTCCGCCCCGGGCAGCGGGTCGTGGACGAACATGACGTCGGCGTCGCTGCCGTAGCCGAGCTCGCCGCCACCGAAGCGGCCCATGCCGATGATCGCCAACCGGGTCGGCAGCGGCCCCCCGGCCGCCAGCTCGACGGCGGCGACGCAGGCCCGCAGTGCGCCGGCCAGGGTGACGGTGTTGAGCGTGGTCAGCGCGTCGGCGGCGCGCTGGAGCGCCTCCCCCGCGCCGTTCGGGGCCTGCGCGTCATCGCCGGAGAGTCGGCCGAGGACGTCGGCGGCGGCGGTGCGGAACAGCTCGCGGCGGCGGACCGAGCGGGCCGCGACCACGGCGGCGGGCGCACCGGCGGCGCGGCCGACGGCCGACTGCACCTCGCGCTCCAGCGCGGCCGGGGTGCGCGGCGCCAGGCCGTCGCTGTCGCCCAGCAGCGCCACCGCCTCCGGGGCGCGCAGCAGCAGGTCGGGAGCGAGTCGGCCGGAGGAGAGGATCCGGGCCAGGTTCTCCGCGGTCGCCCCCTCGTCCCGGAGCAGCCGCAGGTACCAGGGGGTGGAGCCGAGGCTGTCCGAGACCTTGCGGAAGCTCAGCAGCCCGGCGTCCGGGTCGGCCGAGTCGGCGAACCAGCCGAGCATCACCGGCAGCAGGGTCCGCTGCAGCGCGGCCCGGCGGCTGACGCCGGAGGCGAGGGCCTGCAGGTGGCGGAAGGCGTCGACCGGGTCCCGGTAGCCGAGGGCGGCCAGCCGGGTCCGGGCCGCCGCGGCACTGAGCCCGGCCTCCGGGCTGACCGCCAGGCCGCCGGTGAGCTCGGCCTCCTCCGCGCCGAGCCGGGCGACGGCGGTCAGCAGCGGGCGGTAGAACAGCTTCTCGTGCAGCCGGCGCACCTCGCGGCTGTGCCGACGCCACTCCTGGTTGAGCTCGCTGACCGGGTCGGCGCGCAGGCCCAGCGAGCGGCCGAGCCGGCGCAGGTCGTCCTCGCCGGTCGGCACCAGATGAGTACGGCGCAGCTGGTAGAGCTGGATCCGGTGCTCCATCAGGCGCAGGAACCGGTAGGCGTCGTCGAGCGCGGCGGCGTCCTCGCGGCCCACGTAGCCGCCGGCCGAGAGCTCCGCGAGCGCGGTGAGCGTGGTGGAGCTGTGCAGCGCGGGGTCGGCCCGGCCGTGCACCAGTTGCAGCAACTGCACCGAGAACTCGACGTCGCGCAGCCCGCCGGGGCCGAGCTTGAGCTCGCGCTCGACCTCGGCGGCGGGGATGGCGTCGATCACCCGGCGGCGCATCTGCTGGACGTCCTGGACGAAGTTGGCGCGCTCCGAGGCGTGCCAGACCAGCGGGGTGACCGCATCCAGGTAGGCCAGGCCCAGTTCGGCGTCGCCGGCCACCGGGCGGGCCTTCAGCAGCGCCTGGAACTCCCAGGTCTTGGCCCAGCGCTGGTAGTAGGCGAGATGGCTGGCGAGGGTCCGCACCAGCGGCCCGTTCTTGCCCTCGGGGCGGAGGTTGGCGTCCACCGGCCAGATGACGCCCTCACGGGTGGTGTCGGAGCAGAGCCGCATCATCCGGGCCGCCAGCCGGGTCGCCGCCTGGACGGCGGTGGTGTCGTCGGCGGCCGGCTCGCCGGTCTGGGTCACCCGGGCCTCGCCGACGAAGACCACGTCCACGTCGGAGACGTAGTTCAGCTCGTGTCCGCCGCACTTGCCCATGGCGACGACAGCGAGCCGGCAGACCGCGGCGGCGGCCGGGTCCTCCTCCCGGGCGATGTCCAGTGCGGCCTGGAGCGTGGCCCCGGCCAGGTCGGACAGCTCGGCGGCGGTCCGGCCGAAGCCGTCCTGGCCGCTGTGCCGGGTCTGGTCCCCGGTGGCGACGCCGGTGCCGGTCAGGTCGCGGGCGGCGATCCCGAGCAGGCAGCGGCGGTAGCCGGTGCGCAGGGCGTCCGCGCGGGAGCCGGCCGTGGCCGGGTCCTCCCAGATGTGGCTGTAGAGGGTGCGCAGGAACTCCTCGGGCCCGGGGTGCATGTCCCGGAGCTCGAAGGTGACCAGGCTGTGCCAGTCGTGCGGGTGCCGGGCCAGGTGGTCGCCGAGGGCGGCGCTGGCACCGAGGACGCCGAGCAGCCGGTCCCGCAGCGGCTTGCTGGTGGTGAGCGTGTCCAGCAGGGTGCGGCGGTCGTCCGGCGGGCAGGCCTCGGCCAGTCGGGCGAGGCCGAGCAGGGCGAGGTCGGGGTCGGCGGTGGCGGCGAGGGCGTCCAGCAGCACGGTGTCGCCGGCGTGCGGGGCGAGCGCGGGCTCCGCCAGTCGGCGGACCGCCGCCTCGGGGTCGGTGAAGCCGCGACGGACCAGGCGCGCGGCGGGGTTGCTGCGCCGGGTGCCACTGCTGCGCCTGTCGTCACCTGTCACGCCGCCGCTCCCTGGCTCCACGCCTGCCTCCGGTGCCGTCCACAGCCGTTAGGGACTCCACAGCCGTTACAGACATCCGATCGATCATCGAACAAGATCTGAGCCTACGTGCCCCTGAGCGGTTCTTCCCCCAGTGACTGCCCCGCCGAACCCGCCCGCCATGCCCCCTGCCGTCGCGGGACGGGTAGCGCCTAGCCTGTCCCCCGGGCCCTCCGTCGCCCCGCGGGCCCGCCCGCGGCGGAACCGGACGTGATCTTCCATCGTCCTACAACGGAAGCGGATCGGCAGGTCCGGCCCCCACCCGTTCCGCCGCACGCATTGCCGAGCACCGCAGCCCTGAGCACCGCAGCCGACCACCGCAGCCGGAGAGAGATCCACATGGCCCTGGGAGTTTCGTTCGAGCCGGCACCGGCCGAGCTCAGCACCGACCCGGCACCCGGGACCCGCCTCCGGCGGTTCGCTCCGCTGATCCTCGGGCTGGTCTTCTCGCTCCTCTACTCGCTGCTCTCGGCCCTGCGCTACTACCGCTTCGGCGACACCTCCTGGGACCTGGGGATATTCGAGGAGGCGATACGCCACTACGCGCACTTCCAGGCGCCGATCGTCGACATCAAGGGCCCGGGGTTCAACATCCTCGGCGACCACTTCAGCCCGCTGCTGGTGATCCTCGCCCCGACCTACTGGATCTACCCGAGCGCCCTCTCGCTGCTGGTCGCCCAGGGCTTCCTGCTCGGGATGTCGGTGGTCCCGATATCCCGGGCCGCCGTCCGGGCGCTCGGCTTCGGCAACGGGATCGGCATCGGCATCGCCTACGGGCTCGCCTGGGGGCTCCAGCGGGCCGCCGACAACACCTTCCACGAGGTCGCCCTCGCCGTCCCGCTGCTGGCGCTCTGCCTGGAGCGGCTGCTCGACCGGCGCTGGAAGTCCGCCTTCTGGTGGTGCCTGCCGCTGGTCCTGGTCAAGGAGGACCTGGGCCTGACCGTCGCGGCCGTCGGCGCCTACCTGCTCCTGCGTCGGCAGCAGCGGCTGGGCCTGGCCGCGGTCGCCTTCGGCACCGGCATGTTCGCCCTCACCCTCGAAGTGCTGATCCCGGCGATGAACCCGTCCGGCCAGTACGCCTACTGGAACAAGGTCGGCAGCGGCGGCGGGATGCTCACCTCGGTCTTCAACGGCGCGGACGTCAAGCTGGACACCCTGGTCGTGATCTTCGGTGTCACCGGCCTGCTGGCGCTGCGCTCACCGCTGAGCATCCTGGTCCTGCCGACGCTGGGCTGGCGCTTCGTCTCCACCGACACCGACTACTGGGGCACCGCCTGGCACTACAACGCGGTGCTGATGCCGATCGTCTTCGCCGCGCTGATCGACGCCATCGTCAAGTCCAAGGCCTCCGCCCGCCGCCCGCTCCGCGAGTACGCGAACCACCTGGTCCCGGTCGTCGTCGGCATCGCCGTCACCTTCACCCTGGCCGGAAACCTGCCGCTGAAGGACCTGACCGACTCCTCCTCCTACACCCGCGGCTCCCGGGGCCCCGCCGAACTGCAGGCCCTCTCCGAGATACCGGACAACGCCACTGTCGAGACCAATATGACCCTGATCTCGCACCTCTCCGGCCGCTGCGACGTCTACTGGGTCGGCGCCGCCGGCAACGTCATCCCCCAGTACGTGGTGCTCGACCTCTGGGCCGGCTGGTCCTCCCCGATCAACAACCCGGTCGGCTACGCCGAGTCGCTGCACTCCGGGGTCCAGTACACGATGATCTCCAACGACCAGGGCCTCGCCGTCATGAAGCAGAACTGACGCCGCCGTGGGCCGGCGGTTCGCACCGCCGGCCCGTAGGGGGGTTACAGCACCGGGAGGTTCTTCCGCAGCTCGAAGGCGGTGACCTCCTGGCGGTACTCCTCCCACTCCTGGCGCTTGTTGCGCAGGAAGAAGTCGAAGACGTGCTCGCCGAGGGTCTCCTGGACCAGCTCGCTGTGCTGCATCAGGTCGATGGCCTCGCCGAGGTTCTGCGGGAGCGGCTGGATGCCCATCGCGCGGCGCTCCATGCTGCTGAGCGCCCAGACGTCGTCGTCGGCGCCGGGGGGCAGCTCGTAGCCCTCCTGAATGCCCTTCAGGCCGGCCGCGAGGATCACCGAGTAGGCCAGGTAGGGGTTGCAGCCGGTGTCCAGCGAGCGGATCTCGACCCGGGTCGAGCCCTGCTTGCTGGGCTTGTACATCGGGACCCGGACCAGCGCGGAGCGGTTGTTGTGGCCCCAGCAGATGTAGGAGGGGGCCTCGCCGCCGGCGCCGGCCGCGCGCTGGGAGCCGCCCCAGATGCGCTTGTAGGAGTTGACCCACTGGTTGGTGATCGCGGCGGTCTCGGCGGCGTGCTTCAGCAGGCCCGCGATGAAGGAGCGGCCCACCTTGGAGAGCTGGTACTCGGCCCCGGCCTCGTGGAAGGCGTTGCGGTCGCCCTCGAACAGCGAGAGGTGGGTGTGCATGCCCGAGCCCGGGTACTGCGAGAACGGCTTCGGCATGAAGCTGGCGTGGACGCCCTGCTCCAGCGCGACCTCCTTCATGACCGTGCGGAAGGTCATGATGTTGTCGGCGGTGGACAGCGCGTCGGCGTAGCGGAGGTCGATCTCCTGCTGGCCCGGGGCGCCCTCGTGGTGGCTGAACTCCACCGAGATGCCCATCGACTCCAGCATGGTGATGGCCTGACGGCGGAAGTCGTGGCCGACGCCGCGCGGGGTGTGGTCGAAGTAGCCGGAGTGGTCGGCCGGGGTGGGCACGCTGCCGTCCGCAGGCAGGTCCTTGAGCAGGAAGAACTCGATCTCGGGGTGGGTGTAGAAGGTGAACCCGAGGTTGGAGCACTTCTCCAGGGTGCGCTTCAGGACATAGCGCGGATCGGCGTAGGAGGGCGAGCCGTCCGGCATCAGGATGTCGCAGAACATCCGTGCGGTCCCGGGGGACTCGGACCGCCAGGGCAGTATCTGGAAGGTCGACGGGTCCGGCTGGGCCAGCATGTCCGACTCGTACACCCGGGCGAAGCCCTCGATCGCCGAGCCGTCGAAGCCGATTCCCTCCTCGAACGCCTGGTCGAGCTCGGCGGGTGCGACCGCGACGGACTTCAGAAAGCCGAGGACGTCCGTGAACCACAGTCGGACGAACCGGATGTCGCGCTCTTCGAGTGTGCGGAGAACAAACTCCTGCTGCTTGCCCATGGCGACAGTCTCACCTCTGCTCTTTACGTCCGCGTTAACGGGGCGCGGCCTCCTGGGTCGACGCGCCCCGCGCCGTCTTGTCCGCTGGTCGCATCATCGCAGATCCACGCCTGCCCACGGCAGGTTCGAAGCGCCCGGCCCGGGCCGCCCGACTGCCCATGGCGTCGCACCGACAATTAGGCTGACCGGGTGCCTCACCTTCGCCTCGCGCTCAACCAGATCGACACCACGGTCGGCGACATCGCCGGCAACAGCGACCTCGTCGTGCGCTGGACCCGCCACGCCGCCGAACGCGGCGCCCAGCTCGTGGCCTTCCCGGAGATGGCCCTGACCGGCTACCCGGTCGAGGACCTGGCGCTGCGCCCCTCCTTCGTGGACGCCTCGCGCTCCGCGCTGGTCGCGCTCGCCGAGCGGCTGGCGGACGAGGGCCTGGGCGGCACCGCCGTCGTCGTCGGCTACCTCGGCCGCTCGACCAACGCCTCGGAGCGGCTCGGCCTGCCCAGCGGCTCGCCGCAGAACTGCGCGGCGCTGCTGCACGGCGGCAAGGTCGTCACCCGGCTGGCCAAGCACCACCTGCCGAACTACGGGGTGTTCGACGAGTACCGCTACTTCGTCCCCGGCGACACCCTGCCGGTGGTCCGGCTCCACGGCGTGGACGTCGCCATCGCCGTCTGCGAGGACATCTGGCAGGACGGCGGCCGGGTGCAGGCCGCCCGGCAGGCCGAGGCCGGGCTGCTGCTGGTGGTCAACGCCTCCCCCTACGAGGCGGACAAGGGCGACCTCAGGCTGGACCTGGTGCGCCGCCGGTCGGTCGAGGCCGGCTGCACCCTCGCCTATGTGAACATGGTCGGCGGCCAGGACGAACTGGTCTTCGACGGCGACTCGGTGGTGGTCTCCGGCACGGGCGAGGTGCTCGGCCGGGCGCCCCGGTTCGCCGAGACCTGCCTGCTGATCGACCTGGAGCTGCCCGAGGCCACCGCCGAGACCGGGCAGGGCAGCCGGTTCGTCGCCGACGGGCTGGAGGTCCTGTACAGCGTCGTCGCCGAGGAGCAGCTGCCCGAGCCCGCCGCGCCGCTGCCCCCCGTTCAGGCGCCTCGGCTGGGCCCGGAGGAGGAGGTCTACCAGGCGCTGGTGACCGGGCTGCGCGCCTACGTCCGGAAGAACGGCTTCGACTCGGTGCTGATCGGCCTCTCCGGCGGCATCGACTCGGCGCTGGTCGCTGCGCTGGCGGTGGACGCCGTCGGCGCCGAGAACGTCCACTGCGTGTCGATGCCGAGCGCCTACTCCTCGCAGCACTCCCGGGACGACGCCGCCGAGTTGGCCCGACGTACCGGGCTGCACCTGCGCACCGTGCCGATCGCGCCGATGTTCGACGCCTACATGGACGCGCTGGGGCTGACCGGGCTGGCCGAGGAGAACCTCCAGTCCCGGCTGCGCGGCACCCTGCTGATGGCGATCTCCAACCAGGAGAACCACCTGGTCCTCGCCCCGGGCAACAAGAGCGAGCTGGCCGTGGGCTACTCCACCCTCTACGGCGACTCGGTCGGCGCCTTCGGCCCGATCAAGGACGTCTACAAGTCGCTGGTCTTCCGGCTGGCGGTGTGGCGCAACGAGGCGGCGGCGGAGCGCGGCGAGACCCCGCCGATCCCGGAGCACACCATTCTCAAGCCGCCGAGCGCGGAGCTGCGCCCGGGGCAGCTGGACACCGACTCGCTGCCGGACTACGAGCTGCTGGACGCCATCCTGACCGGCTACATCGAACGGGACCGCGGCCGGGCCGAGATCCTGGCCGAGGGCTACGACCCGGCCGTGGTGGACCGGGTGATCCGGCTGGTCGACACGGCCGAGTACAAGCGCCGGCAGTACCCGCCGGGCACCAAGATCTCCTCCAAGGGCTTCGGCCGGGACCGCCGTCAGCCGATCACCAACCGCTGGCGGGAGAGCTGACCCGCCGACGGCAGCAGAGTTCTGACGGCAGCAGAGTCAGAGCTCGATGTGGGCGGCGATCGGGAGGTGGTCGCTGCCGGTGCGGGGCAGGGTCCAGGCGTGGGTCGGGGTGACGCCCCGGGTCATGATCTGGTCGATCCGGGTCATCGGGAACTCCGCCGGATAGCTGAAGCCGAAGCCCGAGCCGGCCGAGCCCTGCGCCGAGCGCATCTGCGAGGTGACCGGGGCGAGGCTACGGTCGTTCATGGTCCCGTTGAGGTCGCCCAGCAGGATCACCCGGGGCAGGGACTCCGCCGCCAGGGCCAGGCCCAGGGCGTTGGCGCTGACATCGCGCTGGTTGGCGGTGAAGCCGTTGTCGAAGTTCACCCGCACGGACGGCAGATGGGCGACATAGACGGCGACCTGCCCCTGCGGGGTCTCCACCACCGTGCGCAGCGCCCGGACCCAGCCGATCCTGATGTCCACCGGCGCGGTGTCGATCAGCGGGTCCTTCGACCAGAGTCCGACCGTGCCCTCGACCGCGCGGTAGGGGTACTTCGCCGCCAGGTCCTGCTCGTAGACCGGGAGCGCGCTCGCGGTGACCTCGACCAGCGAGATCACGTCCGGGTCGGCGGCCTCCAGCACCTTGACGGTGCCGGGGATGTCCTTGTTGTAGGCCCAGACGTTGTGCTGCACCACGGTGAAGTCGTACGTCCCGCCGCCCTTGCTGAGCAGCAGCACGCCGAAGAGGTTGACCCAGAGCAGCACCGGCACGAGCAGGGCCGCCAGCGCCGTCGCCGAGCGCCGGACCAGTGCGGCGACCAGCAGCACCGGGATGCCGACGCCGACCCAGGGCAGGAAGCTCTCCAGCAGGCTGCCGAAGTTGCCGAAGCTGTTGGGGACCTCGCCGTGGAAGGCCAGCAGGCAGGCGAGCAGCAGCGCGAACAGGGCCGGCAGCAGGCCGCGCCGCCAGGTGTTGCGGCCCCGCCGATCGCGTCCCCAGCCGCCGAACCCGGGGATCCGCCGTCTGCCGACGGCGGTGCTCGCTGCGGCCGGCGGTTCGGTTCGGGCCGTGTCGTACCCCATATGCCCTGCTCATCCCTAGTCGTCAACGTATGAGGAGAAGGACGTGCGGGCCGGGCCGTCAGGTTCCGGCAGTCGGCGGCGCGATGCCCTGGAGCACTGTGTCGACGATCACGGCCGGCAGGTCCGGGTCGTCGAGCGATGCGTCCGGATGCAGCATCGCACGGGAGAGCATGGGGCCGATGATCAGCTCGCCGAGGAGGTCGGGGTCCACGTCACCGCGGATCTCGCCGTTGGCGACGCCCTCCGCGATCAGTCTGCGCAGCCGGGCCCGGCGCGGGGCGATGACCTGGGCGCAGTAGCGCTCGTAGAGCGCGGGCGTCGAGCGGAGGTCGGCCACCGCACCGGCGAAGGAGGTCGGATCCCGCTTCGCCAGGGTGGACTGACGGAGGTACTCCAGGATCTCCACCAGGGTGTCGCGCACCGTGCCGCCGCGGTAGTCGGGCTCCGGCGGCTCGGCCCGGACCAGGACGTCGAAGAGCAGCTCCTCCTTGTTGGGCCAGCGCCGGTAGATGGTCGCCTTGCCGACGCCGGCCTGGGCGGCGATGCCCTCGATCGAGATGTTGTTCAGGCTGCTGCCCCGGGTGAGCAGGTGGAGCGCAGCCTCGATGATCGACTGTTCGGCCGCCTCGCTGCGCGGGCGGCCCCGGCGCGGCGGACCGGCTGCTGCCGGACCGCCTGCCGTCTGTTCGTCCGGCGTCTGCTCGTCCGGCTGCCGGTCGTGCGGCTGCCGGTCGGTCTGCTCACCCGCGCTGATCATGCCGTCTATCCTGCCGTCTCCGGCACGGCTTCGGCACCAAGGTCGGCACCGGGGGCGGCGCTCGCCGCACCGGGCCGGCCCGGCAGGAAGGCCGCGGCCACGACCGCGCCGAGGAGCGCCACCGCGCCGGCGGAGAGCGCCGTCACATGCATCGCGTGCATGAAGGCGTCCTTGGCCGGGTCCACCAGACCGGCCGCGCGCTGACCCACCTGCTGGACCACGCCGAGCGTCCCCTCGATGGACTCGCCGGCCGGGGCCCGCAGCGGGGCGGGCAGCGCGGACAAGTGGTCCTGGATGCCGTCGCGGTAGCTGGTGGACAGCACCGCGCCCAGGATGGCGACCCCGAGCGAGCCGCCGACCTGCCGGAAGGTATTGCTGACGGCGGAGCCGGAACCGGCCTTCTCACGCGGCAGGCTGGACATGATGGTCACCGTGGCCGGGGGCATGACCAGGGCCATGCCGACGCCCTGGACGAACGCCAGGACCTCCAGCACCCAGATCCCGGTCTCCCGGCCCAGCAGCATGAAACCGGCGAAGGCCAGCGCGATCAGCAGCATCCCGGCGGTGCAGGTGGCACGGACGCCGAAGCGGGTCACCGCGTGCCGGGCGCGCGGGGAGACCAGCAGCTGGCCGGCGGCCATCGGCAGCAGCAGCAGACCTGCCTGCAGCGGGCTGTAGCCGCGGATGCTCTGCATGTAGAAGACCCCGAAGAAGGTCACCCCCATCAGCGCGAAGAAGGTCAGCCCGATGGCGACCACCGAGGCCGAGAAGTGCCGGTTGCGGAACCAGGCGATGGTGAGCACCGGGTGGCTGGTGCGCTGCTGGTGCCAGACGAAGAGCGCGAGCAGCACCAGCCCGCCGAGCAGCGGCACCCAGCAGTGGGTGGTGGTGAAGTCGGCGTCCTGTCCGCCCTGGATGATCCCGTAGATCAGCGCGACCAGGCCGAGTATCGAGAGCAGCACCCCGACCGGGTCGAGCCGGCCCGGGTTCGGGTCGCGGGAGTCGGGGACCAGCCAGACCATGGCGGCGACGGCCAGCACCACGATCGGCACGTTCACCAGGAAGACCGAGCCCCACCAGAAGTGGGCCAGCAGGATGCCGCCGACGATCGGGCCGACGGCGATGGCTATCCCGACCGCGCCGGAGTAGATGCCGATGGCGCGCGGCTGCTCCTCGCGCTCGAAGACGTTCATGATGATCGCCAACGTGGCCGGCATCACGAAGGCGCCGCCGAGGCCCATGGCCGCGCGGAAGGCGATGAGCTCGCCCGGGGAGGTGGCCAGGGAGCAGAGCAGCGAGCCCGCGCCGAACAGCACCATGCCGAGCAGCAGGGTCTTCTTCCGGCCGAACCGGTCGCCGAGCAGGCCGGCCGTGAACAACAGGCCGGCGAAGACCAGGGTGTAGGCGTTGACCGCCCATTCCAGCTGGCTCTGGGTGGCGCCGAGGCCGGTGGGTGCGGGGCTGGCGATGGTCTTCATCGCAACGTTGAGGATCGAGCTGTCCAGCACCACGACGAGCAGGCTGCACAGCAGGACCGCGAGGACGGCCCACCGGCGGCGGTGGACCGCCTCGGGGACTCGGCGCGCCGGGGGCGCGGGGGCTGTGGTGGTCATGGCTCATATGCTAGCCGCTTTTACGATACGAGACGTCCTCGTATCGTAAAGATTCGGCAACGGTCGCGTGCCTTCGGCGACGGTCGCGTGCCACAGAACACGCGCACCCGCCCCTTTGCGCGCGTGGGCGGGCGTGACAGCATGGAGGGAATCCGGGGACGCCCCTGCGGCGCCACGAGACGACCCACACAGGAGAACTGCCATGCAGAACGGTTCGCTTCAGCCTGCCCTCGCACCATCCGCCGCGGACTCCGCACCCACCGCCGGGAAGCCCGCTGCGGAGAAGCCCGCCGCCTCCCTCTACGGTGGCGTCACCACCCGCCGGGTGACGGTGCGGGACCTGGCCACCGCCAAGCAGCGCGGCGAGCGTTGGCCCATGCTCACCGCCTACGACGCGCTCACCGCCTCCGCCTTCGACGACGCCGGCATCCCGGTGCTGCTGGTCGGGGACTCGGCCGGCAACTGTCACCTCGGCTACGAGACCACCGTGCCGGTGACCATGGATCAGATGGTGATGCTCTCCGCCGCCGTCGTCCGTGGCACCAAGCGCGCCATGATCGTCGCCGACCTGCCCTTCGGCTCCTACCAGGAGTCCCCCGCCCAGGCCCTGCACAACGCCGCCCGGCTGATGAAGGAGGCCGGCGTCGGCGCGGTGAAGCTCGAGGGCGGCGAGCGCTCCGCCCACGCCATCGAGCTGCTGGTGCAGGCGGGCGTACCGGTCATGGCGCACCTCGGGCTGACCCCGCAGTCGGTGCACGCCCTGGGCGGCTACCCGGTCCAGGGGCGCGGCGACGAGGCCGCGCACCAGCTGCTCCGGGACGCCAAGACGGTCGCCTCGGCCGGCGCCTTCGCGGTCGTACTGGAGGCCGTACCGGCCGAGCTGGCGACGCAGGTCACCGCCTCGCTGCAGATCCCGACCGTCGGCATCGGCGCGGGCCCCGACTGCGACGCCCAGGTCCTGGTCTGGACGGACATGGCCGGGATGACCGCGGGCCGGGTGCCGAAGTTCGTCAAGCAGTACGCCGACCTCCGCGCCACCCTCGGCGACGCGGCCCGGGCGTTCAGCGAGGACGTCATCGGCGGCAGCTTCCCGGCCCCCGAGCACAGCTTCCACTGAGGTTCCACCGGCAGTCCCACGAGGCCCCGGTCCCCGTCAGCCCGCTGACGGGGACCGGGGCCTCGTGACGGAATCGCTGACGGAACCGCTGACGGACGCGCGACGGGGCGGTGACGGCGCGGCTCGCGACAGTAAGGGCATGACATCGAGCGCAGGAAGCACCCCCGCCGTCGAGGTTCGGGGGCTGGCGAAGTACTACGGAGAGACCAAGGCCCTGGACGGCGTCGACCTGACGGTGCGTGAGGGCACCGTCAGGGGCGTCCTGGGGCCGAACGGGGCGGGCAAGACCACGCTCGTCCGCATCCTTTCCACACTGGTGAGGCCGGACGCGGGCACCGCCTTCGTCGGCGGCTGGGACGTGCTCCGGCAGCCCCGGCAGCTGCGCCGGACAATCGGGCTGACCGGCCAGTACGCCTCGGTCGACGAGCTGCTGTCCGGCTACGAGAACCTCTACCTGATCGGCCGGCTGCTGGACCTGTCGCCGAAGGGCGCCAAGGCCAGGGCGACCGAGCTGCTGGAGCGCTTCTCGCTGACCGAGGCCGCCAAGCGTCCGGCGAAGACCTACTCCGGCGGGATGCGCCGCCGGCTCGACCTGGCCGCGTCGATGACCGGGCAGCCCCGGGTGCTGTTCCTGGACGAGCCGACGACCGGGCTCGACCCGCGCACCAGGAACGAGGTCTGGCAGGAGGTCCGCCGGATGGTCCACGAGGGCTCGACGGTGCTGCTGACCACCCAGTACATGGAGGAGGCGGAGCAGCTGGCCGAGGACCTGACCGTCTTCGACCACGGCCGGGTGATCGCCGACGGCGGCGTGGAGGAGTTGAAGCGCCAGGTCGGCGGACAGACACTGACGGTCCGTCCGGCCCGGCCGGAGCAGCTGGACGAGATGGTCGGCTGCCTCGCCCGGTACGGCGCGTCCGCCGACCGGGAGTCGGGCCTGGTGACCCTGCCGGTGGTCGGCGAGGAGCAGCTCACGGCCGTCATCGCGACGCTGGGCGCCGGCGGCTTCGGCATCGCCGCGATCGAGACCCGGATGCCGAGCCTGGACGAGGTCTTCCTGGCGATCACCGGCCTCCCGGTGCCGCCGCCCAGGACCGCCGGGTCGCCGATGAGCACGTCCCCCACCACCAGCACGACCGAGCAGATGGAGAGCGTGGCATGAGCGTGATCACGGCGCTGCCGACCCGGGCGGAGCAGCTCCGCCGGACCGAGGACCAGCGGATCAGCCTCCGCGCCACGCTCCACCACATCGCGGCGCTGACCCGGCGCAACCTGATGCGGATCAAGGCGGACCCGGAGTCCATGCTGGACGTCCTGCTGATGCCGATCCTGTTCACGGTGATCTTCGTCTATGTCTTCGGCGGGGCGATCTCCGGCACCCAGGGCCACTACATCCAGTACATGGTGCCGGGGATGCTCGGGCAGATCGGGCTCAACCTGGCGATGGCCGTCGGCACCGGGCTGAACCAGGACTTCGGCACCGGGGTGATGGACCGGTTCCGCAGCCTGCCGATCGGGCGCAGCTCGGTCCTGGTCGCCAAGCTGCTGGCGGAGTGCGTCCGCTCGCTGATATCGCTGGTGGTGCTGGTGCCCTTCGCGATGCTGCTGGGGATGCGGATCCACACCGGCCCGGTGCAGCTGCTGGCCGCCCTGGGGCTGTCCCTGGCCTTCGGTTCGGCGATGGTGTGGGTGTCGATGCTGCTCGGCATGTCGCTGAAGAACGCCCAGGCCGTGCAGGGGGTCGGCATGCTGATCACCATGCCGCTGCAGTTCGGCAGTTCGACCTTCGCGCCGACCAGCACCATGCCGGGCTGGCTGCACGCCTTCACCCGGGTCAACCCGCTGTCCGCACTGGCGGACTCCAGCCGGGCGCTGATCAACGGCGGCCCGGTGCTGCACCCCGCGCTGGAGGTACTGGCCTGGTCGGTCGGGCTGACCGCGGTGTTCGCCCCGCTGGCGGTGGCGAAGTACAAGAAGCGGACCTGAGCCCGCCTCAGGCGTCGCGCAGCAGGGCCGCGACCGCAGCCGTGTCCAGGGACTCCCCCTCGGCATAGGCTGCGGCGTAGGCCTGTTCGCCGAGCAGCTCACGCAGCCCGGCGGCGGTCTCCAGCAGGGACTGGCGCTCCAGGTGGTGGGTGGCGTCGCGAGCGAGCTGCCTCCCGCCGGCGCCGAGCAGCGCAGCTGCCCGCCAGGCCGGTCCTGGCTCGCGTCGGGTGTCCTCCTCCGAGCGGCCGGCGGCGTCGGCGCGGGCGCACTCGTACAGGATCGCGGCGGCCGTGGGCGCCAGCTGCAGGGCCATCTGCGCACCGACGAGTTCACTCATGGCATGGCCGTCCATGGCCGCCAGCCCGCCCCGCATCCGCCGCAGCCCGTCGTAGGGACGGCCCTCGATGGCGTCCAGCCGGCCCAGGACGGCCTCGACCATGCCGACGAGCATGACGCCCATGCCGGAGACCGCGAGGTTCTCCCGGAGCGGTTCCAGCAGGGCCCGGGCCTCCTCCAGTCGCCCGTCGCGCACCGCCAGCAGGGACAACACGATGCTGCCGTAGAAGGCAGCGCCCTGGGTGCGGGGGGCGGTGCCGGCCGCGGCGGCCACCCCGGCCCGGAGTTGGCGCTCGCCCTCCTCCGACTCGCCGAGCCCGAGCAGCGAGTCGCCGAGGCGGACCAGCAGCATCGGTAGGTCCTGGAGGGCGCCGACGCTGCAGGCCAGTTCGACGGCGCGGCGGGAGGCGGCGGCGGCCAGGGCGAAGTCGCCGGTGAAGGCGGCGGTCTCGGCCTGGCCGGACAGCGCCTCGGCCATGCCCCAGCTGTCGCCGAGCCGGGTGAAGATGTCCAGGCTCTCCTGGACGTCGGCCCGGGCCCGCTCCAGGCCGCCGACCTGGTCGTTGGAGAACTTGCACCTGATCTGCAGCGCGTAGGCCAGCTCCCAGGTGCGGTCGAAGGCACGGCAGCAGTCGACCAACTCGTCGACGGACCGGGCCAGCGCCTCGAAGTCGCCGGTGAAGATCACCGAATAGACCCGGAGCAGGCCGGGCAGCCGCGCGGACTGCGGCAGCTCCGGCGAGTACGCGGCAAGAATCCGCGCACCGGACCGTCTGCTCTCCTCGGTCGGGGACATGACCCCCTCGGACTGCCCCAGCAGGTAGTAGCAGAGCGCCACGGCCCGGCGGGCCTCCGCCAGCACCGGCGCGGACCAGGGCGGGGCGAGGTCCAGCGGCCCCTCCGGCAGCGGGACCGGCGGCCCCGGCTCGGCGGCGAGCACGTCGCCGGGACCCAGCGCCATGACGGCGGCGGACCACTGGGTCGCCTCCGCCTCGTAGCCGCGCAGCTGCCAGAACCAGCAGAGCGAGAGCAGCAGGCAGCTCGCCTCCTGCTCGTCCCCGGCAGCGACGGCGCGGCGCAGCGCCGCCCGGAAGTTGTCGTGTTCGAGCTCCAGCCGGTCCAGGGCCGCGAGCTGGCCGGCCCCGCGCAGCAGCGGGTCGGTGGTGCGGGCGAGTTCGCGGTAGTGACGAATATGGCGATCTGTCAGCTGTGAACCGTCCGCCGATTCCTGAAACCTCTGCTCCGCGTACTCATGGATGGTCTCCAGCATCCGGTAGCGCGGGACGGCGGTGTCCAGGGCGACCTGGACCAGTGACTTGTCGACCAGCGAGGCGAGCAGCGGGGCGATGTCCGGGTGCGGCAGCTGCTCGTCGGCGCAGACCTGCTCGGCCGCCTCCAGCGTCCAGCCGCCGGCGAAGACCTGGAGCCGGGCCAGCAGCAGCCGCTCCGGCTTGTCCAGCAGCTCCCAGCTCCAGTCGACGACCGCCCGCAGCGTCTGCTGCCGGGGCAGATGCGTGCGGCTGCCGCCGGTGAGCAGCTCGAAGCGGGCGTCCAGCCGGTCCGCGAGCTGACGCGGCGTCATCGCCCGCAGCCGGGCCGCCGCCAGCTCGATGGCGAGCGGCAGTCCGTCCAGCCTGCGGCAGATCTCGGCGCAGGCCACCGGGTCCTGCGCCGGGTCGACCGCGCCGCGCTCCGCGAGCAGTCGCAGCGCGGCCGGGTCGGGCAGCGGCTCGACCGGGACCAGCGCCTCGCCGGGCACTCCAAGCGGCTCCCGGCTGGTGGCCAGCACGCTCACCCCGGGGCAGGCCGTGATCAGCTGCTCGACGAGTTCCGCCGCCGCCTGGACCAGGTGCTCGCAGTTGTCCAGGACGATCAGCAGCCGACGCGACGCGCAGTGGTCGAGCAGCCGGTCGAGCGGCTGCTCCAACTCGGCCACGGCGACGATGGCATCGGTCTTCCCGGTGACGTGCAGGGCGGTCGCGCGCAGGCCCAGGGCGCTGAGGACGGCGTCGGGCAGGGCCGCGGGGTCGTCCAGCGGGGCCAGTTCGACCAGCCACACGCCGTCCGGGCAGGACCCGGCGGGACGGCTCGCCGCGCTCTCCTCCGCCAGCCGGGTCTTCCCGCTGCCGCCGGGGCCGATGAGGGTGAGCAGCCGTCGGCGCGGCAGTTCTGCCTGCAGGGCGGCCAGTTCGGCGTCCCGTCCGACGAAGCTGGTCAGCCGGGGACGGATATTGGTCCGCGCAGCGCCGTCGCCCTGCGGGTCCGGCACGGTGCGGGAGGCGGACGGCGCGGGCTGGGACGGCGCGGGCTGCGGCGCCCCGGACGGCGCCAGCAGCTCCGCGTGGACGGCCTGCAGTTCGGCCCCCGGGTCGGCGCCGAGTTCCTCGGCGAGCCGGCGGCGGAACTCCTCGTATCCGAGCAGCGCCTCCGCGGTCCGTCCGGCGGCCTGCAGCGCCCGCAGCCGCAGTGCCTGCAACGCCTCGTCCAGCGGCTGGAGTTCGACCAGCGCGGCCAGCTCCTGCAGCACCGTCGCGGTACGGCCGCGCGCCAGCTCGGCGGCGAGCAGCCGACGGCGGACCGCGTCCCGCTGCGCCTCGCAGCGGGCGGCGGCGTCGGCGCGTGAGGGCAGATCCGCGAGCGCGGGCCCGCGCCACAGCGCCAGCGCGGCGGCCTCGGCGCCCTCCTGCGCGGCCAGCGCCTCGAAGCGCCGCAGGTCGGTGTCGGCAGAGGCGAGCCGGTAGCCCTCGGGCGCGGAGAGCACCTGGTCCGCGCCGAGCCCCCGGCGCAGCCGGGCGACCAGCGTCTGCAGTGCGTCCTGCGGGTCGCCCGGCGGCTCCTCGGCCCACACCTCGTCGATCAGTGCCCAGGCCGGAACCGCCCGGCCGGCCCGCAGGGCCAGCGCCGCCAGCAGCGCGCGCAGCCGCGCCCCGGCCAGCGGTACCGGGGTGCCGTCGTCGCGGAGCGCCTGCGTGGTCCCGAGGATGCCGTACTGCACCTGGTCATTGTCGTGCATGATTCCTCGGTACCGGAACCGAATACCGATCACCCCCGCCGCAGCGGCGGTGCCCGCCGGGCCGGGCCGCCCTACGCTGGAGTCCCGACCGGAGAGGTGCCGCCATGGGCAAGGGAAACGGGCAGGCCGGAGCCGCGCCGCCGAACGACGTCCCGGTGCGGGACCTGTGGCTGAGCGATCCGCAGAAGCACGACTTCCCCGCCGCCGCCGACTACCTCGACCTGCTCTTCGAACGCGCGACCGTCGAGCGGCTGGTGGACGGCCTGCGCCGGGGCACGACCGTGCAGAAGAAGGCCAAGGACCTGATGCGGGCCGGTGAGCTGGAGCTGCTGTCCTCCGACAACCCGCATGTGCGGGAGAACATCGCCAAGGTGATGGCCGGGACCAGGCTCTCCCCGGTGCTGCTGGTGCGCGGGCCCCGGCTGATCGTCGCCGACGGCTACCACCGGATCTGCGCGGCCTACCACCTGACCGAGGACCTGGTGGTGCCCTGCCGGATCACCGGCCCCTGAGCCCGCGCTGATCAGCCGGGCAGCTGGACGACGCCGAACACTGCTCCCTGCGGGTCCTGCAGCAGCGCGGTGACCGCGCCCCCGCGCTCCTCGGGCACCGCCAGCATGGTGCCGCCGAGGGCGGCGGCGTTGACCGCCGCGGCCGCGCAGTCGTCCACCGCGACCTGGCAGATCCACTGCGCGGGGGCCACGTCGGAGTCCTCCAGATTGCCGAAGGCGGCGTCGTCCACGGTCCAGCGGAGCTGTCCGGTGGCGGGGTCGGCGGCGGTCGCCCAGCCCAGGACCGTGCCGTAGAAGTCCTCGACCGCGGCCCGGGCGCCGGTGTGCAGGGTGAACCAGCAGAAGCTGCCCGGGGCGTCGACCACGCCGAAGCCCGCGTGGACGGTCGGCTCCCACAGGCCGAAGGCCGAACCGCCGGGGTCGGCGCAGACGGCCGCGAAGCCCTCGAAGGGCGCGGGGTGGGCGTCCACCAGCGTCACTCCCCCGTTGCCCCGCACCCGGGCCAGGACGGCGTCGACGCCGCCGCACTGGAAGTAGGGGGTCCAGCCGGACCCGCGGCGGGCGTCGCTCAGCGCCGCCACCCCGCCGACGCGGGCACCGTAGGCGGTGGTGAAGACGCCGTACCCGTCCGCGTCGGTGTCGGGGGTGATGTCGCAGCCCCAGCCGAAGAGCCCGGCGTAGAAGCGCTGCGCGCCGGCCGGATCGCTGGTGGCCAGCCCGGCCCAGGCGGGCGCCGAGGGGGAGTTGGAGATGTCCATGACCTCATTCAGCCACAGCGCCGCGTGGGGCGCTCGCCCGCCGGAACCGGTGGCGCGGAGCAGGCGTTCAGCGAGTAGCCGTTCGGCGGCGCTTGTCCCGAGGGGAGCCGGGGCGGGATGATCGGCACCCACCGAGTCTCCGGAGCCACATCACCATGACCTTCAGCCACCACCACCCGCACTCCGAGCGGAGGATCAGCACCATCTTTCTGGTGCTGCTCGCCGTCATGGCCGCGTCCGGCTACGCGCTGTGGGCGAACTGGGGCAGCAACCCCCGGGTCGGGATCTTCATCTTCGTGGTGGCCGGCTGGCTGGTCTCGCTCTGCCTGCACGAGTACGCCCACGCCCGGACCGCGCTGCACGGCGGGGACATCTCGGTGGGGACCAAGGGCTACCTCACCCTGAACCCGCTGAAGTACACCCACCCGATCTACAGCTTCGTGATGCCGCTGGTGTTCATCATCCTCGGCGGGATCGCGCTGCCGGGCGGGGCGGTGTTCATCGAGCGCGGCCGGATCCAGGGCAAGTGGAAGCACAGCCTGATCTCGGCCGCCGGGCCGCTGACCAACGCGGTGTTCGCGCTGGTCCTGCTGCTGCCGCTGAGCCTGAGCAACCCCTTCACCACCGCGCACGGCTACTTCTTCAGCGCCCTGGGCTACCTGGCGATGCTCCAGGTGATGGCCACGATCCTGAACCTGGTGCCGATGCCGGGCCTGGACGGCTACGGGATCGTCGAGCCCTGGCTCTCCTACGAGAACCGGCGCGCCTTCGCCAACCTCGCCCCGTACGGGATGATGATCATCTTCCTGCTGCTGTGGAACCCGACCATCGGCGGCTGGTTCTTCAACGACGTGATCTACGTGGTCCTCGGCTGGTTCGGCCACTCCGACATCTACGCCAGCGCCGGTTCCGGCCTGTTCCACTTCTTCAACTTCAACCTCGGCAGCATCTTCGGCCACTGAGGGATCAGGCCACTGAGGTATCAGGTGGTCAGGAGGCCCGGGTGCTGCGGCGCCACTGGACCCAGCCGATGTTGCTGGACAGACCCGCCAGCAGCACCCAGCCGAGGCCGAGCCAGAACCCGGCCAGAACCGACACCACCGCAGCGACCAGCGCCAGCGCGGCCAGGGTGAACGCAAGCAGGGCGAAGCGGGGCATCTCAGGACTCCAGGGACGGGCCGGACAGGGCGGGACAGAGCGGGGCGCGGCCGAACCACTGGCCGACCCTGGACCATTGTCGCCGACGCCCCGCCCGGAACCTCGCAGGGGTCCCCGTCCCGCTTCAAAATGTCGGCGCGACTCAGACGTCGGTGATCCGCAGCCCGGCGTGGGCCTTGTAGCGGCGGTTGACCGAGATCAGGTTGGCGACCAGCGACTCCACCTGGTGGGCGTTGCGCAGCCGCCCGGCGAACACGCCGCGCATCCCGGGCACCCGCTCGGCCAGCGCCTGGACGGTGTCGGTGGCCGTCCGCTCCTCGCCGAGCACCAGCACGTCGATGTCGACCTCCTCGACCCCCTGGTCCAGCAGCAGCACCGCCGAGAGGTGGTGGAAGGCCGCGGTCACCCGGGAGTCCGGGAGCAGCGCGGCGGCCTGCTGGGCGGCGCTGCCCTCCTCCGGCTTCAGCGCGTAGGCGCCCTGCTTGTCGAAGCCCAGCGGGTTGACGCAGTCGACGACGATCTTTCCGGCCAGCTCGCCGCGCAGCGAGGCGAGCAGCTCGGCGTGACCCTCCCAGGGGACGGCGACGATCACGATGTCGCTCTCCGCCGCGGTGGTGGCGTTGTCCGCACCGCGCACGCCGAAGCCCAGCTCCTCGGCCTTCTCCTGGGCGCGCTCGGCGCTGCGGGAGCCGATCACGACCTGCTGGCCGGCCCTGGCCAGCCGGTAGGCGAGCCCTCGGCCCTGCGGACCGGTGCCGCCCAGGACACCGACCACCAGGCCGGAGACGTCCGGCAGCTCGTACGGGCTGCGCGCGGCGGCGGCAGCGGGGGCGGTCTGGGAAGCGGATACAGGGGCGGGGGCGGCGGCGCCATCGGTTGCACTCATGGGCGCATCCTTCCATCCGTCGGTGCGTCAGGCGATGCGTCCGCCGTCACATTCGGCCCAGGCCGGAGGCAGCGGTGGGAGCAGCGGCGGGGCAGCGGCGGGGCAGCGGGGCAGTGGAAATCCATTTGCCCGCCGGGCGACGCCCGGGTGAGGATCGGGCATCGTGACCCCGGACGCCCCCACCCCCCGAAGATCGCGGATTCGCCGCCTCGCCGCCCAGCTCAGCGTGGACCTCTCGCCCTGGCGCAGCTCCCGCGACTTCCGGCTGCTCTGGAGCTCCGGCGCGATCACCATCATCGGCAGCTATCTCACCCTGGTCGCGGTCCCGCTCCAGCTCAAGCAGTTGACCGGCTCCTCGCTCGCGGTCGGGCTGATCGGCGCGGTCGAGCTGGTGCCGCTGATCGTCTGCGGGCTCTGGGGCGGGGCACTCGCGGACGCGCTCGACCGACGACGGCTGGTGCTCTACAACGAGGTCGCCCAGGGCGTCTGCGCGGCGCTGCTGCTGGCCAACGCGCTGCTGCCGCACCCCATGCTGTGGCCGCTCTACGCGATAGCCGGTCTCAGCTCGGCCTTCGGCGCGATCCAGCGCCCCTCGCTCGACGCGATGACCCAGCAGATCGTCCCGCACGAGCAGTTGACCGCCGCCGCCTCGCTCAACTCGCTGCGCTGGAACGTCGGCGCCATCGCCAGCCCGGCCCTGGCCGGGCTGATCGCCACCACGGCGGGCGTGTCCGTGGCCTACGGGCTGGACACGGCCACGTTCGTGGCGTCGGTGCTGCTGATGTACCGGCTGCGTCCGGTGCCGCCGTCCGCCGGGGCGGAGAAGCCCTCGGTCCGGGCGATCCTCGACGGGCTGCGCTACGCCCGCAGCCGTCCCGAGCTGCTCGGCACCTATGCGGTGGACCTGGCCGCGATGTTCTTCGCCATGCCGACCGCGCTCTTCCCCTTCCTCGCCGACCGGTTGCACGCGGACTGGTCGCTGGGGCTGATGTACGGCTCGTTCGCGGTCGGCGCGCTGGCGGTGACGCTGACCAGCCGCTGGGCCTCACGGGTGCACCGGCACGGGCGGATGGTGGTCTGGTCGGCCATGGGCTGGGGCGTGGCCATCGCCGGGGCCGGGCTCAGCGGCGACGTCTGGCTGGTGCTGCTCTGCCTGGCGGCGGCCGGCGCCGCCGACATGGTCAGCGGGCTGTTCCGCGCGACGATGTGGAACGGCAGCATCCCGGACGAGCTGCGCGGACGGCTGGCCGGGGTCGAGCTGCTGAGCTACTCGGCGGGCCCGCAGCTGGGCCAGGTCCGGGCCGGCGGCACGGCCTCGCTGATCGGGGTGCGCGGCTCGATCTGGGTCGGCGGCGTGGCCTGTGTGGCGGCGGTCGGCGCGCTGGCGGTCTCGCTGCCGGCGCTGATGCGCTACGACGCGCGCACCGACCCGCACGCCCTCGCCCTCCGCGCCCGCCGCGCGGAGGCGTCGGCCGAGGCCGAGTCCAGCCCTGCGGCCAAGCCCGAGAGCGAGACCGAGCCGGAACCGGCCGACGCCGCGCAGCCGATTGGCTGACCCGGCGTCAGCGTCGGGGGCCGGTGCGGCGCAACCGGAGCACCGTCGCCGCCGTGGCCACCGCGGCGATCAGGGCGAGCGCGGCCAGCAGCCGGGCCCAGGCACCGCCGCCGTGGACCGGGAGCAGCGCCCCGGCCAGGACCAGCGCGCTCGCGCCGACGGCGGCCAGCAGCGCGGCCGGTCGGCGCAGCAGCCGCGCGCCCGGCGGACCGGCCACCACCCCGTCCAGCAGCAGCAGGTAGCCGAGCAGCAGTGTGGTGTCGACCGCGGTGAGCCAGCCGGGCGGCCGGTTCACGGCGGCCACCAGCACGCAGCCGAGCACGAACGCGGTGTTGCGGTGCCGGAGCAGCTGGACCCGCCAGCGGAAGTCGCCGCCGGTCGGCCGGGCCGACACCGGGGGCGCGGCGACATAGGCCGCGCCGAGCGCGCACAGCGGGAGCAGCAGTCGCAGCGCGCTACCGCCGAACCACGCCGTCGGGTCGGAGACGGCGACGGCGATCAGGCAGCCCAGCAGCCGCAGCGGCCAGGCGAGATCGTTGGCCGGGCGGGGGCTCGCCCAGAGGTCGGCCTCGGGCGCGGCTCCGCCGGGCGCGGTCGGCGGCGGCGGAACGGCAGGGCCGGACGCAGGGCCGGACGCAGGGCCGGCCCCGGGGGCAGGCGCGGGCGCGGGGGCGGTCAACTGACTCTCCCTTGGATCCGGGTCCGCAGCAGCGGGGCGAGCGAGAGGTCGAGGGTCTCCCCCTCCCAGGGGACGACCGGGATGCCCTTGTCGACCAGGCTGTAGCGCAGCGCCTGACGGTCCATCCGCCACAGCCGCAGGGCGAGTTGCTGAATGTTGTCGCCGGGGTTGACCATCGGGTCGGCGATCGGGATCTCCACGATCACCACCGGGTTGCCGCGTTCCGCCAGACCGCCGAGGACGTCCATGATCCGCGGGTCGGCGAGCGAGGTCACCGCGTAGACCAGGGCGCTGTTGGGGATCGCCGGCGGGGGCAGCCGGTTCAGGTCGGGGGTGGAGAAGGTCAGGTCGCGGCGGACGTCCAGGACCGACTGCACCAGCCGGTAGAAGTGGGCGTCGCCGGTGCCCGGCTGGAGCCAGTTGAGCCTGCCGCCGACCGAGACGATGCCGACCCGGTCGTGGCTGTGCAGGTAGGTGCGGACCAGTCCGGCGGCGACCCGCAGCGACTCGTCCAGGCTGGACCTGCCGACCGGCGGCGGGCCGGCGATGTCGCAGAAGGCGTCCAGCAGCACCACCGCGTCGGCGGCGCGCTCGGCCGCGAACTGGTTGACCTGGATGCTGCCGCGCCGGGTGGTCGCGGCCCAGTCGATCCGGCGCTGCCGCTCGCCCCAGACGTGCGGGCGGACGCCGACGACCTCGATGCCCTCGCCGGTCTGCCGGGCGGTGTGCTCGCCGAGCCGGTCCGGCAGCCGGACCGGGATCGGGGTGAAGCTGCCGTCGGCCGGCATCGGGAAGACCTCGATCTCGCCGAGGTCGGCCCGGACGGTGCGCCGGGTGAGGCCGCCCGCGTCGTAGAGGTCGAGGTCGACCACGCCGAGCGACCAGCGGCCCCAGCGGCGGGCGCTGTAGCCGAGGGTGACCACGGGCCCGTCCACGTCCACCGAGACCAGGTCGGTGCCGGGGCCGAGCGAGACCCCGGGGTCGACCCAGCCGACGACGCCGTCGAAGACGGCGGTGACGGCTGACGACCACCCGCTCGCCCTCGAAGCAGCGGCGCGAGGGCACCTCCGCCACCACCTGGACCCGCTGCGGCTGGGCGTCGTCGGTGGCGGCGACGACCAGCAACAGCAGCGGTCCGGCGGCCAGCGCGAGCAGCCAGGGCTGGCCGGTCAGCAGCGCCAGCAGCACGGCCAGCGCGGTCACGCTGGCCAGCCGCAGGGTGCGCGGCGAGGCCCGCCACTCGGTCGGCCGGAGGCTCGGGGCCTCGGCGTCGGCCTCCTGCCGGCCGTCGCTGCCGAGCGCGCGCAACACCTCCGGCGGGGGCGGGGCGGCGCTGCTGGACCGGCGCACCCGGGCGGCGGCGGCCACCGACCGGCGCTCCGGGGCGGGGCCGGTCATGCCGTGCGGGGGGTGGTGCGCGGCGTCGCGACGCTGTCGACCAGCCCCGCTATCACGTCGTCTGAGCTGATCCGGCGGACCCAGAGCTCGGGGCGGAGGCGTGATCCGGTGCGCCAGCGCGGGCACCGCGACGGCCTTGACGTCCTCCGGGGTGACGTAGTCGCGGGCGGCGCATCACCGCGCGGGCGCGCGCCAGTTGGACCAGCGCCAGGCCGCCGCGCGGGGAGGCGCCGACCTGGATCTGCGGCATGCTTCCGGGTGGCGTCGATCAGCGCGACGATGTAGTCGACCAGGTCGTCGTCGATCTCGACCCGCTCCAGGCTGGCGCGCATCGCCAGCACCTCGGTCGGGTCGCTGTGGGCCTTGAGCACCGCCTCGGGCGCGGCCCGGTCCAGCCGGCGGCGCAGCATCGCGGCCTCGTCGGCGACCGGCAGGTAGCCCATCCGCACCCGCAGCAGGAAGCGGTCGAGCTGCGCCTCGGGCAGGGTGTAGGTGCCCTCGTACTCGATCGGGTTGTCGGTGGCGATCACCACGAACGGCGAGGGCAGCGCCCGGGTCACGCCGTCGACGCTGACCTGCGCCTCGGCCATCGCCTCGAGCAGCGCCGCCTGCGTCTTCGGCGGGCGTCCGGTTGATCTCGTCGGCGAGCAGCAGGTGGGTGAAGACCGGTCCGGGCCGGAACACCATCTCGCCGGTGCGCTGGTCGTAGATCGGCGCACCGGAGACGTCGGAGGGCAGTAGGTCGGGGGTGAACTGGATGCGGCTGAAGTCGAGGCCGAGGACGGTCGCGAAGGACCGGGCGAGCAGCGTCTTGCCGAGTCCGGGCAGGTCCTCGATCAGCACGTGGCCGCCGGCCAGGACGCCGAGCATGACCAGTTCCAGCGCGGCGCGCTTGCCGACGACGGCGCGCTCGACCTCGTCGAGGACGGCGTGGGCGCGTACGCCGGCCTGCTGGGGCGTCAGGACGGCTGCGTCCTGCTGGCTCACGGGGGACACGGTGCTCCTTGGAGGACGGATCTGCTGATGGTCGCGGGGCGCGGCGGCGGGTGTGGCGGTCGGGGGCGGGCTCACAGCGTCTCCAGCCGCTCGACCAGGGCGATGATCAGCCGGTCGGGCAGCGGGCGGCGCAGCGCGGGGTCGATGCTGACGGCCCGGCCCGCCGCGTCGGCGCCGAGCCGGGGCCGGGCCGGGTCGATCCACGGCCAGAGCTCCGGGCCGACCAGCGCGGCGGCGCGGACCGGGTCGGTCTGGAGCGAGATGCCGTGCCGCTCGGCCAGCCGCGCCCCGTAGAGCCGCTGCAGCAGCGGCCGGAGGTGGAGCTCGTAGCCGAGCAGCGACTCGCGGGCGTCCTCGATCGCGGCGTCCCAGTAGCGCAGGGTGGGTTCGCGGCTCTTGACCAGCTGGACCTTCCGCCGGTAGTTGCTGTCGACGGCGTCCGCCCCGGCCACGTACCTGGCCGCGATCATGGCCGCCGCCGCCAGCACGCCGGCGCCGGTCGCGGCCGCCGGGAGCCCGCCGACCAGGGCGAGCATGATCTCGGCCCCGCCGGCCGCGCAGACCAGGACGATCAGTGCTTCGCGGACGATGCCCATCTGCGGGACGCGGCGCGGGTTCACCGGGTCACCGTCCGCGGTCCGGCGCCGGACGGCACGTCGACCCGGGCATCCGCCGGGTCCGGGCGGTCGACCTCGGCTGCCCAGGCCGCCGCCAGTTCCTCGGCCTCGGCGCGGTGCCCGGCCAGCAGCGCGCCGATCGCGTCCAGCGCGCCCCGGGCGCGCTCCAACTGCTCGCGCCCCATCGGGTGGCTGGAGTAGCGGGCCTCGCGGAAGAGGTCGGCCAGCGCCTCCGGGGCGGGGCCGGTCAGCAGTCCGGCCCCGGCCGCGCGGGCCAGCAGGTCCGACGGGCTGTCCGAGGCATGCCGGCCCACGCCGTTGGCGGTGAGCGAGGTCTCCATGGCGGCGTAGCAGGCGATCACGGCGGCCCGGGTGTCGTCGCCCTGCAGGGCGGTCCGTCCGGCGCTGACCGCCTCGGCGAGCCGGACGTCGTCCGTCTCGGCGGCGGCCGGCGCCGAGGAGGCGACCAGGGGGGACCGGCTGAGCATCCGGAACCGCCGGACGAACAGGAACACCCCCATGACCACGATCCCGACGAGGAACGCGATGAACAGGATCCGCAGGATCGGCATCAGGTCGAAGAGGTTCCCGACGTGGCCGCTGCCGGGTGGGGCGCCCTTCTGCGGCACGGGGATGCCGGGCGGACGGCTCACCACCGGCTGGGGCGGCGGCTGCTGCTGTTGCTCGTTCTTGCCCGGTATGCCGGAGCCGATGACCGCCAGGCTGATCACGGTCACGCCGATCAGTCCGAGCACGCCGAAGACGACGACGGCGGTGATCCGGTCCTCGCGGGCGGTCATCCGCGGGCGCTCGTCCTGCCGGGAGCGGTAGGACATCACCGTGGGTATGCCCGCGACGCAGGTGAAGATCGCGAACAACAGCCACTCGTGGGCCAGCGGGCCCTCGCCGAAGACCGGCACCGCGGAGGTGGCGTGCAGGCAGAGCGCCGCCACGGTCAGTCCGACGGCGAGGGCCAGGCCCAGCAACGGTGCCGCGCCGCGCAGCCGGAGACCGTCCGGCCGCCGTCCATCCGTCCCACCCGTTACGCCGTCCGCCACCCGTGTGCCCCCACGCCCGTCCTTGCCCGACCGCAGCTTGCACCCGTACGGCCCCGTGTACGAGTCAGTTGCTCGGGCCACCCTGGCACGTCGGACGGCCCAACGCCAAGGGCATGCCGGGTTTGTCCAGTTGGACGGTAACCTTCGCTCCCGCGGTCGGCGCCCGAGCCGGTGCGCACCCGAACCGCCGCACCTCCGGACGGCGTCCGGGGCTCACCACCCGTCGGCATTCACTGCCCGGTCGGGGCTCACTTCCAGCGCGGGTCGTTGTCCCAGGACTCGTTGCGCTCCTTCGCGGTCTCCAGCGCGCGCTCGGCCTCGGCCTTGGTCGCGTAAGGACCGAGCCGGTTCCGGGCCGGGCAGACCAGGCCCTGCTCGGCGGTCTTGTGCTTGAGGCAGTAGTACCACTGGTCGTCGTTGCCGCTGCTGTCCGTCATCGTTTCGCTCTCCCTCGGTGGTTCGGCCGCGCGGCTCCTCGGTCGACCGCGCCGGTCCCCCTCAGGATGCTGCCCCGGGCCGCTCCCCGCACGCCTCGACCACGATCGTTAGACTGACGGCCATGGCTCCCCTGGTTCCCGGCACCCTGTCGCCCACCCGCAGCGTCCCCGCCCGTATCCCGCGCCCGGAGTACGTCGGCCGCAAGGCACCGAGCCCCTACACCGGCCCCGAGGTGCAGTCGGCCGAGACGATCGAGAAGATGCGGATCGCGGGGCGGATCGCCGCCCGCGCCATGGACGCCGCCGCCGCCGCGATCGCGCCCGGGGTGACCACGGACGAACTCGACCGGATCGCCCACGAGTACATGTGCGACCACGACGCCTACCCCTCGGACCTGGGCTACCGGGGCTTCCCCAAGTCCATCTGTACCTCCGTCAACGAGGTGATCTGCCACGGCATCCCGGACTCGACCGTGCTCCAGGACGGCGACATCGTGAACCTCGACGTCACCGCGTTCATCCACGGGGTGCACGGCGACCTCAACGCGACCTACCTGGTCGGCGACGTCGACGAGGAGTCGAAGCTGCTGGTGGAGCGCACCCGGGAGGCGACCCGGCGCGGCATCGCGGCGGTCAGGCCGGGACGGCAGATCAACGTCATCGGCCGGGTCATCGAGTCCTACGCCAAGCGCTTCGGCTACGGCGTGGTGCGGGACTTCACCGGGCACGGGATCAACACGTCGTTCCACTCGGGCCTGATCGTGCCGCACTACGACAGCCCGCACGCGACCACGGTGATCAAGCCGGGGATGACCTTCACCATCGAGCCGATGCTGACCCTGGGCACCTACCAGCACGAGATCTGGGCCGACGGCTGGACCGTGGTCACCAAGGACCGCAAGCGGACCGCCCAGTTCGAGCACACGATGGTGGTCACCGAGACCGGCGCCGAGATCCTGACCCTGCCCTGAGAACTGTCAGGCCCTCAGTGTGGTCAGCCGATGAACCAGTGCTCGCCGACCGACACCGCGCCGACCGCGGTGCACGCGTCGGCGAGCAGGTCCAACACCCGCAGCGGGTCCGGCAACTGCTGCTCCGGGCCGCGGACCCAGGTCACCGACGAGCCGTCGGTCAGTCGGGACGGCGGCACCAGCACATAGCTGCCCCGGGTGTGCCAGCGGATGCCCGGATGCTCGGTCAGGTTCTCCGGGTCGGTGTCCAGTTCGGAGGTCCACCACTCGTCCTCGTCCAGGCTGGAGCGGGTCGTGGTGAAGAAGAGGTACCGGTCCTCGCCGACGGCGGCGACCGGGCCGGGTACCACCCCGAGTTCGTCCATCCGCTGCAGCGCCAGCCGGCCGGCCTCGGCCGGGACGTCGAGCACGTCGTGGGCGCGGCCGGTCGCGGTGACCGCGTTGGCCAGCGGGTCGCGCGCCAGCCAGCGGGCGACCTGTTCGGCGTCGACGGTGGCCATCGACTGCCAGGCGAAGGAGAGCGGGTGCTGCGCCGGGGCGGGACAGCCCATCCGGTCGCAGGAACATCGGTAGTCCACCGGCTGCGCGGCCGGGGCGACCGGGAAGCCGGCCCGGGTCACGGCGAGGAGTTCCTCCAGCCGCGAGGCGCGCTGTTCCGCATCGGCCGTGGCGACCGTCTCGGCATCCGTGCCGGACCGTTTGCGCCACCAGTTGCTCAGCCTGCCCGCGGATTCCATCGAGCCCCTCTCGCCTCTGTACGCGCACCGGGGTTACCGGGGTGCGTACAGAGCAGGATACGGGTGTGTCGGAGGCGTGATGAGCGCGGGTCGCGGAAGTGCGAAACTGACCGCATGCGACAGGTGAGGACCGAGTTCGTCGGGGGGCCGTGGGACGGCCGGGTGCGGCCGGTCGCGGTGAACCTCGCCGAACGGATTCCGGCGGAGTACCTGGTGGAACTGCCCGCCCCGGAGGGCGGGCCGGTCCGGGTGGTCGTCTACCGCCGTGAGGCCGTGCACGGGGCCGACGGTCGGCGGCGCTGGCGCTACGTCTTCGTGAGCGAGTAACCGCTCAGCTGCTGACCATCTGGGTCAGCTGTCCGGCGGAGGGGACGTTGTTGGTGACGGTCGCCCCGTTCGCCGCGCCGGCGCTCTTGACGCCGTTGATCACGTTGTTGCCCTGGTTGAAGTCGGCGTCGGTCGCGGTGCCGCCGCGCACCTTGCTCGCCAGCCCCTTGAGGCTCGCCATGCCCGCCGACAGCGCACCCGTCGCCTTGGACAGCGTCGGGTCGCCCTTGGCGTCGGTCAGCGCGGCCGACAGCCGGTTGTAGGTGAAGGCCCCGGCCAGGCCGCCCTTGATCAGCGCGGCCGTCCGGCCCTTGGCGCCCTTCTTGAACGTCCCTGCCTTGAAGGGCTTGTAGAGCCACTGGTAGAAGGCGCCGGCCGCGAGGCCCGCATTGGCCACGAACTTGGTCTTGGCGAGCTTCACCGTCGCGGCGCTGTTGGACGGCGAGGCCATACTCTTGGTGACGTTCATGTCGGTGGCGGCGTTGGTGGTCTTACTGGAGCATGCCGGGACCACCAGCAGCGAGACGGCCAGCGTCCCGGCGGCGAGGGTGTTGCGGAGCAGCGGGGTCGACACGGAAATCCTCCGGAAGGTGTTTGTGGATCGTGTGACCACGCTCACACGCCCTCCAGGGGGCGGCGAGTCGCTGCCGTCCGAACGGGTGAGGACTCGATCACCCGAGGTAACCGCCCCTCCCCGCACCCCACCTCCCGGCCGCTCATCCCAGGTAGCGCAGCACCGCCAGCACCCGGCGGTGGTCCGCGGCGTCGACCGGGAGTTGCAGCTTGAGGAAGATGTTGGCGACGTGCTTCTCCACCGCCCGCTCGGTGACCACCAGCAGCCCGGCGATGGCCGCGTTGGAGCGGCCCTCCGCCATCAGCCCGAGCACCTCGCGCTCGCGCGGGCTTAGCGCGTCCACCGTGCTGCGGCTGGGGCTGGCGCCGACGAGCTGGCCGACCACCTCCGGGTCCAGCGCGGTGCCGCCGGCCGCGACCCGCTCCAGCGCGTCGAGGAAGTCGCGGGCGTCCAGCACCCGTTCCTTCAGCAGGTAGCCGACGCCGGCCGAGTTCCCGGCCAGCAGTCGGCCCGCGTACTGGGTCTCCACATACTGGGAGAAGATCAGCACCGGCAGTCCCGGCCGCCGTTCCCGCAGCTCGATCGCGGCCCGCAGGCCCTCGTCGGTGTGGGTCGGCGGCATCCGGATGTCGGAGACCACGATGTCCGGGCCGTGCTCCGCCACCGCCGCCTTCAGCCGCTCGGCGTCGGCGACGGCGGCGACCACCTGGTGGCCCTCGTCCTCCAGCAGTTGGACCAGTCCGGCCCGGAGGATGGCGGTGTCCTCGGCCACCACGATGCGCATACGGCTACCTGCTTCCCATCTCGATCTGAACGGTGGTCGGTCCCCCGGGCGGGCTGTCCACGGACATCTGTCCGTCGACGGTGCGCACCCGCTCGGCCAGGCCGCGCAGCCCGCTGCCTGTGCCGGACAGCACGGCCCCGCCCCGACCGTCGTCGGTGACCAGCAGCCGCAGGCCCTCGCCGGTGCCGAGCAGGGTGACCGCCACGGACCCGGCGCCACTGTGCTTGGCGGCGTTGGTGAGCAGTTCCGCGGTGGCGAAGTAGAGCATGGTCTCGACCGAGGCCGCGGGCCGCCGGTCCAGTTCGACCCGGACCGTCGTCGGCAGCGCCGAGCGGGCCGCGAGCGTGGTCAGGGCCGGTTCCAGACCGGCGTCCAGGGCCGGCGGATGAATGCTGCGGACCAGCTCCCGCAGCTCCTGCACGATCTCCTTGGTCTCCTCGCGCGAGGCGCGGACCAGTTCCAGGGCCAGCTCGGTGTCGCCCTTGCCGAGCCTGGTCTCGGCCCGGCCGAGCCGCATCCCGAGGGCGATCAGCCGGGCCTGGGCGCCGTCGTGCAGGTCCCGCTCGATCCGGCGCAGGGTCGCCGCGGCCTCGTTGACCGCGTGCTCCCGGGTCTCGGTCAGCTGGGCCAGCCGCAACGAGATGGCGGAGGGCCCGAGCAGACGCGCCATCAGCCAGCGGTCGACGGCGACGGGTCCGCGCTGCACCCAGGGCCAGGCGAGCAGGAACAGCAGCCCGGCGGCGCTGACCGCGAACCACCCGACGACGGCACGGCCGCCGAACATCGGCCCGGGATGGACGCTCAGCGCCGTCTGGAGCGGCGCGAGCACCGGGCGGAGGACCAGCGACACCCCGAAGACCCACCACGCGCAACCGAGGGCGAACTCGCACAGCCCGAGCGGGAAGCGCAGCGTGCAGTAGCCGACGGCGCGCCAGGTCGACGGGTCCGCCAGGTGGTAGGTCAGGAAGCCCAGCACGCCGGGGCCGCGCGGCCGGCGCGGCGGCTCGTCGACCCGCAGTCCCAACAGCCCCTGGGCGAGCAGGCGCTGGAGCTTGGCCAGGCCCCGGATCTGGGTGAGGAACAGCGGCAGCAGCGGGAACAGCACGATGCCGGCCGACAGCATCCCGATCAGCACCGACAGCAGCACGAGGAGCATCCCGAGGACCGCCAGCGGCAGGCTGGCCAGCGAGTAGAGCAGCTCGCGCCAGGAGCGCGTCGCGAGGGGCTCCCGCAGCACGATCCCGATGATCCTCATGGCGACGATTCTGGCCCACCGGCGGTCACACGTTGCGCTTCTTCAGCGAGATCCGGGCCGCGACGAACATCACCAGCGTCCAGCCGAGCAGGATCAGCAGCGCCTGGAGCGGACTGTAGGCGTCGGTGGCGTCGTGCCCGCTGCCCATGATCACGTTGCCGCCGGCCGGCATCGCCCCGGCGATGTGCGAGCCGACTCCCCCGGGCAGCGCGCTCAGCGCGCCCGGCAGCACGAACTGCAGCGCGACCACGGCGCTGATCGCCGCGGCCGGGTGGCGCAGCAGCGTGCCGAGGCACAGTGCGATCAGGCCGGTCAGCGCCACGAAGACGCCGAAGGCGAGCAGCGCGCGCAGGGTGGTCGGGCTGGTCAGCGCGGTCGGCGCGTGGGCATGGGTGATCGTCGAACCGATCAGGAACGACGGCAGCGCGAGCAGTTCGGCGAGCACGAACAGCGCCGAGCCGAAGACCACCGCCTTGGCGGCCAGCACCGGCGTCCGGCGCGGGGTCGCCAGCACCGTCGAACGGATCATGCCGGTGGAGAACTCGGAGGCCATGAACAGCACTCCGAGCACGCAGGCGGCGAGCGCCGCCCACTGCGAGCCCGGCTGGAGGATCAGCCCGATGGTGTCCTGGCGGTACTGCGTCTGCCCGGTCGGGCCGAGGCGGCTCCACTGGGCGGTGAGCACGGAGGTGGCCAGCACGGTCATCCCGAGGCCCAGCACCACCACGGCGGCCAGCGACCACCAGGTGGAGCGCAGGCTGGTGAACTTGGTCCACTCGCAGCGCAGCAGGTCCCGGAAGCCGGGATCGGCGGCGCGGCGGCCGGGACGGACGGGAAGGGGGTCGTGGTCGAGCACGGCGGCGGTCATGGTCGGCGGTCCTTCGGCTGTCGGGACTGGAGCGGATGGCGGGGTGTCGGGGCGGCGCGCGGCGCGGCCGTCACGCGGCCTGGTACTGGACACTGGACGCGGTCAGCCGCATGAACGCCTCCTCGAGCAGCGCCGGACGGGCGACCTCCGGCGTCGCGGCGTAGACCTCGGGATCGGTGTGGCGGCGGATGAACTCCGGCGTGCTGCAGTCCGCGAGCAGCCGGCCCTGGCCGATGACCAGCAGGTGGTCGGCGGTGACCGCCATCTCGTTCATCAGGTGCGAGGAGACCAGGACCGTGCGGCCCTCCGCGGCGAGCCGCTTCATCAGCGTCCGGATCCACCGGATGCCCTCCGGGTCGAGGCCGTTGACCGGCTCGTCCAGCAGCACGATCCGCGGATCGCCGAGCAGCGCGGCGGCGATGCCGAGCCGCTGCGCCATGCCGAGCGAGAAGCCGCCGGCCCGGCGGTCCGCGGCCCCGGTCAGCCCCACCAGCGCCAGCACCTCGTCCACCCGGCCGACCGGAAGCGCCTGCGACTGGGCGAGGCAGAGCAGGTGCTTGCGCGCGGTGCGGCCCTTGTGGAACGCCTTGGCCTCCAGCATCGCGCCGACCGCCGAGAGCGGGGCGCGGAGCTCCGCGTAGGGCCGACCGTTGATCAGCGCGCTGCCGCTGTCCGGGCGTTCGAGGCCGAGCAGCAGCCGCATGGTGGTCGACTTCCCGGCCCCGTTGGGACCGAGGAACCCGGTCACCCGGCCGGGCCGGACCACGAACGACACCTGGTCGACGACGGCCCGTCCGCCGTAGCGTCGGGTCAACCCGCGCGCCTCGACGGCCGCTGCTCCGGAGCTCTCGTTCTGTGTACTCGTCATGCGTCAAGCCTGGCCGTCGCCGATCGGGCCGGACGAGGGCGCTGGCACCCGTGTTCCGAGGTGGTGCCAGCACGAACTCCCAGGCTGCGCAGGGGGGCTGGACTACTCCGGCTCGGTGCCGTAGCGGGCGCCGTGGAGCCGGGGTTCGAGCCCGATCCAGATCACCGACATCAGTCGGCGGGCGGTCTCCTCCGGGGGCTCCGGGCCGGTCTCCAGCACCCAGCCGGCCAACGCGTCCGCCGCGCCGACGATGGCCTGCGCCATGGCCGCCGCCTCGCCCCGGTCGCGCCGGGAAGCGGCGTCCCCGCCGGCCTCCCCGGTGCCGTCGCCGCGCGCGTGCGGGACGGAGGCGCGGGCGGCCCGGCGCACCAACGCCGTGACCGCGTCCACGACCTGACGGCGGGCCGCCGCCACCTCCTCGACGATCGGCTCGCCCTGTGCCCTGGCCTGCTGGTAGAGCACGATCCAGCTCTCGCGGTGCTCGGCGACGAAGCCGAAGAACGCGGTCAGCCCGCGCCGCAGTTGCTCACCGGTCTCCAGCCCGGGCTCGGCGGCCTGGGCGACGGCGGCGATCAGCCGGTCCGCCTCGCGCCGGATGCACGCGGCGAACAGCGACTCCTTGGAGCCGAGGTAGAGGTAGAGCATGGGCTTGGAGACGTCCGAGGCCTCCGCGATCTCGTCCATGGACGCCGCGTGGTAGCCGCAGCGGGAGAAGACGCGCACGGCGGCGTCGAGCATCTGCTGCTCGCGCTGGGCGCGGGGCATCCGCTTGGTCTTGGGCGCGGCGGTGACCCCGGCGTCCGGGGCGTCGGGGCGTACGTCCGGTCGCATTGGCTGAGTCTATGGCGTTGCCGCCGGTGGCGTTGACGTGCGGTCGGGTATCCGGCGCCACCGGTTCCGCCCCGGGCCGCCGGCCCGGACGAGCTGAGACGTGAGGCGGCGCACGGCGCGGGGGCCTTGCGCGTGGCTGCGGCGGGGCATTGACTAGCACTGCTAGTTTTCAGGCCCGGCAGCGCAGCCGCGACGGAAGGACCCCCGGTGGAGCAGCACCCGCAGCAGCAGGATTCGCAGCAGCATCGCGACCAGTACATCGGCGGCGCCTGGCGGCCCTCGCTCGGGACCGAGTCGGTCCCGGTGCTGAACCCCGCCACCGAGGAGGTCATCGCCTCCGTGCCGGCCGGGACGGCCGCCGACGTCGACGCCGCCGTGGCCGCCGCCCGGGCCGCGGCCCGGGCCTGGGGCGCGACCACGCCGGCGCAGCGGCTGGAGCACCTGACCCGGCTGCGCGACGGCCTCGCCGCGAGCCAGGCGGAGATCGCCGCGACCGTGGTGGCCGAGCTGGGCTGCCCGATCTCCTTCGCCACGCCCGTCCAGGCCGGGCTGCCGCTCGCGGTGGCGCACTCGTACATCGAGATCCTCTCCGGGTTCGCCTTCTCCGAGCAGGTCGGCAACTCCACGGTCTACCTGGAGCCGGCCGGGGTGGTCGCGGCGATCACCCCGTGGAACTACCCGCTGCACCAGATCGTCGCCAAGGTCGTCCCGGCTCTCGCGGCCGGCTGCACGGTGGTGCTGAAGCCGGCCGAGGACACCCCGCTGGTGGCCCGGCTGTTCGCCCGGATCGTGGACGAGGCCGGGTTCCCGGCCGGGGTGTTCAACCTGGTCACCGGGGTCGGCGCGGTGGCAGGCGCGGCCCTGGCCGGGCACCCGGACGTCGACCTGGTCTCCTTCACCGGCTCCACCGCCGTCGGCCGGCAGATCGCCGCGACCGCGGGCGGCGGGATCAAGCGGGTCGCGCTGGAGCTCGGCGGCAAGTCCGCCAACGTCGTCCTGCCCGGCGCCGACCTGGCCCGCGCGGTCAACGTCAACGTCGGCAATGTGATGTCCAACTCCGGCCAGACCTGCAGCGCCTGGACCCGGCTGCTGGTCCAGCAGGACCAGTACGAGGAAGCCGTGGCGATCGCCGCCAAGGCCGCCGCGAAGTACGTGCCGGGCGACCCGGCCGCCGCGGAGACCCGGCTGGGCCCGGTGGTCAACGCCGAGCAGCGCGAGCGGGTGCGCGGCTACATCGAGACCGCGGTGCGCGAGGGCGCCCGGGTGGCGGCCGGCGGCCCGGAGGCCCCGGAGGGGCTGGCGACCGGCTTCTACGTCCGTCCGACCGTACTGGCCGACGTCACACCTGACATGACCGTGGCGCAGGAGGAGATCTTCGGCCCGGTGCTCTCGGTCATCGCCTACCGGGACGAGGAGCACGCCCTGGAGATCGCCAACGGCACCGCCTACGGCCTGGCCGGCGGCGTCTGGGCGGCCGACAACGACACCGCCGCCGCCTTCGCCCGGCGGATGGACACCGGCCAGGTGGACATCAACGGCGGCCGCTTCAACCCGCTGGCGCCCTTCGGCGGTTACAAGGGGTCGGGCGTCGGCCGGGAGCTGGGCCGGCACGGGCTCGAGGAGTTCCTGCAGCCGAAGTCGCTCCAGTTCTGAGCCACTGACAACCGGTCAACTGTCCTTCACCTACTGAGAGAAGCCGAGATCCTCATGGTCCGCGCCGTCCTGCTCACCGCCGTGGGCGAACCGCTCCAGATCACCGAGATCGACCTGCCCGAGCCCGGCCCCGGCCGGGTGCGGGTGAAGCTCGCCGCCGCCGGGGTGTGCCACTCCGACCTGTCGCTGTCCAACGGCGTGCTGCGGCCGACCACCCCCACCGTCCTCGGCCACGAGGGCGCGGGCACGGTCGTCTCGGTCGGCGAGGGCGTCAGCTCCGTCCGGCCCGGCGACCGGGTGGTGCTCAACTGGGCTCCCGCCTGCGGCCACTGCCACCTCTGCGGCCTCGGCGAGCCGTGGCTCTGCGAGAACCAGTACGCCGCCACCACCGAGCCCTACGCCGCGCTGCCGGACGGCACCGCGCTCTACCCGGGCCTGGGCGCGGCGGCCTTCGCCGAGGAGACGGTGGTCCACGAGAACGCCGTGGTCCCGCTGCCCGAGGGCGTGGACCTGGCCTCGGCCGCACTGCTGGGCTGCGCGGTGCTCACCGGCTACGGCGCGGTCCACAACGCGGCGCGGCTGCGCTCCGGCGAGTCGGCGGTGGTCTTCGGCCTCGGCGGCGTCGGCCTGGCGCTGCTGCAGTCGCTGCGGATCGCCGGGGCCGCGCCGATCATCGCCGTGGACGTCTCACCGGAGAAGGAGGAGCTGGCGCGCCGGCACGGGGCGACCGACTTCGTCCTCTCCGACGAGCAGACCCCCAAGGCGGTCCGCAGGCTGACCGGCGGGCACGGCGCCGACCACGCCTTCGAGTGCGTGGGGCGCGCCTCCACCATCCGCGCCGCCTGGTCCTCGACCCGGCGCGGCGGGCGGACCACCGTCGTCGGCATCGGCGGCAAGGACGACCCGGTCACCTTCTCCGCGCTGGAGGTCTTCCACTTCGCCCGCACCCTCAGCGGCTGCTGCTACGGCAACAGCGAGCCGGCGAAGGACATCCCGGTGCTGGCCGAGCACGTCCGCGCCGGACGGCTCGACCTGGAGTCGCTGATCACCGACCGGATCACCCTGGACGAGGTCCCGGCGGCGTTCGAGCGGATGGCGGCCGGGCGCGGCGGCCGCTCGCTGGTGGTCTTCGACTCCTGAGGCCATGGTCGGGAAAGGCCCGCCGGGGCAAGATCATTCGACTCGGCGGGCAGTTCCTCGTTAAGGTGGTTCGTTCGCCCGCACCAGCCCAGGACCGAGGAATCACGTGAGCTCCGACCAGCCCGCCACCGCGACCCAGGTCCTGCAGGAAGCGGACCGCCGCCGAACCTTCGCCGTGATCAGCCACCCCGACGCCGGAAAGTCCACGCTCACCGAGGCGCTGGCGCTGCACGCCCAGGCCATCACCTCGGCCGGAGCCGTGCACGGCAAGGGCGGACGCAAGGGCGTCACCTCCGACTGGATGGAGCTGGAGAAGGAGCGCGGGATCTCCGTCACCTCTGCCGCGCTCCAGTTCGGCCACCGCGACCATGTGATGAACCTGGTCGACACCCCCGGCCACGCCGACTTCTCCGAGGACACCTACCGCGTCCTGGCCGCCGTCGACTGCGCGATCATGCTGGTGGACGCGGCCAAGGGCCTGGAGGAGCAGACCCGCAAGCTGTTCTCGGTCTGCCGCCACCGCGGCGTGCCGGTGATCACCTTCATCAACAAGTGGGACCGCCGCGGCCGTGAGTCGCTGGACCTGCTGGACGACATCGAGAACGTGCTCGGCATCACCCCGGTCCCGATGGTCTGGCCGGTCGGCAACGCCGGCAACCTGCGCGGACTGGTCCAGGCCGCGGACACCGAGCAGATGCTGCGCTTCACCCGCGTCCCCGGCGGCACCCACAAGGCGGTCGAGGAGCGGCTGACCGCCGAGCAGGCGGCCGAGGAGGAGGGCGCGCTCTGGGAGACCGCGCTGGAGGAGATGGAGCTGGTGCTCTCCTCCGGTCCCGGCTGGGACGAGGAGGCCTTCCGGGCCGGAAAGATCACCCCGGTCTTCTTCGGCGCAGCGCTCACCAACATCGGCGTCGGGCTGCTGCTGGACGCGGTGGTGGACCTCGCCCCCGAGCCCGCCCCGCGCCCGCTGGCCAACGGCGGCACCCGCCCGGTCGAGTCGGACTTCTCCGGCCTGGTCTTCAAGATCCAGGCCAATATGGACCCGGCCCACCGCGACCGGATCGCCTTCGTCCGGGTCTGCTCCGGCGTCTTCGAGCGCGGCATGAACGTCACCCGCGCCGCCAGCGGCCGGGCCTTCGCCACCAAGTACGCGCACACCGTCTTCGGCGCGGAGCGCACCGTCGTCGACACCTCCTACCCGGGCGACGTGGTCGGCCTGATCAACGCGACCGCGCTGCGCGTCGGCGACACCCTCTACGCCGGCAAGAAGGCCGAGTTCCCGCCGCTGCCGGCGTTCGCCCCGGAGCACTTCGCGGTGGCCCGGCCCAAGGACATCAGCCGCTCCAAGCAGTTCCGCAAGGGCATCTCGCAGCTGGACGAGGAGGGCGTGGTGCAGGTGCTGACCTCCGACCGGCGCGGCGACCAGGCCCCGGTGCTGGCGGCGGTCGGCCCGATGCAGTTCGACGTCGTGCTGCACCGGATGGAGCACGAGTTCTCCTCGCCGATCGCGCTCGACTACCTGCCGTACAACATCGCCCGGGTCACCGACGCCGAGGGCGCGGCCACGCTGCACCGCTCGCGGCTGGTCACCGGCGAGGCGCTGACCCGCCGCTCGGACGACGTGCTGCTGGCCCTGTTCGGCGACAAGTGGCAGATGAACAGCTTCGTCCGGAGCAACCCGGACGTGAAGCTGGAGGCGCTGATCGCCACGGCGGACTGACGCGGCAGCTGTTACGGCCGTCAGGACGCCCGCCGGTCGGCGGGCGTCCTGACGGCCGTTGGCTACTCCGCGGTCGACTCGCCGCCGATCACCCGGGCCAGGAACAGCGCGAACAGGATGACGACCCCGTCGATCGCCTCGATCCAGTAGTTGGAGACGTTGGCCAGGTCCAGGATGTTCTGCACCAGGCCGAGCAGGATCACACCGGTGGCCGCGCCGACCATGTTGCCGCGTCCGCCCTTGAGGCTGACGCCGCCGATGACCGCCGCCGCGAAGACCGAGAAGATGATCCCCTCGCCGTAGCCCTGCTGGCCGGTGACGGCCGAGACCCGTCCCGACTCCATCAGGCCGCCGATCGCGGCCAGCACGCTGCCCGCCACATAGACCCCGATCCGCACCCGGTCCACCCTGATCCCGGCCGCCCGCGCCGCGTCCGGGTTGCCGCCCACGGCGTAGATCGCCCGGCCGGTCCGGTGGTAGCGGAGGAACAGGCCGACCAGGACGAAGATCGCCACCGCGACGATCAGCGACACCGGGATCCCGACCACATAGGCCGAGCCCAGGTAGCCGAAGGCGGTCGGCAGCTGGAACAGCGTCTGCGCCTTGACGATGCCGTTCTGCAGACCGGCCAGGACGATCGTCATCCCGAGGGTGACGATGAAGCCGTTCAGCCGGCCCTTGACGATCAGCAGCCCGTTGATCAACCCGATCACCGCACCGGCCACCAGCAGCACCAGGATGCCGAGGTAGGGGTTGAGCATCAGGCCGTCGCCGAAGGAGGAGACCGGCAGGATCAGCCAGGCCGCGAGCATCGGGGCCAGGCCGTAGGTCGACTCCAGCGACAGGTCCATCCCGCCGATCATCAGGATCAGGCTCTCGCCGACGACCACCACGCCGAGCGCGGAGATCTGCTGGCCGACGCCGGAGAGGTTGGACACCGTCAGGAAGGCGCTGCTGACCAGTGATCCGACGATGAGCAGGATCACCAGTGCCGGGATCAGCGCCGCCTGCCGCATCACGTCCACCGCCTGGAACCGCCGCCGCGCGGCGGGGGCGGGCTTCACGTCAGGGGCAGGGGCGGGCGTCTCGTCGGGGGCAGTGGGTTGGTCCGGGATCGTCGCCGGAGTGGTTTCCGCGGTAGCGGTGTCCGGGTCCGGACCGGCCGTCCGGGGCGTGCCGGGGGTCATCGGGGTACCTCCTGAAGTCTCGTTCATGCTGTCGTCCGGACGGTGTCGGTACTGCCCCGGCCTGTGCCGCTGCCCGCGCCCGCGTTCGCGCCCGCGTTCGCGTCAGGGCCCGTGCCCGCGCCGATGCCCTCGGTCGCGGCGATCAACTGCTCGCGGTCGAAGGGCTGTTCGGTGAACTCGGTGAAGACCTCTCCGCGCACCAGCACCACCACCCGGTCGCACAGGACCAGGTCGTCGAGCTCGTCGCTGGCCAGCAGCAGCGCGGCGCCGGTCTCCTTGGCGAACCGGGTGAGCGAGCCGAGCAACAGCGCCTTCGAGGCGACGTCCACGCCCCGGGTCGGGGTGATGGCGACGATGACGGCCGGGTCGTGCAGCAGCGTCCTGGCCACGGTGACCTTCTGCTGGTTACCGCCGGAGAGCTCGCCGACCGGCTGGTCCGGGCCGGAGGCCACCACCGACAGCGCCTCGACCAGCGGCCGGGCAGCCTCGTTGCGCTGTGCCGGGCGCATCAGGCCGAGCGCGCCGGCCAGCCGGTCGCCGATCGACATGGTGGCGTTCTCGGCGACGCCGAGATGGGCCACGAAGCCCTCGGCGCGGCGGTCCTCCGGGATGTAGCCGATCCCCGCCTTGAGCGCCAGGTCGCGCCGTCCGAGCCGGACGGTCTGCCCGTTCACCAGGACCCGGCCGCCGTGGCAGGACTCCGCGCCGGCCACGACCCGGCCCAGGGTGGAGACCCCGGCGCTCAACAGCCCGGTCACCCCCACGCACTCCCCCGCCGCGATCTGCAGCGACACCCCGTTGAGCCGACCCCGGGGCGAGGCACTGGCCAGCCCCTCGACGACCAGCACCGGCGCGCCGCCGGTCGCCGGCTGCTGCTTCGACTCCTTCGCGGGCACGGCAGCGGTCGGCACGGCAGCAGCCGTCCCGGCCGGGGTCCGCCCGCCGGCGGAGTCGCCGCCGACCATCACCGCGACCAGCTGCTCCTTCGTCAGCTCGGCCGTGGGCGCGCTGGCGACCACCTCGCCGTCGCGCAGCACCACCACGTCCTGGCAGATCTCGAAGACCTCCTCCAGGTGGTGCGAGATGTACATCACCGCGACGCCGCCCGCCACCAGCTGGTTGACCCGGTCGAACAGCCGCTGCACCGCGCCGCGTTCGAGCGCGGCGGTGGGCTCGTCCAGCAGCAGGCAGCGGGCGCCGGTGGCCAGGGCGCGGGCGATCTCCACGATCTGCAGCTGCTCGACCGTCAGCTTCTCGCACAGCATCGCGGCGCTGATGTCGAAGCCCCACTCGCCCATGATCGCGTCGGTGCGCTCGCGCATGGTGCGCCAGTCGACGCGTCCGCCGCGCGCGGTCCGCCAGTTGCCGAGGAAGACGTTCTCGGCGACGGTGAGCTGCGGGACGACCATGGAGTGCTGGAAGACGGTGGCGATCCGGCCGTGCCAGGCGTCCACCGCACCGGCGGACGGGGCGGGCTCCCCGTCGAAGAGCACCTGTCCGGTGTCGGGGGCGAGCAGCCCGCTCAGCACCGAGACCATGGTCGACTTGCCCGCGCCGTTGCGGCCGACCAGGCCGAGGCAGCGGCCGGCGTCGAGGCTCAGGTCGACGCCGCGCAGGGCGTGGGTACTGCCGAAGTGCTTGTCGATCCCGACGGCCTGGACCGCCGGCACCTGATGGGGCGTCATCCTTCTGCCTCTCTCGCTGTCGCGCCGCCGCCCCCGCAGTGGTGGGGGCGGCGGCCGGGACCGGGTGCGTCCGTGTGACTAGGAGCTGCTGCACACACCGCCGTTGGCGGCGCCGTAGACATTGCCCCAGAGGGTGCTGTCGGAGACCGCCGTGGTGCTGAAGCTGCCGGGGAGCCCGTCGACCGGGCTGGGCACGGTCAGCGTGGTCGCGGTCTTGGTCACCAGCGGGGCGACGATCGGGTCGGACAGGTTGGTGTCGCCCTGGTAGCTGACGTTCTGCAGGGTCGGCGCGCCGCCGCCCGGGTCGCCGGCCGAGAGCTTGACGCCCTTGGCCGCGTCGACGGCGTAGGTGAGCGCGTACTGGGCGTAGAGGTTGGCCGGCTGGGACTGGGAGGCGTCCACCGTCCCGTTGCCGATGTCGCACATCTCGAACGGCACGCCGTCGTCGCTGACCAGCATCACGTGGTTGGCCGAGCCGACGCCGCCGAAGCCCTTGGACTTGAGCAGCGGGATGATGCCGGTGTCCGGCGCGGACCACTGGCTGTAGATGGCCTTCAGCTGGCTGCCGTAGGCGTTCACCGCGTTCTGGGCGTCGGTGACGGCGGTGGCGTCGGTCCAGACCGTCGGGTCCTTCAGGACCTTGAGGTTGGGGTAGTTGGCCGCCATGCAGGAGTCGAAGGCGTTGCTCCGGTCGGCGCCGTTGGAGGAGGTCAGGTCGCCCTCCAGCTCCAGCACATAGCCGGAGGTGGCCTTGGAGCCGATATAGGCGCAGGCGTCCTGGCCGTAGGTGGTGTTCGAGGCCCGGACGACCATGTAGACGTGGCCGACGCCGACGACGGTGTCCACCGTGACCAGCTGGACGTGGTGCGCGGAGGCGTAGGCGATGGCCGGGCCGAGGCTGGTCGCGGTCTCCGGGTTCACCACGATGGCCTTGGCGCCCTCGTTGACCAGGTCCTCGATCTGGGTGTTCTGCTCGCTCGCGTCCGCGCCCGCCAGCAGCGGGCCGATCAGCTTGATGTGCATCGAAGCCGCGTACTGCTTCTCGTAGTTGATGTAGGCGGCCCAGAAGGCGGTGTTGTTGTAGGTCAGATCGACACCGATCGTGATCTGCCCGGACGCGGACCCGGACGAGCCCGAGCCGGCCGTGGTACCCGCGCTGGAGCTGCACGCGGCCAGCAGCAGGGACGCACCCGCGACCACTACGGCCGACTGCAGACGACCTGTCACTCTCATGGCATTCCAATCACGAAGCTGGGTGGTGGTGTGTTGGGGGGAACCGCCTCCGGGGGCGGGCGGGGATGCTGATCGGAGTCGTTGCCCCGACTGCGGGCAGCAGTTGACGTCGGGTCAATGTTCTCGATGTGTAGGCAGACAGACATGCGGACGCCTTGTCGGCCGTGCGTCCTCACGGCCGGATGGTGAGGACACTACGAGCAACCCGCCGCCTCGACAAGACCACTCATCGGACGAATCTAAAACGTGATGCGTACCGAAAGGCCCCCATGGGCCATGAGCAGCGAAGATCGAAATCATCCAGCTCCAGGGCGAACTGATTCCTCGTCAACCGGTCTGTACCGGGACGACACCTGACGGACGGCCGTGGCCACGCACACCCGGGGCACATGCGGGCCTGTCAGTGGCCGGGCGGCGGCAGCGGGGCGAGTCATCCGACCTGCGGCGGCGACAGGCCCGCCGGAGCGCGGTCGGCCCGGGGAACCGCACCCCGGCCATTCCCTCATCAAACCCGTGGATACATCCGATGAATAGCCATGATCATCGGCCTGGCCGATCCCACCCCGACGGTGTGCCGCGCCACAGCGGGCACAGTGTCCGCACGATCGTCCACTCAGTACCATGATGAACCCCGGGGCGACCGCCCCGAGGGGTTCGGCGAGGGGTTCGACCGAGCCCGACACGGGTCCGGCCAGGGTCCGACACGGGTCCTGCCAGGATCCGGCGAGGGCCGACAAGGGGTCAGAGAGACGAGGCGGCGGATGGCCGGGGAGCGCAAGGACAACCGGGTCGAACGCGGCAACCGCACCCGGCGGCTGGTCCTGGACCGGACCGTGCAGATCGCCTCGATCGAGGGCCTGGAGGGCCTCTCGCTGGGACGGCTGGCCGGTGAGCTGGAGCTGAGCAAGAGCGGGGTCTTCGCGCTCTTCGGCTCCAAGGAGGAGCTACAGCTCGCCACCGTGCGCGCGGCCATCAGGATCTACACCGAGCACGTGGTCAGGCCGACACTCGACCTCCCGCCCGGCCTCGACCGGCTCCGGCAGCTCTGCGACAACTGGATCGCCTACTCGCAGCAGCGGGTCTTCCCCGGCGGCTGCTTCTTCTACTCGGTCACGGCCGAGTTCGACGCCCGCCCCGGCCCGGTGCGCGACGCGTTGGCCCACGCCCGCAGGTCGTGGGTGGACTTCATCGAGCGCACCATCGACGAGGCCCGCGCCGTGGGCGAGGTGACCCCCGACACCGACACCCCGCAACTGGCGTTCGAGCTGGTCGCGTTCCTGGAGACGGCCAACGCCGAGTCCGTCCTCCACGACGACCCGAGCAGCTACGGCAAGGCGGCCAAGGCCGTCCGCAGCCGGCTGCGCTGGGCGGCGACCGATCCGTCCCTGGTCCCCCCGGACCCGGCCGCCGCCGCATAGCCGGCACCGCGTGGCCGCCGCGCAGCCCGCGCCACATATCCAGCGCCGCCGGACGCGCGCCGCGCCTCGGCGCGCCTAGCCTCAGCGCACCGCGACCTCGGCCGCCTCCCCGTCCGCCTCTCCGGCGGTCCGCGCCGTCACGAAGTCGAGCACCTCCGCGACCACGGCCGGGGCGACCAGGATCCGCCGGTGGCCGAGGCCGCGCGTACTGACCAGCCGGGCCCGGTCGCCGTACGCGGCCACGATCTGCCGGCCCTGGTCCGGCGAGACCGTGTCGTCGTCCTCGTCGTGGACGACCAGGATCGGCAGCACGACCTCCTCCGGCCGGTGCACCGTCGAGAAGCGGTTCCAGATGTCCGCCTCGCCGGGGAACATCTCGCGTTCGATCCGTCGGCGCAACTCCCCCGCCAGCGGCGCGCGCAGCCGCAGCGCCGCACAGAAGGCGTCCACCACCAGGCCGAACTCGGCGACGCCGCCGATCGTGGCGATCCGACCCGCCCGCACGCTGCCGCGCAGCGCGAGGAAGGCGCCGGCCACTCCGAGCGAGTGGGCGATCACCCCCTCGAAGTCACCGTACTCGGCATGCAGTTCGGTGATGATGTCGCGGTATTCGAGGACGGTGGTGGTCGCGCCCTCGGAGTCGCCGTGACCGGGTGCGTCGAAGGCCACCGGGCTGCAGCCGCGTTCCAGCAGGGCGTCGACAAAGGCCGACAGCCGCGATCCGCGCGACTCCCAGCCGTGCACCAGCAGCACCGGCCGCCGACCGTCGCCCCACTCGTACACCACCACCGGCCGGCCGTTGGCGTCGATCGTCCGCGTCCGCGCACGCTCCATCACCAGCCTTTCCCCAGAGCGCATCCGGCTCCTCCCCCGTGGGAGCCGGAACAGTCGCAGCGCCCCCTTGCCCGCCAGCCGCTTCGAGACCAGCGACGTGCCATTGAGAGCTGATCGGACAGCTGCCGCAGCGACATCCATGCCACGTCCTCCAGGATCGGCCGGTGATCAGTGAGATATTAGCACGACCGTTCGCACAGTTTTCAGGCCAGGGCGGCCCGTTGCGACCTGAAAGCGTATGGATTCGCAAGAAAGTTCGTGTCAGGTGAAACCCTGAGCCCCTGTCAGACGTGTTCAAGGTGGGACTGGTGTGTCTCAGCTGCTCCACAGGGCTGCGAGTTCACCCGGTCCCACCCGACCAACCCCTTAACAGCAGGGATGAATGATGCAGCAGACACGTCGTAGGCGTCTGGCCGTCGCCGCGATCCTCGGTGGAGTCCTCGTCGGCAGTGCCCCCGTACTCAGCGCGCCGGCCTTCGCCGCCCAGCCGAGCACCGCTGCCGCGAGCTCCGCCCCGGCAAAGGCGCACTCCACCGTGGCCCGCGACTCCATCGTGGACACGGCGATGCGTGACATCGAGGTGAACTACGCGAACGCCCACTGGAACTGGACGGCGTGGAACGACAGCACCCCGGTGGCGTTCGGCAGCGGCCAGGACAACTACCAGTGCGCCGAGTTCGTGGCCCGCTCGCTCGCCGCCGCCGGCCTGATCCCCGGTCTCGGCCCGAACGACCCCCAGTCGGACTACTTCACCTACCACGCGCCCAACGGCGAGGTCTATGACCTGCTGCTGATCTCGCCGCTGCCGCAGTACCACAACCTGTCCGACTACCTGACGGACTCCGGCATCGGCAAGGACATCGGCGACCAGCCGCAGCTCGCGCAGCCCGGCGACATCGTGGTCACCTACGCCGGCCCGAACGGCGAGGCCAGCCACACCGGCCTGATCGTCACCCCGCAGACCGCGACCAGCGAGCCGCTGGTCGACGCCCACAACAACGCCCGCCTCGACTACGGGTACCACTACTACGCGCCCTCGCACGTCGTCCAGCTCGTGCCCAACGCCCTGGTGGAGGTCTGGAGCTGGGCGGCCGCCGAGGAGCTGATCCACGGCCCGCAGACCCAGCCGACGGCGCCCAGCACCACCACCGTGCCGCAGAACCGGCTCTTCGCCACCCCCGGCTACAGCGACCCGGCCGGCCCCCAGGTCTGACGCCCTAGCAACACTCCGCGCCTGCCCGGGACCGACGCACCGCCACGGCCCCGGGCAGGCCCGGCGGGCCACCCTCGCACGAGCCTCGCCGGGTCAGACCGCCACAAGCCGCACGCCGCGCGGACAGAGCTTCGCCATATCGTCCACGTCAGAGGTAATCATCGACACCGGCCCGGGTTGGCGCAGCGCCATTTCGGCGACCATCGCATCGATGGCATATTTGTGCCCGTACAGGCCAGCCGCTCGCAGCAGGGCGGAGGAGGCTCGCGCACTCTCAAGGGTGACGGGCTCGACCCTGATGCGGGAAAGCACCCAGTTCAGCCGAGGAGCACGAGTGCGGTCATGGGTCGCCTCGATGAGGGTGACCGCGCACATGACCAATTCGAAGTCCTGGCGTTCGGCAAGCTCCAGCACGGCCATCACCTTTGCACTCTGGTCGACGTAGCCAGAGAGGCCGGCCGAGTCGAGGACCAGCGTTCCCCCTTCGGAGTTACTGCCCCTCACGCGGCGTGCCCGCTGGAAGCGTCACCCTCACCCAGCAGCGCCGCATGTGCCCAGGCGAGTTCCTCTTCGGTGAATCGGCCGTGCTCCTCCTGGTATCGGTCCAGGTCTTCGCGCAGCAACCGACGACGGATCGTGCGTTCCACCGCCTCCGCGATGAAAGCGGAGAACTCGCGCTTGCCCGTCATGTCACGGATCGCATCGGCCGTGCCCTCAGGGATCGAGATGCTGACGCGCACAGACGGCCCAGCCCCCACGGGATACTTCTCGTTCTCTGCCATGCTCCAACTGTATCAATTTAATTGATACAGCTCCAGCGGGTTTCATTCCCCTCTGGGCGATCGGCGTGCACCCGCTCAGCCGCGTGCCGCGCCGTCCGGCCAGACGCGGACCACGGCGACGCCCGCAGCACGGGCATGCTCCACCATGTCGCCGGTGCCGCCGCGCACCGTCGAGGGCACGCCGTCCCAGACCGCCACCAGCTCGTCCGCCCGCTCCAGCAGCAGTGCGTTGGCGGCGGCGTAGGCCTCGGACCCGGCGTGGTCGAAGGGCATCACGATCACTCCCGACGCCTCCGCAACCAGCCCGTCGAAGACCTCGGCGTGGTCAGCCTCGACCGTCGACGCCCGGTAGTCCTCCGAGGGGACGACCGCGACCAGCTCGCCGCCGACCGCGAGCACCGCCTCGGCGAAGAGGCTGTCCGCACCCTTGGCGATGCATGAAATGCCCGTCAGGCTGCCCTCCGCCGCCCTCGCCCGCAGCAGTTCCAGCAGCGCGGCGCGGACCAGCGACACAGTCGGTCCGGTGAGGTGGAGGTGGCCCGTCACAGCCAGCACAGCCACGGGGAACCCCCTCGGTCGGTCGTCGGTCGCTCGCTGTCCGGCAGCCTTCGGACAGCCTTCGGAGCGTAGCGCCGACCAGCGCCGGAGAGCCAAGCCCAGGTCGACCGGGGCACGCTTTCCGGCCCCTCACGCCACGTGACCCACCCGACCCGCCCGCCGCACGCCCACCCGGGACCGCCGGCTTCGCCTGCCCAACCCGCCCGCCGTGTCGCCCTGGGCCTGACTCCCCCGGGAAGTTCTCCGCGTCGCCGCTCACAGCTCCGGCACAACATGGTCCGGAACCCGACGCCCGACTGCCGCGTGCGCTCACCCGGCCGGGTGCTGCTCCAGTCCGGCGGCCCACTCCGCGAGTCGCCTGACGTGCTCCGGGAGCAGCCCGGTGCTGGGGTTGACGGTGATCAGCAGCGCCGGGCCGGGGTGGCGGTCGGCGACGTACGCCCGGTCGGCATCGGTCACCTGGTCGTCGATCCAGGCGAACGCCCGCCCCCGCGCCCACTCCACGACCGTCGGCGTCTTGAAGTACAGGCTCTCGTCGACGTCCCGGGGATCGATGTCCTCGAAGGAGATGTACTCCAGCTCCGGCAACCCCACGCGCGGACCGATCCACTCGTTCGCATCGGCCTCCCAGGTCGTGCACCAGACCAACTCGAACGGCAGCGACAGCAGTTGCGGCCCGTGCTCGGGCGTGAGCCACACCGGCAACGGTTGTAGCGGCTCTTCCCAGCCCACCGGGCGCATCAGGTGCAGCGCAAAGCCGTCCGGGCGCTCCTCCGGCTCCGCCGCATACGGGTTGAGCGGTCCGTCGACATCGATGAGCAGCAGCGGCCGTGCGTCGGCCATGGTGGACCCCCGGAGTCAGGCAGGCAGTGAAGGGCCCCTGTCTACCGCATCCGTGGATCCGTCGGCCATGCGCCTGATCCCGACATCGGCACGCCTACCGGCCCATTTCGACCACTGGTCTCGACTACTGGCCTCGACTACTGGTCGGCGAATTCGGCGTTCGCCTTCGCGGTCACATGGGCGAGCGCGCGGGCGGCGATCTCGCGCTCGGTCACCGGCAGGTCGCCGTACAGCCGCTCGGCCAGCTCGGCCACGGCCTCCGTGAACCCTCGCTGGACCTGCTCGCCCTTGTCGCTGAGGGCCGTGCCGGTGCTGTCGAGCAACCCGGCCTCGACGAGCTCGTCGAACAGGGCATGGATCTCCGGCTCGCCGAGCTTGACCGTCGTACGCAACCGGTCGACGGCGCCGGCCCGGTCGAGCCCGTCGACGGCAGCCTTGAGGGCCACGGACTGGTGGAAGGTCAGCCCCGAGGCCGCGAGCATCCGATCCCGCACGGCGGCGATCGCGTGGTACGTGATGCCGATCAGCTGCCCGTTGAGCACGGGAGCGGTGGTGGTGGCCGTGGTGGCAGTCATAGGTGAATCTCCTTGTGGATAGGGCACGTTGGAGCCAAGCCTGCCAACCGGAGAACCTTCCGTTTGGCTTGCCGCAACCCTAAGCGAAGAGCTCTCCGTTTCTCAAGGGGTAACCGGAGAACTCTCCACTACGTCGGCTACGCTGCTGCTCATGACCGCCCCAACCGAGCGGGCCGACGCCGCCCGCAACCGCCTCCGCATCCTCGACGCCGCCCGGCGCCTGCTCGAGGCGGACGGCCTCGCCAATCTGTCGCTGGACGTGGTGGCCAAGGAGGCCGGGGTCGGGGTCGCCACGGTCTACCGGCGCTTCCACAGCCGGGCGGGGCTGGTCTACGCCCTGATCTCGGACAACGAGGACCGCTTCCAGGAGGCGTTCGCCCGCCACTGCGAGAACGGAACCCCGTCCGCAGACGACCGGCTGCGCGCCTTCCTGCACGGCCTGGCCGATCTCGTCGACGACAACCGCGAGCTGCTGCTGCTCGCCGAGGCGAGCGCACCGGCCGGGCGCTACCACAGCGGCCCGTTCCGCCGGCACCACGAACAGGTCGTCGGAATGGTCGCGGAGCTGGACCCCACCGTGGACGCGGCCTACCTGGCGGACCTGCTCCTGATGGCGTTCACGCCGGGGCTGTTCGACTACCAGCGCACCGAGCGCGGTTGGGACGTGGACCGCATCAAGCGCGGCCTGGACACCCTCGTCGTCGGCATCGTCGCCGGCGTCAACGCCGCCGGCGGACCCGGCGCGGACAGTCGAGTCGGCTTGGGCCCTGATTCATGACGCTGCCACGTGGCCGTAGGCGACTGCTGCTGCTCGTCCTCTTCGTGCTGCTGCCGGCGGTGAGCGTGACGGACATCGTTGTCGCGCTCACCGATCGCCACCAGCACCTGTGGTGGAGCCACCTCCTCCTGGCGGCGCTGCCGCTGTGGCTGTCGATCGCGGTCGCCGTCGGCCGGTTCGCTCGGCTCCGGAAGCTCTGAACGCTCCGGACGCAGCGACGTGCGGCGGCATCGCACCCACGGCGCCGCCGTTGCCACAGCCACAGCCACAGCCACAGCCGGGGAACGTGTGGCCACGACGCTCGGTCCGATGCCGGCGACCACGCGGCACTGCGGGCCAGTCGCCCCGGGCGGGAGAAGGGTCCTCCGCACGTCGCGCCGCGCAGACCCTGATGTTCACCATGACGCCATGTTGGGGCCTGGAACCGGTTCTGATCTCCTGCCTGAGGGTGTGTGATAACTGGATCGGTCAGTGGTCGATCGGATGGAGCGTGGCGGGAGTGCAGGCAGAAACACCGGCGCAGGTCCCGCTCCGGCGGGAGCTCGACCGCTTGCTTGAGACCGGGCCGTTCGCCGAGGCGCTGCGCGTCGCCATCAGGGGGAGCGGGCTGAGTCTGAGTCGGATCCGGGACCGGCTGGGCGAGCGCGGGGTCGTGCTCAGTCCGGCGACGCTCAGCTACTGGCAGTCCGGTCGTAGTCGGCCCGAGCGCCGGGGTTCGCTGGTGGCGCTGCGCGCGCTGGAGGAGCTGCTGGGCCTCGGCGACGGCGCGCTGGCCGTGCTGCTCGCACCGGCGCGATCACGCGACCGGCGCGCGCCGGTCGAGTTGAGCGAGATCGGCACGATGTGGCCCTCCGAATCCGTCGACCGGGCGCTGCGCGAGGTCGATACGCGTTGGGAGGCTTCACTGCGACGGCTGTCCCTGCACGAGCGCGTGGAGATGGACGCGGCCGGTCGGATATCGCGGGTCTGGGTGCGTCAGGTGGTGCGGGCCACTGCCGACGGCCCGGACCGTTGGACGTTGTTCCACCACCGCCACGGCCCCGGCCATCCGCTGCCCCTGGTGCAGCCACTGCGCGGCTGCGGGTTGGGGACGGTCCATACCGACCCGGATGCCGAGCTGATGGCCGCCGAGTTGCTCTTCCCCCGGGCCTTGGCCCGTGGCGAGACGATGGTGACGGAATACGCTCTGGTCGAACGGTCTCCAGGCCCGCCGTCCGACCAGCACCGACGACGCTTCAGATCGTCCGTGCGTGAGTACGTTCTCGAAGTGGAGTTCACCGCACCCGCGTTGCCGTCGCGCTGCACTCAACTCTGGGCGCCGGAAGGTGAGGGAGCCGAGTTCATCGAGCGGCGCCTGGAGGTGGTGGACCATCACCGCGCCGTCCTCGTCGCACTCGACACCGGACCCGGACAGTACGGGGTGCGCTGGGAGTTCTGACGCCGTGCGGCCTGCAACGCTCCCAACTCGCCCCCACTCCGTACGCGTTCCCGCTCCGAACTCGCTCCGACTCTGAACTGTTAACGCCGGACCGGCCTTGTCATGGCAAGGACGGCATCGGCATATTGGTGCTGCGCGCAGGTGCCCGTCCGGACCCGCGCGCTGTCACCGCGCGGGTCCGTTGTGCGGCGTCTCCGGCAGTCGGCCGGCAGCTCTCACCGCCAGCAATCCTCCGGCGGCATGCGCCATACGCCGTGTTCACCGTCGCTGGTCAGTTCAGCCCCCAACCTCGTTGCCAGACCAAATGGGTCCGCCACGCGTACCCGCTGTACTCGCATGCCCTGGTTGCAGCGTGGCAACCGGTATCCCTTGTTCGCAGCATCCATCGTGGAGAACCCATGAATCTCAGATCCCTGCAGCGCGGGCGCAGTCGCCTTCGGGCCCGCGTCCTCGTGCCGGTGGTGGCAGCCATGACCGCGACTGCCTTCGCCGTGGTGCCGGGCCACCATGCATCCGCCCCTGCCCCGATGAAGCTCACCGCGAGCTCTCTGCCCACACCCGCGCACGTGGTCGTCGTGATGGAGGAGAACCACTCCTACTCCGACGTCATCGGCAACACGGCCGACGCCCCCTACATCAACGCCCTTGCCGGCGAGGGCGCGTCGATGACCTCCTACTTCGCCGTCACCCACCCGAGCGACCCGAACTACCTGGCCCTGTTCGCCGGGAACACCTTCGGACTGACCTCCGACGAGTGCCCGCTCGCCGAGGGCAACACGGCCAACCTCGGCTCCGAACTGCTGGCTGCGGGCGACACGTTCAAGGGCTACTCCGAGGGTCTGCCGTCGGCCGGCTCCTCCACCTGCTCGTCCGGGGAGTACGCCAGCAAGCACTCGCCCTGGGTCAACTTCAGCAACATCCCGGCCGCCGACCAGCAGCCGTTCACGTCGTTCCCCAGCTCCTCGAACTACGCGAGCCTGCCGACGGTCTCCTGGGTCATCCCCAACCTCGACGACGACGAGCACGACGGCACCATCCAGCAGTCCGACAGCTGGCTCAACACCAACATCTCCTCGTACGCCACTTGGGCCCAGACGCACAACAGCCTGCTGATCGTCACCTGGGACGAGGACGACTACACCGAGAACAACCAGGTTCCGACGATCATCGTGGGCCAGGGCGTGAAGCCCGGCACCTACGACGAGACCGTCAACCACTACAACCTGCTGGCCACCCTTGAGGCCATGTACGCCCTGCCCCAGGCCGGCAGCAGCGCCGGACTGTCGCCGATCTCCGACATCTGGAACGGCAGCACGACCGGCGGTGCGAACACCGTGACGGTCACCAACCCCGGCACGCAGGCCGCCACCGTCGGCACCGCGACCTCGCTGCAGCTGAGCGGCACCGACTCGGCCTCCGGACAGACGCTGACCTACTCGGCCACCGGCCTGCCCGCCGGCCTGTCCATCAGCAGCAGCGGTCTGATCTCCGGCACGCCGACCACCTCGGGCACCGACAGCGTGGTCGTCACGGCCACCGACACCACCGGCGCGAGCGCTTCGGCCGCGTTCTCCTACCAGGTCAGCCCGGCCGGCGGCACCGACACGGTGACGGTGGCCACTCCCAGCAACCAGTCCGGCACCGTCGGCACCGCCGCCTCGCTGCAGATCTCCGGCACCGACTCGGCCTCGGGCCAGTCGCTGGCGTACACGGCGACCGGCCTGCCGCCCGGCCTGTCGATCGGCTCGGCCAGCGGCCTGATCTCCGGCACGCCGACCACAGCCGGTACCTACAGCGTCAAGATCACCGCCGATGACACCACCGGCGCCTCCGGATCGGCCGGCTTCACCTGGACGATCAGCGCCTCGGGCAGCGGCTGCACCGCGCAGCAGTTGATCGTCAACCCGAGCTTCTCCACCGGGGCGATCACCCCGTGGACCTCGACGTCCGGAGTGCTCAACAGCGACACCTCCGACGAGCCCGCCTACACCGGTGACTACGACGCCTGGCTCGACGGCTACGGCAAGGTCCACACCGACACCCTCGCCCAGACCGTCACCATCCCGTCGACCTGCCAGACCGCGTCCCTGTCGACCTGGATCCACATCGACACGGCCAACACCAGCGGCCAGGCACAGGACACGCTCAAGATCCAGCTGCTCAACTCCAGCGGCACCGTGCTCACGACCCTCGACACCCTGTCCAACCTGAACGCGGGCAACGGCTACACCGAGTACACCTTCAACGTGGCCCCGTACATCGGCCAGAGCGTCACCCTGAAGTTCACCGGCAGCGAGACCGGCAACGGCCAGACCTCCTTCGTCGTCGGCGACAACGCGCTCAACGTCGACTGACTTCGCGTCGACGGACGCAGCGTCGTCGGACTCGGCGTCGGCCGAATCCGCGGGATCAGCCCGAGCGAAGCACCGGGCAGGACACCGTAGCGACAGGTACCACCGTAGGGGCGGCCGTGCTGAACGCCGCCCCTACAGCTTGGGGTCGACCAACCGACTCCCGCCGGCCCCTACCGGTCCCTGCGTCTCTTGGCCGCGCGGAGGAGACAGCGAAGGGCGATCTGAAAGCGCGCGGCACAGGAACGAACAGACGCAGATGGTCCGAGCGGGTGGCAGCGGTCCGTCCATCGTCAGCCGGGACCAGATCGGGAGGCAGGACGGGGAGGCAACCGTCGGTAGTAGGCTGCGCACGCTGCTGCGCGCGCCGTGCCGTCGGCGTCTGTGAGCAGGCGCCGACGTGTTGATTCGGGTGTAGGGCCACCATTGGGCGAGCGTCGCCCGGACGCTCGGGGCCGGGTCGGCCGCCAGCCGAGCGCGAAGATCCGTCGGCACGTGATCATTCGTAGATCCAGCCAGCACCGACGACCGGACCATGGGTCCCAGAACCCGCAGGCCGCTCCCCGGCTCTCGCCGCGCCTCCGCCGTGGCCCTCCACGGGACGCCGCCCGCGCCCCGCAGCGGACCGCCACGAGGACTCCTCGGCGTCGGCGTCCCCGCCGCGTGCGACCTGAGCCGGTCAGAGGCTGGGCAGCTCGCCGGACTTCACCGCGTTCACGAAGGCCGACCAGGCGGCAGGAGAGAAGGCCAACACCGGACCCGAAGCGTCCTTGCTGTCACGCACGGGGACGATGTCGCCGAACGATACGTGGTCCGCTTCGATGCAGTCGCCGCCGTTCTGGCCGCTGTACGTGCTCTTGCGCCACTTGGCCTGAGTCAGGTCGAGGGGAGTACTCATGACCGTGCCTCTCCATTACTTCGCTTATCCACTGGGCCGAGTCGCGCTGGTTGAGCGTACTCGCGGAAAGCACATCATAGATTTGCCGGTACTTGCTGATAATTGACGGGTCGTCGTTCAGGTAGCCGCGTTCGGCAGACTCGCTGTAGAGCCATTCCGCCCCGTCCGGCATGGTGATCAGGGAGAGCGGCGTGTCCGGCGGCCTGAGATCCGGGAAGTCGATCGGCGCCACCTGGATGCAGATGTTCGACTGCTTGCCGATGGTGAGCAGGTGCTGCAACTGCTGCCGCATCACGGCCGGACCGCCGACGGACCGCCGGACGGCGGTCTCGTTCAGTACCACGATCAGCAGCGGCCCGTCCTCGTCCAGGAATCGGTCCTGCCGACCGAGGCGGGCCGCCACGCGTCCGTCCAGGTTGTCTGCGGATTCGCGGCGCAGCAGCGTCCGGGCGTAGGCATCGGTCTGGACCAGTCCCGGCAACACATCGGACCCGAACACCCTGATCGCGGAAGCCTTCTCGTCCAGGGCCGCCCGACGCTCGAACCAGTTGGGATGGTTCTTGGGCGCCGTCCAGTCGATCTCCGCCCACATGGCGGCCAGCAGACCGCCAGTCTCCAGCATCCGGTCGCAGGCCACGGCGAAGCCCTCAGACGGGGCGCGAGTGCCCGCCTCCACCTTGGTGACCATCGACCGGTCGAAGTCGATCGCCAGCGCAAGGGCGTCGGCCGTGAGCCCCGCCGTCTCCCGGAGCCGCCTCAGAAGCCTGCCGAACACGGCGGCCGTGGTGTCCGCCGTGTGACCGAGTCGGGATGCGCTTCGCCGAACCAAGGCAACTCCTTCGTGCCGAAGTCGAACTGGTGGAACTGGTGGAACTGACCGGCCTTCGAGTCGGGACAGATCCCCCCTGTCCCCGGTAAATCCTGTTCCCTCACCAATCGCTGCGGAACCATTGGAACACGGACAGTGATAGCCCCGGAGCCAGGAGCGTAAGTTGATGGATAATCAGACCGGGATGGGACCGACGGCGGATTCGGCCCGCGACCACTCCCAAGCCGCCTACGCAGCACAGTTGCGGTTCCTCGGCGTCATGCACCGGCTCCAGCTCCCGGTGACAGCCGGCGCCGTGCGGCCGATGCCGCACGGCGGGTACGGCGTCCGCCTGGGCACGATCGCGACTGCGGCCCTCGACCGGCTCTCGGCCGTGCTGGAGGAGGCCGCTCACGCGGCGCATCGGATCGACCCCGCGACCGCCACCGAGACCGGGTGTGTGGAGTGAGCCGAATGACTCTCACGGTGTACCTGCTGAACGCAACCACCGGCGAGCAGACCGAACTTCCGCACGTCGACCCGAGTCCGCTCCCCTCCCCCGGACTCACCCAGGTCTTCCCGCCGTGCAGTTGCCCGCGTTGCCTGCCCAACCCCGCTGACGCGCCCCAGGACGAGCAGTGACCCACGTCCGGATGCGCCTGGCCCGGCGGCCCGCCTCCGGGTGACCGCCACCCTGGGCGTCGACAACCTCACCGCGCTCGGCACGTCGATAGCCGGATCGACGCAGGACGTCAGTCGCCGCCGCCTCCGCCATCGCCGCCGCCGTCACCCCCATCGCTGCCGCCATCACTCCCGCCCCCACCTCCGCCACCGCTACCGCTACCGCTACCGCCCCCAATTCCGTTGCCACTGGAGCACGAGGACGAGTGGCACGGCCGGCTTGACTGGCCGGTGTGCGTGAACGCGGCGATGACGAAGTACCCGACGATGAGCAGCGGCAACAGGACCATGACGCAGCCCAGAGACGCCTTGGCGCAGCCGACTCCGAGGGCGCCCGGCGTGACCTGCTGGCTCGCCATTCGATCACCAATCCGCCAGGGGCTGGTCCGTGAGGCCCGGCTGCACCCCATCATGGTGGGTCCTGGCCACCCCAGGGAATACGGTCGAGCCCGCCGAGCAGCGCGGATGCCGCCGGGGTCGGCGGGCCTGCGCGACAGGGGCGGCGGGTCAGCCCGCGTCCGCGTCGAGCGGAAGCCAGCGGTGGTCGGTGGCCAGCCGGGCAGCCTGCTCCGGGCCGTCGCTGCCGGGCGCGTAGCCGAACGGCCGGTCGTCGGCATCCAGCAGGTCGCCGACGATGCGCCAGCTCTCCTCGACCATGGCCATGCTGACGAAGCGGCTGGTGTCACCGCTCAGCACTGCGGCGAAGACATGCTGGTAGGCCGCGCTGTCGCCGCTGAGGCTGGTGAAGTCCGCTGTGGCAGAGACAGGTTCGACCTGGGCGGGGTCCGACCCGCGCTGGGCGAAGAGGTGGAAGTCCGCGCCGGGCCGGGGGCTGATCCGCAGCCGGATCAGGTCCGGGGTGATCTCCTGGGTACAGGCGGTGTGGTGGTAGCCGGGCGTGGGCCGCTGGAGCTCGACGACGATCTCCGTGGTGGTCACCGCGAGCGCCTTGCCGGTCCGCACGGTGAACGGCACCCCGGCCCAGCGGTCGGTATCGACCCAGGTCCGCAGCGCCGCGTAGGTCTCCGTCCACGACTGCGGCCGGACACCGGGGACGTCCAGGTACCCGGCGTACTGGCCCCGGACGTAGTCCTGCGGCAGCACCGTCCGCACCGCTTTCAGCGCGCGGGCGCGCTCGTCCAGGATGTCCTCGGCGCTGCCGGTGCGCGGCGCCTCCATCACGAAGTACGCCAGCGCCTGCAGCAGATGGTTCTGGACGACGTCGCGCAGCGCACCGGTGCTGTCGTAGAAGCCGCCACGGTCCTGGACGCCGAAGTCCTCGGCCAGAGTGATCTGCACGCTGCGCACGAACGGGCGCTGCAGGGCCGCGTTCAGCAGGGTGTTGGCGACCCGGAAGGTGAGCAGGTTCGCGACGGCGTCCTTGCCGAGATAGTGGTCCACCCGCAGCAGCTGCTCCTCAGGGAAGTAGCGGGTGAGCTCGGACTCCAGCTGGCGGGCGGAGGCGAGGTCGTGCCCGAAGGGCTTCTCGACGGCCAGCCGCGCCCCGGTGTTCAACCCCGCCTTCGCAAGCAGTTCGGCGGCGCGCGCGTACAGCTCGGGCGGGATGGCGAGATAGTGCGCCACCAGCCGGCAGCCTTCGGCCTCCGCCGCGATGGCCTGGAAACTCTCGGGGACGTCGTAGTCGATCGTCGCCAGCCGCAGCCTCCCCGCGAAGCGCGCGAAGGCCGCCTCGTCGAGCGGCTCGCGAGCAGCAACACTCTCGCGGGCGTGCTGACGCAGCCGCTCCAGGCTCCAGCCGCCATGGGTGACGCCGATGACGCGGTCGGGCAGGGTGCCCTGGAGCGACAGCTCGTAGAGGGCGGGCAGCAGCATCTTTTTTGCCAGATCGCCGGTGATCCCGAACAGGACCAGGGCGTCGCCACGGTCCGAAGTTGTGCCGGAGCTGGTCATCGCATCCCGCCTTCGCATTCTGCAGCCGCCACCCGGGCCCCTGGTACGGGCGGGGGCCGTCGCTTGCCTCGGGGTCCCCTGATCCCAGTGTGGCTGCCGAGGATCGGACTGTCGTGCGGTGGACGACAGGCACTGCCCCGTTCGTGGAGGCGGCCGGTCACAGCCGCATAAGCGCCGCCTCGCACTCCCGACAACGCCGATCTTCCAGCGCCGGCGGATACCAGGGCTCGCCCGGCCCCTGCGGCGCGTAGTGAAATTGCACCAGTGCGGCCGAGTCCAGCCCACACAGCGTCACCGGCAGCGAATCCTCGGGGACCTGGGAGTCAGACCCGACCGCATGGACGGCAAGGATGTCGTCCAGGGCGTCAGCATCGAACCCCGGCTCGACGTCGAGCAGCACAATCAAAGCCATACCTCGACCGTGCACCATGCGGCCCGAAGGCGCACGCCGAGATCCGCCGCCAGCATGCCGATCGCGAAGCTCCGGCCAAGCCTGACGCTTATGGCCTGGTCAGAGCCAACACCTCCCCGCCAACGAGGCGGAGGGCATGGAGGGCACCCCTGACCTCGACCTGGCTGAGTTGCCCGCGCCCAGCACGAGGCGCAGGCTGGACGTGTCGGCGTGCCAACACCGGCCAGCCTTCGCCCGTCGGCGAGACGCCGACGGCGAGACGCGACTGTCCATGGTCAGCCCGCAGGCGGACGCAGCCGCGGAGCGCCGCACGGCGCAGAGCGAGGCGCAGGAGCAACTGGCAGGAGCAACTGGAGGACGTCACCTCCGAGCAGGTCCAGCACACCATGACGACTCGCAGCGAGAGCGGGCCCTAAGACGACGGGGAGTGAGCGAAATGACCACGCTGGAGGAGCAGATCGACGTCGATGTCCCGGTCCAGGTGGCCTGGGAGCAGTTGCATCGTGTCAGCCAGTACCCACAGTTCGTGGCGGGCCTGCGGCATGCGCACTCACATGGCAGCAACCGCGCCCACTGCGACATCGAGGTCGGTGGTGCCGAGCGGGTCTTCGAGACCGCGATCAGTGACCACGGCGAAAAACAGGTGATGAACTGGCAGACCCTGGACGCCGCCCACCTACGCGGCACCTTCGCGCTGCGGTCACTGGAGAACGGCTCCACGCAAATACAGGTCCGCGTCGAGTACGACCCGCAGGCCGTGCGGGGAGTCTACGGCGGCCCGCATGGCCTCGCCCAGTCCCACGCGATGGAGGAGACCGTGCGAGGCGACCTCGCCCAGTTCAAGGCCCTGATGGAGGCGGAGCGGCCACTGCCCGGAGCCATCTGAAGCCGATTTCCACCTTGTCAGGCTTGTGACGTCATCGCTACAGCTCAGCGGCAGTGGCCGTAAGCGCTGGCTGGGGCCTGTGCGGTTGTCGTGCCGCTGCTGTACCGCGGCGCCTTGTGCAACCTGCTGTCCAGACCGGAGATCCTGCTTCGCCGGCGCCACGCCCAAGGGCGCCCCACCCGCTCTGGCCAGGGCCGGGGTGGGCGGGGCGGGCGGGGCGGACGAGTCGGCCTGTACGCCGGGTACAGACCGGATGGGCGATGATCATGCTTTGACCTGCGGCTTTGGACTCATTTTCGGCCACGGCGAGCCCTCGGGGACTTCTCGGGGACTTTCAGGCCGCGCGGGCGAACCAGGCTTCGATTGCGGTCAGGCCCCGGGCTCCGGCCTGCGGCATGAAGTGAGTATAGGTGCGCAGCGTGAAGGCCGGGTCGGAGTGCCCAAGCCAGTTCGCCAGCGAGACGATGGACTCGCCAGCCTCCAGCATCACCGATGCGTAGGTGTGCCTCAGGACATGGAAGCCGTGTTCGCGGCTCGGCTCCCAGACGCGGGCGGCCTTCGCCCCTGGCTCCGGCTTCGCCAGCGGCGGAATCACTCCGGCCTGGGCCAGAGCCGGCTTCCAGGACTTGGTGTTCCAGGTGGTGCGGTTGATCGCGCCGAGCCGGGTCGTGGCGACCAGCAGCGGCACCGTGATGGTGCGCCGCTTCTCGCGCGGAAGGTCGGGCTCCTCCGGGTCGAGCCATGGGAGGGTGACGAGTACCGGCTTGAATCGGTCCTGGTGGGCCAGCAGTCGCTCGGCCAGGGAGGCCGACAGCGGGACATCCCTCTCCTTGCCGCCCTTCGGCGGCCCGAAGTACAGCTGAGAGCGGTGGCGGAGGATCTGTCGCTCGATGTGGATCGAGCCGCCGCAGACATCGTCCGGACTGAAGGCGAACGCCTCTCCTTGGCGCAGACCACAGCCGATGCCGAGGTCGAGCGCGATCTGATAGCGCTCAGGAAGTCCTCGGCGCACCGCCTCGACCCGGGGCAGGTCCCAGGACCGCGCCTTCCGCTCTGGGCGCTTGGGCGGCTTGATGCTGCTGTTGCCCTTGCAGGGGTTGCGGAAGAGGCGCTTGTCCTCGACTGCCGCCTGCAGGATCGCCTTGAGGTAGATCCAGGCGACGTGCGCCGTCCCAGCGCCGACCTCGCGCTGCACGTCAGCGGACCACTTGCGCAGCTCGGCGGTGCCGATGTCGCGGAGCGAGATATGGCCCAGGTGCGGCAGCAGGTGCCCCCAGATGCGGTAGTGCATGCTCTCCAGCGTCTGCGCGGGATGGACCTGGGCCGGCCACCAATGCTGCTCGACGTACTCCCGGAAGGTGATCTCCCCGTCCCGGACATCGACGAACTCTCCACGTCGGGAGTCGGTCTGTGCTTCCGCCAGCCACAGCTTGGCGTCTGCGATGGTGTCGAACGACCGGTCCTGAACACCAGGGATCCCCTTCACCCGGTAGCGGGTCCGCTTTCCCCAGAGCTCGGTACGGTCGCGCTTCCCCGTCTCCTTGTTCGGCCGCTTCTTCAGCCACCGGTCTTCTATGTATCCCGCCATCTAGGGTCTCCTTGCTGTGGTGCAGGCGTGCTGCAGCGCGCTGTATCGCGCGATGCTCAGCACACAGACGACTTCGTTCGGCAAGAAATTCCGCACGCCGCGGAAAATCTCGGCTCGGATTCGACGGTTCAAAGCGGGGGCTTCACCGTTTCGGCTCGACCTCAGCGGCTCACGCGTCGTGCATGGCGCTGTGGCGCCATGGCGAGGGGGCTCAGCGCGGGGTTCGAACGTGAATCTGCTGCCTGCTGCTCCGCCAGCCACGCGTCAAGCAAGTCGCGGCGGTACATCACGCGACCGCCGGGGCCCATCCGAAAGCTCGGCGGACCTTGCCGCCGATGGCGCCAGACATACAAGGTGTTCACCGAGATGCCCAGATACGTCGCAGCGTCCGCAACCGTAAGGAAGGCCGACTCGACGACGGGACGCTTGTTTCGCTGCTGGACCACTGCCGACCTCCGGGATCAACCATCACAACACCGGACCCGATCGGGACGGTGACTCGCTGGGTACACGGCGACGGACGGGACGCTGTGTCGGGCGAGTGGAATCAGGATGCGGAAGATCGCCGATTTGGAACGGCCGAAATGCAGTGATAGAGGGAACTTGCGGCCACCGCGGACAGACGCGAGCTTCGAGTACCAGGTGAAGATCCCCCGGCACCAAATTTCTATGCTGCGGGGGCGAAGACGGGGCTGCAATGTGGTCCGCGTCCCGAGCGGGGCTGGGCACCGAGGCGCCTGCGGAGCCGGGTGCGGTCGTACTGATCTCTGTCGCCCGTGATGCCGTCAGCCAACCCTGGAGGACGGCGCCGGCGCGAGGAAGCACGGCACGCAGAGAAAGACTGGCCATCCTCCTCTGACGTGGGAGCCGGTGACATGAGCGATCCGCGAAGGCCGCTGCCACAGACTGCCAGTCAGTCTCCTTATGCAGCAGGGTACTTAGACGGCTACAGTGTCAACCTTCCACGCGAAGTTCGACAGGAGTGGCGCATGAGCAGTCTGCATGTCGGGTACGTCCGCAAGGCGATTGTGGACCGCTTCACGGACCTCATCGACATGTCGGACCAAGCACGCCTGCCCGACGCGCAGCGCCATCAGGCGTTCCTGAGTCGCGGCCTGGCCGCACTCGCCGTGCAGATCGAGCACCCGTGCAGCGACCGCGCTGCCGCCGTCAGCGTGTTCGACGGCCAGGACGACCGCGGCCTTGACTCCGTCGCCGTGGAACTGCGGTCGTCGCAGCCGCGGATCTGCCTGACCCAGGCCAAGTGGAGCGACAAGGGCAACGGGGCGTTCGGCGAAGCCGAGGTCCACAAGATGGTCCATGGGCTGAGCCTGCTGCTGGACCGCCAGTACACCAAGTTCAATAGTCGGTTCCAGCCGTTCGTCCCCCAAGTCGAGCAAGCCTTCGACCTGGGCACTCCGAAGATCACCCTGGTGCTTGCGCTGATGCGCACCACACCAATCAGCTCAGACGTCCGCGACCTGCTCCAAGCGAAGGTCGATGAGCTGAATCAGGTCGAGGAGATGGTCGACTTCAAGGTCCTCGATCTTCGTGACTTCCACCGCGCCATCCTCGGGGACGCGGCTGCCCCGCGCATTGATGCCAAGGTCCAGCTGCAAGGCTTCCTGCAGGAGTCGATACCTTACAAGGCCCTGTACGGCACGATGACCGTTCCCGACCTCGCAGATCTTTACGGGGAGCACCGCCGGGGCCTGTTCGCCCGGAACATCCGCGATTCCCTCGATCTGACGGACGTCAACATCAAGATTAGGAACACGTTGCTCGAACAACCAGAGCACTTCTGGTACTTCAGCAACGGAATCACCATGCTCTGCGAAACAATCAAACCGGTCGGCCGGGCCATCCCCGGTACGGTGGGTAACTTTCAGCTCACCGGCGTGAGTGTGGTCAATGGCGCGCAAACGGTGAGCGCCCTGCACAGGGCATACACGACCGACCCGGACAGCGCGCAGATCGGCAGAGTAATGGTGCGCCTGATCTCCTTGGAGGACTGTCCCCCCGGATTCGGCGACCAGGTCACCACAACTACCAACACGCAGAACCCCATCGAGGATCGCGACTTCAAGTCCCTCGACAAGGGCCAGGTGCAGCTGCGCGACGACTTCGCCCTGCTGCTGCACCTCACGTACGTCATGAAGCGCGGCGAAGCCGCACCGCAGCCGGAGCACGGGTGCACCATGACGGAAGCGGCGGAGGCTCTCGCAGCAACCAGCCCTAATGCTCAGCTGGCAGCTCTGGCCAAGCGGGACCAACATCTCAGCGGCCTGTGGGTGGACGGCGTCTACGACGAGATCTTCGGCTCCTCGCCGAATGTGTACCGGGTATGGCGCTGTGTTCAGCTCCTGCGGGCGGTTCGTGCCCACCTACTCACGCTCCGGGACGGGCTGCTCTCCCGTGCCGAGGCGGCTGCTTCCCACGGCGACCTGCTGGTCACCCATATCGTCTTCCGCCTCCTGGATACACGCGGCATTGAAGAGCCGACCTTCGACTGGGACGTCGAACTGGCAAAGGTTCCCGATCTGGTACGGGACAGCATCGCCTGGTCGCTGGAGGCAATCGACCGCGAATACGGCAAGACCAGCCATATCATCGCTGCCGTTCGGAACACCGAGCGGATCGAGCGGGTAGTCAAGGCAGTCCTGCGCGGCTTGGACTCCGACCGCCCCGCCCCTGTTCTGGGCGCGGAGTACCAGGTCTCCGAGGGCGACAGCCCGGCACGGCAGGTCAACGCCGTGACCACACTCATCGCCGCCGGCCGGATCCCAGAGGACACGGTCCTGGAGTACCGGCCCTACAGCAAGCCCGAGCGTCGCGACATGACCGAATGGCTGGCCGCGGACCCGCGCCGGTCGCAGGCCACCTGGAGCAACAAGCGCCGCCGGACGCCACTGAAGTGGCACGGCGACGACCAGTGGTACTCGCCGAGCGGCCTGGCGCGGAAAATGCGAGTCGAGGCCGGCGGGGTGGATACCGCGGCGCAGGGGACGACCCGCTGGTTTGTACCGGGCGAGGGATCACTGGATGATCTCGCGCTGGCAGTCCGGTTGGACGACGGCAACGAACCCTCGGAGAGCTGACCCCGGGCGCACCACCGTGGCCCTAGGATCGCAGGTGGCAGGCAAGGCAGCGCCTGCCAAGAGCTCCCTGCCGCCTGAGCGCCACCCGCACAATCGAGCACATGGAAGAAGTCGCACGTCGATGAAGGAACTGACCTTGGACCTGGACCTCCCGCAGCAGCCCGACAACGGCGACGATCCTGCGCCGGAGGACACCCAGCCCCAGATCACGGCCCTCGAGGAGGGCCAAGTCATCGACTACATCACCGGTGAGGCGATCAAGGAGACCCCCAAGGAGAGGGTCAGGCAGCGGATCGCCCGCGCGCTTGTGCACGAGCACGGCGTCGACCCGCACGACATGGCCCGTGACTTCCCGGTCACAGTGAGCGAGGAAGGCGCAGCGCGCAAGCGGACGAAGAAGGCCGATATCGCCATCTTCGAGTCTGAAGCCGCGCATGTCGCGGCGAATCTACGTCGGGTCGTAGTCTGCAAGCCCGAGCCCAAGCGCGGCAAGAACGTGGTCAAAGTACGCGAGCCGGCACAGGCTGAGAAGGACCTTGCCGAGCTCCAGGATCTCATGGGCAACGAGGACCGCCCGGGCTGCCTTGACGGCATGTGGACGGACGGGGACGACTTCTTCTTCCTCAAGAAGGTGGTCAGCGACTTCGGCGCGGACTTCGAGGACCGCAGTGACTGGGAATCGCCGACGGGACCCTCGGCAGCCGGACCGTCGCCTCGCACCAGCGGCTGCGCCGGGCCGAGCCCGGAGCTGCTCAAGATCGCCTTCCGCCGCTGCCACAACTACATCCACGGCAACGAGGGCATGCCGAAGGACGCGGCCTTCTGGCAGTTCCTGTACCTGCTGTTCGCCAAGATGTACGACGAGCGGGTCAGCCGGGGCACCGGGCATGGCCGGTTCCGCACCGGCCTGAAGGAGATGTTCGAGCGAAGACGGCCGGGCGGCGATCAGCAACCGGGTCGAAGGACCTCTTCGAAGACGTCAAGGCGCGAGTACAAGGCTGTGTTCAAGCCCACCGACGAGATCACGCTCTCCGACCGGGCGCTCGGCGTTCATCGTCAGCGAGCTCGCGCCTTATGACCTGAGCGGCACCGACGTCGACGCCAAGGGCATCGCCTACCAGGAACTGGTCGGCACCAATCTGCGCGGCGACCGGGGCCAGTACTTCACCCCGCGCAGCGCCGTCAATCTGATGGTGGAGATCCTCGACCCGCAAGGAAGACGAGACCGTCCTCGACCCGACCTGCGGCACCGGCGGCTTCCTTCACGCCACGCTCAAGCACCTGCACGATACCTGGAAGAAGGAGGCCGACACCTCTGGCTTCCCGGACACCGACGAGGAGCGGGAGCGGTACCGGCGACCGGCTCCAGGACTACGCGGACGAGCACCTGATGGGTGCGGACTTCGATCCCTTCCTGGTCCGTGCGACCACCATGGCGATCATGACGCTCGCCGGAGACCACAGGGAACGTTTTCCACATGGACTCCCTCGCGCTTCCCGCGCGGCCATCTCTCCGGCGTCGAGGAGGCGAACGACAAGATCCCGCTCGGCAAGACCGTCGACGTCCTCCTGACCAATCCGCCGTTCGGCGCGGACATCCCGATCAGCGACGAGTCGGTCCTCGGCTCGTTCCGCGACGGCATCGCCAAGTCTTGGGGCCGGAACAAGGAGACCGGCGAGATCGAGGAGAGCACTGACGAGCAAGCCGAGCAGCATGGCGCCCGAGCAGCTGTTCATCCAGCGCGCGATCGAGTGGGTCAAGCCGGGCGGCCGGATCGGCATCGTCCTGCCCAACGGCATCCTGTCCAACCCGGGACCGACCGACGAGGCGATCCGCCGGTACATCCTGGAGCATTGCTGGGTCCTGGCGAGCATCGAACTGCCGGTGGAGACGTTCATCGTTGACGCCAACGTCAACGTCTTGACCACGCTCCTCTTCCTGAAGCGGAAGACGGACCAGGAGGTCCGCAACCAGCGATTCGGGGGAGTTCACAGGGGAGAAGCCGTACCCGGTGTTCATGGCGGTCGCCGAGAAGGTCGGCTTCGACCGCCGGGGCAACGAACTGTACAAGCGCGCGCCCCGACGGGAACATCGTGACGGAGACCTCGGTCGAGCATGGAGCGCCTCCGCATCCGCGGCAAGGAGTTGTCCGGCCGCTGCGGCGCAACCAGCCGGTCATCGACAACGATCTGCCGGTGATCGCGGAGAAGTACCGCGAGTTCCGGGCTAAGTACCCGATGCCGGGCGCCGCACCCACGCAAGGGCACGGGGGCAGGCGCGTGAAGGTCGCCAACCTGTCGAACCCGGTGACGTCGGACTGGTTCGCAAGAGCCAGGGACTCCGGCTCGACGCCTCGCCATACGTACGGGCGCGCTGAAGGCGAAGAAGCTGCTGGAACGGCTACCGAAGACGGTAGCCACTGGCGTGCCTGACTGCGGGACACAATGGAGGGATCTTCAATGGGCCGATCTTCCGAAGGGTCTACCTGACCGACCCCAAGCACAGCGTGCCGTTCCTCGGTACCAAAGACATGATGGCGGCCGACCTCACGGGGTTGCCCCGACTGCGGAAGTCCGACGCGAAATCGGCGTCGCTGTCATTTCTTCAGCTCAAGCCCGGGATGACGCTGATCTCGTGCTCCGGGTTCAACGCCGGGAGACGGTCATATGTGCGTCCGGACATGGGAGACTGCTGGTCCTCGCAGGATACGCTCAAGGTCGAGCCCGACCCGGAGAAGATCAAGTCCGGCTACCTGTACGCGTTCCTGCTTAGCAAGTTCGGCGAGTCACTTGTACGGGGCTCGGTGTACGGGTCGGCAGTGAAACACATCGAGCCGCACCATATCGCAGAGCTTCCGGTGCCGCGCTTCGACGCCGCGTTCGAGTCACGGATCCACCATCTGGTGGAACATGCCGCGCGGCTGCGTGCGCAGTTCCAGGCGAAAGTAGTCGCCGCTACGAATGACCTATTCAAGAGCATCGGACTGCCGGAGCTCAATGACTACCGCTGGCACCAGCAGGATCGGGACCTCGGCTTTGAGGTATCCGAGCTGGGAACGAGTTCGCTGCGGGCGCTAAACTTCGCTCCACGGGCGCAGCGGCTTATCGAGAAGCTGGCTTCGGTCCCTGGGGCTTCGCTCGGTGACATTTGCCACGGCGGTTCGCTTCAAACCGGTTCGCGGTTTAAGCGAATTGATGCCGATCCGTCCCATGGCGTCCGCCTGATTGGTCAGCGGCAGGCGTTCTGGATCACCCCCGAAGGTCGCTGGATCAGTCCCGAGCAAGCGCCAGAAGATATCCACCTACAGGATGAAACGATCCTCGTGGCAGCACGGGGAACCTTCGGCGAGAACGAAGTCTATAGTCGCTCCGTTCTCGTTACCGGAGCTTGGCTCGAACACGCCTACAGCCAAGACTTCATTCGCCTCTTGAGCGGTGACCCCGAAGTACCTGGCGCTTACCTCTTTGCCTTCTTCCGTTCAGAAGCAGCATTCCGAGTGCTTCGATCGCTCAGCGTTGGCGGAAAGCAGCAGGAGTACCACCCTCTGTATCTGCGCGAGTTGCGCATCCCCCTCGCACCGCCCAACGACCGCGCCCGCATCGCCGGCAAGGTCCGCTCCGCATACCGCTGCCGCGACCGCGCCGACGTCCTGGAGGATAAGGCGCTCGCGCTGCTCACCGCCGCAATCGAGGAGGCCACCGGCTGATGGGTGCCCGGATCGTTGCTGTTGGGGAGGCCGTCAACGACGCCGAGCGGAGGGTGATCGCGCATCTGCGCGATCACGCCCCCGACGCCTGGACGGTCCTGCACTCCGTCGAAATCCCGCACCGCCGCTCCGAGCTGTTCGAGGTCGACCTCGTCGTGGTCACCGGGCACGCCGTGTACGTCATCGACGTCAAGGGCACCCGTGGCCAGATCGAGGTCAGCGGCAACAGGTGGCTTCCCTCTCGCCGGGCGCCGTTCCGCTCGCCGCTGCCGAAGCTGCGCGGGCACGCCAAGCAGCTCAAGACGATCCTGGAGACGGCTCACCATCCTCTCTCCCGCGTCTACACTGACGCGCTCGTGGTCCTGCCGGCGCCGGATGCCGTGCTGGTGGACCGAACGCCGCGTCAGCTGGACGCCCGCGACACGGTCACGCTTCCGGACCTGATCGGGCGGCTCGCCGACGTCAACCGCGTACCCGCTGCGACCCACCGCTTCGACACAGATATCTCGCGCACCACGAGGTGATCGTCGCACGGTCCGGGGCTCTTCGCACCCGCCTTCCGGCCCGCTACGGTTTGGCAGCTGGGAGGTGATCGAGCGGCTCAGCGAGACGGGGCCGGACGAGGGCGAGGACATCCACAGTGAGTACCGTGCGCGCAACGCCCTCGCCGTACAGGGTTCCGGTACAGTCCGGCTCTCAGTTCGCAAGGCCGACCCGTACGCCCCGGAGGCCGAGCGGCTGCTGCAGCAGAAGCGGATCGGCATCGCTTACGAGGCCCTCGGCAAGCTGCCCTCGCACCCCAACATCGTCGCCGCCCGTGACTTCTTCGCGGACGAGGACAAGGACGTGTTCGTCACCGTCTTCGACGACGTCCCTGGTCACGCACTGGCTCTGCACCTGTCCGGGGGCGCCGACCCGCTGACCGCCGACGCCAAACTGCGGACGCTCCGTCACATCCTGATGGGGCTCGCCCATGCCCACAGCCGTCGCATCGCGCACAGGGAGCTGAACCCGTCGACGGTCCTGATCGCGCAGGACGGTCGGGCAATGCTGACCGGCTTCGAGTACGCCAAGACCGCGCAGAGCCGGGCCCATACGGTGATGCAGGCGGCACGCCAGGTCGCCGACCGGGCGTACTTGGCTCCGGAGTGCCACGCGGACCCCTCGGCCATGGGCATGCAGACGGACGTCTATGCGGTCGGCGTGATCGGCTATCAGCTGCTCACCGGCGAGCTGCCCTTCAGCTCCGCCACCGAGCAGGCCAGCGCTCACGGGCGACTGCCCGCGGGCGGCCTCGAAGCGGCCGGTGTACGGGTCGAACTCGCGCACTGGCTGCAGCGGCTGTGTGCCACCGATCCGGCCGAACGGCCGTCCGCGCTGGAGGCGCTGCGGCGTCTCGACCTCGTCCTGGGCGCGCGCAACGCCCCGCCCAGGCGTATCGGCTCCTCCACCACCGCATCCCGCCCGGCTCCGGCCGCGCAGGACGGCCCGCGTGGCCCGGAGTTCTTCAAGGACCTGCCCGCCGACTTCCAGCTCGGCACCAAGTACGTGATCCGGCACCGGCTTGGGCGTCCCGGATCTTCGGCGTGGCCTACCGGGTGTACGACACGATAAGGAGTGTCGACCGGGCTGTGAAGCTGGTGCTGCGGGACCGCGATTCGGTTCTGGAGCGCCTGCGCCGCGAGGCGGACGTCTTGCAGCGGCTTCAGCAGCACGCCGCACCGCAACGTGGTGTCGATGGTGGACGCCGACCGGCTGCTACCTCCGGATGCATACCCCTATCTGGTCTTCGAGTTCGTGGACGGCAAGGACGTCGGCGAGGTGATCCGCGGCAGCGGCCGGATGGGTCCGGCCGACGTGCTGCGCCTCGCCGTCGACACGGCACGCGGACTACGGCACATCCACGAACTCGGCGTGTGGCACTGCGATATCAAGCCGAGCAATCTGTTGTGGACCGACGATGGCGTCAAGCTGATCGACTTCGGTATCGCCAAGAGCTCGGACTCCTCCGAGGGCCACACTTACACCGGCCCCCGCACTGCCCGCCCGACCTGGACCAGGTCCCCGCCGACGGCACCGGTTACACCGACCGCGACCTGTTCGGGCTTGGCGTGACCCTGTACGAAGCACTGACTGGCGGTCAGTATCCATGGGAGGGCGTGGGCCAGCCCCCGCCTGGCGTACGACCCGTCGATCCGCGCATCGCTTTCAGCGGCTTCGGAGACCTCGCCCCGGGCTTTGCAGAGATCATGCTGCGGGCCATCTCCCCTTACCGGGCAGAGCGGTTCACCACCGCCGAGGAGTTGTTGCGGGCCCTGGAAGGGATCGAATCCGCCCGGGTGGTGCCCGTCGCACCGCCGCTGCCCGCACGCACCGAGGTCCCGCCCGTACCGCCGTCCCGAACCCATCCGACGGCGCCTGAGCACGCCGATCCGAACAGCAACCCGTTCGTATCCCACCTGCAGACCCTCTACAGCCAGAGCCGCCGCAGCAACCGCGGCACCCGCGGGCTCGACCCGCACGCCATGTCCGTTTTACGTCGAGACAGCCCTGGACCGGGAGCTCGTGCCGGCCCTGCGCGCGGGGCAGCACACTCTGGTCGTAGTCACCGGCAATGCGGGCGACGGCAAGACCGCCTTCCTGGAGAGCTTCGAGAACCAGGCCCGCGAGTTCGGTGCGGTGTTCGGCCCGCAGCGCCCGAGACGGCAGTGACTTCACCCTTGACGGTCAACGCTTTCGTACCAACCATGACGGAAGTCAGGACGAGGGCGAGACCAGCGGCGACGAGATTCTGGAAGAGTTCTTCGCACCATTCGCTGGCGCGGACGACTCGGCGTGGCCGGTCGAAGGTGAAACCCGGCTGATCGCGATCAATGAGGGGCGTCTGGTCGATTTCCTCAGCCACCATCACGATCGCTTCCGGCACCTGGCCAAGCTCGTCAATCTCGGTCTCGCGGGCCAGGAAACCGGAAAGGCCGTCGCCGTAGTCAACCTGAATGCGCGCGACGTGGCCGCGCAGCCGGACGGAGAGGCCGGGGAGTACGCTTCTGGAGCGCATGCTCGGCCGGATGACGCACGAGGGTTTCTGGGCGGACTGCGCGAGCTGCGACCTCGCCGCCACCTGCTACGCGCGACACAACGCCCAGACCTTTCAGCATCCCGTCGCCGGCCCACAGGCCGTACGGCGGCTTCGGCGGATCTACGAGCTGACCCAGCTGCGCGGCAAACTGCACATCACTCTGCGCGACCTGCGCTCGGCACTCGCCTTCACGCTCACCTCGGGGCGTGACTGCGCAGAGATTCATCAGCTCTACGCGGCCGGCGAGACGCAGCAGATCTTGGACGGGTTCTACTTCTCCGCTCACCTGGGCGCCCCGCCCTCCGACGATGGCGTGCCGCAGGAGAGAGACCGGCTGCTCTCGCTGCTGCGCGAGGCCGACGTGGCCGGGGTGCCGCAGCCGCAGCTGGACCGACGGCTCGACTACGCCGGCCTGCTGGCGGCCGGAGCACTGGTCACCGTCGACGGGCGAGGTGACTGCGACCGTGCCTTGCTCGAGCAGCAGTTCCAGCGGTTGGGACGGTCCGCAACATCCGACGGGGGCCAGGTGTCGGCGCACCGCCGCTATCTGGACGCGGCCCGCCGCCTGCTCTTCTTCGAGTTGCACGACGAGGAGCGCGCCGAGCGAATGCTGCCGTTCCCCTCGGTGCTGCGGTTCACGAAGCTGCTCGCCGACCACTCCGCGGTCGCCGCAGAACGTGACAACGTGCTGCGCGCCCTAGACCGGGGCGAGGGACTGGTCGCCCCGAGCGGATCGGCAACGCCCTTGCACTGAAAGTACGTGAGGTACCCGGCGGCACCATCCGCAGTTTCCGACGCTTCCCGTCCGAGGGATTCCGGCTCGAACCCGGTGCGGCTCCCGCGTCCAGGTACATCGAGTCGGGACGCACTTCTCTCAGGCTCAGTTACCAGGATTCGACCGGTAACCGGGGCAGGACAGCCAACTGGACATCCGGCTGGACCTGTTCGAGTTGCTCCAGCGCTTCGAGCAGGGTTACCGGCCGTCCGTCGCTGATGTCAGGGGCAGCAGCTGGCGCTGGCTATGTTCAAGAACCGGCTGGCTGCCGTCCCCTACCAGGAAGTGCTCCTCAGCGCTCACGGGCACGACCTGCGTCGAATTCACCGCACCGAGGATTCGGTGCTGCACATGGAAGAACTGACTGCACCTCAGGCTACTGCGGAGGACCCGCTCCCCATTGACGATGTCGATGCCGACACGGCGAAGGAGACGACATGGCGCTGACCGGAGCCCTGGGCAGCTTCCACCACCCCAGCATCAGTCGGATCGACTACAAGGCGCTGGACATGGACCGCGTGCTCACAGCGCTACTGGCCCGCTTGTGGCACCAGGGATTCCCCCAGCCGGGTGTTCCGAAGCGGGACCTGGACGTCGACGCGTTCGTGGACCTTCTTCCTGAAGAACGCCGAGGTCTTCGACGGGTTCGATCGGGAGACCACGACCCGCTGGACCGCCACCCACCTGCTGGACATGGTCAGCCGGGGCAGGGCCACCGAAGCGGTGGCGGCCCCCGGCCCTTGCACGGCTTCACCTACCGCTTCCGCAACAGTCGGAAGTCACGCCCGTATGGGGCCGACGAGCAACTTTACGAGATGCTCACTGCCGTACCTGGGACCCTGGACGAGCTGAAGCAGTTCTTCTTCTCCGACACCGACCGTGTCACCGGCATGATCACTCCGGGGCCGGACACCGACGTCGAGACTCAGGCCCTGCTGCACCTGGTGGAACTCGCCGGAACCAGAGTGCAGGACAAGCAGGACACCTCCAAGCCCAGGAGGGAACGCCCGCCGCTTTGCACAGAGCCGGCGCGACAGCTGTGCCGGGACGTGATGCGGTTGCTGTATCACCAAGAGCAGATGCCACGCACCGTTCTCGTGGACTACCTGAAGGTGCTCTTCGCCTTCCACCTCTCGCTCTACCACCCTGCGCATGATGAAGCTGGTGCCGGCCGTCGTCGACGCCGGCTCCGCGCCACCCTCCTGCCGCAACGGGCACCGCGGGACCGGCTCCGCAGACCGCTGCCCCTACCAGGCACGGCTCTTCCTCGACGTCGAGGGAACACCGGGTACGCCAGCAGCCCGCCTGGCCGAACGCAGCGCCGACGTTTGGTACCGCCGGATCCCGCGCTTCGTCCAGGCGACCTACCAGGTCAAGAAGCTCGACGAATTCGCTGAGCACCTGGTGGCCAAGACCTCCAAGTTGAGCTATCCCAGCGGCCGGAAGTACTTCACCCCCGAGGAGAACCTGCGACTGCTCGGCAAGTCCTTGCGCCAAGGAGCGCGATGCCTTCTTCCTGCAGCGGGTCACCCGGGTACGGGACGAGGAGCCTGAGCTCTCCGCCGAACTGAAGCAGATCACCCAGCTCGCTCTCCCCTCCTTCGACGAGTACATCGAGATGCTGATGCACTACAAGGGGCGCTACTACCAGAGCTACTTCGTGGAGTGCCTCGACTCAATGCTGCTCAAGCACCGACCCGGCGCCCTGCTCACACAGCCGCGAGGTGGCCGCAGCGACAACTCCGCCCGGCGCTTCGTCCTGGACGCGCGGCTCCTGGAGGTCCTTCTACCAGGTGTCGCTGCTCAGGGAGGCGGACGACCTCTCCGGTGATCTCCGCACCTCGCCGATGCGTGTGGACGAGTTCCTCGCCCTGCTGCGCGACCGGTACGGGCTCTACATTGACCAGCTCCCCGAGGGTGACGGCTTCTCGGGCGCGTACCTCGACGATCAGGCGGCACTGCGCGCCAACTCCGCGGCCTTCCTCAACCGACTTCGCGAGATCGGCTACTACCAGGATATGTCCGACGCATATCTGACCCAGACAATTACCCCCCGGTACGCCATCGGCACCGCCGCGCGAGCGGAGGCGACGGGCCGATGACCACGACCGGACTGGCCGAACCCACCGCCAAGGATCTACGCGAAGCCCTCGAAGGCGTCCTCGTGCCCCGGCTCGCCAAACTGGTGGGCGACCGCGGGGCCGGGCACTGCATGCGCGTCATCGAGGTCGACGCAGAGCTGGCGGCCCAGCTGGTACGCAGACTGCGGAGCGCGCTCGGGCCCAACGCGACGGTCTGCCTCCTCGGCACGGCTGACAGCCTGAGCCCTGATCAGCCGCTGCACGACACCGTCGTCACCAGCACCAAGCTTGTAGAGCTCCGCAACCGTACGGAGGGCGAGGGCATCCTGCCAGGACCGCTACTCGTCTTCGTGCCGCCGGGAATGCGAGTAAGCGCAGAGGACTCGTTCTCCCACCGCGACCTTCGAGGAGGTGTCGCTCGGCGATGCCTACCGGCAGCCTCTGGCACGAACACTCTGGACCAGGTACCGGAACAGTTGCGCCAGGCCGTCGACGCGCTCCTGTCCACCTTGCGACAGCGCCACGGTCACCGTGCCAGCGACCGTGCGGTGGGGAAGCACTCTGCTGACACTCCAGATCAATGGC
>CAVUQN010000020.1:0-24533 GCA_963743515.1 uncultured Actinomycetota bacterium
CGATCGCCGTATCGCTCAGCGCGCGCAACGGCCGTCCCCGGGCACCGCCGCCTACGGTGCGGCCAAGGCCGCGCACGACCTGGTGACCAGCCTGGCCATCGAGTGGGCGCCCCAGGTCCGGCTGAACACCGTGGTCCCCGGCTTCGTGGCCACCGACTGGTCGCCAGCCACTACGGCGACGCCGACAGCGTGCGGCGGTACTCGTTACGCCTGCCGCCATGGCCACCCCCGACGAACTGGCCGACGCCGTCCTGGGCGCCCCGGCGCCGCCACGTCAGCGGCGCTACCTGGCCCTGAACGGCGGCGGCGATCCGTAGAGCAGCGCGGCCCCGGTCACCGTCGCCAGGACCCGGTCGCCGAGAACGGCCCGGGCGCCGGTGAGCACGCCCTCGCTGCGCGCGGCGGCGGACAGGTCGTTGGCCGGCCGGGGCAGGGCGGTCAGCAGGGCGAAGGAGATGACGAAGGTCGCGGCGTCCACCCAGAGCACGTTGACCGCGCCGATCAGTCCGATCACCAGGCCGGCCAGCGCCGGGCCGATCAGCGAGGCGCCGCGGATCGCGGCCTCCAGCAGCCCGCCCGCCCGCAGCATCAACTGCTCGTCCTCGCCCACCAGTTCCGGGAGGGCCAGGCGCTGGGCCGCGACATAGGGGGTCGACACCGCGCCCACGACCGCGACCATGACCAGCAGCAGCGGGAAGCTCAGCGCGCCGAGCAGCCGCAGCACCGGCACCACGGCGATCAGCACGGCCCGCAGCGCGTCGCCGACCAGCATGATCCGGCGCACCCCGGTCCGGGCCACCAGCAGGCCGGCCGGAATCCCGAGCAGCGCCACCGGCACCAGTTCGGCGGCGAAGACGAAGCCCATCCGCGAGATCGAACCGGTGGTGGCGAGCACGAACCAGGGCAGCGCGAGCATGGTCATCTGGCTGCCGGCCGAGGAGATGATCTCGGACAGCAGCAGTCCGCGGATGCCCCGGTGACGCAGGGGCGAGGTGCGGGACGCCGGTCGGGGCAGGTCGGAACCGGCCGGCGGGGCGACGGCGGAGGAGGTGTCGGTCACGATGCCTTCCCTGGATGCGACGGCGGACAACGGACGTTCGGCGGACTGTTCCGAGGGGACGATGGTGACGTTGCGTCAATTCACTACAGCTGTCGCGGCGCGGTCTGCGCACCGGCCTCCGACCCCTTCCGGCGGCACCGAGCCGGTGCACCTGGACGATCAACTCCATTGCGGCAGAGGCCTGTTCGGCGAGCAACGCAAGTAGGGTGACATCGGAGAGGCAGCCGCGGAAACTGTCCGAGCGGTCGATGACCTCCATCACGCCCATCCAGCCGTCGGCGCCGACGATCGGCGCGGCCATCATGCAGGTCGGGATGTGCCCGGTGGACCGCGCCGTCTCCAGCGAGAAGGCGGGGTTGGCGGCCAGGTCGTCCACCATCATGCACTGGCCGGACTGCAGCACCCAGCCCGCCACCCCCGTCCCGGCCGGGAACCGCATGCCGAGCAGGTGCTGCTCCTGGGGGTGCGCCACCGCCTCGAACACCAGCTCGTCGGTGTCCTCGTCCAGGAACAGGATGGACGCACTGTAGGCGTCGAAGACCGTACGGGCGATCTCCACGGTGTGCTGCAGGACCGCCCGGCCCGAGGCGCTGCCGGTGAAGGTGGTCGGCGGGCCTGGCTCAACTGCGCCCATGTGGGGGCTCCTCTCCATGGTGTCCGACGTTCGCTGCCGTGAGATGAAGCATCGCTTTGACCTGAAACGGAGTCAGGTTGCCGTGCTTGGACAGGATCAGCGCCGCCAGCGCCGACATGTGCGGGGCGGCGAAGCTGTTTCCGGTCGCCCGCATCGTGGTGCCGCCGGCCGAGGCGACGTCGACCTCGACGCCGTGGGCCTGGAACTCGGCCGGCGGCGCCGGGTTGTAGTAGTGCAGCCAGGGGTCGGCGTGGTTGTGACTGGCCACCGAAATCACCGAGGAGAAGGTCCACGGATAGCTGAGCACCGGGAAGTTGTGCGCCGAGGCCACCAGCAGTGAGCCTTTGAAGTAGGCGGAGTCCGCGAGTTCGCGCAGCCGGTCGCGGACCGCGGGCTTACGGGTGGAGAGGCTCAGGTTGATCACGTCGAAGCCCTCGGCGACGGCCCAGCCGAGCGCCGCCTCCAGCGCGGCGCCCGCACCGCTGAGACCGGAGGTCAGCACCTTGACGCTGGTCAGTGCGGCGCCGGGGGCCAGCGCCCGGATGATCCCGGCACAGGCGGTGCCGTGGCCGGCGCCGTCGCCGCTGTCGTTGCGTTCGATGGCGGCGGTCCCGTCCGGGAGCGTGACCACCCCGTAGCTGCCGCTGATCGGCCCGACCCGGGGGTGGCCGGTGTCGACGCCGCTGTCGAGGATGCAGACCCGCACCCCCGTGCCGTCCGCACCGCCCCAGGCCCAGTCGCGGTCCAGCCCCCCGGGCCAGACCGAGGACAGCCCCGGCTGATCGGTGGCCGTGCTCCAGGCGGGCAGGAACCCGGGCATCGTCACGGCCGCACCTGCCCCGACACGTTGGGACTCCGGAATCGCTCCGCGCGCTCCAGCCGCTCCGCTTGCTCGAACTGCTCCGCTTGCTCGAACTGCTCCGCGTGCTCCGCCAGTACCGCTGCGCCCTTGGCCCGGTAGCGCTCGGTGGCCCGCCGCGCCGCCGCCCCCGCCTCGGTCGCGCGCCGGGCCGCCCGCAGCACCCGGGCCAGGTCGAGCCAGGCGTCGCCCTGGCCGCGCAGGTCGTCGGTCCGCTCCGCCAGCTCCGTGGCCCGCGCCGCCTCGGCGACGGCGCCGTCCGGGTGCCCGGCCGCCACGCCGAGCTGCGCGCCGAGTGAAGCCGCACACACCTGCGCCGCGACATCGCCGGGATCGATCTTCCCCCGGCAGGCCCCCAGCAGCGCGCTCGACGCCACGGTGTCGCCCTGCTCCAGCAGCTGACGGGCCGCCAGCACCTCCAGCGAGGCCGCGATGCCCTGCTGGCCCAGACCCTGGAAGGTCACCGCCGCCGTACGGTACTCGGCAGCGGCAGCCTGGTGGTCCCCCGCCAGCGCCTCGATCAGGCCGGCCATCTGCCGGCAGGATGGCCCTGGCGTGGGTCAGCCGCAGCTCCTCGGCGCCCGCGAAGGCCACCGCCGCCAGCCGCCGCGCCGAGTCGACGTCCCCGCTCAGCGCCAGCAGTCCCGCATGCGCGGCCTGCACCGGCAGCAGTCGGCCCCGGTCCCCGCCCAGCCGCTGGGTGAGGTCCTCGCAGCGGGCGAGCGCGACCGGCACCGGCTCGGGGCCCCACAGGGCGAGTTCGGCCAGGCCGGTGAGCACCCGGTCCCGGTCCCGGCCGTTCTCCGCCGTGTGGGCCAGCGCGGCCAGCAGCTCCGCACCGGCGTCGCCGTAGCGCATGTCGGAGACCTGGAGGTACGCCTTCAGCAGATGGCGGCGGAAGGCGAAGTCGTGGTCCCGGGCGGCCTCCGGCGCGGGCGGTGCGGCCACCAGCTCCGCCGCCTGCCGGCGCCGGCCCGGATCGCTGCGCACCGCCACCAGCTCCCGCTGCAGCTCGACCACGGCCGGCCAGGTCGGGTCCGCGCCGATGACGGCGTCGGCGGCATCCAGCGCCCGTTCCGCGCCGGCCCGGTCGCCGAGCTCCAGCTCCAGGTCGCAGAGCAGCAGTCCGAGCGCCCGCTGCCGGGGATCGCCCGCAGGCAGCAGCCGCTGCGCGCGCCGCAGGGAGGCCGCAGCGGTGCTGACGTCGCCCCTGGCGTCCGCCTGGCGGGCCGACTCGATCAACCGCCCGGCAGCGGCCGCTGCCAGCACGGGGGTCACCGTGGCCGCGCCGACGGCATGGCCGAGGAGGTAGGCAGTCTCCAGGTGATGTCCGATCACCTCCGGTTCGCTGTACCGGAACTGCTCCAGCCAGTGGGCGAACTGCTGGTGGCTGCTGGAGCGTTCAGCCTTCGGCATGCTGCCGTAGGCGATGTCGTGCAGCAATCCGGGTACGAACTGGAACACTTGGCCGCCGCCCGGGCCCACTGCGGCGGATCCCGTCCGGCCGAGGGCGGAGCGACGGAGCAGCCCGTCCAGGCCGGGGTAGAGCGGCACGGCCGGATCGAAGCCGGCCAGGGCCTCCAACTCCTCGGCGACGAACTCGCGTCCGATGATCGAGGCGCGCTGCAGCAGCAACCGCTCGGCGGTCGGCAGACCGTCGAACCTGGCCTCCAGCAGCGCCTGCACGGTGGGCGGCACCGCCAGACCGGGATCGTCCAGCAACGCCGAGACGAACTGCTCGGCGAAGAGCGGGTTGCCCTCGGCCGCCGCCGCCACCTCCGCCGCCCGCAGTGCGTCGCAGGCGGCCGCTGCGGCCCCGGTCGCGCGCGCCTCGGCGCGGGCGGCGGCGCAGAGCAGCTCGGCCTGCCGGTACGAGTCCGCCGCGCCCAGCGGCCCGATCTCCACCAGCTCGCCCCCGGCGGCCTCGGCCCAGCCGGGCGCCGACTCGATGAACTCCGGCCTGGCGGCGGCCACGAACAGCAGCGGCGCCCGGGTCTCCGGGACGGTGTCGCGCACCAGGTCGAGCAGGGCCGGACCGGCGTGCTGGAAGTCGTCGCAGAGCAGCACCAGTGGCTGCCGCCGGGCGGACTCCTCCAGCACCCGGCGCAGGCTCCAGGCGGTCTCCTGCGGACTGGTGCCGCCCTCGCGCAGGCCGAGGGCACGACCCAACTGCTCAGCGACCAGGCCGGCGTCGGCGGCGTCGGGCAACTGCCGCGGCAGCTCCTCGATCCAGTCGACGCCCAGCAGCTCCACCAGCGCGGACCGGACCGGCTCCAGCGGCCCCGGGCTGCCCCAGGCCGCGCAGCGCAGCGACAGCACCCTGGCGTCGGTCCAGTCGGCCACCGCCTCGGCCAGCAGCCGGGTCTTGCCCATCCCGGCGTCGCCGGACAGCACCAGCAGCCCGCCCCGGCGCTGCTCACCGACCCGGCGGAAGGCCGCGTCCAGCAGCGCCCGCTCCCGCTCACGGCCGATCAGGGCGGTCCGGGGGACGCTCGGCGCAGCGGCCGGCCCGCGAACGATCCAGCGGCGCTGCGGCTCCGCCTTGCCCTTGACCATGACCTCCTCGGCCGGCTCCAGGTCCACCGCGCCGCGGACCAGCCAGGCCGAGGTGTGGCCGAGCACGATCTGCCCGGGGGCGGCGGCCTGCTGCAGCCGGGCGGAGGTGTTGACCGCGTCGCCGACGACCCGGTACGTCCCGTCGGGCGCGGTCGACACCGCGACCTCACCGGCGCCGATGCCGGTGCGCAGTTCGAGCGCCGCCCCGTAGGCGGCGAGCGAGGTGGCGTTGAGCCTGTCCGTCTCGCTGTGCAGTTGCAGCGCGGCATGGACGGCGCGGACACCGTCGTCGCCGTGCGAGGCCGGCAGCCCGAAGACCGCCATCACCGCGTCCCCGATGAACTTCTCGATGACGCCGCCGTACTCGGCGACCGCGTCGGTGGCGGCGTGGAAGTAGAAGTCGAGCACCCGGGACAGCGCCTCCGGGTCCAGCCGCTCGCCGAGCTGGGTGAAGCCGACCAGGTCGGTGAAGAGCACCACCACGTTCTTGCGGGCCTGGCTGCCGCGCCCGGGCCCCGGCCCGGCGACCGCGACCGGCATCCCGCACATCGGGCAGTAGCGGCTGCCCGGGAGTACCACGGAGGCGCAGGTGGGACAGTGGACGTCCGCCGGGCCACCGAGGGTGGCCGGCCGGGCGTCCCGCTGGACCTGGTTCTCCGTCATCGGCCGCTCAGCTCTTCGCGTCCGCGTCGGCCTGCGTGGCGGCGGGGGTCGGGGCGGGGACCGGCATGCCGATCGGAGGACGCGCGCAGACCTGCTCGATCAGGGTGATCAGCGCGGACCCGGCCTCCAGCGCACTGGCGGTGATCAGCGCGCTGCGGTGCGGATCCGGCGGCAGCGCGTCGACCAGCAGGTCCAGGTCCCGGCGGTGGTGCGGATCGAGATGCGCGTGCTTGCGCATGGTCCGGAACGCGGCGAACGGCAGGCCGGTCCGCTCTGCGGCCGCCGCCAGCAGCGCCTCGTCCGGCGGGTAGCCCTCCAACTGCGCGATGTAGCCGATGATCGCGGCCGGGTCGTGGTGCCGGATGTAGTAGTACTGCGCGCCGGCCAGCGCCGCGACTGCGGGACAGGGGTGGATGCCGAGGACGCCGTCCACCGTGTGGCCGAGCCGCTCCAGGTCCTCCAGCACCCAGTCGTCGTGGCCGCGCTCCTCCGGGATGTGGCGCTCGAGGTAGTCGACGATCAGCCGGTCCGCTGCTCTTCGGTCGCCGGCTCTTCGGTCGCCGGCTCTTCGGTCGCCGGGGCCGCTGTCGTCGGCTGCGCGGAGGGCCCGCACCGCGTCCTCCATCAGCGGCACGCTGGCTCGGATCACCTGGTGCATCGCCACCAGGTAGCGCGGATACACCTCGGCCAGGTCCGCGCGGTACCAGAGCCGGGTGCCGGCGCCGCTCAGCGCCGGCAGCAGCAGCCCCATGGCGGCGCGCAGCCGCGCACTCGGGCCGGTCGGGACGGTCGTCGTCGTAGTCACCCTGGTCACCTGTCCCGGGTTCCGGGGGCCTGCGGCCGCGCCGCGGTAAGTTCGGCCACCGAGGCGATCCCCGCCAGCAGCGGGTCGGTGTCGGCGCCGAGCGCCGGGGTCAGTTCCTGGGCGCGTCGACAGAAGTCGCAGATGCCCCGGAACTTCTGCTCCGCGAGCGGGGCGTAGCGCGGATGCGCCGTCACGGCGGCGGCACCGCTGCTGTTCAGGATCCGGAGGAAGGGATCGCCCCAGATCCGTTCCAGGGCGTCGACCACCGCCGCGCCGTCGGCATGCGTCTCGCGCAACCGCTCCGGTCCGTGCCCGACGATCAGCGACTCGTTGCAGCAGGCGGTCACCGCCCCGTCGTAGCGGACGACGGGTGTCGCGGCGATCCGGCAGCGGGGGAAGGAGTCGCCGCGCGCCTCGGCCGGTGGGTCGAAGACCGCCGCACCCCGGCCGTACGGGAGCGGCACCAGCAGGTTGAGGTCGACATAGGTCGGCCAGGCCGCGCCGAAGGCCGAGCCCAACAGCCGGTTGGCCTCGGCCACGTCGTCCGGCCGGTCCAGGACCTGGACCACGACCGGTGCGCCCTGGTCCGCCGCCGCCCGCAGCGCGGCGACGAAGCGGCCGTCGTCGATCGCTTTGGCGTGGAAGGCGTCCGTGCTGAGGAAGAGGCAGGAGGTACGGGCGAGGACCTGTCGGATCCAGGGCGGCACCGGATCGGCCCTCGCCCACAGTCCGCTGGTGTAGAGCACGACGCTCTTGCCGGCATCCGCCAGCGTCTCCACCGCATGGCTCAGGGCCCGCCGTTCGATGAAGGGCTCGCCGCCGGAAATCCCTACCATCGACAGCCGCGGGTAGTCCGCGAGCGATCCGACGATGTCGCGGAGCAGGTCGTGGTCGCGGACGCTGGGGCTGTCCCGGCGGGAGTCGACCGAGCAGTGGAGGCAGCCGACCGGGCAGCGGTCGGTGAGGAACAGCAGCACCGCGTTGCCGCGCCGGTAGCGGATCCGGTCCACGTCGTCGAGCCGGAGCCGGCGCATCAGCCCGCCTCCCCGACCGGTTCGCGGGCCGCCCCGGCCGGTTCGCGGACGGTCCCGGCCGGTCGGCCCAGGGTGAGCAGCCCGGCGTACTCGGGGACCCCGTAGCGCCGGGCGAAGGCCTCCGGTCCGGCGGCCGTCTGCGCCACCGCCACCAACGCCTCGGTCGCCACGAACACCGGCTCGCGGACCAGCTGTTCCGCGCCCCGCTGTACCTCGGGCCGACCGCCGATCCGGATGCAGGTCGTGCAGTAGCCGCCGGAGGCACAGCCCGGGGCGAACTGCTCGGTCAGCAGCTCCGGACCGTAGGCCCGGATCGCGCGCAGCGCCGGGCTCTCCTTGCAGCGCTCGGCGATCACCGGCCAGGGGTCTCGGGCCGCATGGCCGAGGACCAGGTGCTCGGGGGCCGGACCGTCGACGACGTCCTGGCTGCAGCAGGCGACCACGGTGCCGTCGTAGGCAACGGTGGGCCAGGCGGCCATCGCGCAGGGCGCGGGCTTGGCCGTGCTGCTCGCCTGCGGCGGCACGCGGTCCGGCCGGACGCCCAGTTGGACGGTGTCGAGCAGGGCCGCTCCGCGTCCCGCCGCGCCGAGCGGCGCGACCAGTGCGGGCACTCGGTCGCCGAAGCGGGCGCGGATCTCGGCGACGGTGTCGGCGATGTAGCGGTCCCCGGGACCGTCCGCCACCAGTTGGAAGCTGGTGTCGATGCCCAGGTCGAGGAGCTCGCCGACCACGTCGAGAGCGTGTGCCCGTGGGACCTCGGGGGCGTGGAAGCGGTCGTGGCTCACCACCACGTGGTCCACCGTCCGGAGCACCTCGGCCAGCCGAGCCGGCACGGTGCCCCGGGCCCGGGCGAAGAACAGACCGGTGATCAGTACCGTCCGGGAGCCCTTCTCCCGCGCCACCCGGGCGATCCGACGCACCGTCGGCAGCCGCAGCAGGGCCTCCCCGCCGGTGAGGAAGACGAATTCCGGAAAGGATTCCGGCGTGAAACTCTCGACCAGTCGTACAAACGGCCCAGCGGCGTGTTCCTCACTACGGACCGTGGAATTGGTCGAGCAATGTGCGCAACTCAGCGGGCATCTTCGGGTGAGCGAGAGGAAAAGTCCCGCAGCGGGCACGTGGCGTCGGGCGAGGACATCGGCGATATGAACCACGTGGGCATCCGTTCGGGCCGGCGAAGCACCAGGGGCGGCGTGTGCAGTGGCTTTGTCGACCGCCCCCGAACTACTCGGCGGGGACGGCCGAAGTCCTCGCTCGGGCCTTAGAAGATGCCGACGCCGACCACGGTCTGGCCCTCGACATCGCCGGCGACCTCGGCCAGTCGGTTCTGGACCGAGATCAGGGTGGCCACCTCGGACTCGGCGAAGGTGGAGATCACCGACTGCTGCTCCGAGCTGAGCTGGTCGACCGGGGTGCCGGCGTCACGCAGGGCCTGAAGTGCGTCAAAGGACATTGCAGAATCCTTCACCGTGAGCAGGGGAGGTTGGCGAGTTCATGATGCGGGCCCCGGTAGGGCCGCACAAGGCTCCTCGGGGCCCGGGCGGCCAGGAACTGTGGCGTTGACGACTGATAACGGACAGTCACTTCTCCCGGGCATCCTCACGCCCGCCACGCCCCAACGGCAGCACTACCGGAAGGCCGTACGCCATTTCCGATCGACTCCCGATCCGCCGGTTCGCCGCCGATCAACAGAGGAAAGGGACGAATTCCGATCAGTCGTCAACGCCACGATTCCTCGTCCGATCGTCCGGCGCGTCTTGCCCGGCTCGGGAGACGGCCCGCACGATGGTTGTCGCCAGCCGCCGACCTTTCGGAAGGAATCAGCCATGCCTTTTGACGCACTCCAGTCCCTGCGCGACGCCGGCACCCCGGTAGACCAGCTCAACGACGAGCAGAAGTCGGTCATCGCCACCCTGACCGAGTCCGAGGTCGCCACCCTGACCTCGGTCCAGAGCCGCCTCGCCGCGGTGGACTCCGACGTCGAGGGCCAGATGGTCATCGGAGCCGGCATCTTCTAGCCTCGCACCGGACCGCCCCTCCCCAGCCGTTCCGCCCCGACCGCCACCCCCACCCCGCCCGCTCCGCGCGGGGCATCCGCCGAGCCGCCTCCGCGCATGCGGCGGCAGCCCGGCGGCGTTCGGCGCGCGTTCGCCGCGTTCGGCGGCGTTCGGCGGCGTTCGGCGGCGTTCGGCGGCGTTCGGCGGGACGAGAAGGGACGAGGAGGTGCCGACTCCCGTCCCTGTTCCCGCTAGGGTGGGACCGGGCCGCGACTGGCGAGGGTGGACAACCACCGGGGAGCGGTCCCGTTCCGATGCGAGCGTCGACCGCCTGGGCGCCTCCATCAGCGAAGTCCCGCTGAGGAGGCATGTCTTGGAACTGCGTTACGGCACCAACCCGCACCAGGCGGCGGCTCCGGCCGAGCCGGTGACGCCCGGCAGTTGGCCGGTACGGCTGCTGAACGGGGAGCCGTCCTTCATCAACCTGCTGGACGCGCTGAACAGTTGGCAGTTGGTGCAGGAAGCGTCCGGCCTGCTCGGCCGCCCCGCCGCCGCCTCGTTCAAACACGTCTCGCCGGCCGGCGCCGCCGTGGCCGGTCCGCTCGACGCCGTCACCGCCGAACTGCACGGGCTCACCGGTTCGGCGGTCGGCGGTCCGGCCTCCGCGTACCTGCGCGCCAGGGATGCGGACCCGAAGTCCTCCTACGGCGACTTCGCCGCCGTGTCGCACCCGGTCGACGCCGAACTGGCCGACCTGCTCCGCGGCCTGGTCTGCGACGGCATCATCGCCCCGGGCTTCGAGCCGGGCGCGGTCGCCACTCTCGGCCGGAAGAAGCAGGGCCGCTTCCTGGTGATCGAGGCGGACCCGGCGTTCGTCCCGCCCCGACACGAGACCCGGGAGGTCCACGGCCTCCGGCTGACCCAGGAGCGCGACCGGTCCCCGCTGCCCGACTGCCTGTCAGTGACGTCCGACGGCCACGCGTTGACCGACCGCGCCCGGGAGGACCTGCTGCTGGGGCTCGCCGTACTGCGCTACACCCAGTCCAACGCGGTCTGCTACGTGCGCGACGGCGCAACCCTGGGCATCGGCGCCGGCCAGCAGTCCCGGGTCGACTGCACCCGGCTGGCCGGATCGAAGGTGGACACCTGGTGGCTGCGCCGTCACCCCGCCGTGCGGTCCCTGGCCTTCCACCCCGAGGTCCGCCGACAGGATCGGATCAACTGGCAGATCCGATTCGCCGAGGGTGACCTCACTGCCGATGAGCGTGTCCGGCTGAACGACGCTCTCACCACCCCGGCACGGCCACTCACGGAAGGTCAGCGAACAGCCTGGCAGAGCTCGCTGCACGGGGTGGCCTTCGCCTCCGACGGGGCACTGCCGTTCCGCGACAACGTCGACCACGCCCGCCGCCACGGCGTGGACCACATTGCCGAACCCGGGGGATCGATCCGCTCCGGGGAGGTCGAGGATGCCTGCCGTGAGCACGGCATCACCCTGGTCCGCACCGGCCTCAGGCTGTTCCACCACTGAACCCGACGGCCTCACACCTTGGGGTGGCGGGCGAAGTACTCCAGCCCCTGCTTCAGCACGGTGCGGGCGCCCGGGTCCAGATGTCGGGCCCAGGGCGGGTCGGTCTCGTCCCGCAGCAGGCAGTAGCAGGCCAGGGCGTACCCGAATTGACGCTCGGTCAAATAGCCGAGACGCCACGTCGGATCGAGCCGCGTCCCCATGAGTTCCCGTTCGCTGAGACCGCCTGTCGGCAGCACCGACCAGCCCTGCACGGACTTGGTGAACCGGTAGGCGGCATTGGCGGAGAAGATGCCCATGCCCAAATACACGGCGACCAGGTCGGTCAACTTCTCCTGGTCGCCGTCCCGGCTGTCGATCCGGCGCTCGCCGATGAGCCGGGCATGGCCCAGCTCATGGGCGATGAGGGCAGCGAAGGTGGTCGGCTCCCCCGCCTCGGCCATGTCCAGCTCGACCTGCCCGCGCCCGTCCACGGTCCGGTAGTGGCCGACGGCGTGGCGCTTCCGGCGGCCGCGGGAGAGGGAACGCGGATCGTCCTCCGGGGTCTCGAAGGTGGTGACGGTGAAGCTGTCGGCATCCGCCCCCATCACCGAGCAGATCCGCCGGACCAACTCGTCGACCTGATCGGCCCGGACCGGGCCAATGGCCTGGCCGTCGCTTCCGCCCGGGAAGAACTCGGGCGTGGGCAGTGCCGTCGGACGTCGGACAACGTCGCGGCCGAACTGCTTGACGCACCACCACATCCGCCGCTCGATCCACTTCTGGTCCTCGCTCGGCACCGGGCACTGTCCGGCCCGTACCTGCCGGAGCCAGGGCTTCGCGGCCGACTCGGCACCGCCGCCACCCCACCGTCCACCCGGCAGTCCGCGTCCAGCTCCGTCCATCGCCGTCCCCCGTTGCGACACCCCCGGACCCGCGCCCCTGGTTTCGTTCCGGGGCAGGCCACTTGCTACTCCCAGCCTACTTCTCCCGTCCAGGGCGAACAGGCCCACTCAGATAGTTCATGCCCTTGACAAGCGCATTGGTCTGGACCACATTCACAGGCAGGTACGGAGCAGACGCCGCTCGCGAGGCGCCTGCTCCCTCGGCACTGCTACATCCGCACCGGCAGGCACCGCTCCCCCACCGACCCGTGACTTCGCTTCCCCCAAGGATGCGTGACGGATCGTCAGCGACCTGCCGCCCGTACCGCAGACAGGAGCACGCCACCGTGCGCACTACCCCCACACCACCCCGTTCCGGCCGACGCCTCACCGCGGTCATGGCCGCCATGGCCCTGACCGCGGTCGGCGGCGCTGCCACCACCCTGCTCGCCGCCCCCGCCTCGGCCGCGTCCACCAACCTGCTGGCCAACCCCGGCTTCGAAACGGGCTCGCTCTCCGGCTGGACCTGCGACGCGGGCACCGCCGCCGTGGTCGGCTCGCCGGTGCACTCCGGCTCGTACGCCCTCCAGGCGACGCCGACCAGCTCCGACGACGCCCAGTGCACCCAGACGGTGACGGTCACCCCCAACACCACGTACACCTTCAGCGGCTACGTCGAGGGGTCGTACGTCTATGTGGGGATCACCGGCGGCACCGACAACTGGACGCCGTCGGCGACCGGCTGGCAGCAGCTGTCCACCTCGATCACCACCAGCTCCACCCAGACCTCGCTGCAGGTGTACGTCCACGGGTGGTACGCGCAGCCCGCCTACTACGCCGACGACTTCTCGCTGACCGGCCCCGGCGGCGGCAGCTCGCCGACGGCCTCCGCCAGCGCGAGTGCCTCGGCCAGCGCCTCCGCGTCCGCCAGCGCCTCGGCCTCCGCCTCGCCCTCCTCGACCGCCACCTCCGGCGGCGGGGGCAGCGTGGGCAAGATCGCGCCCTATGTCGACATGAGCAACGACCAGGAGCCGATGCTCAACTCGGCGGCCCAGGCCGGGCTGAAGAACTACACCGCGGCCTTTGTGATCTCCTCCGGCTGCAACCCGATCTGGGGCGACACCCTGCCGGTGAACAACGACCCGGCGATGACCCAGGAGATCGCCACCGCCAAGGCCGACGGCGCCACCCCGATCGTCTCCTTCGGCGGGGCCGGCGGCACCGAGCTGGCGATGGCCTGCACCACCGAGGCCAGCCTCCAGGCGGCCTACCAGGAGGTGATCAACAGCCTCGGCGTCAACCACATCGACTTCGACATCGAGGGCGCCCCGCTCGACTACACCGCCGACAACAACCTCCGGTTCGAGGCCATCAACGGCCTCGAAGCCGCCAACCCCGGCCTGGTGGTCTCGGTCACCCTGCCCGTGCTGCCCACCGGCCTCGCGGCGGACGGCGTCGCCTTCCTCAACCTGGCCAAGCAGGACGGCACCCGGATCGACCTGATCAACGTGATGGCCATGGACTACGGCGGCTCGTTCACCGGCGACATGGGCCAGGAGGCCATCCAGGCCGCCCAGAGCACCCTGGCCCAGGCCCAGGCCGACTGGCCGTCCGACACCTACGCCAACATCGGGGTCACCCCGATGATCGGTCAGAACGACACCTCCGGTGAGATCTTCAGCGAGGCCGACGCCCAGACCCTGGTCTCCTGGGCGGACACCGCGCACCTCGGCCGGCTCGCCTTCTGGTCCGTCGACCGCGACCAGCCCTGCGCCGGCTCGGCCTCCGGCCTCCCGGCCTGCTCGGAGATCAGCCAGCAGCCGCTGGACTTCACCAAGATCTTCGACTCCTACACCGGCTGACCTTCCCCCCCACAGCCGGCCGACGCCACTCCCCCGCGGGCCCCCGCCGCCGGGGAGTGGCGCCCCTCTGTCTCACCGGCTGCTTCACCCTCCGTTCCACCGGCTGGTCCACCGGCGCGGGCGAGCTGCCTGCACGCTGACCGGACGCCCTGTCCGCCGACCCGCTTAGCGTGTGGTGAACGCCCCGCCGTTGGCGAGCGCCGCCGAGCGCGCGGTCGAGTGAAATTCCGGGGTGGCACAGGTCACTTCGGGCTGCCGTCGGGTCCGGGTCCCAACGAGGCGGGGGGACTTGCCGAGGCGGCGGGTCGCCTGGCAGCGTGACAGACATGGTCGACACCTTCCAGGCCCCTGTGCAGGACGATCCCTTCACCAAGTACCGGCGGCTGCTCTTCGCCACCGCCTACCGCATGTTGGGGAGCGTCGCGGACGCCGAGGACGTGCTGCAGGACGCGTGGCTGAAGTGGGCCGGGGTGGACCGCGGGACCGTGGTCCACGCCAAGGCCTATCTGGTCCGCACGGTGACCAATCTGTCGTTGACCCGGCTCACCTCGGCCCGGGCCACCCGCGAGTCCTACGTCGGCCCGTGGCTCCCGGAACCGCTGCTCACCGCGCCGGACGCCGCAGATGAGGCGGAGACGGCCGACTCGGTCTCGCTGGCGATGCTGGTGGTGCTGGAGTCGCTCAGTCCCATCGAGCGGGCGGTCTTCGTGCTGCGCGAGGTGTTCGACTACTCCCATGCGGAGATCGCCGAGGCGCTCGACCGCAGCGAGGTGGCGGTCCGTCAGACCGCCCACCGGGCCAAGGAGCATGTGCAGGCCCGCCGTCCCCGCTACGACACGGACGACGCGGAGCGCCGACAGGTCACCGAGAAGTTCCTGGCCGCCTGTTCCGGCGGTGACCTCAACGAGGTCATGGCGCTCCTGGCACCGGACGTGACCGCCTGGTCCGACGGCGGCGGCAAGGTCAGGGCGGCCCGTCGGCCGGTGTACGGTCCCGACCACGTCGCGCGCTGGCTGCTGGGGGTGCTGGCCAAGCCCGGCCTACGGGACCACGCCGTACAGTTCACGAAGGTCAACGGCCAGTCAGGGGCGCTGTTCGGCGAGGCGGGCCGACCCACCGCAGTGCTGGTGCTCGATCTCGCGGACGGACGCATCCAGGGCCTGCGGGTGCAGCTCAATCCCGACAAGCTCCGTGCCGTTGCTCCGCCCACCGGCAGCGACTGGCAGTGGTGACCCGCCCGCGGCCCTCGGCGGGACGGCATTGCTTCCGCGCGGGTCGCGCGGGTCGCGCGGGTCGTAGGCGTCGCACGGGTCGTACGGGTCAGTTGCGCTCCGGGCAGTCGGCAGTGGGGGGCTGCGAGCAGCCCAGTTCGCACCAGACCGTCCGGCTCTCCCGGTCGCCGTAGGCGTCCCAGCGGCGGGACAGCGCCTCGACGATGGAGAGGCCGCGTCCGCTCTCCTCCCGCTCCTCGTGCAGCACCTGCGGAACGTCCTGGCTGCCCTGGTCGGTGACGCTGATCCGCAGGCCGTCCGGACAGCTCTCCACCGCGACGACGAAGGAGCCGCCGGGACTGCCCGAGCGGGTGTGCAGGACCGCGTTCCCGGCCAACTCGCTGACCAGAAGACAGGCGTCGTCGGCCAGTTCCCGGCAGCCCGCCTGGCCGACCACCTCCGCCAGGTATGCCCGCGCGGCCGAGATCTCGCAGGGCCGGCCGGGGAAGCAGCGGCTCCAACACCGCTCCTCCACACAACCCCCCGCACCCCGCCGTTCCCCATCGCGTCGTCCCTCCTCGCGTCGTTCCTCCTCTCCCAGGAGATCCGGCTTCCCCCACCGCCCCGGGACGGCCTGGAGGACGAGCAGGGCCATGTCGTCCTTCGGCATCCCCTCGCTGAATCGCATGAACTCTTCCTCCACTGCTCTGGCGGCGGGGTCCGCCGAGGCGCCCGAGCCGGGCAGTCCGACCGCGCGAACCGCAGGGCGGAGCTGTAGCGGTTCAACGAAACAGAGCGGATTCGGGGGCTCGGCCCGGCTGTGGAACGTGCCACTCACTCAACGTAGCCACTTCTGCCGAACGAGTGGCGACAGACTCCCGGACGAGTGAACACAAGGTTTTTCTCCGAGCGATACCGCGTCGGGGCGGTCCCCTCGGTAGTACCCTCTCCATCCTGTTACGCAGCGGTCCACCTGTGCTCACGCGCCTCCGCGCCACCCCCTTTCACCTCCTGCCGCGCCCGGATCCCTTCCCGGCGTCCGGCCTCGACGGTGCAGTAACGTGGGACGCTCCGCCCCCTGCTGTGCTTCGAGGCGTCGGCTCCGGTGCCGGGGGAACGATTACAGAGAGTGGGGCCGGCATGGAGGCGGGCAGGCGGCGGGCCGCCGGAGCGCTGGAGGCGGCGGTGATGGGCGTGCTGTGGGCGGCGGACAGCCAGCTGACCGTGGCCCAGGTCGGCGCGGGACTGCCCGACGCCTTGGCCCACACCACGGTGCTGACCATTCTGTCGAGGCTGCACGCCAAGGGGCAGCTCACCCGGGTCCGCTCCGGCCGCGGGTACGCCTATGCGCCGCTGCGCGACGAGGCGGCCGACACCGCCGAGCGGATGTTCGGTCTGCTCGACCGGGGCTCCGACCGCCGGGCGGTGCTGGCCCGATTCGTCTCCCGGCTGAGCGACGAGGACGAACGCCTGGTCCAGCAACTGCTGCGTGGGCACGAAGGGTCGTAGTCCGATGCGGATCAATGTCTATGTCCCCCTCCTGATCGCCCTGCTGCTCGCGGTGGTGGGCCCGGCGCTGGCCCGGCGGCTGTCACCGCGCACACAGACCTGGGTGCTGACCGGTGCGGCCCTGGTGACGGCCGTGGGTTGGCTCGGCTCGCTGAGCCTGCTGGCGATCAGCGGACTCCGATCGATCCCGGTCGGGGTGGCCTCGGCCGGCGCGGTGGCGCTGCTGTGCGCCCTGGTCGGACTCCTCGTGTCCGCCCGTCGGCGCGGTCGGGTCCTGCTGGCCGCGTTCACCGAGTGCCGTCGGTCGCCCGCGGCCGGCGCGGACGGCGGCGACCTGCTGGTGGTCGACGATCCGCAGGTGGAGGCGTTCGCCCTGCCCGGACCGCCCGGAACACCCGGCCGGGTGGTGGTGACCACCGGCATGCTCCGGGTGCTGGACCCGGCCGAGCGTGACGCCCTGATGGCCCACGAGCGCGCTCATCTGCGCGAACGGCACCACTTCTTCCTCCTGGTGCTGCATCTGTCCGCCGCCGCCTGCCCGTTGCTGCGCCCGCTGGCCACAGAGGGCGCCTACGCGGTGGAGCGCTGGGCGGACGAGGAGGCTGCCGGGACGGTCGGCGACCGGACCCTGGTGGCACGCGCGGTGGCCCGGGCCGCGCTCGCCCAGCGGATCGGTCCGGCGCAGGCCTGGCGGAACGCGGCCCTCGCCGCGACCGGCGGTCCCGTGCCGCGCCGGGTGCGGTCACTGCTCGCGCCGCCCCCGGCACCGCGACCTGCTCAGCGGATGCTGGCTTTGGCGGCCTTCGCCCTGTTGCTGGCGCTGTGGTGCGCCTGCCTCGGGGACGCCGGCACGGACGCCGTCCACCTGTTCCACGGGACCCTTGCAGCCCACCGCGCCGTGGGCTGATTCGTCATCCCGCCCGCACCAGCGCCTCGAAGCGACGAGCCGAACGGGGCTCGCCCCGCCGCTCGCCACCGTTCCCGCCGCGCTCCTCGCTGTCGACGGCCTGATCCACCTCTACTGGTCCAGCGGCCGTACCTGCCCCGCCGCTGATGTCCGGGCGCTGTCCCGCACCGCGCTCAACACCGATGTTGCGTTGAGGGGAGGGGAGGGGCCCGTTGCCCGTGGACAGCGACCACCCCGCCCTGGATCATGATCAGTTGGATACGTCCTACCGATCGAACAGGCAGCGGAACATGACCACAGCAGCAGGCATCCCCGGCGGACTGGTGATCTTCCTGAACGGCACCTCGAGTTCCGGGAAGTCGAGCATCGCTCAGGAGCTGCTCCCGCTCCTCGACGACGTCTACTACCGCATGGCGGTCGACGGCTTCCATGCGATACGCGGCGGACGCCGGATCACGCCGGAGGAGTTGCCGGCCGTGCTCAGGAAGACCTGGATGGGCTTCCACCGGGCGGTCGCAGGGATGGCCGCAGCCGGCAACAACATCGTGGTGGACCACGTCCTCAGCGAGGAGTGGCGGCTGCTGGACTGCTTGGAGCTGCTCGACCCGCAGCGCGTCGTCCTGGTCGGCATACGCTGCGCGCTGCCGGAGTTGGAGCGCCGGGAGCTCGCCCGCGGCGACCGCCCGCCGGGCCTCGCCGCGCGGCAGATCGAACAGGTCCACGCTCACGGTGTCTACGACGTCGAGGTCGACTCCGGCACCACCAGTCCGCTCGACTGCGCGAGGAAGATCAGGGACTTCCTCCGCCACCGGCCGACCCCGACCGCCTTCGACCGGCTCCGGACCCTGCTCCCGGCCACGGGAGCGCCGATGGCACCGGACACAGAAACGGCCCAGCGCCGGTAGCGCTGAGCCGTCCCACACCGTCCCGTCCCACACCGTCCTGTTCCGCCCGGACGCTCTCGCTCTGGCGGCTCAGCTCCGCTGCTCGTCGGCGGGGGTGCGCCGCAGCCAGAGCATCCCGGTCACCGGCAGCACCAGCGGGATGAAGAGGTAGCCCAATCCGTAGTACGACCACACCGTCTGGTCCGGGAAGGCCGAGGGGATCACCAGCGTCAGGGTGCCGACGATCAGCACGCCGGCCAGCTCGGCGGCGCAGCAGAAGAAGGCGAGCTTCCGCGCGGAGGCTCCGCCGCGCACCAGCGTCACCAGGATGAACGCGTAGACCGCCGCCGAGGCTGCGGAGAGGATGTAGGAGAGCGGCGCCCGATGGTACTGGGCGATCAGCTGGTAGATCGACCGTGAGCCCGCCGCGACCGTGAAGACGCCGTACACACTCACCAGCAGTCGCCCCGGGCCCTCTCCTATCTTCCGGGGCTGCCCCGTCAGTGCGCCGGTCTCCGCAACGGCCTCCGGGGACGGGTCGGCGACCACCACGCCCTCGTCCGCCCGCTGTGTGTCAGCCATGTCCGCTTCCCCAGATCTCGATCAACCGAAGTTCCAATGCGGCCAGCACCACGCCGCCCACCGTCGCGATCGCCGACCCCCAGCGCGTGCGCTCCAACAGCGACATGAAGGCCGCGGCCGGAACGACCAGCGTTGCGCCCACCAGATAGGCGAAGAAGATGACCGTGCCGTTCTGCGCCTTGTGGCCATCGGCCACCTCGACGATACCGACCACCAGCTGCGCCAGCGCCAGCACGCCCACCACAGCCATACCGATGAGGTGCCAGTCCTTGGTCGGCTGGTCGCGCGCGATGGCAACGCCGCACCAGGCCGCGAGCAGCAGCGCCGCAATGGCGACCACGGCTGTGAGCGCACCGATCACCGCGTCCTCCGCGGAGCGCGCCGACCCGGAATGGGGTGAATGAGCATGCAGTGACTCTAGTACGAGCCGAAAAAGATCTACGCGGCAGGAGTACCGGCAGCGGCGGCCGTCTGCGGCGCCCCGGCGGCCACTGGGGTCCACCCGGTCGCTTCGGCCCACGGCTCGGCCACGGCGACGACAAGATCGACGACCGGGTCCTTCACGTCCGAGTAGACCCCGATGTCGGAGACGTTCTCGGCAAGCACACTCTTGAAGGCGGCATAGGCGGGCACCGCCTCGGGGTGGGCCCGGAACCAGTCACGGAACAGCAGGGCCAGTCGCTCGTTCGGGGAACCGAGCAGACGCACATGCAGGTTGACGTCCCCGCCGGCCCGGCGGCGCCAGAAGCGCTTCGCCCACCGGGCCGGATCGTCGTCCGATCCGGCGGGCACATGGTCCTGGTGGAAGGGCCGCTGCTCGAATCCCAGCTCGGCCAGCGGCCGGGCAAAGACGCGGTCCGCCTCATCCAGGTCCGCGACGCTGACCTGGAGATCGAAGATCGGCTTCGCCGCCATCCCCGGAATCGCGGTGCTGCCGATGTGCTCCACCCGCACGGCCGTCGGTCCGAGTGCGGAGCGCAGCCGTCCAGACAGTACCCCGGCCCGGGCTGCCCAGTCGGAGTCGTGCTCCAGTAGGACCAATCCATTGGCAGGGCTTCCGATTTCAGTCATTCGAACGACTATACAGAGAGGCCGAAAATGAAGCAGCGCCTCCGGCGAGCGGTCCGCTCACTCCTGCGGCACCTCGCCCGAACAGCCGAACTGTCGGCGTGAGAGCTACGCCCTCAGCATGATCCGTTGCCCGCCGCACCGGCCCCGGTGCATCGTGCAGGAGTGACCGCATCCATCGCCCACATCAGTGATCCCCACCTCACCACTGGTCCGCTCGGCAGCGCACCGGCCATAGGTCTCAGCCGGGCGCTGGGGCGGCTGCTCGCACTCGACCCGTTGCCGGACTGCGTCGTCATCACGGGTGACCTGGTCGACAAGGGTCGGCCCGAGGAGTACGCCGCTCTCCCCGAGGTCGTCGAGCGCTTCCCGCTGCCGCTGCACCTGGTGCCGGGCAACCACGACGACCCCGAGGCCATGGCGGAGGCCTTCGGCGGCACCGGCTTCCTCGGCGGCGGGAAGCAGACCCACTACGCGGTGGACCACCCGGACTTCACCGTGGTCGTGCTGGACTCCAACGTGCCCCGCTCCGGCGGCGGCCGGCTCGGCGAGGACCAGCTCCAGTGGCTGGACACGGTCCTCGACCGCAGGCCCCACGTCCCGGCGATCGTCTGCCTGCACCACCCGCCGATGCCGATCGGCATCCCGTTCCTGGACGGGATGCGGTTGGAGGACGGCAAGGCCCTGGCCGAAGTGCTGGGCCGACACGGCAATGTCGCTCGGGTACTGGCCGGACACATCCACCGGCCGATCATCGCCCCCTTCGCCGGCAGCGTGCTCGCCATCGCGCCCAGCACCCATCTCCAGAGCGGTCTGGTCCGGGGCGAGGGCACACCCAACTATCTGCCCGAACCGACATCGGCGCTGCTCCATGTCCAGGTCGAGGACGCCTGGGTCACCCACACCATCGCCGTCAGCCACGCGGCGGCCCCGATCGCCGGTTATTGACGCCTACCGACAACCGGGGCCCGCGCAGACCGCCCTTGGGTCGGCGCCCGCCCGCTTCAGGCCGCCGCTGTCCGGCGAACAGCGGCGGCCACCGTCTGCTCGAGCAGCAGGGCGATCGTCATCGGTCCCACGCCGCCGGGCACGGGCGTGATCAGCCGGGCGCGGGCCGCCGCCCCCGCGAAGTCGACATCGCCCACATTGCCCGGGTTGTATCCGGCGTCGATGACAACTGCCCCGGGCTTGATGTCGGCCCCCTTGATGAACTCCGGCCGTCCGACTGCCGCGACCAGGATGTCGGCGGTGGCGATGATGTCGGACAGGCCGACGGTCCGGGAGTGGCAGTAGGTGACCGTCGCATCCCGGGCCAGGAGCAGCATCCCCAGCGGCTTGCCGAGGATCGGACTGCGGCCGACCACGACCGCGTGCCGACCGCTGGGGTCGACCCCGTAGGCGTCGAGCAGCCGGACGATGCCCCCGGGCGTGCAGGCGTGGAAGCCGGGCAGGCCGAAGGCCATCGCCGCGAACGACCACATGGTCACCCCGTCGACGTCCTTCGCCGGATCGATGGCCTCGAACGCCGCGCGCTCGTCGATGTGCTCCGGTACCGGGTGCTGCAGCAGGATGCCGTGGACGGAGGGGTCGGCGGACAGTGCCCGCACCGCCGCGACCAGTTGCTCCGTGGTCGTGGCGGCGGGGAGCGCGACATGGCGGGACTCGATGCCGGCCCGGGCGCAGCGGTTGCGCTTCATCGCGACATAGGTGACGGAGGCCGGGTCGTCCCCGACCAGCACAGTGGCCAGGCAGGGGGTGACGCCACTGGTCTCGCGGAGGTTCCGGGCGGCTTCGGCGCAGCGTTCGACGATGGCGCCGGCCAGTTCGGTCCCGGTCATGAGCTGTGCGCTGGTGAGCGGTGCGCCGGCGGGCTGTGCTTCGGTGGGCTGTGCTTCGGTGGGCTGTGCGGTCATGGGCGGTCCCGGGGTGAGAGGGGTATCGCCCAGGCGCGCGGCTTCGAACCGAAGGCGATCGCTCCCCGGTGGTGATCCACCCAAGCGCCAGTCACGACCGCAGTGCCAGCATAACCACGTCCGCGCCCCACCCGGTATCCGCCCGTTCGGCGGAGGCAACGGCCCTCCGGTGATTGGCCGGGGAGCCGCCAGGGCATGAGCAGCAGCATGTGTCGCCTTTTCGGTCTGTGCAGCGCGCCCGAGCGGATCCGCGCGACCTTCTGGCTGGTCGGAGCCCCGGACAGCCTGGAGGAGCAGAGCCGGGCGAACCCGGACGGGACCGGGATCGGGGTATTCGGCCGGGACGGACGTCCGGTGACGTTCCGTCAGCCGTTGGCGGCCTGGCAGGACACCGAGTTCGCGCAGGAGGCGCGGGAACTCGGGTCGACGACGTTCGTGGCGCACGTCCGATTCGCCTCGACCGGCGGACTGACCGTCGAGAACACCCACCCCTTCGAGCAGGACGGGCGGCTGTTCGCGCACAACGGCGTCATCGGCGGCCTCGACCTGCTGGACGCCCGGCTCACGGAACTGGGCGTCGACATCGCCCGCACGGTCCACGGCCAGACCGACTCAGAGCGGTTCTTCGCCCTCCTCACCGAGGAGATCCGCCGACACGGCGGCGACGTCGGCGCCGGGATCACCGCCGCCGTCGGCTGGGCGGCCGAGCAGTTGCCGCTGTACTGCCTCAACCTGGTCCTGGCCGATGCGGACGGGCTGTGGGCGCTCCGCTATCCCGACACCCATGAGCTGTACGTCCTCGATCGCCGCGCGCCCGCGGACGGTCCCGGGGAGCCGCTGCAGCACAGCGACCGGCACCGCCGGCTGCGTGCCCGCTCCGCCGAACTGGCGGACCGTTCCTGCGTGGTGGTGGCCAGCGAGCGGATGGACGAGGACCCCCGCTGGCGCCTGCTGGCGTCCGGCGAACTCGTCCACGTCTCCCCGGGGCCGGTGCTCGCGTCCACCCTGGCGCTGCCGCAGCCCCCGGTCCACCTGCTGCGCCTCAGCGACCTCCACCCGCAGGCAGCGGCCTCCCAGTCGGCACACTGAGGTCGGCACACTGAGGTCGGCGCACCGGGGCACGACGCCGCCCCGGCGATGCGGATCGGTCCCGCCGACCGCCATCATGGCTGCCATGTCCACAGAGAGCAGCCGGATCACCCGGGCCGAGGTCGCCGACGTCCACCAGGTCCTCGCGGACCACGCCCGCTACTGGGGCGACCGAGACCTTCGCCCGCTGCATCAACTCGCGCTGGTACAGGAGTTCGGCTCGACCTGCCTGGCCGCCAGGGACGCCCAAGGCATCGCCGGCTACCTCATCGGCTTCGTCACCCCGACCGGAACCGGCTACGTCCACCTGATCGCCACCCGCGACGACACCCGCGGCTCCGGGCTGGGCCGCCGCCTCTACGCGGCGTTCGCGGAGGCCGCGCAGCGCGAAGGCGCCGTGCGGTTGAAGGCGATCACCTCCGTCGCCAACACCGGCTCGGTCGCCTTCCACCGGAGCCTGGGCTTCGAGGCGACGGTGGTCGAGGACTACAACGGCCCCGGACGCACCATGGTCGTCTTCCAGCGCCCGCTGCCGTTCACGGACGCACCCGAGTGTGCCACCGACGCAGCCGAACCCACGTTCTCGGCGCCCTGACCCGGCTCCTGACGGTTCCTCCCCCGCTACCCCACCGGGGAACGGCCGACCGGTCGGCAGCGCCAGGGGTACGAAGGGCGCATTGGCCGGGCGAGGACGGCGCACGTGCTCCGGTTCACTACGCCGTTCTGCCCCCGTGATCCACGAATCATCCAAATCCGCCTACGGGTTCCGACCGATGGGGCGACGACTGTCAGTGCCTGGGGGCACAGTGTGAGTGTGCCCGGAGTCACGGTGGACCCGTCGGGCGGCGGTGCCGAGTGGACCAGGAGGACCGAGCCATGCATCCCAGCCCCTTGGGCATCCCGGCGCGAGTCGCGCCGCAACCGGTGGGCCGCCCCGCATCGGTCTTCTGTGCCCTGGCCACGGCCTCCCGCGAAGGACGCTGGTCGTGGGCGCTCACGGACGAGCACGGCGCGGTCCGCAGCGGCGTGACCGCGAACGGCTGCGACGGCAACGCAGCGGTCCTCGACGCGCTCGGCGCGCTCCTGACGCAGGGCGGGGACGCCGTCCCGACCGCCGACGACATCTCGGCCGCCCAGGCCTGCCCGCCGGTCGGCCGGGCGCCGGCCGTGACCTACTGCGCTGAGCAAGGACCCCTCCCTGCTCCAGGCGCTGCACGAACTCGCGGCCTGCCTGCCCTCGCTGGTCCCGGCGTCGGCCCGGTCGATGGTCGGCGGACGGCACCTCATCGACGCTGCGGAGCGCGCCGCCGAACAGGCCCTGGACGCCGTCGGCATAGGCTGGCCGCCGATCCAGGCAGCCACCGACGGCTCCTTCAGCCGGCACGCCCAGCAGGGCGGCTGGGGATGGATCACCTCCGGCGGGGACTTCGGCTTCGGACGGGTCACCTGCCGGGAGCCGGTCCACGCCGAGCTGTGCGCGCTCCGAGCCCTGCTGACCGCGATACCGGC
>CAVUQN010000021.1:0-49915 GCA_963743515.1 uncultured Actinomycetota bacterium
GACGTCCATGTCCTCGGCCTGGAAGATGCTGTCGAAGGACTTGGTGTACTTGGTGTCGCGGTCGCGCAGGACGAAGCGCAGGGATTCCATGCGGGTGCCGAGGTCGGCGGCGAGGTTGCGTGCCTGCTGGGTTGCCCATGCGCCGGTGGGGTGGGCGGTGATGCCGGTGATGCGCAGGCGGCGGGTTCTGTGTTCGAGGAACGCCAGGGCGTACAGGCGGGTGCCGAGCACGGTGTCGACGTGGAAGAAGTCCGCGGCGATGATGCCCTCGGCCTGGGCGGTCAGGAACTCGCGCCAGCTGGGTCCGCTTCGGCGCGGGGCTGGGTCGAGGCCGGCGGTGGTCAGGATCTCCCACACCGTGGATGGCGCGATCGGGTGTCCCAGCGTGGCGAGTTCGCCCTGGATGCAGCGGTGGCCCCACTGCGGGTTCTCGTTCGCCAGGCGCAGCACCAGCCGTTTGAGGGCGGCCGCGGTCGGTGGTCGGCCGGTGCGGCGGCGCGCGGTGTAGTCCCACTTCTTTGCGAGCAGTCTGCGGTGCCAGGCCAGGAGGGTGCCGGGGGTGACGGGGAAGGTGTTTGCCCGGCGGTGGCGTGGGATCAGCGAGGACAGGGCGGAGAACCAGAACCGGTCGGCGGGTTCGTAGCGGACCGGATTCTTGAGTTGGCGGCGAAGGACGGTGTTCTCGTGTCGCAGCACCAGGAGTTCGGCGTCCTTGGCGGTGTCCCGGCGCAGCCGGACCGCCGGTATGGACAGCAGGGTGCGGGCGGCGCGGTACGGCAGCGACACGATCATCACGTCAGCATCCCAGTCATCGCCGACCGCCACGGGCGCTACCGTTCAGCTGCCGCGATGACTTTTCGAGCGGTACAAGGTCCACCACGTCCGCAAACTCGCTGATCTCAACAAGCCAGGACGGCCGGAACGGCCGCCGTGGGTGCACCTGATGGCTATGCGTAAACGTAAGACCCTCGTGGTCTGCGAGCGCTGTCACCAGGACATTCACGCGGGACGGGCCACAGTCACCACCCGGAAATGATCACTAGAGAGCCGGGTGCGGTGAAAGCCGCCTGCCCGGTTCGGGAAGGGACCGTCGGAAAAGGACCTCAGCCTGAGGCACCTCGTCGGCGGTCTACTTCACTTGAAGCGGCGGGGGCTGGAAACGGAGCATCAGCTACCGCGCCAGCCCCCGACCCTACCAAGAAACGCACCCTCCTCGGTCTGCGGCCCGTGCACCCTGCGTCATCATCCTGAGCGACGGCATTACCGTCTGTCTTCGCCGGCTTCGGGCCATTTCCTGTACCCAAGGAGGTCTCCCGGCTGGCAGTGGAGGGCCTCGCACAGTTTGGTGAGGGTGCTGAAGCGGATGGCCTTGGCACGACCGTTCTTGAGGACCGAGAGATTCACGATGGTGATGCCCACGCGCTCGGACAGTTCGGTCAGGGTCATCCCTCGTTCGCGGAGGATGCCGTCCAGGTGGATCTCGATGTCGTGGCTGGCTGGATCCTCGGCGGATGGCATCAGACCGTCACGTCGAGTTCCTGGCGCATGGTGACACCAATACTCATGACCCGGGCAAGAGTGATCATGACCAGACCGGCCAGCAGTGTGGCGACCGACAGGCCCCACTGGTCCGTCGCCAGCCAGTTGATGCCTGGGAAGTGGATCTGGCTGGTCAGCACGACGGTCCGGGCAACCGATTCGAGGATGGCGGCTGTCAGTGCGCCGACTGTGAGGAACCAGCCGAGAAAGCGGATCCGTCGGGCGGTGTCGAGGGTGTACAGGCCATCAGGTCGCTCGGCGGCCCTGAGCAGGCGGCGGACGATGATGAGCGCGCCGAGGAGCAGCGCGAGGGACGGCAGTGAGGTGAGTACCCCCGCCAGGCGCAACAGGGCTCCCGGGTGGTTGGCGCAGATGCTCACGTCCTGGATCGAACTCTGGCTTGTCCGTGCCAGGCCGGAGAGGGCCACCTGACTGGTCTGCGTCTGGGCGAGGGGAACGCTGAGGTACGGCGCGGTGGTGCACACGGGTCCTTTGCCCCACCCCTGGGAGGGCACGAAGAGACTGAGACCTATGAAGAGTGCGACCAGGCCGGTGGCGGTTCCCACTGCGGTGGAGACGGGCTCCAGCGGGTTCCTGGGGCGTTGGGGAGTTGTGCGCATCACTCACCACTTATCGATTATCGTTAATATCGATGAACGATAACTGGCGCGATGGAGCTGTGGCAAGTGACCCTGCGCCTGCCGGTAATTGACACCCACAGGGTCGTGGAGCGCACGAACTCCTGGATGACCAACTTCGGCAGGCTCCGCCGCTGCAGCGAGCGACGAAGAGCGCCCGTCGAGTTCTTCATTGCCCTGGCCAGCACCATCATTACCGTCTGCTGCCTGATCCGACGCGCCTGGAGTCTCTACCGCTGGGACACCCGCCCACGAAGCGCCCGCATCCGATGACGCACCGGCGGACGCCTTAACTCGAGTGCCACATCGCCGTGTCGTACGTCAGGATGTGGCATGACCTGGACTCTGAGTACCTCGCTGTCCGACTTCCGGGTGGCTGCCGGTGACTTCCTCACGGCCCAGCCCGCGCTGAACACCGTACCGCTGACCATCGTGGACCGGCTGCTCAAGGACGGTCCGCACGCATTCGGCACGGGGCAGCCACGATTCGGGTGGTGGCAGGAGGAGCCGCAGGGACTGGTGTCCGGGGTGTTCCTGCAGACTCCACCGTTCAGGGTGGTACTCGGGGCGATGAGCGGGGAGGCTTCCCGTCGCCTCGCGGAGGTACTGGCGGAGGTGGGGACGGAGGCGGTTCCCTCCGTCCAGGGGAACAAACAGTCGGTCACTGCCTTTGCACGGACGTGGGAGAGCACCACCGGCAGGCTGGCGAAAGTGCGGGCGCACGAACGGCTCTACTGCCTTCGGGCGTTGGCCCAGCCCGACCCGGTTCCCAGCGGCGGCGCCCGACAGGCCGTCGAAGCCGACCACGCTTCTCTGGTCGCGTGGCACGAAGCCTTCTCCGCGGAGAGCACCGCGGCTCGCCCCGGTGTGGACCACACTGTGCTGGTCAGGCGCCGGATCGCCGAGGGCCTCGTGCATATCTGGGAGGACGATGGCCGCCCGGTTTCGTTCGCCGGTGTCAGCCCGGTGATTGCGGGGATGTCCCGGATCGGACCGGTCTACACCCCGCCCGAGTTTCGCCGCCACGGCTACGCGAGCGGAGTCGTCGCAGCGGGTTCGGCCCACGCCTTGGCCCAGAGTGCGACAGAGGTACTGCTGTACACCGACCTGGCGAACCCAACCAGCAACTCGATCTACCAGAAGCTCGGCTACGTCATGGTGGAGGACGCTCTCATCCTCGACCTGGAACCGGCGACCGGGTAACCAAGAGGGCGCGAGAAGGCACGCGACGCTGGAAGGCAACGGTCTGCAGCATCAAGCGCCGCGCCGGTCCTCGCCCCCATTTTCTGGCTGGTCTGGTGAGTGCCGTGCCTACTGGCGGACGCTCTAAGCGGGGGCGATTCGGGCAGACTGGGGTGATGAGCTTCGGGGCGGGGCATGGCGAGGATAGCTGGGACGAAGACGGGGCCCTCCGGGCTGCGTTGAGACGTGTGGCCGAGGAACTCGGGCTCGCCCTGCCTGAGTCGGACGGGAGGTGGGGTCACCTCGCGGAGTACGTCGGCGCGGGGAGCGGTCGGCGCGTGATGGTGTACCCGCCCGGCGAGGTGCGGCGGACCTTCCAGGTGAGCTTTCAGGACACCGGCACGCGCCTGGCCTGTGGGTGGACCGCGGACCTGACCGAGGTCGTCAGGGCGACGGCGGCGTGGTCGGGCGGCGCGGGGCTTGAGGAGACCCGGGCGCGCGCCTCGTTCGTCCGGTTCAGGCCCTGGGCGCTCGCTCACGAGCGGGAGCCGTTCGGTGCCGTCGAGTTGACGTGGTGGTCCAAGCTCGACCGTATCCACATGCCGCCCGACGACCGGCACCCGCGCGCCCACGCCCTGCTGGCGGCGGCGTACGCCCAGCCGGTGCTACGCGGGCTGATGCCGGTCAACAGCCACTTCAACCTCTGGTTCTCCACCAGTGTCAAGGAGCCCTGGAAGAGTCGGGTCGGGTACGTCATCTGCCCTTACGATGATGGGCTTTACGGGGTGCGGAACGCGGGCGAGCTGGTCGCACGCACCGAGACGCCGAAGGAAGCCGTCGCCCTCATGGTGGCCGCCCTCCCGGAGGGGCTCGGGCTGGCGAGCTGAGGCAGCGTAGAGGACCGTGTGCAGCACGCGGGGCTTTTTGCAGCACGGGAAGTCGGACCGGCCGCCTTCCCGTGCTGAGAGCGAGATCCGTAAGACACTGTGCGCGCCGACAATCCATCCACCCAGGTCAGCGAGCTGCGTGCGGCCCCATTTAGCCGGGCTTTGATGATTGAGATGAACATGTTCAACAAGGCGCTTGTCGATGCCTGAACACGTTCAAATGAGCACCTCAGGCAGCCTCGGTTTGCGTTGCTCGTATATGCGCTGGTCTGCGCGGATGCGGTTGTCGGCAGGCGCACGGTCGCGAGGTACAGCCAGCCCTCTCCGGTCGGGAAGCCAATGCCGTTGTTTGAAGGTTCATTGAGTTGGTAGTGACGGACTGAACGTCGCGCCGTTAAGCCGGGTGTGCATCTGACCCTCCCCCCGTAGCGTAGAGGCCGTGACTGTAGGGGAAGTTGGGAGTCATGGCAGAGAAGAGACGGAAGTTCGACGCGGAGTTCCGCGAGGGGGCTGTGCGGATCGTCGCCGAGACCGGTCGGCCGATCGGGCAGGTCGCGAAGGATCTGGGGATCAACGAGGCCACCTTGAGTACCTGGGTGTCGCGGGCAAAGAGGGCTGGCGGGGACGGCACGCTGAGCGTTCCCGAGCGCGAGGAGCTCGCCCGACTGCGCGAGCAGGACACGGAGAAGAACAAGCGGATCAAGGAATTGGAAATGGAGCGCGATGTCCTCAAACGCTGCATGGTCCTGTGGGTGAAGTAGCTGAGGGGGAGCCGGCGTTGCTCGTCGGGGTGATCAGCGACCAGAGGACCGAGCACGGCATCCCGCACGCCGTCGCGTGCCGCGCCCTTGGGGTGTCCGAGGCGTGGTTCTACAAGTGGCGCCGCCGACCGGCCGAGCCCACGAGGCGCGAGGCCAGGAGGGGGCAGCTGGAGGAGAGGATCACGCACTTCTTCCGCGGGTCGGGCGACACCTACGGCTCGCCGCTGGGCACGCTGGACCTGTGGGCCGAGGGCTGGCAGGTGTCGGTGAACACGGTCGCCGAGGTCATGGCCGACCTGGGCCTGCAAGGCCGCAAGCCGCCGCGCAGACGCCATTCGCTGACCCGCCAGAGCAAGCGGAGAGCGGCCCCTGACCTGGTGCACCGCCGGTTCGACGCCGTCGCACCCGACGTGCCCTGATGGTTCCCCTTGCTTCGAATCGGGTGCGTGTCCCTTCTCTGCGCCGTGTCGACGCTTCCTGTTCAGGACCGTTCGAGGGCCTTTGGGAAGCGGAACGGGTGGGGCCCCGGTCCTGCAGCCCCGTGAGCGGGACTGCGCCACGAAGTGGTCTGCTGGCCACTGGTGTCCTGCCTTTCCGGGGCCGTCACAGGGCCCCGACGTGTGGTTCGGGAACCGTCACGCTGTCCTGACGGCACGTGGAATACTGGAAACGGTGAACTGCTGCGCCGCGGCCCGAGCAGGGAACTGTCGGCACTGCCCCCAGGAGACCCCGCCGAACGCCGTGACGTGGCCCGGACTGGCCGGACCCGCCCGCAATGAGGCCGAACAGGTGAGCGATGCGGCTTCGACGGGGCGGTCGTGCGGGCTGTCCTGCTCACCGGCCTGTCTTCAACGAGGTTGAGTCTCCGTCACATCTCCGGAGTTTTCGGCCGGTCAGCACTGTGCGCACGAGCGCGGGGGACGGGCCGATCAGCACGTTGCTGGCAGTGCCGTCCTGGACGATGGGCTGCGCGGAATTGCAGGAGTGACAGCCCCGCCGAGACCGCTGCGCTCCCGCCTGCGGCCTCGGCCGTGACTGTCAGTTCGCGCCCACTGTCGCGGAGAGCGACGAAGCACGCTTCCGGAGTGCCAGCAGCATGCCGATACTGAGCACTACCAGCGCGGCCTCGACGAGCAGCGACACCGTACCCACCCAGTATCCCCAGTTGCCGACGTCACCCCGGTCCCCGGGCACGCCCACCGTACGCGAAGTGACATATCCGAGGAACGGCCCGACGCCGAGCAGCACGCCGGCCGCCCAGCCCATCCAGGCTGGCCGGTTCAGCAGCAGGACAAGTGCGGTGAGCACACCGCCCACTTCGATGAGCCGGTACCCCCAGCCCATCCAGGCCGGTGAGTTGAGAACGGTCACTGCGCCCTGGTCCGCCACGTGCACGGTCGCGACAGCGATTGCGAGCATGGCGCCGACCAGCCGCAATGTGACCCACAGTTCCGCGTCCGCGCTCTTCTCGGTCAGACCGGATCGGTCTGCCACGGTCTTCTGCAGCATCGTTACTCCCTGTGTCCGGGGGCATCGGTCATGATGCCCTGCCCCGCATTTCGCTCGTACATGGGGAGGATCGCTCGGCTGAGTTGCGTCAAGTGATACGGCAGCGTTCAGTACCGCTGAGCACGGGGACGCCTCGCACGGATGAGTATCCGGTGAAGCGGCGGCGGCACGGGCGGAATGCAGTCCACGATCATGGACCCCGCCCCGGTACGAGCGACCCGCGAGATACGGGCTTACTACTCCTTTAGTACGCGCGTGAGCCGGGGCGGTTCAGCCTGGACGCACCGGATGCCACGATTGGGTGGCTTCAGCCGTGACGTCGGTCAGGCCATCGCCTGGCGCTCGTGCAGGGTGGCGACCCCTTCGCCGTCGAGCTGGTCGCAGTAGGGCGCGCGGCCGGCCATCGCCATAACCAGGGCCAGGGTGGTGCCGGACACCCGTGGGCCGTCACCAGCGGAGAAGGGGCCGTCGGTGGCCGTCAGCCGCAGGCCGGCGGCGCGCTTCTTGGACAGGACGGGCAGGTCGGAGCCCTGGTAGTAGGCGGCCAGGGCGGTCAGGACGTCGACCGGGTAGTCGCGTTCGATGCCGAGCGGTCGGCAGATGTCCTCCGCGTGCACGACGGTCTCCCCGAGCATCGCCACTCTCGGCAGGGGCGGCTTGGTCGTGCTGGTGATTACCCGGCGGAACCGTTCGAGCGTCTCAGCCGGAGCGGCGCCCATATGCTCGGCCAGCCGCAGGGCAACCTGCCGGTCGAAGTCGAAGCGACAGCGGATCACACCCGCCATCCACCGTGCCGGAGTGAGGCTTGCCCCGGCGGTCATGTGCGCGAGCACCTCGCGGACGGTGAACCGGTCGCAGAGGGACCGGGTGGCCCACTGCCCCTCGTCCAGCCCCGCCAGGTCATCGGCCAAGGCGGCCCGTTCGGCGTGGATCTGCTCCCAGGTGCAGGTCGCGGGTCGAGGGCTGTCGTCCGGTGTCGACAGTGGCATGCGGGCACTGCTCCTGTCCGGTGGTCGGGCGGGTGCCGAACCGGGCACCGGCGAAGCGAAGCCTCGCACGCGTGAAGCTACTGTGCATCCTTTGCAGCGGTGCGCGGCGACCGAGCAGCCGACTGGTGAATCGAGGCGTTTGACAGTGAACCCAGCCGTTTCGGCTTCCTTGCCGGCGAGCCTAGAGGATCAGCACCACGCCGGCGCCGAGGCTGCCGAGAACAAGTGCGAATGCGGCCGCTGCCCAGCCTCCGCGTCCCCAGCGGAACGGTCTGTCCAGGGCGAGGCGGCCGGGTCCGATGGCGGCGATGCCGACCGCGACGGCCATGATGCAGAGGTTGTACTCCATCCCGCCGTCGGTCTCCCACAGGCCGTGGGCCGAGGTGACGGTCACGATGGCGTTGAGCATCACTCCGACCAGGGCGGCGGCGGCCAGCGGCGTGAGCAGGCCGAGGGCCAGGCCCAGGCCGCCGAGGAACTCGGAGCCGCCCCCGATGACGGCGTAGAGCCACCCGGGGTGGTAGCCGAGGGCGGCGAGTCCCTTCCCGGTGGCGGTCAGACCCTGGCCGCCGAACAGGCCGAAGAGCTTCTGGGCGCCGTGGCCTGCCATCACCAGGCCGAGAGTGAGTCTGATCAGCAGCAGGCCGAAGTCGGCTGCTGACGCCGATGGATGTACGCGGGCGGTGGCCGCAGATTCCGGGGGGCTGCGTAGCTGCTCGATGACGGACTTCATCGGAAACGGTCGCTTTCGGCGCGGGCTCGGCCAGCCGGGGCACCGTTACGCGGGGGGCCTGCACGATCGCGTAGGACGGATCATTGTGCCCTTGTTCGACCCTACGCCGTTGAGTGCTCCGTGGTTCGCGGCTCGGGCCGTGTTTTGCCCCGCGGGGGTCCCTGGGGCGATCGCAGAGGCTCTCACCTGCGGATTCGCGAGCCAAAGGGTTTCAGTCGAGGAGCCGATGGATCTGTTCCGGGCGCCGCTGGGCGGGGCGATGACGTACGCGAACGCCCGGGAGGTCTTCGCCCGCCTGGGCCGCGGGGCGCAATCCGTTCCGGCCGCGTCTGCTGCGGCATTTCGCGGCGACGCAGTGGCTGCGCGCGGGGGTGGCACGCGATGTGGTGCAGCGGCTGCTCGGGCGTCTGTCGCCGGTGTCGATGGAGGCCTACCGGCATGTGGACACTGCGGAGATGCGGGCTGCAATGGAGCGGGTCCGCCTGAACCTGGAGGGGCCATGACCACCAGTAGGGCGCTCGCGGCCGTCCCCGCCGGCGACGCGGATGCCGACACCCGCACGGTATGGGCGCGGTGGCTGGCCCAGCGCATCGACCTGCGCCGGCGGCCGGGGGAGTGGCAGCCGCAGTTCTGGCTGTTCACCGGCAGCCCTGAGAAGCCGCGGACCTCGGTGTCCGCGTGCCGGACCACGGCCTGCGGCACGCTGGTCTCCCCGAAGAACGGCTTCTGCCCGCTGTGCAACCAGTCGCGCAAGACGTCTCCGCTGGCAGACGAGGACTTCGCCCGCAGCTTCGTTCCGAACCGCACCCGGCTCTCCTTCGGCCAGGCTCCCCTGCCTGCCGGATCACCCGCAGCAACCTGCGCTGCGCCCGGCCGGCGGTATGCAAGGGACTGTGCGATGCGCACTACAAGCAATGCAGGGCCTTCCACGCCAAGGGCCCCGGCGCGTCCTGGGAACAGCACGCCATCCCGCACCTGGACGTCGACGCCTGCCCCGTGCCGGCCTGCCCGCCGGCGGCCCTCGCGTACGAATACCTGCGGATACTTCGCGAGGCGCCGCAAGAGTGGGTGTGGACCGTCACCGACGAGCTGGGCGTGGCCACCGGAACGCGGCCCGGGGCCGGGGCTGGACCTCGTCGAGCGCCGCGGGCGCTCCATGGTCTGTGCCCTCTGCGACAATCACGTCGCCGAACTCCTCGACCAGGCCATCTACCACGTCGAGCACCTGGAACTCGGCCTGACCGACACCCCCGAGGACAGCCCGTCTACCGAGTGACCCCTGCCGCCCCGGTCCGATCTCCTGCGGGAAGGGCGCTGCCCGCCTCGACCGGATGTGGGCGCTCACGGGCTGGGTACTCGGTTGCGCCATCGGTGGGTCCACAGAAGGCCGGACAGGGCTGCGAGGGTTGCGGTGGCCTCGGCGACGGCGGAGCGGGTCTTCTCCGGGTACCAGACGGGCTCGTACATGTTGCGCAGCGGCCCCAGGGCTCCGACGTCGACGTAGCGGTACAGCAGCACCGCGCCGGTGCCGGCGAACGCCACGAGCAGCGCGTATGCCCACACCAGGGGTCGTGTGCCGAGGAGGATCAGCAGGAGTGCGGCCAGTGCCGCGGCGGCGGCCTCGATACGGAACAGGTCGCCCTGGCTGATTCCCTTGCCGGCGAAGTCGTATGCGGGGGCGAGGTCCGCGTGCACGTAGGCGTCCACAGCCAGGGCGGCCGCGGTGATCAGGCGCAGCAGCCACAGGCCGGCGACGGCCGCTGCGGCCGGTCTCCACGGGACGTGCGCGATCTGTGCCGGGTCAGCCCTCATCTCTTCCGCCTCCGCTTGTTGCTGGTCGGCTCGCGCGGTACGTCGTCATCGCCGGCTCCCCTCGGTGGTGCCTGCCTCGTCAGCCCGGAGGCTTCGGGAGTGACTACGCCGGGCGCGTGGGAAGGGTTCATGTGCGCGGACGTGCCCTGCGGGCTGTGGTTGTGCCTGGGCGGCGGGGTTCCGGGCGCGCCTTCCTCGGCGGCCTGCGGCATGGGCTGCCAACTCGCAGCCAAGGAATCGCGACGAGGAGTGCTGACATGCCGCCCGAGGCTGGCGTGTTCGGCTGGGTCCAGCGCCCCGAGCAAGTTGGCGGGTAGGGCCTGATTCCCACGGCACGTCACCTCGTCCCATCTGCTGCAGGGCGCGTTGCCTGCGATCCGCAAGGGGCGATGACGGGGGCGCGCTGTCTCAGCGCCTGGTGGAGGTACCGCCCCGCGATACGCCCGGTGGGGAAGGAAAGTGAACCGGTCGTGGTCGCAGCGCGTATGCCGGGCAGGACCCGCCGAGGGCGGGCCGATCGACCGACCGCCTCGCATCAGGCGGCGCGGTGGCTCCCGCGGAAGAGGTCCCTCATGAACCGTCTCATCGCCATCTCAGCCGGTGCAGTCGCCGTCGCGGCGCTGGCCGCCGGGTGCAGCAGTTCCGGTACCACGGCGTCCTCGCCGCCGGCGAGCAGCAGCGCGCCCGCCGCCGCGACCGCGCTGCACGCCGAGAGCTCGAAGTACGGCCAGATCCTCGTCGACGGCTCCGGCCGCACCCTGTACCTGCTGACGGCCGATGCGGGCGCGAAGTCGAGCTGCTACGACGCCTGCGCGGCCGTGTGGCCCCCCGACACCACGACGGGGACGCCGACCAACAGCGGGGTCACCGCCTCCCTGGTCGGCACGAGCGCCAGGACCGACCACACCACCCAGGTCACCTACAAGGGCCATCCCCTGTACACCTTCGCCCAGGACGCCAAGGCCGGTGAGGTGAACGGCGAGGGCATCGCGAGCTTCGGCGGCACCTGGTACGTCGTCGGCGTCGACGGCAGCGCGATCACCAGCGCCCCGGCCGCTCCCGTGCCCAGCACCTCGGGAACGCCCAGCACCTCGGGAGGCGGCTACGGATACTGATCTCCGGCCGCGCACGTCCCGCAGAGCGCGCGGCGCCTGGATCGGGGAGTGGCGGCCGCGGTGCTGCTCGCGGCAGGGTGTGCGTCGGGTCCCCCCGCCGCTCGGAGCCGGCCCTTCGCGCCACCGGTCTCCCCCGCGCCAAGCGCCGCGCCGACGCCCGCTCCCAGCGCCGCGTCGCCTCACCCCTCGGCGGCTGCGCGGTACCTCGCGATCGCGATGGCGGGCAACCGTCGGCTGGACAGGGACTTCGACCGCCTGTCCGGCGCCGATCGCGGGCACGTCGCCGCAACTCGGGCGGATCTTCGCGACATCGCCGCGACGGAGCGGCTGTTCGACCAGGGCCTGCGGAGCATCGCGTTCCCCGTGCAGACGGCGCAGGTCGCCCGGCGGCTCGTCGCAGTCAACGAGGAGCGCGCCGAGCTGACCTGGGTTGCTGCCCGCTGCACCTCACTGCCGTGCCTTGCCCAAGGCCAGAAGCGGCTGACAGCCGCGAACATCCCCGTCGAGCGGGCAGTCACCAAGATCCGCAGCGAGCTCGGACTGCCGCCCCCCTCAACAAGCTGACCCGCGAAGCGGCGCGGCTGCCCGTGTCCGGACATCGCGGTGACGCGACGGGGTACGGGCGGCGTGTGCCGCCCCCGCAGAGGCAGAACAGCAATCCACTTCCCGGCCGTTCCACCCGCCGTGGCCGGCGCGGTGGTGGCCGGGGGCAGGGCGGGTGCGCCCGGGGCCGCCTTGTTTCGGGAGCGGTTTGGTGGTTCAGCCGACGATGGCCTCCACGATGCTGAAGCCGGCCAGGACCAGCATCAGAGCGGCGGCGATCCGGCTGATCCAGACCATGGGGACGTGCTTGAGCAGCGTCTTGCCGCCGACGATCGCCAGGGCACCGACCGCCCACAGGCCCAGGACCGCGCCCAGTCCCACCGCGAGGGGGTCGTGGTAGCGGGCGGCGAGGTTGGCGGTCATGATCTGGGTCAGGTCTCCGAACTCGGCTACCAGCACGACCAGGAAGCTGGTGCCGGCGACCTTGCGGAAGCTCGGGGCGGAGGGCTCGCGGCCGGGCTCGTGCTCCTCCTCCTCGTCCTTGTGGAACAGCAGCATCCCGGCACCGAGCAGAAACAGGGCGCCGACGATGGCCTGGAGCAGGCGGTGCGGCAGCAGGGTGAGCAGGCTGCCCGCGGCGACGGCTAGCACGACGTGGACCGCGAACGCGGCGGCGACACCGGCGAAGACGTAGCTGCCCCGGTAGCGGGTGCCCAGCATCAAGCTGGCCAGCGCGGTCTTGTCGGGCAGTTCGGCCAAGAAAATGATGCCGAAGGTGATGGCGGCGATGGTCAGACTCACGGCAGGAATCGTCCTCGATCGGTCGGGTGCCCCGTACCGATCAGCCCCTTGTTTTCGGGAACGCCTCGGCACGGCAGCGATGGACACTGCTGGCCGAAGGTCTCACCGACACCCCGACGCCCCACCTGGACGGTTCGCGCGCAGTGCCCCGGGCGCCGGGCCCGCATCGCTGCGCGCCGGTATGTCGACGTTCCGGTAGGGGGCTACTCCCCTTCGATCCCCACCAGCCTATCGGAGTCGGAGTCGGAGTCGGAGCCGAGAGCCATCCGCCTTGGGCCGGGGGACGAGACGCCCGGTGAGGGCCGGCCCCGAGGCGGGGCCCAGGAATCGACGGCCCGGCACGCTGTGAGGGGCGCGCAGGGCCAGGACCGCGGTGGCTCCGCCCGCCCTGCGCCGCCACCGAGGGCACCTCGTCCACCACCACCCCCGGAATAACCCGTGCGGCACCCCCGGAATAACCCGTCCGGCACCCCCGGAATAACCCGTCCGGGCATCTCAACGTGACTACCTGGAGCGACGACCTTTTCAGGGCGATTGCCCTGAAAATCCCCGGCCTGACCGTGGGACCGGAACGCGCGGGAAAATTCGGGCATATCTCCACGCATGACGCGCAAGGCCCCGGTCGGCGCGATGAAAACATGCCAGCACACGCACAGACGACTCCCAGCAATATCCGGCACCATTCGACACGCAGGGTCCCGGCAGAGCGATGGGATTCACATCGACCGGCCGCAACCGCCGCCACTGCATTGACGTCTTCCGTCCGACTGCTGGCATACTTCAGGATCCGTCAGACCCCGGAGCAGGTCGGATGCGGTGTTCCGGAAGGCACGCGATAGCGCGTGCCGCCGGTGCCGCAGGATGACGTCCCGGCAGATCCGTCCCGGCAGTGGCTGACGGTTGACAAGGAGTAGCTGAACGTGGCCGGATATTCGGAGGGGCGCATGAGTGGGAAACGAGCCGCCGGGGCGGTCCGCCCACCATCTGCGCCTGAGGACGCCCTCACCGGGCAGTTCACCCGGGCTGAAATACGCAGGTCCCAAAAGCGAGGCCGCAAGAAGGCCTTGAAAGTCGTGGGCATCAGTACCGCGGCGATACTGGTCGTCTGCGGTGGCGGAGTCGGATACCTCTACGTCCACCTGGCCGGGAATATCAAGTCAGCCAAGCTGTACACAGGAAACAACCAGGCTGCCGCCGTGGGAGTGGAGAAACCGGACGCGTTCGGCCGGACCCCCTACAACCTGCTGCTGATCGGCTCCGACACCCGCGATACGGCCGCCGACTGCGCGGCCGGCGGGGACTGCGCGAACGGCGGGGCCGGGGCCAACGCCGACGTGGAGATGCTGGTCCACCTCTCCGCCGACCGCAGCAACATCAGCGTGATGAGCATCCCGCGCGACCTGATGACCAACCTCCCGGCCTGCACCGACCCCACCACCGGAACGAGCGTCGGCGCGCACTACGGCCAGATCAACTCCACCCTCGACCAGGGCCCCTCCTGCACGGCCGAGGCGATACACCACCTCACCGGCATACCCATCGACGACTTCGCCATGGTCGACTTCGGCGGCGTGGAGGCCATGTCCGACGCCCTGGGCGGCGTCAACGTCTGCGTCAGCAGCAACATGTACGACCTCAACTCCGGCCTGAAGCTCACCGCCGGCACGCACAGCCTGGAAGGCAAGTCCGCGCTGGAGTTCCTGCGCACCCGCGACTCCTTCGGCGACGGCAGCGACAACGTCGGCCGCACCACGGCCACGCACATCTTCTTCACCGACATGATCAACAAGCTGAAGAGCGGCGGGACCCTCTCCAACCCGATGTCCCTGCTGAGCATCGCCAACGCGGCCACCAAGGCACTCACGGTCAGCCCGAACATCGACAGCCCGGTCAAGCTGGTCGAGATGGCGCAGGACATGAACAAGGTCGCCACCAATCGCATCACCTTCACGACCATGCAGAATGTGCCCGACCCCCAGAACAGCTCGCGGGTCCTCATCGGGCCCGGAGCGCAGACCCTGTTCAACGCCATCGCCAACGACCAGTCACTGACCACCCCGACCGGCTCAGCGTCCACCGCGCAAGGCACGACAGCGACCGCCACCGCCACCGCCACACCGACGCCCTCGGTGCCGGTGTCCGACATCACCGTGAGCGTCTACAACGGCACCGAGGTCAACGGCTGGTCCGACGTCATAGCCCAGGAACTGGTCACCGACGGATTCAACTCCGCCACAGCCGGATACCCCGACTCCGCGTCCCCGGCCACCACCACGCTGACCTACGGACCGGGCCAGGCCGCACAGGCGCAGACCACGGCCAAGACCCTCGGCCTGCCGGCGACCGCGCTGAAGCAGGGCACCACAGCGGGCCTGAAGCTCGTCCTGGGAGCCGACTGGACCAGCGGAAAGTCCTTCCCCGACTCCAAGCCCGTGGCGCCCCCGGTGAACACGGCCGTCGCTCTGGCCAGTACCTACGCCCAGAACGGCGCCGCGAACAACGAATGCGTCCAGGTCAGCAAGGACTACACCGAACCGGGCGCCACCCCCGCGATGGAGTTCGCCGAGCACCCGAACGTACCGAACTCGGCTCCGTAGAACCCTCGCGCACGTGGCAGAAGGGTTCAGCATTCCCGTACTGAGGTCGGCCTGGCGGCGACGGAAGTCGAGTGCCGGTAGCGCCTGACGTGCCGGTCGCGGCGTCCTCAAGATGGGTGCCGACCAGGTGGAAGGGTGCCAAGGACGGCGCGTAACGCGGCCAGATGTTCCAGCCACAGCAGTCGGTCCGCTGTCCGGTTGAACCAGCGGCGCGGCGGAGGCGTACTGGAGCCTGTGGAGCAGACACCGGCGCGCGGATCGGAGTTCGTGCGTGCCCTCTACGCCCAGTACGGGCGCTCCGTGCTCGGGCGGGTGCTCGGGCTGGTCCGGGGCGACTACCAGCGGGCGGAGGACATCGTGCAGGAGACCTTCCTGCGGGCGTGGCAGCACCAGGACTCGCTCGATGCGGACCGGGCGGGGCCCTGGCTGCACACCGTCGCCCACAACCTGGTGGTCTCCGCCCACCGGCGCAGCGCGGCCCGGCCGCCCGAGTCGCCGCTGCCCGAGGGCGAACTGCCGCTGGCGGGAGGCGGTGAGGGAGAGCTGGACCGGATGCTGGAGCGCTGGCAGCTGGTCGAGGCGATGCGCGGGCTGCGCCCGGAGCACCGCGAGGTGCTGATCGAGGTGTACTACCTGCGCCGTACCGTCGCCGAGACGGCGGAGCGGCTCGGCGTCCCGCAGGGTACGGTCAAGTCCCGCTGCTACTACGGGCTGCGGGCCCTGCGCGGGGTACTGGAGGAGAAGGGGGTGACCTCCCCATGACGACGCCGTGCCGGGAGAGCGTGTCCCTGGGCGCCTACCTGCTCGGGGCGCTGGACCCGGAGGAGCGGGGCGAGCTGGAGCGGCACATCGCGGGCTGCCGCCACTGCCACGACGAGCTGGTGGCGATGGCCCCGCTGCCGGGCCTGCTGCGGCACACCGCCTTCGAGGAGCTCCCGGAGAGCGCCGCGGCGGCCGGGTCCTTCGGCCCGTCAACGGCACCGTCCACCGCGCCGGTCGGGGCGCCGGTGGTGGCTTCCGGCGCGGTGGAGCTGCCGCTGCCGGTCCTCCCGGCGCAGCGCCGCCGGCGCCGTCCCGGCGCTCGGGTGCTGGCCGGGGCCGGACTGGCGCTGGCGGCCGTCGTCGGCGGCACGGTCGTCTACGCCGCCGTCGACCGCGACCGTCCGGCCGCGGCCCCCGTGGCTGCGGCCACCTGGAGCGCGACCGACCCGACCACCCGTGTGTCGGCGACTGCGGCGGTGTTCCCCGAGACCTGGGGCACCGAGTTCCAGCTGCGGCTCGACGGCCTCCCCGCCGACATCACCTGCCACCTGGTGGTCCTCGGCAAGGGCGGGGCCGACGAGACCGCCGGGACCTGGGGCTCCGGCTACTCGGCCACCGCCACCGTCCCCGCCTCGACCTCGATCAGCCCCGCGCAGATCAGCGGCCTGGCGGTAGTGGACGGCGCAGGCACCGTCCTGGTCCGACTCGCCCCGAGCTGAGGGCGATGCACAGTCCGATCATGCCCATCGGGACCAGCAGTAGTACGAGGACGAGCCACATCATCACCGGTTGCCGCTCCCAGGGTCTGCGCCTTCGGGTCCTTCGTGATCGGAGACCCCGTGCGCGTGCTGGGCGTGTTCGGTCTCGGCCTGGCCGTGGCCGTCCTTGTCGATGCCACCGTCGTACCGATGGTCCTCGTGCCGTCGATCATGAAACTGCTCGGCACGGCTAACTGGTGGTTCCCGAACTGGCTGGAGCGAACTGTCCCGCACCTCGACGTCGACGCCGCACCGGCCGCCGCGTCTGTGGCAGCGGCCCGGGATCGGTCGCGATGAGCAACGCCCCCGGCACAGGCGGCCGGCCGACGGGCTGGGCAGGGTGTGTGCCCCCGCCCAGCTCCGGGCCGCAGCGCGTACCTGCGGGCCCGGACGGCGGTTACGACGTGGACCGCGCGTTGCGCCGGACGAAGGACTACGGCGTCTCCGACGGAATCGTCGGGGGGTTTCGATCGACGGACATGACTCCCGTTGGCCCCGGCGTGATCGCCGTGGTCAGGCCGAGAGGCTGTCGGTCAGCGGGTCAGCTGCCTGCGGCGCTTGCGCCGATGCGCCTGGGCCGCGTGCCAGCAGGGTGTCCAGGGCCCAGGTGCCCGGACCCGCCAGTGCGATGACGAGGAAGGTCCAGCAGAACATCACGGCAGCCTCACCGCCGTTCTGGATCGGCAGCAGTGCCTTCTCCTGGTGAATGGTGAAATACGCGTAGGCCATGGAACCGGAGCACAGCAGGGATGCAGCGCGCGTGCCGAGCCCCAGCACGACCAGGGCGCCGCCGACGAGCTGGATCAGCGCGGCCCACCACGTCGGCCACGCTCCCACCGGGGCCGCGCCCCCGGTCCCCGCGCTGCCCCCGAGAACGCCGAAGATCGTGGACGCGCCGTGGCAGACGAAGAGCGCCCCGACGATCACGCGGAAGAGCGAGAGGACGTGCGGCCAAAGCTTGTTCTGCGACATCAGATGCCCCCTGTGGGGCTCGGAAAGTCATCGCTGCACGTCATGCCGCGTACCGGTATTCGTTGATGGTGCAACCGAGGATGCGGGTGCGTAGGAGTCGGCGGCCGTCTGGGGTTTGGTTCGGGATGGGCTGTTCGATGGCGTCGGGTGGTTGCTGTTCCCGGGCCCGGTGGGGCCGGTGCCCGTTGTAGTGATCTTGATACTGAGTCAGGACCTGTCGTGCGTGGGCTTCGCTGAGGACGGGGACGTGGTCCAGTGCCTCGCGTCGGATGCTGCCGATCACGCGTTCGCAGTGGGCGTTCATGCGGGGTGCTCGTGGGGCGCTGAGCAGGATGTCCATGTCCTGGGCCTGGAAGACGGCGTCGAAGGAATCGGTGTATTTGGTGTCGCGGTCGCGCAGGACGAAGCGCAGGGAATCCATGCGGGTCCCGAGGCCGCTGGCGAGGTTGCGGGCCCACTGGCCGGTGGGGTGGGCGGTGACACCGGTGATGTGCAGTCGGCGGGTTCGGTGTTCGAGGAACGCCATCGCGTACAGGCGCTTTCTGAGTGCGGTGTCAACGTGGAAGAAGTCGGCGGCGATGATCCCTTCGGCCTGGGCGGTGAGGAATTCTCGCCAGCTGGGTCCGGTGCGGCGCGGGGCTGGGTCGATGCCGGCTGCGTGCAGGATCTCCCAGACCGTGGAGGGGGGCGATCGGGTGCCCCCAGGCGGGCGAGTTCGCCTGGGGGCACCTCCCGGCCGAAGGCTGGGGGAGGATCCTGCGGTGGCCCCATTGGGGGGTCTCGGTGGCGAGGCGCAGCACCAGCTTCTTGAGCGCGGTCGCCGTGGGTGGTCGACCGGTGGGGCTGCGGCGCGCGGAGTAGTCCCAACTTCTTGGCGATGAGCCTGCGGTGCCAGGCGAGGAGCGTGCCGGGGGTCACGGGGAAGACCGTGGCCCAGCGGTGGCGCGGGATCAGTGAGGACAGCGCGGCCAGCCAGAACCGGTCGGCGGGCTCGTAGCGGACCCGGTTGTTGAGTTGGCGGCGCAGGACCGTGTTCTCGTGCCGCAGCACCAGGAGTTCGGCGTCCTTCGCGGTGTCCCGGCGCAGCAGGACCGCCGGTATGGACAGCAGCGTGCGGGCAGCGCGGCACATCAGCGACACGATCACGGGGACAGCATCTCAGTCACCACCTACGGCCATGGTCACCGCTGAGCTGCAGCGATGACTCTACGAGCCCTTCAGGACCGGCTCCGAGTTCTACCTTGGTCGTGGACGACTACGATCTGGTCGGCGGCAGCCGCCAGCTCCCGCTGGCGGCGCTGGCCGACTACCTGCCGTAGGCCCGCGAGATCGGCCTGCACCTGGTCGCCGCCCGTCGGGTGGCCGGCACCAGCCGCACCCGGACGACCGAGCCGCTGCTGGGCCGGATGCGCGAACTCGGCACGACCGGGCTGCTGCTCTCCGGCGACTCCCGCGAGGGAGCCTTGGTCGGCACCGAGCGGGCCACCCTCCGCCCGCCGGGGCCGCGGCCTGCTGTCCGACGCAACCACCCGTCCACGGTCGTGCAGACCGCCCTGCGTCCGGAGGACGATGCCGGAAACAGGGCAGGGCCCCTGAACGGCAGAGGACCCCGACGCCGCCGGAGAGACCGGGACATCGGGGTCCTGCCTGCTGCGTCCCCGCGCAGCGGCTCTGGAGCTCTTCCGGCCTTCCCCCGGGCACCGGAGGAGCTCCAAAGCAATCTCACACCCAACCGTCGCTCCCCCCGGAACGACCTGGTCCTGCACTCAGGACCAGGGGCTCACGGGTGGGTGGAGATGTCCGCCGGACTCGGAGTCCCCTCTCGCCTGTCCGGCTCCAGCGGAAGCTCCGGGAGCGTGGCACGCTCACCGGTGGTCCCGGCCTCGCCGCCGTCGACGGCGAGCTCCTCTTCGGTTGCAGTCGGCTCGACGGCCTCAGGCGCGGTCATGTGCTGCCCTCTTCTCGCTGGTTCGATACGCCCAGAAGCATCGCAGAGGCGAATAAACATCGGTTCAACGAGGAGCATTGGGACCCGCCAAGGCCGTAGTGATACCTTCGGCCTCGGCTCGAACGTGCGAGTGGGAGGCCGACGGGGAGTCATCATGACGGACGTCAGTGCTGCCGAAACCGCACAGTTCCGCTTCCAGCTGCTCGGTACCGTGGCCGCCTGGAGGGACGGGACACAGCTCCAGGTCGGCTCGCCCCAGCAGGTCGCGCTGCTCGCGTCGCTGCTGCTGAGGCCCGGCCAGTCGGTCCCGCTGAAGCAGGTGGTGGGCGACCTGTGGGGCGGTGAGGTCCCGGACCACGCGGTCGGCGCGGTACGCACCTACGCCTCGCGGCTGCGGGCCGTACTCGAACCCGGGCGGGCCCGCCGCGCACCCGGAGCCGTCCTGGTCTCCGTCGGCGACGGCTACACCCTGCGTACCCCGGGCGATCCGGCCCTCTCGGTGGACGTGCACGCCTTCACCGCCAAAATCGCCGAGGCCGAGCGGCTGCGGGCGGCGGGGGAGGCCCAGGCCGCCTACGACCGGCTCGGGACCGCGCTGGCCCTGTGGCAGGGCGAGGCGCTGCTGGGCGTCCCCGGACCGTACGCCGAACAGCAGCGCGGCTGGCTGGAGCAGCGGCGGCTGGCCGCCGCCGAGGCCAGGCTGGAACTCGGCCTGGAACTGGGCCGGCACACCGAGGTCCTGGACGCGCTGGACACCCTGGTCTCCGAGCACCCGCTCCGCGAGCACCTGCGCGAACTGCGGATGCTCGCCCTCTACCGGGGCGGCCGTCAGGCCGAGGCGCTGGCCTGCTTCGCCGAGATCCGGGAGCTGCTGGTCGAGGAGCTCGGCATCGACCCGGGCCCGGAGCTCAGCGCGCTGCACCAGCGGATCCTCGGCGCGGACCCGGAGCTGGCGGTACCGCCGCAGCGCCCGACGACCGACACGGCCGCCGTGTACCGGGCCGTGGTACCGGCCCAGCTGCCCACCGACATACCGGACTTCGCCGGCCGCGAGGGGCAGCTGGAGGGCGTGGTCGCTGCCCTGTGCGCCCCGGCCGGCCAGGCCGTGGCGGTGATCACGCTGTTCGGCATCGGCGGTTCCGGCAAGACCACCCTCGCCGTGCACGCCGCGCACCAGGTCCGTGACCGGTTCCCGGACGGGCATCTGTTCGCTGACCTGCGCGGCGGGCAGCAGGTGACCACGGATCCCGGGCTGGTGCTGGTCGACTTCCTGCGCAGCCTCGGGGTCGCCCCGGGCGGCATTCCCGAAGGCCTGGACGAGCGTTCGGCGATGTTCCGCTCGCTGCTGACCGGGCGGCGGATGCTGATCCTGATCGACAACGCCCGTGACGCCTCCCAGGTCCGGCCACTGCTGCCGGGCACCGCCGGGAGCGCGGTGCTGGTCACCAGCCGGGCGCAGCTGGCGGAGCTGCCCGGCACCCGGCTGTTCGAGATCGAGGCGTTTCGCCGGAGCGAGGCGCTGGACCTGTTCGCGGCGGTGATCGGTGCCGAGCGCGCCGCCGCCGAGCCCGAGGCCGTCGAAGCCCTGGTCGCGGCCTGCGGGTTCCTGCCGCTGGGCGTGCGGATCCTCGCCTCCCGGCTGGCGGTGCGCCCGGCCTGGAGCGCCGCCGACCTCGCCGAACGGCTTGCGGACCAGGAGCGGCGGCTGGACGAGCTGCACCTGGGCTCGCTCGGTGTCGAGGCCACCTTCCAGCTGAGCTACGAGCAGCTGCGCCCGGAGCAGGCCCGAGCGTTCCGACTGCTGGCGCTCCCGGACGGGCACGGGCTGACCACCGCCGCCGCGGCCGCGGTGATCGGGCTGCCCGAACGGCAGACCGAGGACGTGCTGGAGTCGCTGCACAGCGCCGGGCTGCTGCTCTCCCGTGCCCCCGGCCGCTACCAGTACCACGACCTGCTGCGGCTGTTCGCGCGGCGGCGCAGCGAGCACGAGGACAGCGCGGCGCAGCGCGCCCTGGTGGTGCTGCTGCTGGTGGACCACCTGCTGGCGAACATGGTCAACGCCACCCGCGTGCTGGACCCGGACGGCGCCCTGGTCCGCCACTTCCAGCCGACCCGGGCCGCGGGCCTGCGGTTCGCCAACCGGGAGCAGGCGGCGCGCTGGCCGCACAGCGAGAGCGCGCTGATCTTCGCCATCACCGAGCAGGTGGTGCGCAACGCGGCGGACCCGGACAGTGTCACCGGCGGCGGTACCGACAGCGGTCCGGCGGCCGGCGGGCCCGAGCTGCGCTCGGCGGTGGACCTGCTGCTGGGGCTGGTGTGGCTGCTGGACGGACAGGTGCACGCCGCCCGGTTCCGGGACGTGCTGCGCCCGGCGGGTGTGGCCGCGCGGCGGCGGGGCGACCGGGCCACCGAGGCCCGGGTCTGTTATCTCAGCGGGCTGCTGGACCGGCTGGCGGCCGGACACCGGGAGGCGGAGCCGACGCTGCGCCGGGCACTGGAACTGCTCGCCCCGCAGGACGCCGCCGACCAGGCGCTGCGGGCCACGGTCACCAATGAGATCGCGCTGGTGCTGAACCTCACCTCGCGCACCACCGAGGCACTGACCTACTTCGAGGAGTCGCTGGCGCTCTGCCGCGACCTGGGCAACACCACCGGGCAGGCCCGGGTGCTGGGCAACATCGCCCGGGTGCACCTCAACGCGGGGCGGCTTGCCGAGGGCGTGGCCTGCGCGGCCCAGGCGGCCGACATCGCGGAGGAGTCCGGCAGCGCCGCCGGTGTCGCCGACAGCTATTACCAGCTGGGCATCGCGCTGCGTGCGGACGGACGCACCGGGGAGGCGGTGCTGCGGCTGCGGCGCGCCCTCGGCTATTTCCAGGAGCAGCAGCGGCGCTCGCTGGAGGGGCTGGCGCTGGGCCGCCTCGCCGAGTGCCTGGCCGACCAGGCGCTCTGGTCGGAGGCGGTGGCCCTGGCCGAGCAGTCGCTGGTGATCGCCGAGGAGTTGGACAGCCAGTACGCCCGGGCGCTGGCACTGGCGGCGCTGGGCCGCGCGCTGGCGGAGCAGGGCGTCCGGGACAGGGCCCGGGAGTACCTGCTGGCCGCGGCCGGGCTGTTCGAGGGCCTGCGGGCCCCGGAGACGGCGGGGACGCGCGAGCTGCTGGCGCGGATCACGGCCTCGGCCGACTAGCGGGCTGATCTCAGCGCGGGCCGCCGACGGGGGGAATGTCGCGGTGGGTGAACCACTGCCAGGGGCCCGGGAGCACCGCCGCCGTGCCCGCGTCGGGTGTGTCCTCGTGCGGCGTGGCGTGCCGCAGCGCGGTGTGCAGCGGAATCACCCGCGCCAGGGCTATGACCTCTGGACGGTGTCCGTCGCCGGTGCGCTGGGTCATTGCCTGGTCCTCCGCGTCATCTGGAACATGCTGTGCGGCAGATCCTGCGGCCAGGGGCTAAACAACCAATCAACGCCGAACTGGGTGTAGGGCTCATATATTCGTCGCTGCAGGTCAAGCGGCATACCGGTACTCGTTGACTGCGCCTCCCAGCACGCGGGTGCACAGAAGTCGGTGGTTCTGGATGTTGATGGCGGGTGGGGTCTGCGCCGTTTGCCTGATCCAGGGCAAGATCTCCCGGATCGAAGGCTCCGACACTGTCCCCACCCTGCCGCTGCTCGCCAAGCTGGCCAAGGGCCTGAACGCCTCCGTGAACATCGCCATCGACGTCGACGACGCGAGGGTCACGCTCTCCGCCCACAAGGCCGCGTGACCGCACTGGAGGGAACCCGCACCACCAGGTTCCGGCGGGCCCGGCCGGCGGATTGGGCTCAGGAAGAGAGCACCTCCCGCTCGGGGGCCGGGCGATGCGGCTGCTCCGTACCGGCTGCCGCCGAGGCGGCGTCGGTCCTTCGGCGCCGGATCCACCAGAACTCGCCGACGACGGCGACCAACATCAGTCCAGCCGTGGAAGCGGTGAGCACGAGGGCTGACGTGGCGTGCGGCACCGCGAATTGGAGGGTGACGGTGTGGCGCCCTGCCGGTACGTGCACGGCCACCAGGCCCTGGTCGGCGGCGACGAGCGGGGCCGGCTTGCCGTCCACGCTCGCCGCCCAGCCGACCTGGTCGGCGTCGGCGACGACCAGGTATCCGGCGCCCTGGGCGTCGACGGTGGTGCTGACGGTGTCGGTTCCGTCGTCGTCCACGGTGACTGTTCCCGACTTGCCGGAGGCGGCCGGGCCGGGCGCGGAGAGCACGACCTGGTCCGACGCGATGCTTCCGCTCGCGAGCAGCTTGACGCGGGCGGTCTGGTCGGTGACCACTGTGGACGTGGAGGCCCAGCGGATGCGGGGTTGTGCGTTGAGCCGCTGGTAGATCGTGGACGTGCCGACGTGGGTGAGGCGCAGCCCGTCGTTGGCATCGACGACGGTGTCCACGGCGGCCTGGCCCTTGTCGGCGGCGACGGTCAGCGGCTCTGTCGCGTTGAGGGTGAGGGTCGCCGTCAGCTTCGTTCCGGGGGCCTCGTTGTCGGCGGCCAGGGGGATGGGGAACTGGTGGCCGCTCGAGAGCGTGGAGGTGGATTTCGTGGTCTGGGCAACCACTGTGCCCTTGGCGTTCTTGATGACGACGCTGATCGTGTTCGACGCGTCGGTCAGGCCCGCGGTGAGGTTGCCGGACGGGGTCAGACCGATGCCGCGCAGGCTTCCAGAGCCCTGAAGGGGAACCGTGACCGGGGTTCCGGGCCGGATGGTCTGCGTGGTCGCGTCCTTGGGAGCCGTCACCTGAGTGCCAAAGATTGGCTGGGAAACAGAGGTGACGAAGTATTTGGTGCCGAGCAGGTCCAGGATCGGGCTGCTGGCCTGGGCGGCGTCGTCCTGGAAGTCGATGTAGGTCTCGAAGCCGATCGGGTCGTCGGGGATGGCCTGGATCAGCGTCGCGAATTGGTTGTTGATGAAGGTGTGCCCGTTGACGGCCCGCAGATCGTAGGCGCTGCTCGTGCCGAAGACCATGGCGGCGCTGGCGGAGGCGTAGCGCTGCTCGCCCAGGTTGTCGGCGAGGTACCTGTGGGTGTCCGTCACGGGATAGAACTGCCTGCGGCTGGAGTGCGGCCAGTACTGCGCTGCAAAGGACGCGCTCTGGACGGCGATCAGCACGGGGAGGCCTGCCGCCGCGAGGAAGCACAGGGCCTGGCGCGGGCGTCGGCGCGCGGCGAGGACGCGTGGGTTGCCGAGGAGCAGGAGGACCGCCACGCAGAGGCCGGCTGCGGCGAGCAGGGCCGCCCCGATCAGCAGTTGGTGATGGAAGGTGGAGCTCACCAGCCCGTCATGGGTCTCCTCGACGTAGTGGCGGGCCCGAAGCAGCAGGAGTACACCGGCGGCCAGGATCGCGATGCCCAGGGCGATCGGCCAGGCGTGGGCTCGGTGCAGGAGGCGCCACCAGCGGGGGCCCGGGAGCGCGGGGAGTTGGGCGCGGCGGCGCAGCAGCAGGTCGAATCCGACGGCGGCGAGGACCGCGAGCAGGAAACCGAGGACGCTGCGGGCCCGCCCGATGTAGTTCTGTGCGAACAGGGTGCTCAGCAGGGGCAGTTTCTGCGCCAGTCCCAGTGGCGGGCCGCCCAGGTAGATGAGTTCGAGCCAGGCCCCGGTGGCGAGGGCGAAGAAGATCCCGGTGGCGCGCGGCAGCATGGCCCGTGTGCGCCGGGGCAGGGCGACGGCGACCAGGACGAGGACGACGGCGCCGGCGCCGACGTAGGACATCGCCTCGATGAGGTTGGGCGGCAGGATGAATCTGGGTGGCTTCTGGTTGTTGACGGTGCCGAAGAGCCAGGGGGAGAAGCTCGTGAGCAGGTTGACCGCGCCCAGGTGCTCGCCGGAGTCCTGGGCCCGGCCCTCAACCAGCCAGGTCGGGAAGAAGTCGAGGAAGCCGATGAGTTGGAACATGGCCAGCGCGACGCCCGCGCCCACCCCGGCGACCGCCCCGAGGCCGGTCAGGAGGAGCCTGCGCAGTTCCCGGCGGTGTTCCGCGAGCAGCCTGACTGCGACGTACGCTGCCGCGGTGAGCAGCGCGTAGCCGGTGACCGAGGGGAAGCCGCCGAGCAGCATGCAGGCGATCGACAGGGAGATGAGCGCGCCGTTGCGGAAACGCCGCTCCTGGAGGAACCGCTCCAGCGCCCAGAAGAGGGCCGGGATGAAGGCGGCGGTCCTGGTCTGCGGGAAGCCCAGCCAGACGATCATGAAGGCGCTGCTTGCGAACACCAGGCCGCCGGTGACGGCGGAGGGCCGCGAGAGCTTGAGGCGGCGCAGGAAGAGGTAGCAGGCGCCGGCCGAGACGATGATCTCCAGCAGTCGTTCGTAGGCCGGGGCGAGCCAGGTGGGCAGCAGGTAGTAGGTGGCGGTCAGCGGTGAGTACAGAGCGTTGTCGGGTACTGCGCCGAGGGCGCTGCCGCCTGCGCCGTAGGGATCCCAGCCGGTGCCGTCACCGTTGAGCAGCGACTGCTTGAACAGGATCGTCTCCGGGAGTTCGGAGGTGAGCGTGTCCGCCAGCAGGTAGTTGGTGGAGCCGGTGTTCAGGCCGGCCTCCTGGTAAGGGCTGGACGTGGTCAGCTGGTTGGTGGCAGTCAGGGTGCCGGTGCCGAGCAGCGGCGTACCGATGCCCCACAGTGCGAAGAGCAGCAGACCCAGCACGGCAACCACGGTGAGCCAGCGGCGTGCCGGCAGTTGTGGTGTCGCGAGCGGTTCGGGGCGGAAGGTCATCGTCATCCGTAGCGTGGGAGCGCAGGGCCCGGCGGAGGCCGGGCCGGAGGGCGGGTTCGCGGTAAGAGCAAGCATAAGGGACGGTAATGGGAGCAACCTGGGGGCATTCAGGATGTTGCCCCGACCATCTTCCTGGGAATTGGCCGGGAACTCCCTGGGAGGCCGGGGAAATAGAGGCGTACGCCGGATAGCCAACAGGTGGAGTCGCGTGCCAACCTGGTGTCACCGCGACGGGGGTATGGCAGCATTCGCCCCACCACCCTCTCTGCGTACATTTCGCCGAGGGGCTTTCGAGAGGAATCTGCACCGTGACTTCCACGGACCAAGGGCTCCCTGTCGCCGCTCGCCCCGTGGCCGAGCCGTCCGCCCCACCGGAAGGCAGCGAGCCGCATGTGACGATCGTGCTGCCCTGCTTCAACGAAGAGGCGCACCTGCTCCTGGAGTTGCAGCGCATCACCCGAGCAATGGACGAGTCCGGATACAGCTATGAGCTGCTCGCCGTCGACGATGCCTCAACCGACGGCACGCTGAAGGTTCTTCAGGACGCGGAGCTGGAATTTCCGCACCTGCGGGTCATCGCGTTCCGCCGCAACGGCGGTGCCGGGACGGTGCGTCGAATCGGCTCCCAGATGGCAACCGGCGAGATCGTCGTCTGGACCGACGCGGACATGACGTATCCCAACGAACTGATCCCCGAGCTGGTCCGCCGGCTCGACGAGGACCCCAGCATCGACCAGGTCGTCGGCGCCCGCTCCAGCGAGGAGGGTTCGCACAAGCTGCTGCGGGTGCCCGCGAAGTGGTTTATTCGAAAGATCGCCGAGAAGCTGGTCGGAGAGCGCATACCGGACCTCAATTCCGGCCTGCGGGCAATGCGGCGCCAGGTCGCACTCCCGTATCTCCGGCTTCTCCCTCCTGGTTTCTCCTGCGTCACCACGATTACTCTGGCATTCCTGTCGAATCAACACGACATCAGCTACATGCCGATCTCGTATGCGAAGCGCGCCGGTAAGTCGAAGTTCAAGTTCGTTAAGGACGCTTACCGGTACATCCTCCAGGTTCTTCGCATGGTGATGTACTTCAACCCGCTCAAGGTCCTCATGCCGCCAGCCCTGTGGCTGGTCGGCATCGGCGCGGTCAAGGCCGTCTACGACCTCGTGGATCACCCGTTCCGTTTCGCCATCAACACCGTGCTGGTCGTCCTCACCGGACTGATCATCGGTTCTCTCGCCCTGCTTGCGGACCTCATCGTCAGGTCCCGTCAGGACTGATCCCCGCCAAGGCCCAGATGCTCGACCAGCGGTCGGACCACCTGGGCGGGGGAGAACCGGTCCTGTGCCGCACGGCGCGCGGCCGCCTTGTAGCGGGAGAGTTCGGTGCGGTCCTGATCCAGCAGCAGCAGCGCCTCGGCGAGGGCCTCCGCGTCGCCGGGCGGCACCAGCAGCGCCGCGTCGTCGAACTCCCGGCGCTGCGGCGCCGTGTCGGAGGTCACCACGGCGCAGCCCGCCGCCGCCCCCTGGAACACCTTGTTGGGCACCACCCGCAGGGCCTTGGGCCCGGCACCGAAGATCCCGAGGCAGACGTCATGGTCGGCGACCACCGCAGGCAGTTCGGCGCCCGGCACCCAATCGATCCAGCGGACAGCGGGATTGGCGGCGGCGGCGCGCCGGGTCTCGGCCTCGTCCTGCCCCTGGCCGATCATGGTGACCTCAACCCGGGTGCCGGCCAGCGCCGCCAGAGCAGCACCGATCACGGGGGTGCCCTGCAGCGGGGTGTAGAGGCCGAAGAACACGACCCGCAGCGGGCTCTCCACCTGCGGGCTGTCTCCCGCCGCGCCGTCCGCCGCCGGCGCCGTTTCCGCCGGGCGGGCCGCGAACCAGGCGTCTGGCGCGCCGACGGGCACCACCACTGCGCGCTCCCGGTCGCCGTGCGCCAGCACGTCACGGTGCTCCTCGGTGTCGACGACGACTACGGTGGCAGCGCGCAGCGCGCCCGAGTCGATCGCCCTGAGCAGGACCTGACGGAAGCGTCCCGACAGCTGACGGTCACGGGCGGTGTCGCTCGCCCCGATCAGATGGTCGAGCACGATCGGCACCCGACGGAACATCAGCCGCGCGAGCCGGACGTCGAAGTGGCCGAGGTAGCCGACGACGACGACATCAGGCCGGGGCAGCCTACGGGCCCTCCTCGCCAGCTGCCACCAGCAGCGCGCCAGGCGGAGCAGCAGCAGCGGCACTCGCCAGGGCTGGGCCAGCATGGCGACGCGGGCCGCCGTGTCCAGGCCCAGCGGCACGTTGCACTCCTCCACCTCCAGGCCGTGCGCGCGCAGCCCGGCGGCCAGAATGCCCACCCGGGGGTGGGCAGAGGTGTCATAGGTCCCGAACATCAGAATCTGCATGAAAGGACACCGTAGAGGTGCGAGCTGAGAGTCCGGACACAAGCGAGCTGTTCGCTCGCATTCACCGCATATGCTCAGCGCATGGCTGAGCGGACCGCCGCAGCCGACCCGGGAACGGACCCTGTCGGCGCACCACCCGAACCGACCCCCTCGATGCCGGGGATGCTCGGGCGACTGCTGTCGATCCTGCGCGGCCGATTCGCCCGCGCCGCGTTCGTCCTGACCGCGCTCGGGCTCTGCGGCTACACCGTGGTCGATCAGTGGACGCAGGTCAGGAACGGATTCGCCGGGATCGGCTGGGCCACCTCCGGCCTGGCACTGCTGGCCATCCTGGCGGCCTGGTTCGCCATGATGCAGGTGTGGCGAGTGCTGCTGTCCGCCCTCGGTTCGCCGTTGCCGATGCGGGTGGCCGCCCGGGTCTTCTTCATCGGCCAACTGGGCAAGTACCTACCCGGCTCGGTGTGGTCGGTCGTGGCCCAGATGGAACTGGGCCAGGCGCACCAGGTCCCCCGACGGCGGTCGGCTACCTCCGCCGCGCTCACCATGGTGGTCTCCCTGCTCGCCGCCCTGCTCACCACCGCGGTCACGCTGCCGTTCTTCTCGGACGGCACGACCGGCAGCTACAGCTGGGCGTTCCTGGCTGTGCCATTGGTACTCGCGTGCCTGCACCCGCGCCTGCTCAACCCACTGCTCGACCGGCTGCTGAAGCTGGCCCGGCAACCCGCGCTGGAACAGCGGATCTCCGGGCGGGCAATCACCCGGGCCACAGTCTGGGCCCTGCTCTCCTGGATGGTCGTCGGCCTGCATGTCTGGCTGCTGACCGTGCGGCTCGGGGCACCCCTGGCGCGCGCCCTGCCACTGTCCCTCGGCGGCTTCGCCTTCGCCTGGAGCGTCGGCTTCCTGGTGATCCTCGCCCCGGCCGGGGCCGGGGTGCGTGAAGTGATCCTGGTCGCCGCGCTGTCCCCGGTGCTGGGCGTGGGCGAGGCCACGGCGGTTGCGCTGGTCTCCCGGCTGCTCACAGTGGCGGCGGACCTGATCGCCGCCGCTGTGGCCACCTGGTTCGGCCGCCGCCACGCCCTGGCACCGACCTCGGACGGCGGGAACGGGGGAAGAACGACGGAACCGGCCGGCCAGGGCTGAGCCCGACTCTGCCAAGGGTGCGCGAGGACTTCGATCGGCCGTCGACGCCGACGGCCGGCTGGACCGGGCGCTCCCAGGACATGTTCGTGGTCGGCGCGTTCAACGTCTGCCCGGCAGAGGTCGAGCAACTGCTCGCCGACCCGGACGAGCTCGTCGCCCACTGCCGGGAGCGGCTCGCCGACTTCAAGGCTCCGCGCGGGGTCGTCGTCCTCGCCACCCTCCCGCACAACGCCACCGGCCAGGTGGACAGGGCCGCGCTGCGCGCGATCCGCCTGCGGTAGCGCTCGGCGCCGCCGCCAGTGGCTGTGCACAGCGGTGACCTGCGGTGGGTCCCGCTCCGAGCGGGGGATGCCTAGGTGAGCCGCCGTCAAATGGAAGATGAACACCACGGCGTGCGAGCTCATTTGTCTGGACAGGTGGCTCTGCTCCGCTTACGCTCCTGCCCGGTTGAGTGCAATGTACATACCAGATCGCACCCGGCGTTTCGGTCAATTGCGCGTGGAGGTTCGTGCCGATGCCAGTCCGAAGGCCCCGAAGGGTCCCGCGCAGGCTTCTCAGAACGAGTGCCGCGGTCGTGGCAGCCACACTCATCGGGTGCGGCTCCGCCGCTGCCGTGGTGATCGGCGGACACGGTACCGCCCTCACCGCCTCGTCGGTCACCACCACGGGCACGCTCTCGGCGAGCGCGACGAGCGTGGCCCAGGGCGCGACGGTGGCCTTCAGCTACTCCACCCCCACGGCGACGGTGAACACCGAGAACTGGATCGGGGTCTACGCCAACCCCGGCAACGGCCCGGTCAACCAGGCCTATGTCGGCGCCTCCACCACCTGGCAGTACGCGGCGACGGCCAACGGCACCGACTCGTTCAGCACCTCCTCGCTGGCTCCTGGCAACTACATCGCCTACTACCTCTACGACAACGGCTACACCTGGCTCGCCCAGCCGGTCGCCTTCACCGTGACCGCCGCCTCAGCTTCGCCCTCCGCTTCAGCCTCGCCCTCCGCCTCGCCGTCGCCCAGCCCGTCGGCCTCCGCGACCTCCGCCTCCGGCGGACTCTCGGCGAGCGCGGCCAGCATCGTCCAGGGCGCGACGCTGACCTTCAACTACTCGACCACCGCGGCGAAGGTCAACGCCGACAACTGGATCGGGGTCTACGCCAACCCCGGCAACGGCCCGGTCAACCAGGTGTACGTCGGGGCCTCCACCTCGTGGCAGTACGCGGCCTCGGCCAATGGCACCGACTCGTTCAGCACCTCCTCGCTGGCTCCTGGCAACTACATCGCCTACTACCTCTACGACAACGGCTACACCTGGCTCGCCCAGCCGGTCGCCTTCACCGTGACCGCCGCGCCGCCGGTGGCAGCCCCCGTCTACCAGACCGAGTTCGGCTCCGGCACGCTGAACGACCCGAGCGGGATCGCCCTCGACGCCTCGGGCGACGTCTGGGTCAGCGACACCGGCAACAACCGGGTGGTCGAGTTCTCCGCGACCGGCACGGACATCGGCGGATTCACGCCGACCGGCAGCTACGCGCTCAACGGGCCCACAGCGATCGCGGTCAACGCCGCCGGGGACGTCTTCGTCGCCGACACCGGCGACAACCGGGTCGTCGAGTACACCGGCAGCGGAACCGAGTTGAACGTCTTCGGCACCTCCAGCGGCAGCGGCGAACTCAACGCGCCGACCGGGGTCGCGGTCACCGCCGCCGGGCAGGTGCTGGTCAGCGACACCGGGGACAACCGGGTCGCGGAGTTCACCGCGAGCGGCACGTTCTCGTCGTCCTTCAACTCCGGCATGGGCTCCCCGGCCGGGATCACGGTCGACTCCTCGGGGGACATCTGGGTGGCCAACTCCGGTCTGGCCGACGCCGGCCCGGACAAGGTCATCGAGTACAACTCGGCCGGCACCCAGCTGACCACGCTCGGCACCGGCGAGAGCAGCGTGCACGGTGGCCTGTCCGACCCCTCGGACGTGGCCCTCGACGGCTCCGGACACGCCTTCGTGGCCGATCCCGACTACGGCTGGATCGAGGAGTTCGGCACCAGCGGCCCCTACCTGAACGAGTTCGGGAACGCCCAGCCCGGCCTGCTCAACTCGCCCCAGGCGCTGGCCGTCAACAGCGCGGGCGACGTCTTCGTGACCGATTCCGGCAACAACCAGATCGTCGAGTTCACCCCCGGCGGCTGAACCGGGAGAGGCAGGCGGCCGACCCGTACCCGGTCCGCCGCCTGCCCCCGGCCTGCCCGGACACATTGCTCCACCCCCAGCCGCCCCGTCCCACGGAGGACCGTCATGACCGACCTCACCCGCCGCCGGCTGCTCGGCACCGCCGGGGCCGCCGGGGCCGCCGCGCTGGCCGCGCTGGCCCTGCCGCCGAACCTGACCCGGGCGCTGGCCGCCGCCGCTGCCGCGCCGCAGACCACGGGCAGCCTGTCCGACATCGAGCACGTGGTCATCCTGATGCAGGAGAACCGCTCCTTCGACGAGTACTTCGGCACCCTGCCCGGGGTCCGCGGCTTCGCCGACCCCGACGCGATCACCCTGTCGACCGGCAACTCGGTGTTCCACCAGCCCGATGCCAGCCACACCGACGGCTACCTGCTGCCCTTCCACCTCGACACCACGACCACCAACGCCCAGGCCACCCCCGGCCTGGACCACAGCTGGACCACCCAGCACGCGGCGTGGAACAACGGCGCGATGGACAGGTGGGTCGCCGCCAAGGGCGAGATGACCATGGGCTACTACACCGCCGAGGACATCCCCTTCCACACCGCGCTGGCCCAGGCGTTCACCGTCTGCGACAACTACTTCTGCTCCATGCTCGGCCCGACCAACCCCAACCGGCTCTACATGTGGACCGGCATGGTCGACCCGAACGGCACCGGCGGCGGCCCGATCACCGACGACAGCCCCGCCTACAACAACCCGATCCTCAGCTGGACGACCTACCCCGAGCGGCTGCAGGCGGCCGGCATCACCTGGCGCGTGTACCAGGAGTACGACAACTACGACGACAACGCGCTGGCCTGGTTCAAGCAGTACGCCAATGCCCCCGCCAGCTCGCCGCTCTACCAGAACGCCATGATCAAGCGCCCGGCGGGCTGGTTCGAGGACGACGCCAGGAACGACCAGCTGCCGCAGGTCTCCTGGCTGGTGGCCCCCTCGGCCCAGTGCGAGCACCCCGACTGGATGCCGGCCGCCGGTGCGGAGTACATCGCCTCGAAGCTCGACGCGATCGCCGCCAACCCGGACGTGTGGGCCAAGACGCTGTTCATCCTCACCTATGACGAGAACGACGGCCACTTCGACCACGTCCCGCCGCCCACCCCGCCGGCCGGCACGGCCGACGAGTTCGTCGACGGCGTCCCGATCGGCGCCGGCTTCCGGGTGCCGACCATGCTGGTGTCGCCCGTGGACCGTCGGCGGGTACGTGTACTCCGAGGCGCTGGACCACACCTCGCTGATCCGGGTGCTGGAGACGATCTTCGGGGTGCAGTGCCCGAACATCAGCGCGTGGCGCCGGGAGACCTTCGGCGACATGACCGGCGCGCTGCAGTTCCAGCGCGACCGCGGCGCCCTTCCCCGCCGACACCCAGCTGCCGTCGCCGTCGCACGGCCTCACTGGTCACCGCGCAGCAGGAGGTCGCCGCAGAACCCGGCGCCGACCGTGCCCACCGGCGCCCAGACCATGCCGACCCAGTAACAGCGGGGGCACGGCCGGGAATACGGCTGCGACGCGGGCGAGGTGACGGTCGGTCACCTTGCCCGCGGCCGCCTCGGTCAGCCGACGAATCCCGGCACCACCAGGCCGGACTCGTAGGCGATCACCACCGCGTGCGTCCGGTTCTGCGCGCCGAGCTTGGTCAGTACGTTCCCGACATGCGTCTTCGCCGTCTCCAGTCTCACCGTGAGCGACTCCGCGATCTCCGGGTTGGACAGGCCGGTGGCCATCAGCCGCAGCACCTCCTCCTCCCGCCCGGTCAGCGCCGCCTGCGGCAGTGCCTCGGCCGAGCCCAGCGGGCGGGCGGAGACCATCCGGCGCAGCGCCGCCGGGAAGAGGATCGCCTCCCCGGCCGCCACCACCCGTAGCGCCTCCGCGATCTGCCGGACCGGCAGTCGCTTGAGCACGAAGCCACTGGCCCCCGCACTGAGCGCGGCGGTGACGTAGCCGTCGTTCTCGAAGGTGGTGATCACCACGACCTTCGGCGGTTCGGCCGACCCGGCCAGCAGCAGCCGGGTGGCTTCGATCCCGTCGCGACGCGGCATCCGCACATCCATCAGGACCACGTCCGGCCGCAGCAGCCGCGCCTGCTCGACCGCCTCGACGCCGTCGGCGGCCTCCCCGACGACCGCGATCCCCGGCTGCGCCGCGAGCAGGGTACGCAGACCGCTGCGGGTCACCTCGTCGTCCTCCGCGATCAGCAGGGTGACCGGGGAGCCGTCGGAGCCGGTCATGCCGACCACCGCACCGGGAGCCGGACCGCCAACCGCCAGCGCTGCGGCCCGTCCGGGCCGACCTCGAGCTCACCGTGCAGCAGCCGCACCCGCTCGGCCAGACCGGGCAGGCCGTGCCCGGAGGTCGGGAAGGCCACCGTGCCGGTACGGGTAACGGCACTGGCGCCGGTCCGGTTGACCACGCCGAGCTCCAGTCGGTCCGGCATAGCCGCGACCCGGACCTCGACCGGACCGCCCGTCCCGTGCCGCAGCGCGTTGGTCAGTCCCTCCTGCAGGATCCGGTACGCCGCCCGCGAGAGCGTCCCCTGCACCTGTGTCAGGTCGCCGGACAGCTGCGGCTCCACCACCGCGCCAGCGTGCCGCAACCGGGTCAGCAGCTCGGGCAGGTCGGCCAGGGTCCGGGCCGGCGCGGTCGCCGACTGCTCCTCGCGCAGCACGCCCAGTACGTAGTCCAGGTCCTCCAGCGCGGCCCGGGTCGACTCCTCGATGCTGCGCAGCGCGGCCCGCGCCGCCACCGGGTCGGCGGCGAGCACCTCGCCCGCCACCGCCGCCTGGATCGTGGCCGCGGTCAGCGTGTGCCCGATCGAGTCGTGCAACTCGTGGGCCAGCCGGTTGCGTTCGGCCAGCAGCAGCTCCCGCTCGGCCGCCAGCGCGAGCCGCTCGGCCGAGGACGGCCCCAACAGCCGTGGCGCCGACCAGCGCAGGGCTCCGGTCACCCCCGCGCACACCGCTGCCGCGAGCAGCAGGCAGCAGAACGCCACCGCCCAGCTGCTCCAGCCGGAGCCCACCCGCGCCGACCAGCCGAACACCTCCAGCCGCGCGTCGGTGCCCAGCCAGCCGCCGGGGAGGACCAGGCCCGCGATGACAAGCACCGCGCACAGCAGTGCCCCGGTCCACCCCAGTGCCACGTGCAGCAGCAGCCAGACGGGCGTCTGCCAGCGCTCGCCCGGGGAGCGCGCGGGCCGACGTCCGGAGGCAGGGTCCGGCAGCGCCACCCCCAGCAGTCGACGGGCGGAGACGATCAGCGCCCGCCGGATGATCCGGGCCAGCCCGACGGCGCCGACCAGCGCTGCCCAGACCAGCAGGACCAGCACGAGCTGCACGCCCTCCGGGGCGGATCGCCACAGCACCGCCGGCAGCAGCGCGAACGGCAGCAGCGGAAGGCTCGCCAGCGCGCCGCAGTAGGCGAAGAGTGCACCCGCGTAGGTGGAGCCGCGCAGCAGCGGCCGGAGTCCCCTGATCATGATCGTAAGTATGACCGAGCAGCTCACCGGGGTCCTCCCCCGATCGGGGGAGGAGATTTTCCCGCCCTCGCGCGATGCGCGTCCGCGCCCCCGGACACCAGGATCGTGCCCGGAACCGGTCAACGAGAGGACATCGGATGAACACGCCAGGGACAGACACGCCGCCGAGCTGGACGGCACCGGCCGCGCCGCCACCGGTCGGTCGGCCCGGTCCGGCGACGGTGGCCGCGGTGGTGGGCACCGCCGGCCTGATCACCTCGATCGGCGTGGTCGGCGGCCTGATCGGCGCCGTCGGACTGGTCCTGGGCGTCGTTGCCCTGGGACGGTCCGGGCGGACCGGCGTCGGCCGGGGCCAGGCCATCACCGCCGTGGCGACGTCGTTGCTCGCGATCGTGGTGTCGGTCCTGGTCGCCGTCTTCCTGGTCTGGTACGCCCACAAGACGCAGAGCTGCTACCACTTCAACCATTTCCACCAGTACCAGCAGTGCGTCAGCCGGCAGTTGTCCGACACGTGACCGACGGGGCGGGGGACGCCCCTCAACGTCCCCCGCCCCGTACCGCTCAGTCAGATCCTCCCCTGTGGGTCAGCCCTGGCTGAAGTCGGTGAAGTCGGCCTCGCCGACCGTGCCCGCGCTGTGCGAGCTGGTGAACATGCCCACGTCCTGGGTGCTGGTCGCGCCCGGCGCGGTGGCCGTGCCGACCAGCGTCCAGTTGCTGTCGTCGGTGGAGTAGTAGCCGGTGTAGGTGTCGCCGGAGCGGACCAGCTTGAGCCAGGTGGGGTAGGCCGCCGTGCCGCTGCCGCTGTTGGACGGTGCGCTGTTGCTGTCGAGCATCCCGCTGCCGGTGCTGTCCCACTGGACGACGTAGCCCTCGCCCGGCGCCTCGGCGAGGATCACATAGCCGGGGGAGACCCCGGGCTGGGTGATGTCGTCGCGGACCATGATCCCGGCCTTGGCCCAGACATCGGTGTCGGACTGTGCGGTGAGCTTGACGATCGTGGTCGAGCCGTCGTGCTCGGCGCCCTGCTGGTAGATGGCGCTGTACTGGTCGGTGCTGCCCCAGAGGTCCGCCCCCGCGCCCTGGATGGCGAAGTTGCCGCTCTGCTGGCCGAACACGCCGGTGTTGTCGGTGTAGGTCTGCCACGGCGCCGTGACCGCGGACGGGATGGTGACGGCCGTGGTCGTGCTGGTGTGCTCGGTCCCGCCGCTCCAGGCCGCCGCAGCGGTGGCGACCAGGTCGGCGTCGGCGATGGGCGCGGACAGCGCCTTCGGGGCGGTGACGCTGAAGGCGGCGATCGCCTCATGGCCGGTCGGGACCCGCCCGAACGAGGTCTTGGTCAGCGGCTTGACGGTCCATCCGGTGGGCGCCTTGACGCCCAGCCGGACGCTGCTGACAGCGCGTCCGTTGTCGGTGAAGGTGGTGGTAACGGTCGCCGACTGGCCGGCCCCGAGCTGCTGCGGCGCGGCGCTGAACAGGCTGACGCTGGGCGCGTACGCGCTCGGCGCGGACACCGCCGCGACCTTGTACATCACCGTGGCGTGCGCCGGGACGACCGCGCTGATCACGCCGCTGGTCTCGGTGGTGGTCTTCGCCCACAGGTCGTGCAGGGTGTAGGCCTTGGCCGAGGGCAGGCCTGCCGCAGCCGCGGTGGTGGAGATGGTGGCGGGGGTGTCGTTCTCGTTGAAGAGCGCCACCGAGACGCTGCCGTCGGCGAGCGGCTCGGCCAGCACGTCCAGGCCGCCGGCCGAGGAGATCTCGACGCCCTGCTTGCCGAGGCTGTCCTGGTCGACCGCGATCACGTCCTTGTTGCCCAGGATCGCCATGGTGGCCGGGCTGGCGGTGGCCAGGTCGGTGCCGGAGATCAGCGGGGCGGCCATCTCGGCCCACAGCGAGAACTCGGACTGGTCCTCGGTCTGCGTCATCCCATTGCCGACCTCGAGCATGTCGGGGTCGTTCCAGGCACCGGGGTCGGGCCCGGGCCGCGAGGGTGACGTTCTGGTGGAAGTTGGAGAGCATCGACCCGTAGGAGGCGTCGATGTCGCCGGTGGTCCGCCACAGGTTGCCGACCGAGCCGCCCCAGCTCGCCACATCCTCCTCACCCCAGTTGCAGAGGCTGAAGACCATGGGTCGGCCGGTGGCGGCTATGGCGTTCTGCATCGCGGTGTAGCGGGTCTGGGCGGGGATGCCCTCGTTGTTGCAGTTGTCGTACTTGAGGTAGTCGACACCCCAGGACGCGAAGGTGGCCGCGTCCTGCTTCTCGTGGCCGAGGCTGCCCGGGTAGCCCTGACAGGTGGCGGTGCCGGCGGACTCGTAGATCCCGAGCTTGAGGCCCAACTTGTGCACGTACGCGGCGACGCCGCTGATGCCGTCGGGGAACTTGACCGGGTCGGGGACGAGGTTGCCCTGGGCGTCGCGGTTGGGGCTCATCCAGCAGTCGTCGATGTTGACGTACTCGTACCCGTCGGCCTTGAGACCGCTGCTGACGATCTTGTTCGCGGTCGCCTCGACCAGTTGCTCGCTGACGTTGCAGCCGTAGGCGTTCCAGTCGTTCCACCCCATCGGGGGTGTGAGTGCCAGCCCGTTGTCGAGCGCGGCGGCCGGTGTCGCGGTGGCGACGGCGGTGAGAGGTGTGGCTATGAGTGCGGCCGCGACGAGTGCGGCCCACGTTGAGCGCATGCCATCTCCTGGGATCGGGTGGGTCCGGAGGGTGGTGCAGTGCGTGGTGTCTGCCATGCGCATGGCGTGCGCCAGTGAATCAAAATCAAACAGCTAATGTCAATATCAAACACAAGAACCGGGAGTGGTGGGTTGTTTCGGCGCAAGAGCGAACCGACTGCACCATCGCACGAACTGCGGAGATGGGCCGGACGCAGTCGGCCGGTGGCTTTCCGAGCAGGCGGCCCCGGACGGCCCGAGGCCGTCGTTGCGGCCGCGGTGGGGGAGCTGTTGGTTTTTGGTGGTGCTGGTGCCCCGGAGTCGGACAGCCGCTCCCGCTCGGGCTCCGGGAGCAGCTGACCGGTCCGGAGGGACGGGGATGCAGCTGGGCGTGTCGAACGGTCAGCCGGTGACGCTGACCGCGCCGGTTTCCAGGTGACCGGTGAAGCGCTGGCTCCAGCTGGAGTCGTTGCTGACGGTGAGGGTGAAGTCGTACCAGCCGCCGCAGTAGCTGACGGCGTTGTAGAAGTCGGAGACCGTCGCGCCGGCCGTGACGTTGTAGGTCCAGGGGCCGTCGGAGCGGTAGCTGTTCGAGGTCAGCTTGAAGGTGACCGCCGCGCTGGAGGAGTTGCTCATGGCGAACCAGATGGCCAGGTCGCCGGTGCTGGGGGAGGGGGCGTAGGTCGGTACACACGCCACCTGGGCTCCGGCCTTGGTGGTGTTGCCGGTGAAGCGGCGCAGGAAGCGGTTGGGGCCGACGACGGTGAAGTCGTAGGCGCCGTCGCCGTAGCCGGAGCCGACGTTGAAGTAGTCGATGGTGGTGCCGTCGGTGCTGGTGGACGCGTTGTGGGGGGCGACGGTGTACTGCCAGGGGCCGCCACTGCGGTCGGCGGAGTCGGCGTAGACCGAGTAGGCGGCGTAGTCCGTGGCCTGCGCACCCTGGTTGGCCATCCTGATCCACACCTGGGCGGAGCCGTTGGAGTTGATGGTGAGGTGGTCGATCCAGGCGTTCGGCTGGTAGGGCAGGGCGCGGGCGGGCTTGGTACCCGACTCCTGGAGGGGGAGTGCGTTCGTGGTCGGGTCGGGGTTGGGCATCGGGTCGCAGTTCGGCTGGCCGATGACGGTGCTGGTGGCCGGCAGGGACGGCAGGCCGTAGACGGGGCTGGTGAAGTCGAAGGCGTTGGTCAGGTCGCCGCAGATCTGACGGCGCCAGGCGCTGATGTTGGGACAGACCGCCGGGGTGCCCAGGGCGGTGGTCCAGGTCTCCAGGAAGCGGATCACCGAGGTGTGGTCGAACACCTGGGAGTCGACCCAACCACCCCTGGTCCACGGCGAGGCGATCACCATCGGGACCCGGAACCCCAGGCCGATGTTGGCGTTCTGGGTGAACTCGGCGGCGGTGCCGACGGGCGCGACCGGCGGCGGCACATGGTCGAAGAAGCCGTCGTTCTCGTCGTAGTTGAGGATCATCACTGTCGAGTCGAACACCGCGCTGTTGCTCGCCAGCGCGGTGATGACCTGGTTGACGAAGTGGGCACCGTCGTTGGGCGGACCGTCGGGGTGCTCGGAGAAGGCCTGGTTCGCCACCACCCAGGACACCTGCGGCAGCGTACCGGCCTGTACGTCGGCGGTGATGGCGGCGGCGATGTCGTCCGGGGTCACCCCGGTCACCGACGGCACCGAGGCCATGCCCTGCTGGTGGAGGACGCTACTGGTGGGCGCGTTGGCGAACTGGTTGAAGTAGGCCAGGGCGTTGTCGCCGTAGTTGTCGTCCGCGACCTGGTAGACCTTCCAGCTGACCCCGGCGTTCTGCAGCGTCTCGGCGTAGGTCTGGTAGGACAGCCCCGACTCGTCGCCGCCGTCGTAGGCCGGGCCGCCGGCGGTGCCCGCCGGGTCGATCATGCCGCTCCAGAGGTAGGTGCGGTTGGGGCCGGTGGCCGACATGATCGAGCAGTGGTAGGCGTCGCAGACGGTGTACGCGTCCGCCAGCGCGTAGTGGAACGGGATGTCGGAGCGGTTCAGGTAGCCCAGGGTGCGCACCGAGCCCTTGGCCGAGACCCAACTGTCCATCAGGCCGTTGTTCCAGGCGGCGTGCTGGGTGGCCCAGCCGTGGTCCAGCGAGCCGTCGCACTGGGCGAGGGTCTCCGAGGTCTGCCCGTCGGCCGCCGCGGTGGCGCTCAGCTCCCAGGGGTACTGCCGGCCGGAGCCGTTGGGCTGGTTGAACACCGAGTAGCCGCCGGCAAGCGGGACGGTGGCCCGGTCGGCGAAGCCGCGGACACCCTTGAGAGAGCCGAAGTAGTGGTCGAAGCTGCGGTTCTCCTGCATCAGGATCACCACGTGCTGCACGTCGGTGATGGTTCCGGTCGTTGCGGCGCTGGCCCGGGACAGGGCACCCGGCACCGCATCGAGGCCGACCGCGGCGCCCAGGGCGGCGGTTGAGGCCAGGAAGGTTCTTCTGGATATCGGCGCCATGTTGGCTCTCCGGTGTGTGTGGGGGAGGCAGTCGGAGGCGAGCGTGACCGCGCCAGACACTAGATGCCACGACGGTGTACAGACAAGAGCTGTGCATGCTCGAATATGCGGGTAGTGGTCATAAATAGATCAGAACCGCTCATTGGCCCGGGTTGGCCTCTGGATACCGCGCACGGCACGCCAGGCCGCCCTCGGGTTGTTTTGCGGGACCTTCGGGCGATCTGGAGGTGCGGGTAAAGTATTCGAGATGTAAACCAGGTGAACGCCAGTCGTCTCTGGTTGGCAGGCGACAGGTGATGGTGGCCCACCTGGATGGCTGGCTGCGTTGCTCAAGAGTGATTGAGTCTGATGGAAGCAATCAACTATGAGCACTGCTGGGGGTGCTGAGCGGCCTGGATCGTCGTCGCGCTCTGGCACTCGAACTCGTCGGTGTGGACGGCTCGCGACGGCGACCCGCCGGTGTTGAGTGCGGGCACGAGCCTGGGCGCGGCCGTGGTGGTGCGGGCGGCATCCATCGGGGGTTCAGTGGCGCGGCCGGCGGCCTCGCCCGTTACCGCTTCGCCGCGGAACAGCCAACGCCCCTGTCACTGAGGGGCGTTGGACTCACCGGGCACCAACACGGGGTGCCGGCACAGGTCACATCAGGTCACGTCAGCGCCGCTGCCAGCAGTGCGGCGGTCTCGGCGACCAGCGGTTCGTCCGCGGGGGCGGCGGAGACGTGCTTGGTGGTCAGCACCGCCATCACGATCGGTCCTCGGCCGGGGGGCCAGGCGATGCCCACATCGTTGGCGGTGCCGTAGCCACCGGTGCCGGTCTTGTCCGCGACGGTCCAGTTCCTGGGCAGCCCCGCGCGGAAGCGGTTGCCGCTGGTCGTGTCGGCGAGCAGCCAGCCGGTCAGCTGCTTGCGGTGCCGCGCTCCGAGCAGGTCTCCGAGGACGAGCCGGGCGTAGGTCCGGCCGATGGCACGGGGGCTGGTGGTGTCGGTCACCCGCCCCGGCTCCGCCGAGTTCAGTGCGGGCTCCCAGCGGTCGAGCCGGGTCACCTCGTCGCCGATGGCACGGCAGAAGCGGGTGAACGCAGGCGGACCGCCGATCTCGCGCAGCAGCAGGTTGGCTGCGGTGTTGTCGCTGTACTCGATGGCGGCTGCGCACAGGTCGCCGACAGTCATCCCGTCGGCGAGGTTCGCGGGCAGACCCGTGATCGGCGCGTAGCCCGACTCGGTGACGTCCTGCTCCGTGTAGCGGATGCGCTCGGTGAGGAATCGGCCGTCCAGGTCGAGCTCGCTCAGGATCGCCGCGACGGTGATGGTCTTGGACGTCGAGCATATCGCGAACAGCTCGTCAGCGCGGTAGCACACGGTCCGACCGGTGACCGTGTCGGCCGCGAAAACCCCCAGCCGGGCGGAGTGCGCCTTTTCCAGAGCGCGCAGCCGCCCGGTGATCCCCTCGCCGCCGGTGCCCTGCGCAAAGGCCGTTCCTCCGGTGGGGAGAATGACGGTGAGAGCTGTTCCGGCGGCCCCGGCAAGGACCCCGCGCCGGCTCGGACGCAATCCCATGGCCAATGCTCCTTCGGGGTGCGCGGTACGAGTGGGCGACGGCCCCACCCTAGGGAGTCAGACGCACGGCTGTGCCGTATCGGTTGCCCGGGACGACGGCGTGTCCTTCATTCCTGATCATTGGTCAGCAGCCCGTCCACCGCCCGCTTTCCGTGTGCCTCAGTCACGAATGGCGTCGAGCCGCTGCTGAGCCGCCGCGAGATCCTCGCGGTCGCCGTCGGCGGCGCAGTGCGCGAGCACGGTCTCGGCCACCAGGTCAGGAACCCGCAGCGGGGGGAGGTGGTCGACGCCGGGCATCCGCACAAGGCGGCAGCCGGTGGCCCGGGCAGCCACCGCTTCGTTGCAGGCGATCAGTGCCGGTCGGTCGAGGTCGCCCACCAGCAGCACCGACGGCGTGTCCAACTCGCCGAGCCGGTGGAACACCGGAGGGTCCGTCCGTTGGTACTGGTCCTCGGTGAGCCACGCCGGAGCAGCAGCCCGCAGTTGGGCGATGGTGGACTCATCGGCGCCGGCAGCCGCCCAGGCACGCAGTCCGAACGCCACCAGCCCTTCCACGTCGCCGGCTTCGACCAGTGCCTCGAACTCCGCGTCCACCTCCGGCTCCTCCAGCCAGGGGTATCCGGTGACGCCCGGACACAACAGCACGACCGCGGCCACCCGGTCGGGGTCGGCCAGCGCGAGGCTCATCGCGGTGGCTCCGCCCATGCTGCAGCCGACCAGCGCCGCTCGGGGCAGCCTGAAATGGTCGAGGACGGCCACCAGGTCGTCGAGCAGCGAGTAGCGCACGGTCGGCTGCGGGGACCGCCCGTAGCCGCGGACGTCGTAGCGGATCACCCGGTGCTGCGCGGCGAGCCGCGGCAGGACCGGGTCCCAGATGCGCGAATCCCCGACTCCGGGGTGCAGCAGCACCAACGGGGGTCCGTCCCCGCCGCTGTCGTCCGCCCAGACCTCGCCACCACTGACCGGCACCGTGAGTTCCATGCCGGTTGGTTTCACCGCACAGCAGGTTCGCTGCCAAGCGAAATTCTCGCAGGGGCTGCATGGCTGGCAGGTGACCGATTGTGCGGGCACCCTCACGCACAGCGGTTACTGGGCCCGGCAGAGCCACGCCCACGGCACCTTCGACGCCAGCATGTCCAGCACCGCCGGAGACTTCCGCAACCTGACCCCGCTGGTGCTCACCAGTGCGCTGCGGAACGCCGGCACCGTCGTCCACGAGCCGCTGCACCGCTTCCGGCTGGAGCTCCCGGCCGACGGGTACGGGTCGATGCTGCCGGTGCTGACCAGGCTCGGCGCCGTCCCGCAGGCGCCGGCGCCGCAGGGTACCGGGTGCCTGCTGGAGGGCGAGATCCCGGCAGCTGCGGTACACGGGCTCGAACAGCGCCTCCCCGGGGGCTGACTCGCGGCGAAGGGGTGCTCGAATACGCTTTCGCGGGCTATCGGCCGGTGCACGGCGCCGTCCCGAGCCGACCGCGGACGGACCACAACCCGCTGGACCGCAAGGAGTACCTGCTGCGTGTCCAGCGCCGGGTCTGATCCGACCGGGGAACGGTGGCGTTCGCCCGCCGCGAGAGATCCGGTCACGGAAGCCACTGGCGTCACGGTCCTCGCAGTCGTAGCGTGGACCTGCGGCAGACGCCCCTTTTGTCCGTACAACGGCGCCTGTCGTACACCGAGGAACGGCGCCAAGGGAGCGGCAGATGACACGTCTCGGTTGGATGGCAGCGGCTCTGGCCTGCATCGGCTCCGCACTTCCCGTGGTGGCCGTGGGAGCGCCCGTCACCTCGTTCGCAGCGACGCCGCCCGCGGCTCACCAGATGGGCTGGAGCGGGCCGGTCGTCCTCGGCTGCCTGGGCGAGGATCATACGCGCCCCGGAACGTACCTGCTCGCCTGCGGGGACGGCAACAACTACCTCGTCTCCCTGCAGTGGTCGCAGTGGGCGACGACCGGCGCCAGCGCCACCGGCACCGACGTGGCCAACGACTGCGTGCCCTACTGCGCCGCCGGTACCTTCCACGACTACCCCGCGGTGGTCTCGCTCACCGGGGCCGAGCCCTGGGCGGGGCACCCGGGCGTCGAGCGGTTCACCCGGCTGACGCTGGAGTACCCGGGCGCCAGGCCGGCCGGCGTCCAGCAGCAGTTCAGCTACACCCTGCCCGCACCCCCGCTCTGACGGCGTCAGTCGCCGAAGGGACCCGTCTCGCACGGCGTGACGCCCTCGCTCGGCGGCGCCGACAGCGCCAGCACCTGACCGATCGTGCCGTCGGTCAGCCGGTAGCGGATCACCCGCCCGTCACGGGTACCGGTGACGACGCCTGCGGTCTTCAGCAGCCGCAGCGCCTGGGAGACGGTGGTGGCGTTCATTCCGGTCGCCACGGCCAGATCGGTGACGCTGATCGGCCCGGCCTGGCGGATGGCGAGCAGCAGGGCCAGTCGGTGCGGGTCGCTGACCAGGGAGAACCGGAAAGCCCAGGTGGCGAGGTGGTCGGGATCGCCGATCGCGGCGATTGCCGAGCACACCCGGTGGTCGTCGATGGACGGCAGGTGGGCCCGCTCGGCCGGCACGAGATGCATGTGACAACTGTCTCACATGCCCAACACCTCACTAGCTATGCAGGCTTGTAGCTGTTGGCCGACTGCCCCTACGATGACTGGGTTCCGACAACAGTCGGAACGGTGCAGCTCCAGCGAAGCCCGGTGCAAATCCGGCACTGTCCCGCAACGGTGAAGCCCCATCAGGTACGTCGCATGTCGACGGCCTCTGAGGGGGACGAGTCCGGTCGCCTGTCGCTGCATCCAAGGAAGCCCAGCCTCGCAGGAAGGCGGATCCTCCGGTGCGGGCCGCCAGCGGTCGTCCGGGCCCGCTGTCCTGCGAGCATCCCGAGGAGGATGCTCAGTGTCAGCCATCGCCACCAGGTACCGGACCGTGGCCCAGGCGCTCCACCCGTCCGAATGGGCCAGACTCGGCGTGATGACGCTCGTCATTCTGGGCCTGAACGGATTCGGTTGGGGCATCTACATCTTCACCGTGCTGCCGCACCACTTCCGCTACGACAAGCTCGGCGTCGGCCTCGGCGTCGCCTTCACCGCCTGGACGCTGGGCGCCCGGCACGCCTTCGACGCGGACCACATCTCCGCGATCGACAACGTCACCCGCAAGCTGATGGCGGAGAAGAAGCGCCCGCTGGGCACCGGCTTCTTCTTCGCGCTGGGCCACTCGACCATCGTGGTCGCCGTCGGCGTGGGCATCACCATCGCCGCCAAGGCCGTCTTCGGCGCGATGGTCGACCCCAACTCCACCTACGAGACCCTCGGCGGGATGCTCGGCACGATCACCTCGGCCGGCTTCCTCTACCTGATCGCGGCGCTGAACCTGATCGTGCTGGCCGGGATCTCCAAGGTCTTCCGCGACATGCGGCGCGGTACCTTCAACGAGGAGGAGCTCGAACGCCAGCTCCAGGCACGCGGGTTGATGTGGCGCTTCTTCGGCCGCTTCATGCGTTCGATCAACCACACCTACCAGATGTTCTTCGTCGGCCTGGTCTTCGGCATCGGCTTCGACACCGCGACCGAGGTCGTCCTCCTCGCCGCGACCGCCTACGCCGCCACCTCCGGCCTGCCCTTCTACGCCGTGCTCGCGCTGCCGCTGCTCTTCTCCGGCGGGATGACCCTGTTCGACACCCTCGACGGCTGCTTCATGAACTTCGCCTACGGCTGGGCCTTCGCCAGGCCGGTGCGCAAGGTCTACTACAACCTGGTCATCACCGGCCTGTCGATCGCCGCCGCCTTCCTGATCGGCACCATCGAGATGCTCGGCGTGCTCACCACCGAGATGCACCTCAGCGGCCCCTTCTGGGACTTCATGGCCAACTTCGACATCAACAAGGCCGGCTTCGTCATCGCCGGCCTCTTCGCCGTCACCTGGATCGTCGCGCTGCTCTTCTGGCGCTTCGGCAAGGTCGAGTCCCGCTGGCAGGCCGGACTCGACGGCGGAACGGCCGTGGCCTCCACCGAGGAGGAGCCCCAGCCCGCGAGCTGAGGCAGCGTCACCGCCAGGGGCCACGCGCCGTAGTCGCGTGGCCCCCGGCGTCCGCGAGGTTCAGGGAAGGGGGCGTGCTGGTGGAAGCTGCAGCCGGTCTTGCGGCCGAGCAGCCCCCGCCGCGCCCCGTTCTCACCCGCCCCGTTCACCCGCGCCCGTCCGCGTGGTGCCCGACAGCCGCGCCCTCGCCCCGGGCGTCGACGTAGGTGACGTACAGCGTCACCTGGTACCCCCACGTTCCGATGACGGGCCCGGGTACCCGCGCGGACGCCATCGCATGGATCTCGACCGCCCCGGCGCCCGCGGTGAACTCGGCGACGGCAGCGGTGGCCTCGGCCCAACTGGTGCCGGTGCAGACGACGGCGGTGTGCAGGGTCGCGTCGGCGTCGCCGTCGAGCCGCTGGACGGCGGTCCAGGCGCGGCGGAGGTCGCCGACGGCGTCGCCGAGCTTCCCAGGGACCTGTGGAGCGGCGAGGGCGGCGGGGAGCGTGCCGGTGCGCGTGGCGCGGGCGTGCGGTCGGTCACTGCGCGGCCTCGGCGGTGACGGCCAGGCAGGCGCAGCGGTTCCCCGGCAGCCCCGGTCGAGGTAGAGGGCGTAGGCGAGGCATCCCCGGCACACCAGGTCGCCCGCCACGGTCGGGGTGACCGCGCGGGTCCTGGCGGCAGTTGCCGCAGTCCCGTCGGCCCAGGGCGCGGCGTCGAGTGCCGCGGTGTCGTCGGGGTGCTGCTTCATCTGGTGCCCCCAGGGGTCGGGTGTCGTGGAGTGCGGCGGCGAGCCATGCGGCCGGGGTGAGTACGCCGGTGTCGGGCAGGTGCAGCCAGCGGACGGTGTCGGGGTGCAGGGCGTGGACGCCGGGTGCGGCAGATCCAGTTGCTCCGGCCGAGGTGCTGGCAGCCGGTGGGGTAGTCGGCGGTGGAGCCGGGCCGGATCAGCCAGTGCAGGTGGTGGGAGCGGCGCGAGTGCAGGACGGGTCCGAGGAGCTCGCGGTCGTGGGCGTCGGCGAGGAGGCGCTTCGGCGGTGGCGAGGCCTAGATCCTCCGGCGTGCGGACGGCGTCCCAGGCGTAGCCGGCGGCGAGGAGAAGCGTGCTGGAGCCGAACGGCTGGTACGGACTGCGGGTTGAGGAGCCACGTCGCGTCGGGGACGCCCGTCAGGGCCGTCATGACGGGTCGCCCTGGTGCTCGGGGCAGGCGACGACAGCCCAGCCCTGCCGTCCCCCTTCGCTGTCACGGGTGTAGACGTGACCTGCCGCGACGAACGGTCCCGTCGCGCTTCCGCAGTCGATGCACGCCTGTTCGTGGAGCTGAGCATAGGTGGGCGTGCGCTGCTCCGGCGGCGGCGTGTCGGTCTTCACTGTGCCTCCCCAAATCTCTTGATAGATCAAGAGTCGGCACCGGTGGCCGAAAGCGGCAGCGTGTGAAGCAGGCAGGGTGCGGTATTCGATTCACACCCCGTGTGAATCCCAATCCGCTAGCTTCGGCTCACGGAACGTCATCTGACGGAGAAACAACCATGGAGCCAAACAGCCTGCTCGACGCACTGCTCGACGAAGCGGGCATGTCCCACGCCGGACTCGCCGCCCGCGTCAACACCGCTGGGAAAGCCCGCGGCACCAAGCTGAGCTACGACCACACCGCCGTCGGTCGCTGGCTCAAAGGCCAGCGCCCCCGCCAGCTCGTCCCTTACCTGATCTGCGACATTCTCGGCGAGCGCCTGCAACGGCCCCTCACCCACGACGACATCGGCATGGGCAAGCCCGGCACAGTCCCGGCGTCCACCGCCCTGACCGGATTCGTCGAGCGTGCCACCGCCCTGTGGCGCTCAGACCAGCAGCAGCGCGCCGACGTCCAAGCCGCCCCGACCCTGGTCGGTACGGCTGCTGTGATGCCTGTGTGGGAGTGGGAGAACCCGCCCGAAGACCTCGATGTCTCCCGGCCCGGCACCCCGCGCATCGGCCAGGCCGACGTCGACATGCTCCGTGCCGCCCGCACCCGCTACGAGCAGATGTACCGCTCCTCCGGCGGCGTTGGAGTAATTGTCAAGACCTGTGGATGGTGGCCAAGCGGCGAGGGATGCCTTGTCCGGTGTATCAGACGGGGCGCTCGTGCGGCCGCGTCAGCGACGGCCGAGGGAGGGCCTGTCGGAGGCGGGTGAAATCACGTTCTTGCAAGATCTTCGTGCAGGGGTGAGCAGGAGTCCGGAAAGCCTCTCAGCCGGCCCGGCCCAGGGCCACGGTGCGGGATCCGGGTGCGAAGTCGCGGAAGGACTGTTGCCAGGACTCGCCGGGCCAGTAGTACGTCACGTGGCCCTCGACGGGCCGGTAGCGGGCCGTGTAGAGCGTTCCCCACTCTTGCTCGTCGACGGATCGATACAGCGGCGGCTTCAGCATCGCCGCCACGTCCGCACCCGCGGCGCGAATAGCGCGCAGCCGTTCCTGCGTCCGCGAGGCCCGCTCCTGCTCGTCGGTCACCGGCAGGTGTTGGTGATTGGCGGCGCAGGCATCCGGCGCCACCGTCGGCGACATGTCCGGCCCCACGAACACCGTCACCGCCTTCGCGGGATCGACGAGGGTGACGTTCTGGGGGACGGCGACCGGCAGGGACCGCAGCTTGCTGACCGCCTCATCGACGGTGTCGCACGTCTCCAGCAGATAGCGCACGACGATGAGAATGGCGAAGCCACGTCCGTAGACGGAACGTCCGCCGAAGGTGAGCGAGACCGCGAGACCGGCGTCGTTCATCCCGTCCAGCAAGCCCCACAGCACGTCCTGCATCCCGATCACCGGGCGCAGGAAGCAGGAGGAGACGATGGTGCCCTCGCACTCATCGGGCGGAAAGTCGTAGTTGCGCAGCAGAGTGCCGTTCTCGCCGATCTGGGTGCATGCCGGGGAGAACGGCCGCAACGCCGCGTGGGTGAGGAACGCTTCCCCCTCGGGCCGGTCGAGTTGAACGGCCAAGCGGTCCAGAACCGGGGCCAGTTCCGGCATGTGCTCGCGAAACAGCGCCCGAACGCGGTCCGCGCCCTCAGGGGTGCGGCCCTCCGCGGTCAGCAAGCCCTCCATGTCCTGCCACAGGGCCCGGGCATGGGCGGCCCACCGCCCGTCGCTGCCGTCGCCAACCTCGATCGCACGGAAGGTCTTGTGCTGCTGCCTCATGGCTGCCACTCCCTTGTGAGGATTAAACGAGGAGGGCAACTTATTTAATTGTGCAGGTAATTCACCAGGTGGCCGCTATCGGCGACGGCCAGGCGCTGGACCTGATGGAGCCGCTGACTGCGAGCGTGGCCGATTCCAAGAAGGCGGGGGCGGCGAGAGCAATTGTCCATCATTCTGGTTCGGGTGACGCGTGATCAAGCAGCGGCGGCCCCCGGACGCTCGACAGGCCGGGCGAGGGCCACCGGTAGGCGCGGACATCGTGGCGGCCGGTGCCGGGATCGAGGATCCCGGTAGACCGTGCCGTTCGGATGGTCGTGGCGCTCGCGCACGACGCCGGTCCGCCACCGGCCGCCGACCCGCACCTGTACCACCGGCTTGCGGCCGGTCGCGCGGACCAGGACCTGCGGCTCGGGCTCGCCCACGCCGGGCGGTGCGAGCTCCACCGCGTCCGGCGGCTCCTCCCCGGCCGGCTACTCGTAGACGGGCCTCGCGCCGCCGCGGAACAAGGCCCCGTCC
>CAVUQN010000022.1:0-97584 GCA_963743515.1 uncultured Actinomycetota bacterium
CAACCGTACGCGTGTTCGTTGCGCTCGCCCCGCCCAACGACGCGAAGGACGAGTTGGCGGGTGCCCTGCAGTCTGTCTACGAGCAGTACCCCCACCTGCGGTGGAACCGGATCGAGGACTGGCACGTCACCCTGGCGTTCCTCGGCGAGCTCCCGGTGACGGCCGTCCCGATCCTGCGGCCGGTGCTCGCCCAGCTGGCCGCGTCGCGCCCACCCCTGTGGTTGGGCCTGAACGGCGGCGGCCACTTCGACGAACGGCTGCTGTGGAGCGGGATCGAGGGTCGACTCGAAGGACTCCGCCGGCTCGCCGATGAGGTCGGGAACTTGGTGCGGGCCTGCGGTGTCGCTTTCCAGGAGCGCCCGCTACGCCCCCACCTGACGTTGGCTCGGGCACAAAGGGGTGAGCAGGCCAGCATTCTGTTCGGCGGCTGCGGGCCTCGCCGACTTCGTCGGCCGCCCGTGGCAGGCCGAGCGCCTCCATCTGGTGGGAGCAACATCGGCCGTGGCCCGGGAGTGATCCGCTACCGCGACATCGAGGCGTGGCGGTTCGGCTGCGGGACCTGACCAGGCCGTCCCAACCCCGGTGCCTACTCAATCCACTCCGACCGCTCACCTGGATCGCCGGCCCCTCCGCCACCAATGACATCGAACCTGTGTGAGGACCGACGTGTGGTCCGCACCGTTTTCATGGCTACTCCATCGGCGCCGATGCGCACACGCGGACGGGCACGGAAGCCGCCCGCTGCGAGGACCACGACACAGAGCCTGACGCACTGATCCCCTCGGACCGCACGAGACGTTGACCAGCGCCTACGCCCGGCGCCGTGCAGGTCTTACTGGACAGCGCGGCTCGCTCCGCGTGAGCGGGCGCACGCAGTTTCGCGTACCGCCCGCACGGACGACACCTCGGGCCGATGGTGTCGAGGCCGCAGAGCCTGAGAGCAGGAGGCAGGTCGTGCTCCAGTGCCGCGTCAGGCAGCCTTTGCCCGTCCAAGGGCTCTTCACAGACGAGGGCGTAGTCGTGGCCTGAAGCCGCCGGTCTCGAGCAGGGACCTGGCGATGTAGGTGGTGAGGTTGCGGAAGCCGAGAGCGGAGCCGCGTAGGCGTTCGAGTCGTCCGTTGATCACTTCGGTGGGTCCGTTGCCGGTGCCGGGGCGGTCGAAGTAGGCGAGCACGTCGTCGGCGCGCTTCTTCAGTGTCCGGCCGAGCGTGACGAGCTCGGCGAGGGCAGCCGGGACGCCGGCGCTGAGGGAGTCGATCAGCTTCTCCATCCGCTCCTTGCCAAGCTTGCGGTCAGGTTCGCGGTAGGCGGCGATCATCCGCTGGTAGATCCCCCAGGTCGCCTCGACTTCGACGTGCGTGTCGCCGTGGATCTCGGCGTCGAACAGGTCGGTGAGGCGGTCCTTCTGCTTGTCGGTGAGTAGGTCGGCGCCGGTTTGCAGGGTCCGCCGTGCCCGGTAGAGCGGGTCGTCCTTGCGGCTGCGGTGGCCATGGATGCCCTGCTGGATCCGGCGCCGGCACTGGTCGAGCGCCTCACCGGCCAGCCGCACGACGTGGAAGGGGCCCATTACCGCGACCGCGTCAGGGAGCTCTTCGGCGGTGGCGGTCCTGAAGCCGGTAAACCCGTCCATCGCAACGACCTCGACCCTGTCGCGCCAAGCCTTGGGTCGTTCGGCCAGCCAGGTTTTGAACGCCTGCTTGGAGCGGCCCTCGACCATGTCCAGCAGCCGTGCCGGCCCGGTGCCGTCACGGATCCCGGTGAGGTCGATGATCACGGTGACGTACTTGTCGCCGCGGCGGATATGTCGCCACACGTGCTCGTCGACCCCGATCACGCGGACGCCGTCGAAGCGATGCTCGTCGTTGATCAGGACCTGCTTGCCTTCGGCCAGGACCGCGTCGTTGGCGGTGTTCCACGAAACCGCGAGGCCTCCGGCGATCCGGGCCACGGTCAGGTGCTGGACCACGATCGCCTCCAGTGCCCACCGCAGCCCGCGGCGCGAGAGCTTCGCTCGTGGCTCGGCGCCACGGCTGGTGTCCTGGCGCCGCACGTGCCCGCAGGCGCCGCACCGGTAACGGCGGATCGTGACCAGCAGCGTCGTGGGACGCCACCCGAACGGCTCATGAGCAAGGCGCCTGGTCACGGTGGACCGCGGCGATCCCTCCGACCCGCAGCGCCGGCACCACTGGTCAGGTTCAACGACACGGCAGGCAAGGACGGCACGGTCGGGGTCGAGTCGTTGGCCGGTGACCTCGAGTCCGAGTTCGTCGAGTCGGCAGAAGGTGGTCAGCTCAGCGCAGGCGACGCCCGCGCCGACGGTAGCGTCGGACACGTCGAGGTCTTCCGGATGGGCGGCGTAGGAACCTCCATCCTCGGGAGACCTCGACCTCGTCCGGCTCTCGACGCGCTGAACCACGACCGCCCGGCTCGACGTCACACTCCGTCCACCCCAGGTGTGAAGAGCCGGACAGGTGATCACTCCGGGGTGAACAAACGTCGCCCGGATTCTCGAGTCTCGAGCGCAACCGCGGTCTGCGGGGGCCGGTGATCGTCCGGTGGCGCTGGCCTATCAGGCGCGGTCGTGGAGAGTGACCTGGTAGCCGTCGGGGTCGGCGAAGGTGAATGTCCGACCGAAGGGGCCGTCGATCGGTGCGGAGACGATGGTGTGACCGTTGGCGACGAGAGCATCGTGAATGGCCTGGACGTCTGTGGCGTGGAGCCAGATCGCGGCACCGATGCCGGGCTGAGCAACGGATGCGAGATCGGTGCCGGGAACGACGTCGCGGAGTGCGAACGCGATCGGCTTCGTCTCGAAGACGACGGCGTGCGGAGGTCCGGCCTGCGAGCGGACGAGGCCGAGGTACTGCTCGTAGAACGCCTGCGAAGCGTCGAGGTCGCGCGCCTGGAGCGAGATGAAGTCGGGGCCGGTGGCGGGCATGATGATGCTCCTTCTCTTCGTGTCAGATTCCTGACACGGACCAATGTATGTCAGAATTCTGACATGAGGCAAAACGATGTCGGTGTCGACCTGGACAAATCGCTGGGCTACCTGCTGAAAGAGGCTTCGAGCGCCCTGCGCGCAGCCATGGAGGAGGTGCTGCGGCCACTCGGGATGAGCGTGACGCACTACTCCTGCCTCGAGCTGCTGGCTCAACGGCCGGGCTTGTCGAACTCCGAGCTCGCGCGGGGCGCGTTCGTGACACGGCAGTCGATGAACGTGCTGCTCCAGGCCCTGGAACGAGAGGGCTACGTGACCAGGCCTGCGGAGGCACCCGTCGGGAAGGTTCTGCCCACGCGGCTCACGCCTCGCGGCCGACAGAGGCTCGAGAAGGCGACCGTAGCGGTCCGGTCCGTCGAGGTCAGAATGCTGGCCGGCACGACCGAGACCGAGCAGTCAGGCGCGTTCCGGATCCTGCAAAGGATGATCCATTCCCTGCGCGACGGCAACGACGGTGCATAGCTCGTTCCCCGGCGCACGTCTCGTCGCGCCCGGATGGGAGTGCAGCCGAGCATGAAAATCCGTGCAGGCGACCTCAAAACCGACAGACCCCGACTACACCCTCTTCTGCGATGAGCCCCTTATCTCCTCTTAGGAGTAGAGCCATGATCCTCTCCATTAGCGGCATCGTGGGCGCCCTTGCATTCCTCCTCATCCGCAGGGGGTAGCACTCCGCTGGTTCCGCTGGTCAGGCGCGTGATTTTTGAGGTGCACCCGACTGGCATCCATCCTCGGCAGCCCGCATCCCACAGCGTCACTCCGACGGCACCCTCGCCGATGCGGGGAGGATTTTCGTTCCCGCCCTGACGTCCCGCCGGTCTCGCTATGCCGGGGAGGGGCGCACCGCTCCGGTCAGTCCCTATCGCGGCCGCCATGGGCGGTGCGTCGGACCCGACCGCAGCCCGGAACAAGCCCCCTCGCACAGGCCAGCGAGGGGGCGTCTTACTCGTCGAGAACCCACCCCGGCATGCCACCGGGATAGGTCCTCGCGGCGTCGGCCGTACCGCCAGTCGGGGGCCGTTCGTGCTGGAGCGTCAGGGGGTCGGCGGGACGGACACCGGGAGGCCGAGACCGGCCAGCAGGCCCTTGACGGTGTTGAGCAGGCTGGACACCAGGCTCAGCAGCCCAGAGGTGTCCACGCCCGGCAGCGAGAGCCCGAGGGACGTCACGGTGCTCGTGATGACAGTTGTCAGGTCGGTGACCAGGTTCGACACCGCAGCGACGATGGACGCGGGCGTGGTTGCCGGCCCCGTCAGGGCCGTCAGGAGGGCCTGGGCGTCGGAAAGCAGCTTGTTCGGCGCGGTCACAATCGGTGCCAGCTGAGCGGGCGGGATCTGGCGGGTACCCGTCGCCGAGTGGGCGGTCAGGCGCGTGATCTCCGCCTTGAGTGCTGCGGCCTCGGTCCTGAGCAGCGCTGCGGTGTCCGCCGGAGCCGCCTTGAGGGCCGCCAGGGAGGCCGGGGCGGCCACCGCCCGGGAAGCACTGGCTTCACGAAGCGGAACAGCGGCAGACGCTGCGGTGACGGACGTGAGGCTGATCACCGCAGTGAGAGCGGCAGCAGTCCATATCTTGCGCATGCGGTACTTCTCCTGTTCGGGGACACACGGAGCGAACCTGCTCCACTACGAACAGTGAATTGACCGCAGCGTCTCGGCCACTGCGCGTAGTCTGAATGCGTCGGCGTACGGACGGCCCAGTCGCCGCCGAGCAAGTCCCACAGGACCCTCCACGGCGGGGCCTTTTCGCTGGTCAGACCCGGGCGCGCCAAGGGACTCAGTAGGGCTTGGTCAGGTTCGTCCCTGCTTGGGTACGTCGCGGTGGCAGGTGGGGCAGGCGTCGGCCCAGGTGGCGAGCGGAACGTGCACGCCCCACGAGCGGGTCTCGTCGATCATGTCGAGTGCGAGCTGCCACTTCTCCACGTGCCCAGCTCTGGCGGGATCCCGCAGCGCTCGCGCCGGGCCACCTTGTCCGGGTCGGCCAACTCACTGGTCGGGTCCCAGGACTTGGGGACGAACAGGCGCCAGTCCACCGGCGCCGAGGCGTGGTCGCGTGCCAGGTGCACCGACACGCCCACCTGGCAGTTGGTGACCTTGCCCGCGGTTCCGGTGCACTGCCGCGACACACAGGCCGAGGAGACCCCGTCCTTGAGGAACCCGGTGTCGTCCACGATCAGCACGGTCGGCTTGATGGCCTCGTACATCCGCCACGCCGGCCGGGCCCGCACGTGGGCCGGGTTCCACGGGCTTGTCGTCACGAAGTGTGCCAACGCCTGCCGGTTGCCGTCCTCACCCAGCTGCGCGGCCATCGGCTCCACCGACTTGCGCCGCCCGTCGAGTAACAGTCCACGGGCATACGCCCGCCCCCAGCGGTGCTGGTCCGCGCGCGTGAACGCCTCGAACATCTGCGCCGTGAACGCCTCCAAGTCCTCCCGGACCTGATCCAACTCCCCAGGTGTCACACGCCAACAACGCCCACACAGCCACAAGGACACGCCACCCGCGAGGGAACCTGACCAAGCCCTACTAGGGAGCCGAGTTCGGTACGTTCGGGTGTTCGGCGAACTCCACACTCGGGCCCGACCAGTCGGGCACCGTGGTGCGCCTTCAACTCGCCGGCCTCCCCCCTCCCCCCGGCCGTCACCTGCCACCTGGTGGTGCACGCCCGCGACGGCCGCGCCGAGACAGCCGCCACCCGGTCCTCCGGCTACGCCACCACGGAGACCATTCCCGCCTCCACCTCGATCAGCCCGCAGGACATCTCCGCCATGGACGTCCTGAACTCCTCCGGCGCACTACTCGTCGCGATCCCCCAGCCGCAGGTCTGCAGTCCACGAAGCAAGTCGCCGAGGAAGGCGCACCCGGAACCCCACCGCCCAGGCACCACTGCAGCCCGCAGGGCAAGGCCGAGCACGTGAACCCTTCCTCCGCGCCAGGCGTAGTCACTCCACGAAGCCTCCGGGCCTACGGGGCAGGCACCACCGAAGGGAGCCGACGATGACGACGCACCCCGCGAGCCGACCAGCCACGGGCGGGAGGAGAGATGACGGCTGACCCGGCACAGAACGCCCACGTCCCGTGGAAGCCGGCCGCAGCGGCCGTTGCCGGACTGTGGCTGCTGCGCCTGGTCACCGCGGCCGCATTGGCGGTGGACGCCTACGTGCACGCGGACCTCGCCCCCGCATACGACTTCGCCGGCAAGGGAATCAGCCAGGGCGACCTGTTCCGTATCGAAGCCGCCGCCGCGGCACTGGCCGCACTCCTGCTGATCCTCCTCGGCACACGACCCCTGGTGTGGGCATACGCGCTGCTCGTGGCGTTCGCCGGCACCGGCGCGGTGCTGCTGTACCGCTACGTCGACGTCGGAGCCCTGGGGCCGCTGCGCAACATGTACGAGCCCGTCTGGTACCCGGAGAAGACCCGCTCCGCCGTCGCCGAGGCCACCGCAACCCTCGCAGCCCTGTCCGGCCTTCTGTGGACCCACCGATGGCGCAACCGAGTACACGGCCCGTGAGCGCCCACATCCGGTCGAGGCGGGCAGCGCCCTTCCCGCGGGAGATCGGACCGGGGCGGCAGGGGTCACTCGGTGGACGGGCTGTCCTCGGGGGTGTCGGTCAGGCCGAGAGTCAGGTGTTCGACCGACTCCTCCTCGTACCGGACGCGCCGGTGAGGCGGGGGCCCAAGTCCAGTGCGTGCAAAGCTCGTTCCGCCGAGCGCTCGGAAGGATCTGATCGGACGCAGTTCGGGAACGCTGCGTGAGCCGGCCCCGGCGCGTCACCCGATGATCCGATGCCAGAAGGCCCGTCCCCGCCCTGGGCGCGATCCGCCTCGACAACCTGTGCCACGACCACATCGCAGCCTTCGTCCAACGCGAACTCGACGCCGACCGCGGACGCCCCACCGTCTACAAATGCCTGGCCACCCTCTCCAGCGCGCTCGGCCACGCCGTCCGCCACCACCGCCTGGCCCACAACCCTGCCCAACCCACCGTCATCCCCCGCCCCGCCCCCGAGGAACGCAAGGTCTGGACCGCCGAGCAGGCCGTGCGCTTCCTCGCCCACTGCCGAGGCGTCGACCCGCAGTTCGCCGACCTGTTCGAGCTGATCATCGGCACCGGCATGCGCAAGGGCGAGGCCCTCACCCTGCACTGGGACCACATCCCCCTGGGCGATCGCATCATGTCGATCCGCCACACCCTGTCCGCCGTCGACGACCGGCTCGTCCTGACCACCCCCAAGACCAAGAACAGCAAGGCATGGGTCGCCATGTCCGACCGCGTCGTCGCCGCCCTGGAGCACCGCGCCCAGACCAAGGCCCCCGCCGACGCACGCACTCGCCACGGCGGCTACGTCTTCCACGGCCCCGACGGCCAACACCTGCACCCCAAGGACGTCCTGAAGTGCTTTCACGAACTGCGCCGCCAGGCCGACCTGCCGCACTGCACCGTCCACGACCTGCGCCGCCTCACGGCGACCCTGTCTCTGGAAACAGGCGTCCCGATGCCCATCACCTCCAAGACCCTGCGCCACTCCACTCTGTCGACCACCGCGAACATCTACAGCCACCTCACCCGCACAGCCGCCCGCGAAGCAGTCGAAGCCGTCGCCCGCCTCCTGCGCGCAGCCGAACGCGGCAACCTTGCGACAGCCACGCCGTGCGGCCGCATCAACCCAAGCCGCGTGAACGACCGTTCACGACCACAATGCGACCACCACGCGAAAAAGGCCGCTCCCACCTTCCGGCGGAAACGGCCTCTAGCGAGTAGCCGGGGGGAATCTCACCCCCCGGCTCTCTCAGAACCGTGCTTGATCGTCTCCGATCACACGGCTCCCATCGTCCGGTCGTCCACGGTCACGGCTTGACGAGCTTCCAATGAGCGAACAGCCCGGGAAACAGCCTGGCGTGGCTGCCCAAAGCGTCGCGCGCCCTCGCTCGTTTCCGCCGGAACCGCTTGTACTTCTGCACGAGCCACCGCACCAGGTAGTCGTTGATGCGGTTGAGGCTGGAGTACAACGCCGACGGGAAGAAGCGCCCGAAGTAGTTGATCCAGCCCCGCACGACCGGGTTGATCTCCCGGGCGAGTTGCTCCAGGGTCCATCCACTGCGCAGGTGCAGCCGCCAGCGGCGGATCTGCGCCCGGACCTGCTTGGCGGCCTCGTCGCTGATGGCCGGGTTGAAGCTGAAGAAGTACTTCCCCTGCTTCGTCCGGACCTTCCGCACGCGGAACCCGTACCCCAGGAACGTGAACGAGGTGTGCTCGTACGAACCACGCCTCTTCGCGTCCTTGCAGTACACAAGGCGGGTCTTACCGGGGTGCAGTCGCAGCCCCCCGCACTCGGCCAGCCGCCCGGCGATGGCCTCACGCACACGGTGTGCTTCGGCCTCGCTGCGGCAGTGGACCACCACGTCATCGCAGTAGCGTTCGAACCCGATGCCGGGGTACTCCCGGGCCATCCAGGCGTCGAACGCGTAGTGCATGAACATGTTCGACAACACGGGCGAGACCGCTGAGCCCTGAGGACTCCCCGGTCCCGGGCGAGCAGGCTGCCGTCCGGCCGCTGGACCGGGGCCTTGAGCCACCGCTCCACGTACAGCCAGATCCACCGCTGGTCGGTGTGGTGTCTGACCGCCTTGAGAACAAGATCGTGATCGAGGTTGTCGAAGAACCCCTGGATGTCCATATCGATCACCCAGTCGGTACTCCAGCACCGTTCCCGGCACACCTCGACCGCGTCCAGCGCGCTTCGGCGGGGCCGGTAGCCATAGGAGTCGGGGTGGAACACAGGCTCCACCAGTGGCTCCAGCACCATGGCCACCGCCGTCTGCGCGATTCTGTCCGCGACCGTGGGCACTCCCAAGATCCTCGACCCGCCTCCCGGCTTGTCGATCTCCACCATCCGCACCGGCGGCGGGAAGTAGCAGCCCGACGACATGCGATTCCACAGCTTGTAGAGGTTGCCCCGAAGGTCTTCCTCGAACTGCTCGATCGACACCCCGTCGACGCCCGCCGCGCCCTTGTTGGCCTTGACCCTCAAGTACGCCTCGAACACCAGGTGCTTCGAGATCTCGAACGACTTCGACCCGCTCGTCTGGTTCATCCCGGGCACTCCGGTTGGCCACCAAGCAGACCTGGACGACCCGTCCCCTTCGCTCCGCCCGCATTGCCGGGCTTCATCACTACTACGAGACGGTCTGCCCCCGTGCCCCGCATCGGTACTCGGCCCCTCGCGGTCTTGTCCGCTTGGGGTACTCCCTCTCGCCGCCGGCCCACCGGGCCGACCGCAGTATCGGGGCGACAGGTTCCCACGTTCCGTGCAAGAGCCCGGACCAGGCTCGCGCCGCCTACATGCCGGACGCCGTCCGGGCAGTCAGCAGGCTCCCCCCGGACTTGTCCCGGGGACCAGGTCATGCCCCGGTTTCGACGCCACTGGAATAAGTTACGACACGTCATCAGCGGTTCGCTCTCGCTCGCCTTCCTGGTCCATACCTGACGCGATCGCTGCCGCGCCTTTTGCCGCTGCGCTCACCACGACCGGCACTTAACCGGCGCAGCCAGCGGTGGTTTGAAGCCTCCCCCTGCAGGGCGACCCCGGAGGACCTACCTCCATCTCTCACACAGCACCGCTTCCAGAAGCAGTTACATCAACGCCTCCTTCAGCGTTCGTGGCACACGACCTGCACGAATGCTGGTCGTGACGACAGGATTTGAACCTGCGACCCCCTGACCCCCAGGATCGACCATGACGAGGACGTTGGACTGCCGGCGTCCTGGTCGCCGACGCCCAGGCGCCCGCCCTAGCGGCGTGTCACCGGGAGTGATCCCGTCCGACCCTTGATCAAAACATTGGAGAGCACCGCTGACCAGCAACGATGGGACTTCTCTAGGGTCCTGTCCGTTGCAAGGAAAGAAGCGCTCTCCAGGTGAACAAGCGTTTCGGGTCCTACCTGCCTGTCCGTGTCCAGGGCGACGGAGACGTGGTGATCTCGCAGGCCGGCGGGGTGCTGTTGGCAGAGACTGCCCGCAAGACCGGGCTCGAGACCGCGATATCTGTGGCGTTGATGACCTGGCGAAAAGCACGTGCGGTGCACGATCCGGACAAGGTGCTGTTGGACCTCGCCCTGGCGGTGGCACTGGGCGGGGACTGCCTGTCGGACGTGGCCGTGCTGCGGGCCGTACCCGCCCTCTTCGGGCCGGTGGCCTCCGACCCCACCGTTTCCCGCCTGGTCGAAGCCGCGGACCTTCGGACACCACCCGCTGGTCGTGTTCGTCGACCACGGAGCGAGAGGTTCTGGCGAACCGGTGGCCGGACTGCTGCGACCGGGCAATGCCGGCAGCAACACCGCCGCCGACCACATCACCACCACCAAGCTCGCCCTGGCCCAACTGCCCAAACGCCACCGGCGCGGCCGAAGCGCCCTGATCCGCACCGACTCCGCCGGCGGCACCCACGAACTCCTGAACTGGCTCACCCGGCGCGGCCGGTGGCTGTCCTACTCCGTCGGGATGACGATCACCGACGCCGTCCACCACGCCGTGCTGCAGGTCCCGGCCCCGGCCTGGACCCCTGCGCCGGAATATCCGTCACGGTCGGTAGCGAGAAGTCGAAAAGACACCTTGGAAGGGGCAGAACTGGCCAGTCCTGCCGGAGAACGACTGAGCATCCGCACGTGCAAGCCAGCTGAGTGTTCCAGTAAAGAGTTCTTCTACGTTCTACGGCGAACCAATCTGACAGCAACTCACCCGGTTGGCCGAGAGGCGCGTCGGCGTCAGTTGCCCGGTTCCCGTGGGCTCGGACGCCGACGCGCTCGGCCTCGGGTGTCTGCGGGCGCGCGTTCCGCAGTGTGGCGGATAATGGAGACGTGAGGCAGACCCGCCCGGGGGCGCCGCATACGGGCTCCGAGGGCAGGCCGTTCTCACGGCATAGATATGTTGCCGGTTCGATTTCCTGCGGCCCTTCATCGTGGGCTTTGGCGGACGCGGCAGCATGCCAGTGCAAGGAAAGGAGAGCGCAATGAGCTTCTTCGGCGGATGTGGCCGTGGCCGTGGCTTCGGGTACGGCGGCTACGGCGGCTACGGCTACGGCTACGGCCGTGGCTTCGGTCGGCGTGGTTTCCGGCGCGGCTGGGGCTGGTGGTAGCTGTAACCATTCAGCCTGAATTGGGATGACTCCCATTCCCCGGGGCCGGCGGTGCGCCGTCGGCCCCCTCGCCTTGGTGAGGGGCCTTCTGTGCAGGAAGCGACGCCTACTGACCCGCTGACGAACGGGGCCAGTGCCGCCCAAGGACCGATCGCGTCGTCGCCCACGGTCCCGTTGCGTGAGGCCGTCCGACGCTTCTGGCCGTGGGTGCGTCCTGACGCGCGGTGGCTGCCCTGCAGTGGGGGCCTGCTCGTCCTGGGTGCGTTCGGCGAGGTGGTGTCGGTCTGGTTGTTCAAGGACCTGATCGACGACGTCCTCGTTCCGCGGCATTTCGCTGCCTTCTGGCCGCTCGCCACGGCCATGGTGGCCGTCGCGGTTGTGGCTGCACTGCTCACTTTCGCCGGTAGCTACACCACCACCTGGATCGCTGAGCGGTACATTCTGCGTCTGCGGACAGCTGTCGTCGCCCATCTGCACACTCTGCCCCCCGACACGATTGAGAGCCGCTGGCGCGGTGACGTGGTGGCCCGGCTCACCTCGGACATCGCCGCCATCGAGCAGCTGGTCGCCTCCGGTCTGATCCAAGGGGGCGCGGCGCTGCTCAGCCTGGTGCTGTTCACGGCGGCGGCGGTCTACCTGAGCTGGCTGCTGACTCTCGCCGCCGTGGCGGTGGCCCCCCTGTTCTGGTTCGCCACTCGCTTCTTCGGGCGCCGCATCCTCAGTCGGGAGCGGCAGGTCCAACGGCGCGCCGGGGGCGTCACGGCCCTCCTGGAGGAGAGCCTGCGCAACTCCGTCATCGCCCGTACCTGCGGCCAGGAGGACCGTGAAGTCGAGCGGGTACGGCGGGAGGGCGCGGCCCTGCTCAATGCCGAGCTCGCCGCCGAGCGTGTGGCCGGCCTCTACCCGGCGTTCCTCGACGTCCTCCAGATGATCGCCGGACTCACCGTCGTGGGCATCGGCGCACTCGAACTGGCGAGCGGCAAGCTGAGCCTGGGTGGACTGCTCGCCTTTGCGGCCTTCATGGCCCAGCTCTTCCAACCGGCCCAGCAGCTCTCCGGGCTCGCTCCCATCGCCGGTGCCGCGGGTGCCTCGGCCGAACGTGTTCTGGAACTCCTCGACATGCCCAGCCCGGTCCGCGAAAGCCCCACCGCCCGCGACGCACGCACTGTCCATGGGCGCGTCTCCTTCGAGGGCGTCAGCGCCAGCTACCCGGGCAGCCCCGACCGGCCGGTGCTGACCGGCGTCACCTTCGGTATCGGCCCCGGCGAGGTCCTGGCCGTCATGGGGCCCAGCGGCAGCGGCAAGTCCACGCTCGCCAAACTTCTGGTCCGCTTCCTCGACCCGGACGCCGGCACCGTACGCCTCGACGGCCACGACTTCAGGGACCTGACCCTCAGCTCGCTGCGCCAGGCCGTCACCCTGCTCCCTCAGCAAGCCCCCCTCTTCCACACCACCATCCGCGACAACATCGCCTACGGCAGACCCGAAGCCCCGCAGAGCGAGATTGAGCGCGCCGCCCGCAACGCGGGCGCCCATGACTTCGTCATGGCACTGCCGCACGGTTACCACACAAAGATCGGCGACGACGGCTTCCAGCTCTCCGGCGGACAAAGCCAGCGCATCGCCATCGCCCGCGCCTTCCTCCGCGGTACGCCCGTCCTGGTGCTGGACGAGCCCACTGCCGGCCTCGACCCGCAAACCGCCCAGCTGGTGATCACCCCACTGCGCCACCTCATGGCGGGACGCACCACGGTCCTGATCACCCATGACAGGGTCTTCGCCCGCACGGCTGACCACATCCTCACCCTGGACCCATCGGGCACCAGGCCAAGCCGGATCGGGAGCATCGCGCCCCCCTGACCGATCTACCCCGACGCCCTGTGGCCCCAGGGCTGAGTTGGCCGGCAGAGTCGTTCAGGAGGCGCCTCATCCGGATGCGCACATCCCGATGGACCTCGACTGATCGACCGTCAGCTTGCCGAGCCGGAAAAGCCCCAACAGTGGCGGCTACGGCGGGGTGGCGGTCACAGCGGTGGCGGTCGCTGATTCGTCCCGGTGACAGGGTGGTGTGCGCGCCAGTGATCGGGCGCACACCACCGTCGCGCCCGTCATCGGCCTGCGGTCGCCGGGTGCGGACGATGTGCGCGCGGGATAGGGTTTTCAGGAGAGGCGAGGCCATCCGGATGGTTCTGCAGACGTCCGGGCCTCATTCGCGAAGATCAACTCTTCCTGCGGGACCTTTGCCGGGCGTGGTGGCCCTCTTTGCATTCGCAGGGATGACAGCCGATCCCCTTCCGTGAAGGCGTGCCTCGCGCTTCGAGCGCCGTAGTGACACCCGCTTCAAAGCCTGCAGCTTCTCGTCTCTGAGATGGAGTGCGGCATGAAACTTGTCGTTGATCTTTCCCGCTGCCAGGGATATGCGCAGTGCGCGTTCCTGGCTCCGGACGCGTTCCGGATGCACGGCGAGGAAGCGCTGATGTACAACCCGAACGTCGACGACGCCCAGCGCGACCGAGTGCTGCGTGCCGCGGCGGCCTGCCCGGTCCAGGCCATTTTGGTGGACCAGTTGGAGGGACGGGTCGTACCGGCCGAGGCGTCGAAGTCATGACCAGCGCCGACAACCTTCGAGCCTTCAAGCGTGACGGCCGCATCGTGGTCGTCGGGGCGTCCCTGGCGGGGCTGCGGGCGGCGGAGGCGCTGCGGAACGAGGGCTTCACCGGGTCGTTGACCATGATCGGTGACGAGTTGGGCGAGCCCTACGACCGGCCTCCCCTGTCCAAGCAGGTTCTCACGGGGTGGGTTCCGGCCGACGGCACCACGCTGCCGCGACGTCGTGAAATCGACGCGGAGTGGTTGCTGGGCGTGCCCGCGAACGGGCTGGACCTGGCGACCAACAGTGTGCGTCTCGCCGACGGACGGGAGGTCCCCTTCGACCGGGTGCTGATCTCCACCGGGGTGCGGGCGCGGCCCTGGTTCGTCGAGAGCGAGGCAGCCTTGGACGGCGTGTTCGTCGTCCGTACCCGCGAGCACGCCGAAGGCCTGCAACGGGCACTGGCCGCCGGGCCCTCCCGTGTCCTGGTCATCGGCGCGGGATTCACTGGCTCCGAGATCGCGTCCGTCTGCCGGGAGCGGGACATACCGGTGACCGTCGCCGAACTCGCGCCGGCACCGCTGGTCGGGGCGCTCGGCGCCATGATCGGTGAGATCGCCTCGGACATGCAGCGCGCTCGCGGCGTCGACCTGCGCACCGGTGTCAAGGTCACCCAGCTGGAGGGCGACGCAAAAGGACACTTCCGCCGCGCCCACTTCGACGACGGCAGCACCGTCGACGCCGACGTGGCGGTGGTGGCGCTCGGGGGCATCCGCAACACCGAGTGGCTGCGGGGCTCGGGACTGGCGGCGGGCGTGTGGGGAATCGCCTGCGATACGGGCTGCCGTGCCATGACCCTCGACGGTCTGATCACCGACGACATCTTCGTCGCCGGAGACGTGGCACGCTGTCCGAACCCGGTCTACGAGTACCGGCTGATCTCGCTGGAGCACTGGGCCAACGCCGTGGAGCAGGCCGAGGTCGCGGCGCACAACATGGTCAGCGGCCAGGCGGATCGCTGGCCCCACCTGACGCTGCCGGTGTTCTGGTCGATCCAGTTCGGCGTCAACATCAAGTCCGTCGGGGTGCCGACCTTCGCCGACGAGGTGGTCGTCACCCAGGGGTCGGTGTCCGACCGGAGCTTCGTCGCAGCGTACGGCTACCGGGGCCGCGTCACCGCGGCGGTGAGCTTCAACAACGCGAAGTGGCTGGACCACTACCGGCAGCTGATCGAGACGGCTGCCCCCTTCCCGCCGCCCTGCCCCACGGCTGACCACCCCGCCGACATGAAGCCGGTGCCCGTCGACTTTCCCGGTCCACAACTGCTTGCCCAGGGCGCCACCGTGGTCGTCACCGGTCACGATCCGGGTGAGCGGCGGGTCACGGCTGCTCACCAGCACCACCGGTAGGAGGGACAGCGAGATGACCACGACCGAGACGCGAGACACTCTTCGCCGGATTATGGATTACTCGTCACGGGCCGATCCGTACCCGCTGTACGCCGAGTTGCGTGAGACGCCGGTGGCCCGGCAGGAGGACGGCAGTTACGTCGTCAGCACCTACCGCGAGCTCATGGACCTCTTGCACAACCCGCATCTGAGCTCGGACATCCGCAATCTGTCGCGCCCGATGCCCGCATCCGAAGCGCGCGAAGCGCCGGCGTTCATCCAGCTCGACCCGCCCGAGCACGACCGCCTGCGGCGTATGGCGATGCGCCACTTCGGCCCCCCGCACACCCCGGGCCTGGTGACCGGCCTGGAGCCCGACCTGACTGCCATCGTCAATGGCCTGATCGACGACTTCGCGGGCAAGGAGCAGATCGACATCGTCGACGACTTCGCCTACCCGTTCCCCGTCACCGTGATCACCCGCCTGCTCGGCGTGCCGCGCGAGGACGCGCCACGGTTCCATCTCTGGGTGGACGCGATCATCAACGCGATCGACTATGACCCGAAGACCGACCCGAAAGAGAAACTCGAGGACGGCATGCAGGCCCGCAAGGACTTGCGCCAGTACCTCGGCGGGCTGGTTGAGCAACGGCACGGCCGGCCAAGCGACGACCTGCTGTCACGGCTGGTCAATGATGACGGGCCGGACGGGCGGATGACCGACGAGGAAATCATCAGCACCGCGAATCTGCTACTGATCGCCGGCCACGAGACCACCGTCAACCTCATCAGCAACGGCGTGCTCACGCTGCTGCGCCACCCGCAGGAGCTCGAGCGACTGCGCGACGACCCGAACTTGATCGTGCCCATGGTCGAGGAACTGCTGCGCTACGAACCGCCGGTGCACATCATTCCCTGGCGGGCGGCGTACAGCGACGTCACCGTCACTGACACCGTCATCCCCAAGGGCTCGCAGGTCATGCTCATGCTGGCATCGGGCAGCCGCGATCCCGACCGCTTCCACGAACCCGACCGCTTCATCCCCGACCGGCAGGACAACCAGCACCTCGGCTTCGGCAGCGGCATCCATCTGTGCTTCGGCGGCCCCCTGGCCCGGCGTGAAGCCCAGATCGCCCTGACCGAGCTGGTGCGCCGCCTGGATCAGCCCAGACTGGTCACCGACCCGCCGCCGTACCGCCGCAGCCCCGTCCTGCGCGGTCCGGTCCATCTGCACATCGAGCAGAGCTGAGGGCCGACACACGACTCGGAGGCCGAAGCGTTCCCCATCGCTTCTGGAGTCGACACGGTTTTCCACCACCCTTGCAGCATCCGGGCTGGTTGATGCCTCGCGCCATGATCGGTCCCGAGCAGGGTGGAACGCACGAAGAATCCGTCCCTCAGACCCAGCGTCCGTCATGCCACTCATTCGCCACGCCACTCAACGCACCCCGGCACGCGCTCCCAGCCAGTCGGTGCCGTTCGAGGTGTATCGGGCGCAGTTCAGCACCAGTCGCTCCCAAATTCGACGTTCATATGCTCCGGTCTGGCACGACTGGCACTCCCCCGACAGACATTCGGCGCCGCTCCCCGCCAGTTCAGCGCTGTCCAGCAAGGGTCGAGCACCAATCCTGCGTGGTCACGCGGCCTTGTGGGCAGCGAGCATGACCTTCGCGTCGTCGACATCGATGGCGATGTTCAAGGAGGCATCCAATCCCTTGGCCAGTTTCGCGAGCAGCGGCAGGGTCGGGACGGTGTCGGAGCCCTCGATCCGGGAGATCTTGCCCTGGGTCAGGCCCGCGCGGGCAGCCAGCTCGGACTGCGACAGTCCCAGTTCGATGCGGCGGTCATAGACCACCTTGGCCAAGGCCATCGACAGGCGGTGCTCCTGGCGTTCCAATTCGACCTCGGGTGACTCGGTGTAGCCCTCGGTGAGCTTGCGCTCGCGCGCCAGCTTCCAGCGGCTGTGCTCCATCACTGCTCCCCTTCCTCGCGACTGAACACCGTGTGTGCCGGCCGGTGCGAGGCCTCGCACTCCTTCTTCACCAGCACCGCCCGATTGATCTGGGCCTCCTTGTGCTGCCGGGTCTTGCGGAACACCGTCAGCAGCACGATGCGGCGGTCCTCTGTAATCCAGTAGGTGATCCTCGTCGCCACACCGTCCAGCGTGGGACGCAGCTCACTCACCCCGTCGCGCAACGGCCTCGCGTACGGCATCGGAGCCTGCGGTCCGAATTCCGCCAGCAGCCCGGCGTAGTCCTCGACCTTCCGAAAGTGCCTGCCCGACAGCAACTCCAGCCACGCCCGCACCTCGGGCTCGACCTCGATGCACATACAGGGCATCCATGTCGCCAACAATATATGTCGTACACGGCATGGGCAACGCCCATGCGAGATCCCATCACGCCGACGAAGCCCGGCCAACCGACAGAATCGAGCACGCCCAGCCAGTCTTCCACCATTGAACGCGTTCAATAAATCCCCTGCCGCCACCGGCACCACAGGGGCTTCACATAGTGTCTCACCTGCACGGATGGGGTTTATGACACCTACAGGGCCCTGCCGACACGTGCGGTAGATCCCGATTGGTCGCTGAAACAACCGGGATCTCCGAAGGATGCGGCAGGTCGCACCTTTCGAGGTGCGGCGTGCCCACCGACCGCACAAGGGACTCTGCGGCGACGGCCGAGCAGTTCCCGCTGGCCCCAGCGGGCCGAGGCGAGCAGAATGACGGCCGCGACGGGCACGGGCATCCAGCTCACGGAAACGCCCGACGCAGCATCAGAGTGCTTGTGCGGAAGCTACCCGGACTCTTGCCAGAGCCATGGCGTCGAGCGTTGGCGGCAGAAGGAACCAGACAACGCGGACATGCAACAGCCCCCCGGCGAAAGTCCCAGTGCTCCGCCGAACGGCAAGAAGTCGCCCGCCCGAAGCCCCCATTTGATGGCATTCCGACCACAAGGGCCCGAAGCACGTGCTGAGTGTTGCATATAAGCGACGCGTTGCATAGAAGCGACGGCCCGTTGGCCGCCCGAGTGCTCAACTAGCCCGCAGCCGTCCACCGAACTCCGGCAACTTCAGAGCTTCCCGCTGCGGCGATAGAGTTTCGCCGGGCTCATCAGCGGCCCCAGGCAGGCAGCACTGACAGGACGGCCGGAGCGGGAGACAGGGGTGACTGGCATGGCGATCTACGGCGAAGCACCTCAGCAGCGCACGCTGGCGCAGAAGATCGAATACCTGCGGCACCAGACGGCCGAAGACCCCGACAAGCCTCCCTCGTACCCGCAGATCGCGGAGGCGATGAACTCCATGGCGGGGGAAGGAAGCATCACCCGGCAGCATCTGTGGAAGCTGGCCACCGGCCATGCCGACAACCCGTCGCTCCGGCACCTGGAGCTCCTGGCCGAGGCGTTCGGCGTTGATCCCTCGTACTTCACGAGCCGCTCGTCCGATGTGCTGCGCCGTGCCGTCCAGGCGGCGACCGTGGGTGGCGAACGCAGTCCGCTGGCGCGGATCCTCGACTTCTTCGCCGACTACTTCGGAGTGGATGTCGCCTACTTCTTCGACGACGAGGCCGCCGCCCGCATCAATGAGGAGATCAGGTTCCTGGACGCCATAGCCTCCGGTGACGTCCGCAGCATCGCCATGCGCTCGGCCGGCCTCTCCCCTGGCGCGCTCGCGGAGATCAACCGACAGATCGATGCCGCGCGGCGCGAGGAAGGTCTTGATGACGTCCCTATCTAGGCGGCTGAGCGCACGGCTGGGTGCACGCCGGGGCCCGGCCAAGCCGGTCGCGGCACCGGGACCGACGCTCGCCGAGCTGATGGACCGCGCGGAGGAACGCCTCGGCCATCTCCCGCCACTGCCCAGCCCGTTCACGGCGGAGTCCTTCGCTGAGATCCTGGCCGAGCAACGCGGGCGGGAGATCGTCATGCGCCCGCTGTCGGCAACCGGCCACGACCTGCCGTGCGGGCTGTGGCTCGCGTTCGCGACCTACGACCTGGTCTGCTACGCCGACGAGGCATCCCCGCTGCTGCGCGAGCAGATCAAGCTCCACGAACTGTCGCACATGGTCTGCGGGCACCAGGGCGACCTGGACGACGCGGCGCTGCGGGCCATGGTGCCCGGCTGCTCCCCCCGCCTGATCCGACGCAAACTCGCCGCCCGGAGCGTGAGTGTGATGGGACGCACGAGCTACAGCAACGCCCAGGAGCAGGAGGCGGAGATGCTGGCAACTTTCATCGCCGAGCGTGCCGCCGAGGGCCCGCCCGCCGACCGGCTGCTGATCAGTCTCGCGGACAGACGACCCACCCGCCAGAAAGGCACCCAGTGACCTGGTTCTTCCATGTCGTCCTGCCCGTCGCCATCGTGGTGTTCTCGCTATGGGGCATACCCTCCGCCCAGGGCACTTATCAGCAACGCTCCCTCTTCGGTGCCTTCTTCCTGGTCGCCGTGGTACTCACGATCGGCGCCCCGGTGGTGACCAGGGCACTCGACGGCCTCATCGGGGTCACCTCCGTCACCACCGTGCTGCTGGTTCACCTGGTCACCGTGGGCGCGGTCATGTGTCTGGCCGACTTCGTCCACGCTCTGTACTCCGGCGAGTCGACCTGGCGGTTCCAGCGCCGCCACGCCGTCGCCATCGTCCTGTCAGTGGCACTGACCGTGCTCTACCTGGGCTACATGCCGCACAACGCCTCCGCTCTCGACTACAGCCAGTCGAAGGGCCGCGCCACGGAGATCGTGTTCCTGGGCGTGTTCTACCTCTGGATGATCTATGTCGGCGTCCCGGCGACCCTGCTGATCGTCCGCAGGGCCAGGCAGCTCCGCCGGGAGCACCAACGCTCCGTCGGCATCATGCTCATCGCCGCGGGCGGCATCGTCGAGGTCCTGTTCGCCTGCTGGCGCACGGCGTACATGATCGTGCTGCTGGCCACCGGGAGCGCGATCATCAACAGCGCGGAGGTGATCTCGAAGTACCTGATGACGCTTGCCCTCCTGCTGCTCATCGCCGGTGTCGTCACCGCACCCGTCTCCGTGCTGCTGCAGACGGTCCAGGGGCTGGTGGTGCTGCGCCGGCTCAGGCTCCTGTGGTCGGACCTGACGTCCGCCGTACCGACGGTGGTACTCAGCCAGCCACCGCTGACCGCGTGGGCGCAGATGCGCGCGGGGCGGGTGGGCGTGCAGGTCCGCCGCCGCGCGGTGGAGATCCGCGACGCCGCGCTCACTCTCGCGAGCTACGCCCCCGGCGATCTCATGGACCGCGCCCACATCGCTGTCGCGGCAGCGGGCCTGCCGCCCTCGAAGACCGAGATCCATGCCGAAGCCCTCTGGCTGCGGGCCGCGTTGAAGCTGTCATACTCCGGTGCCGCCGTTCCGGCAACCACCCCCACCCAGCTGACCGACAACGCCCCCAGCGACCGCAGAACCGAGGTCGCCCGCCTGATCCGCATCGCCGCCGCATACCGTCGGCCCATCTGCCCTGACCTGTCACTTCCCTCTCGTGAGCACGCCGCTCCGGCACTCTCCGATCTGCGACAGGAGTCCCGCTGACTGCTGAGCAGGGTCGGGGACTGGCGCGGTGGCTGGCGGCTACGGTTCCAGTCCCCGCCTGTACCGCTCGGAAAGTCATCGCTGCAGCTGAACGGTAGCGCCCGTGACTGTCGGCGGTGACTGGCATGCTGAAGTAGCGAAGGGGCCTGGTCTTGGGCGCAGGCAGCCTGCGACCATTCTGCGTGATTTTGTCCACGGTGTACGCCGTCGCCCGTCGGCTGCTGGCGCTGCCCGCCCTGCTGCTACGGCGCGATGTCTCCATGGAGGCGGAACTGCTGGTCCTGCGGCATGAGAACGCCATCCTGCGGCGTCAGCTCCCGCGCGTGCGCTACGAACCCTGCTCCTGCCGAAAACCTCATCCAGGGCTGTGGCCTGCGCGTTCTCATGAATGGCCACCGGTGCTCGGATGAGCGTGTCAGGCTGGTGGATCGTGCTGCTGAGACTGGCGTACCTGGGCGTGACCAACGCGTTCGCGGTGCTGCGTCTGCTGCCGATGAGCGACCGCGACAAGGACGTGGAGATCCTGGCCCTGCGCCATCAGATCACCGTGCTGGAGCGGCAGCTGATCGGACAGCGCGTACGGTTCGACGCTGGCGACCGGGCCTTTCTGGCGGCCCTGCTGCACCGGCTGCCGACGCACGCGCTGCGCCAGATGCGGCTGCTGGTGCGGCCGGACACCGTTCTTCGCTGGCACCGTGACCTGGTCGCCCGCCAGCACGCCACCCGCTCCAAGCCGAAGCGCGGAGGCCGACCGCGTACCGTACGCTCCATCCGCGCCCTGGTCCTGCGCCTGGCCCGCGAGAACCCGACCTGGGGCTACCGGCGCCTGCACGGCGAGCTGCTGGTCCTCGGCGTGAAGGTGGCCGCGTCCACGGTGTGTGAGCCTCAACGCCCGCAGACTCCTACGCACCCGCCGCCTCGGCGGCACCATCAACGAGTACCGATACGCCTCATGACGTGCAGCGATGACTTTTCGAGCGGTACAACCGACGTGGTGCTGTCCGGCGCCGCCACCGTCGACCAGCTCACCGGCAACCTGCGGGCCGCCTCGGTACAGCTCGACGCGGACCAACTCGCGCGGCTCGCCACCCTGGCCGAACCTGCCCGCACGTACTGGCAGCACCGGTCGCGGCTGCCCTGACACTGACCCTCGCACCACGCGGTGTCCACCAGCTCCCGGCCCCCGGCGTGGCCGCCGGCATCGCCGGAGGCAAGGCGGGGCGGCTCGCGATCGGCCCCGGCGCCGTCTACCGGGCCGTCGCCGAGCCGGCGGTTCGACTCAGCCCGGGCGGGCTCGGTCGTCCCCGCCGTGCTCCTCCTCGGGGAGCCGGTACGCGATCAGGACGGCGATGTCGTCGTCGAGGCCGGCATCGCTGTAGACGAGCAGGTCCTGGTGCAGGTGGTTCAGCAGCTCCCGGGGCGGCAGGGCGGTCCAGTCGCTGACGCGCTGGGTGAGCGGGTAGAACGCTCCCGTGCAGTCGCGGGTCTCGGTCACGCCGTCGGTGTACAACAGCAGTTGGGAGCCCACCCGGAAGGGCAGCACGTCGATGTGGTAGTCGCCGCCGAGAAGCACGCCGAGGTTGAGCGGCGGTGACGGATCGGACGGGTCCAGCTCGCTGACCCGGCCCTGGTAGATGAGCAGTGGCGGAGGGTGACCGCAGTTGACGATGCGGACCACGGGCTCGTCATCGGGAAGCTCGGCGAGCACCGTGGTGATGAAGCGTTCCTCGCTACTGGGGAGCTGGTCGGCTCGGCGGCTCATGCTCCGCTCCAGTCGGCGGGCGACGGCGGGCAGGTCGGGCTCGTCGTAGGCGGCCTCGCGGAAGGCGGCCAGCATCGCCGCGGCCGTCTCCACCGCGAGCAGGCCCTTGCCCCGGACATCGCCGATCAGCAGGCGCACGCCGTGCGCCGTGTTCACCGCCTCGTACAGGTCGCCGCCGATCCGGGCCTCCGCGGCCGCCGACAGGTACAGGGTTTCGATGCTGACGCGGCCCAGGAGATGGGGTACCGGACGCAGCAGCACGCGCTGCGCCGTCTCGGCCACCGAGCGTACGGTGGCCAGGGTGTGTTCCCGGCGCGTCCGGTGGGCGGCCAGGACGGCGCCCAGGACGCCGACCAAGGCCGTGGAGATGTAGGTGGCCACGTAGTGGCGCTCCCACAGATAGCCCACCGAGCGGCCCGCGCAGCACGGAGTGCCGGCCAGGACGCCTTCGAAGACCACGGCGAAGACCGTGATGGCGGCGACGCTGGCGGGACCGTGGGCGTAGGCGGCGACGACGGGCAGGGCGATGAGCAGAAAGCTCACCGGCCACTGCTCGGGAGTGATCGGCTCCAGCGCCAGGATGGCCACGACGTAGATGGCCGGCAACCAGCGTATCCAGGCCGGCGGGGCGGGCAGCCGCGACGGGGTGCCGTCCGGCTTCGTCGCACTGTGCCGGTCGGCCCCGCTGCGGCCAGGCAGCCTCACCGCTCACTCCGGCAGCGGTGCGCCCGATCGCCCGGGAGACCGCGGGCAACCGACCGGGCGCGGGCGGGCGAGGCCGACCGCCGCGGCCCCACGGGAGGCGGATCCACCGGCGCGCCGAGGAGCATCCACCCGGACGGCGGCGGCGAGAGCCTGACGGCCGCCGGGGGCGCCGCGACCTGGGACGGCGCGGCCCCGGATTCCCGGTGGGGAGCGTCATCCGGCGCGTGACCCGCCTCGGCACCAGGCCCCGGTGGAACGAAACCCACGAATACACCCATACATCGATCATCACGGCAAAGCGACCGCCACCGCCCGCCGACGACCTCGAGCACGCGAACCGCACGGCACCGCCGACACGTGGCAGGCGCACCGCCGACCGGGCGCCGCACGTTCCAGCCGTGGAGCGACCCGGTTGCCCTTCGCGGGGCGGTTCCAGCAGCCCGTTCTCGGGGGCCCGCAGCACCGCGGAGTTCTGGCAGAGCAGCGCGGAACGGGTGCGAACACGGGTCATGCCGCACTATGCGCGGACACGCCAAGCCAATCCGCCCCCGACCATTCCGCCGCTGCTCCGGCCGGGCGCGGTTGCCCGGACCATTCGTTCGGTCCGGGCAACCGCGCGGTGCCGGGGCCGGCCGGCCCCGGCACCGCGCTCGCCCGACCCGGCGCGACCCGGCGCGGCCCGGCGCGGCAGACGACGACGGGCGCGGGCGCGAGGTGGGTCAGCCGCTGTAGACGTCTTCGACGTACCGGCTCTGGTCCATCAGGGTCTGGAGCCAGTGCTGGGCGTCGGTGCGGCCGGCGCCTTGGGTCTGCCGCAGGTAGATGGCCTGGAAGGCGTCCCGGACGCCGGGCGCCATGCGGGCGCCGTCGCCGCAGACGTGGACCCGGGCTCCCGCGCTCAGCAGCTCCCACACCTCGTCGGCTTCGGCGGTGATGCGGTCCTGCACGAAACGCCGGCCGTCGACGGGGGTGCTGCTGAAGGCAGGGCGCAGGGAGACCGCCCCGGCCCGCTCGGCGGCACGCAGCTCGTCGGTGTGCAGGTAGTCGGCGTCAGGGGCGTCGCAGCCGAAGTAGCACAGCGCCGGGGCCAGCGGGGTGCCGTCGGCCAGCAGAGCGCGGCGGTCGGCGATGGCGGCGCGGAAGGGGGCGAGCCCGGTGCCGGCGGCGATCATGATGACCGGGGTGCCGGCGTCGTGGCCGACCCGGAAGGACGGTGTAGGTGGGGCCGTCCTGCTCGTGCTGCGGCCCGGTGCCGGCGGTGGTGGGGTCGCCGTACCGCTCCAGCAGCGCGGTGCGCAGCACTGCGCTGAACGCCTTGACGCTGCCGGTCAGGTCGCCGGAGCCGTCGGCTTCCGCGCGGTCGAGGATGCGGGTGGCGCCGAGGCCGGCGAGCCGGTCGTCGACGAGGGTGGGGATGCGCTGGTAGGTGGCGGACCAGTTGCGGTCACCGACGCCGAGGACGGCGTAGCTGACGCCCTCGGCCGCACCGGCCTGGGCCTGCCGCAGCCAGTCCACGAACGCGGCCGCGTCGTCGGTGGGTTGGCCGTTGTACGAGGCGGTGACGATCACGACGGGCCGGTCGGTGGGCAGCGCGCCGCGGTGGGCGTCGAGCGGGGCGACGGCGGTCTCGCACCCCAGCTCCGCGGCGAGGTCGGCGAGCTGGGCGGCGAACTCGCGGCAGGTGCCGTAGTTGGAGCCGTGGAGGAGCAGCAGCCCGGTGCCCTGGCGTACCCGGGTGGGCAGGTCGGCGGTCTCGGCCGGGCCGCTGGCGGGCTGTGCGGCGTTCGCGGTCGGCAGCTCGGCGCGGTTGGCGACCCGGTCGGCGGGGGTACGCGGGGCGAGCGTGAGGGTGAAGCCGTCCGGCTTGATGGTGAGCGACTGCTTCAGCTTCAGCTGGTAGTCGGCGTGGTCGATCAGCCGGTACTGGTGGATCAGTATGGCGAGCACCATGGTGGCCTCGTGCAGCGCGAACTGCCGCCCGATGCAGGCACGTTCACCCGTTCCGAACGGCTTGTACGCGTGCGGGGAGCGCGCGGCGACGGCCTGAGGCGCGAAACGGGAGGGGTCGAACTGCTCGGGGTTGTCGCCCCACACCGGGTCGCGGTGGAGCATCGGGGTCAGGGCCCTGACGCTCTGCCCGGCCCGCAGCGGAATGCGGCCGCCCAGGACGGTGTCCTGACGCGCCTCTCGCGCGAACCCGGGGGCGGTGGGCCACAGCCGCAGGGCCTCGTTCAACACCTGCCGGGTGTAACGCAGGCGTCCGACGTCCTCGAAGGTGGGCTCCGAGGTGGGGGTGTCGCCCCACAGCTCGTCGACCTCGTGCTGCGCCAGGCGCAGCACCGTCGGGTTCTTGGCCAGGTAGTACTGATCTTTAACTAGCCGCTTAACTCAACTTCCGGTAGCGCCAGACCGGTTCCGGCGAGGAAGCCGACGAAGAGGTGCGTGGCGTGCTTGACGCTGCCGAGTGCCGCCTCGGCGGTGTCGGCGAGTTCGTGGATCGAACGGAATGCGCGGTTCGCGAGCAGGTCCTTCACGTTCTTCCACAGGAGCTCCACCGGATTCAGTTCCGGCGCGTACGGCGGCAGCGCGACCACGCGCAGCCATGTCGACTGCTCGGCAATCCAGGCTCTAGCGAGTAGCCGGGGGGAATCTCACCCCCCGGCTCTCTCAGAACCGTGCTTGATCGTCTCCGATCACACGGCTCCCATCGTCCGGTCGTCCACGGTCACGGCTTGACGAGCTTCCAATGAGCGAACAGCCCGGGAAACAGCCTGGCGTGGCTGCCCAAAGCGTCGCGCGCCCTCGCTCGTTTCCGCCGGAACCGCTTGTACTTCTGCACGAGCCACCGCACCAGGTAGTCGTTGATGCGGTTGAGGCTGGAGTACAACGCCGACGGGAAGAAGCGCCCGAAGTAGTTGATCCAGCCCCGCACGACCGGGTTGATCTCCCGGGCGAGTTGCTCCAGGGTCCATCCACTGCGCAGGTGCAGCCGCCAGCGGCGGATCTGCGCCCGGACCTGCTTGGCGGCCTCGTCGCTGATGGCCGGGTTGAAGCTGAAGAAGTACTTCCCCTGCTTCGTCCGGACCTTCCGCACGCGGAACCCGTACCCCAGGAACGTGAACGAGGTGTGCTCGTACGAACCACGCCTCTTCGCGTCCTTGCAGTACACAAGGCGGGTCTTACCGGGGTGCAGTCGCAGCCCCCCGCACTCGGCCAGCCGCCCGGCGATGGCCTCACGCACACGGTGTGCTTCGGCCTCGCTGCGGCAGTGGACCACCACGTCATCGCAGTAGCGTTCGAACCCGATGCCGGGGTACTCCCGGGCCATCCAGGCGTCGAACGCGTAGTGCATGAACATGTTCGACAACACGGGCGAGACCGCTGAGCCCTGAGGACTCCCCCGGTCCCGGGCGAGCAGGCTGCCGTCCGGCCGCTGGACCGGGGCCTTGAGCCACCGCTCCACGTACAGCCAGATCCACCGCTGGTCGGTGTGGTGTCTGACCGCCTTGAGAACAAGATCGTGATCGAGGTTGTCGAAGAACCCCTGGATGTCCATATCGATCACCCAGTCGGTACTCCAGCACCGTTCCCGGCACACCTCGACCGCGTCCAGCGCGCTTCGGCGGGGCCGGTAGCCATAGGAGTCGGGGTGGAACACAGGCTCCACCAGTGGCTCCAGCACCATGGCCACCGCCGTCTGCGCGATTCTGTCCGCGACCGTGGGCACTCCCAAGATCCTCGACCCGCCTCCCGGCTTGTCGATCTCCACCATCCGCACCGGCGGCGGGAAGTAGCAGCCCGACGACATGCGATTCCACAGCTTGTAGAGGTTGCCCCGAAGGTCTTCCTCGAACTGCTCGATCGACACCCCGTCGACGCCCGCCGCGCCCTTGTTGGCCTTGACCCTCAAGTACGCCTCGAACACCAGGTGCTTCGAGATCTCGAACGACTTCGACCCGCTCGTCTGGTTCATCCCGGGCACTCCGGTTGGCCACCAAGCAGACCTGGACGACCCGTCCCCTTCGCTCCGCCCGCATTGCCGGGCTTCATCACTACTACGAGACGGTCTGCCCCCGTGCCCCGCATCGGTACTCGGCCCCTCGCGGTCTTGTCCGCTTGGGGTACTCCCTCTCGCCGCCGGCCCACCGGGCCGACCGCAGTATCGGGGCGACAGGTTCCCACGTTCCGTGCAAGAGCCCGGACCAGGCTCGCGCCGCCTACATGCCGGACGCCGTCCGGGCAGTCAGCAGGCTCCCCCCGGACTTGTCCCGGGGACCAGGTCATGCCCCGGTTTCGACGCCACTGGAATAAGTTACGACACGTCATCAGCGGTTCGCTCTCGCTCGCCTTCCTGGTCCATACCTGACGCGATCGCTGCCGCGCCTTTTGCCGCTGCGCTCACCACGACCGGCACTTAACCGGCGCAGCCAGCGGTGGTTTGAAGCCTCCCCCTGCAGGGCGACCCCGGAGGACCTACCTCCATCTCTCACACAGCACCGCTTCCAGAAGCAGTTACATCAACGCCTCCTTCAGCGTTCGTGGCACACGACCTGGGCTGATGTGTGACTGGAGTAGTTGTCCCAGATCAGCGTGACCTTCGCGCCGAGGCGGGCGTGCAGCATCGTGAGGAGCAGGGGGAAGTCCTCTTTCGTGTACCCCTCGCCACTCTTGTGCCAGGCGAGCATCCGGGGCTCGCACCCGGTGCGGTAGGCCAGGAAGGTCACCATGTTCTCGCGCTTGCCCCGTGCCCCGTTCATGGCGATGACGGGTGTGACGCCCCGTGGACCCCAGGAGCGGCGCACTACCCCGGTGAGCGCGGCTCCCGCCTCGTCCTCGAAGACTATCCAGCGTCCCTCGCGTGCGGCCTGGTCGGATGGGACACCGCCGGCCACGTCTGTGTGCGCCAAGCGGCGATCGCCTCCTCGTCCCGCTGGACGGCCCGTGTCACCGGAACCTGCCAGGACCACCCCAGTCGCTTCAGCAGGTACCACACGCCCGCAAGGGTGAACCGCGGACCGAACCGCTCCTCGATCACCCGTGCGATCCGCGCCAGCGTCCACAACTGATCGTCCCACCCCGACTCCAGCGGTCCGCGCCTCAGCACCACCAGCAGGTCGCTTTCCTCACCGGACGTCAGATAGGAACCAGGACCCCCGGGCCGTGCGACCAGCGCCTCCGACCCGCCCTCTTCCCACGCGGCCCGCCACTGGCACACAGCCTGCCGCGACACCCCCAGCAACCGGCCGATCTCAGCCTGCTTCACACCCTGTTCGAACAGAGCGGCAGCCCGCATTCGCCGCTCCTCACGCCAAGCAGCATCCAACTTGCCCGAACTAGACTGCACCATAGGGAACTTGTACCCATTATGACTGATCGTCAAGTCAGAGATTAAAGATCAGTACAGGGCGAAGGCCAGGGCTCCCGAGGTGGTCTCGTGCCCGGCGATCAGGAAGGTGATGATCTGCTTGCGGACGTTCTCCAGGTCGAGGGTGGCGCCGTCGCCGGGATGCGTCTCGGTGAGCATCAGGCCCAGCAGGTCCTTCGGCCGGCCGGGTGCGGTGTCCGGCGCGGCGGTGCGGGCGGCGATGACCTCGTCGACCACCGAGGCCAGGTAGGCGGCGTCGACGCGCATCGCCTCGTCCTGCTCGCTGTAGTCGACCTCGGGGGTGCGGCCCATCGAGGTCATCGCCCAGTCCAGGCAGCGCACCATCGAGCTGACGAACGGGTGCGGCTCGTCGCGGTCGAAGGAGCCGAAGTCGAAGTCGAATCCGGCCAGTCCGATGGTGTCCAGCGCCATCCGAGTCATGTCGTCGGCCACCTCCACCGGACTCCCCGTGGCGGCCTGGCGGCCCCAGGACTCGATGAGCCGGCGGGCGACCTTCAGCATCACCGGGTGGTAGGTGCGCATCGACCCCAGGCCGAAGGCGGGCATGAGGATGTCGTGGGCCTTGGCCCAGTTGGGCTCGCTGATGTGCGCGGTGAACAGTCCGTCACCCAGCAGCGGCCGCAGGTTCGCCACCCCGAGGCCGATGTTCTTGGTGAACCGCTGATCGTCGGCAAGCTCGGTGACGAGGTCCAGGCCGGAGACGAAGAGGTTGTCCTGGCCGTTCACCCGCAGAGCGAAGACCGGGCCGAGGCGCCGGGCTGCTTCCATCATTCCCAGGGTGGGCGTGCCGGTCGGGTCGACGGCGGAGATGTCGATGACGGGGATGTCGGCGCCAGGGATGTCGGCGCCGGGGACATCTTCGCCGCTCAGCTGCTGCGGCGGGAGCACGGTATCGGCCATGGGTGAACTTCCCTCCAGGATCCGGGGTTTACCGGTCTGAGGCCGCCACGGTGTCGGCGGCTGTCTCCACCGTCCCGCCCCGGGGGCACGTTGATCGCTCGTGTGGCTACATGATTCTGTAGTGGCCTCGGGCGCCTCGGACTGGCGGGTCCGGGCACCGCGGTGTAGGAGCAGCACAACGCGACAGACAGGAGCGCGTAATGGATCCCCAAGGACAGCAGGCACGCTGGCTGCTGGCCGACGCCGCGATGTCCGATCGTGAGCGAGGTATCTTCTGGCGCAACCGACTCCTGATCCTGTTCGACCTCCTACCGCTGCCAGCCGCCTTCTGCGAATCGGACGGCACGATTCGGGTGGTGAACCCCGCCATGGCTCTGGAATGGGGCGTCCTACCCGGGCACCTGGCCGGGCGCGACGCGCTGGCCCTCTTCCGCCTGACGGCCGGTGCCCAACTCCAGCCGGTCAACGAGGCGGTACGGCTGCGGCGCAGGTCGCGCTACCCGGTCAAGGTCTCCTGGTCCAGCGGAAGCGGCGCCGAACGCCATGGCGAGCTGATCATCGACGTGGTCACCGACCTGCCGGACGCACCACCGAACCTCCTGCTGATCCTGCGCATGGTGGACCAACACGCCGCGCCCGCCCCCGGCCCGGCCCCGGAGGAGCACGCTCAGGTCAGCAACTCGGAGGCGCAGATACTGGCCCTGGCCGCGGGCGGCTCCACGACCACCCAGATCGCCAGCGCGGTGGGCCTGACTGACGACGGGGTCAACTACCACTTCAGGCAACTGTCCCAACGCTGGGGAACGACGAACAGGACAGCACTGGTCGCCCGCGCCTACGCCACAGGCCTCCTCACCCCGGGCACCTGGCCCCCGACCCCCGCACACCACTGACCGCTCGCTGAAGGCAGTCTGATCTCCGTTCAGCAGGCGCCACAGCGCCTCAGGGCGGTCCGCGCCGGCCGGCCAGGCGGCCTGCGGGCCGGTCGGCCGCGAGCGGCGGCCGGTACCGCGATCTTCGAATGGATCGCGATTCGATACAGCATGCGAAGGCCGCACAGCGGCCTCGGCTACCGCGGTCCCGCCGAGTACGAGACCGTGTACCGCTCGGAAAGTCATCGCTGCAGCTGAGCACTGGTGCCCGTGGTTGTCGGCAACGGCTGGGATGCTGACGTGGTGATCATGTCGCTGCCGTACCACGCCGCCCGTACCATGCTGTCCATACCGGGGGTCCTGCTGCGCCGGGACACCGCCAAGGACGCCGAACTGCTGGTGCAAGGACGCGGAGATCCTGGTCCTGCGCCACCAACTCGCCGTCCTGCAACGACAGGTCCGCAAGCCCGTACTGACCTGGCCCGACCGCGCCGTCCTCGCCGCCCTGCTGAACCAACTGCCGCGCTGGAAACTACGCCAGCTCCACCTGCTGGTCTCCCCCGACACCGTGCTGCGCTGGCACCGCGACCTGCTCAGCCGACGACACGCGAAGGAGTCACGCCCCAAGCGCCCGGGCCGGCCGCGCACCGTCCACTCCACCCGCGCCCTGGTGCTGCGACTCGTCGACGAGAACCCGGGGTGGGGATACCGGCGCGTCCACGGCGAACTGGCCGCCCTGGGCATCAAGATCGCCGCCCCCACCGTCTGGAACATCCTCCACGAGCACGGCATCGCGTGAAGTACCTGATCCGGGACCGCGACGCCCGCTACCCTCGATGCCCTCCTCGCCGACGAGGGCATCGAGACCGTGAAGACCGGGACCGAACTTCTGGACCGCACCTTGATCTGGACCCAGGCGCATCTCCTGCACGCGCTGCGCGAGTACGAGCAGTTCTTCAACGAGCACCGGCCACACCGCGCCCTGCACTCCGCCGCGCCCCTGCGCCCACTCCCCCAACCAATCACCCAACCAGCCCAGTTGGACCAGCTAGACATCCGGCGAAGAGATCGACTCGGCGGCACCCTGCACGAGTACCAACACGCGGCCTGACCAGCATGGACGGGGTTTATGACACCTACAAGGTCAGCCGCCGTTGCCGTCGAACATCGCGTGCGCATAGATCACGCCGAGCCCGTAGGCGCCCGCGTGCCGCTTGATGACCTCGTTCGTGGCGTCGTAGGTCTTGGCCCGGCCCCAGTCGCGCTGCCATTCGAGCAGGACGGTCAGCCAGGTCGTCGGGACGACGCCGTGGGCCACCATCCGGGTGACGGCGTTCTGGTGCGCCTCGGCGGACACCCCGCCGCAGGCGTCGGTGGGGACGTACACCTGGTAGCCCTGCTCCACCGCGGACAGCGCCGCGAGGGAGACGCACAGCTCGGTCCACAGGCCCGCCAGTACGATCCTGGGGCGGCCGGTGGCCTTGACGGCGTCGACGACGCGGGGGTCCTCCCAGCAGTTCATCGTGGTGCGGTCGATCGGCTGCGTCCCGGGGAAGAGTTCCGCCAGCGCGGGCAGGAGAGGTCCCGAGAAGGTGGTGGACGCCACCGTGCTCAGCACCACCGGCACATCGAATGCCTGGGCCGATCTGGCCAGTCCGAGGGTGGCGTTGATGATGCCGGCCCGGTCGGTGTTGGTGGTGCCGAAGAACATCTGCGGCTGGTGGTCCACCAGCACGACCACGCTGTCCTCAGGCGTGAGGAGCGTTCTGCCGGGTACGGCCTGAACGTTCGCGATCTCCATGGGTCTGCCTTCCACTCGGTCGGATTGTGCCGGTGCCGCTTCGCGGTCAGAGGCTTCAGAGGACGAAGCAGGCGTCGAAGATCTCGTGGGTGGGGGAGTCGTCCGGAGCGAAACCGCGGGTGATCCGCCACTGGCGGTGCTCCTCGGACTCGGCGGCGGCCTCGGCCACCGCCCGGGCCTGGCGCACTCCGTCGGACCGGCCGGGCGGCGCAGTCCGGTGAAAGCCGCCATAGAAGGCCACCGGGCTCCAAGACGGCTCGATCGCGTGCAGGGGCACGGCGAGCCCCTCGAACTCCCCGGCGGCGTACACGATTCGCCCGCCGACGACGGTCAGCAGCGACTCGATGTGGGAGATGTCCTCCTCGGGCACCGTGAAGAAGTCTTCGGACAGCACGGCCAGATCTCCGTAGCAGCCCTCCCTGAGGACGCCCTTGAGCTCGCCCTCTCCGCTGAGCCGGGCCCCGGCGGCGGTGTACATGCGCAGCGCGGTCGCCCGGTCCACCCGGTTCTCCTCGGAGGCGAGCAGCCGCCCGCCGACGGTACGGCCGCGCACCAGCCACTCGAGCGACAGCCACGGGTTGTAGCTGGAGACCCGGGTGGCGTCGGTGCCCGCCGCGACCAGCAGTCCGCGCTCCAGCATCCGCCGGATCGGCGGCGCGTCGGCCGCCGCCGACGGCCCGTAGCGTTCACTGAACGCGCTGCCCTGGAACATCATCCGGTTCTGGACGGACAGGGCTCCACCCAGCGCGGCAATCCGGTCGAGGCCGGCCGGGGAGACCGTCTCCGCATGGTCGAAGAACCAGGGCACGCCCCGGGGGAAGCCACCGTCCGCGGCGATCCGGTCGAAGACGTCGAGGTTGGCGCGGATCGTCTCGTCGTACGTGGCATGAAGGCGGAATCCCCACCCGCTGTCCAGCAACAGGCGCACGGCGGCTTCGAGTTCACCGTCGGCCTGCTTCGGCCGCAGCGGGCGCGGTTCGGTGAAGTTCTCGTAGTCGGCGGGCGACCAGGCCAGGTTCTCCCCGGCGCCGTTGAGCCGCAGCCACTCGTCGCCGTCGCCCGGCCTGGTCGTCGCCGTCCAGCGCCTGAGGTCGTCCAGTTCCTGGCCGGCGTCCTGGGGGAAGAGGTGGTAGGCGATCCGGAGGGTGAGCTCGCCCCGTTCCGCCAGCTTCAGCACCGCCGCGTAGTTCTCGGGGAAGTTCTGGAAGCCGCCGCCGGCGTCGATCGCGCTGGTCAGACCGAAGCGGTTGAGCTCGTGCATGAAGTGCCTGGTGGAGCCAAGCTGTTGCTCCTCCGCGAGCGACGGTCCCTTGGCGAGCGTCGAGTAGAGCAGACCGGCGGCGGGCGCGGCCAGCAGGACGCCGGTGGGCTCGCCGGAGTGGCCCCGGACGATCTCACCACCGGGTGGGACCACGCTGTCCCTGGTGAAGCCGACCGCCCGCACGGCGGCCCGGTTGAGGATGGCCGACTGGTACAGGTGCAGCACGAACACCGGGGTGTCCGGAGCCGCGGCGTTGAGCTCGGAGACGGTCGGCAGCCGCCGCTCGGCGAACTGCTCGCCCGTCCAACCCCCCACCACGCGGACCCACTGGCCCTCAGGGGTGCGCTTGGCCTGTTCGCGCAGCATCCACAGAGCGGTCCGCAGCGAGGGGACGCCGTCCCACCGGAGCTCCAACAGGTAGTTCAGACCACCACGGATCACGTGCAGGTGCGAGTCGTTCAGGCCAGGGACGACGCGCCGGTTGAGGGCATCGACGACGCGGGTTCTGGACCCCACGTGGGCGGGCAGGTCCTGGTCGTCACCGACCAGGGTGATCCGGCCGTCGCGGACGGCTACCACCGAGGCGGTCGGCCGGGCCGGGTCTCCCGTGTGTACACGGCCGTTGCGAACGACCAGGTCCGCCGGCTCCCGGGGGTCGCCATCCCGAGCAATGCCGCCTACAGGCATCGTGTTGATCATGTGGACACTCCGTGAGTGGCGAAACCGGAGCTGAACCGCTCCAGTCACTCTGATCACTCTGGCCGTCGGGGCCCCGGTCACCTTCCGTGAACCATGGCGACGGGTTCCGTGAACCAAGGCGACGGGCCCCTCAGGGCCGTCGGCCGGGACGTTGACTTTGGGGGCGGCCTCGGCCAACAGCCGGGCACGGCTTTCGAGCACACGCCCCAGGCGGGAGGCACGCAGCAGCCGGCCTCCGCTGGGGCGTCCACGAGTACTCCGCCACCGTCCGGAAGCGACGGGCGAGCGCCGGCGGAACCAGTACGAGGACGTGCGGGCCGACACTCGCACTGAAAAGCCTATCCCCGTCCGGACCGGCGGCAACTCGGGTCACGTCGCTGGCCGGGGCTTGCGGCTGCACCTCGCACCTCCCACCTCCCACCGGCCACCGGCCACCGGCCACCGGCCACCGGCCGAGAGGGCCAAAACGTCTGAATGAACGTCAAGTACTGGCAGGAGAAAGGGATTTGAGAGTGATGACACACAAGGGGAATGCACTGACGCCTTGCCATCTCATCACTTGCCGTGACGTGGGGGCCGAGCGGGCGCCGAAAGCCCAGCTTCCAAGATGCGCTACCCGGCGTATCCGATTAGTCTCGCTTAGTGATTCGACCGGCCACTAGCGGCTGGACCCGTCGACCTGCGCCGCGCGCATCCCACCCGACCGCACCGCGAAAGCCGCCCCCGAGGCGTCACCGGCCCGAGGTGTCATCGAGCGCCCCAGCCAGCCACGATGTCTCGGCCCCCTGAAGGGAACCTCCGATGAGAATCCCCACTGCCAGGCGCCTGCTCCCCGCCGCCCTGGCGGCAACCCTGCTGAGCCTTCCGGTCTCCCCACCGGAACACGCGGGGCAGGCCGCCGCCCAGAGTCCCAGCCAACGAATCGCCGTCGGCCCGCAGTACGACTCGACGCACGTCTACGTCGAACCCGGCACCCTGGGCGAGCTCACCAAGAGCTGGCTGGCGACCTTCGGCGGAACCCACGCGACGCCCGCGGTGACCGACGTCACGCCCACGCCCAGCACGACCACGTCGGAGCTCATCCTGTCGCCGGTCGGCACCCTGTCGGTCTTCGACTTCCAGACGCCGATCCCCTACCCCTTCGGCACGGAGCGCACAGGCTGGCTCATGAGCAACTTCGACCAGGGCGTCAAAGAGGCCAGGGCGAGCGGCGCGGCCGTACTCGTTGCGCCGTTCCCCGACCCGATCGGCCGCGACGCGGTCATCCAGTTCCCGGGCGGCATCAACGCACAGCTCTACTGGCACACCAAGCCGCCGTCCTACCCCGCACTGACGACCATGCCGGAGAACCGGCTCTACGTCTCCCCCGACGCGGTCGACCACTTCCTGGCGAGCTACCTGAAGTTCACCAGCGGCACGATCGCGTCCGACAACCGGCACGCCGACGCCGGCGATATCGGCCTCCCGAACCAGACGTACCGTCGGATCAGGATCGGCTCGCCCTTCGGCGACACGGTCGTCGCGGTGACCGGCGGACACCTGCCGTACCCCTTCGGACGGGAGCTCACCGGCTACCGGGTGGCCAGTCTCGGAGCAACGCTCATCAAGGCCAAAGCCGCTGGTGCGACGGTACTGTGGGGCCCGCACTCGTCCGCCGACCGCACCAGCGCCCTCGTACGCTTCCCCGGCGGCTACATTGCCGAGATCCACGACCTGATCTCCCATACGCCGACCCCGCTCGACACGAACTCATTGCCACCTGGGCACCGGTGAGGGCGACCCTGCCACACGGATCGCCACTGTCCGACACAGCCACTCCTCAGGGCTTGTGCGCCGGGGACGGCCGCCCCAGTCTCCCGACCCGCGCCCCGCCTCGCACAGGATTCGAGAACGAGCAGCTCACCCGATGGTCGAAAACTGTCGGGCTCACCCCGAGGTGGGACACGGAGCAGAGCACCACCACGGCACCCTGAGCATCCCAGTGGCACGATGAAGATCAAAAGCCCCGCTGGAACCCCACCAGCGGGGCTTCTTCATCACCCGCCGTGCTTATAACGAGTGCCGTCGCCATGCTCATTTTGAATGGCACGCAACAGGCGGTTGGCGTCGGCGATCGTGGTGTCGATCCAGGTCCTGAACTGGGCGACGTCCGAGTAGATGCCGGGGTGGTCGGGCACAGCGCAGCCGTAGCCCCAGGATGTGACTCCGACCAGCGCGGTGCCCTGGTAGAGCGGGCCGCCGCTGTCCCACTGGCAGGCATCCACGCCGCCCTGTGGAAGGCCTGCGCAAAGCATCCGGTCGGTCAATTGCCCGTCGTACGCCTTGTTGCAGGCGGCGTGGTCCACGACCGGGACCCGCGCGTACTGCAAATGGTCGGACGCGGAGCCGCCCTCGCTGGTGGCTCCCCAGCCCACGACATCCGTGACGGTCCCAGCGGGAACGGCGGCACCGACTGCAGGCAGGTCCGCCGGACGGAGACCGCTCACGTCACCGTCCAGCCTGATCAGCGCGATGTCGTAGTCGAGGGTCTCCATGCTGAACAACGGGGCTTCGAAGATCGCTGAGACACGCAGGCGCTGTCCACCGGACTGCGAGAGGTGGCTCACCCCGGCGACGACGGAGAAGCTGCTGGGGGCAAGACCGCCGTACACGCAGTGGGCCGAGGTCACGGCCCAGCCGGGCTCGATCAAGGTCGCACCGCAGATGTGAGCGCCGTGGTACTCCAGGTTCAGGGTGGACGGGAAGCCCTGGATGTCGGTGTCCTGGCCGCCGACGACGGCGTGCGCTCCGGGCGCCGCGACGAGGGTCAGCAGCAGGGACGCGGCGAGCGTGATGCCTGCGGAACGGATCATCCCCCACCGCCAGGCACTCTGGGTAGTCATTCGATTCCTCAGTGTCATGAGGCGATCATGGCATCCGGCCCTCTGTCGTGCCTGCTGTCAAACCTGATGACCTCTCACAACTGGTCACTTCTGCGAGAGGCCCAAGAACCCGGCGGCCTCTCGACCCGTCACGGCGACCTTGCCGGCAGGCTCCCTCCCGGTCTCCCTCGAGACTCCGCGAACCCACGGCTAAACCTCGTCGTCCGCTCTGAAGACTGCCGTCCGGGCAGACCAGGCCCCCCACGGCGGCTGCCCGGACGGCACCAGGCCGGCCGTCCCGTCTCCCTGCGTGGAGGCAGCGACGGGACGGCCACCCATGGCCCCGGCGGCGTCCAAGAATCCGCCGACCGGGGCCGGCACCGACAAGAGAGACGGCAGTGATCGACTACATGGGGCGGCCCTGTCCGCCTTGGCGCACGGGCGGACACGGCAGCGAGCCTCCCTGGCACGGCGTCATGTACCACGAGTCCGAGCCTGTGAAGCTGGACGTGCTGACGGACCCGGTCGAGGTCCAGTGCATCTCAGGCCTGATCCAGTACCCGGATGCCGCCGACCCGCGCAACCGCAACGTCTCGGCCTGGTCGTGGGTGGTGACGTCGGTGGGAATGCGGCAGCCCTCCGACGTGATCGCGTACGCGGACATGCTCAGCGGCTACGCGGACCGGCTCCGGGGACTCTGCGGGTGCCGAGAAATCATCCGGCCAGGCAGGGGCCATGATCGCCGATCTTTGGACACGGGGGCCTGGCTGGCCCCTGACGGCGGCATGATGGTCTTTTGTGCTGCTTCGTCTGGCCTACCTCGCCGCGACCAATACCCTTACCCTGCTGCGCCTGCTATCCATGAGCGAGCGGGAGAAGGACGTGGAGATACTGGCACTGCGGCACCAGCTGCTGGTCCTTCAGCGCCAGGCCGGCAGGCCCGCGTTCACCGACACCGACCGCGCGGTCCTGGCCGGACTGCTCCACCACCTGCCCACCGACAAGGCTCCGCCGCTTCCTGCTGCTGGTGCACCCGGACACGATCCTGCGCTGGCACCGGAACCTGCTCCGGCGCCGGCACGCCGCGGCCTGCGTACCGAAGCGGCGCGGACGTCCACCGACCGTCCGCTCGATCCGGAACCTGGTCCTGCGCCTGGCCAGGGAGAACCCCACCTGGGGATACCGCCGGATCCACGGAGAACTCGCAGCGCTCGGGATCAAGGTCGCGGCCCCCACCGCCTGGGAAATCCTCAAGGAGCACGGCATCCCACCCGCCCCGGAGCGGACCAGCACGACCTGGGCCGAGTTCCTGCGCGGCCAAGCCGACGCCCTGCTCGCCTGCGACCTCTTCGAGGTCCGGACCCTGACCGGGGCGCGCCTGTACGTCTTCGCCGCCATCGGGCACAAGTCGCGCCGCATCCGAATCCTGGGCGCCACCGCTCACCCGACCGCGGACTGGATCGTCCGACTCGGACGCAACCTCCTCATGGACCTCGACGAAGCCGGCACCGAGGCCCGGTACCTGATCCGCGACCGCGACGCGAAGTTCACGGCCGCCTTCGACGCCCTGATCACCGACGCCGGACTGACCGTCGTGACCACCGGCATCCGGATCCCACGCACGGACTCCCTCATGGAACGCTGGATCCAGACCTGCCAGCACGAACTCCTGGACCGCACGCTGATCTGGAACCAGCACCATCTCCTGTACGCGCTCCACGAGTTCGAGAACTTCTACAACCAGCACCGGCCGCACCGGAGCCTGGAACAGGCCGCACCGCTCCGCACACTGCCCGATCCGATCAGCGTGCCACCCCAGATCAGACACCTGGAAGTCCACCGACGAGACCGACTCGGCGGAACACTCCATGAATACCAACATGCCGCGCGACCAGGCCGGATGATTAAACGGCACCCGCACACCTGGCCCCGCGACCAGCAACTACCGATCGTGCGCGGCACCGTCGGGCAGATGGCCGTCGGCCACCTGCCCGACGGCCGCAAACCACCCAAGAACCTGTGGCTGTGGCACGCCGGCCCCGTCCCCGCCGACCCGTCAGGTGCGGTAGGCGTCTCGGCGGTGGCGGATGGAGTGGATTTCGACGGTGTGCTTGTTCTCGTTGATGCGGTAGACGATGCGGTAGGTGCCGCGGCGCGCGGAGTGGTAGCCGTCGAAGGGCTCCTCCAGCGGCTTGCCCACCCGGTGCGGATTGGCGGCGATCGCTCCCTCGATGGTCTCCATGGCGGCGAGGGCCACCTCCAGCGGGAGGTCCTCGTGCAGGTTCCGACGCGCCTGCCGCGACAGGATGACCGCATACGGGGCGGGTGCCTGCTGCGGTCTGCCGCTCACGCCGCGCCCGCGCGGCGGCGTTCCAGCTCGGCTCGCACCTCGGCGGCGGAGAAAGTGTCCTCGGCCGCGAAGTCCTCACGCGACTGGCGCAGGTCAGCCAGCGTCTCGTCGTCCGACAGCACGTCCAGGGTCTCCTGCAGGGACTCGTACTCGGCCACCGAGATGAGCATGACGTCGGCGCGCCCGTTGCGGGTGATGGTGAAGTGGTCGTGCTCGCGAGCGACCCGGTCGGCCAGCTCCGCGATCCGGCTCTTCGCCTCGGTAATCGGAATGATCTCCATACAGGCCACTATAGCGACCGGTCAGAATTACGGCCACCAATTGCGCTGCGGGCCGACCCCAGGATGCCCCGCAGGAGTGGAGTCACCGACGGGTCACCCGGCCCCGGACCGAACGACGAAGCCCCAGAAGCACATCCGCCGAACGGGTGCCCCACCCGCCACGAAACACTCCCGTGCGGATGGATATTATCCCAGGTCAAGGCCATAATTGCGGGACTACACCGGCTCCGGGGACACCCACGCCACCACCGGCCGATGCTGCGGCCATGACTTCCCCGAGCGCCACCTCCACCCCCTTCGCCGTCAACGCCCTGAGCGCCGATGTCGAGTTCCGCGCCGACCGCCCCACGCCCTACCGGGCCCGGCTGCGCTGGTCCGACCCTGGCACCGGCCGCCGCCTGTCCGTCTCCAGCTCCAAGGACGCGCCCGCCCAGGCCCATGCCTGGACCGCCCTGCTCGTCGAGGCCACCGAGGACGGCCTCGACCCCGCGCTGGTTACCAAGTGGCTCACGCTCCTGGCCGACGCCACCCGCGGCACCCTGGACCCTGCCCTGTCCACGGCACCGCTGGCCGAGCACGGCGGCGCCAACATGGGGCTGATCCTGCGCGGCCTGCGGACCACCACCCACCCCGTCTACCTCGAAGGGTGGCGGCTGAGGGTAGTCCCTAGCCTGGGGCACCTGCCCCCTCAGCTGATCACCGCCGGGGCCGTGGATCGCGCCGCCCACGCCTGGATCGCCGACGGCGACAGGATCTCCGTCATCAAGAACGCTCTCGCCGTCCTTGGCCGCGCCCTGGAACAGGCCCGGCGCGACGCCCTCATCGACATCAACCCCACCCCGATCCGCGGCTGGCAGGACGAGTTCCAACTCGCCCAGGACGAACTCGACGAGCCCCGCAGCCTCGCCCTGCGCGACTGGGACGAGCTGGCCGAACTCGCCGCCGCCCTGGTCGCCGCCGCCCACCGTCGCTACCCGGGCTGGGGCGACGTCGTCACCGCCGCTGCCGGCACCGCCGCCCGCATCGGCGAGGTCTCCGGCTGCCGGGTCTGCGACGTCGACCCCGTCGAATGGATGTGGACCATCCGTCGCCAGAGCACCCCGGGGCCCGGTGGCCTACTGGCACAAGGCCACCAAGGGCAAGCACGCCCGCCGCGTCCCGATCATCGGCCCGCTGCGCCCGCTGTTCGGTACCCTGCTGCACGCAGCCGGCCCGGACCCCATGGCGCGGCTGTTCACCGGCCCGCGCGGTGGACGCATCACCACCGCGATCCTGCGCGACGCCACCCACTGGGACGACGTCGTCACCCTCCTGGACCACGAGCACCTGCGCCGGCACGACCTGCGCCACACCGGACTGACCTGGATGGCCGACGCCGGCATCCCGCTCCGTGTGCTCCAACGGATCGCCGGCCACGGCCAGATCACCACCACCCAGCGCTACCTCCACCCCGACCTGCGCCACCTCAAGCAGGCCGACGCCTCCCTCACCACCTTCCTCACCCGAGCCCATCGATGACCCTGCGTCACCAAAAGGCAGGCAGGCTCGTCGTGCACATAGGGCGCGAGGACAGCGGCGGGCCGCGAACCCGGACGGCGGCGGTGCCAAGAGGAGCGGCACCGGCCGCACGCGCGTCCCCGACCCTGCGGGTGCCGATAGATCATCCGGCCTGGCAGGGGCCGTGATCGCCGAGCTTCGGATGCGGGGCCTGGCTGGCCCCTGACGGCGGCATGATGGTCTCTTGTGCTGCTGCGTCTGGCCTACCTCGCCGCGACCAATGCCCTTGCCCTGCTGCGCCTGCTGCCGATGAGTGAGCGGGAGAAGGACGTGGAGATTCTGGCGCTGCGGCATCAGCTGCTGGTCCTTCAGCGCCAGGCCGGCAGGCCCGCGTTCACCGACACCGACCGCGCGGTCCTGGCCGGACTGCTCCACCACCTCCCGTTGGACAGGCTCCGCCGCTTCCTGCTGCTGGTGCACCCGGACACGATCCTGCGCTGGCACCGGAACCTGATCCGGCGCCGGCACGCCGCGGCCTGCGTACCGAAGCGGCGCGGACGTCCACCGACCGTCCGCTCGATCCGGAACCTGGTCCTGCGCCTGGCCAGGGAGAACCCCACCTGGGGATACCGCCGGATCCACGGAGAACTCGCAGCGCTCGGGATCAAGGTCGCGGCCCCCACCGCCTGGGAAATCCTCAAGGAGCACGGCATCCCACCCGCCCCGGAGCGGACCAGCACGACCTGGGCCGAGTTCCTGCGCGGCCAAGCCGACGCCCTGCTCGCCTGCGACCTCTTCGAGGTCCGGACCCTGACCGGGGCGCGCCTGTACGTCTTCGCCGCCATCGGGCACAAGTCGCGCCGCATCCGAATCCTGGGCGCCACCGCTCACCCGACCGCGGACTGGATCGTCCGACTCGGACGCAACCTCCTCATGGACCTCGACGAAGCCGGCACCGAGGCCCGGTACCTGATCCGCGACCGCGACTCGAAGTTCACGGCCGCCTTCGACGCCCTGATCACCGACGCCGGACTGACCGTCGTGACCACCGGCATCCGGATCCCACGCACGGACTCCCTCATGGAACGCTGGATCCAGACCTGCCGACACGAACTCCTGGACCGCACGCTGATCTGGAACCAGCACCATCTCCTGTACGCGCTCCACGAGTTCGAGAACTTCTACAACCAGCACCGGCCGCACCGGAGCCTGGAACAGGCCGCACCGCTCCGCACACTGCCCGATCCGATCAGCGTGCCACCCCAGATCAGACACCTGGAAGTCCACCGACGAGACCGACTCGGCGGAACACTCCATGAATACCAACATGCCGCGTGACCAGGCCGGATGATTAAACGGCACCCGCACAGTTGCTGACGCTGGGTCTGAAGGAGCTGCTGGAGGTCTCTCGTGTTTCGCAGTCGTTGGTGGTCATGTTCCGGCGAGCGCCCAGGCGCTGAGGACGGCCTGGATTTCTTCGGGTTGTGTGCGCTGAGGCCATGGGTTGCGAAATCTGTGGGCGTGGTGCCACAGGCGTTCCAGGCCGGTGCCCAGGAGCATCCCCGCACACGGTGCGGCATGGGGTATCCCCTGCTCGAAGAGCTTGGGGGGAGAGGTCTGCACGATCATTCCGGTCAGCAGCGTGCTGAATGTGCAATACATCGGGGCGGTGAAACAGGAACGACAGACCAGCAGAAGAGCGGACAAGGACGGCGGTGTCGTGCTGCCTGCAAGCAACGGCGGATCACTCTCAACCAGGGTGAATCAGACACCGCAGATGCTTCTGCCTGTCCGTCACCAACCCTGCCACACACGCGGGCTCCTGGGGAGTTCTGCGGCGCGCCCGACCTTGCCCGGACATCGGTGCGCCCCGCTGGATGCCCTGGGCTCCGGCGGGGCGCGGTCCCGGCCGTATCCGATCCGGTCGGCGCGGGTCAGTTGTGGGGGCGGCTCAGGTGGTGCCGACCGTCCCCGTGTTGTGCGGGCGGGTCGCCGTCACCTGCTGCAGGCGGCGTGCGCCTGGTGCCAGGTGCGGGTCCAGTAGCCGGCGTGCCACTTGCCGTAGCGGTCGCGCTGGGCCGGGTGCCAGTCACGGGTCCAGAAGCCCTTCACCTCGTGGCAGCTCGAGTGGGCGATCGAGGCGTGGTGGTCCGGAGCCGCCGCCGCGGCGGTGCCGACCGTGGTGAGGACGGTGCCTCCAGCGAGGGCGACGCTGGCGATTCCGAGTGCCAGGGCGCGCTTGAACCCGTCGGTCATGGTGCATCAGACCTTTCTCGCATGTGCAGTGGTGCACAATCACCCTGCCTCGTTCGGCCGGGCAATAACGAGAATGCACCCGTGCGCCACTGCAGAGAAGGCGAACAACGCCGGCGTTACTGGATCCGTATATCCCGGAGACAATTCAAAAATAGTCCGATAAAAGTACGACGCGTCCGCCGCAGATGCGACTGCAGTCAGGTTAAACTCGAACCGTGGTGCGGAGATGACTCCATTCATCGGTCGGAACCCTCAGCCTGGATGCACCGGCCTGATTCCCGATCGACCATTTCGGGGGGCGGCGACCTGAGCGTGCTGTTCATCGTCCAGGTCCTCCGACAGGGCCTCGATGCGAGTCTGCCGCGCAGTCTCCGGCCGGGTCCGGACGCCTGCTGCCTCGCCCTCATCACCAGCCGGGAGTTCGACCGCACCTTGGATCAGCCGCTCCGGCTCCCGGCCTTCCCGTGCAGCGTCCCCGCAACCGAACTCCCGGGCGACGGCCGAGCCGGCCGCTGCCGTCAATGCCGTCAATGCCTCGCGTACCGCAGCACCGTGAGGTGCTCCGATGCGGTGCCGAGCGCGAGGGCGTGCCGGTGCGCGAGCCAGGTCGTGGACGCCGGCTCGTCGAGCCCGGTCAGTTGTGGGTGCCGATAATCCACCCAGCAGGTCAACGGGCTGCTGGACCTCCCGAGCAGTGCGACTTAAGTGGTCGAGATGAATATGTTCAATGCCGCGCTCGCTCGCGCCTGAACGCGTTGAGAATGGCAACTGCAACGCTGCCCTGCCCGTCCAGCCGCTCAGCTGTACGCCGATCTGCACGGATGGGGTAGTCGGCAGGCGCAGGGCCCGGGAGCAACGTCCCTCACATCGGTTTTCCTCCGGCGGAATCCGGCCATTGCCCGGGGAGGGACGCGGGGATCGAGCCAGTTCTCCGGGTTGCGGAGCTGGAGTGTCGAGATGCCCCTTTCAATGGATGACGATGCTTCAACTCCGTACCCAAACAGGGAGCCAGCATGCGCGTTCTCTTCAGCGGTCCCGGCTCGGCGGGCCATCTGTTCCCCATGGTGTCCACAGCCCAGGCGCTGCGGGCGGCCGGCCATGAGGTCGTCTTCGCCGGCGCCACCCCGGTCAACCTGCTCCACAACACCGGGCTGCCGGTGGTCGACGTAGGCGACGGCACGACCGTGTTCGACGCGTTCAACCGGGCCGACCGGAGCAGCAGTTACCGGGACGAAGGCCGGTCGCAGGAGGAGACGTTCCGGGTGGCCGCGGTCGGCTTCGCCGAGCACTCGCGGTCGACCCTGCCCGGCCTGGTCGAGCTGGCCTCGGCCTGGCAGCCCGACGTGATCGTGCACGCGGCGTTCCAGGGGGCGGCGCCGCTGGTCGCGCAGAAGCTGAAGATCCCGTCGGTGGTGCACAACTTCGGGGTTGCGTCCGGCCAGTGGATGGTGGACCGGCTGATCGAGCATCTAGCCCCGGAGTACCGGGCGCACGGCGTGTCCGCCGAGCGCGCCGGCGCCGGGAAGAGTGTCGTGCTGGACGTGGTGCCGCCGTCGCTGGGTGGCGACGGCACCGGCTGGCGGGTCCGCTACGTCCCGTACAACGGCAGCGGGGCGGTTCCGATCGAATTCTTCAGCCGCGCGGCGCGGCCCCGGGTGGCAGTCACCCTCGGCACCGTGCTGACCGAGTACGACGGCGTCCGCTCCATAAAACTGACGATCAATCAGGCTGCTTCTGTGGATGCTGAGTTCCTGCTGGCGATGGGGGACGCGGACCTGGCCGCGCTGGGTCCGCTGCCAGCCAACGTGCGGGCACTGCCCTGGGTGCCGCTGGCTGAACTGCTTGCGGTGAGCGACGCGATCGTGCACCACGGTGGCTCCGGCACCATGCTGACCGCTGCGGTCGCGGGCGTCCCGCAACTCCTGCTGCCGCAGGGCGCCGACCACTTCGGCAACGCGGACGCGGCCGAGGCCCGCGGCTTCGCGCTGCGCGCTGCCGACGACGCCGTGGACAGCGTGCTGCTGGAACGACTGCTGCACGACGACGAGTTGCGCTCGGCCGCAGTCTCGACCCGGGAGGAGATCGCCGCCCTGCCCTCGCCCGCCGAACTGGTGGTCAGGTTCGAGGAGTTGCTGGACGTCGCCCGCTGACGAGTTGCGCCGGGACCGCTGTCCGGTCGGGAGCCCTGCTCGGGCCCCGGCCGGACGGCACCGCGGATCGTGAGGGGCTCAAGAAGTCATCGCTGCAGGTGGGGTACGCGCGGTTCGAGGGCCTGCGACCCTGTGGTGATGATCGTGTCGCTGGTGTACCGCGCTGCTCGGGGGCTGCCGCCACTGCCCGAGCTGCTGCTCCGCCGTGAGGCGTCGGTGGAGGCGGAAGTGCTGGTGCCGCGGCACGATAACGCTGTGCTGCGCAGGCAGTTGGCCTCGCCCATGCGCTACGAGCCTTCGGTCCGGTTCTGGTTCTCCGCTCTGTCCTCGCTGATACCCCGGCAGCGCTGGGCCCGCGCCCTCCCGTGACCCCGGGCACCGTGCCGGCCTGGCACCGCAGGCTGATCGCCCGCAAGTGGGACTGCAGTGCGCGCCGTTGTGGGTGCCGACAACTCATCCATGCAGCTCAGCGGACATACGGATGGACGCGGCCACCACGCAGTCATCTGAAGAGGTGAACGCTTTCAGTTGATCTTCCGTTCGCTCTGAACGCGTTCAATATCTGCCCACCTCCCCCCTCGGCCATAGAGCCTTCGAAGCCATTCCCACCTGCACGGATGAGTTATCGGCACCCACACAGCCGCAGCGGCCACCAGGCCGCCGGCAAGTCCATCCCGCTCGGGTGGCAGGGCATGGCCCAGCACATGGATGCGGAAGAGGCCAAACTGGTATACCGACAACGCTCGAACATCACCGAGCCCGTCTTCGCCCAGCTCTGCGCCTGTCTGGGGCGCCATCTCCACTACCGCGGCGGCATGGTCGAGGTGGAACTGCACCTGTGGGCCCTCGTCCACAACCTGCTCAAGTACCTACGGAGCACCACTTGACAAGACACGAGCGCGAGTTACGCGACAGCCTCCAGCAGGCACAACCCGAAGAAATCCAGGCCGTCCTCACCGCCTGGGTACTCACCGGAACATGACCACCAAGAACCGCGAAACGAGAGACTCAGCTGCCGTCTCCCCTACGCAGGCTCTCGCCACGTGCGAGGCAGCGCAGGGCGGACAGGCGTTCGACATGCTTGCCGCGGAGCACGGCTGCCCGGTCCAGCTCCTCCAGGAGACGGCTGGTGCGGTGTTCCGGCTCGAGTTCGTCGAGGATCCGGTCGACCTCGGCGAGCAGGGCGCCGTGGAGCTGCCAGGCCAACGGATGCCGCTGCACCTGCGCCAGCAGCAGCTCGGCCACGCGGTCGCGGCTGGCCCGGGCGGCGACCAGCTCGGCGGCGAGGCGCGACTCCGCGCCCTCGGCGTCCCGGGTGACCTGTGTCGTCACGAGGACAGCGAAGCTCACCAGCGCCCCGCCCAGGTGTCCGAGCAGGTCCTGCACACCGGCCCCGATGTCACGGTCAAACAACGGCTCGTCAGGCCCGCGACGCCTGGCCAGATCGGTCAGCGAGCGGGCGATCACCCGTACCACGACGACGCAGATCTCCAGTGTGTCCAGCCCCGTGCGCAGGACGAGCCGAGACAGCAGCGGCTCGCTGATCCGCGGGTTGAACCGCAGACTGTCCTCGGCCTGCCGCAGGGCGGCGTCGACCTCCGCGATGTACTGGTCAAGTCGCCGGGCCTCGTGCAACCGTTCGGCGGCCCGCTCGACAGTGGTGGGCCGGTCCAGTTCCTCGCCGAGCCACAGCAGCAGCCTTCTGACGCGTCGGGCGAGGTCCTCGATCGACTCCCCGGCGTTCTCCACCCACACGGGCGGGGCCAGGAAGAGGTTGAACGCCAGCCCGACCCCGGCACCGATCAGCGTCTCCAGCACCCGATCCCAGGCCTGGGAGGCCAACTGGGTGACCCCGAGCACCAGCATGGCGCTGATGGCGACCTCGTTGACGAACTCGTCCACGCGGATGAACCGGCCCAGCGTCAGGGACACCAGGATGATCAGCCCGAGGCTCCACCACGACAGCCCGACCACCGAACTGAACCCGATCGCGAGGAGCACCCCGGCCACCACGGAGACGACCCGGCGGACGCCCGTGGTCAGAGTCGAATACAAGGTGACCTGGACGACGAGCAACGTGGTCAGCGGGGCAGTAAGGGGAGCCGGTTGACTGCTCAGCTGCTCTGCCACGGCATAGGACAGGGTCGCTGCCGCGGTCGCCCGGAGCGTCTGTGCGACGACGGGATCACGGCGGGTCCGGGTCAGCGTGGTCGGTAGGCGGGACACCCGTGACGTATGCCCCGGACGCGTCGGCCCGTCCCGGCCGTGCCCGGTATCCCACCCTCAGGAGGGGCATCTTTCCGGAACCGGTGCCTACGGTCCCTCGGCGAGGAGGAGTTCGTGCGCCATACGGGCCACTCGTGGTCGGGGCCTGTCCGGGGGGCTCCTCCATGCTCTCGACACTCTCGCGGCTGGGGCACCCGATCGGCGAGCGCCCGCAGCGCGGGGGCGTAGCCGGAACGGAATCCGAGCCCGGCGGGGACATGGGCGCCCTCCGTTTCGGGAGAGTTCCCCGGGGTGATCTGCCTAGTGTCCAGCGTGGCTCCTGCGCCTGGGCCGGGTAAGGGCTGACGGAATCCCCCCACGTCAGCGCCTCGTCTCACAAGCTCGTACGCCTTCCTGACATGCTCCCCGAGGATGTCCACGCGCCGGTACAGGCCAGTCATCGCGTCGGCCTGAACCGGGTGAACGACGACGTGCGCATGATGCGCCGCGTCGAAGGACAGCTCATCCCTCCGGGCTGCCCCAGCCCCGATGTGGCCGCATCCTGGACCCCGCGCGTCCACACGGTGGGTGACCCACTCGATCGGACGCGACGTCACGCGGCCTCCCGCCGGTGCTGCTGAGCTGGCTCCGCACCCGCAAACCGCAACCGAAGGAGCGCACCATGTCGAACAACGGCATCACCAGCCAGACCTGCGACATCGACGACGAGCTCGACATTATGGAAGACGAGCCCACAGAGGAACTCGAAGCGGTGACGGATCCCGACGCGGAGGAGACAGCCGACGTCGGGGAGCCGTCGGATGAGGACTTCCTCGACGACCTGGACGTCGTGCTGAGCGACGAATGGCCGTAGAAGCCCAAGGACGGAGCGCCCCCGCGGAAGCCGCCGCGCGCCGATTTCAAGACGTTGTCGTACCGAACGTCAGAATGACCTGACCTGGGGCGGGCCAATGCTTCGAAAGACGTCCGCGCGAACGAGATCCTCGACGAGGCGGTCGACGCCGCCGTCACCCAGCGGAAGCAAGCGCGGTCAGGGTACACCGGCGCCTCGACTCGCGGGAGCCTCAGATGTTCCAGCAAAATATGGGGACGGCCGCACCCGGTACGTGCCACGACCCACCACACCTTTGCGTACGGATGCACGTCCCGCATACGGAGCAGGACGTCACCGACCAGCTCAAGGCCCCGTCCACGGGGCAGGGGCGCTCACGAAACCGCAGGAAGGGTCTCACATGATCGACAGGCGCATTTTCAACAAGGCGATAGGGCTCGGCACAGCGGCAGCGGCTGTCTCGCTGACCGGTCTGCAGGGTGTCTCCAGCGCGGCGACCGGCAGTGGCTGCGGCACCGCCGCCACTGCCCCCACCGTGCCGGTGATCACACCGGGCACGAACACCACGTTCCCGACGCTGAAGCAGATCGACGCCGGCCTGCTCAACGTCGGCTATGCCGAGCTTGGCCCTGCCAACGGTCCGGTGGTGATCCTGCTGCACGGCTGGCCGTACGACATCCACAGCTACGTCGACGTCGCCCCCCTGCTGGCGGCCGAGGGCTACCGCGTGCTCGTCCCCTACCTGCGCGGCTACGGCACCACGAGCTTCCTGTCCGCCCGCACGTACCGCAACGGCCAGCAGTCTGCGATCGCCGTGGACATCATCGCGTTCATGGACGCCCTGCGGATCGACAAGGCCGTCTTCGGCGGCTTCGACTGGGGCTCGCGGACCGCCGACATCATCGCGGTGCTGTGGCCCGAGCGGGTCAAGGCGCTGGTGTCGGTGAGCGGGTACCTCATCACCAACCGTGCGACCCAGCTGGAGCCGGCCCCGCCGGCGACCGAGCACACCTGGTGGTACGAGTACTACTTCGCGACCCCCCGCGGCGCCAAGGCCACGGAGAGCACCACCCTCCGCGTCGAGATGGCCCAGTACGTGTGGAGCCTCGTCTCTCCGACCTGGGACTTCGACGACGCCACGTTCCAGCGGACCGCGGCCGCCTTCGCCAACCCCGACTACCCGGCGATCGTCCTCGACAACTACCGCTGGCGCCTCAGCCTCGTCCACGGAGAGCCGCGGTACAAGCACTTCGAGGACGCCCTGGCCAAGACCCCGGCCATCAGCGTCCCCACCATCACCATCGACCCCGCCCTCGACCCGTTCACCGCCCCCGGCAACGGTGTCTCGTACCGCGCCCACTTCACCGGCGCCTACGACCACCGCACACTCAGCGTCGGCCACGATCTGCCCCAGGAGGCGCCAACCGACTTCGCCCAGGCCATCGTCGACGTCGACCACTTCTGAGCGACCGGGAAGTCCACCCGGCCGGCCTCACTGCCTGCTCCGCCCCTTCGCCCGCCGAGCCCATGCTGTACCGCTCGGAAAGTCATCGCTGCAGCTCAACGGCGATGCCCGGGGTCTGTCCAGCGAGCGGTGGGACTTCTGTTAGCGGCGGTTGGTGGTGAGGCGGCCGTCGAAGGCGATGTCGAAGGCGTTGAGGGCTGCCTTCCAGCGGATCACCCAGCGGCGTTGGCCGGTGCCGGTGGGGTCCAGGCTCATGACGGCCAGGTAGACGCACTTGAGCGCGGCGGCGTCCGTGGGGAAGTGTCCGCGGGCGCGGACGGCCTTGCGGATGCGGGCGTTGACGCTCTCGATCGCGTTCGTGGTGCAGACGATCTTGCGGATCTCGACGTCGAACTGGAGGAAGGGCACGAACTCGGCCCAGGCCCGGTTCCACAGGCCGATGATCGCCGGGTACTTCCTGCCCCAGTCCCGCTCGAACTCCAGGAACCGTTCCATCGCGGCCTCCTCGGTCGCGGCGGTGTAGATCGGCTTGAGTGCCTTGGCAATCTTGTCCCAGTCCTGGCGGGCGGCGTACTTGAAGCTGTTCCGCAGCAGGTGGACGACGCACGTCTGCACGATCGTGTCCGGCCACACGGCGTTGACGGCGTCGGGCAGGCCGGTCAGGCCGTCGCAGACCAGCATGAGGACGTCGCGCACGCCCCGGTTCTTGATCTCGGTCAGGACCTGCATCCAGTGCTTGGCTCCCTCGCCGCCGTCGCCGGCCCACAAGCCCAGGATGTCGCGGTTGCCCTCGGTGGTGACGGCGATGGCCATGTAGATCGGCCGGTTGGCGACGTGGCCGTCCCGAATCTTGACGTGGATGCAGTCGATGAAGACGACCGGGTACACGCTGTCCAGCGGACGGTTCTGCCATTCCACCATCCCCGCGAGCACGCTGTCGGTGATCGTGGAGATCGTCTGCTTCGACACGCTCGCGCCGTAGACCTCGGCCAGGTGCGCGGAGATCTCCCCGTGCGTCAGGCCCTTCGCCGACAGTGACAGCACCATCTCGTCGATCCCGCCCAGCCGCCGCTGACGCTTCTTGACCAGCTGCGGCTCGAAGCTGCCGGCCCGGTCCCGGGGAACTTGGATCTCGACCGGCCCGATCTCGGTCTGCACCGTCTTGGCCCGGTGCCCGTTGCGGTGGTTCTCCCGCGGACCCTCCTCGACGCGCTCGTGCATCCCCGCGCCCAGGTGGTCGGTCATCTCACCCTCGAGCGCGGACTCCAGGATCCGCCGGGTCAGCTCCTGCAGCAGCCCGCCCTCCCCAGTCAGCTGCAGACCACGCTGCCGGGCCTGGGCCACCAGCCCGTCCAGCGCCCCCAGCTCGAGTCCCTCCAGCACCTGCGGCATCTCGGAGCCCCCCTCGGCATCCAGAACCTGATTAGTCATCAACTACACTCCCTGTCTCGGGAGTCCCACCGTTGAGCGTACAGACCCTCCGACGAAGAGATCGACTCGGCGGCACCCTGCACGAGTACCAACATGCGGCCTGACCAGCATGGATGGGGTTTATGACACCTACACCGCCGCCACCATCGCCGTGGTCATCCCGGCCCGGCCGCGACCCCGGTATCGTGGTGACCCACCGGACCACCAGGAGGATGCCGTGAGCAGCGCCCATGACCATCCCTTGCCGACGCGTCCGCCGGAGCCGGCACATCCGCTGCGGACGATCCGCGACATCCGCGGATCCCTGCCCGGTGACCAGCTCGCGCACTTCGATGCCGAGCTTGCGGTGACCGATCTGGACGAGCTGCCCGCGATGCTGCTGCGCTGGGCCACCGCCGCGCACGACGGCTTCGAGGAGTTCCTGCTCTCCACGCCCTTCGAGGGCCTGGACTTCGGTGCGCGCTCCTACGACGACGAGGCGACGAACAGCGAATGATCTACCTGTTCGACACCAACGTCATCGCCGAGCTAACCACCCGCCCCAAGCCCGACCCCTCCGTCGTCGTCTGGTTCCACTCCACCCCACGCCCCAACCGCTACCTCAGCGTGCTGACCCTCGCCGAGATCGACGCCGGCGTCACCGCCACCCCCGACCCCACCCGCCGCGCGCACTACGCCCGCGTCCTGGCCGAACTGCGCACCGAATACCACCGGCGCATCGCCGCCATCGGCGAACCCGAAGCCGCTGCCTACCTCGCCCTGCACAAGACACTCAGAGCCACGGGGCAGAGCATCGACCCACCCGACGCCCTGATCGCCGCCACCGCCCTGGCCAACGGCTGGACCCTCGCCAGCCGCAACACCAAACACCTCGCCCGCACCGGCGTCACCCTCATCAACCCCTGGCACCACCAGATCTGAACCGCCAGGACCTGGCCAGTCGGCACCTGGTGCATCCGGGACATCGAAGGGCCCTTGGCTTCCCGATATCTCGAATCCGGAGCGCGGCGCCCCCGAGAGCTCAGGTTCCTCGGCCGCCGAGAGTGGAACGGGCAGCGCACCACGCAGCCTGAGATCATCCGTCATGATCAACTACATGCCTGCCGAGAACCCCATCCGCGCAGGTCAGCGTATGGATGAGCAGCCCGAACGGGTTCCACCTCGAAGGCCAATTCGAACACGTTCAGGCATCGATGAGCGCCTCGTTGAGCATGTTCGCCTCGATCATCGAAGCCAATTGGAATGGCAGACAGCTCACTGACCCTTGCGGACGGACTGTCGACACACGCAAACACGCGTGGACCAAGAACATCCGACTGACCCGTCCCGCCGCTGACCGGGGCCGTTCAAGGAACTACCCGCGACTCCGGCCGAACGCAGCGAACCACGCGGACCCCGCTACGCTCACGCGCTACGCTCATCCAGTGACTGAGCGTAGCGTCGCCGAGCTCCCTGAGCGTTCGGCCTACACGGATTTCCTGAAGCAGCGGAAGTACCAGCCAACCGCCCGCGAGTGCGAGGAGTGGTACGCCGGGCACCCCGATGATCCCGACGCCCGCCGGGCCCTGGTCGACGCCGGCTGGAAGCACGCCGGAGCGGGCGACCACGCCGCCGCACTGGAACGGTTCACCCAGGTCCTGGACCTGCCCGACACACAGGGCAACCACGCCTACGCGCGGGCGGGTCTCGCCGAGGCGCTCCATCTGCTCGGCCGTACCCGGGAGTCCGCCGCCGCCTTCGAGCAACTGCGCGCCGACCTGGCCGCCCAACCCCAGCCGGATCTGGAGCTCTACTCCCAGGTCATCGAGTCCCTCTCGGAACTGGACCAGCCCGAACTGGCCTTGTCCTGGTGCGACACAGCGCTCGCCCTCGGCGCACAAGACGCAGGGACAGGGGCGGAGGCCGATCCGGAGCGCAAGGGGACGCTGCTCGGGATTCAGGGCAGTCGCCGCTTCCTGCGCGAGGATCTCGACCTGGAGCCGGACGACCTGGACCGGGAGATCGAGGAGGACGACAAGCACACCCTCGCCGAACTGCGCGAACTGCTGAATGAACTTCCGTCCCCCCGACGCGATTTCGGCATGCCCGACGGCGGCGCGTTCAACGGCGTCCTGCTGTACTGGCCGACAGAGCAGTTCGCCGCGGCCCGCGACCGTTGGCCCGACGCCCCCTACAGCGACGACCACAGCACATACTGCCGGCAACTGGAGCGCGAGGCCCACGCCTACAGCGAGGCAGGTGCCGCCCGCGTGTTCATCACCACCGGCAGCCTCGACGCCTGCCTGCACTACGCCGACAACACCGGCAAGGACCCCGACGAGGCCACGACACGATCGAGCTACGGAGCCGACCAGCACGAACGACATCCCGAGCGCTCCCTCCCCTGGCCACCACCACGCAACGGCCCCTGCTGGTGCGGATCACAGCGGAAGTACAAGAAATGCTGCGGCTCACCGACCACCGGCTGAATCGACAACCGCTCCCACATCCTCGAGGCCGGGAGCGCCGGCGAGGGGCATCGGGACCGGAGGTTACGAAACCCGCGACGGACCCGGGCGAGGGTGAGCCGGTGCGGTTCGGTCCGCTTCTCCCAGGGCCGGCGGATCGACTCGGCGGCACCCTGCACGAGTACCGACACGCGGCTTGACCAGCATGGACGGGGTTTATGACACCTACAACCCCGGAGAACCTGGATGCTCTGCCGGGTACTGCGGGCGCCCCCACGGCGCAGGGCCGTGTCTTTTCCGTCGTCCGCAACGCGTACCGCGAAGACCCCGGGTATCCGGCCTCCTGAGGACACGTCACCTGCTTGCTTGTCCCCCGCAGGGGTCGCCGGCGTGCTGGGGGCTGAGGACTCTCACTCGGCCCGCTGGCCTTGCAGGTGGGCCCAGACATCGACGAGCCCACCGGGCGATGTACGAGCATCCGCCGCCCGGGGCCACCGCCATGCTCTGGCCGAGTCGCCGATGCTCAGCGGCAGGTCGCCCGTTGCCCCGTGCTCGACGCCGTGGGCAGCTTCCTCGGCTGCATCAGCAGGACGCCCCCAAGCCACCAGCAGGATGCAGCTGCAGACGTGGGGACGGTCAGAGGGGGGTGTCCCCCGCGGCAGGGACTGGTCAGCCAGGGGCCGGGGCCCTGCCGCGGGGTGTCCGGTTCAGGGGTTGAGCACCAACGCGGCGGTGTGGCCGAGCTGGCTGGGGTCCCATGGGTAGATCGCCGGGTTTCCGGGCTGGATGATCGAGTTACTGAGCCAGACCTTGCCCTTGGCGTCGTCGACGACCGTGTCCACCCGCAGGGAGAACGTGTACAGCGACTGCTGCCCGGGCGCCACGTCAGCCGGAATCCAGCAGTTGTACTGCGAGCCCTGGAAGAGGAAGCAGTTCTGCGGAACGCTGACGACGGTCGTCCCAGCGGGGAACTCCACGTCGACGTCGCCGACGGCCTCACCGCCGCTGCGGTCCATGATGTAGGCCGGTCCGGTGCTGTGCATGCCGACGGTCACCGGGACGGTCTGCCCGGCCTGGCCGTGCACGGTGGCGCCGATCGCGGCGAAGTGGGCGGTGTTGACGGCGTGGACGTCCAGCTCGGAGTAGCTGTCGTTGGTGTTGAGGTCCGCCGGGGGCCGGGCCTTGCCTGAGCCCTGTGCTTGGACGCTGACGGTCATGACCGTGTACCAGGCCTCTTTGGTGACGGTCAGCGTGACCGGGGCCGGGAATCGCAGGGTCTGCCCGGGCTTGAGCGGGGTGTTGAACGTACAGGTCGCGGTCTGGCCGTTGGCCGCGTAGGTGCAGTTCTTGAAGTGCTGCTTGAAGGCCAGGCCCGGCACGGGGTTCCACAGGGTGACCTGGGTACGCGGGGCGGTCTGGTCGCCGGTGTTGGTCCAGGAGACTGCCGCCTGGACGGTGGAGCCGACCTTGACGTTGTTGAGCTGCGGCAGCGGGGTGGCAACCAGGTCCGTGCCCTGTGCGACGGCAACCGGCGCTGAGGAGGTCTGTGTGGCCAGTCCGGGGGTGGAGGCGGTGACCTCGATGGTGCCCTGCCCGCTCCTGACGCCCGGGCGGGCCTTGAGGCCGAGGTTCAGGTAGGTGATCGCCGAGTCCGTGCCCAGCGAGTTGATGTGCACACGGGCGCAGGTACCGATGTCGCCGGCGTGGGTGCAGCCCGCGGGCCAGATCACCTGGGCGATCCGGCCCAGCCCCGCAGCGTTGACGACGACCTTGGCGTTGCCGACTTTCTCGTTCTGGTCGTGATAGATGTTGACTTGGAGCGTCTTGGTCACCGAGGCGCCGTTCACCAGGGCCGGCAGAGTCAGGTTGCCCGGGTAGATGCCGACGTCCAACTGGTCGGCGGCGAAGGCCGACCCGGCCGTCACCAGCCCCCCGGCCACCGCAAGAGCGGTGGCAACAGCCAGTCCGGCACCGCGCCGCACAAGCGTGGATCTCGTCATGGTCTCCCCCTAGTCATGTGAATTCCCCGAGCCTGCCAGGCAGGCTCGTTCAGCGCTCGCACGCTACCGGACGGCGACGACACCCCGGCCAGGCAGCCCCACCCCCCGCGACAGGACCGGCCATCGCCGTCGGCCCGACCCTGCCCTTGCCGATTCGGCAAGGGCAGGGTCGCCACCACTACGGCAGCGGTCCCCGCAGCACGTCCTCCGGTTCGATCGGACACATCCAACCGGACGCCGGGGATCGGCCGGGTGCGCAGCCTGGCGTCCACCTGCGTGCGAGCTGGCAGCCGGCTGCGGATATCCTCCTGCACCTGATCACTCACAGGAGGGGAGCCCATGCGCCGTATACGCCTCGGCCTCGCAAGCGCTGTAGCAGCCACCGCGCTAACCGCAGGATGCGCATCGAGCAGCACCACCGCCACCGCCGCTCAGCGTCCGGTCACTGCTGCGACGACCACCCCCAGCAGTCCCAGTCCGGCAGTGGCAACGCCCCCTGACGGCGATTCCGCTCCTGTGACGGCTGCGGCAACCGCGCAGGCCCTGCCCGACGGATACGACGCCACCCGAGACGCGCAGGCCGACGTCCAGGCCGCCCTGGCGACAGCGGTCAAGGAGCACCGGAACGTACTGGTCGACTTCGGCGCCAACTGGTGCCCTGACTGCAGGGCACTGGACGTGATGTTCCACTCGGCTCAGGTCGAGCCCCTCCTGCAGAAGGATTACGTCGTGGTCGCCGTCGACGTCGGCGAGTTCAACCACAACCTCGACCTGGCCGGCCAGTACGTCGACCTGCAAACCAGCGGGATCCCGGCCCTGGTGATCCTGAAGTCCGACGGCACCCTGCTGACCGCCACCGACAACGGGTCCTTCTCCAACGCCCGCACCATGGACCCCAGCCAGGTCAACGCGTTCCTGACCCGCTGGGCACCCGGCCGGAACCAGTGACCGCGCCACGGCCCGTCCTGGCACTGGGCCCAGCCGCCCTCGTGCTCCTCGCCCTCAGCGGCTGCGGCACCGGCAACACCCCGGCATCCACCGCACACGCCACCGCCGACGGGGTCACGGTCACCGTCACCCTGCTGCCTCCGTCCCACGGACAACGCGACCTGCAGGCAACCTTCAGCCCGCAACGGCCCGGCTTCCACATCTACAGCATCGACCTCCCCGAACAAGGCATCGACGGTCTGGGCATCCCCACCAGGCTCGCCGTCCAAGGAGGCCTCACCGCAGCTGGCAAGCCGACGGCGAACCACACGACCCTCCTCCTCCAACCAGCGGGCCTCACAACAGAACTCCCCGTCTATCCCGACGGCCCGGTGACCTTCACCCTGCCCGTCCGGCAGACCGGCACCCACCAGGCCGACGTGACCGTCAGCTACGGAGCCTGCAGCGCACACACCTGCCTCATGCCCGTCACCGACGAAGTGATCCACCTCAGCATCAACTGACACCCATCACCCTCGCCCCCTGGACCCCACAAGCCCCCACGGCACGAACCCCGAAGAACCGCCAGCCGTCCCCGCCGGCCCGCCGCAACAGCCGGACACGGGCCGACACCAACCGCTCCCATCGACACCCATACGCGCCGAAAGCGCCGGGAGCAGCCGTTGGTCTCTTTGGCCAACCGTCAGGCGGACACGCAAGAACGCGAAGACCCCCTTCGCGCCATAGTTTCGACCCATTTCACAGAACGAGTTACTGGCAGGTCAACAGGTGCATCCACATCCCGCACGCCCCCATGAGGACGATCACACCGCCGAGTAAACTCGCCGCTTCGACCCCATCGGGTGACACCGAATCAACCAGAATTGACGCCGGGAGCGCTCTGGGAGCAGAGGGCTTCCAAATGCTCCCAAAGCCACTCGCGCCGAGTAGCGCCGAAAACGACTCAGGGGCCGTATCTGAAGAATCAGATATGACCCATGGCCTGCGACTATGGACTGATGCCCGAGTCTGGACAACAGGGTTTGAACCTGCGCCCCCTAACCCCGGAACTCGGCCACACCGGGGAGTCCACCGCCGCCTTCGAGCAGTTGCGCGATGACCTGGCTGCTCACGTGTCGGCGGTCCCGAGGGAAGGTCCACGGTGGCCGGTGATCCAATCAACGATCCGCTTGCGGACGCTCGGCTCTCCCGGCAGGGCTATCCTGGCCCCGTTTGACTGAAGGTACATGATGGTGCCGACTACCTTGACGACTTCTCCCATATATCCCACGCCAATCCCGATGAACTCCCAAAATTGCGACCTGAATTCTGCCGTAATTTTTGAATTCATGCCGGAACTCCTCATCATCCGAGAGGAGCACCAATTCATCGTCGTTCACGCTTTGAATTTGCATTCCAGGTCTCCAGGATGGCGTGGATAAGTGTTTTCAAGCATAGCGATGGATGTACTGATCTTTAACTAGCCGCTTAACTCAACTTCCGGTAGCGCCAGACCGGTTCCGGCGAGGAAGCCGACGAAGAGGTGCGTGGCGTGCTTGACGCTGCCGAGTGCCGCCTCGGCGGTGTCGGCGAGTTCGTGGATCGAACGGAATGCGCGGTTCGCGAGCAGGTCCTTCACGTTCTTCCACAGGAGCTCCACCGGATTCAGTTCCGGCGCGTACGGCGGCAGCGCGACCACGCGCAGCCATGTCGACTGCTCGGCAATCCAGGCTCTGACCTGGGCTGATGTGTGACTGGAGTAGTTGTCCCAGATCAGCGTGACCTTCGCGCCGAGGCGGGCGTGCAGCATCGTGAGGAGCAGGGGGAAGTCCTCTTTCGTGTACCCCTCGCCACTCTTGTGCCAGGCGAGCATCCGGGGCTCGCACCCGGTGCGGTAGGCCAGGAAGGTCACCATGTTCTCGCGCTTGCCCCGTGCCCCGTTCATGGCGATGACGGGTGTGACGCCCCGTGGACCCCAGGAGCGGCGCACTACCCCGGTGAGCGCGGCTCCCGCCTCGTCCTCGAAGACTATCCAGCGTCCCTCGCGTGCGGCCTGGTCGGATGGGACACCGCCGGCCACGTCTGTGTGCGCCAAGCGGCGATCGCCTCCTCGTCCCGCTGGACGGCCCGTGTCACCGGAACCTGCCAGGACCACCCCAGTCGCTTCAGCAGGTACCACACGCCCGCAAGGGTGAACCGCGGACCGAACCGCTCCTCGATCACCCGTGCGATCCGCGCCAGCGTCCACAACTGATCGTCCCACCCCGACTCCAGCGGTCCGCGCCTCAGCACCACCAGCAGGTCGCTTTCCTCACCGGACGTCAGATAGGAACCAGGACCCCCGGGCCGTGCGACCAGCGCCTCCGACCCGCCCTCTTCCCACGCGGCCCGCCACTGGCACACAGCCTGCCGCGACACCCCCAGCAACCGGCCGATCTCAGCCTGCTTCACACCCTGTTCGAACAGAGCGGCAGCCCGCATTCGCCGCTCCTCACGCCAAGCAGCATCCAACTTGCCCGAACTAGACTGCACCATAGGGAACTTGTACCCATTATGACTGATCGTCAAGTCAGAGATTAAAGATCAGTATTCCATGGGCTGGCGACCGCACCTCTCGATAGGCTTGCCTCCCGTCCGGCTTGTGGGGCGATTTTTGGCCAACGGTGAGTCGACCCGCTGAAATTCGATGAGTTGTTGCTGCTGTCGATCCGAGTTGGCGGTACCCGGGTGCCGCCGACTGCACTGCTGGCCAAGCCGTCGGCATGCACATACGCCGATTACCCCAGATCTCACTCGCCCCACACTCCCCCTGCGCTGCCGCGCCAAGTTCAACACCAGGGCTTGCTGCGAGATCACGTTCCGGGGTGCGCCAGTTGGGCATGCACACGAACCGGGCGTCCGTGGACAGCGGGGGTCAGGGCGCTGCGGTACGCCCATAGCGGTGCTCGCGAGGGGCCGGACAGGTACCACCGCGTCCGTATTGTGGGAGTCTGCGCAGTATCTGGAGGCAGAGCTGCTTTCGGGCCCCAGCGCCTGAGCCGAGATTGCGCACCGGTGGTACATGTCTCACCCTCTCAGGCGCGTGATCCCGTACTGCTCTGCACGTCGGCACCGTAGATCTAGGCAACCGGCGTTCCTGGTGCACGTGCGCGTGAGGTAGGCAGCTCCCTTCCGTGCTCGCGCAGCGTCCATCGGTGCAGGGAAGGGTTGTTGAGACAGCATCAGGACAAAACCGGCTATGATCCATCTGTCCCAGCGTGTTGCACACATAACGCCAGGTCGGCCTGTGCTATGCCCGGAATCCGGGTTGCGTGGCTCGAGAGGTCGACCCCTTCGCTGGTGCTCCATCCCGCTCGTCGGTCCATAATCCTTCCGATCGTTTGAGGACGCTGATGCTTCGTGCTGGATCGTCACCGGGAGGCAGGAGCGCTACTCCTGCTCTCGTGTGGCTTCTTCCCACGGCAGTGATGGCGGCGGCCACGGCCGCCGCCATATCCATGGTCGCCCCCGGGGCACGGGTGGCAGTCGCCTGGGTGGGCGCCGCGGCGACCACGCTCGTGGCTCTCATCGCCGTTGAAGCTGCGAGACGCGGTCGCGTCATCGCGGAGCTGCGCGCCAAGCGCGCGGTGGAGGAGAAGGAGTTCGTTCGTCACCTGGCTCAGCACGAGACCCAGGTGACGCACTTGGCCGAGACACTGCTGCCCCAAATGGTGGAGCGGCTCAAGAAAGGCGAGTTCGTTGAGGACTTGCTGAACGAGACCGAGGTGCACGACGGTACGGTCACCCCGGAGTTCCACGCCGCCCGCCAGACAGCACTCCGTACCGTTCTGGAGGCCGTCAACGCGGAGGAGGGTTTGCGTGATTCCGCCCAGCGGGCGTTCGTCAACCTCGCCCGCCGTATGCAGGCGATCGGCAATCGGCAGGCCCGGGACCTGCGGGACATGGAGGACCGGCACGGGAACGCGCCGGCGGTCTTCGACGACCTGCTGCGGCTGGACCACGGCAACGCGCTGATGGGCCGGCTGGCTGACAGCATCGCCGTCCTTGGTGGAGCCCGGCCGGGGCGGCAGTGGAGGGAGCCGGTTCCGTTCTTCAGTGTGCTGCGCGGTGCGGCGTCTCGAATCGCGGACTACAACCGGGTCGATGTGCATCCCGTCTCCGAAGTGGCCGTCGTCGGGACTGCCGTCGAGGCGGTGATCCACGCGGTTGCCGAGCTGCTCGACAACGGGACCCGGTACTCGCCCCCGACGACCCGCGTCACCCTGACCGCCGTCGAGGTGCAGACGGGTATCGCCATCGAGATCGAGGACGGTGGGCTGAGCCTGAGTGAGGAGGCCCGCGCCAGGGCTGAGCGGATGCTGCAGGAGGCAGGAGCCGGGATCGACCTGACCGACCTCGGCGAGACGCCCCGGCTCGGTCTGGCGGTGGTCGGTCGCCTCGCCCAGTCGTACGGCTTCCAGGTCTCCCTGCGGCCCTCCGCATACGGCGGCGTGCGCGCCGTCCTGATCGTGCCGCAGAGGCTGATCACCACCGCGCCCGCCACCGGGCTCGCTCACGGCATCGGCGCCTCGTCTGGCCCTCGCGCGTCTGCCACTCCCAGCTCTGCGGCGGCGCACGCGGCTGCCGGCCCGCAGCGCAGCCCGGTGCGAGAGGACGATGGCCCGCAGGTGAGTGATCGGACAAGCAGCGGGCTGCCGCAGCGGCGACGCCACAGCCCGGGCGCGCTGTCGCCCACGACTCCCAGGGCCGAGGTAGCTCCGAAAGCGGCCGAGGCCGCCAGCGAGACAGTGCAGCCAGGTATGTGGCTGGCCGCATTCCAGGGCGGTGTGAACGGGCATTCGCCGGATGCGGCTCCAACCGGCCGGGCCAGTGACGAGTCGTCAGGTAAGGATCAGCAGTGATACCCAACATGGACTGGATGCTCAAGGATCTGGCACAGGAGGTGCCGGAGACCCGCGCGGTGGTAGTGCTCTCCTCAGACGGCCTGCGTATGGCCCAACACGGAACGACCGCTGATTCTGCCGACCGGCTGGCCGCGGCCTGCGCGGGCCTGCAGAGCCTGGCTGGCGCAGTCGCGACCGAACTACCGCATGGAGACGGGCGGATGCGGCTGGTCGTGATCGAGATGGGTGGAGGGTTCTTCTACTTGATGGCGGCCGGCGCTCGGGCGTATCTCGCGGTACTGGCCGACGAGGGCGTCGACGCGGGACTGATGGGCCAGCGGATGCGGGATCTGGTGGCCCGCATCGGCGAGCATCTCAGCACCCCGCCGCGCATCGGCGAGCCGGACGCATGAGTGGACCGGACAAGGACTGGGACGAGGGCAGCCCCGTGCGGCTCTACTTCATCACCGGCGGACGTAGTGCGTTACAAGGTGGTGCGATGTCCGAGCGCATCGGTCTGGATCTGGTCACTCTCGTGGTGGCCCTGGCGGAACCGCGTCCTGGGATGCAGCCTGAGTGCGCCGACATTCTACGGATGTGCACCTCACCGCTCTCGGTCGCCGAGATCTCCGCGTACTTGGGCCTGCCGGTGAGTGTGACCACCATCCTGCTCGTAGATCTGCTGGAGGACAAAAAGGTGGAAACGCGAGCTCCACGCTCCGTCCCCAAGGCCCTCCTTCCTGACCGTGCCCTGATTGAGGCGGTGATGCATGGACTACAGAAGCTCTGAGACGACGGTCGGGCCACGGCGTGAGGACCACTTGCCGTCGTCGGCTGCCTCGGCGGTCAAGATTGTGGTCGTTGGCGGCTTCGGGGTCGGCAAGACGACCCTGGTCGGTGCCGTGAGCGAGATCCGACCGCTGACCACTGAGGAGACGATGACGCAGGCCGGGGCCGACGTGGACGATGTCGCGGGGGTCGAACGCAAGACCGAGACCACCGTCGCCATGGACTTCGGCCGGATCAGTATCAACGACGAGTTGGTGCTGTACCTGTTCGGCACACCGGGCCAGCAGCGCTTCTGGTTCCTCTGGAACGGACTGTTCGACGGCGCGCTCGGCGCGGTCGTCCTGGTCGACACCCGCCGCCTGGAGGTCTCCTTCGATGTGATCGGGCGACTTGAGGAGCGCGAAGTTCCCTTCGTTGTCGCCGTGAACACCTTTCCGGGAGCGCCGGCTTATCCCATCGATGAACTGCGAGCGGCGCTCGACCTGCCGGGCCAGGTACCGATCGTCGCGTGCGACGCCCGCAGTCGCGAGTCCAGCCGCGACGTGCTCATGTCCCTGATGCGCTACCTCTACTCCCTCACCACGAATCCGGAGTGACCGTGACCACCTCCACCGCACCCGACGAGGCGCCCACGCCGCCGCCGGGCTGCCCCGCACACGGCCTCAGCGACGAACGAGTCCGTCGGCTCTACGGGCCCGAAGCCGAAGCCGATCCCATGGGCCTTTACGAACAGCTCCGCGCCGAGCATGGAGCAGTAGCTCCGGTGTTGCTGCACGGTGACCTGCCTGCCTGGCTGGTTCTGGGGTACAAGGAAAATCTCGTCACAGCCCGGACCCCGTCTCTGTTCTCACGGGACTCACGTCGCTGGACGGCCGTCCAGCGGAACGAGGTTCCGGTGGACTCCCCGCTCATGCCCATGGTCGGCTGGCAGCCCGTGTGTGTGTTCGCGGACGGGGAGGAGCACAAGCGTCTCCGCGGTGCGGTCACGGCCAGTCTGGAGCGCTTCGACCGCCGGGGCGTGCGCCGCTACGTCATCCGATTCACCGACCAACTGATCGAGAACTTCGCTGCGGTCGGGACGGCCGACCTGGTGAGCCAGTTCGCCGAGCACCTGCCCATGCTGGTCATGACGCAGCTGTTCGGGATGCCCGAGGAGTACGGTCCCCGGCTGGTCGAAGCCGCCCGGGACCTGATGAAGGGCACCTCCACCGCCATCGCCAGCAACGAGTTCGTTGTGGCGACCCTGCGCCAACTGGTGGAGCGCAAGCGCGCAGCGCCCGGTGCCGACCTCCCGTCCTGGCTACTGCAGCACGAGGCCGGCCTCAGCGACGACGAGGTACTCGAACACCTGCGGCTCATCCTGGTGGCGGCGAACGAGACCACGGTCAACCTGATCGCCGACGCGCTGAAGATGGTGCTCACCGACAGCCGCTTCCGCGCTCAACTGTCGGGTGGGCACTTGACGCTGCCCGACGCCCTCGACCAGGTGCTGTGGGACTCTCCGCCGCTGTCCGCGATACCAGGTCGGTGGGCCACCGGTGACACCGAGCTCGGCGGCTGCCCGATCAAGGAAGGGGACATGCTCCTCCTGGGCCTGGCAGCTGGAAACGTCGACCCTCAGATCCGCCCGAACCTGGATGATCCGCTCCACGGGAACCGTTCCCATCTCGGATTCGGCAGCGGCCCCCACGAGTGCCCCGGCCAGGACATCGGCCGGGCCATCGCAGAGGCCGGCATCGACACTCTGCTTGCCCGGCTGCCCGACCTGAGGCTGGCAGTCGAAGAGGGCCAACTACGCTGGACCGGCGCCTGGCTGTCCCGTCACCTCGCCGAGCTCCCCGTGGCGTTCAAGCCGCGGCGTCAACCGAAGCCCCAGACAGCCGAAGCCGCTGCCACCACCCCCGAGACGCTGCCGACGAACCAGCCTCAGCCAGAATCCGCCGTCGCCCCAGAACCGGTCAGCACACAAGCACCACGCCGGACGTGGTGGAACACCCTGACGGGATGGCTGCGGCACAGGTAGCCCCGCCACATGGGCGCACGGAAGCGGGAACGGGGCTCCGTACCGGATCACTAACAAGACCCCGGTACGGAGCCCTGTGGAACGTCACCGAATGCGTGGAACTAGCGTACGAAGATGAGACAGTGGCGCGATTCCGACTCTTGACGGAATCGACGCGTGCCGATGTATTTGCACGTGATCCTTCCGGTTGAGGAATCCAGCGCTCACTGGCACCTGCACCGGGGCGAATAGTGGGCCCTGCTAGTTGACCGAGGTGACGATGGTGCATCAGCTGACAACGGTTCCACCGATCTTTACTCCCTTCCCTGCGGCCATCCATCCCCGCCATGAGGACATCAACCACCGGACCGCCGTATGGGCAGCCATGTTCGACATCGGGTCACCGGAACTGCGCCGGCAGCTCGTCACGCACGAGATAGGCACGTTCGCCGCGCGTATCCTGCCCGAGGGACGCCCGGAAGTCATCGAGATACTCTCCGACTTCGTCCTGTGGCTCTTCGGCGTCGACGACGGCCACTGCGAGGAAGGCGAACTGAGCACACGTCCGGGGCAGCTCCTCGGCACGCTGTCCCGGCTGCTCCGGGTGGCACAGAACCCGGAAGCGCCCATGTTGCTGGACGACTCGCTGGCTGCGGGCCTGCGAGACCTGCGCCGCCGGATCTCCGAACACGGGACGGCCGGACAGGTGGCGCGCTGGGTGGACGCCCTGCGCGAATACTTCCTCTCCGTGGTGTGGGAAGCGGAGCACCGAAGCCAGGAGACCGTCCCCGACCTTAACGACTACACCCTCATGCGCATCTACGACGGTGCGACCTCGGTGGTCCTGCCGCTGTTGGAGATGGGGCACGGGTACGAGCTTCAGCCCCACGAACGGGACCATACCCGCGTCCGTGCCGCCGCTGAGATGGCGTACTTCGTGATCTGCTGGGACAACGACCTCTTCTCCTACCACAAGGAGAGCAGGACCGGCCGGTACTTCCTGAACGTGATCCGTGTCCTCGAACACTCCTACGCCATGCCCCCCGATCAGGCGCTGTCCGTCGCTGTCGGGCAGCGCGACCGTGTCCTGTGCCTCTTCGTCCGCCTCTGCGGCGAGCTGAGAACTCACGGCAGTCCGCAGCTGAGACAGTATCTCAGCAGCCTCGAAGCCTTCATCCGAGGCGCTCAGGACTGGGGCATCAGCTCTCTGCGCTACACCACCCCCGACGACCCCGCCGACCTTCCCACAGCGTTTCGTGACACCCCGACCGACGACAGCCGGGAGCCTTTGGACATCCCGGCGATCGCCTGGTGGTGGGACCTGCTTCCCCAGGACGACGGGAGCCGCCCCTCCCAAGAGGCGGACCACCGTTCGACCCTCTACGCCCTGCCCGCCGCTGCATGTCGAACTGCGTAGCTTCCACAGCAGAAGAAAGGAACACCACGGTGGCAGCTGTACTGCAGTCAATCCCGCGCGCGCCCGGAGGCATCCCACTGGTCGGCCACGTCTGGCCGTTGTGGCGCGATCCCCTGGGATTCGTCAAAGCTCTGCGAGGTACCGGCGACCTGGTCCGGGTCAACCTGGGCACCCTGCCCGTCGTCTTCGTCAACAGCGCCGAACTGGCCCACACCGTGATGGTCACGAAGGCCAACAGCTTTGAGAAGGGACGGCTCTTCGAGCGCATGCGCCCCTTGGTCGGTGACGGCCTGGCAACCGCCCCAAACAAGGTCCAGCGGCGGCACCGCCGACTCATGCAGCCGGCGTTCCACCAAGCACGCATCGCCGACTACTGCGAGACCATGAGCAGTCGCGCCCGTGGTCTCGCGGCGTCATGGGAGCCGGGCCAGGTCCTCGCCGTCGAGCAGGTCATGGGCGAGTTCTCCATCGCCACACTGGCGGCGACCATGTTCTCGGCCGAGATCGGACAGGCAGCCGTGGAGGCAGTGCGGCGCGACGTGCCGATCATCCTCGAGACCATGCTGATCCGCGCGGTCTCCCCCCAGGTGCTCGACCGGCTACCGATCCCTGCCAACCGCCGGTTCGACGCGGCAGCGGCCCGGCTGCGCCAGGTCATCGACGACGTGATCATTGCGACGCGCGAGGCGGGGGACACCGACCAGCCCGACCTCCTGTCGATGTTGCTTGCCGCCCGTGATGCTGACACCGGTGAGGCGTTGAGCGACAAAGAGATCCGGGACGAGCTCGTCACGATCCTGTTCGCGGGCACCGAGACCACTGCTTCGACGCTGAGCTGGGCGTTCCATGAGATCGGGCGGCACCCCGAGGTCGAAGAACGGCTGCTAGCCGAGATCGACACTGTAGTGGGCGACCGACCTGTGCGCTTCGAGGACGTCCCCCAGCTCGAATACACGCGGCGTGTCCTGGACGAGGTGATCCGGCTGCACGGAGTGACCCTGCTCATGCGCCGAGCAGTCGAGCCCGTGGAACTGGGAGGCGTCACCATCCCCAGCGGTACGGAGATTGCATTCAGCCTCTACGCCCTGCACCAAGACCCGCACCTGTACGCGGAGCCGGGACGTTTCGATCCTGACCGTTGGCTTCCGGAGCATCGTGAAGATCTTCCCCGAGAGGCATTCGTCCCCTTCGGCTCTGGTGCCCGCAAGTGCATCGGTGATGCCTTCTCCTGGGCTGAGATCACCATCACATTGGCCGCAGTCCTCTCCCAGTGGCGGCTGCGTCCCATTCCCGGTCACATCGTCCGGGAAGCGACCGCGGCCATGCCCCATCCCGACCATCTCCCGATGACAGTGACGCCGCGAGAGGCGCGGCCCGCGGGTGAATCCGGATAGGCAGACGGGCGTTGGTGACGGGGAAGACTGGTTTTGGATCACAGCAGTGATCCAAAACCAGAAAACCGACCGCTGAGCGGCGGACCAGCGTCGATTGGTCAGCGACTTGTGGTCGCTCTCTTGAAAATGACCTGCACTCGTGCGCTTTGGTCCAGGTCAGGTGACCTCCTCGCGTAGGGCGACCGTGACATCGACGCCGAGGGCGGCGAGTTGTGCGAGCAGGCGTCGGGTCTGACGTTCCTTGCCGAGCCGGTTGGTGAAGTGGTCGGGCCCGAGATCGCGGTAGGGGACGAGGTCGTGCAGGATGTGCCAGGTGGCGACCAGGATGGAGTGCCCGACCGCGACGGTCGCGCGTTTCGCGCCGCGGTGCGGGACCAGTCGCCGGAACTGCGAAACCGGGGCCTTTCCCCCACAGCGCCGCTGGCACATCGCGGTACTCCAGCCGGCACTGCTCCCGCACCGCCAGCAGAGCCCCGCCCACCCCAACGATATCCATCAAGATCACACAAGGTCGAAAGCGTCCGAGCTCAGCAGGACACTCATGCACTGGGGCTGACCGGAAGCCTGCGCACCATAGACTGGTCCAAGCCAGAGCGCGCCATCATCCGGCACCCAGCCGAGGAGGAAGACCATGACTGCTCAGCCCGTTGAGTCGGTCGCTGGCGGAGTCGAGATCGTCCCTCGGCCGGCAAGGACCATCGCCGACGTCAAGGCGGCCCTCGCGATCGTCGCCCCCGATCAGCTTCCCCGCATGGCCGAGGAACACACGAAGGCAGCGGACGAGGCGATCAAGGCGGGCAGCATCGGTCCTATGCGTGCGTTCCTGGAGCACTGGGCCGCGATCGTGGAGATCGAGCGCTTCCCGGAGAGGGCGAAAGCATTCCACCGGGCCCGGTACCTCGCTGACAATGCAGCCAGCCTGGACGACTGCCGGAAGTACGTCCACACGTACGGTGAGATCTATCGCAGCGCCTGCAAGGCTGTGAGTGCGTGACCTGGGCATGGGAGTACGACCCGAACGAGGAATGGGTCGCCGGTAAAGCGTCCCCGGGCCTCCTGGCGGCGGTCGAGACCAAGGCGGCGGAGCTGGTCAGGATGGCGGAAGCCCTCTACTTGGACGGCAGTACCCACAGGGGCGGGCCATTGCCGATGGAGCAGATGACCGCCGGAGACGGCATCGTCGTCTCCGCCATCCATCCGCGGCTCGAGCGAGTGTTCATCCTCCGGGTAATCCCGCACCCGTAGCAGGCGAACGTCGAGTCGGCCCGGAGCGCGGTTCCAGTGTTGCCATCGGTCCGTTTCTCCATGCCTGCCGGGCTCGTAAAGTCATCGCTGCAGCTCAGCGACAGTGACCATGGCCGTAGGTGGTGACTGGGATGCTGTCGCCGTGATGGTGTCGCTGCTTTACCGCGCTGCCCGCACCCTGCTCTCCGGCCACATGCCGGGCGGCGAGCGCGGTCGGCACGCGGAGACGGACTCCCAGTCGGATCGGTCTCGAATGGAGTCTGACATTAGTCAACATGGCATGGGCCGTGACCATTCTGCTCGGTAGAACCTGTGGACAGCCGCACGCCAGGACGAAACCGACTCGTACGAGGCTCACCCTCTGACCACCCGCGCACCCTGCAAGGGGCGGTTTCCAGACGGTTCCAGAAGAAATGTCATGCACTGCCGCCTCGTCAGGCGACCCCGGGGCGAGGTCGCGGGCAGTGGGACGCCAGCATCTCCAGATGGCGAGCCAGGGCCGTCCAGGGCTCTTGACACCCGCCCGACAAGCCTCAAAGCTGTTCGATACCGCGTGTTCCTGTCTAAAAATGTTGAGCTCTTGAGAAGACGGCAAAGCGTCGACTCTCGCTCGCACCGCGGGCTCACGGCACCTGCGAAATGCGGCTGCCGCGGGCCTGCACACCCGGCACCACTGTTGTCCAGGCTCATGTCGTTCAAGGAGGAAGTCATGTCTCGGGCACGAACGCGAGGCTCCGCCCTCGCGCTGTCACTGGCACTGGTTGCCAGCGGGGCAGCAACGCTGGCCGGAACCACACCGGCGAGCGCGGCCACCCCAACCACTGCGATCACCGTTGACGGCACCAGTTCCGGCCGCACGTTCGACGGCATCGGTGCGATCAGCGGCGGTGGCGGGAACACCAGGCTGCTGGCCGACTACCCGCCGGCCCAGCAGAACCAGATCCTCGACTACCTGTTCAAGCCCGGCGTCGGTGCCGACCTGCAGATCCTCAAGGTGGAAATCGGCGGCGACACCAACTCGACCGACGGCGCCGAATCCAGCATCGAACACACTCAGGGCAACGTGAACTGCAACAACGGCTACGAGTGGTGGTTGATGCAGCAGGCCAAGGAACGCAACCCGAACATCAAATTCTACGGTCTGGCCTGGGGCGCGCCGGCCTGGACGGGCGGCTTCACCTCGACCAACATGATCGGCTACCTCACCTCCTGGCTCGGCTGCGCCAAGCAGCACGGGTTCACAATCGACTACCTCGGCGGTGACCAGAACGAGAACAGCTACAACGCGAGTTGGATCGAGTCGCTGCGCACGGCGATGAACACGGCCGGGTACGGGTCCACCCAGATCGTCGGCGGCGACGAGTTCGGCTGGTCGATCGCCGACACCATGGCGAGCGACACCGCCCTGGACAACGCCGTCGGTGTGGTCGGATCCCACTACCCCTGCTCGTACCTGTCCTCGATGACCTCGTGCTCATCCACCTCGACTGCCGAGTCGCTGGACAAGCCACTGTGGGCGAGCGAGAACGGCTCCGAGGACGCCGACACCGGAGCCCCTGCCGTCGCCCGGGCCATCAACCGCGGCTACATCGGCGGGGACATGACCGCCTACATCAACTGGCCGATCGTCGCCTCCGCATACCAGAACACCGACTTCAACAGCGACGGGCTGATCACCGCGAACCAGCCGTGGTCCGGCGCATACACGGTCGGCCGGAGCCTGTGGGCGATAGCCCAGACCACCCAGTTCACCAGCCCGGGCTGGCAGTACCTGGACTCCGGCACCGGGTACCTTCAGGGCTCGGGCACCGGCGCCGACGGCAGCTACGTCACCTACTCCGCGCCGGACCGCAGCGCATGGAGCACGGTGATCGAGACGATGGACGCGACCGCGCCGCAGACGGTCACCTTCAACGTCTCCGGCGGCCTGCCCGCGGGCGCCCTCCACGTGTGGTCGACGGACCTGTCCCAGCCCACCAGCGGCAACCCGAGCATGGTCCAGGACCCGGATCTCACGGCGACAGGCGGGACCTACAGCCTCACGCTGCAACCGGGCCAGGTCTACACCGTGACGACCACCACCGGCCAGGGCGCCGGCACCGCTGCGGGCCCCGCGCGCTCGATCCTGCCCCTGCCCTACAGCGACAGCTTCGCCTCGTATCCGTCCGGCGACGAGGCGAAGTACTTCGCCTCGATGAACGGCGCGTTCGAGACAGCGCCCTGCCAAGGCGGGCGCAGCGGCGAGTGCCTGCGCCAGACGGCGGTCGGCACGCCCGTCTGCTGGTCCTGCTCCAGCGACAGCGATCCCTACACCCTCATGGGCGATCTGAGCTGGAGCAACTACACCGTCAGCTCTGACGTGCTGCTCGAACAGTCCGGCAGCACCGCCGACCTGCTCGGCCGCGTCGGCCAGCAGGCCAAGAACAACAGCGGCCTGGACGCCTACCACCTGCAACTGAGCGACTCAGGGGCCTGGACTCTGCTCAAGACCGACGACATCTGGCTCTCGACGACCCTCGCCAGCGGCACAGTGGCCGCCCCCGGCACCGGCACCTGGCACAACCTCAGCCTCGGATTCCAAGGCAGCACCATCACCGCCGCAATCGACGGGGTCACCGTCGCCACCGTCACCGACACCAGCTACACAGGAGGACAGGTGGGCCTGGGTACCACCGGCTACTACCCGGTCGAGTACTCGGACTTCTCCGTCACCCCGGGCACGACCGCGAACCTGGACGGCACCTACAAGATCGTCAGCGTGAACAGCGGCGACGCCCTCGACGCCTTCGGCCAGGGAACCGCCAACGGCACCGCGATCGACCAGTGGCCGTGGAACGGCGGCACCAACCAGCAGTGGACCCTGACCCAGAACACCGACGGCTACTACACCATCACCGGTGCCCAGAGCGGCAAGGTGCTGGACATCCCGAGCCTCACCACCTGGCCCGGCACCCAACTCGAACTGTGGGGCGGCAACGGCGGAACCAACCAGCAGTGGCTCATCCGCCCAGTAGGAAACGGCACCTACACCATCGAATCCCGTCTTGACGGCGACACATTGGACGTCGACGGCGCCTCCATCGGCTGGGGCGCCGTGATCGACCAATGGCCGTCCAACGGCGGAGCCAACCAGCAGTGGGAACTGGTGCCCACCAACTGACGCCGCGAAAAGCGGCCCGGCACCGCAGGTCCCGACCGGCATCAAGCCACTGAACTGGCCGGATGAATCAATCGGCACCCACAGTCCGGAACGCCTCGGGCCTCACTGCTCCGCTGCTGCGGAGCAGTGAGGCCCTGGAGACGCGACAACCGGTCAGTAGGCGAACTGCTGGATCTGAGTGCCATCCGGCGAGATCACCCAGCCGGTCCTGGTCGACGGGTCGAGCTGCAGCGTCCGTTCGGTGGCGACGTTCCAGTCGCCGCCGAACGGACTGACCACGTTCCCGTTGAGCGAGATGAACCCGAAGCCGGACACCGTCGCGTCGAGCACCGCGACCTGGCTGGTGGCGTTGTTGTCGGTGAGCAGCGGCAGGTTGGAACCGAAGGACTCCGGCCCGTCCGGCACCGGCCATTCCACGAGTGCGAGCCCGTGCACACCGTCGGCCGCGAGGCCTTCGGGCATCTCCTGGCGCAGCGCCGCACCGGTTGAGCCGGTGAACGTTGTGGGTGTCAATAATCGCATCCATCCAGGTCAGGATGCCCTCCCTGCCTCTGTAGCGAGTCGCACGACATCTGGCTCCTGGCCGGCGAATGGAGATCGCCAAGCGCTGGCGGCACGATGTCCCCATGCTGCTGCAGATGCCCTACCTCGCCCTGTCGAGCGTGTTCACCCTGATACGCCTGTGGCCGATGAGCGAGAAGGACAAGGACGCAGAGATCCTGGTCCTACGCCACCAACTCACCGTCCTGCAACGACAGGTCGGCAAGCCCAGCCTTACGTGGCCCGACCGCGCCGTCCTCGCAGCCCTCCTGCACCAGCTGCCGCGATGGAAACTGCACCGACTCCATCTCCTGGTCTCCCCCGACACCGTGCTCCGCTGGCACCGCGACCTGCTCCGCCGACACCACGCCAAGGAGTCACGCCCCAAGCGCCCCGGCCGGCCGCGCACCATCCGCTCCATCCGCCTACTCGTACTGCGCCTCGTCGACGAGAACCCGGGCTGGGGATACCGGCGCGTGCACGGCGAACTGGCCGCCCTGGGCATCAAGATCGCCGCCTCCACCGTCTGGAACATCCTGCACGAGCACGGCATCGACCCAGCACCCGAGCGCGACCGCACCACCTGGGCCGCCTTCCTCCGCTCCCAGGCACAGGCGATCGTCGCCGTCGACTTCTTCGAGACCCGAACCCTGACCGGAGCCCGCCTCACCGTCCTCGCCGCGATCGAACACGCCTCACGGCGCATCCGCATCCTCGGCGCCACCGCGCACCCCACCGCGCAGTGGGTCACCCAAATCGGACGCAACCTCGCCATGGACATCCAGGACGCCGACGTGCGCGTGAAGTACCTGATCCGCGACCGCGACGCCCGCTACCCCGCCGCCCTCGACACCCTGCTCGCCAACGAGGGCATCGAGACCGTGACAACCGGGATCCGGATACCGCGCATGAACTCGCTCATGGAACGGTGGATCCGCTCATGCCGGGCAGAGCTCCTGGACCGCACCTTGATCTGGAACCAGACCCATCTCCTGCACGCACTACGCGAATACGAGCAGTTCTTCAACAACCACCGACCCCACCGCGCCCTGCACGCAGCCGCACCGCTGCGCGCACTCCCCCAACCGATCACCGAAGCAGCCCACTTGGACCAACTGGACGTCCAACGAAGAGATCGACTCGGTGGCATCTTGCACGAGTACCAACATGCGGCCTGATCAGCATGGATGGGGTTTATGACACCTACAACCCCGCCGCCCACACGCTGACTCACGGTCAGCAACCTAACCCATGGGCCAGCAGCGGCCGCGAGGGCCAGGCACACCGCCAAGATCAACTTAAGCTAAGCGGCATTGCCCCCTGACCCCCAGTCACAGCACTTCTCCCATTATGACGCACTCTCAACACGCTCTACGCGTGCAAGATATGCACCTTCGGGCGATTCGTGCACCAGCATGCGGAGCGTGTGGTCCCCAGCTGGTCCCCAGGACGCCACCCTCAGCAGCCCACCAACGGCGCACCCTCGGCGAGTCCTGTAGCGATACGAGCAATTCGCGGCCATACGTCCAGCACGCTCCCGACACGAAGCTCGCGAGCCGAGGATGTGGGCAGACCGAGACGCTCGGTCTGCCCGAGAGCCGATGCTGACTAACCACTGGTTCTGCTGCTCACAGTCACCGTTTCCTAGATCATCAGCATCGGCCAAGACAGGCCATCCACACCCTCAATGGCCACGTGTACAACTCGGGCGTTAACCCTGTTGTGAGGACACTGCAGACACTGGATCTTGATGGCTCAGGAGAACGGAGTCCCTGTGGGAATGAACCGTTACCCGTCGGAGTTCAAGGCGGACGCTGTCGCGTTGTACCGCTCGCGTCCGGGCGTGACGGTCGCCTCGGTCTCGGCTGATCCGGGGGTCAACACCGAGACGCTGCGGAGCTGGATCCGTGCGGCGGATCCGGACACCACCGTGCGTCCGGTGCCGACCAGGTCGGCACCGGCGGAGAGCGCGGTCGAGGCGGAGAACCGGGAGCTTCGCCGACAGGTCGCCGAGCTGAGACAGGTTGTCGGCAGGCGCAGCGTTGGCGTTGGAGGAGTTTGTGCTTCTCGCGTGGGCGTCCGGGCATCTCGGTGCTGCTGCCCGCCGGCGAGGCGCACGGTTACTCCGTTCCGGCGGCCGGACTGGTCCGGCCGGATGACATCGCCGTCGTGTCTGTCCCCGGACAACCCTCGTGGTGTGCATCGCTGGGAGGGCGGTGCCCCGGCGCCGAGTCCCTGTAGTCGAACGTACGGAGTGTTCGTGCTGCTGCCCCCGTCACCGCCACGCAAGGCCCTCGGGCTGCTCCTGCTCACCCTGTGCTCGCTTGCCCTACTGGGCGGCTTCGCCCCGGTCGCGCAGGCCGTACCGGTGGGAGCCACGGTTGTCCATAAAGGCAGGCAGGTAGCCGACTGGGACGCGGTGGCGCAGTGCGAGAGCGGCGGCCGCTGGGGAGCCGACACCCGCAACGGGTACTACGGCGGCCTGCAGTTCAACCGGGCGACCTGGCGCGCCAACGGCGGGCTTGCCTACGCGCCGCGCGCCGACCTCGCCAACCGGGACCAACAGATCGCCGTGGCCACAGTCCTCGCCGGCCGACGTGGCCTCGCACCTTGGCCCGTCTGCCGCACCGGCGCCGCTCACCGCGCCCGCGTCCACCATGACGCCGAACTGGCCGACGCTCTCCACCACCAGAACACGAGGCCCCGCCCCGCCTCCCCACGACAGCACAGACTGCACGCCCGGCAGCCTACTGAACACTCGGTCGGCAGCCACCACGACGGACTGTGGACAGTCCGACCGGGCGACACACTGAGCGGGATCGCCGCGAGACACCACGTAGTCCACGGATGGCATGCCCTCTACGAACTAAACCGGCACACAGTTGGCGCCAATCCTGACCGGCTGGCACCAGGGCAGGTCCTGCACCTGCATACATAGCTGACGGTGCCCAGCAGCGAGCGGCAGAGCGCCGCAGCCTCGGTGGGCGCGGCGCAGACCGGCCGCAGTCCCTTCGCCATCCGGCCGAGTCCTTGCGCTCGCACAGCGATGCCGTCATGCCTCAGCAGAGCGCCAAGGCCAGTGCTGGCGGGGCATGGAGCCACCAAGGTGTTCTCGGACGCCACGGTGCCCCGGGCAGTCAAGCACCGGGGCAGGAGATGCACCATCGACGACATCGCCCGGACATTGCGCAGCGCCCAGCAGGAGGCGGCGGGGATGGCCGGAGACGACACGCCGACTGCACCCCGCCCCCGCAACAGCGCACCCAACCGGGCAGTGGGCGGTCCAGCAGGCCCGCGAGTCACCGCCGAGGACACAGAAGTCCTGCTCAGTGCCCCGCGAGGACCCAGAATGGACGCCCGCTGCGAGCGGGCGATCGGAACCGCACGCCGCGAAGCCCTCGACCACGTCCTGATCACGAACGCACCCCACGCCACGAAAGTCCTCACCGAGTTCGCCGACCACTACAACCGGCACAGACCGCACCGATCCCGAGGCCAACTGCCACCCGACGCATCACAACAAACACCACCCGCCATCGACATCCGCAACCGCCGACTGCTACGCACCCGCATCCGCGGAGGAGCGATCAACAAGTACCGCTATGCCGCTTGAAGTGCAGCGATGAATAAATGAGCCCTACAGGGTCGCACGGTGTGAAGGCGGGCCCGGCGAGGGAGTATGAATAAGGCGTTCGCTTATTGAAGCAATGACACTCATACACTGTCATGCGGCTTCGCGAAACCGCCCGGCCGCACCCCAGGACTCGGCGAGGGCCGCAATGACGCACCCACCCGAAATCGTCACGAAAGGGTTGGAGACTCATGTCTGATCATCGGCCCACCATCGTTCTCGTCCATGGTGCGTTCGCGAACACGTCGACCTGGTCCAAAGTAATCCCCCTGCTCAAAGCGAAAGGGTTCTCGGTAGTCGCCGCGCACTGTCCGCTCAGCTCGCTCGCCGACGACGTCGCCGCCGCCGAGCGGGTGATCGGCATGCAGGACGCCCCGGTACTGCTCGTCGGGCACGCGTGGGGAGGCGCGATCATCACGCAGGCGGGCAACGACGCCAAGGTGACTGGGCTCGTCTACATCGCGGCCGCAGCTCCGGACACAGGTGAGTCCTTCAACGAGTGGTGGCAGGGCAGCCCGCCGGCGCCCGGCGGACCGGAGATCAAGCCGTACGGCGCGGGAGGCTACGTGGTCCTGAGCGCGCCGGGCTTCCGCGACCACTTCGCCCAGGACCTGCCGGCCGACGAGGTCGCCCTGCTGCACGCGACCCGGGCCCGTTCGCCCAAGGCTCCAACGACGAGAAGATCACCGCCGCCGCCTGGCGACGGAAGCCGACGTGGTTCATCATCGGCGAGAACGACCACATGCTGCTCTTCGCGCTCGAAAAGGCCACTGCGGAGAAGGTGGGGGCGAAAACTCTCGTGCTGCCCTCCAGCCACCTGCCCATGCTTTCCCAGCCCTACGCAGTCGCAGATTTCATCGAAGAAGCCGCGAATCAACTCAGCTTAAACGAGTGAGGCGGCAAGGACTCGCTGGCAGGCCTGCCCTACTAATCAGGAAAGGTTGTGAGCATTGTGCCTCAGGAACTTCTTATCAAAGCGGGCCACGTCGTCACGATGGATCCCGCGCTGGGTGATCAGCCGGACAGTGACGTACTTGTGCGCGACGGCGTCATCGTCGCGATCGGCCGCCACCTTGCGGCCTCCCCGGGTGCGGAGGTGATCGACGCTCAGGGCCGGTTGGTGATTCCGGGCCTGGTCGATACCCACCGGCACGTGTGGCAGGGGGCGATCCTCGGTTTCACCCCGCAGGTGACCGGGGCCGGGTACGACCCGTTGGTGCTGGCCGGCATCGCGCCGCGGCACACCGCCGAGGACGTCTACGCCGGCACGCTCTGGGGCGCGCTGCAGGCCCTGGGCGCGGGGATCACTACGATCGGCGACTGGGCGCACAACCTGCAGTCCGCCGAGCACGCTGACGCCAACCTGCGCGGTCTGCAGGAGTCCGGGATCCGCGGCTACTTCCTGTACGGCGGTCCCGGACCGGCCACCCAAGAGCCGAACCCGCCGCACCCGCTCGATGCCCGCCGGATGCGTGACGAGCACTTCGCCGACGGGATCAACGGCCGCCTGCGGATGGGCATGGCCCTGCGCGGACCCTGCTTCACCTCGGCGGAGCGAAACGCCGACGACTTCGCCTTCGCACGGGAGTTGGGCCTGCCGATCTCCGTGCACGTCGGGATGGCCGGAACCGCCGACGCCGTCACCACGCTCGAGCGGTTCGGCCTGCTCGGATCCGACGTCAATTACGCCCACGGCAACATGCTGACCGACGAGGAGTTCGACCTGATCGCCGGGAGCGGCGGGACGCTGTCGATCACGCCCTCCTCCGATATGCTGATGCAGTTCGGCACCTACCCCGGCACCGGGCGCGCGCTGGCTCGCGGGATCGTCTCGGGGTTCGGCATCGACACCATCTGCTCGGTCGGCACCGACCTGTTCTCGGAGATGCGCCTGGCCCTGGCCGCAGAGCGGTCGCGGGCGAACGCGGACGCGCTCGCCCGCGGCGAGCGCGTCCCGACGGTCGATCTGCACCAACGCGACATGCTGCGCCTGGCCACCCTCGACGGCGCACGGGTCTGGCAGCTCGACGACGAGATCGGCAGCCTCAGCCCCGGCAAGCAGGCGGACATCGCCGTCATCGACATGCGCTCACCCCACCTCGACGGATACGGCGACCCCATCGCCGTCATGGTCCTCGGCGCCGGCCCCGCCGACGTGGAAGCCGTCATCGTCGGCGGCGAGATCGTCAAGCGCGACGGACACCTCGTCGGAGCCCACGTCGAGAAGGCACGCGAACTCATACACCAAACCCAGGAGCGGCTGCGCGCCTGACAGGCGGCTGAAATCCTCAGGTGAAGCCGACCCTGCGCCGCCCCAACGGCCCGGCAAGGCGCCTTCGCTGGCCGTGGCATCACCCGGGAACGAACCGTCAAACGCTCGCCTCGCACAACTTCAAGCGTTCGGGGCCGCCTCGGGCCTGGTCGTCGCTGAAGGATTCAGCGAGACCGAGACCGCAGTCCCCGGACACCGCGCACCGGAAAGGGCCTCAATCCACGGCGGTCGGTCGGCGAACGCCGACCGACCGTCACCCCCTAGCGGAGCAGACTCGCGAACTCCGGATCGATACAACCGGCATCCGACATGATCTCTACTGCCGGGTCACGAGAGCCGAGCCGGTCGAGCTGGTCCGCCGATGACGTCCCAGGAGAGCTGATGGCACGGATACTGATCACCGGTTCGAGCGACGGCCTTGGCCTGATGGCGGCCGGACTGCTCGCCGACGCCGGACACCTCGTCACCCTGCACGCCCGCAACGAGCAGCGGGCCGCCGACGCCCGGGCACACCTGCCGGCAGCCGAGCACGTCATCGTCGGCGACCTGGCCGGCATCGAGGGCATGCGCCAGGTGGCCGAGCAGGCCAACTCGCTCGGGCGCTACGACGCGGTGATCCACAATGCCGGCGTCGGCTACCGCGAGCCCCGGCGCCAGGAGACCGTCGACGGGCTCTGCCATGTCTTCGCGATCAACGTCCTTGCCCCCTACGTGTTGACCGCCCTGATCACCCGACCCGACCGGCTCGTCTACCTCAGCTCGGGGATGCACCGCGGCGGCGACCCCGCGCTCTCGGACCTCCAGTGGACGAAACGCCGCTGGAACGGGGCGCAGGCCTACTCGGACAGCAAACTCTTCGACGTCGTGCTGGCGTTCGCCGTCGCCCGACACTGGCCCGACGTGCTGTCCAACGCTCTCGAACCAGGCTGGGTGCCGACCAGGATGGGCGGCCCCGGTGCCCCCGACGACCTCTCCCTGGCTCCGATGACCCAGGCCTGGCTGGCAGTGAGTGACGAGCCCGCGGCGACCGTGACCGGCGGCTACTTCTACCACCAGCAGCCGCGCGCCGTCCACCCCGCAGCGCACTCACCCGAAGTCCAAAACGGCCTGGTCGATCAATGCGCCAATCTCACTGGAGTAATGCTCCCAACGTCGTGAACACCTTACCCGGCCGGGTCCGAGAACGGCCGGAAGCCGTCATGCCGTGAGCGACCGCACTGGAGGCGGCACCATCGGCGCAACGCGGGCCGAGTCCTGTGTCCCGGTCATCGATCTGTCCCGACGCAGCAGCCCGGTCGAGGGCGGGTTCGGCATCCCCCGACCCGTGCTCGACGGCGGCGCGTGCCCGTGGACGCTCGAGCACCACACGGTGGCCGGGGTCTGGGAGCTGGGCAGCGTGAACCCGGTGGTGATCGGCCCCGGCCGGGACGCGACCGCAGGCGAGGAGCTCGCCGCCGGTCTCGCCGCCTCGTTCACGCTCGGTCAGGGGCAGTTCTGCACGAAGCCCAGGCTGGTGTTCGTGCCCGAGGCCAGCCGCATCCCCGACCTCGTCGCCATGCAGTTCGCAGCCGTGGGCGGGCGCATGCTGACCACGTCGATCTCGGCCGCGCTCGACCGCGACACGGAAGCGATCGGTACGATCGCGAGAGTGCACACCGTGGTTCGGGGACGCGCCGCCGACGCCGACACGGACGGACGCGTGCCGCGAACCGCGCCGACGGTGTTCCACACCGACCTGAACACTGTGCTCGAGCACCGCGACGTCCTGCTCGAGGAGTGTTTCGGACCGACGACGCTGCTGGTGACCTCCGGCGATGTCGACGAACTGCAGGCGGCCGTAGCCACGTTGCCCGGCGCCCTGACCGCGACGGTCCACGCCGTCGAAGCCGATCTCGACCTGCACGGCGGTGTCATCGACGAGATGCGCGACAAGGTCGGCCGCGTGCTGTTCGGCGGCTGGCCGACGGGGGTCGCCGTGGTGTGGAGCATGCAGCACGGCGGCCCGTGGCCGGCCACGACCAACCCGCTGTTCACCTCGGTCGGCGCCACCGCCGCCCGGCGCTTCCTGCGGCCGATCACCTACCAGGACGCGCCCGAGTCGCTGCTGCCGCCCGCGGTGCGCAGCGACAACCCGTGGCACGTGCCGACCCTGAGGGGCTCAAGAAGTCATCGCTGCAGGTGGGGTACTTGAGGGTCGATGCTCTGCGACGCTGTGACGGTGATCGTGTCGCTGGTGTACCGCGCTGTTCGAGGACTCCTGTCACTGCCGGAGCTGCTGCTCCGACGGGAGGCATCGGTGGAGGCGGAGGTGCTGGTCCTGCGCCACGAGAACGCTGTGCTGCGTCGACAGTTGGCTTCGCCCGTGCGCTACGAACCGGCGGACCGGTTCTGGTTCTCCGCCCTGTCCTCGCTGATACCCCGGCAGCGATGGTCCCGCGTCTTCCCCGTCACCCTGGGCACCCTGCTGGCCTGGCACCGCAAGCTGATCGCCCGTAAGTGGGACTACACCGCGCGCCGCACCCGCGTCGGCCGTCCGCCCTCGTCCGCGGCTCTGAAGAAGCTGGTCCTGCGCCTGGCCAATGAGAAGCCCAGGTGGGGGCATCGGCGTATTCAGGGTGAGATGGCACGGCTGGGGCATCCAATAGCGTCCGGCACTGTGTGGAACATCCTGCACGCCGCCGGGATCGACCCGGCACCAAGGCGTCATGGACCGAGTTGGACAGAGTTCTTGACCGCCCAGGCCGAGGGCATCGTCGCAGCAGACTTCTTCCATCTCGACACGGCGCTGGGGCAACGCCTCTACGCCATGGCCTTCCTGGAACACGGCACACGCCGACTCCACCCCACCCCCGTCACCACGCACCCAACCGGGCAGTGGGCGGTCCAGCAGGCCCGAGAGTTCACGACGGCGCTGGCCGATCGCGGCGGACGGATCAGGTTCCTGCTCCGCGACCGGGACACGAAGTACACCTCCTCCTTCGACGCCGTCTTCACCGCCGAGGACACACAAGTCCTGCTCAGCGCCCTACGCGCTCCCAAGATGAACGCCCACTGCGAACGCGTGATCGGCACCATCCGCCGCCAAGCCCTCGACCACGTCCTCATCGTGAACGCATCCCACGCCACCAAGGTCCTCGCCGAGTTCGCGGACCACTACAACCGGCATAGACCGCACCGATCCCGCGGGCACCTGCCGCCCGAGGCCTCGCAGCAGACACCACCCGCCATCGACATCCGCAACCCCCGACTGCTGCGCACCCGCATCCTCGGAGGAGCGATCAACGAGTACCGCTATGCCGCCTGAACAGCAGCGACGAATAAATGAGCCCTACAGGTCGTCGTCCGCTTCGACGAGGCCGACTGCGGCCCCTGCCCTGTCAGAGCGGCCTGCACCAACGCCACACGCTGGGGCCGCCAGCTCACCCTGCGTCCACGCGAACTGAGTGAACTGATCGACGCGAACCACGCCGCCCAGCAGGACACCGACTGGCAGGCCAAGTACGCCCTGCGGGCCGGCATCGAGGGCACCATCCGCCAGGCCGCCGCCGTCACCGGCAACCGCCGGGCCCGCTATCGCGGGCTCGCGAAGACCCACCTCGAACACGTCTACTCCGCCGTCGCCCTCAACCTCATACGCCTCGACGCCTGGTGGAACAACCAACCCCTCGACCACACCCGTACCAGCCACCTCACCCGCCTCACACTCGCGGCCTGAACCGCATTTGGCCAGCAGGATCTCCGAGGTGACCAGCGCAGCGCTTTCCGGCGTCCCTGTACGGTCAGGCGGCCGTCCTCCTGAGCCGGCGGCTCAGGAGGACGGCTCCCGCGCCCGTGGTCAGCGAGGCCATCCCGATGCCGACGAGTGCGGTCCAGGCGTCGCCGGGAGCGGCCCCCGTGGCGGCCAGCGACGCGCGGGCAGGATCCGCCGTGGCGGCCTGCAGGATAAGGGCCGTGACCGCGTCGGGGTGGGAGATCATGGCCACATGCGAGGAGTTGATCTCGACCGTGTGCGAGCCCGCGCGCCTCGCCTCGAAGCGCTCCTGGTCGGGGTTGATGGTCTTGTCCTGCTCTGCGACGAGGAACCACGAGGGGATGTGCTTCCAGGCGGCCGCCTTGGCCGGCTCCGAGAACGCGGTCGTCGCCACGGGCCGCTGGGTTGCCGCCATGATCCTGGTGGTGCTCTCCGGCAGGTCGGCGGCGAAGACTGGGCGGAGCCTGTCGGACTTGAGATACAGGTCGGTCCCGCTGACACCGTCGGCCCGGTAGGGGACGGACCTGGTGGCCGTGCCCAATTCGCTGGGGAACCTGGGGGTCAGTGACATGCCGCTCTCACCCACGTCGGGCATCAGCGCCGACACGTACACCAGCGACGTCACACGGGGGTCGCCCTCGGCGGCCGAGCTGATCACAGCACCGCCGTAAGAGTGCCCCACCAGGACCACCGGACCCGGGATGCTGTCCAGCACGGAGGCGATATAGGCGGAGTCGCTGTACAGCCCACGCAGCGGGTCGGCGGGGGCGATCACGGTGTAGCCGCGGCGTTGGAGGCGCTCGACGACCCCGTTCCAGCTGGAGGCGTCCGCGAAGGCTCCGTGCACCAGCACGATGGTGGGCTTGCCCACGGTTCTGCCGCTGGCCGTGGCGGCCGGGGCCGTGGCGGCCACGCACAGGGCCGCGGCGCACCCGACCGCGAGGAGGTGGGCGGGGGCTGTCCCACGCCCTGGGCCGAAGGCTCGGAATATACCCATGCCGTTCTCGCTTTCGTCGAGGCCTACCCGAGTTAAGTGTTCTCCTGTCCGCGCCGACGGGCGCGCCCACGCACCTGATCGGGTCACGCACGGGGGCGGGGGGAGCCGGCGCGGGCTGCCCGCCCGGCGCACGTAACTGATCTTTTCAGGATGAGAGGCGTAGGCGGCGGAGGCAGATGAGGCTGCAGGCGAGTTCGAGCAGGCCTTGGTGGAGGTCTGCGCGTCGCTCGTAGCGGGAGCGGAGACTTTTGAACTGGTGGAGCCAGGCGGGTTGGGTCGGCCGCACGGCGAGGTGCCTGCCCGTGGCAGGTCCTTTTCCGCGCGGCCTCCCGCCGAACCGGACATGACAGTTTCCTGGTCATCCGGCTCTCCAGTGATCACGGCGTGGGTGATCCGGCCGTTCGTGCGGGTCTTGCGCCGCCGGTCGAGCATGACGCGCGCCCAGTCGGACGGCGGCCATCCAGCACGAGCGAGATCGGGCAGGGCCCGGACATGATGCACCTGGACATCACCGGTGGCCCCGCAGATCTCGCATGTGTCCGCCGGGAGCCTGGTGATCAGCTCCTTGTGCGGGTAGTCCACCTGACAGGCCGACGGTCGGTGATCTTCGCCGACCGCTGGCGGGTCCGGCGACCGGGTCGGCTGACCGCCTCCCACGAAGGCCCGGAGACCCTCAGCGCCGGGGCAGGGTCAAGCGGCTGGACGCGTACGCCAAGCGGGCGCCGTACCGAGAATTGGCGGTGAAGGTCGACATCCCGCTCACGGTGGCAGGTGTCGCAGTCACCGCCTTCGCTGTCCTGTTCAGCCTCTCCCACCTGCTGGTCTCACTCGTCGCGCCGGGCTCGGGTCAGGCGAACAGCGAGGACGTTGTCGAGACGCCGCAGCGGTCGCGCACCGTGCGGGGGTCGGGTGCGGTCGTGCCTGGCAATCCTCGTGTCCGACCCGCCCGAGAAGCGTGGACCGGCGGCAGACGTACCGCCACCCGCCTGCGGACGCGCCCTCAAATGGGTGAGTGTGCCTGTCACGAACCCGAGGGGGCTATCCCTTGATCTGTGAGCTCACGCGGCCAGCTGTGCACAGCGACCGCCCCACTCGGTCTTCGTCCCCCCTTTGGAGGAATCCGTGTCACTCTCCCAGTCCGCACGACGTGCCGCGATGCTGTCCGCGACCGTCGCCGCCCTCGCTGCCTTCGGAGTCGTCAGCGCAGCCGGCGCCGCCGTGGCGGTCCCGGCTGCCGCACACCAGGCAACCATCACCCAAGCAACCAGCCAGGAGCGGGCCCTCAGCATTCAGAGCCACGATGGTGGCCGCTACCACGACGGTGGCTGGGGCCGCGATGGTGGCTGGGGCCACGACCACGACGGCGGTTGGGGCCACGACCACGACGGTTGGGGCCACGACCGCGGCTGGGGCCACGACGGCGGCCGTGGCTGGGGCCACAACCATGGTTGGGGCCGTTAGAGGGATCGAGCCAGAAGCTGTGTGCTGACCCTTCGGCAGCTCGGATCAGTTGACCGGGGGTTCCCGGTCAGGTGAGCTGGTGTTGGTCAGCCGCATGATGGCAGGGCCTCTTGGTAGCGCGGGGTGCGAACCACCGATCCGCGGTACCAGGAGGCCCACATGCGCTGCAGGACGTCAGCCGTGGTGGTGCTGCTGAGGCTTGCGGTTCGGGGTGACGTCACGTCGTGGTGAAGATCAGGCCGGTCTCTCGGATGAAGCCGTTGAGGAGGTCGGGGGCGGTACTGCATCTTCTTGAGCCGGGTGCGGGCCTTGGCGGCGAGTTGGCGGATGGTGCAGGCCGCCAGGTTGGCCAGCCTCTTCTTCAGGTGGGCCCGGACGCCTTCGGTCGGGTTGAGGCCGGGTGTGTACGGTGGCAGGCGGAAGACGGTCAACCAGGTGGTGCGGGCATCCAGCGGGGCGCGCATCACGGCATTGTGGGTGCCGACTTTTCATCCGCCCTGGTCAGGCAGCATGTTGGTACTCGTGGAGTACTCCCCCGAGCCGGTCCTTCCGTCGGATGCTCAAGTGTTCCAGTCGGGTGGGTTCGGCGATGGAGTCGGGCAGCAGTCGCAGCGGAGCAGCGCTGCGAAGGGTGCGGTGGGGCCGGTGCCCGTTGTAGAAGTCCTCGAACTCGCGGAGTGCGTGCAGGAGGTGTGTCTGGTTCCAGATCAAGGTCCGGTCCAGGAGCTCGCGCTTGCAGGTTCCCACCCAGCGCTCCATGACCGCGTTCATCCGCGGTGTCTGGATGCCGCTGAGGACGATCTGGATCCCGGCGTCGGTAAGGACGGCGTCGAAGGCAGCGGTGAATTTGGAGTCGCGGTCGCGGATCATGAACGCGGCCCTGCTGCCGGCGTCCTGTAGGTCCATGACGAGGTTGCGGGCGAGCTGGGTGGTTGAAGTTCCCCCAAGGCCGGGTAGTTAGCGTTTTCGCAGGTCACGCAAGGGGTGTTGACGGGACATCAACGTGGAGCAACGGAGCTCGTTGGTACAGGCAGTCGTTCAAGACAGCTTGTCCCGCGAGGAGCTCCGTTGCCTGTTCATTGTGTCTCGCCGTCGGCACTGACGGCCATCACCCGTACGGTGACCGTGGCCGCGGGCCGGTTCGCTCCCGGACATCTGGGAGAGCTGACGCCGACTATGCCGTTCGAGCTGGTCGACGCGGTCCTGTCCGAGACCGGAACTGTGCAGCGGCGGCTACGTGATCTGCCCTCGCGGGTCGGCGTCTACTTCCTCCTGGCGATGTGCCTGTTTCCCGAGATCGGCTGCCGGCTGGTCTGGGACAAGCTGACCGCCGGCCTGTCGGGGATGCCGATCGCCTGCCCGAGCACGAAGGCGCTTCGTGATCTGCGCCGCAGACTCGGCAGCGCGCCGGTTCGGGCGTTGTTCGAGGTGCTGGCCGGGCCGTTGGCCCAGCCGACCACGCCAGGGATACGGTTCGGCCCGTATCGGACGGTGTCGTTCGACGGCTGCAGCTCGATCAAGGTGCCCGACAGCGAGCGCAACCGGGGCTGGCTGGGGCGATCCCCGCACGGCGGCTATCCCCAGGTCGAGCTGATGACGCTGGTCGAGACCGGAACCCGGGCCGTGATCGGAGCGGTCTTCGGCCCCACCCGGGAGGGCGAGACCTCGTACGCCACCAGGTTGTCGCACCATCTGGGCCCCGAGATGCTGGTGCTGTGGGACCGGGGCTTTGACGGCAACGACTTCCTCGCCACCGTGCACGCCACCGGCGCACGGGTCCTGGGCCGCATCTCCCAGCGCCGCCGCCCACCGGTCCTCCAGCCGCTCGCCGACTCCTCGTACCTCTCGGTCATCGGCGGCGTCCCGGTGCGCATCATCGAAGCCCGGGTGAGCGTCACCTGCACCGATGGCAGCACCTTCGAGGGCTCCTACCGTCTGGCAACCACACTGCTGGACGCCCGCCGATACCCGGCCGACTGCCTCGTGCACCTCTATCACGAGCGCTGGGAGCACGAGAGCGCCTACTACGCCCTGCGCCACACCATCCTGCACGGACGCGTCCTGCGCTCCCACGACCCGGTCGGCGTCGAGCAGGAGATGTGGGCCCTGCTCACCCTCTACCAGCTTCTGCGCCGCACCATGGTGGAGGCGGCGGAGTCCAGGCCGGGCACCGATCCCGACCGCTGCGGCTTCACCATCGCCCTCCAGGCCGCCCGCGAACTGCTGACAGGTGCGGAAGGAATCTTCGAGCAGGGCATCGGGGAGATCGGCCGCCGAGTTCTGTCGGCCCTCCTGCCCGCACGGCGGTCCCGTGTCAGCACCCGCAAGGTGAAGTCGCCCATCTCCCGCTACGCGGAAAGGAAACTGGACGGCCGCCCCGACGGCAGCAAGGTCGTGACCTCGACGACGATCACCCTCCTGCCACCCCCACCACCGCAGCCCGCACTGCCCACGACGACCATCCGCGAGGACACCGGCAGCCGCATGGCACGTGTCATGGCCATCCTGCAGGCAGAACCCGAACGGCTCTGGCGCTCGCGGGAGATCGCCGAACTCCTCGGCGACGTCACCCTCGTCGCCACCTATCGCCAACTCGCCCGCTGGACCGAGCGCGGAATGATCAAGAGAGTCCGCACGGGCCGCTACGCGGCAATCACACAGACGCCGAACCCCTTGCGTGACCTGCGAAAACGCTAACTACCCGGCCTTGGGGGAACTTCAATCAGCGACCCCACCCCCAAGGCCGCCCGCGAAGCAGTTGAAGCCGTCGCCCGTCTCCTGCGCGCGGCCGAGCGCGACAACCATGCGACAGCCGCCCCGACCCCGGCACGCCCCCACGCCTGGAAAGGCCTGTTCAGACGCCGTGCGACCGCAGCAACCCAGGCCGCGTGAACGACCGTTCACGACCACAATGCGACCACCACACGAAAAAAAGCCGCCCCCGCCTTTCGGCGGAAACGGCCTCTGACCTGCACGAATGCTGGTCGGGACGACAGGATTTGAACCTGCGACCCCCTGACCCCCAGCATCGCCCTCCAATTAGGGAACCGTTCGCCGCCGCTCCCAACAGGTTCAGCATCGTTCGTGACCCTTCGGCTGCGATTCGGCACCCGTTGCTCCCAGTCACTGATACAGGTCCGCTGCCCCGATCAGGACGACGCCGGCGTCGGTAACTGCTCGGTCGCGGAGGTCGTCAGTGAAACCGGTCGCGCTGTAGCAGACGAGGCGCGCGTCCGCGGCGCCGTATCGCTCCTGGGCCACCAAGAGTGCCTGGATCCGGACGAGGCGCTCCAGATGCCCTAGCCCCATGACCTCACCCCATTTCACCTCCCCGATAGCCAGGATCGGTGAGCGGTTCTCGTCGTCTAGGCCGTAGGCCACAACATCCAGTTCGTGACTGGTGCGCCGGGCCGGATCGTTCACCGTCCCCGAGCCCACCCTGTTGGGCAGGTCTGCCAGGAAATCCTCAGGGGCGAAGTGCCGAGTCCAGTGCCGGCAAACGTACTCCAGGTGCGGGCCCAGGATGTTGCCGGTGAAGCGACGCTGCGCGCGCTCCCACAGGCGGCCCGCGTCGCGCGTGTGCTCCAGATCAGACCAGATCGGGCGCATGACGGCGTGATAGAAGGTGACCAGTGGTTCGTTGATACGAAAGCTGGTCCGGTTGTCCTTGAAGACGTCGGGTTCGCGGGTGATCAGCCCGCAGTCCTCCAGGACCGTCAGCGGATGGGCGAGATCGCTGGACTTGCGCCCCAGGTACGAGGCGATGCCGCCGCGGTTGGCATTGCCGCCGGCGATCGCCGCGAGCACTGAGTGGTACAGGGCGGTGTCGCGCAGGTCCGGCTCGTCGGCCAGTAGATAGCGGGCCTCGCGGAACAGCGGACTGGTCGGCGACAGCACGGTGCGCAGTACCCAGGGGTCGAAGTCCTCGGGCCCGGCCGGGACGTCGTCGCGTGCGAACTCGCGGCGGTAGGCCGGTGTACCTCCGACGATCGCATTGACCTTCAGCGCAGTGACCGGGTCATCCACTCCCCAGAACTGCGCGGCGAGTTGGTGATCGAGCGTGGGGACCATGAGTTCCAGGCCCGCTCGGCCCCGGAGCGGAGCGTTGCCGCTGAGCAGCCGACCCATGAAGGACATTGCCGATCCACAGAGCAGCAGTCGGGCCCGGCTCCGGTCACGTTCCGCGCGCAGGGGTGCGAGGGCGTTCTGGATGATCGAGGGCAGCCGCGGGTTGGCACGGGCCAGGTAGGGGAACTCATCGATGACCACCGGGACCGGGTACTCACGCCCCAGGGACAGCAGCGCGTCCACGACCTGGTGCCAACTGTCGAAGGACAGCGGCGCAGGCGACCCCAGGTGGTCCGCGATTGCGGCACCGATCTGCCGCAGCGACTCGCCATCGGTCGCCTCCTCGGCCGCGAAGTAAAAGCCCCCAGTCGCCTGGCACAGGGCTCGCAACAGAAACGTCTTGCCCTGGCGCCGACGACCCGAGACCACCCCCAAGGTCGCACCCGGAGCACCATCGGTGGCGAAGGCCGACAGTGCACTCCACTCCCGCTCACGATCGAACATCTCCACTGGGCGAGGCAGCACAACCACGAGACCATCCTCCAGAGCCGTCCACCATTACGGTAACTATAGTTATGGTAACTACACACATCGCAATATGTCCAATTTGCCCTGTGAGTGTCGGGCTCATGCGTGTCGGGCTCGTAAAGTCATCGCTGCAGCTCAGCGGTTGTGACCGTGGCCGCAGATGGCGGCCCGAGCACAGTGCCCACCCGACGCTGTGGGTGCCGAAAATCCGGGCGGGCCTGCGACCAGTACTTTCAGTCTCGCTGACTGAAAGTGTCGGCACCCGCAGAGGCCAGCTACGACGGCCCCTGCCCACCCGAGGGCAGCGCGCACACCTACCGGCTGACCCTGTACGCCCCGCGCGACGCCGTCCCTGCCTCCGACTCGCCATCGGCGGCGAGGGGTCCGACTGAGCTCTGGGCGCCAGCGGGACGCGGCACTGAGTCCCGACGCTGCAGTCCCCTGCTCCCATCGTGACGGCCCCCGGCCGGAGGGCCTGACGGACGGCGGCGGTCCGGCTCAGTGGGACGGGGCCGCCGGGAGGTCGGCACGGCGGTGGAGTGCGCCGATGCCGGTCGTGCTGCCGAGGCCGGAGTATGCCCTACCGCCTTGCTGACCCGACAGCAGCGTAGGCCGGAACGAATGCCCTCGGCCCCTGGACGACGCAGCCGGAGGGAAGGCCATTCGAAGCGCCGTCGTCGCGATGCGAGGAACGCACTGTGCTGCTTGAGTGGTCCCATGTGCAGGATGAGGAGCGCGCGCAGGTGAGTTCACGGCCGGTCAGTGACTACGCTCTGCTGTCCGACTGCCGCTCCGCCGCCCTGGTGAGCTCCGTCGGCTCGGTGGACTGGCTGTGCCTGCCCCGGTTCGACAGCCCGGCGGTCTTCGCTCGGCTGCTCGACGACCGCGCGGGGCACTGGTCGGTGCAACCCAGTGAGCCGAGCCGGGGCACCCGCAGGTACCTGCCGGGGACGCTTGTTCTGGAGACCACCTTCCGCACCGGCACCGGGACCGTGGTGCTCCGGGACGCACTGGCGCTGGGTCGCCGCGAACGCGGGCACCGCCTGGCCGCGGACTCCCCCGGTGTCCTGCTGCGCGAGGCCACCTGTACTGAAGGCACTGTGGCCATGAGCGTCCGGTTCGAACCGCGCCCGGAATTCGGACTCGTCCACCCGCTGCTCTCGGCGCGGGACGGCGTTCTGCGCGCCGAGGGAGGAGTCCAGACGCTGACCCTGTCCACGTCGGTCCCGCTGGGCGTCGACGGCTCCAGCGCGTACGGCGAAGCGATCCTGCGGGCCGGCGAGCGACTCACCCAGGCCCTGCACTGCGCGCCCGGCTGGGGACCCGACACACCTCCCTGGAGCACCCGGCGGATCCGCCGTCGACTGCGCGGGACCGCCGAGAGTTGGCGCTCCTGGTCCGAACTGCACAGCAGCTACACCGGCCCGTGGCGCGACCAGGTCGCCATGAGCGGACGCGTCCTGCGGGCCCTGACCTACACCCCCACCGGGGCGATCATCGCCGCCGCCACCACCTCCCTGCCGGAGAGCGTGGGCGGCTCCCGCAACTGGGACTACCGCTACACCTGGGTCCGCGACGCCAGCCTCACCCTCCAGGCCCTGGCCACGTCCGCCTGTGCCAAGGAGGAGGCCGAGTTCTTCGGCTTCCTCACCCGGGCCGCCGCCACCCAGCTCGACCGCGGGGCGGACCTGCAGATCATGTACGGCATCGGCGGCGAGCACGACCTCAGCGAACGCACCCTGGGGCATCTGGCCGGCTGGCGTGACAGCGCCCCCGTCCGGGTCGGCAACGACGCCTGGAACCAGCGCCAACTCGACGTCTACGGCGAACTCCTCGACGCCGCCCAGCAGACCCTCGACAAGGACGTCGACCTCGAACCATCCGTCCGCGCCTTCCTGCTCCAGGCCGCCGAGACCGCCGCACGACGTTGGAACGAGACCGACCAGGGCATCTGGGAGGTCCGCGGGGAAGGTCGACACTTCCTGCACTCCAAACTCATGTGCTGGGTCGCTCTGGACCGCGCCATCGCCATGGCCCCGGCCCTGCACGCCCACGACCGCGTCGAGCACTGGCGCCAGACCCGCGAGCGCATCCGCGAGGCCATCCTGGACCGGGGCTGGAACCAGGACCTGGGTTCCTTCACCCAGACCTTCGGCGGCACCGCCCTGGACGCCTCGGCCCTGCTGCTGCCGATCGTCGGATTCCTGCCCGGCGACGACCCGAGGACCCGCTCCACCGTCCTCGCCGTCCAGGCCGCGCTCGCCGGCCCCTCCGGCCTGGTCCGCCGCTACCTGGACGACGGACTCGAAGGCCAGGAGGGCTGCTTCCTGCTGTGCACCTTCTGGCTGGCCCAGGCCCTGGCACTGATCGGCGAGATCGCCGCGGCCCGCGACGTCTTCGACGCCGTACTGGCCCACGCCAACGACGTGGGCCTGCTCGCCGAAGAGGCCGACGCGCTCACCGGCGACGCCCTGGGCAACTTCCCCCAGGCCTTCAGCCACATCGGGCTCATCAACGCCGCCCGCACCATCCACGACGCCGAGAACCGGACACGCAGCGCGTCTGTGGGATCCCGTTCCTAGTGTCGGATTCCGCACGGGGGTGTCGTAGCCGTGTCGGATACGACAAGTGAGCGGGATTCATGCCTCTAACTCAAGCAGTTCCACTCTTCGTGTACCGGACCGTCCCGGTCGTCATCAACGCAGACGACCGGGGCATGCCAGCAGCGTTCGGCGGCCGGTCAGGCCGCCCTGGAGAACGCAAGGCTAGGGGTCCGGTGAGCACGACAGATCTGGCTACGTCTTTACAAGTGAGTCTCCGGCAGGCCGACGAGTGTGTGATGGAGGACTTGGAGTGGGCGTCCGCGCCGCTCGATCTCCTGCGGCACGCACACCCGTGGCGGACGTTCCGCTGGTACAAGGGCCAGCAGCACTACTCGGGCACGTACTGGGCGGCGACGGTTCGCGACCACGTGATCTACGAGTCGCGGCTGGAACTGGCACGGCTGCTGTTCGCGGACTTCACGCCGAACATCCGGCACGTCGTCGCTCAGCCTTTCCTTCTCAAGGCAGTGGTTGAGGGCAAGCTGCGACGGCACATCCCGGACTATCTGCTGCTGACGGATGACGGGCCGGTGGTCGTGGATGTCAAGCCGCGGCATCGGCTGGAACGGCCGAAGGTCGCGTTCACGTTCGCATGGACTCGCGCGGCGGTCGCCTCCCGCGGGTGGCGTTACGAGGTTTGGAGCGAGCCGGATCCTCATGAGCTGGAGAACGTCCGCTTCCTCGCCGGCTACCGCAGGGACTGGCTGTTCGATCCAGACATCTTGGACGGCCTGCGGGCCGGTGAACTGGAGGGACGGTCGCTGGGAGAGGCATTCGGGCTGCTGCCCCACTGCCCCCGGCCGCTGGTGAAGTCGGCGGTGCTGCACCTGCTGTGGTCGGGGCACGTGACGACGGATCTGGACCGGCCGCTCAGTTCGGGGCACGTGCTGAGGAGGGCCGTATGAGCGGGGCGGGAACACGGCTTGGCGTCGGCACACGCTTTCGGCTCGACGGCGAGACGGTCGAGGTCGTGGAGTTCGCAAGCCTGGCCACGGGCATGGAGGTCATCCTCAAGGACGCCCGTGACCGCCTGGTGCGGATGTCGGTACGGGAACTGCTGACCTCGGACCGGGCTGAGGTGATCCCCACGGACTCGGGGCCGGCCGCCGACGACGGGGACTTGGTCTGCGTCGTCCTGGCCCGGCTGACCAAGGAGGAACGCAACGACGTTCTGGAACGGGCCGAGCACGTCCGGGAGACCCTGACGGGTTACCGCTCGGGATCCGAGGAGTTGGCACGGCCCGGTGAGCCACGGTCTGAGTACGCTCCCGGACTTTCGCTGGGGAAGCGGTATGCGGCCAAAGCTGCCGAGCTGGGTGTGACCGTGCGGTCGGTGGAGCGCTGGGCACGCGCGTTCCTTGAGAGCGGTGAGGTGGGGCTCGTCCCGAAGAAGGTCCAGGCCGAGGGCGGCCTGGCCCAAGCCGATCCGCGCTGGGTGGAGGTGGCTGAAGAGGTTCTGGGCGAGTACGAGGAGGAGTCCCGGCCCTCGATCAAACTCGTGCTTGAGCGGGTGCAGGCTCGGCTGGAGGAGCGTTTCGGGCCCAAGGCGGTGCCGCTGCCGAAGAGGACGGCGGGGTATCGGTGGATGCACGAGCTCGACCGGCGCCATCCGACGTTCCGGCTGAGTACGAAACGCAACCGTGACATCGCGGATCGTCCCGCTGGCGTCTACGGGAAGCTACGGCCCACCCGGCCGGGCGAGTACGTGCTGATGGACACCACGCGACTGGATGTCTTCGCCTTCGACCCGGTCACGCTGAAGTGGGTGCAGGCGGAGCTGACCGTCGCGATGGACTGGTACACCCGCTGCATCACCGGTATCCGCGTCACGCCGGTGTCGACGAAGGCCGTCGACGCGGCGGCCGTCCTGTTCCAGACCTACCGGCCCCGGCCCGTCCCGGAGACCTGGCCGAAGGAAGCGGCATGGCCTGATCACGGGATCCCTCGCGGCGTCCTGGTGGATGCCGAGGCGGTCCATGGCCCCGTCACGGGCGTCGTCGGCCCGGCCCTGGCGGCGGAGACGGTCATCGTCGACCATGGCAAGATCTATCTCTCTGCCCATCTGACCAGCGTCTGCCGCCGGTTGGGCATGTCGATCCAGCCGGCCCGGCTACGGACGGGTCGGGACAAGGGCCCGGTTGAGAGGTTCTTCAGGACCGTGCGGGAAGACGTGCTGCAGGTGCTGCCCGGCTACAAGGGGCCCGACATCCATTCGCGGGGACTCAACCCCGAGAAGGACGCCTTCTTCTTCCTGCACGAGCTTGAGGCGATCATCCGCGAGTGGGTGGCCTGTGTGTATCACCGCAGGCCGCACAGTGGCCTCGTCGATCCGCACCTGCCGAGTGTGGACCTGTCGCCGGCGGCGATGTTCGAGCACGGTCTCGCGCGGGCCGGCTACATCGAAGTGCCCCGCGATCCGAATCTGGCCTACGAGTTCCTGGAGGTCACGATGCGGACCGTCCAGCACTACGGGGTCGAGATCAGGGGACGCCGCTACGACGGTCCGGGGCTCGACGGGCTGCGGGACATGGCCGGGTCGGACATCGCGCTGTCCCAGCGGCGGCTTGAGTTCTTCGCCGACCCCGATGACGTCACCCGCGTCTATTTCCGCGACGCCGAGCGCAAGTGGCACACGCTGCACTGGGAACACGCGCCAAGTCTCCAGATGCCGCTGAGCGAGGAGGCTTTGCAGTTCGCCCGGCGCCTGGCCGCCCACCAGTACACCTACCCCAACGACCGGCTCGCCGTCGCGCTGCTGCTGGAGCGGTGGAATCTCGGGCTCGGCAGTTCCCTGGTCGAGCGGCGCATGGCCCTGCGGTTGTCCCGCGAACAGGCCGCCGTGGACCTGCCCGCGGCAGAGGCCTCCGGGGTCGACGTCCTGCCTTCGGTCGCCCGCGTGCTGTCCCTTCCCGAACAGCCCTCGGCGCCGGCCATCGAGTCCGGCGAGGCCGAGCAGGGCGATGACGACGCTGACGCTCTGGAGGAACTGGACGAGGAACTCGACTTCTACGCCACGGCTCTGAAGGACGTCGATGACGATGAATAAGACAACCCGGGCCCTGGCCGAGGAAGCCGATCTGCGTTCCCGGCTGGACCACCTCACGCTGTCCCGCAAGGAAGGCTTCGGCCGCTTCGCCGACGCCCCGCGCCGGATCCGTCCGGAGTTGCTGTCCCGTCAGCGGTTGAAGAAGCTGTGCGAGGAGGCGCTCGCCGAATACAACCGTGCTCGCCGCAGGTGGCATGCGAATCTCGGCCCGCTGGACACCCCGCAGATGAGAGCCCTGCACGAAGATCTCTGGGACATCTTCGACAGCAACGACCAGGAAGGCGACAAGGTCAAGGGCGGGATCGCCCTCGATGCCTTCCCCGGGCTGGGCAAGACCACCGCCGTGCTCGCCTTCGCCCGCAAGCTCCACCGCCGCGTCATCCAGGAGGAAGGCAAGTACACCGACGACGGCCAGGAGCGCTGGCCGGTCTGCCGCGTCGGCTTGACGAGCAACACCGGAATGCGTGACTTCAACCGGGCCATCCTGGAGTACTTCAGTCACCCCGGGCGTCACCGCGGCACGACCGCCGACTTCGGCTACCGCGCTCTCGATTCCGTTTTGTCCGCGGAGACGAAGCTGCTGATCGTCGACGATCTGCACTTCCTGAAGTGGCGGAACAAGAGCGGCATCGAGGTCAGCAACCACTTCAAGTACATCGCCAACGAGTTCCCAGTGACCCTGCTGATGGTGGGCGTCGGTCTGGAAGACCGGGGCCTGTTCAGCGAGGGAGCCAGTTACGAGAACGCGGTCCTCGCCCAGACCGGACGCCGCACGACGCGGCTGGGCATGGAACCGTTCGACATCAAGACCGAGAAGGGACGCTGCGACTGGCGCGACACCCTCCTCGCGATCGAGGAACGCGTCATCCTCGCGAACAAGTACCCCGGCATGATCGCGGACGACCTGTCCGACTATCTCTTCGCCCGCAGCACCGGCCATATCGGCTCGCTCATGACTCTGATCAACCGCGGCTGCCAGAGAGCCGTACGCACCGGCGTCGAGCGCCTGGACACGAAGCTGCTGGACCAGGTGAAGAACGACGCCGCATCCGAGCGGGCCCGACAGGAGTACCACGACGCTCTCGACGCCGGTCGGCTCGTCAGCCGGCCCGGTCAGAACCGGAAGAAGGCATCGTGAGAGAACTCCGCACCCTGGCGATCCGCGTCATCCCACAGCCCGGCGAGAGCTTGGACAGCTGGCTGGAGGCACTCGCCCGCCGTTCCTGGACACCGCTGTCCGCGCTACTGGACGCCCTCGGGCTGCCGAAGAAAGAACGCACCCACTACCTCCTCGTGGGTCTGTCCCCACAGATGTTCCAGCAGCTGAGGAAGCAACTGAACCTGCCCGCAGGGGCCCTTGAGCAATCCGCCGTTCCGGCCGCCCTCTTCGCCCCCCGGGCGCCCCACTGGCGGTTCTGCCCGCAGTGCCTCACCGAGCAACAAGGACGCTTTCCGACACGCTGGTGGCTGCCCTGGACCTTCGCCTGCACCAAGCACCAGGTGCTCCTGCACACCCACTGCCCCGGATGCCGCACTGAACCCCGCGTGTTCCTGCCCCGGCCCGTCCACCTGCACCCGCCCGGGCACTGCATGCGCCGGACCGGCCGCAGGACGGTCTGTGGGACCGGCCTCGGTGGCCTTTCTCCCCTTGCTCTCCCCCAGGGGCATCCTCTGCTGCGGGGTCAGGACCGGCTCGACTCCCTCCCCGTCAGCCAGCGGATGGCCCCCGGCCAGATCTTCGCAAAGGTCGACAAGTGCCTTTCACTGCTGGTGGAGTCGCTGACCGCTGCGGATCTCCAGTCCATGAGCGACGCTGCCCGAAATACCTGGCAGAAAGCGCTCACCGACGTCACCGACCCCGCCTCTCCACTCGGTAGCTGGCGCCTCCACGAGCGACGACGCACCATCCTGACCCCCGACTTCCTGAAGCGCGAGTACACGGAAGGCCAGACGCCTCTCCATATGATCGCCAAGAGCCACGGGATCCCGAAGAAACACGTCATCCAGCACGCCAAGGACCTCGGCGTCACGGTCTTCCGCGGAAGCCGCCCTCACACCATTGACGACGAGCAGTGGCTCCGCGAGCAGTATCTCGACCACAAGCGCGGCGTCGACGACATCGCCAAAGAGATCGGCACCAGCGGCACCGTCGTCATCCGGCACCTCGAGAATCTCGGCATCCCCCGACGCCCGTTCGGCCCACGCAGCATCACAGCGCTCAACGCGAAGCTGGATGACTCGGTGCCCCGCGACATCCGAGCGGCAGTGGAAGGCACCTTGCACGGCTGGGTCCGTCTCCGTCGCTTCCAGATCCACATGGCCTTCCCCACGCTCCGAGCCACCGCCGAATACCTCACATCCACGCCCCCGCGACTCGCCATGCAGTTCGGCCGACTGGAAGAGGCCGTCGGAGGTGAGCTGTTCCACCGCTCAGTCCGCCACGCTCCACAGCGCCCGACCAACCGCGGAAGATCGCTTCTGCGGGATCTCAACGGCCCCGACGTCCAGCGGCTCATGCGCGAGGCTCTCGGGTCGAAGATCGAACCCTTGCCGGATCAGGAGACAGTCGCCGCCGCAATAGCAGTCATCGACGGCGAACGCGCCGCACTGACCGTTCTCCACCCGAACCATCCGGCCCTCGGCCACTTTCACGTTCCTCCACCGATGCTGCCCCTTCTGGAGCATCTCTTCTCCCACTCGAGCCGTGAGACCTGCGCAGGCCAGATCCACACCGCCACCGGCATCCAGTTCCACACCGTCTACAGGCAGCTCAAGCGCCTGGAAGCAGCAGGCTGGCTCACGAGCCGCCTCGAAACCCGTGCCGACCGGCCAGGCGCCGGACGCCGACGCACCTTCTACTCACTCACCGGCGCAGCGCACCAAGCCGCGGCCCACGATCCACACGCCGCACCCGTGACGCCGAGGAAAACGACAGCACCATGGGACAAAGCCGACGACACACAGGTGGGACGTATACGTGAAACCGCAGGTCAGAAGATCTCACGGCGCGTCAGCCACGAGAAACCTA
>CAVUQN010000023.1:0-86156 GCA_963743515.1 uncultured Actinomycetota bacterium
CCACGGATCGCTTCCCTGGGAATGGATCGTGGGCGCAACCCCGATTCCCCTACCTTATCTTCAGATGTCGGTCAGGGCTGCAGTGGTGTGCAGGACGTTGACGAAGGCGATTCCGGTGGCTGCCGGCACGAGGGCGGCTACCGCGTCGGTGATGTCGACGATCTCGCGCTTGCGATTGGTCGGGATGGTGAAGTGGGGCATGACGCCAGGGTGCAGGGGATCGGGTGCAGGGTGTAGGGGTTAGAAAAACAAGGGCTTAGCGGCTAGCGATTAGACAGACCGTCCGATCCGGGGCATGCAGATCCTTACCCAAGAATAACATTAACTTATTTCCGATAAGCAAGTTAGAGTAACTCCCTTAAGTTATTGTGGAGGGTTGGAATTGCTTGCCGGGGGCGGGTTGTTGTCGTCCTTTTTGCCGAAGAGCTCGACCAGAAGCCCTTCTTCTTCTTTCTGATCCTGGTTTTGGTCGTCGGTTTGGTCCTGAGCTAAGGCGGGCTGCGCGGGAGCCACTTGCTGGGGCGGGGGCGGCAGAACCGGCTGGGCGACTGCGGGCGCCTGCGTGACCGGACGCTGGCCGATGCCGAAGATCTTCTGGAAGATGTTGCGCTGGTCGCCGATCGAATGATCGCAGGTGTCGGTGGGCTGGGTGCCGTCGAGGAAGGCGGCTGTGTAGTCCTGGGGGCAGGCCTCGTCGGCGAGGAGATTCGTGGTGTCATCGAGGCGGACCTGGATGACCCCCGGGGGTGGGACAAACTCTTTGGTATCCTGCCGCACTCCGGCCCGGTCGCGGTGAGCATCGACGGGGAACTGCGCGGGGTGCTGCAGCCGGGGGACTGGGTCGGCGTCTACCAGGCACGGACCCGGCTGCGGATGGTCCGGCTCGGCCCCACCGACTTCTACCGCAGGGTGCGCGAGCGCTTCCGGCTCACCGATGCCCCCGCCACCGCCGTCGACGGCGAGGCGCCCGCGCTGTTCCCGCCGCCCACCTCCGATCTGCCCGAGGACATGGCCGGGCTGCAACTGCCGCCCTACCAGCCCTGAGCCGCGACAGCGGGATGGAGCAGCTCGACGCCGGCTTCGCCGAGCAGCGCGGCGGGCGAGAGGCCGGGTGGCAGGTCGGGCCGGGGGCTCCATGCTGTCCCCGGCAGGTCGCGTCCGACATCTCTGATCATCAGTCAGTAGCCGTGTGCGGCATCGACGGTGTCAACGATGTGTGCTCGGTGGCGACGACGATGGTCGACGGGCGGCCATCGCACTGGGGCAGCTTCAGCCGCCGGTGAAGTAGGACGGTGGGCGGACGTGCATGGTCTCGGCGATGCCGGTGAGGACGGCCTCGCTCACTGGGGGCGAGACGGCCTGGATCGCCGCCACGGCGTCGCCGACGCGGACGTAGTAGGTGAAGTACTGGTCCGCCCCCGAACGCCACACGCCCGGGACCACCGCTGTGCAGGCGGGCGAGGGGACGGGGTAGGTGCCGTCGATCGCGGCACAGTCGGAAGGCGGTGTGAAGCCCGACTGCACGGGGGCGACGATCACCTGGATGTTCTGATCGAGCTGGGCCATGGTGGTCGGCCCCTTGCCCGGGTCGTCGGGAGCGACCCGGTAGTAGAAGGTGGGGTCGGTGACGGTATCGGCGCCTATGCCCTCCAAGTGGTAGCCGGCGGGCACCTGCGGACCGAGGAGCGGGACTCCGGCGGCGGACAGGCTGCTGTTCTGCCGCTGTTCGGAGATCCGGGTGTCGGCGAGCGAGTTCAGCGGGACCACCAGCGCCAGCGCGACCACCGCCGCCGCCCGCGGCCACCACGGCCGCAGTGACGCGGTGAGCCACCCCGCGAGGGCGAACGCGGCAGCCTGGAGCGCGAGCCGGACGTAGTCCGCGCCGCTCGGGAGCCAGAAGAGCACCGTCAGGTACTTCAGCAGGTACCAGCTCAGGCCGCTGCCGAGCGGCGCGGCAAGCCAGGCCGGCCGGACGCCGACCATCCGCAGCACCGGCCAGCCGAGGAGGAAGCTCACGAACGGCGCGGCGACGGACCACGCCACGACCAGGTCGAGGCATTCGACCTGGGCTGCTCCTCGCTCCTCAGGTTGTCCGCTCGTCAATCGAGTGGGGAGGGTGGGGTGAGGAGCGTGTGACCGCGGCGGGCAGGGCAGTGCGGGAGTCTGTGGGGCAGGGGAAAATCCCGTGCCTGAGGTGCTGTCCAGGGCTCAGACTGCGGGCATGGATGGAGATGCCTTGCCCCCGGTGGCCGTCGCACCTTTGGTGCGGTCGAGTACGGCGCTCGGGTATCCCCCTGACGCCCGGCTGCTGATCGTCAACTGCGACGACTTCGGGATGTATCCGTCTATCAACGCCGCGGTGGTCGAAGCGATCGAGCAGGGGATCGCCAGTTCTTGCAGCCTGATGGCCTTGTGTCCGGCGGCGCCGGATGCCATGCGGCGGCTGCGCCGACGGCCTGGGATGGCGTTCGGGATTCACCTCACGCTGGTCTGCGAGATGCCCCAGCTGCGGTGGGGGCCGATGACCGACAGGGAGAAGGTGCCCTCGCTGCTGGACAAGGAGGGCCATCTGTTCGCCCCGACGCCCGCCGGACGTGCCGCCTTGCTCGGTCAGGCCCGGCTCGACGAGGTCGAGTGGAGTTCCGGGCGCAGATCGATGCCGTCGCTGACGTGGGACTCACGCCCACCCACCTGGACTTTCACTGCCTGGCCGACGGAGGACGCGACGACATCCTCGACCTGACCCTGGGGCTGGCCGCCGAGTACGGTCTCGCGGTGCGGGTCTGGCTGGAGCCAGGACGACACGCCGTGCGGCAGCGGGGACTGGCGGTCATCGACAACGACTTCCTGGACAGCTTCTCCCTCGACATCGCGGGGAAGGCGGCCCGGTATCTTCAGCTGCTGCGTGATCTGCCCAGCGGGCTGAACGAATGGGCTGTCCATCCCAGCCTCGCCGACCAGGACTCCCGGGCCGTTGACGACGGTTGGCTCGTTCGCCGAAACGACTACGAGTTCCTGACGTCACCCCAGGCTCATGAGGCTCTCCGTCAGGAGGGCATCGTGGTGATCGACTACAAGCAGCTCCAGCGAGTCTGGACGCAGGCCATCAGCCCCGATGAACTGCGTCGCCCGCCAGGGCAGGGCTTGCGAGTGCCCACGCGCCCAGGGCCCTGACTGACGCTTGCGGTCGGCCAGGGCTCGATCTTGTGGCCGAAGGCCGTCTTCTTCAACCGCTTGCGGACGGCGGCGGCACTGATACCTCGTCCCCGCCGCGCCTGCTCACCGGCGATCACCAGCACCGGGACGGTGACCCGGCGCAAGCGCCCGTGCAGCTTCGGGTCGTAGCAGAACGGGTCGCCCGCATACACGGCCAGGGTGCGCTGGCTGGCGGCTGTGACCGCCAGCTGCTCCGGGCTGAGAGCGGACGGGTCCGGACGCAGTTGCGGGTGGTGGAAGGCCAGTTCGCCGGTCTTGGCCGACCCGAGGTCGGCAGGGTTGGCCAACTGCATCGGGGGCTCGGGCTCGGGGGTGATGCCGGTGATTGGTGGTGCCGGGTCAGTGCGCAAGGGCGGTGAAGTCGGTGTCCGCGCTGTCCCAGATCGCGTCGATGACCTGGTCGGGGGTCTCGAGCTGCGGGGAGTGGCCGGTGGCGGGCAGCACCTGGAACCGGGCCATGGGGATGGCGTCGGCGTAGGCGCGCCCGTAGTCGAGGTCGACGATCCCGTCGCTCTCGCCCCACAGCACGAGCGTGGGGATCTCGAGGGTCCCGAGACGCCCGGCGAGGCCGGGGTCGCTCATCGACGGCGCCGGCGTAGACCGCGATCGCGGCTCGGTTGCCGGCCGCGACGGCCTGCGCAGCGGGCGGGAGGGTCGGACGGGTCGATGCGGAACGGGTCGGGGTTGTGGAAGCTGAGCGTGAAGACCTGATCCATGGTCAGGGAGAAGAAGTCCGCGACCGGGTGGCCGGGCACCTCGATGCCGACCGCGTCGATCAGGACGATGCCGCTGACTCGCGGCGACTTCAGCAGCGCGATCTCCGCGGTGATCCAGCCGCCGATCGAGTTGCCGATCACGGTGACGTCGGTCAGGTCCAGCTGGTCGAGCAGCGCCTGGTAGAGCGCGGCCAGCCCGGCGATGGAGTCCAGGGCCTCGGGGCGCGGGTGCCGCCGAACCCGGGATGGGTCGGGGCGAGCACGCGAACCTGGTGCGCGGCGGCGAACCTCTCGGCGAATCCGGTCACCGACGCGGCTCCGGCCCCGCCGTGCAGCAGCAGGAACGGCTGTCCGACCCCGTATTCGGCGACGGATCACCTCGACCGGGCCGATCCCGGCCAGGTCCACGGAGTAAGTGGTGGTCATGTCTGTACTCCTTGGTTGTCCTGATTGGTGGAATGCACTGCGCGTGCGGGGTGTCGGCGTGCGGTGCGGTCAGGCGAAGTCGGTCGCCGGTTCGGTGGCGTAGTGGCTCATGGCCTCGATCGTGGCCTCGGCGGTCAGCGGCCGGCCGTCGGCGATCATGTCGCGCAGGTCCCGGAAGTAGTTGACGTACAGGTCCGGGGTGAAGGTGTTGAGCAGCACCGTGACTGCCGTCGGTCGGGTTGGCGAAGGTGTGCGGGGCGCCCGGCGGGATCATGACCAGCGTTCCGGCGGGCGCGTCGTACACGGTCTCGCCGACGGTGAAGCGCGCGGCACCGGACACCACGTAGAAGCCCTCGTCGTGCCGGGCGTGGCGGTGCTGGGGCGGCCCGTCGGTGTGCGGCGCGAGGGTGATCTCTCCCGATGCCCAGCCGGTGCCCGGTCGTCGAGCCGTCCTCCAGGATCCGCATCCGGGTCGGGCCGAGCTGGATCGACTCGCCGCCGTCCGGGCCGACCACTGAAACCTGTGCCATGAGATACCTCCATGGGCTGTGTGGATTCGCATTATGCGACTTGACTCTCATAAAGCGTAGGTGCGTCGAGCCCTTCGTGCAAGTTGACTCTCACGAAGGGGTGGCCTGGAGCCTTTCTCGATGTCCCCGACCTGGACGAACGCGTCCACCACGTCGAGAACGCGGTCCGCGCCATCCTTGGCGAGCCCCGCGCCCGGGCATGGGCCGGTCCGCGGCCGGCCGCCGCTCGTCCGGTCCGGACAGGGTCCGGATCAGGCGGGGTTCCGGCGGGGTCCGGGTCAGGCAAGGGCACCTGTCTGGCGCAGGAGGGTCAGCGCGTCGGCGACGGCCCAGTGCTCGAAAGTCGGAGTGAACGAGCTCGTCGATCAGGTCGAGTCGGCATTTCTCCTGCACCTGCTCGACGAAGTACCGCATGCGGTCCGCGTAGGATTCCTGCTCCGCCGCACCGCCACCACCTCTCTGCTTCCTGCTGCAAGACCGTTCCGGCGGACCGTGGTCCGGCCCGTGGTGATGGTCCGCCGCGACGCGAACCGCGGTCCACGAACATGCGGAAACTGCAAAACTGTCAGCCATGGCAACCCACTCGGGGATCCCCCAGCGTCACCAGATAGCGCAATTGTTCCCGCACATCGGCTCCCGACTGCGCGTGCTGCGCCAGGGCACCGGGTTGACGCTGCATCAGGTGGCTGCTCTGACCGGCATCGGCACCTCCACGCTGTCGCGCTTGGAAGCCGGCCGTCGCCAGCCCTCGCTCGACCTGCTGGTTCCACTCGCCGCCGTCTACCAGACCCCCGTGGAGGAGCTGGTCGCCGTGGTGGAGCAGGCGGGGCAGCCACCGGTGGTCCACTCTCCGCAGCGGCGTCGAGGCATCGACGCGCAACGCCTCTCCCACCACACCGGCGGGATCCAGGTGTACCGGCTCGTCCTGCCCCCGCACGAGACGCCCGACCTGCGCCGCCATGAGGGCTACGCGTGGATGTGCGTCCTGGTCGGGCAGGTCCAACTCGTCCTGGCCGACACCCGGCTCACTCTCGGCCCGGGCAACGCGGCCGAACTGGACACCTGGACCCCGCACTGGTTCGGCGCAGCCGGCGAAGCCCCGGCCGAGGTGCTGTACCTCGCGGGCGGGGACGGGCTGCGGGTACGCCTGCAGGCCCGGACGACCGGCCGTGCGACCGATCCGCTCCCGCCAGGGGACACTGCGGCTGCCGACTAGTCATCCGGCCTGGTCACGCGGCATGTTGGCACTCGTGGAGTGTTCGCCGAGCCGGTCTCGTCGGTGGACATCCAGGTGTCTGATCCGGGGGGCACGCGACCTGGCGACGATCCTGAAGTACCACCGGCCTGCCCCGCCGACTGGCAGCCGCTGCGGGGCGGCCGACTCCAGCCAGGCCGACCGCACCCGGGTCTGCGGCGCCCGGCCGTACTCGCGTCAGTGCCCTGGGCGGCTCCACCGGTCGGATCCCCCGATCGGTGGAGGGCGGAACCACCGGCTGACCGGCGGATCGGGGAATCCCGGCGGAGCCCGGCGCGGCGGAGTCTGGAGACAGAGCCGGACGAACAGAGCCCCGGCACCACCGACCAAGGCGGACCCATTGAGCGACTCTGTCGGGAATCTTGAGGCCCGGGGGTCATTTGCCTTGCCGCCACCACAGGGGGCGGGGCAGGCCACGTGCGTCGAGGTACTGCTGGAACGCCGTGGGAGGGCGGGGCCGGTAGGAGCTGTCGGCGGGCTCTTGAAGGCTCAGTCGCTCGACGTTGATCGCGAGTGCGGTCAGGACGTGCTGGACGTGCGTCTTGGCCAGGCCGCGGTAGCGGCATCGGCGTCCTCGGTGGCCGTGCGCGAACTCCTCGATGGTGCCCTCGGCTCCCGAGCGCAGCCCGTAGAGCCTGCGCCAGTCCGTGTCCTGCTGGTCGGCGCGGTTCTTGGCCTGGAGTTCGTGCAGGTGGCGGGTGGGGAAGTACAGGCTGCGGAACGGGCCCGGGGTGCACGCGGTCTTCTCGGGGCAGCGGCCGCACTGGCGGGCGTCGAAGCGGACCACCACTGAGGTCGGGTCCTTCACCGGAAGGTCCCTCCAGTTGCCGCTGACCTGCCCGTTGGGGCAGGTGACCTCGCGTTGGTCGAAGTCGATGACGAAGTTCTCCCGGCCGAAGCCGTCCCGGGCCCGGTGCTGCGGGCTGGTGCTGGAGGGAAGCGGCCCGATCATGGTGACGCGGTGGAGGCGGACGGCGTTGTCCATGCCGGCGACGGAGGTGTAGCCGCCGTCGACCAGGTGCTGCCCGGGGAGCAGACGGCGGCACCTGAGGCGGTCGTGGATGCCGGGCAGTGCCTGGCTGTCTGCGCTGGAGACGACGGTGGCCACATCGGTGATGACGTTGATGCTCTTGTCGTCGCAGGTCTCGGTCACGTGCACGAGACAGCCGGTCCAGCGGGTGTCGCCGCGCCGTGTCCAGCGTGCCTCGGTCTCGTACGGCGACTCGATCCGCACCCTGGAGGACGGCTGGCCGTCGCGCTCGGCGCGCGGCCGGAACCTTCCGCGCCCGTCCACCAGGAAGTGCTGCACCAGGATCTGCCGGAGCACTTGCGCCTGCGGCGGAAGGGCGCGGCCGGGGAAGCGGGTGCAGAGGTGTTCGAGCAGTTCGCGGGCGTCGGCGCCCACCTGTTCGAGTCGGGCGACGGGGTGGCTGGGCTGGGAGCACAGGCGCACCTGTCGTCCGTAGCGTTCGGCCCACTCGGCGGTGACCAGGTCATCCAGTAGCTCCGGCGCCTCGCGGGCCACGACCTCCAGCACGGCGCGGACCGCCTCGGTCACCAGCTCCAGGCGGGTCAACTCCCGGGCCGCGGAAAGGATGTAGGTGGAGTCGGTGCGCTGCTTGCCTCGCCCCTTGAGCAGGCCGGCTCGCCGGATCCGGGTGAGCGCGAGGCCCAGCAGCCGGTCGGCACGGTAACCCTCGGCGAGCCGGTCGCGGAAGTCGGACAGGACGCTGTGGTGGAAGCCAGGGTCTTCCAGCTCCAGCCCCCAACGCGTATTTGAAGTCGAGGCGGCAGCGCACTGCCTCCGCGGCCTGGCGGTCCGACAGGTTCATCACGTACTGCAGCACGCAGACGGTGGCCAGCTGCGCGGGCGAGAGCCCGGGGCGGCCGTCACGCGGGTACCACTCGGTGAAGTCCTCGTCGGTCCACAGGCCATCGAGCCGGTCGCGGATCCACATAGCGGTGGTGCCCTGAGGGTTGCTGGCCCGGGCGACCCGCACGGTCAGCGGCGGGATCTCGGCTCCGGGATGAGACTGGAGGGACATGTCGGGCTCCTGGGCAAAACGAGCGGAACGTTCCGACGAGCCTGACGCAACGTCACGATCGTTTGCTGCCCGTCCTCAAGATTCCCGACAGAGTCACTCATAGGGCATCGCCCTGTTCGGTGCGCTCTTCAACGATGCCGTCCAGCGCTCCGTCCCCACCGGGGCGGTCGGTGCGGCTTCCGGTTCACCGGGGGCGCAGCTGACGCCGTCCGCCATCGCCCAACTGCCGGAGGCGACCCGGAACGCCTAACTCCATGCGGTCGCCTCCGGCATCCAGAGCATCTTCTGGTGGGGCGCCGTGATCAGCGCGGTCGGCTTCGCCGCCGCCTGGTTCATCAAGGAGGTCCCGCTCCGCTCGAAGCCGGCCGCCCCCGAACCCGCTCCCGCCAACTCGACCCACCGATCCGAGACCACCGCTGTCACCGGCTGAACCGGCATCCCGGCGCCCCGACCCGTCCCGTCCCGGCTATCATGCAATGCGCCGTTCGGGCAGCGCGGGAATGCGAGAGGTGCGCGGATGGAGCTGGAGCTGCGGCATCTACGGGCGCTGTGCGCGGTGGCGGATACCGGGAGCATCGGCCGGGCCGCGGCCGGGCTGGGCTACTCGCAGCAGGCGATGAGTGCCCAACTGCGTCGGATCGAGGTCCACTTCGGCAGGCCGCTGTTCGAGCGCGACACCGCGGGCGTGCGGCCGACGCGGTACGGCGCGGGGGTCGTCGCCAGTGCCCGCGACGTGCTGGCCCGCGTCGAGGCGCTCGGACGCCAGCCGGTCGAGGACGCGGCGGCACGACCGGTCCTGCGCCTGGCCGCCACCAACTCCCCGATCCTGCCGGGCATGGTCGGGCGGATCCGCAGCGGTCTGCCCGAGCTCGCGGTGACGGTGAGCAGCGTCTACGAGTCCTCCCAGATGGTCGAGCTGCTGGAGCAGGACGGGCTCGACGCCGCGATCGGCGTGGACTACCCCGGGCTCGAACTGCGGCACTCCGACGCCGTCGGCCATCGCGGGATCGCCACCGAGCCCTCGTTCGTGGCGCTGCCGGCGGACCACCGGCTCCGGCACCACGTGGAGATCGCGCTCGCCGACCTGGCCGAGGATCCCTGGTTCGTCACTCCGGACGACGGCGCCGGCTGGCCGGGCGTCTTCTACGCGGCCTGCGCGGCGGTCGGCTTCACCCCGGCGATGGTGCACGAGTTCCTCGGCGACCGGCTCCAGTTGCAGGGCATGATTGCCGAGGGCCTGGGCGTCGGCCTGGTGCAGGCGACGACCCGGCCGATCCCCGGCGTCTCGTCAGGCCTCTGGTCGGCGCGCCCGTCTGCTGCCGCTACCTGCTGGTCTGGCGCACGGAGAGCGTCACCGAGGAACTCGTGTCGATCCTCTTCGACGCGGCCTCCGTCTCCTACCGGAGCCTGGCGGACCGGGCGCCGCACTACCCGGCCTGGGCGGAACGGGCCTGGACCGGGGGGACGCGTCGGGAAAGGCAGGGCCCCGGATGCTATGACGGGTCCACTTCAATGTGCTGTTCCGGCTGCATTGTTCGGTCCTGTGCGCGATGAGACGGTGCGTCTCATGCTTCCCGCCCGATTCGCGGAGCAGACACCCCTCCACGAAGGAGTAGCGGTGCGCCGCCGATTCCCCCTGCCCAGAATGCAGGCCGTCCGGCACAGCGATACTCGCCCTGCTCTCGGTGCCGCAGGCACCGCCTCCGGCCCTGGTCGCCAACCGCCTCGACGGCCTGCACGCCCGGCCCGCCCCGGCAGGGTGCATCCCCGCCCGGCCCGGGCTCGCGCCCCACGGGCGCCGATCGGCGCCGGCACCGATGCGGCCTCCGTCCAGTACGGCCGGCTCCCCGTCGCCCAACTCCCGCCGCACGCCCGACGGCGTCGCCAGGCCGCCTCCAACGCGGCGAAGACCGCCGTCGACCGACCGGTCGGGAGGGCCCTGGCCACGCAGTCCTGTACCCCGGCCGACTTCGGCGGCCTGTCCGGCTCAGCACTGGCCACCTTGTCGAGAACTCGACCACCGACTGCATCAACTCGCTGTTCACCTCGACCGGCGCGACGCCAGCAGCGTCTTCCGCGAGCCGCAGATGATCACCGTCGCGCAGGCGTACCAGAGCCTGGCGGCGAACTACACCGGTGACGACTCGACCGGGATCTGGCAGTTCATCCTGTACCTGCGGGCCGGCTACTACGTCCAGTACGGCGACCCGACGGACGTCGGCAGCTACGACGCGACCCTGTCCGCCGACGTCGAGAACGCGCTCAACGCCTTCTTCGCCAACTCGCAGACCGCGGACGTCTCCTCGGACAACGGCGATGCGCTGGGCGACGCGGTCATCCTCACCGACAGCGCCAACCTCCAGGGCGACTACCTGAACGTCTACCAGCGGCTGCTCACCGACTACAACAGCTCCTGGGACGCGGACTACAGCATGGACGCGGTCATCTACGACGTCTACACGCCGCTGTGGCGCGGACAGTACAACCCCGCCTTCGTCACCGCGCTGACCGCCGACCCGGGGCTCGTCAGCGCGCTCGACGCCTTCGCCCTGGGGCACACCGCCATGCTCGGCGGCGACAACACCTTCATGGACGCCGACGCCGGCAACGACCTGGCCGCATACGTCCAGTTCAGCGCGCTCCAGGCACAGGTAAAGCCGCTGATGCTGGGCCTGTTGCAGGCGTCGTCGGTGGCCGGCCCGACCGCCGCGCTGTGGATGTCGGTCGCGCAGCAGGCCGACGCCGTCGACTCGGCCGACTGCTCGTACTACGGCGTCTGCGACCTGGTGGCCCAGGCCACCGCGGCGGCACTGCCGATCACCCACGAGTGCAACCCGGAGATCACCATCCTGGCGCAGTCGCTCAGCGCCGCCGACCTGAGCGCGGCCTGCTCCGAACTCGCAGGCCAGGACGCCTACTTCCAGAGCGTGGTGAAGGACAGCGGCCCGATCGCCGGGCAGTACAACGACACCGACAACATCGTGGTGTTCTCCAGCGATCTGAACTATGAGATCTACGCCCCGGTGATCTACGGGGTCACCACCGACAACGGCGGTATCACCATCTACAACACCCCGTCCACGCCGGGCAACCAGGACTACTCGATCCTCTACCAGGATCCCACCACCGACGGCTACACGGACAACATCTGGAACCTCAACTACGAGTACACCCACTTCCTCGACGCCCGCTACGACACCTGGGCACCTGGGAGGAGATGGAGACCGAGCCTAACGTCTGGTGGATCGAGGGCATCTCCGGCTACGTCTCCGACAGCTATCGCGATGTCACCGACACCGACGCGGTCACCGACGCCGGTGAACACACCTACCCGCTGAGCACGCTCTGGCAGACCACCTACGACAACAGCGACGAGACCGCATCTTCCCCTGGAGCTACCTCGCGGTGCGCTACATGTTCGGGAGCACCCGTCGACATGCGACCATGCTCGCCGACTTCCGGGTCGGCAACTACACCGGCGGCTACGCGGTCTAGCCAACCCATCGGCACCCCTACGACGCCGACTTCAACACCTGGCTCGACGGCATCGCCAACGGCAACCACCGGCACGCGACGGGCACCGACGGCCGCCTTCAGCGCCGCCGTCTCCGGTCTGACGGACAACTTCACCGACCAGTCCACCGAATCCGGCAACGGCAGCATCACCGGCCGGTACTGGAACTTCGGCGACGGGACGACCGCCACCGCGCAGGACCCGGCGCACGACCTACACCGCCGCCGGCACCTACAGGTCACGCTGACCGTGATCGACAGCAACGGGCAGACAGCCAGCGCCAGCGCAGGCGGTCACCGTCGGCGGTAGCAGCGTCGGCGCGTGCACCGACACCAACCCGCAGCAGATGGACCGCAACTGCTCCCGCACGAACCAGGCCGAGACCGCGGCAATCTCGACTACCTGTGGATCTACCTCCCGGCCGGGACCCCGACGCTGCACGTCACCACGACCGGCGGCACCGGCAACGCCTACCTCTACTACGACCCGACCATCTGGGCCAGCAGCACCACCTACACGGCTGCGTCCACCCTCGCGGCACCAGCCAGAGCCTGACGGTCAGCAACACCACGGCCGGCTACCGCTACATCAGCCTGTACGCGGACACCGCGTTCAGCGGAGTGACAGTGACCACCCAGTACTGCACCTCCCGGCAGGGCGCGGAATCCCGGCCACGGTCCAGGTCACCACACCAGACCCGGACCGTGGCCGGAGCCGGGGCCGTGTCACACCCGCAGGGCGGACCTTGCCACGATCTGCAGGTGTTGTTAGGTTGCACCGGCTTGATCGAACACGGGGGATCCGGTGCGAACCAGAACCGTTGTCCGACTGCTCGCCGTAGTCACGACCATCTACCTGTCCACTTCCTGCAGCAGCAGGACAGAGCCGACGCCATTGGCGCCGAGCCCTGCGCCGATGTCAGCCGCCGAACTGACGAAGCACCTGCTCCCGGCCGTCCTGCCCAGTGAGTGACTCTGTCGGGAATCTTGAGGACGGGCAGCAAACGATCGTGACGTTGCGTCAGGCTCGTCGGAACGTTCCGCTCGTTTTGCCCAGGAGCCCGACATGTCCCTCCAGTCTCATCCCGGAGCCGAGATCCCGCCGCTGACCGTGCGGGTCGCCCGGGCCAGCAACCCTCAGGGCACCACCGCTATGTGGATCCGCGACCGGCTCGATGGCCTGTGGACCGACGAGGACTTCACCGAGTGGTACCCGCGTGACGGCCGCCCCGGGCTCTCGCCCGCGCAGCTGGCCACCGTCTGCGTGCTGCAGTACGTGATGAACCTGTCGGACCGCCAGGCCGCGGAGGCAGTGCGCTGCCGCCTCGACTTCAAATACGCGTTGGGGGCTGGAGCTGGAAGACCCTGGCTTCCACCACAGCGTCCTGTCCGACTTCCGCGACCGGCTCGCCGAGGGTTACCGTGCCGACCGGCTGCTGGGCCTCGCGCTCACCCGGATCCGGCGAGCCGGCCTGCTCAAGGGGCGAGGCAAGCAGCGCACCGACTCCACCTACATCCTTTCCGCGGCCCGGGAGTTGACCCGCCTGGAGCTGGTGACCGAGGCGGTCCGCGCCGTGCTGGAGGTCGTGGCCCGCGAGGCGCCGGAGCTACTGGATGACCTGGTCACCGCCGAGTGGGCCGAACGCTACGGACGACAGGTGCGCCTGTGCTCCCAGCCCAGCCACCCCGTTGCCCGACTCGAACAGGTGGGCGCCGACGCCCGCGAACTGCTCGAACACCTCTGCACCCGCTTCCCCGGCCGCGCCCTTCCGCCGCAGGCGCAAGTGCTCCGGCAGATCCTGGTGCAGCACTTCCTGGTGGACGGGCGCGGAAGGTTCCGGCCGCGCGCCGAGCGCGACGGCCAGCCGTCCTCCAGGGTGCGGATCGAGTCGCCGTACGAGACCGAGGCACGCTGGACACGGCGCGGCGACACCCGCTGGACCGGCTGTCTCGTGCACGTGACCGAGACCTGCGACGACAAGAGCATCAACGTCATCACCGATGTGGCCACCGTCGTCTCCAGCGCAGACAGCCAGGCACTGCCCGGCATCCACGACCGCCTCAGGCGCCGCCGTCTGCTCCCCGGGCAGCACCTGGTCGACGGCGGCTACACCTCCGTGGCCGGCATGGACAACGCCGTCCGCCTCCACCGCGTCACCATGATCGGGCCGCTTCCCTCCAGCACCAGCCCGCAGCACCGGGCCCGGGACGGCTTCGGCCGGGAGAACTTCGTCATCGACTTCGACCAACGCGAGGTCACCTGCCCCAACGGGCAGGTCAGCGGCAACTGGAGGGACCTTCCGGTGAAGGACCCGACCTCAGTGGTGGTCCGCTTCGACGCCCGCCAGTGCGGCCGCTGCCCCGAGAAGACCGCGTGCACCCCGGGCCCGTTCCGCAGCCTGTACTTCCCCACCCGCCACCTGCACGAACTCCAGGCCAAGAACCGCGCCGACCAGCAGGACACGGACTGGCGCAGGCTCTACGGGCTGCGCTCGGGAGCCGAGGGCACCATCGAGGAGTTCGCGCACGGCCACCGAGGACGCCGATGCCGCTACCGCGGCCTGGCCAAGACGCACGTCCAGCACGTCCTGACCGCACTCGCGATCAACGTCGAGCGACTGAGCCTTCAAGAACCCGCCGACAGCTCCTACCGGCCCCGCCCTCCCACGGCGTTCCAGCAGTACCTCGACGCACGTGGCCTGCCCCGCCCCCTGTGGTGGCGGCAAGGCAAATGACCCCCGGGCCTCAAGATTCCCGACAGAGTCGCTCAATGAACACCCCGACCGGCAGCATCCACATCTTCAGCGCCATCGGCAGCCTGTTCCGGATGGTCGCGGACGCCCACAACCGCCAGACGGACGTCTGGGAGCGGATCCTCACCTGCCCGAAGTCGACCCGCAACGGCCTCTGACGGCGGCCCGGCGGTCACCGGCGGCGGCTGTGGCCGGGCTCCTGCAGCGGCGGCGCTCCTAGAATGGTGGGGTTGCCGCTTCGGAGCGCCGCGACCGCCCTGGCACCAGCCCGGGCGCGGGACGCCAGTCGGGCGTGCGGCCGGAGGTGGGTTTCCGTGAGCGCCGTGAACGACACCGTCACCGTCGTCCTCGCCGACGACCACCCGCTCTACCGCGAGGGCGTGCGGCGAGCGCTGACCAACAGCGGCCGGTTCCAGGTCCTCGCCGAGGCCCCGGACGGCCGCTCCGCGCTGCGGGCCATCGCCGAGCACCGTCCGGACGTTGCCGTCGTCGACTACCACATGCCCGACTTGGACGGCATCGCCGTCATCCACGCCCTGACCCGCGACGGCCTGCCGACGCGGGTCCTTCTGCTGACCGCGTTCGACGACAGCGCGCTGATCTTCAAGGCAGTACAGGAAGGCGCTGCCGGATACGTCCTCAAGGACTCGCCCCGCGACGCCATCGTCGAAGCGGTCGCCCGGGTGGCCCGTGGGCAGACGGTCATTCCGCCGGAGCTGGCCGGCGCTCTCGCCGGGGAGATCCGGGACCGGCGCGCGGACGACGCCCCGCTGCTCAGCGACCGCGAGCGCGAGGTGCTGCGCCTGTTCGCGGAGGGACTGAGCATCCCCGACGTCGCGGAGCGGCTGTTCCTGGCGCCCAGCACGGTCAAGAGCCACGCCCAGCACCTGTACGCCAAGCTCGGGGTCTCCGACCGGGCCGCCGCGGTGGCCGAGGGTATGCGGCGGCACCTGGTCGAGTAGTACCGGGCGGAGGTCGCGGGTGGTCAGGGGGTGGTCTCGGCGTCGGTGGAGGTGGCGGGCGGCGTCGCGGGGGCGGCACGGCGCGGCAGGGTGACCACGGCCAGGGTGCCGCTGGGCCGGTTGGGGGACAGGACCAGTGCCCCGCCGGAACTCTCGATCCGGACCCGCTGGGAGGCGAGCCCGATGTGGCCCTCGGCGACCCGCTGCTGGACGCCGTCGGCCGGCAGGCCCACGCCGTCGTCGGCGACCTCCAGCCGGATCTCGTCCGCGCTCGCGTACAGCCGTACCCGGACCAGGCCCGCCTGAGCGTGCTTGGCCGCGTTGCCCAGCAGCTCGCGCGCGCAGTGGTAGAGCAGCCGGTCGGTCTCGTACCCGGCATCGGGGGCCCGGCAGTCCACCTCGACCCGGAAGTGGGCGCGTGCGCCGACCTGCCGGGCCAACTGCTCCAGCGCCTGCCCCAGGCCCCGGTGCTCCAGCACGGCCGGGTGCAGCTCGGACAGGCAGGACCGGAGCTGCCCGGTGGCCTCGCGCAGCGCCTGCTCGGCCCGCCGCAGCTCCTCGGAGGGGCCCTGGCCCCGGGCCTCGTTGACGTCCTGGCGGGCCACGAGCACGTTCTGCAGCGCGCCGTCGTGCAGCGCCTCGGCCAGGTCGCGGCGGTCCCGGTCGCCGGCGGACATGGTCTGTGCGAGCAGGTCCGCCCGGTGTTGGGCCAGGGCGGCGATCATCGCGGTGCGGGACTGCTGCACCCAGGACAGCAGCACGGCGGCCACACTGACCAGGGCGATGAACACGGCGTGCAGCGCGACATAGTGCGGGTCGGGCGCGGCATGGCTGTGGCCTGCGGTGGCGGCGGCCGCGTAGACCAGGGTCGAGGCCGCGCCGCAGGCCGCGGTGATCCTGGGTCGCAGTTGGAACGCGGCCAGGATCGGGATCAGCACGAATGCGTCGTCGGTGAAGGGCGAGGCCCAGGTGGGGTCGGAGAGGCCGCCGGAGACGGCCAGCAGCGCGGTCAGCGCGGGCAGGTCGACCAGCAGCACCGTCCACACGCCCCAGGACGGCAGGGCGTCGCGCCAGGCTCCGGCCAGCAGTACCAGGCTCCAGGCAATGTAGACCGCGGCGATGGCGATACTGGCCGCCACGTGCTCCCGGGGCGGGAAGAAGACCAGGTTGACCAGGATGCCGACCACCACCACCAGCCGCAGGACGCTGACGATCCGCCCGGCGCGGCGCTGGGCGACGGCGCGGATGGTCGCGATCGGTTCCTGCGCGCCGCCCGGCTGCGGTACCGCCTGGTCCGGGGACGGCACCGGCTGGAAGCGGCCACTGAGGGCGGAGGCGGCCCGGCGCAGGCGGGCGACGGGGCGGTCGGGGGAGCCCCGCGGGGCGGTCCGGGCAGGCGCGGTCCGGGTGATACCGCTGGCGCCGTTTGCGTCATCGGTTCGGATCGCGCCATCGGTGGCTCGGGTGGTGTCGCTGGCTTGGGTGTCCATGATGCCCGCCGTTCCGGGAACGGTGCCGCTCGCTGCCGCGGCCGACGCGGGCGGTGGGGCGGCCCGGCCTCCCCACCATCATCGCGCGCCGACCGCGCCTTGGGCCTGTTTCGCGGCTCCGGGCCGGTATCGGCTCCCGGCGCGGTCACTGCCCGGCGGCGCCGGGTCACCGTGCCGGCGCCGACCGGTACGGCGGCGGGACGATCGCCGGCAGGGCGATCCCGGCCGTCGGCGCCGGCCGCACCGGTCCGGCCCGGAGCAGGTGCGGCGTCTGTCCCGGTGCCGGGTGTCCGGCCGGGCGCCGCTCGGCGGTGCCGTACAGGGCGGAGGCTGCGTAGGGGTCCATCAGGGCCGCGCCTTCGACGAAGGAGGCTGCCGCCGACGCCAGTCGGTCACGGATGCGCATGGGGAACTCCCTGGGTAAGTGCGACGCCGGGGTCTAGCCGACGGTGATGGTGGTGGTCGCGCTGGTGGAGGAGTCGGGGCACTGGGCGTGGACGGCGAACGTCCCGCTCTTGGCGGCGATGGTCGGGTAGCCCTGCAGGGTGGGCCGGTCCGCGGACGGCATCAGCGGGGCCGAACCGCCGACGAAGGCACCCGATGACGTGGTCCCGCCCGGCGCGCCGCTGTTGCAGCCGGACACCACCACGTCGACGGTGTCGCCCGGCCGCAGCGTCCCGGGGACCGGGCCGTCGTTGGTGAACTTCGAGACGGTCACCGAGATCGGGTCGGAGGAGGCTCCGGGCGGGGTCGCCGCCAGCGAGGTGACCTGCAGCGTCCCGGCGTTGATCGGGCCGGGGGCGAACGGGATGGTCAGGTGGCTGGTCTGGTCGGGCGGGGTCACCAGCAGGTAGGCGGGGGTGATCGACCGGACGCCGTTGGGCTGGCTCCAGGCCATGGCCGCGTAGGCGGACTGGCCGGGCCGCAGGGTGACCGGGTGCGCCCCGGGGTCCTTGGCGAAGTAGGTCGAACCCCAGGCGACGCTGATGGGCTGGCTCTGGTGGTGCGCGTTCTGCAGTCCCAGACCGGGGTGGCCCTGCACGGTGCAGGTCTGGTGGGAGGTGTTGGTCAGGGCCAGGAAGGCGCCCACGTTGCCCGCGCCGACCTGGCCGGGGGCTGTGCGTACCGAGGCGGCCAGGGCCCCGGTGCGGCAGGTCGGCGCGGTGGAGCCGCGGGTAGCGGCGGACGCGGTGCCCGCGCCTGCCGCGACCAGCAGCGCGGCCGCGGCCGCTCCGGCCGCCACGGTGCCGCCCTTGGTGAACCGTATCGACATGATCTTTCTCCTCTGTCTGCTGTGTCAGCGTCCAGCCCCGTTCTGCTGGGGCGTCCCTTGCTTCCCTTCAAGTCTCGGTAGCCGCGGTTCCGGGCAGGACCCACCGATCGGAGGACCGACCGGATGAACAGCCCCCGCCCCCGCCCGGGCGCGGGCCCGGACGGGAGCCCGTCCCACGTCCTGTATCGGATCGAGCAGTACCTGCCCGACCGGCTGCACCCTCATCGAGGCGCGCCGGACACTCGGGCCGGCCTTCCCGGTCCAGGACTGAGCTTGGTCCGTTGTCACGGACAGGTTCGTTGCGTTGCTCAGGTGCTGTGGAGGCGGTGCAGGTTGAACCAGCCCTCGATGAAGTCGAAGATCGCGTTGTGGGCTGCCGTCCGAGTGGGCCAGGTGCGGGTGCTGACCAGTTCGCGCTTGACGGTGGAGAAGAATGCCTCGGCCAGGGCCCGGCTCGTGTACTGACAGCCGCGATCCGCATGGAAGATCACGCTGTGGGCGGGGCGCAGGTGGTCGGCGGTGGCCCAGCCGACGACCTTGTGGGAGGCGATGTCGATGACGGTGGCCAGGTAGAGCCAGCCCTCGTCGGTGGGGATGCAGGTGATGTCCCCGCACCGGCGCTCGTTCAGCGCGTTCGCGTCGGGGGCGAACTGGCGGTTGATCAGGTCCGGGCGTGTGGAGGCGTCTCCCGGTCCACTTTCTCGGGATTGGACCGCGCGGAGCGGGTGGGGACTGTTCTAGCGTCGCGGTGATCGATAAACGGAGTTGGACATGCACCCCGACCTTGCCTCAGACCTCGACGAACTGCCATCACTACTGCAGGATGTCAAGGATCACTCGACCGCGTTCCTCGGTGCCATCGCGGAGCGGCCAGTCGTGCCGGCGCTGAGGGCTCCACAGAGTGTTCCTCTTCCCGAGCGCGGAGGTGGACTGCACTCCGCGTTGCGGGACTTCGCCGAGCGCTGGGAGCCGGGCATGTCGGCGAGTACTGGCCCGCGCTATCTGGGATTCGTCACCGGGGGCGCGACACCGGCAGCTCTGGCCGGGGACTGGCTGACTGCTGCCGCGGACCAGAACTCCATGTCGTCCCTCGACGACACCGGGCAGCAGCTGGAACGTGAGACGGTCTCATGGCTCCGCGACCTGTTCGGGCTGTCCTTTGAACACGAGGGGACTTTCGTCAGCGGAGCGACGATGTCGAACACGGTCGGCCTGGCCATTGCCCGTGAGTGGCTGGGGGAAAGGCTCGGTGTCTCCGTGGCCGAAGCCGGAGTCGGCGCCCTCGGGCGCGTGCGGGTGCTCTCGGGCAGCCCTCATTCCAGTGTCGCCAAAGGCTTGTCAGTACTCGGCCTGGGCCGGGCAGCGCTGGTCCCGGTGCCGACCCTCGCCGATCGGGAGGCTGTGGATCTGCAAGCACTCGAGGCGGCGCTCGCCGAGAGCGACGTCCCCTGCATCGTGGTGGCGAACGCCGGCACCGTCAACAGCGGCGACTTCGACGACCTTCGCGCCATCGGGGCGCTGCGCGACCGCTACAATTCCTGGCTGCATGTGGACGCCGCATTCGGTGCCTTCGCCGCACTCTCACTCGCAACAGCGCATCTGGTTGACGGCCTCGACCTTGCGGACTCGATCTGTGTGGACTTGCACAAGTGGCTGAATGTCCCCTATGACAGCGCGGTGCAGTTCACCCGCCGGCGGGATCTGCAGTCTCGTGTCTTCCAGAACGCGGCGGCCTACCTCGGCCCCCTCGGGGACACCCCCGACAGCGTGCACCTCACCCCGGAGAACTCCCACCGCCTACGTGCCCAGGCCGCGTGGTTCACCCTGCGCGCCTACGGACGGGACGGACACCGCGAGATCGTCGAACGATGCATGGCATGTGCGCGCTCCCTGGCCGAGTCCATCGACGCCATCCCGGAACTGCGCCTACTGGCACCGGTCCGGCTCAACGTCGTGTGCTTCACCCTCGCAGACGACCCCACCCCCGCACGGCTCGCCGCACTCGCCCAAGACCTTTCCGAACACGTATTCCTCACCCCCACCGTCTATGCCGGCACGCCCGCACTGCGCGCAGCGTTCAGCAACTGGCGGACAACGGAAGCCGACGTCCGCACGGTCACCGTGGCCCTGCGCAAGGCTTTCTGAAAATGTTCGGGATACGAGCCGGGCTTCGCTCCCACCATGCCCACCGGCTACATCTGGTCGCAGCCGGCCCCGGCCCGCCCGGCCCCGGCCGCGGCCGCGGCATGTGGCTTTGGTCGGGGTGGGCCCAGGGCCGGTGTCCCGGCCGCGGAGGCGGTGCCGGAGAGAGCGGGGCTGGTGGGTCGTGCCATTGTCATGCGTCGAGCTTCAGGCCGATGGGGCCGCCCCTCCTGCGGCGGATGGCGAGGATGACGATGCCGACGGCCAACCAGCAGCTTCCGCCGATCTGGGCGTGGGGGCTGGCCTTGTAAAGCACGTAGCCGATGATCGCGAAGCCGATCAGGGGCACGATCAGGTGCATGCCGTAGGTACGTTCCTGGCGGCGGACCAGGAAGTAGAACGCGACCGACAGGTGCAGCATCAGGAATGCGAACAGCGCGCCGAAGTTCACCAGGGACGACAGCAGGGCGACCTGGCCGACCAGGATGAGCCCCAGCACCAGGCTGATCGCCGCGACCAGCAGGACGGCCCGGTCCGGCACCCGGCGCTTGGGGTGGACATGCGCGAGGAATCGCGGCAGCTGGCCGTCCCGGGCCATCGAGAACAGCAGTCTGGAGGTGGCGGCCTGTGCCGCCAGCGAGTTGGCCACGGCCGCGGCCAGCGCGCTGGTGACGGCCACAACGTACTTGAACCAGTCGCCACCCGCGATCCGGGCGACGTCGTAGAAGGCGGTGTTCTCTGCGGACTGGCTGGGCAGACTTGTCTGCCCGGGCAGCAGCAGCGCGGCGAGGTAGGTCTGCACCATGAACAGTGCCGCCACGATGCACAGCGAGAGCACGGTGGCCCGGCCGACCATCCGGGGCCCTCCCTGCACCTCCTCCGCGAGGGTGGAGATGGCGTCGAAACCGAGGAACGAGAGCGCGGCCACGGACAGCGCCGAGAACACCAGCCCGACCGAGAACACGTGCGGGTTGTAGAAGGGGTCCAGGCTCCAGTGCGCCCCGTTCACACCGCGCACGACGGCGGAGGTGCTCAGCCCCACGAACATCGCCAGCACGACGAGCTCGGCCAGTAGGAAGAGCTTGTTCATCTGTGCCGTCGTCCGGATCCCGAGCAGGTTCACCAGGGTGTTGAACACCACGAAGATGGTGATCCACAGCCACTGCGGAACGCCGGACACCACCGTCTGCAACGCCACCGCCCCGGTCACATACAGCAGCGTCGGCACCAGTAGGTAGTCCAGGAGGATGGCCCACCCCGCCAGGAACCCCGCTTCGGGGCGCAGCCCGCGTCCCACATAGGTGTAGACGGAACCCGCGATCGGGAACACCTGGGACATCGCGCGGTAGGACAGCGCGGTGAAGAGCATGGCCACCAGGCCGACGAGGTAGGTGAGCGCCACCATCCCCTTGGACAGGTTGAACACCACACCGAAGATGGCGAACGGCGCGATCGGCACCATGAAGACCATGCCGTAGACCAGCAGATCGCGCAGGCGCAGACCTCTGCGCAACTCCTGCTCGTAGCCGAAGCGGGAGATATCCCCCTCGCCGTCGGACCGACGTGGAGTCATGTCCTGCTCACCGGACATCGGTTGCCCTTCCGCGCTCGCCTGCGTGCGTCCTGTCGCCTCACATCATTCGAGACGGCGGCCCCGTTCCCCGGCACCCGTGTCCTCCCCGGCGCGCCGGATGCGGGGTTGTCGGCGACAGGGACGAGCCGGGAGACAGCCTTCTCGGCGTCGGCCGCGTCGCCGCAGCCGTTGCAACGGACGATCAGGAGCCCAGTGTGAAGGTCGTCGAGTTGCGGACGTCGCGATCCTCGTCCCGGGTCAGCGTGATGAACGAGCACGGTCATGAACGACGCCGTGCGCCCTGCCGGCCGCTTCGCGCTCCCGGCCCGGCAGACACCGTGGCGCACCCGTCGGAGGAAAAGGCGTCCTTGAAAGGGCGTCAGGTGGGCATCGGGAAGGCGAGCGCGAGCGAACCACTGCTGCTGCGTCGAAATGCTCGGACGACATCGAAACCGGGGCTTGAAGGGGGCCTGGGTCTCCATGGTCTCCCCGGCAGACCGATTTGTAACGAACCTTGCCCCTGCGAGGTTCTGAAGAATGCGGTATCGCGGGTTGCGACGTCAGTGCAGGCCAGAGTGCATGGCAACGGCTCAGGTGTGATCGCGGAGGGTGGTGTCGGTGATGTCGACGAGATGATTGCACTGTACCCGAACTTCCACGTCATCAAGACTCGTGGTCGCACCTGTGCAGTCATCCGTTGACGTGGCCACCGAGTCGGAGTTTCGGGCGGCTTGCCGGAACCTGTGGTTCTGGAGTGGTTGCTGACCTGTGGTCATGATGGCTAGTCGACCTGAGGGATGACTGGGCGCGACGCGTTCCGGAGCTGATTCGGTCAACCGCGGCGGCGTCCGAAAGGCCAGCGTCGGGGTGACTCTGGCGTCGGTATCTGCTCCGTCGTCGGTGTCTGGTCCGGTACCAGCTCGGCGGCCTCCGGGCGGGGTGGGGCGAGCGCGGGCATTGCCCGTAGCCCGTCGTAGGCCCAGATCTGGGTGCCGCCCTGGTACTGGGGGAGTCTGGGGTCGGGGTCACCGGTCTCCTTTTGTTGTTTTACTGCGGACCGGCTCTGCGCCCCCGAGCGCGAGGGCTTCCTGGCGTTGGGCGCGTTCGTCGACAAGGACGTGGTCGGGGTCGTGGAGGTTGTGGGCGCCGCCGGCGCCACGTCAGGACCGTCCGGCCACCGGCCGCCGGGTCGACCTGTCTCACAGCGGCGCGTCCTCGATGGCCGAGGCGGCCTGCTGCCGGGGTGCGGCGGGACCGTCCGGGCCGTAGCCGAGCCGGATGAGCAGTTGGACGTGGCCGGGCCCGTGGTGCGGGTCGCGCGCCGCCGACCGCAGGTCGGGCCACTCCACGACCTGGTGCAGCAGCGAGCTGCGCAGGCTCGGGCAGCAGCCGCACCGCCGACTCCCAGCCGAGATGCCGGGCGGCGACCTTCAGGTTGAACACCGCCGCTCCTACGGAGACCAGCAGCGCCCGCCCGGTGGGGTCGGTGGCGCGCAGCGACCGCTCGGGAACGGCGCGGATCTCCAGGGTGTCGGTCCCCGGCAGGAGCCGGAAGCGCCAGGGCTGGGTGTTGTGGATGGACGGCGCGGCCGTCGCGGCGGAGACCAGCTGCTCCAGGGCAGCGGCATCCAGGGGGTGGTGCACCGCGTGCGCGCTCATCGTGGCCTCCTGCGGGGGAACGGCGTGTTGCCCCTCCCACCCTCGGCCGGACCGCGTTCCATGGGGATGGGCCGAGGGTCCCGACCGGTCGGCTGAGCGGGCACTGCCGGCGCCCCTGACCGCCCACGCGACACCGGCGCGAAAGGGCCGCCGGTCCCTGGGGCGTGCCGGCCGAAGGGGACCGTTCGGCCCTGTCCCGGCGAGGGCCGCGCGGAGCAGTCTGGCCGCAGCCCTTCCCGCTCCGCACACCTGTCCGCCGTCTGCCCACCGACTGCCCGCCGTCTGCCCCAAAGGAGCCAACCGAGAATGAACACCACCGTCACCGGCATCTCCGACGCCGAGGTCAGGGACCTGGACGCACACTGGCGTGCCGCGAACTACCTCGCGGCCGGCCAGATCTACCTGATGGCCAATCCGCTGCTGCGCGAACCCCTGCGTGCCGAGCACGTCAAGCCCCGGCTGCTCGGCCACTGGGGCACCTCGCCCGGTCTGAACCTGGTCCACACCCACCTGAACCGGGTGATCAGGGCCCGCGACCTCGACGCGGTCTGCGTCTGGGGCCCGGGCCACGGCGGCCCCGCCGTGCTGGCCAACTCCTGGCTGGAGGGCAGCTACACCCGCACCTACCCGGACATCACCCGTGACCAGGACGGGATGGCGAAGCTGTTCCGTCAGTTCTCCTTCCCCGGCGGGGTACCGAGCCACGTCGCGCCGGAGACGCCCGGCTCCATCCACGAGGGCGGTGAGCTGGGCTACTCCCTCGCGCACGCCTACGGCGCCGCCCTGGACAACCCCGGCCTGCTGGTGGCCTGCGTGATCGGCGACGGCGAGGCCGAGACCGGGCCGCTGGCCGCCTCCTGGCACGGCAACAAGTTCCTCGACCCGGTCCACGACGGCGCGGTGCTGCCGATCCTGCACCTCAACGGCTACAAGATCGCCAACCCGACCGTGCTCGCCCGGATCCCCGAGAGCGAGCTCGACGAACTGCTGCGCGGCTACGGCCACGACCCGATCCACGTCACCGGCGACGACCCGGTCACCGTCCACCGCGCCATGGCCGCCGCCATGGACACCGCGATCGACCGCATCCACGCCGCCCAGCAGCGGGCCCGCACCGGGGACGGCGAGCAGCAGCGCGTGCACTGGCCGGTGATCGTGCTGCGCACCCCCAAGGGCTGGACCGGGCCCGCCGTCGTCGACGGCCTCCCGGTCGAGGGCACCTGGCGCGCCCACCAGGTCCCGCTCGACCAGGTTCGCAGCAACCCCGGGCACCTCGCGCAGCTCGAAGCCTGGCTGCGCTCCTACCGCCCCGAGGAGCTCTTCGACGAGGAGGGCCGACCCCGGGCGCAGGTCCTGGACTGCATCCCGGCCGGCGAGCGCCGTCTGGGCGCGAACCCGCACGCCAACGGCGGCCTGCTGCTGCGCGACCTGCCGATGCCGGAACTGGAGCGCTTCGCCGTCCCGGTCGACAAGCCCGGGACCACCCTGCACGAGCCCACCCGGGTCCTGGGCGAGCTGCTGGAGCAGGTCATGGCCGACACCGCCGCCCGTCGCGACTTCCGCCTGGTGGGTCCGGACGAGACCGCGTCCAACCGGCTCCAGGCCGTCTACGCGGCCACCGGCAAGGCCTGGCAGGCAGAGGTGCTGCCGGTCGACGAGCACCTGGCCCATGACGGCCGGGTGATGGAGATCCTCTCCGAGCACACCTGCCAGGGCTGGCTGGAGGGCTACCTGCTGACCGGGCGTCACGGTCTGTTCTCCGCTACGAGGCGTTCGTCCACATCGTCGACTCCATGGTCAACCAGCACATCAAATGGCTGCGCACCACCCGCGGGATCAGCTGGCGCGCACCGATCGCCTCGCTGAACTACCTGCTCACCTCGCACGTCTGGCGCCAGGACCACAACGGCTTCTCGCACCAGGACCCCGGCTTCGTCGACCACGTCCTGAACAAGAGCCCGGAAGCGGTCCGCGTCTACTTCCCGCCGGACACCAACACCCTGCTCTCGGTCGCCGACCATGTGCTGCGCAGCCGCGACTACGTGAACGTCGTCGTGGCCGGCAAGCAGCCCTGCTTCGACTGGCTCAGCCTGGACCAGGCCCGGGCGCACTGCGCCCGCGGCGCCGGGATCTGGGACTGGGCCGGCACCGAGACCCCTGACCGTGAGCCGGACGTCGTCCTGGCCTGCGCGGGCGACGTGCCCACCCAGGAGGTGATGGCCGCCGCCCAACTGCTGCGCCGTCACCTTCCTGAGCTGTCGGTCCGGGTGGTCAACGTGGTCGACATCGCCCGGCTGATGCCCGCCGAGGAGCACCCGCACGGCATGTCCGACCGGGACTACGACGCCCTGTTCACCCCGGACAAGCCGGTGATCTTCGCCTACCACGGCTACCCCTGGCTGATCCACCGGCTCGCCTACCGCCGCAACAACCACCCGCACCTGCATGTGCGCGGGTACAAGGAGTCCGGCACCACCACCACACCCTTCGACATGGTCGTCCGCAACGACCTGGACCGCTACCGCCTGGTCATGGACGTCATCGACCGGGTGCCGGGCCTGGCCGTCCGCGCCGCCGGCGTCCGCCAGCAGATGGTGGACGTCCGCCAACGCCACCACGACTGGATCCGCGCCCACGGCACCGACCTGCCCGAGGTCACCGACTGGACCTGGAGCAACTGATCCGCGTGTCATGGATGGGGGCGGGCCCGGAATCCGCGCCCGCCCCCATCCATGCCCGCCGCTGTCACCTCCGGTAGCGCCGGAGTCCGTGCAGCGTCGCCGGGTTGACCTCGACCTCACGGTCGTCGCACACGTAGAGGAACTGGTCGTGGACGGCGACCACAACGGCCACCGCCCAGCACTGCCGCAGCAGGGCGACGACCTGGCTGTGGAGGTCGAGCTCCCCGCGGAGCGTGACGACGCCGTCGGCCACGTCGACCGTGACCCGGTCCGGGGCCAGCCGCATGGAGCGGCGCAGGACCCCGTCGGCTCTGGTCGTCGGCGGTACGACCGCGACGGGGCAGCGGGAGTGGTGGACGACGGCCTGACTCACGGAGCCGGGCCTCCCCACGGGGCCGTCCGGGGTTCCGCCGCGGCCCACGACCGGCAGCCGCTCGGTCGCGGACAGCTCCACCAGCCGATTGGCGGCGCCGGAACGCACGGTGTCCACCTCGACGTCGACGTCCGGGTACTCCTCCCGCCAGCCGGCGAGGATCTCGGCGACCGGGCGGCCCTGCTCGGCGGCGATCTGCCCCTCCTCGTAGACGGGCGGCAGCATGTGGCCGCTCAGCCGCAGCAGCGGGTAGCGCCAGCCGTGGACCCGTGCATCTCCTGCTCGGCCCACCTCCTCGATCTCACTGTCGAACGAACCGGAGTCGGCCCAGCGTGAGGGCGCGCGTGCTGAGTGCAGGTGCCGGGTGAACCACGGATCGCGGAAGGCGGATCGAAGGCGCCGGTTGCCGTCCAGTGGCCAGGCCGGGCAGCAGGTTGAACTCGGCCGACCAGCACGAAGGCCCGGCGTGCGGTCTCCACGTGCGGCTCGGAGGATGGAGACAGGGGGTTTCGAGGGAGACGAGTCTCGCGAATCCGGTTGTGAAGGAGAGGCGCATGCGGGCACAGGTAGGGGACTGGATAGTGGTCGAGTCCCTCCACATCGACGAGCAGCGTCGTCGTGGGCAGATCGTGCATATCGCACATCGTGACGGTGAACCTCCCTACACGGTGCGCTGGCTGGACGACGACCATGAGAGCCTTTTCTTCCCGGGCCCTGAGGCCCACATCGAGCACGAGGCCGAGCAATCAGGGGAGCGTTAGCCCCGGACGTGTGCGCCCGGGTCGCGACGGCGGGTCCGTGGCGCAGGATGGAGACAGCGGATACGAACCGAAACCGGAGGTGGTTGGCATGGCCGGCGAACTGTTGCACAGGCGATCGTATCGGTGGCCCCCGTTCTCGGACTGGTTCGAGGATTTTCCCCTGGAGTTCCGGTCGCGCGATGAGCACCTCATCCGCATCGAGGAGTCCGAGGACGATGGTGCGTACATCGTCAGGGCCGAACTGCCGGGGATAGACCCGGACAAGGATGTCGAGATCACGGTCGCGGACGGCTTGCTGACCGTTCACGCCGAACGAACCGAGGAGAAGAGGGACAAGCGGCACTCCGAATTCCGATACGGCTCGTTCACCCGTAGTATCCGGCTCCCCGCCGGGGTGAACGAACAGGGCGTCACCGCGACCTACGACAAGGGCGTCCTGACGGTGAAGGCACCGTTGGTTGAGGTGGAGAAACGGGCCCGTCGAATTGAGATTGCCCGCGGCGAATAGCCGGCAGGATGGCAGCTCGTGGCGTGGGCCTGGGACCGCTCCGACGCCAGTGGGTTGCTGTCGGGGTCGGCAGATCGCAGGTGGCTCAGCCCGGGCAATTTCGTCCGGATACATCGGGGAACAAAGGGCCCCGGGCAGGGACGTTCTGCCCAGTCCCTGTCGGGACCCACCCCGGCAGTCAGGGGCCAGCGGGTGCGGTCGACCGGCGTGGGTCGACAGATGCTCCTGCTCCCGTCGGAGCAGGGGCACGCGGCGACGGGAGCGCGCGTCGTCGATCTCCCAGCGCAGGCTGTCGGCGACGTCCACGACACCGTCGACGGAGCGCACGCGCTCCAGCAACAGGTCGGCTTTCGGATCGACCGCCACCACCTGCTCGCTCATGACCTCCCCCACCAACGTGCGGTGCGGCAGGCGGCCGCTGGTCCGGCCTTCGGTGCCGGACGGCGCAGCGTCGGGCGGCGACGTTTCACCCCTCCTGTGTCTCGGGTTCTCTGTCATGGCGCACACCTCGGCTCGCCGTGCGGCCGGGCCGACCGGACTCCGGACCCGTCCCTCGTCCGCCAGTCCGCACGTCGAGCCGTTACGCGCACGTCCGAAGGGGTGTCGCCCGGTCGGCTCGTCCTCCGGCGGGACCATCGCTCCACCCGGCCGGTCCAGCACCTGTCGCGGTTTCGACGGCAGTGGGCTTCGCTGGGACGGGGACGGCCGGTGCAGTCAGGACGGAGCGGGACATGTCACCATCGGACAGCCACTCGGCCGCTGGACCCGAGCCGGAGCCGCGGTCCGGGGACTCCCGCGAGCTGGAGGAGTTGCGGCGGCGGATCTCCCAGCTGGAGGCCGTCGGCGTACCCGCGCAGCGGGAGCACCACCGGACCCGGGCCACCGGATCGGCGGTGCTGATCGTGCTGGCAGCAGTGCTCTCGCTGCTCGCCGTGGTGTCCGTGTGGGCACGCGACCAGGTGACCGACACGAACCGGTTCGTCGCGACGATGGCGCCGCTGGCGAACGACCCGCAGGTACAGGACGCGCTGACCACCCGGGTGACCAACGTCGTGGCACAGCAGATCAACGTGCCCTCCCTGGTCGGGCAGCTCTCCCAGGCCGCTGCGCAGAAGGGCGTTCCGCCGAAGGCCGCGAACCTGATCGGGGCGCTCAGCGGCCCGATCGGCAGCGGCATTACCAGCCTGATCGGCACGGTCGTCAACAAGGTCGTCACCAGCCCTGCCTTCGCGACCCTGTGGACCAACGCGATCCGCGCGGCGCACGCCTCCATGGTCAAGGCGCTGACCGGTCAGGGCGGCGGAGCCGTCTCACTGGCCAACAACCAGGTCACCATCGACCTCGCGCCGATCATCGCGCAGGTCAAGACCCAGCTGACGGGCGCCGGGCTCGGGCTGGCGGCCAAGATCCCGACCGTCCACGCGACCTTCACTGTCTACTCGTCGAAGTCCATCGGAAAGATCAAGTCCTATCTGCGGCTGCTGCAGATCCTGGGCAACTGGATGCCGGTCCTCGCTGTGCTGGTCGCGGCGGCGGGCGTCTACCTGGCCCGGAACCGCAGACGGGCGTTGATCGGGGCAGCGATGGGGGTGGCGGCGGCCATGCTGGTGCTGGGTGTCGCACTCGCTGTCTTCCGCGGCTACTTCCTCGACCAGCTGCCGCCCGGCGTCAATTCGGGGGCGGCGGGCTCGGTGTATGACGCACTGGTGCACTTCCTGCGGATCACGGTGCGGTCGGTCGGGGTGCTCGCGGTGCTGGTGGCGCTCGGCGCGTTCTTCATCGGACCGTCCCGGGCCGCGACGTTCATCCGTGCGGCGTCCAGCACCGGGATCGGCGGTGTGCGCCAGGCCGCGGAGCAGGTGGGCTTCCGGGCACGGCCGGTCGAGCCGTTCGTGCGCCGCTGGAAGCGCTGGATCGGGATCGCGATCCTGCTGATCGCTTCGGTGGTCTTCGTCTTCTGGGATCACCCCACCGGTCTGGTGGTGTTCTGGTTCGCCGTCGTGGTCCTGGCCGCCTTCGGGATCCGTGAGTTCCTGGCGCCTGGCCCGGGTCTCGCCGAGCTGCGGCGGGACGTGCCGCCGGGCGCCGACCCGCCGGGCGGCGAGGCGGCCGCGCCTTCGGCCGCGGGTGGTGCGTGAACGCGCTCGCGGCCGCGCCGTGCGGGCACTCGCTGCCTTCTCGCGGTGCTGTTCGCCTCCGCCGCAGCGCAGCCCTGGCGCGATTCGACTGACCGGAGAACGATCGTGGGCGCCCCGCCCATCGGGCCCTTCGGCCCGGGCGAGCACGCCACCAGCTCGCTCGCTGACCCCCGCGGAGCGAGCTTGAAGCATCTGTGGAGGGACAGGGGCCGGGGAGCCCAGGCGGCCTTTCCGGCGTGTGCTCGACCCGCGCCTCTCCGCCGTGGATGACTCATCCTGACGAATCGTCGCGGTTCGTGTCCGGGAATGACTGCGTGCCGCGTGCGGCGGCCAGCACGGAGACGGTGTTGGCCGCCACTATGGCGGCGATGGCGGCCCACTCGACCCATCCCAGCGCTTGGCCGAGGACGACGAGGCCGGTCAGCGCGGCCAGCACGGGGTTGACGCTCATGAACAGGCCGAAGAACCTGGCCGGGACGCGGCGCAGTGCCAGCAGGTCCGCGAGGAACGGAAGCGCCGAGGACAGGACGCCTGCCGTGGCCGCGTGCACCAGGGCGTCGGGGGACGGCGCGCGGTGGAGGAAGAAGACGAGTCCGACGGGTATGTACAGCAGGCCGGAGACGGCTGCGGCTGCGGCTGGCCCCTGTGCGCCCGGTACACGTGCGCCGACCGTGCGGTTGAGCAGGATGTACAACGCCCAGCACACCGCGGCCAGCAGGCCCGACCCGATCCCGACGTAGTCCGTGGAGGGCTGCGGGCGTGCCAGGACCACCGCGGCCGTCCCGGCGGCCAGCGCGCAGACCAGGTCCACCCTGCGCCGGGACGCCGCCAGAGCCACGGACAGCGGGCCCAGGAATTCCAGTGTGACGGCCAGGCCGAGCCCGATCCGGTCGATCGCGGTGTACAGCGACAGGTTCATCGTGGCGAACACTGCGGCGAGTGCCAGCACTGGCCGCCACTGCGCCCTGGTGAAGGACCGCAGCCTCGGCCGGCCCGCCGCCGTCAGCACTGCGGCGGCCACCCACTGCCGGACCGCCACCACACCCACCGGTCCGATCATCGGAAACGCCTGAGCCGCGACTGCTGCACCGACCTGGTTCGACAGCCCGCTGCCGAACATCATCGCCATCCCCATCAGTCGGCCGGAAGAAGCGCTCGCGTCCCCTGGGACGGCGTCGCCGATCTGCGGTTCCCGTACCTGCGTCGTCATGCCACCGAGCATCCGCCGGGCCCACACATACGCAAAATGCATGAACGCTGTTATCTATACGCTGGAGTCATGGATATGGAGCTTCGGCACCTGCGCTGCCTGGTTGCGATCGTCGACAACGGCAGCTTCACCGACGCCGCCGCCGAACTCGGTCTGTCGCAGGCCGCTGTCTCGCGCACCCTGCTGGGCCTGGAGACGATCCTCGGCGTCCGGTTGCTGCACCGGACCAGCCGGACGGTCACCCCCACCACCGCAGGCGTTCAGGTCCTCGCTCGCGCCCGGCACCTCCTCACCGAGGTCGACGCGCTGATGCGCGAAGCAGCCACCGGACACACCCAGCTCACGATCGGCCATGCCTGGTCGGCCATGGGCCGCCGCACAGCCGAATTCCAACGCCGCTGGGCCGACCGCTATCCCGATGTCGAACTCCGCCTGATCCGCGCCAACACCCCCACCGGCGGCCTCGCCGAAGGACTGTGCGACCTCGCCGTCGTCCGCACCACCGTCGACACCCGCCGCTACGCCCACGCCCTGGTCGGACACGAGCGCCGATACTGCGCCATGGCCAGCGACGACCCCTGGGCCCGCCGCCGGACCATCGCCCTTGACGACATCCGCGCACGCACCCTGGTCGTGGACCGGCGCACCGGTACGACCACCGCCGATCTGTGGCCCGAGGACGCCCGCCCCCCGCTTGAACACACACGGGACATCGACGACTGGCTCGCCGCGATCGCCACAGGCCGCTGCGTCGGCGTCACCCCGGAAGGCACGGTGGCCCAGTACCGGCGCGACGGCATCAGCTACCGGCGGGTGCGCGACGCAGCGCCTGTTCCCGTCCACGTCATCTGGCGCCAACACGATCCCCACCCCGCCACCCACGCCGCCGTCGCGCTCCTGGCTGATCTCTACCGCGACCATCCGTAAGGGTCCAACCAGCGCGGACACAGACCAACACCGAGGCAGCCCTGACGGTCGTAAGGACGAATCCGAGTTCTGAGGGTCGCTTTTCCCGCAGCGGCAGAGGTGATGCAACGCCGGTCTACCCCACTGGAGCTGGGACATTCCGCCTGCTCTCCTCGATAGGGGCACCACCCGGCGGGTGCGGGCGGGCGTGGTCGCCCGCACCCGCCGGTTCGGGACTACCGCCCGATGGTGGAGTAAAACCAGCAGGTGATGTTGAAGCAGGGGTCCAAGTCGGTCGTTTCGAGGGTGTCCAGGTCCTGCAGGGCGGAGACGTCGGTCGTGGTCATGTGTTCCTTCTCTCTGATGCCGTGGTGCGGATTGTGGTGGTTGCGGCAGGTCATTCGTCGAACCCGGGGTCCGTCATCCAGCCGCAGGTCAGCCAGGTGAAGATCTGGCAGGGTCGGTCTGCAGTGGTGCTGCACTCACTTGGCAGCGTCTGCAGGTCGTTGACGTCGGGGGTTATCTCACTCACCTCCTCCCGGTGTCGCGGGGCCCCCGGAAGTGGGGGTCCGGAGCGGGCAGGGCCAGGGAGTCCGGGATCCAGAGCCTGGTCCCGCCGTGGTTCAGGCGCACCAGCAGGCCGAGCATGCCGGAGAGCCCCGTGTTGTAGCCGGCGGACACCCGGGTCTGCGACTCGTCCGGCACCACCGTTCGGCCGTCGAGCACGACATCGCGCGCATAGGCGCAGGCGACCAGTTCGCTCGCCCAGCGCCGGTAGCGCTGCCTGCCGAGGGCGGCGGCGAGGTCCAGCAGGAACTCCGCGTTCCCCGCCAGGCCATGGCAGGCGGCCGGCGAGAGCTGCCAGCGCCTCCGGTACACCTCCACCGCGGCCTGCTCGGCGGTCGTGCGGTAGCGCTGGTCGCCGGTGGCCTGCCAGAGGCGGATCAGGAACGTGCCCACCCCGGAGGAGCCGCTGCACCAGTTGGGGGCGACTGCCGGAGTGGGCTTCGCGTCATCGACGGGCCAGCCGGCCGCGCCGTCGTTGATCAAGGCCGCCTTGAGCAGCGTCGCGCCTGCGGTCTCGGCCGCCGCGACGAACTCCTCCCGGTCGGTGGCCAGCCCGGCGAGCAGCAGGAACGTGCCGACACCGGCGACACCGTGAGCGAAGCCAAGATGGGTGATCCCGGCGAGCTGGGAGTCGAAGTCGGCAGGGACCGGCCACACCACACCGCTGCGACCGGGCCTGGCAGCGGCCAGCACCTGCTCGGCCGCAGCTGCCGCACGGTCCCTGAAATCGGTCTCGCCGGTGGCGTGCCAGAAGCGCAGCTGGGTCAGTCCGGCACCGGCGGCGCCGTGGCAGACGTCGGGGTTGGGCCAGCGGACCGGCACCGCGCGGGCCAGCTGCGCGGCCTCCGCAGCCAGGGCTTCGTCGCCGGTCAGGAGCGCCGCGTCCAGCATCGCCCAGGCGGTTCCCGAGCGGCCGAAGTAGAGTCCGGGGAGCAGCCGTTCGCCGGATCGGGCGCGTGCGGCGACCCAGGCCGCGGCCCGGGTGACGGCGTCGAGCAGCCGGTCGTGCGGCCGGTGCGCGGCGGCGGAGGTGAGGACCTGGAGCACGCCGGCCGCACCATGCTGGACGTTCAGCGGATCAGTGGTGGCGCCGACCTCCTCGGCGGGCCAGAGCCGGGCCGGGTCCTCGGCGGTCATGGTGTCGAGCAGATGGGCGAGCCCGTCGGTGAGCAGCCGGTGCTCGGCGTCCGAACCGAGGGAGGACCGCTCGGTGGGCGGGGCTTTCGGGGGAGGGGTGCCGCGCAGCCCGGTGAGCCGGTGGCGCACCCGGTCGAGGTCCCAGCGCTGCCGGGGGTCGGCGGCGGTGAGCCCGAGGACGAGCGGCTGGAATCCCCGCAGCGCGGGCCGGTCGGCGAGGGCCGCGTCGACCAGGGCGGCGATGCGCTCGTCCTGGCCGCGCGGCTGCGGCCGGTCGGCGGCGAAGAGAAGATCCGTGCCGGTGAGGAGGTGGAAGAGGACCGACCCGAGGCTGAACAGGTCGGAGTTCTGCTCGGGCGCGGGGCCGGTGGACTCCGCCTCCCGCACCTCGGGTCCGACGTAGCCGACGGTGTAGGCCTGCCGTACCAGATCGCCGGGGCGGGCGACCATCTCCAGGTCGATGAGGCGGAGCTCCCCGGCCGGAGTGAGCATGAGGTTGTTCGGCGTGAGGTCACGGATCACCAGGCCCAGCGCGTGGATCCGGCCGACCAGGTCCACCAGTTGCTCGGCGAGGTCGAGCGACAGTGCCCGGGTCGGCTCCCCGAGGTCGGCCACCCACTTCCGCAGGTTCTGGCCGGCGATGAACTCCTGGACGAGATAGCGGTTGCCGCCCTGGGTGAACCAGTCGACCGCCCGGGGGGTCAGCCCCAGCGGGGCGAGCACCTCGTGGATATCGGCCTCGTGGCGCAGCAGGTCGCCGCAGTCCGTGCCGTCCAGGGACGCCCCGACATGGCGGCGCGCTTCCTTGATCACGAAGTCCTGCCCGGTGTCGCGGTCGGTGCCGAGGTAGACCCCGCCCTTGTAGGCGTGCCGGATCGCCTTGCGCACCACGAAGCGGTCGTTGAGCAGGACGGCCTCGGTGCGGTCGGCGGCCGGCTCGGGCTCCGGCAGCGGCGGGACCGCCCAGGCCGGCGGGCTGTACCAGCCCGCTCGGACGTCGCGGGCGGGAGTGCCGTCGGGGTCGAGCAGCATCGCCTCGGACGTTCCGTCGTTGGTCAGCTGCCGCCCCGGGCCGAAGGAGCCGTAGCGGTAGTGCACCAGGCTGTCGGGCCGGTACTGGCGGTCGGACAGGATGCCGGGGCCCGGGAGCAGCCGGGTGGCGTGGTGCAGGGCCTCGGCGAGTGCGCGGAACTGCTCGTCGTCGTCCGGGTAGACGGTGAGGAACTTGCCGCCGTGGCCGCGGTCCACCCGGCCGCTCACCAGCTCGGCCACGCGTCCGGACGTGCCGGCGAACTTGAACAGGACGCGCGCGTCGATCAGTACGTCGGCGGCGCGGGCGAGCACGGTGGGTGCGGACAGCGGTGTCGCCGAGAGGTGCAGCTTCCAGCCCTGGCCGGGCGGGCGGGCTGTGCCGGGGCGGACCTGGGTCCAGAACTCCCCGGGCTCGACCGACCAGTCGTCCGCGCCCTTTCTGCGCAGTGCGGCCTCGACCGTCCCCGGATAGAGGAAGAGGTCAGGATCGTCGGATCGCCGACCCGCGGTGAGCATGAGATGCATGGCTGGCCTTCTGTGCCGGAGGGGGGTGACCGAGGCTGTCCTGTCGCCGTTCGCAGCACTGATTCTTGCCGTGATCCTCGGGGACGGCAGTGGGGCGCGGTACGTATATTCCTTGCGCCGAAAGCCGATCCATGGGGGCCGCCGCCGAGGAAACCCGCCGGCACCCGTGCTCGGGTCCGGTCACTCGTCGGCCGGTGAGCCCCCGTGCGGTGGCGGCGTCCTCGGCCGCTCGGACCCGCCCGGCGGCGCAGTGCCGTCGTCCACCTGGGTGCTCAGCACGATCTGCCTCCGTTCGCGGGATCCGGGTTCTGGCACCCGAACTTGATCCAGAACCAGAGTTGAGCCGCCGCCAACACCTCTGCCGCACTGGGGGAGTACCGGCTGCATACCGCTGTCGAACCGGCTCCGAACCCACCCGCCCTAGGTTCTCATCTCCAGAAGCAGCTGCTCCAGGTCGCCGATCAGGCGCAGCGTGGCGGCGCGCCGGTCCGAGCCGAAGGGGAGCAGTAGCGAGCCCACCGGGGTGGGATCCGGCGGCCCGCTGCGCAGGCGCTGGTCCACGATGACGCGCAGGGCGGCGGCGGCCTGCCGGGCGAAGAGCGCGAGCAGATCGAGTTCGCCCAGGCTGGACCGGGCCTGCGGCGATGGGTCGAGCACCTCCAGGACCCCCAGCATCCGGGTGCCGTGGATGAGCGGGGCGGCCATGAGGGCGTCGGGCACATACGCGGTCGACTCGGCCAGTGAACGGTCGAAGGACGAGTTCTTGGACAGGTCGTCGACCACCATCGGCTCCCCGGAGACCACCACCCAGCCCGCGATTCCGCTGCCGGCCGGGAAGCGGCTGCCCACCAGGGAGTTCTCGCCCTGCCCGGAGACCGCCTGGAAGACCAGTTCGTCGGTCTCCTCGTCCAGCAGCAGGATCGAGCTGGCCTGGGCGCCGAAGATGGCGCGGGCCACTTCGACCACCGACTCCAGCAGTTCCTGCGCCAGCGGCTCAGGCTGCGCCGACGGCTGCGAGCCCGGGGCCGGGGCCTGATGCGTCGCGGTCCTCGCGGAGGAGGGCGCCGTCGGTTGGCTTCCTTCGGTGATCATGTGCCATCCCTGTCGTCGATGCGGACGTTGGCTGCGGAGAGGTAGAGCGCGTTCTTCAACTGAAACATCGTCATCCTCGGGTGCTCGGACAGGATCCGGGCGCACTGACCGGCGACGAACGGGGTGGCGAAGCTGTTGCCGCTGGTACGGATCGAGGCGCCGCCGAGCCATGCGACCGAGACGTTCTGGCCGGGGGCGAAGAACTCCACCGGGGGATCGGGGTTGTAGAGGTAGAGGTCGGTGTCGTCCTCCTGGTGGCTGCCGACCGAGATTACCGAGGCGAAGCGCCAGGGGAAGCTCTCCACCGGGGTGTTGTGCGCCGAGGCGACCAGGGCGGTGCTGGAGAAGTACGCCTCGTCGGCCAGGGCGTGCAGCTCCTCCGCGAACCGGATCCTGGTGGTGGACAGGCTGAGGTTCACCACGTCGAAGCCCTGCTGCAGGGCCCAGCGCAGCCCGGCGAGCATCACGTCGCCGCTGCCGGAGAAGCGCTCCCCCAGGATGCGGACGCTGTAGAGCTCGCAGTCCGGTGCGATCCGGCGGATGATGCCCGCGCAGGCCGTGCCGTGGCCGCAGGTGTCGCCGGTGTCGGTGGGCTGTACGGTGATCGTCCCGTCGTTGCCGTCCTTGACGACGACCCAGGAGCCGTCCACCCTGCCGACCATGGGGTGGTCGCGTTCGACCCCGGAGTCGACCACGCAGACCCGGACGCCGCGCCCGGTGGCACCGCCGGACGCCCAGGTGGGCGGCACGGGCTCCCGGTCGGCCAGCACCGGCACGTCCTCGGGGCGTCGGCCGCGCAGGCTCCAGGTCAGTTCGGAGCGTTGCGTCTGCGTCGCGGATTCCATCGGGGTCAGCTCCTTGTCGTGGGCAGCAGTGGGTCGGCCGCGACGGTGAACTCCGCAGCCCAGCGGCCTCCGGGCAGATGGCCCTTGCGGGCGAAATGTGCTCCCGCCACGGCGGCTGCCACGGCGGCCTCTTCGTTCCGTCCGAGCAGTCGCAGGCTGTGCGCCCGGTCCAGCGACGCCAATGCCTGGACGATCGGGGAGTCGGTCCGCGCTGCGGCGTCCACCGCGGATCCGGCGAGCCGGAGCGCCTCGTCGCCGTACCCCTGGGCAGCGGCGATCCGACTGCGGATGCCGGCCTCGTCCACCGCGTCGGCGCGGGGCAGCGTGCCGCCCGCCCCGGCCGGTCTCAGCCGGTCGAGCGCCTCGCCCGCCTCGGCCCAGCGGTCCTCGTCCACCAGCAGCCGCGCGGACTCCAGCGCGACGGTGGCCAGCAGCCCCGGGCCGCCGCCCAGTCGGCGGCCCGCCTCGGCGGCCTGGTCCAGTCGGCGCAGCGCCTGTTCCCGGTGGCCGGCCAGGGTGTCCACCGCCGCCGCGAAGACCGGTATGAAGACCTCGGCCTCGGCGTAGCCCAACTCCACTGCCAGATCGGTTGATTCGGCGAGGAGTCGATGCGCCTCGGCAGGTCGGTCACGGAGTGCGAGCAGGATGGCCAGGGGGCAGCCGAGCGTGGCCCGCACGGTCCGTCGGCCCGGCCCGTGCTCGGCCAGCAGGGCCCGGCAGCGGTCGATCGCGGCGGGGACCGGCTCGGGCCCCCGCCACAGGGAGATGCCCATGGCCCCCAGGGCTCCGGCGCGCTCCGGTTCCGCGTCGGCGCGCAGGGCGTGGGACAGGGCGCGGGACAGGGCGCGGTCGGCCCGGCCGTGCCGACCCTGAACCTGGTACTGCTGGGCCAGTCGGACGCAGGACCGGGCCTGCCCCAGATCGTCCCCGGCGGCCTCGAAGACCGGAAGCAGCGCCTGGGCCACCTCGGCGACCGCGGCCGGGCCGCCGCTGCCCAGGGTGGCCAGGGCCAGCCTGGCGTGGGCCGACTCCACCGGGCCAACAGGTTCTGCGGTGTGGGCCGAACCTGCCGTGCCTGGCGTGGTCAGGGGCCCGTCGGAGCCGGTCAGGTCGAGTACCTGCTGCAGCAGCAGCCGTGCCTGATCCGTCCGACCGAGCGCCGACCGGACCTCGCCGAGCCGTCGGGTCGCCGACACCCCGGCGGGCTCGCCGGGGCGGGACAGCCGCACCGCCCGTCCCAGCAGGTCGTCCGCCCAGGAGAGGTCCGCTCGGGCCAGGGCCTGGGCGCCGGCCCGGGCGAGGCCGTCCGCCGAGCGGCGGCGGAGGACCTCGGTGTGCTCGTCGACCAGGCCCAGCTCGGTGCGGTAGCGGTGCGCGCGCTCCAGGTGACCGGCGACCGCGCCGTGCCCGCCCGCCCGCACGGACGCCAGATCGGCGGCGCGCTCGTGCCGTTCGGCTCGGGACCGCTTGGACATGCACTGGTAGGCGACCTCCTGGACCAGCCCGCTGCTGAAGCGGAAGGCGATCCGGCCTGATGTGCCTCGGCGTCCGGGCTCGAGCAGGCGGCGGCGGCTCAGCTGCAGCAGTGCGGTGCGGACGTGGCTCTCGGCGACCTCGGCTTCGGCCCCGGCCAGCAACGAGAGTTCGTCCGGGTCGAACTCGCGGCCCAGGACCGAGGCCAGGTCCAGGGTGATGCGCTCGGTGCGCTCCAGTACGTCGATTCGGGCGCCCAGCAGGGCCTGCAGCGTGGACGGAACGCCCTCGGCGGCCCCGGCCCCCGTCCCGGTCCCGTCGCCGTCGCCGTCGCCGGAGCCGAGGCCGTCCGGTTCGTCCATCGCCAGGAGCTGTTCCAGGTGGAGCGGGTTGCCTCCGGCCCGTTCCAGCAGCCGCTGCGTCACGGTCGCGGCGGGGGCTCCGGCCTCCGTGAGCCCGGCGGCCAGCAGCACGGCCTCGGCGGCCGACAGGCCGGTCAGCGGCAGCAGCCGGGCCGTGGCCCCGGCGGTGCCCCAGCCGGGGCGGCTGTCCAGCAGTTCGGGCCTGGTGAGGCAGAGCACCAGCACCGGTGCCGGTCCGAGGTCTGCGACAACGCGGTCCACCACGTCGAGCAGGACGGGGGCGGCCCAGTGGGCGTCGTCGATCGCCACCACGACCGGCCCGTGGGCGGACAGCGCGGTCAGGACGTGCACCAGTGCGGCGCAGGTCTCGTTCACCGACGGGTTGGGAGTGCCGTCCAGCAGCAGTCCGGTGGCCAGTACCGTCATTGCGTCGGTGTGGGGGGCGGTGTCCGGGCAGAGGGTGAGCGGGCGGCCCGGGTAGCGGAACCGGTGCTCGTACAGGAGCTGTCGCAGCGCCTCGGCCAGCGGGGTGAGGCTGCCGTGGTCGCCGTAGGTACGGCAGCGGCCGGACCCGTGGACGGCGCCGCGGCTGCCATTGCCCCCGGGGAGCCGCCCGAGCCACTCGCGGACCAGCCGGGTCTTGCCGAGTCCGCCCTCTCCGCTGAGGGTGACCAGCTGCGCCCTTCGGCCTTCGACCGCGCGCTGCAACGCCAGCTCCAGCGAAGCGAGTTCGCTGGTCCGCCCGACGAAGGGGACGTCGAAGCGGCGGAGCAGCCCGGGGTCGTCGTCACTGAGGCCGAGCAGTCGGTAGGCGGGCACGGGGTCGGTCTTGCCCTTGAGGGCCAGTGCGCCGACCGCCTCCACCCGCGCGGCGGATCCGGCGGCGCGCAGGGTCTCCGGGCCGATCAGGATCTGCCCCGCGCCCGCGCTCTGCTCCAGCCGCGCGGCCACGTTCACCGTCTCGCCCGAGATCAGCGCCTGCCGCGAGGAGGCGTCGGAACCGGCGACGACCTGGCCGGTGTTGACGCCGATCCGGACGTTCAGCTGCACCCCGAGGGCGGGCTTCAGCTCGGCGTTGAGCGAGGCCAGCGCCTCCAGCATGCCCAGGGTCGCGGCCAGGGCGCGTCGGGCGTCGTCCTCGCGCATCGACGGAACCCCGAACACGGCCATCACCGCGTCGCCGATGAACTTCTCCAAGGTGCCGCCGCACGCCTCGATCTGATGGCGCATCAATTCGAAGTAGCGCAGGGTGACCGAGCGCAGGGTCTCCGGATCCAGGGCTGCGGAGAGCTGCGTGGAGCCGACCAGGTCGCAGAAGACGACCGTCACCACCTTCCGCTCCTCGGCCGCCCGCACGGCACCCGGACCGGCGCCGGCGCCTACGGCGGCACCGGCGGCGGAGTCGGCCCGGACGCACCGGGCGCCGCAGGCCGAGCAGAAGCGGGCGTCGGCCGGTAGCGGATGGGCGCAGTCCGAGCAGTTCATGAGGGGTCCTTTCTGTTCGTACGAGCACGTCGGCACCGGGCGTCGGGGCGGGCGTCAGAACAGCGCGCCGCCGGCGATCTCGCTGTGCGCCTGGACCTCCGGACCGACCTCGTCAAGTCGGGTCTTGATGTCGAGGAGCAGCGCGACCTCGTCCGGGCCGAGGTCGCGCAGCACGTCCTGCTGCTCGTCGGTGAGCGCCTCCACGGCGAATCCGGCTGCTTCCAGCCTGGTGAGTGTGTCGTCGGTACGGGTCATGTCGGGCCTCCGGTGTTGGTGGTGGTCATCGATGGTCGGGCGGCGGTGTCGCGGTTCGGGTGGGTCCGGCCAGCTGGTGGAAGATCCGGGCGAGCCCGGCGACGGTGTGCAGGGCGCTGACGGTCACCGCGCGCTCCTGGTCACGGGTCAGCGGTAGCGCGTCCAACAGCTGCTCCAGGGCGCGCAGATGGCCGTCGTCCAGCGCTGCGTGGTCCCTGACCGTGCGGAAGGCCGCGTCCGGCAGCCCCGTCGCGGCGGCGAGGCGCTCGGCGAGCCAGGGCGCCGGCGCGTCGCCCTCCAGGGCCAGGATGTAGCCGAGCAGGGTGACCGGATGGTGGTGGCCGATCCAGTAGTACTGGGCGCCCGCGAGGGCCGCGACGGGGGGCGGGGGCAGTCGGCGCAGCGGCTCCGCCGGGTCCGCGCCGGCGGCGGCCAGGTCGGCGAGGAGCCAGTCGTCGTGGCCCTGCTCCTCCCGGGCGTGCTCGGCGAAATAGCGTCGTAGCGGCTCCGCGAGCGGGTCGTCCGGTCCGAGCCCGGCACAGCGGGCGGCGGCCTGCTCCATCAGCGGCACCGACGCGCGGATCAGGGCGTGCATGGTGTGCAGGTATTCGACGTAGCGCCGGTCGAGACCCGGCTGCCGCCACAGCGCGTCCGTCGCGGCCCGCAGCGCGGGTCCGGTGAGCGCGAGGGTGACGCGCAGCCGGGCCGAGACCGTCGACGGGACGGGCGCGGTCGCGGGCACGGTCGGCGGCGCGGTCGGAGCGGGCGTGCCGGTCACCGCAGTGCCACCAGGTCGGCGTAGGCGGCGCAGCCGTATCGCCGGACCAGTTCCACCGCTCCGGCTCCGGCCTGCTGCCGGGCTGCCTCGTGGTCCAGCAGCTCGCCGACCACCCCGCTCGCGTCCCGGTCGGCCCCGGCCGCCACCGCGGGGTGGTCGCCGAGGGTGCGGCAGGTGGCGCAGTAGTCCGCAGGTGCATGAGCGGCACTGGCCACTTGGTCGGGGACGTAGCGGGCGCGCAGGTGGACGGGCCCGACGGTGCGGATCATCCGCAGTACGGGCGAGGTCAGCGCGCGTCTGCGCACGGTCGCCCAGTCGTCCGTGCCGATGTGACCTAGCGTCAGATGGTCTGGTGCGGGCCGCCGGTCGACCGTCTGCTGGTTGCAGCAGGCGAGGACCGTCCCGTCGAAGGCGACCACCGGCCAGGCCGCCATCGAGCACGGCAGCGCCCTGGAACTCTCGATGCTCTGCCGGGCCGCCGCCGCCCAGGAGGCGGCCCGGCCGACCGGTCGGACCTCGTTCACCAGCATCGGCACCCGATTGCCGAAGACCCGGCGGATGTCGGCGGTGACATCGGCGAGGTAGGGGTCGTCCGCCCCGGTCCCGGCCAGGTGGAAGCTGGCCGGGACGCCGGAGTCGAGGACTGTCCGCACGGCGCGGAACACGTCCGCGCGCGGGATCTCCCGCTCATGGAAGGCGTCCAGGCTGGCCGAGAAGTGGTCGACGGCCGCGATCGCCCGCATGGTCCTCGCCGGGATCCGCTGCCTGCGCGCAAAGAACATCCCGCTGAGCAGCACACTGCGCGAGCCCTCCGTCCGGGCCAGCGCAGCGAGTTCGGCGGCCAGCTCGGGCAGCAGCAGCGGTTCGCCGCCGGTCAGCATGACCGCCTCGGGGCGGTTGTCGGGGGTGAACGAGCCGACGAAGTCGATGAGTTGCCCGGCAGCCGGCTCCTCGCCCGCCATGGTCGACGCGGTGGAGCAGTGCGCGCAGCTGAGCGGGCAGCGGCGGGTCAGGGTGACCAGCAGTCCGGCGCAGCGGACCGGACGCAGCCCGATGAGTTCGGCGAGCTCCATGTGTTGCCTCCTCGGGGCGCGGTGATCCGGAACAGCGTCCCAAGGAGCGGTTGGTCCAGGGTTGGCCACTGCTTCGGAACCGGTATGGCCGCAGCTGGCAGCCGGTGGGCGGCGACCCGCGCTCACCACTTCCCGCCGCCCCCGGCGCTGTGCACCAGTTGCAGGTAGGGGCGCTCCGTCACCTCTCCCCGCGCGGCCTCCCCGCTGCGGGCCGTCTCGCGTGCGTACAGCTGGGCCAGCCGCGGCAGCGAGTACAGCGCGGCGTGGGCGTTCACCTCACCCGCCGGGGTGCTGACCGCTCCGGCGTCGATCAGCGACTCCAGCTGCCGCAGTGTGCTCTGCTCCCCGCAGCCGAGCGCGGCGGCGGCCTGGTGCAGGGTGAAGGGCGTGCCGAGCGCGAGCCGGCTCAGGCGCAGTAGTGCCGCCCGGCCCGGTTCGGGCAGCTCACGCCAGCCGATGGCGAGCCGGGGCCGCACGGCGAAGTCGCCGGCGGTGAGCTCGTCGAGCACCGAGGCGGAGTCGGCCAGCCGGGCGGCGTACTCGGCGAGTGGGAGGTGCCGCAGGACCGACAGCCGCATGCCGCTCACCCGTACGCCGAGCGGCAGCAGACCGCTTGCGGCGACGATCCGCTCCGCTGCGGCCCGGTCGGTGCGGACCCGGTCGCGGCCGATGATCCGTTCGAGCAGCTCGAGCGCTTCGGCCACCGAATACGGCGGCAGCTCGACGCGGTGCGCCGACGCGAGACCGGCGAGCTGGCTGCGGGACGTCACCAGGGCCGCGCCGGTCCCGGTCCCGGGCAGCAGGGCTCGCGCGGTGGACTCGTCCGGGGCGTCGTCGAGGACCAGCAGGATCCTGCGGTCGGCCAGCCAGCCCCGCCAGGCCGCCGCTGCCTGGTGCGGGTCTTGGCGCACCTGAGCCTCGGGCACCTGAGCCTGGGACACCTGCCCGGTCAGGCCGCCGGGTCGCGGCAGTTCGGTGAATCGCAGCAGTTCGGTGAGGACCTCGGTCCATGGGCGGGGCGATCCGTCCTCGCTGCGCAGCCGCGCCTGCAGTCGGCCGTCCGGGAACGCGCTGCGGAGCCGGTGTGCGGTATGAGTGGCCAGCGCGGTCTTGCCCACTCCGGTCGGGCCGACCAGTACGGCCAGTCGGCCGTCGGCCGGTCGCAGCGACTCGGTCAGCTCGCGCAGCTGGGCTCCGCGACCGGTGAAGTCCGCGGTGTCCTGGGGGAGCAGGGTGCGGCTGCTGCCGAAGCCCGGGGCTGCCATCGACCCTTGACGACCTTTCGGTTCCACCGGGTCGTCCGTGTCGTCCGCCAGGATCGACCGGTAGAGCCGGTCCAGCGGCGGGCTCGGCGCCAGGCCGAGTTCGCGGGAGAGCAGTTGACGGAGCCCGTCGTAGGCGGCCAGTGCCTCGGTGCGGCGTCCGGTGCGGTGCAGCGCCCGCATCTGCGCGGCCCGGAGGCGTTCCCGGAGCGGATGGCGTTCCACCAGGTCGTCGATGTCGTCCAGCACCGGCCCGGCCCGGCCCGCCGCCAACGCGGCCTCGGCCCAGTCCTCGTAGACGCCGAGGCAGCGGGAGTCCAGCCGTTCGGCCTCGGTCCGCAGCGGCTCCGAGCAGCGCAGGTCCGGCAGCGGATCGCCCTGCCAGAGGTCCAGGGCCCGGCCCAGTGACTCGGTGGCCGAGGCGGCATCGCCCTCGGCGGCGGCGGTCCGACCGGAGCGGGCGAGCGCGTCCAGCCGGTGGGTGTCGAGTTCGTCCGGGGCCACCCGCAGCAGGTAGCCGCCGGGCTGGAAGGCCAGCCGCCCGGGGCCGGCCCCGTCACCGGCGGCCCTGTCACCGAGGAGCTTGCGCAGCGTCGACGCGTACACCTGCAGGTTCTTTCGCGCGGTCCGCGGCGGCTCGTCCGCCCACACCGCCTCGGTCAGCAGGTCCACCGGGACCGGGGTGTTGGCCCGGCACAGCAGCAGGGCCAGGACCAGGCGCTGCTTGTGCGGTCCGAGCGGCAGCGGTCGACCGTCGACCGCCACGGCCAGCGGGCCGAGCAGGGAGAACCTCACGGTGGCCGCTGCCGGGGCGAATGCCCGCTCTGAGTGTGTCAACGCCGCGCCTCCGGTGCCGGATCCCGGGCGGAGCCGGTACTGGCTCCGCCCGCACCGCCGATACTCCAGCGGGCCGCCGCCCCCGACATCAGGGCTGTGCACCCAGGTTCCGCCCGACGCGACGCCCCACCTCCTGGGGGCACCCCCAGGAACAGGCCCTCAGCCCACCTCGGGCGCACTCACCCGCTGTTCGGAGAGCGAGAGCTCCAGCGCCAGTCGGCACAGTGCCGCGCGCTCGGGACGGCCGGTCTTCTGCAGCAGGCTCGCCATGTGCTTCTCGACGGTGCGCGGTGAGATGGACAGCCGCCGGGCGATGTCCTGGTTGCCGGGCCGTTCCGCCAGCAGGGCCAGCACCTCGAACTCGCGCGGGGTCAGTCCCTGCGCGCGCAGCTCCGCGGGGATCAGCTCCCGTCCGCTGCGGCGCTGCGCGACGCCCGCCCCGGCCTGCCGCAGCAGCGCCCGGCAGGCGCCCGCCACGGCCGGAACGTCGAGGCCGTGGAAGTACTCCTCGGCGCTGCGCAGCCAGCCGACCGGGTCGCCCCAGCCGTCGGCCAACGCCGCCTCCGCGACCAGCCGCAGGCCCAGGTGGTGGCCGGTCGGGAAGAGTTCGGGGGCCTGCCGTACCCGCTCGACCGCGCGCGCGGCCTCCTCGGGGCGGCCCTCGCGGCCGAGCAGGACGGCGTCGGCGAGCAGCAGGAACTGCCGGTTCCAGGCGAGCCCGGCCGCCGGGGCATCGGCCACGGCGGCGTACTCGGACCGCCCGGCGGTGCCCGCGAGCACGGCCAGCAGTGGGCGCAGACCGTGGCGTCCGGCCAGGTAGAAGACGCTGGGGTGCTGGGACTCCCAGGCGGCTCCGGCGGCCAGTTCGGCCGACGCCGCTGCCCGGTCCTCCTCCAGCAGGGCGCAGACGGCACGGCACAGTCCGAACATCACCGGTGTCAGGAACGACTGCTCGCCGCCCGACTGACGGAACGACAACAGGATCCGGTCCATCTCCCGGCGGCGGCCGCGGTGCGCGGCGAGGGTTGCCGAGGTAAGCAGCAGATAGCGGTGGGTGGCCAGGTTGTGCATCCGCGCGCTGGCGTCCAGGCACCGGCCGATGATCTCCTCGGCCGTCGTCGGGTCGCCCCGGAGCACCGCGTTCATCGCCAGCAGTCCTTCGGCGTTCTGGGTGAGCACGATCGCGCCCAGCTCCTGTGCGGCCTCCCTGGCCTGTTCCAGCAGGCGGCCGTCGCCGGTGCGCATGTAGGCGTTGGCCCCGAGCCGCATCAGCGCCTCGACCCGCCACAGCGGCAGGGAGTGCTTCTCGGCGACGGTCAGCATCCGTTCCAGGCAGGCGTCGGCGGCGTCGAAACCCTGTTCGCGCACCAGCAGAGCGAGCAACTGCCAGGCCTGGCAGGCCAGGACCGGAAGCTCGGACCGCTCCGCCACCTCGGCCGCCGCCCGGGCCAGCTGTTCGGCGTCGACTGCGTGCTCGTCCTGGCCCGGCAGTAGCGCCAGATGCCCTTCCACCACGGAGAGCGCGGCGATCTGTTCCGGGCCGCCGCCGTCCCCGAGCAGCGCCCTGGCCGCCGCCACCTGCCGGACGGTGTCCGTCCCGCGCTCGGCCATCAGCGCGACCCAGGCCAGCCGCGTGTGCAGGGCGATCCTGCGGTCGATGCTCAGCGCCGCCGCCCCGGCCGGGGGCAGGGTGTCGGCCAGAGCGAAGGCGCGGTCCAACTGCCCGTCCTCGGCCAGGGCGTAGAGCAGGGATTCCATGATGCCGCTGCGGTCCGCCGGGGCGGCGAGCTCGTGTCCGCGCTCCAGCAGCAGCACCGCCGACCCCGACACGCCGTCGGCCTGGGCCCTGCGTCCGGCCTCGGCGTAGAGCAGGGCTGCCTCGTCGGGTTCGCCGGCCGTGACCCGCAGCCGCGCCACCAGCTGGCACCGGTCGGCGGACAGCTCCGGATCGGCCTGCTGCAGGGCGGAGGCGGCGTGCCGGGCGATGGCGGCCCGTTCGGCCGGGGGGACGCTGGCCAAAAGTGCCTCGGCGGTCAGCGCGTGGCGGAAGGCGTAGCGGTCCGGCGCCGCGCAGTCGGGGACGATCAGGCACGCCTCGGCGGCGGACCGCAGCTGGGCGAACAGCTTGCGGTCGTCGTCGCCGGTGATCAGCCGCAGGTCGGCGATGGAGAAGCCGGCCCCCAACGATGCTGCCAGCAGCACGACGTCGCGTGCCTGCGGGTCCAGCTGGCCGATTCGCTGGCCGTAGCTGCGGATCACGGTCGCCGGGACGGTCGTGGAGAGGTCGCCGACCACCTGCCAGTCTTCGCCGTCGCGGCGCAGCAGCGAGGAGCAGACCATCTCGGCGAGCAACTCCTCCACCAGGTAGGGGTTTCCGCCGCCGCCGTCGGCCAGCCGTTCGACCACTGCGGCCGGAACCCGGTCGCCGGGCACCCGCAGGCAGCCGGCCGCGATCGTGCGGACCGCCGCCGCGCCCAGCGGCTGCAGCGTGGCGACGGCTGCGGTCCGGCGCCGGTCGGCCGCGTGCACCAGGTCCAGTGCGGGACCGGGTGCCGGCCGCAGGGTGGCCACCAGCAGCACCGGGAGTCCGGCGAGGTTGTCGATCAGGTACTCCATGACGGCGATCGTCTCGGAGTCGGCATCGTGCAGGTCCTCCAGCACCAGCACGCAGCCGGCGTCCCGGCCCAGGACGGCCAGCAGCCGCAGCAGCGCCTCGGCGAGCTCGACCACGCCCTCGGGGTGGCTGGGCGCGGTGGCGTGCCGCCACTCCGGGACCAGCCTGGCCAGCGCGGGCCGGTACGGGCCGAGTTCGGCGTCGGTGGGCGGTCCGTCGACGCGGAAGCGCGAGGACAGGGCCTCGGCCAGCGGCCGGAACGGCGTGCCCGCCCCGGTCGGGCGGCCCCGGCCGCGCAGCAGCGGCAGCCCTTGGGCGGCGGCCTGCCCGGCGCACTGGTCGACCAGCCACGACTTGCCGATCCCGGGCTCGCCCAGCAGGAAGACCGCACGGCCCGCGTGCCGCGGCAGATCCGCCAGCGCGCCGCTGAGCAGTGCGAGTTCGGTCTCCCTGCCGACGGTCGTCGACGACGTTGTATGCATGGCTGCTGAGGCTACTGGATCCGAATGACATCGACAGAAGGGACGCCGCTCGGTTGCCGGAACCCTTCGCACTGCGGTGATACCGATGGCATACCGCCGGTAGACCGGCTCCGAACCGGGGCGGCCTAGCTTCTGACCTGTCGGCGGAACCAGCCGGCACCGCTTCGGCGGACCCCAGTAAACAGCAACAAGGAGAAGACCATGGCTGAGAACAACGCCCCTGAGATCGAGACCGAGACCGACAACGAGGTCGAGGCCCACTCCGTCCTGCCGCTGCAGGAGCTGGGCGTCGGCACCCCCGAGGGTGGCACCAACGAGATCAACATGGGCAGCACCGTCAGCCTCGCCGCCTGCGCCTGATCACAGACGCGTCCCCGCTGCGTCCGGCCGCCCCACCTGCGGCCGGACGCAGCGGCCGTGTCCGGACGCCGGCGACACCGGCACCCGTCCCAGTCCCGACCTGGAGAGGTCCATGAGCATTCCGATCCCGTTCGTCATCGCGGACCGAGAGTTCTACGCGCCGCTGGAGAGCAGCACCGAGCGCGGCGAGCTCTACCGGCCCGGCCGGGTTCCGCCGGGGTGGCTGGAGACCGAGTCGGCGATCTGGACCATGTGGTACCGGGAGGGCTTGCTGCGGGGCGTCAAGGACGGCTGGAAGGTCCATGTCTCGGCGCGGCCGGACCGCCTGCAGCAGGTCCTGGACCTGGTCGCCGACGTCTGCTTCGAGCAGGACGTGGCGTTCAAGCACCTGGCGTCCCACCTCTTCTACCAGTGGACCCATCACAAGCACGCCTCCCGGGCGCAGGGTGGCAAGTTCATCGCCGCCTACCCCGTGACCGAGGACGCGGCGCGGGCGCTCATGGAGCGGCTGCGCGAGGTGCTCGCGGACGAGGAGGGGCCCCACATCCTCACCGACCGGCGTTTCCGCGACTCCCGTACGGTCCAGTACCGCTACGGCGCCTTCACCCCCCGGGACCGGCTCCTGGCCGACGGCACGCGGGTGCTGCTGGTCGCCGACGGCAACGGCCGGGAGGTGGAGGACCGCCGGGGAGTCTCCTTCCACCTGCCGGACGGCGTGGCCGACCCGTTCGCCGCCCCGAGGCGCGAGCCGACCGCCGCGAGCGAGCCCGAGCCGATTCTGGTCCACGGTTTCCTCTTCGACGAGGCCGCGCAGTTCAGCCTCGCGGGCGGAGCCTACTTCGCCCGCGAGGCGGCGACCGGTCGTGCCGTCTTCGTCAAGGAGGCCAGGGCCCACACCGGCCTCGGGCCGGACGGAGCGACCGCCACGGACCAACTGCGCACCGAGTGGGAGATCCTGCAGGCCCTGCACCGCCTCGCACCCGGGCTCGCCCCCGAGCCGATCTCCTACTTCCACATGTGGGAAAACGAGTTCATGGTCACCGAGCGCATCGAGGGCCGGAACCTGACGCGCTGGATGGCGGCCAACCACCCCATGCTGGGCGTGGGCCGGACCGCCGAGGAGTTCGCCGAGTACTACGCCCGCTGTGAGCGGGTCATCTCCGGGGTCGAGGAGGCGGTGGAGCGGCTGCACTCCGTCGGGTACCTCTTCGTCGACGTCAGTCCCGGCAATGTGCTGGTGGACGACGACCGGATCAGGCTGATCGACTTCGAGGGCGCGCACCGCCGGGGCACCCCGTTCGCGTTCATCGGGACCCCCGGCTTCACACCGCCCCCGGCCCTGGTGGGCGAGGATCTGACGATCTACGACGACTACGGGCTCTCCGCCCTCGCGCTGCTGCTGATGGGGCCGTTCCACCAGGTCGCGCAGCGCAACCCGGACGCGCTGACCCATCTGCACCACGACCTGCTGGAGCGGGCGCCGGTCCCGCAGCCGCTGTGGGACCGGGCCACCCGCTACCACCGGCCCGGGTCCCCGGGCCGCGACGCCCAGGGCGGCGCACCGCTGCCCTCGCCGGAGCAGGTCGCCGCCGATCCCCTCCGGCACCTCGCCGACCTGCGGGACCGGATCGGCGACGCGCTCGTCGCGATGGCCGAACCCGAGCACCCCGGACGGGTGTTCCCCACGGTCGTGCCCGGTTACGGGACCAACACCCTGTGCGTGGCCTACGGAACCGCCGGGGTCGTCCACGCGCTGCACCGCGCCGGACGGGAGCTCCCCGGCGGCGTGGTCGACCGGCTGCGCCGGGACGCGCTGACGTCCGCCGGGACGCTGGGGCCCGGGCTGTACGTGGGGTCGGCCGGGATCGCCCGGGTGCTGGCCGACCAGGGGCTCCTGGAGGAGGCCGGCGACCTGCTCGCGGCAGCGGACCGCCACCCGCTCACCAAGGAGTCGGCGACCTTGTTCGGCGGGGCCGCCGGGGTCGCCCTGGCGCACCTGGGCCTCTACGGCCGCACCCGCGACCAGCAGCACGTCGACCGGGCCCTGGAACTGGCCGCCGCCCTCCCGGCGAGCGCGGCGATGACCCCGCTGCTGGGCCCGGACGACGCCACCGGCCTGCTGCACGGCCGCTGCGGCATCGCCATGACGCTCCATCAACTGACAGTCGTGACAGGCGATACCAGTCATCTCGCGCTGGGTCTGCGGCTGCTGCACGACGAACTCGACCGGGCCGTCGACCCCGATGCGCCGGGCTTGGAGTTCCCCGTCTCGGCCACCGACCGGCGCAGCCTCCCCTACCTGTACTGCGGGTCTGCGGCGATGGTGCACGTGGTCACCCGCTATCTGCGGGTGCTGGACGATGCCCGGCTGGCCGAGGCGCTGCCGCGACTGCTCGCCTCGCTGCGGATCACCTTCACCGTGATGCCGGGCCTCTATCAGGGCCTGTCCGGCCTGGGTTTCGCCCTGGCGGAGCACGCCGACCTCACCGACGACCCGGCAGGTCGCGCCGATGCCGTGCGGGTCGCGCGCGCCCTGTTCAAGTTCGCGGTCCCGCACCCCACCGGAGTGCGGCTGCTCGGCGACGGGCTGCTGCGCTACAGCGCGGACCTGTGGAGCGGCTCCGCCGGGGTCCTGCTATTCCTGAGCCAACTGCTCGACCCGCGCCCCGACCCGCTGTTCACCGTCGACGCCCTGGCCGTGCCGCTCCCCGCACCGCCCGTTCCGTCCCCTCGGTGAGGCCGCGTCCAATGCAGAGAGCGATGGAGAGACCGATGCAGAGACCGATCAGCTCCGCAGCGCACGACACCACCCTCTACTGGTGGGGGCAGACCACCTCGGCCTTCGGGTCGGTCTTCACCGCAGTCGCCCTGCCGGTCGTGGCCGTGGAGTTCCTGCACGCCTCGGCGGGCGAGGTCGGACTGGTCAGCGCGGCGGGCATCGTCCCGATCCTGCTGTTCGGCCTGCCCGCCGGCGCGTTCGCGGACCGGATCGCCCGCCCGCGGCGGGTCCTGGCGGTGCTCGACTTCCTGTCGGCGCTGGCCGTGGCGCTGGTGGCGCTGGGGCTGGCGGACAAGTCCGCCTCGGTCGGCTGGCTGGTCTGCCTCTGCGTCATGCTCGGCACGGTGGGCACGCTCAGCTCCTCGCTGTACTTCGTCCACCTGCGCCACCTGGTCGGCACCGAGGGCATCGGCCCGGCCCGCGCCAGGCTGCAGGCCGGACAGTACGGGGCCGCACTCGTCGGCCGGCTCCTGGCCGGTCCCACGGTCGTCGCGCTGGGGGGCGCGGCGGCGCTGGCGGTCGACGGCGCCAGCTATGTCCTCAGCGCGCTGGCGCTGCTGACCATGAGCTCGCCCGCAGGCTCCGAGGCGCCGCGCCCGACCGGGACGCCGGTCCTCAGCACGCTGCGCGGGGCCGGGGCGGGACTGCGGTTCTTCGCGGGGGACGCGTTCCACCGGTCCCTGCTGGTGTTCGTCGCGGTCCCGGCCGCCGCCATGGCCGGGGTCACCGCGCTCACCGCCCCGTTCCTGCTGCGCGCCGTGCACCTCCCGATCGCCGCCTACGGCGCGGTGTTCGCCCTCTCCGGCCTGATGGGCCTGGCCGGGTCGACCGTGGCCGGCCGGGTGCTGCGGCCCGACCAGGTGCTGCGGCCCGGCCGGGATCCGCGCCTGGTGATGCTGACGGCCTTCAGTTGCGCGGTGCTGTGCAGCCTGCTGCTGCCGCTGTCCGCCGGTCCGCTGCCGCTGGCGGCGGCCTGCGCGGCCTTCGGCATCGGGCTGCCGGTCTTCTTCGGCGCGATCGCCAACGTCGCCCTCAGCTCGGTCCTGGCCGCGGATGTGGCCGAGGACGCGATGGGCCGCTCGATCGCCGCCCTGCAGGTGTTCGGGTCGGTCGCGGCCCTGGTGGGCGCCCTGGGCTGCGGAGCCCTGGGCGATGCGGTAGGAGTCCGCTCGGCCCTGTGGACGACGCTGGTGGTGGGGCTGTGCGCGATCGCGTGCAGCCTGCCCCCGGCGGTGCTCTCGGCGCGGCGCCTGCGCGGCGCAGCGCGTGCGGCGGTCGCGCTGCAGCCGGTCGACGTTGGGCCGGGGCCGGACCGGCCGTTGCCGGTGCGCCCCGGGGGAGCGGGCGGCACCGGCAGCGAGCGGGAGGGCTGCTAGCAGCCCAGTTCGGGTTCGGGTGCGGCCGACCAGCTCATCGAGGTCCACGTCGTGCCGCCGCCGTCGTCGTGGAGGCCCGCGAGCTCGGCCAGCAGGCCGACCCGGCGGGCGAGCGCACCGCCGGAGCGCAACGTGATCTCGCCGCTGGGGTGGTCGACGGCCTCGCCGCGGCGGGCGCCGGGCTGCTTCCACCGGCGGACCAGTTCTTCGGTGTCCATAGGGGGCATCCTTTCTGGGGGGATCACGGCGTCGGTGGTGACGGCCGTGGCGGGGACGGCGGCTGCAACAGCAGCGCCGAAGCTGTCCGCTCGGGGAATCCGAGCCGAAGGAGCCCGTGGCCGATGCCGGACAGGCCGGTCAGCAGGCCGGGAGTGGCGAGGCCGCCAGGCGTCCCGCAGCGCGGGCCGGACCGGTCGAGCAGGGCGGTCAGCGCGGCTGTACGGTCGGCCAGCGCCGTCTGCACGGCGGGGTCGGCCAGGCGGGCGAGGAGTTCGAGCGCGCCCGTCTCGCCATGGCACAGGCTGTGGTCGGGCAACGGACCGTCCTCGGCGACGGCCCGCCCGGTGCGCCGGGCCAGCTCCGCCAGGTCCGGTTCGGCCAGCGCGGCGGCGCTGTCGGCGATTGCCAGCGCGATCCCCGGCAGGCCTCGGCACCAGCTCGGACCAGGCACCGCGCCCGCCGTCGCCGGGTCCGCCGCCCGGGTCGCCGCGTGCGCCGCCGACCGCAGCGCGGCCAGCCCCACGCGCTGGTACCGGGCCGCGCCGCCGTCGGCCGCAGCGAACCTCAGCAGCGCCCAGCCGACACCGGCCGCGCCCGAGGCGAAGCCGGGCGCGGCCGGCAGCAGCGGACGGTCGGTGAGCCGGTCCGCGTAGAGGCGGGCGCCGCGCCAGGCCTCGGGGCTGCCGGTGGCCCGGTGCACAGCCAGCAGTGCGGCGAGCCCGCCGGCCGCCCCGTCGACCACCCCGGACGTACCGTCATCGTCAGCATCATCAGCGGCCGGCGCGGCGGCGACGGTGAGCTCGGTCGCCGCCTCCACCCAGCCGTGGATCTCGGAGTCGTCCAGCAGCGCCGCCACCTGGACCAGTGCGTAGGCGATGCCGCCCAGCCCCGCGAAGCCCCCGGCCCCAGCAGCGCCGACTCCTCGGGCCGCCCCGCGAGCCGGTCCAGCAGCTGCGGTGTCCGCCCCAGTGCCGACCGGGCCGTCTCGGCGTAGCGCGCGTCGCCGGTGAGGGCGGCGAGCTGCGCCAGGAACAGCGCCGGCCCCGGGGAGCCGTGGCCCAGGTCGGCACCGGACGGGCCGACCCGCCAGTAGCGGTCCGCGAGCAGGTCCAGACTGATCCAACTCGCCCGCTCACGGCCCCGGTAGGCGTGGTCGACCAGTCGGTCGCCGATGGTCCGCGCTGCGGCGAGCAGCCGCTCGGGTACGGCGGCCGGGTCGGTCACAGCGGTCGCGCGGCCACCGCCGCGCGGTACGGTGACCTGGTGGACGGGGGCGGTGGACCTGCTCGCCATCGACGCCCGGATGATCCACTCCTGCTGGTCGAGGTCGGCCTCGTCCATGGCCAGGACCTTGTCCACCACCCGGTCCAGGCCCGGCCGTTCCAGCGCCCCCGGTATCCGTCGGCCCGCGCCCGACCACAGGTCCGTCGAGTCGGGACGACCGGTGAACAGGGGGATGTCGCCGTCCCACAGCTCCGCCGTCTCCGCGTCCACGAGCAGGGGCCAGCCCGGCGTGCCGAGCGCTTCCGTCCCCAGCAGCCGTAGGAGGCCCTCCCGCTCCTCCGGGTCACGCAGCACGTCGGGGTGGGTCGACTCGTCCAGCAGTGTCGCGTACGCCCGGGTGGCCCGCGCCACCACGCGCACCTCGTCGTCGGCGAAGCGGCGCAGCAGGCCCTGCGGGCAGACGAGTTCGTCCCGTCCGGCGGCGATCGCACGGTAGCCCGCGCGGAAGCCGGTGACCAGGGCCTCCGTGTGGTCGGCCGGGTCGGCGTCCACGCCGTTGAGTCTCGGGGCGGTTCTCCGCGCCGGCGATCGGCCCGGCGCGGCGCACCAGCCGCATCGCGTCGGTGCCGCCGTCTGCCCAGTCCACGCCCGTCGTCGGAGACGTCGCCCCCGCGTCACCGCCCAGGCCCGAGGCGTCCAGCGCCGAGTCGTCGCCGAGCGTCAGCCGCGGCAACAGCCCGATCCGGTACACCGACGAGTCCAGCGCGAGTGCGGCCGGGTCCGGGGCCGGGTCCGCCGGTCCGCTGCGTGCGGGCGCGGGTGGATGGAAGAGGGTCTCGATATCGACCGGGACGGGCTGGTCGGCGCAGGCGATCAGGTTCTCGTAGTGCAGGTCGGTGCCGTCCAGGGCGTGCATCAGCGCGAGCCAGGCACCCTGCCGCAGATAGAACTGCTCCAGCTGCGCCGCGTCGGAGCAGGGGCGGGCGGCGACGTACTCGAGCCAGCCGTACCCGGGGCGTTCCAGCAGGGCCACGGTGCGCAGGCCCGTTGCTGCCGGCCCTGACAGCGCCGGCTGCGGCCGGGTGTTGAACCAGTCGACCACCTCGTTGAAGTGCCGGTGCAAGCGCAGTGATCGCGGCTTGTAGACCACCCGGACGCCGTCGGCGAAGTGCAGCACCGCTACGCTGCGTCCGTGCCGGTGGCCGTCGCCCGCGCTCTGCCGCAGCGCGACCAGCGCCCCCGGGTCGGCGCCGGACAGCAGGGTGGTGACGAGGTCCGCGCGGTCGGCGGTGAACCGGTCGAGCAGCTCGGTCAGGGCGTCGGCGGCGTCCACGCACGTCTGCGCCAGCAGCCGCGCCAGCACCGGATACTCGTGGAGCAGTGCGGACAGCCCGTCCCGACTCGCGGTCAGAGCGACGAAGTCGCGGAACCGCTCCGCCGGGGTCGCGCCCGGCAGCCGCCCGGTCACCCTGGCGACGTTGAGCTCCAGGACGAGGGTGCGGGCGGCCTGGCGGGCCAGGACGTCGGCGAGCCGGTCGGTGAACTGCGCCCGGATGGGCGGCAGATCGATGCCCGCCCCGGCGGCGACCGACGGCAGCCGGGCCGCGGCGAGTTCGACGAAGGGGGCCAGCACGGCCCGGAAGCCGGTGGTGCCCGGCAGGTTCCCCACGGGTAGGCGAGCCGGAGCGAGCGGGGCCCGGCTGAGGGCCCCGGTGACGAAGGCGGCCCATTCCGGCTGCCGGTCGCAGGGACGCTCCGCCGCAGGCATGCCGCGCAGCCACCAGCCGTGCAGAGCCGATTCGGCATCAGGAGCTGCGGTACTGATCACAGCGCAGAGAGTGGCAGTCGGTACCCGGCCCGCACAAGCGTGGGGTCCAACTGTGGGTTTCGGGGCTGCCCCGTACGTACATGGCCCCTATGCGGTCGGGAACGGGGCGAAGAACATGGGTGCTGTGCCCCCATGCGGGGACGGCTGCGCGCGTGCAGTATCGCGGTGCGGAAGGCGCCCTGGCCCCGTCCACGATGTGTCTCGCCCTCGACGGTTGGCTGAGCTACCGCAGCAGCACCTGGCATTCTGGCGACGCAGAGATCCACGCAGCCATCACCGACCCACCGGCCGCCAGCCGGCAACGGCACCCGGCGGGGCCCTGTTGCCCGATACCGAACCCGCAGGTCGCATGCGGTTTGACGCCCCATCGGACCGGCATTCTCCCGCCACCAGCGGAGAGTCGTTGCTGCGATCCTTGGGCCGTCGCGCGGACCAAAGCCCCAGCCCGCCGTGCGGCGTGATCGGCTACACCACCAGAGGGGACACGACCGATTCAAGGAGAGCGCCCGAACCGATCACTGCCGCTGGATCGAGCGACAGAGTCGTACCGGATCCGAACTCGTCAGCGGGGTGGCCGCTAGACTCAGTGGGATCGATGCCACCGGAGGAGTCACAGTGCTGCGTGCCGTTTTCGTGCGAACTCTGAAGCCGGGCGTGACATTTGAGCAGTTCATGGATTCCTGGGTGCCGGAGAGCCTTGAGAGTACTTATCCAGCGCGGGTGAGCGTTGCCCGCAATGTCGCCAACGATCGGCAAGTGATCACCACTCTGGAGTTGGACATGTCCATGGAGGAGTTCACTGCGGTGAGAGCCTCGTTGACCCGCCCGGACGCGCTCGAGCGGCTGGCCGAGATCGTGGACACCACTCAACTGGAGGGCCTGTACGAGGACGTGTTCGACGGCTCGGACCTGTGACATCGGCGTGTGGGGTGCCAATCCGGTAGTACCCGGTCCCGGTGATGAAACCGTGGAGGTACCGCAGTCGGTTTGAGCGGTTGCGGACGGGGTCGGTCGAGGGGGCAGGGCCAATGGCAAGCTGATACTGCGTCCGCAGTGCAGGAGTGATCTCCCGGTTCGCCCGTGGTGTCGGTGGTGTCTGAGTTGCTTACGGGCAAGGTGCCTGATGATCAGTCAGGTGACTGGGGCGCGTTTCAGGAGTCGGTCAAGCCCTGAAATGATCAACGGGGGGTGGGGGGTGCCCAGTGATCGCCGCCCTGATCATCCCCGTGGTCGGCGTCCTGATCGGCGGATTCGTACTGGTCCGGGGCACCCTGCTGACCCGCGGGAGCAGCCGCAAGTACGCCGAGTACCAGGCCGGGCACCTGGCCTGGCTGCTCGGACTGGACCTGGTGGAGGGCGAGCCGTCGACCAACCTCGGTGTGCGGATCGCCAACCCGGAGATGCGGCGCGGTCATTCGGCCTCCGCGCCGCTGGACGTCCGGGCCCGGCTGAGCGGATCGCCACAGGGCGTGCCGGTGGAACTGCGCTACGAGTACCGGGAGCAGACCACCAGGGACATCACCACGGTCACCCGGCAGGAGCAGTTCCTGTGCCGGATGACCGTGCAGGCCGGTCGGTCGTTCCCGCCGTTCGAGGTGACCTCCCGCAAGGTGCCACAGGGCAGCATCGACCGGCTCAAGGACCTGCCCACGCAGAGCACCGGCCGGCCCGGGACGGACGCGGCCTACCTGGTCGCCACCACCGCACCGGACATGGCGGCGCTGCTCGGCGAGGCGCTGGAGGGCTTCGCGCCGTTCGCCGCCACCGGCGTGCACCTGGTCGGCGACGGACAGCGGATCTCGTTCGTGATGCGCCAGAAGGGCTTCCCCTTCGTCCGTACCTCGCTCAACCACGCACTCCTCATGCGGGACCAACTCACGCTGCTGGCCCGGCGGGTGGCTGCCTGACGCGCAACCGCCGCACCCGAGACCGCCTCACCTCGCGTCCGCTGCTCCGCCGAGCAGTGGGCGGGGTGGGGCTCGGCCTTGGGGTGCACCCAGTCAGCTGCAGGTCGTTGGTCAGCCGCAGCGTTTCGACGGGATACGGGTATTCGTAGTCCTCAAGACAGATACCCAGGGCTGGGAGCGAGTTGGACACCATGCTCGTCGACCTCCAGGGTGCAAGCGAATACCCCGCTGCTGATGAGCGCGCTGAGCCCGACGGTAGCTCTGCGGATCGCCGCGTGCCACCCGTCCCGGCGGGCAGGAGACGGCGCGCCGGTTCCCGAGCCTGCTCAAGCGCTCTTGGCCTGACGAAGCCACTCCTCCTCGTGCCCGGGCTCGGGGAGGACACGCCCGCCTTCGACGGCAGAGCTCGCGGGGCTGTCCTCAATGACCACCATGACGTGCTCCTCGTCGACTCCCGAGATGCGGGCACCCGCGGATGCCAGCTCCAGCGCGAGTCGCGTCGTCGACTCCGGTGGATGGCCCCGCCGCGCCCAGCCGGAGATGACCAGCAGCCTCATCTGCTGTCCGCCGGCGAAGACATTCGAGGTCGGCAGCTCGGAGATCGCCACGAAGACATAGGCCGGCGGAACATTGTTGATCTTCGAGTGAATCTTGGAGATCTCCGCCGCCAGGGCGGCCTTGGACTCGGCCGTCAGAGTTCCCTCGGCCACGGTGCAGGTGTAGAAGGGCATGTCAGCTCCGCAAATGAGACGGGAACGGGGTGCTCGCCCCCATGCGTCGCGTTGATGCCACAGGCCGGGACGGCCTTCGACGGGCGGCGGCCTGAGAGATCGGGGAAGAAGGTCCGGAGCCGGTTGAGCCGGCCGGCGGAGCCATGGCCCCGCCGGCCGGGAGCGCACCTGGCGATCGACGCCCTCCCGGCGGCCGGCGAGGCACCTCACGGGGGATTGCTGAGGCATTGGGTCAGCCCAGTGCCGCGTCCAGAGGCGCGGTGGGGATCACGATGACTGTCGGGCCGTCGGCGCTCAGTCCGCGCTTGAACTCACGCTCCAGGTCCTCGAGGGTTTCGACGTCCACGGCGTGGCAGCCGAAGCCTCGCGCCACAGAGGCGATGTCGAGGCCGGGCAGGTCGAGTGCGGGCACGCCGGGTGTCTCCTCCAGGCGTGCGAACGCCTTGAGAATGGAGTACTCGTTGTTCCGCATGATGACGTAGACGATCGGCAGCCTGCGCTGGGCCGCGGTCCAGAAGGCCTGGACCGAGTACTGCGTCGAACCGTCGCCGATGAGGCCGATGACGGGTCGGCTGACGCCCCTGTCGCGATCGCCGAGTGCGATGCCGACTGTCGCCGGGACGCCCCAGCCGAGGCCGCCGCTGGGGGTGAAGAACCAGGAATCGGGCTTGACCGTGGGCAGCCAGTCGAGCTGCGGCACCATCGTGGAGGTCGACTCGGACACGATGACGGCGTCGCTGGGCTTGAGGCTGCTCAGTGTGGCGTAGACCTCCGACGGGGTGGCCGGGCTGCTTGCCGTGTCCGGCAGCTGCCGATTCGGTGCGTACGGCTTGGGGGCCGTACGGGCGGAGCCTTCATCGACCAGCTCGATGAGTCGATCGATCGCGAGCCTGCTGTCGCTGATCAGGCTGTCGCCCATCCGCGCGGCCGCCGCGATCTCGGGGCTCGCGGTGATCTGGAGCAGCTCGGTCCCCTCCGGCAGGTAGTCGCCGGGCACGTAGGGGTAGTAGCGGAACACCTCGCCGCCGATCACGACGACCAGGTCGTGTCCGGCCATTGAGTCGCTGATGCCCTTGATCGAGTTCCCGAGCGGGCCGACGAACAGGGGGTGGTCTTCCGGGAAGGAGGCGCGGTCGAGCAGGGGAGCCTGGTAGACCGCTGCGCGCAGCTTCTCGGCCAGGGCGACAGCGGAGTCCCATCCGCCGCTGCGGTCGACCTCCGGGCCGAAGATCAGGGCGGGCCGGCTGCTGGCGGAAATACGGCGGGCGAAGGTCCGAATGCGCTGCTCGTCGGGGGCTACTCGGTCGGCGACGGTCCGCACGCGCACTGGGCCGCGCATGGGCTTGTACCAGTCGTCGAGCGGGACCGACAGGAAGACCGGGCCCGCCGGCGGCTGGACGGCCATGGCATAGGCCCGCATGAATGCGTCCGGCACCTCTTCGGGGCGCGTGGCCTCGTAGGACCACTTCACCCACGGCTTGGGCAGGGTGGTTGCGTCACGGTTGCACAGGTACGGATCGCCGATGATCATCTCGCGGTGCTGCTGTCCGGCGGTGATGATCAGCGGGGTGTTCGCGTGGTACGCGTTCACGATGTTGCCCATGGCGTTGCCCAGGCCCGCCGAGGAGTGGACGTTGACCAGCGCCGGGCGCCTGGTGGTCTGGGCGAAGGCGTCGGCCATCCCGATGACCGTCGCCTCCTGGAGACCCAGGATGTAGGTGAAATCGTCGGGGAACTCGGCCAGGAAGGGCTCTTCGGTCGAGCCCGGGTTACCGAAGATGGTGGTCAGTCGAAGCGAACGCAGAAGGTCGTACGTCACGGAACGAACCGTGGACGATCCCATTAAGCACCGCCAATCGGGGGACATTCTCACGCAGGATGAGAGATCGATTCAAGCGCCGTACTCGCGTGGAGTGGGAGACGCCCTGCCCGCGAGATCGGCCTCCTCGATTCACCGTATGCCCGATGCCGTATCGACCGACATGAGGCTCCGCAGACACTGCTTTCAAATTACGCCGTTCGTGGCACGGGCCCTGCGAATCAGCCAGGTCGGATGTTGTTGGGCAGGAGACCCGACAACGACATGCCCCATGAGGTTGCGCCGGTGACCGGCGGGAGGCCGTTCCCCGGTCCAGTCAACAAGTGCGCAGCTGTCCGAGCAGGAGGGACAGAAGCTGCAGCAGATCGTGCGGCGGGGCAGCATGGACACAGTGCGCTACCGGTGGGCGATGATGCTGCTGGCCTCGGCTGGCGGGAACCGCTTCCCGGGCATCGCCCAAATGGTCCCTGCCGACGAGGACACGGTGCGCGATGTGATCCACCGCTTCAACGAGATCGGCCTTTCCTGCCTGGACCCTCGGAGGCCCGTGAGTTCACGCAAACTGAAGCGCGTTCAGCATGAACTCACGGATGGATCGGTGTGTTCAGACCGGTGCATGCGTGGGTTCGAGCGAAACGCGAGGGTGCTGAGTCAGTCGGCGTGCTTCGGATACGCGCCCTGGGAATGAGCCGGATCGCCGCGCCGACTACCGCCCGTCAATCCGGCTCCGACGATCGCCCGCGCCGACAGATTCGCTACTCCACGACATGCACGCGCACGCCGGCGAGTCTGATGCGGTCCAGTTCCTCCGGGTCGGCGCTCAGGTCGGTGACGAAGTCTTGTACTTCTGTCAGGTCCGCCATCCATGCAAGCATGACTCGGGAGACTTTCGAGCCGTCAGCCACCACGATCACCCGTTGTGCGTGTTTGACCATGGCGCGGTTGGTGCGGGCCTCGGTCTCGTCGTGGGTCGTCACCCCGCCCGCGACGCTGATGCCGTCCGCGCCGAGGACAGCGGTCGCGACGTTGACGGAGCTGAATGCAGCCTCCGAGAGCGGACCGACCGACTCGAGCGAGTGCGGACGGACTCTCCCACCAGTAATGATCACTTTGATACGGGGCCACGCGGCGGCCTCGGCGGCGATCGACAACGCGTTGGTGATGACGGTGAGATCCGCGTGGTGCCGCAGAGCCCGAACGACTTCCGTGGTGGTAGTACCACCGCATACGGCCAGCGCGTGGGGACCGTTCGGAATGAGCTGCGCGGTTTTGCGGGCGATCAGCTGCTTGGCGCGCCGCGCCTGCGCGCTGCGCAGACGGACAGGGATCTCCTGCGCTTGACGCAAGTCCACGGCCTTCGCCCCGCCATGCGTCCGGACCAGCAGATTCTGGTCGGCCAAGTCGGCCAGGTCACGGCGCAGCGTTGCCTTGGAGACGTGCAGCGAGGCGGCCAGTTCGTCGAGCGTCAGCGTTGACTGGCCCTTCAGCAATGACAGGAGCAGCCGCATTCGTTCGAGGCGCTTGCCGCTCACGGCGCGGGGCTTGGTGTCCGTGAGAGATCGTTTCACGGAGCGGTCCTCTCCTCGGTCGAGCAGGCGACGGGAGTGCTGTCACCGGCTCTCGCAATCCCATGCGTGCCGAAGGGTCGGCCTGGCTGGGCCTTCGCCGCTGTCGCCGAGACAGGCCACCCAGGAGTGTCGGTGTCGTTGCACGGCGTCACGCGTGGGCGCCACGCCGGCTGAATGACTCCGGCGAGGCGCCCATGAGCGGTGCGGGTCAGGCGACCGGCTCGCGGACCTTCAGTTGTTCCTGCAGGTACTGCTCGTCGATCTCGCGCGGCCCGAACGGCCAGGCCTTCTCCACCTTCGCCCAGATCAGGAAGGCGACGCAACCCAGGGCGAGCCAAGCCAGCGACCACTCGATCGGGTGAATGCCCGCGTTGGCCTTGTCAGCGAAACCGTAGATGGTCAGCCAGCCGACTGCAGCGACCACGCTCGGCAGCGGGTAGAGCAGTATCTTGTAGGGCCGGGCCAGGTTCGGCTGCCGCTTGCGCAGCACGGAGACCGCGACGATCTGCGCGACCGACTGGACGATCACCATCACGGTGGTGAGCAGGGCGATCAGCACGGACAGTGGCGGGTGTGCCGCGGACGATCCGATGTGTCGGGCGAACAGGAAGCCGAGTGCGGTCATCACGCCCATGACGATCAGGCCTACTGTGGGGAACTGGTGCTTGGGGTGCAGTCTGCCGAAGGAACGGAAGAACATCCCGTCGCGAGCCGCGTCGAACGGGACGCGCGAGCCGCCGAGCAGTCCCGTGTACACGGAGGCGAACGCGGTGATCACGACCAGCACCGTGACGACCTGTGCTGCGCCCTTACCGAGAGTCTGCTGGAGCACCGCGGAGGCTATCGACTGCGAGTCGATGCTGTTCGGGTTGAGCATGTCCCGCCAGGGGATGACACCCAGCACGCCGATCTGCATCACCAGGTAGATGCAGGCGATGGCGATGATGGAGACGACGATCGAACGCGGCATGACCCGGCCCGGCTGCTTGATCTCGGCGCCCAGGTAGGCGGTGGTGTTGTAGCCGAGGTAGTCGAAGATGCCGACGGTCAGCCCGGAGGCGAAGCCGATCCAGAAGCTGCCGTGCGTGAACTGAATGGCGTGGGCGGGCCAGGTGAATGCCATGGAGGGGTGGAAGTGGGTGAAGCAGGCCAGGATCACCGCGCACACGCAGATGATCATGACGACCCACATGGCGACGGTGATCTTCCCGATGTTCTCGACCTTGCGCCAGAGCAGCACCACCAGCAGCACGGTCAGGCCGACTCCGACGATATCGCCCTGCCCGGTCGTCATACTGGGCCACAGATATGTCAGGTACTGCACCATGCCCTGAATACCGGTGGACATGATGAGCGGGATGAACAGCATCGCCGTCCAGATGAACAGGAACGGCATCAGTCGGCCGCTTCGATACTGGAACGCTTCGCGCAGGTAGACGTACGTCCCGCCGGAGCCGGGCAACGAGGCCCCCAGCTCGGCCCAGATCAGGCCGTCGGCCAGAGCCAGCACGGCGCCGGCGATCCAGCCGATGATCGCTTGCGGACCACCGAAAGCGCCGACCATCAGCGGAATCGTGACGAACGGCCCAATGCCGCACATCTGACTCATGTTGATGGTGATGGCCTGGAACGAGCCGATCTTTCTTTTGAGGGCCGGGCCTGATGGGTCGGACATCTGCAACTCCTGTGACATGGGGGCGGACGGTGTTTCAGCGGAGCCCGGACGGATGGGGCGGGAGCACGGAGCCCTGCTTCATGGCGTGGTGCTTCATGGCGTGGTGCTTCATGGCGTGGTGCTTCATGGCGTAATGCCTCATGGCGTAGAGAGCGGAGCCGACGCCGGGGCCGAACATGGGGGCCTGCAGCCGGTGGCCGGGGCCCAGGGCTTCGAGGGCGACGGTGAAGCCGGTCAGGAAGGACGGTGCCGTGAACATGCCGCCCGAGTACGAGACGGGCATCGCTTCGTCACCGGTGTAGCCGAGCAGGTCTCGCGCCGCGACCACCAACTGGGTCAGCTCGCGGCAAGCGTCCGCGAGGATGGCGCTTGCGGCGCGGTCGCCTGCGGCGTCGGCCTCGACGACTGCCTTCGACAGGCGTGCGATCTCACTTCGCGCACCGCGCCACTGGTCCATCACGACGCCGACCAGATCGAGGTCCCTGGTGATGCCGACCCGTTCTCTGACGATGTCGTAGAGGGGTCCCCGAGGCAGCCGCCCGTCACTCATGCGGCTGAACGCGTTCAAGCCGCGGACGGCGATCCAGTAGGCGGAGCCGTCATCGCCGAACAGTTCGCCCCAGCCGCCGACCCGGCAGGTCGCTCCGCGGCGCTCGCCGTAGACCATGGACCCGGTGCCGGCGATGACGTTGATGCCGTCCTGCCCGCCCAGGGAACCGGCCCATCCGCCGATCATGTCGTTGTCGCAGATGTACCGGTCGTGACCGAGCAGGCCGCGCGGGATCACGCCGAGCCGGTCGGTGTCGGCGGCGACCTCTCCATAGCCGGGCAGGCCGAAGAAGGCGTAGTCGATCTCATCGGTGTGCACGCCTGCCAGGGCGGTGACCCGGGCGAGGCCGTCGGCCAGCACCGCGGCGACCGTCTCGATCCCCGAACCGAAGTAGTAGCAGCTCGGGCCCCTCGCCTCGGCGACGACCTGACCGCTGCCGTCGAGCAGGACGAACGCGGTCTTCGACCCGCCTGCGTCGACCCCTAGGAACAGTGCCATGGCTACTGGTCCTCCTTCCGGTCGTGCCTCTGGGGAAGCGGATGGATGCGCACTCCCTTGACCACTCGGTTCACGTCCCCACCCGGGAAGGGGTTGTCCGGTGTCACACCGAGCCGGATGGAGGAGTGCAGGGCGAACAGCTGGGCGAACACCGCATAGGCGACGGCGAGGTACGCGTCGTCCAGGCCGCGCAGACTGGGCAGCACCCAACCGGGCCCGGGGTCGATCACGAGCGGCTGCTCGGAAACGGTCAGAACGCGGTCGTGCCCGAGCGAGCCGCGCAGTTCGGCGACGATGTCCTCGTCGAACTGTCGGCTGTAGGGATCGGACGACACATAGACCACAGCGAGCGTGTCCTCGTCGAGCACGGCCTTGGGTCCGTGCCGGAACCCGAGCGCCGAGTCGTGATAGGCGACGACCCGTCCGGCGGTCAGCTCGAGCACCTTCAGCGCCGATTCCCTCGCCAGTCCCGTCAGCGGTCCGCTGCCGAGGTACACGATTCGCCGAACATCGCGAGCGGCGAGCGCCTCGATGTCGGCGCCTGCGCGGATGACCTCCTCGGCAGCCGCGGCGACGGACTCGACCGCGCCGTCATGGTCACCGAGGAAGACCAGCAGCGTCGACAACAGCATCGAGGTGAAGCTCGACGTCATGGCGAACCCCGCGTCGTCGGAGCGATCGGGCATAGGGAGCACGAACGACTTCGGCCGGTTGCGGTGGGCCCGGAACAGGGCACCGTCGGGATTGCAGGTGAGTACGAGGTGACTGACGTCGCCGAGCAGGCAGTCGGCGATGTCGGTCGCGGCGCTGCTTTCCGGGCTGTTGCCGGATCGGGCGAACGAGACCAGCAGTGTGGGGACGTCCTCGGCGAAGTGCGCGGCGGGGTGGGACACCAGGTCAGTGGTCGCGATTGCCTCGACCCGCTGGGCGAGCCGGCCTCGCAGGGCCGGCGCCGCGATCTCGCCGATGAAGGCGGATGAGCCTGCGCCAGTGAGCACGATGCGCAGGTCGCCTCTCGCCAGCAGGGGGTCGAGGAAGGCGTCGAGAGCCTGCTGATGCTCCCGGACGATGCCTGCGGCTTCCCGCCAGACCTCGGGCTGCCGCGTGATCTCGCGGTCGGTCACCGATTCGCGCACCTCGGTGCGCGGGAGGACTGCGTCAGACATGAAGGGCTCCGATCGTCGATGTGGCCGATGCGGAGCCTGTGCCGCAAGCAGTTGCGTAGGGGCGCAGGGTATCTCGGACCTTGTCGATGACCAGTTCCCGCGGCGTCGGTGAGAGCAGGCCGACGCGCACCCGTGCATATTGGTCGGGCAGATATTGGCTGATCAACGGCAAGGGAATGGCCGCCGTGGACAGGTTGTCGTAAGGCCGCGCCTCGGCGGCTTCCACCTGAGGGTCCGGCCAGTAGTACCGCAGGCGGTCGCTGTAGCTGTAGCGTCTGGCGATCTTCTGCTCGTCGGCACTGCCCTGGTAATAGCGGTCCCAGTAGTCGGGCTCGGCCAGCATACGCTGGTCGACGAGTACGACGAGATTCGAGCGCGCGTCCGCGGCCACGAGTTCTTCCTCGCCCCGGACCAGGCAGAAGAGCGCCTCGCGCATCGCGAAGGTCAGGCCGGGCCCCACCTTCAGGATCGCCCAGTGGTCCTGGACCGGTTCGGCAAGGCGAGCGGCCCGCTGGTAATCGGTGGAGTGAGCCTCGAACACAAGGTCCGGTTCGTCGTCCAGGACGGTGCGCAGCTGCCGCGTGCCGGCACGGTCGTAGTCGATCACTTGGAGGTGATCGAACTCGACGGCCGGCTGTACGACCACAGCGGCGATGCGTGGCCACACGTCGCCGAGTCCGGCCTCGCGAAACGCTGCGCCATGGCGCTCCAGCGTTTTACGAGCGGCAGCCGCAGGGGTGGCGATCAACTGATGGAGGGTCTCGTGCGCTCCTCCGGGGACCGGCACTTCGGTTCCGATGACGTACGAGATTTCATCGCTCGTCCCGGTCCGGGCCGCGGCGTCCTCGGCCACGCGCAGCAGGCGGGCGGTGCGGACGGCGATGAGGTCATCGCCGAGCGGCTTCGGGTCGCCTGCACAGGGCATGCTGCAGTCCAGGTGGATCTTGGTGTATCCGGCCTCCACGTACGAGGTCACCTGATCCTCAGCCAAGGCCATGGCCTGCGCAGCCGGCTGCTCCTGCCACCGGTTCGGGCCGAGGTGGTCGCCGCCCAGGACGACGCGGTCGAGTGGAAGGCCGAGCTTGCCGGCCAGACCGTGCACCAGGTCGCGGAAGCCGGCCGGCGTAGGGCCTGTGTAGCCGCCGAACTGGTCGACCTGGTTCGATGTCGCCTCAACCAGGAGGTAGGTGCTGTCTTCCAAGGCCTGGCGGATCGCCGCTTCGAGTACCGTCGGGTGAGTCGAGCAGACCGAGAAGACACCCACGGCCTCGCCCGCCTTGTGTCGGCGAATCGTGTCGCGAAGATAGTTGACCACCGTACCCCTTTCGTTTTCGCGTTTGCCGTGCGGCGCGGCTGACGCGTTATCCCATGCGGGCGACGTTTCACTCATCCCAATGCGCAAACAAAGCACCGTCGGGAAATCCGGAACAACCCGTGAACGCGTGCGTGACAGTTCTCTCCCTGCTCGTACTCGCCCCTGACCTTGTGCTTTGCCCAGGGTGGACGCGCGTTCGGCCGGGCTCATCTTGCGCAAGCAGGCCAGTTGCGCGCAACATCCGGAGAAGAAGTGCGCAGAAATAATGCGCGCTTCCCCGACGTCCGACGGCTAGGACATGGAATGCTCGCGGCAGTCCGCCCGCAAGGGCGTGATGAAGACCTCCTGGGCTATGAGAAACACGACCGTGCCGGGCGTGACGAAGGCGACAGCCACAACGGCAGGCGTGCCAGGACAGTGCTCACCGATATGGGCCCGGTTGAGACATCCGTGCCCCGGGACGTCGAGAACAGCTTCCCGGGAGATCCCGGGATCTGGGCCGCCGACGGCGGCGTGCTGATGCCGGTCTGCTGCAGGCGGGGGTGACGGCGACGGCGTCACAGCGGTCGCCGAGGATCGGAAGGACGTCCTTGATCGCGTTCCACAGAGCTGTGTCGTCGGAGTCGGTCCCCCCGTAGTGGAGGTGCGTCGACGGGGTGGCTGGTCCTTCTCCCGGCACGCGGCGGCGGTGGCCGGTAGCAGGCCGTTCGACCAGCACGGTGGGAAGCGCAGTGGCCACCCGACGGTCTCTCAGCGCCCGTGTGGATGCCTATGTCCGGGCGATCCTGGTGCACACGTTCTTTCGCGAGCAGCAGAGCACCTGGTGGAAGCGGATGTCCTTGCAGCGTGGGCCGGTTGAGGAGGTCAGTACCGGCGACCTGGAGGGGGCGCTGGACCTGCTCTCCGCACTTGCCCGGATTCCGCCGCGGCAGCGGGCCGCGCTGGTGCTGCGTTTCCACTGCGACCTCACGGTCGCCGAGACCGCCTCGGTACTGGACTGCGTGAGTACGACACCGCCACCCCGACCCGCGAGCAGCCGGATCACTTCGTCGCCGCCACGCTCTCCACCGGGAGCGGCTCGGGGTACGACACCACCGGCATGAAGCAGATCGCCCCCATCAACGGCCACCCGGCCTACACCTCGTCCGAGGGCACCGGCCTGCTGAAGATCATCTTCAGGTCGCCGTCCGGGCAGGCGGCCGAACTCGACACCCAGAACCTGGACGCGAACGACGGCCTCACCATCGCCCGCGGCATCGCCTTCGCCCGCAGGGCCTTTCCATTCCCCTTCCAGGCGTTGCCGGGCATCGCCCGGCAGCTCCTGCAAGAGGAGCCGGCTCGGTCGGTTCTCCGCACCCGCGCCTGGAGCGGTCCGGACTGCACGGTGGCGCCCGCTGCCGAGGGTTTCGGCAGCGGGCGGGTTGGCGGTTCGGGCTCTGCTCTGCTGCCGTCCGCGGGCGGGAGCGGGTGGGTCAGAAGGCGAAGTGGACGGTGTGGGTGCTGCCGTCGGTAAGTTGGAGGGTGAACTGCTGGCAGGTGCCGTGCAGCGCGGTGCTGGCCTTCCACTGGTAGGTGTAGGTGCCGAACAGGCTGCTGCAGGTGAAGCCGTTGCCGGTAGGTCGCGGGGTGGGGTGGGGTTAGGGGGTTAGAAGGCGCTCAGGCCATTGGGGGTGCCCATGCCGGTGGGGCCGTCGTAGCCGGGCTTGGCGGTGCACTGGTAGTCGCCGCCGCAGTTCAGTTTGACGACGTTGCTGCCAGTGGTGATGTCGTTGAGGCCGGCTTTGGCGCTGGACGCGTACAAGGCGGAGGCGTTGGGGAACTTGCCGGGGTTGCCGGCCAGGGCGATGACGCCGGCGATGAAGGGGGTGGAGACGCTGGTGCCGCCGACCTGGCCCCAGCCACTGAGGCCGTCGGTGCTGTAGATCGCAGGGGCGGTGTTCGGGTCGCCGTCGGCGGCGACGTCGGAGATCATGCGGCCGGGGCAGTTGGGGTCGGTCTGCCAGGCGGGCTTGGCGAACCAGGCCGAGCAGCCGCTGCCGCCGCGGTTCAGGGCGGATTCGGTCCAGCCACGGGCGTTGGTGGCTTTGGTCAGGGTGGTGGCGCCCACTGCTACGACGGTCGGATAGGCCGCCGGCACCTCGGGGATGCCGTAGCCGTCGTCGCCGGAGGAGGCCAGGATGGCGACGCCGGGGTGGGAGTAGTCCTTGGCGAAGGGCACGGCAGCGCCGGATTCGTCGAAGCCGTAGCTGTTGGAGATCTCGGTCGCGCCCAGAGAGGCCGCTTCGTCCACGGAGGCGGCCATGTCGGCCTCGTTGGAGGAGTTGCCCTCCACCAGCAGGATGTGGCACTGCGGGCAGGCGGCCGAGACCATGTCGAGGTCGAGGGCGATTTCCACGCCCCAGCCCTGGTCGAAGGGGAGCGGGGCGGCGGTGCCGGTCTGGTTGACCTTGTGGAAGCAGCCGTTGGCCGTGGTGCAGGCCGGCAGGCCGTAGGTGGTGCGGTAGACGGCCAGGTCGGCTTCGGCGGTGGCGTCGTCGCCGGCGTCGACGAGGGCTACTGTCTGATTGGCCCCGCCGTTGGCGGGCAGTTTGTAGGCCGATCGCAGGTCGGCGGGGCTCAAGCCCTTCGGCAGGGCTGTGGCCGAGCCGGTCTTGGCAGCCAGGCCGCGTACGCCGGTGCCGCCGTGGACGTCGGTGCGCAGTTCGGCGAAGCAGCGCGCGAAGCCGGGCTTGGCCGGTCCGCACACGTCGCGCACATTGCTCGCCGGCGACGCCGCGTTGTGGCTGGTGGCCGCGTCGGCTGTGGTCGGAGCCAGTGTCAGCACGGCGGCGGCCAGCACGGCGAGGCCCGTGCGGAGACGGTGGGTGTTCGAAGTCGTCATGTTCTGCTCCTGCGCTAGCTCAGTGAGCCGATGGTGTAGGCGTTGGCGACGGTCTGGCTGATCGAGCCTGCGACGGCGTCGGTCGCGGTGACCTTCAGCCACGGGGTGGTGCCCTTGGCCGCGTTGTTCGGCCAGGTCGCCTTGTAGTGGCCGCCGCCGGTCGACACCTCCGGCACCGCGACCCAGGTCTTGCCGGCGTCGTAGGACACCGAGACCGTCGCGCCGGTGATGGCAGCCTTGGAACCGATCCCGTTGTAGCTCTGGTGCCCGACGGTCAGCTCCAGGGTCTGCACCGTGGAGTGGCTGGTGTTCAAGCCGTCGGTACCCTGCAGGGCGTAGTTCAGGTTCAGCAGCGGCAGGATCTGGCAGCGGGTGGTGCTCGTGCCCTGTGCGGAGCAGCTGTCACCGGACGGCAGGGTCGGGTTGCCGGTCGGCTGGTACCGGAACGAGAGGTCGGTGTGTGTCGAGGTGGACTGCGTGAAGCCGAAAGCGCTCAAGTCCTGGTCGAGCACCATCCGGTAGGTGCCGGCCTGCTTCGCGATCCCGGTCAGTTCGGTCTTTGCGGTGGTCGGGACGGATGCCACCTGAGTGCCGTTCCGGTAGACGGTCAGTCGGCTGGTCACCGGGCCCAGGGTCGAGCCGTAGGAGTCCGGGTTGGAATCGCCCAGCGGCGACAGGCCGAGGTCCATGGTCGTGCCGTCCACGCAGGCGTTGCACGGGAGCGCGCCGTTGAACTGGCCCGCCTGCGGGGTCAGCGGACCCTGGCCCCACGTGCGGGTGACGGTCTTGCCCACCGGGTAGGCGGCGGCGGAGGTGCTGGAATTCAGCATGACCGACCCGTAGACCGGGTTCGTCGGAAGCGAGGAGTAGGAATAGCTCTGACGCCAGCTGTAGCCCGGCAGCGGAGCGCTGAAGTAGTCGGTGAGCGTGCCGGGGGCCGGCACCGTCTCCCCGTCCTCGATGGGGTTCGTGCCGGCGGAGACGGGGCCGACGTTGTAGTTCCCGGCGGTAGCGCCCGCGACGGCCGGGTCGGTGTCGAAGATGTCGCGGTTGGTGGCCAGTTGGCTCTGGGCGACGCTGAACACCTGGTTCGCGGCGATGTGGTTGGCCGACGGGAACATCAGGTCGTAGCGGTACTGGTCGGAGGTGCCGGCCGGTCCGGTGCCGGCCCAGTCGACCTGCTCGGCGAAGGAGCCGACCTTGGCCGCCGGTGCCGGACTCACATAGATCGGCCCGCCACCGAACAGGCTCACGCTGCCCGTCAGGCCGGCGGCGTCACCGCGAGTCAGGTTGACCTGTGCCATGTCGACGGTTGCCGGCTTCGGTGTGGCGACCGTGACCGGAACCGTCGCGGCCCGCTCATTGACGTTCAACTGCGTGGTGCCGGAGGCGGCGACCGTGAAATCCTGGGTCGCGACCATGTACGTCGTCACGTCACCCGTCGTGGGGTTGGTCTCGTAGAACGTGACGTAGGCGGCGTAGTGGCCGGCCGGCACCGCGACCCGGGCGACGCCGCTCGCGATGGCCACCGGCGTGGACCATTTGGTGACCGAGTCCGTGTTCACCAGGAACGCCGACCCGGCGGCCGTGGTCGTCGAGCCGGTGAGGTCGGTGGCGTTGATCTGCAGGATGCTCATCGCATAGTGCGCGACCACACCGTTCGGCTTGGCCGCGGCAGCCGGGGCGGCCGAGGACAGCGCAGGGATGTCGTACTGCGACATGTCGATCGGGGGGCGGCCCGCGGCCAGCGCCGCCAGCGGGATCACGTAGGCGTGACCGGCACCGACGTCGTACTTCACGGCTGGGACAGGGCGGCCCTTCGCGTCGAGCACCGCGTACCCGGCGTGCGCACCCGACCCGTGGACCAGCACCCGATCTCCGGTCGGCAGGGTGTACACCCGTGCGGAACCGCCGCCTGACGATCCGTTCGCGGGAACGCCATGCGCGGGAACGCCATTCGCGGACGCTCCGGCCGGAGCGACCACAGCGAGCATGCCGCCCGCGAGCACCGCAGCCGCGGCGAGCACGACGCGTCGAGATTTCGCTTCCAAAACACTTCCTCCATACCTGGTTCGGTCTCTGTGATGCATCGAGGCGATGAACCGACCGGAGAGACGAAGCAGCGCCGGACCCGGTTGTAAAGAGAGGGCAAAAACCCCAGGAACGGCAGATCCCGAGTGGGCACCGGGCAGTCGGCCCGGGATCACCCGGTCAGCTGCGGCGCGCTGGTCGTGTCCGGGTACCGGGGAGGTGACGATGACTGGGTGGAGGGCGTCCCCACTGCCTGGCCATCGTCTTCCACTCCCTTGTTTCCCCCGGTACAGCACAGCCGACGGGGGAGATCCCGCTGCCGGGCGGTGCGGACCGGGACACCCGCGCGCCGGTTCAGTGGCGGCGGGCAACGACCGCGTTGGCGAGCACCACCGCCTGGCCGACATCCGCGTCCCTCCCCACGCAGGGTCCGAGGCGACCCCGGCCCGGCACGACGGTTCCGTTGAACCGGACACGACGATCACCAACGCCGCTGCCTGAGAATTCACGTGCTACCGGGTCAAGGGGTGCCGAGAATCTCTGTGGGATGGGCAACCCGGCACTCGAACAGGCCATTGCTGGCCGGGCTGGACCCTGCTGACGGGGGGCCGGGCTTATGTGTATGCGGGGGGAACGGGGCGGGCGCTGCAATACGGGCGTCCGCCTCCCGTAACGGCTGGTCAGACCCTGGATCTGCTCGGCGAAGGTCACCCGTGGGCACTGGCTGTCGTCGCAGAACAGCCGACGCACCGACAGCTGGATCAGGACTGGCCGCCCCGCGCCAGGGGCATCGCCCAGGCGCCGCACATAGCGGCTGTGGACCCGGTGTGACGGTATGCCGCAGTCCGGGCACGGCAACGGAGGAGTCTCCGGTGTCGACGCCTCGATCACGATGCAACCGTCACGAACTTTCAGGGGCTCGATGTGCAGTCCGGCAAGGTGCGGGAGCAGCAGCAAGATGTCATCACACGCCGCCAGCATCCGCCCAGAGGTGTCGGAGCGATACAGGGCGCTCGGAAGCACGACCTCCTTCACGGAATCCGTGCCTGAACCCGGTTCAGCCGCCGCCGACAGGGGTTGCTCCTGTCTCAAACGTCATGTCCACGTGCCCCGTCGGCCGTCTGGAACCGACCGCTCGGGTCAGCGAGGGTGAGCTCGTCCGGTTCCTCGTAGGGGTCGTAGAGCCGGGCCGGCAGCACGGTCCAGAGGAAGTCCTGGCCCACCGTCAGCTCGGTGCCCGGCTCCGGCGCCACGTGGTCAACGAGGAGCCGCAGGATCCGGAAGAGCTTCTCCTGCGGGATGATCAATTTGTCGTCCACGTCAATCCCATCCCAGGATCTGCTGTACAGACGCCCGAATCTCGTCATTCCTTGCGCGTTTTGGTACCGCTTTCGGCGGTCTTGCGGACTTTGTGGAGCGCCACTGGCCGCAAGGCCGTTCGCTCGATCCGGCCAAACTTCACCTCCTCGTTATGGGAGTCTTGACCGTTCTGTCCGCCGCACATGCCAATAGGTCTGTACCAATCCGTGCGAATGGTCTTGACCAATCTGTTCGCCGCACGTACAAAGTGGTCACCTTGCCGGTCCACCGGCTCGGCGAGGTGCGCAATCGCCACAGCTCCTCTCCCCTTTGGAGGGTTCATGCGGGTCAGAAGACGGATTCTTCACACAGCACTCATAGCCGGCTCGGCGTTCGGGCTGGCAGTCGGCGGATCGGTCCTCGCGGTGGCCGCGGCGCCCGCCGCACAGGCGGCCACCACGTGCGCCGCGGCGTGGAGTTCCACCACCGTCTACACCGCCGGCCAGCAGGCCAGCGAGGGCGGGATCAATTACACCGCCGACTACTGGACCGAGGGCAACGACCCGGCGACCAACAACGGCGGAAGCGGTTCCGGACAACCGTGGACGTCCAACGGCGCGTGTACCGGCGGATCATCAGGGGGAGGGGGCGGGGGAGGGACCGGTACCGGAACGGGTTCGGTGAACGGCCTGCTCTTCAGCCCGTACAAAGACGTCACCATCAACATGAACTGGAACACCTACCAGATGCAGTCGGCCGTGACCGGGTCCGACCTGCCGGTGGTGGGTTCCGGGAGCCTGGTGTCGCAGTACATCCCGAAGCTGCCCGCGCTCACGCTCGCGTTCGCCACCGGCTCCTGTGGCAGCGAGACCTGGGGAGGTGTCTCGGGTGCCGACTGGGCCGCGGAGAACGTGCCCCAACTCCAGTCCGCCAACCTGAATTACGTCGTGTCGACCGGCGGTGCGGCTGGAACCTTCACCTGCGACTCGACGGCCGGCATGGAATCCTTCATCGCCCGCTACGCCAGCCCGAACCTGGTCGGCATCGACTTCGACATCGAAGGCGGTCAGAGCGAGTCGGACATTCAGAACCTGGTCGCCGCCGCGGCGGGAGCACAGGCGCAGTACCCGAATCTGCAGTTCTCCTTCACGCTCGCCACGCTGGCTGCGTCCGACGGCAGCTACGGCGGAGTGAACTCGCTCGGCAACGAGGTCGTCCAGGCGGTGCTCGGCTCCAGCCTGAACAAGTACGTCATCAACCTGATGACCATGGACTACGGCAACGCGTCCAGCAGCGTATGCGTCGTTTCCTCCGGCAGCTGCGAGATGGCGCAGTCGGCGATCCAGGCGGTAGAGAACCTCGAGCACACCTACGGAATCCCGGCGAGTAAGATCGCCGTCACACCGATGGTCGGCATGAACGACGCCACCAGTGAGACCTTCACCACCGCGGACGTGAACACGCTGACGTCGTACGCGGTCAGCAACGGCCTGGCCGGGCTGCACTACTGGTCACTGGACCGGGACACGCCCTGCTCCGACACATATGCGTCCCCCACCTGCAACTCTGTCTCCAGCACGACACCGCTGGAATACACCGACGAGTTCCTGGGCGACCTCGGGGACTGACGAAGAACCCAGAGCGGGCCGCGCACGAGCTACCGTGCGCGGCCCTGCGAGATCCTGCGCCGGGCGGCCAAGTACAACGCCGGAGCGACTGTTGCCCACGTGGCGGTCGCGATCAACTGGAATCCGGAGCTGTCCGGCATTCTCGAGCCGGTCGGCATCACGCCGATCGCGGCACTGGACCTGGCGGACTTCCGGGCCTTGTTCGACTCTCGTGCGGACCGGGCGGCTGGACCGGATCAGCCGAGTGCCAGCCACTGAATACCCAGCCCGGTGAGCTGTTCGGATTCCTCAACGCTCAATGGTTCACGGCCTGTGGCCTTGCGCAGGAACCGCGCCCGGCTCCAGCCCAAGCCGTCCGCGCGGGCCGCGCCGTCGCCGATGAGCAGTCCGATCACCAGATCCGCGGCCGACCGGGTCAGCCACGGCTCGCGCTCCACTGCCTCGGCCAGGTCAAGACCGTGGACGGCGACCTCCACAACGCGCGTGAGCAGGAAACCGGTCAGCAACATGGCATCGCCGTGGCGAGTACGTACTACGCGATCGGCCAACTCCCGTCGGCACTGGGCCTCCACGCCCCGCCACACCTTCGCGAACTCCGCTGCCAAGGAGCCCACAGGCACATCGGCGACTCGCTTGCGGCCCAGGTCGATGCGAGTGGCATTGGTCGCCGCGTCGAAGCGGTGATCCGGCCGGTAATACTCGGCCGCTGAGATCTCGGCCTGCTCCGGCGCCTGGGCCGCGAGCATGCCGGGAACCCAACCCAGGACCACGCACACGTGCCCCAGCAACTCGCGCACCGACCATGGATCACATTGTGTCGGGCGGTCCCAATCCGGCTCCGCCATTTCGCCCAGTCCCCGGCCCAGGGCCTCGCACTCCGCTGCGCACGCATCCAACACCTGGCCCAGATCCATGGCGGTCAAGCTATCAACTCTCACTGGAGCCAGGCCAGGCTCTTTGGACGCTGTGCCCTGGCAGCACCTCAGCGCCCGTGGCGTCCAAGGTGGGCGAGTGCAGCCACATGAAGGAGTCCGTTCCGGTTTCTTCTGTGTCGCCACTCCACCAGCAGAGAAGTACCGCATGGAGATACTGTCGGCGGCGTCTGCCAGCTGCTGGACCAGGGAAAGATCGTCAATCAGCGTCGTACACGGGGAGCATAGACGACCGCACCGCAGCCCCAGGGGCCGACAGTCCCTCGCTCGAAGCCCAGGCATCGCCGCTACCCGGCCCGGAGATCTTGCGAGAGGGCCAGGAATACAGCAGCTGACGAATAACGGCAGTTCACCAGTCTAATACGTGGCGACCGACGGCATACGGCGAGGCGGTCGGTGCCGAACTCGCATGGCGCTGCACCACTGTTCAGCAGGGCGTCAGCTACTGGACCGCAGGTAGCGCCATGCATGAGCCTGTCGCTCTCTGGTCCAAGGCCACCTTGCCGAGCGGTGCCGTGCGCTGACCAACGCCTGCGGCAATGCGGTCGGCTCGTTCGTCGTGGCCGCGTGGGAGGGAGTCCTGGATCGCGAGGCCACCGCCCGTGCCCTGGGCGGGCGCAGCGCACTCGCGGTCGACGAGGCGGCCGTCCCGCCCGCCGCTCTCGATCCCGTCTAGCCCGTCCAGCCCGCTCCGCTTCTTGGGACAGCCCAGGACCGTCCGCCGGCTGGGCCGACGGACGGTCCTGGCGGGGCGGGAAGGGTCAGCCGAGGTTGTCGGCGATGAACTGCGCGCCGTTGTACGAGCCCCAGCCCGTGACCTGGTCGTAGCCGGTGCCCGCGCTGTAGGCACCGTTGCTGCCGCTGGTGATGTCGTGGAAGTCCGAGCCGTAGTTCGAGCCCTGTGCGTCGGTGTAGATGCTGGTGTTGGCGAAGCCGAGGGCCGCGCCGCCGTTGCCGGCGGCGTAGTCGTCGTAGATCGCGGTGAAGGCCGCCCAGTTGGGCGCGGCGGCGCTGGTGCCGCCGAACTCCTGCCAGGAGCCGCCCTCGTAGATGGCCCAGCCGGTGTTCGGGTCGGCCACCGCGGCCACGTCGGGCACGTCCCGCATGCTGTCGCTGGTCACCCCGGACTGGTAGGAGGGCTGGGAGAACAGCGAGGAGGTGCCGCCGACGCTGTCGGACCAGGCGGTCTCCGAGGACCAGTTGTTGTCGGAGTCCAGGTTCAGCGTGGTGCCGCCGACGCCGGTCACGCTCGGATCGCTGGCCGGGAAGTCGACGGAGGTGCCGCCATTGCCCGCGTCGTCCGAGCCGCTGTCGCCGGAGGCGGCATAGACCGACTGGCCCTGGGAAGCAGCCTCGCTGAAGCTGTTGTCGTCCGCGGTGCTGTTGGCGCTGGAGATCTCCGACTCGGCCTCGCCCCAGCTGCTGGAGACGATCGGCACGTCCGCGCTGACCAGGGCCGCGTACAGGGCCTCGTCGCCGGCCGTGCTGTTGGGGGCCTCGTACACGTCGATCGTGGCGCCCGGCGCGAGCGCCTGGACCACCTCGATGTCGAGCTCCACCTCGTCCTCGCCGGACTTGTCGGTGGTGCCGCCGTCTACCTTGACCACCTTCGGCGCGGACGGGCTCAGCGAGAACTGCTTGTCGTAGGCGGTGATGTCGGACTGGGTGAACGCGGAGAACTCGACCAGGGCCACGGTCTCGCCGGCGCCGGTGTAGCCGGCGCTGATCTCGGAGCTGAGGTTGTACGCCGTGCGCACCTGGGTGGGGGTGAAGCCGGAGATGGCGTGCGAGCCGGTCCGGGGGGAGTCGGCGCGCTGGTCGAAGTGCGCCAGCTGGGGGTAGTCGTTCAGGCCCGCCACGTCCACCACATCGCCCGCGAGGGCGGCCGGCAGCGTCGGAGTGCCGCTGTTGGCGTAGTAGTCGCGCTTGGACTTGGCGTCGCGGTAGGTGGCGAGGCTGACGCCGAACGCCTTCTCCACCTGCGCCGCGCTGCCGGTGGCGGTGATGCTCAGGTGGTTGGCGGTCACCGCGCCCACGGTCAGGCCCTGGGCCTTGAGGTAGGCGCTCACCTTGGCGACGGTGCTGTTCGCCGCGCCGTACCGGGCCGCGAACTGAGCTACCGTCAGGTAGTGCTTGTACTGGGGCGAAGCCGGATTCTCGACCTGCTTCAGGAAGGCGTCCAGGCCGGCCTGGTCACGCTGGGCCAGGCTCACCGCGACGGATATCCGCTGCGCCGGGGCGACCGTGCCGGTGCGCGCCGAGGTGGCGACCGACGCGAGCACGTCGCCGTGCACCGCGACGCGGGGCGCGGTGGCCGCCTGGGCCACGGTCGGGATCGCCAGGACGGCGAGCGCGGGCAGCGGGGCGGCCAGCGCGCCGATGAGCTTGAGGTGGCGGGGGTGCATGGGGGCGTCCTCCAGGGAAATGTGCCCGAGGGCGGAGCGGGGGATGGCGGCTCCTCGCCCGGACTTTGAGGACCGGATGAGGTGTACCGGTCATCAAGGTAGGAATCGGGGCCCTCGCTGCGTAAGCGGAGGAAACCCTCGTCTTTTCCGGCGCCCCGTCGATCGGGAAGGACGAGGGACCCTGCCGCGAAGCCGAGGGTTCACCCCGAGAGGTCAGCCGGGTAGCGTCTTCGCCAGTTCGGTGCGCGACCGCACGCCGAGCTTCCGGTAGGCGCGGGACAGGGAGGCCTCGACCGTCTTCACGCTCAGGAAGCAGGCCGCGGCGATTTCGCGGTTCGTCGAACCGCTCGCGGCCAGCTCCGCGATCCGCTGCTCGGTCGGGGTGAGGGAGTGCTGCGCGGCCCCGCGGGCTTTGCGCACAGCCGGATGGGGACCCTTTTCGATCAGGGGGAGCCAGGCGGTGGCGCCGGCGGCCCGGCACAGCTCTGACGCCTCGTCGACCGCGCTGCGTGCCGCTGCGTGTCTCCGGCGGCGGCGGTCCGCCTCGGCCAGGACCAGCAGCGTGCGGGCCAGTTCCAGCGGCAGCTCGTCCAGGCGCAGTTGCCGGACCGAGGACCCCAGCAGGGCCGCGGCCTCGGCGGTCTCGCCCAGTGCCAGCAGGCGTAGCGCGGAGGCGCGCCCCAGGCAGGCCAGCACCCCGGACCGGCCGAGCCGCGCCGCGGTGGCCGAGGCCCCGTCGATGAACTCCCTGGCCTCGTCCAGCGAACCCGCGCCGACCAGGGCCTCCGCCAGGTCCGCGTGCCAGCGGCCGACCCCCGGGTCGACGATGCCCATCGACTGCTCGATCTGCCGCACCTGCCGCAGCACCCGCGCCGCCACGGTCGGCTCGCCGGAGAGCAGATGGACCCGGCCCAGCACGGTCATGTTCCACAGGAACCAGAACCGGTCGCCGTCCCGCTCCGCGTTCCGGGCGCCCCGATCCGCGAGCTCCCGGGCCCGCTCCAGCGTGCCGCCGGTCGACTCGGCGATAGCACCGGCATACGTCACCGGGCCCTCCGAGCCGTCGATGTCGCTGTACAGCGCCGCGGCCAGGCCGGCCGAGCGCATCGCCGCGGCGCAGTCGCCGGACCGGGCGTGGATGTCGGTGAGCACCACCTGGGCGTGCATCGCCTCCTCGACGCTCACCCGTTCGCCGAACCGGGCCAGCGCTGCAGTGATCGCGGCCTCGGCGGCAGCGAGCCGGTTGGCGTGCAGATGGAAGATCCCCTCGGTGACCAGCGTCTCCCAGGTCCACAGGTCGTCGCTGCCCTGGCCGGCGGCGATGGCCAGGGCCCGGCCGAGGGTGGCCTCGGCCTCCGGGTCGCCGCCGAGGCGCTGGAGGTAGGCGAGGGCGGTCAGGGCCTCGGCCCGGGCCGGCGCATCGCCGGCGGACGTCGACAGCTCGGCCGCCCGGCGCGCCTCGGCGGCGGCCTGCCCGACGCGCCCGGCGAGCAGGTCCCGGGCCGAAGCCCAGCGGCGCAGCCGCGCCTCCAAGGCGGGTGAGTCGGCGGCCTCCGTGAGGCCCTCCGTGATCAGCCGCTGCTCACCCTCCAGTGCCTGGCCCGCGCATTTGAGCAGCACGATGCGGGCGCCGACCCGGGTCTGCGGGTTCTCCTCCTCGGCCAGCAGGGTGTTCGCCTCGCTCCGGGCGCTGTCCAGGCGTCCGGCGTCGCAGGCGTACTCGGCGCAGGCGAGGCGGCGCGCGGCCCGGGTGTCCGCCGCGTCCGCGGGGGTCCGGGCGACGGCCAGGGCCGACAACTCGGCGGCGGTTGCGGGTGCGCCCCGGCGGCGGGCCGCGGCGGCCGCGACCATGAGCGTCCGGGCCACGTCCTCGTCCTGGGCCGGGTTGGCCAGTGCCAGGTGCCGGGCCCGCTGCACCGGCTCGGTGGCGGCTGCGGCGAGCCGGGCGTGCGCGGTCCGGCGCTCGTGCCCGGGGGCCGCGGAGTACACGGCGTCCCGCAGCAGCGGATGGTCGAAGGCGATACGCCCGTCCGTGCCGATCCGGACGACACCGACGCGTTCGGCGGCCTCCAGGTGCACGGTCGCCGCCGCGCCGCCTGCGGTGGCGAGCAGGGTGAGGTCGGGACGGGCGGCGGCGCTGGCGAGCACCAGGGTCTCCCGGACGTCCTCGGAGAGCGTGCGCAGCCGGTCCAGCAGCAGCCCGCCCAGCAGGACGGGGTCGGCCGGCTGGAGCAGCGGGTCGTCGGAGGGAGGACGCGCCGGCTCGCTGCGGCCCGGCAGCGAGCGCAGGATCCCCAGCGCGTACAGCGGATTTCCCTGCGCCACTCGGGCTATCCGGCGCAGGGCGCGGTCCGGGACCGGTGCGCCGTAGTGCTGTTCCAGTAGGACGGCGAGGTCGGACGGACTCATTTCGGGCACGGCCAGTTGCGCGCTGCCGACGGGGCAGATGCCGGCCTGGGTCGGAGGCCGGCCGGCCGACAGTCGCTCGGCGGCCAGCACCCGCAGCCGCAGTCCGGCGGTGCGGCGGGAGACGTACCGCAGGATCTGCGCCGTCGGTTCGTCCAGCCACTGGCTGTCGTCTACCACCAGCCACACCGGGCCCTGTTCGGCCAGCCGCCGCAGCAGCGTGAGTACCGCGAGATGCACCCCGGCCCCGCCGGTCGCCGCGGCGGCGTCCCCGCCGCGCAGCAGGGCCGCGCGCAGCGCGTTGCGCTGGCCGCTGGGCAGGTCCGCGACTGCCTGGTCCGACACCGGTTCCAGCAGGTCGATCAGGCACATGAACGGAAGCGGGAGTTCGGCCTCGGTGGGGGAGCAGCGCAGCACCCGCACTCCTTCGGCCCGGGCGTGGGTCACCAACTGGTCGAGCAGGTAGGACTTTCCGATCCCGGCGGGGCCGGTCAGCAGGACTCCGGGCAGCTCCCGCAGCTTCTTTGCGGCGAAGCGGAGAAGTGCCGAGCGGCCGGTGGGGACATCTGTGTGAACGTTCACATAGTGCACAGGGCGGATCCTCTTCGACACCGGAGGGCGGTCCAGTCAGATTTCTGGGCACCGGGCTGCGACAGGCCGCAGCAGGCTGTCGAACATGACCTGATCCTGTCAGGATCCCGCTACCCGCCGGTATTCTGGCATCCCTGTGTAACTTCGATGTGTCCTCGCTTTGATTCCCCCGAATCCCCCACCGGCGCCACCGACTACCCCCACACACCTCACGGCCGACGCCGCCCAGCCTCCAGGAGCCGGGCGCGCCCCCACCGGTTCCCGGACAGCAAACCCCGGCCGTCACGGGGCTCCGGGTACTCGGCCGACAACCCCTCCAAGCCCAGACTCCCACCGCCCCCGGGATAGCGGGAGGTACCGGCCCGGTGCCGGGTCCTGCCGGATGCGGCATTCATTGCTGCAGTGCTGGAGGCTACGGTTCGGTAGGGCTGGTGACGGCCTCGGCCTGCCAGTCGCGCGGCGCGGTGCTGTCCCAGCGGGCGGTGCCCCAACGGGCTGTGGACTGCGGTTCGGCCAGGGCGCTGGGGGTGTCCAGGTTGCCGGACCGCGAAGCACTGGCCATCAACTGGGCAGCCTGGTCCGCGGTGGCTTCCGGCGGGACGACCAACAGGTCCCACCGGCCGATCTCGTAGGAGAACAGACTGATCTCGTCCGGATCCTGTTCGGCGTCGAACCACCCCAGGCGGGTCTCGTGCGGACCGACCTGCACGCCGTGGGGGATGTCCGGCCACAGGTGGCGATTGACGGTGGCGTGGGTGATGCGCCCCCACCTGTGGTCCAACTCGGCGATCAGAGCCGGGAGCTCACGTGCCAGATCACGCGAGCGCGGCCACCAGGCACCATCCAGTCGGCTGCGCCCGCCGTCGGACGTCAAGGACAGCCGCAGTGGCTCGGAGTCGGCGGACGGCGCGTTCGGCAGCGGAAGACCGGTGCTGTTCGGCATTGCGTGTCCTGCCCCCGGGCGGGTCGGCCGCCCGGAATGTCGGGAGGGCGAGGCGGCCACGACCAGCCGCCTGCGGGGTGTCCTCGACACTTCGAGACTACGCGCTCCCATCGCGGAGGGAAGGAGTGAGCCGTGCTGAACGCTCTGTTGCGGCTGAGTGGGTGATGTCCGAGTGGTGATGCGACGAACCTCGGGCTGTCTGCCCGACGCTGCCCGGCCGCTGGGCGGCCGGCTCGCTCCGGACCCCAGCAGTGGCAGTACCTGGGCCGCCCGGGGAGAGTGGGAGTTGGGCTTGCACACGACCAAGGCGGTGGGCCATGAGTGGCGCGGCGACAAGGGAACCACGGATCGTGGTGGGGATGGACGGATCGGCGTCCTCGAAGGCCGCGCTGTGGTGGGCGGTCAGGCAGGCGCAGTTGATCGACGGATCGGTCGAGGCGGTCATTGCCTGGCACTACCCGTCCGCCTGGTACGGCTGGACGCCCCCGCAGTCGGAGACCTTCGACTTCGAGAAGATCGCGACCGAGGTGCTGGACGAGACGATTGCCAAGAGCATCGGCCCCGACAACGTGGTGGAGATTCACAAGCGGGTCGCTCAGGGCAACGCGGCTGCCGTGCTGCTGGAGGCTTCCCGAGGAGCCGATCTGCTGGTCGTGGGCAACCGTGGTCACGGGGGGTTCGCCGAGACGCTGCTCGGATCGGTCGGGCAGCACTGCGTGCAGCATGCCTCGTGCCCGGTCGTGGTGGTGCGCGGCCGCGGTGACCGGTCCGAGGACGCATGACCTGGGGCAGGTGAGGGGCAGGCAACGGATACGAGCACTTCAAGATCGTCTCCCGGCGCCAGGACACGTCCGAAGGCAGCCTCCCCGTCTATGAGTGCTCATGGTGGTCGCGATGCACCGCCGGCCAGACGGTCGGACCCAGCTCACCGGCCACTCGCGTGCGGTCCCCCTCGGCAGCCGCGACGGACACCCGCCGCCCGGCCCAGTCGTGTGGGGGCTCATTTATGCATTGCCGCAGTTCAGAAGGTGCATCGATACTCACGCAGGGTCGGTAGCAAGGGTCGGTGCCGAAATCGCCTTCAATGATGACTGGGGGCAGCGGGCGCTGAACTGCTGCGTGCAAGGGACAACGGCGGACTCCTGGCGGCGTCCGAGCTGTCCGCCTGTTGAAGTGGCCGTGCTGGTGGACTCGGACGGGGGCGGCGAGTCGGCGGGAGTCAGGTAGGTGGTGCAGTGTCCGCAGCGGGTGGCGGTGACGGCCAGATCCGATCGGCAGGTTCGTAGCGGACTCGGGCGATCTGACGGCGCAGCACTGCATTCTCGTGCCGCAACGCCAATACCTCCGCATCCTTGGCCGTGCGGCTGCGCAAGACGGCGGCGGGTGTGGCGATCAGGTTCCGGAGCAGTTCGGCGAGGATGGGGAACGGCACAGATCGATCGTCCCAGGTGCTGTGCTGGATGCTGCCGGGATTGGAGAATCTGCAGCTCAGGACCAGAATCGTGTTTTCGGGCGGGACACGCCGACGACGCCGGTCCCCGGACCGGACGAGCAGTCAGCTCCGGTTCTGCGTCATCTCTGGGGGGTGGGGCTTGGTTCCGGTTTCCTCGTACAGGGGTGCGGCATGGGTCCAGAGTGATTCGAACGACTCTTCCAGTCCGGTGATCACCTTCGGGTCGTCGATCAGCAGCATAGGAGTGGCGGCTGGGCTCTGCCTGGAGTGCAGCACCGGCAGCAGGGCCCTGCTGCCGTCAGTGAGGATCATCCGGGTGGGCACATCACGGGTGACCCGTGAGACCTCGCCGGCCTGTGCGAAGTCGCGTGCGCTGGCCAGGAGGGCCGGGTCCTGGAGGATGTCGCTGTGGTAGATGCAGCGGACGGTGCCGCCGGCGGCGGTGAGCTGGTCGACGCGCTTGATCCACGACGCGTCCCCGATGCCCTCGAACGGCGGGCAGGCGGTGGCCAGGACCGAGTGCTGGGCGGCTTCGCGCCACTGGCCGGACTCGGCCAGGACCACCCGGCCCCCGGGGAGCGCGGGCCGACCGGGGCCGGACTGTCCCGCCCGCGCCGCCAGCCAGGCGGGGCGCAGCTGCGAGACGACGTGGACGGCCAGCTGCCTGCGCGTGTCGATCAGGCGGCTGATGCCGCGCTGGGGGTCGATGGCGTCGAAGCGGGCCGGGCGCAGGTCGTGCCGGACGACAAGGCTCTTGACCTGCAGGCTCTCCAGGACGTCATAGACGCGCTGCCGCGGGATCCGTGCGGCGGTCGCGACCTGCGCCGCCGACATTCCGCAGCGGTTCGCCAGTGCGATGTACACGCGCGCCTCATACAAGGTCAGCCCCAGGGCGAGCAGAGGGTCCACAAGCGAAAAGGAGGTACTTGTCATGTTCTATACATATCACCCAGCCATGGTCCGGGGGCAGCGCCGCTGGCGCCTGCACGCCCCATCGGGCCCAATGAGGGCATGTAATCGGCCATGTGTACGCGGCCGATGGCTGGGGGTTGCGGCGCAAGCCTGGATATGCCGGGAATGGTGACACCCTCCTCCGGGGTGCCATGAGCCCGCCGGTGTCCCGGCTGACCAGGCAATACACGCCGCCGGCAGCGCGCCGGGCACCCCTCGGCCCGAAGCTGCGACGACGCGCGACGGCAGGGAGATTCCAGGCCATAGTTCAGTCGCACTATGTGGTCACTATGTGACGCACGGGCATGGTCGGATGTGCGCATGCCAAGACTGCGCGCAAGACTGCGCAGCGATGTCCGTTCGCCCGACAGGAGATTGATATGCACACTCGGAATGTTCTCGCAGCAGCAGTCGCGGCCACCGCGGCCGGCATCCTCGCCCTGGGCCCGACGCCGGCCTCCGCGATCCCCATGAACCAGGGACCTGACGACCTGGTCCTCAGCGTGGCCGGTGCCGGCCCGCAGAGCCAGGCCGGTGCCGAGAAGGCGGTCACGCTCAGCTGCACCCCGACCGCCGAAGGCACCCACCCCGACGCGGCGGCTGCCTGCGACAGCATCATCAGCGTCCAGGGCGACATCGCCCTGCTCCCGGCCGCTAGCACCCTGTGCCCGATGATCTACCTCCCGGTCACAGCCACCGCAGTCGGCGTCTGGAACGGCCAGCACATGTCCTACCAACAGACCTTCACCAACCAGTGCGTCATGCTCCGGGCCACCGGCGAAGTCTTCAACCTCTGAGCCCCCTCCTCGAAGCAGGGCCCGGCCCCGACGCCGACGCCGACGTCACCCTCTCCCGACTGGCCGCAGCGCTGGACCTGCGTGTCAATCAGGCCGGGGCCGGGCACCGGCCGAACACGTCTGGCACTGCTCGGTCCGGACCGCCCCCGGCGACCGGACCCTGAGCGACCAGGAGTGGAACGGCATCGCCCAGCGCATCCTGCACGCCGTCAACATCGCCCCCAAGGACGACCCCGACGGCTGCCGCTGGGTCGCGGTGCGCCACGCGGACGACCACATCCACATCCTGGCCACCATGGTCCGAGGCGACCTGCGCCGACCCCGGATGAACTACGACAGGAAGCAGGACCAAGCCGAATGCCGGGCCATCGAACAGGAGCTGGGCCTGCGCCGCCTCCACACCGGAGACGGCACCGCCCCCAAGAACCCCACCAGCGCCGAACGCTTCAAAGCCGAACGCACCGGCCGACCCGAGGCTCCACGCGAGACGCTCCGTGAAGCCGTCCGCCAGGCCCTCGCCGGAGCCGCCAGCGAGGAGGAGTTCTTCACCCGGCTGCGCGAAGCGTGCCTTCGCGTGAAGATGCGCAACGCCCCCTCCGGCGATGCCATCGGCTACAACGTCGCACTCCCCGGCGACCGCAACCGCGACCGCGAGCCGATCTGGTTCGGGGGCTCCACCCTGGCCCCCGACCTGTCCCTGCCGAAGATCCGGCTGCGTCTGGCCGACGGCATCGCCGACCAGACGCAGCCGTCGGCTGCCGCAAGCGGCCGACCGGACTGGTCCCCGCCCGCTCGGGCACGATGCGGCGCCACCGCAGTGCGAAGCGACCCACCGCCCGCAGGCCGCCCGACAGCCCGAGCCTGCGACCAACCGC
>CAVUQN010000024.1:0-44139 GCA_963743515.1 uncultured Actinomycetota bacterium
GCTTCTGCGAGTACAGGGAGAGGTCGGTTCCCTTTGGCAGGTAGTCGCGGAGCAGTCCATTGGTGTTTTCGCTAATCCCCCTCTCCCAGGGAGAGTGGGGATGAGCGAAGTAGACGGCGATGTTTGCTGTTTTTGTCAGTGTTTTGTGGAGGCTCATCTCGCTGCCCTGGTCGTACGTCATGGAAAGTCGCATTTGGCCTTTAAAGCGTTTGAGGATGGTGCTAAAACCTTTGGCGACTGTGGCTCGCCCTTGCGTCCGACAGCTTCTACTAAAGCAACGAACAGAGTGGTTCGTTCCACCAGGGTGCCCACTTGAGATAGGTTTCCCTCGCCAAAACTCCCCCGTCAGGGTCGGTGGACCTCGCCGATCGCGATTCAGAACATACACACGCGGGCGCATCAGCGCCGGGGATCGGGCGGCATCGGCGCGGCCCCTCCTCCCCTCCCCCCGCCGACCGCCGCGCCGCGCCGCGCGGAACGGTGGCAGCACGATGTACGCGGCCGGGGCCCCGGCCTACAGTCGGTCCATGAGCAATGAACGCACCACGACGCTGGTCCTGGCGGCCATCGGCGCCCTGGTCGGGGCCGCCGTGGCGAAGGAACTGGGCAAGCCCAGCGAGGACCGGACCTGGCACGGGCGGATCCTCGGGCTGCCCTACGACTTCCGGCCGCCCACCCCGGCCAAGGTCCTCGCCGAGTTCTGGGACCCGGACAACGACGCGCTGCTGACGCCCCACAGCTTCGGCATCGGGTACGGTCTCAACCTCGCCCGGCTGCTGCGCCCCTTCCTGCCCGTCGTCACCGAGCGCCCCTGCGCCGAGTAGCGCTCCGGCGCTCAGTGGGACGCCGGCGGCGAGCTCAGGTAGCGCTGGATCACCGGGCCGACATCGGCGACCAGTTGCTCCGGCGTCATGGCGACCACCGGCGGCAGCCGCAGCACATGGCGGCAGAGGGCCAGCCCGAGCAACTGGCTGGCAACCAGGCCGGCCCGGCGTTCGGCGTCGGCGAGCGCCGCGAAGCGGAGCACCGCCGGGGCAACCTGCTCGCCGAAGACCTGACGGAACCGCGCGGCGGTCGCCTCGTCGGTGACCGCCGAGCGCAGCAGGGTGAGCAGGGTGCCGCCGATGACGGGCTGCTCCCAGAGCTCGAGAAAGTGCCGGAGCAGCAGCTCCCCAAGGGTGTCCGGATCGGCCGCGCCGAGGTCCGGCAGGCCCAGGTCGATGTCGACGGCGGCGGCGAACAGCCCGTCCTTGCTGCCGTAGTAGCGCATCACCATCGAGGGGTCGATCTCCGCATCGGCGGCGATCGCCCGGATGGTCGCCTTGGCGAACCCATCGGCCGCGAACCGCCGTCGGGCGGACTCCAGGATCGAGGCCCGGGTCGCATCGGACCGGCGGCCGGTCGTGTCAGTACTCATGCCAACGATCGTAGGCCAACGCCCGTTGACGTTCCAGCCCGGGCGGCGCTACGATTGGGCCAACAAGCGTTGGCCCACGGATGTTGGCAGAGGGAGTTCTCTTGAATTCTCTTCCGGCTGAGGCAGGGAGATTCCTGACTCACGCTGCCTGGGCGTCCGGCGGACGTTCAGGTCTGATGCGGTCGGCGTCAGCCGGGCTGAGACCAGCCCGGACGAGCATCACCCGCGCGGAGTTCTTGTCCCTCGGGGACGAGACGCCGCAGGCAGTGCACGTATACGTTCTCTCGGAGAGGGGCAGGCGGTGCTTGGCTCTCGCACCGCAGTAGCCGCAGTCCATGGTGGTGTGCGCCGGATGCACCAGGTGCACCGTGCGCCCGTACTTTTGGGCCGTCTCGACCAGGGCCCGCTTGGTGGCGCCGATCGCGGCGTCGGCGGCCTTGCGGGCCATCGTCGACCCGGCCAGGAACCTGGGCCTGAAGTCCTCCACCGCGATCTGGTCGTCCCTGAGGCGGAACCCGCTGCGGGTGTACTCCAGCGTCGCCGTCGAGCGGTGCTTCCTACGCGGCTTGGGCATCCCGGCCCGCCGCCTCACCGGCAGCCGGTCCTTGATGTCCTTGACCGACTTCGCCCGGGACCTGGCGAAGTCACGGACGGTCTGCTGCTGCGGAACCGACGCACCCTCACGCAACCAGGGCGTGACCCCACGCGCCGCGGTCAGCATCGCACTGAGCTCCACCGGACCATACAGGACCGCCGCTGCTCCGCCGGGTCGGCCCGGTTGAGCCGGTGGACCTTGAGGGACATCGCCACACACTCGTTCCACACCCAACGCGACCGCCCCCACTCCCCCTCCAACACAGCCCTGGCCCGCGAGGACACCCGCAGCCGGAACGTGTACCGGGCATGGCGCCCGACACCGCCCCCAACCGATCCGCCCTCGCTGGTCTCACCCATGGACCGCAAGCTACAAGCCCCCACTGACAATCCCGGCAGACCTCGGCAAACCCACAGTTCACCGCACACCGATCCGCCCAGGGGGAGGATCGGTGCCCATGCCCCGATACGCGGGAGTTTCGCTTCCTCCCCCGGCTGAAGCCAGGGGTATCCATAGAAAGGAACCTGATGAACAGCCGACCCACCACCGCACCTTCCAGCACCACCGTCTCCGTTCCGCCGGACTCCGTCTCGGTGGTCGTCGTCGGCGCCGGTCCGGCCGGACTCACCGCCGGCATCGTCCTGGCCGACGCCGGCGTCAACGTCCTGCTGCTCGACCAGCAGGCCGAGGGCGCCAACACCTCCCGGGCCTGCGCGGTCCACGCCCGGACGCTGGAGGTGCTCGCCGAACTCGGCCTCACCGACGAGCTGCGCCGACGCGGCCTGGTGGTCCCCACCTTCACGATCGGCAGCGGCGGCCGGACGCTGGCCTCATTCGACTTCGGCGAGCTGCCCACGGCCTACCCCTTCATGCTGATGGTTCCTCAGGACGTGACCGAGTCCGTCCTGCTGGCGCGGTTCCGGGCCGCCGGCGGGGAGATCGTCCGCCACTGCCGGGTGACCGGGCACACGGACGACGGCTCCGGGGTCACCGTCAGCTACCTGGACGGCAAGGGCGCGACCGGCACGCTGCGCACCCGGTACCTGATCGGCGCGGACGGGATGCACAGCACCGTCCGCGAACAGGCCGGGATCGGCTTCGCCGGGGACGCGTACGCCAGCTCCTTCGTGCTCGCCGATGTCCGGTTGGACTGGCCGCTGGGTCGGGGCCGGGCGAGCGGATTCCTCACCCGGGAGGGCGTGGCCGTCGTGGTGCCGCTCCCCGACGGCGGCGCCGACAACCGCTACCGGGTGGTTGCCACCGTCGCCGAGGCCCCGGAGCACCCCGGTGTCGAGGACGTCGAAGCCGTGCTGGACGGGTGCGGACTGCGAGGCGAGGCGAAGGTCGGCGAGCTGCTGTGGAGCTCCCGCTTCCGGGTGCACCACCGGCTGGCCGAGCGCTACCGCTCCGGTCGGGTGCTGCTTGCCGGGGACGCCGCGCACGTCCACAGCCCGGCCGGCGGCCAGGGCATGAACACCGGCATCCAGGACGCGGTGGCGCTGGGTCGGCTGCTGGCGCGGGTGCTGGCCGGAGAGCCGGAGTCGCTGCTGGACACCTACGAGACCACTCGCCGGCCGGTCGCGGAGCAGGTGGTCGCACTCACCGACCGGATGACCCGGATCGGCACCCTGCGCAGCCGCTCGGCCCGGGCGCTGCGCAACACGGCCATCCGCCTGGCCGGCCGGATTCCGTCGGTCCGCCGCAAGGTCGCCTATCAGCTGGCCGAGCTGTCCTTCCGCTGAACAGCCGCGGCTGCGCCGAGCCGCCGCTGCCGCGCGGAGCGGCCGACGCTCCCTCAGCGCAGCAGCAGCACCAGCAGCAGGGCCACGGCCCAGCCGCCGAACAGCAGGCAGGCGAAGATCCCGGACGCGTCGCGGCGGCCGGGCGCCGCCAGCCGCACCAGGTAGACCGCACAGACGGCGGCCAGCACCGCCGCACCGGCCAGACCGGCCGCCGGAACCGCCAGACCGATCGCGACCAGCACCGCCCCGAGCAGTTTGACCGGGGCGAAGACCCTGGTCGCGACCTCGGGCGCGAAGCCGGTGAAGCGCTGGAACAGCGGCAGGTTGCGGCCGGTCCACAGGTTGACCGGGGCCAGCACGAATTCGGCAACGAGCAGCAGCGACAGGATCCAGACGGCTATGGTCACGGCGGCGTCAGGCCCCGACCGTGCCATCGACGGCCTCGCGCAGCAGGTCGGCGTGGCCGTTGTGGCGGGCGTACTCGTGGATCAGGTGCAGCATCACCAGGCGGAGCGAGACCTCCTCCTCCCAGCGGGCGTTGTAGCCGGTGACGTCCAACGACTCGGCGGCCAGCTCGATCCGGCGCGAGTGCTCGACCTCCGCCTGCCAGGCGGCGAAGGCCTCGGCGCGGGTGGCACCGGAGGCGTCGTACGCCACCTGGTAGTCCCGCTCGTCCGACCAGACCAGCGGCAGGGTCTCGCCGTTGATGACCATTCGGAACCAGGTCCGCTCGACCTCGGCCATGTGCCGGACCAGCCCGAGCAGAGACAGCGTGGAGGGCGGGGAGGCCTGCCGGCGAAGTTCCTCGTCGGAGAGGTCGTCGCACTTCATCGCCAGCGTCGCCCGGTGGTAGTCGAGGAAGCTGCGCAGCATCTCCCGCTCCCCCGCGATGGACGGCGGACCGATTCGTTCGGTGGTCACAGCGGATTCCTCTCGATGCTGCCGATCTTGAGCCGTCGGCCAGGATACGGACAGCCGCACCGTGCCACCAGCCATATACCGGGCGGTCGGACGAGCGGCGTCGGCGCGATAATGGCCGCGTGTACCGGGAACACGCGGCGCTGTCGGTCCCGGGCGCGGTGGTGTGGACGCAGCAGGTCGCGTCCTCGGCCCCGGCCCGGGTGCTGCCGGACGGCTGCATGGACGTGATCTGGAAGGACGGCGAACTCAGCGTCGCCGGCCCGGACACCACGGCCCTCCTGGTCGCCGGGCGGATCGGCGAGTCCTACGCCGGGCTGCGCTTCGCCCCCGGCACGGCCGCCGCCGTCCTCGGCCTGCCGGCCTGGGAGCTGCGGGACCGGCGGCTGCCGCTGGACCAGCTGTGGCCGGCACGGCAGGTCCGCGAACTGGCCGAACAGGTCTCCGAGGCGGAGGACCGGGGCGCGGCCCTGGAGTCCCTGGTCCTGCCGCACCTGGCCGCGCCGGACCCGCTGGGCACCACCGTACTCGCCGGACTGCGGCGCGGGTGGCGGGTGGAACAGCTGGCCCAGGAGGCTTCCCTGAGCGAGCGTCAGCTGCGCCGACGCTGCCTGGACCTGTTCGGCTACGGACCGAAGACCCTGGCCCGGGTGCTGCGGCTGCAGCGCGCCCTCGGCCCGGCCCGGACCGGCACCCCGTTCGCGCAGGTCGCCGCCGACGCCGGCTACGCCGACCAGGCCCATCTCGCGCGCGAGGTACGGGCGCTGGCCGGCGTCCCGCTGAGCCGCCTGCTGGCCGGCGAGGGCTGAGCCGGGCCGGGGCCGGGACGACTACGGCAGCGGCTACGGCAGCGGGGCGAAGAAGTCCACGGCGTTGCCGTCCGGGTCGTGAACGATCGCATAGCGCATCCCCCAGACCGCGTCCCAGGGCTCCTTGTGCCCGTGGTACCCGGCGCCGACCAGCTCGGCGTAGACCTCGTCCACATCGGCCGGCTCCTCGCAGGCGAAGGCGAGCGCGGTGCGGTGACCGCCCTGCGGGGGCGTCCACCCGGGGTCGAACGAGCGGACGACCTCAACGGTGTCCCAGGCCAGCCGCAGGCCGTCGGGCAGGATCATCTCGACGTGCGGTTCGTGCTCCGCCCCCTCCACCAGGTCGAGCCCGAGCCGGCGGTAGAAGGCGAGCGAGGCGGCCATGTCGTCGACGACCAGGCCGATCAGATCAAGTCGGAGCTGAGGAGTCATGTTCCCCAGGCTAGGCCGCGGCCGTGCCCCGGGTCTTGAACGAATCGGACACCGGCCCCGCGCGCCACGGCACTGCCACGCCTCAGTCGGCCGTGGGCCAGTCCCAGCCGAGCTGCAGGAACATGCCGAGCCGGTCGGTGACCGCGCGCATCTCGGAGATCTTCCCGTCGGCGATGGTCAGGATCCAGATCGACTCGACCGCGCAGCTGCGACCGGTCGGCTCGGGCATCCGCGGGTGGTAGCCGGAGTGCAGGGCGCGGATGGTCATCCGCACCACGACCTGGTCGCCGGCGGCTATGAGCTCTTCCGGGATCATGCCGTAGCGCTCGCCGGAGCTCTCCGCGGACTCCCCGATGTGCTGCCCGAAGGCGACCAGCTGCTGGCGGAAGCCCTCGAAGGCCGCGCCGGGCTCGTCCTCCTCGCCAAAAATGATCTTGTTGTGATCGATCACGTCGGCCGACATGTACTTCGGCAGGTCCTCCACCCGAACCTCGTTGACGGCCTGGAAGAAGTCCAGCACGACCTGCTTGTTGTCCTCGATGCCCATGATCTGGCCCTCCCCTGATGGGTTCTTACGGCGTAAGAATTCCCTGTCGAGTAGAGTGCCCTTACGTCGTAAGAATGTCAAGCCCACAGTGGAGGCCTGGAGAGATGACCCAGAAGCGGAGCAGGGGCGAAAGGGCCGGACTGACGCGGGAGAAGATCCTGGACGCCGCACTGGCCCTGGTCGACCGGGAGGGCCCCGGCGCGCTGTCCATGCGCCGGCTGGGGGCGGAGCTCGGCGTCGAGGCGATGACCCTCTACCACTACGTGCCCAACAAGGACGCCCTGCTCGACGGCCTGGTCGAGCGCGTGATCGCGGAGGCCACGCTGTCCGCCGCCGAATCCCGGGGCGAGGCGGGCGGGGTGACGCCCTGGCAGGACGCCCTGAACACCTACGCCCGGTCGCTGCGGGCCGCCCTGCTGCTGCACCCGGGGACGCTGCCGCTGGTCTCCTCCCGCCCGGCCGCGACCCCGGCCACACTGACGGCGGTCGAGCGCGGACTGGAGATACTGCGCGGCGCCGACTTCCCGCTCGGGCAGGCGCTGCACGCGTTCAACTCGCTCACCCTGTTCGTGGTCGCCCATGCCGCGTCCGAGGTCGACACCGCGCCGGTGAACGAAGGGGGCGCGACCGGGTCGACGGACTTCCTGGCCGGCCTCGACCCCGAGGAGCTGCCGCTTCTGGTCGAGGCTGCGAGCACCGGTGCCGGAACCGACGACGAGGAGCGCTTCGCCTTCGGCCTGACCGCGCTGATCAGCGGCTTCGCCGCGGCACGGGGGCACTGAGCGCCGGCCCCCGCCGCGCGCCCGGCACCCGCCGGGAATTCACGGGCCACCCGGCTCTCCGGCCGCTAGGGTTGGCCTCGTCCAGGTGCGCAGGCCGGAGTTGCTTCCACTCGTACTGGTGAGGTCGCGGGTTCGAGTCCCGTCATCGACTTCGGGTCGGTGTAGCTCAGCCGGTAGAGCACACTGCCACTTCCGCCGACCCCGATCTCTGGACACCCATCCCTGCGGCCGCGGCCGCGAGGGTCCTGCGCCGGGGTGTCCGGTGCGCAGGCAGCGGATACTTCTCGGAGTCGCGGTCGCTCAGCAGCGGTCCCGGCGTTGAACAGATCCCCCCGCTGCCGAGCAGAGATCTCGGACACCCGGCGTCGGCCCACCCGGTGGCTACAGCACGGCCCGCAGGGCGAGGGCGATCTCGTCCATCCGCTCGGCGGTCACGGCCTCGCCCTCGCCCACGCCGAGCAGTCCGAAGACGCTCGGACCGCGCAGCCCCGGCGGCAGGTCCGCCGGGCGCGGGACGAGGTGGAAGTGGACATGGGCGAAGCCCTCGGCCTCGGCAAACTGCGCGACATAGGTCTTCGGGCAGCCCGTCAGCCGTTCCAGCGCCCGGGAGAGCCGCACCTGCCACAGCCCGAGCCCGGCCGCCTCCGCATCCGTCAGTCCGGCGACGGCCATGACATGCCGCCGCGGAATCAGCACCAGCCAGCCCGGCAGGGCCGTGCCCAGGGCGTGGGCGACCCGCCAGTACTGGTCGCCGGCGATGCTCTCGCGCGGCGGGAGCCCGCCCGGGGCGGCCTCGTGGGCGCAGGTCCGGCAGGACGGCGCGGTCATCTCCTCACTTCCTCCGCTAGATCGTCCGCAGCAGGCCCTCGTCCGGGCCGCGGAGGATCAGTTGGGTGGGCGGGATCTTCCCCACCGCGACGAAGTGGTCCTTGATCTTGGCGAAGGCGGTCGGCAGGCCGGTGAGCGTGGACTCGGGAATCGGCCCCCGCCGCAGCCAGTGGATCGTCAGGTTCCAGTTTCGCCCCCGGTCGTTGCGTCGCGGTGCGGTGGGCTCGGCCTCCAGCGTGAGCTCGCCCAGGATGTCGAGGATGACGTTCATGTCCGCACCGTCAATGCGGGCGAAGTTCTCCTCCACCAGAATCTCAGCCATGGCGGGCCTTTACCCCTGTCCCGTCAGAGTCATGTCTGACATACCTTCAGCAAACATGACGGATACCGGCTCGATGGGCCCGGCGGGCTCGGCCGGGACCCGGCCTCAGAGATCGAGCAGCTTGTTCAGCAGCTTCCGGTACTCCTGGAGCAGCAGGCGCAGCTCCTCCGTGGTCCGGCGGCCGTCGACGGCCGCGCCGGCCCGGCCCTCGGTGTTCCAGCTGTCCCGCAGCGCGGTGCGCAGCTTCTCCAGCTCCGCCGCGACCTGCGCCGCCGTGTGCTGGACCAGACTGTCGGCCTCGGCCACCGCCTTGTTCGGATTGTCGACGAAATCGTGCTGGATCCGGCGCCAGGTACGGCGCAGCGCCTCCGAGGTGCCGTCCTGGAGCAGCCGCTCCGCCCCGGCGGTCCGCGCTGCGGCCGTGACCGGCGGCGCTGCAACCGGCGACGCCGCGGGGACCGGCGGCGGTCCGAACGCCGCGTCCGGGCCGTCCTTCGGATCCGTCTGCACCAGGTCCGCCTTCACGTCGTCCGCCTTCACCAGCTCCGCCTTCCTCATATCCGTCCGAGCCACATCGGTCCGAGCCAAATCGGTCCGAGCCACATCCGTCCGAGCCACATCCGTCCGAGCCGCTTCCGGTTGGACCGCGTCCGCGCCTGTCCCCACCGCATCCGCGCCGGACTCCTCGGCCGTCGGCCCCGGCCGGCGCTGCTGCCGGTTGCGGACCAGTTCGGATATGTCGTCTCCCCGTTCGGGGAATCGGGGGTCGGCCATCATGCCCTCCTGCCGGTGGTGAACCTGGACTGGTGCGCGAGGAGTTCGAAGGAGCCCCGGGCGTGGACGAAGCACTCCCGCAGCTCCTCCGTGGTCGCCTCGCCGCGCCGGGCGCGTCCCGCTGCGTTGCGCGCCCGGCGATAGCCTGCCAGAGCCCGGTTCTGGTGCACTGTCAGGGCCAGCTCCCGGTCCTCGTCGGGGTAGCCCTGTTCGCGCAGCATCGCGTCGAGGAGTTCGTCGGCGCCGATCACGGCCTGGGCCGGGGCATCGACGAACCGCTCCTGCAGCGCGCTCCAGCGCGCGAAGTAGCGCTCCCAGGACGCGTCGTCGATCGCTTGGAGGCGGAGTGCGCCGATCCGCCGCTCGCGCCGCAGCAGTTCGCGCCGGGCCCGGCGGGCGTGGCCGCCGTGGGCGAGCAGCACCCGGTCGTACTCGGGGCCGAACCTGGCCTGGAGCCGACGCCGGCGCCGACGCGACAGCAGCAGCCCTGCGGACAGCACCAGCGCGAGCGCGCCCAGCGTCGCCGCCGTGGTCCAGCCGATCGCCGCCGTCGACATGTCGTCCCCCTCGGGACCGTCGCCGGCCCGCTCCGGACTCGCGTCCTCCCGCCCCCATCGATTAACGGCTTTCCGGATCGGCCCGGCGCAAACAGCGCAGGCCCCCGCAACGGGGACTTTCGGCCAGTCGCGGAACGCGGGCTGCCGCGCGGACATGCCGATGCGGCCGGGCAGGCTGCTCGGCAGACTTCCCCGCATGGACGACATGATCACCCGCATCAACCCCGAGCGGCTGCACCCGACCCCGGGCTACCACCACATCACCGTGCTCGAGGCGGGCCGGCCCGGCCCCGCCTTCAGCCCTGCGAGCACCCTGCTCGGCGTCACCCGGCTGGGCTTCCCCGGCCGGCTCGTCGAGGTCGACCTCACCGCCCCTCTGGCCGACCGGAGTTGACGGCATGACGACAAAGCGGAACGTGTACCGAGGAAGCCGGTCCCAGTTGGTCCAGACCACTTGACGCATAATCAATCCGATCACTAGTCGCCGCTTCATCAGCCATGGCGCGGCTGCGTTCAGTCCCTTTCCCCCTGTTGAAAGGCATGCCCGAGCATGACCCGACGCTCCAGGATCGCCACCGCCCTCTCCGCCATGGCACTCGGCGCGGTCGTCGCGACCGCCTCCCCCGCCATGGCCGACGCCTCGGCCCCCGCACCGGCCCCCGGCTACACGCTGAACTCGGAGTCCTTCTACCAGGAGGTCTGCCAGGCCCACGGCCTGGCCGGCGAGACCGCCCACGAGTGGACCAACTACTACTGCGTCTGGATCCCGATGACCAACCCCGACACCGGCTCCGGCATCCTGGGCACGGCCTATCTCTACGTGAACTGACGCCTCGTCGGCCATTGGTCCGGCGATGCGCCGAGCCGGTTCCGGCACACCTCCCGCGGTCGCGGAGCGCCACCGCGACCGGACGGCGGTGCCGGGACCGGCGGTAGGCGCGGTCTCCCCCGAACCCGAAGGGCCCTGCCATCCCCTCGATGGCAGGGCCCTTCCGCCGGGTCGACCGAGCGACCTGCGCCGGCGCACGGTCGTTGATCACCGGCTGTCCGAACAGACTGCGGCACCTCCATGGTCATCGTCTTGCATAAATGCGACACACCCGGATTGGAAAGCGGCGGAGAGTCCGTCCCGGCGGACACCCACGGGCCCGGCCGGACTAGGGTTGCCGACAGCGGGTCACACACCAGTGGAGGAAGCGACTGTGTCTTCGTCGGGATCGGCAGTCCGCGGTGTCCGCACCTCGCTGCCCGTCCCCGGTGACGCGGAGAGCGACGGGGCCCAGCGACGCCCTGTCGACGCCCGCCTCCACGGCTATGTCCTCGGCTATCGCGGCTTCCGACTGGGCCCGACGGTCGGGCAGTGGCCCGTGAGCCGGCTGGTAGCGCCGGACGGCACGGTGAAGCTGATGTTCGGCTTCGGCGCCCCGGTGCGGATGGTGGACCTGGTCGACCCGGGCCGCAGTCTCACGGCGGTGTCCGTGGTCGGGCCGGTGAGCCTGACCGCCGTGGTCGGACGGCACTGGGGCCGGGTCCACGGGCTGGTCACGACGCTCACTCCGATGGGGGCCTACCGGTTGTTCGGGGTGCCGATGCACGAGTGGTCCGAGCTGCGGCTCGCACCGCCCGAGTTGCTCGGCCCCGGGCTGCGCTCGCTCGACGACCGGCTGGCCCAGTGCCCGACCTGGGAGGACCGGTTCCAGTTGCTGGACCGGTTGTTCACCGCCCGGATCCTGGACGGGCCCGTGGTCGACCGCGAGGTGGAGTGGGTCTGGCGGGAGCTGCAGCGCAGCGGCGGACGCATCCCGATCCAGGAACTGGCCGCCTCGGCCAACTGGAGCCGACGGCACCTGGAGCGGCGCTTCCGTGAGCAGGTGGGCCGCTCCCCCAAGGAGATCGCCCAGATCCGCCGGATCCAGCAGGCACTGCGCTGGAAGGATGCGGGCCTGCCGCTCGCGCAGATCGCGGCCCGGTCCGGCTTCCACGACCAGTCGCACTTCACCCGGGTCTTCAAGGCCGCCATGGGCTTCACCCCGCGCCAACTGCCGGAGGGCATGATCGACTGGTCCCCGCACACCCTGCTGGAGGCGGTCCCCGAGGGGCAGCAGCAGGGGAGCCGCCGGGAGCCGGTGCCGGCCTGACCCCCGCCGCGCCGCCGTGGCCCCGCCGCGCCGCCGCGCCATCGCCTCACCGGCAACTCCAGTGCCTCCCTCCCCCTGCCGCACCAGGGACCGGCGCAGACCCGCAGAAGTGCCCGACGCAGCACCTGTCGCAGCGGACCCGCACGCGCTAGAATCCTCTGGAAGGCCCTGCCACATCCCCCCGATGGCAGGGCCTTTTTGCCGTCCCGTCAACCCGGCGCGACACCCGCGCACGGCCGTGGCGCTCCGTCGCCGGCCTTGGCACCATGGGGGCGAGACAGACCGGCCCGCACCCATGATCGGGGAACCGCGCATGACCTCCCAGCTCCGCATCGGCGTCCTCGGCGCCGCCCGCATCGCGCCCTCGGCCCTGATCCGGCCGGCCGAGCGGGTCCCGGAGGCCGTGGTCACCGCCGTCGCGGCGCGCGACCCCGAGCGTGCGCGGGCCTTCGCGGTGAAGCACCGCCTCCCGGTCGTCCATGCCTCGTACCAGGACCTGCTCGACGACAAGGAGATCGACGCGGTCTACAACCCGCTGCCCAACGCCCTGCACGCGGAGTGGACGCTGCGGGCGCTGGAGGCCGGCAAGCATGTGCTCTGCGAGAAGCCGTTCACCGCCAACGCGGCCGAGGCGGGGGCCGTGGCCGAGGCGGCGAAGGCGTCCGGGCTGGTGGTGATGGAGGCGTTCCACTACCGCTACCACCCGTTGGCGGAGCGGATGCGCGAGATCGTGGCCGGCGGCGAGCTGGGCGGGCTGCGCTCGGTGGAGGTCTCCATGTGCTTCCCGCTGCCGCTCTTCGGCGACATCCGCTACCGCTACGACCTGGGCGGCGGCGCGCTGATGGACGGCGGCTGCTACGCCCTGCACTGCCTGCGGCTGCTGGGCCAGGGCACCCCCGAGGTGGTGGGCGCACGGGCCACCCTGCGCAGCCCGGACATCGACCGGGCGATGACCGCCGAGCTTCGCTTCCCCGACGGGGCGAGCGGCCGGATCACGGCCTCGATGTGGTCACACCGGCTGCTGAACTTCACCGCCCGGGTCGTCGGCGAGGGCGGCGAGCTGCGGGTCAGCAACTACCTGGCACCGCATCTCTGGAACCGACTCACCGTCAGGACCCCGGCCGGCACCCGCCGGGAGCGGGTGCACGGCGGCCCCACCTACGGCTACCAGCTGCGCGCCTTCGCCGAGGCGGTGCTGCACGGCGGCCCGGTGCTGACCCCGGCCGAGGACGCCGTGGTCACCATGGGCCTGATCGACGACATCTACCGGGCCGCCGGGATGCGGCCGCGCGGCGAGACCGCCGCCGCCCAGCCGTAGCCGCGGGCTCAGGCCAGTCCCTGGTGCTCCGGGTGCGGACCGTTCTCGTCCAGGTGCCAGTGCAGGTCACGGAGGCCGGCCTCCAGCGAGAGCCGGGTGATCACCTGCTCCAGCGCCTGGGTGACGTCGCCGCTGACCGCGACCGTCGCCTGGAGGCTGGTGCAGTCCGCCTGCTCCCGGCGGGCCCGGAGGCCGGTCGGGGTCAGTCCGGAGGAGGTCAGCGCCTGCAGCAGCAGGGCGCGGATGTGGGTCTCCGAGCGGCGGTCGCACTCCAGGTGGACGGTGGCGTGCAGCTGGGAGTCGGGGTCGGTGCCGGCGGCGGGCGCATGGTCGAGCAGCCGTCCGGCCGGGCGCAGCACCACGTGGATGGCAAGCACCGCGAGCGTCCCGAGCACGGCGAAGGCGAGCTCGCCGGAGGCGGCCAGCACGCCGACGGCGGCGGAGCACCAGAGCGTCGCGGCGGTGTTCAGGCCGCGGACGCCGGCCCCGTCGCGGAGGATCACGCCGCCGCCGAGGAAGCCGATGCCGGAGACCACGTAGGAGGCGACCCGGGTGGGGCTGCTGATGTCGTGCACGGCGACGCTGTAGAGCACGAACAGCGTGGCGCCGGCCGCCACCAGGGCGTTGGTGCGCAGGCCGGCCATCCGGGCCCGCCACTGGCGCTCGACGCCGATCAGGGCGCCGCAGCCGACGCCGGTGGCCAGGCGGAGCAGGAATTCGGTGGTGGTCAGGGCGTGCACGGCGGCACCTCCTCCTCAGGGGGCGGGCGATGGTCCGGGGTGGGACAGGGTGGGACGGGGGCGGGACCGCGGTGGGGACGCCGGACGACCTCGATGATGGTCAGGATCGCCGCCACCGTGGGGTAGGCGCGCAGGATTCCGGCGCCGAACGTGCGTGGCGGCTGGTTACCGTCCGCCGGGAGCGGGCGCGGGCGCGGGCAGGCATGGGTACGGGGCCCGTTCGCGGCCCGGACTGCTGCAACGGCAATCCATGTCTCTCGCCTCCCTCTGGTCGGGAACGCACCGGTGGCGTCCGAACCGCAGGGGGAACGCCGGGAGGGCGCAGCACTCCTGGCACACCCCAACTCGTCAGAGCTTTGGCACTCCACGGCGTAGCGCGAGCCCCCGCGGGGTCCGCATGCGCAGCCACTTGGCCTCAACCCTTAGGTCGGGAAGAGGTGTCCTGATCCGGAGCGTCTCTCGACGGGTGGGATCAGTGGCCTGTGTCCGTGAAGACGCCTCACCGAACGAGGTGTCTTGTTTCAGCAACACGCCCATGATGCCCATCCGCCGCACACCCGTCAAACCGGATATACCCGGCATGCCTCCGGCGGGATATGACGGCACGTCAGGAGGATCCGCCCGGCGCGCCGCCGTCTTCGGCCGCCGCGTCGGCGACGGTCGCCACCTCCAGGCCGAGCTTCTCGGCGATCCTGGCCAGCAGGGCGTCCTGCGCCGCCAGGTGGCTCTGCAGCGAGGACACCTCCTGCAGGGTCGCACTGGCGTCGTCGAAGGTCGCCTCCGAGCGCTTGTCGGCGGCGGCGGCCTGGACGTTCTGGCCGACCATGATCACCGACAGCAGCACCAGCTGCAGGAAGGTCTGCGCCACCCAGGAGACGATGGCGGCCACCCCGGCACGGATCGCGTCCGGCAGGCTGATCAGGTCGAAGATCGCGAAGGCGTAGGCGCACCACATACTGCCGACCGCCTGGGTGATGACGATCGCGACCTTGGTGTTGAAGCGGGTGACCGCATTGTGGCGCGGCAGCTGGTCGAGGACCTTGACCGGCCCCCGGGCCTTGCGGGCGGCGATGTGCGGGTGGGCGGCGCGGTGGTAGAGCGACATGACCTGACTCTCTGTCAGTAGAATTGCGGCGCAGGACACCAGGGCTGGACACGAAGGGAGTGATCCGGCGCCATCCTGCCACCCCCGGGGCCGACTCCTAGCCGCCGGGCGCGCCGCCGTAGTTGACCGGGGTGGGCAGGCTGGAGCAGATGTTCTCGTCGCCGCTCCGGCTCTCCGCGCTCACGCTCGCCGCGGGCGCGCTGCTCGCATCGGAACTCGCCGTGGGCGTCGGCGGGTTGGTGAGGTTGGCCGGCGTGTTGTCACCGAGTACCAGGGTCAGCGCCTGGACGTCGGAGTCCGCCCGGACCACCGCCCCGGGAATGTCCGCCGCCAGCGCCTCGGCCGCCGCCTGCTGTCCGGCCGGGTACTGGACCTCGGTGGTCGGATTGGAGCCGGAGACGTCACCCCCGGCGGTCGCCTGCACGCCCTGCGCCGTGAGCACCGCCGCGGCGTTGGCGGCCAGCCCGGGCGTCCCGCTGCCGTCGTAGACCGTGACCTTCACCGCCGACAGCGGCACCCTGGTCGGACCGGCCGGGGCCGGGGGTGAGGGCGAGGCCTTGGGCCTGGGGTCGGGCTCGGCCGTGGTCCCGAACGCGGTGGCGGCGGCCGAGCCCGGCAGCGGCTCGTCCGCGCGCAGGTCGTCCCAGACCTGGCCGAAGTCCTGCCCCGGGATCACCCGGTTCTGGTCCAGCGGGTCGAACTCGTAGGGCGCGGTGATGTACTGCATATAGCGGGCGTCGAGGTCCTTGACGCTCTCGACCAGCGAGACCATGGCCGTCGCCGAGTCCAGCCCACTGTCCACGGTCAGGTTGGCGGCGACGTCGCCGGCGATCTGGAACAGGGTGACCGGGTCCGTCAGCGTCCCGTTGCTGCTGAGCTTGCGGAACAGCGAGGAGGTGAACATCTGCTGCATCTGGATCCGACCCAGGTCGGTGCCGTCGCCGATGCCGTGCCGGTCGCGGACGAACTCCAGCGCCTGGGCGCCGCTGACCGTGTGCAGACCGGCGCTCAGCACCAGTCCGCTGTAGTCCGGGTCGTTGATCCCGGGCGGGGGCACGCACACCTGGACCCCGCCGACGTCGTCGGTCAGCTGCTGGAAGGCGTTGAAGTTGATCTCGACGAAGTGGTCGACCCGGATCCCGGTCATCTGCTCCACCGTCGCCACCGCGCAGCTCGGCCCGCCGATGCTCATCGCCGCGTCGAACAGGTCGCCGCCCGAACCGGGGACGATGGTGTCGCTGGTCTGGTTGCCGATGCCGACCCGGGCGTTGCACTGGGCCTGGGCACGACCAGGTCGCGCGGGATCGAGGCCACCACCGACCAGCGCCGGTCGGCGCTCAGATGCACCAGCATCGCGGTGTCCGAGAGGTTGGTGCCGCCCTTGGAGGAGTTGCCGAGGTTGACGCCGTGCTGGCCGTCCCGCGTCTGCGAGCCGAGGACCAGGATGTTCAACGGAGTCTGGCCCTCGGCGTTGGGCTTCGACGCGGCCGGACGGTGGGTGAGCCCGGAGAGGCTGATCGACCGGATCCGGCCGAAGATCCACTCGTAGCCGTAGGCCCCCAGGCCGACGGCTACCACCAGCACCCCGGCGGCGGCCAGCGCGACGATCTTCAGTCGGCGCCGTCGCCGGGCGGCCCGGACCTGGCTGCGCCCGGTGCCGCCCGCCAAGGTATCGGCCGCACTCTCGTCGACACCGTCCTCGCGAGCCTCGCCGCCCTCCGGGCCGCCATCAGCCACCATGTATTACCGCTCCCTCTGCGCACCCGCCGCCCCGCGTCGGGCAGAGACGACCGCCCGGAACCCCGATCGAGGGAACGGGCACGAATGTGTCCGGCACCGCAGCGGCCGCGAGGGGCCGCCCCCAGTTATTTGCATGGTTGCGCAATATAGCAACTGTATGCCCGATCACCCCCAACGCCCCGACCGGGAGCGGCTCGCAGCGCGGTGCACAGTCGTCCGACCGGCCTAGTTCCGATACCGGTACATTCCGGCTCCGCCCTCATCCGCTGGTACGACTCCTCCCGGACGGCCCTGGACCCGCTGCGGGGACAAGCTCAACCCGTGGGGCGACGTGACACCTGATTGGTCTGGTTATGGTTCTCGGGTGAACTGGATCCTTCCGTGAACGCGGTCCTGCTGGCCGTGAACCCGACCAGCGGCTCCTCGCTGCTCGCCTCCTTCGGAGCACTGGCCGTCCTTGTCGTCACCTTCATGGAGTCGGGTCTGCTGGTCGTCGGATTCTTCGTGCCGGGCGACACCCTGCTCTTCCCGGCCGGCGTCTTCTGCGCCACGGCGGTGACCAAGGGACCGCAGCTGACACTGTGGCAGGTACTGCTCTGTGCGGCGGTGGGCTCGCTGGCCGGCACCCAGTTCAGCTACTACTGGGGCCGACGGGGCGGCCAGGCGGCCCTGGCGCAGATGAGCAACCGCAAGCTGAAGGCGGTTGTGGCCCGCAGCGAGGAGATGCTTTCCCGCTACGGCTACCGCAAGGCGATCGTCATCGGCCGTTTCGTTCCGATGGTGCGCAGCGTGCTGGGCCCGGCGGCCGGGATGCTCCAGGTCCCGGTGCGGACCTTCACCCTCTGGCAGGTGATCGGCGGGCTGGCGTGGACGCAGAGCCTGGTGCTGGCCGGGTACTGGCTGGGTGACGCCATCCCCGGGGTGGAGAACTACCTGCTGCCGCTGGTGGGGCTGGTGGTGCTGGTGTCCATACTTCCGGCCCTGCTGTCGCGCCGCCGCCGACCGCAGTCGGGCCCGCAGGGCCCGTCGGGCTCCGCCCCGGAGGCACCGGGCACACCGCCCCCGGCGGAGCAGCCCGGCCCCGACGACGCACACCCGTAGCGCCTCGCCGGGGTCGGGCCGGCCGACGGCTCAGTCCGCCAGTACCTCGGCGACCAGCTGCCGGGCCTCGTCCTGGACCCGGGTCAGGTGGTCCGGGCCGAGGAAGCTCTCCGCATAGATCTTGTAGACGTCCTCGGTGCCGGAGGGGCGCGCCGCGAACCAGGCGTTCTCGGTGCAGACCTTGAGGCCGCCGATGGCCGCGCCGTTGCCCGGCGCGCGGGTGAGCACCGCCGTGATCGGCTCGCCGGCCAGCTCGCCGGCGGGCACCTGTTCGGGCGAGAGCGCCGCGAGGACGGCCTTCTGCTCACGGGTGGCCGGGGCGTCGACGCGCGCGTAGGCGGGGGCCCCGAAGCGGGCGGTCAGCGCGGTGTAGCGCTCGGACGGGCTCTGCCCGGTCACCGCGGTCATCTCGGCGGCGAGCAGCGCCAGCAGGATGCCGTCCTTGTCGGTGGTCCAGGGACCGCCGTCGCGGCGCAGGAACGAGGCCCCGGCGCTCTCCTCCCCGCCGAAGGCGACCGTGCCGCCGAGCAGCCCGTCGACGAACCACTTGAAGCCGACCGGGACCTCGACCAGTTTCCGGCCCAGCGTCGGCGGCCACGCGGTCGATCATCGAGGAGGAGACCAGGGTCTTGCCGATGCCGGCCGCCGGGCGACCAGTCCTGACGGTGGGTGAAGAGATAGGCGAGGGCGACGGCCAGGTAGTGGTTGGGGTTCATCAGCCCGGCGTCGGGGGTGACGATGCCGTGCCGGTCCGCGTCGGCGTCGTTGCCGGTCGCGATCTGGTACTCGGCGCGCCGCTCGATCAGCGAGGCCATCGCATAGGGCGAGGAGCAGTCCATCCGGATCTTGCCGTCCCAGTCCAGGGTCATGAAGCGCCAGGTGGGGTCGATCTCCGGGTTTACCACGGTGAGGTCGAGCCGGTGCTCCTCGGCGATCCGCCCCCAGTAGCCGACGGAGGCCCCGCCCAGCGGGTCGGCACCGATCCTGACCCCGGCCGAGCGGATCGCGTCCAGGTCGACCACGGTCGGCAGGTCGGCGCTGTAGCCGCCGAGGAAGTCGTACCTGCCGGTGGTGTCGGCGGCCAGGGCGCGGCTGTAGGGGATCCGCCGGACCTCGGCGCCGCCCTTCTCCAGGATCTCGTTGGCGCGGTCCTGGATCCAGCCGGTCGCCGCGGAGTCGGCCGGACCGCCGTGCGGCGGGTTGTACTTGAAGCCGCCGTCGGCGGGCGGGTTGTGCGAGGGGGTGACCACGATGCCGTCGGCCAGGCCGGCGCCCTCGGTGCGTCCCCGGTTGTGGGCGAGGATCGCCAGCGAGACGGAGGGGGTGGGCGTGTAGCCGTCGGCGGTGTCGAGCAGCACGGTGACGCCGTTGGCGGCGAGGACCTCCAGCGCGGTGGCGCGCGCGGGCTCGGACAGGGCGTGCGGGTCGATGCCGAGGAAGAGCGGTCCGGTGGTGCCCTGGGCCGCGCGGTACTCGCAGATCGCCTGGCTGGTCGCGGCGATGTGGTCCTCGTTGAAGGCGGTGGCCGAGGCGGATCCCCGGTGTCCCGAGGTGCCGAAGGCGACCCGCTGCGCGGGGTCGGCCGGGTCGGGGGTGAGGGTGTAGTAGTCGGTCACCAGTCTGGCGATGTCGACCAGGTCACTGGGGCGGGCCGGCTGTCCTGCTCGCGAATGCACCATCATCGCTCCTCGGGAGGGCCTGATTTGTGCTCATGCTACGGCCTCGAACTGACGCGCCGGGCGCGCCCTGCTGAGCCTCCATCAGTAACGGCCGCCGAGGCCGCTCCTGGCCGTACTCTCCCGTTCGGCCCAATGGCCGGCCACGCTGCGCATGCGGTCGACCGCGCGCTGTTGGCGTCAATCTCGTGATCAAGGCCGACGGACCATGGACCATCCGCCCGGCTGCCACCCCGGCAGCGAGGAACCGCGGCTCAACCGGCCGGTGCCGGAGCGCTACCCGCAGATCCGGCCGACCACCGGCTACGCCGACCCCCGAGTGCTGCACACCGGTCCGGTTCCCGGTGCGGGCGCCGATCCCGAGCCCGGGCGCTCAGCGGTCCTGAGCACCCGGCTGGTGCTGGTCCTGAGCATCGTCGTCGGACAACTCTGGGCGCTGACCGTGGGGGTGGACTCCTGGATGGAGGGCGGCACCGGAACGGCCTGATGGTGCACGGGGTTCGAGGTGCTCTCCTTCCTGGTGGTCCTCGGGGCCTGGCGGCTCGGCCCGCGCGACCGCTGAGCCGCACCGGTCGGCGCGAAAGAGCCGGGCCCCGGCCGCGCTGGACGCGGCCGGGGCCCGGCTGTTCACTGTGGATCGGGAGGCAGGTCAGCCGGTGAAGGCGGCGAGTCCGTCCGGGGTGCCGAGCCCGGTCGGGCCGTCGTAGCCGACCTCGGCGGTGCACAGGTAGGCCGGGGTGCAGGTGGCGGTCGTTGCCGGTGGTGACGTCGTTGAGGGCCGGACGGGTCGGCGTAGAGGTCGGCCGCCGGGTAGTTGACCGTCGGGGTCGCCGGCGTCCGCGTAGACCGAGGCGATGAGCGGGGAGGCGACGCTGGTGCCGCCGAAGACCTCCCAGCCGGTGCGCCGCCGTAGGTCGTCGTAGACCGCGACGCCGGTGTTCGGGTCGGCGACCGCGGAGACGTCGGCGACGGTGCGCTTGGCGCAGCCGGTGTCCTTCTGCCAGGTCGGCTTGGCGTCGTAGGCCGAGCAGCCGGAGCCGGTGCCCTCGGTGGAGCTGGTGGACCAGACCGATCTCGGTCCAGCCGCGGGCGTTGGAGGCGGTGCGTCAGCGAGGTGCCGCCGACCGCGGTGACGTACTGGGAGGCCGCCGGGTACTCGACGCCGTAGCCGCCGTCGCCGGCGCTGGCGGTGATGGCGACGCCGGGGTGGTTGTAGTACTTGGTGTCGTAGCGTCGGGTCGGAGCTGGACTCGGAGCCGCCGTAGCTGTTGGAGACGAACTTGGCGCCGAGCGTCGACGGCCTCGTTGACGGCGGCGCCCAGGTTGGCCGTGCGTGGCGGAGTTGGCCTCGACCAGGATGATGTGGCAGTTCGGGGCAGATCGCCGAGACCATGTCCAGGTCGAGCGACTCCTCGTCGGCCCAGCCGGCGTTGGCCGCTGCGGCAGCGGGCTGGTGCTGCCGGTCTGGTTGACCTGCTGGAAGCAGCCGTTGGCGACGGTGCAGGCGGGCAGGCCGTACTGGGCGCGGTAGACGGCCAGGTCGCTGGCGGCGTTGGGGTCGTTGTAGGCGTCGACGATGGCGACGGTCTCGCCGGCTGCCGCCGTTGGCCGGGCAGGTTGTAGGCGCTCAGCAGGTCGCTCGGGCCGTAGCCGGAGGGGGTGGCGTGCCGGGGGTCACGCCCATCGCGTGGACGTGCTCGGTGCTGTTGGTGACGCGCAGCGCGTTGCAGGCCATCTCGCCGGCGGTGCGCGGCACGGCGCAGGACCGGACCCAGGAGGCCGTGCTGTGCGGAGGCGGGGGTCGCCGCTCCGGCGGCGGGCGGCCGCGGCGAGGCCGCTGGAGGCCAGCGCGGCCGTGCCGAGCAGCGGGAGGACGATCCGGCGGGGGACATGGTCAGCGGGTTGGTACGCAACGTACTGCCTCCAGATGTGGGGGTGAACCGGGGACATGCGTGGTGCGGCCGCGCAAAGCTGGGTCGCCTCTGCAAGGGGTGGTCTGCAGCGGAACCCCGTTGCCTCCCCGTTCCGGGGTGGCAGCTTGGCGAGAACCATAGTTAGTTGACAATTGCTCGACAAGACCCAAGGGGAAGCCGATCGTCTGCTTGGCTGTCAGCCATTGGCCGCCCGCCCGTCACCTATCGGTCACCGCAGGTCAAATGCCCCGCCGGAGCTCGCGACCACCCGCGGACGCGGGCCCGGAGGAGGCTCGCAGTCGACCCCGAAAGCTTGTATGCGGACTGTTAGCCATCGTTCACACAACCGCACCGACACAGGCATTCTGACGATCGGTCAGCAAAGACCGGGCGTCGACGCCGGGCGCCGACGACGCCGGGGAGGCTGCCGTGGTCACGATCAGGTCACGATGCACGGCCGCACCCGGGACCGAAGTCTCCCGACCCACCGGGCCGGCGCTCGCTGCGCCAGACGCGGGAACCGGGCGGCCCGACCCGGCGTGGCGACCGCGCACGGGGGTGCACCGCAGGTCAGCCGGGTCATGATGGCGCTATGCGACTCGACCACGTCTCCTACGCGGTGGCCCGGGACAGCTTCGTCTCCACGGTCCAATGGCTCGGCTCGGCACTCGGCGCATCGTTCACGGACGGGGGCGTCCATCCGCGCTTCGGAACCCGCAACTTCGTGCTCCCGCTGGCCGGCGGCACCTACGTCGAGGTGGTGACCACCCTCGACCACCCGGCGGCGGACCGTGCGCTCTTCGGCCGCGCCGTGGCCCAGCGCGCAGAGGCCGGCGGCGGCTGGCTCGGCTGGGTGGTGGGCGTCGACGACATCGCCCCGATCGAGGCCCGGCTCGGCCGGACCGCCGACGACGGCCACCGGGTCCGTCCCGACGGCTTCGACCTGCGCTGGCGCCAGATCGGCGTCCGCGACCTGATCGAGGACCCGCAACTGCCGTACTTCCTGCAGTGGTTGGTGGACCCGTCGGAGATTCCCTCGGCCAACCCGCGCACCGCGACCAGGATCGACGGGCTGCTGATCTCCGGCGACCCGAAGGTCGTCGAGGACTTCCTGGGCGCCCCCGCCGACCACGACCATCCGCTCGACGAAACCAAGGTCACCTGGTCCGAAGGTGAGGAAACCGGTCTGGTCAGCGTCGAGTTCGCCACGGCCAACGGCCCGATCGTGATCTGACCGGACCTCCCGCACCCCGGGAACCCCGCAGCCGCCCACCCCTTGTATATGTACCCCCACTAGGGTTACATAGGGGGTACATGCAAGGGCGACGCTGCGGAGGCGACCATGCCCAAGATCAACGTGTACCTTCCGGACGAGCTGGCCGAGGCGGTGAAGGAGGCGGGCGTCCCGGTCTCCGCGATCTGCCAGCGCGCGCTGGAGACGGCGGTCCGCCGGATCACCGGTATCCGCGAGGCCGTGCTCAACGGCCCGGCCAGCAGTGACGCGAACGGCCGACTCGCCCACTTCACCGCCCGTGCCCGGACCAGCGTGAAGCTCGCGGTGGACCTCGCCCGCTCCCAGGGCGCGGCGGCCGTCGGCACCGAGCACCTGCTGCTCGGCATTCTCGACGAAGGCGGCAACCTCGCCCTCCAGGTCCTGCAGGTGCTTGAGATCGAGCCCGAGACCCTTCGGCGCGAGCTCGACCGGGCCGCTGCTTCCGTCACTGCCGCACCCGTCCCGGAGCGCGACGAGGACGAGCCGCTGCGCTTCGGCCCCGGCGCCGCGGCCGCCCTCGAACTCGCCGTCGGCGAGGCACTCGCCCTCAGCCACAACTACATCGGCTGCGAACACCTGCTGCTCGGCCTGGTCGCCGAGCCCGACGGCCGGGGCGGCAGCGTGCTGCGTGCCCTGGGCGCGGAACAGCGGCTCACCCGCCGTGCCGTCTCGGCCGCGCTCGTCGGCTACGCGCACCTGCGCGCGCAGACCGCCGCCGCACCGGCCGCGCTCCCGGCCGACGCCGCCGAGCGGCTGGCCGGCGCCATCCAGGCCCAACTCCGGCCGCTGGTCGAGCGTCTGAACCGGCTGGAGGCCCGGCTCGACGCCGCCGACTGATCCCCCGACCGGTCCGCCGACGAACCACGTGGACGCGGATCATCGAAATTTGGTCTACTCGCTGCAGCACCAGGCGGTGGCGAGCACCATTCCAGGAGGAGAGCGGCGAAGGTGGACGACAAGGACGATGCGGGAACCGGCCCGTCCGACCTGCGGGCGGACTGCGGCAACTGCTTCGGGCTGTGCTGCGTCGCCCTCGCCTTCGCCGCCTCCGCCGACTTCGCGGTCGACAAGCCCGCCGGGACAGCCCTGCGCCAACCTGGCCGCCGGACTTCGGCTGCGGCATCCACGCCCGGCTGCGGCGACCGGGCTTCCCCGGCTGCACCGTCTACGACTGCTTCGGCGCCGGACAGAAGGTCTCCCAGGTCACCTTCGGCGGCCGGGACTGGCGCGCAGGCGCCGAGCGCCGCGCGGCAGATGTTCGACACCTTCCCGGTGATGCGGCAACTCCACGAACTGCTCTGGTACCTGACCGAGGCGCTCGCCCTGGCCGCCGGCCCGTCCGCTGCGCGCGCGAGCTGCGCCCGCGCCCGCGCCGAGACCGAGCGCCTCACCCAGGGCAGCCCCGGAGGACGCTCGCTGGCGCTGGACCTGCCCGGCGCACCGCGGGCGGGCCAACGCGCTGCTGCTGCGCACCAGCGAGCTGGTCCGGGCCGGGCGCCCGGGCGGCGGCGGAACGCGCCGGGGCGCCGACCTGATCGGCGCCGAACTCGAGGGCGCGGACCTGCGCGGCGCCAACCTGCGCGGCGCCTACCTGATCGGCGCCGACCTGCGCGGCGCGGACCTGCGGCTCGCCGACCTGATCGGCGCCGACCTGCGCGACGCCGACCTGGCGCGGCGCGGACCTCACCGGCAGCATCTTCCTCACCCAGGCCCAGGTCAACGCCGCGAAGGGCGACCCGACACCCGCCTTCCGGCCGCCCTCGCCCGCCCCGGCCACTGGTAGCCACCACCCGGGCTCACAGCCAGACGGTTGCCAGCCAGGTCGTCGCCGCGGCGGTCACCAGTACCCCGATGTTGAGCCCGACCAGCCGCGCCTCGCCCCGGGAGAAGTGCAGGGCCATCGCGCCGATCTGCACCAGGGCCAGGCCGATCGCCGCGGCGAAGGCGAGGCCGGTCGCGATCCCGGTGAGCGGGGCAGGACGAGCCCGAGCGCGCCGAGGACCTCCAGACCACCGACCGCCTTCACCCGCGGCATCGGCACCTGGTCCACCCAAGCCATCATCGGCCGCAGCTGCGCCTGGCTCTGGAGCAGCTTCTTGCCCCCGGCGTAGAGGTAGAACAGGGCGAGGAGCGCAGCGACGATCCAGTACGCGACATGCATCAGGGACCCCCTTGTCGTCGGTCACCAACCGCAAGTGGCCTCATGGCCAGGAATCGGCTGTCACTGCGAGAGCGCCGCCAACTGCTCGGTCAGCGTTTCCACGTCGCGGAACGTCAGACCGAGCGCGGCCACGTGCTTCCAGCGCAGCACGCCCTCGGCGTCGATCACGAACACCGAGCGCCGGACCAGGCCGCCGAGGCCGATGCCGTAGGCGGCGACCGCCGCCCGCTCGGTGTCGGCGAGCAGCGGCATCCGCAGGCCGTGCTTGCGGGCGAAGCTCTCGTGGCTGTCCAGGTCCTGGGTGCTGATCCCCCAGACGGTCGCGCCGAGGTCGGTGAACGCCTCCAGGCCGGAGGAGTAGGAGCAGAGCTGCTTGGTGCAGACGGCAGTCTCGTCACCGGGGTAGAAGGCGAGGACGACCGGGTGCCCCTGCTCCTTCGAGAGGGTGCGCTCACCGCGGACGATCTCGCCGTCGACGAGGTGGACGGACGGCAGGGTGAAGTCGGGGGCGGTCCGGCCGATCTCGGGCGACTTGGCCATGACGGGCTCTCCTCTGGTCGGTGCTGGGTGGCGCGGACGGGACTGGCGGGCACGGGCTCAGCAGGGCTTCGCAGCCGATGCTACGGCGGTCGGCTCGAACAGGATCCGCTCAGGGCAGTCTGGTCCACGGCGCGGTGGACCGTGCGTGGCCGTACAGCCGGGCGGCGGCGGCAGCCGTGATCAGCGTGGCCACCAGCATCGGCAGCGACTTCGACGCGTGGACCGCCAGCAGCCCGCCGCTCAGCGCGCCGACGAAGATCGCGGCGGCGGACAGCGCCCGCCGTCCCAGCTTGCTGTCGGTGCCCCCGGCGATCCGCCCGTCCGCCGCGATCCCGGCGATGGTCATGGTCAGCACGCTGGTGGTCAGGTCCGGGACGCCGAGCCGGCGGGCCGCCGCGTTCTGGGCCCCCATGCCGAGCGCGAGCAGCACGATCAGCAGGTAGCGGCACCAGCCGCTGCCCGGGGTGGCGGCGAGCAGCCAGACGACGTAGGCGGCGAGGAAGACCACGACCTCGGCGGCCGTCACCGAGAGCAGCAACCGGCCCCGGTGCTCCCGGTGGCGGTCGACCATCCGGCCGCCGTAGACGGCGCCGACCCCGAAGGCGCACAGCGCCACCACCGAGGCGGCGAAGGTCCCGGACAGCGAGAAGCCGTCCACCCCGACCAGGGCGAAGGCCATGAACACCACATTGCCGGTCATGTTGGCGACGAAGATATGGCCGAGCAGCAGGTAGCTGACCGCGTCGACCAGGCCGGAGACCACGGTCAGCCAGATCAGCACCGAGGGCAGCGGGCCGTGCGGGTCGCCCGGCGCCGGGAAGAGCGTGCGCCAGGCGTCGATGAGATGCTTTTTCACAGACGGCTCCCAGGTCCTGACGGTCGGGGTCGGGGTCGGGGTCGGGCTCGGTGCCGCCGATCATACGGTGGCACCGAGCGCGGACACCGGACCCCGGCCCGCGACGCCGTCAGCCGGACGCGAGGAGCCCCGCCAACTCCTGCCGCGCCTCGTCGGCCAGGAGGTCGGCGGCACAGGCCGCCGCCAGCTCCGCCGCACGGCCGAGCCGTTCCTCCGCCTCCTTGGCCCGACCGGCGGCCCGCAGGGCGCGCCCGAGGTCGAGGGTGGCCGGGTCAGCTCGTACGGGGCGGAGCAGCGCTCCAACCGCTCCACCGAGCGCACCAGCAGGTCGAGTTGGGCTTCGGCCTCGGCGAACTCGGCGCAGCAGCGCAGGGCCGTGCCGACCACCGAGTCGGCACCGAAGCCCTCCGCCCGGAGCAGCGCCTCCGCCGCGACGGTGCGGGCGGTGTCGAGCCGGCCCTCGGCGGCGTGCGCGGACGCCAGTCCCTGCTGCCAGCAGCACCAGCCGGGGTTGCGCATCTGCCGGGCGTCCAGCCGGGCGCCGGCGGCGGTGAACTCCCGGACGGCGCCGGCATGGTCGCCGAGGGCGTACAGCAGTCCGCCGAGCACGGTCGGGGAGTCCGGGAAGACCACAGCGGCCGAGTACGGGGCGTGGAAGGCGTAGCGCCGGGCCAGCGCCGCCGCCTCGTCCGCACCGCCGCGCGCGACCAGGATCGCGATCAGCGTCCCGACCGCGAACCAGTGGACCGGCAGGCCCGGGCCGAGCACGAGGTTGGCTATGTCCAGACCGAGCCGGGCGCTCTCCTCCGCCTCGGCGAGGTTGCCGGTGCGGTAGCGGGCGTAGCCGAGGATGGTGTGGCCGAAGGCGAGGTGGGCGCCGCGCCAGCCGGCGTCCTCCAACTCGGCGATCCCCTTGGCGAAGAGCGCCTCGTAGCGGTCGACCAGGTCGCAGTGCATATAGGTGAGGGCGGCGAGCAGCGGCACCTCGAAGGCCCACTCCGGGTCGGTCCAGCTGAGCCCGCCGTCGAGGGCGAGGTCGGCGTAGTGCAGCACGGTCTCCTTGGGCTCGCCGCGCACCACCGCGTCCCAGGCCCGCAGCCCGAGCACGTAGCGCGCCGGCGACCGAGTCCCCACCGACCGAGTCCCCGGCAAAGGTGTCGGCGACCGTGCCGGCGGGCGTCCCGGCGAGGTCGTTCTCGACCCGCCGGGCCAGTTCCGCGAGCCGGGCGGAGCGGGCCGGGGAGCCCTGCTCGTCGGCGTCGAAGGCGCACCACATCAGGTTCCACACCTGGAACCGCAGCCAGGACTCGGCCGAGCCGGCCGTCTCGGCGGCTGCCGCGACCACCTCGGCGCCCTCCTTGAGGTGGCTGCTGTGGGAGAGCGACTGCGCGAGCCAGACCGCGATGTTCTCCCGCAGCTCGCCCGGGAGGCCGGGCTGGGCCAGGGCGGCCCGGAGATGGCCGACGGTGGCGGCGGGGTCGTAGAGCAGGGTCGAGTGGCCGAGCTCGAACAGCACCCAGGCCCGCTGGTCCAGCGGCGGGGGCTCCTCCACCGCCCGGCTGAGGCAGCGCTGGGCCGACTCGGGCGCTCCGGCGTTCATGAACTGGCGGGCTGCGAAGCGTAGTTGCTCGACCACGGCGGCGTTGCCCTGCGGCGGTGCCTCCAACCAGTGCCGGGCCGCCGCCATCGGGCCGAGGCCGGCGTTCAGCACCGCCCAGCCCGCCTGCCCGTGCAGCTCGGTGCGGAGTTCCTCGGCGATCCCCCGGTACACCGTTGTCGCGATCAACGGGTGCACGAACTCCAGGATCTGAGATCCCGTCAGTATTCGGGCCGCACGCAGTTGCCCGGCCGCCTCGTTGGCCTCGGACCGGGTCAGCCCGGCCAGGGCGGCGGCCAGCTCCAACGGCGTCTGGATGCCGAGGATCGCGACCGACCAGGCGAGCCGGACGGCCCGGGTGCCGAGCCGCTCCAGCCTGACGACGAGGCCGCTGCCCTTGGTCGCCGAGGCGATCTCGCGCAGCCGCCTGCAGGCCGACTCGTCCGGCGGCAGCCCGAGTTCGCGGGCCTTGGCGACGAGTTCCACCGTCTCGAACGGGTTGCCGCCGGTGACCGCCCACGCCTCGCGGCAGAAGGCCTCCTCGACGGCGGGCTCCTCCCCCGGCCCGTTCCGGTACATCGTGCGGCACCAGCTCCCCGACCGCGTCCGGGGTGAGTGCGGAGAGCCCCAGCGGGCTCACGCCGCTGCGGGCCGGCAGCGCGACGAACGCCTCCGCGCCGGCCGGCATCTCGTTCGGCCGGTAGGCGAACACCAGCAGCAGCGGCAGCCCCTCGACCCGGGCGGCGAAGGAGGCCAGCCAGGCCAGCGACTCGGCATCGGCCCAGTGGGCGTCGTCCAGCATCAGCACCAGCGGCCCCCGGGAGAGTGCCAGGTTGGTGACCACCCAGTCCAGGCCGTCGCGGACACCCTGCGGGTCGGGCAGGGCGGCGCCGGAGTCCCCCTCCGCGCCGAGGCCGACCGCGCCCGCGACGATCTCGTACCAGCTGCCGAGGAGGGCGCGCTGCCCCTCCGCGTCGACCTGGGCCAGCAGCGGTCGCAGCAGGCTGCGGACCACGTGGAAGGCCGAGCGCTGCTCCTGCTCGCCGCCGCGTGCGGAGAGCACCAGCAGTCCGCGCTCCTCGGCCCGGGCGCGTACCTCGGCGACCATGCTGGTCTTGCCGAGACCGGCCGCCCCGGTGAAGACCAGCAGTCGCTCACCGATGCCCGCGGCCGGTCCGCCGGCCGCGAGGCTGTCCAACGCCTCGCCGAGGATCCTGAGTTCGAGTTCGCGCTCCAGCAGTCCGCTACTGGCGCTCCGGTGTGCTGCCATCTTTGCACCCTACCGCTTTGACCTGCGCTGCAGAGGCGTTGTCGCAGTTCACACGGTGGCTGACGCTTTGCCCGCTTTTCCGGAGTCGAATCCGATCGACCGTCGGATTCACCAATTCGAGGGAGTGCGTCAGGGGTTGGGTCGCAGTCGCCGGGTCCGGACCTACCGTGTTGCTGAACAGAGATCGCCGGACCGCACCGGTCCCCCTGCCTTGACGCCGACCGACGCGCCCGACCGGGCGCTCCCTCACAGGAAAGGCCTGGCCGCCGATGCCGCAGCCACAGCCGCAGCCGCAGCCGTTCGAGCTGCCCGAGTTCTACATGCCGTACCCCGCGCGGCTGAACCCGCATCTGGAGGACGCCCGGACCCACTCCAAGGCGTGGGCACGCGAGATGGCGATGATCGAGGGCTCGGGCATCTGGGACGAGCCCGACCTTCGACGCGCACGACTACGCGCTGCTCTGCGCGCTACACCCACCCCGACATGCGACGCCGACGAGCTCGCCCTGGTCACCGACTGGTACGTGTGGGTCTTCTTCTTCGACGACCACTTCCTGGACATCTACAAGCGCAGCAAGGACATGGTCGGCGCGCAAGGCCTATCTCGACCGGCTGTCCGCGTTCATGCCGGCCGACCGCGGCGCCCCGGCACTGGAGCCGACCAACCCGGTCGAGGCCGGCCTCGCCGACCTGTGGGCGCGGACCGCACCGGGGATGTCGCCGGGCTGGCGCAGCCGCTTCATCGAGAGCACCGAGCACCTGCTCGACGAGCTCGCTCTGGGAGCTCAACAACATCAACGAGGACCGGGTCGCCAACCCGGTCGAGTACATCGAGATGCGCCGCAAGGTCGGCGGCGCGCCCTGGTCGGCCGGGCTGGTCGAGCACGCCGTGGGCGCGGAGGTCCCGACGGCGGTCGCGGCCACGCCGGCCGCTGCGGGTGCTGAGGGACACGTTCGCGGACGCGGTCCACCTGCGCAACGACCTCTTCTCCTACCAGCGCGAGGTGGAGGAGGAGGGCGAGCTCTCCAACGGCGTGCTGGTGCTGGAGACGTTCCTCGGCTGCACGCACCCAGGAGGCCGCCGACGTCGGTCAACGACCTGCTCACCTCCCGGCTGCAGCAGTTCGAGCACACCGCGCTCACCGAACTGCCGCCGCTGCTTCGCCGAGCACGGGCTGGACCCCAAGTCCGTCGCCGACGTGCTGGCCTATGTCAAGGGGCCTGCAGGACTGGCAGTCGGGCGGCCACGAGTGGCACCTGCGGTCCAGCCGCTACATGAACGGCGGCGGGCGCGGCGCGCTCGCGCGGCGCCCTGGCTGCTGCCGCCCGCCGAGCCTGGGCAGCGTGCCGCCGGCTCGGGTACGGCTCTTCAGCGTCAGCACGTGCAGCGATCGGACATCGCCCTGCGCGCACCGCCCGTTCGCGCCGGTCGGCCCCTGCCGCTGCCCGAGTTCTACCTGCCGTTCACGGTGGAGCTCAACCCGCACCTCGACCTCGCCCGGGAGCACCTCGTCGACTGGGCCCGGCGGGTCGGCATCTTCGACGGACGTCCCCCAGGTCTGGGACGAACGGCGGCTGCGCGACATCGACCTGCCGCTCTGCGCGGCCGGGATCCACCCCGACGCCGCCGCCGAGGAGTTGGACCTGACCTCCGGCTGGCTGGCCTGGGGGACCTACGCCGACGACTACTACCCGGTCGTCTTCGGCCGCACCCCCGACCAGTCCGCCGCCAGGCTGTGCAACGAGCGGCTGCTCGGGCTCATGCCACTCGACCTGGTCCCCACCCTGCTGCCCGGCCAACGGGCTGGAGCGCGGGCTGTCCGACCTGTGGACGCGCACCGCCGGACCGATGGACCCGGACGCGCGGGCCGCCTTCCGCACCACCGTCGAGGTGATGATCGACAGCTGGCTGTGGGAGCTGGCCAACCAGAAGGAGAACCGGGTGCCCGACCCGGTCGACTACATCGAGATGCGCCGCCGGACCTTCGGCTCGGACCTGACGATGAGCCTGTGCCGGATCGGCCACGGCCGGACCGTGCCGCCCGAGGTCTACCGCTCCCGGCCGCTGACCGCCATGGAGAACGCCGCGGCGGACGCCGCCTGCCTGCTCAACGACATGTTCTCGTACCAGAAGGAGATCCAGTACGAGGGCGAGTTGCACAACGGGGTGCTGGTGGTGGAGCAGTTCTTCGGCTGCGACCGGTTCCAGGCCCTCCGCATCGTCAACGACCTGATGGCCTCCCGGGTCCGCCAGTTCGAGCATGTCATCGCGGTCGAGTTCCCGGTGATGTACGAGGACTTCGACCTCTCGGCCGAGGCCCGCCGGACCCTGGACGGCTACGCCCAGGAGCTGCGCAACTGGCTCGCCGGGATCCTCGTCTGGCACCGCGGCTGCTTCCGCTACGACGAGGCCACCCTGCGCCGGGTCCACGGGCAGCCCCCGGTCGACCTCCCCGCCCCCGGACCGTCGGCGTTCGGCGCCTCGCTCGGCACCTCGGCCGTCCGCTTCTGGCAGCAGGCGCCCGCCCCGGTCGGCCCGCGCTGACCTCGCCGCTCGGGGCGGGGCGGGGCCGCCGGGAATCCGGTGGCCCCGCCCGGAGCGCGATGCCAGGATGGCGGCATGCCGCGCACCTTCGACGAACTGGTCACCGAGGCCGACACCGTGTCCGTCGACGGCTGGGACTTCTCCTGGCTCGACGGCCGCGCCACCGAGCAGCGCCCCAGCCTGGGGCTACGCCGCCGCGATGGGCGAGCGGATGGGCCTGGCCCGGGCCGCGCTCGACCTGCAGACCGGCGGCGGCGAGGTGCTGGCCGGCGTCCCCCGGCTGCCGGTGCTGACGGTCGCCACCGAGTCCTGGCCGCCGAACATCGCCAAGGCCACCCGGCTGCTGCACCCGCTGGGCGTGGCGGTCGTCGCCGAGTCGGAGGAGCTGCCGCTGCCCTTCGCCGACGCCGGCTTCGACCTGGTCGTCAGCCGCCATCCGGTGACCACCCGGTGGACCGAGATCGCCCGGGTGCTGCAGCCCGGCGGCAGCTACTTCTCCCAGCAGGTAGGCCCGGCCAGCGTCTTCGAGCTGGTCGAGTACTTCCTCGGCCCGCGGCCGGCCGACGTCCGGCACGACCCGGCACCCGGACGACGCGCGGGCGGCGGCCGAGGCCGCCGGACTCACCGTCATCGACCTGCGCTTCGAACGGCTGCGCACCGAGTTCCTGCGACATCGGCGCGGTGGTCTACTTCCTGCGCAAGGTGATCTGGATGGTCCCCGGCTTCACCGTCGAGCAGTACCCGACCGCAACTGCGGGCGCTGCACGAGCAGATCCAGGCCGACGGGCCCTTCGTCGCCCACCACCACCCGGTTCCTGATCGAGGCCCGCAAGCAGGGCTGAGCCCCGAAACCCGCGCCGCCCTCAGCCCCGGCCGAACTCGGTCCGGTCCGGGTAGAGCACCATCCGGTCGGGAACGCCCCCGGTCCAGCCGCCGCCGGGCCCGTGGTAGCGCGGACAGGCCAGCGACCAGGCCAGATTGCCGCTGAGCATCTGCGCCCAGGCGTCCAGGTAGCGGCGCAGCGCCGGCTGCCGGTCCGCGTGGGCCGCCCGCAGCGCCTCGGCCTCGGCGAAGTACGTGTCCTCGGCCGCCGCGAGCCGGGCGCAGAGCTCGTCGACGGCGGCCTGGAGGTCCAGTCCCCGGGTGCGCCGCAGGACGCCGATCGCGTTCATCGGCTCGTCGGCGGCGTACTCCTTGCGGTAGGAGAGCAGGTCGTTGACCAGGATGGTGTGTTCGAAGCAGGCGTCGTGCAGGCCGTCGAGGAGGTTCGGGTCGAGGTCGAGCTCCAGGCCCAGGCCGTGCTCGATGGCGACGCCGACCAGGTCGAAGGCGGCATCGGCGCGGCGGACCGCGAGATAGCCGGGGTAGTCCGGGACCGGCACGGCCGACTTGGCGGCGGCGGTCCGGACCACCTCGGAGAAGCCGGCCGGTGAAGCGCGCCCACAGCCGGGGCGACACGCCCTGCCGGACCCGGGCCAGGGTCTGCGCGAACAGCCGCAGGTGGCGCGGAGCCGCCGGTCACCGCACCACCGGCCAGCGCGGCGAGGTACTGGTCGGCGCGGGAGGTCTCGGCGGAGTCGCCGTCGGTGACGTCGTCCAGCAGGAACAGCACGGAGGCGGCGAGACAGATGCCGAGCAGCCGGTCGGCGTCGGCGTCGGGCAGCACCCGGCACATCAGGCTGACGCCCTCGCACTGGCCGAACAGCCGCTGCTCGGCCGGAAGGCCGACGCCGGCCATCCGCGCCCGGAACCAGGCGTCGTGCTGCGCCCTGACCTGCTGCCGCCGGGGGTGCTCGTGCGGTGCGGGCAGCCGCCCGGTCGGCAGTGCGAGCGTGAGCGGCAGTCCGGTCCCGGGCAGCGGGGTGACCGGGGCGGTGGCGGGCGTCGTCACGTCGGGCTCCTCGGGCCGGGCAAGCGAAGGACCCGCCCACCGCGCGGGGCGCGGAGACGGGTCCGTCGATCATCGGGCCAGGGGCCGCCGGATTCCGGCAGCCCCGGCGGGGCAGTCACCCGATTCATGCATTCGAGCCACCGCGGGCGCCCGTGCCGGAGGTCAGAGGATGGCGCCCGGCGTGTACTTCGCGGCCTCGGGGTGCGCGGCGGCGACCTCGCCGACCCGGCGGACGACCTCGGCGACCTGGGCGGCCGCCGCTCCGGTGAAGGACAGCTTGTCGGCCAGCAGCGCGTCCAGGCCGGCCGGTCGAGCGGGATCCGCTCGTCGGCGGCGAGCCGGTCCAGCAGCTGGTTCTCGCGGGCCCCGGCCCGCATCGCCAGCGCGGAGGCGACCGCGTGCTCCTTGATCGCCTCGTGCGCGGTCTCCCGGCCGACGCCCGCCCGGACGGCCGCCATCAGCACCTTGGTGGTGCCGAGGAACGGCAGGTAGCGGTCGAGCTCGGCGGCGATGACGGCGGGGAAGGCGCCGAACTCGTCGAGGACGGTGAGGAAGGTCTCCAGCAGGCCGTCGAAGGCGAAGAAGGCGTCGGGCAGGGCGACCCGGCGGCACCACCGAGCAGGAGACGTCGCCCTCGTTCCACTGGTCGCCGCCGAGCTCGGACGACCATCGAGGCGTAGCCGCGCAGGATCACCGCGAGGCCGTTGACCCGCTCGCAGGAGCGGGTGTTCATCTTGTGCGGCATGGCGGAGGAGCCGACCTGGCCCTCCTTGAAGCCCTCGGTGACCAGCTCGATGCCGGCCATCAGCCGGATGGTCTTGGCCAGGCTGCGTCGGTCCGGCGGCGAGCTGGACCAGCGCGGAGAGCACGTCGTAGTCGAGCGAGCGCGGGTAGACTTGGCCGACGCTGGTGAAGCCCTGCCGGAAGCCGAGGTGCCCGGCGACCCGGCGCTCCAGCTCGGCCAGCTTGTCCGGGTCGCCGCCGAGCAGGTCGAGCATGTCCTGGGAGGTGCCGACCGGGCCCTTGATCCCGCGCAGCGGGTACCGGGCGATCAGCTCCTCCAGCCGCTGGAAGGCGACCAGGATCTCGTCGGCAGCCGAGGCGAAGCGCTTGCCGAGGGTGGTGGCCTGTGCGGCGACATTGTGCGAGCGGCCGGTCATGACCAGCTCGCTGTGCTCGGCGGCGAGGGTCGCCAGCCGGACCAGCAGCGCCACCGTGCGGTCGCGGACGTGCTCCAGCGACTGCCGAGCACCTGCAGCTGCTCGACGTTCTCGGTGAGATCCCGCGAGGTCATGCCCTTGTGGATCTGCTCGTGCCCGGCGAGGTCGCTGAACTCCTCGATGCGGGCCTTCACATCGTGCCGGGTGATCCGCTCACGGGCGGCGATGGACGCCAGGTCGACCTGGTCGACGACGCGCTCGTAGTCGGCGACGGCTCCTTCGGGCACGTCGATCCCCAGGTCGGCCTGCGCCTTGAGGACGGCCAGCCAGAGCTGTCGCTCCAGCACGACCTTGTGTTCGGGGGACCACAGTCGGGTCAGCTCGCCGGAGGCGTATCGGGCGGCCAGGACATCGGGGATATTCGGCTTCGCGCTCACGCTGCGCAAGCCTGAACAGCCCAGGTCGGAGCCGCTCACCGCCCGGTCCGAAGCACAAGCCCGCCGGCGGCTCAGCCGGCCGCGGGCGCCGCTGCGCAGGCCGCGTCCAGGGCCTGGACCAGCGGGACCAGCTCGGGGACCTCCTCGGCGGCCGAGAGCGCCCGGTGCAGCGCCGCGTCGTGGGTCGGCCGGGCCTGCGCCAGCCGTTCCTGGCCGACGGCGGTGACCTCGGTGAAGATGCCGCGCCGGTCGGTCGAGCAGAGGTACCGGGTGAGCAGCCCGTCCTCCTCCAACCGGGCCACCAGCCGGGTGGTCGCGCTCTGGCTGAGCACCACGGCCGCCGCCAGCTGCTGCATCCGCATGTGCCAGGTGTCCTGCCGGGAGAGCACGTCCAGGACCGAGTACTCGCTGACGCTCAGTCCGTGCGCGGACTGCAGCGCGCGCTCGATCTCGCCCTCGATCCGGGCGTGCAGCGCGGCCAGCGCCCGCCACCCCTGGGCCCTGGCTTCCGCGGCACCCTCGGACAGTACGGTCATCCGTCCATGCTATCCGCCGGGCCGCTGCCCGGACGCCCGTCAGCGCACGTACTGCTCCAGCAGCCGGGCCGCCTCGCCCGCCGGATCGTCCGTCAGTCCGCAGTGCACCGGCCCCGGCTGGACCACGGTGCTGCGCGGGGCGGTCAGCCAGCGGAAGCGGCGGCCCGGGTCGTCCTCGCCCGCCTGGCCGGCGCGCGCCGCCGCCGGCGCAGACCGCGGCGACCGCGCCCAGGGCGCTGCGCACCGAGGCGACGTCGGCCTCCGGGTCCAGCGCCAGCAGCCGGTCCTCGTCCAGCAGGATCAGCGCCTGCACCAGCCCGGCCGGACGGCAGTAGACCAGCACCCCGGCGTTCAGCTGCTCGCCGCGCTCCACCCGGGGCACCACCCGCACCAGGGCGTACTCGAACACCACCGGCCCGTTCACGCGCCCACCTCCGGCAACCAGTCGCGCGGTCCGGCGACCCGCTCGGCGAGCTGCGCGGTGTACGCCGCCCGTACCTCGTCCGCCGAGCCGAAGCCCGGCTCGTCCGCCAGCCACTCCTCCGGCACCAGCGCCAGCACCTCCGCCAGCAGCGCCTCGGTCACCAGCCCGGCCAGCTCCGCGTCGGCGGCCGCGACCCGGGGCCCGAAGCGCAGCAGCGCATGGTCGCCGGCGTCGAAGGGGCGGCGGGCGGAGGCGGCGGCCCGGGGCCAGTTGTGGTGGAAGATCAGGCTGGCGCCGTGGTCGATCAGCCACAGCTCGCCCTGGCGGACCAGCAGGTTGGGGTTGCGCCAGGAGCGGTCGACATTGCCGATCAGCGCGTCGAACCAGACGATCCGCCCGGCCAGCAGCGGGTCGACCGGGAACGCCAGCGGGTCGAAGCCGAAGGCCCGGGAGAGGAACGCCATCCCCAGGTTGGTCCCGCCGGACGCCTTCACCAGCTCCTGGACCTGCTGCTCGGGCTCGCCCAGGGCGATCACCGGGTCCACCTCGGCCCGGACCAGCTCGGGGACGCGCAACCCGAGCCGGCGCGCCAGCTCGCCCGCGACCACCTCCGCGACCAGGGCCTTCCGGCCCTGGGCGGCGCCCCGGAACTTGGCGACATAGAGCGCGCCGTCGTCGCCCGCCACCAGTCCCGGCAGCGACCCGCCCTCCCGAAGGGCCGTCACATAGCGAACGGCCCGTACCTCACGCAGCATGGGCCCCACCCTACCCATTGGCCCGTCGCAGCCCGCCCGCACCCGTACGGCACAGCCGCAACGCCAGCAGTGGCAGCGGCCGGGCGCGCGTGCAAGGGTGGCGGGCAGGAGCGTGTGGCGGCAGAAGTATGCGCGGGCAGAAGCCTTCGATCAGAACCTGTGAGGACGGTAACGATGGAACGACCTCGGATCCTGGTGGTCGGCGGCGGTTTCGCCGGAGTCGAGTGCGCCCGGAGGCTCGAACGCCGGCTCGCGCCGAGCGAGGCGGACATCGCCATCGTCGCCCCGTTCAGCTACGAGCTCTACCTGCCGCTGCTGCCGCAGGTGGCGGCCGGGGTCCTGACCCCGCAGTGTGTGGCGGTCTCGCTGCGCCGGATGCTGCACCGCACCCGGATCATCCCGGGCGGGGCGATCGGCGTCGACCCCCGGGCGAAGGTCTGCGTGATCCAGAAGATCACCGACGAGATCGTCTACGAGCACTACGACTACATCGTCCTCGCCCCGGGCAGCGTCACCCGCACCTTCGACATCCCCGGCCTGGTCCAGCACGCGCGCGGGATGAAGACGCTGGCCGAGGCCGCGTATGTGCGGGACCACGTGATCTCCCAGCTCGACCTCGCGGACTCCGCGACCGACCGCGACGAGCGGATCTCCCGGCTGCAGTTCATGGTCGTCGGCGGCGGCTACGCCGGCACCGAGACGGCTGCCTGCCTGCAGCGGGTCACCAGTTACGCGATCAAGCGCTATCCGCGGCTGAACCCCAACCTGATCAAGTGGCACCTGATCGACATCGCGCCCAAGCTGATGCCGGAACTCGGCGACAAGCTCGGCAGCATCGCGCTGCAGACACTGCGCGGGCGCGGGATCGAGGTGTCGCTGGGCGTGTCCGTGGCCGAGGTCACCGAGACCTCGGTGCGGCTCACCGACGGCCGGAACATCCCCTGCCGGACCCTGATCTGGACGGCCGGCGTCGCCGCCAGCCCGCTGATCGCCACCCTGGACGCCGACACTGTGCGCGGGCGGCTCGCCACCACCGCCGACATGAGCGTCCCGCAGTGCGACGGGATGTTCGCCCTGGGCGACGCCGCCGCCGTGCCCGACCTGGCCAAGGGCGACGGCGCGGTGTGCCCGCCCACCGCCCAGCACGCCCAGCGGCAGGGCAAGGTGGTCGCCGACAACATCGCCGCCGCACTGCGCGGCGGGCCGATGCAGCCGTACTTCCACAGGGACCTGGGCCTGGTGGTGGACCTGGGCGGCGCGGACGCGGTGTCCAAGCCGCTGGGCATCGAGCTGACCGGCGTGGCGGCGCAGGGCGTGGCCCGCGGCTACCACCTGATGGCGCTGCGGACCAATGTGGCCAAGGTCCGGGTGATGACCAACTGGCTGCTGAACGCGACCGCGGGCGACGACTTCGTCCGCACCGGCTTCCAGCTGCGGCGGCCCGCGACGCTCAAGGACTTCGAGTACACCGACACGTATCTGACGAAGGAGCAGATCAAGGAGCACGTCGCATCGCTCAATGTCCGCCAGTAGCCGTCAGTCTGACGTAACGTCAGGACTGCTCCGGTAGCTGCGCGTAGGCGCTGAAGCCCGGCGTCCACCAGGCCCGGCCGTCGTCGAGCACAGCGAAGCCCTCCAGTCCCGGGCGTCCCTCCAGCCAGTCCCTGGCCCGGGCGCCCAGGGCGAAGGCGGTGGTGGCCGCGATGTCGACCGCCGTCAGCGAGCGGCCGACCACGGTGACCGAGGCCAGGCCGCCGCCGACCGGCCGACCGGTGCGCGGGTCCAGGATGTGACCGCCGCGCTCGGCCGTGCCGGAGGTCGCCAGCGCGATGTCCCGCCCCTGGACCAGGGTCGCGAAGGCCCCCGGGTGCAGCGGATGGGAGACCGCGAGGCCCCAGGACCGGCCCGGCTCCGGCTCGCCCGCCGTCTGGATGTCCCCGCCGCCGTTGACGCAGTGCCGCCGCGAGCCCGCCTCCCGCAGGATCCGCGAGGCCCGCTCCACCGCCCAGCCCTTGACCACGCCGGACGGGTCCAGCACCCCGCCGGCCCGGACGCTGAACCGGCCGTCGCTGTCCCGCTCGGCCGCCGCACCCAGCTCCAGCACCTCGGCGACCTCCGGGTCGCAGTCGGCGAGCGTCAGCTCGCCCCGCCCCAGCCGACTGATCTGGCTGTCGGGGCGGTAGGTGGAGAAGACCCGGTCGACCCGGTGCAGCCAGTCGACCGCCCGGCGCAGCCCGGCCTCCGCGTCGACACCCTCGGCACCCGCGTCGCGGACGTCGAAGGACACCACCGTGCCCATCACCTGCTCGGCATGACGAAGCCCCGCTCCGGCCATGATCCATCCTCCCAACGGGTGACCCGCACTCCGCCACGGGCAGCATCGCCGCAGCTCAGCCCGGTGCGCCCGCGCCACGCCGGGCTGCGGGCTCCGTGCTGCGCGGCAAGCACGACACTATCGTCCACACACCATGGGCCCGAACTCCGCATTCACCCGCTGCTCACTGCTCACCACCGCCGCCGGCGCGGCCCTGCTGCCCGCCGCCGCGGGCCGCGCCGCCGCCGCGCCACCGCCCGGCGGCGCGCGGATCGCCGCCGAGGTGCGGGCGGAATTCCTGCACGGCTGGCGCGGCTACACCGCCGCTGCCTGGGGCCATGACGAGGTGCGTCCGGTCAGCGGCAGGCACCACGCCTTCTTCGCCCCGGGCCGGACCTTCGGCCTGTCCATCGTCGAGGCCCTGGACACCCTCTACCTGATGGGCCTGGACGCCGACCTGGCCCGGTCCTGCGACTGGATCGAGGACCACCTCGACCCGACGCAGGACGCCGACATCGAGGTCTTCGAGGCGGTGATCCGGCTGGTCGGCGGATTGGTCGCGGGCTACCACGCGACCGGCCGGGCCCGCCTGCTGGCGCGCGCCCGGGAGATCGCCGACCGGCTGCTGCCGGCCTTCACCCGCTCCCCCACCGGTATCCCGTACACCACGGTCAACCTGCGCACCGGGGCGGTGTCCGGCTCGACGGTGGCGCTGGCACAGGCGGGGACGAGCGCGATGGAGTTCGGCGAGCTCTCCCGGTTGACCGGGGACGACCGCTACCTCGACGCCTCGCTGCGCGCCTACCGGGCGGTGCTGGCCCGGCGCAGCTCGCTCGACCTGCTGGGCACCTCGCTGAACGCGGAGACCGGACGCTGGGTCGACCCGGTCGCGGTCGCGCCCAATCCCCCGGTGGACTCCTTCTACGAGTATCTCTGGGGCGGCGGGGCCCTGCTGAAGGACCGTCAACTGACGGACTGGTTCCGGATGCTGACCGGACCGGTGCTGGCCCGGCAGTCGGTGCGGGTCGGCGGCCGGCTCTGGTTCCGCTCGGTGGACCACTGGACCGGCCGCCCGGTCGGCCCGGCCCGGCAGTCCGAACTCGCGGCCTTCTACGCCGGACTGCTCGGCAAGGGCGGCTACCTGCAGACCGGCGCCGACTACTACCGCTCCTGGACGGCCGCGCTCGACCGGCACCCGGTACTGCCGGAGACGCTGGACTACACCGACCTGGCCGCCGTCGACCGGGGCAACCAACTGCGGCCCGAGTACCCCAACTCGGCCTTCGACCTGTGGCGGCTCACCGGGGACGCGTACTACCTGCAGACCGGCTACCGCTGGTTCCGGGCGATGGTCCAGAACCAGCGGGTGGCCGACGGCTACACCGTCTGCAACGATGTGACGGCGCGGGGGATGCAGCCGGGCGACCTCACCCCGGCCTACTGGTTCGCGGAGAACCTCAAGTACCTGTGGCTGATGTTCTCCGGCACGCCGCGCTTCGACTACCGCCGCGGCCTGCTGTCCACCGAGGGCAAGGTGCTCCGCGGCCTGCTGCCCGGCTGATCCACCGTCAGCGGGCCACTGCAGCAATCTGTCTACTGCACCGGCGCCTTGCTCCGCAGCACCTCCAGGAAGGCGCGCATCCAGGCCGGGTGGTCCGGCCAGGCGCGGGCGGAGACCAGCACGCCGTCCACGACCGCCTCGCTGTCCACGAAGTCTCCACCGGCCGCGAGGACGTCCGGGGCCAGGGCGGGGTAGGCGGCGCTGCGCCGGCCGCCCAGGCTGCCGGTCGCGGCGGTGATCAGCGGGCCGTGGCAGATCTGCGCAACCGGTTTGTCCGCGTCGAAGAAGTGCCGGACGATCCGCTGCACATCGGCGTTGTTGCGCAGGTACTCGGGGGCCCGGCCGCCGGGGATCACCACGGCCGCGTACTGCGCCGGGTCGACGTCGGCGAAGGTCACGTCGGCGGGCCAGGTGTAGCCGGGCTTCTCGGTGTAGGTGTCGAAGCCGTCGACGAAGTCGTGGACGACGAACTGCAGCGTCCGGCGCTGCGGCGCGGCGATGTGGACCTCGTAGCCCTCCTCGCGGAGCCGCTGGTAGGGGTAGAAGACCTCCAGTGACTCCGCCGCGTCACCGGTGATGATCAGGATCTTTGCTGCCATGGTCCGGGGCCAGCCCTTCGTCCGTCGTTCTCGGTCCGTGCTGCGTGTTCGTACTACCCGCTGCCTGCTTCCTGCCACGCTCGAACCACGGTTACACGCGCCGGTCGGGACCGCTCTTTTTCCAGACTCTTGACAGGAATCGGACAGCGGACGAAGCTTGGTGAAACCTCGTTAGGAAGCTTTCCTAACGAGAGTCGCCGACTTCCCCACGCGAAGGGCAACCCCGAAGATGAGCCTCCGCACACGCGCCGCGTGTACTGCTGTCATGGTCATGGCAGCCGGCATCGGTACCGCCTCCCTGGTCCCCGCCAACGCCGCCGCCCGCCCCGCCGCCGCCAAGGCCGCCGCCGCCACGCTCAGCCTCAGCACCGACCAGCAGTACGCCATCGACGAGATCACCAACGTCTTCGAGAACGGCGACATCACCAGCGGCTTCGCCGACATCGAGGACTACAACGACGGCTGCGGCTACACCGCCGGCTACATCGGCTTCTGCACCCAGACCAGCGACGACGTCAACCTGGTCAGCTACTACGACTCCCAGGAGCCGAACAATCCGCTGGCGAAGTACCTGCCGGCGCTGAAGAAGCTCGCCGACGCCGGCAGCGACGCCCACACCGGCCTCAGCGGGTTCGTCGCCGCCTGGCAGCAGGCCGCCAAGGACCCGGTGTTCATCCAGGCCCAGTTCGAGCAGGCGCACACCTACTACCTGGCCCCGGCGCTGGCCGAGGCCAAGAAGGTCGGCCTGACCACCGCGCTCGGAGTGGCGAACTTCTTCGACACCGCTGTGGAGATGGGCCCGGACGGCGCCCCGGACAGCCCGGACGGGCTGCTGGTGCTGGTCGCCGAGACCACCAAGGACGAGGGCGGCACCCCGGCCACCGGCGTCAACGAGCACACCTGGCTGGCCCAGTTCAACGTGGTCCGCACCGCCCACCTGAAGAACCCGAAGACCCCCGGCCGCAAGTCCGACTGGCCCTCGTCGGTCGACCGGGTCCAGGCGCTCCAGGCGATGGCCTCGGCCGGCGAGTGGACCCTGCCGCTGCCGCTGAAGGTCGGCGCCGACTTCGACTTCACCATCCCCAAGCGCACCTCCGGCAGCCCGGTGTGAGCAGGCGTCAGCTGAATTGACGTCAGGCCGGGTCCGACGGGCTCACACCTGCCGGGTCCGGCCCTCCCAGTAGGGGTCGCGCAGCCGGCGCTTGTAGAGCTTGCCGTTGGGGTCGCGGGGCAGCTCCACCACGAAGTCCACCGAGCGCGGACACTTGTACTTCGCCAGCACCCGTTCGCAGTGGGCCAGGATCTCCGCCGCCAACTCCGGCCCCGGACCCGGGTCGTGGTCCGGAACCGGCTCGACCACGGCCTTGACCTCCTCGCCCCAGTCGTCGTTGGGGATGCCGAAGGCGGCGGCGTCGGCCACCGCCGGATGGGCCAGCAGCGCGGACTCCACCTCGGCGGGGTAGATGTTCACCCCACCCGAGATGATCATGTCGATCTTGCGGTCGCGGAGGAAGAGGTAGCCGTCCGCGTCCAGGTCGCCGAGGTCGCCGACGGTGAAGAACCCGCCGACCCGGTTCTGCCGGGTCTTCTCCTCGTCCTTGTGGTAGCTGAAGCCGCCGGTGTTCATCTTTCAGGAAGACGGTGCCGAGTTCGCCGCTGGGCAGCGGCTCGCCGGTCTCGCCCAGCACCGCGATCTCGCTGATCGGCCAGGCCCGGCCGACCCGTACCGGGCGCTCCAGCCACTCCCGGGCGGTGCGTAGGTGCCGCCGCCCTCGCTGGCCGCGTCGGTCTCCTCGACGCACTCGCCCCACCAGGCCGATCATCGCCCGCTTCACATGGTCCGGGCAGGGTGCGGCGCGGTCGATGGCGTGCCCCGCATGGCGGAGACGTCGTAGCGGGCGTGGACCTCGGCCGGCAGTGCCAGCAGCCGGTGGAACTGGGTGGGCACCATATGGGTGTCGGTGACCCGGTGACGGTCCGTCAGCCGGAGCATCTCCTCCGGCGTCCACCGGTCCATCAGCACCACCGGGTGCCCCAGGTGCAGCGAGGCGCCGGCAACTGGAGCACGGCGGTGTGGTAGAGCGGCGAGCAGACCAGGTGGACGTCGTCCCCGCCCGGGCGGTCCGGAGATGCCCAGGAAGCCTCCGAGGCCCGGGTGTTCGGCGCCATCCCGGGCAGCGGGCGGCGGATCCGCGCGGCCGGCCGGTGGTGCCGGAGGTGTAGTTCGTCGGGCCACCGGCGGTCCAGTCGTCCGGGGTCCCGGCCGAGCGCTCCAGCAGCAGCCCGCCCGGCCGGAAACCGGGCAGCTCGCCGACGGCGTAGCGGTGCTCCTTGGGCGGCCCGCCTCGTCGGCGGCGACGATGGCCGCCCTCCGCATCACGGCGTCGGCGATCAGCACCTTGGCGCCGCTGTCGGCGACATGCCGGCGATCTCCGGGCCGACCAGGTGGTGGTTGACCGGGACCAGGTAGAGCCGGCCTGGGTGGCGGCGAGGAAGGCGGTGACCAGTTCCGGGCCGTTGGGCAGGACGGCGGCGAAGGCGTCGCCCCGCTCCAGCCCGGCCTCGCGCCGCCCGTGCACCGCCGGTTGGCGTCGGCGAGCAGCTCGCGGGCGGTCCACCGGGTGCCGTCGGGGGCGACCAGCGCGAACCGGCCGGGGTCGGCGGGGGCCGGGCCCACGAAGCCGACGGCGGGGGCGGTGGCAGTGGATCCGGTGTCGTTCATTCGCAAGCCCTCCCTGCGATCCGGTCGAGTCGGGCGACGGCGCG
>CAVUQN010000025.1:0-167714 GCA_963743515.1 uncultured Actinomycetota bacterium
TCAGACGCCCCCGATTATTTGTCGGAGTGCACAGTCGATTGGCCTAAGCCTCTCGGTGCGCAAACCGTCCAGGGAGCGCCCGAAGTATTGATTCCCGGGGGAAAATGCCCCTAGAGGCAGATGTCCTACCCAGGCTCGCAACCTCTTCGGGGAGGCTACCGGATGGGCGTTGACCCGTGAGTTCGGCCGACCCTAATTAACAGAGTGGGTCTTAGTGGCTCAACTCGAACGGGCCCATTCGCCCCCCAATGGTTTTTATAATCAAGTAATACTTCATTAACAAAAAACCATTCTTTTTCAATACTATAGATGGCCAAATAAATTGTTATTAGTTTCGCCGTCAACGCTACCAGCGCCACTGCATGTCGCCGGCGCAGAAGTGTTGTCAAAATGTACTATTTATATTGAGAAACTTAATACCCTATACAGGGTGAGTTTTAATTTACCGGCATCCTTGAAGCGGGTGAATCAGTACGAGCAAATAATCAACCTTTAATAAAAAATGGTGGGAAAAACGAAAAATAAATTGTTTTTTTTTAAATTATTTTTCCGTAAATTTGAACTACTTAAGAGGCCGTATACGAAATTTTGCGCATTTCGCAGATTTACGTGATTTTACAGACGTGATTTTACAGTTAAAATACTGTATTTCTATAAGTTTTAATGCACAACATCAAAGATCATTTTTATTATTGTCGAATGAGTGGACTACTTTTTTTATTATTATTATTAAATTTTGATTAATCGACCTCAAACCGGCGACTGTTTGTGATTTTTTGCTGTAAGAGGTTTAGAATATCACATATTTACGAATCATTTTGACATCTTAACGGTATGAAAAAATTACAATGTATTGTTGTAAAAGTCGTTTATATGTATGAGTGGACCACTTTTTACTAGTTTCATATAAAATTTTTGATTAAAAAAATATTAAACTTGGTCAAATTTTAGAGAAAATGTGCAAAGAATTGCACTTGATTTCGGGTTCTTAGAACTCTCGTTCATAAAATGAAAACAACAGAAAAAAACTTTAGTTCAAAATCAATCCATTTCATGAAAAAAAAAATGCAAAACATTTAAAAAAATTGACAATAAAGTCTTTTCAAATAATCGAAATCTTGTGTTAAAATTCAATAATAATAATAAAACAAGTAGTCCACTCATTAGACAATAATAAAAATGATCTTTGATGTTGTGCATTTAAACTTAAAGAAATACAGTATTTTAACTGTAAAATCACGTCTGTAAAATCACGTAATTCTGCGAAATGCGCAAAATTTCGTATACGGCCTCTTAACTGGGGGTTAATAAAAGTTTGACAAGCGTTGAACGCACTGCACCATTTAGCAGTAGGTAAAATAACACGAATATTATTTACTCGCGATATTTTACCTATCGCTAGATAGTGCAACGCACTTAGCGCATTTTATACTGCTTTTCAAAAAAAAAAATTTTTTTTTGTTTTACTCATATTTTTTTATCAAAACTTGCTTATTTGCTCATACTGATTCACCCGCTTCAAGGATGCCGGTAAATTAAATCTCAGCCTGTATAATCAATGTTCTCATTATCGAAAGTGGGTTACTCTTGCAACAACATGCCGAGTAGTATGGGGAGACCTAGTACCTGCTTAGAAAAGCTTTATTTCCTCAAACGCCACTTAAATTTTAAGGCCAAGCGCGCACTGCGGTGCGTATTATTTCCGGAAAATTTGTGGACTATAGACGCACATGGAACCGCGCGCACTATGGAAAAAAATCGGGCCGGATTTAAATTCTGTGGATTGTTGCAGAATTTTTGCGGTGCGTCACCGAAAAGTGACAGTGGCAGGATTGCCACTACAGAAATTCGTAATGGAAATGTACTTCATTATTAAATATTATATCAAATGAGACGTAATTTCCTTTATAATAAAGAAAAAAGTGAGAAAAATACTAGATGTTGCTATCACTGCTTGCTCTTTATGGTTCATTTAACCGCTGGGGCGCCAAAAAGGCCGATCGGCATTTTGCGGTGGTTGACAGATCCGCGCGTAGCCGTTTCGACCGGCCTCTCATATATATTATATAAATATATAATATACATGACTAACAAGATTAATTATTAGGTAACAAGAGGGAATTCATGAAAAAACGACAATTATATTGTTAGTATTTATATACAAAATCGACCAAAAAGTTGCGGCGCCATTTTTGCGCGCGAAGGCTGGCTTCCGAAAGGTTGAAAAACTTTATATTTAAATTTCGATGATTTTTGAAATAGAATAATGAAAAAGTGAAAAAGTGAAAAAATACTAGATGTTTGCTCTTTATGGTTGATTTAATGATAAAATGATTTATTAGGATGTATGTAAAAAATGCATTTGGATTATTGGACGTTATTTTTTAATTTCTGAAGACAAAATAATTTCAGCGCAGCGCCGGAACAAAAGGGGAATTCAATAGCTCCAGCTACTGAGAAGTTCGCCAGCGTACGACCGCTGGACAAAACACTGTACACAAAACAAAATGAGCAGGGTCAAATTGACCCCACCACATCCTCGCCGGGTTAAAAGTTTTCTAAAGGTAGTCGATCTTAGTTGGCTAGTTGGCATTGATTTGTTAATTAAAGGAGAATGCCGCTGGAAGGACTGGTAATGGAGAGATCATTTTGTGGTTTGCATGATATACTGATAATGCGCTGACAATGATTTTAATATACATACTGATAATGGAACATACTGATCTTAAAGATTGCACGACCTTGCGGTAATGAATAGCATCATGGCATTCAAAAGTATTGGAAAGACGCATATCACTGCATCCCTGTGGTGCAGTGATATGCGTCTTGTGACGCAGTGATATGCGTGTAGGTATCACCTTTAGGTGGCTAACGGCACATCGCCTCTTCGCATTAAAAGTGTATAATCTCAAAACTTACTAATTTTACAGGAGAGCGTTTTAAAGGTTTAACGTGTAATATTTTTAATAATAATGATCTTTTCAACATTTATTTTTTATTTTTTGCTAGTTACATTATCTGTCTTTCAAAGTAAGATAAAATTATATATTAATTTTGTTATATAGTAGCTGAAACTTAGGTCAGAAAAATAATCGTTTTGAGTTTTAATACTTTTCTAGATAAAATATTGCTTAATTTTTACGATTTAATTTGAACATGAATATTTAATTTATTAAATACTATTAAATTTAAATTAAAACATAACTTTTCACAAAAAATATCTAAAACAGTATACAATTTACATTATACATAGTTTTAATGAAAAAGATCAGGACAGTATTATTAATATTTTATCACAAAAACTGTACAATTACATAATTATACAATTTTAAAGGGAGATTTGATTCAAACTTTGCTACACATTTATAGCAATAAGTGTATAATTTTGAGATTGTATAATACTAATGAAATAGAATGCTTACCTTAGGGTCAAATTTTCGGTTTTGTATACTTTTGAAGAGACACAACGCGTGCACTGCTCGGTCGCTTGAACGTTACTAAAAATTATATAGTATTCGCGAGTTATAAGTTCTCACTTCGGCCAATTTAAAACTAACCAATGCGTTATCTAGCGAGTGTTTGTTGAACTACGCTCTTTTGTCAGTATTTAAGAGAAAAATACTGGTGATACCAAACGTTTCCGCATATTAACTCAATTTCGAATATTTTTGGTAATTGTACACTTTTAATGCGAAGAGGCGACATCGGCAGTTGTTACTAAGACCCAATTTCGTTTTTATTGCAGCTCCTATCCAGTGGCCTCCTCGAATGAGTGCCTACCCCGGGAAAGACTCTGTGTCCCAAGCTATCATGCCGGTGGATCAGATTCCCCTGGGGGATCGGCCCTCGGGCGCTGCTGGGCGGTGTGCACACCGGGCGGCGTCAGTCGACTGCCAGCCGACTGTCTGCCAATCGAATGTTGTACTCCGGCAAACAACTGGAGGAGTCGGGAAACGACGAATCACCGCTGAACATACAGCAGGTGGAGGACCGCGCAAGCGACCTCGAACCTGTAACCAGTCAGGAGGTCGGAGAAATCCGGCCAAAACTGGAAGTAAGGGCGCGAGGTCGGCCCGCTGGGTTCACATTCCCGGCGTCTCGCGGTAAGGCGTTGGCTTCTTACGGGCGTGTTGGCGGAGTTAGTTAGTGGAACGTCAACGTCCAAAGTCTCTACGCTCATCCCAGGTCGAAAGAACGATCACATATTGTTATACCTTCCTGGGGGATGCTAACGGGCTCGGTTGAGCCGGCCAACAAGTCCTCTTGTGTGTTTTTAAGGACGGTCGTGTTCCCGTGTCAGCGCCCATCCGGGGACCTCCTCGAAGAATGGAGGATCCAAGGTAGGACTTTGCCCTTCGGGGCTTTGCCCTACGGGGCACTGCCCTCCGGGGCATTTCCCCTAGGAATCGAAATTCGGGTGCATCCTGGACGGTTTCGCGCCCCGTGAGGCTTCGGCCGATCGACGGTGCACTCCGACAGACATCCGGGGGCGTCTGGAGATGATGGTGGAAGCGTTGCGGTAACGTAGCGTGGATACTGGTCTCCTAGAGAGCGGGGGCGGCCAGTCACCCCATGATGGTCGCTCTGGAACTGGCCAGTCGCTACCCGATCCCGTGTGAATACGGCGGGTAAAGGGCGTGATGGTCCGCGATGATTCGATCACCGAGTCGCCGCTTCATGGGGGAGAGGATCGCGCAAGTGACCTCGAAACCGTGACCAGTCGGGAGATCGGAGTAGTCTGATTTGAACTGGTAGTCAGGGGGCGAGGGGCCCTACTGGGTACTTTGCCTTGTACCTCGCCGTAAGGCGTTGGACTCTGACGGGCTGGGGAATCGCTGGGTAGGATGATATCCTGTCCTCCAAGTCCTCACGCCTGTCGCTGGGCGATAGAACGATAAAATTCGTTAAAACGTCCAGTGGCGGCAGTCGACAAGTTCTTCTGCCAGTGTTGACACTCCAAGTTGTTATACCTTCCTGGAGTGACCAATTCGCCCGTTGGAGATCACGATACTCTCCTGCACCGCAGTGTCTGGTTATGGTTCCGTGCAGCTTGGGCCTGATGGCCTGTCTGTGTCTTCTTAGGTCGGCTCAACTCACGGTTCAGCTCCCATCCGGTAGCCTCCTCGAAGAGGGACTTAACCTGGAAGGGCCGCTGTGAACTCTGCCAGCGGCTGCAACCTGCAGTCGAAGACAGTTGGGATCGGAAGTGCGGATCCGGGGGAACACCTCGGGCGGAACTGGGCGGTTTGCGCACCGTGTGGCGTTAGTCAATCTAGCTTGCGCAATCCGGCGAATAACCGGGGGAGTCTGGAAACTTACGTTTCCTAAGCAGCGGGGGTAGTTGTCGACCTGACGTCATACTATCCTTGAAACGATGCCGTGTGGCCATATACCTGGGAGCGATCCCGAGTGATCTTGACGGGCAAAGGGCGCCACGGTCCGCAATAAAATTCGAACTGAATTACCGCTAACGTCAGGTAGAGGCCGCGCAAGCGACCTCGAATCCGGGACCAGACTGGAGGATGGAGAAATCCGTCCAAATCTGGTAGTAAGGGCGCGAGGTTGCCCGCTGGGTGCACTTCCCAGTGCCTCGCGGTGTGGCGTTGGTCTCGGTATAGTGTTGATGTAGCTAGACGGTGGATTGTTTCGCCCCTAAGTCGGTTTGCGCGCTTCGAACAAGTCCGCGACGCGCGGCAGACCGCCGGTGATGTCGCGGGTCTTGGTGGACTCCTGCGGGATACGCGCGATCACGTCGCCCACACCCACCTTGGCTCCGTCGTCCACGCTCACGATGGCGCCGACGGGCAGCTGGTAATGGGCCGGGATCTCGGTGCCGGCGATGCACAGGTCTTTGCCGTTGCCGTCCACGAGCTTGATCATCGGGCGCAGATCCTTGCCGGCGGAACCGCGCATCTTCGGATCGGTCACCACGGTGCTGGAGAGGCCGGTGATCTCGTCGGTCTGGCGGGTCACGGTCACGCCTTCCACGAACTCGTGGAACTGCAGCGTGCCGGCCACCTCGGTGACGATGGGATGGGTATGCGGATCCCAGGTGGCCATCAGCTGGCCGGCCTGGACCTTCACGCCGTCTGCCACGGTGATCGTGGCGCCGTAGGGGATCTTGTAGAGTTCGCGCTCACGGCCGAACTCGTCCATCACGCCGATCTCGCCGGAGCGGGACACGGCGACCCAATGGCCCTTGGCGTGCTTCACGGTCTTGATGTTGTGCAGCTTGACCGTGCCGCCGGCTTTCACCTCGACACTCGACACTGCCGCAGCCCGCGAGGCCGCGCCGCCGATGTGGAAGGTACGCATGGTGAGCTGGGTGCCGGGTTCGCCGATGGACTGGGCGGCGATGACGCCGACCGCCTCGCCGATGTTCACGCGGATGCCGCGCGCCAGGTCACGTCCGTAGCACTGGGTGCAGATGCCATGGCGGGTGGCGCAGGTGATGGGCGAACGCACCTTCACCTGGTCGATACCCATCTCCTCGAGCTTCTCCACCAGGCGCTCATCCAGCAGCGTGCCAGCCGCGATCGCGACCTTCTTGCTGCCCGGGACCAGCACCGCATCCACCAGCACGCGGCCGAGCACGCGCTCGCGCAGCGGCTCCACCACATCGCCGCCTTCGACGATGGGTTTCATGTACAGGCCTTCGCCGGTGCCGCAATCGTACTCGGTCACCACCAGGTCCTGGGCCACATCCACGAGGCGCCGGGTCAGGTAGCCGGAGTTGGCGGTCTTCAACGCCGTGTCCGCGAGGCCCTTGCGCGCGCCGTGGGTGGAGATGAAGTACTGCAACACGTTGAGGCCTTCACGGAAGTTCGCCGTGATGGGCGTCTCGATGATGGAGCCGTCCGGCTTCGCCATCAGGCCGCGCATGCCGGCCAGCTGGCGGATCTGCGCGGCGCTGCCGCGCGCGCCGGAGTCGGCCATCATGTAGATGGAATTGAAGGAAGGCTGCTTGACCTGCTGGCCCTTGTGGTCGGTCACGAGGTCGCTGCCGAGCTTCTCCATCATGGCTTTCGCCACCTGCTCGTTGGTGCGCGACCAGATGTCCACCACCTTGTTGTAGCGCTCGCCGTTGGTCACGAGACCCGAGGCGTACTGGTCCTCGATCTCCTTCACTTCGGACTCGGCGGCGCCCAGGATGCGGCCCTTCTCGTCCGGCACCACCATGTCGTTGACGCCGATGGACACGCCCGCGCGGGTGGCGAACGAGAACCCGGTGTACATGACGCGGTCGGCGAAGATCACGGTCTCTTTCAGGCCGACGCGGCGGTAGCAGGTGTTGATCAGCGAGGAGATGGCCTTCTTGGTCATGTCGCGGTTGATCAGCTCGAAGGGCAGGCCCTTCGGCAGGATCTCGGACAGCAAGGCGCGGCCGACGGTGGTCGCCACCAGGCGATGCCGCGTCTCGAAGGTCCGGTCATCCTGGATCACGTGATCCGTGATGCGCACCTTGATGCGGGCCTGCAGGTCCACATGGCGGTTCTCCCAGGCACGATGCACCTCGTGCATGTCCGAGAAGAACATGCCCTCGCCCTTGGCGTTGATGCGCTCGCGGGTCATGTAATAGAGACCCAGCACCACGTCCTGTGAGGGCACGATGATGGGCTCGCCGTTGGCCGGCGACAGGATGTTGTTGGAAGACATCATCAGGGCGCGCGCCTCGAGCTGGGCTTCCAGGGACAGCGGCACGTGCACCGCCATCTGGTCACCGTCGAAGTCGGCGTTGAACGCCGTGCAGACGAGCGGATGCAGCTGGATGGCCTTGCCCTCGATCAGCACGGGCTCGAAGGCCTGGATGCCGAGGCGGTGCAGGGTCGGGGCGCGGTTCAGCATCACCGGATGTTCGCGGATCACCTCTTCGAGGATGTCCCACACCTCGGGGCCTTCGCGCTCCACCATCTTCTTGGCGGCCTTGATGGTCGCCGCATGCGCGCAACTTCAGCTTGGCGGATGATGAAGGGCTTGAACAGCTCCAGCGCCATCTTCTTCGGCAGACCGCACTGGTGCAGCTTCAGGGTCGGGCCCACCACGATGACGGAACGACCGGAATAGTCCACGCGCTTGCCGAGCAGGTTCTTACGGAAACGGCCTTGCTTGCCCTTGAGCATGTCGGCCAGGGACTTCAGCGGGCGGTTGCCGGAGCCGGTGATGGCGCGGCCACGACGGCCGTTGTCCAGCAAGGCATCCACGGATTCCTGCAACATGCGCTTCTCGTTGCGCACGATGATGTCGGGCGCGTTCAGCTCCAGTAGCCGCTTCAGGCGGTTGTTGCGGTTGATGACGCGGCGATACAGGTCGTTCAGGTCGCTGGTCGCGAAACGGCCGCCATCCAGGGGCACCAACGGACGCAGGTCCGGCGGCAGCACCGGCAGCACGGTCATCACCATCCACTCGGGACGGTTGCCGGACTCCAGGAAGGACTCCATCAGCTTCAGGCGCTTGGCCAGACGCTTGATCTTGGTCTCGGAGTTGGTGCCGGCGATCTCCTCGCGCAGCGTCACCACTTCCTTCGACAGGTCGATGGTCTTCGAGCATCTCGTAGATGGCCTCAGCACCCATGCGGGCGTCGAAGTCATCGCCGTACTCACCCATGGCTTCCAGGTAGGAATCGTCGGTCATGAGCTGGCCGCGCTCGAGCGGCGTCATGCCCGGGTCCACCACCACGAAGGCTTCGAAGTACAGCACGCGCTCGATCTCGCGCAGCGTCATGTCCAGCATCAGGCCGATGCGCGAGGGCAGCGACTTGAGGAACCAGATGTGCGCCACCGGCGAGGCCAGCTCGATGTGGCCCATGCGCTCGCGGCGCACCTTGGCGACCGTGACTTCCACGCCGCACTTCTCGCAGATCACGCCGCGGTGCTTGAGGCGCTTGTACTTGCCGCACAGGCACTCGTAGTCCTTGATCGGCCCGAAGATCTTCGCGCAGAACAAGCCGTCACGTTCAGGCTTGAACGTGCGGTAGTTGATGGTCTCGGGCTTCTTGACCTCGCCGAAGGACCAGGCGTGTATCATGTCAGGCGACGCGAGTCCGATGCGGATGGCATCGAAGTCCTCGACCTGGCCCTGCTGCTTCAAGAGTTTCAGTAAGTCTTTCATTTCAGTTCACCGTTCAGTTGACTGGTTTTCAACCCGCTACCGCGAGACTCGGACGTCAGTCCTGCTCCAGTTCGATGTTGATGGCCAGCGAACGAATTTCCTTGACCAATACGTTGAAGGACTCCGGCATGCCGGCTTCTATCCGGTGATCGCCGTCCACGATGTTCTTGTACATCTTGGTGCGGCCGATGGTGTCGTCCGACTTCACCGTGAGCATCTCCTGCAGGGTGTAGGCGGCGCCGTAGGCCTCGAGCGCCCAGACTTCCATCTCGCCGAAGCGCTGGCCGCCGAACTGCGCCTTGCCGCCCAGCGGCTGCTGGGTGACGAGCGAGTAAGGTCCGGTGGAACGCGCGTGCATCTTGTCGTCCACCAGGTGGTTCAGCTTCAGCATGTACATGTAACCCACGGTCACCGGACGCTCGAAAGCCTCGCCCGTGCGGCCGTCATGCAGGGTGGTCTGGCCGGATTCCGGCAGGCCCGCGAGCTTGAGGAGATGCTTGATCTCCTCCTCGGTGGCGCCGTCGAACACCGGGGTGGCGATCGGCACGCCGCCGCGCAGGTTATGCGCCAGGGAGCCGATCTCCTCGTCGGTGAAGGAAGCGATGTCTTCCTTCTTGCCGCCGGACTTGTTGTAGATCTGGTCGAGGAACTTGCGCATCTCCTCCACCTTGGAGTGCTCGTCCAGCATGCGGCCGAGCTTGATGCCCAAACCCTTCGCGGCCCAGCCGAGATGGGTCTCGAGGATCTGGCCGATGTTCATGCGCGAAGGCACGCCCAGCGGGTTCAGCACCACGTCCACCGGCGTACCGTCGGCGGCGTAAGGCATGTCCTCCACCGGCACGATCATGGAGATCACGCCCTTGTTGCCGTGACGGCCGGCCATCTTGTCGCCCGGCTGCACGCGGCGCTTCACCGCCAAGTACACCTTGACCATCTTGATCACGCCCGGGGCGAGGTCGTCGCCCGCGGTGATCTTCTTGCGTTTCTCCTCATAGCGACGCTCGAAGTCAGCGTGCTGGCTCTTGAGTTGCGCGGTCAGCTTCTCCAGCTGGTCGGTGGCCTCGTCGTTCTTGAGGCGCACTTCGAACCACTTCTCGCGGGGCAGTTCCTCGAGGTAGCTCTTGGTGACCTTGTTGCCGGCCTTGAGGCCCTTGGGGCCACCTTCCGCCATCTTGCCGAGCAGCAGGCGCTCGACGCGCTGGAAGATGTCGTCTTCCAGGATACGGCGCTGGTCGTTCAGGTCCTTACGCACCTTCTCGAGCTCCGATTTCTCGATGCTCAAGGCGCGCGTGTCCTTGTCCACGCCGTCGCGGGTGAAGACGCGCACGTCGATGACTGTGCCGTCCATGCCCGGTGGGACGGCGCAGCGACGTGTCTTTCACGTCGGTGGCCTTCTCGCCGAAGATGGCGCGCAACAGCTTCTCTTCCGGGGTCAGCTGGGTCTCGCCCTTCGGCGTGACCTTGCCCACCAGGATGTCGCCAGCCTTCACTTCAGCACCGATGTAGAGCGATGCCCGCCTCATCCAGCTTGGCGAGGGCGGACGCGCCTCACGTTGGGATGTCAGACGGTGCATGTCTTCAGAGCCGAGCTTGGTGTCGCGAGCCACGCAAGTGAGCTCTTCGATGTGGATCGTGGTCGAAGTCGGTGTACCGGGAGCCGATCTTATTGGCCACCCCGGGACGGGCGTTGGCCTCGTGGACCACGATCGGCACGCCGGAGCGCTTGGCCGCGAAGTAGGCCGACATGGCGACATAGCCGCCGAAGCCGACCACCGCGTCGGCCCTGGTCCGCTCCAGGACGTCCTGGACGGCCTTGACCGTCCCGCGCAGCCGCCCGGGGAGGGTGATCAGCTCGGGCGTGGCCTTGCGCGGCAGGGCCACCTTGGGGATCAGTGCGAGTTCGTAGCCGCGTTCCGGGACCAGTCTGGTCTCCAGTCCGCTCTCCGTGCCGAGCGCTGTGATGCCGACCGAGGGGTCGCTCCTGCGCAGCGCGTCGGCAAGGGCGAGCGCGGGCTCGATGTGGCCGGCGGTCCCTCCGCCGGCGAGTACGACATGCACCGAAATTCACCGCTCCCTGCGCTTCCGGGCCTTCCCGAGCCGCGCGATGGTCCGTTGGGGCAGCCCGAGGATGCCTCGGGCCGGGCTGTTCCGTTTGGCCAGCCTGCTCCGGGCGGCCAGGGCCGCCTTGGCGGAGGGTTCGCTGCGTGCGAAGCAGAGCAGCATCCCGACCGCGAACATGGTCGGCAGCAGCGCCGAACCCCCGTAGGAGAACATCGGGAGCGGGACTCCCGCGATGGGAAGGAGTCCGAGCACCGCACCAATGTTGATCACGGCCTGAGCCATGATCCAGGTGGTGGCGCCTCCCGCTGCGTACCTGGTGAAGGGGTCCTTCGTGCGTCCGGCCACGCGGATACCCGCATACCCTAGTGCCGTGAAGAGGGCGAGCACCGACAGCGTCCCCGCCAGACCCAGTTCCTCGCCGGTCACGGCGAAGATGAAGTCGGTGTGCGGCTCCGGCAGTTGACCCCATTTCTCAACGCTGGCGCCGAGCCCGGTGCCGAACAGGCCACCGGTGGCCAGGGCGTACACCCCGTGAACAGCCTGCCAACAGGAACCGTCGGCGGGCATGTGGGTGGCACCGATGCAGTCGAGCCGGCCGAGCCGGTGCGGTACCAGCACGATCAGCGCGGCGCTGAACGCCAGGGCGACGGCGCCGGCTGCGGCGAAGAGCCGCATCGGGGCGCCGGAGAGCCAGAGCTGACCGAACAACAGCGCACAGATGATCATCGCGGTGCCCATGTCGCCGCCGACCAGGACCAGGGTGAGCAGCAGCACACCCATCGGGACCAGCGGCACCAGCAGGTGCTTCCACTGGTTCAGCATCTTCATCTGCTGCTTGCGGGCCAGCAGGTCGGCCCCCCAGAGCACCAGTGCGAGCTTGGCGAACTCGGACGGCTGGATCTGCACCGGGCCGCCGAGCCGGATCCAGTTCCGGTTGCCGTTGACCGAGGTGCCGACGCCGGGGACGGCGACCAGCAGCAGCAGCCCGATCACCGCGATCAGCAGCGGATAGGCCAGCGCCCGGTGCAGCCGCACCGGCATTCTGACGGCGGCGAACATCAGCCCGCTGCCGATCACCACCGAGGTGAGCTGCTTCTCGAAGAAGTAGGCGAAGGGCAGGCCGTCGTTCCTGGCCTCGATCTGGGAGGCGGAGAACACCATCACCAGGCCGAGCACCAGGATCATCGCCGAGGAGCCGAGCAACAGGTAGTACGGCGTCAGCGGGCGCGCCAGGCCCCGCTGGAAGCGCCGCCAGGTCGAGAAGGGGCGGCCGAACATCCCGTACGAGCGGAAGACCGCCACGTGCGCCTCGGCGGCCTGCGGCGGCACCGCCGGGCGGCTCCGCGGCCGGGCCGCCGGCCGGGCGCCGCCGGTGCCCGCCGAACGGCTCCCGCCGCGCTGCGCCGGGCGGGCGCGGCCGTCGCCGGCTGCTGGCACGGCTACCCCTCTCCCCTGGTTCGTGGCACTGCCTGCGTCAGGCGGTGTTCCGTTCCGCCAGCGCCAGCGCGGCGGCGGCGAAGAGGTCGCCGCGCTCCCCGTAGTTGCTGAACATGTCCATCGAGGCGCAGGCCGGGGCCAGCAGCACGGTGTCGCCCGGCCGGGCGAGCCCGGCGGCGGCCCGGACGGCGGCGTCCATCGCCGGGGCACCAGTCTGGCCGTCGGGCAGCTCGATGACCGGGACCTCGGGGGCGTGTCGCGCCAGCGCCGTCCGGATCAGCGCCCGGTCGGCGCCGAGCAGCACCGCGCCGCGCAGCCGGGGGGCGGCGCCGGCCACCAGGTCGTCGATGTCGGCGCCCTTGGCCAGGCCGCCGGCGATCCAGACCACGGGCTGGTAGGCAGCCAGCGAGGCGGCGGCGGCGTGCGGGTTGGTGGCCTTGGAGTCGTCGACGTAGACGACCCCGTCGACCTCGGTGACCCGGGCGATCCGGTGGGCGTCGGGGCGGAAGGCGCGCAGCCCGTCGCGGACGGCGCGCGGCTCCGGACCCCGTACGCCCGCGCGAGCGCGGCGGCGGCCAGCGCGTCGGCGATGTTGTGCGGGGCGGGCGGCTGGACGTCGCTCACAGCGGCCAACTCGGCCGCGGCCTTGTGCCGGTCGTCGATGAAGGCCCGGTCGACCAGCAGCCCGTCGACCACGCCGAGCTGGGAGACGGTGGGCGCGCCGAGGGTGAAGCCGACGGCCCGGCAGCCCTCCTCCACGTCGGCCGCGCGCGACCAGCTCCTCGGTGGCCGGGTCGGCGGTGTTGTAGACGCAGGCGACCCGGTTGCCCTCGTAGATCCGGCCCTTGTCGGCGGCGTAGGCCTCCATCGAGCCGTGCCAGTCCAGGTGGTCCGCCGCGATGTTCAGCACCACGGCCGAGTGCGGGCGCAGCGAGGGCGCCCAGTGCAGCTGGTAGCTGGACAGTTCGACGGCCAGCACCTCGTAGGGCTCCTCGGCCAGGACCGCGTCCAGCACCGAGACCCCGACGTTGCCGACGGCGACGGTGCGCTGGCCGGCGGCGGTGAGGATCGAGGCGAGCATCTGCACGGTGGTGGTCTTGCCGTTGGTGCCGGTGACGGCCGAGCCAGGGCGCGGGCTCGCCGGTCGACGCCAGCGGCGCGCGCAGCCGCCAGGCGAGTTCGACGTCGCCCCAGACCGGGACGCCGGCCGCCTCGGCGGCGGCGAACAGCGGGCTGTGCGGCGGCCAGCCGGGGGTGGTGACGACCAGTCGGGTGCCCTCGGGCAGGCTCTCGCCGTCGCCCAGGCGGACGGTGACGCCCAGTCCGCGCAGTTCCTCGGCCTGTGCCTGCTGCCGCGGACCGGTGCCGCCCTCGACCACGGTGACCCGGGCGCCGAGCCCGTGCAGCACCCGGGCGGCCGGGACACCGGAGATGCCCAGGCCGGCCACGGTGACCGGCAGGTCCTTCCAGTCCGGGGTGGGGGTGTCCGCGACAGCGGTCATGCGATCAGCCGTCATGCGCTCACCCAGCCCGCGTAGAACAGGCCGAGGCCGACCGCCACGCACAGCCCCTGGATGATCCAGAACCGGACCACGATCAGGACCTCGGACCAGCCCTTGAGTTCGAAGTGGTGCTGCAGCGGGGCCATCTTGAAGACCCGCTTGCCGGTCATCCGGAAGGAGCCGACCTGGATGATCACCGACAGCGTGATCAGCACGAACAGGCCGCCGAGGATGGCCAGCAGCATCTCGGTGTGGGAGCAGATGGCGAGCCCGGCCAGGGCGCCGCCGAGGGCCAGCGAGCCGGTGTCGCCCATGAAGATCTTGGCGGGCGAGGTGTTCCACCAGAGGAAGCCGAAGCAGGCGCCCATCAGCGCGGCGGCGACCACCGCCAGGTCCAGCGGGTTGCTCACCTGGTAGCAGTTGGGTCCGGCGGTCACCGCGGAGCTGCAGGTCTGGCCGTACTCCCAGATGCCGATGAAGACATAGGCGCCGAAGACCATCACCGAGGCGCCGGTGGCCAGGCCGTCCAGACCGTCCGTCAGGTTCACGCCGTTGGACATGGCCAGGATCATGAAGATCGCCCACAGCGCGAACAGCACCGGGCCGAGCGACCAGCCGATGTCGCGGACGAAGGAGAGCTTGGTCGAGGCCGGGGTGGTGCCGCTGCTGTCGGCGAAGTTCAGCGAGCCGACCGCGAAGACGATGCCGACGATCAGCTGGCCGGCCATCTTCGCCTTGGCCCGGAGGCCGAGCGAGCGCTGCTTGACGATCTTGATGTAGTCGTCCAGGAAGCCGACCAGACCCATGCCGGTCATCAGGAACAGCACCAGCAGCGCGGAGGCCGAGGGCACCGAGCCGACCAGCAGCTTGGTCAGCCCGTAGGCGACCAGGGTCGCCAGGATGAAGGCGATCCCGCCCATCGTGGGGGTGCCGCGCTTGCTGTGGTGGGCCTTGGGCCCGTCGTCGCGGATCATCTGGCCGTAGCCGTGCTTGGCCAGAATCCGGATCAGTATCGGGGTGCCGACGAGCGACAGCACCAGGGCGATCGCGGCGGCGAAGAGGATCTGCCGCATCGGCGAGCTGCTGGAGGAGGCCAGCTCGACCATGGCGAGACGGTCGGTCACGAGGACGCTCCGTCCGCCGCGTCACCGGACAGCAGCGCCTCGGCCACCCGTTCGAGGCCCACCGAGCGCGACGCCTTCACCAGCACCACGTCCCCCGGCCTGACCCGCTCCCGCAGCAATCCGATCGCCGCACCCACATCGGACACCAGCACCGACTCCTCACCCCACGAACCTTCGTTCCTCGCGCCCAGCTCCATGCAGGCCGCATCCCGGCCGCCCACCGCCACCAGCGTGGTGATGTTCAGCCGCACCGCCAGCCGGCCCACCGCGTCGTGCTCGGCGAGGGAGTCCTCGCCGAGTTCCCGCATCTCCCCCAGCACCGCCCAGGTTCGGCGTGCCTCGGGCCCTCTGCCGCCGATCGCCGCGAGCGCCCGCAGGGCGGCCCGCATCGACTCGGGGTTGGCGTTGTAGGCGTCGTTGACGACGGTGACGCCGTCCGCACGCTCCGTCAGTTCCATCCTCATGCGCGAGAGGTTGCCCGCCTCGCCGAGCCCGGCGGCCACCTCCGCGACGCCGAGGCCGCACTCGATCGCCACCGCGGCGGCGGCCAGTGCGTTCGACACATGGTGCTCACCGTAGAGCCGCATGGCCACCGGCGCGGAACCGGCAGGTGTGATCAGGGTGAAGGCCGGGCGACCCGTGTCGTCCAGGCGGACGTCGACCGCCCGCACCTGGGCGTCCGGGGACTCGCCGAAGAGCACCACCCGCGCCCTGGTCCGCGCCGCCATCGCCCGCACCAGCGGGTCGTCGGCGTTGAGCACCGCGACCCCGCTCGGGTCGAGACCCTCCACCAGCTCGCCCTTGGCCTCGGCGATGGCCTCCCGGCTGCCGAACTCCCCGACGTGCGCCGAGCCGACGTTCAGCACCAGGCCGATCCGCGGCGGCACGATCGCCGACAGCGCGGCGATGTCACCCTTGTGCCGGGCGCCCATCTCCAGCACCAGGAAGCGGGTGTCGGCGTCCATCCGCAGCGCGGTGACCGGGGCGCCGATCTCGTTGTTGGCGTTGCCCAGGGTGTAGACGGTCGGGCCGACCAGCTGCAGCAGCTGGGCGATCAGGTCCTTGGTGCCGGTCTTCCCGGCCGAGCCGGTGAGCGCCACCACGGTGGTGCCGGCCGCCTTCTCGGCGACCGCGTGGGCGAGCCGGCCGAGCGCCTCGACGACGTCGTCGACGACCACGGCCGGGACGCCGACCCGCCGCGAGGCGAGCACCGCGACCGCACCGCGCTCCACCGCGCCGACCGCGTAGTCGTGACCGTCCACGCGCTCGCCGACGACGGCCGCGAACAGTGCGCCCGGCTCGACCTCGCGGGAGTCGTGCACCACCGGACCGGTGACCGGCGCCTGCGGGTCGGGCGTGTCAAACAGGGTCCCGCCGGTGGCCTGGGCCACCTCGGCGAGGGTGAGCGGGATCACGTTGGCTCTACTCCTTGGCGTCGCCGTGCCGGTTACGCACGGCGTCAATGGTCGGGCTCGACCTCAGGATCGCCTCGCGCAGCACCGCGCGATCGTCGAAGGGTCGGATCTCGTCGTGGACGTACTGGCCCAGTTCGTGGCCCTTGCCGGCGACCAGCACGCAGTCGCCGGGCCGGGCCAGGGCGACGGCGGCGGCGATGGCACGGGCCCGGTCGGGCTCCACCAGGACCGCCCCGCGCTCGGCCTCGGGGACCTCCACCGCGCCGCCGAGCATGACGGCGAGGATCGCCAGCGGATCCTCGGTACGGGGGTTGTCGCTGGTCAGGATGGCAGTGTCGGCGCAGCGGGCGGCGATGCCGCCCATCGGGCCGCGCTTGAAGGGGTCGCGGTCGCCGCCGCAGCCGACCACGACATGCAGCCGGCCCTTGGTGACCTCGCGCAGCGACTCCAGGGCGGCCTCCAGCGCGTCCGGCTTGTGGGCGTAGTCGACGACGGCGACATAGGACTGTCCGGCGTCCACCCGCTCCATCCGTCCGGGCACCCCGGCCACCGCGGCCACGCCCGCCGCCGCCTCCGCGAGCGGCAGTCCGGCGACGGCCAGCGCGGCGATCGCGGCCAGCGCGTTGGCGACGTTGAAGGGACCGGGCAGGGCGACCGAGGCGTCGACCGAGGCACCGTCAGGACCCGCCACCCGGAACACCGATCCGGCCGGGCCCAGCTGGACGTCGACGGCCCGCCAGTCGGCGTCCGGGTCGCCCTTGGCCGAGTAGGTGACCACCGGGATCGTCGCCTCGGCGGCCAGCCGGCGGCCGTACGGGTCGTCCAGGTTGACCACGCCCCGGCGGGCGCGCCGGGGCGTGAACAGCCCGGCCTTGGCCCGGTAGTAGTCCTCCATGTCCGGGTGGAAGTCCAGGTGCTCCGGCGTCAGGTTGTTGAACACCGCGACGTCGTAGACCACGCCGTCGACCCGGCCGAAGACCAGGGCGTGGCTGGAGACCTCCATCACCAGGGCGTCCACCGCGCGCTCGTGCATCACCGCGAGCACCGCGTGCAGGTCGGTGGCCTCGGGCGTGGTCCGCTCGCTCTTGACCCGCTGGTCGCCGATCCGCAGCTCGACCGTCCCGATCAGCCCGGTGGAGCGGCCGCAGCCGCGCAGTCCGCCCTCGACCAGGTAGGCCGTGGTGGTCTTGCCGTTGGTGCCGGTGATGCCGAGGGTGAGCAGGTTGTCGGCGGGCCGGCCGTAGAGCGCGGCGGCCAGCTCGCCCATGACCGCCCGGGGCTGGTCGACCACCAGCATCGGCAGTCCGCAGCCGGCCGCCCGGCGGGCGCCGTCGGCGTCCGTCAGCAGCGCGACCGCGCCGTTCCCGGCGGCCTGGGCCGCGTAGTCCGCGCCGTGCGCGTGCGCGCCCGGCAGGGCGGCGTAGAGGTCGCCCTGGCGGACCGCACGGGAGTCGTGGGTGATCCCGGTGACCGCCGCGGTGCCCCGGGCCGCGTCGTCGGCCGCGGGGAGCCCCAGCAGGGCGGCGAGCTCGGCGAGCGGGGTGGGGCGGGTCCGCGCGGGGCGCGGCGGGGCACTGGAGTGGATCTCCTCCGCCACCGCTTCGTCGAGGGGCTCTGGATCACGTGAGGGCACGGCCGTGAGGTTACCCGTACCGACAGGCCCGGGGCCAAGCCAGGGGGGCCTCGGGCCGGTCCCGGAGGTTCCATCGCCCTGCGATGTGACGGAGGTCATATCAGTCAACTCCGCTTCGTAGTCTCTGTGCACCGGATGCCGACCGCCTGTGGGTCTTTAGAGATAGGACTCACCAGTTGACCGGCAGGTTCGCCGCCGCCGCACCGGTCGGCGGTACCTGCAGGCTCTTCAGTGCGAACTCCATCACCTGCTTGAAGACCGGGCCGCACAGCTGGCCGCCGAAGTGCCCGTTCACCGGGTTCTGGATCACGCAGGAGACGGTGATCCGCGCCCGGTCGGCCGGGGCGAAGCCGATGAACGAGGAGGTGTAGCCGTTGTAGCGGCCGGTCGCCGGGTCCACGCGGTTGGCCGTGCCGGTCTTGCCGGCCACCAGGTAGCCGGGGATCTGCGCCATGATGCCGGTCCCCTCCTGGCTCGCCACCACCGACTGCAGCATCTCGGCGACGGTCTTCGCGGTCTGCGCGCTCACCACCCGGGTCTCGGCCGGCGCCGGGGACGGCACGAACACGCCGTTCGGCCCGGTCACCCCGGCCACCAGTGAGGGCGCCACCCGGACCCCGCCGTTGGCGATGGTCGAGTAGACCGAGGTGGTCTGCAGCGCGTTCACCGAGAGCCCCTGTCCGAACGGGATGGTGTACTGCTGCGAGGCCGACCACTGGTCCGGCGGCGCCAGGATGCCCGGCGTCTCGCCCGGGAAGTCCAGACCCGAGGGCTGCCCGATGCCGAACTTGGTCAGGTAGCCGTACAGCACCCGGTTCGCCTGCTGCTGGGTCGGGCCCAGCTGCTCGGCGGCCAGGATGGTGCCGATGTTGGACGACTGCGCCAATACTCCGTTCAGCGTCAGGTGCTCGGTGCCGTGCGCCACGTCGTCGTGGAACAGCGTCCCGCCCCGGGGCAGCGTCCCCGGCACGGTGACCTGGGTCAGCGGCGTCGCCACGTTCTGCTGGAGCACCGCCGACATGGTCATCAGCTTGCTCACGCTGCCCGGCTCGTAGGCGTTCTGGAGCGCGGTGTTGCCCAGGTTGGCGGGGTTGGCGGCGGCCAGGTTGTTCGGGTCGAACCCGGGCGCGGTCGCCATCGCCAGGATCTTCCCGTTGGTGACGTCCTGGACGATCACATAGCCCTGCTGCGCCCTGGCCGCCTGCACCTCGGCGGTGATCGCCTGCTGGGCCTCGTACTGGATGTCCCGGTTCAGTGTCAGCCGGATGCTCGACCCCGGGACCGGGGCGGTCTCGCTGCCGCCGGCCGTGGGCACCTCCTGGCCGCCGGACTGGGCGTAGGTGGTCTTCCCGTTCCTCCCGCTCAGCAGGGCGTTGTACTGCTCCTCCAGGCCGCCCGAACCCACCCCGTCGGCGTTGACGAAGCCGATCACATTGGCGGCCAGCGAGCCGTCCGGGTAGACCCGCTTGGTGTCCTTCTGCCGGAAGACCCCGTTCAGCACATTGGCGCAGCCCTCGTCCACCCGGCCGGCGTCCCCGGCCTTCAGGGCCAGGTTGTTCTCGGTCAGGCAGTGGCCGCTCCAGGCCTGCGCCACCAGGGTGTTCTCCAGCGCGGTGACCTGGTTCCAGGTCTGCGGCGACTGCTGCTTCGCCAGCAGGGTGTAGCGGTCGCCGGGGCCGGTGTAGGTGAGCCGCCGGGTCAGCGTCGGCACGTCCACGCCCAGTATCGGCGCGAGCAGGTCGGCGGCCCGGGCCGGGCCGTCCGGGATGTGCGCCTGCCCCGGGGTGAACATGTACGGGTCGGCGGTGATGTCGTAGGCGTCCACGGTGGTGGCCAGGACCACCCCGTCGTCGTCGGTGATGGTGCCGCGCTGCGCGGGCAGGGTGACCGTCTGGTAGAGGTTGACATTCGCCTCGGCGGCCAGCGCCGCGGAGTCGACCAGCTGGAGTTGCACCAGCCGGCCCACGAACAGCGCGAAGGCCGCGCCGAGCGCCACCGTGACCAGCCGCAGCCGCCGCTGGGGGTCGGCCAGCCGCAGCGGCGCGGAGCCGGCCGGACGCTGCGGGCCCCGCCCGGACCGGGCGGCGGGGCGGCGGCGCGGCTCCAGCGGCCGGCGGGCCGACGGCGGGCCAGGGCGCGGCGCGCGCGGCCGGCCCGGGCGCGGGGCTCGGGGCGGCTGCGGGGAGCGCGGGGTGCCCATCAGTTGCCGCCCCCGCCGGCCAGCGGCGCCGGGCTGCCCAGCACCGTGCCGTCGTCCTGGATGAAGGCCGGGACGCCGCCCGGGACCATGCCCAGCTGGTGGGCGCGGGCGGCCAGGGCGTCCGGGTCGGACCAGCCGGCGATCTGCTGCTGCAGGCCCTGCTGCTCGTCCGTCAGTTTGGTGGTCCGCTGCTGGAGTTGGGACAGCTGGAAGGAGCCCTGGTTCAGCGCCGTGTTCAGCATCAGCAGCGCGATCAGCCCGCCGGCCAGCATCAGCACCACCATGAAGGCGAAGGGGCCGCGCCCGCCCGCCCGCGCCGAGCCGCGCCGCGCGGTGCGCCGGGCGGCCGGCCGCCCCGCGCCGCGGCGCGGCTTGACCGGGGTTGTCGTCCCCGCCAGTCTTCCCACCGCCACCGCTGTCCCCTCCTGCCCGTCCTGCGGACTACTTCACCGACAGCCTGATTCTCTCTGCTGCGCGCAGCCGAGCCGGGGTGGCGCGACGGTTCTCCGCAATCTCTTCATCGGTCGGCAGCTCCGCGCCCCGGGTCAGCAGCTTGAACCGGGGCTGGTGCTCCTCCGGGACGACCGGCAGGCCGGGCGGCGCGGTGTTCGCCGCGCCGGCCGCGAGGAACTGCTTGACCAGCCGGTCCTCCAGCGAGTGGTAGGCCAGCACGGCGATCCGGCCGCCGACCGCGAGCACGTCCAGCGCGCCGGGGATGGCCCGTTCGAGTACCGAGAGCTCGCCGTTGACCTCGATCCGCAGCGCCTGGAAGGTGCGCTTGGCCGGGTTGCCGCCGGTCCGGCGGGTGGCGGCGGGGATCGCGTTGCGCACCAGCTCGACCAGCCGGGCGCTGTTGGTGAACGGCTCCTTCTCGCGCTCCCGGAGGATCACCGAGGCGATCTTCCCGGCGAAGCGCTCCTCGCCGTAGACCTTCAGCACCCGGGCCAGGTCGCCGTGGGAGTAGGTGTTCAGCACCTCGGCGGCGCTGATCCCGGTGGACTGGTCCATCCGCATGTCGAGCGGGGCGTCCTGGGCGTAGGCGAAGCCCCGGTCGGCCTCGTCCAGCTGCATCGAGGAGACGCCGAGGTCGAACAGCGCGCCCTGGATCTCCGGGATCCCGAGGTCGGCCAGCACCTGCGGGATCTCGTCGTAGACGGCGTGCACCAGGGTCGCCCGCTCCCCGAACGGCGCCAGCCGCTCCCGGGCCAGCCGCAGCGCCTCCGGGTCGCGGTCGACCGCCACCAGCCGGGCCTCGGGGAAGGTCCGCAGCAGCGCCTCGCTGTGGCCGCCGAGGCCCAGGGTGGCGTCCACCACGACCGCGCCGGGGCGCCCTTCGAGGGCCGGGGCCAGCACGTCGAGACAGCGCTGGAGCATCACCGGCACGTGCTTGGCCTGGGGGGCCTGGGGGCCGGTGCTCATCGATGTGCCTCTCGTAGGGCGCACGCACCGCCTGGTCCCCGCCCGCTCGCCTTGGGGAAGGGGCCCTCTGGCGCCGGGGAAGGGGCGTCAGCGGGCAAGGAGCGGGTGGAGGCCGGGCCGGTACGTGTGGGCCGGGTCCGGGAGCGGAGGTTCCGCTGCGGGGTTCGTGCGGTCCGGGACGCGCTCCCGGCGGGGCGGATGGCCGACAGCCCCTCCGGGCGCAGGACCGCTCTCGCCCGATGTCGCGTCACTTTACTCCACGGCTTCCCCGGGTCAACTGGATGCGACGGCGCACGCCCCCCTCAGGGGCGACCGAGAAACCGCAGGTCAGATCGGATCGGACGGAGTTGGAAGGGCGCGCACCGCAGCTCGGCGCGCCGTCCGGCGCGCCCGCTCGGGCCGAAGTCCACGCTAACGGAGCAGGGACCGCCCGCCCTCGGCCCCCGGTTGCGCCGCCGGTCCGCGCCTATGGGGTGCGTCACAGCGCCCTGCTGCACGTCCTGCGGAACCCGCCGAACCCCTCGGTTCCCACTACGGTCAGAGGCATGACCGTGAACCCTGACCTGTCCCGCACCCAGGCCTCCACCGACTCCGACCCGATCGGCTCCGGCTCGATCATCGACGAATTCGTCGCCCGCAACCGGGGCTACGCCGCCGGCTACCGCGACGGCGGCATGGGTGCGCGTCCGGTCCAGCGGGTGGCCGTGGTGGCCTGCATGGACGCCCGGCTCGACGTCCACGCCGCGCTCGGCCTCGCACTCGGCGACTGCCACATCATCCGCAACGCCGGCGGCGTCGTCACCGACGACACCATCCGCTCGTTGACGGTCAGCCAGCGCGCCCTCGGCACCCGGTCCATAGCACTGATCCACCACACCGGCTGCGGGCTGCTCAACCTCACCGAGGACTTCCGGCAGGAACTGGAGGCGGAGGTCGGCATCCGCCCCACCTGGGCGCTGGAGTCCTTCACCGACCTGGAGCAGGACGTCCGGCAGTCCATGGCCCGGGTCCGGACCTCGCCCTTCCTGCTGCACCACGACGACATCCGCGGCTTCGTCTTCGACGTCACCACCGGTCTGCTGCGTGAGATCGAGGACTAGTCAGGCCCTGCACACCACCCGATAATCTGCCAAAACGCCGCACACCGACCGTGCGAACACGATCGGATAGCCCGGCCGAGTGACGGGAGCCGTTCCCGCAGGGAACAATGCGGTCACGGGAGGGCCCGCGCCGGGGACAAGGCGGGGGCCCGTAATCGGGCCGAGGAGTATCCGGGTGACGACGTTCAACGAGCAAGCCAGCCTTGACCAGCCCCGAGCGGCGGGACTGGCGAAGCCGGGTCTGGCGGAGCTGGGGGCGGTGGTGGAGCGGATCCGCTCCTCCATCGAGAGCGTCCTGGAGGGCAAGCCCGAGGTCGTCAGACTCGCGCTCACGGTGCTGCTCGCCGAGGGCCACCTGCTGATCGAGGACGTACCCGGGGTCGGCAAGACCATGCTCGCCAAGGCACTCGCGCGCTCCGTGGACTGCACCGTGCGCCGGATCCAGTTCACCCCCGACCTGCTGCCCTCGGACATCACCGGCACCAGCGTCTTCGACCAGAACCGCCGGGACTTCGAGTTCAAGCCCGGCGCGATCTTCGCCCAGATCGTCGTCGGCGACGAGATCAACCGGGCCTCGCCGAAGACCCAGTCCGCGCTGCTGGAGTCCATGGAGGAGGGCCAGGTCACCGTGGACGGCGTCAGCTACCCGCTGCCGTCCCCGTTCATGGTCGTCGCCACCCAGAACCCGGTGGAGATGGAGGGCACCTACCCGCTGCCCGAGGCCCAGCGGGACCGCTTCATGGTGCGGATCTCGGTCGGCTACCCCAGCCCGGAGGCCGAGCTGCAGATGCTCGACGTCCACGGCGGGGTCTCCCCGCTGGACGACCTCAGCCCGGTGGCGCACGCCGACGACGTGAAGAAGCTGATCGAGGTGGTCCGCCGGGTCCACGTCGCCGAGGAACTGCGCCGCTACGCCGTCGCCATCGTCGGCTCCACCCGGACCTCGCCCGAGCTGCGGCTCGGCGCCTCGCCCCGGGCCACCCTGCACCTGCTGCGGGCCGCCCGCGCCGCCGCCGCCCTGGACGGCCGCGAGTACGTCATCCCGGACGACCTGCAGGCCCTCGCCGCGCCGGTACTCGCGCACCGGCTGCTGCCGACCGCCGAGACCCAGCTGGGCCGGCGCACCACCGAGCAGGTCGTCCGCGACCTGGTGCTGCAGCTGCCCATCCCGCGCCTGGGCCGCTGAGGTGGCGGGCACCTCCAACTGGCGGACCGCCCTGCACGGACTCACCACCCGCGGCCGGTCCTTCGTCGCCGCCGGGCTCACCGCGATCCTCTGCGCGGTGCTGCTCGGGCAGCCCGCCCTGCTGCGGATCGGGCTGCTGCTCACCGTCCTGCCGCCGGCCAGCGCCGCGCTGCTGCTGCGCACCCGCTACCGGGTCGCCAGCGGTCGGCGGCTCACCCCGACCCGCACCCCGGCCGGCCAGGAGGCCCGGGTCCACCTCCGGGTCGACAACATCTCCCGGATCCCCACCGGCCTGCTGATGCTGGAGGACAAGGTCCCCTACGTGCTCGGCCCGCGCCCCCGCTTCGTGCTGGACCGGGTCGAGCCGCACGGCCACCGCGAGGTCTCCTACCGGGTCCGCTCCGACCTGCGCGGACGCTATCCGCTGGGCCCGCTCCAGCTGCGGCTGGGCGACCCCTTCGGGCTCTGCGAGCTGACCCGCTCCTTCACCGCCGCCGACACCCTCACCGTCATCCCGCAGGTCCAGCCGCTGCCGACGATCCGGCTCAGCGGCGAGTGGACCGGCTACGGCGACAGCCACTCCCGGGCGGTGGCGCTGGCCGGCGAGGACGACGCGGTGCCGCGCGAGTACCGGCACGGCGACGACCTGCGCCGGGTGCACTGGCGCTCCACCGCCAAGTACGGCGAACTGATGGTCCGCCGCGAGGAGGCCCCGCTGCGCAGCCGGGCCACCGTGCTGCTGGACACCCGCGCCGTCGGGCACCGGGGCAGCGGCCCCGCCTCCTCCTTCGAATGGGCCGTCAGTGCCTGCGCCTCGCTCGGCCTGCACCTGCTCGAACGCGGCTACACCGTGCGGCTGCTGACCGACACCGGCGACGCGGTCACCGGGCTCGGCACCGGCGGCCTCGGCGGCGCCTCGGCCGAGGCCGCCGGCGTGCTGCTGGACACCCTCGCCATGGTGCAGACCTCCACCGGCGACAGCCTGGCCCCGGCCGAGGAGGTGCTCCGGATGGGCGGCGAGGGCCTGGTCGTGGCGCTGCTCGGGGCGCTGGACGACGCCCAGCTGGCCGAGCTGGCGCGGCTGCGCCGGCGCACCGCGGCGGCGGTCGCGGTGCTGCTCGACACCGACAGCTGGTCGCTGCTGCGCGGCCTGGGCGCCACCGCCGCCCCGAACGGCGGCGGCAACGGCGGCGGCAACGGCGGTCGGGCCGGGAACGGCGCCGCGACCGCCGTCGACCGCGCCGAACGGCAGTCCCGGCTGCTCCGCGAGGCCGGCTGGATCGTGCTGCGGGCCTCCTCCGGCGACGCCTTCCCCGCCCTGTGGCAGCGGGCCGACCGGCTCGCCTCCGCGGGCCTGGGCTCCTTCACCGCCACCACCACCGCCACCGGCGCTGCGGCAACCGGTGCCACGAACCGCGCCACGACTAAGGACAAGCCATGAACGGCCGCATCCGGATCGCCCTGTGCGCGGCCATGGCGACCTTCCTGACCGCGCTCTGCCTCTGGCCGCTGGTCACCCCGGCCGGCTGGCTGTTCCAGGCGCTGGCGCTGCTGCTGGTGGTCTGCGGCGCGGGCACGGTCCTGCGCCGGATGTCCGCCCCCCGGGTACTGGTGCCGCTGGTCCAGCTGCTGGCCCTGGTGCTGCTGCTGACGGCGATGTTCGCGGGCTCCCAGGCGCTGCTCGGCTGCCTGCCCGGACCCGCCGCCTGGACCCAGTTCTCCGACCTGCTGAACAGCGGCTTCAGCTCGATGAACCAGTACGCCGCGCCGGCCCCCGCGCTGCCCGGCCTGAAGCTCATCCTGGTCGGCGCGGTCGTGCTGATCGGCCTGGTCGTGGACGTCCTCGCGGCGACCTACCAGCGGGTGGCGCTGACCGGGCTGCCGCTGCTCGCGCTCTACTCGGTCGGCACCGGACTGCACGACAAGGGACCGCTCTGGCTCTGGTTCCTGCTGTCCAGCCTCGGCTACCTGGCGCTGCTGATGGTCGAGGGCCGGGACCGGCTCGCCCGCTGGGGCCGGGTCTTCCACGGCACCCCGGCCACCCTCGCCGGGGTCTCGGGCGGCAACCCGCTCCGGGCGCTCGGCTACCGGATCGGCGCCATCGGCGTGGTGGTCGGCCTGCTGCTGCCGCTGGGGCTGCCCTCGTTCGGCTCCGGCCTGGTCGGAAACCTCGGCGACTCCGGCGCGGGGCTCGGCAACTCCATCATCACCTCGGTCAACCCGCTGGCCTCACTGGCGCAGACGCTGGACCAGCCGGCCAACCGCACCGTGCTCACCTACACCACCAACTCGACCTCGGTCGCGTACCAGTACCTGCGGATAGTCGACCTGAACGAGTTCAACGGGGTCGCCTGGACCACCGGCACCCAGAAGGTCCAGGCCCTGCCCAGCCAGTTGCCCGCGCCGCAGGGCCTCAGCACCGCCGTCCAGCAGGCCGACATGCGGACCGACATCACCACGGAGTCCGGCTACGACCAGCAGTGGCTGCCGATGCCGTACCCGGCGACGGACGTCACGGTCAACGGCGACTGGGACTACGAGGCCGAGGGCCGGACCCTGATCGGCGCCGACTCCGGCACCACCGCCGCAGGCCGCTCGTACACCGTGACCAGCCTGATCCTCAATCCGACCACCGCCCAGCTGCAGGACGCCCCGGCCCCGCCGGCCGCGTTCCTGAAGACCTACACCGCGCTGCCGGCCCATATGCCGGCCAGCGTCAAGGACGAGGCGCTGCAGGTGACCCAGGGCTCCACCAGCGACTACGCCAAGGCCGTGGCCCTGCAGAGCTGGTTCACCACGACCGGCGGGTTCAGCTACAACACCCAGGTCTCCGGCGACACCGGGACCAATGCCATCGCCGAGTTCCTGGTCAACAAGCAGGGGTTCTGCGTGCAGTTCGCGGCCACCATGGCGGCCATGGCCCGCACCCTGGGCATCCCGGCCCGGGTGGTCATCGGCTTCACCCCGGGCAGCCAGCAGAGCGACGGCAGCTGGGTGGTCGGCACCAAGAACGCCCATGCCTGGCCCGAGCTCTACTTCTCCGGGGTCGGCTGGCTCCGCTTCGAGCCGACGCCGGGCATCGGCGTCGCCCCCAACTACTCGCTCAACACCGGCTCCACCAGTTCCACCCCCACCACCGGACCCAGCAGCACCGCGAGCACCGGAGCGGCGCCGAAGCCCACCGGCGCACCGGCCTGCCCCCGGATCGAGCAGCGCCAGGGCGGCTGCACCGCCTCCAAGTCCGAGGCCGCGACCACCGCTGCCCGGAGCTCGCAGCTGAACGACCCGCTGCTGCCCGCCATCGCGGCGGCGGCCCTGGTCCTGCTGGTGCTGCTGCTGGTCCCGATGGTGTGGCGGCTGCGGCTGCGCCGCCGCCGGATGCGGCCGCGGGGGCCCGAGCTGAGCGAGCAGCAGGTGCTCGATGCCTGGCGGGAGCTGCTGGACTCGGCCTGGGACCTGGGGATCACCCCGGACGAGGCGGAGACGCCGCGTCGCACCGTGGCCCGGATCAACGAGCTCGGCAGCCTCGACACCGACCGGCGGGCCGCCGCCGGACGGCTGGCGCTGGCCACCGAGCAGGTGCTCTACGCACCGTTCCCGGCCGCCTCGACGACGCTGCGGGAGGACGTCCTCTCCGTCCGCTCCGGGTTGCGGGAGTCGGTGGGCCGGGGGGCCAGGGCCCGGGCGGTGCTGCTCCCGGCGTCCCGGCGGCGGCTGCACGAGCAGCTGCGGGCGGCCGTCGACGGCACCTTCCGCAAGGTCGTCCGCACGCCGCTGGAGACGGCAGCGCGCCGGACGCGGTCCGCGGCGGGGCGGATCTTCCGGCGCGGGGACGGAACCGCGGGGCAGTAGCAGTGCGGACGCAGCAACGCCCGCCCCGACGGGGCGGGCGTTGGGGCTGAGGTGCCGCCGCCGGCGCGGCGGCTAGTGCTGCCCGTCCTGGCGGCGCTGCCAGCGCTGCTCCATGCGATCGACCACGGTGGCCTTGCGTCGGCGCTGCGGGGCACCGGTCCGCGGGTCGGCGACGCCCAGGCGCGGGGCCCGACGCCAGCCGGCCACCGCGACGGCGGCGCAGCCGATCATCACCACGGCGCCGACCAGTGCGGCCCAGTGGTACTTGGTGACCATGCCACCCGTCAGCAGGGCGACACCGACGACGAAGCCGGCGGCGGCCAGATAGACCGTCCGGCGGGTACGGGCGCGCAGCCCTGTCCCTTCGAGCGCTGTCGCGAACTTGGGGTCCTCGGCGTACAGCGCTCGCTCCATCTGCTCGAGCAGACGCTGCTCGTGCTCCGAGAGCGGCACGTCGTCCTCCTCCTCTGGTCGCCACGGGCGACCACCGCCGTCCCATCAGGACGGACAGGTCTCCTCAGGATAGGCGCGGAGTCTCCTCCGGGAAACCCACCCCGTCTGCACACCGCCCCGGCCGTGACCAGGCACACACTCGCGAGGACGTACGGATGATCCCGTCGATCCCGCTGTGATGCGTATGCCCCGGGCGCGGGGCCGTCATGCGTTGCTTGCCATAGCCGAATCATACGGTTCACCGTGGTTTTTCGGGGCGGCAAGGACAAGGCCCGATGCCGTCTTCCGCAGTGCTTCGGCCCGGCCGCGGAGAGCGCTGTCAGCGCAGCTCGGCGAGCAGGTGCAGCTGGGTCGCGACGGCGTGGAAGGAGGGCTGCTCGGCGGCGGCCTGCTCCAGCGCCAGCAGCGCGTCCATCGCCCCCGGCTCGGTGTCGACCAGGACGCCGGGGACCAGGTCGGCGAAGATCCGCACGCCGTGCACCGAGGCCACGTCCAGGCCGGCCGCGTCGGCGAGGCCGCGCAGCTCCTCGACGGTGAACCGGCGGGGCATCGGGTCGGTGTCGCCCCAGCGGCCGTCCGGGTCACCGAGGAGGGCGCGGGCCTCGTTGAAGTGGCCGGCGATGGCGCGGGCGAGCACCGCGCCGTTGCGGTTGGCGGCGAGCAGGCTGACCAGCCCGCCCTTGCGGAGCACGGCCGCCAGCTGGCCGAGGGCCTCGGCCGGGTCGTCGACGACCTCCAGCACGCCGTGGCAGAGCACCGCGTCGACGCTGCCGGGCTCGATCAGCTCGGGCAGCGTCTGGGTGTCGCCCTGGAGCGAGCGGACCAGGTCGGTGACGCCGGCCTCGGCGGCCCGGCGCTCCAGCGCGAACAGCGCGTCGGGGCTCGGGTCGACCACGGTGACCCGGTGGCCGAGCCGGGCCACCGGAACCGCGAAGTTGCCGGTGCCGCCGCCGGTGTCCAGCACGTCGAGCACCGGCCGGCCGAGCTCCTCGGCGCGCCGGGCCAGGGCGGCGCGCAGTATGTCCCAGACAACGGCGGTCCGGAGGGAGCTTCGGGGACGCGTCGAGTACACGGGTTGGCTCCTCGGCCGGGGGAACAGCGGTCGGCTCCACCTTAGACCGACCGGCAGACGGAGGGCGGCGTCGACGGTGCCCGCTCAGCCGGTCCGGGGCATCCGCGCCGGAGTCGGCGGGGCGGGCGGGTTCGAGCGCCAGCAGCCGCTGGACGATGCGGAGGAAGAGGGCGGTGTTGCGGATCAGGTCGTCGGCCTCGCGCATGGTCGCCGCCGAGGTGATCCCGGCCTCCGCCGAGGCCCGCTTGGCCGCGCCCGCCGCGTAGTAGACGGCCCATTCGCCGAGCTCCGGGGCGACTTCCGGAAGGACCTCCCAGGCGCTGCGGATCCGCTTGCGCTTGCGCGGGTTCTCCTCGGGACGGCCGCGCACCGCCAGCACCGCGGCGGAGCCGCGCAGCGCGGCGAGGTGCGCGGTGGCGTAGCGCTCCAGCGGGCCCTCCAGCTCCCGGGCCTCGGCCAGCCCCCGGTGCGCCTGCGCGAGCAGGTCCAGGGCGGCCGGCGGGGCGCCGGCCCGGCGCAGCACCGGGTGCACGTCCGAGGACGGCCGGTAGGGCTTGGCCGCGCTGCCGAGCGCGCTGCCCGCCCCGGGTGTCGAGCCGGTGCCGGTCGTGGTCTGCAACGGCAGCAGCAGTACCTGCGCCGTGGGGTCCGCCTTCTCGTTCATGATTCAGCCCTCCCGTACGGTGACGTCGGCAAAAGCAGTCGAGGAAGTCCCTGAGCCCTCGTCGACATGCTGCACCCCGCCACTGACAACGCCCCCGGCGTCGCCCTACGGACCGACGCTGACCTGCGCGTTCACCAGCGGATCGGGAGCCGGGGCGGCGGTGGGCGCGGGCACCGAGAACAGCGGCAGGAAGAACTGGACCAGCGGGCCGATCGCCAGCGCGTAGGCCACCGTGCCGACGCCGACGCTGCCGCCCATGACCACCCCGACGACCAGCACGGTCACCTCGATCGAGGTGCGGACCACCCGGACCGAGTACCCGGTGCGCCGGCAGAGGCCGGTCATCAGCCCGTCCCGGGGGCCGGGACCGAGCCGCGCGCCGATGTAGAGCCCGCCGGCGACGCCGTTCAGGACGATGCCGCCGACCATGAACGCGATCCGCAACGGCAGCCCGTGCTGGGTCGGCAGCAGGGCCAGCGCCTCGTTCACCGCCAGGCCGATGACGAAGACGTTGCTGACCGTGCCGACGCCGGGGAGCTGGCGCAGCGGGATCCACAGCAGCAGCACGGCCGCGCCGATCACCATGGTCATCACCCCGAAGGACAGCGGGAGGTGCCGGGTCAGGCCCTGGCAGAAGACGTCCCAGGGATCGAGTCCGAGGGCGGCGCGGATCAGCAGGGCCATGCTGCCGCCGTAGAGGACGAGACCGATGTAGAGCTGGACGAGGCGTCGGGCCATGGAACTGCTCCCCCTTGCTTGGATGTGCGTGCCGCTGCCAGTCTGGAGAGCATTGGACTGCTTCTCCATAGCCAATCGAGGAAGGGTGGACTGGCCATGGCCCCACGATCCGCCATCAGCGCGGCGCAACTGGACCGCACGCTCGGCGTCTGGCAGCGGGGCCGCGACAGCGCCTACCGCTCGCTGGCCGGCTCGCTGCGGACGCTGGTGCTGGACGGGCGGGTGCCGGTCGACACCCGGCTCCCGGCCGAGCGCGAGCTGTCCACCGTGCTCGGGGTGAGCCGGACCACGGTCGCCGCCGCCTACGAGGTGCTGCGCACCGAGGGCTTCCTGGCCAGCCGCCGGGGCGCGGGCAGCTGGACCGCCCTGCCCGCCGGACGGCCGATGCCGGTGGCGGGCCTCTCGCCGTTCCCGACCGACGGCGGCGGGGTGATCGACCTCGGCATTGCGGCACTGTCCGCCCCGGAGCCGTGGATCACCGCCGCGCTCACCGCGGCGGTCGCCGAGCTCCCCGCCTACACCCGGACCCACGGGGACTTCCCGCTCGGGCTCCAGGTGCTGCGTCAGGCCGTCGCCGACCGCTTCGTGCAGCGCGGGCTGCCCACGACGGCGGACCAGATCATGGTGACCAACGGCGCGGCCGGGGCGTTGTCGCTGCTGCTGCGGCAGCTGGCCGGACCCGCCGAGCGGATCGCCGTCGAGTCCCCCAGCTACGCCAACGCCCTGCAGGCCATCCGCCTCGGCGGGGCGCGGCCGGTGCCGGTGCCGCTGGCCGAGGACGGCTGGCGGCTGGACGCCTGGGCCGGCACGCTGCGCGCAGCGGCGCCCTCGCTGGCGTACGTCATCCCGGACTTCCACAATCCGACCGGCCTGGTGATGCCGGAGGAGCAGCGCGCCGAGCTGGTCTCGCTGGCCCGGGCCACCGGCACCCAGCTGATCGTGGACGAGACCATGGTGGAGCTCTCGCTCGACCCGGAGACCCCGCTGCCGCTGCCGCTGGCGGCCTTCGACCGCACCGGCAGCGTGATCACCGTCGGCTCGGCCGGGAAGACCTTCTGGGGCGGGCTGCGGATCGGCTGGATCAGGGCACGTCCGGAACTGGTCCAGCGGCTCGCGGCGGACCGCGCCAGCCTCGACGTCTGCTCGCCGCTGGTGGAGCAGCTGGCCGTCCGGCAGCTGCTGACCGAGAGCCTGCCCGAGGTACTGGCGTTCCAGCGGCACCGCGTCATCGAGCAGCGGGACGCGCTGGTCACGGCGGTGCGCGAGGCGCTGCCCGACTGGATCTTCCGGGTGCCGCAGGGCGGCCTGTCGCTGTGGGTGCGGACCGGCGAGGACGGACCGGGCGGCAGCGCGCTGGCGACGGCGGCCCAGCGCTTCGGCGTCTGGATCGGCTCGGGACCGCGCTTCGGGGTGGACGGGGTGCTGGAGCGCTTCGTCCGACTGCCCTACGCCCAGCCGCCGGAGGTCTCCCGGGAGGCGGTGCGCCGGCTCGCGGCAGCGGCGTCCACGGAGGCCGTACCCGCCCCGGCCCCGGACTTCAGCCTGCTCTGAACCGCCCGGCGCGGCGGGCCACGGCCCGGCGCGGGCGGGAACGACGGAGCGGCGCCCGGGTCCCGACGGATCCCCTCCGCCGGCGCGCAGACGCCGCCCCTCCCCCTGGTCCCCCCTCGCCCCCGCCCCACCGGTATTCAGGTCCCCCGACCCCGCCGGTGGGCCGCGCCCTGGCCGGGCGGCTGCTCCGCCGCCCCGTGTCGGCGGTGCAGCGCCTGGCCAGTCGTACGGCACACGGTCCCCGGTCCCCCGTCGAACGCCCCCGTTGCTCCCCTGGTGGGAGAGCCCCCCGTCGACGTTCGCGACCGGTGATCGCATGCCTTCCCCGGATGGCGGACCAGGTGGACCCTGCGGTCCCCAGCTCCTTCCCGGTGACCACAACTCTGCCCTTCCCGCAGGTCGCGGCGTATCCGTTCGGCTACTCATCCGTTCCCCTGGGTACACCTGGGTACGGATACTCAGAGATCTTGGTCCCGGTCCCGGTGCGGAACCCGGCCGGTGCAGCGGAGTGTCGGTGCCCTCCGCTAGCGTGTGCCGTGATCGAACCAGGGGGCCGGCATGTCTGTCATTCCATTGATCTTCACCAGCGGCTGGGCCAGCGGCATCAACGCCTATGCCGTGGTGCTGCTGCTCGGCCTGTTCGGCCGCTTCGACCACATCGCCGCCGTCCCCTCGGCCCTGGAGCGGACGGACGTGCTGCTGGTCGCGGCGGTGCTCTGCCTCTGCGAGGTCGTCGCCGACAAGATCCCCTATGTGGACTCGGCCTGGGACGCCGTGCACACCGTGATCCGGCCGATCGCCGGGGCGACCGTGGCCGCGCTGATCGCCGGGCACGCACACGGCTCGCTCGGCGAGATCGCCGCCGGGGCCCTGGGCGGCACCACCGCGCTGGCCAGCCATGTGGTCAAGGCGAGCCTGCGGCTGGGGGTGAACGCCTCGCCGGAGCCCTTCAGCAACATCCTGACCAGCCTGGTGGAGGAGCTGCTGGTGGCCGGGGTGGTGGTGCTCGCGATCTTCCATCCGGTCGCCGCCGCCGTGGTCGCCGGGGTGCTGCTGGCGCTGGGGCTGCTGCTGGTCGTGCTCACCTTCTCGCGGATCCGCCGCTTCTGGCGCCGCCGCCGCGAGCGACGCGAGGCGCGGGTGGGCGCTCGCGGACGCGTGGGCGTCAGCGCATAGGATCGTCTGCCATGGCACGAATCGTCGTCATCGGCGCAGGTATGGGCGGACTCGCGACCGCGGCACGGCTGGCGACGGTCGGACACCGGGTCACCGTCTGCGAGGCGGGCCCGACCCACGGGGGAATGCTCGGGCAGTACCAGCGGGAGGGCTTCCGCTTCGACACCGGCCCGACCCTGCTGACCCTCCCGGCGGTCTACCGGGACCTGATGCTGAAGACCGGCCGCACCCGGCTGGAGGACGAGGTCGAGCTGCTGCCGGTCGACCCCGGCAGCACCCACGTCCTGCCTGACGGGACCCGCTTCGACCTGGCCAACGCCTCCCGGGCGAAGGTCGTCCGGGCCCTGGACGAGGCCCTGGGCCAGGAGGCCGGAACCCGCTGGGGCGAGCTGCTGGAGCGCGGGCGCGGCGTGTGGGAGGCCACCCGGCGCCCGCTGCTGGAGGAGCCGCTGCCGGCCGACCCCGCCCCGCTGCACCGCGACCCGTACCTCCCGTTGAAGCGGCGCTGGCCGCTCGGCCGGCCGGCCGCCACCGTGGCCGAGGTCGCCGAGCGCGAACTCCGGCTGCCCGGACTGACCGCACTGCTCGACGAGTACGCACTGCGCTTCGGCTTCGACCCGCGCCGGGCCCCGGCCTCGCTGACCGTGATCCCGTACATGGAGCAGAGCTTCGGTGTCTGGTACGTCACCGGCGGAATGCGCGCCCTCGCCGACGCCGTGCTGCGCCGCTGCGAGCAACGCAAGGTCGAACTGCGCTTCGACGCGCCGGTGACCGGGGTGCTGGGCGAGGACCGGGCCACCGGCGTGCTGCTGGCCGACGGCAGCACCCTGGAGGCGGACGTCGTCGTCGCCGACACCCGGGCCCGGGTGCTCGCCCGCCCGCAGCCGGACGCAGCGGAACAGGAGCCCGCCGCCCCTGGCCGCTTCAGCATGCTGCTCGCCCTGCGCGGCGCCCGGCCGCCCGGCACCCCGCACCGCACCGTCGTCCACGCCGCCGACCGGAGGGCGGAGTTGGACGCGCTCTTCGGCGCCCCGGCGCGGCTGTACGACCGCCCCACCGTGCAGGTGCTGCGCCCGGCGGACGCCACGCTGGCACCGGAGGGGCACGAGACCGCGATCCTCACCGTGACCGTCCCGGCGGCCGGCCAGGGACCGCAGCAGCTGCCCTGGTCGGCGGAGTCCGCGGCCGCCTACGCGGACGCCGTACTGGGGCACGCCGCGCCCGAGTTGCGCGAGCGGGTGCTGTGGCGGGAGCTGCGAACCCCGGCCGACACCGAGCGGGAGACCGGTGCCCCAGGCGGCTCCGTGCCAGGCCCGGCGCTGGCCGGCGCCGGCGGCGCCTTCCTCCGGGCGGACAACCGCACGCCCTTCCCCGGCCTCTACCGGGTCGGCGGCGCGGCCCACCCGGGCGGCGGGCTGGCCCGGGTGGGGATGTCGGCGACGGTGACCGCGGAGCTGATCGGCACGCCGTGACCGGCCGTGCTCAGCCGTAGTTCCAGTACTCGGGCGGCGGCTGCTGCCCGTACTCCTGGTACTGCTGGTTCGGCTGGTTCGGCTGGGGCTGCGGGTACTGCTGTTCGTACTGGGCCTGCTGGTCCTGCTGGTCGTACTGGTACGTCCCCTGGGGGTTGTAGCCGGTGCTGTCGTAGTCGTCCCGCTGGTACGGCAGTTGCTGCGGCTGGGCGTACTCCTGGCCGTACTGCTCCTGCCCGTACTGCTGCTGCCCGTACTGCTGCTGCCCGTACTGCTGGGCGTACGGCTGCTCCGGATATCCCTGTTGCCCGTATGCCTGCTCCGCGTATGCCTGCTGGGCGTATCCCTGCTGGCCGTAGCCGTAGGGATCGGCGTACTGCGGCTGCTGCCCGTACCCCTGCTCCGCGTACTGCGGCTGCGGCTGCGGCTGCGGCTGCAGCTGCAGCAGTGACTGTGACTGGAACGGGGGCTCCGACGACGCCTCCTCCAGCTCGACGGTGAGCAGCGCGGGCGTCTCCTCGACCTCGATCGGGCCGACCGTGCCCACCCGTTCGACCGGGGTGACCTCGCCCGGCTCCGGAACCTCCCCGGCCGGGAAGACCCGGCCCAGCAGCGGCAGCCGGGCCAGCGGCCCCGGCAGCGAGCCGTCCCGGCCGCGCAGCGACCAGTGCGGTCCCGAGCCGCGCTTGACGGCGCGGGTCACCAGCAACTGTCCGGCCCCGAACGCGACCACCCCGCCCGCGATCACCGCCACCGTGCCCGACTGCACTCCGTCCACCAGGCCGAGGAAGCCCAGCAGCGCCAGCGCCCGCCAGTGCACCGGGGCCCGGAACTGCAGCAGCAGTTCCCCGAGCAGCCACACGGCCACCACCGCGAACGCGGGATACAGCACCGCGAGTCCGACGTTCAAGGCCTACCTACCTCAGTGCTCAGCGGGGCGCGTGACGCACACCGTACCCGCTGGCACCGGGGGAATCGTCAGCCCGGTCGGTGCAGGCCGAGGTTCTGGTAGATCTCAGACGTGACCATGGAGAAATTCATGGTCATGAAGTGCAGGCCAGGGGTGTCCTCGGCGATCAGCCGACGGCACATGTCGGTCGCATGCTCGATGCCGATGGCCCGCACGGCGGCCGGGTCGTCCCGGTGGGCCAGCATCCGGTCGCTGAACTCCTGGGGGATGACCGCGGTGCTGAGCGTGGGAATGCGCTCCAGCGAGCGGATCGTGGTGATCGGCATGATCTCCGGGATGATCGGGATCTCGCACCCGGCCGCCGCGACCCGGTCGCGGAAGCTCAGGTAGCTCTCGACCTCGAAGAACATCTGGGTGATCGCATAGTCGGCGCCGGCCCGGCACTTGTCCACGAAGTGGCGGATGTCGCTGTCCCAGTCGGGCGAGCGCGGGTGCATCTCCGGGAAGGCCGCGACGCCGACGCAGAAGTCGCCCGACTCCTTGACCAGGCGCACCAGTTCCGCGGCGTAGTCGACGCCCTGGGGGTGCTTCACCCAGGGGCCCAGCGGGTCGCCGGGCGGGTCGCCGCGCAGCGCGAGGACATTGCGCACGCCCTGCGTCGGCGTAGCGGCCGAGGATGTTCCGCAGTTCGGCGACGCTGTGGTCGACCGCCGTCAGATGGGCGACGGTGGTGAGCGTGGTCTCCTGGGTGATCCGCCCGGTGATGTTGACGGTGCGTCCCCGGGTGGAGCCGCCGGCGCCGTAGGTCATCGAGACGAACGTCGGCGACAGCGCCTCGAGTCGGCGGATCGCTTTCCAGAGCCCGACCTCCGCCTCCGCACTGCGGGGCGGCATGAACTCGAACGAGTAGGAGCGGGTCCCCGCCGCCAGGAGCTCGCGGATGGAGATCGCACGGTCTGTCCGGTGCTGGGGATCCCTAGAGCCATGTCTGCAGGTTATCCGTCTGCGGACGGTAATTCTAAACTTCGTCCAAAGGGTGATATGGCTTGGCGGCCGAACAGTCGGCCCACAGCCGGGGAGGGCTCCCGAGCCCCGCCGACCCCTCGGGTTACGCTGGTTTTCCGCGTACTGCTCGGAGATCACCGGTGCCCCTCACCCGCCCGTCCCACCCCCTCGACGCCCTCGGCAATCTCGGCGTCCTCGCCGCCGCGGCCAACCCCGTCGACGAGGAGCGGCTGCGCGAGCGGGTCGACGCCGCGCTGGTCCGGTTCCTGGACGGCAAGGACGCCCAGCTGTCGATGATCTCCCCGCAGCTCGGCCCGGTGACGGCCGTCGCTCCGGGACTTCCTGCTCGACGGCGGCAAGCGGCTGCGTCCGGCCTTCTGCTACTGGGGTTGGCGCGGCGCGGGCGGCGACGCCCGGGACGAGGGGGCGGTGGCCGCTGCGGCGGCGCTGGAGCTGCTGCAGGCGTCGGCGCTGATCCACGACGACTAATGGACGGCTAGCGACACCCGGCGCGGGCTGCCGGCGGTGCACCGGCGCTTCGAGGCGCTGCACCCGGCCGGCGGCTGGGAGGGCGACGGCGGCGCAGTACGGCGCGGCCGCCGCGATGCTGCTCGGGGACATGCTGCTGACCTGGTGCGACGAGATGTTCGGCCGACTGCGGTCTGCGACCGGGCGGCGGTGCGCCGCGGCCCGGCCGCTGTTCGACCTGATGCGGTCCGAGGTGATGGCCGGCCAGTACCTGGACGTGCTGGCGCAGGCCGCCGCCGCCACCACGCACCCGGACGGAGATCCGTCGAGCGGGCCGCGACGGTGATCCACTACAAGTCGGCGAAGTACACGGTCGAGCGCCCGCTGCAGCTCGGCGCGGCACTGGCCGGCGGCCGACCGCGGCGCTGGTCACCGCCTACGGGGCCTACGGGCTGCCGCTCGGCGAGGCCTTCCAGCTGCGCGACGACGTGCTCGGGGTGTACGGGGACCCGGCCGTCACCGGCAAGCCGGCCGGCGACGACCTGCGCGAGGGCAAGCAGCACGCGTGCTGGTCGCCGAGGCGCTGGCCGACTGCTCGGCGGCGGACGCCCGGCTGATCGACGACCTGCTGGGCGCGCCCGAGCCGCGTGAGCCGGAGATCGACCTGCTGCGGTCGGTGATCACCGCCAGCGGCGCGCCGGAGCGGGTGGAGGCCCGGATCACGGCGCTGCTGCGGGAGTCGCTGGGGGCGCTGGACGAGGCCCCGATCGTGGACGAGCGGGCCCGCCGGGCGCTGCACCGCCTCGCCGACGCAGCGACGGCGAGGCGGTACTAGCTCCATCGGGCGGTTCCGGCCCCAGCGGGCAGGACCCCGTCGAGCAGGGCCTCATCGGGCAGGGGAGCCGCTCAGTCGCGCTCGCGCACCCGGCGGGCCAGGTCGACGGCGGCGGCGTGCGGATCGGCCGCGGCCGTCAGCGCGCGGACCACGACCACCCGGCGGGCGCCGGCGTCGAGCACCTGGTCGAGGTTGCCGGCGTCGATCCCGCCGATCGCGAACCAGGGCCGCTCGGAACCGCTCTCGGCGGTGCGCTTGGCGGCGTACTCGACCAGGCCGAGGCCGGGCGCGTGCCGTCCCGGCTTGGTGGGCGTCGGCCAGACCGGGCCGGTGCAGAAGTAGTCCACCCCGGGCTCCAGCAGGGCCGTGTCCACCTCGGACTCGGCATGGCAGGAGCGGCCGATCAGCACGTCCGGGTCGAGGATCGCGCGGGCGGCGGGGACCGGCAGGTCGTCCTGGCCCAGGTGCAGCACCTCGGGCCGGGGCGAGTGCGCGACCCGGGCCGCGTGGGCGACGTCCGCGCGGTCGTTCACCGCGAGCATCCGTCCGTGCCGACGGCAGGCCTCGGCGAAGACCTCCAGGAACTCCAGCTCCTGCCGGGCCTCCAGGCCCTTGTCCCGCAGCTGGACGATGTCCACGCCGCCGGACAGCACCGCGTCCAGGAACTCGGCGAGGTCGCCCTGCTCCCGGCGCGCGTCGGTGCACAGGTACAGCCGGGCCGAGCGCAGCGCGGCGACGGTCACAGGGCCATCGCCTGGGCGCGGCGCTTGACCTCGGTGCCGCGGTTCTCGTTCAGCGCCTGGGCGGGGGTGCCGGGCAGCGACGGGTCCTCGGTGAACAGCCACTCCAGGGCTTCCTCATCGGAGAAGCCGCTGTCGCGGAGCAGCGTCAGCAGGCCGCAGATGCCCTTGACGGTGCCGTTGGGGCCGATGAAGGCGGCCGGGACCTGCAGCGCGTTGTTCTCGCCGCGTCGGACGCCGATCAGCGTGCGGTCGTCGACGAGTCGCCGGACCTTGGTCACCACCACCCCCCACTGCTCGGCGATGTCGGGGATGTACATCCACTCGGGAATCAGGGCGTCAATCTTGGGATCAATCTGGCTCACACCCCCAGACTGCCATCCCGGAGCGCCGTTGTGCACCACGGACGGCCCGGCGGGCGTCCGTGCGGGCGCTTCCGCGGTCGCCGAGGCCGCGCCGCTCGGCTCTTCGGCTAGCCGGCGACGGCGGCCTTGAGCTGCACCGACGGGTCGGCCGCCCGGGTCCGGTCGAGCGGGGTGCCGCGCTCCAGCAGCCGCCGTCCCTGGGCCAGGTCACGCGGCCGGTCGACGGTGAGCAGCGCCACCGGAACGTCGCCGCGCAGCCAGATCGCGGTCCAGCCAGCCGCGGCCGCGTCCTCGCGCCAGAGCAGGTCGTCGCCGGGGGCGGGCCGACCGGCGTACTGGACCATCCGGCCGAACTGCTCGGACCAGAAGTAGGGCACCGGGTCGTAGGTCTCGTCCTCGCCCAGGGCGTTGGCCGCGGCGACCCTGGCCCCCTGGAGCGCGTTGTCCCAGTGGTGCACGGCCAGCCGCAGGCCGTAGCGGGCGGAGGGGAAGGAGGCGCAGTCGCCGACCGCGAGCACGCCCTCGGCCGTGGTCCGCAGCCGGTCGTCGGCGGCGACCGCGCCCTGCGGGTCGAGGGCGACGCCGGAGCCGGCCAGCCAGCCGGTGTCCGGCCGGGCGCCGATGCCGACGACCACCACGTCCGCGGCCAGCTCGCTGCCGTCGGCCAGCCGGACCACCGTGCCGGCCGTACCGGAGGACTGGTCGAAGCCGCTCACGGCGACGCCGGTGCGCAGCCCGACGCCGGCCTCGGCGTACCAGGCGCGGGTGCGTTCGCCGAGCTCGGCCGGGAGCGCCCCGGCCAGCGGCGCGTCGGCCGCCTCGACCACGGTGACGGCGCAGCCGAGCTGCCGGGCGACGGTCGCCGCCTCCGCACCGATCCAGCCCGCGCCGACGATCACCACCCGTACGCCGGGGCGCAGCGCGGCCTTGAGCCGGAGCGCGTCGTCGTGGGTGCGCAGCAGGTGGGAATCGGCGGGCCGACCGGGCAGCGTGATCGGCGCGGCGCCGGTGGCGAGGACCAGCCGGTCGTAGGGCAGCTCGCCCTCCTCGGTGTGCAGCAGTCGCCGGTCGCTGTCGAGGCTGCGGGCGGGCCGGCCGAGCCGGAGGTCGATCCGCAGGGCGTCGTAGTCGACCTCGAAGCGGGAGTGCTCGGCCTTGCCGAGGAGCACGTCCTTGGACAGCGGCGGGCGGTCGTACGGGGGGTGCGCCTCGGCCCCGAGCAGCACCAGGCCCCCGTCGTATCCCCGCTCGCGCAGCGCGACGGCGGTCTGCAGCCCCGCCGTCCCGGCCCCCACCACGACGATCCGCTCCACTCTCGACTCCTCGGTCCGGCGCCCTGCGGCGCTCCGGCGCGGAACGCTGCGTCCGGCCCCCGGCCACTGTACGGCCGGGCTCGAACGAGAGGCTCGAACGGCTGGGCTCGAACAGTGAGGACTACAGTGGGTTGCGCAATCACGGGAGCCCGGCGGTCCGGGCTGAGAGGCGGATGTCCGGGCGGTGACGCCCACGGTCCGCGACCGTCCGAACCTGATCCGGATCATGCCGGCGAAGGGAGCGCAGGACAGTTGGCACGCGCCGAAAGCGCAGACCCCGCCGAACGGACGCGCAGTGAACGGACCCACGGTGACGTGCTGGTCGTCGGCGGCGGCATCATCGGCCTCGGCGTCGCCTGGCGGGCGGCGCAGCGCGGCCTGGACGTCACCGTGCTCGACCCCGAACCGGGCCGCGGCGCCAACCGGGTCGCCGCCGGGATGCTCGCCCCGGTCACCGAACTCCAGTACGGCGAGGAGCAGTTGCTGCGCCTCGGGATCGCCTCCAACGACCGCTGGGCGGACTTCGCCGCCGAGCTGACCGAGGCCACCGGCCTGGACACCGGCTACCGGGCCTGCGGCACCCTCGCCGTCGCCCTGGACGCCGACGACCGCGCCGAGCTGCGCGAACTGCTCGCCTTCCAGCAGCGGCTGGGGCTGGCCTCGGAGTGGCTGGGCGGACGCGACTGCCGCCGGCTCGAACCGATGCTGGCGCCGTCGGTGCGCGGCGGGCTGCTGGTGGCCGGGGACCACCAGGTCGACGGTCGGCGACTGGGCACGGCCCTGGTCGAGGCCTGCGTCCGGGCCGGGGTCACCCTGCGCCGGGCCCGGGCCGCCGAGCTCACCGTGGACGGCGACCGGGCCACCGGCGTCCGGACCGAGGACGGCGCGCTGCTCAGCGCCGGGCAGACAGTGCTCGCGGCCGGCTGCTGGTCCGGCGAGCTGCCCGGGATCCCGGTCGAGGCGCGGCTGCCGGTCCGCCCGGTCAAGGGACAGATCCTGCGGCTGCGGATGAGCAGCGCCTTCGGACAGCCGTTCCTCTCCCGCAACCTGCGGGCCGTGGTCAAGGGCGTCCACCTCTACCTGGTGCCGCGCGCCGACGGCGAGCTGGTGGTCGGCGCGACCATGGAGGAGCAGGGCTTCGACACCGTGGTCACCGCCGGCGGCGTCTACGAACTGCTGCGCGACGCCCATGAACTGCTCCCCGGGATCACCGAGCTGCCGCTGCAGGAGAGCAGCGCGGGCCTGCGCCCCGGCACCCCCGACAACGCCCCGCTGCTCGGCCCGACCGCCCTGCCCGGGCTGGTCGCCGCGACCGGGCACCACCGCAACGGGGTGCTGCTCACCCCGGTCACCGCTGACAGCGTCGGCGGCTACCTGGCCACCGGCGTACTCGCGGCCGAGGCCGCCCCGTTCACCCCCGCCCGCTTCCACCGCTCCGCCACTCCCGCCCCGGAGGCCCTCCGATGACGTCCCAGCCCATCACTTCGCAGCCGCTGACAGCGCTTCCCGTCCGCGTCAACGGCGCCGCGCGCGAGATCGCGCCCGGCACCACCCTGGCCGAGGTCGTCGCCGACCTCAGCGCCGCGCCCTCGGGCGTGGCCGCCGCCGTCAACGAGGCCGTCGTCCCGCGCAGCGCCTGGGCCGGGACCGTGCTCGCCGCCGGCGACCGGGTCGAGATCCTCACCGCCGTCCAGGGAGGCTGAGCCACGATGGCCGACGACATCCTCACCATCGCCGACCGCGGCTTCGGCTCGCGGCTGATCATGGGCACCGGCGGCGCGCCCAGCCTGGAGGTGCTGGAGCAGGCGCTCCGGGTCTCCGGGACCGAGCTCACCACCGTCGCCATGCGCCGGATCAACCCGGCGGCGCGCGGCTCGGTGCTGGAGGTGCTGCAGCGGGCGGGCATCCAGGTGCTGCCGAACACCGCCGGCTGCTTCACCGCGGGCGAGGCCGTGCTCACCGCCCGGCTGGCCCGCGAGGCGCTCGGTACGAACTGGGTGAAACTGGAGGTGGTCGCGGACGAGCGGACGCTGCTCCCCGACCCGGTCGAACTGCTGGACGCCGCCGAGACGCTGGTGGACGACGGCTTCGTGGTCCTCCCCTACACCAATGACGATCCGGTACTGGCACGGAAGTTGGAGGACGTCGGCTGCGCCGCGGTGATGCCGCTGGGCTCGCCGATCGGCTCGGGCCTGGGTATCCGGAACCCGCACAACTTCCAGCTGATCGTGGAGCGGGCCGGGGTGCCGGTGATCCTCGACGCCGGTGCGGGCACCGCCTCCGATGCCGCGCTGGCCATGGAATTGGGCTGCGCGGCGGTGATGCTCGCCACAGCGGTGACCCGCGCCCAGGAGCCGGCGCTGATGGCGGAGGCGATGCGGCGCGGGGTCGAGGCCGGCCGGCTGGCGTACCGGGCCGGCCGGATCCCCCGGCGCTTCCACGCAGAGGCGTCCTCGCCGATGGCCGGGCGCGCCGAGTTCGACCCGGAGGCGCCCGCGTTCTGAGCGGAGGAGGCCCCCATCGGCCCCGCAGGCGGCCCGGGAGGAGGCTGAGGGGGAAGCGGCACGGCGGCGGCGCGGTTCTTACCGTTGCGCAACGATCGTGTCGCCCCTCAGCGTCCGGGGCCCTTCCGGCCCTCTAAACTCGGTGGGATGGACACGACCCTGCACGACCCCCTCCTCGGGCGGATGCTCGACGGCCGCTACCGGGTCGAGCAACGCATCGCCGTCGGCGGCATGGCCACGGTCTACCGCGCCATGGACACCCGGCTCGACCGGGTCGTCGCGCTCAAGGCCATGCACACCGGTCTGGCCTCGGACCCGAACTTCACCGACCGCTTCATCCGCGAGGCCAAGGCCGTCGCCCGGCTGTCGCACCCCAATGTCGTCAACGTCTACGACCAGGGCGCGGACAACGGGGTGGTCTTCCTGACCATGGAGTACGTGCCCGGCTGGACCCTGCGCGACCTGCTGCGGGACCGGGGCGCGCTGAGCCCGCGGATGGTGCTGGACGTCCTGGAGCCGATCCTCGCCGCGCTCGGGGCAGCGCACCGCGCGGGGCTGGTGCACCGCGATGTGAAGCCGGAGAACGTGCTGCTCAGCGAGGACGGCCGGGTCAAGGTCGCCGACTTCGGGCTGGTCCGGGCGATGAGCGGGGACAGCGCGGTGACCTCCGGTCAGGTCATGGGCACCGTCGCCTACCTGGCCCCGGAGCAGATCGAGCAGGGCGCCACCGATCCGCGCACCGACGTCTACGCCTGCGGCGTGATGATGTTCGAGATGCTGACCGGCAGCAAGCCGCACCAGGGCGAGTCCCCGATGCAGGTCCTCTACCAGGCGATGAGCAACGACGTCCCGCCGCCGTCCAGCCTGCTGCCGGGCCTGGCCCCGCAGTTGGACGCCATAGTGCTGGCGGCCACGGCCCGCGACGCCGACCGCAGGCCGCGCGACGCGGTGGAGCTGCTGGCCACCCTCCAGCAGATCCGGCCCGGTCTGACCCAGCAGCAGCTGGACGCCGAGCCGGGCGCGACGCTGCATCTGCGCGTCCCCGGCACCGCCCCCGTCCCCGGCGTGCAGGCGGTCGCGGACCGGACCACGGTGCTGCCGGCCGGCCTGCCCGGGCCGCTGCCGCCCGACCCGGGCCTCGAGGCGCAGCTGAACCGCACCAGCATCATGCCGAACATGCGCGACCTGCCGCCGGACCTGATCATGCCCCGGCGCGAGGAGCCGGAGCAGTTCGCCCCGCCGCCCCCGCGCCGGGGCGGGCCCGGCGGCGGCCGGTCCAAGGGCCGCCGGAACCGCTGGGCGCTGCCGCTGACGGTGCTGGTGGTGCTGGCGCTGATCGTCGGCGGCGCGACCTGGGCGCTGAACAACGCGCTCTACACCACCATGCCCGGCGTGGTCGGCCTCTCCCAGAGCGCAGCCCAGCAGCAGCTGACCGCCGACGGGCTGTCGGTGAGCGCGACGCCGGAGTTCAGCAGCTCCGTCCCGGCCGGCCAGGTGATCGCCACCGACCCGGGGGCGGGCTCCCGGGTGCGCAAGGACTCGACGGTGACCCTGGACGTCTCCAAGGGCCCGAACCGTCCCAAGGTGCCGGACGTGGCCGGGAAGTCGCTGTCGGCCGCCCAGGCGGCCATCACCGCGGTCGGCCTGACGCCGGGCGCGGTCACCCAGCAGAGCAGCAGCACCGCCCAGGGCGACGTGGTCAGCACCGACCCCGCGAGCGGCACCGCGGAGGCGCCGAACACGGTGGTCAACCTGGTCGTCAGCTCCGGGCCGGCACCGGTGGCCCTGCCGAACGTCGTCGGCGAGACCCAGGACCAGGCCACCGGGGACCTCCAGGCGGCGGGCTTCAACGTCCAGATCCAGGCGGGCCAGGTCAACTCCGGCGTGCCGGGCGGGTCCGTGGCCAGCGAGAGCCCGAACGGCCCCAGCGCGGCGGCGGGCTCGACGGTGATCCTCACCATCTCCTCCGGACCGGTGCAGGTGACCGTGCCGGACGTGTCGGGCGACACCGAGGCCCAGGCCAGGGCGGCGCTGACGGCGGCCGGCTTCAAGGTGAAGGTGCACCGGTTCATGCCCTTCGGCAACCCGACCGTGGCCGACCAGAGCCCGTCCGGCAACTCCCAGGCCGACCAGGGCAGTACGGTGACGATCTCGCTGTTCTGACTCGGTGTGTCGAACGGCCCCCGCCCACAGTGCGGCGGGGGTCGCTCGGTAGGCTTCGGGCGCATGAGCTCACCTGCCCCGAATGACCTTTTCGAGAGCATGTCGACCATGCGGGCCATGCGTCGGCTGAGCACCGAACCGGTGCCGGACGACCTGCTGGAACGGCTGGTCCAGGCCGCCGTCTACGGTCCGACCGGGGCCCACGCCCAGGAGTACGAGTACCTCGTGGTGACGGACCGCCAGGTCATCGCCACCCTCGCCCCGCTGTGGACCCGCTGCGTCGACGCCTACCTGAGCTCGATCGGCCGGATCGTCCCCGCCTCGATGGACGAGCCGAGCTACGAACTGGTGCGCGAGGAGATCGAGTACCAGCGCGACCACTTCGCGGACACCCCGGCGCTGGTCATCCCCTGCTACCGGGCGCCGAAGATCAGCTCCGACCTGGACGGGCTGCGCGGCATGGTGACCCAGCTGGGCACCGCCGGCCTGGGCCGGCTCGCCGCCCGCGGCGGACGGATGACCACGCTGGCGGAGGCGGCCAGCGTCTACCCGGGCGTGCAGAACCTGCTGCTGACCGCGCGCACCCTCGGCCTCGGAGCGCAGCTGACGCTCTGGCACCTGATGCTGGAGCGCGAATGGAAGACCGCCCTGGGCATCCCCTCCGGCGTCCACACCTTCGCCGTCATCCCGGTCGGCTGGCCCCTGGACGACTTCGCCCCGGTCCACCGCCGCCCCGTCTCCGAGGTCCTGCACCGCAACCGCTGGTGACCCGCCGTCAGTGCAGCCGCAGGTCCCCGGGGCGATCGATCCGGTGCACCGTCTCGGGCGCCTGCTCGCCCGGCTCCCCCGGGCCGGGCGGCGCGGGCGGCGACGACCGCGTAGCCGAGCCGGCGCGGGATCGCGCCGCTGGCCGTGTTGGCCGGGTTGTGGTGGATCTCCACGTGGGTGGTGCCGGGCAGCTCGAAGGCCTGCCGGGTGAGCGCGGCTGCGGCCATGGTGACCAGGCCGCGCCCGGTCTGCTCCGGGCGGATCCAGTAGCCGATCTCCAGCCCGCCGGGGCCGATCCGCCGCATCAGGCCGCAACTGCCCAGGATGGCCCCGCCGGTGGTGATCGCATAGTTGTAGGCCTTGCCCGAGCCCCACTCCCGCTCGGCCCGGTCGAGGTAGTCGCGCGCGGTGTCCCGGGTGTGGCTGTTCGCCCACGGCATCCACGGCTTCAGATGCTCCAGCGACTCGACGATCACCCGGTCCAACTCGTCCACATCCTCGGGACGGTAACGGCGCAGGGTGACCAGGTCGTAGGTGAGGATCTCGGCAGGCTGTTCCATGGCCCGATCCTGCCGACCGGAACAATCACCCGCAACCAGTTTCCGCCCAGCTCGCCGCCGCCACCGACGTCCGGCAACACCTGGCCGCCGACTACGACCAGTTCTGATGTCCCCGTCACCAGTCCTGCAGCCAGCCGAAGTCGTCCGCGTCGTCCCGGGCCGGGGCGAACCAGCGCAGGTAGGGGTCGGCCAGGCCGAGCAACTGGTCGTGGTCTTCACCGGCACCGCGCAGGCCGGCGCCCACCAGGTACCGGGAGTTGCGCTGGGCGAGGGGGCCGCGCAGAGCGGCGATGTCGAGGGAGGTGGTCGCCAGCAGGCCCGGCGCCTCGGCGAAGATCCAGGCCACCGGGCGTCGGCCGGCGGCCTGGTGGAGCTGGGCGACGAAGTCGGCTCGGGCCTGGGCGTCGAGGTAGCTGAGCAGGGAGGCGGTGAAGACGACCACCGGCTCGCTGCCCGGCAGCTCGGCGAGGATCCGGGCGGTGTCCTTGGTCGCATCACCGGGCACCACGTTCACCTCCGCGGTCGCGGCCGCCAGGTCGACGGCGCCCCGCAGGGTGGCGAGCTCCTCGGTCTGCTCGGGCCAGATGAAGGCTTCCAGCCAGGCCCGGGCCTGCGGGTCGGACGGGTCGATCGGGTGCTGGTCGATGCCGAGTCGGTGGGTGATCCTCGGCACCGGGCCGCGGAGACCGCCGCCGGAGGAGCCCCGGACCTCGCAGGAGACGACGACCGGGGAGGCCTCGGTGGTGGCGGTCGCCACGCCGTTGAGGCGGTACTGGTAGCGGTCGAACAACAGGTTGAGCCCGGCGCTCGCGCCGATTTCGACCAGGGCGACCGGTCCCGGCCAGCGGCGTTGGACCTGCTCGACCCCGAGCCGCAGCGCCACGCACCGGCGGATCTCGTTGGTCTGGGTCGATCGCTGCGACAGCAGCCGGGCCAGCTCGTCGTGATGCTCGCCGCAGAAGGCGGAGAAGGCCGGGAGCAGCTGGTCGTCGACCGCTCGGCGCCCTCCGTGGATCGGGTAGTAGGAGGCCAGTCGCGCGCCGGGCTGTGCGGAGAGCAGCAGGTTCACCGCGGCGAAGAGGAGGCTGGGACGGCGCTGTTCGTCCGGTGTGCCGAGGAGGAGGGACAGCAGGCCGTCGTCGTCCGCGATGCCTTCGCTCAGGCTCTCGTAGACCGGGGAGTGACCGGCGCACTGGGTGCCGCCGAAGAAGCGGAACATCCGGCGCAGCCGTTCGGCTTCGAGCGCGCCCGTGGACGGCTCGTTCCGTGGCTCGGTCACAGCGTCTACCCCCTGCTCGCGGACTCCCCCAGGGACCGTATCGGACCAGGCCGGCCGGTGCGGCGGGATCGCCGCGATCAGGGCTCGGGGCCGTCGCCGGGTTGCTCCTGGTAGGAGTAGCGCTGCTCGGACCAGGGGTCGCCGAGGTTGTGGTAGCCGCGTTCCTCCCAGAAGCCGCGGCGGTCGGCGGTCATGTACTCGATCCCGCGGACCCACTTGGGGCCCTTCCAGGCGTAGAGCATCGGCGCGACCAGGCGGACCGGGAAGCCGTGCTCGGCGGTGAGCGGGTCACCGTTGCGGTGGGTGGCGAAGATCGTGGAGGCGTCCGCGAAGTCGGCCAGCCGGAGGTTGGCGCTGTAGCCGTACTCGGCCCAGGCCATGACATGGGTGACCCCGGGCGCCGGGGGCGCCAGTTCCAGCAGCGTCGCGGCGGCGATCCCGCCCCAGCGGCTGCCCAGCATGGTGAAGCGGGTGACGCAGTGGAAGTCCGCGGTGACCGTCGACTGCGGCAGGGTCATGAACTGCTCGTGGTTCCAGCTGTACTTCTCGCCGGAGGCGGTGGCGCCGAAGATCTGGAAGTCCCAGCTGAGCGGCTTGAACCGGGGCACCGGGCCATAGTGCAGAACCGGCCAACCGCGCTGCGCGCGCTGCCCCGGCGGAAACCGTCCGGAACCGTCCGGATGGGCCCTGGCCTGCTTGTTCTCGGACTGACCCATGCCTCCATGGTGACAGATCACGCCACACAGCCGTGCGGAGGGTGCGGCGGAGGGGGCCGGACGCCACGGGTGAGGGTGAACTTACTGGAAGTCGTCAGGCTGCGATGGAACGATGCCCCAAAACATCCTGAAAGGCGTAGAAAGGGTGCAATCCATGCAGGGCGACCCCGAGGTCATCGAACTCCTCAACGAGCAGCTCACCGCCGAGCTCACCGCCATCAACCAGTACTTCCTGCACGCGAAGATGCAGGAGAACAACGGCTGGCCGAAGCTCGCGAAGTACACCCGGCACGAGTCCTTCGACGAGATGAAGCACGCGGAGATCCTGACCGACCGCATCCTCTTCCTGGAGGGGCTGCCCAACTACCAGCGACTCTTCCACATCCGGATCGGGCAGACGGTCAAGGAGATGTTCGAGGCCGACCGCCAGGTCGAGGTGGAGGCGATCGACCGGCTGCGGCGCGGGGTGGTGGTGATGCGGGCCAAGGGCGACATCACCTCGGCCAACCTCTTCGAGTCCATCCTCAAGGACGAGGAGCACCACATCGACTACCTGGACACCCAGCTGGAGCTGCTGGAGCTGCTGGGCGAGCCGCTGTACATCCAGTCGCTGATCGAGCAGCCGGAGAGCAGCTGACCCCGGTCGGACCGGACGGTCAGGCGGCCGCTTCCTCGGGAGCCTCTTCCTCCGGGGCCGCGAGGCCGAGGCGGGCGGCGAGGCGGGCGGTGGGGCAGGGCCGGGCGCCCTCGTGCCCCAGGATCGCCTGGATCCGACGGACGCAGGAGCCGCAGTCGGTGCCGGCCCGGCAGCCTCCGGCGACCTGGCGCGGGGTGGTCGCGCCGTTGGCGATCTCCTCGCGCACGCGCTGCTCGGTGACCGCATGGCACAGGCACACGTACATCGAAGTCACTCCCGGTTCTGCTGCGGCCAGTCGTACAAGCCAACGTCAGTCCGAGTCAGCTAAGGCTTACCTTACCCAATGGGTTCACATGCGAAAAGCCCCCCTCGGCACCAGATCACCAGTACCGAGAGGGGCGTAGGTCACATTCGCAGCCGAGCAGGCCCTAGCCGCGCAGCATCTCGGCGACCAGGAAGGCCAGGTCCAGCGACTGGCTGCGGTTGAGCCGGGGGTCGCAGGCGGTCTCGTAGCGCGGTGCGAGGTCGTCCTCGAAGACGATCTCGTCGCCGCCGCCGACGCACTCGGTGACGTCGTCGCCGGTGAGCTCGACGTGGATGCCGCCGGGGTGGGTGCCGAGCGCGCGGTGCACCTCGAAGAAGCCCTTGACCTCGTCGAGGACGTCGTCGAAGCGGCGGGTCTTGTGGCCGCTGGCGGCCTCGTAGGTGTTGCCGTGCATCGGGTCGCAGATCCAGGCGACCTGGTGCGCCGCTCGGCGGTGACCTTCTTCGACCAGCGTCGGGCAGCGCGTCGCGGATCATGCCGGCGCCCATCCGGGTGATGAAGGTGAGTCGGCCGGGGTCGCGCTCCGGGTCGAGCCGGTCGATCAGCGCCAGCGCCTCCTCGGCCGTGGTGGTCGGGCCGAGCTTCACCCCGATCGGGTTGCTGATCTGCGAGACGAACTCGATGTGGGCATCGTCGAGCTGCCGGGTCCGCTCGCCGATCCAGACGATGTGGCCGGAGACGTCGTAGAGCTTGCCGGTCCGGGAGTCGGTCCGAGTCAGCGCGGTCTCGTAGTCCAGCACCAGGGCCTCGTGCGAGGCGTAGAACTCGACCGTGCGGAACTCCTCCGGGTTGACCCCGCAGGCGTTCATGAAGGACAGCGCGCGGTCGATCTCCTTGGCCAGGCGCTCGTAGCGCTGGCCGGAGGGCGAGCTGCGGACGAAGTCCTGGTTCCAGGCGTGGACCTGGCGCAGGTCGGCGTAGCCGCCGGTGGTGAACGCGCGGACCAGGTTGAGCGTCGAGGCGGAGGCGTTGTACATCCGCTTCAGCCGCTCCGGGTCGCGGACGGCGGGACTCCTCGGTGAAGGCGAAACCGTTCACCGAGTCGCCGCGGTACACCGGGAGGGTCACCCCGTCGCGGGTCTCGGTCGACTTGGAGCGCGGCTTGGAGTACTGGCCGGCGATCCGGCCGATCTTGACGACCGGCACCGACGCGGCGTAGGTCAGCACCACGGCCATCTGCAGCAGGGTCTTGAGCTTGTTGCGGATCTGGTCCGCCGACGACACCGTCGAACGCCTCGGCGCAGTCACCGCCCTGGAGCAGGAACGCCTCACCCCGGGCAACGGCCGCAAGCCGGGTACGCAGCTGGTCGCACTCGCCGGCGAAGACGAGCGGCGGATAGGACGCGAGGTCCGCAAGGGACTTGCGCAGAGCCTCGTGGTCCGGCCATTCAGGCTGCTGCGCCGCGGGAAGGGACTGCCAGGAGTGGACCTGGTCCGGGGATTCAACGTTCACGGTCACGCTGCCAAGGCTACGGGGTCGCGCAACGGAATTGTCCCAGCTGCCCGCCGACTGAGACACGTGGTGGAACGGCACCCCGCAGGCCGCTCCATCCGCTATGGTCGAAAGCGTGAACCCGATCGCGCACTCTGTGCAGCACACCTGCTCCTGGTGGTGGACCGTCCCCGAGGCGGCCCACTGATCGCGCGTTCCCACGCAGACTCAACGGCCGCCCTTCGGGGCGGCCGTTCTGTTTGTCCAGCAGAGACCCCCCGAGCACGACGACCGGCACCGCAGTACTCCAACTCCTGAGCGCTCAGCTCCTGCCGCCCGCCACTTCGTCCGGAAGGTCAACCACCGTGACCGACAGCAGCCACCACCAGACCACCCCGCAGCCCCGCGTGCCGCGCCCGGCCGCGCCGACCGACACCGCCGCGCTGGTCGCCCGGCTCGCGGAGGGCGGCGAGCCCTTCGCCCTGCTGCACCGCCGGGCGCCGCGCCTGGCACTGGACACCGTCGAAATCCTGTTCGGCCCGGTCGAGGACTACGACACCCTCGCCGAGCTGCCGCTCCCGACCGGGGCCCCCGCCCCCGGCCGTCCGGTGCACGACCTGCTCGCCCTGGTCCCCTTCCGGCAGCTGCGCGAGCGCGGCTTCGAGGCCCGCGACGACGGGACGCCGCTGCGGGCGCTACGGATCACCGAGTCGCACACCCTGCCGCTGGCCGAGCTGCGCGGCGCCCTGCCGCAGCTGCCGGTCCGGCTGGAGGACGGCGGCTTCGACCTGGACGACGAGCAGTACGCGGACATCGTCCGCAGGGTCATCGAGGACGAGATCGGCCGGGGCGAGGGCGCGAACTTCGTCATCCGCCGTGACTTCACCGGGACGCTGGACGGCTTCCGCCCGGCGCTCGCGCTGACCCTGTTCCGCCGGCTGCTGGAGCAGGAGCGCGGGGCGTACTGGACCTTCCTGGTGCACACCGGCGACCGGGTACTGGTCGGCGCCAGCCCGGAGGTCCATGTCCGGCAGACCGGCGGGACGGTGGTGATGAACCCGATCTCCGGCACCTACCGCTATCCGGCGGCCGGCCCGTCGCTGGACTCGCTGCTCACCTTCCTCCACGACCCCAAGGAGCTGGAGGAGCTGACCATGGTGGTGGACGAGGAGCTGAAGATGATGTGCGCCGTCGGCGACCTCGGCGGCCAGGTCCTCGGCCCCCGGCTCAAGGAGATGGCCAACCTCGCCCACACCGAGTACGAGCTGCGCGGACGCACCACCCTCGACGTCCGGCAGGTGCTCCGGGAGACGATGTTCGCCGCCACCGTCACCGGCAGCCCGCTGCAGAACGCCACCCGGGTGATCTCCCGCTACGAGCCCACCGGACGCGGCTACTACGCCGGCGCGCTGGCACTGATCGGCCGCACCGCCGGCGGCGGGCAGACCATGGACTCCCCCATCCTGATCCGCACCGCCGACATCGACGCGGCGACCGGACGGCTGGCGGTCCGGGTCGGCGCGACCCTGGTCCGGCACTCCGACCCCTACGCCGAGGTCGCCGAGACCCACGCCAAGGCGGCCGGGGTGCTGGGCGCGATCGGCGCGCTGCCGCCGAGCGCGGAGCGCACCCGCCCGGCCCCGCGCCCGCTGCTGGCGGAGCACCACCGGGTGCAGAGCGCGCTGGACGCGCGCCGGACCAACCTCGCGCCGTTCTGGCTGCGGATGCAGTCCGCCCCGGTCCGCGTGAGCGGACAGCACGTCCTGGTGATCGACTGCGAGGACACCTTCACCTCGATGCTGGCGCACCTGCTGCGCTCACTCGGCCACGAGGTCACCCTCCGCCGCTACGACCGGCCCGGCCTGGACCAGGCCGTCGCCGCCCACCGCGGACCGCTGGTGCTGGGCCCCGGCCCGGGCGACCCGGCCGACCTGACCGACCCGAAGATGCGTCAGATGCAGGGCCTGATCGGCGAGCTGATGGCCACCGGCCGCCCGGACGGACTGCTCGCGGTCTGCCTCAGCCACCAGTTGCTCTGCGCCTCGCTGGGACTGCCGCTGCGCCGCAAGGCCACCCCGTACCAGGGTGCGCAGGAGCAGATCGACCTGTTCGGCCGACCGCAGACGGTCGGTTTCTACAACACGTTCACCGCCGTCTGCGACGACGCCGACGCGGACCGGCTGGCCGCCCGCGGCATCGAGGTCAGCCGCGACAGCGCGAGCCAGGACGTGTTCGCGGTCCGGGGCCCGGGCTTCGCGGGACTCCAGTTCCACCCGGAGTCGGTGCTGACGCTGGACGGCATCGCCATCGTCGCCGAACTGCTGGCCGCCCTCGCCCCACAACCCGCCTGAGCCCCCGCCGGGGCTCACTTCGCGGCGTCGAGGGCGCTCTGGAGTGAGCCGATGTAGCCCTGGCTGGTGAAGGTCGCGCCGGAGACCGCGTCGATGTTCGCGTTCTGCGCCGCCAGGGTCTCCTGGGTGAGCAGCGGCACCGCCTGGGCGTTGATCTGCTCGTCGCGCGGGGTGCTGTCCGGCTCCTCCAGCACGTCCACGCCGGTGATCCTGGTGCCGTCGAAGACCACCTTCACCTGCACCGGTCCGAGCGGCGTGGGGACCGCTCCGCCGGTGACGCTGTGGACGCCGTCGGCCGGACCGGTCACGCCCTGCTTCGGCGCGGCGACGACCGGCGCGGCGGACTCGTCCGTGCCGCCGACATGGTGCGGCTTCGCCGCGAGCAGCAGCAGCACGCCCAGGGCGGTGCCGCCCGCGGTCAGGGCCGTCCGACGCATCGGGACGCTCCTCTCCTACAGTTGGATGGCTCAGAACTGGAAGGACTCGTGGTGGATCCGGCGCGGCGGGACGCCCGCCGTGTCCAGCGCCTCGCGGGCCGTGGCGACCAGGCCCTCCGGTCCGCACAGGTAGACGTCGTGCTCGCGCAGGTCGGGCAGCAGCCCCAGCAGCGCCCTGGTCTGCAGCGGCTCGCCGATCTCGGCCCTGGTCCCGACCAGGTAGTGGACGGTCGCGCCGCGCGCCGCGGCGACGCTGTCCAGTTCCTCGCGGAAGACCAGGTCCCCGGCCCGGCTCGCCCGGTAGATCAGGGTCAGGTCGCCCGGAGCGGCCGGGAGGGTCTCGAACAGCGCCCGCAGCGGGGTGATGCCGACGCCGCCGGCCAGCAGCAGCACCTTCGGCCGGCTGCGCCGGGCCGCGGTGAACGCGCCGTAGGGGCCCTCGGCCAGGACCCGGGTGCCGGGGCGCAGCGCGGCCAGCGCCCCGCTGTGGCCGCCGCGCTCCTTGACGGTGAGCCGCAGGTAGCCGTCGGTCGGCGGGGCCGAGAGCGAGTAGGGGTTGGCGGCCCAGGCCAGGCCGGGCGCGAGGAAGCGCCAGCGGAAGAACTGTCCCGGCCGGGTGCGGGCCACCAGCTCGTCCAGGTGGCGGCCGGTGACGAAGACCGAGACGACGCCGGGGGCCTCGGTCCGCACCTCGGCCACCCGCAGCTGGTACCGGAGCGCGTCGCGCGCCGGGAGGGCGAAGCGGAACCAGAGGATCACCGCCGCCGCACCCAGGTAGAGCGCGTACCAGCAGGCCCGCGCGGCCTGGTCGCGGAGGAAGTCGTTGCCGTTGCTCAGCTGGTGGAAGAAGACCAGGAAGATCGAGACATAGGTGGCCAGGTGGACGTAGTACCAGGTCTCGTACCGCAGCCGGCGGCGCGCGGCGCGGGCGGAGACCACGGCGACGGTGAAGAGCAGCAGCGTGCCGCAGGTCGCCTTGATCATGTCCGGGTAGTGGAAGACGATCTGCGTGGTCTGGTGGAGCACGTTGCTGTTGTCGGTGAGCGAGTAGCCCCAGATGATCAGCGTGACATGGGAGACGACCAGGCCGACCATGTAGCGTCCGCCCATGGCGTGCCAGCGGGCCAGCCGGTCGGTGCCCAGGGTCCGGTCCAATAGCGGTATTCGCGACATCAGCAGCACCAGGACCGGCGCGGTGTAGCCGGCCAGCAGGCCGCAGAGCCGGGCGCCGTTGGTGATCCACTGGGCGGCGCCGATGATCGTCCCGGTGTCGTTCCACCAGAGCAGCAGGACGGCGGCGGCGCCCGCCGCGATGACGGCGAGGAGGGCCCGCGCCACCGTGTCCGAGTGGCGCAGGGCGGGACCCGCGTCGGCCTCCGTGCCCGCCACGACGGTGCTGGTCATCCTGGTGTCCTCCCGAACTGCTACTGGGACGACACTCTGCCAGCGGATTCTGTGGAACGGCTTGGAGCGGTGCGACCGTGAGCGGGACAATCCTACGCACGCCCCGCGAAGCGGACCGCACCGCACCGCACCGCAGGGCGCGGGAGCCCGGTTCAGCCGAAGAAGACGTCGAACTCGGAGTAGAGCGCCGGCTCGACCGTCTTGATCCGGGCGGTGGCGTCGGCCAGCGGCATCCGGACGATGTCGGTACCGCGCAGCGCGACCATGCTGCCGAAGTCGCCGTCGTGGACGGCGTCGACCGCGTGCAGGCCGAAGCGGGTGGCGAGCCAGCGGTCGAAGGCGGTGGGGGTGCCGCCGCGCTGGATGTGGCCGAGGACGGTGGTCCGGGTCTCCTTGCCGGTGCGCGCCTCGATCTCGTGGGCGAGCCACTCGCCGATGCCCGACAGCCGGACGTGGCCGAAGGCGTCCGGGAGTCGTCCTTGACCACGCATCTGGCCCTCGATCGGCATCGCGCCCTCGGCGACGACCACGATCGGCGCGTAGTTCGATCCGGAACCGCTGCTCGACCCAGGCGCAGACCCGCGTCCATGTCGAAGCGCTGCTCCGGGATGAGGATGCACGTCGGCGCCGCCGGCGATGCCGGAGTGCAGCGCGATCCAGCCGGCGTGCCGGCCCATCACCTCGACGACGATGACGCGGTTGTGCGACTCGGCGGTGGTGTGCAGCGCGGTCGATCGCCTCGGTCGCGATGCTGACGGCGGTGTCGAAGCCGAAGGTGTAGTCGGTGCCGTTGAGGTCGTTGTCGATCGTCTTGGGGACGCCGACGATGGGGACGCCAGCTCGCCGTGCAGCGCTGGCCGCGACGCCGAGGGTGTCCTCGCCGCCGATCGCGATCGAGCGCGTCGACGCTCGTGCTCGACAGGTTCTCCTTGACCCGGTCGACGCCGCCCTCGACCTTGTAGCGGGTTGGTGCGCGAGGTGCCGATGATCGTGCCGCCGCGCGGCAGGATGCCGCGCGATCTCGGCGAACCCGAGCGGCATCAGGTCGCCGTCGATCATCCCGCGCCAGCCGTTGCGGAAGCCGACGATCTCGTGGCCGTACTCCTCCACGCCCTGCGCACGACGGCTCGGATGACCGCGTTGAGCCCGGGGCAGTCGCCGCCGCCGGTGAGCATGCCGATCCGCATATCCGTCCCCTCACACGAGTATGACGAACTGTCACTTCACGGTAGCGGCGGTGGGCCCGGGCCGACCCCCGCGTGCGGCGCCTGGATCGCCGACCGGCCGCCCACCGGCCAGGGCTATGCTGACGCCGCAGATTTGCCGGAAGCGATCGACCGGGGGATGTCATGCCTACGGCCAGGGCGAAGAGATCGGCTGCCCGAAGGGTCGCCGCGAAGAAGCCTGCCGGTCCGGTGGCGACGTTCTTCACCTGCCTGCTCACGCTCCTGATGGGGGCCCTCTGCATCAGCTTCGGGGTGGCCGGCCCTGTGGGAGCCGTGGAGGGCATGGGCTACGCCCTGCGCGACAGCGGAGTCCGCGGCACCCTGGTCATCGACAACTGCATAACCTCGGGCAGCGGTAAGTCCCAGCACACCAACTGCTACGGAACCTTCACCTCGACCGACGGCCGGACCGTCGACCAGTACGCGTCGATCGATGCGACGCCAAAGGTCGGCAGCAGGCTCCAGGTGCAGGAGGACCCGACGACCGGGGACTGCTACCAGGTGGGGCTGGAGCACGAGGCCGGCTGGGCCGCCATGTTCTTCGCGGCCCCCGGGGTGCTGCTGATCGGGCTGCTGTGCCTGCTCGGCGCCTACCAGACTGTCCGCGATCTCGTCGTCCGGCGGCGCCCCCCGGCCGACCGTCCGGCGCGGGTGTTCGGCCGGGACGGAAGGCTGCTGCTGCCGCCGGAGCGCAGACCGGGGACCCGCCGCGCCCGCGTGTACCGGGCGTACTTCCGGGTCATGGCGGCCTGCTTCGGGCTGGCCGCACTGTCGGGGGTCGTCGCCGCGTTCGCCGCGATCGCCGGCTGAGCCCCCAGTTGAAAGCTCCGCCGTCGACCGTCCGGGGCGGGGCTATGCTGCGCATCGAAACGGGCAGGAAGCGTTCGACCAGGGGGTTGCAGTGGGCGGGAACAGCAGTGTTGCGCGGGCGGCGAGAGCAGGGCAGTACCGAGGGCCCGCCGAAACCGCCCAGCTGGGGTGGGACGATCTTCCTCAGCCTGTTCCTGCTCGTCTTCGTCGCATTCGGGGTCGGCTTCGGGGTCGCCGGCGCGGCCAACGCCGTGCAGGGTATGGGTTACGCCCTGCGGGACAGCGGGGTGCCGGGCACCCTGGTCATCGACGGCTGCCTGACCAGCGGCAGCGGTCACACGCTGCACACCACCTGCTCCGGCGACTTCACCTCGACCGACGGACGGAGCGGCAACCAGTTCGGGCAGATCGACGCGACGGTGAAGATCGGCACCACGCTCCAGGTCCAGGAGGAGCCGGTGAGCGGCGACTGCTACCAGCTGGGTCCGGAGCGGGTGGCCGGCTGGGCCGCCATGTTCTTCACCGCCCTCGGGGCGCTGCTGATCGGCCTGCTCGGCGTCTACGGGATCTTCGCGGCGTTCCGCAGCCTACTGCGGTCCCGCGTGGACCCGGCCCCGGTGCGGGCGACCACCGCGAAGGAGCAGCCGGAACCGAGGCGGCCGAAGACCCGCCGCGACCGGTTCAACAAGGGCTACTTCCTCACCATGGCGGCCTGCTTCGGGCTGGCCGCGCTGTCGGGGGTCGTCGCCGGGGTCGCTGCGATCGCCAGGCTGATCCGGCTCCAGGTGTCTCAGGCCGGGTCGTCCAGGCCGCGCTCGATGGCGTAGCGGACCAGCTCGACCCGGTTGTGCAGTTGGAGCTTGCCCAGGGTGTTCTGCACATGGTTCTGCACGGTCCGGTGCGAGAGCACCAGCCGGTCGGCGATCTGCTTGTAGGAGAGGCCCTTGGCGACCAGCCGCAGCACCTCCGTCTCCCGGTCGGTGAGCTGCGGCGCGGCCGGGGCGCGGGAGTCGGCGGGCGCGGGCTCGGCGGCCAGCCGGCGGTACTCGCCGAGGACCAGCCCGGCCAGGCCCGGGGTGAACACCGGGTCGCCGACTGCGGTACGGCGGACCGCGTCCAGCAGCTCCTCCCGGCTGGCGGACTTCACCAGGTAGCCGGTGGCGCCGGACTTCACCGCCTCCAGCACGTCGGCGTGCTCGCCGCTGGCGGTCAGCACCAGCACCCGGGTAGCCGGCTGATGCAGCATCAGCTGACGGCAGACCTCCACCCCGGGCAGGTCGGGCAGGTTGAGGTCGAGCACCACCACCTGCGGGGCGACGGCCGGCGCGCGGCGGACCGCCTCTCGTCCGTCGCCGGCGGTGGCGACGACCTCGCAGCCCGCGTCGGCGAGGTCGCGGGCCACGGCCTCGCGCCACATCGGGTGGTCGTCGACCACCATCACCCTGATCGACTGCTCGTCGCTGGTCATGAGCTGCTTCCTTCCCTGCTGCGCTCGCTCTTGCCGTTGACGTCGCCGCCGCCCGCCCGGGGGCGCGGCACCCGAAGTTCCACCTCGGTGCCCTGCCCGGCGGCCGAGAAGATGTCGGCGCTGCCGCCGAGGTCGCGCATCCGGCCCTGGATCGACTGGGACACCCCGAGCCGGCCCTCCCGCTCGGCCTCGCCCAGCCGGGCGGCGGAGTCGAAGCCGGGGCCGTCGTCGCGGACGCTGACCACCACCTGGTCCGGCTCGTCCTCGACCAGGATCCAGGCCTGGGCCTCCGCCCCGGCGTGCTTGCGGACATTGTCCAGCGCGGCGCTGACCGCCGCGCCCAGCTCGGTCACCGTCCGTCCCGGCAGCAGCACCGGCGTGCCGGGCGCGGAGACCGTCACCCGGGCGCCCGCCATCGGCGCGATCAGCGAGCGCAGGTCCTCCGCTGCCTCCGGCTGCCCGCTCCCCCGCAGCCGGACCCGGCCCCGGCGGATCTCGGGGGCGGTGTAGGGGGGTTCGGCGCCAGGCCCTCGGCGACCAGGCTGCGCAGTGCGACCTCCTGCTCGCCGGCCATCCGGCCGAGGTCCGCGGCCTCGCCGCCGACCTCCGCGCCGCGCCGCTGCACCATCGACAGCACCTGCAGCACGCTGTCGTGGATGTCGCGGGCCAACCGTTCCCGCTCCCGGGTCGCCGCCTGGATCTCCAGCGCCCTGGCCAGGGTCTGCTCACTGGCCCGGGCGACCTCGATCACATAGCCGATGGCGATGCCGGCCACCAGCAGCAGCACGATGTTGTGCAGGTCGCTCCGGGTCAGCCCGCCCGCCTCGCCGATGTCGGCGAGGCCGACCAGCAGTCCGGCCACCGCCGCCGGCAGCCAGCCGCCCATCACCGCGAAGCCGAGGACGGCGCCGGCCGCGCGGATGGTCGGGATGGTCGGGTCGCCCGCGACCAGGCCGGGCCCGGAGTCGAAGAGCCGGGTCAGCAGTATGCCGAGGACGCACAGCGCCAGGTCGGTGCTCAGCCAGTACCAGTTGCAGCGCTGGTGCGAGGAGAAGGGCCGGACCGTGGCGAAGGTCCACAGCCCGAGCACGCCCAGGTAGACCCAGCCGCCGACGCGGTCGTGGAAGTGTCCGGCGATCCCGGCGTAGCTGACCGCCGCGTAGACCACCGTCAGCAGCCGGAAGGCCGCCACGGCGCGCCACAGCGGCTTCTCGACCGAGAAGCTCCCCCCGATGCGCTCCTTCGCCCCCACTGCCGACTCCCCCGCTCCCGGAACCGCTGCTTTGACTACTCCGGTGCCTTGACTACTCCGGTGCCTTGCCGCTCTGCTTCTTCTCGTTCTTCTCGTCCTGGAGCCGGCGCTTCGCGGCCGTCGCGTAGACGTCCACGTACTCCTGGCCGGACAGACGCATGATCTCGTACATCACCTCGTCCGTCACCGAACGGAGGATGAAGCGGTCGTTCTCCATGCCCTGGTAGCGGGAGAAGTCCATCGGGGCGCCGATCCGGATGCCGGGGCGGACGCCGAAGTTGGGGCGGACCTGGCCGGGCGGCTGGAGCTTCTCGGTGTCGATCATCGCGACCGGGATCACCGGGGCGCCAGTCGCCAGGGCGATCCGGGCCACGCCGCCGACCTTGCCCCGGTAGAGCTTGCCGTCGGGCGAGCGGGTGCCCTCGGGTAGACCCCGAACAGCTCGCCGCGCTCGATCACCGCGATCCCGCTGCGGATCGCCGCCTCGCCCGCGCCGCGCACGCCCAGAGCGGTCCACCGGCAGCTGGCCGACGCCGCGGAAGAAGGCGGCCGTCAACTTTCCCTTGATCCCCGTTCCGGTGAAGTACTCGGACTTGGCGATAAAGGTGACCCGCCGCTTCATCAGGGCCGGCAAGAAGGAGTCGGAGAACGAGAGGTGGTTGCTGGCCAGGATCGCCGGTCCCTCACTGGGAATGTTCTCCATTCCCTCGACCCACGGACGGAAGAAGATCTTCAGCATCGGGGCGACGATCAACTTCATCAGTCGGTAGAACAACCCAGGCCTCCAGATTCAGCGAACCACGCATGCACCTTAGTGCCTCCGCGCACTGCGAGCTGTACGGGTGCGGCGATGGCATGGGACGATGCGGCTGACCCCATTGTGGAAGGCTGTACCTGTTGCCGAAGGATATGCAGATGCCGCTCTTGCCCGGTGCCGAGCCGTACCGCCACCAAGGCGGTCGCGTCGGCGTACTGGTCTGCCACGGGTTCACCGGGTCGCCGCACTCCATGCGGCCCTGGTCCGAGGCGCTGGCCGAGGCGGGCTACAGCGTCTCGCTGCCGCTGCTGCCGGGCCACGGCACCCACTGGCGCGACCTCAACGCGACCCGCTGGCCGGACTGGTACGCCACCGTCGAGCGCGAGTTCGACCTGTTGGCGAAGGAGTGCGAGCAGGTCTTCGTCTGCGGCCTGTCCATGGGCGGCGCGCTCTCGCTCCACCTCGCCGCGCAGCGCGGCGCCGCCGTCTCCGGGGTGGTCCTGGTCAACCCGCTGGTGCGGATGCCCGGACAGTCGCACCGGGCGCTGCCGCTGGTCCGGCACCTGGTCCCGAGCCTGCCCGGGATCTCCAACGACATCGCCATGCCCGGCGTGGACGAGGGCGGCTACACCCGCACCCCGCTGCACGCCGCGCACTCGATGGCGCAGTTCACCAGGATCGTCCAGGCCGAGCTGCCGCAGATCACCCAGCCGCTGCTGCTCTTCCGCAGCCCGCAGGACCACGTGGTGGAGCCGGCCAGCAGCGCCATGCTGCTGGCCCGGATCTCCTCGACCGACGTGGAGGAGCGGCTCTGCGAGCGCAGCTTCCACGTCGCCACGCTCGACTACGACGCCGAGTCCATCGTCCAGGGCAGTCTCGGCTTCATCGGCCGGCTCAGCGCCCTGGTGGAAGGGTGAGCGCGGTGCCGGAGCTCCCGGAGGTTCCCGAGCTCCCCGAGGGCGAGCACGCCGGCGACGGCCCGGAGGAGTCGACGGCGCGCCCGGCCGCGACCGACGACGAACTGTTCGCCCAGCTGATCGCGGGCTTCGACGACCCGGTCGACGAGGGGTCGCGGACCTGGCCGGAGGCCGAGGACGTGGCCGACCTCGGCGACCTGGCCCCCTCCCCCCGGCCGCGCCCGGCGATCATCCGGCTGCCGGTGGTCCAGGCCATCCCGCCGGTGGACCCGCGCAGCTGGACGCCGGCGGAGGACCCGGACGACGACCACTTCGTCCCCCCGCCGCCGCCGCCGCTGCCGCGCACCGCGGCGCAGACCCGGCTCGCGGTCGCGGCGCTGATCGGCGGCCTGGTGCTGGTCTCGCTCTACATGTCCGGCCAGATCCAGGGCATGGGCGGGATCCTCGGCGCGGCCATGTTCCTGGGCGGCGCGGGCACGCTGGTCGCCCGGCTCAAGGTCGACGACGAGGACGAGGACGACGACGACCCGGACAACGGCGCGGTGGTCTAGCCGTGCTGTAAAAGATAGCGGTGCGGTGAAAGATCTGGCGCGGGTCCGGGCCGGTCAGGCGGCCGGGATCCGCAGCACCGCCACCACCGGCAGGTGGTCGGTGGCGGCCGGCAGGTCCTTGGCCCGCACCCCGGGCAGCCGGTCCGCGACTCCGCAGGCCAGCACCTCCACGCCGGGGGTGGCGAAGACCGCGTCGATCCGCTGGTAGGGGTTGTCCGGGACGGAGGAGAACTCGGAGCCCCAGGGCGCGGTGGCCCAGCCGTCCTGCAGCCGATCGGCCAGCAGCGCCCAACCCGGGTCGCCCGGGTGCTCGTTGAAGTCACCGCCGACGGCCGAGTACCGGGCGCCGACCGCGCGCAGGCCGTCCAGGTGGTCCAGCAGCATGCCGCACTGGGCGAGGCGTTCCTCGGCATTCAGCGAGAGGTGACAGCTGGTCACCGAGAACGGCGCCGCCCCGCCGATCCGCAGCAGGGTGGTCGCGAAGCCGCGTTGGTGCAGTCCGGGCGTGCGCGGCAGCAGCAGGTCGTGGACCGAGAGCGGGACCGCGCGCAGCCGTCCCAGCAGCAGCGGACCCGAGGCGCTGGGGCCGCCGGAGAGCACGAACAGCCCGGTGGACCGGGCCAGCCAGGCCGCCTGCTGACGCGGCAGCCAGAACCGCGGCGACTCCTGGATGCAGACCAGGTCCGGGTCGATCGCGCGGATCACCCGCACCACCGCGGTGCGGTCGTCGCGCAGCGAACGGATGTTGTAGCTGAGCAGCCGGACGATTTCGGAGCCGTCGGGCTGCGGTCCGGAGGCGGGGAGCTCGGCGGCGGGGAGTTCGGCGGCAGGAGGTCCGGAGGCAGGGAGTTCGGTCGGGTCGTCGGCGGCCATGCACCGATTCTGGCAGTTCCCCCTGCCCGCGTGCCGGAGGATCAGCGCTGGCGCGCCAGGTCCGCCGCGCCGACGATGCCGGCCGAGGAGCCGAGGGTGGCCAGCACGACGTCGGCCCGCGGCCGGTGCACCCCGCCGATCAGGTACTTCTCGAAGGCCTCGGCGACCGGGTCGAGCAGCAGCGCGCCGGAGTCGGAGACGCCGCCGCCGAGCACGAAGACCGCCGGGTCGAACAGCGAGGCCAGGTCGCCCATGCCGCGCCCGAGCCAGTCGGCGAGCTCGTCGTAGACGTCGAGGGCGAGCGGGTCGCGCTCCTCGGCGGCCTGGGTGATCTGGCTGCCGGTGATGGTCTCGGCCACGCCCTCGTTGAGCTCCAGCAGCCGCTTGCCCAGCACCGGGTCGGCGGCGGCGCGCTCGCGGCCGTAGCGGCGCAGCGCCCGGCCGGAGGCGTACTGCTCCCAGCAGCCCTTGCTGCCGCAGCCGCAGGGGAGGCCGTCGGGGACCATGTTGAGGTGGCCGATCTCGCCCGCGACGCCGAAGCTGCCGCGGTGCATCCGGCCCTCGAGGACGATGCCACCGCCGATGCCGGTGCCCACCGTGATCATGATCATGTCGTTGTGGGTCGCGGCCGCGCCGAAGCGGAACTCGCCCCAGGCGGCGGCGTTGGCGTCGTTCTCGATCACTGTCGGAATGTGGACCAGGTCCTCGATCCGGGCCTTGAGCGGCTCGTTCTCCCAGTCGATGTTGGGCGCCATCAGCACGGTGGACCGCTCGCGGTCGATGTAGCCGGGTGCGCCGACGCCGACCGCGGTGATCTCGTGGTCGGCGCGGAGCTCCTTGATCGCGTCCGCGATGGCGCCGACGGCCCACTGCGGATCGGCGGGGGTGGGTACGCGCGTGCGGGCCAGGATCGTGCCGGCCTCGTCCACGACGCCGGCCGCGATCTTGGTTCCCCCGACGTCCACGCCGATGGTCAGTCCCATGTGCCCCTCAGTCTCCGCTGGCTTCTCCGCTGGCTTCCCTGCTGACCCGGCACCGCCCCCGCACGCACGGGCACCTGTACGAGCCTGTGGGTACATTAGCCGAAGACAGAGGTCTTGAGTTAGCCCAGCGCGCCTTCAGAAGTTTTACGCAATGGGAAGGTTCGGCCGCTTCCGGCCTGCTGTCAGTCGAGATCGATTCGTTCGTTGCCGGAGGGCTTCTCCGAGGTCCAGCGGCGCTCGGAGGCGCTCACCGCCGCGCGGTAGGCGGCGAGCAGTTCGCCACCTGCGGCGATCAGGTGGCCGTAGACCTCCGGGTGCTTGCTGCGCAGCGGTGCGGCCAACTGCTGAAGCCCCTGCATCCCGTCGCCGTTCAGCACCGACGAGGCCGAGTTGACCTTGCCGCCCACCGCCGAGGCGAACTTGCGGACCTCCTCCACCAGCGGTGCCAGCTCGGGGCCGAAGAGCTCCTCGACCGGCGACTTCGGCTGCTCCGCGCCGGCGTCGGAGCCGTCCGTGCTGTCCTCGGCCCGGGTCGCCCGGCGGGCGTCCTCCGCCTGCTGCTCCTGCTGCTTGGCGTCCTCCGCCACAGCCTCCGCCCATACGTCCTCGCCGTGGCGGTCGTCGGCAGTCGTCATAGTGCTGCTCCTTCTGCGAGTGTGCGAGTGTGCGAGTGGAAAGCGGGTGTCAGGGTGGGACGCTTACTGAACCGCTGGGAACCGCCGGAGGTTCCGGCGGTCCCCTTCTGTCAGGTACCACCTGTCTGTCAGGTACCCGCAGTCAGCCACCCCGATGTCGGCGCGACCTGACGCGTCAGCGCGGCCAGAGGCCGGGATCGGGTGCGAACCGCACCGACAGCACGCCCCCGCGCAGCGCGGCGCCCGCCACCGTGCAGCGGCGCAGCGCCGAGGGCAGCGTCAGCGTCCGCCGGTAGGGGCCGACGCCGAGCACCAACTCATCGCCCCGGCGCACCAGGTCGAGGTCCCGGCGGGCGGCGCCGGGCAGCGGGATCCGCCAGACCAGCACCTGCTCCGGGGTCCGCAGCAGGTCGTCGACCGGCCACTCGGCGGGCAGCCCGCCGCCGGGGCCGAGGGCCAGTGCCGGAGCGTGCGACTCGGCCAGCGCGGCGAGGTCGGCCCAGCCCCGCGGCTCATGGCCGAGGTGCGGGAGACCGTGCACCGGCACGTCCCACTCGGCGCGGAGGACCGCGAGCTGCTGCTGCTGGGCGTCGTGCAGCGCGCCCAGGAAGCCCTCCCCGGCCGGGAGCAGCCGGTTGACCAGGACCGACTCGACCGGTCGGCCGTGCAGCGCCAGTCCGGCCCGGGCGGCGCCCAGCGCGGCCGGCGCCAGCGGTCCGGTGGGGGCGTCCGCCACCAGCCGGACGGTGGTGGCGGGGGCGTCGACCAGGGCGCGGATCTCGGCAAGCTCGGCCTCGGCCCAGGCCCGCGCCTCGAACAGCCAGTCCGCGGGCATCGGCACCCCGGCGAAGGCGGCCAGCACCGGGCGCAGCGCCCGGGCGGCCTGCCGCTGCTCGGGCAGCAGCCGGGCCAGGTAGCGGTCGAGCTGCTCGGGCAGGGCAAGCGCGGCGACCAGTTCGGCGACCGGGGGCGCGTCGATGACGACGGCGTCCCAGCGGGCATCGGCGGCATGGGTGCGGAGGGCGTCGAGCAGGGCCAGGTGGGCCGCGCCGGGGAGGGCGCTCAGCTCCTCCCGGTCCAGCGGCTCCACCCCGAGCAGGTCGAACAGCGTCTTGGCCCGGCCGAGCAGCCGGTCGGCGGCGTCGCGGAAGGCGGACTGCTCGTCCAGCCGGGCGGCGAACAGGCCGGGCCGCAGTTCGGCCGGGGTGGTGCCGAGTTCGGCGCCGAGCAGCCGGTCCAGGGTCCGGTGCGGGTCGGCGGCGGCCAGCAGCAGGGTGCGGCGGCCCTCGCCGGCGGCGAGCAGCGCGGTGGCCGCGGCGACGGTGGTGCGTCCGCTGCCGCCCTCGCCGCTGACCAGGACGGTCCGCGGGGAGCCGGCAGGGGTGCGGGGCGGGGCGGCCGGGGAGCCGGTCTCGGTCATCAGGCCTCGGCGCCGGAGCCGGACTTCGCCCCGGACTCGACGCGCTTCTTCAGCCCGGCGAGGGCGCGGTCGATGATGACCTTCTCGGCCTTCCGCTTGATCATGCCGAGCATCGGGATCTTCACGTCCACGGCCAGCTGGTAGGTCACCTCGGTGCCGCCTCGCCCGGCCGGGGCCAGCGAGTAGGAGCCGTCCAGGGCCTTGAGCATCTGGCTCTTCACCAGGGTCCAGCTGACCTTGCGCTCGCCGTCCCAGGTGTAGGCGAGGACGTGCTCGTCCTTGATCGCCCCGGCGTCGAGCAGCAGCCGGACCTGCTCGGCACGGCCGTCCGGGTGCTCGGCGAGCACCTCGATCTCCTTGACCTCGCCGGTCCACGCCGGGTACGCCGCGAAGTCCGCGATGACCGCCATGATCTCGGCCGGGGTCGCGTCGATCGTGGTACTCGACCTGGTGTGCTCCGCCATCGGGTGGCCTCCGCGTCTCGTCATGCCTGGCTTGACCCTGGAAGGTTATCGCCTCACCACTCCATGACCCATGGCCGTCCCGTGGACCTGAAGTGGCCGACGTTGACGCACTCGGTCCGGCCGATCCGCATCCGCCGGGCGAGCGGCTGGTGGACATGGCCGAACAGCACGTGACCTGGGCGGTTGCGGTGGATCGCGTCCAGCACGGCCTCGCTCCCGCGCTCGAAGCGGCGGGCCACGGTGTCATAGGTGAGGTCGGGGACGGCGGGCGGGATGTGACAGCAGAGGACGTCGACCGCGCCCACCGCCGCGATCTTGGCGGCGTAGGTCTCCTCGTCCACCTCGTAGGGCGTGCGCATGGGCGAGGGCAGCCCGCCGCCGACGAAGCCGAAGGTGCGTCCGCCGAGCTCGACCACCTGGCCGTCGAGGACGGTGACCCCCTCGTGGGCGAACTCGGGCCAGAGCCGGGGGATGTCGACATTGCCGTAGGTGGCGTAGGTGGGGGTCGGGAAGGCGGCGAAGAGCTCCGCGTACTGGCGGCGCACGGCGGCCTCGGTGGCCTGCTCGCGGTCCAGGTCCAGCCCGGCCCAGAGCGCCCGGGAGAAGTCGCGCGCCTCCTCGAAGCGCCGGGCGTTCCGCAGCGCCACGATCCGGGAGGCGTTCTCGGCACCGAAGAGGTCGGGGAAGATCCCCCGGGAGTGGTCGGCGTAGTCGAGGAAGAGGATCAGGTCGCCCAGGCAGAGCAGGGCGTCGGCGCCCTCCCCCGACCTGGCGAGCGCCTCGCTGTTGCCGTGTACGTCGCTGACCACATGCACCCTCATGGCGGCCACCCTAGAGCGCCCGGGGTTCTTACCGGCAGGTCACCTCTCTGCTGCCGTACTGTTCGACACGGTGCATGCACGGTCGTCCCCGGGTGGTCCCGGAGCCGGCCCAGGGTCCGGACCACCGGAAACCTGCCGCTCACACGAATGTGACACTTGGAACACAATCGCCTGAGCCCCTACCCGAGCATGCCTACTGGGAAGTAACGTCCTGGCGTCCCGCAGCGTCGCAGACCGAGGAGCAGTCGTGCGCGAGTTCAGCCTTCCGGCCCTTTACGAGGTGCCGAGCGGCGCAGACCTCACCGATTCCATCCACCGCAACGCCGAGCGGCATCCGGATGTCGCCGTGGTCAGCGGGAAGATCGACGGCCGGTGGCAGGACTTCACCGCCACCGAGTTCCTGGCCCAGGTCCGCGCCGCCGCCAAGGGCCTGGTCGCGGTCGGCGTCAACGCCGGCGACCGGGTCGCGCTGATGTCCCGCACCCGTTACGAGTGGACGCTGCTCGACTTCGCCATCTGGTGCGCCGGCGCGATCACCGTCCCGGTGTACGAGACCTCCTCCGCCGAGCAGGTCGAGTGGATCCTCGGCGACTCCGGCGCGGTCGCCTGCATCACCGAACTGCCGCGCCACGACGCCGTGGTCAGCGAGATCCGGGACCGGCTGCCGACCCTGCGCGAGCTGTGGCAGATCGAGTCCGGGGCCGTCGCCGAGCTCACCCGGCTCGGCGCCGAGGTCCCGGACGCGGTGATCGAGGAGCGCCGGGCGACGCTGGGCCCGGACACCGTGGCCACCATCGTCTACACCTCAGGCACCACCGGCCGCCCCAAGGGCTGTCAGCTGACCCACGCCAACTTCCTGGCCGAGCTGGGCAATGTCACCGCCCGGCTGACCCCGCTGTTCCGCACCGGCGAGTCCTCGGTGCTGCTGTTCCTGCCCGAGGCCCACGTCCTCGGCCGGATCGCCGAGATCGCCGCCGCGATGGCCCCGGTCCGGCTCGGGCACCTGCCCGACATCAAGGACGTCGTCGCCGAGCTGGCGGCGTTCAAGCCCTCGCTGATCCTCGGCGTCCCCCGGGTCTTCGAGAAGGTCTACAACTCGGCCCGGGCCAAGGCGCAGAGCGAGGGCAAGGGCAAGATCTTCGACCGCGCCGCCGACATCGCCATCGCCTACAGCCGGGCGCTCGACCACGGCGGCCCCTCGCTGGCGCTCAAGATCCAGCACAAGTTCTTCGACGCCCTGGTCTACAGCAAGCTGCGGGCCGCCCTCGGCGGCCGGGCCACCCACGCGATCTCCGGCGGCGCGCCGCTGGGCGAGCGGCTGGGCCACTTCTTCCGCGGCGTCGGCTTCACCGTGCTGGAGGGCTACGGCCTGACCGAGACCTGCGCGGCCACCGCCTTCAACCCGCACGACGCCCCGCGCATCGGCACCGTCGGCCAGCCGCTGCCGGGCTCGGCGATCCGGATCGCGGAGGACGGCGAGGTGATGCTCAAGGGCCCGCAGGTGTTCACCGGCTACTGGCAGAACCCGACCGCCACCGCCGAGGCACTGCAGGACGGCTGGTTCGCCACCGGCGACGTCGGCACCCTGGACGCGGACGGCTACCTGACCATCACCGGCCGGAAGAAGGAGATCATCGTCACCGCCGGCGGCAAGAACGTCGCCCCGGCCGTGATCGAGGACCGGATCCGGGCCTACCCGCTGATCGGCGAGTGCATGGTGGTCGGCGACCGCCGCCCGTTCATCGCCTGCCTGATCACCATCGACCCGGACTTCTTCCCGACCTGGAAGAAGCTGAACAACAAGCCGGCCGGGGCGACCGTGGCCGACCTGCTGCAGGACGCCGACCTGCTGGCCGCCGTCCAGTCGGCGATCGACGACGGCAACGCGGCGGTCTCGCACGCCGAGGCGGTGAAGAAGTTCCACATCCTGGACACCGTCCTGTCCGAGGAGTCCGGCCACCTCACCCCCTCGCTCAAGCTCAAGCGCGCGCTGGTGCTGAAGGACTTCGACGCCGAGATCGAGGCCCTCTACGCCAAGCGCTGACCGGCACCCGCAGGTCGCTACAGCAGGCCCTCCAGCCGGTGGGCGAGCAGGTCCCAGCGCCAGTTCTGCTCGACCCACTCCCGGCCGCGCCCGCCCAGCCGGGCGCGCAGCGCCGGGTCCTGAAGCAGCGTCAGCAACCGCTCGGTGAGCGCCCCGAGGTCGCGCCCGGGGACGACGTAGCCGGTCTCGCCCTCCAGCACCGCGTCCGGCGCGCCGCCGGAGTCGCCGGCCACCACCGGCAGACCGGTGGCGCTGGCCTCCAGGTAGACGATGCCCAGGCCCTCGACGTCGAGGCCGCGGCGCCGGGTCCGGCAGGGCATGGCGAAGACGTCGCCGGCCCCGTAGTGCGCCGGGAGCTCCGCCCAGGGCACGGCGCCGGTGAACCGGACCGAGCCGGCCACGCCGGTCTCGTCCGCGAGGCTTTCCAGGTCGGCGCGGTAGGGGCCGTCGCCGACGATCAGCAGCACCGCGTCGGAGATCCGGGCGAGCACCCCGGGCAGGGCGCGGATCAGCGTGTCCTGGCCCTTGCGCGGCACCAGCCGGGAGACGCAGACGATCACCGGACGGTCGGTCAGCCCGAGCCGGGCCCGGACCTCGGCCCCGCCGGAGTCCGGGTGGAAGGTCTTCTCGTCCACGCCCGGCGGCACCTGCACCATCCGGGAGGCGGCCCGCGGGCCGACCGCCGCGGCGATCCGGGAGCGGGTGTACTCACCCAGATAGGTGAGGGTGTCGGTGCCCGCGCCGATCCGGCGCAGCAACTGCCGGGAGCCGGGAAGCTGCGCCCAGGCGGCCTCGTGACCGTGCGTCGTACCGAGCAGCCGCTCCGCCCCGGCCCGGCGCAGCGCGGGCGCCATCAGCCCGAGCGGCGCCGCCGCGCCGAACCAGACCGAGCCGCAGTCCTCCGCCCGCAGGATCTCGGCGGCGCGCCTGGTCACCCGGGCCGTGGGCAGCAGCATCGAGCTCCGGTCGCGGACCACCTGGAACGGCTGCTCGGCGTCGAAGCGGGCCACCTCGCGCCCGTCCCGCCAGGTCGACGCATAGACCACGATCCGTCCGGCGGGCATCCGCACGGCCATGTTGTGGACGAAGGTCTGGATGCCTCCGGGCCGGGGCGGGAAGTCGTTGGTGACGATCAGCGTGGTGTGCATGGTCCGGCGGCTTGCCCTTCGAGGTCCTCGGAGCGGAGGTGACTGATCCGTACGATAGGGCAGCACGGCCGCCCCCACCGACCGCCGGCCCGAGCGTCGGCCCGACCGCCAGCGAGGAACCATCGCCAGTCAGTCCGCCGCCCGGGCCGCCGTGCGGTCCGCCGTCCGCCGCCCGTGGGCGGCGCCGCTGGCCTGGGCAGTGAGCCGGACCCTGCTGCTGCTCGCGGTGACGGACGTGCTGCCGTTCGGCGGGCTCGCGCTGACCAGCGACGTCAAGGTGATCTACCAGGGCTGGGCCCAGGTGCTGCAGACCGGGACCTTCCCGCTGGACGACATGACCTGGCAGTACCCGCCGCTGGCGGCGCTGGTGATGGTGGCGCCCAAGTGGCTGCCCTGGTCGTACTTCACCGGCTTCCTGGTGCTGGTGGTGGTCTGCGACGCGCTGGCCGGGGCGCTGCTGCTGCGGGCCGCGCGGCGCGGGGGTTCGGGCGCCGGGGGTTCGGGCGCCGGGGTGTGGTTCTGGGTGGCCGGCGTGCCGCTGCTCGGGCCGACCGTCTACTGCCGCTTCGACCTGGTGGTGTCGGCGGTGGCGATGGCCGGGCTGCTGGCGGCGGCCCGGCGGCCGGTGCTCGGCGGGGTACTGGCCGGGCTGGGCGCGATGCTGAAGGTCTGGCCGCTGCTGACCGTGCTGGGACTGCCCCGGGGGTCGCGCACCCGCGAGGCCTGGGCCGCCGTCGCCGGCTCGGCGCTGGCGGTCGGCTTCGTCTGTGCGGTGACCATGAACGGCGCCCTCTCCTTCCTCCGCTTCCAGGCCGACCGGGGGGTGGAGGTGGAGTCGCTGGGCGCGCTGCCGTTCGAGGCGGCGCGCCTGTTCGGCTGGCCGGGCACCGCCGCGATGAACTACGGCTCGGTCGAACTACTGGGTCCCGGCGTCGCGTTGGCGGGGCATGCGATGGTGGCGCTGTCGCTGGGCGGCTTCGGCTGGCTGCTGCTGTGGCGGGCCAGGGCCCGGCGCTGGAGCACGGCCACCCCGGCCGACGCGGCGCTGACCGCGCTGCTGGTGTTCGTGGTGACCAGCCGGGTGATCAGCCCGCAGTACCTGGTCTGGCTGATCGGTCTGGCCGCCGTCTGCCTGACCCACCGGCCGACCACCCAGCGACCGGTGGCCTGGCTGCTGCTGGCGGCGGGCGCGGTGACCTTCCTGGAGTTCCCGCTGCTCTTCGGCCAGGTGATGAACTTCGGGCTGCTCGGCAGCCTGGCGCTGGTGCTGCGCAACCTGCTGCTGCTGGCGGCGGCGCTGCTGTCCTGCCGCCGGCTGTGGCGCGGCAGCGTCACAGCGCAGTCGGCGGTCGGCTCAGGGCTGCCAGCAGATCGGCTCGCCACAGCGCGGTGAAGCCGGCCAGCCCGATACCGACCGAGCGGCGCAGCGCGGTGTCGACCGCGGCCTGCTGCCCCCCGCTGCCGCCGGTGGCGGCGACCGCCCGGTAGAAGGCCACCAGTCCGGGCTCACCGTGCCGCAGCACGATGCTCCGACAGGCGAACCAGGCCTGCTGGTAATGGGCGGCCAGGTCGGGGACGGTGCCGTCGAAGGCGTCGTCGGCGGGCAGCGCGCCGGGAATGCGCCCGGCGGCGAGATCGGCGGCCAGCTCGGGGCAGATCTGCTGAGGGGTGCGACCGGTGCCGAGGTAGCCGGTCCAGTTGGCGGCACCCTCGGCGAGCCAGCGCGGGGTCCAGGTGTCGGTGATGGCGCGGGTCGCCACATGGGTGGTCTCGTGGGTGGTCACCACCCGTAGACCCAGGTCGTTGAGGGTGGCCCAGACCGGCGGGTTGAGCGTGATCCGCTCGGTCCGCTGGGCCTCGGCCGCGCCGTACTCGCCGCTGGTGACGGCGGCGATGGCGGTGAAGTCGGCCGGGTCGACCCCGAGCAGGCTGCCGAACCCGGCGGCGGTGTCCGGCACCAGCAGCACCGTCCGCTGCCCCCAGCCGTCGCCCCAGACCGCACTGACGTCGGTGACCGCCCGGTCGGCCAGCGCCGCGAGCGGCTGCAGCGCGGCGGCACCGCCCAGGCCGAGCACCAGGCTGTAGCGGCCGTGGACGGCGCTGACCGGGCCGAGGTCCCAGAGCCCGACGTCGCCGCCGGGGTGGTCGTCGTCCGAGCCGAGGTACCAGTCGCCAGAGCTGTCGCTGCTCGGCTGAGTGAAGGTCAGATAGTAGGTGGCGGTGACCGGTTCGCTGTCGAAGCCGCCCAGCCGGTAGTCCAGCTGCACCTGGGCCGCCTGCCGGGCGCCGGAGCCGAGGGCGGGCGGCAGCGGATAGGCGTCCAGCGCCAGCAGCCGGTACTGCCAGGACGCCAGCGGGACCTGGGCCAGGTTGCCCAGCCACTGCTGCTGGGCGGCGCGCAGCCCGGCCGACCCGGGCAGCACGGTCGCCGCCAGCGCGGCCCGGTCCCGCCGCAGCACGGCCGCGGCGCGCCGGTCCAGCACCGCCTGGATCCCGGCAGCAGCAGCCGTGGAGCTGCTCCCGGTGTGCCGGAGCAGGGCCCCGCCGGCGACGACGCCGGCCGCCGCGACTCCGCCGGCCAGCAGCAGCCCGCGCCGCGAGGGCGCGCCGGCTATCGGCATCAGACTCGGCCCATCAGAAGACTCTGACCATCAGACTCGGACCACCTCTGCGATCGGCATGTCGGCGGCGCGCTCGTAACGCACCCGGGCTCCAGGGTAGGGGGCGTGGATGACCATCCCGTTGCCCGCGTACATCCCGACGTGGTGCCGGTCACCGAAGAAGATCACCAGGTCGCCCGGCCGGGCCTGGATGAACGGGATGCTGCGCCCGGCGAAGGCCTGGCCCTGCGAGGTGCGCGGCAGCGCCACCCCGGCGTGCCGCCAGGACCAGTACATCAGGCCCGAGCAGTCGAAGGCGCCGGGCCCGGTCGCCCCGTAGACATAGGGTCGGCCGATGGCGCTGCGGGCCGCCGCCAGCGCGATCTCGGCGCCGTTGCTCGCCGGGCCCTGGTCGTCGGGCAGGGCGACCCCGGCCGCCTGCGCGGCGGCGGCCGCGGCCGAGTCCTCGGCCTGGGCGAGCTGGTCGCGCTCGCTGCCGCTGAGGGTGGACAGCAGCGCCTGGGCCCGCCCGAGCCGGTGCTGCGCCTCGGCCTTGCTGCCGGCGATGACCTGCCGGACCTGCTCCAGCCGGTTCAGCTCGGACAGCGCCACGCCCCGGTCCTCGCCGAGCCGCCGCTCCTCGTCGCGGACGGTCTGCAGCACCGCCGCCAGCGAGCCGTCCGCCTGCTGCAGCGCGGTCGCGCGCTGCAGGTACTGCTCGGGGTCGGAGCTGAACATCAGATCCAGCAGCGGGTCCATCCCGCCGCCCTGCCGGTACTCCGCGGCGGCGAGCGAACCCATGTTCCGGGTCAGGGTGTCGACGTCCTGCTGCTCGTCGGCGATGTGCTGCTGGATCAGCGCGACCTGCCGCTGCAGCGTGTGCTCCTGCTCGACCGCGCCGTCGTAGCGCTGGCCCGCCACCTCGGCCTGCCCGTAGAGCACGTCGACCTGCTGCTTGACCCCCTCCGGCGTGGCCGGTGCGCCGGGGTCGGCGAGGGCGCTGCCGCCGCCGGCCAGCACGGCGGCGGAGGTCGCGACCAGGGCCACGGCGGTGCGGGAGAGTGATCCCACGCCGGAAAGCCGTCCCAATACTCGGGTACGTCGGTGGGACGCCACCTGGGCGAACTCCATTCGTCCGGTGCCGGACCCGGGGGCGCGACGCCGGCTGCGTCCGCTCGGACCCGGCCGCCCCCGGTGCCGCCCGGGAGGGGCGGTCGACGCTGCGGAGGGCCGATCGCAGACGTTAGCGACTCCGACCTATCCCGTCCAAACCCCCAGCATCACGAAAATTCCTACGAACTAGGCACATAGGACTGAAATCGCACGTCGCACGGGGGTTGACGGGTCGTAACGCAACGGACCCGACCCCTCGGGAGGGGTCGGGTCCGTACGGCCGTTTGGGTGGTCCGCAGCAGTCGGCTCAGAAGTGGCGCATCGCGTAGATGGTGCCGACGGTGGCGAGCTCCTCGTAGCGGACGACCGCGCCGGGGTGCGGGGCGTGCAGCACGATGCCGTTGCCCGCGTACATGCCGACGTGGGCATCGCCGTTGAAGAAGATCAGGTCGCCGACCTGCAGGTCGGCCACGCTGTTGACCGGCGTGCCCTCGTTGATCTGGGTGTAGGTGGTGCGGGTGATGTCCTCGCCGGCCTGGGCGTAGGCCCACATCATCAGGCCCGAGCAGTCGAACTCGTCCGGGCCGGTCGCACCGAGGACATACGGCTTGCCGATCCTGGTCTGCGCGGCGGCGAAGGCCCGCGCCTCCAGCGCGTCACCGGGAGTCGAGTTGCCCAGGTCGGCGGTGGGGCCGTAGTCGGCGCCACCCGGGGAGCCGACGGCGCCGCTGCCACCGCCCCCGGTCACGGCCTGCTGCTCGGCGGCGGTGAGCGAGCTCAGCAGCGCCTGGGCCGCCGCCAGCTTGGACTGCGCGGTCGCCTTCGCGGCGGCGAGCTGGTTGCTGACCGAGTCCAGCGTCGTGAGCTTGGCCTCGGCCTGGCTCTTCTCGGCGTCCAGGGTGGCCTGCTGGGTCTTGTACTGGGACAGCTCCGATACCTGGCTGCTGTTCAACTGGGCCATCGTGGAGGCCTGGTCGAGGTAGTCCGTCGGGTTGGCGGAGAGCAGCAGCTGCATGGACGGGTCCACCGCCCCGCTGCGGTACTGGGCGGCGGCCACGGCGCCGAGGTCGGCGGCCTTGGCGTTGAGGGCCGCCTGCTGCCGGGCCACCTGGTTCTGCAGCGTGGTCACCTGCGCCTGGAGGTCCTGCTGCTCCTGCTGGGCGCCGTCGTACTTCTGGATGGCGGTGTCGGCGGCGGTGTTCAGCTGGGCGATCTGCGCCTTGAGCGAGGCAGTGGTCGGCTGCGGCGCGGCCTGCGCGGACTGCGCGTTCGCGGTGATCGCGACGGCGGTGGCGGCAGCGGCGGTCAGCACGGTGACCCGGGTACGGCTCGGATTTTTGGGACGACGATGGGACGCCACGAAGGCGAGCTCCTTCTTCCTACGTCCGCCTACCGGGTGAGCTGACGGGTTCGGGCTGGAAGAGCGCCCTACAACGCCTCACCGGCGAGACATCCACCGGCCTGACGTCGATTCACCCCGAGGAACAAGTGGTTCCCCGGCTCCGAGTTGTCGGCAATCCCCTGCGGGCGCACTGCGCGCCCCTGCCACGCCTCGGACTCGGCGGAAACCCCCGCTGCCGCCCGTGGTGGGCAGTCGACTGAGCGGCGGTTCGAAAGTCGACCCTAGTGACCCAACCGTGATCCGTTCAAATCATTGTCGGTAATAAGTCACCGGCGAGCCGAAATACCCACCAATTGCTTACGCACCGAGGTCACCCTATGACCGAACGCCGATGACATGACGGCCAAAACGGTCAGATCGCCATACCTGTCGTTGCCTGTGTGCCATCTGTCACAGGACGGGACGACAGTGGCTCCGCGCCGGACGGCGAGCCCGGGGCGGAGCCACTGGTGAAACGGTCCGTCAGATCCGGCGGATCGCGACCAGTTGGCCGAACCAGCTGATCGGCTGGATCGACACGTCGTAGCCGTACTCCGGGGCGTTCAGCAGCATCCCGTTGCCGGCGTAGAGGCCGACGTGGTCGCCGTCCTCCAGCACGAGGATGTCGCCCACCTTGGCATCGGCCAGCGAGGCGACCGGGCTGCCCACGGTCTCGTCGGAGTAGGAGTAGTGCGGCAGCGAGACGCCGGCCTGGGCGTAGGCCCACATCACCAGGCCCGAGCAGTCGAACTCGTTCGGACCGGCACCCTTCCACGCGTACGGCGCGTTGCCGACCTTGCTCATGGCCGCCCGCATCGCGGTCGCCGCCGCACTGGAGATGCCGTTCAGGCTGATACCGCCCACAGAGCCGCTGCCGTCGGTGTTGCTGCCCCCAGTACCGCCGGTCGTCGTGCCGCCACCGGTCGTCGTGCCGCCACCGGTCCCGGTGCCCCCGCCGACGCCGGCGGTCGCCGCAACCTGGGCCCGCTCGGCCGCGGTGAGCGAGTCGAGGACGGTCTGCGCCGCCGCGAGCTTCGCCATGGTGCCGTTCTTCGCCGCCTGCGCCTGCGCCAGCAGCGCCTGCTGCTGCTTGAGCTCGGAGGTGGCCTCGGCCTTCTCCCGGGCCAGCACCTGCTCCTGCGCCTTGACGCTGGTCAGCAGGTTGGCCTGGGTGGCGTCGAGCTCGCCCTGGGCCGAGGCCTGGTTCAGGTAGTCGGTCGGGTCCGACGAGAGCATCAGCTGCACCGACGCGTCGACCGTGCCGTTGCGGTACTGGGCCGCCGCCTGGGCCCCCAGCTGCGCCAACTGCGCGTTGACCGCGGCCTGCTGGCGCGCTATCTCGTTCTGCAGCTGCGAGACCTTCTGCTGGATCGCCTGCTGCTCGCCCTGGGCCTGGTTGTACTGCTCGCCCTGGGTGGTGGCCGCCTGCCGGTCCGCCGCCACCTCGCTCCGAGCCTGGTCCAGGGTCAGCTTGGGCGCGGCCTGCGCCGCCGACTGCGCGGAGATCGCCACAGCGGTGGCGGCGGCAGCGGTGAGGACCACGGCCCGGGTACGGCTCGGCGATTTGGGACGACGATGGGACGCCACGAAGGCGAGCTCCTTCTTCCTCGGTCCGCCTACCGGGTGAGCTGACGGGTTCGGGCTGGAAGATCGCCCTACAACGCCTCACCGGCAACCGCACCGGCCTGACGTCGATTCACCCCGAGGAACAAGTGGTTCCCCGGCTCCGAGTTGTCGGCACTCCCCTGATGGGCGCAGAACGCCCTTGCCACGCCTCGGACTCGGCGGGAACCCCGCCGCCGCCCGAGGTGGGCGATCGACTCAGCGGTGGTTCGGAGGTCGACACTAGTGACCCAACCGTGATCCGTTCAAATCATTGGAAGAAAGAAGTTCTTGATGACTCGTAGGAGCAACGGCTCCCGTACGGTACGCAGTCGGAGTATGACCGTATGCCCACGACATCCAGGCCAAAACGGTCGGAACGCCACAGCGGTCACAACCGCTGTGGCGCACGTCACATCATGGGACTGAAGGGGAAGCGGGGGCTCAGACCCGACAGAAGGCCCAGGCCCGACACAGAAGGTTCAGACCCGGCGGATGGCGACGATCCCGCCGAAGTCGCTGATCGGCATGATCGAGACGGTGTAGCCGTACTCGGGGGCGTTCACCACCATCCCGTTACCGGCGTACATCGCGACGTGGGCGCCGCCCTCCAGCACCACGATGTCGCCGACCTCGATGTCGGAGAGCGAGACCGCGCTGCCCACCGACTCGTCCGCGTAGGAGGAGTGCGGGAGCTGGATGCCGGCGTGGGCGTACGCCCACATCACCAGGCCCGAGCAGTCGAACTCGTTCGGGCCGGCCCCACCCCAGGCATAGGGGGCGATTCCGACCTTGCTCAGCGCCGCCTGCATGGCCGTGGCGGCGGCCGCGGAGATGCCCGAGAGGTCGACCTGGCTCGGCGACATGGAGCTGCCGTTGGTGGCGATGGTGCCATAGCCGCCGCCCCCGCCGACCTGGGTCTGCTCGGCCGGGGTGAGCGCGTCCAGCACTGCCTGCGCCGACTTGAGCTTGCCCATCGCGGTGGCCTTGGTGGACGTCATGGTCGCCAGCAGCGCCTGCTGCTGCTGGAGCTCGGCCGTGGCCTCGGCCTTCTCCCGGGCCAGGATGGCCTCCTGCGCCGTGACGCTCGACAGCAGGGCGGCCTGGGTCGAGTCGACCTCGCCCTGGGCCGAGGCCTGGTTGAGGTAGGCGCTGGGGTCCGAGGAGAGCATCAGCTGGACGGTGGGGTCGACCGCGCCGTCCCGGTACTGGGCCGCGGCCTCGCCGCCGAGCTGCGACAGCTCCTTGTTGATCGAGGCCTGCTGGCTGGCTATCTCGTTCTGCAGCAGCGTCACCTTCGTCTGGATCGCCTGCTGCTGGCTCTGCGCGTCGTCGTACTGCTGCGTCGCCACATCCGCCGCCTGGCGGTCCGACGCCACCTCGCTCTTCGCCTGGCTCAGCGTGAGCGTCGGCGCAGCCTGCGCCGCGGCCTGCGCCGAGAGCGCGACGGCGGTGGCCGCGGCCGCGGTGAGGACCGTCACGCGGGCACGGCTGGCTGGCTTGGGGCGGCGGTGTGAGGCCACGGAGGCTCGGTTCCCTTCCGGCAACCGCCACTCGGCGATATGGCGCATCCCCCGATGCGGCGCCCAGGACGAGGACGGGAACCCCCGCTTCGCCCGGTCGGGCGATCGTCAGGACAGAGGTTCGAGAGCAGAGACTAGTGAGGCCGGATCCATCTGTCGCCCTCGGGGTGAAAACAGTCTGCATATACGTCAAATGTCGGGATTAACCCATCAAGTGCGTACGAGCCGCCTGAGCAGCATCGATGAGGGCACCGGTCGCGCGCCCGCCTTCCGCACGCCGTCCGCCACCTCCCGGTCGGTGGAGACGACCACCACCGGGCGGCCCTCCGGCTCCGCCCTGACCAGTCGGCGGATCAGCTCGTCCGCCGTCTCCCCCGAGCGACTGAAGAGCACCCGGACCCCGCGCGGCGGGGCCATCGGCACCGGCGCGTCCAGGTCCTTGCCGTCGAAGACACAGGTCACCTCGGCGCCGCTGTGCATCGCCAGCAGCGAAAGGCCGTTCAGCAGCCGCGCCCGCTGCTTCTCCAGCGGCAGCGAGGGATAGCCGGTCTTGGTCACGTTGTAGCCGTCGACCAGCAGGTGCACCAGCGGCAGTTGCAGCAGCTGGTCCAGCAGCGCCGGGTCGTCGGCGTCCAGCGCGCGCCGGGCGACGTCGTGCGGCGAGGCGGTGACCGGCCGGACCGCCTCCACCGACTCCGCCGGACGGCCCGACAGCGGCGGCAGCCCCAGCTCCCGCTGCAGCCCCTGCGCCCCCTGCAGCACCACGTCCAGCAGCAGCCGCAGCCGCATGTCCTCGGCGCTGCGCCCCTCGCGCGAGGCCCGCTTGGCCGCCTCCAGCGCCGCCTCCGACTCCGCCAGCCGGTGCTTCAGCCGGCGCAGCTCGCTGTCGACCGAGCCGCGCTCGGTCGCCCCGGAGGAGCGCAGCGCGTCCAGTTCGGCCTGCACCTTGCGGGTGGCCGCCTCGGCCCGCTTGGTGTCCGCCTCCAGGCTGCGCAGCCGACGGCGGAGCGCGTCGCCGTCCTTCTTCGCGGCCTCCAGGTCGATCCGGCTCCGCTCGGACTCGGCCCGGGTGGTCTCCCGCAGCGCGGACAGCTCCGCCTGGAGCTTCTCGATCAGCCGGGCGGACTCGGCGGCGGCGCCCTCCGACTCGGCCCGCTCGACCTCCTCGCCCGCGTCCGCGACCAGCTTGCTCCAGCCGGCCGGGCGCAGCAGGTAGGCCACGGCGGCGACGTCCTGGGGGTCGACCGCCGCCGGGACCAGGCCCGACTCCAGCGCGCTGACCAGGTCCGGCTGGCCGGTCCGGACCCGGTCCGCTATCCGCAGCCGGAACTGCGGCTCGGCCTCCAGCGCGGCGGCGATGGCGGTCGCCCCGCGCCGGGCCCGCTGGACCGGGGTGAACTTGGCATAGGGGCGCAGCCGGGCGGGCAGCTCGGCGGAGGGGACGGCGGCCAGCGCGTCGGCGGCGATGCCGACCACCCGCCGCCGCACGCCCTCGGGCAGCGGGCGGTCCAGCTGCTCCTCCGGCGGCGCGGCGTCCGCGCCGGGCTCGGCGGGCTCGGCGGCCATGGCAGGGACCGGCGCCGCGTCGTCGGGCCCGACCGGGCCCTCGGCGGCGTCCGCCCTGTCTCTCTCCACCACGTCCCGCACTCCGATCCGGTCCCCGGGCCGCACCGGCCCGTTGACCTATTCTCGCCCGTCCCGCCCCCCAGTCGTCACTCCGCCGCCGCTCCGCCCCGCTGCGCTACTCGGTCCGGGCCGCCTGCGCCGCCGCCTCGGCCTCGGCGCCGGGCCGGTCGACCAGCTCGATCTGGTCGACCGCGCTGCACCAGCGGCAGCGCACCGACTCGATCGTCTCGCTGAGTACCTCCTGCTCCTCGACCCGGGGCTCGCCGGCGAGGTCGAGGTGGACGAACTCGACCACCCGCGAGGAGCGGGTGACGTCGAAACGGGTCAGGTTGCCACACAGGGTGCAGCGCCACCGGGTCCCCTCGGTGGGCAGGGGGACAGACATGGGGGCGTCCTCTCGGTTCGCGGAGCATCCGGCAGGCCGGACGCGGCTACCCGAGCAACCCTAGGGCCTCCCCGTGACGGTGCGGCACCGTCCCCCACACGCCGCAGCCGACGGTGTCGTTTTTGTCCGGTCAAGGAATGCTTGGGGCATGCTCCCCTTCTCCGGTGCGCCCCCGCCCGCCAACCCGTGGACCCTGCGCGCGACCGGCCTGCTGCGCGCAGCAGCCGCCGCCGGGACCGATGGACGGCTCCGCCGGCTGCCGCTGGTGACCTGTCTGCTGATCGCCGTCAACAGCGTGGTCTTCCTGATCGGCCCGGTATCCGGGCTCGACCCGCTGTACGGGGCGGGCGCGCACCGGGCCGCCGTGATCGCGGCCTACTACCAGCACTGGGGGGTGGTCCCGCGCGAGCTGCTGGGCAACCGGGCCGGGCCCGGCGAGCTCCTGGGCGTACCGGCGCTCTCGGTGCTCAGCGCGATGTTCGTGCACGCCGGCTGGGTTCACCTGCTCGGCAACATGATCTTCCTGTACGTCTTCGGCACCCTGGTCGAGGCGCGGATGGGACGGCTGTCGTTCCTCCTCTTCTATGTCGCCGTCGGCTACCTGGCGACCTACGGCTACGCGCTGGTGGAGCAGCACGGCGCCAACGGCACGGTCAGCCTGGTGGGGGCCTCGGGGGCGATCGCCGGGGTGCTCGGCGCCTGCCTGCGGCTCTACCCGAGGGCGCGGGTGACCATCGTGATCCCGCTGCTGCTGTTCCTGCCGCTGCGGTTCCCGGCCTGGCTGGTGCTGGTGCTGTGGTTCGCGATCCAGGGCCTCTCGGTGCGCAGTGCCGCCGCCGGGCAGCCGGACGTGGCATACGTCGCACACCTGATCGGCTTCACCGGTGGCTTCGTCTTCGCCTGGCTGCTCTACTGCCGACGGCGTGGCTACGCTGGGCCGTCCACCCTTCCACCATCCCCACTTCCACCGCCCCAGGAGACCCTCCAGTGATCACCGCGATCGTGCTCATCAAGGCCAGCGTCGACCGGATCCCCGAGATCGCCCAGACCATCGCGGCGCTGGATGGCGTCAGCGAGGTCTACTCCGTCACCGGCACCTACGACCTGGTGGCCATGGTCCGGGTGCGGGCGCACGAGGACCTCGCCGACGTGATCCCCGGGCTGCTGAACAAGGTGCCCGGCGTGGAGCAGACCGAGACCCACATCGCCTTCCGCACCTACTCGCGGCACGACCTGGACGCCGCCTTCGCCCTCGGGCTGGACGGCTGAGCAGGCCGGCCGCGGGGGCCGAGGGCGCTCAGGCCCGACGGGTGTCCGGGACGCAGCGCCCGCCCTCGGTCCGGTAGGCCCACTGCGCGCCCTGGGTGACCAGCTCGCGCACGGCGGAGACGAACCGCTCCACATGCTCGTCCGGGGTGCCCGCGCCGAAGCTCACCCGGATCGCGTTCAGGCTGCGCTCCCCCGGCAGCGATGCCTCGGGGGCGCCGCACTCGGACGGCGCCGCCTCCTCACCGCCGAGCAGGGTGCGCACCAGCGGGTGGGCGCAGAACAGCCCGTCACGGACGCCGATGCCGTACTCGGCCGAGAGCGCGGCCGAGAAGTGCGAGCTGTTCCAGCCCTGGACCACGAAGGAGAGCACGCCGACGCGCGGGTGGGCTTCCCCGAACAGGGTGAGCACCCGCACCTCGGGGATGTCCGCCAGCCCGGCCCGCAGCCGGGCGATCAGCTGCTGCTCGCGGGCGACCAGCCGGTCGAAGCCGGCCTCGGTCAGCGCCCGGCAGGCGGAGGCGATGGAGTAGGCACCGATGACGTTCGGCGAGCCGGCCTCGTGCCGGGACGGGCCCTGGTGCCACTCGACCGCGACCGAGCCGTCCGCCTCGCGGGCGACGGTGCGGCTGGCGCCGCCGCCGGCCAGGTAGGGCTCGGCCGCGTCGAGCCAGTCGCTGCGCCCGGCCAGCACGCCGGCACCGAAGGGCGCGTACAGCTTGTGCCCCGAGAAGGCGACCCAGTCGACGTCCAACTCCCGCACCGAGAGCGGGTGGTGGGGGGCGAGCTGAGCGGCGTCCAGGACGATCCGGGCGCCGTGCCGGTGGGCGGTCGCGGCCAGCTCGCGGACCGGCCAGATCTCCCCGGTGACATTGGAGGCACCGGTCACGCAGACCAGCGCGGGGCCCGCCCCGGCCTCGGCCAGCGCGGCGTCCAGGGCGGCCACCGCCTCCTCCGGCGAGCGCGGGGCGCGCAGGTAGCTGACGGCCAGTCCGTGCTTGCGCCAGGGCAGCAGCGAGGCGTGGTGCTCGGTCTCGAAGGCGAAGACCCGGGTGCCGACCGGCAGTACTCCGGCCAGCAGGTTGAGCGAGTCGGTGGTGGCCCGGGTGAAGACGACCTGGTCGTCCTCGCGCAGATCGAGGAAGTCGGCGACGGTGGCCCGGCTCTGCTCGAACAGGTCGGTGGAGAGCTGGGAGAGGTAGCCGGCGCCGCGGTGCACGCTGCCGTAGTAGGGGGCGTAGGCGGCGACGTCGTCCCAGACCCGCTGGAGGGCGGGGGCGCTGGCGGCGTAGTCGAGCGCGGCGTAGGTCACCTTCTCGCCGCTGACCAGCGGGACCTCGACGTCGCGGCCGAGCACGGCCAGCGGCGGACAGGCGACGGGAGCGTCGGCGGCAGCGGTGCTCTCGGCAACGTTCTCAGTGGTGTTGGCTGCGACATTGTTGACTGCGGCATTGTTGAAAGAAAGCGGCGTCGACATGACGAGACCCCTCCAGGGCATCCAGTGGATCCCTGGCTATGCCGAATAAGGGGGGATCCGCGCTTGCCCTACGACGGGTCGTCGGAGGGCCCGGTCGTCACCTGGGAGCACCCCGCCACGGAAGGAGGGTTGCCGGACAGCTAGCCAGGGCCGGTGCGGTTCGGGGAACCGCGTGCTGTCACTCGTGACCTGTGCGTCAGTATGCCACGGGGTCCACCCCTCGGGTGAACCCCTGTCCGGCATCCGAGACCGCGCCGCTGCCCCTGAGTCGCGACCGCTCCTCGGCCGCGACCGCCGCTCAGCTGTGCGTGACGGCGGACCAGCGGGCCAGCACCTGCTCCGCCGCACCGGTGTCGATCGACTCCGCGGTGCGCTTCATCGCCGCGGCCAACTGCTCGGCCAGCGGGGCCTCGGTCTGGTCCAGGGCGACCAGCGCCGAGGCCGAGTTGAGCAGCACCGCGTCCCGGACCGGACCCCGCTCCCCGGCCAGTACCCGGCGGGCGACCCCGGCGTTGTACTCGGCGTCCGCGCCGCGCAGCGCCTCGATCGGGGAGTACTCGATGCCGACCTCGCGCGGGTCGAAGACGGTCCGGCGCACCTCGCCGCCACGCACCTGCCAGACCGTGGAGGTGCCGGTGACGGTCAGCTCGTCGAGGCCGTCGTCGCCCCGGAAGACCAGGGCCGAGGAGCCGCGTCCGGCGAGCACCCCGGCGATCAGCCCGGCCATCCGGGTGTCGAAGCAGCCGACGGCGTTGGCGCCGACCCGGGCCGGGTTGGTCAGCGGGCCCAGCAGGTTGAAGGCGGTGGGCACGCCCAGCGCGACCCTGGTGGAGCCGGCGTGGCGCATCGAGGGGTGGAAGACCGGCGCCGGGCAGTAGGTGATGCCGACCTCGACGGCGACCTCGGCGATCCGCTGCGCCGTCAGCCCCAGGTTGACGCCCAGCTTCTCCAGCACGTCGGTGGCGCCGCTGGCGGAGGAGGCGGCGCGGTTGCCGTGCTTGACCACCAGCGCGCCGGCCCCGGCCGCGACGATCGCCGACATGGTGGAGATGTTGACGGTCTTGGCCCGGTCGCCGCCGGTGCCGACGATGTCGACCGCGCGGCCGGGCACCTCGATCACGGTGGCGTGCGCGTACATGGACTCGACCAGGCCGGAGATCTCGTCCACGGTCTCGCCCTTGGCGCGCAGGCCGACCAGGAAGGCGGCGATCTGCGCGTCCCCGGCCTCCCCGCTCATGATCCGGTCCATCGCCCAGGCGGCGTCGGCGGTCGACAGGTCGGTGCCGGAGATCAGCGCGCCGAGGACCTCCGGCCACGAGCGAGCCTGCACGGGGTTGTCGCCGCCGTTCGCAGGATGCACGATCGCCATGGCCGTGGCCTCTCAGTCGTAAGATTTGGAGGTCCCCAGCTTAGCGAATGCAAAGTACGGCGCGGCGGGATCGCCCAGAAGGCGAGACCGAACGTCCGTCCTGCGGACTCAGCCGACCAGCCGGGCCCGCTCGGCCCGGAGCAGCGTGCTCGCGGTCTCGGCGAGGGCGACCGGGTCGACCGGCGCCGCGATCGCCGCGTCGGCGCGGCTCCAGACGGCGAGCCAGGAGTCCTGCGGACGCCCGATCAGCACCAGCACCGGCGGGCAGCCGTAGATCTCGTCCTTGAGCTGGCGGCACAGGCCCATCCCGCCGACCGGGGTCGCCTCGCCGTCCAGCACCACCAGGTCCAGCCGCGCGCTGCCCTTGGCGTGCGCGTCGAGCGCCTTGACCACGGCCGGGGAGGTGGCGCACTCCAGGTAGTGGATCTCGGGCAGGTCGGCGGCCGGCCGCCGGCCGAGGGCGAGCCGGACCTGCTCGCGCGTGCTGCGGTCGTCGCTGTAGACAAGAACGTTCAGTGCCATCGTCCGCATCCCCCTGGGGTGTGATCGGGACCACTTCGGCGTCTGCGCGGATGCTACTCCGCTATCTGACGGCCCAACAGCATGCCGCGAGCCGTCCGCGCGCCGTGTCCGCTCCGCCGTCCGGCCCCACCCCCGGCTTTTCGGCCCCCGCCCTCCGACCGCAGCCGTCCGGCCGCTCGATGTTCACCATTTCGGGCGACCCGGCGGCCTGTCGCGCCAGTGGCCCAAAGCCCTCCGGCCCCCTGCCATTCGGGCTACCCACCTGGTCGTCGGTCCGTCGGAGGGTACGTCACAAGCCGGACACACCGAGGTACACCCCCCGAGGTGAGGACGGAATAAGCGACCGACATAATGTCGGTCGTGGCGACAGCAACTGCAGTAGAAACCGGGCACGCACACGGATCGGTCAACCGGCCGAACCTCACCAGCGTCGGAACCATCGTCTGGCTGGCATCCGAGCTGATGTTCTTCGCGGCCCTCTTCGCGATGTACTTCACTCTCCGTTCGGTTACCGGGACGGCCTACTGGCATTCCCAGAACCATGTCCTCGACGTTCCTTTCGCGTCGGTGAACACCACGGTCCTGGTGCTCTCCTCCTTCACCTGCCAGATGGGTGTCTTCGCTGCTGAGCGCGGCGATGTGAAGAAGCTCCGGGCCTGGTTCATCACCACGTTCATCATGGGCGCGATGTTCATCGGCGGTCAGATCTACGAGTACACGGACCTGGTCAAGACCGACCACCTGTCCCTGTCCTCCTCCCCCTTCGGCTCGGTGTTCTACCTGACCACCGGCTTCCACGGCATGCACGTGACGGGTGGTCTGATCGCCTTCCTGCTGGTCCTCGCACGGACGTACGCCGCCAAGCGGTTCACGCACGAGCAGGCGACCGCGGCGATCGTGGTGTCGTACTACTGGCACTTCGTCGACGTGGTCTGGATCGGCCTCTTCGCGACCATCTATCTGATCAAGTAGGCAGGGTCGGACCGTCCCCTCGGCGCACCGCCGGGCGGTCCCCACAGACCGACCTGACGGTCAACCAGACTCCAGACGCTCCTGATCCTCACACCGGGGTTAATCCGTGAAAAAGCTCTCCGCACGACGGCGCCACCCGCTGGCAGCGCTCGTCGTCCTACTCTTTGCGCTGGCGACCACCGGGGGGCTGTACGCGGCGTTCGCGCCGACCAGCAGCGCGCAGGCCGACACCAGCCAGTCGCTGTCCGTGGAACAGGGCAAGAAGCTGTTCCAGGTCGGCTGCTCCAGCTGCCACGGCCTCAGCGGCGAAGGCACCAAGGACGGCCCGACGCTGGTCGGTGTGGGCGGCGCGGCCGTGGACTTCCAGGTGGGCACCGGCCGTATGCCGGCGCAGCAGCCGGGTCCGCAGGTGCCTTCCAAGAAGGTCATCTACTCCCAGGCTCAGATCGACCAGCTCGCCGCGTACATCTCCACCCTCGGCGCCGGCCCGTCCATCCCGACGGCCAACCAGTACGCCGCGGGGAACGTGGCCGCGGGCGGGGAGCTGTTCCGCACCAACTGCGCGCAGTGCCACAACTTCGCGGGCTCCGGCGGTGCCCTTTCCGAGGGCAAGTACGCGCCGCCGCTGGACGGCGTCAGTTCCAAGCACATCTACGAGGCCATGCTGACCGGCCCGCAGAACATGCCGGCCTTCCCTGACACGACGATGCCCACGCAGCAGAAGCAGGACATCATCGCGTTCATCCAGCACACCACGAACCCGTCGAAGAACCCCAACTACGGGGGCCTGACCCTCGGCTCCCTCGGTCCGGTGACTGAGGGCCTCTTCGGCTGGATCTTCGCGCTGGGCGCCCTGATCGGGATCGCGATCTGGATCGCCGCCCGCACCCCCAAGGCCAAGAAGTCATGACGAGCCAGGACAACATGTCTGAAGAACACCTGCCGGAGGCCGTAGGGCCCCACGGCGGAGCAGTCGCCGTACACGACGACCCCTTCGCCGACCCGGGGCTGCCGCCCCACGAGCCGCGCCGGACCGACATCGACGAGCGCGCCGCCGCTCGGGCGGAGCGTCAGGTCGCGCGCTGGTTCATCCTGTCGATGCTCGCCACGGTCGGCTTCATCGCCTCGTACGTGGCGATCAAGCCGTCCAACGGCGACGGCCACACGGGCGTCATCTACATCTTCCCCCTGGGCCACGTCAGCGCGCTCAACTTCGCGCTCGGCGTGACGCTCGGCGTCTCCCTGTTCGGCATCGGCGCCGGCGCGGTCCACTGGGCCCGCACGCTGATGTCCGACGAGGAGCACATCGCCGAGCGCCACCCGATCGAGTCCACCCCCGAGGTCCGCGCGCAGGTCTTCGCGGACTTCCGCCAGGGTGCGGCCGAGAGTCCGGCTTCGGCCGTCGCAAGCTGATCCGCAACACGATGATCGGCGCCATGGCGATGCTGCCGCTGTCCGCGATCGTGCTCTTCCGCGACCTCGGCCCGCTGCCCGGAGAAGAAGCTCGACACGACCGACTGGTCCGCCGGCAAGCAGCTCATCAACATGAACACCAACGAGCCGCTGATGCCGTCGGACATCACCGTCGGTTCGCTGACGTTCGCGATGCCGCCCGGCCTCAACCCGGACGACCCGAACGCCGACCCGACGTTCCAGGAGGTCATCGCCACGTCGGCGCTGCTGCTGGTCCGGATGGAGCCGAGCGACATCAAGGACGCGCAAGTCCGCGTCCTGGGGCTACGAGGGCATCGTCGCCTTCTCCAAGATCTGCACCCACGTCGGCTGCCCGGTCAGCCTGTACGAGCAGCAGACGCACCACGTGCTCTGCCCGTGCCACCAGTCGACCTTCGACCTGTCCGACGATGGCCGAGTCGATCTTCGGTCCGGCCGGTCACGCCGCTGCCGCAGCTGCCGATCACGGTCAACGCCGACGGCATACCTCGTGGCGTGCAGCGACTTCAACCAGCCCGTCGGCCCCGGCTTCTGGGAGCGCGGATGAGTACCCACATCGCAGACGGCGCGGCCGACGCGCACGAGCAGCTCGGCCACAGTGAGGCCGGTGTCCACCAGGCCCACGCCGGCGAGAAGGCGGCCGACTAGGTCGACGGACGGCTCGGCATCTACGGGCTGGCCAAGGCCAACCTGCGCAAGATCTTCCCGGACCATTGGTCCTTCATGCTCGGGGAGATCTGCCTCTACAGCTTCATCATCATGCATCCTGACCGGCGTCTACCTGACGCTGTTCTTCCAGCCGATCATGGCCGAGGTCGATCTACCACGGCACGCTACACGCCGCTGGACGGCATCTCGATGTCCGAGGCGTACAAGTCGACGCTGGACATCAGCTTCGACGTCCGCGGCGGCCTGCTGATCCGTCAGATCCACCACTGGGCGGCCTCGTCTTCGTGGCGGCCATGCTGGTCCACATGATGCGCGTCTTCTTCACCGGCGCGTTCCGCAAGCCCCGTGAGATCAACTGGCTCATCGGCTTCCTGCTGCTCTTCCTCGGCATGTTCGACGGCTTCATGGGCTACTCGCTCCCGGACGACCTGCTGTCCGGTACCGGTCTGCGCTTCATGGAGGGCGCGATCCTGTCGGTGCCGATCGTCGGCTCCTACATCGCGATGTTCCTCTACGGTGGCCCGTTCCCCGGCGACGACATCATCCCGCGCTTCTACACCATCCACGTGCTGCTGATCCCGGGCATCATGCTGGGCCTGCTGGTCGCCCACCTGATCCTGGTCTTCTACCACAAGCACACCCAGTTCGCGGGCCCCGGCCGCACCGAGAAGAACGTCGTCGGCATGCCGCTGATGCCGGTCTACATGGCCAAGGCCGGTGGCTTCTTCTTCCTGGTGTTCGGCGTCATCGCCTTCGTCTCGGCGATCGCCTCGGTCAACCCGATCTGGGCGTACGGTCCTTACCGCCCCGACCAGGTGTCCACCGACGCCCAGCCGGACTGGTACATGGGCTTCTCCGAGGGCCTGATCCGCATCATGCCGGGCTGGGAGATCCGCGCCTGGGGCCACACCCTGGAACTCGGCGTCTTCATCCCGCTGGTGGTCTTCGGCGGCGTGATGATGGTCATCGCGACCTACCCCTTCCTGGAGGGCTGGGTCACCGGCGACAAGCGCGAGCACCACATCCTGGACCGCCCGCGCAACGCCCCGATCCGCACCGCCTTCGGCGTGGCCTGGATCGCGGAGTACATCATCCTGCTGGTCGCGGGTGGCAACGACCTCTTCGCCACCCACTTCCACCTGTCGATCGACACGATCACCTGGGCCTGCCGGATCCTGTTCTTCGTCGGCCCGGTCATCGCGTTCACGATCACCAAGCGCTGGTGCCTCGGCCTCCAGCGGGCCGACCGCGACAAGCTGCTGCACGGTCGCGAGACCGGCACCATCAAGCGGCTGCCGCACGGTGAGTTCATCGAGGTGCACGACCAGCTCCCGCAGGAGGAGCGCTTCCGGCTCACGGCGCACGAGCAGCCCAAGCCGCTCGAGCTGCCGGCCGAGGTGGACGAGAACGGCGTCAAGCGCAAGGTCGGCCTCATCGCCAAGACCCGCGCCAAGCTGTCCGAGGGCTTCTACGGCGAGGCGGCGCAGATCCCGAAGCCGACCGTCGAGGAGCACCAGGAGATCACCAGCGGCCACGGCCACCACTGATCCTCTGCTCCACCTGATCGACCCGCAGTACCTGAAGCAGTTGCCGCACCACGAAGGGCCCCTCCGGTTCGCCGGAGGGGCCCTTCGTGGTGTCAGCCGGCCCGGTAGGCGCGGAGGAAGGCCGCCACGCCGCTGGCGACCAGGCGGTCGGTCTGCTGCTGCGGGATCGGGGTGACGCCGTAATGGGTGACCTGCACGATCAAGTGCGAGGTGAGCGCCATGAAGTGACTACCCGCCATGGCGGCGTCCCCGTGCAGGTCGAGCAGGCCCGCGTCGGCGAGGGCGGTCATCGCGTCGGCGAAGGCGCGGCCGACCGGTCCGGGACCGGCGTTGGTCCAGGCCTCCAGCACCTCCGGCGGCACATGGTCGGCCTCGCTGTGGATGTGCCGGACCAGCGCGAAGTGGTCCGGGTGCTGGGCCATCAGGCCGACGAACGCGTGCCCGAGGGCGACCAGGTCCCGCTCCAGGTCGTTCGCGTGCGGCGGCCGCTCGGGGGCCAGGAAGGCGTCGATCAGCGCGAGTTGCGCGTCCCGGACCTGGCCCGACGTCCAGCTGACGACGGTCTGGAACAGCTGCGCCTTGCCGCCCGGGAAGTGGTTGTAGAGCGTGCGGGTGGAGACGCCGGCCGCCTCGGCCAGCACGTCGACCGAGGCCCGCGCATAGCCCTCCCGGCCGAAGACCTTGCAGGCCGCGCTCGCCAGGGCGACCTGCTTGGCCAGCTTTCGCGGCGAGACGTCCTGTGGTTCCTGCTCCAACCTGCCACCCCTTAAGAGTTACAACGGCCGTTGCACTTTCGACAACGATCGTTGTAGTTTACCGAAGGGCGGTCGCAACGGGCGGCCGGCCCGCCCGACAAGGGGGGAACCACCATGTCCAGCAAGGGTTTCAACGAGAACGCACCGCTGCGCGTCGCCGTGGTCGTCGGCAGCGTCCGCGAGGGCCGCCAGGGCCGGCGGGTGACCGACTGGTTCCTCGGCACCGCCGCCGCCCACGGTGACCTGGAGCTCGACGTCATCGACCTCGCCGACTTCGACCTGCCGCTGGTCATGCCCGGCTGGGGCGGCGCCCCGGACCCGCGGGCCGCCGCCGTGCTGGCGGAGGTGAGCCCGCGACTGGCCGCCGCCGACGCCTTCGTCGTGGTCACCCCGGAGTACAACCACAGCTTCCCGGCGGCGCTGAAGAACCTCATCGACTGGCACCACGGCCAGTGGCAGGCCAAGCCGGTCGGCTTCGTCTCCTACGGCGGGCTGGCCGGCGGCATCCGCGCCGTCGAGCAGCTCCGGCTGGTCTTCGCCGAGCTGCACGCCATGACCGTGCGCGACGCGGTCAGCCTGCACGGACCGTGGTCCGGGCTCGGCGAGGACGGCGCACCGCTGGACACCGCCGTCTGCGAGGGCGCGGCCAAGGGCATGCTCAACCAGCTGGCCTGGTGGGCCCGCGCCCTGCGCACCGCCCGCGACAACCGCCCCTACCAGGGCTGAGGGGGCCGGGAGATGACCACCGCCCAGCTCACCGGGGCCGCCGCCGCGACGCCCCCGGCCGACCCCGCCGCCCTCCGCCGCACCGCCACCGTGGTGGTGCTCGGCTCGGTGATGTCGGTGCTCGACATGACCATCGTCAATGTCGCCCTGCACCGGCTCTCCTCGGCCTTCCACGCCCCGCTGGAGACGATCCAGTGGACCGCCACCGCCTACACCCTCGCGCTCGCCGCCGTCGTCCCCACCGCGGCCTGGGCCATGGGGCGGTTCGGCGCCAAACGCACCTACCTGACCGCGCTCGCGCTGTTCACCCTCGGCTCACTGCTCGCCGCCTGCGCCTGGGACGTGCAGAGCCTGATCGCCTTCCGGGCGCTCCAGGGCCTCGGCGGCGGGCTGCTGATGCCGGTCGGCATGGCGATGGTGATGCGTGCCGCCGACCCCGCCCGTTTCGGCCGGGTGATGGCCCTGCTCGGGCTCCCGATCATGGTCGGGCCCGCCCTCGGCCCGGTGCTCGGCGGCTGGCTGATCGATGCCGTGGACTGGCACTGGATCTTCCTGGTCAACCTGCCGATCGGGGCGGTGGCACTGGTCCTCGCGCTACGCCTGCTGCGCGCCGACCCGCCCGCCGACCGGGCCGCGGCGCCCGCACTGGACCTGCCGGGGCTGCTGATGCTCTCCCCCGGCCTCGCCCTGCTGCTGTTCGGGCTGGCCCGGGGCACCGGACCCGGCGGCTTCGCCGCACCCGGCGCGCTGCTCCCGGCACTGGCCGGGGCCGCGCTGGTGGCCGGCTTCACCAGGCGCGCACTGACGGTCCGTGCGCCGCTGATCGACCTCGGTCTGCTGCGCGAGCGCGCCTTCGCCGCCGGGATCGGCACGCTCGCCCTGTTCACCTGCGGCTACTTCGGCGCGATGCTGCTGGGGCCGATGTACTGGCAGCAGGAGCGCGGCCTGAGCCCGACCGTGGCCGGGCTGCTGGGCGCACCGGCCGGCCTCGCCGTCGGCATCACCATGCAGCTCGCCACCCGTCGGCTCGACCGGGTGTCGCCGCGTCGGCTGATCCGGGCCGGCATCGCGGTGGGCTGCGCCGGGATGGCACTGACCGCGCTGCAGATCGGCTCCGCCGACGTGGCGGCCTGGCGCATCGTCGGCTCCGGGGTGGTGCTGGGCATCGGCTCCGGGATGGTGCTGATGCCCACCATGACCACGGCGAGCCGGGGCCTGCCCCGGGAGCGGATGGCCGCCGCGAGCACCGCGCTGAGCATCAACTCCCAGCTCTGGGCCTCCGTCGGGACGGCCTTCGTCTCCGTGGTGCTCACCTCGGCCGGCGCCGACCCGGCGGGCTTCCGGACGACCTACGCGGTCGCGGCAGTGCTGCTCGCCCTCGCCCTGGTCCCCGCCTCGCGGCTGCCCCGGCAGCGGCCCTGAGTCCGCTGCCGAGGCCCTGAGGCTCAGGGCTCCAGCCGGGTCCCGACGTGCCGGAGGAAGGACTCCCAGCGGACCACGAAGTCGGGGTCGTGCGGGCCCTGGCCGGTGGCCATCCGGGTGATCTGCGGGAGCAGGTTCGGGTAGCTGGCCAGGGCGAAGACCATCAGCCGGAACAGCGCCGGATCGCAGTCGGCATTGATCAGGCCCGCCTGCTGACGTTGGACGATCTCGTCCACCTGGGCCTGGATCACCGGCTGCCGCTCGTCCTCGTGCGGGACCGGCCGGTCGCCGTAGGCGAGGGCCTCGCGCTGGAGGTAGGCGAGCCAGGAGGCGTCCCCCGCCTCGTGCTCGTGGTAGTGGTAGGCGAGGAACTCCCCGACCGGGTCGGGTGCCTGCTCGGCGCGCTCCAGCCGGGTGCTGCGGATCCGCGCCAGCAGGTCGGTGAAGAGGCTGTCGCCGACCCGGCCGCCGGTGGACAGGAACATCGACCAGGCGAAGCCCCCGGCCCAGCCGGGCAGCCGCTCGACCAGGGCGTTGGAGGGCTGCCCCGGGGTGTGCGGCAGCCGGAAGGCCAGCACCGCCGCGATCAGCAGCAGCCCGGCGGAGGCCGGCAGCACCTCGGAGAAGGCCGAGGCGTAGGCCGCGCCGGGGTGCGCCTGGCCGACCAGGTCGAAGAAGACCAGGCCGTAGAGGGCCACCCCGAGCACATTGGCGGTCTGCATCGAGGTGGTGACGATCCCGGAGGCAGAGCCCGCGTCCCCGGGCGCCACACCGGAGATGATGGTGCCGACCAGCGGGCTCATCCCCAGTCCCTGCCCGAGGCCGGTCAGCAGCAGCGTGGGAGCCAGCGTCCACACCGTCAGCGAGGTGCCGGCCGCGTGCGCGGTGGCGGCGGTGGCCAGCAGCCCCAGGGCGGCCAGGGCGTAGCCGAAGGTCAGCACATGGCGGCCGAGCACCGGCACCAGCCGGGGCGCGGTCAGCGAGGTGATGAAGAAGCCGACCGCCGAGGGCGTGTACACCAGCGCCGACCTGATCGGCGAGAAGCCGAGGCCGGACTGGAGGTACACCGCGAGCATGAACAGGAAGCCCGCGTAGGAGGCCATGAACAGCACCGCGATCGGCACGCCGCCCCGGAAGCCGCGGTTGCGGAAGAGGTCGAGCCGCACCAGCGGCTGCCCGCCGGCCGCGCCGAGCCGCTGCTCGTAGCGGACGAAGACATAGCCGGCCGGGACGGCGGCGACCAGGCAGGCCAGCAGCCAGGCGGGCCAGCCCTGGTCACGGCCGATCAACAGCGGCACCGAGAGCAGCAGCAGGGTCAGCGTGACCAGTCCCACACCGCCGAGGTCGAGCCTGGTCTGCCCGCTCGGGCGGTCGTCCGGCAGCCAGACCATCGCGGCGACGGCGGCCACCAGCCCGATCGGCACATTGACCAGGAACACCGGACGCCAGGTCCAGCCGAAGAGGTCGGCCGCGAGCAGCGCGCCGCCGATCAGCTGCCCGGCGATGGAGGCGATGCCGATGACCGCGCCGAAGGTCCCCAGCGCCCGCCCCCGGGCCTCGCCGCTGAAGCCGGTCTGGATGATCGCCAGCACCTGCGGGTAGAGCATCGCGCCGCCGGCCCCCTGCAGCACCCGGGCCAGCACCAGCACGCCGATGCTGGGCGCGGCCCCGCACAGCGCGGAGGCGGCGGAGAAGATCAGCAGGCCGGTGACGAACATCCGCTTGCGGCCCAGGATGTCGCCCAGCCGGCCGCCGGTCACCAGCAGCGAGGCGTAGGCGATGGTGTAGCCGGAGACCACCAGCTCCACCGCGCCGAAGCCGGCGTTCAGACCCTGCCGGATGGACGGGATCGCCACGTTGACGATGGCGACGTCGAGGATCGCCATGAAGGTGCCGACCAGGACGACGGGCAGCACCATCCGGTGCTGCCCCGCCGCCCCGCCCGGCGGGGCGGCGGTGGTGCGGACATCGGTTGCGCGTATCGACACGGCTGGTCCCCTCCCGGATCCACTGCTGACCCACCGATTGTTGTGGTGATCTCGTCAGAGCGCAGCGGATTAAGGGAGTTGGGACTTCCCCGGGTCGGCGTCAGGCGGCCGGGCGCAGGTAGCCGGGGCGGCTCTCCGCCCGGTCGGTGGCGGCGCCCACGCCGGTGTCCACCACCTGCTGGAGGGCGCTGTGCGACTTCCACTTCTCCCAGCCGATGTTCCAGTCGCCGAAGCCGTTGCCGAAGGGCTCCATCATGTGGCCCTCGCTGTTGACCACCTGGACCAGGTCGCCCCGGCGGAAGGTGTTGTAGAACCAGTGGGCGTTGTCGGTGCTCATACCCGTGCAGCCGTGGCTGATGTTGGCCACGCCCTGGGCCCCGACCGACCAGGGGGCGGCGTGGACGTACTCACCGCTCCAGGTGACCCGGGTGTCCCACTCGACGTTCCAGGCGTACGAGTCGTCGGTCCCGTTCGGGATGCCCACGGTCGAGGAGTTCATGAAGACCACCGGGGACTGCTCCAGCACCACCTTGATCCCGCTGCGGGTGGCGAACCCGGACTTGCCGGTGGTCACCGGGATGGTGTTGATGGCGGTGCCGTTGCGGTAGACGGTCAGGTAGTGGGAGGCGGCGTCGGTGAGGGCCAGCATCTTGTCGCCGGTACTGAAGGAGATCCGGCTGGCCGGGCCGCCGTAGAGCTTGCCGCCGATCAGCCGGCCGTCCAGGTCGAACCCGGCGCTGATCCGGGCGTGGGTCGGCCAGTAGGTCTCCGGGCGGAAGTGCAGGGTCTTGTCGTCCACCCAGTACCAGGCGCCCTGGACCGCGGGGGCGGAGCTGACGCTCAGTCCGCCCTCGACCACCCGGCGCTCGGCCGGGTCGTGGACCGGGTTGCTGAGCTTGGCGGTGATCGGCTCGCCGACCCCGTAGACGGCCCCGTCGCCGGGCGTCAGCTTGGCGGTGAGGGCGTCGGGGGCGGCCCGGGTGGTGAAGGTCGTCACGGTGCTGCCACGGCCGCCGTCGCCGTCGTCCACGCCGACCCGGACGGTGTAGCTGCGCCCGGCGCTCAGCGTGCCGGTGGAGCTCCAGCTGCGGTCGTCGGCGGAGACCGCCCCGGCGAGCTGGGTGCCGTCCGGGCTGGAGACAGTGACGTCGGTCAGCCTGCCCTCCAGGGCGCGGACCACCACCGGCTGGTTGGGGTCGACCGAGCCCGGCACCGACGCCACCGGCGCGGCGGACCGGGCGGCGGCCGAGGCCGAGCCCGAGGCCGAGGCCGAGCCCGAAGCCGAGCCCGAAGCCGCGGCCGAGGGCGGCGCGGCGGCCTCGGCCGGGACGGCGTCGGAGGCCGTTCCCGGCCGCCCCTCCGGGCTGATCTTCACCATCGAGGCGACATCCCCGGCGGAGAGCCGGTCATCCCCGCCGACGGAGCAGCCGCAGAGGGCCAGCGGCGCCAGGACGACCGCGACCGCTACGAAAGTACGAGCCCTCATGGGCGTGGTCCCTTCCAGAAAGTCCAGAGCTACGGATGACGTATAGTCAGCCGACACACGGTCATATTCTAGGAAAAGCAGGACATAACACCACTCGTAGCGCTCGCGCGGGTGAACGCCGAAGGGGCCGGACGCCGTGGTTGACGACGTCCGGCCCCTTCGGTCGGAGCTCAGTTGGAGCGGTGTATCACTGGGTCTGGTTCTCGCCCCGGTAGTACTCGAACACCCAGCCGAAGATCCCGATGAACAGGATCGGCAGCGAGAAGTACAGCAGCCACCAGCCGAAGATGACGCCCATGAACGCCATCGCGCCGCCGATGCCCAGGGAGAGCGGCTGCCAGCTGTGCGGGCTGAAGAAGCCCATCACACCGGCGTCGTCGGAGACCTCGGCCTGCGGGTTGTCGCCGGCCCCGGTGTCCACCCGCTTGGCGGTGAACAGCAGGTAGAAGGCGATGAACGAGCCCAGCCCGAAGGCCAGGAACAGGCAGGTGGTACCCGTCGGGTCCTTCGACCAGATGCCGTACCAGATCGCGATGCCGAGGACGAAGACGGCGAAGCCAGCGAAGATCTTGCCCTGTTCCCTCATCGGTCACCCGCCTCCTCTTCCATCGCGGTCTTGGCTTCGAGCGCGGCGATCAGGTGCGCGGGCACCTCGCCGTGGTTCTCCAGGTAGTCCTGCGCCGCGATCTCCGGGTGGTGCAGGTCGAACGCCGGGGACTCGGAGCGGATACGCGGGAGGGTGAGGAAGTTGTGCCGCGGCGGCGGGCAGGAGGTCGCCCACTCCAGCGAACGGCCGCAGCCCCACGGGTCGTCGACCTCGACCTTCTTGCCGTACTTCGCCGTCTTCCAGACGTTGTAGAGGAACGGGAGGATCGACAGGGCCAGCAGGAAGGAGCCGATGGTCGAGATGGTGTTCAGCGTGGTGAAGCCGTCGGAGGGCAGGTAGGTCGCGTAGCGACGCGGCATACCCTCGGCGCCCAGCCAGTGCTGCACCAGGAAGGTGGTGTGGAAGCCGATGAACAGCGTCCAGAAGGTGATCTTGCCAAGGCGCTCGTCGAGCATCTTGCCGGTCATCTTCGGCCACCAGAAGTAGAAGCCGGCGAACATCGCGAAGACGACGGTGCCGAAGACCACGTAGTGGAAGTGCGCCACGACGAAGTACGAGTCCGAGACGTGGAAGTCGATCGGCGGGGAGGCGAGCAGAACGCCGGTCAGACCACCGAAGAGGAAGGTCACCAGGAAGCCGACGGACCACAGCATCGGGGTCTCGAAGCTCAGCGAGCCCCGCCACATGGTGCCGATCCAGTTGAAGAACTTGACGCCGGTCGGAACCGCGATCAGGAACGTCATGAAGGCGAAGAACGGCAGCAGGACCGCGCCGGTGACGTACATGTGGTGGGCCCACACGGTCACCGACAGACCGGCGATGGCGATGGTCGCCGCGATCAGGCCGGGTAGCCGAAGATCGGCTTGCGCGAGAAGACCGGCACGACCTCGGAGATGATCCCGAAGAACGGCAGGGCGATGATGTACACCTCTGGGTGACCGAAGAACCAGAAGAGGTGCTGCCAGAGAATCGCGCCGCCGTTGGCCGGCGTCGAAGACGTGTGCGCCGAACTTTCGGTCCGCTTCCAGCGCGAGCAGCGCGGCGGCGAGCACCGGGAAGGCGAGCAGCACCAGCACCGAGCCGTCAGCAGGATGTTCCAGACGAAGATCGGCATCCGGAACATGGTCATGCCGGGGGCAGCGCATGCGGATGATGGTGGTGATGAAGTTCACCGAGCCGAGGATGGTGCCGAAGCCGGAGAGCGCCAGACCCATGATCCACATGTCGCCGCCGACGCCGGGCGAGTGGACGGCGTCGGACAGCGGCGAGTAGGCGAACCAGCCGAAGTCGGCCGCACCCTGCGGGGTGAGGAAGCCGCCGACCGCGATCAGCGAGCCGAACAGGTACAGCCAGTAGGCCAACATGTTCAGCCGCGGGAACGCCACGTCGGGCGCGCCGATCTGCAGCGGCATGATCGCGTTGGTGAAGCCGGCGAACAGCGGGGTGGCGAACATCAGCAGCATGATCGTGCCGTGCATGGTGAACGCCTGGTTGAACTGCTCGTTCGTCAGCACCTGGCCGTTCGGCTGTGCCAGCTGCGCACGCATGGTGAGCGCCAGCACACCGCCGACCAGGAAGAACGCAAACGACGTCACCAGGTAGAGGGTGCCGATCGTCTTGTGGTCAGTGGTGGTCATCCACTTGATGATCTGGGTACCGGAACGGCGCTCGAGCGCCGGCTTCCGGCCCACCGCAGCGGTGACACCGCTGAGGCCCTGGGGTTCATTGAGGATCGTCATTTGGCGTTGTCAACTCCCGTGGTCGTGATACCCGAGGGCACCGCGCCGCTCTGGCCCATCGCGCGCAGGGCAGCGATGTGGGCTTGGTACTGCGCCGGGGTGACGACCTTGACGTTGAAGAGCATCTGCGAGTGGTCGACACCGCAGAGCTCGGTGCACTTGCCGCTGAAGGTGCCCAGCTGGGTGGGCGTCACCTGGAACTTGTTCACGACACCGGGGATGACGTCCATCTTCATGAGGAAGTCGACCGGCCAGAAGCCGTGGATCACGTCACGCGAGGTCAGCTCGAACTCGACCGACTGACCCTGCGGCAGCCACAGCGTCGGAATCGAGTCCGGGGTGCCGATGTCGTAGGCGCCGGGACCGTTGTCCCCGGCGGTGCTGGCCTGCTGCTGCTGGTTGACCGAGTGCTCGTAGTTGAACGCCCAGCTCCACTGGAAGCCGACCACGTTGATGACGTGCTGAGGCTTGTCGATCTTGAGGAGGTAGTCCTCGTCCCGCGCGGTGTAGAAGAAGAAGACCGACACCATGATCAGCGGAACCACTGTGAACAGTGCCTCAAGGGGCATGTTGTAGCGGAACTGCGGCGGGACCTCGACCTTGCTGCGGCTGCGCCGGTGGAAGTAGACACTCCACAGGATCAGACCCCAGACGAGAGCACCGACGGCCAGCGCCGCGATCCAGGAGCCCTGCCAGATGAAGAGGACCGTCTTGCCCTGCTCGTCACGCGGAGTGGGCAGGCCGAGCCGAGGCAGTTGCGAGGATGTGCAGCCGGTGGCGGTGGCAAGGACGAGGCCCAGCGTCAGCGCTGAAAGCAGCTTCCGCCGCATCGAGCGCCGCGGCGAGCGGTCGGAGCCGTTGGGACTCACGTAGCGCCTTCCCGAAGTCTCGCCCGCTCACGCGCCAAGGGGACTGTGGGCCCGTTGGCCCGGTTTGCGGGCAGGGTTTGGATGTTTATGCGGGCCAAACCCTACTCCAGGCGTATCGGAGCTTCGCGGGCAGGTCCGGCTAACGCGCCGATACGGCCCCCGGATGGCCCCCGAATGGGCGGATCTGCAGGTCAGGGCGGCACTTACGGGCCTCCGTCAACCTTCCGGGTGACATGCCGGAACGATCGGCTGACACACCATAAGCCACCCAAACGATCACGGCTCGGGCCGCCCCCTGACGAGCCGACAGCCGGGCCCTCGCTACCGTAGGAAGGTGCCGTACTTCGACGCAGCCTCGACCGCGCCGCTCCATCCGCTCGCCCGTCAGGCCCTGCTGTCGGCCCTGGACGAGGGATGGGCCGATCCGGCCCGGCTCTACCGGGACGCCCGGCGGGCCCGGATGCTGCTGGACGCGGCCCGGGAGACGGTCGCGGCGGAGCTCGGCGCCCGCGCCGACGAGGTCGCCTTCACCGCCTCCGGCACCCAGGCCAACCACCTCGCCGTGCTGGGCGCGCTCGCCGGGAATCACCGGAAAGGGGTCCGCCTCGTACACTCCGCCGTCGAACACTCCTCCGTGCTGCACGCGGCGGAACTCCACGAGGCGTCGGCGGCAGCACCGGCACGGTCCCGGTGGACCGGACCGGACGGGTCTCCGCCGAGCGCTTCGCCGAGGCCCTGCTGCCCGGCACCGCGCTCGCCTGCCTCCAGTCCGCCAACCACGAGGTGGGCACCCTCCAGCCGGTCGCCGAGGTCGGCGCGCACTGTGCGGCGGCCGGGGTACCGCTGCTGGTCGACGCGGCCCAGTCGGCCGGACGGCTGCCGGTGCCGGACGGCTGGTCGCTGCTGACCGCCTCCGCCCACAAGTGGGGCGGCCCGGCCGGGGTCGGCGTGCTGGCGGTCCGCAAGGGCGTCCGCTACCGCTCCCCGCTGCCGGCCGACGACCGCGAGTCCGGGCGGGTGCCCGGGTACGTCAACCTGCCGGCCGTGGTCGCCGCCGCGGTGGCGCTGCGCGCCGTCCGGCAGGAGGCCGAGCAGCTGAACGCGGTCCAGTCGGCCCGGATCGCCCGGCTCCGGGCCGAGCTGCCGCGGCTGGTGGCCGACCTGGCGGTGCTCGGCGAGCCCGAGCGGCGGCTGCCGCACCTGCTGACCTTCTCCTGCCTCTACGTCGACGGCGAGGCCCTGCTGGGCGAGCTGGACCGGGCCGGCTTCGCGGTCTCCTCGGGCTCCTCCTGCACCTCCAGCACGCTGACGCCCAGCCATGTGCTGGCCGCGATGGGGGTGCTGACCGAGGGCAACATCCGGGTCTCGCTGCCGCCGGACTGCACCGACGCGGACGTGGACCTGTTCCTGGAGGTGCTCCCGCGCGCGGTGGCCGCAGCGCGCTCGCACCTGGAGCCGCCGACCGTCCCAGCGCCTTCGCCCGTCCCGGCGCCGCTGCCCACCCCGGCGTCTCTCCCCACCCCGGTGACGGCCGACACCCTGGTGCTCGACACCCTGGGGCGGCGCTGCCCGATCCCGGTGATCGAGCTGGCCAAGCACATCGCCGAGGTGCCGATCGGCGGCCTGGTCGCGGTGCTGTCCGACGACGAGGCCGCCCGGCTGGACATCCCGGTCTGGTGCGAGATGCGCGGACAGGAGTACGCGGGCGAGTCCCCCGCCGCCGGCTACGGCCCGGACGCCCCGCTCGGCGTCGCCTACCTGGTCCGCCGGGTGAGCTGAACCGGGGCAGCGTCCCTGCGGACGCTGCCCCGGTGCGCCCTGCTCAGGCCAGGTGTGCGCCGACCTCGGCCGCCGCCGCGTCGCCGTAGGCGGCGCTGAAGCGCTCCAGGAAGGACTCGCGCTGCAGGGTGTACTCCTGGGTGCCCAGGGTCTCGATCACCAGCGTCGCCAGCATCGAGCCGACCTGCGCCGCGCGCTCGAAGCCCAGCTCCCAGCTCAGCCCGGCCACGAAGCCGGCCCGGAAGGCGTCGCCGACGCCGGTCGGGTCCACCTTGGCGGTCTCCGCCGGGACGCCGACGACGATCGGCACCTCGCCCTTGCGGTCGATCCGGGCGCCCTTGGCGCCCAGGGTGGTGACCCGGACGCCCACCCGGTCCAGGATCTCGCTCTCGGACCAGCCGGTCTTGGTCTCGATCAGCGCCTTCTCGTACTCGTTGGAGAAGAGGTAGGCGGCGCCGTCGATCAGGGTGCGGATGGCGTCGCCCTCCAGCCTGGCCAGCTGCTGCGAGGGGTCGGCCGCGAAGGCGTAGCCGCGCTCGCGGCACTCCTCGGTGTGACGGACCATCGCGTCCGGGTCGTCCGCGCCGATCAGCACCAGGTCGAGCCCGCCGACCCGCTCGGCGACCGGCAGCAGCTCGATGTTGCGGGCCTCGCTCATCGCGCCGGTGTAGAAGGAGGCGATCTGGTTGTGGTCGCTGTCGGTGGTGCAGACGAAGCGGGCGGTGTGCCGGGTCTCCGAGATGTGGACCGACGCGGTGTCCACGTGGTGCCGGTCCAGCCAGCCCTGGTACTCGGCGAAGTCGGTGCCGGCCGCGCCGACCAGGATCGGGCGCAGCCCGAGCAGCCCCATGCCGAAGCAGATGTTCGGGGCGACCCCGCCGCGCCGCACGTCCAGGGTGTCCACCAGGAACGACAGCGACACGGTGTGCAGCTGCTCGGCGACGAGTTGCTCGGCGAAACGACCCGGGAAGGTCATCAGGTGGTCAGTGGCGATCGAGCCGGTGACGGCAATACGCACAGCGGTTCTCCCCAACGAGTGGCGGCCGGAACTGGCAGCGGTGAGCGGACCGCCCCACGGTACCGTTCGGGGCCTGCCGTCACTCCCCAGCCCACGCGCGGTTACTCTCTGGTAGGACTGGAAGGCGGGACATTCCGGATCTAGGGTCGAAGCAGGGCTGCTGCCCTGCTACCTGCTGCATCGGAGCCCCGTCATGATGCCCAGCCACAACCCCGTGCACGTCCCCTCGTACCTGCGCGGCGAGGCCGACAACGAGACGCTCGACGAGCTGATCCGGGCCGGGCGGCGGATGGGCCACTTCTGGCCGCTGCTGGCCGTCAACGAGCCCGCGCGTCCGCGTCCGGCCCGCGACCCGAAGCAGGGCTCGCCCTACCAGGTCAGCCCGCGTTCGGCGGCACTGCTCGACTCCTGGTTCGGCCTCGACGACTGACCTGCCGCGTCTCTCCCGCCTCGCTCCCACCTCGCGACACGTTCGAGCGATCCGAGGGCGGAACCGATTGCCCGACCTCCACGTCCCAGTACCGTTCACCCAGGGACAGCTCCAGGAGGCGGCACCGTGCAGATCCACTCGCCCAAGCAGCAGACAGCCCTCGGACGCCTGCTCACGACGGCCGCGCTGGCGGCTGCCACCGTGGCCGCGGCGACCGCGTGCGCATCGTCCGGCACCGCCTCGGCCCGGCCGAGCTCCTCGGCAGTCGGCAGCACCGCCGCGCCCTCGACCGGTGCCCCGAGCAGCAGTTCGGCCGCCCCGTCCGCCAGCCCGAGCATCAACCCCGGCGGCCCCGCCAGCGGCGTCTCGCCCTCGCCCGGCCAGCAGGTGATCCACGGGCTCGGCTACACCTCGAACGGCGACGAGCTCACCGTGAAGTTCTACGCCGGCATCTGCGAGAAGTACGGTCTGGACGCCGATCAGTCGAAGGCCGGCGAGGTGCTGGTGCGGATCGTGGTCACCACCCCCGCCCCGTCCGGCCGGCCCTGCCCGATGGTGATCACCGAGCAGTCGGTCAGCACCGACCTCGGCTCCCCGCTCGACCAGCGCACCGTCATCGACGCCGGCACCGGCAAGGCCCTCCCCCAGCTCGACGCCGCGACCGGGGTGAAGCACTACTCCCCCGGCCCGATCAAGATCGGCGGCTGAGCGGCTGACCGGCCCTCCGAACGACGGAGCGCCCCGCCCGGAGGAACCGGACGGGGCGCTCTCGCGTCGGACGACCGCCGACTAGCTGAACGAGTCGCCGCAGGCGCAGGAGCCCGTGGCGTTGGGGTTGTCGATGGTGAAGCCCTGCTTCTCGATGGTGTCGACGAAGTCGATGGTGGCGCCGCCGAGGTAGGGGGCGCTCATCCGGTCGGTGACGACACTGACGCCGCCGAAGTCCTTCACGACGTCGCCGTCGAGCGAGCGCTCGTCGAAGAACAGCTGGTAGCGCAGGCCGGAGCAGCCGCCGGGCTGCACGGCGACGCGCAGCGCCAGGTCATCCCGGCCTTCCTGCTCCAGCAGGCTCTGGACCTTGGCCGCGGCGGCATCGCTGAGGAGGATCCCGCTCTCGACGTTGGTCTCGTCCTGGACGGTCATCTGTGTACTCCCGGGTTGTGACGACTTACTGCTACCAGCGGCAAACCGGTGGCGCCCCCGAAGTATTCCGGGGAATGTCCCTGTCCCCCCATGCTCGCACACGCCACCGCGCGGGTCACGACCGCGCGACTGCCCGGTACCCGCCGCCGGGCTGCCGATTCCCGACAATCCCCCGCCCGGGCCCGGCCCTGCGGGCCAGACTGGTCGCATGATCCTTCGCCCGGTTCGCGACTCGGCCTCGGACGCCCGCGTGGTGCGGGAGATCTCCAAGGCGGCCTTCGACGCCCTGGAGGAGCAGCTCGGCCGCACCGGACCGGCCCCCGAACCGACCCCGGCGGCCATCGCCGTCTCCGAGGCCCGGACCCGCCACCTGGCCGCCACCGACCCGGGCGGCTGCTGGATCGCTGAGGAGGGCGACGAGGCGGTCGGTACGGCGCTGGCGCTGCGCCGAGAGGGGCTGTGGGGGCTGGCACTGTTCTGCGTCCGCCCGGACGCCCAGGGCAAGGGCGTGGGCCGGATGCTGCTGGACCACGCCGCCGCCTACGGCCGGGGCTGCCTGCGCGGCATGATCGTGGCCTCGCCGGACCCCCGGGCCGCCCGCCGCTACCACGCCGCCGGGTTCCAGCTGTATCCGACGATGCAGTTCACCGGCACGGTGGACCCGCTGGCGCTGCCCGACCCCGGCGGCATCCCGGTCCACCTGGGGGACGCATCGCACCAGCAGCTGCTGGACTCGGTCGACCGGCGGGTGCGCGGCGGCGGACACGGCCCGGACCACGGCCAGCTGCTGCGGATGAGCGACGAGCTGCTGGTGGTGGACACCCTGGCCGGCAGCGGCTACTGCTACCGCCGCGAGGGCCGGATCGTGCTGCTCGCGGCGACCTCGAAGCGGCTGGCCGGGCGGCTGCTGACGGAGGCGCTGGGCCGGGTGCCGGTGGGGACGGAGGCGATGGTGGCCAATATCACCGGCGAGCAGGAGTGGGCGGTGGACGTCTGCCTGGCCGGCGGGCTGTCCGCCGCCAACCGCGGCTACCTCGCGCTGCGCGGCCTGCGCCCGCCGACCCCGTACCTGCCGTCGGCCGCCTACCTCTAGCCGCTGGCCCCGGCCCCGGCCCGGCCCCCGGCCGGAGCTCACAGCATGGTGTCGAGGATCTCCTTGACCATGTCCATGGTGGTGCCGGGGTGCAGGAAGGCGAAGCGGGCGACGACCTCGCCCTCCCAGCCGGTCGGGGTGACGAAGCCGGTCTGCTCGGCCAGCAGCCGCTGGGACCAGGCGTAGTAGTCCTGTGCGGCCCAGCCCTTGCGGCGGAAGACCACGGCGGACAGCACCGGGTCGAGCACGACCTCCAGGTCCGGGTAGTCGGCGCGGATCAGCGCGGCGGTGTCGCGGGCCAGCGCGATGCCGGTCTCGATCGCCTCGGTGTAGGCGTCGGTGCCGTGGACGGCCAGCGAGAACCAGAGCGGCAGGCCGCGGGCGCGCCGGGTGAGGTGGTAGGCGTAGTCGGTCGGGTTCCACTCCTCGGTGTCCCCGGTGTGCAGGACGTCGAGGTAGGAGGCGTCCTGGGTGTGGACGCCCTTGGCCAGCCAGGGCTTGCGGTAGATCAGCGCGGCGCAGTCGAAGGGCGCGAACAGCCACTTGTGCGGGTCGACCACAAAGCTGTCGGCGTGCTCGATGCCGTCGTAGCGGGCCCGGACCGAGGGCGCGAACAGCCCGGCGCCGCCGTAGGCGCCGTCGACGTGGAACCAGAGGTCGAACTCACGGGCGACCTCGGCGATGCCGGCCAGGTCGTCGACGATCCCGGCGTTGGTGGTGCCTGCGGTGCCGACCACTGCTATCACCGGGATGTCGCTGCCCTCGGCCGCCAGCGCGGCACGCAGCGCGGCCCCGGTGAGCCGGTGACCCTCGGTCGGGACGACCAGCTTCTCCACACCGATGATGTTGAGGGTATTGGTGACCGAGGAGTGGGTCTGGTCGCTGACCGCGATCCGCATCCGGGCGCCGGGGGCCAGCCCCAGCCGCCGCCGGGCGGTGTCGCGGGCGACGACCAGGGCGGAGAGGTTGCCCGCCGAGCCGCCGGAGACGAAGCAGCCGCCGGCCGTGTCCGGCAGCCCGGCCCGGTCGGAGATCAGCCGCAGCACCTGGTTCTCGGCGGCGATCGCCCCGGCCGCCTCCAGCCAGGAGATGCCCTGCAGCGAGGCGCAGGAGACCACCATGTCGAACAGCAGCGCGGCCTTGGTCGGCGCGCAGGGTATGAATGACAGATAACGGGGACTGTCAGCTGAAATCACGGCGCGCGACAGCTCGTGGTCGTAGAGCTTCAGCACCTCGGAAGGATCGTTTCCCTGGGCGTTCAGCAGGCCCGAAAGGGCCTCGCCGAGGCGGTCCCCGTCCCCGGGGTGGTCCAGCGGCACCGGGTCGTACTGGAGCCGCTCCCGCATGTAGTCGAAGACCAGGTCGACCATGGTCGGGTCGTACCGATGCATGCGCTGGGTCACGGCAGTAGTCCTCTCGGGGCGGCGCTGACGTGCTCAACCCTAGGCAGCGACCGCTTTCCGCGCCCTGTCGGAACCCTGCGCCCCACGCAGCTTTCCTGCGTCCTCCCCGTCAACCACGCAGGAAACCTGCGCGGGTGGTTTCACCCCTGGAGCTGAACATTCCCCGCTCCGGCTGGGTAGCCTGAAAACGGCTGTGAGGATTCCTTTCACGGGAGCACTGATGAGCGTGGCATCCGACTACGAGTGGCCGCGCCCCCCCGAGGGCGGCTGGACCGCCGAGGACCTGGACCGGCTTCCCAATCTGCCTCCGCACACGGAGCTGATCGACGGGAGCCTCGTCTTCATGAGTCCGCAGACCGATTTCCACTACCTCGCGATTCGGCTGCTGGACCACCGGCTGTGGCAGGCGGCTCCTCCGGCGTACGAGATCCGCAGCGGGATGACCGTGACCCTGGGCAAGCGGAGCCGTCTCGAACCCGACGTGATGGTCATCCGGGCGGAGGCTGTGGGCGATCACGCGACGACCACCTACCTTCCCGAGGATGTGCTGCTCGCGATCGAGGTGGTCTCGGCGGAGTCGGTCGAGCGCGACCGGATGTACAAGCCGTTGAAGTACGCCCAGGCCGGGATCCCGTCCTACTGGCGGGTGGAGAGCGACGGCTGCAAGCCGGTCGTCTACACCTTCGCGCTCGAACCGGCGAGCGGCTGCTACGTCCCGGTCGGGGTCTTCCGGGACACGCTGACCGTGTCCGTGCCCTTCCCGGTCAGCATCGACCTCGCCGACATCGGCAAGCGCCCGTTCCAGTCCTGAGCGCCCGCGTCCTCAGCCGATCAGTCGGCTGAGGACGACCTGGCTGCGGCTGCGCTGGACGCCGGGCTCCTTGCGGAGGCGTTCGATCACGGCCTCCAGGTGGCCGGTGTCGGCCGCGCGGAGGTGGACCAGGGCGTCGGCCTCGCCGGTGACCGTCCAGGCGGCGACGACCTCGGGGAACTGCCGGAGGGTGGACAGGATCTCCTCGGGCGAGGTCCGCTCCCGGCAGTAGACCTCGACGAAGGCCTCGGTCCGCCACTCCAGCGTCCCGGGGTCCAGCAGGACGGTGAAGCCGCGGACCACGCCGCGCTCCTGCAGCCGGTCGACCCGGCGCTTGACCGCGGTCGCGGAGAGGTTCACCAGGAGTCCGATCTCCGCGTAGGAGGCCCTGCCGTCCCGGGCGAGGAGTTCGAGGACCTTCCGGTCGGTCTCGTCCAGAGGGATGGCGGTTACGCCCTTGGGGCCCCGGTTCGATGGCGTTCGTGGTGCTGGCACGCGTACAGGACTAGCACATCTCGCACATTCACTCGGCCGTCCCGGGGCGGTACTGCAGGACCAGGCCGCAGGCGACGGTCGCCGCGCAGACCAGGCCCGCGCCCAGCACGCCCGGGCCGCCGCCCAGGAAGGTCGTCGCCAGCACCGCCAACGCCGAGGCGGGCAGCAGTAGTTGGCCGATCCCGTGCTTGCTGTGCCGGGCGTGCAGGGCCCAGACGGTGACCAGGTAGAGCGCCGTCGGCAGGGTCACCGCGGCCGTGGCCGCCTGCCGGGAGATCTCGGCCTGGCCCACCGCGTGCTCCACCCCGACCTCCAGACCGGCCCCGATCGCCGCCGCCGAGAGCAGTACCAGGTAGTGCCCGTAGCCCCAGACGAACGCCTGCCGACTGGTCCGCAGGTACTGGTGGACCGGTCGGGCGAAGTAGATCCACCAGGCCGAGAAGCAGATCAGCAGTCCGCCGCCGGCGATCGGCAGCAGTTCCCGCAGCGCCCCGTGCTCGTCCAGCGCGGTCTGGACCGCGATGGTCGCGGCCGAGACCGACTCACCGAGCACGATCAGGGTGAACAGCCCGTAGCGCTCGGCAATGTGCTCGGGGTGCCAGGGGGTGCTCCAGCGGCGCTCCGCGTACACCGGCACGCTCAGCTCGGCCGCGATCAGCAGCAGGATCACCGGCAGCCTGGCCCCGTGCGGCAGGAAGAGCAGCACCACCCAGCAGACCTGGACGGCGGCGATGCCCCGGGCATAGCGCAGCGCCACCACCCGCTGGTCGCCCTCGTTGCTCGCGGCGACGCGCAGCCACTGGACCACCAGGGCGCAGCGCATCACCAGGTAGCCGAGCACGCCGACGGCGAGGTGCCCCTGGAGCAGCTGCGGGATGCCGGCCGCGAGGATCAGCGCCCCGGTGATCTGCACCAGGGTGGCGAGCCGGTAGGGCACGTCGTCGGTGTCGTAGGCGGAGGCGAACCAGGTGAAGTTCATCCAGGCCCACCAGATGGCGAAGAAGGCGAAGAAGTAGCCGCCGATCCCGGAACCCCAGTGGCTCTCGGCCAGCGAGTGCGCGAGGTGGCTGCCGGCCTGGGCGACGGCGACCACGAAGCAGAGGTCGAAGAACAGCTCCAGCGGGGTGGAGGCCCGGTGCGCCTGGTCCCGGCTGCGGGGCACCATCTGCCGCACCGCGCGCTCGCGTCCCCTGCCCGCGTTCGACCCCTCGCTCATCTGCGCGTACCCTTCCGGTCACCCCGTCTTGAGACTGTCTCCCATGCGCCCCGCGCGCCACTCGGGTACCTCCGGTTCGGCAGGAGCGGCGTGGGTCACATTGCCACTCCGACCATCGCGCCGGCCCGGACGGGCGAGTTATCATCGATAACGTCAGAAAGACGAAAAGGGCGCGGTCCCCTCATCGCACCCCCACAGGAGGGCAGCCGCCCGTGACCACCACCTATCAAGAGCCCGCGCCCACCCCGCTGGCCCTGCTGCTGCTCGGCCGGGACGCGGACCCGGCCAGTGAGCGCGGCGTCGACTGCCCCGGCGATCTCCCCGCCGCCTCCGACCCCGACCTGGTCGCCCGCGCCCGCGCCGCCAAGGCCGCGCTCGGCGACCGGGTGTTCATCCTGGGCCACCACTACCAGCGCGACGAGGTCATCGAGTTCGCCGACGTGACCGGCGACTCCTTCAAGCTCGCCCGCGACGCCGCCGACCGCCCCGAGGCCGAGTTCATCGTCTTCTGCGGCGTGCACTTCATGGCCGAGAGCGCCGACATCCTCACCACCGAGCGCCAGCGGGTGATCCTGCCGGACCTCGCGGCGGGCTGCTCCATGGCCGACATGGCCACCGCCGACCAGGTCGCCGACTGCTGGGACGCGCTCACCGACGCCGGGATCGCCGACACCGTGGTCCCGGTCACCTACATGAACTCCTCCGCCGACATCAAGGCCTTCACCGGCCGGCACGGCGGCACCATCTGCACCTCCTCCAACGCCCGCCGTGCCCTGGAGTGGGCCTTCGAGCAGGGCGAGAAGGTGCTCTTCCTGCCCGACCAGCACCTGGGCCGGAACACCGCCGTCCGCGAGCTGGGGCTGAGCCTGGACGACTGCGTGGTCTACAACCCGCACAAGCCCAACGGCGGGCTGACCACCGAGCAGCTGCGCGCGGCGAAGATGATCCTCTGGCGCGGCCACTGCTCGGTGCACGGCCGCTTCTCGCTGGACTCGGTCAACGAGGTCCGCGAGCGCGTCCCCGGCGTCACCGTGCTGGTCCACCCGGAGTGCAAGCACGAGGTGGTCGAGGCCGCCGACCTGGTGGGCTCCACCGAGTACATCATCAAGGCGCTGGACGCCGCCGAACCCGGCAGCAAGTGGGCGATCGGCACCGAGCTGAACCTGGTCCGCCGGCTGGCCAAGGCGCACCCGGACAAGGAGGTCGTCTTCCTCGACCGCACCGTCTGCTTCTGCTCGACCATGAACCGGATCGACCTGCCGCACCTGGTGTGGACGCTGGAGTCGCTGGTCGAGGGCCGGGTGCCGAACGTGATCACGGTCGACCCGACCACCTCGGCCGAGGCCAGGGCGGCGCTGGACCAGATGCTGGCGCTGCCGTAACAAAAAGCAGGCAGGTAAAGCAGACAGGTACGGCGAAGGGGCACCCCGAGGGGTGCCCCTTCGCCGTACCTGTCGCTGCTCAGCCGGGGATGAGCCCGTCGTGGTGCAGCAGCTCCCTGACCTCGTCGACCGTGGCCTCCTCGTACGGCAGGGTCGCCTCGGAGGGCACGAGCGCATCGTGCGCCACCGGCGTCCCGCCCGCGCGGACGGCCGCGAGCAGCGCGGCCAGGCTGACCCGGAAGTCGGCCTCGTCGGACGAGTCCAGGGCGGCCAGCACGGCGTTGTCCAGCTCGTTGAGATGGTCAACCAGCGTGTCCGGCACCTCGAACTGGCCCTCCCCCATGATCCTGACGATCATGCGGCACTCCCTACTTGTCGAAGCGAGGTTGGTCCTGCGGGGTGGCCTGGCCCTGCTCGATCGCCGGGGTCGGCGCAGCCGAACCACCGGAGAGCTCGGCCTTCATCCGGGCGAGCTCCAGCTCGACGTCGGAGCCGCTGGACATCCGCTCCAGTTCGGCGGTGATGTCGTCCTTGCGCATCCCGGTCGGGTCGTCGAGCGCGCCCGAGGCGAGCAGCTCGTCGATCGCACCGGCCCGCGCCTGCATCTGCGCCGTCTTGTCCTCGGCCCGCTGGATGGCCAGGCCGACGTCGCCCATCTCCTCCGAGATGCCGGAGAAGGACTCGGCGATCCGGGTCTGTGCCTGGGCGGCCGTGTAGGTGGCCTTGATGGTCTCCTTCTTGGTGCGGAAGGCGTCCACCTTGGCCTGCAGCCGCTGGGAGGCCAGCGTGAGCTTCTCCTCCTCGCCCTGCAGCGCCTGGTACTGCGTCTCCAGGTCGGCGACCTGCTGCTGGATCCCCGAGCGGCGGGTCAGCGCCTCGCGGGCCAGGTCCTCGCGGCCGAGCGAGAGCGCCTTGCGGCCCTGCTCCTCCAGCGTCGACGACTGCTTCTGAAGCTGCTGGAGCTGGAGCTCCAGGCGCTTGCGGGACGTCGCCACGTCCGCCACTCCACGACGCACCTTCTGCAGCAGTTCGAGCTGCTTCTGGTACGAGTAGTCGAGTGTCTCGCGCGGGTCCTCCGCACGATCCAAGGCCTTGTTGGCCTTGGCGCGGAAGATCATTGACATCCGCTTCATGATTCCGTCGCTCATGGGCCTCGCGCGCCCCCTTCTCCGGACTGCCGGTTCTCGATCCCAAGACTACGGGGCGCGGAGGGTTCACCGCAGCGCACCTGACTGCAACAAGAGTGCTACAGCGGCACGGGACGGGCCTCATCCGTGCGAGGGATTACCGACGCCGCCGCCTCGCCCTCAGGGCGGAGCCGGGGGTGAGGGAGTCCCCGGGCCGGATCCTTTCCCGCAGGGGCTAGGGAATACACCTTCTGACCACGTACTCTTGGCCGTGTGTTCCGACGAAGCTCCCAGGATGCCCCCGCCGACGCCCCGCTGATCGAGCAGGACGCGTCCGCCCGCCCCGAGGCCGAAGCCAAAAAGGGCCGCCCCACGCCCAAGCGCAGCGAGGCCGAGGCCAACCGCCGCGGCCGCGCCTACGTGCCCCAGGACCGCAAGGAGGCCGCCAAGGCCGCCCGCGACGAGCGCAGCGCCGCCCGTGAGCGCCAGCGGCTCGCGCTGCTGCGCGGCGACGAGGCCGGCCTGCCGGCCCGCGACCGGGGCCCGGTGCGGCGCTTCGCCCGCGACTACATCGACTCGCGGTTCACCGCGGCCGAGTGGTTCCTGCCGCTGGCGGTGATCGTGCTGGTGATGAACGTGCTGCCGAGCCCGTCGCTGAAGGACATCTCGCTGCTGATCTGGCTGATCATGATCGTGCTGATCGTGCTGCACTCGGTGCTGCTCAGCATGGGTCTGCGCAAGCAGCTGGCACAGCGGTTCCCGGACAAGAACACCAAGGGCACGGTCGCCTACGCGCTGATGCGCTCGCTGCAGATGCGCCGGCTGCGCCTGCCGAAGCCGCAGGTGAAGCGAGGGCAGAAGTCCTGATCGAGACGTACAGCCACCCGGGTCACCTGCCGCAGCAGCGGCACGGCGGTTTCGACGCTGCCTCCGGCACCTGGCTGTCGGCGCTCGGCAATCTGCGCAACGTCGTCCGGCAGGAGCTGGTCGCCAGGCAGCTCGCGGAACAGGTCGCCGAGCACTTCGCCGAGCGGCTGCTCGACGGGCCGCCGCTGCGCGTCCTCGACGCCGGCTGCGGGCAGGGCACCCAGGCCGTGCGGCTGGCCCGGGCCGGCCACCAGGTCACCGGGCTCGACCCGGACCCGGCGATGCTCGGCGCCGCGCAGAACGCGCTGGCCGGCGAGGCCCAGCAGGTGCGCTCCCGGGTGACGCTGCTGACCGGCGAGGGCGGCGACTGCGGGCGCTGGTTCGGGCCCGGCAGCTTCGACGTCGTGCTCTGCCACGGCGTGCTGATGTACCTGCCAGAGGCCGACCCGATCTTGGCCTCGCTGGCCCGGGTGCTGGCGCCGGGCGGCATGCTCTCGGTCCTGGTCCGCAACGGCGACGCGCTCGCCATGCGGGCCGGCTGCGCCGGGGACTGGGCCGGCGCGATGGAGGCCTTCGGCGGCACCCGCTACGTCAACCGGCTCGGCATCCCCACCCGGGCCGACCGGCTGGAACCGCTGGTCCGGACGCTCGCCGAGATATCGGTACCGCTGCGCCGCTGGTACGGGGTCCGGGTCTTCACCGACCAGGCGCCCGACGACGCGCAGCCCCCGGCGGACTCCGCCGAGCTGGCCCGGCTGCTGGAGGCCGAGGAGCAGGCCGGACGCACCGACCCCTACCGCTCGGTGGCCGCGCTGCTGCACCTGGTCGGCACCCGCCGCGGCTGAACCACAACCGCTGACCCACTACTGCTGCTCAACTGCTGCTGACCGTCGGCCGCTGCGGGCGTAGGGTGCTGATCATGGAGTTTCGTCACCTCGGCCGCAGCGGCCTGATCATCAGCGAGATCGCGTACGGCAACTGGCTGACCCACGGGTCCCAGGTGGAGGAGGACGCGGCGGCAGCCTGCGTCCGGGCCGCGCTGGACTCCGGGATCACCACCTTCGACACGGCGGACGTCTACGCCGAGACCCGCGCCGAGGCCGTCCTCGGCCGCGCCCTCAAGGGCGAGCGGCGCGAGGGCCTGGAGATCTTCACCAAGGTCTTCTGGCCGACCGGCCCCGGCCGCAACGACCGCGGCCTGTGCCGCAAGCACATCATGGAGTCCATCGACGGCTCGCTGCGCCGGCTGCAGACCGACTACGTCGACCTGTACCAGGCCCACCGCTACGACCCCTCCACGCCGCTGGAGGAGACCATGACGGCCTTCGCCGACGTGGTCCGCTCGGGCAAGGCGCTCTACATCGGCGTCTCCGAGTGGACCGCCGAGCAGATCCGGGCCGGGCACGCGCTGGCGCAGCAGCTGAACATTCAGCTGATCTCCAACCAGCCGCAGTACTCCGCGCTCTGGCGGGTCATCGAGGCCGAGGTGGTGCCGGTCTCCGAGGAGCTGGGCCTGGGCCAGATCGTCTGGTCGCCGATCGCCCAGGGCGTGCTGACCGGCAAGTACCTGCCGGGCGCGCCGCTGCCGGCGGGCTCGCGGGCCACCGACGAGAAGGGCGGCGCCAACTTCGTCGGCCGCTTCCTCCAGGACGACGTGCTGGAGCGGGTGCAGCTGCTGCAGCCGCTGGCGACCGAGGCGGGGCTGTCGCTGGCCCAGCTCGCGGTGGCCTGGGTGCTGCAGAACGCCAACGTCTCGGCGGCGATCATCGGCGCCTCGCGTCCGGAGCAGGTCACCGAGAACGTCAAGGCGGCCGGCGTGAAGCTGGACGGCGCGCTGCTCAAGCGGATGGACGAGATCCTGGCCCCGGTCGCCGAGTTCGACCCGGCCAAGACCGCCGCCAACTCGCCGAAGACCCGGCCCTGACCCGGTCCTGACCGGTGCTGACCTGGTTCTGACCCAGCGCCGAAGGGCGGCCGTCCCCTCGGGGGCGGCCGCCCTTCGGCGTCGTCCGGCGGCTACTCGGCCGGGTGCAGGTCCATCGGACCGTAGATCTTCTCACCGTCCTCCAGCAGCACGACCTGGTCGATGCCGCCCTCCAGGAGTTCCTTCCAGGTCTCACCGACCCAGGACTCGGCGTCGCCCTGAGTGGGGAACTCCTCCGTCCCGTTCGGCGCGGCCACCGTCGAACCGTCGGCCTTCTCGAACCGCCACGTCCACACCATGCTGGAACTCCTTCTGCGCGCGCTGCTCCGTTCACGCAGACTACCCATCCGCTCAGGCGGCGTACGCCAGTGCGGGGAAGCCGGACGCGGGTTCGGCGCCGGGCGCGGCCGAGCCGGGCTCGGTGACCGGGGCTACCGAGACCGCGACGGTGACCCGGGCGACCCGGCCGTCCTCGTCGGTCAGCCGGTAGCCGAAGCTGTCGGTCCCGGTGAAGCCGGGCGCGGAGGTGTAGACGGCGGTCGCGTCGTCGCTGAGCACCACCCGGCCGTGCCGGGGACGGCCGGACAGGGTCACCCTGACCCCGGCCCGGGTGCCGGTGCCGAGCAGGTCGATGGCGACCGGGCTGCCGGAGACGGCGTCGGCGCGGTCCTCGGAGTCCGGGGCGAGGGCGATCGGCACGGCGGTGGGGAGGATCATCCGCAGCCGGCGCGGCTCGGGGCCGGGCTTGGCCCAGACTCCGGCACCCGCGTGGCGGACGGGATCGAGGGCGGCCTGCGCGATCCTGAGGGCATTGGCACGACGCTGACGGCTGACGGCGTTCATCTGTACTCCCCTTCCCGAGGTCCTGACCTTCCGGAGGACCGGGCTACTGAAGCCTAAGATCTCAAGAAGATAACAAAGCTCCAAATCCGACTTTTATCCGCTGCTGATACCGCTACATCGGGCACCAGACGGTGCGGCGGAGCCGGTACGGCAGAATGCCGGGCATGCGGATCTTCCTGGAACGAGCGGACGACGGCAGCCGGCGCGTCGGCCTGGCCTTCGGCCGGCCCGTGCCGCCCCGGCGGACCCTGGTCCTCGGCGGCGCCCGCTCCGGCAAGTCGGTCACCGCCGAGCGGTTGCTGGCCGATGCGCCCGGCGTCCTCTATGTCGCCACCGGCGGCACCCGCGACGGCGACGCCGAGTGGGCGCAGCGGGTCGCGCTGCACCGGGACCGCCGCCCCGCGCACTGGGGCACCGCCGAGACCTGCGAGCTGGAGCCGCTGCTCGCGGCCGAGGGCGGCCCGCTGCTCGTCGACTGCCTGGCGCTGTGGCTGACCAGCGCCATGGACGAGTGCGACGCCTGGGACGACGCGGCCTGGGCGGCCACCGGCGAGCAGCGGCTGCGGGCCCGCACCGGCGCGCTGACCGCCGCCTGGCGGGCGACCCCGCGCCGGGTGGTCGCGGTCAGCAACGAGGTCGGCAGCGGCGTCGTCCCGGCCACCGCCTCCGGGCGCCGGTTCCGGGACGAGCTCGGACGACTGAACGCGGGCATCGCCGCCGCCTCCGAGCAGGTGCTGCTGGTCATCGCCGGGCAGCCGCTGCAGTTGAAGGGGCACTACGCGTGAAAGGGCCGGGGCGGTAACGTTCCGCCGGTGAGCACCTTCGACAGCGAAAGCGCCCTGAACCTCGACGAGTTCTCCGCGCTGGTGGCCCGACCCGACGACGAGTACCGGCAGGCGGCCGAGGAGCGGTGGGCCGCCCTCGACCAGCCGCGCGACTCCCTGGGCCGGCTCCAGGGCCTCGGCGGCTGGCTGGCCGCCGTCCAGGGGCAGTGCCCGACCAGGCCGATCGAGCGGGCCAAGGTCGTGGTCTTCGCCGCCGACCACGGCATCGCCGAGCTGGGCGTCTCCGCGCTGCCGCCCGGCAGCACGGTCCGCCGGGTGCACGCGGTGCTGGACGGCAGCGCGGCCGTCTCGGTGCTGGCACAGCGCTTCCAGGCCCAGGTGCGAGTGGTCGACATGGGCGTGGACGCCGAGCCGGACGAGTTCCCGGCCGGCGTGAGCACCCACCGGGTGCGCCGCGGCTCCGGCCGGATCGACATCGAGAACGCGCTCACCCGCGAGCAGGCCGAGGCCGCGTTCCGGGCCGGCATGGCCGTCGCCGACGAGGAGGCCGACTCCGGCACCGACCTGGTCGTCCTCGGCGACCTCGGGGTCGGCTCCACCACCGTCGCCGCCGTGCTGATCGGCGCGCTCTGCGGCACCGACGCCGCCGCCGTCACCGGGCGCGGCTCCGGCATCGACGACCGGCTGTGGATGGTGAAGTGCGCGGCGATCCGCGACTCGCTGCGCCGCGCCCGCCCGGTGCTGGCGGACCAGATCGACCTGCTGGCGGCGACCGGCGGCGCCGACTTCGCCGCGACCACCGGCTTCCTGCTGCAGTCCGCACTGCGCCGCACCCCGGTGCTGCTGGACGGCGTGGTCTCGGCCGCCTGCGCGCTGGTGGCGCAGCGGATCGCGTTCCGGGCCCCCGAGTGGTGGCGGGCCGGTCAGACGACCGGCGAGCCGGCCCAGGCCAAGGCGTACGACCGGATGAGCATCGAGCCGCTGCTGGACCAGCAGGTGAGCCTGGGCGCGGGCACCGGCGCGCTGATGGCGCTGCCGCTGCTGCAGGCCGCCTCCACGCTGCTGGCGGAGCTGCCGCTGGCCCCGGTCGACCAGGCGTAGCCGCTGTGCCGGACGGACTGCGCTTCGCCTTCGGGACCCTGTCCGTGCTGCGGGTCCGGGTGCGCCGCTGGGACCGGCCGACGGCGGGGCGGGCGATGCTCTGCGCCCCGCTGGTCGGGCTGGTGCTGGGGCTGATCGCGGCGGCGGCCGGCGCGGCGCTGTCCTGGCTGGGCGGCGGACCGCTGCTGGCCTCGGTCGCCGTGGTCGGCGCGCTCGCGGCGCTGACCCGCGGCCTGCACCTGGACGGGCTGGCCGATGTCGCGGACGGCCTGGGCAGCAACAAGCCGCCGGAGGCGGCGCTGCGGATCATGAAGGCCTCCGACATCGGGCCCTTCGGGGTGCTGGTGCTGCTGCTGGTGATGCTGGTTCAGATCGCGGCCCTGGAACGGGCGTTCGAGGTTGGCACGGCCCAGGGGGCGTGCGGCGCGGTGCTGGCCGCCGCGGTCGGCCGGTCCGCGCTGCTGCTCGGCTGCCGCACCGGCGTCCCCTCCGCCCGCCCGGACGGCCTGGGCGCGACCGTCGCCGGGACGGTGCGCACCGGATCCGCGCTGGTGGCGGCGGTGCTGACGGCGGCGGTGCTGGGCGCGGCCGGCTGGGCGACCGGCGCCCAGCACGGTCAGGGCGCGCGCCTGGCGCTGGCCGCGCTGCTCGCGCTGGCCGTCGGACCGGTGTGTTCTTCGCTGCTCCTGGCCCGCTGCGTGCGACGCTTCGGGGGGATCACCGGCGACGTCCTGGGCGCGATGGTGGAGACCTCGGCGACCGCGGCCGTCGTGCTCTGGACTCTGTTCGCCGCCGCCTGAAGCCCCCCTGACGCCCTCCCGACGCCCTCCTGACGCCCGCCGACACGCTTCTGACTGTCCGACACGCCGGGTGACACCACAAGCTGTGGTGACTCGAACCCCCCTGGGGGGCGCGGCTTTCCAGCATGCGGACTACCATGCAAGACGAGGTGCCCGGACCCCGTCGCGGCACCGCGAACCCTCGCCTTCCTCAGCAACCGGCCGAGGACCGCATACAGAACAGGACGCATTACGTGACTTCAGTGTCTCTGAGCACCTCCGCGGCCAACGCGCTGCGCGCGGACGCCGTCGTCGTGGCGGTGGCCAAGGGCCCCAAGGGCCTCGTCCTCGCCCCGGGCGCCGAGACCGTCGACGAGGCGTTCGACGGCAAGCTCGCCGCCGTCCTCACCACCCTGGGCGCCACCGGGGCCGAGGGCGAGTCCGTGAAGCTGCCGGCCCCGGCCGGCGTCAAGGCTTCGCTGGTCCTGGCCGTCGGCCTGGGTGACGTGACCGAGGGCGACGCCTTCGACGCCGAGGCCCTCCGCCGCGCCGCCGGCACCGCCGCCCGCGCTCTCCACGGCTCCAAGAAGGCCGCCTTCGCGCTGCCGCTGGCCGACACCGCCGCCGTCGAGGCCGTCGCCCTCGGCGCGCTGCTCGGCGCCTACACCTTCACCGCGTTCCGCAGCGAGGCCGCCCTGGCCGGCGGCAAGGACCCGCTGGCCGAGATCGCGCTGGTCGGCGCCAAGCGTGGGGACAAGGCGAACAAGGCCGCCGTCGACCGCGCCACCGTCGTCGCCGAGGAGATGAACCGCACCCGCGACCTCATCAACACCCCGCCGAACGACCTCTTCCCGAAGTCCTTCGCCGACATCGTCACCACCGTCGGCAAGGAGCACGGCCTCAAGGTCGAGGTGCTGGACGAGAAGGCGCTGACCAAGGGCGGCTTCGGCGGCATCATGGGCGTCGGCATCGGCTCCGCCCGCCCGCCGCGCCTGGTCAAGGTCGCCTACACGCACCCCAAGGCCAAGCAGACGCTCGCCTTCGTCGGCAAGGGCATCACCTACGACTCGGGCGGCATCTCGCTCAAGCCGGCCGGCCACAACGAGACCATGAAGTGCGACATGTCCGGTGCCGCCGCCGTGTTCGCCGCCGTGGTCGCGGCCGCCCGCCTCGGGCTCCAGGTCAACGTCACCGGCTGGCTGGCGCTGGCCGAGAACATGCCCTCCGGCTCGGCCACCCGCCCCGGCGACGTGCTGAAGATGTACGGCGGCAAGACCGTCGAGGTGCTGAACACCGACGCCGAGGGCCGACTGGTGCTGGCCGACGCGATCGTCCGCGCGGGCGAGGAGAAGCCGGACGCGATCGTCGACGTGGCGACCCTGACCGGCGCCATGATGGTGGCGCTGGGCAGCCGCACCTTCGGCATCATGGCCAACCAGGACGGCTTCCGGGACAAGGTCCACGCCGCGGCCACCGCCGTCGGCGAGCAGTCCTGGCCGATGCCGCTGCCCGGCCGAGCTGCGCAAGGGCATGGACTCCCCGACCGCCGACATCGCCAACATGGGCGACCGGATGGGCGGCGGCCTGGTGGCCGGCCTGTTCCTGCAGGAGTTCGTCGCCGAGGGCATCTCCTGGGCCCACCTCGACATCGCCGGACCGGCGTTCCACGAGGGCGCGCCCTACGGCTACATCCCCAAGGGCGGCACCGGCTCGGCCGTGCGCACCCTGGTCCAGCTCGCCGAACAGGCCGCGGCCGGAGCGCTGTAGGCACAACGTTCCAGTCATCACCGAGGGGCGGCCCGCGCGGAATGCGCGGGCCGCCCCCGGCGTTCGCCATGAGCGCAACCGCACGGGCATCCGAGTGAGGAGTGGACCACGGGGCACCGCTGAGCGGGCTCACCGCGTCCACAGAGCGACCCGGGACATCATGCGGTGTGAACAAGTGCGAGGATGTATATCCGGCACGACTGGTCTCCCCACAAGGGAGTACCCAACCCCGGCCGGAGATCGACCGGGACGATCCGCACCCCTTTTGCATGGAGGACGTGACGTGGCGAACGACGCCAGCACCGTTTTCGACGTTGTCATTCTCGGAGGCGGAAGCGGCGGATACGCCTGCGCGCTGCGGGCGGCCCAGTTGGGGCTGCACGTGGCCCTGATCGAGAAGGCCGAGGTCGGCGGTACCTGCCTGCACCGCGGCTGCATCCCGACCAAGGCGCTGCTGCACGCGGCCGAGGTCGCCGACCAGACCCGTGAGAGCGCGGGCTTCGGCGTGAAGGCCACGCTTCGAGGGCATCGACATGCCGGGCGTGAACAAGTACAAGGACGGCGTCATCGCCGGCCTGTACAAGGGCCTGCAGGGCCTGGTGCCAGGCCCGCAAGATCACCTACGTGTCCGGTGAGGGCCGCCTGATCGTCGCCGACCAGGTGGACGTGAACGGCGAGCGCTACACCGGCCGCCACATCGTGCTGGCGACCGGCTCCGTGCCGAAGTCGCTGCCCGGCCTGGCCATCGACGGCGACCGGGTCATCACCCGCGACCACGCGCTGACGCTGGACCGGGTGCCCGCAGTCCGTGATCGTGCTCGGCGGCGGCGTCATCGGCGTGCGAGTTCGCCTCGGTCTGGAAGTCCTTCGGGGCCGAGGTCACCATCGTCGAGGCGCTGCCGCACCTGGTGCCGCTGGAGGACGAGGACTCCTCCAAGCTGCTGGAGCGGGCCTTCCGCAAGCGCGGCATCAAGTTCGAGCTGGGCGACCGCTTCGCCGGTGTCGAGTACACCGCGACCGGCGTCCGCGTCTCGCTGCGAGAACGGCAAGCACGGTCGACGCCGAGCTGCTGCTCGTCGCGGTCGGCCGCGGCCCGGTCTCGGCCGGCCTCGGCTACGAGGAGGCGGGCGTCGCGACCGACCGCGGCTACGTCCAGGTCGACGAGTACTGCCAGACCACCGTCCCGACCATCTACGCCGTCGGTGACCTGATCCCGACCCTGCAGCTGGCGCACGTCGGCTTCGCCGAGGGCATCCTGGTGGCCGAGCACTCGCCGGCCTCAAGGTCGCGCCCGATCGACTACGACGGCGTGCCCCGGGTGACCTACTCGCAACCCGGAGGTCGCCTCCTCGGCCTCACCGAGGCCAAGGCCAGGAGCTGTACGGCGCCGAGACGATCGTCAAGACGCCAACGTACAACCTGGCCGGCAACGGCAAGGCAAGATCCTCAAGACCCAGGGCGAGGTCAAGCTGGTCCAGATCAAGGACGTGGCCGGAGGACGACCGCGTGGTCGGCGTCCACATGGTCGGCGACCGGGTCGGCGAGCAGGTGGCGCGAGGCCCAGCTGATCTACAACTGGGAGGCCCTGCCCAACGAGGTCGCCCAGCTGATCCACGCGCACCCGACCCAGGGCGAGGCCCTCGGCGAGGCCCACCTGGCGCTGGCCGGCAAGCCGCTGCACGTCCACGACTGACGTCCCCTCGCACCGCGTCCGACCCGGGGCTGCCCCCGGAGCCCCAGGGCCACCCATCCGCACGCACCACAAGGAGCAACTGAAACCATGGCGGTCTCCGTCACATGCCCGCGCTCGGTGAGAGCGTCACCGAGGGCACCGTCACCCGGTGGCTCAAGAACGAGGGTGAGCGCGTCGAGGTCGACGAGCCGCTGCTCGAGGTCTCCACCGACAAGGTCGACACCGAGATCCCGTCCCCTGTCGTCCGGCGTCCTGGCCTCGATCAAGGTCGCGAGGACGAGACGGTGGAGGTCGGCGCCGAGCTGGCCGTCATCGACGACGGCACCGGCGCGCCCGCGCCGGTCGCCGCACCCGTGGCCGCGCCGGTCGCCGCGCCGGCGCCGGTCGCCGCCCCGGCCCCGGTGGCCGCGCCCGCCCCCGTGGCTGCCGCGCCCGCCCCGGCCGCCGCTCCGGCTCCGGCCGCTGCCCCGGCCGCGCCGGTCGCCGGCACCCCGGTGCTGCTGCCCGCGCTCGGCGAGAGCGTCACCGAGGGCACCGTCACCCGCTGGCTCAAGGCCGACGGCGACACCGTCGAGGCCGACGAGCCGCTGCTCGAGGTCTCCACGGACAAGGTCGACACCGAGATCCCGGCCCCGGTGTCCGGCGTCCTGGTGAAGATCACCGTCGGCGAGGACGAGACGGTGGAGGTCGGCTCCGAGCTGGCCGTCATCGGCGCCGCCGGTGCCGCGCCGGTCGCCGCGCCGGCTCCGGTCGCCGTTGCCCCGGTCGCCGCCCCGGCCCCGGTTGCCCCGGTTGCTGCTCCGGCCGCGCCGGTCGCCGCCCCCGTGGCCGCTCCGGCTCCGGTTGCCGCCCCGGCCCCCGTCGCCGCGCCGGCCCCGGTTGCTGCGCCGGCCCCGGTCGCCCCGGCCCCGGTTGCTGCTCCGGCCGCGGTTGCTGCTCCGGCCGCGGTTGCTGCTCCGGCCGCGCCGGTCGCCGACGCCGGCGACGCCTACGTCACCCCGCTGGTCCGCAAGCTCGCGGCCGAGCAGGGTGTCGACCTGGGCTCGCTGGAGGGCTCCGGCGTCGGCGGTCGCATCCGCAAGCAGGACGTCATCGCCGCCGCCGAGGCGGCCCGCGCCGCCGCTGCGGTCACCGCCGCCCCGGCCGCCGCTGCCGCGAAGACCCCGGCGACCATCGTCGAGGCATCCCCGCTGCGCGGACAGACCGTCAAGCTGACCCGGATGCGCAAGGTCATCGCCGAGAACATGCTCAAGGCGATGCAGACCACCGCGCAGCTCACCACCGTGGTCGAGGTGGACGTCACCAACATCATGCGGCTGCGCGCCAAGGCGAAGGCGGGCTTCCAGGCCCGCGAGGGCGTCAAGCTCTCGCCGATGCCGTTCTTCGTGAAGGCCGCGACCGAGGCGCTCAAGGCGCACCCGGTGGTCAACTCCACCCTCAACGACGCCGAGGGCACGATCACCTACCACGCGACCGAGAACGTCGGTATCGCGGTGGACACCGAGAAGGGCCTGATGGTCCCGGTCATCCACGACGCGGGCGACCTCAACATCGCCGGCATCGCCAAGAAGACCGCCGACCTGGCTGCCCGTACCCGTGACAACAAGGTCAAGCCGGACGAGCTGTCCGGTGGCACCTTCACCGTCACCAACACCGGCTCGCGCGGGGCGCTGTTCGACACCCCGATCTTCACCCCGCCGCAGGTCGCGATCCTCGGCATCGGCGCGACGGTCAAGCGTCCCGTTGTGATCGAGAGCGCCGAGCTCGGCACCACCATCGCCGTCCGCGACATGGTCTACCTGGCCCTGTCGTACGACCACCGCGTGGTCGACGGCGCCGACGCCGCCCGCTTCCTGGGCACCGTCAAGGCCCGCCTGGAAGAGGGCGCCTTCGAGGGCGACCTCGGCCTGTAAGGCCACCCGGCACCACCGCACCAGCACCGCTGCCCCGTCCCGCCCCGGCGAGACGGGGCAGCGGTGCGTTCGGGGATCTACTGGGCCGGTGTCGGCGGCTGCAAGTACGGTGGTCCCGACTCGCGGGGAGCGGGGCGGGGGGGGAGGCAGGGGCGCATGGAACGGCAGTCAGTCAGGGATCTCGTCGTGGTGCTGCCGGGCATCATGGGCAGTCGGCTGAGCAAGGACGGGCACGAGGTCTGGGGCCTGTCCGGTTCGGCGCTGCGGCGCGGGATACGGACGTTCGGCGGCTCGGTGCGGCAGTTGACGCTCCCGCAGGACCTCGGCGACGAGCATCCGGGCGACGGGGTCGAGGCCACCGGGCCGATGCGCGACGTCCACGGCCTCCCCGGGATGAGCCCGCTGATCAGCGGCTACACCGACCTGCTGGACTGGCTGGAGCGGAACTTCACCCTCGATCGCGAGGACTCCCAGGGCACGCCCAACCTGATCGCCTTCGGCTATGACTGGCGGCTCTCCTGCCGCTACAACGCCGAGCGGCTGCGGGTGACCGTCGACCAGGCGCTCGGCCGCTGGCGGACCAGTCGGCCGGAGCGGGCCGACGCCGAAGTCGTGCTCATCTGCCACTCGATGGGCGGCCTGGTCGCCCGCCACTACGCCGAGTGCCTGGGCGGGGCCGAGGTCGTCCGACGCATCATCACCCTGGGCACCCCGCACCGGGGTTCGCTGGACGCACTGCAGTCGCTGGTGCACGGGATACCCGGCCTGAGCGGCTTCGCCCGGAGCCTGCCCTCGCTGCATCAGCTGCTGCCCGACTACGCCTGCCTCGTCGACGGCAGCAGGGGCCTGCTGCGGGTCGACGAGATGCCGGCCCTCCCCGGGGTGGACCCGAAGCTGCTGGCGGACGCCGCCGAGTTCCACGCCCGGATCCGGGCGGGTAGTGGAGGGTACGAACTGTCTCCGGTGACCGGGGTGCTCCAGCCGACGCTCACCACCGGCAGCTACTCCGCCGGGAGTGTACTGGGCCTGGAGACCATCGACGCGAGCGACGAGGGCGGCGACGGCCGCGTGCCTCGGCTCTCCTCCTGCCCCGACGGCTTCTCCCCCGCCTTCACCCCCAGCGAGCAGCACGGCTCGCTGCAGAACAACCCCGGTGTGCGCGACGCGATCTGGGGCTGGCTCGCCCCTCCGCCGCTCCCCCATCGCGCCCCGGAGGACCAGGTCCGCCTCGGCATCCGGACGGACGAGTACCTGCCGGCGGGGGCAGCCTGCCGGGTCGAGGCCGTCGTCCCGGAGACCTTCCGCGACTGGGACGCCCTGGCCCTGCGCGCCGAGCTCAGCCCGGTCGACGGCGGCGCGGGCCGCCCGCTCGCCCGGACGCTGGGCAATCGCGGCGAGGGGCGCTACGCCACTGAGTTCCCGCCGCCGGCCCCGGGGCTGTACCGGCTGACGGTCCGCCCGGTGTCGGAAGCGCGGGCGAGCGGGGTCACGGCCTACGTGCTGAGCGGCGGAACCGGCGATGAGTGAGCCGGTCGGCACGCTGCTGGGAGTGGTGACCGAGCACTACGACCACGAGTCGGTCTTCCCGCGTCTGGACGGAGCCGGCGAGCAACTGGAACTGCTGGCCGAGCAGTTGAGCCAGTTCGGCTACCAACCGGAGATCGTCAGGGACGAGCCGCTGGCCACGGTCAGGGCCCGGGTGAAGTCCTGGGCGGAAGCACACCGCAAGGAGCACGGGCACCAGGCTGCCCTGGTCATCTGGTCCGGTCACGCCGAGGTCGCCGGCTCCGACCTACGGTTCGCGGCCAGGGACACCTTGCGGGCCAAGGACCCCGATGAGGCCTACGACGCGTCGTCCCTGACCTACCGGGCTCTGGAGAGCGGCGCCGACCAGATCCTCGTCCTGATCGACACCTGCTTCGCCGGGGCCGTCGCCCCCCAGGCCCTGAAGCAGGTGCTGGACCGACGTGCGGAGCAGGCGCTCGGACCGGGACGCTCGGCCTGGCTGGGCATCCTGGCGAGCTGCCAGGCCGACGAGCAGGGCGACGGGTCCGGCGTACTGCTGGACACCGCGCGGCAGCTGCTGAGTACCGGGCCGACCACGTCCGAGTACCGGCACGAGTGGAGCGTCCGCAACCGGGGCATCACCGGGGCGACCCTGGCCCAGGCGATCTGTGCGCAGTGGCCGACGGACAGCCAGCGCCCGGTGCTGGTGACCGAGGGTCGGCCCAGCGTCATGTTCCGGAACCCGAGGTGGCAGTCGACCCGGCGGGAATCGCTGGTCGAACACCTCGTCCTCGCCTCGCGCGGGATCGCGCCGACCGAGGAGGGGTGGTTCTTCACCGGCCGGACGCGCGTACTGACCGAGATCACTGACTGGCTGGCGGCGGAGCAGCCGGGGCTGTTCCTGGTCTCCGGTGGGGCCGGCTGCGGCAAGTCGGCGGTGGCGGGGCGCATCGCCGCCCTCTCCGACCCGGTGCAGCGAGCCGCCGCCATCGCCCACGGAGCCTTCGACGGCACCGACCCGGACCCGGGCGAGCACAGCATCGCCGCGTCCGTGCACCTCCGTGGCCTGGACGCGCAGCAGCTCGCCGTCGTCCTGGCCGACCGCCTCGGCCTCCCCGAGCCGCAGACCCCGGCTGCGCTGATCGACCAGCTCCAGCAGCTCAGGAACGACGGCGATCCGCCGGTCGCAATCGCGCTGGACGGCCTGGACGAGGCCGCACCGGAGCAGGCCCAGACCATCGCCGAGCAGGTCATTGTTCCGCTGAGCCAGCTCGCGTGCGTGCTGCTGGCGACCCGTGACCGTCCGTTCCGGCTCCAGCAGCAGCCGCAGGAGCCCCTGGACGCGGCGCTCGCCAGAACCCTCGGGACGAGGGTCCGGCTGATCGACCTGGAGGCCGAGCCGGACACGGGCGCGGATCTGACCCGCTATCTGACAGCGCGGCTTGGAGCCTCCGGGCTGACTGACGAGCAGGTGGCCGAGGTCGCCCCGGTGCTGGCCGCGCGGGCGGTGAGCAGCGGTGGCGGGTTCCTCTTTGCCCGGATCGTCGCCGCCGATGTCGCCCAGCGGCTGCGGGAGCAGCCGGAGGCCCCTTGGCAGGGCACCGTCCCCGACTCCATCGCGGCAGCGTTCGCACGCGACCTGGACACCGGACCGCAGCTGCAACGCGACGGCCAAGTGCAGCCCGGTGCCGTCCGCGCCCTGCTGAGCGCGCTGGCCTGGTCGGAGCGGAACGGTGTCCCAGCCGGCGGCGTCTGGGAGACGATGGCGGCGGCGCTCCGGCCCGACGGTCCCGGTTACGACGCGGCAGACCTGGACCAGCTGCTGACCCACTACGGACGCTTCGTCGTCGAGGACTCCGACGGCGAGCAGGCCGTCTACCGGCTGTACCACCGCGAGTTCGTGGACTACCTGAGGCAGGACTCCCCTCCGGTGCCGACCGGAGACGGCGGGACGATGCCACCGGCGCTGGCCCTGACCGAGGCGCTGATCGAACTGACCCGTCGCCAGACCGACGACTTCGCGGATCCGGATTCCGCCAACCGCTATCTACGGCGCACGCTCTGGCTGCACGCCGTCGGCGCCGGCGGCCCCGGAATCACCCGATTCCGTGCCCTGGCCGAGGCCAACCCCGCCGCCTACCTCCCCGACCTGGCCGGCTCCCTCAACGACCTCGCCGTCCGACTGGCCGAGGCCGGACAGCGCGACGCCGCCCTGGCGCCGGCACGAGAAGCCGTCAACCTGCAACGCGCCCTGGCCGAGGCCAACCCCGCCGCCTACCTGCCCAACCTCGCCGGATTCCTCAACACCCTCGCCGTCAGCCTGGGAGAGGTCGGAGAGCGCGACGCCGCCCTGGCACCCGCCCAGGAAGCCGTCACCCTGCGACGCGCCCTGGCCCGGGCCAACCCCGCCGCCTACCTGCCCAACCTCGCCGCATCCCTCAACACCCTCGCCATTCGACTGGGAGAAGTCGGACAGCACGACGCCGCCCTGGCACCCGCCCAGGAAGCCTCCGACACCTACCGCGCCCTGGCCCGGGCCAACCCCGCCGCTTACCTGCCCAACCTCGCCGCATCCCTCAACACCCACGCCATTCGACTGGCCGCTGTCGGACAACGTGACAGCGCCCTGGCCCCCGCCCAGGAAGCCGTCACCCTGCAACGCGCCCTGGCCCGAGCCAACCCCGCCGCCCACTTCCCCGACCTCGCCACATTCCTCAACACCCTCGCCAACCGACTGGCCGAAGTCGGAGAGCGCGACACCGCCCTGGCCCTCGCCCAGGAAGCCACCGACACCTACCGCACCCTGGCCCAGGCCACCCCCGCCGCCTACCTCCCCGGCCTTGCCACATCCCTCAACAATCTCGCCATGGGCCTGGGAGAGGTCGGACACCACGACGCCGCCGTGGGCGCAGCGCACGAAGCGGTCACCCTGCAACGCACCCTGGCCCAAGCCAACGCCGCCGCCCACCTCCCTGGCCTCGCCTTGTCCCTCAACAACCTCGCCATCAGCCTGGCCGAGGCCGGACAGCACGACGCCGCGCTCACCCTCGCCCAGGAAGCCACCGACGCCTACCGCACCCTGGCCCAGACCAATCCCGCCGCCCACCTCCCCGACCTCGCCATGTCCCTCAACAACCTCGCCATGAACCTGGGAGCGTTCGGACAGCACGACGCGGCCCTGGACGCCGCCCAAGAAGCGCTGACCCTGCGACGCGCCCTGGCCCAGGCCAACCCCGCCGCCCACCTCCCTGGCCTCGCCACATCCCTCAACACCCTCGCCATCAGCCTGGCAGCGGTCGGAGAGCGTGACGCCGCGCTCGCGCTCGCCCAGGAAGCCACCGACGCCTACCGCGCCCTGACCCAGGCCAACCCCGCCGCCTACCTCCCCAACCTCGCCACGTCTCTCAACAACCTCGCCGTCAGCCTGGCCGAGGCCGGACAGCGCGACGCTGCCCTGGACGCTGCCCATGAAGCGGTCACCCTGCGACGCGCCCTGGCCCGCGCCAACCCCGCCGCCCACCTCCCCGACCTCGCCAGATCCCTCAACAACCTCGCCAACAGACTGGCCGAGGCCGGAGAGCACGACGCCGCGCTCGCCCTCGTCCAGGAAGCCACGGACACCTACCGCCCCCTGGCCCGGGCCAACCCCGCTGCCCATCTCCCCGACCTCGCCAGCTCCCTCAACAACCTCGCCGTCCGACTGGCCGAAGCCGGACAACGCGACAGCGCCCTGGACGCCACCCAAGAAGCGGTCGCCCTGCGACGCGCCCTGGCCCGGGCCAACCCCGCCGCCCACCTCCCCGACCTCGCCAGATCCCTCAACAACCTCGTCATCGGCCTCGGAGAGGTCGGAGAGCGCGACGCCGCGTTGGACGCTGCCCAGGAAACCACCGACATCTACCGCTCCCTGGCCCAGGGCTACCCCGCCGCCCACTTCTCCGACCTCGCAGGTTCCCTGGAGAACCTCGCCAACCGCCTGGCCGAGGTCGGACAAGCCGGCACCGCAATCGCCGCCTTCCAGGCATCCATCGACAGCTTCGAGTACCTCCCGGAAGCCGCTGCCCGGTTGAGCTGCATGCTCGCAGAACTCCTCTTCGACCTCGGCAACACCGAGGCCGGTCTTCGTCAGCTGATCCCACTGGCCGACCAGGAAGCCGACGGGGAGCTGTCCGGCTCCACCATTCTGCGTGCGCGTCAGCTCCTGTGCGTTGCGGAGCAGTCGACCCCAGGGCTGTCGACTCGGCTCGCCACTCTCTGGCAGTCCATCCTCGGCCGCCCCCTCCCTGCCTGGGGCGGTCTGGCCCCGGAGGCACTTTCCCTGGCTGCCGAGTGGATCAATACACCGTCCTGGCACGCCTCGTTCGCCTTCTTCCAGGAACACGAGCACGACCTACTGTCTACAGAGACCCGCATCGCACTGGAACAACTCGACCTGATCGGCGACAGCGCCTTCAGCCACATTCGCCTGCTCGACGCGCTTCGGACCGAGGGCGCAGCAGCGGCCTACCGGCCAAGGCTGCTCGGGGAGTTGCTCATGGAGTGGATGGCGACCCCGAGCTGGACGGACTCCCAGGAATTCCTCCGGGCCCACCCTGCCCTGACCGAGGACGACGGCATCGCCGTGATGGAGCAAATCGCTTCCGAGGAGGCGGCAGAGGACTCGGCCGTCCTCCATGTCGCCCTGCTCCGGCTCGTCGAGCGCCTGGGGGTTGACGAGGTCTTCGCCTGCCTGATGGACGAGCAGCGCCTGCACGCCGTTCTGCAGCAGGCCCTGGATGCGCCCGAGGCGGGACTGCTGAGTGAGGCTGCCGTGGTCGAGTTCGTCGTCTTCGGCGACGCCTACTCGGCGACCGTCCATCGCCTCGCCGCAGACATCCTGCTCGACCGGCTCGACGCCCCGCCGTCGGCCTCGCTCGCGGACGTCGCCAGTCTCTGCACCGTGGAGAACCGGGATCGCTGCTGTGCCGAGATCGCCGCTCTCATCGGCCGTGCTCCGCAGCACGCCGTCGGGCTCAGCACACTCATTCAGGCCGTGCTCGCCGGCACTCCCGGGGTCTGAACGGGTGGACCGCACCGACGCCGGTGCCGAGGACCGTGCCGTCTCCGAACCGGGGCGGACGGCATCAGCCGCAGCGCCGCGCGCGACGGCGGCACGTGATGCGCGACACGCTGCTGTGCCCGCACGGCGCATTTCGTGTGCGCGGGGCGGCTGGGACAGCGATGCTGGGGATGTGACCGACGAGACCGAGTTCTGGCAGCTGATTGACGACACCCGGGAGGCCGCCCAGGGCGACCCGGTCGAGCAGGCTGACCTGCTGGTGGAGCGGCTGGTGGAACTGACTCCGGACGAGGTGGTCGACTTCGCGCGGCTGTTCGAGGCCCGGCTGGCGCGGGCCTGGCGGTGGGACCTCTGGGGCGCGGCCGACCTGCTGCTCGGCGGGGCGAGCGACGACGCCTTCGACTTCTTCTGCTGCTGGCTGATCGGCCAGGGCCGCGAGGTCTTCGAGGGCGCGCTGGCCGACCCGGACGACCTCGCCGAGCTCGTCCCCGACTTCGACGAGGAGCTGGACGGCGACGCCGAGGAGCTGGGCGACGCCGCCGACCGCGCCCACGAGCAGCTGACCGGTCTGCACCTGCCAGAGCTGGGCATCGCCCCCAAGTCCGCGGAGCCGCTCGGCAGCGTTTTCGACTTCGACGACGCCCGCGTCATGGAGGAACGCTTCCCCCACCTCTGGGACCGTTACGGCGCGTAGCTGCGAAGGCTACGGCGAAACCCTTGCCGCCAACCATCGGCGGCACCAGGGCTTGGCTTCGGCGAAGTCTTCGGATCAGGATGGGGAAGTGTCGTAGCGGACACCCCCGGGGTACGTCACTTCCCGCTGCACCGTCCCGTCCCGGTTGAGCAGGCGAACCGGGACGCCGGGCAGATCCTCGAACCGCGCCTTCGCGTCGAGCGTGACCAGCAGCCGGTCCGTGGCGGCAGCCGTGGCCGCGATGATCAGGTCATGCGCTCCGCGCGGCTGGCCGCTCCGGCGGACCAGGTTGAGCAGGCGGGCGTGTTCGCGGCCCACGGCGACGTCGTACGGCTCGATCGGGATATTCGTGATGATCGCCTCCGCGAACTGCCGCCGGGTGCGCTGCAACGCTGCCGTCTCGGCCTGTTCCGCGCCCTCCAGCAGCTCACCCGCCACCACACACCCGATCCGGGTGTCATCGGCCGTGGTGACGACCGCCCCGGGAGCAATCCGCCCCCGCTCGATCTCGATGACCACGCCTGTGTCCAACAGCAGCCGTGTCACCAGGTCTCCCTCGGCGTGTCGTCCACCACCGAGCGGACGTTGAGGACGTCGTCACCGTAGGCGTCATCGACCGTACCCACGGTCCGGCGCAGCACATCCAGTACAGCCGCACCGGAACCGGGTGCAGGCTTGGTCTCGGGATCTTCGGCCCTCGTGTCGGCCGGTACGACCACCCATAGCTCCACAGCCGGAGACTTGCGGCGCAGCCGGGCAAGGTTGTCAACGCTCACGTGGACCGGGATCGGCTGAGCACTGGTTCCGACGATTCGCTCCATGGAACGCTGCCAGGCCGCATGCAGTTCCGCGCGCTGCTCCGCACTCAGACCCGGTGGCATGGGGATGATCTCGGCCTCGGTGTCGACCACGGGCGGCTCTACCGGCTGCGCGCTCACAACTGGCTCCTCTCGTCGGGTCCACGGTACTCACCACTGTCTACCCGGGCCACACCCAAGGTGCCCGATGCCGACCCAGCCATCGGGGCTTCTCACCGCCACGTACCAGAGCTACGTCGGGAGAGCTCGGTGCGGCTGCCGTCGAGGCCGCTACTGCACGTGGTCCTGCGGCATGCCGGAACGGCGGACAGATCGAGTCGGCCCGCGCTGTTCGTACTCCTCCGCTACCGCCCGAAGGATGTCCAGCGACTCGGTCGGTGGCAGTGCTGTGGCCCGGGCGAGGTCAAAGGAGGCCACGTATCGCGCAACCACATCAGGATCGTCCAGCATTTGTCCGCCGTGTGGCCCCTCGATGTAGGCGAGCGGCGGTGTGTCCTGGAAGGTCATCAATTTCAGGCTGCCCTCCATCAGCGCATGTGCCCCACTGGAGCACGGCATGACCTGGACCAGGGCCTTGGCACGCTCCACGGCCGCTTCGATGTGACGAAGTTGCATCGCCATCACAGTGGGACCGCCCACGCAGCGATGGAGCACTGCCTCCTCGATGATCACCCACAAGGGAGGGGTTGTTGGATCGTCAAAGATCTTGGCCCTGTCCATGCGCCTCTCAACCATCGGTTCCGCCTGCGTCGAACTCCAGAAGGGTTGCGCTGCTCGGAAGACGGCTCGCGCATAGTCGGCCGTCTGCAGGAGTCCGGGTACGAGAAGGACGCTGTACTCGGCGAGGGTCACTGCCAAGGGTTCCAGCTCAGCAATGGAGACGAAGTACTCGGCAAACGGCCCGCTATGGATCGGTTCCTGGCACAGGATCAACTGATGGCACATGCGCGCGAAGAAGCCGTCGGTCTTCAAGGCCGCGTCAATCCGTTGCGCAACGTCGAACTGCGGCTTACGCAGAGCGGTCTCGAACTGGCCGATATAGGAGCTCGAACAGAAGACTGCTGCGCCCAACTGCTCCTGTGTCAGTCCTGCGCGCTCGCGCTGCCGTTTCAGCTCGGAACCGAAGAACCGCCACCCGTATCTTGCGTGGCTCTGGGCCCTCCGCTCTGCTGCTCCGATCATCGCGTACGTCCCCCCCTGGCTACAAAGCCGTTGTAGAGTCCCGTCCCCTTACCGAGAGTAGTGCTGTGACCATTGACTAGTGAGGAAGAAGTTGGAATACGACGGACGGTGAACCATGGGCGCCAGGGCTGAAGAGACCCAGCCGACACAGCTTCAGGCAGCAGTAGCCGCTGCCCCGACAATCCATACGCAGTCGGCATCCGCCCCTGTGAGCGACAGGGACCTCGCCCAGGCCGCGTACGCGGCGCAGCTGCGGTTCCTGGATGTGATGCACCGGCTGGAGCTTGAGGTGACCGCCGGAAAGGTGGTGCGCTCCGGCCACGGGGGTCACCGTGTCCACCTCGGCACGGTCACGGCCGAGGCGCTCGACCGGCTCTCCGACGCGCTGGAGGGCGTTGCCTACACCCGGCGCGTGGCAGCCTTCCTCGGGTCGGGGTCGGGGTCGGAGCCGGAGACCGGGGGTGCGGGTTGAGCGGGATGACGCTCCGCGTCTACACGGTGGACGCGGCCACCGGTCGGCGGACCGACCTGCCGACCGTCGATCCGAGCCCGGTGGCCTTTCCCGGGCAGAGCCACAACTTTCCGCCGTGCCTCTGCCCGCGGTGCCTGCCCTGTGCCGCCGACATCGAGCAGGATAGAGGTGCCGAAACTCACTGGCCCAGCGTCAGGCCCATGATGACGTCGTCGACATAGCGGCCGTCCAGGTAGAACTCATCCGGGGTGCAGCCCTCGACGGCGAAGCCGGCCGACTCGTAGAGCCTGCGGGCCGGGGCGTTGTGGCCGAGGACGCGGAGGGTGACCCGGCGGGCGCCGACCGCGCGGGCGCGGTGCACCGCAGCGCGGACCAGGGCGCGGCCGACGCCGTGGCGGCGGGCGGCGCGGTCCACGGCCAGGCCCTGGATCTGCCGGATATGGGCGTTGCTCGGCAGCGGCGTCGGCGGGACCAGCCGGACGTAGCCGACGACCGCGCCGTCCAGCTCGGCCACCAGGTAGTCCTGGGGCTGGTGCCGCTCGTCGAAGATGCTGCTGTCGGCCGTCGGCGGGGCCGAGCGCTCCGCCACCTCGCTGAGGGGCGACCAGGCGGCGTGGTCCAGCTCGTAGAGCCGGTGGCCGTCCTCGGGCCGGGCGGGGCGGGTGAGCAGAGTGTCGGACATGGGTTCAAGACTACGTTCGGCAACCGGACTGCAAGGATGGCCCCATGCGTATCGCAGTCACCGGCTCGACCGGTCTCATCGGCTCCGCCCTGGTCCGCTCGCTGCTCGACGACGGGCACGAGGTGGTCCGGCTGGTGCGGCGCACACCCGCCGCGCAGCCCGACGGCAGCACCGAGGTCCGCTGGAACCCCCGGCTCAAGCAGGTCGACCGGAAGGGTCTGGACGGTCTGGACGCGGTGGTGCACCTGGCCGGGGCCGGCGTGGCCGACCGGCGCTGGACGACGGCGTACAAGCGGCAGATCCTCGACAGCCGGGTGCTGGGCACCAGCACCGTCGCCGAGGCGCTGGCCGGGCTGGCGAACCCGCCGAAGGTGCTGGTCTCCGGCTCCGCCGTCGGCTACTACGGGCAGACCGGCGACCGGGTGATCGACGAGTCCGCGCCGGCCGGGGGCGACTTCCTGGCGCGGGTCTGCGTGGAGTGGGAGGAGGCCGCCGCCCCCGCGGCGGCGGCCGGCATCCGGGTCGCGCACGCGCGGACCGGGCTGGTGGTCTCCGGCGCCGGCGGCGCCTGGGCCAAGCTGTTCCCACTGTTCCGGCTCGGCCTCGGCGGCCGACTGGGGAACGGGCGGCAGTACTGGAGCTTCATCTCGCTCCGGGACGAGGTCGCGGCGCTGCGGCACATCATCGACACCCAGGAGCTGAGCGGTCCGGTGAACCTGACCGCGCCGGTGCCGGTGACCAACGCGGAGGTGACCAGCGCGATGGGCGCGGTGCTGGGCCGTCCGACGGTGTTCAGCGTGCCCGAGCCGGTGCTGAAGGCGGCGCTGGGGGAGATGGCGGTCGAGGTGGTGGGCAGTCACCGGGTCGTCCCCGGGCGGCTGTTGGACTCCGGCTTCCGGTTCACCCACACCACGGTTGAGCAGGCGATCCAGGCGGCCTGCTGAGCCTCGCGCGGCGCTGTCGACCCGCCGGGGCCGGTGCGGGCCGTCGGGCGGGGGTGACCGCGCCGCCGGGCGAACCTCCGGTGGCCGGCCGTGGTCGCACTGGGCGCAGGGGGGCAAACAAGGGGCGCATGGAAGCGTGCGGTAACTGTGCGCGCCCCTTCCGCTCCCCCGGCTCACCCTCCGTGTCGAAATCCCCGCCTCCGACAAACCGGGGCCAATTCCCCTGTCTGATCTTTGGCTTGACGGGGCATCACCGGATGAAGCCGGTCAGCTGATCCGTGTCCGCATATGCGTTGGAGTCCGCCGCGGGTCAGGGCCATGGAGGGAGAGCCATCCCGTGCCTGCAGCCACCCCGCTCCACCACCCGCACCAGCACGCGCTCAAGTCCGCACACAACCGCCGCGCCTCCGACGTCGTCGTCATCGGGGCCGGGGTCGCCGGGCTGGCGGCGGCCGGACGTCTGAGCCGCGCCGGATTGAACGTCACCGTCCTGGAGGCCGGCGAGCGCGTCGGCGGCCGGATGGCGGCCCACGAGCACGAGGGCTTCCGCCTCGACCACGGGGCCCACCTGCTCAACACCTCGTTCCCCGATCTGGGCGAAGCCCTGGACCTGCAGCAGCTGGAGCTGCGGGAGCTGGCCGCGGACGTGCTGGTGCACCGGCGCGGGCACCGCTACCCGATCGGCTCGCCGACCAGCCCCCGGCGGGCGCTGAGCACCGCCCGCGCACCGATCGGCGGGGCCTGGGACAAGGCCCGGCTGGGCACCTCGCTGGCCCGGCTCGCCGCCACCCCGACCGCGAAGCTGCTGGCCCGCCCCGAACGGACCGCCGCCCAGGCCCTGCTGGAGCGCGGCATCCCGGGCCGGACCCTGGACGGCTTCCTCCGTCCGCTGCTGGCCGCGCTGCTCGGCGACCCCGAGCTCGGCACCAGCAGCAGGGTGGCCGACCTGGCCCTGCGCGGCTACGCCCGCGGCCGGCTCTGCCTGCCCGCCGGCGGCGTCTCCGCCGTCCCGCTGCAGCTCGCCGAGGCACTGCCGCCCGGCACCGTCCAACTCGGGATCCAGGTCGAGGCGGTGGCGGCCAACGGGGTGGACACCGCCCGGCACGGCCGCTTCGGCTGCCGGGCCGTGGTGATCGCCACCGACGCCCGCTCCGCCGGGGAACTGCTGCCGGGGCTGCACCAGCCCGAGCACCACCCGGTGACGACCTACTACCACGCCGCCTCCGAGTCGCCGCTGCGCGAACCGCAACTACTGCTGGACGCGGACCCGGGCGAGCCCGTCTCGCACGCACTGGTGCTCAGCGAGATCGACCGCTCCTACGCCCCGGCGGGCGCCGCGCTGATCGCCACCACGGTGCTCGGCCGCCGCTCCTTCGACGCCGGCGGCCCGGCCGCGCTGGAACCCGCCGTCCGCCGCCGACTGGGGCAGCTGTACGACGTCGACAGCAGGGGCTGGGAGTTCCTGGCCGTCCGGCACCACCCGGAAGCACTGCCGGCCATGCCGCCCCCGCACCACTTCCGCCGCCCGGTGCGGGTGCTGCACGGCCTGTACGTCTGCGGCGACCACCGGGACACCAGCAGCGCCCAGGGCGCGCTGGCCTCCGGCCGCCGCGCGGCCGTGGCCGTCCTCCGCGACCTCGGCCTGGCCACCCCCGCCGAGAGCGAGCTGGCGGCCTGACCGCAGGCCGGACCGCAGGCCGGAGCCCGCCCGGGCCGGGGCGACCCGGGACCAGGACGGACCGCGCCGACACCGTCCCGGCCGACCAGTGCCTTGACTGCCCCTCAGATCACCCCCGCCCCGTGGGCTGCCTCCTCGAAGGCGCGGACCGAGGGGTTGCCCCGGTAGGGGGCCAGCCTGCGGCTGAACTCGCGGAGGTACTCCACCGCGCGCAGCGAGCGCATCTCGGAGGCGCCGCGCAGCGCCTCCGTCGCGGCGGCGCAGGCCTCGTCGACCTCGCCCATGCCGAGCCGGGCGGTCGCCAGGACCGTCCGGCAGAAGACCCGGCTGCGGGCGAAGTTGGGGCCGCGCAGCCGCAGCGAGCGCTCGGCGTGCTGGGCGCAGGGACGCCACTGCTGGAGGTCGCGGTAGCAGTGGCCGAACTCGTCGGCGAGCTGGGCCTCGTCGAAGAACCGGGCCCAGCCCGGCAGGTCGTCGCCGGGGCGGGCGGCCTGCAACGCGCGCTCGGCGCGCACCAGCGAGGTGGTGCAGGAGCGGGCGTCGCCGATCAGGCCGTGGCCGCGCGCCTCGGCGGCGTGCATCAGCGCCTGGATCGCGTTCGGCGCGACCGTGCCGACGCCCTGCTGGGCGACCCGGGCCAGCTGCACGGCCTCCCGGCCGTGGCCGAGGTACACCGCCTGCCGACTCATGGTGACCAGCACATAGGCCCCGTAGGCGCGGTCGTTGGCGGCCTGGGCCAGCCGCAGCGACTGGACGAAGTAGCGCTGGGCGAGGCCGTGCGCACCGATGTCGTACGAGGTCCAGCCGGCCAGCCGGGTGAGGTCCGCCACCGCCCCGAACAGCGAGCGGCCGATGGCCTCGCTGTACCGGCCGCGCAGCATCGGCTCGGCCTCGCTCTCCAGGTAGCGGATCAGCGCCTGCCGGGCGTGGCCCCCGCCGTAGGCGTTGTCGAGCGAGCGGAACAGGTCGCCGACCGCGCGGACGGCGGCGATGTCGCCGCGCCCGACCCGTTGCAGGCCCCGGGTGACCGGCGGGACCACGGCCGGGCCGCCCGACTCGGCGGAGCCGATCGGACGGCGGCCCTGCGGCGGGACGCCGACGGCCACCACCGCCCCGCCCGCCGACCCGACCGGCCGCATCGGCACCCGCGCGGGCGGCGCGATGCCGAGGTCCTGCGGGGTCTCCCGGGCCACCCGGTCGTCGCTGCGGCCGATCAGCCAGTCCCGGCTGGGCACCACGAGTCCGGCCGGGGTGAACGCGATCCGGCGTAACTCGGAGTGCGCCCCGGTGTCCTTCCGCCACATGCTGCTGACGATGTCGACGGCCTCGGCCGGTGACTCGGCGAACTCAAGACCGGCGTAGACCGGCGCGCAGGCGTCCAGGCCGAGGTCCTGGGCCGACAGCCGGCGGCCGAGCCGACGGGTGAAGACCTCGGCGATCAGCGCCGGGGTCGCCCCCCGGGGCTGCTGGCCGCGCAGCCAGCGGGTGACCGAGGTCTTGTCGTAGCGCAGGTCGAGGCCGTGCTCGATGCCGAGCTGGTCGACCCGGCGGGCCAGCCCGGCATGGGAGAAGCCGGCCTCCTCGATCAGCGCGGAGAGCCGCTGGTTCTGGGAGCGCTGGCTGCGCTCCCGTTGATCGTCCGAGCGGACCGGGGCAGGCCGGGCGGCGCCGGGGTTCGTGGAGGATTCCAGAGCCCGGGGAGGGCTGATCCGCGCGTCGACGGGCCGGGACCGGTCCGGGACGGCGGGACGGTCCGGACGGGGCTCGATCGTCGGCCGCTCGGTTACTGGCCGTTGGGGCATATGCCACACACCTTCCGGGTGCCCGCGCCGCCACGAGGGATTACTCCCCCGAGCACGCCGCGAGCTCCCTACGGGAACGGCGTGAATGTAGCGAGCATTTGACCCGTATGGCCGAATACGTCGGCCTGTTCCTCCTATCGAGTGACAATGACCGCCCGTTGTGGGGACATCGCGGCCCGCGCCCGCCGAGGCGAGTACACGCGCACCGCACCGCCGTCGACGGCGCTGCGGGCCGCGGCACCCTGCCGCTGGCACGTGCCCCGCGCGCCTGCCCGCGCACCCGGCTCCGCGCCGGGTTGCGCGCCGGGGTCGGCATTGGAGTCGGCGCTGGAGTCGGCGCCGGGCTCAGCCCCGGACCAGGCCGCGCAGCAACAGGTCGATCAGCGCACCGAGATCCTCCGCCGCCGCCGGCTCGGCCCAGTACGGGGCGTAGACCGGGTCGTGGAAGTGCGCGGTGGCCTGGAAGACGGCGTGGGCCAGCACCAGCGGATCGCCCTCGGCCGCGAAGAGCCCGATGTCCTGGCCCTCCGCGACCATCGCGGCGAGCTGGGTCTCCAGCTCCGCCAGGTGCTCGGCGATGAGCGCACTGCTCTCACCGACGAGCACCGTGTAGGTGGCGAACAGCTCCGGGTCGTCCAGGGCCTTGTGCTGCTTCGCCTCGAACAGGGTCTCCAGCCAGAGCCGCAGCCGCCGGTCGGGCAACTGCGGGCCGGTGGCGACGGCCGGCAGCGCCGCGTGGGCCCGGTCCAGCCAGCGCCGGGTGACCGCCTCGCGCAGCGCGGCCTTGCTGGGGAAGTGCCGGTACACCGTGCCGTGGCTCACCCCGAGGGCCCGGGCGACGTCCACCACGGTGGCCTTGGCCGGGCCGAAGCGGCGCAGGACGTCCTCGGCCGTCTCGAGGATCTGCTCGGTGCTGAGCGCTGCTTCCGCCATATCGGGTCCGGCCTTACTTCTCGCTGTCCAGGTGCGCCATCTGGGCAGCAATGTACCGGTCGCCCGCGGCCGCACCGGCGGGCACCGCTGCCTCGATGGCCTGCAGGTCCTCGGCCGTGAGCGTCAGCTGCAGCGCCCCCAGGGCCTCGGCCAGCCGCTCGCGCCGACGGGCGCCGACCAGCGGGACGATGTCCTCGCCCTGGGCCAGCACCCAGGCGATGGCGGTCTGCGCCACCGTCGCGCCCCGGGCTTCGGCGACCGCCCGCAGCGCCTCGACCAGGCCCAGGTTGGCGTCCACATTGCCGGCGCCGAAGCGCGGGCTGATGCCGCGGAAGTCGCCGGGCGCGATAGCCCGGTCCGCACGCCAGTGACCGCTGATCAGCCCCCGGGAGAGCACTCCGTAGGCGGTGACCCCGATGCCGAGCTCGCGCGCGGTGGGCAGGATCTCCTGCTCGATCCCGCGCGAGATCAGCGAGTACTCGATCTGCAGGTCGGAGATGGGGTGCACGGCGTGGGCCCGGCGCAGGGTCTCGGCACCCACCTCGGAGAGGCCGATGTGGCGCACATGGCCCGCCTTGACCTGCTCGGCGATGGCGCCGACGGTCTCCTCGATCGGGACGGTCGGGTCGAGCCGGGCCGGACGGTAGATGTCGACGTGGTCGGTGCCGAGACGGCGCAGGGTGTAGGCGAGGAAGTTGCGGACCGCCTCGGGACGGGTGTCGCTGCCGTACCAGCCGCCGTCGGCGTCGCGCAGCGCACCGAACTTGACGCTGATGGCGACCTCGTCCCGGTCGCGTCCGCTGCTGCGCAGGGCGTCGCGGATGAGCAGTTCGTTGTGGCCCATGCCGTAGAAGTCGCCGGTGTCGATGAGGGTCACCCCGGCGTCCATGGCGGCGTGGAGGGTGGCGATGGACTCGGCCTCGTCGGCCGGGCCGTAGAGGTCGGACATGCCCATCGCGCCGAGGCCGAGGGCGGAGACGCGGGGGCCGGTGCGCCCGAGGCTGCGCTGCGGCATAGGGGCCGGCGCGGAGGCGGGGGCGTTCGGGGTGGTGTTCATGGCGGGGTCCTTTCGGGTGAGCGCACCCGACAAGCAGGTGCGTGACAACAACTATGCACGATGGGCTGACAGATTTCAATATCTGTCAGCCCATCTCCGTCACTCGGCCTCCCGCAGTCGTACAGTTGCCACGAGGCAGGAGAGCGACCACGAAGGGGCGGCGAGGGTGAGCGGCGAGCTGCGTTTTGTACACCTCGGGATCGGCGAGCGGGCGGTGCCGTACGAGGAGGCCCTGGCGGAGCAGCTGCGGCTGCACGCCCTCCGCGTGGCCGACGAGATCCCGGACACCGTCCTGCTGCTGGAGCACCCGCCGGTCTACACGGCCGGCCGGCGCACCCGCCCCGAGGACCGGCCGCTGGACGGCACGCCGGTGGTGGAGGTGACCCGGGGCGGCGAGATCACCTGGCACGGCCCCGGTCAGCTCATCGGCTACCCGATCGTCAAGCTCGCCGAACCGCTGGACGTGGTCGCGTACGTGCGCCGCCTGGAGGAGGCACTGATCCGAGCCTGCGCCGACTTCGGCGTGGGGACCACCCGGATCGAGGGGCGCAGCGGCGTCTGGGTCCTCGGCCAGGAGCTGCCCGGTGCGGTCGTGGACGAGGACAAGGTCGTCAACATCGGCGCGCTCACCCTGCGGATGGGCGCCAAGCTGGGCCTGGACCCGCGCCTGGCCGGTCCCGAGTACGCGCCCTCCAACGCCGGGCAGCGCGGCGACGACCGCAAGCTCACCGCCGTCGGGGTACGAGTCGCACGGGGCGTGACCATGCACGGCTTCGCGCTGAACTGCGACCCCGACATGACCTGGTTCGACCGGATCATTCCCTGCGGCATCCGGGACGCCGGCGTCGGCTCGCTCAGCACCGAGCTGGGTCGGGACGTCCCGGTCGCCGAGGCGCTTCCGGTCGTCGAGCGACACCTGCGCGAGGTGCTGCAGTCCTCGGGCGCGGGCGCCTCCGCGCCCCGGGTCGAGCCCGCCGCCGTCTGAATCCGGCGAATCCGCGCACTGAATCCGCTGGATCCGCGCGTGGGAATCGCCCCCGGGAATCACCTGCCGGGGGCGGCTGTTGCCCCCGATGGGTTCCCCCACTCGCCGACCGCCCTTCGATCGGGCGTGCCAGGGGCGGAAGAACCTGCGAAAGCACAGGCGTACCCTGGGGGTCACCGCCTGACCAACGAAATGGCCACACGCCAACTTAGAGGGAGCCGCTACGTGTCCGCTGTCGCGCCCGACGGCCGGAAGATGCTGCGTCTGGAGGTCCGCAACAGCGAGACCCCGATCGAGCGCAAGCCGGAGTGGATCAAGACCCGGGCGAAGATGGGCCCCGAGTACACCGCCCTCCAGTCCCTGGTGAAGCGCGAAGGCCTGCACACCGTGTGCCAGGAGGCGGGCTGCCCCAACATCTTCGAATGCTGGGAGGACCGCGAGGCCACCTTCCTCATCGGCGGCGACCAGTGCACCCGGCGCTGCGACTTCTGCCAGATCGACACCGGCAAGCCGGCCGAGCTCGACCGTGACGAGCCGCGCCGGGTCGCCGAGTCCGTGCTGACCATGGACCTGCAACTACGCCACCATCACCGGCGTGGCCCGCGACGACCTGGAGGACGGCGGCGCCTGGCTGTACGCCGAGACGGTGCGCCAGATCCACGCCGTGACCGCCGGCCGGGAGACCGGGCGCACCGGCGTCGAGCTGCTGATCCCCGACTTCAACGCGGTGCCGGAGCAGCTGGCGGAGGTCTTCTCCTCCCGGCCCGCAGGTGCTGGCGCACAACGTCGAGACGGTGCCGCGGATCTTCAAGCGCATCCGCCCCGGCTTCCGCTACGAGCGCTCGCTCGAGGTGATCACCGCGGCCCGCGCGGTGGAACTGGTCACCAAGTCGAACCTGATCCTGGGCATGGGCGAGACCCGTGAGGAGGTCAGCGAGGCGCTGCGGGACCTGCACGAGGCCGGCTGCGAGCTGATCACCATCACCCAGTACCTGCGCCCCTCGCCGCGGCACCACCCGGTGGAGCGCTGGGTCAAGCCGCAGGAGTTCGTCGAGCTGCAGCAGGAGGCCGAGGAGATCGGCTTCGCCGGGCGTCATGTCCGGGCCGCTGGTCCGCTCCTCCTACCGCGCCGGCCGCCTGTACCGGCAGGCGCTGGAGCACCGCAGCGCGACCACCGTCTGACCCGCGCCCGGCCCGTGGGGGCGCTGCCCTGTGGGAGGCGCTGCCCTGTGGGGAGCACTGCCCCGTGGGGGCGCTCCGCGCGGATGTGTGCAAAAGCACACGTAGAGGCTTCATCAGGGTTTGACCCCGCGGTCACCGACCGGTAACACAATGTGGTGAGGATGGAGTGGCGGCCGCGGAACGGGGCGTTCCTCCGGAGGCCGCGCCGCCACCTTCCTGCGCACGGCACCGCCGCCGTACCGCACCACCGCCAGTAGCAGTAGCACGACCACAAGGGGAGTGGTTCATGATGCAGCCGCAGTTCACCGGGATCATCAAGCGGTCGCTGTTCACCGGGGCCCTCCGCAGGGCCGAGTCGGTGCTGCTCAGCAGCGGCCAGCAGACCGCGCGCCGCAACGCCTGGGACTCCGTCTGCGAGAACCGGCGTCTCGCCCGCGACCGGCAGGAGAGCGAGCGGGTACTGCTCCGCGCCACCCGCTGATCCACCCCGCGACGGGCTCCGAGATCACACCGAGATCGACCCGAGACAGATGCGGCCCCCCGGCCTTGGGCAACGGGGGTCGCGGACACGTACGATGAGCCACATGGCGAGGCAGGAAACCACCGACGAAAACCCCGGACGGCTCAAGCAGATCCGTCTGGCGTACACCATGACCAAGCGGGTCGACCCGAAGATCGGTCTCATCACCGCCGGCATCGGGATCGGCACCTTCGCGGTGCTCCTCATTGTCGGCTTCGCGATCGGACACCCGATCTACCTGGGCATCCTGGGCTTCGTGCTCGGTCTGCTGGGTGCGGTCATCATCTTCGGCCGCAGGGCCGAGAAGGCCGCCTTCGGTCAGATGGAGGGCCAGCCCGGCGCTGCGGCGGCCGTGCTGAACAACATCAAGCGCGGCTGGAGCGTCACCCCCGTGGTGGCGGCGACGCGGCAGCAGGACGCGATCCACCGTGCGGTGGGGCGTCCCGGCATCGTGCTGGTGGCCGAGGGCAATGTGAACCGGCTGCGCCCGATGCTGGCCGAGGAGAAGCGGAAGATGAACCGGGTGGTCGGCAACGTCCCGGTGATCGACATCATCGTCGGCGACGGCGAGGGCCAGATCCCGCTGAAGAAGCTGCACATGCATCTGACCAAGATGCCGCGCACGCTCCCCGCCTCCCAGGTCACGCAGATCAACGACCGGCTGCGCGCGCTGGGCGACCTGATGAGCAACGCCCCGATCCCGAAGGGCCCGATGCCCAAGGGTGCACGGATGCCCAAGGGACGCTGACCGCACCGGTCGGCCACTCCCCCACCGGAAACTCCACGGCCCCGGCCGCGACTCCTCCTCCGAGGAGCGCGACCGGGGCCGCTTCATCTGCTCTTGTTCGAACCGCTGGTCAGATCCGGACCTCGACCGTGGCCACGGCCTTGTCGTGCAGGCCGCGGCCGTCGCGGTCCCAGATCAGCGCCGGGATGGCCAGCAGCAGCAGCACGGTGCGCAGCGCGATCTGCGGGATGCTCGGGCGTCCGCCGTCCAGCCGGATCAGCCGCAGGCCGAGCAGGCGCTTGCCGGGCGTGCTGCCGATGGTGGCCAGGGTGAGCACGCTCATGACGAAGAAGACGAACATCGTCCAGTAGTTGGCGGCGAGCGCGTTGCGGTGCGCGATCAGCCCGTAGGAGATGAGCGCGCAGAGCCACCAGTCGATGACGATCGCCAGCAGTCGGCGGCCGGTCGAGGCGATCGACCCGGTGCCTTCCTCGGGCAGGCCCAGCCGGCGGCCCCGGTAGCCGAAGTCGTCACCCTGCCGCTCGGGGTCTATCTGCGGGCCTTCGATCCACGAGCCCAGAATCTTTCTGCTGTCTTCCACGGATCCACAGTATCCGGCCGGGGCTGCCGCTTTCGTCCGCGGGGGTGGAGTGCGGGTGTGAGGTGGCCCGCGCTGGGCAAGAGGTATAGACCACCCTCCTGGGAGTGAACCGTGCGCACGGCGGCCAATCCCTCGGAGGCCAGGAACCGCAAGGGATTTCCGGTCATTGACCTGCTGCGCTTAACATGCGCGAAACATTAGGGTCACGACCGGGAAACGGCCGGTTCCTATCGTGGCCAGCACCGGTGCCGCCGGCGGGACCAGCGGCTCCGAACCCGCAATCCTGGCGCCCGCCGGGTCGAGGAGGATGGATGTTCAACAACGCCGACGAGGTGTCCGCCTACATTCGGGACAACGACGTCAAGTTCGTCGATGTCAGGTTCTGCGACCTGCCGGGCGTCATGCAGCACTTCACCGTCCCGGCGGAGAGCTTCGACGCGCGTCTTCACCGAGGGCCTGATGTTCGACGGTTCCTCGATCCGCGGCTTCCAGGCGATCCACGAGTCCGACATGCAGCTGCGTCCCGGACCTCAGCACCGCACGCGTCGACCCGTTTCCGCAAGGACAAGACCCTCAACATCAACTTCTTCATCCACGACCCGATCACCGGCGAGCAGTACACCCGCGACCCGCGCAACGTGGCCAAGAAGGCCGAGGCGTACCTCGCCGGCACCGGCATCGCCGACACCGCCTACTTCGGCCCCGAGGCGGAGTTCTACGTCTTCGACGACGTCCGCTTCGAGACGAAGCAGTCAACGGTCGCTTCTACCACATCGACTCCGAGGCCGGCGGCTGGAACACCGGACGCGTCGAGGAGCGGGCGGCAACCGCGGCTACAAGGTGCGCTACAAGGGCGGCTACTTCCCGGTCCCGCCGGTGGACCACTTCGCCGACCTGCGCGACGAGATGGTCGCTGGAGCTCGCAGCGCATCGGACTGCAGGTCGAGCGGCGCACCACGAGGTCGGCACGGCCGGCCAGGCCGAGATCAACTACAAGTTCAACACGCTGCTGGCCGCCGCCGACGACCTGATGCTGTTCAAGTACATCATCAAGAACGTCGCCTGGGGCAACGGCAAGACCGCGACCTTCATGCCGAAGCCGCTCTTCGGCGACAACGGCTCCGGCATGCACTGCCACCAGTCGCTGTGGAAGGACGGCACCCCGCTGTTCTACGACGAGATCGGCTACGCCGGCCTGTCGGACATGGCCCGCTACTACATCGGCGGCCTGCTGCAAGCACGCCCCGCTCGCTGCTCGCCTTCACCAACCCGACGGTGAACTCGTACCACCGCCTGGTCCCCGGCTTCGAGGCCCCGGTCAACCTGGTCTACTCGCAGCGCAACCGCTCGGCCGCGCATCCGCATCCCGATCACCGGCGCCAACCCCAAGGCCAAGCGCATCGAGTTCCGCGTCCCGGACCCGTCCTCCAACCCGTACCTCGCCTTCTCCGCGATGCTGATGGCCGGCCTCGACGGCGTCAAGAACAAGATCGAGCCGCTCGCGCCGGTCGACAAGGACCTCTACGAGCTCGCCCCCGACGAGCACGCCGCCGTCCCCCAGGTCCCGGCCACCCTCCCGGCCGTCCTGGAGGCCCTGGAGGCCGACCACGAGTACCTCACTGGCCGGCGGCGTCTTCACCCCGGACCTGATCGAGACCTGGATCGAGTACAAGCGCACCCAGGAGGTCGCTCCCGATCGCGCCTGCGCCCCCACCCGCACGAGTTCGAGCTGTACTTCGACATCTGATCAGATAGGGCAAACCGGCCCTTGTCCGACACGGGCCGGAGCCCTGCAATCCCGCTCTGACCTGCGGTGATACGCAGCAGCGATGCGCGTTGGTCATCAGCGATTTTCAACCTCATGTGGAACGCATGTGGAAGATGATCTTGATTCACTGAATGTCCGTCAGTAAACGTCGAGCCCCCGTCACTCACTACCGAGACTGGCGGGGGCTCGGTGCTGTCTGCCGGACCACGACTATGCCCGCGGTCGGGCCACGGATACGCCGGGCTACACGCGCCGCTCGGCAACGACTATGTCGACGGCATGGCCCTCGGTGCGCCCCGGGGGCTAGTACTGCAACCGCACCTGGAGGTTGTGGCCTCGGCGTTTGTAGTGTGAGCGGCGGGCTCGGGCCTGGCTTCGTCGTCGGAAGCGTGACCAGTGCAGATGGTGTTCGTTGGCATGATGGTGGGCTGCGACGACGATGTGCCCCATCAGTCGGCGGATCTCGGGGACGCTCAGGGGTATGAGGTCTTGCTCGTCGTCCGGGCTGCCCCGTTACCTTCTTCCTGGCCCCGCAATGGGGCTCCCGGCCTTCGGCACCGGCATGACTTGGAGCCCCAGTCGATCATGATCGAAAAAGTGGTGTCACCGGGCGCCGAAGGCATTGGCAGACCGCTGATTAGGGGCACGAGCGCCGATCCCGCACACGGGCAAGGCAGTCTCTTCGTAACGTGGATACCGGCACGCTGATGCCGCAGGTAGGCCGGGGAAGTTCGAGCACGGGAGCTGGGACGTGACCAACGACGGCATCGATGTCTACCTCGGCCTGGACGTGGGCAAGGGCGAGCACCACGCCACCGCGCTCACCCCCTCCGGCAAGAGGGTCCTGGACAAGCGACTGCCCAACACCGAGCCGAAGCTGCGCGAGGCGTTCGCGAAGCTGCAGGCCAAGCACGGGACCGTGCTGGTGGTCGTCGACCAGCCCGCCTCCATAGGCGCGCTGCCGCTGGCCGTGGCCCGCGCGACGGGCTGCCGCGTTGCCTACCTTCCGGGCCTGACCATGCGCCGCATCGCGGACCTGTACCCGGGAGAGGCGAAGACCGACGCCCGCGACGCGTTCGTCATCGCCGACGCCGCCCGCACCATGCCGCACACCCTGCGGACCATCGAGGCAGCCGACGAAGCCATCGCCGAACTGGAGATGATCGCGGGCTTCGACGACGACCTCGCAACTGAGTCGACCCGAACCAAGAACCGGCTGCGCGGCCTGCTCACACAGATCCACCCCTCGCTGGAGAAGGTCCTGGGCCCGCGCTGGACCACCCCGCAGTCCTGGCCCTGCTCGAACGCTTCGGCTCTCCCGCCCAACTCAGGAAGGCCGGCCGCCGCCGACTGGTCACGCTGCTGCGACCCAAAGCACCCAGGATGGCAGAGCGCCTGGTCGACGACATCTTCACGGCGCTCGACGAGCAGACCGTGATCGTTCCCGGGACCGAAGCCGCCGCAATGATCGTGCCCACTCTGGCCTCTTCACTGAGCTCGGTCCTGGACCAGCGCAAGCTCCTGGCCACAAGGATCGAACAACTCCTGGAAGCCCACCCTCTTTCCCAGGTCCTGACCTCCATGCCCGGCATCGGGGTCAGGACCGCAGCCCGCATCCTCATCGACGTCGGCGACGGCACCGCGTTCCCCACCGCCGGGCATCTGGCCGCCTACGCCGGCCTGGCACCGGTGACCAGAAGCTCGGGATCATCCATCCGCGGCGAGCACCCCTCGCGGCGCGGCAACAAGCAGCTCAAACGCGCCTTCTACCTCGCCGCGTTCGCCTCCCTATCCCAGCCGGAGTCACGCGCCTACTACGACAAGAAGCGCCGCGAGGGGAAACACCACGTCGCAGCCCTCGTTTCCCTTGCCCGACGCCGGATCGACGTACTCTTCGCCATGCTCCGCGACGGCACCTTCTACCAGGCACCGGCTACTTCGGCGGCTTGACGAAAACCATAGGGGCACTTTTTCGGCTTCCTGGGCGCGCAGGGCGGTGAGGTAGGCGAGGGCGGCCATGGCCAGGGTGATATGGCGGTACCAGGCCCGGTAGAGGCGGACCTGGTAGTGGTCCAGGCCGCACTCGTTTTTGGCAACCTGGAACGACTCCTCGATGGCCCACCTCGCCGCCGCCACCTTGACCAGGTCTTTCAGGCGGGTGGCGGCGGGGCCGTAGCACACGTAGTAGGCGATCTCGGTGGGGTCGCTGATCGAGCGGCGGGCCAGGACCCAGTGCCCGAACCCGTTCTCCCAGGTCGCGCGGACGGCGACTCTGGCCCAGTCGTAGATCCGCTCGCCGTGCGCGCCCCGGCCCCCTGACAGGCGCTTCCACGCCTGCCGGGGCAGGGCGGCGATCAACTGGTCCACCTGCGCGCCCGTGCCGTGGACGGTGGTCACGATGTCGTTGACCTTCGTGGCCAGCACGTGCGCGACCGATCGTTCCTCCAGCCACGACCGCAGGTGCCGGACCTGCCCGAAGGCCTCGTCGGCGGTGACCCACGCGAAGGGGACACCGGCGTCGATGGCGCGCTGCAGCATCCACTTGAAGTGCTCGTTCTTGGTTGCGAAGGGGACTTCGTCCCCGATCCCCGCAGCCCGGCAGCGGTCGCGGTCATCGGTCCAGGAGACGGGTACGTAGAGCTCGCGGTCGATCAACGCCCGCCCCCTGCTTGAGGCGTAGGCCAGGAAGGTCCCGATCTGGCTGTTTTCTGTGCGGCCGGCGGTGCCGGTGTACTGGCGTTGGACGCCTGCGGACTTCGTGCCCTTCTTGAGAAACCCGGTGTCGTCGCCGATCAGCACGGCGTCCCTGGCGCCGATGCTCTCCACGACGAAGTCACGCACATCGTCGCGCACCGCGTCGGCGTCCCACTCGGAGTGGTTGAGCAACCGTTGGACACCATCGGGACGCAACTGCCCGACCTGCTCGGCCACCGTCCAGCCGTTCTTTCGTTCCAGTGGCGCGAGCAACCCGTTCAGGTAGTCCAACGCTCGCTCACGTGGCTCCGACCTGCCGAAATGTCGGGCGAACCGGGCATGGAACCCGGCTATCCCCTCGGACCACGCCTCGACCTGCTCAACCGTCAGCCCATAAGCACACAGTCAGACCAACGAGCACCCACGCCAACAGTCACGCCCAGATGCGGTTGCAGTACTAGGTCCTGTCTGGAGTTCTGATCATTGGTGCGGTGCGATGCTGCGAAGCCAGAGCATCGCACCGCACAGGTGGAGTCCGGCCTCGTAGCTCTGCGGGGTCTTGTCGAAGCGGAACGCGATGCCGCGCCAGTTCCGCAGGCGGTTGATGCAGCGTTCAACGGTGTTGCGGTCCTTGTAGAGAATCGCGTCGTGCGAGACGGGCCGGCCGCCGCCGCTGCCGCGCCTCTTGCGGTGCGCGGCTTGGTCCACCTTCTCCGGGATCACCGCCTGGATCCCACGTCGTCGCAGGTAGCGACGGTTGAAGCGAGATGAGTACGCCTTGTCGGCGGCCACCGCGTGCGGTCGGGTTCGCGGGCGCCCGAGCGGCCCGCGCACCTTGATCCGTTCCAGGACCGGGACGAACTGCGGGCTGTCGCCGGCCTGTCCCGGAGTGAGGACGAACGCCAGCGGGCGGCAGCGCCAGTCGGCCGCCAGATGAATCTTGCTGGTCAACCCGCCTCGGGAACGCCCCAGCTCAGCGGCCTTCAAGCGAACCCGGTGCCGCCGCCGGACCCGTCGCCGCTCGACGCGTGAGCCATCATCGGCCTGTCCGTCCTGCGGCTTTTGCTCCGCCTTGTCGCCCCCTTTTCGGACTCGGCAGCCGCCTCCAGGGCCGCCAGCTGATCGGGGTCCAGGGCCATCCCGGCGGCGTGGTGGTGGGCCCGGGCGGTCGCCGAGTCAACGCTCACCAGGCCCAGGTCGGTCTCGCCACGGGCGGCGGCCTCGGCGATCACCGCTTCCATCAGGTGCTGGAAGGTGCCTTGCCTCACCCAGATCCGGAAGCGGTCGTACGCGCTCTGCCAGGGCCCGAACTCGGCTGGCAGGTCACGCCAGGGACTGCCGACACGGAAGCGCCACATCACCGCGTTGAAGTGTTTCCGCAGGTCGGGGATGGGACCGACCGCGGCGATCGGAAGATGGGGCTCGATCAGGGCCCACTGCTCGTCGGTAAGATCACCTCGCGCCATGACTGACGGTCTATCAAGGCCGAGCCTCCGCGCGCAGGCGATCTACCGAACTCCCGATCAGAACTCCAGACAGGACCTAGGAGTCGACGCAAGCCGCAACGGCTATCGCGTGACCTTCGAGCTCGACACCGACTGGTTCCCAGCCGGTCATCGATTCTCGAACCAGGGAGCAAACTCCGTACCCAGCTGATCACTTGCCTGGTTGGATGAGCCGCATGAACGGTACCCAATCCATAGACGCCCCTTGGGGCGTGTCCGCGTTCGGCGCGTCCAGCGTGGATGCCGCGCCGGACCTGGCCCGGCTCCGGGTGACCATCAGGCAGACGAGGGAGAAGCCGGGAGAGGCGTTCGAGGTCACCCGCAGCGGCGTCAACCAGATCCGGGAGGTGCTGCGCGGCCATGGCGTCCCCGACGCCGCCGTGTCGACGTCCCGCCTGAACCTGAAGTCCTCATGGAACAACTACGGCAATGAGCGCAAGTTCCTCGGCTACGAGTGCACCGCCTCGTTCGTGATCGAGCTCCGAGAGCTCGACACCCTGAAGACCGTGCTGGTCAACGTCGTCGAGGCCGGAGCGAACCAGGTCGACGGCGTCGAGTTCGACGTAAGCACTAAGACCCCGCGCAGATTGGCGTCGAGGCGCCCCTAGCTGCAAGGCAGGTGCAGGTCTTGACGATCATGGAGTTGCGACGCTCTGTGATCACCGGGGGAAAATCTGTGCCTGTCCTGCCGTCATGGCTGATCGAACCACTGTGGGACCAGTTCTCGGCGCTGCTGCCTGAGCGGCCGGTCTACCACCCGGACCATCCGCTGCGCTGCCACCGCCCGCGCATCAACGACCGCCTCGTGTTCGACAAGCTCCTACAGGTGCTGCGGTTCGGCTGCTCCTACGAGGCGATCGCCGACTCGACGTGTTCGGCGAGCACCATCCGCAGCCGCCGCGACGAGTGGATCCGCCTGGGCATCTTCAGTCGGTTCAAGCAGATCGCCCTCGATTCCTACGATCGCATCGCCGGCCTGGTGCTGGATCAGATCGCTGTCGATGGCTGCATTACCAAGGCCCCTGGTGGCGGTGAGGTCGCCGGGCGTTCGCCGGTCGACCGTGGCAAGCAGGGCCTGAAACGCTCTGGGATGACCGATGGGTACGGCATCCCGCTCGGCCGCGTCCTGGCCGGTGCAAACCGTCACGACTCACCGCTGCTGGCCCCTACGTTGGACCGTCTCAGCGATCTCGGCCCGCTGCCCGAGGACATCACGGTGCACCTGGACGCCGGCTACGACTCGGACAAGACCCGCGCCCTGCTTGACGAACGCGGCCTGCACTGCCAGATAGCGCGCAAGGGCGAGAAGGCCCCGATCCAGGCCGGCCAACGCTGGCACGTGGAGCGGGCCCACGCCTGGCAGAACGCCTTCCACCGCCTCGCCCGCTGCTTTGAGCGCCGCGCCGTTGTGATCGACGCCTTCTTCGACCTCGCGGACACGGTCATCATCGTCCGAAGCCTGATACGCCGGGCGTGGATCACGCACCGCTGGCACAGCCGGCCCCACCGCCGCCCCTGAACAGCCAATACCGGCACGCTTTAGTTCACCGGCCTCTGTGTCACAGGCACCCCGGGATGTCCCATGCAGACCAGGTCAGCGGCGGGTCAGCACCGCCACATCGGAGCCGAACTCCACCACCAGCCGCCCTTCCGGGGTGATGGTCACTGTATTGATGGGCGCGGGGAATACCAACTCCTGCCCGACGGGTTGGCCGGTGGTCAGGTCCCATACACGCGCCGTGGAATCCCAGCTGCCGGTGGCCACCACGGGGCGGCCGTCCACCACCGCGGTCGCCACCGTGCACACCTCGGCCGTGTGCCCGGTGAGGGCGATGCCGACGGGTTGGCCGGTGGTCAGGTCCCATACACGCGCCGTGGAATCCCAGCTGCCGGTGACCGCCACGGGGCGGCCGTCCACCACCGCGGTCGCCACCGCACGCACCTCGCCCGTGTGCCCGGTGAGGGCGATGCCGACGAGTTGGCCGGTGGCCAAGTCCCATACACGCGCCGTCATGTCGTCGCTGCCGGTGACCACCACCGGGCGGCCGTCCACCACTGCGATCGTCACCGCCCACACCGCGTTGGCGTGTCCGGTGAGGGGTTGGCCGATAGGTCGGCCGGTGGCCAGGTCCCACATCCGCACCGTGGAATCCCAGCTGCCGGTGACGGCGACAGGGCGGCCATCGACCACACCCGTGGTTGCCGCACGCACCGGGCCGTCATGGCCGACCAGGCGCCTGCCGACAGGTTCGCCGCTGGCCACGTTCCACACCTGCACCGTCGCATCGTCGCCGCCGGTGACGACGACGGGGCAGCCGTCGACCACGGCCGTCGCCACCACCCGACCGGTGTGTCCGGTGAGGGGCGCATCGGCGGGCAGGCCGGTGGCCAGGTCCCACACCCGCACCGTCCCGTCGTCGCTGCCGGTGACATGACGGGGCGGCCGTCCAGCACCCCGTCGCCACCGCACGCACCGAGTCGGCATGTCCAGTGAGGGGTCGCCGACGGCTTGACCGGCGGTCAGGTCCCACACCCGCACCGTCTCGTCGAGGCAGCCGCAGATGACCACCGTGCGGCCGTCCAGCTCCGCGGTCGCCACCGCCCACACCGGGCCGGTGCTGGCCGGCGAAGGGGTCGCCGACGGGGTCGCCGGTGGCCAGGTCCCACACCCCGCACCGTCTCGTCGCTCGCTGCCGGAGACAACGACGGGCGGCCATCCAGCTCCGCCACCGCTACCGCCAGTGCACGTGCCGGTGTGACCGGTGAAGGGGCTCGCCGACACGGGGCGCCGGTGGCCAGGTCCCACACCCGCACCGTCGCGTCGTCGCCGCCGGAGACGACGACCGGGCGGCCATCCAGCCTCGGCCGCCGCCACCGCGGTCACGGCATCGCCATGGCCGGTGAAGGGGTGCGCCGACGGGCGGCGCCGGTGGCCAGGTCCCACACCCGCACCGTCCCGTCGTCGCTGCCGGAGACCACGACCGGGCGGCCGTCCAGCTCGGCTACCGCCACCGCATCCACCCGCCGCGTGTGGCCGGTGAAGGAGGTCGCCGACCGGCGCGCCGGTGGCCAGGTCCCACACCCGCACCGTCCCGTCGTGGCGCCGGCTACGACGACCGGGCGGCCGTCCAGCTCCGCCGCCGCCACCGCGCACACCGGGCCGGTCGTGGCCGGTGAACGGGTCGCCGACCGGGGCGCCGGTGGCCAGGTCCCACACCCGCACCGTCTCGTCGTCGCTGCCGGAGATGACGACGGGCCGGCCGTCCAGCTCCGCCACCGCCACCGCGTACACCGGGCCGGTGTGGCCGGTGAACGGGTCACCGACCGGGGCGCCGGTGGCCAGGTCCCACACCCGCACCGTCTGGTCGCGCGCTGCCGGAGATGACGACGGGGCGGCCATCGACCACGGCCGTAGCCACCGCACCCACCGAGTCGGTGTGGCCTGTCAGTCCGTGCCGAAAACGGGGGTCGACCATGGCGCCGGTGGCCCACTCCACACCCCACAGCGCAGCCGGTTCGCCTTCCACCGGCACGGCGGTGATCCGCGCCGCCAACTCCCGCTTCCCGTAACGGGCAGCATCCAGCGCCAGCAGCTGCCGCCGCACCCCCGCACCGGCATCACCATGGAGATGTGCCGACGCCCGGTACACCGCCGCCACCAACCGCGCTGCAGGCCCCGACGCCGCGTCCAGCAAGGCCAGCACCCGCCCCGGATCTCCAGTCACCAGGAATTCCGGATTCGTCAGCCACTCGTCCACCGCTGCGGATTCGGTGCTCAGGCCGTCATCCCGGAGATCATCAGACATAACCAGCAGAGTAACCACCCCGACTGACAGGGGTCCCCGACCGTCCAACCGACAAGGCAAGACCATCGGCCCCAGCTCCGCATCACATCAGGGTACGAACACAGCGCCACAGTCACGATGCGTTACAACTCACCGCATCGTCCCGGACCGCGCGCCCACGCCCTCGGGATCCCTCTTCTGCCTATCCGCGTGGGTTCTAAGAAGGAGCTCCGCGCGCAGGCGCGCACCGCCGCCGTGGCCGCCGCCCGCGAGAAGGCAGTGTTGTACACCGAAGCCGCAGGCGTTCGGCTCGGCCCGGTCGTGCACATCCAGGATGTGGATTCCGACCAGTTGCAGAACGTCTACCGCAGCCACGGCCAGGGCGGTGGCGCGGGCGGCGATGGTGACCTGAGCCCCGGCAAGATCAGCGTCTCGGCGGGCGTTCTCATCGGCTTCTCCATCATCAGCGGCTGACGAAGCGCACTCAGACCGTGGTACCCGACCCCGCGGGCAGCCGGGCACCACGGCTTCAAGCCCTCATGGACGGTAGGTTCGGCGAATGCTTCCAGATCACGCGCCCGTGCGGCCGCTGCTACTGGTGGATGTGGATGGCCCGCTGAACCCGTACGCCGCCAAGCCGCATCAGCGGCCAGCGGGGTACAAGACTCATCGGCTGCTGACGCCGCGCTGGGAGGCTGCTGAGCGAGCGCGATTGAGCGCATACGGGTTGCCGAACAAGCAGCCCAAGCCGCTACGCGTGTGGCTCAACCCGGCGCATGGTCCGGCTCTGGCTGCATTGCCCTTCGAGTTGGTGTGGGCGACCACCTGGGAGGACGAGGCCAACAGCTACATCGCGCCGATACTCGGTCTTCCGCGTCTCCCCTTCATCGCCTGGCCGTCACCACGGCCGCAACCTGACGGCGGAGTCTTCTGGAAGACCCCCGAGATCGTCGCCTGGGCGGCCGGCCGTCCCTTCGCCTGGACGACGAGGTCAACGACGCGGACCAGGAGTGGGTGACCGCCCACCACACCGGCCCCGCTCTGCTGCGACGGATAGACCCCGCCGTCGGCCTGCTCCCGGAGGACTTCACCGCCCTGGCGACCTGGGCCGCGCAGAGCGTCAGCGGGCGAAGTGGCTTCTGAGCAGGTGAACCCACAGTCGGCCTGGATATCAACGTACTGCGGGGCTCGTACTGGTGCGCGTAGTCGGCTCCAGGAGCATCCGTATCCCTGTAGCTTGCTGGACCTCCGCGCTCAGCCGTTGGAGGACACAGAGGTAATCCTCACCGGTCACCGAGCCTCGGGCGACGATCGTGAGGGTGCGTTGGGTTGAGCAGTAGACACCTTCGGCGAGTCGACGACCGGGGGCATACCCCAAGTACTGAAGGAGCCATCCGGCGCTGACGCGGAGCTCGCCTCGGGGGTCTTGGTGGACAGGGCCGCCACGGACACGGATGTGAGCGGCTTGTTGCTCGTTGACGGCCGGGTTCATGAAGACGGAGCCAACTTGGCGGACGTCCGGGCCGCTGGTTGGCAGGGCGAGGCCGCGCGCCTGACGGTCGGTGGCCACCGCAGCGGCGGCCTCTGCAAGTGGCGGTCGCGTTCCGAGCGGCGCGTTGAGTACGTCGGCGAGTGGCTGATACGTGACCGGAGCCGCTTGGCTGTCGCGTCGCAGGTGCAGGGTAGTGGCGAGGATAGCGAAACGGCCACGGTGCCTTTTGAAGGAGCTGGTGCGGTAGCCGAAGCCGCATTCGAACGCTGGGATGCGGACGATGCTGTCGGTCAACCAGTCGTAAGCGGTGATGCTGACGAGAGTGTCGCTGATCTGCTGTCCATACGCACCGGTGTTCTGGATCGGGGCTGCCCCGGTGGTGCCGGGGATGCTGACCAGGTATTCGATACCCGAGAGTCCCTCGGCTAGAGCGAAGTCGACGAGTGCACTCAGTGGCTCGCCAGCCTGGACGGTGACCTCCATCCGGCCGTCATCCAGCGGGCGGGCGGTGATGCCTCGGGTGGCCATGCGGATGACCGTGCCTGGGAACCCGGCGTCGGCAGCGATGGTGTTGCTGCCGCCGCCGAGGACGAATCGCGGCTGGTCGTGCTCGCGGGCGGCACGGGCAATGTCGAGCCAGTTGGCAGGTTCGGTGTGGGTGACGAAGGAATCGGTGGGGCCACCGAGGCGCAGGGTGGTGTGGTCGGCCAGGAGTTCGCGCATCGGGGGCTCCGGAAGGTTCAGATGGAGGAAGTGGTCTTGAGGGCGAGAGTGCGCAGCGGGGCGAGGCGTTCGCGGGCGGGGCCGTGGTAGATGGCGTTGCTGCAGAAGACGAGGTAGCGGCCGTGTTCGGGGTTGAGGTAGAGGCTGGTGCCGGTGAAGCCGTGGTGGTAGGCGGTCTGGCCGCCGTCGGCGAGGATCCAGGACAGGCCCCGGTCCAGACCGGGTTCGATGACGGCCTGGGGGACCTGGCTGGCGTGCAGCCACCGCCCGATCGGGGTGTTGCCGCTGTCGGCGTGGGCGTTGAGCAGGTGTTCGGCGTAGGTCGCCAGGTCGGCGGGAGTGGAGAAGACTCCGGCGTGGCCTGCGATCCCGCCCAGGAGGGCGGCATTGTCGTCGTGCGGGGCTCCCCACGTGCGGGGGGCTCCCAGGACGCGCTGTTCGGTGGGGGCGACCTGGGCTGCGCGGGCCACCGGCCCGTACACGGTGCTGTTCATGCCGAAGCCGGACCAGAGTTGGTCGGCGAGTGCGTGCAGGGGTTGGTCATGGACGTGGGCGAGGGCCAGGCCCAGCAGGATGTAGCCGCGGTTGATGTAGCGGTGCTGACCGGGCTGGTCGTCCAGCGGTTCGCGGCACATGAGTTCGTGCAGCGGGACGCCTGCGCCTCGGTACTGGTCGAGTCGGGTGGAGGCGCGCAGGCCCGAAGTGTGGGACAGGAGTTGGCGCACGGTGGCCTCACCGCTGGGTGCTTCGGCGTGGATGGCGGACAGGAAGTCTCGGATCGGCGCGTCGAGGTCGAGCAGCCCCTGGTTGAGGGCTTGGCCGACCAGCGGCCAGGTGGCGACGACTTTGGTGAGCGAGGCGACGTCGTAGAGGGTGTCCTCGTCGGGGCGGGCGTCGCCGCACTCGGGTGCCACCACGCCGGCGGTGAGGATCTGGCGGCGTGCGTCCCTGGTGCCGAAGACGACCACGCCGCCGGGGCTACCGCCGCTGGCCACGAGGGCATCCAGGGTGTCCTGAAGGCGGTCGCTGTCGGTGTTGGTGAACGGAGTGATCTGGGGCATCAGTTGGTCTCCTGGTCGAGGGTGATGTCGGCTCCCAGCGTGGCGAGGTTGTCGAGCAAGTGGCCGTAGCCGCGCCGGAGGTGGTACATCCCTCGGATCGTAGAGGTGCCCTTGGCGGCCAGGGCGGCGATCATCAGCGCGGTCACAGCGCGGATGTCGCCTGCCTCAACTGCTGCCGCTCGCAGCGGGCTGGGGCCTGTCACGCGAGCAGAGGAGCCCTGGGTGCTGATCTCGGCGCCGAAGGCGCGCAGAGCAGCGATGTGAGTGTCGCGACGAGGGTAGATCCGCTCATGGACCAGGGACACTCCTCGTGCCTGGGTGAGCATGGCCGCGAGCTGCGGGGCGGTGTCGGTCGGCAGGCCGGGGTGCGGGCCGGTCGCCGCCTCGACGGCTTCCAGGGCACCGCTGGAGGCAGCCAGCCCGCTGTTCCGAGCGGTGAGGACGATGCCTGCGTCGGCGAGGGCTTGGCGCAGCCCTTCGGGAAGGTCAGCCACGGTGATCCCGTCGAGATGGACGTCTCCCCCGGTTGCCGCTACCGCCATGATCATCGTTCCTGCTTCGATCCGGTCCCCAGCGATGGCGAAGGCGCTCCCGACAAGGTGGCTGGTGCCGGTGACGTGAAGTCCTTGGTTGTCCCAGGCGACTTGGACGCCGCCTTGTTCCAGGAATCTGGCGGTCTCGACGACTTCAGGTTCGATGCTGGGGTGTGTGATCAAGGAGGTGCCCTCGGCGCGGGCGGCGAGGAGCAGGGCCGTCACGGTGGCTCCGAGGCTGGGCCCGTAAGGGGTGTTGACGTCTGTCGTGAAGGCGCGGACGCCGCGCGTGCCGCAGGTGGCGCGGAATCCGTTGTCCTCGCACAGGACGTCCGCTCCGGCTGCCTTCATGGCGGCGAGGTGCCGGTCGATCAGGCGAGGGCAGAACGCGTCGCCTCCAGGCGTGGGAAAGGCGGCCCGGCCGGTACGGGCCAGCAGAGCTGCGGCCAGGACCACGGTGGTGCGGACCCGCCTGCCCAGCACCGGGTGGATCAGTGAGTTGGGACGGGTGGTGGGGGTGACCAGGAAGCGGCCCTGGTCGACGGCGACCTCGCTGCCGGTGTGCCGGAGGATGGCCGCGCAGACGGCGGTGTCGAGGATGTCGGGGCAGCGCTCCAGCGCTGTGTGGGTGTCGGCCGCCAGGGCTGCCGCGTACAGGTGCAGGGCGATGTTCTTGCTGCCCTGCACCTGCACGCGGCCCGACAACGGGCGTCCTCCGATGATCTGGATGCGGGCAGTGTCCTGGGAGGTTGGGGTCCGGAGCATCACTGCCGTCACCGGACCCGGCTGCTGGCGGGCAGGATGCCGCCGATGTGGGTGTGCGGGTAGATCACGGTGCCGGGGCCGATCAGAGTGCCCGGGGACAACACGGTCGCGGCCGGGAGGCCGACCTCGTCGCCGATGACCGCGCCGAACTTGGTCTGCCCGGTGCTGATCCGCGCCTCGTCGAGCGTGATCGTGACTTCGTCGACAGCCGGTTCGCGGACGGGGCCAGTGCCGTTGCGCATACCGGTGGTGGAACAGAACGCGCCCAAGTGGACGTGCCTGCCCAGGATCGAGTCCCCAACGAACGAGACGTGCTTCATGAACACCGACTCGACCAGGAGGCTGCGGGTGATCTCCGCGCCGAACCCGACAGCGCAACCGGGTCCGATCACGGAGTGGTCGCGCACCAGGGCACCGGCAGCGATGACCGCGCCGGAGCAGATCAGCACCGGGCCGATGACGTGCGCACCGGACTCGATCCGCGCCCCCTGCTGGAGGTAGACAGGGCCTTCCACGATCGCGCCGGCGGCGATGGTGCCTGCGGGGGCATGGTCGAGTCCGCAGGCGGCGGGGGCGTCGAGGTCGGCGGTCATGAGCGGCTTGATGTCGAACACCGTCTCCGCGCGGGCCAGGAGGTCAACGATGTACGCGCTGGCCAGGTCCTGCTGTCGGTGGATGTAGTAGTCCGGGGTCAGCCGGACGTCGGTCGTGGACGTCGCGGATGTCTGGGGGTCGGCGACTGGCATTGCGGACTCCTATGGGTGAGCAGGACCGGCACGGTGCGTGGAAGCGGTGGATCGTCGCGTAGCGGGCGTGCGAAGGACTGAGCAGGGCGTCCTACGGCTCCCCCAAGGAGCCGCTGAAGGGACGCCCTGGTCTATGAGGCGGCGCTGACCACGTAGGGTTTGGGCCGGACCGCCTGGACCATGCAGTCGAGAACCCGCTGACGGCGCTCGTCGAGCGGCTGAGGCGGCAAGGGCATCGTGGCCAGCACACGCTTTCCATGAGGCGTCCGCTGGGTGGTCCAGCGGCCGTCGGTCAGGGCGTTGACGATGAACATTCCTCTGCCGCTCTCGTCGTCCGGATCTGCGCGTCGGAGTTCGGGGGCGTCGGGGCTGGCGTCGAGTACGTCGATGGTCATCGAGCATTCAGTGCGGCTGGCGTAGAGGCCGACGGTGATGGGCTGGCCGTCCGCATGTGTCAGAGCATTGGTCACCAGTTCGGAGACCAGCAGATCGATGTCTTCTGCGCTGCTGCCCAGGTAGAAGCCCCAGATCTGCAGGGTCGCCACCACCCGTGCCCGAGCAAAGCGCACCGCCCCCTCGAACGGCATCAGCGGCCAGCTCGTGCCGAACGTCTCCTCGTCGTTCATGACAGCGCCTCGCGGAGGTGCCGTACCTGGTCCTTGGGCTCGTGCCTCGGCAAGGTGTCGAGGGACAGGATGGGTGGATACATGGAGACTCCTGTCGGGGGGCGAGGACCAGGCGAACCGCGCGGGCCTGTCCAAAAGCGGATCCGAGCCCTTCACGTCTGCTCGGACTACTGACCATGGCCTCTGCCCTCCGCCCGTTCCATGCCAGAAACCCGTCCCGGGTATACAAGGAACGCATAGATCGCCCACGCTCCAGCACGCAGGTGACTACGCTTCAGGTGACTGGCTGCCGAGTTCCGGACGGGGAGGTGACGATGTCTGTGCCTCTCCCACAAGGAGCTCGTCGCTGCCGACAGTGCGGGGCCGGCCTCGCGGCGGATCACCAGGCACTGACCTGCTCGCCGTGCTCTCGTCGGGACTCGACAGCAGCAGTGCCCAGCCCGCCAGAACTCCCGCTCGAATTCTGGGAATCGTCCTCCCTGGGCGCCGCCCTCGCTACGCGCCACATGGGAGCCGTCATCAGGGCGTACCGGCTCCACCCGTCCCATCTGCCCGAATACGGAAAGCGCGGAGTGCCGCAGAGCGTCGTCGGCGAGTGGCTCGGCCTGACCCAGGCCCAGATCAGCAGGATCGAGGCGGGCGGTCCGCCGCAGAAGCTGGACACGCTGATCCACATCGCCCGGACCTTACGAATTCCGGCCGCTCGCCTCTGGTTTCACCTCCCCGCCTCAGACCGTCAGGACCCGACGGTGGAGCAGGCGGAACGGCCGACCCGTGAAGATCTGCCGGTCGATGTCGAGGTGCGCGCCAGTCAGCAGGCATGGCGCTCAGTCCGCCGACATCTGAACACGAACCGCGCCGGACTGGCCGCTGCTGCGGCTGAGCTGTACGAACAGGACACCCGCATCGAACTGACCTCGCTGCTGGCTCCCGCCTCGTGGTTGCCAGCCCAGCCGGTGCCACTGGAGAACGTCGCGCTGCGTTGGGATGCAGAGCCCGTCGAGGCGATCTTGGACGGTGCCGCACCGGAGGGCCAGGCCAGCCGCCCGCTCCGCCTCCCCGGCCAACGCTTCGACCGCTACACGCTGGCGGTTCGCTACCTGGACTCGCCTGCCCTCTTCGAGAACCGGCCCAGCTACCGGCTCACCGGGATCCGCTGGGGTGATGGCGGCGGCGAGCTGTCGTTCGTCCTGTCTACCTACTTCGACAAACTCGATCTGTGCGAGGCCATTGGGCACGAATACGCCCTGGAGACCTCCAATGCGCCCACCGGGGAGACGGACCGCTCCCTGTGGCGCCAACTGCCGCTCCGCCGAGCTGTGGGCGATCCGTTCGACCTGCGCATCCGACCGATGATCCCGGCCATCACCACGCTGCTGCTACGACGGCGCCCCAACGGCGAGGCGACGTTCTTCCTTCACTGGCGCGACCCCGGCAAGGTCGCCACTGCCGGGGGCCTCTACGACGCCATCCCCGCCGGCGAGTTCCAGCCCAGCAGCATCCTCGCCCCGCCCAACGGACCCGACTTCGACCTGTGGCGCAACATCGTCCGCGAGCTCAACGAGGAACTCCTCGGTGCCCCGGAGTTCGACGGCAGCTCCAGTCAGCAGCTCAATTACGAGCGCTGGCCGCTCTTCCGCTCGCTCCAGCGCGGCCGGGAGACCGGCAGGATCAAGGTCTACTGCTTCGGCGTGGCCTGCGACGCCCTCACCCTCGCTGCCACGATCCCCAGCGTGCTGGTCATCGACGACGAGGTCTTCGACGAGTTGTTCGGCGACATCGCTCTGCAGAACGCCGAAGGCATCACCGTCACTGGGCTGGACGGACAGCCCGCAGCCACGGGAATCCCCTTTTCCCAACAGAACATCACACAATTCCTCAAGAACGAGCCCATGGCTCCCCCGGGCGCGGCATGCTTGGCCCTAGCCTGGAAGCACCGCGGGCTGCTGCTCAGCCGCTGAAGCTGCCGTCATGGCGGTGCCGATGCAGCAGGTCCGCCATGGAAGGAGCCTCGTGGGGATCGAACAGTCAGCCGCGCCCGAAAACGGCCCGGAGGCCACCCGGGACCTCTGGCTGCGAACTCGCAAGCACCTCAACGCGCACCGCCACGAGCTGACCAGCCTGGCCCTGAAGGACTTCGAACCCTCACGCTTCATCCCAGGCACCCGCCTGCTCGCGCGGCAGCACTGGGTACCGGAGCAGCCGGTCCCCCTGGAGGACGTACAGCTCCACTGGTCAACGATGGAGACGCCCGCCGCGATCGACGGCGATGCCCCCGAGTTGGATGCCATTCGACCGCTGCATGACGACCGCAGTCCCTACCGCCGCTATGCCGAGGCAGTCGGCGACCTCGCCCGGCCCCGGCTGTTCGAGGACCGCACCTGCTACCGGCTCCAGGACGTGCAGGCCAACAGCGAGACGCCGACTCTCACCTTCGGTCGCGGCTCCTACTTCGACGTCATCAACATCTGCGAGGCGGCAGCGCACGAGTTCGCCGCCGCACACCCCGATCTGGACGCCGAACAGCCCAGTCGCGGCACGCCCTTCCGTCGCGCACTCGGCGACCCCACCGACCTGCGTCGGCGCCCGGTGATGGGCGCCATCAGCACCCTCGCCATCCGCCACGACCGCCGAAGCGGCGACGCGGAGTTCGTCCTGCACTGGCGCGACCCGGACAAGGTTGCCAGCGGCGGCAACCTCTACCAGGTCATGCCCGTCGGGATGTTCCAGCCCTCCCACGACGCCCCCTGGAACGAGGCCAACGACTTCGACCTGTGGCGTTCCCTCGTCCGCGAACTCAGCGAGGAACTCCTCGGCAGCACCGAGGACTACGGCAGCAGCCAGCACCCCGTCGACTACGACGCCTGGGAGTTCAACAAATCCCTCCAGCACGCCCGCGACCAGGGCACGCTCCGCGTCTACTGGCTCGGGCTGGGCATGGACCCGCTCACCTTCGTCACCGACATGCTGACCGTCGCCGTCTTCGACGCCGACCTGTTCGACGGGACCTTCCAACGCCTGGTCACCACCAACGACGAAGGCCACCGAGTCGAACTCGAAGACGGCACCGGCCGAGCTGCCGGCATCCCGTTCCGGGCCGACCACGTCATGCGTCTCACCCACGACGAGCCCATGCAGCCCGCCGGGGCCGCACTCCTCCACCTGGCTTGGAAGCACCGAGCGACGCTGCTGGGCTAGAGAGCCGCTGTTTCAACGTAGGCGCTGACTGCGGGAGACGTCCGAGACGGCTGGGATGAAGCCAGCGCTACGAGCAACATCACTGGATGCGACTCGCTTGGTGTGCCAGCTGCGGCTGGCAGCTGCGTCGGCGCGGGCGTTGATCCTGATGGCGGCCTGGTCACGGATACTCCAGAGAACGGTGGCGGCAGGGCCGTCCGTTGAGGCGAGTTCGCGGCGGTCGCGTTCGTTGGTGAGGAGCTTGGCGGGATCAAGGCCAGCTTTGTGGGCGTCGTTGAGAGTGGTGGCGAGGGCGGGCCAGGCGGGGTCGGTGAAGATCCGGTCGGCGTATTCGGGCAGGACGGCGCGCACCTGCCGGGCATGGCGGTCGACGGTGTGTGGGTCCGGGGTGCGAGCAGTGAGGCGGGCCAAGGGCACTGCGGCGGTCTGCTGGTAGGCGGTGCGAAGGTGGGTGAGGGCTTGTTCGGCGGCGGCGTGTTGCTGATGGTTCTGGCGGGCGTCGTGCCAGCGGGCGATGGCGATGACGACCGCGATGGCCGTGCACAGGAGCCAGGCGGTCGTGCCCCCATCGTTGTCGGAGTGGGTGCGGGTGAGTTGCCGGGCGGCGTCGCGGATGGCGTGGCCGGACTCGTAATCGGCCTTGCTGCTGGAGCGGGTGGCGCGTTCGAAGACGGCGGCGGCCTGGCGGATCTCGGTACGGCCGATGGCGGGTCTGTACGCTCAACGGTGGGACTCCCGAGACAGGGAGTGTAGTTGATGACTAATCAGGTTCTGGATGCCGAGGGGGGCTCCGAGATGCCGCAGGTGCTGGAGGGACTCGAGCTGGGGGCGCTGGACGGGCTGGTGGCCCAGGCCCGGCAGCGTGGTCTGCAGCTGACTGGGGAGGGCGGGCTGCTGCAGGAGCTGACCCGGCGGATCCTGGAGTCCGCGCTCGAGGGTGAGATGACCGACCACCTGGGCGCGGGGATGCACGAGCGCGTCGAGGAGGGTCCGCGGGAGAACCACCGCAACGGGCACCGGGCCAAGACGGTGCAGACCGAGATCGGGCCGGTCGAGATCCAAGTTCCCCGGGACCGGGCCGGCAGCTTCGAGCCGCAGCTGGTCAAGAAGCGTCAGCGGCGGCTGGGCGGGATCGACGAGATGGTGCTGTCACTGTCGGCGAAGGGCCTGACGCACGGGGAGATCTCCGCGCACCTGGCCGAGGTCTACGGCGCGAGCGTGTCGAAGCAGACGATCTCCACGATCACCGACAGCGTGCTCGCGGGGATGGTGGAATGGCAGAACCGTCCGCTGGACAGCGTGTACCCGGTCGTCTTCATCGACTGCATCCACGTCAAGATTCGGGACGGCCACGTCGCCAACCGGCCGATCTACATGGCCATCGCCGTCACCACCGAGGGCAACCGCGACATCCTGGGCTTGTGGGCCGGCGACGGCGGCGAGGGAGCCAAGCACTGGATGCAGGTCCTGACCGAGATCAAGAACCGGGGCGTGCGCGACGTCCTCATGCTGGTCTGCGACGGCCTGACCGGCCTGCCCGACGCCGTCAACGCCGTGTGGCCGGACACGATCGTGCAGACGTGCGTCGTCCACCTGCTGCGGAACAGCTTCAAGTACGCCGCCCGCCAGGACTGGGACAAGATTGCCAAGGCACTCAAGCCGATCTACACCGCCGCGACCGAGGAGGCCGCGATGGAACGGTTCCTGGAGTTCGAGCGGGACTGGGGCAGGAAGTACCCGGCGATCATCGGCCTGTGGGAAGTCGGCTTCATACTGCCTGTCCTTTCTCGTTGTTGGGGTTTGGCCGCCTGATCCTGGACTCGGCGGCGACGCGTTGCTGCCAGTAGTGCTCGGTCTCGTCGTTCCAGGGGATGCACCAGCGGCGGTGGCGGCCCTGGTGGGCGGGCATCTGCCCGCTGCGGAGCCAGGGGTAGACGGTTGCCTCGTGGATTCCGAGGCGGCGGGCGACTTCGGGGACGGTGATCTCGCCAGACTCGGTGGGGTCGCTGCGGACGGAGCCGATGACGTACTTCTTGCGGATGTGCTGGATCGAAACGAGGGTGAACGGACGCGCGTTGCCGGTCTTGAGGCCGAGTTGGTTGAGGTGGTCGGCGATCTCGGCGTCGGTGCGGGTGTCGAGCAGGTCGCGGGTGATGGCGATGGCCGCGCTGGGGGTGCGGTTGGTGCGGCGCGCGCAGACGACTTCGTCGGTGGCGCCGGTGTGCCAGCGGATGCCGATGTGGGCGTCGGAGAAGTCGACGTGTCGCACGGTGACGTCGCCGATCAGGGTCCGCAGCAGCCGCTTGCGGTCCTTCGCGCTGGTGGTGGGCGCGCGCCAGAGCTGGGGCAGATCGTCGGCCAGCGCCTTGAGCCGCTCGGGTTCGGGCAGGGCCGGTTGGGCGGCGACCAGGTCGGACAGGTGCTGCTCTGCTTGGGACAGGGCGGCGAGTTTGGTCTCCCAGCGGGCCTCCAGCGAGCGTGCGACCAGGCGGTTCTCCGGCTCGACCTGGCTGAAGGCGCGCTCGGCGCGGTCGGCATCGTAGCGGGCGCGCTCCAGGGCAAGTTCGGCGGCGCGGTGGGAACGGTGGTGCCGGTCGTGGACTGCTTCGGCGGCGGCCAGGGCGAGGTGGACCTGCTCGGGAGTGAGCGCGGCCAGCAGCAGCCGCTCGACGACCGGGTCGATCGCGGCGGCGGCGACCGAGTGGCAGCCGGGGGTGGTCAGCGCGTCGCTGCGGGCGCGCATGCAGACGTAGTCCGCGGTGTTGTCGGCGCGTCGGTAGCGCGTGCCCATCGGGAAGCCGCACGAGCCGCAGAAGATGATGCCCTGGCACAGCGGGACGCCCTCGCGTGGGGGACGCGCGCCGGTGCTGGTGCGGTTGGCGGCCAGCTTGGCTGCGATGTCCAGGTGCTGCTGCCAGGATATGTAGCCCTCGTGGTGGTCGGTGATCAGGACTTTCCACTGGTCACGGGGCTGCCGGTTCACGTGGGTGACCACGGTGCCGTCGGGGCGGACCTTGCGGGTGGAGGTGCTGCGGCCGAAGGCGTAGGCCCCGGCATAGGCGGGGTTCTTCAGCACGGCCGCGGCCCGGCCGTGGGTGAGCCGGCCCCAACCCAGCCGTCCCGCCCACACGCCGGTGTCCCGGCGCGGGAAGCGGCGCCCGGCGAACGCGCGCACCACAGCCAGGGACGATCCGTGCTGGTCGAAGAACCGGAAGACGTCGGCGACCGCTGCCTGCACCTCCTGGTCCGGGTCCACCAGGACCTGCCCGATGTCGTCGTAGACCAGCCCAACCGGCAGCGGCAGCTTCAGAGCCCCGCGCTCGGCCGCTGCCTGGCGCGCTCCGTGCAGGCGCCCGGCGAGGATGTGCAGCTCGGCCTCGCTCATCGTGCTCTTCAGTCCCAGGATGAGGCGGTCGTTGAAACTGCCCAGGTCGTAGACACCATCGGTGTCGATGAGCAGGGTGTCGGTGAGCCGGGCGAACTCCAGCAGGCGGCCCAACTCGGCCGAGGAACGCGCCAGACGCGAGACCTCCAGCCCGAAGACCGCGCCGACTTCCCCCAGGCACACCCGCGCGACCAGCGCCCGAAAACCGGCGCGCTCCGCGCCGAACTTCCCCGACAGGCCCAGGTCCGCGTCGATAACCAGCACGTCCTCGCGCGTCCAGCCGAGCCGGACGGCCTGGTCGGCCAGGTTGTACTGGCGCAGGGTCGACTCCGTGTTCTCCCGGACCTGCAACAAGGTGGACTGCCGCAAGTACACGATCGCCTTGCGCGAGCGGTGTCCGACGGTCACCTTCTCCAGACCGTTCATCTCCGCGGCCCTCCGCCCGTGCTGCTGCCTGCACCATGTTGGCCAGCGACAGAACCGCAGTCCGGCGAAGTCCCTCGTCCCTGAACACGGTCCGTCACCTCCGCATCGGCCTCGCTCTGGTGGCTGCGTGCCTCGGCCTCCTCCATGGTGACCGCCTCGCTTTTCTGGCGGCAACGGCTCACGAGGGCGTCCACCAGCGCACGGAGGTCGGTGAGTGCGCCGCTGGAGATCCGGCGCCCAGACGGCTGCGGCCCCCGGTCGGTCGAGTCCTGTGGGAGCGTGAACGTGATCCCGTCACCCTGCGTGCAGATGAACACAAGCCGGTCCCGACGCCGCACCGTCCGGCACACCCGCACCCGCCGCCCATGCAGGGGATGGAAGGGGTGCGTGACGACCAGCTCACTGTCAGGAACAGCACGATCAGAGGTAGTTAGGGTCTTGTTCTGGAACCGGGCCTGGGCCGAGTTCGTGCCCTTCCTCCAGTTCGACGTCGAGATCCGCAGGATCGTCTGCACCACGAACGCGATCGAGAGCGTCAACGCCCGCATCCGCAAGGCCGTCCGCGCCCGCGGACACTTCCCCACGGACGCCGCCGCGCTCAAGTGCGTCTACCTGGCCGTCATGAGCCTGGACCCCACCGGCACCGGCCAACGCCGCTGGGTGATCCGCTGGAAGGCAGCCCTCAACGCCTTCGACATCGCCTTCGACGGCCGCCTCACCACCAACCGCCGGCTAACAGAAGTCCCACCGCTCGCT
>CAVUQN010000026.1:0-271617 GCA_963743515.1 uncultured Actinomycetota bacterium
GTAGCCAGTTCAGGAGGCCCACTGATGTCAAGGCCATGGCCGTTGCCGACAGATACAGCGGCAGGTGCTTGATGCGGTTGAGGCGGGCACCCGCCAGAGACAGGGCGGCACCGGAGCCTAGGACCGCCACCAGCAAGCCGTACGAGTGGCCGCCACCGGTCAGCAGGACCAGGACCGCGCCGGTTCCGTCGATCGAGACATTGACGAGAACGACGGCGATGACGACGGCCGGATCGGATGCGAGTACCTGCCAGACCGATGCTGCCGACCCGGTCGACGGCTCGGTGGGTGCTAGAGGAAGGCGGAGCGGGATGAGAAGGCTGGCCGCAGCCGTCGCGGACAGCGCGGCGACAGCTGGGGCCGCCCACTGCTGGTCGCAGTTGAGAAGCAAGCCTCCCAGCGCCGGACCCGCCACCCACGCTCCGGTCTCAACGCTGGTCAACGCACTCATCGACCGGTGCCGTTCGGCCCCGGTCACCAGCGTGCCCACGGCGGCGCCGGCCGCCGCGTAGGCGGGAGTCGCTGCGATCCCCGAGGTGACGGCAAGGGCCACCATCAACCCGACCGGCCCGTGCAGCGAGACCAGGACCGCGATTCCGGCCGCCAATGCTGCGCGAGTGACCGCGCTGACGATCAAGAGCACGCGGCGGTCCGAGCGGTCGACCAGCCGCCCCGCCATCGCCCCCAGGACGACATACGGCAGCAGGCGCACGACTCCCAGCAGCGACAGCGCTCCGGTGGACTCGGTGGCCTGATAGACCGCCCTCACCAGCAGCGGGACAGGCAGCGTGGTGGCTGCGGCGCTGAGGGTGTGTGAGGCCAGCAGCCGACGTATTGCCGCACCTGGGGCCGTAGTCACAGCACGACCAGCGGAGCAGGCGCGAAGCCGTTGAACGACGAGGCGTACGACGTCGTGTAGGCCCCGGTATCCAACACGACCAGGCGGTCCCCTGGGCTCAGATTCTCGGGGACCAAGTACGGTGTCCTTGACCCCAGTTGGTCGATCCCATCGCAGCTGGGCCCCTGAATAAGGGCCTCCATCAGCGGGGCTTGCGAACCCGGGTCGACGTCCTCAACCTGCGCGGGGCGGTGCTCGGGTTCAGTAGCACCGGCGCTGCCCTCCGGGAGAGGAGCACTGTCCGGGTGCCGTTCGCCAACTCGGACCGGGCTTTGAACACGGTCGGATGGTTGGCCCTCCGACCAGGCAGGGTGCTCCGGAGAGACGATCCGATACTCGACCGCGCCACCCAAGGACTCCAGGAGCCCGCAGTTGAAGAGGCCGCCGTCCAGAAAGACGTAGACCTTTCCGTCGCCGCGCTCGACCACACCGTTGACGCTGGTGATGGTCGCACCTGCCGCTGCCACCAGCGAGCGGCCCGGTTCAGCGACAAGCCGGGGCCGATCGGGGAAGTACTCGTCCACGGCAGCGGTGATGGCCCTGGCGAACACTCTCAACGGGGGGGCAGGGTGCCGATATCCGGGGCCGGGCAAGCCTCCGCCGATGTTGAGCAGTTCGAGGCCGTCAACACCGTCGTGGGCCAGCGCGGACCAGACCGCGGAAGCGTCGCGCACGGGGCGGTCCCAGGCGCGGACATCTCGCTGAAGGCTGCCGACGTGGAAGCTGATCCCGCACACGATCAAGCCGAGTCGATGGGCTGACCGTCCGAGTTCTACAGCCTGCTCCGGCGTGCAGCCGTAGCGCTGGTTCAGGGACCAGTCAGCCCCTTCGCCACTGGTCGCGATCCTGATCACGACCCTGGATCCGGGCGCGGCGCGGGCCACTCGCCCTACTTCGAGGGCGGAGTCCACGACCCAGGTCCGCACACCCATGTCTGCGGCCAAGTGCACGTCGGACAGGGAACGGATCGGGTTTCCGAAGCTCAACTGCTCCGGCTTCACGCCTGCCTCGAAGCACATCCGCATCTCGCCGATGCTCGCGACGTCGAACATCGCCCCGCGCAGGTTGAGGGCGTCTACCAGGGCGGGCACCGGGGCTGCCTTGATGGCGACCCAGACCTCGTCCAGCGGGAGAGCCTGGAGAAGGTCGTCGTATGCGGACATTGCGGAGGCGACGTCGAAGACGCTGTAGGGGGTTGCCGGGAGGAGGGCGTCCAGGTCTTGCGTGCGCAAGCTGGTGAGGAAGTGGTCCAGCGCAGAAGGGGTTTGGGTCGTCAAGGTGGCTCAGTCCTAGGAGGCGATTGGGGGGCGGGTTCTTGGTGCCGCGCGGGCTGTCGCGCCGGTGCACTAGCCGCTATGGCCGGTCGGAGTTCGGTGCGGCCAGATGCCAGCGGTTCGGCAGGTCGATGAGCCGACCTCGTTGGCCCAGGCGCGGGGATGTGCGGCAGGTACTGCGGCCCGAGTTCTTCGTCGCTGCGGTCGGGGAGTTGCCGCAGGCGTGTACTTCGGTGCCTGAAGGTGCGGCACTGGTGTTGCGGACAGCGGTGAAGGAGCTGCCGCAGGCAGTTGCGCTCAGGCCGAAGGAGCAGGCGAGGGCTGTGATCAGGAGCGGGCGAAGGGCCGTGGTCAACGAAACAGCCTCGGGTCGGCTGTCGAGGTCGGTCAGCGTCGGCGGCGTGCGGCGCGCTCGGCGCGACGCCTGTGCCGCAGCGCCCTCACCAGGCGGGCGTGTTCGGCTTCCCGGAGGCGTTCCTGAGTGCGGTCGCGGGCCATGGCTTCGAGGAGGTGGTGCACGTTGGTCCTCATCTTTCGTGCGGGTGGGATGACACGCTCAGGAGTTGGCGACCCGGGCCCCTCCGGCCGCGCTCGGCATGGAGGGGCCCGCAAGCATCTGACGATCTATCAGTTCACTTCCAGGTCAGACTGGTTAGTGAACGCAGGTGGCGATGGCCCACCCGGTGACCTTCTTGTGGTCGGACCGTCGGGTGAGGGTTCCGTAGAGCCAGGTGATGGTTGTGGAGCCCTTGGCGATGTAGCCGACGGTCACCGTGTCCGGATCTCCGAAGTACCCGACGCCGAGGATCGTGCTGGAGGTGTTGGGATGGGTCCTGATGTTCACGGCGTTGCAGATGACGTGCGCGTACAGCGTGTTGTAGGCCGGGGCCGCCGCCAGGGCTGCGGTAGGGGTCGCTGCGACGGCAGTGGCGCCACCCGTCAGCGAGAAAGCCCAGGGCAACCGCGCTGACGAGGGCTCCGCCGGCGGTCAAGCTGCGGCGGATGATGGTATTCATGGGAGTGCTCTCCTTGGATGGCGGATTGGTTGCGCGAGACGGCGTCTCGGTGGGCTGGCGTCAACGGGGGTCGGACCCCGCTGACGCCCCGCCGGATCTCCCCACCGCACGAGGCGGGGAGATCCGGCGGGTAGATGGGACGAATCCCTTGGGGATGCTGCTTGTGCTTCGAGGCGTCGGTTCTGTCGAGCTCCGGGGGCCGATGCGATCGGCCGTTGACCGGGGCGGACGAGAGTTGATCACCAGAAGCCGGCTCGACAGGTCAGACGTTGATGCTGGTCCGGCAGGAGTTGTCGATGCCCATGTAGGCGTTCGACACCCAGCCGACCGTGCCCGCGGCGAGTCCGTAGGTGCTGCGCTGCAAGAGGACCACCTCGTCCCAGGTGCCGCTGTCGTTGATGTTGATGATGTCGACGGTGTTGTGGTAGCCGAGCTGCCCTCGGGTCGCGTAGCCCGTGCTGGGGCCGGTACGCACGCGCAGGGCGCTGGCCGTCGACCAGTACTTGTCGCAGTCCACGGACGCCTTGGTCACCGCCGGGCGCAGGGTGACGGCGCTGGACGGGGCGGCGGCCTGTGCCGCTCCCGGTACGGCGAACGCCAGCAGGGCGGTGCCTGTGAGGACGGCGGCGGCCAGACGGTTCCGGGTGGATGTCATGGAGATTCCCCTTGTTCGGTGGAGGATTGGTTGCGCGAGACGGCGTCTCGGGTAGTGCGGCGGCCTCCCCGGAGGTCGGACCCCGGGAGCCGCGCCTCTCCTGCGGTGTTGATGGGCCGGAGAGGACGTTTCGGTTAGTAGCCGATGCACTGGGCGGTGACCCAGCCGGTCACCCGTCTGTCGTCCGAGCGGCGGGTGACGGTGCCGTAGAACCAGGTGTATTTGCCGCCGTGCATGGTCGCCTTGCTGATCAGGTCGCGGTCGCCGTAGTAGCCGACGCCCACGGCCGTGTACGACGTCGCGGGTCCGGTGCGGATGTTGGCTGCGTGGCAGCCGATCTCGTAGTTCACGGTGACGGCGGCGTTGGCCGGGGCAGCAGCCAGGCCGGCGAGGGGAAGCGTCAGCGCGGTGGCCAAACCAGCCGCGGCGAGGCGGTGCTTCAACGTGGACTCTCCCTTGGTTGCGGTGGGGTGCAGTCAGCGGTGCTCGACGTCAGGCGTGCGGACCGAGGATCTGGTCGGTTGCGGCCTGAGCCAGTCCTTCGCCCAGGCGCAGGAGCGCTCGGGTAGTGGCGGGGTTGGCGCGGGTGAGGTAGACCAGGGTGCGCAGTTCGGTGGCATTGAAGCCCCAGCGCTTCTTGATCCGGTGGTTGGAGCGGCCTCCGTCGAGGCTGTGGGCGCCGATCGCGGCGGCGTACTCGAAGGAGGTGCCCATCAGCCACTCGTAGGTGTGCAGCTTGCTGAGCTGGTCGTAGGCGATCCCGGAAGTCGACAGGTACAGCCGTCCCCGAAACGCGAAGGCGAGGAACCCGCCGACCATCCGCCCTTCGTGCACGGCGGCCAGCAGTACCGCGCCGGGAGCGGCGGCCAGGGCCTTGAGCACGTCGGCTCCGTACTTGCGGGTGCCGTGCTTGGCGTCGACCTGCTGTGCCAAGGTCACGAACCGGGGCAGTTCCCGGTCCAGATCCCTGCCTCGCAGGACGTGAAGCGTCAGGCCGGCTTCGCAGCCGCGGCGGTAGGCGCGACTCAGGCTGCGAGCGGCACTGCGGTTGGGGATTTCGGCAAGGTGCCCGCTCAGGCCGTTGGGGTGGACCGGGGTGGTGTAGGCGTAGTTCGTGAAGATGTCGGCGTCGGGTGTCAGCGCCTGCGTGGCCTGCTGTGCCGGTCCCGGTGTGAGGTGGGGCAGGACGAGGGCGCGAGCGTTCCACGACGCTGCCTGGTCGAGTCCGTAGCGGATCGTCTGGTGGGCGGTACGAGGGTCTGCCAGGCCGGCGCCCCCGTAGGCGGCGTAGGCGGAGGGGGCGTAGACGACCGGACCGTCCCACACCGGTTCCACGCCGGCGGCCTTCTCCCAGCCCTGCCAGTAGGGGCTGTGCCCGATCAGGTGGTAAGAGATCAGTTCGGGGTCGGACTGGGGGTCTGTCAGGAAGAGGTGACGGTGGTCGAGGATCTGCTCCGTCCTGACCTGCTGCCACGCTGTCAACGCGTCGCGGTGCAGGCAGGGGTGCTCAGGTTCTCTGGTGGCCGGTGCCTGGTCGGCGTAGGTGTACCAGGTCGGGCGCTGGCTCAGGTGCACGACGGGAGTAGTCACCGGACCGCCTCAGCCAGGCTGGGCTGATCGCTCTCAACCCGCAGGCGCAGGGCCTGCACTACCTGCTCGACGTCGGCGTCCACGTGGTGCAGGCGGTGGCTGGCGATGGTGACGCGGCCAGCTCCGGACAGGGTGCCGAATGCCCCGGGTGTCGGCTGTCCGACCCGAAGGTGTACCTGGGCGTCGATTACTCCCGGCACCGCGCACAGTTCCCTGGCCGTGGCGACCAAGGAGACGATGCCGGGCGGCGCGGCGATGACCAGGTTGGTCAGGACCGGGTAGCGGGGATTCGGTGCGAGGTTCGGCCGTTCTCCGATGGAGAGTTTCGCGACCGCGTGCTCGATGTCGGCGCCGTGCTGCAAGGCGTAGAGCTGTCGGATCCCGCCGCCGCCGGGACGGGCTGCGGCTTCGCCCACGACCCACCCGGAGGCGGTGCGGAACATCTCGACGTGGACGGTGCCAGTGGATATGGCCAGGGCGTCGGCGGTCTTCTCCGCCTGCTCGATGATGTGGTGGGCGTCGTGGTCGTCCAGCGGGAGCAGGGTGTCCCACTGGTGACGGTTCAGGGACCGAAGCAGCGGGGTGTTGTAGCGGCCGGGGGCAGCCAGGAGGGTCCGCCCACCGTGCCGGAGGAGGTCGCACCAGAATTCGTCGCCCTCGACGTACGCCTCGATCACGATGGGCCCTGAATCGTGGAGGCTCTGGTGGAAGCCCGCTGCACGTTGACGTCCGGTCGGATCGGGTGTCGGCTGGTGGAACACCTTGCGTGCGGTCATCAGGGCGAGTTCGGCAGCGCTGTTGATCAGGTAGGTCCTGGTGGCTCCTGCCCCCAGGTCGGGCTTGACGACAACGGGATAGCCGATCTCCGCTGCTGCGGCGGCGATGTCCTCCACGCGGTCGACCACTCGATGCTCGGTCACCGTGACGTTGTGCTCACGCAGCCGGCGCTTGCCCGCGTCTTTGGAGGTGCACGCTTCCGCGTCCTCGACCGACAGGCCGGGGAGGTGCCGCAGTTCGCGCAGGTAGGCAGCGGCGTTCATCGCGCCTTCGTCGATGCAGACCACCCGGTCCAGGGTGGGCATGTTGCGGGACAGGTTCTCCAGTTCACTACGATCGGCCCAGCGGTCGATTCCGTACACCGAGGCGTCCGGTGCGAGGGCGCGGCGTTGGGTGACCAGTTCCCGGGGAACCAGCTGTATGACCTCGTGACCTTCTCGGCTCAGGGCCCGGCCGAGCCAGTCCATTCCGGTGTGAAGCTCCAGCAGACGCATGGGGTTGACCTTCAGGTGAGAGCAGGGACAGGGGCGGGGGTAGCTGTAGGGTCTGCGGCAGGCGTGCCGCTTTCGTCGGCCGTTGGTGCGGTGTCCAACTGGGTGCGGTAGCGGCGCAGGCCGCGCAGGCTCACGGCGGCGGTGACGGCGGTGAACGCCGCGCAGCCGAGCAACAGATCCGGCAGGTATGTGCGGCCGACGGCGGCGATCAGCAGGCCGGCGACGCGGGAAGGGGGCGAGCATGGCCAGCGATCCCAGCGAAACGGTGCTGGCGTAGCTCTCGGCGGGGATGAGCCTGTTACGGGCTGTGCCGACCAGGACGATCACGCCCTGTTCTGCCGCCGACATCGCCGCGACCGCGACCACGTACAGCGTGTATCCCGGTGCGAGGCCGGCCGTAACCGCTGCGGCGCTCGTCACCACCGCGGATCCGACGGCCATGGTCCAGGTGCCGCAGCGGCTGGCTGTCCTGCCGATCACGGCCAAGCTGGCGGCCGAAACAGCGGCGGCGGCACACCACACCGCACCGCTCGCGGCAGCGGTGCGGTGAAAGTTCTCAGTGACCAGCACCGGAGTGCCTGACTCCACCACCGACGCCAGGGCGTTGGCGCCGAGTCCGGCCAGGGTCGCCCACATCAAGGCGGGGTAGCGGCGCATGACGGCCACCCCCGTGCGCAGCCCCGGGCGGGACCGCCCACCTGCCACCGTCGGCGGCACCTGCTTGGGCAGCCGCTGGACAACGACCGTAGTAACAGCCGACAGTGCCGCGGCTCCGCCGAACACGCTCTGCGCGCCGCCGAGGACCAGAAGCCCAGCCAGCAGCGGGCCGACCAACAACACTCCCTGGTCGACCGCAGCCTGCCAGAGCTGGACCCGCCTCGCAGCGTCCTGGTGTGAGGCACGCGCCTGGTCCGCTCCGAGCGAGGTCGTCGCCATCTGGGTGACCTGCGCGAGCACGCCGCCCACTGCCGCCATCGCGGTCAGCACCAGCCAGTCCGCGCCGACGGCTACCGCCGCCATCGTCACGACGACGGCGATGGTTCGCGCCAGCGACCCGGCAAGCAGGGCAGCCCTAGCGCCGAGGCGATCCACCCAGGGAGCGGCGAGTCCCAACGACATCAGCCTCGGCGTCCATTCCAGGGCGAAGCTCAACCCGGCATTGGACGCCGATCCGGTCTCCTTCAGGACCAGGAGCGGCACTCCCCAGGCCACGCACGCACTGGCAAGACTGTCCACCGCACGGATCGCTGTACGCGACGGCACGCAGTTCATCGAGCCGTCCCGGTCGAACGCCGACGAGGATCCGCCCAGGCCGAGCTCGCTCGAAGTAGGAGGGAACCGGGCCCCGCCACCGGAGGGGGTGTGGTGGCGGGGCCCGGGGTCAAGGGCGGCGTTCCCGTATGCACGTGGGAACGCACGCGTCATCAGAGCGGGTTCGGTCGCCACGCCGGCGGAGTTGGTCTCCGCCGCGAAACACCACGTGCAGCATCCGAAGCCGACCCCGTCGCTGGCCGTGGACCCGTAGGGGGGCAGGCCCTGCGCGGTTGATTGCGGCTTCACACCCTGCACCGCGCCGCAACTCGCCATTTGGATCACTGCCCCCCTGCTCCTCCCCTGAACCGCGTGCTGGCCGGGGCCGCCTGTCCACCGACCCCTCGGACGCGATCGGTACGCGCCGCCAAACACGCAGGCCATAAACAAATGTTTATGACTGGAGTGACGATAGCGCTGATCTCAGGTGACCGCGAGGGCAACTGTCCATTATCTGCCTCTTTGTCGCGTAAATTCATCCACACCCGTGTACGTCATGCGTTGCCGTGTCGACTTTCACGCGATGAGCCGCACCCGCCGAGAACCGGCTCACTCGCGCGCCAGGCGGGCAACGCGTTAGGGATGCGCAGTGCGCCCCAGCGCCGCCCCAGGCCGTGAGAGTGTCGAAAGCAGCCGCGCGAAGGCGGAACCGCTACCGATATCGAGTTGTAACCAGGCCGGTCGAGCCGATCCCGGAGCAGGCGGCAGTGTCCGCTCCCGCCGGAAGCGGAATCCCATCCTTCAACTCCTAGGTTGCAGGCGGGGGTTTCGTGGTAGTTTCGTCCTAAACGGCTGTAGAGGACGGAGCCCAGCGGGGGCAACCGTTCTCACCCTGTGAAAAACGGGGGGTGCCCCCTCCTGCCATCAGGGCTACCGGCATCCCAGCAGGCACCGAAGAAGGCCCACCTTCGGAGTTATCTACAGCCGTGAATGGCGATATGGTGCGGCCACAGAAGTACGAAACCCTTCGGGGAGGGAAGGAGCGCGGCCCGACGATGCCCAGTAGTACTGAGAGCGGTGGGGATGAGCCGCTGACGCTCGCGGACAAACTGGAGCGGCTTCGGACGCTGAAGACTCCCAAGGGGCAGAAGAAGCTGTCCTACGAGGCCATGGCCCGCGAGATCAGGGCGGAGACCGGAGTCAAGATCTCCGGCGCGTACGTATGGGAACTGTGCACCGGGAAGACAACCAGCCCCAAGCTGAGCCACCTCCAGGCGTTGGCCACCTGGTTCAAAGTTCCCGTCAGCTACCTCACCCAGGGCCCCGGATTTGAGCAGTTGAACACCGAGCTGGAGCTTCTCGGGCAGCTGAAGGCCGCCGGCGTGAGGGACATCAGGTTGCACGATGTGGCCGACGGCGCGGCGGATCCGGACAGTATCCGAGCGCTACTTGGAGACCTGCGCGCCCTGGACGCCTACTGGAGCGAGGACGTGCGCGAGGCTGCGGCACGCATCGGCGCACTCCCCGTCGAGCAGCGGCACACCCTCGACGCAGTCCTCTCGAATCCGGATCTCCTGGAGGCTCTGCAAGGCGATGGGGTGCGCCAACTTGCCCGGGGGCAGGACGGTTGAGTGATGACCACCTTGGCTCGGCGCAAACCGCGGTCGAGGATGAAGCCCTCCTCGACGCCCTTCGGGAAGGCAGCGTCCGCGAGATCGCTCGGCAGTCCGCCGGACTGTCCCAAGCCAGCCAGCAAGCGCTGCTGACCATGGCCGAGCAACTACGGCGAGTGGAGCAGGGCGGCCGGAGCTGAGCCAGCGGGGCCGTCGGTACAGACGGCCCCGCTCGGCAATACCCAGAGGCTAGGACCCGTCGGCACCCCCGCGGTATGGGCCCGGTTCGAGTGCCTCCGCGATCAGATCGCGGGGCAAGCCTGGCATCAGCCAGCAGGCGGCATCGAGGGTTTCCTCGTCCGCGTTTTCGTCGTCCCCCCTGCGAGCCGGTCCCGCATTCGGGCCGTCGCTCTCGGAGCGAGTTGAGAGCGGGTAGACCGTACCCCCGCCATTACCTGTGCCAAGCCAGACACTCCCCGCTCCGGACGGCCGCTCGCCCTGAAAAAGCAGGCCGTGAATCCGGATACGGGCCGACGGCACTTTCACTTCGCCTGACTGGCCCGCATTGCGCTGGTGCTCGCGCGACGTTGCATTTGTTGCTTCCAGCCGGCTCCCGCCCGGCAATCCCATCCGTTACCATCCCCCGCAGAATTGATCGGGTCTACTGCACTCGAATTTCGCGACGCGACTTTCCCATATGAAACCCTTCTATCCTCTTTCCCTTGCCGCCGCCGGGGTCATACTTGCTTCAGAGCACCCCCCGGATCGACCGGAGGCTGGCCCGCTTCGCCGCCCAAGCCATGTCCCCGACACAAGCTGCGACTCTGAGGCCAGCTCCGGCCGACAGCCCCGGAACCCTGAACCCTGAGCCTTGATTCCTACCCTCACTGATGACCTTCGTCAACGCGCTTTAGGTAAAAGACAAGATCTTCTCTTCGGTTTCTCGCGTGGCGAGAAGGCGAAGGGATGGACATGACACTCCCTTTCTCGCCACGCGAGAAAGGCCCGCTAGCCGGGAGGCGGCCGTGGGTCGTTGAACCTCATGCCCTAGCCTGGATGCAGCACGCCAAGATCCAAACCAAGGGGGAAGAGTGCGCGCTATTGCCATGGACCGGTTCGGCGGGCCCGAGGTGCTGCGTCTGACCGAAGTTGCTGATCTCCAAGAACTCAGTGGACATCACTTGCTCACGGTCAGTCGGGCCGGAGTGAATTACGCGGACGTCCACGTACGAGGAGATACCTACCTCGCCCCGGTGAAACTGCCCTATATCCCTGGCAATGAGGTCATGGGTACTGATGCCGCCGGCCAGCGATTTGTTGGGCTCACCCGGGGCGGCGGCTACGCCGAGCAGGCCCATGTCCACCGCCGTGTGGCCTGGGGCCGTGCCCGATGACGTCTCGGACGACCAGGCCGTGGCCCTTCAGGGGCAGTCGGCCTGGCACCTGCTCTTCTCCGGTGTCGAACTGCTCTCTGGCCAGACCGTGCTCATCTCCGCCGCCGCGGGGGGGGGGCGTCGGGACCATCGCGGTGCAGTTGGCCAAGCAGGTCGGCGCGAAGGTCATCGCCTTGGCCAGCACCGAGAAGAAGCGACAACTCGCCACCGACCTCGGTGCAGACGCAACCGTCGACTCCACGTCGGACAACCTCACAGCGGAGATCCTGGAAGCCGCCGGCGGCCCGGTGCACGCCGCGCTGGAGATGACGGGGCGGCCAGACCCTCGGTCAGATCCTGGCGGCAGTGGCCCCGCGCGGACGCATGGCCGTGTACGGCTACGCCTCGAACGAGCCTGCGGACATCCCGTCGCAGGCACTGATGGAGAAGTCGATCACCGTGTCCGGCTTCTGGCTCCCGAATCTCTACGCCGACCGGACCGCCCTGCCCCACTCGATGAAGGCCCTGTTCGGTGCCGTGCGTGCGGGTGCGCTCAAGCCGGTACTCGGCGGGGTCTACCCACTGGCCGAGGCCAGCGCCGCCCACGCCGCGCTCGCTGCCCGCAGCCACACCGGAAAGCTGTCGCTCGACCCAACACAGTGATTTTTAGGTTCCCATGGAACACATGAACGACTCTGGGCGTCGTTAATGAATCATCAGGAGCGGTACCTCCGCCGAAGCGCCGCTCCGCCAACCGGGACAAGGGGGAGAGACGCATGGACAAGACCAGCGATCCGAAGGAGCTCGCGGCGCGATCCGGAGGCACCAGCCACGCCGACCGGGTGTTCCGCGTGCAGTCGGCCTTCGCTGCACTCGGCGGTGATGTCCACGGCCCTGGCGCCATCGCCACGGCATCCGGCCTGGACGACTCGGCCGTCTACCGCATCCTGCAATCAGGCGTCTACGACGGGACTTTCGAGCGGGTCGGCCGGGGACAGTACCGGCTGGCAATGGGGACCAACTACCTGCACGCGTTCAGCCACACCCCCGGCGACGCCGCACACGCGACGCTGGAGGAACTGCGGGAGGCCACGGGGCAGGGGCTCGTCTCTTGTACATGCTTGCCCCGTTCGGCGGCGCCCAGCGGCAGTGCATCGACATGGCGGTCGGAGAAAGCGACCTGGTCGAGCTCGGGATGACCCCCCGGGACGTCCTCTCCGTCACTCGCTCCCTGCGCACCGGAGCCAGCGGCCGGTCCATCCTGGCGTACCTTCCCGACGCCATCCAGCAACGGGTCCTGGCGGAGCCTGTCCCCGATGAAGCCGGCCCAGGGGTCTACCGGGACAACGGCCGAGCTCCTGCTCTCCCTCGAAGAGGTGCGCGATTCAGGGGTACGCCCTCGGCCTACAGGAGTGCATGGCGCACTGGAACTCGTGCGCTGCTCCGGTTATGTCCGGAGACACCATCATGGGGGCTTTGCTCATGTTGAAGCCCGCCTCGATCATGCCTGTGGCCCCCGCATCGGTCATAGAGTCCACCGTGGCTGCTGCGGCAGTACTGAGCCGCCTCACCGGTGGCGCCTCCTGGCCCAGGCCCTTCTAAGGGCTCGGCAACGGACGGATGCTCTAGCCCACTGGGCATCCCCTGCCCGCTCGGGAGCACTGCTCCGCTGGTGCCGTCGACAATGCGGCCGATTGCGGGGCAGTGCCCACGGGCACGGCGACAGCAGGAAGGAATGCTCACCTGATGGCACTGCCTCGCCCACTGCAACCAGTGGCAGACGATCGCCCTCCGTACAAGATCATCGCCGACACCCTGCGCCGGGAGATCCTCAACGGCACCCACCGCCCGGGTGATCAGCTCCCCGGCGCGCCTGCCCTGGAGCGTAGGTTCGGCGTCGCCCCGATGACCCTCCGCAACGCGATGCGCAAGCTCCGCGACGAGGGACTCGTCTATGCCGTCCAGGGGCGCGGCACCTTCGTCCGCAACCTGATTCCGGGGGCCGATGCCTCCGGCGCTGCCTGCCCTACCCCCGACGAGCACCAGACTCTCCGCGAAGAGATCGACGAACTGCGCCGCCGCTTGGCGGCGCTGGAGGCCAACGTCGGGCCATCGAACGTCCTGTAGGACTGGGCAAGCAACAGACTCTCCGACACGGCTACGAACGCGGCAGCTCCAGCCGGGCGGAGCGGCCGACGGTGTACCGATCGCCCGGTTCGCGAACGAAGCCGCTGTGGGCACCCATCTCGCGTCGTAGCCGCGCGGCTGGGATGCGGTGCCCGTCGAGCTCCAAGGCATCGCGCAGTTCAGCCGGAGTCAGGGAGGTTCCACAGCGGGCGAGGTGGCGCGCGGCCAGTTGCTCGGGGACTGGATAGGCCGGGGGCTCGACAATGATCAGGGCGTCGCGGATGCGGGCCTGGTCCAGCAGCGCGGTGTTGGCCTTCTCGATCAGAGGCTGGGCCAGGTCCCAAGGTGCGCCGCGTTCGCGCCAGCGGTCGCTCTTGAGATAGCCGCGCCGGTGGCAGAACCACAGGGCGCCAGCGATAGCAGCCGTGGCAAGCCACGGGTGGCGTCCGGCCAGATGAGATCAACTCCCGCGCGCCGGAGGCCAGCAGACGCATCGCGAGTTCGCTGATCCAGGCGGCGTCGACCAGGTTGGCCTCGATGCCCACCATGCGAAGCAGGTCCTTGGCGATGGGGATCCATTCGGCTGCCGCGCCGGCGAACCCGAAGCGCGTGAAGACGCTGTCCTGGGTGATGAATGACGGCCGGTGCCAGGAACTCGGCCAGGGCCATGGTGGGGGCATCGTCCGGGTCGCCCTGATAGTCCTTCGGCAGTGCCGGGTCGACGTGCAGGATCCGCTGGGTATTCGGGCTGAGATGATCACGGATCTCCAGGTCGACCAGCCTGGCCGACGGCATGATCACCTCGTTCAGCAGCCGACGCACCCGATCCTGGGGTACTCCATTGTGCTTCGCGAGCCGGGGAAGGTGGCGGTCGACCTCGCCCGGGACATGGGCCGCGATGTGCGGGTTGCCGCGACCGGTCGTCGCCAGCCCAGTCACCATGTCCTGTTCCCGGCTCCTCTTGACCATGTCGCAGCCCATGATGAGCAGCGCGTTGGCGTCGATGATGGGCACCAGCATCGGCTCCGGGTGGATCATCGGGTGCAGCGCGGGCCTGAGGCGGCGCGGAACCAGAGGTACAGCAGCGGGAACATTCGGACCTGACATGGTCCAAGTCTGCTCCCCAGCGCTGACATCGGGCCAGGAGGTATTGCTGCCTACCGCAGCCCGCAGCGGGGATAACCGCGCCGGGGGTGCTTGATGGGTCCGTTGCACGGCGCCACGAACATCGCCGCCGGGCTCCGCCGCAACGCGCGCGACGCCCGCCGACAACGCCGAAGCCCTGCCACCAGGGCCGGGAACGTCCGCAATCCGCGGTGATCGGTTCCCTATTTTCCTGCGCGATACCTCTCAGCCGTCCTCCGGCGTCCCGAGCTCTTTCCGGATCTGAGCGCGCAACTGGCGTGCCTTCTCGTCACGCACACGTAGCAGCCCTGCCAGCTCCTCTTCCGGTTCGGGCTGATCCCATGGGGGACGCTGGGCACATTCGGCCAGGTAGCCGCCCTCGGTTGCGCAGAATTGGACGTCCTCGTACGCCGCATCGCGCGCCTTGAGTAGCTCACTCACCCGGTTTGAACCGAACGCCAAAGCCCGCGCTTCTACCTCGCTGCTCCAAGCTGCCCTCCCCGCGGCGTCCACAGGTGGGGTGCGTAGAAGGTCGACGTAGAGGGCCTCTCTCTTGGCTCGCAGATGGTCCTCTTGGTCTTTCTGTCGGTCGCCGCTCTTGGTGCGCGACTGGACGAACCACTGAAAGCCGCCGCCCACAAAGGTCGACAGGAAGCCGCCGACTACGACCGGCCAAAGATCTGTCATGCCGGGGAGAGTATCGGGAGTGCCGCGTGGAGCGGAGCCATTCGGGCTACGGCGCTCGCCCCGCCTACATCCTTCATGCCTCGTCCGCGCCGACGGCGGTCGGGGCCTCCAACTCGATGATGGGGTAGCCGCCGTGGACGTCCAGGGCCGCGATGGGGTCGACGGTGGAACGGATCGCCAGGTGCAGCGTCCGTGCCGATTCGAGCAGGGCGGCCGTGTCGAGCCCTGCGCCGTCGTAGGTGACGTTCACCCCGTCGGAGCCGAGCCCATAGCCGATACCGCCCTGTCCGTTGACGGCTGCGGTGTCCAGGTGCTCCAGGACATTGCGCAGCGAGGTGACGCCCACCGTCTGATTTTCGAAATCCCGCATGGGCCGGCGCAGGTCCGCGGTGGGCAGTCTGCTCCTTCGCACCAGTTGGCAGACCCTGAGCAGTTGCCGCAGGCAGATCATGAAGAGGTTCACGTCGATCAGAAGCCGGACTCTGTCCTCCCGCCATGTCTGCGGCATCCCCACGGCATGAATGCTTCGGCAGCCGCTGACGATGCGGTCGTGCTGCTGCTCGACGGCGAGAAACTGTTCATCGGCCCGGTTCCGGATGATGAGCGCGCGGCCGGTGTCGGGCACGTCGAGCCATACGAAGCCGCCTGTGGCCGCTCTGGTCGATCCTTGCTGTGGCATCTGCCCAGTATCGGGATGCTCGGTCCGGAGGGGGAGGGATTTTCCGGATGGCGACCGCGCCGGCCCCAGCGTCCATCCCGGTCGGCCGCGGTCCGGGTGCGACACCCCCGCGCCCGGCGCAGGCTCGATCCATGAGCAGCGTGATCGTCCTGCTGGAGCTGGAGCCCTCGACGGAGGTCATCGACTCCGCCGAGGTGGATATCGGGGCGCGGGTGCGCTGGGTCCACGCCGCCGGGGCCGACCCGGACGCTCCCGAGGACCCTCTACCTCAGACCCTTTGTGGTCTCGACTCGACGGAGATGGAGCACGAGCACTACCGGCCGTCGGCCCCCGGCGAGCCGTGGTTCCCTCCCGAGTACCGCAGTCGCCGGTGCCGGGAGTGCGACGCCGCTCTACGCCGTAGCTGAGCCGTGGGCAGTAGCTCCGGACCGACGATCGCCGGCCCGGGGTGCACCTATTGCACTGCTCCGCTCCCGTACCCACACGCGTGCAGGACCCTAGGCTTCGGACATGACTGACACGTTGCCAACGCTGAGCATCTGTGAACAGGGCCACACGGCCCAGTACCCGGCCGACCTCGAAGACGCTGCCGCCGAGAACGGTGAGGATCTGGGCTTCTGCCTCACCTGCCCCTGCGGCACGGTAGCGCTCGCCATCGCCTGGGCAGGTGATCGCGTGCGCGTGATGGAGACGGGAGACCTGGAGCTCTACGCGGACTTCGAGGCGACCCGGTGGCGGGAAGGGAACTACGGCAACCCCACCATCGGAGATTTCCTGTGCCGCGTGGTTCCGTCTCTGGGGTGGGCGTTGTTCGCGAATCGTAACGAGGACCGGGAGTCGTTCCTGTCGATGGACTGGGACTAGATCTCATGGCCGACGAAGGCCCCACCATCGTGAGGGCCTTCGCCGTCTCGGTCGGGTGGTCGGCCTATCGAGTCCAGTTGAGGCAGTACCACCTGCGCCGCGAGGGCAGTAGCCCCGCTGATGCCTTAGACCTCGGCGAGGTAACCGTTGACGGGCTCACCGTCCAGGTCAAGCGCCCGGAAAACACGGCCGAACAGACTGTCGTCGATCCGCAGTGAACCCGGGTAGAGGTCAGCGCACCCGGTGGTCAGAAGCAGTGCAAGCGCCGCCTCGGCGCATCCGCGATCCACTCTCCGACCGCCAGCAGCAAGGTCGCCCCGGCCAGCACGGCGCACGCGGTCAGCGCAAGGACGACGACCAACGCGTGCCACACACCGCGCGGGTCTCGTGGGTCCGGCACCTGGACGGGCCAGCTTTTCCTGATCCAAACCCAGCACCCGTCAGTGCGAGGCCCGGCAGGAGTTGGCCCCCGGGGCGGCAGCCCGACCATCCGACAAGCCCCGCTGCTGCCTCGATCCAGAAAAATACACAAGTGTTGATGATTGCCTGTGACTGCCTCGAACGCAGGTGCTACTGTCGAGCAAGTTCATAAACACTTGTAGATGGACTGGGGCGTCGCGGCCCCCGGGCCCTCGCGCCTGGTCGGTGGAGCGGCGGTCCGTCTGGATCCGTTGGGGGATGGATGTACTGGCTGAGGCAGATCACGGGGCCGTCCGGCGCGGGGTCGGCGGCCCGACGCGGAAGGGGCCCCGGAGACGGATGCCCCCCTCGCGCGGGGTCTCGCGCATCGGTCGTGATGCCGGTCCGTGACGGAGAAGGATTTCGGGAAATCCCACTCGACTACAAAACCCCTCTCGGATCGCTCTATGATGCCTTGCGAGGTAGAAAAGCGACTGGGTATTTCTCCCTCGACGCGGCGCCGGTGGACCAATGATGGTCTACTGCATGCGATTCCACTGGGGCCCCATTACCGTCCCGGCCCGGGGAAGAACAGGACCGGAAATCGGAACGGTAGTCGGGTGCGCTACAGCGAAGCCGAGGTCGACGATCTCTTCGAGCGCCTCAAGGGGGGAGCGCTAGCTCGCTTCCGCAAACCGCTGGACCTATAGGACCCGGGGCGGGCTGCTGCTCACCCCGAACACCATGGAGGGGAAAACATGGAGGAGTCGGACGAGCCGTTCGACCGCTGGCACAAGAAGTACCCGAAGCCCGGGGACGTGCCGTGCAGGTGCGGCACGAAGAAGAACCCGCTGTACCCCTCGGCCGACCATGGCCGGGGCAAGCAGTGGCAAGCCCGCTACACAGACCCGGCAGGCAAGCCCCGCCGACCACTGTTCGACTCCTGGGAAAAGGCTCGGGACGCGCTGGAGCAGGCGCGGGTGGAAATGCGCAGCGGCGAATGGGTCGACCCGGACCTCGGGAACGAGAAGGTGGCGTTCTACGCCGACCAGTTCATCGAGCGGCGGAGGGCGAAGAAGAAGAACGAAAGGACGACGGACACCTACGAGAGCCACATCCGCAATCACATAAAGCCGTTCGTAAAGAAGCGGTCCGCGAAGACCCTCAAGCGGCGCGACACCATGAATTTCATCGACCACCTGATAGAGAAGCCGGGGCTCGACTCGTCCTCGTCGGTGGTGGGAGTTTTCAAGACGTGGCGCATTTTGATGAACTACATGATCGACGCCGACGTCCCGCTGCCCGCCAACATCTGCTCGCGTATCGAGCTTCCGGAGGTGGAGGATCGCGTGAAGGTGGCGCTGTCCCCGGAGAACGTCGCCGCCCTGGCATCGGCGATGCGGGAGGTCGAACCGAGGTACGAGGTCCTGGTGTGGATCGCGGCCTGTGCCGGGCTGCGGGAGGGCGAGGCGTTCGGACTGCTGGACACCTCGGTGGAGTGGGGCCAGGACCGGATCTACCTGGTCGAGCAGCGGCAGAGGGGCAAGGCCGTCAAGCTCAAGACGAAGCAGTCCTACGCCACCTTGCCAGTCGACCACTTCCTGATCGAGCGGCTGGTCGAGCACAAGGAGCTCTTCCCGCGCGTGGCCAAGGTCACCGCGCGCAGCGAGCGGCGGCGGCGCGCGAGCGGATACGTCGCGCCACCGGATGAGGGCCTGATCGTGACCAACCGGTACGGGCGGCCGGTGCAGCGCAGCGACTTCAACAAGAAGTGGCACGCGGCGGTGAAGCTGGCTGGCTTGCCCATGCGGACCCGGTTCCACGACCTCAAGCACTTCTACACCTCGCGGCTCGGCTCATCCGGCCAGCACGACCCGAAGACCGTGCAGGCGCTGTCCCGGCACGCCGAGTTCTCCGAGACCTGGGACACCTACGCACACCCCCCGGTCGCGGTCGAGGGCATCACGGTCCGGGCCTTCGGCTCGCTCTTCCCAGGCATGAACGGAGACGAGCCGGAGCCGACTCCGGGCGGCGGCGGGCCCGCCGGCCCCGCCGAAGGCGGTCCGCAGCCCCCACGCGACCGCGGCTCCGAACAGCCGGACGACCGCGCGGCGTGAAGCGGGGCCGGGTACTTGACCCCGGCCGCCCCTGGTGTGCCAGACTCACCAGTGTTCTCAAGGACGCACCGTTGCGGCGCGTCGGCGGCAGGCCCGTGGAAAGGCTTGCCACCTACTGTTCGACTCCCAGAACGCGTATTCGACCCGGATTCGACCCGGGCCTGAATCTCAGAGTTGATCAAGACTCTGACCAGGGACGATAGGGAGCGGCGGACGAGCGCGGCCTGTACGCCGGGTTCTGTCTCGCGGGGACCTTGCGGTCCGCGCGGAGGCGGTCATCCATCTACGGCTGCCGTTGCCGACAGCCTCTAGCGGTCTACCCGCTGGCTCGGGCGGGCAGCCCTCGAACGCCAGCGCAGGACGTCAAGCGACGTCCCCTCTTGACCTTGCTCCAGGTGGGGTTTACCTAGCTGCCCAGGTCACCCTGGGCACTGGTGGTCTCTTGCACCACCGTTTCACCCTTACCGGAGGTTGCCCTCCGGCGGTCTGTTTTCTGTGGCACTTTCCCGCGGGTCACCCCGGGTGGGCGTTACCCACCACCCTGCCGTATGGAGCCCGGACGTTCCTCGGCGCATCCTGTGAGGAATGCGACGCGACCGCCCGGCCGGCTCGTCCGCCGTGTGGACCATGCTACCGGCAGCCGAGGGCCCGCCATGCACGGGCAGGCTCAGGCCGGGGCGAAGCGGACGGTCGCGGCGGCGGGGTCGGCGCGGGTGAGGCGGACGCGGATTCGGGCGCCGAGGGGTAGGGGTGGGGCGTCGGGGCGGTCGTCGGCGATGCGGGCGCGGACGGCGGGGCGGCGGAGTTGGACGGTGCCGGTCACCGGCCTGCGCTCGTCGACGTCCACCACCACGCCGTCGAAGAGCTCGCCTTCGCGGCCGCGCAGCAGGTGGGCCTCGACCAGGTCGACGCAGTCGCGTTCGATCTGGTGGGCGCGGCGGTCGCCGGTGTCCATCAGCTTCGGCAGCAGCGGCAGCGCGGCGCGGACCCACTCCGGGACCGGGCGGCCCTCGGCGAGTGCCACGCAGGTCTCGCCGGTGAAGCGGTCGGCGAGGCGGCGCAGCGGGGCGGTGCAGTGGGAGTACGGGGCCGCGACGGCGGCGTGGCCGGGGTCGGTCGGGACGGCGCCGTCGAAGGCGGTGTAGCCGGCGCCGCGCAGCAGCGCGGCGCACTCGTTGAGGAAGGCGGCGTGGGCCGGGAGGCTCGGGTCGAGGGTGCGGAGCAGTTGGGCGTAGGGCAGGTCGGCGGGCCAGGGGACGTCGAGGGCCAGGGCGACCCGGTGCAGCCGGGCGTACGCGGCCGGGGGCGCGGCCGGCATGGTGCGGAGCAGGCCGATCCCGGCGTCCAGCATCATGGTGGCGGCAGCCATGCCGGTGAGCAGCGAGATCTGCGCGTTCCAGCCGTCGGCGGGACGGGGGGCCCGGTAGGTGAGCGCGTAGCCGCCGCGTACCTCCTCGACCTCCTGTTCCGGGATGGGCAGGCTGATGCCACCCCGGTCGCGTTCCTGCTGCTCGCGGAGCAGGCCGACGACGCCGAGCAGGGCGAGTGCGGGGTCGGCGGTGCCGGTGTCGATGGCGTGCTGGACGCCGCCGTAGTCGAGCTTGCGGCGGCTGCGGACCAGGGCTCGGCGCAGCCCGGTCCGCTGCAGTGCGCCGTCGGCGTCGAGGTCGAGCTGCCACAGCTGGGCCGGGGCCTCCTGGCCCGGCAGCAGGCTGGCCGCGCCCTCGGAGAGCTGCGGCGGGTGCAGCGGCACCCGGCCGTCCGGGAAGTACAGGGTCTCGACGCGCCGCCGGGCCTCGGTGTCGATGGCCCCGCCGGGGCGGACGAAGGCGCCGACGTCGGCGATGGCGTAGTGGATCCGGTAGCCGTTGCCGCGCCGTTCCAGGTGCATGGCCTGGTCCAGGTCGCGGGAGTCGGGCGGGTCGACGGTGAACAGCGGCAGGGCGGTGGCGTCGTACGCCGGGGGCCGGGGCGCGCGGGCGGCCTGGTCGGCCTCGGCGAGGACGTCCTCGGGCCAGCCCTGGGGGATCTCCAGCCGGGTGCGCAGCGCGGCGAGTTCCGTGGCGAGGACTGCGGTCTGCACGCTCAGGTGACGACGGGGCATGGGTGCCAGCGTAGGGGGCGGATGGCGGCGGAGGGGGCGGATGGCGGCGTAGGGGGCGGGTGGCGGCGGAGGGCGGGAAGTCCTGGACGGGAGGGGCCTGGACGGGAGGGGCCTGGACGGGAGAGGTGGAGCGCGGCGCTGAGACGGCGGCGCGGAGGGGGCGGCGGAGTCCGTAGGCTTGATCTGCTGCGCGGTCGGCCTCCGTAGGGTCGGCGGCGCAGGGTCCGTGTACGGGTGTCTGCTGGGGAGAACTGCTGTGCTGGTGCTGTTGCCGCCGTCCGAAGGCAAGGCCGCGTCCGAGTCGGGGCCGTCGCTGGCGCTGGACTCCCTCTCGCTGCCCGGGCTCGGCGCCGCTCGGAAGCGCGCGGTGGAGGCGCTGATCGCGGTGAGCACTGGCGATCCCGACGCGGCGGCGGCGGTGCTGGGTCTGAGCCCCGGCCTGCGCGGCGAGTTGACGCGCAACGCGGCGCTGCGGACCGCGCCGGCGCTGCCGGCCGGGGAGCTCTACACCGGCGTGCTCTACGACGCGCTCGGGCTGGCGACGCTGGACGCCGCCGCGCAGGCGCGGGCGGAGGAGTCGCTGCTGGTCTTCTCCGGGCTGTGGGGCGCGCTGCGGATCAGTGACCGGGTGCCGCCGTACCGCTGCTCGGGCGGGGTGAAGCTGCCTCCGCTGGGAGCGCTCGGCGGGTACTGGCGCGGGCCGCTGGGCGAGGTGATGCCGGCCGTGGCCGGGGACGGTCTGGTGCTGGACCTGCGGTCGACGGCATACGCGGCACTGTGGCGGCCCACCGGGGCGCCGGCGTCCCGGACGGCGACAGTGCGGGTGCTGCACGAGCGGGTCGTCGCCGGGGTGAGCAAGCGGTCGGTGGTCAGCCACTTCAACAAGGCCACCAAGGGCCGACTGGTCCGGGACCTGTTGGAGGACGGCGCGCAGCCCGGCTCCCCCGCCGAACTGGTGGAGGCGCTGCGGGAGTTGAAGTACACCGTGGAGGCGGCGGAGCCGGCTCCGGGCAAGCCGTGGGCGCTGGACGTGGTGGTCAGCGAGCTCTGACCCGGCGCAACCCGCTCAGCGCAGGTGCGAGGTGTCGTTGAGCAGCCGGAGCGAGGCGTTGCCGTCCGCGTAGTACTGCACCGCCGACAGCGAGGCGGCGGAGAGCTCCATCTTGAACATGGACTCGGGCGGGGCCCCGAGAGCGAGCCGGACCAGCGTCTTCACCGGTGTGACGTGCGAGACGACCAGGACGGTCTTGCCCGCGAACCGGGCCAGCAGCTTGTCGCGGGCGACCGCGACCCGCTCGGCGACGGCGGCGAAGCTCTCGCCGCCGGGCGGCGCGGTGGTGGCGGAGGCGAGCCAGGCGTCGAGCTCTGCCGGGTAGCTGCTGCTTCGCCTCGGCGAAGGTCAGCCCCTCGAAGGCGCCGAAGTCGGTCTCCCGCAGCCCGTCCTCGATCCGGACGTCGAGGCCGAGCCGGTCGGCGACGGCCTGCGCGGTCTGTCGGCAGCGCTGCAGCGGGGAGCTGACGACCGCCTGGACGGTACCGCGCGCGGCGAGCGCGGCGGCGGTGCGCCCGGCCTGGACCAACCCCTGCGCGGACAGCTCGGGGTCGCTGCCGCCGCTGCCGGAGAACCGCTTCTCCGGGGTGAGCGCGGTCTCGCCGTGGCGCAGCAGGACGAAGGTGGTGGGCGTGGCGAGGTCGGGCGGCAGCCCCCAGCCAACGGTCGGCGGGGCGGGGAGCGGCTCAGGTTCAGCGGCAGCGGGCCGGGGCTTGGGCTCCCACTGGCGGCCTGCCTTGCCGGCGTCCAGGGCCTCGTTGGCCAGCCGGTCGGCGTGCTTGTTCTCGTTGCGCGGGATCCACTGGTAGTTGACCTGCCCGCGCGGGAAGACCCGTCCGGCCTCGGCCGCCAGCGGCTTCATGTCCGGGTGCTTGATCTTCCAGCGGCCCGACATCTGCTCGACGACCAGCTTGGAGTCCATCCGGACGTCGACCCTGGCCGTCGGGTCGAGGGCGTGCGGCGGCCGCGCAGGCCGGCGATCAGGCCCCGGTACTCGGCCACGTTGTTGGTGACGTGGCCGATGTACTCGGCAGCCTCGGCCAGCAGTTCGCCGGTGTCGCCGTCACGCACGGTCGCGCCGTACCCGGCGGGCCCCGGGTTGCCCCGGGAGCCGCCGTCGGCCTCGACGATGAACCGTCGGGTGCTCATGTCTCCGCCTGCCCTCGCTACCTGACCCGCGCCGTCGGTTGCCGTACTGCCTGGCTACAGGCCGGAGTCCGCCGTGCGGACCAGGATCCGACGGCAGTTCTCGCAGCGCAGCACGGTGTCGGGGGCTGCCGCACTTGACCTCGCGCAGCTCGGTGATGCTGAGCTCGACCCGGCAGCCCTCGCAGCGGCGCTGGAAGAGCCGGGCCGCGCCGACGCCGCCCTGGGTCTGCCGCAGCCGGTCGTAGAGCTTGAGCAGGTCGGCCGGGATGACCACGGCGACGGTCTCACGCTCGCGGGTGACCTTGGCCGCCTCGGCGTCGATCTCGGCGGTCGCGGCGTCCCGGCGGGCCTCGGCTTCGGCGGCGCTGTGCTGGACGTCGTCGCGGCGGGCGGTCATCTCGGTGACCCGGGTCTCGGCGGACTCCAGCCGCTCCATGACCTCGAGGACGACGTCCTCCAGGTCGCCCTGGCGCTTGGCCAGCGACTCGAGCTCGTGCTGGAGGTTCTCGAGGTCCTTGGCGGAGCTGACCGCGCCGGAGTCCAGCCGCTGCTGGTCGCGGTCGGCCCGGGTGCGCACCTGGTCGACGTCCTGCTCGGCCTTGGCCTGCTCGCGCTGGTGTCGCTGAGCTGGGTCTCGGCGGCGACGGTGAGCACGTCGCGCAGCTGGCCGAGGTCGGCGTTGCGCTTCTGGATCTCGGCGAGCTCGGGCAGGTGCTCCGCGGCGGTGGGCGAGCTGGTCGAGCCGGGAGTCGAGGGCCTGGAGGTCGAGCAGGCGCAGCTGGTCGGCGGGCGCGGCGTTCAGTGGGGGTACTCCTCGGTCTTACGGTGAGGAATGTGCGGGCGGCGGACGGCGGATCGGTGCGTGCGGCGTCCACGGGTCGGTGACCGCCGTGGAGACCCGGGTCTCGAAGGTCCAGCCCTGCTTCTCGGCGGCCGCGTGGAGCTCGCGCTCCGCGCTGCGCAGCCAGGGCCACTCGGTGGCCCAGTGCGCGACGTCCACCAGCGCGCAGCGGGCTCGCCTCGCGGCGCCTCGGAGGCCGGGTGGTGCCGCAGGTCGGCGGTGACGTAGGCGTCCACACCGGCCGCGCGGACGTCGGCGAAGAAGGACGTCGCCGGAGCCGCCGCAGACCGCGACCCGGCGGACCGGCCGGTCCGGGTCACCGGCGGCGCGGACGCCCTGGGCGGTGGCCGGCAGCCCGGCGGCGACGCGGGCGGCGAAGGCGGACAGCGGCTCCGGCTCGGGCAGCTCGCCGATCCGGCCGTGGCCGCCGGCGTCCGGCCGGGTCCGGTCGGGTCGGCGACCAGCGGACCGGTGACGCGCAGGCCGAGCGCCTCGGCGAGGGCGTCGGAGACGCCCGGGTCGGCGGAGTCGGCGTTGGTGTGCGCGATCAGCAGCGCGATGCCGTTGCGGATCAGGCTGTGCACGACCCGGCCCTTGAAGCTGTCGGCCGCGACCGTCGTGGTCCCGCGCAGATAGAGCGGATGGTGGGTGACCAGCAGGTCCGCGCCCCAGGCCACGGCCTCGTCGACGACCGGCTGGACCGGGTCGACGGCGAACAGCACCCGACGGATCTCGGCGCCCGGGATCGCCGCAGACCAGGCCGACGGCGTCCCAGGACTCCGCCCGGGCGGGCGGGTAGAGCTCGTCGAACAGGTGTTGGACGTCGGAGAGGATCGGCACCCGTCGACTTTACCGAAGTTTCCCGGCCGGAACCGCCGGGTGGGCCGCCTTCGGCCCACCGCGCACCGGCTCACCCGTACGAGTGAAGGGGCATCGATCCGTTCGGATGGCCTCTGGGGCCTGAGTAGCGTCTGTGATGCGGTGGGGGGCGTCGGCCCGATGGCCCTTCCGCACCGCACCCGGCCGAGGACCGCTGCGGTCCCGCCCTCTTCCCCGTGGTGGTGATCCAAAGCAATGACTGTGACACCTCAGCCTCCGCCGCAGCCTTTACCGCTGCCGCTGCCGGTCCCCCAGCCTCTGACTGCGTCCCTGTCCCCGGCCCTCGCGCCCGTCCCCCCACCTCTGCTTCGGATGTCGGAGGGGTACCTGCCCAACGGCCACCCGCTCGAACCCGCTGCACAACCATCGGTGCAGCCGTCGATCCACGCGACCCCCCAGCCGCCCCCGTTCCAGCCCGCCCCGTTCCCCGCCTTCCCGCCGCCGCCCGGCGGCAGCAGTAACGCGAGCAGTAACACGAGCAGCAACGCAAGCAGCAGCGCGAGCAGCAACGCCTTCGGCGGCGGACACGAGCCCGCGCTCACGCTGGTCGACAGCCTGCCTCCGGAGCCGGGGCGCGCGGTGGCGCCGGTGCTACGGCGCGTCGGCTTCACCTTCTCCGCCGACGGCGGCTACGCCGCCTGCCTGGCGACCTCCGGGGACAGCGGCTGGTACCCGGAGAGCTGGTGGCTGGGCGGCGCCGGCGGTCCCGAGCCGATGCCCCTGCTCTCCGGCGGTGCGACCGGGCCCGAGAGTCTGCACTCGCAGCTGGTCTCGCTGCAGGACGGCCGGGTGCTGATCTGTCGGCAGCAGCAGGAACCCCACAACGGGCAGAGCAGCGGGCTGAGCAGCGCGCAGAACAACGGGCAGGACAACACGCAGGCCGGCGTACGGCAGGACCTGCTGCTGCGGACGCCCGGTCGGCCGGGCGAGCAGCTCGTCGGCAGTCTGCGGATGCCCGCGCTACGGCTGCTGGCGCTGCCCTCCGCCGGGTACGGCGCTCCGGTCGCGGTCGCACTGGGCACGGTCACACACGGCACGGTCGCACTCGGCGCGGACCGCCGGCAGACCACCTCGGCCTGGCTGATCAGCGCGGACGGTGCGCCCCCGCAGCAGGTCGCCGAGTTCGCCGGACTGGTCGGCGGCGGGGTCTGGCTGGACCGGGGCGGCCGGATGCTGGCGCTGGACCATGTCCGGGCGGGCGAGCACGGGCCGCTGGTCAAGACGGTCGTGCTCGACCTCGTCACCGGGGTACTCAGCCCGCTGCTGGAGCTGGCCCCGGGCAGCAACGACCGGCTGGTGCTGGCGGACCCGGTGAGCGGGCTGATCCTGGTCCGCAGCGACGCGCCCGGCGCCGACCGGCTCGGCTGGGGCGTGCTCGGCGGCGACCAGCCGCTGCGGTTCCCCGACTGCCTGCATCCGCCGCAGCGCTTCCTCCGCCCGGTCGCGATCGAGGCCGCCGACCCCGGCACCCCGGCGGCGGAGCTGCGGGTCGCGTTGCAGGGCGACTGGGGCGTGGCCTCCTCGCTCGCGGTCTGGCGTCCCGGCGAGGGCCGGTGCGAGCCGGTGGCGATACCGCCCGGTCGGCTGGGCGGGGTCGGCCACTGGTCCGCCGCCGGTCTGCGGATGCCCTACTCCGCGCCGGACCATCCGGCCGGGATGGCCACCATCGACGTCAACCTGCTGACCGGCGAGCAGCCACAGCCGCAGGTCGTCGCGCCGACGATGCCGCTGCGACTCGCTCCGTTGCAGGGCGGCCGGGCCGGGGTGCACAGCCTGCTGCGCACCCTCCCCGACCCGTCGACAGTGCGGCAGCTGCGTCCGAACCGGCCCGGCTGGCGGCTGGACGGCAGCTCCCCGCCCGGCGGCGGCGGACGCTGGCAGCCCGCCCGGACGGTGGACCTGGCCGGCGCGGCCGGGCCGGTGGAGGCCCTGGTCTACGGCGGGGACGCCTGGCTGACGGCGCAGCACCTGGTGCTGGCCCTGCACGGCGGCCCGGCCGACGCCTGGCGGATGGAGTTCGACCCGACGCTGCAGCGGATGGCCGCCGAGGGGCTGTCCGTCGTCGCCCCCAACCAGCGCGGCAGCACCGGCTACGGCGTCGAACACGCGCAGGCGGTCCAGGGGGCCTGGGGCGGGCCGGACCTGGACGACGTGCTGGCGCTGCTGTCCTCGGTGAGCGGGCAGCGGGTGGCCTCGGGGCTGGAGCCGGCGTCACTCTTCGGAGTGAGTTACGGAGCATTCCTGGCGCTGCTGGCGGCCTCCACCTCACCGAACCTGGTGGCGCGGTGCGCGGTGGTCGCGCCCTTCCTCTCCGGCGCGCGGCTGTTGGCCGAGGCGACGCCCGGGGTGCGGGCGCTGACGCTGCGGATGGGCGGTGCGCAGGAGCCGGAGGACGGCCGGGGCCCGCGCGACGTGCTCCGCTGCTGTCACCGGCTGGCAGCTCCGCTGCTGGTCGTGCACGGCGACCAGGACGACGTGGTGCCGGTCGGGCAGTCCCGGACGCTGCGTCAGGAGCTGCTGCGGATGGGTCGGCGGGAGGGCGCAGAGCTCCGGCTGGTGGAGGTGGCGGGGGCCGGGCACGAGGTCCTGGCCGGGGAGAGCGGGCCGGTTCTGCACGAGTTGCTGGCCGGATTCCTGCGGACCGGCCGCACCGGCTGAGCGGTACGGGCAGGATGAGCGGCGGTCAGCAGCGGTCCGGGAACGGGCTGCGGGCGGCATCGATCGTGCACTCTTCGTTACCATGCCGGTGCAATAGGGCTGGAGAACGTTGAATAGGGTTGGCGCAGGCAGGTGAGCCGCAATGGGGTGTTTCTGCCCGCAGCGTTCCGGCCCGCCAGGCGCCGGACCGCCCGACGCAGCCCGCAACCAGATATCGCACACAACGGAGAATGACGACTCTCATGTCCGATGCCCTCACCGACATCACTGAGAACCGCCTGGACACCGCACCGGGGGACAGTGACACCGATTCAGCCGAGGCCCTGGCCCTGGCCGGCCGGCACCGCGGCCACACCGCGGACGACGACCGGGAGGGCCGCCGCGAGCCCGCCGGTCATGGACGACACCGCCGCGCCGGCACCGACTGAGCCGGCCACGGCGGCGCGGAGCGACCGGGCGTGCCCGTCCCGGTCGCTCCGCGCCGCCGCAGCACCGGCGTGACTGGGCCGCCGCAGCACCGGCGTGACTGACGATGCGTCAATCACCGTGTCGCAGGCCGAGGACGGAGACGTTGGCGTAGCCGTCGCCGGGGGTTCGGTCCGCGTAGAACGGGCTGAGCAGGTCGTCCAGTTCGGCCACGGTAAACAGGTCCTTGGCGGTGTCGAACCTGGCCAGCACCGGCGGCTGCCCGAGCACCGCGACCAGTCCGCCATGGACCACGAACACCTGCCCGTTGACCCGCTCCGCCGCCGGTGAGGCCAGGTAGCCGACCAGCGGCGAGACATGCTCGGGGGCCAGCGGGTCCAGCCCCTGCTCCGGCGCGGCCATCGCTCCGGTGAACACGTCCTCGGTCATCCGGGTGCGGGCGCGCGGGCAGATGACATTGCTGGTCACCCCGTACCGGGCCAGCGCCGAGGCGCAGCTGAGGGTGAGCCCGACGATGCCGCCCTTGGCCGATGCGTAGTTGGGCTGCCCGGCCGAGCCGCCGACGAACGCCTCCGAGGCGGTGTTGACGATCCGTCCGTAGACCGGTCCGCCCTCGCGCTTGGACCGGTCGCGCCAATAGGCCGCGGCGGCGCGCGTGGTGGCGAAGTGGCCGCGGAGGTGGACCCGGATCACCGAGTCCCACTCCTCCCCCGTCATCGAGAAGATCATCCGGTCGCGCAGGATCCCGGCGTTGTTGACCACGATGTCGAGCCCGCCGAAGTGCTCCACCGCCAGTCCGACCAGTTGCGCGGCGGTGTCGAGGTCGGCGATGTCGCCGTAGTGGGCGACGGCCCGGCCGCCCTCGGCGACGATCGCGTCGACGGTCTCGTCCGCCGGGGCGGCGGAGGCCGCGCCGCTGCCGTCGCGGCCGGGCGCGCCGAAGTCGTTGACGACGACGTTGGCGCCGAGCCGGGCCAGCTCCAGCGCCTCGGCGCGGCCGAGGCCGCGGCCGGCGCCGGTGACCACCGCCGTCCTGCCCTCCAGTGAGGTGCTCATCTCCTGCGGACTCCTTCTGCGGGAAAGGGGGTTCAGAGGGTGATCACGGTGCGCAGGGCCTCGCCGGTCCGCATCTGCTCGATGGCGTCGTTGATCCCTTCGAGCCGGACGTGGTGGGTGATCATGCCTTCGAGGTCCAGCCGCCCGGCCCGCCACAGGTCGATGATGGTCCGGTAGCCGCGCAGCACGTCGGCGCCGCCGTAGAGGGAGGGCAGCAGCCGCTTCTCGTTGAAGAACAGCTCGAACATGTTGAACTGCGCCATGTCGTCCATGGCCCCGGCGCCGACCACGACCACCGCGCCGCCGCGCCGGGTCGCGTCGTAGGCGGACCGGACCGTCGCCGAGCGGCCGACCACCTCGAAGGCGTAGTCGAAGCCCTCGCCGCCGGCGGTCAGCCGCTGCTGCACGGCGGCCAGTTCCTCCGGGGCGACCGCCTCGGTGGCGCCGAAGCGCAGCGCCCAGTCGCGGCGCGAGGCCACCGGGTCGACCGCGACGATCTGCGCGGCCCCGGCGACCCGCGCGCCCTGGATCGCGGCGATGCCGACCCCGCCGCAGCCGATCACCACGACCGAGGAGCCCGGCTTCACCTTCGCGGTGTGGATCGCCGAGCCCACCCCGGTGGTGACCCCGCAGCCGATCAGCGCGCCGACCTCGAAGGGCACGTCCGCGGGCAGTTTCACCGCGCAGCCGGCCGCGACGACGGTCTCCTCGGCGAAGGTGCCGGTCCCGGAGAAGCCGAAGATGTCGGTGCCGTCGTAGCGGTAGTTGGGGGTGCCCATGTTGGCGAACCCGGCGAGGCAGAGGTTGCCCTCGCCGCGCAGACAGCTCGGGCAGGTGCCGTCCGGCGGCATCCAGCAGATGACCACGTGGTCGCCGACGGCGAGGCCCTTGACGTCCGCACCGACCTCGGTGATCTCGCCAGCGCCCTCGTGCCCGGGGACGAACGGCGCGGGCTGCGGCAGCACGCCGCTCATCGCGGACAGGTCGGAGTGGCACAGGCTCGCCGCCCGCATCCGCACCCTGACCTGGCCCGCGCCGGTGGCGGGCAGTTCCACGCCCTCGTGGACCTCCAGCTTCTCCTGACCTGTCTGGTGCAGAACTGCTGCGCGCATAACGGCTCCCTCTGCGGCTCGGTGGCTCGGGTGCGGATATATCGAGTGACGGTGCGGGTGGTCAGGTGGGACGGTTCCTCAGCCGGTGTGGCTGCTCAGGCGGGACGGGTGGTCAGCACGGTGTCGGCGAGGACCGGGGCGTCGGCGCGCTCCACGGCCGAGGCGGTGAGCAGGTAGCGGTCGTCGCCCTCCGCCCAGATCCGCACCCGCAGCGTCTCGCCCGGGAAGAACACTCCGGCGAAGCGGGTGCTGTACTCGAGGACCCGGCTCGCGTCGCCGTCCAGGACGGTGTCCACGGCGGCCTTGAGGGTGATCCCGTAGGTGCAGAGGCCGTGCAGGATCGGCGTGTCGAAGCCGGCCGCCTTGGCGAAGTCCGGGTCGGCGTGCAGCGGGTTCCAGTCGCCGGACAGCCGGTAGAGCAGCGCCTGGTCGTGCCGGACCGGGATCTCCAGCTCGTGCTCCGGGGCCCGGTCGGGCATCGCGACGCGGCTGCTGCCGCCGCGCTCACCGCCGAAGCCGCCCTCGCCCCGGGCGTAGATCTCGGTGTCGCAGGTCCACAGCGGCCCGTCGGCGTCGGCGGCCTCACTGCGCATCACCAGCACGGCGGCCTTGCCCTTGTCGTGGATCGCGGCGAGGCTGCTGGTCAGCACGGCCCGACCGACCACCGGGACGGGGCGGGCGAGTGCGATCCGCTGACCACCGTGCAGCACCCGGGTGAGGTCGATGTCCAGGCCGGGCTGGCTGAAGGCCCCGGCCTTGGCGAGTCCGCCGCCCGCGACGGTGACGAAGCCGGGGAGGACCTGGAGGTCCTTCTCGTAGGTGTACCGCAGTTCGTCGGGGTCGGTGGCCGGGCGGTGCGCGCCCGCGCCGACGCCGAGGTGGTAGAGCAGCACGTCCCGCTGCTCCCACGCGATGTCGGTGCTGCGGGGCGGCGCCGCGAGGGCGGCGGCGGGGTCAATGGGCATCGCGGGTCTCTCCCTGTCGTGGCCCGGTCGTCGGCCCGGGCCCGGGCCGACGCCGGGGTCGGCGCTCCGATTGGACGGACCCCGGTGCGGCCTTCCGCACCGTCGGACGCACCGGGGTCGCTCGTCGCGGATCCCGGCTCGATGGCACGGCCGGCCCCGCGGGTCTGTGGATGGAGCTGATTTATAGAACCTGTTCTATCTTTCTGCTCGTCAGGTATAGCGCATCTCTCCGGCGTTGAGAATCCCTTCGCGCCCCACTCAGTTGCGCGGCGCCGGCTCGGGGTCGCGCGGCAGCCCGAGGATCCGCTCGGCGACCACATTGAGCTGGACCTGGGTGGTGCCGCCGGCGATGGTCAGGCAGCGGGACATCAGGAAGGCGTGGCCGATCCGCGCCCCCAGCCCCTCCTGCACCGCGCCCGCCGGACCGCTCAGCTCCAGTGCCGACTCGGCGACGCGCTGGGCATGCGGGGCCGAGACCAGCTTCCTGATGCTGCCGCCCGCCCCCGGATCGAGTCCGTCCAGGCTGCTGAGCGCGGTGCGCAGGTCGATGCAGCCGAGGACGTGCTCGTCCGCCGCCAGTCGGCCCAGGACCGCCGGGTCGGCGCCGGGAGCCGCCAGCAGTTGCCGGACCGCGTCGAGGGTGGGACTTGCGTCGGCCATGTGCACCCGCTCGTTGCCGAGGGTGTGCCGGGCCACCCGCCAGCCGCCGTCCACCTCGCCGACAACAGCGTCGGCGGGCAGTTCCACGCCGTCCAGGAAGACCTCGTTGAAGACGGCGTCGCCGGTGATCTCGCGGAGCGGCCGGATGTCGATTCCCCGTGTTGTCCGCATGTCGACCAGGAAGTAGGTCAGCCCCTGGTGCTTGGGTTTCTCCGGCGCGGTGCGGGCCAGCAGGATGCCGAAGTCGGCGGTGCGGGCGCTGGACGTCCAGACCTTCTGCCCGTCCACCCGCCAGCGGCCGTCCGGCAGCCGCACCGCGCGGGTGCGCAGCGAGGCCAGGTCCGAGCCGGCCTCGGGCTCGGAGAAGAGCTGACACCAAGTCAGCTCGCCGCGCAGGGTCGGCATCAGGTAGCGCTCGCGCTGCTCCGGAGTGCCGTGGGCGACCAGCGAGGGGACGACCCAGGTGCCGATGGTCAGATCCGGCAGCCGGACGCCGGCCGCCGCCAGCTCCTGCTCGACCGCCAGCTGCTGCAGCGGCCCTGCGCCGAGCCCGTACGGGACCGGCAGGTGCGGCGCGGCCCAGCCGTCCGGGGCCAGCCGACGGCGCTGCTCGGCCGGGTCGAGCCCGGCGACGGACGCGGCGGCGGCGCGCGCTGCGGTCCGGAAGTGCTCGGCCTCCGGCGGCAGTTCCAGCGCGGGGCGGGCCAGACCGTGCGCGACGGCGGCCCGCCCCACCGCCGCGAGCAGCGCCCGCTCACCACCCAGGAGCTGTCGCAGCACGGCGGCCCGGCGCAGCCAGAGGTGCGCGCCGTGCTCCCAGGTGAAGCCGATGCCGCCGAGGATCTGGATGCAGTCCTTGGCATTCTCGTAGGCCGCCTCCAGTGCCAGCGAGGCGGCGACTGCCGCGCTGACCTCGGCGTCCTGGTCGCGGGCCGCCTGCCAGACGGCGGCCGTGGCCTTCTCCGTCCGCACCAGCAGTTGCGCGCAGAGGTGCTTCACCGCCTGGAACTGGCCTATCGGCCGCCCGAACTGACGCCGCACGGTGGCGTGCTGGACGGCGGTGTCCAGCGCCCAGGCAGCGATCCCGCAGGCCTCGGCCGCGACCGGCACCGCGAGGGCGGCCCGGAGCGCCGGGCTGTCGGCAACCATGCGCCGCTCGGCGGGCAGGACGACGTCCAACTCGGCCCGGAGCAGCCCCCGGGTGAGGTCGAGCGAGGACAGCGCGGTGAGTCCGGCCTCGGCGGCCTCGACCACGTACCAGAAGTCCCCCTCCCCCTCCCCCTCGCCCTCCCCCTCGCCCTCGGCGGAGCGGGCCGGGAGCAGCAGCAGGTCGACGTCGTCGCCCCCGAGCACCACCGGCACGCTGCCGCGCAGCCGCAGGCGACCGCCGTCGGCCGGTTCGGCGCGCAGCCCGCCGGGGTCGAGCGCGACGGCCGCACTACGACTGCCGTCCGCGAGCGCCGCCAACTCCGGCCCCTTCCACCCGCCCCGGCCGAGGACGACGGTGGCGAGCACGGTCGGCAGGTGGTTGCCCGGCAGCAGCACCCGTCCGGCCTGCTCCATGACAACGGCGAGGTCGAGCAGCGCACCGCCGCCTCCCCCGGCTTGCTCGGGCAGGTGGGGACCGATCAGCCCCTGCTCGGCGAAGGACTTCCACCATCCGGCCGACGATCCGGAGGGCCGCTCCGATCCGACCTCGCCGAGCTCGCGCTCCAGCAGTCCGCGCACGGCGGCACCCAGCGCCCGATGGTCCTCCGTGATGCCGATGGCCATGCGAGTCCCTCCGCCGTTGGACGCCACACATTTACTGACGCACCGTCAGATTAGAACGTGTTCCATCGCACCGGTAGCCCCGGTCACGGCCAACCTTTCCCCGGACGCTCCGCCCCGCAGGGAGCGCCGGGAACGCGGAACCCCGGCCGCCCCTCGGAGGAGGGAGCGGCCGGGGCCGATTCGGGTGCGCCGTCCGAGCACTGTCCCGGCGGGGCGTTACGAAGGCAGAGGAGGTGCCGGCAGAGCGGCAGCCCGACTGGTGGCGCAGACAAGGATCGCTGCCTCCGGCGGCTTGGTCCGCTTCTGATGCGAGTCGCCCATCACTCCCAACGGGCAGGCAGCCGGGAGCCACTGCCACACCTGCCCCCAGACCGATGCCGTGACCAGCGCGGTGGCCTGCTGCACCGTCAGTGCCTGGCGCGATGCCGTGTCCGCCACCTCGGTAAAGAGGATCGACTTCGCCCCGGGGCCGTTCAAGGACACGGTCCAGGTGGAGAAGCCCGTCCCGGTCATGGGGTTCTGGAAGGACTTGCTCACCATGAGGCCGGCACCGTTCACGGAGCTCGTGGTGCATTCCTCGTGGGGCGCGTCCGCATGGCTTGGGCAGTGCGCCTTTGTGCCGAACCCGTTCACGGAGAAGCTGATTGAGGATTTGCCGCCAGCAGTCGTAAGCTCCACTCCCCCACCCGACTGCCAGTTGTTCCACGGGCTCAATAGCGGGGTGAACGCCGGGAGGCTGACCCCGAAGTAGGGGGACCAGCCGGCGATTCTGGAACCTGCCGGGAAAAGGGACTTCAGGTTCTGTTCCACATAGTCCGGCAGCCGGTCCGTGCCGGACGACGCCCCCACAGTCGAACTCGTGCTCGTGGCAGTGGCCTTCGGCGTGGCCGAGCTTGCGACCCCGATCGAGGTGGTCCCAGCGGCGCCGCCCAGCAGCGGTACGCCGACACCCACCGCGAGAGCGGCAACGACGAGGGATGCCGCCGCGATGCCTGCCCGCGCCCGGCGACGATGCCGCCGCGCCTGGAGCAGCGCGTCGTCGGCGAGTCCGACCAGGTGCACGGTGCCTGCGTCCTCGCCGCTGGATCGCAGTTGCTCCCGGAGCTCGCCCTCGTTGATCGCCATCCCGTCGCTCATACCGCTGCCCCATTCGCCGGCTGATCCTGTTCGTCGAACACCACTCGCAGCGCGGCCAGCGCCCGGTGGGCCTGGCTGCGTACCGTCCCCGCCGTGATTCCGAGCAGGTCGGCGATCTCAGCGTCAGGACGGTCCTCGAAATAGCGCAGAACGACGACTGCGCGCTGGCCTTTGGGCAGCCGCCGCAGCGCGGTGACGATGTCCTGCCGGGCCGCGATGGCGTCCGCGCAGTCGGACCCCGGCAGCGACCGTTCCGGCAGATCGGCCGTGGCCGTCTCCTTGCGCCAGCTCAGCCGCCTGGTCCGATCCACCTGCGCGTTGTACAGCGCCCGGCGGACGTACGCCTCCGGCTGCTGCCGGTCCCGCAGTTTCGACCAGCGCGCGGCCGTGGCGGCCAGAGCGCCCTGCAGCAGGTCCCGCCCCTGTTCCCAGTCGCCGGTCAGCAGATACGCCGTGTGCAACAGCGACTGCGACCGCGCGGCCACGAACTCGCGGAACTCCCGCTCTTCGTCAGCTCTCAATGCGTCCTCCTCGGTCCCCCCTACACACGAGAACGGAGAACCGATGCACTGCCTCGAAGAGAAAGAAAGGGCTGTGACTCCAGTCACATGGGCACGACTGGCAACCCCGGAGCGGCCTCGATTGCCCGCACTGTGCGAGCCACGTATGCTCCACCCCCGGCCATCGGCGCCCCTGCCGACCGAGCGGCAGACACAACGCGGGCGGAGCGGATGGTTGATACCGGAGTCCTGTTCATCGGCGGAGTCGGGGCGGCAGCCTGGGCCGCCGCCGGCTGGCAGGCGGCCCGCCAGTGGAAGGCCACGACCGGGCACCGCGTCACCGGGATGGTGTCGCAGGTGAACGTGGCCCCGCGCGGAGGCAGCTCCAGCACGGTGCGCTTCATGGACGAGTCCGGCGCTCCGTGCCGGATAGAAGCGCACTTCCGCGGCGTCGTCGGAGAGGAAGTCCGGGTCGGTTATCCGGTCGGCAAACCGCAGCACGCCCGCAGGATCGGCGGCATCCTCCCCTGGGGGTTCCCGATCATGGCCACGGTGGTGGGTGGCGCGTTCCTCGCGGTCGCCACGGCTCTGCTCACGGGCGGACTGCCTCGGCTACTGACGGGGCAGTGAGCCGCCGGCCGCACCGGTAGCCCCCACCGTCGGCAAGCTTCCCCGGAGGTGACGCCACGCAGGGCGTACCGCGAACGCGCAGCCCCAGCCGCAACGACGAAGCGCACGCAGCTCACACACCACCCTCTGACGGACGGCACTCCTGGCGAGTGCTGGTCCGGGCGGCATCCGAGTGGGACGGATTCCAGAGCCGGTCGGCCTCACCGCGGACGAGATGATCCTCGTAGATCCGCACCTTGTCCCGCATCACGTCCAAAGTCTCCTGCAGCTCGCGGATCTGCGCCTCAACGTTGCTTTCGTGCCGGCGCAGCAGCTCCAGCCGCTCCCGTTCGTTGCCCGGGCCCTGACGGGCCAGCTCGATGTACTGCCGGATCGTCGCCAGTGACATGCCGGAGGAACGCAGCTTCGTGCAGATCGCCAGCCACTCCAGATCTTCCTCGTGGTAGATCCGACGGCCGTTGGCCAGGCGGCGCACCGGGTTGGCGAACAGGCCCTCCCGCTCGTAGAACCGCAGCGCGTGAACGCTCAGCCCGCTGCGCTCCGCCACCTCGCCGATACTCAGGTCCACAAGTGGCTCCCGTCACACAGCTATTGATCTAGACACGGCTCTAGCTTCTAACGTCGAGCCGTTGGCCGAACGGACGATCGGATTGTAGGAGAGCATGAGCGTTTGGTTTGTTACCGGTGCATCGCGTGGGCTCGGCGCGGAGATCACCCGTGAAGCACTGGATCGCGGGCACAGTGTGATCGCTACGGCGAGGGACGTGTCGTCGGTGCTCCAGGCGTACCCGGAGGAGCCGGACGGACTGCTGGCGGTGAACGCGGACGTGACCGAACCGGAGCAGTTGACCGCGGCGGTGAAGGCCGGCCTGGCGGCCTTCGGCCGGATCGACATCGTGGCCAACAACGCCGGCTACGGCCTCGTGGGCGCGATCGAGGAGACTTCCGACAGAGCCGCTCGGGCTCTGTTCGACGTCAACGTGTTCGGCGTGCTCAACACGTTGCGGGCGACCCTGCCGACGTTGCGTGCTCAGCGATCCGGGCATGTCGTGAACATCGGCTCCGTGGGCGGCTTCACCACGGCTCCGGCGGCGGGCCTGTACGGGGCATCGAAATTCGCGCTGGAGGGCATCTCCGAGGCACTGCTCGGCGAGTTGGCCCCGCTCGGCATCCGCGTCACGATCGTCGAGCCGGGCGGCTTCCGCACCGACTTCCTCAGCAGCTCCAGCATCCAGGTCGAACCAGCCACCATCGCCGACTACGTCGCCGGCGCGGGGCCGGTACGCGAGGCGCTGGCGCACTACGACGGCCGCCAGCCGGGCGATCCGGCGAAGGCCGCCAAAGCCATCGTCGACGTCACCGAGGTCGCCGAGCCGCCGCTGCGACTGCAGTTGGGCGCGGACGCGGTCGAGCGCGTCGAGGCGAAGCTGGATCTGGTGCGACGCGAACTCGACCAATGGCACCACGTCGCACTCGCCACCGCCATCTGACGCCGGCGGAGCGTGACAGACCACCCTCCCCGGACGTGTCGGTGATCACCGCGCAGTCGAACATCGACACGAGCAGCCCGGGGAGGGTGGACGAGGACGTGGGCAGCCCATTGGGGTGGTCGTCCGGAGCGGCGGCGTCAGCGTGCACGCCGCCGACCCGGGTGACCAGCGTCCGATGCGTATGGAACAGGCCCTACAGGTGCGCTTCCAGAGCGGCGTAGACCTTCTGCCAGGCATCCGCGCCGGCCTGCGGGTCGTAGTCCGCAGGCCGGTCCGAGCAGGCGAAGCCGTGCCGGGCGCCCGGGTAGGTCACCAGCTCGTGCGGGACCCCAGCCTTCGTCAGCCGCTGCTCGGCCTGCTCCCACTCCTCTGCCGGGATGATGTGGTCCAGTTCGCCGCGGAAGCCCAGCAGGAAGGCACCGCCCGCGGCGATCCGCTCGCTGGTCTCCAGCGGAGGCACCGGGCCGACCAGCGGGAAGCCGCTGTTCAGCAGCCAACCCGGGTAGAAGACTGCGGCCAACTCGAAGCGCAGCTCGGTCGCCGCCCGCACCGCGATGTGCCCGCCCATACTCAGCCCGAGGAAGGCCACGCCTCGCTCCCCGGCTTCCGCGCGCGCAGCCGCCAGCGCCGCCGAGGCGTCCGCCACCAACTCGTCCCGGTCCAGCGCGCGCATCAGCACCAGGCCGTTCTCGCGCTCCTCGGCGGAGTACCCCAGTTCGGTGCGGCGTGCGCTGCGCCAGTAGTAGTCGGGCGCCAGCGCAATGTACCCGGCCTCCGCGAGCTCTGCGCAGGTGGCGCGGACGTAGGCGTTCACCCCGTACAGCTCGGAGCAGACCACCACGGCGCCCCGCACGTCACCCACCGGACGGTGCACGTAGGCCTCGATGCCGCCTGCTTCGCCGAGCGTCTCCCACTGACCAGCCATCAGTTCCCCCGCGCTTCGATTGCTCAATACCGGATCAATCCTAGCTCCGCAGTTAGCGCGGGGTCGGCCGAGCCGCGCGTCCCCTTCGGTCCCGGCGGAGCCCGGTGGACAGCGCGGACAGGCACAGGGCGGGTAGGTCTGGGTGATCCCGGCGAAGAGAACCGGACTCGGATCGACATGCGGAAGCTCGGTCAACTCGCCGCTCCCGATGTCCAGTCGGTACACCCGAAGCGTCATCTCGCTCACTCCGGGCAGCTCACTTCCGTGCCGGACGGCTGAACGGCGGTGATCGTCGTGAAGTGTCGCCGCAGGAGTTCGGTGAACTGCTCCAGGATCGGGACGGACACCGTCCCGATCCGCACCCGCTCCTCACCGAGAGACGAGACGACAACCGCAGCGCCCGAGACCTCCCAGCGGAGCAGGTGCATCATGGTCAGGAAGTCCAACCGCGCAACGTACGTCCTGTCGCTGGCCGAGCGCTGTGACACTTCGGCAGCCTCTGTCTGATCGTTCATCAACCCACCGTCCTTGCCGGTTGCTCCGGTGCCGCAGCAGTCGATCGGCACTATCGTCCGTATTCCAAGGATTCCTCCACGGGAAGGGCGGGAACAGGCTTCACTGGTGACAAGGCATGGACTGTCACAACGTGACAGTCGGCCAGTCCATCCGTTCGAAAGTGGAGTTTCCATGCCGCGCAAAGCAGCGAAGGGAGTCGAGACGTCGGCCTCGGCCTTCGGATTACTTCTGTCGATCAAACGCGAGGAGGCCGGGCTCTCACAGGAACAACTGGCCCACCTGCTGAACATCGAACGCTCCACGCTCTCCAAGATCGAGACCGGAGACCGCACGCCACGCCCGGAGACAGCTGCCCAGTGCGACAAGTTCTTGAATACGGGTGACACCTTCAGCCGGATGCACGCGCGAATCAACTGGCGCCACAGCGCGATGGACTTCCCGAACTGGTTCCAGCGCCGATGGGACCTGGACCGAGAACTTGCCGAGCTGCGCGAGTACCAAACCCCGGTTGCTCCAGGTCTGTTGCAGACCCCCGACTACGCCCGTTGCCTGTTGGGCCAGTTGGAGCAGAATGGGCAGGCCACAACCGAGAGCCTACTGAGGGGTCGATTGAGTCGTCAGACCCGGTTCCTTGAGCCCGGCGGCCCCCTGCTCTTTGTACTCATGGATGAGAGCTGCATCCGCAACGTTGTGGGCGGACCAAGGGTCATGCGCGATCAACTGGACCACCTCCTGTCTGTGGCGACGCTCCCGAACATCCGGCTGCAAGTGGTCCCCTTCGCACGGGACCTTGCCGCCCCGAAGGTGCCAATGTCGTTGATCACCATGCCGAATGGGGTCCGCTGGCTTTACTCCGAGTCCCTGACGGGGGCTCAGTTCAGCAACTCGGCCGCAGTGATCGCCCCCTTCGCCCGCACATATGATCTGTTGCGGGCTGACGCACTGTCCCCGCGTGAATCAGCCGCCCTGATCAGCGAAGCAAGGGAAGGGTACGACCGTCATGAGCACTGCACCCGATCTGACGTCGGCACCGTGGCGCAAGAGCAGTTTCAGCGGCAACGACGGCGGCAACTGCGTCGAAGTGGCCCCCGGATTCATCGCCGGAGCCGTCCCAGTGCGTGACAGCAAGGACCCCGAGGGCCCCGCCCTGATCTTCCCCACCGCCGCCTTCGCGGCCTTCGTGGGCGCGATCAAAGCTGGCGAGTTCGCCCAGGGCGAGAAGTACGTAACCCCGTAGTCCCCAGCACGGCAGCACCTCACCCCGCAGCGGCCCCCTCCTCACAGGGGGCCGCTGTCGTTCGCGGCCCGAGGTCCCCGCTGTCCGCCGAGCCGCCGGCTACTCGGAGCGCGGGCTCACGCCGGCGTGGGCGGCGAGGACTCGCCAGGCGCCTTCGGCGTGGACCCAGGTGCGGGTGTACTGGAGGCGCGCGGCGAACGGTTGGCCGGCGGCGGTGCCCTGGAGCGTGGCCAGCACGCGGGTGATCCCCGTCGTCCCGGCGACCGTCACCTGCAAGTCCTCCTGGTCGAACGATTCGACGACAAGAGTCCGCGACCGGTGGGCTTCCAGGTCTTCTTCCTTGGTGAGGGAACGGCCGTCCGGGCCTGTGTAGACGACGCGGTCGTCCAGCAGTCGGTCCAGCGCTTCGACGTCGCCTGATCGAACTGCCGACTGCAACTGCTGCTCAACGTCGCGGAGAGCAGCCTCAAGCGCATCCTGATCCATCGTCATGCCCTGTCCCTCTCCTTCGGATCGGCCGACCCGCTGACTGCTGACCGGCTCAGCCGCCACGCTACCTCCGCCGGAGCGGCCTTCGGTCGGTGGCCGATGAACGAACTCTTTCCCTACGCGCTCTTCCGGATTTATCGCGTTCCCGACACCATGCGGACTTGTCCCGTTCACGCCAGTCACACCCCTCGGCCCCCGCTGTGCCCGACCGTGTTACCCGCAAGTATCCGACCCCTCATCTGGAGTCCCCGTGTCCCCGCTCACCCGTCGCACCTTCCTCGGCTCGGCCGCCGTCCTCGGCGCGGCCCTCGGCCTGGACAGTCTTCCGAGCAACGCGCCCAAGGCAGCCGCCGCAGGCACCACCGGCACTATTGCTGATGTGAAGCACATCGTGATCCTGATGCAGGAGAACCGCAGCTTCGACCACTACTACGGCACGCTCAAGGGCGTCCGCGGCTTCGGCGACCAGGCGACGATCCTGCTGTCCGGCGGCAACAGCGTCTTCAACCAGCCCAACGGCAGCACCCGGCAGTACCCGTGGGCCTTCGACGCCACCAAGCCCGCCTCCGGCGCCACCGCCGAGGAGCTGTCGCAGTGCAACGGCGACCTCGCCCACGCCTGGTCGGACCCAGCACGCCGCCTGGAACAACGGCAGGATGGACTCCTGGGTCTCGGCCAAGGGCACCTCGCGGACCCTGGGCTACCTGCAGCGCACGGACATCCCGTTCCACTTCGCGCTGGCCGACAACTGCACCATCTGCGACGCGTACCACTGCTCGATCCTCAGTCGCCGACCGGCCCGAACCGCACCTACCTGTGGAGCGGCATGATCGACCCGAGCGGCACCGCCGGCGGCCCGGCCTACGACGGCGGCGACGAGTCCGGCCTGAAGTGGCAGACCTACGCCGAGACGCTGCAGGACGCCGGGGTGCTCCTGGAAGGTCTACCAGAACGCCGACGACAACTTCGGCGACAACGCGCCTGGCCTACTTCACCAGTTCACCTCGCGCCGGCCGACCAGCCCGCTGGCCGACCCACGGCATGGGCACGTGCCCGACCGCGGACGGCGTCACCCCGGTCGACATCGCCGCCGCGATCCGCGCCGACGTGGTCGCCGGCACGCTGCCGCAGGTCTCCTGGGTGGTCGCCAACCAGCGCAACTCCGAGCACCCGGACGCCACCGCCGGAGAACGGGCGCGTACTTCGTCAACGAGGTGCATCCAGGCCCTCGACGCCGACCCCGAGGTGTTCAACTCCGACCGTGCTGTTCCTCAACTACGACGAGAACGACGGCTTCTTCGACCACGTGCCGCCGCCGGTCGCCCCGGCCGGCACCGCCGACGAGTTCTACTCCGGCACCAACATCGGCCTGGGCTTCCGGGTGCCGATGATCGTCATCTCGCCGTGGACCCGCGGCGGCTGGGTCGACTCGCAGGTCTTCGACCACACCTCCGTGCTCCAGTTCCTGGAGATCTGGACCGACGGCCCTCGGCACGCCCGCGGTCTGCGACAACATCAGCGCCTGGCGCCGCCAGGTCTGCGGCGACCTCACCGGCACCTTCGACTTCGCCAAGCCGGTCTGCGGCCTGCCCACCCTCCGCCGCCACCACCAACGGGCCGACGCTCGCCGAGTGCGACCCGCTGTCCAACCCGGCGCCGGTCACCAACGCGATGCCCGCCCAGGAGCCCGGCACCGCGCCCGGCCCGCGCGCTGCCCTACCAGCCCGCCGCCAACCTGACCCACTACACCAACGGCGACGGCGGCAGCGAGCCAGGTCTGGATCGAGATGCTCAACCAGGGCGCGCAGGCGACCAAGGCCGCCCACTTCGCGATCTACGCCAACGAGTACCGCAGCGGCGGACCGTGGCAGTACACGGTCGGCGCCGTCGCCCGGCACCGACGGCAGCGACTTCTTCAACTGCGGCCCCGGCTACGGCAACGGCCTGTACGACCTGACCGTCACCGGCCCGAACCGCTTCCTGCGCCGCTTCCAGGGCAACGCCACCACCGCCGGCCGTACGCCGAGGTCGTCACCTACTACGCGACTGCGCCGACACCGGTGCGGAGGCGATCTGGTTCACCATGAACAACACCGGCACCAGCGACCGTCACCTTCACCATCACCTCGAACAACTACCGCACCGACGGCCCGTGGACGTACAACGTCGCCGCCGGCGCGAGCGTCTCCGACTACTTCAACGCGGTCACCATCTCCAACGGCTGGTACGACTTCACGGTCACCGTCAGCAGCGACTCCAGCTGGTCCCGCCGGTTCACCGGCCACATCGAGACCGGCGCGGTCAGCGTCACCGGCTGACGCCGCAGCGGGCCGGCGGGCCAGCGGTCCGCAGCAGGCCGGTGCAGGCCCCGTCCGGGGCCGGAGCGCGAACCTTCGCGATCCGGCCCCGAGCCGTCGTCGGGCCGACCGCTCAGGTCGGCCTGAGCCCTTGAACTGCAGCACGAGGCCCGGACCGCACAGTCGGGCGGTCCGGGCCTCGCCGGCGCCCGTTCGGGCGGGGGCCGGCTGTCGGGTCAGGAACCGGAGCCGGAACCCGAGTCGGCGGTCATGCTGGTGATCAGGTCCTGCAGCACGCTCGGCTCCAGCGCGGTCGCACCGGCCGGCGCGACCGGGGCGGGGGCCTGGTCGTTGAAGGTCAGCGACAGCGGCAGGTGCTCACCGGGCTTGCCGTCCGGGTTGAGCTGCCAGAAGTCGAACGCGACCTTGGACAGCGAGCCGTCGCTGCCGATGTACAGGTCGGCCGAGATGTTCTTGTTCGGCGCGGCGCTCGAAGAGGCGGAGGGCGCAGCGCTCGCCGAGGACGAATCGTCGGAGGAGTCGTCCTTGAGCGCGTCGCTGAGTCCCGGGATCTCCTTGACGATCGGCGTGAGGGCCTGGGTGAGATCGGACTCCAGCTTGTCGGCCGGCGCCGACACCACGATGTGGTCCTGCCCGTCGCTGGTGCCCTTGTCGGTCAGCGTCACATCCTGCTGGAAGACCTGGGTCAGCGCCTGCTGCAGCTTCTTCTCGGTGCCTGCGGCCAGGGTCGGCACGGCGGTCGGCAGACCGGACGGCAGGCCCGAGGCCCCCGAACCGGCCTGGCCCTGGAGCTGCTTGCCGAGCTGCTCCAGCTGCTTCGGGTCCACCGACACCCACTTGTCGGACAGCAGCGCCTTGAGGGCTGCGTACTCGGGCGGCATGCTGCCGATCTCCTGCTGCATCTGGGAGACCGAGGCGGCGGCGGACGGGTCGTCGCTGAGCGCGGCGATGGCGGCCACGTCGACCCGGACATAGTCGACCTGGTTGACCATGCGCAGCTCCAGCAGCGGCTTCTGGTTCCCGGCGTGCACCTCGAAGGAGGCGTCGACTCCGGTCGGCAGCTGGCTCTGGCTGCCCTCCTGGGCCTTCATCACCTGACCCAGCGGCTTGTCGGCACTGAGCACGAGCGTCGCGCCGAGACCCGCGACCTTCTGGGCGTCGACCATCTTCATCGCGTCGGAGGTGCCCTTGTCGAGGGCGACCAGCTGCGCCGCGGTGGCGTCGAGCGAGAAGGACACGGAAAGCGTCTTACTGTCACCGATCTTCCCGAAGGCCGAACTGACCTTCTCCCCAGCGGTGATCTGCTTGACGGCGCCGCAGGCGGCGACCCCGGCAGCGAGGCCGGCCGTGCAGGTGAGAGCGAGAGCGACCGTGCGTATGCGGGTGATGACAGACTCCTTGACAGATCGTCGGCCGTTTCACCGACCGCTTGCTATTTTCTTACCCTAGTGGCGGATGATCACGATCCGAGCGGCTGATGATTACGCCGAGATATCGGTCTGTATCAATCCCGCCATTTCCCCTCTTTGCAACTGCTTTACACGTGGCTCCGGACAGCGGGCCGCAACTGACGGTCCGGCACTGCACAGGGAGGGCGACCGGCACCGGCTTCGGCGGGCGTACCGTCGAGTAGGGTCCTTGTCGGACGGGACCGCGTCGACGGCCCCGGTCCGCAGCGAACGAGCCGCGCGAGCAGCGCGGGCACCGGAACAGGGAGAGCAGCAGATGGCCGACACGGCACAGGCGGAGGCGGGAGCCCGCGTTCCGGCAGCGGAGGTGCTGGCGGCGTTCGAGGCGGCCACCGGCTTCATGCCCGTCGACGAGGGACTGGCCCTCTACGCCGCGGCGGCCGACGCCGCGGCGGCCACCGGGCTCCCGCTGCTGGAGGTCGGCAGCTACTGCGGGCGCTCCACCATCCTGCTCGCGGACGCCGCCCGGCAGGCCGGGACGGTCGCGCTGACCGTCGATCACCACCGGGGCTCGGAGGAGCAGCAGCCGGGCTGGGAGTACCACGACGCCACGCTGGTCGACCCCGAGGTCGGCCTGATGGACACCCTGCCCCGGTTCCGCCGCACCCTGCACGCGGCTGGCCTGGAACAGCACGTGATCGCCCTGGTCGGCCGCTCGCCGCAGGTCGCAGCGGCCTGGGGCGGCCCGCTGGGGTTGGTCTTCATCGACGGCGGCCACACCGACGAACACGCCACCGCCGACTACGAGGGCTGGGTCCCCCATCTCGCTCCCGAGGGCCTGCTGGTGGTCCACGACGTCTTCCCCGATCCGGCGGACGGCGGACAGGCCCCGTACCGGATCTACCTGCGGGCGCTGGACGAAGGGTTCGCCGAGGTCTCGGTCCACGGCTCGCTGCGGGTGCTGCGCCGACGCTGAGTCTGTTCTCCCGTCAACCGGAGCAGTTCCGGCACGCGGTTCGGTACCGTGGCCGGAACGCAGCAGGTGCCGGCGCAGACGAGGGGCGGGGAGGCCGCGATGTCCGACACGAACGACAGCACACCGGCGGTGTGGGACCCGTCCGCGCGCGACGGCGCGGGCGGCTGGGTCCGCCGCGGCCCCGCACCGGCGGAGGAGGAACCGACGGCGCTGCTCCCGGCGGTCCCCGACCAACCGGCGGACGCGGAGGGCGGCACCGTGACGGAGCCGTTCATGGTCCGCCCCTACCTGCCGACCTCGGTCGACCTGCCCCGGCCCGCGCCGCCGACTGCACCGCCGACCGCGGCGCTGCCGCCGATCGACCCGCCGCCGATGCCGCTGTTCCGACCGGACGCAGCCCCCGCCGCAGCCCCCACACCCGCGCCCGGCTACGGACCGTCGTACATCCCGCCGCAGGGGACGCCGCAGCGGCCGCTCGCGGCGGAGCCGTCGGCGCGGCGGGGCGGGCTGCCGCTGCGGCTCGTCCTCGTGGCGGCGGTCGCGGCACTGGTCCTGGTGGGCGTGGTCTGGGGCCTCAGCGGCTCCAAGTCGCCCACCACCGACCGGGCCGGGGCCACCGCGAGCCCGGTTCGGTCAGCGGCCGGGGCCGCGCCGTCGGGCGCTCCGTCAACCGCGCCGTCGGGCAGCGCCTCCGCCTCAGCTTCCACCTCCACCTCCGCCTCGGCGGGCGCCGACGCCCAGGCGCAGGCCGCCGCCGTGGACAAGCTGCTCGCCGCGAGCGTCAGCTACCGCCAGCAGGTGGTCGACGCGGTCTCCGCCGTCCAGCAGTGCACCGACACCGGTTCGGTGACGGCCGCACAGACCTCGCTCTCGCAGGCCGCGAGCGAGCGGCAGGCGATGGTGACCCAGCTCGCCGCGCTGGACGTCTCCCAGATCCAGGGCGGGGCCGCCGCTGTCCAGACGCTGTCCCGGGCGTGGACGGAGTCGGCGACCGCCGACACCGACTACGCCTCCTGGGCCGGGATGATGGCGGCCGGCGGCTGCACCCCGGGCAACGCGCCGGACACCACGGACTACGACAACGCCCAGTCGCAGAGCGCCTCGGCGACCGCCGACAAGAACTCGTTCGTGACCCAGTGGACCCCGATCGCCATGCAGTACGGCCTGCCGACAAGGACTGCCGATGCCATCTGACGATGACCGCCTCGCCCCGCGCGGGGAGCAGGCCCGGGGCTTCCGGGCGATGACGCTGGTGGTGGTGCTGGCGGCGCTGGTACCGCTGGGCTTCGCGGGCTGGCTCGGCTGGCAGGCCGTGGCCAAGGGGAAGGACACCGCCGGCGCGAGCGCCGGCCGATCGGCCGCCGCAGCCTCCTCCGCTCCTGCTGCTGCGGCGTCCCCGACCGCAGACGCCCCGGCCGGGCAGCCCGCCGCCGGCGTGCTGCCGCTCGCCGGGAAGGTCGTGACCATCGACCCGGGCCACAACCCCACCAACTACCGCTACCCGCAGCAGATCAACGCCCTGGTGAAGGTGGGCAACGGCAGCAAGGCCTGCGACACCACCGGCACCGCGACCGACGCCGGCTACCCCGAGGCGGACTTCACCCTGGACGTCGCCCGCCGGGTCCGGGCGATCCTCCAGGCCGAGGGCGCCAAGGTGGTGTTCACCCAGGACGGCAACCTGCCCTGGGGACCCTGCGTCACCACCCGCGCGGCGATCGGCGATGCGGCGCACTCCGACGCCGCGATCTCGATCCACGGGGACGGCGCCGGGGCGACGGACATCGGCTTCCACGTCATCCTCCCGGCCGTGGTGGTGGGCGGCGGCGCCGACACCGGGCCGATCACCGGCCCCTCGCGCACCCTCGGACTCGACGTGCGCTCCGCCTTCCACAGCGCCACCGGGGAGCCCTTCGCCAACTACATCAACGGCGGTACCGGCCTGGACGTCCGGAGCGACCTCGGCGGGCTCAACCTGTCGACCGTCCCGAAGGTGTTCATCGAGTGCGGCAATATGCGCAATGCCACCGACGCGCAGCGGATGACCGACGCCGCCTGGCGGCAGCTCGCGGCCAAGGGGATCGCGGCCGGACTCACAGCTTTCCTGCTGCAGAAGAGTTGACGACCGAACGCCAACGACGTCCCATCCGCACCGCGCACCCCAGTACGCTATGGGCGGTCTTACCATCATCACTCATGAGAGGGTCTGGACTCGGTGAACCTCCGAACCGTCACCAGGGGGGACGCCGCGCTCGCGTTTGCGGCTCTCCTGCTTCTGATCGCCTCGTTCCTCCCGTTCTACTCGGTGGACATCTCCTACGGCGCCCTCGGCGGTAGCGACAGCTACTCCGTCAACGCCTGGTCGTTGTCGCGGATGCCGCTGCTGCCGGCGGTGTTCCTCCTCGGGATCATCGGGGTGGCGCTGGTCCTGGGGGCGAAGCTGCTGCCGGCCGAGCCCCGGCCGGCCGGCATCCAACTGAGCCACTGGGGGGTCGTGCTGACCGTCGCGGCGTTCTGGTCCGCGCTGTGGTCGCTGCTGAGCGCGCAGAACGGGCTCAGCCTCGGCATCGGCGCCTACCTCGGCTTCCTCGCCGACCTGCTGGCCGCCGCCCTGGTCCTGGCCGGACCCATGGTGCCCGCGCTGGCGCTGCCGCTGACGGCCGCCACGACGGGGCAGATGCCGCCGGCCGGCTACCCGCAGGGACAGCAGGGCGGGCACCACTTCCACCAGCCGGTGCAGCAGGCCCAGCCCGGCCAGCCGTTCCATGGCCCGCAGGCGGGCCAGACCGGCGGCTACGGCTACCCGGCCCCCAACGCCGCGCAGCCCGTCCAGGGCGGCTACGGCTACCCGCAGCAGGGCGGCCAGACCGGTCAGCCCTTCGGCGCCCCGGCCCAGGAGGCCGCACCGACCCCCGCCCCGGCACCGGCCCCCGCGCCTGCGCCGACCCCGCAGGACGCCCCGCCGGAGCGCGACCACGCCACGGCGATGCTCACGCCGGTGGTGAAGCCCGACGCGACCGCCGAGCCGAAGACCGAGCCCAAGACGATGCCGCTGGCCGAACCGAAGACCGTGCCGCTGGCCGAGCCCAAGACCATGACCCTGGGCGAGCCGAAGACCGTGCCCGAACCGAAGCCCGAGCCGAAGACCGTGCCGGAGCCCGCGCCGGCCTTCGCGCCGTTCTGGTTCGCCGTCCCGGCTGCCCGCGCCCTCTCCCCGGAGCAGGGCCCGGAGGGCAGCGCGCCGGTCGGCGAGCTCGTCCCCGGCACCTGGTACCTGGCCATCGCCCAGCGCGGCGACGCGCTGGTCACCCAGACCCAGGAGGGCAAGCGCGGTCTGCTGACCGACACCTCAGGCATCCAGCGCGGGTAGCCCCGGCATCAGCGCAACGAACACTGCGGGCCGGAACGGTGACCACACCGTCCCGGCCCGCAGTCGCGTTCCCGCAGTGGCGCTCCCGCGCTATGCTGCCCCCACAAGCTGACGCGTCGTCAGAAAGTGGGGGTACCACGCCATGCGCCTAGGTCTCGCTCTCGGCTACTGGGGCGCGGCCCCCACCGCCGACTTCGTCGGACTCGCCCAGGAGGCGGAACGCCTGGGCTACAGCTCGGTCTGGACCGCCGAGGCCTGGGGCTCCGACGCGTTCACCCCGCTCACCTGGGTCGCCGCCCACACCAGCCGGATCGCGCTCGGCACCGCCGTCGCCCAGATGGCCGCGCGCACCCCCACCGCCACCGCGATGCACGCGATGACCCTCGACCACCTCTCCGAGGGCCGGTTCATGCTGGGCCTCGGCCTGTCCGGACCGCAGGTGGTGGAGGGCTGGTACGGCAGGCCGTTCCCGCGCTCCCCGCTCACCTCCGTCCGCGAGTACGTCGACGTCGTCCGCCAGGTGCTGCGCCGCGAGAAGCCGGTGGTCCTCGACGGCGCCTTCCACCCGCTCCCCTACCCCGGCGCGGACGGCACCGGCCTCGGCAAGCCGCTGAAGTCGATCCTGCACCCGCTGCGCCCGGACGTGCCGATCCTGCTGGGGGCCGAGGGCCCGCGCAACATCGCCCAGACCGCCCGGATCGCCGACGGCTGGCTGCCGCTGCACTTCTCCCCCGAGCGCGCCCACCTCTACACGGACGCCCTCGCCGCCGCCCGCCCCGGCTTCACCGTCGCCCCGCTGGTCCACGCCCGGGTCTGCGCGGACGTGGAGGCCGGACTCGCCCCGGTCCGGGCCATGCTGGGCTTCTACGTCGGCGGCATGGGCGCGCGCGGCCGCAACTTCCACGCCGACCTGATGGCCCGGATGGGCTACGAGGCCGAGGCCCGCCGGATCCAGGAGCTGTTCCTGGCCGGACGGCAGGCCGAGGCCGTCGCCGCCGTGCCGACCGCCTTCGCCGACGAGATCTCGCTGGTCGGCCCGCGCGAGCGGATCGCCGAACGCCTCGACGCCTGGCGTGCCGCCCCGGTCACCGACCTGCTGCTCACCAGCCGCGACCTGCCGACCCTGCGCACCCTGGCCGAACTGGTGCTCTGAGCGGAAGCAGGAGCACCTCCCACAGCCGCCCGGCGGGCAGCAGCTCGGTCCCCAGCTCGTCGTGCCGCCAACGCCGCTGCCCACGGTGGGATCAGAAGCCGCAGCCGACAACCAGTCCACGACCGTATTGCTGTGCTGGTCCAAGGCAACCTCCTGCGAAGCCGCCGAGCGATAACATGTTCGTTGACTAACTGACTGTCACGTTCCCGATGCGGTAGTTCAATTCTAAAGAAACTGCGCGCGACGAGAAGGGGTGGCGCGCCTGGCGAATTCCCTTGCCTGTGCCACCATGACGCCAGATTCGGCAGTCGCCGACCGCAGGTGGAGGCGCGCCCCGGCGAAGCACGCGCCCCGAGGGCACGCACCCGAGCCGGGATCGGCCCGCTGCCCACGATATGACAAAGCCAATCGCCCATCCGGACCCGGTGATTGCCGCTCTTGGATGCGCACTCCCCGCTGGCCCTTGGCCCGCGCCGGATCCGCGAAGAACCGAGCCGTAATCCAGGCACACGGATATTGATAAAGGATCTAGGAAAAACGATTCTTCGAACGAATCACCCATATGGCGTGTGGGTTCGCAGCAGGCCACAGCCCGACCGGCGGCTACTGTCTCGTTCCACGGTCGCCGTTCGGATGACCCAACAAGCGTGCTCGCACGCGCGCTTTCACGATTCTCCGCGCATTGACGGCCGATCAACCCGACCCTCGCAAGGAGTTAGGCGCCTCAATGGCAAGACAGCATGAATCCACCCCGTCCCGGCGGCAATTCGCCCGCCTGGCAGCCACGTCCCTAGCGATGGCACTGTCCGCCGCCAGCCTGGCGATGCTCCCCACCAGCGCCAGCGCGATCGGCGTGGCGGTACCGCTCGGGACCGCAAGCAGCTATGCGGTCCTGGCCGGGCAGAGCGTCACGAACACCGGCCCGAGCACGATCAACGGAGACCTCGGCGTGAGCCCGGGCACTGCGGTGTCCGGATTCCCTCCCGGCACGGTCAGCGGAACCATCCACTCCGCCGACGCGAACTCACTGCAGGCGCAGAGCGATCTGACCACCGCGTACAACAACGCCGCCGGCCAGGCCCCCGACGCCAGCATCTCCGGTGACCTGGGCGGCCAGACGCTGACAGCGGGCGTCTACAAGGCGCCCTCGTCGATCGGGCTCACCGGCACGCTCACCCTCGACGCCCAGGGCGACCCCAACGCCGTCTTCATCTTCCAGATCGGCTCGACGCTGACCACGGCGTCCGCCAGCCGGGTCCTGCTGGTCAACGGTGCCCAGCCCTGCAACGTCTTCTGGCAGGTCGGCAGCTCCGCCACCCTGGGAACCGCCTCCACCTTCGTGGGCAACATCCTCGCCCTGACCTCCATCACGGTCACCACCAACACGACCATCGACGGCCGTGCCCTGGCTCGAAACGGATCGGTCACCCTCGACTCCGACACCATCACCCCGGCAACCTGCGCAACCGGCGGGACGACCGGTGGCACGACGGGCGGGACCACGGGTGGTACGACCGGCGGGACCACCGGCGGCACCACGGGCGGCACGACCGCCGGGACCACGGGCGGAACCACGGGCGGCACGACCGCCGGGACCACGGGCGGAACCACGGGCGGCACGACCGCCGGGACCACGGGCGGCACGACCGCCGGGACCACCGGCGGAACCACCGCCGGGACCACCGGCGGAACCACGGGCGGAACCACGGGCGGCACGACCGCCGGGACCACCGGCGGAACCACGGGCGGCACGACCGCCGGGACCACGGCGGCCACCGCGGGACACCGGCGAGACCACCGGCGGCACGACCGGCGAGACCACCGGCGGCACGACCGGCGGCACCACCGGCGAGACCACCGGCGGAACCACGGGCGGCACGACCCCATGCCCGCCGATCCCATGCCCGCCGGTCCCGTGCCCGCCGCCCCCGCGCTGGTGACGATGGCGGTGACTGCGAGGCGGTCTCCCGCTCGGTGCAGGTGACCCCCAGCGGCACACGACGGATCTCATGCAGATCGTCGTGTGCCGCTTGTGGCCGGCGAGTAGGAATTCCAAGATCACAGCGGATCAGCTGCGAGGGGAGCAACGAGGATGGGAACGAATAGGAGCGGCACACTGCCCGGCGCCGTTGGGGCACAGGATGCGGAGGACCCGTGCCGCGGGCCGGTCCACGACGCGGTCACTGCAAGCACCGGACCACATGTGCGGCCCTCGGCCGGGGAATCCAGCGTGCCCCCGGGATTTTCAGCTCTGCCGCGCCCGTTGCGGGCAATCGTGGGCATCGCCGCGGCCCTGTGTCTGGCGGTGACCCTCGTCCACGTGCTGTTGGTCTTCTTGTACGTCGCCCCTTCGAACTCGCTGTCGCAGCGCTACAGCAAGCAGGTCAACGCCTGGATCTACCCGGTGTTCGAGCAGAACTGGCGACTCTTCGCCCCGGATCCGCAATCGGTCGCCCAGCAGATTTCCGCGAGGACTTTCCACGTCTCCGCCGGCGGCACCCGCCAGCTCAGTGACTGGTTCGACCTGACCGCCGTCGACGATTCCGCCATCAACCACAACGCCTTCCCGAGCCACACCTCCCAGAACATGCTGCGCCGCGCCTGGGACGCCTACGTCGCATCGCACGGCAACGATGACCGGGCGTTCTCGGAGCGGGCCGCGATGTTGCAGAAGTACCTGCGCAACATCGCAGTGGACCGTGTTTCCGCCTACCGGCACAGCACATTCGAGTACATCGAGTTGCGGGTGATCACGCGGCCGATCGCCGCCGCCGGAGCAGGCGGCCCCCGTCCCAACGCCCCGGCCCCGATCGAGACCAGGTACCTGCCCTGGTGGAAGGTGGCATCCAATGGAAACTGAACAGGCACCCCGCCTGGCGCCCGCGCCACGCCACATGGCCCCGCAGGCTGCTGGCGCACACGCACAGCGCCTGCTCGATCGCCTCGGAGCGCTGTGCACCGTTGTGACCGGGAAGCCGATCTCCCTCTACGCGGCGGCGGTGCTGCGCGTCGGGTACGGGCTGCTCTACCTCGCCCTGCTACTGAGGGAGTTCCCGCACCGCAACGAAATCTGGGGTCCAGGTTCGCCGTGGACACCCGCACTGGCCACCGAGCTGTTCCGCCAGACGGGCTGGTCCAGCATCCTGACCCTGTCCGACAGCCGGGGATACTTCCAGGCCTGCTACGCGCTGGCGCTGGCCACCTCCGCACTGTTCATGCTCGGCTGGCGCACCCGGGCGGTGTCGGTCCTGTTCGCGGTCGTGGTCGCCTCCTTCCACGCACGAGCCATCTTCATGACCGACGGAGGGGACAATCTCATCCTGCTGATGGCCCTGTACCTGCCCTTCACCGCGTGCGGCCGACGCTGGTCCCTCGATGCGCGCAGGGCCCGGATCCGAGCGTCCGCGGGCAAGGCCGCACGATCGGCACGAACCCGCGGGGCGGGCGACCTGCTGAGCCACCTGGCATGCGCCCGCCGGCTTTTGACCACGGTGCTGCACAACTGCGGCATGTTCGTCATCGCGGCTCAGGTCTGCTTCCTCTACGGGTCCGCCGGGCTGTACAAGGTGCAGGGCGGTTCCTGGGGAAACGGCACGGCCCTGCACTACGTCTTGAACCTCGATCTGTTCCGGCCCTGGCCCGCGTTGTCGCTCCTGGTGGACAGCCATCCGATGCTGGTCGCCGTCGCGAGCTATGCGACGGTGCTGCTGCAAGTAGCCGTCCCGTTCGTCCTGTTCGGCAGGTTCAAGTACGTCGTGCTCGCCCTGCTGCTCGGCATGCACGTGGGCATCGCGGTTCTCATGGGACTCCCGATCTTCTCCGGAGCAATGATCGTCGCGGATGCCGTGTTCCTTCCCGACCGCTTCTGGACGTTCCTGGGACAGGCGTGTCGGCGCACCCTGCCGCGAACAGCCGGGGGCAGGGTGCGGAGGTTGTCCAGGCCGGAAGCTGTGCTCGTACTGCCGCAGACCGGATCGGCCGACTGAAAGGCCGGCCCGCACGACAGGGACGGTGGAGCATGCCCGACAGCATGTCACCGGTGACCATCCGCTACCGGAAATCGCTCCGCGCGGCCGGGAGGTCCTGCTCGGCCCAGATGATCTTGCCGCCGTCGATGTAGCGCGTGCCCCAGCGGCGGGTGAGCTGGGCGACCAGGAAGAGGCCGCGGCCGCCCTCGTCCGTGGTGCGGGCGTGGCGCAGCCTCGGGGAGGTGCTGCTGGTGTCGGAGACCTCGCAGATCAGGACGGACTGACGGAGGAGTCTCAGCCGGATCGGTCCGGTGGCGTAGCGGACGGCGTTGGTGGCCAGCTCACTGACGATCAGTTCGGTGGTCAGCGCGATCTCGCCGAGGCCCCAGCTCTCCAGCTGACTGACCGCCAGGGCGCGGGCCTCCGCCACCGCGGCCGGGTCGGACGGCACCTCCCAGGTGGCCACCTGATCGGCGCTCAGGGCGTGCGGGCGGGCGAGCAGGAGGGTGACGTCGTCGGTCTGGGGTCCGGGCAGCAGGCGCTCGACCGCCGCCGCGCACAGCTGCTCCAGCGGGAGGCCGCTCCGGGTCAGGGCCAGTCCGAGGCGGGCCATCCCCCGGTCCACGTCCTCGTCTGCGGCCTCGATGAGTCCGTTGGTGTAGAGGCCGATCACGCTGCCCTCGGGGAGTTCCAGTTCGGCCGCCTCGAAGGGCAGGCCGCCCAGGCCGAGCGGAGGTCCGGCCGGCAGCTCGGGGAAGCTGAAACTGCGGTCGGGTGCGACCACGATCGGCGGCGGGTGGCCCGCGCGGGCCAGCTCACAGATCCGGGTGACGGGGTCGTAGACGGCGTACAGGCAGGTCGCCCCGAGCACGGCGGTGCTGGTGGCCTCGTCGCCGGACTCCTCCTCGATCAGGCGGATCACGAGGTCGTCGAGGTGGGCCAGGAGCTCGTCGGGCCGCAGGTCCATGTCGGCGAGGGTGTGCACGGCGGTGCGCAGCCGTCCCATGGTGGCGGCGGCGGTGATGCCGTGTCCGACGACGTCGCCGACGACGAGGGCCACCCGGGCGCCGGACAGGGGCAGCACGTCGAACCAGTCGCCGCCCACGCCGCCCACGCCGTCCCTGGCATCGGCGGGCAGGTAGGCGGACGCCACCTCCATGGCCGTGCCGGTGGCGAGGGTGTGCGGCAGCAGGCTGCGCTGCAGTGCGAGAGCGGTGGCGTGCTCGCGGGTGAAGCGGCGGGCGTTGTCCACGCACACGGCCGCCCGGGCGACCAGCTCCTGCGCGAGCAGCAGGTCGTCCGGCTCGAAGGGGGCGAGGTTCTCCGAGCGGGCGAAGGTGGCCAGGCCGAGTACCACGTTCCGCGCCCGCATGGGCACCGAGATGAGCGAGTGGAGCCCGAACTCGCGGATTCTGGCGGTGCGGTCGGGCTGCTCGATCGCCCAGAGCTGGTCGGCCGGATCGAGAACGGGGATCAGGATCCCTTCGCCGTCGACCAGGAAACCGGCGTCGTGCGGCGGCGGTACGAAGTCCACCGGGTCGCCGACCTTGGCGATGGCCTCCGGGCAACCCCTGCGGACGGAGCGCAGTCCGGCGCGGCGCATCGCCGGTCTGCTGCCCGGCGACGGCGGCATGGGCGGTTCGACGGCGAGGGCCGACTCCAGCAGGTCGACGATGACGAAGTCGGCGAAGCGCGGTACCGCGACGTCGGCGAGCTCCTGGGCGGTGTGTGCCATGTCGAGCGAGCTGCCGATGCGGGCGCCGGCCTCGTTCACCAGGGCGAGGCGCCGCCGGGCGTCGAACCGGTCGGTGACGTCCGTGACCAGGTAGCAGACGCCGGCGATGGAGTCGTCCGCGCCGACCAGCGGGAAGAAGGAGGTGGAGTAGGCGTGCTGCCGGTGCGGGTCGGCCCAGCTCCAGCCGAGGTACTCGTGGTCGAGCACCGGGGCGCCGCTCTCCAGTACGCCGCGCATCAGCAGTTCGAGCGCCTCGGCCTGCAGGCCGGGCAGCACCTCGCTCAACCGGCGGCCCAGGCGTTGCTCGCGCGGTACTCCGCCGAAGCGTTCCAGGGTGTCGTTCAGCCAGACGTACCGCAGTTCCTGGCTCATCAAGGCCATGCCGATCGGTGCGCGGGTCAGCAGGCCGTCGAGCACGGACTGACCGACCGTCAATTCCGGTCTGCGTTCCCGCGCCGAGACCAGGAAGCACTCCTGACCCTGGAGCTGGAAGGCGGCGGAGACGCGCAGGTCTGCCTCGATCCGCCGACCGTCCCGGTCCCTGAGCGCGATCAGGCCGCTCCATGCGGTGCCCGACCGGCACCGCTCGCCGATCCTGACCGCCCGGGTCCGGTCCTCGGGTTCGGCGAGGAGAAAGGCCGCGGACCGGCCCACGGCCTCGGCGGAACGGTAGCCGAGGAGTTCCTCCGCGCCGGGAGTCCAGCCGATCAGCATGCCGGCGGTGGTCAGCACCGCTGCGGTGTCGTTGGGCGGATCGACCGCGCGGCCACCGGGTGGGGCGGTACCCGGGCCGGGCTCCGGCTGCCGCTCCGCTCTGGCCATGTTGTTCACCACCGTCCGACGGACTTCCATTGTCCCCCGAGCCGCCCGCCCCGCGCAGTCGGCGAAGGACGGCGGGTCCGCGAGCGTCCGGTACCGGCCGCCCCGGGCGGCGGCGGCCGGCCTGCGCACCCTCGGTGGCGGAGCCCTTGCCGTCCGTCAGTCGAAGACCAGGCCCTCGCTCCAGAGCCGGGCCACCTCGGTGTCGCCGATCACCTCGACCTCGGCCGCGCCGCGCCGGTTGATCCAGAGCAGCAGCTCGCGCGCGCCGCCGCGCACCGCCGCCGCGCCCTTGGCGTGCCCCTCGTCGTAGTCGAAGCCCCCCGCCGCGGGGCGCAGCAGCCACTCCCCCGGGACGTCGGTGCAGTGGAGGTGCAGCGTGGAGTCACCCTCCTGCGGCAGCGCCAGCGCCTTGAGGTTGGGGAAGGCCCGGGCGCCCCGGGCGGTGGCGTTGTGCAGCAGTTCGTCCACGTTGTCGGCCGCGAGGTCCGGGTCCACCGCCGACGCCCGACCGGTGGTGGCCTGCTCGGCGTCGATCCGGTGCACCAGGGTCTCGTGGGCCATCCGCCGGCCCCAGAAGCCGGTGTGCTGCTCCACGGCCCAGCCCCAGACCGGCTCCGCCGGTCCGCGCTCCCGCAGCAGGGCGGCCAGCCGCCGGCTGCCGCCTTCGAGCCAGCGGGCGAGTCCGGCGGCGTCGGCCGGGGCCTCGGCGTCGGGGAGGCCGTCCCAGCCGGGACGCTCCATGGTCCGGGTGTCGATGATGTGGAACGCCCAGCGGTGGACCTTGCCGGTGTGGCGCACCAGCTCGCCCAGGTCCCAGTCCGGGCAGGCCGGCACCCGGGCGTCCGGGTCGCCGTCGGCGACCGCCCGGGCGAGGGCCGCCGCCTCGGCCTCCAGTGCCGCCACATACCGCTCGTGTTCCAGCCACTGCACGGCCGTCACCCCTGTCCCGTCTCGACCTTCGCTCTGTCACGGGACCGTAGCAGTCGGCTCCGACAGCCGGTCGAACCGTTTTCGGCGAAGAGAACGGGGCAGGGGTCCAACATGAGTGTGTTGACCCGATTGATCGCCCTCGCGGCGGATGTCGCCGCGCTGATCCTCCTCGCCTGGATCCTCCTGTTCCTCTTCGACGCAAACACCGGCAACAACGTCGTCCACTGGTTCCAGCAGTCGGCCGACTGGCTCGCGACCTGGTCGCGGCACCTCTTCTCCGGGGACGTCGGCAACAGCAAGCTGCACGCCGTGCTGGTCTTCGGCGTCCCGGCCGTCGTCTACGCGGCGGTCGCCGGCGGCCTCCACCGGGCCGCGGGCCGGCGCTGAGGCCCCCGGAGGCCGGTCGGTCGGGAGCGGGACCGGGCCGGCGCCCCTGCGCCGGCCCGCACTCCTTGCACCGGATCGTGCCGCTACACCGGGTCGCCCTGTTCGCAGCAGTCGCTGGCCAGCCCGGCCGGCAGGCTGTCGCCGCCGAAGACGGTGCTGGTGGCGTCGTCGCCGCCGAGGGCGGCGACGGCCAGCAGCAGCGCGCCCGCCGTCCAGGTGGTCCGCTCCTCGGGCCAGACCGCGTCGTCCTCGAAGACGTAGCCGGTCCAGTAGCTGCCGTCCGCGTGGCGCAGGTGGCCGATCGAGCGCAGGATCTCCACGGCGCGGTCGGACTCGCCCACCGCCCAGAGCGCCAGTGCGAGTTCGGCGCTCTCGCCGCCGGTGACCCAGGGCCGGTCGGCGACGCAGCGGACGCCGAGGCCGGGGACGACGAAGCGGTCCCAGTCGCGGGCGATCCGCTGCTCGGCCGCCGCGCCGCGCAGCGCGGTGCCCAGGACCGGGTAGTACCAGTCCATCGAGTAGCGGTCCTTGTCGAGGAACCGCTCCGGGTGGCAGGCGACCGCGTGGCCGAGCTGGCCCGCCGCCAGTTCCCAGTCCGGCTGCGGCTCTTCGAGGTAGTCCGCGACGGCGAGGGCGCAGCGCAGCGCGTGGTGGACGCTGGAGCAGCCGGTGAGCAGCGCCTCGTCGGGCACGCTGCCGTCCTCGGCCCGCCGCCAGGCGACGGTGCCGTCGGCGCGGCGCAGCCCGAGGACGAAGCCGACGGCGCGCTCCACCGTCGGCCAGAGGTACTCCAGGAAGGCGTCGTCCCCGGTGGCGAGGTGGTGGTGCCAGGCGCCGACCGCGATGTAGGCGCAGAAGTTGGACTCCCGGTTGCGGTCCGTCACTTCGCCGTCGGTGTAGGCGGAGTACCAGGAGCCGTCCGGGTTCTGATGGTCGATCAGCCAGCGGTAGGCGGCCTCGGCGGCGGCGTGCTCGCCGGCGGTGTCCAGGGCCATGGCGGCCTCGACGTGGTCCCAGGGGTCGAGGTGGCCGCCGGTGAACCAGGGGATGCCGCCGTCGGGGCGCTGCTCGGCGAGGATGCTGCGGACGGTCGCGGCGGCCTGCTCGGGGTCGAGCACCCCGGGCAGCAGCAGCGATTCGGGGACGGCGACCGGACCCGTGCCCGCCGTCACCCGAGCCCCTGCGTGCGGGACTGCGGCTTGGTCGCGTAGGCGACGAAGCTCTTGCCGATCAGCGGGTTGAGCGCGGCCTCGGCGGCCTTGGTGATGCTGCTGATGACCGGCGTGCCGACGATGTCCCAGACCAGCAGCTGGTGGTAGGCCCGGACCGGCAGCGCCTTGTCGTTGTCGACGCCGACCGCGCACTTGATCCACCAGTACGGGGAGTGCAGCGCGTGGGCGTGGTGCTCCCCGTAGGGGGTGAGCCCGGCCTCGCGCATCTTCTCGACCAGCTCGTCACCCCGGTAGATCCGGATGTGCCCGCCCTCGACCTCGTGGTAGGCGTCCGAGAGCGCCCAGCAGATCTTCTCCGGCAGCCAGCGGGGGACGGTGACGGCGAGCGAGCCGCCGGGCCTGAGCACCCGGACCATCTCGGCCAACAGGCCCTTGTCGTCCGGGATGTGCTCCATCACCTCGGAGATGATGATCTTGTCGAAGCTGTCGTCGGGGAAGGGCAGCGCCAGCGCGTCCCCCTCCATCGCGACCGCGGAGGCGCCGGCCGGCGCCTCGCCGGCCTGCTCCATCGCGTCGAACCAGCGCTTGACCTCGCGGATCTCCTCGGCGTTGCGGTCCAGGGCGACCACCCGGCCGCCGCGCCGGTAGACCTCGAAGGCGTGCCGGCCGCCACCGCAGCCGAGGTCGAGCACCCGATCGCCGGGGGCGATCGGGAATCGGGAGAAGTCGACAGTCAGCACGGTCGTGGGGCTCCATTCACTTCGGGCTGGGCAGGCAGGGCCGACGGGCTTGGCTGGGGCCGGGTGAGAATACGCGGGCGGGGTGGAGGAGGGGACGGAAGGGGCTGTGGCTAGACGTAGCGCCAGCCGTGGCCGGACCGGGCGTGCTGCCCGATGCCGGTGGCGATGGCCTCGCGGTAGCGCTCGGCGGTGAGTTGGGCGGCGCGCTCCCAGGTGAACCGTTCCAGCACCCGGGCGCGCCCGGCGGCGCCGATCCGGCGGCGCAGTGCCGGATCGTCCAGCAGCCGTCCCAGGGCCAGGGCGAGGGCGCCGGGGTCGGCGGGCGGGACGGCAAGGCAGGTCTCCCCGTCCGGTCCGGCGACCTCGGGGATGGCTCCGCCGGTGGTGGCGACCAGCGGGGTGCCGGTGGCCATCGCCTCGGCCGCCGGCAGCGAGAAGCCCTCGTAGAGCGAGGGGACGCAGGCGACCTCGGCGCTGCGGACCAGGTCGACGAAGGCGGCGTCGTCGATGCCGCCGCGGAACTCCACGGCGTCCTCAAGACCGAGCCGCCGGATCGCCTCGGCGACCGGTCCGTCCTCGCGCCGCTTGCCGACCACGACCAGGTGCGCATCGCGCTCGGTGCGGACCTTGGCCAGCGCCTCGATCAGGTGGACCAGGCCCTTGAGCGGGACGTCCGCGCTGGAGGTGGTGACGATCCGTCCGGGCACCTCGGCCACCGAGGCGTCCGGTGACCAGATCCGCACGTCCGCGCCGATCGGCACGACGTGGATGCGCCGGGGGTCGACGCCGAGGTGCTCGGCGATCTCCCGGCCCGAGCTCTGCGAGACCGTCAGCACCGAGTCCAGCTGCCGGGCGACCCGGCGCTGCATCCGGGTGAAGCCGTACCAGCGGCGCACCGAGAGCTGGCCCTTGACTCCCTCGGCCGCGGCCAGGTCGAGCGCGCGGTCGACGGTGATCGGGTGGTGCACCGTGGTGACCAGCGGGAAGCCGATCCGGTCCAGTCCGAGCAGCCCGTAGCCGAGGGTCTGGTTGTCGTGGACGACGTCGTAGCGGCCCCGGTGCAGGGCGAGGTGGCGGCGGGCACGCAGGCTGAAGCTCAGCGGCTCCGGGAAGCCGCCGGTGCGCATGATCGCGTACTCCAGCACGTCCACCGGGCCCCGGTACTCGCTCAGCCGGGGATTGCGGAAGGGGTCGGGGCTCCGGTAGAGGTCGAGGCTGGGAATGGCGGTGAAGCGGAGCCGGCCCGCACCGTCGCCGCCCCCGCGCACTTCGTCGACGGCGTCTTGGTCGACGGCGTCCAGGACCGGGTAGGGCTGGGCGCCGAGCACCTCGACGTCGTGGCCGAGCCGGGCCAGCTCCCGGGAGAGGTGCCGGACGTAGACGCCCTGCCCGCCACAGAAGGGGTTGCCCTTGTAGGAGAGCAGCGCGATCCGCAGCGGCCGGTCAGCGGATGCGGATTCCCGCGCAGCACTGGTCACCTGGGGTCGTCTCCTCTGAAGTCACGTTCTTCTGCGCCACCGCCTGCCCCGCCTACTCCCGGTGGCCACCTCGGCCAGGGTAATCTAGAACACGTTCCAATGACGGAGCGGATGGAGACCTTGAGGTTACCGGCCCGTAAAGGGGCCTCTCGGGGCAGGGCAGGTGATTCGCGCCACCCCCGCCCGCTGCGCCATCATGGATCCCATTGGGACCTGTCAGCAGAGCGAGCAGTCGGCGACCAGCCGGGAGACGGGGAGCGCAGTTGAGCACCAGCCCCAGGTCGTCCGCCCCTCCGCTCACCGAACGGCAGGAGGCCCGCCGCCGCCGGATCCTGCACACCGCCGCCCAACTCGCCTCGCGCGGCGGGTTCGACGCCGTGCAGATGCGCGAGGTGGCCGAGGTATCCGGCGTCGCCCTGGGCACGCTCTACCGCTACTTCCCCTCCAAGGTCCATCTGCTGGTCGCCACCATGCAGGACCAGCTGCAGCTGATGCAGGACGCGGTGCGCAAGCACCCTCCGGTCGGCGACACCCCGGGGGCCCGGGTCACCGAGACCCTGATGCGCACCTTCCGCGGCCTCCAGCGCGAGCCGCAGCTCGCGGAGGCCATGGTCAGGGCGCTGACCTTCGCCGACCGTTCGGTGAGCGCCGAGGTCGACCAGGTCAGCCGACTGACCACGGCCCTGATCGGCGACGCGATGGGCCTGGACCACCCGCCGACCCGGGAGCAGTTGGCCGCGGTCCGGGTGATCGAGCACACCTGGCACTCGGCGCTGGTCACCTGGCTCTCCGGACGCGCCTCGATCGCCCAGGTCCGGATCGACCTGGAGACCGCCTGCCGGCTGCTCGGCGAGTGACGGTCCCCGGGCTTCGATCCGCCGGCTCAGTCCTCCGGTGGGAAGACCGGATCGCCGCTTGCCGCCAGCAGCAGGCTGATCGCCTCGACCGGGCAGCTCTCGGCCGCCGCCAGCAGCGCCTCGGAGGCGTCCGCCTCCGGCTCGACCGGGTGCGACTGGCGCGCCCCGTCCAGCCGGAAGCCCTGCGGGGCGGAGGCCGCGCACATGCCGGAGCCGATGCACACCGAGCGGTCCACCTCCACCCGCCACCGGTCCCCCATCAGCCCTCGCCCCCCGCTTCCCCTGCCGAGGAGGGCGGCTGCGGCGGGGTATAGCCCTGGGGCAGGTGGATGGTCTTGTCCTCCAGGAAGGAGGCCAGCCCCTCGGGCCCGAACTCCCGGCCGATGCCGGAGTTCTTGAAGCCGCCGAAGGGCCCGAGGAAGTCGAGCCCGAAGGTGTTGACCGAGTAGGTGCCGGTGCGGACCTGCCGGGCGATGTCGATGCCGTGCTCGACGTCGCCGCACCAGACGCTGCCGGAGAGGCCGTAGTCGGAGTCGTTGGCGATCCGCAGTGCGTCGGCCTCGTCCTCGTACGGGATCAGGCAGACCACCGGGCCGAAGATCTCCTCGCGGGCGACCCGCATCCGGTTGTCGACGCCGCCGAGCAGCGTCGGCTCGACGTACCAGCCGGTGGGCTGCGCGGCCGGGACGCCGCCGCCGGTGAGGACCTTGGCGCCCTCCTCCTGGCCGATCCTGATGTAGTCCAGGTTGCGCTGCTGCTGGCGGCGCGCGACCAGCGGGCCGACCTGGGTGGCCGGGTCCAGCGGGTCGCCGACCACCAGCGCGCCGACGGCCGCGACCAGCCGGTCGGCGATCTCGTCGTACTGGGCGCGCGGGGCGAGGATCCGGGTCTGGGCGACACAGGCCTGGCCGTTGTTCATGTAGGCGGAGCCCATCAGGTTGTCGACGGCGGCGGTGAGGTCGGCGTCCGGCAGCAGGATGGCGGCGGACTTGCCGCCGAGCTCCAGGGTGATCCGGGTGAGGTGGCGCGAGGCCACCTCCATGATCCGCCGCCCGGCCGGGACCGAGCCGGTGAACGAGATCTTGTCGACCCCGGGGTGGCCCACCAGGTACTCGCTCACTTCGCGCTCGGCGGGCAGGATGCTGAGCACGCCCTCCGGCAGCCCGGCCGCCTCGCAGATCTCGGCCAGGATGTAGGAGTCCAGCGGGGTCTCCGGCGACGGCTTGAGGATCACCGGGCAGCCGGCGAGCAGCGCCGGCGCCAGCTTGGCCGCCGCGACGAACTGCGGGACGTTCCAGGGGACGACGGCGGCGACCACGCCGACCGGCTCGCGCCGCACCAGCAGCGGGTTGAGCAGCCCCGCCCGGTGCTCCTCGAAGGCGAAGCCGCGGGCGGTGTTGATGGCCGCGTCCCAGATCATCATCGGGCCGTAGGCCTGGGCCAGGATGCTCCAGGAGAAGGGCGAGCCGTTCTCGGAGCTGATACAGCGGGCGATCTCCTCGGCGCGGGCGGCGATGCCGTCCTTGATCCGCTCGCAGACCGCGAGCCGCTCCGCCAGGCCCATCCGGGGCCAGGGGCCCTCGTCGAAGGCCCGGCGGGCGACGGCGACGGCGCGGTCGACGTCCGCCCGGGAGGCGTGCGGCACCCGGCCGATGACCTGCTCGGTGTGCGGGGAGACCACCTCGATGGTCTCGTCCCCGGCCGGGGCGACCAGCACCCCGCCGATGACGAGCCGGTCGTATTCGCGTACCTCGGGGCTGGTGGGATTCTCGGCCATGTTCGGGCTCCCTGCTGACGACCCGTCACTTTTGACGTTGCATAGAACTGATACCAGTTCTAGTAATCAGGGGCAACGGCCATGCAGTAGGCTGCCCGACTAGTTGCATCAGGAACGTAACCTGTTCTAGTAAACGAGTTGCAGTCACTGTGTTCCAGCAACCGTGATCCAGTACAGCGGCGGGAGAGGACGGCGCCATGCCCACCCAGAGTCAGGACGCGGACGGCGAGCAGGGCCGCGACGGCGGAGCCTGCTGCGGCGGCGGCGAGGCGGTGGGCGACGTCGGCGCGGTGAGCGACGCCAGGGCCGCGGGCGAGGCGGTGGCGGCCGGTAAGGACGGCGAGGCCGCGCCGGACGTGCTGGCCTGGCGCAGCCGGACCCTGCCGCCGGTGCAGTACCGGGGTGGCGGGATCTGGAGCATCCCGGTCCCGATCCCGAACAACCCGCTCCGCTACACCCTGGTCTACGCCCTGGAGACGCCGCGCGGGCCGGTGCTGGTCGACACCGGCTGGGACGACCCCACCGGACGCGCCGCGCTCGCCGACGGCCTCGCCACGGCCGGGTTCGCCCTGACCGACGTCCACGGCATCCTGGTCACCCACCACCACCCGGACCACCACGGCCTGTCGGCGCACGTCCGCGCGGAGTCCGGCGCCTGGATTGCCATGCACGGCGCCGAGGCCGCCGTGGTCCGGGCGATCCGCAGCGTCCCGTCCGGACGCTGGGCGGACCGGATGGCGCGGGCGATGCGCGGCGCGGGCGTGCCCGAGGAGCACCTGGCGGCGCTCCGTGCCTTCGGCGGCAGCCGGGACGACGACACGGCGGACAGCAGCGCGCGCGGCAGCGGCCCGGGCGGCAACGCCGGCATGATCCTCTCCGACGCGCTCCCCGACCGCGAGCTGGTGCACGGCGAGTCGGCCGGCGTCCCCGGCCGCGACGTCCGCGTCCTGTGGACCCCCGGCCACACCCCCGGCCATGTCTGCCTCTACCTGAACGAGCCCGACCACCCGAGCCGGCTGCTCTCCGGCGACCACCTGCTGCCCACCATCAGCCCCGTGGTCAGCCTCTACCCGGAGAACCCCGGGGACGAGCCGACCGACCCGCTCGGCGACTACCTCGACTCCCTGGAGCGGATCGGCGCGCTCGCCCCGGAGGAGGTCCTCCCCGCGCACCAGTACCGCTTCACCGACGCCCCGGGCCGGGTGCAGGCGCTGCTCGACCACCACGCCGACCGGCTGGCCGAGCTGCACGCCCAACTCAAGCAGGGACCACTGACACTCTGGGAGGCCGCCCAGGGGATGCACTGGAACCGGCCCTGGTCGGAGCTCGGCTTCCTGGCCCGCCACCTCGCCCTCTCCGAGGCCGCCGCGCATCTGCGGCGGCTGGTGAAGACCGGTCTCGCCGAGGAGGTCCCCGGCACCGACCCGGCCCTGCACCGGGCACTGTGAGCCGGGTCCGGGACGGCGGCTACAGTGGCTGCACCCAGTTGATCCGCGTCCAGACAGGGAAAGCCGGTGCGACTCCGGCGCTGACCCGCAACCGTAGAGCCGGAGTGCCTGTCTGGACGTGAGCGGCCCCGTCGAGGTCTACGGATCGCCCACCGCTCCCCGAAAGGCATGACCAGCCATGCTCACCGCCGCCCGTCTGGGCGCTGTCGCGCTGACCGCAGCCGTGCTCACCGGCACCGCCGCGCCCGCGTTCGCCGCCGGAACGTCGCCCTCAGCCTCGGCTTCGGCTTCGGCCACGCCCACCCTGCCCACCGGGCTCTACGGCCAGGCCGACCCCACCTACGACGGTGTCTTCCGGCAGGGCCTCAGCCTGCTGGCGCTGCACGTGGAGGGGATCACCCCGGCCGCCTCGGCGGTGGACTGGCTGACCGGCCAGCAGTGCGCGGACGGCGGCTGGCCGTCCTACAACCCCGACCCGGCCAAGGCCTGCTCGGCCGCTGCCGAGGACACCAACGCCACCTCGATGGCGGTGCAGGCGCTGGTCGCCCTCGGCGGCCACGACAGCGCCGTGGCCAAGGCCGTGGCCTGGTACAAGCAGGTGCAGAACAACGACGGCGGCTGGTCCTACAACCCCGGCACCGCCAGCGACGCCAACTCGACCGGGCTGGTCGTCTCCGCCCTGCTGGCCGCCAAGGCCGACCCGGCGACGATCGTCAAGGACGGGCACAGCGGCATCGCCGGACTGGACTCCTTCCAGCTCGGCTGCTCCGCGCCCAAGGCCGACCAGGGAGCCTTCGCCTACCAGCCGAACAAGAACGGGTCGCTGACCGCCAACAACGCCGCCTCGGTGCAGGCCGCCCTCGCCGTCGGCGGCGGGTCCCTGCCGGTCGTCGACCCCGCCGCCGCCTCCTCCGCCCAGCCGTCCGCGACCTGCTCGGACGCCATGCGCTCGGCCTCGCAGTACCTGTCGGCGCAGCTCACCGCCGACGGCGGGCACCTCACCGCCCCGCTGGCCGGCTCCTCCACCCCGGCGCCCGACTACAACGACACCGCCTGGGCCGCGCTCTCGCTCGCCAACAACGGCTGGCCCGCCCCCGCCAAGACCGCCGTCGAGTGGCTGCGGCAGAACGGCGAGGCCTGGATCCAGGGCAGCACCGGCCAGGCCTCCCCGGCCGCGCTCGCCCTGCTGGTCCTGGACGCCAAGGCGACCGGCCTGGACCCGCACTCCTTCGGCACCACCGACCTGGTCTCCCAGCTGGTCGCGACCGGACCCACCCCGGCCGCCACCGCCGCCGCGAGCGCCGCCACCGGCGCACCGGCCGCCGCCGCGAAGAACTCCGGCAGCAGCGGCACCAACTGGCTGGTCTTCGGCGTGGTGTTCGTCGCCGCCGTCGGCGGCGGGATCCTGATCAGCTACAACCGGGCTAAGGGCAAGCGCTCATGACGCTCCGTCAACTTCGCCGCGTGGTCACCGTCGCGGTGCTGTTCGCCACCGCCGCGCTGCTCGGCACCGCCCCGGCCTCCGCCGCCAGCTACCGCTACTGGTCGTTCTGGGAGGGCTCCGGCAGCGGCTGGACCTACCAGCAGTCGGGACCGAACACCTTCGTCCCGGCCGACGGCTCGGTCGACGGCTGGCGCTTCGGCGTCAGCGCGGACAGCAGCGCGGCCGAGAAGCCGCGCAGCGCCCCGGACTTCGCCGCCGCCTGCGCGCACACCCCGGCGGTGAGCGGCAGGAAGCGCGTCGCCGTGGTGATCGACTACGGGACGGCGGCCGACTCCGGGAGCAGCACCACGCCCCCGGCCGAGCTGACGCTCTGCGCCACGCTGCCCCAGGACGCCAGCTCGGCGCAGCTGCTGGCGCAGGTGTCGCCGCCGCTCCGGTACGACAGCAACGGCATCCTGTGCGCCATCACCGGCTACCCGCAGAGCGGTTGCGGCGAGGTGGTCAGCGGTGCCGCGGCCACGGCCCCGGCGGCCACCGGGTCGTCCTCCGCCACCGCGCCCGCCAAGAGGACCGCCCCGAAGCCGACCAAGTCGAACCCGGTGGCGCTGGCCATCGGGGTGCTGTTCTTCGGCGCCCTGATCGGCGGCACCCTGGCGATGAACCGCCGCCGCCGCAATCGCTGACCGCAGCGGCCTGCGCTGACCGCCGCCCGGGGTTCGCTCCGGGCGGCGGTCACCACCCTCCTGTCTCCTCCAGCAACTGGACGTCCTCCCATGCCCGTTCCGCCGCCGCCCAGCAGGCACCTGCATCCGGGTGCCTGGTGGCTGTGGGCCCTGGGTCTGGCCACCGCCGCCTCGCGCACCACCAACCCGTTCCTGCTGCTGCTGATCGCGGCCGTGGCCGGCTTCGTGGTCGCCGCCCGGCGCACCGACGCGCCCTGGGCGCGGGCCTACGGCGCCTTCCTGAAGCTGGGGCTGGTGGTTCTGGGGATCAGGATGCTGTTCTTCGTGGTCCTCGGCGGGGACGTCCCCGGGACGCACATCCTGGTCACCCTCCCGCAACTGCCGCTGCCGCACTGGGCCCAGGGCGTCCGGATCGGCGGACCGATCACCCTCGAAGGACTGCTCTTCGCGCTCTACCAGGCGATGATGCTGGCCGTGCTGCTGGCCTGCATCGGCGCGGCCAACGCGCTGGCCAACCCGGCCCGGCTGCTGCGCTCGCTGCCCGGCGCGCTCTACGAGGCCGGCGTCGCCGTGGTGGTCGCGCTCACCTTCGCCCCGAACCTGGTCGCCGACGTCCAGCGACTCCGGGCCGCGCGCCGGCTGCGCGGCCGGACCGAGCGCGGCGCGCGGGCGCTGCTCACCGTCGGCGTCCCGGTGCTGGAGAGCGCGCTGGAACGCTCGGTCGGCCTGGCCGCCGCGATGGACACCCGGGGCTTCGGCCGCACCGCCGACGTTCCGCCTGCCGTCCGCCGCACCACGGCCGCGCTGACGCTGACCGGACTGCTGGGTGTCTGCGTCGCGGTCTACGGGCTGCTGGGCGCGGACGGCAGCGCCTGGGCGTTGCCGCTGCTCGCGCTCGGCACGCTGGCGGCCGTCGCCGGACTGGCCCTGGGCGGACGCCGGGCCGTACGCAGCCGCTACCGTCCCGACCCGTGGGGCCTGCGCGAGTGGCTGGTCTCCGGGTCGGGGGTGGCGGTCGCGGCGGTCATGGTGACCCTCGGCCCCGGCTACACGGACGCGCTGAACCCGCCGGTGGTCCCGCTCGCCGTGCCGCTGCTGCCGCTGCTGCCGGCCCTGGCCGTCGCCGTCGGCCTGCTGCCCGCGCTCGCGGCCCCGCTCCCGCCCCGGCCCCCAGTCACTGCACGCTCCTCCGGTCCGAAGGACAGTCGATGATCACCTTCGAACAGGTCTCCGTCACCTATCAGGACGCCACCGCCCCGGCCCTCTCGGGGCTCGACCTCACCGTGCCCGAGGGCGAGCTCTGCCTGCTGGTCGGGCCCTCGGGCGCGGGCAAGTCGACGCTGCTCGGCGCGGTCAGCGGGCTGGTGCCGCACTTCACCGGCGGCGTGCTGCGGGGCCGGGTCACCGTGGCCGGGCGGGACACCCGCACCCACCGTCCGCGTGACCTGGCCGACGTCGTCGGCACCGTCGGCCAGGACCCGCTCGGCCACTTCGTCACCGACACCGTCGAGGACGAACTCGCCTACGGCATGGAGTCGTTGGGCCTGCCGCCGGTGGTGATGCGGCGCCGGGTCGAGGAGACCCTGGACCTGCTGGGCCTGGCCGAGCTGCGCGACCGCCCGCTCGCCACGCTCTCCGGCGGACAGCAGCAGCGGGTGGCCATCGGCTCGGTGCTGACCGTCCAGCCGAAGGTGCTGGTGCTGGACGAGCCCACCTCGGCGCTGGACCCCGGTGCGGCGGAGGAGGTACTGGCGGTGCTGCAGCGGCTGGTCCACGACCTCGGCACCACCGTGCTGCTCGCCGAGCACCGGCTGGAACGCGTCGTCCAGTACGCCGACCAGGTCATCCTGCTGCCGGGCGGCGGTCGGCCGCCGGTCGCCGGTGCACCGGCCGAGGTGATGGCGGTCTCGCCGGTCCACCCACCGGTCGTCGCGCTCGGCCGGGCGGCCGGCTGGACGCCGCTGCCGCTCTCGGTCCGGGACGCCCGCCGCCGCGCCGCGCCGCTGCGCGCGCTGCTCGCCGGGCGGACCCCGGCCGCCGCACCGTCCGCTTCGGCGACGACCACGGCGCCGGTCGCGACGGTCGCCGCGCTGGCCGTGCGCCGCGGTGCCGTGGACGCGCTGCGCCGGGTCGACCTCACCCTCCGGCCCGGCGAGATCGTCGCGCTGATGGGCCGCAACGGCTCAGGCAAGTCCACCCTGCTCGGCTCACTGGTCGGCCTGCACGCCCCGACCGGCGGCCGGATGGACGTCGGCGGCCTCACCCCGCACCGGGTCAAGCCGGTGCAGCTGCTGCCGAAGGTCGGCCTGGTCCCGCAGGAGCCCCGGGACCTGCTCTACTGCGACACCGTCCGGGCCGAGTGCGCGGCGGCCGACCAGGACACCGGCTCCCCGGCCGGGGCCTGCCGGGCGCTGGTCGAGCGCCTGCTGCCCGGCATCCCCGACTCCACCCACCCGCGCGACCTGTCCGAGGGCCAGCGGCTCACCCTCGCCCTGGCCGTCATCCTCACCGCCCGCCCGGCGCTGATCCTGCTGGACGAGCCGACCCGGGGGCTGGACTACGCCGCGAAGGCGCGGCTGGTCGAGATCCTGCGCGAGCTGGCCGCCGAGGGCCACGCGGTGCTGCTGGCCACCCACGACGTCGAGCTCGCCGCCGAACTGGCCCACCGCACCGTCATCCTGGCCGAGGGCGAGATCGTCGCCGACGGCCCGACCCCGGAGGTCGTGGTCTCCTCCCCGGCCTTCGCCCCGCAGGTCGCCAAGGTGCTCAACCCGGAGCCCTGGCTGACCGTCAGCCAGGTCGCCGCCGCGCTCGCGCTCGCCGCGCCTGCGCCTGCGCCTGCGCCTGCGCCTGCGCCTGCGCCTGCGCCCGAGGATGCACGGTGACCGCCGCCGCGGGCACCGCCCCCGCACCCCTCGCCCGCCCCGTCCCGCTGGGCCGCCGCTCGACCGCGATGCTGCTGCTCACCAGCGCCGTCGGCGTCGTCGCCTTCGGCTGGCCGCTGCTGGCCCGGCCCACCTCCAGCCTGGCCCACTCCACCGACGCCCCCTGGCTGTTCGCCGGGCTGCTGCCGCTGCTGCTCGCGGTCGTGGTCGCGCAGATCGCCGAGGGCCGGGTCACCACCGGCGGCCAGGCCGGGCTCGAGGCCAAGTCCATCGCCCTGCTCGGCGTCCTCGCCGCCGCCGGCGCGGCGCTGCGCCCGCTCGGCGCCGGGACCGCCGGTCTTGAGCCGCAGTTCTTCCTGATGGTCCTGTCCGGACGGGTACTCGGCCCCGGTTTCGGATTCGTCCTCGGCAACATCTCGATGTTCGCCTCCGCGCTGCTCACCGGCGGCGTCGGCCCCTGGCTGCCGTTCCAGATGCTCGCCATGGGCTGGGTCTGCCTCGGCGCGGGGCTGCTCCCGCGCCCGGCCGAGCTGCGCGGACGCCGCGAGCTGTGGCTGCTCGCCCTCTACGGCGCGGTCTCGGCCGAGCTGTACGGGCTGGTGATGGACCTCCAGGGCTGGCCCTACATCCTCGGCATGGGCACCGGCGTCTCCTTCGTCCCCGGTGCCCCGCTCCACGCCAACCTGGTCCGCTTCCTGGCGTACCACTTCACCACCGCGATGGGCTGGGACATCCCGCGCAGCGTGCTCACCGCCGTCCTCTGCCTCAGCCTCGGCGCGCCGCTGCTGCACGCCCTGCGGCGGGCCTCCCGCCGCGCCGCGTTCGCCGCCTCGGCCACCTTCGAGCCGACGGAGCCGGGTGACGTCGCAGCCCCGACCAGCGCCTCTCTAGGATGATCGACATGGACCGCACCGCCGCCAGGACCCCGCACCCGCTGCTGCGCATCCTGCTGGAGGCCGCCGACAACCGCTTCCCGCCGGTGGACGGCGGCGTGACCGTGCTGCCCGGCCTCGGCCGGGGCCTGTCCTGCTCGGTCGCCTTCACCGGCCACGCCGTGGTCGCCACCGACCGCCCCGAGGCCGAGGTGCTGGCGCAGCGCCCGGACGGCTACGGCCGGTCGATGGGGCCGGACTTCCTGCGCTGGCTCGCCGGACCGGACACGGTCATCGGCGAGGTCGACGTCGTCCTGGTGGCACGCGGCACCGGCGGCCCGTCCGGACTCGCGCTGCGGCACGACGTCGAGGACCACCCCCGGGTCCGCTACGCCCGCAGCATCCGCACCCGGGTCGAGGTCCACGGCGACGAGCGCGGCTTCGTCACCCTCGCCGACGGCCTCGCCGGACGCCGCGAGTTCAGCATCGAACTGGGGCTGCCCGGCCGGGGCCACGGCCGCTCGCTGCTGACCGACGCGCTGACCCTGGTCCCCAAGAGCGAGCCGGTCTTCGCCGCCGTCTCCCCCGGCAACGCCCGCTCCCTCCGCGCCTTCCTCGCCGCCGGCTTCACCCCTCTCGGCAGCGAGTCGCTCATCCGCCCGGCCGGCTGAGCGGACGTCAGCGGCCGGCCGTGGCCGGTGCCGCGAGCAGTCGCGCGCCCAGGGGGGTGCAGGTGTGCAGGACCTGCTTGCCGTCGCGCCGGGTGGCGACCAGCCCCGCCGCCCGCAGGGTACGGGCGTGGACGGAGGCGGAGGCGGCGCTGATCGCCAGGTCCCGAGCGACCGCCGTGGTGCTGCGCGTGATCGCCTTGGCGGCTGTGGTCGGCGCCGCGGCGCCCGCGAGCGCGGCCACCCGGCCGGACACCGCGCCCGGCCCCTGGCAGCCCTACCGCAGTTCGCCGTTCGTCTCCCCGGCCGGCGACGAGTGCGCCTTCGCCCTGGCCGGGACCGTGGTCCAGGACCAGGAGGAGATCCGCAACCTGGCCTGGGACAGCGCGGGCAACCCCACCGAGCAGGAGGTCACCGGCCCCCTGGTCTTCCGCTACACCGACGAGTCCACCGGAGCCTCGGTGGTGCGGAACCTGGACGGCACGGCCTGGCTCTTCTACCACCCGGACGGCAGCCAGACCTGGGTGGTCGTCGGCCACCTGGGCATGGGCGTCCACGCCGGAATCCCCTACCAGGCGGCCGGGCACTACGTTCTGACCGGGCGTCTGGTCCTGGCGATCCACGCCGACGGCGACCCCCAGGTACTGCTCCACCGGGGCCCGACCGAGGACCTCTGCACCACCCTGGGCTGACCCCGCGCACCGGGCCGACGGACGACACGGGGGTGCGCCCGCCGGCCCGGGCGCCGGTCTATGCCGGAGCCGCTGTGCTCGCGTAGCGGCCCGGGGTGGTGCCGACGACTCGCTTGAAGTGGCGGGTGAGGTGGGACTGGTCGTAGAAGCCGGCGGCGGTGGCCACCTCGCGCGCGGGTTGGCCCTCCAGCAGCAGGCGGCGGGCCAGGTCGACCCGGCGGGAGACCAGGTACTGGTGCGGGGCGAGGCCGAAGGCGCCCCCGAACGCCCTTACCAGGTGCGCGGGGTGGGCATGCAGCAGGCGCGCGGCCTCGTCCAGGGCGATGCCCTCGGTCAGCCGCTCGTCGAGCAGGTCGCGCAGGTTGCGGGCGACGCCCCGGTCGGGCACGGCACGGCCGAAGGCCGGGCTGGGGCGCAGCCACTCGCGCAGCCGCTCGCCGATCAGGGCCAGCCGGCTCTCGGCCTCGAACTCGTCTCCCCGGTTCGCCAGGGCGGTGTGCAGCCGGCCGACGCTTCGGCGCAGCACGGGGTCGATGATGTCCGGGGCGTCCACCGCCGGGCCGATGAAGCGCTCGTCCAACTGCGTCAGGTCGAGGTAGACCACCCGCTTGCGGAAGCCGGCGGCGGTGGCGGGTGAGCCGTTGTGCGGGACCTGCGGCGGGAGCAGGCTCACCGTGTCGTTCGGGGTGCCGCGCTGGTGGCGGTCCAGGTCGTAGCGGACCACGCCGTCGTCGACGATCAGCAGCGTCCAGGCGTCGTGGACGTGCATGGGGTAGGCGTGCTCGACGAAGTGGGCGTGGAACACCTCCACGACCCCCGCCACTGGCGGGCGCCAGGCCACGATCTCCTGCTGGGACGTCATGCTCAGAACGTACAAGACCGGGCGGGCCCACAACCCGCAGTCTCGAAGCTTGACTCCTCTCCCTGCTGAAGCAGGGAGATTCCTGACTCACGCTGCCCGGGCGTCCGGCGGACGTCCGGGTCTTGTGCGATCGGCATCAGCCGGGTTGAGACCAGCCCGGACGAGCATCACCCGCGCGGAGTTCTTGTCCCTGGGGGACGAGAAGCCGCAGGCAGTGCACGTGTACGTTCTCATCGAGAGGGGGAGGCGGTGCTTGGCTCTCGCACCACAGTTCCCGCAGTCCATCGTCGTGTACGCGGGCTGCACCAGGTGCACCCTGCGCCCGTACTTCCCTGCCGCCTCGACCAGTGCCTGCTTCGCGGCGCCGATGGCGGCGTCGGCGGCCTTGCGGGCCATGGTCGACTTGGCCAGGAACGTCGGCCTGAAGTCCTCGACCGCGATCTCATCGTGGTCCCGCACCACCGCCCTCGCCCACTTCCGCGCCGTGTCCTGGCGCTGCCGAGCGACCTTCCTGTGCGCCTTCGCGGCCCGCTGCCGGGCTTTGCGGTAGCCCTTGGTCTGGGGCTTGCCCTTCGGCTGCCCACGGCGCGCCATCTGCCGCTGGTAGTGCGCCAGCCGCGCCTGCGCCTTCCTCCCGTGCTCGGGGTGGGGCAGGTCGTGGGCGTCGCTGGTGGTCGTGGCGATCTCCCGCACGCCCCAGTCCACCCCGATCACCGCACCCGTCGCCGGCAGGGGTTGGACGTCCGGGGCGGTGACGACGAAGGAGGCGTACCAGTGGCCCAAGGGGTCGCGGTAGACCCGCACCGACGACGGATCGGACGGCAGCTCGCGCGACCACACCACCGTCAGCGTGATGCCGCCGGCCAGGTGCAGCCGCCCGTCCCTGATCCGGAACCCGCGGCGGGTGTACTCCAGCGTCGCGCGCGTCCGGGACTTCTTCCGCAGGTTCGGCATCCCGGCCCGCTGCCCGACCGGCAGCCGGCCCTTGACGTCCTTCAACGCCTTCGCGCGGGACTTGGCGAAGTCGCGGACGGTCTGCTGCTGCGGAACCGACGCACCCTCGGCCAACCACGGCGTGCTCCCACGCGCCGCCGTCAGCATCGCACTCAACCCCACCGGACCACACGTCAGCCCGTCATCCGGACGGGCCCGGTTGTGCCGATGGACCTTCCTGGACATGGCCACGCACTCGTTCCACACCCACCTGCACCGCCCCCACTCCCCCTCCAGCGCCGTCCGGGCCCGCGAGGAGACGCGCAGCCGGAACGTGTACCGGGCATGCCGCCCCGCACCACCCACCCCGGCCCCACAACTCTCCGCCACAGAACGCACGCTACAAGCCCCCACTGACATCTCCAGAGAGCTCGGCAAACCCGCAGCTCACAGCACAGCACATTGATCCGCCCCCAGGGGGCGGATCAACACCCCCCCCGGCCCCGCTCCGCGGGAGCTCCGTTTCCTCCCCCGGCTGAAGCCGGGGGTATCCACGAAGGAATCCAGATGAGAACCGACAACGAAGAGGCGGCGGACGGGCAGGCTCCGATCCACTTCGACACCAAGATCGCCGTCCTGCTGCGCGACGACCTCGAAACCTGGCAGCGGCTGAACGTGACCGCCTTCCTGGTCAGCGGGCTGGGCACGGCCGTGCCCGAGGTGATCGGCGAGCCCTACCGGGACGGCGACGGCGCCGAGTACCTGCCGATGTTCCGCCAACCGGTGCTGGTCTTCCAGGGATCGAAGGAGACGCTGGCCGCCGCCCACGGCCGGGCCCGCTCCCGCGCGCTGCCGAACTCCGTGTTCACCACGGACCTGTTCCGCACCGGCAACGACCGGGACAACCGCGCGGCGGTGCGCGCCGTCGGCACGGACGGCCTCGACCCGGTCGGCATCGCCGTCCACGGGCCCCGGAACGTGGTGGACAAGGTGCTCAAGGGCGCGCAGATGCACCCCTGAGCACCCTGCCCGGGCTCCTTGAGGACGGATCAGCTGTGCGAGCCGCCGCCCTTGCGGCGGCGGGTGAGGACCACTGCTGCGCCGCCGGCCACCAGCAGCACGCCGGCGGCGCCCGCGAGCAGCCCGGTGCTCCGGTCGGTGCCGGGCGGTCAGCAGATGCAGGTCAGCGTCAGTCTGATGGTGACGGGCGGCGGCGGGGAGTGGTCGTACGGCGCGATCCACGCGCCGATACCCGTCTCCCCGCCGGTCACCGTCCAGTCCCACCGCTGACCGGGGCCGAGCGGGCTGCCGTCACCGTTGGTCAGGGTCCACGGGCCTGGCCGCAGTCCGGCCGGGCAGTGGGCGACGACACCGCCGGAGGGACCGACCACCGTCACCGTCGTGCCGTCGGCGGCCCGGGCGGGCCCGCCGAGGAAGGCAGTCAGCGCCACCGCCAGCACGCCCGCACCGAGGATTCGCTGCCGTCGCATGGGAGTCCCTTCGTCGAATGGGCCCCTTCGAGCAGAGACCCGTTCCTGGAACCCGTAGCCACGACCGGCTGCGGCCATGCCCGCCGCCACCCGCTTTCACCTGCCTGCCCGCATATCCCCGGTTGCGGCGGCTACTCGGCGGCAGGCAGGCCCGGCCAGTCGCCGGCCCGGCTGCGGACCAAGGCGGCCACCTCGGCGGAGGGGACGCCGTCGGTGGCCACGTCCAGGTCGGCGAAGCCGACGCGGGCCAGCGTGTCGGCCTCGTCCGCAGCCCGGTCGGCGACTCCGCGCAGGGCCTGCTCGGGTCGGCCGCGCAGCTCGTCGCCGGGAATGGGCGGGCCGCCGCCGCGCCCGCGCCGAAGGATGCGCTCGGTCAACTGCTCGTGCCGAGCGGTGAGCAGACACAACGTCAGTTCGGAGTCCGGCAGCGCGCTGCGGTAGGTCTTGACCACGTTGTGGTCGTCCACCTGGCCGGAGACGACCAGGCAGCGGGCCCCGTGCTCCTGGAAGACCGGCCACATGGCGCCGAGGTTGGCGGCCTTCAGCCGGTGGTTGCCGGGGTCGTCGGCCGGCGCGGGGCGGAGGAAGCCGATCTGGCCGAGGTCGACATAGACGACCTTGACGCCGCCCGTCCGGACCTGGGTGAAGAGGTCGTAGCCGACCGTCGACTTGCCGACGCCGGTGGGACCGCAGAGCCAGAGCAAGGGGGCAGGGGCAGTCGTCACCCGGCCGCCGGCCGGGGCAGCGCCGTCGGCGGCCGGGGCGGCGGACGCCGGCCGCAGCCGGTCACCGACCGCCGCGCGCACCCGGCGGGCCACCTCGGCGACCGGCAGGCCGTCCGTATCGACGGTCAGGTCCGCGAAGTCGCTGCGGTCCAGCGCGTCGGCCTCGGCCACCGACTCGTCGGCCAGGTGGGTCAGCCAGCCCCGGTGCTCGATCCGGGCCCGGAGGGCGTCGTGCCCGACCCGAAGTCGACAGAGCGTCAACTCCGTTCCCTGGAGCGGATCGGCGTAGGTGCGAACCAGTTCTCGGGTGACCACGCCGCCGGAGAGGACGAGGCACTCCGCCCCCGCCGACCGGTACGCCGGCCACATCGCGGCCAGGTTCCGCACCTTGACCCGGTGGTTGTCGGGGTCGTCCGCCGGGGCCGGGTAGCACAGCCCGATCTGGTCGAGGTCGAGGTAGGCGGTGCTGATCCCGGCCGCGTTCAGCTGGGCGGAGAGCTCCCACCCCACGGTCGACTTGCCGACGCCGGAGGGGCCGCAGAGCCAGAGCACGGGCACGGGCATGGGCGCGGGCACGGGCGCGGGGCGGTTGCTGGGCATGCGCGCGAGCGTAGTGCGCGGCGTCCGGGGCAGCGACCGGTTTTCGGCCCCCGAACCCGCGCTCCCGCGCTACAGCCGCTGCAGGATCGTCCCGGTCGCCAGCGCGCCGCCGGCGCACATCGTGACCAGCGCGAACTCCTTGTCCGTGCGCTCCAGTTCGTGCAGCGCGGTGGTGATCAGCCGGGCGCCGGTGGAGCCGACCGGGTGGCCCAGGGCGATCGCGCCGCCGTTGACGTTGACCTTCTCCAGGTCGGCGTCCATGACCTGGGCCCAGGACAGCACCACCGAGGCGAATGCCTCGTTGATCTCGACCAGGTCCATGTCCGCGAGTCGCATCCCGGCCTTGCCGAGCACCGCGCGGGTCGCGTCGATCGGCCCGTCCAGGTGGTAGTGCGGGTCGGTGCCGACGACGGCCTGGGCGACGATCCGGGCGCGCGGGGTCAGTCCGAGGGCGCGGGCCGCGCGGCGCGAGGCCCACATCACCGCCGCCGCTCCGTCCGAGATCTGCGAGGAGTTCCCGGCGGTGTGGATCGCCGAGGGCATCACCGGGCGCAGCCCGGCCAGCGCCTCGGCCGAGGTGTCGCGCAGCCCCTCGTCCATGTCGAACAGCCGCCACATGCCCTGCCCGGCCAGCTGCTCCGACTCGGTGGTGGGCACCTGGACCGCGTAGGTCTCGCGCTTGAACCGCTCCTCGGCCCAGGCCTCCGCCGCCCGCTGCTGGGAGACCAGGCCGAGCCGGTCGACGTCCGCGCGGGTGAGGCCGCGCCGCTTGGCGATCCGCTCGGCCGCCTCGAACTGGTTGGGCAGGTCGACGTTCCACTCCTCCGGGAACGGCCGTCCGGGCCCGTGCGCGGAGCCCGCGCCCAGCGGCACCCGGGACATGGACTCGACGCCGCAGCCGATCCCGACGTCGATGACCCCGGCCTGCACCATGTTGGCGACCATGTGGTTGGCCTGCTGCGAGGAACCGCACTGGCAGTCCACGGTGGTGGCGGCGACCTCGTACGGCAGGCCCATCGCCAGCCAGGCGTTCCGCGCGGGGTTCATCGACTGCTCGCCGGCGTGGGTGACCGTCCCGCTGACGATCTGCTCGACGACGTCGGGCTGCACCCCGGTCCGGGCGAGCAGTTCGCGGAAGGTCTCGCCCAGCAGGTAGGCGGGATGCAGGTTGGCAAGCGCCCCACCCCGCTTGCCGATGGGGGTGCGCACTGCTTCGACGATGACGGGTTCAGCGGCCATGACTCGTCCTCCGGGCGCCCATTGAACTCAAGAGAACTGATACGCGTTCTAGTTCTGCGCACCTTTCTATTCCGCGTGCGTCGGTCCGCGCAAGGCTCTTGCACCGACTAGAACGTGTTACTACTGTCGAGTCGATACCTGACGCAGTGTCAGATGACTCGGAGGCCCCCGATGACGTGCCCCGCGCTGCCCGACGGCTTCGACTTCACCGACCCGGGCCTCAACCAGACCCGGGTGCCGCTCCCGGAGTTCGCGCTGCTCCGCAGCACCGAGCCGGTGCGCTGGATACCGCAGGAGCCGGGCACCACCGGCTTCGACGACGGCGGCTACTGGGCGGTCACCCGACACTCCGACGTCAAGGAGGTCTCGGTCCACCCGGAGACCTACTCCTCCACCCTCAACACCGCGATCATCCGCTTCCACCCGGGCATGGACCGCTCCGGCATCGACGGCCAGCGGCTGATCATGCTCAACATGGACCCGCCCGAGCACACCCGGCTGCGGCAGATCGTCCAGCGCGGGTTCACTCCGCGCGCCGTGAACGCGCTCCAGGACGCCCTGCGCGACCGCGCCGAGCGGATCGTCGCCGCCGCGCGGGCCGAGGGCAGCGGCGACTTCGTCCGCGACATCGCCTGCGAGCTGCCGCTCCAGGCGATCGCCGAGCTGATCGGCGTGCCGCAGCAGGACCGGGCCCGGATCTTCGACTGGACCAACAAGATGGTCTCCTACGACGACCCCGAGCTGGCGATCACTCCGGAGATCGGCACCGAGTCCGCGGTCGAGCTGATGATGTACGCCATGGGCATCGCCGAGCAGCGCAAAGGCTGTCCGGCCCACGACATCGTCACCCAGCTGGTCAACGCCGAGGGGCAGGGCAACCTCGGCTCGGACGAGTTCGGCTTCTTCGTGCTACTGCTCGCCGTGGCCGGCAACGAGACCACCCGCAATGCCACCAGCCACGGCATCCACGCCCTGCTCACCCACCCCGAGCAGTGGGAGCTCTACAAGGAGCGCCGGCCGCAGACCGCCGCCGACGAGATCGTCCGCTGGGCCACCCCGGTGATGTCCTTCCAGCGGACCGCCACCACCGACGTCGAGCTGGGCGGCGCGAAGATCACGGCCGGGCAGCGGGTCGGCCTCTTCTACAGCTCCGCCAACAACGACCCCGAGGTCTTCGACCGGCCCGACGTCTTCGACATCCTCCGCGACCCCAACCCGCACCTGGGCTTCGGCGGCGGCGGACCGCACTTCTGCCTGGGCGCCAACCTCGCCCGGCTGGAGCTGGACCTGGTCTTCAACGCCATCGCCGACGCCGTCCCCGGCATCCGGCTGGCCGGCGAGCCGCGCCGACTGCGCTCCGCCTGGCTGAACGGGATCAAGGAGCTCCAGGTTCGCTACGTGTAGGGGCCATTACGTGTAGGGGCAGTACGCCCGAGGCACCCGAGGTGCCTGACGGGGCGTCCGTTCGTCCGTTCGGACTTCCCGACGGGCAGCCCGCCGCCTCCGCTGAAAGCCTGATGGTCAGTCCACCAGGCAGCGGAGGGGTCGATGTCCCAGGAGTACACAGCGGACGAGCAGCATCCGGCCGTCTCCGGGGCCTCCCCCGCGTCCCTCGGCTCTCCCCAGGAGAGCAAGCGCCAGGTCAGGCTGGTCTTCGTCGGCGTGATGCTGGGGATGTTCCTGGCGGCGCTGGACCAGACCATCGTCTCCACCGCACTGCCCACCATCGTCGGCGACCTGGGCGGCGCCAACCACCTCTCCTGGGTGGTCACGGCCTACATGCTGGCCGCCACCGCGACCACCCCGCTCTGGGGCAAGCTCGGCGACCTCTTCGGCCGCAAGTACGTCTTCATGGTCAGCATCGTCATTTTCCTGGTCGGCTCGGTCCTCTGCGGCCAGTCCCGGAACATGGAGGAGCTGATCATCTTCCGCGCCGTCCAGGGCCTGGGCGGCGGCGGGCTGATGGTGCTGGCGATGGCCGTGATCGCGGACGTGGTGCCGCCCCGCGACCGGGGCCGCTACCAGGGGATCATCGGCGCGGTCTTCGGCGTCTCCTCGGTGGTCGGACCGCTGCTCGGCGGGTTCCTGGTGGACAACCTGAACTGGCGCTGGGTCTTCTACGTCAACCTCCCGGTCGCCGCAGTGGCGCTCGCGGTGATCACGGTGGCGCTCAAGGCGCACCACCCGGAGACCCGGCCCAGCATCGACTACCTGGGCACCTTCCTGCTGGCCGCCGCCTCCACCTGCCTGGTGCTGATCACCAGCCTCGGCGGCTCCACCTGGGCCTGGAACTCGGTCGAGGTCTGGGGCTGCGGCATCGCCGCGGTGCTGCTGATCATCGCGTTCATCATGGTCGAGCAGCGCGTGGAGGAGCCGGTGCTGCCGCTGCGGCTGTTCCGGAACTCGGTGTTCTCGATCTGCTGCGGCATGGGCTTCGTGATCGGCCTGTGCATGTTCGGCTCGCTCTCCTACATCCCGCTCTACATGCAGGTGGTCAACGGCAACTCGCCGACCGTCTCCGGGCTTCGGCTGCTGCCGATGATGGCGGGCCTGCTGGTCACCTCGATCGGCACCGGCCAGCTGATCAGCCGCACCGGGAAGTACAGGATCTACCCGATCATGGGGACCGCGCTGATCGTGGTCTCACTGGTGCTGCTGTCCAGGGTGGACGAGAAGACCAGCTCGGTGATCATGGGCCTGGACATGCTGGTGCTGGGCCTGGGGCTGGGGCTGGTGATGCAGGTCCTGATCATCGCCGTGCAGAACTCCTCGCCCTTCGCCGACCTGGGCACCGCCACCTCCGGGGTCACCTACTTCCGCTCCATCGGCGGCTCCTTCGGCGCCTCGATCTTCGGCACCGTGCTGAACAACCAGCTCAACTCCAAGATCACCGCTGCGCTCAAGGACGGGACGCTCTCGCCGCACTTCCCGGTGCAGCAGGTGCTGGCCGACCCGACCATCGTGCAGAAGGCCCCGCCGGCCGACAAGCCGCTGATCGAGCCGTTCCTGCACCTCTTCGCGGTCTCGCTGCAGACCGTGTACCTGGTCGCGGCCGGGATCGGGGTGGTCGCCTTCGTGCTCTCGCTGTTCCTGCGCGAGGTCCCGCTGCGCACCGCCAACCGGTCCGCCGAACCGGGCGAGGCGGCCGGGCTGCCGACCTTCCGCAGCTCCGCCGACGAGATCGAACGTATGATCACCCGGCTCTCCAGCAAGGAGAACATCTGGGAGCGCTACGGCCGGGCGATCGACCGGGCCAACCTGAACATCAGCGTCCCGCACGCCTACGGGCTGTTCCGACTGCACCAGGCCGGGCCGGTGACGGAGGAGGAGATCTGCCGCCGCAACAAGCTCGGCCTCGACGTGGTCCGGCCCAAGCTCGACGCGCTGATCTCGGCCGGCCGGGTCCAGAAGGGCACCGACGGGATGCTCACCCTCACCCCGGCGGGCGAGTCCATCGTCGCCCGGCTCAGCGAGGCCCGGCGCGCGCTGCTCAACGAGAAGTTGGAGGGCTGGTCCGAGGACCAGCACGCCGATCTGCTGAGTATGCTGCGCGAGCTGGCCGACAACTCGATGGACGCACCGGGCCAGGTGCTGTCCCGCTGACCCCCGCCCGGTGGCAGCGGGGACCGGGAAAGCCGGACGCGGGTATCACCGCGCGCGGCCATCCTGCATAATCGGTCCCCGTTCGACCACAGCGGGGGGATGGGATGACGGTCCGGTACTGCGGCAGATGCGCCGAGACGCTCACGGAGGACGACAGCGGTTGCGCCTGCGGCTGGCGCGCCGGAACTGACTCGGAGACCGCGGTCATTCCGGTCGTCGGCGGACCGGAGCTGGTCCGGCCGTACTTCCGCGCGGACGCGGGCACCGTCGGCACCGCGCTCAGCGGCGAGGTGCTCAGCAGTGAGACCTTGCCGGGGTCCGGCGGGTACCAGGGCCCGACGCAGCTGCTGCCGCCGGTGCCGGCGGCGCCCCGTCCCGGCGGCGGTGCGGGCGCGCCCCCTCGGGGCGGGCACGGCTCCGCGCCCCGGGGCTCCGGGCCGCAGCCGCAGCGCGGCGGGCGGCGCGGTCCCTCGCGCAACAGCGTGCTGATCGGGGCCGCCGTCGTCGCCATCTCCGGGCTCGGCGTGGCGGCGGCGCTGATACCGACGATGCTGGGCGGCCATCCGGTGGACTACGCCCAGCCCCAGCCCGGCGTCACCGCCCCGCTGCCGACGGCCACCGGCGCAGCCGGAGGCAGTGCCAGTCCCTCCACCTCGGTCTCCGCCTCCCCCTCCGCCGTCACTCCGACCCGCTCCGCCGCCGCGCCGACGAGCGCTGCGGCGGCGCCGACGACCGCGTCCTCGGTGCCGACGCACAGCACCAGCAGTACTCCGGTGACCAGCAGCTCCACCGGGGCCCCGGCCTCCGTCGGCCCGACGGCCGGGGCCTCCGCCGGGGCGTCGAGCAGCAGCTCCCCCTCCGACAGCCTCTCCTACGGCGACAGCGGAGCCGCCGTGGTCACCCTCCAGCAGGACCTCGCCGAGCTCTACGTGGATCCGGGGCTCGACGACAGCGGCAGCTTCGACCAGCGCACCTACCGCGACGTGGTCCGGTTCCAGGACTGGTACGACGTCACGGGCGACCCGAGCGGGGTCTACGGTCCGGCCAGCCAGGCCGCGATGGCCGCGGCACTCCAGCAGATGTACGACCAGCAGGGCGGGTCCGGCCAGTAGCGCCACCGCGGCGCCGGCCCGGTCAGCCGGTGATCGCGCCGACGATGCTGACCCCGGCCATCACCAGCATCACCGCGGCCGCCACCTTGGTGATCACGCGCAGCGGGACGTGCTCCATGAGCTTCTTCCCACCGACGATGGCGACCCCGGCCACGGCGCACAGGGCCAGCCAGGACCCGATGCCGACCGCCAGCGGGTCGGCGTACTTCGCGGCCAGGTTGGCCGTGGTGATCTGGGTCAGGTCGCCGAACTCGGCGACCAGCACCATCACGAAGCCAATCCCGGCGACCCGCCAGAAGCTCTTCGAGGCGGGCTCCTTCGCGGTGCCCTCCTCGTCCTCCGTCTCCTCCTTCTGCAGCAGCAGCATCAGCCCGCCGCCCAGGAACAGCAGGCCGACGACGGCCTCCAGCCAGCGGTGCGGGAGCAGCGACAGCAGGCTGCCGGCCGCGACGGCGAGGCCGACATGGACCGCGAAGGCGGCGGCGATGCCGGCGAAGACGTAGCTCGCCCGGTAGCGGGTGCCGAGCACCAGGCTGGCCAGGGCGGTCTTGTCGGGGAGTTCGGCCAGAAAGATGATGCCGAAGGTGATGGCGGCGACGGTGATGCTCACGTCGGGAGGTCCTCGGGAGGTCGGTCGCACCGTCGTGCCTGCCGGACCCGCTTGCGGGGACGCCTCGGCACGTCGGTGCTCGGGCGGCTGGTGGGCAGGCTGGAGCACAACGGCCGAAGGTCTCACCAGCACCGTCGCAGCGGTGCCCCGGGCGCCGGGCGGTCCCCGCGAGCGGGTGCCAGCCAGTATGTCGACGTTCCGGTGCGGGCTACTCCCCTTCAGATGCCGACCATTCTACGGCACCCCCTTCGTGCCCCGTGATCCGTGCTCCCTGATCGGCCAAGTTGCTGAAGGGTCTCGACAGCGGGACCTCCCGACGCAAGGGTGGGTCCATGGAGTACACCTCTCTCGGCCGTACCGGCCTGTCCGTGTCCCGCCTCTGCCTGGGCACGATGAACTTCGGTCCGCTGACCGACGAAGCCGACTCGCACGCGATCATGGACTCCGCCCTCGAGGAGGGCATCAACTTCTTCGACACCGCCAACGTCTACGGATGGGGCGAGAACAAGGGCCGGACCGAGGAGATCATCGGCCGCTGGTTCGCCAAGGGCGGCGGCCGGCGCGAGCAGACCGTCCTCGCCACCAAGCTCTACGGCGGGATGCCCGGTCCCGGCGGCGAGGAGTGGCCGAACGAGCGGCAAGCTCTCCGCGCTGAACATCCGTCGCGCCTGCGACGCCAGCCTCACGCGGCTGCAGCACCGACTACATCGACCTCTACCAGATGCACCACGTCGACCGGGCCACGCCCTGGGACGAGATCTGGCAGGCCATGGAGGTGCTGGTCGCCCAGGGCAAGATCCTCTACGCCGGCAGCAGCAACTTCGCCGGCTGGCACATCGCCACCGCGCAGGCCGCCGCCGAGCGGCGCGGCTACCTCGGCCTGGTCGCCGAGCAGTCGCTCTACAACCTGCTGGCCCGGACCGTCGAGCTGGAGGTACTGCCCTCGGCCCAGTACCACGGCCTCGGCGTGATCCCCTGGTCCCCGCTCCAGGGCGGCCTGCTCGGCGGCGTGCTGCGCAAGGCCGGCGAGAAGGGCGGGCGCAGCGCCGACCGCGCGGAGAAGCTGACCGCCGCGCAGCGCGACCAGCTCCAGTCCTACGAGGACTTCTGCGACAAGCTCGGACACGAGCCCGGGACGGTGGCGCTGGCCTGGCTGCTGCACCAGCCGGCCGTCACCGCGCCGATCGTCGGTCCGCGCACGGCGGGGCAGTTGACCACCGCGCTGGCGGCGCTGGAGGTCACCCTCGACGCGGACGCGCTTACCCGGCTGGATGAGATCTTCCCGGGCCACCGCACCGCCCCCGAGGACTACGCCTGGTAATCCGGCGACGCGCGGACCTGGATACTCCGGGAACACGCCCGCAGGGCCCGTGGCCGCGCCGGTCCGAGACCGGCGCGGCCACACCTGTCTCACAACTTGTGTGTGTTTCGGGCCTGTACCATCCCTCGAGACCCCCCGACAAATGTGACGGCTTCGAAGGATCACGTGACCACCTCCGCCCATCCCCTCCCCACCGAGTCTCCGTCCTGGCGGCTCAACGGACCTTTGTCCACGCGGCGGCTGGGCTGGACGGCCGTGTACCCCGGGGTGCTGGCGCTGCTCCTCGGCCTCTACCAGGTCGCCAAGCCGGAGCTCTGGCGCGACGAGATCGCCTCGGTCAGCGCCTCCTCCCGCAGCCTCGGCGACCTGTTCAAGCTGCTCGGCCATGTGGACGCCTCGACCGGCTTCTACTATGTGCTGCTGCACTTCTGGACCAGCCTCTTCGGCGACTCGCTGATCGCGCTGCGGCTGCCCTCGGTGATCGCCATGGCCGCGGCGGCAGTGCTCACCGCGCAGATCGGCGCCCGGCTCTACGGCAACGCCAGCGGGCTGGCCGCCGGTCTCGCCTTCGCGCTGACCCCGGGCATCTCCCGGTACGGGCAGGAGATCCGGGCCTACGCGCTCGCCGTGTTCGCGGTGGCGCTGGCGACCTTCCTGCTGCTCAGGGCGCTGGAGAAGACCGGCAGCCGGGGCCGCTGGCTGGCCTACACCGCCGCCCTGGTGCTGGTCGCACTGGCGCACGTGGTCGCGCTGTCCTGCCTCATCGGCCACCTGGCCGCGGTGCTGCTGCGGGTGCGGCGGGACGGGCGGCGCGGTCCGCTGGTCTGGTTCGGCGGCGCGGTCCTGCTCGCGGTGGTGTGTGCCTCGCCGCTGATGCTGATCGGGCACTCGCAGGTCAAGACGCAGCTCTCCTGGCTGAAGGCGCCGGATCTCGCGGATCCGCTGCATGTCGGCTACTCGCTGTGGATCACCCTGTACGCCTCCCGCAGCGCCGCCCTGATCGCCGGAGTGCTGGTGGTGCTGGGCGTGCTGGCGCCGCTGCTGCGCGAGCGGAAGCGCGAAGCGACGGTCTTCATCGTCTCCAGCGCGGTCCTGCCGATCGTCGCGGTCGCGCTGATCTCGCAGCTCGGCACCTCGTACTTCATCGCCCGCTACCTGCTCTTCACGCTGGTCGCCTGGTCGGTCCTGGCCGGGGCGGGCCTGGTCGGCGCGGCGGCGCTGCTGGCCGAGCGGGTGCGGCTGCCACTACTGCGGCGGCGGGGCGCCCGGCCGGTCGCGGCCGTCGTGCTGTCGGCACTGGCGCTGGTCGCGATCTGGCCCAGCCAGACCGCGATCCGGAGCTACGCGGCGCACGAGTGGAGCGACATCCCGATCGGGCAGAGCCCCGGCTACCTCTCCTACCAGGGCACGGCCGATGTGCTGGCGGCCCAGGCCCAGCCCGGGGACGGGCTGGTCTTCCTGACCCACGGCGCGATGATGGTCGACCTGGGCGTCGACTACTACCTGTACGGACGGGTGCCGCTGGACCAGGTCTTCGTGAGCCGGACCGCGCAGCAGAACGGCTCCTACTACGCGACTCCCTGCGCCGACCCGGCCAGTTGCCTGGCGACCGCGCCGCAGCGGATCTGGCTGGCCGTGGAGTACCCGACCACTGTGCTGACCCCGTGGCAGTCGGCCGAGCAGGCGGCACTGCTCGCGCGCTACCGGGTCGTCCACACCTACCACCGCTCGGACATCCAGGTGAGCCTGCTGGAGAGGATCGGCTGAATGAGCGGCGCGACCCCTGGCACCGGGAGCACGACCTGGATCGGGTTCCTGCGCGCGGTCAACCTCGGCGGGCGCAGGGTCGAGATGGCCAGGCTGCGGGAGTTGCTCACCGGCATGGGACTCGACCGGGTCCGCACCTACATCGCCAGCGGCAACGTCTTCTTCGACAGCGACCTCGACCCCGGTTCGGCCCGGGCGCGGGCAGAGCTGACCGCCGCCGTCGAGCAGCGGCTGGAGCAGGAGTTCGGCTTCGCGATCCCGACCGTGCTGCGGACCGTCGCCGAGGTCGAGGCGGCGCTCGCGGCGGCGCCCTTCGCCGGCATCGAGGTCACCCCGGAGATCCGGCTCAGCATCGCCTTCCTCTCCGCGCCCCTGGTCGGCGCGGAGCTGCCGCTGCGCTCCGCCAAGGGCGACTGGGAACTGCTCGCCGCCACCGACGGCGAGGCCTTCGTCCTCTCCCGGCTGCGGGGCGGACGGCTCGGCGCCAACCCGGTCGCGGCGGTCGAGAAGACCTTCGGGGTGACCGCCACGGCGCGGTTCTTCCACACCACCGAGAAGATCGTCGCGGCGGCGAAGAAGCGCTAGCCGCACACCCGGCTCCGCGGACCTCAGCCGCGGACCTCAGCCGGGGCCGGTCCAGTCGAGCGTGGGCGGCAGTACCCCCTCCAGGGTGAGCAGCCAGCGTTTGACCTCCATCCCGACCGGGCCGCCGCCGAAGCCGCCCAGCCCGTCCGCCGCGACCACCCGGTGGCAGGGCACCAGCAGGAACAACGGGTTGGAGCCCATGATCGAGCCGACCGCGCGGGCCGCCGGACCGAGGCTCCCGGCCTCGATCTCGGCGGTGAACACCGCGCTGCGGACCGCGAGTTCGCCGTAGCTGACGGTGCTCCCCCAGCCCACGGTGCGTTCCAGCGTCTGCAGCACGCTGCGCTGCGGACCGGCGGTGGTGAGCCGCCAGTCCACGGGCAGCCCGAGTTCGCGCCGCGTGCCGGCGAAGTACTCGGCGAAGTGCCGGGCGACCAGCGCCGCCTTCGGTTCGTCCCCCGGTTGTACGGTGTCGACGAGCGGCGGGCCGTTGCGCTCGCCGCTCTCGAAACTGACCGAGGCCACGCCTGCGGCGGTTATCCCCACCCGGACCGGGCCGCTGGGGAGCGGTGTGGCCAGGGTCATCCAGGAGACGGACACAGCCCACTCCTCTCCGTACGATTCAGCGTGCCGCCACTGTATCCCCGGCCACTGACAGCGCTCCTCCGGCGGCGGCTAGCGGCTCTGCCGGAGCCGGATGTTGAGCTTCTCACCGACCACGCGGTAGCCGATCCGGGCGTACATCCGGCCGATCGCGGGCTCCCCCGGCTCCAGCCAGACCAGCCGGCAGCCGCGTGCCAGCGCGGTCCCGGTCAGCCGGGCGGAGACGGCGGCGCCGATGCCCCGCCGCCGGTGCCCGGTGTCCACGGCCAGACCCGCCAGCTCGGTGAGCCCGTCCGAGGGCGGGGTGCAGATCCCGCCGCCGACCGGCGACCCGTCGGCGGCGGTGGCCAGCACGACCACCCCGCCGCCGTCGGCAGTGCCCCGCAGCCGGGCGGCCGACCCCGGGTCGAGCGGTCCTGACTCGCCGTAGCCGAGGTGCTGGACGCCCGCGACGGCCAGGAACTCGGCGTCCTCCCGGGGTTCCTGGAGCCGGACGCCGTCGTCGACCGGCGGCGGCAGGAGCAGGGTGTGCGCCGAGCAGACCATCACGGCCGCCCGGTTCTCGGCGGCGAAGCCCGCCGCCAGCAGCACCGGTTCGACCTCGGGTGCGCAGACCGGCAGGTACTCCAGCCGCGGCACCCGGTCGCGGGCGTGGAACGCCTCGACCAGGGCGGCGACGTCCTCGGCCGAGGGGGTCGCCCGGTCGTCGGGGATGGCGTAGTTGTAGAAGGGGTTCGAGCGCTCGGGGCTGTAGTTGACCACGAACGGGCCGACCCGGAAGTGGTCGGCGGAGCGCAGCGCACGGCTGCGCAGGTGGTTCTGGACGTCGAAGTCCACGGTGAAGGTCCTTCTCGAGGCATGTGAATGACATCGGACATGCCGCCGACACCTCCGGACCGAGGAGGATCCGCACGGAGCGGACCGCCGTCGCCGGGGCGGTGGTGCAGACGCGTCAGCGGCTCAGCGGAGTGAACTCGCGGGCGGTCGAAATGGCCTTCTCCTGCTCTGTGCGCATCGGGTGGAACGTGCATCGGGTGGAACGCCGCCGATCCTGGCACAGACCGGGCCAGGCCCGCCAACGTGTTTCCGTTGCGGCTGCCTGCCCTTGCCGACCGCCCGCTGGTGCCATGAGGCTGTCAACACGCAACCGCTGATCTGCAGTTGAAGGAGCTGAGGGCGATGGACACCTCCGCAGGCACAACGCTTCCGCCGGAGCTGGTTCCGCTCCCCTCCGGCCTGGTCCTGCGGCGCCGCTCGCTCGTCCCCGACCAGGCGTTCAACGACGCGCTCGCGGCCGACCTCGACCACCTGCGGATCTGGCTCGCCTGGGCACAGCAGGTGCCGACCCTGGAGGACCGCGATGCACCGCACCGCCCAGGACGAGAGCTGGGAGGCGGGTGAGGCCTTCGGCTACCTGGTCACTCCGGCCGAGGGCGCGCCGACGGTCCTGGGCGGGTGCGCGATGTTCGGCGGCGACGGCCCGGGCGTGCTGGAGATCGGCTACTGGCTGCGCTCCGACCAGGTCGGCCGCGGCATCGCCGGCCAGGCCGCCGCCGCGCTGAGCACCATCGGCCTGGCGCTGCCCGGCACCGAGCGGATGGAGATCCACTGCGACGAGGCCAACGTCCGCAGTTCGGCCGTTCCGCGCCGACTCGGCTACCGGCTCGACCGGATCGAGCCCGACGAGCCGGTCACCGCCACCGAGGTCGGCCGCAGCATGGTCTGGGTCCTCGACGACGCCTCCCGGCTGCCCCGCACCGTGGCATCATCGTGCGCATGATCCAGGTATCCGGCGGCAGTTGGTCGTTCGCACGATCGGCGGGCGACGGGCGACGGGCGGCGGGCGGCGAACCCCCGCCCGCCACCGGCCGGTCAGTCGAGCAGCGCGGTGACGTTGCCCGCGCCGACCGTGCGGCCGCCCTCGCGGACCGCGAAGCCGAGGCCCGGCTCCAGCGGGACCGGGCGGCCCAGCTCGACGGTCACCTCGACCGTCTCGCCCGGACGCGCGACGCCCGCCTCGCCGTGCAGCGTCACGTCGCCCACGACGTCGCCGGTCCGCAGGTAGAACTGCGGGCGGTAGCCGGTGGCGATCGGCGTCCGGCGGCCGCCCTCGGCGGTGCCGAGGAGGTAGACCCTCGCCGTGAAGCGCCGGTGCACCGCGATGCTGCCGGGCTCGGCGACCACCTGGCCGCGCCGCACCTGGCCGCGTTGCACCCCGCGCAGCAGCAGCGCGACGTTGTCGCCGGCCTCGGCGGACTCCATCGTCCGTCCGAAGGTCTCGACGCCGGTGACCACGGTCGAGAGCTCCTCGCCGCCGAGGCCGAGCACGCTGACCCGGTCGCCCATCCGAACCCGGCCGCGCTCGACCGCGCCGGTGACGACCGTGCCTCGCCCGGTGATGGTGAGCACGTTCTCCACCGGCAGCAGGAACGGCGCGTCGGTGTAGCGGACCGGCGTGGGGACATGGGTGTCCACCGCGTCGAGCAGGGCGACCAGCGCGGCCGTCCACTCCGGGTCCCCGGCCAGCGCGCGCAGCCCGGAGACCCGGACCACCGGCAGCTCGGCGCCGGGGTAGCCCTGGGCCGTGAGCAGCTCGCGGACCTCCAGCTCGACCAGGTCGAGCAGCTCCGGGTCGCCGACGTCGGCCTTGTTGAGGGCCACCACGATGTGCTCGACCCCGACCTGACGGGCCAGCAGTACATGCTCGCTGGTCTGCGGCATGACGCCGTCCTGCGCGGAGACGACCAGGATCGCGCCGTCCAGCTGGGCGGCGCCGGTGATCATGTTCTTCACGTAGTCGGCGTGGCCGGGCATGTCGACGTGGGCGTAGTGCCTGCTGTCCGTCTCGTACTCGACGTGGGCGATGTTGATGGTGATGCCGCGGGCGGCCTCCTCCGGGGCGCGGTCGATCCGGTCGAAGGGCACGAAGCTCCCGCCGTTGCCCCGGTCCGCGAGGACCTTGGTGATGGCGGCGGTGAGGGTGGTCTTGCCGTGGTCGACGTGACCCATGGTGCCGATGTTGAGGTGCGGCTTGGTGCGGATGTAGGCCTGCTTGGACATGGCTGTACCTGGCTTCGCTAGGACGGTGGCGGGGACCTCAAGGACGGGCCGACCTTCCCCGTCCGAGGTCCCGGGACATCCCGGGGAAGGTCAGCTTCGCGCGCCGTCGAGCAGCGCTGCGGCCGCGAGTGCGGCGGGCGCGGCAGTTGCCGCGACTGCGGAGAATGCCGCGAGGGCCGCCGATGCGGCGGGCGTCGCCGGAAGTGCCGGGGCAGCAGCCATCGCACCCGCGACTGCGGGCTCCTGGGCGATGACGTAGCTGGACATGGGCACCATCCTGGAGCGAACACCGGGGTGGGCGCGAGCGATTTTCCACCGCCCGGCGCTGACGTCCGACCGGCCCTACTGGCATGCTGGGTCAATTGATCATCCGCCCGCCCAGGTCAGGGCGCGGACCGGACAGCGGACCCGGACAGAGGACCCGATGGCTGAGGACGGCATACCCGAGTCGACGACGTTCGCTGCAGCGGCCTCCCGGCTGCTCGGCCGGGCCCCCGCACCCGGACTCGTGCTCGGCGGGGTCGTCGGGCTGCAGTGCGGGGCCGCGCTCTCGGTCGGCCTCTTCGCCCGGGTCGGGCCGGCCGGAGTGGTCCTGCTGCGGCTGGCCCTGGCGGCGCTGCTGCTGGGCGCCCTGTGGCGGCCGAGGCTACGGCTGGACCGGCGCACGCTGGGGACGGTCCTCGCGGCCGGCACCCTGCTGGCGATCCATCACCTGTCGTACTACGAGGCGGTGGGACGGATCCCGCTGGGCGCGGCGACCACCGTCGAGTTCCTGGGGCCGTTCCTCATCGCCCTGGCCGGCTCCCGGCGCCCGGTCGACCTGCTCTGGTCGCTGCTGGCGGCGGCCGGCGTGCTGCTGCTGGGCGCGGGCGGGTCCACGCTCGACCCGGTCGGACTCGGCTTCGCCGCGCTGGCCGGGGCCTGCTGGGCCGGCTACATCCTGGTCTCGGCCCGGCTCGCCCGGTCCGTCCCCGGCGGCGGCGGGCTGGCGCTCGCGGTGGCCTGGGGCGCGCTGCTCAGCCTGCCCTACGGCCTGCTCCGGGCCGGACGGGAGCTGCTCGACCCCCGGGTGCTGCTGCCGGCGCTGGCGGTCGCGGTGCTGTCCAGCGTGCTGCCGTACTCCTTCAACCTGGAGGCGCTGCGCCGGATACCGCCGCGCGTCTTCGGCGTGCTGACCAGCCTGGAGCCGGCGGTGGGCGCGGTGGTCGGGCTCCTGCTGCTGGGCCAGCACCTCGACGCCTGGCAGTGCACCGGGGTGGCGGCCGTCGCGCTGGCCTCCATCGGCGCGACCCGGCGCGGCACCGGCAACGCCGGGAAGACGGATGGCCAGGATACGGATGGTCAGAAGACGGGCGGTCAGAAGACGTAGGGCACCAGCCGGTGGGTGCGCCGCTGGTAGTCGGTGTACTCCCCGCCGAAGACCTCCACCAGCAGCTTCTCCTCGGTGTTGATCCGCCAGCCGTAGGCGGTCAGCAGCAGCGCCGCTACCAGGATCATCGCGATCCAGTTGCCGAGCCCGAGCGAGTAGCCCACCCAGACCAGCAGGCTGCCGAGGTAGCCGGGGTGACGGATCAACCGGTACGGCCCCTCCTGGACCACCCGCTGGTCCTCGCTGGTGCGCAGGGTGCGGGTGCAGAACCGGCCGAGGGTGCGCATGCCCCAGGCCCGGAGCGCCAGACCGACGACGATCACGGCCACGCCGATCCAGCGCCAACCGGTGGACACCTGGCCGACGCCGGCCAGGGAGAAGGCCAGGTTCAGCAGCACGGCGGCGGCGTAGGAGCCCAGCAGCAACCGGGTGCTGCCCCGGTCGGCCCGGCCCCCGCGCCAGTCGGCCGTGCCGGAGTCCTCGCGGTGACGGAGCAGCAGCTCGTAACCGACCCAGAGCAGCACGCCGATGACGGCGAACAGGTTGGGCAGTTCCATCCGGGACTCCTGAGGTCGGGGGGCATCGCCGTCCGGATTCCAAGATCGCACAGGGCCGCCGCAGCGACCACCGCACACGCGAACCGGGACGAACCATTTCGAACGCCGCGTCACCATCGGGCAAAGTCCGCACATAGCGTTATCGGACGATGACATGGTGTTGCGCATCCGAGGTCACACCGTCCCCAGGGGGAACAGCGCCATGCCCGAGCAGACACCCGTCCCAGCGAGCGGGGAGCACCCGCAGCGGCGGTACCTCCTGATCGGCGGCATCGTGCTGCTGCTGGTCGTGGCCGGGGCGGCGGTGGCCCTGGCCGTGTCCGACGGCGGTGGGAAGACGGGCACGGCCGGCGGCGGCGCCTCGACAGGGAGCTCGGCGACGGCCGGGGCGGGTGACGCAGCCACGCCGGGCAGCAGCAGCACCGCCGGCGGCGGCATCCACATCAACAACAAGGCTGTGGCCTCGGCCGGGACGACCGCGCTGGCGCTGCCGGACATCCGCCTGGCGCCCGCCTCGGCCCGGAGCGCGGCGGCGGGCGTGCTCACCGCCGACGACGCCCACTACCGGCAGGAGCTGGCCACCGGCGAGAGCCTGCTCGGCAGGGCCGGGTTCGCCGCCTGGGCGGCCGCGGCCCTGCAGGACAGCCGGAACCAGGGCGACTTCGCCCGGGCGGGCGCGGACTTCACCGCTACCGACCGGCCGCCGGCGCTGAACACCTGGCATGCCGACAGCGACACGGCGGTCGCCGCCGTCCAGCAGTTCGCCAAGGACGGCCAGGGGCACGGCTCCACGATCGCGACCCGGACGGACGCCGCGAACGCCACCGCCTACCTGGCCGCCGCGGACCAGGTCGCGGCCCAGGTCGCCGACGGCAAGTAGCCCGCGGCCGTCAGCCCGGACGGCGGTTGCGCCCGGACGGACGGTTGTGGCGGGACGATCCCCTCGTCCCGCCACAACCGTCCGTCCGACTGACATCGGCCCGACAGACGTCAGGCCGCGCGGCGCTCCAGCGCCACCACCGGGATCACCCGGCTGGTCTTCTCCTGGTAGTCGCCGAAGCCGGGGTTGCGTACGACCTGCTCCGCGAAGAGCCGGTCGCGCTCGGCACCCTCGATGGCCACAGCGCGCACCGGGATCCGCTCGACCCCGCCCCCGGCCGCGCCGACCTCGATGACGGCGTCCGGGTTGGCGACGATGTTGTGGTACCAGGCCGGATGGTTGGGCGCGCCCGCGTAGGAGGCGTACACCAGCCAGCGGCCGGCCTCGCCGTGGTACATCATCGGCGTGGTGTGCTCCTTGCCCGACTTCGCCCCCTTGCTGGTCAGCAGCAGCAGCGTCCCTCCGGCGAAGGGACCGCCGACCTTGCCGTCGTTGGCGCGAAACTCGGCGATGATCTCATCGTTGTACGAGCTCAAGACTTCCTCCGTCAGACAGTGATACCCGGTCAGTGGCACCCGGTCCCGGCCAGCCTAGGCCGCTGGCGTCCGGCAGGGCGTCAGAAACCGTCAGCAGCAGGAAGGTTGTGTGCCGGCAGGGGCACCGACAGCTTCGTCTATGACGGGCAGAACCACAGCGGACAGCCGGTGGCCGTGCGGATCACCGTCCAGGTCCATGGCCGCGACCACACCCACGGCGGCTCGACGCTGCCGGACACCGGCGCCGACCCGGCGCTGCCCTGGGGCGCCACCGGGCTGGTGCTGCTCGGCCTCGCGGCCAAGGCTGTGGCCCGTCCGCGCGCGCGCTTCGGATCCGCCGACGCAGGTCGGGAGCAGCGCCGGAGGTCGGTCAGCGGCCGCACCGCATCCTCGTCGACCGGCGGCCCGACGGGGATCCGGACGGCGTCCAGGCCGAGCACCGCGCGGTTGGAGACCACGATGGTCAGCACCGCCGGGGCGGAGCTGAGCAGCGGGCGCACCTGGGCCGCCGAGTGCGCCTGGTCGAGCACGACCAGCAGCCGCCGGTCGGCGACCAGTGCGCGGAACAGCGCGCTGCGCTCCTCGGCCGACGGCGGGAGCTCGTCGGCCGGGACGCCGAGCTGCCGGAGGAAGGCGCCCAGCACGGTGGCGGCGGTCGGTGCGCCCTCGGCGGAGTCCCCGCGCAGGTCGGCGTAGAGCTGGCCGTCGGGGAACCGCTCGACCTCGCGGCAGCCCCAATGGACGGCGAGCGCGCTGGCGCCGATGGACTCGGGTCCGTGCAGCAGCGCGACCCGGGGCCGCCCGTCGGACTTGCGCGCGGCCGCGCGGCCGAGCTGCTTCACCGCGCTCCGGCGATCCGTCAAGAACCGGGTGGACACCGGGAACCGGAAGGCGACCGGGCCACCGGTCGGCGCCTGGGGCGCGACCCGCAGCCACTGCGACACCGCCTCGGCCGGCGCCGGAACCTCGCGCCCGGCGATTCTGCGGGCGAGTGAACCGGCCGGCCCCCGGTTCCACTTGCCGGCCTCGCCGGCTATCCCGTCACCGACGGCGCTGAGCACCGATATGACCACCGCGACCGAGGTGGGATCCACCACCGCACACCCCCACGTTCTTCCAAGTCCCTTGTGGTGCACCGTCGACACCACTGCCACCGCCGCCGCCCGAACCCTGCATGGACACGTTAGCGTGTCGGTTGACGACGGTGAGTGAGCTCCGCGAGTTCTGCCTCACCGCAGCACGCCGAGCCGACGCGCCTCGGCCAGCCACTGCGGGAACTCCGAGAGCAGCCGGTCGTACAGCTCCGCGTCGGTGATCCCGTCGATGTCGTCGACCTGGAAGAAGCCGGCGTTGTCGACCAGCCGCCCGGGCAGGGTGTCGAACTTCTCCAGGATCCCGTAGTCGGAACGGCCGAGTCCGACGAACTGCCAGAAGACCGGCTCGGCAGCGGCCTTGACCAGCAGTTCCTGGATCTGCCGACTGCGGTTGACGCCGCCGTCGGAGAAGAACAGCACCAGCACCGGATCGCCGGGCTCGGCCGCGAAGGTGTCCAGGATCTCCCGCATCACCTCGGGCTCGTTGCTGCCGCCGAACACGCCCACCAGGTGGTCGGGCACCCGCAGGCCGCCGTCCGGGAGCGGCGGCAACTGCCGGTTCCCGGCCCGGATGTAGACCTGGCGCTCGATCCACTCGGTCAGCTCGGCCGGCCGCAGGGTGGGAAGCCGGGCGCAGTGGTCGGCGAAGGTCCAGGCGTCCAGCCCGCCGTCGTCGTCCAGCACGGCCGCGACCGGCGCGATCCGCTCGACCAGCCGGCCGACCGCGCCGCTGCTGTAGAGGGCCCGCATCGAGGCCGAGCGGTCGAGCACCAGCACCACCCGGGCCCGTACGCCGGCCGCGCCCCGCTTCTCCAGGTTGACCCGGACGATCTCCTTGCGCAGCGAGATCCGGTCCCCGGTGGCGGGCCCGGGCGCAGCAGCGGGTTCGGGCGCGGGCGGGGCGTCCTCGTCCACGACCACCCCGAAGTCGGCCGCCAGTCCGGCCAGTCCGCTGTCGTACCCCTGGGCCAGTGCCCGCAGCCGCCAGCCGCCCTGGCGCCGGTAGACCTCGCCGAGCAGCAGCAGCGTCTCCGGTCCCCCGGTGCGCACCGGGAAGGTCGCCACCGGTGTCCCGGCCCCGTCCCGCAGTTCCAACGTCAGCCCCTGCACCTGGGCGAAGCTCCCCGCGTCCGGAGCGACCGCGACCACGACCCGCTGCACCCCGGCGGGCAGCGCCCCGGGGTCGATCCGCAGCGAGGCCCGGCCGGGGTCGGCGCCCAGCAGCCGCACCGCGCCGCCCTCGGCCTCCGGCTGGTTGTAGAAGACCAGGTCGGCGTCGGAGCGCACCCGGCCGTCCGCGGCGAGCAGGACGGCCGAGGCGTCCAGCGCCGAGGCGCCCTCCCAGCGCGCGGTCAGCACCAGCGCACCTGGAGGGACGGGGATGTTGGCACCGGCGGCGAGTTCAGTCATGCCCGCATTCTGCTGGACGCATCGGGCTCATACCGAACTCTCAGTGACGCCCCCGGGACCACGAAGCGTCAGTAGGAGAACGGGAACGGAAGAAGCGATCCCCCGGCAGAGCGGCGGCCATGCGAGACCCCGAGACAACGGCAGACCTCGAGACAGCGGCAGACGCCGAGACAACGGCGGAGTCGGAGACAGCGGCAGGGAAGGCGGCCGAACCTGCGGCGGCGGCGCGGCCCGGACGCACCGGGTACCACCGGGTCATCGACTACCCGCGCCAGGGGCGGACCGGCTGGCGCCGCCTGGTCCCCTCCTGGCGGCTGGTCTGTGGCGGACTACTGGGCTCGGCGGCCGCGCTGGCCGGACTGGTGCTCGCGGTCTACGCCACCGTGAAGGTGCCGGACATCAACAAGCTGAAGATGCCCACGGCCACCGTGTACGAGTACTCCAACGGCACCGTCTTCTACGCGGTGGGACTGCAGGACCGGCAACTGGTGCCCCTCGGCCGGGTTCCGACCGTGATGCGCAACGCCATCGTCTCGATCGAGAACCCCACCTTCTACTCGGACGCCGGCGTCGCGCCCAAGGGCATCGTCCGCGCCCTGGTCAGCGATGTTCAAGGCGGTGAGTTCGAGGGCGGTTCGACCATCACCCAGCAGTTCGTCAAGAACGCCTACCTGACCGACCAACAGACCTACACCCGGAAGCTGGTGGAGATCTTCAAGGCGGTGAAGATCACCCGGACCTTCCCCAAGACGGAGATCCTGGACGACTACCTCAACACCGTCTACTTCGGCCGCGGGTCCTACGGGATCGAGGCCGCCTCGGAGACCTACTTCGGCGTGCCCGTCGACCGGATCACCGACCCCGGACGGGCGGCCTACCTGGCCGCGCTGGTGAACGAGCCGACCGTGCTGTCGCAGACCGACCCGGCCTCGCAGCAACTGCTGAAGGCCCGCTGGAGCCTGGTCCTCAAGGCCATGGTGAAGGCCGGCCGGCTGACCCAGGACCAGCTGGAAGCCGCGACCTGGCCGACCGCGCTGGTGCCCTCCGGCGCCGTCAGCTACGACGCGAACGGGGTCGACGACTCGGCGATGGCGCAGGTGGCCGACACCTATCTGGACCGACTGCACCAGCAGGACCCGAGCATCCCCGACTCCGCGACCGCGCACGCGGGCGGCGACGTCATCCGGACCACCTTCGACCAGGCGGACATGGCCGCCGCGGTGCGGGCCGTGAAGTCCGGTCTCGACGACCGGCTGAACCCCGAGGACCCGGCCCAGGCCACCGTCGACCGCGGGGTCCAGGTCGGCCTCGCCAGCGTGGACACCCGCAGCGGGGAGCTGCTGGCCTTCTACCCGGGCGCCGGCGGGCAGTACGACGACGCGACCCTGGCCCAGATCGAGCCGGGATCGCAGATGGCGGCGTTCTCCCTCGCCGCAGAGCTCGGGACCAGGTCGTCCGGGGCCGCCGGTTCCCAATCGGTCGGCTCCCAGTCGGTCGACTCCGGGTCGGTCGACTCCGGGTCGGCCGGGTCCGACTCCGCCGCCACCTCGCAACTCTGGGCCCTGATGGGCCGGGTGGGTCTGACCCAGAACCTGCAGGCGAACCCCGGCGAACTGCCCGAGCCGCTGGCCAAGCTGAGCAAGGACCCGCAGCTCGGACTGGGCATCGCGCCGGAGTCCCCGGCCCGGATGGCCGCCGCCTATGCGGTCTTCGCCGACGGCGGGGTCTACCACGAGCTGTCTATGGCGCTCTCGGTCACCGTGAACGGCCGGACGGCGTGGACCTACCGGCCGCAGGGCACGCCGGCGGTCTCCGCCGACACCGCCGCGACCGTCACCGCGCTCCTGGGCACCTCGGGCCAGAGTTCGGCCGACACCTCCGTCGCCCCGTCGCTGCCGGCCGGGGAGTCGGTCGGCGAGAGCGGCACGATCGGCGGGGACGCCAGCGTCTGGTACTCCGGCTACACCACGGGCATCGCCACCACCGTGGGCCTCTGGGACCAACTGGTTGACAGCAAGGGCCGGACCGTCGTGCACTCGCTGGACCACCTCGGCGGCGTCTCCGCCGCGCAGAGCACCGTCTGGCCGACGAACATCTGGCAGGACTACATGCAGGCGGTCACCGGCGGGCGGTCCACGCCGTTCGCGCCGCCGCCCCAGTCGGTGTTCCGGGCGCCGTCGCAGGCCCCGGCACCCGTGGAGGGCACCCGGTCGACCTGGCCCCGGACCCCGCGCCCAGCCTGACCGTCGCCCCGGAGAGCCGGAAGACGCCCCCGCCCCTGCCCTCCGGAAGCCCCTCCACCACGTTCCCGGCGCTGGCGGGTTCGGCGCCACCGGCCTCCCCCGCGCCGCCCTCCCCCGTCACCTCGCCGAGCTGAACGCCGGTCCCGGCCAGGGCCGGCGCGGTCGAGCGCGTGGGCGCTGGACAGGACCGGGTCGGGGGCTGAGAGGATCGACGCCATGCACCCTGTCCTCGGCCGCGCCCGCGCCCTCCTCAGCAGCCGACTGCGGGTCGCCGCCGCCGTCCTGGCGGCCCTCGCGGTCCTGGCGGTGGTGGTCGGCGGGTACTCGGCGCTGGCCGACGGTCCGCCGCGCGTCCGCGAACAGGTCGTCAGCATCCAGGGCACGCCGGAGCCGGACGGGAAGCCGGTCCGGCTGGACGCCACGCTCTACCTCCCGGCCGGTTCCGCACCCGAGCCGGCCGTGGTGCTGGCGCACGGCTTCGGCGGCAGCAAGGACGACGAGGCCGCCGACGCGCTCTACCTGGCGCAGCACGGCTTCGTGGCGCTGGCCTACTCCGCCCGGGGCTTCGGCCGCTCCGGCGGGCTGATCCACCTGGACTCGCCGCAGTACGAGGTCCGGGACGCCGAAAAGGTGATCGACTATCTCGGCACCCTGCCGCAGGTGCAGCAGGACGGCCCGGACGACCCCAGGGTGGGCTTCACCGGCCCCTCCTACGGCGGCGCGCTGAGCCTGCTGGTGGCCGGCTACGACCACCGGGTGGACGCCATCGCCCCGGAGATCACCTGGAACGACCTCGGCGGCGCGCTCTTCGGCCAGAACGTCCAGGGCAGCAGTACACCCGGGGTGTTCAAGAAGTCCTGGGCCGGGCTCTTCTTCGGCTCCGGCTCGGACGCCGACGCCACCGGGGTGACCAGCGCCGGGACTGCTGGCTCCGGCCCCTGCGGCCGGTTCGCCCCGGCGATCTGCCAGGACTACCAGGCCACCGCTGCCGGCGACGGCACTCCGGCCCCCGGTCTGCTCCCCCTGCTCAGGGCCTCCAGCCCGGCCACCGTGCTGGACCGGATCACCGCGCCGACGCTGCTGGTCCAGGGCGAGACCGACTCGCTCTTCGGACTGAACCAGGCGGACGCCAATGCGCGCGGCATCGCCGCCCACGGCACCCCGGTCCAGGTCTCCTGGTACTCCGGCGGCCACGACACGCCCGGCACCAGCGCCGAGACCGACCGGATCCGGTCGGTGACCCTGGCCTGGTTCGACCACTACCTGAAGCGCCGTCAGCCCGCCCCGGGCACCGCCTTCAGCTTCACCAAGGCCGGCTCCGGACTCTCGCTGACCAGCGGCACGGTCTCCAGCAGCACCATGACCGCCGCCGGCTACCCGGGCCTGCCGGGCAGCGCCCCGGCCCGGTCCACCGCCGTCCGGCTCGCCGGAGCGGCGCAGACGGTGCTGGCCCCGGCCGGCGGCTACCCGGCCGCGATCAGCAGCCTGCCCGGGCTCGGCACCGCGCTCACCACGCTGAGCAGCGGCAACGCCCAACTGGGCGCGCTGCTCGGCGGTCCCGCCAACCAGCAGGCGGTCTTCACCAGCAGTCCGCTGCCCGCCACCGTGCACCAGGTCGGCGCGGCCCGGGTCGGTCTGCGGGTGACCTCCAGCACCACCGACGCCACCCTCTTCGCCAAGGTCTACGACGTCTCCCCGAGCGGCGGCAGCACCCTGCCGAACCAGCTGGTCGCCCCGATCCGGCTGACCGGGCTGACCCCGGGCGCGGCCACCACGGTCACCGTCGACCTGCCCGGCATCGTCCACGACTTCCCGGCCGGGAACCGGATGGAACTGGTGGTCGCCAGCACCGACCAGTCCTTCCAGCTCCCGGACGACCCGCGCAGCTACCGGGTCGCGCTGGACGGCGCCGGTCTCACCGTCCCGCTGGTGACCGCCACCGCCGACAGCGCCGGCACCACCACCGGCGTGCTCTGGGCGCTGGCCGCGCTGGCCGCCGCCCTGCTGCTGGGCGCGGCGGCGCTGTGGCTGCTCCGCCGGCGGCGCGCCGCCGCCCGGCTGGCCGACACCGACCCGGAGCTGGCGCAGGTCCCGGTCGCCATCACCGGCCTGGGCAAGGCCTACCGGGACGGCTTCCGCGCCGTCAGCGACCTCTCCTTCACCGTCGAGAACGGGCAGGTGCTGGGCCTGCTCGGCCCCAACGGCGCGGGCAAGACCACCACCCTGCGGATGCTGGTGGGGCTGATCTTCCCCACCGAGGGCGCGATCCGGGTCTTCGGGCACCGGATCGTCCCCGGCTCGCCGGTGCTGTCCCGGGTCGGCGCGTTCATCGAGGGCCCCGGCTTCCTGCCGCACCTGTCCGGTCTCGACAACCTGACCCTGGTCTGGGCCGCCACCGGCCGTCCCGAGGCGGACGCCGACTTCGCCGCCGCGCTGGAGCTGGCCGGGCTCGGCGACGACGTCCACCGCAAGGTCCGCACCTACAGCCAGGGCATGCGGCAGCGGCTCGCGGTCGCCCAGGCCATGCTCGGCCTGCCGGACCTGCTGGTCCTCGACGAGCCGACCAACGGCCTGGACCCGCCGCAGATCCGCGAGATGCGCGAGGCGCTGCGCCGCTACGCGGCGACCGGGCGCACCGTCGTCGTCTCCAGCCACCTGCTGTCCGAGGTCGAACAGACCTGCACCCACTGCGTGGTGATGGCGCGCGGACGACTGCTGGCGGCGGGCCCGGTGGACGAGCTGATCGGCGCGTCCGCCTCGGTCCGGATCGAGGTCGACCAGCCGGAGAAGGGCGTCGAGCTGCTCGGCGCGCTCCCCGGCGTGCTCGACGCCCAGGTCGACGAGGACGGCAGCCTGGTCGTCGAACTGCAGGCGATCCGACCGGCCGAGGCGGTCCGGGTCCTGGTCGAGGCCGGTCTTGCGGTCGACCGCATCGCCCCCCGGCACCGCCTGGAGGACGTCTTCCTCGAACTCGTCCACGAAAGCTGAGGAACCGTCATGTCATCGAGCGAGGCGCCCAGGACCGGACGCGGCGTGGGCCGCGACGGCGGGCGCGGAGTCGCCCGGGGCGGGCACGAACAGCTCGCCCACGCCCCGACCCCGCCGCCGACCGCCGCCCGCAACGGTGCCGCGCCCGGCTTCGACCCGCGCCGGACGCTGCCGCTGCGGGTCGAGCTGCGCCGGCAGATCGGCCGCCGGCGCACCCAGACCACCCTGGGCCTGATCGCCGCGCTGCCGCTGCTGCTGGTCCTCGCCTTCGAACTGGGCGCGCCCACCCACAGCCGGAACGGCGACATCACCCTCGCCGACTTCGCCACCGTCGGCGCGGCCAACTTCACCCTGTTCGCGATCTTCGCCTCGTCCAGCTTCCTGCTGGTCATCGTCGTCGCGCTGTTCTGCGGCGACACCGTGGCCAGCGAGGCCAGCTGGTCCAGCCTGCGCTACCTGCTGATCTCCCCGGTCGGCCGGGCCCGGCTGCTGCGCCGCAAGCTCACCGTCTCGCTCGGGCTGTCCGCGTTCGCGCTGGTGCTGCTGCCGGTGGTGGCGCTGCTGGCCGGCTGGGCCGCCTGGGGCTGGCACCCGGTCCAGTCGCCGACCGGCTCCACGCTGGGCACCGACCAGGCGCTGCTGCGACTGCTGATCATCATCGGCTACCTGGCCGTCAGCCTGCTCTTCGTCGCCGCCCTCGGCTTCTGCGCCGGCGTGTACACCGACGCCCCGCTGGGCGCGGTCGGCGGCACGGTGCTGATCGTCATCGTCTCCAGCATCCTGGACAACGTCACCGCCCTCGGCAGCCTCCGCGCCCTGCTCCCCACCCACTACACCGCCGCCTGGCTGGACGCCCTCGACCCCACCGTCCAGTGGGGCGAGATGCTGCGCGGCGCCCTGTCCTCGCTGCTCTACAGCACCTTCCTGTTCGCCCTGGCCTGGTGGCACTTCCAACGCAAGGACATCGTCAGCTGACGGTCAGGCGCACGCCCCCCGGGGGCGTGCGCCTGGGGCTCACTGCTCGCGCTGGCCCCACGGGGAGCCGTACTCGACCAGCAGGTCGAGGAAGGGCTTGGGGGCGAAGGCCTCCGGGCCGAGGATGCCGGCGCCGGTCCAGGTCCCGGCGGCGATCAGCTCCAGCGCGATCACCGGGTTGATCGCGGTCTGCCAGACCACGGCCTGGGAGCCGTACTCCTGCATCGACCACTGGTTGTCGACCACGTGGTAGAGGTAGACCTCGCGCGGCCTGCCGTCCTTGACGCCCTTGACCCAGGTGCCGGCACAGGTCTTGCCGTGCATCCGGTCGCCGAGCCCGGCCGGGTCCGGCAGCGCGGCGGCGACCACGTCCCGGGGCGAGACGCGGACCGGGCCCTGGTCGGAGTTGACGGTCAGCGGCTCGGTCCGGTCCAGGCCCAGCGCGTGCAGGGTCTTCAGCTTGGCGATGAAGTCGTCGCCGAGGCCGTACTTGAAGGTGACCCGCTTGGCGTCGACCCAGCGCGGCACCAGCAGCACCTCCTCGTGCTCGACATTGACGCACTCGACCGGGCCGATGCCCTCGGGGAAGTCGAAGACCTCCGGCTCGCTGAACGGCGCGGTGGTGAACCAGCCCCGGTCGGCCTCGTAGACGACGGGCGGGTTGAGGCACTCCTCGATCGTGGTCCAGATGCTGAACGACGGGGCGAAGTCGTAGCCCTCGACGGTCAGGTTGGCGCCGTCGCGGATGCCGATCTCCTCGATCCGGTCGAAGAGTTCGTCGGCCGCATAGCGGGCGAAGACGTCCGACAGGCCGGGCTCGACGCCCATGCCGACCAGCGCCAGCCGCTCGGCCTTCGCCCAGGCCTCGGCCTGGGCGAACTGGGCGTCGCCGAGCTTGACCCCGCACAGCTCGTGCGGCTGCTCGGGATGCGGGTGGGACAGCGACATCGCCATGTCGAGGTAGTTCGCGCCGGCCGCCAGCGCGGCCTGGAACAGCGGCATCACAAAGCGCGGGTCGGTCGCGTTGACCAGTACGTCGCAGCGCTGCTCGGCCAGCAGCGCGGTGACCGCGGCCTGGTCCGAGGCGTCGATCCGCGCGGCGCTGAAGCGCGTCTCCGCCTCGCCGAGCGCCGCGACCGCCGCCTCGGCCCGGGCCAGGTCGTAGTCGGCCACGACCATGTGCTCGAAGAAGGGCCGCCGGCTCGCGATCTTCGTGATCGCGGTACCGACCCCGCCGGCTCCCACCAGAAGGACTCGCATGACGGACATCACTCCACTTTCCTGTGAACGGGGGCTGCTTCTTCGATGGAACCCTGCCGTCCGCATTAACGTCTATGGTGTTGGCATAAGGAGTGCGAGGCCGTCGGAGGGAGCCGGCATGCCCAAGCAGGTCGTCCCGGACGCAGCCCGGCAGCGCCGCCGCCGCACCAAGCAGGGCACCGTGCTCAGCCACCGGCTGATCGTGGAGACCGCCCTGCGGATGCTGCACGAGCACGGCGCGGCCGGGCTCAGCGCCCGCCGGCTCGGCCTGGCCCTGGGCACCGACGCCAGCACCGTCTACCGCTACTTCCGGGGCATGGACGACCTCACCCTGGCCATCGCCGACGAGCTGATCAGCGGCGCCATGGCGAACTGGCACGCCACCGGCGACTGGCGGGCCGACCTCCGCGACCTCGGCCTGCGCATCCACACCGCCTACCTCACCCACCCCCAGGCCGCCGTGCTGACGGCGAACCGGGTCAGCGGTCGGGCGCACGAGGTGGCCTCGGACGAGGCGATCCTCGGCACGCTGCGCACGGCCGGCTTCCCGGACCGCGCCGCCGTGCGGATCTACCAGGCCTTCATCGACCAGACCCTGGCCTTCGCCGCCCTGGACGCCGCCTCACTCGCGCTCCCGGACGCCGCCCGCGAGGCCGACGAACAGGTCTGGCAGGCCACCTACGCCCGGCTCCCGGCCGAGACCCACCCCCATATCGCCGCCACCGCCGAGCTGTTGGTGGCCCGGATGAACCGCAGCGCCTACCCGGCGGCCCTGGACATGCTGCTGAACAGCGCCGCCGCCGAACTCGCCGCGCTACGGGCGGCGGACGGCGGCGACAGCAGCAACCAATAGCCTCAGTCGGCCCGGTGGGCGACCTCCCCGCCGACCAGGGTGAGGTCGACCGTGGTCTGCAGGATGCCCCGGGGTTCGATCGCGCCCAGGTCCGCCGAGAGCACCACCAGGTCCGCGTAGCGGCCGGGGCTGAGCACGCCCCGGTCGGCCTCGGCGAAGACCGAGTAGGCGCTGCCGGCCGTGTAGGCGCGGAGGGTGGAGTCGAGATCCAGGGTCTCGGCCGGGTTCCAGGCGTTGCGGCCGTCGAGGTCGGCGCGGGTCAGCGCCGAGTAGATGCCGACCATCGGGTCCATCTCGCCGACGTTCCAGTCGCTGGAGAAGGCCAGCACCGCACCGGACTCGGCCAGGCTGCGCATCGCCCAGGCGTAACGCTCGCGCTCCGGGCCGACGTTGTCGCGCCACTCGCCGACGATGTCGGGTCCGCAGTGGCGCGGCTGCATGCAGGCGACCACGCCGAGTTCGGCGAAGCGCGGGATGTCGGCGGCGTCCAGGCACTCGACGTGGACGACCTGGTGCCGGGCGTCGCACGGACCGTTGACCGCGCGGGCGCGCTGGACGGCGTCCAGCACGGTGCGGATCCCCCGGTCGCCGGTGGCGTGGGTGAACGCCTGGAGCCCGTGCTGCTCCAGCCGGATCAGCAGGTCGGCGAAGTCGTCCGGGGCCCAGAAGGTCTCGCCGCTGCCCGGGTGGTTGTGGTACGGGTGGAGCATCGCGGCGGTGTGCGGCTCGACCACGTCGTCGATGTAGAGCTTGACCGGTCCGACCCGGAGCCGGTCGTCGTCGAACTCCTGCTTGACGGCGGTGAACCGCTCCAGGTCGTCGGCCGGGGACTGCGGCGAGAACATCAGCGCGGCGACCAACCGGGAGCGCAACTCGCCCTCCTCCCTGGCACGTTGGAAGAGTGCCAGGTCGTCGATGCCGTTCTGCGGCTCGACGATCGTGGTGATCCCGTAACGGGCGGCGTCCCGCAGGTTGGTGACGACCCGTCGGTACTGGGCGTCCTTGCTGTAGCCGGGCAGCACCGCCTCCAGTGCCCGCTGGCCGATCGGGTGGATGCCCATGACCGCGAAGTCACGGACGAAGCCGGTCGGTCGCCCGTCCGGGTCGTACTCGGGTCGGCCGAAGGGAGCCTCGTCGCCCCGGCGGTGAATGCTCCAGCGGCGCAGGCCCTCGCTGCTGAGCCAGACGGTGTGCACGTCGTAGGAGAACAGCCAGGCCGGGCGCCCCTGGCAGACGTCGTCGATCATCGCTGCGGTCGGGGTGCCGCCGGGGATCGCGGTGTAGTTCCAGCCCTCGCCCTCGATCCACTCCAGCTCGGGGTGCGCGGCCAGGTGCGCGGCGATCCGCTGGCGGATCTCCTCCAGGCTGGTGGCGCCGGTCAGTTGGACGGCGGCCGGGTTGGCGCCGAGCCGGACGTGGTTGTGGGCGTCGACGATGCCCGGCATCACCGTGCCGCCGCCGGCGCTGACGGTCTCGGTGCGCGGGCCGGCCAGCGCGGCGATGTCCGCGGTGGAGCCGACGGCGGTGATCCGGTCGCCGGTCACCGCGACGGCCTCGGCGAGGGGCGCGGCGGGGTCCATGGTGCGGACGGCGCCGTCACGGATGATCAGGTCGGGATGGTGTGTCACAGCGAGCTCCTGCTTGCGGCGTCGGTGGTTCGGGGGTCGGCGGAAGTCGTCCTGGGTGCGGCCGAACCCTGGGGCGGGGTGGCGGCGTTGAGGGTCTCGCCGGCGAAGAAGGCCGGCAGCCGCACGCGGCAGAGCAGCATCAGCACCATGCCCAGCAGCAGCGAGCCGGCGCCGATCAGGAAGATGCCGCCGATCCCCCCGATGCTCGAACTGCTGCTGTCGGCGGGCCAGTAGGAGGTGATCGAGAGCACGAACGCGCCCAGCATCACCAGTCCGCCGAGCAGCGGCAGGATCCCGCGCATCCACAGCGCGCGGGCGCTGTCCCGCAGCGTCCGGCGGAAGTACCAGACGCAGGCGAAGCCGGTCAGGCCGTAGTAGAAGGCGATCAGCAGCCCGACCGCCGAGGCGGAGTCGGAGAGCACATTGGTCGAGATCGCGGAGAGCGCGACATAGAGCGCGGCGGAGACCACGCCCATGGCCACGGTGGAGAAGCCGGGCGTCCGCAGCCGTGGGTGGACCCGGGCGAAGCGGGCCGGGAGCGCGCCGAAGGCGGCCATGGAGAGGGTCGCCCTGGCCGTCGGCATGATCGTGGTCTGGGTCGAGGCGGCGGCCGAGGTCAGCACGGAGAGGATCAGCAGCTTTCCGGCCCAGCTGCCGAGCACCGCATTGGACAGGGCGCCGAAGATGTCGCCGCTGTTGGCCGCCAGGTAGCCGGGTCCGGCGAAGGCCAGGATGGCGGTCCCGGCCAGGGCGAAGACGGCGACCAGGACGACGGTCGCGATGACTGCCGCCCGGCCCGGGGTGCGGGCGCTGTCCTCGGTCTCCTCGTTAACGCTGAGCGCGGTGTCCCAGCCCCAGTAGATGAAGACCGCCAGCAGAAAGGCGTTGGAGACCGAGCTGAAGGAGCCGTGGAAGGGGTTGAACCAGCCCGCCGACGGGTGCCGACCACCGGCCATCCCGTGCCCGGCATAGGCCTTGACCAGCGCGACCACCGCGAAGACCACGACCGTGACCAACTCGATGGCCAGCAGCACGAACTGCAGCCGGGCCGAGATCTCGATGCCGAGGTAGCAGACCACGGTGAGCAGCGCGATGAAGACCACCCCGCCGACGGTGGTCCAGAGCGTGGACCCGGCCGTCCGGTCGGCCCCGACCAGCAGGAACGCATACTTGGCGGCGACCTGGGAGACGCTGGACATCACCACCACGCAGGCGGCGACGATGCCCCAGCCGCCCATCCAGCCGACCCAGGGCCCGAAGGCCCGGGTGGCCCAGGTGAAGGTGGTGCCGCAGTCCGGGTCCTCGGCGTTCAACTCGCGGAAGGCGAAGGCGATGAACAGCATCGGGACGAAGGAGACCAGCAGGATGCCGGGGCTGTGGAAGCCGAGGATCCCGATCACCAGCCCGAGGGTGGCGGCGGTGCTGTAGGCGGGGGCCGTGGAGGCGACCCCGATGACGACGCTGGCGAGCAGGCCCAGGGCCCCCGGGCGCAGGCCCTTGTCCAGGACTCTGCTGTCGAGGACTCTGCGCTCCGTGCCGTCGGCAACGGATTCGGACATGACGGTGCACCCGCCTCTCTCATCGGTCTGCACTGGGGTGAGGTGCGCAGACTACCCACGAATTAGTACGCTGTTCTAGTACATCGTTCTAACTTTTTGGCCACGCGATCGCCGTCCTGCGCACCCCGCCACCGCCCCGGATGGGATGATGCGCGCATGAGTGCAGCAACCGAGTCGGACCCGGCCGTGGCCGGGGCGGCCGAGCGTCCCGACCCGGCGCAGCGCGGCGAGGCCCGGAGCCGGGTGCTGGCGGCGGCCCTGGAGGCGATCGCCGCCGGCGGCCCGGAGAAGGTGACGGTGCGCGACATCGCCCGCCGCGCGGGCATGAGCCCGGGGCACGTCATGTACTACTTCGGGCGCCGGGAACGGATCCTGATCGAGACGCTGCTGCTGAGCGAGCAGGACCTGGCCGAGACCCGGAGCGCCCGGCTGGCCCGGCACCGCGACCCCTGGCTCGCGGTCCGGAGCTTCATCGAGCTCTACCTGCCGCAGCAGGCCACCGACATCCGTTGGAACCTGTGGGCCCAGATGTACGCCCGCCCGCCGCGCGACGAGGAGTCCCGGGACCGGCTCGCGGCGGTGGAGCGGCACTGGGCCCGCGACCTCACCGCGCTGGTCCGGACCGGCTCGGCGCAGGGGCGCTTCCGGGCGGCCGGGCCGGAGGACCTGCCGGAGGACGCCGCCTTCCGGCTGTGCAAGCTGCTGGACGGCCTCGCCCTGGAGGTGATCCTCGACTACCCCGGGCGCGACCCCCGCTGGGCCCGGCGGACGGCCGAGGACGCGGCCCGCCGCGAACTGCTGCCCGGCGACCGCCCCGCCTGAGCGCGACGCCTGCGACTGCGGCGTCAGTCCGGGTCGACCTCCGCCGCGAGGACGGTCACGTCGTCCCGGTGCCAGTCGGTGCCGTGCCGCTCGGCCTCCTGGTGGAGCCGGCGCAGCACCTCGCCGGCCTCGGCAGCCGGCATCCGGGCGATCGTGTCGGCGACGCGCTGCTCCCCGAACTCCTGGCCGGCCGGGCTCCTGGCCTCGCTCAGGCCGTCCGTGATCAGCACCAGCAGCTCGCCGGGGGCGAAGCCACTATGCCCGGATCCGCGCCGGGGTTGAGCACTCAGGCAGGGCGCCGCCGACCGGTCACCACCCCCGCGAGCTGCGGCGCAGCCGCCGGCCCAGCCTGTCGCCAACCGCGCCGGACGTCGTCCACATGGACATGGACGTCCGGGCGCCGTCGTCCGACGGCATCGGGGCCTCCCGCCGTCCGATCGACCGGCTCGCCAAGCAGCGAACATGACTGACGCATCATCAATCCCGCTGCCGCGCTGCTCCACTCGGCGCCCTCCGGGCCCGACCGGGCCGCAATCCACGCCGCCCTCCCGGCCATAAAATACCTACCGAACAACCATTTCCCGCAAGCCGATTCCGGCACGTCCGAATCGGCCCCTCCGGCGTGCCGTTCCCGCCGCCCCGGTCACACCCTGCCATCCCCCGAACTGCCTAGTCGATCGGGCGTGGAGGCAGGTCGCTGCCTAGCGTGAAGCGGGCCGAGACATTCGTGGGCCGGACGCCGTGAGCGCGTTCCGAGCCCGTCGGCCCGATTTCGCAGCGCCATTCTCTGGGCCGCGTCGCAGGAAGCAGGTTTGTGTGCGAACTCAATGCCAAGCCCACGTGACCTGGAAGTCAGCCCGCCGCGCCGACGCGGCATCGAGCATATGAGCCTCCAGCCGCCGCCCCGGCGCGACCGAGGCCCCGCCACGGTCGCGGCCTCGGTCGCCACCCCGCTGCTCACCACGCGCCGCCCGGTCTGGGCCCGGCTGCCGATAGCCGCGTTGCGCACCTCCCGTCCCCGGCAGTGGCCGAAGAACCTGTTGGTGTTCGCGGCCCCGGTGACCGGCTCCGCGCTCGGGCGCAGCGGCACCGCGATGGGTGAGGCCGTGGCCGCGTTCATCGTGTTCACCCTCGCGGCCAGCAGCGTCTACTTCGTCAACGACGTCCTCGACGCCGAGCGCGACCGGCAGCATCCGCGCAAGTGCCTGCGCCCCATCGCCTGCGGCGACCTCGCCGAGGCCCACGCGCTGACCATGGCCGCACTCTGCGCGCTCGGCGCGGTGCTGGTCGGGCTGGTCACCCCGGGTCTGGGGCTGACCCTGACCGCCGTGGCCTATCTGGCCGTCTCGCTGCTCTACTGCACCCGGCTCAAGCATGTGCCGTTCGTCGAACTCGCGGTCGTGGCCTCGGGTTTCGTACTGCGGGCGCTGGGCGGCGCCTCGGCCGCGCAGGTCCCGCCCTCGGGCTGGTTCGTGTTGGTGTGCAGCCTCGGCGCGCTGCTGGTGGTCGTCGCCAAGCGCTACACCGAACTGGCCTCGCTGGGCGGCACCGCGACCGCGCACCGACCCAGCCTGCGGTACTACTCCGCCGAAGGGCTCCGGCTGTCGCAGCGGCTGATCGCGCTGTCGATGGTGGCCGCGTACTGCACCTGGGCCGCCACCGAGGCCGACCCCTGGACCGTCGACTGGCACCTGGCCTCCACCGTGCCGCTGATCGCGGCGCTGGTCAGGTTCGACCGGCTGACCGCCGTCGGCACCACCCGCCACATAGAGGACCTGCTGGTCCGCGACCCGGCGATGGTCTGCCTGGAGCTGAGCTGGCTGGTGGTCTTCGTCGTCGGGCTGGCCACCCGCGACCTCTTCTGAGCAGGCGCCCGTCACCTGTCCGGTGGCGTCCCGGTGGCCGGGCGGACGGCGGGTGGTTTGGATGGGAAGGGCGTTCCCCGGAGACGGTGCCGGCCAGGTCGGCGGGCACCGGTGGCGAATGACGAGGAGTCAGCGACAGTGGAGTCCCAGCAGCCGAACGAGGTCGATCTGACCACCCGCCCCGACTCCGAGCCGGCCCCGGATCCGGACATCGACCGGGAACTCGCCGGGCTCGCCCAGGGCGACGCGCCCGAGGCCGAGGCCTCCGTCCCGCCGCCGCCCGGCGCCCCGAAGCCGCGCCGCCCGCTGCTGACGCCGTGGCGCCCGGCCCGGACGCTGACGCCCGCCCAGCGGCACCAGCGCCGCTTCGTCGGGGTCTCGACCCTCGCCGCGGCGCTGACCTTCGGCGGTGTCGTCGGCCACTCGGTCTACGGGGCGATGGCCGCGCCGGGCACCGACAGCACCTCGGCCCGGCTGGCCGAGTGGGGCCGCGACCACGGGCTGAACTCGGTGATCGACTGGCTGGAGGTGCACACCTACACCCCGCCCCGGGCCGGTGGCGCCCCCTCCCAGACGGACCTGGACCGGATGCTCGCGGCGGAGGGCGCCGCCAAGCGGGCGCGGATGGCCGCAGCCGTCCCACTGCACCCCCCGATCGCGCCGCTGGCCTCGCCCGCGCTGCCCGGCGAGGGCTTCTTCGCGCCGCTGGTCACGGTGAAGGGCCAGCCGGTGATCCAGACCGCGCTGATGCGGCCGGACACCACCTACACCTCGTTCCCGGTCGGCATCGCCTGGATGAAGCAGTCGGCGCTGACCTTCCAGCTGCACCCCGGCTTCGAGGAGCCCGGCGGCAGCTGGAGCGTCCCGTCGACGATCCCGCCCGGCGAGCGGACCGGGCTGGTCGCCTCCTACAACGGCGGCTTCAAGGTCTCCGACGGCGACTCCCACGGCGGCTTCTACCTGAACGGACGCACCGTCGGCACACTGACCGACGGCGCCGCCTCCGAGGTCTTCTACCGCAACGGCTCGGTCAGAGTCGGCACCTGGGGCCAGGACGTCTCGATGACCCCGGACGTGGTCGGGGTGCGCCAGTGCCTGGTGCCGCTGGTCGCGCACGGCAAGGTGACCCCGGCGGTCGACAACGGCGGGACCGAGACCTGGGGCCTCACCGACCAGGGCATGCCGCTGGTGCCGCGCTCCGGGATCGGCATCGACAGCCAAGGCAACCTCATATACGTCGGCGGCCGGGTGCTCTCGGTGCACACCCTCGCCACTGTGCTGCAACGGGCCGGGGCGGTGACCGCGATGATGCTGGACATCAACCTCAGCTGGCCGTCGTTCATCTCCTACGACGGCAAGGCCGATCCGAGCAACCCGACCCCGTCGAACCTGGTCAACTTCGTTCGCGGACCCGGGCGCTACTACGACCAGTCCAGCCGCGACTTCGTCGCCGTCTACGCCCGCCACTGAGCGCCGCGCACATGGAGAGGTGCCTTCCTTGACCCGCCACCCGTCTTCCGTCCCACCCCCGCGCACGGACCCGCCGCCCGCTCCCCCCTCGGGGCGGTCTCCCCGGTGGCGGTCGTTCGGGGACCGGGCGACCGCACTGCTGCTGGCCGCCGCCGTGGGCGCGGGCGGCTGGCTGCTCTACGACGGCTCCCGGACCAGCCACCCGCCGCTGCCCTCCGCCGTCGACGCCTTCAGCGCCCGGCCGGGCGGCAGCGCCGCCGCCCACCCGACGACCGGCGCCCGCCCGGCGCCGCTGCCGTACTCGGTCCCGGTGCGACTGCGGATCCCCGCCATCTCGCTCGACGCGCCGCTGGTGGAACTGGGTCTGGACCGGAGCGGACAGCTGCAGGTGCCGGACAACCACAACCGCAACCTGGCCGGCTGGTACAGCGGCGGCGTCGCGCCGGGCGCGGCGGGCAACGCGATCATCGACGGCCATGTAGACACGATGCAGGGTCCCGCCGTCTTCTTCCTGCTGGGCAAGCTGCACAAGGGCGACACCATCCGGGTCGACCGGAAGGACGGCCGCGCGGCGGTCTTCGCCGTGGACGCCATCGAGGTCTACGCCAAGAACGCGTTCCCCTCGGCGCGGGTCTACGGCCCCACCGCCGACCCGGAGCTGCGGCTGATCACCTGCGGCGGCGGCTACACCGTGAAGACCGGCTACCTGGGCAATGTCGTCCTCTACGCGCACTTCACCGGAAGCAAGCCGGTCTGACGGTTCGACACCCAGTCCCGGCCGACCCGCGCCGAGAGCGCGCCGAGCAGCGCGCCGGCCGCGACGTCGGTCGGGTAGTGCACGCCCACGACCAGCCGGGAGACCCCCATCGCCCCGGCTCCGGCGGCCAGCACCAGCGTCCCCGGCCAGGGCAGGGCTGATCCGTAGAGCACCGCCGCAGCTGCCGCCGAGGCCGCGTGCGAGCTGGGGAAGCTGTGCCGGCCGGCGGTCCGCACCAGCGGTTCCAGACCGTCCAGCTCCGGGCGCGGGCGGCGGACCACCCGTTTCACCGCCATGCTCGCCAGGTGCGCCCCGGCCACCACGGCGGTGGCCCGCAGCCACTGCGCCCGGCGCCGCCGGTCCACCCCCGCCCCGGCCAGGCCGCCGGCCACCCACAGCGCGCCGTGCTCGCCGGCGAAGGAGAGCGCCCGCGCCGCGCCGGTGACCCGGGGCGCGGCCAACCGCGTCCGCACCGCGCGAAGCAGCGCGGCATCCGCGTGTTCGGCCATCACGTACCACCGTTCCGGATGCTGACGTCCCGTTGGATCGCCCGACGAAATGATATGAGTTATTTGCCCGGATTATCCGGAAAGACCAGGAGGAGTCGCATGGAATCCCTCGCCGGGTGGGGCCGCACCGCCCCCACCCTCGCCCGGGTCGAGCGCCCGAGCACCGTCGAGCAGGCCAGGCGCGCGATCCGGACCGCCGGTCCGCGCGGGGCCGTCGCCCGCGGCCTCGGCCGCTCCTACGGCGACGCCGCGCAGAACGCCGGCGGCTCCGTCCTCAGCATGACCGGAATGGACCGGATCCTGGCGATCGACCTGGCGGCCGGCACCGTCACCGCCGAGGCGGGGGTGAGCCTGCACCAGCTGATGCGGGTGCTGCTCCCGCTCGGCTGGTTCGTCCCGGTGACCCCCGGCACCCGCTACGTCACCGTCGGCGGCGCGATCGGGGCCGACATCCACGGCAAGAACCACCATGTCAGCGGCAGCTTCTGTCGCCATGTCAGCTCCTTCGACCTGCTGACCGCCGACGGCGAACTGCGCACCGTCGACCGCGAGCGGCAGGCCGACCTCTTCCACGCGACCACCGGCGGCATGGGCCTGACCGGCGTGGTGACCGCCGCGACGGTGCGACTGCTGCCGGTGCGGACCTCGCTGATGTCGGTGGACACCGAGCGGGCGACCGACCTGGACGACCTGATGGCCCGGCTCACCGCGACCGACCACCGCTACCGCTACTCGGTCGCCTGGATCGACCTGCTGGCCAAGGGCTCCGCCCTCGGCCGCGCCGTGCTGACCCGGGGCGACCACGCCGAACCCGGGCAGCTGACACCCGCCCAGCGGCGCGACCCGCTCGCCTTTCGCCCCGGGACGCTGCCCGCCGCGCCGGCCTGGGTACCCGGCGGGCTGCTCCGCCCGGCGACCATCGGCCTCTTCAACGAGCTCTGGTACCGCAAGGCGCCGCGCGAGCGGCGTGGCGAGATCCAGAAGCTGAGCAGCTTCTTCCACCCGCTGGACGGCCTGCCCGAGTGGAACCGGATCTACGGCCCCGGCGGCTTCGTCCAGTACCAGTTCGTGGTCGGCCTCCAGCAGGAGCGGGCGCTGCGCCGGATCGTCGAGCGAATCAGCCGGGGCAACTGCCCCTCCTTCCTCGCCGTACTCAAGCGCTTCGGCAGCGGCGACCCCGGCTGGCTGTCCTTCCCCACCGAGGGCTGGACCCTGGCCCTGGACATCCCCGCCCGGATGCCCGGACTGGCCGCCCTGCTCGACACCCTCGACGAGGAGGTCGCCGCGGCGGGCGGCCGGGTCTACCTGGCCAAGGACTCCAGGCTGCGCCCGGAACTGCTGGACGCCATGTACCCGAGGCTGGACAACTTTCGCTGGCTGCGCGCCGAGCTGGACCCGGCCGGGCTGTTCACCTCCGACCTGGCCCGCCGCCTCCGACTCTGACCCACCGCCACCCCTCCCCCGTCACCCCCCGCCAAGCCTCCCCTGCAAAGGAACGAACGCCGATGAAGAACGCTCTGGGAGACCCCCAGTCCCTGCTGGTCCTCGGGGGCTCCTCGGACATCGCCCGGGCCACAGCCCGGATGCTGGTCCGCCGCCGGACTACCAGGGTGCACCTGGCCGGCCGTCCCTCGCCCGCCCTGAACGCCGCCGCCGCCGAGCTGCGCGCGCTGGGCGCGGAGGTCAGCGTGCTGGACTTCGACGCCGCCGATCCGGCCGGCCACGCCGGGGTGCTCGGCAAGGCCTTCACCGAGGGCGACATCGACCTGGTGCTGCTCGCCTTCGGGGTCCTCGGCAACCAGGCCGCGGACGAGCAGGACCCGGTCGCCGCCGCCCGGGTCGCGCAGGTCAACTATGTCGGCGCGATGTCCGCCTCACTGGTCTGCGCCCAGCAGCTGCGCGCCCAGGGCCACGGCACGCTGGCGGTACTCTCCTCCGTCGCCGCCGAGCGCGCCCGCAGCTCCAACTACATCTACGGCTCGACCAAGGCCGGGCTCGACGCCTTCGCCCAGGGCCTCGGCGACTCGCTGCAGGGGTCGGGGGTGCAGGTGATGGTGGTCCGCCCCGGGTTCGTCCGCTCGCGGATGACCCAGGGAATGCGGCCCGCCCCGCTGGCCACCACCCCGGACGCGGTCGCCGCCGTCATCCTGGCCGGGTTGCGGCGCAACGCGCACACGGTCTGGGCCCCGGGGGCGCTGCGGCCGGTGATGGCCGGGCTGCGCCACCTGCCGCGCCCGCTCTTCCGCCGCCTGCCGCTCTGACGTCCCGCGAGCGAAACCACTGGCGCAAAACGCTTCTGACGTTCCATCAGGCAAATGGCAGAAGGATCGCCCCGCGCCGGACCGGGGCCGACCCCGGACCGGCGCGGGGGCGGACCCTCCACTGACGGGCTGACAAGTGACACGCCGACAGCGACCGAGGACTCTCACCCGTTCGCCACGCTCGAGATGTATGCACCTTATGTCCGACTTAGCGTCAGTCGTGTCGCAGCGCGGATATCCCATATCCGGGGGAAGGCCCCGGATGACCGCGCCACAGAATCCTGGAGAACACCTGATGCGTCGCACCTCGCGCCTCGCTGCTGCCGCCGCGCTGACCGCCCTCATGGCCGGGCTGACCGCCCCGGCAGCCATAGCCGCGTCCACCCCCAGCCTGGGGCGGAGCGTCTCGCCCGGCACGGTCGCCAAGGGTGGCCAGGTCGCCCTGACGAACGGGCTGATGAACTCCTCGAACCTGCGGGACCGCGGTGACCGCCGGGACCGCGGTGACCGCCGGGACCGCGGTGACCGCCGGGACCGCGGTGACCGCCGGGACCGCGGTGACCGCCGGGACCGTGATGACCGCCGGGACTGTGATGACCGCCGGGACCGCGGTGACCGCCGGGACCGTGATGACCGCCGGGACCGTGATGACCGCCGGGACTGTGGTGACCGCTGGGAGAGCTGGTACAGCTGGTACCGCTGGGACCGCGGTGGCTACGGTGACCGCCGTGGCTACGGGGTCGGGTCGGTCGGGTCGGTCGGGTCGGGCCGGTCGGTCGGGTCGGTCGGGTCGGCCGGGTCGGTCGGGTCGGCCACCCCGGTCGGGTCGGCCACCCCGGTCGGCCCGGTCAACACCGGGCTGGGCGGTGGCACCACCGGTGTGAACACAGCTGAGCTGGCCGGCGGTGCGCTGCTGCTCACCGCGGTGGCGGGCACGGTCGTGCTGCGCCGCCGTCAGGCCCACGGCCGCGTCTGACGGACACCCCGCAGTCGAGACCCGCCGACCGACGGTCGGCGGGTCCTCGCGTTCTCCCGGGACGGACCGATGACCATCACCATCACCTTGGCGAGCGGGCGGTCGGCGCTGCTGTTCATGCTGGCCGCCTTCATCCTGACCTTCCTGGTGACCCGGCTGGTGGTGCGGCTGATCCGCTCGGGGCACGGCCCCTTCGGCAATATCGAGGCCAACGGCGTCCACATCCACCACCTGGTGCCCGGGATCTTCCTGATGCTGATCAGCGCGCCGCTGGAGTTCGTGCTGGATCCGCAGGGCCTCGGCCGCAATGTGCTGGCCGCGCTCTTCGGCGTCGGCGCCGCGCTCACCCTGGACGAGTACGCGCTCTGGCTGCACCTCACCGACGTCTACTGGGAGCAGGAGGGCCGCAAGTCGGTCGACGCCGTGGTCACCGTGGCCGCGATCGGCGCGATCGGTCTGCTCGCCGCCGACCCCTTCGCCCGGGACCCGGGCGAGAGCGACGCGATCTTCGCGTCGGTGCTCGCCGTCCAGTGCGTGCTGTCGCTGCTGGCGGTGCTGAAGGGACGGATGGTGCTCGGCATCGGCGGGCTGCTGATCCCGCTGCTCTCGCTGTACGGCCTCTGCCGACTGGCCCGTCCGGGCTCGCCGTGGTTCCGCCGGTTCTACCGCGAGGGCGGGCGGAAGTACGAACGTGCGGTCCGCCGGGCCCGGCGGCGCGGGCTGTCCGACCGATTGAAGGCGCTGATCAGCGGCGTTCCGGAACCGGAACCGGAACCGGAGCCGGAGCCGGGGCCTGGACCGGGAGCTGGGCCGGGGCCTGGGGCGGAGCCGTGAGCGCGGCGCCGGGCGGGCGCGAGCGCACCCGGGCGGCGACCACCGCGATGTCGTCCTCGGCCGACTGCGGCACCAGGCCGGCCAGGACCACGTCGAGCAGGTCGTCGAGGGGACCGGCCACCGGCAGCCGGAGCCGGGCGACCCGGTCCAGCGACCGGTCGATGTCCTCGCCCCGGCGCTCCACCAGCCCGTCGGTGTAGAGCAGCAGCACCTGGTCGGGCCGGAGCGCCCGGGTGACCGACTCGTAGCCGCCGAACCCGGTGCCGAGCGGCGGCCCGGTGGGGACCTCGACCAGTTCGACGCTGCCGTCGGCGCCGAAGAGCACGGGCGGGAGGTGTCCGGCGCCGGCGTAGGTGGCGCGGCCGCGGGTGGGGTCGACCAGGACCAGCAGACAGGTCGCCGGGCGGACGGTCCCGCCCTGCGCGATCAGGTCGTCGACCTGGCGCAGGATCCGGTGCGGCGGCAGGTCGGTCCCGGCCACATAGCGCAGCATCGCCCGGTAGTTGCTCATGTCCACGGCCGCCTCGACCCCGTGGCCCATCACATCGCCGATGACCAGCAGGGTGCGTCCGTAGGACAGCCGCACGGTCTCGAACCAGTCGCCGCCGACCACCGCGCTGGAGCCCGAGGGCAGGTAGCGGGAGGCCAGTTCGAGACTGGGGTGCGGGCTGCCGGGCTCGGTGAGCAGCGCCCGCTGGAGTTCCAGGGTGACGCCCTGGGAGCGGGCGTAGCGCAGGGCGCTGTCGATGTCGGGGGCGGCGCGGCGGGCCACGTCCCAGGCCATCGCCATCTCGTGCTCGGTGAAGCCGGCGTCCCCGGTCCGCTCCAGGGTCAGCACCCCGAGGACCTGCTCACGGGCGCAGAGCGGCACCGTGAGCACGGTGCGCCCTTCGGGCGAGCCGCCACCGCCGACCGGGGCGGGCGGGGGCGTGCCGGGTGACGGCGGGTGCAGCCCTTCCGTCGGCAGCGGCTGCCGCAGCACCGGTTCGCCGGACAGCAGGCAGTGGACGACCGCCGATTCCGGCTCGTACTTGCGGTCCCGGCCGACGGCCGGCTGCTCCGGCTGCTCCGGCGTGCAGGCCACGGCGGTGCGGCGGAGCCGCTGGACGCCGGGGGCCGAGAGGGTCCGGCCCCGGACCGACTCGGCCGGCAGCAGCTCGACCACGGCCACCTCGGCCAGCAGCGGGACCAGGAAGTCGGCGAGCTCGGCGCAGGTCCGGTCGCAGTCGAGGGTGGTGCCGATCCGGAGCCCGGCCTCGTCCAGCAGGGCGAGCCGCTCCCGGGCCTGCCGCAGCTCGTCCCGCAGCCGGGCCTCGGTCGCGGCCGGGCCGGAGGGGTCGACGTCGCCATGGCCGCGTCCGTTCAATCGCACCCTTCGGCCGGAGCCCCGGTCGAACCTGGGAGCCATGGTCACTGTCGTTCTCCCGCACCTGTGGTAGGCACTCGTGGGCTGCGGCCGGCATCGGCGCATCTAGATTTAGCCTCCGGTCCACCCCGCTGCGGGTGACGCCGAAGTGACCATTTCCCGAACTGTTGGGACGGCCGGACGACCGGCCCCGTTCCGCCGTTCCGTCGGCGCACAACCGGTACAGAGCGGGTCAATACACCGTGTTGCGCCCGGCATACCGTCCACTTGACGCAGGGGCTGCCGCCCCGGATGTCGCGTCCTGAACGGAGCACCCATGCCGCTGATCAACTTCGCCGAACTACGCCGCCTGGTCACCGAACTCGACTCCCTGGACCGCGCGTCCACGCTCGGGTCCGACGCACTGGCGGCCCGGCGCCGGGAGGACCTGCACTACACCCTGGGCGTCTGGGTCGGCATCCGCGACCCGCACCTGGCCCGCGCCCGGGCGCTCGACCTGCTCGCCGCGGACGCCCTCGGGCGCCGCGAGCGGAACGGCGCCGAGAGCGTCAGGAGGCCGTGAAGCCGATCCGGGCGTGGGTGCCGTCGCAGAACGGCTTGTTGCGCGAGCCGCCGCAACGGCAGAGGGTGACCCGGTTGCGCACCTCGTAGACCGTGCCGTCGGCGGCCGTGACCGGGATGCCGCCACGGACCCAGATGCCGCCGCTGCACTGCTTCTGCGGGTCCTCGACCAGTCCGATGGACGGCGGGAGCTCGGGTTCCAACTGCTCGGCCGGGTCCGCTGCGAGCCTCCAGGCGACCAGACGGCCCGACGGGCAGAGCCCCGCCTCCCGCTCGACGGCCCGGGCCTGGCCCGGCTGCTCGACCTGCTGCCAGACGCTGCCGTCCACGTCGCAGAAGCGGCCGAAGGCGCAGAGCCGCTGAGCGTCCGTCAGGGTCACCTCCGGCCCGTCCTGCTCGCCGGCCTGCTGCAGATAGGGCAGCCGGGAGGCGGTCTCCTCGCCCTGGAAGCCGACCCGGAGGTGGCTGCCGTCACAGAAGGGCTTGTCGGCCGACTGGCCGCAGCGACAGAGCTTGTACTCCGGCGCGGCCTCGTAGGCCCGTCCCTTCTCCCACGTCCGCGAGTCCCCGGCCACGTCCGTGCCGATGACCTCCTCGGCCAACGGCACCCCGCCGGTGACCACGTACGGACCGTTCTCGGTGACCTGGACTGCGTATTCCTCCGTCATGGCCCCCAGTATCGAACGGCCCTCCGGAGTCGGCGCGCCGAGCGGAACGCCGGGTCCGGGCGAAGGCGCCGGCCGCCGGCCCGGCGTCCACTGCCTGGGCGCCGCCCGGCTGTACCGGCCGGCCCCGGCAACGGCTGGACTCCTTACCGCGCGGCGAAGATCTCGGCCGGGAACGCGCCGTTGGCCAGCACGGTGCGGGTGAGCCGCTTGCCGATCGCGGTGAGCCGTTCCACGCCCTCGTCCCCGAGGTGCGCGTAGGGAGCGTGGGCGAGCCGGTCGGTCGTCTCCTCGACCTCGCGACGCAGCTCGTGACCACGTTCCGTCAGCTCGCCGCCCCCGTCCAACAGTCCGCGGTCCCGGAGCCGGCCGACGGCCGCGTCCCACTCCTCCTGGGACCAGCCCCGGTTGGCGCGGGCGAACTCGGCGGTGAATCCCTTGCCGGTGGCGGTGTGGGTGATCAGCGCTTCGAGTCCGTCGAGTTCGGCCACGCCCAGCGCGGCCAGGTGGCCGTCGCCGCGGTGCTCACGCAGCAGGGTGGCGGCGTGCCACAGGGCCAGGTGCGGCTGGTCCGGGACGGGCTGGTCGGCGTGCGCGGCATACAGCGGCCGACCGGCGGCGGTACAGCCCGAGGCCGCCTCGACCGCCAGGGCCGCCGCCTCGGCGAGTTCCGGATCGGCCAGTGCCGTGGCGCCCAGCAGCCGTTGCAGGGCCGAGTCGACCGCGCGCAGCCGCGCGCCCAGCACCTCGGCCGGGGACGCCAGTCCCCACGCCCGGGGGATATGGGCGGCGACCAGCCCGGGGCTGAAGTTGTAGAAGGTGGCGGCGACCGTGCCCGCGCCGACCGCTCCCATCGCCGCCGCCCGACCCGCGAAGTAGCACATCCGCCCGGGCCGGAGCCCGACGGCGGTGAACTCCTGCTCCGCCTCGGGGGCGAAGTAGATCAGCGAGTGCAGCGAGTTGAGTGACTGATAGCAACGCCTACTAGCCAGTAGCTCCATGCCGCACATGCTAGCGAGCAAGGCCGCCGAAAACTCTAGATACTGAGTGTATAGACGCAGTATCTAGTCGCGGCGTACGGTGGCGGCATGAGCGTTCCCCTGACCCTGCTGGGCCTGCTCGACCGCGAGCCGAGCCATGGCTACGACCTCAAGCGCGACTACGACACCTACTTCGTCCGGGGCAAGCCACTGCCCCCGGGCCAGGTCTACTCGACCCTCGGCCGACTGGCCCGCGACGGCAAGGTCGTCGCCGGGGACAGCGAGGCCGGCGGCGGGCCCGACCGCAAGCGCTACGCGATCACCCCGGCCGGCCGGAGCGAGGTCGAGAGCTGGCTCGCCGAACCGGTGGACGGCGACCCGAACCTGCAGACGGTGCTCTTCGTCAAGGTCGTGCTGGCGCTGATGCTCGGCCGCGACGCCGAGGGCTACCTCAACGCCCAGCGCGCCTCCCACCTCCGGCGGATGCGCGAGCTGACGAATGTGCGGCGCAGCGGCGACCCGGTCGACGCGCTGCTCGCCGACCACCGGATCTTCCACCTGGAGGCCGACCTCCGGTGGATCGACCTCACCGCCGCACGGCTCACCACCCTGGCCGAAATGGTGGCCCGCCCATGAACATGAAGAAGCCCCCGGCGCAGCAGGAAACGCCGCGCATACCCGCACCTCGCGAGGCAGACCGGATCGGCCCGCTGATCGAGGCCCGCGAGCTCCACCACTCCTTCGGCAGCACCGAGGCCCTGCGCGGCGCCGACCTGGCGATCGACAGCGGCGAGATCGTCGCCGTGATGGGCCCGAGCGGCTCGGGCAAGTCGACGCTGCTGCACTGCCTCGCCGGAATCTTCCGGCCGGACCGCGGCGAGGTGTGGTTCGACGGCCGACGGCTCGACCGGCTCAGCGAGGCCAAGCGCACCGAACTGCGCCGCACCGCCTTCGGCTTCGTCTTCCAATTCGGCCAGCTGGTACCGGAACTGACGGTGGCCGACAACATCGCACTGCCGCTGCTCTTCGATCGCGCCGACCGCAAGGACGCCTACCGCCGGGCCGGCGACTGGCTGGCCCGGCTGGAGCTGGACGGGCTCGGCGGCAGGCGCACCGGTGAGCTCTCCGGCGGCCAGGCGCAGCGCGTCGCCATCGCCCGGGCGCTGGTGGCCCGCCCCCGGGTGCTGTTCGCGGACGAGCCGACCGGCTCCCTCGACTCGCTCACCGGCGAGCGGACCATGGACCTGCTGACCGATCTGGCCCGGGCCGAGGGCACCACCGTGGTCCTGGTGACCCACGACGCCCGGGTGGCGGCCTGCGCCGACCGCGAGGTGATGGTCCGCGACGGCCTGGTGGCCGACCCCTATTCGGTGGAGGGCAGCCGCTGATGTTCCGTCTCGGCTTACGCCTCTCGCTCCAGGGCGGTCGCGAGGCGCTGGTCCGGCTCGCGGTCATCACCGCGGCAGTCGCCGTCGGAGTGGCCGTGGTGCTGTCCATCCTCGCCGACTACCGCGGCTACCAGACCGTCCTCGACCGGCCGTGCTGGGAGTGCACCCAGGGGGCTCCGGTCTCCGCGACCGCGCTCCCCACGACCGGAGTGCTGTGGAACTACAGCGACGACACCTTCGAGGGCCGCCGGATCGAGCGGCTGGACGTCGCCGCCCTCGCCCCCGACTCCTCCGATCCCCTAGACTCCCCTGTCATTCCCGGGCTCACCCGGCTCCCCGCCGCCGGACAGTACGACGTCTCGCCGGCGCTGGCCGCGCTGCTGCGCACCGTCCCCGCCGACGAACTCGGCGACCGGTTCCCCGGCACCCGGACCGGCCTGGTCGGCGACGCCGCCCTCAGCGGTCCGGACGAACTGGTGGTCGTCGTCGGCCACAGCCCGACGCAGCTCGCGGCCTATCCCGGCACCGGGTACGTCACCGCCGTCGCCACCGCGCACAGCGACATCAGCACCTCCCAGGTCTACACCTACGGCTTCGACCTCGGCACGATCGCGGTGATGTTCCCGCTGCTGATCCTGATCAGCACCGCCACCAGGCTCGCCGCCGCCCGGCGCGAGCAGCGCTACGCGGCCATGCGACTGGTCGGCGCGACCCCCGGGCAGATCAACCTGATCGCCTCGGTGGACGCCGGCCTCGGCGCGCTGCTCGGCACTCTGCTGGGCATCGGCGTCTTCGAGGCGATCCGCACCGGCGTCAACGACCTGGCGGTCACCGGCGCGCGCTTCTTCCCGGACGTCGTCAGACCGGACGCCGCCGACTTCGCGGCAGTGCTGGTGGTGGTGCCGCTGGCGTCCGCGCTGGCCGCGCTCTGGTCGCTGCGCCGGGTCCGGATCTCCCCGCTCGGCACCAGCCGCCGGGTGTCCCCGCCCCCGCCGAGGGCCTGGCGGCTGCTGCCGCTGCTGCTCGGACTGGCGCTCTTCATCGGTCCTTTGGCCTTCCTCAAGCCCATCAAGCCGGACGCCTCGGGCGCCGGCCCGAGCAATTCGACCATTACCGCGGCCGAGGTCGGCATCCTGCTGATCATGGTCGGGCTGGTGCTCAGCGGATCCTGGCTGACCCTCCAACTCGCCCGGCTGCTGGGCCGGTTCGCCAAGGGACCGGCCGCGCTGCTGGCCGCCCGGCGGCTGGCCGACAACCCCAAGGCCGCGTTCCGGGCGGTCAGCGGCCTGGTCCTGGCCGTGCTGATCGGCACCGCCGTCGGCGGACTCGTCCCGTCCACCGTCCAGGGACAGGACACCGGGGCGACCGGCGCGCTCAGCAATGTGCTGCAGGCGAGCTTCGTCCCGAGCTGCCAGGGCGGCGCCTGCCCGAGGCCCGTCGGCGCCGTCAACGGCGTCGGGGCCGACAGACCCCGGTGAACCTCGGGCTGCCCCCGCAGACCGCCGCCGCCCTGCTCGCCCGGCTGCACTCCTTCCCGGGGACCTCGACGGTGCCGATCTACGACTACAGCCAGGGCGCGGCGACCGGCCCCGGCAGCGAGATCGCGAGCTGCGCCGACCTGCGGACGCTGAGCGTCCTCGGCAGCTGCGCCCCCGGGGCACAGGACGTCAAGGCGCAGTTCTCGCTGCTCAACGACGACAACCTGCTGACCCTCGACCATGCGCTGCCACTGGTGACGCCCGGCAGCACCACCGGCTCGGTCGACCTGTCGACCCTCAGCCTGGAGACCGTCCTGGTCACCGTGGACAACCCGGCCACCCTGGAGCGGGTCCGCACGCTGCTCTCCGGCTACCTCGCCCAGAACGGGGTGACCCAGGCCCCGCAGACCTTCGGTGAGGTCGGCCGGGCCAGAGCGATCGAGGTCGAACTGGCGGAGCGCGCCATCGAGGTCCTGGTCGGACTGACCGTGCTCACCGCCGGCTGCAGCCTCGCCGTCACCGTCGGCGGAAGCCTGGTCGAGCGCCGGCGTCCGTTCACCCTGCTCCGGCTCAGCGGCACGCCGACCCCCGCGCTCTACCGGGTGGTGCTGCTGGAGTCCCTGCTGCCGCTGCTCGCGGCCACGGCGGTGGCCGCCGCGATCGGCTTCGGCGCCTCGCTGCCGCTGGTGTACGCGCTGGTCCCGCAACATGCGCACCTGGCCCTGCCCGACGACACGTACACCACCGTCATGGGCATCGGGCTGCTCGCCTCCCTCGCCGCGATCCTGGCGGCGCTGCCGCTGCTCGGCCGACTGACCGCACCGTCCAACGCCCAGTTCGAGTGACCTTTCCCCTTGCTCCGCTTTCCCTTGCTCCGCAATCTCACTGAGAAGGTAGGACAACCATGCCCAGCAAGCGACTTGCTCCGACCGCCGCGCTCGCCCTCGCGCTCGCACTGACCGGCTGCGCGACCACCGCCGCCGACTCGGCCTCCGCGCCCGCCGCCGCGGCCAAACCGCTCGCGGCCGTCAGCGACACCCACACGGTCCACCTGGTCGCCTACACCCCCAACGACGGTCCCGACGTCACCGCGATCGTCACCGGAGCCGTCGGCGACTACGGCCAGGGCGTGAGCGTCTACCCGAACGGCACCGTCGACCCCGAACACAACAGCGAGCTCGAACTGCGGCTGTCCAGGGGCACGTTCCGGCTCGCGGAGGCCGTGCTGGACAAGAAGTTCATCAGCGTGTTCCTGCACACCTTCCCCACCGACGCCGCCACCTGCTCGGGCACGGTGAGCGTGACCGGTACCCTCCCGATCATCCCGGGTTCCGGCACCGGCGCCTACCGGGGCGTGCGCGGCAGCTTCACCGTCAGCATGACCGTCGACGAGGTCGACGCCCGTAGCGCCGACTGCGACGGCAGCGGCGCGTTCCTCGGCCAGGCCATCGTGATCACCGGCCCCGGCACCGTCGCCTTCGGCTGACCCGCCGGACTGTCGTACCCCCTTGTTAGGGTCGGCCGGACGGGATCGAGGAAGGACGGGTCCACCCATGAACGAGGTAGCACTGCGAATGCTGGCGGATGCCGATCTCGACGCGGTCTTCGCGCAGATGCGCGACCCCGAGTCGGTACGGATGGCCGCCTTCACCTCCGGGGACCCGGACGACCGCCCGGTCTTCGACCGCCGGATGGCAAGACTGCGGTCCTCCCCCGAGATCACCCTGCGCGCGGTGACCCACCAGGGCCAACTGGTGGGCACCATCGGCTGCTTCGTGGTCGAGGGGGAGACCGAGATCACCTACTGGATCGACCGGTCGGCCTGGGGCCGGGGCATCGCCACCGAGGCCCTGGCCCTCTTCCTGCAGCTGGTCCCGCACCGGCCGTTGTACGCCCGCGCCGCCGGCGACAACGCCGGCTCACTGAAGGTCCTGCACCGCGCCGGCTTCACCACCACCGGCACCGAGCACTCCCACGCCCCGGCGCGGGGCTGCGTGATCGAGGAGACCCTGCTCCGCCTGGACTGACCCCGCAGCGGCCGTTCACCATTCGGGCCGTTCACCGGTCGGGCCGTTCACCGGTCGACGCGCGGTTCGGCCGCGACAAAGCCCAGCAGTTTCTCCGGCTCTTCGCCGAGCAGACAGGCACCACCTTCCGCCGCTACCAGCAGTGGGCCCGCCTGCTCCAGGTCGTCCGAGGCCTGGTGGCCGGACACGACCTCACCCGCTGCGCGGCCGACGCCGGCTTCGCCTCCCCGTCCCACCTGAGCGACACCTTCCACCGGACCCTCGGCACCTCCGCCACCGCTGTGCTCAACTTCCAGGTCCGGTTCGATCTCGACTGCTAGCCGTCGGCTTGACCACCGACCCGCCGCGACCGCGCGGCCGACGGGGTTGCTTCCGACATTGCCTGGAACGTCCCCACGATTGCGATGTTCACCCGCGCCACGTCGCCGATTCATTCCGGAGACGAGAAAAGGACGGTCGCCTGCAGCACCGGGCCGCACTATTTGCGCGAGCACCTGCAGACATGAAGTCAAGATTCTTTATGGCGGACCCCGGGCCGCCATCAGGCGACAACCTGGCATCTTAACCGATTCTTAGTATTTATCGGCGGACTTCTATGTATAGGAATACATTGACCCGCCCATGCCAGATCTGCTTTGCTCGTCCTGGCCGACTCCCCGCCCGCCTGCGCGGATTGCGCACCTCGGGGCGCCGGCAGCTGCGCACAGTCCGACCCACAGCACGAGGCTCTCCACTGTCGACCGGTCGTCGTTCGCATTGCACAGAGAACAACCAAGGAAATCTCTCGACGGAGCAGAGAAATGTCCCCGACAGACATTTAAAGGGCCTTTCCATCCCCGTGGAAGCGGTGTTGGTCCTGCGTCTGCGGCCTATGTGCTGCGCAGGGCATGGCTTTCCAGGTGTGGGGCGATTCCTGCGCACGCCCCCCGTTGAGCTTCGTCGAACACTGAGCGCGGATACCCCCACCACACGCGAGGAGCACACCATGACGACACAAGCAGCGCCCGGGCTCCTAACCAGGGTTCGAGGTACCGTCCTGGCCGGTACGGCGATGGGCAGGCTGCACCGGGCAGCGGCAGTGCGGATCGGCTTCGGGCTGGTCTGGGCGATCGACGCGTCCTTCAAGTGGCTGCCGGGCTTCCTCCACGGCCAGACCCTCTCCGACGAGCTGGGCCAGGGCAGCACGGTCCACACCCCGGTGATCCACCAGTGGATCCAGCTGTGGCACGGCATCGCCACTAGCTCGCCCGGAACCTTCGCCGTCGGGACCGCCGCCGTCGAAACGCTGATCGCGCTGGGACTGGTCTTCGGCGTCTTCAGCAACCTGGTCTTCGTCGGCAGCGCCGTCTACTCGCTCGGCATCTGGTCCTCCGCCGAAGCCTTCGGCCTGCCCTGGAACACCCCCGGTATCACCGACGTAGGCCCCTCGGTCGCCTACATCTTCGCCTCCCTCGCGCTCCTGCACGCCTACGCGGGCGCCACCTGGAGCCTGGACACCCGGTTGCGGCCCCGGCTCGGCAGATTCGCCTGGTTGGCCGGCCCCACGCCCGAGGAGATCCTGCAGCGCACCGCCCACCCCACCCCCGCAACCGCACCTGCGGCCTGAGGCCCGATGCCCGATGCCTGATGCCTGATGCCTGATGCCTGAGGAGCATGGTCCGCTCCGGTCAAGCCCTTCGGCCTGGACGGGCGGCCGGCCGCCGGGGAGGCGTCCCCGGCGGCCGGCCACTGTGCTGCGAGGTTGGGCGGGCAGTGCTTCAGCTGACGTTCAGGTCGGCCTCGCCGACGACGAACGAGGTCTCCGTGGAGGAGGTCTGCACGCCGGTGAACAGCAGGGTCACCGTCTGTCCGGCGTACGCGGACAGGTTGTAGGTGTGCTCGGCGTACCCGGTGTTGTGGTTCAGGTTGGAGAAGGTGTCCAGCGTCCCCAGGACCGTGCCGGAGCCGTTGACCAGCTGCACCTTCAGGGTGTCATAGGCCTTGGTGGTGGTCGTCCGCGCGGTGTCGATGTGCAGCCAGTAGCTCAGCACATAGTTGGTGCAGCCGGTCGGGATGGTGATCGACTGGGACAGGGTGTCGGTGGTGGCGTAGTCGTAGCCGTTGAGCCAGGCGTCGTACTTGCCGACGTACGGCGGCTCCTTGCTGTTGTCGGCGATCACGCCGGACGTGGCGCTCCAGGGCGCCGCGGTGCCGGTGGAGAAGCTGGGGTTGCCGATCAGCTGCGCCGCGGTGCAGGAGCCGGCAGCGGGGTTGACGGTCCAGGTGAAGGTGGTGCTGCCGCTGGCGCCGGTGGTGTCGGTGGCGGTGACGACGACGGTGAAGGTGCCGGCGGTCGTCGGGGTGCCGCTGATCAGGCCGGTGCTGGAGCTGATGCTCAGCCCGGCGGGCAGGCCGCTGGCGCTGTAAGTGAGGGTCTGCCCGGAGGCGGAGTCACTGGCGCTGGTCTGCACGCTGGCGGCGGTGCCGACGGTGCCGGTCTGGTTGCCCGGGTCGGTCACGGTCACCGTGTTGCCACCGGTGCTGGCGGGGTTGACGGTCCAGGTGAAGGTGGTGCTGCCGCTGGCGCCGGTGGTGTCGGTGGCGGTGACGACGACGGTGAAGGTGCCGGCGGTCGTCGGGGTGCCGCTGATCAGGCCGGTGCTGGAGCTGATGCTCAGCCCGGCGGGCAGGCCGCTGGCGCTGTAAGTGAGGGTCTGCCCGGAGGCGGAGTCACTGGCGCTGGTCTGCACGCTGGCGGCGGTGCCGACGGTGCCGGTCTGGTTGCCCGGGTCGGTCACGGTCACCGTGTTGCCACCGGTGCTGGCGGGGTTGACGGTCCAGGTGAAGGTGGTGCTGCCGCTGGCGCCGGTGGTGTCGGTGGCGGTGACGACGACGGTGAAGGTGCCGGCGGTCGTCGGGGTGCCGCTGATCAGGCCGGTGCTGGAGCTGATGCTCAGCCCGGCGGGCAGGCCGCTGGCGCTGTAAGTGAGGGTCTGCCCGGAGGCGGAGTCACTGGCGCTGGTCTGCACGCTGGCGGCGGTGCCGACGGTGCCGGTCTGGTTGCCCGGGTCGGTCACGGTCACCGTGTTGCCGCCGCCGGTACCCGGATTGACGGTCCAGGTGAAGGCGGAGCTGCCGGCGGCGCCGGTGCTGTCGGTGGCGGTGACGACGACGCTGGAGGTGCCGGCGGTCGTCGGGGTGCCGCTGATCAGGCCGGTGCTCGAGTTGATGCTCACCCCGGCGGGCAAGCCGCTGGCGCTGTAAGTGAGGGTCTGCCCGGAGACCGAGTCGCTGGCGGTGGTCTGCACGCTGGCGGCGGTGCCCACGGTGCCGGTCTGGTTGCTCGGACCGTTCACCGTCACCGTGTCGGCGGTGGTGCCGTTGAAGTCGGCGTCGAAGGTGGACTCGACGACGTTCTCCACCCCGGTGTCATTGAGGATGATGCCCAACTCGCGGTTGCTGCCCAGCGAGTTGCTGGTGATGTTCATCGAGCCGACCTCGACCGCGGCGGTGGACAGGCCGTAGTCCGCGACGATGTCCTTGGCGTGGATGTAGAAGCCGGTCGAGGAGGTGTAGGTGGTGACCTTGCCGCCGGCCGCGGTGACCTCGTTGATCTCCGACTGGTAGGCGGAGGACTCGTTCTCGATCACCATCCGCACGGCCACGCCGCGCTTGGCGTCCGCGACGATCGCGTTGACGATCGCGGTGTCGCTGAACTCCTCCTCCTGGACGTCGAGGGTCTTGGTCGCGCCGTTGATGATCGACAGCAGCCGGTTCTGGGCGGTGGTCGGCGACCACAGCAGGTTGTCGCCGTCGCTCGGGGTGATCGAGGTGTGGGTGTAGTCGTCGCCGAAGACGGCCTCGATCGCGGCGACGTCGTTCGGGTCGGTGTCGAAGACCCCGTAGTCGCGGCTGGTCGGGTAGTACTCGGAGGTGAGGTTGCCGGTCAGGATCAGCGACTCGTCGCCGTTGACGGTGATGGTCTTCTGGTGCGTGTAGGTGAACGCGGTGGACGACCAGACGACGCCGACGCCGGCGGCCGTGAGGTCGTTGTACGCGGTCTGGTTGGTGCTGCTCTCCGCCTGGTCCAGGATGACCCGGACCTTGACTCCGGCCTTCTCCCGGGCGATCAGGTCGTTGATCGCGGTGGTGTCGTTGAGCTCGTACATGGTCATGTCGAGCGTCGTGGTGGCGGAGTTGATGAAGCTGTAGATCTCGGGCTCGCTGGTGCCGAGGTTGAACGCGAACGCCGAGTACGGGTCCGCGGTGGCGGCCGCCGGGCGTATCGCAGCCTGGGCTTGGGTGGCGCCCAGGGAGACGGCGAAAGCGGTACCGCAGGCTGCCGCGGCCACCAGCGCACGCCTGATGGGGGATATGGATCGCATTGCTCTCCTCGGATGTGAGGGTGTGGAGGATCCGACAGGAGGTGCAGGTGTTGTCGTGCTCCCGCCATTGCGCCACAATCCGGCGATGGAGAACACTCACTCCAGGCGACCAGTGAGTGACTTTTTGATAACGTTAATGTCTCGCCCGCTATTTGACGTTGACTCAATTGATAGCCTGGAAGGCTATCGATCTCCCCAGGGCTTCAACCTGTGAACAGTCTTTCACAAAGGCAGTAGTGATTGACCATCAGATGCCCTTCGACGCCATCGGCAGCCGCCTGATCCAGGGTCAGGTCAGCACTCCCTGACGAGCGGCACCAGCGACACCGTCACCACCAACACCCACTCCAGCGCCCAGCCCAACACGGTCACGGGCACGACGAACACGGGAGGGTCGACCAGCTCCACCAGCTACGGCTACGGCTACGGCTACGACAGCACCGGGAACACCACCACCCGCGACACCAGCACCGGGAACCAGACCCTCGGCCGGGACAACGACGGCCAGCTGACCAAGGTCGCCAACACGACGACCAACACGAACACGTGGACTGGAGACGAGCTACCGGTCCCGGCGCAGGCAGCTCACCACAGGCCATCGGGCGCGCCAGGACGAAGCACTGGTTCAGCAGTGTGCAGCCGGCTCGCCTCAGGCGAAGCCACTGGGTGTAGTTAACCGAACACGATACAGCGTCGCCCCTGGTGGGGGTCGCGATTTTGCCAGCGTGCCCAACGGGCCGCAGATCCGTCGGACAGGCTCTGGAGACCCGGTGGCGGCCGAGTCGCGGCGGGCACACCCTGGAGTCATGCACGATTTGCCGACCGATCCACCGATCGTCGTCCACGGCCTGGTCGCCGGGACGCCGCCGTACCGGCGCGTCGAGATCGGGCATGTCCCCGCCGGGCACGCCTACAGCCCGGCAGACGTCGTCGAGTTCGCGCGCCGTGTCGGCCTGAAGGACCTGGACCCGCTCGACCCCGAACTGGTGGCATGGCGTGGCGGCGGCCCGGAGGACTGGACGCTGTGAGGAGCCCACTGTGACTTACGAACTCAAGGCCGAGAACCGACCGGTGGCCGCAGGACGCGTGATCAACACCTGGCACATCGTCCGCGACGCTCAAGGTCAGGCGCTGTGCGGCCGCGAGCTGAGTCCAGACGCGCCGACTCGCTCGATCGCTGATCTACCAGAGTTGGCCGACAGTCGCTGTGAGACGTGCAGAGGTGCCTACTTCGAAGCGTCCCCGTCTGCGGGCTAAGACCACCTGTCGGTGGTGGGTCGTACCTTCGAAGTGCGCACACGGGCTGCCGCCGCTGGTGGCGACCACGAGCAGAGCGCAACAGTGGGGCCGGGTCCGATGTGCGGTGACCGGCCCCACTGACGTGCCACAGCGCCCTGCCGACGGGGGAACAGCGGGCCGCTGCGGGGTACACCCCCACGGCGGTCCAACGACGCTGCTCCTGCGAGCGCGTCAGCATCACTCTTTCGGTCAGAGTCCGGGCCACTGGTCCTGCTCGATGTCCCAGCCGCGCGCGAGCGCTGCGATGTGGCCGCGGCACTCCTCACTGCGGCCACACAGCCGGGACTCGACGTCGGTGAGTTCCCGGCCGCAGCCCGCACAGCGCGCGCCATTCATGATCCTTGTAGTGCATTTGGGCTGTTCAGCGGCACCTTCGGTGGTATCCGATTCCGCTTGCCGAAGCCACAGCTCGCTCAGCGGTCCATTGCCCTCCCATCTGGCGGTGTAGCCACACCACGATGCCTCCGCATTGCCGGGTGTAGCCACAGGGCGGTACCGTTCGCCCATGCCGAACGCGCCGAAGACCCCGGTCAGCCGATTCCGTATCGACGCCGACGAGTGGGCGGCCTTCGGTGAGGCCGTCCCCGAGGACACCGACCGCTCCGCCGTGCTCCGCCAGTTCGTCGCCTGGTACCTCCACCGCCCCGGAGTGAAGGCCGTGAAGCGCCCGGTTCAGCCAGCAACCCCGGGAGAGAACCCCCAGCGGGTCGCCGGCCGAGCCGAGCACGAGCTGGAGCGCCAGGCCGCACACGCGGAGCCGGGTCCGGCGTTCCCCTGGTATGTCGCCCACCTCCAGCCCGAGCAGGTCGCCCAGCTGGCGGCCATCGCCCAGGAGCACGAGGGCTGGGCCGAGCGCCTGCAGTCCGCAGCCGATGCCACACCCGACGAGCCGGACCGGGCCGTGGTCGAGTACGCCACGGCCAGTGGTCTGCTCGGCCGGGCCGAGTACCAGCGTGTCGGCGCGGAACCACCCGACTCCTGAGCGCCGGTACCTCAGCCGGCAGCGTCGAGGGCGGTGGCGAGCTGTGCGAGGTCGTGCCACGCCCGGACGCGGCGCCCACGGTGGTGCTGGCCGACGGGCACTGTGCAGGACTGCCCGGTCGAGCAGGTCACCGTCGGGGGTTCATCGACGGGCTGGTGCATCCGCAGTTCGGCATCGATCCTCAGGTGGGCACCGTGCACGAGGTCGAGTTCGAACTGACGGCGGATGGGTTGGCGGCATGGCGCATCGCCGAGAAAGCGCGGATTGAGCAGGCCGTTGCCGCCGGCCGCACACCGAGGCCCAAGCAGGAGCCCGAGAACCGGGTCGAGCTGTACCTGGGGCCGCCGAAGAACGAGAAGTCGGCCCGCGAGGTCGACGTGCCGCCGTTCCTGGCGGAGCTGCTCGCGGTGCACCTGGCGACGTGGCCGCACGAGTCCTCCAACGAGAACGAGCCCCGGACCGATCTTGGTACGGGGCTCGTTCCCTGATGGGACAGGGTGGGCACAGACGGTTTCGAACCGCCGACATCTGCTTTGTAAGAGCAGCGCTCTACCACTGAGCTATGCGCCCCTGGGCGAGGCCTAAGAATACCTGCTCCCCGGGGTGGTCCGTGTCGGGCTGGATGCGCGGGGCGTGGGGCGGGTGCGAGGATAAGGCCACGGGGGTCGGCGCGGCCCGGTGGTGCGGGTCGGTGAGCGGGAGACGACGTGGCGGGCGGATCGGCGCGGTGGCGGCGTGGCGAGGGTCTGCGCGCGGACGCGCAGGCCGCCAAGGACGCTGCTGCCCAGGCCTTCTACGAGCTCGACATGGCCCAGCGCGACGTGCGGATCTCGGTGGAGGCGGTCACCGCCGCCGACAACTCCCCCGGCGCGCGGCGCGCGATCGCGGACTTCGCCGAGCTCGGCGGCCGGATCGACCGGATCAGCTCGGACTACATCACCGCGCTCGACTCGATCGACCTGGACGCCGCGGAGCTGGACGCCGGGGCCGTCGCCCGGGCCCGGCAGAGTCTGGAGCAGTCGCGGCAGCAACTGCTGAGCGCCAAGGCCGACCTGGAGCGCTTCTCCGGTTTCCTGCAGCCGCTGCTGGCCGCCGCCGAGACCCAGCTGGCGCAGGTCGTGCCGGCCGTGGAGCGGGCCAAGCAGGGGTGGCTGGCGGCGAGCAACGCGCTGGACGCCGTCCGCGCGGCGCGGCTGAACGCGGACGATCTCGCCCGCCGGCTGGCGGCGCTGTCGCCGCAGCTGACGCTGCTGACCGAGGGCGCGGGCAAGCACGGCGTGCAGACGGTGCTGCGCACCGCGGCGGAGGTGCAGCGGAGCGCCGAGGCGGTGCGGGCCGAGGCCGAGCGGCTGCCGGAGCAGGCGCGGGGGGTCGACCAGCGGTTGGCCTCGCTCCGCACCCGGACCGACGCGCTGGAGACCCGGGCCGCCGGGGTCGAGCCGACACTGAGCGAGCTGCGCCGGCGTTTCAGCGCGGCCTGCTGGGAGGACCTGCAGCAGGTCCCCCAGCAGTCGGTGGAGGCGGTCCGCAACGCCCGGACCCGGCTGGTGGAGGCCGAGAAAGCCAGGGACGAGCAGCGCTGGGCCGATGCCGGCAACGTCCTGGCGGCGGTGCGGACGCTGCTGGCGACGGCGGACGGCGCGCTGTCGACCGTCAACGAGCGGCTGCACTCGCTGAACGAGGCGCAGCGCGCGCCGCAGGCCGAGATCGAGCGGACCCGGTTCGCGCTGCGCGACGCCCAGCGGCTGGCGATGGCCGGTCGCAGCGCGCCCGACCCCCGGCACGCCGCGCCGCTGGACGCAGCGCTGCTCCGACTGGACCGCGCGGCCGAGGCGCTGACCGGTCGGCACCCCGACTTCTGGCAGTTCCTGACCGAGATGGCGGCGGTCCGGGAGACGGCGGCGCAGGTGGTCCGGCTGATCCGCGAGGAGCGCGGGGCCGGGGCCCGCTGAAGAAGCACCCCGTGCGCGGGTCGTGGACGGAGACGGGGAACGGCGGAGACCGTAAGCTTCGGCCATGCCTCGTTATGACTACCGCTGCCGTTCCTGCGGAGCCACGTTCGAACTCCGCCGTCCGATGTCCCAGGCCAACGCCCCGGCGATGTGCCCGGCGGGGCATGAGGACGCCGTGAAGCTGATGTCGATGGTCGCCGTGACCGGCACCGCCGGCGGCGCGGCGAGCGCGCCGAGCCCGGCGGGCGGTGGCGGCGGGGGTTGCTGCGGCGGCGGCTGCTGCGGGTAGTCCCACAACGGAAGAGCCTTGAGCGACCAGCGGCTACCCCACCGCCGCTGTCACCAGGACCCGGGCGAGCAGGCGGCGGACGATCTCCTCGCCCGCCGCGACGCCGACCTCGGTCAGCGCGGTCACGCCCGGCGCGGCCCAGCCGGTCTCGGCGAGCTCGCCGTGGCCGGGGCGGTAGCCCGCGTCCGCCGCCAGTAGCAGCTCCGCGTCCAGCAGCGAGTCGCCGGCGGTCAGCACGGTGGAGGCGCCGGTGCGCCGCTCGACCTCGGCCAGCGCGGCCGACTTGGTCAGCGGCTGCGGTACCAGGTAGACCTTCCGGCCCTGCAGCGAGACGGTGTAGCCGCAGGTCTCGGCCCAGCCGGTCAGTTGCTCCACCCAGCCGGCCGGCAGCAGCTCGCGTTCGACCACCAGGTAGGCGAAGAGGTCCTCGGCGACCCGGCGCTTCAGCGTCCACTCGGGGTCGGCCGACAGCGCCAGGTGGCGGACGACCTCGTCCAGCGGGGCGCAGTTCTGCGCCAGCGTGGCGCTGACCTGGGCCGCCCAGTCCTGGTCCGGCTCGCCGCCCACCAGCAGGTGGCCGCCGTTGGCGCAGATCGCGTAGCGCGGGGACCAGCCGGGGACCGGTCCGGGCAGGTGCACCCGCTGGTACTGGGCCCGGGTCCGGGTGGTGACCGGAACGAACTCGGCCGCGCCGATCAGCTCGGCCAGCAGTTCGGCGCAGCGCTCGGTCATGAACGACAGCGGCTTGCCGTGGTGCACCTCGACCGCGATCAGCCGGGGCGCGTCCTCGTCGGACATGCCGAGCCCCAGGGCGCGCGGCGAGTAGATGAGCGTGCGGTCCAGGTCGCTGCCGATGAGGAAGCGGGCGTTCGAGCCGGTGTTCGAGCCGGTGTTCATACGGCGGTGCCCTCGTCTCCGGTTGCCCCGCGGTTGTAGCGGGGGTGGATCAGTCCGACGCAGCTGTAGGGGAGGTCGTCGACGACCTCCACCGGAACCCCGCGCTGCTCGGCGAGCAGCCGGACGTGTCCGAGTTCGGCGTCCGCGCCGCGCCGGACCAGGACCCGCCAGGGCACACGCCGCAGCAGGACCCGGGTGGTCTCGCCGACGCCGGGCTTGACCAGGTTGACGCTGTGGATGCCGTACTCCTCGCTGATCCGCTCCATCGCGGCCCAGCCCGACCAGTCCGGTTCGCGCTCGGGCGCGTCGGCGGCATCGGCACGGCGGTCCCGGCGGCCAGGACGTCGGGGAAGCGGGCGGCGACGGCGTCCAGGAACTGCGCCGAGACGTCGGCGCCGGCCAGTTCGCGGTAGTGCTTCGCGCCGTGGAAGTCGTCCGGGCCGATCAGCCCGGCCCGCAGCACGGTGCGCGAAACCAGGCCGGACACGGTGGAGTTGAGGCAGGCCGAGGGGATCAGGAAGTCCTCGCGGGTGCCGTAGGTGCGGACGCAGCCGCCCGGGTCGGCCAGGACGGCGATCGCCGGGTCGAAGCCGGTGCCCTCCAGCGCAGCCGCCAGCTCGCGGGTGATCGCGCCCTTGCCGGTCCAGCCGTCGACGAAGACGACGTCGGCCGGGTCGTGGTGGGCGCGGAGGTAGCGCAGGGCTACCTGGTCGATGCCCCGGCCCCGCACGATGGAGATCGCGTAGTGCGGCAGCTCCAGGCCGTGGGCGTACTGCGCCCAGCGGCGCATCAGCACGCCGACCGGCGTCCCGGCGCGCGCCAGCGACACCAGCACGGCGCCCCGACCGCGCTCGGCCAGGACGGTCTCGGTGACGACGCCGACGGCGACGGCGATCCGGTCGGCCGAGTCCCGCAGGGCCGCGTCGAACAGCTGCTGGTAGGCCTCGGTGGGCTGGTACTCGATGGGCAGCGACTCGGCGTAGTGCGCGCCGCCCTGCTGGACGGCCTCCTCGCGCTCCTCGGTCGGCGCTTCGAGGGTGACCCCGGACAGGTCCTTGAACAGCCAGCCGACGTCGTCGGCCCGGTAGGAGGAGAAGGCCGGGCCGTGCAGCGGGGCGGGCAGGGCCGGAGGGTCCGGCCGGCCGGTGGGCGGGGACGGCGGCCAGCAGCACCCGGTCGGTGACGCCGCGCAGCCGGTCCAGCAGGCCGCTCCGGGCGCGTGCAGCGCGGCGGCGTCGCCCTGCGAGTCGACCACCAGGACGACGGCGTCGAACCGCCGCGCGGGGTCGCCGCCGGGGTCGACGTTGTAGGCGTAGCGGGTGCCCTCGCCGTCGGCGGGTGTGTCGTGGGCGGGGAAGGCCAGCCGGGTGCGGATCGCGTAGCCGGGGTCGTCGACCGCCAGCACCGGCGAGCGGGTGGTGGTCGAGAACAGCACGACGTCTTCCGGGTGCGGAAGCGCGTCCAGGGCGGCGGCGAGGCGCAGCGGGGTGTACATCAGCTCCTCGAAGCCGAGCACCAGCACCCGGCGTGACAGGACGCCCGCGTCGGCCCGATCCGCCGTCAGTGCCTCGGCCAGCCGCGCGGCCATGCCGGGCAGCGCCGCGTCCAGCCGGGCCCGGTCGGCCGCGTCGTAGCCGTGCCGGCCGCCGTCGCGGAGCCCCGTCGGCCAGCCGAGGTCGACCCGGCGCAGCGGGGCGTGGCGGCCGTCGGTGAGGGTGCGGGCGGCGCAGGGATTGCGGCCGTCCTCGCCTCGACCAGGGCCGCGCCCCGGGGACGCACGTCCTCCGGCAGGCCGATGCTGCCGCTGACGGTGGCCACCACGTCGATCCGGGCGCCGAGGTCGGCGGCGGCCTTGGCCAGCACCTCGCGGTCCTGCTCGGCGCGCACGTCGGCCAGGGTGGCGACCACGTAGCGGGCGCGGGGGTGGCGGGCGTGCAGCGCGGTGATGGTGTTCAACAGCGTCTGCCCGGTGGAGAGTTCGTCGTCGACCAGGACCAGCGGGCCCGGTCCGGCGAGGAAGTCGGCGTTCTCCGGCAGCAGCAGGTGCGAGGTGGCGTGCGAGTGCTCCTCCTCGAAGCCGCCGACCGGCTCGACACCGGACACCGGCCGCCGGGTCGAGTGCAGGTACCGGGCCGGGGTGTCGCCGCCCAGGCCGTCCGCGACGCAGTGGCCGAGGCCGGTTGCGGTCTCCGCGTAGCCGAGGACGACCGCCGCCGATGCCTCCGCACCGAGCAGCTCGCGGACCGCGCGGCCGAGCTCGTGGCCGGCCCGGTAGACGGTCTCGGGACGCTGCGGCACGTGCTTGCCGAGCACCTGGGAGACCAGCAGGTGCGCCCGGCGCGGATTGCGGCGCAGCGCCAGGCCCAGCAGCTCCCGCGCGGGGCCCGCCGGGAGCCGCACGCCGAGGCGGCGCTCGACCCACTCCCCCGGCCAGACGGCGGAGCCGGCCACGAGATCCACGGCGTCCACGGCTGCGGTGCGCTGCTCAGCTTTCATCAGGCTGCCTTCTTTGTTGCTCGTTCATGCTCAGCTCACCAGCCGCAGATGACGGCCGGATGTCGTCCGGCCGACCGCAAGATGCCGGTCGGCCCTTCACAGGTGGGGGCGGTTACAGGTGGGGCGGCCTCAGCGGCAGAGGCAGGCGGCCAGCAGCTCCGCGAAGGTGACGTCCTCGCGGGCGACGCCGAAGACCGAGGCCCGCAGCATCACCCGCTGGGCCCAGGCCCGGTGCGGCTTCACCTCGTTCATCTTGTTGGTGTAGGCCGAGCGCAGCACGCCGCCGCCGGAGCGGTCCTGGTGCAGGATGTCGGCGGCGTCCGACCACTCCTCGTGGGTGGCGACGGTGAGGGCGTGCACGGCCGGCACATGGCTGGGGTGGATGCAGGTCTTGCCGAGCAGCCCGTTGGCGCGGTCGAGTTCTATCTCGCGGATCAGTCCGTCCAGGTCGTGCTCGATCAGCCGGCGGCGGAAGCCGTCCGTGGGCGGCTCCGTGTCGGAGAACGGCGACTCCCGCAGCTGGGGCTTGAACTTCCTTTCCTGGACCGGGAAGTACTCCCAGACCGGACCGGTGACGGTGAAGCCGCTGCCGTCGGCCCGGCCCAGCACATTGACCACGTCGCCGATCACCGAGGCCACCAACTGGACGTCGTAGGCCGTGAGTTCGGGCGGACGGCGGAGTCCGTAGGCGGAGCAGAGGTCGGTCACGCCGAGCCGGACGGCGAGGATCTGCTCGCGGTGCTTCTCCAGCGCCCGGGCGGTGCCGGCGAGCGTCTCCCGGCGGGTCTCCAGGTGCGCCAGCTCCGGCGACTCCAGCACCGGCATGGCGAACAGCCGCAGCCCGGTCGCCGCCCGGACCGAGGCCAGGGCCTCCAGGAACGGCAGCCCGCTCTCCTCGGTGAACTTCGGCAGCACAAAGCCGGAGAGCAGCCGCAGGGCCGGCCCGAGCCGGGCGGCGAGGTCGGTGATCTGTCCGGCGCTGCGGACCCGGACGAAGAGCAGCGGGACCGGCGCGGCGGATCCGGGCTGCGCCTCCTCCGCCCGCTGCTCCTCCTCGGCCAGCCGGGTCAACTGCCGGACCAGGTTGGCCTCGGCCTCGGCGACCTCGCGGTCGTCGATGGCGTCCTCCAGGCAGAGCACCATGGACACCACCCCCTGCGCCGCCTGCTTGCGGATGTCGGCGAGCAGCTGCGGTCGGGTGGCGGGCGAGTAGAGCGTGGCGCCGAGGGCGGTCGAGAGCACGCCGGGGGCGCTGTCCCGGTCGAAGTGCGCGGGTTCGTGCAGAAAGAGCCGTTGCCGGGTCTCCGCATCCAGTTGGCTGAAATGGTGCACGGGCCCCCCAGGGTGTGGTGTGCCGAGGAAATTCATGGGGTGTGGGGGCCTGCCGGGATCCACCGGGGCCGTTGGGTGATCATCGTACGTAAGAAGTCGCCATAATCCAGCCAGGAAACATGACGTTTTCGGAAGCGTGGCCACCGGTTAACACGCATCTCCGGTCGGCCGACTCGCCCGGTCGCCGGAGGGTCGCCGGAGGGCCCCGCATTGTCCTGGGCATCCGCCGGACGGCAGGATGAGCGCATGACCCGGGTGATGCCCAAAGGCTCGAACACTCCCCTGTCCGCCGTCGACGCGGTGCGCGCCGTGCTGCGCTGGCGCGTCGCGCCCGGCGGGCCGGACGTCGACGTCGTCGCGCTGCTGCTCGGCACCGACGGGCGGGTGCGCAGCGACGAGGACTTCGTCTTCTACAACCAGCCCCGGCACCCCTCGGGCCGGGTGCGGCACCGCTCCAAGACCCGGCGCGGCGAGGACCTCACCGACGTCCTGGACATCGACCTGGCCCAGCTTCCGGCCGAGGTGGAGCGGGTGGTGGTCGGCGGAGCCGCCGAGGGCGGGACCTTCGCCCAGGTCACCGGGTTGTGCATCCAGCTCTACGACATCGCCCGGGGTCCGGACGCCGAGCCGCTGGCCCGCTTCGACATCAGCGACGCGAACCAGGTGACCGCGATGCTCTGCGGGGAGATCTACCGCCGCTCCGGGGGCTGGAAGTTCCGCGCGATCGGGCAGGGCTACGCGTCCGGCCTGGTCGGGCTGGCCACGGACTTCGGCGTCACCGTGGACGAGGACGAGGAGACCGCACCGCCGCCCCCGGCAACGGCGCCCGCGCAGCAACCCACCCCGGACGGCACCGCGCCGGACCAGGGGTACGGCTACCCACAGCTGCTGTCCGCACCGCCGATGCCGGAGTCGGCACCGGAGGTGCCGCCGCATGCACCGCCGACGGCGCCGGAGGTGCCGCCCCAGCCTGCGCCGTTCCCGATGCCGCCGCTGCTGCCGGAGCCGGAGGGCTTCGCCCTGCCGCCCCAGGGGCCGCAGTTCCTGTCGGTCGTCTGAGGCAGCGGCGGAGGCTGAGAGCAGCGGCCCGGCCTCAGCTCACCGGTTTGTAGCCCCGCTGCCACTGGAGGCCCCAGCCGTAGAGCCGGTCGAGTTCCGCCTGGAACCCGTACACGTACTTGGCCTCCCGACGGACCTTCAGCACCCCGTCCCGGTTCTCGATCAGCGCCACGGCGCAGGAGCGCGCCTGCGCGGCCTGCTGGTCGAGCTTGACCTCGATCGGCTTCCCGCCCGGGGGGAAGAGGGTCACCAGGGCATGGGTGCGGTCGAAGGCGGGGGTCTCGTCGTAGATGTAGACGAAGATGAGCAGCCGGCGGAAGAAGTCCTTCTTCGACAGGTCGATGTACATCGTCTCGCCCGAGGGCGCACCGGAGCGGTCGTCGCGGCTGAGCCGGATGAACGGCGAGTGCTGGAGGTCGCCGTACAGCTCGCCCAGCGGCTGGATCACCCCCTTGGTGCCGTCGGTCAGTTCGTACAGGCAGCCGAGGTCCAGGTCGACCGCGGCCGGCTGCGGCGTCGCCACCGGCAGCGGCATCGGCTTGAACAGCGTGGGCCGCAGCAGCCCCCGCCAGCGCTCGGCGGCGCTGCGCCGGGCCGGGCCCGCCTCCCGGTTGGTCCAGTGCAGGTTGACCTGCATCGTCCCGGCGACCATGCCCTTCTCGGTGAGCGCCACCTCGGGCGCACCCTTGCTGAGGGTCACCCGGTCCACACCCGCGTCGAAGCTCGCCTCGGCCCGGCGCAGGAAGTCCTTCAGTCCAGCCATCGTCCACCCCCAATCCGGGCCAGGCCGTCACCGCGCCTGACAGCCAGTCATTGCCTTCGAACTACCCAGCGAAGAGCCGCCGCGCACCACTCTTCCGCAACGGCCGACGCCCGATCGCGCAGCCGCCGGGGCGGGGCCGGAACCGGAGCCAAACCGTCCGAAAGCCGACGGCCCAGGCCCTCCGGCATCCCTCCCGACATCCCTCCCGACATCCCTCGCGTCGTCCCTCCCGCCGGGCCGGAGCCGGTGCAATCCCCGGCGCGGCAGCCTACTTGACGCCGCCCCAGGCAGGCGCACACTCATGCATCCCAAGAACAGTCGCTCGAATCGAGCGCCCGCGCACCCCCGAGGAACACCCCTCCCCCGGGGGACAACCGCCCCGCGCGTACGATGTGCAACCCTGCAACGCGATATCGTCTCCCCGCACGCGTGTCGCGGCGTCAGTTCCGCCGCATCTGGGGGACACGGCAGTCGCACCCGGTGCCGTCAGGCGCCACCCCGGTTACTGTCCCGTCCCCTGTCGCCCGACCCCGAAGCCGAGGCCCTACCGCATGAACCTTTCCTCCATACAGCTGGTGTGGCTGGTCATCGCCTGCGCGACCGCACTCGCCGTCGCTGTGATCATGGGCCTGCTGCGTTCCAAGAAGCCCAAGCACGCCGCGCCCACCGGTGGCGGCGACGACTCCTGGGAGCGCAGCGAGGCCCGCCGCCGCCGCAAGGAGGCCCTCTACGGCAGCGCCTCCTACGTGCTGCTGTTCGCCTGTGCCTCGGTCGCCGCCGCGCTGTCCTTCCACGGCCTGGTCGGCTTCGGCCGGGAGAACCTGAACCTGTCCGGCGGCTGGGAGTACCTGGTGCCGTTCGGCCTCGACGGGGCGGCGATGTTCTGCTCCGTGCTGGCCGTACGCGAGGCCAGCCACGGTGACGCGGCCTTCGGCTCGCGCATGCTGGTGTGGCTGTTCGCCGGCGCCTCGGCCTGGTTCAACTGGGTGCACGCCCCGCGTGGCGGCATGCACAACGGCGCACCGCAGTTCTTCGCCGGCATGTCCCTCTCCGCCGCCGTCCTGTTCGACCGCGCACTGAAGCAGACCCGGCGCGCGGCGCTGCGCGAGCAGGGCCTGGTCCCGCGCCCGCTGCCGCAGATCCGGATGGTGCGCTGGCTGCGCGCCCCCATCGAGACCTACCGCGCCTGGTCGCTGATGCTGCTGGAGAACGTCCGCACCCTGGACGAGGCCGTCGACGAGGTCCGCGAGGAGAAGCGCGACCGCGAGGCCGCCGCCCAGCGCCAGCGCAGCGAGAACCGGCGCGAGCGCGCCGAGCTGAAGGCCCTGTCGCGCTCCGCCCCGCTGCGCGAGCTGACCACCCTGGACGCCTCCGGCTCCAGCGAGCACGCCGCCTCGCTGGAGCCGGTCTCCCCGCGCGGCCTGCTGCCGCACCGCCGGCGCCGCGAGGTGCTGGAGCCGGTCGGCACCCAGACCGGCGCCGAGGTCCAGGGCGACGAGGAGGTGGACGCGATCCCGCGTCTGGACTCCCTGGAGAAGAAGCTCAAGGACCTGGAACAGCAGTTTGGCTGAGTAGGGCACAGGCGACCCCCGTACAGTGTCACCATGATTGCCAGGCCTGCGACCTCCTCCACGTTGAAGGAGATCAACCTCCGTACCGTCCTCGATGTCATCCGTACCGCGCCGCCGGTCTCCCGGGCGGAGATCGCGCGGCGGACGGGCATCTCCAAGCCGACCGTCTCGGCGCTGCTCCAGGACCTCCTGGAGATGGGCCTGGTGTCCGAGACGGTCCGCGAGGAACTGGGGCCGACGTACGGCGCGCTGTTCTTCGCCCCGCGCCCCGAGGCGGCCCACATCCTGGCGCTGGACGTCGGCGCCCGCCGGCTCCGCGGGGCCGTCGCCGACCTCGAAGGGGTCATCCACATCCGCCGTGACGTCCCGGTGGAGGGCATGGACGCGCACCAGGTGGTCGGCACCGCCGCCGCCCTCGCCGAGGAGCTCTGCGCCGAGGCCGGGATCGGCCGCTCCGCGCTCCAGCACGCCGCCATCGGCGTCCCCGGTGTGGTGGACCGCCGCGACGGCCGGATCTGGCAGGCCACCAATGTGCCCGCGCTCGACGGCTTCCTGGCCCGCGACGCGTTCGAGAAGGCGCTCGCGCTGCCGGTCACCGTGGAGAACGACATCCACCTCGCCGCCCTCGGCGAGCAGCGGCACGGCACCGGCGGCAGCACCGGGACGGAGGCCGAGAGCTTCGTCTTCCTCTCCGTCGGCACCGGAGTCGGCGCCGGCCTGATCCTCCACGGCGAGCTGCACCGGGGCTTCGCGGGCGCGGCCGGCGAGTTGGACTGCGCGCTGGAGCCGGAGACCTTCGACGAGAACGACCCCTGCGCGGTGGCGATTCTGCAGTACGCGGCCCGGCGGCTGCCGGGGCACAAGGAGCTGAGCACCGAGCAGGTCTTCGAGCTGGCCCGCGCGGGCGACGAGGACGCCTGCGCGGTGGTCGACGAGGAGGCCCGGCGGATCTCCGGCTACCTCTCGACCGTCGCCGCGGTGGTCGACGTGGAGCTGGTCGTCCTCGGCGGCGGCATCGGCCTCAACGGCGACCTGCTGCTGCCCCGGATCCGCCGGCGGCTGGAGGAGCGGCTGCCCTATCCCCCGGTGGTGGGGATCTCCGCGCTCGGCGACGCGGCCGTGCTCACCGGCGCGGTGGCCGTGGCCACCCGCGAGGCGCTGGAGCAGATCCTCAGCCTCCGCTTCGGCCCGCCCGGACGCCGCCGGGGCTGACCGGCCGGTACGGACAGCCCCGGTACGGACGGCACCAATACGGACGACAGAGAGCGGCGGTGGGCCCGGACCGGGCCCACCGCCGCTCTCTGCTTCTGCCGTGCCCCGGTGCTAGGCGAGGCCGGGGGGCGCGTCGGCCCCGGCCGCGATCCGGCGGTTCCGCAGCACCGAGGAGAGCAGCGCCAGGCCGATGAAGGCGACGCCGATCAGCCCGGTGACGATCTCCGGGATCGTGTACTTGATCGAGACCATCAGGATGATCGCCAGCGCGCCGATCGCATAGTGGGCGCCGTGCTCCAGGTAGACGTAGTCGTCCAGGGTGCCCTGGCGGACCAGGTAGACCGTCAGCGAGCGGATGTACATGGCGCCGATGCCCAGGCCCAGGGTGATCTGGAAGATGTCCTGGCTGATGGCGAAGGCCCCGACGACGCCGTCGAAGGAGAAGGAGGCGTCGAGCACCTCGAGGTAGAGGAAGAGGAAGAACGCGGCCTTCCCCGCGACCAGCACGGCGGACTTGGGCTTGGCGACGGCGCCCTGCTCCGCTTCGTCCCCCGCTTCGTCCTCCTCCTCGCCCGCGCCCTCGAACAGCTCGGACAGGCCGCTGACGGCCAGGTAGGTGGTGAGTCCGGCGATGCCGGCCAGCAGCACCGTTTCTGCACCGTCCCCGGCGAAGAACCGGGCCGAGAGCATCAGCACGACCATCGAGATCACGACCGAGAGCTGGTTGAGCCTGCCGATCTTCTCCAGCGGGGCCTCGACCCAGTGCAGCCAGCGAACCTCCTTCTCACCGAGGATGAAGTCCAGGAAGATCATGAGCAGGAACATCCCGCCGAAGGCGGCGATCGCCGGGTGGGCGGCGTCCAGGTGCTGGCCGTAGTTGAGGCCCTGGTAGGTCTTGCTGGAGTCGAGCGCCAGCTCGACCACCGTCTGCGGACCGATGTGCGCGGTGAGCGCGACCACCAGCAGCGGGAAGACCAGCCGCATCCCGAAGACGGCGATCAGCACGCCGACGGTGAGAAAGATCTTCTGCCAGAACGGGGTCATCCGCTTGAGGATGGTGGCGTTGATGACCGCGTTGTCGAAGGAGAGCGAGATCTCCAGCACCGAGAGGATCAGCACGACCCCGAAGCCGTCCGCCCCCCAGAAGTAGGCAGCCGCCGCGAGTCCTAGCGCGGTGATCCCGAGGGACCAGCCGAAGGTACGGAGTAGCACAGGGGGTCAGTCCCTTTCGGTAGCGTGCGGCAATCGCGGCGACGGGGGCCGCGGTTCACCCGGTTCGCCGCGATCCGGGCGACCCCCATACCCTGCCACACGTTTTCTTACTGAACGTTAACCCCGAAGTCTAGAGCGATGCCCCGGAGCCCCGACGCGTACCCCTGCCCCACCGCGCGGAACTTCCACTCGTTGTTGTACCGGTACAGCTCGCCGAAGATCATCGCGGTCTCGGTCGAGGCGTCCTCGGTCAGGTCGTAGCGCGCCAACTCCTGCCCGTCCGCCTGGTTCAGCACCCGGATGTAGGCGTTGCGGACCTGGCCGAAGCTCTGCAGCCGCGACTCCGCGTCGTAGATCGAGACCGGGAAGACGATCTTGTCCACCTGCGGCGGGACCATCGTCAGATTGACCTTCACCACCTCGTCGTCCTCGGCCCCGGTGCCGCCGACCAGGTCGTCGCCCATGTGCTGGACCGAGCCCTCGGGGCTCTTGAGGTTGTTGTAGAAGACGAAGTACTCGTCGCCGAGCACCCGGCCGCCCGAGCAGAGCAGCGCGCTGGCGTCCAGGTCGAAGTCGGCCCCCGTGGTCGCCCGCGCCTGCCAGCCGAGACCGATCTGCACGGCCGTCAGATTGGGTGCGGCCTTGGACAGTGAGACGTTGCCGCCCTTGGCGAGCGTGACACCCATCCGTTCTCCCCTTCCTGGAACAGCCCGGCCACCGACCCGGACCAGGCTCTGCGCGAAGTCTAAGCTCCCTCGTCCGTCCGGGGGCAGCAACATCCCGTCCTCGGTCGGCACCGACCCCGCGAGGGCCGGCCCGGTCCGGGCCGGCCCTCGCGGGGTGTGCTGCTGCTGCGGCGGCCGGGACCGCCGGGTCAGACGTTGACGCCGAAGTCCTGGGCGATGCCGCGCAGGCCGGAGGCGTAGCCCTGGCCGATGGCGCGGAACTTCCACTCGGCGCCGTTCCGGTAGAGCTCGCCGAAGACCATCGCGGTCTCGGTCGAGGCGTCCTCGGTCAGGTCGTAGCGCGCGATCTCCTGGCCGGTGGCCTGGTTGACGATCCGGATGTAGGCGTTGCGGACCTGGCCGAAGCTCTGCAGCCGGGTCTCCGCCTCGTAGATCGAGACCGGGAAGACGATCTTCGCCACGCCGGTCGGCACGGTCGCCAGGTTGACCTTGATGACCTCGTCGTCGCCCTCGCCCTCGCCGGTGAGGTTGTCACCGGTGTGCTCGACCGAGCCGTCGGCGGACTTGAGGTTGTTGTAGAAGACGAAGTCCTTGTCCGAGACGACCTTGCCGGTCTCGGCGGTGAGGATCGCGCTGGCGTCGAGGTCGAAGTCGGCCCCCGTGGTGGTGCGGGCCTCCCAGCCCAGACCCACGAGGACGGCCGTCAGGCCCGGCGCCTCTTTGGTGAGCGAGACATTGCCACCCTTGCTGAGGCTGACACCCACGAGTCCTCCAGTTGCAGGGGGAGCACTTCGCCGTGCCCCCGTCAGTGCGGTTCGGTTGCTGTCCAGCCAACGGCTCGATCGTAGTGTCGGGTTCCCCGACTGCGCAGCCGCACCGCACCGACAGGTGCCGGGCGTGTCCGCCCGGGCCGTCAGAGCGCGGCGAGCGCGTCCAGGTACTTCTGCTGGTCACGGGCGTCCGGCAGACCGTTGACGACGGTCCAGCGGACGATGCCGGTCTTGTCGACGACGAAGGTCCCGCGCACCGCGCAGCCCTTCTCCTCGTCGAAGACGCCGTAGGCGCGGGACGCCGCGCCGTGCGGCCAGAAGTCCGACAGCAGCGGGTACTCCAGGCCCTCGCGCTCGGCGAAGACCCGCAGGGTGAACGGCGAGTCGTTGGAGATCGCGAGGATCTGCACGTCGTCGTTCTGGAACTGCGGCAGCTCCTTCTCCAGGCTGCACAGCTCGCCGGTGCAGACGCCGGTGAAGGCGAACGGGTAGAAGACCACGACGACGTTCTTCTCGCCGCGGAAGTCGGAGAGCTTGACCAGCTCGCCGTGCTGGTTCTTCAGCTCGAAGTCCGGAGCCTCGGTGCCGACCTCGATAGCCATGTGAAAACCCCTCAAGTGCTCGTGGGCCCCGCGCGCGTCGACGCGTGCGGGCAGCCCTGACCGGTCGTCGTGCCCGGCCCCATCCTGCCATCCCGCAGCCCGGGCCCCGGCTCCGGCGTCCGCTCAGCGCATCCCGGGCAGCCGTCCGAGCAGCCCGACCACGCCGACGGCCCGGCGCAGCAGCGCACCTCCGGGCAGTCCGGGCACCTGCTCCACCAGCGGCGCGAGCGCCATCAGCCCGCCGATCCGGTGCAGCCTGAGCTCGCCCCGGGCGATCAGCGCGGGCACGGCGGCACGCCCGGCCGGGACGGCCAGCACGGTCGCCGCCGCGCCCTCGATCCCGGGGACGTCCGGCGCGCCGCCCGGCGGCAGCGCCGAGGTGGTCCAGCCGCCCGCGTCGGCGCGGAAGACCCAGCCCCGGGTGCCGGCGCCCCAGACCCCGGCGGCGACCCGCAGCCCCTGCCGGCGGGCCAGCGCCCCGACCACGTCGACCAGCGCGGCCACGCCGGCGTCGGTGACCGGCCCGGGCACCGACGCGCCGGGCGGCCCCGCGTCGGGCAACCGCAGCGCGGCCAGGGCCAGCTCGTGGCCCATGGCGTGGATCTGGGTGAGCAGCGGCAGCGGTCCGAGCGCGGAGTCGGGCTCGGCCAGGCCCAGCGCCGGCCGGGCGGCGGTCTCGTCCAGGGCGGCGGAGACCCGCTCCCTGGCCTCGCTCAGCGCGTCCAGGATCCGCCTGGGGTCGTCGCCCGAGTGGTCCCGCCTCGGCGGCTGGGGGGCCGTTGCAGGGCCCGCTGCGGGGCCCGCAGCGGTGGCCTCGGCGAGCAGGCTGCTCCGGGCCTGGGCCAGCAGCCGGGCCAGTACCGGCCGCTCCGGCCAGGAGCCGAGCTCCGCCAGCGGGCCGATCCCCTGCCCGGCCGCCTCCCGGTCGGCGGCGAGCGCCAGCAGCGCGTCCCAGCCGCCGAGGACCCGCTCGCGCAGCTCCTCGGCCGGCCACCCCGCCGCGCCCCGCCGCAGACCCGGGAGGGGGTCCGGTCGGGGGTCCGGTCGGAGGGTCCCGCCGCGATCGTCCATAGGGGCATTCTGCCCATGCTCCGGGGCCGGGGCAGCACGGAACGGCCCCCCGTGCACGCTCTTCGCGGGTGCACGGGGGGCCGGTTCCGTCACGGTGAGGTAGCTCCGTCAGCCAGTCGGCCCGTCAGCGCTTGCCTGCCTTGGCGGTCTTCGGGGTGGCCAGTCGAACGGCCGACCAGTCCTTGCTGACGGCGGCGGTGCTGGTCTGGGAGAGGCCCGCGGTCTGCGCCGCGTCAGCGATCTCACTGGCCTCCACATGCCCGTCACGCCCGGTCTTGGGGGTGAGCAGCCAGACGAGGCCGCCCTCCACCAGGTACTCCTGGGCGTCGACGAGGGCGTCGGTGAGATCGCCGTCCTCATCGCGGAACCACATCAGCACGGCGTCTGCGACGTCGTCGTAGTCCTCGTCGACGAGCTCGGCGCCGGTGAGGTCCTCGACGGCCTCACGCAGTTCCTGGTCGACGTCGTCGTCGTAGCCGAGCTCCTGGACCACCTGTTCGGGCTGGAAACCCAACCGGTTTGCCGGGTTGGACCTGTCCTCCGCGGGGTCCGCGGTCGCGCTCACGGGAATTGCCTCCTATATCCGACCCTGTCTCCTGAAGTCAGGGCTGTGGCGGTAGTCCACACGGGCTGGACGCTCAGCGCAAGTACCCGATGAGCGAACCCGCCCGTTCGATGATGTCCCACAACGCGACACGCCGCGCGGCGTGACACAGATCACTACTGTTTGCCCCAGTATCACCGGATGTGACGACTGCGCGCAGCAGATTTGCCGACTCGCCTCCCGACCGCCCCGACGGTCACCCTCCGCGTCCACCCCGGATCCGTCGGTGACCGGCCCGGAACAGGGAGCAAGAGCACGGTCACAGCGGGCGTAGAGTTCCTGTTCGGCCCTCCCAGCTCCACCCGTGATGGAAGGTGCTCGCACCCCCAATCGCCACGACGTGGTGGCGACCGTCGGGTCACCTCGTCGTCGCACGGATCCACATACCCCTGGAGTCCGCGCTGCAGGACGGAGCCGGTTTCACCCGAAAGGGAGACCGATGTACCGAAATGTCATCGGGCACGAACCGGTTACCCATGGGTAGAGATGACGTTTCTCCACCTGCGGTCCACGATGGAGGCGGCGCGACACCACCTCATAGTGACGACCGACAGTGAAGGAACAGCGTGGCTTCCGGATCCGATCGCAACCCGATCATCATTGGCGGCCTGCCCAGCCAGGTCCCGGACTTCGATCCCGAGGAGACCAGCGAGTGGCTGGAATCGCTCGACGCGGCCATCGACGAGCGCGGCCGTGAGCGTGCCCGCTACCTGATGCTCCGCCTCATCGAGCGCGCCCGCGAGAAGCGTGTCGCCGTGCCGGAGATGCGCAGCACGGACTACATCAACACCATCGCGACCAAGAACGAGCCGTTCTTCCCCGGCAACGAGGAGATCGAGCGCAAGGTCCTCAACGCGACCCGCTGGAACGCGGCCGTGATGGTGTCCCGGGCGCAGCGCCCCGGCATCGGCGTGGGCGGCCACATCGCCACCTTCGCCTCCTCCGCGTCGCTCTACGACGTCGGCTTCAACTACTTCTTCCGGGGCAAGGACGCCGACGGCGAGTCCGGCGACCAGATCTTCTTCCAGGGCCACGCCTCCCCCGGCATCTACGCCCGCGCCTTCCTGCTGGACCGGCTGTCGGAGCAGCAGCTCGACGCCTTCCGCCAGGAGAAGTCGAAGGCCCCCTACGGCCTGTCGAGCTACCCGCACCCCCGGCTGATGCCGGACTTCTGGGAGTTCCCGACCGTCTCCATGGGCCTCGGCCCGCTGGGCGCGATCTACCAGGCGCGGATGAACCGCTACCTCCAGGACCGCGGCATCAAGGACACCTCGTCCTCGCACGTCTACGCCTTCCTCGGCGACGGCGAGATGGACGAGCCGGAGTCGCTGGGCCAGCTCTCCCTCGCCGCCCGAGAGCACCTGGACAACCTGACCTTCGTGGTCAACTGCAACCTGCAGCGCCTCGACGGCCCGGTGCGCGGCAACGGCAAGATCATCCAGGAGCTGGAGTCGCAGTTCCGCGGCGCCGGCTGGAACGTCATCAAGCTGATCTGGGACCGCAGCTGGGACCCGCTGCTCGCCCAGGACCGCGACGGCGTGCTGGTGAACAAGCTCAACACCACCCCGGACGGCCAGTTCCAGACGTACGCCACCGAGTCCGGCGCGTACATCCGGGAGAACTTCTTCGGCGGCGACCTGCGGCTGCGGAAGATGGTCGAGGACATGACCGACCAGCAGATCCAGCACCTGGGTCGCGGCGGCCACGACCACGCCAAGGTCTACGCGGCGTTCAAGGCCGCCCGCGAGCACGTCGGCCAGCCGACCGTGATCCTCGCCCAGACGGTCAAGGGCTGGACTCTCGGCCCGAACTTCGAGGGCCGCAACGCGACCCACCAGATGAAGAAGCTCACCACCGAGGACCTCAAGCGCTTCCGTGACCGGCTGCACCTGCCGATCACCGACAAGCAGCTGGACGAGGGCTACCCGCCCTACTACCACCCGGGTCGCGACTCGGAGGAGATCCAGTACATGCACGACCGCCGGCGCGAGCTCGGCGGCTACATGCCGACCCGCAAGGTGCGGCCGCGCAAGCTGGAGCTCCCCGGCGACGACGCCTACAAGACCCTCAAGAAGGGCTCGGGCAACCAGGAGATCGCCACCACCATGGCGTTCGTCCGACTGCTCAAGGACCTGATGCGGGACAAGGAGATCGGCAAGCGCTTCGTGCCGATCGCGCCCGACGAGTACCGCACCTTCGGCATGGACTCGCTGTTCCCCTCGGCGAAGATCTACAACCCGCAGGGGCAGCAGTACGAGTCGGTCGACCGCGAGCTGCTGCTCGCCTACAAGGAGTCGCCGACCGGGCAGATGCTGCACGACGGCATCTCCGAGGCCGGCTGCACCGCCTCGCTGATCGCCGCCGGGTCGTCCTACGCGACCCACGGCGAGCCGATGATCCCGATCTACGTCTTCTACTCGATGTTCGGGTTCCAGCGCACCGGCGACCAGTTCTGGCAGATGGCCGACCAGCTGGCCCGCGGCTTCGTCCTCGGCGCCACCGCCGGCCGGACCACCCTGACCGGTGAGGGCCTGCAGCACGCCGACGGCCACAGCCACCTGCTGGCCTCGACCAACCCGGCCGTGGTGGCCTACGACCCGGCCTTCGGGTTCGAGATCGCCCACATCGTCCAGGACGGCATCCGGCGGATGTACGGCAGCAGTGCCGAGTACCCGCACGGCGAGGACGTCTTCTACTACATGACGGTCTACAACGAGCCGATGCGGATGCCCGCGGAGCCCGAGAACGTCGACGTCGACGGCATCCTCAAGGGCCTGCACAAGTACGCCCCGGCGACCGGCGGCCAGATCCCGGCGCAGATCCTCGCCTCCGGCGTGGGCGTGCCGTGGGCGCTGGAGGCCCAGCGCATCCTGGCCGAGGAGTGGAACGTGGCGGCCGACGTCTGGTCCGCCACCTCCTGGACCGAGCTGCGCCGCGACGCCATCGCCGTGGAGGAGTTCAACCTGCTCCACCCGGACGAGGAGCAGCGCGTCCCCTACGTCACCAGCAAGCTGTCCGGCGCGGAGGGCCCGTTCGTCGCGGTCTCCGACTGGATGCGCGCGGTGCCGGACCAGATCTCCCGCTGGGTGCCGGGTCAGTGGCAGTCGCTGGGCGCGGACGGCTTCGGCTTCGCCGACACCCGTGGCGCGGCCCGTCGCTTCTTCCACATCGACGCGCAGTCGGTGGTCCTGGGCGTGCTGACCGAGCTCGCCAAGCAGGGCAAGGTCGACCGCACGGCACTGAAGGCGGCCATCGACCGCTACCAGCTGCTGGACGTCACCGCGGCGCACCCGGGTGCGGCCGGCGGCGACGCCTGAGTGCGTGAATGCCTGAGTGCGTGAATGCTTGAGCACGTGAGTAACGGTTAGGCGGTCCCCGCCCGGTGACGAACGGTCACCGGGCGGGGATTTTCCGTTGTGAAGGAGCCCCATGCTGACCACGCGTTGCGCCACCGCCCTGTTCGCCCTGCTGCTCCCGCTGCTCACCGGAGCCGGCGCCGGAGCCGAGCCCGCCGCCGCGGCCCCGGCCGGGCCCGCCGCCGGGCCGCTCCAGGATCCGACCGGTCGGCCGACGACGCGGAACGGGCGAATAGTCCAGGCGACCAGCTCCAACTGGTCCGGCTACGCCGTCACCGGCGGCACCTTCAGCAGCGTCTCCGCACACTGGGTGCAGCCCGCCCCGCACTGCACCCGCGCCACCTCCTACGCCAGCTTCTGGATCGGCCTGGACGGCGACGGCAGCCACTCCGTCGAGCAGACCGGCACCGAGACCGACTGCTCCGGCGGCAAGCCGATGTCCTACGCCTGGTTCGAGATGTACCCGGCCTACCCGGTGATCCCCCCGCACCCGGTCCGCGCGGGCGACCGGATCAGCGCCACCGTGTCCGGCACCGCCGCCGGGGTCTTCACCCTGGTCCTCAGCGACGCCACCGGGCACTGGAGCGAGACCGTCCGCAGCACCCGGCGCGGCGCCACCAGGGCCTCCGCCGAGGTCGTCGCCGAGGCCCCGACCGGTGACGCCGGGCAGGTGCTGCCGCTGACCGACTTCGGCACCGCCTCGTTCACCGGCGCCACCGTGAACGGCCGTCCGCTGGCCGCGCTCGCCACCCAGCAGATCACCATGACCGCGGGCCCCGCCGTCCGCGCCACCAGCTCCGCGCTGGCCCGCGGCGGCGACTTCGCGGTGACCTGGCGGCGCGGCTGAGTGCGCCGCGCCCCGTACCGCACCCTCCCGAACCTTCCGCACACCCGGTGCGCCTATGCTGTGGCCGGATTCCGTCGGCACCGGGTCGACGGGGTTTCGGGAGGTATCACCACAGATGGACAGCCAGATCATCCACAAGGCCGCGTTCCTGCTGCACGAGTGCCACGAGCCGGAGCAGACCGTGGTGGAGCGGCTCAAGGACTACTTCCCCGAGCTCACCCTGATCGAGCGCGAGCGGTATGTGTCGGAGGCGTGGGACCAGGTCCACGGCAAGCAGGCCGAGGACGTCGAGGTCTGAGTCGAGGTCTGATTCGGACCGGGAGCCGGGGCAGTCGTCGTTCCACGACGGCGACCCCGGCTCGGTCGTTCCCGGGGCTGTCGTTCTCGGCGCTGTCGTTCTCGGGGCGAGTCACCCGCGCGCCGGACCGCGCACCGCCGGACGGACGACCCGGCGCAGCCCGGCGGCCATCCGAATCCCATGAATTCACTGGGAATCACGGGTGGTTCCAGGTGCCTTTGTGAGGCTTGTCGCATTATGCGAATCGCCGGTACGTCGTACGCAGCCCCGTGGTGCGCTTACGCTTGCGCAGAACATCTCAGAATCATCTCGATGCGAGACCCCCGGGCCCGGCCCGTGCGACGGTCGCCGTACCCCCCGAGGAGTCAACGCGTATGCGGTTCAGGCGCACCTTGATCGCGGCCATGGTCTCCGTCACCATCCTCGCCGGAACCGGAGCCGCCGCCGCCGGCGCCGCCGTCTCCGACGAGCAGATCGCCATCACGACGCCACCCGCGGGCAGCACCGCCTGGACGCACGACCACTCGCTGGGCCTGACCATGCCGAACCCGGCCACCGCGAGCGCGACCGAGGTCGCCCGCTTCTTCGCCGGGCTCTCCGACGCCGAGCAGCAGCGGCTGGTCCGCAAGTACCCGCTGGTGGTGGGGAACTTCGACGGCGCCCCGCTGGCCCTGCGCTACCAGGCCAACCAGCAGGCGATGCGGCAGGAGCTGGCCCACCAGCAGGCCCTGGTGGCGGACCCGACCACCGACGCCGCCGACCGGGCCGCGGCGCAGAGCCGGATCTCCATGCTGCAGCGGCTGCTCGCCCCCGGCCACCAGGTGCTGTCCTTCGACCCGCGCGGACGCGGACTGGTGGCCGAGGTCTTCGGCGACCTCTCCACCGCCGAGCGGGTCTCGGTCCTGGTCCCCGGCTCCGACATGGACCTGGAGCACTTCTACGGCACCGCCGCCGCCCCGCTGAAGGGCACCGCCGGGATGGCCATGCAGCTGCGCTCCGAGGAGGACGCGGTCTCCCCCGGCACCAGCACGGCGGTCATAGCGTGGTCCGGCTACGTCACCCCGGTCGGCCTCGGCGCGGACGCCGCCACCGCGCGGCTGGCGGAGGCCGCCGCGCCGCGCCTGGAGAGCCTGATGGCCGGGCTGGCGGTCACCGCCCACCCGGACGCCGCCCCCTCGCTGTTCTGCCACTCCTACGGCTCGGTGGTGTGCGGGATCGCCGCCCCGGAGATCAACGCGCCGCAGGGGGTCACCGACATGGTGGTCTTCGGCAGCCCCGGCATGGACGTGCCGGACGCCGCCGCACTGGGCGACGGCGTCCGACTCTGGGCGACCGCCCGCAACCCCGGGGACTGGATCGGCGACGTCCCGTACCTGGAGGTGGCCGGCCTCGGCCACGGCGCCGACCCGACCAGCTCGGACTTCGGCTCCCGGGTGATCTCCTCGACCGGCTCCTACGGCCACGCCGACTACCTCGACCCGGGCACGGCCAGCCTGCGCAACTTCGCCGACATCGGCCTCGGCCGCTACACCGACGTCACCTGCCACACCACCGGCGACAGCTGCCTCACCGGCCTCTAGGCCGGGCTGCTACTCCCGCGCGGCGGAGGTGGAGCTCATGTCCGGGCTCCATCCCCCGGGGCCCGAGCCCCGGACCCCGCGCACCCCGCGGTGCTACTCCCGCACGGCGGACGTGGAGCTCATGTCGGGGTAGCGGTCGCCGGCGACCTGCGCGGCGATCGGCTCCAGCTGGGCCAGCTCCTCCGCGCTCAGCCGCAGCGCCGTGGCGCCGGTGTTCTCCTCCAGCCGGGTGCGCTTGCGGGTGCCCGGGATCGGGACCACCGCCGTCAGCCCGTGCACCTCGGCCCGCTGCTGCACCCAGGCCAGGGCGACCTGGGCCGGGGTCGCGCCGTGCGCGGCGGCGATCTTCTGGACGGGGACCAGCAGCGCGGCGTTGCGCGCGGCGTTGTCACCGGTGAAGCGGGGCTGGCTCTGCCGGAAGTCGTTCTGGCCCAGCTCCGAGGCGTTGGCGAAGGAGCCGGTCAGGAAGCCCCGACCGAGCGGCGAGTAGGGCACCAGCGCGGTGCCGAGCTCGGCGGCGGCCGGGACCGCGCTGATCTCGACGTCGCGGGAGAACAGCGACCACTCCGACTGGAGTGCGCTGATCGGGTGTACCGCGTGCGCCTCGCGCAGCTCCGCCCCGGTCACCTCGGACAGCCCGAGGTAGCGGACCTTGCCGACCGTGACCAGCTCGGCCATGGCGCCGACCGACTCGGCCAGCGGCACCTGGGGGTCGCGGCGGTGCATGTAGTACAGGTCGATGACGTCCACACCGAGCCGGCTCAGGCTGGCCTCGACGGCCTGCCGGATGTAGGCCGGATCGTTGCGGACGGCGCGGTAGGTCGGGTCGTCGGCGCGGCGCTCGATGGCGAACTTGGTGGCGAGCACCACCTTGTCCCGGTTGGCCCGGACGAAGGGGCCGATCAGCTCCTCGTTGTGGCCGCTGCCGTAGATGTCGGCGGTGTCGAACAGGGTGACCCCGAGCTCCAGCGCCCGCTCCAGCGTCGCCAGCGCCTCGGTGGTGTCGGTGTCGCCGTAGAACTCGCTCATGCCCATGCAGCCGAGGCCCTGGACGCCGACGACCGGGCCTTCGGTGCCGAGGGTGGTGGTCGGGATGACGTTGCTGCTCATAGGTGTTACTGCCTCTCCGCGTATGCGTCGATCTTGCAGTCGATGATCAGAAGGGTGGCCTGGAGGTCGGCGATCCGTTGCCGGACCTCCTCGCGGTGCCGCACCAGCAGCTCGCGCCGCGCGGCGGCGGTGCTCTCGCCCTCGCGGCGCAGCTCGGCGTAGCGGACCATGTCCGCCACCGGCATCGCGGTGAGCCGGAGCTTGCCGAGGAAGTCGAGCCAGACCAGGTCGCGGTCGCTGAAGCGCCGCTGGCCGGAGTGCGAGCGGGCCGGGTGCTCCAGCAGCCCGATCCGCTCGTACCAGCGCAGGGTGTGCGCGGTGAGTCCGGTGCGGTCGACGACCTGGCCGATGGTGTAGCGCGGGGTCTCGTCCGAGCTCCCCGCCGGTTCCACCGGTATCGCGACCGCGAGTGACATCGCCGCTTCCTTCCGTCGTCCGTGCGTCTGACATCGAAACTACAGAGTTGGAGTGCACTCCAAGCAAGCGCTGCCGAAAGTCCGGCCGAGGGCGTTCGGTAGGTTGGTGCCCATGGACAGCCTGCTGATGATCGATACATGGCCGGTGCCGACCGCTGCGGTCGCCGTGGTCCGCCGCGACGGCACCCTCGCCGGGAGCCACGGACCGCAGCAGCACCCCTTCCCGCTCGCCTCGGTGACCAAGCCGCTCAGTGCCTACGCGGTGCTGGTCGCGGTGGAGGAGGGCGCGCTGGAGCTGGACGACCCGGCCGGCCCCGAGGGCTCGACCGTGCGCCACCTGCTGGCCCACACCTCCGGGCTGGCCTTCGACGAGAACCGCGCCATGGCCGCCCCCGGCACCCGCAGGCTCTACTCCAACGCCGGCTTCGACGTCCTCGCCGAGACCGTGGAGAAGGCCACCGGCATCCCGTTCCCCCAGTACGCCGCCGAGGCGGTGTTCGCCCCGCTCGGGATGGACGCCACCGTGCTCGACCCGGCCGCCAAGAGCCCGGCCGGTGCGGGCGGCCGGTCCACCGCCGCCGACCTGGCCCGCTTCGTCGCCGAGCTGCAGGCGCCCCGGGTGCTCGACCCGGCCACCCTGGCCGAGGCGACCAGCGTCGCCTTCCCCGGGCTGAGCGGCGTGCTGCCCGGCTTCGGCCACCAGCGCCCCAACGACTGGGGCCTGGGCTTCGACCTGCGGGACCACAAGGCGCCGCACTGGATGGGCCAGCAGAACGCCCCCACCGCCTTCGGCCACTTCGGCCAGAGCGGCACCTTCCTGTGGGTGGACCCGGTGGCCGGCGCGGGCTGCGTCGTGCTCACCGACCGCGACTTCGGCCCCTGGGCCGCCGAGCTCTGGCCGGTCTTCACCGACGCCGTGCTGGGCGAGCTCCGGCGCTGAACGCGGCTGCTCAGCCGTAGCGCAGCCCCGAGTGCATCGCCCAGAGCAGCAGCTCGACGCCGTTCGGACCGGCCACCGGACCGGCCGGCTCGGCCGCGCCGCTGAGCCGGAGGCTGTCGCCGGGGCCCAGCTCCCGGCCGACCCCGCGCGGCCCCGGCTGCGTCCGGAAGCCGAAGCCGCCGCGCACCACGTGCAGGTAGCGGTAGGGCGCGGCCGGCAGCGCGGGCAGCGGGCGGCCGGGGCCGACCCGGAACAGGTGCAGCGCCGCGTCGCCGCGCCGCAGCCGGCCGCCTGAGGCCAGCAGCGAGGCGTCCTCGTCGACGCTGCTGAGCGCATAGCGCGGTTCCGCGCCGAAGACCTCCGGCTGGAGCCAGAACTGGACGAAGCGCACCGGCTCGGCCGCGCCGGCGATATTGCTCTCGCTGTGGCTGACCCCGCGGCCGGCGCTGAGGTACTGCAGCCGGCCGGGGCGGACGATCGCGGCATGCCCCCGGTCGTCCCGGTGCGCCAGCGCGCCCTCGACCACCCAGGTCAGGATCTCGGTGTCGCGGTGCCGGTGCGGCGCGAATCCGGCGCCGGGCGCCAGCAGCTCCTCGTTGCAGGCGAGCAGCGCCCCGAAGTGGGTGTTGGCCGGGTCGTAGTGCCCGGAGAAGGAGAACGCGTGCCGGGTCAGCACCCCCGGTTCCGGGGCGGAGGTGTAGCGCTCGTCGGCGCGGTGCACCGTCAGCGCGGTCGCGGGCGGCTCTTCCGGGGTCCGTTCAGGCATGCCCCGACGCTATCGCGGCACCTGCGGCGCGCCGCGTACCGCCGTTGTGACCGTTGCCACGCGGCACAGCAGTGCTGCTCGGCGCTGGGACCCCCGTGCGTAGGGCAGGCTTGGACCCGTGCCTGCCGCCCCTGCGAAGAAGTCCAAGCCGACGACCGATCCGGCCACCGACCCGAAGGCCACCTCGAGGCCCGCCTCGAAGACCTCCGCGAAGTCCCGCGCGAAGTCGGTCCCGAAGGCTGCCACGGACCAGCCCGCCCCGGACCAGCCCACCACCGACCGGCCCGCCGCCGAGGAGCCCGCTGCCGCTCCCCCGCACCGGGGCTCCCCGCGCGGGACGGCCATAGAGCGCCGGACCGCCGCCGAACGGGCGGAACGGCACGCCGCCACCCTGAAGCGGCTGGAGCGCGCCGCCGGGAAGCTCTCCACCGCCGCCATCGCGCGGATGGACGAGAACCTCTCCTGGTACCGGAACATGCCGCCGGAGCACCGCTCCTGGATCGGCCTGGTGGCCCAGGCCGGCATCGCCGCCTTCACCGAGTGGTTCCGCCACCCGGAGGCCCCGCAGGCGATCAGCACCGACGTCTTCGGCACCGCACCGCGGGAGCTGACCCGGGCGGTGACGCTGCGTCAGACCGTGGAGATGATCCGGACCACCATCGAGGTGGTCGAGGAGGCCATCGACGAGGTCGCCTCCCCCGGCGGCGAGGACGGGCTGCGCGAGGCGGTTCTGGTCTACGCCCGGGAGATCGCCTTCGCCACCGCCCAGGTCTACGCCCAGGCGGCGGAGGCGCGCGGCGCCTGGGACGCCCGGCTGGAGGCACTGGTCGTCAACTCGCTGCTCTCCGGTGACGCGGACGAGGGAGTGCTGTCCCGGGCCGCCGCGCTGGGCTGGGGCTCGCCGGACCGGGTCATGGTGGTGATGGGCAGCGCCCCGGCCGGGGACAGCGAGCTGGTGGTCGAGGCGATCCGCCGGGCCTCCCGGCACGCCAAGCTGCATGTGCTGACCGGGGTACTGGGCTCGCGCCTGGTGGTCGTGGTCGGCGACGGCGGCAGGAAGCCGGAGCGGGTCTTCGACCCGGTCCCCGCCGCGCGGGCGCTGATCGGGCAGTTCGCCGCGGGTCCGGTGGTGATCGGCCCGATCGTCGGCGACCTGCTGTCCGCGACCCGCTCGGCCCAGGCCGCCGCGGCCGGGCTGAAGGCGTGCGCGGCCTGGCCGGACGCCCCGCGCCCGGTGCTCGCCGACGACCTGCTGCCGGAGCGGGCGCTGGCCGGCGACCCGGCGGCGCGGCGGCAGTTGGTCGAGGAGATCTACACCCCGCTGGACGAGGCCGGCTCGGCGCTGCTGGACACCCTGTCCGTCTACCTGGAGCAGGCGTCCTCGCTGGAGGGCGCGGCCCGGATGCTGTTCGTGCACCCGAACACCGTGCGCTACCGGCTGCGTCGTGTGACCGATGTCACCGGCTACGCTCCCTCGGACGTGCGTTCGGCCTTCACCCTGCGCATCGCCCTGGCGCTGGGACGACTCCAAGCGGGGTGAGCTGCACAAATATGCTCCTGTAGGGAATCCACAACTGCGGCTGCGGTTCTTCGTGGCCGTCCCCACCCGCGCCCGGTGGCCCCGGCGAGAGAAGGTTGGTTCTGTGCTCGTAATCGTTGCTCCCGGACAAGGCGCTCAGACGCCCGGATTCCTCGCCCCCTGGCTGGAGGTCGAGGGCGTCGCCGACCACCTGCACTGGTGGTCCGCGGTGGCCGGGCTCGACCTGGTGCACTACGGCACCGAGGCGGACGCCGACACCATCAAGGACACCGCCGTCGCCCAGCCACTGCTGGTAGCGGCCGGACTGGCCGCCGCGCACGCGCTGCTCCCCGACGCCGGGCAGCTGCAGCGGGTCGGCGCGGTCGCCGGGCACAGCGTCGGCGAGATCACCACCGCCGTGCTCTCCGGCGTGCTGTCCGCCGAGTCGGCGATGGCCTTCGTGCGTCGGCGCGGTCTGGCGATGGCCGAGGCCGCAGCCGCGACCGCGACCGGTATGTGCGCCGTCCTCGGCGGCGACCCGGACGAGGTCGCGGCCAAGCTCGCCGAGCACGGGCTGACCCCCGCGAACAACAACGGCGGCGGCCAGATCGTCGCCGCCGGCACGTTGGAGCAGTTGGCGGCCCTCAAGGCCGACCCCCCGGCCAAGGCCCGGCTGATCGCCCTGTCCGTGGCCGGCGCCTTCCACACCGGGCACATGGCCCCCGGCGTGGAGCAGCTGGCCCGGATCGCCCCCGGCGTCCCGGTCGCCGACCCCACCACGGCCTATGTGTCGAACGCCGACGGCAAGACCGTGGACGGCGGCGCGGAGGTACTGGCGCGGCTGGTTTCGCAGGTCTCCAACCCGGTCCGCTGGGACCTCTGCATGGAGGCACTGGAGCGCCTGGGCGCAACCGCGGTGATCGAGGTCCCACCTGCTGGGACACTGACCAACCTGGTTAAGCGGAACCTGAAGGGGGTGGCTACCCTCGCCCTCAAGACTCCCGCAGACCTGGACCGGGCCCGTGAGTTGATCGCCGAGCACGCCACTCCCGAGGGGGACGCCGTATGACCGCACAGCATTCCGACTCACCGCAGCCCAGCGGCGGTTCCGCAGACCCCGCCGAGTCCCCGAACATCCCGCAGATACAGGCCGGTTCCGGCGCCGCGTTCTCGCGGATCATGGGCGTGGGCGGCTACCGTCCGGTCCGGGTGATCCCGAACTCCGAGGTGCTGGAGTGGATCGACTCCTCCGACGAGTGGATCCGCACCCGCAGCGGCATCACCGAGCGCCGCTGGGCCGGGCCCGAGGAGACCGTCGCGGAGATGTCCGTGCAGGCCGCCGGAAAGGCCATCGCCCAGGCCGGGATCGCTCCCGAGCAGATCGGCGCGGTGGTCGTGGCCACCGTCTCGCACCTCAAGCAGACCCCGGCCATCGCCACCGAGATCGGGCTGCGGCTCGGCTGCGGCACCGCCCCCGCCTTCGACATCTCGGCCGCCTGCGCCGGCTTCGGCTACGGCCTCGGCATCGCCGACGGCCTGGTCCGCAGCGGCAGCGCCGAGTACGTCGTGGTGATCGGCGTCGAGCGGCTGTCCGACCTGACCGACGTCACCGACCGCTCCACCGCCTTCATCTTCGGCGACGGCGCGGGCGCGGCCGTGGTCGGCCCCTCGGAAACCCCCGGCATCGGCAAGCTGGTCTGGGGTTCGGACGGCGCCCAGAAGGACGTCATCAGCCAGACCGAGGCCTGGGACACCGCCTTCGGCAAGGTCGACGCGGTGAACGGCCCGAGCGAGGCCCACGAGGAGGGCACCAGCAGCTGGCCGGCGCTGCGGATGGAGGGTCAGGCGGTCTTCCGCTGGGCCGTCTGGGACATGGCCAAGGCCGCGCAGAAGGCGCTGGACGCCGCCGGGATCACCGCCGACCAGCTGGGCGCGTTCATCCCGCACCAGGCCAATATGCGGATCATCGATGCCATGATCAAGGCGCTGAAGCTGCCGCCGAACATCCCGGTGGCCCGCGACATCGCGGAGACCGGGAACACCTCGGCGGCCTCGATCCCGCTGGCCATGGAGCGGATGCTGCAGACCGGTGAGGCCAAGAGCGGCGACCTGGCGCTGATCATCGGCTTCGGGGCGGGTCTGGTCTACGCGGCGACAGTCGTTACCCTCCCCTAGTACCACCTGACAGACCAGCACCATCCGAACCACCACGGACGACCGTGACCCGCACTCCCGCGGATCACGGGGAGCGCACAACAAGAAGGAGTGCCGACATGGCCACCAAGGACGAGGTCCTTTCCGGTCTCGCGGAGATCGTCAACGAGATCGCCGGGATCCCGGCCGAGGACGTCGAGCTGGACAAGTCGTTCACCGACGACCTGGACGTCGACTCGCTGTCCATGGTCGAGGTCGTCGTCGCCGCTGAAGAGCGCTTCGACGTCAAGATCCCGGACGACGAGGTCAAGAACCTCAAGACCGTCGGCGACGCGGTGAACTACATCATCGAGAACGCCTGATCCTGAGTCCGAGCCCGAGCTCTGGCTGAGGGGGCACCCCGTCCGCGGGGTGCCCCGCCCATACTTCAGCAACCCGACAACCGGCCCTTCATGCCCTCCGGGCAGACGCAGACGTGGGAGAAAAAGCAGTGACCAACGACAACCGCACCGTGGTCGTCACAGGGATCGGCGCTTTCACGCCGCTCGGCGGCGACGCCGCCTCCACCTGGGAGGGCCTGGTCAACGGCCGCTCCGGCGTCCGCGAGCTGACCGAGCCCTGGGCCGCCGACCTGCCGGTCCGGATCGCCGCCCGCTCCGCCGTCGAGCCCGGCGGGATCATCCCCAGGCACCAGACCCGCAAGCTGGACCGCTCCGCCCAGTTCGCGCTGATCGCGGCGCGCGAGGCCTGGGCCGACGCCGGGTTCGAGACCCCGGCGACCGCCGAGGGCTCGACCGTCGACCCCGACCGGCTGGGCGCCGTCGTCGCCTCCGGCATCGGCGGCGTGACGACCCTGCTGGACCAGTACGACGTGCTGAAGGAGAAGGGCGTCCGCAGCGTCTCCCCGCACACCGTCCCGATGCTGATGCCGAACAGCCCGGCGGCCAACGTCGGCCTGGAGATCGGCGCGCGGGCCGGCGTGCACACCCCCGTCAGCGCCTGCGCCTCCGGCGCCGAGGCCATCGGCTACGCCATCGAGATGATCCGCACCGGCCGGGCCGATGTCGTGGTCGCCGGCGGCACCGAGGCGGCGATCCACCCGCTGCCCATCGCCGCCTTCGCCAACATGATGGCGATGTCCAAGAACAACGAGCACCCGGAGACCGCCTCCCGCCCCTACGACAAGGCCCGTGACGGCTTCGTCCTGGGCGAGGGCGCCGGCGTGATCGTGCTGGAGTCCGCCGAGCACGCGGCAGCCCGCGGCGCCCGGGTCTACTGCGAGGCCGTCGGCCAGGGCCTGTCCTCGGACGCCCACCACATCGCGCAGCCCGAGCCCACCGGCGCCGGCATCGCCCGCGCGCTGGCGAACCTCTTCGCGTCGACCGACCTGGACAAGGCGGAGGTGGTGCACCTGAACGCACATGCCACCTCGACCCCGCAGGGCGACGTCGCCGAGATCAAGGCGCTGCGCAAGGAGCTCGGCGACCACGTCGACCATGTCGCGATCTCCGCAACCAAGTCGATGACCGGCCACCTGCTCGGCGGCGCGGGCGGCATCGAGACGGTCGCCACCGTCCTCGCCCTGCACCACCGGCTCGCGCCGCCCACCATCAACGTGGACGACCTGGACCCGGAGGTCGACGCCGACATCGTCGTCGGCGAGGCCCGCGCCCTGCCCGAGGGCCCGATCGCGGCGCTGAACAACTCCTTCGGCTTCGGCGGCCACAACGTGGTGCTGGCCTTCCGCCGCGCCTGACCGCCCGCGCCTCGCGCCCCGCACAGCTCGGCTGTGCGGGGCGCAGTGCGTCCGCGCTGAGCCTGCCGCTGCTGTTGCTGGGGATCCTCAACATCCACGGCCCCGGCACCTACTGCAGCCGCAACGGCAGCGGTGAGCAGTGCACCTCGGGGTTGCTGGGCCCCTGGCCGTTCCTGGCAGCGGGGCTGGCCCTGGTCGCGGCCGGCATCGTGCTGTTCCGACTGCTGCAGCGCCGGCGTGAACAGCGGCCGTGACATACGTCCGGGGCCCGGTGGAGGAATCCTCCACCGGGCCCCGGCGTCATGAGCGGTGCGGTACTGCGTACTGCCCTGCCTGACGAATCGTTACTTCTTGAACGACACCAGGTAGGCCACGGTCGGCGAGCCGACGCCGGTGGCGTCGTCGTAGCCGGGGGTGGCGGTCAGGCCGTAGTCACGACCGAAGGCGACCAGGCGGGCGCCGAGGCTGCCGTTGACCATGCCCGGGTCGAAGACCGCGTTGAGCGGCGGCTGGCCGTTGCTCGCCGTCTGGTTGACGACGTCGTAGAAGTCCTTGGTGCCGTAGCGCGAGTAGATCGCCGGGTTGGCGAAGCCGAAGGCGCGGTGCGCCCCCTGCATGGCGTCGGCCTGGACGGCGGTGAACTCCGGGGAGGAGACACTGGTGCCGCCGTAGCCGCCCTCGCTGTACGGGCTGCCGTCGGAGAAGCCGACCAGGACCGAGGTGAACAGGTCACCGTTCATCGCGACGTCCGGGGTGACCCGCTGCGCGGTGGTGCTGGTGGCACCGGTCATCAGGGTGTGCGACAGGCTGCTCGGCACGATGCCGACCTGGTAGTCCGGCTGGGCGAAGTAGTTGCTGGTGCCACCGCCGCCACCGAAGAAGAAGCGACCGGGCAGCGGGCTCCAGCTCTTGCCGTTGGCGGTCAGGTACGACATCAGCGTGCCCATGTCGGTCTCGGACGTGAAGCTGCCCTTGGCGCTGGTGATGCTCGAGCGCGGCGCCGCCGACATCGGTCACCCAGGGTCGGAGGACGGGTACTCCGCCTGCGCCTCGGTGGTGCTCGGGTCGCAGTTGACACCGGTCGACGCGGCGGCCGGGGAGTCGTTGCCGCAGTCGCCCGCGGAGAAGTCGAAGCCGATGCCCTCGGCCGCGCCCTCCTGGAAGATCTGCTCGTAGGCCGCGATCGAGGCCGGGGACTCGCCGTCGCCCGCAGCGTGGAGTACATGAGCCCGGACCACGAGTTGGACACGATGTCCGCGAGGTGGCCGTCGACGATCGTGGCCAGCGCGGCCGAGAGGTCGTTGTCGTTGCAGGAGTTGGCGCCGACGTAGACGACGTTGGCGTCCGGGGCGAGCCCGTGCACCATCTCGACGTCCAGCGACTCCTCGGGGGCCCAACCGGCCGCACCCTGCGCAGGCGTCTGGGCCGGTCCAGTCCGCCGGGGTGACGATCTGGGTGTACTGGCCCTTGCGGAACGCCTTGTCACCGTGGTTGGTGGCGAAGCTGTTGGCGTCGGCCAGCATCGTCGAGGAGCCGTAGGCGTCCACGATGGCGACCGTCGACACCCTTGCCGGTCAGCCCGGATGGGTGATCCCGTAGGCCTGGCGCAGCTGCGCCGGGTCGAGGGAGCACTGGTCGAAGTGGTCGAGTCGGTGTAGCCGCGCGGCGCGGCGCCGACCGTCTTCTTGGAGTCCCAGGTGGAGGAGCAGGTGGCGACGTGGTGCCAGCCCGCGGGCCTTGGCTCGCCGTGGCGTCGGTGGCCGCGCCAGGGAGCTGACCGGGACCGCCTGCGACTTGACGGTGGGGGCATCGGAGTTGAGGCCGGTCACGCCGAGCACGTAGGAGGCCACGGAGGCCGGGACGACCGCGTTGCTCGCCGGGGCGCGCAGGGCCTGGCCCTTGATGTTGTACGTGTGCAGCGTGGTGCCGAAGGCCCGCTTGATCGACGCGGCGTCGCCGTGACGTTGATGGCGTGCTCGGTGGGGGTACCGACGATGTGCAGGCCGGCCTTGGTCAGCCAGAGCCGGACGGCGGCGATCTGCTGCGGGGTGGCCAGGTACTCGGACTTGACCTGGGCGGCGCTCAGGAAGTGTCCGTAGAGGGCGTTGCCCGGGGTGGAGACGGCGGTGGCGTACGCGGCCAGACCGGCGGCGTTCGAGGCGGCCAGGTAGACCGTGGCAGTGGTCTGCGTCGCGGCCGGGACAGCGCCCTTGTCAGCAGCGGCGGTCGCCCACTCCGGGTGCGAGCCCGTGAGCACCTTCGCCTGCGGAGCGGCGGCGGGGGCCGCCTGCGAGGGCGAGGCCAGGGCCAGGGTGCCGGTCGCCAGGGCCAGCGAGGCCACGGCCACGGTGCCTATGCGAGTGCGCCGTCCGCGTGAGGACATGGTTTCGGAAATGACGACTCCAGGAGTGATGGTCCGTCAGGACACGGGGGAGGTGCACCCCATGTGAACGCTCGTTCGGAGTGCTCAGCTGATATGTACACGGGGTGAGAATTGAGGCGCAAGAGGTTCACCCGAAGTACTGCCGAAACTGACACCACGGCCAGTGGATGCAACGTCCGGTTCACCTCTGCGATATATGACGAGTCAGCAGGTGAGGGCGTTACGGGGAGGCTCCGGCGCACGGGAAAGACATGGATTGTCGACTCTGCGACGAATGGTCGATTCGAGCGGAACGACCCTCGGACAAATTTCGACGGAACTCCTGACGCATATTCCGGACAGTCCGGCCATTTCCGCCGGAACGCACCGGGGCCCGGCGGAGCACTGCTCCGCCGGGCCCCGGTGCTGCTGTCGCGCTACGACCAGTGGCCGAACCACGGCTTGAAGGAGTCCAGGTACAGCGCGTTGGGCGAGCCGACGCCGGTGGCGTCGTCGTAGCCGGGGACCGCCTGGAGGCTGGTGTCCTCGCCGAAGGCGACCAGCCGGACCCGCAGCGAACCGCTGACGATACCGAAGTCGGCGACCGAGCTGAGCGGGGTGGTGCTGTGCTCGGCCTGCCGGTTCACCACGTCGGTGAAGAGGTCGGCGCGGGCGTAGATCTCGGGGTTGGCGAAGCCGATCGGGTGGCCCTGGGCCTGGATGGCGTCGGCCTGGATCGCCGCGAACGACGGCGAGGAGACGCTGGTACCGCCGTAGCCGGCCTCGCTGTACGGGCTGCCGTCGGACATGCCGACCAGGACCGAGGTGTAGAGGTCACCGTTCATCGCCACGTCCGGAGTCACCCGCTGCGCGGTCGCGCTGTGGGCGCCGGTCATCAGGGTGTGCGACAGCGAGTTGGGGACGACCCCGCGCTGGTACCAGGGCTGGGCGAAGTCCTGGCTGGTGCCACCGCCGCCGCCGAAGTAGAAGGCGCCCGGGAACGGCGTCCAGCTGCTGCCGTCGGTCGAGAGCGCCGAGCGCAGCGTGCCCATGTCGGTCTCGAAGCCGTAGACGCCGGACTTGGTCGCCAGGCCGAGCGCGGTGCCGCCGACCGAGGTCACCCACGGGGACGAGTCCGGCCAGTTGGCCTGCGCATAGGCGGTGTCGGACTGGCAGTTGGCGCCGGTGGCGGCGGCGAACGGCGAGGAGTCGCCGCAGTCGCCGGCCGAGAAGTTGATGCCGATGCCCTCGACCGCGGCCTGCTCGAAGACCTGGGTGAAGGCGGCGATCTCGGCGCTGCTGATGTCCTGGTTGTCCGTGGTGTGCATGATCTCACCCCACGAGTTGGAGATGACGTCCGCGAGGTGGTTGTCCACCACGTCGGATATCGCGCCCAGCAGGTCGCTGTCGTTGCAGGAGTCGGCGCCCACGTAGACGACGTTGGCGTCCGGGGCGAGCCCGTGCACCATCTCGACGTCCAGCGACTCCTCCGGGGCCCAGCCGCTCGTGCCGCCGCAGGCGGCCTGGCTGTTCCAGTCGGCCTGGTTGACCACCTCGGTGTACTGGCCGGGGCGGAACGGCTTGTCACCGTGGTTGGTGGCGTACTGGTTGGCGTCGGCCAGCATGGTCGAGGAGGCGTAGGCGTCCACGATGGCCACCGTCGCGCCCTTGCCGGTCAGGTGCGAGGCGTTGATCCCGTACGCCTTGCGCTCCTGCGAGGGGTAGAGCGAGCACTGGTCGAAGGAGGTCGTCTTGGAGTACCCGGCCGGCGCTCCGGTGGCGGTCTTCTGGCCCCAGTAGTTGGAGCAGGTCGCCACGGTCGGCAGGCCGCCGCCGCTCTTGCTGCCGGTGCCGGAGGCCGAGGCGTTGACCGGGACGTAGTCCGGCTTGGCGGCCGGCGTGTTGCTGCTCAGACCGACCACGCCGAGGACGTCGGCGGAGACCCCGGCCGGGACGACCGCGTCGGAGACCGGGGCGTGGACCAGCTTGCCGTCCACCCGGTACTGCTCGATCCGGGTGCCGAAGGCCTGGCTGATCTGCGCGGGCGTGCCGGAGACGGTGATCTCGTGCGCGTTGTCGGTGGTGATCCGGAGGCGGGCCTGCTGGAGCCAGCCCGCCACGGCCGCCCGCTGGCTCGCCGACGGCAGGAACTCGGCACTGGCCTGGGCGGCGCTCATGAAGTGGCCGTAGGCCGGGTTGGCCTTGCCGTTGACCGTCAACTCGGAGGCCAGAGTGGCGTCCTGGGCCAGCAGTGCGGAGTTCTGGGCGGCCAGGTAGACGGTGGCGCTGACCTGGGTCCCGGCGGGGACCGCGCCGGCGTCGGCCGAGGCGGTGGCCCAGTCGGGGTGGGTACCGGTCAGCACCTTGGCCTGCGGGGTGGGAGTACCGGCCTGGGAGGGCTCGGCCAGCGCGAGCGAGGCGCCCGCCAGGGCGAACGAGGCGACCGCGACGGTGGCCGTCCGCGCCAACCGTCCACGTGCGGAGTGGTTCTGGGAGATGACGACTCCAGGGGTGAAGGTCCATCAGAGCATGGACACGGAGCGACCGATGGGAACGCTTGTGCTGGATGTACCCGTGATATGTACACGCGTAAGGATTTGGTGCGCAAGGGAGCGGCGTGAACTGGTCGTCGGCCTGTCACCACGGTCGGTGGATGCATCGCCGACTCATGCGGGCATGAGCTGACGGCTGGTCAGTGGGGGCGGCGGGGACGTGGGCCCCGCCGGCGGCGGGGGCGAGGGCCTCCACGGAGGCATACCCGTCCGCGGGGCCCCGGACAGCCGTCGACCCGGCCGGAACGGGATCACGGTGAAGTCGAGGGGCGCGCAGCCGCGCCCGGGCGCGGGCGCGGCCCGGCGCGGGGCGCGGGTCGGACGCGAGGCGGGTCGGACGCGAGGGGTCTCAGACGACCTGGTGCAGCCAGCGCACGGGCGCGCTCTCGCCGGCATGCCGGAACGGCTCCAACTCGTCGTCCCAGGGCTTGCCCAGCAGCCGGGTGATCTCGTCCTCGAGCGAGCAGTCAGTGCCCACCCGGGAGCGCAGCAGCGCCGAGCGGAGCCGGTCCTCGGGGATCAGGATGTCACCGTGCACGCCGGTGACCGCGTGGAAGATGCCCAGCTCGGGCGTGCTGCTGTAGCGCTCGCCCTCGACGCCCGCACAGGGTTCCGCGGTGACCTCGAAGCGCAGCAACTGCCAACCGCGCAGCGCCGAGGCGAGCCGGGAGGCGGTGCCGGGATCGCCCTGCCAGGAGTACTCGGCGCGCCAACTGCCGGGTGCGACCGGCTGGCGGGTCCAGTCGAGGCTGATGCGCAGGTCGAGCACGCCGCCGACGGCCCACTCGACGTGCGGGCAGAGCGCGCGCGGCGCTGAGTGCAGGTAGAGAACTCCACGAGTCGTCACCGGGACCTCCTGAGTGGTGCGAGGGGCGCCTTCCCCAGCGGCCTCGTGCCACCTGCGGCAGGCATTGCCCGCAGTGACTTCGTGCAAACACTGTTCACTTCGGTAATCTCAACAGGCAGTGGTCTCAACAGACGATGGTCTCAACAGGAGACGTCGCAGCGGCGTATGACTGAAGGAAACGGTACCGCGAGAGGGGCCCCCGTGGGTGTCCGTCCAGCGGAACCACCCGAAAGCACGCACCTGCCGCCCGGATGGGGGCGCGCACCACCCCTACCAGCCCATCATCACACCCACGCCGCGCTCCTGTCGCCGCGTCAGCTCGGCGGAGTCCTGCCGGGCGGTGGTCCCCGTCAGGACCCCGGGCCCGTCAGGACCCCGGCCCCGGAAGCACCGGGGTCGGGGTCCTCCGGAACACGGCCTCAGCCGTCCACGCGCACCAGCATCTTGCCGGTGTTGGCGCCTCGCAGCAGACCGAGGAAGGCCTCCACCATCTGGTCGAAGCCCTCGACCACGGTCTCCTCGAACACCAGTCGGCCCTCGGCCATCCAGCCGCCGACCTCGGCGACGAAGGCCGGCTGCAGCGCGTAGTGGTCGCCGACCAGCATGCCCTCCAGCCGCAGCCGCTTGCCGATGGCCTGCGCCAGGTTGCGCGGCGCGGCCGGCGGCGTGGTGTCGTTGTACTGGGCAATGGCACCGCAGAGCACCGCACGGCCCTTCAGCTTCAGCGCACCGATCGCCGCCTCCAGGTGCTCGCCGCCGACATTGTCGAAGTAGACGTCGATCCCCTCGGGCGCGACCGCGTCCAGCTGCTCGGCGACCGGGCCGTTCCGGTAGTTGAAGGCGGCGTCGAAGCCCAGCTCCTCGGTCAGCATCCGGACCTTCTCGTCCGAACCGGCGCTGCCGACGACCAGCGAGGCCCCGCGCAGCTTGGCGATCTGGCCGACCATGCTGCCCACGGCCCCGGCCGCGCCGGAGACGAAGACCGCCTCGCCCGGCTGGAAGCCGCCGACCTCCAGCAGGCCCGCATAGGCCGTCAGCCCGGTCATCCCCAGCACCCCGAGGTAGGACTGCAGCGGCAGCGCGTCGTCGACCCGGATCGCCTTGGCCGCGTCCAGCGTGGCGTACTCGCGCCAGCCGAGCCCGTGCAGCACCGCGTCACCGACGGCGAAGCCCTCGGCCGCGGAGGCGATGACCCGGCCGACCGCGCCGCCGTCCATGACCGCGCCGAGCCGGAACGGCGGCGCATAGGACTTCACGTCGTTCATCCGGCCGCGCATATAGGGGTCGACCGAGAGGTACTCGTTGCGGACCAGGATCTGACCGGCGGCGGGGGCCTGCACCGGGGTCTCGACCAGTGCGAAGTCCTCGGGCACCGGCCAGCCCTCGGGCCGGGCCACCAGGTGCCACTCACGACCGGTGCTCGGCAGGGTCTGCTCAGTCATTTCATCATCCTTTATGTCATAGTCCTTTGACTTGCTCAAGCAACTGTGTAGCTGAAAGGTTCACCATGTCAAATATTCAGGTAGGCTGAGTGCCATGCCGCAACCACAGGATCAGCAACCGGAGGAACAGGACCCGATCACCCTGGAGGTGGTCGACCTGATGGCCAACCTGGTCTCGCTGTTCCACAAGGACTACGAGGACGCCGCCGCGGCCCGCGCGCTGACGGGGGCCCAGGCCAAGGTGCTGGGGCTGCTGCGGCGCGGCCCGCTGCCGATGCGGCAGATCGCCCAGACGCTGAGCTGTGAGCCGTCCAACATCACCGGCATCGTCGACCGGCTGGAGGCCCGCGGCCTGGTCGAGCGCCAGCCCGACCCCGCCGACCGCCGGATCAAGCGGGTCCAGGCCACCCCCACCGGCTCCGCCGCCTACGCCGAGCTGCGCCAGTCGCTGGGCCTGGCCCGGGAGCCGCTGGCAGCCCTTGCCCCGGCGGAGCGGGCGCAGCTGCGCGACCTGCTGCGCCGGATCATCGAGGGCGCGCACCGCGACTGACCCGGCGAACCGGCCAAAGATCCAGAAGATGGAACCCGCCGCGCGAACGACGTGCCGCACCGGCTATGCTGCGGCGAGTGGCCCATCCGTGGGCCACTCGTGCTGATGTACGACGGACGCCTGCGGCGACCGGAGTGCGTCGAGAGCACGGGGCGGTAGCTCAGCCGGTTAGAGCAGGGGACTCATAATCCCTTGGTCGTGGGTTCGAGTCCCACCCGCCCCACCTCGAAACGGATGGCCTGACCAGGGCATACGTTGAACAACGGCCTGTCGATGTCCGCATCGACAGGCCGTTGTTCACTCGAATGGGCGGGTACCGGACCAGCCGTGCTCAGGCGTTCACGCCGGGGACGCCCTCGAAGGGCTGCACCGTGAGCGCGTTGCTGCAGATGTTCAGCGTGTTTCCGTCGACGCCGCCGCCGGTGACCTTCACCTCGAGCACCGTGGTGGTGTCGGGCAGGATCACCTGCGCCTGGGAGCCCTGGACTCCGCAGACGTGCTCGGCCGAGGCCGTGCCCTGGGTGTTGATGTCGTTGTACTCGAGGTTGGCGTTGGCGACCTGACCGGGCTTCAAGGTCACTGAGGTCACCGGGGAGCCGGTGGCGCGGCCGGCCGTGATCGGGCTGCTCTTGCCCTGGTCGTCGGCGACCTTGACCCCCGGGTAACCGTACAGGGTGCAGCTGGACGAGGAGACGTTGACGACGTGGACGGCCGCGATGGCCGGCTGCTGGTCGTTCGCGTACCCGGAGGGGCCGAGGACGCTGGCCCGGAGGCTCGCCGCAGTGCATTCGTTGCCCTTGGCGCTGCCCGAGCCGCCGCCGGAGCCCCCGTTGGAGCCGCCCGTGGAGCCGCCCGTGCTCGCGCCCGTGGACGGGGCCGAGGTGGACGGGGCCGAGGCGGACGAGGCGCCCGCGCCCGCGCCGGCCGAGGCCGTAGCGGAGGCCCCGCCGGCGGCGTTCGCCGAGGTGGAGCCGCTGGTGCTGCTGCACGCGGTCAGGGCCAGGCCTGTCGCCAGGACCGCCGTGGCCGCGAGAGCAATGCGCCGAGCACCCATGAGAATCCCCCAAGGAAGATGTTGTCGGTCCGCGGCAGTTCCGCAGTCTCAAGATCCATTGTGAGGGATCGGAACCGGCGAAGTCACACTCCATGGCATCCGGTGACAGAGGCGTGACGATGTATCAAAACGGTCCCGTCATGACATCCACCCAGGAAGGCCGATACATGCCCGAACCCGCCCGCGCCACGGACCGTCCGCCGTTCGTCGAGCCGGGCACCGGTTGGCCGGGGGACCCCGCCGCCCGCGAAACCCCGGTCGCCCGCGATGCCGCGCAGGTCACGGCGCTCTCCGCAGAAGCGGCGGACCTGGAGGAGCTGCGGGCACGGATGTCGGTGTGCCGGGCGTGTCCGCGCCTGGTCGCCTGGCGCGAGGAAGTCGCCGTGGTCCGCCGTCGCTCGTTCGCGGCCCAGCGGTACTGGGGTCGGCCGACGCCCAGTTGGGGTGATCCGCGGGCCGCGGTCCTGATCCTCGGTCTGGCCCCCGCCGCCAACGGCGGCAATCGGACCGGGCGGATCTTCACCGGCGACCGCTCGGCCGACTGGCTGCACGCCTCGCTGTACCGGACAGGTCTGGCCGCCGGGCCGACCAGCGTGGCCGCCGACGACGGCCAGCACCTGGAGGGTGCGCGGATGGCGGCGGCGGTCGGCTGCGCGCCGCCGCAGAACAAGCCCACCGGCGCCGAGCGTGCCACCTGCTCGCCGTGGCTGGTGCGCGAGATCGAGCTGATCCGGCCGACGCTACGGGTGATCGTGCCGCTCGGTGCCTTCGCCTGGCAGGCGGTGTGGCCGGCGCTGAAGGCTGCGGGATACCGGATTCCCCGGCCCCGGCCGGTGTTCGGCCACGGCGCGGAGGCGACCGTGGCCACCGGGCCGGAGGACCCGCTGACCGTCCTGGGCTGCTACCACCCCAGCCAGCAGAACACCTTCACCGGTCGGCTGACCGAGACGATGCTCGACGACGTGTTCGGGCGGGCCTGCCGGATCGCGGGGCTGAACCGGGAGCTGGCCGCGCCGCCGGAGGCCCCGGAGCGCTGAGCGCGCACTAGGCCCGGGCCCGGCGCACCCGGGCCCAGAGCTGCGGGTCCACCGCGCCGACCCGGCGACGGAAGTCGCCGAACGGCACCTCCCGCGACTCGTCCGCCTCCAGCCAGCTGGCCCGGTGGTCGCGGTCGCCGACCGTCCCCGGCGGCAGCGGGATCACGCCCGGCAGTTCGGCGTGGTGCTTGCTGGTGATCTTCAACACGGTGGCACTGTGCGCGCCCCGGCGCAGCACCAGGCAGGGCCGGTCCTTGGCGCCGGTACCGTCGTCGAACGGCACCGTGGCCCACCAGATCTCGCGCGGCTCCGGCAGTCGGGCGGGCGCTGTCGCGCTCCGCCCCGGACCGGACGCGGAGGGCCGGGCGGACGTCTCCGGCCGACGGGTGGAGCGCCTGCGTCCCCAGGTCCAGGCCCAGCCGACGGCCAGCACCACCGCGACCGCTGCCCCGACGACCGCGACCGGCCCCGCGCTGCTCCCGTGCATTCCCGTCCCCTCCCGAACGACCGCCCCGCAGAACACCCGCAGAACAGCAGAGGCCCCGGCGACTGCCGGGGCCTCTGCTGAGGAAAGCTCCTCCAATTGGACTCGAACCAATAACCTGCCGATTAACAGTCGGCTGCTCTGCCAATTGAGCTATGGAGGATCGAACAGGCCGAGGTCGCCCTCGGCAGCTCCCCCAATTGGACTCGAACCAATAACCTGCCGATTAACAGTCGGCTGCTCTGCCAATTGAGCTATGGGGGAAGGTGCGGCTGCTGCCTCTCCGAGCCCCGCCCCGTGGGACGCGGCGCCGGTGTCGGCTGCGGGACATACATTAGCGCACGTAGGGGGGTGCTCCGCCAATCGATTGCGTCGCGGCCCGCCCGTCCGGGGTTCGGCGCCGTGCGCCGGGGGTAGGCGCCCGTGAACGGCCGGGGCAGCGCGGCCCGGGGGCACGGCGCGGCAGGTTAGCGCGCCCCCGCAGGCCGCCGTAGGCTCCCAACCAACGGCGGCGCGGACGCGGGCAGCGCGCGGACGGCCGCACTCAGAGGTGGAGGCGACATGCGCAAGTTCACGTTCCTCGCGGGGCTGGCCCTGGGCTATGTGCTGGGGACGCGCGCCGGACGCGAGCGCTACGAGCAGCTCCGCAGGACCGCCAAGGACCTGTCGCAGACCTCGGCGGTCCAGTCGGCGACCCGGAGCGCCAAGCAGGCGGCCGGCACCGCCGCCTCCAAGGCGGCGGACGCGGTGGTCGGCCGGGTCGGCGACCGGCTGCCCGACTCGCTCACCGAGCGGGTCCCCTACCTGCGCGACCGGGCCGGCGTCGGGGCCGCCGACGACTGGGGCAGCAGCACCCGCTGAAGCGCCGCAAGAAGGCGCGCGAACCGGTCCGGATCAGGCATGATCTCGATATGGCGATATCGGCGGGTCTTGACTGCTCCACCCAGAACACCAAGATCGTTGTATGCGACAGCGACACCGGCGCGGTGCTGCGCGAGAGCCGCGCACCGCACCCCGGGGTCGGCTCCGGCAGCAGCGTCACCGAGATCGATCCCCAGTCCTGGCTCCGCTCGCTCGGCGCCGCCGCCGACGGCGGCATGCTGGAGGGCGTCCGGGCCATCGGCGTCTCCGCCCAGCAGCAGGGCCTGATCGGCCTGGACGCGGGCGGCGTGCTGGTGCGCCCGGCACTGCTCCGGGCCGACCCCCGGGCCGCCGGGGCCGCCGCCCAGCTGGTGGCCGCCCTGGGCGGCCCCGCCGCCTGGGCCGAGGCGGTCGGCGGCGTGCCGCACGCCGGCTCGACCGTGGCCAAGCTCCGCTGGCTGGCCGAGCACGAGCCGCAGAGCGCCAAGCGCATCGCCGAGGTGGTGCTCCCGCACGACTGGCTGGTCTGGCAGCTGCTGGGGCAGTCCGCCCGGCGCACCACCGACCGGGGCGACGCCTCCGGCACCGGCTACTGGTCCCCGCAGACCGGCCAGTACCGCCCCGACCTGGTGGAACTGGCCCTCGGCCACGAGATCACCGTCCCGGACGTGCTGGGCCCCGCCTCGGCGGCCGGCCACAGCCCCGAGGGCCTGCTGATCTCGGCCGGCACCGGCAGCACCATGGCCACCGCGCTGGGCCTGGGCCTCGGCCCGGGCGACGCCGTGGTCTCGGTCGGCACCAGCGGCACCGTCTACGCCGTCCACCAGGAGGCGCTGACCGACCTCAGCGGCACCATCACCTCGCTCGCCGACGCCACCGGACGGCATCTGCCGCAGGTCGGCACGCTGAACGCGGCCCGGGTGCTGCGGGCCACCGCCGAGCTGCTCGGTACCGACGCCGAGGGGCTGAGCGAGCTGGCCCTGCAGTCCACCCCCGGCTCCTACGGGCTGGTGCTGCTGCCCTACCTGGACGGCGAGCGGACTCCCCATCTGCCGCAGGCCGCCGGGACGCTGGCCGGGCTGCGGGTCGACTCGATGCGTCCCGAGCACCTGGCCCGGGCCGCCGTCGAGGGCATGCTCTGCGGACTCGCGGACGCGCTGGACCGGCTGCGGGAGCGTCAGGTGCCGGTCCGCCGGGTCTTCCTGACCGGCAGCGGCAGCCGGCTCGCGGCGGTCCGGGCCATCGCCCCGCTGATCTTCGGCGTCCCGGTGGTGATCCCCGCCCCCGGCGACTACGCGGCCCTGGGCGCCGCCCGGCAGGCCGCCTGGGCGCTGGCCGGGACGGCGCAGCCGCCGCAGTGGGAGCTGCCGGAGGCGGTCACCGTCGACCCGGGCGAGGACGTCGCGGTCGGCGGCGCGATCCGGCAGCAGTACGCGGCGGTGCGCGAGCAGATGCACCCGGGCGCGGGCGCGGGGGCCTGAGGCCCGGTCGCCCCAGGCTCAGTCGAGGTAGCCGCGCAGCTGGTCGGCGAAGGCGTGGTCGCGCAGCTTGTTGAGGGTCTTGGACTCGATCTGCCGGATCCGCTCCCGGGTCACCCCGAACAGCCGGCCGATCTCCTCCAGGGTGCGCGGACGGCCGTCGACCAGCCCGTAGCGGAGCTGGACCACCTTGCGCTCACGCTCGCCCAGCGTCGACAGCACCGCCTCCAGGTGCTCCCGGAGCAGCATGAACGCGGCCGACTCGACCGGCGAGGCGGCGTCGCCGTCCTCGATCAGGTCGCCGAGGGCGACGTCGTCCTCCTCGCCGACCGGGGCGTGCAGCGACACCGGCTCCTGGGCGAGCCGCAGCACCTCGGCGATCCGCTCGGGCGGCAGCTCCAGCACCCGGGCCACCTCGGCCGGGGTCGGCTCGCAGCCGTGCTCCTGGAGCAGCCGGCGCTGGACCCGGACCACCCGGTTGATCAGCTCGACCACATGGACCGGCACCCGGATGGTCCGGGCCTGGTCGGCCAGGGCCCGGCTCATCGCCTGCCGGATCCACCAGGTGGCGTAGGTGGAGAACTTGTAGCCCCGGGCGTAGTCGAACTTCTCGACCGCCCGGATCAGCCCCAGGTTGCCCTCCTGGACCAGGTCGAGCATGGTCAGCCCGCGTCCGACGTAGCGCTTGGCCACCGAGACGACCAGTCGGAGGTTGGCCTCGATCAGCCGGCGCTTGGCGATCCGGCCGAGCACGACCAGCTGGTCCAGCTCGTCGGCCAGCCGGTCGTCGGCCGGCGCGGGACGGGCGTTGAGGTACTCCTCGGCGAAGAGTCCGGCCTCGACCTGGCGGGCGAGCTCGACCTCCTCCACGGCGGTGAGCAGGGCGACCCGGCCGATCTCGCGCAGGTACTGCCGGAAGAGGTCGGCGGCGGGCCCTGAGCCGTCGTCCAGTGCGGGAACTGACGGTTCGTCAACCTCCTCGGCCGCCTCGGCCTCGGCCGCTGCCAGCTCCTCGGGCGGCGGCTCGACCGGGTCGGCGGCGGCGTCCACCGGCTCCCCGTCGGCCGGCGCCTCGTCCGCCGGGTCGGCCGCGCCCTCGCGGGACGCGCGGGCGGCTCGGGCGACGGGGCGGGGTGCCGTGACGACGTCCATGTCCGTCCCTTCCGGTGCCGGGGCCGGCCCGGGCGGGGGCGGCGCCAGCGCCTGCTGGCCGGGGGTGCGGCGGGGATCGCCGCCGGGAGCGGTGCCGCGGGACCGTCGTGCGGAGGGGCGGGGCACCATCACCCAGTGTGCTCCCCCACTGACGCTCAGGCAGAGACGCGTGCGTGCACTTTCTTTCGCGCTGATCAGCGGGGCTCGCACCGATCGGTGGTTTGCCGCCGCCTCGGCTCAGAGCGCGGCGGCGCCCCGGTCGCGGAGGGCCTGCCGGTACTGCTGCAGCTGCCACAGCTCGGCGCGGACGGCGGACAGCTGCTCCTCGCTCGCGCTCGCGCCCAGCCGCTGCATATGGGCCCGGCAGTCGGCGATCCGGCGGTCCACCGCCTGCAGCCGCAGATTGACCAGGAACGTCCCCGCGTAGACCGCGTCGGCGGCCCGGCGGGTGCGCACCGGCTCCACCGTCAGCTCGGTGATCAGTCCGCGCACCGCGTCGTCCGGCGCGGCCTCGCGCACCCGGGGCGACCAGGCGTCCGGCGCGGCTGCGCCTGCCGCGACGCCGCCGGCCGCCGCGATGGCGCCGCGCACCAGCGCGTACGGCGGTGTGGGGAACTCCTCGACGGCGTAGGCGTCGAAGGTCGGTGCGACCAGGGCCGGGAACTGGAGCGCCAGCTTCAGCAGCTCGCGCTCGACGAACTGGGCCGGGTTGCGCGGGTCGAGCCGGAAGACGTGACGCTGCGGCGCGGCCGGGGCGGCGGCGTTCGCGGACTGCGTCCGGCGGTCGCCGGGGCGCTGCGCCTGCGCCCGCTCGCGCTCGCGCTGCCAGCGCGCCAGCTGCGAGACCCGGCGGACCACGAAGGGCTCGTCCAGGATGCCGAGCATCCCGGCGAGCTGGACCGAGTAGTCGTGCTGGATCGACTGGTCCTTGATCGCGGCGACGATCGGCGCGGCCTGCTCCAGCGCGGCCGAACGGCCCTCCGCGGTCTCCAGGTTGTGCTGGCCGACGGCCGCCCTGATCGCGAAGGCGAACAGGGGGACCGGGTGCTCGATCAGGTTGCGGACGGCCTCGTCGCCCTGGGCCAGCCGCAGCTCGCAGGGGTCCATCCCGCCGGGGCTGACCGCGATGGAGGTCTTGGCGGCGAACTTCTGGTCGTCGGCGAAGGCCCGCAGCGCGGCCTTCTGCCCGGCGGCGTCGCCGTCGAAGGTGAAGACCACCTCGCCCCGGTAGGTCGAGGTGTCCATCAGCAGCCGGCGGAGGATCTTGATGTGGTCCTCGGCGAAGGCGGTGCCGCAGGTCGCCACGGCGGTGGTGATCCCCGCCAGGTGGCAGGCCATGACGTCGGTGTAGCCCTCGACCACGACCGCCCGGCCGGTCTTGGCGATGTCCTTCTTGGCCAGGTCGATGCCGTAGAGGACGTGCGACTTCTTGTAGAGCGGGGTCTCCGGGGTGTTCAGGTACTTGGGGCCCTTGTCGTCCTCGCGCAGCTTGCGCGCGCCGAAGCCGACCACCTCGCCGGTGATCTCGCGGATCGGCCAGATCAGCCTGCCCCGGAACCGGTCCATCGGACCCCGGTTGCCCTCCGAGCAGATGCCGGAGACCAGCAGCTCGCGCTCGGTGAAGCCGCGTCCGCGCAGGAACCGGGTCAGGTTCTCGAAGCCGCCGGGGGCGTAGCCGACGCCGAAGTGCGCGGCGGCCTCGGCCTCGAAGCCGCGCTCCTTGAGGAACCGGCGGCCGACCTCCGCCTCGGGGCTGCCCAGCTGCTCGGTGAACCAGGCCGCGGCGATCTTGTTGAGCTCGAGCAGCCGGGTCCGCTCGCCCTGCTGGCGTCCGGGCAGGTAGCTGCCGCCCTCGTAGTGGAGGGTGATCCCGAGCTGCGCCGCCAGCCGCTCCACGGCCTCGACGAAGGACAGGTGCTCGATCTTCATCACGAAGCCGAGGGTGTCCCCGCCCTCCTGGCAGCCGAAGCAGCTGAAGACGCCCTTGCTGGGGCTGACGTAGAAGGAGGCGGACTTCTCGTCGTGGAACGGGCACAGGCCCTTCAGTTGGCCGCCGCCCCCGTTGGTGAGCTGGACGTACTCCCCCACGACAGCGTCGATCCGCGCTGCGGTCCTGACCGCCTCGATGTCCTCGTCCCTGATCCGCCCTGCCACGTCGTGCAGTGTATGCCGGGTGGCGGGGCGGAGGGGCGGGGCGGACGGCGGTCAGAGTTCGGCGAGGGGGATGTTGGGGTCGGCGAGGCGCTCGGGGTCGACCGGGCGGGCGGAGCGGACGAGCTGCTGGATGCTGTTGGCGACGTCCCAGGTGTTGACGTTCATCCCGGCCAGCACCCGGTTGTCCGGCCCCTGCCAGAAGGCGATGAACTCGCGCTTCCCGGCGTCGCCGCGCACCACCACATGGTCGTAGGAGCCGGGGACCGCGTGCCCGGAGTACTCCATCCCCAGGTCGTACTGGTCGGAGAAGAAGTACGGCACCCGGTCGTAGACGACCTCCTGGCCGAGCATGGCGCGGGCGGCGGCCGGGCCGCCGTTGAGGGCGTTGGCCCAGTGCTCGGTGCGCAGCCGCCGGCCCGAACAGCGGGTGCAGCGCGGAGGCGACGTCCCCGGCGGCGAAGACCAGCGGGTCGGAGCTGCGCAGCGAGGCGTCCACGGCGATGCCGCCGCCGTCCTCCCGGTCGGCGATCTCCAGCCCGGCCGCCGCCGCCAGTGCGGTCTGCGGGGCCGCGCCGACGGCGACCAGCACCGCGTGCGCGGGGTGTTCGTCGCCGTCGTCGGTGTGGGCGGCGAGCACCATGCCGTCCTCGCCCTCGATCGCGGTGATGCTCGGCGCCGAAGTGGAACTGCACGCCGCGGTCCTGGTGCAGCTGCGCGAAGAAGGTGCCGAGCTCCGGGCCCAGGGCGTCGTGCAGCGGGGTGGACCGCCGTTCGATCACGGTCACCTCGGCGCCGAAGGCGCGGGCCGCCGCCGCGACCTCCAGGCCGATCCAGCCGGCGCCGACCACCAGCAGCCGGCCGTTCTCCCGGCCGAGGGTCTGCAGGGTCCCCCGGAGCCGTTCGGAGTCGGGGAGCCGGCGCAGGTAGTGCACGCCGCCGAGGTCGATGCCGGGCACCTCCAGCGGGCACGGCGCGGAGCCGGTGGCCAGCAGCAGCCGGTCGTAGGGCAGCACGCTGCCGTCGGCCAGGACGACCGTGCGCGCCGCCCGGTCCAGCGCGGTGGCCGGGGAGTCGAGCCGCAGCTCGATCTCGTGGGCGGCGTACCACGGGGACTCGTGGACGAAGAGGTCCGCGCGCGGGGTACTCCCGGCGAGGTAGTTCTTGGACAACCCGGGCCGCTCGTACGGGTGTTCCCGTTCCTCGCCGACCAGGATCACCCGGCCGGTGAACCCCTCGGTGCGGAGGGTCTCGGCCGCCTTCGCCCCGGCCAGTCCGGCCCCGACGATGACATGGGTCTCGTGTGCGTCCACCACGTGTGCTCTCCTGACCGCTCTACGGCTGTGCGTCCAGCGTCCTGCAAGGGAGGGTAGCCGTGAAGACCGCCGGTCCCGGGGACCTCGCTACGAGCCGGTCAGCGCCCGGTGCCGGGCGGCGGCCGAGGCGTCGGTCAGGGTCGCGATCTGGTCGACGACGGCGCGCAGCCGGCCCGCGTCGTCCGCGGCCTCCTCGTAGAGCGCCCGGAAGACCGGGTCGAGTCCGTCCGGCGCGCTGCGGACCAGCGCCTCGGCCAGTTCCGCGATCACGCTGCGCTGCCAGCCGCGGAGCCGTTCCTGGTCGTCGCGCTGCATCACATAGCGGTCGGCGACGGCCTTGAGCACGGCGCACTCCAGCCGGACGCCGTGCGGCACCACCAGCCCGGCCCGGTAGCGGCTGAGCGGCCCGGGGCCGTGCTCGGCCCGGGTGGCCTGCTCGGCGGCGGTGCAGAAGCGGCCGATCAGCTGGCTGGTGGCGTCCTTGATGGCGGCCCGGTCCCGGGCCGATCCGTGGTAGCCGCGCGGCCACCACTCCTCGGCCTGCAGCCGGTCCAGCGCCTCCGCGAACTCGTCGGGCTCGGCGTTGGGCGCGTAGCGGGCGGCGACCAGGAACAGCTCCGCCCGCTCCTCCGGCGAGCGCAGCGCGGCCGGGACGACGTGCCCGGCCTGGAGCCCGTCCTCGACGTCGTGGACGGAGTAGGCGACGTCGTCGGACCAGTCCATGACCTGGGCCTCGAAGCAGCGGTGGTGGTCGGGCGAGCCCTGCCGGAGCCAGCGGAAGACCGCCAGGTCGTCCTCGTACACGCCGAACTTGTGCGGCAGCTCGGGGTGGCTGCCGCGGGTCCACGGGTACTTGGTGGCGGCGTCCAGGGTGGCCCGGGTGAGGTTGAGGCCGACGCTCCGCCCCGACGCGTAGTGAGCGAAGCGCTTCGGTTCGAGCCTGGTGAGAATGCGCAGGCTCTGGGCGTTGCCCTCGAAGCCGCCACAGGCCGCGGCGGCCTGGTCCAATGCCTCCTCGCCGGTGTGGCCGAAGGGCGGGTGGCCGATGTCGTGGGACAGGCAGGCGGTCTCGACCAGGTCCGGGTCGCAGCCGAGCGCGGCGCCGAGTTCCCGGCCGACCTGGGCGCACTCCAGCGAGTGGGTCAGCCTGGTCCGGGGGAAGTCGGCGGCCAGCGGGGCGACCACCTGGGTGGTCCCGGCGAGTCGGCGCAGCGCCGCCGAGTGGAGCACCCGGGCGCGGTCGCGCTGGAAGGCGGTCCGGCCCGGCCGCTTGTCCGGCTCCTCCACCCAGCGAGCCTGAGCCGCGGCACTGTACTGCGAGCTGACCTGCGAAGTGTCGTCCATATCGACCCAGCCTAGGCGGGGGGTACGACGATCGGGGGTCGAGCCTACGGCGTGGCGGTGGCCTGCTGGTAGAGGCTCTGCACCGCCGGGCCCAGTGCCGACGCGTAGGAGATCGCGGCGGTGTAGCCGCCCTCCTGGTAACCCCCTATGACCCCGACCAGGCTGCCCCGGCCGGTGGTCGGGTCGACGCCGACCAGCAGCGGTCCGCCGCTGCTGCCGTTGGTGAAGCCGCCGCAGTCGAACTCCGACTGGGTGGGCTGGTAGACCGTCAGGGTGTTGAGGCAGGCGATCGGCTGGTCCTCGTTGGAGGGGTAGCCGATCCCGCTGACCACGGCCGGCAGCTTGGCCCCGAAGGCGATGTGCTCGGAGCCGACGACGTGGGCGAGCCTGGCCGCCGGGTGCCCGGTCTCCCGCAGCACGGCGAAGGCGATGTCGTAGTCGGGGTTGCTGTTGGTCGCCCAGTGCGGGTCGACGAACACCTTGACCGGCGTCCAGGTGCCGAAGGGCGCCTGGCCGTCGTGGTAGCCGGGGACGAAGACGAACGGGGCGATCGTGTTGCTGCCGTTGGCCGGGTCCTCCAGGCAGTGCGCGGCGGTGGCGATCAGATTGCCGCCCGGGCTGTCGATGACGCTGCCGGTGCAGAAGTGCTGGCCGGGGACCGCGGCCTGACCGATGGTGAACAGCGCGCCGATCATCGGCATCCCGACGAAGGCGCTGCTGACCGGTGCCGGGGCGGCCCTTCTTCCGCCGAGGATCGCCGGGACCTGGGCCGGTGCGGGCTCCGGCGCCGAGACCGGCGCGGCGGCGACCCGCTGCTGGCTGCTGCCGCCACCGCCGCTGCCGGTGGCGTGGTCGAGGACCAGGGCGAAGCAGATCCCGAAGACCAGGATGCCGACGGTACGGGCGAGGACGCGCGCCTGCGACTGCGTCACGGCCATGCGCCCCACCCCGTTCCATCGTTCGGCGAGGGAGGCCCTCCACCACTGACACCGTCGGATGATATGCGTGAGTAGCTGGTACGTACACTGCTCCGCGCCGTTCCGGCGCCGAGTACCGAGCGATTCCTCCTCCTGCTGGAGGGAATCGGCAAGAGCGGCCATTTCCCGGATTATGCCGCAAAAGATCCGAGAAATCCGGGTATGGCCAACGAGTCCGACAGCACACAGGTCACGCGTCGCGCACCTTCACGCGGTCGGCTCACACCGAGCGCCCCCGGCAGTCCCCCGGGTAAGAGGCGGCCGGGGCCGGACCGGAAAAATGGCCACGGGGCTCAGCTAAGGTGCTTAGTGGACATATCCACGCGGTAGGGAGGGTCGGCCGGGCAGAGCGGCCGCCCTGGCGCGACCGTCGCGACTGCGGAGAGCAGGAGACCGAAACCTGTGAGCCTGACCGGGAACGCGTTCTTCTACGTCCTCATCATCGCGACCGTGCTGGCCGCCGTCGGCACCCTGGCCCTGTGGGGGCGGGTCCGCGGGCCGCGCCCGGTGCGCTGGCTCGGCCGGCTGGCGATGATCGTGCTCTGCCAGCTCACCGCCATCGCCGTCGTCGCCACCTGGATCAACAACAGTTACGGACTGTACTCGTCCTGGAACGACCTGCTCGGCGACGACAACGGCTCGGCGACCGCCGCCATGCCCGGGCCGCCGGCCAACCGCGCCATGTTCACCCGCTCCAGCAACGGGATCCTGGAGACCTATTTCCGCGGCAAGTACTCCAAGCTCTCCGGTGAGGTGCTGGTGTGGACCCCGCCGCAGTACGACGAGGAGCAGTACAAGGACTACAAATTCCCGGTGATGATGCTGCTGCACGGCGTCCCCGGCTCGCCCAGTTCCTGGATCGAGGGCGGCGGGATGCCGGGCGCCCTCGCCACGATGATGGCGAACGGCACCGTCAAGCCGGCCATCGTGGTGATTCCGGTGATCAATCCCGGCGGCATCGACACCGACTGCAGCGACACCCCGCTCCGGAAGAACGCCACCTGGCTGGCCAAGGACGTACCCGAACTCATCGACAACCAGTTCCGGGCGCTGAGCGAGCCCACGGCCTGGGGCCTGCTCGGGCTGTCCACCGGCGGACTGTGTGCGATCAAACTGCCGATGCAGTTCCCGAAGGTCTTCGGCTCCGGCGCGGCGATGGACCCCGACTCGTTCACCGGCGACCGCTCGGTGCTGACCGATCCCGAGCTGCGGCTGGTCAACAGTCCGATCTGGCTCGCCAAGCAGCGGCCGGACGTCTCGCTGTTCGCCGCGACCAGCGCCCAGGACCGGTTCAGCCTGCCGGCCAACATCACCGCGCTGCAGAAGGTGATCCAGTGGCCGACCACCCTCGCCGCGCCGCTGATCCTGCCGGACGGCGGCCACAACTGGAACACCTGGCAACGGATGTTCCCGACCGTCTTCCCCTGGCTCAGCGAGCACCTGGACGACGCCCGGCTGGCCCCGAAGACCGTGCCCACGCTGGTGAAGACCCCCAGGTCCGACCACTGACGGGCGACCGGTGACGGGCGACCGCTGACGGCCGGCTACTCGGCCGAGCCGTCGCCCTGTTCGGCCAGGAACTCCTCGAAGGCCCGGCCCAGCTCGTCGGCGGAGGGCAGGTCGGCCGGCTCGGCCAGCAGGTTCTCCCGGTCGGCCGCGCCGGCCACCGCGTCGTACTGCTGCTCGAGCCCGGCCACGGCGCTGCGCAGCTCGCCGTCGCCCTCGGCGATCTGCTGGTCGATGTCGGCGCGCACCTCGGCCTGCCGGCTGCGGAGCGGGACGCCCGGCAGTACCAGCCCGGTGGAGGCCTGGATCGCCTCCAGCACCGCCACCGCGGCCTGCGGGTAGGGCGTCCGGGCCAGGTAGTGCGGGACGTGGGTGGCGAAGCCGATGACGTCGTGGCCGGCCTCGGCCAGCCGGAACTCCAGCAGCGCCGCGATGCTCGCCGGGACCTGCACCTTCTCGAACCAGCGCGGGTAGAGCCCGAGCAGGTCCTCCCGGTTGCCGTGCGGGGTCAGCCCGACCGGCCGGGTGTGCGGGACGCCCATCGGGATCCCGTGGAAGTTCACCGTCAACCGCACCCCCAGCTGCTCCACCACCTGCAGCACGGCCGCGCCGAAGCGCTCCCACTCGACGTCCGGCTCGGAGCCGCTCAGCAGCAGGAAGGGCGCGCCGGTGGAGTCGTGCAGCAGGTGCAGGTCGATCGCCGGGGCCTCGTAGGAGGTCCACCGGTCCCGGTCGAAGACCATGGCCGGGCGCCGGGCCCGGTAGTCCACCAGCCGGTCCGCGTCGAAGCGCGCCAGCAGCTGCCGGTCGCCGTCCTCCAGCAGGTGCTCGACGACCTGTGCGCCCGCCTCCCCGGCGTCCATGAAGCCCTCGAAGAAGTGCAGCAGCACGGGACCGGAAGCCGCTCCGGCCGCCTCGCCGCCGCGTGTGCCGAAGGCTGCCTCCACGGCGGCCAGGGCCTGCGGCTCGAATGCGTACAGCGCCTGCGGATCAAGCACGGTCAACCCAATCTTTCGAGGTCATCTGTCGAGGTCCGCACCCCTGCTGCGGGCGGACGACACTCACTGGGACCAGCATCCCGGACCGCGCGTTCATTCCCGAACCCGGGAGCCCCGCGACGCTCCTTCAAGTCTCCCGCGCGGCGCGGGATGACTTAACCCCGTAAGGCCGGTATGGTCCTCTCGCTGCCCGCATTGCTGCCGTCGGCAGACCATGGCAGAGTTCTACCTTCGATCGACCCCCGCATCGCACCTTGCCTTCACCTGGCCGCCCGCTGTCCTTCGCGCTCTCGTTCCTTCTTCGGCCATCTTTCGGACACACACTGTCCCCTCGCTCCCTGCGCCGCCACGGCTGACGCGCTCCGTCGCCGTACCCGGATCCGGCAGGTTGCACCCCCCTGTCCCGACCGCTGAAGGATCAGGCCCGTGCCCGAATCCGTCTTCCTCCTCGGCCGTACCGTGCGGCTGGAGCCCCTCGCGGAGCGCCACATCGAGGCGCTTGCCGCAGCGTCCGCCGAGGATCGCAGCAGTTATGCCTTCACCCCCGTCCCGCACGGGGTCGAGGCCACCGCGCGCTACGTCGCGGACGCCCTGGCCGCCCAGCAGGCCGGACGCGCCCTGCCGTTCGCCACGGTCAGAGCCGCCGACGGCCTGGTCGTCGGCTCGACCAGATTCGTCGATCTCGACTACTGGCAGGGCCCGGTGATCTGGCCGCCGGCCCCGCGCGGGCCGGTCGGCGATCCGGTGTCGGCGATCCCGGACGCCACCGAGATCGGCGCGACCTGGCTGTCCTCCCGGGCCCAGGGCACCGGGATCAACACCGAGGCCAAGCTGCTGATGCTCCGCCATGCCTTCGAGACCTGGGGCGTGCGCCGGGTCTCGATGCGCGCGGACGCCCGCAACACCCGTTCCCGGGCCGCGATCGAGCGGCTGGGCGCGGTCCTGGAGGGCGTCCACCGGGCCCACACCCGGGGCCTGGACGGCCTGGTCCGGGGAACGGCCTTCTACTCGATCCTGGACGAGGAGTGGCCCGAGGCCCGGGCCCAGCTGGAACGCCGGGTCGAGGTCCCGAGAATGGTCACCGCCGACACCCGCCCGCTGATCTCGGCCTGACCGCCGCCTGCCCACCCGCACGAAAAAACCGGGGCGGTGGACGGACGCCATTGTCCGTACCACCGCCCCGGCCTGGTACACGGCGGCTACTCTGCGCCGAGCTCCGCCGCGTATGTTGCGGGCAGCGCCCCCTCCGTCCTCATCCTTGGTCGGGGACGGGGCATGTGGAGGGGGGTTCCCCGCGCTGACACCGGGTGAGGGTCGCCCCTGAGGGCAGGGCTCCCGGTGAGGGTGTGTCAGCGCGAGTCGCTGCCCGCCGTCTCGATGGCGGCGCGGCCTGCTTCGAGGCGCGCCACCGGGATCCGGAAGGGCGAGCAGGACACGTAGTCCAGCCCGACCTCGTGGAAGAAGTGGACCGAGTCGGGGTCGCCGCCGTGCTCGCCGCAGATGCCGAGCTTGAGGTCGGGGCGGGTGGCCCGGCCCTCCCGCACCGCGTGCTTGATCAGGGCGCCGACGCCGTCGCGGTCGATGGTCTCGAAGGGGGAGACTCCGAAGATCCCCTTCTCCAGGTAGGCGGTGAAGAAGCTGGCCTCGACGTCGTCGCGGGAGAAGCCCCAGACGGTCTGGGTGAGGTCGTTCGTCCCGAAGGAGAAGAACTCGGCCGCCTCGGCGATCTGGCCGGCGGTGACGGCGGCGCGCGGCAGCTCGATCATCGTGCCCAGCTTGATCGGGAGCTTCACCCCGGTCGCCGCGGCGACCTCGGCGAGCACCTGCTCGCACTCGTCCCGCACTATCTCCAGCTCCTGGACCGTGCCCACCAGCGGGATCATCACCTCGGGACGCGGGTCGCCGCCGCCGAGCCGGCGCTCGGCGGCCGCCTCGGCGATGGCCCTGACCTGCATCCCGAACAGGCCGGGGATGACCAGGCCGAGCCGCACCCCGCGCAGCCCCAGCATCGGGTTCTGCTCGTGCAGCTTGTGCACCGCCTGCAGCAGCCGGAGGTCGTTCTCGTTGGGGTCCTTGCGGGCCTCGGCGAGGGCGACGCGTACCGAGAGCTCGGTGATGTCGGGCAGGAACTCGTGCAGCGGCGGGTCGAGCAGCCGGACCGTGACCGGGAGTCCGTCCATGGCCTGGAAGAGCTCGACGAAGTCGTTCTTCTGCAGCGGCAGCAGGACGGAGAGGGCGGCCTCCCGGTCCTTGTCGTTGTCCGCCAGGATCAGGTGCTCGACCTCCTTGCGGCGCTCCTCGCCGAGGAACATGTGCTCGGTGCGGCACAGGCCGATGCCCTGGGCGCCGAAGCGGCGGGCGCGGTTGGCGTCGTCGGCGTTGTCGGCGTTGGCGCGGACCTGCAGCTTGCGGCGGACGTCGGCGTGGGCCATCAGCCGGTGGACGGCCTGGACCAGCCCGCCCTCCTCGTCGGCGCCGGCGTGCAGGGTGCCCTCGAAGTACTCGACCACCGGGGAGGGCACGACCGGGACCTCGCCCAGGTAGACCTTGCCGGTGGAGCCGTCGATGGAGATCAGGTCGCCCTCCTCGACGACCTGCCCGTCGGCGGTGGTGAAGCGCCGCTTCTTGGTGTCGACCTCCAGCTCCTCGGCGCCGCAGACACAGGTCTTGCCCATGCCGCGGGCGACCACGGCCGCGTGCGAGGTCTTGCCGCCGCGCGAGGTGAGGATGCCCTCGGCGGCGATCATGCCGTCCAGGTCGTCCGGGTTGGTCTCGCGGCGGCACAGGATGACCTGCTCGCCGGAGCGGGACCACTTGACGGCGGTGTAGGAGTCGAAGACGGCCTTGCCGACGGCCGCGCCGGGCGAGGCGGCGATGCCCCAGGCCACCCGGGGCGCCTTGGTGGACTCGTCGAAGCGGGGGAACATCAGCTGCGCCAGCTGGCCGCCGGTGACCCGGTGCAGCGCCTCGTCCAGGTCGATCAGGCCCTGGTCGACCAGCTGGACCGCGATCCGGAAGGCGGCGGCGGCGGTGCGCTTGCCGACCCGGGTCTGCAGCATCCACAGCTTGCCGCGCTCGATGGTGAACTCGATGTCGCACAGGTCCCGGTAGTGGTTCTCCAGGGTCTTCATGATCAACATCAGCTCGTCGTAGGAGGCCTTGTCGAGGCCCTCCAGCTCGGCCAGCGGGACGGTGTTGCGGATGCCGGCCACCACGTCCTCGCCCTGCGCGTTCTGCAGGTAGTCGCCGTAGACGCCGGCGTGGCCGCTGGCCGGGTCGCGGGTGAAGGCGACACCGGTGCCCGAGTCGGCGCCCAGGTTGCCGAAGACCATCGAGCAGACGTTGACCGCGGTGGCCAGGTCGCCCGGGATCCGCTCCTGGCGCCGGTAGAGCTTGGCCCGGTCGCTGTTCCAGGAGTCGAAGACGGCGTGGACGGCGAGGTCCATCTGCTCGCGCGGGTCCTGCGGGAAGTCCCGGCCGGTGTGCTCGCGGACGATCGCCTTGAAGGTGGCGACGATCGCCTGCAGGTCGGCCGCGTCCAGGTCCAGGTCGTCCGCGGTGCCCTTGGCCTGCTTGGCCGCGTCCAGGGCGTCCTCGAACAGCTCGCCCTCGACGCCCAGCACGGTCTTGCCGAACATCTGGATCAGCCGGCGGTAGGAGTCCCAGGCGAAGCGCTCGTTGCCGGCCTGGGCGGCGAGGCCGCCCACCGAGGCGTCGGAGAGGCCGATGTTGAGGACGGTGTCCATCATCCCCGGCATCGAGAACTTGGCGCCGGAGCGGACCGAGACCAGCAGCGGGTCGGCGGCGTCGCCGAGCTGCTTGCCCATCTGCTGCTCCAGCGCGACGAGGTGCGCACTCACCTCGTCGCGGAGCGGAGCGGGCTCGGAGCCCGTCTCCAGGTAGACCTTGCAGGCCTCGGTGGTGATCGTGAATCCGGGAGGGACCGGAAGCCCGAGGTTGGTCATCTCGGCGAGGTTCGCGCCCTTGCCGCCGAGCAGATCCTTCAGGTCTTTGTTGCCCTCGGTGAAGTCGTAAACGTATTTCTGCTCTGCCGACACGGTTTCGGTCTCCTGCCGCACGGTTGCCCTGACGCCGGAGAACATACCCAGATCGAAGGCCGTTCAGCTCCCCCATTGGGCCGACAGTGCCTTCTACCCAGGGGTAACCCAATAGATCGAAAGCACCGGAATAGCCTTCGCCTGCGAAAGTAAAATCGTCGGGGTGACGCTAGGTTGCGTTCGACAAGTGAACGCATGGACACCACAAGATCACATGACCATGACCCACCGCACCCGCTGTGTGGCGAACGGGTTACCTTGACTTGATCCCCTGTACGCAATCCCCCGTTCATGACGCGTGCACGTTCGGAAGCCGATCTGCCCCCCGCGCCACCTGCTGTTTTACGTCCAACTGACGCAAAGTGAGCGCTGATGTGGCCAGAGTCACGTCCTCCGACGGGGGTCGTCTCGGCCCTCGTGCGTAGGCTTCCTCACCCTGGGAATCCGGCCGCGTACGGTCCGCCGCGATCAGGTGCCGAACACAAGATCTTCCGAGGGTCGGGCGGGCGGGCTCAGCCGCCGGAGGTGTCCAGCTCGGCGTCGGCGCCGGGGACGGCGCAGTCGTAGGGGTCGTCCAGCCAGCCCTCGGGCAGCACCACCCGGTTCGCCCCCGAGGTACGGCCGCGCGGGCCGTCCGCGCTCTCCGGCCAGCCCTGCTCCTGGTCGACCTGGGCCAGCAGCTCCGCCAGCTCGTCCAGCGAGGAGGCCAGGCCGAGGCCCCGGCGCAGGTCGGAGCCGACCGAGAAGCCCTTGGTGTACCAGGCGACATGCTTGCGGAAGTCCACCACGCCGTGCCGCTCGTCGCCGATCCACTCGCCCAGCAGCTGGGCGTGGCGGTGCATGACCCGGGCCACGTGGGTGAAGTCCGGGCGGGCATACTCGGTCTCGCCCTCGAAGACCGAGACCAGCTCCTTGAACAGCCACGGCCGGCCCAGGCAGCCACGGCCCACCACCACGCCGTCGCAGCCGGTCTCGCGGACCATCCGCACCGCGTCGTCCGCCGACCAGATGTCGCCGTTGCCCAGCACCGGGACGTGCGCGGGCACCGCCTCGCGCAGCCGGGCGATCGAGGACCAGTCGGCGACGCCGCTGTAGTGCTGGATCGCGGTCCGGCCGTGCAGCGCGATCGCGGCCACGCCCTCCTCCGCGCCGATCCGGCCGGCGTCCAGGTAGGTCATGTGGTCGTCGTCGATGCCCTTGCGCATCTTCATGGTGACCGGCAGGCTCCCGGCCCCGGCGACCGCCTCGCGCAGGATCTGCCGCATCAGGTTGCGCTTGTACGGCAGTGCCGAGCCGCCGCCGCGACGGGTGACCTTGGGCACCGGGCAGCCGAAGTTGAGGTCGATGTGGTCGGCCAGGTCCTCCTCGGCGATCATCCGGGCCGCACGGCCGACGATCGCCGGGTCCACCCCGTAGAGCTGGATCGAGCGGGGCTGCTCGGAGGCGTCGAAGCGGATCAGCCGCATGGTCTTCTGGTCCCGCTCGACCAGCGCCCGGGTGGTGATCATCTCCGAGACGAACAGCCCCTTGCCGCCGCTCTGCTCCCGGCAGAGGCTGCGGAAGGGGGCGTTGGTGATCCCGGCCATCGGCGCGAGCACGACCGGCGGCCACACCTCGATCCGCTCGCCCAGCCGCAGCGGGGCGGTGGCGACGGGGGCCTCGGCGGTCGTGGTCATCGTGCTGCTCCAATTTCCCGGGGATGCGGGTGCGGCCCCGGGGGGGTGGGTTCGGGGCGGACCCCCTATTGTCCCACCGCCTCCTGCTCCTTGGAGACGGCGTAGGCGTGCAGCCGTTCGACCCGCTCCCGGGTCTCGTCGTCGGCCGGGGTGTAGGTGACCAGCCGGGTGCCCTGCCGCGGGCCCAGCCACAGGTTGGTGAACTCGAAGTGCAGCAGGCCCACGTGCGGGTTGAGGAAGCGCTTCTCGCCGTGCCCCACCATCCCCACCTCGTGCCGCTGCCACTGGGCCTCGAACTCCGGCGAGGCCAGCCGCAGCCGCTTCAGCAGCGACTTCCAGGCCGGCTCCGCCACATGGTCGGCCATCGCCCCGCGGAACTTGGCGACCATCGAGGCGGTCGCTCCCTCGTAGTCGACCAGCACCTTCTTCCACTCGGGGTGGGTGAAGGCCAGCCAGAGGAAGTTGCGGTCCTCCGGCGCGACCGCGTCCAGGTCGGTGATCAGATGCCGGTAGGTGCGGTTGACCGCGACGATGTCGCAGCGGGAGTTGGTCACCACCACCGGCATCGGCTCCAGCTGCTCCAGGATCGCCTGGACCGCCGGGGTGACCGTCGGGCACATCAGCGGGGGCGCCGGGTCGGTGGCGTCGGCCAGGGTGAAGAGGTGCGCCCGCTCGTTCGGGTCCAGCAGCAGGCCGCGCGCGATGGCGTCCAGGACCTGGGTGGAGACCTGGATGTCCCGGGCCTGCTCCAGCCAGGTGTACCAGGTGACGCCGACGGCGGCGAGCTGCGCGACCTCCTCGCGGCGCAGCCCCGGCGTACGGCGGCGGCCGAGCGCCGGCAGCCCGACCTGCTCCGGCGACAGCCGCTCGCGGCGGCTGCGGAGGAAGGCGGCGAGCTCGCGTCGACGGATTTCCTCGGGTTTGGCGGAGGTGGAGTGCACAAGGGCGAGCGGGGCGGCTACGGTGCTCATGCATTCCAGGATGCCGGACGCTGCATCCCTGTGCCAGGTACTTTCAATACCAGGATAACTGCACACTGGTACCAGGCTGACGCGGAGCGGATCGTAGAACCCGTGACCATGACCCGACCCTCCTCCGCAGCAAGCGTCCTGCCGCGCGTCACCCGCCTCGGCAGGACGGAAGCCCCCGGCCCCGGCCTCTCACCCGCCGGCACCGGCGCCACTCCCCGGCTCAGCACCCTGGGCCTGATCACCGTCCTGCTCGGCGCCTTCCTGCCGATGCTGGACTTCTTCATCGTCAACGTCGCACTGCCCACCATCGACCGGGACCTGACCGCGGGCCCGGCCACCCTGGAGCTCTTCGTCGCCGGCTACGGCATCGCCTACGCGGTGCTGCTGGTCCTCGGCGGACGCCTGGGCGACCTCTTCGGACGCCGGCGGCTGTTCATCGCCGGCTCGATCGCCTTCGGCCTCACCTCGCTGGCCTGCGGCATCGCCCCGACCGCACTGGCGCTGGTGGCCGCCCGGGTCGCCCAGGGCGCGGCCTCGGCGCTGATGCTGCCGCAGGCGCTGGCCACCATCCAGTCCGCGACCCAGGGCGAGCGCAAGGCGCGGGCCATGGGCATCTACGGCGCGGTCGGCGGGATCTCCGTGGTCATCGGCCAGGTGCTCGGCGGCGTGCTGCTCTCGGCCGACCTGTTCGGGACCGGCTGGCGGCTGATCTTCCTGGTCAATGTGCCGGTCGCGGCGGCCGCGGCGCTGCTGGCGCTGCGCTCGGTGCCGGAGACCCGCTCGGCCGACCCGGCCCGGGTGGACCTGCCCGGCACCGCGCTGCTGGCCGCCTCGCTGCTGGCGCTGCTGGTCCCGCTGATGGAGGGCCGTGCCCTCGGCTGGCCCTGGTGGACCTGGGCGCTGCTGGCCGCCTTCCCCTTCCTGGTCGCCGCCTTCGTGCGGGTGGAGCGCCGCTCGGAGCGGGCCGGCGCGGTCCCGCTGCTGCCCTTCTCGCTGCTGCGGATCCACGGCCTGCGCACCGGGCTCACCATGGCCGTCCCCTTCTTCGCCGGCTTCGGCGGGTTCATGCTGGTCATGGCCGTCGCGCTGCAGCAGGGCCCGCACGAGGGGCCGATCGCCTCGGGACTGGCGATGGTGCCGATGGCGGTGGGCTTCTTCACCGCCTCGCTGGCCGGACCCCGGCTGCTGAACCGCTTCGGCAGCAAGGTCATCACCACCGGTGCGGTCGTCCAGCTGGTCGGCCTGGCAGTGCTGGCGCTGACGGTCGGCCTGGACTGGTCCGGGCTGAGCCCGCTGGTGCTGCTGCCGGGCATGGCGATCGCCGGCACCGGGCAGGGTCTGGTGATGCCGCCGCTGATCCGGCTGATCCTCTCGGAGATCCCGGCCGCGCGGGCCGGAGTCGGCGGCGGGATGTTCGCCACCACCCAGCAGTCCAGCCTCGCCCTCGGTATCGCCACGCTGGGGACGCTCTTCCTGACCCTGGCCCCGAGCGAGGGCATGCACCACGCGCTGACCCTGGTGCTCGCCCTCCAGGTGGCGCTCACCGTGGTGGTGGTCGCCCTCTCCACCCGGCTCCCCCGCCACGTCGGGTGAGCCCCGCCGCACCCCCACCGGTCACTCCCCCGCAGCCCCTCGTCGCGCCTTGCGACGAGGGGCTGCGGCCGTAACGGGTCAGCCCGCGGCCGGGCCGAGCCGGGTCAGCGTGTCCAGCAGCCGGGCGCGGCTGACGAAGACCTCCGGCGGCAGCGAGACATAGAGCTGGATCGTGGTCACCCCGGGGCGGTGGTAGCGGAGGATCCGCTCCCGGCACTCCTCCGGCGAGCCGCTGATGAACAGCCCGTCCACCACCTCCTCCGGCAAGGCCTGCTGCGAGCGCTCGGGATCGCCGGCCGCCCACAGCTCGTGCGACTCGCGCAGCAGGTCGCCGTGGCCGAGCCACTCGTGGAACTTCCGGTAGGGCTCGCGGTTGAGGATCCAGGCCAGGAAGGGACGGGTGGCGCGGCGGGCGTACTCGGTGTCCTCGGTGGGGCAGACGAAGACCTTGACCACCAGCTCCTTGCCGGGCGGCTGCGGGCCGACGGCGTCCAGGACCTTGGGCACGTCCCCGGGGAAGAGCAGGTTGGTGATCGCGCCGTCGCCCTCGTTGAAGCCGAGGCGGAGCATCCCCGGGCGGAGCGCGCCCAGGATCACCTTGACCGGCTCGGCCGGCGGGTGCGGCAGCCGGTAGCCGCTGATGGAGAAGGTGTCGAAGTCGTCACCCAGCTGCTCGCCGCGCAGCGCCCGGGTGACGAACCGGAGCACATCCCTGGTCCGCTTGAAGGGCTCGTCGAACGGGATCCCGTTGATGTCGGTGACATGGGCGGGGACCGAGGCGCCGAGCCCCAGCAGCAGCCGTCCGGGCGCCAGCTGGGCCAGGGTGGCGGCGGTCTGCGCGAGCACGGCCGGCCCCCGGGTCTGCACCGGGACGATGCCGGTGGCGATCCGCAGCGACGGCGACCAGGCCGCCGTCGCCGCGAGCGGGGTGAACGCGTCGGTGCCGCCGCCCTCGGCGCTCCAGACGTCGGTGTAGCCGAGGTCCGGCAGGCGTTCGATGATGAAGCGGTGCCGGTCGATGGTCAGTCCCGGCAGCGGCAGGGTGACCCCCCATCGGGGCAGTGCGGCCGGAGCCGAAGTCGGCTGGTCCTGCTGGAGGGTCATCGCGATGCTCGTTCCGTCGGTTCGGTTCGGGTGGGTCCTGCGGTCGTCGGGCGGCTACTTGGAGACCCAGACCGTGGTCAGGTCGACGAACCAGGACTGGGGCTGGACGAATCCGTGGACCTTCGGCGAGAGGGCGCGCGGATTGCGGTCGTTGACCACGAACAGCCAGGGCGCGTCGGTGGTCACCCGGGCCAGGGCCCGGGTGTAGTCCTGCTGCCGGGTCGCCTGGTCGGTCGAGGCCGAGGCCGCCGCGATCAGCCGGTCCACCGCCGGGTCCGAGTAGTGCCCGGTCCAGAACGGGCTGTTGCTGCCGAGGAAGAGCGGCAGCAGCGACTCGGACTGGAACAGCGTGGTGGACTGGGCGAGGGCGTCCGAGCCGAGCGCGACCTGTCCCTTGGCCTCCGCGGAGAGCAGGGTGGACCAGTCGATGGTGCGGATCTGCACGGTGATGCCGACGGCCGCGAGGTCGTGCTGGATCGCCTCGCTGATCGGCACCGGAAGCAGGTTGCCCGATCCGGCGGTGGGGACGGTGACAGTGGTGGTGAACCCGTGGGCGAGACCGGCCTGGGCGAGCAGCGCCTTGGCCTTGGCCGGGTCGTAGGAGTAGACGTTGCCGTTCGGGTCGTAGGCGAAGGTGCCCTTGGGCGCGGCCTGGTAGGCCGGTGAGGCGGTGCCGTGCAGCAGGTCCTGGGCGATGGCCTCGCGGTTGATCGCGTAGTTGGCGGCCTGGCGGACCAGCGGGTTGTTCCAGGGGGCCTTGGACTCGTCCAGGATCCAGTACCAGATCTGGTCGTAGCTGTTGGTGTCGATCTGCACGCCGTCGCGCTGGAGGGTCGGGATGTCGTCCGGGTTCGGGTAGTCGATCATGTTGACGTCGCCGGAGAGCAGTGCCGCGGTGCGGGCGGCCGGATCGGGCAGGGACTTGATCACCAGCCGGTCCAGCTTGGGCGCCCCGCGCCAGTAGTGCTTGTTGGCGACCAGGTCGATCTCCTGGCCGGGGATCTGCGAGACGAAGGCGAACGGTCCGGTGCCGACCGGGTGCTGGGCGAAGCCGGTGGTGCCGTACTTCCGCACCGCGCTCGGGCTGGCGATCAGGATGTGCGACAGGTCCTCGGGGAAGTGCCCGTTGCGGACGCTGGTGACCAGGACCACGTGGTCGGCGTCGGTCTCGCGGTACTGGCTGATGTCGCCGGCGTACTCCTGGGCCGCAGCACCGAGCGCGGCGGTGTAGTAGGGGCTGCTCTTCTTCAGGTAGCGGTCCAGGTTGAAGACGACCGAGGCGGCGTCGAAGGGCGTGCCGTCCTGGAAGGTGACGCCCTTGCGGAGGGTGAAGGTCCAGGTCCGGCCGTCCGGGGCGACGGTCCAGGAGGTCGCCAGGGCGCTGGTGATCGGGGCGGGCGCATCTGCCCGGGAGAGGTCGTAGCGGGTCAGGCCGTCATAGATCTGGAAGCTCACCAGCGCGGTGCCCTCGTAGCCGGCGCCGCCGATGACGGTGTCCGGATTGGGCAGGGTCCCGGTGGACCCGATGACCAGGGTCCCGCCGCGGCCGTCGCTGCCGGAGCCGGCGGCGCTGGTGGTGGCGGCGCCCGCGCTGCAGCCTGCCACGGCGGTCAGCAGCAGGGTGGTCAGCAGGGCCCACGCCCGGGAGCGGATCCGGCGGCGTGGTCTGTCGTCGAGCGGCGGTCGGTCGGTCATCTGCGTTCTCTCCTGATCGGGTGCGGGGTCAGTGCTGGGTCGGCGCTGCCGGCCGGTCGGCGGTGGCCGCTGCCAGCAGCGCCCGGGTATAGGGGTGCCGGGGTGCGTCCCAGAGCTCGGCGGTCGGGCCTTGCTCGACGAGCCGGCCCTGGCGCAGCACGCACACCCGGTCGGTGAGGTGCCGGACCACCGCCAGGTCGTGGGAGATGAAGAGGCAGGCCACGCCGGTGGCCGCCTGAAGCTCCGTCAGCAGGTCGACGATCCTGCTCTGCACGCCCTGGTCCAGGGCGGAGGTCGGCTCGTCGCAGACCACCAGCCGGGGCCGGGTGGCCAGCGCCCGGGCGATGGCCACCCGCTGCTGCTGGCCGCCGGAGAGCCGGCGCGGAAAGCGCCGCGCCAGCGCCGGGTCGAGTCCGACCTGCTCGAACAGCGCCGCCACCGCGGCCCGGCGCTCCCGCCGGGGCGTGCCGTGGACGGCGAGGGCGAAGGCCACCGAGGAGCCGGCCCGCAGGCTGGGGTTGAGCGAGCCGCCGGGGTTCTGCGGGACGAACTGCAGGCCGGCCCGGACCGCCCGGGCCGGGCGTCCGCGCAGCCGGAACGGGTCCTGCCCCTCGAAGCGGACGGTGCCGCGGTCGGGGGCGAGCAGCCCGAGGGCGATCCTGGCCAGCGTCGACTTGCCCGATCCCGACTCGCCGACCAGGCCCACCGTCTCGCCGGGCGCGACGTCCAGGCTGACACCGTCCAGGGCGGTCTGCCCGTCCGGGCCCGGGTAGCGCTTGGTCACGTCCTGCAGGGACAGCAGCGGGGCGGTCACGGTCGGGCTCACGGGCGGGCTCCCGGTCGGGCGGAGACGAGTTCGGCGGTGAAGGCATGCTCGGGCCGGTCGAGCACCTGCTCGGCAGGCCCGGTCTCGACGACCCGTCCGGCCTGCAGCACCGCCACCCGTCCGCCGGTCCGGCGGGCCGCCCGGAGGTCGTGGGTGACCAGCAGCAGCGCGGTGCCGCGCTCCGCCCGCAGCCGGTCGAAGAGGTCCAGCACATGCGCCCGGACCAGGGCGTCGAGGGCGGTGGTGGGCTCGTCGGCGATCAGCAGCTCGGGCCCGCAGCAGATGGCGAGGGCGACCGCGGCGCGCTGCCGCAGACCGCCGGAGAGCTGGTGCGGGAAGCTGCGGGCGACCCGCTCGGGCTCGGTGATGCCGGCCGTGTCGAGCAGTCCGGGCACGGCCGCACGGGCCGACCGCCGGTCGGCGGCGATCCGGTGCCGCAGCAGCACCTCGGCGAGCTGCGCGCCGATCCGGCGCAGCGGGTCCAGCGAGCCGGTCGGGTCCTGCGGGACGTAGCCGATCCGGCGGCCCCGGATCCGGGAGAGCTCGCGCTCGGGCAGGCCGGTGAGCACGGTCCCGCCGAGTTCGACCCGTCCGTCGACCCGGGCGCCCCGTCCGGGCAGGCCGAGGACGGTCCGCGCCAGCGTGGTCTTGCCGCTGCCGGAGCGGCCCAGCAGCACCAGCGCCTCGCCCGGGGCGACGGTCAGCGAGACCTCGTCCACGGCGAGCACCGGCCCGTCGGGGTGCGGGTGACGGACGGTCAGTCCGTGCAGCGCCAGCGTCGGCGGCACATCGGTCATCGGGGCGCCGCTCATCGGGCCACCGCCGGGAGCAGCTCGCGGCCGTCGCCGAGGCGGCGGCGCAGCGCCTCGCCGAGGGAGTTGAAGATCACCGAGACCAGCAGGATCCACAGTCCCGGCAGCACCGCGACCATCGGATGCGTCAGCAGGCTGGGCCAGAGCTCGTTCAGCATGCTGCCCCACTCCGGGGTCGGCGGTTCCACGCCCAGACCGAGGAAGGAGAGGCCGGCCGCGTACACCACGGACAGGCCGATCAGCGAGGAGCAGTAGACCAGCACCACCGGGGCCACCACCGGCAGCACCTGACGCAGCGCCACCGCGACCCGCCCCGCGCCGCTGACCTGGGCGGCCTCCAGGTACTCGGCCGTGCGGATCCGCTGGACCTCGGTGAAGACCACCCGGGCCACGGCCGGGGTGAGCACCACCGACAGCGACAGCACCACCGCCTCCAGCCCGGTCCGCAGCACCGTCGCCACGGCCATGGCCAGCAGGATCCCGGGGAACGCGTAGAGCACGTCCAGCGAGCGCAGCAGCGCCTGCTCGGTGAGCCTGCCGCCGAGCCCGGCGGTGAGGCCGAGCGCGGTGCCGGTCGCCGCGGCCACCGCGACCGGGGCGAAGCCGCCGATCAGCGAGGGGCGGGCGGCCCAGATCAGCCGGCTGAGCAGGTCCCGGCCCTGACCGTCGGTGCCCAGCAGGTGGCCCGCGCTGCCCGGGTCGAGCAGCCGGTCCTGCAACGCGCCGGTCTCCGGCCCGTACGGGGCCAGCAGCGGCGCGCCGAGGGCGAGCAGCACCAGCAGCAGCGCCAGTACGGCGGGCAGCAGCAGTCCGAGGTCTGCGCTCAGGCGTCGGGTGCCCACGCGTCCGATGCGGAACCGGATCATCGACGACCCGCTCATCCACGAACCCGGGGATCGATCAGCGCATGCGCCGTGTCCACCAGGATGTTGACGCCGACGAAGGCCACGGCGACCAGCAGCACGCCGCCCTGGACGAGCGGCAGGTCGCGCGCGGACAGTGCGTTGTAGAGCAGTTGGCCGATACCGGGCCAGGAGAAGAGGGTCTCCACGAACACCACGCCTTCGAGCAGATAGGCCAGTTGCAGGCCGCCGATGGTGAGCAGTGCGGGCGAGGCGTTGTGCAGGCAGTGCCGCAGCACCGCCGCCCGGCCCAGGCCCCGGGCCCGCAGGGCGTCCGGCAGTTCGCCGGCCAGGACCCCGCCGAGCGCGGCCCGGAAGACCCGGGCGGTGAGACCGAGCGGCACCAGCGCCGCCGACACCGCCGGCAGCACCAGGTGCCGCAGCTGGTCGAGGGCGCCGCCGTCGCCGAAGACGTCATGGGTGCCGCCGGCCGGCAGCAGCCGCCAGCGGATCGAGAACAGCGCGATCAGCAGCAGCGCCACCGAGTACTGCGGGGCGGAGACGGACAGCGTGCTCAGCACTCCGGAGAGCCGACCGGCTGGGCCCGTGGGCCGCACCGCGCCGAGCGCGCCCAGCAGCGTCCCGCCGACCAGCACCAGGACGAAGGCCGCGCCGGTGAGGATCAGCGTCTCGCCGAAGGCGGGGAGCAGCAGTTGTAGGACGGGGCGCTGGGTCGCGATGGACGTGCCGAGGTCCCCGTGCAGCGCGTGCCACAGCCAGCTCAGGTACTGCACCGGCAGTGGCCGGTCGAGGCCGAGGCGCCGGGTCAGCTCCTGCCGGGCCGCCGCAGGCGCGCCGGGGCCGAGGAAGTCGGTCACCGGGTCGCCCGGGACCAGCGCGACGGTGGCGAAGACCACCACCGTGACCCCGGTCAGGGTCGGCACGGCCAGCAGCAGCCGGCGCAGCAGGAACCGTCTCATCGCGGGCGCTCCACGGGACCGGCGACGGCGGGGCGGGCAGGGGCGGGCATGGAATGTCCTTACGGTGCAGGGATCTTCGCCGGGCCCGGGAACGGGAAGCGGGCCGCGCGGGCACCCCGGTGGGCGGCGGCCGGCCTCGCGGCTGCTGTGACGTCGCGGCTGCTGTGACGGAGTCTGGGCGCGCCGCCACCGGTCAGCCAGGCAGGTCTTCATGCTGATACCGGAGGTCACAGGATGCGCCGGACCGCCCCGGAGCCGTCCTTGACCTGCTAATGAGCGCCCAACTACGCTGTCCGGCATGGGAATACGACGCGCCGACTTCACGCTGGTCGGCATCGGCGGTTCCTGGCACCGCAGATGCTTCGACGAGCTCTGTCGCCCGCGCCCCCTCTCCGGCTGATCCGCCCGGCCCATCCGTGCCGCGGCAGCCGCCTCCGCCGCCTCTCGGCGGGTCCGCCCTGCGCACCGGGAGCGTTCCCGGGTGACCGCCCGGCGGTCCACGCCCCCGGCCCGCCGCCGTCCGCGGCCGGGCCACCCCGTGTCCCAGCGACGCCCGCGGCCGGCGCCATGCGCCCGGCCTGCGCGGATCGGCTGGGAACCGCCGGGCCCACGGGCCCGGCTCTGCCGCGTTCCGAGGGGACCGTATGCCGAACCACCGCTGTGCCGCCGCCCACCGCCCCGTAGCCGTACCTTCACCGAACGGCGGTCCGCGATGGGCGCGTTGACCGGGCTGGCCGGGGCCGTCCCGGCGCCGGGGGCGCCCCGGACCGTCCGCCGGGGCGGGCGGCCCCACCCCGTCGCCGCACGGTCCGGGAGCAGTGCCCTGGACATCGAGATCAACAATCCCTTCGACCTGGTCGCCGGGCACCAACTGCTCCGGGACTCCGCCGCCGGGAGCATCCGGGTGTTCCTGGTGGAACGCCATCCGGTGGCCAGCGCCGGGCTCCGCAGCGTGCTGGCCGCCGAGCCGGGCATGGTCGTGGTCGGCAGCTCCACCACCGCCGAGCGCGCGCTGGAGGCGGTGCGCCGGGTGGGACCGGACGTGGTGCTGCTCGGACGCGGCGACTCACTGGCGGAGGACCTGGCCGCCGTGCTCCGGCTGCGCAGTCCCGAAGGGGCGCCGGAGACCAAGGTGCTGCTGCTGCGGCGGGCCGAGAGCACGGCCGAGGCGAGCCGGGTGCTGCTCGCCGGGGCCAGCGGCTGTTTCCCGCTGGACCTGGCCGAGGACCGGATCATCAGCGCCGTGGCGATGGCCGCGGCCGGCGGCTCGATCTTCCTGCCCGCTCCCCCGCCGGCCCGGGTGCACTGGGCCAACGTCGCCGGGAACGGCGCCGAACCGCCGCCGCAGCAGTGCGGGCTGACCGGCCGTGAGCGGGACGTGCTCGCCCAGCTCGCGCGGGGGCTGAGCAACGCCGAGATCGCCCGGGAGCTGGCCCTGGCGGAGGCCACGGTGAAGAAGCACCTGACCCAGGCGATGCGCAAGACCGGGCAGTCCGACCGGCTCCGGGCGGCGCTCTACGCGCACCGGCACGGCCTGGCGAGCTGACCGCCTCCCGGGTCCGACCCTGGGTCCCTCACCGCGCCGCGCCGCGCCCGGCGGCGGCGCGGGGAGGGGCGACCTTTGGAGCATCCGCGGTCGCCCATGGTCGCCGCAATCGGCTCCGTTGGGCGCTACTGACGCCTGGGCGGCGACCCTAGCGTTGCTGGCGACCGGGGCCGGGAGGGCCGGCCCCGGTCCCATCCGCCGAAGGAGATCACGATGAGCGATGCTCCCGACAGGGCCGTCGCATGCCCGGTCGCGGCACCCACGGCCGCCGTCCCCGCCACTGTCGGCCCCAGCTACCGGTCGATGCCCGAGGCCGAGCGCTCGGCGCTGTGGCGCCAGCGCCTGCACGAGGCGGAGGCCGGGCTGACCAGGCTGCTGGTCCAACGCGGCGACGACACACCCCATCTGACCGACTGGTTCGCCCTGCAGTCCGCCCTGTTCGCCGACCTGCCCGACCCGCTGACCGCACCCGCCGCCGACTGGCAGCGGATCTTCTTCCGGGACCAGGCCCTGATGGAGCGCTTCCTGGTGACCCGCTACGGCGAGGAGATCCTCGCCGACTGGGCCCGGGCCAACGCCGAGGTGTACCGGGAGGTCGAACCCGACTACGGCCGGGGCGCGGCCGACCCGATCCACCGCATCGCCCGCCAGGCCGAGCTCTACGGCTCGGACTACGAGTTCGACGAGGACGACGACGGCGCCGCCGCGCTCACCATCACCCACTGCTCGATCTGGGACTACCGGGAGCGCGCCCGGCGCAGCGGGGTCCGGCTGACCCTGGCCTCCCCGTGCACCTACTGCACCGAGGCGCTCACCGCCAACATCGAGGTCAAGGGCTACCGGGCGAGCCACCGGCTGCGCACCGGACCCACCGGGCACGGCTGCCGCTGGGAGGCCGCGGACCCCGGCGACCCGGCCGACGGCACCGCGCACGCACCCGCGCCCGACCACACCCGGGAGGCGTGATGTGCGGAGTCACCGGCTGGGTCGACTGGGAGGTCGACCTGCGGACCCGGGCGCGGACCGTCCACGCCATGACCGACACCCTCGGCTGCCGGGGCCCGGACGCGGACGGCGTCTGGCTGTCCCGGCACGCCGCGCTCGGCCACCGGCGGCTCGCGGTGATCGACCCGGCCGGCGGCCGGCAGCCGCTGGCCGCGGACCGGAGCGCCGAGGGCGGTGCGCCGGAGCAGCCGCCGCGGGCCGTGCTCAGCTACAACGGCGAGCTCTACAACCACCGGGAGCTGCGGCGGGAGTTGGAGGCCCGGGGCCACGTCTTCCGGAGCCGCTCCGACACCGAGGTGGTACTGCGGGCCCACCTGGAGTGGGGCGCCGAGGCCCCGACCCGGTTCAACGGCATCTTCGCCTACGCCCTGTGGGACCCCGCCCGGGAGGAGCTGCTGCTGGTCCGCGACCACCTCGGCATCAAGCCGCTGTACTGGCACCGGCACCCGAGCGGCGTGCTGTTCGGGTCCGAGCCCAAGGCTGTGCTCGCCAATCCGCTGTTCAGCGCCGAGCTGGACGGCGAGGGCATCGCTGAGCTGTTCGTGCTCCCGGCCGCCCCCAGCGCCGGCCACGGCCTGTTCCGGGGGCTGCGCGAGGTGCGCCCCGGCCATCTGGTCCGGGTCGACCGCGGCGGCGCCCGGGAGAGCCGCTACTGGGCCCTGGCCTCCCGTCCGCACACCGACGACGCGGCGACGACCCGGGAGACCGTCCGGGCGCTGCTCGCCGACTCCGTGGAACGGCAGCTGCTCAGCGATGTACCGCTGTGCACCCTGCTGTCCGGCGGCGTGGACTCCAGCGCGATCACCGCGCTCGCCGCCTCCGCCCGGGAGCGGAACGGACTCGGCAAGGTCACCAGCTTCTCGGTGGACTTCCCCGGCAGCGCCGACCGCACCCCCGACGCCTGGCGCACCAGCCAGGACGCGCCCTACGTCCGGGCCGCGGTCGAGCACATCGGCACCCTGCACACCTCGGTCGTGGTCCCCGACGACGACCTGCTCGACGCCCGCGACCAGGTGCTGCGCGCCCGCGACCGGCCCGGCTGGGGCGAGATGGACGCCTCGCTGCACCTGCTGTTCCGCGAGGTCAGGCGGCACTCCACGGTGGCGCTGTCCGGCGAGGTCGCGGACGAGGTCTTCGGCGGCTACCCGTACTTCCACGACTCCGCCGCGCTGGCCGCCGACACCTTCCCCTGGCTGCACGGCCGGAGCACGCCGGCCGCGCTGCTGCGCCCGGAGGCCGCCGCCGAGGCCCGGCCGGAGGAGTACACCGCCGAGGCGTACCGCAGCTCGCTGGCCGAAGTGCCGCAACTGGAGGGCGAGCAGGGGGCCGACCGGCGGCTGCGCGAGGTCTCCTACCTGGCGCTGACCCGGTGGCTGCCGCCGCTGCTGGACCGGGTGGACCGGGTCAGCATGTCCGTCGGCCTGGAGGTTCGGGTGCCCTTCGCCGACCACCGGCTGGTGGAGTACCTCTGGAACGTGCCCTGGGTGCTGAAGGCGCCCGAAAGCCGGTCCAAGGGCCTGCTCCGGGACGCCGTCCGGGACCTGCTGCCGCCGATGGTGACCGACCGGCCGAAGAGCGGCTACCCGTCGACCCCGGCGGTCCGCTACACCGAGGTCCTCACCGCCCGCGCCGAGGAACTGCTGGCCGACCCGAACGCCCCGGTCTTCCAGCTGGTCGACCGGGCGACGGTGCGACGACGGCTGGCCGACGGCGAACCGCTGCCGAGCCCGCGTACCGCCCCCAATCCGGTCGGCGGCCTGGACCACCTGGTCCAGGTGGACGAATGGCTCCGGGCCTACCGGGTGGGGCTTCGATGAGCAGCGCCGTGCACGGCGGCCGGACGGCCGAGGCCGAGGCGCTCCGCGCGGCCGCACGCCAGTGGGCCACCGGGGTCGCCGTGGTCACCGTCCAGGCCGGCGAGGAGCTCTTCGCCAAGACCGTCTCCTCCTTCTGCATCCTCTCGCTGGAACCGCCCCTGGTCAGCGTCTCCGTCGACCGGCGCAGTCCGCTGGTGCGGGCCGCGCGCGGCAGCGGCGGCTACGCCGTATCGATTCTGAACAACCGTCAGGAATCGGTCGCCCGGCGCTTCGCCACCCCGGGCGCGGGCCGCGCGCTCGGCCCGTTCACCGGGGTGCCGATGCGCGTCGCCGGGACCGGCGTACCGCTCCTGGAGCACTGCCTGGCCTGGTTCGACTGCCGACTGGACGGCGTCCTGCCCGGCGGCGACCACGTCGTCCTGGTCGGCCGGGTGCTCGCGGCCGACCAGGGCCGGGGCGAGCCGCTGCTCTACCACGACGGCGGTTACCGCCTCCTCGACCCTTCCCCGCACGCCCCGACGGGAGCTCCGCAATGACCCGCACCACCACCTCCGGCACCGCCCGGGGCCTGCTCACCGGCGACCGCTACCGGGCCGAGCTCGACGACGGACGCGAGCTCTACCTCGACGGCCGCCGCGTCACCGCCCCGGCCGACCACCCGGCGTTCCAGCCGGCCGTCGACGAACTCGCCCGGCTGCTCGACCTCCAGCACGATCCCGAGCACCGGTCGCTGCTCACCTGGAAGGATCCCGAGTCCGGCCACCGCCTCGCCCGTGGCTACCAACCACCGCGCACCCTGGAGGAGTTGCGGACCCAGCGGCGCAGCGCCGAGTTCTGGCACGCGGAGGCACTGGGCCAGCACGGCCGCTCCCCCGCCTTCATGGCCTCGATCGCGGTGGGGGTCTACGACTTCCGGCACCGGCTGGAAGCCGCGCACACCGGCTTCGGCGCCAACGCCGAGGCCTGGTACCGGCACTGCACCGAGAACGACCTGGTGCTCTCGCACGCCCTCGGCGACCCGCAGATCGACCGCTCCGCGAACCCGCTGGACGACCCCGACCTGGCGCTGCGGGTGCTGTCCGAGAACGAGCGGGGCATCGTGGTGCGCGGGGCCAAGCAGCTGACCACGCTGGCGCCACTGGCGCACGAGGTGCTGGTCTACCTGTCGGCCTCGTTCGCCGAACGGCAGGGCGAGCAGTTCGTGGTCTGGTTCGCGCTGCCGCTGAACACCCCCGGCCTGGTGACCCTCTGCCGGGAGCCGCTGGGCAGCGCGCCCTGGGGCCACTCCCACCCGATCGGCGCCCGCTACGACGAGCAGGACGCCATGCTCTTCTTCGACGACGTGCTGGTGCCCTGGGACCGGGTGTTCCTGCTGCGCGACAGCGCCCTGGCCCGGACCGGCCTGGGCCGGATCAACGCCTGGAGCGCCTACATCGGCCATGTCCGCTACCGCGAACGGCTGCGCACCCTGCTGGCGACGGCGACGCTGGTGGCCGAGAGCATCGGGGTGGACAGCTTCCGCAACATCCAGGAGGACCTGGGCCGGCTGGCCGGCTACGCCGAGCTCACCGAGTACTTCCTGGACGCCGCCGAGGCGCGGGCCACGGTCACCGACAGCGGGCTGCTGGCCCCCGGGGACACCTCGGCCGCCCGGGTCTGGTCGGCCGAGGTGTCGGGCAGCGCGATATCCGTGCTGCGCTCCATCGGCGCCTCCGGCCTGCTGATGCAGCCCACCGCCAACGACCTGGCCAACCCTCGGCTCCGACCGCACCTGGACCGCTACATGCGCGGGCGGGGCATCGGCGCCGAGGAGAAGTCCCGGCTGTTCCGGCTCGCCTGGGAGCTCACCGGGGACGGCTTCGGCCAGCGCCAGGACCTGTACGAGTACGTCCACCGGGGCGACCTGGCCCGCAACCGGATCAACCTGTTCAAGCGCTACGACCAGAGCGGCGCCCGGGCCCGGGTGCAGCAGCTCGTCACCGCGCCCGCGTCCGCACCCACCGTCACGGAGGTCCAGCAGTGAGCACGTCCGCCGTCGAGATACAGGCCAGCACCCTGGCCGGCTACGCCGAGGCCAGCCGGCTCCGCCAGGTGCACGACCGGGACTGGGTGCTGGACCAGGTCACCGGGGCCCCCGAGGTCCTGGTCGACCTGGGCAGCGGGATCGGCCAGTTGCTGGAGAGCGCGCTGGACCGGCTGCCCTCGCTGCGGCTGGCTGTCGGCCTGGAGCGCTCCGAGCACCGGATCGCCGAGGCCGGAGAGCGGCTGCGGCGGCACGGCGACCGGGTCGCACTGCACCGGGCCGACCTCACCTCGCCCCCACCGCTGGAACTCGGAGCGGACGTGGTGACCATGACCTCGGTCCTGCACTGGCTCTACCCGGCGGAGGAGCGGATCGCGGACTGGGTCGCCGACCGGCTGTCCCCGGACGGCCGTTTCCTGCTGACGACCTATCACCCGGCCGCCGACGAGCACGGGCTGGGCGGCGAGGACGACATCGTCCGCGACGCGCTGACCGCCCTGGGCGTCGAACGGGACGCCGTGCCGGGGCTCTTCGCCCAGCGGCAGACCGTGCCGATCGCCACCCGCACCCGGAGCACGGCCGGCCTCGCCGAGCTGCTCGGCCGCCGGCTGCGGACCGCCGCCGTGCTGGAGCGGGAGGCGGTGGTCACCATCGAGAGCGCGGCCCAGTACGAGCACTTCCACGCCGCAACCTTCGGGGACTACTACAGTCGACTGGTCGAACCCGCGCTGGGCGCCGCGTTCTTCCGCGCGGTCGGCGAGGCCGCCTGGCGCCGGCAGCAGCAGCTCGGCCGGGTGAGCAGCATGCCCGTCCGCCTGTGGACGCTCGCCCCGCTGGGGTGAGCCCCGGCCCGGGACCGGTCCCCCACGCCGGTCCCGGGCCACCCCGTTCATCGCCGTCACATCGTGTCCAGGAGGCGAGCACCATGCCAGGTCCCCTTGTCAGCCAGGAGTTGGGGGCCTTTCTCCGGGCCCACCGCGAGCGGCTGCAGCCGTCCGACGTCGGTCTGACCGCGACCGAGCGCCGACGCACCCCCGGACTGCGCCGGGAGGAGGTGGCCTCGCTCTCCGGCGTCGGTCTGGCCTGGTACACCTGGCTGGAACAGGGCCGGGTGACCGCCTCCCGGCAGGTGCTGGAGGCGGTCGCGCGGGCGCTGCGGCTGGACTCGGCCGGGCTCCGCCACGCCATGCGGCTGGCCGGGCACCACGAGCCGGTCGGCCTGGCCGACGAGGCGTGCGCCGACGAGCTGGCCGCCTCGGTGCAGCCGGTGCTCGACGCCTGGCCGGCCACCCCGGCCGTGCTGGTGGACCGGCACTTCGACCTGCTCGGCTGGAACGCCCCCTGGAGCGCGCTCTGGGGGGCGCCGGACGTGCTGCCGGCGGACCGCCGCAACCTGCTCTGGATCATGGCGGCGGACCGGCGGCTGCGCCGGGTCCTGCCGGACTGGCAGCCGCTGGCGATGAACGTCTTCCAGTACTTCCGGGCCCAGGCCGGGCTCTCCCGCGCCGACGCGCGGACCGGGGAGGTCTACCGCCGGCTGGACGAGGACGCCCCGGAGCTCAGCCACTGGTGGGGCTGCCACTCGGTGGCGGAACTGACCGCCCGCCGGGTCACCGTCGAACCCGTGGGCGGTGGCGGCCCGATCCGGCTGACGCTCTCCTCGTTCCGCCCGGTCGACGACCCCTCGGCGCTGGTCCTGCTGTTCACCCCGCTCGCCGCGGAGGACCGGCACCGACTGGCCGACCTCACCGAGCACCCGCTGCGCCCGGTCGGACCGGGCGAGGCGGACCGGCGGGCCGGCTGACCCCTGTCGGGTCAGGCAGGTCAGCCGGTTCGGGCAGGTCAGCCGGTTCGGCTGCGGCCGGTCAGCAGCGAGCCGGCTGCGGCGAGCAGGCCGAAGGCCAGCCCGATCGTCAGCACGCCGGTCGACACATCGGCGAAGGAGCCGACCGCCCAGGCCCCGAGGCCGGTTCCGGCGTACATGGTGGAGGTCAGCCAGGCGTTGGAGGTGGCCCGCAGCTCGGGCGCGACGCTGCCGGTCAGCAGCTGCTGGTCGATCACGAAGCCGCCGCTGGCCAGGAACCAGACGGCCACCCCGACCAGGGCGAGGACCAGCCAGGGGCTCGATGCGGTCAGTGCGATGCCCGCCGCCAGCAGCAGGCTCCAGCGCAGCGGCAGCCCCGGCCGCTGCCGGCCGGCCGCCCGCGCCCGGTCGCCCAGCCGTCCGCCGGCCATCGAGCCGACCACGCTGCCCGCCCCGACCAGGATGCCGACCAGGCCGAGCTCGGTCACGGTCAGCCGGAACCGCTGCGCCAGCAGCACCCCGAGGAAGGTGTACGCGCCCAGGTTGGCGGTGTGGAAGACCAGGTTGACCAGCAGCGCCCGGCGCAGCGAGGGATCGGCCCAGCCGGCCAGGACCGCCCGAACCGCCCCGGTCCTCGACCCCGGCTCCGACCCCGGCGCTGCGGCCGGGGGCTGTGCCGTCACCTGGCGGAACAGCAGCGGCAGGGTGGCGGCGGTGCCGATCGCCAGCGCCAGGAAGGCCGACCGCCAGCCGGCCAGTCCGGCCAGGAAGCTCCCCAGCGGGACGCCGATCACCTGTCCGCAGGAGAACAGCGCCATGCCGAATCCGAGCGCCCGGCCGCGCACCCGGTCGGGCACGGTCTCCGCGATATGGGCCCAGACGGCCGGTCCGGCGGCAGCGGCGGCCAGACCGGCCACCGCCCGCGCGGCCACCAGCAGCAGCAGTCCGGAGGCGAGCGCCGCCGCCGCGTTGGAGACCACGAACAGCACGGCCCCGGCGAGCAGCGTCGCCCGCCGGCCGAACCGGTCGCTGAGCAGTCCCAGGTAGGGCGCGCTGACGGCGTAGACCAGGACGTACGCGGTCACGCTGGTGGCTGCGGCGGCCTTGCTGACGTGGATGCTGGTGGCGATCGTCGGCAGCAGCGGCGAGACCAGGAAGGTCTCCGTCCCGAACAGGAAGAGCAGGGCGAAGACCCCTGCATAACGGAGCCGGTCGTAGCTGTCGGCCTCGGCCGCGACCGGTTCGACCGGTTCGACCGATGCCTCGGAGATGCTGCTCAAGCGAATCACAACCTCTGGACGGCGGGGCACGGCGCCGACGGAATCGGACCCGCCGGTGCCGCCATCCTGGGCCGGTCGCTCCGGGCCAACCAGGCAGGCATCCATCCTGTGACCGCTAGTCACAGCCCCAGTGGGAGCCGCCCCTTGACCACCCGCGCTACTTCGCCGGGCTACTCCGCCGCGCCGTGGCCCACGCGCTCGGCGGCGCTGCGTTCGACGCAGAACTCGTTTCCCTCGATGTCCGCGAGGACGGCCCAGCCGGTGCCGTCGGGTCGCCGCTGGTCGTCCACCAGCACCGCGCCGAGCGCCAGCAGCCGGGTGACCTCCTCGTCCCGGCTCCGGTCCTGCGGCTGGAGGTCGAGGTGGAGCCGGTTCTTCACCGCCTTGGACTCGGGCACGGCGATGAAGAGCAGCGACGCGCCGACCGCGTCGACCAGGGCCTCGGGGTCGCCGGGCTCGTCGTCCACGCCCAGCGGGACCTCCAGGACCTTCGCCCAGAAGCTGCCGAGGGTGTAGGGGTCGGCGCAGTCGATCGTCACATGCCGTACCTGGGTAGCCATGGCCGCCACTATGGCGCAGCGCACCGCCATTCCGCCGGGATTAAGTCGGCGGGCGGGCAGCGGCCGACCATACCCGACAAATGACCGTAAGGTTGCCCTAACGGGACAAAAGGAACACTCTGGAGGGAGTCAGCACTCCGCAGGGATGGGAGTCCTCCATGTTCCTCCTCGCCGCAAATATCTCGAGCACAGGGGCGACCGTCATCGGCGCCGTGGTCGGCCTGGTCATCGTCGCGGCCCTGATCATCGCGTTCGTCCTCGGGTCGCGTCGCAAGGAGAAGGAGCCGGTTCCCGACCTCGACCCGATGAACCCGGTGCGCGACTCCTGGGCCACCCCCAAGTTCACCCCCGGACACGAGCACCACGGCGACCCGCTCTCGCCGGTGCACCACACCTGACCGCTTCCGGCCCCAGGGCCCGGCTCCCGCGCGGGGAGCCGGGCCTTCGGCGCGCGCCGGGCGGAAACCGATCGCCCGTTGTCAGTGGCGGATGGCAGGATCGGCCCATGACCGCAACCCAGCACCCGCACCCGGCGCAGGTCCGCAGCCGGGAGGAGCTGGCGACGCTGACCGCCGCCGGGGCCGTCCCGAAGTGGCTGATGTTCTGGGGACATCAGCCGCAGCGGGACGGCAGCATCGGCGCGGGCTCGCTCAGCCAGTGGTGGCCCTCGCCCTTCACCGTGGACGGGGTCGATTACGCGACCGCCGAGCACTGGATGATGGCCGGCAAGGCCCGGTTGTTCGGCGACGAGGCGGCGGTCCCGCCGATACTCGCCGCCCGGACGCCCGCCGAGGCCAAGAACCTGGGCCGACTGGTGCGCGGCTTCGACGAGGCCGACTGGACCGCCGCCCGCTTCGAGCTGGTGGTGCGCGGCAACGTGGCCAAGTTCGGCCAGGACCCGGCGCTGCGGGCCTACCTGCTGGGCACCGGCAACCGGGTCCTGGTCGAGGCCAGCCCGCGCGACCAGGTCTGGGGCATCGGTCTGGGCGCGGCCAACGAGCGGGCCACCGACCCGGCCCGGTGGCGCGGCCGCAACCTGCTGGGCTTCGCCCTGATGGAGGCCCGCGCCCGGCTGGCCGCGGCAGCGGAAGCGGTGGACGCCGGCTAGCTGATGTCCACCGGGCCCGAGGTGCTGTCGGCCCTGATCGAACCGACCGCCGAGGGGTCGTCCAGGCCGTTCTGGACGTCGCGCGGGCCGGAGGTGGAGCCGCCGCTGACCCGGTAGTGGCTGCCCGGCGGGAGATTCACGGTGATCGGGCCCGAGGTGCTCTTCGCCCGCACCCGCAGCGGCACGCCGACGAAGCCCAGGTCGATCGGGCCCGAGCTGCTCTCGGCGTCGACATCACCGCTCAGCAGCCCGTTGCCGTTGATCGGGCCGGCCGTGGTCAGCGCCTGCACCCGGCCGCTGACGCCGTCGAGCTCGATGTCGCCGGCGTCGGACTGGACGTTCAGCGGTCCGGCCAGCTGCCGGGCGATGATCTGGCCGGAGTCCGAACTCACCGTCACCGAGGCGGACGGCGGCACCACGATCTGCAGCTGGGCCCCGCAGCCGAAGTCGGACATCAGGCCGTGGTCGTCGCACTCGACGACGATCCGCATGGTGCCCGGGGCGCGGTCGATCTCCACCGTGGGCTGGGTGCCGGTCCAGGTCAGTTGCTGGGCCACGGTGACCTGGCCGACCGGTCCCTGGTCGATCTCGACCGCGGCCGAGGTCGCGCCGACGGTCAGCGAGGTCAGCTGCTGCCGGTAGACCGAGGTGTGGTGGTAGTGCTGCTGGACGAAGCCGCTCAGCCACATCAGGCCGCTGACCAGCGCCACCACCAGGCCGTTGACCAGCGCCAGCGCCTGCCAGGCCCGGCGCCGGTTCACGCGTTGTCCAGGAAGCGCAGCACGGCCATCACCCGGCGGTGCTCGCCCTCGGTCGGGGAGAGCCGGAGCTTGGTGAAGATGCTGTTGATGTGCTTCGCCACCGCGCTCTCGCTGACCACCAGCACCTGGGCTATCGCCACATTGGACAGGCCCTCGGCCATCCGCGCCAGCACCTCGCGCTCGCGCGGGGTGAGCGAGTCGAGTGGACCGCTCTGCCGCCGCAGCAGCAGCTGGGAGACCACCTCGGGGTCGAGCGCGGTACCGCCGCCGGCGACCCGTTCCAGGGCGTCGAGGAAGTCGTCGACATTGGCCACCCGCTCCTTGAGCAGATAGCCCACCCCCCGGGTGTTGCCGGACAGCAGGTCGACGGCGTAGCGCTCCTCGACGTACTGGGACAGCAGCAGCACCGCCATGTCCGGCCACTGACGGCGGATCATCAGGGCCGCGCGGACGCCCTCGTCGGTGAAGCTGGGCGGCATCCGGACGTCCGTCACCACCACGTCCGGCTGCAGCTCGGCGACCACCGTCAGCAGTTCCTCGGCCCCGCCGACCGCGGCCACGACCTCGTAGCCGACCGCTTCGAGGACCTTGACCAGTCCGACCCGCAGCAGGACCGAGTCCTCGGCGATCACAGCTCGCATGGCAACTCCACAGTCAGAATGGTCGGCCCCCCAGGGGGGCTGGTGATGGTCAGGGTGCCGTCCACGGAGGCGGCGCGCTGCCGCAGGCCCGCCAGCCCGCTGCCCCGGCTCGCGTCCGCGCCGCCGATGCCGTCGTCCCGCACGGTGATCAGCAGCCGGGCGCCGCCCTGCTGTTGTCGGTCCTGTCCCTGTCGGGTACTTCGTGGGCGAGTCTGCCGTACGGTGACCTCGGCCCGCGAGGCCCGGGCGTGCTTGGCGATGTTGGTCAGCGCCTCCGAGACCACGAAGTAGGCAACCGCCTCGACCGCCGGCGCGGCCCGCTGCGGCAGGTCCACGGTGAGCCGGACCGGTAGCGGGGCACGGGCGGCGATGCCGGACAGCGCCGCGTCCAGGCCCCGGTCCTCCAGCACCGCCGGGTGCAGCCCGCGGACCAGGTCGCGCAGTTCGACGATGGCGGCCTGGGCCTCCAGGTGCGCCTCGTCGATCACCGCCATGGCCCGCGCCGCCTGCTCCTCGGCCGACAGGTTCTTCAGCATCCGCTTGGCCAGGCCCAGGTTCATCGCCAGCGAGACCAGCCTCTGCTGGGCGCCGTCGTGGAGGTCGCGCTCGATCCGCCGCCGCTCGGCGTCGGCGGCGTCCACCACCTCGCTCCGGCTCTCGGCCAGCGAGTCGACCCTGCGCTGCAGCTCCCGGGCCCGGTTGGGGCCGAGCAGCGCGGCGGCGGCCCGCTTGTCCACCGCGACCAGCAGCGCGGCGACCCAGGGCGTCAGCCACAGCAGCGTCAGTCCGCTCACGGTCAGCCAGAACTGCGGCCGGGTGTTCTGCTGATTGACGGTGCTGCCCGCCGGCGCCATCCAGGCCCAGGCGTAGACGGTGGCGTAGAGCACGCCGCCGGCCCACCCGGCGAGCACCCCCACCGCGCCGGTGGAGACCAGTGGACCGGCCACCACGTGGTAGCCCAGCTGCCGCCAGGTGGTGTCGGAGCGCAGCCAGCGCAGGGTTCCCGGGCCGAACCACCGGCCCTTTCGGTCGGCGGCGGCCGGGATCTCCAGCTCCAGCATCGAGCGGAAGCGGTCCCGCTGGAGCCCGGTCAGCAGCGGCAGCACGAGCAGCAGTGCGACGCCCACGGCGGGCAGCACCCAGCCGCTGACGTCGAGCGTGAGCAGCAGGAGCGAGACGGCGCCCGCCACCGGCACCGGCAACGCCAACGGCACTCCGGCGCTGAGGAAGGCCGTGTTCCGCCAGGCGCGCCGGCTGAACGGGCCGGCTATCACCCGCAGCACCGTGCGCCAGGGGGACTCGCGGCCGGTCGGGGCCCGGCCCGGGGCGGTGGTTGTTGCCATGCCGGAAAGCCTAGGACCCATGATCCTTCCCCACCATGACCCCTGGTTCCCCCTAAGGGTGGACCTGGCACCACCCCCAACTCGGTTTCGAGCACTACCGATTCGGCGGCGCGGTTGGGCCAGGCTGATGCTTGGGCCCGACGAGCGGGTCCGTCCTTGAGGGGGGAAGATATGAACAACCGTCAGTCGAACTCGAACCTGGTGCTGGACCTGGACCTGCGCGGGCTGCACCTGATGGACTCGCCCTGGTCGGTGCGGTTCGCCCGGGGCACCCGGGACCGGGTCGCACTGGAGGTCTACAACAGCGGGCTGCTGCTGGACGTCCTGGTCGCCCGGCCGCTGGCGGCGGACGTGCTGCGCGGTGCGCGGCGCAGCGAGCGCGACGGCCGCCCCTCGGTCCTCGCCTGGGGGCACCTGCTACCGGACGGGGCGCCACCGGACGTCTCCTTCGAACGCCGGCACGGCGGCTCCTGGCCGGCCGAGGCCGTCGCCACCGCCGGGGCGTTCTGGATCGCGCTGACCGACGGCTGCTGGGACCGGGTCTCGGCGACCCGCCCGGACGGGATCACCGAGCAGCTGCGGGTGCGCGCGGGGTGGTCACGGTGACGATGACCCTCCCCCTGGCCCGGCCGCAGACCCGGCCCCGGCCGGGCGGCCCGGTTCCGCCCCCGGTTCCGGTGCCCGCCCCGGTCCTGGCCCCGGTCACCGCCGCCCGGCCGGCCCGCGCCGCCCGGCTGCTGGTCGGTCTCGGCCTGGCACTGCTGCCCTGGCTGGTCGTCCTGGCGACCACCCTGCCCAGCGCCACCACCGTCTCGCACTGGTCGCTGGCCTGGGTCGGCCTGGACTGCCTGGAGGCAGTCGGGCTGATCAGCACCGGTGTGCTGCTGCGCCGGGGCGACCCGCGCCGCTGCCTCACCGCCATGGCGACCTCGGTGCTGCTGGTCTGCGACGCCTGGTTCGACGTCACCACCTCCGCCCCCGGCGCGGAGGTCGCCTCGGCCGTCGCGATGGCCCTGCTGGTGGAGCTGCCGCTGGCGCTGTTCTGCGCCCGGCTGGCGGTGCGCGCCCTGCCGCGCCGCTGAACGGCGAATGCCACCGCCGCCCGGCGCGCACTGCGCGCCGGGCGGCGGTGGCATTCCCGGACCCGTCCGGTCAGCAGCCCAGCAGCTTGCCGGCCAGGAAGCCCTCGACCTGGTCCAGCGAGATCCGCTGCTGCTCCATGGTGTCGCGCTCACGCACGGTCACCGCGTTGTCATCCAGGGTCTCGAAGTCGACCGTGATGCAGAACGGCGTGCCGATCTCGTCCTGGCGGCGGTAGCGGCGGCCGATCGCGCCGGCGTCGTCGAACTCGACGTTCCAGTGCTGGCGCAGGTCCGCCGCCAGGCCGCGGGCCTTGGGCGAGAGCTCGGCGTTGCGCGACAGCGGCAGCACCGCGACCTTGACCGGCGCGAGCCGCGGGTCGAGCCGCATCACGACGCGCTTCTCCATGACGCCCTTGGCGTTCGGGGCCTCGTCCTCGCGGTAGGCGTCGAGCATGAACGCCAGCATGGCGCGGTTGACACCGGCGGCCGGCTCGATGACGTACGGGAACCAGCGCTCGTTCGACTCCTGGTCGAAGTACTTGCAGGTCCTGGCCGGAGTGCTCCGCGTGCTGGGTCAGGTCGAAGTCGGTGCGGTTGGCGATGCCCTCCAGCTCACCGAACTCGTTGCCGCCGAACTGGAAGCGGTACTCGATGTCCACGGTGCGCTTGGAGTAGTGCGAGAGCTTCTCCTTGGGGTGCTCGAAGAAGCGCATGTTCTCCTCGCGCAGCCCGAGGTCGGTGTACCAGTTCCAGCGCTCCTGCATCCAGTACTCGAACCACTGGTCGTCCTCGCCGGGCTTGACGAAGAACTCCATCTCCATCTGCTCGAACTCGCGGGTGCGGAAGATGAAGTTGCCGGGGGTGATCTCGTTGCGGAAGCTCTTGCCGGTCTGGGCGATGCCGAACGGCGGCTTCTTCCGCGAGGTCTGCTGCACCGCGGCGAAGTTGATGAAGATGCCCTGGGCCGTCTCCGGACGCAGGTAGGCGCGGCCGGCCGGGTCGCCCGCGTTGAACGCGCCGAGGTGGGTCTCCAGCATCCCGGACATCGGCTTGGGGTCGGTGAAGCCGCCCTTGTTGCCGCAGTTCGGGCAGTTGATGTCGGCCAGCCCGTTGGCGGGGACGTGGCCGTGCTTGGACTCGTACGCCTCCTCCAGGTGGTCCGCGCGGTAGCGCTTGTGACAGGAGGTGCACTCGGTCAGCGGGTCGCTGAAGGTCGCGACGTGACCGCTGGCCTCCCAGACCTCGCGGGCCAGGATCACGGACGAGTCGAGGCCGACCACGTCCTCACGGCCGGTGACCATGTTGCGCCACCACTGCCGCTTGATGTTCTCCTTCAGCTCGACACCCAGCGGACCGTAGTCCCAGGCGGCCTTCGGGCCGCCGTAGATCTCGCTGCAGGGATAGACGAAGCCACGGCGCTTGCTCAGGCTGACGATGGTGTCGATCTTGTCGGCGGCCACAGTGCTCTCTTCAGTACGACGAATGCGGTCAGTGATGGATTTCATTGCACGCGGGACGCACACCGGAACCATGCCGATGTCACGACCGAATACCCAAGGTTACCGGGCAGCACGCCCGAGGTTTCAACTCGCTGGGCCCGGGGATACGGCGACCGAGCCGCCGCCCCGCCCCGACTGGCACAATGGCGACGAAGGCCACCCCTGTTCGAGAGCATGAGGAGACCCGGTGACGTCCCCCGCGAACCAGTCGTCCCCCGCCCGGTCGACCCGGCAGCGCACGGCCGTCGCGTCGCTGCTCGCCGAGGTGGACGACTTCCGCAGCGCCCAGGAGCTGCACGACCTGCTCAAGCACCGGGGCGACTCGGTCGGGCTGACCACGGTCTACCGCACCCTGCAGTCGCTCGCCGACGCCGGCGAGATCGACGTGCTGCGCACCGACGAGGGCGAGGCGGTCTACCGCCGCTGCAGCAGCGGGCACCACCACCACCTGGTCTGCCGCCGCTGCGGGCGCACCGTCGAGGTCGAGGGACCGGCCGTGGAGCGCTGGGCCGAAGGCGTGGCCGGCGAGCACGGCTTCGTGGACATCGCCCACACCCTGGAGATCTTCGGCACCTGCGCCGACTGCGCGGCGGCCGCCGCCGAGGCCGGCCGGGCCTAGTTCCGCGGAACGCCGCAGGCCCGGCCGATCGGGCTCAGCGGACCGGCTGCTCCGGCAGCACCGCCGCCGCGGGGGCGGCCGGAGCGGTCTCGTTGGGCAGCGCCCCGCCGTAGCGGCGGTCGCGGGAGGCGAACTCCTCGCAGGCCCGCCACAGGTCCCGGCGGTCGAAGTCGGGCCAGAGCACGTCCTGGAACACCATCTCCGCGTAGGCCGACTGCCAGAGCAGGAAGTTCGAGGTCCGCTGCTCGCCGCTGGGGCGGATGAAGAGGTCCACGTCCGGCATGTCGGGGTGGTACATGTACTTGGCGAGGGTCTTCTCGTTGACCTTCTTCGGGTTCAGCCGACCGGCCGCGACATCGGCCGCCAGCGCCGCCGCCGCGTCCGCGATCTCGGCCCGGCCGCCGTAGTTGACGCACATGTACAACGTCATCGCGTCGTTGTCGCGGGTCATCTCCTCGGCGACCTGGAGCTCCTGGACGACGCTCTTCCACAGCTTGGGCATCCGCCCGGCCCAGCGGACCCGGATGCCCATGGCGTGCATCTCGTCCCGGCGGCGGTGGATCACGTCCCGGTTGAAGTTCATCAGGAAGCGCACCTCCTCCGGCGAGCGCTTCCAGTTCTCGGTGGAGAAGGCGTAGAGCGAGAGGTTCTTGACCCCCAGCTCCAGGCAGCCCTTGAGCACGTCGAGGACCACGACCCTCGCCGACCTTGTGCCCCTCGGTGCGCGGCAGGCCGCGCTCCTTCGCCCAGCGGCCGTTGCCGTCCATCACGATCGCGACGTGCTCGGGGACCAGCTCGCCCGGGAGCTTCGGCGGCTTGGCGCCGCTGGGGTGGGGCGGCGGGGGCAGGTACTCGCGCTGCTTGCCGCCGAACAGTCCGCGTCGTGCAGTTGCCATGGGCCTTCGGTTCTCCACTAGGTCCGGTCGGCCCGGCTCACCGGGCCGGGCAGACGGTCGACGTACTTCAGGGACCGCAGTCCCCGCTCCAGATGCCATTGGACGTAGGCGGCGACGAGTCCGCTGCCCTCGCGGCAGTGGCGTTCCTCGCAGGCGTCCGCGGTCTCCCAGTCGCCGGAGAGCAGCGCCCCCAGCAGTTCCATTGTCTCAGGGGAGGGTACGACACTGCCGGGTACCCGGCAGTCGTGGCAGAGTACCCCGCCGGTCTGGATCGAGAAGAAGCGGTTCGGGCCGGGCAGCCCGCACTTGGCGCACTCGTCGAAGCTCGGCGCGTAGCCGTTCACCGACAGCGAGCGCAGCAGGAAGGCGTCCAGCACCAGCGAGGGGGCGTGCTCGCCGGCGGCGAGCGTGCGCAGCGCGCCGATCAGCAGCAGGTACTGCTGGACCGCCGGCTCACCCTCGTTCTCGGTGAACCGCTCGGCGGTCTCCAGCATCGCGGTGGCCGCGGTGTAGCTGGGGTAGTCCGCCACTATCCGCCCGCCGTACGGCGAGATCGTCTCGACCTGGGTGCAGAGCGCCAGATGGCGGCCGACGATCTCCTCGCCGCGCGAGAAGAACTGGACGTCGACATGGGAGAAGGGCTCCAGCCGGGCGCCGAACTTGGACTTGGTACGGCGCACTCCGCGGGCCACCGCGCGCACCCGGCCGTGCTGGCGGGTGAGCAGGGTGATGATGCGGTCCGCCTCGCCCAGTTTCTGGGTCCGGAGCACCACCCCGTCGTCGCGGATGAGGGTCATGCGGCCCATTGTCCCTCAGGCCGCCGCCGCTCAGGACGGTTACGAGTGCGGCTGCCTCGTCGCGGCGGTCAGCGTGGCCTCGATCCGGTCCGCGCTCAGGCCCAGGCAGCGGCCGGTCGCGCGGAGCGCCTCGCGCTCGGTCGGCCGGTAGGGGCCGTCGGCCAGGGCGATCCAGGCGCCCTGCAGCAGCAGGTGCTCGAGCCCGGGGCCGGCCAGGTGCGGGATCAGCGGTTCCAGCGCGGTGTGCAGTTCCACGGCCAGGCCGCTGCCGCAGCCGTAGAGCTCGGACAGCTCCTCGTCGCCCTCGCGCAGCGCCGCGAGCGCGGCCAGCACCTGCGGCTCGTCCAGCTCCGCGTAGCCGGCCTCGTGGATCACCCCGACCGCGGCCTCGCGGGCCGCACGGACGGCGGTGCCGCCGGCCGCGAGGATCGCCAGCGCGATGGTGTACTGCGCGGTCCGCAGCATCGCCAGCAGATTGCCGGAGGTCGGGCGCTCCAGCGCGTCCAGCTCGTAGCGGGTGGCGCAGGCGGTGCACTGGAGGCTCACGCCGGCCTCGCCCAACGGCAGCATCGGCAGCCCGAGCAGCCGGACCCATCTGCGTCCGTGCTGACGGCGGTAGTTGCGGTCGCCGCCGCAGCCGGGGCAGAAGAACTCCCCCAGTGCGTCGGTGCGCCACCGGGCGCTGACACCCACGAGCTGCGTCATGGCGCGACTCCCCTGCCTGCCACACCGACTGCGCTGCCGGTTGCACCGATGCTGCCACGACCTTGACGCCCTGTCAGTACCCCGAACGGCCGGTGGATCAGAAAATTGTGGCGGACGACACACAGGCCCCCCGCCGATCGGCGGAGAGCCTGTGCGCTACCCAGGTTCTGCGGGTTCAACCGCCGGTTCCCGGGCCGGGAAGCAGCGATTGAACTGCTGGTGTCAGTTGCGCTGCGCCCGGTTGACGGCGCTCACCACGGCCTTGATCGAGGCCCGGACGATGCTGGTGTCGATGCCGACGCCCCACAGCACCTTGCCGTCCACGGCGCACTCCCAGTAGGAGGCGGCCTGGGCGCCGGAGCCCTGGCTCATGGTGTGCTCGACGTAGTCCAGCAGTCGGGCGTCGACGCCGATCGAGGCCAGCGAGGCGAAGAAGGCGTCGATCGGACCGTCGCCGGTACCGCTCAGGGTGACCGGGGCGCCGTCCACCACGACCTCGACCGCGATGGTGTCCTTGCCCTCGGGGGTGGTGCCGATCCGGTAGCCGCCCAGCTGGATCCGGCCCCAGGGGGCGTCCGGGGTGGGCAGGTACTCGTTCTCGAAGGCCGACCAGATCTGCGCCGGGGTGACCTCGCCGCCCTCGCTGTCGGTCTTCAGCTGGATGATCTTCGAGAACTCGATCTGCATCCGGCGCGGCAGGTCCAGCTTGTGGTCGTTCTTCAGGACGTAGGCGATGCCGCCCTTGCCGGACTGGCTGTTGACCCGGATCACGGCCTCGTAGGAGCGGCCGACGTCCTTGGGGTCGATCGGCAGGTACGGGACGCCCCAGGTGTGCTCGCCGACCGGGTGGCCGGCCGCCGCGGCGTCGGCCTCCAGCGCGTCGAAGCCCTTCTTGATGGCGTCCTGGTGGGAGCCGGAGAAGGACGTGTAGACCAGGTCGCCGGCGTAGGGGTGGCGCTCGGGGACGACCATCTGGTTGCAGTACTCGTAAGTGCGGCGGATCTCGTCGATGTCCGAGAAGTCGATCATCGGGTCGACGCCCTGGGAGAACAGGTTCATCCCGACGTTGACCAGGTCCAGGTTGCCGGTGCGCTCGCCCTGGCCGAACAGGCAGCCCTCGACCCGGTCGGCGCCGGCCATCACGGCCAGCTCGGCGGAGGCGACGCCGGTGCCCCGGTCGTTGTGCGGGTGGGTGGACAGCGCGACGAACTCCCGGCGGGACAGGTGCCGCGACATCCACTCGATCTTGTCGGCGTAGACGTTGGGGGTGGAGCGCTCGACCGTGGTCGGCAGGTTGAGGATGATCTCGCGGCCCTCGCCGGGCTGCCAGACGTCCATCACGCCCTCGCAGACCTCCAGCGCGAAGTCCAGCTCGGTGTCGATGAAGATCTCCGGCGAGTACTGGTAGCCGAAGACCGTGTCCTCGCCCAGCAGCTTCTCGGCGTACTCCATGACCAGCCGGGTGCCGTCGACCGCGATGTGCTTGATGTCGTCCTTGGAACCCTTGAAGACCACCCGGCGGAACAGCGGCGAGGTGGCGTTGTACAGGTGGACCGTGGCCCGGGGGGCGCCGACCAGGGACTCCACCGTGCGGGCGATCAGGTCCTCGCGGGCCTGGGTCAGCACGCTGATGGTGACGTCCTCGGGGATCGCGCCCTCCTCGATGATCGAGCGCACGAAGTCGAAGTCGGTCGCGCCGGAGGAGGGGAAGCCGACCTCGATCTCCTTGTAGCCCATCCGTACCAGCAGGTCGAACATGGCGCGCTTGCGGGCCGGCGACATCGGGTCGATCAGGGCCTGGTTGCCGTCCCGCAGGTCCGTGGACAGCCAGCGCGGGGCCTTGGTGATGACCTTGCTCGGCCAGGTCCGGTCCGGCAGGTCGATGGTGCCGAAGGGTACGTACCGCTGGTACGGCATCTTCGAGGGCTGCTGACGGACGGTGGCCGCGGTGATCGGAGTGGGCCGCTCCACGAAGGGCCGCTGCTCGGCCGCGGGCTGCTGCGTGTCGGACATGTCTCTCATGCTCCCTGATCGGTGTGAGCTGTCGAAAACCGACGGCCGACCTACTGCGGCAATGAGAAGCGCACAGCACGAGTCCCCGCGGCGAGGGAGTCGGCCTTGTGTGAACTACAGGCCCTCGCCGCGGCAGCTAAGAAGAAGCAGCCCGATGCGCATGGTGTGGACCACCCTAACCCAGCCCCCCGGGCCGGTCACAGCGAAACCGGGGTTGTCCCGACCAATGAGACGGCACTGGTGGCACCCTGCGGTGACACCCCGTCAGTGGTGACCCGGATCACTGGTGATGTCTGACACATTGGGTCATATGCCGACAATTCCCCCACAGCATTCACCCCATTTCTGCGGAATCATCCCCCCGCACTTGCTGGAGCACCTGGCCCGATCGCCCGAGGAGGACCTCCGCGAGGTGGCCCGGCGATCGCTGGCCCTGGACGCGCGCAACCGGGAGCAGCGCGCCCTCACCGCGCTCCGCACGCTCGCCCCCGCGCCCCCACCCCCCGCCCCGCCGGGCGCTCCGCTCGCGGGCGCGCAGCGCACCGTCCACGACGCCGGGCACCGCACCCGGCTGCCCGGTCCCGCCGTCCGCGCCGAGGGCTCCGCGCCGATCCCGGACGAGTCGGCCGACCGGGCCTACGACGGCCTCGGCGCCACCTTCGACTTCTTCCTCGGCGCCTACGGCCGCCGCTCCGTCGACGGCCTCGGCCTGCCGCTGGTCGCCACCGTCCACTACGGCGTGCGCTACGACAACGCCTTCTGGAACGGCTCGCAGATGGTCTTCGGCGACGGCGACGGCCGGATCTTCAACGACTTCACCGCCTCGCTGGACGTCATCGCCCACGAACTGGCGCACGGCGTCACCCAGTACACCGCCAACCTCGACTACCGGGGCCAGTCCGGCGCGCTCAACGAGTCGCTGTCGGACGTCTTCGGCTCGTTGGTGAAGCAGTACGCCCTCGGCCAGACCGCCGAGCAGGCCGACTGGCTGATCGGCGCGGAGCTGCTGGCACCCGGCGTGCAGGGGGTCGCGCTGCGCTCGCTGAAGGCCCCCGGCACCGCCTACGACGACCCGGACCTCGGCCGGGACCCGCAGCCGGCGACCATGGCCGGCTATGTCCGCACGGCCGCCGACAACGGCGGGGTGCACCTCAACTCCGGCATCCCTAACCGCGCCTTCCAGCTGGCCGCGACCGCCCTCGGCGGCCACGCCTGGGAGCGCGCCGGGCAGATCTGGTACGACGTGCTCACCGGCGGCGCGCTCGCCGCCACGGCCGATTTCGCGGCCTTCGCCGCCGCCACCGCCGGGGCCGCGCTGGCCCGCTACGGCGAGGGACCGGAGTTCCGGGCGGTGCGCGAGGCCTGGGCCGAGGTCGGAGTCACCGCCGGGGTGACTGCTGGGGTCACCGCTGGGGTCACCGCTGGGGTCACCGCTGGGGTCACCGCTGAGACCGAAGTGACCGGTGTGACGGATCTTGCGGGCGCCGCACCCCCTGCCACCTGGAATTAACGCCCGGCTGAGAGACCGACAAGGTTTTCGCCCTGTCGCCGCGCACACCCAACGGAGCACACTGGACACTATGCGTATCCAGGTCACCCGCGACGGCGGCGTCACCGGTGTCGAGCGCCAGGCCGCGCTCGACACCGAGGGGCGCCCCGATGCCCCCCACATCCACGCCCTGGCCAGGGAGGTCCTCGGCTCCGGCACCCGGTCGCCCAGCTTCGGCGTACCGGACGGATTTCACTACGCCATCACCGTGGACGGCCGGGCCACCGTGCACTGCACCGAGCCGCAGCTGACGGAAGGACAGCGCGACCTGGTCGGGCTGGTGCTCAGCCAGGGCACCCCCGTGTAGCCGCTCAGGTGCAGCCGCTCAGAACCCCAGCTTGCGCAGCTGCTTCGGGTCCCGCTGCCAGTCCTTGGCGACCTTCACATGCAGGTCCAGGTAGACCGGGGTGCCGAGCAGCGCCTCGATCTGCTGGCGGGCGACCGTGCCCACGTGCTTGAGCCGGGCGCCCTTGGAGCCGATCACGATGGCCTTCTGGCTCTGCCGCTCGATGTAGACATTGGCGTGGATGTCCAGCAGCGGCTTGCCCTCCGGACGGCCCTCGCGCAGCAGCATCTCCTCGACCACGACCGCCAGCGAGTGCGGGAGCTCGTCCCGGACGCCCTCCAGCGCGGCCTCACGGATCAGCTCGGCGACCATGACCTGTTCGGGCTCGTCGGTGAGGTCGCCCTCCGGGTACCACTTCGGCCCCTCCGGCAGCATCGGCACCAGCAGGTCGGCCAGCAGCTCGACCTGGTCGCCGCTGACCGCCGAGACCGGGATGATCTCCGCCCACTCGAACCCGAGCTCCGCCCCCAGCTGGGAGACCGCGATCAGCTGCTCGGCGAGCTGCTTGGACTCGACCAGGTCGGTCTTGGTGACGATGGCGACCTTGGGCGTCCGCTTCATCGCCGCGAGCTCCTTGGCGATGAACTTGTCGCCCGGGCCCAGCTTCTGGTCGGCGGGCAGGCAGAAGCCGATCACGTCGACCTCGGCCCAGGTGGACCGCACCACGTCGTTCAGCCGCTCGCCGAGGAGCGTGCGCGGCTTGTGCAGCCCGGGGGTGTCCACCAGGATCAGCTGCGCGTCGGGCCGGTGCACGATCCCGCGCACGGTGTGCCGGGTGGTCTGCGGGCGGTCCGAGGTGATCGCGACCTTGGTCCCGACCAGGGCGTTGGTCAGGGTGGACTTGCCCGCGTTGGGCCGCCCGACGAAGCAGGCGAAGCCCGACCGGTGCGGCCGGCCCCCCTGCGGGGCGGCGGCGTCAGCGGTGGCGGGCTTGGCGGACTGCTGGGTGGGGCGAGAGCTCATGGGGACCATTCTCCCCTATCGCGGGCGCCGCCCGGTTCCTCGCTGCGGTCAGGGCCTTCGGTTGATCGCGGTGAGGTCGATCGTGATCTCGAAGGGGACAGCCAGCTTCAGCTCCTTACGGAAGATCCCCTTGGCCACGTAGCTACGGGTCGCCCGCTCCAGTTCGAAGACATGGTCGGGGCCGGTCTGCGCGTCCGCCTTGATCACCAGCACGTCCGGCTCCGGACGGTCGCGCGGGCCCAGGGTGATCGTCATCTCGCGCTGGACATCGAGATGCTCGGGAACAGTGCGCCGCAGGCTGCACTGAAGAAGAAACATGGCATCGGCGTGGAAGGCAGTCTGCGGACTCCTGAAGACGAGCGTCCCGTAGAGCAGTTCCGTGTGCGGTGGCAGGTCCGGGATGTGGTCGAGGTCATCGGCGAACCAGCCCTGTCCGGGCGGGACCGGCCAGGTGATCTCGGGGGCACAGCTCTCTGTCGCTGCCATGCCCCAGATCATCGCCGACTACGAGTCGGTCCCCACCGTGGTTTCCTGATCACTCATCCGAACGACGGAGCGCGCGGGGCGCGCTCACTTCTTGCGCTTGAAGAGGGCGCCGAGACCGCCGAAGACGGTGAAGATCGCGACGATGATCGCGGCCGTGAGCCAGCCCGGGTTGTGGTCCTCCTGCCAGTGGCCCATGGCCATGAGCACGAACAGGACGCCCGCGACGAAACCTATGCCCCCCAACACTCCGCTCCCCCAGTCGTCGTGGCCCCTGCCCCGACCCTAACGGGGCCGGGGCCGAAAACAAGGGGATCGGAGGCAGAGCTCAGCGGGCCTCGGCGGCGAGCCGCAGGGTGCCGTCCGGGGCGGCCAGCAGGACCGGGGTGCCCGCGCCGCCGAGGTCGCGGACGGCGGCGAGGTCCGCCTCGGCCGGCTGCTCGGCCGCGCTGACCACGGCCGCCGCCTCCAGCCCCTTCGCGCCGCTGGCCACGGCCATGGCAACCGCCGTCTGCAGCGCGCTGAGCTTCAGCGACTCCAGCTCGACGGTGCCGGCCACATAGGTGCGCCCGGTCTCGTCGCGCACCGCCGCGCCCTCGGCCACGCCGTTGCGGGCCCGGGCGGACCGCGCCAGGGTGATGATCTTTTTGTCTTCGGGATCGAGCTCGCTCATGCGTCCGAGGATACGGGCAGGCCATTGATCCAATGGGTCGGACCTGCCTAGCGTGGCCGCATGACGACGCATCGGATCGCTGTGATGTACGACCGCGACTGGGAGCCCGAGGGGCTGGCCGGGTTCGCGCGGGCCGTGGAGGCCCTCGGGGTGGAGGAGCTCTGGGTCGTCGAGGACCTGGGCTGGGCCGGTGCCATCGCCTCGGTCGGCGCGGCCCTCGCCGCGACCGACCGGCTGCGGCTGGGCATCGGGATCGCCCCCGCGCCGCTGCGCAATCCCGTGCTGCTGGCGATGGAACTGGCGGCGCTGGCCCGGATGTTCCCCGGCCGGGTCACCGCCGGGATCGGGCACGGGGTGGCCGAGTGGATGGCGCAGGTCGGCTCCGCGCCGACCAGCACCATGGCCAGGCTGGAGGAGACCGTCACCGCCGTGCGCGGCCTGCTGCGCGGCGAGGAGGTCACCCTCCACGGCCGGGAGGTGCAGCTGGACGCGGCGCGGCTGGTGCACCCGCCGCGCGTGGTGCCGCCGGTGGTGATCGGCGCCGTCGGCCCGCGCACCCTGGCGCTGTCCGGCCGGATCGCCGACGGCACGGTGATGGACGAGGGCCACGGCCCGGACGACATCGCCGCCGCCCTGGCCCACATCGGCAAGGGCCGGGCCGACAGCACCGACAGCGACTGGGCGTCCGCCGGGCTGAACGTGCTCACCTTCCTCTGCGTGGACGAGAACCCGGCCGCCCTGCCACGCGCCCTCGCCGCGCAGGCGCCCTGGGTGCCGGAGCCCCTGGACGCCGTCCACGCGGCCACCGGCACGGCCGCGCAGGCCGCTGCCACCGTGCGCGAGTTGTGGGCGGCGGGCGTCGACACCGTGGTGCTGCGCCCGCTCGGTCCGGAGCCGCTGGCGCAGCTCGCCGCCGTACGCGAGCAGCTCGCCGAGGGCTGAGCCGGTCAGCCGACCGCCGTCCCGACTGCCACCGGGGCGGCGACCGACTGCTCCGGCCCGGTCCCGCGCAGCGCCAGCGCGACCGGTACAGCGGCAGGCCACCAGCATCGCCAGCGCGGGCAGCACCGCGAGCCCCCAGAGCAGCGGCTCCGGGCCGAGGCCGGCCGCGCTCAGCCCGCCCACCACCAGCGCGCCGAGGGTGCTGCCCAGGGTCAGCGCGCCGACCAGCAGCCCGATCGCCCGGCCGCCCCGGTCGGCGCCGATCGCGTCCCGGACGATGGCGAACTCCAGCGGCAGCCAGCAGGCGAGGAATCCGGCCAGGACCCGGGCGAGCAGCAGCACCGGCAGGCTCCCGGCGAGGGCGGTGAGCAGGTAGCCGAGCAGGGTGAGCAGCACGGTGGCGCGGAGCAGCCGCCGGTGCCCGTAGAGGTCGCCGAGCCGCGAGCCGAGCGGCACGGCGACACCGGCGACCAGGAACTCGACGCCCAGCGCCAGGCTGACGTCGCCGGCGCCGAGGTGGAGTCCGGACACGTCGTCCGGCAGCAGGATCGGAAAGCCGCCCTGGAGCACGCCGCTGCAGAATTCGACCAGGACCAGCAGGCCGACCACCGGGACCGCTCTCGGCCGGGGAACCGCTGGGGATGCGGGCTGGGGCATGGGACACGTCCTCGGGTCCGGCGGACAGGGCTGAACAGGGCTGAACAGGGCAGCCGGCGCGGGGGCCTGGTGGTGCGGGGTCCGGCGTGGGCGAAAGGATCGCTAACCTGGGCGGCGATGAGTCCGCACCGCACGAATCCGCTGCCGCAGCCGTCCGCATGCATGGATCAGCCATGATCGACGAGCTGGACCTCGCCCTGGTCGACGCACTACGGGTGGACCCGCGGGCGCCGTGGTCGCGGCTGGCCGCACCGCTGGGCGTGGATCCGGCGACGCTGTCCCGGCGCTGGGCGCGGCTGGCCGCCGCCGGCGACGCCTGGGTGACCTCGTACCCCTCGACCGACCGGCTCGGCTACGGGCAGACCGCGCTGATCGAGGTGGAGTGCCGGGCGGACCGGGTCACCGCCGTGGCCGAGCAGCTGTCGGGTGACCCGCAGACGGCGACGATCGAGATCGTGACCGGCGGCGCGGACCTGCTGCTGACCGTCGGCGCGGTCGATCCGGCGATGCTGACCCGCTATGTCCTGGACCGGGTGGCGACCGTGCCGGGGTGCTGCGGACCCGGACCTCGCTGGTGGAGCGGACGGTCCGGGAGGGCAGCCGCTGGCGGGAGGGCGCGCTGGACCCGGTGCAGCGGGAGGCCATCGCGGTCCAGGTGGCGGCCGTGTCCCAGGGCCGGACGGCCACCCGCAGTCCCGGCCACCGGATCGTGGCGGACCGCTCACTGCTGGCCGCCCTCGGCGAGGACGGCCGGATGCCCTACGCCGAGTTGTCGGAACGGACCGGGCTGCCGGCCTCCACCGTCCGCCGGCGGCTGGCCGAGCTGCGGGACAGCGGGCGGCTGGTGCTCCGCTGCGACGCCTCGGCCCGGCTGACGGGCCATCCGATCGGCACCCTGCTCTGGCTGGAGCTGCCGGCCGACCGGCTGGCGCGGGTCTCGGCCTGGTTCGCCTCGGTGCCGCAGGTCCGGATGTGCGCGGTCACCCTGGGCGCGGCCAACCTCGCCGTGTATGTGGTGGTGCGTCATGTCGCCGAGCTGCGGCGGCTGGAGGAGCAGCTGGGCCGCCGCTTCCCGGAGGCCCGGGTCCGGGAGCGGCAGCTCACCCTGCGGACGGTGAAGCTGGTCGGCCGGCTGCTCGACGTCGAGGGCCGGGCCCGGGGCTATGTCCCGCTGGACCCGTGGACGCCCTGGCCCGCCTGAGCGGGACCGGCTACCGCGCCAGCCGCCCCAGGGCCAGTCCGGCCAGCAGCGCCGCCGCGTCGGCGAGGACGGAGTCGTCGAAGGCGGCCTCGGGCGAGTGATTGTAGGGCGCGGTGAACAGGTCCCGCTCGGGCGGGCAGGCGCCCAGCATCAGATAGGCGGACGGCACCAGCTCGCCGACCACGGCGAAGTCCTCGGCGCCGGCCACCGGGTGCGGCATCTCCATGTAGCGGTCCGCGCCCAGCACCCGGCGGACGGTCTCGGCGGCGAACCCGGCCTCGACGGCGTCGTTGACCGTGACCGGGTAGCCCTCCTCGATGGCGGCGTCCACCTCCAGTCCGTGCGCCTCGGCGATGCCGCGCACCACCCGGACCGCCTCGGCGTGGACCAGCGCCCGCGACTGCGGCGAGAAGGAGCGGATGGTGGCGCTGAAGACCGCCTCGTCGGGGATGACGTTGTTCGCGGTCCCGGCGTGGAAGCTGCCGACGGTGACCACGACCGGGTCGAAGGCGTCGAAGCGGCGGGTGACCATGGTCTGCAGCGCGGTGACCGCCTCGCACGCGGCCGGGACCGGGTCCAGCGCCAGGTGCGGGGCTGAGCCGTGGCCGCCGCGTCCGCGCATGGTCACCCACAGCTCGTCGGCCGCCGCCATCAGCGGCCCGGGGCGGGTCGCGGCCAAGCCGTTCGGCAGCACCGACGCGGCCACGTGCAGGGCGTAGCCGGCCACCACCCGCTCCCCGGCGGCGTCCAGCACGCCCTCCTCGATCATCACCCGGGCGCCGCCCTCGCCCTCCTCGCCGGGCTGGAACATGAACACCACGCTGCCGGCCAGCTCCTCGCGCAGCTCGCAGAGCAGCCGGGCCGCGCCCACCAGCCCGGCGGTGTGCAGGTCGTGGCCACAGGCGTGCATCGCGCCGGGGATCCGCGAGGCGTACTCCAGCGCCGCTGTCTCCTGCACCGGCAGCGCGTCCATGTCGCCGCGCAGCAGCACCGCCGGGCCCGGCTTCGCACCGTGCAGCACCGCCGTGACCGAGCTGAGCTGCTTGCCCAGGGTGATCGTCAGCGGCAGCCCCTCCAGCGCCGCCAGCACCTTGGCCTGGGTCAGCGGCAGCTCCAGGCCGATCTCGGGTTCCTGGTGCAGGGCCCGGCGCAGCGCGACCAGCTCGGGCTGCAGCGCGGCGGCGGACTCACGAAGGCGTGCGACATCGGTCATGGCTTCTCCTCTGAGGGTGTCCCGTGGGGGAGGGTGTCCCGTGGGGACATCCTCCGCCCGACCACGCCGCAGCCCCGGAAGGCTGCACGCAATCGCCGCCAGGCCCGGCGACGCCGCAAGGATGCGCCGTCAGCCGGCGACCCGCCGCAGCGATCCGCGCCTGGCCTCGGGCGAGGCCAGCCACTCCAGCTTCTCGGCGGTCCCGGTGTCCGGCGCCGGATTGTGCAGCACCACGATCAGGTCGGGCCGCTCGGGCACCTTCAGCTGGGTGCTCTCGAAGGCCAGCGCGCCGACCAGCGGATGGTCGATGTGCTTGCAGCGGGTGCCGAGCGGTTGGACGTCGCCCCTGGCCCAGATCTCGGCGAAGAGCGGGCTCACCGCCCGCAGCTCGTCCACGATCGCCCCGAAGCCCTCGTCGTCCGGGTAGTCGGTGGCCGCCGCCCGGTACTCGGCCACGATCCGGGCCGCGTCGTCCTCCCAGCCCACGTGCCGGGCCTGGTAGACCGGGCTGGTGAAGAAGTTGACGAAGCAGTTCCGGCAGTCGGCGTCGATCCCGAAGACCTCGCGGACTGCGTCGTTGCCGGCCACGTTGTTCCAGTAGCGGTCGACGATCTGCGCCGGGTACGGCATCCAGGTCTCGATCAGCCGGGTCAGCCCGGCGGAGGCGGGACGCTGCTCGCCGACGACCCGCACCAGCGGCGGGTTCAGCCCGGCCAGCACATAGAGGTGGCGTCGCTCGGCCTCGGCCAGCCGCAGCACCCGCGAGACGGAGTCCAGCACCTGACCGGAGACGGTGATGTCGCGGCCCTGCTCCAGCCACTGGTACCAGGAGACGCCGACGCCGGCGAGGACCGCGACCTCCTCCCGTCGCAGTCCGGGGGTGCGCCGCCGGGCGCCGCCGTCCGGCAGCCCGGCCTCGGCCGGGCTGACCCGGGCCCGACGGCTCATCAGGAACTGGCGCAGGTCGGCGCGTCGGCGCAGGTCGGCGGTCTCGGTGGCGGTCTCGGCGGTGGCGGTCTTCGCGGTGCGGTCCACGTGGCTCCCCTACCTGGTGGCTGTACCAACAGGATAAGCGCACTCTCTCCACCCCCAGGAAGATCACAGAACTATGGAGTCATGACAACGGACACCGCCGTACGGACCACCCGGACCACCGCCACCGGCACCCCTCCCGATCCGGCAGCGGGCCTGTCGCTCCGGGCCCGACTGGTCCTCTTCCTGCTCTGCGCCGCCCAGTTCGCGGTGGCGCTGGACTTCTCCATCCTCAACATCGCCCTGCCGACGCTCGGCCACGACCTGCACATGACCCAGGCCAACCTCCAGTGGGGGATGACCGCCTTCGCCCTGCCCTCCGGCGGCTTCCTGCTGCTCTTCGGCCGGATCGCCGACCAGGTCGGCCGGCGCCGGATCTTCATCACCGGGCTCACGCTGTTCACCGCCGCCTCGGTGCTGGCCACCCTCGCCTGGTCGCCGACCGTGTTCCTGGCCGCCCGCGCCCTCCAGGGCCTCGGCGCGGCGGCGATCGTCCCCTCCGGGATGGCACTGCTGACCACGACCTTCCACGAGGGACCCCAGCGCGACCGGGCGCTGGGCGTGATGGGCAGCCTGATGGCGCTGGGCTTCACCGTCGGCATGGTCCTCGGCGGCGTCCTCACCGAGACCCTGACCTGGCGCTCCACCATGGGCCTGAACGTGGTGATGGGAGTGATGGTGCTGATCGGCGCCCCGCTGCTGCTCACCGAGAGCCGCAACGAGCACCGCGCACGGATCGACGTCCCCGGCGCGATCACCGTCACCGGCGGACTGCTGGCACTGATCTACGGCCTGTCCACCGCCGCCCAGTCGGGCTTCGGCGACCCGGCGGTGATCGGCTCGCTGGCCGCGGCCGTGGTGCTGCTGACCGCATTCGTGGTGATCGAGGCCCGCACCGCCGAGCCGCTGGTCTCGCTGCGGGTGCTCCGCCGCCCGACCGTGGCCTTCGGCAACCTGGGCGGTCTGGTGAGCTTCGCCATGATGAGCGCCGTGGTCTTCCTGGGGACGCTCTACCTCCAGCAGGTCAACGGCCTGTCACCGATCACCACCGGACTGGTCTTCGGGGTGATGGGTCTCTCCTGCGCGATCAGCGGCGCCGTCGCACCGAAGGTCGTCGCCCGGATCGGTTCGGCCCGCACCCTGGTTCTCGGCCTGCTGGTGCAGGCCGTGCTGACGACGCTGCTGATCACCGCAGGCCCCGGCTCGCTCGGCACCTGGATCTTCATGCTGGCCGGCGCGGCCGCCGCCTTCGGCCACCTGGCGGCCATCGTCTCCTACAGCGTCACCGCGACCTCGGGCCTGCCCGACGACGAGCAGGGCCTGGCCACCGGCCTGGTCACCACCACCCAGCAGGTCGGCCTGACCATCGGGATCCCGCTGCTCAGCGCAGTGGCCTCGGCCCGCTCGGACGCCCTCCGCTCGACCGGCCACACCCTGGCCCAGGCCACCATGGGCGGCGTCCGCCTCGGCCTCGGCGCAGACGCGGCCCTGGTCGCCCTGCTGGCCGTAGCCGTCGCCCTCGGCCTCCGCGTCCTCCACCGCCCCACCCGCTGATGCCCGCTCATTCCCGGTGTCCCGCATGCCATCGGCCGATCCTCGTTCCGGGGGCCGGCCGACGGCGTTCCGGCGGATCCGGGAGCCCCATGGATACTTGACGCCCTCCTCGGCGGGAGCATCCGCATCGACCGCTCAATTGTCTTATCATCAGACACTTCTGATGCGGCGGGGGCGACATGGCCATGGAGTGTGCGGCGGCGGCAATGACGGCTCTCCGAGCCATCGCAGCCGAGTGGGCCCAGGCGAGCCCCGCATGAGCGGCAAGATAGCCGAGGCCCTCGAGGGCGCGTCGGAGAAGCTCGGCAAGGGGTTGGCGGAGGACTTCGCCGATGCCTACCACGGCATCCTCAAGGACACCGAGAGCAAGGCCGGCCAGGTCGCCGACAACGCCGCCGAGAACGAGGCGGAGCACGCTGCCCGGCTGGCGGCGATCAACAAGGCCCGGCAGGATCTGCACGGGCAGATCGGGGAGACTCCGGTCTACCGGCTCAACGACGATCTGTCAGTGGACCGGCTCACCCCGGACGGGGCGGTACCGCTGACCGACGCCGAACGCGCCAATCTTCCCCTGGGGCTGGACGGCGAGGACAGAGTCCCGGAGCGTCCGACGGGGAAAAACAGTCCGTACAACCTACCTGACATCAAAGATGGCGAAGTCCGTCCGCGGGTAGCGTCGACAGAGGTCCCGCCCGGCAGTACCGACCTGGCCGCAGCCACCCAGCTCGCCAGGCATGAGGCGGGCGACTACGGCACCTATCGCGGATCAAAATTCACGAGCAAGAACTACGCGGCCGTCAGGTACGGCGAGTCCGGTGATCCGGACAGCTTCATCCTGGTCGGACGCAGCAAATACCCCACCCACTCCGAACGCGTTCTAGGAATACCTTTCCTTCAAGATAGTTCGTCATCAGGCATAAGTGAGCTCTACACCGAACGAGAACCATGCACGAACAGTGTCAACTGCAGTGCTTGGATGAGCGAATACCTGCCCTCGCACGTCAAGGTTTCGCACAGCATCGAGTACGGCAGCGCCGAAGCCTCACGCCAGGCAGGCAACGAGGCGATGCGCAAGTACCTCGACGGGCTCGGTGGACGGTGAATCCCGCACCACCGACCGGCGGTACGGTGAGCGCAACGGATCGGACACCGCAGTAGATAGGATTTGAGGCATGCCGCAGACAGTCGACCGGGCTCTGTTGGAGTCGGTCTTTCCGGCCAGCGACCTGGTCACGGTGCCGGAGAGCGCACTCGGCCCGATCTCTCACGCGCGCACCCGTGAACTCCTGCGCGACGTCGGCCTGCCCCACCAGCACACGGGCTGGTTCCAGACCGTCGTGAGCCTTCCCGCGGAGATCGCCGACAAGGGCTGGGCGCGTGGCCGCGAACTCCATCCTTCCATGCCGTTTGACCCCGATGAGTGGATCTCGATCGGTGGAATCCCCTACGACAACATGGTGATCGACGGGGCGAGTGGGGCCGTCTACTGCCTCCCGGGCAACAGCGAAGATCCCTACCTGCTCAACAGCAGTCTGGACTGCTTTCTCTACTTCCTCTACAGCGTCGAGGCCGAACGTCCGAACTACGACGCCGAATTCGCCGAGGAGAACGGCTACGAGGACGACGGGAGCTTCGGCGAGGGAGTCGACGAACGGCTGATCGCCGTCATGCGGGAGACCGACCCGGTCGCCCTGGAGAATCCGGAGTCGACCTGGTACATGGTCCTGGAGTACGTAAGGACCTTCGGCGAATGAGTAGGCCCGGTGCGATCCCGCCCGACGGTACGGTCGCGACACGCTTCGGGAACGAGGGCGTACGACGCTTCGGCACGGATGCGGCGAGCGCGGACCAGGCTGCGCCGGAGGCTGCCGCGCTGGACCGGATCGCCGCGCTGACTCTGCCGCTCCAGGTCGGGCCGTACTTCCGCACCGCCGAGGGCGAACCCGCCTCACTGCGCGGCTACGCCGTGGCGACCTCGAAGTCACTCACCTCCGCGGACTACCTGACCTGGTCCCGCCTCGGATCCGACAGTGCATTCGAGATCGTCGCGAGCCCCGGGGGCCGGGTCCACGCGATGCTCCTGGGCTACAGCGAACCGCTGCGGTTCGTCAGTTCCGGCCCGGAGGAATTCGCAGCAGCGCTGCTCGGCCTGGACGTCCTCCTGGAGGAGTTGGGCGCGACCGAGAGCCTGGACCACGCGCAGAGTTTGTTCCACGAATTTCGCCGGCAGCTGCAGGACGCCGACCCGCAGGCCTTCGCGGACCGGGAGAGCTGGTGGCCGCTGGTACTGGACGACCTGCGCGACACCGCGAGTGTCGAGAATTTCGCCGCGTTCGAGGTCGTCGACGCCACCGGCCAGAAGAAGATCTTCACCAGCGCCGGTGCGATCGCGCTCCACCCGGAAGAGCGGCTGTGGGCCTCGCTGCAGAGCGCCGGGATCGGCGCAGAGCAGGTGACGGGCATTCACACCGACCTGGCCCCCTGCTTCCTGCCGGGGCACTACTGCTCGATGTGGCTCGCCTCGGCCTTCCCGGCGGCCCGGCTCACGCACAGCTTCCCCTATGGGGAGACCGCCGAGTCCCGCGCCGAGGGGATCGGCCGGCTGCGCGCCGAAGCAGCCCGACCGGCCCAGGGGTCCGCGTGACGCTGCCGCCGCAGTCCGCCGACTGGCCTCCGCTCACTGGCGCCACAGCCCTACTCGCCCCGGCGCTGTTGGACTGGGCCGCCCGGGACGACCCTGCCTGCCCACGGGTCTGCCTGGTCACCGGCGGGCGCGGTACCGGCAAGAGCCACCTGCTGGCCTGGCTGGTAGCCGGCTCCGACAGTCATCCGGCCACCACCGTGCACGCGACCGTTCCAGCCAGGGGACACATCGCGCAGACCCTCTCCTGGGAGCTGGGACGGCAACTCGGCTACGGTCCGACCGACCCCGGCCGGCTGCTGGAGCGGGTCGCTGCCGACCCCCGGCCGCTCCGGATCGTCATCCCCGACCTGCACCTGGCCGGCCGGGGTACCGGTGACCCGCCGTCAGCCGCGCCCCGGCGGATCGTCGCTGAGCTGTTGGCCAAGTTGCTGGCCCTGCCCCAGGTCCGGGCTGCGATCGAGCTCGATCGCCCCGACCTGCTCGAGGCCGTCGGACCTCTCGTACTGGCCCTGCCCGCGGACGCCCCCGCCCACCCGCGACCTGCGCCGGAAGCTGTCGAGCCGCCCGAATCCGGCCCGCCCGGCAAGGGCTGGCGAGCGGCGACGGCGGCAGCTCGCGAGCGGGCGCTCGACCTTGCCGTGAGTGAGGGCACCGCATCGCAGCTGCTCGCCGACCCCGACTACCTCGCCCACGGGTCGGCTCTCGCCATCACAGCAGCTCTCACCGACCGCCGGATCGCCGTCCCCCGGGGGCTGCGCGCCACCTGGGCTGCCGCAGGCCCGATCCTCAGCTCCGGCGAACTCTCCGACCCCGAGCGGGCGGCCGTCCTCCACTCCGCTGCCCTGGCCACGGATCCGCGGCTCGCGGAGTACCTGCGCCCGCTCGCCGAGCAGCATGTCTGGACCGCCCAGTGGTCCAGAGCGGATCTCCGCACGACGGGACTCGCGCTGGCCGAGCGCGGCTTGCTGATCATCGACGGCGCCGGGCGGCTCGGTCTCTACGAGCCCACGGACGGCACGATCATCGCCCGCATCGCCGGCAATCCGCGTCAACGGCCCACAGGGCTCGCTGTCATCGGCTCCGGCCAAGCGCTCGGCGTCGACCCCGACGGCCGCATCCACCTCTTGGCCGTCCCCTCCGCAGGAACGGACGAGGCTCCCGGCGAAAGCGCTCTCCACCAGGCTCTGGGTCGACATGCTGCTGCCGTCCTGGCCGGAGAAGCCGCCCGAGTCACCGCGGTCGCCTCGGGCAACGGGTCCGTCGCCGTCGGTGACGCCGAGGGGTGGTTCCGGCTCTGGCCCGCCGGGAGCTCGTCCTCCGCCTTCGGCGCGCAGCGCCCGCACCAGGTTCCCATCACCTCCATCGCCTGCCTCGGGTGGCCCGAAGCCCCCGACGGTCTGCGGCTGGTGCTCACCGGTGGAGCGGACGGCACGGTCCGGCTCTGGGATTCCGACACGGGCCGGTCCATGCCCGGCGCCGTCGAACAGCGCAACGCGCTGCCGACCGCGCTGGCCGTGGCACACACAGCGGTGGGCCCCGTGCTTGCCGTCGCCTGGTCCGATCGTCGTCTGCACCTCTGGCGCCTGGTCGAGGGGCGCTCGACGGCCGTGCCGTGCGTCCGGGACATCGACAGTCTCGCGCTGTCCACGGAGGGCCTGCTCGTCTGTGGCGGCCCGCAGGGGACCTTCGCGCTCAGGATCGACCTGGCAGCTCTCTGACTCGCACCCGCTGCCCGGGCCGTCGGCCGCCCCGTCCCGGGGACGGCCGACATCCGGTTGCGGCGCTCAGTCGTCCGGGTGGTCGCGGCCCCGGTCGGGGTGGCGGTCGGGGTGACGGTCGGAAGTGGGGTGGTCGTCCTCGTCGCGGTCGTCCTCGCGGTCGCGGCGGCCGCCGCGGCGGACCCGCTCCTTGGCGACCGGCTCGGCGAGCAGCGTACCGATGCGGTTGCGGCGTCCGGCCGTGCTCTCGGCGGTGATCCGGATCGCCGAGATCGACGCCTCCTCGCCGTCCGGCACCGGGACCTCGACCCCGGAGCCGGGGATCGGCACCCGGCCGAGGGCCTTGGCCAGCAGGCCGCCGACGGTGTCGACGTCCTCGTCGTCCAGCTCGATGCCGAAGAGTTCGCCCAGTTCCTCGACCGGCAGCCGGGCGGTGATCCGGAACGCGCCGTCCGCCAGCGCCTCCACCGGCGGGGCCTCCCGGTCGTACTCGTCGGTGATCTCGCCGACGATCTCCTCCAGGATGTCCTCGATGGTGACCAGCCCGGCCGTGCCGCCGTACTCGTCGATGACCACGGCGACGTGGATCCGGTCCCGCTGCATCTCCCGCAGCAGGTCCGCCACCGGTTTGCTGTCCGGGACGTAGGTGGCCTGCCGCATCACCGAGCCGACCGACTCGGACTCGGCCGCGCGGTCCACATGGGTCCGCCGGACCAGGTCCTTGAGGTAGACGATGCCGACCACGTCGTCCTCGTTCTCGCCGACCACCGGCATCCGCGAGAAGCCGCTGCGCAGCGCCAGCGTCAGCGCCTGCCGGACGGTCTTGCCGCGCTCGATCATCACCAGGTCGGTACGGGGCACCATCACCTCGCGGACGATGGTGTCGCCCAGCTCGAAGACCGAGTGCACCATCCGGCGCTCCTCGTCCTCGATCAGCGAGTCCTGCTCGGCCAGGTCGACCAGCGCCCGCAGCTCGGCCTCGGAGGCGAACGGCCCCTCGCGGAAGCCCTTGCCGGGGGTGAGCGCGTTGCCGACCAGGATCAGCAGCCGGGGAATCGGGCCGAGGATCCGGTTCAGCGGCAGCAGCACCACCGAGGCGGCGGTGGCCACGTTCATCGGGTGCTGCCGGCCGATGGTGCGCGGCGACACCCCGACCGCGACATAGGAGACCAGCACCATAGCGCCGATCGCGACCAGCGCGGCCTGCCAGGTCTGGTGGAGGCTGCGCACGCAGACCACGGTTACCAGCACCGCGGCCGCCATCTCGCAGGTGACCCGGATCAGGGTCGCCAGATTGAGGAAGCGGATGGGGTCGGCGGCCAGGGCGAGCATCCGCTCGGCCCCCCGCCGGCCGTTCCTGACGGCCTCCTCGGCGCGGAAGCGGGACACCCGGGAGATGCCCGCCTCCGCACAGGCCGCCAGCCACGCGAAGATCACGAGGATGACGGCCACCACGAGGAAGCCGGTACTACTGCCACTCATTTCGCACTCACGTCGTCGTCGGGGCGGGGGACGGACCGGTCTCGCCTCGCTCGGCCCGCCAGTCGTCCAGGATGCGTTTCTGCAGCCCGAACATCTCCCGCTCCTCGTCCGGGTCCTCGTGGTCGTAGCCGAGGACGTGGAGCACCCCGTGGACGGTGAGCAGCTGCAGCTCGGCGTCCATGGAGTGGCCGTTGGTCTCGCCCTGCTGGGTGGCGACCTCGGGGCAGAGCACGATGTCGCCGAGCAGGCCCTGCGGCAGCTCCTCGTCCTCCTTGCCCGGACGGAGCTCGTCCATCGGGAACGACATCACGTCGGTGGGGCCGGGCAGGTCCATCCACTGGACGTGCAGCGCCTCCATCGCCTCCGCGTCGACGACGATCACGGACAGCTCGGAGAGCGGGTGGATGCGCATCCGGTCCAGGGCGAAGCGGGCGACGTCCAGGATGGCCTGCTCGTCCACCTCCGTACCGGACTCGTTGTTGATGTCGATCGACATGGGGTGCGGGTTTCTCAGCTTTCGGTGCGTCGGGGTGTTCGGTGGGTGTTCGCAGCGTGGTCGTGCTGGGCCTGCTGCTTGGCGTCGTAGTGCCCGTAGGCGTCCACGATCTTGCCGACCAGCTTGTGCCGGACGACGTCCTGACTGGTGAGCCGGGAGAAGTGGATGTCCTCCACGTCCTCCAGGATCTCCTGGACGACCTTGAGTCCGCTCTTCGTGCCGGTCGGCAGGTCGATCTGGGTGACGTCGCCGGTGACCACGATCTTGGAGTTGAAGCCGAGCCGGGTCAGGAACATCTTCATCTGCTCGGCGCTGGTGTTCTGCGCCTCGTCCAGGATGATGAATGCATCATTGAGGGTGTTGTGCGTCAGCAGGTAGTTCTCGGTCACGTACAGCGAGTCCTCGGCTGCCACCTGGATGCACACCGCCTCCTCGCGACCGGCGGGCTCGATGCTGTCGATGAAGCGCATCGGGCGACCACCGCCCCCGGCAGCGAGGTACTTTTCCATCTTGCGTTCGAGACGGAACGGCGGCATGCCCTCCGGGAGCCGGATGTCGATGACGTGGGCGTCGTGCCGGTGGTGCACGTCTCGGCCACGGGCCCGGCCAGGACGTCGCCCCAGCGCCATTCGACGGCGGCTGTACGCGACTCCGCCCAGGGACTGCACCAGGGCGATGACGTCGTCCCTGAGCAGGATCGAAGTCGTCGTGTACTGAATCCGGCAGGTCCGGTCCTTCTGGGTGACCGGCCCCCCGTCGGAATCCAGCAGCCCTTGGAGCAGAGCCAACCGGACCTCGGCCGAGTTGTGCAGGTAGTCGTCCGGGACGAACTTCGAATTCGACCGCGAACCGAACAGGTCCAAGGCACGCAGCGCCCCGGTCACCGGGTTCTCGATCGTCACGACGTCACCGGATTCCCGCACCCGGTTCAGGGTGTAGTCCGCCCGTCCCTTCCACCGCAGCTCGATACCCGGCAGGGCCGCCTCCAGAGCCGAGACGAGCTCCGGATCCTCGGTGGCGAACGCCGGAGTGGTCGAGCCGGTGAGGCACCCGTCGCCGAGCAGCAGGCCCAGCGCGTAGGGGTCCATCGGCACCTCACGCACCGGGTGACAGACCGGACTGCTCAGCAGTGGCAATTCGTAGCGCCGGGCATGGGCCGCACGGAGATTGCCGATCATCTCCTTGGTCTCAAGTACCCGCCAGGGCTTGTCGCGGCGACGGTCCGCTCTGGTCCTGACGGTCCAGAGGTGCTCGCCACAGCACAGCGTCCAGGAGCCGTCCTGGGCGGTAACCCGGTAGATGTCCTTCTCGCCCTGCGGGTAGACGCCCAGGACCGGGGTCGGTTCCCCGTTGGACCCGATGACGAGGTCGCCCACTTGAAGGTCCCCGATGGGGCGGAACCCGTCAGGGGTCATCACCTTGGTGAAGACCGGCTGGGCCCTTCCCCGCATGTAGGCCAGCGGGGCGACCTCGATGGTGCCGGCCGCCATCAGGCGGGGGATCGAGTCCGGGTCGATCATGTCGTGCAGGGCGTCGTAGAGCGGGCGCAGGTACGGGTCGATCTTGTCGTAGAGGGTGCCGGGCAGGAAGCCCAGCCGCTCGCCCGCCTCGACCGCCGGACGGGTCAGGATGATCCGGGTGACCTGCTTGGCCTGGAGCGCCTGCACGGCCTTGGCCATCGCCAGGTAGGTCTTGCCGGTACCGGCCGGGCCGATGCCGAAGACGATGGTGTGCCGGTCGATGGCGTCGACATAGGTCTGCTGGTTCAGCGTCTTCGGCCGGATCGAGCGGCCCCGGTTGGACAGGATGTTCATGGTGAACACCGACGAGGGGCTGGTGGAGCCCTCGGAGCTGCCCGGGTCCTGCTCGGCCTTGCGCAGCATCGCGATGGAACGCTCCACCGAGTCCTCCGTCAGGGGCTGGCCGGTGCGCAGCACCAGCATCATCTCGTCGAACAGTCGCTGGACCAGTCGGACCTCGGCGCGGTCGCCGGTGACGGTGACCCTGTTGCCCCGGGCGTGGATGTCGAGGTCCGGGTAGGCCGTCTCGATCACCTTCAGCAGCGAGTCCCCGGTGCCGAGCACGGTCACCATCAGGAACTGCTCCGGAATAACGATCTTCGCCTGGGCAGTGCGCACATCTGGGTTCGTGGAAGTCATGGGTCGGCGCTGAGGCCTGCCTCATCCCATCTCGGTAGGGTCCGCCAGCCTCTCGGGCGTGGTGTGTCCAGGGTACGACGGACGGAAGGGCCATCGGGAACGATGGTCCGCCTGTTCACGGGGGTGACGCCAGCGGTTTAAGCGACACCGCCGGCTCGAACAGGCCTGGCGGCTTCACGCCCGGCGCGGGACCGGCACCCGCATCAGGTCCTCGGCCAGCACCAGCTCGCCGTCGAAGTGGCGCCGGGCCTCGGCCAGGTGGCCGGTCAGATCCGGGTAGCGCTGGGAGAAGTGGGTCAGCACCAGCGTCCGCACGCCCGCCTCGGCGGCGGCACGGGCGGCCTGGGCGGCGGTCAGGTGGCCGTGCTCCTCGGCCAGTCGCCCGTCTGCCTCCAGGAAGGTCGCCTCGATCACCAGCAGGTCGGCCCCGGCCGCAAGTTCGACGACCCCGGCGCAGAGCCGGGTGTCCATCACAAAGGCCGCGCGCTGCCCCCGCCGCTCCTCGCTGACCTGCTCCAACGCCACCGTCGTCCCGTCCGGGGCGGTGACCGTGCCGCGCCGCTGGAGCTCGCCGACCAGGGGCCCGGTCAGGCCGAACGCGGCCAGTTTCGCGGGGAGCAGCCGCCGTCCGTCCGGCTCGGTGAGCCGGTAGCCGAACGACTCCACCGGGTGGGACAGCCGGACGGCCTCCAGCGCGAAGGGGGCGCCGGTCGCCTTCAGCTCACCCGATCCGGTGACCGGCTCCGGCAGCAGCGTCACCGTCTCGTGGAAGGCGCTGGCGTGGTGCAGCCGCTCGAAGAACCGCTGCCCGGACGCCGGGTAGTAGGCACTGACCGAATGAGGTGGCTTGTCCAGGTTGATCCGCTGGATGATGCCGGGGAGGCCCAGGCAGTGGTCGCCGTGGAAGTGGGTGACGCAGATCCGGGTGATCGAATGGGCGCTCACCCCGGCGTGCAGCAGCTGCCGCTGGGTGCCCTCGCCGGGGTCGAACAGCAACCCCTCGCCGTCCCAGAGCAGCAGGTAGCCGTTGTGGTTGCGGTGCCGGGTCGGGACCTGACTGGCCGTCCCCAGCACCACCAGCTCGCGTTGCGACACCCGGTCAGATCAGCTTCTCGCGCAGGCCGTCGCCGCCGCCCAGGAGGTGGACATGGGCGTGGAACACGGTCTGGCCGGCACCGCTGCCGGTGTTGAAGATCAGCCGGTAGCCCGCGCCGCCGGCCTGGACCGCGACCTTCTCGTCCTCAGCGACCCGGCCGGCCTCGGCCAGCAGCGCCCCGGCCAGCGCCGGGTCGGCGTCGGCGAGCGAGGCGGCGTCCGGGTAGTGCGCCCGGGGGACCACCAGCACATGGGTGGGGGCCTGCGGGTTGATGTCGCGGAAGGCGAGGGTCGCCTCGGTCTCGCGGACCACCGTCGCCGGGATCTCCCCGGCCACGATCCTGCAGAACAGGCAGTCCGCCTGCGGCTCTCCCGACACGTCGTCATCTCCTGCTGTTTGGGGCGCAGCTGGTTGGGGTGCTGCTGGTTGAAGCCGGCTCGCGCGGTACCGGTACCGGTTGTCCGCCGCATCGTACCTGCGGCAGTGGTCGGCCGGGTTACCCGCGCAGCGCGGCCTTGTCCTGCTCCACCGAGCGCCGGGCGGCCTGCAGCGCCAGCGCCTGGGCGATGATCCCGGCGACGAGCACCACCGTGGCCACCCCCGCCAGGGCCGGCACCGACAGCAGCGCCAGCGCGGCGATGGTCAGCGCCGAGACCCCGAGCAGGCTGTAGCCGACATAGCGACTGCGCCGGGCCGACAGCAGCAGCGGACGGCGCAGCTGCGCCGGGACCTGACGGACCGCCCAGAGCAGCCAGCCGCCCCAGGCCAGGACCACGCCCCCGAGGCAGATCCCGCGCGCGGTCCAGTCGGTCTGCCCCTGGGCCTGCACCATCACATTGACCAGCAGGAAGCAGGCGATCGAGATCCAGCGGGCGGGCGCGATCAGCCGGACGGTGACCACCCGGAGGTTGTGCACGCCCAGCCCCGAGGTCGACTGGTCGGCCGCGGCGACGGCGGCGAAGCCCTGGGCCGCGCCGTAGTGGTCGCCGCGCTGCATCTGCAGCAGCGCCAGCTGGTTGCGGGCGGCCCGGTGCTCGGGGTCGAGCCGCAGCGCCTCGCGGTAGCACCCCTCCGCCTCGGGCCGGTGCCCGGAGCGCTCGGCGACCCGGCCGAGGATGAAGTGGGTGTCCGGCTCCTGGGGCGCGAGCTCCCGGGCCCGGAACGCCGCCTGCTGGGCGACGGCGGAGTGGAAGTAGCCGGTCGTGTTGGCCAGCAGCACCTTGGCCACCAGCATGTGCCCGTACCAGTGGTGCGGGTCGTGCCGGACCGACTCCCCGGCCGCCGCCCAGGCCGGCTCCCACTGCTCCAGCTCGATCAGCGCCAGCGTCCGGAAGCGCCAGGCCACGACCTGGTCGGGCTTGTGCGCCAGCGCCTGGTCGGCGGCGTGCAGGGCGTCCCGGTAGTCGTGCCGGGCGTAGTGGCAGCGGGCCATCACGCACCAGGCGTCGACATTGCCCGGCTGCTCGGCCAGGGCCTCGGCCAGCAGCGGCAGGGCCTGCTCGGGTCGGCCCAGGTCCATCAGCGCCCGGGCGCGCTGCAGCCGCCCGAGGGCGGCGTCGTCGTCGCTCACAGCTTTCGATTCTTCTTGAGGTAGGCCACCAGGTCGTCGTACATGCCGCCCTCGTTGGCGAACATGGCGACGTTGCGGGCGGCGGAGAACCAGGCCTCGACCGAGGGCTTGACCTGCTCGGCGGCGTCCAGCAGGTCGCGCATGCCGATCATGCGGACCTGGCCGCTGGCGGCCGAGTCCAGCAGCGCCGACTCGGCCGCCGACTCGCAGACGTGGGCCAGGTCGGCGCCGGAGTAGCCGTCGGTCTTCTTGGCCAGCTTGGCCAGGTCGACGCCCTCGATCGGGCGGTCCCGCAGGTGGTAGCGGAGCACCGCCTCGCGGGCGGGCTGGTCCGGCGGCAGCACCAGCAGGGTCCGGTCCAGCCGTCCGGGGCGGCGCAGCGCGGTGTCGACGTCCCAGGGGTGGTTGGTGGCGGCGAGGACGAAGACGCCCTCGTTGTCGGACTGGGCGCCGTCCAGCTCGGTCAGCAGCTGGTTGACGGTGCCGCGCATGGCGTTGTGGCGCAGGCTGCTGCGCTTGCCGCCGAGGGCGTCGATCTCGTCCAGGAAGACCACGCAGGGGGCGTTGCGCCGGGCCGCCGCGAAGACCTCGTGCAGGTTCCGCTCGGACTGGCCGATGTACATGTCCAGTACGTCGCTGAGGCTGACCGAGATGAACTTCGCGCCCAGCTCGCCGGCGACCGCGCGGGCGATGAAGGTCTTGCCGCAGCCGGGGGGACCGTAGAGCAGCAGCCCGCCGCGGAGCGACTTGCCGTAGAGGCGGCGCAGTTCGGGGTTGCGCATCGGGGCCAGGAAGGCGGCCTGGAGCCGCTTCTTGACCTCGGTCATGCCGCCGACGTCGGCGAGGCCGACCCGGCTGGTCTCGACGTCCCAGTCGAACTGGTCGGCCGGGGCGTCCTCGCCCTCGGCGGCCATCCGCTCGCGGTCCGGCTCCGGGTCGACGAAGCGTGGCTGGACGACGTCGCTGAGCTGCTGCTCGGCGGTGGTCCAGTCGAAGACCGGAGGCTCGGACGGCGGCTGCGGCTGCGCGGGTTGGGCGAGTTCGACCGGCTCCGGCACCGTCTCCTGCACCGGCGCAGGCGCAGGGGCCGGGGCGGGCTCGGGCGCCGGCGCGGCCGGGAGGCCCATCGCGCGCAGCATCAGCTCCCGGGCCTCGGGGCTCCCCGGTTCGTACTGCAGCGCCACCGCGACCTGGGACACCGCCTCCTGGGGCGCGCCGGCGTCCAGCAGCAGCGCGGCCAGGTGCAGGCGCAGGGGGACGTCCGCCGGGGCCGCCTCGACGGCGGCGCGCAGACTGCGGATCAACGGGGAGTCTTCAGCCATACGGGTGACCCTACGGGGTGGTGATCTGCGGGTTCCACAGGGTCGGGGCTATTGCCCCGGTCCTGTCCTGCTTCTCACATTCGCCCGCCGTCCGCGCTAGAGCCGCGGCACCTCCGGCGGGGTGGCCGGCGGGTGCTCCGCGAGCGCCGCCAGCGCGATCCGGACCGCCGTGTCGAGCTGCGGGTCGCGGCCGGCCGCCCAGTCCTGCGGGGTGCAGACCACCTCGACGTCCGGGTCCACCCCGTGGTTCTCCAGGCCCCAGCCGTAGCCCTCCATCCAGGTCGAGTAGCGGGGCTGGGTCACCCCGGTGCCGTCCACCAGCTCGTAGTGGGAGTCGATCCCGATGACGCCGCCCCAGGTGCGGACACCGACGACCGGGCCGAGCCGCAGGGCCTGGAAGGCGGCGTTGACGATGTCGCCGTCCGAGCCGCAGAACTCGTCGGCGACGGCGACCAGCGGGCCGCGCGGCGCGTACTCGGGGTAGGTGTACGGCGTGCGGTCCCGCGCCCGGCCCCAGCCGATGACCCGGCGGTTCAGCTTCTCCACCACCAGCTGTGAGGTGTGCCCGCCCCGGTTCTCCCGGACGTCGACCACCAGGCCGTCCCTGGCCATCTCCCGCTGCAGGTCGCGGTGCAACTGCGCCCAGCCGCTGGCGACCATGTCCGGGACGTGGAGGTAGCCGAGCCGGCCCGCGGACAGCTCGTGGACGCGGGCCCGCCGCCCGGCCACCCAGGCGTGGTAGCGCAGCGGTTCCTCGTCGCCGAGCGGCACCACCACGACCGCGCGCTCGGCGCCCTCGGGCCCGGCCACGGTCAGCTCCACCGGCTTGCCGACCGTCCCGGCCAGCAGCGGCGCGGGGCCGGTGACCGGGTCGACCGGACGGCCGTCCACCGCCAGCAGCGCCTCCCCGGCGCGGATGTTGACGCCGGGGGCGGCCAGCGGGGAGCGGGCGGCCGGGTCCGAGGACTCGCCGGGCAGCACCCGGACCACCCGCCAGCGGCCGTCGGCGTCCCGGGCCAGGTCCGCGCCGAGCAGGCCCTGCCGGCGCTCGGGCGGCGCGCCGTGCCCGAAGGAGCGGACATAGGCGTGCGAGGTGCCCAACTCGCCCTGGAGCTCCCAGAGCAGGTCGACCAGGTCGCTGTAGCTGCCGACCCGCTCCACCAGCGGACGGTAGCGGCGCTGCACCGCGGTCCAGTCCAGGCCGCCGAGGTCGACCCGCCAGAAGTTGTCCCGGGCCAGCCGGGCGGTCTCGTCGAACATCTGCCGCCACTCGGCGGCGGGGTCGACGGTGACCCGCACCCGGGCGAGGTCGACCTGGACGGACTCGTCCGAATCGTCCCGGCCGACTTTGCGGTCGGCCGGGACGATCCGCAGCTCCTCGTGGTCGACCACGGCCAGTCGGCTGCCGTCGCCGGAGACGCTGTACCAGCTGAGGGCGTCGACCAGGGTCTCCACCCGGCGGCCGACGAAGTCGAAGCGCTCCAGCACCGCCCGCTCGGGCTTGGCCTCCGGGGTGGCCCTGGCCGTGCCCAGCTGCCCGGCCAGCGGTCGGCGCAGCCAGGCGACCCCGCCGCTGACCGCTTCCAGCGCGGAGTAGCGGCCGGCCGGGACCGGGAAGGGCACGATCCGGTCGGCCAGGCCGTCCAGGTCGACCCGGGTCGGGGCGGGCCCGCTCTCCGGCGCCGCCGGGGCGGGCTCACCGACCGGCGCCTCGGAGGGCTCGGAGCCGGCCGGCTCGGGGGCGTCCGGAGCACCGGCGGCGGCCGGGGCGGGGGCCGGTTCCTCGCTGCCCTTGCCCGGTGGGCGGCCCTGGGGCTGCGGGCCGAAGGGCGACAGCGTGTCCGCCGCCAGCGTCAGCAGATAGGGGCGGCAGGCCAGCGGGAAGGACAGGTCGAAGACATGGGCGTCGTAGACCGGGTCGAAGTCGCGGACCGAGAGGAAGGCGAGGTGCTTGCCGTCGGCGGTGAAGGCCGGGGAGAAGTCGGTGAAGCGCGGCTCGGTCAGCTCGGTCACCGAACCGTCCGCGAGCCGGGCGATCCGCAGCTGGCGCGGGGAGTCCAGCTGGTCGACACGGTGCGACCAGACCAGCCACTGCGAGTCCGGCGAGAACACCAGGCCGGCGGCCTCGCCCCCGGAGCTGCGGTCCAGCTCCCGGACCTGTTCCGGCGCGGCCGGGTCGAGCAGCAGCACCCGGCCGTCGCGGTCGGCGACGGCCAGCCGGGCGCCGTCCGGGGAGACGGCCAGCGACTCGACCCGGCCGATCCGCCCGGCCGCGATGCGCCGGCCGTCGGAGAACTCCAGCGCGTCGTCGCCCTCGGCGTCGGTCACCCAGACCGCGCCGCCGTCGGGGAGCACCCGGGGCAGCCGGTGGCGGACGCCGGGAGCGTCGGCCAGCACTCGGACCGGGCCGTCCCGATGGGTCACCCGGTGGATCGTGCCGCGCACCTCGACCAGGCTGGACCGGCCCTCGGCGTCCGGGGCGACGGTGCCCAGGTAGCGGCCGGCCTGGACCGGGTAGGGCAGCCGGTCGATGGACGGACCGCCGAGGCGGATCTCCAGCCGCCGCGGGAGCGCCTGCTCCAGGTCGTCGAGCAGCCAGAGGTCGCCGCCGCTGTGGTGGACGACCCGGACGCCGTCGGTCGAGGCGTTGCGGGCGTAGAAGTCGAGTTCGCCGTGGCAGCGCAGGTCGGAGCCGTCCGGAAGGCTGGACCAGAGCCGGCCCTCCCCGCTGTGGTCGCTGAGGAAGGCGATCCGCTCCCCCACCCACATCGGTGAGTCGATGTTGCCGTCGAGGTCGGCGTGGATCCGGACGAAGTCCCCCTCGGCGCCGTCCGTGCCGGGAGTGCCCAGCCAGAGCTTTCCGGCCGTTCCGCCCCGGTAGCGCTTCCAGCGGGCCGGCTCCACGCCCATCCCGGCGCTGCCGAGCAGCACCCGCGGGCCGCCGGGCTCGGCGGCGACCGCGCTGACCCTGCCGTACGGCAGCTCCCGGGCCGGGCCGCCGTCCAGCGGCACCGCGAAGGCCCAGGCGTGTGCCCGGGACATCCGCCCGACCGTGCTGATCGCCAGCACCTCGCCGTCGGCGGTCCAGCCGGCCACCGCGGTCTGCGCGCTGCCCCAGTGGGTCAGCCGCCGCGCCGGACCGCCCTCGACCGGGGCGACGTGCACCTCCGGCGCCCCGTCCCGGCTGGAGGTCCAGGCCAGCAGCGTGCCGTCCGGGGAGAACCGGGGGCGGCCCACCGGCGCCCGGTCGGCGCTCACCCGCCAGGCCCGGCCGCCCTCGACCGGGGCCAGCCAGACGTCGTCCTCGGCCACGAAGGCGACCAGTCCGTCGTGCAGATGGGGATGGCGGAACCAGCCTGCGGGTGGAGTCACCCCGCCACATTAACCGCGCTGCTGACCCTGCGACAGGGGCGCGTTGCGCGGCTCCCGGCTCAGCTCCAGCGCCCGCTGCGGCCGAGCAGCAGCGCCCCGGCGGCGACGCCGGCGGTGGAGGTCCGCAGCACCGAGCGGCCCAGCCGGACCGGGGCCGCGCCGGCCTCGGCGAAGCGCGCCAGCTCGTCCGGGGCGACGCCGCCCTCGGGGCCCACCACCAGCACCACGTCGCCGGAGGTCGGCAGCGGGGCGTCCGCGAGCGGCTGGGCGCCCTCCTCGTGCAGCACCGCGCCCAGCGCCGCGCCGGCCAGCAGCTCGGCGACCTGACGGGTGCTCATCGGCTCCGCGACGGTCGGGAAGCGGAGCCGGCGGGACTGCTTGCCGGCCTCGCGGGCGGTGGCCCGCCACTTCGCCAGCGCCTTCGCCCCGCGCTCGCCCTTCCACTGGGTGATGCAGCGGGAGGCCGCCCAGGGCACCACCTCGTCGACGCCGACCTCGGTCATCAGCTCGACCGCCAGTTCGCCCCGGTCGCCCTTGGGCAGCGCCTGGACGACCACCAGCCGGAGCGCGGGTTCGGGCTCGGCCAGCAGCTCGCCCACCCGGACCTCCAGCACGTCCTTGCCCTCGACCGCGCAGACCTCACCCGACACCCCGGCGCCGGCGCCGTCGGTCAGCACCACCTGCTCGCCGACGGTCAGCCGGCGGACGGCGACGGCGTGCCGGCCCTCCGCGCCGTCGAGGCGGACCACCGCCCCGACGGGGGCGAGCCGGGCGGTGTCCACGACGAACACGGGGGCGGTCACATGGTCTCCAAGCGGGGAATGCCCGAGGGGGCGGGCCGTAGCGGCGCCGCCCCCTGGGTGGTCGGTTCTGTGCGGACGGGCTCAGCGCCCGTTGAAGGCGTCCTTCAGCCGGGAGAAGAGTCCCTGCTGGCCGGGGGCGAAGGTGCCCGAGGGGCGCTCCTCGCCGCGCAGCTTGGCGAGCCGGCGGAGCAGGTCCTCCTGCTCGGCGTCGAGCTTGCTCGGTGTCTGCACCTCGACGTGCACTATCAGGTCGCCCCGGCCGCCGCCGCGCAGATGGGTGATGCCCCGTCCGTGCAGCGGGATCGACTGGCCGGACTGGGTGCCGGGGCGGACGTCGATCTCGACGGTGCCGTCCAGGGTCTCCAGCGGGACCTTGGTGCCCAGCGAGGCCGCCGTCATCGGCAGGGTGACCGTGCAGTGCAGGTCGTCCCCGCGCCGCTGGAAGGTGGAGTGCGGCGTTCTCGCTGATCTCGACGTAGAGGTCGCCGGCCGGGCCGCCGCCGGGGCCGACCTCGCCCTCGCCGGCCAGCTGGATCCGGGTGCCGTTGTCGACACCGGCCGGGATCTTCACGGTCAGCGTGCGCCGGGCGCGGACCCGGCCGTCGCCGGCGCACTCGGGGCAGGGGGTCGGCACGACGGTGCCGAAGCCCTGGCACTGCGGGCACGGGCGCGAGGTCATGACCTGGCCCAGGAAGGACCGGGTGACCTGTGACACCTCACCGCGACCGCGACACATGTCACAGGTCTGGGCGGAGGTGCCGGGGGCAGCGCCCTCGCCGTTGCAGGTGGTGCAGACGACGGCGGTGTCGACCTGGATGTCCTTGGTGGTGCCGAACGCCGCCTCTTCGAGGTCGATGTCGATCCGGATCATCGCGTCCTGGCCGCGCCGAGTGCGCGAGCGCGGGCCGCGCTGGCCGCCGGCCGCGCCGCCGAAGAAGGCGTCCATGATGTCGCTGAAGCCGAAGCCGGCCCCCGCCCCGAAGCCGCCGGGCCCCGCGCCGCCGCCGTTGGCGGAGAGCGGGTCGCCGCCCAGGTCGTAGATCTGCCGCTTGTTCGGGTCCGAGAGGACCTCGTAGGCGGCGTTGATCTCCTTGAACCGCTCCTGGGTCTTCGGGTCGGGGTTGACATCGGGATGGAGTTCTCTCGCCAGACGGCGGAACGCCTTCTTGATCTCGTCCTGACCCGCGTCACGCCGGACGCCGAGTACCGCGTAGTAGTCCGTGGCCACCAAAATGCTCCGCTTGTTTCCGTTCGCGCCGACGATCCAGTATCCAGCTCAGGCAAGGACGCTAGGACGCCGCCAGGATCTGGCCGACGTACCGCGCCACTGCCCGGACGGCGCCCATGGTGCCCGGGTAGTCCATCCGCGTCGGCCCGACCACGCCCAGTTTGGCGACGGTCTCGTCGCCCGAACCGTAGCCCACCGACACGACCGACGTGGAATTGAGCCCCTCGTAGGCGTTCTCCCGGCCGATCCGCACCATCATGCCCGCGTCCGCGGTCTCTCCGAGCAACTTCAGCAGGACCACCTGCTCCTCCAGCGCCTCCAGCACGGGGGCGATGGTGAGCGGGAAGTCGTGCGGGAAGCGGGTGAGGTTGGCCGAACCGCCGATGACGATCCGCTCCTCGGTCTGCTCCGCCAGCGCCTCGAACAGAGTCGACAGCACGGCCGTGACCACGCCCCGGTCCTCGTGCTCGAAGCCCTCGGGGAGGTCCTGCAGCAGGGTCGGCACCTCGGCGAAGCGCTGGCCGCCGGCACTGCTGTTCAATCGCGCCCGCAGGTCCGCGAGCAGCGTCTCGCCGACCACCGCGGGGCAGTCGATCAGCCGCTGCTCGACCCGGCCGGTGTCGGTGATCAGCACCAGCATCACCCGGGTCGGGGTGAGCGAGACCAGTTCGACGTGGCGCACCGCCGAGCGCGAGAGCGAGGGGTACTGGACGACCGCGACCTGCCGGGTCAGCTGCGCCAGCAGCCGCACCGTCCGGGCCACCACGTCGTCCAGGTCCAGCGCATGGTCCAGGAAGTTGCCGATGGCTCGGCGCTCCGCCCCGGACAGCGGCTTGACCTCCGTCAACCTGTCGACGAAGAGCCGGTAGCCCTTGTCGGTCGGTACCCGGCCGGCACTGGTGTGCGGCTGGTGGATATAGCCCTCGTCCTCCAGTGCGGCCATGTCGTTACGCACCGTCGCCGGGGAGACGCCGAGATTGTGCCGTTCGACCAGGGCTTTCGAGCCGACTGGCTCCTCGGTCCCGACGTAGTCCTGGACGATGGCACGCAGCACCGCGAGCTTGCGGTCGTCGAGCTTGCGCTCCTCAAGCACGGGGCACGCACCTCCTGCGGTCGGTCGGTTCTGGCACTCTGGGGAAACGAGTGCCAATACCCGTCCGGCCAGTGTAAGGCGGAAGGGTGCGCCACCGGAACGGCCGGACCGTCCCGGACGTACTTGTGGATAAGCCCGACAGGGCAGAATTGCAGTAGAAGGCACACTTTGAGGAGAGAGTCATGGCCAGGACACGCTTTGCCCCCGACCGGGGCTTGACCAACCGCATGGTCCTGACGATGTTCCTGATCGGGCTGCTGTACGTGGTGTTCGTCGGCGCGCTGATCGTGCTGCTCAAGGGCGCCTGGCCGATCGTGGTCGTGGTCGCAGGCGGGCTGTTCATCGCCCAGTTCTGGTTCAGCGACAAGATCGCCGCCTTCAGCATGGGCGCCCGCGAGGTCACCCCGCAGGAGTTCCCGGAGTTGCACGGCGCTGTGGACCGGCTCTGTGCGCTGGCCGACATGCAGAAGCCGCGGGTGGCCGTCGCCCAGAGTGACGTGCCGAACGCCTTTGCGACCGGTCGCAACGAGAAGAACGCCGTGGTCTGCGTCACCACCGGGCTGCTGCGCCGGCTGGAGCCGGAAGAGCTGGAGGGCGTGCTCGCCCACGAGCTCTCCCACGTCGCCCACAAGGACGTGATGGTGATGACCATCGCCGGCTTCCTGGGCGTGCTGGCCGGGGTGATCACCCGGGTCGGCGTGCAGTTCGGGATGTTCGGCGGCTTCGACCGCCGCGACAGCCGGGACGACAACAGCGGGATGATCATGCTCGCGGTGATCGCGGTGAGCGCGGTCGCCTACGCCATCAGCTTCCTGCTGACCCGGATGCTCTCCCGCTACCGCGAGCTGTCCGCCGACCGCTCGGCCGCCGAGCTGACCGGCCGCCCCTCGGCGCTGGCCTCGGCGCTGACCAAGGTCACCGGGCAGATGGCCGCCATCCCGACCCAGGACCTGCGCCGCGCGCAGCCGTTCAACGCCTTCTACTTCGCCCCCGCGCTCAAGCCGAGCGAGGCGATCAACAACGCCTTCTCGACCCACCCCTCGCTGGAGAAGCGGCTGGAGCAGCTCGGCAAGATCTCCGCCGAGCTCGGCCGCCAGTAGCCCTGTCGGGCGCCCGCACCGCCTCCTGCCCACCCTGCCTACCGAGGAGCTGACCCCCATGGGCTTCCTGGACACCCTGCTCGGCCGCACCAAGCCCGTCAAGCCCGACCTGGACCAGCTCTTCGGCCTGCCCTCGGCGGCGATCACGCTGGAGGCCGCCGCCGGGTTCAAGCCCACCGGCGTCGGCTCGGTCTGCTTCGCCGCCGCCGAGGGCGGTGCCTTCGCGCAGATCCAGCAGGACGTCCAGGCGCTGCTGGACGCCGACACCGGTCGCGGGGGGACGCCGATCGAGTCCAGCCGGGACTCCTACGGCTACACCTGGCTGACCTCCAGGCACGACCCGGACGACTTCGTCTCGCTGGTCAACGACATCCACGCGGTCAACAGCGCGCTGGAGAGCACCGGCTTCGGGCCGCAGCTGCTCTGCTCGCTGGTCAACTTCACCGACGCCCAGCACCGTCGGCTGGCGCTGGTCTACCTGTTCAAGCGCGGCAGCTTCTACCCCTTCGCCCCGCTGCCCGGCGAGAAGCGGGACAACCCGCTGGAGATCCAGATCAAGGCGATGATCGGCAACGACCTGCGGCTGGAGCAGGACCTCACCCGCTGGTTCCCGGTGTGGGGAGCCCCAGGCCTGTGACCCACCCCGTAGGCAGCCGCCACTACAGCCCCGATCTGACCCCGCCGTGGAAGCGGTCGGTCCCCGCGCCCGAGGTGCCCGCCGAGCGGGACCTGGTGGTGGAGGAGGTGGTCACCGGCTTCTGCGGAGCCGTGCTGCGGGTCGAGAAGACGGCCGAGGGCTTCACCGTCAGCCTGGAGGACCGGCACCGCAAGGTGCGGGTGTTCCCGATGACGCCGAGCGGCTTCCTGCTCGACGGCAAGCCGGTGACCCTGGTCCGTCCCGGCACCGGCACCGCCGCCGGGCCCGCCGCGCCCGCGCGGACGGCCTCCGGCTCGGTGGCGGTCAAGGACGTCCGGGCCCGGGTGGCGCTGCCCAGCCGGATCTACGTCGAGGGCAGGCACGACGCCGAGCTGGTCGAGCGGGTCTGGGGCGACGACCTGCGGATCGAGGGCGTGGTGGTGGAGTACCTGGAGGGGATCGACGACCTCCCGGCGATCGTCTCCTCCTTCCGCCCGGAGCCGGGACGCCGACTGGGCGTGCTGGTCGACCACCTGGTGCCGGGCTCCAAGGAGTCGCGGATCGTCCAGCAGGTCGGCGGGGCCGACGTGCTGGTGGTCGGCCACCCCTACATCGACGTCTGGGCGGCGGTGAAACCGGCCTCGGTCGGCATCCCGGCCTGGCCGGAGGTGCCGCGCGGCGAGGAGTGGAAGCTCGGCGTCTGCCGCCGCCTCGGCTGGCCGGCCGACACCGGCGACGCCTGGCGACGCCGGATCCTGGCCTCCGTCAACTCCTACAAGGACCTGGACCCGACGCTGCTGCGCGCGGTCGAGGAGCTGATCGACTTCGTGACCGCCCCGTCCTGAACCGCCCAGACCTGAACTGCCCAGACCTGAACTGCCCGTCGTGACCGACTCCGGCGCGGGGCGGTCCGGGCCTCACCTGGCCGGACCGGGTGCGGCAAGCCGGCGGAGCTCCTCGGTCATCTCGTTGAGATCGTCCGTCGGGACCCGGGCGCGCCAGGCATGGCGGCCGGCCGAGGAGAGGCCCAACCAGGCGGCCTCCTCGGCGTTTCCACTGGCGAGAGCCAGGGTGGCGATGCCGTCGGTGCTGGCCAGGACTTCGAAGAGGGCACCGCGCCAGGACGCGAGCAGCCGGCGGTAGGCAACCTCCTCGCACTGGGCGAATTCGAGCCGGCGGGTCAGCGTCGTGCCGTCCTCGGCCGCCCGGTAGGCCGTGGCCTCGGCCGGATCCGGGCCGAAGTCGGCAAGGTGGCGCGTGCCCTGGAAGGTGACGACGAGGCCGCGCGCGACGCCGCCGCCGAGAGCGGGCCCGACGGGGCCGGTGGGCAGGCCGAGGTGTTCGGCGGCGGGAAAGGCGTACCAGCCGGCGTGGCGGCCGGAGAAGCGCGCCAGCGGCTGCTCCCAGCCTTCGGCGCCGTCCTCGGCGAGGTGCCAGATCTCGGCGCCGACCGGAGCCTCGGTGAGCTCCAGCCAGTACTCGGGAACGGCCGCCGACAGGTACTTGGTGTAGCCGGTACCGAGGAACGGGGCGGGCAGGACCAGGGTGGAGCCGAGCCGCGCGGCGACGGCGGTGCTCCGGCCTCCGAACGACGCCCGGAACAGCGTCGGCCAGTGCGCCTGGAAGCGGAGCACGAACAGGCCGTCCCCCACCGGGAAGTCCGCTTCGGCCTCGGTCAGCCCGTGGTAGGCCCGCGCCGCCGCGCCCGATTCGGCGTCGATCACGTCCACCAGGCGGGAGCACAGCCCCCACAGCCGGGACGGCTCGAAGCTGCCGGGAACGACGGTGTTGGCCACGTACTGCTCGGCGAGCTGCCGGGTGATCGGCAGTTGGATGATCGTGCGGGGGGAAAGCCCGGCGGTCGTGGTCATTCCGGGTGTTTTTCCTTCCAGGCGGCAAGCAGGTCGTAGCGTTCCTCGGTGAGGTCGGTGACCTCTTCCAGGGGGAAGGTGCCCTCGTACTCGATGGCACCGGTCCGGGTCAGGTGGGCGTCGGCGAAGGCCGCTCCCTTGGTGCCCTGGTAGTAGCCGTTGACCCGGCCGTCACGGACTCCGCCGCTGGAGAAGAGCTCGCCCTTCCAGCGGAAGGTCCACCTGGAGCCGTACCAGGCGGTGACGTCCGCAGGGGAGACGAGCCAGCGGCCGGAACGGCCCTCCGGATCCGGTTCCAGGCCCTGCGGTGCGGGATCGCCGTCGTCGACGCAGAGCGTGATCATCGGCGCGCGGTCGTCCGAAAGGGCCCGGTAGGTGTGCCCCCGGTACTCGACGAACCGACCGGGCCCGTAGCGGCGGGCACTAGCCATGGGTCTTGATCCACCTGTCTCCGTCGAAGTAGGCCGCAAGGGACTCCTTGCCGTCCGAAGTCATTCTCCAGATCTCGGACCCGCCGGGGAGGCTGCTGCGGGCGGCGTCCCACTCGGGTATACCTCCACCGGTGTAGCCGGTGCCGGTGAAGGGGTCCCCCCATGGTCGCCCGGTGCCCACCCCGGCCAGGTCGGCGACGTGCTGGGCGGCGACCGGGTCGTCGACCGCGCCGAAGGTGGTGGCGGCCCTGAGGTCCGTGGGTGCCCGCAGACGCAACTGATAAGCCTCGCCCGCTCCTTCGGGGACCGGACTCCACCCGGCGCCCTTGTCGTCGAGGGCGAGGGCGTCACGCAGGTCGGAGGGGGTGGTGAGTCCGACGGTGTCGGTGCCGCGAGCGATGGAGCCGCCGAACAGCGTCGGATCGAAGTCCCGCCCGTTGGGCAGGACCTCCGCGTTCTCCATGTAGGCCTTGGCGACGTCCCCGCCGAGGACCTTGGTGACGACCTGGCCGTCGGAGATCGCGATGGTGTTGCGGACGTCCACCACCTCCTGGATCTGCTCGTCCGTCAGATCGTTGGTGGGCGTGGTGCGGAGCCGGTCGTGCTCCGCCCGGTCCAGCCCGCGGGCGTTCAGCTCCTGGTCGATCTGGGCGTCGAAATCGGGTGAGTCGCGCAGGGCGTCGCGGCCCAGCCGCGGTGTCGGGGGGTCGAACGCGGCAGGAGCCCCGTCGGGGACGGGATCGGGTCGCGGACCGGAATCCAGGGCTTCGCCGATCCGGGAACCTCCCGTCCCGTCGCCGGGAGCGGCGGCCGCCGGCGTCGGGGCGGGCGGCACCTCCTCCCTGGGCATGATGGAGCGGAAGGACTCGGCGAGTTCGCGCTCGTTGGCCGCGTGGTCGGCGAGGTTCCTGGTTCCCATCCCCACCGCCGCGTCGACCACCTCCGCGTGCCTCTCGGCGATCTTCGGCAGGGCCTTCTCCGCGTCCGCGCGCAGCCCCTCGAAGAGCGCCTTCTCCTCTCCCCCGGCCCCCATCAGAAGGCCAGCCCGGCGACGCCGCCGCGCAGCACCTGGGCATGGCCGCGAAGCGTCTCGGCGTACCCGCTCAGCAGTCGGAGGTGCGCTCCGGCCGCGCCGTGGTCGATGGCGAAGCCGTCCTCGGGGCCGTCCTCGCCGGGTGCATCGGTCTGCGACCAGTCCAGGCCGGACATCGCCTCCTCGATCCTGGCGAAGAGCGGTTCGGCGGCAGCCTCGACCACCTCACCCACGATGTGCTGGATGATCTCCTGCTTCAGCGTCTCCAGCAGTTCCCTCCCGGTCGCGATGACCACCGGGTCCGCGGCCTCGGCCGGCCCGGGCGCAACCACCGAGGCCGCCCGGTCCGCCGCGAACGTCGCCGCCATACCGACGAGCTCCGCCAGCGCCTCGGCCTTCCGGGCGACGATGTGGTCCGCCGCCAGGTCCAGTGCCTCCGCCAGCACCCTGCAGCCCTCGAGCAGCTCCTGGACGTGCCGCTCGGACAGCTGGGACCAGCCGGACTGCACCCGCTGCGTGGCCGCCCCCTGGTACGCCTGGGCGAAGTTCGCCATCGCCGTGCCGACGTCCTGGTGCGTCCGCTCCACGGCAGCCCCGAAGTCCCGCACCATACCGGCGAACCGGCGGACCTCGTCCTCGTCCAGGTACGGCCAGGGCACACCGACGGCATTGAGGAAGACCACGGCCTGTCCCGGCAGATCGTCGACAGCCACGTTCGCCCCCTGTCCGCGTCCCGCCGCACCCGGAAGATCGGCGGTCGGGACCGGACCCTACCCGGTGCCGGATCCCGACGCGGCGCGAGGGTGCGCCGGGGCGCCTCCTCCGGTGCTGCCGGACCCGGGCAGCTCCCGTGGCGGCTCAGACCGACCGGCCTCAGTCCACCAGGTCGCGGACCACCGCGTCGGCCAGCAGGCGGCCGCTCAGGGTGAGCACGGCGCGGCCGGCCGCGTAGGGCTCGGCGGCGAGCAGGCCGTCGGCCAGGGCGCGGTCGGCGGCCTTGCGGCCGGTCTCGTGCAGCAGGTCCAGCGGGCAGCCGTCGGCGAGCCGGAGCTCCAGCAGGATCCGCTCGACCCGGCGGTCCTCGGGCTCCAGCCGCTCGCGTCCGTGCGCCGGGGTGCGCTGCTCGGCGAGCGCCTGGGCGTACGCCGCCGGGTGCTTGACGTTCCACCAGCGGACGCCGCCGACGTGGCTGTGCGCGCCGGGTCCGGCGCCCCACCAGTCGGCGCCGGTCCAGTAGAGCTCGTTGTGGCGGCAGCGGGCCTCGGCGGTGGTGGCCCAGTTGGAGACCTCGTACCAGTGCAGTCCGGCCGCGCTCAGCAGTTCCTCGGCGATCAGGTAGCGGTCGGCGTGGACGTCGTCGTCGGTCATCGGGATCTCGCCCCGGCGGATCCGGGCGGCGAGCTTCGTCCCCTCCTCGACGATCAGCGCATAGGCCGAGACATGGTCCGGGCCCGCGCCGAGCGCGGCCTCCAGCGAGGCGCGCCAGTCGTCGTCGCTCTCGCCCGGGGTGCCGTAGATCAGGTCCAGGTTGACGTGCTCGAACCCGGCCGCACGGGCCTCGGCGACGCAGGCCTCCGGGCGACCCGGGGTGTGCCGGCGGTCGAGCAGCTCCAGGACGTGCGGCCGGGCGCTCTGCATGCCGAAGCTGAGCCGGTTGAAGCCGCCCTCGCGCAGCTCCGCCAGGTAGGCCGGGTCGACCGACTCCGGATTGGCCTCGGTGGTCACCTCGGCGCCCTCGGCGAGGCCGAACTCCTCGCGGATCGCGGCCAGCATCCGGACCAGGTCCCGGGCCGGGAGCAGGGTCGGGGTGCCGCCGCCCAGGAAGACGGTCTGCACCGGCAGGTCGGTGTCGCCGAGGGTGCGCCGGGCGTGCCGGATCTCGGCGACCAGGTTGTCCGCGTAGGTCTCCTGGGAGGCGATCGTGCCCGAGTCCCCGGCGGCCGAGCGCAGCTCGGTGGCGGTGTAGGTGTTGAAGTCGCAGTACCCGCAGCGGGTGGCGCAGTAGGGGACGTGGACGTAGAAGCCGAAGGGCCGCGTCCCGAGTCCGCGCAACGCGGATTCGGGCAGGGCGCCGTCGGCGGGGACGGCTTCGCCGTCGGGGAGTGCGGAGGGCATGCCATCCATTCTCCGGCATGCGCTGTCATTGTCCGGCATGCGCCGTCCGGTCGGTGCCGCGCGGGAACTACCGTTCGTTGGGGTGATGGGTTGATCGGCACGGAGGGGACGGCGGAATGGACGAGCAGGTGGCGGGCGCGGTGGCGGACGGGGCTGCGTCGAACAAGGACGCGGCCGAGGCGGTCGGCAGGGGTGGGAGCAGTGCCGGGGCCTCGGCGAAGCCGCAGCGCTCGATCTGGAAGGAGCTGCCGTTCCTGGTGGTGATCGCGCTGGTGCTGGCGGTGGTCATCAAGACCTTCTTCGTCCAGGCCTTCGTGATCCCCTCGGTGTCGATGGAGAACACCCTGGTGAAGAACGACCGGGTGCTGGTCGACAAGTTCAGCCCCTGGTTCGGGGCCGAGCCGCAGCGCGGCCAGGTGATCGTCTTCAAGGACCCGGGCGGCTGGCTCACCGGCGCGGAGGCGCCGCACCCGAGCAGCAACGTGGTGGTGCGGGACACCCAGTCGGTGCTGAGCACGATCGGGCTGATGCCCTCGGCCGACGACGGCGACCTGATCAAGCGGGTGATCGCGGTCGGCGGCGACACCGTGGTCTGCAAGGCCGGGGCGCCGCTCTCGGTCAACGGCGTGGCGCTGAACGAGCCGTACCTCTACCCCGGGGCCACCCCCTGCGACCAGGCACCGGTCGGCACGGTGACCGTGCCCAAGGGCTACCTGTGGGTGATGGGCGACAACCGCGGCAACTCGGAGGACTCCCGCTACCACTACACGGGGCCGGGCAGCACCGACGGCTTCGTGCCGCTGAGCGACGTGGTCGGCCGGGCGTTCGTGGTGGCCTGGCCGGTGTCGCGCTGGGCGACCCTCCCCTCGCCCGCCGACTTCCACCAGCCGGGGCTGCAGCAGGGCAACGAGGTCGCCGCCCCGGTCGCGCTGGGCGGGCTGGTGGTGCTCGCCGGGGCCGGGCTGGTGCTGCTGCGGGTGCGCCGGCGGCGCAGCCCGCGCGGCTGAGGCCGGACCGAGGAGGCTGCCGGGGTCGCGGACCCCGGCAGCCGGCCGGTCAGGCCTCGTTGGCGCCCTCGTACATGGCCTCGATCGCGGCGGCGTTCTCCCGCTCGACGACCGGGCGCTTGACCTTCAGGCTGGGCGTCAGCTCGCCGTGCTCGATGTCGAGGTCGCGCGGCAGCACGGTGAACTTCTTGATCGTCTGCCAGCGCTGGAGGTCGGCGTTGAGGCGCTGGACGAAGCCGCCGATCAGCTCGTGCACCTCGTCGGAGGAGCAGACCTCGGCGTAGCTGCGGCCGTCCTGGCCGTGGGTCCTCGCCCACTGCATGATGGTCGGCTCGTCCAGGGTGATCAGCGCGGTGCAGTAGTTGCGGCTGTTGCCGATGACCAGGATGTTGCTGACGAAGGGGCAGACCGCCTTGAACCGGCCCTCGACCTCGCTGGGCGCCACGTACTTGCCGCCGGAGGTCTTGAAGATGTCCTTCTTGCGGTCGGTGATCCGCAGGAAGCCGTCCTTGTCCACCTCGCCGATGTCGCCGGTGTGGAACCAGCCGTCGCTCTCCAGCACCTCGGCGGTCTTCTCGGGCTGGTTGTGGTAGCCGCGCATCACGCCGGGGCCGCGCAGCAGGATCTCGCCGTCCTCCTCGGCGATCCGGACCTCGGTCCCGGGCAGCGGGGTGCCGACGGTGCCGATCCGGTAGTCCTCGCCGGGGTTGACCGTCGAGCCGGCGCTGGACTCGGTCAGTCCGTAGCCCTCCAGGATGTGCACGCCGGCGCCGGCGAAGAAGTAGCCGATCTCCGGGGCGAGCGCGGCGCTGCCGGAGACGCAGGCGCGCATCCGGCCGCCGAAGGCGTCGCGGATCTTGGCGTAGACCAGCTTGTCGGCGACGGTGTGCTGGAGCCGGAGCCCGAAGGGGACCTTCCGGGTGCCGGTGGCGACCAGCGACTCCTGGCCGGCCCGGGCGTAGTCGCGGGCGACCTTGGCGGCCCAGAGGAAGATCTTGTACTTCAGCCCGCCCTCGGCCCGGGCCTTGGACGCGATGCCGTTGTAGACCTTCTCGAACACCCGGGGCGCGGAGGCCATGTAGGTCGGCTTGACCACCGGCAGGTTGTGGATGATCCGGTCGACCCGGCCGTCCACCGCGATGACCGTGCCCAGCTGGATGTGGCCGGAGGTCAGCGTCTTGCCGAAGACGTGGGACAGCGGCAGCCAGAGGTACTGGACGTCGTCCGGGCCGAGCAGCCCGGTGCTCGACTGCGCGGCGGCCTGGTAGGACCAGCAGTCGTGGACCAGCCGGACGCCCTTGGGCCGGCCGGTGGTGCCCGAGGTGTAGATCAGGGTGGCCAGCTGCTCGCGCTCGATCGCCGCGACGGTGGTGGCGACCGCGTCCGGGTGCTCCTTGAGGTAGGCCGCGCCGCGCTCCTCCAGCTCGGCCAGCGAGAGCACCTCGACGCCCTCGTGCGGCTGCTCCGGCTTGCTGCCGTCGACGCTGACCACGAACCCCAGGGCCGGCAGGTGGCCGCACTCCCCCAGGACCTTGGCCAGCTGCTTGCCGTCCTCGACGATGACGCCGCGGCTGCCGGAGTCCTCCAGGATGAAGGCGGTCTCGTCGGCGTTGGTGCTGGGGTAGACCGCGGTGACGGCCGCGCCGGCGCACATCACGCCGAGGTCCGCCAGGATCCACTCGATCCGGGTCGAACAGGAGATCGCGACCCGCTCCTCGGGCCGGATGCCCAGCGCCATCAGCCCGCCCGCCAGCGCCTCGACCCGCGCCGCCGCCTGCGCCCAGCTCATCGACCGCCAGACCTCGGCGCCGGGGGCGCCGTCGGCGGCGTGCTCGTCCACCGGGACCGGGTAGCGGAAGGCCTCGCGGTCGGGGGTCTGCGCCACCCGGGAGAGGAAGAGCTGCGCCACCGAAGTGGGCCGGCTGTCGATCAGCGACGGGCCGGAACCGGACGTCGCGCTCTGTGCTGTGGGGCTCACGGCTACCTCCGAGGGCCCAGTCACCGGGCCGAGACGGTTGTTAACTCACGAGTAACTAAGGGGCAACGATCAGGGTAGAACGTCCCGGCCGTCCACGTAAGGGGCGTCGGCCCGCTACCTGCGCGGCACCCACCGGAAATACACTTGCCGGTCGGCAAGTAAGCGAATTACGATGGCCGTCCTGACGCGATGCCCCATTACTGCCGACAAAAACCGGGTACGGTGTACGCAGATGTAACGCTGCCGCGTGCCGCCCCGATGGCCCACCGGAGGCGGAACCCGTGCCATCACCCGATGATGTGCCCGCAGCCGGCCCACAGCCCGCTCCACCACCACAGCTGCCCACCTCGACCTCCTGAGAGAACCGTGTGCTGATCCGACTCCTGCGCGCCCATCTGGGGCCCTACACCAGGCCGATGGCCTACCTGGTGCTGCTGCAGCTGATCCAGACCATCGCCACCCTGTACCTGCCGACACTCAACGCCGACATCATCGACAACGGCGTGGTCGAAGGGCGACACCGGCTACATCGTCCAGACCGGCGGGATCATGCTCGGCGTGACCGTCGTCCAGATCGTCTGTGCCATCGGGCGCGGTGTACTTCGGCGCGCGCACCGCGATGGCGTTCGGCCGCGACATCCGCGGCCGCCGTGTTCCACCGGGTCCAGCCTTCTCCGCCCGCGAGGTCGGCCACTTCGGCGCGCCGTCGCTGATCACCCGCATCACCAACGACGTCCAGCAGGTGCAGATGCTGGTGCTGATGACCTGCACGCATGATGGTCGCCGCGCCGATCATGTGCGTCGGCGGCATCATCATGGCGCTCCGCCAGGACGTCCCGCTGTCGCGGCTGCTGGTCGTCATCGTGCCGGTCCTGGTGCTGGCGATCGGCCTGATCATGTCGCCGGATGATGCCGCAGTTCCGCGCCATGCAGGACCGCATCGACGACGTCAACCGGGTCCTGCGCGAGCAGATCACCGGCATCCGGGTGGTCCGGGCCTTCGTCCGGGAGCCGCACGAGCGCGAGCGCTTCGGCGTCGCCAACGACGAGCTGACCGACACCGCGCTCCGCGCCGGCCGGCTGATGGCGCTGATGTTCCCGATCGTGATGCTGGTGGTCAACGTCTCCAGCGTGGCGGTGCTGTGGTTCGGCGCCAACCGGATCGACAGCGGCGCCATGCAGATCGGCGCGCTGATCGCCTTCCTCAGCTACCTCATGCAGATCCTGATGGCGGTGATGATGGCGACCTTCATGTTCATGATGGTGCCCCGCGCCGCGGTCTGCGCCGAGCGCATCCAGGAGGTGCTCGACACCGAGTCCACCGTGGTCGCCGCCGCCCGGTCCCGGTGACCGAGCTGACGCGGCAGCGGCACCTCGAGCTGCGCGACGTCGAGTTCGGCTACCCGGGCGCCGAGGCGCCGGTGCTGCAGCGACATCTCCTTCGTCGCCCGGCCCGGCCAGACCACCGCGATCATCGGCAGCACCGGCGCCGGGCAAGACCACCCTGCTCGACCTGATCCCCCGGCTGTTCGACGCCACCGCCGGCAGCCGTGCTGGTCGACGGGGTGGACGTCCGCGAGCTCGACCCGGATGCTGCTGCGAGTCCCGATCGGGCTGGTGCCCCAGCAGCCCTACCTGTTCTCCGGCACGGTCGCCAGCAACCTGCGCTACGGCAAGCCCGACGCCACCGACGAGGAGCTGTGGGCGCGCGCTCGAGGTCGCCCAGGCCACGGACTTCGTCGAGCGCATGCCCGGCGGCCTCGAGGCGCGCCGATCGCCCAGGGCGGCACCAACGTCTCCGGCGGCCAGCGCCAGCGGCTGGCCATCGCCCGGGCGCTCGTCCGCCGGCCCGAGATCTACCTCTTCGACGACTCGTTCTCCGCCCTCGACCTCGCCACCGACGCGCGCCTGCGCGCGGCCGCTCGCCCGCGAGACCGCCGACGCGACCGTGGTCGTCGTCGCCCAGCGGGTGTCGACCATCCGCGACGCCGACCAGATCCTCGTCCTCGACGACGGCCGCGTCGTCGGCGCTCGGCACCCACCACGAGCTGCTGGACGACTGCGCCGACCTACCCCGAGATCGTCGCGTCCCAGCTGACCGCGGAGGAGGCGGCATGAGTCCCGCGCACGGCCGGCAGCGGCCAAGCGCCGCGGTCCGCGCCCCGATGCCCGGCCCCGGCCGGATGATGGCCGGTGGACCGGTCGAGAAGTCCGCTGAAGCTTCAAGGCGTCGCGCGCAGCGGCTGCTCGGGCCGCCTGCGCCCGGAGCGGGCACGCTGCTGGGCATCGCGCTGGCGCTGGGCTCTGGTCAGCGTCACCCTGCTCGGTGATCGGCCCGCAGCTCCTCGGCCACGCCACCAACCTGATCCTGGCCGGGGTCTTCGGCAAGAAGCTGCCGGCGGGCGTCACCCAGGCCCAGTACGCGGCCGAGCTGCGCGCGCACGGCCACGGCGACCGGGCCGATCTGCTCACCGGCGATGCAGGACGTCCACCCCGGCCACGGCATCGACTTCGACGCGGTCGGCGCGTGCTGCTGCTGGGTGCTGGGCATGCTACGTGCTGGCGCGGCTTGTTCGGCTGGCTCCAGGCCTGGCTGCTCAGCGGCGTCGGTGCAGCGCACCGTCTACCGGCTGCGCACCGACGTCGAGGACAAGCTCACCGGCTGCCGCTGAGCTACTTCGACGCGCAGCCGCGCGGCGAGCTGCTCAGCCGGGTCACCAACGACATCGACAACCTCGCGCAGAGCCTGCAGCAGACCATCAGCCAGCTGCTCACCTCGCTGCTGACCGTCGTCGGCGTGCTCACCATGATGTTCGCGATCTCGCCGGCTGCTGGCGCTGATCGCGCTGGTCACGCGTCCCGGCCTCGGTGATCGTCGCGACCACGTCATCGCCAAGCGCGCCGCAGCCGCAGTTCATCGCCCAGTGGAAGACACACCGGCGAGCTCAACGCCCAGGTCGAGGAGATGTTCACCGGCCACGCCCTGGTCAAGGTCTTCGGCCGGCAGCGACGAGGTCGAGGAGCGCTTCCGCCGAGAACAACGAGCAGCTGTTCGAGGCCAGCTTCGGCGCCCAGTTCATCTCCGGGCTGATCCAGCCGGCGATGATGTTCGTCGGCAACCTCAACTACGTGGCCATCGCCGTGGTCGGCGGCCTGCGGGTGGCCTCCGGCTCGCTGTCGCATCGGCGACGTCCAGGCGTTCATCCAGTACTCGCGGCAGTTCACCCAGCCGCTGACCCAGATCGGCCTCGATGGCCAACCTGCTGCAGTCCGGCGTCGCCTCGGCCGAGCGGGTCTTCGAGCTGCTCGACGCCGCGGAGCAGGAGCCCGACCCGGTCGACGCCGGAGCCGCCCGGCCGAGCCGCGCGGGCGGGTCGACGTTCGAGCACGTCTCCTTCCCCTACGACCCGGACAAGCCGCTGATCGAGGACCTGTCGCTGATGGCCGAGCCCGGCCAGACGGTCGCCATCGTCGGGCCCACCGGCGCCGGCAAGACCACGCTGGTCAATCTGATCATGCGCTTCTACGAGCTCGACGGCGGGCGGATCACCCTCGACGGCGTCGACATCGCGCACGATGCCCCGCGACGAGCTGCGCGCCAAGCATCGGCATGGTGCTGCAGGACACCTGGCTGTTCGGCGGCACCATCCGCGACAACATCGCCTACGGCCGAACCCGGACGCCACCGAGGAGGAGATCCTCGCCGCCGCCGGGCCACCTACGTCGACCGCTTCGTCGCACCCTGCCCGACGGCTACGACACGGTGCATCGACGACGAGGGCGCCAGCGTCAGCGCCGGCGAGAAGCAGCTGCTCACCATCGCCCGGGCGTTCCTCGCCGACCCGGCGATCCTGATCCTCGACGAGGCGACCAGCTCGGTCGACACCCGCACCGAGGTGCTGATCCAGCGACGCCATGGCCGCGCTGCGCGCCAACCGCACCAGCTTCGTCATCGCCCACCGGCTCTCGACCATCCGCGACGCCGACACCATCCTGGTGATGGAGAACGGCCGCATCGTCGAGCAGGGCAACCACAACGACCTGCTGGAGCCCGAGGGCGCCTACGCCCGGCTCTACTCGGCACAGTTCTCCCAGGCCGTGGCCGAGGTGGACTGACCCGACGTCAGCACGGAGCGCCTGCGGGCCGGTTGCCGGGATGATCCCGGCAACCGGCCCGCCTGCTTCCCCGGCCTGACCACTCGTCACCAGATGACGGGCAGCCGCTCCGGGAGCCGCTTGATGAAGCCGGTACGCCAGACCAGCCGCTCCTCCGGGACGGCCGGCCGCAGCTCCGGCAGCCGGCCCAGCAGCGCGGTCAGGGCCACCTCCGTATGCACCCGGCCCAGCGCGGTGGCCGGGCAGTCGTGGCGGCCCGCACCGAAGGACAGGTGCGGGTTGTGCTCACGCTCCGGGTCGACCCGGTCGGGCTCGGTGAAGACCTCCGGGTCGAAGTTGGCGCCCTCGACACAGACCAGCACCAGCTCGCCCTCGCGGACCAGGACGTCGCCGAGCTCGACGTCCGCCGTCGCCAGCCTCGGCAGGCCGTCGCCGATGGAGAGGTTGACCCGCAGCAGTTCCTCCACAGCGGCGCCGATCTGCTCGGGCTGCTTGCGCAGCCGGTCCGCGAGCCCCGGCTCCCGCAGCAGGGTGAGCACGGCGTGCAGCAGGAACGCCGAGGTGCTGACCGCGCCCGCACCGAACAGCGAGACCGCGACGGTGGCCAGGTTCTCGTCGGTGAGACCCTCCCCCGGCTCCGCGCCGGCCCGGACCGCGGCGAAGCGGCCGAGCAGCCCGGGGTCGCCCGGAGCGGCGGCCCTGACCCGCTCGACCAGGTAGGCATGGGCCTTGTTCCAGTTCGCCGTGAAGCCCTCGTGCGGCACCGGGCTCTGGATGAAGGCGATGTCGAGGCCGGACATCAACTCCCGCCAGTCGTCGGCGGGTATGCCGATGATCTGGCAGTGCAGCGCGGCGGAGTACGGCTCGGAGAAGCCGGTCCGCAGGTCCACCGGCGGGCCCTCGGCGACGAGGACGTCGATCAGCGCGTCCGCCTGGCCGCGGAGCCAGCCGACGAGGTCGCGGCCTGCCCTCGGGGCGAGGGAGCGCATCACGGCGTCGCGCAGCCCGGCGCTGTTGATGTTGCCCATGTTGTTCACGATCTCCGGCGGGATCGTCAGCGCGTACTGGCGCGGAGCGCCGGGGGTGGCCGTGGCGGGCAGGCTGAACCGGTCGTCCTCCAGCACCTGCGTCGCCAGCGCATGGCTGCTGACCAGCCAGGCCTGGTCCCCGGTCATGGTGCGGACCCGGGCGACCGGGCGCTCCCGGCGCAGGGCGGACAACTCGGCCGGGAGGCGGTCCCCGCGCGGGCACAGCGGAACGGTCAGCTCGGCGGTCTCGTCCGGCATCTGACGGGTAGTGGTCATGAGCGCATTTCCCTTATCGGTCTACAGGGTTCGGTCTACAGGGTGGAGTGGGGTACGACGCCTAGGCGGCGGCGGACACGGTCTGCGGGCGGACGACGGCGTAGCCCTGGCCCCCGGCGGCCCGCAGGCCGCCGCGCCGGGTGTACAGCACATCGGTCAGCGGCAGCAGCTTGTGGTAGCAGGACACCGAGGTCGGCACGCCGACGATGCCCGGGGTGTCGAGGAAGAAGGGAAGCTCGGCGGCGATGTAGTCGAGCCCGGCCTGACGCTGCGCCAGGTTCATCCCCGGCTCGCCATCGGTACGCGCGACCACGACCTGCAGCACCATCTCCTCACAGGCCTCCTGGAACTCCAGGTCCGTGGCCATGGCGTGCAGCACCTCGCGGTGCAGCTCCCGGTACTCGGGCGAGTCGGCGAACTCCGACAGCGCGCGCACCCGGACGTGCCCGGTCGGGGCCTGTGCCTCCTCGAGGCCGCGCAGGATGCGCCGTCGCACGGCCTTGATCTCCTTGTTGGCGCGCTTGGACGCGTGCTCCGGGGTGTAGCCGCAGGCCTCGAACATCGCGTCGACATGCAGGTCGGCGTAGACGATGTCGACCGCCGCGAACCGGTTGACGGCCCAGGACGACAGCTCGGCGATCCTGGCGCTGGTGAAGTAGCTGTTGCCCGGACTGACGCCGATCAGGACGTGGTCGCCCCTGCCGTAGATCCGGCGGCAGGCGTCGGTGCGCGGCACGACCTCGAACGGGCCGTCGCCATAGGGGCGCTGGTGGCGTCGGGGGTGGAGCTGGATGAGTGTGGGAAACACCGAGTCGTCTCTCCCTGTGCGCGGGCATGGCAGAGCTGTCGGCCCTGCCGAAGCGGATGATGGGTGACGGTGCGTCAGCGTCGGGTCGCCGTCAGGCCGCTTCGGGGCAGGCAGACGGGGGTGCGACACCGGTACCGCTGGTGGCTGTCCGGCCCGGGATCAGGCCCGGGTCGTGCTGGGGTCAGGCAACTGCTCGGCGACAGGGCGGGGCGTCCCGGAGCACGCGGAGCGCGCTGGACGCAGGGATGGCACGGGACGCCAGTGACGCGAGTGACGCCTGGAACGCCGAGGGGATGGCAGCAGCGTCCGCAGCAGCGCGGGTACGCACGGGGGTGCCCCCTTGTGCCGCAAGTCCCTGGGAGCCGTGTGCTCCTGGTGTGGCGGCAACAGGCTGCACGCTACCTTGCGATGCCGAACGGCAACTGAGCGTGCACCCCTGTTGGCGTGATTCCTTCGCGCACCGGCCGAAATCCGCAGTCGCCCGGGTGCGTCGCGGCGCTCAGCGCGGGGCGTAGCGGGTGGGCGGCAGGCCGACGACGGCGGTGAAGTCGCGGGTGAGGTGGGCCTGATCGGCGTAGCCGAGGTCGGCGGCGAGCAGCGGCCAGTCGACGGTGCCGGCGTCGGCGCGGAGCGCCGCCTCCTGGAGCCGGGCCCGGCGCAGCACCCACTTGGGCCCGGCGCCGACGTACTCGGCGAAGAGCCGCTGCAGGGTGCGGACCGAGACCTCGCAGCGCGCGGCCAACTGCTCGACCCGGAGGATGGACCGGTCGGCGGTGGCGGTGTCGACCATCGCCGCGACCTGCGGGACCAGCGGGTCGGCGGCCGGCATCCGGGCGAGCAGGAAGGCGTCGGCGAGCCGGGCCATGGCGTCGGGGTCCGCCTCCGCGAGGATCCGGCGGCCCGCGTCGGCCACCGCCGGGCCGAAGACCTCGGTCGCGGGCAGCACCCGGTCGGCCAGCTCCTGCACCGGCCGCCCCCAGAACGGGCGGAAGCCGCCCGGCCGGAACTTGATCCCCAGGACCTGGCCGCTGCCCTCCAGCCGGCGGACGAACAGGCCCCGGTTCACCCCGTGGACCTCGGCCCCGGACCGCTCGAAGACCAGGTGGAGGTTGGGATGGGAGAGCACCTGCTGCTCGTGCGGCGGCCGGCCGCGCAGGTCCCAGCGCACCCGCCAGCAGAACTCGACCAGCTCGGCCAACCCGGCGTCGGGGGCGCGCCGCTCCAGCGTGAACCCGTCCGGCGCCTGCCGGTAGTGCAGTACGCCGCGCGGCTGGTCCTCGGCGTCCGCGCTGGTCATAGGGCCCAGCCTACTGATGTCGCGTTTCTTCAAGACGCACCGACGCGGCGGGCCTAGCGTGGCGGTATGACCATCATCCTCCCTCAGTTGACCGACGCCGCCGCCGAAGCCGCACGGGTCGTCCGTGGAGTCACCCCCGACCAGTTGACCGACCCCACCCCCGGTGGCGAGTGGGACGTCCGCACCGCCGCCAACCATCTGGTCCTGTGGACCTCCTACAACTTCGAACTGCGGGCCAAGGGCGAGTCCGCCCCCGAGGAGTGGCAGCAGCGGGACTTCACCGCCGAGCCCGGTTGGGCCGAGGCCTACGCCGCCCAGCTGGACCGGGCCCTCACGGCCTGGTCCGACCCGTCCGTCTGGGAGGGCGAGGTGAAGAGTGGCGACTCCAGCATGGCGGCCGGGGACGTCGCCGGGATGATCCTGCTGGAGCTGGTGCTGCACGGCTGGGAGGTCACCCGGGGCACCGGCCAGGAGTTCACCGTCCCGGAGCCGGTCGCGGCCACCGCGCTCGGCCTGGTCGAGCAGTTCGGCGAGATGTACCGCTCGTTCCCGGGCGGCTTCGCCGAGCCGGTCGCCGTCGCGGACGACGCCCCGACCCTGGACCGGGCGCTGGCCCGCTCCGGCCGCGACCCGCGCTGGACGGCCTGACCGGCGCCGGACGGTCCGCCCGGCGCGGTTGGCCGCCTCAGCTGGAGCTGCGCAGCGCGGGCCAGGTCTGCGGCCCTACCTCACCGTCGACCCCGAGCCCCTTGGCCCGCTGGAACGCCTCCACGGCGTTTTTGGTGTTCGGGCCGAACTGGCCGTCGATCCCGTCGACGACGTTGTAGCCCCGGTAGGTGAGGATGCACTGGATCTCCTTGACCGCCGCCACATCCGTGGAGCCCGGGTCGGTCTCGGCGCTGCCGGAGTAGTACTGGCAGTTGGCGATCCAGGCCGGCTGGGCCGGAGGCACCGGGGTGGCTGTCGTCGTCACCGGGGTCGGTGCGGAGGACTGGGTCGACGTCCCGCCGGTCCCCGGCTGGGTCGGCGCGGCGGCGGACGCCCCGGCCGTGGGCGAGCCGCCGTGGTGGGAGCGGGCCGACGTAGTGCTCCCGGCGGTCGCCGTGCTGCCGGCCGAGGCCGAGCCGGAGGGCCGGGCGGCCGTCGCGCTGCTCCCGGCCGAGGCGGAGCCGGACGGGGCCGTGCCAGGCTGGAACGAGCCGCCCGCGCTGCTCGTAGCCGTGGCTCCGGCCGTGCCGGCGCCCGCCGCCGAGGCGTGGCTGCTCGGTCCGGCCACCAGCAGGGCCAGGCCGGCCACGGCGGCGACGGCCACGGCCGCGCCGGTGACCAGCAGCCCGATCCGCCTGGGCCGTGCCTGCGGGGCCGACCCGGGCGCGGCGGGGGCCGGCTGCGGCCCGGGCGCCTGGATGACGTACGGGGCGAAGCGGCCGGCCGCCTCCGTCGGCGGAGTCGCCTGCACAGCCCCGGGATGGACGGAACCGGGGTGGACGGCCCCGGGATAGCCGGGGGCGGCCTGATAGGGCGCGGCCTGGAGCGGCGCGGTCTGGACCGGGGTCGACCACGCCGACCGGCCGTCCGCCGCGGCGGGCACGGTCGCCGGGGTGTGCGGCCCCTGCGGCGTCGGCGGGCCGGACGGGGGCGGGGTGTGCGCGCCGAGGACGAAGGTGCCCTCGACCGGAGCCGAGGCCGGGGCGCCCGCATTCAGCGGCCGCAGCGGCTCCAGCGGCAACTGCGCCACCGTGTCGGTCACCTGAATGCACGTCATGATCGCGTCGCTGAGCCCCTGCGGCCAGGGGGCGGGCACCTGTCGGGTGAGCGCCGCCGCGATCACCGCCTCGGCCGTGGGCCGCCGGTCCTGCTCCTTGTCCAGGCAGGCCGCGACCAGGGCGGCCAGGTCGGGGTCGACCGCCGCGACCTGGTCCAGGACCTCCGGCTTCGGCGGCTCGAAGGCGACCCGGTGCAGCACGTCCACGCTGGTCCCGTCCCCGAAGGGGACGTCCCGGTGACCGCGTAGGCCAGCACCGAGCCGAGCGCGAAGACGTCCGAGGAGGTGTCCACCGGCAGTCCCCTGACCTGCTCCGGCGACATGTAGGCAGGGGTACCGAGCAATACATC
>CAVUQN010000027.1:0-292447 GCA_963743515.1 uncultured Actinomycetota bacterium
TCGAATTCGAGAACGGCACGCGCGGCATGGCGCTCAACCTCGAGGCCGACAACGTCGGCATCGTCATCTTCGGCGCTGACCGCGAGATCAAGGAAGGCCAGACGGTCAAGCGCACCGGCGCGATCGTCGACGTGCCGATCGGCAAGGCGCTGCTCGGCCGGGTCGTCGACGCGCTCGGCAATCCGATCGACGGCAAAGGCCCGATCAACGCCGAGCAGCGGGCGCGCGTCGACATCAAGGCGCCCGGCATCATTCCCCGCAAGTCGGTGAGCGAGCCGATGGCGACGGGCCTGAAGGCGATCGACGCCATGATCCCGATCGGCCGCGGCCAGCGCGAGCTCATCATCGGCGACCGCCAGACCGGCAAGACCGCAATCGCGCTCGACACCATCCTCAATCAGAAGCCGCTGAATCAGGGCGACGACGAGAGCAAGAAGCTCTATTGCGTCTATGTCGCGGTCGGACAGAAGCGTTCGACGGTCGCCCAGTTCGCCAAGGTTCTCGAGGAGCACGGCGCGCTTGAATATTCGATCATCGTCGCCGCCACCGCTTCGGACCCGGCCCCGATGCAGTTCCTCGCGCCGTTCTCCGGCTGCGCGATGGGCGAGTTCTTCCGCGACAACGGGATGCACGCGGTCATCGTTTACGATGACCTCTCCAAGCAGGCGGTCGCCTATCGGCAGATGTCGCTGCTGCTGCGCCGTCCGCCGGGCCGCGAGGCCTATCCCGGCGACGTGTTCTATCTCCACTCCCGCCTGCTCGAGCGGGCCGCCAAGCTCAACAAGGACAATGGCTCGGGCTCGCTCACGGCGCTGCCGATCATCGAGACGCAGGCCAACGACGTCTCGGCCTATATTCCGACCAATGTCATCTCGATCACCGACGGGCAGATCTTTCTCGAGACGGATCTCTTCTACCAGGGCGTCCGCGCCGGCGGTGAACGTCGGCCTTTCGGTTTCGCGCGTGGGCTCCGCCGCGCAGACCAAGGCGACCAAGAAAGTCGCCGGCAGGATCAAGGGCGAACTTGCGCAATATCGCGAAATGGCGGCGTTCGCGCAGTTCGGCTCCGATCTCGACGCCGTCACCCAGCGCCTGCTCAATCGCGGCGCGCGCCTGACCGAGCTTCTCAAGCAGCCGCAGTTCTCGCCGCTCAAGATGGAGGAGCAGGTCTGCGTCATCTACGCCGGCGTCAACGGCTATCTCGACAAGCTGCCGATCGACAAGGTCCGGCCGTTCGAGGACGGACTTCTCGCTTTCCTTCGGGCGAAGAACCCGGACATTCTGGCGGCGATCCGCTCATCGGGCGATCTGACCAACGATGTCGAAGCCAAGCTCAAGGCGGCGGTCGAAGCCTATTCCGCGACCTTCAGCTGAAATGAGCCGATCCCTCACCCAGGCCGGTGTTGAAGCGGGCGCGCGTGGAGGCGCTGATCGATGCCGTCGCTGAAGGAACTCCGGAACCGGATCGCCTCGGTCAAGTCGACGCAGAAGATCACCAAGGCCATGCAGATGGTCGCGGTGTCGAAGCTCAGACGGGCGCAGGGCGCGGTCGAAGCGGCGCGCCCTTACGCCGAGCAGGTCGAAACGGTGCTGACCAATCTGGCCGGCGCGGCGACCGACGGTCAGGGTCCCCGCCTGCTTGTCGGCAGCGGCGCCGATCAGACGCACCTCCTCCTCGTCTGCACCGGCGAGCGCGGCCTGTGCGGCGCCTTCAACACCGCGATCGTCCGGCTTGCGCGCGACAGGGCGACCGCGCTCGCCGCCCAGGGCAAGACGGTCAAGATCCTGTGCGTCGGCAAGAAGGGCTATGATCAGCTTCGCCGCACGCATGAGAGGCAGCTCCTGGAGCTGATCGACCTGCGCGCGGTGCGCACAATCGCCTACGGCACCGCCAAGCCGATCGCCGAAAACGTGATCGCCTTGTTCGAGAACGGCGAGTTCGACGTCTGCACCCTGTTCTACTCGCGCTTCAGGTCGGTGATCACCCAGATTCCCACCGCCCAGCAGCTCATTCCGCCCGAGCTCGGCGCGAAGGAGGAGAACGCGCCGACCTACGATTACGAGCCGGACGAGGGGGAAATCCTCACCCAGCTTTTGCCACGCGCGGTCGCGGTGCGCATCTATCGCGCGCTGCTTGAAAATCAGGCCTCGTTCTTCGGCGCCCAGATGACCGCGATGGACAACGCGACGCGCAACGCCGGCGACATGGTGAAGCGATACACGCTGCGCTACAACCGCACCCGCCAGGCGATGATCACCAAGGAACTGATCGAGATCATTTCGGGCGCCGAGGCGCTCTGACCGGACTTCGCGCCTTCGGGGCGCGACAAGAGATCGAAGAATACGAGGACCAGGACCCATGGCCAATATCGCGAACGCCACCGGCCGCATCACCCAGGTGATCGGCGCCGTCGTCGACGTCAAGTTCGACAGCTACCTGCCGCCCATTCTCAATGCGCTGACGACCGACAACAATGGCCACAAGCTCGTGCTCGAAGTCGCCCAGCAGCTCGGCGAGAACACGGTGCGCTGCATCGCCATGGACATATCCGAGGGCCTGGTGCGCGGCCAGGAGGTCACCGACACCGGCGAGCCGATCTCGGTGCCGGTCGGCGAGGGCACGCTCGGGCGCATCATGAACGTGGTCGGCGAACCCGTCGACGAAGCCGGGCCGATCAAGATGGAGGCTCGCCGCGCGATCCATCAGCCGACCCCCGCCTATGTCGATCAATCGACGGAGGCCCAGATCCTCATCACCGGCATCAAGGTGGTCGACCTGCTCGCGCCATACGCCAAGGGCGGCAAGATCGGCCTCTTCGGCGGCGCCGGGGTCGGCAAGACCGTGCTCATCCAGGAACTGATCAACAACGTCGCCAAGACCCATGGCGGCAATTCCGTGTTCGCCGGCGTCGGCGAACGCACCCGCGAGGGCAACGACCTCTATCACGAGTTCATCGAGTCGAAAGTCAACGCCGATCCGCATGATCCCGACTCGGACGTAAAGTCGAAATGCGCGCTGGTGTTCGGCCAGATGAACGAGCCGCCCGGCGCCCGTATGCGCGTCGGTCTGGCTGGCGTCACTGTCGCCGAACATTTCCGCGACCAGGGCCAGGACGTGCTCTTGTTCATCGACAACATCTTCCGTTTCACCCAGGCCGGTTCGGAAGTCTCGGCGCTGCTTGGCCGCATTCCCTCGGCGGTCGGTTACCAGCCGACGCTCGCCACCGACATGGGGGCCTTGCAGGAGCGCATCACCACCACGACCAAAGGCTCGATCACCTCGGTGCAGGCGATCTATGTTCCCGCGGACGATCTGACCGACCCGGCGCCGGCGACCTCCTTCGCCCACCTCGACGCGACGACCGTGCTCTCTCGCGCGATCTCGGAAAAGGGCATCTACCCGGCGGTCGATCCGCTCGACTCGACTTCGCGTATGCTGACCGCCGCGATTGTCGGCGAGGAGCACTACAATGTCGCCCGCCAGGTGCAGCAGGTGCTGCAGCGCTATAAGGCGCTGCAGGACATCATCGCGATCCTCGGCATGGACGAACTGTCTGAAGAGGATAAGCAGATTGTCGCGCGGGCGCGCAAGATCGAGCGCTTCCTGTCGCAGCCGTTCGACGTCGCCGCCGTGTTCACCGGCACGCCCGGCGTCCAGGTGAAGATCGAGGACACCGTCAAGGGCTTCAAGGGCATCGTCGAAGGCAAGTATGACAGTCTGCCCGAAGCCGCTTTCTACATGGTCGGCACCATCGAGCAGGCGGTCGAGAAGGCCAAGAAGCTGGCGGCCGAGGCTTAACCGTCGCGTCCGGGGGACGAGCCTATGCTGACTTTCCATTTCGAACTCGTGTCGCCGGACAAGGTGCTGTTCAACGGCTCGGCTCAATCGGTGCTCGTGCCGGGCGCCGAAGGCGACTTCCAGGTGCTCAGCGATCACGCGCCGGTGATGACGTCGATGCGTCCCGGCGTGGTCGGCATCGACGATGCGGAGGGAAAGCATCACCGCGTTTTCGTGCGCGGCGGCTTCGCCGACGCGAGCAAGGAAGGTCTTATCCTGCTTGCGGAAACGGCCATTCCTTTCGAGGACTTGAGCTCCGACATGCTCGGGGAGGAGATCAAGAACGCGGAGGAAGACCTCGCCGACGCGAACGAAGAGCAGAAGCGCCTGGCCCAGGAGAAGCTCGACCGCCTGCGTGAGCTCAAGGACGCAATCAAGCTTTAGAGCGAGATGCGTTCGGATGGAATCGTTATTGCGAGGAGCGACGCGACGTGGCGATCCAGAGCTGCCGGACCTTCTCGTCCTGTTCGCATGACCCGCGAAGACTATGACGCATTCTGCGCGAGCCTTCCGCACGCCACGCATGTCGTCCAATGGGGAGACGCGAGCGTGTGGAAGATCGGAGGCAAGGTGTTCGCAATCGGGGGATGGTCCGACGACCGCGAATTCGCCGTCACGTTCAAATGTTCGGAGACGAGCTTCGCCATCCTGAAAGAGCTGCCGGGCGCGCGCCCCGCGCCCTATCTCGCCTCGCGCGGATTGTCCTGGATCCAGCGCTTCGACGCACGCTCGCTCAGCGATGGTGATCTCAAGGAGTATGTGCGCCGGAGCTACGCGATGGTTCTCGCGGCGCTGCCCAAAAAGACGCAAGCCGCGCTCGGGGCTCGCGCCTCGCGATGACCGCCGTCGCGCCTTCCGACATCCGTTTCGCGCATGCGCGAATCCGCGACCATATCCGCCGCACGCCGATCCTCGAGACGGCTTCGCCGATCGCCGGCGCGCCGCCGCTGTCGCTCAAGCTCGAATGCCTGCAGGCGACCGGCTCGTTCAAGGCGCGCGGCGCCTTCCACAATCTTCTGACCCGGCCGGCGTCCAGGGCAGGGTGCGCCACCGCCTCTGGCGGCAATCACGGCGCGGCCGTCGCCTTCGCCGCCCACAAGCTTAACATCAAGGCGCGTGTCTTCGTGCCGGAAACGGCGCCGCGCGCGAAGATCGCCAAGATCAAGGCCTATGGCGCCGAGGCCGTCATCGGCGGCGCGTCCTATGCCGTGGCTCAGGAGCGCTGCGACGCCTATGTGGCGGAGAGCGGCGCGCTCCTGATCCATCCTTACGATGCGGTCGAGACGGTCGCCGGCCAGGGGACGGTCGCGCTCGAGTGGGAGGAGGATCTCGAACGAGCCGGACTCGAGCCGCTCGACACGGTCCTCATCGCGGTCGGCGGCGGCGGGCTCATCGCGGGCGTCGCCGCCTGGTTTCAAGGCCGGGTCAAGGTCGTCGGCGTCGAGCCGGAAGGTTCGCGCGCGCTTCACGCCGCGCTCGAGGCGGATAAGCCGGTTGACGTGACGGTCAACTCGCTCGCCGCCAATTCGCTCGGCGCGAAGCGCGTCGGCGAACTCGATTTCGATATCGCCAAGAGCTTCGTGAGCGGCGTCGTCCTGGTCAAGGACGCCGCGATCGCCGAGGCGCAACGCCGGCTCTGGACGGATCATTCGATCATCGCCGAGCCGGGCGGCGCGGCGGCTTTCGCCGCCATCGCAAGCGGCGCCTATCAGCCTGAGCGCAACGAACGGGTCGGCGTTCTCGTCTGCGGCTCCAATGCGGATCTCGCCGCGCTCGCCGCGGCGCTCGATGCGGGCGCTTCGCCTTAGCTTTTGCGAGAGCCTCGTCTGCTTACGCCAGCGGAAAAAACTTCGCCAAGGCATAGATCCAAACGATCAGCGTGCCGATCGAACACAAGGTCGTCAGCGAAATGGTCGCGGCTACGGTCGACTCCTCGCAGCGATATTCGCCGGAAAGGATGAAGACCGTCTTGGCGGTCGGAACCGCCGCGCACACGACGGCTGCGATGAGATAGAGGGGCTCGAGCTTAAGCACGATCGAAAGGCCAAGGACGATCAGCGGCATCAGCCCGAGTTTGACCGCCGCAAGCGCGGCCGAGCGGCCAATGCTGGCCCGCAGGTTCTCCATCGACACGCCGAGGCCGATGGCGAAAAGGGCGCAAGCCGTCAAGGCGTCCGCCAATATTCTAAGATAAGCGTTCACCGATTGCGGCATTGGAACGCCTGCCGCTGCCCAGGCGACGCCGACCAGGGTCGAAAGCACCATGGGATTGAGGATCACGTGGCGAGCGAGTTTCCCGGGCGCAAAGACCGGTCCGCCCGAGCGCCGGGGGTCGAGCTCCTGCATGATGACCGCCGCGGGGAACATGACCACGGCGACAAACACCGTCGCAATCGCCGCGGGCAACACCGCCGGGGGGCCGTAAGTCGCCTGGAGGACCGGAAGCGCGACAAAGCCGGTGTTCGTCATCGACGCGGCCCATCCCTGCATCGCCGCCTCGGCAAGCCCTTGGCCGCGAGAGCGCGCGCAACCAGGCAAAGACGATGGCGAAGCACAGCAGGGACCCGCCGCCAAACGCAATGAGAAAGCGCCACGCCAGCAGCGATCGCGCCGGCTCGTGCGCGATCGTGACGATCAGGAGCGCCGGCATCGCGACGTTGTAAGCGAAATGGATCAAGGCGTCGGAGAGGTCGCGCGCGACATATCCGAGCGCGCCGGCGAGCCATCCGGTCACGATCACCGCGAACACCGGCAAGATGAGATTGGCGACTTGCATTGTCTTCGAACCGAGCCAATCCGGCAGACTGCTATCGCGCTTCGGCAATGTCACGCTAAGGCGGGCGTGGGAAAGGCGGACAGTTCGGCCGCGTCTCCCTCGGGGAACAAATTTCGTCCGGCGCGGACGTTGCGATGGAGTGGATCGCGAACTATTGTCCGGCCCGCTTTCCGCTGGGCCCAACAAGCCTTGCGGCCATGTTGGGGCGTAGCCAAGCGGTAAGGCAGCGGATTTTGATTCCGCCATACGGAGGTTCGAATCCTCCCGCCCCAGCCAAGCCTCAACGCGTTGAATTATTTACCGAAACAGCCCTGTTCTCGCGCGCCATTTTTGGCCCATTTGGAAACGAATTTTGCCCGCCATTTGGAAACTCTGTGCTGGTTTGTTCTTCCAACTGCTTCTGCGCCAACAGATGTGCATGCCGCTTTTTGGTCGCCGCCAAGGCGCGGAGCATAGTCTCCTTGGCATAGCCGCGGTAAGCCTGCGCAGTCTTGTGCCCGGACAACGCGCGGCCCTGTCCTTCCGTCAGCTCGGCTTCCTCCAGCTCGGTCATGCCGCCATGCCGGCAAGCGTCCAGCGTAAACAATTCTGACACGCCCTCAATCTTCTTGCGCAAGGTCTGCACCGCCTTTTCCATGCCGGGATAGGACCACACCTTAGCGGTACCCTTGCCCTCACCCTTTTCGATTTTGCGCATGATCATTGGAATGCCGAGTTTGGGCAAATGGCTCAGGATGTCCTCGGCTTCCGCGTAGAACTTAATGGTCTCCCCATCGATGGTCTCCTCGAGCGGATGCCAGACCAAGGACTTGTTTTTGTGATGCTCGATGCGCACGGCGTGCGGCCACTTCTTGCTGCGGTAGTCCGACCAGGTCAGCAAGCCAGCCACCACGTTCTCGGGGCGTTGCAGCCACTCGAAGCAAATCACCGCGACCGCTGCCGGCTCGGGCCGCCCTTGCGCGATGCAGCCCCACGCAAATTTATAGACCTCCTCCCGCGTGACTGCGTGCTTCTTGCTCCTCGTGCGGCTTTTGAGCGTGAAGTCGTCCCAAGGATTCGGATGCTTCTTGTCGAACAGCTCCGGGTGCAGCCGGCGCATGATGCGCCAGACCTTGCGGCAGAGCCCGACCACCTTCTCGCCCTGCCGCAGCCTTAGTCCGTTCGGGCCGCTGATAATTTTCTCATAGATCTTGTCGGCGGCCCGCGGCGTAACCTCTCCGATCTGCCGCTCGCCGATGCGCCGACCACTCTTGCCGACGGTGTCGCATATCATCTGCATGATGCGCTCATAGTCGGGGCGTGAGCGAGGCGAGACTTTCTCGGTGTAAGCCTTCTCGGTCTTATATTGCCTGAACAGCCATTCAATCGTACCGTAGCGCGCGATCTTCGCCTGCTCGATCGGCTCGCCCTTGCGCTGGTCGTTCCATTCATCGAACAGAGCATTAAGCGCGGTCGCCCGTCCACCCTTGCCATGTTCGCCGCAGGCAGCTTCATAGCTGGTGCCAAGTGGCTCGTTGACGATCTCGCATCCGAGCTTGCGGTAATACTTTGGGATGCAGAAGTAGAACGCGACCGAGCCGTCGGCTAGCCTCCGCACCTCAACGAAGCGCGGGCGCCGCCGTTCCAGCGTCACAAATCCTCGGCGAGGTCGCCCGGCACAATGTTCGGTGCAATGGCTCGATCCAGATCGTCTCGCAACCACAGCTTACGCCCCCCGTCCTTGATCCGTGGTTGAGGATACTCGCTGCCGACGCGCTTCAAGAATGCCTCGGCAGTCCGCTCTCCGCAATATCCCGCTGCTATCGCAGCGGGCATACGACGCGGCCAAGAACCGGCTGGAATTATGGCAGGACGCGGCATCGGAGCGGCTCGAAACGTGGGTGCCAAAAAAGTGGGTCGCGAACTTCTTCGTTCACTTGTCTGGATCATGGGGAATGATGCAGATCGCCGACCACGCCTGGAAGGACACGATCACGCAAATAGTAGAAGAAGATAGCGCGGCGTGCGAAAGGGACGGGTTGGACGTCGTACCCGTTGGTCCGATGACTAAATTCCGAAGCTCCGGAAGTGCTGCGGCATGGTGACTCACCATCCCTTCACCGCCCGAAGCACGAGATTACGAATTTGGGGGTCAGGAGTTTCACTCTCGTACATTAACCCCAGTCCCCAATCGACACTCTCGTTCTCCGTGTGCCAGTAGTATGTCCGGCACACGAGTTCGTGCTCGATATCAATCGAGGTTCATACCCGTGCGGAAGGAAAGCAGGACGCTCCACGCAAAGGCCGTGGACTCGCTCGTGCTCGCCGTGGACCATTTCAATCGAGCGTGGGATCGGGGGCGCACAGAGGCTGTACTGATCCTTCTCGACCGCAGTTTTGAACTGCTGCTGAAGGCAATCATCGTGCACCGCGCCGGGGGCTCCGCAATACGCGAGCCAGGCAAGCAGGGCATGACCCTCGGTTTCGATCACTGTCTGCGGAAGTGCCTGTCTGACGCCAAGCTTAAGTGCCTCGACGAGGACGACGCGGTGGCACTGCAAGCGCTCAACACCCTTAGGGATGCAGCACAGCACTACATGGTTGAGATGGCCGAGGATCACCTTTACGTCCACGCTCAATCGGCGGTAACGCTGTTTGGTCGCCTGAGCAATGAAATCTTCGGACGCCCGCTCGCAGATGACATCCCTCGCCGCATCTTGCCGGTCTGTGCCAAGGTGCCGAGCGGAATCGAGTCGATGTTTGACATCGAATTCGCCGACATCAAGCGCTTGGTCGCCCCCGGTTCCCGTCGGCGACTGGACGCAAAGGCTAGACTGCGGGCGATGGCCATCCTCCAAGCCTCTCTCGACGGCAAGAGGTCCCAGCCCTCCGACGGCGAGCTGGATCGTATCGTGAAGCGGATCAACAAGGGCGAAGACTGGCGGACCATCTTTCCCGGCGTATCCACACTCACAATCAAGCCGGACGGTACCGGTCCCGGCTTGTCGCTTAGGATCACGCGCAACAAGGGCGAGGCCGTCAGGTTGGTCCAGGACGGCGATGCCGACGCGGCAGTCGTCGCTGTCAAGCGAGTCAACGAGAACGATTTCTATTCGCTTGGCCTTCGCGATTTGAACAAGAAGCTCGGCACCAACCGGACGAAGCTCCTCTGGTTCATTGAGCGAGAGAGCATTCAAGCCAACAGCGAATTCTTCAAGGTCCTCACGGTCGGCAAGGTCTCCCAAAAGTGCTACAGCAAGTCATGCTACGAAATGCTGCGTGAAAGGCTGGCTCAGGTAGACCTGGATGCCCTATGGAAAGGCAGGAAAGCGGGGATCGGGGAAACCCCCGCACTCACGCGGACCGAAGCGCGAGCCACAACGCCTGAAGCAATCAGTGGCCCCGGCCCAGCGGACACACCATAGCGTCAAGTCTTGTTCAGCTTCGAGCGTCTCCGACGCGATTTCGCAGTCGCCAAGAACCCCTCGCGCTGTGCTCGTCATGGTGTCCTCTCATTTCCGCTGCATCCGGCACCTGATTATCATCCGTTGGCCGCAGCCACCGCAACGCCCCCTGTAGAGTGAGAGGGCGGACGGGCTTCGTCATGACGGGTTCAGGGCTGGAGGAGAGGCCTCCGGCACCCGTCATGGAGACGACCCATGACCCAAGTGGAGATTCTGGTCGCCGCTCGCGATTGCGCCGGCGGCTACAAGGTAGATGTCAGCCGCGGCGAGCGGATTGGCCGCGTATCGTCAGAGTGGTTTTCCCGGCCAGCGGACGAGCGCTACCTGTCCCTGTCGGACCTGTTCGCCGCCGTGCGCGGCCGGACCGAGCTGAGCCGGACCCGGACAGTGGATAGCGCGGCGATCCGAGTGGAAGCCAGACGAGATGATGCCGAGCGGTTGTCGCTGGTGCTGCCGGATGGGGAGGCTCCCGTCCAGCCGACCCATTGGGGCTTTGGGCAGCTTGCCAGCCTGGTCGGCGCGCCAGCCGCCTATCTGCGACAGCTCCCGGCGCCGCTCGCCGGCATCAACCTCCAATACGGCCTGACCGCACACCGCGCCGAGCAGGTGAAGACGCTCGAGATCGAAGACGGTCGCGTCGAGCTCCGCGCCGTCACCGGGCCTGATTATGGCCGCATCTTCGACCATGAGCTGGTCTCCGCCGTGCAGCGCATCGCCGGCAATGGGACGGGTGATACGCGCTGGAAGGTCCCGGGCGTGCTCGACTGGTCGACCGGGGTCTACAACCCTCGAGTCGATGTCACACAGGACACGACGACTCTCTACGCGTCCGATCGCGACGTCTTCCTCTTCCTGGTCGACGATCTCAACCCGATCGAGGCCGGCCGGCTGCCCGATGGCTCACCGGACCTCTACTTCCGCGGCTTCTATTGCTGGAATTCCGAGGTGGGCGCCAAGACCCTCGGTGTGGCAAGTTTCTATCTCCGCGCCGTCTGCCAGAACCGCAATCTCTGGGGCGTGGAGGATTTCGAGGAGATCACCATCCGCCACTCGAAATACGCCGCCTCGCGCTTCGCCCACGAGGCGGCGCCCGCGCTCACCCGCTTCGCCAATTCCTCGCCGATGCCTTTCATCAACGGCATCAAGGCCGCCCGGGAGCAAATAGTCGCCCGCACCGACGATGATCGTAGTGAGTTCCTGCGCAAGCGCGGCTTCTCGAGGACCGAGACGGCGAAGATCATCGAGACTGTGTTGGCTGAGGAAGGACGCAAGCCCGAGAGCGTGTTCGATTTCGTGCAGGGCATCACCGCCGTCGCGCGGGATAAGACCCACCAGGATGCTCGCCTCGACCTGGAGGCGCGCGCAAAGAAGTTGCTGGACCGAGCAGCCTGAAATCCGGAAAGCCGGAGATGCGGAAGGGAGCGTCTCCGGCTTCGTGCCTTTCCGCTTTCCTTATCATCGGTTTTGCGGCGCTGCCCTTAGAGGAAGAGGGCGGCGCTGCGCTTCGTGACGGGTTGAGGCCGAGAGAGAGGCTTTCGACCGCCCGTCGCGGAGGATCATCCCATGGCGACTACCGTTCAGAAGATCACCCTCTCGCCCTCGCGCGACATCCCCTTCAACAAGCTTGTCCTGTCCCAGTCGAACGTCCGGCGCGTGAAAGCCGGCATCTCGGTCGAGGAACTCGCCGAGGACATCGCCCGCCGTGGCCTGCTGCAGGGCCTCAGTGTTCGATCCGTTGTCGACCAGGCTGGCGTCGAGACCGGCATGTTCGAGATCCCGGCCGGTGGCTGCCGATACCGAGCGCTGGAGCTGCTTGTGAAGCAGAGGCGTCTCGCCAAGACTGCGCCCGTGCCCTGCGTCGTCCGCGAAAGCGGCATCGCCGAAGAGGGCTCGCTCGCTGAGAACGTCCAGCGCGCGCCGTTGCACCCTCTCGACCAGTTCAAGGCGTTCCTGGCGCTGCGTGAGAAAGGCCAGTCCGAGGAAGAGATCGCCGCCGCGTTCTTCGTCTCGGTCAACGTGGTGAAGCAGCGCCTGAAGCTCGCGTCGGTCTCGCCGACGTTGCTCGACGTCTATGCCGAGGACGGCATGACGCTCGACCAGCTCATGGCCTTCATCGTCTCTGGCGACCATGAGCGCCAGGAGCAGGCGCTCGAGCGGCTGAGGACCTCCTACGACAAGCAGCCCTACACGATCCGCCGGATGCTGACTGAGGGGGCGGTCCGCGCCGCCGACAAGCGGGCGCAGTTCATCGGCGTCGAGGCCTATGTCGAGGCCGGCGGCACGATCTTGCGCGATCTGTTCCAGGGCGATGACGGTGGCTGGCTGCAAGACGTGACGCTCGTCGATCGAATGCTGGCCGACAAGCTGAAGGCGGAATCCGAGACGATCGCCGCCGAAGGCTGGAAGTGGATCGAGGTCGCGCCCGACTTTGCATACGGCCATGCCTTTGGCCTCCGCCAGCTTCGCGGCGAGACCGTCGCACTGACGGCCGAGGAGGAAGCGACCCGGGACGCGCTCCAGGCCGAGTTCGACCGGCTATCGGACGAATATCAGGACGCCGACGAGCTGCCCGACGAGGTAGACGAGCGCCTGTCGGAGCTGGAAACGGCGCTGGAGGGCTTCGAGACCCGACCCGTGGTGTTCGATCCGGCCGAGATCCGTCGCGCTGGCGCCTTCGTCAGCATCGGCGCCGACGGGCACCTTCGCGTCGAGCGTGGCTACGTCCGGCCCGAGGACGAGCTGCGGGCCGGGCCGGAGCCCGATCTGTCCGCGGATAGCACGGATGAACAAGCCATGGGCCCAAGCTACGAAGGCGCTCAGGCCATCGTCGCCACCGAGCCCGCACCCGAGCCGAAGGAGGACGAGGGCCTGTCGCCGATCTCCGACCGGCTGATGACCGAGCTGACCTCGCATCGCACGCTCGGCCTTCGCCAGGCGCTGGGCGAGCGACCGGACGTCGCGTTCCTCGCGGCACTACACGTCCTCACGCTGAAGACCTTCTACCACTACGGCTCGGATAGCTGCCTCGAACTCGACTTGAAGAGCGTCAGCTTCGGGGCCCAGGCGCCGGGGCTGAATGATAGCGCTTCCGCTGAGGCAATCCGCGTTCGGCACGAAGGTTGGGCGAAGGTGCTGCCGAAGGAGTTGGCTGACCTTTGGGAAGCGCTGCAGGAGCGGGACGGCGACAGCAGGGCCAGCCTCTTCGCCCACGTCGTCAGCCTATCGGTCAACGCGGTGCATGAAGCGTGGAACCGCCGGCCGAGAGCGTTCGCCCATGCTGATAGTCTCGCCCAGACGGTCGATCTGGACATGGCGGCTGCCGGATGGAAGCCGACCGTGGACAATTTCTTCGGTCGCGTGACCAAGGCGCGCATCCTCCAGGCGTTGGCCGAAGCGAAGGGGCAGCGCGCCGCGGATCGCATCGAGCACCTCAAAAAGGGCGATATGGCCACAGAGGCGGAAATGCTGCTCGCCGACACTGGCTGGCTGCCCGAGCCGCTTCGCACGCAGAAGGAGTCCGCCTCAGCCGCACCTTCGACGGCGACCGAGGACGACAAGATGACCACCGACAATTCGGCCGGCGCAGAAACGGCTACTGACGGCTATGAAACGGTCGTGGTCGAACCCGAGCCCTCGAACGAAGATGAGCCGGCCGCCGTCGATCCGTCGGCAGTGGCCGCCCAATAGCCTGAACCAACAAACCAGCCCACCTGGCCCGCCGGCGACGGCGGGCCTTTTTCGTCTCGGAGGATACGATGACGGGAAATGCCTCGGAGCTTGCACGCCGCCTCGCCGGGCAGGCCGAGGCGGTGTGCCGACATTACCTCTCGAACGGCCGTCGCGAGGGCCGTTATTGGCTGGTGGGCGATGTCCGCAACACGCCGGGCCGATCCCTGTTCGTCCGGCTAAAGGGCGGGGAATCCGCCAGGGGCGCGGCCGGCAAATGGACCGACGCGGCCACGGGCGAACATGGCGAATTGCTCGACATCATTCGCGAAAGCTGCGCCTGGTCGACTTCAAAGACGTCGCCGACGAGGCGAGGGGCTTCCTCAGTCCGCCACATCCGGAGCCAGAATCTCAGCCACGGCAAATGCCAGCACCAGCGCCGCTTGGATCACCGGAAGCGGCACGGCGGCTATTCGCCATGTCGCAGCCGATTTCGGGCACTCTCGTCGAGGCGTACCTCCGCAGACGCGGCATTACGGCTTTGCACGGAACCGGCTCGTTGCGGTTCCACCCGCGCTGTTACTTTCGACCCGACGAGTACAGCCCGACCGAGACCTGGCCCGCGATGATCGCCTCCGTCACTAACTTCGACGGCAGGCTCACCGGCGCACATCGGACTTGGCTCGATCCCAGCGGTTTCCACGCGACAATGCTCGGCAAGGCGCCGGTGGACACTCCACGACGCGCCATGGGCGACCTGCTTGGGCACGCTGTTCGCTTCGGTGTGGCGGGTGAGGTCGTGGCGGCTGGAGAAGGCATCGAAACCATGCTGTCGCTGCGGTCGGCACTGCCCAACATGCCGATGGCGGCGGCGCTCTCGGCCGCGCATCTCGCTGCCATCCTGTTCCCCGACACTCTGCGCCGGCTCTACATCGCGCGTGACGACGATCCGGCAGGCGACGCCGCGATGGCGACACTGATCGACCGGGCGCAGGAGTCCGGGATCGAAGCGATCACGCTGTCGCCAGCGCTCGGGGACTTCAACGAAGATCTGCGCCTGCTGGGCGTGGATGCTCTTCGGGCAGCGCTCCGGGTGCAGATCGCGCCACAGGACGTCGCTCGCTTCATGGAGATGGCGGCGTAGACCTGAAGGGGGATGAGGGCAGCGGCAGCGCCGGTCTCGCATCGTATCGGATCACGTCACTTCCCACAGGCGTCGGAGAGGACCACGCCCAGGGCCTTCTGAGAGGGCGATCGAGGCAGCAAACGGCCCGTCTCGGCAATGGCTGCGCCCAGCTATTTTCCGTCGCGCTCCAGAGGGAGCGCTTTACATCGCGAAACAAAATAGCCGGTCTCCGCCCTCCTCCGCTGATGCTTCGGCCCTTCGCTTCGCTGCGGGTGCAGAGCCGGCCCGCCCGTTGCCTTTCGTCGCCACGAAGGCCGCGATGGGCGCGGCCGATCCGACGAAGGGAAGCACCGATGATGACCACCGGCCACGAAGACGCCGGCTATGAGCCGCCGCACACCTCATCCCCGACCGATCATGTTCTTTCCGAACTCCAGCTCTACGGCTTTCGCCCTTTCCAGGACGAACCTGACCCGAGACCACTGCCCGAAGCTCAGATCATCGCTGGCGCCGTCTCCGACATCTTCGATGCCCTTGTCGTAACGCTGGCCAACACCCGCCTCGAACCCGACCTCGAAGACCTGCTCTGGTCGACCACCAACGTCTTCCACCGCGCCATCGGCCGGATCGAGCGCGAACTCGACGACAACGAGCAGGCGCAGCGTCGCAGTCAGAAGGAACAGGACGGCTCCGAAATCCGCTCGGTCGAACTCGAGCGCCTCACGGCAGAGGGCCAGACGCTCATCGGGCGCAGGGACAGCATGGAGTTCTTCCGGAACCAAGCCGCCGACAATTTCGAACGTCACACCCATTCCGCTTGGCGCCCACGCTCAGGCTCGATGGTCAACCACCGCAATCTGACCTCGGCGATGATCGACAGCCGAGACTTCATCGCCGCCAAGCGCTGGGCAAACAACGAGGTGCTGCCGCCGGCCGGGCCGAAGATCGCCTTCACCGGCGGGCTCGACTTCAACGACCATCGCCTGATCTGGGATCGGCTCGACAAGGTCCACGCAAAGCACCCCGACATGGTGCTTCTGCACGGTGGCTCGCCGAAGGGCGCCGAATTGATCGCAGCCAAATGGGCCGACAACCGCAAGGTTCCGCAGATCGCCTTTAAGCCCGATTGGACCAAACACGCCAAGGCCGCGCCCTTCAAGCGCAACGACGCGATGCTAGAGGTCCTGCCGATCGGCGTCATGGTCTTCCCCGGCACCGGCATCCAGGCCAACCTCGGCGACAAGGCCAAAAAGCTCGGCGTCCCGGTCTGGAAATTCGGCGAAGGGGGCGCGTAAACGCCACCCACTCCCGTTTGGTTCAGACAGGCGGTGACGAAGGTCTCGATTGACGCGCCGCCCGCAGCCGCTCACTCTTCCGATGATGTTCGATGGAGGCGACACCATGAAGCTCAGCGTCGGTGACTTCAGACAAGCGCTCGATATCATTGGCGATGCTGGCGGCTCAGAGGCGGCCATCGTCGCTCAATTTGCACTCGACCTGCCGTGACAGCGCGTTCAAAGGCACAGGCGCAGCGATCACGCCGGAAAAGGCGCAGCAACTTTGAGGCCTGCGGATCGCCCGACACCGTGCGGCCCAATACACGCAGCACCACGGTCCGCTGAGCCACAAATCGCCGACATTGCGATCTGCGGCTCTCGTAGTCCGAGCCTCGGTCACCAAGCACCATCAGGCCCCACGGTCCGAAAATCGGCTGACTACAGCATGTCCGGCCGGAACAGTGATCGCCGGCTGATGATTTTGCCCGACACCATGAACACGCCATCGCCGGTGTAGTGCAGCGTCTCCGGGTGCTTCGGCGACTTGGCGACATGCGCCTTCACCACCTCGAAAATGAAGAAGTTGTACTTGTCGATCAGCGTGTCATCGGAAAGGCGGCATTCGAGGTTCGCATGACACTCCGCAATCAGCGGCGCCTTCACGCGCTCGGCCGGTTGCACCGTGAGGCCAAAATGCGCGAACTTGTCGATCTCCGAACCGCTCGTGTTGCCAATGCCGACAACCGTGTCGGTGAGCGTCGTCGTCGGCAGGTTGATCACACACTCGCCGCTCTTGCGGATGAGATCGAAGCTGTGATTGCCGCTGGCGATCACGCACCCGATCAGCGACGGGGTGAACTCCATCACGATATGCCAACCCATCGTCATGATGTTGCGCCTCTCATCCAGCGCGGAGGACACCAGCACGATCGGGCCTGGCTCCAGATAACGCCGGATTTGCGAGACGGGTAGGTCGATCTTGACCATGGATTTCGTCATTCGCTCTTCCTTTCCTGCCGGCGGCGCTCTGGATGCCAGTGACGGCTGTAGCGTCCGGCTGGGACGGATTTCCCCCTCCCTTCGCTGCCCGTCTTTAGCTATACTTCGGACCGAGCCGTGGTGGTGGTGGAAGGCGCAACCGTCACATCTTTTGTCACGGAGCAACCACCTTGCTCGTCCTCGGACTCATCCTCAGTGTGTTCGGAATCGGCTTCTTTTGCTGGCTGATCCTCACGCTCATTGTCTATGCTCTGCCGTTCGTCTTCGGCCTGACCGCCGGCATGGCGGCCTTTCACGGCGGCGCAGGCGTCATCGGGGCACTTGTCGTCGGCGTCCCTGTTGGCGCGCTCACCTTGTTAGTCGGCCAGGTCGCATTCGCCTCCGCCCGCCCCCTGATCCTACGCGCCGCTATCGGGCTTCTCTATGCCGTCCCGGCAGCGATCGCCGGCTATCATGCCGTCCTAGGTCTATCGCAGATCGGTGTGCCGTCCTTGCCCTGGCGCGAGGCGTTCGCCTGCATCGGCGCGATCTTCATCGGCGGGACGGCCTGGGCGCGCATGTCGCTGTTTGTCCCACCGGTCCTCGGGCAGGGGGTTGGCGATGGTCGGGCTCAGTCGATGTCGCCGGTGCGCGCGTCCAGGGACGGGTGAGCAGGCGCTTCGTCGCCGTTCAGTTGCGGATCGGCTTGATCAACGGTCGCTCGCCTGAGCGAGAACGCGGCAGTCGTCAACGCGCTCTGGGCAGCCCACATCTCTCGGCAGGCTGCCAGAACGTCCACAGCAGCGGCGCTGTCTGCCCGGGGGACGCGGAACGATGCGCCGTCCTTTTTCTGCGCTGTTGTTTCTTTCTCTACGCCCGGGCTGCCCGACATCTTGCGCGGGACAACCGACGTCCGCCACGTCTTCTCCCGAGGCTGCTGTTGAGTACGCGAGCACCTGGCCTCTCCTTGGCTTGATCTGGCCGAAGACCGGCTGCGCCTCGATCGCCTGAGCCGCAACGCCGTCGGATCAACTTTCTTCCCCTGGGAGACCACCCCACGCGACAGGTCGCGCGGGGACCCCGGGCCGCCCATTCCTCGCGAGGCAAGAAAGTCTCACCGCCGTCATCCTCCGCTGCGCTCCGGCCGCGAACGGGTGCGTCGTCGATCGTCCCCGGCCTGCCGATCGCCATCGAGGCCGCGGTGGTCGCGGGCTCGAAAACAGCAAGGAGAAGTGACATGGCTAACATCGGTTCTTTCAAGAAGGTCGGCAGCGACTTCCAGGGCGAGATCGTCACCCTGAGCCTTCAGACCAAGGGCGTCCGCATCGCCGCCGAGACCAACCGGTCCAACGACAACGCCCCCAGCCACCGGATCTACGTCGGCCGGGCCGATTATGCGGAGTGAGTTGTTATGCGGAGCGGCGGGGCGGGGGCCGAGCGTTTGCGCGGGGTTTGGCGCGGTCGCGCTCCGCATAATTCCAAACGACGGTCGGCGTCGACGCGCATATCCGTCTTAAGCCCGAGCCGTATTTTGTCTACATTGATTGGAGGCATGGACCCGGAAGCATGAGCTGCGATTTTGGCGAACAAGGATGACGCCTCTGAAGAAATCGCGCGAATTCGACGGCGGTTGGCCGATCTGGATGCGGAGCGAATGGCGCTCGCGCGTGAACTGGAAACGCTCGAGCAAAGGCTGATATCTGATCGCCAAGCAGCCGAGCGGACTGCCTTTCCCGATGCCCCTGTCACCAACAGCTCCTCATCGGCTGAGAAAATTGGGTCGTTCCGCCGTCTGTTCGCCGGGCGTCCCGATGTTTTTCCGGTTCGATGGGAAAACAGGAAGGCCGGACGCTCGGGATATTCGCCGGCTTGCTCCAATGAATGGGTGAAAGGGATTTGCGGCAAGCCAAAGGTGAAATGTGGAGAGTGTCCGCACCAGGCGTTCATCCCACCGTCCGAGGAAATCATCGAGAAGCATCTGCGCGGCGGCAATGCGCGCTCGGGCGACTTCGTCGCCGGGGTTTATCCATTGCTGCAAGACGAAACGTGCTGGTTCCTTGCAGCGGACTTCGACAAGAAAAGCTGGGCAGACGACGCCAGGGCATTGCTTTACGCCTGTCATGCTAAAGGGGTTTCTGCCGCCCTGGAGCGGTCGAGATCGGGGACCGGCGGCCATGTCTGGATATTCTTCTCCGAGCCTGTTCCGGCAAGGATCGCCAGGCAAATGGGTTCCGCCCTGATTACGGAGACGATGGAAAAACGCCCCGAGATCGGCTTCGCCTCTTACGATCGCCTCTTTCCCAATCAGGACACGATGCCGCTTGGCGGCTTCGGCAATTTGATAGCGCTGCCGTTGCAGCGAAACGCTCGCGAGATCGGCAACAGCGTTTTCGTTGGCGATAAGCTCAGACCTTACGACGACCAATGGGCGTTTCTATCGTCCCTACCCAGGTTGTCGGCGGATGCGGTCTTCAGGATTGCGGGCGAGGCGGAACTAGTACCTCGGCACAGAGGTTTTGACTGGTTGGTTTTGCATTTCCAAGACGGGTAGATTTTCTGTGACGGCCCGTCCGTCCTGCGTAAGCGTCAAGCGGCACAACCACACGTGCGCAGCTGACGCGAACGAGGAGACCCCGTGCCCCTGCACCTAGTCGGCCGTGACCCGCTCGGCGGCCCCGCAGCTGTCTGGCTCGACACCGAGAGCGGGAGCCTCGTCATCAAGGGCCTGATCTCCACCGAGGACGAACGGAAGGGGCGGCCAGTACCCGAGGGCATGGCATCGGTCACCCTGCCGGACCGGATGAAGCCGATCATCATGGAAGCGCTTGAGCTCATCCGAGTCCTGGGGCTCGACCAGGAGCCCTGAGGGCGTGGTGTGCGTTGGCCATAGGCACGACAGAGGCTGAACGCCTTGCGAGGAGCGGTGATGTCAGTGGTGGGGTGCAGGATCGTGCTGTCACACCGTCACTGTCGCCTTCACCAGCACCGAAAGGTGTCCCCCATGCCGATCACCAACGAGCGGGTAGCGCAGCGCGCCTTTCTGCGGGGCCTCTACGCCGACGGGTACTTCCCCGACCAGGTCGTGGACAAGGGCAAGGACGTCCTGCTGCGCCTGTGCGAGCGCATCGAGGCCGAGCGGCCCGCGGACCTGGCCGCGCTCTATGTCCTCACGGAGGCCGCGACGGAGGAGTTCAACGACCTGCAGGCCGAGTTCGAGGCGGCCGGCAGCGAGATCGAGACCGTCGCCCGCGAGGAGATAGCCGAGGACTTCTTCTTCGTCGCCTCGGCCTACGGCTTCGGGGACGCGGACGTGGAGGCGCTGATCGCCACCCGCGACTGGTGACCGGACCTGGTCGCCGCGGGTCAGCTCAGGAAGATCAGCCGCTCCGCCAGTTCCTCGGCCAGTTCGGGTGGCAGGTCGGTGCAGGCGGTCAACTCCTCGACGAAGGAGAAGCCGTTGGCCCGGTCCCGCGCCTCGACGATCTGCACGGCGACCTGCCTGGTCATCCCGGGCAGGTGGGCGATGACCGCCAGCGGGACGTGGTTGACGTCCACGAGGCCGCCGTCGTCGAACTGACGCGGCAGGTCCGGGCGGCCGATGCGGAGCTCACGGGCGAGGGCCGGGTCCTGTTCCACGATCTTCCGTGACTGCTCCCTGCGGTGCCGTCCGGCCAGTGACTGCGAGATCGCCGGATCGATGCCGTTGGAGCGGGGCGGCGCCTTGACCGTGAAGCGCCGGTGAGCGGTCGCCGTGTCCAGGAGCGTCGGCTCCGGGCGCACCAGCCGGTGCCGGACCGTGAAGGTGATGCCGAGGCCAAAGGCGATCAGCACCACGACGATGAGCGTGCCGTCGAGGTTGTTCGCCGTCGACGAGGTGGTGGAATTCGACAGCCACAGCACGATGACGGTGACGATGAAGGCGATCACCGCGCACACCGTCAGCCATCGGGAGCGAAGGCGGTACGCCGCCCAGCCCAGGGCGACCATCGTCCCCAGGCCGACGGTCAGCAGCGGGACGAGAGCCCAGACGACACTGCCGACGGGGCTCATCCGACCGGCCGGCGGGGTGGTGCTTCCTATGGTTGCCACGGCTCAGCGCTCCCTCCCTTCAGCGTGCGCCCGCGAGGCGCCGAGCGCCAGGGTGGGAGCGGAGGACCGCGCTACGAGGAGGCCGGCACCGGGACGCTCACTGCGTCGCCGCCCCCGCAGACACCGAGTTCACGATCGACTGCGACGGCGGGACGACGGACGACTGCACGGGCGGGGTCACCACCCGCAGCGCCGGGGAGGTATGAGGCGAGGAGGAGGCGGGCGGTGACGAGGGCACGGCCGAGGAGCGGGACGGCGACGGTGAACTCGACGACGGGGAAGGGGAGGTCGACGAGGGCGAGGGCGACGGGCCGTGCGAGTGGGACGGGGAGCCCGAGGTCGACCCGGACGTCGACGTCGAGGGGGAAGTCGACGGGGACAGCGCGGCGGAGCCGGAGGTCGCGCCCGAGGTCGAGCTGCTGGGGGCGGGGCTGGTGACCGGGGGCGGGACGCGGTGGTCGGAGCCGCCGTGGCCGCCCATCGGCCGGCCGAACCAGATGCCGCTCACCGGGTCGTAGAGCACGACCACCTTGACCACCGTCACCGAGGGGACGACGATCACCACGGTCCCGGGCTGGAAGCCGGACCAGCGGGTGCCGGTGAACCGGGTCGCGGAGTTGTCCGCCTGTGGCGCCAGCAGTGGGTTCCCACAGGCGCAGCGCACCCGGGGCAGGCCCCGGGAGTCGATCAGCACCGCAGTGCCGGACTGGAGCACGGACTGGAAGCTGGTCGCGCTACCGGCGGCGAAGCCGTGGTTGGTGACCCGGGTGTCGACGTTCAGCACCACCGGCGTCAGCGAGCTGATGTAGGCGGGGACGGCCGAGGGCTGGATGCCCTCCACGGCGGCCCAGGCCTGCTCCTTGGCGGGGTTTTCCGTCAGATAGGTCGTCAGCTGGGCGACATCGCAGCTGGAGAGCTGCTCGGTGCCGCCGTAGAGACCCACCTCGCCGCCGTTGTGGACGACACCCGTGCCGGAGGACCCGTTGGTCGGGGTGGCGGAGCTGGCCGTCGGACTGGCCGTCGGCTGGGTGCTCCTGGCGACGGTGGGAGTGAAGGGGGCGGGGCCCGGGTCCGACGAGGACTGGAGGGCGACGTTCTGGGCCGCCGGTGCGGGCGTCGTGGCGGCGCGGTCGGTCAGCACCACGGCGAGCACGACGGCGACCGCCGCCAACCCGCCGACCAGGGCGAGGCTGCGGCCCCGGCGCCACCAGGGCTGCCTCGGGGCGTCGGCCGAGCTGGTCACCATTCGGCGTCCGCCGGGCGGGCTCGACGGTGGACCGGATGCCTGCGTGGGCGGCTCGGCGCTGGGGGTCTGGCCACTGGAGGTCTGGCCCGAACCCGCGCCGGAGGCGGGTCGCGGGGTCTGGCCGGACGACGGCCGGCCAGGAGAGCGGACCCGAGGGCGGGCCGGACGGCGGGACTTCGTTCGGGTCCGAATTCGAGCCCGCACTGGGGTCCGAAGGAGTCTGGGAACTCACGAGCCGTGCCTCCACTTGCCTGGAAGACCCGCGCCATCTCGTGCGGCGCCGGATGCGCGCCCCCGTCAACCCCTGCGCCAACCCCGTGGCTCCATTGTCTGCGCCGGATCGGAGCCGGTCGCAACCGCTGGCCCGGGCCGTGTCGGTCGACCGGCCCGCCCGGCTCGCCGAACCCGGCGGCGTGGCCGAAGCTGAAATCGGCCGGCCGGAGCGGTCCGCCGAAGGTGAGCGACGCCCACCATCGATCTACGGGAGCCGGCGTGCAGCAGAGCAATGTCACCCAGCACCGGGTCGGCGCCGGGACCTCGGCCGGGGCCTGGTACGGCTGGGCCGCTGCACTCGTCACCGTGGTCGCGACCCTGGTGGCCATGGCCGTGACCGCCGGCATCGGCCTCTGGCTGGCCCAGGCCAACTCGCTGCCCCGGGGCGCCTTCCCCTCCGTGCTGGCGGCGACGGTGCTGATGGCGCTCGGCGTCCCGGCCGACGTGAACGGCAGCGCCGGGTTCCTCGCCCAGGCCCAGGGCGGCATCGATGCGCTGCCGCTGTCGGTGGGCCTGGTCGGCGCGCTGGTAGCGGCGTTCTGCTTTCTGCGGCCCCGCCGCTTCCGGGCGGTGGCCGGCTGGACGGAGCTGCTCGGCGCGGTGGTCCAGACGGCGGTGCTGTGGGTGGGGGCGCTACTGCTGATCGCCTGGCAGGCCCGGCACAGCTTCACCGTCTCCACCGGCAACGGCCTGGCCGACACCATCGGCTCCGCCATCGGGGTGACGCCGACCGTCGGCTTCCAGGTCGACCTGGCCGCCGCTGCGGGCTGGGGGCTGCTGTGGCTGGTGGTCGTGCTGCTGCTGGCCTTCGCCGTCTCGCGCCGGACGCCGCTGCCGGTCGCGCTGGTACGCGGACGCGCGGCGGTCCAGCCGTCCGCCGCCGCGATGGTGCTGCTGCTGCTCGTCTGCGCCGTGCTCGGCGTCGTGGCCGGCATCGTCACCGCCGTCACCCGGGGCGAGGCCCGGGAGACCTTCGCGGTGGTCTTCCTCGCGGTGCCGAACCTGGCCTGGCTCGCCCTGGGCGTCGGCCTGGGCGGATCCTGGCACGGCCATGTGAGCGGCAGCATCGGCCTGCCCATGCCGGAGCCGCTCGCCGCCGTCCTCGGGACCTCGCGCACCTCCGACACCACGGTCGACCTGAGCAGTCTGGCCCGCCAGGACGGCTGGGTCTGGCTGCTGCCGGTGCTGGCGGGCGTGCTGCTGCTGGCGGGCGCTGTGGTGACCGCGTTGCGTGCGCACGTCCGGCCCCGGCCCTGGCAGCATGCGCTGCGGACCGGGATCGCGCTGGCGCTGACCATGCTGCTGGTGGGTCTGCTGACCCGGGTCTCGGCCTCCTACGGCCTGTCCCTGCTCGGGGTGGGCAATGTGAGCGGCCTGGCCGGGTTGCTGGGCGGCGGAAGCGGGTCCGGCAGCGGCGGCGGCGCACCGGTCAGCGGCTCGGTGACACTGATCCCGGACCTGCTGCGGATGATCGGATTCGGCGCGCTGTGGGGAGCCGTGGCCGGCTTCCTCAGCGCCCTGCTGGTGCCGTACCTGGCCCGCAGCCCCGAACCGGAGCCGAGGGCGGAGCCGGGGCCGCCGCCCGGGCCGCGCCCGGGAGCGTAGTCAGGACGATTGTCCGGCCGGGCCGATGGCGAAGACCGGCAGCGCCCAGGCAGGCGGCAGCGGCGGGTCGGGAGCAGGGGCCGCGACAGGTGCCGGGGAATCGGCGCGGGTCGGTGCGTACCGCACCGGGCGCGCGGGGCCGCCCTCCGCCACCTCGCGCAGCGCGGCGACGAAGGCCAGGCAACTGTCGTAGCGGTCGTCCGGCGCCTTGGCCAGCGCCGTGGCCAGCACCCCGTCCAGCGCGGGCGGCAGCCCCGCACGGAGGACCGAGAGCGCCGGCGGCGGCTCGTGGAGGTGGGCCCAGAGCAGCGCGAAGTCGTCGTCCCGCCGGAACGGCGGCGCGCCGGACAGGGCCTCGAAGACCACGCAGCCCAGGCTGTAGACGTCGCAGCGCCCGTCGACCGGCCGTCCGGAGACCTGCTCGGGCGCGACGTAGTCGACCGTGCCGACGAACTGGCCCATGCTGGTGAAGCCGGTCAGCGAGAGCGACTTCTTGGTCAGCCCGAAGTCGGTGAGGTAGACGTGCTCGGGGTGGTCGCTGTCGGTGCCCTCGGCGACCAGGATGTTGCCGGGCTTGACGTCCCGGTGGACCAGGTCGTGGGCGTGGGCGGCGTCGAGCGCCGAGGCGACCTGGGCGGTGATCCGCAGCGTCTTCCGCAGCGGGAGCGGGCCCTCGCGGTCCAGCAGCGCCCGCAGGTCGCGGCCCTGGACGTAGCGCATGGCGATGTAGAGGACGTCCTCGGCCTCCCCCGCCTCGAAGACCGGAACGATGTGCGGGTGGTCGATGGCGGCGGCCGCCCTGGACTCACGGGCGAAGCGCTTGCGGAAGACGTCGTTCCGGGCGAGCTCCGGAGCGAGCAGCTTGACCGCGACCCGGCGGCCCAGGGCGAGGTCCTCGGCGAGGTAGACGACCGCCATCCCGCCGCGACCGATCTCCCGTTCCAGCCGGTAGCCGGCGATGCGACGGCCGATCATCTCCGTGCGCTCGGCGGTCACCCGGGCTCACCCCGCTCCCGCTCCCCCGGTGCGCTTCCGGGGCCGTCGTCCGTCCCCGAGGGCGCCTGCACGGTGGCGTAGGGCTGGAGTCCGGCGCCGGCGCAGTAGTACCAGCGCTCGCGCTCCAGGTCGAGCAGCCAGGCGGAGGCACCGTCCACCACCGCCCCGACCCGGAAGCCAGCCGCCTGCCGATGGAAGGCCTCCAGTTCCAGCCGCCCGGCGGCGAGTTCGTCCAGCAGCCGCCGGTAGCCGGCCAGCGCCTGCTCCAGCCGGGCGAGCAGCGGGCGCGGGTCGGTCGCTGCGGTGAGCGGGGCCGCCGTGCCGTCGGGGCTGCGCGGGAGCGCGACCAGCAGCCGTCCGTCGACCCAGGTGCTCCAGCCGTTGGCGCAGCGGATCCGGGTCCAGTCCCCCAGGTGTTCGACCGCCTGCACCGGCAGCAGCGGGTCGAGCGCGGCCGAGGGCCGGGACGGGTCCGGCGCGGCCCAGGTCGCCAGCCCCGAGGGCGGGACCACATGGGTCGGCTGGAACTCCGTGGGGTTCATCGGCGGGCCCTCTCGGTAGATGCGGCGCGGACACCTGCAACGGCGGCCGTCGGCGTCCTAGCGACGCATGATCGCGGGCTCGTGCCGGCGCAGCAGCCGGAGCACCAGCAGTCCCAGCAGCAACGACAGGACCACCAGCATGCCCAGGTCGAGCAGCCAGACGCCCGCGCTGTGGGCGAACAGCGGATCGGCGGTGAGCTTGCCGGGGACGATCTCGTGCAGGCCGATGGTGCCCGCCATCGCGCCGAGCGCCCAGCGCGCGGGCACCAGCCAGGACAGCTGGTCCAGCCCGGGGACGCCGTTCAGCGACAGCAGCGCGCCGCAGAAGACCACCTGGACGATGGCCAGCAGCACCAGCAGCGGCATGGTCACCTCTTCCTTGCGCACCAGCGCGGAGATCAGCAGGCCGAGCATCATCGCGGTGAACGACAGCAGTGCCATCGCCAGGGTGATCTCCAGCAGCGGCGGCAGGAAGACCCCGGAGCCGCCCTGCGGGCGCAGGTCTACGCCGCCGAGGCCGACCATGGTGAGGACCACGGCCTGGACCACGGTCACCGTGCCGAGCACCACGATCTTCGAGCAGAGGTAGGCGGAGCGGGAGAGCCCGACGGCCCGCTCGCGCTGGTAGATCACCCGTTCCTTGACCAGTTCGCGGACCGCGTTGGCGGCGCCGGTCAGCACGCCCCCGACGCACAGGATGAGCAGGGCGTTCAGTGCGGAGTTCTGGTCGAGCCGGCTGCCGGCCAGGGCGTGGGTCATCGCGCCCATGACGAAGGGCAGGGCGATCATGATGGCGAGGAAGGTGCGGTCGGCGGCCAGCGCCGAGGCGTAGCGGCGGACCAGGGTGCCGAGCTGGGAGCCCCAGCTCTGCGCCGTCGGCGGCGGGAGGGCCGGCCTCGGCGAGGCGCCGACCTGGCCGGGCTGGGCCATCGCCGAGGCGATGTAGCGGCGGTAGGGAGCGGACGCCCGGTACTGCCCGGCCCAGTCCCGGTCCGGGTCCTGCTCGAAGGCCTCGAACGCCTCCGGCCACTGGTCGAAGCCGACGAAGCCGAGGGTCTCGCCGGGCGGACCGTAGTAGGCGATCCGACCGCCGGGGGCGAGCAGCAGCAGCCGGTCGCAGACATCCAGGCTGAGCACGCTGTGGGTGACCACGATGACGGTCCGTCCGTCGTCGGCGAGGTCCCGGAGCATGCGCATGACCGAGCGGTCCATGCCGGGGTCGAGGCCGGAGGTCGGCTCGTCCAGGAAGAGCAGCGAGGGCTTGGTGAGCAGCTCCAGGGCGACGCTGACCCGCTTCCGCTGGCCGCCGGACAGGCTGGAGATCACCTGGTCGGCGCGCGGGCCGAGGCCGAGCTCGGTGATCACCTGCTCGACCCGGGCACGGCGCTCGGACTCCGCCGTGTCGCCGGGGAACCGCAGCTCGGCGGCGTATCGCAGGGCCCGGCGGACGGTCAGCTGGGTGTGCAGGATGTCGTCCTGCGGGACCAGCCCGATCCGGCTGCGCAGCTCGGCGTAGTCCCGGTAGAGGTCGCGGCCGTCGTAGCGGACGGTGCCCTCGTCGGCGGGCCGCAGTCCGGTCAGGGCGTTGAGCAGGGTGGACTTCCCGGCGCCGCTGGGTCCGGCCACGGCCAGCAGGCACTTCTCCCCCACCGGGAAGGAGACCCGGTCCAGCAGCGTCCGTCCGCCGTCGCCCCTGCCGCCGCCGACCCGGACCAGTAGGCCCTGGACGTCGAGCGAGACCGCGCCGTCGTCGACGAACTCCTGCAGTTGGTCGCCGACCAGGCAGAGCATGGAGTGCCCGATGCCGATCAGGTCGCCCTCGCCGACCGGGGAGCGGACGACCGGGGTGCCGTTGAGGTAGGTGCCGTTGTGGCTGCGCAGGTCGACGATCTCGTAGCGGCCGTCATGGGTGGCCCGCAGCTCGGCGTGGTGCCGGGAGACCGCGAGGTCGTCGACGACCAGGTCGTTGTCGGCGGCGCGGCCGATCCGGGTCAGCCGTTCCGGCAGTTGCCGGATGGCGGTCGGCGGCCGGTGGGAGCCGGTGATGGCGGTGAGCGCCGAGGCCGCGTCCGCGTGCGCCGTGGGTTGCGGGAGCAGGCTGAGCACGGCCCGGGGGCCGTCGGACGGGTTGCCGAAGCGGACGACGCTGCCGGGACCGACGTCGAGGTGGTGCACCGGACGGCCCTCGGCGAAGGTGCCGTTGGTGCTGTCGCTGTCGTCGAGCACCCAGTGGCCGTCGCCGGCGTGCAGGACCGCGTGGTGCCAGGAGACCCGGGGGTCGTCGAGCACGATGTCGCTCACCGGGTCGCGGCCGACGTGGTAGCTGCGGCTCGGGCTGATCAGTTGGGAATCGCCGTCGGTCTCCAGCAGGAGCTGAGGCGCGCCGGGCGCGACGAGTCGCTCACCCATGTCTGGATTTTACCGCCGGGCCAGGGGCGCCGCCCGGCGCGGGACGGTCCGCCCCGACCCGCCCCGACCCGCACCGGGCCGTGTCGCCGGGGCGGTCCGGGGCGGGCTGCCGTGCCGCCCCCCGGCGGCCGGCGTTCGGGGCTGGGACAGGGCAGTCAGTGAGCGACGGCGGCGGCGGCGTTCTTGACGATGCGCTCCGCCAGCCCCACGGCCGCCCCGCCGGTGCTGCTCTGGTCGCTGTAGATGACGGTGACCACGAGGTTCCCGACCCGGCTGGCGACCAGGGTGGTGCCGCCGAGGAACGAGGGGGAGGTGAAGACCGCCTCCACCGTGTCGTCCCCGACGCCGGGCAGGGTCTTGGTGGTGAGCTTCTGGGTGTAGTTCTTGCCGCCCTGGTTGAGCTGGAAGGTGGCGCACTCGGCGAAGACGTGCCGCAGGTTGGTCATGACGGTCTGCGCGTTGCTGCCCCGGAACGCGTCGACCTCCTGCCCCAGGAGGTTGTTGTAGCTGTCGGTGAAGTCGCCCTCGGCGAAGGAGCCGCTGCCGATCCCGGCGGCGTTGATCCAGGCCGTCCCGTTCAGCGAGGGGCAGGCCTTCGAGGCCGGGACCGCCGCCGAGGAGGGCTCGTTGAAGGTGGTGCCGGTGTTGACGGAGCCGGTCGGATCCGGCTTGAGCGAGCCCGGCATCGCGTCGGCGGGCAGCAGCAGGGTAGTCAGCTTGGTGCCGGTGGGCAGACCGGCGTTGGGGTCCGCCGCAGCGGCGGCCTTGGTGCTGTTGCCGGCCGGGGCTCCTGTGGAGGTGGACGCCTGGGTGGCCGAGGAGCAGGCGGCGAGCCCGACAACTGCCGTGGCGCAGAGGGCTGCCATGACGGTACGGCGAGGGTGTCGAGACATGCGGAAGTGCCCCTTCCGGGCTGAGCGCTGACGGGATTACCGGTGACCGGCGGGGCAATCAGACCATGGACTGTGAACCGCGTCAACACGGTAAATACGTGTGAAGCGATCCGGTCGTGGCGAGTGTGTATGATCGGGCGTCAGCCGCCCACCCCGCCGCAGAAGGGCCCGCACGTGCCGGAGAACAGGACGCCGGACAGCAGCACCGAGGTGACCGCGGGCGGGATCGCGCGGCTGGCCGGGGTCGGCCGCGCCGCGGTCAGCAACTGGCGCCGCCGGCACGCGGACTTCCCCACAGCCGTCGGCGGCACCGACACCAGTCCGACCTTCGCCCTGCACGAGGTCGAGCAGTGGCTGCGCGCCCAGGGCAAGCTCAGCAGCGTCCCGCTGCGCGAACGGGTCTGGCAGCAGGTGGAGCAGGACCCCGCCGGGGCCGCCACCGCGCTGCGGCTGGTCGGCGCGGTGCTGCTACTGATCCGCGAACAGCCGCGGTCCTGGGCCGAGTTGGCCGAGGCGACCGTGGGAGCCGGGGCGACCGGCCACGGGCCGGCCGACCGGCTGCCGCTGCTGCTCGCCGAGGTGCTGCGCGACCGGCTGGGCGAGGACCACCCGGTGCCGGTGCCGACCGCCGAGGAGCTGTCGGCCCGGCTGACGCTGCTGCGCAGCGGTGCCGAGTTGGCCGGCGAGCTCGGCCCCCGGTCGGCGTACGAGTTCCTGCTGGGGCGTCACCTGGAGTCCGGGCCGCGCCAGTACACGCTGACGCCCCCGGAGCCCGCCGAGCTGATGGCCGAGCTCGCCGGGGGCGGCTGCGTCGGCGCGGGCGCGGGCCGGACCGTGCTCGACCCGGCCTGCGGGTTCGGCGGCCTCCTGGTCGCGGCCGGGGCCGGGGCCGGGGCCGGGGCCGGGGCCGGGGCCGGGGCCGGGGCAACCGTCTCCGGCCACGAGGCCACTGGGGCTGTCTGCGGCCAGGAGGCCGACCCCGACCTCGCCGCGCTGACCGCCCTGCGCCTCGCCCTCCGCGCGGACGGCCCAGTCCGCGTCCGGGTCGGCGACAGTCTCCGCGCCGATGCCTTCCCCGGCCTCGGCGCGGACGCCGTGCTCTGCCACCCGCCGTTCAACGAGCGCAACTGGGGCCACGACGAACTCGCCTACGACGCCCGCTGGGAGTACGGGTTCCCGCCGCGCACCGAGTCCGAACTGGCGTGGGTGCAGCACGCCCTGGCCCGGGCCCGCGAGGACGGCACGGTCGTGCTGCTGATGCCGCCCGCCGCCGCCTCCCGCCGCTCCGGCCGCCGGATCCGGGCCGACCTGCTGCGTCGCGGGGCGCTGCGCGCGGTCATCGCCCTGCCCGCCGGGGTCGCCCCGCCGTACGGCATCCCGCTGCACCTGTGGGTGCTGCGCCGTCCCGGCGCGGGCCTGCCCCAGCCGCAGCAACTGCTGCTGGTGGACACCAGCGACCTGCCGACCGCCCAGGAGAAGCTGCCCTGGCAGACGGTCCGCACGACCGTGCTGGAGGCCTGGCGCGCCTTCGACCGGCACGGAGCGCTGCCGGAGCGCCCCGGTGTCAGCCGCACCCTGCCGCTGATCGACCTGCTGGACGACGACGTCGACCTCGCCCCCGCCCGCCACCTGCCACCGTCGCCGGTCGGCGAGGGGGCCGGTGTGCTGGACGAGATCCGGGCCAGGCTCACCGACACCCTGCAGCGCACCGTCGAACTGGCGCCGATCGGCGGCGAGCGCGGAGCTCCCGCGCACTGGCCGCTGACCAGCGTCGGCGAACTCGCCCGTGCGGGCGCGCTGCTGATGCGGGCCGGCGGGGCGGGCGCGGTCCCGGCCGGCGGCGTCCCCGGCGGTGCCGCAGTCCCGGCCGTGCTGACCGAGCACGATGTGGTCGCCGGGAATCCCCCCTCGGGCCTGCTGCCGGAGGGGGACGAGGAGGAGCCCGTCCTCACCAGCCTCGGCGATGTCGTCGTCCCGGTCCTCGGCCGCGGCGCGGTGGCCCGGATCGTCGACCGCACCGCGGCGGGCGCCGCGCTGGGCCGCAACGTCTACCTGCTGCGTCCCGACCCGGAGGCGCTGGACCCCTGGTTCCTCGCCGGGTTCCTGCGCGGCACCGCCAACAACCGGCAGGCCAGCAGCTTCACCACCAGCTCCACCCGGCTGGACGTGCGCCGACTCCAGCTCCCCCGGCTGCCCCTGGCCGAGCAGCGGCGCTACGGCGAGCGGTTCCGCACCCTCGCCGCGTTCGAGGAGGCCCTGCGGCTGGCCGGCACGCTCGGCGGGCAGCTCGTCCAGGGCCTGTACGACGGACTGACCGACGGCAGCGTCCGCCCGTCCTGAGGCGGTGCGCGCGGTCGGCGGCGGAATCGCTAGGCTCACCCCACTGCCCGCACCACCGCGCAGCGCCCCGCACCGCCCCCACCGCCAGGAGCCACGCCATGGCCGGCCACCGCCCGATACCGCCTCCGCGCCGCAGCCCGGCGGCGCAGGTGGGAGTCGTGGCGCTGCGCATCCTGCTGATGGCGGTGCCGCCGTGCACCCTCGGCTTCCTGGCCTTCGTGCCGCTGGTCCGCGTGGCCGCGGTCCGCCGCCGGGCGGTGGACTGGGTGCTGTGCTGCGTCGTGGCCCTGCTGTCCGTCGCGGGCTTCGCCCTGATCGCGACGAGCGACGACGACAGCTGGCAGACCGCCGTCGGCCTGATGGACATCTTCGGGCTCGCCCTGCTCTGCCCGCTGTACTTCCTGGTCGCCGAACTCCGCTGGCAGAACGGGCGGTCCGCGTCGGCCTACCTTCCCGTTCCCGGACATCCGCTGCCGTACCCGGCCCCGTACCAGTACCCGAACGCGGGCGTTCCGCCGTACTCGGCGCCGCCGCCCTACCCGGTCCCCCCGGCTCCGCCGTCCACGCCCGCGCCCAGGCCCGCGCCTGCGCCCATCCCCGGACCCGCGTCCTCGGCCAACGACCGCATCGGTCAGGTCCGGGCCGAACTCGACGAGCTGAGTGCCTATCTGCAGACGCAGCAGCAGGAGCAGCAGCGACAGCAGGGGCAGGGGCGGTGAACGGACGGACCGTCGGCGGACGCTACGAGCTGGCCACGCTGATCGGGCAGGGCGGCATGGGCCAGGTCTGGTCGGCGTACGACAGCCGGTTGGACCGGCGGGTCGCCGTCAAACTGCTCCGCCCCGAGCAGCCCACGGCCAAGGAGGACGCCGACGAGCTGCGCCGCCGCTTCACCCGCGAGTGGCGGGTGACCGCCCAGGTCGACCACCCGGGCCTGGTCACCGTCCACGACGCGGGCAGCGACGGCGACGAGCTGTACCTGGTGATGCAGTACATCGCGGGCGCCGACCTGGCCGACCACCTCGCCGAGCACGACCCCTACCCCTGGCCGTGGGCGGTCGCGGTGGCGGCGCAGCTGTGCTCGGTGCTGGCGGCGGTGCACGCGGTGCCGGTGGTCCACCGGGACCTGAAGCCACGCAACCTGATGCTGCGTCCGGACGGCACCCTGGTCGTGCTGGACCTCGGCGTCGCCGCCGTCCTGGATGCGGACACCACCCGGCTCACTCACACCGGCTCACCCATCGGCAGCCCTTCGTACATGGCCCCCGAGCAGGCCATGGGCGGCGCGGTCGGCCCGCGCACCGACCTCTACGCGCTGGGCGCGGTGCTGCACGAACTGCTCAGCGGCAGCGTCCCGTTCCCGGGGGGATCGGCGCTCGGCGTACTCCACCGCCATCTCTACGAGCCGCCGCTGCCGCTGCGCCGGCTCCGGCCCGAGGTGCCGGAGCCGCTGGAGGCGCTGGTGCTCCGGCTGCTCGCCAAGGACCCGCAGCACCGGCCCGCCGATGCGCACGAGGTCTACCGGCACCTGGCCCCGCTGCTGGCCGGCCCGGCCGGCTTCGGCGGACCGGCCGAGCCGATGGACCCCACCCGTCCGTTCCGGCGCCCGTACGCGCCCTGGCCCGACCCCCGGACGACCGGCACTGTCCTGACACCTGCACCAGTCGCCGGGCCGTCCCCCGCCGTCCGCCCGCTGCCGGTCGCCGCTGCGGTGGACGAGGTGAAGCGCCTGCTCGACTCCGGCCGGATCACCCAGGCCGTACAGGTCCTCGGCGACGCCGTACCGATGGCTGCGGCCGAGCACGGCCCGAACTCGCCGGTCGTCAGGATGCTGCGCAAGCAGTACGCGGCAACGCTGATGGAGGACGGCCAGTTCCACGCCGCGCTCCCGGAACTGCGCAGGCTGGCGCTGGAGACCGCGGCCGAGGTGGGACCGGGCGACCCCGGCGTGCTGCGGTTCCGCTACGAGGCGGCCCAGTGCCTGGAGCTGCTGGGCGAGGCGCTGCCCGCTCTGGTCGAGTACCGGGCGCTGCTGCCGCAGTTCGAGCAGCAGGCAGCCGCCGACCCGACGCTGCCGCTGGAGATCCGCCGCCGGACGGCCCGGCTGCTGCTCGGCACCGGCGACCGGGCGGGCGCCCGCGAGCTGCTGCTGCGCCTCCTGCTGGACGCCGAGCGGCTGCACGGCCCGCACCACCCGCTGGTCGCCGAGACCCGCGGCACGCTGGACTGGCTGGCCCAGGTCCAGGCCTGAGGGTGCGGGTCCGACGGTCCAGGTCCGACGGTCCAGGTCTGATGCCGAGAGCGTGCTGTGCGATGCTCGGAGGATGATCACGTCCACGCCGCGCAATCCGATCGGCGCCCACGTCCCCGTCGCCGGGCGGGGGCTGGCCGGCACCGGGCTGGCCTACGCGGACAAGGTGGGCGCGGAGAGCGTCCAGGTCTTCGTCGCCAACCCCCGGGGCTGGGCGACCCCGGCCGGCAACCCCCGGCAGGACGAGGCCTTCCGCGCGGGCTGCGCGGAGCGCGGCATCACCGCCTATGTGCACGCCCCGTACCTGATCAACTTCGGCTCGGACTCGGCCGCGACCCGCGAGCGCTCCGGCGAGTCGCTGCGCCACTCGCTGCACCGGGCGCACGCCATCGGCGCGAAGGGCGTGGTGGTGCACACCGGTTCCGCGCTCTGCGGCAGCCCGGCGGAGGCGCTGCGCCAGGTGCACGACGGAATGCTGCCGCTGCTCGACGAGCTGGGCGGCTACGGTCCGGACGCCCCCTGGCTGCTGCTGGAACCCACGGCCGGGCAGGGCAGTTCGCTGTGCGCACGGATGGGCGACCTCGCCGACTACACCGAGGCGCTGGAACGCCACCCGCTGGTCGGCGTCTGCCTGGACACCTGCCACGCCTTCGCGGCCGGACACGACCTGGCCGCGCCCGGCGGCGTCGCCGGGATGCTGGACGAACTGGTCGCCGCGGCCGGGCCGGGACGGCTGCGGCTGATCCACGCCAACGACTCCAAGGACGTGACCGGGGCCTGCAAGGACCGCCATGCCAACATCGGCGCCGGACACATCGGCGCGGACCCCTTCGCCGGGCTGTTCACCCACCCGGCCACCGAGGGCGTCCCACTGATCATCGAGACCCCGGACGACCGGGACGCCCCGGACCGGGTCGAGGGCGCCCTGCACACCCGCGACATCGCGCTGCTGAAGCGGCTCCGCTCACGGAGCTGAGCTGGAACGGGGGATGCACCGGAACGGGGGATGCGCGGGAACAAGTCGCGGCGTTCGACCGCTGCCCTTGAGGCAAGCACGTCGACCGCAGGCGAGGAGAGCCAGATGGGCACGCGCGAACCACGAATCCCCGGACCCGACCATCCGATCACCGTCGAGCCGACCGCCGCCCGGGTGGTGGCCCGGGTCGGCGGCACGGTGGTGGCCGACAGCACCCGCGCACTGACGCTGCGCGAGGCGTCCTATCCGCCGGTGCAGTACATCCCGCTCGAGGACGTCGACCCGGCCCTGCTCGTCGCCACCGACACCCAGACCTACTGCCCCTACAAGGGCGACGCCTCCTACTGGAGCATCGTCCTGCCGAAGGCCGGGGAGGAGGCGGGGGCGGGTGCGGAGGCGGAAGCGAGCGGCCGACTGGCCGACGCCGTATGGGGCTACCGCGAGCCGTATCCCTCGGTCGCCGCCATCGCCGGCCATGTCGCCTTCTACCCCGACCGGGTCGAGGTGGTCACCGAGGACGCCTGAGCCGCCGCCGAAACCCGCCCCGACCGGTCGCATCAGCACGAACGGCCGGGGCGGACGGCTCCGGTCGGGCTAGCCGCGTATCCGGCTCGCCTCCTCGGCGATGACGCGGCCGATCTCGGCCATCGGCACCGCGTCCATCAGGCCGTGGTGCGTCGCGTCGAGGTGCCGGTCGACGATCCGGCCGTCGACGTGCTCGTTCCAGGCCTCGGCGGTCGGGGCGTCGGCGGCGCGCTTCCGGGTCGCGGTGAAGAACTGCACGTCCCCCCGGTACAGCCCCGGGGTGAAGTCCCGCATCATCCGGATGTGGCGCTCCCAGGCGTCGCCCATCGCGGCGAGGTCCTCGGCCGCGAAGGAGGAGAAGGAGCTGTCGACCAGGGTCCGGACGACCTGCTCCCGGGTGAGCGGCACCCCCTCCGGGCTCGGGCGCGAGGCCTGGAACAGCTCCAGGAAGACGCCCAGGGTCTCCTGTTCGTCGCGCTCCACCATCGGCGCGGCGTAGGCGGCGAAGGGGTAGGTGTCCAGCACCGCCAGCACCGCGACCTCCTCGCCGAGCCCCTGCAGCTGAGCGGCCATGGCGTGCACGACCAGACCGCCGAAGGAGTGCCCCAGCAGGTGGTAGGGGCCCGAGGGCTGGACCGTGCGGATCAGGGCCACGTAGTCGGCAGCCATCTCCTCGACCGTGGCCGGCAGTTGGTCGCGTCCGGGCGTCAGGCTCCGGGCCTGCAGCGCGTACAGCGGGTGGCCCGGCAGGTGCGGCAGCAGCCGGCTGTAGCCCAGGCCGACCCCGTACCCGGCGTGTACGCAGAACACCGGCGCGCGGTCGCCCTCCAGGCGCAGCGGCATCAGCTCGGCGAACTTGTCGCCGAGTCCGGCGCCCTCGCGGAGCCGCTCCGACAGCGCGGCCACCGTGGGCGCCTCGAACAGGTCCCGCAGCGCCGCCTCCACGCCCAGGACCGTACGGAGGCGGCTGAGCAGCCGGGTGGCCAGCAGCGAGTGGCCGCCGAGGTCGAAGAAGCTGTCGTCGATGCCGACCCGCTCGAGGCCGAGGACCTCGGCGAACAGCGCGGCCAGCACCTCCTCCTGCGGTGTGCGCGGCGTCCGGTCCGAGGGTGCGGGCAGCTCGGGCGCGGGCAGCGCCCGGCGGTCCGGCTTGCCGTTGACCGTCAGCGGCAGCGCCTGCAGCACGACGATCGCGGCCGGGACCATGTACTCCGGCAGCGCGGCGGCCAGCCCGGCGCGCAGCACCGCCGGGTCGAGCGAACCGTCCGCCCGGGCCTCGTCGGTGGGGACTGCGTAGCCGACCAGGCGCTTGTCGCCGGGAACGTCCTCGCGGACCACCGCGAGGGCCTGGGCGACGCCGGGGAGGGCGGCGAGCGCGGCCCCGACCTCGCCCGGCTCGATCCGGAAGCCGCGCAGCTTCACCTGGTCGTCGGCCCGCCCGAGGAAGTCCAGCTCCCCGGCGGCGGACCAGCGGGCCAGGTCGCCGGTGCGGTACATCCGCTCCCCGGCCGGGCCGAAGGGATCCGCGACGAAGCGCTCGGCGGTCAGCCCCGGGGCGGTCCAGGTAGCCCCGGGCCAGACCGGAGCCGGCGAGGTACAGCTCGCCGGCGCAGCCCACCGGCACCGGGCGCAGCGCCGCGTCCAGGACGTAGGCCCGGGTGTTGTCCAGCGGACGCCCGATCGGCAGCGCGCGCGGCGCGGGCCCGGCGGACAGCGCGTCCGACCCCGCCGGTGCGGTGACGGTGTGGGTGGTCGCGAAGGTGGTGGTCTCGGTGGGGCCGTAGCCGTTGACCACCCGGATACCCGGACAGGCCGCACGTACCCGCTCGACAGCGGTCGGTGACACCACGTCACCGCCGGTCCAGACCTCGCGCAGGCCGGCGAAACAGCCCGGCGACTCCTCGGCGATCAGCGCGAAGAGACCCGCCGTCAGCCACAGTGCGGTCACCCCGCCGTCCGCCAGTGTCTGTTCCAGGGACGCCGCCGTCAGCTCGCCCTCGGGTGCGACCACCACCCGGCCGCCGGTCAGCAGCGGCACCCACAGCTCGAAGGTGGAGGCGTCGAAGGAGTGCGGCGAATGCAGCAGCACCTGTCGCAGCCCTTCCCCCGCGAAGCGGCGGTCGAGCGCCAGCGCCGCCACATCCCGCTGGGTGACCGCGACGCCCTTCGGCCGCCCGGTCGAACCGGAGGTGTACATCACGTACGCCAGTCGTTCGGCGTCGGCGCCGAGTCCCATCTGACGTGCTGTCAGCGGCTGCTCCTCGGCAACGGCCTTGTCCACGACCACGACCGTGACCGCCGGGCCCAGTCCGAGCGCCTGCTCGTAGTGGGCGGCATCGGTGAAGACCACATCGGCGCGGGTCTCCGCCACGATCAGCGCGCGATGAGCCTCCGGGTAACGGGAGTCCAGCGGGACGTAGTAGCCCCCGGCCTGGACCACCGCCAGCAGCGCCACGACCAGGTCGGCGGAACGCTGCATCAGCACGGCCACCCCACGCTCCGCACCCGCACCCGCACCCAGCTCGACCAGGTGCCGGGCGAGCCGCCCGGCCCGGTCGTCCAGCTCGGCGAAGGTCCATTCGACGCCGTCGCAGACCACGGCCACCGCATCGGGCGTCCGCGCCGCCTGGGCCCGGAACAGCTCCGGCAGGCCGACGGCGGGAAGTTCCGTCGCCGTGTCGTTCCACGCGCCCGTCAGCCGCTCGCGCTCGTCCCGGTCGAGGACGTCGACCCGGTCAAGCGGTGTGTGCGGGGCTGACTCCAGCGCGGCGACCAGCCCCTCCAGCGCGGTGCTGGTCAGGTCCACGACCGACTGCGGGTCGATCGGCGAGACCGCCTGAACGGTGAGGACGAAGCCGGTGCCGTTGTCGTCGACCGACATCGTCAGCGGGTAGTTGGTGCGCTCCCGGCTGTGCCGCACCTCAATGCCCGAGGGACGGCCGCCGGTGGCGGGTGCACCGTCAGGCTCGGCGGGGCGGCCGTTGTGGCGGTAGTTGAGCAGGGCGGTGAAGAGCGGGGCCGTGCCGCCGATGCCGCTGGCGCGCTGGGCGAGCGCGAGCGGGGCGTGCTCGTGCACCAGCAGCTCGGCGAGCTGCGCACGCATCGCCCGCACCGCCTCCTCCACCCCCACACCAGCGGTCGGCACCCGCACCGGCAGGGTGTTGATGAACAACCCCGGCACCCGGTCCGCACCACTACCGGCGTTCATCCGCCCGAAGAGGACGGTGCCGAAAACCACGTCGTCGCGGTGCGAGGTCGCCGCGACCGCCCGGGCCCAGGCGACATGGAGCACCGTCGCCGGGCTCACCCCGACCCGCCGGGCCTGCTCGCGCAGCCGAGCCGCCAGCTCCGCGTCCAGCGGACGCCGCGCCTCGGCCACCCGGGAACCGTCCCCGCGCACGTTCAGCAGGCCGAACGGCGCCGTCGGTTCGTCGACATCGCCGAGCAGGCCGGCGAAGTAGCGCTCATGCTCCTCGCGGGAGACGCCCAGCCGCGCCTGCGCGACGAAGTCGCGGAACGGCAGCGGCGGGGGAAGCTCACCGCCGCGCCCGGCCAGGATCGCCCGGATCTCACCCATCAGCACGTCCAACGCCGTGTGGTCGCTGACGAGATGGTGGTGCTGCAGCAGGAGCAGCCACCGATCGGACCCCGGCTCTGCCGCGATCCGCGCCCGCAGGAGGGGCGCGCGGGTCAGGTCCGTCGACGGTCGGGGCACCGCCAGGAGCCGCGCCGCCGCATCGCGTCCTTGCTGGTCGTCGCGGTCGGCCTCCAGGTCGATCTCTTCGACGGGGAGGGTGGCGTGGCGGGCGACGACCTGCACCGGCTCACGCAGCCCGTGCCAGAACACGCCCGTCCGCAGGATGTCGTGCCGGTCCACGACCTGCTGCAACGCCCCCAGGAACGCATCCAACCGCGCCCGACCGTCGAAGGCCAGGACGGTCGGGAGATCGTAGATGTCCTCACCGCCGTCCCCGGCTGCCAGCAGGTGGTGGAAGAAGATCCCCTCCTGCAGCGGCGCCAGCGGGTAAACGTCAGCGATGTTCGCCGCACCACCGGGGAAGACCTCCGTGATCCGCGCCAGCTCCTCGTCGGTCAGGTCCACCAGCGGCAGCATCCGCGGCGTGACCTCCGTCGCGCCGGCCGGGATGCCGTTCGCCGGGACGGTGACACCCGCCGACGCGGAAGCCGCCGCCAACCCGGCCACCGTCGGCGAGGAGAACAACGCCCGCACGCTCACCGCGACCCCACGCGCCCGCAACCGCTCCACCAACGACACCGCCAGCAGCGAATGCCCACCCAGAGCAAAGAAGTCGTCATCCACCCCCACCCGGGCAACCCCGAGCACCTCCGCGAAGACCTCGCACAACACCTCCTCCCGCACCGACGACGGACCCCGATACACACCACCCGCCTCCACCACCGGCGCGGGCAGCGCCCGACGGTCCAGCTTCCCGTTCACCGTCAACGGCAACGCCTCCAGCACCACGACCGCCGACGGCACCATGTACTCCGGCAACGAGCCGGCCACGACCGCCCGCAGCTCCGCCGGATCCACCCCGGCACCGGGCTCCGCGACCGCGTAGCCGACCAGGCGCGGGTCACCCGCCGTGTCCTCCCGCAGCACCACCACCGCATGCGCCACCCCCGGGCAGCCGGCCAGCGCCGCCTCCACCTCACCCAGCTCGATCCGGTAGCCCCGCAGCTTCACCTGCTCATCGGCCCGGCCGACGTACTCCAGATTTCCGTCCGCCCGCCACCGCGCCAGGTCGCCGGTGCGGTACATCCGCGTCCCGACCGGTCCGAACGGGTCCGCCACGAAGCGTTCGGCGGTCAGGCCGGGCCGGCCCTGGTAGCCGCGCGCCAACTGCACTCCCGCCAGGTACAGTTCGCCCGCGACGCCGACCGGCACCGGACGCAGTCCGGCGTCCAGCAGATACGCGCTGGTGTTCCACACCGGCCGCCCGATCGGCACGGTCGCGCCGTCGCTCTCTGCCGCACACGACCAGGACGTCACGTCGACCGATGCCTCGGTCGGCCCGTACTGGTTGTACAGCGGCACGTCGAGCACCCGGCGGAACGCGTCGCGAAGCTCGGCGGTGAGCGCCTCGCCGCCGCTGAACACCACGCGCAGGCCGCCGCAGGAGGCTGCGGCGGGCTCGCGGAGGAAGGCCTGGAGCATCGAGGGGATGAAGTGGGTGACGGTGATCCGCTGACGCCGGATCACCTCGGCCAGATAGGCCGGGTCGTGGTGGCCGCCCGGACGCGCCAGCACCAGCGTCGCGCCCTCCATCAGCGGCCAGAAGAACTCCCACACCGAAACGTCGAAGCCGAACGGCGTCTTCTGCAGCACCCGGTCCGAAGTGGTGAGCCGGTGGTCGTGCTGGAGTCGCCGCAGCAGGTTGACCACCCCGGCGTGCGGAACCGCGACGCCCTTGGGACGGCCCGTCGAGCCGGAGGTGAACAGCACATACGCCGGATTCAGCGAGGTCAGCGCCGGCTGCCGCTCGGCGGCTGCCATATCGGCCGTCCCGAGTGCGGCGAGACCCGCGACCGTCTCCGCATCGTCGACGAGCAACCGCTCCCCGGTGAACTCCCCCGCAGCGGCAGCGCACGCGACCGTCGCCAGCAGCAGCGAGGGCCGGGCGTCCGCCAGCACGACGGCGATCCGCTCGGCCGGGTAGTCGGGGTCGACGGGAACGTAGGCCCCGCCGGCCTTGAGGACGGCCAGCAGGGCGACGACCATCTCGACCGACCGCTCCATGAGCACCGCGACCGCTGACTCCGGCCCCACACCGCGCTGCACCAGCAGCCGAGCCAACCGGTTGGCGCGCGCATTCAGCTCGCCGTAGGTGAACTCGTCCTCATCCAGGACGAGGGCGACCGCGTTCGGCGTCCGGGCGACCTGGGCCTCGAACAGTTCCGGCAGCGTGGCCGCAGGGACTTCCGCCGCAGTGTCGTTCCACTCGGTCAGCATGGTCTGCCGCTGGGCATCCGTGAGGACGTCGATGGCGGCGAGGGCCGGCTGTTCGCCCGTCTGTGACGTCACCTCAAGCGCGTCGACCAGCCCGGCCAGGGCGGTGGCGACGAGGTCGCAGACCAGCTCGGGCGCGACCGGGTCGACCACCTGCACGGTCAGGGCGAACCCGGTGCCGTTGTCGTCGACCGACATGTTCAGCGGATAGTTGGTCCGGTCCCGACCGTGCCGGACCTCGATGCCGGGCAGGGCCGCCTCGGTCACTGAGCCGGCACCGGAGGGCAGTTGGTGATGGCGGTAGTTGAGCAGGGTGGTAAAGAGGGGAGCCGTGCCGCCTATGCCGCTGGCGCGCTGGGCGATGGCGAGCGGGGCGTGCTCGTGCACCAGCAGCTCGGCGAGGTGCGTGCGCATCGCCCGCACCGCCTCCTCCACCCCCACCCCGGCGGTCGGCACCCGCACCGGCAGGGTGTTGATGAACAACCCCGGCACCCGGTCCGCACCGCTGCCGGCGTTCATCCGCCCGAAGAGGATCGTGCCGAAGACGACGTCCTCACGGTTGGAGGTCGCTGCCACCACTCGCGCCCAGGCGACGTGGAACAGCGTCGCCGGGCTCACACCCAGCCGTCGGGCCTGCTCGCGCAGCCGAGCCGCCAGCTCCGCGTCCAGCGGACGCCGCGCCTCGGCCACCCGGGAACCGTCCCCGCGCACATCCAGCAGACCGAACGGGGCGGTCGGCTCGTCGACATCGCCGAGCAGGCCGGCGAAGTAGCGCTCGTGCTCCTCGCGCGGGACCCCGAGCCGGGCCTGCGCGACGAAGTCGCGGAACGGCAGCGGCAGGGGAAGCTCACCGCCGCGCCCGGCCAGGATCGCCCGGATCTCACCCATCAACACATCCAACGCAGTGTGGTCGCTGACCAGGTGGTGTCGCTGCAGCAGGAGCAGCCACCGATCGGACCCCGGCTCGGGCGTGATCCGCGCCCGTAGGAGCGGCGCACGGTTCAGGTCCATGGACGAGCGGGGTGCGGCCAGCAGCCGCGTAACGGCATCGAGGGACCGGTCAGCGAGGTCGCCGAGACCGGTGTCCAGGTTGATCTCTTCGACGGGGAGGGTGGCGTGGCGGGCGACGACCTGCACCGGCTCACGCAGCCCGTGCCAGAACACGCCCGTCCGCAGGATGTCGTGCCGGTCCACCACCTGCTGCAACGCCCCCAGGAACGCATCCAACCGCCCCCGGCCGTCGAACGTCAGCACCGTGGGCAGGACATACACGTCCTGGCCGTCGCCGCCCTCCGCCATCAGGTGGTGGAAGAAGATCCCCTCCTGCAACGGCGCCAGCGGGTAGACGTCCGCGATGTTCGCCGCACCACCCGGGAACACCCCCACGATCCCGGCCAGCTCCTCAGCGGTCAGGTCCACCAGCGGCAGCATCCGCGGCGTGACCTCCGTCGCGCCGGCCGGGATGCCGTTCGCCGGGACGGTGACACCCGCCGACGCGGAAGCCGCCGCCAACCCGGCCACCGTCGGCGAGGAGAACAACGCCCGCACGCTCACCGCGACCCCACGCGCCCGCAACCGCTCCACCAACGACACCGCCAGCAGCGAATGCCCACCCAGAGCAAAGAAGTCGTCATCCACCCCCACCCGGGCAACCCCGAGCACCTCCGCGAAGACCTCGCACAACACCTCCTCCCGCACCGACGACGGACCCCGATACACACCACCCGCCTCCACCACCGGCGCGGGCAGCGCCCGACGGTCCAGCTTCCCGTTCACCGTCAACGGCAACGCCTCCAGCACCACGACCGCCGACGGCACCATGTACTCCGGCAACGAGCCGCCGAGCACCGAGCGAAGCCCCGCCGGGTCCAGGTCCACGCCGGGCTCGGCGACGGCGTAGCCGACCAGGCGCGGGTCACCCGGCGCATCCTCGCGCAGCACCACCACCGCATGCGCCACCCCCGGGCAGCCCGCGAGCGCGGCCTCCACCTCGCCCAGCTCGATCCGGTAGCCCCGCAGCTTCACCTGCTCATCGGCCCGGCCGACGTACTCCAGATTTCCGTCCGCCCGCCACCGCGCCAGGTCGCCGGTGCGGTACATCCGCGTCCCGCCCGCACCGAACGGGTCCGCCACGAACCGCTCCGCCGACAACCCCGGCCGACCCAGGTACCCACGCGCCAACTGCGCCCCCGCGAAGTACAGCTCACCCGCAACCCCCACCGGCACCGGCCCCAACCCCGCGTCCAGCACATACGCCCGGGTGTTCCACATCGGCCGACCGATCGGCACCGAACCACCGCCCACGACGTCCTCCCCACCCAGCAGGAAGTCCGTACAGCCGACCGTCACCTCCGTCGGACCGTAGTGGTTCACCACCTCAACCCCCGGATGCGCCGCACGCCACTGCCCCGCCTGCACCGCACCCAACGCCTCACCACCCACCATCATCCGACCCACCGGCGCACACTCCCCCGCCAGCCCGCCCATGAACGACAGATGACTCGGCGTCGCCTTCAGGAACGACAACCGCTCCCCGCCCAACAACCCCGGCAGCCCCTCGTCGACCGCCCCCACGAACACCCGGCCACCACACACCAACGCCCCGTACAACCCCGTCACACCCGCATCGAACGAGATCGACGCATGCAGCAACGTGCTCCCACCCAACTCCGGATACGCCACCACACACCGCGACACATAGTTCACCAACCCCCCATGCGCCACCACCACACCCTTCGGCCGCCCCGTCGACCCCGACGTATAGATCACATACGCCGGATGACGGGCGTCCAACGGCGCGTGCCGCTCCGCATCGGTGAGGTCGCCCGTGCCCAGCTCCGCCAGGGAGTCCAGCACCCCCGAGTCGTCAACCGCCGCCGTCTGCACCCCCGGTACCCCCGCCAGGATCCCGGCACAGTCGACCGTCGTCAGCACCACCGCAGGCTGGGCGTCGTCGAGCATGTAGGCGATGCGGTCGGCCGGATAGTCCGGGTCGATCGGCACATACGCACCACCGGCCTTCAACACCGCCAGCAACGCCACCACCAAATCGACCGAACGCCCCATCAACACCCCCACCAAGGACTCCGGACCCACCCCCCGACCCACCAACAACCGCGCCAACCGATTCGCCCGCGCATTCAACTCCCCATACAAAAGCGACCCCGCACCATCAACCACCGCCACCGCACCCGGCGACCGCACCACCTGCGCCTCGAACAACACCGGCAACGTGCCCGCCGGAACCACATGCGCCGTGTCATTCCACTCGCCCAGAATCCGCCCGCGCTCAGCCTCATCCAGGACATCGACCCGATCCACCGACCGCCCCGGCTCAGACACCAACACACCCAGCACCCGCACAAACCGCTCAGCCAACTGCCCCGCCGACCCGACGTCGAACAGATCCCGAGCGAACGTCAACGTCCCGCGCAGGCCGACCGGCATCCCGCCATCGCCGACAACCTCACTCAACGTGAACGCCAGGTCGAACCGCGCCGCCAACTCACCCGACGGCACCGCCTCCACCTCCAGGCCCGGCAGATCCAGCACCGCCTGCGCATTGTTCTGCAGCGTCAACATCACCTGGAACAGCGGATGACGCGCCATCGACCGCGCCGGCGCCAAGTCCTCCACCAGCCGCTCGAACGGCACATCCTGATGCGCGAACGCACCCAGACCCACCTCCCGCACCCGACCCAACAGCTCAACGAACGACGGGGAACCCGACACATCCGTCCGCAGGACGAGGGTGTTGACGAAGAACCCGACCAGGTCGTCCAACGCCTCATCCGTACGACCCGCCACCGGCGAACCGATCGGAATATCCGTCCCGGCACCCAGCCGCGACAGCAGCACCGCCAACGCCGCCTGCAACACCATGAACACCGTCACACCCTCAGCCCGCGACAGCGCCACCAACCGCCCATGCAACCCACCCGGCACCGAGAAACCGACGATCCCACCCCGACGGCTCGCCACCGCCGGACGCAACCGGTCCGTCGGCAGCACCAACTCCTCCGGCAGACCCGCCAACACCCCACGCCAGTACGCCAACTGCTCCGACAGCAGACTGTCCCGATCGGCTGCCTCACCCAGCAACTCCCGCTGCCACAGCGCATAATCGCTGTACTGCACCGGCAACGACGACCACCCCGGAGCCGAACCCGCCACCCGCGCTGCATAGGCCACCGACACATCCCGCGCCAACGGACCCAACGACCAGCCATCACCAGCGATGTGATGGACAACCAGCACAAGCACATGCTGCTCCGGGTCCACTCGGAACAGCTGCGCCCGCAGCGGCACCTCGGAGCCCAGGTCGAAGACGTACCCCGCTGCCCCGGCCACCGCCTTCGCGAGGGCCTCTGGTCCAGCGCCTTCCAGGTCCACCGCGGTCAACAGCGAACCGATCGACTCCACACCCCGAACCAGCTGGCACGGCTGCCCGTCGACCGCAGCGAACACCGTCCGCAGCACCTCGTGCCGGCCCACCACGTCCATCAGCGCCGCACTCAGCGCCGCCACGTCGAGGCGGCCACCCAACCGCAGCACCAAGGGAATATTGTAGACGGCGCTCGGCCCCTCCAACTGACCCAGGAACCAGAGCCGTTGCTGCGCAAAAGACACCGGCATCGGCTCGGCCGCCGTCGGACACGGCGTCGCGACCAGCGCCGGGCGAACGCGGCCACCGGTGTCCAGTCGGACTGCCAGGGCCGCGACCGTGGGGGCCTCGAACAGGGCACGGATCGACAACTCGACGCCCAGCACCGAGCGGATCCGGCTCACCAGCCGCGTCGCCAGCAGCGAATGCCCGCCCAGAGCAAAGAAGTTGTCGTCCACTCCCACCCGCGCCACGTTCAGCACCTGAGCGAAGACCTCGCAGAGCAGCTCCTCCGTCACGGAGGACGGCTCCCGAAATCCGTCCGCGTCCCCCCGCACCTCCGGAACCGGCAGCGCCCGACGATCCACCTTGCCGTTGGTCGTCAGCGGCAGCGCGTCCAGAGCCACCAGCGCGGACGGCACCATGTACTCCGGGAGCGAACCCGCGAGTCGAAGGCGGAGCGCAGCCGTGTCCAGGGAGCCGCCGTCTGCTGCTACCAGGTATCCGACCAGCCGCCGGTCACCCGGCGCGTCCTCCCGCACCAGGGCCACCGCGCGCGCCACGGCGGGATCCGCTGTGAGTGCGGCCTCCACCTCGCCCAGTTCGATCCGGAAGCCGCGCAGCTTCACCTGGTCGTCGGCCCGACCGACGAACTCCACCTCGCCATCGGCATTCCAACGCACCAGATCCCCGGTCCGGTACATCCGCGCCCCTGCCGCACCGAACGGATCCGCCACAAACCGCTCCGCCGACAACCCCGGCCGACCCAGATACCCCCGAGCCACACCCGCACCAGCCACATACAACTCACCCACACCACCCACCGGCACCGGACCCAACCCGGCATCCAGCACATACACAAACGTGTTGTCCAACGGACGACCGATCGGCAGGACGCTACGGTCAGCGTCCTTCGAGGACAGCGCAGCGGCCGTGTGGGTGAGCGCAAAGGTCGTGGTCTCCGTCGGTCCGTAGCCGTTGACGACGGCCGTGCCCGGGCAGGCTTCCAGGACCCGTGCCACCATGGCGGGCGGTACGACGTCGCCGCCGGTCCACACTTCCCGAACGCCGGCAAAGCAGGCGGGATCCTCCTCCGCGAAGAAACCGAACAGCCCGGCCGTGAGCCACAGTCCGGTCACCCCATGCGCCGCGACAACTCGCGCCAGGCCGGAGGCGGTGAGCTCCTCGGCGGGGGCGACGACGGCCTGACGCCCCGTCAACAGCGGTACCCAGATCTCGAAGGTGGAGGCGTCGAAGGAGTGCGGCGAGTGCACCAACACCCGATCCATCGCCCCACCCGCGAACCGACGGTCCAACGCCAACGCAACCACATCCCGCTGCGTCACCGCCACACCCTTCGGCCGCCCCGTCGACCCCGACGTATACATCACATACGCCAACCCGTCCCCACCCGCACCGGGAACCACCAACGGCAGCCCCGCAACGACACCCCGCTCCCCCTCCCCACCCACCACCACGACCGACAGACCCAACTCCTCCGCCTGCGACCGCAGCACCCCATCCGTCAACACCACCCCCGCACCCGTCTCCGCCACAATCAACGCACGATGCGCCACCGGATACCGCAGATCCAACGGCACATAGAAACCACCCGCCCGCACCACCGCCAACAACGCCACCACCAACTCCACCGAACGCTCCACCAACACCGCCACACCAACCTCAGGACCAACCCCCAACCCCACCAACCGCCGCGCCAACACCCCCACCCGCGCATCCAACTCCGCAAAACTCAGCTCAACCCCCCCACACACCACCGCCACCGCATCAGGCACCCGCCCCACCTGCACCGCAAACAACTCCGCCAACCCGGCAGCCGGCAACTCCACATCCGTGCCGTTCCAGCCGCGCAGCAGCCCCTCACGCTCCACCCCGCCCAACACATCCACCCGGTCCACCGACCCGGCCGGATCAGCAACCACACCCTCCAACACCCGCACAAACCGCTCCGCAAGCGACTGCACATCCGCTGCGTCGAACAGGTCCACGGCGAAGGTCAGACTGCCGTCCAGCCCGGCCGGCGTACCGTCCGGGCCGAAGTTCTCGGCCAGGGTGGCGGCCAGGTCGAACTTGGCCGGGGCCTGGCCCGCAGTCAGCGGTACCGTTCGGAGGCCGGGCAGGTCCAGCCGGACCTGGGCGTTGTTCTGGAGCGACAGGATCACCTGGAAGAGCGGGTGGCGGGACATGGAGCGAGTCGGCGCCAGGGTCTCCACCAGCCGCTCGAAGGGCACGTCCTGGTTCTCGAGGGCCCCGAGACTCGCCCTGCGCACCCGCTGCAGCAACTGGGTGAAGGTCGGGGAGCCGGACAGATCGGCCCGCAGAACCAGGGTGTTGACGAAGAAGCCGACCAGGTCGTCCAATGCCTCGTCGACCCGCCCGGCGACCGGCGTGCCGATGGGGATGTCCGTGCCCGCGCCGAGACGTGACAGCAGCACGGCCAGCGCCGCCTGCAGCACCATGAACAGCGTCACGCCCTCGGCCCGTGCCAGCCCGGCCAACCGCGCGTGCAAGGCGGCCGGGACGGTGAACTCGACCGTCCCGCCGCGGTGACTCGCCACCGCCGGACGAACCCGGGCGCCCGGCAGTGCCAACTCCTCCGGGAGATCCGCCAGTGCAGCCCGCCAGTAGGCCAACTGCTCGGACAGCACGCTCTCCGGGTCGTCCTCCTCGCCCAACAGCTCTGCCTGCCACAGCGCGTAGTCGGCGTACTGCCCCGGCAGCGGCACCCAGGTCGGGGCACGCCCCTCCAGCCGCGCCGTGTAGGCCGCCGAAACGTCGCGGGCCAGCGGTCCCATCGACCAGCCGTCACCGGCGATGTGATGGACCACCAGCAACAGCAGGTGCTCCTCGGCGGCCGTGCGGAACAGCCAGGCCCGCAGCGGCACCTCGGCGGCCAGGTCGAAGACGCAGCGCGATGCCTCGACCACCGCGGACTGCACCTCCGCCGGGTCGAGCCCGGCGGCGTCGACGACCGTCAGCAGCGGGCCGACCTCGTCCGGCTCAAGGATGTGCTGGTGCGGCATGCCGTCCACCGCAGGGAAGACCGTACGCAGCACCTCGTGCCGGCCCACCACGTCCTGCAGTGCCGCGGCCAGGGCCTCCGAGTCCAGGACCCCGGTCAGCCGCAGCGCCAACGGGATGTTGTAGAGGGCGCTCGGGCCGTCCAGCTCGCCGAGGAACCACAGCCGCTGCTGCGCAAAAGAAACCGGAATCATCAGAACTCCCTCTGCCTGGGCATCGGCCGGAACGCGGGCCTGGCCTTTTTCATTGATGCAAGTCGTTCGGCCAGTGCGGCCACGGTCGGCGCCTCGAAGAGGACCTGGATCGGCAGCTCCACCTTCAGCTGCGCGCGGACCCGGCTGACCAGGCGGGTGGCCAGCAGCGAGTGCCCGCCGAGAGCGAAGAAGTCGTCGTCGACCCCGACCTTCGGCAGGTCGAGCACCTGGGCGAAGATCTCGCAGAGGAGCTCCTCCTGCGGCGTCGACGGCGCCCGATCGGAGACGGCCACCGTTATCTCGGGGGCCGGCAGGGCCTTCCGGTCCACCTTCCAGTTCGGTGTGACCGGGAGGACGTCCAGCAGGACCACGGCGGTCGGGACCATGTAGTCGGGCAGCGAGGCCGCGATGTGCCGCCGCAGGTCGTCGGCGGTCACCGGGGCCTCGGCCGAACCGGCCGAATCGGGTGAACCGGCCGGCTCGGCCGTATCGGCCAGAACGGCGTAGGCCACCAGCCGCTTGTCGCCCGGACGGTCCTCGCGGGCCAGGACGGTCGCGTGCGCAACTGCGGGATGCAGGCCCAGCACCGCCTCGACCTCGCCGAGTTCGATCCGGAACCCTCGGATCTTGACCTGGTCGTCGGCCCGGCCGACGAATTCCAGGTAGCCGTCGGCGGTCCAGCGGGCGAGGTCACCGGTGCGGTACATCCGTGCGCCCATGGTCCCGAAGGGGTCGGCGACGAACCGCTGCGCGGTCAGGTCGGGCCGGTTGAGATAGCCCCGAGCCAGCCCGGTCCCGGCTATGTAGAGCTCCCCCTCGGTGCCGGGCGGCACCGGGCACAGCGCCGCGTCCAGCACGTAGGTGCGGGTGTTGTCCATCGGCCGACCGATCGGCAGCACCGTCGGGACGGCATCGCGGTCGACCACGGGGACCTGAGTCGCGCACAGCGTCGTCTCGGTCGGACCGTAGGTGTTGCGGACGACGATGCCAGGGCAGGCGTCCAGCACCCGGCGGACGGCGGAGGCGGGCACGACGTCGCCGCCGGTGCCGACCTCCTCGATGCCGGCGAAGGCGGTCGGGTCGTCCTCGGCCAACAGCCGGAAGAGGCCGGCCGTGAGGTGCACGTGGGTCAGGCCGTGCCGGGCCCGGAGGGCCCGGATGCCCGCAGCGTCCAGCCGGCCCTCCGGCGCCACCACGACCCGGCCGCCGACCGTCAGCGGCAGCCACAGCTCGTAGACCGACGCGTCGAAGGCGTGCGGCGCCTGGAACAGCACGTGCTGCGGATCCGTCTCCCGCCAGCAGCGGTCGGACACCAGATCCACCACCCCGCGATGGGTGTTGGCAATGCCCTTCGGCACGCCGGTGGAGCCGGAGGTGTACATCACATAGGCCCGCTGGTCCGGGTGGCGGGCCACGGCCAGGTTCTCCGCTCCGCCGGTCCCGGACTCCGCGTCCACCAGCAGGACATCTGCCCCGGCGGCGGCGACAGCCCGCACGAACTCGTGTCCCCGGGTGGCGCCGTCGACCAGCAGCAGGGCAGCACCGGTGTCCTGGTAGACCACGCCCATCCGGCTGCCCGGGGCCCGGGAGTCGATGGGGACGTAGGCGCCACCGGCCTTCATCACCGCCAGCAGTGCGACGACCAGATCGGCGGAGCGCTGCATCAGCACCGGGACCAGCGCGTCCGGTCCCACGCCGCGCTGCACCAGCAGCCGCGCCAGCCGGTTCGCCCGGGCGTTCAGCTGCGCATAGGTGAGCTCGATGCTGTCCTGGACCAGAGCGACCGCCTCGGGGGTCCGTGCGGCCTGGGCCTCGAACAGCTCCGGCAGGGTGACGGCCGGGCTCTCGGCCGCCGTGTCGTTCCAGTCGGTCAGGAGCGTCCGGCGCTGGTCGTCCGTCAGCACGCCGATCCGGTCGAGCGGCGTCTGCGGGGCCGTCTCCAACGCGCCGACCAGCCCCTCCACGCTGGTGTGCACCAGGGAGCAGACCAGTACCGGGTCGATCGGCGTGACCGCCTGGACGGTGATCTCGAGAGCCGTGCCGTCGTCGTCGATCGACATCGTCAGCGGGTAGTTGGTCCGGTCCTGGCCATGCTGGACCTCGACACCGGGCAGGGCGTTTCCGGGTGCGTCGTCCGTCCCGGCCCCGCTGCCCAGCTGGTTGTGACGGTAGTTGAGCAGAGCGGTGAAGAGGGGGGCGGCTCCGCCGATGCCGCTCGCCTTCTGCGCGACGGCGAGCGGGGCGTGCTCGTGCACCAGCAGCTCCGCAAGGTGCGTGCGCATCGCCCGCACCGCGTCCACTACCGGCACCCCGGCCGTCGGGACGCGGGCCGGCAGGGTGTTAATGAACAACCCCGGCACCCGGTCCGCACCGCTGCCGGCATTCATCCGCCCGAAGAGCAGCGTGCCGAAGACGGCGTCGTCACGGTTGGAGGTGGCTGCCACCACCCGGCCCCAGGCGACATGGAACAGTGTGGCCGTACTCACCCCCTGCCGCCGTGCCTGCTCCCGCACCCGAGCGACGAGCTCGACGTCGAGCGGACGCTTGGCCTCGACCACCCGCGAGGCCGTGCCACGCACGTCCAGCAGGCCGAACGGGGCGGAGGGCTCGCTGACGTCACCGAGCAGCTCGGCGAAGTAGCGCTCGTGCTCCTCGCGCGGGACGCCGAGCCGGGCCTGCGCGACGAAGTCGCGGAAGGGCAGCGGCGGACGGAGCTCGGCCGCACGGCCGGTCAGCAGCATGCGGATCTCCTGGAGCAGGACCTCCAGCGCGGTGTGGTCGGTGACCAGGTGGTGCCGCTGCAGCAGGAGCAGCCACCGATCCGACCCCGGCTCCGCCGCGATCCGCGCCCGCAGCAACGGCGCGTCGGTCAGGTCCATCGACGCCGGGCACGCAGCGAGCAGGCGAGCCACTGCGTCGAGCCTCGAACCGCCCTCGGCGGGGAGCGCCTGGAGGTTGATCTCTTCGACGGGGAGGGTGGCGTGGCGGGCGACGACCTGCACCGGCTCGCGCAGCCCGTGCCAGAACACGCCCGTCCGCAGGATGTCGTGCCGGTCCACGACCTGCTGCAACGCCCCCAGGAACGCATCCAACCGCGCCCGACCGTCGAACGTCAGCACCGTGGGCAGGACGTAGACGTCCTGGCCGTCGCCGCCCTCCGCCATCAGGTGGTGGAAGAAGATCCCCTCCTGCAACGGCGCCAGCGGATACACATCAGCGATGTTCGCCGCACCACCGGGGAAGACCTCCGTGATCCGCGCCAGCTCCTCGTCGGTCAGGTCCACCAGCGGCAGCATCCGCGGCGTGACCTCCGTCGCGCCGGCCGGGATGCCGTTCGCCGGGACGGTGACACCCGCCGACGCGGAAGCCGCCGCCAACCCGGCCACCGTCGGCGAGGAGAACAACGCCCGCACGCTCACCGCGACCCCACGCGCCCGCAACCGCTCCACCAACGACACCGCCAGCAGCGAATGCCCACCCAGAGCAAAGAAGTCGTCATCCACCCCCACCCGGGCAACCCCGAGCACCTCCGCGAAGACCTCGCACAACACCTCCTCCCGCACCGACGACGGACCCCGATACACACCACCCGCCTCCACCACCGGCGCGGGCAGCGCCCGACGGTCCAGCTTCCCGTTCACCGTCAACGGCAACGCCTCCAGCACCACGACCGCCGACGGCACCATGTACTCCGGCAACGAGCCGGCCACGACCGCCCGCAGCTCCGCCGGATCCACCCCGGCACCGGGCTCCGCGACCGCGTAGCCGACCAGGCGCGGGTCACCCGCCGTGTCCTCCCGCAGCACCACCACCGCATGCGCCACCCCCGGGCAGCCGGCCAGCGCCGCCTCCACCTCACCCAGCTCGATCCGGTAGCCCCGCAGCTTCACCTGGTCGTCCGCCCGGCCCAGGAACTCCAGGTTCCCGTCCGCCCGCCACCGCGCCAGGTCCCCCGTCCGGTACATCCGCCCCCCGCCCGCACCGAACGGGTCCGCCACGAACCGCTCCGCCGACAACCCCGGCCGACCCAGGTACCCACGCGCCAACTGCGCCCCCGCGAAGTACAGCTCACCCGCAACCCCCACCGGCACCGGCCCCAACCCCGCGTCCAGCACATACGCCCGGGTGTTCCACATCGGCCGACCGATCGGCACCGAACCACCGCCCACGACGTCCTCCCCACCCAGCAGGAAGTCCGTACAGCCGACCGTCACCTCCGTCGGACCGTAGTGGTTCACCACCTCAACCCCCGGATGCGCCGCACGCCACTGCCCCGCCTGCACCGCACCCAACGCCTCACCACCCACCATCATCCGACCCACCGGCGCACACTCCCCCGCCAGCCCGCCCATGAACGACAGATGACTCGGCGTCGCCTTCAGGAACGACAACCGCTCCCCGCCCAACAACCCCGGCAGCCCCTCGTCGACCGCCCCCACGAACACCCGGCCACCACACACCAACGCCCCGTACAACCCCGTCACACCCGCATCGAACGAGATCGACGCATGCAGCAACGTGCTCCCACCCAACTCCGGATACGCCACCACACACCGCGACACATAGTTCACCAACCCCCCATGCGCCACCACCACACCCTTCGGCCGCCCCGTCGACCCCGACGTATAGATCACATACGCCGGATGGTCGGAACGCAGCACACCCCGGCGATCGGCAGGCGTCAGATCCGCCCCGCTCAACGCCGAGAGCGAGTCCGTCACACCCGCCGTATCGAGCAGCAGCGTCGGAACCGAGTGCAGCCCATCCAGGGCCTCGCCGCACGTACTCGTCGTCAGCACCACCGCAGGCTGGGCGTCGTCGAGCATGTAGGCGATGCGGTCGGCCGGATAGTCCGGGTCGATCGGCACATACGCACCACCGGCCTTCAACACCGCCAGCAACGCCACCACCAAATCGACCGAACGCCCCATCAACACCCCCACCAAGGACTCCGGACCCACCCCCCGACCCACCAACAACCGCGCCAACCGATTCGCCCGCGCATTCAACTCCCCATACCCAAGCGACCCCGCACCATCAACCACCGCCACCGCACCCGGCGACCGCACCACCTGCGCCTCGAACAACACCGGCAACGTGTCGGCAGGAACCTCGTGCGCCGTGTCATTCCACTCACTGACGATCCGCGACCGCTCAGCAGCGGCCAGGACATCGACCCGATCCACCGACCGCCCCGGCTCGGACACCAACGCACCCAGCACCCGCACAAACCGCCCAACCAACTGCCCCGCCGTCTCGGCATCGAACAGATCCCGAGCGAACGTCAACGTCCCGCGCAGGCCGACCGGCATCCCGCCATCGCCGACAACCTCACTCAACGTGAACGCCAGGTCGAACCGCGCCGCCAACTCACCCGACGGCACCGCCTCCACCTCCAGGCCCGGCAGATCCAGCACCGCCTGCGCATTGTTCTGCAGCGTCAACATCACCTGGAACAGCGGATGACGCGCCATCGACCGCGCCGGCGCCAAGTCCTCCACCAGCCGCTCGAACGGCACATCCTGATGCGCGAACGCACCCAGACCCACCTCCCGCACCCGACCCAACAGCTCAACGAACGACGGGGAACCCGACACATCCGTCCGCAGGACGAGGGTGTTGACGAAGAACCCGACCAGGTCGTCCAACGCCTCATCCGTACGACCCGCCACCGGCGAACCGATCGGAATATCCGTCCCGGCACCCAGCCGCGACAGCAGCACCGCCAACGCCGCCTGCAACACCATGAACACCGTCACACCCTCAGCCCGCGACAGCGCCACCAACCGCCCGTGCAACCCACCCGGCACCGAGAAACCGACCGTCCCACCCCGACGGCTCGCCACCACCGGACGCGGACGAGCACCCGGCAGCACCAACTCCTCCGGCAGACCCGCCAACACCCCACGCCAGTACGCCAACTGCTCCGACAGCAGACTGTCCCGATCGGCTGCCTCACCCAGCAACTCCCGCTGCCACAGCGCATAATCGCTGTACTGCACCGGCAACGACGACCACCCCGGAGCCGAACCCGCCACCCGCGCCGCATACGCCACCGACACATCCCGCGCCAACGGACCCAACGACCAACCATCACCGGCGATGTGATGCACCACCAACAGCAGGACGTGCTCCTCGGGTGCCATCCGGAAGTGCCATGTCCGCAACGGCAGTTCGACCGCCAGATCGAAGGCATGCCCGGACGCCGTGGCCACGAGCTCCGCAACGGCCGGCGCGTCCAGTCCCTCGGCATCCACCACCGACAGCAGCGGTCCTACCTCATCCATGCTCAGCACACGCTGGCATGGGCTACCGTCGACGGCCAGGTAGACGGTGCGCAATACCGTCTGCCTGGCCACCACGTCTCGCAGGGCCTGGCTCAGTGCTTCGGAGTCCAGGGCGCCGGAGAGTCGGAGCGCCAGGGGGATGTTGTAGACGGCGCTCGGGCCCTCCAACTCGCCGAGGAACCAGAGCCGCTGCTGCGCAAACGACACCGGCACCGGCTCCACGGCCGCCACCGCTCGCTCACCGCTCACCAGCGGCGGGCGGACGCGGCTGCTGTCGTCCAGTCGCTCGGCCAATGCGGCAACGGTCGGCGCCTCGAACAGTGCTCGGATCGGCAACTCGACGCCCAGCACCGAGCGGATCCGGCTCACCAGCCGCGTCGCCAACAGCGAATGCCCGCCCAGGGCAAAGAAGTTGTCGTCCAGCCCCACTGTAGGAACGCCGAGGACTCCGGCGAACAGCGCGGCCAGCACCTCCTCCCGTGCGGTACGCGGGGCCCGACCCGACGTGCCGGCAGCGTCCAGCGCGGGCACCGGCAGAGCACGGCGGTCGAGCTTCCCGTTCACCGTGAGCGGCAGCGCGTCCAGGACCACGATCGCCGACGGCACCATGTACTCCGGCAGCGAGCGGGCGAGGGCCGCACGCAGAGCGGCCACGTCAAAGGGCTCGCCCGTCGACGAACCCAGCACATACCCGACCAGGCGCTTGTCGCCGGGGACGTCCTCCCGGACCACGGCCACCGCGTGGGAGACGGCAGGGTACGCAGCGAGTGCGGCCTCCACCTCGCCCAGTTCGATCCGGAAGCCGCGCAGCTTCACCTGGTCGTCGGCCCGACCGACGAACTCCACCTCGCCATCGGCATTCCAACGCACCAGATCCCCGGTCCGGTACATCCGCGCCCCTGCCGCACCGAACGGATCCGCCACAAACCGCTCCGCCGACAACCCCGGCCGGCCCAGATACCCCCGAGCCACACCCGCACCAGCCACATACAACTCACCCACACCACCCACCGGCACCGGACCCAACCCGGCATCCAACACATACACAATCGTGTTGTCCAACGGACGACCGATCGGCAGGACGCTACGGTCAGCGTCCATCGAGGGCAGGGCCGTAACCGTGTGGGCCAGTGCGAAGGTGGTCGTCTCGGTCGGGCCGTAGACGTTGATCAGACGCAGGTCGGGACAGGCCTCACGGACCCGGGCGAACGCGATCAGCGACGCCGCGTCACCACCGGTCCACACCTCCCGCATACCGGCGAAGCAGGCGGGATCCTCCTCGGCCAGCAGCACGAAGAGTCCGGAGGTCAGGAACATCCCGGTCACTCCGTGCTCGGCCACCAGGCGGCCCATCCCCGCCACGCTGAGCTCACCGGGCGGCGCAAGTACCAGTCGGCCCCCTGCCAGTAGCGGCGCCCAGATCTCGAAGGTGGAGGCGTCGAAGGAGTGCGGCGAGTGCACCAACACCCGATCCATCGCCCCACCCGCGAACCGACGGTCCAACGCCAACGCAACCACATCCCGCTGCGTCACCGCCACACCCTTCGGCCGCCCCGTCGACCCCGACGTATACATCACATACGCCAACCCGTCCCCACCCGCACCGGGAACCACCAACGGCAGCCCCGCAACGACACCCCGCTCCCCCTCCCCACCCACCACCACGACCGACAGACCCAACTCCTCCGCCTGCGACCGCAGCACCCCATCCGTCAACACCACCCCCGCACCCGTCTCCGCCACAATCAACGCACGATGCGCCACCGGATACCGCAGATCCAACGGCACATAGAAACCACCCGCCCGCACCACCGCCAACAACGCCACCACCAACTCCACCGAACGCTCCACCAACACCGCCACACCAACCTCAGGACCAACCCCCAACCCCACCAACCGCCGCGCCAACACCCCCACCCGCGCATCCAACTCCGCAAAACTCAGCTCAACCCCCCCACACACCACCGCCACCGCATCAGGCACCCGCCCCACCTGCACCGCAAACAACTCCGCCAACCCGGCAGCCGGCAACTCCACATCCGTGCCGTTCCAGCCCCGCAACAGCACCTCACGCTCCACCCCGCCCAACACATCCACCCGGTCCACCGACCCGGCCGGATCAGCAACCACACCCTCCAACACCCGCACAAACCGCTCCGCAAGCAAATCGGCGGTCGTGACGTCGAAGAGATCCAGGGCGAAGGTGAGACTGCCGTCCAGCCCGGCCGGCGTACCGTCCGGGCCAAGGAGCTCGGTCAGGGTGACGGCCAGGTCGAACTTGGCCGGGGCCTGGCCCGCCGAGAGGACGGTGGCCTCCAGGTCCGACAGGTCGAGTACCGCCTGGGCGTTGTTCTGCAGGGTCAGCATCACCTGGAACAGGGGATGCCGGGACATGGACCGCGCCGGGGCCAGGTCCTCCACCAGGCGCTCGAACGGCACATCCTGATGCGCGTACGCCCCCAGGTCGGCCTCCCGGACCCGGCCCAGCAGCTCAGTGAACGACGGGGAACCGGTCAGGTCGGTTCGCAGGACGAGGGTGTTGACGAAGAAGCCAACGAGGTCGTCCAGCGCCTCGTCCGTTCGACCTGCCACCGGCGAACCGATCGGGATGTCGGTCCCGGCGCCAAGGCGCGACAGCAACACCGTCAACGCGGCCTGCAGCACCATGAACACCGTCACACCCTCGGCTCGCGACAGCGCCACCAACCGCTCGTGCAGTTCAGTCGATACCGAGAAGTCGACGGTCCCGCCCCGGTGGCTGGCCACTGCCGGGCGAACTCGAGCGCCCGGCAGCACCAACTCCTCCGGCAGATCCGCCAACGCCCCACGCCAGTAGGCGAGCTGCTCCGACAGCACGCTCTCCGGATCGGCCTCGTCGCCCAGCAGCGCCCGCTGCCAGCCTGCGTAGTCCGCGTACTGCACCGGCAAACGCGACCATTCCGGCGAGCGGTTCTCCGCACGGGCCTCGTATGCCGTCGACACGTCGCGCGCCAGCGGTGCCAACGACCAGCCGTCACCGGCGATGTGATGGACAACCAGAAGCAGGACATGCTCCGTGTCCGACTGCCGGAAGAGCCAGGCGTGCAACGGCACGTCGGAGCCGATGTCGAATGCGTGCTCGGCCGCCTCGGCGACCGCCGCTTCGATCTCCTGGACCTCGAGCCCTTCGGCACCGACAACCGAGAGAAGCCGACCGACCTCAGTCACGTCCAGCACACGCTGGTGGGGCTGTCCGTCGACGGCGGGGAAGACGGTGCGCAGGACCTCGTGTCGGCCCACGACGTCGAGCAGCGCCGCGGCCAGAGCGGAGGAGTCCAGCGGCCCGGTCAGCCCAAGGGCCAGCGGGATGTTGTAGAGGGAGTTCGCCCCCTCCAGCTCACTCAGGAACCAGAGCCGCTGCTGCGCGAACGACACCGGCTCCGACTCCGAACGCGGGACCGTCGCCAGCGCCGGGCGCACGCGGCCCGACCGCTCCAGCCGCCCGGCCAGCTCTCCCACGGTCGGTGCCTCGAACAACGCCCGGATCGACAGCTCCACACCCAGCACCGAACGGATCCGGCTCACCAGCCGCGTCGCCAGCAGCGAATGCCCGCCCAGGGCAAAGAAGTTGTCGTCCAGCCCGACCCGCGGTACACCCAGCACCTCGGCGAACAACGCGGCGAGCACCTCCTCCCGCGCCGTGCGCGGGATCCGCACCGACGACAGGACCACATCCGGCACCGGCAGCGCCCGACGGTCCAGCTTCCCGTTCACCGTCAACGGCAGCTCGTCCAGCACCACGATCGCCGACGGCACCATGTATTCGGGCAGGGACTCCGCCAGGCGCGCGCGCAGCGCGGCGGTGTCGAGCTGCGTTCCGGCGTTCGGGACGACGTAGCCGACCAGGCGCGGGTCGCCCGCGACGTCCTCGCGGACCACCGCAGCAGCACCCGTCACGCCCGGGGCCGCCGCCAGCACGGCCTGGACCTCACCCAACTCGATCCGGAACCCACGCAGCTTCACCTGGTCATCCGTACGACCCAGATACTCCAGATTCCCGTCCGCACGCCACCGCACCAGATCCCCGGTCCGATACATCCGCGCCCCGGACACATCGAACGGATCCGCCACAAACCGCTCAGCCGACAACCCCGGACGCCCCAGATAACCACGCGCCAACTGCACACCGGCCAGATACAACTCACCCGCGACACCCACCGGCACCGGCCCCAGGGCCGCGTCCAGCACATACACCCGCGTGTTCCACACCGGCGCACCGATCGGCACCACCGACCCCACCGCATCACCCGCACACGACCAGCCCGTCACATCCACCGACGCCTCCGTCGGCCCGTACAGGTTGTGCAACGCCACCCCCAACACCCGCACACAACCGTCCCGCAACTCACCCGACAACGCCTCACCACTGCAGAACACCAACCGCAACCCACCACACCCGGCCGCACCCGGCTCCGCCAGGAACACCCCCAGCATCGACGGCACAAAGTGCGCCACCGTCACCCGCTCACGACGAATCAACCCAGCCAGGTACCCCGGATCGCGATGGCCACCCGGACGCGCCAGCACCAACGACGCACCCTCCAACAACGGCCAGAAGAACTCCCACACCGACACGTCGAACCCGAACGGCGTCTTCTGCAACACCCGATCCGACACCACCAACCCATACGCACCCTGCATCCACGCCAACCGGTTCACCACACCCGCATGCGGAACCACCACACCCTTCGGCCGACCCGTCGAACCCGACGTGAAGATCACATACGCCGGATGCGACGACGACAGGGCACCGCGTCGCTCCGCATCCAGCAGATCGCCCGCACCCAGCTCGGCGACCTCAGCCAGCACCGCAGGCTGGTCGACCAGCAGCCACGGCAAGTCCTCCGGCAGGTCGGGAAACGCCTGGGCGCAGTGACGCGTCGCCAGCAGTGCCGTGGGCCTGGCGTCGCTCACCATCCCGGCAACGCGCCTGGCCGGGTAGTCGGGGTCGATCGGCAGGTACGCGCCGCCGGCCTTCAGCACCGCCAGCAGCGCCACGACCATGTCCACGGACCGCTCCATCAGCACGGCGACCAGGGACTCCGGACCCACCCCACGACGGACCAGCAGCCGGGCCAGACGATTCGCCCGCCCGTTCAACTCCGCATAACTGACCGAGACACCCTCGAAGACCACCGCCACCGCATCCGGCGCCCGCACCACCTGCGCCTCGAACAACACCGGCAACGTGTCGACAGGAACCACATGCGCCGTGTCATTCCACTCGCCCAGAATCCGCCCGCGCTCAGCCTCATCCAGAACATCGACCAGGTCCACCGACAGCTCCGGCGCAGCCACCACCGCACCCAGCACCCGCACAAACCGCTCAGCCAACCGCTCCGCCATCCCGGCATCGAACAGCTCCCGCGCAAACGTCAGCGAACCCTCCAACCCAGCCGACCCACCACCATCACCGCCGACCTCAGCCAGCGTGAACGCCAGATCGAACTTGGCCGGAGCCTCATCGGCCCGGAGCAGCACGGCGTCCACGCCCGGCAGATCAAGAGTTGCCTGGGCGTTGTTCTGCAGGGTCAGCATCACCTGGAACAGGGGATGACGGGACATGGACCGCACCGGCGCCAGGTCCTCCACCAGCCGCTCGAACGGCACATCCTGATGCGCGAACGCACCCAGACCCACCTCCCGCACCCGACCCAACAGCTCAACGAACGACGGCGAACCCGACACATCCGTCCGCAGCACCAGCGTGTTCACGAAGAACCCGACCAGGTCGTCCAACGCCTCATCCGTACGACCCGCCACCGGCGAACCGATCGGAATGTCCGTCCCAGCACCCAGCCGCGACAGCAGCACCGCCAACGCCGCCTGCAACACCATGAACACCGTCACACCCTCAGCCCGCGACAGCACCACCAACCGCTCGTGGAGTTCACTCGATACCGAGAAACCGACCGTCCCGCCCCGGTGGCTCGCCACCGCCGGGCGAACCCGGGCACCCGGCAGCACCAGCTCCTCCGGCAGACCCGCCAACACCCCACGCCAGTACGCCAACTGCTCCGACAACAGGCTGTCCGACACCTCGGCCGCACCCAGCAACTCCCGCTGCCACAGCGCATAGTCGCCGTACTGCACCGGCAACGGCAACCACTCCGGAGCCGAGCCGGCCGTCCGCGCCGCGTACGCCGCCGATACGTCCCGCGCCAGCGGACCCATCGACCAACCATCGCCAGCAATGTGATGCACCACCACCAACAGGACGTGCTCCTCCGGTGCCATCCGGAAGAGCCACGCCCGCAACGGCAGCTCGACCGCCAGATCGAAGGCATGCCCGGACGCCGAAGCGACGAGCTCCGCAACGGCCGATGCATCCAAACCCTGGGCGTCGATCACCGACAGCAGGGGGCCCACCGCGTCCGTCGACAGGATCTGCTGGTGGGGTTGTCCGTCGACGGCAGGGAAGACGGTGCGCAGGACCTCGTGTCGGCCCACGACGTCGAGCAGCGCCGCGGCCAGAGCGGAGGAGTCCAGCGGCCCGGTCAGCCCAAGGGCCAGCGGGATGTTGTAGAGGGAGTTCGCCCCCTCCAGCTCACTCAGGAACCAGAGCCGCTGCTGCGCGAACGACACCGACTCCGACTCCGACTCCGAACGCGGGACCGTCGCCAGCGCCGGGCGCACGCGGCCCGACCGCTCCAGCCGCCCGGCCAGCTCTCCCACGGTCGGTGCCTCGAACAACGCCCGGATCGACAGCTCCACACCCAGCACCGAACGGATCCGGCTCACCAGCCGCGTCGCCAGCAGCGAATGCCCGCCCAGGGCAAAGAAGTTGTCGTCCAGCCCGACCCGCGGTACACCCAGCACCTCGGCGAACAACGCGGCGAGCACCTCCTCCCGCGCCGTGCGCGGGATCCGCACCGACGACAGGACCACATCCGGCACCGGCAGCGCCCGACGGTCCAGCTTCCCGTTCACCGTCAACGGCAGCTCGTCCAGCACCACGATCGCCGACGGCACCATGTACTCCGGCAGCGATCGGGCGATGGTCGCCCGCAGTTCGGCCACATCCAACGACACAGTTGCCCCGTTCGGGACGACGTAGCCGACCAGGCGCGGGTCGCCCGCGACGTCCTCGCGGACCACCGCAGCAGCACCCGTCACGCCCGGGGCCGCCGCCAGCACGGCCTGGACCTCACCCAACTCGATCCGGAACCCACGCAACTTCACCTGGTCATCCGTACGACCCAGATACTCCAGATTCCCGTCCGCACGCCACCGCACCAGATCCCCGGTCCGATACATCCGCGCCCCGGACACATCGAACGGATCCGCCACAAACCGCTCAGCCGACAACCCCGGACGCCCCAGATAACCACGCGCCAACTGCACACCGGCCAGATACAACTCACCCGCGACACCCACCGGCACCGGCCCCAGGGCCGCGTCCAGCACATACACCCGCGTGTTCCACACCGGCGCACCGATCGGCACCACCGACCCCACCGCATCACCCGCACACGACCAGCCCGTCACATCCACCGACGCCTCCGTCGGCCCGTACAGGTTGTGCAACGCCACCCCCAACACCCGCACACAACCGTCCCGCAACTCACCCGACAACGCCTCACCACTGCAGAACACCAACCGCAACCCACCACACCCGGCCGCACCCGGCTCCGCCAGGAACACCCCCAGCATCGACGGCACAAAGTGCGCCACCGTCACCCGCTCACGACGAATCAACCCAGCCAGGTACCCCGGATCGCGATGGCCACCCGGACGCGCCAGCACCAACGACGCACCCTCCAACAACGGCCAGAAGAACTCCCACACCGACACGTCGAACCCGAACGGCGTCTTCTGCAACACCCGATCCGACACCACCAACCCATACGCACCCTGCATCCACGCCAACCGGTTCACCACACCCGCATGCGGAACCACCACACCCTTCGGCCGACCCGTCGAACCCGACGTGAAGATCACATACGCCGGATGCTCGGGCAGCAGTACGCCGTTGCGCTCGTCGGAAGTGAGATCGGCCGTACTCGCCACAGGCTCCGACTCCGGGTCAACGACGTCGACCAGCAGCAGGCTGGGTTCGAGGGTCTCTCCGAGTCGACTCGCACAGTCCGAGTCCGACAGGACGACCACCGGCTGCGCCTCGCTCAGCACCTGACCGATGCGGGTGGCCGGGTAGTCGGGGTCGATCGGCAGGTAGGCACCCCCCGCCTTCAACACCGCCAACAGCGCCACGACCATGTCCACGGACCGCTCCATCAGCACGGCGACCAGGGACTCCGGACCCACCCCACGACGGACCAGCAGCCGGGCCAGACGATTCGCCCGCCCGTTCAACTCCGCATAACTGACCGAGACACCCTCGAAGACCACCGCCACCGCATCCGGCGCCCGCACCACCTGCGCCTCGAACAACACCGGCAACGTGTCGACAGGAACCACATGCGCCGTGTCATTCCACTCGCCCAGAATCCGCCCGCGCTCAGCCTCATCCAGAACATCGACCAGGTCCACCGACAGCTCCGGCGCAGCCACCACCGCACCCAGCACCCGCACAAACCGCTCAGCCAACCGCTCCGCCATCCCGGCATCGAACAGCTCCCGCGCAAACGTCAGCGAACCCTCCAACCCAGCCGACCCACCACCATCACCGCCGACCTCAGCCAGCGTGAACGCCAGATCGAACCGCGCCGCCAGGTCACCCGGCGGCACTACCTCCACGTCCAGGCCCGGCAGATCCAGCACCGCCTGCGCATTGTTCTGCAGGGTCAGCATCACCTGGAACAGGGGATGACGGGACATGGACCGCACCGGCGCCAGGTCCTCCACCAGCCGCTCGAACGGCACATCCTGATGCGCGAACGCACCCAGACCCACCTCCCGCACCCGACCCAACAGCTCAACGAACGACGGGGAACCCGACACATCCGTCCGCAGGACGAGGGTGTTGACGAAGAACCCGACCAGGTCGTCCAACGTCTCGTCCGTACGACCCGCCACCGGCGAACCGATCGGAATATCCGTCCCGGCACCCAGCCGCGACAGCAGCACCGCCAACGCCGCCTGCAACACCATGAACACCGTCACACCCTCGGCCCGCGACAGCACCACCAAACGCTCATGGAGTTCACCCGGCACCGAGAAACCGACGGTCCCGCCCCGGTGACTCGCCACCGCCGGGCGAACCCGGGCACCCGGCAGCACCAGCTCCTCCGGCAGACCCGCCAACACCCCACGCCAGTACGCCAACTGCTCCGACAGCAGACTGTCCGACACCTCGGCCGCACCCAGCAACTCCCGCTGCCACAGCGCATAGTCGCCGTACTGCACCGGCAACGGCGACCACTCCGGCGAGCGATCTGCCCTGCGGGCCTCGTAGGCCACCGACATATCCCGCGCCAGCGGACCCATCGACCAACCATCACCGGCAATGTGATGCACCACCAGCACCAGCGTGTGCTGCCCCGGTTCCTCCTCGAACAGCCATGCCCGCAGCGGCAGTTCGTCGCTCAGATCGAAGACGTACCCGGCGGCTTCGGCCACCGCCTCCGCGACAGCCTCGGGCCCCTGTCCCGCGAGGTCCACCACGGTCAACAGGGAACCGATCGAGCCCGCGCTTCGAACCACCTGGACCGGCTGCCCGTCGGCGGCGGCGAACACCGTCCGCAGCACCTCATGTCGACCCACGACATCGACCAGCGCCGCGCTCAGGGCCGCCACGTCGACGGCCCCTCCCATCCGCAGCACCAACGGCAGGTTGTAGGTGGCGCTGGGTCCCTCCAACTCACCCAGGAACCAAAGCCGCTGCTGTGCGAACGACAGCGGCGCCGGCTCCGAGGGCGACAGCCGACGCGAGCCCGTCACCAGCGTCGGGCGCGTCCGCGCCGAATCGTCCAAGCGGGCGGCGAGCGCGGCGGCCGTGGGGGCTTCGAACAGCGCCCGGATCGGTACCTCGACGCCCAAGACCGAGCGGAGCCGGCCGATCAGCCGCGTCGCCAGCAGCGAATGCCCACCCAGAGCAAAGAAGTTGTCGTCAACGCCGACCCTTGGCAGACCCAGTACCTGTGCGAATGCCTCGCACAGCAGCTCTTCGCGGAGCGACGAGGGGCCACGGAGCGCGGGGGCGACGGCGAACTCGGGCTCGGGCAGAGCGCGGCGATCGAGCTTCCCATTGACCGTGACCGGCAGCTCATCCAGGACGACGACGGCCGAGGGCACCATGTATTCGGGCAGGGACTCCGCCAGGCGCGCGCGCAGCGCGGCGGTGTCGAGCTGCGTTCCGGCGTTCGGGACGACGTAGCCGACCAGGCGCGGGTCGCCCGCGACGTCCTCGCGGACCACCGCAGCAGCACCCGTCACGCCCGGGGCCGCCGCCAGCACGGCCTGGACCTCACCCAACTCGATCCGGAACCCACGCAGCTTCACCTGGTCATCCGTACGACCCAGATACTCCAGATTCCCGTCCGCACGCCACCGCACCAGATCCCCGGTCCGATACATCCGCGCCCCGGACACATCGAACGGATCCGCCACAAACCGCTCAGCCGACAACCCCGGACGCCCCAGATAACCACGCGCCAACTGCACACCGGCCAGATACAACTCACCCGCGACACCCACCGGCACCGGCCCCAGGGCCGCGTCCAGCACATACACCCGCGTGTTCCACACCGGCGCACCGATCGGCACCACCGACCCCACCGCATCACCCGCACACGACCAGCCCGTCACATCCACCGACGCCTCCGTCGGCCCGTACAGGTTGTGCAACGCCACCCCCAACACCCGCACACAACCGTCCCGCAACTCACCCGACAACGCCTCACCACTGCAGAACACCAACCGCAACCCACCACACCCGGCCGCACCCGGCTCCGCCAGGAACACCCCCAGCATCGACGGCACAAAGTGCGCCACCGTCACCCGCTCACGCACGAATCAACCCAGCCAGGTACCCCGGATCGCGATGGCCACCCGGACGCGCCAGCACCAACGACGCACCCTCCAACAACGGCCAGAAGAACTCCCACACCGACACGTCGAACCCGAACGGCGTCTTCTGCAACACCCGATCCGACACCACCAACCCATACGCACCCTGCATCCACGCCAACCGGTTCACCACACCCGCATGCGAAACCACCACACCCTTCGGCCGACCCGTCGAACCCGACGTGAAGATCACATACGCCGGATGCGACGACGACACAGCGCCACACCGCTCCGCATCCGTCAGGTCCGCCACATCCAGCTCGGCGACCGAGGCGGCGACGGCCGGGGCATCCAGGGCCAGGACCGGCACCCCCTCGATGGCCTCGGCGCCCTCCGCGCAGGCGAGCGTCGAGAGCACGACCACCGGCTGGGCGTCGCTCAGCACCTGGGCGATGCGGGTGGCCGGGTAGTCGGGATCGACCGGCAGGTACGCACCCCCCGCCTTCAACACCGCCAACAGCGCCACGACCATGTCCACGGACCGCTCCATCAGCACTGCCACCAGCGACTCCGGGCCCACCCCCTGCGCCACCAGCAGCCGCGCCAGCCCGTTCGCCCGCCTGTTGAGCCGGCCGTACGTCAGCTCGACGCCGTCGAAGACGACGGCCACCGCATCGGGCGACCGGGCCACTCGTGCCTCGAACAGCTCCGACAGCGTCCCGGTCGGCACCTCGTGTGCCGTGTCGTTCCACTCGTCCAGGATCCGCCCGCGCTCCGCCCCGTCCAGGACGTCCAGCCGGGCGAGCGACGTCTGCGGAGCCGACTCCAGCGCGGTGACCAGCCCGGCCAGGGTGCTCTGCAACAGCGCGCAGACCAGCCGGGGGTCGACCGGTGTGGCGGTGTGGGCGGTCAGGACGAAGCCCGCACCCGTGTCGTCGACCGAGACGGTGAGCGGGTAGTAGCTGCGCTCCTCGGCGTGGAGCACCTCGGTGCCCGGGAGGCCGACGTCGGGCGTGACGCCGCCGCCGGGGGTGTGCCGGAAGTTGAGCAGCGAGGTGAACAGCGGTGTCTGCACCGGCAGGTCGGCGGCCCGCTGGGCCAGGGCCAGCGGGGCGTGTTCGTGTGCCAGCAGCCGGGTGAGCTGGTCCTGCATGGCCCGGACCGCGTCCAGTGCGCCGACTCCGGCGGTGCGGACCCGGACCGGGAGGGTGTTGATGAACAGGCCGAGGGCCCGGTCCGCGCTGGCCCCGGCCTGCATCCGGCCGAACAGGACGGTGCCGAAGACGACGTCCTCACGGTTGGCGGTGACGGCCACGACCCGCGCCCAGGCGGTGTGGAAGAGGGTGGCCGCGCTCACGCCGTGGCGGCGGGCCTGTGCCCGGACCCGCTCCACCAGCCGGTCGTCGACCGGGAGCTTCGCCTCGGCGGGGGCCGAGCTTCCGGCGTGGATGTCGACCAGGCCGAAGGGGGCGGTCGGTTCGTCGATGCCGGCCAGCAGTTCGGCGAAGTACTTCTCGTCCGCCCCGTCCTGGGACCGGATCCGGGCCCGGGCCACGAAGTCGCGGAACGGGAGCGGGGTCGGCAGTTCGTCCGCGTCGCCGCTCAACAGGGCGCGGATCTCGTCGAGCACGACCTCCATCGTGGTGTGGTCGCGGACCAGGTCGTGGAACTGGAGCAGCAGCAGAGCCAGGCCGGTCTCCGGCTCGGTGGCGGTGCAGGCGCGGACCAGCGGGGCCTGCTGGATGTCCATGGGGGTGTCGCAGTGCGCCTTCAGCGCGGCGACGGCGGCCGGGCCGGTGACACCGGGTTCGAGGGCGAGTTCCCGCACCGGCAGCTGGGCCTGGCGCAGCACCACCTGAACCGGTTCGCGCAGTCCCTCCCACATCACGGCGGTGCGGAGCACGTCGTGGCGGTCGATCACGGTCTGCAGCGCGGTGAGGAAGGAGTACAGCCGTTCTTCGGTGTCGAAGCCGAGCACGGCGGGGACGACATAGGCCTCGCTGCCCTCGGCCTTCCGCATCAGGTGGTGGAAGAAGATGCCTTCCTGGAGCGGCGCCAGGGGGTAGATGTCGGCGATTCCGGCGGCCCCGCCGGGGACGGCGGCGACGATCCGCTCGATCTCGGCCGGGGTGAGGTCGACCAGGGGCAGCAGGTCGGGGGTGAGTGCGGTCGCGTCGGCGGGGATGCGGTTGGGCGGGACCGGCGTCTCCCGGGGTCCGGTCGCGCCGACGTGCCCGTCGTGCCCGGCGTGCTCGGTCAGTTCGGCGAGTTCGGCCACGGTCGGTGCGGCGAAGAGCGTGCGGACGTCGATCGCCACGTCCCGCGCCCGAAGCCGTTCGACCAGAGCCATGGCCAGCAGCGAGTGGCCGCCGAGTTCGAAGAAGGAGTCGTCGACCCCGACCTCGGGCAGGCCGAGCACCTCGGCGAAGGCCGCGCAGAGCAGCTCCTCGTGGGCGGTTCCGGGGCGGCGGCCGGTGATGGCTGCGGCGAAGTCGGGGGCGGGCAGGGCCCGGCGGTCGAGCTTGCCGTTGACGGTGAGCGGGAGGGCCGGCAGCACGAGCACGGCGGCGGGCACCATGTGCGCGGGGAGTCGCTCGGCCAGCGACGACCGAACGGCGGAGGGCAGTTCGTCGGCGGCGAGGGTGCTCCCCTCGGCGGGGACGATGTAGCCGACCAGGCGTCCGCCGCCGGTAGCGGGCAGGGCTCCGCCGTCGCGCGGGGGCTCCGGCCGGACCACGACGGCGGCCTGGGCGACCTCGGGGAGCGCGGCCAGGGCCGACTCGACCTCACCCAGCTCGATCCGGTAGCCACGGATCTTGACCTGGTCGTCGGCGCGGCCCAGGAACTCGATCTCGCCGTCCCGGTTGCGGCGGACGACGTCGCCGGTGCGGTACATCCGCGTCCCGGCGGCGCCGAAGGGGTCGGCCACGAAGCGGTCGGCGGTCAGGCCCGGGCGGTTGAGGTAGCCCCGGGCCAACTGGACTCCGGCGACGTAGAGTTCGCCGACCGTGCCGACGGGGACCGGGCGCAGGGCCGGGTCCAGCACCCGGAGGCTGGTGTTCCACATCGGTCGGCCGATCGGGACGGAGCCGTCGCCGTCCTCGTCGGCGGCGACCGTCAGGTGGTCGGCGCAGCCGACGGTGGCCTCGGTCGGGCCGTAGTGGTTCACCATCGGCACGTCCGGATGGCGTCGCCGCCAGGCCTGGAGCTGGGCGGCGTTGAGCGCCTCGCCGCCGACCATCATCCTTCCGGTGGGGGCGCACTGCTCGGGCAGCGCGTCCAGCAGCGCGAGATGGGACGGCGTGGCCTTGAGGAAGGTCAGCCGGTGGTCGCCGAGCAGCCGGGGCAGGTGCTCGTCCAGGGCCGCCAGATGGACTCGGCCGCCGTGGGTGAGCGCGCCGTAGAGCGCGGTGACGCCGGCGTCGAAGGAGACCGAGGCGTGCATCAGCGTGCTGCCGCCGACCTCGGGGTAGGCCTCGCCGACCCGGGTCAGGTAGTTCGTCAGGCCCTGGTGCGGGACGACCACGCCCTTGGGGCGGCCGGTGGAGCCCGAGGTGTAGATCACGTAGGCGGGGTGCTGCGGCAGCAGCGGCGCGGTGCGCCGAGAATCCTCAGGGCCGTCTGCCGGTTGCAGCGCGAGCGCGTCCAGGGTCTCCGGGTCGTCCAGGAGCAGGCTCGGCGGCAGGTCGGCACCGGCGGGCCCGACGGTCACCTTCCGGCTGCCGAGGAGCAGCACCGGCCGGGAGTCGTTGAGCATGTGGCCGATCCGCTCGGCCGGGTAGTCGAGGTCCAGCGGCACATAGGCGCCACCGGCCTTCAGCACGCCGAGCAGCGCCACGACCAGGTCGGTGGAGCGCGGCAGGGCGACGGCGACCAGTGACTCCGGACCGATGCCGCGCCGGATCAGCAGGTGGGCCAGCCGGTTCGCCCGAGCGTCCAGCTCCGCGTAGCTGAGCTCGTCCTCCGCCTCGGCGATCAGCGCGGTCGCGTCGGGGGTGCGCGCGACCTGGGCGGCGAACAGCTCCGGCAGGGTGCGGGCGGCGACCGGGCGGGCGGCACCCTCGCTGTCGGCCAGGGCCTGTCGGCGCTCGGACGCGGTGAGCAGGTCGATCCGCGCGATCGGGAGCCGGGGGATCGGGAGCCGGGGGTCCGCCGGCGAGGCGTCCGGCGACGCCAGCGTCTCCAGCAGTCGGGCGAAGCGCTCGGCGTGGCCGGCCGTGGCGTCCTCGTCGTAGAGCGCCGGGTTGGCGTCCACGGCCAGGTGCAGGCCGGCTCCGTCCTGGCGGTCGTAGAGCGCGAAGGAGAGGTCGTCGACGGAGCCGTTGGAGAGGTTGTGGTTGGTGCTGGGGTGGCCGGCGAAGCGCAGGTCGTAGTCGAAGGCCATCACGTTCACGGTGGTCCCGAAGAGTCGGGCGCCGCCGGTCCGGACCAGGTTCAGGTCGCGCTGCAGGTCCTCGTAGCGGTAGCGCTGGTGCCGCAGCGCCTGCCGCATGGTCGCGCTGACCTGCCGGGTCAGCTCGGCCAGACCGGCGTCCGGACGCACCGTCAGCCGGACCGGCAGGACGTTGGCGGCCATGCCGGGGGTGGTGCGCAGCAACCGGGTGGTGCGGGCGGTGACGGGCATGCCCAGGACGATGTCCTCGGCGCCGGTCAGCCCGTGGGTGTAGAGCGCGGTCGCGGCCATGACCAGGACCGGCAGGCTGGTTCCCAGTCGGCGGGCGGCGGAGCGGAGCCGTGCCGCGGCTTCGGCGTCCAGGCTGACCGAGCGGCGGACGCAGCTGGAGGCGGGCGCGGCGGAGCGGCCGGCGAGGCCGGTCGCCTCGGGCCGGTCGGCGAAGCGCTCGCTCCAGTAGCGGCGGTCCTCGGCGTACTGCTCGGAGGCGCGGTAGGCAGCGTCCGCCTCGACCAGGTTCCGGAAGGAGGGGAACGGCTCGCCGGTGCTGCGGCCCTCGACCAGCGCGCTGTAGACCTCGGCGACCCGCCCGGCGATCAGCGAGCCGCTGTAGCCGTCGATCGCGAGGTGGTGGCCGCGCTGGTACCAGAAGAGCCGGTCCGGTCCGGCCGGGAACAGCGCCATGGTGAAGAGCTGGTCCCGTTCCAGGTCGAGCGGGCAGGCCAGGTCGGCGTCGGTCCAGGCGCGGACCGCCCGCCAGGGGTCGGGCTCGGTGCTGACGTCGACCAGGTGCACCGGCCAGTCCGGCAGCGGAACGGCGGTCTGCCGCACCTCGGCGCCGACCCGCTCGAAGCGCAGCCGGAGCGTCTCCGCCTCGGCGACCGCCTGCCGCATCGCCTGCTCCAGCAGCGCCAGGTCCACCGGCCCGTGGATCTCCAGGCATTCGGCGATCTGATAGGCCGGGTTCGCGGGGTCGAGCTGCTGCGCGAACCACATTCCGGACTGTCCGGCCGTCAGCGGCCAGGTGGCGGTGGCGGGCTGGTGGTCCGTCATCTTGGTGCTCCGGTTCGTCGACCCGTGGCCGTGACGGTCCGGCGGGGTCGACGGGTCGACCCCGCCCGCTCACGGCCCGAGGGATGCCTGCTGGGGTTGCGATGCGACTGATCGAAGATCATGTCTTCGGGCCACGCTGCCCGAAGCAATGCCATGGCTGAGGGCCCAGGAGTGAACGGAGCCCAAAGACTCCATAAACATGGGACAGCAGGGCGGAGTTCACTGAGTGACGCAGCCCTGACCGTACGTCACCTGGACGCCGGAACGTCCCGGGTCAGCGGCCCTGCCACTGCGGGGGGCGCTTCTCGACGAAGGCCCGCGGGCCCTCCAGTGCGTCCGCGCTGTGCATCCGCCGTTCCTCCCATCGGTAGCGGGTCCGGAACGCCTGCTCCAGCGGGGCGGTGGCGGCGGTCGCCACCGCCTCCTTGATCGCACGCACCGCCAGCGGGGCGCAGCGCAGCACGTCCTCCACCCAGCCGGCGACGCAGGCGTCGAGCTGCTCGGCCGGGACGACCTCGTTGACCAGGCCGAGCTCGTAGGCGCGGGCCGCCGTCATCGGACGTCCGGTGATCAGATGGCCGAGGGCCACCCGGTGCGGCGCCTGGCGGGCCAGCCGGAACACCCCGCCGGCCCCGGCGATGAGGCCGAGCTTGGCCTCGGGCAGGGCGAAGGTGGCCGTGTCGGCGGCCACGATCACGTCACAGGCGAGGGCCAGCTCGAAGCCGCCGCCGAAGGCGTGGCCGTTGACCCGGGCGATCACCGGTTTGGCCAGGTTGAAGCGCTCGGTCAGCCGGGGCCAGCCGGGCTTGCCCTCGCTGCCGAAGGTCGACGGCGCGGCCGTTCCGGCGCGGTTCCGCGCCGCGAGCTCCTTGAGGTCCTGACCGGCGGAGAAGGCACGGTCGCCGGCGCCGGTGAGGACGGCGAGCCAGAGCTCGTCGTCGCCCTCGAAGTCGTCCCAGACCCGCCCGAGCTCCTCATGCATCCGCAGGTCCATCGCGTTGAGGGAGGCGGGCCGGTCGAGCGTCACCCGGGCGACGCGGCCGTCCTTCTCGTAGCGGACTGCGGTCAGGTCCGTCAGCATGGTCAGTCCCTGTCTGTTCTGGGGATGGGGCTCCGGACGGGTCCGGTCAGGTCCGGGCGGCGGCGGAGGCCGTCGCGAAACGGCCCACCTTGCCGATCACGTCCTGGCTGTACAGCCGGAGCGCCTGCTGGAGGGCGAACTCCGCCATGTAGTGCCGGAAGTGCTCGGGCGGCTCCTCGGCCAGGCTGAGCATCCGGCGATTGGTGGTCACCGCCTGGCTGTCGAGGCGTTCCAGCGACTCCTCGACCGCGCCGTCCAGCCGGTCCGGTTCGACGACCTCGTCGAGCAGGAACCGGGCGTCGGGCTCGGTGGCGTGGATCCGGCGACCCCAGAGCACCGACTGGCGGGAGATACGCCCGCCGGCCAGTCGGCCGAGGCGGAGGTTCCCGGCGCCGGGAACGATGCCCTCCTGGGCCGCGGGCAGGCTGACGTAGGAGTCGGCGGCGGCCAGCACCCGGTCGAAGACCATGAGCAGTTGGGCGCCGCCGCCTATCGCGAAGGTGTCGACCGCGGCCACCCAGGGCTTCTCGATGACCGGGGTGTGCCAGGAGCCGGCATGGTCGACCCGGACGCCCCGGAGCAGCTTGTTGATGTAGCCGAGTTCACGGCGGAGCAGGAAGTCGACCAGCGAGATCTGCCCGGCGTGCAGGCTCTTGAGGTTGATTCCGGCGCTGAAGACCCGTCGGCCGCGGTAGCGGGGATGGGTCATCACGCCGCCGCGCAGCACGCCCACATTGACGGCGGGGTCGAGCAGGGCCAGGTCGACGGCGGTCTCCATGTCGTCGACCTGCTGGTTGTCCTCGGCGTTGAGGCTGTCCTCGCGGCACATCGTCAGATGGGCCGCGCTGCCCTGCCGTTCCAGCCGCACCGAGCGGAGCTCCAGCAGGCCGGTGCGGCGGAACTCCGGCAGCAGGCTCAGGGCCCGCTCGGTGGGCAGCGCCATCGCGTCGACCAGGTGCGGGCCGGAGACCGGGGCGCCCAGCATCTGCCGCAGGAAGAGCCCCTGGTCGATCTCCAGGCCCTCCTTGTCGGCCTGCGGGCGGGACTGCTCCTCGGCCATCCGCTCGGCCGAGGGGACCAGCCCGGGGTAGGCGGCTGCTGCCCCGGCCACCAGCTCGGGCAGCCGCAGGTGGAGCGCCTGGCCGTCGGTCAGCTGCTGGTAGACGGCCGGGCCGTGGAGCTGGAGGAAGCGGCTGCGCAGCGTCCGCGCCGCGTTCTGGGCCTCGACGGCGAGGGCCTGCTGCTCGGCCGTGCGGGTGCTCGGCAGTGGCAGCGTGGCCAGCAGGGCGTCGGTCCGCTCGGCGGTCTCGGCCACCGACCGCGCGGCAGCAGGGAGATCCGTGCCCAGGCCGCGCAGGACATCGGCGAAGGCGGCGGCGGTCACGAGGCGGCCCCGGCGTCGGTGCGGCGCAGGACGCGGTCGCAGGCGGCGAGGTGACGGCCGAGGGCCTCCTCGAAGCTGGTCGTGGTGGCGTCGAGCATCAGCTGCCGCCGGACCGCCAGACCGGGGCCGGCCGCAGCGAGCAGGGCCGCTACCTCCTCCGGCAGCTCCGAGCCGGTCGCGGCGACCAGTCGGTCCAGCAGGTTCCACTGCAGCGCCTGCTCCGCCGGGACCGGTGCGCCGAAGAGGACCGTGCGGCGGGTGGCCGCCACCCCGAGCTGGTTGGTCAGCCGGTACAGCGCCATGCCGGGCCAGACTCCGCCCGGACCGGTCGGCGGCAGCAGCCGGCTGCCGGGCTCGGCGATCCGGTAGTCGGCGGTGAGCAGCGCCTCCAGCGCCACGCCGCCGCAGTCGCCGGTCACCACCGCGACGACCGGCAGGTTCAGCCGCTCCAGCCGACGCAGCGCGCGCTCCCACTTGTTGACCAGTGTGAGCGGCGGTTCGGGGGCTGCGGCGGGGGCTGCGGCCGGGGCCCCGGTGAGCCGGAGGAGCACCGGGCCGCGGGCGTCGGCGTCCTCGGCGAGGTCGCACAGCGCGTTGACGGTGGCGACGGTCGCCGCGGACAGCGCCGCCGTGCCGTCGATGATGGTTGTGGCGGTGATGGTGGTCGTGCCGGAGTGGTTCATCGTGGCCTCGCCTTCTTGCTCGGATCGGGCGGTCTGCTCGGGTCGGGCGCTCACCAGCGGGCCAGGGCGGTCTCGATGGTGGAGCCGGGACCCATCGTCATCAGCACGCAGTAGTCGCCCGGTTCGGCGACGCGTTCCTCCAGCAGCCGTCGGTAGGAGAAGAGGAACGAACCGCTCGAAAGGTTCCCGAAGTCCCGCAGAACGCTTGTGGTGTGGCGCACATCGTGGCGGGTCAGTCCCAGGTTGACGCCGACCGCGTCGATGACCTTCTTGCCGCCCGAGTGCACCAGCCAGTGGGCGATGTCGCTGCGCCGCAGCCCGGTCCCGGCCAGCAGCCGGTCGACCACGATCTCGGCGTGCGCGCCGACGACGTAGGGCACGGCCGGGTCGAGGAAGAAGCTGAACCGGTCCTGCGCGGTGTCCCAGTCGTAGCGCATGGCTTCGAGGGCGTCGGTGATGATGTAGCTGGCGAAGCGCAGCAGCCGGGGGCCCTCGGCGCGGGGCAGCGGGAGGTCCGTCTCCCCCGCCAGTACCGCCACGGCGGCGGCGCCGTCCCCGAACAGGCTGTTCACCACGGAGGTCCGCATCGTGCCGTCGAAGACGTAGGCGGCGGAGCACGCCTCGGCGCACACCATCAGCGCGGGCCGGCCCGGATGCGCCCGGGCCCAGCCGTCCACGGCGTTGAGGGCGTTGAGTCCGGCGTTGCAGCCCATGCCGACCACGTCGAGGCGGCTGCTGTGCGGGTCGATGCCCAGCTCACGGATGATCAGTGCGCTCAGGCCCGGGGTGAGGAAGCCGGTCGTGGTGACGCAGCAGAGGTAGCCGATGTCCGCGAGGTCGAGTCCGGTGCGCTTGAGGCACTCCTCGATCGCCCGCACGCCCATGTCGACGGCCTGGACCTTGTGCTTGGCGAGCAGTTGGCCCTGGTCCTCCAGGGCCCGGGTGCCGTCCGCGCGCAGCGGCGGCAGGGTGAGGTGCCGGCGGTCGATCGCGCTGTTGAGGAAGATGGAGCGGATCCGCGGATCCTCGACGCCGAAGGCGTCCAGGATGTCCTGCTGCGAGTAGGAGTCGGCGGGGACCGCCGTACCCACTCCGATGATCCGGGCGGCGTCCGTTTCGGGGGGCAGTCCGCGCCGCGCGGCGGCGGTGCGCACGGGGGTGGCAGCGACGGTGGTAGCACTGGTGGCAGTGGCGAGCGTCGTCATCGGTACGTCCACCCCCAGCTCCTCGGCTTGCTCCGCACGAGCGGTATGCAGTGATCCATGGGCCCGTCAGACCTCCTTTCATGACGAATGCTCAGGCGAATGGTCAGGTGGTCGGTCAGGCGAATGGTCGGGTGATCGGTCAGGCGGTCGGCGGAGCGCCCGGTAGGCGCAGCCGCCGGGCTACGGCTCGCGGTGCGCGGCCGACTGCTCACGGACGAAGTCCGCGAGCCGGTCCAGGCCGTCCTCGATCTCGTCCGGCAGCAGGTGGCTGCAGGAGAGCCGGATGACGTTGCGCGGCTGTCCGTCGGCGTAGAAGTGGTGCATCGGGGTCCACAGCACGCGGTGTCGCGCGGCGCTGAGCTCCAGCAGGTCGTCGCCGGCCGGGAAGGGGACGGTGAGCAGCAGGAAGAAGCCGCCGGCGGGGCTGTTCCAGCTGACCCCCGGGAAGTCGGGGCCGCCGAAGCGCTTCTCCAGCCCGGCCAGCACCTGCTCCAGGTTGCCCCGGTAGGTGGCAATCTCACGGGAGTTGGCAGCTCGGAGGCTGTGCCCGTGCTCCAGCAGCTTGCCGCCGATGACCGCCTGCGCGATCGGCGAGGTGTTCACCGTCAGCATGCTCTTGATCTTGGCCAGCTGGTCGGCGAGCAGCTCCTGCCCGGGGGTCGGCCGAGGACGCGCTGGTCCGCCACCACGTAGCCGACCCGGGCGCCCGGGCAGGCCGGTCTTGGCGAACGAGCCCAGGTAGACGACCTGTCCGGTGGTCGTCGAGCGACTTCATGGTCGGCGGCCCGTAGGGGTCGCCGAGCAGTCCGTACGGGTTGTCCTCCAGCACCAGGAGGTCCTCGTCGGCGGCGATCTGGAGCATCCGCTCGCCTGGTCTCCCAGGCTCAGTCTGACCCCGCTCGGGTTGGCGAAGTCGGGGATCACGTAGCAGGCACGGGGGCACAGCCCGGCGGCCTTCGCCTGTCGGACCACGGCCAGCAGGTCGTCCAGGTCGATGCCCTCGGGCGACTCGCTGACCGGCAGCACCGGCATGTCGACCAGCTGGGCGGCGCCGTGGACCCCGACATAGCTGGGCGCCACCGCGAGCAGCACGTCCCGGTCGTCGGAGCGCAGCGCACGCAGCGTCAGGTACAGCGCCTCCTGGCAGCCGACCGTGACCACGACGGCCTCGGGGTCGCGCGACGATGCCCTCGTCGACCCGGAGGTGTTCGCGCGATCAGCTCGTGGATGATCCCCTTGGTCCGGCCGTACTGAAGGATCGTGCGGCGGACCGCGGCCTCGTCACCGCCCAGCCGCTCGCCCAGGTACCGCCGATAGGTCTCGCAGGTAGCGATGGACGTCGTCGAGGTCGAAGAAGCCCTCGAATGGCCGCCCGGCCGCCAATGAGACGGCGTCGGGAAATCGTTGCGCGACCTCGTTCAGGAAATTCATGGACTCGCTGACCGGCGCCGACAATGACGGATGGAGGCCGTCCTGTTCCAGGTCCATGCCCGCTCCATCCCGAACTCGTTCGTTCACCGTACGTGTCTCCCCGACTGCGGAAACAGACTCAGCATCCGTATGGGAAAGGCCTGTTGCCGCCGCGATCGACCAAGATCGGGCCGTCGCCGGGAGCAGGTTAGCAGCAGGTTCGTTCCGCCAAATACCCACCACTGAAGGGTGATCGCTGGGGCTACGGAATTCGCCACCACTATGAATGGTGAATTCATCTCGCGTTCGCTCTTTCGCGGCCTTCCGTTCCGGCCCGGACACCAGCCTCCAATCGGGCGACCCCCGATCCGGAGCGCCTCGGCGGCCTGCCGCCCCAGCAACAGCAGCTCCCAACCCGTCGGCAGCCGAGCCGGATTGACAGCGCGTCCGTGGAAATCAGCCGGCAGCCGCTCCCGCCCGGACGGGGCGCGCAGCTGCGGGATCCGATGTACCGACCACACCGAGAGCGAACCGGCCCCCATGCACGCTGATGCGACCGAAGCCTCCCACTACCACCTCGCCTGCTCCGTCTGCGGGCACCGGCAGCCCGACGACGGACTGACCCTCTGCTGCCCCGAGCCGCACGACCCCGGACTGTGGAAGACGGTCTACCGTGCCGAGGCGTTCGCCCCCGACGACCGGGAGAGCGGCGTCTTCCGCTACCGCGACTGGCTGCCGGTGCGCCGCACCCTGCCCGACACCGGGCGGTCGACGGTCTACCGCAGCCGGCACCTCGCCGCCTTTCTGGGCCTGAGCGAGCTCTGGATCGCCTTCAACGGCTACTGGCCGGAACGCGGAGGCGATCTGACGACCGGTACGTTCAAGGAACTCGAGGCCGCCACGGTGCTCGGCCGGCTCCCCGAGGACGCCGGGACGCTGGTGGTGACCTCGGCGGGGAACACTGCCGCCGCCTTCGCCGAGCTCTGCGCCCGGCACCGGGTGCCGGTGGCGATCGTCGTGCCCGCCGCCGCGCTGCCCCGGATCCGGACCCTTGCCCCCTCCTCCGAGCTGGTCCGCTTCATCGCGGTGGACGGCGCGGACTACGCCGACGCCATCGCTCTCGGCGACGCGCTGGCCCGGCTGCCCGGGTTCACCTCCGAGGGCGGCACCCGGAACGTCGGCCGCCGCGACGGCCTGGCGACCGTGCTGCTGGCCGCCGTTGAGGCGATGGGCGGCCTCCCGTCCTACTACGTCCAGGCCATCGGCAGCGGAGCGGGGGCCATCGCCGCCCACGAGGCCGCGCTGCGGCTCGGCGCCGGTGCCGCCGACAGGCAACAGCCGTCGGAGCCGCCGCAGCTGATCCTGGCCCAGAACTCCTGCTACGCCCCGGTCCACCAGGCGTGGAACTCCGGGGTCCGACCCTGGGAGCGCGATTCCGAGCAGGAGCAGCAGGAGCAGCGGGAGTCCTGCGGGCGCGCCTTCGCACCGGAGCTGACCAACCGTCGGCCGCCCTACGACGTGGGCGGCGGCCTGTGCGAGGCGCTGACGCAGAGCGCCGGACAGGTCCTCGTCGCGGACGCGCCGGCGGCCCGCGCGGCCATGGAGGCCTTCCGGGAGTTGGAGGGGATCGACATCGAGCCCGCCGCCGGCGTCGCCCTGGCCGCGCTGCGGGACGCGGTGCTCGGGGGCCGGATCGACGTCGACGGCCGGGTCCTGCTCAACATCAGCGGCGGCGGCCGGGACCGGCTGGCCGCCGAGCGCGAACTGACCCGGCACCAGCCGGATCTGGTGGTCCCGCGCGAGGCGTTCCGATGTCCCGAGCGGATGGCCGAGGTGGCCGCCGGGGCGGCAGTGCACCGGGTCGACTCGCTGGCGGTCTGACCCGACCGACGGCCCGCCCGGGCCGACGCCCCGACCGAACCGGCGCTCTGACCGAGAATTCACCCGGGCGACGCCCGGCGGCGGCCCCTCGTTCGCCACAGTCGATCATGGTCGGTCGACGGCGGCGCCCCTGAGACCGCACAACTGAGACACCGCTAAGAGAGGAAGCACCCCATGGCGAACCCCTTCGAGGACGCAGACGGCACCTACCTGGTCCTGGTGAACGAGGAGAACCAGCACTCGCTCTGGCCCGCCTTCGCCGAGGTCCCGGACGGCTGGACGGTGGCGCACGGCCCGGACGCGCGCCAGGCCTGCCTCGACTACGTCGAGGCCAACTGGACCGACATGCGCCCGGCCAGCCTGGCCCGCGCCATGGCCGAGAGCAACTGAACCGAGCGCAACCGAGCCGAGCCGGGCACAACTGACCCGCCGGGCGCGGCACTGGTCAGCCGGTCGCCGCGCCGGGCCCGGTGGAGAGGGTGATCCGCACCGCGGAGCCGTCGTCGACGACCGTGCCCGGCTTCGGAACCTGGGCGCAGACCCGGTGCGCGGCGACCGAGCTCCCCGGGCAGCCGCCGAGGCCGACGCCGGCCACCCGCAGGCCGTGCTCGCGCAGCACGGCCCGGCTGCCGACCAGCGTGCGACCGGTCAGATCGGGCGTCAGTTCTTGGTGGGTACCGGTGACCGCGCCCGCCACCGAACTGCCGGAGCCCGACCCGGGCTTGGCAGTGGCACCCGCCCTGACAGCGGCACCGTTACCGTTACCGGAGCCGGAACCGGCGGCCTGGTAGGCCGCGACCGCGGAGACCAGCACGACCGCGCCGGCCACCGCGAGCACCACCCGGCGGGTCCGGCGCCGGGGCGTCCGGCGACGTGCGGCCCGCTCCTCGCGCTCGGCCGCCCGGGATGCGCCGCGCCCCGCCGCCCGGGCGCCCAACTGCATGGTCGCCCCCTCGGTCGGCTGCCCGGCCACCAGCGGAGCACCGAGCGTGCCGGTGGCCGGACCGCCGACCGTGCCGGTGGCCGCCGAGGCCGCGTCCAGCAGTCGCAGCTCCCGCTCCACCGCCGTGCGCATGGCCACCGCGTCGTCGAAGCGCAGGTCCCGGTCCTTGGCCAGGGCCCGCAGCACCAGCCCGTCGCAGGAGCGCGGGACGCCGGGCGCGAACACCGACGGCGGCTGGGGTTCCGCAGAGATGTGCTGCCAGCCCACGGCCAGCGCGGACTCCCCGACGAACGGGGGCCGACCGGTGAGCAGCTCGAAGAGCAGACAGGCGACGGAGTAGAGGTCCGCGCGGGCGTCCACGGTCTCGCCGCGCGCCGCCTCCGGCGGGAGGTAGTCGGCGGTCCCGATCACCATGGCCGACGCGGTCAGGGTCATCCCCCGGTCCTGCACCGGGCGCGCGATACCGAAGTCCATCAGCTTGACCGTGCCGTCCTCGGTCACCATCACGTTGGCCGGCTTGATGTCCCGGTGGATGATGCCCTGGGCGTGGGCGTGGGCGAGTCCGTCCAGCACCGTGTGGGTCAGCTCCAGCGCCCGCCGCACCGGCAGCCCGGTCACGGCCGCCTGCCCGGCGTCCCCCTCCGCCCCCTGTTCGCGGCGCAGCAGGTCGAGCAGGGTGGTGCCGTGGATGTACTCCATGACCAGGTACGGCAGCAGCGTGCCGTCGACCGTGTCCTCGCCGCTGTCGAAGACGGCGACGATGGCGGGGTGGTTGAGCTTGGCCGTGGACTGCGCCTCCCGCCGGAAACGCGCCAGGTAGGTGGGGTCTTCCGCCATGCCCGGACCCATCACCTTGACCGCGACCGGACGGTCGAGCCGAGTGTCCTGCGCCAGATGGACCTCGGCCATGCCTCCGCGCCCCAGCAGGCGCCCCAGCACGTACCGACCCCCGAGAACCCGTTCCTGCTGCATGACCTACCCGTTTCTGGACCACCGCGACGACCCGCACACGTCGGCCGCACCCTAGCGGGTGTTCTTGTGGGTTTTTTGTGCCCATGGCTCGCAGGGCACACCAGCGCTTACGTTACTTACTGGTAGCGCAGGGCCGCGACGATCTGTACCTTGCCCCCATGGCACGTAACCACACACTCGTCGGCGTACTCCGGATCGCGCTCGGACTGCTGGCGCTGATCGCCCTGGCCGTCGGGCTGGACCGGGACGTCCACGACCACAACGGCGGCAACTTCATCTTCTACTTCACCAACCTGTCGAACCTGCTCGGCGCGGCGGTGATGCTGACCGGCGGGCTCGCGCTGCTGCGCGGTCGGCCCGGCGTGCCCGACCTGCTGCGCGGCGCGTCCGCGCTCTACCTGATCATCACCGGGCTGGTGTTCTGGACGCTGCTGTCGAACACGATCAACGCGCAGACCATCGTCTGGCAGAACGACGTGGTGCACGGGGTGATGCCGGTCGCCCTCGTGCTCGACTGGCTGCTGCTGCCGCCGAAGGCCCGGATCGCCCTCGGCCGCGCCTCCTCCTGGCTGGTCTTCCCGCTGGCGTACCTGGCCGTGTCGCTGCTGCGCGGCCCGATGGTCGGCTGGTACCCGTACGACTTCCTGGACCCGCGCGAGCCCGGCGGCTACGCCCACGTCACCACCTGGTCGGTGATCGTCACGGCGGTGTTCGTGGTCTTCACGCTGGCCCTGGTGGCTGCGGGCAACCGGCTCCGCCCGCGCACGAACGCCGAGGCCGCCCCGTCCTGACCCGCCGTACCGCCCCGCACCGTACGGTGCGGGGCAGGCGGCGCGGGGCGGGGCGGGCGGCTGCCCTTCCGGCAGGCGGTCCGACGAGGGTCAGCGGACCGCCGCCGACTCCGGTCCTATGCCCAGCTGGTAGTCGGCCGGAACGGTCTCGTCCCGGCCCGCGGGCGCCTTGGCCGCGCGGAGCAGCAGGGTGCCGACCACCGCGACGGCGAGGTTGAGCACGAAGGCCGTCACCCCGACATAGCCGATCTGCCCGATCAGCGGGACGGCGGCCGAGCTGCCGCCGAAGTGCGAGTGCGGCTTTCCGGCGGCGGCCACGCCGTAGGCGGTCCAGGTCCCGTAGGCCATGCCGGCGGCCCAGCCGGCCAGCAGCGCCCAGGGGTGGAGCCACTTGGAGAACAGCCCGCTGACGATCGCCGGGAACGTCTGCAGGATCCAGATGCCGCCGAGCAGTTGCAGGTTGATGGAGAACTGCTTGTCGATCCCGAGCACGAAGCCCAGCGCGCCGAGCTTCACCACCAGCGAGGCGAGCTTCGCCACCTGGGTCTGCTGCGCGGCGGTGGCGTCAGGCTTCAGGAACTCCCGGTAGACGTTGCGGGTGAAGAGGTTGGCGGCGGCGATCGACATGATCGCCGCCGGGACCAGCGCCCCGATGCCGATGGCGGCGAAGGCCACCCCGGCGAACCAGGAGGGGAACATCCGGGCGAACAGCTGCGGCACCGCCAGCTGGGCGTTGTAGCCGGTCACGCCCTTGCCGATGCCGGCCGCTATGGCCATGAAGCCGAGCAGCGACAGCAGTCCCAGCATCAGCGAATAGGCCGGGAGCAGCGCCAGGTTGCGGCGCACCGTGTTGCGGCTCCTGGCGGCCAGCAGCCCCGTCGCCGAGTGCGGGTAGAGGAACAGCGCCATCGCCGAGCCGATCGCCAGGGTGGCGTAGGCCCACTGCGCGCTCGGTCCGGAGACCAGCGAGCCGCGCGGCTTTCCGGTGGCGGGGCTGGTCTTCGCCAGGGCGGCGGCGGACTCGTGGAAGATCTGGCCGTAGCCGCCGAGCCGGATCGGGATGTAGATGACCGCGACCACCACGACGATGTAGACCAGGGTGTCCTTGACGAACGCGATCAGCGCCGGGGCGCGCAGCCCCGAGGAGTAGGTGTACGCGGCGAGCACGGCGAAGGCCAGCAGCAGCGGCAGGTCCTTGGCGAAGCCGCTGGAGCCGCCGATGTTCATCGTGTCCAACACAGCCTGGATGCCCACGAGTTGCAGTGCGATATAGGGCATCGTCGCCAGGATCCCGGTCAGCGCGACGGCCAGCGCGAGGTAGCGCGAGCCGTAGCGTCCCCGGGCGAAGTCGGCCAGGGTGACGTACCCCTTGCTGCGCGCCACCGACCAGAGCCGGGGCAGGAAGAGGAACACCAGCGGCCAGGCGAGGATGGTGTACGGGACCGCGTAGAAGCCGGCCGCGCCGACGCCGTAGATGAGCGCGGGGACGGCGATGAAGGTGTACGCGGTGTAGAGGTCGCCGCCGAGCAGGAACCAGCTGACGACCGTGCCGAAGCCACGCCCGCCGAGGCCCCATTCGTCCAGGTGGAGCGGGTTCTCGGCGCGGCGCCAGCGGGCGGCGAGGAAGCCGACGACGGTGACGGTGAGGAACAGCAGGATGAAGATCGTCAGCGAGACGGCGTTGGTGTGCCCGGCCGCCGTGAGGGTGAGTCGGTTCATCGTCCGGCCTCCTCGATCGGTGCCGCCCCGGCTCCGCCGGCTGGACCGCTGCCGCCACCGGCCGCCGGTGGCGGATCCGCCCGGCGGCGGGCCTCCTCGCGGCGGATCAACACGTAGGCGCCTGCGGTGAAGAGGCCCGAGACGATCACCCACAGCAGCTGGTACCAGTAGAAGAACGGAATCCCGATGAACGCAGGCCGCAGCCTGGCATAGGAGTTGACCCAGAACAGGGCCACGAAGGGGGTGAGCAGGAGGATCCCGCAGACCACCCGGGTCGGCGTGATCACAGGTAATTCGACCGCCGGCGCCGGCGGCGGACCGGACAGCGGGGCGGACGAGGCGGTGTCGGCCATGGTGACGACTCCCTCGGGTCTTCAACGGGTGGGCGGTCGGCGGCGCGCTCCCGAGGCGCCACGCGTGTTGATGACCACCGAATCTAGGCCAATGACGGGCGCACGTCACTAGGACGTCCAACTGTCCAACCGGACCGACGACATGCTCGTACAAGGGTTCGCCGATCCGCGCGGTTCATCCGGTCCACCCCGATCCGTCCGAATGTGAGGCCGGGCACAAACCATTGTTCGCGCGGGAGTCGTCTGCCTACCCTGCATGCTCCGCCGAGGGCGGACCACGCCGCCGGGACGCCGAGTCCTGTCCACCCGCCGGCGGGCTGTCGAGCACCGAATCGGGCAGGAGCGGGGGAACCAGGTCAGTCGCCGTCGCCACACGCCCGCAGGGCGCCGTGGCTCACGGCTCGGGGTGAAGCCGCACCACCGGCGGCCGGGCTTCCTCAGGCCCGAACCCGACAGCTCACCTCGCAGGCGTGTCACGAGGAACACCGACATGCGTCTCCCTGCCATACCCGCGCGCCTCTGCGCCACCGCCGGCGCCGCCGCACTGATCGCCGTCCCGCTGGCCGGACAGGCCGTCGCCGCCACGGCGTCCGCCCCCACCGTCACCCAGGACCTGCTCACCCCGACGTCGATGACGGCCGGCGTCGCCACCACCGCGGGCCTCACCGTCCACGCCAAGTCCTGCTTCACCGCGAAGACGCTGGGCGTCGGCGTCCGCGACCAGGCCGGCGACAACCTGGACTTCCCCGGCTCGGCCTCGAACATCCGGATCTGCCCGGCCGGCGTCTCGATCACCACCGGCAGCCGCACGCTGCCCGCCGGCTCCTACACCGAGTTCGGCTTCTGGCAGGACACCGCGGGCACCTGGCACAACCTTGCCTCGCACACCCTGACCGTCGCGGCCGCCGCGACCGCGCAGCCCACCGCGCCCGCGACGCCGACCCCCACGCCGACGCCGACCCCGAGCGCGCCGGCCACTCCCCCGGCGACCGCAGGCTCCGGCTCGCCCATCGCGGGCCAGAAGCTGATCTGGTCCGACGACTTCAGCAGCCCGATCGCCTGGGGCAGCACCTGGGTCGGCGACACCACCACCGCGTTCCAGTACGGCAACCACAACCCGAACGACAACAAGCTCGACTGGCTGGACCCCTCGGCCGTGAGCGTCGCCAACGGCGTGGCCACCTTCACTGCGACGCCCTCCACCCACGTCCTGGAGAACGGCAAGACCGCCTGGAACACCGGTCTGCTCACCACCGAGGGCTCGACCCAGGGCTTCCAGGTCAAGACCGGCGAGTACGTCGAGACCCGGGTGCAGCTGCCGACCGCCACCGGTGCCTGGCCCGCGCTGTGGACCTGGAAGAACGGCAACGGCGAGATCGACTCCTTCGAGTACCACCCCGACAACCCGAACCTGCTGGAGCTCACCAACCATGTGAACCCCGCGCAGGACTACTACACCGACGCCAACGCGATCGCCCCGGGCAAGTGGGTGACCATCGGCACCTACTACGGCGCCAACTCGGTCAGCTGGTACGTCAACGGCACCAAGGTCTACTCGGACGGCACCGGCGTCGGCGCCAACTGGTCGGCCTACCTGATCCTCAGCCTGTCGGTCAGCGCGGGCGAGTACCACCCGGCCCCGACCAGCACCGCCCCGATCACCTTCGCCGCCGACTACGTCCGCGTCTACGGTTGATCCAAAAGCGCGGCTGATCAAAAGGCGCGGCCGATCCAAACGCGCGGCTGACCGTGCGCGGCTACGCCGACGGGCGGCGGCCCCAGGCGGAGACCAGCGGGGCGGTCGCCAGGTCCAGCCGCCCGGTCTCCACATTCGCCAGGTGGCGGTCCACCTCCTCCTCGGTGGCCAGGCCGGCCACCACCAGCCGGGACCGGATCTGCCGGACCGTCGCCGCCTCCAGCACGGTGCAGGCCGGCGACGTGATCGGGAAGTAGGCGTCGGCCTGGACCTCCTCCAGGCCGGACTCCCGCAGCAGCCGGGGCAGGGTCCGCCCGTAGGCGAGGTCCGCGCCGCGCTCGGCCATCAGCGCACGGAAGCCGAGCCGCAGCCGGTTCGCCAGCCGCTGCTCCGGTCCGGACTCGTCCGGGCAGAGCAGCGGCTGCAGCCCGGGGTCGGCGTCCTCCAGCAGCAGCCAGCCGCCGGGGCGCAGCGCCTGCACCATCCGGCGCAGGGCCTCCTCCCGGTCGGTGACATGCACCAGCACCAGCCGGGCGTGGACCAGGTCGAAGCCCCCGGGCGGCGGCGGGTCGGCGGCGACGTCGTGCCGCAGCACCTCGACCGTGCCCGCTTCGGCATCGTCCTCCGGCGCGGTCCAGGACGGGTCGATGTCGGTGGCCAGCACGAATCCGCTCGGGCCCACCCGCCGGGCCAGTCCGGCCGGCACACTGGGGCCGCCGGCCCCCACCTCCCAGCAGCGCATTCCGGCGCCGATGCCAAGCCGGTCGACATGCCTGAAGGTCACCGGGTCGAACAGCTCGCCCAACGCGCCGAAGCGGATCACCGCCTGTGACTGCTGGTTGTCGAGCAGGTAACCGTGTTCCGCCTGGTGCTCCGTCATCCTCCGAGCATCCCAGATCCCGGTCACACCACCCTTCGCCTACGCCGCCTACGCCACCTACTCCGGTGCGGCGCCGGGGTCGGCGGCAGGCACGCCGGGCGCGCGGCGGAAGAGACGGAGCCGGAGGGCGCGGGCGAGAAGACGTGGGCTCGCCAGGGAGTCGGGGTGGGCGAGCATCGTCGTGGTGCGGGCCACCCGCTCGCTGATGACGGCGTCGGTGACCGCGAGTTCGAAGAGCAGCCGACCGACCCACCGGATGAGCCGGTAGCCGCGCGGGTAGGGCCCGTCCACGTGCGGCAGCTCCAGGTCGGCGAAGGTCGAGACCTGCCAGGCCGCGTCGACGACCACCTTCACCTGCTCGAAGTAGCCGCTCGCCGGTTCGCGGAGGGAGGTGCCCGGGGCGTGCAGGTAGGCCGACAGGCAGGAGGCGTGCAGCATGGCCGAGGTCATGCCCTGGCCGTAGACGGGGTTGAACGAGGCCACCGCGTCACCGGCCGCGACCAGCCCGGCCGGGAAGCGCTGCAGTTCGTGGAAGTCCCGGCGCCTGCTGTCGGCCTGATGGTACGTCACCACATCGCTGACCTGCTTGGCGTGCTCGGCGATGTCGCCGAAGACCTGGGGGAAGTCCTCGCGGCAGCGCCTGCCGAATTCCACCGCATCCCGGCTGGGCCGGTCGTCGGCATAGCCGGCGACCAGCACCATCCAGCGGTCGTCCTCGACCAGGATCACCCCGCCGATCCGGGGCGGGCTGCCTGCGGCCGGGTCGGCGGCGGCCGTCGAGACCACGTTCCAGGCCTCGCTGACCGCGCTGTCGTGCTGGAAGACGGAGGTGGCGTAGTTCAGCTTGATCGGCATCCGGCGCATCGGCGGACGCTCCCAGCCGTTCTCGTCCAGCCAGTCGCCGAGCCGACTGGAGCGGCCCATCGCGTCGACCACCAACTCGGCTTTGAGAGTGACCTGTTGTTCCGAGCCGAGCGGGGTGTAGCGGGCGCCGACGACCCGGTCCCCGTCGAAGTCGAGGCCCTCGGCCAGGCCGGTGACCCGGCGGATGTTCCCGACTGCCAGGGTGCGGCGGTGGATCAGCGCCTCCAGGAACGGACGGGTGCTGACCAGAACCGTCCAGTCCTGCTCGATCGGCGCGGTGACCCACCGTCGCCCGTCGGTGTAGAACCACTCGCGAGAGCCGTCCCGGGGCGGAGTCACCGCCCCGCCGGCCACCGCCTCGGCGGCGAAACCCGGGAACCAGCGCTCCAGTTGGACCACGCCGGCCGGGAGCAGCGCATGCACCTGGCTGCCCTGCGGCACTCCTGGGCGCGGGCCGCCGTCGCCGGCGGCGCCGTCGCGCTCGACGATCACCACCTCGTCGGCGTGCTCGCTGAGCACCCGCGCGGCCATCAACCCGGCGACGCTGCCGCCCAGGACGACGGCCCGCCGCATGGTGACCCCGCCCCTGGCGGGCGGACGGGCGGCGGATATCTGCTCGAAGAGCTGTGCGGATGAGCCGGCCACGGTGGGAACTCCTCTTGCCGCAGGGTGAGTTCATCGTTCGCTGACGGATTCTGCCACCGAACGTCCGTCGGAACACGCCCCTGCGCGCTCAGCCGCGCAGCCGGGTGCCCACGAGGTGGTCGCCGTCGAAGGCCGCCCGCGCGGGCGCGCGGGGCAGGCCCGCCGGTCCGGGGTGAGCGCACCCCCGTCCCTGGCGGCCCGACGGCACGCCAGCGGCGGTTCGCGCGCGGTGAGTTGCCACACGCTGTCGGTTCGCACCGTTACGATCTACGGCATGAGAGCCGCCGGAACGTTCACCGTGAAGTCCTTCGTCCCCACCGAGCTGGAGCCCCAGCCGGCCGTTGCCACCGGGACTCCGGTCGGCGTCGCGACGATGGAGAAGGCCTTCGAGGGCGAGATCGCCGGACGGGCCTCGACCCTGTTCACCGCAGCCTTCGACCAGGACAGCGGCTGTGGCACCTATCTGGCGATGGAGTCCTTCGAGGGCTCGGTCAACGGTCTGGAGGGCACCCTGAACTTCGCCCACTCGGCCACCACCTCCGGCAGTGACCGTTCGGCCGAGTTCTTCACCATCGTGCCCGGCAGCGGCACCGGGGAGCTGACCGGCATCGCCGGCGCCGGCGGCCTGTCGATCGACGCCGACGGCACCCACCGGGTCTGGTTCGAGTACGAGATCGGCTGAGCGCCCCCGCCGCGCGCCGCGCCCCGCGCCCGCCCTACTCGGCCGGGCACGGCGGGCACGCGGGCGCGGCGCCGGATCAGCTCTGCGGGCGCAGCGTCCAGACGACGGTCATCTCCGCCGTCACCGCCCCGTCCTCGCGGGTGAGGGTGACCGCGACCGGGAACTCGGGCCGGAGGCCCTGGTCCAGCTCCGCGACCACCTCCGCCGCAGGGCGGCCGATCACGGCCGTGGCGGTGACTGGTCCACGGGCCAGCTTCCGGTAGGCGATCTCGGCGCTGACCGCGAGCGGCACCGCGCGGCCGAGCTGGTCGCCGAACGCGGCCAGGACGATCGCCCCGCTGGCCGACTCGGCGAGGGTGAACATCGCGCCGGCGTGCGGGGCGGCGAGGTGGTTGTGGAACTCGGGCTGGTCGGGCAGGAGCAGCACCGCGCGCTCGGCGGTGCACTCCAGGAACTCCAGGTTGAGCGTGCGCACCATCGGCACGGTGGCAGGCAGGAGTTCGGCGATGGACGGGTGGCCGTCCGACTCTCGGGTGTCGGTCATGGTTATAAGTTACCAGTGAGTAGGTGCACAGCGACAGCATTCGCCATGGACCCGAAAGACTGTCGGCATCAAGTTTCTTGACATCAAGATTGATCTCCGACAGGCTACCTCCGGATCTCTTGATGCCGAGATACCTCAGCAGCGGATCGGAGGCCGGCCATGCGGCGTCGGACGATGGCCCAGCAGTCCCGGACGGGCGGGAACGGCCTGATGGCGCAGCTGCGCCGACCGCCGGGCGGGCGGGACGCGCGAATCATGCTGTTCGCCCAGTTCCTGGACCGGACCGGCTCGGGCGTGTGGGGCGCGTCCTCGGTCCTCTACTTCACCTTCGTGGCCGGCCTGGACGCCCGGCAACTGGGCCTGCTGCTCGGTGCGGCCGGTGTGGCCGGTATCGCCGGCTCGCCGCTGGCAGGCCGACTGGCCGGACGCCTGCCCGTGCGCACCCTGCTGATCGGCTGCCACCTGCTGCGGCTGGTGACGCTCTGTCTGCTGCTGGTCTGCAACGGCTTCGGACTGCTGCTGCCGGTGGTGGCCGCCACCTACCTGGGCGACCGGGCGGCGAAGACCCTGGAGATGCTCTTCGCCACCCGGGTGGCGGGCGAGCAGCGCTCCACCTACCAGGCACTGTCGCGCAGTTCGGCCAACGCCGGCTATGCCCTCGGCGCCGGCATCGCCGCCGTCGGGCTCGCCGTGGGCACCCGGGACGCCTATGACGCGCTGATCCTGACCGACGCGCTCTCCTTCCTCGCGGCTGCCCTGCTGGTGCGGCGCACCCGGGAACCGCGCACCCCCGGCCGGGTGACGACGCCCCACACCGTGACGACACCCCAGACCGTGACGACACCCCAGACCGTGACGGCTTCGTCCGCCGTTGCCGGGCCGCCCGCGCCGAGCCCCTGGCGCGACCGCCGCTACCTGCTGTTCGTCCTGCTGGACGCGCCGATGAACCTGGACGACTCGGTCCTCAACGTCGGCCTGCCGCTGTGGCTGGTGCACCACACCTCGGCCCCGCGCGCCATCGTCCCGACCTTCCTGGTGCTCAACACCGTGCTGGTGGTGCTCCTGCAGCTGCGGGTCTCGGCCAGGGTCCGGACTCCGCGCCAGGCCACGACGGCGGTCCTGGTGTACGGGCTGACCGTGCTCGCCTTCTGCGCGATCCTGGCCACCGCGACCGGCGGCGGCGCCTGGACCGCCTCCGCCGCGCTGCTCGCCACGGCGGTGCTGGTCACCGCAGCGGAGCTGCTGCGGTCGGTGACCTCCTGGGAGCTCGCGGTCTCGCTCGCACCGCAGCAGGCGCGGGCGTCCTACCTGGGCGTGGCCGGCATGTCCCAGTCGGTGCAGAAGTCCGCCGGGCCGCTGCTGCTGACCGGCGCGGTGATGACCGCCGGACCGGCCGGCTGGCTGCTGCTGGGCACGGCGGTCGCGGGCCTCTCGGTGGCCCAACGCCACGCCAGCCTGCGGCGGTTGGACGCGATGCAGCCGCCCGCCGGGCAGCCCGCGACCAATCCCGCCGCGGCGGTTTCGTGCGGGGCGGGCTCCGCGCGCTGAGCTGACCCGCCCCGGTCCCGCCCGACCCGGACGCCGGGTCGGGCGGGTCGGCCGGGTCAGCCCACCGCCGACAGCAGCTCCCAGCCGTCCAACTCCAGCACGACGCCGCTGCCCGGATCCCAACCGCGCGCCAATGCGGCGTCCACCAGCGCCCGTACCGCGCCCGGCCGGTGCAGGTTCACCGGTTCGCCTCCCACCAGGCCCACCGTGCCGCCGGGCAGGAATCCGTCCGGCACCAGCCGTCCCGGACCGGAGGGGAAGGCCACGACCAGCCGCCTTCCGTGGCCGACCCGCCGACGGACGGTCAGCAGCTCGCAGCAGTCCACCGGTCGCCCCTCCGTCTCCCGGTGGCGATGGCCGAGGGACCACCACAGTTCTTCGGCTCCGACCACCAGCCGTCGCGACCGTCTCCCGCTCCGCGCCATGACCCCGCCCCCTTGCCGGCACAATCCGGTTGACGCCCGGGCCGCGCGCACGGTCCGATACCGCCATGACGGATCTTCGCATTCGCCCGGTGGCCGGTGACGCCATGCTCCGGGAGTGGCAGCACGTCCACAACACGATCATCCCCACCGGCGTGCTCTCGCTGGACGAGGTGCGTGAGCGCTCCGGCCGCCACCGGCTGGCGGTCGCCCACCTCGGCGACACCCTCATCGGCTGCTCGACGGTCCGACCGCCCGAGGAGGGGAGCGAGACGGCGACGGTCATCGCCCGGGTCCTGCCCGACCACCGCCGTCAGGGCTTCGGCGAGCTGATCTACGCCCAGGGCCTGGCGCAGGCCCAGCAGTTGGGCGCCCGGGCGGTCGAGACGGTGGTCCTGGGCACCAACCCGGAAGGGCTGCGCTTCGCGCTGGCCCGGGGCTTCGTCGAGGTGGAGACGTACCTCCTGCCGGGCGACACCGTCCCCTACACCGACCTGCGCCTCACACCTACCGACTGATGGCCGCTCAGAATAGCGCCGGGGGCTCGTCGCGGGCAGCGGGGTACGGGAACGGGACGGTCGGAGCCGTGGTCGCGGCGGCGGGGTCGGTGCGGGTGAGCTGCCAGCCGGCCAGCAGGCGCAGGTCCACCAGCAGCAGCGGGCCGGCGCCGGACGGGCGGAGGTAGGCGTCCGGGCCGACGATCGCGGTCAGCGCCCCGACCACGGTCGCGCCCGGCCCCAGCCGGCTGAGCAGCCGATCCGGCCGGGGCGGCCGGGCGCGGTCGAAGTGGTAGGCGGCGGTGTGGTCGTGGGCAGTGAAGGGCAGCGGGGCGACGGTGTCCGGCCAGGCGGCGTGGCCGTGCGCAGCGCGGTGCACGGCCCGCAGCTCGGCGGCGGCCGGGTCGAGGGCGGCCCGATCGGCGTTCCCGCCGACGACGGTGGCAGCGGCGGTGGCGGCGGTCCGCGCGGCGGCCTTGGCCGCATGGGCCATCCGGTCCGGCAGGCCGAGGGCCGTGCCGAGGACGCGTTCGGCCCGGCGGACGCCGGGCAGCGCGCCCTCGCCGAGCCAGGTGTGGACCAGCGCGCCCTGCCCGAGCAGCCGCCGGTCGCCGCGCTCGGCGGCGGTGATGCCGACCTTGACCAGGCCGGGGCCGAACCAGGCCAGGTAGAGGCGGTACGGCCGGAGGTCGTCCAGCGCGGTGTCGGCGGCGACCGAGTGCCGTCGGTCCACCGCCGCGCAGGCCGGGCAGAGCGGATTGGCTGCGCTCGGCGGGATCGCCGCCCCGGTGGGGCAGTCGACGCGCCGCCCGGCGCGCGGCACGCCGACGCACCGGCGCTCGCCGGTGACGGCGAAGGCCAGCGGCCCGCCGGGGAGCAGCAGCGGCGACTGCCGCTCCCCGTGCAGGGGCGAGGCCCAGCCCAGCCCGGGGCCGTCCGGCGTCCACTGCGCCCCGGTACAGCGCCAGCTGTTCGCCGACTCTGCCCCGCTCCGCCCTGCTGCTGTTCCGGTACGCACCCGGACAGCCTACGAGCACACGCCCGATGACGCCGCGGCCGAGCAGGGGCTGCGCACCCTGATCGCGGCCCGGACGAGACCGCCGGGCCCGATCATTCTGTGACTAGCTGTCAGATATCGATACTGACATCGTAGTTGCGCAGCCATGAGTCCAGCGCCAGGACGATCTCGCCGGACGTGCGCAGGTCGGCACCGGGCGCCCCGTCGACCGCCCGGGCGGTGGCGGCGACGTCGATCAGCGGCAGCACCGGACTGTCCGGGTCGTCGAGCACACCGCGCAGCTGGGCGCGCACGGCCTCGGCGTAGCGGGGGTCCTGGGTGACCGGGTAGGGGCTCTTGATCCGGTTGGCGACGGAGTCGGGCAGCACGTCCCTGGCGGCGGCCCGGAGCAGCGACTTCTCCCGGCCGTCGAAGGTCTTCATCGCCCAGGGGGCATTGAAGACGTACTCGACCAGTCGGTGGTCGCAGAACGGGACGCGGACCTCCAGCCCGGTCGCCATGCTGGCCCGGTCCTTGCGGTCGAGCAGGAACTGGACGAAGCGGGTCAGGTGCAGATAGCTGATCTCGCGCATCCGCCGCTCCAGGCCCTCCTCGCCGGGCAGCCGGGGCACCTGCGCCAGCGCCTCGCGGTAGCGGTTGTCCTGGTAGCCGGCGATGTCGACCTTGGCCAGCAGCCCCGGCGCGAGCAGCGCCTCGCGGTCCGTTCCTTCGGATCCGCCGAAGCCGCTCCGGGTGGCGGTCAGCCAGGGGAAGGCGTCGGTGTGGATGATCTTCTCGTCGTGGAACCAGCTGTAGCCGCCGAAGACCTCGTCCGCGGACTCGCCGGACAGGGCGACGGTCGACTCCTCGCGGATGGCCTTGAACAGCAGGTAGAGCGAGGTGTCGATGTCCCCGATCCCGTAGGGCAGGTCGCGGGCGAAGAGCACCCGCTCCCGGTTGGCCCGGTCCATCAACTGCGCGGTGTCCAGCACGATGTCGCGGTGGTCGGAGCCGACGTGCGCGGCCAGGGCGCGGGCGTAGGGGCCGTCCGGGGTCCCCCGGAGGGCGTCGGCCTGGAAGTTCTCGGTCTGGCCGACGAAGTCGACCGCGAAGGAGCGCACCGGTCCCCGACCGTCGGCCGTCAGCGATTTCGCGGCGAGCGCGGTGACCACGGAGGAGTCGAGGCCGCCGGAGAGCAGCGTGCACAGCGGCACGTCGGCGATGAGCTGCCGGTCCACGATGTCGTCGAGCAGTTCGCGCACCCGGCCGATGGTGGTGTCCAGGTCGTCGGTGTGCTCGCGGGCCTCCAGCGCCCAGTAGCGGCGCTCGGTGGTGCCGCCGCGGCGGACGCGGAGCGTGTGTCCGGGCTTCAGCTCGAACATGCCCCGGTAGACGGCGTGGCCGGGGGTCTTGGTGAAGGCCAGCAGCTCGGCGATGCCCTCGGCGTCGACGGCGGCGTGGACCTCGGGGTGGGCCAGGATGGCCTTGGGCTCGGAACCGAACAGCACGCCGTCCCGGGTGGGCCAGTAGTAGAGCGGCTTGATCCCCATCCGGTCGCGGACCAGCAGCAGCTCCTCGGTGCGCGGGTCCCAGAGGGCGAAGGCGTACATGCCGTTGAGCCGGGCGGTGAAGTCCTCGCCCCACTGGAGGTAGGCGTGCAGGGCCACCTCGGTGTCGCTGCTGGTCCGGAAGGTGTGCCCGTGCGCCTCCAACTCGGCGCGCAGCTCGCGGTAGTTGTAGATCTCACCGCTGTAGGTGGTGACCAGCAGGGTGCGGCCGTCGTGCTCGACGGCCATGGGCTGGGCGCCGCCGGATATGTCGATGACTGCGAGTCGGCGGTGGCCGAAGGCCACATGCGCATCCAGCCACAGGCCGGCTGCGTCGGGGCCGCGGCAGGCCATGGTCTCGGTCATCGCGGCGAGCGTGCCGCGCTCACCGACGAGGTTTCGGTCGTAGGCGACCCATCCGGTGATTCCGCACATGAGGGGCGGTTTCCTCTCCGGTTCGTCGTCCCGCAGAACGGGACGCGGGCCAGGCCGCGTCCCGTACGGCCGAGCCATCATGCGCACGCTAACCATTCTCGGTTGCAGCACGCAACTACCCAACCAAGGTTCGCACACAACCGGCCAACCCGCGCCGCGCGGGTTTGCGCGGGCCCCGACCCGGGGCCCAGCCGGAACGCCCGGGGCGACCGCAGACCGGCGGGACCCCGAGCCGGACCCCGGCGCGGACCGACCGGGATCCACCCCGGCCGACCGAGGAGGAGCACCTGCGGCCGAGGCGCCCGCCCGGACCCGCCCCCAGCAGCGCCGCAGCGAGGGGCGGACCGCCACCGGACTCCACGACCCGCACCGGGAGACGCCGGCGCACCCGGACGCCGATCCCCGATTCGAATCCGATCCCGAGTACACGAACAAGCGTCCGGAAACAGTCGCTCCGAGCCCGGATTCCGGCCGATCCCTGGCATCCCGATCCGGCGCGGTGTCGTAGGCTAGCCGGTCGGCCCGACCGACCGGGGCAGCGGACACCGGACACGCCGACATGTCCGCCATCCGGGTGCTGCCAGCTCGCACAGGATTACGATCGGATACGAACGGTGACGAATAGGCCCGATCGTCTCGGTGTGTCCCACGCACCCGGGCTTCCCCGCCCGCGGTCCGCACCGGACATCGGAGAGGTGCCCTCATGCGCCCCGTACTGTCCATCGCCTCTGCGGCCGGAATCGCCCTCGCGGCGCTGGCGGCCGCCGCCGCGCCGGCCTTCGCCGCCCCGCCCCCGACCCTGGTCTCCGACGACGGAGGCGGAAGGGGCCATGACGGAGGCGGAGGAGGCGACGACGGAGGCGGAAGAGGCCACGACGGAGGCGGAAGGGGCGACGACGGAGGCGGAAGAGGCCACGACGGAGGCGGAAGGGGCGACGACGGAGGCGGAAGAGGTGGGGGAAGGGGGGGCGGCCCGGACGTCAGGCTCTCGCCCTCGACTGTGCATCCGGGCGACACGGTGGCCGTCCGAATCGACTGCTCGTCGTACTCCAGCCCCGCCCCGACCTGGCGCTCGGCGGACGCGTTCGACGGACCGGTGGATCTCCAGCCGATGAACGGCCAGCCCGGCTTCTTCAGCGGCTCGGGGATCATCAGCAGCGCGCTGCACAGCGGCGATTACAAGGTCACCGGCGCTTGCGCGGCGAGCGACGACAACTCCCGCTTCGAGGGCCGACTGACGATCGCCGCCACCGGCGACGACGGCTGGAACAGGCCTCGGGGAGCGGCCAGGACCGGCCTCGGCGGCAGCATCACCGGCGGCGACACCACCCAGGTGGCGCTGGGCGCGGCCCTGGTCGCCGGAGCCGGCGGGCTGGTGCTGCGGCGCCGGCACAGCAACGATGGGGGCTGACCCCGGCACCCGGAGCAGCCCCCGCCGGATGGGCGCGGCCGTCCTGCTGATCGCCGGGCTGGCGTTCATCAGCCACGGGATGGCCGCCGGTGCACCACCTCAGCCCTCCGCCGCCGACTACGTCGCGGGAGAAGAGATGGCGGACATCCCGGGTGCTCCGGCAATGCCCGCCTCGGCGCCGACTCGGATCAAGATCCCCTCGATCGGCGTCGACGCACCGCTGGACCGGCTCGGCCTGGCTCCCGACGGCCGACTGACCACGCCTCCCGACGACAAGAGCAATCTGGCCGGCTGGTACGCCGGCGGGCCCGCCCCCGGCTCGCCGGGACCGGCGGTCATCGCCGGCCACGTCGACAACGCCCACGGCCCGGCCGTCTTCTACGGCCTGGGCTCGCTGCAGATCGGCCAGTCGATCGAGGTCGAACGCAGCGACCACCGCACCGCGGTCTTCTCGGTGGACGCGATCGACGTCTACCCTGCGAAGTCCTTCCCCGACCGCCTGGTCTACGGCCGCACCACCAACCCCGAACTCCGGGTGATCACTTGTGGCGGCGGCTACACCAAGGCCACCGGCTACCTCGGCAACGTGGTCGTCTTCGCCCACCTCACCGGCCCGGACAGCTGAGCCGGGCGCACGCGCCGTGGGGCAGCGCCCGCGCTCCCGCCTCCCCGAGGCGGTGCGCAAGCCCTGGGGCCGGTCACCGGCCACGGCCTCGAGCCTGAGCTGGTGCCGACGCCGCCGCCGGCCGGAGGACGTCCTCGGCGATCTGGTTCGGCGGCTCCGCCGCGAAGCACGGCCGGCCGCAGCCGCCATGCACCCCGCTCGGAATCCGTTGGCCGCCGTCGGCCGGGCCCTGGCATCCTGGGCCGGTGGACAGACCGGAGATCTCCCTCAGCCTCGCCCCCGAGTTGCACCTCTTCGTCCCCGCGAAGCGGCGGAGCGGCTTCGGCCCGGTGCGCATCGACGGCGTCTCGACGCTCGGCCATGTGGTGGAGTCCATCGGGGTCCCGCTGACCGAGGTCGGCCGACTGCTCGTGGACGGACGCGAGGTCCAGCCCGGGCACATCCCCGCCGCTGGCGAGGCGGTGACGGTGCACGGCGTGGTCCGGCCGCAGCCGCTGCCCGGACCGGCCCGGTTCCTGCTCGACATCCATCTCGGCACCCTGGTACGGCGCCTGCGGCTGCTCGGTGTCGACGCCGCCTACGAGAACCCGGACATCGGCGACGCGGCACTGGCCGCCCGATCCGCCGCCGAGCAGCGGGTGATGCTCTCCCGGGACCGGGGGCTGCTGCGCCGCCGCGAGCTCTGGGCCGGCGCCTACATCTACAGCCACCGCCCGGCCGAGCAGCTCAAGGACGTGCTGTCGCGCTTCGCTCCCCCGCTGGCCCCCTGGACCCGCTGCACCGCCTGCAACGGGCTGCTGCGCGACGCCGAGAAGACGGCGGTGCAGCGGCGGATCGAGCGCGGCACCGAGCACTCCTACGACGCCTTCGCCCAGTGCGAGGACTGCGGGCAGGTCTACTGGCGCGGGGCGCACCACGCGCGGCTGGACGAGATCGTCGCCGAGGCGCTGCGGGAGTTCGGCGGGCCGCAGGGGCGGCACGCCGCCTGACCGCCCGACCGGGTCAGCCCAGCAGGTGTGCGGCGATGCGCGCGTGGACGAGCTCCAGTTGGTCCCAGGCCTGGTTGCAGACACGCATCAGCGCCGGGAACTGCTCCGGTGCGAGGCCGCGCAGATAGTCCGTGCCGAGCTCGCTGTGGTCCTCGTCCACCTCGGCGTGCAGCTCGAAGTAGGAGGTGGTGTCGGCCTCGCGGTCGGCAAAGGCGGGGGCGGTGCGCTCGCCGAAGACCTGGCAGCTTGACTCCACCACCAGGTGCACGATCACGATCTTCGCGGCCTCGTCCGCGCCGTGCATCTGCATCAGGAACCAGTTCCCGGCCGCTTCCAGCGCCGGGTCGTAGACCGTCTCGGTGAGTCCGTGCTGCTCGCGCAGCAGCACGTCGTGGCCGAACTCCTCACGCAGATGGTCGGCGTAGAGCTCGCGCAGCACCGGGTCGGTGCAGACCGACTGCCGGGCGTAGAGCATCCGCTGGAAGTAGACCGACCAGACGTGGAGGGCCGCGACGAAGCGCTCGCGCATGCGCGGGTCGGCGGCGATCCGGCCGTCGTCGAAGGGCGGGAACAGCGGGTGCAGGTCCGCGAAGCGGCGCAGCCGCTCCGCGCCGAGCTGCTGCAGTTCCGCGAAGGAGCCGCGCTCGGCCCCGGACCCGGCAGCGGCGTCGGCGCCCGCCCCGGCGTACCGCACCCGGGGGGCTGCCTCGTCCTCGTACAGGCCGGCGCCCTCGAACTGCACCGACAGCCCGTGGAACTCCTCGCCCGGGGCGGTCGCGAAGCCGTGCCGGGCTCCGGCCGGGATGCAGACGGTGTCGCCCTCGGTCAACTGCCGCTCGTCGTCGCCGATGAGGCGCACCGAGCCGCGGCAGACCATGACCATCGACTTGGTCGGGTGCTGGTGGACGTCGAGACGCTCGCCGTCGCGCAACCGCACCCAGGCCGGCGAGAAGCGGCCGTGCTCGGGCAGGAACGCGGCCAGCTCCGGGTTCCGGCGGAAGTCGCGGTGCTCGCCCAGCAGGTGGGTCTCGCCGTTCACCTCGACGCTGGAGATGGCGCGGATGTCCGAGCGGCGGACGGCCGTGGCCCGGGTCGGCGCCGACAGGTCGAGCGGTGCGGCCGGCGCGGGCATGGTGGACAGCTCGCTGGTGACGGTCATCGGCTCCCAATCGGTTTCGAGGTGAATGGAAGCACTGGATGCGGAGCCGCAGCCCGACCAGGGCCACGAACAGTTCCCTCCATTCGGTGCGCCCAGTATTGGCGTACACAAACTAATGAGTCAACGAGCAACTCGCGGAGGGTCATAAACTATTTGCCCTGCCGGGAATCCGGGATCCGGGCAGGGCAAGGACAGGCAATCAGCGGGTGTAGAACCCGTCCAGCCGCCCCCGGGCGAGGACGGGGCCGGCGATCCCGGCCAGCACCGCCCGGGGCTTGGCCGACTCCAGATCGGCGCCGCCGGCGGCCGAGGCGACCGGGGCCGCCAGGGCGAACAGCTGGAAGACGTAGCGGTGCGGGCCGTGGCCCTTGACCGGCCCCGGACCCCGGTAGCCGCGCCCCACCTCCGCGCTGAGCACCCGGACTCCCGGGGCCGGCGCATCGGCGCGCAGGCCGTCCGGGGGCAGCGCGGTGAGTCCGGGTTCGAGCAGCGCGACGCAGTGAACGTTCGGGAACTTGGTCGGCGAGTCCACGTCCTCGATGACCAGCAGCAGTTGGGCGGTCTCCGCCGGCACGCCGCTCCAGCCCAGGGCGGGCGAGCGGTCCTCACCGCCGACGCGGCGGCCGGCATGGGCCAGCCCGAGCTGGCGCTCGTGCTCGAACTCGGGGCTGTGCAGATCGAGCGTCCCGGGTCCGGCCAGGGCCGGCCGGTTCCAGGCCAGCTCCGTCTCGCCTGCGCGCTTGTTCTTCAGCAGGGTTCCCAGCAGTGCCACGGTCGTGTCCCTCGGCTCTCGTCGCGGATGCGGGCGCCACGCCCACACTTACTGCGATCAATGTTCGCTGTTCTTGCCACCACAGTACTGCATCCGACTTTCACCGAGAAGGATCCCCTCCCCGGCGTCCCTTTCCATCCACCGGATGACTGACGGGCCCGCCGCCGCGCCCCCACAGCGCAGCGACAGGCCCGCCCCGGCCTGACAGTCACCCACCTACGGAGTGACGCAGCGTCACTTCTGCAGCGGCCCCGGGTCGCTGATGCTGGCCTCGCCGTTCTCCAGGTGCCCGGCGTAACGGCGGGCGAACGAAGCACCGTCCAGTGCAGTCACCTTGACGTCGTACCAGTTGCCCTGGCCGCCGGTCTGCCAGGTGTACTCGATGCTGTCGTGTCCCCGCAGCACTCGGGTGGCCTGCGCCTTGCCGCCCCGCTGGTAGGCATTGGCGAGCTGCACCGTGCGCCGCCCCCTGCCCAGGTTCTGGATGCGCACCCGGACATGGTCCTTGCCCTGGTGGTCGAACTCGACCACCAGGCCGTCGCCCTCCTGGCCCTGGAACTCGTAGTAGCTGCCGTTCGGGCCGTAGGCGGCGAGCCGGTAGCTCGCGCCGGGGGCGAGGCTCCACACGTCCCGCAGCACGTCGCCGCCGGCGACGGTGTAACGGCGGGGCGCCGACTGGGTGTTGATCCGGTCGGCGATGTGGAACGCCGCGCCGATCGGGCCGTGGTTCTGCAGTTGGAGGTGCAGCGCACCGGCGGTGCGGGTGCCCTCGTTGACCAGTGCCCGGTAGCCCAGCGGACGGGCCGGCCGGGTGCCGGGCTCCTGCACCGGCATTGCCTGCGGCATCTCGACGCTGTAGGGCAGGCCCTGGCTGCTGATCGGGGCCGGGACCTTGAACTGCGGTGGGGCGGCGTCGGACTTGCACTCGAAGTCGAACATCGAGGTCAGGTCACCGCAGACGGAGCGGCGCCAGTCGCTGATGTACGGCGAGCGGACGCCGAAGCGCTGCTCCAGGAAGCGCAGCACCGAGGTGTGGTCGAAGGTCTCCGAGCAGACGTAACCGCCGCGCGACCAGGGCGAGATGGCGATCATCGGGACCCGCGGGCCGAGGCCGAGCGGCTGCAGGCCGCCGGGGCCGAGCGTCCCGGCCGGGCTGGTCCAGGGGAAGTTGTCCATGTCCATGAACTCGTCGGCCAGGCTGGCCACCAGCGAACTGGACACCATGCCCTCGCCGTTGGGCGTATTGTTCAGCGTCGGCACCGGCGGGACGACGTGGTCGAACAGGCCGTCGTTCTCGTCGTAGTCGAGCAGCAGGACCGTGCTTCCCCACACCCTGGGATCGGAGGTCAGCGCCTCCAGCACCAGGTTGATGTAGTACGCGCCGTTGGTGGGCGAGCCGGACGGGTGCTCCGAGTACATCGCCGGCGGGACGATCCAGGTGACCTGCGGCAGGGTGCCGTTCTTCACATCGTCGGCGAACTCGACCAGGGTGTGGTCGGACGCGCCCTTCAGCACCAGCGGGCTGTTGGGGTCGGCCCCGTCGTCGGGCTGGAAGTTGTGGAACATCATCAGCGAGTTGTCGGTGAAGTTGTCCGTCGGCTGCCCGGGAATGCCGCTGCCGCCCTGGTAGACCTTCCAGCTGACGCCGGCCTGCTCCAGCTGCTCGGCGTAGGTGGTCCAGGTGTAGCCGTTGGTGCCGTCGCGCTCGTCCGTGGCGGGACCGTTGAGCTTGGTCTTCCCGTAGACGTTGCGCGGGTCCGTGGTGCCGGTCCACAGGCAGATCCGGTTGGGCAGGGTGTCGGCGTGGACCGAGCAGTGGTATGCGTCGCCGATGGTGAAGGCCTCGGCCAGGGCGTAGTGGTACTGGAGGTCCTGGCGCTTGAGGTAACCCATCGTCAGGACGTCCTGCTTCTGGGTGACCCAGGAGTCCCAGCGCCCGTCGTTCCACGCCTGGTGGCCGCTGGGCCAGCCGTGGTCGGTGCCGGCGGTGTACTCGGTGGTGACGCTCGGGTTGATGTACCAGGGCAGCACCTCCGTCTCACCGGCCGGCAGGTTCCGGTCCTGGTAGCGCGGCATCTTGATGGTCGCCGTCGGCTGGTGGAACACCGGCTTGCCGTTGGGCAGCAGGTCAGGGCGCGGGTCCGCGTAGCCGCGCACCCCGCGCAGGGTGCCGAAGTAGTGGTCGAAGGAGCGGTTCTCCTGCATCAGGATCACGACGTGCTGGACGTCCTTGATCGACTTCGTGTGCGAGATCGCCGGCATCGCCATCGCCTTGGCGATGGCGGGCGGAAACATCGTCAGCCCGGCAGCGGCAGCCGCGCCACCACCCCCGAGCTGGAGGAACCTGCGCCGGCCGAGCTGGGAAGAAGCTTCCGAGGAGCCCATCCACCTACCCATTTCTTTACGAACTTGTCTGGACAAGATCGACGCTCCCCGTGGATGGCGACCGGGGAAGGGCTGACAGAAGACGCACAGATGATCATCGTCCCAACTCTCCTCGTGCCCGGACCGCCGCGCCGGGCACGTGAGCGAGGACCGTCAACTCACCCCAGATAGGGGTAGGTTCCGCCGAGGTAGTCACCGATCTGCCGGCGCATGCTCGGGTGGATGTCGAGGGCGGCCAGGACGTCGGGGTGCACCCAGCGCACGCCGTCCGCCTCGTCGTTGACGGTGGGTTCGCCGCCCACGGGTCGGCCGAGGTAAGCGTTCTCGTACTGCTGGCGGATCTCGCCGTCGGTATAGGCGACGATGTGGCGCGGGTCGGAGTAGACGCCGAGAAACCCGGTGATCTCGGCGAGGATGCCGGTCTCCTCCAGGCACTCGCGCACCGCGCACTGACCTGCGGTCTCGCCGATGTCCTGAGCGCCCCCGGGCAGGGCCCACTGCCCGGTGTCCCGGCGACGCTGGAGCAGGATCTCGCCGGCGTCGTTGACGACGAGAAGGTTGCTGGCGGGAATCAGGGTGTTGGCCTTGGGGGCGGTGGGGTCGTTGAGGTATTCGATCCGGCCCATGCGACTGCTCCTTGTTCTCTGGCTTCCATGGTGCCCCGGGGTTCAGCCGAGGTGGGGGCGCCCGTCGCCGTGGAGGTGGTGCTCCAGTCGCAGCCGCATGGAGCGGTCCATGGTGAGGCCGGAGAGGTTGTCGGGCTCCACCCAGAGCACCCGGCTGGACTCCGAACTCGTGCGCAGCTCACCGCCGGTGGGCCGGGCGGTCAGGACGAGGGAGAACTCCTGTCGGACCTCGTCGTTGCTGGTGTAGTGGATCACGTGCCTGGGGTCGGTGTAGATGCCGGCCAGCCCGGTAACTGTGCACTCGACGCCGGTCTCCTCCAGCGTCTCGCGCACTGCGGCCTGCGCCATCGACTCGCCGAGGTCGATCGCGCCGCCGGGCAAGGCCCAGTTGCCGTTGTCGGTCCGACGGATCATCAGGATGCGGCCCCGCTCATCGGTGACGATGACGTTGACGGCAGGAACCCTGCTGTTCGCAGCGGGAGCAGCGGGGTCGTCGTAGTAGTCGATCCGGCTCGGCATCGTGGCATCACTCCATCCGGACGGCAGTGGCCCGGGCACGCTCGAAGCCGAAGCCGTCCCGGCGGGTCCTGCCCATGCTGCCACCATTTCGACCCCGGCCCCGGTCGGCGAGGCCAGATCACCCTGGCAGCAGCCCAGTTGGCGACCGCGAACGGGTACGATCCGTACCCTCGTGCGATCACGTGGCGGCTGTGCTTCGCCAATGCGCGGGGCAGAGGGCGACAATCCGCGCCTTCTCGGATCACTGGGGGACCATCAACGTGGACACCACGCACCGGCTACTGGGTACGGCGGTCCTGCTGACTACGGTGACACTGGGGGCGAGTGCCTGCAGCGGCAGCGACGCCAAGGCGACTGCCGCAACCCCCGCCACCACGGGCAACGCTCCAAGCGCACCCCAAGCACCCTCGGGTGCGCAGGGCACGGTCAGCGGCAGTCGGATGGCCGACCAGGCCACTGCAGACCTCATGAGCGCTTCCTCGGTCCACATCACCGGCATCGCATTGAATCCCAGCGACTACATACAGGAATCGATCGACCTCCGGGTACTGCCGGGCAAGGGCTGCACCGGGACATTCGCCACCCTCGGCAGCAACAAACCTGAACAACTCCTGGTCATCGGCGGCACGGTGTGGGTACGTCCCAGCGCCGCCTGCTGGCAGGCGATGAACATACCCTCGCTCAAGCCAATCGAAGGCAAGTACCTCCGCAGCCCGGTTCCGGGCCCGCAGGACGCCGCCGTCTCCAGCGCGTGCGACCTCCGCACGGAGCTGGCCGACTGGCGCTCCACGGCCGGCATCACCCAGGGCGCCGCCACCACCCTGGACGGCCAGAAGGTCGTTCCGCTGAGCGACGCGAACGGCACGGTCGACGTCACCGACACGGCGGTACCCCAGATCGTGCAGATGACCTTGAGCGCCGGCAGCGGCAGCGGCGGCGGCACGATGGTGTTCAGCGGCTACAACGCGACAGCAGCCGTCCTGACCGCACCCCCGGCAAACAAGACAGTGGCCTTCCCCACGGCCGGATCGAACTGACCGGTCCGTACTGAGGCATCGCGCCCCCACCCGCACGGACGCCGTCAGGTACAGTGCCCGCGACAAAGGGGGAAGCCGTGTGGGCTTGGTTTGCGCTGGTCGGTGTGTGCGTCACGATCGCGTCCGGGATCAGTTTTCTGCTGCGGGCACGGACGGGCCCACCGGGTGCCCGAGAGACCGGCGCGGGAATCATCCTCATCGGTCTGGGTGCCGGCCTCGGCGCGCTTCGCACGGCCGAGGGTTGGACCGGTGCAGCGCGAGAGGCCACGGCGATCGTCGGCCTGCTGCTGATCCTGCCCGGGGTGCTGCTCACGTCGCGGGCGGCCTGGAAGGCCCGAGGCACCCGCCGCTCGACCCGCAGTGCCTGACAGCCTGTGCGTGCCGGACAGCGGCAGTCTCAGCGCGACCGGTTCCGGCCCAGGCCGGACCGCGGCTTCGGCCTGAGGTCGCAGGCTGGGCAGATCAGCACCGTCCAACCCGCGCCCGACCGCTGGTCGACGTTGCCGAGGACCCGGCCGTGATCGGTGTGCTCGCCGCACTCGCAGCAGATCCCCGGCGCTGTCTCCGGGCTGCTCGCCGCGGTCACGCTGTCGTTGCTGACGGACGGGTGCTCGCTCATACGGTGCACCTCGGTCCGAAGTCGATGTCACGGCCGACCGCGAGGATCTCCGGCACCTGGTCGTAAATCTCGTTCAGCCGCGCCACTCCCGACGGGGTCACCTTCCCGTAGCCGGCGGCGGTCATCAGGCGCACGTACTCCGTCCACGTGGTCCCGTCGACGGATGGCGGCCGGTGCTCCGCGAAGGCGATCACAGCTCCTCCCCGACGGTCAGGTCATCGACGATCTGCAGCACATTGCAGAGCGAGGACACGAGCGCCCCGATCTCCCACTGCAACTCCGGTGCCGGGACGGCGGACAGGTCACGGCCACGCACACGCGCGAGGTCATTGCGGGCGACTCGGACACGGAACGCCTGGGACGACGACAAGGGCGACCGTACACGTGCGGGTAGGGCCGGCTGCTGCAGCGCGGAGACTGCGGAATCTGCCATGCCATGGACGGTAGAGCTCCGTGATTCACGATTCAGCCGACGATTCTCAAATATTCACTCGCCACCCCGGGCGGTTCGCAGAGACTCTCACGGAGCCTCAAATCCTGCCTGCGCCAGGCTGATCAGGCGCCGTGCCTGCCGCTTGTAGACGGCGCGCCGTGGAACTCCTCCCAGACTCTGCCGTACAGCGACACGTCGGCGGCCTCGTCGAGCCACATCTCGGCATCCACCGTTTCAGCAATCACCAAGCGCTCATCGAAGATCCAGAACCCGTGCTTGGGCGACACCTTGAGGGGCGCACGCAGCGGCAGAACACCGAGCTGGACAGTGTCCAGGCCGATGAGGCCATTGAGTCGGTCGAGCTGCTCCACCATCACGTCCGCCGGACAGTAGGGCGTCAGGAGTGCTGCCTCCAACGCGTCCGGCTGCCCCGGAATGCACTCCAACGGCTGTGCGTCCAGCCCGGCCAGCAGCTCCAGCCCCAGTGCCTGCAGCCGGCGCAGGTGCCGCTCCACCGCCACCAACGCGTCGACCCGGCCCGCCGCCGACAGCACCGCACCCGCCAGCCCTGCCAGCCGCGCCGCACTGTCCGCACCGGGCACGCACCGCGCCAGCCCCGCCACCACCAGGTCATCCACGACCATCACCCCAGACCGCTCCGTACACCCCCATCCTCACCGCCGCCACTGACAATTCCGGCCCCCAGGGAGGGTCTGGCCAGAACTCACCGACACGAGCAGTGGTGCGGTCCCGTTCCGCGCGCCCCCAAGGCCCGGGCCGCCAACCCCGTTCCGAACTTGTCCTGATTTCCAGGACAGATCCCGGCTCGCCGCAGGGCCCGGGCCTGTCAGTGGGCCTGTTGGGAGAGCTTGGCTGCGCCGCTGGAACAGGGACGGGGTGATGACGGAGGCGGCCATCGTGAGGTAGGTCCAGACCGGACAGCCCAGCTCCCGCCCCTGGATGAGCGGAACGATCAACAGCGCGGACCCCGCGCCCGATCGGGGTCGCCCACGATCTCGTACAGCTTCGGGCCCGGCAGGAGCAGGCAGCTGCAGGTCGGAGCTCGAGCTTCAGGTGGCCGCGTCCTCGGTTGTGTCCGGGGACGGGGGCAGCGGCGGTAGTTCGACGTTGATGGTGACGCGGTCGGGGGTGGGGGTGCGCGGCGGTGGCGTCGAGGTGGGCGTTGGTGACTGGCTGCCGCGTGAGCGGACGATCACGGTGATGTCGCCTGCCGCGAGAGGCGGGCCACCGGCGGTCTCGGTCTGCAGGTCCGCCAGGTGGGTACTGAGGGCGCTGGTGAACGACTCGGCCACGGACTGGGCCCGGCTCCGGCCCAGCTGCATCGACCGGCCGAAGTGCGGTAGGCCGTTCTGCTCGACGACGGCGTGACCCTCGATGACGACGTCGGGTGTGTCTCCGCCGTTGCGGAGGCTCTGCACGCTCGACACGGCGACCTGCGCGGCCACCGTACGGATTGCGGCGAGCTGGTCGTCCGTCAGATCGGTTCCGCCCTCGGTGAAGTCCACCTCCTGGCGCACGACCTGCTCCAGCGGCGGGGCGGATTCGTGCGGGGTGGGGATCGTCAGTTGATCGAACCGGTCGTCGTGGCCGAGGTGCGCTGTCGCTGGCGGGGTGAAGTGAGAGGTGAGCGAGGCGGGCCCGCTGTGGGAGGCCGGCGGCCCCCACTCCCCCGGGTCGCTGTGGTCGATCGGAGAACTCGGGGCAGTATGCGAGAGGGTGATGAACTGCGGGGTCGGTGACAACTCCGGGTTGTCGGTGAGCTGCAGCGGCTCCGGGGAGGTGGGGGCGGCTGGGTTGACGTGCTCGGGTTGGCCGACGGTGGCGGGCTGGTCGAAGTCGGTGAGATTCTCGGAGCCGTGGGTCAGGGTGACTGGCGGCGTGGCCTGGTGCGGCTGGTTCACCGGGGCCAAGGGCTGGACCGGCGAAGTGGGGACGATCGGAGCAGGCGACGGCTCGACGGGTTCGGCAGAGTTCTGATCGTCGGTGGTCCGCGTGGGCGACACGGTGGTCAGGGTCGTCGTGTCGGCGTTGGTGTTCACCGGGGGCGGGGTGACAGCCTGGTGCACCGGATCGTGGGTCGGCGTCGGGACAGGCTTGGGAATCTCCGCCTGATGGTTCGTCGGGACGTCGGTCGACGTCGAGCTGATGCCCTGGTTCGTGGTCTCGGTGACAGTGTCAGCCTTGACGGTCTCCGAAGGCAGCGGCGGCGTCACCGGCCGCTCAACCGGATGATCCGTCGGGACGTCGGTCGACGTCGAGCTAGTGGCCTGGTTCGTGGCCTCGATCGAAGTGTCGGTGCGGGGAGGGGAGGCCGGGGGCTGGGGGCCGTACATCGGCGCCTTGCCCTTGCCGGCATAGGGCATGTCCTGCATCTCGTAGGAGGACTCGCCCTGGTTCTCGGGCAGCGGATCGAGCGTCGGCCGGTGGCGTGGTCTCGGCGGCTGGTACGGGCGGCTGGACGAGGCCGCGGGGTCGCCGTTCTGCTGCGGCCGCTGGCGGACAGTGCTTGTGCTGGGCGTGCTGGTGGTCGGGTTCGGCACCGTCGGTGCGTCGGTAGTGGTGGTGGTATTCCGGCTCGCCGTGCGGGGCCGGACAATGGCGTCGTAGTGGTTGGACCCGTTGTGGAGTACCGGGATCTCGCGCCCGCCCTCCGGACCGACGGCATTCAAATGCCTCAGTCCTTCGGCATCCCGTTGGTCCCGGAAGATGACCAGCCTGACGCCCAGAGCATGGGCGGCCAGCGACGGGAAGGCGTCAGCCTGGTCGGTCGACCAGGTGTTGTTCCAACGCTCCGCGAGCCTACGGAGAGCGACCCGGTCCTCTTCGGTGAGAGGCCGCGACCGCACGACCCGGTCGACCAGTTGGTTGTGGGGGAGCGAGCGCAGCCCCTCACGGAACCACTCCTCCGTCAATCCTGCCTGGGAGTCAGTTGCCACGATCCGGTCGATCAGCTCCTTGTCGCTCAGGCCGTCGATCCCCTCGGATTCGTTCCTGTGCAGGCGCACGGATGCCTGGATTTCCTCCGGCAGTTCCCTTACCGGCGTGCGGTCGAGATAGTCCAGGACCACCGCCCGTAGCCGCTGGGCCGGGGGCGTCGCAGTGGTGCTCAGGGTGTTGTAGCTGTCCCTGGTCTCGACCCAGTCGCGGTCGCTGACGTGGATCGAGTTGAGAAGGCAGAAGCCGTCCTTTGCTACGTCCTGCGACCAGCTCCGGTCCACGTATCTGTCGACAGGGGCGAAGGGGTGGAGCGACGCCTCGTGCGGCTCGCCGACAGGCCCCTTCCCTGTGGGCACCTCCCCTGCGGGCCCCTTCGGAGACGAGTGCAGCGGCCTGACCGGATTCGGCTCCGTTCCCGCGCCCGAATCCTGAACAGTGGTCGTGGTCCGGTTATTGGCGTCTGTCGAGGTGTCGGTTCCGTGCGTGGTGTTCACGGCGGCGGTGTGGTCCGTGGTGGCCGTAGCGTCGGGGGCGGGCAGCGGGGTGCGGACCAGGGGGACCGGAGTGCCGTCGCGGCCCTCCGGGGTGTAGCGGAGGTAGTGGTCGCTGCTCACCACCCCTGCGGTCGTCTCGTGTTCCGGGATATCGATGGTGACCGGGACGATGCCCTTCTCCTGGACCTGTCGGTCGCCGTCGCGGAAGGTCAGGGTCACCTCGGCGTGGCCGGTGAAGCGGGCCATCGGGGTGTTGAACTTCGCACTGGCGATACTCCGGCCGCCCTCGTCGGAGGTGAAGCCGGTGCGGCCCCGGTGCTGGATGCCGGCGGTGCCGAGGGTGGTCGCCTCAGCCGTGCCGGCGTCGGCCTGGAAGCCGAGTTGGGCCTGGCCGCTCCAGGTCTTCCAGTCGAGCGCGGTGTGGCGCACCGCGCCGCCGGTCTCGTTGGAGGGGCTCAACTCGACCTTCGAGTCGCTGGTCTGGTACTCCAGGCTGACCAGCTTCACCGATGCCTGCACCTGAGTCTTCGACGCCGGGAACTGGTGGCCTGGCGTGGGCGTGCCGAGGTCGTTGCCCCGGGTCGCGGCGTTGAAGTCGGCGGACAGCTGGCTGTGGCCGACAGTCCGGCGGCTGAGGTCGTTCATCCGGGCCCAGGTCCGCGCGCCGAAGAACTTGGGGCCGCGTACCCGCAGGATGTCCTGGATGCCGGAGCTGTCGCCGACCCAGCGGGTGACGTCGATGTCACGCAGACCGCCGTCCCAGACCCGGGACGGCGGCACCCGGACCGGGATGTCCGTCGGCGGCGTGTGGTCACCGGTGACGACGACGCCCTCGCCCGGAGTACGGACGGTCGGCTGCGGGCCGGTCGGGTTTGGCCGGGCGACGAACTCGGGCGGCTGGTCTCCGGTGGCCGGGCGGGCCTCCGAGCGCTGGAGGGTGGCCTCGAAGCCGATCTCGGTCACCGCCGACGTTCGCTTCGGGGTGCCGATTCGGCGGATCGAGCGGATCACGCCGCTGTGGTCGCCGTAGACCACGCTGCTCACCTGGCGGGAGAAGTTCCGTCCCAGGTCGCCGAGTTGCTTGCCGGTCGCGGCGGCCGAGGCCGAGAGGCGGTCCTGGAGCGGGGCGTCGGGCTGCAGTACCCGCACCGGCTGCGGAGGGCGGGTGTCCGCGCCGAAGCCCTGCGCGTCCGCGCCCAGCCGGTCCTTGAACGCCTGGGACATCGGCTCCGGCACGATCCGGTCCTTGCCGCCGAGGCCCACCAGCGGTTTGCGGGTCATTGTGAAGCGCAGCTGGGCCTGGCCGGTCGCGGTGACACCCTCCAGCTTGGTCTTGGTCGCCATGCCGGTGGACGCCGAGTCGGCCATCGCCCGGGTGTCGTCATGGCCCCATCCGTGGCTGCCGCCGCCGCCCGCAACCAGGGCGACGCCGTCGGGGAAGGGATTGGTCGTGGCCAGCGCCGAGGCCGCGACGGTGTGGCTCCGGCTGCCGTTGGCCCCGCTGTCGTCGTCCTCCGCGAGGGCGGAGGCCCGCTGGGTGCCGGTGCCGATGTTGAACTCGGTCTGCTTGGTCTCACCGGTCTGCTTCAGCCGGTCCACGGACGAGCTGATCCGGACCTCGCTGCGGCCGTGCCGGATGACGATCTCGTCGCCGGACATCATCGGCTTGAGCATCGGCAGCAGCTTGTCGCCGTCCAGCGCGGCGATGATCTTCTTCCGGATGCCTGGCCAGTCGCCGCCGAGGGTGTTCCGTCCGGTGTCGGACACCTGATCCACCGTCACCTCCAGCGGCGTCCGGCCGTCGGTGGACTCGTGCACCGGGAAGATGTTGGTGACGATGTCCGAGGAGCCCAGCCGCTGGGTGGACTCGATCCGGCTCGGCACGGCCGTCGGGTGAGTGACCGGCGCGACCGTCGTGCTACCAGGCGCCGGCGCGTCGCGCAGCGGTACCGCCACAGTGGTGTGGTCGAGGGTGACCGTGGTGGGGCCGCCCTCCAGCGTGCTGAGTCCCTTCTTCAGGTCGAAGTCCACGGTGAAGTCGACGTCCCCGGTGAACAGGCCCGCCGGCTCGGTGGTCTTGCCACGGCTCGCGGTGGAGCCCGCGTGATCGGACGTCAGGCTGTGGGCGGAGTCGAGAGTCCGGGTGTAGGACGCGCTGATCTGGGTGTGCGGAACCTTGACCTTGACCGGGATGCCGAAGATATTGCGGTCGCGGTGGTCGCGGGAGATGCCGGTGGTGGTGCGGTACTGGCTGCCGAGCTCGAACTCGAAGCTGTCGACGGTCTCCTGGTGGGTGAAGTCGCGCAGCCGCGCCCGGACGGTGATCGTGCCGCGCAGGCCCGGCATGCCGCCAGTGTCCACCTTCACCGTGATCGCGCCGCCCCGCGTCAGCTGGGACAGCCGCCCCCTGAGCGCGAACGGGTCCAGGTCCTGCCGCAGTTGCATGTGCAGCTCGTCCGGGAGCTTGCCGCCGAAGCGCTGGACGATGGTGCGCTCGACCTCGTGCAGCAGCTTGGTGTCGTTCGGGCCGAGGCTGTGCAGCACGTCCGAGGCGCCCATCCGGCCGTTGACCCGGATCCGGTCCGGCGCGGTGTGGGCCGTCGGCGGTGGCGTCCGCGCAGCGAAGGGCGCGGGAGGGTCGGCGGCGGCTGAGGCGGCCGGGTCGTGCGGCTGGGCGGAGTTGGCGGGGTCGTGGCCGGTCGCCGGTCCCGGTGCGGGCGTCGGGTCCGGGCGGGTGAAGACGGCCGGGCCGTCCGATTCCAACTGGTGCGCGAGGGTGTCCCGGGAGTCCAGGCTGAACTCCGCGTCCATCGGCACCGTGGCGTCCACCGTGTCGTCGCCCCGGGTGAGCTTCACATCGATCTCGACCCTGGACCGGAAGATGGCCTGCGGCTGGTTGTACTTGCCGTTCGCGTACACCTTGCCGTTCGCGCCCGAGCGCCAGCCGATGCGGTCGCGCCGCTGGTGGCTGTAGGAGCCCTGGATGTCCATCACGTCGCCGCCGCCGTGGTCCAGGTCCACCTCGCCGCCGCCCGTGCCGGTACCGGCGTGATTCTTCGAGAACACCGTGCGGTTGGACTCGAAGTTGCTGCTCTCCTGGACCGGGTTCAGTTCGCTCTTCGCCTCGTTCCGCCGGTACTCCATCTCGACGACCCGCGCGGTCGCCGACACCTTGATCCCGTGCCTCAGCAGCGCCGACTTCAGCTCGGGCGTCTCCAGGGTCAGTCCACGCGTCATCGAGGTGAGGTGCGAGGCGAGCATGGTGTGACTGAACGTGTCGAAGACGTCCTCCCGGACGTCGTCCCAGTCGCTGCCCAGCTGCTGCCGACCGATCCGGTCCAGCTCGTTGTGGAGGACGGTGACGTCGCCCAGGTCGCGGGTGGTGACGGTGTCGCCCAGGCCGGTCGGCTGGTCGCCCGCGCCGCGCGGCTGCGTTGCAGGCTCGCCGGGGCGCGGCGCGGCGGGGCGCGGCGCGGCGGGGCGCGGCGCGGCGGGGTGCGGCGCGGCGGGGTGCGCGGCGGTGGGGCGGCGCGCACCGAAGACGTGGTCCGGCGGGGCGGCGACGGTGCTGCCGGCCGTCCAGGTCCTGCGGGGCGGCTCGGGGTCGGGGGTGGTGGCGAGGTCCCGGGCCTCCTTCTGCTCGACTAGGGTGGTGAAGTCGACGTGCGAGTTCGGCTGCCCCTCCCTGATCACCCGGTTGCCGAACATCTGCTTGAAGTCCAGGTGGAGGGTGCTCTCGCCGTCGAAGACCGCTCCCGGCGCCTTGAGCTTGGTGGTGACCGTCACCTCCTTGGTCGAGCCCGACAGGCTCACCGCGTCCCGACCGCGCTGCTCCGAGGCAGTTCCGCCGAACAGTCCGGGCAGCCACTTGGTGCCGTTGCCGGTCGTCGAGAACTGCAGCAGATGGCTCCGGGTGCGCTGACCGCTCTCGGAGCGGATCACCCCGGTGCCGACGTTGAACTCGGTCGCCTCGGTGTTGCCCGTGTGCTGCATCGTCCGCACCGAGGCGTGGATCTCCACCACGTTCCGGATGCCGGCGGTCCCGGGGACCTCGATCCGGATCCGGTCGCCGGACATCAATCCCTTGAGCCGGTACTGGAGTTCACTGAGGTCGAGGTCGGAGCCCAACTGCTTGCGGACGGACGGCCACGCCGATCCGAAGACCCGGCGGCCCTCTTGGTCGACGTCGGACAGCACCGAGTCGACACCCCGGGTGGTGATCGGGCCGCCGGGGGTGGCCCGCCGGTCGGCTGAGACATTGAGGACGATGTCCGAGCCGCCGATCCGGTGGGTGTCCACGATCCGCTGCGGCGGCGCGAACTGCTTGGCAGGAGGGGTGGGGACGCCGGCGGCGTCGGAGGTGTCCCGCTTGGGGACGGCCACGGTCGCGCCGATGCCCATCGAGTGCGAGCTGCCGTCCGGTCCCATCTCGAACGGCGAGCCGTGGCGGGTGACATCGGAGAAGTCGAGGGTCAGCCGAAAGCCCGCGCCGAAGAGCGAGCCCTCCTCGGTCGTCTTGCCGCGCGCGATCGTGCGGCCCCCGCCGGTCCGCAGGTTGCCCGTCATCCGGTCATAGGTGTAGGTCGGCGGGATCGTCAGGTCGCCGCCGTGCTGGGCGAATTTGAACTTGGTCGACAACCCGCCGAAGAACCGCCAGCGGCTGTCGCCGGTCCGGCCGAGGACGATCTGCTGCTCGGTTCCGCCCTCGAACTCGATCTTCTTCGCCTCAGCGAGGTAGAGGTGCTCGTCCACCTCCACTTTCATGGTGACCTTGCCGGACCACCCCTTGGCCTTGAACGGCGCGGAGACGACGTCGCCGCGCGACAGCGAGGACAGCCGGGGCTTGACGTTGGCGTCGCCGAAGAAGTGGCCGGCGATGGTCTGCCCGGCGCGGTCGTCGCCGAGGGCGTTGCCGAAGAGGTCGCCGATACGGCGGACCACGGCGTTGTCGCCGCCGTGCAGGCTGACCACCAGGTCCGAGGCGCCCAGGTGCCGGTCCTGGGTGATGCGCGCCGGCGGTCGGCGCAGGCTGCCCGGCGACGGGGGGTCGTGCGGCGCGAAGGCGGGGTCGTGGAGGTGGTGCGTGGCCCAGATCGGGTCGGGCGGCGCGTGCGTCGGGACGACAGGGTCGGTGGGATCAGGGGTGTGCGTGGGATCGACGGTGGGCGTGGTCTCCGCCGTCTCGGTGGTGGTGGTGTGCTGATGCACGGGTGGTGGCGGGACGGTGGCCTCGTTCGGCGTGACAACGGGCTCGACGGGCTCAACGGCCGTCTTGTCCACAGGCTCCGTGGTCGAGGTGTGCTGGTCGTTGGGAACGACGGCAGGCTCATCGACCGTGGTGGGGGCGGAGGTTGACACCTGCGTGGTGGTGGAGGTGGTCGGAGCCTCGTGTTCGGTCGACGTGGTCTGGTCCGTGACGGTGGTCGGGTCGGTGTCAGTCGTGGCGGTGGTGGCCTGGGTGGACTGCTTGGGGCCGACCCGTGCGACCGACTCGGTCACCGGCTCGGACGACTGGTGATCGTCCACCGTGACCGGGGGCGTGCTCACCGGCTCGGACGGGTGGGTGACCGAGGGGACCGGAGCAGCTCGTGTCGGCTCCGGTGGCGTCCCTTGACCGGTGACCTGGGTGGTGGTGGGCTGGATCGCCGGTGCCTCGGACTCCTTGGGAGGGCCGGTCTCCGTCTGCGGGGTGGCGTTGTTGCCGGACTCGGTCGTCGGTAGCGGATCGTTGCCGTTCTCGTGCGTATCCAGGGGCGGGGTGGAGGACGAAGCGTCCCGGAGCGGCGCGTCGCCCCCCGACGTCACCGATGCGTCGGTGGTCGGCGAGTGTTGCGGAGAGCTGGGCGAGGCGGGGCTGGTCGGCTGCGGGGTCGACGGCAGCGGGGTCGACGGCTGCTCCACGACGGCGGGCGGCTCGCTGTGGTTGGTGGTGGTGTCCGGGACCGTCGACTCGTGCGTCTGGACGACGGGGGTCACGACCTCGGTCGTGGTCGTGGGCGTGGGCGTGGACACATGCGGGGTCGACTCAGTCGTGACCGTCGTCGGTGGCGTCTCCGTGTGGACGGCTGGTTCGGTGCACGCGAGCGGGGTGGAGGTCAGGCTCGAGTTCGACCGGGTCTGATCACCGCCGGTGAGGACGGGCTGCCCCTGGCTCGTCGGTTGGCTCGTCGTCTGGCTCGTCGTCGGCGCCTCGGTGACAGTGTGCCGTGCCTGTTGCGTCACGCCTTGGACCGGCAGGGCCGTCTCCGGCGGACTCTGGTGCTCGATCGTCGGGTCCGGGAGGCCCTGCCCTGTGGCGGCGGACGTGGGTGTGGGCGTGGACGTCGTTTCGGTCGGCTGCGTGCCCGGCAGGGACGACTGCGACTGCGACTCCACCGGTTCGGGCTCCTGGTGTACTTCGGAGCCACTGACCTGCTGGTGGACGGGCGTCGGCGTGGAGACCGTCTGCTGGACCGGCGCGCTCGAAGCCGTCTCGTTCCCCCCGACGGTGGGGTTGTGGGCTTCGCTGATCGGGGCCGACTGCCCCGTGCTGTTCACGGTCTGGATCTGGGTCTGGATCCGGGTCTGGGTCTGTACGTTGCCCGTGCCCTCGGTGTTGCCGGCGCCGTCGCTGCTGGTGACGGTACGGGCCGACGCCGGCGCTGGAACCGGGGTCGGGGTCGGGGTCGACGCCGACGACGTGGCGACGACGGGCACGGTGGGCAGCGCACCCGCTCCGTCCTCGACGGTCTCCGGCTCGTCCTCGGCAACGTCGGTATGGCTCGTCTCGGAGGCGCTGTCGGAGAACGTGTCGGGGAAGGCCTCCGGGGTGTCGCTGTGCAGCAGGTTGCCGCCGAAGTCCTGCGCCGCAGGCGGCCGGACGTCGCCGAGGACGGGCAGGTTCAGGTTCAGGTCCGGCTCGTCCGGCAGGTGCAGGTCGAGGTCGTTGACCTCGGTCTCGTCGCCCCCGCCGAAGCGGCGCCGTCCGCCGCCGCCCCCGGTGACCGCTCCCACGATGCCCGCGCTCAGCGACGCGCCGAAGTCGCCGCTGCCGCCGAAGATGCCGTCCATGGCGGCTGTGCTGACGACCCCGGTGACGCCGCCGATCACGGCCTTGCCCACCAGCGAGCCGGCGAACTTCGGGACGAACGCCTCGCCGGCACCGGAGAAGACACCGCCGATCGCCCCGCCGATCGCCCCGCTCTCCAGCGCCGACAGCGTGTTCTGCACGCTCCACTGGGTGCGGTCGCCCTTGAGCATCTGGATGCTCTGGATCACCACATCCATGCCGACCATGAAGGCGATGCCGCTCACGATGGACGTGAACAGCCGGCGCAGGATCATCTGCACGACCAGCCGTGCGGAGGTGACCGCGACCGGGACCGCCTCCGGGGCCCAGAACATCAACTGCACGATCTCGGCTGCCAACCAGACCAGTTGGGCCAGGATCATGTACTTCGCATATTCGATCTGCACCCCGGTGTTGCGCGCCGAATCACCCAACTGTCCTGACGTCTGGGACATGGCCGGGATATTCGACTGCAACTGCTGGACGAAGGACTCGAACTGGTCGGCGACAGACCCGCCGAGGTTCGCCAGGACGCCGCTCGTCGCCGGGTCGATGGAGCTGGTGATGGTCGCCAACTGCTGTGCGGCATCGTTCCAGGCGTCGCCCAGCGCCAGCATCTTGTCCTCGTCGCCCTGCGGCCAGTTCTGGCCGACAGCGAGTTTGGCGACCCAGTCCAGCTCGGGGGGCAGATTGATGCTCATTCCTGCTCGTACCCCCGGCCGGGCCCGTCCGGGTCGTCGGGGCCGCTGTTGTCGCTGGGCTGCAACTGCCGGACGGCGGCGACGTTCTCCTCCTCCAGTTGCTGGTACTGGGTCGCCATCGTCCTGATGCCGTCGGCCGTGCTGTCCAGGACGTCGCCGGTGCCGCTCACGCCCTCCAGGATCTGGTCCCGGGGCGTGGCGTACTGGCTGTAGAACTGCTGCCCGGTGTCGTCGTCACCCCAGCAGTCCCCCAACTCCTCGATCCGCGCCTGGAGACTGGTCCCGATGCCTCGGACGTTTTCGGCCAACTCCTGCATGTAGGGGATCTGGTTGTGCAGCCCGTCGGTGTTCACCGAGAACGAATTGCTGGGCAAGGCAGCCTCCTTGGTCGGTTGCGCCACGGAAGGACGAGGAATGACGCTTCGTCATCGCAGGGTTCCGCGCGGGCCTTCGGGGCGTCCGCTGTCGATGTAGCCGCGGACCGAGTCGGGCATGGCCGGGGCCTCCGGGATCAGCGCGGTCGGGTCGGCCTTGCCCTGCAACAGGTCGGCCGGGCTGACGCCGGACGGCAGGCCGAGCGTGGTCAGCTCGGCCACCTGCTCCATCGCCGCCGCCCGGGCCTGGGCGATGACGGCGAGCATCGCGTCCGCCAGCTCCTTCGGCGCCATCCGGCGGTAGGCGCCGGTCGGGAACTCGATCGCGGTCACGTCGCCCTGCGCGCCCACCGTCACCTTCACGGTCTGCCGCGGGGCCGTCGCGGTTCCGGTGACCTCGTTGATCCGGCGCCGGGTCTCGGCCGCCTCGGCGCGCTGCTGCTGATAGAGCGCGAGGAGGTCCTCGATGCCCTGGTCGTACGGCGTGCTGCTCATGCAACCGGCCTCCCTTTCGAGTGTGTGAACGAGGTGTCAGAACGCGGCACGGTCGTCCGCCCCGCCCGCGCTCCCCCAGGTGTCGCCGTCCTGGACCAGCAGGTCGGCGATACTGCGGGCGACCCCGGCTTCCTCCGGCTCGTCCTCGTCCGCCGCCGGTTCCTCCTCCAACTCCTCGAAGGAGCCCGCCGCGCAGGAGAGTGGCGCGCCGACCGGGAAAGCCGATCCGGGGCCGCCGCCCGAACTCCCGGACAGGGGCGTGCGGTTGGGCCGCCAGGTCGCCCAGGCCGGGGCATCCTCGTCCGGCTCGGTGCGAAGCGCGGTGCCTGGGGTGGTCGCGGCCGAGCCGTACTCGGACCAGGTCTCGTCCTCCTCCGTGCCGTAGCCGGTGACCCGGACCTCGCGCTCGTCCTCGCCGCTCAGGCCCCAGAGCAGCGGCACCAGCGCCTCGCCGGCCAGGTCCCAGGCGGAGGTCTGCTCGTGCTCGCCGCCGCTGTCCTGGACGATCACCGCCACCCGGTCGTCGGGGAGCAGCGGAGCCTCCTCCTCGTCCTCCTCCGGGAAGGACTCCAGCGCGGTGGCTGTCTCGCCTGCGGGCTCCTCGACGGCCGGCGGCAGGAGCAGGAAGACCTCGCCGAGGGCGGCCTCGGGGGCGGCCGGCTCGGAGCCGGGGTGGTCGGGGCTGTTGAGCGTCACCGCGCCGTCGGGGGCGTCGATCTCACCGATCCAGGCGTCGTCGTCGGCGTCCAGCAGGCCGGAGGCGTCGCTGCGTTCGGCCCCGGAATCGGCGCGGGAGCCGCCGCCGGCTCCGGCGCCGGGCAGGAACGGCATGCCGCCGTCCTCGCCGGACGGTTCGGCCGTGGTCGGGAGGGCAGTCGCCACCGTCCCACCTTCCGGGAACGGGAATGCGAGTCCCACACCCCCGGTCTCCGCGCCCAGCGGCGAGCCGACCTCCTCGCCCGCGTCCGGCAGACCGGTCCACGGCTCGCCGTTGCTGTCCAGCAGACCGGAGGCGTCGCTGCGTTCGCCGCCCGCGCCCGGTGTGCCCGAGCCGCCCATGCCGGGCAGGTACGGCATCCCGTCACCGGCACCGTCGGCGCCCTCCCCGCCGGTCGCCGTCGGCAGTTCGCCCTCGCCCACGCCCTCGCCGTCCAGCGGGAGTCCGAGCCCCTCGCCGCCGGCCTCCGCGCCCAGCGGCGAGCCGACCTCGTCGGCCGCGTCCGGGATGCCGGTCCACGGCTCGCCCTCGTTGTCGAGCAGCCCGGAGGCGTCGCTGCGCTCGCCGCCCCCACCCGACGCACCCGAGCCGCCCATGCCCGGCATATACGGCATCCCGCCGTCGGCGCTGCCGCCGGTATTCGTCCCACCGGGGAAGGCAGTGCCGGTCTCGCCCAGCGGGAGCCCGCCCAGCCCCTCGCCGCCGGCCTCTGTGCCCAGCGGCGAGCCGACCTCGTCGCCCGTGTCGGGCGAACCGGCCCAGGGCTCGCCGTTGCTGTCCAACAGCCCGGAGGCGTCGCTGCGCTCGCCGCCCGCGCCCGCGCCCGCACCCGACGCACCCGAGCCGCCCATGCCCGGCATGTACGGCATCCCGCCGTCGGCACCGCTGCCGGCGGTGTCGGTCCCGCCGGGGAAGGCCGAGCCCGATACTCCATCGGGCAGGCCGGACTCGGTCGAGAGCCCGCCGGGGTAGGCCGCCGGGTCGCCGAGGCCGCTGCCGAGCCCGTCACCGGCACCGATGCCGTCACCCGCGCCCAGCCCGTCACCGGCACCGAGGCCGTCGTCCGTGCCGAGGCTGCCCACGCCGCCGGTGCCCGTGCTGCCCGGGAAGTCGGCGGGCAGGGTGTCCGCCCAGGTGCCCGGGTCGGCCGCGAGCTCGTCGCCGAGCGGCAGGCTGCCGGTGCCGCCGGTGCCGGTACCGCCCTTGAAGGCGCTGGGGGTGATCCCGCCCAGCGGGAGGCCGCCGTCGTCCAGGCCGCCGGTCCCGTCGTCGGGGCCGCCGACCCCCGTCCCGCCGGGGAAGGCCGCAGGGTCGGCGAGCGCGGAGTCCGCGTCGGGGTTGAGGGCCCGGTCCAGCGCGGCCGGGTCGAGGCCGGTGGGGCTGAGGCCGCCCGGGTCGAGTCCGGCCGCCGAGTCGAAGGCGTCCGGGGACATCGGGTCGCCGGCCCCGTCCGTCGAGTCGCTGAGCGGAAAGGGCGCAGGGCTGGTGTCGGGCGACAGGCCGGGGTCGGCCAGGGCGCCCTGGTCCAGCATGCCCGGTTCGTCGTCGGCCGAGTCCGGATCGTTCGGGTCGTTGGTGTCGGTGGGAGGGTTGTCCCCGGGCGAGGTGATCGGCTCCGGCGAGCGCACGGCGTCGATGGTGACCTGGTACTCGCCGGCCAGGCTCTTGAGGACGGCCCGCATGTCGTCCGTCATCATCTGAACCAGCTGGGGCTTCTGACTGATCGGGATCAGCCCGTTGCTCATGGGCTTGACGCCCATCAGGGTCGCCTGGTTCGCGTACCAGGAGTCGATCTCGGAGATCTTCGTCTGGGCGTTCTGCAGGTTGACCGCGTTGTCCGCGAGCTGCTGCGGCACGGAGTGGGTGCCCGAGCCGCCGGAGAGCACATTGGCGGCGGCGGTGACCTGCTTGGAGAAGGTGTTGATCATGTCGACGAAGGAGTCCGCCGCGTCCCCCGTCCACGGCCCGTTCGGTCCCGCCAGCGCGGCGGCCTGGTCCGACAGGCTCTGCGCGATCATGCTCAGGGTCTGCTGGACCGAGTAGAAGGCGTTGGCGGCGGTCTGCAGCGAGTCGGGGTCGGACACCGACTCGGCATGGGACTGGTTGCTGCTGTCGTCGACGCCCGCGGACATGCCGTTGATCGCGGCCTCGATCTGCTTCCAGTCCCAGGTGTCGTAGTCGGAGACGGAACCCGGATCGGAGCCGGGGTCGCCGAAGACGGTGCCGTCGTCCCCCTGGTTGAACCCGTCGCTGTTGTAGTCCGTACCGCTGCTCATGACCCGCCCCCACTCTCGTTGTCGCCTACCGCACCTGCGGCGGGCGCCGGCCACCGGCCGCGTCCCGGAGTGCGGACGCGGCCGGTGACCGGCAGCCCGGCCGATCGGCCCTGTTCAAGAACTGCTCAGGAGCCGCTCGACCCCGAACTGCTGCCGCCGGTGCCGCCGGCGTCGGTCATCATCGTGCTGAAGTCGCCCTGGGAGAGGTCCATGGCGGTCTGCAGATCGGTGGCCGTCATGGTGTTGGCGTCCTCGATCGTCTTGTACTTCTGACTGAGCTGGCGAACCCCGTCACGGAGGTCGCCGAGCCCCTGCCCCAGGTCCGAGAGGACCTTGATGTACTGCTCCTTCAGTCCGTCGTCGGCGTTGGGGCCGTTGACGGAGGTGCGCATCTTATTGGCGTGGTAGAACGCCCCCGGCTCCACGTCCACGTCCCCGAGCGTGGTGGACGCGGTGTTGGTGGGGGCGATCAGCAGGTCGATGTTGTCGGCGAAGGTGTCCATCGACGGCGTGTCGACCGAGGTGCCCGGGCCACCGGAGCCGGGCGAGGAGGGAACCCTCGGGGGCGTGACCGGGTTCGGGTTGTCGTAGGTGCCCTGGCCTGCGGGCAGGCTGGTGCCGCCGCCGTAGGACTGCGCCACGTGCGGCGACGGGGTCGGCTTGCGCGGCGGTGGGACGTAGACGGCAGGCATGCTGCCTCAGCCCCAGAGCTGAACGCCTTGGCGCTCACCGTTGGAGTAGTACTCGTTGATGCTGCCGAGGAGCTGGGTCGCGGTGGCGGCCTTCTCGGTCATGTCGGCGGCGGCCGCGTCCCACTGCGCCTTGACGACGGCGTAGGTCTGCTGGGCGTCGCTGCTCCACTCCTGGAGGTTGATCTTCGACTGGGAGTCGAGCTCGGCCAGGGTCTGGTTGATCCGCTGGGTGATGGAGTTCATCTCGCCGACGATGTAGTCGACCTGCTCCATCTGCACGGTATAGGTGGTCATGCCGGTGGCTCCTTCGAGGGGTTCGGATCGTGGTGGGTCTCAACGCTGTGGTGTCGGTACGTCAGGAGGGGAAGCCGGCCAGGCCGCCGAAGTTGCCCGAACCGATGGCCTGCGCAACCTGGTTGGCCGTCTGCTGGGTGTTCTCGTGGGTGTTCGCGTACACGTTGGTGTTGGCGGACAGCTTCTCCAGCATGGTCCGCAGCGCCTGGTTGACGGTGTTGAAGTCCTCCAGCCACTGGCCCATGGCCTGGGTGTAGACGCGGGCAGCGTCGCCGGTCCAGTTGGCCTGCAGGCCCTCGATCTGGCCGTCCATCTGGGCGTAGGAGCTGGTCGCCTCGTCCAGGGCGCTCTGGAAGCTGCCCTGGGCGGCGGTCATTCCCTGCAGTTCGACTGACGTCAGAGCCATGTCGTTTCCCTTCGTCGCTGGCCGGCCGGGGCCGGCCGTCGTCCGGGAGGCGGCGTTTCCGCCTCCCGTCGGATGGACCTCCGATCGGAGTCATGAACGCACCAGCGGTGCGGACTCCGGGCGGTGGGCTGGTGCGGCCCCCGGCGGGGGGCCGGACGCCGGACGGGGGCCGTCCGGCGCGGGCGCCGGCGCCGGGGTCGGCGTCGCCGTCGGCGGGTGTGCCGTCGGCGCGGTCGCGGGGGTCGGCGGGCGGGGCAGGTCGGCGGCGGTGACGGTCCGCGAGCGGGCCGTGGCGGCGATCCGCTCCGCCAGTCGGTGCGCCGCGAACGCCCCACCCTGCGGCGGATGTTCGGCGAAGTCGACAGCCAGCGCGGCAGCCGCGTCCTCGGCCAGCCGGAAGCCGAAGGCGCGCAGTTGACGGTCGGTCAGCAGCGCGGACTGCTCGGCGGTGTAGTCGGCCAGCTCGACGTAGTCCGCGAACGCCGCAGCCAGATCGGCCTGTTCACCCAGCAGCTCCATCACGTCCGGTCCGCTGCCGGACAGCACCAGCACCGCGCCGTGGGGACGCTCGGACAGCCGCGCCAGCGCGTCCAGCACGGCGGTCCGCTGGGCCGCGCTGCGGCGGGCGAAGTCGGCGTCCAACTCGGCGAGCAGCACGCCGCCTTCGGACTGCTCCAGCACCGATGCCAACCGGAACAACGGCTGTTCGGCCCAGCGCACCGGCACCGTCGACAGTGGCACCCGCCGCACGGCGCCGGTGGACAGCAGCCCCAGCTCGGCCAGGCAGCGGCCGTAGACCTGCGTGAGTGCCCGCCGACCGCTGCCCGGCGCGCCCTGGAGGACGACATTGGCCAGCCCCTCGGTCGGCTCGCCGGCCTGCCGCATCCGGGCCAGGCTCTCCAGCCGGGTCCGCAGCGTCCGCCGGGCGGTGTCGAGGCCGGTCATCGCCGCCAGGGCGCGCAGCCCCGGCAGCTCGGCCTGCCGCTTCTCCTCGGCGGCGGCGTCGACGGGCGAGACCGGCGCGCGCTCCGACGGCGCGACCGTGAGCACGTCGTCCCCGGTCAGCGTGGACAGGTCGCTGTCGTCCAGCGGAGGTCCGGACGCCAGCCGGGACGCCTGCTTGCTGATCATCTCCTCGAAGATCTGCCGGGCGACCCGGCCGTTGCCGAAGGTCGCCCCCTTCGGCACCTCCTCGAAGTACCGGCTCAGCGCCTCCAGCGCGCTGTCGGAGAGCTGGTAGTAGTGCTTGGCGCAGAGCCCCCGGACGATGGTGACCAGCTCGTCCGGGCTGTAGTTGGGGAAGGCGACGGTGCGGGAGAAGCGGGAGGCCATACCGGGGTTGGAGGCGAGGAACTGGTCCATCTGCGCGGAGTAGCCGGCCACGATCACGACGATCTCGTCCCGGTGGTCCTCCATCAGCTTCATCAGCGACTCGACCGCCTCCTGGCCGAAGTCCGGGCCGTTCCCCCGCGACTGGTTGGTCAGGGTGTAGGCCTCGTCGATGAACAGCACCCCGCCGAGGGCCTTGTTGAAGACCTCGGTGGTCTTGATGGCGGTGCCGCCGATGATCTGGGCCACCAGGTCGGCGCGGGCGACCTCGACGATGTGGCCCTTGCTGAGGATCCCCAGCTCGGCCAGGACCGCGCCGTAGAGCCGGGCGACCGTGGTCTTACCGGTGCCGGGCGGACCGGCGAAGACCAGGTGGCGGCTCATCGGCGGCATCGGCAGGCCCATCTCCTGCCGCCGCTGGGTGATCTTGTTGAGATTGATCAGGCCGGTGACCTCGCGCTTCACGCTCTCCAGGCCGACCAGTGCCTCCAGGTCCGCCAGCGGCCCGGTGCCCGAGTGCGCCGACGGGGCGGAGACCGGGACCGCAGCCTCCGGCGGTGCGGCGGCCGAGCCGTCGGGCTGCTGCTCGCCGCCGCCGGTCTCCAGCCGCTCGACGGAGAGCCGGCTGTCGGCCTTGAGCTGGTGCACCGAACGGCCGCCGTTGTCGCGGACCTCACAGTCGTGCACCCGCACCGGCTCGTCGGTGTTGCAGCGCACGCCGTCACCGGCGTGGTCGAAGACCGTGCAGTTGTCCAACTCGGCCCGGGAGGAGGCCTGCACATTCACCCCGTGCCGCCGGGAGCCGTTGATCCGGCAGCCGACCGCGACCAGCGACCCTCCACCGGCCACCCGGATGCCGTCGGTGTCCGATCCGCTGAACTCGCTGTCTTTGGCCGTCAGTTCCGACTCGGTGCCGACCACGGCGACACAGCCCTGCACCGTGCAGGCGGCCAACTCGGCCCGGGCGCCACCGTCCAGCGCCAGCCCGGTGCCACCGTCGGCGGTCAGCCGCACCCCGGTCAGCTGCGCGCCCGCGTGGCCGGCAAGCTCGATGCCGCCGCCGGGAGAAGCGATCGTGATCGATGACTGACGAACAATCAGCTTCGCTGCACCGGACGCTCGGACGGCGGCCGTGGCCGCGCCCCGCACGGTCAGCCCGGAGCACTCGGCCTCGCTGCCCTCCTCCACCAGCAGACCGACCGGGGTGTCGACGATCGTGCAGTCCTGCAGCCGAGCGCGGGAGTCGGCGGCCAGCTGCACCCCGCTGCCGGCCGCCCCGGTGATCGTGCAACCCGACAGCAGCGGCGCGGCCCCGCCGCCGACATGGACCGAGCCGCCGCCCGAGCCGGAGAACGAGCAGTCCGTGAGCGAGATCTCGCCCCGGCTGGTCAGGTAGGCGTCCAGCACGGTGCTGCCGGTCACGGTGACCCGGCGCAGGTCCGCCCGGCCCTGCTGCTCCACCGCGACGGCCGGCTTGCCGCTGCCGTCGATCCGGCAGGACTCCACCAGGGCCGTGCCCTGGCCGTTGACGCAGACCCCGTTGCCGCGCGTCCCCTCGAAGGAGCAGTCGCGCACGGTGAGCCGTCCCTGCTCGGCGACGACCACGGCCGAGGAGCCGACCTGGGTGATCTCGCAGCGCTCGACCACGTTGGCGCCGCCCGAGGTCACCACGATGCCCGCACCCTGACTGTTCGTAACCCGGCAGCCGCGCAGCGCCAGTACGCCGTCCTGGCGGGCGAGCACCGCCGCCCATGCCTCGCCGGAGACCCCGCAGCCGTCCAGCGCGGCCTGGCCGCGCCGGACGTCGAGCACCGGCGCCTCCCGGTCGGCGCCGGACAGGTGCAGCCCGGAGAGCTGCACCGCCTCGGCGTTGAGCACCAGCGTGCTGCCGGAGGCGGAGTGGATCCGCACGCCGCCACCCGCACCGCCGATGTCCTCGGCGGCGAGGGTGACCGGGACTGCGATCACCAGCGCCTCCCGGTACTGGCCGGCGGCCACGGTGATCAGCGCGCCCTCGACGGCGTCGGCCAGGGCCGCGCCGATGGTGCGGTAGGCCCCCGCCCGGTCCGGGGACACCAGCAGGACTTGGCGGCTCACGACTTCGCTCCTTCGGTGGGCGCGAGGAGCAGTCCGGGCGGCGCGGCGACCGGCGCGGCCGTTCCGTCCGCCGCGCGCGGACCGTCGTCCAGGATGGCTGAGGCGATGGACCGTTCGAGGCTCTCCAGCGCGATCTCGTCCAGCGGCACCCGCTGGACGTCGACCCGGCCGTCCTCGGCGATCTCCGAGGCGGAGAGTTCGCGGAGCAGTACGAGTGGCCGGTCGCCGTCGTCCCCGGCCGCGCGCAGCACCTTGAAGGCGGTGCCGGGCAGGAAGAGCACCCGGTCCGGGACGGTGGGATCGAGCAGGTTGGTACGACGGGCCGTCATCGACCAGATCAGGAAGTCGGTTCCGCCCTGGGGCGCGGGATGGCCCTCGGTCCGGGCGGTGCAGAAGGCCCACTCGGTGGCCAGCCGCCCCTCCCGGTACCAGGCCCGTTCGGTCGGACTGATCCGGGCCCGGAGCAGGGCCGTTCCCCGGAACGAGGGCAGCCGGCGCAGCCCGGACGCCACGCAGCGGGCCAGCGGGACGTGCGAGCCGACGGTGGCTCCGCGCACGGCGGCGTCCACGGCGGCGCTCTCACCGGACAGGTAGAGCCGGACCGCGACCAGGTCCGTGAGCGCGTCGGCGGCGACGGCGCGGGAGACGCCGCGCAGTCCGGGCGACTCCGACATCACCCGGGAGACGGTCCCGGCGATCGCGTTGTACTGCGAGCTGAAGGTGCGCCGCACCCATTCGCGCTCCTGGTCGATCCCGCGCGCCGGGGGCACGGCGCAGGCCGCACCCTTGGGCACCGGCTGCACGCGCGCTGCGCCTGCCCGGACCGCCGACGCGGGGGTGACGGCGGGGGCGGGGACGACGGCAGGGTCGGCGGGCGAGGGGGCGATGGCCGGCGGCTTCGGCGCGGCGGGCGGGGCGGGCTCCGGCGTGGGGGCGTCGGACTCCATCCGGATGCTGGGTATGCCGAGCGAGGCCAACGGCGGGAGCGGCGCGGGCTCGGGCGCGACGTTGAGCGGCGCGGACGGGGAGGGTGACGGTTCGGCGGGCGCGGGGGGCGCGGGCGTGCTGATCGGGGCGGGCAGCGGCGTTCCGCCGCCGAAGCCCGCGCCGACTCCCGGGCCCGGCAGGGCCCCGGGCACCGGACCAGCAACCTGACCAGGGGCGGCCGGTGGTTCGGCGCCGATGGCGAGCATCGCGCGCGGGACCAGGGTCGGCGTCGGCCCGGTCTGCTCGGCGGGAGGCAGTGCCGCCTGCAACGCGGAGACAGGCAGCGGCGGCGACAGCGGTGACGGAAGCAGTGGCAGCGGCGGCGCGGCAGGGAAATCCGGGGCCGAGGATGCGGGCGGTCCAGGGAGCGCCGGGGGTGCTGGTTCCCCCGGGGCGCCGTCGGGCCCACCGTTCGACGTCGCCGGGAACGCCGGGAACGGAGCGGGCGGCGGGCCGGGGCTGGCCGGGTCCGCCTGGGGCGGTTCCGGCTGCGGCGGCCGGGGCGGGGTGGCGGGTCGGGCCGCTTCGGGCCGCTCCGGAACGGCGAGCGGTGCGGGCAGGCCGGCGACGGCCACGCCGGTGCTCGGTTCGCCCGCCGCGACAACGGGCTCCTCGGCCTGATCGGACCCGGTCCGGGTGCGCTCCTGCGGCTCCGGCTCGGACCAGGTGGGCGGCAGCGCCTCCGGCCCGGCGGTCAGCGACGGCAGCGGCGGGGCCGCCTCCTGCCGCTGCGCCGTCCCGGCAGCGGTCCGCCCGCTCGGCGCGTCGTCCGTCGCGGGATACGCCGCCAACCGAGCCGACGGTACCTCAGTGACGGTTCCCAGCTGCTGTTCTGACACCTCTTCCGTCGGTGACGCCGCGACGGGCGCCGCCACCGCGGTCCGCGTCGCGGGGGTGGACCACACGGCCTCGTGCGCGGGGCGGCGGTAGGCGGCGCGCGCCGCCAGCACCGTCCGCCAACTGTCGGCGGCCGACTCCACCGCCGGCCCCGCCGTCGACCCCGGCACCGTCGACCCCGGCAGCGACCAGCCCTCCTCGTCGCCTGCCGTGGCGGCGAGGCCGGAGGCGTCCGCCGCCGCGATCCGGAAGGCACTGCGGCTGAGCGGGTCGAGCCGCCAGAGCAGGTCCTGGGCCAGGGCGTGCATCCGCTCCGCGCCCTGCGCGCTGCCCCGGTCGTAGAGGATCACCGGTCGGCCCGGCCCGGCCGGCAGCCGTCGGACGTCGTCGCCGTTGGCCGGCTCGGCCGTGGGGCGGATCCACAGTCCGCACTGGACCACCTCCAGCACGGCGTCGGCGGTGTACTCGTACAGCCCGGGGCCGAGAACCGGGACGCCGGGCAGCGGGACCCGGAGGCCGGCCAGCAGCGGCGGGCGCGGCTCCGCGCCCTCCGCCGTGGGGGCGTAGACGAGTTCGGAGGCGAAGGGCAGCCAGCCGGGCGAGCCGTCCTCCCGCAGTCCGCGCACCACCACCGCGCCGGGCGCGCCGCCCTCCTCGGTCAGTATCCCGGCGTAGAGGACGACCTGCTGCTGGACCGCGTCGGCGAGCGCCTGTCCCAGCGAGACGCTGCCCTCGGGCAGCAGCACCGGGCCGAAGTGGACGAAGCGCACCCAGGAGCGCGCGGTGTGCAGCAGCGTGCCCCAGAGCCGGACCACGTCGGCCAGCGGCACCGCCGGGCCGCCGGGGCTGCCGAGCACCACGGTCAGGATGTTCGGGTGGCTGGGCACGCGGTCGACCAGCCGCCGCCAGCCGCTGACCGGTTCCCGGGGGTGGGCGCTGCGCACCCAGACGCCGCTGGGCACCGCCTCGACCACACCGTGGGGGCTGGTCTCCCAGGGGCGGTCGAGGGTGGAGAACTCCCACATCGGCTTGGGGAACCGGGGCGAGTCGCGCTCCGGCGGGCGCCCTGGGCGCAGCCGCAGCCAGCCGGAGCCGTGGTCGGCCGGGATGAACAGGCCGCCGCCGGCGGTGGGCAGCACCTCGCCGTCGGGGGCGAGCACCAGCCGGTCGAGCCGGTCGGCGATCTGCTGCCCGGCGGCGCGGGCCTGCTGCGGGGTGGCCCGGCCGAAGACCAGCCGGAGGCTGCCGGGGTGGGACGCGAGCAGCCGGGCGATCCGCTCCCCCGCGTCGTCCAGGGCGCCGAAGGGCAGGTCGACGACGACCAGGGTGTGCTGGTGGTCGGCGGCCAGCCCGGCGGCGAAGGCCAGTGCCTGCGGATCGGGCCCGCCCTTGGGGTGGATCAGCAGCGCGTTCCCGGCCGGGCGGCAGCGCAGCGGCGCGCCGGCGGTCCGCTCCGGCCTCACTCCGATGGCCATCCGGGTCACCCGCCCTTCACGGTGGCGTCGGCCGCACTGCTGTCCAGCACCGGCCCCTGCGGCAGCGCGGCCAGGACGGCGGGCGGCAGCGCGGTGGCGCCCGCCCCGGAGAGTCCGAGGGTCGGCGCGGCCTGCTCGTCGCCCAGCGGGTAGGCGATGCCCTGATCGGTGATCAGATAGGTCTGCGGGTCGCCGACCTGCGCCGCCAACTGCTGCTGGTCGACCGCCAGTACGCCGTCGGTCGGCGGGACCAGAACGGTCCGGCCGCCGGTGGCGGCCTGGCCGCGCTCGACCACCACGGCGGTGCTCAGCGCCGCGCCGTCGGAGCTCTGCTGCAGGCAGACGACCTGGCCGGGCCCGGTGAACGCGGGCGCGTCCAGGACGTCCGGCAGGCTGCCGCCCGGCGCACTCCCGGTGTCCCCGGGAGCCGCAACGGTCGCGGCGGCGAGCGCGGTGGAGTCCACCCGGCGGATCGCCGAAGCGCCGGGGCGGGCGGCCAGCAGCGCCGACTCGGTCGCGCCGACCGGGGCGATGCCGGCAGCGGTCATCACATAGTCGTGGTCGCTGCCGCCCTCGGCGGTCACGAACTGCTGGCCCACGGTGACCGGTCGGCCCGCGACCTGACCGGCCGGGTGCCCGCTGTCGGCGATCGGCGCGGCGGCCAGTGCGACGCCGGTGGGCAGCGCGGCGAGCCAGCTCTGCGGGGCGGGCACCGCCTGGTCGCTGTCCAGGCCGAGCGCCATCAGCGTGGAGGCGGACGGCACCGGGTAGCTGACGCCCTGCCAGAGCAGGTAGCGGCGGCCGTCGGGTCCGCTGAGCAGCAGCTGCTGACCGGAGGGCAGGGCCGAAGTGAGGCCGGCCGGGGCGAAGTCCACCACCTCGCCGCCGGAGAGGTCCGGCCGCAGGCAGCGGGTCCAGGCCCCGGACAGCAGGCCCGAGCCGGCGGGCAGCGAGTCGGGCGCACCGGGGATGCCGACCGGCGAGCCGTGCGGGGTCCGGCCGAGCGAGGCGGCCGAGACATCGCGCACGGTGGCGCCCTTGCCCTCGATCAGCAGCGCCGAGGCGTAGTTGAGCACCGGTCGGAGCTGACCGCCGAGGTAGAGGTAGCGGCTGCCGGTGTCCTGCTCCACCAGGATCGAGCCCGGGCTCCGCCAACTCGCGGTGGTGGGCGGCGAGATCAGCCCGTAGACGCCGAAGCCGATGCAGAGCAGCACCATCAGCCCGGCCCCGAGGAAGGTCCCGAGCGCGCCCCGCCTGGTCGGGCTCTCGCCCCGTCCCGGGTCGCCGCTGACCAGGGCGGTCGCGAGCCGGCCCATGGCGAAGCGGTAGGCCTGGAGGTGGTCCTTGCGGGTCTGCATCGGTGCCGCCCGCCCCTCAGCCGGCCAGCGAGCGGAGGTAGGCGTAGGTGTGCAGCGCCTGCAGCAGCAGCGGCAGCAGCACCACCGTCGAAGCGGTCTCCAGCAGGTCGCCGCTGTGGCCCCAGACCGGCAGCAGCCGGGCGCTCGGCAGCCGCAGCGCGCCGAGCAGCAGCAGTCCGGCAGCGGCGAGCAGCACCGCGAGTACGGCGACCCGGCTGCCGGTCCCGTCCGGGGCGACCCGGACGATCAGCAGCAGCACCAGGCCGAGCGCCCCGGCCAGCACCATCGGCACGCGCTGGAGGGTGCCGCTCAGCCCGCGCGAGCGGAGCAGCACGGCGGCGGCGAAGGCCAGCGGCAGCACCCAGCCGATCCAGCCGCCGGTGTGCGCCAGCGCCCAGAACCCGGCGGCGTAGACCAGTCCGGAGGCCAGGCTGAGCGCGTCCAGGCAGGTGTTGGCGGTGGTTACCCGCTGCTCGACGCGTTCCAGCGGTTCCGGGTCGATGTCCTGCTGCAACTCCTCGGCGTTGTGCGGCAGCGCCGGGACCCGCAGCCGGGCCACGCGCAGCGCCAGCCGGGGGCCGAAGTGGCCGAGGACGAACAGCGCGACGGCGACCACGGTGGCCGCCCGCCCGCCGTCCCAGTGCGCCGCGTCAGCCGCGCCCGCCCCGGCCGCCGCGGCCAGCGCAGTCAGCAGCGCGGTCCCCGGCAGCACGGTGGGCAGGGTGCGCAGCGCCAGCAGCGCGGCCGCGACCACGGCCACGCCGCCCGCCGCGACCAGGACCCAGGTCCGGTCCGGGGTGTAGGCGCCGTGCGGACCATGACGCAGCGTCAGCCCGGTGAGGGCGGCGAAACCGAGCGCACCGAGCCCGGCCACGGCGGACGCGCCGCCACCGGCCGCTCCGCCCACGCGGGCCGCCGCCACGGAACCTCCGGCGAGCAGCAGCGCGACCGCCCCGGCGCAGCCTGCGGCGGTCGCGCCGGGGCCGGTGCCGAGCAGCGCCGCGGCCAGTGCCACCAGGGTCAGCGCGCCCAGCGCCAGCGCCAGCCGCCCGGTCGCCTCGGGCCGCCAGCGGCCGGGCCGGCCGCTGATGACGTGGGCGACCCCGTCCGCGAGGTCGTCGAAGTGCAGGGCGGGCAGCGGCGCCTCGGCGGGCAGCAGGTGCAGCACGTCGCCGTGGTGCAGGCCGAGGCTCTCCGGCGTGCCGTCCGGGTCGAGCGGGTCCTCGCCGAGCCGTTGCAGCACCCAGGGGCGACCGCGTTCCCCGGGCGCCTCGGCAACCTGCCGCAGCAGCACCGGGACCAGCGCGGCGACGCTGGTCGCGACCGGGACGGCGAGGTCGGCGCGGCCGGCCGGGCCGACCACCGTGAGCCGGCACACCTCGGTACCGGCGAGCGGGCCGGCCAGTGCGGCGGGGGGCGCGGAGGCAGACATGGAGCTCCTGTGCTCAACTGCGGACGCGGGGGCGGGGATCGTGCTCACGGAGCCGTCACCAGGCCCGTCTGGACCAGCCGGACGGAGCGGCGGGTGACCAGTTGGGCCCGGCCGACCGGCAGCGTCCGGGGCTTGGCCTCGCCGAGGAACTTGCCCTCCTCCTTGGGGTAGGAGAAGAGCAGCGCCGGGTTGCCCAGCTCCCAGAGCCGGCGCAGCAGCGGGTCCATCATCGCCCGCATCGCGCCCGAGGTGGAGCGGGCGACGATCAGGTGCATCCCGATCTGGTGGCCCTGGGCCGAGCAGCGGGATCAGCGGGGTCATCGGCGAGGCGGTGCCGGAGCCGGCGAAGAGGTCGTAGTCGTCGACCACGATGAACAGCAACGGGCCGGTCCACCAGTCGCGTTCGGCCAGCTGCTCCGGGCTGATGTCGGCGCCGGGGACTCGCTCGCCCATCGACACGGCGGCGTTGGCGGCGAGTTGGGACAGCGCGTCACGCTCGACGGCGTAGCCGACCCGGTACTCCTCGGGCACCGAGGCGAGCAGCGCCCGGCTCGGGTCGGCAACCATGATCCGGGCCTGGTCGGCGGTGTAGCGGGCAGTGATCGAGCGGATCACCAGCCGCAGCGCGTTGGTCTTGCCGGTCTCGCCGTCGCCGAAGGCCATCAGGTGCGGGCTGGCGGAGAAGTCGTGCCAGGCAGGTTCGAGCCGCTGCTCGTCCCAGCCCAGGCAGATCCGGTCGCCGACGGGCGGCGGCAGTTCACTCGTCGGCAGCCGGGTCGGCAGCAGCCGCACGCCGGGGGCGGAGGCGCCGGTCCAGAAGGTGTCGATCTCGGCGACGGCGGCCTTGGTGGCCTCGGTCAGGTCGGCGGTCCCGGAGGAGCCGTCCAGGCGCGGCAGCGCGGAGAGGAAGTGGTGCCCGGAGCCGGTCAGCCCGCGTCCGGGGCGGTGCGGCACGGCGGCGGCGAGCCGCGAGCCGACCTCGGACTCGGTGGCGTCGCCGAGCCGCAGTTCGAACTTGGTGCCCAGCAGGTCCCGCAGCCGGGGCCGGATCTCCGACCAGCGGGTCGCCGAGGCGATCACATGGATGCCGAACGACAGGCCCCCGGGAGGCGAGTTCGATCACCCGGGGCTCCAGGTCCTCGTAGTCCTGGCGGAGCGTGGACCAGCCGTCGACGACCAGGAAGACATCGCCGTAGCGGGTCGTCGAGCTCGCCCCGGGCGCGCAGCGCGCGGTAGGCCGCCATCGACTCCAGGCCGCGCCCGGTGAACTCCTGCTCGCGCCGTTCCAGTAGCTGGGTCAGCTCGGCCACGGTCCGCAGCACCCGGTCCCGCTCCAGCCGGGTGGCGACCGAGCCGACGTGCGGCAGTCCGGAGGTGGAGACCAGGCCGCCACCGCCGAAGTCCAGGCAGTAGAACTGCACCTCGGTCGGGGTGTGAGTGAGCGCCAGCGACAGGATCAGGGCGCGCAGCAGCGTCGACTTGCCGGTCTGCGGCGCGCCGACCAGGCCGAGGTGGCCGTCGGCCCCGGACAGGTCGGCCACCAGCAGCTCGCGCAGCTGCTCGAAGGGCCGGTCGACCATGCCGAGCGGGACCCGCAGCGAGCCCAGCGCCGGATAGTCCAGCGCGCCCATGCCGCGCACCGGGTCCGGGACGATCCCGGGCAGCAGCTGGTCCAGGCTGGGGGCTTCGGCGAAGGGCGGCAGCCAGACCTGGCGGGCCGGCGGACCGGCCTCCTCCAGCCGTCCGATCAGTACGTCCAGCAGGCTCTCGGCCCCGGACTGCTCCTCGCCCTGCCCCTCCTCGCGGGCCGCAGGGCGCGCCGCCTGCCGGCTCAGCTCGGCCGCCGCCGCCCGCTCCGCCGCCTGCTCGCCGAGCCGCTCGGACAGCAGCGGTCCCTGCTGCTCCAGGGTGAACGGGACGACCTCCTGCTGCGCCGTCCACTCCCCCGCCGCCTCGGCCGGGCCGTTCGGCTCCGGCGCGGCGCCGGACACATACGCCGCCTTGAAGCGGACCAGGTTGGTGGTGTCGATCTTCAGATAGCCGTTGCCCGGCGCCGAGGGCAGCTCATAGGCGCTGGAGACGCCGATGACGCTGCGCGACTCCATCGAGGAGAAGGTCCGCAGGGCGAGCCGGTAGGACAGGTGCCCCTCCACCTTGTGGATCCGGCTCTCGTCCAACCGCTGCGAGGCGAGCAGCAGATGGACCCCGAGGCTGCGGCCGAGGCGGCCGATGGAGACGAAGAGGTCGACGAACTCCGGCTTGGTGGCCAGCAGTTCGGAGAACTCGTCGACGATGATCAGCAGCGAGGGCAGCGGGGTGATGTTCGCCCCGGCTCCGCGTGCCTTCTCGTACTCGAAGAGCGAGGAGAAACCTGCCTCGCGCAGCAGTTCCTGACGGCGGATCATCTCGCCGTTGATGGAGTCGCGCATCCGGTCCACCAGGTGGATCTCGTCCGCGAGGTTGGTGATCACGGCGGAGGTGTGCGGCAGCCGGTCCATGTTGAGGAAGGTCGCGCCGCCCTTGAAGTCCACCAGGACCAGGTTCAGCACCTCGGAGGAGTGGGTGACCGCGAGGCCCATCACCAGCGTCCGCAGCAGCTCGCTCTTGCCGGAGCCGGTCGCGCCGATCAGCAGGCCGTGCGGACCCATGCCGCCCTGGGCGGACTCCTTGAGGTCGAGCTCCACCACCTCGCCGTCCTCGGTCACCCCGATCGGCACCTGCAGCCGGGCCGACTGCGCCTGCCGGGGCCGCCACTTGCCGGCCACGTCGAAGCTGCGCGGGTCGCGGATGCCGAGCAGGGTGACCAGGTCGAGGTCGGCGTCCAGGGCGCGGTCGGAGAGGTCAACGCTGCCGCCGGTGCGCATCGGTGCCAAGGCCCGGGCCAGCGTCTCTGCCCCGGCCGCGCTGAGCGAGTCGGCGGCGGCCGAGACGGTGTCCTCGCCGGAGGGAAACTCCACGCCGCCGTCGCGCGCGGTCAGCCGCAGCGCCTTCGGCCCGCCGGTCATCGCCCCGGTCGCGTCCAGCAGCACCACGTTCCGCAGGCCACCGGTCAGCAGCCGGGAGGACTCGGGTATCCGCACGCCCTGGGCGAGCACCACCACGAACGGCTCGGCCACGCTGGGCGAGGCGCCCGGGTCGTGGTCCGGGCGGTCCCGGACGTCCGGGCCGAGCAGCTCCAGCAGCGCGTCGTGGCTGCCGGCCGCGAGCCGGACCGGTCCAGCGGCGTCCTCCTCGTCCGGGTGGGCGTTGTGCGGCAGCCACTTCAGCCAGTCCCACTCGGCCAGCCCGGCCTCGCTGCCCAGCACCGCGATCCGCAGCTCGTCCGGCGAGTGGAGCACCGCCAGCTGCCCGACCAGCGCCCGCAGCAGGCCGAGCGCGGAGCCGGCGTCCCCGGCCAGCTCGACGCTGGTGAAGCGGCGCAGCGAGACCGGGATCGGCAGCCGGGGCACGGTCTGGTGCGCCTTGGTGAACCGGCGCAGCGAGACCGCCGTCAGCGGCTCCAGGTCCTCCACCGGCCGGGTCTGCGGCGGCAGGAACTCCAACGCGGCCCGGCGCAGCCCGAGTCCGATCCGGACCCGGGCGAAGTCCTCGTGCCCCGGCCGCCGTTCCCACAGCCGGGGCCCACGTGCCAGCGCCGCCAGCTCGGCGGGGGCCGGGTTGTCCCAGAGCAGCGCGGCCCGCTGCTCGCTCGCCGCCTGCCGGGCCTGCTTCCGCTTCTGCGCCAGGTAGCGCAGGTAGTCCCGCCGTTCGGCGCGCATCCGGCGGCGGCGCTCGCCGCTGGTCCGCCCCATCTGGCTGACGGTCATGCCGACCATGGAGACGCCCATCATCCCGGACATCATGTAGGTCGTGGTCCCGGCGCTGCGCATGGAGAACATCAGCACCATCGCGCCGGTGCCGAGCGCCATCGGCAGGTACATCATCGCCGAACCGAAGTCGGCCCCGGCCGGTTCGCCCATGACCGGCGGCTCGGCCAGTTCGATCTGCCCCTCGGGCATCTCCGGGCCTGCGGCCCGGGGTCCGCGCTTGGCGGGAAGCGTACTCACTCGCGTTCCCTTTCTGGCGTGCTCGACCAACCGTGACCAGCGGCCTGCCGTGGCGGCAGGGACATGTCGGAATCCGGTGTTCGGCGGTGGCCAGCGCTCCGGACAGCAACCAGTGTGGCCTGCACGCAGATACCGTTGCGAGCCCATCCAAGGCTCTGAGCAAGGTGTTTGACCGATCGCCATGATTCGTACGGAGCGCGGACCGCAGTCCTTAACCCTTGGTACGGACCAATCCCGCGCGGGAGCGCAACGCGCCCGTCGCGACCGCCCGCAAATCCCCTGCTCTGGCGCTGCGCGCGCGACACAGGCCACCCGGAGCGGCCGACGGGGCCGGAGAGTGCGAAAATGGGGCACATGACGACCAAGGTCTACTTCGACATCACCATCGATGACGCCCCCGCCGGGCGCATCACCTTCAACCTGTTCGACGACGTGGTCCCGAAGACCGCGGAGAACTTCCGCGCGCTGGCCACCGGCGAGAACGGCTTCGGCTACAAGGGCTCTTCGTTCCACCGCGTCATCCCGGGCTTCATGCTCCAGGGCGGCGACTTCACCGCCGGAACGGCACGGGCGGCAAGAGCATCTACGGCGAGAAGTTCGCCGACGAGAACTTCCAGCTCAAGCACACCGGCCGGCCTGCTGTCCATGGCCAACGCCGGGCCCGAACACCAACGGCTCGCAGTTCTTCATCACGCACCATGGCCACCGGGCTGGCTCGACGGCAAGCACGTCGTCTTCGGCGAGACCGCCGACCAGGAGAGCCTGGACCTGGTCATGAAGATCGAGGGCTACGGCACCCAGAGCGGCAAGACCAAGGCCAAGATCACCATCGCCGACTCCGGCGTCCTCTAGACCCGGACCGACTCCAGCACCACCGCACCACCCCTGTGGCCCGACGGGACCTCCCGCCGGGCCACAGCCCTCTTCAGCGAGCCGGTGAGGCGTTCGTGGCTATGTTGTGGATCGGCTGGGTGAAGCGGAGTCCGGCGGCGGTGGAGCGGGTGAGGGAGCGCAAGACGGCGAGCTTCGCGGAGCAGGTGGAAAGTGCCCGTCCGCCGGCGGTCCGCCGGTGACGCGCCGGCCCTGAGCCTGCGGCCGTGGTGTCATCGGTTCTTCTCCTTGATCTTGCCGGTCACGGTTTCGCCTGCTTGATCATTGGGACTGTCGGTTCTGGTGGCGGTGCGGCTAGGGTGCGACACATGTTCGATGGGCCTGTGAGCAAGCCGCTGTACCGAGGTGTGCGGACAGTGGCCGCCAGTGCCGCTCTCGTCGTCTTGAACCGGGTCTTCCACAAGTCGTGGACCGAGTCGTTGGCGATCGGGGGCAGCATGCTGATCTTCGGCACGGCGGTGATCGTGTACTGCGTGTACCTGGACCGTCATCCAGAGCTGCTGGAGCGGTACAACCGTCGCTCGGGAGGCTGACTGCCGCCTGGCCACCTGCCCTCCTCGCGGGTGTGACCGGCCTGTGCTGTCCGGCTGCACGCGGGATGCCCCCGTGTTGACGTGGAACATCGCGCTCACGGTGCAGTTGCCGGCGCTCGGCAGTTCGCCTGGTGGTGGCTCGGCGCGCGCCGACCGGGCAAGGCCGCGCTGCAGGGCATACCTCGCTCTCGCCATCTACCTGACCTGGCCAGAGGTCAGCGGTGAACCGTGATTGCGTTCATAGGAAACGGGCTGCTGTCCTTGAGCATCCACGACCCGTAGTGCCCGGAGGCGGATTCCAGGTAGTAGCTGTTCGGGGCTACGGATTGGAAATGCCATGTGCCCAGAGGTGCTGTCATGCCGAAGGTGATTCGGACCTCGACGTGGGCCCAATAGCCTGATCCGTACCGCAGCGACGTGCCGGGGACAACGAGCGTCTGCTCGCTTCCGGATTCCTCGTTGAGGCTGGTGGCCTTCCACTGCTTGGTGACCGGGTCCAGCCAGGTGATGTGCACGCCGGGCGCCGAGGAACCGTACCGGTTGATGCCTTTTGGATTCCACAGATCCACTGTGAAAGCACCCGGGTAGATATAGACCGAGGACCGCTGCATGTACCACATGGTGAAGGTGACGGTGTGCCCCCGCTGGACCGTCCTGGGAACGCCGGTGTCCTTGCCCCGGTAGAGCGTTCCGATCACCTTCATGCCATCTGCGGAGGCCGTGCTGGTGGCGGCGGGCATGATGCCGATGAGTCCGACGGCGGCAGCCAGGACCGCAGCGCGGCGTACGCGTGTTCTCAAGGTGTCCCCCATGGGCGTCGATCACTGGGAGGGCAGCCTAACGGACACGGACCACGCCCGAGACCGCTCACGTACGGTGGGCAACCGCGCCTGGCACAGGCGTGGTTGAGCCCGCCGATCCGCTCACAGCCGACGCAGTCGACATACTCCTGACCGAGCTGGTCGACACCGCACGCGGCGCGGTGTCTCTGGACAACCTCGCACCGATCGCATTGCTGCTGACCCAGTGGCGCCATAGCGCTGAGATCTACGCCGACCCCAACCTGCTTGCGATCCTCACCCGCGAGCCCGACGGCGACCTCGGCACTGTCCCGGCCTCGGCTACGAGGTGACGATCGCCAGTCCGTGGTGGGCCTGGAAGTCGGCGAAGTCCTTGACATTGAGGGTCGCCAAAGGCAGGCCGTGGGTAAGGGCACAAGCGGCGATCCACATGTCGTTCATGGGCCGAGGCCGTCCGCGCTTCATGGCCTCGGCGGACAGGACGCCATAGGTATCCGCAACGTCCTCGTCACCAGGCAGTATCGGCACCCCAGCAACCCAGGCGGCAAGGGCGCTGCGGTTGTGCGGTCCCCAATTGCGGATCTCGGCCCATTTGGTGAGCTCGGCGCGAGTAACAAAGGTGATGACCGGCTGGGTACCGATCAGTTTCGTGGCCGGAGTGATCGGCAGCCGCTTCTTGATGATCAACGAGGAGACATCTGTGTCCAGAGCTACGCTTCGCATGGGCCCGTCCCCTCAGGCCACATCGCGACGGCGCTCAGCGTCGGTGAACGCCAGGAACTCCTCGAGTTCGGCATCAGATTCGAACAGATCGGCCGACATGGCCTCCAGGTCGGCCAGAGTCCGGATCGGCTGGGCATTCTTAGCCTTGATCAGCTCGGCGACGGAAAGCCGAGGCCGACGCACCGGGAATTCTGTCCCCTCCGCGCTTGGTGTGGTCATGGGGACCTCCATGCCGATGCCGGTTGATTGACTGCTGCTGGGCCATAGTACGGCGGCGGAGCGCTGACAGGGCGAGCCTTCATCCGAACTCGCGACCCTTTGCGGTCAAGGTTGACGAAGAGGGCTCTGACCTGTGACTTCAATAGCCAGGACAGAAGGATGGGGTCACTCGCCGTAGTCGTCGTCGGGTTCCTCGCCCCAGGTGTCACCCCAGAGGTCGTCGGAGGGGGACGGGGCGGACGGGGCGGGTGCGATCCGGGCGGGGGCGGGCTTGGACGGGGTGCGGGGCGGGGCCGCGGGGGCGGCGACCGGGGCGGCCGGCGGCATGGGCGCGGCGGCCGGGGCGGGTGACGGCGACGCGGGGGTGGCGGGGTCGCGGGCGGCGAGGAGGTCGAGGATGGGCTGGCCGAACTTGGCGAGCTTGTTCTCGCCGACGCCGGCGACCGTGCCGAGCTGTGCCAGGCTGGTCGGGGCGGTGGCGGCGATCTCGCGGAGGGTCGCGTCGTGGAAGATCACGTACGCGGGCACGCCCTGCTCGCGAGCGGTGGCGGCGCGCCATGCCCGGAGCTCCTCGAAGACCGGCAGCAGCTCGGCCGGGAGGTCGACCGGGGCGGCCTTGCGGCCGGAACCGCCGGTGGCGCGGTCGGCCTTGGCCGCGCGGGCGGGCTTCTCCGGCTCGCGGCGCAGCGCGACCTGGCGGCGTCCGGCGAGGACGTCCGCGCTCGCCTCGGTCAGCACCATCGTGCCGTAGTCGCCCTCGACCGCGACCAGCCGCTGGGCGAGCAGTTGCCGGGCGACCGAGCGCCACTCGGTCTCCGAGAGGTCCGCACCGACGCCGAAGACGCTGAGGCCGTCGTGGTCGAACTGGATCACCTTGGCGGTCTTGCGGCCCATCAGGATGTCGGCGATCTGGGTCGCGCCGAACTTCTGTCGGCGTTCGCGCTGCAGCCGCACGATCGTGGAGAGGAACTTCTGCGCGGCGACGGTGCCGTCCCAGGACTGCGGCGGCGTGAGGCAGGTGTCGCAGTTGCCGCAGGCCTCGCTCTTCTGGCCGAAGTAGGCCAGCAGTTGGACCCGGCGGCACTCGACCGTCTCGCAGAGCGCGAGCATCGCGTCCACGTGTGCGGAGAGCTGGCGGCGGCGGGCCTGGTCGCCCTCCGAGGTGTCGATCATCTTCCGCTGCTGGACCACGTCCTGCAGGCCGTAGGCGAGCCAGGCGGTGGAGGGCAGGCCGTCGCGGCCGGCCCGGCCGGTCTCCTGGTAGTAGCCCTCGACGCGACTTGGGCAGGTCGAGGTGGGCGACGAAGCGGACGTCCGGCTTGTCGATGCCCATGCCGAAGGCGATGGTGGCGACCATCACCAGGCCGTCCTCGCGGAGGAACCGGGACTGGTGCTGCGGCACGGACCCGCTGGTCCAGGCCGGCGTGGTAGGGCAGGGCGTCGATCCCGCGCTCGGAGAGCCAGGCGGCGGTCTTGTCCACCGAGGCCCGCGGAGAGGCAGTAGACGATCCCGGCCTCGCCCTGGTGCTCGGTGCGCAGCAGAAGTGCAGCAGTTGCTTCCGGGGCTCGTCCTTGGGCGCGATCCGGTACTGGATGTTGGGCCGGTCGAAGCTGGCGACGAAGTGGCGGGCGTCCTGCGAGGCCCAGCCGGGAGGTGATCTCGGCGTGGGTGGCCTCGGTGGCCGTCGCGGTGAGCGCGATCCTCGGCACGTCGGGCCAGTGCTCGTGCAGCGACGACAGAGCCAGGTAGTCGGGCCGGAAGTCGTGGCCCCACTGGGCCACGCAGTGTGCCTCGTCGATCGCGAAGAGCGAGATCTTGCCGCGCTCCAGCAGCCGGACGGTCGCGTCCACCCGCAGCCGCTCGGGGGCGAGGTAGAGCAGGTCCAGTTCGCCGGCCAGGAACTCGGCGCTCGCACCAGCCGCCGTTCCTCGAAGTCCTGGGAGGAGTTGAGGAAGCCGGCCCGCACGCCCGAGCGCCCGCAGCGCGTCCACCTGGTCCTGCATCAGCGCGATCAGCGGCGAGATCACCACGCCGACGCCGGGCCTGACCAGCGCCGGGATCTGGTAGCAGAGCGACTTGCCGCCACCGGTCGGCATCAGCACCAGCGCGTCGCCACCGCCGATGACGTGCTCGACGATCTCCTGCTGGCTGCCCCGGAAGGCGTCGTAGCCGAAGACCCGGCGCAGCACGTGCAGCGCCTCGCCGTCCTCCGCCTCGACGGACGCGGGATCGGCGGCGGCGTCCGGAGCGGGGACGGCTGCGGGGAGATCGGAATCGCTCATCCACCGATTCTACGAGCTCCGGCCGACCCGAACCGGCGAAGTGTCCAGGACGGGGTCGGACTTCACCTTCCCGTGGGAGGGTGGCCGTTCAGCAATCCGCCAGCAGGGCAAGGGCGATGGCCCGATCACGGGACGCGACCGCCGTCTCGCCGGACTCGACCTTCCAGAGGGTTCGCTGCAGCGCCCGGGCCAGCGTCCAGCGCCGGGCCCGCGACCGGTCCAGGCCGACGACCTCGGTAAGCAGGTCGAAGCGGCGGCGGACGGCGGACGCCACGTCGCCGGTGGCGAGGACGTCGTCCCAGCGGTTGGCCAGGGCCGGCATCAGCTCGAAGCCGGGGTCGCCGGACAGCGGCTTCGGGTCGATGGCGAGCCACGGGGACCGGCCCGCCCGCTGCGCCTCGGGCAGTGCGGCGAGGACGTTGCCGTAGTGGAGGTCCCAGTGCAGCAGCCGGTCGCCGGGCCGGTCCAGCACCTCGCGCAGCGCGGCGGCGCAGTCCGCCGTCAGCCGCCGGTCGGCGGCGTCGGCCAGCCGGGGCAGCGTCTGCGGCAGCCTGTCGAGCATGGCCGCGCCGAGGTCGGCCAGCAGCGGGAGCCCCGCCGGGGCCGGGTACCCGGCCAGCTCGGCCAGCAGCCCGGCGAGGGTGTCCAGCGCCGCCGACTCATCCGGCTCCGCCTCCAACGACCGTGCGGCGTCCAACCGTTCCAGCAGCATGGTGCCGGTCTCGGGGTCGCTGTCGAGCATTCGGACGCTTCCCCGGCCGGCCCAGGTCCGCAGGGCCAGCGGCTCGCCCCGGGTCTCCTCGTCGACGCGCTGGAGCTTCAGTGCCGCCTGCGTGCCGTCCGCGCGGACGACCGGCAGCACCATCGCGATCACTCCGTGCGCGGGCGGGCCGTCCGGCCGCAGCTGCCAGCGGTCCAGGAAGGTGAGGGCCAGACCGGGCAGCGTCTCGATCCACTCCCGCCAGTCGTCCCCGCCCCAGGCGGCGGCGAGACCGGGCGGGACGACGGGCGGGAGCAGTGGGTCGTGGTGCGACATGGGGCCGATCCTGGCAGAGGGCCCGCCTCCCGTGCCCCGATTTTTCAGTGCACCCGGCACGCGGGGCTCACCGGTCGGGGCTCACCGGGCAGGGCTCACAGGTCAGCGATCAACAGCCGGTAGCCGACGTCGGCCGTGTCCAGGGCCAGCAGCTCGGCGTAGCGCTCCTGCCAGGCGCCCGAGGACAGGTCCTCGGCCAGCCGGGCCAGGCCCGGCGCGATCACGTCCTCGCCGGTCTGCGCCAGTATCGACATCCCGGCCCGGACCACCGGGTCGAGGTAGGCCTCCGGCCGCCGCCAGAAGGCCGCGCCGAAGCCGTCGGTGCAGTCGTGCGGGACCGGCACCGGCTCGACCTTCTGCGCCCCCAGCAGCTCGGCCAGCCGGTCCACCGGAACGGCCCGGTCGTCGTCGAAGGCCGCCGCCTCCGGCAGGTAGTCACGCAGCAGCCACAGCTCCCGGGTGACGGACTGGTCCCAGGTCAGCAGGACGATCCGGCGCCGGGCGACCCGGCGCAGCTCGGCGATCCCGGCCTCCAGGTCGGTCCAGTGGTGCACGGTGAGCAGCGCCATCACCGCGTCGGCCGAGCCGTCGGCCAGCGGCAGGGCCTCGGCCACGCCCCGGACGACCGGCGCCGCCCCGGCCGGCCGCTGGGAGATCATCACCGCGCTCGGCTCGACCGCGAGCAGGGTCTGCTCCGGCTCGTAGGAGCCGGTGCCCGCACCGACGTTGACCACGGTCCGGACGTCGCCCAGCGCCGCGTGGATCTGCGCGGCGATCCGGGGATCGGGCCGCCGGGTGCTGGTGTAGGTCGCGCCTATCGTGTCGTAGATCGTCATGATCAAGGAGTATGCCGCGATCCCAGGGCTTCGCCCAGCTCCCTTCCCGCGACCTCGGCGCCCCGTTCGTCCGTTGCCGACCCCTGCGCCCCACCCGGTCCGGGTTTCGTTGACAGTCCATCAGGGGCGGTCGTACAAGTGAGGGAACGGTCGCTTGCTGTACGACCGGTCCAGGTCCGGGAAGGACCCCCGGACGCTGTCGCTCCGTCGCGCCCTCGCCCCTGTCCCGAGGAGCCTCTCTTGACGCTGCCCTCCGACCGTTCCTGCCCCGTCCTGGACGTCACCTCCCGTGCGCCCCACGACGAGGCCGCCCGGCTTCGCGCGGCCGGCCCGGCCGTTCTGGTCCGGCTCCCCGGCGGGGTGACGGCCTGGTCCGTCACCCGCCAAAGCGTCATCCGGGCACTGACGAGCGACCCCAGGATCTCCCGCGACCCGCGCCGGCACTGGACCCACCTGGCCGAGGTACCCGACGGCTGGCCGCTGGCGGCCATCACCCTCCAGCAGAACTTCGTCAACCTCTACGGCGAGGAGCACCGGCGCGAACGGCGCCGGGTCGCCCCCGGCTTCTCCGTCCGCCGGGTGGCGGAGCTGGAGCCGCAGATCCAGGCCACCGCCGACCGGCTGGTCGACAGCCTGGCCGAGTTCCCGGCCGGAGCGTGGGTCGACATCCGGGCGGGGCTCGCGCTGCCGCTGACGATGACCGTCATCTGCGACCTCTTCGGCGTCCCCGCGTCCCTGCGGACCCCCCTCGGCCGACTCATCGACGAGGCGTTGGACAGCACCGGCCCGCCCGAGCGGAACATCGCCGTCCTGGAGGAACTGGACGTGGTGCTGGCCGAGTTGGTCGACCACAAGCTCCAATACCCGGGGCAGGATCTGACCAGTGACCTGCTCGTCCCGTCCGACTCGGACCAACCGGGCCTCGACCCGGACGAGTTGCGCGCCACCTTCTTCCTGATGCTCGGCGCCGGCTACGAGACCAGCGTCAACCTGATCACCAACGCCGTGTACGAGCTGCTCATCCACCCCGAGCAGCTCGCCCTGCTCGACCGGGGCGCCGTCACCCTGGACGCCGTGATCGAGGAGACCCTGCGGCACGAGGCCCCGGTGTCGCACGTACCGCTGCGGTACGCGGTCGAGGACGTCGATCTGGGCGAGGGCGTGCTGATCCGCAAGGGCGAGGCGATCATCATCGACTTCGGCGCCGCCGGACGCGACCCCGAGGCCCACCCGGACGCCCCGGACACCTTCGACCCGCTGCGCCCGGACAAGGACCACCTGTCCTTCGGCTACGGTCCGCACTTCTGCCTGGGCGCGCCGCTGGCCCGGCTGGAGACCCGGATCGCGCTCGGCACGCTGCTCGCCCGCTTCCCGCGGCTGACGCTCGCCGATCCCGGCAGGCCGCCGGAGCGGATCACCTCGGTCATCGTCAACGGCTACACCGAACTGCCCGTCGTCCTGGAGCCCCGGGGGCCCCGGGTGTCCTGATCCGCACGGCTCAGGAGGCGTCCGGGAAGCGGGCGTCGAAGGCCCTCCGGTTCGCCGAGGGCTCGGCCCCGGTCCGGTCCAGGATCGCGAAGACCACCTCGTCGAAGGCCGGGCGGTAGCCGCCGCCGGGGCCGAGGTGGGCGTGGAACGCCTCCGCCACCTCCCGGGGGTCGTTGCGGAACACGCCGCAGCCCCAGGCACCAAGCACCAGCCGCCGGACTCCCTGCTGCGCGGCCACGCCCAGTACCCGGCCGGCCCGCCGCCGCAGCGCGGCCCGGATCCGCTCCCCCGCCGCCGGGTCGCGCCGCAGCAGTTCCCCGGCGTTGGGCGCCGGGCTGGTCAGGAAGGACACCAGCAGCGGGTACGCCAGTAGCTCCCCGTCGGCGCCCCGGTGCACCGGCACTCCGGGTGACCAGATCACCCGGTCGCTGTAGAGCAGGTCGCTGTCGGCCCGGTGCGCGGCGTAGTACTCCGGCGCGCGCAGCAGGCAGGTGTGGAGCAGCGCCTGTCGGCACAGGTCCTCCTCCTGGGCCTTCGCGCCGCCGAGGTAGCCGCCGCCGGGGTTGCGGGCCGACGCGAAGTTCAGCACCGCGACCTCGCCCTCCCGCTCGGCGCACATCCGGCGCGCGGCCTCCAGGCTGCCCTCGCCGGTGACCTGCAGCAGCGGTCCCTCGCTGCCCGGCCGACCGGTCGGCGGCGGGCCGAGCGGCTCCTCCGGCCCGTAGCAGCGCGTCCCCGACGCCGCCGCTGCCACGGCGGCTGCGATCGACACCTCACTGCCGTCCACGGCCGTGTAGCGGCCGAGCGCCACCGCCTCCTCGTTCACCGCGGCGATGCGCCGCAACCGACTGCTCATGCGATCGGACCCTAGGGCAGCGGGTCGGCACCGTCGATCGCTTTTCCTGGCCGCCGCCGTAGACATCGGATGCATGGTGCCCCAGCCCTGGCAGTAAACCCCGTCATGCAGGGATATTTCCATCCGCCAATGGTCTGATGCTCCATCACTGAATGCCGTTGCGCGACTCATTGACAGTGATTCATCGGATGTATAGCTTTCGCTTGCGTACCGGCGGTGCCGCCGGGCGACACCCGTCCCCCGCCACCCACCGCCTGCGATCGTTCCCACCCACCCCGTTGTGTCGGAAAGGTCCCCCCATGGCAACTGCCGCACGGCTAGCGGCACTTCTCAGCTTCGGACTGGCGGTCTGCGGTCTCGCCGCAGCGCCGGCCGGAGCCGCAGCCCCGCCCCGACCCACCACCCTCTTCGCCTCCCCCACCGGCGCCGGCAGCGGCTGCACCGCCGCCGCGCCCTGCAGTCTGGGCTCCGCCGCGGCCAAGGTCCGCGGCCTGGACCGGAACATGACCGCCGACATCGACGTCGACCTCTACGGCGGCGACTACCGGCTGACCGACCCGCTCCAGCTCGGGCCGCAGGACTCCGGCAGCAACGGGTTCCAGGTCGTCTACCGTCCGGTCCGCGACCAGCAGCCGGTGCTGAACGGCGCGGTCAGGGTCGGCGGCTTCACCCCGGTCGGCGGCGGCTCCGGCATCTGGGAGGCACCGGTCCCGGCCTCCGCCGTGGCCACCGGCGGCCAGCAGCTCTTCGTCGACGGGACCAGGGCCACCCTGGCCCGCTCGGCCGGCAGCCCGGCCAGCCTGCAGACGACCGCCACCGGCTTCCGGACCTCCGACGCCTCCTATGCCGGATTCACCGACCAGTCGCAGATCGAGGTGGTGCAGGACAACGACTGGAAGCACATGAGCTGTCCGGTGCAGAGCATCACCGCCGACCCGGCCGGCGGCTCCGACATCAACGTGCTGCCGAGCTGCTGGAACGCCAACCACGTCGATGTGCCCAACCTCGGCTTCCCCTTCAACGGGGCGGGCCTGCCCGCCATGGACGGCGTCTCCTACGTCGAGAACGCCTACCAACTGCTCAGCCGGCCCGGTCAGTTCTACCTGGACAAGACCGCCGACCGGCTCTACTACATCCCGCTCCCCGGCCAGGACATGTACTCCGTCGACGTCGAACTCCCGGTCCTGCAGACCCTGGTCTCGCTGAACGGCACCCCCGGGCACCTCTCCCCGGTGCCGGAGAACGCCCCCGGCGCGACCTACACCGGCAGCAGTTGGGGCACCTCGGCCGGACGCACCTACGGCGACCTCGGCAGCACCGTGGCCTACGCCACCGCCGACGGCGACTCGGTCAGCTACACCTTCACCGGCAGCGGGGTCGAGGTCCTCGGCGAGACCAACACTGACGAGGGCAGCTTCAGCGCCTCCGTCGACGGTGTGCCGGACACCCGGCAGAACTGGACCGGCTACGGCAGCACCCGGCTGGCGCAGCAGGTGCTCTACTCGGTCCAGGGCCTGACCCCCGGCACCCACACCGTGACGCTGACCAAGACCGGCGGCAGCTACCTGGTGATCAACGCCTTCGAGGCCACCCCGCAGGCGGTCGCCCCGGTCCACGACATCGCCTTCCAGGGGATCGGCTTCGCCTACTCGACCTGGAACCTGCCGCTCACCACCGGCTACATCGACAACCAGGCCGGCGTGCTCTGGAACACCTCGGGCCCGGTCACCACCCCGCTGGTCACCCCCGGCGCGGTCGCGGTCTCGCGCGGCGACGACATCACCTTCAGCGGCGACTCGTTCAGCCACCTCGGCGCCACCGGCGTCGACCTGGCGGACGGGACGCAGAACTCCACGGTCACCGGCAGCACCGTCACCGACACGGCGGCGGGCGGAATCTCGGTCGGCGACGTGGACGACTACTTCCAGAACGACCCGGCGCTGATGAACGACGGCGACACCGTCTCCGACGACACCATCTCCCACGTCGGCCAGGACTACACCGACGCCGTCGGCGTCTGGGCCGGCTACACCCGCGACCTGACCATCGACCACAACGACATCGGGCACACCTCCTACTCCGGGATGTCCCTGGGCTGGGGCTGGGGCTGGGCCTCGCCCTGCTCCATGCAGGCCGCCGAGGGGCTCTCCAGCTGCGCCCACGGCACCAACTACGCCGGCGGCAACCGGATCACCGACAACTACGTCCACGACGTGATGAACGTCCTCTACGACGGCGGGCCGATCTACACCAACGGCGGCCAGGGCGAGGACGGCGCTCGGGATCGACTCGGTCTTCTCCGGCAACTACCTCGACCGTCGGCAACCACACCAACAACATGGTCTACCAGGACGAGGGCAGCTCCTACTGGGACACCTTCGACAACGTCACCAGCCTGGGCGGCAGCAACTGGATCGGCATGTGGACGCCGACGATCAACAACATCACCGTCGGCCCGGCCAACTACACCGACAACCCGAACACGCACAACAACGGCACCGACATCACCTACACCCCGCCCACCCTGGTCAGCGCGGGCGCCTGGCCCGCCACCGCGCTGGCGATCATGCACAGCGCCGGACCGGTCCCGGCCGCACCGGCGGCCGGGGTGGTCGACAACGACAGCCAACTGCTCAACTACACCGGCGACTGGAGCGCCGCCGGCACCCCCGGCGGTGACGACCAGCACAGCACCACCGCCCAGGGGGCTGCGGTCTCGCTCGCCTTCACCGGCAGCAGCATCGCGCTGGTCGCCGCCGAGGGACCGAGCCAGGGCAGCGCCCAGGTGCTGATCGACGGCGTCCCGCAGGGGACGGTCAACACCTACTCGGCCTCGCCCGAGACCGGGCAGACGGTGTTCACCGACACCCGCCTCTCCGCCGGTCCGCACACCGTCCAGGTCATGGCCACCGGCTCCGGCAGGCTGACCGTCGACAACTTCCAGCTCCCGGCCCGGCCCTCACTGAGCGTCAGCGGTGCACCGACGACGTTCCACCCCGGCACCGCGTTCACGGTGACCGCGACCGTCGCCGATCCCGGCCCGGCCGCACTGACCGGCCTCCGGCTGGGGATCTCGGTGCCGCAGGGCTGGACCGTCGGCAGGCAGGCGCAGCCGGCCGCCGTCCCGGCGCACGGCAGCGCGAAGGCGACCTTCTCGGTGACCGCACCGGCCGGGCTGGCGCCGGCCGGACCGGTCGGACTGACCGTCACCGCCTCCTACCGGAGCGCGCGGGGCGCGGGGGGCACCGGCCGGACGCTGCTCAGCACCGGCGTCCAGGTGCAGCAGCCGTACGCCTCGCTGGCGGCGGCCTACGACAACACCGGCATCTCCGACGACAGCGCCACCGGCGCCGCCGACATCGACGGCTCGCAGTCGAGCCTCTCGGCCCAGGCGCTGGCCGCCGCCGGGGTCACCCCGGGGGCGAAGCTGACCTACGGCGGCATCGGCTTCAGCTGGCCGGCCGCCGCCGGCGGTCAGCCGGACAATGTCACCGCCGGCGGCCAGATCGTCGACGTCTCCGGCTCGGGCGCCGAACTCGGCTTCCTGACCACCGCCACCTACGGCCCCGCCTCCGGCAGCGGCGTCATCACCTACACGGACGGCAGCACCCAGAGCTTCACCCTCACCGTCCCCGACTGGTACGGCACCGCCCCGGCGGGCTCCGACGCGGTCATCGTCTGCGCCTACCGCAACCGCCCCGGCAACACCCAGGACCACACCACCGTCAACGTCTTCGAGCAGACGGTGGCACTGGCCGCCGGCAAGACGGTCGCCTCGGTGGCCCTCCCCGACGTCGGCAACGGCGTCGCGGGCGGGCAGACCGCGATGCACGTCTTCGCCCTCGGCATCGGCGGCTGACGCCACCGGTCCCGGTCACACGTCACGCGCCACGCCGCTGGGGGGACGGGTCCACGGGCCCGTCCCCCCAGCGGTCGCCTGCCCGTTCAGCCAGGGTGGCTCTGCAGGACGACGTCGCAGCTGTTGTCTGCGGAGGCCACGGCCGTGTCAGTTGCGGCCCGGATCAGGCGCACATCCCGTAGTGATCGCGAGAACGCGGCCTGCTGCCCCGACAGGCGGACGAGCTGGTGCGGTGACCGGGTGACTTCGCCGGGACTGTCCGGCGCGGGACGGTGAGCTGTTGAGCGCTGTCCGCTGCAGCCTTGCGGGGGCATGGTGGCAGGCCAGGCAGGCTCCGTCGGCTGTCCGGCCAGGACAGGCAGAAGCTGCAGCAGATCGTGCGGAGGTGAGAACTGGGCCCGTTCTCACGGCGAGTGATCCGGCTGATGTCAGTGGGCGCGCTTAGGCTCCGTTCGACGAGGAAGTCCGAGTGAGGGACGTGGGTGTCATGTCGCGTGTTCGAGTGCACAACTTCAGCGTGTCGCTGGACGGGTTTGCCACCGGGGAGGGACAGGGACTTGAGGCCCCGTTCGGGCATGCCGGGACTCGGCTGGTCGACTGGTTCATGCAGACCCGCGCCTTCAACGAGATGCACGGTAGTGCCGGCGGCGGCAGCGGTGTCGACGACGCCCTCGCCTGGACCTGGGGGGCCGGGATCGGGGCGGAGATCATGGGCCGCAACAAGTTCGGGCCACAGCGCGGCCCGTGGACGGACGAGGAGTGGAAGGGCTGGTGGGGGGACAATCCGCCGTTCCACACCCCGGTGTTCGTGCTGACGCATTACCCGCGCCCGTCCCTGGAGATGGAGGGCGGCACGGTCTTCCACTTCGTCGACGCCTCGCCGCAGGAGGCGCTGCGGCAGGCCCGCGAGGCCGCAGGCGGCCTCGATGTGCGGATCGGCGGGGGCCCCACCACAGTCAGGCAGTTCCTCGCAGAGGACCTGGTCGACCATCTCCACGTCGCCATCGTCCCGATCGTCCTGGGCCGCGGTGAGCGGCTGTGGGACGGGCTGGAAGGGCTGGAGCAGCGGTTCCGGGTGGAGTCGGTGACGACACCCAGCGGCACCACCCATATGACCTTCACCCGGCCATAGCTCCACCGCCCCGCCGTAGCAGGGCCCCGCCCGGCCGACCGAGCCGAACACTGAGACGGAAAATGCAGCGGGCCCGCGCCGCCGAAGCGGCGCGGGCCTGCTACCTGCGCAGGATACGAGATCCGAACTCGTGAGGGGTCGCCCCCAACACGCCTTCCAACTGTTCGTCCGGGGGTTCAGCCATGTTCGCCGCGGTCCTGACCTGCGGGGCCGACCGCGGTATCGGCTCGTCTGGACTCTCGTGAACGCTGCTGAATGCAACCCGAACTGCAACCCTTCGGTCAGCGGTCGCCCAGCGCCTGGGAGGTAGCTCCGGCGTCACCGGCAGATCGGTTGCGCAGCCGCGTTCAGACCCTCCTGACGACGATGCGGTCCGGAAGCAGCTTCTCCAGGTCGTCCACGTCGGAGGTGAAGACGGTGACTTGACCTCGTTGTGAGAGCGCGACGACCGCGAGCATGGCGTCGATCGCATACTTGTGACCGTGCAACTTGGTGTCGGCCAGGAGCCTGCGAGCCTGTCGGGCTTCTTCCTTGCCCAGGTCGACTACCTTGACCCGGGAGAGAACCCAGTCCCAGCGTTGTTCCGTGGTCCTGCCGTCGTACGCCTCGACCAGTGTCATGGGGGAGGTAACGACGTCGGCTTCTCCGCGTGCCGCGAGGTCGAGCCAGCCGATCATCATACGATCCCCACGGACGGCGAGCGCGAGCGCCTCGCAGCCCAGCACGAAGACGCGGAGCGGCTTCGCCTCGTGGTCGCGCTTCGGCGTCATGCGGCCTCGCCGGCGCGCTTGGCAGCAGCGGCCTGGCGGCGCTCATGCTCGGCGTCCAGGCCGTCCAGTGCGTCGTACGCCGCAGAGCGTTCGGAGTCGGTGACCGGCCCGTGCTCCTCTTCGAGCCACTGCACGAGTTCCAGGAGTCGGTCACGGTCCCGCTTCGCGCGCAGCGCCTCGGTGACGTAGGCGGAGATACCGCGCTCGTCCGCCTCGGTGCGGATCTCTTCGAGGAGATCCTCCGGGATGGTCACTGTCACTTTCTTTGATGCCATATAAGTGACCATACTCGCCGTATATATGGCCTGCAATACCGGCGTCGGCCGCCGCACCGGTCAGTCCAGCGCCGCGGCGATCACATCCACGACGTGGCCGCAGCGGATCTCTGGCAGAGGGATAGGCGCTGTCTCTTTCACCCGTTGCAGGGTACGGACAAGTCGGCGGTCCTCGGACAGGATCTGCCGCTGATCGACGCCAACCTTCTGCCCGTGGAGGCGGCTGCCTCCTCGATCGTCCTGGCGGAACTGGCCCAGGGCGTGGCGATGACGAAGGACCCGGTGGAGACGATGGCGCGAGCGCAACGCCTGGCCGACGTGGAGGCAGAGTTCGCGGCCATCCCCTTCGACCGGGAGGCCGCCCGCAGGTTCGGCATGCTGGTCGCTCTCACCGTCAAAGCGAACCGCAACCCTGGCCCCTGGCGCATGGACCTGATGATCGCCGCTACCGCCGCCGCCCAGGGACTCCCGCTCTTCACGCGGAACGCCGATGACTTCAAGGGACTGGAGCAGGGTGTCGAGATCATCCCCGTGTGAGCGTCCCCCGCAAGACGATGCACGCGTCGCGCGAGCGGTCCGCCAGGAGCTCGAACAGGGCGTTGGCTCCGTCCGGGGCCGTGCAGCTTTCGGGGAACTCGATCTCTGGTCTGCCAGGAGTTGTCGTCGATTCCGTGCCGCAGGCACGCGATAACCGCCACTCTGCGAATATCTCACCGTCCAGGGATGCCGAAGCCACCTGTGCGCTGTCCGGCGAACTGCCCGACATCACCCGATCATGTTCACTCGTGCTTGTGGAGGAATGCGGGGATGTCATTGCGGGTCGGGTAGTTGGGCAGGGGTGCCGGCTTGTCCTGGAGGAATGCGGAGATGGTGGCGGCGGCCCGTTCGTCGTTGTCGTCGAGGCTGTTCCACATATGGTGTCCGACTCCGGGCATGTACTGCGTGCGCTGAATGGCGGGGTCATCGGCGAGGATCGTGGTCTCCCACTTCCGGACCTGGGAGGAGCACTCGGCGATCATCAGCATCGCGGGCGTCCGGGAACGGCTCAGCTGCGGGGCGATGGAGGGTGAGTCCTTGATTGTCTGTTGGACACGGAGGCTGGCGGCGGCGCTGAAGGAGAAGTTCTGCGAGGTGTCCTCAACGGGAATGCGGTGCGCGTCCTTCGCGCAGTAGCCGGATGCGGTGTCGCTGCCGAGGTCGGCGGCGGTGAACGCGTTGTCGCCCTCGGCCTGACCGACCAGCGAACTGTCTGTGCTGAGGAGCCCGAGCCGCATGAGACCGAACGCGACGGCGTAGCGCGGGACGTGGGTCGAGCGCGGTCCGGTCATGGCCGGTGCGATGCCGCGCGCGGAGGGTCGGCCCTCATTCCCGGTCAGGCGCGAGGTGGGACCGTCCATTGGACCGGGCTCGGCGATGACGACCCGGTGGAGGTGTGCGGCTACGGCCGGGTCGGCCAGGGCCCGGGTGAGCGTGACAGCGCCTGAGGAGAATCCCAGGACGTCGACACTGCCCTTGCCCAGCCGGTCGACGAAGGCGCCGAGGTCGCGGACCTGCCTGGTGATCGTGTACTGGTTCATGGGCAGCAGGTCGCTCCGTCCGCCGCCGGCCTGCTCGTAGGCGTAGACGTCGTAGCCCTGCCGCGCCAGGAGCTGCAGGAATCGGTGGTCGAGCACCGAGATGCCGCGCACCGGACCTCCGTTGAGGTATACGAGCGGAATGGGGTGCCGGGCGCTGCCGTTGGCGGGCGGGTAGTGGTAGACCGCGACCCGGCTGCCCGTGGCCAGGCTCCAGTACTGCGTGGCCACGAACGGTAGGGCGGGTGGATACCGTCGCGCCGTGGGCACCGTCGGGATGCAGACCGACACCGTCAACGCCGCCGATGACCACGGGCACGAACAGCGCAAGCCGCTTCCGCCAGGCGCGTCGCCGGCCCCGCCACAATGCGGCGATGATCGCGACCCCGACGGTCACCGCCCAGGCGGCGAACCCCCCGCCCACCCCGTCCGTGAGGACGATCAGCGCCAGGAAGAAGACGATCAGTCCCACGACGGCGGCCGCAGTTCGTAGCAGGCGCCATGCGAAACGGGCAGCAGGTATGGCGGATGGTGGCATGGCAGTCTCCGTTCGACGGCAAGGACGCGCTCATCGGCGAGGTGCGCAACAGGGCGGTCGCAGGGCTGTTCCACGACCTGTCGGTGGTTGCGGCCTCGGGCGACGCCCTCGCGGACCTCTACGCACTGGGCGCCGCGTACCGGCGATGGGGAAGCGAGAACCGCCACCTCTACATGGTGCTGTTCGGTGCTGCTCAGTCCTTCGACCCGTCAGGTTCGGTTGGTGCTCGCGACCCCGTCAAGCCGCTCCTCGCGGCGATCGACCGCGCGGTGACGAGTTCCGTCCTCAAGGGCGAGGCCACACTGATCGCCGTCTCGCTGTGGGTGACCTTGCACGGGCTCGTGACTCTCGAACTCTCGGGAGCCATCGACGCCGCCACGGCCGAGACGGCGTTCACATCCACGATCCACGCCGTGCTGCGCGGCTGGGCGACGCCCGAGACATTCCGCAGCCTGCGGTGAAGAGTGATGGGCCCGGATCCATCGCACGGCCTGACAGATATGGACAGCTGGAGAGTCTGTCGCTCGGTCGAGGACGGACTCAACCGTTTTCGGTGGATCTGGGCAACTGCAACTAGGCAACGACAAAGGGCCCGGCCGCATCGCGATCGGGCCCTTCGATATGGCTGGTCAGCCATGGCGGAGGATACGAGATTCGAACTCGTGAGGGGTTGCCCCCAACACGCTTTCCAATTCTCCTCAGCGCTATCCAGCGGCGTTCACACATGTTCTGACCTGCGGCTTTCTAGTCGCTGGGTGGGAGATTGAACCCGCCTGAACGGCGGTGAATGAGACCAAAAACTGAGATCACGCGCGGAGCCGGCGGTCGGGGTTCGAGGACGGCAGCGCCACCGAACGGGCAGCGGAAGGGCTCAGCCGGGGTTGGATTGGTTCGGAGACCCGCGCCGCAGTAGTGACTGTCCGTAGCTGCTCAGAGGGCACGGCCGACACTTACGTGAAAGTGATCGATCAGGCTGCGCTGGTCTCGTCGAGGGTGCGTGTATCAGCAGCCTCCTTCGAGATCGGTCCGCGCGCCCGCATCCCGCCACCACCGGGGCGTCCCTGGCGGTGTTCCCACCGCAGCCTCCGGAGCGTCAAGCTGCCCGGCGGTCTGCCGGGCCCGCCGAAAGGTTCTCGCGTGCGTGTCTTCGGGCAGGGTGGCAGCGTGGGAGAAGAGGATCCAGATGCGCGGGGACGGCCCGGATGCACACAGGGAACCATGCCCTTGAGGGCAAGGCACAGGGCGGACCGGAGGAACACCGGTCCCCGTGGGGTCGGCTGCGCTCACGGCTGCGGGTGCGCAGTGTCGCCGGGCAGGTGTTCCTGTGGCTGCTGGTCGTGGTGGTACTGCTGGTCGCCGCGGCGCTGACGGCGCTCATCCTGCAGGCCCGCAGCTACGCCACGCGTGATGCCGAGAACCGCACGCGGGCGGCGGCTGTCACCTTGGCGCACTATCCCGGGATGGCGGCTGCTCTGGACAGCGCCAATCCGACCGCGGTGCTGCAGCCGCTGGCCCTGGACGTACAGAGGAGCGGTGGTTTCGACTACATCGTGATTTTCCGCCCCGACGGGATCCGCTACGCCCAGACCGCCCATCCCGAGCTGATCGGAAAGCACGTCTACGGCTCCTACCAGGAAGCCCTGAAGGGGCCGTACACCGTGACCGAGAACACACCGCTGGGACCCGACGTGGACACCACCGCGGCGGTCACCAGGCCGGCCGGTTCGGTCGCCGGTTTCCTCTCGGTGGGCTACTACGTCAAGGACACGGGCGTAGCGGTGAGCCGGCAGCTGCCGGTCATGCTCGGCGGCGCGGCGGCCGCGCTCGCGGTGGGTACGGGTGGCACCGCGCTGATTCGGCGGCGGTTGAACCGCCAGACGCACGGCCTGGACCGGCCGAGCTGACGCGCATGTACGAGCACCACACGCCGTCCTGCACGCGGTCCGCGAGGGCGTGGTCATCGTCGGGCAGGACGGGCAGCTCTGCTGGCGAACGACGAGGCACGCCACTTGCTGGGCCTGCCGCCCGACGTCGAAGGCCGGTACCTGGGCGGAACTGCGGGGCCTCGACCCGGACTCACCGAGCTGCTGCTGTCGGGCCGGGCGGTCACGGACGAGTTGCACCGCGCCGACGGTCGGCTGATCGCGGTGAACCAACGGCCGACCGACCCCCGCAGCCGGGCGGCGGGCACGGTCGTCGACGCTCCGCGACACCACGGAACTGCTGGCGCTGTCCGGCAAGGCCGAGGTGGCCCGGGCAAGCGGCTGGCCCTGCTCTACGCGGCGGGCGTCGGCATCGGGACGACGCTCGACGTGGAGCGGACCGCCGAGGAGCTGGCGACTGGTCGCGGTCCCCGGCTTCGCGGACTTCGCCACGGTCGACCTCGCCGACGCCGTGCTGCGCGGTGACGAGGCCCGGCGGCGGCACCGTCAACCTGCGTCGCACCGCCGTCCACGGCATCCGCGAGGACCATCCGTTCTACCCGCTCGGCAGGTTGGGCTCCTTCGTCCCCTCCACCCCGCAGGCCCAGGGCTTGCGACAGTGGCCGGTCGCACGTGGTGCCGGACCTGTCCGTCGCCGAGGGCTGGCTGGCCCAGGAGTCGGCCGTGACGGCGCGGGTCGTCGAGTACGGCGTCCACTCGCTCATCACCACGCCGTTGAAGGCCCGCGGCATCATCCTGGGCATCGTGGCCTTCTGGCGGTCGCGGAAGCCCGAGCCGTTCGAGCGACGATGACCGTCTCGCTGGCCGAGGAGCTGGTGGCCGCGGGCCGCGGTCAGCATCGACAACGCCCGCCGCTACACCCGCGAGCACACCATGGCCGTGACCCTGCAGCGCAGCCTGCTGCCGCGCGGCGCTGCCGGACCAGAGCGCCCTCGAGGTCGGCACACCGCTACCTGCCCGCACAGTCCGGGGTCAGCGGCGACTGGTTCGACGTCATCCCGCTGCCCGGCAGCCGGGTCGCGCTGGTGGTCGGCGACGTGGTCGGCCACGGGCTGCACGCGGCCGCCACCATGGGCCGGCTGCGCACCGCCGTGCACAACTTCTCCGCCTTCGACGTGCCGCCGGACGAGCTGCTCGGCTACCTGGACGAGCTGGTGAACCGCATCGACCAGGAGGAGACCGAGGGCGACCGCCGGCATCGGTGTCACCGGTGCCACCTGTCTGTACGCGATCTACGACCCGATCTCCCGGCTCTGCACCTTCGCGACGCGCCGGTCACCCGCCGCCCGCACTGGTCGATCCCGACGGCACGTGGTGTTCCTCGGACCTGCCGACCGGCCCGCCGCTCGGGGTGGGCGGGCTGCCGTTCGAGACGCGCGCGAGGTGCGGCTGGCCGACGGCTACCCAGCTCGTGCTCTACACCGACGGGCTGGTCGAGGACCGCGACCCGCGACCTCGACATCGGAATCGAACCGCTCCGCGCGCCGCTCTGGCCGGCGCCGCGACCGCGGAGCCCGGAGGAGAACTGCCGGCCGGTGCTCGACGCGCTGCTGCCGGAACACCCCAGCGACGACGTCGCGCTGCTGATCGCCCGACCCGGGTGCTCGGCCCGGACCAGGTCGCCGACCTGGGACGTACCGTCCGAACCGGCCGCCGTCGCCGCATCCGCGCCTGGATGCACCGCGCCCAGCTGGAGGCCTGGGGCCTGACGGAGCTGACCTTCACCACCGAGCTGATCGCTCAGCGAGCTGGTCACCAACGCCATCCGCCACGGCGCCGACGCCGATCCGGGTCCGGCTGCTGCGCGACCGCAGCCTGATCTGCGAGGTCTCCGACGGCAGCAGCACCGCCCCGCACCTGCGCTACGCGCGCGACACGGACGAGGGCGGCCGCGGGCCTGTACCTGGTGGCCCAGCTCGCCGAGGCGCTGGGGCACCAGGTACACGGCCCGCGGCAAGATCATCTGGGCCGAGCAACCGCTGACCGTACCCGAGTACCAGTTCGAGGCGATGCTGCTGTAGGGCCTGCCTACTTGCTGCTCTTGTTCCGCGCGTGCCCGCCCAGCGGCGGGCAGCGGCAGCACTCCCATGGCCAAGCGCTACCAGCACGTGACCGACCCGGTGCTGCACGACGACGTCGGCAAGAAGGTCGGCGGCCTGCTCTGGGGTGGAGCAGCTGACGGCCCCGGCGAACCCGGCGAGGATGCCGCCTGAGGTGAATACCCCGGGTTGAGACCGATCACTGGGTGCTCCGACTGTGCGAAGGCCGGAGCACCCAGCGATCAACAGGCCCGGACGCCGGTGGGTGCTGTGGCCTGGACCGCCTGCGGACCGGGCCACAGCGTCCTGCTGGGGCAGCATTCGGTCAAACAGCGCTTCAGGTCTCGCCCCGGTCGTCGGTCGTTCGGAAGGGTGTCCTGGCTCTCTACTCGCGGACGACTTGGGAAGGGGTGCACAGTGAAGGAGTGAGTTTCGGACGGCGCCTCGCCAGTCTGGAGCAGTCAGGGCGATCGAGCCGTGCGCTGCTGGTGATTCCTCTCGTGCTCATCGTGGTGATCACGGCGGCGGACCTACGCTCTCCCGCAGGCGTCCACCTGGGGCCGGCCCTGGTCGTCGCGCCCGCGATCACCGGCTCGTTCGCCGGACCCCGGCTGACCGGGGCGGTCGGGGTGCTGGCCATGGCGGCCCAGGTGATCATCGCCGTCTTCCGCGGCGGAATCACCACGACGAACCACCTGGTGCAGATCGCCACCCTTGCCGTGCTGTCAGTCCTGATCGTCTGCTTCTGCCTGGTACGCGAACAGCGCGGGCGCCAGCTGGCCCAGGTGCGATCGGTGGCAGACGCCGCGCAGCACGTCCTGCTGTGGCCGCTCCCGGAACGGGTCGGCCCGTTGCGGATCGCCTGCCTGTACCTGGCTGCCGAGGAGGAGGCCCGGATCGGCGGTGACCTGTACGCGGCCACCCGCACCCAAGGCGGGGTCCGGGTGGTGATCGGCGATGTGAGGGGCAAGGGCCTGCCCGCGATCGGAGAGGCCGCCATCCTGCTCGGTGCCTTCCGCGAGGCCGCGCACCAGCACACGAGTCTGTCCGCCCTGGCCGTGGCTCTGGAACGCAGCATCGACCACTACGAGGCCGAGTACGTGGAGTCGGACGGCGACGAGGGGGAACACTTCGCCACCGCCCTGCTGCTCGAGATCCCCGACGAGAGCTCCGCCACCCAGGTGATCAGCTGTGGGCACCCCCCGCCTCTGCTCCTCACACCGGACCACTCGGTCTCCTCCATGAGCCTGCACCCCGCGCCTCCACTGGGCGTGGCCGCGACGGCGATGGAGGATCTCACCCTGGACGTGGTCTCCTTCCGGGCCGGCGACACTCTGCTCCTGTACACCGATGGGGTCATCGAGGCCCGGGATCGTGACGGATCCTTCTACCCTCTCGCGGAACGGGTGGCTCGCTGGACGGACAGCTCTCCTGAGGTGCTCCTGCACCAAATCCGTCGTGATCTCCTCGCCCACGTCGGCGGACGACTCGGCGACGATGCCGCACTCGTCGCGATCTACCGCCCGCCGACTTCTCAGCCTGGCCACCGCATAGGAAAGATCATCCACGCGGGCGGCTCCCGCCACTGAGCACGCCTACGTCGCGTGGCGGGTCAGGCCGTCCCAGCGTCGGAAGTGCCGATCGGGACACGCGTCAGCGATGCGTGGAAACGGTCGCGTGAGGCCCCAAAACCCAACTGAGACCACGAGCACGACCAAGGCCCCGACTGCACGCAGTCGGGACCGCACGTTTGCCCGGGTGGGCAGAGGCGAAGGATACGAGATTCGAACTCGTGAGGGGTTGCCCCCAACACGCTTTCCAACTGTTCGCCCGGGTGTCCGAGGACGGCCGGAGAGGTCCTGACCTGGGGCGGAGCAGCCCGTCGGCTGACTTCCGAACGGCGGTGGACGAGGGTGAATGCAACCAGAACTGCAACCAAGCTGGCGTCGATCGCCGCTGGTCGAGGGCGACGGCTTCGCTCTGTGCGGTTCAGTGCCCGCCTATCGTGACCTTGATCGCTGCGATCCGACCGAGCACATCGAAGGTGAGGCCAGCAATCGACTGTTGGCCTCTGCTTCCAATCTCGTGTCTACGGCAGCTGGCGCGTCTTACCGCGCTTCGGTCGCTTCTCAACAGGGGCCAAACCTCGGCGGATCTTCATCAGATGCTCGTCTTTCGTGTTCTCGCGCACTGCGAGACGACTCAGGATTCGATGCTGTGTTTCTGGAGTCCAGAACACTTCGAGACGCTCCCGAGCGCGGGTGATCGCGGTATAAAAGATGCTGTGGGAGATGCTTTCATCGTTGGCGTCCGTGATAACAACCTTGACTGACTTGTATTCAACGCCCTGTGCTTTGTGGATCGATACGGCGTAAGCGATCTGAAACGGCACCGTGGTAGTGACCGAGTCATCGTCATCGTCACTGTCGCCACGTTCGAAGACATCGAACTGGACCGTCGAGTCTCCTGCCCAGCGCAGACCTGAGAAAATTGCATCGGCTTCAGTGAAATCCCGTTCGAGATTCACATCGAAAGTGATATGGCCGCGCGTGCGAATGATCTTGACGATCCTGCCTTTCAAGTTATTGAAGATGACCGGACTGAACCGATCGGACTCGTTGAAGAGTACGGGATCGCCGACCTTGTACGTAGACTCGCTCCACGCCACAGCGGGATTCGGGTTGCTCGCCTGTAGGAACCGGTTGACGTTGTTGATTCCGTACAGGCCGTCGTAGTTCAGGCAGAGCACGATCTCGTCGTCGCTTCGATGCTTAAACAGCGAGTCTCCCAGAACCGTAGAGTAGCCATTCTTGGAGAGCGACTCTTCGATGCGGTCGTCCAGGTTCCGCACCCTGTCCCATAGCGTGAGAAGGCTCTGATCGGTCGTCCTGAAGGGCTCTGTAAGTTCGAAGACGGACTCGCTCGGGATGTACGACCGGATGATGCTGAACCAGTTGCCAAACTCGATCGACTCGATCTGATAGACATCGCCAACGAGTACGAGCAAATCGAAGGATGTCTTCTCAAGCACATCAAGCAGGCTTGCGTTGCTTACTGTGCTGCACTCATCGATCACCAATACGTCGTACTTTGCGCCAAGCGACGTACCTTTGCGCACGTGCTTGCTGATCGTGCTGAACTCGACGTTCGGCGCTTGCACTCGCCTCTTCAGATTGTCGACGGCCGGATTAGTGTGTGCCAAGAATAGCTTCCGCGCGCCACTGAAGTAGTTTGCAATGTGATTCACCATCGTTGACTTTCCAGTACCGGCTGCACCGTAGATGAGGGCGATCTTCGAGTGCTCAAACAATTCCGTCAGGGCCTTGGCCTTCAAAGGGTCATCGATGGCACCTGGGTTCGCATCAATCCATGCCTGTACATCGCTGCTGTGTTGAGAGACGCCACTGGCAGAGATCTTTCGGAGTTCGTTGATGATCGAGACCGTGTCGTCCTCGTATCCGACGATGAAAACGTGCCCGTTTTCATGAGCCAGCTTCCGCGGCTTGTGCCGTTCAGTGGGTGGCAGCATCCGATTGTGGCGCGCGATCAGATCGTCGACGTCACCCAGGTCCTCCAGCTCGGCTGTTGGCGTATAGATCACACCGTGCCGCTCGACATTGCTCCGGACTCGTCTGGCCAGCAGCTCGTGAGGTCGGGTCCTCGCGTCCAGACTCTCGGCAAGGTCCCCAAAGCGCGGGTTGTGTCCGCGCGGTGATGTGCAGAACGGCATCGTGTCGAAGGGCCTGCAACCCCAGGAAACGCGCAGCCCGGAGAGTGCAGAACACCGGTCAGCATCGAACTGTGCCTTGATAACACGATTGTTCATCCGCAGCATGAGGTACCGCAACAGACGAGAACCTGGCTGGTCGTTGCGAATGAGTGATCGTGCACGGTCAAGAACGGGGAAGATGACCGCATCTCGTTGGGCTCCGGCTAGCACCCAGGAGCGGAATGAGCCGTATGCTGCGTCGGTCATATCCATGAGATCAAGCAGACTTGATCGTGTTGTCGTGAGGTACTGCATCAGGTTTCGGTACTCAGAATTCGACGCCCTGACCTTTCCGTGAGAGGCGTCGAAGAGGCGAGCGAAATTGTCGAACTCACACGGCCGGATTGACACCTCCCATGAGCGGATCAGCGTGATCGGCATCGTCTGTCCGAGGACCTCGATGGTGTCGTTGGCCAGCTCCAGACTGGCCGCATATTTATCGGTGACGTCGATGTCGGTGAACCCAATGATGCGATCGAACTTACTTGTCCGGTTGTGGGCGAGATAGAACGTCACTTCGTAGTAGATGCGGCCGGAGATGAAGAAGGGGCGCGAGCTGTGAATGTAGTACCGCTCGCGACGTGCACCTGAGGACGTTACCGTCTTTTGTCGCTGGATGCGGGCGGCAATCCTCTCGTAGTACTCATGCAATGAGGGGTCGAGATCGATTGGAAACTGTTCGATGTTGTGCAGGATTTTGATTCCGAGGAGATCTTGTGCCAGGTCGCGTGTGCGGAGCAGGTACTCGTAGTACTTCAGCATCAACCGCTCAGACGGATCGCGATCCAGCGTGTAGTGCGAGACGCTGGCCTGGAGCAATCCATGGAATCTGCTCAGGAGCCTGAACTTGGCGAGCGCTCTGACAGCATCCAAGGCCGACCCGACCTGGTTGTAGTGAAACTCAGTCGAGCGATCGCCGAGGTGCGCCCAGACAGCAAGCCCCTCGACGAGATTCCGGAGCTGCCCCAGCACGTTCTGCGAGAGGAAGCCCCGGTCGCCTACTAGGTTGGCGAGGTTTTGGCAGATCACGCTGTCGGCGCTCTTCACTTGCTGTTCTACTGATGCCATCGTTCCCGCTCCACTCCCCCAAGGCTCGCGCCTCACCTGCGATCGGGGTGAGAAGTCCTGGCTACTCCTGCCCCGAGCGTTGCCTAGACGGGACCGGACAGCATGCACGAAGGCGCTCTGGCTGCTGCCGAACAGCGGACCCGGCCCCGGTCCACATCATCAGGCAACAATAGAACCACTCCAGAGCCCACAAGCGGGCCTTTTTCAAGACTGTCCGGCCTGATGTGCTAGCTCCTAGCGAGTAGCCGGGGGGAATCTCACCCCCCGGCTCTCTCAGAACCGTGCTTGATCGTCTCCGATCACACGGCTCCCATCGTCCGGTCGTCCACGGTCACGGCTTGACGAGCTTCCAATGAGCGAACAGCCCGGGAAACAGCCTGGCGTGGCTGCCCAAAGCGTCGCGCGCCCTCGCTCGTTTCCGCCGGAACCGCTTGTACTTCTGCACGAGCCACCGCACCAGGTAGTCGTTGATGCGGTTGAGGCTGGAGTACAACGCCGACGGGAAGAAGCGCCCGAAGTAGTTGATCCAGCCCCGCACGACCGGGTTGATCTCCCGGGCGAGTTGCTCCAGGGTCCATCCACTGCGCAGGTGCAGCCGCCAGCGGCGGATCTGCGCCCGGACCTGCTTGGCGGCCTCGTCGCTGATGGCCGGGTTGAAGCTGAAGAAGTACTTCCCCTGCTTCGTCCGGACCTTCCGCACGCGGAACCCGTACCCCAGGAACGTGAACGAGGTGTGCTCGTACGAACCACGCCTCTTCGCGTCCTTGCAGTACACAAGGCGGGTCTTACCGGGGTGCAGTCGCAGCCCCCCGCACTCGGCCAGCCGCCCGGCGATGGCCTCACGCACACGGTGTGCTTCGGCCTCGCTGCGGCAGTGGACCACCACGTCATCGCAGTAGCGTTCGAACCCGATGCCGGGGTACTCCCGGGCCATCCAGGCGTCGAACGCGTAGTGCATGAACATGTTCGACAACACGGGCGAGACCGCTGAGCCCTGAGGACTCCCCCGGTCCCGGGCGAGCAGGCTGCCGTCCGGCCGCTGGACCGGGGCCTTGAGCCACCGCTCCACGTACAGCCAGATCCACCGCTGGTCGGTGTGGTGTCTGACCGCCTTGAGAACAAGATCGTGATCGAGGTTGTCGAAGAACCCCTGGATGTCCATATCGATCACCCAGTCGGTACTCCAGCACCGTTCCCGGCACACCTCGACCGCGTCCAGCGCGCTTCGGCGGGGCCGGTAGCCATAGGAGTCGGGGTGGAACACAGGCTCCACCAGTGGCTCCAGCACCATGGCCACCGCCGTCTGCGCGATTCTGTCCGCGACCGTGGGCACTCCCAAGATCCTCGACCCGCCTCCCGGCTTGTCGATCTCCACCATCCGCACCGGCGGCGGGAAGTAGCAGCCCGACGACATGCGATTCCACAGCTTGTAGAGGTTGCCCCGAAGGTCTTCCTCGAACTGCTCGATCGACACCCCGTCGACGCCCGCCGCGCCCTTGTTGGCCTTGACCCTCAAGTACGCCTCGAACACCAGGTGCTTCGAGATCTCGAACGACTTCGACCCGCTCGTCTGGTTCATCCCGGGCACTCCGGTTGGCCACCAAGCAGACCTGGACGACCCGTCCCCTTCGCTCCGCCCGCATTGCCGGGCTTCATCACTACTACGAGACGGTCTGCCCCCGTGCCCCGCATCGGTACTCGGCCCCTCGCGGTCTTGTCCGCTTGGGGTACTCCCTCTCGCCGCCGGCCCACCGGGCCGACCGCAGTATCGGGGCGACAGGTTCCCACGTTCCGTGCAAGAGCCCGGACCAGGCTCGCGCCGCCTACATGCCGGACGCCGTCCGGGCAGTCAGCAGGCTCCCCCCGGACTTGTCCCGGGGACCAGGTCATGCCCCGGTTTCGACGCCACTGGAATAAGTTACGACACGTCATCAGCGGTTCGCTCTCGCTCGCCTTCCTGGTCCATACCTGACGCGATCGCTGCCGCGCCTTTTGCCGCTGCGCTCACCACGACCGGCACTTAACCGGCGCAGCCAGCGGTGGTTTGAAGCCTCCCCCTGCAGGGCGACCCCGGAGGACCTACCTCCATCTCTCACACAGCACCGCTTCCAGAAGCAGTTACATCAACGCCTCCTTCAGCGTTCGTGGCACACGACCTGACCTGTACGTTCCCGGGTGAACCCCCCGCCGTGGGCTGGTGTGGAGGTGATCCAGCAGAAGACGCGCATGCCGTCCTCCTCGCGCCGGATCGGGGCGGTCCGCAACGGTGCGGCCTCGGCGGTCATGGAGGTCTCTATGCCCCACACAGCGGGGTCGAGGTCAGAGGGAAAGGCGAGTTCGACGTCCAGGTGCTCGGTGGGCAGGCGGACCGCGCGCTGGAACCAGCGGCCCCACTTCTCCTCGCCGACCGAGTCGGCGTACTCGATCCAGACCTCTTTACCCGGGTAGAGCGGGAAGCGGCCGTGCTCGGTTTTGAAGAGCAACCACACTTCCTTGAAGCTGCGATCATGCCTGGCCTGCCAGTGCAGCGCCGGCGTGCATTGGTTCGCGGTGAGCGCGAGTTCGTTCCAGGTCAGCAGGTGCTGGCGAGCCTGGGACGAGCCCCGAGACGTCGCTGGGATCAGTGCGTTGAGGTCTGCCGCAGGTGTCCGGCGGCCTTCCCCGTCTGGTCCCTGCGCATTGCCGTCATGGATAGCTCGGCGAGGCGGGGGAGGAGGGTGGCGTCGAGCTGCTCGATCGGGTGCAGCAGGCCGCGCTCGCAGGTCTCTGCCGTCCACACCGTGTGGCTGGCTCGCGGGTAGGCCGTGTTGATGCCAATCTCGCCCTTCGGGATTGTGCCGTTGAACGGGGTCGGGATGCCCTCGGTGTTCCAGTAGGCCCACGCCTCAAGGGCCTTGGCCTGCTCGAAGGCGAGGTAGAGCTGCGGGTAGCGGTCGATGATGCGCATCTCGCGGAAGATGAGCTGGCCCAGCAGGTGGGGTGCGGTCGCGGTGAGGGTGTCGAAGTCCGCGTTGCGGCAGGTGAAGGACGCCGAGTCCTGGCCGGGCGCGAGCGCCACGCTGGCGAACAGGTGTGACAGGCGCCGCCTGGTGAAGCGGGCTACCCCGGGAGTCAGGCGGGCCTCGATCTGTCCGACGAGTTGGAGGAGGTGTTCGTGTCCCGGGTTGAAGCGGGACAGGTCGAAGAGCTGGTCCATTCCCTGGACCGCCAAGAAGGCCAGCCGCTTGTAGAGGCGGTTGTTCATCTCTCCCAGCTGTGCGTATGCCTTGGTCTCGGCGGTCGTGGAGTGGAGCATCAGGTACTCGGACAGCACCTCGAAGTAGAGGTAGCCAAGGAACGGGAAGGCCGGCACGGTGGCGGCGAGCCGGTCGATGAACTCGGCTTCCGGTGTCGGTGTCCCGGCGGCGTTGGCGAGGAGGGTGTCGAGGAAGGGCGCCGCTGTACGGAGCCGGTCCAGCACCGCTCGGCGGAGCTGGGTGTCTTCGGCCTCGGTGAGGAAGCTGCGGTGGGTGAGGTAGGTCCGTAGGTGGATGGCGCCCAGCCGGAGGTAGTCGATGCCCTTGGGCGGAACGGGGGCGTCGGGGGTGATCTCGAAGACCAGGGTGCGGGTGTGCTTCTTGGTCTCCAGCAGGTAGGTGCCCAGGTTGTGCGGGCGCAGGCCGGCGGGCTCGAGGGTGAGTGGCGCGCAGTAGAGGGCCGCGACCAGGCAGCCGGTGGAGGCGTACAGGTGGCCGCTGGAGCGGATCGCGTCCAGGGCGACGGTGGTGTGCATCAGGTGGATGGGGCGTCCGGAGGCCAGCGTCTTGGTCATGGAGTTGCCGCTCAGCAGCCCGCCGTTGGGTGTCTCGTGTTCGAGGTGGTGGCGCCAGTCGGCTTCGGTGTCGGCGAGGCCGGACGGGCCGGGGCGGCTGGAGCTGCTGGTGTGGTCGGTGTGGGCGTTGTCCCACTCGTGGTGCATGGACGGCCTCCTACTGCCATGGGTCGAGGAGCTGGCTGGCGTGGATGAGCGCACCGTGGTTGGTTGCGCCGTTGAGTCGGGCCTGTTCGCTTCGGACCACGAGGTCGAAGGCGACGGGGTGGAGCCATGCGGGGATGACGATGCGCAGGCGGGACGGTTCTGGCCACCAGCGGGCGAGGGGAAGCCGGTAGCGGTCCAGGCAGTCGGCCGCCTTGAGCAGGTCGATCAGGTGGGGCGCGCGCAGGTAGGCGAAGTTCTGCTGCGGGGTGAAGTCCGCGTACGGGACGTCGTGCAGGCCGATGGCGCTGGCTGCCTGCTGGGAGAGGTCGGGCGGGAGTTCTCGGCCGATCATGGTGGTCACGGCGTGCTGGTTGCGCGTGAACCAAAGCGCTGCCCGTTGGCCGTGCCCGGGATCGTCGCGGTCGTCGTGCCGCCGGCAGTCGTGGACTGCTGCGGCGGCGCAGAGGGCGGCGGTGTGATCGAGGTCGAGGCAGTACTCCTGGGCGAGCAGACCGGCGAGCAGGGAGACGCGGGCGTTGTGCCGGATGCCGTGAATGGAGTCGACGAGCCGGGGCTGCTCGAACCAGGTGGCGTCCGGTACCAGCATGAGCGGCGGATGTGGCAGGGTGGGCGGCGTGGCTGAGGCTTCGGTCCGGTTTCTGGCGATCCAGGCGAGTGTGTCCTGGTCCATGACCTGGTGAGCTGGAAGGCTCCGGTTCTCGGCGAGTTCTCTGAGCGACGCGGTGCTGTGATCCGGCGTTCGTGAGGTCATCTCTGGTTCCTTGAAGGGAAGAGGTTCGGTGGGCGTCAAGCTGGGTGTGGCGATCCTGACCATGGGCACGCGGCCGAAGGAGCTGGCGGAGCTGCTGGCCTCGGTGGAGATGCAGACGGTCAAGGCCGCGAAGGTGGTGCTGGTAGGCCAGGGGTGCGTGCTGCCGGAATTGCCGTCGTGGGTGGAGGGCGTGGTGCTGGCGGAGAACCTCGGGGTGACCGGCGGCCGGAACGTCGCCTTGGAGCACTTGCGGGACGTGGACGTGGTGATCGACCTGGACGACGACGGCCTGCTGGCCGCGGACGACGTCCTCGCGCGGATCGCAACCCTGTACGAAGGTGACCCCGGACTGGGGATCGTCGGTTTCCGGATCGCCGACGAGACCGGCGTCACCCAGCGGCGCCACGTCCCCCGGCTGCGGGCCGGAGATCCGATGCGTGGCGGTGAGGTGACCGGCTTCCTCGGCGGCGGCCACGCGCTGTCCTCGAAGATGCTGGAGCAGGTCGGGGACTGGCCGGACTCCTTCTTCTTCGCGCACGAGGAGACCGACATGGCCTGGCGGGCACTGGATGCCGGATGGCGGGTGCTGTACGTCCCCGAGCTGCTGCTCCAGCACCCGCGCACCAGCCCGACCCGGCACTCCTTCTTCTACCGGGTGAACGCCCGAAACCGGGTGTACCTGGCGCGCCGGCACCTGCCGGCCCTGCTGGTGCCGGTCTACCTCGGGGTGTGGGTGGCGCTCACCGTCGCCCGGACTCGGGACAGGGCCGGGCTGAAGGCGTGGTTCGCGGGCTTTGCCGAGGGCTGGCGCACAGCGTGTGGCAGGCGCCAGCCGATGCGCTGGCGCACGGTGTGGACCATGACCCGGCTGGGGCGGCCGCCGATCATCTAGGCCGCTGCCGCCTGGCGCATCCAGTCGGGGACGGCGCCGGGGGTGGCCTTGAGCCAGGCCACGTAGCGGGCGACGCCTTCCGCCATCGTGATGGTCGGCCGCCAGCCCAGCAGCGCCTCCATCCGCTGGACGGAGGCGTATCCGCCCTCGGGGTCGCCGGGAGGCATGGGCGTCTCGATCAGGTGGATGTCCGGATAGTGGCTGCGGACGAGTTCGGCGACCTGCCGGATCGAAGTACCGGTTCCGGTACCGATGTTGATGGTCTCGTTGTGGGCGCGAGGCGCGATCAGCGTGCGCAGCGTGCCGGTGGCGATGTCGTCCACGTGGACCATGTCGCGGATCTGGTGGCCGCCGCCGTTGAGGTGCAGCGGCAGGCCGAGCGCGGCTCGCATGGCGAACCAGGCGACCACCCAGGAGTGGCTCCGCTCCTTGACGACCTGCGGTTCGCCGTAGACCGAGAAGTATCGTACGACGGCGTAGGAGATGCCGACGCCGCCGAGCACCGCGGCGGTCTGGTACTCGCCCCATGCCTTGCTGTTGCCGTACACCGACACCGGCTGGACCGCCGCGCCCTCTACAAACTGCGGGCTGCCGTTGCCGTAGACGCTGGCGGAGGAGACGAACACCATCCTGCGCACCCGGTCCGAGGCGGCGACGGCGTCGAGAACTCGCTGGGTGCCGGTGATATTGGTGTCGATGGCGTCCAGCGGCCGGCGGGTGCAGGCCGCAACGTCGGCCAGGGCGGCGGCGTGGATCACGTAGTCGCAGCCGGAGATCACCTTACGCATCAGGTCAGGCTCGGAGATGTCGCCGACGACGAAGTCCGGGTCGGAGGCGTCGATGCCGAACCGCTTGCGGTACACCTCGTGCGGGTAGGCGTCGAGCTTGCACACCGAGATGGGACGGGCACCGAGCCTGCGGAGCTGGGACGTGACGCGGCTGCCGATGAGGCCACCGGCTCCGGTGACCAGTACGGTCTTTCCTGAGAGCTGTTCGAGGGACAAGAGGTTTTTCCTCTCACGCGCGGGATTCGTGGGGGCGCAAGGGCGCGGTAGCCCGCTGGCGATGGTCGTGTCAGCTGTCGCGGTGCTGTGGGCAGCGGCAGGCGGGCCAGGTGGCCGACGGGTGGTAGGCGTATGCGTCGGGTTCCGATTCCACGGTGATGACGCCGGAGTCTTCGTACCGGGTGCCGTCCTTCGCGATCTTGAACGTGCGGATGTACATGCCCTGGTGACGGTCCTCGGGGAGCTTGAAGTCCGGGGAGTTCTCAGCGCTCACGTCGCCGACTCCCGGTGCCGTTTGCGGCGACGATGACCGGCAGCGAGCTTACGCAGGACCAGGGCGCGTCGGCGGGCGCGTTCCCGGTTCGGGACGAAGATGACGGTCCGGTCGTCAGCCTGGATATGGAGCTCGATGCTGTTCACGCGGCGCTCCCGAAGCGGATGCTCCTGGCCACGTCGCAGGGCCAGGGGCTCTCGCACCGGACGCACAGCCTGTCCCTGCTGCGCTGCTCGTCCAGCAGCATGCGATTGCTGGTCGCGGCGGCGCCCTCCCGCGTCGGACTCGTGGATCGGCATGGGATTGGCTGGTTGGAGTTCACGAGCGCGGAGGTGCCGTTGAGGCTCCACGGGTGCGGTGTGCGGTCGGCAGTCGTCATCAGCGTCTCCGGGGTCGCGAGTTAGCGGGGCGGCTCTCGTGCCGATGCATGGCTGGAGCCGCTGCAGGTCGCCGCTCCGCAGGGGTCCAGGACCCGAATCGGCTCCACCCTGCGGAGCGGCATGCAGTTAGTGAACCGCCCAATCGCTACTGGGAGTACGGTGTTGGGCACGCTATGCGGTTTAAGCGGTTTAACGGCCCGTCAGGGAGGTGCGCTTTGGCGCCGACGAGGGAACCGAACGAGCGGCTGCGGAAGGTCATCGACGAGACGAAACTCTCCGGCGATGCGATCGCGCGCCTGGTCAGGCGAGTGGCGGCCGAGCATGACGAGCTCTTGGAGACCAACAAGTCGAGCATCACGCATTGGAAGAACGGCGGTCAGCCGGCCGGAAATGTCGGTGCCTTCCTGGCCGAGGCGTTAGGCCGCGCGCTCGGCGGACGGGTCGTGACGCTGGAGGAGATCGGCCTGATCGCGCCCGCACCCCAAAAACCCGACTGGGACGCCGATACGCTGAGCGCGCTGGCCGAACTCGGGAGAACCGACGTGGACGTGGAACGCAGGCGGGCCCTGGGGGTGGCGGTCTACTCGGTGGCCGCGCTCTCCCTGCCCGGCGAAGACTGGTGGCAGCGCATGGCCGAGCGGGGTAGTGCGCGCAGTTCTGCCGCAACGCGGCGGGTCGGCCCTGGCGACCTCGCAGCCGTCCGCGACATGACTACCCTGTTCTCCCAAGTGGACCAACGGCGAGGCGGTAGTCACGCCTGGTCGTCCGTGGTGCAGTACCTGGCGGCTGACGTCACCGCCTACCTGCGGGGGAAGTTCACGGACGAGCGTGTTCGCCGTGATCTCTTTTCCGCAGCCAGCGAACTCGCCTACCTGGCGGGTTGGATGGCGTTCGACGGTGGCCAGCACGCCACAGCGCAGCGGTACTTCGCTGAGGCGGTGAAACTCGCGGCCGAGGCCGGCGATCCGCCGATGGCCGCTCACGTACTGCGGGCCATGGCGCACCAGGCCATCGACCTCGGACACCACCAGCAGGCTCTCAACCTCGCTGCTGCATCCGTCGACGGGGACCGGTACGCGCTCGCCTCCCCAAGAGAGCGGGCGCTCCTCGACGTCGTCCACGCCAGGAGCCTGGCCGCCGCCGGCCGTAAGAACGCCGCCGCCAAGGCGCTGCTGCGGGCCGAGGACGACCTGTCCGCCGCGAGCGACGACATCGCTGAGCCGGACCGGGTGTTCTTCTTCGGCGAGGCGAGCCTGGCCCACGAGACCGCGTGCGCCCTGCGCGACATGGGAGACCTTGACGGCTCGGTGCGCGAGTTCCACCACAGCGTCCGCACCCGCAAGGCGACGAAGTTCACCCGTACCCACGCTGTGACGCTTGGATATCTCGGTTCCGTGTACGCGCAGATGAACAACATCGACCGGGCCTGTGCCACCTGGTCGCAGGCGCTCGATGCCATGGACGGGGTACGGTCCGGCCGCACCCGCCAGGCCGCCGCCGACATGCGCACCCTGCTCTCCCCTTACCGGCGGCGCGGTACCGCGGCGATCAGCGAGATCGACGCGCGCGCTGCCGCATACCTGTCCGAAACAGCCTGATGAGGAGCCACTGATGACAGACCGTGAGACGTTCGAGGTCGAGGCCCTCGGCCACGTGGTCGGCGGACGGATCGAACCGACAGACGACTTCTGGGGCGGCACCCGGGCGATCGTCCGGCTGGACGGATCCCTCTTCACCGCCGACGCGACCAAAGGGCTTGAGGGCTTCTCGCACCTAGAGATCGTCTTCCGCTTCCACCTCACCGACCCGACCGACCTGAACCTCGGCGCCCGCCGGCCCCGGGACAACCCGGACTGGCCTGAGGTCGGGATCTTCGGCCACCGCAACATGCGGCGCCTGAACTGGCTCGGGGTCTCACGCTGCCGCCTGCTCAAGGTCGACGGGCTGGACCTCCACGTCGAGGACCTCGACGCTGTGGACGGCACGCCGGTCCTGGACGTGAAGCCGTGGTTCGGTGAGATGGGGCCTCGCGGAGAGCAACGCCAGGCCGAATGGACGACTGTCATGCTCCGCGACTACTTCGCGCCCACGGCCAATGACTGACGGACCATGACTGTCCGATCGCGAGCAGCGGTGGCTCCATGCCACCCCGCTGCGCGGGTTCTGGGCTTGCTCTCGCACCCCTGGGCGAGGGCAAGTGCGTGCGGCGGGCCGTAGGACCGTCCAATACGACAACTTGCTCCGCCAGGAGCGGGCCGGGCAAGGAGGCTTTCGCTGGGCCCTTCGCGGGAGGGGTGCGTATACGGTCCCGTGAACGATTCGCGCCTGGTTGTCGGTGTCCGGTTAGGCCGGTGATCCGCTCACTGACCGGCCGCCCGGTGGCCCTGGTGGGTGCCGTCCGTTGGCCGTCCGACGGGCCGGTCAGCAGATCGGCGGGCTGTTGGCCTGCGTGGCGCTCCGGTCAGTTCGGTCAGTCGGAGTGACCGGCCGACCGGCGCCTCGGTCACTGGGGTCGGTCAGTACGACGGACTGACCGGGGGTGCGGTCACTGCGTTTCCCCCGGTCAGTCCGGGCACCGCGGTGGCGGTTACGAGACGGCGGTGATGTGCCGGGCGGAGGGGCGGTAGCGGGCCTGCTGGCCGCCTCCGGCGCCTCCGGTGGTGCCGTCGGTCTTGGCCGCAAGTCCGGTCTTGACGAGGCGGTCCAGGTGGCGGCGGGCCTTCTCGATGTCGGCGCGGTCGGGGTTGGCCTCGCAGGTCAGGGCGGTCGCCAGGTCGCGGGTGGTCAGGCCGTCCGGGGCGGCGCGCAGGAGGGTGACCGGGTCGAGGGTGGGCTCGACGTAGCTGGTGCCGCGCTGGTGGTCGTGGACGACCGGCAGCGGGCCGATCTCGCCGGTCACGGTCTTGAGGTGGTGGATGGTGCCCGCCGGGTCGCCGGCCTCTCCGGCGATGAACAGGACGCTGCCCGCTCCGGCGGTCAGCCAGGTCGAGCCGTACACCCGGTCCAGGGTGGGTCGCATTCCTCGTGGTGCGTCGGCGGCGGCCTTGCGCTGGTGGTGGAGCTCCATGATCTGGACGCCTGCGCGCAGGGCGCGCATGCGGGCGTTGTTGAAGGCGACGGCCACGGAGTCGTCCACGAGGGTGCTGACCGCGTCCTTGAGGCTGTCGATGACGATGGTGTCGGCACGGTGGGCGGCGGCGAGTTCGGCGAGGAGGTCGGGTTCCTTGTCGAGGGTGGCGGGGAGCGGGCCCTGCCACACGGCGAGCCGGTCGCGCAGGTGGGCTTCGTCGGTGGGGGTGATGCGGCGGGCCATGGCACGGGCGATCTGCTGGGGGCGGTCCATGGCGAGGTAGAGGACGCGCTCTCCCTGGGCGACGGGAAGGTCGAGCACGGCGGTGTGCAGGCCGAGGCGGGCGAGGACGACCTGGTGAGCGATGGTAGCCTTGCCGACGCCGAGTGCGCCGACGATCATCAGGCTTTCGCCGGAGGCCCAGGCGGTCTGTTCGCGGGTGCCCCACAGGGGTTCCTTGTCCGCGCCGGTCTTGGTGACGAAGTCCCAGCCGTTGACGATGTAGCGGGACAGGCGGTTGCTGCCGGAGGCCAGGGCGCGTTCACGCCCGGCACGGATCTCCGTCTCGACGGCCGTGCGGATCTCGTCCAGGTCGGCACCCGGAGTCAGCGCGTGGTGGACGGTGCGGATGCCGGTGGCGTGCAGAGTCCGCAGTTGAGCGTCGCGGCGCACGATCTGCGCGTAGTAGTCGGCGTTATCCGTCGAGGGCGGCGCGACCGTGACCAGCGTGTGGAGGTAGGACGAGCCCCCGACGCGGAGAGATCTCCCTTGCCCTGCAGGTGGTCCGCGGGGGCGATGGGGTCGGTCGGGGCGTCCTCGGCGCGCAGGGCGAGGATCGCGCGCCAGATGGTCTATGGCTGTCGATAGATGTGTCGTCCAGCAAGCCGACTCTCGGACCGCCCTTCGAGCGGGCGACTATGTGGGCCTCCTCGCCGAAGACCGAGGGGTCGTCGCAGTCAGTCCCGGGTGTCACCGCACCGCCTGCACCCGGCAGATCGCGCACCTGCCGCCTGCTTCACACTAGATGATCTTGCGGGTCTTTTCGGACACGGCCATGGATTGCACCCTGCCAGAGGAGCGGTGCCCGGCGGGCGCGAATGCGATGGCTCGGCCAGAGAGGCCGTCAGCCGGATGCGGTCGTGTAGCCGCCCCATCCGGTGGATCCCGGCAACTGCAACCAAAACTGCAACCACGGAACGATGTAGGGCCCGACCGCAGTGCGGTCGGGCCCTACATCTGCCCAGCTGGGCGGGTGCGGAGGATACGAGATTCGAACTCGTGAGGGGTTGCCCCAACACGCTTTCCAACTGTTCGTCCGGCTGTCCGGGCGGGTTCGCTGGGGTCCTGACCTGCGGTGTGGTCCTGTCGGTCAGCCTGTGCGTACCCCTGTGAACGGGGCTGAACGCAGCCCGAACTGCAACCCTCGTGCGCGAGTAGGAGCCTGCGCACTGGGCTTCGGACGGTGCCGGCGGGGGTGGATACAACTGGAAATGCAGTTGCGGGACACCTGTCAGGAGGGCGCAAGGTGGGGCAGGCCGATGTCCTTGACTGCAGCGGTCAGCTGACCGTCGTAGGTAAGGAAGCCGTCCAGTTCCGAGGCCAGTGGCTGAGCCGTCGCGAGGTGGATGGCGTCGAGCGTTCCCAGCCTTACAACCTCGAAGGCTGCGGCGCGAGTCAGCACGTCGTCGTCGAGGAGCATCTGGTCGACGCCCTTCAAGGCGTTGGCGACAAGGAAGGGGATGCGCTGGCGGTCGAGGCCTGCGCGACGGAACGTACGAGCCAGCTCGACCCCGGCAAGCTGCGAGGTGAACAGGTACGTGTCACCGGCCAGAGCGCTGCGCCACATACGGAGCGCTGCGGTCTCGGTCTCCTGCTGCACGAACTTGAGCAGGACGCAGGTGTCCAGGTAGTACACGCTCACCGGTTGCGCTCCTCGTCCCGCTCGGAGATCAGCAGCGCGGACAACGACGGCAGGGCGGCCAGGTCGTCGAGCAGCTCGGGCATTGCCCCGGGATGGGCTGTGCGTCGGATCTTTCCTTCTGCCGCCAGCCGATCCACTGCGGACATCGACTGTGCTGCGGGGGTCATGACGATGACCTCCCTGCCGTGCTCCGTCAGGACGACGGTGACGCCTTGGCGCACTTTCGCGGTGATCTTGGCGGGGTTGTGGTTCATCTCTCCAAGCGGGATCCTCTCCATATCTCCAAAGTACACAAAAAATGTGTACCTGTAAGAAGAACGCCGGCCTGGGCAAGTGCGAGCCGAGTCGCCCCAGTGGTTCAGGGCGCTGGCGAATGCCTCTGCGACGCGCAGCACACGGCCACTGCTCGGCAATCCGGGGCAGGTGGTCGTGCACGCGCGGACGCGTCGCCCGGCCGTCCTTCCGGGTTGCCCAACCGCCCTGCACGTATCTCATCCACTGGCCGTACCCGCAGGGACGAGAGAGCACCGGCGACATGTGTGGCACCGGGCTGAGTGTCGGGCGGGCCGAGGGCTACCGCACGGGGATCGACGGGAGGGACGGTCCGAACCCTGCCTGCCTGGGTTGTGATCTGCCGGTCGGCACGAGGATGGACGGCTGCGGATGCCGGCAGGTGGTCCGGCTCGCTCCGCAGGCGGTGGTGCTGTCTGGCCCGCCGGAGCGGCCGGTCATGGATTGTGCGGAGTTACTGGCCACTGGGGCGCCGTGGCATCGGCTGAGTGAGTACTGGAACATTCCGGCGGGCGTTGCACTCACCCGGGTGGTGGTGGCCGCTGTGGCCGCGCCGGTCCTGCCGACGCCCGGGCTGGTGCTGCTTGCCGGGGAAGGCGCGAAGCGGAACGACCTGGCAGGCCCGGGGTTCGGGCGAGCCGGCTCAGTTTCCCCAGTCGCGCGCCGGCCTCGGCTTCCCCATCGCAACTGAGACCGAGAACGCAGAGGGCCCGCACCGCCGAAGCGGTGCGGGCCCTCTGACCTGCGGAGGATACGAGATTCGAACTCGTGAGGGGTTGCCCCCAACACGCTTTCCAACTGTTCGTCCGGGTGTGCGGATGGGTTCGCCAGCGCCCTGACCTGGGGTGCGGTGGCCCTGGGAGCTAAGCTCCGCGCTCGCTGCGGGACCTTGGCATGGCGGAGACGACCGTCCCACGCATCGTCGACGAGGTGCTGGCCAACCCGTACGCCAACCCCGTCGAGGTCACCGAGGAGGGCCTGACGGCCCTCCTGCACGCCGCGTGGGCCGGCGAGCCCCCGAAGGCGGCCGGACGACCGGGTGATCGGTGAGGGTCGTTCGACGTCGGGCGCGAGGTCAGCTGTTCGGCGAGTCGGACAGATCAGGCTGCGTCGCCGGCCGGGTCGTTGGGGTGGGGCTGGAGGGAGGTGACCGTCGAGGTCATCCACGGCCACAGGGGCAGTGTGCCGAGCAGCGCCTCGTACAGCTCGGCCTCGTCGGCGGCCTGCCAAAGGCCGATGCTGCGCAGTTCGCCCACGGGGCGCCACAGCCTGACCAGGTGGCCGGCGCGGGCCAGTTCCGCGGCCCGGACAGCCTCGGCCGCGCGCAAGCGCTCGACCTCGGCCGGGTCGGTGCCCTCGGGCACGGTGGTGGTGAGCTCGACCAGGAACTCTTTCACGGCTTCTCCTTCTGCGGTTGTTGCGAGTGCTGTTGTTGCGGCTGTTGCGACGATCGGTCAGGCGGCCTTGAGCTGTGCGGCGATCTTGACGACGCGCTCGGCCTGGATACGGGCGGCGGTGCGGGTGGTGTCGTCGACGGGGTTGTTGCCCTGGGCGTCGACGTGGGAGGTGCCGTAGGGGTTGCCGTCGACGAACTTGGCCGGGTCGGTGAAGCCGGGGGTGACGGTGACGCCGCCGAAGTGGTGGATCGAGTTGTAGAGGGCGAGGAGGGTGGACTCCTGGCCGCCGTGGGCGGTGGCGCTGGAGACGAAGCCGCTGTAGACCTTGTCGGCCAGCTTGCCCTGGGCCCACAGGCCTCCGAGGCCGTCGATGAACTGCTTGAGCTGCGCGGAGATGTTGCCGAAGCGGGTGGGGGAACCGAAGAGCACCGCGTCGGCCCACTCGATGTCCTCGGCGCTCGCCTCGGGGACGTCGCGGGTGGCGGCGTGGTGGGCGGCCCAGGCCGGGTTGGACGCGATGGCGCCGGCCGGGGCGAGCTCGGCGGCCTTCAGCAGGCGGACCTGGGCGCCGGCCTTGACGCTGGCGTCGTGCAGCTCCTTGGCGATCTCGGCGATGGTGCCGGTGGAGGAGTAGTAGACGATGGCGAGCTTCACGGGGGTGGACACAGGGGTTCTCCGTCTCGAGGTGGTGGTGTGGGTCTTGCGAAGGAGCGGAACTCCCGCTGGGAGTTCGGCTTGGGGCTTCGCCCCGGCCGGATGCCGGCCGAGGACGTGTTCAGGCCCGCACTGAGGCCGAGTGCACGATCTCGTGCTGCCACTGCGCACGCGGCTGCCGGTGCAGCGCCCAGTAGTGCTCGGCAATCAGCTCGGGGTCGGCGTCGGTGCCCGGCACGATGGCGCAGTCCACGGTCACGGTGGCTACGTGCACGCCGAGGTGGCCGTACTCCTGGTCGAGGATCTGGGTGAGCGCGCGTACACCGGCCTTGCCGAGGGACAGGCTCGTGCTGCGGCTGAGGGGTCGCGGCATGCCGCCGGTGATGATCACCGTGCCGCCGCCGGTCCGGGCCATCCGCGGGGCCAGGTACGTTGCCGCGTCCATCGCGCCGAGCACGTTCACCGACCAGGCGTCCAGGTGCTGCCGCGTGCTCAGTTCGCCGGGCCGGTCTGGCTGGATGATCGCCGCGTTGTAGACGAGGGCGTCGGGCACGCCGTGCGCGTCCACGGCGACGTCGACGGCGGCGTGCAGCGCCGCACGGTCGGCACTGTCGGCGCGCAGTGTGAGCACCTGCCCGGAGGTCCGCGTGCGGACCGCGGCGGCGACTTCGTGCACGGCTTGGCTACGGGCGATCGCCGCGACGGGCAGGCCCTCGCGCGCGAACCGCGCGGCGACCGAGGCGCCCAGGCCCGCTCCGGCGCCCACGATGACTAGTCCTGGCATGGGAATCTCCTCCAACTCGCGTGGTGTTGAACGCGATGACCGTAGGTCCTCTCATCGGTGTGAGGAGCAAGTCATGCGGCATCGCCGCAGGTAGGAGCGGGGAGCACAGATGCAGATCGGCGAACTCGCCGCCCGTTCCGGTGTGCCGGAGCGCCTGCTGCGGTACTACGAGGAGCGCGGGCTGCTGGCCCCTGACCGGACGCCTGCGGGCAGGCGCCACTATCAGGAGTCGGACGTGGTGCGTGTCGACACCATCCGGGCGCTGCTCGCTGCGGGCCTGAACACCGCGAACATCGCGGTCATGCTGCCGTGCGTGGGGTACGACGCGGGACGGCTGCTGCCGCAGTGCCCGGAGATGGTCGCCCGCCTGGCCCGGCAGCGTCGGCGCCTGGACGAGTCGATCGAGGGACTCGAGCACTCACGTCGCCTGGTCGACGCGCTCCTGGCAGAAGCAGGACCGTGACGCAGTCACGGCCCTGACCCGCCCCCGCCTCGGTGACCTCGACGGGGTTGGCGTACGGGTTTGCGAGCGTGCCGGGTCGTAGGGAGCCCGGGGGCGCTGTCGAGAAGGGGCTGGAAACGACAGGCGGGTGCGAAGAAGGGCCTCGCCAGGAGAACCGAGACGAAAACTGAGACGGGAAACGCAGAGGGCCCGCGCCGCCGAAGCGGTGCGGGCCCTCTGACCTGCGGAGGATACGAGATTCGAACTCGTGAGGGGTTGCCCCCAACACGCTTTCCAAGCGTGCGTCGAGGTGCTGCGGCCGGCCGGGGCCTATAGCCGGTCCACCCGGATGACGTCCATGAAGGCGCTGACCGAGAACTCGGCGCTGCCGACTCCGGGCTTCCCGTAGCCGGGCGGCACCGGCAGGTTGTGCCCCTCGAAGATCCCGCGCCAGGTGTGCAGCAGCTTCACGAAGTACTCCAGCGGAGGTCCCTCCTGGCGGCCGAGGTCGCTCGTCGGCTCGGGGCACCAGGTCGTGAACCGGGGCACCACGCCGCGGCTCATGAAGAACTCAAGACCCTCGGCGCGTGGAGGCGATCGCCTTGTCGATCGACGTGAAGCCGTGCGGCTGCGCCATCTCGACGCCGCCGACGAAGTTGGGGATCACGTGTGTGGGGCCGAAGATGTCCGCGGCGTCCAGGATCCGCTTCATCCACTCGTCCCGTCCCACATAGCGGTCCTTGCCGGGGCAGATCCAGCTGAACAGGTCCTTGTCCCAGACCTCGTAGTTGGGGTGGTAGATGCGGTAGCCGGCCTGGTGCAGCATCCGGACCTCGTCCACCGGCAGCGCCTGGACGACCGCCTTCGGGATCCAGCGGCCCGGGAAGCGCGACTCGATCGCCTCGGCGAAGCGGGCGTAGAACTCGCCCTCGCGCATGCCGTCCAGCTTGCGGGTGATCGAGCCGCCGGTGACGGTGTAGGCCTTGGAGACCGTGTCGTGCGCGTCGATGTGCGCCATCGCCTCGACGATGTCGTCGATCTCCTTCACCGCGGTGTACTCACGACCGTTCGCCCGCTGCTGGCGGAAGTTCTCGTTGAGGTCGCAGAAGCGGCATTCCTCGTCGCGTCCCCAGTACTGGCAGAGGCGATAGACGGTCAGGTAGACCAGGTAGCCCCATTCGATGGCCGGGGCGATCTCGCTGATCTTGCGGCCCGAGCTGAGGGTCTGGCCGTAGTAGGCCGGGATCGGGGGGAATTCGAGGTCGGCGAGGAGCCGGCCCTCGCAGGTGAGCGTGAGCCGGCCCTCGACGAGCTGCACCCGGTACGGGCTGTCGGGGGCGACCCGGGTGGAGACGACGGTCTGGCGCAGGTCGTAGGGGCCGCCGGTCAGCTTGATCTCCTCCGGGGCGCGGAAGCCGGCGTGCTCGGCCATCTCCGCGACCGGGACGAGGTCGAAGGTGAAGATGAAGTAGTCCTTGGGCTTGTAACCGCTCGCGACCCGCAGCGCGTCCGGGCTGAAGGCCAGGCCCTGGCGCAGGATGTCCTGCTTGACGATCGCCTCCGGCGGCAGGTCCGGGAAGGCGGCCATCATCCGCTCCAGCTCCCCGATCGTCGTGCTCTCAGTCATTGGCCATCCAGGAGGTTCAGTTGAGGCTGTAGGTGTTACTGGGCAACCAGGTGGGGCTGACCAGCGGCCAGTTCTGACCGGTGAGAGTGAGCCTAACCCCGGTGGTACCGTCCAGGCCGCGCCTGAAGCGTCGGACCGCCAGCGCGAGCATGGTCGACAGTCCGTACTTGTTGATGAGGGCCATTCGGTAGTCGACGGTCCGCTCGGCGGCGCAGATCGTGGCCTTCGCCGGCCACTTCGGACCGGTGGGGACGCCGTTGGCGTCGCATGCGGCGACCAGGACGCCTCGGCAGCGCCGGATCCGGTCGGCCTCGGGCGAGCGGGTGCTCAGCACGATGCCGAGGGCGGGTCCGTCCGCGATCACCCGGCAGGTGTGCTGCCGGGGCGTTCCGTCGCGTTCGTACGTGGTCAGGAGCACGTGCTTGCTGTCAGCCAGGCGGTACGGGTACGACGGGGTGAGTTGGTCCCAGTTCTGATACATGGCGTCCGTCCCGAGGTCACTGGTCGCGGGTCACTGGTCGCTGGTTCGCTGGTCGCAGATTCGGTGGCAGCTGTTTCGGCGGCCGCCGGTTCAGTGGCCGCCGAGGTGGCCGGTAAGCTCCGCCTGCTCCTCGGCGGTCGGCTTGGGGATCTGGCTCTGCGGGCCGAAGTAGCCGTTGGAGAGCCGGGCGCGGAGCCGGGCGAGCGGCTTCGTCCTGCCTCTGACACCATTCTCGTCCACTGCAGCCCGCAGTTCGAGGGGTGCGGGCTGCTCGTGTGCGGTCAGCCGGAAACGTTCGCCCTGCGGGAGCTGCTCATGGACCTCGACGAACTCGCCGTGCGGCAGACGCTTGACCGTTCCGGTCTCGCGTCCGTGCAGGACCTTGTCCCGGTCGCGGCGTTCGCGTCGTTCCAGAACCAAGACGATTGAGACCAGGAGAATGTGACATCGCGGGCGGCTTCCTGCCGGGCGAGCCGGTTCCGTCCCTCCCGCGCCGCGGGCCCCCGTACCGCGGGCGCGTCCGCTCAGGGCTGCTGCGGCGGGCCGGCCAGGGGTGTCCGTACCGGTGCGGCGAGCCCGACGAGGACGACCAGCTCATGGCCACCGGGGTTGGTCTGCAGCGGGACCGTCCGCCAGTTGTTGGCGAGCCACACATTGCCCGAGGGGTCGATCTGCACGCCCGTGTTCCGGACCAGCCCGTCGCTGGTGTACCCGGTCCCGGACGGCGAGATCGGCTGACCGGTCCGATACCCCGGCGGGCACGTGGCCAGGCGTGCGCCGCACAGCTCGGCCAGCCGCTGCCCGGCGAAGTTCGCCACCCAGACGTGGTCGTCCCCGTCGACCGCCACACCCCACGGGAGTACCAGTCCGCCGTTGCTGAAGGGCGTCGGCACGGAGGTACCGTCCGGCCGGATCATCACCACGCCGGGCCGCAGCCCGCCGGGCCGTACCCCGTCGGCCGGGACGGTGTTCAGCGCCGTCTCGAACGCCGCGCTCGTACCGCCCTCGCAGGGCACCGGCAGCACCCGGTCGTCGGCCACCCACAGGTTCCCCTCGTTGTCGGAGGCGATGCCCAGCGGCCGGTGCAGCCCCGGCGCGGTGACCGTGCGCAGCGGGCGGCCGTCCGGTGCCAGCTCCACCACGTTGTCGCTGCCGTTGCCGGTGACCCAGGCCCGCCCCGCCGGGTCGACGGCGATGTCGAAGGGCTTGACCAGGCCGGCCCCGGCGAGCGCGAGGTGCTCGGCCAGCTCCGGGCGCCCGTCCGGGATGCGGGTGACGCTGCGGTTGCCGCAGTTCGCGATCCAGATGTTCCCGGACCGGTCGGCCACGGTGCCCTGCGGCTGACTGATGCCGCCGAAGCGCCAGCCGGACGCCGGGGACAGCGCCTGTCCGTCGGCGCGGAACTCCGACACGACCCGGTAGTGGCTGCTCGGGTCGACACCGCATCCGGTGCCCTGGAAGCCGAAGTTGGAGACCCACGCCCGTCCGGCCCGGTCGACCGCGACGCCGAACCCGGCCCCGTAGAGCCCACCGCCGCGATAGGGAGCACCGGGCAGGTCCGTCCCCGTGGGCGAGAGGGCCAGCACGCTCCGTCCGCCGCAGACCGGGGTACGGGGGTCCAGCGCGAACCGGTAGTTGTTGCTGACCCAGGCGTTGCCGGCCGCGTCGAAGGCGATGTTCCCGGGCCCGTTGATCTCGTGGCCGTTGCCCGCGTAGCGCAGGGCCAGCGTCCAGGCGTCGGGCGCGGCGGGCAGGGCGGGCCGGTAGACGGGTTCGGCCCGGGCCAGCGCGAAGAGCGCCGGCACCCCGTTCCCGGGCGTCCGCGCGATGTCGGCGGCGGCCTGGAAGGTGTCACCCGGCTGCGGCTCCCCCGGTGGCCGGGCCAGCCGCAGCAGCTGGTCGCAGCCACGGCCGCGCGCACAGACCGCGAGGAGGTCGGCCAGGGTGTTGAACGCGGCCAGGGTCGAGGTCTGCCGCCCATTGGGCGGCGCAGCGAGCAGCGGCGCGATCCCGCCGGTGCGGACGTCGGCCAGATTGTGCGAGATCGCGGCGGCGTTGGGCAGCCCCGGGCTGCCGCCCGCGACCGCGCTGCCATGGGTGAACTGCGCGAACGCGTAGGCGGCCGCGACGGTGGTGCGCTCGTTGACGACGATGTCCCCGGCGGTCCCGGAGCCCCCGGCGGTCGGTGCCGGCAGGGCGGCGGCCAGCCGGAGCGCGGGCAAGTGCGGGCCACCGTCGGCGGTGAGGTACAGGACGGCAGCTGGGTCGCGCGGCCGGCGGTAGGTCAGCCGGAAGCGTCCGTCCGACCCGCTGCAGGCACGTGCCAGTGCCCGCGGGGCGTCGCCCGGATGCGTACCGGCCTCCAGCAGGGTCACCTGGACATCCCCCCGGGGCACTGCTCCGCTGCGCACGAAGCCGTTCTGACTGGCCGTCACCGCATCCGCGCCCGGCCCGCCTGCGCCGGAGCCGGCCGCACCGAGGCAGGCCAGCAGGGCCGCCGCAACCAATGCCCCGCGACGTCGACGCATGGCGGCTCCCGCCTCCGAGGATGTTCCCGCCACCGTCGCGCGCACTCGCCGCCCCGAGCGGGCGGCACGCCGCTGCCGGCCCGGGGATCAGCTGAACGGACGCCGCCGCCGCGCGGCTACGCGTCGCCTCGGTTCAGGAACTCGCCGACGGTCCGGCCGAAGGACTCCGGGTCGTCCAGCCACGGGATGTGGCCGGCCCCCGGCTGGACGACGAGCTCCCCGCGCGGGAAGAGCGCGGCGACCTCCGCGGCCTTGTCCGGGCGGGGCGACGGGTCCAGTTCGCCGGCGAGCATCAGGACCGGCGCGTCGAGCTTGGCCAGCACCTCGCGCACCGCCGCCGCGTCGTCGAACGCTCCGGGCCCGGGGTAGGCCTGAGCGGCCTCCTCGTTGTAGCCGTCCTCGCCGGCGGCGGCGTGCGCCGCTGCGGCCGCGTCCCAGCGGCCGTAGGTGAGGCGGTCCAGCAACCGCCAGTCGTCCCCGGTCGCCGCCCCCGACACCGCCCGCTCGAAGGCGGGCGCCACCTCGTCGTACCAGGGCTCGCCGCTGCGCAACGCGAGTGCCTCGCGTCGTCCTTCGAGCGGGAAGTCGATCCCGGCCGCCCGGGCCCGGGCGGCCACCAGCACCAGCGACCGGACCCGCTCCGGATAGCGGCCGGCATACAGCAGAGCGAGGTCACCGGAGGCGGAGTGGGCCAGCACGTCGATCCGGTCCAGCCCGAGGTGGGCCCGGAGGGCTTCGACATCGTCCACCTGCCGGTCGACGCGGTAGCTCGACGGGTCGGCCGGAGTCTCGGACTCCCCCGTGCCGCGCAGGTCGAGCAGCACGAGCGGACGCCCTGCGGCCGTCGGCAGGCCGCCCAGGTCACCGAGGTAGGCAGAGGCCTGCATCGGGCCTCCGGGGAGGCAGATCAGCGGATCGCCCTCCCCCACGGTCAGAGTGCGGTAGGCGAGACGGGTTCCGTCCGGAGCTGGAAAAGTCGGCATCCGGACATCCTGGCACCGGCCTTCCACCACCCGCCACGCACTTACGGAGTACCGGGAAGGCCCGGGGCGGACTCGTCCGGGTCCCCTTCCTGCGGGAGCAGCGGGCGGAGGGCGCCGAGGACCGCGCCGACGCAGACGTCGCGGAGCTGGTCGCGGGTGCAGGTCTCCTTGGTGAGCCAGTCGACGACGAGGGTCTGGACGAAGACCAGCCAGCTCTTCAGCACACCTGAGACCGCCTCGCGGGCAGCAGCGTCGACGAGCGGCAGGCCCGCGAGCAAGTGCGCACGGAGGGCGTCCAGTTCACCGTTCATGATGGTCTGGATGACCTGGTCGCCCGCGAGGACCCGGTTCGCGGCCAGCACGGCGTGGCGGTTGGCGACGAAGTAGTCCAGGTGCACGTCCATGCCCTGGATGAGCTGCTCCAGGAGCGAATCGGCCGGATCGAGGCGCGTCTCCGCCAGCAGCCGGTCGGCCGCCTCCTGGTAGACGGCGGCGAAAAGCGCGTGCTTGCTCGGGAAGTGACGGTAGAGGAGCGCCCGGGACACGCCGGCCTGCTGGGCGACCTCCTCCATCAGCACCTCCTCGTAGGGGTGCTCCGCGAACATCCGCGCCCCGACGGAGAGCAGTTGGGCGCGGCGGTCGGCTGGGCTGAGGCGCTTGCGGGGAGACGGCACGCGACCAGGTTACTTGACACGCGTCTACTTACCGGGCCTATCCTGACGGCAGAGATAGTAGACATGTGTCTACTAAACTGATGACAGGGTGGTGGTGGGCCATGGCCAGAACACTCCGACTGCTCGTCCAGCTCATGGGGTGGGCCTGCGTGGCGATCGGGCTGTGGCACGTCGCGCTCGGCAATGCGGCGATCCCCGGCGCCGGGAACGCGGGGACGACGATCGACAGCTGGGGCCGCTTCATGGGCGCGAGCTTCACCGGGTACGGCCTGGCGTGGCTCTGGGCCGCCCGGCAACGGCCGATCCCGGCCAACGCGGTGCGCTGGCTCGCCGGCGTCTTCCTGCTCGGCGGGTTCGGCCGTGTCCTCTCCCTCGCGCTGCACGGCTGGCCGCAGTGGTTCCAGATCGTGCTCTCGGTGATCGAACTCGGCCTGCCACCCGTCTACTTCTGGCTGGCCAACGCCGACGAACGGGCAGCCCGGGCCGCCGCCGGCAGCCCGGCCCCGGGGGCGGGAACAGGGACGGGGACGAAGCAGCCGGCCGACGCGTGACAGCACTGACGACACACGGCGGGGCAGCGGCAGGGCCCGACCACGATGCGGTCGGGCCCTGCCGCTGCCCCGGCGGGCGGTGCGGCGTCAGCGCGTCGGCGCGTACGGGCGCATCATCTCGTTGTCCTCGTGGTCGATGATGTGGCAGTGCCAGACGTAACCCGGTCCTTCGGTGGGGTCGAAGGGGTAGCGGTTCTCCCCCGGCGCGACGGCTCCGAGCTCGGTCGCACTGGGCGCCCAGCGGGCGATCACCCTCGTCACCTGTCCCAGATTGGCGTTGACGGTGTCCTTCCAGCCCGCCTCGCTCGGGTCCGGCGGCAGGACCGGGCCGGTCAGGAAGGGGCTGAAGGCAGGGTTGCCGCCGAGCGCGCCGTCCGCGTTCGGCGTCAGGTAGTCGCGGGGCGGCCCGTAGCCGGGGATGACCGTACCGGGCTGGTAGTCGACCTCGCCCAGGGTGCCGTCGCGGAGTTCGTCCCTCGTAGGTACCGCCCGGGAACTCCGCGGCCCAGGCGGCGAGATAGCGGGTGACATCGATGCTCTGCCGGTTGAGTACCTGGAAACTGACCAGGTGCAGGTGGATCGGGTGGGCGAACATCGAGGTGTTGAGGATCTCCCAGATCTCGGTGGACCCGACGCGCGGCCGTTCGGTCAGCCACAGACCCTGGCGGTACCGGTCCGGCCGGGAGCCTTCGATCGGCTTGGTGGTACCGGCGCGCAGACCGGTCCACATGCTGTTGTTGACCAGCGCGATGAGGGTTCCGCTGCGGCCGCCGGGCGGAATCGCAGCGGGGACCGTGTCCTCCTCGTTGAGCACGAGTTGGCGCCCGGCGTGCACGGTCACCCCGGGGGCAACCTTCCCGCTGTCGGGGTCGGCGAGCCGGACGATCGGCGCCGGCCGCCCGGAACCACCGCGCAGCGGTGCACCGGTCGCCGGGTTGTACGTACGGTCCCGGCCGGAGAGCGGAAGGCTCACGTCGATGCGCATGAGCTGACCGTCCAGGGACGGGTTCGGCGGCGGACCGATGGGGAACGAGTGGGGCGCCGTGTTGGTCAGGACCAGCGAACGGCCTTCGAGCCCGGAGAAGTCGATGATCACGTCGGCACGTTCCGCCGGCGCGAGGTTGAGCCGGGGTGCCCTCTCCCGGCCGGGCGTGTTGAGTTCCACGGGGGTGTCGAGCAGGCCGCCGTCGGTGCCGATCTGCCAGAACGGCACCGCGGACGGCGTGTGAGTCCGGTCCGCATTCGCCGACCCGGTGAGACTCATCGACAGGTACCGCGCGTTGCATCCGTTGAGGACACGGAAGCGGTAGCGGCGAGGTTCGACGGTGAGCACCGGCCAGGTGCGGCCGTTGACCACCATCGCGTCACCGAGGTACGTGGAGATCCAGAACGGGTGCGCGGCCGGGTTCTGCGGCGGGATGACCAGTGCGGCGGCCGGATCCGAGCCGTCGGGGAAGAGCAGTTGCCCGTTGGTGTCGAACTGCCGGTCCTGAATCGCGATTTCGATCTCGTACGGGTCGGCCGGGAGCCTGAGGGGGTTGTCCGACCGGCCGGTGTCGTACCGGTCGCGCACGAGGTAGAAGGCGGCGAGCCCGGCGAACACGTTGAGCCTGGTCACGCCGAGGGCGTGGTCGTGGAACCACAGCGTGGACGCCGGTTGGGCGTTCGGATACCGGTAGACGGCCTCATTCGGCGCCGCCGGGGCGCTTGTGGCGTATCCGGAGCCGCGCTGGCCGCGCGAGGTGAACCACGCCTGCGGACCGCCGTCGACGCCGGAGGGCACCTCGCCGCCGTGCAGGTGCGCGACGGCCGGGATCGGGCCGCGTAGGGCTCGCAGGAACCCATCTGGTTCAGCGGGTCGGCCCAGTGCAGGGTCTGATCGACCGTGAGCAGCGGCGCCACCCGCGATCCGGCGTCGACTCCCGGCAGGTTGTTGACATAGCGGACGGTGGTGGGACGCCCCTCCCACGCCTCGACGGTGCAGCCCGGCCAACTCGCGGGCCGGTCAGCGACCTGGTAACCCCACACCCAGGTGCCGTCGGAGTACGCGTCCGGATACATCGAGGGCGGCAGCACCTGTTGGGCGAACTCGACGAAGGCGGTCGTCATCGAGGCCGCGTCGACCCGCTTTCCGCTGAATGTCGGCAGCGCCGTGACGTACTTGGGAATCCTCGCGCCCGGCAGCGGAGTCTGCGGCTGCAGGACCGATGCCATGGCCCGCTGGGGGTGGACAAGTCCACTGACGGTGGTGATGGACGCGGCGCCGAGGCATCCCGCGAGAAGCAGCCGTCGACGGCTCAACTGTCCCGAGCCGGACGGGTCACCGCTTGCTTTCTCCGACATGGCAGGCCTTCCTGAAGGCTGTCCCGTGGCTTATCTGAAGCTGGTCAGGCGCATGACACACCGATGATTTGCATCGCTCTATCTGATTTTTTCCGGATACTGTGCCCCCTCGGCCGCACCAGACCAGGAAATGCCGCCCGACCAGGGGCATGCCGAGCCGCGGGACCGCTTTGAGGGGAGCTGCGGCATGGCCGACGCCCGGCCATACCGCAGAGGGAGCCGCCGCCGACAGTCCTCCGGCATTTCGTAATTTGACTACACAGAGCATACATATGGCGACTCTTCCCCCTGGGAATCGCCACGCTGCATATTGTCCGTTCGACTTCCCTCAGCAGTGCATGCTGAACAGCGCCACGGAAGGCCGATACAAGAATTCCTTGGAAGGTTGACCGGTCGAAGTCACCCTCTTCGCAAGATCTGATTCAGTGATTATCCGGTCCTCTTCTCAGAACCCCTGACGACCCTTGCTGATTGGTCGGCCCAGCTCTGGGGGCCGCCGAGCGGTGGGCGGATCGTCGCGGTCCGCGCGGCGAGGTCGATCCCGGTCCTTGGGGGTGCGCCGTCATTCTCGTCATCTCGGAGGACCAGTTCGACCCGGCGCTGTTCCAGTTGCGCCCGCTTGCTGGCATAGAGGCGAGCGTGGAGTTCCTCGGTCGCGGTTGCTCCGACCCCACGCTCGCCCGGGTGGCTTCGTTGCTGCAGACGCTGGCCCAGCCAGCTGGGCCGATGGATCCGCAGCACGAACTCTCTGGCGGCAGCCAGCAGGAATAACACCGCGACCAAGGCGGCGGGAACCAGCAGGCTTCCTGCGGCGCTCACCAGGCTCAACATGTCCGGACAACGTCCCGTCCACCGAGAGCAGTTCCCTGCAAACTCCGATCGGATGACCGAGGCGGCTACCAAGGTCGTCCGCCGTCACCTGGCCAGCGCTGCTGCAGGAGTGACCCGTGGGCATCGACCCGGTCGGAGGGTTTCGGCAGGACCGCTGCGTAGCGGCGGGTACGGGTCAGGACCAGCCGGGGGATGGCGGGAGCGGCCAGGCCGGCGGGGTCGGGAGCGGGTGGTCCGCCTGCAGGGGCGCGGGCGTGCCGCGGCCGGCCAGCCAGGCGAGGAGGGCGTGGCCCGCACCGCTGATGCAGGGGCCGGTCGGGGCAAGCGTCCAGGCGCGGCCGAGGTCGATGGCCTGGATGCCGGAGACGGGGAAGTCGCGGGCGCTCAGTGTGGCAACAGTGCCGCCGAGAGCCCAAGTGACGTAGTCGTCAGGCCAGTCGGCGGAAGTGTAACCGAGGCGCAGGTCGACGTGGTGGGTTTCGAGTTCGCGTCGGGCACGGTGGAGGACGAACCAGGCGGGGTGCCGCCAGCCGGCCAGAGCGGTCACCATCGTCGGCCAGCGCTCTGCGGGCATGGCCTCGGCCTCGTCGAGCATCCGCCCCAGGCTGCCCAGCACGTCGGCGACGAGTTCGGCAGCGCCGCGTCCGGCACCATCGCGCAAGGCGCGCTCCAGCGCGGGACCGTCCGCGCGCGGTCCGGGCTCGACGCCGGTGCGGGCCAGAGTCAGCAGCCACCAGTAGACGTCGGCGCTGCGGGCAACATGAGTGATGACATGCCCTCGGCTCCACCCGGGCAGCGCGGAGGGCTCGCGGGCCTGAAGGTCGGTCAGCGCGTCGAGGGTGGACCCGAACCGCGCCACGGAGCAGCGGACGGCGTCGAGCAGCGCGGTGAGCTCCGCCTGGCCGAGGTCGGTGGTGTCGGTCATGGACCGGCACTATATGACAGCCCGGTACGCGGGTCGCCGATCACGGTGATGACCGCGGCGATAGCCCGCCCGCCGAATTTGCCCGAGCCGAGCACCAGTCGTGCTGGCGCGGCCGCCGGTGCCGCGAGGGGTCACTCAGGCAGTGAAGGACAAACTGCACCTCCAGCGGTCCGAGGCCCCCGGCACAGCAAGCGGTGACTGAGAGGCGGCGGCACGCTGTCCGTGCCAAGGTTCGACGCCGAGCTCGATTGCGAGAGTAGGAACTGGCTGGCGCACCTCCACCCATCCATGGCGCAGGGCAGTGCGCTTCGCCGCAATACGCTGGTCCTATGAAGGCGATCACCGAGCGGGAGCTCGCCGCGCGCTCCAAAGCTGTACTCGATGACGTGGAAGCGGGTGAGACCTACAACATCATCCGAAATGGCACTGAAATCGCGGAGCTACGCCCGCTCAGCAGCCGACGCCGCGTCATCCCGGTGGAGGAACTGCAGCGGAAATGGCGCCATGCGCCGCGGGTCGATGCCGCTCAGCTACGAGCGGAGGCAGACGCGTTCTTCGGCTCCGAGGACTGCATCGATCACGACGGCAATCCATCGGATAGTGCGTGACCGACAGGCTGCCGCGCGGGCTGCAGCGTGACGGAGCGGGAGTCAGGCTGAGGGGTCAGGGCCAGTCGTTCAGGGATTTGTCGCCCGGGTCTCGGTCGTTCGGCGGCCCAGTGGGAGGAGGTACTGGAGGGGGTGGTCCAGGTCGTCCAGGCCGAGGAGTTCGTGGGCGAGGTCGTCGTGGAAGCCACCCATGGTGGTGGTGGCCAGGCCCAGCGCGGTGGCGGTGAGCAGCAGGGTCTGGGCGAGGTGGCCGGCCTCCAGCAGGCCCAGGCGCAGCGCTCGCAGGCCGTAGCGTCGGCGCAGCAGGCCGAGGTCCAGGTACAGGCCGATCAGGACGGGAATCCCGTCGACGCCGATCCAGTCGGGGTCGTCCGGGGAGCGGTTGAAGTACGAGGAGAGCGTCTTGACCTCCTCCACCGACGGCACCGGACCGACCCTGGCCAGCGAACGACGCTGCGGGACGCATTCGTAGGTGCCCGCCGACAGGCCGTCCACGTCGAGGACGACCAGCCGCAACCGGGCGGTGTAGAGGGCGCCCGCGCTCGGGTAGGGCCGGTGGGTGGAGGTCCAGGCGGTGCCGTCGGGCAGCTGCCGTTGTGAGCGGTGGCTCTCGGTGTACGCGCTCCACAGCAGGGCGCCGAGCTGGGTGGCGGTCAGCGGGCCGGTGAGCGGGCCACGGGCGGAGGTGCGGCCGGTCAGCGCCGCGTGCAGCGATATCTCGGGCAGCGGTTCGGCAGGCAGGGCGGTCTCCGCCAGGGCCAGTCGGCCGTTGCCGGCGGTCAGGGAGGAGGCCGGAGGCGACGTCGGCAGGGACCGTACCGCGCTGTCCGTCATCCGCCCGATCTGGAACTTGCTCCGCTCCAGGTACTGGCGGTCCGGTGCCAGGTGCCCGGCCGGGAAGAAGGAGGGCTCCTCACCCGAGTCGAGCAGTGTCCGGGCGGCGAGGCGGCACACGGCGCGCTCCTCGTCGGGGGTGACCCCGAGGCGGTTGAGCAGCATGTGGAGTTGGGACCCCCAGACCCACAGCAGCGTTGCGTCGGTCCCGGTCTCAGCTTCAGCTTCAGTCTCGGCCGTTACCGAGCGGATCTCGCGCAACCTCCTGTCGGCGGAACGTACCTGCTCCGCCCAGTCGCTCAGCCAGGGCGCGCCAGTACCGAGCTCCAGGCTCTCCCGCAGCGCCTCCTCCCGACGCAACAGCGCCCCGCGCTGCAGCGCAAAGACCGAGTTGACCTTGGAGTGCACCACATTGCTCGGCAGCAGGGCGACTTCGGCGGCCCAGCGCCAGCCGGACGCGTGCCGTCGCAGCCATTGGGCGGCGGTCAGCCGGTCCAGGCCCAGGGCCAGGGCGGTGGCATGTGCGATGTCGCTGGCCAGCGTCAACCTGGCCTCGCCCGAGGCCATCTGACGTAGCGCCTGGACCGCGACCCAGGACGATCCGACGAAGACCTCCTCGGCGACCGGGAGGGCGAGCGGCCCCCCGTAGCGTCCGGTCTCGGGGACATACGGCACCGCCCGGACCTCGCCGTGGCGGGACGGCCATGGGCCGTCGACGGCGGTCCTCGCCCCAGCCAGCCGGGACAGGTCCGCCGGGAGTCCGGCGGTGGCGGCGCCCAGGCCGCGCACGCGGACCCGCACATGCGGACCCCCCTCGCCGTAGCGGATGAAGAACCACCCGGCGCCCTCCCGGCCGGCGGTCAGCGCGTCCAGCAGCGGGGCGAGGTCCTCCCGCAGAAAGGCATCGGCCTCGGCGGTGTCGGTGTGCAGGAACACATGGAAGCTCTGCCAGTCGGGGGAGCCGTCGGCGATGGGGCGGTCCGCAACGCGGTTGCGGGTGTCGGGGCCGTGAGTCACGCGGAGTCCTCAGGGGAAGGGGTGCGGGTGGATGGTCAACTCCTCGTAGCACAAGGTTCGTTCGGCACGCCCCAGTCGATGCGGGACCTCCAGCAGCCGGGGCAGCCCCCGGGTCCGGTGGTTGACGTGTCCGAAGGTCATCGGCAGCGAACCGGGCACGACGACCTTGACGCAGTGCAGACCGAGCCGGTCGCGCGCGCCGGGTTCGTCCACGCTGACGGCGATCACCTCAAGCCCTTCTCCGGCCAGCCGCCGCACGGTCTCGGTCAGCAGTGCGGTCAGGTCGGCCACCGGCTTCGGCGCCCCCGGCCAGGCCCGGCGCCAGTCCAGCTCCGGGGCATCGGCGACCAGGACGTTCAGTCGGTCCTGGGTCTCCGGAAGGGTGCCCAGGCCGACGTGGTCGTCGAGGGAGACCACGAGTTCGGGCTGTTCCAGCATCGGACGCAGCCGTTCCGGGGCTCGCGGCCGTCCGGGGGCGAGCGCCCGCTGGGCGGACTCATGGACGTTGACCACCACCTCGACCAGGGCCGAGCGGATGGCGGTGCGTGGGTCGTGGTGCGCCCCGGCCGCCAGGAACGCCAACGGGGCATCCGGGTGGCTGCCCCGGTAGCGGCAGACGGCCAGCACCGCCGGGACACCGAAGTCGTTGGTGGCGTCCAGCAGGACCGTCTCGTACCCCAGTAGTGCTGCCCGGTCGACGAGTTGGACCACCTCGGGATCGTCGTCGGGCACGGCGACCCGGCGCAGCGGGGTGGCCGCGTACCAGGCCATCAGGAACGCGTCGCGCTCGGCCACCTCGAACAGTCCGTACAGGGCAGCCTCCTGGGGGCTGTTGCCCAAAGCACAGCCGTTGGAGGACTCGTAGACCACGCGCGGGCGGTCGGGCCCTGGAACGTCCCAGTAGGCGACGTGCTCGGGGACCGCGACGGACCGGCGATGGGTGAGCGACCAGCCGTGAACCCAGTCGAGTTCGAGCTCCGGGCGATACGGCACCGTCGCCGATGCCGGATGCCCCTGATAGGCGGGGTCCGGCAGGCCGAGCCGTTCCGGGTCCACCGCGCGTTCGGGGCCCAGCGAGGCGAACGAGGCCCGCAGGGCAGTGCGGCGGCCGGTGGGGATCATCCCGGCGAGCCGCTCGACGGCCTCGTAGAGGGCCACCCGCTCGCTGCTCTCGAAGTCGGCGGCCCGGCCGTAGCCGCCGTCCTCCGCCATCCGGCCGTCGGTGACGTATGCGCTGCTGAGACCGAAACCCGCCTGCTCGTTCCGGCCCAGCCGGCGGACCGGGCCGAAGCGCTCGTCGTACAGGAAGTCCCGCAGCTCCGCATGCCCGGTACGGGAGTTGGCCCCGCGCAGCACGGACGGGTCGGGCAGCGGGCGCGGCACCTCGGGGATCGCGGCCCCCTGTTCGGTGTCGGGCGGGAGCGGGCGGCAGACCTCGCAGCCGCCGACCGGGCGGACCCGGTGACTGGTCCAGGTGGCGCGGCCGTTGTGCACGATCCACACGGTGGAACTCCGGTCGGCCCCGGACTCAGCCGCCGGCGGCTCCGCCGCGGGTGGCTCCGCCGCGGGTGGCTCCGCCGCGGGTGGCTCCGCCGCGGGTGGCTCCGCCGCCAGTAGTTCCATGGCCAGCGCGCCGATCGCCTCCGCCAGGGCGGGTGAGGGCAGCCCGGCCAGGGCCAGTGTCGGGCTCCGCCACGGGACGCGGCCCCCGGTGGTGGCGAGCCGCTGGTACTCCGTGCAGCTCAGACAGGCGGCTGCGCCGGGACGCAGGACCGGGCCGACGACGGTCAGCGCGCCGTCCGAGCAGACCGGGACGTGCAGCACCGGGTGGCCGAGCGCATGGCGGCTCAACTCCTCGGCCAGGCCCAGCGTCCACTCCTCCAGCAGGACCACGGCGGTGCCGCCGGTGGACACCAGGGCGGCCGCCGCGTCCAGCACCGGTACCTCCGGCGGCAGTCCGGCCAGAACCGGCGGGTTCGGCGCACGGGTGCTGTGAACGGTCACTGGGCGCTCCCCTCGGTGCTCAGCAGGGTGAAGCCGCACCCGTGGAGTCCGGCCGCCACCGCGCGGGCGTCCGTGCCGACGGGCTCCCACGGCTGGGCGCGCAACCCGGTCAGCCGACGCAGGGCGGTCTGGAACGCCGGTTCCCGGGCTGCGACACCGGCCAGCCATCTGCGGGTCCAGCCATCGTCCTCCCAACCGGCGTACTCCACCCCGGCTGTGGCGATCGCTGCCAGAGCTCCTGTGGAGAAGGTCAGTTGAGTGGAGGTCAGATCCGGCGTGGAGGTCGTATCCCGTTCCGCAAACTGGAGTCGCGCCGTCGCGGCGAGCGCGGCGAAGGCGGCGGCGTCTCCGGGGTGGCCTCCACCCCCTGGCCCAGCAGCTCCCCCGAGCGATCTCGGACGGCGGCCCGGAACACGTCCTCGTCCGGGGAGGCCCGGATCACCCGCAGCGTGCCCCGGGCGCCCATGCGTCCGTTGAGCGTGGTCCACCAGTGGCGCGCCTGCGGATGGGCGAGCCATTCCTGCTCCGGCAGGCCGACGCCGGCCTGCCGTGGCGTGAGCTCGGCGACCCGCCGCAGGACACGCCCCCAGGCGTGGGCGGTGTCCACGCCGACCGCGAGCCCAGGGTTGCCGCCCCGGTCCGCACAGGAGCTCAACCCGGCGGGGGACAAGCGGAGTTCAGCCGCCCGGCAGATCGCTTCGAGTCGGGCCAGGTCGAGCCGCGCCGCGCCGGCGACCAGGGTGCCGCTCGGCACCGGGGAGGTCGCCAGTGCTGCCGGCAGCTGCGGCAGCGCGCCCGGAAGCGGCAGGGCGAGCACCCCGACCTGTTCGTCGCCCAGGGCCGCCATCCGCCGTAGCGCCTCGGCCAGGGTGTCGGGCGGCGTCGACGCCGCCCGATCCGGGTCCAGCAGGTCGGGACCGAGCCAGACATGGTAAGCGGCCTGCAAGGGACGGTCGGTGGCAATCAGCACCATCGGCCGGTTCGGCAGGATCCGACGGTCGTCGCCCTCCTCCGCCGGGTCGCGCAACCCGGCCACCGCGCAGAGCAGTCGCTGCGCGGCGGCCCCGGCGACCAGTGCCGTCAGCGCACCCGGAGCAGGCGGGGCCGGGTCGGGGGCCGGGTCCAGGCCGAGTCTGGTCGTCAGCGCCGCCGCGTCCGCGCGCACCTGCTCCGGGCTGCCGGGCGCGGTGACGAAGGCGGTACCGCCGGAGAGCCCGGCGGCGACGGCCAACCGGCGCGCTCCGCCTCGTCCGACCCCGTGGGCGACGTCCCGGGCCGAGACGACCAGGGCGATCCCGCCGGGGCCCGGGAGGGCTGCCGAGGCAACTGAGGTGCCGGGGTCGGCGCCGCCCGCCGCCACGTACGAGGGGGACGCGCCGCAGCGCTCCAGCGCCCGTCCGGCGGCCTGCGCCAGCGCGCTTCGGGCGTCGGTGGCCTGCACCTCCGGGCGGGCGGAGGCGATGGCCGCCGCTGCCGGGACGGGATGGTCGGCGGTCGCCTGCAGCCAGCGGGCGGCGGGACCGTCCTCCGCCGCAACCGACCCCTCGACCAGCAGGTCATGGGCATGCAACTGGTCGACGACGGTGCCGAGCGCCTTGCGCAGCGGGGAGCCGGCTGGGGCCTCGCGCAGCAGCGCCGCGTGGTCGCCGCTGCGCAGCGCCGTCTCCAGCATTCGCCACAGCCGGGGCAGCGCCCTGCTGCCCTCCAGCGTGACTCTGGAGCGCCGGCCTCGCAGGTGGATGCCCTCGAGCAACGGAGTGAGGGCGATCCCGGGCCGCAGCTGCCAGCCCGCCAGCGCGGCCACCACGTCGGGCTCCGTGGTCGGCGCGGCCACCGTGGCAGCTTCGCTGCGGTCGGTCGCGGGGGCCGTCACGAGGCCCGCTCCATGGCGTCCACGGCTGCGGTCATCTCGGTGCGCCAGTCGTGCCCGGTGAGCTCCGGCACGGCTTGGACGACCAGGTAGCCGGCCAGGTACCGCTCGCGCGGCAGCAGGTCGCAGACCGCGAAGAGCCGGTACAGCGTGTTGGTGCAGGCCCGGTAGACCAGATAGTCGGGGCGGGTCCACATCGTCCCCTCCGGATCGGAGCGGTTCAGCAGCCGGTGGAAGTCGCTGTACCGGGTGCGGCGGTCCCGGTCCCAGCGCACCAGCGTGTCCGTGTCCCCGGTGGCGGCGGCCCGGCGGCGGTACTCGTCCGCGTCGCCGGAGAGGTGCGCCCCGGCGTCCAGGCGGCTCTGGGTGAGGTCCCAGGCGGCTCTGGACCAGGCGGCCCACTCCTGCTCCCAGCCGTCGGCCCCGCCCTCGGCGATCCGGCCGACCAGGGCGGTCACCCGCTCGCGCACGGCCTGCCAGTTGCCCTCGAAGGACTGCCGAAGCCGTCCGTCCCGGTCGTCGTGGACGAAGAAGTCCTCCAGGTGGGAGACGTAGGAGTAGTGCCCGCCGACCAGCCCGCCGGGGTGGGCGGCGGCGTGGGCCGCCAGCGCGGCCACAGCCAGCTGGACCCGCGCCGGGCCCGCGTCACCGTGCTCGCCCAGGAAGGTGGATCCCGCACCCAGGGCGGGCAGGCCCAGGCCCAGCAGGTCGTCGCGCAGGGCAGCGCCGTCCACTCCGATCAGGGCCCGCAGCGGGGCGAGGTCGACGCGCTCGACGCACACCGTGTTGTCGGGCAGGACGGGCTCGTAGGGCGGTGGGATCAGCTCGACCCGGCCCGCCTCGGCCGCCTGCGTCAGCAGTTCCCCGGTGCTGAGGCCGCTGACCGACGGATGCCGGTTGATCCACCGCCGGAGGTCGGCCGCGCCCTGCTCGGCGGCCTCGACCACCTGCTCGGCCGGCCCGCGCAGCCGCAGCCGCAGATGCGGTCCGTGCAGCCAGTGACGCTCGACATGGACGCGCAGCCCCTGGGCCGTGCAGCCTTCGGCCAGCGGCAGGACCGCATCCCGCAGCAGCGGACCCTTGATCGGGTGGTGATAGTACGCGACCACGTCCCGTGCGGCGGCGTCCCCAGGGTCGGCGGCGTCCCCTGGATCGGCGGCAGCCCCGGGGTCGGCGCCGGACGTCGTCAGCTCGGTGGCGGGCTCGGCCACGATTGTCTCCTGGTCGTCTGTCTCGGTCATGTCGTCCGCCCGGCGCGGTAGACCTCGGCCACCAGTTCCACGGAGGCGGTGGCCTGCTCCCGGCCGCCCGGCGCCGGAAGGGCCTCCTCCAGCGCCACGCCGTCCGGGTGGCGGGAGAGCCACTTGGCCAGTGAGTGCAGGTGCAGCGCGTTGCCGAAGTCAACGAACTGCGGCTTGGGTTGGCCCAATCGGGCGAGGAAGTCCTCGGTCTGGCGGCCCTCCCGGGAGGCGGCCGGGACCGGGTGCAGGAAGACCTGCTCGGGGAGCCGGAGCCGGGCGCGCCAGCGGGACATCGCTGCCAGCGGCAACCCCGGTTCGGCGGCGAGGTCGGCGCGGAGCGTCTGGAGCACGCCCGCGTCCAAGTGCCAGCGGCGTCTGCGCAGCACAAGGTGCCGATGGCGCAGCCGGGGCGTGCGGACCACCCGGCCGCCCGGTGCGTCGCTCCGGTACTGCGGGACGAGGGCTTGGAAGTCGACGGCCCCGAGCGGATGGTCGGCGAGCAGTGGTGCGCTTCGCTGGGGCAGCATGGTCGGAGCGAGGAAGCCGTTGTAGAGGATGTCGAGCAACTCGCCAGTGGCGCGCAGCCGCAGCCGGACCTGGTCGTCGGCCCCGTCGTGGACCAGGTCCAACTCGGCCTCGCCCCAAGGGGTCCATCGACGGTCGGGGCCGATCTCGTCGGTGACCAGCAGCGGATGGAGGTTGGCGTTGAAGCCGCCGACCGGACGGAACTGGGCGGGCCTGGCGCCCTCGCCCAGCCCGCGGTGGATCTGCCGCGCCACCTCGGCGCCGGCCCCCGGGGCCATCGCGTCCAGGAACCGGCTGGTGAACCGGCCCCAGCCGCCGTAGGCATGGTTCACGCAGAGCAGGTCGCCGCGGCCGGCGCGCTGGAGGAAGTACGAGTAGCTCAGCGGGCGGCGCACCATCCAGCGCGGCAGCCGGTCGCCGAGTCCGCACACCAGGTCCACGGGCAGTACCACGTCGGTGTCGGCGGGGTCGGAGCCCGCGTCGGCGGACCAGGAGCCGCCGTCGTGCGCGGATTCGACCAACGCTTCTCGCAGCTCGGCGAGTTCGGCGCAGCCGCTGGGGAAGGCGTCCGGGCCGGCAGCGCCGGGCGCGGCGGCCCGCCAGGCTGCCTCCCATGCCTGCGCGTACTCGCCGCCGAACTCCCAGGGATGCGGGCAGCAGCCCCCGACCCCGTAGCGCGCCACAAAGCGGTCACGGATGACCCGCCGCATCAGATGGCCCAGGTCGAAGAGCTCCGCCAGCGGAGCCAGCTCGGCCAGCGCCTGATGGTCGGCGCCGCCGAGGAGCCCGTCCAGCCGGACCGGCTGCGGGGCGACCACGTCCTCGGAGAGCACGCTCAACCGCACCGCGCGCGTCGGCACCGGCCGTCCGGCATCGGCGAGAAGTGTGTGCCAGCATGTCGAGAGGTCGGCCAGCAGGGCGACCCGGCGGGTCGGTCCGGCGGCGGAGAACTCCTCGGTCATGCGGTCGATAGCCTTAATCTGTGCAATAAGTGACGCTGCATCAGCCAGGCCCTCGCCCTGACTGCGGCGCAGCCAGTCGCCGAGTCCCGCCAACGGTGCGTCGCTCTGCGGATCCAGGGGTTCGGTGGGGACCAGCAGGCCCGCCTCGGCGAGGCCGCCCAGGAACGCCCGAGCCGCCGCCCGGCTCTCCGCCTCACCCGAAGTGCGCAGGGCGGAGGCCAGCTCTTCCACCAACTCGTCCAAGGTGGACGGGCTTTCGCAGTGTGTGGCGACCAGGGCCAGCGGGCCTCGGGCCGCGAGGGTGATCTCGTCCTCCGCCGCGACCAGAAAGCGTCCGCCGACGAACTGCAGCCGGCTGCGGGCGTAGCTCGAAACGCCGTCGGTGGTCCGGGCGGTGCTGGTCATCCGGTGCGGAAGCCTGGACCGGCGGACCGGGTCGCCCACCAGCGCCTCGGAAAAGGCCGTCACCAGCGCCCGATTGGCCTTGACCACCGAGATCAGCGCGTCGGCGGGCAGTCCGGCGGACCCCCAGTCGGCGGCACCGACTGCGGAGAGCGGGTCGACGTCCGTGGGGAGCGGCCCCCAGCCGACGGCAGTGAACCACGACAGCGGGCTCGTCCTGGTGCTGGCCCGCAGGACGTGGCGCAGCACGCTGGGCTCCTCCTTGCGCGCCTTGCGGTCGTGGACGCCGGTACCGGCGCGTTCGACCGCCCGCAGCAGGTCGGAGCTGGTGAGCGCGATCGCGCGACCGAGCGCGGGCTCCCGGCAGAGCGAGGACAGCGCCTCCCGTTCGGCGGCAAGCGCGGCTTCGCCGGTGGTGGCCAGGCCGGCGAGCAGATCGGCCCGGCGGCGACGCAGGGCCAACCAGGCGGCCAGTTGCGGTACTCGGTCGGGCAGGTCTCCGAGGCGGTCGAGCAGTGCGGGTCTCGGTTGGCGCCCGTTGTGCAGCGCGCGACGCAGCGGCAGGACCACGTCCCGGTGGAAGGCCGGGGAGTGGCTGCCCTGTCCGGCGTACAGGGCGTCGCAGAGTTCCGGCAGTAGTGTGGCGGTCTGCGCCTCCAGGTCGGCCAGTGCGGCCAGTTCGGCTCGGAACGCCGCGGCGGGCGGGCTCTGGGCCGGGTGCCGAAGCACGGTGGAGCGCACCAGTGCGTACGGTGCCAACTGCACCGTGTAGCCACCATTGCCGGAGCAGGGGTGATCGGCGGTGTCGGAACGGACGCCTTCGGCGCCGACCGCTGCGGCGTAGGGCATGACAGTGATCCCGTTCCGCTCGAAGTGGCTTGTGCGGCAGGCGGACGGCACCAGGCGGGCCGGCCGGCCCCGCAGCTCGGTGGAGGGCTCCCAGGGTGAGCACCGGTCGCGGGCCGCACGCGGATGGCGTGCGGTCCGCGACCGGCGAGGGCGCTTACCGCTAGTTGCGGGCGAACGTCACTTCACGCTCAGGGACCGCATACACGCTGCAGGAGGAGGAGGCCTGGCAGGACGAGGCGCCCGAGGAAGCGGCGTTCTCGGGGAGCGCGACGGTGTCGCGCATCGAGGTGACGGTCAGGTCACCCAGGTCCAGGTCCTGCAGGTCAAAACCGGTGCTCGCGGTGCTGTCGGACATTGTCTTCTCCCTTGCCAATGAGGGGATACGAGCCGAGATGCGCCGTGATTCCAGGAGGTGCTGGGAGACATGCCGCCCGCCGGGTGCGGGCGCAGGTCACAGGTCGATGGGGCCGGGGGTCGGCGTCGGCGAGGCACAGGACGAGGACCCCTGACAGGAACAGCCGCCCCAGGAGGCGCCGTCCTCGGGCAGCGCGACCGTATCGCGCATCGAGGTGACAGTCAGGTCACCCAGGTCCAGATCCGTCAGGTCGAAGCCGGCGTTCGTGGAGCTGTCGGACATTGCCTACTCCCTTGTCGGTGCGGACATGAGCCGAGATGTTCCGTGATCGCCGGAGACCGCTCTTACTGCAGAGCGGGCGCCAGCTGCGGGTGCGGCATCGTGCACGACGAGGACGACTCGCAGGAGCAGCTCTGCGTGGAGGCGCCGTTCTCGGGGAGCGCGACGGTATCGCGCATCGAGGTGACGGTCAGGTCGCTGAGGTCCAGATCCTGCAGGTCGAACCCCACGTTCGCGGTGCTGTCGGACATTGCCTTCTCCCTTGCCAGTAGGGACGGGTGCCGAGGTGCATCTTGCGTGGTGCAGGACGACTGCGGAACCTCCACATGCGCCGAATGGTCCCGAAGCCTCTTTGAATCCGGAACAGAACTGCCCTTGCAGGGCTGGTACTTCCCCGATTGTCCACGGACCATTCGTTGCATGGATGTGTCGAAGGCAACAACATCCTTATGAAACAAGGGACTTGACTGGTACGCGGTGGCCTCCGACGCGCCTGCCGGGTACGCTCACCAGCGCATGCGGACGGCCTCCGCCCAGCCGAGGAGCCGGTCGACCGCGACTGCGCGACCGTCGTCGGTGCGGACGGTGCCGGACCAGTGGCCGAAGCACTGGTCGGTGCGGTTGGCGAGCAGCCCGGCCTCGGTGTGGCTGCGGCGGTCGTGGAACGGGGTGAAGACCAGGTCCACCTGGTCGGACTGGGTCGTGCAGAGCCGCCACGGGGCGAGCAGGTCGGTGGGGTCGTAGTCCCAGGCCAGCTCCTCCCCGATCTTGTGCAGCCGTCCGTCCACACACAGGGCGTTCTCGGTCGCGCCGGTGCCGACCGTCCAGGCTCCGCCGAACTGCAGTCCGACCACGCTCCCGTCGGTTCGCCCGGAGGCGGCGCCCCAGTTCCAGGACACGGTGCGCGGCCAGCGGCCCCGGCCGTGGTCCAGCGTGCCCCAGGCGTCCTCGCCGAAGAGGAACTCCTCCTCCCCCAGCCGCACCTGGCCCTCGGCCGGACGCGCGGTGTGCTTCGAGGTGTACTGGAAGCGCCGGTCGTCCCAGGGCACCACCACGCTCAGCGTCTCGTGCCGCTTCGGCAGCCGAACCAGGAGGTCCACGGCCAGCGGCACCCGGTCGGGGGTCAGCGCGCGGGCGCGCAGCCGGGTCCCGTCGGCCTCGTGAGCGATCTCCACCCGGACCTGACCCCGCGTCGGGCGCTCGGGGCCCACGACGACCCCGGTTCCGGGCGCCGCCCCGGCGATCGTGTCCGGCAGTGATACTCCGCGCGCCATCGGCACCAGCGCACTGCACTCCAGCTCGCGCGGCTCGGCGCCGCCGAACTCCAGGAAGTGCACGGTGTTGACGGCCAGGAAGTCCAGGTCGCTGACGGTCAGCGCGACCAGGTGGGTCGGACTGGTCACGCACCAGTACTCCCAGCGCTTGTTCCGCCCCCAGCCGCGCAGATTGCCCCGGTGCAGCGGCTGCCGGGACCAGCCGACAGCGGCGGGGTTCAGCCGGCCGTCGAACAGGCAGAGGTCGACCGGAGCGGTGATTTCGTGCTCGTGCGTGGCCATCGCCCCAACCTATCCGGCCGCCGCGCCGAGGTGGTGAATAAATCGGTTGCGCCGTTCACGGCAGCGGCTAGCATGTTCTCGTTCCTGCAACACCGGGCACTCACGGCCCGGTCGTGACGAGTGAGTTGAAGGGGGTGCGCCCTGATGGTTGCCGCGATGACGCGGCGCGCTTCTGCATGCGCGCCATACGCCCTTTCTCGTCACCTGCCCTCCGGCTGACTCGGCGCGCCTTACGCGCCCTCCGGTGGGCCCACCACAGGAGATCACCGCAGTGCGCGAGCGCTTTGCCGACACCGAGTCTTTTTCCCGCATCCGTTCCAAGGGCAGCAACCGACGCAACCAGCACCATGAAGAGGCCGCCTACGAGCAGGCCTTCGACGAGTACGCGGCCCGTTTCGAGCCGCAGTACGACGACGCCTACGCCGAGTACGACGACGGCGAGTACGCCGAGTACGACGGTTACGACTACGACGCCGCGGACGGCGACGAGTACACAGAAGACGGCGGCGAGTACGCAGCAGCCGCCTCCGACGGGCCGGCCGTCGGCGACCGCTGGTCCACCTGGGACCAGTCGACCCCCTCCGAGAAGGGACCGGAACCCCGCCCCGACTGGGTGGTGACCGAACTGGCCGCCGTCGACAGCGAGCTGGGCATCGTGAAGACCGGCAAGGAGGCCGACGTCTTCCTGCTGGAGCGGGCCGTGCCCGGCACCGACCGGCGGACGCTGATGGCCGCCAAGCGCTACCGCGACGGACAGCACCGGATGTTCCACCGTGACTCCGGCTACCTGGAGGGCCGGGTCCACAAGGAGTCCCGGGTCAGCCGGGCCATGGCCAAGCGCACCAACTTCGGCAAGGAGGCCATCGCCGGGCAGTGGGCCGGCGCCGAGTTCGCGGCGCTCTCCCGGCTCTGGGCCGCGGGCATGGCCGTGCCCTACCCGGTGCAGATCCTCGGCACCGAGATCCTTATGGAGTTCATCGGCGACGAGTCCGGCACGGCCGCGCCCCGGCTGGCGCAACTGCGCTCCGAGGAGATCGACCTGGAGGACCTGTGGCAGCAGCTCGGGCACAACCTCTCACTGCTGGCCCGCCACGGCTATGCCCACGGTGACCTCTCCGCCTACAACATCCTGGTGCACGAGGGCCGAATGGTGATCATCGACGTTCCGCAGATCGTCGACATCGTCGCCAATCCGCGCGGTCGCTCGTTCCTGGAGCGCGATGTGCGCAACGTCGGCGCCTGGTTCGTCTCCCGGGGGCTGGCCGAGGACCGCGTCGAGGAGCTGGCGCGGGAACTCGCCTATGACGCCCGGCTCGACTGAGGTCCAGGCGGTCCCGGCAGTGCGGGCGGATCCGGGCAGAAGCGATGACGGCGGCGGTGCGGCGCAGGGCGCGGCACCGCCGCCGCGCCCGGTCGCGGCCGGTGTTGCCGATCAGGCATTGGACTGGACCATAAGGCACGTCAACGGCCGGTCGCGACCCGTTCCGCACCGCCGCGCCGACCACACCGGACGGATGCGAGAGAAGCCACGAAGTCCGCCACCTGCTCCTCCGCATACGGATTCTGTCGGGTCGTCATACGCTGCATTCGAAGCCGTGAATACGGCTGCAGAGGGCAGCGGCACCAGCCGGATCTTTTCATTCGGTATATGTGACGACAGGTCATTTCAGGAGAGGTTTTCAACCACGATGTCCGACACCGACAGCAGCACCCAGCAGGGTCCCGTCGAACCGCCGGTCAGCCCCGGTCGCTGGGTGCTGGACCCCGCCCGCTCCACCGTCTCGATCCGGACCCCGACATTCTGGGGCCTGTTCAATGTGAAGGGCGTCTTCAGCCGGGTCAGTGGCGAGGGCGAGGTGGGCGCCGACGGCAGCGCGCACGGCACCCTGACCATCGACGCCGCCTCCGTCGACACCAAGCAGGCCAAGCGCGACACCCACCTCCGCTCCAACGACTTCTTCGACGTCGAGAAGCACCCCACCCTCAGCTTCTCCGCCTCCCAGGTCACCCCCGGCGCTGACGGCACCGCCACCGTCAGCGGCGAACTGACGGTCCGGGGCGCCGGCAAGCCCTACACCTTCACCGCCCGTACCCCGGAGCTCTCGGCCGACGCGGTCACCCTGACCGCGGAGCTCGTGATCGCCCGTGCGGATTTCGGCATCGCCTGGAACCAGGCCGGCATGCTCAAGCCGGACACCGCCGTCGCCATCACCGCCCGCTTCACCCGAGTGCCGGACTGAGCCGAGTGCCGGACTGACCCGACCTCCGAACCGCCCCGGGGCGGCGAACCGACCCGGCGCGTGCCCGGTGGAAGGATGGCAGGGTGTTCGAGTTCCTGCCGGTCACTGCCGGGCGCAGCACCGACCTGGACCGCTTCGCGCAGCGCCACGGTGCGTTCCACTACTGCTCCTGCATGCGCTGGCGACTGACGAGCACCGAGTTCCGGGCCTCGACCAAGGAGTCCCGGGCCGAGGGGCTGGCCGCGCTGGTCCGCGCCGGAGCACCGGTCGGCGTCCTCGCCTACGCCGACGGCGAGCCGGTCGGGTGGTGCTCGATCGCGCCCCGTACCGGCTATGCGGCGCTGGAGCGCTCACGCGTCCTCGCCCGCGTCGACGACGCGAGCGTCTGGTCCGTCGTCTGCTTCTTCGTCGACAGCGCCGTCCGCCGCCGGGGTCTGTCGCTCGGGCTGCTCCGCGCGGCCGTCGACTACGCGGCCGAGGCCGGGGCCGGGATCGTCGAGGGCTACCCGGTCGAGCCCGGCCCCCGCTCGTACACCTGGATGGGCTCCCCCGCGACGTTCCTGGCGGCCGGCTTCCAGGACGTCACCCCGCCGGGCCGCCGACGCACGGTCATGCGCCGTAACCTCCGGCCGTAGCAGCTCATCCCCGGACGGGCCAGGTGACCGCGATCCGGCTGTGCCGCCGCTCGACCACCGGCCCCGGCGGAAGCCGGTGGTCGGACGTGGACGCGGGGTAGACCTCGAAGCGCGGGCGGTCGTAGCGGTGGACGTGGTCCCAGGCCCGGATCTGCTCGGCCACCCGGTGCGCCAGCGCCGCCGCGTCCGGACCGTGCCCGCAGGCGCCCAGGCGGAACTCGCCGACGTCCGGGTTGGTCCGCCGCAGCGTCCGGTAGGCAAGGCCGTCGTCGGTCAGCAGGGTCGGCGCGCCGCCCGGCGAGGCGGTCAGGACGATCCGGCGGGCCGCCGGCCTGGCCGCGAGCAGCACGAACCCGGGCAGGGTGTCGGCCAGCCAGAGGTCCAACCGGTCCAGCTCCTCGAAACCGTCGACCGTCACCGAGGTCACCAGCTCCACCCGCGGCTGCGCCAGCGCCGCCCGTAGCGGCTCGACCTCGATCGTCCGCGCCCCGTCGTCGTCCAACCGCAGTGCGATCTCCGCTCCGTGGGTGTCGTCCAGCACGACGTTCCGCACTCGGCTCTCGCCCGCGCCCTGCATCGGCACGAAGCCGCACAACTGGTAGTCGCGGCCGACGAACTTGTCCCGCTCCCGTTCGAGGGCGAGCGAACGGGTCGTGCCGTGGAGCCGGAGCGGGAGGACGATCCGTCCGTCCTCGGCCAGCTGCTCCGTCCACGCCGGGGGCAGGTCGGCCGACTCCACGGTGACCAGGATGCAGTCGTAGGGGGCGTGCGAAGCCTCCCCGAGTGCGCCGTCCGCCTGGACCACGCGCACCTGCCCGTACCCGGTCTCCACCAGCAGTCGGCGGGCCCGGTCAGTGACCTCGCGGTCGATGTCGACGGTGGTGACCTCGCCGTCCACGCCGACCAGTTCGGCGAGCAGCGCGGCATTGCAGCCGCCGGAGCCGATCTCCAGCACCCGCATCCCGGGGCGGACGTCGGCCTGCTCCAGCATGATGGCCTGCATCCGCGCGGCCGAGATCGTGCTGGTCACCTTGCCGTTCGCGTCCCGCTTGACGACCTGCGCGTCCTCGGGCAGGTACGCCTGGGCGGCCGACACCTCGGGCACGAACAGATGCCGGGGCACGGCCCGGAAGGCGGCCTCCACCCCGGGCGCGCGGATGGCGCCCACCGAGAGCAGCTGACGCACCATCCGTTCGCGCAGCTCATCGGTGTAGCCGAAGTCGTCGTCGGACTGTCGGCTCATCGTGGTCCTTCCGGAAGGCTGCGCCCGTCCGACGACGGGCAGTCCATCCTCCCCCGTCGACCCCGCCGCGCGAACTACCCCGGCATTCGGGGTGGCGCACCGGGGCCGCCGCGAAGCCCGCCGGTCCCGGTCGTGCTCGCCGCCGCCGCACCGGCCGTCGGCCTGGCCGCGTTCATCGCCGCCCGACTGCTCCGGAACGCCTCGCTGCGCCACTACCAGGGCGTCAACGGCTGAGCCGAGCTGAGCCGATCGGCGGCACGGTACCCCTGCCGGACGGGTGAGGATCGGCAGATCCACCCGTACGGCCGCCGGTGGGTCCGGGACCACCGGCCGGGCCGGCCGACGGGCGGGCGGGGCGGGGCGGCCGTCCGAGCGGACCGCGACCCGGGCGAGGGAGGTCCCACGTGCCGCTATCCTCATCCACGCGGGGCAAGGGAACATTTGTATCCGTCGGTGGTGCCGTGCTGTCGGCACGTGACGGAGCCGGGCGGGGCGGGCCGGGTAGCGGCGGGACAGGTGCGGACGGGCTTGGGCGCGGGCGGTACGGACGAGCAGGGTACGTGCATGGCGTCATCGCACACCCGTATCGTGGGCGTTCATCCTGTGCCGGGCAGTCCGTCAGGACGGACCCGTCCGACAGCAGGTCCCTTGCCGCGCTGCCTCCAGCCCCGACGCTGCAGTCCTTCCTGCCACGAATCGGACTTCATATGACCACGATCCACCCCTCCAGCACCGATGACACCTCCCCGGCGACCACGGCCACCGACGCGGCCAAGACCACGGTCCCGGCGCCGGCCTCGCCCGCCGACCCGACCGACGCGGCGCAGCGCGGCCTGCGCGAGGACCTGCTCGCCTACGCCGCGGGCGGCGGCTTCACCCTGACCGCCGACACCCACGCCTGGTACGCCGCCGCCGACACCATCGCCGGACCCGAGGAGGCCCGCGCCGCCTCGACCGTCCTCGCCGAGCTGCGCAGCCGTGACCTCCCGGCCACCCGCACCGCCGCGGACCGGCTCCTCGCCGCGACCACGCTCGGCAAGCCGACCACCGTCGTCGCGGTCGCCGAGTCGGTCGCGCTGCTGCTCCGGGTCAAGGCGACGCTGTCCACGCTGGTCCCCGAGGTCTACGCAGCCGCCGACCTGGACGCGCTCACCGCCGCCACGGCCGACGCCTCGTGGCGCAAGGAGCAGGGGGTGAAGCTGTCCTGGGGACGTCGCTTCACCCTGACCCGGGCGGCCCGGCGGCTCGCCGCCTCGCCCCGGATCGGCCGGGGCGAGCTGCACGCCGCGCTCAGGTCCGCCTCGCTGGAGCGGACCGAGTGGGCGGCGCTCTCCCCCACGCACGCCCTGCCCGCGCTGCCCACGCTCGCGGCCGACACCGAGCTGCTCGACGGCACGGCGCAGGCGGTCGTCGCCATCGGCAGCGGCCTGCGCGAGCTGAGCACGGCGCTGCCGGGCTGCGACGCGGCCACGCTGACGTTCGAGCAGCTGGCCGAGCTGGTGGACCGTCTCACCGCCGACGAGGGCACGCTCTTCCGCCTGCCCACGCTGCGGTCGCTGCGCGACAGCATCGAGGAGCGCGGATACGGCAGCCTGCTGAAGGAGTTGACGGTCGGCCAGGCCGACAGCGACGCAGTGAACGCCGCCGTCGACGCCCTCTTCCGGACGGAGCCGGCAACGCAGCCGAAGGCCGAGCCCGAGGCAGAGGTCGCGCCCGAGGTCGAGGCAGAGGCGGAGGCGGAGGCGGAGGCTGACGCCGAGGTCCAGGCCCAGCCTGAGAAGCCTGCCGAGCCGGAGGAGCGGGCCGAGTTCGTCCCGGCCCCGCGGGACGGCGGCAGCAACACGCCGCCTGCGGCGGCGGTGCCGACGGCGGTGGCGGCCGAGGTCGAGGCGACGGTCGAAGCCGAGGTCGAGGCGGAGATTGAGGTCGAGGCAGAGGCGACCGTCGAGGCAGAGATCGAGGTCGAGGCAGAAATCGAGGCCGAGGTCGAGGCTGAGGACGAGGCCGCAGTCGACGCTGACACTGAGGTCGAGGTCACTGCCGACGAGGCAGCCGAACTGGAGCCGGTCGCCGAGATCGCCATCGAGGAGGAGGCCACGGCTGCCGCCGAGCCTGCGGCCGAGATCGAAATCGTCGAGGTTGAGGCCGAGGTTGAGGCAGAGGCCGCAGTCGCGGCCGAGGTCGAGGCTGAGGCCGCGGCTGAGGTCACGGCAGAGGTCGAGACCGAGCTGGAGCTGGAAGCGGCCGCCGAGCCCAAGAGCGAGGCTGCCACCGAGCCTGCGGCGAAGGTTGAGCCCGCCGCAGTCCCCGCCGCCGCCGTCGAGACCCCCGCCCCCGTCGAGGACCCCGCTCCCGCGGCGGCCGACACCAGCGCCGACACCAGCACCGACGGCGACGCCAGCAGCTCCGGCAAGCCGGACTTCACACCCGGACGCCCCGTCAGCGCCTACTCCGCCGACGAGCTGGTCGCGGTCGTGCGCTGGCTCGACGGCGACGGCACCGAGCGCTCCGCCGAGGAACTGCTCCGCGCGGCGATGAAGGAGTTCGGCTTCAGCCGGCTCGGCCCGCGCATCAAGGAGGCCCTGGGCGCCGCGATCGATCAGGTTCGCGGCTGAGCAACGTCCGGCGGCCGCTGGAGGCCGGCTGACGAGGTAGCAGCAGTGTCAGGAGGCCGTCCCCGCCCATCAGTCGCGGGGACGGCCTCCGTCGTTCCCGACCGGCTCCGCTCCGGTAGAGGTAGAGTCCCGGAGCATTCAAGGGACCCCCACTCCAGGACGGTGCAGGCGATGGGCATGCCGGTGGTGAGCGCTCGACGGCAGTCGCAGCCCATGAGTCCGGGGGCGCGGCTGGCCTTCGGCATCCTGATCATGCTGGTCGGCGCGGGGCTGGTGGTCTTCGGGTGCGACCAGGCCGGTCACGCGGCGGGCGTGCTCGGCACGCGCGGCGTGCTGAAGGTGGCCTCCTGCGAGCAGGTCGGCTTCGGCAAAAACAGCTACATCCGCTGCACCGGCGAATACCACTCGAACAATGGACAGCTGACCGACCCCTCGGCCAGCCTCCACAGCAACCTCACCCTCCCCACCGGCGAGTACGTCGCGGCGGACCGGGTCGCGGCCGGTTCCTACGTCCGGATGCTGACGTCCAGCAGCGCCGGTTGGGCGGCGCTGGCCATGTTCGGGCTGACCCTCATCGCCCTCGGCGGCGCCGCGCTGGCCAGCCGGAACGCCCCCTCGGGCAATATCGAGTTCCGGAACAACCGCCTGGGCCGCTGGTTCGGCCGAGCCCTGCTGCTCTTCCTGGCCGGCCTAACGGCCTGCGGAGCGGTCTACCTGATGAGCACCGTCACCGGCCAGTAGGACACCCCTCGGTGACGTCGGAACACATCCACCTGTCGGGACTTGTCAGCCTGCTCACGCGGCAGCCCCCGCTTCCACGGGCACGGCCACATGTCCTCGTCCGGGGAGGCTCGCGCCACACGCAGCCTGGCCTGGGTACCCAGTCGTCCGGTGAGCGTGGTCCACCAATGGCACGCCTACCGTGTCGCACACGACCGGCTCCCTGACCTCGCGCTCAGGGACGGCTGCCCCGCGGCTGCCGCTGCGGGTCGCACCAGCGCCGGCGATCACCACGAAGACGACACCGGCTGCGGGCACCGGACCGGGTACCTGCCCGAGCACCAGCAGGCCCATGACCAGCGCAATGGCGGGTTCCAGGCTCATCAGGGTGCCGAAGGCCGAGGTGGTGAGGCGGCGCAGCGCGAGGAACTCGAGCGAGAACGGCAGCACCGTGCTCAGTGCGGCCAGTCCCAACATGATGAGCACCAGCGGCCAGGTCACCCGGCCCAGCTCGGAGGGTGCGGCGACCAGCGTGCCGACCGCGCCGGCAACCGGCAGTGAGACCGCCAGTCCTTTCAGACCGGTGACCCGGTCGCCGACGCGCTGGGTCAGCAGGATGTAGGCCGCCCAGCAGGCCGCGGCGGCGAGCGCGAATCCAAGGCCGGCCGGGTCTATGCCGCCGGACCAGGGCTCGGTCAGCAGCACGACGCCGACGGCGGCCAGCGCCGCCCACTGCTTGCGTCCGCCGCCGGGGCCGAAGAGGGACACCCCCAGCGGGCCCAGGAATTCCAGCGCGCTCGCGGTGCCCAGCGGGATGCGCGCGGCAGACAGCATGAAGAACATCACCATGCCGGCGGTCGCCACCCCCAGCACCGCGCAGACCAGCAGGTCCCGGCCGGCGAAGTCGCGGCGGCGGGGCCGGACCAGCACCAGGAGCAGCAGGCCGGCCCAGGCCAGCCGCAGTCCCGCCGTTCCCAGGGCGCCGAGTTGGGCGAACAGGGGTACCGAAAGGGCCAGCCCGAGCTGGACCGAGGACATCGACCCCATGGCCATCACAGCTCCGCCCTGGGCTCCGGGCAGGCGCAGGCGGGTGGCGAGGGGACGGGTGACAGGTTCCAGCGGGCTCATGGACCCCAGTAGATGGCCTGTCAACCGTTGGCGTCCACGTGCCGATCATGGACATTCCGTTCGGGAAAGCTGAACAATGGCCGAATGGAGACACGGAGACTGCAGATACTGGCGGAGTTGTCCCGGCTGGGGTCGATGCGCGCGGTCGCGGATGTGCTCGGAATCACCACCTCGACCGTCTCGCAGCAGATCGCCGCCCTGTCCAGCGAGATGAGCACCGCGCTGATCGAGCCCGCCGGGCGCCTGGTCCGGCTGACGCCTGCGGGCAGGCGGCTTGCCGAGCACGCGGTGACGATCCTCGCCGCGGTTGAGACGGCGCACCGCGACCTGGGCCCGGGAGCCGAGCCCAACGGCACCCTGCGGGTCGCCGGCTTCGCCACCGCGTTCCGCGGGTACCTGCTGCCCGTGGTGATCGACCTTGCGGTGAGCAATCCGCAGGTGCACATCCTCATGCGTGAGCATGAACCCGCCGAGGCCTTGGCGCTGCTGGCGGCGGACGAGGCGGATCTGGCGCTCACCTACGACTACAACCTGGCTCCCGCCGCCGCCGACCCCGCCCTCAGCGCCACTCCGCTGTGGACCGCACGCTGGGGGCTCGGCGTCCCGGCGGAGGCCGAGGCCGCCGAGGGGACGACGCTGGACACCTTCGCCCGCTTCCGCGCGCACGACTGGATCGTCAACTCCCGCAACACAGCGGACGAGGAGGTGATCCGCACGCTGGCGTCGATGGCGGGTTTCACGCCGCGGGTCACCCATCAGGCCGACAGTCTCGAACTGGTGCAGGAGATGATCGCCGCTGGGCTGGGTGTGGCGCTGCTGCCGGTCGGCTACCCCCTGCTCGCCAGGGTGCGGCTGCTGCCGCTGACCGCCCCTGACGTCGAGCTGCGAGCGTACGCCGTGGCACGCCACGGCCGCCTCGACTGGCCCCCGCTCGCGCTGGTGACCGACCTGCTCACCGCTGCGGCAGGCAGATGACCGCCGGGCATCACCGGCGTCGACCGCCTGCTACGGGAGTGCGGCCGGAGCTGTGCCGAGGAGGCCGGGATCAGGCTGCGGGGCTCAGGTCCAGCGCAGCATGACGTGCCTGGGTTCCGTGTAGTGGTCGATGGCGCCGGTGGAGTTGTCCTTGCCGTAGCCGGACTGCTTGAAGCCGCCGTGCGGCATCTCCGACACGCTGGTCAGATGGTCGTTGACCCAGACCGCGCCGAAGCGCAGCGCCGCGGTCGCTCGCATCGCCCGGCCGACGTCGCGGGTCCAGACCGAGGCGGCCAGGGCGAAGGGCACGTCCGCGGCCATGGCGAGGGCCTGCTCGTCGTCGGCGGCGAGCTGGACGGTGACCACCGGCCCGAACACCTCCTGCTGCACGATCTCCGAGCCCTGGTCGGGGGCGTCCAGCACGGTCGCCGGATAGTAGGCCCCGGGGCCAGCCGGCGTCCTCGCCCCGGCGACCGGCCGCGCGCCGGCCGTCACTGCCCGCTCGACCATCCCGGCGACCCGGTCGCGGTGCCGGTGGGAGGCCAGCGGGCCGAGCTCGGTGGCCGGGTCGGCCGGGTCGCCGCATTGCAGCGATCCGGCTGCCTCGGCCACCGCCTCCAGGACTGCCCGGTAGACCTTCGGGGTGGCGATCACACGGCACGCCGCCGTGCAGTCCTGCCCGGCGTTGCCGAAACCGGCCATCCGCACCGTGGCCGCGACCTCCCCGGGGTCGGCGTCGTCGAACACGACCACGGGTGCCTTGCCGCCGAGTTCCAGGTGCAGCCGCTTGACCGTCGGTGCGGCGGCAGCGGCGATGCGGCGACCGGTCTCCAACGAGCCGGTCACCGAGACCAGGTCGACCCCCGGGTGTGCGCTGAGCGCCGCGCCGACCGGGCCCGCGCCGGTGACGATGTTGAGCACGCCGGGCGGCAGGACCCGGGCCGCCGCCTCGCCGAGCCGCAGGGTGCTCAGCGGCGTCCACTCGGAGGGCTTGAGCACCACTGTGCAGCCCGCGGCCAGCGCGGGGGCGAGCTTCCAGACCGCCATCATCAGCGGATAGTTCCACGGCGCTATCGCCCCGACCACGCCGACCGGCTCCCGGCGGACGTAGGAGGTCGCCCCTGGGGTGTACTCGGCGGCGACCGGGCCGGTCAGCGTGCGCGCCGCACCGGCCAGGAACCTGAGGTTGTCCAGGCTGTAGGCGATCTCCTCGGGCACGGCCGAGATCGGCTTGCCGGCGTTGCGCGACTCGACGGCGGCCAGCTCGCCGGCGTCGGCCGCCAGGGCCTCGGCAAGTTCCAGCAACGCCGACGAGCGCTCGGCCGGGGTTGTGGCGCGCCATGAGTCGAAGGCGCTGCGGGCCGCGCCGACGGCGGCGTCGACGTCCCGGCCGTCGGCTGCGCTGACACGCGCGTACTGCTCCCCGGTCGCCGGGTCGACGACCGGATCGCTCTCCTCTCCCCCGGCGCGGCGCCATTCTCCGCCGATCAGAATCCGGTCGTGGTCCTCGGCCATCGCCGCACCTTCCCTGTCGTGTGTGCGCTGTCGTGTCGTCACCAGGTGCCGTCCCCAGGTGCCGTGCCCGGTGGTGGTCCGCTTCCGGGCCGGTCAGCCGATGACGGCGGTGACGCCCCGCCGTTCCAGCGAACGGGCGATGATCAGCCGCTGGATCTCGCTGGTCCCCTCCCAGATCCGGTCGACCCGCAGCTCGCGGAAGAAACGTTCGGCCGGGTAGTCGCGGATGTAGCCGCGACCGCCGAAGACCTGCAGCACCCGGTCCGCGCAGCGGTTGGCGGCTTCGCTGGCGAAGAGCTTCGCCATGGAGGCCTTGGCGTGGACGATCTTCGGGTCGGCGCCCTCGTCGATGCGCCGGGCGACGTCCCAGATCATCAGCCGCGCGGCCGCCGCGTCGGCGGCGGAGTCCGCCAGCGGGAAGGAGACGCCCTGGTGGTCGTAGATCCGGACCCCTCCCTGCACGCGTCCGGTGGCCCAGGTCACGGCCTCCTCCAGCAGCCGGTTCATCGCGGCGACGCAGTGCACCGCGATGCCGAGCCGCTCCTCGGTGAACCACGCGTTCTGCAGCTCGTCGCCCCCGCCGACGGGGCCTATCGCCGCCTCCGGGCCGAGCCGCACGTCCTCGAAGCGGATCGCCGGGTGCCCGTGCGGGAAGGAGTGAGTGAACGGCGGGTCGTCGACGGTCGACACTCCGGGTGCTTCCGCCGGCACGATGAAGATGGTCACGCCCTCCTCGGTGTTGGCCGCGACCAGGTGTGCGACGGCCACATCCCCACTGGTGACGAACCACTTCTCGCCGTTGAGCAGCCAGCCCTCGCCCGCCCGGACGGCCGTGGTGGCGATGCCGGAGGGGTCGGACCCGGCGTCCGCCTCGGTCACCGCGTAGGAAAGCGCGGCTTCGCCGCTGATCGAGGGGATCAGGTAGCGCTCGATCTGCTCGGGGCTGCCGGAGCGCAGCACGTTGTAGGCGTCCGGGATCCACCACCAGATGCCGTTGGTGTTGCGTCCCAACTGCTCGTGCACGGCGACGTACTGCTGTGCGGTCCAGTCCTGGCCGCCGTGCTCGCGGGAGTGCCGTCCGCCGTTGAGGCCCGCCTCGATCGCGGCCTGCTTCACCCGGTCGACGACCGCCTGGGGCAGTCGGCCGTGGTTCCGCTCCGCGTGCACCTCGTGCGGGATGCACTCCTCCTCGACGAAGCGGCGGGCGCGCTCGGCCAGGCTGCGCAGTTCGGCGCTGGGGTACTCGGGCAGGGACCAGGGGAAGTCCGGGGTTTCGGCGGTGTGGGCGGGTTGCGCGCTCATCGTGTGCGTCTCTCTGTCGCCGGGCGGTCAACGGGTTCAGCGGGGCTCATGGGGTGCTGCGGCTTCGTGGGGTTCCGCGGCTTCGTGGGGTGCTGCGGGTTGACGGGGGTTCAGCGGGCGAGGGCAGCCGCTGCGGCGGCGCGCCCGGTGCGGACGGCGCCCTCCATGTATCCGGCCACCCACTGGTCGGATCCGCAGACGTAGAAGGGTGGTTCGTGGGTGGCGTGCAGCGGGCCGACGCGCATCACGTCGCCGGGCGCCCACTGGGTCACATAGCCCTGGGTCCAGCGGTCGGTCCCCCACATGCGCAGGTACAGGGCGAGTGGGCGCAGCGCCTGGTCGCCGTAGAGGTCGGCTATCTCCCGGAGCAGTTCCTGCTCGCGCAGCTGCGGCGGGATGCCCAGCAGGACCCCCAGCCGCTCGGGCGGAACCAGCGCCGAGAGCACGGCGTGCCCCTGCGGCCAGGTCGAGCCGAGGACGTGTTCGGACTCCGACAGGCCGTTGGCCCCGCGGGCACGCCAGAACGGCTCGGCGTAGGCGACCGCGAGTTTGGCGGCGCGGGCCTGGCGCTGCGCGTGCAGGGAGTCGAGCCGGGCCTCGGAGACTCCCGAGATGTGCACCTGCCGCAGCGGTCCGACCGGCAGCGCGCAGACGACGGCCGAGGCGCGCAGGGTCTCGCTGCCGGCCAGCCGCACGCTGCAGCCGGCCCTGCCGTTGCGGCCGTCCGCGACGGAGACCGCCTCCACCGGGGAGCCGAGCCGGATGCGGTGGCCGAGTTGCTCGGCCATCCTCAGGGCGACCGTGGCCGAGCCCTCGGCGACACGCAGGCCTTCCCAGTCCTCGTAGTCGTAGTGCCCCGCGCTGGGCACGGCGGCGTTCTTGCGCAGCGCGGCGAGCAGCGAGGTGCGCTCGATCGAGCCGCTGGCCAGGCCCAGCTGTTCGATCTCCCAGAGCCGCACCACGGCTGGGGTCGCGCCGGCCAGGCGCAGCCAGGTGCCGACGCTGGACGCGTCCAGTCGCGCCGCTTCGGGGTGGCCCCAGGGGTTGTCCGGGTCGACCTCCGCGGCCAGTTTCACGAACCGCGCGGTGACCTCGGCGTGGCAGGCGGTGTCGCCGGGGCCGAACCAGTGCGGTTCGGTGCCGGTGGACGCGCCCTCGGGGGTGGTCCTGGTCAGGCTGCCCGGTTCGGCGACATAGCTGGGGGTGAGGGTGAGTCCGAGTTCCTGGACCAGGCGCAGGTAGGAGGTGTGGGCGCGGCCGACGACTTCGCCGCCGAGCTGGATGAGCCGTCCGTCCGGCAGCACCGCCTGTTCGACGCGTCCGCCGACCCGGTCGCGGGCCTCGACGACGAGCACGTCCGCCCCGCCCGCGGCCAGGTCGCGGGCGGCCGAGAGACCGGCCAGCCCGGCGCCCAGGACGATCACGTCGTACGCCGACGTGCCCGGGCCGGTCATGCGAGCACCAGGCTGTGCTCGGGCAGCCAGCCCAGTTCGACCCGTTCGCCGTTGTTCCACCGGTCCTCCATCCGGGACCTGGCGGTGTTCTGCTCCAACACGGCGAGGGTGGTACCGGCGGCGAGTTCGATCAGATAGGTGGTGGTCGCGCCGCAGTACACGGTGTCGATCAGAGTGCCGTTGGCGCGGGCCATCTCGGGCGTCAGCTCGGAGAGCCAGATCTTCTCCGGCCGGATCGAGAGCGAGACCTGCGCGCCCTCGGCCAGCTCGGAGCGCTTGCCGACCGGAATGACCTGTCCGGACTCCAGGACCACCGAGCCGTTCCGGTAGACCCCGGGCATCAAGTTCGAGGTGCCCATGAAGGAGGCCACGAAGCGGGTGGCCGGTCGCTCATAGACGTCCTCGGGGGTGCCGCAGTGCTCGATGACTCCGCCGTTCATCACGGCGAGCCGGTCGGACATGGTCAGCGCCTCGTCCTGGTCGTGGGTGACGAACACGAATGTGATGCCGACCTCGCGCTGGATCTGCTTGAGTTCGATCTGCATCTGCCGACGCAGTTTCAGGTCCAGGGCGCCGAGCGGTTCGTCGAGCAGCAGCACGGCCGGGCGGTTGACCAGGGCACGGGCCAGGGCGACCCGCTGGCGTTGGCCACCGGAGAGGGTGCGCGGCTTGCGGCCGGCCAGGTGGGCGAGCTGCACCAGCTCCAGGGCTTCGGCGACCCGGCGGCGCAGTTCCTGCTTCTCCACACGCCTGCGCCTGAGTCCGAACGCGATGTTGTCCGCGACCGAGAGGTGGTCGAACAGGGCGTAGGACTGGAACACGGTGTTGACGTCGCGCTTGTTCGGCGGCAGGCCGGTGACGTCGTGTCCGGCGAGCAGGATCGATCCTTCGGTCGGGTCGGCGAAGCCGCCGATCATCCGCAGGCTGGTGGTCTTGCCGCAGCCGGAGGGGCCGAGCAGGGAGAAGAACTCCCCCTGCCCGATGTCCAGGCTGATCTCGCGTACGGCGAAGGTCTCCTCGAACCGCTTGGAGACGTGGTCGAGGCGGACTGCGGGCGTCTCCTCGGACGCCGTGCCCTGCGGGGAGGGCGAGGGCGCAGGCACTTCGGTAACCGACATGGTCAGTCTCCTGTCAGGATCTCAAGACCGCCGGTGCGGCCGAACAGCCGAGGGACCACGATGGCCAGGGCGATCAGGGCGAGCGAGCCGAGCAGCATCAGCGTGCCGACAGCGTTGATGGTCGGCTGTACGCCGAGCCGGATCTGCGAGTAGATGTTCACCGCGAGCGGCTGCGGGACTGACGCCGGTGGTGAAGAAGGCGAGCACGAAGTCGTCGAAGATCATGGCGAAGACCAGGACTCCGGCGGAGATGATCGCCGGAAGCAGTGCCGGCAGGGTGACCAGGCGCAGTGCCTGCCAGCGGGTGGCACCGAGGTCGAGCGCGGCCTCCTCGGTCTCGGGGTTGAGCGCGGCGACCCGGGAGCGCAGGATCACCGTGACGTAGGAGATGGAGAAGGTGACCTCGGCCAGGGTCACCGTGCCGAAGCCCAGGGCCATGCCGACGCCCTTGAACAGGGTCAGCGAACCGACGCCGGTGACGATCTCCGGGGTGATCAGCGGGATCAGCATGATGAACCCCGCGTAGGAGCCGACCTTGCCGCGGGAGCGCACCAGGCCCAGTGCCAGAGCCACGCCGAGGACCAGGGCGCAGGCGGTCGCCAGCGTGGAGACCTCCAGGCTCATGCGCAGGGAGGCGAGCAGTTGCTGCGTCGTGGAAGAAGGCCCGGTACCAGCGGAACGAGAAGCCCTTCATGACGACCAGGGACTTCTGTCCGTTGAAGGAGAACAGGGCCACGGCGCCGATGGGAAGGTAGAGCAGGAAGAAGAACACGGCGGTGCAGACGAAGGCGAAGAAGGGCTTGCGTTCCACGCCGCGCCGACGGCGCCTCGGCCGGGCCGGGCCGGCTGTGCCTGTGGGCTCGGCCGCGGTTGGAGGATGAACGGTGCTGCTCATCGAACGGCCTCCGCCTCGTCCTTGCGGGCACGGCGCAGGTACCCGGCCATACCCACGAGGAGGACGGCCATGAGCAGCATGGTGAGCGCGTCGCCCTGCGGCCAGTTCTGGCCGCCGTAGAACTGTTCCTGGATCAGGTTGCCGATCATGATCTGGTTGGGTCCTCCCATCAACTGAGCGGAGACGAAGTCGCCCATGGCCGGCAGGAAGACCAGGACGATCCCGGCCAGCGCACCCTGTCTGGTCGCGGGGACGGTGACCTTGAGGAAGGTGCGCAGCGGCCCGCCGTACAGGTCGCGGCCGGCTTCGATGAGTGACGTGTCCATCCGCTCCATCGCCGCGTAGAGCGGCAGGACCATGAACACGGCGAAGCCGTAGACCAGTCCTGCGACGACTCCGGGACCGGTGTTGATGATGTGGAAGGAGCGCGGCACTCCGAGCCGGTAGAGGAGGCTGAGCACCGGGCCCTGGTCGGACAGGATCGTGGACCAGCCGTACATGCGCACCAGGTAGTTGGCGAAGAACGGCACGACGACCATCGCGATCAGGGCGTTCTTGTAGCGCCCGGAGTGCAGCGCGATCGCGTAGGACACCGGATAGGCGATCACCAGGCAGATGACAGGAGGTGAGCACCGCGTACTCGAGCGAGCGCAGGAGCACGGTCCGGTAGGCGGGGTCGGCCAGGGCCTCGATGTTGGCGAGGCTGTGTCCGAAGTAGGCGTTGCCCAGGTCGTTGGTGGTGCCGAAGGACAGCGCGGCGACCAGCAGCAGCGAGGCGATGAAGAAGACGGACATCCACACCGCGCCGGGCAGGGCGAGCAGGTCCCAGATCCGGGTTCCGCTGCCGGATCGGGATCCGGTGTTGTTCCTGGTCACGGCGCCGGTGGGCTCGGGGGGCGGCGCGGTCCCGTCGGCCGGGGCGGAGGGTGTCTCGGCTGCAGGGGCGGAGGGGGTCATCGCGCTCACCCGGCCTGGATGTTCGTCCAGCAGGCGTCCCGGGCTATCTCCTGGACCGGTGTGCCGTTGGTGTACACCAGGTTCGCGGCCAGGTCCTGCGCGGTGACCACGCAGTCGGGCAGGGTCGAGACCAGTTGCTCGTAGCCGGGTTCGCTGCCGTGCACCGGCATCGGGTAGCCGATGTAGGCGATGTTCTTGGCGACGTTCTCCGGGCGCAGCATGTAGTCGATGAAGAGCATCGCGGTGCCCGGGTGTTCGGCGTTGGCCGGTATCGCGTAGCAGTCGGTGTTCACCGGCGCCCCCTCCTTCGCTGCCTCGAATCCGTAGATCGACGGGTCCTTGGCCTGCTGGACGACGGAGGTCATGTCGCCGCTCCACGCCTGGGTGAGCCAGGCGTCGCCGTTGAGCAGGTTGTCGTAGTCGTCGCTGTCGAAGGCCCGCAGCTGCGGGCGCAGGTTCTGGACCAGTGAGGCCATGTGGTCGAGCCGGTCCTTCTCCACCGCGTAGGCCCCGTAGCCGAGTTTCAACGAGGCGAACCCGAGCACCTCGTCGCGGTCGTCGAGCAGGAAGGCGCGGCCGGAGGCGACCTGGTCCCACATGTCCTGCCAGGAGCCGGTCAGTTCGCCGAGCTTGTCCTTGCGCCAGCCGATCCCGGTCTTGTACATGGTGAACGGCACGCTGTGGGCGGACCGCGGGTCGTACCAGGGGTTCGTCGAAGTAGCTGTAGTGGGAGAACACCGCATCGGCGTTGCTCAGCCTCTGCAGCGGAATCTTGTGCAACTGGCCTCCCTGCCAAAGCAGTTGGGTCCACTTCGCAGAGGGGAAGATGATGTCGTAGGTGTTGCCGGCGTCCATCTTGGCGATCATCGACTCCATCGAGTCGTAGTTGGACTCGATGAAGTCGACCCCGTACTCCTTCGAGAAGCCGGCCTTGACCGTCGGGTCGATGTAGTCGGCCCAGTTGAAGTAGACGAGCGGGCCGTCGACTTCCATCGGCAGCGGTGGCTCCGCGTCCACGGCGGCGGCCGCGTCGGACTCGGCACGCGGGATGTAGGCGCAGCCGGAGAGGGCCAGTCCGAGGGAGCCGGCGGCGGCAGCTCGCAGCAGGGACCTGCGGTTGGGTCCCGAGGGCGGGGAGAACTGGGAGGACGCTGACCTCGGCGTCAGCGGTGGAGCTTGGATTCGACGGCGCATGGCATGGTCCTCCCGAAGCGGGGTCGCGGACGGCTGCGGGCACGGCGGCATGGCGCCGTGGCGCGGTGGTCGGAGAACGAGGTGATCGAGGAACGCGGGGGTCGGGAAAGGCGGCGGTGGTGCAGGAGGCGGGCGTCGGGGGCCGCTCCGCCTCAGCGGCCGGCCGGCCTCGGAATGCCGTTCACCGCGGGGCGCTCAGCCGGAAGACCGAGCGAGAGGGAGAGGGCGGACCAGATCGCGTCGCGGGCCTCTTCCTGGCCCAGCACCGCGTCGTCGAGCAGCAACGCGATTCCGTATCCCTGGGTCAGTGCGATGACGAGGTGCGCGGCTTGCCGGGCGGCTGCCTCGGGATCGGCCCTGACCGGCTCGAACTCGCCTGCGGCGATTCCGCCGCGCACGATCTCGGCGATCCAGTCGGCCAGGTCGGTGTACAGCTCCGCGGCGGCCGCCGCGGAGTCCGCGTCGCGGCTGGCGCGCAGCGAGAGTTCCTGCCAGAGCAGGAAGTCGCGGCGCAACTCGGCGGTCGCCGGGAGGCACAACTCGACGGCCCTGCGCCAGCCGCCAGGCATGCGGATGGCGGGCGGGCGGCTCGTCCCCGTAGTCCTGGGCCCCGGCGTTCGCGTACGAGTACTTGAGCGCTTCGAGGAAGAGCGTCTCACGGTTGGCGAAGTGGTAGTGCAGGAGCGCGGTGGAGACCGCGGCGCGCTCGGCGATCATCCGCATGCGGACCGACTCCAGGCCCGCCTCGGCGATGACTTCGCAGGCTGCCGCAAGGATCGCCTGGCGGGTCGCCTCGGTCCGCCCGGCCCGTTCGGACTGCTCGGTCCGTTCGGCCGGTTCGGCCCCGCGCTCCACAGTCACTGGCATTCCGTCTCCGCCGCTTCGTCGAACTCTATCCCCCCGGCCAGATCCTGCCTGACCCGTTCGGTGGAACCAGGCGACCGCGGTCTCCCGGTGCGAGAGCGGACCCGGCCGGTACCCGGGGGTCGACAGGCCGCGCTGCACCCGGGCGACCAGTTCGGCGTCCTCGTCGTTGGTGATCCAGCCGATGTGGATGTTCAGGCGGCGGGCCAGCCGGGTGCGCAGCCCTGCACCGGGTTTGGCGTAGTAGGCGCCCGGCAGGGTGGCGCCATTGTGCCCGTCCGGCAGCACCGACCAGGCCAGGACGTGGTCCGGATAGAAGTCGAGCAGGGTGTTGGGGTAGATCGCGACATAGCGCCAGATCCGCCGGTCGGCCTCACCCAGCCCTGGCATCGGGGCGGCCAGGCGCTGGTAGAGCCGCTCGGCGAGATTGCTCGAAGGCTTCTCCCGCAGCGGGACCTCGAAGAGCGTGTAGGCGTGCTGCGGTTCGGCCGTGTAGTTCTGGTAGTCGAACAGGCGCATCAGGCCCGGGTGGGCAACGGGAACGTGGTAGCCCTCCAGGAAGTTGTCGACGACCACCTTCCAGTTGGCGTCCTGCCGCTCGACGTTCTCGCTCTTGTGGATCCGGTGCTTGCCGACCACCGTGAGGTCGGGTCCCACGTAGCGGCCGACGGCCTCGACCAGGCCGGCGCAGGACTCGGCGAGCGGGACGGCGTCCTGGTCGAGGTTGGCGAACAGGAAGCCGAGGAAGGACTCGACCCGTACCGGGAACAGTCCGAGTTCGGCCTTGTTCAGGCAGGGGATCTGCCTGCCCTCGGGGGCGCCGACCAGTGAGCCGTCGAGGTTGTAGGTCCAGCCGTGGTAGGGGCAGCGGATCGCGGGTTCGGCCTGCTTCGACTGGGCTTCGGTGAGGAGTTGGGCACCGCGGTGCCGGCAGACGTTCAGGTGCCCGCTGATCCCGCCGTCCTCCCGGCGGACCAGCAGCACCTCACGGCCGGCGACGGGCGCGGCGAAGCGCGATCCGGCGGTGGGCAGGTCGGACTCGTGGCCGACCAACTGCCAGGACTTTTCGAAGATCCGCTGCTGTTCGGCGGCGGCCACGGCCGGATCGGTGTAGTAGCCCCCGGCGAGGGCCGGGGAGAGCGGTTGTGGCGGCTCGGGCAAGGACTCGCGTCGTTGCTGCGGCGCGGTCGCAGTGCCCGACGCTGTCGGAGAGGAAGGCATGATCGCACTCCTGAAGCTGGTGAGGTGCGCGGGCCGGCGGGGAGAGGGGGTGAGCGGCTGCCGCCTGCTCGACTTCCCCGGGGCGCAGCCGGACGGTCGTCGGTCGGGGCCGACCAGGACTGACTGACTGATTGGTTAGTGAGATTGCTCGCTCCCCTGAGCGCTGTCAAGGGTTCACGTCCCGGAAATCTGCTGGAGACAGACCGGCCGTAGCGATCCCGACCGACCCCTTGCCGACTGACTGACTGATTAGTTAGCGTGTGCGACCACCGCACCGCGATGCTCCGGCGACCCGCCGCCGCAGGATGCGGGTACCCACCGTCCACGTCCCTGCTCTTGATGCCGATCAGCACGCCGGGACACCGAACGGCGGCCGGCGGTAGTCGAGGTGACATGACTGCACACACCGGCTCCAGGCTTGCCTGGCTCGCCTTGACCCCTGAACCCGAACGGGAGCTCCCCGAGGCCGTCGCCCTCCTGCGACGGGCGACGGGAACCCGATCCGCGGAACCGCCCGGCAGCGTCCGAGACGCGGAAGGTGCAGCAACTCGTCCTGCGCGGCACCGATCGCGCCTGGCGCCGCTATCTGCACGAGATATCAGAACTGGCACACCTGGTCGCCGACCAGGTCGCCGAGACCGGCACAGTCGACCAGGCGGACCAGGCGGACCAGGCGCTCGCGTCGGCCGCGCTGCTCGTCGGCGAGGTGATCCTGGAGCACCACCGGATGCTGATCGGCCTGCCCGGCGCCGGATACCGGGAGACGGAGCAGGACCGGAAGGCACTGGCCGGGACCGTCGCGCGGCTCAGCGCGTGGCTGTCGGCGCGTGCGTCCCAGGCAACCGGCCCGACACAGGAAGGCGGAAGTTGAGCACCGCACGAGCCTCACAAGCGATACGCGTCCCGCCCCACTCGCTCCCCGATCCCGCCGCCGTCCCCTTCATGGCTGTCCGCTTCGCCGGTCCGCTGACCGGTGAGGCCCCCGAGCGACCCGAGGACCTGCGGGCGCACCTCGACCGGCTGGGCCGGAGAACCGATCCGCGCCGCGGCCCTCACCCGGCCGCGCTGCTCACCGATCTGGCCGCCGCCGACCTGCGTGGTCGCGGCGGAGCCGGCTTCCCCACCGCCGTCAAACTGGCTGCCGTCCGCGACAACGCCCTGGCCTCGGGCACCATCCCGGTCGCGGTCGCCAACGGCGACGAGGGCGAGCCGGGCTCGGCCAAGGACCGCTATCTTCTGCGGTACCGCCCCCACTTGGTGCTCGACGGTCTGGCACATGCCTGCCGGATCATCGGCGCCCGGCACGCCCACGTCTACGTCTCCGATCCGGACGCCGCCACCGCGGTACGCACCGCCCTCGCGCAGCGGCTCGACCGGGATCCCTTGCCGGAGACGGTGATTGAGGTCGCTGAGGTCGAACACAGCTATGTGGCAGGAGAGGAGAGCGCGGCCGTCCGCTTCCTGGACGGCGGCCCCGCCCTGCCGACCGCGAAGCCGCCCCGCGCCTACGAACGAGGCGTGGGCGGCACGCCCACACTTGTCTCCAACGTGGAGACCCTTGCCCAGATCGCATTGGTCGCGGCGGGTCTCCCGGCCGACACCCGACTCGTCACCGTCACCACCGCTGCCACCGCCACCGGCTCGGGCTCGGGCTCGGGCTCGGCACAGCAGGTCTCCGAGGTTCCGCGGGGAACCTCGCTGCGCGAGCTGGCCACCGCTCACCTCGGCGCAGCGGATGCCGGCCGGATCCGGGCGGTGATGGTCGGCGGACTGTTCGGCGGCATCCACCGCGCCGACGCACTCGACCTGCTCATCGATCCCACCCCCCGGGCCCCCGCCGGATCGAAGGCCGCACCGGGCTGCGCGGCGATCCGCCTGATCGGTCCGCAGGAGTGCCCGGTGACTGTGGTCGCCGAGGCCCTGGCCTACCTCGCCGAGCAGTCCTCACGACAGTGCGGCGTCTGCGTGTCGGGCACACGTGCCCTCTCCGAAACACTCGCCCGGGCCGCCGGCGGGACGGCGACCGGTGAGGACCGCGACGCCCTCACCCGCTGGTCGCGGCTCCTGCCCGGACGCGGCGCCTGCGGGCTGCTGGACGCGGCGGCAGGGCTCGCCGGAACGCTCGCGGCGAACTTCCCCGCCCTGCTCGACGCGCACATCGGTGATCGGGAGGCGCCTGCTCCCTGTACTGACGTCCGCTCACCGCAACCGGTCCCGGACAAGGACCCGCGACACCCCGGAAGGCGATCATGAAACTGATGCTCGACCCCACCCGCTGCCAGGGCTACGGCCTGTGCCAGGAGGTGGCGGCCGCCCTCATCGACCTCGACGAGTTCGGCTATGCGGCCGTCCGGTCGCAGGACGTGCAGCCGGCCGACCTGCCGGCCGCGCGTGACGCCGTGGCCCGTTGCCCGAACGCCGCGCTGCGGCTGGGGAAGTGAGAGCCGCCATGACGACCTCGACGACCACCGCGACCGCGACCGCGACGGCCTCGGCGACGACCTCGACCGTGGCGACGCCCGCTGCGACCAGCAGGGCCGGTGCGCGACGCGACCTGGCCGCCTTGTTCGCGCCTGCCGCCATCGCTGTCATCGGCGCGAGCGCGGACCCGGCCAAGTGGGGCGGCGCGATAGCCAGGCAGGCCCTACGCGGGCCTCGGCACAGGCCCGTCCACCTGGTGAACCGCCGGGGCGGACACATCCTCGGGCAGTCGGCCCGAGTCCGCGCGACCGAGATCGGCGAACCCATCGACCTTGCCGTCGTCTGCGTCCCCGCAGCCGCCTTCGACGACGCCCTCGACGACGCCCTCGACGCCGGCGCCCGGGCCATCGTCGCGATCACCGCGGGCTTCGGCGAGACCGGTTCCGAAGGACGGGCCCGGCAGCAGGCGGCCGTCGCCCGGGTACGGGCGGCAGGCGGCGTGCTGGTCGGCCCCAACTGCCTTGGCCTGGTGGACAACACCACCGGCCTCTACCTCGCCTCGGACCCCTTCGACCCGGGAACCGTGGCGCTGCTGAGCCAGAGCGGCAACCTCGCCCTGGAAGTCGGCCTGCGGCTGCGGCAGCGCGCGGCGGGCTTCTCCCGGTTCGTCTCCCTGGGCAACCAGGCCGACGTCACCCTGGCCGACCTCGTGGACGACTGCGCGCGGCACGCGGGCACCGAGATCATCGCCGTCTACGCGGAGGACTTCGCGGACGGCCGGGCCTTCGCCGAGGCGGCAGCCCGCTCGCCGAAGCCGGTCGTGCTGCTGACCGCGGGCCGCGGCGCCGCCTCAGCCCGCGGCGCGCTGTCCCACACCGGTGCGATGACCACCCCGGCCGACGTCATCGCCGCGGTCTGCCGCGACACCGGAATCCACCAGGTCGCGACGCCACGCGAGTTGGCAACCGTCCTGACCGCGCTCGCCGGCCGACGGCGGGGGGCGGGGCGGCGCATCGCAGTGCTCACCGACGGCGGCGGACACGGAGCGCTGGCCGCCGACGCCATCGAGACGGCCGGGCTGCGCGTCCCGGAGTTGTCCGACCCGCTGCAGGCAGAGCTGCTGGCCGGCCTCTGGGAGCAGTCCGCGACCGGCAATCCGGTCGACCTGGCGGGAATGGGCGAACAGGAGCCCGCCTCCTACGCGACGGCGACCGCCGCACTGCTCGGCGCACCCGAGGTCGACGGCGTGCTGCTCACCGGCTACTTCGGCGGCTACAGCGCGGACCGGTCCAGTACGGACACGGCACAGGGCGCGGGGCTCGGCGGCGCATTGGGCGACGGCGAGGCAGCGGCAGCGCATCGGATCGCAGCACTGCACGCGGGAACCGACCGGCCGTTCGTGGTGCAGAGCATGTACCCGGACTCCCCCTCCTGCGGCATCCTGTCCGACGCCGGCATCCCGGTGTTCGACGCGGTCGAGGACGCTGCCCGCGCCCTGGCCGCTGTCTGCGCCGACGGCCCGGCTCCCACGGGTGTCCATCCGCTTCCACCGGCCCGCACCCCGATCGCCGAGGTCGGCTACTTCGCGGTGCGCGGCCTCCTGGCCGGCCATGGGCTGAGGTTCCCCGCGGCCGTGCCCGCCGGAACCGGAGCGGAGGTCCTCGCCGCCGCAGAGTCCCTGTCCGGACCCTTCGCCCTCAAGGCGGTGCACCTGCTGCACAAGTCGGACGCGGGCGGGGTCGCGCTCGGACTGCGCGACGCGGACGCGCTGGCGGCGGCCTGGAGCCGGATGGACCGCGCATTCGCAGACTCCGCGGTGCCGCCGGCCTATTCGGTCGAGGAAATGGCCGACCTGCGTGACTCCGTCGAGCTGATCGTCGGCGTCCGGCTCGACCCGCGTTTCGGGCCGGTGGTCATGGTCGGCCTCGGCGGTATCGCGACCGAGACGCTCAAGGACACCGCTTTCGCACTCGCGCCCACCGGTCCGGAGGCGGCGGAGCGGCTGCTGCGCACACTGCGCAGCAGCGCCCTCTTCGACGAGCTGCGCGGTCGTCCGGCCCTGGATCTGGCTGCCGCGGCCAGAGCCGTCTGCGCCGTCGCACAGGCCGCGGCCGAACACCCCGAGATCGCCGAACTCGAGGTCAACCCCCTGCTCGTCAGCGCCCGCGGTGTCCTGGCGCTCGACGCCCGCGCCGTACTCGGCTGACACCCCACCCCTTTCCCCGTCACTTCCAGGAGGAGCACGACCATGGACTTCAGCTACTCAGAGCGCCTGACCGGGCTCAAGGCGGCCGCGCACGACCTGTACCTGTTCATCTCGCAGTTCGAGGACGACTGCGAGCGCGACAACGGCCTGCGCGCCCGAGATCCACGACAAGGTCCGCGAGGCCGTCCTCGCCTCCGGGCTCCAGGCCGTCAACATGCCGACCGAGTGGGGCGGAGCCGGGCTGACCATCACCGAGCAGGTCGTCGTCCAGGAGCGAGCTGGGCAAGCTGACCGGGGCACTGTGGGACATGGTCTGGCGTCCGGCGAACGCGCTGCGCTTCTGCACGCCGGAGCAGCGCGAGACGCTTCCTGATCCCGGTCATCCGCGGCAACCGCCGGGACTGCTACGCGGTCACCGAGCCGAGGGCGCGGGTTCCGACCCGCAGAACCAGCAGACCACGGCCGCCAAGGCCGCCGGCGGCTGGATCCTCAACGGGAGCAAGTGGTTCGTCACCGTCGGCGACCACGCGGATTTCATGATCGTGCTGCGCCGCGGCAGGAGAGGACCGCGCCCCGACCCTGTTCCTGGTCGACAAGGACACCCCCGGCATCGCGGTCGAGCGCACCCCGCGCTTCATGCACACCTTCGTGTACGAGCACCCCGAGTTCACCTTCACCGACGTGTTCGTGCCCGAGGAGAACGTGCTCGGCGGGCTGGGCCAGGGCTATGACATCACCCGCGCCTGGTTCACCGAGGAGCGTCTGATGATCGCGGCCCGCACGATCGGCGCGGCCGAGCGCGGCCTGGACGAGGCCCGCGAACTGGGCCGTGACCCGCGAGCAGTTCGGGCAGACGCATCGCCTCGTTCCAGATGATCCAGGCCATGCTCGCGGACAGCGCGGTCGACATCGCGGTGAACCGCGCCTACACCCACCAGGTCGCGTGGGAGGCCGACCAGCCGGGGACGGACCGCAAGACCGTGCACGCGAAGGCGTCCATCGCCAAGCTCGCCGCGAGCGAGGCGTCCGGCCGGGTGATCGACCGCTGCGTGCAGATCTTCGGCGGGCGCGGCTACGACCGCTCGTTCGCGGTCGAGCGGCTCTACCGCGAGCTGCGGGTGGACCGGATCTGGGAGGGCACCAGCGAGATCCAGCGCCTCGTCGTCTCCAACGAGCTGATCAAGCGGGGCACCGGAGTCCTCGCCATGCCTGCCGCGCGGTGAGCTGAGCGGTCGGCGACCCGCAGCGGTCAGGCCGCTGCGGGTCTCCGGCACCGCACCTCGCCGGGCACATGACCAACTTTTGACGCTGCGCAGCGGGCACTCTGGAAAAACGGCACATGCCGGGATGGGTGAATCACTGCTGGAACTGTCCCGGTCCGGGCAGACTGGCCAGTAGACCGCACCCGAACCGGTCGCCGACGGCAATGAACCACAGCGAGCCGAGGTCCGCGCGATGAGCAACAACCTTCCAGCTCCCGCGACCGACGGGGGCCTGTCGCCCGTCCCGACCGAGGCCGTGCTCTTCGCACCGCCGCGGCTGGTCGAGGCGCTGCAGCGGGATCTGGCCCAGGCCACCGCGGCGGCCCGCTCCATGCCGCCGCGAAGACGTCCGCGCGCCGACGTCAAGCTCGACGCCTACACGGTGGCGGTGATCACCGCCGACAATCCCGCCGAGGCGTTCCGCGAGGCCGCCCGCTGGTGGGAGAACGCCCCGGGGGCCGAGATCCACGCCACCTCCTGGGCCCGCGTCCCCGGCCCGGTCGAGGGCGAGTGGGAGGTGCGGCTGACTCTCCAGGTGTCCTTCACCGACGAGGACGGCGAGCACACCGGCGACACCCACCACAGCAGCCGCCCCCGCTGAGTCCCCGTCACTTCCGCGCCGGCCACCAACGGTCTACACAACTGACGGGATGTCGCACTCCCGCGCACGGGCTCCCTTCCGGCGCGCCGGAGCCGCGCCAATTCGCCGGTTCCACCACGGCCTCCGGCGCCGACGCCTACCCTGACCGTGGGACACAGGTGAACATTCGTGCAGCTAGGGGGAGTTGACGATGTCTGCTGAGGAATACCCGCTGGGAAGACTGGGGTCGGTCACCGACGCCGACCACCCGCCCACGGCATCGACATCAGCGTGGCGCACCCGGCCCGGGTGTACGACTACTACCTGCGACGGCAAGGACAACTTCGCGGCCGACCGGGAGGCTGCCGAGCAGTTCATCGCGCTGTCGCCCAGGTGCGCGAATTCGCCCGCGCCAACCGGGCCTTCCTCGGACGGGCCGTCCGGTTGCTCGCCGAGCAGGGCGTCGATCAGTTCCTGGACATCGGGACCGGTATTCCGACCGCCGACAACACGCACGAGGTCGCCCAGCGGGTCGATCCCGCTGCGCGGGTCGTCTACGTCGACAACGACCCGATCGTGCTGGCCCACGCACGTGCGCTGATGTCGGGGCACGACCACGGAGCGACCAAGGTGATCCAGGCGGATCTCCGTGAGCCGGCCGGGATCCTCGGCCACCCCGGCGTGCGCGCCACGCTCGACTTCGACCGCCCGGTCGGACTGATCCTGGCCGCCGTCCTGCACTTCGTCTCCGAGGACGAGGACCCGGACGGGATCCTCAAGCAGCTGACCGACGTCCTGCCGTCCGGCAGCCACCTGGTGCTCTCGCACGCCACGACCGACCCGACGCCCGACGGCGACCCGCAGGCGGTGGCGGAGGCCATCGCCGAGGCCGGCCGGGTCTACCGGAGCCGCTCCGCGTCGGCGCTGACCTTCCGCTCCGGCCCACGCATCCGCGAACTGCTCACCGGCTTCGACCTGCTGGAGCCCGGACTGGTCCCGGTCCACGCCTGGCGCCACGAGAGCCAACTGCACGTCGACGGCGTGGGCATCTACGCCGCCGTGGCCCGCAAGCCCTGACCTCAGGCCGGCGCGCGCACCGGGCGGCGCAGCCGGCGGTCGTACGCCTCGGCGCCGCACGCCCGCTAGGGAACGGGGAACGCCCCGTCGCCGGCGCACCGTGCAGTGCCAGCCCAGGCGTCGGGATTCTGCACCCCGCACGTCGGCCCCGCCTGCATGACGTGGCATGATGCCGGTCCGGCCGAACGAGCGCCGAACGCACCACGCAAGGAACCACGCACTATGGGCCTCCCCGACCCGACCTTCAGCGCCCGGCTCATGGCTGCCGAAACCCGGCCCCGGCGTCGCCGAACCGGTCTGCGGATACGCAACACCATCCTGGCCGCACTCGCGCTCATCATCCCCAGCTTCTTCTGCGCAGTCTCCGCAGCCCAGCTCGGCCCGGCCTGGGCTGCCCACGAAGGCCGCGGAATCCCGGGAACCTGGACGGCCACGGCCGAGCAGTGCCAAAAGAGGCTCTTCTGCTCCATCTGTGGGTCGGCTCGGAGCGCCTGACGCGGCACACGCCGCTCCCTGTGCAGATCTTGAGGTATCGAGGCTCAGGATCAGACGCGCAGGGAGAACGGCGTGCGGTTCATCACGGTATTGAAGCGGTTGGTCGGATGCGAGGAGGCGGTGCCGGAGGACGCCTGGTTCGACGAGGACACGCAGGTCATGGTGGTCGCGGTGCGTCCGAGGTCCCGGGCGCGTCGCCGGTGCGGGATCTGCCGGTCGCGCTGCGCGCGGTTCGATGCGGGTGCGGGCCGCCGACGGTGGCGGCACCTGGACGCGGCTGGGTTGCCGCTGTTTCTGGAGGCCGACGCTCCTCGGGTGTCCTGCCCGCGGCACGGGGTGGTGGTCGCCGCGGTGCCATGGGCCCGGCACGACGCCGGGCACACCCTGGACTTCGACCAGCAGGTCGCCTGGCTGGCCACCGAGTGCTCCAAGTCCGCGACCGCGCGGCTGATGCGGATCGCCTGGCGCACCGTCGGCGCGATCCTGGTCCGCTACCAGCGCGATGCGGATGCCGGCATCGACCGACTCGCCGGCCTGCGCAGGGTCGGCATCGACGAGATCAGCTACCGCAAGGGGCAGAAGTACATGACGGTCGTGGTCGACCACGACACCCGGCACGTGGTCTGGATGGCCGACGGCCACGGCAAGGACGTCCTGCGCTCCTTCTTCGACGCCCTGGGAGAGGGGAGGGCCCGCCGGCTCACGCACATCAGCGCGGACGGCGCGGAGTGGATCGCCGACGTGGCCGCCGAACGTGCCCCGAACGCCGTGCGGGCCATGGACCCCTTCCATGTGGTCGCCTGGGCCACCGAGGCACTCGACGAGGAGCGCCGCGCCTCGTGGAACCGGGCCCGTCGCGAGGCGGCGGACCCGGACCTGGCCCGCAGGCTGAAGCACTCCCGGCACGCATTGTGGAAGAACCCGGAGGACCTGACCGACCGACAGAGCGCGAAACTCGCCTGGATCGCCGCCAACGACCCCCGCCTGCACCGCGCCTACCTACTCAAGGAGGGACTGCGCACGATCTACCGGATCGCCCGCACCGAAGGCACCCCGGCCGCCGTCGCCGCGCTGGACCGCTGGCTGTCCTGGGCCAGACGCTGCCGCATCCCGGCCTTCACCGAACTCGCCCGCAAGGTCAAGCGCCACTACGACGCCATCCTGCACGCGATCTTCGAGCAACTGAGCAACGGACTGATCGAGTCAACGAACACCAAGACCAGACTCATCATCCGCCGGGGCTTCGGCTTCCGCAGCGCCGAAGCGATCATCGCCCTCGTCATGCTCTGCCTCGGCGGCAACCGCCCTGCGCTGCCCCGCCGCCAACTCGCTTGATCGCACCCACGGGTCCAGCAGAAGAGCCCCAAAAGAGCTGCATCTGGACCGGAGCCTTCACGACCCCCATGACAATGCGCACCTACACGATCCCCGCAGGCCCCGACGGGCCCGCTTCCAGCTACACCGCACCGGACTGGGGATACGACATCGAGAACACCACCATCGGTGCCGGCGTCACGATCGATCACATCGGACAGAGTGTTCCGGCGGTGGCCACCGAAGGGATCTTCCCCCGAGGCGGTGGCACCGACTGGCTCAAATACACGGTCATGACTGCCTTGGGCGGGATCGGCGTACTCGCCTGGCTGTGGCTGCTCCCCGGGCGCGCACTGCGCCGACTGCGCCGCCGTTACCCCGACCGGCACGGTGTCGCCTACTCCGAGCGCTGACCACGTGGTCCGATGGCGGGCCAGGACGGCAGCCTCCTCAGCCACCACCAAAGCGTCACGCTGCGCAGGCACCGCCGCCCGCTTCCCGGCGGGTTCGTCGTGGCCGGCCAGAAATTCCAGCTCAGCCAACTGCGTGTCGACGGCCTGGGCATCTACGCTGCCGTGGGTCGCGAGCCCTGACCTCAGGCCAGCGCGCGCACCAGGCGGCGTAGCCAGCGGTCGTACGCCTCGGTGCCGTGCACCCGCTCGGGGACGAGGAACGTCCGGTCGCCGGCGCTGCGGATCCGGTCCCCGCGCACCGGCAGCACCAGCAGCCGCAGCCGGAACGGTGCGACCCGCTGCCCGGTCCCCGCCTCGACGGCGCGCACCGCCTCGCCCTCCGGGCTGCGCACCCGGCGGCTGCCGTCGCCCAACTCCACCCGCCGCGCCTCGATCCCGGCCCGCTTGCGGGCGGTGTGCCAGGCGCGCAGCTCCGGCTGCCGGGCAACCGCCAGCCGCTGCAGCTCCGGAAAGGCGTCGAGCGCGGCCAACCCGGCCGGCGACTCCAGCCTCTCCGGCCTGGCGAGCAGCCGCTCCCGCACGTCCTCGGGCAGCGCCCGCTGCACGCCCGCGACCGTGCGCCACCAGAACAGCCAGCCCTCCACCATGGTCGAACCCGCGGTGGGGTCGACGGTCGGGCCGGGCAGCGGATCGAGGTCCAGCGGCCCCGGTACCGCCTCCTCCGGCCCGACCGGAATCCGCTCGACATCACGTAGCCACAGCGCCGCGTCGACCCCCTGATCCCATTCGCCGACGCTGATGGACCAGGACTCGGACGCCCCCGCGTACCTCATACGATCCGTCCCCCCGAACGTGCCCCACACCCCGTGGTCCGACGCTACCAGCGCGCCGGCGTTGCGTACGCTGGGCGGATGGAGATCTGGATCAATCCGCGCTGCGGAAAGTGCCGCACCGCCGTCGGGGCCCTCGACGAGGCCGGGGCCGAGTACACCGTCCGCCGCTACCTGGAGGACCCGCCCACGCCTGCCGAGTTGGAGGCGGTGCTGGAACGGCTGGGGCTGGAGCCCTGGGACATCACCCGGCTGGACGAGTCGGTCGCCAAGGAGCTCGGCCTGAAGGACCGGCAGAGCTGGCCGCGCGAGCCCGCCGCGCGGACCAAGTGGATCGCCGCGCTGGCGGAGCACCCGATCCTGATCCAGCGCCCCATCATCACCGCCGACGACGGCCACGCCGTCATCGCCCGCACCGAGGAGACCCTGCGCTCGGTCCTCCCCGACTAAACCGCCGCGCGTGGGAGGCAGACGGGTACTCGGGCACGCGTACTGAATATCCATCAGAAATCTACCCGCGAGTATTCCGATGCTTCCCTCGCACCCCTACAGTCCAGGGCGTCCTGCACTTGTCCAGACAAGTCCCTGGAGCCATCGATGCATATCAGCGCTTCCGCACGCCGAATCTGCACCCCCCTCGCAGCGGCGCTCGCGTTCGCCACGGCCGCCGCACTGCCGGCCCAGGCTGCGACGACCGCCGACGCCGGCCCGGCCACGCTGTCGGTGTTCGCCTGGAACGTCGACCTGGGCACCGCCGCGGTCAACGCGGTCGAGAACGAGAACGCCGCCGGACGCACTCCCACCATCGAGTCGATCATCCGCGAGAACAACGCCGACGTCGTCGTCCTCGACGAGGCGTTCAACAACACCTCCGACAGCGAGATCCCGGCGGCCCTGGCCGACCTGTACCCGTACCACACCCCGGTCGTCGGCGAGACCTGCTCCGGCGGCGGCTGGACGCAGATCAGCGGCGACTGCTCGAACTCCCCGTTCGTGATCAACGGCGGGACGATGATCCTCTCCAAGTACCCGATCCTGGCCCAGTACGCGCACATCTTCTCCAACTCCACCGAGGGCACCTGGGACTACGACGCCAACAAGGGCGCCGCGCTGATCGAGGTCGACGTCAACGGCACCGACACCTGGGTGGTCGGCACCCACCTGCAGGCGGACCAGTCGGGCACCTCCACCGACACCACCCAGGCCACCCGCCTGGCCCAACTCGGCGAGATCAAGAGCTGGGTCAACAAGATCGTCGGCACCTCGGCGCCCGTACTGATCGGCGGCGACCTGAACGTCGAGTACTACGGCGGGGCCTCGCGCGGCGACTACGCCAACGCGCAGAACGCCATGGGCGGCGTGCTGGGCAGCCCCGCCCTCGACCCCACCCAGACCAGGTACACCATGGACTGCCCCATCTCGGCCTGGTGCCAGTACATGTCCGGCGTCGAGTCCTTCGCCAGCAACTACCAGGACGACCTGGACTACCTCGGGTACCTGAACGACGGCGCCCGCCCCACCCCCGCCTCACTGCCCACCGTGCAGATCGACTTCAACCCGCAGGCCGGCTGGACCAGCGGCCGGCTCGACACCCTCGCGCCCAGCGACCACTACCCGGTCCAGGCCGCCTTCACCCTCGGCTGACACCGGGCGCCGCCGCCCCTCCCCCACCCTTCATCGGGCCCAGGGAGGGGCGGTGGCCGGTCAGAGCTGCCAGATGACGGGCAGGGTGGCGTCCGCGCCGCCGGCGGAGTAGTCGTGGGCGACCTCCAGCAGGTCGGCCATCCGGGTCTGCCAGGCGGCGTTGACCGGGAGCTCCCCCAGCGCGGCGATCATCGCCGGGTAGTCCTCGACCTCCAGCAGGTGAAAGAGGTCGGTGCCGCTGCGCCAGATCGTCCACTCGGTGGCGCCGGCCGCGCGGATCGCGGCGGTCAGCTCGGCCGGGACCTCGCGGTGGGCGGCCTCGTAGGCGTCGACCCGGTCGGCGCGGACTCGGGTGTGCAGGGCGACTCTCATACCGGCTCCTCTGTTTCCCTACGGGTGTGCTGAGATGACTGTGTATCAGTGGAGCCCGGCGGTCAGGCCGCCGGTTCCGGGACCGGGGCGAGCGCCGGCACAGCTGCCCCGGCCGCGAGGTCGGCGGCCCAGAACTCGCCGTCGGGGTAGGTGTAGCGGGCGACGGACTCCGGCCGCATCCGGGCCGAGAAGCCCGGCGCCAGCGGCGCCCGGTAGTGGCCCCCACTGACCACCACCGGATCGGTGAAGTGCTCGTGCAGATGGTCCACGTACTCCACCACCCGGTCCCGCGTGGTCCCCGACACCGCCAGGAAGTCGAACATCGCCAGGTGCTGCACCAGCTCGCACAGCCCCACACCCCCCGCATGCGGACACACCGGCACCCCGAACCGCGCCGCCAGCAGCAGCACCGCCAGGTTCTCGTTCACCCCGCCCACCCGCGCCGCATCCAACTGCAGCACATCCACCGCCCCCGCCTGCAACAACTGCTTGAACACGATCCGGTTCTGCACATGCTCACCCGTCGCCACCCGCACCGGCGCCACCGCCGCCCGGATCGCCGCATGCCCCAGCACATCGTCCGGACTGGTCGGCTCCTCCACCCAGTACGGGTCGAACTCCGCCAAAGCCCGCACCCACTCCACCGCCTCACCCACCCCCCACCGCTGGTTCGCGTCCACCGCCACCCGCACCCCCGGCCCCACCGCCGCCCGCGCCGCCCGCAACCGCCGCACATCGTCCGCCAGATCCGCCCCCACCTTCAGCTTGATCTGCGAGAACCCCGCCGCCACCGCCTCCCGCGCCAACCGCGCCAACTTCTCATCGCTGTACCCCAGCCACCCCGGCGACGTCGTATACGCCGGATACCCCCGCTCCAACAGCACCCCCTCCCGCTCCACCCGCCCCGCCCGCACACCCCGCAACAGCTCCAACGCCTGCCCGGGCGTGAGCGCGTCCCCGATGTACCGGAAGTCCACCTGCGACACCAGCCACTCCGGCTCCGCATCCGCCAACAGCCGCCACAACGGCTTCCCCGCCCGACGCGCCGCCAGGTCCCACACCGCGTTCACCACCGCACCGATCGCCATGTGCATCACCCCCTTCTCCGGCCCCAGCCACCGCAACTGACTGTCCCCCACCAGGTCACGGCTCAACGACCCCGGATCCCCACACAACTCACCCACCGAACGCCCCACCACGAACGACCGCAGCGCCTCCACCGCCGCCACCTGCACGTCGTTGCCCCGCCCGATCGTGAACGCGAACCCGTACCCCTCCAACCCGTCCCCCGCATCCGTCCGCAGCACCACATACGCCGCCGAGTAATCCGGATCAGGATTCATCGCATCCGAACCGTCCAACTCACGCGACGTCGGAAAACGAACATCGAACGTGTCGAAACCGGTGATGCGCGCTTCCGGCACGGGCACGCTGGGTCCTCTCGTGGCGGGGCTGCTCGCCCGGACACAGGTCGGGCGTCGGCTGCCGGGTCCACGGAGGACGTGGACGGCAGCTGTCCGGGCATACACATCGGATGTATACCCGCGCCCCGGAGGACTCTACGGATCTTCGGGCCATCCATCAAGACTTTCATCCGATGTATGGACTCAGCTGTCGACGCGCCTGTGCCGGGCCGGGAACAGCAGCAGCGGGGTGAGCGCCAGCACCGCCAGGATCTGGCCCAGCAGTGCCCAGACCTTGTCGGCGAACCACACCGGCTCGTACATGTCGGGGAACGGGCCGAAGGCACCGACGTTCCAGTAGCGGTAGACCAGGATCGCGGCGAGACCGGCGGCGGCGGTCAGCCAGCCGAAGAGGTCACCGGCGCGCCGACGCCAGAACAGCACCAGCAGCACCGCCAGGGCGGCGGCGCCGGCCTCGATCCGGAAGAGGGCGCCCTGGCTGATGCCGGCGGCCACGGCGTCGTACTGGCCTGCCAGCTTGGCGTGGACGGCGGCGTCGACGGCCAGGCCGACGGCGGCCGCGCAGCGGAGCAACAGACGGGCGGCAGTGGCGACGGCGGCCATCGGGACTCCTCAGCGCACGATCAGCGTTCCGTGCATGAACTGGTGGATGGTGCAGATATAGGGGTAGGTGCCCGGCTCGCTGGGCGCGGTGAAGGTGGCGGTCGCGCCCGGGGCGATGTCACCGGTGTTGAAGGCGTTGCCGGTGGTCGCGGTGAGGGTGTGGGTGGTCGAGTCGTGGTTGGCCACGGTCACCGCCTGCCCCGGGTTCACCGTCAGGCTGACCGGGCTGAAGTCGAAGTTGTCGATCACAATGGCCGCCTTCGCGGACGGCGCAGCGTTTGCGGACGACGTGGCGGACACGGCGGCGGACGCGGTCGCGGCGGCGCTGGGCGCGGCGGCGGGCGAGGACGAACTGCCGGACGAACTGCCGCTGGAGCAGGCCGCGACGGTGACCAGCAACAGGCCGGCCAGGGCGACGAACGGGCGTTGGAACCGGGACACGGGATCGTCCTCACCTTGTCTGGAGGAGGAGGGAGCTGCTCTGGGGGGCTGTGCACCGCACGGCCGGGGGGACCGTGCGGTGCGACCGTTCGGACCGAGCGGTCAGACCGTCAGCAGGGCTCGGGCTGGCGGCCTGGTCGACCGGCAGGAAGTCGTCCGGGACCGGGTACTGGCCGAGGACGAAGTTGAGGATGGCGGCGTGCATGGCCTCGACCGGGGCGATGCTGGCGGCGGTGGCGATCCCGCCGGCGCTGGAGACGTTGTAGGTGGCGAACAGGTAGGTCTGCGCGGCCTGGTTCTCCAGCTCCAGGGCGAGCTTGGCGACTCCGCCGACGGTGGTGGCCGCGCCCAGGGCCTTCAGCGTGGCCGGCTGGTTGGACAGCGGCACGTCGGTGATGGCCGGCTTGCCGGCGCCGGTGAGCACCGCGTTCCACGCCTTGGCGTGGTCCGCGTGCTGGGCCATCGCCGTGGTGGCGAAGGTCCCCACGGCCGGAGGCACCGCGCCGAGCCTTCCCGCCCTGGCCGCGGCCAGGGTCGCCGCGTAGGCGCCCACGGCCTGGTTCTCCAGGGCGGTGGCCAGCGCGACGACCTTCAGGTCCCCGGTGTACATCGAGCCGGAGGAGCCGGACGGGCTCATCGAGGAGCTCGCGCCGACGCCGACCGCGTTCTTGGTCCCGCCGCTGGAGCAGGCCGCGAGTGCCAGCGCAGCCGCGGCGCCGCCCGTGCCGAACAGGAATCGGCGCCGGGCGAGACCCGGCTGCACGGCCCCGGTGTCGCGCAGCTCCTCGCCCAGCTCGCCGGCGGCGGCCTGCATCACTGGCAGGTACTCGCGGTGCGCCTGGTCCAGGTCACGGGTCAGCCGCGACAGTTCACCCTCGGAGATCGGCAGCTCCCAGCCGCCGGTACCAGCACTCACTGCACAGCCCCTTCACTGATCGGGGAAGCGTTCTTGGTCGGGTAGAAGGCGTCGGGGAACCCGACGCTGCCGATCGCGGCCGGCAGCTTCGCCGGGTCGGTCGGGATGGCGATCAGAGCGGCCATGTTGTCCGCGAGCAGCGCCTGCACCGCGAGCAGGACGGAGCGGTGCTGCGCCTCCACCGGCGCCACCGAGGCGAAGAGCTTCCGCAGTTGGGCGTCGGTCACCTTGGAGACATAGGCGGTGTACGTCTGCGCCGCGGTGTCCTCCAGGGTGATCGCCAGGTTGACCACGTCGGCGGGCGTCTTGATCGAGGGCAGCGTCTGCTTCACGACGCGGCGTACTTGGGGTCGGGTTCGTTCTGGGCCTTGCCGCCGGCCTGGGTGGCCGCGGCGTTGAACGCCTGGGCGTGGGCCTGGTGCTGGGTGGTGGTCTTGGCGATGAACGCGGAGACCGCCTTGTTGCCGTCCTTGATGAACGACAGCCCGGCGGCGGTCGTGTAGACGCTCACCGCCAGGTTCTCGAGCGACGCCGCGGTCTGCAGCGCCTGGATGTCGTCGCTGGTGGCGGCCGCGGCGCGGGTCGCGCCCCACAGCGCCGCACCGCCGGCGAGCGCGGCCGCGGTGCCGCCGCGCTGCCACCAGCGCCGGACCGGCTCCTGCCGGCCGAAGTCGGTCAGCGCGTCGCGGGTGATCCGCAGCGCGTCGCTGTTCAGATCCTGCGACTGCTCGGTCAGCTCCGCGAGCAACCGGGTATCGAGGTGCTCCTCGCCCATCACGCCCCATCTCTGTCGACGAACGCCCTGGCAATCGGGCCTTCTGGTTCCTCCTTCGAAACTGCGGCGGAGACGGATTGGTCACTTCTTCCACCCGAACCGGTGCCGCGACCGAGTGGGGTTGACGTCCGCGCGCCCTACCAGGGCCACTACCGGGCGACCGGCTGCGGCAGGGCCTGCTCCGCCGCCACGGCCACGTCGTGGGCCCATGTGCGTATGTCTGCACGTATGCACCCATCACCTGCGTATGATGCGCAAATGCCTGATGAGAGCGAGCGACTGGCCACGGCTGCCGAGATCCTGGGACTGCTGGCCGACCGCACCCGACTGGCCCTGCTGCGGCGGCTCGCCGAGGGCGAGGCCGATGTGACCACGCTGACCGAGACCTCCGGGGTGGCCCGCCCCTCGGTCAGCCAGCACCTGGCCCGGCTGCGGCTCGCCGGGCTGGTCAGTACTCGCAAGGAGGGCCGCCGGGTGGTCTACTCGCTGCGCCACGGCCATCTGGCCCGGCTGGTCGACGAGGCGCTGAACGCCGCCGACCACCAGCTCGGCCACCTGCCCCCGCACGACTGAGAAGCCGGAATGTTCCGGCCGTCCCAGGACTTGGACCCTCTGGACGGACGGTACTGCCCCGTCCGCCGTCACCGACCCGCATGGAGCTGACGCCACGATGACCACCACGGTCCCCGCCTACGCCGCCCCCGCCGCGAAGGCCCCGCTGGAGCGCACCACGATCCCCCGCCGCGACGTCCGCGAGCACGACGTCCGGATCAGCATCGAGTTCGCCGGCATCTGCCACTCCGACATCCACCAGGCCCGCGACGAGTGGGGCGGCTCCATCTTCCCGATGGTGCCGGGCCACGAGATCGCCGGCACCGTCGCCGAGGTCGGCCCCGGGGTCACCCGCTACTCCGTCGGTGACCGAGTCGGCGTCGGCTGCTTCATCGACTCCTGCCGCACCTGCGCGAACTGCCTGGCCGGCGACGAGCAGTACTGCCGCGTCGGGCAGACCCCCACCTACAACGGGCTGGACGCCGACGGCGAGCCCACCTACGGCGGCTACAGCACCGAGGTCGTCGTCGACGAGAACTACGTCCTGGGCATCCCGGACGGCCTGGCGCTGGACGTCGCCGCGCCGCTGCTGTGCGCGGGGATCACCCTCTACTCGCCGCTGAAGCGCTGGCAGGCCGGCCCCGGCCGGAAGGTCGCGATCGTCGGCATGGGCGGCCTCGGCCATATGGGTGTCAAGATCGCCTCGGCTCTGGGCGCCGAGGTCTCCGTACTCAGCCACAGCCTGAGCAAGCAGGAGGACGCCAAGCGGTTCGGCGCGGACCACTACTACGCCACCAGCGACCCGGAGACCTTCACCGCGCTGGACGGGCACTTCGACCTGATCATCAACACCGTCTCGGCCAACCTGGAGCTGGACCGCTACCTGTCGCTGCTCGGCGTCGACGGCACCCTGGTCAACGTCGGCGCCCCGGAGCACCCGGTCTCGCTCAGCGTCTTCTCGCTGATCGGCGCCCGGCGCAGCCTGGCCGGCTCGATGATCGGCGGCATCCGGGAGACCCAGGAGATGCTGGACTTCTGCGCCGAGCACGGCCTGGGCGCGGAGATCGAGGTCATCCCGGCCGACCAGGTCAACGCGGCCTACGAGCGGGTGGTGGCGAGCGACGTGCGCTACCGCTTCGTCATCGACGTGTCGACCATCTGATTCGCCTGCCTGTTCCGCCCGTATCGTGCGCTTCGGCCGAAGATGCGGGCATTAACGGTATACCTCACGCTTTCCTTATGCCTCCGCCCGCCCCTGGGCGGGGCAGGAGGAGGGCACGATGGACAGGCGTGCGATAGCCAGTGAGTTTATCGGGACCTTGCTGCTGGTCCTGCTCGCCGTCGGAGCGGCGGTCCTGGCCGGGCCGCACATCGGCGACGCGGGCATCGCCTTGGCGTTCGGCTTCACTCTGTTGGCCCTGGTCTACTGTTTCGGACCGATCTCCGGTTGCCATGTGAACCCGGCGGTGACGCTGGGCTTCCTGCTGGCCCGCCGGATGGACGTGAAGACGGCGGTGTCGTACTGGGTGGCCCAGTTCCTCGGCGCGATCGCCGGGGCGGCGCTGGTGTTCTGGATGGCCAAGACCGTCCCCGGGATCCAGACCCACGGCAAGCTCGGCACCAACGGCTGGGGCACCCGCTCCCAGGTGGGCATCTCCATGGGCGGTGCCTTCCTGGTGGAGGTACTGCTGACGTTCGTGCTGGTGTTCGTGGTGCTGGCGGTCACCCATCGGATCGCGGTGAAGGGCTTCGCGGGACTGGCGATCGGCTTCACGCTGGGGGCGATCCACCTGGTGGGCATCCCGCTCACCGGCACCTCGGTCAACCCGGCGCGCAGCCTCGGGCCGGCGATCTTCGCCGGTGGCAGCGCGATCTCGCAGGTGTGGCTGTTCATCGTGGCCCCGCTGATCGGCGGCGCGATCGCAGCCGTAGTGCACCTGCTGACCCACCCGCGGCCGGCCACGGAGCCCGCCGAGCTCACCGGCGAGGTGCACCGCGCGCACGCCCGGGAGCGCGAGGCCGTGCGCGCGGAGCGCGCCGAGGAGTCCTGAGCGAGCAGTCCTGAGCGACAGAGCCGACGGCCCGGGAGCGAGCAGCGCCCCCGGGCCGTCGGCCCGCGCCCGGCCCACGGCCGGACGCACAGGTCACCTGCGAACGTCAGTCGGTGGTCGCGAGGCCGCCGCCCTGGGAAGCGCTCGTGCTGTCCCAGGAGAGGCCGGCCTGGCCCGCGTGGATCTCGCCGACGCTGTGGTGGTACTTCGCCCCAAGCCCGCCGACGCTGTCCGCGCTGGCGCCGGTCGCGGTACCGACGACCGCAACGGTCGCAATGGCAAAGCCGATCAGGACGGTGCGAATTCGCATAAGTGTTCCCTTCATCGGTGGACCGATGACTATGGCCCGATTTGTCCAGGAAAACGTACTGCCTGATCCTGGAGCGGCCAGGCGTACACGCGCGCGTTCACCCCGATGAGGGCACTCCCCCGTCCCGCGAGGGGCGCCAAGAAGTCGTATGGATCCGCCGCAGCGGCGTATGGAGAGCGTCAAGATCGCACCCCGCGCGCCCGACCCCGACTTCTCATGGAGGGTGATCCCATGGCAGGTGATCCCAAAACCCCGTCCCAGCAGGAGGCTTCCGTGCGCGCCGCACTGCACAGCCCCCGACCGCACGGCCCCCGGACGACGCTCTCGCCCTCCATGCTGCTGGTGACCGCCTTCGTCGTGGCCGCACCGCTGTCGATCCTGCTCGCTGCGACCGGCTCCACGCACCGTACCGACCCGGCGCTGCTGGTGCTCGCCGTCGCGGCCCTCGCCGTCGGCTGGACCGCACGACCGTGGGCCAGCCCCGTCGTCGGTCTGCTCTGCTGGCTGTTCTACGACGGCTTCGACGCCGACCGATGGGGCGTCCTGGGCTGGGACGGGCGCGACGACGCCCTGCGGCTCGGCCTGCTGCTGGCAGCGGCGCTGCTCGGCAGCCTGCTCGGCACGCTCACCCCGCATCTGCGCGAGGCCTGGGCGGGGTTGCGGACCGTACGCCGCCGCTTCCGCCGCGCCTCACTGGAGCCGTTCACCCCACCGGCGCCGTCCCGGATGGATCACTCCTACTGGAACTGACCGATCGGACACCGACCCGCCTTCGGGGGCCGCAGCGCTGTCGCTGCGGCCCCCGTGGTCGGTCGGCTGTCGGACTACTGGACCGTCAGCAGCCGTTCAGGCCCGCCCAGTCGACGACGGTGTCGGTCGCGGTGTAGGAGCTGCCCGCCCCGTTGAAGTAGAAGCTCCGGTTGCTGACGGTGCTGCAGGAGCTGCCTTCCTCGACGTTGGTCCAGGTCCCGTTGAGGTCGAACTTGTAGGACAGGGTGGTGCCGGAGACGGCCGGCACGATGGCCTGCCAGGTGTCGGTGCCGGTCCGGGTCATCGGGTAGAGCCCCGCGGCCCAGTCGTTGGCCGAGTTCATCCCGGTGCCGAGGGCGGAGAAGCCTCCGGCGATGTAGACGGTGTCGGTCCCCGGGGTGCTGGACGGCACCGTCAGATCGATGACCGCTTCCGCGTTGCCGCAGGTGTTCGGGCCGCCCCAGTTCAGCACGGTGTCGTTCACCGTCCCGCCGTTGACGGTCATCGCCCGGTTGCTGATGTCGGCGCAGGAAGCCGACTTCTCGACATAGCTCCAGTTGGCGCCGAGCACGTACTTGTAGGACAGCGCCGCCGCCGAGGTGGCGCTGAGGGTCGCGGTGTAGTGGGTGTCGTCGACCTTGGTCATCGCCACCCCCGACGCCGCCCAGTCCGCACCGCCGTTGCCCAGGACCGAGAAGTTCCCGTCCAGGTACACCCCGTCCCCGGTCGCCGCCGTGTTCACCGGCACGGTCACGTTCACCGTCTCGGTGTAGCCGGCGGCGGTGGTCGCGGTGGTCGCGGTGACCGCGGTGGACGCGGCCGAGGTGCCGGCCGTGTTGTAGGCCTCGACGGTGTAGCTGTAGCTGGTCGAGGCGGTCAGCCCGGTGTCGGTGTAGCTGGTCCCGGTGCTGCTGCCGACCTGGGTGCCGTTGCGCAGGATCCTGTACCCGGTGGGCGAGTTGCTGGAGGCGCTCCAGGACAGCGAGGCGGTGCTGGAGGTGGTGCCGGTGACCGTCAGCCCGGTCGGGACGGACGGCTTGGACGCGGCACAGGTGCCGAAGGTGGTGCAGACGACGGCCGGGGTGTCCAGGTCACTCCCGTTGGAGATGTCGTTGGCGAGGCGGACGTACTGCCCCATCGCCCACATCAGCGGGGTGGAGGAGTTGTCGGCGGTGCCGAGGGTCCAGCCGTTGGCAGAGGAGGCGGTGCTGCTGCCCCAGACCTGCTCGGAGAGCTGGCCGCCGGCGTTGGCCGCGCCCTGCATGGTGGCCAGCATCGCCTGGGCGTCGGTGCTGTCGCCGAGCGCCACGTCGTACTCGCCGCGCTCACCGGTGAGCACCGGCCAGGGGTTGCCGACGCCGGCGCCGGTGTAGTCGGCTCCGGTCGAGGTCTCGCCATAGCCGTCGAAGTTGTAGCGGTGCCAGATCGGGCCCTCGGGGGTGGTCACCTTGATGGTGTCGTCAATGGCCGTCAGCGAGTTGGTGATGTCGGTGGCGGTGGCGGACTTGATGCCGAGCCGGACCAGCTCCAGGAAGCCGGCGTCGGTGACGGTGCGGTCGTCGTGGTTGCCGCCGCCGTTGGCGAGGGAGATCGACGCACCCGAGTTGGGGTTGCCGTCCTGGGTGATCCGCAGGAAGTAGTCGCCGTTCCCGTAGGGGCCGGTGGTGGTGTAGGTCCAGCCGTCGACGTCGGCGGCCCAGGTCTTGGCGGTGGCGAGGTAGGTGGCCGCGTCGGTGCTGTCACCGTTGTCGGTGGCGAGGACCGAGGCGCAGACCAGGCCGGCGATCTCGGCGGCGATGGTGGAGGGCGAGTAGCCGCCGATCTCCTCCCAGCGCTCCTCACCGGTCACCGGGCCGTTGCTGACCAGGTAGTTGGCCTCGGTCTTGAGCGTGGCCCAGGTGGTCGCGTCGGTCACGCCGAGCTGGTAGGCGAGGATGATCGGATCGGCGACCTCGTCCAGCTGGGTCCCGCCCCACTCCTCGTTGCCGTTGAGCCAGGTGTTCTGTTTGACGTAGCCGCTGGAGGTCGACCTCGTACTGCAGCAGGTACGCCAGCGCCGCCTTGGCGTCGGCGGTGTCGCCGGCCGACATCAGCGAGGTCGCCATCTCGTACTCGTCGCGGGTCCACACCAGGTGGTAGCCGTGGGCGCCGGCGCTCGCCGCGCTGACGCTCGCGCCCCAGGGATTGCTGGGCGAGGCCACGAACGCCGCCGACATAGGTCTTGTCCTCGTCCGCCTTCACCTCCATCAGCGAGATGTCGTACTGGCGGAGCAGCGCGGCGGTGTCCACCGACGCGGGCGCGGCGTCGAGGCTGCTCATCCAGGTGTGCCAACCGGCCTCGTAGGAGCTCTCGGTGGCGGCGAAGCCGGCGGCCAGCGAGGCCGAGGCGTCGGTGACGGCGGCGGCCTCGGTGGAGTCGAAGGCCAGCGCCAGGGTGAAGGTGGTGGAGCCGGAGGCGGCGACCGGGATCTGCGCGGTCTGGTCGATGTGGCCGCTGCCGGCCACCCCGGCGTACTGGGTCGTCAGCCCGTAGCCGCTGGTCAGTTGGGAGACACCGCTGCTGCTCGTGCCGACGTAGCCGGTGCTGGCCTGGGTGAAGCCGGTGGAGGAGCACATGGCGCTGGCGACCGAGCCGTTGACGGCGACCAGGTCGCCGGAGGCAGCTGTCGGTGCTGCCGGTGTTGCCGTCGCCCTGATTGGCCAGGTAGGGCTGGTAGTCGGCGTAGAGGTTGAGCGGGGTGCTGGTGTTGTTGGTGAAGGTGGTGTTGACCAGGATCACCGAACGGGAGGGGTCGGCCACATAGGTCTTGGTGATGGTGTACTTGCCGCTGGTCGCGGTGTTGGTCTGGGTCCAGGTCAGCGAGGTGGGGTCGGCCAGCGAGATGGCGTGGCTGGTGTCGGCGGCCTCGCTGTCGGTGAAGCTGGAGCCGTCGGTGACGTAGAACTGGAGCCCGAAGGTGTCCGGTTCGTCGGTCTCCGGGTAGTAGACGTTCTGCAGTTCGCCGTCGGCCAGGGTGTACCAGACCTTGGAGGCCGAGTTGAGCGCGGTCGCGAAGCCCTGGACCTGGCCGTCCTCGTTCCAGTAGGGCGTGGAACCGGGGCCGCCGCTCGCGGTGGCGGCGAAGGCGGGTGCGGCCAGTGCGACCGTTCCGCCGACGGCGAGGGCGAAGCCCGCCGCCAGTGCTGTCAGTGCGCGACGGGTGCCTGACCACCCGCCGACCCTTGACCGATTTCTCCGTCTGTCTCCGTGCCGTTCGTCGTGCATGGGGGAAACGCACCGGCCCTTCATCGCCTGCATGGGTGGGGGATGGGCAGCGCCGGGGAGCGTCCGCCGTCCTGACAGCGGCGGTGCTCCCCGTTGACGGTTTGTCAGCGTGCTCTCAACTTTCCGGCAAGTCAATACTTCAACACTATGAAGAGAAGGCGCCCTGATCAGATTCACAGAGTGAAGCGAAGAGTCGAGGAGCTCGCGCCGGAAGACGTGCCGCCGGCGCCCGCACCGGCGGCACAGCCGGTCGCAACTACCCTGGGATTGACGAGGGTTACTGCACGAGAATGCGCTCTCCGGCAGGCGGCCCGAGGAATCGTGCGAGCTCGGCCGCGACCGCCGGCCCTCTGTTCACTTCTTGAAGTAAACGCTTCCCGCGGTCTTCCCGGAACGAGGTTGTCGGTATCTGCTCTGGCATCGGCAGTCTCCGTGCGGTTGGCTGGTGCACCGAAGTGCGTACAGCAGCATAGAGCGGAGACAGTAGTGACGGAGCGGAGCACAACCCGGGCCGGGCAGTTCGGCGCAGCGGCCTGGACGGCCCTCGGGCTGGTCTATGTGGTGTGGGGTTCGACCTACCTCGCCATCAGAATCATGGACCGGACCGTTCCGCCGTTCCTCGCCGCCGCCACCCGGTTCCTGTTCGCCGCGCTGCTGCTGGGCGGCTTCCTCGCCCTGCGCCAGGGGCCGGCATCGCTGCGGATCACCCGGCGGCAGCTGCTCTCCTGCGTCCTGGTCGGACTGCTGCTGCTGGTCGGCGGCAACGGCCTGGTGGTCCTGGCGGAGACGGAGATCCCGTCCGGGCTGACCGCGCTGCTGGTCGCGGCGGTGCCGCTGTGGGTGGCGGTGCTGCGCGCGGTCTCCGGCGACCGGCCGCGCCGGAGCACCGTGCTCGGCGTGCTGATCGGCTTCGTCGGGCTGGTCGTGCTGAGCGTGCCCGGGATCACCGGCAGTGTGCGGCTCGGCGGACTGCTGCTGGTGATGGTCGCCGCGCTGCTCTGGTCGCTCGGCTCCTTCGCCTCGGCCCGGCTGCCGATGCCGGCCGACCCGTTCGTCGCCAGCGCCTACGAGATGCTGGCCGGCGGGGTCGGGGACCTGCTGCTGGGACTGGCGCGCGGCGAGCAGCACCGGGTGCACCTTGCCTCGGTCGGCCTGGAGTCCTGGCTGGCCCTGGGATACCTGGTGGTCTTCGGCTCGGTGGTGGCCTTCTCGGCATACGCCTGGCTGCTGCAGAACGCGCCGCTGTCGCTGGTCTCCACGTACGCCTACGTCAACCCGGTGGTGGCGGTGGCGCTGGGCTGGCTGGTCCTGGCCGAGCCGGTGAGCTGGCCGATCGCGATCGGCGGCGGGATCGTCGTGGCGGGCGTGTGCGTGGTCGTCAGCACCGAGCGGCGACGCCGAACGGAGCCGGCGGCGACGGAGCGGGCCGCGGGGCCGGTGCCGTCGACGGAACCGGCCGACTCACCGCGCTGAGCCCACCAGTTCGCGGCTGCGGTCGTCCCGGGCGATGCGTTCCCCGGTCTCGGCGAGCCGCCCGGGCCAGACATCGTAGGCCGCCATGCCGAACCGGTCGGCCATGTCCTGCCGCGCCGCGAACAGGGCGAGGGCGACGTGCTGCGAGCAGATCACGGCGTCCGGCTCGCCGCTGCGCTGGACGGTGATCCCTAAGACGTTCAGCGCCATCCGCAGCACCTCGGACCAGCCGTACCGGAACTCGGCCTCGGCCAACCGCTTGGACTCGGCCAGCAGCCGCTCCCGCTCTTCCTCATTCCGCCACAGCCGCAGTATTTTTGACGGAGGCTCAGTTCGTACACGCCAACGGACGCCGTCCTCTGCCCGATTGAGGATCGGCTGGGCCTCGACGGTGTTCCACGAACCGTCCTCGTTCCGCGAGTGGTACACCCAGGTATGGCTGTACACGGACTCCGTCCCGACGCTGATCAGCCGGCCGAGCAGGCCCTTGCCGGTACTGAAGCCGATATCGCCCGGTTCTATGGCATCCCCGACCACAGACACTCCTTGTCTCGGACAGAGGGTTTGACGCCCTGGTACAGGAGGGGAGTAATGCGGTGAACAGCACCGGCACCATACATCATGTGCATGACATGCAGGTGTTTGATTCGAAAACTGCACCCGACTTACTGGGTTCAAACCCGAAATGCTTCTAAGGTCAGCGGCCTACGCCGGCGCCGCGCCCAGGAAGACGACGAAGACGCCGTAGCCGCCGGAGAGCAGCGCGGCGGTGCTCAGCAGCGCGATGCGGCGGCGGGCGGGGAGCGCCGCGATCCGTTCCGCCAGCGGGAAGAGCAGCGCGAACGCGGGCAGCAGGAAGCGGGCCAGGGGCGGGTGGGCGGAGGAGTTGCCCAGGTCCAGCACCAGCAGACCGGCGCTGAAGGCCAGCAGCACCGGTGGCTGACGGCGGCGCAGCGCGTCCCGGAAGAGCCAGGCATAGGCGATCGTCGTCAGCCCGGTGACCAGCCCGGCCCAGGAGCGGTGGACGAAGACCAGGCCGACGTACCAGGCGACGGCGGATATCCCGGCGTCGAAGCTCGACCCCCAGGCGTCCTGGATGTGGAAGTAGCCCATGGGCGAGCCGACGACCCAGTCCGTCCAGAGCATGTAGCCGACCCAGCCCAGCGGGGCCAGCAGCGCTCCGGCCAGCGTGCGCCAGGGCAGCGGATCGGTGCGGTGCCGGCGGCGCAGTTCGAGCAGCGCGGCGAGGAGGACGGCAGCGGTGAGCGCCATCGCGGTGGGCCGGGTCAGCCCGGCCAGCACGGTCAGCGCCCCGGCCCAGAGCCAGCGTCCGCTCAGCACCGCGTACAGCGCCCAGGCCGCGAAGGCGGTGAACAGGGCCTCGGAGTAGGCCAGGTTCTCGATCGCGGCGAGCGGCAGCACGCCCCAGAGCACGGCGGCGAGCACCCCGGCACGGTGGCCGCTGCAATGCGCGGCACAGGCGTAGATCCCGGCGGCGGCGGCGATCCCGGCCGTGCCGGAGACGATCACCAGCGCGGTGCCCGCGCCGACCGAAAGCGGGTGTTCGAGCAGCCGGGCGAGCCAGGGGTAGAGCGGGAAGAAGGCCCGTGGCGAGTAGGGGATGCCGTGCTGCCCGATCAGGCCGTTGGAGACCCGGTAGCCGGTCTGCGCGATCCGGACGTACCAGCCGCCGTCCCAGGCAATGGCCAGCCGGGCGAGCGTCGAGTGATGGTGGCTGCGTCCGTACGCCAGCAGGAGCAGCAGGCCCACGGCCCGGACGGCGAGGTAGCCGGCCACGGCCGGGAGGATCCGCCGGATCAGCGGCGCGGTCACCGGGGCGGGGCGGTCCTGGGCTGAGGTCCGCGGCGCGGCCGTGTCGACTGTGGTCACCGCCCAACGGTAGGCCACGCCCGGACCGGGCCGCCGCCGGGTCGGGTTTCGGGTCAGGTTTCCGGTCAGGTTTCCGGTCGGGTCTTGGGCCGCACCGCGAGCCAGGACAGCAGTGCCGCCGCGAACATCAGCCCGGCGCAGATCGCCATCGCGCCCCGGAACGCCCCGTCGACCGCCGTGCCCCGCTGGTACTCGGTGCCGGACAGCCCGACCAGGGCCGGCAGCGCCGCCACCGCGAGCAGGCTGCCGGTGCGCGCCGCCGCGTTGTTGACGCCGCTGGCGATGCCCGCGCGGCGGTCCTCGGCGGCGGCCAGCGCGGTCGCGGTCAGTGGCGCGACCAGCAGCGTCATCCCGACGCCCAGCACCACCGCGGCCGGCAGCACGTCGGCGGCGTAGGAGGCGCCGGGGCCGATCCGCAGCATCATCAGGATCCCGGCGCCGGCCAGCAGCGGACCCAGGGTCAGCGGCAGCCGGGGACCGATCCGCTGGCCGAGCCGGGCCGCGGCCGGGGAGAAGACCAGCATCAGCACGGTGACCGGCAGGGTGCTGAGACCGGCCTTCAGCGGCGGGAAGCCGACCGCCACCTGGAGCTCCAGCACCAGGAAGAAGAGCACGCCGCCCAGGGCCGCGTAGATCAGCACGGTCGCCACGTTCACCACGGTGAACAGCCGGGAGGCGAACAGGTCCAGCGGCAGCATCGGCCGGGCGGACCGACGCTCGGTCAGCACGAAGGCCACGCCGGCCGCGACCGCCGCCGCACCCGCCCAGGCCGCGAGCGTCGGCGCGGTCGAGGCCGCCGTCAGCGCGGCGGTCAGCGAGCCCAGCGCCAGCGCGGCCAGCCCCGCGCCGCCCAGGTCGAACCGGCCGGAGGCGGACTCGTCCCGGTTCTCCGGCACCTGGTGCAGGGCGATCGTCAGCACGACCGCCGCCAGCGGCAGATTGATCAGGAAGACCCAGCGCCAGCCTGGGCCGCCGACCAGCCAGCCCCCGGCCAGCGGGCCGAGCGCCCCGGCCACCCCGCCGAGCCCGGACCACAGTCCGACCGCCGCCGGGCGGTCCTGCTCCCGGAAGATCCCCTGGATCAGCGCCAGCGAACCGGGGGCGAGCAGCGCCCCGCCCACCCCCTGCAGCGCCCGCGCCGCGACCAGCACCTCGACGCTGGGCGCGAGCCCGCAGGCCGCCGAGGCCAGGGCGAACCAGACCACGCCGGTGAGGAAGACCCGGCGCCGTCCGTAGCGGTCCCCGAGCGCGCCGCCGAGCAGGATCAGCCCGGCGAGCGTCAGCAGGTAGGCGTCGACGGCCCATTGCAGCGCGGAGAGCGGGGCGTGCAGGTCCTCCCCGATCCGGGGCAGCGCGATGTTGACGGCCGAGCCGTCGAGCATCGCCATCGCCGAGCCGAGCACGGTGGTGGCCAGCACCCAACGCCCCTTCGCGCTCGCCAGTGCGACCTCGCCCGGTGCCGAACCGCCCATCGCCCGCGCTCCTCGTTCCTCGGCCCGTACTCCCGGCCCGTACTCCCGGTCCGCGCCCTCGGACGGCCCCTCGGGGAGCCGGACCACCGGGGAACGGATCATCAGCAGACCACCTCCCCGGGCCCGTTGCAATGCCCGGCGCGGGCTTCGGGCCGGCGTGGCCCCGGACGCGGGCGGCGCCGGTGCCCGCTCCGGGGCGGTGACCGTGCGGCCGAGGGAGAGGAGGAGGGGGCCTGCCGGGCCTGGCGGGGGGCGCCGCGCAGCGCGCAGGCGGAGCGCAGCTACGAGGTCTTCGGCCCGGACCTCGGCCTGGCGTAGGCAACTGCGCGAACTGCCGGCGCTCCCCGAACCACCACGCCTCCCCGACTACGCCTCGCCGAGGGTCGGCGACAGGCGTCGCAGTGCGTCGGGGACGAGGTCGGCCAGGGTCGGGTAGCCGTCGACCGCCATGATCAGGTCGAGCTCGGCCAGCAGCGAGCGCAGCACGTGGACGATGCCGTCCGCGCCGCCGAGGGCCAGCCCGTAGGCGTAGGGGCGGCCGACGCCGACGGCGGTGGCGCCCAGCGCCAGCGCCTTCACGACGTCCGCGCCGGAGCGCACGCCGGAGTCGAAGAGCACCGGCAGGCCGCTCGGCGGCGTCGACCACGCCGGGCAGCGCGTCGAGCGCGGGCAGCCCGCCGTTGGCCTGGCGGCCGCCGTGGTTGGAGCAGTAGATCGCCGTCGATGCCGCCGTCCATGGCCCGGCGCACGTCCTCCGGGTGGCAGAGGCCCTTGAGGATCAGCGGCAGCTCGGTCAGCGAGCGCAGCCAGGCCAGGTCGTCCCAGGTCAGCGGGTTGCCGAAGACCCGGGCCCAGGCCAGCACGGCGGCGCCCGGGTCCTCCTCCGGGGGCTTCGCCAGCCGGGAGCGGAACACCGGGTCGGTGAAGTAGTTGGCCAGGCAGTGCCCGCGCAGCTGCGGGAAGTTGCCGGTGGACAGGTCGCGCGGACGCCAGCCGGTGACCCAGGTGTCGAGGGTGACCACGATGCCCTTGAAGCCCGGCCGCCTCGGCCCGCGCGCGACCAGGCTCTCGGCCAGCTCGCGGTCGGTCGGGGTGTAGAGCTGGAAGAAGCCGGGGGTGTCGCCGAACTCCTCGGCGACCTGTTCCAGCGGGTCGACCGAGAGCGTGGAGGCGATCATCGGCACGCCCGAGGCCGGGCGGCGGCCCGGGCGGTGGCGAGGTCGCCGTGGCCGTCCTGGGCGCACAGGCCGATCACCCCGATCGGGGCCAGGAACAGCGGCGAGGGCAGGGTCAGCCCGAACAGCTCCACGGTCAGGTCCCGCTGCGCGGCGCCGACCAGCATCCGGGGCATCAGCGCCCCACTGCTCGAACGCCCGGACGTTGGCCCGCTGGGTGAACTCGTCCCCCGCGCCGCCCACGACATAGGACCACACGGAGGGCGGCAGCGCGGCCTCGGCCCGTCGGTCCAGCTCGGCGAAGGCCATCGGCAGCGTGGGCAGCGTGCCGAACAGGCCGCTGAAGTAGATCTCGTTCTGGAAGTCACCGAACTGACCGCTCATGGGGACGAGCCTGTCCGAACCGGACGGCCGCCGCAAGACCGGCGGGGAACGAGCAGGACCGGTCAGGATTCGAGAAGCGCGGGTGAGCGGACCGCGCCTAGCGTCATGGGCATGGCTTCCATTGAAACCCTCACCCTCGAGGTGGCCGACCCCGCGGCCGCCGCCCACTTCTACGCCGCGCTCGGCCTGGGCGACCGGGTACACCTGCGCGCATCGGAAGCGCCGACCTCAGGCTTCCGCGGCTACACGCTGTCACTCACGACCTCCCAGCCGGCCGATGTCGACGCCCTCGTCGGCGCCGCACTCGACGCCGGCGCCACTGCGCTGAAGCCGGCCGCCAAGTCGTTCTGGGGCTACGGCGGCGTCGTCCAGGCCCCGGACGGCGCGATCTGGAAGGTCGCGACCTCGACCAAGAAGGACTCGGGCCCGGCCGCCCTCGCGTTCGACGAGATGGTGCTGCTGATCGGAGCCGCGGACGTGGCCGCGAGCAAGCGGTTCTACGTCGACCACGGCCTGGCGGTGGCGAAGAGCTTCGGCCGCAAGTACGTCGAGTTCGCCACCCCGTCGAGCCCGGTCAAGCTGGCGCTGTACGGACGCAAGGCGCTGGCCAAGGACGCCGGCGTCCCGGTCGACGGCACCGGGTCGCACCGGATCGTGCTCGGCGGCGACGCCGGGCCCTTCACCGACCCGGACGGGTTCGCCTGGGAGGCGGCGCGGCCCGCCCCCGCCGTCTGAGCGAACGGTTTCGCAGCGCGGGAGCCACCGATCCGTCGTACTGTCGTGACCGATGCGCGAACGACCGCGCGACCGGGCTGCGGGATCCTGGGGGACGACCGATGGCGGAATCGCCGACCGCCGGCACATCAACCGCTGGCACGCCGACCGGCGGCGACGCCTCGGCCTGGGCCCCGCTCCGGCTGCCCGCGTTCCGGATGCTCTGGATCGCCCAGCTCGGCTCGAACGTCGGCAGTTGGATGCAGACCGTCGGCGCACAGTGGATGCTGGTCCACCAGCCGCACGCGGCCACCCTCACCTCCGCCGTCCAGGCGGCCTCGCTGTTGCCGGTGCTCTTCCTCTCGCTGCCGGCCGGCGTGCTCGCCGACGTGCTCGACCGGCGCCGGCTGCTGCTGGTGCTCGCCCTGCTGATGGCGCTGATCAGCGGCGCCCTGGCCGGGCTGACGGCGGCCGGGCTGACCACGCCCGCCGTGCTGCTCACCCTCACCTTCCTGCTCGGCTGCGCGCAGGCGCTGACCAGCCCGGGCTGGCAGGCGATCCAGCCGGAGCTGGTGCCCCGGCCGCAGATCCCGGCGGCGGCGGCGCTCGGCAGCCTCAACGTCAACCTGGCCCGGGCGGTCGGACCGGCCCTGGCCGGACTGCTGGTCGCGGTGAGCGGCGTGGACACGGTCTTCGCGATCAACGCCGTCTCCTTCCTCGGGGTGCTGGCGGCGCTGGCCGCCTGGCGGCGCGCGCCCGGGGCCGAGGGCGTCCCCGAGCCGCTGCGCCCGGCGCTGGTCTCCGGCGCCCGCTACGTCCGGCACGCCCCGGGCGTGCGGCGGCTGATGCTGCGCGCCGCGCTGTTCGTGCTGCCGGCGTCCGCGCTCTGGGGCCTGCTGCCGGTGGTCTCGCAGTCCAGGCTCGGACTGGGTTCGGGCGGCTACGGGCTGCTGCTGGCCGCCCTGGGCCTGGGCTCGATCCTCGCCGCGGTGAGCCTCAAGCGGGTCCGGGCGGTGGTCAGCGACGGCCGGCTGCTGGCGCTGAGCACCCTGGCCTTCGCCCTCGGCACGGTTGCCGCCGCACTGCTGCGACAGCCGCTGCCGGTCGCGGTCGCGCTGGTGGCGGCCGGAGCCGGCTGGCTGTACGCGCTGTCCATCCTCAACACCGCGCTCCAACTGACCCTGCCGGCCTGGGTCAGGGCCCGCGGCCTGGCGGTCTACCTGATGGTCTTCCTGGGCGGGCAGGGCATCGGCGCCCTGGTCTGGGGCCTGGCCGCGAGCGCCCTGGGCACCCCGACCACGCTGCTGGCCGCCACCGGGCTGCTGCTGCTCAGTGCAGTGTCGCTGCTCCGCTGGCCGCTGCGGTCGCTGGGCGCGAGCCTGGACCGCAGCATCGTCGCGCCCTGGCCCGAGCCGGCCCTGGCGCTGGACCTGGACCCCGAGGACGGACCGGTGCTGGTCGAGGTGGCCTACCGGGTCGGCGCCGGGCGGACGGCGGAGTTCCGGGCCGCGATGCAGGCGGTCGGCACCTCCCGTCGGCGCACCGGGGCGTACCGGTGGGCGCTGTACCAGGACTCGGCCGACCCGGAGGTCTGGGTGGAGGTCTTCGAGGTCGCCTCCTGGTCCGAGCATCTGCGGCAGCACAGCGGGCGGTTGACCGGCTACGACGTCGAACTGCTGGAGCGGGCGCGGAGGCTGGCCGACGACGAGCCCACCGCCCGGCACCTGCTGCCACCTCCGTGACCGGCAGCGGTCACCGGCCGTGTCACCCGCCCGGTTCCCGTGCGGTCGCGCCGGGCCGCCGTGCGGCAGATGCTGGAGCAACCGAGACGGAGCGCGCTCCGCCGCCCGACGACGCGAAAGCCGGAACCGTTGACCGCAGCACCCCCCGACGTCACGGACGTCCCCGGCGCCCACCAGTACCAGGCCCGCTACGGGGAAGAGCTGGCCGGTCTGGCCCAGTACATCCGCGCGCCCGGGCTGATCGCCTTCGTCCATACCGAGGTCGACCCACGCTACGAGGGCCGGGGCGTCGGCTCCGCGCTGGCGCGGACCTCGCTGGACCGGGCCCGCGCCGACGGGGACGAGGTGGTCGCCGTCTGCCCCTTCTACGCCGAGTGGATCGCGCGCCACCCCGACTACCAGGACCTGCTCTACACCAACCGCAGCCAGGTCACGGACTGAGCGGGTGGAGGACCGGAGGCCGTGATGGCAGACCAACGAACCAAGAGCTACCCGGGCCGCGGCATCACCGTCGAGTACGAGGTCGGCCGCTGCCTGCACGCCGCCGAGTGCGTCCGCGGGCTGCCCGGGGTCTTCGACACGGAGCGCAGACCATGGATCGACCCCGACGGGGCCCCACCGGACGCCGTCGCCGAGGTGATCCGGCGCTGCCCCAGCGGGGCCCTCCGCTACCGCCGCACCGACGGCGGCCCGGACGAGCAGCCACCGGTCCCGACCCGGGTCACCCGGCGCCCGGACGGCGTGCTGCACCTGCACGGCGACCTGCGGATCGAGACCCCGGACGGGCCGGAGACCGCGACCAGGGCGATGCTCTGCAGCTGCGACCGGACCGGGAACCCGCCCTACTGCGACCACAGCGGCCGCTGCGCCGAGCACGACAGGGGCTGAGCACGACAAAGGCAGCACGAGCGAGCAGGCTTGAGACAGCAGGCACGAGACGAGGAGCCAGCGCCATGAAGCAGGACAGCCATCCCGACTACCACCCGGTCGTCTTCCGGGACCGCTCGGCCGGCTACGCCTTCCTCACCCGGTCCACCGCGACCAGCGGGCAGACCATCGAGTGGGACGACGGCAACAAGTACCCGGTGGTGGACGTGGAGATCTCCGCCGAGAGCCACCCGTTCCACACCGGGCGGGCCCGCACCGTCGACCCCCAGGGCGAGATCGCGAAGTTCCAGCGCCGCTACGGCGTGACCCTCGCGGACGGCGAGACCGTGCGCCGGCCCACCCCGGACGAGGTCACTCCGGACCGGCTGCTGCACACCGGGGGCGAGGGGGAGGTCTCGGCCGAGGACCTGGTGCTGGCGAGCGGACGCGACGTGACCCCGGCCAGCCTGGAGTGGGCCCGCCGGCGACTGGCGGAGGAGGGGCACGCCGCCGTCGAGAAGCAGCTGCCCTGAGCCCGACACGACTTCCGCGGAGGCCCGGTGACGCCATGTCACCGGGCCTCCGTCCGTTCCGGACCGCTTGGTCCCGGTAACCGGCGAATCAGCGTGGTCGTGATTTTGCGCAACCCTGTTAATTCATTGCTGTGATCTGTCCCCGCTGCTACGTTCCTGTGCTGTCCGCCCAACAGGACCGTGAGTGAGGGGACTGCCCTGTGACCGCGCCCGACCGACAGCAGCTGGTGGAGGCCAGAGAGCTGCGCAAGGTCTACCAACCGAGCGGGTTCACCGCCGTGGACGGCATCGACTTCAGCCTGACCGCCGGCGAGGCCTTCGGCTTCCTCGGACCCAACGGGGCCGGCAAGTCCTCGACCATGCGCATGATCGGCTGCGTCTCCCCGCTCTCCGGCGGCAGCCTGCGGATCCTCGGCCTGGACGCCGCCACCGAGGGCTCGCAGATCCGCTCCCGGATCGGCGTGGTCCCCCAGGACGACACCCTGGACACCGAACTGACAGTGCGTGAGAACCTGCTGATCTACGGCCGCTACTTCGGGCTGCCCGAGCCGCTGATCCGCGAGCGCACGGCTCGACTGCTGGAGTTCGCCCGGCTGACGGACAAGGCGGACGAGCAGGTGGAGGCGCTCTCCGGCGGCATGCGACGGCGGCTGACGATCGCCCGGGCGCTGATCAACGAGCCGGAGATCCTGCTCCTGGACGAACCGACCACCGGCCTGGACCCGCAGGCCAGGCACCTGCTCTGGGAGCGGCTCTACCAGCTCAAGAACGACGGCGTCACGCTGATCCTGACCACCCACTACATGGACGAGGCCGAACAGCTCTGCGACCGGCTGGTGGTGATGGACGGCGGCCGGATCGCCGCCGAGGGCACGCCGGGCGAACTGATCGCCGCCCACGCCAGCCGCGAGGTGCTGGAACTGCGCTTCCCGGTCGACCAACAGCCGACGATGGCCGAGAAGTTGACCTCACTTCCGGACCTGGTCGAGCTGACCGAGCGGCTGGAGCCGCTGCCGGACCGGCTGCTGCTCTACACCGAGGACGGCGAGGCCGCCCTCGCCGCGGTCCATGCCCGGGGGCTCTCCCCCGCCACCGCCCTGGTCCGCCGCTCCGGGCTGGAGGACGTCTTCCTCCGGCTGACCGGCCGCAGCCTGATCGACTGAAGCCCCGACCGAGCCCCGACCGACCGGAAGGACCCCATGTCGTACCCCCTGGCGCGACCGCCGGCGCCGGCGCTGCGCGAGTTCGGCTACTGGCTGCACCGCTACCGCCGCACCTGGCGCGGCACGGTGGTGATCAGCATCGCCAATCCGCTGCTGTTCCTCACCGCGATGGGCGTCGGCCTCGGCAAGCTCGTCGACCACGGGCACAGCAGCTACCTCGGCGGCGCCTCGTACCTGTCGTTCGTCGCGCCCGGGCCTGCTGGCCGCCGCCGCGATGCAGACCGCCACCGTCGAATCGGGCGGCTCGGTGTTCCAGTCCGCCCGCGACCGGCGGCAACTACCGGGCGGCGGCGGCGACCCCGATGCGGCCGACCGACATCCTCGACGGCCACCTGCTGTTCATCGCCTTCCGGATCCTCATCAGCTGCACCGCGTTCACCCTCGTGCTCACCGCCTTCGGCGTCGTCGCCCCGCTGCCCGCGCTGCTGCTGATCCTCTGCGCGCTGCTCACCGGACTGGCCTTCGCCGCTCCCGGTGACCGCCTTCGCGGTCACCGCGGACCCGGCCGGCCAGCTGAACGCGGTCTTCCGCTTCGTCATCATGCCGCTCTACATGTTCTCCGGGACCTTCTTCTCCGCCGCGCAGCTGCCCGGTCTGGCTGCGCGACATCGGTGTTGTTCAGCGCCGCTGTGGCACGGCGTCCAGCTGTGCCGGTCGATCGCGCTGGCACGACGCGACCGCCGGTCCGACCGCCGTGCGCGCCTGGTCTACCTGGGGCGCTGGCCAGCGTCGGGCCTCGCCGGACGCCGCACGTACACCGGCTGCCTGCCAGCTGACGCCGACCCAAGGAAGGGCAGGCCCCTCGCCCCATGGCTGCTCGCCACCGCACACGCGGTCCCGGCTGCGCGTCGGCGTGCTCGTCGAGCGCCAGGTGATGATCTACCGGCATACCTGGTACGTGCTGCTCGCGGAGATCTTCGAGCCGGTGCTCTACCTGCTGTCGATCGGCGTCGGCATCGGCGTGCTGGTCGGCAGCATCGTCGCTCGGCTGGGCCGAGGCCGTGCGCTACGCGGCGTTCGTCGCGCCGGCCCTGCTGGCGACGGCGGCGATGAACGGCGCCATGAACGAGACCACCTTCAACATGTTCGCCAAGCTGAAGCTGGACCGCGACCTATGACTCGATGCTGGCCACGCCGGTGACCGTGCGGGACATCGGCCTCGGCGAGATCTTCTGGGCGCTGCTGCGCGGCACGCTGGTCAGCACGGCGTTCCTGGTGGTGGTGACGGCCTTCGGGCTGGCGGTCTCGCCCTGGATCGTGCTGGTCGTCCCGGCCGCCGCGCTGATCGGCTTCGGCTTCGCCGCGGCCGGCCTGGTGGTGGTCACGTACCTGCGCAACTGGCAGGACTTCCAGCTGATCCAGCTCGTGATGCTGCCGATGTTCCTGTTCGCCACCACGTTCTACCCGCTCGGCGTGTACCCGCGGCCGGTGCAGGTGGTGGTGGAGTGCCTTCCGCTGTATCAGAGCATCCGACTGGTGCGCGGGGTCGCCCTCGGCGAACTCGGCGCCGGGCTGGTGCCGCCGGTGCTCTACCTGGCCGCGCTGGGCGGCCTCGCCACGGCCTGGGGGCTGCGCCGGATCCGCGGCTTCCTGCTGCGCTGAGCCGTACCCGGACTGGCTCGGACCGGCTCGGACCGCCTCGGAGCGAATCGTGGCGACCAACCGGGATATCAGCGGACAAGCCGGCCCAACCGCCGTGAGCAGCGCGTACGCGCTGCTCCACGGACAGTCAAAGTCCTTCCGGCGTGCAACCTTTGGCCATCCGACTGCGTCCGCACGGTTGCGCGGTCGTATACGCCCAGCCCGGCTGCCGGGCGGCCGACGCATCTTGGAGGATTGCCCATGCTGTGCCTCGTTGGTCGCTCGTCGGACCGAAAATGGCTGCTTTCCATACCCGGGGCGCAGGTGCGCGGATGAGCGGGCGGCGGGCGGCGGGGCGGTCCCCGAAGGCACCGGTCGACGGCGCGGGCGACGACACGGGCACGAGCACGGGCGCGGGCCTGCTGGAGCCGGAGGGCTCGCGCAGCACGGTGCGGCTGGTCCAGCGGCGTCGGCGACGGAGGGTGCTGAAGATCGTGGGCCTGAGCACCGCCGGCGTGGTGGCGGTGGCCGCGGGCGGCGCGACCTACCTGTACTTCCAGCTCAGCGGCAACATCCACCACGACGCCCTCTACACCGGCAGCAACCAGGCCGCCGCGGTGGGCGTGGAGAAGGCCGACCCGTTCGGACGGAAGCCGCTCAACCTGCTGCTGATCGGTTCGGACACCCGGGACACCGCCGCCGACTGCCGGGACGGCGGTGCCTGCGGCAACGGCGGTGCAGGCGCCAACGCGGACGTGGAGATGGTGGTGCACCTCTCGGCGGACCGCAGCAACATCACCGTGATGAGCATCCCCCGCGACACCTACGCCCATCTCGCCGACTGTGTCGACCCGACGACCAAGGCGACCGAGTCCGGCCAGTCCGGAAAGATCAACTCAAGCCTCCAGTACGGCCCCACGTGCACCGCGATGACCGTGCACAAGCTCACCGGCATCACCATCGACGAGTACGCCATGGTCGACTTCAACGGTGTGGAGCAGATATCCGACGCCCTCGGCGGGGTCGACCTCTGCTTCAACCACTCGTTCTACGACATCAACTCGGGCCTCAAGCTGAAGCAGGGCACCCATATGCTGAAGGGCAAGGCGGCACTGGAGTTCCTGCGCACCCGTGACTCCTTCGGCGACGGCAGCGACAACGCCGGCCGCACCACGGCCACCCATGTCTTCTTCACCCAGATGATCAACACCCTGAAGTCCAACGGCACCCTGTCCAACGTCGGCGACATGTACAGCATCGCCCAGGCCGCGACCAAGGCGCTGACGGTCAGCGACAACATCGGCACCATTCCCAAGCTGCTCGGCCTCGTGCAGGACCTGAACAAGGTGTCCACCAACCGGATCACCTTCACCACGATGCAGAACGTCCAGCCGACGGACCCGGTCCTGCTGCACAACGGCGACGTGGTCGAGGGACCCGATGCCCCGGTCCTGTTCAACGCGATCATCAACGACCAGTCGCTGACCGCGAGCAGCGGTGCCACCACCGGGGCCGGCCACGCCGTCGCCGCCACCGCCACGCCGGGGACCAGCTCCGCGCCCGCCGTCCCGCCGGCCGACATCAATGTGGCCGTGGAGAACGGCAGCGGCGCCAATGGCCAGGCGGGCGTCGTCGCCACGGGGCTCCGCAGCGACGGCTTCGGCTCCGGCACCAGCGCCGGCGACGCTCCGGCCCATGTCCCCACCAGCTCGCTGGTCTACGGCTCCGGCGACGCGGGCGAGGCGCAGACCGTCGCCAAGGCGCTCGGGCTGCCGGCCAAGGACGTCCGGGCGGGCAGCGGCAGCGGGCTGGTGCTGACCCTCGGCACGGACTGGACCAGCGGCACGTCCTTCCCTGGGGGCAAGACCTCCGCCGCCCCGGTCGACACCTCGGCGGCGCTCAACGGGACCAACGTCCAGGTGGCGAACCAGGACAAGTGCGTCGACGTCAGCACCCAGTACACCGAGAACAAGCTCGGCCTGCCGGGGGATCGACCTGGAACAGTCCGGGCGAGACGCCCGAGGACATGTACCAGATCTACTCCAACCTGCCCGACTCCGCGCCCTGACCGTCCGGCACGCGGGTCGGCGGCGGTCGGGCCGACCCGGCCGCCGCCGACCGACCGCTCTCAGGGGACGGCGTAGCCGGCGACGGAGGGCCAGCGGACGGTGAGCACCACCGACTCCTCCTCGGCGATCCAGGAGTGGTCGACCCCGTGACCCCAGACGACATAGTCGCCCTGCTCGGCCAACAGCACGCTGCGCCCCGGGAGTTCGACCCGGAACCGGCCGCTGATCAGGACCAGCAGGGCGGTCCGCTGCTCGCCGACGACCCACTGGGCGCGGGTGTCGCCGGGCGGGTGGACGCCCCACTTGATCTCGACGTCCTCGCTGTGCCGGGCGTCGCCCTCCGGCTTGAAGTGGCCCAGCAGCCAACCCCGGTCCAGCGCGGCGTCCGGTCCGGCCTTGCCGACGTAGACCCGGTCCTGCACGGCGTCCTGCGCTGCGCTGCTGTCCTGCTGGGTGCTGTTCTCGCTCACGCCCAGGGACGCTACACGACCGCCGTCCCGGCTCCCCGGCGTCTCAGCTCATGGACCGGCGATTCCGGATGCTGGGCGCGGTGGCTACTGTGGCGGCGCGTGGGGGGCCGCACCGCTGCGCTGATCGGGTCGGCCTGCGCCCCGACCCGATCGGTCGCCGCGCCGGGACGTCGCCCGGATGGGGAATCATGGTCCCGCACACTCCGACCCGCAGGCTCTCCGAAGGACGTAGCCGCCATGCGCACTGCCGCCGTCATCGGCACCGGACTGATCGGCACCTCCGCCGCCCTCGCGCTCACCGCGCGCGGAATAACGGTCCATCTGCGGGACGCCGACCCGGACGCCGCCAGGACGGCCGCCTCGCTCGGGGCCGGCACCCTGGACGAGCCCGCCGCCCCGGTCGACCTGGCGATCATCGCCGTCCCACCGGCGCTGATCGCCTCCGTCCTGGCCGACTGCCAGCGGGAGGACCTGGCCCGCTGCTACACCGACGTGGCCAGCGTCAAGGCCGGGCCGCGCCGTGACATCGCCGCGCTGGGCTGCGACACCGTCCACTACATCGGCAGCCATCCGATGGCCGGGGCGGAGCGCAACGGGCCGCTGGCCGCGCGGGCCGACCTGTTCGAGGGCCGGACCTGGGTGCTGACCCCGACGCCGGAGACCGATACCGACACCCTGAACGCCGCGCTGGAGCTGGTCGCGCTGTGCGGAGCGGTGCCCGTGGTGATGGACGCGGCGGCGCACGACCGCGCGGTGGCCCTGGTCTCGCACACCCCGCAGCTGCTGGCCAGCCTGGTCGCCGCCCGGCTGGAGCAGGCCGAGGAGAACGCGGTGCGGCTGGCCGGTCCCGGCATCCGCGACACCACCCGGATCGCCGCCTCCAACCCGGCGATGTGGGTGGAGATCCTCAGCGCCAACGCCGGGATGGTCGCCGACGTGCTGGAGGAGCTGGCCGCCGACCTCGGCGGCGCGGTCGCCGGGCTGCGCGCGCTCGAGACCGCCGACGAGGCCGAGCGCGGCCAGGGCGCCCATGCCGTCGAGGACGTGCTGCGCCGCGGCAACGCCGGCCGGGCCCGGATCCCCGGCAAGCACGGGGCCCCGCCGACCCGCTACGAGACGGTCGCGGTGCTCATCGGCGACCAGCCCGGCGAGCTGGCCAGGCTGTTCGCCGAGGCCGGACGGGCCGGGGTCAACATCGAGGACGTGCTGATCGAGCACTCCACCGGCCAGCAGGCCGGCCTGGTCCAGCTGATAGTCGCACCCTCGGCCGCGCCCGTGCTGACCGTCGCGCTGACCGAGCGGGGCTGGCGGGTGCGCTCGGACCGGTAACCTTGGGGGAGACCCCATGTCCGCCGCGCCGTAGAGAAGCCGTAGAGAAGGACGTTCACCGTGGAAACTGCCGACCGCTCGGACGCTCCGGCGATCGCCGACGACCTGGTGCCGGCCGGCCCTGTGGTGACGGCGGGCGCCCCGGTGGTCGTCGTCCTCGACGGCCCGGCCGGCACCGGCAAGTCCACCGTCTCCCGGGAGATCGCCGCGCGGCTGGGCCTGAGCTTCCTGGACACCGGCGCGATGTACCGGGCGATGACCTACTGGCTGCTGGAGAACGGCGTGGACGTCGAGGACGCCGACGCGGTGGCGCTGGCCTCCGGCAAGCCGGTGGTGGTCTCCGGCACGGACGCGGCGGGACCGACGATAACCGTGGACGGGGTGGACGTCTCCGGCCCGATCCGGGGCCCCGAGGTCACCGCCGCCGTCAGCGCCGTCTCCGCGGTCCCCGATGTCCGCAGCCGGATGGTCGAGCTGCAGCGCGGCTCCGCCACCGCCGCACCGGTCGGCATCGTCGCCGAGGGCCGGGACCTGGGCACCGTGGTCTTCCCCCGGGCGGACCTCAAGGTATACCTGACCGCCTCGGCGGAGATCCGGGCCGCCCGCCGGGCCGCGCAGCTGGGAGTCACCGACGCGGCGGGGATCACCGCGATCCTGATCGACATCGAGCGCCGCGACGCCGCCGACTCCGGGCGGGCGACCTCGCCGCTGGCCAAGGCCGACGACGCGGTCGAGGTCGACACCGGCGAGATGACGCCGGAGCAGGTCGTCGAGCGGATCATCGAGCTGGTGCTCGGCCGGGTCGCCGTCCCGGTGCACCGGCCCCGGCGGTCCTGAGCGTTCAACGTCCGGCGGCGGACGCCCCCAGGGCCCGGACGCAGACCCACCCCATTGAGCTTTGAGCGCCCCACCGGGGCGACCACGAACGAGAGTTGGCACGGGCACATGAGCAACGAGATCGTCGGCAACAGCGGCGGCGAGGGCGCGCTGGACGCGGCGGACTACGCCGAGTTCATGGCGCTCGCGGCCGAGGAGGGCTTCGACCCGGAGGAGATCGGCAGTCTGGCCGAGGAGGGCCCGCTGCCCGTCCTCGCCGTCGTCGGGCGCCCCAATGTCGGCAAGTCGACCCTGGTGAACCGGATCATCGGCCGCCGCGAGGCGGTGGTCGAGGACACGCCCCGGGCGTCACCCGCGACCGGGTCGACGTACGAGGCCAACTGGACCGGCCGCCGCTTCAAGCGTGGTCGACACCGGCGGCTGGGAGGTGGACGTCTTCGGCCTGGACGCCAGCGTGGCCGCGCAGGCCGAGATCGCGATCGAGATCGCCGACGCGGTGGTGTTCGTGGTGGACGCCACGGTCGGCCCGACCGACACCGACGAGGCCTGGTCGGGCTGATGCCGCAAGGCGCGGCAAGCCGGTCGTGCTGGTGCGCCAACAAGGTCGACGACCCGCCGGCGAGGCCGACGCGGCGGCGCTGTGGTCGCTCGGCCTGGGCGAGCCGCTACCCGGTCTCCGCGCTGCACGGACGCGGCTCCGGCGACCTGCTCGACGCGATCCTCGGACAGCTGCCGCCCGCGCCCGAGCAGGTCTTCGGCGGCATCCCGCACGGCGGCCCGCGCCGGGTCGCGCTGATCGGCCGTCCCAACGTCGGCAAGTCCTCCTGCTGAACAAGGTCGCCGGGGAGGACCGGGTCGTCGTCAACGAGATGGCCGGGCACCACCCGCGACCCGGTCGACGAGCTGATCGAGCTCGGCGGCACGCACCTGGAGGTTCGTCGACACCGCCGGCATCCGCCGCCGGGTGCACCAGACCGACGGCGCGGACTACTACGCCTCGCTGCGCACCGCCGCCGCGATCGAGAAGGCCGAGGTCGCCGTCGTCCTGATCGACGTGAGCGAGCCGATCGCCGAGCAGGACCTGCGGATCATCACCAAGGTCGTCGAGGCCGGGCCGCGCCCTGGTCATCGCGTACAACAAGTGGGACACGCTCGACGAGGAGCGCCGCTACTACCTGGAGCGCGAGATCGAGCAGGAGCTGGTCCAGGTCGCAGTGGGCACCCCGGGTGAACGTCTCGGCGCTCACCGGGCCGCCACATGGAGCAAGCTCGTGCCGGCGATCGAGACCGCGCTCGGCGGGCTGGGAGACCCGGATCGCCGACCGGCGGCTCAACGCCTTCCTCGGCGAGCTGGTCGCCGCGCACCCGCACCCGGTGCGCGGCGGCAAGCAGCCGCGCATCCTGTTCGGCACCCAGGCCGGGGCGAAGCCGCCGCGCTTCGTGCTCTTCGCCTCGGGCTTCATCGAGGCACGGCTACCGGCGGTTCGTCGAGCGCCGGCTGCGCGAGGAGTTCGGCTTCGTCGGCACCCCGATCGACGATCTCCGTACGGGTGCGCGAGAAGCGCGGCCGCAAGAAGTGCAGTAGTAGCAGTAGCGGTAGCGGCAGGATGATCGTACCGGGCCCTACGGATTTTCGGTGCCGGGGCCGTCGGACTTCCCGGGGCCCGGGACCGGTCGGCGCGGCCCCGGTGGCAGCGGGCTGGGGGCGCCCGGTGCCGGCCCGGGTCCCGCGGCCAGCGAAGACCGCCCGTGGCTCTGCGAGGCCGCCGTACTCCCAGGGGGCGTAGCCGGTCGCGCGGCCGGTACCGAAGGCGGTGAAGGAGAGGTCCTCCTCACCGCACCGGTCGCCCGGCAGCGCCCGGAACAGCCGCCGGAATTCGGAGTAGAGCGCGTCGAAGATCGGCGTCGCGGAGGGCTCCCCGGCCTCGGCCGTCCAGGGGCCCGATCCACTGGGCACCCGGGGCTGCGGGACGGCCTGCTGCGAGAGCGCCGGGAGGAAGCCCGGGCCCGGCGACGGGTACGGGGCTCCGTGCTCGACGGGGCGGCGCGGTGGGAGGAAGGAATTGTAGGTCTGCACACCATGGCCAACGACCGGCCGCCCCCTGGGATGCGGCCCCGGACGCTTCGGTCCGGGGCCGGTCGGGGCGAATCGCCCGGTCGACTGCCCTGGTCGACTGCCCGGGTCGACTCAGGTGCCGGCGAGCGGCAGGACCGCCCCGAGCAGCAGTCCTCGCTGCGCCGCGCTGTCCATCGCCAGCCGCATCAGGTCCTCCCGGGGCTGGCGGCCGATACTGCCGGCCGGGGCCGCGTACATCACCACCTCCCCCTGCTGGTTGGCGGCGGCCCGCCAGGCGTCGGTGACCTGCAGCGGCTGGTGCGCCTGCCACCAGGCGACGGTGCCGCCGCCCTGGGCGGGCTGGAGCACCGCGTGCAGCTGGCCCATCGCCATCAGCACGGACCAGCCGCGCAGCTCGGCCGGCGGCTGGTCGACATCGGCGACCTGGTCGAAGCCGTGATCGAGGAGCAGCTCGACGAAGTGGTCCTGGCCGAAGCTGCTGCCGGGGCGGCCCACCGGTCCGGTCGGCTCGACCACCAGTGCGGCCCGGGGCGCACCGGCGTGCGGCCCGTACTTGCACAGCACCAGGCCGCAGGTGACGCCGAGGACCGCCGAGGTGGGCTCCTGGCCGGATACCGGCGCGGGGGCCGGCGCGAGCGGTTCGTAGGACTCGGCGCGGGGCTGGTTGATGCTGGCCACCGCGCCGAGCAGCTGCTCCTCGGCGACCGGGATCACCTGAGAGGGGATGCAGCGGGAGTGGGCGAAGGCCAGTACGGCGGTCTCCTCGCCGACGAACAGCACGGTCGCCGTCGGGTCGAGCCCGACGTCGCCGGGGGCGCGGCAGGAGGTGCAGTCGTATCGATCCGGAGCGGTGGCCCCGGCGAGCAGCCGATCGGCCTCGTCGTCACCGATCTCGGCACGTACCTCGTCGCTGACGTCGATCAAGCGCGGCACGAAGACTCCTTGGTTTGCGGGAGCGGAGGGCCGGGGGCGGGACTGCCTCAGCCGTGATGACAAACGGACCAGGTGTGGTCCGGGTCACGGTTGGACGCGATCCAGTCGGGGAAAGGCCTGATCCTTTGCTACCCGGGGTGGGCCGATCGTGACTCCAGGTCGACCATGTGGCACGGCTCACCAGCACATCTGTGTGGCACCGGCCACTCGGAGGGGCCTCAAAGATCGGCAATAGCTGGCAAATGTCCCTTATGTGACTTTTGTACGAGATCAATACCACCGGTAACGGCGGCCTGACCTGGGGCTAAACCGAATTATTTGAATGCTCACCCAAGGTTGCTTACGTTCAACACCCGGTGCAACGAGCACCACCCGGGTTCGCCCGCCTCCGCAGGTCCACTCCTGATTCGCATCGGGAGCACCTGCCCGCCGCCGTCACACACAGGCCGGCGGCGCGTGGCGGGTGTCGGGACGACCGGCCTGCGCCCCCTGCGCGATCCGGCCGTCCCAAGAGACGGGACCGAGCGGATCGAGGCTTGCTTCGGCATGCCTTCCGCCGTCCCGCCGGGGCTGTCGAGAGGGACTTCATGATCTTCCGCCGTGAGAACGACGCTGCCATCACCGCCGCCACTGCCGTTGACGGCAAGGCCAAGCGCAACAGCCGCATCCGTGCGGCCGTCATCGCCGGTGTGGTCGTCGCCGCCCCCGTGGCCGGTCTGGTCACCGCCACCACCGCCTCCGCTGCCTCGGTCTCCACCTGGGACGCCGTCGCGCAGTGCGAGAGCAGTGGCAACTGGGCGGCCAACACCGGCAACGGCTTCTACGGTGGCCTGCAGTTCACCCCGTCCACCTGGGCCGCCTTCGGTGGCACCGCGTACGCCCCCTCGGCCAACCTGGCCACCCAGGGCCAGCAGATCACCGTCGCCGAGGCCGTCCTCGCCTCCCAGGGCCCCGGCGCCTGGCCGGTCTGCGGCCCCCAGGCCGGCCTCACCGCCGGTGGCGCCCCCGCCCAGGTGAGCACCGCGGCCAGCAGCTCCAGCTCCTCCTCGAGCAGCAGCAGCTCCAGCTCCAGCGCTGCCACCGGTTCCAGCAGCAGCTCGAACTCCAGCAGCAACAGCGGCTCGAACACCGCCGCCCCGGTCGCCAGCAGCGCCCCGGTCGCCGCCAGCACCCCCGCGCCGAGCGCGCCCGTGACCGGCTCCGCCCCGGTCGCGAGCTCCACCGCCGCCGGCAGCTACACCGTGCAGTCCGGTGACACCCTGAGCGCCATCGCGGCCGCCCACGGCACCACCTGGCAGCACCTGTACCAGGACAACGCCTCCGTCATCGGCGGCAACCCGAACCTGATCTTCCCGGGCCAGGTCATCTCCCTCGGCTGACACCAGCGCGAGTCCTGACTGCGGCGCGGCAACCCGTTCATCCGGGTTGCCGCGCTGTTGTCGTGCGTGCGGCGTGCTACCGCTCCGGCGGTTCCGTGCCGGGCTCGCCGGCGAAGGCCACCGCGCCCCGATGGATCCGGTAGACCAGGTCGGGCCGCAGCGGCGCGGGCGGGGGCGTCTGCTCGGCCAGCACCACCGTCCGGCCCGCCGCCACCGCCGCCGCCAGTGCGGACCTGACCCGGTCCAGCACCGGACCGGCCAGCCCGCGCCCCGGCTCGTCCAACAGCAGCAGTCGCGCGGGCCCGGCCAACGCCCGGGCCAGGGCCAGCAGTTGCTGCTCGCCGCCGGAGAGCCGGCCGGCCGGGCGGCCCAGCAGTGGAAGCAGCTCCGGAAACAGCGCCTCCGCCGCCGCCCGGCCGCCGGGCCCCAGCAGCGACAGGTGCTCCGCCGCCGAGAGCGAGGGGAAGACCGCCCGCTCGGACGGGACCAGGCAGATGCCGAGCCGGGCCCGGCGGTAGGTCTCCAGCCGGGTGATGTCGCGCGGAGCGCCCGCCCCGGCGTGCCAGAGCACCCGGCCGGACGACAGCGGCACCGTCCCGGCCAGCGCCTGCAGGGCGGTGCTGCGCCCGGCGCCGTTGCGGCCCAGCAGCAGCGTCAGCCGGCCCGTGGGGACGCGCAGGTCGACACCGTGCAGGGCCTCCAGCGGTCCGTAGCGGACCCGGGCCCGGTCGAGGCTGATCTCAAGCGCCATCGGACCGTCCTCCCCCGGCGCCGGCGGCCCTGGCCACACTCGCCCGGCCCCGGTGCATGGTGTAGACGGTGTCGGCGATCCGGTCGACCAGCTCGCGGTCGTGCTCGACCAGCAGCACCGCCAGGCCGTTCCCGGCCAGCGCCCGCAGCAGCAGGGCCAGCCGCTCGGTCTCGGCCCGGTCGAGTCCGGCGGCGGGCTCGTCCAGCAGCAGCACGCCGGGGTCGGCGGCGAGGGCGCGGCCCAGCTCGACCAGGCGCAGGGTGCCGCCCGGCAGCGCGGCGGCGGGCCGGGCGCGGAGCCCGGTCAGGCCGAGCAGCGCCAGGGTGCGCCCGGTCGCCCGTGCCGCCTCGGCCGGCGGACGGCGTCCGGCCTGCTCGGCGCCGATCCGGACGTTCTCGCCGACGGTGAGCCGGGGGAAGACGGCGATCTGCTGGAAGGTGCGGGCCAGGCCGAGCCGGGCGCGCTCGTGCTCGGGCAACCGGGTGATGTCGCGCCCGGAGAGCAGGATCCGACCGGAGTCGGGGCGCTGCGCGCCGCTGAGGCAGTCGAAGAGGGTGCTCTTGCCGGCTCCGTTGGGGCCGGTCAGCGCGGTGATCCGGCCGGGTGGGACGATCAGGTCGGCCTCGTCCACGGCGGTGACGCCGCCGAAGCGGCGGACGATCCGGCGGGCGGTCAGCCGGGACCCCGGCGGGCGACTCACGGCCCGCCGCCCTCGGCCCGCGTCGCCTGCGCGGCCCGCGCCGCCCGTCCGGCGACCCGGCGGCCCAGCGGGCTGAGCCGGACCGCCGGGGCCGGGGCGAGGTGATCGGTGCCGGCCCCGACCCAGGAGCTGACCGGCAGTCGGCCCTGGAGCAGCGCCAGCGCGCCGACCACGGCGGTGGAGATACCCGGCAGCGTGCCGGCGTCCAGAGCGGTCAGCGCGGCTGCGGCGAGCACCGCGCCGAGGGCGCTGTCGACGCCCGCCACGACCACGGCGGCGAACCAGACCAGTCCGTAGACCGGGTCGAAGCTGTCCGGGTCGACGGCCTGGACGCCCAGTCCGAGCAGTCCCCCGCCCAGCGCAGCGAGGCCCGCGCCGACGGTGAAGGCCAGCAGCTTGACCCGGGCGACGGCCACCCCGGAGGCCGCGGCGGCGGGCTCGTGGTCCCGCACCGCGCCCAACGCCCGTCCGGTGCGCCCCCGGTGCAGCGCGCGCACCAGCAGCAGCGAGCCGCCGAGCAGCAGCAGTTCCAGGGCGTAGAACACCCGGTCGTCGCCCAGCAGTCCGGTCCGGTCGAGCAGCAGTCCGCTTGCCGCGTAGGGCTGTTGGAAGACCAGTCGGCTGAGCGCGGTACCGACGGCCAGGGTGGCCAGGGCCAGCGCGAGCCCGCGGCGGTGCACGGTGGGGCGGCCGACCAGCAGGCCGAGCAGGGCGGCCAGGGCGACGGCGGCGAGCAGCGCCGCCGCGATCGGCAGCCGGGGCAGTCCGGGGAACCCGCCGCCCGCGAACAGCCCGGTGGCCAGGGCGCCGAGGCCGGCGTACCCGGCCTGGCCGAGCGAGATCTGTCCGGCGTAGCCGGTGACCACCACGATCGAGAGCAGCACCAGGGCGAGCGCCGGGACCTGGAGCGCCGCGCGCAGGTCGTCGGCGCGGAAGGCCAGCGGCAGCAGCAGGACCGGCGCGAGCAGCCCGGCCGGGAGCGGGCCGCGGCTGCGCGGCCGGGCCGTGGCCAGGGCCGGTTCGTAGCCGCCGCGGGTGGCCGGGGGCAGCAGCCGGGGCAGCAGTACGGCGGCCAGCAGCGCCAGCACGAACAGGTTCGCGTCCCCGGCCTGGAGCAGCGACTGGGCCGCGCCCGCGAAGTGAAACTGCGTCAGTTCGCTCTGGGCGACGCCGAGCAGCAGCGCGGCGGCGATGGCGAGCGGGACGCTGCGCAGCCGGGCCAGGATGGCCACCGCCATCGTCTCCATGACCAGCAACGGCAGCCCGTAGGGGTCGAGTTGGAGGCTCGGGGCGAGCAGTATCCCGGCCGCCCCGGCGGTGAAGGAGCTGAAGGCCCAGCCGACCGAGGAGACCATGTCCGCGTCCAGGCCTCCGAGTTCGGCGAGTCGGCGGTCGTCGACGACGGCGCGCAGGCTGGTCCCGAACGCGGTCCAGCGGGTGACCGCGCCCCAGCCTGCGGCGAGCAGCAGCACCGTGCCCAACTCCACGGCGGTGTCCAGCCGCAGGTCGAGTCCGGCCACGGTGGCGAGCCGAAGCTGCGGCAGCAGCGAGGGGGCGTCGGTTCGCGCGGCCGGCCCCCAGAGCAGGTAGGCGCCGCCGGCGAGCAGCACGAACACGCCGATCCCGGCGACCAGCCCCTCACCGGGACCGGCCCGGCGGCGTTGCAGCCTGCGGAAGACCAGCACGTCGAGCAGGACCCCGAGGCCGGGTGCGAACAGCAGCAGGCAGCAGCAGGCGGCGAGGGCGCGCGGCCAGTGCCAGACCACGACGGTCTGCCGGAGCAGGTAGGCGGTGACCATGGCGATGGCGCCCTGGGCGATGTTGAGCACCCCGGTCGCGCGGTAGCTGACGACCAGTCCGAGGCCGGCCAGCGCGGCGGCGGAGCCGACGGCGATCCCGGCCAGCGCCAGGTCCAGGGCGAGCGGCGCGCTCACCCGGTGTCGCAGAGCGGGCAGGGGCGCAGGCCGCGCGCGGCGACGGAGGCGCGGCCGACCGGCTGGGGATCGTCCCGGCCCTGGACCAGCAGGCAGTCGGGGCGGTGGTAGGTGCCGCCGCCGGGCACGACCAGCAGCGGCCCCCGGGCCGGACCGACGGCCGGTTCCACCGTCGGAGCATCCTTCGCGGGGAGCGGCTCGCCGGCCGCCTCCTCGGTCAGCAGCCGGTAGAGGATCTCAAGTTGACGGAGTATCTGCTGCTGGTCGGCGTCGGGCCCGCCGATCCGGCGGCCCAGGGCCAGCAGCACCGTGCCGGCCAGCAGCAGGGCGGCTCCGGGCGCGGTGGCGGAGGCCAGGTAGGGGATCTGCCGGGCGGTGTAGCGCTCGCCGGAGACGCCGTACCAGCCGAGGAAGAGCAGCCCGACGCCGAGGACGAGGGCGATCCAGCCGATCCGGTCCCGCAAAGCCCGCAGCAGCCCGGCCGACCGGGCGGAGCCTCGCGGTATCCGCGCCATCGTCCCCCGCCTCCCCGGCCCCGCAGGGCCTCGCCGACCGAGCCTCCGCAGCGGCCGTCACCAGCAAAGCACAGGGGCCGCGCGGGCTCCATGGCGCTGCCGCGTATGCTGCGGGAGTTTCCGCCAGAGTCGACGGAGGGTCACGTTCCGCCATCGATTGCCGACCGGACGGGTCACGCAGCGGAGTTGAGCCGCTAGCGTGGTGAGAACTGACGGTGAGTCAGATTTGATTCCGAGCGGTTCCGAGAGGTTCCGAGAGGGCAGGCGGGATTCATGGCCAGAGGTTCCATAGCGCAGAGTTCGACCCTTCGACGGCACGGCGCAGGGCTGGGGGCGGTCACGGCGGTGCTGCTGCTCGCGGCCTGCGGCAGCAGCGGCGGCAGTAGCAGCTCGTCGTCCAGCAGCCCCACGCCGAGTGCGAGCAGCGCGGCGCCCTCCGCGTCGAGCGCGCCGACGGCCACGGCCGCGGCGGCGGCGGACTGTCCCAGCAACTTCGACGCAGCGATCAGCGGCACCGGTCCGGCCGACACGCTCGGCGCCGCCACGGCCGTATCCACGTCGTACCAGAAGTTCTTCGACCCGACCACGCCCTCCACCACCAAGATCGGGCTGCTGCAGAACGGCATGGCCTTCGTCCCGGTGATGCAGAGCCTGGCCAGCACCCCGCTGGCGAGCAAGGCCGCCGTGAGTGTGACCGCGGTCGACTTCACCGGTGCCGCCACCGCGAACGTCACCTTCAACCTCTGCGAGAGCGGAACCATCGTGATGCCGGCCTCGGCGGGCAAGTCCGTGCTGGTGAAGGGGGTCTGGCAGGTCGCCGACGCGACCCTGTGCGGGCTGGTCAAGCTGAACAACGGCGGCGCGGCAGTCCCCGGATGTTCCTGAGCAACCGCAGCCTCCCGGAGCCGGCCAGCCGTCGCCGTCCCCGCCGCCGTCCCCTCCGCGGGGCGGCGACGGGGCCGGTCGCCGTGCTCGCGCTGGTGCTGGCCGCCGCCCTGCCGCTGGCGGCCTGCGGCAGCCGGCTACCGGAACGGGACTTCACCGGCGGCACGGCGACCGGCCCGGCCGCACCGGCCGCCGCCGCACCGGTCACGGTCGGCATCATCACCTCCGTCACCAGCCCGCTGGGCGTGAACGAGTTCAGCGGCCCGCTCTACGGCGCGCAGGCGTTCTTCCGCGCCCTGGACGCCACCGGCGGCCTGGACGGCCACCAGGTCCACGTCATCACCTGCGACGACAGCGGCGACGGCGGGGACAACCAGACCTGCGTGCACCAGCTGGTCGACCAGGACCACGTGGTCGCGCTGGTGGCCGGCAGCGAGCTGGACTACGCGGGCGCGCCCTATGTCGCCGCCCAGCACGTGCCCGACATCGGCGGCGAGCCGATCAGCACCGCCTACGACCAGTACCCCTACCTCTACCAGATCTACGGCAGCTCCGAGCCGCGCAACGGCGGCTCGGTCGGCTGGAACGGCACCGAGTACCAGACCACCGAGGTCTACCAGTACTTCCGGCAGAAGCTGGGGCTCCGCCGGGCCACCGTCGTCTCGTACAACCAGGTGGACTCCGCCCGCTACGCAGCCGAGCTGGTCCAGGGCCTGAAGGCCGAGGGCTACCAGGTGATGAGCCAGACGGTCGACTTCGAGCTGCCGGACTTCGCCGCCGTCGCGGCCGACATGAAGTCCCAGGGGACGCAACTGCTGATGGACGCCCTGGACACGCCCGGCAACATCGCGCTCTGCCAGGCGATGGCGGCCGACGGGGTGACCGTGACGGCGAAGGTGACCAACGACCAGAACTGGTCCGAGCAGGTCCGGCAGGACTACGCCGCCGTCCCCGGCTGCCGCAACGTGCTCTGGGTGACCTCGGACAGCCGCAACTACGAGGACGTCCAGTACCCGGCGGTGGCGGCGTTCCGGGCGGCGATGCAGCGCTACTACCCCGGGCGCGCCGCGCTGATGTCGCAGTGGGAGCTGGAGGGCTGGGCGGCGGCCCAGTGGTTCACCGACGCGGCGCTGTCCTGCGGCGCCGGCCAGGTCGACCGGGTCTGTGTGAACGCCTTCATGGAGCGCCCCCAGCCCTATGACGCCCACGGGCTGCTGATCCCGACCGACTTCACCGCGAAGCCGCCGCCGGCCGGCGAGCAGCGGGCCTGCCTGGATGTGGCCCGCTGGGAGGACTCGGCGACCTTCCCGGGCGGCGCCAAGGGCGGCTGGGTCACCCAGGTGCCGAACATGGACACCGACTGCTTCGAGGTCCCGGCCCTGCCCTTCCGTCCCTGACGCCCCCTCGGGCCCGCTAGCGCAGCGCGGCGAGGGCACTGTCGCGGGGCGGGCCCGACTGCCCGTGCTTGTGCCGCTGCGCCTTCGCCTTGGCCGCGGCCTCCGCCTGGGCCCTCGCCAGGGCCGCCGCCTGCGCCTGATGCAGCGCGTTGACCGTGGTCTGGGACGGGCCGAAGCCGATCAGCTGGGTGCTCATGGTCATCGGCGCCGGGGTGACCGCGCGCAGCAGGATCCGGTCAGCGATACCCGGGGCGCCCACGCCGCCCTCGGGCGCCGCCAGCTCATAGGTCGCGCTCTCCCCCGGCGAGAGTTCGGCCGGCCCGGAGAGCACCTGCCAGTAGGCCGAGGTGGTGGAGCCGGTGCTGGTGGCGAAGTGCGGGCTGAGCGTGCTGCCGCTGGTGTTGGTCACCCGGACGGTGAGCCGCTGCAGCACGTCGCTGATAGCCAGCGCGCCGGGACCGGCGACGCCGGACATCGAGCTGATCTGCATCCGCAGCGGCGGCGGCGTCGCCACCGCGCCGACCAGTGAGGCGACGGCCGGCGCCAACAGGATCGGCACCAGCAGGAACCGTGCCGTCCGGGTGCGCAGCAGGCCCGGACGGGGGTGCCAGGCCCGGTCGAACTCGACCGAGCTGACGGTCGCCGCCGCCATCACCCAGAGCGGGACGGTCAGGTCGAAGTAGTCCTCCTGCGAGCGGGTCGACAGGTAGAAGACCAGCCAGGGCATGACGGCGACGGCCAGTCCGAGCCGCCGGGGGAAGACCACCAGCAGCACCAGCATCGCCGCCCCGGCCAGCAGCCCGGCGTAGCTGTAGAGGCTGAGGTCGCCGCTGCCCGAGCGGAAGTAGTAGGAGATGCCCACCAGCCCCTGGCCGCTGGGGATGGCCTTCTGCAGTATCGGCGCGAGGACGCCGCGCAGCCAGGGCTCCGGTCCCTGGAGGATGAACGGCAGGTTGATCGCGAAGGCCACGCCGAAGGCGATGGCGACATAGCGTCCGACGACCCGGGAGGCGTCCCGGGCGGGCATCTCGCCGCGCCGGATCAGGTAGAGGCCGACCACCAGGAACGGGGCGAGGAACCAGGTCAGCTGGTGCAGGCAGGCGGCGATGCCCAGGCAGACGGCCTGGATGACGCCCCAGCGGCCGAGCTTGCCGTTGCGTCCGGTCCGCTGCCAGTAGGCCACCGTGACCAGCAGGAACGGCAGCTCCATGCAGCCCGGGTAGCCCATCTCGGCGTAGTTCGGCAGCCAGCCGAAGCCGTAGCAGACGATCACCGCGACCGGCCGCCAGGCGACCGGCAGCAGCAGGAACATCACCAGCGAGGCGAGCAGCAGCATCGCCGTGGCGGCGATGCCGGCCGGCGGGTGGGACAGGCCGAGGCCCATCGGCACGGCGGTGAAGATGGGGCCGAGCGGCGGGTAGTCGAGTCCGGTGGCGGCCCCGCCGTTCATCAGCGGGGTGGTGCCGACATGGAACATCTGGAAGATCTGCGGCCACTGGGTGCCGTAGATCCTGCCGCCGTGCAGCAGCGTCTTCGCCGCCATATGGATCAGCGAGCCCTCGTCGGTGCCGTAGTAGACGTGCGAGGACGAGGCCGTGGTCGGCGGGGTGGCCGCGGTGAAGGTGTAGAAGCGGTTGACGCACTCCAGCGCGGCGACCGCCAGCACCGCGCCGTCGACCAGGGTCATCGCGCGGCGGGTACGCACCGACAGGCCGAGGACGCCGAGGACGACGATCGAGCCGAAGTAGAGCATGACCACGATGGCGTGGGCGTGCTCATTGATGACGGTCCGGTTCCACATGTCCTGAGCGCCGATCAGCATGCTGGAACAGGCCAGCACGGTCAGCATCCGGTTCATCTGGGCCGGCGGCCGGCGCAGGCTGCCCGGCGTGTTCTCGCCCGCGCCGATCAGCCGGATGGCCTTGCGCAGCCGGATCCGGTTGCGCAGCAGCGAGAGTTGGCCAGGGCGCGTACCGCTCGCCACGGACCCGGGAGTGGCGGCGGGTGCGGCGGAGGCAGCCGAGGCAGCCGGGGGTGTCGCCCCGGCCGATCCGGCGGGCTCGCCCGGCTGCTCCGGTGCGCCCGGAGTCACGGGTACGTCTGCGGAGCCGACCGCCCCCGAGGGGTCCGACACCCCGGGGGCAGCATCAGCTACGGAATTCGCCGTGTCGGTCATGGTCGGGTCGGCCGAATCGGCGGCAGAAACTGGAGGCACTGGCGCATTTTGACACGTCGGGCGATCCGCGCCGGGAACAACACCAAATGTTCATACTTCGCTCTCAACCGGTTGACCAGTACCGATACCGACTTGTACGTGTCCAAGAGCTGTCACTCGGATGGACGGTGCGGGGCTCGTGGTAAACGCCCCGCCCGGCGTGAAGGGGGCGCGTGAGTGAAGAATGGCACTGGAGAGCGAACAACCGAGAGGCGTCATTGCTATGGGCAACCCCGTGGACAACCTGGTCGACCTGCTCGACCTGGAGCGGATCGAGACCAACATCTTCCGTGGCCGCAGCCCGGAGGAGTCGCTGCAGCGGGTCTTCGGGGGGCAGGTCGCGGGGCAGGCACTGATCGCCGCGGGGCGCACCGTGGACGCCGACCGCCCGGTGCATTCGCTGCACGCCTACTTCCTGCGGCCGGGGATTCCGGGGGTTCCGATCGTCTACCAGGTCGACCGGATCAGGGACGGCCGGTCATTCACGACGCGCAGAGTACTGGGTGTGCAGCAGGGCCGGACAATCTTCGCGCTCACCGCCGATTTCCATCTTCCCGAACCCACACCCTTCGAACACCAGATTGCCGCGCCCCCGGTCCCCGGGCCGGAGGAACTGCCCAGCGCGCTGGACGAAGTCGGCGCCGTGCTCGGCGAGATCCCGCCTTTCATCAGCCGCCGCCAGCCGTTCGACCTCCGCTACGTGGAGCGGCTGCGCTGGCGGCAGGAGGAGCTGGCCGGCGTCGAACCGCGGGTCGCGGTCTGGCTGCGGACCAACGGCGCGCTCGGCGACGACCCGCTGATCCACGCCTGCGCGGTCACCTACGCCAGCGACATGACCCTGCTCGACGCCGTCCGGGTGCCGGTCGAGCCGCTGTGGGGCAAGCGCCACTTCGACATGGCCTCGCTGGACCACGCGATGTGGTTCCACCGCCCGTTCCGGGCCGACGAGTGGCTGCTCTACCAGCAGCAGTCGCCGGTCGCCGTCGGTGCACGCGGCCTGGCGCACGGTCAGCTGTACGACCGTCAGGGCCGCCTGGTGGCCTCGGTGATGCAGGAGGGCCTCTTCCGCAGGCTCGACGACTGAGCCGGGCCGACGGACGCTCTGGCAGGGGCTGTGGGACTGCGAGCGCGACGTCCGCCTGATCGCCGTCCGACAGGTGCCGCCGGCCCGGGTCAGTCCGGCCTCGGGGCGCGCAGTTGACGGAGCGTCCAGCCGTGGCCGGTGGGGTCGAGCGGGCGGGTGGCGGCGGTGAAGACCTCGGCGGCGCGCCGGTAGGAGAGCCGGGCGCGGCCGGTGAGCGGGCAGCGGTCGGCGGGGGCGGTGGCGGCCGGGGCGCGGCGGTCGGTGAGGAAGACCGGCCCGGTGGTCCGGCTGAGCAGGAGCAGGGCCAGTAGTTGAGCGGTGCGGGGCTGCCAGTGCAGTTCCGGGCCGGAGCGGCTGCGGGTACGGCGGCGGGCGAGGTCGAGGTCGGCGATGTCCAGCGCGAGCACCCGCTCGATGGGCGCGCCGGTGTCGTGCAGGAGGTGCCACAGCGCCTGTTCCCGCAGCGGCGCGCGGAGCGCGAGCACCCCGCGGATCGCGGCCTCGTCCAGCCGGGGCGGCGCCGGGGCCGGTGCAGGTGTCCCGCCGGTGTCCAGGTCGGCGAGCGCGTCGTGGTCGAGCCAGCCCTGGCCGCGCCACCAGCGCAGCGCGCTGCGGAGGATGGAGACTTCCCGCTCCACCGTGCGCGGATCGGTGGTCAGGGCCCGCTCCGCGCAGGCGGCTGTGGATCACCACGCTGCACATCTGCCTGTTCAACCTGCTGGTGTGGGGGCCGTTCCTGGTCCTCGGACCGGTCGCGGCCCAGCACCAGCTGGGGGGAGCCCGCGCCTGGGGCGCGATCATGGCCGGCTACGGGATCGGCGCGGTCGGCGGCGGGCTGCTGATGCTGCGGCTCCGGCCGCCGCGCCCGCTGCTGGTCGCCGTCCTCGCCTCGCTGGGCTGGGCCTTCGCGCCGGCGGCGCTCGCCGCCGGGCTGCCGCTGGCCTGGGCCTGCCTGGGCGCGGTCGTGGCCGGCGTCGGCGGCTCGGTCTGCGGCACGCTCAGCAGCGCGGTGATCCAGCGGGCGATCCCGCTGGAGTTCCAGGGCCGGGTCGGCGCCTGGACCAGCCTCGGCGCGTTCGTGCTCGGCCCGGTCGGCCTGGCCGGCGCCGGCCCACTGGCCCAAGTGCTCGGCCTCGCCACGGTCCTGGCCCTCGGACCGCTGTGGCTGCTGCTCGCCGTCGCCGCGATGACCGCGGTGCCCTCGGTCCGACTCCGGGACCCGTGACCGAGGGGCGCGTGCGGCGGGCGAGGGATCCGACTACGGCATCGGCTGCGGCTGGGTGACGCAGTGGATGCCGCCGCCCTGGTTGCCCAGGTTGTCGATGTCGAGCTGGATGATGTCGCGGCCCGGGAAGAGCGAGGTGAGCACCGCCGCGGCATTGGCGTCGGCGGTGGCGTCGCCGAACTGAGCGGAGACCACCGCGCCGTTGCAGACGTAGTAGTTGGCGTAGGAGTCGACGAAGTTCACGCTGGTGGCGCGGATCAGGTTGTAGTCGGGCGACTCCAGGGCGGTGACCTGGATCGGGTCTCGCTCGGCGTCGGTGGCGGCGGACAGGGTGTCGTACTGCTGCTGCTCGTCGTTGGACCAGATGTCCGGCGGGTCGGACGGGTTCGGCGTCTGTACGAGCCCGGCGCCCGGGGCGAGGAAGCGCGAGGTGGCGTCCACGTGGTCGTCGGTGATGTCCTGGCCGACGATGCCGGTGAACCAGACCACCTCGGAGGCGCCGTAGGCGACCTCCATCGCGGCCTCGATCTGGGCCTGGGTCAGGTTCGGGTTGCGGTTGGGGTTGATGATGCTGCTCTTGGTCGCCATCAGCGTGCCGGCGCCGTCGGTCTCGATCGCCCCGCCCTCGCTGACGAAGCCGGCGGCGGTGAAGCCCACCCCGAGGTACGCGGCGACCCGGCTGGCGACCAGGGCGTCGTTGGCGTGTGTCTGCTTGTTGCCCCAGCCGTTGAAGTTGAGGCCGACCGCGTTCAGGCCGCCGGCCCCGTTGGTGCGGAAGATCGGGCCCGAGTCGCGCATCCAGCAGTCGTCGATCGGGATCGAGCCGATCACGGTGACGTTGGGGTTGGTGCAGGCCCGCTTCGCGGTGCTGACGCTGGCCGCGTTGGCGAGCAGGTAGACCGGCTCGTAGTCGGCGATGGTGTTCGCGATCAGGGCGATGTTGGCCTGCATCCCGGCCAGCTTGCGGCCGTAGATGGCCTTGCTGTCGGGCCAGGCCATCCAGGTGCGGGTGTGCGGGGTGCTGTCGAGCGGCACCGCGTACCCCCCGGCCGTGGCGGCGGTCGCGCCGGTCGCGCTCGTCGCGGCGCGCCGCCCGGTCGCGGCCTGCGCGGCCTGGAGCCCGCCGCTCACCACCCAGGCCGCACCGGCCGTGGTCAGCCCGGCGAGCGTCAGGAACCGCCTCCGGTCCACGGGCCGGACCCGGCCCTCGCCGGTCGCTGCCGACGCCTCGTCAGGATGTTGCTGTTCGGTCATCTCTGGCCTCCCGTCACGTGCCGGCGGGTTCTCGTCCGGCTCCGCGAAGTTATAACTGACCATGCGCTCGGTCAATAGTTTTCCCACCCCGGACATGGGAGCCCATTTGCCTAAAACTATTAGGCAAGTCCATGATGGCTATAGCCGAAAAGCATGATGCCGATGGTTCGACTACCAGGTGAGGCAATGAACACCGAGCACGACTGGATCACCACCCCCGTCACCGCAGGCCTCCTGCGCGGCGCCCTCGACCTGGAGCGCACCGCGCACGGCCTGCTGCCGCACCGGCTGCCCGCCTGGGCCCGCCGGCTGATCCCGGACGAGCAGCTGGCCATGGCCGAGGCCCAGCCGTCCGGCGTGCGGTTGGCCTTCCGCACCCGGGCCACCGTCGTCGAACTGGACACCCTCCCCACCAAGCGGGCCTACCTCGGTCTGCCGACCCCGCCGGACGGCGTCTACGACCTGCTGGTCGACGGCCGTCTCACCGCCCAGGCGACGGTCGACGGCGGCCGGCTCCGCACCTTCGACCTGACCACCGGCGCCGCCGAACTGCGCGAGGGCCCTCCCGGCACCGCCCGGTTCACCGGCCTGCCCACCGGTGACAAGGACGTCGAGATCTGGCTCCCGCACACCGAGATCACCGAACTGGTCGCGCTGCGCACCGACGCCCCGGTCGAGCCGGCGTCGGCGAGCGGACGCCGGGTGTGGCTGCACCACGGCAGCTCGATCAGCCACGGCTCCAACGCCGCCCACCCGACCGGCGTCTGGCCCGCGCTGGCCGCCGCCCGCGGCGCGGTGGAGCTGGTCAATCTGGGCTTCGGCGGCAGCGCGCTGCTCGACCCGTTCACCGCCCGCGCGATGCGGGACACCCCGGCGGAGCTGATCAGCGTCAAGATCGGCATCAACATCGTCAACACCGACGCGATGCGGCTGCGCGCCTTCGGCCCCGCCGTCCACGGCTTCCTCGACACCATCCGCGAGGGGCACCCCACCGCGCCGCTGCTGGTGGTCTCCGCCGTCCTGTGCCCGGTCCACGAAGACACCCCAGGGCCGCTCGCGCCCGACTTCGACGGCGGGACCATGCGGTTCAAGGCCACCGGCGACCCCGCCGAACGCGCCGCCGGACGGCTGACGCTCAACATCATCCGCGACGAGCTCGCCCGGATCGTCGAGCAGCGGTCGTCCGAGGACCCCAACCTGCACTACCTCGACGGCCGCGAGCTCTACGGCGAGGCGGACTACCGCGAACTGCCGCTGCCCGACGAGGTCCACCCCGACCCTGCGGCGCACCGCCGGATCGGTGAGAACTTCGCCCGGCTCGCCTTCGGTACCGGCGGCCCGTTCGCGCGCGCCGTGCCGGCGGCTGGTTAGAGTTGGGCCCGTGGCTACGCAGGCGAAGGAAGCTCGACCCGTCGACCCCCCGGCCGTGGACGGCAGCGTCCGCGCCACGAAGCCGCGTTCCTCGGCGAAGGGCGAGCAGACCCGGGCCCGGCTGATCGCGGCGGCCCGGCTGCTGATGGCCGACCAGGAGGTCCCGTTCACCACCCGCAACGTCGCCGCGCGGGCCGGGGTGACCCACGGGATGTGCCACTACCACTTCGCCGACCGGACCGACCTGATCCTGGCCGTGGTCGAGGACATCCGGCCGGAGTGGATCCTGCCGCTGGAGGAGGCGGTCGCCTCCCCCGGCAGCTTCGCGCAGCGGGCCGAGCGGGTGATCGAGTTCTTCAGCGTGCCCGAGGGCGACGACCTGGCGCCGCTCTACACCTCCGTGCACTGGTTCGCCCAGAACGACGCCCGGGTGCGCGAGAGCTGGGAGGCCGAGTACCGGCGCTGGCGGGCCGCGTTCGTCGCGCTGTTCCGGGTGCTGGCCGAGGAGTTGGGCAACGGCGTCGACCCGCAGCCGCTGGGGGACGCGGCGGCCTCGGCGGTGGACGGAATGGCCGCGATCCGCTCGCTGAACGCGGAGATCGACATGCCCTCGGTGGTCCGCGCGCTGATCCACGGGCTCGCCCGGGGTGCCGAGTACCCGGCAACTTCCTGAACTGGCGTCGGACCGGCCTCAGGAGGGGGAACTCGACGCGCCCGCAAGCTGTGGGCGCGCGGGCCGCGCGCGTCGCCGCCGGCTACCGCGCCGCGCCGGTCACAGCGCGCGGCGGGCCTCGGCGATCTGCCGGGGGTCCCAGCCCGGGCGTGGGACGGAGTCCAGCAGCAGCCGGGTATAGGGGTGCTGCGGATCGGCGAGGACGCCGACGGTGGGACCGGCCTCGACGATCCGGCCGTTCCGCATCACGATCACATCGTCGGTGACGCAACGCACCACGCCCAGGTCGTGGGTGATGAACAGGTAGCCGATACCGGTCTGCTCTCGGATGTCGGCGAGCAGGTTGAGGATCTGCGCCTGCACCGAGACGTCGAGCGCGGCCACCGCCTCGTCCAGGACCAGGACGGCGGGCTCGACCGCGAGCGCACGGGCGATGGCGACCCGCTGGCGCTGGCCGCCGGAGAGCTGCCGGGGCAGGGCCCCCGCCTCCCTGCTGCCCAGGCCGACCTGGTCCAGCAGTTCGCCGGTCCGCCGCTCGTGGCCGGCCTTGTCCCCCGGGAAGTGCAGCCGCAGCGTCTCCCGCAGCACGCCGCCCACGGTGGTGCGCGGGTCCAGCGAGAGGAACGGGTCCTGGAAGACCATCTGCACCTCGCGGGCGCGGCGCAGCCGCTCGGCCCGCCCGTGGCCGGCCCGGCCGCCGTGTCCGGCCCGGTCCCGGCCGCAGACCAGGACCCGGCCGGAGTCGGCGTGCTCCAGGCCGACGACGATCCGGGCGGTGGTGGTCTTGCCGGATCCCGACTCGCCCACGATGCCCAGCGATCCGCCCCTGGCCAGGGTGAACGAGACGTCGTCGACCGCCCGGACGCTGCCGAAGGCGCGGTGCAGCCCGGTCACCTCCAGGACGGGTTCGGCCGCCGACAGCGCGTCCTGCATGGCTGGATCACTCATGGATGGCTCTCCCTGCGAGCTGGTCGGCGAGCCGGTCGCTGTGGTGGCAGGCGACGAGCCGGATCGGCTCGAACCGTACCGGCAGCGGGGGCGGCATCTCCTCGGTGCACACCTGCGTCGCGAAGGCGCAGCGCGGGGCGAACGGACACCCCGTCAACTCCTCCTGCAGGCTCGGCGGTCGGCCGTCGATCGCGGCCAGGCGGCCGGGCGGCGCGTCCAGCCGCGGGGTCGAGGCCAGCAGCGCGGCGGTGTAGGGGTGGCGCGGCCGGTTGAACAGCGCCTCGGCCGGTCCGGTCTCGGCGATCCGGCCGGCGTACATGACATACACCCGGTCGCTGATGGCGGCGGCCAGGCCCAGGTCGTGGGTGACGAAGAGCAGGCCGGTGCCGAAGCGTTCGCGCAGGTCGCCGAGGAGCGCGACCACCTCGGCCTGGGTGGTGACGTCCAGCGCGGTGGTCGGCTCGTCGGCGAGGATCAGCACCGGGTCGCCCATCAGCGCTGCCGCGATCATCACCCGTTGCAGCATGCCGCCGGAGAGCTGGCCCGGGTACTGCCGCAGCGCCCGGCCGCTGAGGCCGACGGCCTCCAGCAGTTCGGCGGCCCGCCGGTCGGCGTCGGCGGCCGGGAGGTCGGCGTTGAGGCGCAGGCTCTCGGTGAGGAAGTCGCCGATCCGGCGCAGCGGGTTGATCGCGGCCCGGGGGTCCTGGAAGACCATGGCGGCGGTATGGGTGCGCAGCCGCCGCAGCCGGACCGGGTCCATGGTGAGGACGTCCTCGCCCTGGACGTCGACCACGCCCTCGGTGGTGGCGCCGGGCGGCAGCAGCCGCAGCACGCTGCGCGAGGTGAGGGTCTTGCCGGAGCCGGACTCCCCCACCAGGGCGACCGTCTCCCGTTCGGAGACGGTGAGGTCGACGCCGTCCAGGACCGGGCGGGCGGTGTTCGGCAGGTGCAGCCGCAGCCCTCGGATGTCGAGTACGGGGTTCATCGGTCCCTCGTTCATCGGTCCCTCCGGGCGACCTGGTCGGCCCAGTGTTCGCCGACGACGTTGAAGGCGACGACCGTGAGCACGATCGCGACGCAGGGCAGGATCGCGGAGAGCGGGTAGCCGCTCTGGATCGCGGTCTCCCCGTCGAAGACCATCCGCCCCCAGTCGGGGGTCAGCGCGGGGACGCCGAGGCCGAGGAAGGAGAGGCCGGCCAGGTCGATCAGGGCGTAGCCGAAGTTGATCGTGGACTGGGCCAGCACGACCGGTGCGATGTTGGGCAGGACGTGGCGCAGGCAGATCTGCAGGGCGGAGTGCCCCTGGACCCGGTACGCCTCGATGTAGGGGCGCTCGCGTTCGGCGAGCACCAGCGAGCGGGTGAGCCGGCTGACATAGGGCAGGTAGGCGACGCCGAGGGCGACCACCGGCGCGAACAGGCCCTCGCCGTAGATCGAGACGATCAGGATCGCCAGCAGCAGCCCGGGGAAGGCGAAGACCAGTTCGGTGCTCCGGGAGAGCACCGAGTCCAGCCAGCCGCCGCGCCAGCCTGCGGCCAGGCCCACGGCCACACCGGCGACGGTGGAGAAGACCACCACCCCCAGCGGGCCGAGCAGCGAGGTCCGGGCCCCGGTCATCAGCCGGGAGAGGGTGTCCCGTCCGGAGCCGTCGACGCCGAGCGGGTGGGTGCCGGACGGCCCGGCGAGGGCGTTGCCGAGGTCGACCGCGTTGGGGTCGTGCGGCGAGAGCCACGGGGCGAGCAGCGCGACCAGGACGATCACGCCCACGAAGCCGAGGCAGAGCAGGTAGAGCCAGGAGCGGCTGGTCCGGATCCGGGCCAGGCCTGGTCGCTGCAGGAGTGCGGTGGTCATCCGTCCGCCCTCCGCGCACCGAGCGCGACCCGGGGGTCGACCAGCGGGTAGAGCAGGTCGACGACCAGGTTCACGCTCATGAAGATGGCGACGATGATCAGGGAGATGGCCTGCACCACGGGGAAGTCCTTGGTGGTCGTGGACAGGTCGAGCAGCTGTCCGATGCCGTTGACGCTGAACGCCGTCTCGACCAGGACGGTGCAGATCAGCAGGGTGGAGATGATCAGCCCGCCCATGGTGAGCACGGTGCCGAGCGAGTTGCGGAAGACATGACGGCGGATCACCTGCCGCTCCGGGACGCCCCGGCTGCGGGCCACGGTGACATGCTCGTGGCCGAGGGCCTCCAGCATGGCGCTGCGGGTGACCCGGGCCAGCATGCCGATCAGGTAGAGCGCGAGGGCGATGGCGGGGAGGGTGAGGTGCCAGACCATCTGCAGGAACCCGGTGCCGCTGCCGCCGCTGGGGAACCAGCCCAGCTTCACCGCGAACAGGCCCTGCAGCAGCACGGCGGCGACGAAGGAGGGGGTGCCGACCGCGAAGGTGGTGGTGACCAGGACGGTGGCGTCGGTGCGACCGCCGCGCACGGCGCTGATCCAGCCGAGCGCCAGGCCGATGACCACGACCAGCACCAGCGCCATGCCGACCAGCAGCAGGGTGCTCGGCAGCCGGGCGGCGAGCAGCGTGGAGACCGGGGTGCGGTAGTCGATGGAGCGGCCGAAGTCGCCGTGCAGGATCTGGCCGAGCCAGCGCAGGTACTGCTCCCAGAACGGCTGGTTCAGGTGGTACTCGTCGTCGATGGCCTTGAGCGCCGACGCGTTGTCGGAGTGACCGGAGAGCAGGAAGCTCGCCGGGTTGCCCGGGGCCAGGTACATCGCGCCGAAGATCACGAAGGAGGCGGCGAGCAGGGTCGCGGCCATCTCCGCCAGCCGTCGGGCGGCGAAGCGCAGGAAGGTCATCTCGCGGCCCCGACATCGGCGGCCCACGGGTAGTAGAGGTAGGAGATGGTGGTCGGCGCTCCGGTGATCCGCTTGTTCATGAACAGCGCGTCAGGCCAGTTCGGCGACCGGGATCCAGAGGTTCTGCTCCGAGGCGATCTGCTGCAGCTTGGCCTCGATGGCGAGCCGCTGCACCGGGTCCTCGGTCGCGGTGGCCTGCTCCACCAGCTTGTCGTAGGTGGGATTGCTGTAGCCGGCGAAGTTCTGGTAGTTGCCGGTCTGGAAGTTGGCCAGCAGGTCCATCGGGTCGGTGATGGACAGGTAGTAGGTCTCGGGGAACATGTCGATCCCCACCCGGGCGTTGGGATCGGTGAACAGCGCCGAGAAGGCGTCCGGGGCGATCGTCTTCACCTGGACGTCGAGGCCGATCTCGGTGCCCGCCGCCTGGACGGCGGTGGCCAGCAGCGAGACGTCCTGGCCGATCGCGCTGGTGGCGATGGTGACCGTCTTGCCGGTGGCGCCGGCCTCCTTGATCAGCTGCTTGGCCTTGGCCAGGTCCGGCGTGGTCGAGGGCAGGTCGTCGAAGGCGGCCTTCAGCGTGGCCGGGTCGGCGTCCGCCCAGGCGGCCCGGTCGGTGAGGGCGTCGGTGACGGTGCCGTTGCCGGCCAGGCCCTGCTTGACGAAACCGGACCGGTCCAGCGCCAGCGACAGCGCCTGCCGCACCCGGGCGTCGCCGAGCACGCCCTTCATATTGGTGATGTTGACGTTGACGGTGCTCAGGCTCTCGCCGAAGTAGAGGTTGCCGACGCCGCTGTCGCGCAGCCGCTGGTAGCTCTCGGTCGGGATCAGGTAGCCGCCGTCGACCGCGCCGGTGAGCATCGCGTTGGTGCGCGCGGAGGGGTCGGTGAGGAAGTCGAAGACCACCTTCGCCGACTTCGCCGGGGTCCCCCAGTAGTCGGCGAAGCGGTCGAGCTCGATCGACTGGCCCTTGTTCCAGGCCCCCAGCCTGTAGGGACCGGTGCAGTCCAGGGTGGAACTGCCCTAATTGGCGCCGGCCGCCTTGATCCCCTTCTCGCTCGCCACCACCCCGGCGGCGGTCGCCATGTACTGCGGGAACAGCCCGTCCGGGGACTTCAGCTTCACCGTGACCTGGAGCGGTCCGGTGGCGGTGATCGAGGCGACGTTCTGGAAGACGCCCGCCCAGGCCGCGCCGATCTTGGGGTTCATCTGCCGGTCGAGGCTGTAGACCGCGTCGGCGGAGGTCATCACGCTGCCGTCGTCGAAGTGGACGCCGGGACGCAGGTTGTAGACCCAGGTGAGCGGGTTCGGGTTGGTCGCGCTCTCGGCGAGCCCCGGCACCTCCTTGAGCTGCGGCGTCCACTTCATCAGGCTCTCGCAGACATTGGACAGGATGGTGTTCGACGGATAGTCGAACGCCATCGCGTAGTCCAGGGTCAGCGGCTCCGCGTACATGGCCCAGCTGAACGAGGCCAGGTCGCCCTTGGGGACGGGGGTGGACGCCGACAGCCTGAAGGCGTCGGCGTTCCCGGCGGCGGTGGTGGCAGGCGGCCCGGAGCAGGCGGCCACCAGGCCGAGAGCGGCGACGGCCGCGCCGGCGGCGCCGAGACGGCGACGGGATCCATGGGACCGGTGCCCCGGTACGGGCCGGGGCAGGTTTCTTGGCATCGGTGCTCTCGCATTCATACGCGACGGACGACGGGGCGGACGGGGCGGGCGGGGCCGAGCTGCAGAGGGGCCGGGCGGCTCAGCCTGCGGCTCCGGCCACCGGCACCTGCTGGGTGATGCAGTGGACGCCGCCGCCGCCGAAGGCGATGACCCGGGCGCGGACGCCGACGACCTTGCGGTCCGGGCAGCGCGGCGGCGATGCACGGCCAGCGCCGCCTCGTCGCGTCGGGGACGTCCGCGACCGGGACGACGACGCCGCCGTTGGCCATGTAGAAGTTGAGGTAGCCGACCTCGGTGCGCTTGCCCGTCGACCTCGACGAACGCGCTCTGCGGCAGGTCGATGATCTCCAGCCGCGGCCCTGGGCGTCGGTCGCCGTCTCCAGGACGGCGCGGTTGGCGCGCATCCGCTCGAAGTCGGGGTGCTCCGGGTCCTCGGCAGCCTGCACCAGCGACCCGGCCCGGGGCGACGAACACGCAGACGCCGTCGACGTGCCCGTCGGTGTCCCGGTCGTCCGCGCCGCCGTAGGGCAGCCAGATCACCTTGGTGACGCCGAGCTGGGCCTTCAGCTCGGCCTCGATCTGCGTCCTTGGTCAGGCCCGGGTTGCGGTTCGGGTGCAGCAGGCACTGCTCGGTGGTGATCAGCGTGCCCTCGCCGTCGACGGTGATCGCGCCGCCCTCCAGGATCATCGAGGACGCGATCGCGGCTGACGCCGAGGTGCTCGAGCAGCAGCGGCGCTGATCCGCGTCGTCGGTGTCCCAGGGGAGGTGCTTCTCGCCCCAGGAGTTGAAGCGGAAGTCCACCCCGGCGCGCTCGCCGTCCGGCCCGGTGCACGAAGATCGGGTCCGGAGTCGCGGAACCAGGAGTCGTCGATCGGCAGCTCGAGCACCTCGACCCCCTCGCCGCAGCGGGCGGCGGCGCCTCGCGCGCCCTGCCCCGGGCGGGCGACCATGGTGACCGGCTCGAACTCGGCGATCGCGCGCGCCACCTGCGGCGTACTCCGCTCCGCGCCTCCGGCCAGGGCCGTCGCCCCACAGCTCGGCCCGGGTCGGCCAGGCCATCAGGCAGCGCTCGTGCTCGGTCCACTCGGCGGGCATCCGCAGAGTCATGGTGGTTCTCCCCTAGTGCGCGGTGTTCCGGTCGCTTCCGGTCCTGTCGGCGGCGGGCCCGGGCGCAGCGGCCCGAACACCCTCACCGGCAACGGGACAGGAGCGGTGGTGCCCCGAATCCTGCACTGAACTGAAACTTCAGTCAATACATGGCGAGCGGGATTCCTTGGCCGTTCTATTCGCGGCATAGGTGATGAATCCGGACACGTTTACTGTCCGACCCCCTGGCCGTCGGACGGCTTCACCCGGACGCGCCTCACCTCGGGCCGGTGATTCTGAAAGAACAGTCAGGTTGTGCGATGGTCCAGCTAAAGTGGAGCCGTGCCAGACCGTCGAACCGAGATACTCAGGGCTGCCACCCGCGTCATCGCCCGCCGGGGCGTGCGCGGCCTGCGCGTGGCCGAACTCGCGGCGGAGGCGGGGGTGTCCGTCGCGCTGATCTACTACCACTTCACCGACCGGGCCGGCCTGCTGCACCGGACGCTGGAGTTCATCAACGAGCGCGCGGACCGCTACACCGCCGAGCGGGACGCCGGAACCGGCGAGCCCGACCCCCGGACCGACCTGGAGCAGCGGCTGCTGCTGGAGCTCCAGGCCACCCCGGAGGTACGCGAGAACAGCATCGCCTGGGGCGAGCTCCGAGCCAGCGCGGTCTTCGAGCCCGAGCTCCGCGAGGACCTGGCCAAGGCCACCCTCAGCTGGGTGCACGAGATCGCGGAGCTGCTCGGCCAGGCCCGCCCGGCCGGCACCGCACCGGCGCACGCGGCCGCCGCCGAGCGACTGACCTGCCTGCTGGAGGGGCTGAGTGTGCGCTGGCACAGCGGCTCGATCCCGCTCGACCACGCCCAGCAGCTGCTCAGCGAGGCCATCGAGCTGGAGCTGGGCCGGGTGTGAGCCGGACTGCCGGCCTGGCCGGTGTTGCGCGGCGCACTTCTTGACTGATTTTTCAGTCAGTGGCACAGTGGAGACACAGGGCGATGCCCGGTCGCTGTGCGACTGGCTGTGCGACTTCACGACTGCGCGGCGACACTTGATCTGGGAGATCCCTCATGAACCAACCCCGTCCCGGCCACCGCTCCCTCGTCGACCGAATCTTCGGGGTCGCACCGGACACCACCCTGCAGCCGACCGCCCCGCTGACGGGTGAGGCTCCGGTGCGGTCCTGGGTGGACCGGTTCAACGGCTGGGGCCAGAAGCAGACCCACGACCGGGACGCCCGCGTCGCCCGGGGCATCGCCGCCCGCGAGGAGCTGCCGTTCACCGCCGCCGCCTTCGTCGGCGAGGGCGGCGCGATCGAGACCGACGGCGACGGCACCGTGCTCGCCACCGAGAGCAGCCTGGTCCACCGGAACCGCAATCGCGGGATGAGCCGCGAACAGATCGAGGCGGCGGTGCTGGACGCCTACGGCGCGCAGAAGATGCTGTGGGTCCCCGGCATCAAGCACCGGGACATCACCGACGACCACATCGACGTCACCTCCCGGTTCATCCGGCCGGGCGTGGTCATGGTGCAGGTGCCCCCGGCGGACCGCCGGGACGTCTGGGCCCGCGACGCCCGCGCGCAGTTCGACCTGCTGTCCCGCGCCACCGACGCCCGGGGCCGGCGGCTGGAGGTGCTGCGGATGGACGGACCGGACAGCGTCCGCTCCCGCGGCTCCCGCTTTGTCGACTCGTACCTCAACTTCCATGTCGTCAACGGCGCGGTGATCACCGCGCAGTTCGGCGACCCGGTCAAGGACGCCGCCGCCGAGCGGGTCCTGGCCGCCGCCTTCCCCGGACGCGTCGTCGTCCAGCTCGACGTCGACCGGCTGATGGCCGGCGGCGGCGGCATCCACTGCTCCACCCTGCAGCAGCCGCTCGCCTAACCCCGGGCCCGACGCTCCTTCTCCTCTGTCGCCAACGGTGCGGTACCCATGCCCAAGTTCGGCGACACCGCCGCGGACCACGCCGCCCAGCAGATCATCGGCGACCACTTCCCCAACCGCGACATCGTCCCGCTGCAGATCGACAACATCGCGGCCGGCGGTGGCGGGATCCACCGCTCCACCCACGACCATCCCGGCACCCCTGCAACGCCTGACGCTCGGACCATGCCGGCCTCCCCTGCACTCCTCCCGGACGAGGCACTATGCGACTGACACCGACCGAACGCGATCGGCTGCTGATCTTCACCGCGGCCGAGCTCGCCCGCGCCCGCCGCGCCCGTGGCCTGCGCCTGAACGTGCCGAAGTCCGATCGCGCTGATCGCCGACACGGTCTGTGAGGCGGCCAGGGACGGCCGCCGGCTGGCCGAGGCGGTCGAGGCAGGGCGCAGCGTGCTCACCGCGCGAGGACGTGCTGCCCGGCGTCCCCGAGTGGTCACCGAGGTGCAGGTCGAGGCGGTGTTCGAGGACGGGACGCGGCTGGGCGTGATCGACGACCCGTTCCGACGGCGCGGGCTCGCTGGCCCGGACGCCCCCGGCGCGGCGCTCCCGCGCGACGAGGCGGGCTACCAGCCGCCGAGCCGCGCCGGTGCAGCTCGCGGTGGTCAACACCTCGACGGTGCCGATCACGGTCACCTCGCACTTCCACTTCTTCGAGGCCAACCCGCGCCTGGCCTTCGACCGGGCCGCCGCCTACGGGATGCGACTCGCGGTCCCGGCCGGCTCCACGCGTGCGCTTCGACCCGGGCGCGACCGTCGAGGTCGTACCTGCTGCCGATCGGCGGCGCCCGGATCGCCATCGGCTTCGCCGGGCTGGTCGACGGCCCGCTGGACGCTCCCGGCGCCCGCGAGGCCGCCCTGGCCAAGGCCCGCGCCACCGGCTACCTCACCGAGTACCAGACAGAACCGACGGAGGGCAGGCATGACCGCGGTCACTTCGAGGCGCGGGGCTGCCACGGCCGTCCCGGCATGCCCGCACCGAGCAGCACCATCGACCCGCATGACTACATCGCGGTGCACGGCCCGCGCGCGGGCGACCGGGTCCGGCTCGGCGACTCCGGACTCATCGTCCGCGTCGAGTCCGACTCCCAGCACCCCGGCGACGAGTTCCTCGCCGGCTTCGGCAAGACCGCCCGCGACGGACTGCACCTCAAGGCCGCCGCCGTCCGCGACACCTGCGACCTGGTCATCTCCAACGTCCTGGTGATCGACGCCGTCCAAGGCATCCGCAAGACCAGCATCGGCATCCGCGAGGGCCGCATCACCGCGATCGGCCGCGCCGGCAACCCCGACACCCTCGACGGCGTCGACGTCGTCGTCGGCACCGGCACCACCATCGTCTCCGGCGAGGGCCTGATCGCCACCGCCGGCGCCATCGACACCCACGTCCACCTCCTCTCCCCGCGCATCATGGAAGCCTCGCTCGCGTCGGGGATCACCACCATCATCGGCCAGGAGTTCGGCCCGGTCTGGGGCGTCGGCGTCAACTCCCCCTGGGCCCTGCGCCACGCCTTCAACGCCTTCGACGCCTGGCCGGTCAACATCGGCTTCCTCGCCCGCGGCTCCTCCGCGACCCCGCCCCGCTCGTCGAAGCGCTCACCGAAGGCGGCGCCAGCGGCTTCAAGGTCCACGAGGACATGGGCGCCCACACCCGCGCCCTGGACACCGCGCTGCGCGTCGCCGACGAGCACGACGTCCAGGTCGCCCTCCACACCGACGGCCTCAACGAATGCCTCTCGGTCGAGGACACCCTCGCCGTGCTGGCCGGACGCACCATCCACGCCTTCCACATCGAAGGCTGCGGCGGCGGACACGTCCCCAACGTGCTGAAGATGGCCGGCGTCCCGAACGTCATCGGCTCCTCCACCAACCCGACCCTGCCCTTCGGCCGCGACGCCCTCGGCGAGCACTTCGGCATGATCGTCTCCGCCCACGACCTCAAGACCGACCTCCCCGGCGACGCCGCCATGGCCCGCGACCGCATCCGCGCCGGCACCATGGGCGCCGAAGACGTCCTCCACGACCTCGGCGTCATCGGCATCACCTCCTCCGACGCCCAGGGCATGGGCCGGGCCGGCGAGACCGTCCGCCGCACCTTCGCCATGGCCGGCAAGATGAAGCACGAACTCGGCCCCCTGGACGGCACCGGCTCGTCGGCGACCGACAGCGGCGACGACAACGAACGCGTCCTGCGCTACATCGCCAAGCTCACCATCAACCCCGCCATCGCCCACGGCCTCGCCCACGAGATCGGCTCCCTCGAGGTCGGCAAGCTCGCCGACATCGTCCTGTGGCGCACCGACCACTTCGGCGCCAAACCCCAGATGGTCCTCAAGGCCGGCTTCCCCGCCTACGGCGTCACCGGCGACCCCAACGCCTCCACCGACCGCTGCGAACCGCTCGTCCTCGGCCCCCAGTTCGGCGCCCACGGCGCCACCCCCGCCGACCTGTCGGTGGCCTTCGTCGCCCGCCGCCATCGACAACGGCGACCACCTCCCCACCCGCCGCCGCCGCGTCCCCGTCCGCCACACCCGCGGCATCGGCCCCGCCGACATGGTCCGCAACGCCCGCCTCGGCCAGGTCGACGTCGACCCCACCACCGGACTGGTCACCCTCGACGGCGAACCCCTCCAGTCCCACGC
>CAVUQN010000028.1:0-625262 GCA_963743515.1 uncultured Actinomycetota bacterium
TTTAACGAAAGGCCCCCTGACGGGTAGTCAGGGGGCCTTTCGGCGTTTCCGGCCGGATTCCGGACTCGGACCTCGGGCCCGGGACCCGAGGTCCCGGGCCCCGCCCGGTTCAGCGCTTGAGGTCGAGGCCGAGGGCACGGAAGCTCACGCGCTGGTCGAACCAGAGCAGGGTGACCGTGGTGACGGACATCAGGCCGGCGAGCAGGTAGTGCCCGGTGGCGCCGGCAAACATGGTGCCGAGGAAGGCGAGCAGGAAGTGCACCCCGAAGCGGAGGGCCACCAGGGCGATGGCAATGAATCGGGTGCGGCTGTTCTTGAGCATCTTCCGGACCAGCCGGAGGCGCTTGCGGAGCACGGTCATGGAGATGACGGCGTTCACGGCGACCGCGCCGACGATGTAGGGAAAAAGCTGCGGGTCGGCCTTGCAGAGGTCGTAGGTCCCGCCGAGGATCCCCTCCAGGGCGAAGTACCAGACCGGCAGCGGCCGCAGCTGCGGGTCTGCGATCGGCGCGCTGACGTCGACCGGCTGGGCGTCAGTGGTGACGGTGGCGGCGATGGACATTGCTTCCCCCTGATGGATCCTCAGTCGGCCCCTGCCGACAAGGAAGAGTCTTCCGTATCTGCCCCGGCCGCCGTAAGGATCAGCTGTCCCCAGTCCGGCATGACAGCTGTCATGGCCAGGGCCGTGACGCACCCGTGGCGAGGGCGTCGGCATGGTCGGTGACGTACTCGGCGTCGGCGAGGTAGCGCTGGTGGTGGCCCTCGGCCAGGTGCCGGGCGAAGGCCGGATGGCCCTCGGCGGCTCGGGCGGTCATGAAGTCCACCAGGGCCCGGAGTCGGGTGGCGACCATCGCCGGGAGCCGCCCGAGGTCCGCCGCGCCGAAGCCGTAGGCGTCGGCGAACAGGGCCAGTCGGCGGGCCTGTTCGGGCAGGGGCAGCGTACCTTCGTCCGCGCCGGGGGCGTGCAGTGGGACGAACCGGTAGGCGGTGTAGGCGGCGTCCCAGAGCCGGGGCCCCGGGTGGGCCGTGTCGAAGTCGATGAAGGCCACCGGCAGTCCGTCGCGGAAGACGCAGTTGTAGGTGGCCGCGTCGCCGTGGCAGATGACCTCGGCCGGTTCGCGGGCGGGCAGTTGCCAGGCGTCCTCGGGGGCGGCGACGAAGCCTGCGGTGGCGTCGTGGAACCGGCGCAGCAGCCGGGCGACGCTGCGGAGGGCGGCGTCGCTCCGGGCATAGTCCGGGAGCGGGTAGTCGAGGACCTCGCCGTCGAGGTAGGTCAGGGTCTCGGTCGAGCCGTCCGCGCTGGTTCCGAGGACGCGCGGGGCGCCGGTGAAGCCCTGCGTCGCGACATGGTCGAGCAGCCGGTGGACGGCAGAGCTCCAGGGACCGGTGGGACGGCGGACGGTCGCACCGCGGCGGACCACGCGGTTGACCCCGCCGACCAGTTCGATCTCTTCCATGGAGACGACCCTAGCCAGGGGAGCAATCGGTTTTCGCAGCAGCACGAAGCCCTCTGCTCCGCTCCTCCGAGGAGGAAGCGGGGCAGAGGGCCGGTGGGTCGGTGCCAGGACGCGGCTACTCAGGCGTCTCTGTGGCCGGCTTGCCGTCCTCGGGCGTCGCCGGGTCCTCAGGCTGTGTGGCCTGCGTGGCCTTGGCGGGCTCGTCGACCGGAGCGGACTGGGGCGGGACCGTCGGTGCGCTCGGCCCGGTGGTTGCGGTGGGCGCCTGCGGGGCGGCGTACGGCGGCTGGCCGGGGGCAGGGGGCTGCTGGCCGGGCCACCCCCCGTAGGGGCTCTGGCCGCCGTACGGGGGCTGACCGTAGGGGGGCTGGCCGTAGGGCTGCTGGCCCCAGCCGGCGCCCCAGGGCCCGGCGGGAGGGGCGGTCACCAGGGTGATGCCGGCCTCGGCGGCCAGCTGCTCGTCGAGGCTCTCCCGACGGATCCGCTGGTCGATGTAGAGCAGGCCGTCGGTCAGCGTCGAGAGCGGCATCAGCAGCAGGCTGAGCAGCGAACCGATGCCCAGGCCGAGGGCGTAGAGCCAGAGCGAGCTGAAGGAGGGCAGGTTGGCGGCCACGTTCCAGGTCGTGCCGGGCTGCGGGAGGAGCGTGTTGAGCACGGATCCACTGGTCATCATCGAGATGGGGGTGTTGACCAGCTCCGAGGCGATGCTGCCGATGAGCCAGACCAGGATGGTGATGCCGAGGGTGCGCCACCAGTTGTTCTGGTTCAGTCGCCAGGCCCGGCGGATGGCCTCCACCGGTCGCTGGTTCTCCAGGATGACGACGGGGATGACCAGGGTCAGCCGGATCAAGCCGTAGAGGATCACGGCGTAGCCCGCGAGCAGCAGCAGGAAGCCGAAGGCCGCGCCGCCGGCGCCGCCGGCCGCGGCCAGCACGACGAGGAGGATCATCGGCACGACCAGGACGCCGATGGCCCCGAGCACCAGCAGCAGGCCCGTGCCGATCGTCCGCCACACGTGCGGAAGGGACTCGCGGACGATCTGCCGGAGCGTCACCGCTCGTCCGATGACGGCGTGGCGGAGTACCGCCGTCGAGGTCACGGTGGTCACCAGGAAACTGGCGAAGGCACCGAGCAGCAGCAGGACGAACAGCAGGCCGAGGATGGTCAGCAGCTCGCCCACCTGTCCTGCCGTCAGATCGTTCTGGGCCTGGAGGTCGTTGTAGATGCCGTGCAGCGGGCTGTAGCTGAAGGCCAGGGCGACGGCGAAGACCGCGTAGAAGGCCAGGGCGGTCAGGAGTATCGGCCCGTAGACGGGCCAGAAGTAGCGGCCGAGGGTTCGGAACACCCCGCTGATGATGTCTCCGACCCGCAGTGGCTGCAGCGGGACGACTCCTGGCTGCGGTGCCTGTGGCCGGTAGTTCCAGCCGGGCGCGGTGGGCGGGCTCGGCCATCCCCCGTAGGTGCTCATGCTGCTGATGCTCGCTTCCTGCGTCGCCGCATTGCCGTCGCGCTTGCCGTCAGTGCCACCGCTTGTGCTGCGGACGCCTGTGGCCCCCGAGATTACGTGACTCTCAGGCCTTTGCGGCAGCCGATCCGTCGTATATCACGTCGGGCGGCAGTTGGAAGCGCTCGGCGGGGTGGCGGGGCAGGAGCAGCAGCAGCTCGTCCGGGGCCAGTCCGGCCTCGGTCTCCGGTCCCGGCGTCCGGCCGGTGGGGGTGCCGGTGCTGCCGCCGGGCAGGGCGATGGGTCCGCGGGCGGGGCCGAGCACGGCACCGGCGTCGGAGTTTGTCCACAGGCTGTGGAGGGCGCGTTCGCCCCAGCGGGCGCGGGCCTGTTCGGGGGAGCGGAGGACGGTCAGCACGTTCAGGCCGAGCGGGCCGCCACGGGCCATCAGGTCGGGGAGGCCGGGGAAGGGCGCCACCGCCGCGACCCGGTCCAGCACGCACAGCACTGGGGGGTCGAGCCGGCCGGAGGCCGATCGGACCGCCATCCGCCGAGCGTGCTCCACCACGTCCTCGACCAGCGCGGTGAGCAGCGGCATCGCGCTGTGAGTGGTGCGGCTGACCCGGGACTCGTCGCCGCGTCCGACGACGTACAGCGTCCCCCGGTTGTGGAGGAACGAGTCCAGGTCGAGGGCGTCCTGCGGGGTGCCCGGTGAGCAGGCCTTGAGGACGTGCAGGTCGGAGAGGGCGTCGAGGGCGGACAGCACCCGGTCGAGGGCGGCTTCGCGCATGTCCTCGGTGCCGGAGAGGGCGGCCTGGAGCTCTCCGGCCCAGCCCGGGCCGCTGGCGAGCGGGTCGGCGGTGCGGAGGACGGTGACGGCCTCGTGCCGGGCGGTGCCGCCGGCCCAGCGCAGCACGTGCCGGAAGGGGCGTCCGTCGAGGGCGGCGGCGTGCAGCCAGCAGCGGAGCAGGGTCTGCGCTGTCTCCTGGATGTCGCGCTCCCCGGCGGAGTCGCCGCCGCGCCGGGTCGGACAGAGCAGGGCGCGGGCGCGGGAGAGCGCGACGGCGGGGTCCTCGCAGTGGTTGTGCGGCGCCCACCGGACGCGGGTCTCGCTGTCGGCGTCGACCAGCTGCAGCGGGTCGAAGAGGCGGGCGTCGCGGTGCGGGGGACGGTCCTCCCAGAGCGCGAGGTCGTCGCTGACGACCAGGACCGGCCCGGTGGCGGTGTGCAGGGCCTTGCGCAGGAGGCGGCGTTTCGCCGGGGCGGAGGCGATCGGGTCGGGCGTGAGGATGCAGACGGCGCCGGCCGGCAGGGCGAACGGACGGTTCGGCGCGGGTCCGGATTCGGGCTCGGGCTCGGGTTCGAACGTTGGGTCGGCGGGGGGAACGGGGACGCTCCGCGGAGCGGGCAGGTCGGCCGGCGGCCGCTGCGCGGAGCGGCGCGCGGGCGCTGCGGCGGAGGCGGTGCTCCCGCGCAGCGGGCCCGGTCGCGGAGCCGGTGCCGGCGCCGCGTCGGTCGCCCCCGCGGTCGCGTGGACGGTGTCGCGCGCGGCCCGGCGCAGTCGCGTCCACGCCGTGAGTATGGTCAGCACCAGCCCGAGCAGCGCGGCCAGCAGGACGAAGAACACCGTCCAGAAGGCCGTCGCCGACGGCAGTTGGGCCGCCGGAGTGTCGGACCAGGCGGCGGTGAGGTTGCCGGGGCCGGTTGCCAGCTGCCGGATGGCCTCCGGGGTGTCCTCGAAGGGGAGCGGGTGCGGCAGGTGGCCGTGGGTGACCAGGCCGGCCAGCGCCGTCGACGTCCACACCAGCGCGGTGGTGCCGAGCAGCACGGCCAGCAGGCCGACGATCGCGCCGTCGGGGACGCCGCGGGAGGGGCCGGGGGACTGCCGTCCGTCCTTGTTGCGGTAGGTCTGCTCGGACATCACGCCGCCGGGTCGTCGGCCAGCTGTTTCGACGCCCGTGTTCGCTCGATGATGGCGTCCTCCGTCATGGCCCGGTCGGTGAAGACGAGTGGTCGTTCGTGTTCGGTGATCAGGTGTTTGACGACCTGGACGTTGCCGTTGACGTCCCAGACCGCGATGCCGGGCGAGAGGGTCGGGATGATCTCCACGGCCCAGCGCGGCAGTCCGAGCACCCGGCCGGTGGCGCGGGCCTCGTCGGCCTTCTGCATGTAGATGGTGCGGGTCGAGGCCATCTTGAGGATCGCCGAGGCCTCGCGGGCCGCCGCGCCGTCGACCACGTCGGAGAGGTGGTGGACCACGGCGATGAAGGAGAGCCCGAGCCGGCGGCCGAACTTCAGCAGCCGTTGGAAGAGCTGGGCCACGAACGGCGAGTTGATGATGTGCCAGGCCTCCTCGACCAGGAAGATCCGCTTCTTCCGGTCGGGGCGGATCCAGGTGTGCTCGAGCCAGACGCCGACGATCGCCATCAGGATCGGCATGGCGATCGAGTTGCGGTCGATGTGCGAGAGGTCGAAGACGATCAGCGGTGCGTCGAGGTCGATGTCGGTGGTGGTCGGGCCGTCGAACATGCCCTGGAGGTCGCCGTCGACCAGCCGGTCCAGGACCAGCGCGACGTCCAGTCCCCACGTCTGGATGTCGGGCAGCGAGACGCCCAGCGGGTCGATGAAGTCGGTGTTGGGGGAGCGCAGGGTGTCGATGATGTCGGCGAGGACCGGCTGCCGCTCGGTGACGGTGGCCAGGATGTGGGCGTGCGCCGCCTTGAGGGCGAAGCCGGCCCGCTCCTCCAGGCCGCGGCCCATCGCCACCTCGACGATGGTGCGCAGCAGCGCCAGCTGCCCGGTCGAGGTGATCGCCGGGTCCAGCGGGTTGAGCTTGACCCCGCCGGCGAGGGCCGCCTGCGGGTCCAGCCGGACCGGAGTTATTCCGAGCGCCCGGGCGATCAGGTTCCACTCGCCGACGCCGTCCTCGCCCTGGGCGTCCAGGACCACGACCTGGCGGTCGCGGAACCGGAGCTGCCGCAGCACGTAGGTCTTCTCCAACGCGGACTTGCCGTTGCCGGACTCGCCGAGCACCAGCCAGTGCGGGGCCGGCAGCTGCTGCCCGTAGAGCTGGAAGGGGTCGTAGACATAGCCCTTGCCGCTGTAGACCTCACGGCCGATGATCACGCCGGAGTCGCCGAGGCCCGGGGCCGCCGTCGGCAGGTAGACGGCCTGTGCCTGTCCGGTGGAGGTACGGACGGGCAGCCGGGTCGTCTCGTTCTTGCCGAACAAGAAGGTGGTGAAGGCCTCGGTCAGGCCGCCCACGGGTGCTGCTGGCATGCGGTGCCTCCTGTGGGTTGGTGGTCAGCGACGGATGCCGGTGGCGAACGGGAGCGTGTTGACGAAGGCGCGGTGGTGCTCGCGGTCGCACCATTCGAGCTTCAGGTAGCTCTTTCCCGCCGACGCTCTGATTGTCCGCTTGTCACGGGCAAGTGCCTCCGGCGTACGGGAGCTGACGGTGATGTAGCCGACCAGGTTCACGCCCGCCGCGCCCGAGGCGAGGTCCTCGCCGCGCTGGTCCACCCGGCCGCAGTGGGCGGCGTCGCGGGGGTCGACCGTGCGGTTCAGCTTGGCCTGCGCGGCTGGCCTCGGCGTCGTCGTTGGTCTTCTCGGTCAGCATCCGCTCGATGGCGACGTCGGTCGGCTCCAGGTCCATGGTGACGCGCCACGGTCCGGATCACGTCCGGGGTGTGCACCAGCAGCGGGGCGAGGAAGTTGACGCCGACCGGGGTCAGCGGCCACTCCTTGATCCAGGCGGTGGCGTGGCACCAGGGCTCGCGGGTGGCGGACTCGCGGGTCTTGGCGCGCTGGAGGTAGTTGGGGTGGGTGGCGTCGAGCTCGGCCGGCCAGGCGTCGCGCTTCGACATCGCCTCGAGGTGGTCGATCTGGTGGTCCGGGTCGTACATGGAGTGCAGCAGCGAGGCTCAGCCGGGCCTGGCCCAGCGGCTGCCGGACCCTGATGTCGGCCTCGGCGAGCCGGGCGCAGATGTCGGTCAGCTCGCGCACCATCACCACCGCCAGGCCCTCGTCGCGCCGGGTCCCGCCGTGCTCGGCGCGGCCCATCGCCTGGGCCTCGGCAGCCAGGTCGCGGGTGTACGGCATGCAGGCGACCAGGTAGGCGCGGTGCTGCTCGCAGGAGGTGGAGACCATCGCCTGGAGCTGGTCGTAGGAGTCCATCGGAGCCACGGCGGCGCGTCCGGGTCGCCGCGCCGGGCGACGTCCTTGGCGTGGGCGTCGGGGTCGGCCGGCAGGGTCCGGGCCAGGACCTGGAGCCGGGTGACGAAGCCGTCGCCGTTGGCGACGTGCTGGAGCAGCGTGCCGAAGCGGTCGACCAGGGCCTCCTGGTCCTCCGAGTCGCGGAGGCCGACGCCGGGGCCCTCGATCTCGATCGCGGCAGTCACCGTGCGGCGGTTGAGGTGCATCAGCACCGCGAGCTCGTCCGGGCCGAAGGGCGCGGCCAGCCAGCGGATCCGGCCGATCCCGGGCGGCGGGCCGATCTCGACCTCGCGCCCGTCCAGCCGGGTCCCGGCCTCGTGGACGTCCGACCGCCAGGCGGCGGCGGAGGAGCGCACGGTGCGGCGGTAGGTGCGGTTGATCTCGCACCAGCGGTAGAAGGTCCGCTTGCGGTAGGGCATGTAGACGACGGCGAACGCCACCAGCGGGAAGAAGAGCAGCCCGAGCAGCCGCAGCGCCAGGATCGGCACCAGGATGCCCCACATCATCCCGAGGAAGGCCCCGACGATGATCAGGAAGACCTCGCCGCTGTCGCGGTTCTTGCCGATGATGGCGTTCGGCTTGGCCTTGCCGATCAGATACGTACGCCGGTAACCCCCGACGGGTTGGGTGGTCACGGACGGCCTCCCTGAGCGGTGCTGCTGTTGGATCCGGAACTGCTGCCGGTGCCGGCCGGAGCCTTGCTGCCGGTGGACTGCTGGGGAGGCGCGGACGCGGTCCGCGAGCCGTGCGCGGCGATGCCCGCGCCGGCGCCGGTCGATCCGCTGGTGCCGCTCTTGCCGCTCGGGGAACCACCGCCGTCGCCGCCGGAGTCGCGGCCGGCGTGGGTGTTGATGCCCTGCTTCATGAAGTTCGCCGGGCCGTTCACCACGGCCGAGCCGGCGCTGACCGCGCTGGCGCGGGCCCGGCGCATGGCGACCATCTCGTCGCCGAAGCCGGGCACGAAGCGGTAGATCGCGCTGCTGGCGAAGATGGAGAGGACGAGGATCGCCACGCCCGAGAGCACGGTCGAGAAGGCGTCGTTGGCCCCGGCGTTGCTGGCGATCGCCCCGGCCAGGCCGAGCACGATCACGATCACCGGCTTGATCAGGTCCACCGCGACCATCACCCCGGCCCAGCGGCGCACGTGCTTCCACAGCTGCTTGTCGACCAGCCCGGCGTAGACGGCGGTGCCGAGCAGCGCGCCGACGTAGAGCATGGCTGCGCGGATCAGCATCTCGATCCACAGCACGGCCGCGGCGAGGATCGCCACGAGGGAGACCAGCACCAGGATGATCGGCCCACCACCGATGTTCCCGCTGGTGAGGGCGTTGGCGAAGGAGCCGAGATAGTCGGCGGTATTCGTCTTGGTCCCGGCGGCGATGGCTGTGGTCAGCCCGTCCGTGGCGCTGACGACGGTGTAGAGGATCAGCGGCGTGAACGCCGAGGCGATCACCGTCAGCCAGAGGAAGCCGATGGCCTCGCCGATCGCCTGGTGGAACGGCACGCCGCGGACCGCGCGCTTGGCGACGGCGAGCAGCCAGAGGATCAGCGTCAGGAAGGTCGAGGCGGCGAAGACCACCGCGTAGGCGCGGAGGAAGGAGGAGTTGGTGAAGTCGACGGTGGTGGTCGCGTTGATCCCGTCGGAGAGCTTACGGATCACCCACGCCGCGGCGGTGGCGCAGCCGCTGGCCAGCGACTGCAGCGGGTCCACGGAGCTCGGCAGGATGCTGCCACCGCCGGTGGACCCGGTCTTGTTCTGGTTCTCGCAGACGGTCTTGCCGAGGCCGACGAGCCCACTGCAACTGGCGCCGCCTGATGCTGTGGGCGACGCGGAGGGGCTGGGGGCTGCGAAGGCAGCAGCTGCGACGGTGAGAGCGACCAGCTGAACGGTGGCCAGCGCCATGCTCAGGCCCGCGATCCGACGGAGGTTAGCGGGCATAGCGGAAGCCTCCGAACTGGTTCACAGCGTTGGCGATGTCGTTGGCGCTGGAGGCCGCCTGGCTTCCGGACACTGGCGTCGGGCCGTCCTCTTGGCTGAAGGAGGTGACCTTCCAGTCGCCGTCGGTCCAGTGAAGCTGGATGGTGACGGTGAACCAGTATTCGAGTCACCGGGTTGGTGGAGCCCTGCCGGCCAAGCCGACCATGCGAGTCGACCACACTTCCACCGTTGCATGGTCGTCGCTGTAGCTGTCGACCTTGGTGCCCGACGGGAATGGTTCGTGAGACGAAGGTCTGCCCGGCCGGCCCTGGCCCCGTTCACGAGCCCCAGCTTTGACGCCGAGCTGTGTAGGCGGGTCCGATCTGTCCGATGCAGCGCACTCTGATCCGCCGGGTCGGCGACCGTGGCCACTATCGCGTGCCGTGAGTCCGTCGCGTACATCTCGCTGGAGCCCAGCGCCACGCTGTAGTTCACCGCCGCCGACTGCGCCCCCTCCGAGGTGTCCGGGAAGCCGGTCGCGATGCCGTCCTGAGAGGTCGTCACCGGGTTGGCCCCGGTCGGCGCGGTCGCCGAGGCGTTCGCGCCGCTCCCGCTTCCGCTCCCGCCGTTGCCGGACGCACCGCCGCTGCCCGCTGCCGCGCCGGACGGCGTGCTGCTTCCGCTGGTGCGGTTGACCACCGCGACCACGACCAGCAGCGCCACCACCGCAGCCAGGACCAGCGCCAGCGTCCGCAGCGGACGGCGGCCCGGTGCCGCGTCAGGCGGCGCATCGCCCGCCGGATAGCGGGTACGCGTGTGCGGCTGGTCTTCAGGCACAGACACAGCGGCCCCCTTGGGACGAGGGTGGGCGGGACGGGGACGGATCGGAACGGCAGAACGGCATGGCTGAGTAGAAGGGTGTCACCTGAACGGCGGCCCGTGGGGAGGGCTTGGCCGATCCGGTACTCATTGAGGGACGTGCAGAAGGACGCTCGGACCATCCGGACGAATAATCAGATCGCCATCCCGTACACAATGGTGAACAACGTACCGAGTGATCCGATGATGAACACGCCGGTCAGCCCCGCAATGATCAAACCCTTGCCCTGCTCGGCACTGAACGTGTCCCGAAGTGCCGTCGCCCCGATCCGCTGCTTCGCGGCGCCCCAGATCGCGATGGCGAGGCAGCCCAGGATGGCGAAGGCCATGACGACCTCCACCATGGTCCTCGCCTCCGTGCCGAGGCTCGCGAACGGCCCCCAGTTGGGGGCGATCCCGTTGATGATGCTGTTGATGTCGTTCTTGTTAGCGCTGAGGTACATACCAACCACCCACCTGATCATCAATCAAAGCCCAACACCCGGCCGTGGTGCAGGGCCCAGCCCTATTCTTGGCCAGAACCGAAGTCGACTTGGCCACTTTCCCAAGGAACGCCGTTGAGTGATGCGCCACAGGTGCCACCATGGGGCCCCATGGAGCTCGCAGCCGCTCGGATGAGACTACCGCTTACTCTGTGTATCGCAGGTGATTGCACAGGGCAACGCCCTGGTCCAGACTCTGGTGGGGCATTCGCAAATACCCTCGACCGGGGCAGGTGGCATATGCGTTCGATCCGTACGGTATCGCCATGCCCGGCCCTCGGCCCAGTCGCTGACGCAGCGTCGGCGAGCGCCTGATGGCGTCCAAGCGGACCTGGATCGCCCTCGGCGGCGGCGCTGGGGCGGTGGCCGGGTTCCTGGTCCTCCTGGTCGTCGGTACCTATGCTGCGGCCGGCTCGATCCTCCAGGGCCAGCAGACGGCGTCCCAGCAGTTGGCCCCGGGGACGGTGCCCGCCGCCTACGCGCCGCTGATCCAGCAGTGGGGCACGCTCTGCCCGCAGCTGTCGCCGCCGCTGCTGGCCGCACAGATGTACCAGGAGAGCGGCTTCAATCCGAACGCGGTCAGCCCGGTCGGAGCCCAGGGCATCGCCCAGTTCATGCCGGGCACCTGGGCGATCTACGGCATCGACCCGACCCACGCGCACGCCAGTCCCGACGTCTGGGACCCGGCCGACGCCATTCCCTCGGCCGCGACCTACGACTGCCAACTCGCCCGGGACACCAAGAGCGTCCCGGGCAACGCCACCTCCAACATGCTGGCCGCCTACAACGCCGGCCCCTATGCGGTGATCAGCTCCGACGGGATCCCCGGCTACACCCAGACCGAGGACTACGTCACCAACATCAACAAGCTCTCGGAGTCCTTCGCGGCGGCGACCACCATCAGCTACTCCGCCCAGGCCGCCGGGGCCATCTACTTCGCCCAGTCGCGGCTGGGCACCCCCTATCTCTGGGGCGGTGAGGGGTTGGCCTCCCAGCACTACGAGTTCGACTGCTCCGGGCTGACCCAGGCGGCGTACGCCAGCGTCGGGATCACCATTCCGCGGGTGGCCGCCGACCAGTGGTACGCCGGTCCGCACCCCACCCGGGCCCAGCTGCAGCCGGGCGACCTGGTCTTCTTCTCCACCTCCCCGACCGACCCCAGCAAGATCCACCATGTCGGGATCTATGTCGGCGGCGGCATGATGATCGACGCCCCGCACACCGGGTCGGTCATCCGCTACGACTCCATCGACGCCGAGGGCGACTACTTCGGTGCGACCCGGGTCACCGCGGAGGGCGCCTCCGCGCTGCCGACCCTGCAGCCCGACGGCGGCATCGCCAACGGGGGCTCACTGTCGTAGAAGTGACGCGCCGAAACTGCGCGGGCGTACGGGCGGGCGCGGGCTTGTGGCGGTGAAGTGATCGATGCGTCACATTCCCATAACTTCCACCCCCGCAGGAACGCTTTGGGTGATTCGCGGCGTTGTGCCCCTTGTCAAGGGAGGACACTTGATCGTGCCGTACCGGACTCCCCGGCGGCCGGGGGAACTGGTTCGGTGACAGGTGGAGGTACGGCGTGGCCACGCTGCTGGCGGATGGTAGCGATTCGATCGACTGGACCCTCGTCTCCCGCATCAACGGCTTCGCCCGCGACCTGCCCGGCTGGCTGGACAGCGTGCTCAGCTTCCTCGGCGAGTACGGGGTGCCGCTCGCCTCGGTGCTGATGCTGCTGGTCGCCTGGAACTGGGCCAGACGGCAGCGGGACGCCCCCTCCGCCGTGGCCGGCGTGCTCTGGGCCGGGCTGGCCTCCGGTATCGCCCTGGTCCTCAACGTCCCGGTGCGGGCGATCGTGCAGCGGCCCCGCCCCTTCGTCGCCCACCCCGGCCAGCTCGACCTGCTGACCAACCATCAGGCCAACGGCTCCTTCGCCAGCGACCACGCCACCTTCACCGCGGCGATCGCGGTGGGCCTGCTGCTGATCCACCGGAAGTTCGGCCTGATCGCGGCGGGCCTCGCCGCCTTCGAGGGCTTCCTCCGGGTCTTCATGGGCGTGCACTACCCCACCGACGTGGTCGGCGGCTACGCCCTCGGCACCTCGACCGTGCTGCTGCTCGCCCCACTGGCGATGGCGGTGCTGGTCCCGCTCACCCGCTCTGCGGCCCGGACCGCCGCCGGACCGCTGATCGTCGCACCGGTCGGCCGGCCCAGCCGCCGCTCCGCCCGCCGGGCCGGCCAACCGTACTCCGCCACCGCACCGGCCGCGCCCGACCAGCCCGATGACGGGCCCTCGCACGACGACTGCCTGGCCGCCTGAGCGAGGACCGCGCTGCTCGGCGGGTCTCAGCTCAGCGGGACGCTCTGCGGGAAGTGGAACAGGTTGGTCGGGTCGTAGGCCCGCTTCACCGTCCGCAGCCGGGCCGCGTTGCTCCCGTAGTACGCCTGCTCCCATCCGGTCAGGTGCGGGTCGATGTAGTTCTGGTAGGCCTCGCCGCTCGCGTACGGGCGCATCGACGTCCACACGCCGTCCAGCCAGGACCAGGAGCGGGTGGCCGCGGTGCCGCCGGTGACGCCGTTCGGGTAGTTGGCGGTGTACTGCGCGGTGAACAGCGCGTTCCGGTGCACGAAGGCGGTGCCGCTGCTGCCGACCCGGTTGATCGCGCCGCCCATCGCGTCGAAGGCGACGCCGGCGCTGCCGCCGGAGGGGCCGGTCCTCGGGTAGCGCTCGATCGCGGCGACCAGGGCCGCGGCCCCGGAGGAGCTCAGCGGCCGGTTGAAGATGTCGGAGCGGGCGCCGTAGGACTCGCGGGTGACCTGCCCGGCCGGGTTCTGCCCCGGCAGGTTCCCCGGCAGGTGCGCCGCCGCCTCGGTCCAGCCCTGGACCCCGGCCATCACCTGCATGGTCTCCAGGTAGGAGTGCTGTCGCAGCGTCACCGAGGCCGGGGCCACGCCCAGCCGGTCGATCAGGTTGGACAGCTCGGACTGGGAGCCCAGGTAGGTGGCGGTGGTGCCGAGCTGGTACTGCCCGTCCGCCCAGACCAGCAGGTGCAGGTCGGCCCACATGCCGTCGGGCGCGCTCGGCGCCCAGGCCTGCCAGGCCCGGATCACCGAGGCGGCCTGGGACCAGGGCCAGGAGAGGAAGGCGTAGGACATGCCCACGGCCGGGTGGGTGCGGAAGGACAGCGAGGTGACCACGCCGAAGTTGCCGCCGCCACCGCCGCGCAGCGCCCAGTAGAGGTCGGCGTGGCTCGTGGCGTCGGCCTGGACGATGCTGCCGTTGGCCGTGACCACCTCCGCGCCGGTGAGGTTGTCGCAGGTCAGGCCGTAGGCCCGGCCGGTGACCCCGATGCCGCCGCCGAGGGTGAGTCCGGTCACACCGACGGTCGGACAGGAGCCGGCCGGGATGGTCACCCCCCGGTCGGCGAGGCCGGTGTAGACGTCGATCAGCCGCGCACCCGCCCCGACGGTCGCCCCGCCGGAGGAGGACTGGACGCCGGAGAGCTTGCCGACGTCCAGCACCAGTCCGGTGCCCGTCGACCAGCCCGCGTAGCTGTGGCCGCCGCTCCGGGCCGCGACCGGGAGCTGGAACTTCCGGGCGAAGGCGAGGGCGGTCGCCACGTCGTGGGCGCCGCTGACGTACACCACGCCGCTGGGGGAGACCGAGTCGTACTGGGGCTGGAACAGCCGCTTCGCGTCGGCGTAGCGGCTGTCGCCGGGGCGGATCAGCAGGCCGTCGAGGTCCTTGGCGAGCGCGGCCCAGTCGGCCGGTCCGGCCTTGGCCGCCGAGGCGGCGACGGCGGGGGAGGCGACCTGTCCGGCGGCCTCGGAGGTGGTGGTGACGGCGGCCGCAGCCGGCTTGTTGCTGCCGCAGGCGGTCAGTCCCACGGCGGCTGCGGCCAGTGCGCCCGCGCCGCCGAGGACCGTCCGTCGGGACGGGTTCGCTTTGCTCATCTGTTCCATCCTCGGCCAGGCCCGACATTCTGCTCGCACCCCGGGATCGCTTCCCGGGAGACGTGCTCGCTCCCTGGGAGACGGCTGGGGGCCCGCTGCGGTTTCAGCCCGGCCTCAGCCGGTATGGGCGGTGGCGTCCCGGCGGGACTTGTCGCGGGAGCGGCGGGCCGGGGCGAACCAGCCGCAGGAGCAGCGGGCGGTGGCGAAGGAGCCGCTCTCGCTGATGCTGGTGTGGTGGGGGCCGCCGGCTCCGGGAGGTTCCGCGGCTTCGGCGGACCCGGAGGCGGGGTCGGAAGCGGGCTCGGAGGCGGATCCGGAGGAGGGGGCGGGGTTGGCGTTCGGGGAGTCGTTTCCGCTGCCCAGAGCCACTGTGAGGCTCCGGGAGCACACCGCTGCGAGGGCAGGGGCCAGGTGTCTGTCCACGTCCGTACGTTAACGCGGTTTTGTCGTGGCGAGTGCCCGCACGGTTGCCGTAACCGCCACTATGCGCCCTCGTTAGCCATGGGGAGCCCGGCATTGGGCGTTGCTTGCGAGGGAGATGCGTACCGTGGTGAATCGTGAGTCCCGCCGTCGTACAGGCGTTCGTGCGGTGCTGGTGGCCGCCGCTGCGGCCGGGCTGCTCGCGGGCTGCTCCGGCTCGGGGTCCTCGGGCAGCGGCTCCGCCAAGTCGTCCGGGGTATCCTCCGACTCGCTCTCGGCCGACCCGCTCACGGCGGTCCGCTCCGCGGCCGACAACACCGGCCACGCCGGCTACGTCCAGGACGCCACCACGCTGACCACCACCTCGTCGGCCAAGCAGATGACCCTCCACGGCACCGCCTCCTTCGACTACAGCAGCGGCCTGGGGGAGATGGTCGTCACCATCCCGCCCGGCGACGGCTCCACCGGCAAGCTGACCGAGGTGGTCAGCCCGGGGGTGGTGTACATGCAGAACACCGCGGCCAAGGTCCCGGCCGGCAAGTGGGTGGTGGTCAGCGTCCAGCAGCTCGCCGACGGCAACCTGGTCAGCAGCGGCGCGACCGACCCGGCCACCGCCGCCGACGCGCTGCGCGGTGTGCAGACGGCCACCCTGGCGGGCAACACGACGGTCGACGGGGTGGTGCTGAAGCAGTACACCGGGACGCTGGAGCTGGCCCCGGCGGCGTCGGCCACCGGCGGTGCGCCGGCGGTCGGGCTGGCCCAGGCGGCCAGGACCTTCACCGTGCAGAAGATCCCCTACCAGGTCTGGCTCGACCCGCAGGGCCGGATCCACAAGATCGTCGAGATCTTCACCTTCAGCCGGGTGCCGGGCTCCTCCGCCGCCAAGGACCAGGTGGTGGTCGTCTCCACCGGCGAGTTCTCCGACTTCGGCACGCCGGTCAAGGTGAGCATCCCGCCCAAGGCCGACATCTACCAGGCGCAGCCGTCCGGTCAGTAGTTCCGACCGGGGGTGGGAAATGACCCAGACGTGCCATGCACGCCCCTCGTGCGCTCCCTACGCTGGTATCGGGCATCCCCTGCCCGATGGTGACGAGGAGGTGGTGCGTGTGGCCGCGCACGACCAGGTGGCCCTCGCGGAGATCGACCTCTATGGCGAGCTGATCATCGCCGCTGCGGCTACCCCGTTCGAGCGACTCCCGGCCGACCGGATCGACGAGGTGCTCCGGGTCGAGCACCCGTTGGCCGGCTGCGAGTCGGACCTGCAAAGCCAGTAGCAGCACGTCGGAGCGGCCCCGGGCCGCGGGGCCGAAGCCCCGCCGGCCCGGGGCCGCTCCCGTCGCTCCAGGCCGTGGCCCCGAACCGGCGGTCAGGAGCGGAGCAGTCGGCCGATGGCGGCGGTGGCTTCGGCGATCTTGTCGTCGGCCTCCGGACCTCCGTTGGTGACCGCTTCCGCGACGCAGTGCCGCAGGTGCTCCTCCAGCAGGTTCAGCGCGAAGGACTGCAGTGCCTTGGTGCTCGCCGACACCTGGGTGAGGATGTCGATGCAGTAGTCGTCCGCCTCCACCATCCGCTGCAGTCCGCGGACCTGACCCTCGATCCGGCGCAGCCGCTTCACCAGCGCGTCCCGCTGCGGGCTGTAGCCGTGCTGTCCGTGCTCCGGCGGGCTCTGGGGTGTTTCGATGGCCTCCACGAGGCCCATCGTAGGCCGCGGCGAGGGGCGCCGTCCGGTCCTGACGCAGCATCGAATATCAGTCTGATGCACGTCCGTACGCAGGGGCAGCGCTGCGAGCGAGCTTCCGTCACACTGATGGTGCACAGCCTCCGAGCGGCGCGTCCATGCGGCGTGCGCAAGGATAAGCGCAGGCAAGGGTGCCGACGCTGCCACCCCGGCACGCGGAGCCACTGCATGCAGCGCCTAGCATCGTCTCGCCCGCACCCTGCACTTCGGAGAACTTTGTGCGTATTCGTCTGACCCCCCGGGAGACGAGCTTCTATGAGATGTTCGCCTCCTCGGCGGACAACATCGTCGTCGGCTCAAAGCTCCTGCTGGAGCTCCTCGGTGCCGATGTCGCCGCCCGCCCGGACCTCGCGGAGCGGATGCGCGCGGCCGAGCACGCGGGCGACGAGATCACTCACACGATCTTCCACCAGCTGAACTCCTCCTTCATCACGCCCTTCGACCGTGAGGACATCTACAGCCTGGCGTCCTCGCTGGACGACGTCATGGACTACATGGAGGAGGCCGTCGACCTGGTCGTGCTCTACGAGATCGACGTCCTGCCGAAGGGCGTCGACCAGCAGATCGAGGTGCTGTCCCGGGCGGCCGAGCTGACCGCCGCGGCGATGCCGAACCTGCGCGGGATGGACAACCTCACGGAGTACTGGATCGAGGTCAACCGGCTGGAGAACCAGGCCGACCAGATTCACCGGAAGCTGCTGGCCCATCTGTTCAGCGGCGCCTACGAGGCCATCGAGGTGCTGAAGCTGAAGCAGATCGTCGACGTGCTGGAAGAGGCCGCCGACGCGTTCGAACATGTGGCGAACACGGTGGAGACCATCGCCGTCAAGGAGTCCTGAGCCGCGTGAACATGCTCGGACTGATCCTGGTGGTCGGCGTGGCCTACGGCTTCGCCTACACCAACGGCTTCCACGACTCGGCCAACGCCATCGCCACCTCGGTGTCGACCCGGGCGCTGACGCCGAAGGCCGCGTTGATGATGGCTGCCGTGATGAACCTGGCCGGCGCCTTCCTCGGGGTCGGTGTCGCACAGACCGTCAGCAAGGGCATCATCGAGACCCCGGACGGCAAGCAGGGGATGGTCGTCCTCTGGGCGGCGCTGATCGGCGCAGTCACCTGGAACCTGGTCACCTGGTACTTCGGCCTGCCCTCCTCGTCCACCCACGCGCTGTTCGGCGGGATGGTCGGCGCGGCGCTGGCGGGCGGCAGCAAGGTCTTCTGGACCGGCGTCTGGGAGAAGGTGGTCGTCCCGATGATCACCTCGCCGATCGTCGGCCTGGTGCTGGGCTTCGTGGTGATGGTGGCGATCATGTGGATCTTCCGCCGGACCAATCCGCACAAGGCCAAGCGCGGCTTCCGGATGGCGCAGACGGTCTCGGCGGCGGCGATGGCGCTCGGCCACGGCCTCCAGGACTCGCAGAAGACCATGGGTGTGGTGGTGCTGGCACTGACCATCTCCGGCCACTACACCGGGACGAACATCCCGTTCTGGGTGAAGTGCAGCACCGCGGTGGTGCTGTCGCTGGGCACCTGGGCCGGCGGCTGGCGGATCATGCGGACCCTGGGCCGGAAGATCATCGAGCTGGACCCGCCGCAGGGCTTCGCCGCCGAGTCGGTGTCCGCGTCGATCCTCTACATCACGGCCTACGCCTACAAGGTGCCGGTCTCCACGACCCACATCATCACCTCGGCGATCATGGGCGTCGGGGCGACCAAGCGGGTCCGCGCGGTCCGCTGGGGCGTCGCCAAGAACATCGTCATCGGCTGGTTCCTGACCATGCCGGCGGCCGGCCTGGTCGCCGCGATCGTCTACTGGATCAGCTGGGCGATCATCCGCTGACCCCGGAAGCAGACCCCATGAAGCAGCCCGGAAGCCCGCAGAACCTCGAAGGCCCCGCCCCGGTACGAAACCGGAGCGGGGCCTTCTGGTCACCCTGCGGCGGCACCGCCTAGCAGCGCCGCAGGGTAGTTCATGAGGAGCAGCGACAGCGGAGGCTCACCCGAAGCGGCCGGAGATGTAGTCCTCGGTGGCCTGGACCGACGGGTTGGAGAAGATCTTCTCGGTCGCGTCGATCTCGATCAGGCGGCCCGGCTGGCCGACGCCCGACAGGTTGAAGAAGGCGGTGCGGTCGCTGACGCGCGCGGCCTGCTGCATGTTGTGGGTGACGATGACGATGGTGAACTGCTCCTTGAGCGTCCCGATCAGGTCCTCGATGGCGAGGGTGGAGATCGGGTCCAGGGCGGAGCAGGGCTCGTCCATCAGCAGCACCTGGGGCTCGACCGCGATGGCGCGGGCGATGCAGAGGCGCTGCTGCTGGCCGCCGGAGAGGCCGGCGCCGGGACGGTCGAGCCGGTCCTTGACCTCGTTCCAGAGGTTGGCGCCGATCAGCGAGCGCTCGACGGCCTCGTCGATCATCTTCTTGTTGCGGACGCCGTTGAGCTTGAGGCCGGCCGCCACGTTCTCCTTGATGGACATCGTGGGGAACGGGTTGGGGCGCTGGAAGACCATGCCGACGGTGCGGCGGACGGCGACCGGGTCGACGCCGGCGCCGTAGAGGTTCTCGTCGTCCAGGAGGACCTTGCCCTCGACCCGGGCGCCCGAGATGACCTCGTGCATGCGGTTGAGGGTGCGGAGGAAGGTGGACTTGCCGCAGCCGGACGGGCCGATGAAGGCGGTCACGGAACGGGGCTCGACGGTCATCGAGATGTCCTCGACCGCCCGGAAGCTCCCGTAGTAGGCGTTCAGCCCGCTGACGTCGATGCGCTTGGCCATGATGGTTTTCTTCTCTCGTTCCGAAAGTCTTTGGGGCGGCCTGCGCGTCAGCGCGATGCCTTCGGGGCCTTCCAGCGGGCGATGCCGCGGGCGACCAGGTTCAGCAGCATGACCAGCACGATCAGCACCAGGGCACCGCCCCAGGCGTCGGCCTGCGCGGCGTTCGTGCCCAGGTTGAACTCCTGGTAGATGAACACCGGCAGGTTCGACTGCGGGTTGCTGAAGGGGTTGGTGTTGATCACCGCGGAGGTGAACACCAGCAGCAGCACCGGGGCGGTCTCGCCGGTGACCCGGGCGACGGCCAGCATGATGCCGGTGGTGATGCCGCCGATGGCGGTCGGGATCACCACACGCACGATGGTCAGCCACTTCGGGATGCCGAGGGCCAGGCTTGCTTCACGCAGTTCGTTCGGAACGAGCTTGAGCATCTCCTCGGTGGAGCGGACCACCGTGGGGATCATCAGGATGGTGAGGGCCAGGCTGCCCGCGAAGCCGGTGTACGGCATGTCGAGGACGAGGATCCAGACCGTCAGGACGAAGAGGCCGGCGACGATCGAGGGCACGCCCATCATCACGTCGACGAAGAAGGTCACGATCTTGGCGAGCCGGTTGCCGCCGTACTCGACCAGGAAGACGGCGGTCAGGACGCCTATCGGGGCGGCCATCACGATGGTCAGCCCGATCTGCTCCAGGGTGCCGATCAGCGCGTGGTAGAGGCCGCCGTCGGTGTCGGTGGCCAGCACGCCGGCCATCGAGTGGGTCAGGAAGGTGCCGTTGATGACCTTGATGCCGCGGCTGACCGTGTAGTAGATCAGGCCGAACAGCGGCAGCACGGCGAGCACGAAGGCGGCCCAGACCAGGCTGGTCGCCAGCCGGTCCTTGGCCTGCCGGCGCCCCTCGACGGTGACCGCGAGGGTGTACTGCGCGGCGATGAACAGCAGGACGGCGATCAGGCCCCACTGGAGCTTGCTGGAGAGGCTGAAGCCGGCGCCGATCCCGGCGGCGACGGCCACCGAGGCGACCGCGGAGGCGGCGGGGGTCCAGCCCGGCAGCCGGCGGCCGGTGATGTGCAGCGGGTCGGCCATGGCCGAGGGCTTGCTCAGGATGTCGGACATCAGGCGTTCGCCCCCGAGTATTCCTTGCGGCGCTGGATGATGATCCGCGCGGCACCGTTGACGATCAGGGTGATCACGAAGAGCACCAGACCGGAGGCGATCAGTGCGTTGACGCCGAACGGGGAGGCCTCGGCGAAGGAGTTGGCGATGTTGGCCGCCAGCGTGCCGCCGCCGTAGTCGGTGATGTGGAGCGACAGGGCCGAGCTGGTCGAGAGCACCAGCGCGACGGCCATGGTCTCGCCGAGCGCGCGGCCCAGGCCGAGGATGGCGGCGCTGATCACACCGGCGCGGCCGAAGGGCAGCACCGACATCCGGATGACCTCCCAGCGGGTGGCGCCGAGGGCCAGGGCGGCCTCCTCGTGCATCCGCGGGACCTGCCGGAAGATCTCGCGGCTGACCGCGGTGATGATTGGAAGGATCATGATGGCCAGCAGGATGCCCACGGTGAAGAGCGAGCGGGCGGCGGAGCCGGGGTACTGCTGCTTGAAGATGTAGGTCCAGCCCAGGTACGTGTTCAGCCAGGCGTTGACCCCGGTCATCTGCGGCACCAGGAACATGTAGCCCCAGATGCCGAAGATGATGCTGGGCACGGCGGCGAGCAGGTCCACGGTGTAGCCGAAGGCCTGGGCGACCCGGCGCGGCGCGTAGTGCGAGATGAACAGCGCGATGCCGACCGAGATCGGCAGCGCGATCACCAGGGCGATCAGCGAGCTGACGATCGTTCCGTAGACCAGGACGGCCACACCGAAGGTCGACGGGGTGTTGTCCGGGCTCCACTCGAACGTGGTCAGGAAGTTCGTGTGGTCCGCGGTGATGGCGCTCCAGGAGCGGTAGATCAGGAACGACGCGATGGCCGCCATGATCACCAGCACCAGGATGCCGGAACCGCGTGCGGCGTTGTGGAAGACCAGGTCACCGAGGCGCTTGGAGCCGGTGTTGATGCTGGTGGGCTTCTCGTTGCCGATCAGGTCGGCGGAGCGGCCCCGGGAGCTGCTGGTCCGCAGCGGCTCGGCGGTGGCCGTGTTTGCGGGAGGATCCCCCTGAGGGGTTTCCTGCGGCGGGATTTCCATGGATTCTCCGGTCTGATGGCGCGTCGTGGGGACGGCGCCGGGCGGCGGTGCACCGGACATGCGGTGGCGGCGCAGCACCCCTCCCCCCAGAGAGGTGCTGCGCCGCCGGACTGTCGTTCGAGGTCCGGCGGCTGCCGGGACCAGGACTAGGACAGGTTGGCGATCTCGGCCTGGACCTTGGAGCTGATCGCGGTCGGCAGGACCATGTAGCCGGCCGAGGCGGCGACCTGCTGGCCGGCCGGGCTGATCGCGTAGTTGAAGAAGGCCTTCACGGCGGGCAGCGTCGTGGCGTTGTTGCCCTTGTCGCAGACGATCTCGTAGGTCACCAGCGAGATCGGGTACGCACCGGGGGTGGTGGTGTCGTAGGCCAGCTTCAGCGCCAGGTCCTGACCGGTGCCGGCGACGGTGGCCTCGGACACGGCCGCGGCGGCGGCGGTGCCGCTCGGGGCGACCGGGGTGCCACCGGGGGCGGCCAGGATGGAGGCGGTGGTGATGTTCTTCGCGGTGGCGTAGGACAGCTCGAAGTACGAGATCGAGCCGCTGACCTGGGAGACCTCGGCGGCGAGCGCGGCGGAGCCCTTGGCGCTCTGGCCACCGGGGGCCGGCCACTGCGAGTTGGAGCCGTAGGTCCAGTCGGTCTTGGCGGCGGCGGCCAGGTAGGCCGAGAAGTTGGCGCTGGTGCCCGAGCCGTCCGAGCGGTGGAACGTCTGGATCTTCAGGCTCGGCAGGGTGGCGCTCGGGTTGAGGGCCTTGATCGCCGGGTCGTTCCAGGTGGTGATCTTGCCGTCGAAGATCTGCGCCAGGGTGTCGGCGTTCAGGACCAGGTTGCTCACGCCGGGGACGTTGTAGCCGATCGAGATCGGGCCACCGGCCATGGGCAGGTTGATGGCCTGGCCGGTGCCGCCGCAGGCGGAGCCGGTCTTGGCCTCGTCGGCCGGCGACATCGCGGCGTCGGAGCCGGCGAAGGCCACCTTGCCGGCGGTGAAGGAGGTGCGGCCGGCGGAGGAGCCGGTGCCCGAGTAGTCGATGGTGACGTTCGGGCACATCGCCTGGAACTTCTGGACCCAGGCGGAGATCGCGTTCTGCTGCGCGGTGGAACCGGCGGCCAGGAGCTGGACGCTGCCGCTGCCGCAGTCGGCGGTGGTGCTTGCGCTGGCGGAGCTGCCGGTGGACGCGGAGGCGCTGCTGCCGCTGGAGGCGTTGTTGTTGTTGGAGCCGCATGCCGCGAGCGTCAGCGTGCTGACGACCGCCACGGCGCCGAGGGCGAGGGCCTTGGTGCGGCCGTTCCGCTGGAGCTTCACTTGGTGTCCCTTTCGGCGTGGCCCTGGCCGTCTGGCCTGGACCTTCGTAGTGGAGGGAGGGTCTTGCGGCCTCCGACAACACAGGACGTTAGGCGCGACAGGTGAAGCGACAGGCCAGCCCAAATGAACGGCGGGTGAACCTCGGACGGACGCCGGGATACGGCGTGCGGTAGTAACGGTTTCACTACGACGACGACACGGCACGGTCAAGCTGATTTACAGATTCTCGTCCTGCGCCAACTCCCTTTCGCGGCAGGCCGGCTGCCCCGAGGTGGAAGGTGCAGCGGGGGGTCACTCGCAGAGCTGCTTCAGCAGGGCGTCGACCAGGGCGCGGTCGTGACTGTGAGTGAGCCGCCGCCGGGCCCGTTCGGCCGGCAGCCATTCCAGCCGGTCCACCTCGCGGTTGGCGGTGAACGCACCCCGGACCCGGACCGCGGCCCAGTAGCGGACCCGCTTCGGCCGGCCCTTCACCAGGTAGTGCTGGGTCGGCAGCCGGGAGCCCAGCGCCACCTGCATCCCGGTCTCCTCCAGGGCCTCCCGGAGGGCGGCCTCGCGGTGCCGCTCGCCCTCCTTCAGCTTGCCCTTGGGGAAGGTCCAGTCGCACCACTTGGGGCGGTGGATCAGTGCCAGCTCGGGCTCGTCCGAGCCCTGCCCCGGCCGCCACAGCACCACGCCGGCGGCGCGCACCTGGTCCCCCCGATCCTTCGCGCCGGTCCTGGCGTGGCGGGCTGCGGGTGGGGTCAGCGGGTCAGCCATGAGTCAGCGAGCCGTTCCGGAGCGAGGGTGTCGGGCCAGGTCGTGCTGAAGGCATGGCGGGCTGCTTCCACCTCCAGACGTTGATCAGCATGGACCACGCCCAGGACATAGGCAGTGGCGGGGGTGATCCGCGGGGTGGCCCCGGCCAGCGCGGCGGCCTCGGCGGCCTCCGCCGCCTCCTCGTGCCGGCCCAGCAGCCGGGCCAGTTCGGCCAGCCCGGTGGTCGAGCCGGCCGCCTCCGGTCCCAGCAGCGGGGCGCAGACCTCCAGCGCGTAGCGGGCGCGCAGTGCCAGCATCCGGACCTGGCGCCAGGGCAGCGCGTCCTCCGGTTCGCGCAGGCCGGCCCCGTTGTACGGGGTGGCGGCGCGCTGGAGCGGCAGCACGGCCACCGCCTCGGCGAGCCGGCGTTGCGCCTCGGCCGCGTAGGGGAGCAGTGCCCCCGGCTCGGCGGAGCCGGCCGGGTTGCGCAGCGGCAGGTCGGAGACCAGCAGGGTCATCCGGTCCGCGACCGCGTGGAAGCGGGCCGAGCCGAGCTCCTGCAGCGCGAGGCTGTGCGCCCGCGAGCGGGCGAGGCTGAGCTGGCGCTCCAGCAGCGCCCTGGCCTTGGGCGCGCCGGGGGCGGCGTCCGCGTCGACGCAGGCGAGCGCGTCCAGCGCGGCCGTCAGCCGGGCCAGCCTGCGGGTGTAGACCTGCTCCTGGCCGAGCAGCCCGCCCAGCCGGGTGAGCTCCTCGCGCAGTCCGCGGGCCCAGCCGGGGTCGAGCAGTTCCTCGAAGGTGTGCAGCGCACCGGCCACCCGCCGCAGGATGCGCGGCTCTATCGAGGGCAGTCCGCGCAGGAAGCTTCCCGCATGCAGGGCGAGGTGCGCGGCCAGAGCCTCCCCCGCGGTACCGGGCACGGCTTCGGTCGAGCCGGCTCTGTCCGGTCGAGCCGGCTCCGGCACGGCCGCGCCCGGCACAGCGTTCACGGAGGTGGCGAGCGCACCCGGTGCGTCGGTCATCGTGCCTAAATCCCCGTTGTCGTTTCGGTCGTCGTGTGACTCGGTCTCAGTTCCTCGGGCCACCCTGACCCCAGCCGTCGGTGCGTCGGGCCCTCCGGCGCGAGTCGATGAGCAGCTCCTGGACATTGCGCAGCGGCGTGCCGTCGTCGGCGTGCGCGTGCCGGGTCCAGGTGCCGTCGGGCCCCAGGTGCCAGGAGGAGGTGTCGTCGGCGGTGCCGAGTTCCAGCAGCCCGGCGAGCTCGGCGCGGTGTCCGGGGTCGGTGACCCGGAGCAGCGCCTCGACCCGGCGGTCGAGGTTGCGGTGCATCATGTCGGCGCTGCCGATCCACACCTCGGGGTCGCCGCCGTTGCCGAAGAGGAAGATCCGGGAGTGCTCCAGGAACCGGCCGAGGATGCTGCGGACCCGGATGTTCTCGGACAGCCCGGGGACGCCGGGCGCATCGCGCAGATCCCGCGCACCCACAGGTCGACCGGGACGCCCGCGCGGCGAGGCCCGGTAGAGCGCGTCGATGATGGCCTCGTCGACGAGGGAGTTGATCTTGAACTGGATCCGGGCCGGGCGTCCGGCCTTGCTGGTGGGCGATCTCGTCGTTGATCCGGGTCGATCAGCCCCTGCGCGCAGCGAGTCGCGGCGCGACCAGCAGCCGGCGGTAGGACTCGCGTGCGGGAGTAGCCGGACAGCCGGTTGAACAGGTCGGAGAGGTCCGCGCCGACCTGCGGGTCGGCGGTGAGCAGGCCGAGGTCCTCGTACAGCCGCGCGGTCTTCGGGTGGTAGTTGCCGGTGCCGATGTGGGCGTAGCGGCGCAGCGTCTCGCCCTCCTGGCGGACCACCAGCGACAGCTTGCAGTGCGTCTTCAGGCCGACCAGGCCGTAGACCACGTGGCAGCCGGCCTCTCCAGCTTCCGCGCCCACTTGATGTTGGCCTGCTCGTCGAAGCGGGCCTTGATCTCGACCAGCACCAGCACCTGCTTGCCGGACTCGGCCGCGTCGATCAGCGCGTCCACGATCGGCGAGTCGCCGCTGGTCCGGTAGAGGGTCTGCTTGATCGCCAGCACCTGCGGGTCGGTCGCGGCCTGCTCCAGGAAGGCCTGGACCGAGGTCGAGAACGAGTCGTACGGGTGGTGCAGCAGGACGTCGCGCTCGCGGACGGCGGCGAAGATGTCGGGCTGCGAGGCGGACTCGACGTCCGACAGGCCGCGCGCGGTCCCGGCGATGAACGCCGGGTACTTCAGCTCCGGGCGGTCCAGTCCGGCGATGGCGAACAGCCCGGTCAGGTCCAGCGGACCGGGCAGCGGGTAGACCTCGGCCTGGGTGATGTTCAGCTCGCGGACCAGCAGGTCGAGCACGTAGGGGTCGATCGACTCCTCGACCTCGAGCCGGACCGGCGGGCCGAAGCGGCGCCGCATCAGCTCGCTTCTCCAGCGCCTTGAGGATGTTCTCGGTGTCGTCCTCCTCGACCTCCAGGTCCTCGTTGCGGGTGACCCGGAAGGCGTGGTGGTCGAGCACCTCCATCCCCGGGAACAGCTCCTCCAGGTGCGCGCCCGATCACGTCCTCCAGCGGGACGTAGCGCGCGGGGCGAGGCCTCGAGGAAGCGGTGCAGCGACTGCGGGACCTTCACCCGGGCGAAGTGCTCGTGGCCGCTGACCGGGTTGCGGACCACCACGGCCAGGTTCAGCGACAGGCCGGAGATGTAGGGGAACGGGTGCGCCGGGTCCACCGCCAGCGGGGTGAGCACCGGGAAGATCTGCTCGCCGGAACAGGGTCAGCAGCCGGGCCTGCTCCTTGTCAGTCGAGCTCGCTCCAGCGGACCAGCTCTATGCCCTCGGCGGCCAGCGCGGGCTGGATGTCCTGCTGGAAGCAGGCGGCGTGCCGGGCCATCAGCTCGCGCGAGCGCTTCCAGATCTGCTCCAGCACCTCGCGCGGCTGCAGCCCGGCGGCGGAGCGGGTGGCGACGCCGGTCGCGATCCGGCGCTTCAGACCGGCCACCCTGACCATGAAGAACTCGTCCAGGTTGCTGCGCGAAGATGGCTAGGAACTTGGCTCGTTCCAGCAGCGGCGTCTCCGGGTCCTCGGCGAGCTCCAGCACCCGTTCGTTGAAGGCCAGCCAGCTGCGCTCGCGGTCCAGGAACCGGTTCTGCGGCAGCTCCTCCTCGGCGAGCTCGGTCAGCTCCCGACTGTCGGGAAGGCGCAGCACCTGCCCCGGCTCGGCGGTGGCGGTGGCGGTCGTTCCGCCGGCGGGGTTCGCGGCGGCGACGGAGGAAGTGGCGGGCACAGGTGGTGCAGGGCGGGCGGCGGTCATGGTGGGCGGCTCCTCCTGCGGGATGTCATCCGTACGGGTCTGCGCGTGGCGTGAGTGACGGGGCGGAGACACTACGGATTGCATTTCGTGATCTTTGCAACGGTGGTTGAACTCAAGGTAAATAGCGGATGGCCTGCAGGAAAGCTGAGGCGGTCGCCTCAGGGCAGGGGCGTGTCGGACGCCGGTTTCCGGTACATCAGATCGATTTCGTGCACCTGGAATCCCAACCTCTCGTATACCCGGACCGCTGCCGGGTTATCGGCGTCCACATACAGCAGCACCGTGTCCAGGCCCCTGACCTGCGCCAGGTACCGCAGGCCGACGGCGGTCAGGGCCCGGCCGAGGCCGCTGCCCTGCTCGTCCGGGGCCACGCCGACGACGTACACCTCGCCGAGGCCCCCCTCGGTCTTCGTCCAATGGAAGCCGACGAGTCGGCCCTCGCGCTCGGCGAGGAAGAAGCCCTCCGGGTCGAACCAGGGCTCGGCCAGCCGCTCGGCCAGATCCTGCCGGGTCCAGGAGCCCTGTTCCGGGTGGTGGGCGAAGGCGGCGGCGTTCAGCGCCAGCCAGGCGTCCTCGTCCTGCCCGGGGACGAAGGTCCGCAGGGTCACCCCCGGGGGCAGCACCGGCTCGGTGCCGGCGGCGAACTCCGCCGGCAGGCTCCGGCGCATCTGCCGCAGCTCGCGGAACAGCTCCAGGCCGAACTCCTCGGCCAGCCGCCGGGCCGCCGGGTGGCCGCCGTGCGCCCAGACCTGCTTCGCCCCGTCCACCTCGGCCGCCAGCGCCAGCGCGCGGCCGTGCCCAGCCTCGCGCCAGGCCGGGTCGACCACCAGTTCGGCCGTGTCCTCCCCGTCCAGCTGCGCATAGCCGACGAGCCGGCGCTCGTCGTCGTACCGCAGCAGGTGCCGCACCCCCTCGCGCGGCCCGCGCAGGGCCAGCCGCCCCTGCTCCGAGACGGCGGCCTTGCCGTCCGCCCCGGATGCCCGCTCCAGCACCGCCCCGACGAGCGCCTGCTGCTCCGCGTCCAGCACCGATATGACCTCGACCTCATCCATGGGTCGAGCCTATGCCGGGCAGCGGGCACCGCGCCGGGCACACTTTCGGACGACTACGGGCGCGGGTCCGTCCCGGTGCCGCTCAGCGGCGGGGTGGCGGGCGGGGGCGTGGGGGCTCCGGGGAGGCGGATGGTGGCCAGGGCGCCGCCGGTGGAGCCGTCCGGGCCGGGGGCGGCGGCGGCCAGCGAGACCTCGCCGCCGGCGTCGCGAATGGTCTGGGCGACGATCGCCAGGCCCAGGCCCGAGCCAGGCATCTGCCGGGCCGAGGGCGAGCGCCAGAAGCGGTCGAAGACGTGCGGCAGGTCCTCGGCCGGGATGCCGGGGCCATGGTCGCGGACGGTCAGCGTGCCGAAGCGCAGCCGGACGTCGATCGCGCCGCCGGGCGGGCTGAACTTCACCGCGTTGTCCAGCAGGTTGATCACCGCCCGCTCCATGGTGTGGGCGTCCGCCCGGACGAACCACGGCTCCAGCTGGACGTTGAAGAGCAGCCCCGGGCCGCGCAGCCGGGCCCGGTCCAGGGCACGGGCCGCGATGTCGTGCAGCGGCAGCACCTCCAGCGGGCGCGAGCCCTTCGGCCTGGTCGGCCGGGACAGCTCCAGCAGGTCGCCGATGAGCGTGGACAGCTCCACCATCTGCGCCTTCATATTGCGCAGCATCCGCGAGCGGGTCTCCTCGGGCAGCGCCCGGCCGGTCTCCTCGCTGCGCACCAGCAGGTCCACGTTGGTACGGAGGGAGGTCAGCGGCGTCCGCAGCTCGTGCCCGGCATCGGCGATCAGCTGGGACTGCCGGTCACGGGAGCTGGCCAGCGCGGTGCTCATCGAGTTGAACGACTCGCTCAGCCGCGCGATCTCGTCACTGCCGGTGACCTCGATGGTGGTGCCGGGCTCCTGGGTACGGGCGATGTGCTCGACCGCGTCGGTGAGCTTGTCCACCGGCTTCAGCGCCGCGCGCGCCACCACCAGCCCGATCCCGGCCGCGCCCAGTGCTCCTATAGCGGCGACGCAGATCAGGACGATGGCGAGGTACTGGAGCGAACGCTGGATCTCGTGCAGCGGATAGGCGATGAGCAGTGTCGCCGGCTGGCCCTCCTGCGTGGTAGTCGCGACGATGCGGACCAAGGCCGGTTGACCGGTGCTGTAGCTGCCGTGCCGGATCACTGCCGAGTTCGGGGAGAGCGCGGCCACTTGGGCGTTGGCGACGTCGGAGCTCACGGTGTCGATGCCGCGTGTTGCCCCGGGCGGGAGACAGATCTTGGTGCCTGCGGTGGTTGCCACGATCAGCTGGGTGTCCAGGTAGGTCGTCTGACCGCCGCCTTGTGGCGTGCCCACGGCGGATTCTGCGGCACTGACCTGGGCGAGGGCGTCCGCAATCGAGTCACCGCAGAGGAATTTCGAACCCGCAATGTCCCGGGAGTTGATGCTGACGTTCGACAGGGACTGCTCGGCCTGGTTGTTCAGCTGTCCCTTCACCACGAACCAGCAGGTGGCCGCGCAGACTGCGATGGCGACCGCCACGGCGGCGGCGGTCAGCATCGACAGCCGGCCGCGCAGCGACATCCGGGTGAACCATCCGGACCAGCGGTGCGCCTGTCCCGCCTGCTCGGCGGTGGTCTCCCGCTCGTCCGGTGGTGTCTGGGTGTCGGTCATCAGTCTCTCGGTCCCCGTTGGTGGTGCCCGCGCCGTCGGCGGGTCAGCTGCTGCGTTCGACGGCGCGCAGCGCGTAGCCCACGCCGCGGACGGTGTGGACAAGGCGCGGCATGCCGCCGGCCTCGGTCTTACGGCGCAGGTACATCACGTAGACGTCCAGCGAGTTCGAGGACGGTTCGAAGTCGAAGCCCCAGACCGCCTTGAGAATCTGCTCGCGGGTCAGCACCTGGCGCGGGTGCGCCATGAACATCTCCAGCAGCATGTACTCCGTGCGGGTGAGCTCGACCGGGTGTCCGGCCCGGGTCACCTCGCGCGTCGTAGTGTTCATCCGGAGGTCCTCGAAGGAGAGGATCTCGTCGTTAACGGGCCCGTCGCCGAGCCCGGCCGCCTGCACGATCGAGTTGCGCCGCAGCAGCGCCCGGACCCGGGCCAGCAGCTCGTCCAGCTCGAAGGGCTTGGCGAGGTAGTCGTCCGCGCCGACGTCCAGGCCGGTGACCCGGTCGCCGACGGCGTCGCGCGCGGTCAGCATCAGCACCGGTACCTGGTCGCCGCGGCCCCGGAGTCGGCGGACCGCCGTCAGCCCGTCCATCCGCGGCATCATGATATCGAGCAGCACCAGGTCGGGCCGGGTCTCGGCGATGGTGTCCAGCGCCTCGACGCCGTCGCAGGCCGTGCTGACCTGGTAGCCCTCGAAGGCGAGGCTGCTTTCGAGGGCGTCCCGCAGAGCGGGCTCGTCGTCCACGACGAGGATGCGCGCCAGCGCCTCCACCTCGGAGGAGGAGGACTCGTTGGTGGAGGCGTTGGCGGCAGGCATGCGGACTGCTCCTCGGTTTCGCTTCGGTCACGGTGGCTTGTGTCCGTGATTGTCCTGGAAAGGCGCGCCCCGGGGCCACGGTTCGGGCGGGCCCCCACCCGAACGGGGCCCCGGGACTGCCTCAGCTGTTGATGCTCTGGCCGTTCTGCAACTGGCCGAGGACCGCCTTGACGGTGTTGATCGGGATCGCGAAGCCGAGGCCGACGCTGCCGGCCTGGGTGCCGGAGCTCTCCGAGCCGGAGCTGGAGGAGGCGTTGTACATCGACGCGTTGATCCCGATGACCTGGCCGGCGCTGTTGAGCAGCGGACCGCCGGAGTTGCCGGGGTTCAGCGAGGCGTCGGTCTGGATGGCGTTGTAGGTCGCGGTCTGGGCGCTGGAGCCGGAACCGTTGTTGGAGCCGCCGTAGCCCTGCTGCCCGGACCAGCTCGGGAAGCCGAAGCCGCCGTTGCTCTGCGTGGTGGCCTCGCTGACGTCCACGGTGACCTTGCGGTTCAGGGCGCTGACGATGCCGGCGGTGACGGTGCCGGTGAGGCCGTCCGGGTTGCCGATGGCGACCACGGAGTCGCCGATCGCGACCTGGCTGGAGTCGCCGAGCGAGGCGACCGGGAGGCCGCTGACGTTCGCGGCCTTGATCACGGCGATGTCGCTGCCGGCGTCGGTGCCGACGATGCTCGCGCTGGTGGTCTTGCCGTTGCTGAAGGTGATCTTGATGGTGGCCTGGCTGTTGCCGGCCGCCGAGGAGATCACGTGGTAGTTGGTCAGGATCTGACCGGTGGAGGTCAGCACGATGCCGGTGCCGATGTCCTCGCTGTTCGCGGTGTCCACGGTGATCTGCACGGTGGCGGGCGAGACAGCGGCGGCGATCGCGGCGACGCTGTTGGTGCTCTTCGAGTCCGAGGTGACCACGGCGGAGGTGCTGTAGTTCCCGGCCTTCTGGGTGCTGGTGCTGATGTAGCCGCCGGCCACCCCGCCGGCCAGCGCGGAGATCAGGGCCACGGCCGCGACCAGCATCAGCGGACGGCGCTTCCAACTGCGCTTGGCCGGCACACCCTCGCCGTCGCCCTCCGCGCCGAGCTGCGCGTCATCGCCGCCCCCGAAGCCCGCGCCGCCGAAGCCGGCCTGGCCGGACTCGGCGCAGAAGTCCGCGCTGTAGACCGGAGCGCCCGGGTAGGCCGCCTGGTTCGTCGGGTAGGCCGCCTGCGCCTGCGCCTGGTACGGCTGCGCCTGGTAGGGCGCCGGCGGCGGGGCGAAGCCGGGGAGGACGGTGCCGTCGATCGGCGCGCCCGAGGCGTACGGCGCCGGCTGGTGCGCGGTCGGCTGGTACGGCGGCACCGGCGGCGCGGCCGGGACGGCGCCGGCCGGCTCCACGGTGGGCAGCTGGGCGGTGGGCGCGGGCGTCGTCGGCAGCGGTGCGGTCTGCTCGGAGCCGCTGGTGGCCCAGGCGCCCTCCGACTCGTAGGGGGACGCTCCCGGCTCGGGGGCGCTGGCAGGATTCGGGTGCGTGTCGGTCATGGCACCAAGTTCCGCCCGGAAGATGAGAGCTCGCTGAGAGCCAGCTCATAAGGCGACGAAAGATTTTTCCGCCCGGATGAGGGCCCGTTCATGAGCGGCTCCGGGCGGGCTCGCCGCACCCGCAGGAGCGGCGGACGACCAGTCGGCTGGGGAACCGGCGGACCCGGGGCGTGTCCGACCCGGGCACCAGCAGCGAGTCGTCCAGCACCAGGTCCACGGCGGCCCGCGCCATGGCGTCCCGGTCGGAGGCGACGGTGGTCAGCGGCGGGTCGCTGAACCCGGCCTCGGGGAGGTCGTCGAAGCCGGCCACGGCCAGGTCCTCCGGCACCCGCAGGCCGACCTCGCGGGCCGCCCGCAGCACCCCGATGGCCTGGTCGTCGGTGGAGCAGAAGACCGCCGGGGGGCGGTCCGGCGAGTCGAGCAGCTCCACCGCGACCCGGTAGGCCCCGTAGCGGTCGAAGGGGGCGTCGACCAGGCGGCCCTTGGCCTCGGTGTCGATCCCGGCGGCGGCCATGGCCCGGCGCCAGCCCTCGATGTGGTCGATCACCGGGTCGCCGGGTGTGGGCGCGGCGACCGGACCGCCGAAGCAGGCGACGTACGGGTGGCCGTGCCCCAGCAGGTGCGCCACGGCCAGTTCGGCGCCGCCGACGTCGTCGGTGACCACGGCCACGTCCTCGGAGCTGGCCGGCCGGCGGTGCAGCAGCACCACCCGGGCGTCGTCGTGGGCCGCGAACTCGGCGGCGGTCTGCAGCGAGGGACCCTGGCTGATCAGGATCAGCCCGGCCACACGCATCCCCAGGAAGGCCCGGACGTAGTGGATCTCGCGTTCGGCGGTGTAGTCGGAGTTGCCGAGCAGCACGATCTTGCCGCGCTCGGACGCGACCCGCTCCACCGCGTGCGAGAGCTCGGCGAAGAACGGCTGGCGGGCGTCCGGGACGACCATGCCGATCAGATTGGTGCGTCGGCTCGCCATCGCCTGGGCGACGCTGTTCGGGCGATAGCCCAGCTCGGCTATGGCTGCCAGGACCCGTTCGCGGGTCGCCGGGGCGACCGGCCGGGGGCCGTTGTTGATGACATAGCTGACGACCGCGGTGGACGTCCCCGCCAGCCTGGCCACATCGTCGCGCGTCACCTTGGGCACGCTGGCATCCTAACCGCCCCGGCGCCGGACGCCCGGGTGGAGCCGGGCCGCCCCCGGCGCCCTCCCGGCGCTCAGACCTCGAGGTCGATCCCGGCCGGGTCCGGCAGGGTTTCGTGGGCGGCCGGCGCCTGGCCGGCCTTGTCCGCCTTCTCCGGGACCACGAAGCGGTAGCCGACGTTGCGCACCGTCCCGATCAGCTGTTCGTGCTCGGGTCCGAGCTTGGCCCGCAGCCGCCGTACATGGACGTCCACGGTGCGGGTGCCGCCGAAGTAGTCGTAGCCCCAGACCTCCTGCAGCAGCTGGGCCCGGGTGAAGACCCGGCCCGGGTGCTGCGCGAGGTACTTGATCAGCTCGAACTCCTTGAAGGTCAGGTCCAGGACCCGGCCCTTGAGCCTGGCGCTGTAGGTCGCCTCGTCCACCGACAGGTCGCCGTTGCGGATCTCCATCGGACTGTCGTCCTGGACGACCTGCGCCCGGCCCATGGCCAGCCGCAGCCGGGCCTCGACCTCGGCCGGACCGGCGGTGTCGAGCAGGACGTCGTCGATGCCCCAGTCGGCGGTGACGGCGGCCAGGCCGCCCTCGGTCACCACCAGCACGACCGGCGCACCGGGGCCGGTGGAGCGGAGCAGCTGGCAGAGGCTGCGGATGTGCGGCAGGTCACGTCGGCCGTCGACCAGGATCACGTCGGCGCTGGGGGTGTCCACCAGGGCGGAGCCCTCAGCGGGTGCCACGCGCACGCTGTGCAGCAGCAGGCCGAGCGCGGGGAGGACTTCGGCGGAGGGCTGGAGGGCGTTGGTCAGCAGCAGCAGAGAACTCATACCCGGTTAGTCCCCTTTCCGGGCGACGGAGGGTTGGCAACTCCGAGACTCCCGGCGGGCACACCGCACTGTGCGCGCCACCGGCCTTGCAACGAGCGATCGATTCAGATCCTGCGCTCCAGGTCCTGAATGCACAAAAGGACCCGGGGGCGACTCTGCCCGGATCCCTTGGAGAAGGAGAATAGCCCACATGGACGCGAGCGCGAAGAGCCTGACCAGGAACGAGGGGAGCGCACGGCCCTGGGCAGCGCCTGCGGAGGCGCTGCTCACCACGGCGGACGGCGTGCGCCTGCACGCCTCCTACACCCCGCCGCAGCAGTCCGGGACCGGGCGGGTCGTGGTCCTCGCGCACGGATTCACCGGGGCCGTCGAACGCCCGGCGGTGCTGCGCGCGGTGCGGCTGCTGTCCCGGCGCGCGGGCGTGGTCAGCTTCTCGTTCCGGGGCCACGGGCGCTCCGGCGGCCTGTCCACCGTCGGCGACCTGGAGGTGCTCGACGTCCAGGCGGCTGCCGACTGGGCGCGCACCCTCGGCTTCGGGACGGTGGTCACACTGGGCTTCTCGCTGGGCGGCGCGGTCGTGCTGCGCCATGCCGCGCTGTACGAGGGGGTGACTGCGGTCGCCACCGTCAGCGCGCCGGCCCGCTGGTACTACCGGGGGACGGTGCCGATGCGGCGGCTGCACTGGGTGGTGATGAAGCCGCTGGGACGGGTGGTCGGCCGGCTCGGGCTGCGGACCCGGATCGACCCGCACGAGTGGCGGCAGGTCCCGCTGCCTCCGGTGGACGCGGCGGCGCGGCTGGCCGAGCGCGGCGTTCCGCTGCTGGTGGTGCACGGTGACAGCGATCCGTACTTCCCGCTGGACCATCCGCGCTCGCTGCAGGTCGCGGCCGGTCCGGACCGGGCGGAGCTGTGGATCGAGCCCGGTTTCGGGCACGCCGAGAACGCCGCCGCCGACGCCCTGATCGAACGTGTGGGCGACTGGCTGACCAGCGCGCGGTGACGGCACCCGGGCCGAAGGGACATGATGTTCCGATGCGAGCTTCCACCGAGGAGGATGAGATGGCCGGGACGACGGCATCCGCCTACCCCGCCGACACCCCCGAAAACGCCGGGGCGACCAGGTCGGCGGGGCCGGCACGGAGCGGTGTGATCCGTTACTGGGCCGCCGCCAAGGCCGAGGCCGGGACGGGCGAGGAGCCCTACCGGGCAGCGACCCTCCAGGAGGCACTGGAGACGGCGCGGCAGCTCCACACCGACCGGCCGGGCTTCGCCCGGGTCCTCGGGCTCTGCTCCTTCCTGGTCGACGGCGACCCGGTCGGCACCCGCGACCACGCGCTGATCGCCCTGACCGAGGGCGGCAGCGTCGAGGTCCTGCCCCCCTTCGCTGGCGGGTGACGGCGGCCATGTCCGAATACCCCAGCTATCCCGGGAACGGTTCCCCGCAGCCGCCCCAGCCCCCCGGCTCGGGCGCGCCGATCTATCCCCCCGGCTACCACGGCGGCGACGTCGAGGCCACGGCCTACCTGCCGCCGATCCCGCCGCTGCCCGGCGACCCGCTGAGCGGACCGCCGCCGTACGGCGCGCCGTACCAGGGCCAGCACGCGGCGCAGCAGCCCCCGCCGTACCCGGCCCAGCAGCCGCCCTACCAGCAGCAGCCGTACCAGCAGCAGCCCGACCCGCGTGGCTACGCCGCCGACCCGGGACAGCCGCCGCCGAACTCGCGCTTCGGGCAGATCCACGAGAAGTACGCCACCGGCGAGGTGCACCTGCCTCCGGAGGCCCTGCTCCAGCCCCAGGCCCAGCCGGCCTGGCCGGAGCACTGGGAGCAGCCGGGCCAGCCGGAGCAGCCCTCCGGCCGGCCTGCGCCCGCCGCCGCGCCGCCGATGGCCTGGCAGCCGCAGGCCGCTGCGGCGCCGGTCCCCGACCAGTCCTTCGCCCAGGCGCCGGGTCAGCCTCCCGCGCCGGGTTATCAGCCCATGCAGGCGCCCGCGCCCGACGCGACGTTCGCGCCGGAGGCCGGGGGCTGGTCGGACGCCCCGGTCGCCTACGCCGCGCCCACCTCGCTCCGGGAGACGTTCGCCTCGGCGCAGCCCACCGGCCCGGCGGGCGCCTTCGCCCAGCCGTCGTTCGTCGGTCAGCCGCAGGTGGCCGCGCCGTCGGCACCGCCGATGGCTCCGCCCGAGGTCCAGCCGCTGGCCGCCGCGCCCGGCGGCTCGCTGCGGGAGGCCTTCGCCTCGGCGCAGCCCACCGGGCCGCAGGCGTCGGCCTTCGCCGGGCCCGCCCCGGGTTCGCCGCAGCTTGCCCCCGCACGTCCGCAGCCGGGGGTCCGGCAGGGCTCGCCGGTCATCGACCCGGGTCTCCAGCCCGCCGCGGCGACGCTCGGTCTGGCCGTGCTGATCGCGGTGGTGGCGCTGCTCGGCCGGACCGCGATCGTGGTCCCGGTGCTGCTGCTGCAGGCGGTGACCGCCGCCGGCTGGTTCCGGCTGAACGGCATGTGGCCGGCCCGGCAGGGCATCGCGCTGGCCGGGCTCGGCGGGCTGACCGCCGACGCCGCCATGCTTGCGGCCTCCGGCGGCACCGCCCCGGCGGTGCTCGCGGGCACGGCCGGCGGGTTCTTCCTGCTGGTGCTGATCCTGCAGATCTTCAAGCCGAGCAATCCGGACGAGCGCTTCTACGCCCTGACCGTGTCTGCCTCGGCGACGCTGATGACGGTGCTGGCGGGCTGCTGGACGGCCGGTGTGACGATCGGTCACCACGGCTGGTCGACCGGCGCGGTGGTCCTGGTCGGCGCGCTGTCGGCCGGCGCGGCGACGCTGGTGTCGGCGCTGCCGATGCTGCGTCCGCCGGTGTCCTTCGCGGCCGGCGCGGTGGTGGCCCTGCTCTGCGGGGCGGCCCTGGGCCTGGCCACCGGGATCGGCCCGCTCGGCGCGCTGCTCGGGTTGGGCGCCGGGGCGTGCGCGCTGGTCGGACGCCGGGTGGCCGGGTACGACTTCCCGTCCCGCTTCGTCCACTTCACCGCCGGCATCGCCCTGCCGCTGACCTGTGCCGCTCCGGTGGTCTACCTGCTGGGCCGGCTGCTGGCCGGCTGAACGGCGCCCGGGCCGAACGGAGCCGGGCTGAACGACACTGGACCGGACGACCCCGGGCCGGGCAACCACGGATGCCCGGCCCGGCGTCTTCGCAGGTACGTACTTCGAGGGGAAACCACATATGCGTGCACTACGTCGGCTGATCATCGTCCTGGTGGTCCTGTTCGGGCTCTTCGCCGCCGCCGACCGGATTGCCGTGTACGTCGCCGAGGGGCAGGCCGCGAGCGCGCTGCAGAAGTCGCGCGGGCTGTCGCAGAAGCCGTCGGTCTCCATCGAGGGCTTCCCCTTCCTCACCCAGCTGCTCGGCGGCTCGATGGACGAGGTGAAGGTCCACGCCAACCAGCTGACGGTGACCACGCCGAACGGCACCGACGTCACCCTCCAGGACTTCAGCGCGGACCTGAAGGGCGTCCGGCTGGAGAACGGCTTCACCGAGGCGGTCGCCGACAACGCGACCGGGACCGCGACCATCTCCTACGCCGACCTCTCCGCCGCGCTGCCCAAGGGCGTCACCGTGGCCTACGGCGGGAACGGCAAGGTGAAGGTGGCGGGCAGCGCCAGCCTCCCCGTCCTCGGCGAGCAGCAGGTCTCCGGGACGGCCGCGTTGAATGTCGTCGGCGGTAACAGCATCGCCCTGAGCGGCATCACCGGGGTCACCGGCGTCGATCCCGGGCTGGCCGGGCTGGTGGCGACCGTCCTGGAGCCGCAGTTCCAGCTGAGCGGACTGCCCACCGGGCTGAAGCTGACGCAGATCACCGCCGAGCCGACCGGGGTATCGGTGGGCGTGGCCGGTACCGGCGTGGTGCTGAACTCTTCGCAGTGACCCGGCCCAGACTGGGTGCGGCGACCAGACTGTGAGACCGGAGTGTCCATCCCCGTGACGGCGATCGCTGCGGCCGTCCGGGGGAAGGAGCGGACGGGGGTCCGGGCCGCGGAGCAGGGCCGTTCGGCTGTACTCCGTATCAATATATGGACCATTTGGTCTCGCTATTCAAGACATCAATGACAGCGGCCCTCGCGTTGCCTAGCATCGAGAACATGAAGCGACAGGCAGATCTCACAAAGCGGCGGGCGGTAGACCTGTGCCGCGTGTCTGCCTGCCTCTGTCGAATGCGTTGACGGGCCTTCCTGCCCCCGCACGACCGCAGATCTCGAATCCTCGCCGCGCTGTCTCAGTATCCGAGCCTCCCCTTGGGCCAGACGTTCGCGCGGCACCCCTTCCGCAACTGCCCCGGATGGAGCCTTCCGCATGAGCCGCAGTGACGTACTCGTAAGCGCCGACTGGGTCCAGTCCAACCTGGACACCCCGAACGTCGTTCTGGTCGAGGTCGACGAGGACACGGCCGCCTACGACAAGAACCACATCCGCAACGCCGTCCGGATCGACTGGAAGAAGGACCTCCAGGACCCGGTGCGTCGCGACTTCATCGACCAGGCCGGCTTCGAGGCGCTGCTCTCCGCCAAGGGCATTTCCAACGACGACACCGTTGTGCTCTACGGCGGCAACAACAACTGGTTCGCCTCCTACGCCTTCTGGTACTTCAAGCTCTACGGCCACGGCGACGTCCGGCTGCTCGACGGCGGCCGCAAGAAATGGGAGCTCGACTCCCGCGACCTGGTCGACGGTGCCGAGGTCCCGAACCGTCCGGCCACCGACTACAAGGCCAAGGCCGTGGACAACACCATCCGCGCCTTCCGTGACGACGTCGTCGCCGCGATCGGCAACACGAACCTGGTCGACGTCCGTTCGCCCGACGAGTTCTCCGGCCGCCTGCTGGCCCCCGCGCACCTCCCGCAGGAGCAGTCGCAGCGCCCCGGCCACGTGCCGAGCGCCCGCAACATCCCGTGGTCCAAGAACGCCAACGACGACGGCACCTTCAAGTCGGACGACGAGCTCAAGGCCCTCTACGAGGCCGAGAACGTCGACCTGTCGAAGGACACCATCGCCTACTGCCGCATCGGCGAGCGCTCCGCGCTCACCTGGTTCGTGCTGCACCAGCTGCTCGGCCAGACCAACGTCAAGAACTACGACGGTTCCTGGACCGAGTACGGCAGCCTCGTCGGCGTGCCGATCGCGCTCGGCTCCAACTGAGTCCTGGCCCCACCCGAAGGCCAATCCGAAGGCCCCGAAGGAGAGAACGAACATGTGCGGTGCGAAGGCCGGCGGCCCCGATCTTGCAGGAGTTGACGTGGCGAGCGAGACGATCATCCAGGGTTCGGTGACCCGCGACGGCGAGCCCGTCAGCGGCTATGTGCGCCTGCTGGACGAGGGCGGCGAGTTCACGGCCGAGGTGCCGACCTCCGCGACCGGGCAGTTCCGCTTCTTCGCGGCCCCCGGCACCTGGACGCTGCGCGCCCTGGTCCCCGGCGCGACCGTGGACCGCGTCGTCGCGGCGACCCGCGGCGCGGTGGCCGAGGTCGCGATCGCGGTCTGACGACCGCAGCGTCCGACAACCACAGTGCCCGAGCTGTGCCCGCTGCCCCGTCCCGGACTCCCCGGGGCGGGGCAGCGGTCTGTCGCCGTCCGTACCCGTCAGTAGACGAGGGCCTGCACGTCGTCCGTCATGACCTCGCTGACGAAGACCTGCGCGCCGGCGATCCGCACGCCCGGCAGCACGTCCTCCTGGCCGATCCCGCGCCGGGCCGCGCACTGGGTGCACAGGGTTACCTGTCCGCCCGTCAGCAGCCCGTCCAGCAGCTCCGGCAGCGGCGCCGCGTGCGGCAGCTCGAACTCCGCCGCGCGCCCCGGCAGGGCGAACCAGCTCGACTCGCCCGTCAGCCAGAGCGACACCTCCACCCCGCTGGCGACGGCGACCGCCGCCACCGTGAACGCCTGCGAGCAGCGCTCCGGCGCGTCCGCCCCGGCAGTGACCTTGATGACCAGCTTCTTCGACATGCCCCAACCCTACGCAGCGGGCGTGTCGGGGCTCACCGCGAGCGCCGTTTCCCGGCACATTAGACTCAGGCTGCGCCCCCGTCCGCTGCGCGCCGCCCTTCACCACAAGAGGAGCAGTTAGCAATGCTCGTATATTTCTACGACGCCCTGCTGGCCGTCATGGCCGTCGTCATCATCTGGTTCGCCGTCTTCTCGGTGAAGAAGCTCTACCAGGGTCAGCGCTGACATGATCGAGATTCCCTCCGGCCTCCACCAGGACGTCGTCTCCCTCGCCTTCCTCCTGGGCACCTGGGAGGGCGCCGGCGTGTTCGCCGCGCTGCCCGGCCAGGCGGTGTCCGGGGTGGAGAACTGCAACTTCGGCCAGGAGGTCGTCTTCCGGCACGACGGCCGTCCGTTCGTCGAGTTCCGCTCCCGTACCTGGGTGCTGGACACGGAGGGCAACAAGGTCAGCCCGCTGGAGAGCGAGGCCGGCTTCTGGCGGGTCACCAGCAACCAGCACGGCACCAGCGGCGCCCGCGAGATCGAGGTCTCGCTGGTCCGCGACGACGGCACGGTGGAGATCTGGTACGGCGAGCTGGCCGACGGCAAGCCGCAGATCGAACTGGTGACGGACGCGGTGGCCCGGATCGAGGGCGCCGCCCCCTACAGCGGCGGCAAGCGGCTCTACGGGCTGGTCAACGGCGAACTGATGTGGGTCGGCGAGAAGTCCGCCCCCGAGGTGGCGCTGCGCCCGTACATGTCGGGGCAGCTGAAGAAGGTCCTCAACCCGGCCAAGCTGGTCGAGGACCTGGCCGACCTGCCGGACGACGGCATCGCCTTCTTCAAGTAGGCGGCGCCCGCGCCAACCGGTGCACGCAGGTGCACGCATTCCTTCGGCTGACGTCCCGTACCCCCCTAGACTCGGGGTACGGGACGTCGTCGTACAGAGGGGCACCGGAGTGAGCGGTATCGACTGGCAGAGCGATCTGCGGGCGCGCGGCTACCGGCTCACGCCGCAGCGGCAACTGGTGCTGCAGGCCGTGGACACCCTGGAGCACGCCACCCCGGACGACATCCTCACCGAGGTCCGCCGCACCGCGACCGGGGTCAACATCTCCACGGTCTACCGGACGCTGGACCTGCTCGAGGAGCTGGAGCTGGTGTCCCACGCCCACCTCGGCCACGGCGCCCCGACCTACCACCTCGCCGACCGCGACCAGCACCTGCACCTGGTCTGCCGGGACTGCGACAAGGTCACCGAGTCGGACCTGTCGATCGCCGCCCCGTTCGTGGAATCCCTGCGGGCCGCCCACGGTTTCCAGACGGATATGAAGCACTTTGCCATCTTCGGGCTCTGCGCCGACTGCAGCAGCGCGACCTCCTCCCGTAAGGACGCCCCGTGACCTCCAGCCCGCTGCTCTCCCTGCCGGGCGCCGTCGCCGCGGACGGCGTGGACGCGCCCGTGGCCGCGCACTACGGCGAGCTCTTCCGCGAGCAGCGCGAACTCGCGGCCGGGCGCGGCTTCGTCGACCTGTCGCACCGGGGCGTGGTCACCGTCAGCGGCCCCGACCGGCTGAGCTGGCTGCACCTGCTGCTGACCCAGCACGTCAGCGCGCTGCCGCCGCAGCAGGCGACCGAGGCGCTGATCCTCTCCCCGCACGGGCACATCGAGCACGCGCTCTACCTGGTCGACGACGGCAGCACCACCTGGGCGCACGTCGAACCGGGCACCCAGGGCGAGCTGGTGGCCTACCTGGAGAAGATGAAGTTCTTCAACCAGGTGGAGATCGTCGACGCCACCGACGCCTACGCGGTGGTGTACCTGCCGGCCGGCAGCACGGCCGGCACCGGCGCCGCCGCGGCCGTCCGCGAGCTCCCGTACGGGCGCGACCTCTTCCTGCCCCGGGCGGCGCTCGGCTCCGCGCCCGAGGCCTTCGGGCCGCCCGCCGGGCTGTGGGCCTACGAGGCGCTGCGGATCGAGGGCCACCGCCCGCGCCTGGGCTTCGAGACCGACCACCGGACCATCCCGCACGAGCTGGGCTGGCTGGAGACCGCGGTCCACCTGCAGAAGGGCTGCTACCGGGGGCAGGAGACGGTGGCCCGGGTGCACAACCTCGGCCGTCCGCCGCGCCGACTGGTCTTCCTGCACCTGGACGGCAGCATGGAGGTGCTGCCGGAGCACGGGGCCGAGGTCAGGGCCGCGGCCGAAGGACCCGAGGGCCGTGCGGTGGGCTTCGTGACCTCGGCGGCCCGCCACCACGAGCTGGGGCCGATCGCGCTGGCGCTGGTCAAGCGGAACACCGCGGTGGACGCCCCGCTGCTGGCGGGCACGGTCCCGGCGACCCAGGATGTCATCGTCCCGCAGTGACGCCGCAGGGCTGCGGGGAGTGCGGGCTCAGGCTCCAGGTGCTCAGAACTCCAGCAGCATGGTGCACGGGCCGTCGTTGACCAGCGACACCTGCATGTCGGCGCCGAAGCGGCCGGTCTCCACGGTCGCGCCCAGCGCCCGCAGCTGCGCCACGACCTCGTCCACCAGCGGTTCGGCGACGGGGCCGGGCGCGGCGGCGTTCCAGGTGGGGCGGCGGCCCTTGCGGGCGTCGCCGTAGAGGGTGAACTGACTGATCACCAGCAGCGGGGCGTCCAGGTCGGAGCAGGACTTCTCACCGGCCTGGCCGAAGCCCTTGGAGAAGATCCGCAGCGACCACAGCTTGCGGGCCAGCAGCGCGGCCTGCTCGGCGGTGTCCTCATGGGTGACGCCGACCAGGACGCAGAGCCCGGGGCCCTTGATCCCGCCCACCACCTCACCATCGACGGTGACACTCGCCTCGGTCACTACCTGAGCCACAGCACGCATGCGGCCATTGTGCCAATGGGCCGATACGCCAATGCGCCCTGGGGGCGTGAACCGCCGACCCCGCGCCCCGCGGACGCCACTCCGACCCGCGCTGTCCTGGGCATATGCGCCGGTCGTATGAGCCACCCGGATACGCCAGGGGGCCGATCGGGTGCAGCTTGCCTGCGGAGGAGCACCTACGAGTGGCACGATGCCAAGCATGGCGGGTGACACGTACGGACGGCAGGGTGACGGTGCAGTGTTGACGGACATGGGCCTGGAAGAGCTGCGGCTGCTGCGCCGTCAGGCCCAGGACGACGAGGCCGACCTCTCCTACCTGCGCCGGCTGATCCAGGGCCGGGTCGACATCCTGCGGGCGGAGCTGATGCGGCGCAGCGGCGAGGAGGTGCTGCCCGACACCCTGCTGCAGCAGCTCCCGGGGATCCTCGCGGACATCCCGTCCCAGGTCCGCAGGCCGGCCCGGCATGTGACGCTGCGCACCCCGCGTAGCGAGGAGTTCCAGGCCCTGGCCGACGAACTGATGGACGACATCGCCTTCGCCGACCCGGAGTCCCAGTCCGACGCGGCCCTGCGCGGGGCCTGCATCCGGCTGACCGCGCACGAGCGGACGGTGTCTCGGCGCCGTCACGGACTGCAGCGGACGGTGGACCGGTGCAGCACGGAGATCACCCGCAGGTACCGTGAAGGGGAAGCACACGTCGAAGATCTGCTTTCCGGAGGCTGAAGCACCATGTCGACCACACCCTCGGTGCCCACCGCACCCGGCGAGCCCGCCCTCCTCGCCGAGGTCGTCCGCTCCGGCTTCGTGGAGGGACGCCATCGCGGCTCCCTGGTGGTGCTGGCCGCCGACGGCTCGGTGGAACTCGCCCTCGGCGCCCCCGAACTCCCGGTCTTCCCCCGGTCCAGCAACAAGCCGATGCAGGCCACCGCGATCCTGCGGACCGGCCTGGAGCTGGACGGTGAGCTGCTGGCGCTGGCCGCCGCCAGCCACTCGGCAGAAACGTTCCATCTGGACGGTGTCCGCAGGATCCTGGCCGGTGCCGGGCTGGGCGTGGAGGCACTGCAGACGCCCCCCTCCTACCCGCTGGACGAGGCCGAGCAGGAGTCCTGGATCCGCGCCGGCGGCCACCTCGAGCCGATCCTGATGGACTGCTCCGGCAAGCACGCCGCGATGCTCGCCAGCTGCGTCGCCAACGGCTGGCCCACCGCGAGCTACCTCGACCTGGAGCACCCGGTCCAGCAGCAGGTGCTCGCCTCGGTCGAGCAGCTCAGCGGCGAGCAGGTCACCGCGATCGGCACCGACGGCTGCGGCGCCCCGCTGATGGCGCTGAGCCTGGTCGGCCTGGCCCGCGCCTTCCGCGCGCTGCTGCTGGCCGACCCCGGCACCCCGGAGCGCCGGGTCGCGGACGCCATGCGGGCCCACCCCGAGTACGTGGCCGGCACCCGGCGGATCGACACCTGGCTGATGCGCGGCGTTCCGGGCGCGGTGGCCAAGATGGGCGCCGAGGCGGTGCAGGCGGTGGCCCTGCCGGACGGCCGGGCCCTGGCCTTCAAGATCGAGGACGGCGGCTACCGGGCGGTCGGCCCGGTGCTGGCCGCGGTGCTGCGCCGGCTGGGGGTGGCCGGCGAGGGCGATGTGCTGGGCCGCATCGGCTCCGCCCCGCTGTACGGCGGCGGCCGACCGGTCGGCGAGATCCGCGCCACGCTCTGACCCGGTCGGCGTGCTGCGGTCGGCGTGACGCGGCCGGTGTCCGCCTAGGCCTCGGCGCCGGTCCCGTCCGTGCTGGGGCTGGCCGCGCCGGTCAGCCGGGCGAAGGCGTCCAGGTTGCGGGTGGACTCGCCGCGCTTGGTGCGCCACTCCCACTCGCGCCTGATCGCCGAGGCGAAGCCCAGCTCCAGCAGGGTGTTGAAGGGCTCGTCGGCGTTGGTCAGCACCGTTCCCAGCAGCCGGTCGACCTCGGCCGGGGTGACCGCTGCCAGCGGCAGCCGACCGACCAGGTAGACGTCGCCGAGCCGGTCGACCGCGTAGGCCAGCCCGTACACCCGGGTGTTGCGCTCCAGCAGCCAGCGGTAGAACGCCTCGTGGTTCTCGTCCGGGCGGCGCACCACGAAGGCGTTGACGCTCAGGGTGTGCTCGCCGACCCGCAGCGAGCAGGTCGTGGACAGCTTGCGGGTACCCGGCAGGGTCGCCACGAAGGTGTGGCTGTCGCCGGACGGCTGCTCCCAGGCGACGCCGGAGTCGTCCAGCGCGGTGCGCAGGACCTCCAGGGCGGCGGCGCGCAGGTCTGCGGCGGCGGTGCTGGGGCGGGGGGTGCCGGTGCTCTCCATGGCCCCGACGTTACCGTCAGCGGCCGGCTCCCACGCGTATCGACCGGGCGTAGACCTCGGCAGTGGCCGCCGCGGCCCCGGCCCAGCCGAAGTCGCGGGCGTGGACGGCGGCGGCAGCGCCCAGCCGGGCGGCGAGTGCGGGGTCGTCGACCAGCCGGCGCAGGGTCGACGCCCAGTCGCGCGGGTCGTGGCCGTTGACCAGGAATCCGGTCTCCCCGTCCCGCACCGCGATCGGCAGGCCGCCGACGGCCGCCGCGACCACGGGGGTGCCGCAGGCCTGCGCCTCCAGCGCCACCAGCCCGAAGGACTCGCTGTGCGAGGGCATCACCAGGGCCGTTGCGGCCCGGTACCAGTCGGCGAGCTCGGTCTGGCTCACCGGCGGCTGGAACCGGACCACGTCGCAGATGCCGAGCTGGGCGGCGAGCTTGTGCAGGCTCTCGGGCCGGGCGAGGCCGCTGCCGCTGGGGCCGCCGACGATCGGGACGACCAGGCGCTCGCGCAGCGAGGGGTCGCGGTCGAGTAGTTCGGCCACCGCGTGCAGCAGCACGTCCGGGGCCTTGAGCGGCTGTATTCGCCCGGCGAACAGCAGCACGGTCGCATCCAGCGGCAGTCCGAGCCGGGCCCGGATCCGCCGCCGGGCCTCCGCCTCGGCCTCGGGGCGCGGGCGGGTCGGATGGCTGAGCGCGTCCCCGACGGCACCGGTCGGCGTCGCGGTCGCCGGGCGGAAGACGTCGAGGTTCACCCCGGGGTGGACCACCGCGAGCTGGTCGGGCCGGGCGTCGTAGTGCCGGACCAGCTGCTCGGCCTCCTCCACGGTGTTGGCGATCAGTCGGTCGGACGCGGCGACGACCTGGGTCTCGCCGATGATCCTGGCGGCGGGCTCGGCGGTGTCGCCGACGGCGAGCGAGGCGTTCTTGACCTTGGCCATGGTGTGCATGGTGTGGACCAGCGGCACGCCCCAGCGCTCCGCGGCCAGCCAGCCGACCTGACCGGACAGCCAGTAGTGGGAGTGGACCAGGTCGTAGTGGCCCGGCCGCTGGCCGGCCTCGGCCCGCAGCACGCCGTGGGTGAAGGCGCAGAGCTGGGCCGGCAGGTCCTCCTTGAGCAGCCCCTCGAACGGTCCGGCGGTGACATGCCGGACCAGCACACCCGGAGCGAGCTCCACAGTGGGCGGCAGGTCGGAGGAGGTGGTCCGGGTGAATACCTCGACCTCGATGCCGAGGTCGGCGAGGCGCCGGGAGAGCTCCACGATGTACACGTTCATCCCGCCCGCGTCGCCGGTTCCCGGCTGGTGCAGGGGGGAGGTGTGCACGCTGAGCATGGCGATGCGGGATGGCTGCTGGGGCACCGCTCGTCCTCACTAACGGGGTTGGGAACGCTGTCCGGGGCGGCCCTCGCCCGGCGGCGCTGCCGGGGTCGTGCCGAGCCTCTGCCTGGTCCTGCCGCCGGTCCTGCCGGACTGCTGTCGCGACACGACCCTTCAACCCACCTGCAACATGCTCCGGGTCCGGTCAATTCCCGCGGTGTCCCCGGGACGTCTCCCGGAGCTCTCCCGGAGCTCTCCCGGACCCCTCCTGGGCTGGTACGAACCGCTCTGACCTGCGCCGATACCGGAACGCGTAGGCTGCGCACTGTGCTCGACAGCAACAGCGGCGGTGCCCGCTCCCGCGCCAGGCCGGGCCGGCCGACCCGCTCCGGCCGACCGGTCGGCGCGGTGACCCGTGGTACCACCAATCCCAACCGGTTGCGGCGGATGGACCGCTGGATCGCGGCGGAGCTGGCCCCGGCGCTGCGCCGGGCGGTGACCGCGCCGGTCGCGGTGGACCTCGGCTACGGGGCCGCGCCGTGGACGGCGGTGGAACTGCACCAGCGGCTGGCGGCGGTGCGGGCCGACGTCCGGGTGGTCGGCATCGAGATCGAGCCCGAGCGGGTCGCGGTCGCTCAGCGCTACGCCCGCCCGCCCGGGCTGAGCTTCCGCCGGGGCGGCTTCGAGGTGCCGCTGGACGGCGCCGACGCCGGCGCGCTGCTGATCCGGGCCGCCAACGTGCTGCGCCAGTACGACGAGGGGCAGGTCGCGGACGCCTGGGCGCTGCTGTGCAGTCGGCTGGCGCCGGGCGGCCTGCTGGTCGAGGGCACCTGCGACGAAATCGGCCGCCGCCAGGTGTGGGTGGCGCTGGACCGTTCCGGTCCGCGCACGGTGACCTTCGCGGCCCGGCTGGGCGGCCTCGACCGGCCCTCGGAGCTGGCGGAACGGCTGCCGAAGGCGCTGATCCACCGCAATGTCCCGGGCGAGCCGGTGCACGCCTTCCTGCGCGACCTGGACCGCGCCTGGGCCGCCGCCGCCCCCTACGCGGACTTCGGCGTCCGGCAGCGCTGGATCGCGGCGGCGCGGTCGGTCGCCGCGGACTGGCCGGTGCTGGGCGGCCCCGGCCGCTGGCGGCTGGGGGAGTTGACGGTGCGTTGGGACGCGGTCGCGCCGCGCTGAGGGGCGGGGCAGGGGCCGAACTTCACTCGAACGAGTTATCGAATCCGATGGTGCTTTGACACCCCTTCAGTCCACCATTGACCCATGGCCCGCCCCCTCGCCCAGCTCCTCCCACGCCTCCCGGAACGCCCCGTACGCCACCGCGTCGAACAGCACGAACCGCACCTCGGTCAGCTCGTCCTGCCCGGCTACGTGCTGTCCGGCTGCTGCCCCCTGCTCCGCCAGCACCGTGCGCAGCGCGATCCGCGCGGCGTCGCGCAGCGGCCAGCCGTAGATCCCGGTGGACACGGCCGGCAGGGCCACCGTCCGGGCGCCCAGCTCCCGGGCCACCCGGAGCGATTCGCGGTAGCAGGAGGCGAGCAGGGCGGCCCGGCCGGGATCCTCCGCGGCGTGGACCGGGCCGACGGTGTGGATCACCCAGTGCGCCGGCAGCCGGCCGGCGGTCGTGGCGACCGCCTGCCCGGTGGCCAGTCCCCGGCCGTAGTGGCCGGCCCGCAGCGCCCGGCAGGCGGCGAGGATCTCCGGTCCGCCCCGGCGGTGGATCGCCCCGTCCACCCCTCCGCCGCCCAGCAGCGAGGAGTTGGCGGCATTCACCACCGCGTCCACCTGCTGCTCGGTGATGTCACCCTGAACGAAAGTGATCTCCATCACGTACTCCTCCCGATCGGATGCACGCTATCGGTCCGGGTACCGCGCCTGCACCGGGATTTGTGCCGCGTCCCCGGATCCGTCCCAGGTCATGACGGATCCGCCCGATCACCCCGTTGGAGTCACGTGCCGTGCGAAGGGGTTGTGGAGATCACGTTAGGGTCACGGGAAAGCCCCAGGAACATGGTGTCGGATGGGCACCGCAACCGTCGCCCGTCCGTTGCACAGCCGGGGAGAGGGAGGTACCGCTGATGCCCGCCACCGAGAGCGCGCACGAGCAGCAGTCGAGCGCGCCCAGCAGTATGCCGATACCGCGCCCGCGAGTCTCCCGTGCCCCCGCCAAGGCCTCGGTCCCGGTCGAGCCGGCCGCCGTGGCCCACCTCGTCACGCCCTCCCCGGGCTCCACCGGCGCGCTCCAGGTCCTGCTCATCGACGAGGACCCGGAGTACGCCGAGACCGTCCGCAACCTGCTCGCCGAGGTCGGCACCGACGTCCGGCTCCGCTCGGCGCACAGCCTGGACCAGGCCGAGGCGCTGCTCACCGCGGACACCGCCTGCATCCTGCTCGACCTGGAACTCCCGGACGGCGGCGGCGGGCTGGACGGGCTGCGGCGGCTGCTGCGCCGTGCTCCGCGCACTGCCGTGCTGGCCGTCACCGGCACCGCCGACGTCTTCCTCGGCGCGGCGGCGGTCGCCGCGGGCGCCCAGGACTTCCTGGTCAAGCAGGAGATGGACGGGCGGCTGCTCACCCGCGCGGTCCGCTACGCCGTCGAGCGCAAGCGCGCGGACGAGTCCCAGCGCCGGCTGGTCGAGGCCGAGCTGCGCGGCCAGGAGAACGCCCGGCTGCAGCGGCACCTGCTGCCCACGCCGCTGCTGGAGGGCTCCGGGCTGACCTTCCACGCCCGCTACCGGCCCGGACGCCGCCGCGCGCTGCTCGGCGGCGACTTCTACGACGCCGTCCGCACCGGCGACGGCACGGTCCATGTGGTCATCGGCGACGTCTGCGGCCACGGCCCGGACGAGGCCGCGCTCGGCGTCGCGCTGCGGATCGCCTGGCGCACCCTGGTCTTCGCCGGCCTCACCGGCGAGGCCCTGCTCGGCACGCTCCAGCGGGTGCTGGAGCACGAGCGCCGCAGCGAGGAGATCTTCGCCACCCTGTGCATGCTCGCCATCGAGCCGGACGGCGAACACGCCGAGCTCCACCTCGCCGGGCACCCGGCGCCGCTGCTGCTGCGCGAGTTCCGCCACCCGGAGCTGCTGCCCTACGACAACGGCGGCCCGGCCCTGGGCCTGCTGCCGCTGGCCGGCCCGGTCGAGACCGAGCAGTGGCCGCCGCACAAGGTCCGGCTGGGCGACGAGTGGAGCCTGATGCTCTACACCGACGGACTGATCGAGGGCCGGATAGGGGCGGGCACCCGGCGGCTCGGGCAGGAGGGGCTGATCGGCATGGTCGCCGACCACCAGCAGAGCGGGCTGCGCGACGAACTGCTGATCGACACGGCCATGTCCGAGGTCGAGGACCTGAACGGCGGCGCGCTCGCCGACGACGTCGCCGTGCTGCTGCTCAGCCGCCCGCCGGTGTCGTCGTCGCCGCCCGTGTTCCCGACGCCGTAGCGCGGGCACCAGGGGGACCGCCGCCTACCAGGGTCCGTACGGGCCCATGTGGTTGCGGTCGTCCTGCTTGCCCTTGCCCTTGCGCGCGGGGGTGATCGCCCGGATCCGGGGGCGGACGTCGACCATGTAGACCATCGCCGCGACCAGCCCGGCCAGCTCCAGCATGGTGCTGAGCAGGCCGAGCGGGATCAGCGACACCACCACGGCCAGCCCGAGGACGATCAGCCAGAAGGGCTTGGTCTGCTTGTCCGCGGCGACGAAGGCGTCCGCGCGCCGGAAGACGACGTCCACGAAGGTGAATGCCTCGAAGAGCAGTACAGCGATCATGAGCCAGGACACGACGTTGCTGAAACCGTCGACCAGGATGCCGCTGACGGCCAGTTGCTGGTACATCGTCTCTCCCTCGGCCCATAACCACGGACGTGCATCAGGGGCATCGTCCCATGCAGGGGCTTTCCTGTAGGGGAAACGCCCGGGACGCGCCGGGTGTGCCCGACGCGTCCCCCTGGTACGGCTTCTTTACGGAGCAGCCTCTTTACCGAGCGGCTTCCTTGCGGAGCGCGTTACGCCTTCGGCGTGCTCTTGCGGGGGGCGGCGCGCTTCGCGGCCGGCTTCGGCGCAGCCTCGGAGGCCTCGGGTGCGGCCTCGGCCTCGTCGGCCGCGTCCAGGTCGGCCTCGATCCGGTCGACCTCGGCCGCGAAGGCGTCGGCCTTCGACTCGGCCCTGGTCCCGGCGTCGAGCTCGGCGGCCTGCTCGGTTCCGTCCTTGCGCTGGCGGTCCACGACCACCTTGCCGCGCTCGGCCAGCTCGTCGTACACCTCGCGCGCCTTCACGGCGAGCTCGGCGGCGCGGCCGACCGACTGCAGCGCCAGGCCCTGGGCCTTCTCCTGCAGCGACTTGAGGTCGGTCGGCAGGGTGCTGACGGTCTCGGCCACCTTGGCCTGGGCCTCGGTCAGCTTGGCGCCGGCCTCGTGCAGCCGGGCGGTGGCCTTCTCCTGCGCGCCTTTGCGGTCGGCCGCGATGGCCGCCGCCCGGTCCGGCACCTCACGGAGCTTCTCGACGGCGAGGTCGCCGGCGCCCGCGAGGGCGTAGAACGGGGTGGGGTCCGAGAGCGTCTTGCGCAGGTCATCGGTGATGGGCATGGAAGTTCTTCCCCTTAGTCGGAGTCAACCTGAGTCGTGCTGCTGTCACTGGTCCCGCGTTCCTGCCCCAGCTCCGGCGAGAGCCTCGTGCCCTCGTTCTCCTTGAGGAAGGAGTCGTAGACCGCGAGCAGCACCTGCTTCTGCCGCTCGTTGATGAGCGAGTCCGCGAAGATCGCCGCCCGGAGCTCCAGGCCGGCCTCCTCGCGCTCGTCGAGAATTCCCGCCTGCACATAGAGCGTCTCCGCCGAGATCCGCAGCGCCTTCGCGATCTGCTGCAGGATCTCCGCGCTGGGCTTGCGCAACCCGCGCTCGATCTGGCTGAGGTACGGGTTGGACACACCTGCGGCGTCGGCGAGCTGACGCAGTGAGTACTGCGCGTGCCGCCGCTGCTCCCGGATGTACTCGCCGAGGGAGCCGACGTTCAGTGAGGCCATGCCCCCACTCTGCACCTGCGGTGCTAACAATTGCAAGCACGTTGCTTGCAACTGTGGCGTGTCGCGAACAGGGCCGGTCGAGGGAGGCCGCGCGGGCACACCGCTCAGGGCCTGCGGAGGCCGTGTTCCCAGGCCCACGCGGCGATGCCGACCCGGTTCCGCACCGCGAGCTTGCGTTGGACGCCGGCGACGTGGTTCTTGACCGTCCCCGGGGCGATGAAGAGCGCTGCCGCGATCTCGGCGTTCGTCCCGCCGCGAGCTGCGTCGGGCCATCGCGCCACGGCTGGCGAACCAGCCGGCACCGGAGCGGACCCGGCATCTGCTCAGCCCGATCCTGTTCCCGGCCGAGGCGGCCGCGCCGCGCACCGGCCCCGACGGCGACTGAGCCCGGGCAGCGACTGCGCCCGGAGCGCGGGTCAGGCCGAGCGCCGCCGGATCAGCACCTCGATGCCGTCGAGGATGCGGTCGAGGCCGAAGGCGAACTCGCCCTCCAGGCCGTCCTCGTCCGAGAGTGCGCCGGCGGTGATCGCCGAGTGGATGTTGGGCAGCCGCTGCGGGTCGATCAGCAGGGCCAGGGTCGCGCCGTAGGAGTCGAGCGCCTCCTGCACGGTCGCCCCGGCGGCGACGGCCGCGGCGATACCGGCGCCCATGTCGGCCGCCAGCTTGGCGTCGTTCCGGACGTAGCCGCTGATCAGCAGGATCACCGAGAGTTTCTCCTGCTCGGCGAGGCCGGTGCCGCGCAGCGAGTCCAGGCCGTCCTCCAGCCAGTACATCTGGTTGGGCGTCATCGGCGGCCCCGAGACCGGGATGGAGAGCGCCCACGGGTTGGCGTGCAGCCGGGCCCGGGCGGAGGTCGCCCAGCGGGTGAGCCCGGCCCGCCACCCCTCGGCGGCGCCGCCGACCGCCGCCGGGGCCGGGGCGGGTCGGCCGTACGCGGCGTCGAGCATCAGCGCCAGCAACTCGTCCTTGGTGGCGAAGTACCGGTAGAGCGACATCGGCGAGGAGCCGAGCTCCTTGGCCACCCGTCCGATGGAGACGGCCGGCAGGCCCTCCTCGGCGGCTACCCGGACGGCGGCCTCGACGATCCGTTCGAGGCTCAGGGTGCGCTTGGGGCCCTTGGTCGGCCGCTCGCGCAGGCCCCAGGCCGCCGCGAGGCTGGCCGGCAGCTCGGGCGCGGCCGGTGCGGCCGGCGCCGGTGCGGCCGACGCGGGTGTGGTCGGGGCGCTCTGCTCGCTCACGGTGGCCGCCTCTCCCTCCGGCCGGGACTGCCTCCCGACCCTACTGCGTAGAGGTTACACAGTGACTGTCCGGAGGTCACTTGAACATGTTCAAAAAGAGGTCTACAGTCCTGCTCGACGCAGAAATTGAACACGTTCAAAACTCTCCACGAGGAGTGGAAGCATGGACCTCACGGTCGTCACCTACGTCGTCTACCTGGCGTTGAGCATCGGGCTCACGGTCTGGGTGGCCCGCACCCTCAGCCGCAGCGGAAACGTCTTCCTGGCCGACGTCTTCAAGGGCAACGAAAGGCTCGCGGACGCCGTCAACCACCTGCTGGTGGTCGGCTTCTACCTGGTCAACCTGGGCTTCGTCGCCCTGTGGCTGCGCAGCGGCGACAGCGACATCGACAACACCCGGACGATCTTCACTGCGCTGTCCACCAAGGTCGGCACGGTGCTGCTGGTCCTCGGCGTACTGCACCTCTGCAACGTCTTCGTGCTCAACCGGATCCGTCGGCGCGGGCTGATGGACGGCGAGCAGCGTCCGCCGGTCCAGCCGCGCGGCCTCACCCCGATGGCGTCGCCGCTCCCGCAGGGCTGAGGCGGACCGACCGTGTCGGGCCGATTGTCAGAGGGGGAGGCCATGATTCAGGGAGAGGGTTCGACCGACGGCGCGATCAGGTCACTGACCGTGCTGTACGACGCCGCCTGCCCGCTCTGCCGCCACGTCCGTGGCTGGTTGGAACGGCAGTGGCAGCTCGTTCCGCTGGAGTTCGTCGCAGCCGGGTCCGAGCAGGCAGAACAGCGCTACCCGGGGCTCGACCATGCCCGGACGCTTCGTGAGATCACCGTCATCAGCGACGGCGGTGAGGTGTACGAGGCAGCCGAGGCCTGGGTGGTGTGCCTGTGGGCACTCAAGCATCACCGGGCGATGTCCCACCGGCTCAGTACTCCGGCCGGGGCCCGGCTGGCCAGGAGCGCGGTGCTGGCCGCCGCGAAGTGGCGGGAGGCGTCGAAGGGCGCCGGCACCGCCCGCCGGGGAACGAAGGTGTCCGTCCGACCGACTGCACAGGGGAGAGCCGGTCGGACGTCGCCTTCCACCCCGACGGGGCCGTGGACCTGGACCGGCCAGGCCTGGCAGCCGACGGACGCCCCGCGTCCGCCGGCGCCGGAAGCCGCGCCCTGCGGCGAGCACTGCGCCGCGCCGCCCGGATAGCCTCAGTGGCGTGAACGACGCCGAGCCGACCGAGCACTCCGGTACCCCTGCCCCCGAACCCGCGCCGAAGGGCTCGCCGCGGGGGCCGGAGCACTCGCCCGCCGGCCCCGGAAGCACGTCGCCGGACCCGCTCGGCGCCGGCGACGGGCAGTCACCCGCGGCGGCCGCACCGCGTGAAGTCCCGGCGAAGACCGCCAAGAGCGAGCAGACCCGGGCGCTGATCCTGGAGACCGCGATGCGGCTCTTCCAGGAGCGCGGCTACGACAAGACCACCATGCGCGCCATCGCCGCCGAGGCGGGCGTCTCCGTCGGCAACGCCTACTACTACTTCGACGGCAAAGAGTTCCTCATCCAGGGGTTCTACGACCGGATGACGTACGAGCACGCGGTCGACGCGCGGGCGCGGATGGCGGGAAAGACGGACTTCGCCGAGCGGCTGGAGATCGCGCTGGAGTCCTGGGTGGACTGCGCCGCCGACTACCACGAGTTCGCCGCCCAGTTCTTCCGTACGGCGGCCGACCCGAACAGCGCGCTCAGCCCGTTCTCCAACGAGTCCCACCCCGCCCGGGCCACGGCGGTGCAGATCTTCCGCGAGGTGCTGGACGGCTCCGACCTCGGGCCCAAGCTCGACCCGGAGCTCGAGGAGCTCCTCCCGGACCTGCTCTGGCTGCACCTGATGGTCGTCGTCCTGTACTGGGTCTTCGACCGCACCGAGGACACCGAGCGCACCCGCGCCTTCGTCAAGCGCTGCGCCCCCTTCGTCGCCAAGATCGTCGCCCTCTCGCGCTACCGGGTCTTCCGCCCGCTGGTGCGTGACGCGGTGGACATGATCAAGGACTTCGTCCTGCCGACCATCGGCAAGACCACGGTCGCCAAGGCGGCCGAACCCGCCGCCCCGCAGGGCGACTCCGGCAGGCGTCTGCGGCGCCCGAAGGCCTGACCTGACGTCAGCCCCGCTGTGTCGAGCCCTTCGGGTTCCCGGAGCGTGCGGCCCATATCCGGTGGCCTGCGGGTGGATGTCCTATTCGTGGAGCCGATGATCGGTCAAGACCCTTGACAGTCAATTGGTCTAGTCCAAATACTGTCCCGCGAAGTGGTCGCGCCGGGACGGATGTCGCACCGGATGTCGCACAGGCCCTGCTTCTCCACCGCTTCTCGCCTGCTTCTCATCCCATCCGTGCTTCGTACTCTCTGGGAGTCCCGATGAACCGATCCGGATCCGCTCGTGCCGTGTTGACCGGCCTGACCACGGCGGCGGTCGCCGCCGGGATGGTGATACTCGGAAGCGGTGGCGCGCAGGCCGCGGAGCACCACCAGGCGTCCGGCGCGAACCGGCCGATGCCCTCGCGCGTCGTCGCCCCGTACTACGAGTCGTGGATGGCCGGCAGCCCCGCCGCGGCCGCCGCGCAGTCCGGCAACAAGTACCTGACGATGGCTTTCCTGCAGACCGCGGCGCCCGGCTCCTGTACCGCGTACTGGAACGGCGACACCACCACGCCGATCGCCTCGTCCAGCTTCGGCTCGGACATCGCCGCTATCCAGGCCGCCGGCGGGAACGTCATCCCCTCCTTCGGCGGCTACGGCGCGGACACCACCAACACCGACATCGCCGACAGTTGCACCGACGTCAAGGCGATCGCGGCGGTCTACGAGAGCCTGGTCACCACCTACCACGTGACCCGGATCGACCTCGACATCGAGGCCGACTCGCTGTCCAACGCCGCCGGGATCGACCGCCGCAACAAGGCCGTCGCGCTGGCCGAGCACTGGGCCCAGAAGACCGGCCACAGCCTGCAGTTCTCCTACACCATGCCGACCACCTTCAACGGCCTGCTGTCCAACACCCTCGCGGTGCTGCAGAACGCGATCGCCAACGACGCCCACGTCAGCGTCGTCAACATCATGACCTTCGACTACTACGACGGCGCCTACGTCCACGACATGGCCGCCGACACGATCAGCGCGGCGACCGACGTCCACACCCAGCTTGCCGCGCTCTACCCGGACAAGGGCTCGGCCGGTCTCTGGAGCATGATCGGCGTCACCGAGATGCCGGGCATCGACGACTACGGCGCGGACGAGACCTTCACCACCGCCAACGCGGCGACGGTGGAGCAGTGGGCCGCCTCGAAGAAGATCAACACGCTCTCCTTCTGGGCGCTCCAGCGGGACAACGGCGGCTGCGTCGGCACCGGCGGAGCCGGCGACTGCTCGGGGGTCGCGCAGAGCACCTGGCAGTTCAGCCACGCCTTCGAGCCCTTCGGCCTCATCGACAACTGGGGCTGGAAGTAGGCCCCGTCGGTAGGCGGCGCCAGCGAACGTCGGCCGGGCCGCCCAGGGCGGCCCGGCCGACGGTGCGTCACGACGGTGGTGCGTCAGAAGCCGTCCGGGCACCAGGGGCGGAAGTCGGTGTGCAGCAGCGCGCCGAGGCGGGCGACGCCGCCGGGGCGGAGCTCGTCGAGCAGCCCGGCCGCCTGCAGCCGGGCGGGGGAGTCGCTGCTCAGGTAGAGCGTGCCGAGGACACTCGCGTCCAGCGCCACGTCGGCCGGCTCGCCCGCGTGGCCGACGCGGACGCACTGCCCGGTCCCGTCCGCCGCCGCCTCGATGGCGAAGCGCCCGTCGACGTGGCCGAGCCGGTCGGCGACCTGGAGCACGACCCGGCCGGGGGCGGCGTAGGTGCGGGCGGAGAAGGCCTTCGGGGCGTCCAGGACCCGCAGCCACATGAAGTCGTCGCTGCTGTCGCCGCCGTCCACGCAGGCCCGGGGGTCGTCCAGGAGCAGCGGCAGCGGGTCGTCCGGGGCGATGTTCTCGACCCGGACCCGGTCGATCCAGTCGACGCTCAGCACATAGCGCCAGAGCGCGGCCGCGGCGGCGCGGTCGACGGCGATGTGGTCGGTGACCTTGAGCTCGCACTTGGTGACCATGTTCGGCCACTCGTCGACGACCTTGTAGGTGAGCAGCCCGTCGGGGCGGCCGGCCCGGTCGCGGTGGAGCACGATCAGCGGCTCCTTCCACTCGGATCCGGGGCCCTTCAGGTCACCGGTCCGCAGCCGCCAGTTGACGGGGCGTCGGTTGATGGCGCCGGGCTGGGTGCGGCGGAAGCGGTCGTGCAGCTCCGGGCCGTACTTGCGCCACTCCTCGACGGTGAGCAGCTCGAAACTGCCCCCCTCGGCCTCGGCCGGGACGCGGACGCTGCCCGCGCGGAGCTTGTCGATCAGGTAGCCCTTGTGCCCGGTGGACGGGCCGAAGCCGTAGCGGCCGTAGATGCGGTACTCGGCGGCGATGAGGATGGCGAGGCTGTCGCCGCGCTCGACGGCGGCGGCGAGGTCCTGGGTCATCATCCGGGTGAGCAGGCCGCGCCGCCGGTGGGTGGCGGCGACGGTGACGTTGGTGACGGCGTCGGCGGTCAGCGTCGCGCCGCCGGGGACGGTGAGCTCCCGCTCCATGCTGCGGAAGGTGCCGACACAGCGCCCCCGGTCGTAGGCGCCGAGGGTGCGACCCGGGTCGAACTGTGCACTGCGGAACTCCGGCGAGCCGTCGCCCTTGGCCTCCATGAAGCCGCTGCTGACCGCCCGCCCCCAGTCGGCGAGCTCCGCCTCCCGGACCGTCCTGATCTCGATGCTGTCGTCGGGCCCGCTGGGTGTCGTCGTCACTGTCGCCATACCGGCACCCTACGAGGGCGTGCCCAGGGTGGCACCTGGATTTTTCTTGATCGCGTCAGCCGCCTCGGGGAGCGCTGCGGGCACCGGTTCGGACCGGTGCGCCGGGGCGGCTGCGGCCGCCTCCGGGATCCGACCGCGCAGCAGCCACACGTACCCGGCGGCGGCGAGCACGCCGAGCACGGTGCAGCTCAGCCAGACCGCGTCGCCGCCGGAGACGGTGAGCAGGTAGCCGGCCGTCACCGGGGCCAGGAAGGAGGCGCCGGACCAGGCCAGCGAGTACACGCCCTGGTACCGGCCGCGGGCGTGGACCGGGGAGAGCTCGGCGACCAGGGCCGAGTTGGCCGGGACGCTGAGCATCTCGCCGGCCGTCCAGACGGTGACGGTGAGGGCGTAGAACCAGGCGGCTCCGGCGAACGCCGTCAGCCCGAAGCCGCAACCGGTGAGCAGCGCGGCGACGGTCAGCATGGCGGTGCGGTTGCGCCCCTCGGCGAAGCGGGTCACCGGGATCTGCAGCAGCACGATGAGCACGCCGTTGAGGCTGACGACGAGTCCGTAGTCGGCGGCGGAGTAGCCGTCGTGGCCCATGGTGATCGGCAGCGCGACACTGCCCTGGTTGCTGATGCAGGCCAGCAGGAAGGTGAGGCCGACGAGGGCCATGAAGACCCGGTTGCGCAGCACCGAGCCGATGCCGGGCCGGTCGCGGGGCGCGTCGACGGCGGACGTAGCCGTGGCCGTGTCCGGAGCGGCCCCGGACCGCGCCTCCGGCCGGGTCTCCGGGACGCGGGCGAAGACCACCAGCGCGCAGAGCAGCGTGGTCGCCGCGTCGCCGACGAAGAGCAGCAGGTAGCCGTGGGCCGCGATCAGGCCGGCCACCGCCGCCGAGAAGGCGAAGCCGATGTTGATGGCCCAGTAGTTGAGCGAGAAGGCCCGCACCCGGTCCCTGGGCGGGACCAGGTCCGCCATGATCGCGGACACGGCCGGCCGGGAGGCGTTGCTGGTGAAGCCCAGCACCGTGGCGGTGACCGCGATCGCCCACGCCGGATGGACGAATCCCAGCACCAGGGTCGCGGCGGCGGTGCTCGACTGGGCCGCCAGCAGCGTCGGCCGCCGGCCGATCCGGTCCGCGAGCACCCCGCCGGCCACGGACGCGACGCTGCCGCCCAGCCCGTAGAGCGAGGCGACCAGACCGGCGAAGGCCGGGGACAGGCCCCGGTCCACGGTCAGGTAGAGCGCCAGGAAGGTGACCACGAAGCCGCCGAGCCGGTTCACCAGGGTGCTCGTCCAGAGCCACCAGAACGTCGACGGCAGCCCGCCGACGGTCTCCCGCGCCGTTGTCCGCAGCCAGGAAGCGGGAGCCGGCCGAGGCGCGGGCGGTTGGGGCACGAGAGACTCCCTGAGCAGCAGATGTAAGTGTCACGTAGGCAGTCCAGAGATTACTCAGCCGGTGGACCGGCACGCCACCGGGTTTCCGCCTCCACTAGGCTTCTGGTCATGGCTGATGCTCCCTACCGTCTTGTCCTGCTCCGCCACGGCGAGAGCCAGTGGAACGAGAAGAACCTCTTCACCGGCTGGGTCGATGTCGACCTCAACGCCAAGGGTGAGAAGGAGGCCCTGCGCGGCGGCGAGCTCCTCGCTGCCGAGGGCCTGCTCCCCGACGTCCTGCACACCTCGCTGCTGCGCCGCGCCATCCGCACCGCGCAGATCGCCCTGGACCGGGCCGACCGCCACTGGATCCCGGTCCACCGCTCCTGGCGGCTGAACGAGCGTCACTACGGTGCGCTCCAGGGCAAGGACAAGGCGCAGACCCTGGCCGAGTTCGGCGAGGAGCAGTTCATGCTCTGGCGCCGTTCCTACGACACCCCGCCGCCCCCGCTCGCCGACGACGCCGAGTACTCGCAGGCGCACGACCTCCGCTACGCCCAGCTCCCCGCCGACGTCCGGCCGCAGACCGAGTGCCTCAAGGACGTCGTCGAGCGGATGCTGCCCTACTGGTACGACTCGATCGTCCCGGACCTCGCGGACGGCCGCACCGTGCTGGTGACCGCGCACGGCAACTCGCTGCGCGCGCTGGTCAAGCACCTGGACGGGATCTCCGACGAGGACATCGCCGGGCTGAACATCCCCACCGGCATCCCGCTGCTCTACGAGCTGGACGCCGACTTCCAGCCGATCACCAGGGGCGGACGCTACCTCGACCCGGAGGCCGCCAAGGTCGCCGCCGAGGCGGTCGCCAACCAGGGCAAGAAGAAGTAGCCCTTCGCACGACGCACGCAGCGCAGGCCGGGTCCGCACCCCCGAGGGTGCGGACCCGGCCTGTCCCGTTCGGCGCCGCGCCGGATGCGGGCGGGCTGCCGGCTCAGTGGCAGCAGCCCCCGCCGCACTGGCAGGAGCCCCCGGACTGGCAGCCGCAGCCGCAGCCGGATCCGCAGCCGCAGGCGGCGAGCAGCGGCAGCGGCATCCGAAGGACGGTCTCCGGGGCGGTTTCGATCGGGGCGGCTTTGGACTGGGTGGACGGGCTCGGAGTCTGAGTCATGCGGACCCTCCTTCAGGCGTTCATGCCTACACCTCAGTCAAAGCCCGGCCGTGACGGACCGTCAATGGGCGTACGGAGGCACGCTGTGCGCGCTCAGCGCGCCCGCGCACACATGCGCCCCCGAAGCCCGAGACCGGTGCTTGCTGCTACTTCCCGGCCTCCGGCACGAAGTCGTCCGCGTGCTCGCCGGTGACCAGGTAGACGACGCGCTTGGCGACCGAGACCGCGTGGTCGGCGAAGCGCTCGTAGTAGCGACCGCAGAGGGTCACGTCCACGGCCGTCTCGATGCCGTGCTGCCAGCGGTCGTCCAGCAGGTGCGAGAAGAGCTGGCGGTGCAGCTCGTCCATCGCGTCGTCGTCGCGCTCCAGCTCCAGGGCCGCGTCGACGTCCTTGGAGGAGATGACCAGTCCGGCCTTGGCGACCAGGCGCTGGGCGAGCTGGCCCATCTCCAGGACGATCGGGTGCAGGTCGGCGGGGACCGCCGAGTGCGGGTAGCGCAGCCGGGCCAGCTTGGCGACGTGCCGGGCCAGGTCGCCGGAGCGCTCCAGGTCGGCGCTCATCCGCAGGGAGGTGACGACGATGCGGAGGTCGGTGGCCACCGGCTGCTGGCGGGCGAGCAGGGCGATGGCCCGGTTCTCCAGCTCGTGGTGCAGGTTGTCGACCTTCTCGTCGGCCGCGATGACGCTCTCGGCGAGCTGGAGGTCGGCGTCGAGCAGGGCCGTGGTCGCGCGGCCCATCGCGGACCCGACCAGCCGGGCCATCTCGATCAGGCCGTCACCGATCGAGTCGAGTTCCTCGTGGTACGCGTCACGCATCTTCGTATCCTCCTGCTGGGTCCTGTTGTTCCTACCTTGAGCCGTCCGGGCATCCCCGCCGCTCAGCAGGAGTGAACCCGACCCGACGTCGAGGTGAATTCTCGGCGACCGGGGGCTGATGCCCTGCTTCAGGGGTTACAGCAGGTCACCGTCGTGCGCTTACGCTGAACATATGGATCTGAACGTGGCCGAAGCCGCTGCGAGCGCGATCGCTGGGCTCGGAGTCGGCCTCGCCGCCGCGCTCTCCTTCCGCTGGAGCGAGAAGGACCGCCGGAAGCCGGCCAAGCGCGTCGAGCAGCAGCCGGAGCCGGAACTGCCCCCGGGTGTGGACACCGTACTGTCCGTGCTGCGCTCGTGCGCCGTCGTTCTCGACGACAGCGACCAGGTGATCAAGGCAAGCTCCGCCGCCTATGCGCTGGGACTGGTCCGCGGCGGAGCCATCGCCGTGGACGCCATGCTGGCCATGGCCCGGCTCACCCGCCGCGACGGGGAGATACGCCAGGCCGACCTGGAGATCCCGCGCCGTCCCGGCGGCAAGGCCGGCAGCGACGCGCTCGCCGTGTCGGTGCGGGTCGCCCCGCTCGGCTCGCGGCTGGTGCTGGTGCTGGTCGAGGACCTCACCGAGGCCCGGCGGATCGAGGCGGTCCGCCGGGACTTCGTCGCCAACGTCTCGCACGAGCTGAAGACCCCGGTCGGCGCGTTGTCGCTGCTGAGCGAGGCCGTGCAGGACGCCAGCGACGATCCCGAGGCGGTCCGGCGCTTCGCCGGACGTATGCTCATCGAGGCGACCCGGCTCACCAGCCTGGTCCAGGAGATCATCGAGCTCTCCCGGGTCCAGGACGACGACCGCCTGGTCGACCCGGAGCCGGTCCCGGTGGACGAACTGGTCGCCGAGGCGATGGACCGCTGCCGCCACCAGGCCGCGGCCAAGCAGATCGTCATGGCGGTCGGCGGGATCGCCGGACTCCACCTCCACGGCAACCGCGGCCAGTTGGCCGCGGCGCTCGGCAACCTGGTCGAGAACGCCGTCAACTACAGCCCCGCCCGCACCCGCGTCGCGATCGCCGCCCGCAAGGTGCCGGGGAAGAAGAACGACGTGGTGGAGATATCGGTCACCGACCAGGGCACCGGGATCTCCGAGAAGGACCGCGAACGGATCTTCGAGCGCTTCTACCGGGTCGATCCGGCCCGGTCCCGCGCCACCGGTGGCACCGGCCTCGGCCTGTCCATCGTCAAGCACGTCGCCGCATCCCACGGCGGCACCGTCTCGGTGTGGAGCGTCGAGGGACAGGGTTCGACCTTCACCCTGCGCCTCCCTGTCGCCCGCCAGGCCGAACGGTCGGCCATCGAGCCCAGTAACGACCCGCAGCCCGACCCGCACCCCGTCGACACGTCAGAGGTCGACACGCCCGACGGCGACGCCGTGCACCACTTCGGCGCCGACGACCCCGAACCGCTCACCACCAACCTGCCTGCCCCGGAGGTCCAGCCGTGACCCGTGTCCTCGTCGTCGAAGACGAAGAGTCCTTCAGCGATGCCCTGTCCTACATGCTCCGCAAGGAGGGCTTCGAGGTGGCCATTGCCGCCACCGGCCCGGACGCGCTGGACCAGTTCGAGCGCAACGGCGCCGACCTGGTCCTGCTCGACCTCATGCTGCCCGGCCTGCCCGGCACCGAGGTCTGCCGCCAGCTGCGGGCCAAGTCCAGCGTCCCCGTGATCATGGTCACGGCCAAGGACAGCGAGATCGACAAGGTGGTCGGCCTGGAGATAGGCGCCGACGACTATGTGACCAAGCCCTATTCCACCCGTGAGCTGGTCGCCCGGATCCGCGCGGTGCTGCGCCGCCGGGGCGAGCCGGAGGCCGTCGACGGCGGGCCCGGCGCGCTGGAGGCCGGCCCGGTCCGGATGGACGTCGACCGCCACGTCGTCACCGTGGACGGGGCCAAGGTCGATCTGCCGCTCAAGGAGTTCGACCTGCTGGAGATGCTGCTCCGGAACGCGGGCCGGGTGCTCACCCGGATGCAGCTGATCGACCGGGTCTGGGGCGCGGACTACGTCGGCGACACCAAGACCCTGGACGTCCACGTGAAGCGGCTGCGCGCCAAGATCGAGCCGGACCCGGGCGCTCCGCGCTTCCTGGTCACGGTCCGTGGCCTCGGCTACAAGTTCGAGCCGTAAGCGGCCCGGTCCGATATCGGAACGGCAGCACGTAGCCCCCGGGAGGTGATCCTTCCGGGGGCTACGGCGTTCACACCGCCAAGATCAGGGGTGCTGGATCAGGCGGTGCTGGAGGCGCTCGCGGTCGCGCCGGCCTTGCCCGTGGCCTTGCCAGTCGCCTTGGCGGTGGCCTTGCCCGTCGCCTTGGCGGTGCTGCTCGGGCTCGCGCTGGGCGCGGCCGGCACGGTCGGCGCGGTGGTCGGGGCGTAGGGGGCGTACTCGCCGGTGCCCGCGTTGACCAGGGCCTGGACGGTGACCGAGCCGGCGTTGGCGAAGGTGAAGGTCACCGTCGCGTTCTGGCCGGGGCGCTCGGAGATGCTCGCGGCGTGTGCCGTGACCTGGCCCGGGCCGCTGAGCAGCAGCGAGCCGCCGGCCGGGATGACGGCGGGGCCGCTGAGCACGGCGGGGGTGCCGTCGACGGACACCGACTGCAGCGTCTCGGGCACGGTGTTGCCGTTGGCGATGTTGGTGGTGACGTTGGCCGCGGAGGTGCCGTCGGTGGCCGCGACCAGGCTGATGCCGTTGAGCTTCAGCGTATTACCGATGGAGGTCGCAGCCACATCGGGCTTGACCTGGAGCGTCGCCGCTCCGGACCCCGCGGAGCAGGCAGCGAGGATGGGGGCGGTCGCGATGATGAGGGCGGCGACTGCGCCGCGACGAAGACTGCGGCTCACGGCGGAGGCTTCTCCTTGGACGGTATTCGGTGGGTTGGCCGCGTTCAGGTTACCGATGCTCCTTATCCGCTCCACACGGGGGAGCCCCGTGTCGCGGTCCCTCCACTGACGGCGTAGGGGCGGCGCGCGAGCGGGCTGCTCCGGCGCGCGGTTGACAGACGTGCGCCGCCTGGGTGAGGGAAATAGCGTTCGATGGAAGATCAGATAACGATATGGTTGCGGCTACCCGGGTAGATCATCCCCGGTGCCCCGGGTGGTTCCCGGTTCGTTCGCAACCGCTCCGACCTGCGAGAAGCCCTTCTCGAACTGGGGTCGCAGCACGCGACAGGGGTGGTTGTCAAGCCCTGAGACTGGCTCTGACCTGCGAAAACGCCCTTCGGATATGGCTGAACCCGTGATATTCTGGAAAGCCACGGAAGGGGTACCTGTCACATGACGTTCAAGGTTGGCGACACCGTGGTCTACCCCCATCACGGGGCCGCACTGATCGAAGCAATCGAGATTCGCCAGATCAAAGGTGTGGACAAGACCTACCTGGTGCTGAAGGTGCAGCAGGGTGACCTGACGCTGCGCGTGCCTGCAGAGAACGCCGAGTTTGTGGGCGTGCGCGACGTGGTCGGTCAGGATGGGTTGGACCGGGTCTTCGAGGTCCTGCGGGCACCGTACACCGAAGAGCCCACCAACTGGTCCCGCCGATACAAGGCGAACCTGGAAAAGCTCGCCTCGGGTGACGTTATCAAGGTCGCGGAGGTTGTGCGCGATCTTTGGCGGCGTGAGCGCGAGCGCGGTCTGTCCGCCGGTGAGAAGCGGATGCTGGCCAAGGCCAGGCAGATTCTGGTGAGTGAGCTGGCACTCGCCGAGAACACCAACGAGGACAAGGCCGAGACGCTGCTCGACGAGGTTCTTGCCTCCTGAGGAGCAATCTCGTCCGCGCAGGGCGCACTGCCTGCCCGCCTGCCCCGATATCCACCGTTCCCGCGGTGGGTATCGGGGCAGCGCGGTGTGCGGCGACCGATAGTGTGCCGGGACGAGCAGGGTCGAACTCCACGGAAGGCGCTAGGCCCGGCACGACTTGGCCATACCCACTTCGTTGAAGGAACAAAACCCTGAACGCCGCAGCAGTGGTCCCCGCCGCAGGCCGGGGCGAGCGACTGGGCCCGGGCGCCCCCAAGGCCCTGCGTGAACTCGGCGGCGTCCCGCTGCTGGTCCACGCCGTCCGCGCGCTCGCCCGTTCCCGTGCCGTGACGATGGTCGTCGTGGTCGCCCCGTCCGACGGTGTCGCCCAGGTGCGCGCGCTGCTGGACGGCGCCCGCCCGGAGGGCGCGGACGGTCCCGACATCAAGGTGGTCGCCGGCGGCGCCACCCGGCAGGAGTCGGTCCGGCTCGGGCTGGCCGCGCTGCCGCCGCAGGTGGACGTGGTGCTGGTGCACGACGCCGCCCGCCCGCTGGTCCCGGTGGACGTGGTGGACGCGGTCGCCCGCGCGGTCGCGGACGGGGCCGGGGCGGTCGTCCCCGGCGTCCCGCTGGCGGACACGGTCAAGCTGGTCGGCCCGGCGTCCGGGGCCGGACGGCCGGAGCCGGTGCTGGGCACCCCGGACCGCTCCACGCTGCGCGCGGTGCAGACGCCGCAGGGCTTCCGCCGCGACCTGCTGCAGCAGGTCCACGACAAGGCGCTCAGCGACGGCCTGGACGCCACCGACGACGCCGGCCTGGTCGAGCACTACGGCGGCGAGGTCGTGGTGGTCCCCGGGCACGAGGAGGCGTTCAAGGTCACCCGCCCGCTGGACCTGGTCCTGGCCGAGGCGGTTCTGGCCCGGAGGAGGGCGCAGGATGACTTCTGACCTGGAAGGCCCCGCGGACGGGACGCGGTTCCGGCTGCCGCGCACCGGCATCGGCACCGACGTCCACGCCTTCGCGGCCGGGCGCGAGCTGTGGGTGGCCGGGCTCCGCTGGGAGGGCTACGAGCACGGCCTGGCCGGGCACTCGGACGGCGACGTGGTGGCCCACGCGGCCTGCGACGCGCTTTTCTCCGCAGCCGGGGTCGGCGACCTCGGCACCCACTTCGGCACCGACCGCCCGGAGTGGGCCGGGGCGTCCGGGGTGCGGCTGCTGACCGAGGCCGGACGGATCGTCCGGGCCGCCGGATTCGAGATCGGCAATGTCGCGGTGCAGGTCATCGGCGTCAGGCCGAAGATCGGCAAACGGCGCGAAGAGGCGCAGGCAGTGCTCTCCGAGGCGCTGGGCGCCCCCGTCTCGGTGGCCGGGACCACCTCCGACGGGCTCGGTCTCACCGGCCGCGCCGAGGGACTCGTGGCAATTGCCACCGCCCTGGTGTACTGAGGGGCACGGGGCACCCTCTGCTTCCCACTACGCTTGACGCTGTGACTATTCGCCTGTACGACACCAGCGCCAGCCAGGTACGCGACTTCGTCCCGCTCGTGCCGGGCTGTGTCTCGATCTACCTGTGCGGTGCGACCGTGCAGGCCGCCCCGCACATCGGCCACATCCGGTCCGGGCTGAATTTCGACGTGATGCGTCGTTGGTTCGCCTACCGGGGCTACGACGTGACCTTTGTGCGCAATGTCACCGACATCGACGACAAGATCATCGCGAAGTCGCGGGAGAGCGGTCGGCCCTGGTGGCAGATCGGCTACACCAACGAGCGCGCCTTCAACGACGGTTACACGGCGCTGGGCTGCCTGCCGCCGACCGGGGAGCCCCGGGCGACCGGGCACGTCCCGGAGATGATCGAGATGATGCGCGGTCTGATCGAGCGCGGCCATGCCTACGAGTCCGAGGGCAACGTCTACTTCAGCGTCACCTCCTACCCGGACTACCTGGCCCTCTCGCACCAGAAGCTGGAGGACCTGCGCCAGCCCGAGAGCGACGGCGAGACCGGCAAGCGGGACCAGCGCGACTTCGCCATGTGGAAGTCGGTCAAGCCCGGCGAGCCCAGCTGGGAGACCCCCTGGGGGCGCGGTCGGCCCGGTTGGCACCTGGAGTGCTCGGCCATGGCGCACAAGTACCTCGGTCCGGCCTTCGACATCCACGGCGGCGGGCGCGACCTGATCTTCCCGCACCACGAGAACGAGATCGCCCAGTCCAAGGCCTTCGGCGACGACTTCGCGAGCTACTGGCTGCACAACGCCTGGGTGACGCTCAGCGGCGAGAAGATGAGCAAGTCGCTCGGCAACTCGGTGCTGGTCTCCGAGATGGTGCAGAAGTGGCGGCCGATCGTGCTGCGCTACTACCTGGGCACCCCGCACTACCGCTCGATGATCGAGTACAGCGAGGAGGCGCTGCGCGAGGCCGAGACCGCCTTCGCGCGGATCGAGGGTTTCGTCCAGCGCGTCACCGAGCAGCACGGCGCGGTCGAGCCGGCCCCGCAGGTGCCGCCGGCCTTCGCCGAGGCGATGGACGACGACTTCGGCGTCCCGCAGGCGCTGGCGATCGTCCACACGGCCGTCCGGCAGGGCAATGCGGCGCTCGCGGCGGACGACAAGGAGAACGCGGTAGCGCGTCTGGCCGAGGTCCGTGCGATGCTCGGTGTGCTCGGTCTCGACCCGCTGGACCCGATGTGGGCCGGTCCGCAGCAGGGCGAGGACCTGCACGGAGTGGTCGACGCCCTGGTCAAGCTGGTGCTGGAGCAGCGTCAGGCCGCGCGCGAGCGCAAGGACTACGCCACCTCAGACGCCATCAGGGACCGGCTCGGCGAGGCCGGGCTGGTCATCGAGGACCGGGCCGAGGGCGCCTCCCGCTGGACTCTCGGCTGACCGCCGCACTCGGACCCGGCCGACTCGGCCTCCACCACGCACCACGAACGAAAGCAGGACCGTACTGATGGCCGGCAACAGCCAGCGCAGGAACCGCCGCAACCCCGGCTCCAAGAAGGGCCCGTCGGTCGGTACCGGTGGCCACAGCCGGAAGGCATTGGAGGGCAAGGGCCCGACGCCGCCCGCCTCCGAGCGCAAGGGCCACAAGAAGAACCGGATGGCCAACTCGGCCGCCAAGCGCGCCGCCGGCAACAAGTCGCGCGGCAACGCCCGGCGCGGCGGCAAGGCGGCCTCCGAGCTGGTCTACGGCCGCAACTCGGTGGTCGAGGCGCTGCAGGGCGGGGTGCCGGCCTCGGCGCTCTACGTCCAGCAGTTCATCGACAACGACGAGCGGGTGCGCGAGGCGCTGGCCTATGCCACCGAGCGCGGCGTGCCGCTGATGGAGGCCCCGCGCCAGCAGCTCGACAACCTGGCCGAGGGCCACAACCACCAGGGCCTGATCCTCCAGGTGCCGCCGTACGAGTACGCGCACCCGGACGACCTGCTCGCGCTCGCGGCCCAGAACCACGAGGACCCGCTGATCGTCGCGCTGGACGGGATCACCGACTCGCGCAACCTCGGGGCGATCGTCCGCTCCGTCGCCGCCTTCGACGGCCACGGCGTGGTCATCCCCGAGCGGCGGGCCGCCGGGATGACGGCCGGTGCCTGGAAGACCTCCTCCGGCGCGGCGGCCCGGGTGCCGGTGGCCCGGATGACCAACATGACCCGGACGCTGGAGGCCTACCAGAAGGCCGGCTGCTTCGTCGTGGGCCTCGCGGCCGACGGCGATGCCGAGCTGAGCGACCTGGAGGCGCTGACCGGTCCGGTGGTGATCGTCATCGGTTCCGAGGGCAAGGGCCTGTCCCGGCTGGTCGCGGAGACCTGCGACCTGACGGTCCGGATTCCGATGCCGGGTGCGGCGGAGTCGCTGAACGCGGGCGTTGCCGCCGGCATCGTCCTCTACGAGGCCGCGCGGCTCCGCAACAAGCGGTAGCGGCTGCAGCGCACGGCTGCAGCGGTAGCGACCGGCGGAGAGCGGCCGTTCGGGTGATCCGTCACCCGGGCGGCCGCTCTGCCGTTCCGATTTCGTTCGTCGGCGGAGCAGCCTTGGAGCAGCTGTGGAACGGCGGTGTCAGCGGCGGTCGGCCGAGCGTCCGGTCCCGTCCTTCCCAGGCGTACCACGGGTATTGCTGGGCACCACGAGGGCAGGCGTCGCAGTCAAGTCTTGCGCGAGAGGGTGTCCAAACGGTCCCTCGGGCGGTTAGTGATGCGTGGACACCAGAACACGTACCCGCCCTCAGGGGGCATCCGCCGACGGGATAGAGGCAGACCCGGGGCTGTACTCGGTGAAGGTGCCGACCGATCCGGCCCGGCTCAACACCACGACGGCGAGCTTCCGAGTGCGCCTGGGCGCTCCGGTGAGCCCGTTCATCGACTCGGGCCCGCTGACCACCCTGGCTGCGGGCGAGGACACCCAGCCGATCCTGATCATTCCAGCCTTCCCCGCACTTGTCGGGGCGGGCGCGCCGGTCGTCGGCGGACTTGCCGCCACCGACGCGCCGCCGGCCCGTCGCAAGCCCCGGGTCACCCCTATCACCTGGACCGGTGGAGCCGCCCCCGCGCTGCTCGACGCTGTCCAGCAGGGCGGCACCGGGCACACGGTGCTGCCGCGTCAGCAACCGGCCGACGCCACCCAGGTGATGCAGCGTCCGCTCGGCTTTCCCGACCAGGCCGACCACGCCGACCGGGCCGACCGGGCGGCTGCGGACGGCCGTGAGCCGGGCTTCCGTCCGCGCTACGGGCCGGGCGACGAGCGGGAGTTCGAGCCGGAGTACCGCAGCGGCGGGCCGCGCGAGCCGGGCGAGGCGGTCCGGCACGCCTGGTACCCGGGGCGGCGGGTCGACCTCGGCCTGGTGCTGCTGCCGCTGCGGCTGTTCCTCGGCGGCATCTCGATCTACGCCGGTTTCAACAAGCTCTGCGACCCGGTCTACTTCGACGGCGGCGTGCGCGGCTCGATGATGCACTGGCTGCAGTCGCTGCACCCCTGGCCGCTCGCCCGTCCGCTGCTGGACGTGGCGCTCACCCACCCGGTCGGCTCCGGGCTCGGGGTGGCCTTCGTCGAGATCGTCGTCGGCGTGCTCTGCGTCTTCGGGCTCTGGCAGCGGTTCGCCGCCGCCATGGGCATGGTGCTGGCGGTCGTGCTGCTGGTGACGGTGAGTTGGCGGGCCGCCCCGGTCTACAACGCGCCGGAGATCATCTACCTGGCCGCGTGGAGCCCGCTGCTGCTGGCCGGGGCACCGCTGTTCTCGCTGGACGGCCGACTCGCCATCGAGGCGTGGCGGCGGCTCGGCGGGGAGCGCGCGCCGATCTGGGCGCTGCGGCGGCGGGTGCTGCGCCGGGGCTTCGTGGTGGCGACGCTGGTCACCGGCAGCACCCTGCTGCTGGGTTCGGCGCTCGGCGCGACGGTCCGGAGCAGCCAGACGGTCAGCACCACCACCGTCCAGCCGGGCGCGACCGCGCTGCCGACCGACTATCCGAACCCGATGTGGCCGAGCAGCAAGCCGTCCGCGCACGGCGGTGCCGGCGGCGCTGGTGGTGCGGCTGCGGCAAAGAAGGCGACGCCCTCGCCGGACGCCTCGCCCAACGCCTCGCACCATGCGGCGGCGAAGCACCACAGCGCCGGCAGCACAGGCAGCACCGGCAGCGGGAGCAGCAGTTCCGGTGCCGGCAGCCAGAGTTCGGGCACGGGAACGGGTTCGGGTAGCACCAGGGGTAGCACCGGCTCGGGCTCCGGTTCGGGCGGCAGCGGCTCGTCCGCGCCGACGCACCACCACAGTGGTTCGCCCAGCTCCGCGCCGACGGGCAGCAACGGCGTCCTCGGCGGCCTCCTGGGCTGAGTGCCGACAGGCGCAGGGCCCCCGCAGGCCTGAGGCAGCGTGTACGGCCCCGTACGGACAGCAGGTCTGTCCGTACGGGGCCGCGGTGCCGTTCGGGGCGGGTAGTGCCGCCGGCAGGCCGTCAGTCGATGGTGGCGCGGGTGGCGGCGAGCTCCTTGGCGGCCTCGGTGAGGTCCTTGGCGGTGTCGATGGCGCGCCAGTAGACGCCCTGGGGGAGCTCCCAGCCGGAGAGTCGGCGCTCGCGCGCGAGCCGGGGGAAGGTGCTCCGCTCGTGGTCGCCGAGGTCGGGCAGCATGCCCGCGAAGGCGGCGGAGAAGACGTACACGCCGGCGTTGATCAGGTACGGCGACGGCGGGGCCTCGATGAAGTCGAGGATGTTGCCGAACTGGTCGGTGTCGACGGTGCCCCAGGGCAGCCGGGGGCGGGCCAGCGCGAGGGTGGCGTGGGCGTCGCGCTCGGCATGGAAGTCCGCCATGTCGCGGAGCCGGAACCGGGTCCAGATGTCGCCGTTGGTGGCGTACCAGGGCTCCTTCGGGCGGGGGAGCGAGGCGGCCGCGAACTTCAGGCCGCCGCCGCGGCCGAGGGGTTCGGACTCGACCACGGTGGTGACGGTGAGCGGGAGCTCCGTCTCCTTCAGCCAGGTCTGCAGCACCTCGGCCAGGTGGCCGCAGGAGATGACGACGTCGGTGACGCCCTCCTCGGCCAGCCACTGGAGCTGGTGCCCGATGATCGGGACGCCAGTGCCGGGGATCTCGATCATCGGCTTGGGGCGGGTGTCGGTGTAGGGGCGGAGGCGCGAGCCCTGACCGCCGGCCAGAATCACTGCCTGAGTGACGGGCGGCGAGGCCAGCGGAGAACCCTCGGTGGAGGGGATGAGGTCAGCGGTCATGGGAGCACCCTACGGGCAGAGGACCACCCGTGCGGACGGACGGGGCGCGCGAGCGCCGTCCGGCCGCCCACGTGCGCCCCGGCGGATGCCCGGGGGCCCAGGGGGTGCCCGGGGGAGGCCTGGGGGGTGTCGACGGCATGTCAGCGGGCCGGAGCGGAGTCCGTGGGGGGACTCCGCTCCGGCCCGGATGCTGTGCCTGTCGCGCCCGACGTCGGTGCGCTGCTGGTGCGTTGCCGCATCGCTGCTGCGGTCAGCCCGCCTCCGCCATCGTTCCGGCGGCGAAGGACCCGTCGCAGACCGGGCGCGCGAAGGACTGCGCACGCTGGACGTCGCCGTGGTACTTGCGCACCGCGGCCTGGCCGAGGTCGCGGGCGATGACGGTGCAGTAGCGGGTGAGCGAGGGCTGCTGCTGCATGGCCTGCTGGAGCGAGTCCAGGGCCGCGCCGGGGTTCGACCGGTCCAACTGCTGGACCAGCCGGTCGCGCAGGGCGTCCTGCGGGGCGACGGCAGTGTCGTCGCTTTGCGGGGACGTCGCGTTGGCGGCGAGGACCTGCTGCTCACCCCCGTTTCCGCTGATGCCACCGGCCACAGGGGTCCAGGACACGCGGGTGACCGCGAGGGTGCCGGTCGTCACGAGGACGACGGGCAGGAGGAAGGCGAGGGATCTGCCGAGACGGCGCGCTAGCTGCTTCACGACGCTGATGCTAGCGATGAGTGATGACATGGCGACATTTAGTCACTCGGACGAGTGACGGTCCGCCAGGTGTTTTTCAGGGTAAGGCCGTTGTCCGACATGCCGGTGCCCCGGCGGGAACCCCCCCGCCGGGGCACCGGCTCTGTCTGCTCGGACGTCAGTTGCTGAGGCGCAGACCGGTTGAGGTCGAGAAGACGTGGACCTCGCCGGCGCGCGGGACGACGTTCAGGACGTCGCCCTTGAGCGGGACGGAGCGGCCGTTGACCCGGACCACCAGGTCCTTCTCGGCGTCGCCGACGCGGGCGCTGCCGTAGACGTAGCCGTCCGCGCCCAGCTCCTCGACGACGTTGACGGTGACGGCCAGGCCGGCGCCGCCCTTGGCGAGCGCGTCGCCCTCGGAGACCAGGTCCAGGTGCTCGGGGCGGACGCCGATGGTGACGGTGGTGTCACCGGCGTCGGCGGCCTGGGCCACGGCCTCGCGGGAGATCTCGATCAGCGAGGTGCCGAACTGGCAGCCGCCGTCGACCAGCGGGACCTCGATCAGGTTCATCGCGGGCGAGCCGATGAAGCCGGCCACGAAGAGGTTCGCGGGGCGGTCGTACATGTTGCGGGGGGTGTCCACCTGCTGCAGCAGGCCGTCCTTGAGGACCGCGACCCGGTCGCCCATGGTCATGGCCTCGACCTGGTCGTGGGTGACGTAGACGGTGGTGATGCCGAGGCGGCGCTGCAGCGAGGCGATCTGGGTGCGGGTCTGCACGCGGAGCTTGGCGTCCAGGTTGGACAGCGGCTCGTCCATGAGGAAGACCTGCGGCTCGCGGACGATCGCGCGACCCATGGCGACACGCTGGCGCTGACCGCCGGAGAGCGCCTTCGGCTTGCGGTCGAGGTACTCGGTGAGGTCGAGAATCTTGCCCGCCTCCTCGACCTTCTTGCGGATCTCCGCCTTGTTGACGCCGGCGATCTTCAGGGCGAAGCCCATGTTGTCGGCGACGGTCATGTGCGGGTACAGCGCGTAGTTCTGGAACACCATGGCGATGTTCCGGTCCTTGGGGGGCAGGTGCGTGACGTCGCGGTCGCCGATGCGGATGGCGCCGCCGTTCACGTCCTCCAGGCCCGCGAGCATCCGCAGGCTGGTCGACTTGCCGCAGCCGGAGGGGCCGACGAGGACGAGGAACTCGCCGTCGGCTATGTCCAGGTTCAGGGCGTCGACGGCGGGCTTCTGCCCGCCGGGGTAGATCCGGGTGGCCTGGTCGAAAGTCACCGTAGGCATGTCTGTGCTCTCCTTCACCGGCAGGAACGTGCCGGACGATCCGAGTAAAGGCGGATGTCGTCCTGTCCGAAGCGCCGTGCCAACCCGCCGGAGCGGCGCGGAGATCGGAGAGGTCTAGTCCACCGGACGGCAGACTGCTGGTGACGGTACCGGCACGAAGCGGTCTTGTCAGTACCCCTGCGCGACCGAATCCGTTCACCTGTCGGTCTTATGTACGGACGAAATCGGGCAAACTCGGCCCAAGTGACGGCGGACACATTCACCACGCCCGCCCCGATGAACCTGACATGCGCCCCTCCTCGTTCGGTACACTGCACCCTGGTCCCGCCGTGGCACGCTGCGGACGGGTACCGCGCCTCCTTAGCTCAGTTGGCCAGAGCACCGCTCTTGTAAAGCGGGGGTCGTCGGTTCGAACCCGACAGGGGGCTCTCTCCACCACCCCGGATGAGCTGCAGTTTTGGCCGCTGGGGGACTCCATCGGCGGCCTCGGATACCTCGTCCGGGGCCGTTTGCGTGAGCGATGCGTGAGCGGACGGGGTGATCTCGGCCGGTTCGGCTGCGGACTGCGCATCCTGTGGCGGCACGGCGATTGGCTTCTGCGCGCGGGGGACGAGGCGGGCCGCAGCCTCGGCGAGGGCCCGGTCCACCTGGGGGAGCAGGGTCGTGTAGGTGTCCGAGGTGATCGCGATCGAGGAGTGGCCGAGCATCTCCTTGATGGCGTGCAGGTCCGCGCCGGCGGCGTGCGCGATCGACGCCGCGCCGTGGCGCAGGTCGTGCAGGCGGACCGGGGGGAGGTCGATCGCCTCGTACAGCTCGCGGAACCGGCCGGAGACGGTCGTGGGGTGCAGCCAGCTGCCGTTCTCGCGGGTGAAGACCCGCCCGGTCTCGACCCAGGCCGGACCCCATTCCTCGCGCGCCGCGCGCTGCCGCTCCCGGTGGGCCTCCAGGACGGCGACCGTGTCCGAGTCCAGGGCGATGGTGCGGGCCCCGGCGTCGGTCTTCGGGTCGTCCTCGTAGACCTCCCACCCGTCCACGACCAGCTGCTTGGCCACGGTGAGGAGCTGGGCGGCGAGGTCGGTGTCCATCCAGCGCTGGCCGCATGCCTCGCCTCGGCGCAGGCCTCGGAAGACGGCCAGGTGGAACAGCGGGTACAGCCGGTCGTTGATCGCGTGGTCGAGGAAGGCGCCGGTCTGCTCCAGCGTCCAGACCATCACCGGGGACGGCTTCTCGCCGGTCAGCCGCCAGTGCTCGACGCGCTCGGCGGTCCACATCAGTGCCTTCGGACGCTTCCCCGCCTCCAGCTCGACGTGGGAGGCCGGATTGAAGGTGATGATCTGACGTGTGATCGCGGCGTTCAGGCCGGCCCGCAGCGTGGAACGGATCCGCTGACGGGCCGACGCGCTGACGGTCCGGCGAAACGGCGGCATCGCGTCGATCGCGGCCTTCAGCGTCCTTCGCTGGGCTCGGAAGTCACGGCCCTTCCAGGGGATCTGTGCAAGGTCGCTGATGGCCGCGCGGCGCTGGGCGTTGGCCTCGATGATCTCGACGTTGGCCTCGGCGATGGCTGCGAACATCTCCTCCAGATGGGAGATGCGCAGCCGGTCCAGGCGCAGGTGGCCGATGCGCGGCTTGATGTAGAGGCGGATGCTGCTCTCGTCCCGGCTGATCGCGGTCTGCCGTCCGTGCTTGCCCGCGAGCCACTGATCGAGCCACTCACCGACGGTGAGCCGGTTCAGCAGGTCCTGGCCGGAGGCCAGTCGGCGCCGTGTCTCCTCGACCTCGGGGACGTGGGACTTCTCGTCGGCGACCTTCTCCAGGAGGTCCGCGATCTGGGCCAGGCCCTCGGGATCGTCGGACTTGGCCAAGGACAGGAGGGCGCGGACCTGGTCGAGGTCGTCCTGTGCCGCCTTGGCGCTGGAGTAGCCGGCGCGGTTGAAGGCGCGCCGGCGGCCGTCGGCGTGGTTCGGCAGCTCCTGGCGTATGGAGTAGGAGCCGTGGTTGCGCTGGCCGAGCTTTGGGCACGCCTTTCCGAGCGGCTTCCCGGTCTCGGGCTCACGGCAGTAGCAGCGGCGGTAGGTGGACCCCTTCATATGCTCTCCTCTGATCGTGGGGCGGATGTGTTCCGCTACTCGTCGGGTGGCAGCAGGCCGTCGGCTTGGAGGACGGCCCGCAGGTGTGCCAGCCGGGCGCTGAGTCGGTCTTGCTTCTCCGATACGCGAGCGATGTCGCGCTGGAGCGCCTCGGGATCGCTCAGGTGGGCGGGAGCCTGGAGTTCCACTCTGAGTTCACGAAGCTCGTAATTAGCGGCTGCCAGTTCCTTCCGTTGCTTGGCGTAATAGCGGTAGGTAAACAGGGAGTCGCCCTCATTGCCTGGTGCCAGTCCGGAGAACCAGTCCGCCGCTACGAGTGCGGACCATGGGCTGCCGGGCAGGGGGTGCAGCTTCGCGATGGCCGACGGGGAACAGCAGGGCGACCGGAATGCAGTGCAGTGCTTCCGCCAGGACAAGGAGCTCTACGACGTGCAGGGAAGTGCGCCTGCCGCTCTCAAGGTTGGCGAGCACGTTCCGAGGGATGGGGTAGCCGAGCTCTGTGCATTGCTCGGCGAGTTCCTGTTGGCTGAGTCCCAACTCTGTCCGCAGACGGCAGACTTCGGTTGCCACAGTCGAGACGACTGCAGCAGCCCAGGATTCCCCCTGCTTGTCGTCGTACTCCTCGGCGTGTTCGTCGAGGAGTCTGTCCTCGCGCTCATCGGCCGTCTCCCCCCATTCGCCGTCATCTCCAGTATCCGAATGGGTGTGTGTCATGGTGACACAATACGCCCTGCCAGGCTGTAAGTAGATCGGGACGCCCCTTGTTTCCGATATCTACCTGCCTGGAGGAACCCGTGGCAATAGTCCGCCAGAGCCGCCTCAGCGACGGCTTGAGCCAGCCCGAACTCCTCGCGCTACCTGCCTCGGTCGACTTGGAGACGGCCAACCGGGCCATTGGCCTTGGCAGGAGCAAGGGCTACGAGCTGGCGCGTCGCGACGCGTACCCATGTCGTGTGCTGCGACTGGGCAAGTGCTACCGGGTAATCACGGCGGACCTGCTTCGTGTGCTCGGGATCGAGGAGCGGGGCGAGGCTGCCTGATGTGTGATCAGGGTCTCTGGATCGGAGGGGAGTTGCACAGTCGGTTCGTGGTACTGTCCCTGGTCCACGAACTAAATAGGCGACCCCGGCGGTGCTGTAACACCCCGGGGTCCGGCACAAGGAGCAGTAACTCCTGATGCACGTCCATCGTAGCCGCCACACGTGCGGCTTCATCATCCTGCCCAACTACCTCCTCCAGGACCGGCGGCTGTCGTACACCGCCCGGGGCTTGCTGGGCGACCTGCTCTCGCGCCCCGACGGGTGGCGCGAGGACGGCCGGCACATGGCCGACAGCAGCCCGCAAGGTCGACTGGCGGTCGCGAAGGCGTTGCGCGAGTTGACCGCTGCCGGGTACTACCGGGTGGTGCGGGTCCGCCAGGCCGGCGGGACTTTCGTCAGCGAGGCCCACGTCTACGACAGCCCGCAAACGGATCCGCAGGTCGCTCCGGCTGCCGCTGATCCGGTCTCCGGTGGTGCGGCAGCCGATCACCGTGGCTCCAACCCCGTAAAGGACCTTGGGGAGAATCCTCCCCGCACCGCGCCAGGAGGCCGGGCAGCCGCGCCGCGGCAGCCCCGCCGCCGCCGATGCGCGGGAGGGCGGGCGGGAAGCGGTCGACCCGACAACCGGCCACCAGGCCCAGGAGACTGACGACACCGCCGGTATCGCCGACGGCCCAGCACGGCGGGCGGCGGAGACGCTGCTGCGGGTCGTCGGTCTGAGTCGCGTCTGCGCGTGGGGAGCGTCGAGGCACTGGCCCTCGCCCCGCAGGTCGCGCCCTGGTTGGAGCGGGGCTGCACCGAGCGCGACCTCGCGCAGGCCCTGCTGACCGGGCTGCCCGACCGTGTCCACAGTGCGACTGCGCTGCTGCGCGAACGCCTCGTGCGCAAGCTGCCGCCCGCACCCGCCCAGAGGCCCGCGTCCGGGCCCGCTACCGCGCCGCTGGCGGAGTGCCCCACCTGCGGCGACCCGGTGCGGCAGGCGGACAACTGCCGCACCTGCGCCGGGCTCGGCACCCGCACGGTCGCCGTCGGCGGCGGCGAGGCCGCCACCCGGCGCGGAGCCGCCCGCGTCCGCGCCGCCCTGCGGCCCTCCAACCGGCAGCTCACACCCGCCAGAGCCTGACCACCGGCCCGGACCGGGCCACCAGTACCCCACTCCCACGCCACGCCCTTCCGGCGGCACGGCGGCACCGCGCCGACCGCCGAATCGGGCTGCGGCCTGCCCCGAGGCCTCTTCGCGACCGGGGTACGCCGTCCACTGCGTCTCGCGAACCACCTCCCGCTGGAGCCGTCACCGTGACCACCGCACCACCCGCCACTGCCACCCGCCACCACGAGACCCGGCGACAGTCCGACCGGTCGGCCCACCGCGCCACCGGCTGGGACCGGGCAACCCTCGGCCTGCTCGGCGTGCTCGGGTTCGCCCTGTCGTACGCCGCGCTGCAGCAGATGGCCACCGCCGCCCACGTCGTGCGGCCCCTGTCGTACGCGTACCCGCCGCTGGTGGACGGCTTCATCGCCTACGGCGTGCGCGCCGTGCTGGTCCTGCGCACCGCGCCCTTGCCCGCCCGCCTGTACGCCTGGGGGTCGCTGTTCGCCGCCGCGACCAGCGCCAGCATCTGGGCCAACGCCCTGCACGCCCTGGACCTCAACCAGCCCGGCACCACCACGCTCCACCTCGGCAACCCCACTGTGGTGGTCCTGTCCGCGATCCCACCGCTCGCCCTGGGCGGCGCAACCACCTGCACGTCCTGATCTCCCGCTACGGCAGCACCAGCGCGAGCCTCGCCAGCCCGGTTCCCGGTACCGTGCCGGAACCCTTCCACAGATGGTGGACGGGGCCGACCCAGCACGGAACTCCGCCCGAGGTTCTGGACGGTCAGTCCCAGACCCCGCAGGCACGGCCCGCCATCGAGGCCCCAGCCACTGCTCGGGAGGCCGCGCCGCAGGCCCCCGCCGAAACCCCCCACGCCGAGGAGCCCGCCGTCGACACCGACACCGCATCGGTGCCGCCGCAACCCGTAGCAGACCCCAGAACAGCGCAGGTCACGGCCCGCAGGAGGGTTCTGGCCCGCGTCCGCAGCCGAGCCAGGGAGGCCGCCCGCCCAAGGCCACCCTGCAGGAACTCGCCCAGGCCATCGAGCGCGGCCCACCCGGATCCCGACCAGATCACCCGCGACAGCGCCCGAAAGGCCATCACCGACGCCGGCCTGGGAGCCGGACACGACCGATTGAACGAAGCCATCACCCTCGTCCGCCAGGACGCCGACGGCCGCCAGCACCCCGCCCAGGACTGATCCCGCCGCCTGATCGCTGCCCGGACCGGAACAGGTTCCGGGCAGCGCCCCCCGCCGGCCCAGCCCGCCGGAATCCGCAGCCCGGCCGCGAAAGGAAGCCGAACGGTGCACCAGACACCCCGCACCCCGCCACGAAGACCGGCACCCCGCACCCTCCGACCCGCCGACACCTGATCACCTCCCCCAGGAAGCCCCCCGTGACCGAGCAGAACGACCACCGGCAGCGCGCCGCCGACCACACCGCCCGCCCCGAGAACACGCCAACTACACTGGGCAGCGGTGACGTTGAGGTCACGCACCCAAACAGCGCAGCAAGTGTAGCTCCCGTGCCACCGTTGGCGGCACGGGAGCGCTTGGCCCCGCCGCCGAGGCGGCAGCGGGGCAGGCTCCGGCGAGGGCGCTGGAGCAGGAGGGCGGGGCCGGGCGCAGCCGCGCCCAGGACCAGCAGCCGCCCGATCCGACCGCCGTCGTGTCCGTGCCGGGCGTGCCGGAGCGGCACCGCGCCGACGGCGAGAACGCCCGCACCCACCCGCCGGCCGCCTCCGGCGCCGACCTGGATGGCGATGGTCGGGTCGCGCCGGAGGTGTTCCTGCATGAGGGCATCGCGGCCCTGGACCGCCCGCGCCTGACCGTGGAGCACAAGGTCAGCGGGGTCCTCAAGCCCTCCCGTCAGCGCAGGCGCGGCAGTCAGCCGCGCAGCGAGACCCCCTCGGTCCGGTTCACCCGCGACGAGATCACGCTCCTCGAACAGGCCGCCGCTGAGCGCGGCCCCTCACTGTCCGGGTTCATGTCCCGCTCGACGCCGCCGTCGCGGTCGCGGCGAACCGGATCACGGCGCTGCTGCCGCACGAGCGCGCCGTGCGTGTGATCGGCGAGGAGCTCGGCCGCGCCCTGCATGCCTTCGGCAAGGCCGCCAACAACCTCAACCAGCTCGTCCGCCAGGGCCACATGGACATCGCCCCCGTGGAACCCGAACGCGTCCAGGACACCCTGGGCCGCCTCGACCAGGCGATCGAGGGGATCCACCGGGCCACCCTGCGGCTCAACGAGGCCGGCGGGCAGGGCTGATGGTCCCCGACGTCGCGAAGCAGCTCGGCTCCGACACCCGCGGCCTGATCCGCTACCTCTACTCGGTGGGCCGCCACGACAAGCACGAGGACCCGCACCTGGTCGCGGCCTCGATCGAACGCCGCGTCCCCGACCCCGGACGCGACCCGAACACCTCCCTGACCGACCTCGCCCAACTCCTCGACGTACCCCTCGAACGCGTCCGCGCCGAGGGCCACCCGCCCAAGGGCGGCTGGGTGTGGCACTGCCCCGTCGCCATCGCACCCGAAGACCGGCTCCTGTCTGACGCAGAGTGGGGCGAGGTAGCCCGCCGGATCATGCACGCCACCGGTATCGCCCCCGACGGCGACACCGCCGCCTGCCGGTGGATCGCGGTCCGCCACGACGAACGCCACATCCACCTCATGGCCACCCTCGTCCGCGAGGACGGCCGCGCCCCCAGGCGCCACAAGGACGCCGTCCACGCGCAGGCCGAGTGCCGCAAACTGGAGATCGAACTCGGCCTGCGCCGCCTCAAGACCGGCGACAGGACCGCCTCACGCCGACCCAGCGGCGCCGAGGTCCACAAGGCCGAACAGCACCACTGGACCGAACCCTCCAGCACCTGGCTGGAGACCCAGCTCCGCGACGCCCTGGCCAACTCCACCACCCCCGACGCCTTCTTCGACCTCCTCGAAGGCCCGCTCGGCGTGAACGTCCACCAGTACGCCATGCCCTCGGGCGACCTGCGCGGCTACAAGGTCGGCCGCCCCGGCGACACCAACACCGACGGCAAGCAGGTCTGGTTCGCCGCCGGCGACCTGTCCCGCGACCTCTCCTGGCCCCAGGTCCAAGCCCGCCTCGCCGCCAACCCCGCCCCCGAGGAACACCCCGCCCGCCGCACCCGCCCCCGAACACCCCCTGTTCGCCTACACCGCCGCCCTCGACGACCTCTACGCCCCCGCCCTCCAGGAGCACCGACGCAGACACTGGTGCCGGCACCGGTGGGGACGGCGGAGCGCAGGCGCACATCACCGCGTTCCACGAGAGCCTGACCATCCTCGCCCCCCGCGTCCCTGTCGAGGTGCGGGAGCAGCTGCGGCCGGCCGAGAAGGCCCTGGCGCGAGCGACCCGCTCGCAGGTCAAGGCCGACCACGCCGCCACCCGGCGGTTCCGCGCCGCCACCGGCGAACTCCTCTACCAGGCCACCACCAGCGACGACGCCGGCGGGCACAGCACTGGCCGTCGCCCTGGCGGCGATCGTCTTCGCCGTCCTGCTGGCCGAGCAGTGGCACACCCGCCGCGGCCACCAGCAACAGGCCGACGCCGCCCACCACGCCCTCACCGACCTCCGCGCCGCAGCCGACCAGGCCGCCCGGCAGCCCCTCACCGACCTGGCCCAACGCGCACCCACCCCCAGGTGTCCAGTCCGACCTGGCCCGCGACCTCGCCACCGCCCTACCCGACCAGGCCCAGCAGATCACCGCCGACCCAGCCTGGCCGCCCTGGCCACCGCCCTGACCGACGCCGCCCAACGCGGCCACGACCCCCGCCCCTCCTCCGACAGCAGCCGCCACGACTCGACACCGCCCGCAGCCCCGCCACCATCCTCGCCCTACGCATCACCCGCCTCGCCACCAACCCGCGCCCAACCCCACACCGCAGCCGCCCGCCTGCGCTCCACCACCCTCCCCCGCCGCAACGGCACGCCCACCACCACCAGCCCCGCCGCCACAGCACCGCCCGACACCGGCACCGCCCCCCGCAGCACTGACACGCTAGGCCTGTCTTCCGCACATGACTCTTGTCGCGATTCGTCGTTCCTGCCGGTGTCGTCGTCGAGCTGCACGTTGATGATGGCGTGCCTGTCTACGTCGGTCGCGACCGTTCCCCTGTGCGGCGTCCCCGAGCCGAGCTTCTGATCACCGCCGTGGTCGAACCGGCTCGGGCGCTGCCGGCCTGTGCGCCTTCCTGCGCCGGCTGGACGTCGCCGACATCATCGACGGACTGTCCCCGGTGCGCGACGTCGCCCACCTCACCCAGCGACAGGTCCTCGAGGCGCTGATCGCCAACCGGCTTCCTCGCCCACGCCCCTGTTCGAGGTCGCCCCTGGGCCCAGCTGGGCTGTCGAGGCATCTTCGGCATCGAGCCGCACCTGCTCAACGACGACCGGATCGCCCGTGCGCTGGACGCGATCGCCCCGCATCTGGACGAGGTCATCGGCTCGGTCGGGGCGGCGGCGATCACCGAGTTCGGGGTGGACGTGTCGCGGCTGCACTGGGACATGACCTCGATCTCGCTGTACGGCGCCTACCCGGAGGCGGACGAGGAGTACCCGGCGCCGCGGTGGGGGCATCCCGAAGGACCGCCGGCCGGATCTGAAGCAGATCCAGACCGGGCTGGCGGTCAGCGGGGACGGCGGGATCCCGGTCTTCCACCACGCCTACGACGGCGGGGCCGGGGAGGTGGCCCAGGTCACCGGGGCGATGACCGCGCTGAAGCAGATCGCCGGGCCGCGCACGTTCCTGCTGGTGGGCGACTCCAAGCTGATCTCCTGGACCAACGCGACGGCGATGGCCGCAGGGCGTCGGCTTCGTCGCGCCGCTGGCCGCCTCGCGGGTGCCGGCCGGGCTGTTCGCCGCGCTGCCGCCGGGGGCGGGCACCGAGGTGGACTATGTCCCGCGCGGGACGCGGGCAAGCCCGCCGCCCGCGGCACTTACCGGGTGCCGGAGGACGACGGGATGGACATGCGCGGCCCCCGCAAGAGCGATCCGGTGGTGCACCTGCGCCGGATCCTGGTGTACTCCTCGGCGAACGCCGCCGGGGCGGCCAAGGCCAGGGCGCTCAAGCTGGCCAAGGCCGCCACCGAGCTGGACAAGCTGGTGCGCACCGCCGGGACCCGGTTCCACCCCACCGCCGATGCCGTCGCCGCCCGGGTTACCACGATCGCCGCCCAGCGCCGCGTCAGGGTGTACCTGCGCACCGCGATCACCCGCGACGCCACCGGCAAACCAGTCCTGTCCTGGCACTTCGACCAGGCCGCGATCGACGCTGAGGCCGCGGCTGACGGCTGGTACGCGCTGCTGACCAACCTGCCGGCCGCCAGGCCCGCGCTGAGGTCTTCCGCCGCTACAAGGGCCAGCACGTCGTTGAACGCCGCTACGGCGAGTTCAAGGGCCCCCTCGCGGTCGCCCCGTTGTTCCTGAAGACCAACCGCCGCATCACCGCCCTGATCACCGTGATCTGCCTGGCCCTGCTGATCTTCCAGTGCGCACGCGGGCGGCACGCTGGACCACATCGGCATGCTGCGCGAGCGCGTCCGGGGAGCCCGTATGGGCTCGTCGGTGCCGTTGCTCGTGTTCGGGGTGCTCACGCTGATGAGTGCGCCGTTCGCCGATGACATCTCGGTATGGAAGATGCTCTACTGGGCCGTCGCGGGACCTGCGGGGTTCCTCGCCGTAGCCTCGTGGTACCGGTGGTACGGCCTGCGAAGCGGAATCCGGTTCGCGAGGGCGGAATACCTCCAGGCCGGCCTGGCCCTTCTGGCCGCCTTCGTATTCGTACTCCCGCTGACCGCGATGCAGATCCCCACCATCGCGGTCTTCCTGCTGGTGATCGCACGCCGGAACCGGGACACCTACCTGGCAGTATTCGCCGTCGCCTTCGGCGTGATCGGCGGGATCGAGCAGGGCAGCAGGACATTCGAGAACCTGCTCTACAACACTGCGGACGGCCTCGGGATGTTCACCGGGCAAGACGGCTACTTCGACGGCGCGTCGGCGATCGTCACCGCCGCAGCCGCGCTGGTGCTCCTGGTGGGCGGCTGCCTCGCGCTGCGCCGCGAGAGGCGGGCCGCCGATGAGCGGTGACGCCACAGCAGCCGGGGGCGGCGCCGCTGTCCCAATGTTCGACGATGTAGTGCACCAGCGGACACGCCTGGGAGTGCTCGCCATCCTCGCCGAGGTCGACGAGGCCGACTTCACCTACCTGAAGTCGGCCCTCGGACTCACGGACGGAAACCTCGGCCAACACATCGAGACGCTCGCACGCCACGACCTGGTCTCCGTCCGCAAAGGCTACGAGGGCAAGAAGCCCCGCACCTGGGTGTCGATCACCACCGCGGGCCGAGCCGGTCTGGAAGCGGAGATCCGGTCGTTGAAGGCACTCCTGCGCCTGTAGAGCCGGCCGGGTGTCCCCGCAGTTGGAGGCCGACTGCCGGGACGCCCGGAATTCATGGCACCGCATCCCTGCAGGCCCCGTCCACAGCCCGGCTATGGAGCTGTAGGATCTCGCGATCCTGATGCGCTGACCTCGCCCGCCTCACCTGCCTGGATCCCTTCGCGATCGAATCGACTGCTTATCGAGCCAGGCTGCGGACCGGGAGCAGGGCGTTGGTCAGAGTCTGCGGATTGTCCGAGAGCACCTGGAGCAGTACTCGGCCGTTGGGGTTGGTGGCCAGTGCCGAGCCTGTCCGGGTGAGTACATAGGCGGCCGTCCGGTCGGGCCCCAGCGTCCTGGGGCCCGAGGTCACCCGCCAGTCGTTGTCGATCCAGTAGGAGCTGTCGGTGACGAAGTTCGGAGTGATCGACTGCCCGGACGCGTTGGTCAAGGTGAAGCTGATTCGCTCGATCGTTGGCTGCCCGCCCGAGACCGGTCCTGGACTGAGCGAGATGCGGTTGACAGCCACCGGTACCGGTGTGGAAACGGCCGTCAACAGGCAGCCCAGGGCGGGGAGCGCCAGTAGCGCGGGCATGGCCAGACGGGCCCGCCGACCCTGCAGCAGGGCCGGTCGCCACTGCCAGATCCGGGCGACGTCCACGCGGTCGCAGGTCGCGAAGGCGATCAGCCACAGCGGCACCAGCAGCACCATGTAGGTCTCCGTGGAGCGTGTGGACAGGTAGAAGGCCGGCCAGGGCAGTACCGCCAGCGCCGGGGCGAGCCGGCGGGGGAACAACAGGAAGCCGACGAACGTGCCCGCCAGGAGCGCGAGCGCAGCGGTGGAGTACATGCCCAGGTCGCCGGTGCCGCTGGTGAGGAAGGCACTGACGTCCACCGGCCCCAGGCCCTGCGGGCTGGCGTGCTGGGTGATCACCGAGAACAGCCCATGCGCCCAGGCTGATCCGTCCCGGACTGCGAACGGTAGGTTCAGCAGCAGGAAGGTGGCCAGTGCCAGGCCGGTGTACCGGCCCGTCACTTTCAGCGCCCCTCGCCAGGGCAGTTCACCGCGCCGCGCCAGTAGCATGCCGGCGATCACGAACGGGGCTATGAACCAGGCCAACTGGTGTGCACAGAGCGCAAAGCCCAAGCAGACCGCGCTGACGACGCCGCTGCGCCCGAGGACGCCGCCCGAGCCGGTACGGGTCCAGCGGTAGAGCACCACGGCCAGGAACGGCAGGGTCAGGAAGATCGGGTAGCCGTCCCTGGCATAGGTGAAGAACCAGTCGAAGCCGAAGCACATCAGCGTTGCCGCCGGGCGCAGTTGGGCCGGCAGCATCCGGAACATCAGCAGGGCCGTGACCACCAGTGCGCCGGTGCTCATGACCCCGGCGATGGGCACCCAGGAGGGCAGCCACAGCACGAACGGTGCGGTCAGCAGCGCGCTCAGTGGCGGATAGCCGAAGCTGTCGGCGATCTCTCCGTTCATCAGCGGGGTGGTGCCGACCCGGTAGTGCTGGGCGAAGTCGGGCCAGTGCACCCCGTAGACGTGGCTGCCGTGGGCGAAGGCGGTGGCCGCGAGCGTGATCAGCGGTCCTTCGTCGTCCCCGTACGGCTTGATGTGGGAGCCGGTGCTCACCATGAAGAGTTCTGCCAACCGCAGCAGTGCGACGAGCAGGATCAGTAAGTCGACCCTGATCAGCGCACGCTGCTTTTGCACCGTGAACACCAGCACAGCCAGCAGCATCATCGCCCCGTACAGCAGGATCAGCATCACCAGCAGCCTGTGGTTGCCGAGAGCCTGCGCGCGCAGGGCGCCAGCGGTTCCCTGGAACAGGGACAGCAGCGCCAGCAGGCTGAGTCCCCGATGCACCTGGGAAGGCCGGTCGTCGTCGGGCCCGGTCCTGACGGCAGCAGCGCTGCCGATGCGAGCGAGGACACGTATCGCTGTCATCTGTACGGACCGTCTCCGGTAGAGGGTTAGTCGCAAGTGTGGGCTGTGGTTCAGAATTCCGAGTTCCTGGCAGAGTCCCCGCATCCCGGCACCGCGCGTGCTGCCTACGACGTCGATCGGGCACCAAGGTGGGACCTCTCACCGCCGCAGGGCCTCCACCGGTTCGATCGCTGCCGCCCGCAGTGCCGGGTATGCGCCCGCCAGCAGTCCGGTCGCCGCTCCGAGCAGCGGAGCAGGCAGGACCGTCATCGGGTCCAGCACTGCCGTCCACTGCTCCGCCACCGAGGTGGCCAGCACCGCGACCACCGCACACGCCGTCCCGGCCAGACCGCCGAGCAGGCCCAGGGCAGTGGACTCGGTCATGAACTGGATCGCCACATGCCGCGACCGCGCGCCGAGCGCACGTCGCAGGCCGATCTCGCCGGTGCGCTCCAGCACCGAGACGAAGGTCGTGTTGGCGATGCCGACCGTCCCGATCACCAGCGACAGCGCGGCCAGCAGGAGGAACAGGCCGGTCAGGTCGCCGGAGACGCCGGAGTGCAGGCTGGTCGGGTCCGGTGGTGGGGTGGCCAGCAGGGATTGCGGGTCGGTGGGCGACAGCGCGAGCGGTGCCTGCTGTGCTACCAGGGTGGCCGCACCCACGCGGGTGCGGATCAGCATCTGTGCGTTGTCCGCTCCGTCGTCCTTGCCGAACACCGCGTTCGCCGTGGTGGTGGGCACGATGATGCCGAGCAGCGTCTCGGGCAGTTGCTGTGTCTGCGAGACGATGCCGACCACGCTGAACGCGGTGCCGTCGATGAATACCGCCGGCTGCGTGTCCAACGCGGTAATGCCCAGTTCGTGCGCCACCGCCGCACCGAGCAGGCAGACCTGCTCACCGCGCTGCTGGTGGAACGAGTTGAACAGCACTCCCTGTTGCAGCGTCGGTTGAATGGCTGCCAGTAGGCCGGGCGTGGCTGCGAAGACCGACGTGGTGCCGCCGATGTCGCCGACCGTGCCGGCGGCCACCGTGGGCGAGTCCGCGATCACTGGGGTGTCCCCGAAGTTCACCTGCCACCACACGCCGCCGGCTGCCACGCCGTTCAGCAGTGCCACCCGGCTGTCCGCGTCGGCGGGAAACGGGGAGGTGTCGGTGCCCGCACCGCTGTCCGAACTGTCGGTGGATGCGCCCGATACTGTCACCGTGGTTGCGCGCAGCACATTGAACTGAGTGCTGATCTGCGAACTCGCCGTGCTGGTCAGCCCCAGAATGGCCACGAAGGCCCCCACGCCGAGGACGGTCCCCAGGGCCGTCAGCAGCGAGCGCCCCGGCCGTTGCACGATCCCGGACACCGCCTCACGGGCCAGGTCGCCCGGCTTCATCCGGGACGGGCTCACTCCACTGCGCCAGATGCGTGATCTGGTCATACGTCGACCCCGGTGCCGCTGAGGGAATCTGTCATCGACAGGACCCCGTCGCGAATGGTCACGGTCCGTTCCGCACTGCGGGCCACCACGGGATCGTGCGTGATCACCAGCACGGTCTGGCCGGAGGCGTGGATCTCGGCCAGCAGTCGCAGGATGGTGGCTGCGGTGGTGGTGTCCAGGTTGCCGGTGGGCTCGTCGCAGAGCAGCAGCGACGGCTGGTTCACCAGGGCCCTGGCGATGGCCACCCGCTGCCGCTCCCCGCCGGACATGGTGGTGGGCAGCGCATCGGCCCGGTGCTCCAGGCCCACCTGGGCTATGGCCTCACGCGCCATGGCCAGCCGACGGCGCCGGTCATGCCCGCCGTAGACCAGGCCCAACAGCACGTTCTCCAACGCGGAGCGGTAGGGCAGCAGGTGAAAGGACTGGAATACGAAGCCGATGCGGCTGCCGCGCAGGGCGGTCCGTTCGGCCTCGCTCATGTCGGAGGTGTCCGCCCCGTCCAACTCGTAACTGCCGCCGGTGGGCCGGTCCAGCAGGCCGAGCAGGTTGAGCAGCGTGGACTTGCCCGAGCCGGAAGGACCGACCACGGCCACGTACTCACCGCGCGCGATCTCCAACGTGACCGGGCGCAGCGCATGTACCGGAGGCGTGCCCGCGTACACCCGTTCAGCGCCTCGCAGGCGGATGGCGGGGGCGTCGGGTGCCGCCGCGTCGGCCGACAGCGGTGCTCTGCGGTTGCGGAGCCGCATCAGCCGATCACCACCCTGTCGCCCACCGTCAGCCTTCCGCCGTCGGTGGGGGTGACCTGCACCAGGCCGTCGGCCGAGGCGCCTGCCTGGACCGGAATCCGGTGCGCCGCCCCGGACGCCCCCACCACGGTGACGGCGGTGACCCCGTCCGCCCCGGCACTGATCGCCGCTTCCGGCACCGCCAGCACCGCCCCCGAGGTCGCCGAGGAGGTGATGGTGATCCGGACGTTCTGATTGTCCAGTGCCGCAGGCCAGTTGTCGGTGGAGGCGATCGCCACCGGGTCATAGGGAGTGGTGCTTCCCCCGTTCGCCGCCGCAGCAGGGCCGCCGCCCTGACTGTTCGCGGAGACCGTGGGAATCACCGTGGCTCCCACGCTGTCGACCTTGCCGGTCACCTGGATGCCGGTGGACTCGGACAGGATCGCCACCGCCATCCCGGCTCGCACCTGCGTGCCGAGGGTCGGGTCGAGCTGAGCCGTCAACTGGAGCCCCTTGGACGTCAGCTGAAGCAGGGGTGCGTCACTGCTGACGGCACTTCCCACGCTCGTCGGCGCGGAGGTCAGCAACGCCGGGAACGAGGCCAGGAACACCACCTCCGACTTGGGCACCTCCACGAGCGTGCTGCTGCCCGACCGGTTTGCCGAGGTGTTCGGACTGCTGCTCGGGCCGGCACTCGGACTACTGCTCGGAGGCGCCGAAGCGGTGGTCGCGTCCGGTGTCGTCGCCTGTACCGACGTCGGTTCCGGGTAGCCGATCGCCTGGTAGTACTCCTTCACCGCGTAGGCGGTTCCTGCCCCGAACACGCCGTCCTGGTCGTACCCGGTGCCGTAGCCGAGCTTCTGCAGTCCGGCCTGGAGCTCGGCGATGTCCGGCCCCGACTCCCCCTGGACCATGTCCCGCACCGCCGGCACGTCCCCCTGCAGCGCGAACACCGGCCGGTAGTTCACCTCGGCCAGCACACTGCCGTCCGCCACCTGCTGACCGGGCTTGCCGCACACCTTGGAGACGACCAGCGTCGAGGTCGGCTGGGAGGCGTTCCCGTCCGGTCCGATGGCGGACGTCGGAGTGAAGTTCACCGTGTTCGCGGCGGAGAACGTCCCGCGGATCACCACAGTCTGCGCCAGCACCTGGGACACCACCGGTGCGGTCAGCCGAGTGGGCGGTGGCGCCTTCGTCTCGGCGATCTCCTGAGCCGGCGACTTCACCCACGCCGAGGCCGCCAGGCCCCCCGTGGACAGCACCGCGGCCGCCACCGCGAACCACAGCAGGGCGCGCTGACGCTTCGGCAGCCTCGGCGTGTCGCTCCGCCGACGGATCACTGACTCGTCCCGGCGATGACCGCGGCCACGTTCTGCAGCTCGATCTTCATGTTCCGCCGGCAGTCGGCGAGCACCTGCGCGTTGCGTTCGATGCTCTGCTGCTCGTATGCGGCCTGCACGCCGGAGAGCACGCCCAGGTAGTTCACCTTGGTCTTGCACTTCACATCGGCCACCGCGGTGGCCACCTCAAGCTGCGTCGGGGTGTCGGTGCTTGACCACCGGCTGTCGTTGTTGGCCTGCTCCGGCGTCTTGTAGGCGAATCCGGATGCCTCCATGCAGGCACTCCAGCCGGAGTAGAGCTTCTGCACCCGGGCGTCCGAAGCGGCGGCGGCGTAGGAGTTCTGTGCCAGGTCGCCCGGTACGAACTCGCCGACCGCCGGCAGGTCCGGGGACTGCGGCCCGTCCTTGTCCACAATGGTCTTCTCGCCCGCTGTCAGCTTCTGCTCAGCCTCCCCGGCGCACCCACCCGTGGGGACGGTCTTACCCTGCCAGGACGATGCCCCCCTTCCGGTGAGCACCATCTCCTCCGTGCTGGAGTAGTTCGTCGACGCCGAAGTGGACGGCGGCTGATCCGCCGGAGGGGACATGTACCCGTACGCCTCGGCGTCCGCTATATCGCTCACGTAGTAGCGGGACTGGACGATCGCGTTGTACTGCGATGTGCTCGTCGGCGGCACCGTCGCACTGAACCCGAACCGCCGAAGGCAGGAGATCTCCAGGATGTCCGTGGCGTGGAGGATCGCATCCTCTTGTGAGGGGGTGAAGAAGTAGCTGTCGTACGGAAGTCTGATGTCATCTGCCACGGTGGGGTGGCCTATCGTCACCGAGGGCGCAGTGGCGGCTGCCGATGCTCCCGAGGAACAACCAGCCGCCAGGGCACAGAGTACGAGGGCAGCCCCACTCCTGCGCAGGCTCCGAGGGAAGCGAGCGGACTTCACGATGTTCTCTCCTGGATGTTGTGACGCTCGCAGGCCCCCGCTATACGGGGGCCCACGATTCCTGCGGACCGTTACGCGCCGGAGAAGTGGTAGGAGCTCGCCTTGTCGTTGTCGGCGGTACCTACCCACTCGCAGTCGGCATTGGCCGGCCACGGGTTCATGTCCGCGAAGACGTTCTTGTAGTTGATGTCCGTGTAGAAGTAGACCCCGTCGTTACCGAAGGGGGCGAACGAACTCAGCCAGTCGTTCAAGTTGTTGTCCAGGGCTGCCCAGCGGCGGGCATGGTCCTCGGCGGTGTTGGTGAGCCACTTCTTGGTGCGGTCGTCGGTCAGGGCGGCGGCGATCCGGGGTCTGCGGTCGGGCAGTTCGAACCTGGGGAGTGCCAGGTGGTCGGGCACGCGCAGGCTGTGGAGCCGCAGCAGCGCGCGGGCGGTGGCTTTCGGTTCGGCCGGCCCGTTCGATCCGAGGTCGCTCCAGAAGGTGGCCGGGCGGTCGGCGACCGTCACGGGGTCGGGCGGCAAGGGCTCGGCGGTGGGTACCTGGTGGGAGCGGAGCCAGTCGGCCGCGCGCAGTTCCCGTACCGCGACGGCTAATCGGCCCGGTGGGTGGATCCGGATCACGGTGCCGGCACCGGGGATGCGGAGCATCCAGTTGTCGCGGATCCGGATCGGCTCAATGCTGTGCGCCGGTATCCCAGCCAGGGTGCAGGCACGGTGGGCGAGGCCCACGATGGCATCGGTGTCCACAGCCGTCACCCCACGACAGGCACGGTGGCCTTGGCAACGAGGGCGTCGGCGACCTTGTCCAGGGCGAGGGAGTGTGCGCCCTTGACCAGGACCATGGCCTTGTCCGGGAGGTGCCCGCCGAGCAGCGGGAGCAGTTGCTTTCCCTGCTGGACGTGGGCGACGTTCACGCCGGCCTGGTGGGCGGTGTCGGCCAGCAGTTCGGCGTTGGGGCCGCCGACGGTGATGAGGCGGTCGATGCGGAGTTCGGCGACCAGGGCGCCGATCTCGCGGTGGATGTCCTGGGCGGAGTCCCCGAGTTCCTTCATCTCGCCCAGGACGGCGATGGTGGGCCTGGTTCCGGCGGCGAGCTGGGCCATGGTGCGCAGGGCGGCTCGCACGGACTCGGGTGAGGCGTTGAAGGCGTCGTTGATGATGCTGACGCCGTCGGGCCGGTCCGTGATCTCCATCCGCGCTCCGGAGACGATCCGTGCGCCTTCGAGGCCCTTGACGACGGTGTTGAAGGGCAGGCCGACGGCGAGTGCGAGGGCGGCTGCGGCGAGGGCGTTGGTGACGTGGTGCTCGCCGTGCGCGTCGGGGCTGACGGCGGCGCTGGACTGGGAGGCGTGGAGGGTGAAGCGCAGTCGGCCGTGCGGGTCCAGGGCGATGTCGGTTGCGCGGACGTCGCAGTCCTCGCCGGTGCCGAACAGGATGGTCGTCGCGCGGGTCTGGTCGGCCATCGCGCGCACCAGCGGGTCGTCGCCGTTGAGGACCGCGATGGCGGTCTCGGGCAGGTCGCGGACGATCTCGGCCTTGGCGTGGGCGATGGCCTCGCGGGTGCCGAACTCGCCGAGGTGGGCGGTGCCGACGTTCAGGACCGCGCTGATCTGCGGGCGGGCGATGTCCATCAGGTAGGTGATGTGGCCGCTGCCCCGGGCGCCCATCTCCAGTACCAGGTAGGAGGTGTCCTCCTCAACGCGCAGGACCGTGGCGGGGAATCCGATCTCGTTGTTGAACGAGGCGACGTTGGCCACGGTGGGGCCGTCGAGTTGGAGGATCTGGAGCAGGAGGTCCTTGGTGCTCGTCTTGCCGGCCGAGCCGGTCAGGGCGAGCGTGGTGCCGGTGAACCGGGCGGCGACGGCCTTGGCGAGGTCGCCGAGGGCGCGGGTGACGTCCGGCACCATGACGGCGGGGACGGTGACCGGCTCGGAGGCCAGGACCGCGACTGCGCCGCTGTCGACCGCCTGCTGGGCGAAGTTGTGGCCGTCGGTGTGCTCGCCGCGCAGGCAGGCGAAGAGGCTGCCGGGGCGGATCGGGTTGCGGTTGTCGAAGGACAGCGGCTTGTCGACGAGCTTAAGGGGGTCGGCCACGCCGGCCAGGGTGCCGTTGGTGGCGTCGGCGATCTGCTGGAGCGTCATGGGGATCACGGTGTCTCCTGGGTGTTCGAGGGGAGAGGGAGGTGCGGGAAGGTGATGGCGCGGCCGGTGTAGGAGGCGGCCACCCGGCTCAGCGGGACGCCGGTCGTGGTCTGTCCCCAGCCGGAGGGGTCGCGGATCAGGATGTCCGGCTCGTGCGGACGGTTCCGGTAGCCCCGCGCGACGACCAGGTGGCCGCCCCGGCGGCCGTCGTCGGGAAACCGCTCGGTCACCGAGATGATCAGCGGTGCCTCCGCGAGGCGGCCGAGCAGCTCCCGGCCGGGACGGGTTCGGCGCGCCCGGGGACGCCGAAGGAGGTCGCGATGGTTGCGAGGCCGGCGTGGAGCCAGCCCCGACCCGTCAGCGCCCCCTCCTTGACGCCGAGCTTGACCAGCTCGGTCAGGGCGGGTGCGTCCCGGCCGTAGGCGAGCAGGACCATCCGCAGCGCGGCCATGCCGCAGGCCCGGTCCGACCAGGCCGCCCGGTCCCCGAGCTCCGCTCCGCTCCGCCCCAGCGGTCCCACTCGTCGGGCTCGATGCGTTGGCGGCACATGGGGACGTCGTGGGCGTGCGACACGGCGGCGGTCTCCTGAGCGCTCGTCAGATCACGGGCGAGCGCGGAGCTGACGCACTGGTGGTGAGGGCGGGCGTAGGCAGGGGGACATCGTACGGTCGCCGCGTCACCGCCTCGTGGAGCAAGGCGGTGACGACATCCGAATGGCTGAGGCCGCACAGGTGGGCGCCCGTGGCGAAGTTCGAGCCGCGGGACAGGCCCGGGGTGGTGTTCACCTCTAGGACGCCGACAGAAGCGGCGGGAGATCAGCCGGGCATGGTGCCGTCGGCTCGGCGGGTGGCCTCCCAGGCCCAGATGTGGAGCTGCCGGATACAGGGTTCGCAGGCGTACAGGGAGACGGTCAGGCCGGCCACGGTCATCGGGCCGACGAACAGGACTCTGCGCGGAGCCTGGCGGCACCAGAACCAGCAGGACCCGTCGACCCATGGGTTCCGGTCATCCGTCCGCGCGGGCTGCGGCAGCTGGCTCACCCAGCGGAATCCGGCACCGGGTCCGTCCACGGTGTCGCCGAGACGGCCGACGCCTTCCGACCCCACGGTCATCGCTCCCCGTCCAGTGCGCCTGGTGGGGAGGAGCCCGGACTACCCGACGCGTTCGAGGTGCCTGCCTGTCCGGGTTCCCGGCCTTCGCCGAGGCCGTTCCAGGTGCCCCGGCGGGCCAGCACGATCAGCACGGACAGGTCCTCGACGGGCCACTCCCGGCGGCCACGCAGGGTCCGCACGATCAGCTGGCCCCGGCGTTCGTCGGTGACCACCAACCGGCGGCCATCGTCGTCCTGGACCAGGTCGCCGATCCACGGAGCATCGGAAGCCCTCACAGCGGCCCCTCCGGAGCCGGGCGTAAATCCTGCACCGTCGTCTCCCACTCCACACCTCCCGAGCGGGGCCGCATCCAGACCCGCTGGCGGTCCTGCGGCGTCGGCCGGCCGGTGCAGTAGACCGGGCCGACCTGCCGGACCTCCCCGACCTGTCCGCTGGCCTGGTCCAGAGCCACCGCCCCACGCCGGACCCACGTGGGTCGAACACCCGTACTCACGACCACGCCGCACTCTGCGTTCCGCCGGCCCGCACGAGCGCGCCACGGAGGAACGGACCCGTTCGGGCATCCAGCAGGGGCAGCCGGCAACCCCAAGACCGGCCGCACCACGCAGCGGTCCATCGGTGCAACAACGAAGGTCGAGAGAGCGGATCTGCACTGGCCATGAGGCACTCCAACGTGATGGGGTCGGTGTCCGGGCCGCCATCGGGCCTGCGGACCGGAACGAACACTGCACGAGGCCGTCGGGGCAGACGCGGAGCGTGACCCGATCTGACGGCCGGTCACTCAAGGAAACCGCCGCAGTCCGGTGATCGGCAGGAACAATCGGCCTCGACCGGCTCCCCGCCGATCGGAAGTTTTGACCCGCGGATTACCCATGCCGATGCGGCAGTTCGGCTTCCGCAATACCGTGGACGGATGGGGGACAACACCGTCCTGCGGGACCGCATCACACAGTTGGGCCTGACCCGGACCGAGCTGGCCCACCAACTCAACCTGGCCATCCAGAACCTGACAGGCCGCTACGGAACGGTCTCCGAACGCACCATCCACGACCTCCTGAACAAGACCCGCTGGCCGCACGCCAAGCAGCGCGCCGCGTTAGAGGCAGTATTCGACTGCACCATCGAACAACTCGGCTTCACCCCGCCCGTGACCCGCCGCCAGCCCCCACCGCAACCGGAGCAGCCCGTGAGGCGCCGTACCTTCCTCACCTCCACCACCGGCACCGCAGCCGCCGTCGCCCTGCCGATCCTCGCCGCCCCCGCCGTCGGCAGCAGCGACGTCCTGCGGCTGCGTGCGGGCCTGGACGCCCTCACCGACCTCGACGACCGGCGCGGTGGCCACAACGCGCTGGAGAGCGCCGCGCTGGCCGGAGCCGCCCAAGCCGTCTCCCTGCAGCAGGGCCGCGCCAGCGAACGAGTCCACCAGCGCCTGTTCTCCCTCGCCGCCGACTACACCGCCGTCGCCGCCTGGTCCTGCATCGACGCCCGCGAACTGCAACGGGCCCAGCAGCACCTCGACCGCGCCACCACCCTGGCCGGCCTCTCCGGCGACTCCCTCGTCCAGCTGCGGGTGTGGAACTTCATGGCCATGCTCGCCCACCAGCGTCACCGCCCCGCCGACGCCGTTGCCGCGGCCCACGCCGCCGGAGCCACCCAAGCCGCCCGCCGCGACCCCCTGTACGCCTCACTCGTCCACGCCCGTACCGCGGTCGGCCACTCCGACCGACGTGACCGCCAAGCCGCCCTGCGCAGCCTCGGCCTCGCCCGCGACGCCCTCGGCAGGACGACCGACCAGCCCCGCCCCAGCTGGATCGCCTTCTACGGACCGGCCGAACTCCAGGCCCTCACCGCCATCGTCCGCCAGCAGCTCGGCGACAGCGACCAGGCAGAAGCCGCCTCCCACCAGGCCCTGTCGGCGATCCCCACCCAGTTCCGCCGCAACCGCGCCCTGGCCACCGCCTGCCTCGCCCAGGCCCAGCTCGACCAGGGCGACGCCGACCTCGCCTGCGCCAGCGCCCACCAGGTCATCGACCTCATGGCCGGCGACCCCCTCCCAGGACGGATGCGCACCTTGCTCGGCGACTTCCACCGCACCCTGCTGACCACCGCACCCCACACCGCCGCCACCCGCGAGTGGACCGACCGCGCCCGCACCGAATGGAGCCGACAGCCTTGATAGACCTGCACCGGTACCGCCACGACGACGTCACCCCCGAGCTGAAGCAGACCCTGGTCACCGTCCACGCCGACGCCTACGCCGAAGCCATGGACGACCCCTTCAACCAGCGCTTCGCCTGGTTCATCGACCACTGGAGCAGCAACCCCGGCTTCTCCTGCGTCGTGGGCTACGACAAGGACGAACCCGTCGGCTTCGCCTACGGAGCCACCGCAGCACCCCAGAGCGAATGGTGGCGCGAGTACTGGACCCCCGAAGGGCCCAGCTCGACCTTCGCGGTGTCCGAACTCATGGTCCGACCCAAGTGGCGCAAGACCGGCGCAGGCCGGCAGCTCCACGACGCCCTCCTCGAAGACCGCACCGAAGCACTCGCCGTCCTCCTGGTCGACACCACGCACCCCAAGGTCCAGCGCCTCTACGAGTCCTGGGACTACCGCAAGGTCGGCGACCGCCAACCCTTCGCCGACTCCCCGCTCTACGCCGTCATGATCAAGATGCTCAGGCTGTTTGAGTTCGAAGCAGCAGTCGAGATCTGAATGGGTGACGGTTTGCCGAGGCTGTCGTCAGGACCGACCATCAGAAACTGGGTTGCAGGTAGCCGGTTTTGCGTGAGCGCTGCGTGAGCGGACGTGTTGGCAGCAGGCCCCCGGAGCTGGATCACGAAACCGGTCGTGCGGCGCTGACCTGCAAAGTCAGCACCACACGACATCAGGTGTCACACCTCGTCATGATCGCTGTTGGTCTTGTAAAGCGGGGGTCGTCGGTTCGAACCCGACAGGGGGCTCGCTCAATGTCTGAAGCTAAGTCTCTGACCTGCCGGTTCTTCGATCCCGGGCGGTATCGGAGCCAGGTCTGAGCGAGGCTGTTCAATGCGATTGGTTCCGCTTTGGGCGGCGAAACGATGAGCGGCTTAGATAGCCCGGCTGAGGCTTCTACCTGCAGTCTTGCTGGAGCAACGTTCGGCCGTGAGTTGATCCGCTCGGCTGCGCCTTGTCGGGCGTGAGCGGAGTGTCCTCGCAGAGCACCCGTATCGGATCCACCCCAGGGGGCTGTTCTGATGAGGTGGATTCGATACGCGACGGGTCTGGTGGTGATCTCAGCGCCAGGCATCGACGAGGTCCGCGGGGGTCCAGGTATGGTCGAGGCCGAGGTCGGGCGCGGTTCCGGCGCGAGTGACGGCGACCAGGGACGCGTTCTCAGCTCCGGGGATCTGATTGCTGCCTGTGACGAGGGCGGCAAGGTCGCGTTTGTCGAACGGTCGTTGTTCCAGCCACTTGATGGAGCCGGCGAAGGCGACGCTTCGGGTCGCTGAGGTGCGGTCGACGGCGACGAGGTCGATTTCGGGGTTGTTCTGCCGGTTCCACCAGCCACCGACCTCGTTGGCATCCGGCCATCGGTCGTTGGGTAGAAGGCGAGCGAGGCTGGCGCGGATGAGGGGCTCTACGGCTCGGCCGCGCCATGACGGGAATGAACTGAGGACACGTTGTACCGAGCGGTCGCCGGTTCCGCGTTCGGCTTCCGCACCTGCTCGCGAGAGGAAAGCCAGCCAGAAGCGCAGGTAGGGGTCGGCGATTCGGTAGCGCTTGTCGCGATCGCTGTTCGCGGTGGAGAGCGGAAGGTCGGCGGCAATGACATCTCGGGCAACGAGTTGGCCGAGTGCCGGGGTCAGAGCTCCGGACGGCAGAGCGGTGCTGCCGCCTGCTGCCGCCTGTGCGATGGTGCCGAAGGTGCGCTCGCCGGCTCCGATCGCTTCGAGTACGGCGCGGGCCTGGGTTGCCTCCGGGAACTCGCCGAGCATGGTGAGCTGGCCTGCGATCAACAGCGGCGAGAGCGGGTCGTTGAGCTGGTCGTTCAGGAAGTCGTTCAGGGTCATGCCGGGCTGCCACTGGGCGGTGACCTCCGGGAAGCCGCCGGTGACCAGGGCCGTGTCGATGGTGTCGGCTGCGTCCAGGCCGGTGAGGTCCTGAATTGCGGCGAGGGACAGGGGGCGGATCGGGAGTGGGGCGGCACGCCCGAAGAACGGACGTTGGTAGTCCTGGAGTCCACTCATGATCGACGCGTCGGAGCCGACGAGGATCAGTAGGCATGGCTTGGCGGTCAGGAATCGATCCCACGCTGTCTGCAGTGCACCTTCGAATTCGCTGTCCTGCTCGACCAGCCAGGGGACCTCGTCCAGGACGACGATGCTCGGGCGGTCAGCGGGAACGGCATCAGCCAGGGTTCGAAGGGTGTGGAGCCAGTCTCCTGGTGCGGCCCCGAGTGCCCTGTCCTTGTCGGGAAGGGTGGACTGCGGAATCTGCGCGACCAGATCGTCCCGCTCACGATCAGCACGGCGTCCGCGGCTGGCTTGGAATGAGAAGAAAGGGAGGCCGGAGCGAACACAGAACTCCTGGACGAGCCGGGACTTGCCGACGCGCCGGCGGCCGGTGACGATCAGCGCGCGACCTGCGCCAGATCGTTCGATCCGGCGGAGCTGACCATTCAGGCGCGCCAGGTCTTCATCCCGGCCAGTGAAGCCAGCCATCAGAGTGCCTCGCCCTAGGTAGTAGTACTTTACGTAAAGTAAGTATACCTAAGGTCGAGCTGGTTCCCAAGGACCGTGTGGATCGCGAACCCAAAAGGCGCGCCAGCGACTCCAGCTATCGTCCGGTGAGAGCGAAACGCAGGTAGCGGGTATGGGAAAGCGTCCGGCGGAGCCGACGGGCCTGGGCCAAGGCGTTGGTGATATTGGTCAGGTCTGTACGGGAGGTCTGGATGCGGATCTCCCGGCGGGCGAAGTCCTCCCGCTGGCGCTGGGCCTCCGCGCTGGCGACGCTGTCCTCGATGTCCAGGCGTGAGCGAGCGTCTTGGAGCCGTTGCTCGGGTTGGGAGCGCTGACGGACGGCTTGCGATTCGGCGGCGCGACGCTGATCGGCCAGCTGCGTCCCACGGAGTCGGAACTCCGATTCAACAGTTTGCCGTCGGGACGAGGACAGCACCGGCACACGAACGGCGCTCTGGGCCTGCGCGTACCGGAGCTGTTCCAACCGCCAGTCTTCCAGCGTCTGGACTTTGGACTCCCCGATGCCCTTGACGTGGACCTCGTAGCCGTTGGAGCGGACGATCACAGCGGTGACGTTGCGGTATCCGTTGTTGTTGGTCTGCCTGAGCCGGAAGCGGTCGGCCAGGAGAGCGACGGCGGAGGTGTCGCGATGGTGCATGTCCAGCCAAGCGGAGAGGGTGACGCCCTGGACCCACTCCATCTTGAGGACCGGATAACGCCCGACACCGACGCGAATGGCATCCGGCAGGTACTCGAAGCCCATCTTCCACTGCTGGGAGAGGCTGGAGGGAGCGGGGGCGGCCAACTGCCTGCTGACTGCCTGGTAGCGGAGCTCCTGGTCGGGGACGTGCCGGGTGAAGCACTGGCAGTTGGTTGGAAGAACACAGACTTGGCCACCGCCGGTACTCATCGTTCCAGGCGGCTGCCCACGCGGCTGGCACCACTCTGCTTCTGGATGAGCACTACCGCTGCCACCCGGACATTGTGCAGATCTCCAATCAATACTGCTATGGCGGCCGGTTGACCGTGTTGACTGACTCCCGAGTGCTGCTGAGGCTCGACGGGGTGGACGCGGTGCAGTGGCTTGATGTCACCGGCACCGCTCGGAAGGCCCCTGGCGGATCGTGGGTCAATGAGGCGGAGGCGGAGCGAGTACGGATCTCAGTTGAACGTCTGCTGCTCCGGCTGCCGCCCAAGGCGACCGTCGGGGTGGTGACGCCGTTTCGGGCACAGAGGGAGCTGCTTGGGCGCGCGTGGGAGAACGAGCCCAGGGTTCGTGTGGGAACGGTGCATACCTTCCAAGGTGGTCAGCAGGATGTCATGTTGTTGTCTCTGGTTGCGGGGGCCACGACCCGGTCCAGTACGCTGAGCTGGCTCTGCCGCGAAGTCAACCTATGGAATGTCGCGATCACCCGCGCCCGCGCGCATCTCATCGTGTTCCGCGATCTGGACTTCTGGTCCGGGCGGACCGGTATGCCGTTCGCACTCACGCAGGCTGCCAGAAGTGGTGCAGCCTTGGGGACGGGGTCCGCCGATCTGCAGGATGAGCCAGAGCTTCTCCTGGGGGACCGATTTCAGAAGCTCATCGCGGACGCGGCGTCCGATGTACAGGTTGACCGTAACGTGATGCTTGACGGCTACATCTGTGACTTCGATGTCCGCTTCAACGGGGCACGATCTGCGGTGCTGCTCGACCGGGGGGCGCCGGCGGGGGCTGATCCAGCGAGGCACCTTCGCGTGGCACTGGCCAGGGTGGCCCGCCTGCCCAACGGGGTCAGGGTGCCGGCGTGGCATGCGTGGGCAGGGCGAACCGACCGGATCTTCGGTGTTGGTGGATCCCAACGGCCCGGCTGACGATCGTCGACGCTTTGCTGCGTGAGCGATGCGTGAGCGGACGGGTTGGCAGCAGCCATTCGGTGATGGATCACGAAACCTGTCGTGTGGTGCCGACCTGCAAGTTCAGCACCACAGGACTTCAGGTGTCACGCCCCGTCATGATCTCTCTTCGTCTTGTAAAGCGGGGGTCGTCGGTTCGAACCCGACAGGGCGCTCCGATCATCGGCCCACGTCAGTGGGTCGCAGAACGAAACTGGGCCCTGGGCGGATAGCCGCCCGGGGCCCAGTGACATCACCAACTGACATCAGCCGGACTTGCGGCGACTCTTGAGCAGCCGGTCCATGTGGCTCGTAGCCTCCCCGCTGTCGGCTCTGCCATCAGTTCTCGGAGCCCCATGCTCGCCGCGTAGAGAGGCCAGTGTCTCGGTCAGGGAGGAGATGCTCTGGCCCTCCGGCCCTGGGGTCGGGATGGCAACCTGCGCTGATGTGCTCAGGGGGGATCATCTGTGCGGGCGTGACCACGAGTCACCTGGTGGAGTTGCCGCCTGGACGAGACCGGCACTGTGCTGGGGCACAACGCCGACCGCTCCCGCCGCGAGGAGTTGCGAGGAGCCGAGAGGAGCGCTGTCCGACGGCGGGAGGCTGACTGTCGGCTTCCGCCCCGGGCGTTGGCCGCTGCTGTGCTGATGGGTGATGGCCCCGCCGCGGGCGGCGGGGCCATCACCTGTGGACGACGAGGCGTCAGTTGAGCGCGAACCAGTCCTGGGTGGGGCTGGTGGTGGGGGAATTCACCTCCACCGTCGATCCGGTGGCGCTTCCGCTGGTGTCCAGCACATCGCCGGTGCCCTCGTTGGTGATTGTGATGGCGCCGGTGGCGCTGTTCTCGGTCACCACCCATTTCTGGTAGACGTTGGTCGGATCGAAGGTGTTGGACACCTGGACCGGCCCGCCCGATCCGACGGTCTGGGTCAGCGAGCCGTTCTCCTGGGTGCCGGTCCAGCAGTTGTCCTGGATGCGCTCCGTGCCGTCCCCGTTCGGAACGAACATCCACTGCTCCGAGGTGTGGGTGGTCCACCAGGTGTTGATGTCGGCGCCGCCCCCGGCGGGGGCGGCGCACTCGCCGGCTACCTCCAGCACATTGCCGGTCGAGCTGCCGTCGGCGATGGTGTGGTAGTGGCCGTCACCCACGAACGAGGGGGTGACCGTGGCCGGCGGGTTGCTGATCCGGAACATCGCGACCCCGCTCGGCGGGACCGACGCGCTGATGGTGCCGGAGACTGTGCCCGTGCCCTTGGTCCACAGGTTCTCGTAGTCGTAGACGTTGCCGGTCAGCCCGAGCGAGCTGAGGCTCGCGCTGATGGTCTGGGTGTTGTTGGGGTCCTGGTTGAGCAGCAGGACGGCGGTGTCTCCGTTGGACAGCGGCCGCTTGAGCACCACCGGGGCGGTGGGGCTGTTCGGCGCGCTGCCGACCAGCGTGGCCGGCTCGCCCAGCGCGTCCTGGTCGACGGCGATGACGTCCTTGTTCTCGTAGATGGCCAGGCTGTCGGCGTTGATGCCGGTGGACCAGGTGTAGCCGTCGGAGGTGTGCACGGACTCGGCCGCCGTGCGGAAGTCCGCGCCGGAGATCAGCGGCGAGGCCATCATCGAAAGCACCGACATCTCGGTCTGCGACTCGGTGTCGGTGAACGGCGCATGGCAGGTGCAGGTGTCGGTGACCCCGTAGTCGCCGTCGACGTCCTGCCAGCCGGTGAACATCATGTCCATGTCGTTCCAGCTCCCCGGCCTGACATTGGCCGCGTACTGGAGCGCCGTCTGCAGTTGGCCGTCGTACATCACCCCGGAGATCTCGCTGTCGCGGTCCCCGCCGATCCGGCAGAGGTTCGCCACCTGCCCGCACCACACCCCGGTCGGGGCGTAGCCGGGCGCGTCGTACTGGGAGGTGCCGGCGGCCTGGACCACCGAGTCCGACAGCGCCGGGTCGGTGGGCGACTCCATGTAGGGGACGCCGGTGTGGGCCGGCTGCGCGGAGACGCTCAGCACGATCTTCGGCTTGCCCTGCGCGGCGGAGGCGGCGTCCAGTGCCTTCTGGAAGGTCTGCACGCGGGCGTAGATCGACTCCGTGAGCTCCCTGCCCTCGCCCTGCATCCCGTAGTTGTGGCCGTCGGGGCCGACGATCGAGGGACCGTAGGGGCAGTTGTCGAGCTTGACGTAGTCGACGCCCCAGGAGACGAAGTCGTTCGCGTCGGTGGTCTCGTGGCCGAGGCTGCCCGGGTGGCCCTGGCAGGTCACATAGGTGTCGGTGGTGTAGAGGCCGAACTTCATGCCCTTGCTGTGGGCGTACCAGGCGAGGTACTGGATGCCGTTGACCGTCTGCCCGTTGACCACCTGGTTCGGGAAGTTGGCCGGGTTGGGGATCAGGTCCCCGGAGGTCGGGTCGTTGCCGGTGCCGTCGAGCCCGCTGACCGGGTTGCCGTTGGCGTCGTACAACTGCATTGCGCCGTACTGGTTCTTGACTATGTCGGTGGTCTGTCCGCTGCGGTGCAGCAGCGACCAGCCGTCGTCGATGGTCACCGTGTTGTAGCCGGCCGCCACCATGCCGTTCGCGGACATGAAGTTGATGGTGTCGACCACGTTCTGCTCGGTGACATTGGTCCCGAGGCTGTTCCAGGAGTTCCAGCCCATCGGCGGGGTCAGCGCCAGGCCGTTGTCCAGCGGTGGGGTGACCGCCGCTGTCGCCGTCGCCGCTTTGACCGTTGCCGGGGTGGGGGTTGCCGCCATGCTCTGCGGCGCGCCGGCTGCTGCTGTGACTGTGAGCGCGGCCGAGACCGCAGCCACCGTTCCCAGTCTCAACAGACGCGACCGGGAGAGGCCCGGCCATGATTCGAACATTTAACAACACCTTCCGCGAGACGAGCTATGAACCGAGGCACCCCACAGGGCGTGCCGAAGTCTGCGAGTCTGCGGCATGCCGATGAGGAGGGGCGGGTGCAGTCGATTGCGCTGGTGTTGGTAATTATTTGATTTTGTTGATACATGTCAATGGTTTTGACATAACCAGTGCAATTTGACATAGCCTGTGGCACTCGGCGGCAGTAGTTACGACAGTCCGATCAGCCTGCCGTCACTGGGCAGCTACAGCGTGTCGGTCGAACTGACCGACTCCTCGGGCAACGACGTGGTGGTGAATGTCGGTCAGGTCGGCTACCACGACATCCTGGCCTTCTCCTCGGTCACCGCCGACGGCCCGGCCTCCAACGAGCTGACCTACGACGATCACGCCATCACCGCGTCCGGTGTGCTGACTGTGACCGACCCCCGTACCCGGCAGCAGAGCCCGGTCGCCGGCGTCCCGGTGACGGTGTACTACGGCTACGGCACCGGTTCGCCCAACCCGGTGGTGGGGGCCGCGACCACTGCGGCTGACGGCCCCTTCAGCCTGCCCCCGTACGTCGCGACCGGCGCCGGGTACGTCACCGCCACCTACACGCCCCCCGCCACGGAATCGCTGCTCTACGGCGGCACCGGCGCCACGCAGACGGCCCAGCAGTACTTCCAGACGCAGGCGGACCAGCTGCGCATCCAGATGACCTCGCCGACCAACGTCGACGAGCCGGTCGGCGGCTCGGCCACCGTGACCGGGACGGTGCAGGTGCTCGACGGCGGAGTCTGGAAGCCCGCCCCCGATGACCGGGTCGAGCTTGAGGACTACTCCAGCAGCGTCGCGCCGGTCCAGGGCGTCACCGACAACCAGGGCCGTATCAGCCTGAACGAGCCCGTGCCCGGCACCTACACCCTGGAGGCCGAGAGCTCGGCTTTCTACCTGTGGGCCTCGGCTCCCACCTCGGTCACCGTGCACATCCCGCAGCCGACAACCTTCCGCTCGATCGGCATCAGCGAGAACGAGTACGGGGAAGCCGCGATCCAGGGCGTGCTGCAGCCCGGCGACGGAAGCCAGTTCCTGGCTCCGGGCTCGTGGGTCGAGGCGCAGTACTCGTCGAACGGCAAGTCCTGGTACAACGTCGGCCGGTGCAGCGTGACCAGCAACCAGTTTGGCTGCTACGGCACATACGCCGGCAGGCCAACGGCTACTGGCGGGTCTCCTACCCGGGCAGCGTCGACTGGCAGCCGGTCGCCAGCAAGCCGTTCTACCTCTCCCGCGACTACACCTGGATCTCCGGCGGCAAGCCGAGCAGCAGCCACCCGCAGCGCGACCAGCGCGAGTACTTCTCCGGGACGCTGCACCAGTACTACTCCGGCGCGTGGCACGGCTTCGCCAGGGCCAAGGTGCGCCTGCTGTTCCGGCCCACCGGCAGCAGCACCTGGTATCTGATGGCCACCGCCACCACCAACAGCAGTGGCAACTACAGCATCAGCGCCCAGGACCCGGAGGGCGGCACCTGGCTGGTCGCCTACCTCTACGCGGACAGCGCCCACGTGGACACATTGGGCCCCAGCACCTGGGTCGGCGTCAACTGACCTACTGTCACTCCCGATGACCGGGGCGGCCGTCCGGACGCCGGCCGGCCGTCCCGGTCCGTATGTGAAGCTCGGAACCGTGCTGAGCGGATCAGGCAGTCATCGCGCCGGCCCGTGGTCAGGCGCAAAGACCATTGCCGACACCCTGGCCGGCGACGGGCTCACCGGGCACGTCGTGATGGGTGGGTTGACCAGCGCGGCAGGCCAGGCAGGTGCGGACGCAGTCGATATGGCCCAGGGCACGAAGAACTCAACGAACCTGTGGCAGGACACGCTCACCAGCGGCCTCAGCGGCGCGGCAGGCGGCGCCGCCGTCCACGGCGGTGAGACCCTGTACGAGCCGGGCGAAGGCACCCACCGGGCTCCCGGCGCACCGCAATGGACAGCAGGCCACGAAGTCACCACCAACGGCGGCGTCTACGCAGTCGCCAATGCCGGCGAGAACCACGCCACCTCCGGCACCGACGCCGAGGGCATCTTCACCGAGCCCGGTTCACCGCTCATCGACCCCGAAGGAGCGTTCCCGCTCCAGTAAGGCCAATGAAGAACCGTCAAGCCCCCCGGCGAAGGAAACGGCACACGGGACCCCTCCAGTCCGGCCCCGTGTCTCGGTAGACCCAGAGGAGAGCCCACAAATGCGGTGGAGTGTGGCCAGGAGCATCCGCCGGTTCCGTGACGACCCCCAGTGGACGTACCAGAAGAGACCGGAGAGCTACCGCCGCCTCGACGAGTTTGACCACGACGGGTACCCGTTCAGCATGGGTCGGGTACGCAACATGGCCCGGGACGTACTCCAGGGCGAAGTCGACGGCTGCCCGGTCACCTTCTTCCATCACATCGCGGTGGCGACGCGCAGCAGTGGACCGGGCGGTGAGACCTGGTGGCCCTATTCGGTCGTGGTCCTGCCCCTACGACAGGAACTGCCTGCCACCGCGGCGACCTTCGGCCCACTGGCGACGGCCTTCAGCTCCCGGAATCTGCCCGTGATCCCGGCCGGCGCGGGGACCGAGCCAGTACCTGCCCGGCGGTCTTCCCGGAGCCCGTGTCCACCGCTCCTCGGTGGACGCAGAGTTCGGACGGCACCTGATCACCCAGGAGGTCCAGAGGTTGACCTACGTAGCCGAGCTCGGATGGCGAATCGACGGCGAACGGCTCATCGGTTGGCGACGAAAGCGGCGAACCTACGAGGACATGATCGATATGGCACATGCCCTCACCCGCATCATCGCGGCATTCCCCGACGACATCTGGCAACAAGCGGAAACCCGGCAACCATAGGGGGTTCCATCGCTCCGACCAGCGGGTCCTTCCAGCTGACCGACATGCTCTTCACCGCGTCGGAGCAGATGTACGCGTGGCCGGATGAGGTGCTGTTCCACGCGTACAGGAGCCTGCGGCACCGTCAGGGATCCGTGTGGGCAGCCACGATCAGTTCCGCGACTGACGGGTGCGGAGGCGGGCACGGGGCCGGGACGAGGGGAGGAGCAGGGCGGCGGCAAGGCCGGCCAGGGCGAACCCGGCGCTCACTGCCCAGGCCGTCAGGTACGCCCGGTGGCCGCCGCCCTGCGCGGTCAGGACCGCCGCGTTGGTCGCCGATCCCACCGCCGCGCCGAGGCTGACCACGAGTTCGAACAGCCCCGAGCCGGCCGCTGTCTCCTCGGCCCGTACGCCGTCCACGACGATGATGCGCGCGGCTCCGGAGATCAGCCCCATCCCGGCGCCGGTGACGCCGAGCGTGAGCGCGAGGTCCGCCGCTTGCGCGTGCCTGAGCAGCAGCCCCACCATGCCGAGCAGGACCAGCGCCGCTCCCAGCACGATGACTCTCGGGTAGCCGATCGCCCGTCCGAGCCTGCCGCTGCACGCGGCGAGGACGGTCATCCCGAGGAAGGCCGGCAACAGCACCAGGCCGACCGAGGCGGACGGCAGCCCGAGCCCCGCCGGGAGGGTGATGTAGGTCGAGTAGGAGACCTGGCCGCCGAGGACGATGTAGTGGACGGCGAAGCCGACCACGAAGACCGGCAGCAGGCGCGGCCTCAGCAGGCGGCGGATGTCGATCAGCGGTGCCGGGCTGCGCAGTTGGACCACGGCCCAGGCGGCGAGCAGCACCGCGCCGGTCCCGCAGCAGCCCAGGGTGCCGGGGGAGCCCCAGCCCCACGCCGCGCCCTGGTGCAGCGCCAGCACGACCAGGACCAGGGCCGCGGCCAGCAGCACCGCACCGGGCCAGTCGACCCGGGCGCGGGCTGCTGCGGGCGCACGGTCGGACGCGTCCCCACGGGTCACCCGCAGCAGCAGGCCGAGGCTCAGGACTGTTCCGACGGCCGGTGTCCACAGGGCCGACCCGAGGCCGGCCGCGCGCAGCAGCAGCGAGGAGCAGACGCTGCCGAGGAGCACCCCGAACATCAGCGCCGCCGCCAGGTAGGCGATCGCCCGGCGGGTGTCCTGGATGCCGTGGCGGCGCCGGACCAGACCCGACATCAACGGTAGGAAGCCCGCCAGGCAGCCCTGCAGCACCCGCCCCGCCACCAGCAGCGGGTAGCCGGGCGCGACCGCGATCAGCACGGCGGCGACCGCGACCGCCGTCGTGGTGGCACGCAGGACCCGCAGGTGCCCGTGCCGGTCCCCCAGGGCGGTCAGCAGTGGTGTCGCGATCGCCGCCGTCAGCGCGGGACCGGTGACCGTCCAGGCCAGCGGGGTGACCCCGACGTGGTAGCGGTCGCCCAGGGCCTGGAAGAGCGGGGTGAAGTAGCTCTGCTGGAAGCCGCTGAACAGCACGACGAGGAGCAGCGCGACGAGGGTGGGCCGCAGCGCCCGCCCACCGGCGGCGGAATCGGAGCCGGAGCCCGCCGAACCAACGGAGACGGCGGAATCGGCGGAGCCGGAGGAGCTGGCGGAGCCGGACGCGGCGGGGAGGGGTGTCGCGGTCATCCGGTCGGGGCCTGCGTGTCGCGGGTGAGCCGCCGCAGTGCCAGTTCGGCCAGCAGCGCGGCCCCGTCGGGCAGGACGGAGTCGTCGAAGACCGCCTGCGGAGAGTGGTTGTAGGCCGCGGTGGCCAGGTCGATGTGGGGTGGGCAGGCGCCGAGCATCAGGTAGGCGCCCGGGATCCGGTCGAGGACGAACGCCATGTCCTCCGCGCCCGGGGTGGGGGCGGAGGCGTCGAGGTAGCGCGACCGGCCGAACAGCTCGGTGACGGTGCGTTCGGCGAACGCCGTCTCGACGGGGTCGTTGACCAGCGCGGGGTAGCCGTTCCGGTACTCGACCTCCGCGGTGAGCCCGTGCGCGGTGGCGATGCCGGTCAGCAGCGCGCGGGTGCCGGCGCGCATCCGTTCGCGCGCCTCGGCGGAGTAGGTCCGCACGGTGGCCTCGAACCCGGCGTGGTCGGGGATCACGTTCGCCTTGGTGCCGCCGTGGATCAGGCCGACCGTCAGCACGACCGGGTCGTGGACGTCGAAGCGGCGGGTCACCAGGGTCTGCAACGCGGTCACCATCTCACACAGCGGTGGGATCGGATCGGCGGCCTTGTGCGGGGCGGAGCCGTGGCCGCCCTTGCCGCGCACGGTCACCCGCAGCGTGTCGGAGGCCGCGGCGGCCGTGCCGGCCCGGGAGGCGAACAGGCCGAACGGCAGCCGGTTGGCGGCCACATGCAGCGCGAAGGCGGCCACCGGAAGCTCCCCGGAGGCGTCCAGCACGCCCTCCGCCAGCATCGGTGCTGCGCCGCCGCCGTCGGTGCCCTCCTCGTCGGGCTGGAACATGAACACCACCGACCCGGCCAGTTCCGACCGCAGCCCGGCGAGCAGCCGGGCGGCGCCGACCAGCATGGCGGTGTGCAGGTCGTGCCCGCAGGCGTGCATCACGCCCGGGACGCGGGAGGCGTACGGCAGGTCCGCGTCCTCGGTGACCGGCAGGGCGTCCATGTCCGCTCGCAGCAGCACGGTCGGGCCGGGCTGCTCGCCGCGCAGGACGGCGGTCACCGAGGAGAGCGCCGTTCCGGTGCTGACCTCCAGCGGCAGTCCGGCCAGGGCGTCCAGCACGCGCTGCTGGGTGCGGGGCAGGTGACGCCCGAGTTCGGGCTCGGCGTGGAGTTCGCGCCGCAGGGCGGTCAACTCCCCGGCGAGCGAACGGGCTTCCTCGCGTACGGACATGCAGTACTCCTCAGGGGGGTGGGTGAGGGGTGGGGGCGGGGTGCTGATCGGGTGAGCCGTCGTCCGGGGCGACACGTGCGGTCAGGTCGCATCCCATTCCGCCGACACCTCGTCGGTGTGCTCGCCCGGCTCCGGCGCGGGGCGGCGGAAGCTGTCCAGGCCCAGCCCGAACCGCACCGGGAAGCGGACCTGCGGCATCCCGGCTCCGGTCACGGTGTCGAGGACGGTGGCGAACAGCTCGCGTTCGCGCGCGTGCGGGTCGTCGAGCAGTTGCTGCGCCTGGGTGTGGACGGGAGCCCAGGGGGCGTTCAGCGCGTCGAGGCGCTGCCGCCACCAGGCGAGGTCCCGGCTCCGGAACAACTCGGTGAGCAGGGCTCCGACCTCGTGCTTGGCGGCCGTTCTGGGCAGCCTGGCATCCCAGGCGTCGTCCGCCAGGGCGGGGAAGCCGGGGAAGTCAGGTGCGAGAGCGGTCCGGAAGGCGTGCCAGAACTTGTCCTCGAAGGTGGCCAGGGAGATCCGTTGGCCGTCGGCCGTCTCGAAGACGTCGTTGTCGCCCTGGACCAGGAAGCTGGCCGTCGGGTCGTCCAAGTCCCTTGCGTCCAGGGCGAAAGGGGCACACCACGCGGTGGCCGCCTCGGTGAGTGACAGGTCGAGGTGCTGGCCCTGCCCGGTCTCCCGGGCGCCCGGGACAGCGACGGCCAGCGCCAGCGCCGCGTACATCGCACCGATCAGGTCGCCGACCCGGGTTCCGGGACGGGCGGTCCGGCCGTCCCGGCTGCCGGGGGTGGCGAAGAACCCGGACAGGCCGAGGAAGTTGAGGTCGTGGCCGGGCTTGTCGGCGTAGGGGCCGGTCTGCCCGTAGCCGGTGAGCGAGCACAGCACGATGCGCGGGTTGGCGCGCCGCAGTTGCTGGTAGCCGAGGCCCAGGGCGGACAGGACGCCCGGGCGGTTGCTCTCCACGACCGCGTCGGCCGCGGCGACCAGCCGCAGCAGGGCGCTCCGGCCCGCGTCGGTGCGCAGGTCCAGGGCGACGGAGCGCTTGTTGCGGTGCAGCCGGGCGAACGCCTCGCGGTCGAACCGGACTCGGTCCGGGCGCCCGGGGTCCTCCACCGTCACCACGTCCGCACCGAGGTCCGCGAGCAGCGAGGTGGCGAACGGACCCGGCAGCAGCCGGGACAGGTCCAACACGCGGGTGCCGGCCAGGGACGACCAGCCGGGGGCGGGCCGGGCGGGCCGGTTCACGGCGCTCACCTCGCCTGCCGCAGCAGCAGTTTGGCGATGCCGTTCTTCTGGATCTCCGAGGTGCCGGTCAGCACCCGGAACATCCGCACCTTGCGGAACAGGAACTCGACCTCGTTGCCCTGGGTCAGGCCCTCCTTGCCGTGGATCTGCACCGCCTCGTCCAGGATCCGGAACGCGCTCTCGGCGACGTTCAGCTTGCACATGAAGGCCTCCAGCCGCGGCACCATGCCGGTGTCGAGCGCGGCCAGCGCCGCGTAGGTCATGGCGCGGGCGGCGTAGTAGGAGGTGGCCATGTCGGCCAGCTTGTGCTGGATCGACTGCAGGTCGGCGAGCGGCGCCCCGGCCACGGTGCGGGTGCGGGCCCGGTCCAGCGTCAACTCCAGGGCGCGGCGGGCCAGGCCGAGCACGCTCGGGCAGTGCAGCAGCCGGTTGACGTTGACCCGGCCGAGTCCGAGCAGCAGCCCGTCGCCCTCGGCGCCGAGGAGGTTCGCGGCCGGGACCCGGCAGTCGCTCAGCACGATGTCGCTCTCGATGTGCTCGCCGGACATCGGCGTGGCTCCGTCGAGTACCTGGCAGCCGGGGCTGTCGAGGTCGACCAGGAAGGCGGAGTACGTCTTCTCGGTGCCGTCCATCCGGGCGATGACGATGGCGAAGTCGGCGACCGGACCGGCGCTGGAGAAGACCTTGTGGCCGGTCAGCCGGTAGCCCTGGCCGTCAGGATCGCGGACGGCGGTGGTGCGCATCGAGCGGACGTCCGAGCCGGCGTCGGTCTCCGTGAGCGAGAAGCAGCAGGCGCGTTCGCCCCGCACCACGGGCAGGAACCAGCGCTCCAGCTGGTGCGGCGTGGCGCCGGCGAGGATGTCGCCGACCCGCAGCGGTCCGCCCATCTCGCCGAGCACGCTGTGCCCGAGCACGCGTCCGCCGGCGGCGATCTCCTCCTTGAGCGCGGCGAGCTGGGTGTACGTCAGGCCCTGGCCGCCGAGTTCGGACGGCAGGTGGATGCCGTAGAAGCCGAGTTCGCGGCTGCGGCGCCAGACCGGCTCCAGCAGGGCCCGGGAGATCGGGGTCTGCCAGGTGACCGCGTTCGCGCGCTCGTAGTCGGCCAACTCGCCGTCCAGGTAGGCGCGCAGCTGTCGCACCAGGCCGTCGAGGAACGGGTCGTGGGGGTAGTCGGGGCGCAGGGAGAAGAGCATCGGACGGCCTTTCAGTTGACTCGGCGGGAGGCGCCGGCCCAGTACGTCTCGCGGACGGCCTTGCGGTCGAGCTTGCCGTTGCGGTTGTGCGGGAGTTCGGGCAGGAAGTCGATGGAGCGGGGCTTCTTGAACCGGTCCAGGCGTTCGGCGCAGAAGGCGATCAGCTCCTCGGCGCTGACCTGTGCGCCGGCGCGGACGACCACGACGGCCTGGACCGCCTCGCCCCAGCGCTCGTCCGGGACGCCGACGACGCAGGCCTCCTGGACGGCCGGGTGCTCGTCGAGCGCGGCCTCGACCTCGGTCGAGTAGATGTTGAAGCCGCCGGAGATGATCATGTCCTTCCGGCGGTCGACGATGAACAGGTAGCCGTCCTCCCGCATCCAGGCCAGGTCGCCGGTGCGCACCCAGCCGTCCTGGAAGGTCTCGGCGGTGAGTTCCGGCTCGCGCCAGTAGGAGCGGACGCAGTCCGGGCCGCGCACGACGATCTCGCCGATCTCGCGCGGTTCGGTCTCCCGGCCCTCTTCGTCGACCACCCGGATCTCGGTGTCGTAGCCGGCCCGCCCGCAGGACTGGAGCAGCTCCGGGTCCTCCGTCACACCGCGGGCGATCTCGGCGGCGCTGAGCCCGGCGACCACGGAGGTGGTCTCAGCGAGCCCGTAGCCCTGGCCGACGACCGGGCCGAAGGCGGCGACCGCGTCGCGCAGCCGCTGCGGCGAGATGGGGGCGCCGCCCACGCGCAGGTCGGTCAGGCTCGACACGTCGAAGCGGTCGAGGCCGGGGTGGGCGAGCACGGTGGCGAGCATCGCCGGGACCAGGAAGGTGGCGTCGATCCGCTCCCGCTCGACTGCGGCCAGAAAGGCGTCGGGGGCCCAGCTCGGCAGCACGTGCACGGTGGTTCCGGCGAAGACGCAGGCCAGCAGCGGCATGCCGGTGGCGTGGGTGATCGGGCCGCAGGCCAGGTAGCGGGAGCCGGCGCGCGGGCGGGGCTCGGTCATCAGCTGCTTGCGCATGTTGGCGAGCCGGTTGCCGAAGGTCTGCACGGCCGCCTTGAGCGCGCCGGTCGAGCCGGAGGTGAAGTTCAGCACGCAGGGGTCGTCCTCCGCGACCTCCACCCGCACCGGCGCGGTGCCGCCCCCGGTGCCCTCGGCGCCCTCGCCGCCCTCGGCGAGCAGCGTCGCGAACCCGCTCTCGAACTCGACCGGCAGGCAGTCGACACCGGCGGCGTCCAGCGCCGCGAGGGCGTCCTCGCGGTGGGCCGCGTCGAAGAGCAGCGCCTTGACCGGTGCGTAGCCGAGCAGGTGCGCGATCTCGGTGCGGCCCAGGCGCGCGTTGACGGGCGCACGCGTCAGCCCCGCCTTGTAGAGGGCGAACTCGACCACGATCAGCTCGCCGCGGTTCCAGGCCAGGCTGGCCACCGCGTCGCCGGGCTTCAGCCCGCGCGCCAGCAGCGCGGAGGCGAGCCGGTTGGCGTCCTCCTCCAGCTGTCGGAAGGTCCAGCGCCGGTCCTCGCAGACCACGGCGGGCGCGTCGGGCCAGTAGCGGGCACTGCGGGTCAGATACACACCAAGATTCACAACAGACCATCCCAAACCAGGAGTAATTTCTCGACTCCATAACCAGTTCCAGACAGAGTGTCCAGTAGTGGAGACGATGTCAAGCATTGGTAGGGTGGATCGCAGCAGTTACCGGTGCACGGCTGGATGAGCAGGCGGAGGAAGACCCATGGCCGAGGACAGGCGCACGCGGAGAACACGGCGCGCGCTCCGCGACGCGCTGGTCGCGTTGATCCTTGAGCGCGGGTACGCGGGGCTCACGGTCGAGGACATCTCGGAGCGCGCCGACGTCGCGCGAGCCACCTTCTACAGCCACTACCGCGACAAGGACGACCTGTTCACCAGGATCACCACCGACCTGCTGCAGGAGTTGGACGAACGGATGCAGCCGCTGGTCGAGGAGACGGAGGTCGGCTTCACCGGCAAGCCCCTGCTCGAACTTTTCCGCCACGCGGAGCAGCAGCGCGACCTGTACCTCGCCATCCTGCGCGGCGAGGGCGACGGCAAGGCGCTGCGCACCTTCAGCGATGAGTCGGTGCACCGGGTCGCGGCCGTGTTCCGCGCCCGGGCCGAGCACAGCCGGGTCCAGCCCCGGCTCCCCGCCGACCTGCTCGCCCGCGCCTGGGTGGGTGAGCAACTGGCGGTCCTGCACTGGTGGCTGGAGCACGACACCCCGCCCATGCCGGCCGAGGAGGCCACCCGGATGCTGCTGGACCTCGCGGTCCACGGCCGCTTCTGGGCCAGCGGCTTCACGGCCCCTTCCTGACGCGAGGTCCGGCGCCGGTACCCGCGGGCGGCGGGCCGGGTACCGGGGCCGGGCCTGCCCGCTCGGCACAAATACGGCGTCGCAGCACGTCAACGACGTGCTGCGACGCCACCCCCCTGCGGCCGGCGACCACCTCGGCCCGTGCCGCCCGGCCTGCCCCCAGCACAGCCCTGAGCCGCTGGTGGTGAGCCTGGACGGACAAGGAACCGCCCGCCGGGCTCCGGGCCCGCTTCGACGTGGTCGCCACTGGACGCGGTCGCGGCCGCTACCGCCCGGTCAAGGGCCGACCGGCAGCAGCGGCCGTGGTCGTGGGTCCGGCAGATAGACGGACGGGGTCGGCTGCGGGCAGCACGGCGACGGCACCACGGCCACCCGGGAGCGGGTCCGGGTCGGCCGTGCCGTCGTCGTCGGGCGCGGGCCGCCTCCGCTCCCGCTCGCAGGGGAGTGGAGGACATTGCCCGTCGTCTCGACCGCGGCGCCGCAGGTGAGCAGTGCCACGGCCAGCACGGTCAGTCCGACGGAGACGCGCTGTGCCCGGGACGCGGTGAATCGTGGCTCGGAGTCCATCATCAGTCCACGTACTCCTGGGCGACCGGGACGTACTCGAAGCCCTCGACCTCGGTGGCGATCTGCATCTGGCCGGTCCGCGAGGAGGCGATCAGGGTGTTGAGCAGGCCGGTGATCGCTGCGCTCAGCGCCGACTCGGTGTCCGAGCCGTTGGCGATGAACAGTGCCTTGGTCGCCACCTGTTCCAGCACGGCGCGCTTGGCGCCGCCGAAGCCGTAGGCGATCACGTGCGGGTGGCGCGGCCAGTTCCGGTCGACCAGCGTGCGGAAGGAGTTCTTCCAGTGCGTGTCGGTCGGATCGCCGTCGGTCAGGAAGAACACCGTCGGCCGCAGCACGCTGAGGTGCTCCGTCTTCAGGTTGTTGACGTCCTGTTCGATGCACCGCCGGACCTGGTCGAAGGCTTTGCCGTACTCCGTGCGCCCGCCGCAGATCACCTCGGGCATGGCCGGCACCTGCTCCATGTCCGACATCGGGATCACCACGTGCACGTCGGTGGAGAAGGCGATCACGCAGACTCGGGCGAACTCCGAGACGCGGGGATTGGTCGCCAGGTTGTAGTACAGACGGGAGAGGGTCGCATTGAGGACTGCCTCGTGCGGCTTCATCGACGCGGACGCGTCGATCACCACATAGGTGGGCAGGCAGAGTGACATGGTGCACCTCTGGGCTAGTGGTGGAGGGCGATGATGAGGATCGCGAGCGCGGCCGCGACGAGCACGAGAATCCACACGCTCTGGGCGGTGGCCGCGGACTTCTGCTGCTCCGGGTCCTTGACCGGCGGCAAGGGCTGCAGGGGCGGCAATGGCAGCGCGGGCAGTGCGGGCAGCGCGGCACGTGTCGGACGTGGCACGGTCCTGAAGTAGGGCCCGCCGTTCAGTGCCTGGTTGAGCTGGGCGGCCGAGGGCCGCCGCTCGCGGTCGGTCGCGAGCAGCATGTCCAGCAGCACCTCGCCGACGGCGGGCTGGTTCGGCCAGGGGGAGGGCGACGCGGCGACGGTGTGGAAGGCGTGGGCGTCGCGTTGGCCCGTCAGGCATTTGGCGACGAGCAGTCCGAGCCGGTAGCGGTCGGTGTACTTGTCGGCGTCGGTGCCCTGCGGGGTGAGCGGGTCGGCCCAGTTGGGTTGGTGGACGTCGGGCATCTTCTGCGGCTGGCAGCCGTCGACGTCGATGAGGTAGGCGGACTGCTGGTCCGGGCTCCAGAAAGCGTTGGAGAACGACCAGTCCGCGTAGACCAGGCCCAGGTCCTCCAGGATTGCGGCGAGCTCCGTCAGCCGGCGGCAGGCAGCCAGTCTGCCCTCGGGGCCGGGGCGCGGCAGTCCGATCCGCCGGATCGACTCGTCGGACTTCGCCAGCCAGTCGATCTCCACGAAGCGGCGCTCGCTGAACCCGCCGCGCCGCAGCTCGGAGCGGTACTGCTCGGGGGCCATCGGGAGCACACAGCCGATGGCCGGGTTGCCCGGCCCGTGGATCCGGGCCGCGGGCCAGCACGTCCCTGCGTACAGGGCCGCACGGTCCGCCTCCGGCAGGGTCTCCGGAGCCGAGATCAGCAGGTCGAGCCGGCGGGCGTCCTCCGGGCGCTGGTCCTGCCGGTAGAGCTTGGCCAGCCAGCCCGGATGGTCCGTCAGCGGCTGCACGGCGATGGCCTGGCCGTTGTGCCGGGAGATCGGCTCGGCCAGTGTCCCCAGGTCGTCGATGCTCACGGCCCGCGGCAGTGTCCAGCCCCGCGGATCGGACGCCGGGCCGCCCTCGCTGCCAACGTCGGTGGCGCTTTCGGCGGCGCCGACGGTGGGATCGGGTTCGGTCATGCCCGGCCACCGTTCCACACCACGACAGCGGTGCGGTCGTCAAGGCACTGCGGCGCGTCGAAGCCGACGTCGGCGGTGAACCGGGTGGCCGGGACCGGCGAGCGCCAGGCGTTCGCGAAGTACTCGTTGACGTTGCCCGCCGGGTCCGCCCACGCATCACCGATCCCGTCCGTGACCAGGGCGAGGGCGGCGCCGGGAGGCAGCGCGAGGTAGTGGCCCCTGGCCAGTTGCGGCGTGTCCGGCAGCCGCCCGGCGACCTCGTTCGAGACCACCGCGGCCGCACGGTCCTTGGCCTCGCCGGAGGAGAACAGCCAGCGCGGGCCGCGCGGGTCGAGCACCCAGGCCGAACTGTCGCCCAGCCACGCGACCCACGCCGCCGCGACGCCGTTGGCGTCCGGCTCCGCGAACACCGCGGTGATCAGCACGGTGGCCACCTGCGAGGTGTCCACGCCGCGTCCGGCCGCGTGGGCGGCGACCGATTCCGCGATCCGCCCGTACAGCTCCTTCACATCGAGCCCGTCGAAGCCCACCGTCTCGATCTGCTCGCGCAGCAGGGTGACGGCCTGGCTGGAGGCCGTGGTGGCCCCGGCGTCGGACCAGGCCGCGCTGGACAGGCCGTCGGCCACGGCCACGATCGCGTACCGGCTGTCGCGGCTTCGCCCGATCCGGTAGGAGTCCTGCCGTGGCTCGGCGGGCCGGCCGCAGCGGTGGCCGGGCCCGATGACGGAGGCCGCGCGGATGGCGAAGGCGCCGACCGCGGCCTCGTCGGCGGCGATCCCGTTCTGTACCGTGCGCTCCGGCAGCAGCCAGGGGTAGCCCTGGGCACGGGCGCCGTCGCCGAAGCGGGGCACGCTCAGGTCGGTCGGCCGCTCACGCAGGAACGGCCGCGGCCTCGCCGGCTGGGCCTGCGGCGCCGGACCGTTGACGTAACGACAGACGGGAACCGCCGTGTCGGGCCGGGTCTCCTGCTCGAACTGATCCCGCTGCCGGGCGAGCGTCTCGGCGGCCTCGGACCCCAGCACGGCCGCCATGCCGACGAGAGCCACTGCCGCGAGGGCGAACGCGTCCACCAGCCGGCCGTACTGCCGGTGCTCCGTGCTGACCTCGATGAAGGCCCCGATGGTGACGGCCGCGAGCAGCGCCGCCCGCCCCCATCCGTCCAGGGGGCCGCCCCGTCGGCCCTCGTCCCGGCCCTCGTCCCGGCCCTCGTCCCGGCTCACGGCCGTTCCTCGGGATCGCGGGAATTCGCCTTCGAGGCAAAGTGCTGGCTGCCGTGCTGCACCGCGTACACCTCACCTGAATTGGTGGCGGAATTGACCTGGATCGCGATTTCCGGCTTTTCCGGCGTTCGCAGCAATGCCAGGGCCGTGACGTCCCGGGCTACGGCCGGGTTCCGTTCGAGCAGTTGCAAGAGGGCCTCGGTCCAGTAGTTCGCCGCCGAGCCGTCGACCACCCCCCCGTGGGCGGTCGACGGCCGATTGAGCGCGGCGGACAGTTCCCTGCGGCGGCTGCTGCGAGCCTGCGCGATGACGTCGCTCATCAGCCTCTTCGCCTCCTGCCAGAGATCGGTGCCCATCGCGGAGACCAGAGCGGTGGCTCCGCTCGTGGCCAGCTCGGCGAGTTCCTCGTTCATCAGCGCGGATCACCCTCGGTCGTTGTGGTGGATGTACTGCTCACCGCGGTTGACGGTGAAGACCGTGCTGGATCCGGCGGCCTGGACGAGTTGCTCCACTGCCTGCGGCACGGGTTCGGCGGCCTGCTTGCCGCAGTCGGCATCCCGGCCGGGATCGACGCGGGGTCCGACGGGGCTGCCCGGGTACCAGAGCCAGGCCCGCGCGGCGTACTCCTTGACCCGGACGTCGGCAGCGGTGAAGGCGTCGGCTTCGAGCCCCTCGTAGCCGTGCCCGACCGTCTCCTCGTAGAAGTGCTGCGAAAGGATCGCGGCCACCGGGGTGCCGCTGGTACCGGCCAGGGCCGCGTGCCGCAGCGGCTCCGAGTCGAGCAGCCGGGCCAGGGCCTCGAAGGGGGCGCCGGAGACGGTGCCCTCCGGATCGAGCCGGATCTCGCCCGCGTGCGCCGCGACCCGCACCTGTAGCCGGGTGCCCTGGCCGGCGTGCCGGTTGTGCTCGCGGATCCGCGAGCCCAGCTCCGGCAGCAGCGGGAACAGCAGGCCGGCCTTGGGCAGCGCGGCCGGGACGACGAGTTGGCAGCCGTCGCCGGTGTCGATGTACGCGAAGTCCCGCGCGTTGAGTTTTGCGGTGCCGAGGGCGTCCAGCAGCGCGGAACGCAGGACCCTGCGGATCTCCTGCAGCCGCTGCTCGCCACGGCCCGCGGAACCCGCGATGTCGCACGCCAGCAGGGCTCGGTACTCGTACCTCGGATTCACATTCACTCCGCGATCATGACGAGGGTCGGCAATTCGAAGATCTATTAGCCTTCTTCCCGGATACCCGGTGCGAACAGATGATTGACGGGATCGTAGAGGAGGGGTCCTCAAGTAGATCGGCTACTAATACCGTTTGTGCCGCTTCGGCCGAACGAGGAAGAGAGGTGTGGCTGATGAGCAACACACCGATTCGCGCGGCGGCGGCCTACTGGCCGTCCGCCGGCCTGCTCGGTCGGGTCGACGAGGCCGACCGCGGCATCCTGCTGGGACTCGGCCACGGCGTGGTCTACCCGGCCGGTCAGATCGCCATCCGCGAGGCCGACACCTCGGACTTCGCGCTGCTCCTGCTCGGCGGCACGGTGAAGGTCACCGCGCACGCGCAGGACGGCCGCGAGGCGCTGCTGGCCGTGCGGATGGCCGGGGACCTGGTCGGGGAGTTCGCCGGGATCGACGGCCAGCCGCGCATCGGCACGGTGACCGCCTGCGGCCGGGTGCTGGCCCGCTACATCCTGCGCTCAGAACTGCTGGAGTGCACCAAGCAGCACCCCGCCATAGGTTTCGCACTCAGCGCGAGCGTGGTGGCCAAGCTGCGCACGGCGACCGGCCGGATCATCGACTTCACCGGTTGCGACGTGCTCGGGCGGCTGGCCAGGATCCTGCACCACCTGGCCGTCACCTACGGGCATCCCGGTCGGAACGAGGCTCAACTCCCGCTGTCACAGCCCGAGATGGCAACTCTGGTCGGCGCGGCCGAGTCATCGGTCCACAAGGCCCTGCGGGCGTTGCGGGAGTCGGGCGCGGTGGCGACCGGTTACGGCCGGATCACCATCCTCGACCTGGACCACCTCGCTCGGATCGCCGTCTCGGCCGTCCCACCGGAGGGCGTTGCGGCCCGGCCGCCCGATCGCCCGCGAAAGTCGCCAAACACGTAGAACCGCCGGGTTCGTGCGAAGGGCCGATGCCAGCCTGACCGAGCGCCGGGACCCGAGCGGTGGAGAGAACGGGGAAGCAGATGCCAGAGAACAACGACGCTCCGGACGCATCCGGGCAGCTCCAGGTCGGCAACGTGTCCGGCATCGTGGTCGTGGGCAACGACAACACCGTGACCACGATGGAGATCACCGCCCACTCCGGTTCGAGTGTCACCGTCCACGCGGGACCGCTGCCGGATCCGGTCAAGCGCCTGCCGATCTCCCAGCTGCCGCGGTCCGGCGCCGATCCGCTGATCGGCCGCGAGCCGGACGTATCGGCACTGCGAGCGGCGATCGAGGCACGTAAGTTGGTGCAGGTCTGGGGCGCGGCCGGGGTCGGCAAGAGCGCGCTGCTGCGCCACCTCGCGCGTACGCTGCCGGGCGGGCCCGAGGGCACGGCCTATATCGAAGCCGGCGGCCGTACGACCGACGACATCGCACAGGCGATCTTCGATGTCAGCTTCGACGCGCCGAACTACAAGCCGTCGCTCGAGGTGCTGAAGGAGCACCTCAAGACCCTGCGGCTGCGGATCTACCTGGACGACACCGGGCTCGACGACAAGGACCTGCGTCGACTCTTCGACCTGGCCGAGCAGTCCACGTTCGTCTTCACCTCGCAGCAGCCGACCACGGTCGGTGACGTGCACGCGATCCGACTCAAAGGGCTGACGGCCCCGGCGGCGGCCGAACTGGTGGCGGCGCTGCTGCGTCGCGAGCTGCGCCCCGACGAGGAACTGACCGTGGCCGCGCTGTGCGTCGCGGTGGACGGCAGCCCGCTCAAGCTGCGGCGCATCGCCTCGTCGGCCGCGACCGGCAAGGGTCTGCCAGGCATCGCCGACCTCCCCGAACTGCTCCCCGCACTGGTGCACAAGCTCCGGCCGGAGGAGCGCGACCTGCTGCACCTGCTCGCCTCCTTGGCCGGCGCCGAGCTGGCCCCCCGGCAACTCAACGCACTGCTCGGCCGTCCGGACGCCGACGCGCTCGCCGACGGCCTGGTGCGACACGGCCTGCTGCTCGCCTCGGAGACCGGCTACAGCTGTCCGCCGGACGTCGCCGAGCACGTGCTGACGAGCCGGGCGACGGAGTTTCCCGCAGATCGGCTCTGCCGGGAGCTCACCGCCTGGGTCCAGGCGCGGGACACCACCCCGGACGACGTCGCGGCACACTTTCAGGCCCTGGACATCGCGGTGCTGCGAGCGGAGCGGAACGGACGCGCGGAGCTCGGCGTGGCGCTGGCCCGGGCCGCCTCGCCGAAGCTGGCGCTGTCCCGGCAGTTCGACGCGTGGGGCAGCCTGCTCGGAGCCGGTTGGGCAGCGGCGAGGCACGCGGGGGACAAGCAGGGTGAGGAGTTCTTCCTGCACGAGGCGCGTACCCGCCGGAAGGCGATCGGCCGGGGTGCGCTGACGACGGGCGTGGTGCTCGAAGCGGAGGTGCTGTGGCACGAACTCGGCGTCCTGCGGGCGCATTCAGCGGTCCAGCAGGTCGTCTATACGGCGCTGCCCACCCCACCGCCGATCCACGCGTTGCCGACGACGCATGTCGCGAGCAACCCGCTGGCATTCACACGAGCGATCCCGCCAAAGCCGGCCATTCCGACCCTCTCGCACACACCCGTGGCGAGGCCGGTGGTCGACCTCTCCCGTCCCGCCCAGCAGCCGCCAACCGCCCCGCACCTGACCGGCGCACACTCCGCCCCGCAGATACCGAAGCAGATCAACTTCTCGCAGGCGCAGACCTCAGGTGCCCACTCGACGCACGCCGTGAACGCAACGACGACCGCGACGAGCACCGGCCACACCACACTCACCGCCACCGGTGTAGCGACTGTCAAGAGCGGAGCATCAGCACTCGCCATCGCCTGCACGATCGGCTTCGTAGCCGTGGTGGGCGTGGGTGGCGCGGTCTACGCGAACGACCAGCTGAACTCGACCACTGTCGCCACGTCGAACCCCTTCAGTACGCCGGGCCCCGTGATTCCGCCGGACCCGACCGACAACTCCTCGCCCACCGTCGATCCTGTGTGCGCGAGCGTGCTTCCGGGCCTGCAGCCGGAGATCCAGCAGTTCAACACCGACATCATTCCTGAGTCCGCCGCGGCCGACTCGTACAACAGCGCCGTGGATGCCTACAACTCGGGCTCGACGACCACCACTCCCGACACCAGCACGCTGGTCTCCGACCTCAACACTCTCATCAGCGACCTGAACTCCATCGATTCCACGTTGCAGCAGGCCCAGTCGCAGGCCCAGGACAGTTCCCTGCAAACGGACCTCGGCAATGCGATGGCCTCCGTTCAGCAGATGGTGGGCCAGATTCAGCCGTCCGAGAGCGAGTTGGAAAGCAACCAAGGCGGCTCGTTCGACACGTCGAGTGAGGCATCGGCGGTGAACTCGGCTCTGAGCAGCGTGGACACCGACTGCGGCGAATGATTCTCCCCGAGATCAACCAGAGAAAGGACGGCCATGCGCGCCGAATCCACGCACAGGGACATCCGCGTCGGGGATGTCTCCGGCATCTTCATCGTAGGCAATGAGAACCAGGTGACGAACACGACGCACCACCCCGAGCAGCCGCAGCCGCGCCAACAGAACTCTGCGGAAGACCAGGCAGCCGTCTTCGCGGTCGAACACGGCACCATGAACGTCACCTACAACGCCGCCGCCGCAGCCAAGCCTGAGGCAGAGGACTGAGAGACGGCGCGTGCCCCGGTCGACGATCGACCGGGGCACGCGCCGTGCAGTTCGCTCAGTCCTGGTCGGCCAGCAACTCCAGGTCCTGCGCGCTCAGTGTCGCCGTCTTCAGCAGTTCCCTGATCAGATTGATACTCAGCGTCGACCCGACCGGCTCGCCGACCTCGTCGCGCAGCAGTCCGCGCACACCCCGCCGGTGCAGCCGGTCCCGCACGTCCTCGACCGCGTTCGCCACCGACTTATAGGTCCAGGCCTTGGTTACGTAGGGCGAGGCGTTGACCAGGCGGGCGGTGTCCTCCCAGGCCAGCGGGAGCGGGAAGGCGTCGTGGCCCTCCAAGTAGCGGCGGGCGAGCGCGGTGAGCACCAGCCGCTCCTGGGGGGAGAGTTCGTAGACCGTCTCGGGATCCACGGTCTCCGCACTGCTCGTGGAGCGGGGGTGCCGGTCGTCCTCGTCCACGACGCGGACCTCCACCAGGTGGGAGCGCTGCTTCGACGAGTTGATCACCAGCGGGGTGTACCCCGCCTCGATGATCCGCTTGTGGCCGGTGAGCATCAGCGCGCCATTGGGCAGTTCGATCGGCAGATTGCCGGTGTTGATCAGCCACCAGTCGCTGTCTGTGGCAGTGCAGGTGAACACGCCGTGGCGACGGCTGACGGTCGGGTCGTCGACACCGACCGGCACGTGCACGTCCTCGCGGTCGCGTCCGAACAGCAGTGTGTACCGGCGCGGCGGCACGGCGTAGCCGCCCTCCGGACCCAGTACGAAGATGGTCCCCGGCGGCGCCGACGGCACTCTGTCGGAGGGGCTGCCCGGCGGCAGCAGCTGGGGTGGGAAGTTTCCGTACGCCATATCGCATACCTCCGGCTCGGCTCGCGCCAGTGTAGGAGCGACCCGCGAGGACCGGTCCTCCCGCAGTATGTGCACCAGCATCGTGCGTGCACCGTCAACATCCATTGCGCGGCCAAGAGTTGCTCGATAGCCTGCCCGCGGTGAGGGTGAGCAGTTGGGGGACTGTCGATGATGGATAGCACGATCGCCGAACCGCTCGGCTCGGACGATCCGCAGGAGATCGGCAGCTTCAACATCATCGGCCTGCTCGGCATCGGGGGCATGGGCGAGGTCTACCTCGGGGCGTCGGACCGGGGCTACGCCGCCGTCAAGCGGGTCCGGTCGCGGTTGGTCTCCAGCGAGCGTTTCGAACGCGAGGTCGGCATCCTCTACCGGGTGCCGGTCGGGGTCGGGCCGCGGGTGCTGGCGAGCGACGGCACCGCGGAACGCCCCTGGTTCGCCACCGAGTACGTCCCCGGACTCACCGTGGACGAGGCGGTCCGGCTGCACGGCCCGCTGCCCGCCGAGGCGCTGTGGCTGCTGCTGGCCGAGACGGCCGCTCAACTGGGGGCCGTGCACGCGCTCGGGATCGCGCACCGCGACGTGAAGCCCGGCAACGTGATGCTGGTCCGCGACGGCGTGAAGCTGATCGACTTCGGCATAGCGCGCGCTGCGGACCAGGCGAGGCTCACCAAGGCCGGTGCCGGCTTCGGAACGCAGGGGTTCTCGGCGCCGGAACAGCAGACCGGGGACGAGGACGTGGACGCGCCCGCGGACGTCTACTCGCTCGGGGCGCTACTGCTCTATGCGGCCTCGGGACGCACGCCCGGCGTCGTCCCTGACGTGGGGCCGCTGCGCGCCGTGGACGCCGACCTCGCCGGCGTCGTCGAGTCCTGTCTCGCCACCAGCCCCGAAGCCCGGCCCACCGCCCACGGAACGGTAGCGGCCGCCCGCGCGCACCTGGCCGTTCCCCACCCGTCCTGGCCCGCTGAGGTCATGTCACGTATCGCCTCGCGACGGGCCTTCGCCGCGACGCCGGTCAGCAAGTTGGAGACCGTCCCGCCGCCGGACCTGGATGCGGACCCGAATCCTGAGACCGTGCCCGCGCCCCCTGTGCTGCCTCGTCGGCTGAGCAGGCGCCTGTTGGTGTTTCCGACCGCCGCAGTGATCGCCCTCGGCGCCGTCGCGGCGTTCGCACTCCTCCCGCCCGCGTCCGCGCGGCGCGGCGCCACGCACTTGTCCGACAGCGCGCCGGCCACCGTCGAGCCCGTGGCCGGGACGTCGCGGACGTCCTCCGCGAGCCCGGGCCGGTCGGCCCCGTCCACAGCCAGGTCCGCTTCGCCGACCCCGGCCGTCCCGGTCGTCCCCGCCGGAACGGGCACGGCCGTCGCACCGAGCACATCCGGCGCGAGTTCGGCCCCTGGCACCGTCGCGACCGTCGCGTCCTCAGCAACAGCCGGCGCCGGTCCCACCTCGGCGCCGATCAGCGGCGTCAGCGGCGGCAACGACCCGGCGCAGGTCAAGGGCTCCGAGGCGGACACCGACTGGGTCGCCAACGACGCCGCCTGCTCCGCCTGGCTGGACAGCGACGGCTCCGGCCGGCTCGCAGGCGTGCTCAACACCTCGCTGGACCAGACCTGCGACGCCGAGCTCTACCGCAGCGACGGCATCGCGTACACCTTCTACGCTTCCTGGGGCGCGGCGAAGACGAGCTTCATCTCCGATGTCGGCGACACGATGTGGATCTGCGTCTGGAACGCGAGCAACCAAGCCGGCGAGCAGTGCTCCCCCCGCTTCGGCATGAGCGGCGGCACCCCGGTCAAGGAGTGAAGCACGGCGCCCGGCGGGCGGGTCCTCGCCTACGGCGACGTCAGCAGGTCCGAGGACAACGAGCGCGCGGTCGCCCGCGCCGTCGAGGAGTTCGGCGCACTCCACGCTGCGCGGGAATGACGAAGGCCCAGGTGAACCGGATGGACCGGCGACCTGGGCCTTGATCATTTCTTGGGGCGGATCGTGGTGGGCGGACCGCCGACGTGGTCGGGGGAGGCCGCCGTGGGGCGGAGCGAGCTGCGGGACGCGATCCCGCGTTGTCACGGCGGTTACTTCTGGTCGCTGTTGAACTTCGAGGTCGACCAGAAGTAACCGAGTACCGCGAGGCCCACGCACCAGGCGACGGCGAGCCAGCCGTTGTTGCCGATGTGGGTGCCGAGCAGCAGGCCGCGGAGGGTCTCGATGGCGGGGGTGAAGGGCTGGTATTCGGCGATGGGCTGGAACCAGCCGGGCATGGAGTGGATCGGGGTGAAGGCGCTGGAGAGGAGCGGCAGCAGGATCAGCGGCATGGCGTTGTTGCTGGCGGCCTCGGCGCTGGGGCTGATCAGGCCCATGCCGACGGCGATCCAGGTGAGGGCGGTGGCGAAGAGGACGAGCAGTCCGAACGCGGCCAGCCACTGCAGGAGGCCGGCGTGGGTGGAGCGGAAGCCGATGGCTACGGCGACGGCGCCGACCAGGACCACGCTGGCGATCGACTGGAGGACGCTGCCGACGACGTGTCCGACGAGGACCGAGGGGCGGTGGATGGCCATGGTGCGGAAGCGGGCGATGATGCCCTCGGTCATGTCGTTGGAGACGGAGATCGCGGTTCCGACCACGGTGCTGCCGATGGTCATCAGCAGCAGGCCCGGGACGATGTAGGCGATATAGGCGGAGCGGTCCGGGTGGCCGCCGCCGATGCCCGCGCTCATGGTGCCGCCGAAGATGTAGACGAAGAGCAGCAGCAGCATGATCGGGGTGAGCAACAGGTTCAGGGTGAGGGAGGGGTAGCGCCGGGCGTGGAGGAGGTTGCGGCGCAGCATGGTGTTCGAGTCGCGGACGGCGAGGGCGAGGCTGCTCATCGGACGGTCTCCTTGGTCTGGTTGTTCTGGGTGGGGATGCTGGCGGTGAGGGCGAAGAAGACGTCGTCGAGGTCGGGGGTGTGGACGGTGAGTTCGTCGGCCTCGATGGCGGCGGCGTCGAGGCGGTCGAGGATCGTGCGGAGTTCGCGTTGGCTGCCGTCGCTGGGGAGTTGCAGGGCCAGGGCCTCGTCGTCGCGGGTGGCGTCGGGCAGGGCTTGGGCGGCGGCGCGGTAGGTGGCGGGGTGGGTGAAGCGGAGGCGGATGTGTCCGCCGGGGACGAGTCGCTTGAGCTCTTCGGCGGTGCCCTGGGCGGCGATGGTGCCGTTGTGGAGGACGGCGATGCGGTCGGCGAGTTCGTCGGCTTCCTCGAGGTACTGGGTGGTGAGGAGGACGGTTGCGCCGTCGGAGACGAGTTCGCGGATGATCTGCCACATGTTGTGGCGGCTGCGGGGGTCCAGGCCGGTGGTGGGTTCGTCGAGGAAGATGATCCGGGGGTTGCCGACCAGGGTCATGGCGAGGTCCAGGCGGCGCTTCATGCCGCCGGAGTAGGTGGAGGCGGGCTTCTTCGCGGCCTCGGTGAGGTCGAAGCGTTCGAGCAGTTCGGCGGCGACGCGCGGGCCCTCGCGGCGGGGCAGGTGGTGCAGGTCGGCCATCAGGAGCATGTTCTCCTCGCCGGTGATCAGGCCGTCGACGGCGGAGAACTGGCCGGTGACGCCGATCGCGGCGCGCACCGCCTGGGGGTCGGCGGCCAGGTCGTGGCCGCCGACGTGGATGGAGCCGGAGCCGGGGTCGGCGGAGATGAGGGTGGAGAGGATCTTGACGGCGGTGGTCTTGCCGGCGCCGTTCGGGCCGAGCAGCGAGAAGATCGTTCCTTCCGGGACGGCCAGGTCGACGCCGTCGAGCACGGTCTTGTCGCCGTAGGACTTGCGCAGCCCGTTCGCCGCGATGGCCAGGTTGCTCATGATGGGTGCTCCTTCGAGGGCCGCGGTTCAGAGTCTTGGGGGTCAGAGGCTGCAGGCGGTGATGTCGCCCATGGCGGTGGTCGCGTGGATGTCGAGCTCGGTGGCGCCGTCGTTCCTGAGGCTGTTGCTGACCCGGCCGTGGCTGGTGCCGGCGTCCAGGGAGGCGGAGACGCCCTTGGCGGCGGCGACCGTGATGCTGCCCGTCTGGGTGCGGAGCGCGACCCGGCCGCGGGTGGCCTCGGCGATGCGGATGTCGCCCCGGGCGGTGCTGATCTCGGCGGGGCCGCCCAGCCGGCCGACCTCGATGTCGCCGTCGACGGCGGTGAGGTGGAGGCTCGCGGCCTCGTCGATCTTGATCTGGCGGTACGCGCCCTCGAAGGCGATGTCGCCGAGGCGGCCGACGGCCCGCAGTTCGGTGGCGGCCGCCTTCGCCTCGACCCGGGAGCCGGCGGGCAGTTGGACGGTCACCTCGATGGATCCGGTCGGGCCGAGGTACTGGTTCTTGGTGGGGACCTCGATGCGCAGGACTCCGTCGGTGTATTCGACGGTGGTCTGCTCGGCCGCCTTCACGTCGCGGCTCTTCGAGGCGTCCGCGGGCAGGACCTCGATCGAGGTGTCGGCCCGGTCGGCGGCGATGAGCTGGATGCGCCCCGAGGGGATGTGGAGGACGGCGGCGATCGGGGCGGGGGTGGCGAAGTTCTGCATCATGCTCTCCTGCGGGTCTGTGGCCTTGTGGCCCGGTGTTGCTGACATGGGAAACGCTACGTTGCATTCCAGAGTTGGGCAACAAGCTTGTTGCGCAAAAGTGCCATTACTGCAGGTGAATACGACAAAATCGTTGCACTGGCGCTGAAGGTCAATGCAATGGCGCGACTCTGAATGTTGCAATGGACTGAAGGTGAACGCTATGCTCGGGGCATCGCCGATGCACGACGCACCGATGTACGAAGGAGGCCGCGATGCCGGGAGGCAGGCTCACCCAGCAGGAACGCCAGCAGATCGCCCTGGGGCTGGCCGACGGTCTCCCCTACGCGGAGATCGCCAGACGCCTCGACCGTCCGACCTCGACGATCACACGCGAGGTGATGCGGAACGACGGCCCCACCGCCTACCGCGCCGACCTGGCCCACCGCGCCACCGAGCGCCGCGCCCACCGAAGCAGTCAGCCCCCGTCCCGAGCGGCGGAGCCGGCGCCCCAGCCGTACGGACGCGACGCCGAGGCCGTGCGTGAGTACGAGGAGCTGTTCACCACCGCCATGATGGAGTCGGGCCTGCCCAAGATGATGTCGCGGGTACTGGTCTGCCTCGTCACCAGCGACACCGGCAGTCTGACGGCGTCCGAGCTGGTCCAGCGGCTCCAGGTCAGCCCGGCGACCATCTCCAAGTCGATCAGCTTTCTGGAGAGTCAGACCCTCGTCCGCAGGGAACGCGACGAACGCCGCCGCGAGCGCTACGTCATCGATGACGACCTCTGGTACCAGTCGATGATCGCCAGCGTCCGCGCCCTCACCAAGCAGGTCGAGATCACGCGGCAGGGCGTCGCCGTCCTCGGCTCCGGCACACAGGCCGGCGACCGGCTGGAGAACATCGCCCGGTTCCTCGACTACGTCTCCGAGAGCCTCGCCCGCGCCGCGGAGCAGGCTCGTGACGTCCTCCACACGAGGTACGAAACTCCCTCGGACGACACCGCCGAGCCGAGTTCGGATCTCGGCTAGCACGTACCGCCTGCGCGGCCCCGGGAGGCCCGGGGCTGCTCAGTGGCGTTCCGGTGCTGCTTCGGCGGGCAGGCCGAGGTGGTCGTGGAGCGCCCGTCGGCCGGTGTCGGTGAGGGTGAGTGCGCGGGTGGTGCCGATCCGGATGATCCAGCCGGCGGTGATGGCATGGCTGCACAGGGCGGCGCCCACGGCGCCGGCCAGATGGGGGCGGCGCTCGGTCCAGTCCAGGCAGGAGCGCACCGGCGGCCGTCGTGACGTCGTCGGCACGGTGATGCCGACCCGGGCCAGCCAGGCCGCGCCTTCGGCGGTGAGCCCTGGCTCGTCCCCCCAGTCGAGCAGACCCCGGCCGACCATCGCATCGGTGATCGAGAGAGCAAGTGCCCCGGCCAGGTGGTCGTAGCACAGGCGTGCCTGCGCGAGGGCGTTCCGGCGGCCGACGGCCGCCAGCGAACGTGCCGGTGCGGGGCGGTGCGGGGCCAGCTCGGCCAGCCGCTCGATCAGCTCGACCACTCTGATGTCCGTCAACCGCAGGTAGCGGTGGCGGCCGTGCCGCTCCTGGACCAGCAGGCCACCGTCGACGAGCTGGTTGAGGTGCTCGGTCGCGGTCGACGCCGCGACGCCCGCGTGGCGCGCCAGTTCGGTTGCCGTCCAGGCCCGACCGTCGAGCAGCGCCAGGCAGAAGCCGGCCCGCGTTCCGTCGGCCAGCAGCCTGGCCACTGCCGCGAGATCCACGCCGACGTCCTGACCTGCGCGCTCACTGTTCATCCTGCGATTGTCCCCGACCTTGGTTCGGGATCCACCGAAGCGTTTCGGTCCTAGCCTGCAGGGGCCCTCGCGGGCCACCGACAACCTCACGGAGGACCCATGCAGTTCCCCACCGGCGCGGACATCGTGGTGACCGATACCCCGCAGGACGCCGACGTGGCGCTCATCTCCGACGCCCTGGACCGCTTCAACGTCGACACGACGGGGATCGACGATCGTCGGCCGCTGGCCGTTCTGGTGCGGGACCCCGCCACGCGAGAGGTGATCGGCGGCCTCACCGGCCGCACCTCACTCGGGCTGCTGTTCATCGACCTGTTCCACCTGCCGCCCCGGCTGCGGGGCCGCGGTCTCGGCAGCGAGATCCTGCGCCGCGCCGAGGACGAGGCCCGCACCCGCGGCTGCCGGGCGGCAGTGCTCTACACGATCAGCTTCCAGGCCCCCGACTTCTACCGGAAGCACGGTTGGCAGCGCCTCGGCGAGGTCCCGTGCGACCCGCCGGGCACCAGTCGGGTATTCCTGACGAAAGAGCTCAGCGCACCGGCAGGGCAGCCCCGTTGAGGGAGCCGGTTCGGGGGCGCGGCGGGCCGGACTGCCGGAGGATGGCGGGGTCGTTGGCGAGGTCGTGCAGGAGGGCGTCCAGTTTGCTGCGGTCGACCGACGACATCAGGAAGACGTGGACATAGCTGCGCCGGGTGGTCTCGTCGCCCGGGACCATCAGGACGTCCTGTGAGGACAGCGACCACTTCGCCACCAGCTCGGGGCTGGGCTTGCGGAACCGTACGGTGATGGCGCCCGGGGTGCGGGCCGGCCACAGTTCGACGCCCTGCTCCTGCTCCAGGCGGCGGAGTTGCTGCTCCAGGTAGCCGGCCAACTGCTGTGCTCGGCGGATCCGGTCCACCTGGTCCTGGTAGGAGTGCCGGGACAGGTGGTCCCAGAGCACCAGCGGGGAGAAGCCGTTGCGCGAGCCGGCGAAGGTGGTGTCGGGCGCGCCGATGTACTCCGGCTGCGACGGCGGTGAGATCTGGTACTTGACCTTCGTCATGTAGATGCCGCACGGCCACGGTGCGCCGGGCCACTTGTGGCCGCTCATGGCGATCGAGGAGACCATGTCGAGGTCGCCGAACTGCTCGGTGGGCAGCGTGATGCCGAAGTCGAACTCCGGAAGGTCGGTGTCGGGGGTCCAGCCGAACTCTGCCGGGTCGGCGCCGGCCATCCGCATGAAGGGCGCGTACCCGGCGCCGAGGGCGCCGTCCACGTGGATCCAGAAGCGTCGGCGCAGGTCGACCAGCGGCTCGCCGGTGTTCGGGTCCTTGCCGTACACCACCTCGCCCTGGATCAGGTTGTGCTTCTCGAAGATCGGCAGCAGCCGCTCGCAGACCTGCCGGACGTCGTCGTGGGCGCCCTTGAACGTGCTGCCGAGGTTGAGGCTGACAAAGATCGGGTGTCCCTTGGCGGCGAAGAACTCCACCAGCACGGCCAGGGCGTCGATGTCGATCTCGCCGGTGCCGTCCCACGGGCTGCCCGAGGGACCGCTGCGGGAGGGCACCTCGGCCGGCCATTCGCGCGGCTGAGCCATGGGTTCGGCCAGCGGGCACTCGTCCGGGTACTGCTCCATGCCCACGGCGCCGAAGGTCTCGACGCCCAGTACGTGGACCGCCTTGGCGAACGAGTAGTGGGTGTCCTCCGAGTAGAACGCCACCGGGCGGCGGGCGTTGGGGTTGCTCGGCTCGGGCGGGGCCTGGACGTAGCGCGGGGCGCCGGACGGCGCGGTCGGCGGCTGGATCAACGCCTTGCCGCTCAGGTAGTCCCTGGCGTTCCAGAGCGCGTACATATTGCCCTCGGTCGAGCCCATGGACAGCACGTACCCCCAGTACGACTGGGGGTCGTCCGGGTTGTACGGCCCCTGGGCGTGCCACAGCGCGGCGTAGTAGTCGAGCACCGCGCGCTCGACGACCTTGGTGTTCGGCTTGTAGCCGCCGCTCTGGAACGGGTCGCCGAGGTTGTTGATGTTGTGGTGCATGAACCGGCCGAGGTCGAAGGCACCGCTGCCCATCTCCTGGGTGGCCTGGTAGCCGAGCAGGTACTGGCGCTTGCTCGTCAGGTACGCGTCCATCGAGTCGAGGGCGTGCAGGCGCTGCTCGTCGCTCAGCCCGCCGGTCGGGAGCTCGAAGTCGCAGACGTCCGGCTCCTGGGTCGGCTGCTGAGCCAGAACCGGGGCCGGGTCGTGCGGGCTGAGGAGGGTGGACACGTCCAGGGGGGCTATTCGTACGGCCAGGGTGTCGGTTCGGCTCATAGCACAGCACTCCCGGTTCGCAGGGTCGGAGGGTTGGCGAGGGCCGGTCCGATAGGTAGCCAGAATGGAACCTGTGGCGCTGTTGTGGGAAGGAATCCGCAGAAGATTCGGAATCTTGTGCTTAACCCTTGCGAATCATCGGTAGGGGGATGGACTCTGGGTGTTGTGCCGAATATTTCTGAAGCGCGCCGACCGCCCATCGACGACGTGGACCGGGCGATCCTGCGGATCCTCGCCGACAACGCCCGCACGCCGAACAACGCTCTTGCGGAGGCTGTGGGCATCGCCCCCTCGACCTGCCTGGCCCGGGTGCGCGCGCTGCGCGAGCGCGGGGTCATTCGCGGGTTCCGGGCCGACATCGCCCCTGCCGCGATCGGGCTGCCGCTGCAGGCGATGATCTCGGTCCGGCTCAGGGCGCACACGCGCGAGCAGAACGAGAGCTTCCGCGCCACGGCCCCCGACATGCCCGGCGTCGTGGCGGTGTTCCACATGGCCGGATCGGACGACTACCTGCTCCACGTCGCCCTCGCGCACCCCGACGCCCTGCGCGACTTCGTGGTGGACCACCTCACCACCCACCCGGCGGTGGCGCAGACCCGGACCAACCTGATCTTCGAGCAGATAGCCGGCCGCCGGCACCTGGTCCCGGAGCCGTGATCAGGGAACAGGTCGGCTACCTCTTCGGCCGGCCCGTGAGGTGGAAGCCGAGGCGGAGTTCGCAGGTGCGTTGCGGCGCTACGGTTCTGCCTGTCGGTGCCAAGGGGGCACGCGACAGGGGAGGGAGCCATGAGTGGATATGTCGGGTCTCGACTACGCAAGTTGAGCAATAGTCAGAAGGTGCTTCTCGTCGTCGGCGGCTTCTGCGTGGTGGCACTGGCCTCCTATGCGGTTGCGCCGAATCCGACGCCGCCCTGGACGCATTCCGGCGACCCGCAGTGCGCGATCACCTATCAGGCCGGGGACGACACCTACACGCTCTGGGGCGTGACCACCACCGTCCCTGGTGAGCTCGTCACTCACATGACCGACAGCGGCGGCAATGTGTACAGCCATAACGGCCAGGCCCAGCCCGGTGCCGGCAACTTCACGGCACCCGTGCCGCTGGATTCGGTCACGCATCTCGACGGCGTCCTGACTGACAGCGGCGGCAGGACGTACAACTGCTCCGTCGCACCGGCTCAGTAGGCGATCGGCCCGTCGGCCCGTCGGGGCTCGGGGTGTCGGCGCTCGGGGTGCGATCTCGGCGGGGGTGACGGAAATTTATTCTGGATTTCCCTGCGCAGGGGGTGTGGCCTGCGGATCAGCACTGATTTCGGTGAGGGGTTCTCGGTGCTCAAGCTGCTGGCTTCGAGGGCCGAGCGCCATCCAAAGGAAGTGGGTGGTTTGGATACAACCCACCCTCCCACCCAGCCCGCGCGAGCGGCGATATGACTATAGGTGATCGGCTTGCAACGGAGTGTCTTGAGGGTCTAGCGTCCGGAAATGAAAGCGACCCCGGAGGTGTGGCAACACCTGACCGGGGTCTCGCCAGCATGATCGACGACTCTGAAAGCGACCCTGATGGCTGACAACGACTCTACCGCTGTGCGCGCGATGGCCAGGCCGGGATACGGCAAGCGGCTGATTCCCGGTCAAAACCGGAAGCAGACGAACCATTTCGAGCACCTGCCGGAACGCGAGGCATACCTGGCCGCGATGATCGACGGGATGCCCGAGGGCAGCCTGATGGACATCAAGACTCTCGCCGGGGCCCAACCCCGCTACGGCCAGGCGGCCGTGAGTTCCGCGCTGCGTACGCTGACCACGGCCGGGCACCTGCGGCGGGTCAAGGAGACGGTGGGCGAGGGCAGTCGGCTTCGGTGGGCGTACCGCACCTGGTTCTCGCGGGTCGCACACGACGACGCCTGGTGGAACGAGTTCCTCCAGGTTGACGGATCGCCGGATCCGCCGCAGTTGGCGGCGGGCCCGCATGAATCCCACGATCCTGAACCCTGTGCAGGTGCTCTCCGCGCTGCTGCGACCCGCGCCTCCGGGGCCGACGTGGTGCCGCCGGCCAGGGAGTCGGCGCCCGCCGAGCCGACCGCTGCTGCGGCCTACTCCGCGCTGGCCGAACTCGGCCGACTCGATGCCCGGCTGATCCTCTCGGCCCGGGACTGCGCGGGCCTCCAGGGCCTGGCCTCGGCGTGGTTGGCCCAGGGCATCACCAGGGAGCAGTTGCTCCAGGCCCTCACCGTCGGGCTGCCGCCGGAGATCTTCAGCCCGGCCGCCTTCACCCGGACCCGGCTGCTCAACAACATGCCGCCGCCACCGACCGTGGCCGCGCCGGAGGCTGTACCGGCCCGGTTGAGGTTGATGCGCGAGTGTCACGAGTGCGGCGTTCCGGGGCGTCCGCACGTATTCGTCGACGGGCTCTGTCGCGACTGCCGTGACGACATTGCCGTGATCGCTTCGGTTTCCTGTTCCGGCGCCGATGGCTTCGGCGCCGATGGCCTCCATGCTGATATCCGTCGTCGTTCGGATTCGGGCGGGATATTGCGCATTGCGTCCGGAAGGACCGCAGAGCAGCGGGCGGTGGCCGCAATTCCCGGTGCCCGTCGGGAAATCGATTCGCGCGGGAGCGGTCAGGCTCTGCCGGAGGCGGCAGCCAACTCGGGCGTTCCCGCCCGGTCCGTCATCCGGGGGTAGTCGCTGCAGCCGGTGGGTCCGCCGACTGCCCCCGGCCCTGTCCCGCTGCTGCCCTGGCTGAGCGATCCTAGCCATGGACTCGGCGAGCCTGTTCGATTCGCCGGGGGCGGTGGGGCCACCGGTCCGGTCGCGTCGGATTCGCCGCGGTCGGACCGGTGGCGGCCGGTGGGGGAGGGGCGGTGCTGAGCCGGTCAGCCGTGGAGGACCGTGAAGAACGGTGAGTCGGTCAGCAGGTTGAGTGCCGGCGGTTGGGTGTCGCTGGGCGTTCCGGACTGGAGCGCGTTGCCGGCGCCCGGGGTCTGCGCGATCATGCCCACCTGGCCCCGGGCCAGGCACGAGGGCGTCGTCGCCGGAACCGGCAACTTCACTCTGACGAGCACGTGCTGACCAGGCGTCAGCGACACCGTGTCCAGCAGCGGCCAGGCGGTGGCCAGCGAGACCGTTTGCCAGGCCCCGCCGTCCGACCACTGGGCGGTCGGGAACGGGCTGAACGAGCAGTCCGGCGTGGAGCCGTAGGCGTTGAGGTGCAGCTGGATGTCGGAGTAGGAGCCTGCGGTCGAGTTGGTGAGGGTGAAGTCGAACTCGCCCGAGGTGGTCGCGGTACTGACCGTCGCCGGACCGATGGCCGTCAACGAGGGCTTGACCAGCGGCAGATCGCGCGAGTCGGTGACCGCCGGAGTGCCACCACCGCCGAGCCGGACGCCGAGGTCCACGTCGGTGGTGCCGACCGGGATGATCCGCAGGGACTGGGTGACGCTGCCGGCGGCGGGCAGGCTCAGTGTGAAGGTCGCGACGTCGGCCGACGGGCCCACCGCCACCGCCTGGTACTGGACCGGAACGGAGAGCCAGGCACCCGACGCCGGGTCGAGCCGCTCGGCGACGGCCGCCTCGTCCGGTGCCGTCGCGTTCGGGGTCGCCGAGGTCGGCGTGCCGAGGTCGACGGAGACGGTGGTGGTGCGGGCCGCGCCGGTGTTGTCGACGGTGAAGGAGACCTGGTTCAGCGCCCCCTCGGCCAGGGCGTTCGGCAGGTTGAGCGAGAGCGTCGGAGTGGCGGCGGCCCGGGCCGGCTTCCCGGTGGCACTGGAGGCGCTCGGGGCCGGGGCGGCTGTCGCCGGGGCGGTCGCGGGCGTCGCCGGGAGGGGCGCCGGACCGGAACCGCTGCCCGCCAGGCTGTAGCCGACCAGCCCGCCCACGGTGGCCAGGGCCACCGGCACCGCGGTCAGCACCACCCTGCGCCGCATCCCGCGCTGTCGGCCGCGCGCACGGGCGGCGTCGGAACCCGGCGGACGGGCGGCGGCGGCTGCGCCGGCGGAGACTGCGGAGAGCAGGTCCTCGAAGCGCTCCGGGTCGATGCTCTGGAAATCGTCGATCTTCTGGGCCACGGTCAGAACTCCTTCCCAGTCGCGGGACGTACGCCGGTTGCCGGGCGTGCGCCCGGCGGGGGCGCGGCGTCGTCCCACTCTTCGCTGAGGTGCGGCGAGAGTGCCTTGCGGCCCCGCGCCAGCCGGGCCTTGACCGTGCCCTCCGGGCTCTCCGTCTGGGCGGCGACCTCCTGCACCGACAGCCCGACCAGATGGTGCAGGACGATCGCGTTCCGCTGCTCGACCGGGATCTTCCGCAGTCCGGCCACCAGCGCCAAGTGGTCCGGGCTCAGGCCGGGCAGCTCCTCCCCGGCCGCGCCGCGCCGGTGCGCGGACAGCCGGTTCACCGCCTTCCGCCAGGCCGAGACGGAGAGGCGGTAGGCGACGGTGCGCACCCACGCCTCCGGCGCCTCGTGCCGACTGACCTTGGACCACCGCTGCCAGGCGCGTGCGTAGGCCTCCTGCACGCAGTCCTCGGCCTCGGCCATGCTGCCCGTCATCAGGTACACCTGTCCCACCACCCGCCGGTATGTCGCGGCGTAGAAGTCGTCGAAGTCGAGACCTCGCTTTTCTGCCACCGCACCTCCCCTCGTCCTTGGACCTGCCGATCTGTGCGCTGCCCGCCCTCGGGCGCCGCCGCAGTGTTTACGCCTCGGCAGGGGGTTCAGTTGCATCGGTGGTGGGACTGATCTACCACCGGTCAGAGGTGGTCGGCCCGGTGGGTGGGGCGGCCGTCGACGACGGTCAGCAGCACCGGGAGTTCGGCGAGGTCGGTGTCGGCCACGGTGAGCGGGTCGTGCTGGACAGGTGCGCCACCGTGGACGAGGCCGTTGAGCTGGCGCGGACGACCCCGGTCGCGGCCTCCAGCTCGCTGACCCTGGCCGGGCGGTCGGAGGGCCGGGCCGCCGCCGCGACGGTCGAGCTGAGCCCGGCCGGCTCGGCGCTGCTGCGCCCGGAGCAGGGCGGATTCCTGCTCCGCAGCAACCACTTCGTCGACCCGGAGCTCGCGCGCGGCGAGACCTTCGGGACCGAGGACCCGGACACCTACCACCGGCGAGCGGCCCTGCAGCAGCGCACGGCGAGCCTTGCCGCGCCGGATCGCGACGCGCTCGTCCGCGTCCTCACCTGCCACGCAGACCAGGGCGCGGAGCTCTGCTGCCACGTGGAGCCGGGCGCGCCGCTCGGCAAGCGCTGGGAGACGCTGGCAACGGTCGCCCTGGACGTCGCCGACGGTCGGCTCGCCGTCCACGCCGGTGGACCCTGCACCCTGTCGAACACGGCCTGGACAGAGGTCGGTTGAGGGAGCGTCCGGTTGTCGGCACGGGCGTATTCCGCCTGTCGCTGGCGGCGGACACGCGCCCGAGGCGTTGGCCCGGCAGGGATCGAACCTGCGACACCCCGGTTCGTAGCCGGGTGCTCTGTCCGCTGAGCTACGGGTCAATCAGGCGCCGAATGACAGGACTTGGGAGTTGCTGAGGTCCCCGGCGCGCTGTTGTCGATGGTAGGGACGGGACCGGGGCGGGCGCGAGGGATTTTCTCCGCGCCCGCCCCGCGCCTGCCCCGGTGCTGCAGGCCCGCTCACTCGGTGCGCAGCGCCGTGACGGTGCGGGTGCGGGCCGCCCAGCCGGCCGGGAGCAGCGCGCCGAGCAGCGCGATGGCCAGGCCGCCGAGGCCGAGCAGGACCAGCTCCGGCACCGGGTAGATGTCGATGGCCGAGGCGGGGAACACCAGTCCGGCGCTGCGCCCCATGGCCGGGACGGTGACCGAGTGGATCAGCAGCCCGAGCGGCAGGCCGATCGCCCCGCCGACCACGCCGATCAGCGCGACCGAGGAGAGCACCATGGCCATGGTCTGCCGCGGAGTCATCCCGACTGCCTTGGCGATGCCGATCTCGCGGACCCGCTCCCGGGTGTCGAGCAGGACGGTGTTCAGCACGCCCATGGCGGCGACGGCGACCAGCATCAGGGTGAGCGCGGCGGTCAGCGCGTCGAGGATCACGATGGTGCCGCTGGTGCCGGCGCTGCCGGGGTCTGCCGTGGCGGTGACGCCCAGCGGGGTGAGCGCGCGGTTCAGTCCGGCGAGGTACGCGGTCCGGTCCGTGCCGGGCTTGAGCTTGATGGAGTAGCCCGCAGGGTGCAGGTCCGGCTCGGCGGCGGCGATGGTGGCCGCGTCGGTCAGCACCTCGTTGGTCTGGGCGTGCGGGTCGAAGACCTCGCCGACGATCCGGACCGGGATGGATCGTCCCTGGTCGACCAGGGTGACGGTGTCGCCGATGGTGGTGGAGGTGGCGGTCATGAAGGTGGAGGGCACGACGGCCTCGCCGGGGGCGTCGAACCAGCGTCCCTCGACCATCTTGAAGCCGGCCCAGGAGGAGTCGCCGGTGAAGGAGAAGACGTTGGTGGAGCCGGAGACCCCGGCGACGGACACCTGGCTCTCGGCGGAGGCGTAGTAGTGCAGCGTGCCGGACTGGGCCAGGATCGCCGCCGTGATCGCGGCGGGGTCGGTCGAGGCCGGGGTCAGCTGCTTGGCGGCGGGCTGCCCGGGGGCGGACGGCGGCCCGAAGGCCTGGATCACCACATCGGCGTTGTCGTGGTTCTTCGCGGCCTGTACCCAGGCGAGCGAGGAGGACATGCCGGTGGCGAAGGTGACGGCGGCGGCGCCGAAGACGATCGCGGCGACCATCGAGGCAGTTCGGGCGGGCCGGGCGAAGGGCCGGGCCAGACCGAGGCGGACCGGCCGGGGCAGCGGCAGCCGGGCGGCCGGCCCGGCGGCGCGCCGGCCGCGTCGGGAGCGGGAGCTGCGTCCGACGGCGAGGGCGTCGACGGTGCGCAGCCGTCCGGCGCGAAGCGCGGCGGCCCAGGCGGTGACGGTCACCAGGCCGAGCGTCCCGGCGACCACGGCCAGGGCGACTCCGGGGTCGACCCCGGCCGTGGTGGTGCCGTAGACCTGCGCGGTGGCGGACAGCACCGGCACGGACAGGGCGTTCCCGGCGACCGCCCCCAGGACGGTGCCGACCGCGGCCGGGAGCAGCGCCTGGCCCATGTAGGCACGGACGACCTGGGCCGGGGTGAAGCCGAGGGCCTTCAGGATGCCGATCCGGCGGATCCCGCTGCCGACCGCGCCGGCCACCACATTGCCGACGATCAGCACCGACATCAGCACCCCGAGCAGCCCGAAGGCGATCAGGAAGGGCACGAACAGCGCGGTGTTGCGGTCGGTGCCCTGCTTGGTGTCCAGCCAGGACTCCACCCCGACCAGTGCCCCGGCGGGAGTCGCGGCGGCGACCGCGGACCGGTCGGCGGCCATCTGCGCGGTGGTGCCGGCCTCGGCGAAGCGGTAGAGCATCTGGTAGCCGCCGGCCGATCCGGGCGCGGTCAGCGCGGTGATCTCGGACGGCGCCACCCAGCCGTCGGCGGTGAGGCTGACCGACTGGGCGAGGCCGACCACGGTCAGCACCGGGTCGCCGGGCAGGCCGGGGAAGTCCAGCCGGGCGCCGAGCAGGTCGGTCGGGCCGTTGTAGGCGGTGGACAGCACCAGCTGCCCGGGGCCGGTCGCCCAGTGGCCCTGGGTCAGCGCGACGTCGTCGACCGCACCGCCACTGTCCGCCCGGCCGACCAGGGTCATCGGCGAGAGGCTGAGGCCGGCCGGGAGGCCGAGGTCGGCGCCGCCGTGCGGGTCGACCGTCGCGGTCCGGAACGGACCGGCGGCGGCGGTGACCCCGGGGGCGTGGGCGGAGGCCGCGAGCTGGGCGGCGCTGGTCCGCCCGGCGTCGAACTGGGCGGTCAGCTGCGCGCCGTGCTGCCGGTCGAAGGCCTGGTCGAACGGGTCGTTGGAGGCCACCAGCAGCGAGCCGCCGAGGACCGACGCGGTCACCGCCATCATCGCGGCGGTCCCGGTCACCAGCGTCTGCACCTTCCGGCGCCGGACGCCGGAACGCACCACCTTTCCGAGCCCGCTCATCGGACGACCTCCGTCGCGCTGTTGGAGCCGGTCCGGACGTCGGAGGCGATCCGGCCGTCGACGAGGGAGACGGTGCGGGTGGCGCAGGCCCGGGCCAGGCCCAGGTCGTGGGTGACGGTGACGATCGTCTGCCCGTCCGCGTGCAGCTCGTTGAGCAGCGCGCGGACGTCCTCGCCGGAGGCGGAGTCCAGGGCGCCGGTCGGCTCGTCCGCCAGCAGCAGCGGCGGACGGTTCATCAGTGCCCTTGCCACCGCGACGCGTTGGCGCTGGCCACCGGAGAGCCGGTCCGGGTGGGCCTGCGCGTGCCGGGCGATGCCGAGCCGGTCGAGCAGCAGCGCCGCCCGCTGCCGCGCCTCGGCGCGGGCCATCCCGGCCAGTTCGGCGGGGAGCAGCACATTGTCGGTGACCGTCAGGTCGTCCAGCAGGTTGAAGAACTGGAAGACCATGCCGACCTTGGCCCGGCGGTAGCGGGCCGAGCCGGTCTCGTTCAGGGTGTCCACCCGCGTCCCGTCGACGGTGACGGTGCCGGTGGTCGGCCGGTCCAGCCCGGCCACCAGGTTGAGCAGGGTGGACTTCCCGCTGCCGGACGGTCCGACGATCGCTACCGACTCCCCGGTGGCGATCGTCAACGACACCTGGTCCAGTGCCGCCGGTCCGGCGTCGTACTGTCGGCTGACGCCGCTCAACTCGATGACTGGCGTGGTCATTGGGTGCTCTCCCTGGTCGCTCCGGCTGGCAGCGACGAAGCTATGGGCGGGGGGTGTTGCCGCACGTCGGCCGGACTGTTCAGATCGGCTACCGTGCTGGGACGACCCGGCTCGGAGTCATCCTTGAGATGTAGTCGAGCGGTGCAGCGGTACGCCCGCCCGGCGGGGTGTGCCCGGGGCCCGGCTTCGCGAGAATGATCGTGTGACGAATGCGGCAGGGCCGGACCGACTGCGGGCACTGGCCGCAGAGTTGTGGCACCGGGTGGGGGGCGTGCCGCCGACCGGGCGGCCGGCCACGGTGCGTAGTTGGGTGTTCGACGCGGTGCTGGCGCTGCTGCTGGTCCTCGCCGGCGTCCACTACGTCGAGGCCGTCGGCGGCGGGCCGACCGGTTCGGCGCCCATCCGTTGGGGCCTGCTGGTGCCGCTGGCGGCGCTGCCGCTGCTGCTGCGCCGCCGGTTCCCGGTGACCGTGCTCTGGGCCGTGCTCGCGCTGACCCTGCTGATCCGGAACGACTCCCCGGACGTGGCCTACTACGCCGGGGTCCTCTGCATCGTGGCCGCCTACGCCGCCGCCGCCCACGGCCCCCGGCCGCTGCCGACGCTGCTGAGCCTGCCGGTGGCGGTCGCGGTGCTGGCGTACCTGTTCGCGCCGGCCAAGCTGCCGGACTTCCCCAACGCCGTGGTCGCGCTGCTGGTCGTGGTCCCGGTCTTCGCGGCGGCCTGGGAGATCCGGATGTGGCGCCGCCGCGCGGACGAGGGCCGGGCCCGGCTGGCCGCGCTGGAGCGCGAGCAGGTCGCCGCGCTGGACCTCGCGGTCGAGCACGAACGGGCGCGGATTGCGCGGGAGTTGCACGATGTGGTGACCCACAACGTCGGGGTGATGGTGATCCAGGCCGGGGCCGCGCGCAAGATCATGGACAAGGCCCCGGACCTCTCCCGGGAGGCGCTGCTCGCGGTCGAGGCGAGCGGTCGCGCGGCGATGACCGAACTCCGGCACGTGATGGGCCTGTTGACGATGGACTCGGAGGGCCCGGACGCACCAGGGGCGGCCGGGCTCAGCCCGCAGCCGGGCCTGGACCGGCTGGAGGCGCTGGTGGGCGGGGTGCGCTCGGCCGGTCTGCCGGTCGCACTGACCGTGACCGGGGAGCGGCGTCCGGTGCCGCCGGGCGTCGAACTCGCCGCCTACCGGGTGGTGCAGGAGGCGCTGACCAACACCGTGAAGCACGCGGGCGGCGCCACCGCCGAGGTGGTCGTCGAGTACGCCGCCGACCACCTGCGGGTCGAGGTCGCCGACACCGGCGGCCGGCCGAGCGCCTCCGCCTCCTCGGGCAGCGGACGCGGACTTGTCGGCCTGCGCGAGCGGCTGGCCGTCTACGGTGGGACCGTGCAGGCGGGCCCCCGTCTGCGCGGCGGCTACCGCGTCAGTGCGCTGATCCCCCTGGAGAGTTCGTGACCGAGTCGCTGCGGGTGGTGGTCGCCGACGACCAGGCGCTGGTGCGCACCGGCTTCCGGATGATCCTGATGTCCGAGGGCATCGAGGTGGTGGCCGAGGCGAACAACGGCATCGAGGCGGTCGAGGCGGTCCGGCGCACCCGCCCGGACGTGGTGCTGATGGACATCCGGATGCCGGAGATGGACGGCCTGGAGGCCACCCGCCGGATAGTCGGCGGCGCCCCGGCCGGCCCGGACGGTACCGAGGGCCCGCGCGTGATCATCCTGACCACCTTCGACCTCGACCAGTACGTCTACGCCGCGCTCTCGGCCGGGGCCAGCGGCTTCCTGCTGAAGGACGTCAGCCCGGAGCACCTGGCCGGCGCGGTGCGGATGGTCCGCAGCGGCGACGCGCTGCTGGCCCCGGCGATCACCCGACGGCTGGTCGAGCGCTTCGCCCGGCGCGACCCGGAGGCCGCCTCGGTCCACCGCGACCTGGCCACGCTCACCCCGCGCGAACGCGAGGTGATGGGTCTGCTGGCCCGGGGCCTGAGCAACGCCGAACTCGCGGCCCGGCTCACCCTGTCCGAGGCGACGGTGAAGACCCACGTCGCCCGGATCCTGGCCAAGCTCGGCCTGCGCGACCGGGCCCAGGCGGTCGTCGTCGCCTACGAGACCGGCCTGGTCACCATCGGCAGCAGCGACCGCTGACCTGAGGCAACTGGCAACGCCTGTTGCGGCACCGCCCGCACCGCACTCAGCACTTTCACCATTCCTGGGGGACAATTATGTCTATGTTCCGTCGTCGTGCCGCCGCCGTCACTGCCATCGCCACCGCCGCGCTGGCGTGCGGAAGCCTGCTGCTCCCCGCCGTCGCCAACGCCGCGACGGCGCCGGCGCAGGCCCCGGTGACGCCGCTGTCCATCACCACCAGCACCACCCAGTACGCCGCGCCCTCGCTGCTGCGCGGCGCCGGTACCGCCACGGTCACCCTCACCGTGCACAACAACACCGGCCGCGCGGTGTCCTTCAAGCCGATGGTCCTCGGCGGCAGCAACGGGGTCATCCCGATCACCAGCAGCGAGGTGGGCCGCACGGTGCAGGCCGTCCAGGCCCCGGCGACCCGACTGGTCGAGGCAGGCTACGACGGCCTGATCGCCGACACCCTCGCCCCCGCCGGCAAGCCCGCCGGAACCGAGTTCTCCCTCCCGGCCCGGGCCAGCTACACCTGGAAGCTCGACTACAGCGTCACGAGCTCCTTCCCCGCGAACGACCCCGACCTCAGCCTCGGCTTCCGGGCCCTCGGCGGCCCGCTGAACGCTTCGCTCGCGGGCAGCGGCAGCTCGGTCGACCTCGGCATCGCGGTGGGCCACTCCCGCCCGTTCGCCGAGTTCCTCACCGGCGGCGGCACCGTGGCCCCCGGCAAGCCGCTGCTGCTGGACCTGAACATGGCGAACTACACCGGCGCGGCCGTGCACGGCACCTTCGCCACCCAGTTCTCGTCGGCGGTCGCCGGCTACGGCAACGGCGCGGTCAAGCGGCCGCTGCTGGCGCTTGACGCCTGGGAGAACGGTCACTGGGTCACGCTCCAGAACGAGTACAACGAGAACGCCTGGATGCTGCCCTCGTTCACCGGCAGCATTGCCAACGGCGCCGACCACCAGGTGGCGCTGCGGCTCCGGGTGGTCGACGGCAACGGCGCCGCGAGCACGCCGGTCTCGCTGACCGGCACGACCTCCCTCGGCAACGGGAAGTCCGCCGAGCTGCTGAGCGGCTTCCAGTTCCGCCAGGTCACCGTCGTCAAGTAGGGCCCGGTGCGCTGACCCGAACGGCCCGAACGGCCTGAGCCCCGCTGCCCCGTCACGACGGGGCAGCGGGGCTCTTCGGTCGTGCCGGACCGGTGCCTCAGTCGGACCCGGGCGCCGGAGCGTCGACCACCAGCACGAGCTTGCCCCGGGCGTGGCCGTGTTCGCCGACGCGGTGGGCCTCGGCGACCTCGGCGAGCGGGAAGGTCTGCGCGACCGGCCGCGTGAAGCGGCCGGATTCGATCAACTCGCCGATCCGGTCCAGCACATGGATTGCGCGGCCGGAGTCGCCGCGGCTGAACCGCACCCCGTGCTGCCGGGCGCCGGCGAAGTCGGCGATCGTCACGACCTGCGCGGGGCCACCGGCGAGGCCGATCAGCTCGGGCAGGACGCCGCTCCCGGCGACGTCGAGGGCGAGGTCGACCCCCTCAGGCGCGAGCGCGCGCACCCGCTCGACCAGGCCCTCGCCGTAGGCGACGGGCTCGGCCCCCAGCGAGCGGAGGTACTCGTGGTTGGCCGGGCCGGCGGTGCCGATCACGCGCGCCCCGCGCACCACCGCCAGCTGCACGGCTGCGCTGCCGACGCTGCCGGAGGCGCCGTTGACGAGCAGCGTGTCGCCACTGGTGACGCCGAGCTGGTCGAGGGCGCGGGTGGCGGTCTCGACGGCGGCCGGCAGCGTGGCTGCGCCGGGGAGGTCGAGCGACGGCGGGACCGGCGCGTAGTGGGCGAGCACCGCCAGCTCGGCCTGGGCCGCGCCCTCGGTGCAGAAGCCGAACACGCGATCGCCGAGGGCCACGTCCGCCACGCCCTCGCCGAGCTCGTCGACGACGCCCGCCGCCTCGTAGCCCAGGGTCTGCGGGAGCTCCTGGTCCATCAGCCCCTGGCGCTTCTTCCAGTCGCTCGCGTTGACACCGGCGGCGCGCACCGCGATCCGGACCTCGCCGGGCCCCGGATGCGGATCGGGGAGCTCCACGAGCTCCAGCACCTCCGGGCCGCCGAAGCGCTGGAAACGGACTGCCTTCATCATGTGCTCCGATCCATCATCTGCTCCGATCTCGACGCCGGGTGTAGCGGGACAGTCTGCCTCCTCGCGCCCGCGCCTAGCCGCCGGCGGTCGGCAGCGAGCGGCCGGAGCGGACGGCCCAGACGAAGACGGCTGCCGAGACGACGGCGACGGTGAGCGAGTCGTAGGGGGCGCGGAGGTGGTCCGAGCCCTTGAACGAACCCAGCCAGGAGAGCAGCACCAGCACCGGCAGGTAGGCCAGCAGCCAGGCGCCGCGCCGGAGTTCCGCGGCCAGCGTGGCCTCCTCGCGCTGCTCGGGGCGGAGCAGCAGGAAGAGCGGCAGCCCGATCAGCACCATCGGCAGGGCGAGCCGGAGGTCGTGCCAGCCGGACCAGTAGATGAACTCGCCGGAGACGACGAAGCTCACCGGGGCGATCCAGTCGAGCCCGCGCACCCAGCCGGTCCCCGCGGCGTCCGGGCGGGAGCGGAAGACGGCGACGGCCACCGCCGAGGCGGAGTAGATCAGCAGGTAGAGGTCGCCCATCACGCTGACGATCTGCTGCCAGCCGCCGAAGGGCAGCAGGAAGACCAGGATCACCACGAGGTTGAGCAGCAGCGCCCGCTGCGGGACCCCGGTCGCGGTGCTGACCCGCATGAAGAGGCGCGGGATGGTGCCGTTCTTGGCGAGCGCGTAGGTGTGCCGGGCGTCGATGGCGACGCCGACATAGGCGGAGCCGCCGGGGGAGACCACCGCGTCCACATAGAGCAGGCTGGAGACCCACTGGAGGTTGAGGAGCAGTGCGAGCTGGCCGAAGGGCGAGTCGAAGTCGACGCCCGCCCAGCCGTGGCCGAGGAGCCGTTCCGGGACGCTGAAGAGGAAGGCGAACTGGAGCCCGAGGTAGAGCAGCAGCGCCAGGCCGATGCCGGCCAGCACCGACCCGGGCATGGTCCGGCGCGGGTCCCGGGTCTCGCCGGAGAAGTCCAGCGGGGCCTGGAAGCCGTTCAGCGAGTAGACGATGCCGCCGCCGGCCAGCGCGCTGAGTACGGCCGGGTAGCCGTAGGGGGCGAAGCCGCCGTTGGCCGGGTCGGTCAGCCGTCCCGAGTGGTAGCCGGAGGCGAGCAGTGCGACCACGGTGAGCACCGGGACGGCGACCTTGAAGACCGACACCAGGTTGTTGAGTCGGGCGAAGATCCGCACGGCGAACCAGTTGAGCGCGGTCAGCACCACGCTCAGCCCCATGGCCACCGCCACGCCGGCCCCGGTCAGGCCGCCGTTGCGGTAGAGCCAGGGCAGGTAGTGCCCGGCGTACTGCATGATCGCGCTGATCTCGGCGGCGGTGCCGCCGACCGACAGCAGCGTCGACCAGCCGATCAGCGTCCCGACCAGCCGTCCGGAGGCCTGCAGCGGCCAGCGGACGGTGCCGCCGCCCTCCGGCCGGGAGACCCCCAGCTCCACCATCACCAGCGCGACCAGCGCGCACAGCAGTCCGGCGGCGAGCCAGGACAGCAGTGCGGCCGGGCCGGCGGTCTGGGCCGCGTACATGGCGGCGAAGAGCCAGCCCGAGCCGAGGATGTTGGAGAACCCGATCGCGGTGAGTCCCCAGAAGCCGAGGTCGTGCCGGAGCCGGCGCTCTTCGGCGAGCACCGCCGAGGCGGCGTCCGGATGGGCTTCCTGGCTGTCCGACACGCGCGCCCCTGAGGTACTCAGTCCTGATGTGTGCTGTCCGAGCTGTCCGCTTCTTTTCCGCCCCAGCGTGCCACGCCGCTTCCCGGTGGGCCGGGAGCCGTGGCTCGGCCGAACGGGCGTCCTCCGTGGGGGTGCATCCGCACGCCTGCCGACCGGTCGGCCCGCACCGGCGGCGCGACGGCGAGGTGTCCCTCGTCACCGCGCTGATCCACCGCCCTCGGCTGATCCGACAGTTGTTCGTCTGTGCACGTCCGGTCCGGTCCGCTAATCTCGACGCCATGACAACTGGAACGCGGGGCAGGGCAGTTGTGATCGGCGGCGGCATAGCCGGGTGCCTGGCGGCCAGCGCGCTGGTGGGACGGGTCGAGCGGATCGTGGTGGTCGAGCGGGACCGCTACCCCGACGGGGCGGCCTTCCGGCCCGGAACCCCGCAGGGGCGCCACGCCCACCTGCTGCTGGAGAGCGGACGCCGGGCGTTGCAGCAGCTCATACCCGGCCTGGACGCCGAGCTGGCGGCCGCCGGCGCGGTCCGGGTGCCGGTGCCGACCGGACTGCGCTGGCTGAGCTCCGGCGGCTGGTTCCCGCGCTACACCAGCGAGTTGACCATCACCTGCTGCACCCGTCCGCTGCTGGACGCGGCGGTGCGGCGGCGGGCCGAGGCCGAGGAGTCGGTGGAGTTCCGGCAGGGCACCGAGGTGGTGGGGCTGCTCGGCGGCCGTTCCGGCATCACCGGGGTCACCGTGCGGGAGCGCGGCGGGGCCGGCGGCCCGGTCGAGGAGATCCGGGCCGACCTGGTCGTCGACGCCTCCGGACGGACCTCGGCGACGGGGAAGTGGCTGCGGGAGCTCGGCTGCCCGGAGACCGCCGAGGAGAGCGTCGACGCCGGCGTCGCCTACAGCACCCGCTTCTACCGCCGGCCGCCGGGCACCGACGCGCCGCGCTCGGTCGTCTACATCCAGACCCAGGCACCCGACCATCCGCGCCTCGGCGTGCTGCTCCCGGTCGAGCGGGACCGCTGGATCGTCAGTGTCGGCGGGATGCGCGGGGCGGAGCCCGCGCCCGGGGAGGAGGGCTTCGCGGCCCAGCTCGACCGGTTGCGCGACCCGCTGCTGAACGAGGTGCTGGCCGAGGCCGAGCCCGAGGGCGAGGTGAGGGGCTTTCGGGCCGGGCCCAGCGTCCGCCGCCACTACGAGCAGGGCGCGCCGGCCGGGCTGGTCGTCCTCGGCGACGCCGCCTGCACCTTCAACCCGGTCTACGGCCAGGGGATGTCGATCGCCGCGCTGGGCGCGCTGGTGCTGCGCGACACCGTGCGCGAGTTCGGCGCGGATCCTTCGGTGACCCGCCGGGTGCAGCGCGGGGTCGCCACGGTCGCCAAGAACGCCTGGATGATGTCCTCCGCCGAGGACGTCCGCTTCAGCAGCACCGTCGGCGGTCCCTCGGGTTCGCTGATCCGGCTCCAGCACCGCTACCTCGACCGGGTCATCGCCCAGTCCTGCCGCGACGAGTCCGTCTGCAGCGCCTTCGTCGACGTGATGTCCCTGCTGGCGCCGCCTGCCTCGCTGTTCCACCCCCGGGTCGTCTGGCCGGTACTGCGCGGACAGGGCTGACCGGGGCGGTGGGGCTACCCGGCTGCGCTACCCGGTGGCGCCTTCGGCCGCCGGGAGGCGGAGCAGCAGCAGGGTGACGTCGTCGTCGTGCTCCTCGGGGACCGGGAGCAGGGTGCAGAGCAGCCGGTCGGCGATCCGGTCGAGGCTGTCGGCGCTGTCGGGGCTGTCGGCCAGGGCGCTGCCGAGGGTGTCGGCCAGCAGCTCGATGCGCCGGTCGATGTCGGTGTCCGGCGTCTCCACCAGGCCATCGGTGTAGAGCAACAGGGTGGTGCCGGGCAGCAGCGGGCGGGTGGTCTGGGTGTGCGGGACGCCGCCGACGCCGAGGGGGACGCTGATCGGCGCGTCCAGCGGCTCGGGTGCGGCGGCGGGCAGTGCCAACAGGGCCGGCAGATGGCCGGCCGAGCAGACGGTGAGTTCGCCGGCGGCCGGGTCGAGTACCAGGTAGCAGCAGGTGACGAGTTGGTCGGGCAACTCGCTGACGAACAGGTCGAGGGCGGTCAGCAGCCGGTCCGGGCCCATCCCGGTCTGGGCCAGGGCGTGGGCGGCGGCCCGGAGTTGGCCCATCACCGCGGCGGCGTCCACGCCCCGGCCCATCACGTCCCCGATCAGCACGCCGGTCCGGCCGCCGTCCAGCGGGACCAGGTCGAACCAGTCGCCGCCGACCCCGGCCTCCTGGGCCGAGGCCAGGTACCGGCTGGCGCTGGGCAGCCGGGGCAGGACCGGGGGCGTGCCCATCAGGCTGTGCTGGAGCGTCAGCGCGGTCTGCCGCTGCTGCTCGTAGAGGGCCCGGCGTTCGGCCTCGGCCTGCCGGCGCTCGGTGATGTCGCGGATCGCGGCGGAGACCAGCAGGCCGTCCTCGGTCATCAGCGGGCTCATGCTGATCTCGACCGGGAACTCGCGGCCGTCCCGGTGGCGGGCGCAGAGGTCGGCGCCGTCCTGCTCGGCCCGCTCGGCGCCGTCGGGCAGCAGCAGTGCCAGCGGTCGGCCGAGCAGCTCCGCCCGCTCCCAGCCGAGCAGCTTCTCGGCCTGGGCGTTGACCATGACGATCAGGCCCTCGCCGTCGGAGATGACGGTGGCGTCCGGGCCGGCCTCCAGCAGGTCGCGGAAGCGCTGCCGCTGCTGCTCGATCTCGCGCCGGGCGAGCACCCGGTCGGTGACGTCCAGCGCCACCCCGCAGACCGCGTAGGGCGTCCCGGAGTCGTCGGTGAGCGGGAAGAGCGTGGTCAGGAAGGAGTGCGGCCCGTCCGCCTGCGGCATGACGGTCTCCAGCTGCACCGCGCGGCCGTGGGCCAGTACCGCGCGGTCCCCGGCGGCGGCCGCCTCCGCCGCGTCCGGCGGCAGCAGGTCCTCGACCCGGCTGCCGATGATCCGCTCCAGCGGGACGTCGAAGACCTGCTGGAAGCGGGAGTTGACGGAGCGGAAGCGGCCGTCCGGGCCCCGGGTGAAGATCACCGCCGGGGTGTGGTCCATGAACGCCTGCAGCTGGGCGTACTCGCCGACCTTGCGCTCGGCCCGCGAGCGCGCCCGCTCGGAGCGGCGGGCCAGCGCCAGCACCCCGAAGCTGCCGCTGAGCAGCGTGCACATCCGGAGGCAGAGCACGACGGCGGTGCCGAGCCGTTCGCCGAACCAGCCGGCCTGCTGGCCGGCCAGCTGGAACCAGCCCATGAACGGCAGCACGACGAGGGTGACCCCGACCATGCAGCGGCCGAGCAGCCCGGTGGTGCCGGCGTTGGTCAGCAGCGCGGCCAGGCCGGTGTCCGGGCGGGAGAGGAAGGCCGCCGCGCCGAGCAGGCTCAGCGCCAGCGCCGTGCCGAAGGCGATGCCGCCCGGGCCGAGGCTGCGTCCGGAATCCGTGGGCGGGGCGAGGAATCCGTACATCGAGACCTGCCCGACCACGATCGCCCCCAGGGCCAGCCACTGCCCGGGGAGCACGGAGCGGCGGCGCCGGGGCAGCATCGCCGCCTGCGCGGCGGCGACCAGGACCAGGCCGGTGGTGGGGACCGACGCGATCGGCGGCAGCAGCGCGACCAGGACCGCCGCAGCCGCCGCGAACTGCCCGGCACGCTCCGCGCGGCGGCTCGAAGGGCGCCGCAGCAACAGCAGTTGACCGCCCGCCAGCAGCAGCAGGGCGACCGCCGGGCAGGGCCGCATGGCCGGTGCGCCGTCCGAGCCGAGGGCAGACAGGTGCAGGCTGCTCAGCAGCCGGCCGAGCAGCGCCGCCACCGGAGGCAGCAGCGCGATCGCCACCGCGGCGAGCGCTGCCGCGCGGGCGAGGGCCGGCATCCGCGTGCGGAAGGGGAGGTCGCCCTCCGCGCTGCGGAGCTCGGCCTCGTCCGCGGAGTTCCGCGCTGCCTGCAGGGCTGCCCTGGCGTTCCACCCCGGCACGTGACACCACCATGCGTTGATCGGTCCCGTGGCGCCGGCGTCCTGCAGACCGGTCCGCCACCGGAACGGTCCGCTCCGGGACGCCCGGCCGAGCTGGTGACCTAGGGTAGCGGTGATCTCGCTCTCGCGATGGAATATGCCCAAACGTGCCCCCGGCGGTGAGCCCGGTGCCGGCGCTCGGCTGGGCGCCCACCGCCGTGACCACGGCAGTGGGCGCGGTCGGCCTCTGGCAGCTGGGGGGCTCAGCTCTGGGTGATCGCGTAGAAGGTGGCCCGGCCGCCGTCGGTGGCGGAGCTGCTGGTCACCGCCTGCTGGTAGTCGCCGACCTGGAAGCGCTGGTCGGTGCCCATGAAGGCGGGCACCACCTGGGCCGTGGCCCGCTGGGTGTTGCCGTTGCAGGCGGCCGCCAGGCCCAGCGTGCCGTTGCCGTTGTCGGTGATCGAGAAGGAGAACCGGGTGTTCAGCGGCACCCCGGTGAGCAGGGTGATGCTCTGCGAGTGCGAGCCGTGCAGCTCCTGCTTGACGATCACCACGATGCTGCCGTTGCGCCAGTGCAGCATCACGAACGGGATGGACTTGATCGCACCGCCGCCGTGGACCTGGCCCAGGCAGATGTCCGGGTCGCTGGTCGGCACCTGGGTGACGCTCACCAGCGCGCTCAGGGTGTGCACCCCGGAGCCGAAGGTGAAGTCGTTGGTGGAGACCAACTCGGTGCGCGCGTGCTCGGAGTTGGAGGTGGCTGCGCCGGCCGCCGGGGTCCAGAAGCTGAGACTGCCGTCGCTGTTGGACACCAGCCAGGGCGCGGTGACCGCGGCCTGCTGGAGCTGCTTGGCCTTGCCGCTGAGGTTGCCGTGCTTGTCGACCGGCAGCGTCAGCATCCAGCCGTCCAGCGAGATCGGCGCGGCGGCGACCGGCAGCGGCGGGGCCGAGGCGGCGCCGGAGGCAGTGGGGACGCCCGGCGGCGCGGTCGGCGCGGTGGCGCTGCCGGTGGCACCGGAGGCCGGCGGGGCGGCACCGGAGGCGTGCGAGTGCGAGGAACCGGACGTCGCCGCCCACAACCCGGCGCCGACCAGCGGCACGGCGACCCCGGCGGCGGCCCCCAGCAGGAAGGAGCGCCGGTCGCGAAGCCGTATTCGGTCGATACCTGTCACGGATCCCATCTCCGGTTCGGCTCCGCCGCCTGCGCAGGGGCGATCGGGGCGGTGGCAGAAATGGTTGCACATCCTCGCATGTGGCAGGCGAGAATTGCTGGTGACAGCGGTGGGAGTACGGTCCGGGCACTGGACTCGGGGGTGCGAAACCGGACAACGTATTCTGCTGGCCGAGGCCGCCGCGACACCGGGGGCGAACACCGAGGGGAAGGTCGGTCGCCGATGCCGGTTCCGGAGGACAGGGATCCGTCGCCGCAGGAACTGCAGCAGGCGGCGGCGTCCTTCGGGCTGCTCAGCTCCGCCGTGCGGCTGCACATCATCTGGGCCCTCGCGCAGGGGGAGTCCGACGTCGGCTCCCTCGCCGAGCGGGTCGGCGGCTCGATCCAGGCCGTCAGCCAGCACCTCGCCAAGCTGAAGCTGGCCGGCCTGGTGCGCTCCCGGCGCGAGGGCCGGCACCGGGTGTACCTGGTGGACGACCCGCACGTGGTCAGCGCCGTGCAGCTGATGCTTGCTCAGTTTTCGGACGCGCCAGGCGAATGGGAAGCGCTGCCGGAGGCCGGCCGGAGGGGCGTTCGTGGTCTGGGCGCCTGAGCGCGCCCGTCGGCGGACCCTCGGCGACCCCGCTCCGGCCCCGGTCGCGGCCGGCCCCGACCCGGCCGCCGACGGCGCCCTGCTGCCCACGCTGCAACTGCTGCGCGCACTGGACACCACGCCCCGGGGGCTGACCGAGGCCGAGGCCGGGGAGCGCCAGGGCCGGGCCGGCGAGCAGCCCGACCCGGACCGGCCGCCGCATCCGGCGCTCCGGGTGCTGTCCGTCCTCGGCGAGCCCTTCACCGCGCTGCTCTCGGTGGCGGCGCTGTCCGCCCTGGTGGCCGGCTACCTCAGCACCGGGTGCATGGCCGCGCTGCTGGCCGCCGTCGCCGCCGGGCTCCGGCTCCGCGAGGAGGCCCGGTCCGGGCGCAGCCGCCGGGCGCTGCGGGCGCTGACCGCGGAGACCGCGACCGTGCGCCGCCGCCCGGAGCCGGGCGGCGAGCCGCTGGTCCGCGAGATCCCGCCGGGCGACCTGGTCCCCGGCGACATCGTGCTGCTCGGCCCCGGTGACCCGGTGCCGGCCGACCTCCGGCTGCTGCGGGCGGTCGGGCTCACCGTCGACCAGGGCGCGCTCACCGGCGAGGGTGAGCCGACGGTCAAACGCCCGGCCGACGAGGCGGAGGGCCCGGGCCCGGCGGTCGCGACCGGCTTCGCCGCCCCGCACCTCTGCTTCGCCGGCAGCCGGGTGGCCTCGGGCACGGCGACGGCGGTGGTGCTGGCCACCGGTTCGGCGTCCCGCTACGGCCGGGCCCACCGCCGGTACCCGGCGGACGGGGCCGCCGTCCGCAACGGGTACCGGCTCAGGGTCCGCCGGGTGCTGCGCGCGCTGGTGCTGCTGGTGGCGGCGGTCCTGCCGCTGGTGCTGCTGGCGGCGGCGGTGCGCGGCCACGCGCTGGAGGCGCTGCCGCTCGGCGTCGCGCTCGCGGTCGGGCTGGTCCCGGAGATGCTGCCGGTCGTGGTGACCGCCGTCCAGGCGCGCAGCGCGGCCGCCGCCGCCCGGCAGGGCGTGGTGGTCGAGCAGCTGGCGACCGTCCACGACCTGGGCGCGATGGACGTCCTCTGCCTGGACAAGACCGGCACCCTGACCGACGGCGCGACCGCTGTCGACGCGGTGCTCGACCCGCTCGGCCGCCCGGCGACCGCGCCGCTCCGCTGGGCGGCGCTGACCAGCCGGGTCCAGTGCGAACTGGGCGAGCCGGGGGCGGTCGACGCCGTCGACGAGGCGCTGCTCGCCGCCGACGACGCCTGGGCGGACGAGTCGGCGGAACCGGCGGAGCTGCCGGAGCTGCCGGAGCCGGAGTGGTTCGAGGGGGTCGCGGCCTCGGGCTTCGACCCGGTGGGCCGGCGGTCCACCGTGCTGGTCCGCGACCCCCGCCGTCCCGGGCGGACGCTGCGGGTCACCAAGGGCGCGCCGGAGGCGGTCCTGGCCGACTGCGTGCTGCTCCGCACCGCCGAGGGCGACCTGCCGATCGACGCCGGGCAGCGGGCCCGCCTGGACCAGCTGACCGCGCTCCAGGCCGGCCGGGGCCTGCGGCTGCTCGCGGTCGCGGCGGCCGACAGCGCCGACGCCGGTCGCTCCGGTGGCGGCCTGACCCTGCTCGGCTTCGTCGGACTGCGCGACCGGACGGCGGCGAGCGCGGTCGGGGCCGTGGCCGAGCTGACCGCCGCCGGGGTGCGGCTGGTGGTCCTCACCGGGGACCATCCCGCCGCCGCCCAGCGGATCTGCCGTGAGCTGGGCCTGCCCCCGGGCCGGGCCGTGCTCGGCACGGAGGTCGACGCGCTCGCCCCGCAGGCGCTGGCCGAACTGTCCGGCCGCACCACCGTCTTCGCCCGGCTCACCCCCGCCCACAAGGCCAGGGTGGTCCGGGCGCTGGGGAGCTCCGGGGCCACCGTCGGGTTCCTCGGGGACGGCCTCAACGACGCCCCGGCGCTGCGCGCCGCCGAGGTCGGCGTCTGCACCGAGCGCGCGGTGGGTGCGGCCCGCGCCGCCGCCGGGGTCCAACTGGCCGGCCCCGACCTGCGGAGCATCGTCCGGGGCATCCGGGCCGGTCGCGACGCCACCGTCCGGACCGGCAGCTATCTGCGGATAGTGCTGTCCGGCAACGTCGGGAACACACTGTCCATGGTGCTCGGCAGCATGTTTCTGCCGTTTCTGCCGATGCTGCCGGGACAGGTGCTGCTGCAGAACCTCTGCTTCGACGCGGTCCAGCTCGCCCTGGCCTTCGACCGCACGCCCGAGTCGCCCCGGCCGCGCAACCTGGAGCCGGCCGCGCTGATCCGCTTCGTGGCCGCCTTCGGTGTGCTGAACTCGCTGGCCGACCTCGCCACCTTCGTGCTGATGCGGCTGCTGGCCGGGCACGACGCCGGTCCGCAGGCCCAGATGCTCTTCCACAGCGGGTGGTTCGCCGAGAACCTGCTCACCCAGGCGGTCACGCTGTACCTGCTGCGCACGGGCGCGGGGACCGGACGGCCGAGCCGACCGGTCGGCGCCGCGGTGGCCGTGCTGGCCGCGCTCGGGCTGCTGCTCCCGGCGTCCCCGCTGGCGCACGTGCTGGGCCTGGCCCCGCTGCCCGTGCTCGCCTACCCGGCGCTGGCGGCGGTGGTCGCGGCCTTCGCCGCCGCGACGGCGGCCCTCCGCCGCCGGTGGCCACTGGCCCGGACCGACCGGCCCGCCCCCGGCAGGTGACTCGCCGCCGTTGCAGCGGTATTCTCACGGTGCGTCATATAACTGGGCAGTTACCTGCGGTGGGGGATTGCGGGATGCTGGAACCGACTCGGGTGAGGCTGCCGGACGGCACTGTGGTGTGGGCCAGGGTCGGCGAGGCGGACCGCCTCGGTACGGACGGGCCGTCCAATGTCGGCGCCCGGCAGCGGATGGTGTTCGCGGTCGAGGGGATGACCGAGCTCATCCAGGGCATGGCCGGCTCGATCGCGCAGGCGGCCCGGGCGGTCGGCCCGGACGAGGCGGCGGTCGAGTTCGGGGTCGAACTCAGCGGCGGCACCGGGGCGTTGCTGGCGATGCTGGCCAACGGCGAGGCCACCGCCTCGGTCCGGGTGACGCTGATCTGGCGCAAGGCGGAGCAGGAGGACCCGGACCCGGCCATCTCCGGTCCTGCCGCCGCCGAGGCAGCGGAATGACCGGGGCGTCCTTCGAGCGCGGCGGCGGGGACGACCCGGCCGAGGCGCTGGAGCGGCTGCTGGTGGCCGCCACCGTGCGCATCCAGGAACTCCCGTCCGACCCGGCCCCCGACGCCGACCGGGACCCCGACGCCACCACGGAGGCCTGGGGGAGCGGGTTCTTCGTCGCCCCCGGCTGGGTGCTCACCTGCGCCCATGTCCTCAGCCGGATGGAGGGCGACGAACAGGTCTGGAAGGGCGGCGCCCCGATCGGCGTCGCCCACAACGGCGCGGTGCTGCGCGGGGAGGTCGCGGTCGCGCTGCCCGGTGACGTCCGGCCGCCGGCCCGGGGGCTGTGGCCCTGGCCGGACCTGGCGCTGATCCGGGTGGTCGATCCGCCGCCGCACCCCTGCGTCCGGCTCTCCGAACGGATCCCGGCCCGCGAGGCCCGGTTGAGCTTCTGCGGCACCGCGCTGGTCTACCGCGACCACGACCAGATCTGGTCCCAGTACTGCACCTGCGTGGGCCGCGTCGGCGACCCAGGGACCGGCGAGGTGAGCATCCGGATCAGCGGTGAGGTCCCGCACGGCGTCTCCGGTGGACCGCTGGCCAGCCCGGGCCGGGCCGGGGTCTGCGGCGTGGTCACCGCCACCCGCGCGGACAGCCGGCAGCAGCCCGACACCGGGGGCCTGGCCTCGCCGATCTCGGCCCTGCGGCTGCTGATGGGGGACCGCAGCCTGGCCGACGAGTGGCAGCAGAGCGACTTGGTCGATCCGCCGGACTGCTGGACCGGGCCGGCCGGCCTGCCGCCGGACGAGGTCTACCGGCAGATCTGGCAGGGCCACGACCGCTACCACGACGAGCAGCACCGGGCCGAGGGCCGCGAACCGACCTGGACCGACCTGCGGAAGCGGCTCCACCAGCACGGCAGCGCGCCCGACCTGGGCATCCTCACCGAACTGCTGGGCCTGCTGGCGGCGTTGCCGCCGGTCGACCCGGGCACGGTGCTGAGCCTGGTCAGCCGGGTGACCGGGATGCCGCCGGCCCGCCGCCGGATGCCCTGGTACTGGCGGGACGCCGTCGAGCTGCTGCACGCCGGCGACGCCGAGCGCGAGATCCCGCGCTGGATCGAGTTCTGCCAGCTGGCCGCGGAGACCGTGCCCGGGACCGACCCGGAGCTGCAGGAGGAGGTCCGCCGCTGGGCGGACCACCACATCCTCGGCCTGGACCGCTGGAACCGTCCGCCGCTCCGGCCGCGGACCGCGGCCGCGCCGGGCCGGGTGGTACTGCAGATCGCCCGGCGGATGTGGAGCGAGCCCGCCAGCTACATCTGGAGCGTCACCAGCATGGAGGGGCCGCACCGGGGCGAACTGCTGCACCGCAACGATCTGGGAGTCGCCGAGGACCAGCTGCTGGAGCAGCTGCGCGGGCCGGTCGTCCGGGCCCTGCAGCGAAGTGACGTCGGGTCAGGCCCGGCGGTGCTGGAGGCGGTACTGCCGCTGGAACTGTTCGAACTCGCGCTGGACGCCTGGATCCTCCGTCCGGCGGACCCGAACCGCGCGCCCGGCCGGACCGCCCCGCAGACGCTGCCGCTCGGCTGGCGCAGGCCGGTCGTGGTGCGCGACGGCGAGCGCTACGAGCTCTCGACCGATGCCTTTCCGGAGTGGAACAATCGGTGGACGGCACTGCGTACCGAGCCGCTGCAGGGGTTGCGGCTCACCGACGAGACGGACGCCAACCGGGTTCGCCACCGACTGAGGGAGGCCGCGCTCAACACCGTGCCGCTGCGAGCAGGACCGGTGGGTTCGGGCGAGATCGGCCGGGACCCGGGCCCGACGGCCATGGACGCGGCACTCGCGGTGGGGCACGCGGTCGCGCTCTGGCGGCGGGAGGCCGGGCCCGCCGACGCCGAGCGGTTCCTGTCCGGAATGGAGAAGCTGCTGGCCGCGATCCGCGAGCTGGAGGCGCTGCCGCTGGAGATCCAGCGGCTGCGCGAGCGGTCCGCGGCCGAGGACAGTGACGAGGGCTGGGCGCGGGGCGTCGTCCTGCTCTACGACAACCCGGAGGCGCGCCCGGCCGATCCGATCCCTCTGGTGGAGTTGAGATGACAGCTGACGCGGATTCGGTCCCGGGCGCCGGTCGACCGGACCCAGGGACGGAGGCCGACATGGGCGACTGGCTGATCTACCGGGGGACCGGCGTCCCCCACGACGGTATCCGCCGGCTGCCCCCGCCGCCGCCGTGGCGGGCCTTCGAGGGCGAGCCCGCCGCCGACGAGGCCGACGCCGCGGAGGACCCCGGGATCACCCGTCGGCTGGGCGACAAGGACCGGCTCGCGGAGCTGCACCGGCCGCTGCAGGAGGACGTCGAGGTGGTCAACGCGGCGCTCTACCTGCGCCGTCCGCTGCTGCTCACCGGCAGCCCGGGGACCGGCAAGTCCACGCTGGCCCATGCGGTGGCGCACGAGCTGAAACTGGGCCGGGTGCTGCGCTGGCCCATCGTCAGCAGCAGCACCCTCCAGGACGGCCTCTACCAGTACGACGCCATCGGCAGGCTCCAGGACGCCAACCTGGCCCGGGGCGACGCCGGCGAGGTCCCGGACATCGGCCGCTACCTGCGGCTCGGCCCGCTGGGGACGGCGCTGCTGCCCGGCGCCCGGCCCCGGGTGGTGCTGATCGACGAGTTCGACAAGAGCGACATCGACCTGCCCAACGACCTGCTCAATGTGCTGGAGGAGGGCGCCTTCGCGATCAAGGAGTTGGAGCGGGTCGCGGACCGCGAGCCACCCGAGGGGGTGGAGGTGCTCACCGACGACGGCCGCCGGGTGCGGGTCCGCGGCGGCCGGGTCGTCTGCCGGGCCTTCCCGCTGGTGGTGCTGACCAGCAACGGCGAGCGGGACTTCCCGCCGGCCCTGCTGCGCCGCTGCATCCGGCTGGAGCTGCGCGCGCCCGACCACGACCGGCTGGCGACCATGGTGCGGGCGCACCTGGGCGAGGAGGCGGCCCGGGCCGGCGAGGACCTGATCCAGCTCTTCCTGGAGCGCAGCGCGACCGGCCTGCTCGCCGCCGACCAGCTGCTGAACGCCATCTACCTGACCCAGGAAGGGGTTCGCTCCGACTCCCGGCACCTGCTGGCGGAGCGCCTGATGCAGCGCCTCGACCGGCAGAGGTGACCGGATGGACGGGCCTGCCGACGACGGGCTGACCGACCCGCTGACCGAACTGCTGACCCAACTGCTGGACCGCTTACGGGCGGCCGGGATCGGCGGCGATCCGGAGCGGATCGCCGATGCCCTGTGGCTGGCGCGCCATGCCCGGCCGCCGCAGCAGTCGGAGCCCGGGGCCGGGCAGCAGCCGCCGCCCCCGGGCGAGGTCGCCGGGACCGGCCCCGGGCAGCCAGGACCGGGACCGGCGCCGGGCCGCCGGGAGCTGTCGCCGCCGCTGCCGGACGAGGGCAGCCTGTCGCTGGTGCCGATGACCGCGGAGCCGGAAGGCCCGACCGGCCCCGACCGGCCGCCGGGCCAGACCCGCGGCGGCCCCGGCGGCGGGGCCGACGTCGGCACCTTCGGGGACGGGCCGCCGATCCGGCCGGTGGTCCGGGCCCCGGCCGCCGAGGCCCTGCCCGACCCGCTGGCGGTGCTGCGCGCGCTGCGCCCGCTCCGGGACTTCGTCCCCGCCCGTCCCCGGGTGACCTGGGAGCTCGATCCCGAGGCCACGGCGGAGGCCACGGCCGAGACCGATGTGCTGACGCTGGTCCGCCGCCGCCGGCGGCACCGGGACGCCTCGCTGCACCTGCTGATGGACACCGCCCCCTCGATGGTGGTCTGGCAGCGGCTGCTGGGCGACCTGCGGGACCTGTGCGAGCACCTGGGCGCCTTCCGCGAGGTGCGCGTCGACTACCTGCACCGGGGCGAGGACGGCGAGTTGCTGGTCTCCACCGACCCCGACCCGCGCAGCGGACGCCGGACCAGGCTCGGTCTGCCCGACCCGTCCGGACACCGGATCGGACTGCTGCTCAGCGACTGCACCAGCTCGCTGTGGCGCGGCGGCCGGGTGCAGCAGCAGCTGCGGGAGTGGGGCCGCCGGGCCCCGGTCGCGGTGCTGCAGCCGCTGCCGCAGCGGCTCTGGGCCCGAACCGCCTTTCCGGCCGAGGCCTGTCTGCTGTGGCGGGACGCCCGGGCGGAGGGCGGCCTCGGCTGCCGTCCGGCCGCGGGCGGGCGACGCGCGGCCCGGCCGCCGGGGGCGTTCCCGGTGCCGGTGCTCGAACCGACGCCGGAGGCGCTCGGCGGCTGGGCCCGACTCCACGGCGGCACCGGCTCCGCCCCGGTCCGGGCCGCCGTCGGCTGGGTCTGGGACGAGGAAATGCCCGCGCCCGCCGAGTACCGGGCGCCCGAACTGTCGGCCGAGGAACTGGTGGCGCGGTTCCGGCTGATCGCCTCCCCGGACGCGGTGCAGCTCGCGGTCCACCTCGCGGCGGCGCCGCTCACGGTGCCGGTGATGCAGCTGGTGCAGCGGGCGCTGCTGCCCCGCAGCGGACCGGCGGAGCTGGCCGAGGTGCTGCTCAGCGGGCTGGTGGTGCGGCAGTCGGTGTCCGACCCGTGGCACGGCGAGCAGTGGTACACCTACGTCCCCGGCGTGCGCACCATCCTGCTGGGCCCGCTCGCCCGGGAGGAGGCGGTGCTGGTGCTGAAGCACTGCTCCGACTATGTGCTGCGGCGTTTCGGCAGCAGCGTGCGGAACTTCCCGGCGCTGGCCGTCGCCCAGTTGGAGGGCGCGGTCCGGGCCGAGGGGGCAGAACCGGAGCCGGGCCAGCCGACCGGCCGCGCGGACCCGATGCCGCAGTCCTTCGCCGAGGTCCCGGCCCTGGTGGTGCGCCGCTACCTGACCACCACCGCCGGCCGCCGGACCCCGGCCGCCGGAGCCGAACCACTGGAGACGGCACGGGCGTTGGTCCAGCAGTTCGAGCAGGACGGGCTGGTGCGCCGGCTGCTCGACTCGGCGCAGATACTGGCCAGACTCCGGGCGACCCAGGACGAGTCCGGCGGCGGCGGAGCGACGGCGACGGTGGAGCTGGCGGAGGTGCAGTTCCTGCTCTGGCAGGTGCAGGGCGACTCCGGGATGCTGCGCCAGGCCCGGGCGACCGCCCAGGCGGCGGTGGAGCAGGCGGCCGTGGCGGCGGAGTCCGGTTCCACCTTCGAACGGCTGCAGGAGCTGGCCCGGGCCCGTCGCTGCTTCGGGCAGGCCCTGCACAGCAGCGCCCACGAGCTGCTGGCGGCCGGGCAGGTGAACCGGGCGACCCTGGAACTGGAGCTGGCCGCAGGGCAGTTGCTCGGGGCCTTCGCCCAGGGCTGGACCCTGCGCGGGCTGGGCCAGGGGGTGGACCTGGAACTGGTGCTGGAGCGCGCCGAGGTGCTGCGGGAGCTGTGGGAGCTCAGCGGCGAGGGCGCGACCCTGCGGGAGGCGGCCGGCCTGCTGGAGGCGCTGGTCACCGAGACCAGGCTGACCGGCGCCGGCTATGTGCGGCACCGGCTGCTGCTCGGCCGCGTCCTGCTCGACCTGGTGCCGTTGGCGGCGGCTCCTCCGGCGGTGACTCTGGCGAAGCCGCCGGAGGAGCTGCGCGAGGCGCTGCTGCGGCTGCGCGAGGGACTGCTGGTCGCCGCCGCGGACGGCGGGGTGACCGGGGCGCAGCGCGCGGCGGCGCTGCTCGACCTGGCCCGGGCGGTGCGGTCGGCCGCCGGGAGGCCGCCGGCCGACCCGGCCCGCGACGAGGTGCTGCAACTGCTGGGACAGGCCCGGGCCCTGAGCGGGTCGGAGCCCGCGCTGACCGCCCGCTGCTGGGAGCTGCGGGCCCGCCGGCTGGTCGAGCGCCGGGACGCGGGACTGGAGCGGGAGGCGCTGGCCGCCGCCGCTGAGGCCTATGACCAGGCCCGGCGGCAGTACCCGCAGGAGGACCGCGAGCATGCCCGGCTGCTCGCCGAGCGCGGCCGGATCCTGCTCCGCCTCGCGATCGAGGAGCGGCAGCCGCGGACGGCGACCGAGGCGGTGCTGGTGCTCCGCGAGGCTCTGGCCGAGACCCCGGGCGAGGCCCCCGACTCGGCGGAACGACGACTGCTGGTGGGCCGGGCGCTGTCGGTCCGGCACGAGCTCTCCCAGGACCTGGCGGACCTGCGGGAGGCCGAGTACCTGACCGAGCGGGCGGCGGCGGGGCCCTGGCCGGAGCCCGAGCGGGAGGTCGCGGCCTGGCTCGACCTCGGCGACCTGCGGATCGAGCTGCACCGCAGCACCGGCGCCCGCCGCTGGCTGAACCAGGCGCTGGAGGCGTACCGGCTGGCGGTGCGGGGGGCCCGCGCCCTGGGCGGAACGTACGGCGTCCGGCTCGCGGCGCGGGCGAGCCACCGGCGCGGCCGGACCTGGGAGGCGCTGGAGCGACCGCTGGCCGCCCGGGACGAGTACCGGGAGGCCCTGCGCGAGTGGCAGCGACTGGACGACGGCGGGGGGACGGAGGGGGAGCAGACCCGGCAGGCGGCCGACCGGCTGTCCTGATTGGGCGTGTCCCGACAAGGCGTGTCCCGACAACGCGATTGCCCAGGCGCTGTGCCGGGCAATGCGCAGATACCGATGGAGTGAGTGAGGAGCGCACGGTGGCGATTGGCTACGGGGGTCCGGCCGCGGAGACCGGAGAAGTGGCGGTGGTGGAGGGGGGAATCCTCGACTGCTCAGGTCTGACCCTGTCGGACCTGAGGGAGTCCCAGCAGCCGGTGCTGCGCCGGGTCCTGGAACGGTTGAAGGCCCGGGAGGCCGCCGCCGGGGAGGTCCTGTCCAGTTTCAACAACGACAGCGATCCGGCTCCCCACGGCTGAGCAGGGAGCGTCCGTGGCTCTGGACACGCGCACCGGCGGTGCGGCGGCGCGGAGCGGGTCGCCCGCGCCCTGGCCGCTGGAACTGCTCGACCCGGTACTGCTGCGCCGTCAGGGGCTGCGCGCGGTCCCGTTCCGGCAGTTCGTCGTCAAACTCTACGGTCGCTGCAATCTGGCCTGCGACTACTGCTATCTCTACACCTTCGCCGACCAGGGCTGGCGGCAGCGTCCGGGGCGGATGGCGCGCGCCACGCTGCTGCGCACGGCGGAGCGGATCGCCGAACACGCCGCCGCCCACCGGCTGCCGGACGTCGGCCTGGTGCTGCACGGCGGGGAGCCGCTGCTCGGCGGCGCCGGGCCGCTGCTGGAGGCGGTCCACGAGGTGCGCCGCCGGCTGCCGGAGGGCTGCCGGCTGCGCGCGACCGTGCAGACCAACGGCGTGCTGCTGACCCGGGAGCTGCTGCGGGAGCTGGCCGGCGCCGGGATCACGGTCGGGGTGAGCCTGGACGGCGGCTCGCCGGAGCAGAACCGGCACCGGGTCGACCACGCCGGCCGCTCCTCCTGGGCGGCCGTGGCGCGCGGGGTGGAGCTGCTGCGCTCGGAGTTCCCGCAGAGCTACGCCGGGCTGCTGCTGACGGTGGACCGGACCCAGGATCCGGTGGCGGTGTTCGAGTCGGTGCTGGCCTTCGCACCCCCGCTGGTCGACCTGCTGCTGCCGCACGGCAACTGGTCGGACCCGCCCCCCGGGCTGCGGCCCACCCCGTACGGGGAGCCGCAGCAGACCCCGTACGGCGACTGGCTCTGCGCCGTCTTCGACCGCTGGTGGGGCGCCGACCGGGAGCAGGTGCGGGTGCGGCTGTTCGAGGAGGTGCTGGCGCTGCTGCTCGGACTGCCGGGCGCCACCGAGTCGTTGGGGACCAGCCCGGCGGCGCTGGTGGTGGTCGAGACGGACGGCGCGATCGGCCAGGTGGATACCCTGGCCTCGGCCTATCCCGGCGCCTCGGCCACCGGGCTGGACGTCCACCGGCACCCGTTCGACCTGGCCCTGGACCACCCCGGGATCGTCGCCCGGCAGTTGGGGAAGGCGGGGCTGTCCGCCACCTGTCTGGCCTGCCCGCTGCATCCGGTCTGCGGCGGCGGCCAGTACCCGCACCGCTACCGCGCGGGCGAGGGCTTCCACAACCCCTCCGTCTACTGCGCCGACCTGGAGCTGCTGATCCGGCACGTCCACCGGGCGCTGCGGCGGACCGCCGACGGGGAGGCCCGGTGAGCACGGCCCGGGCCGGTGCCGGAGTTGAAGCGCACGGGCTGTCCGTCCCCGCACTGCGGGAGCTCGCCCGGACCGGCCTCGGCCCGGAGACGGCGGCGCTGCTGTCGGCCGGTCAGCGGAGCAAGCGGATGCTGCTGCTGCGGGCGGCGCTGGACGAGGTGCCGGGCGGCGCCGGCTCCCGCTTCCTGGAGTACTGGCAACTGCTGGAGGCCGCCGAGCGGTCCGACCCGGACGCGGTCCGCCGGGTGCTCTGCTATCCCACGGTCGGGGTCTGGCTGCACCGGCTGCTGCGCGGCTCGGCACCGGAGCGCGCCCGGCTCGCGGAGCGGCTGGGGTCGGTGGCCGCGGCGGCGGTCCTGGCGGCCGGGGCGCCGGTCTCGTTCACCCTTCCGGTGCCCGGCCGGGAACTGGCGCTGCCCTCCCTCGGCCTGCTCCGACCGGTCGGGGCAGGGCAGGTCGTCATTGACGGGAGTGGCCTGCACCGGAGCGGCGCGCTGCTGCTCTCCCGCGCCGAACTCCGCGCCGAACTCCGCGCCGAACTCCGTGTCGGAGCGCAGCCGCCGGGGTGGTTCCCGCTCCGGGGGCTGGCGGCGCGCGGCGGCGCGCCGGTCCTGCTGGACGACGTGGACCCGTTCCGCGACCCCGGCCTCGACTCCGACACGTCCGTCAGCAGCGGCGCAGTGGTGACCGGTCGGCTGTCGGGGCGTCAGGCCGCCCGCTGGCTCCGGCTGTGGGCGGCGGCCGGGCGGCTGCTGGCTGCAGTGTCGCCGGGCCGTGCGGCCGAGGTCGAGGCGGTGCTGAGCTGCGTCGTCCCGCTGCGCGACCGGGTCTCCCGGGTGCAGTCCAGCGCCACCTCGGCGGCGGCCTTCGGGCTGCTGCTGACGACCGCCCCACCGGACGCGGCCGAGCTCGCGGCGATCGCGGTCCACGAGGTGCAGCACGCCAAGCTCGGAGCCGTCCACGACCTGCTCCCGCTGTACGACGACGCGGACCGCGCGCCCCGGTACTGGGCGCCCTGGCGGTCCGACCCCCGGCCGCTGCCGGCCCTGTTCCAGGGGAGCTACGCCCACCTGGCCCTGGCCGACCACTTCGGCGCGCTGGCACGCACCGGGGCCGGGAGGACCGCTGCCGCCCTCTTCGGCCGCTACCACCAGCAGGTGGCGGCCACCCTGCCGCAGCTCCGGGCCGCTCCCGCGCTGACCGACGCCGGGGCGCGGTTCGTCGCGGGCATGGCCGAGCTCCATGCGGAGCTGGCCGAGCGCTCGCCGGTCGACCTGGCCGCCGACCGCCGGGCGGTGCTCGCCGCCAGGCCGCGCTGGGCGGTGGCCGAATGACCCGCCCGGTCGTCAGTGCTGCGGTCGTCAGTGCTGCAAAGGCGTTAGTTGCCGTGATTCAGGTCCGGAACGGGGCATTGATGACGGTGCCTGCCACCCTGATGTCGAGGAGAGTGCGATGACCGACAGCCGTTCGTCCGCGAGGACCGAGCCCCAACGCTTCGTCATCAGCTTTGCCGGGGTGGACCGTTCCTGGGCCGTCTGGATCCAGCACCGGCTGGAGCGGCTGGGCCACAGCGCCGTCCTCCAGCGCTGGGACCTCACCGGGGCCGACTCGGTGGACGAGGCGTTCGGCTACCTGCTGCAGCCCGGGGGGCGCCGGGTCGTGCTGGTCCTCAGCCGCTGGTACTTCCGGCTCGGGCCGCACCAGCCGGGGGAGTGGAACGCCGTCTTCACCGGGCTCCACACCCGCGAGCTCGAACAGCTGAGCACCTTCCTGGTCGGCGACACCGGCCTGCCGCCCTCGGTGCCGGTGCTCGACCCCACCGACCTGGTCGACATCCCGGAGGCCGAGGCCGAGCGACGACTGCTCCGCGGACTCGGGTTGACGGACCGTCCGGTCGGCCCGGGGCTGCCCTCGCTGCCCGGACTGCCGGCCCCGCGCTACCCGGGCGCGCCGGCCGCGATCTGGGGCGGGGTGCCCAGGCGGGCCAGGAACTTCACCGGGCGGGACGAACTACTGGAGGAGATGCGGCAGTTGTCACTGCCCGACGAGGACGGCGGCCGGCCCTGCGTGCTGCTGGGCATGTCCGGCATCGGCAAGTCGCACCTCGCGGCCGAGTACGCCCACCGCTACCACGCCGACTACGACGTGGTCTGGTGGGTGCCGGCCGGCGACCGCGCGGTGATGCGCCAGCGGCTGGCCGAACTCGCCGACCGCCTCGGCGGAACCACCGGCCAGGAGGTCGGCGAACAGATCCGCACGGTGCGCGAGGCGCTGCGGCTCGGCCACCCCTACGCCCGCTGGCTGATCGTCTTCGACGGGGCGGACGTCCTCGGCGAGGTGACCGCGCTGCTGCCGGAGGGGCGCGGGCATGTGATCGTCACCTCGCGCAACACCGACTGGCGCAGCGAACGGACCAACATCGTCGAGGTGCCGGTCTACGACGAGGAGGAGGCCGTTGCCTTCACCCGGCGCCGGGTCCCGCGGCTGGACCGCGAGGAGGCCGGCCGGCTCGCCAACGCGCTGGGCCGGCTGCCGCTGATGCTGGACCACGCCACCGGCTGGCTGGACGACTCGGGCATGGGCGTGGACGAGTACATCGGCCGGCTCCAGGGCGACGAGGACATGGAGAGCGCGGTCCGGCTCTCCACCGACGAGCCCGACGTCTTCCAGAAGACGCTGGCCATAATGCTCAGCCAGTTCCGGGACAGCAACCAGTTGGCGGTGGAGGTGCTCCGGCTCTGCTCCTGCTTCGGGCCCGGCCGGGTGCCGGTCCAACTGGTGCGTCCGGCCACCGCGAAGGACCTCCCGGAGAGCCTGCGCGAGGTCGTCAACGAACCCCTGCGCTGGTACGAGGCGGTGGCGACACTGCGCCGCTTCTCCATGGTCACGGTGGAGTACCCGGAGCCCGGCGGGGAGCTGAGCGGCGTCGGCGAGACCATCGAGCTCCATCCGATGATGCAGCTCGCGGCCAGGTCGAGCATGGACCCGGAGAAGCGCGAGGAGATGCGCCGCACCGTCCGGCAGATGCTCGCCGCGGCGGACCCGGGCACCCCGGGCAACAGCGCCTCCTGGCCGCGCTACGCCGAGATCCTGCCGCACATCGTCCCCTCGGGCGCGCTGCTCAGCACCAACCCGGTGATCCAGGAACTGGTCATCAACGTCCTGCACTACCTGCAGACCCGGGGCGAGTACGCCACCGGCCAGGCCCTGGCCCGCCAGGCGGCCGAGGCCTGGCAGCAGGAGCTGGGGGCGGGCTACCCCCGGTTCTGGGACCTCCGGCACCGCGAGGCCAACCTGAGCCGGGCGCTGGCGCAGTACGCCACCTCGGAGCGGCTGAGCCGGGAGGCCGTGGACCGCCTCGGCCGGGAGCGCTCACCGGAGGACTTCGACCTGATCCGGGCGATGAGCGGGCTGGCCGCGGACCTCCGCGCGCTGGCGCGCTTCGACGAGGCGCACCAGGTCTCCGAGGCGGTGCTGGCGCGCTACGAGGCGCTGCTCGGTCCTGACGACATGCGGACGCTGCTGGCCAGGCACAACCTGGGGGCCGGCCTCTCGCTGATGGGCCGGTTCCAGGAGTCCTTCGACCTCAACCGGGAGCTGCTGGCCACGCTCCAGTCGGTGCTCGGCTGGGGGCACCCGTCCACGCTGCTCTCCGCCTACGCCTGCGCCCGCGACCTGCGGCTGCTGGGCCGCTACGACGAGGCGCTCTCGCGTCAGCAGCACGCCCTGGACCGGGACGTCGAGTACCTGGGCCCGGACCATCCGCTCACCCTGCGCTCGATGCACCACCTCGGCCTGTGCCTGCGCCGGCTCGGGGCGATCGGGCAGGCAGACTCGCTGCTGCGCGAGGCGGTGCGGCGCACCGACCGGCTGCTCGGCCCGAACCATCCGGACGCCCTGGCCGTGCAGGTCGACCTCGGCAACCACCTCCGCGAGGACGGCGACCTCGGCGACGCCAGGAGCATCGGCGAGTCGGTCCGGCACGGCTATGCGCAGGTCTTCGGGGAGGACCACCCCTGCACCGTGGGCGCGGACAGCAACCTGGCCCTGGTGCTCCGGGCGTTCGGCGAGCGCGAGCAGGCGCGGGACCTGATGGACGGCGTCACCGCCCGGATGGAGCGGGCCGTGGGCGGGACCCACCCGTGGACCATCGGCACCCTGCTGAACTCCTCCTCCTGCCACAACCTCTGCGGCGACATCGGGATCGCGGCCCGGCTGAGCGAGGACGCCCTGCAGCGGGCGACCGCGACGCTGGGCCCGGACCACCCGCTGCGGCTCTCCAGCGGTACGGCCTTCAGCGCCGACCTGCGTGCCCTGGGCCGCCGGACCGAGGCGCTGAAGATCGAGGAGGAGATGCTGGGCCGACTGCAGCGGGCCTACGGCCCGGAGCACTCGCACACCCGCTCGGCCCGGAGCCGGACCCGTCCGTACTGGGACATCGAGTTCGTCGCCACCTGACAACCTGACGGCCTGACAACCTGACGGCCCGGCGCCTCAGTCGCCGGGCAGCTGCTCGCCGCAGCGGTGGCAGGTGGTCGGCGGCGGAGTGTCCAGCAGGGCGTCGCAGCCCGGACAGATCCGGTTGAGCAGGCAGGCCGGCTCGCCGCCCTCCGGCTGCTGCTCGGCCGGGACCGGGACGGTCTGCGTGCTGCTCTCGTCCGCCATGCGGTCAGGCTACGACGGGCCTCAGGTGGTCAGCCAGACCCCGGCCAGCGAGACACCGGCGATGGTCACCCAGGAGGCCAGGCCCAGCAGCAGGGCCTTGCGCCCGGTGCGGACCAGGCTGCGGATGTCCACGGTCATCCCGAGGGCGAACAGCGCGGCGGCCATCAGCAGGTCGTCCACCGTGCCGATGTTCGCGGCCAGGTTCGCCGAGACCACGTCGGTGCTGCGCAGCGCGACGCAGGCGAGGAAGCCGACCAGGAACAGCGGCACCGGGGCCGGCCGCCTGCCGCCGACGGCCGCCGCGCCCTTCCGCCGGCGGCGGGCCAGAGCGACGCCGGTGACCAGCGGGGCGAGCAGCGCCACCCGCATCAGCTTGACCACCACCGCCTGGGTCAGCGCCAGCGGCCCCGCCGTCTGCGCCACCGCGACGACCTGGCCCACGTCGTGGACGCTGGCCCCGGCCCAGCGGCCGAACTGCAGCGGGTCGAGCCCCAGCGGGTGGTGCAGCAGCGGCAGCACGGCGATGGCGAGGCTGCCGCAGAGGGTGACCAGCGCGACGGCGGTGACCACGTCCTCCTCCTCGCTGTCGGTCACGCCGTTCATCGCCGCCACGGCGGAGGCCCCGCAGATGGAGAAGCCGGTCGCGATCAGCAGCGGCTGGTCGCCCGGCAGCCCCATCCGCCGGCCCAGCCACTGGGTGCCGAAGAAGGTGGCCCCGACCACCACCAGGACCACCACCAGGGTCTGCCAGCCGAGCCCCAGCACCTGGCTCAGCGCCAGCTTCACCCCCAGCAGCGCGATGGCCAGCCGCATCACCCGCTTGGCCGAGAACGCCAGTCCCGGCTTGGTCGAGTCGGGCAGGATCCGCAGGTTGCCGACGATCACGCCGAGCACCACCGCCGCCGTCAGCGGCGCGATCTCGGGCACCGAGCGGTGCACGAACCAGGCCACCACCACCGCCGCGCCGGTGGCGGCCAGACCGGGCAGCAGCGTCCGTGCGGCGGCGACAGGGGAGGAACGATGCTGCGAGCCGGCTGCCGGAAGGCTCGGGACGACCGCCCGGGGCGGAGTGATGGTCATGGCCACCACCCTCTGCCGGGCGCGCGCACCCCGGTAGACCAGGCTTTGCGTCCACCCCATAGAGTTTCCCTATGACTGATGTGTCCGGTGAGTCCCGTTCGCTCCCCGCCTCCCGACGCCTCCCGGACCTGCACTCCCTCGAACTGCTGGTGGCCATCGCCGAGACCGGCAGCATCGGCCGGGCCGCCGCCCGGCTGGCCGTCACCCAGCCGGCCGCCAGCGCCCGGATCCGCACCCTGGAGCGCCGGCTGCGGCTCCAGCTGCTGGAGCGCTCCACCCGGGGCTCCCGGCTCACCCCGGCCGGGCTGGTGGTCACCGACTGGGCCCGGGCGGTGCTGGCCCAGGCCCAGGAGCTGGCCGAGGGGCTGGCCGCGCTGCAGGCCCAGCAGCAGGACCACCTGCGCGTCGCCGCCAGCCTGACCCTGGCCGAACACCTGCTCCCCGGCTGGCTGGTGACGCTGCGCCAGGTCGAGCCCGGAGTGCACGTCGGGCTGCGGGTGACCAACAGCTACCAGGTCATCGAGGCGCTCCGGCACGGCGAGGTCGACCTGGGGTTCATCGAGGGCCCGTTCGTCCCCCAGGACCTGCGGTCGCTGCCCGTGGGCCGGGACCGGCTGGCCGTGGTCACCGCGCCGTTCCACCCGTGGACCCGGCGGCGGGCGCCGCTCAGCGGGGCGGAGCTGGCCGACACCCCGCTGCTGCTGCGGGAGGCCGGCTCCGGCACCCGGGAGACCCTGGAGCACGCGCTCCGCCCCTGGAACGGCCCGTCGGTGCCGGTGCTGGAACTCGGCGCGACCTCGCCGCTGCGCAGCGCCGCCGCCCAGGGCGCCGCCCCGGCGGTGCTCTCGTACCTCGCGGTGCGGGACGACCTGGCGGCCGGCCGGCTGGTGGAGATCCCGGTGGCCGAGGAACTGGAGCTGACCCGGGTGCTGCGGGCGGTCTGGCGGGCCGACACCGAGCTGCCGTCCTCCGCTCGCCACCTGCTCCGGCTCACCCGGGCGTCGGCCGCCGCTCCGCTGGCCGACGGGGATGTTCCATGACATAAACGGCTGAAAGGAGCATGCAGCCGGACCGAGGAGCCGTCATGGTCGATCCCTTCCCATCTGCTCAGATCCCATCTGCTCAGACCCCCTGGGAGGCCGGTCTGGCCAAGGCGGCCTGGCCGGTGGCGCTGGTCCTCGGCATCGCCTCGCTGGCGGTGGGGATCGTCGCGCTGCTGTGGCCGCACAAAACCGTGCTGGTGGTGGGTGTGATGTTCGGCATCTACCTGCTGATCAGCGGGATCATGCAGTTCGCCCAGGGCTTCGGGCACCGCTTCAGCGGCGGGGCCCGGGTGCTGATGCTGGCCAGCGGGGTGCTGTCGGTCGTCCTCGGGGTGCTGTGCTTCCGCAGCGCGGAGCGGTCCGTGGTGCTGCTGGGGCTGTGGATCGGCATCGGCTGGATGTTCCGGGGCTTCGCCGAGCTCGCCGCCGCGATCACCGCGCCCGCCCTGCCGGCCCGGGGGTGGGTGGTCTTCCTGGGCGTGGTGAGCGTGCTCGGCGGGATGGTGCTGGTGGCCTCCCCGGTGACCAGCGTGACCGTGCTGGCCGTGCTGGCCGGGTGGTGGCTGATCGCGCTGGGCGTCTTCGAGATCGTCAACGCGTTCCGGCTGCGCGGCCAGGCCGTGCCCTGAGCGGACGCTTGAGCAGGGGCCCTGGCCGACGAACGCGGCCAGGGCCCCTGTGTCGGGTGCTTCAGCCGCCGTTGAGCGCGGACTGGAGCGCGCCGGCCAGGACCGCGCTGCCGCTCATGTCGAGCGCGGGCTCGCTGCTGGCCCAGGAGCGGACGTCGTCGATGTACTCGCCGCCGTGGCCGGTGAAGGCGGTGAAGGAGTCGTTCTCGCAGTCGACCATGCCGGTCATCAGGCTGCCGAGGTTGCTGCTGGTGAAGTTGCTGGGGTCGTTCGGGCCGTTGACCACCGCGCCGGTGTCGATCGGGCCGGTGCCCTTGGAGTTGCCGAGGATGTTGGGGATCTGCGAGCCCATGCAGTCGGGGAAGGTGGTGCCCTCGCCGACCATGAAGCTGGTGCCCCAGGCGTTGTCGCCGAGCAGCCAGTCCCGCTGCTCCTCGGCGAAGGCCGCGTACGAGGTGTCCCCGCTGGCCTTCTGGTAGAGCGCCTCGGTGGAGATGAAGCCGAAGGTGTGCGAGTCGACGTCGAAGTTGGTGTAGTCGCCGCCCTCGTGGAAGATGTCCTTCCCCGCCACCGTGGCCGCGCCGGAGAGCTGGGACTTGAGGTTGGCGATCAGCGCGGCCGGGGTGACCGCGAGCCCGGCCGGGTGGCCGGCCTTGGCCAGCGCGGTGATCAGGTCGCCGTGGGCGATGGCGCTGACGTCGTAGAGGTTCAGCGTGTCCTGGCCGGAGTCCTTGGCGATGTAGTCCGCCGCCCAGGTCGCCGCCTGCTTGAGGTAGGGGGTGTAGGTGGCGCTGGAGGTGCCGAGGTCCTCCTGGGCCAGCGCGATCTCGGTGGCGCCCAGCTCCATGGCGTCGTGCCAGATCGACTCGGGGTAGTAGGCGGCCGGGTCGGCGGACTCCAGGGTGCCCTTGGGGCTGGTGTCGGCCATCGCGTAGAGGGAGGTGGCGTCGGCCAGCTCGGCCTTGGCGCCGGCCGTGTTGCCGGCGGCCTGGTCGGCCTGGGCGGCGAAGGCGAAGGCGGCGGCGACCCGGCCGACCACGTCCGGGTCGATCTTCGCGCCGGGGGCGGCGGCCTCGAAGACCGGGCGGTGCGCGGTGGCGAAGGAGTCGCCCTTGGTGGTGTCGGAGTCGTCGGTCTGCGGAAGCCGCCACAGGTCGTGGTCGCCGAAGTACGTGGTCTCGTTGCCCGCACCGATGCCGACCTGGAGGAACAGGGTCTTGGTCTCGGGGTTCCACATCTTGTTCAGCCAGCCGGTCCCGTACTGCGCCTCGGCGGTCAGTGAGGCAGGGGCGGTCGAGCCCAGGGCCCGGGCGGCCGAGTAGAGCAGGTCATCGGCGTAGGAGGCGGTGAAGGTGAACTTGAGGTAGTCGCCGGCGTCGTACCAGCCGCCCTCGACATCGGCCTTGGCCGCGCCCGGTATCGGCACCAGGTTGCCGCTGATCTGGTCGCCGGTGCCGCCGTCGCTGTTGGCGATGAAGGTCGGCGTCTCGTAGACGGTGGCGTCGGCGTCGTTGAGGTGCGCGGGCTTGCGGTCGAGCGCGCCGGGGATGACGTCGGCCCCGTCGCGCTGGTTCTGGAAGAAGGTGACCCCCGACGTGACCAGGCCGCTGTAGAGCGCGGCCGGGCTCTCGATCCGGAAGCTGTCCGAAGTCAGGCCCACCGCACCGCTGGTGACGAGGTGGTAGGTGCCGGCCGCGGTGACCGAGGAGAAGGTGATCGGGTAGACGTCCCGGTAGGCCGAGTTCCAGGAGCCCCTGCTGCTGGTGGTGACCTTGCCGCTGGACACCGTCTTCCCGGCCGAGTTCACCACCTGGTAGCTCTCGCCGGAGACCGCGGCGCTGGTCATCAGGTAGGCGGTCTTGGTGTCACCGGTGCCGTACCCGACCTGGTCCACCCGGAGCTGTCCGGTGGTGGCGGCCTCGGCGCCCATCACCGGTACGAAGGCGAGCACCAGCCCACCGCCCACCGCGAGCGCCAGCAGGGTGCGGCGGTCGGGGCGGTGCCCCCGGTGCCTGCGCGAGCTGCGGTTCGACGATCCCATAGGGGGCTCCTTGGGGCGGTGAGGGCTGAGGAGTTGACGACGCGTCGTTAGTTAACTTTCCTTACTGCTGGTCCGCGACCGTAGCGACCCCGATGGCCACCGTCAAGACCTGCGGCGGCCGGAGCCGACCTAGAATCCGGGGGATGACCGCCAAAAGTGCCAACCTGGCGACCCTCCGGCGCATGAACGCCCGCAGCGTGCTGGACGCGCTGTGCGCCGGGCGGAGGCTCTCCCGGGCCGAGGTGGCCCGCAGGCTGGGCATGTCCAAGCCCACCGCCAACCACGCCATCGAGACCCTGCTGGACGCCGGACTGGTCCGCGAGGCGCCGCGTCCCGAGGGTGAACTGCACTACGGCGCGGTCTTCTTCGAGCCGGTGGCGGACCTCGGGCACGTGCTGGGGATCGACATCGGCAGCACCTGCGTCCGGGGCGCCGTGGCCGACCTGGACGGCAGCGTCCGGGCCCGCTACGACCACCCCCGCGACCGCGACGATGCCGAGACCCTGCTCGGCATCCTGGCCACGGTCCGGGCCCGGCTGGTGGCGCAGGCGCCGAGCGGCTCCGAGTCCACCGCCGCCACGGTCGTCGCCGTGGCCGGGATCGTCGACCCGGCCAGCCAGGTGCTGATGGTCAGCAATGAGCCCAGGTTGGAGGGCACGCCGCTGGTCGCCGCGCTGCGGACGGTGCTGCCCGGTCCGCTGGAGGTCGACAACGACGTCAATCTGGCCGCCCTCGGCGAACTGCGCCACGGCGCGGGCGCCGAGTGCGAGGACTTCGCCTTCCTCTCGGTCGGCTCCGGCGCGGGCGCGGGCCTGGTCCTGGACGGGAAGCTGCGCCGCGGCCACCACGGCGCGGCCGGCGAGGTCGACTTCCCGGCCCAGCGCTCCTTCGCGGTCGGCAGCCCCGCCGGGGACGCCCTGCAGCAGCTCGTCGCCTCGCGCTACCGGGCGGAGGCGGTGCGCGCCGGGGCGGAGGAGCCGCACCGGATCCCGACCACCCAGGAGCTGTTCGCCGAGGCCAAGGCGGGCCGGCCGCTCGCGCTGCAGCTGGTGCGCGAGGAGGCCCGCCGGATCGCCGCCACCATCGCGATGATCGCGCAGGTGGTGGACGTGCCGCTGGTCGTGCTCGGCGGCGAGATCGGACTCAACGGCGACGTCCTGCTGGAACCGGTCCGGGCCCGGCTGCCCCGGCTGGCCCCCTTCCCGCCGCTGGTCCGGATCTCCCGGCTGGGCGACGCCGCCACGCTGACCGGAGCGGTGTCGGTCGCCGCCCGCACCGCCTGGCCGCAGCTGGTCTCCGCCCGTTTGGCGGCCGCCGGCCGCCCGTGACCCTCTCTGCCTGGGAACTCATCTGCGCGGGCGGTTATCTCATCCGATTCTGATGGTGGCCCACCCCGGCGGCTCTCATGATGGGAAGGGAGCAGAGCCGCAGCTACCCGTGCGGATCGGACCCTCTTGGGGGCAGTGATGACCGGAAACCAGGGACCAGGAACGCCGTACGGCGCCGAGGCCGGCGACGTGGGCGGGGACGACCGGCCGACCCGGCCGCTGCCGCCGATGCCCGACTACCCCCCGCCTGCCTACCCGCCGCCTGCCGCGCCGCCGATGCCAGACCAGCCGCCGCCGCCCTACGTCCCGCCCGGCGCCGCCTACCCGTACGCCTACCCCGCGCCGCGGCGGCACCCGATTCGGAACCTGCTGGCGCTGCTGGTGGTGGTGCTGCTGGCGATGGCGGCCGGGATCGGCATCGACCACACCCTGTGGCGGCCGACGGCGGCTCCCGTGGCCCCTGCGGTGAACCCCGGGGGACCGCTCAATCCGGTGCCCTACAGCCCGCCCGGCAACTCCACCGGCGGCGGTACCAGTACCTCCGGCACCGGCGTCGCCGCCAAGGTGGACCCGGAGCTGGTCGACATCAACACCACGCTCGGTTACCAGGACATGCAGGCGGCCGGCACCGGCATCGTGGTGACCTCCTCCGGCGAGGTGCTGACCAACAACCACGTGATCGACGGGGCGACCGCGATCACCGCCACCGACATAGGCAACGGCCGGACCTACACCGCGACCGTGGTCGGCTACGACCGCGGCGCCGACCTGGCGGTTCTCCAGCTCTCCAACGCCTCCGGACTGTCCACCGCCCAGCTGGGCGACTCCTCGACGGTCAAGGTCGGCGACCCGGTGACGGCCATCGGCAACGCCGGCGGCACCGGTCTCACCCCGACGGCCGCACCCGGCAGCGTGACCGGCCTGAACCAGGCGATCACGGCGAGTGACGAGTCCTCCGGCACCTCCGAGCAGCTGACCGGGATGATCCAGGTGAACTCGGACGTCCAGCCGGGCGACTCCGGCGGCCCGCTGGTCAACGCCTCCGGCGCGGTGATCGGCATGGACACCGCCGGCTCGGAGTCCGCCGGCGGTTTCGGCGGTCAGGGCAGTCAGGGCGGTCAGTCGAACCAGGGCGCGCAGCAGGCGACCCAGGGCTTCGCCATCCCGATCAACACCGCGCTGCCGATCGCCCAGCAGATCGTCGCCGGGACGGCCTCCAGCGCCGTGCATCTGGGGGCCACCGCCTTCCTCGGCGTGCAGATCTCCGCGGTGGACAGCGGAAACGGAAACGGCAACGGCGGCTCGGGCAACGGCGCCACCGCGGGTGCGCTGGTCGCGGGCGTGATCCCGAGCACCCCGGCGGCGCAGATCGGCATCGCCGAGGGTGACGTGATCACCTCGCTCGGCGGCCAGTCGGTGGCCAGCGCCAACGCCCTGGGCACGCTGATGGCCGGTCACAAGCCGGGCGACCGGGTCTCCGTCAGTTGGACGGACGCCACCGGCGCGACCCAGAGCGCGACGGTCACCCTCGTCAGCGGACCGGCCTCCTGACGGCCTGACGCAAGCACATCATCACCCCGCCCGTGCGGGTGATTCCCTGAGAATCACCCGCACGGGCCTTTCTTGTTCGTACGGCGAGCGTTTAAAGAGACGGGTGTTCGGATATCTCGGGGCTTCTCCCACAGACTCTCCACAACTCCCGTGCATGACCGCCCCCGCCTGCCATTCTGGCGCCGCAGCCGAGTGCGGCTGCTGAGGTTTTTGCCAAGGGAGGGTCAGGTAATGAGGCAGAGGAAGAGAGGGTGGACGGCCGTATTGGCCGCCGCCACTCTGCTGGCGACGGCGGGGGCCGCCGCGCCGCTCGCCGCGCCGCCGGCGGTCGCCGCGACGTCGCAGCAGCTCGATCTGAAGGTCTTACTGGTCGGCGGCGTCGGGGGCGGGGCCTCCGATCCGACGACCGCCGCCTGGGAGTCCGCGCTCAGCACCGAGGGCGTGCCGTACACCGAGGTCGACGGCGCGGGGGCGGCCGGGAGCGAGACGGTGGCGCTGCCCGCGCTGTCCAGCGGCAGCCAGGGGTACTACAACGGCGTGGTGATCGCCGACTCGCCGTCGGACTTCGCGGCCGGGCAGCTGACCGCGCTGGACGCCTACGAGTCGTCCTTCGGGGTCCGGCAGATCGACGGGTACAGCTACCCGAACCCGGCGCTGGGGCTGACCGACAGCAGCGCCGGGGCGCTCGACGGCACCAGCGCCCAGCTCACCCCGGCCGGGCTGCTGGCCCTGCCGGAGCTCAAGGGCACGGTGCCGTTCGGGACCGGCTCCTACGGCTACCCGGCGACGGCCACCGCGGGCGCGCCGGTCACCCCCTGGCTGGAGAACTCGGCCGGCGGCATCCTCGCCGCCGTCTACCAGCACCCGAGCACCGACGCCCAGGCCGGGGTCGCCGAGCTCTCGATGGGCTTCGACTACAACGCCGCGCAGATCCAGTGGCTGCTGCTGGCGCCGGGCCTGGTCGACTGGGTCACCGGCGGGCTGCACCTGGGCCAGTACCGCAACTACGTCGAGATGGACATCGACGACACCTTCACCCCGGACGACGCCTGGGACACCACCACCCACACCATCGACTACGCCGACGCCGACTCTCTCCGGATGCAGGCGGCCGACGTCGATCTACGCGGCCAAGTGGTCGCAGGCCAACAACTTCCGCATGGACCAGCTGTTCAACGGCGGCGGCAGGCGTGGAGTACCAGGCCGACAACTCCGGCACCGACCCGGTGCTGGCGGAGTTCCAGAAGACCGACCCGGCCACCGGCAAGCCCTACGCCGACGACTTCGGCTGGCTCAGCCACACCTACGACACCCCGTACCTGGACGTCGGCTGCGCGACCCAGAACTACATCGAGGCCGAGCTCAACGAGAACACCAACTGGACGGCGGCCAAGCCCGGGCGCCACCCCCGGCACCGGCGGCCTGGGCCTGACCGAGAGCACCGACGCCGGCCAGGCGCTGGGCTACGAGAACCCGCAGGTCTTCGTCCCCGGCAACCACTCCGGCTTCGCCGACCTGGTCCCGGGCAACCCGGCCACGGTCGACCCGCCGGACCTGGACCAGGCCGCGGCCGGCACCACCGGCGGGCACCCTGGCGGCCGGCAGCTACGAGTACGCGGTGACCGACCAGTTCACCGATTCGCCCAGCTCCGGGCAGTCGGCGGCCTATCGTGACCGCGCCGATCACGGTCGGCTCCGGCGGCTCGGTGGACCTGCAGCTGGGAGGCCATCTGCCACGCCTCGGACTACCTGATCTACCGTGAGGTCGCGGGCAGCAACAACTGGTCGCTGATCGGTACCCTCGTCGACCCCGTCCTCGGCGACGCTGCCGGACAACAGCTCGGGCGACCTGCGGCCTCCACCACCGACGTCACCGGCGGTGGCGAGCAGGAGCTGAGCTACACCGACACCGGCGCGGCCGGTACCCCGCAGCCCGGCCGGCTGGACCCCGCCGACCACCGAGAACGCGGACGAGTCGGCCTGGGAGCAGAACCCCTACTTCGTCCCGGCGCTGGAGGCGGTCGGCATCAAGGACGTCGGCGACGACGCCTCGAAGGTCTACCCCAACCCGCCCGACACCCAGTTCGGCATCGGCGCGAGCTACACCGGCGCCACGTACGCCGCCGGCCAGACCGTTCCTGGACGGCACCTGCGCCAGGTCGTGCCCCGGCACCCGATCAACATCTACTACAACGCCTCGACCGAGGCCCAGGAGGTGGACGAGTACAACACCCTGTACGAGCCGCCGTCCCTGGGCGGGACCGTGCGTGGCCAGTTCCACCACGACCTGCCTGACCGCGCCGGCCACCTTCGCCGACGTCGTCGAACAGCGTGGTCTCCGGGATGCTGACCAACATGCTCAGCAACGACCCCCGGCCGAGCTATGTCCACCAGACCAACATCATGGGCGCGCCGCCGGCCGGTCCGGCCACCAGCGGGACGCCGCCGACCACCGACGACCGCACCGGCGACGGCCTGCTCTACTCGGTGCTCAACCCGCTGCTGGCCGACTACAACAGCTACTTCAGCAGCGAGACGCCCTATGAGCAGCTGACGCTGGGTGCGATCGGCGACGTCCTGGCCGAGCAGACGGCCTGGACCGCGGCCCAGTCGGCCGGGACGGTGACCGCCTCGGAGACCAACGGCGCGGTGACCGTCGCCAACTCCGGCTCCTCGGCGGTGTCGGTGCCGGTCACCGCCCCGACCGGGACCACCGTCGACGGAGCGGCCTTCGGCTCGGCCTACGGCGGCACGCTCTCCGGCTGGACCCCGGTGGCCGGCAGCGGCTCCACCGTGCTGCAGCAGAACACCGCCCCGGCGATCACCAGCGCGGCGACCGCCGCCGCCACCGCCGGGGTGGCCTTCACCACCACGGTCACCACCACCGGCCTGCCGGTCCCGGCGCTCAAGGAGTCCGGCGCGCTGCCCGCCGGGGTGACCTTCACCGACAACGGCGACGGCACCGCGACCCTGGCCGGTACCCCGGCGGCCGGCAGCGGCGGCAGCTACCCGCTGACGATCACCGCGACCAACGCCACCGGCTCGGCGACCCAGAGCTTCACCTTCACCGTCTCGCAGACGCCGACCATCACCAGCGCCGCCACCGCGGCCTTCTCCACCGGCACGGCCGGCACCTACACGGTGACCAGCAGCGGCTACCCCGCCCCGGCGCTGACCGAGAGCGGCACCCTGCCGTCCGGGCTGACCTTCCAGGACAACGGCAACGGCACCGGGACCATCTCCGGTACGGCGGCCACGGGTTCGGCCGGCAGCTACCCGGTCGTGCTGACCGCGACCAACGCCTCCGGCAGCGGCACGCTGGCGCTGACCGTCACCGTCACCCGGTCCACCGGACCGGTGATCACCAGCGCCAGCACCGCGACCCTGGCCACCGGCACGGCGGGCAGCTTCACGGTGACCACCACCGGCACCGCGCCGGTCACCCTCGCCGAGACCGGCGCGCTGCCGTCCGGGGTGGTCTTCAAGGACAACGGCAACGGCACCGCGACCCTGTCCGGCACCCCGGCGGCCGGGACCGGCGGGGTCTACCCGCTGACCCTGGCCGCGAAGAACGCCGTCGGCAGCACCACCCAGGCGCTGTCGCTGACGGTGGACCAGGCGCCCGCCTTCACCACCGCCGACTCGGCCACCGCGCTGGGGATCGTGCCGTTCAGCTTCACGGTCAAGACCAACGGCTTCCCGGCGGCGACGATCACCGAGTCCGGGGCGCTGCCCTCGGGCCTGGTCTTCACCCCGGGCAGCAACGGCACCGCGACCATCTCCGGCACCACGATCGCGCTGCTCGGCAGCTACCGGCTCACCTTCACGGCGAAGAGCGCGGCAGGGACGGCGACCCAGTCGTTCACCCTGAGTACCGTGCTCTGACCGCAGCACACGGAACTCCCGCAGCCCGTCAGGGCTGCGGGAGTTCCGTGCGTTCCGGCCGCGACGACGTCAGCCGGCGACGATGCCCTCGCCGCCGACGCCGCCGGGCACCGTCACCGAGCCGATCGCGGTGAGCGCGCCGTCGCGGGCGATGCCGAACTCGTCGACGACGCCCTGCGCGCCGGTCTGCACATAGAGGTTGAGCCCGTCGGAGCTGGCGGCGGCGTCCACGGTGCCCGGGTCGGTGGCGGTGTTGCCGAGCGGGGCCAGCATGCCGTCATGGCTGTCGGCGAAGCCGCTGAGGCTGCCGCTGCCCGCGTTGGAGGTGTAGAAGTGTCCGCGGCTGCCTGCCACCCAGCAGGTCGCCGCCTGCCCGGTCGCGGCCGAACCGACCGGGTGGACCACGCCGTCGTTGCCGATGGTGTAGGTCGCCAGGGTCCCCGGGCCGACCTCGGTGACCTCCAGTCGGCCGGCCCGGTCGAAGGCGAAGCCGAAGGGGACGGCGCCGGCCTCGGTGTTCACCACCGGCTGGGCCGCCGGGGCGCCGGATGCGCTCAGCGGGAAGACGTCGATGCTGTTGGTGGCGGCCTTGGTGGTCACCACCAGCGCGGAGCCGTCGGGGGTGAAGCCGATCTGGCCGGGGGTGTGGGTGAACTGCGGTGCCCCGGCCGGGTCCAGGCCCAGGCCGCGGTTCCAGTCGGCGACGGCGACCAGGCGGTGGCCGGTGCTGCGGAAGCCCTGGATCGAGCCGCCGGCGAGGGCGTTGGCGACGTACACCAGGTCGCCCCGGACGGCGATGCTGACCGGGAATGAGCCGCCGGAGGAGACGGTGTCGGTGAGCCGCAGCCGGTCCCCGTCCACGGCGAAGACGCTGACGGTGTCGCTGCCGGCGTTGACGGCATAGAGCGTGTGGTGCTCTCGGTCGTAGGCGAGCGAGCCCTCGGAGGCGAGGTGGTCGACGACCGAGCCGGCCAGCATCCCGCCCAGGCCGCCGGTCGGGTAGACCCCGGCCTGCCGGAGCACCCCGTCGGCACCCCGGTCGTAGGCGACGACGGTGTTGCCCGCCGGGTTGTCGCTCTGGACGAACACCGTCGAGGACGCGGACGCGTGGGCGGCCGACGGGGTGGCGGAGGGTGCCGCGGCGAGTGCCGAACCGGCGCCCAGCGCGGTGGCGGCGACGGCGACGGCGGCAGCGGTGGCGATACGGAAGGTGCGTGTGATCGGCTTCATCGGGAAATCCCCCTGCGTCGGGTGGTGCGGCGGAATTGCGGTCCCGGGTCGGCGCGGTGTGCATTCCGCGCGGTGCCGGCCCGGCGCCCGCAATTCCGGATCAATGGAATCGCGGGTCGCCGGAATACCGGTCGCTACGGCAACGGAACATTCCGGCTGCCGACCCATGGATTGACCGTAGGGCCGAAACCGCTCGGATTTTCGTTTCTACGGGGTGCGTTCGCACTCCGTAAGAACTGCCCCGGGCCGCCGCCTGACGCAGGATCAGCGCTGCGGGCGCAGCCGTTCCACCGAACGGAGGAAGAGGTGGAGGTTGGGCACCCGGGCGACCTGGCGGCTGAAGAACGCCGTCCGCTTGTCGGCGACCCGCAGGAAGACGGTTCCGGACCGCAGGTTGAGGCCCGCGAACCGGTCCCAGGGGACGAGGCCCTTCGGGCAGTCGATGCCCTCCCGACGGAGGGTGAAGTCGCCGAAGGGAACGGCCTGTCCGGCCAGGACGGCGTTGACCGCACCGTGCAGCTGGGCCTCGACGACTCCGCCCTGCAGGGCTTGGCCCAGCTCGTCGATCCGTTCGTAGAAACCGGTGATCCGGCGGCTGTCGCCCTGTGCGTCGGTGAGGGTGAAGTCGTAGGTGGTGCCGGTCGAGACGCCGTTCACCCGTCGCTGGACGATCTTCTGGACCAGTGACATCCGGTCGAAGCGAAAGACGGCGACGGGGCCCCCGGCCTCCACCAGCACCACGCCCTCCCGGTACAGGTCCACCCGCTTGGCCCTGGCGGTGGCGGAGTAGTTGGGCGTGCGGAGCAGCAGCACCAGGAACCAGATCGCGAACGGGATGGTCACCACCAGCGCCGTCATCAGCACGATCATGACCCACATGCCGACGACGGCGGCCGTCGGCGTGCGCGCGGGTGCGTAGCTCGCCCGCAGCTCGCCGAGCTGCTGCGGCGGGGGGACCAAGGACACGAGGGGCCTCTCAGCGGGCGTCGGGCGCCTGCGGCGCCGGCATGGAGTAGGGGAAGTACGGGACGGCGTCGAGCGGGGAGCGGTTCGTCGCCGGCAGCGGCGGCCGCCCGGCGTCCTCCCAGCCGAGCACGGCGTTGGTGCGGTTGGTCGTCAGCAGCGCGGCCATGTCGGTGTTCAGCGCCCAGGGGTAGCAGCCGATGGCGGTGCCGATCAGCCGGAACTGCTCCACCGCCTCGGGGTAGCGCCGGCTCAGCGCCAGCATGTACGCCAGCCAGCTGCGCATATCGGTGATCCGCAGGTGCCAGGGGTCGGCGCCGGCCAGGTCGGTCAGGGCCGCGTCGACGGCGAGGCGGACCTGCTCGCTCTGCCAGAAGGCCGCCCGCCCCTCCTTGTCGGCCGGGCGCACCTCGTCGTTGAGGAACTGCATCCGCATGACGGTCAGCAGCGTGCCGCGCGGCGCGCGGGCGATGGAGTCCTCCACGAACTCCGACATCAGCTCCAGCGAGCCGGACCAGCGCGGCTGCCAGTAGGTCATCGCCGAGAGATGGGCCTTGACATGGAACGGCGCCCGCTGCCGGACCTCCTCCCAGAGCCGGCGGTAGTCCTCGTGCGACCACTGCAGGCCCTTGGCGGCGGGGAGCATGGCGATCCACGGGGTGGGGTCCTCGGGCGCCAGTGCCGCCGCCTCCTGACAGGCGGCCGGCACCGTCCGGAGCACCCGGAAGAAGCCCTCCCACTGCTCGGCGGAGACCTTCTCGGCGCGGGCCGAGGAACGCAGCTTCCAGGCCAGCCGGACCAGCGACTCGACCGCGATGGTGGCCGCCGCCGCGTCCTGCGGCCGGGCCGTACGCCAGGCCCGCAGCCAGCCGTCGTCCGCCGCCGCCACGTCGGCGAGGACGGTCGTGCAGTAGTAGCGCAGCTCCCAGTTGGCGCCGACGGCCTCGAACAGCTCGGCGGCGGGCCGCCAGTCCCCGGCCGCCGCCGCTGCCTTGGCCGCGTCCAGCGCCGGGACCACGACCGGTACGTCGGTGCGCAGGGCGGAGCGCGGCGGCATCCCGTAGTCGGCCGGGACGATGGTCCGCTTGGATCCTTCCGCCGTTGGGGCCGGGGCGGCCGAGCGCTGGGCCGAGGCCGCGGCGGCGGTCCTGGCCGCGTCCTGCTGCTTGCTGCGACCGCTCAACCGGCCGAGGAATCCTGCCATGACGTGCCTGTCCTTCACTGGTGCTGGTGCTGGTGCTGGTGCGACGACTGCTGGTACTGGTAGGGGCCGGGCTGCGGCGGCGGCACGGCGAGCGCCGCGCCGAGCTGCGCGCGCAGCGCGGCGGTGGACGGCGGCGTCCCGAGCACCGGGTCGACGGCGGCGCCGAGGATCTCCCGGAACTGCTGCGGCGTCATCCCGCCGTGGACGGCGAAGCCGCCCGTCCGGGCCCAGGAGAGCGGCCAGCCGCCCCAGCCGGCGTCGGCGACGGCGACCTCGGCCAGCGCGGTCAGCGCCTGCTTGAACGCGGTCCGCAGCTGCTCGTCGCGCAGCCGGCCGGTGCTGCCCCGGGCGGCGGGCGGCTCCGGGAGCGTGGCGGTGAGCTGGTCGAGCCGTCCGGCGTCGACCAGGTCCAGCACCAGCGCGAGCGAACCGGGCCGACCGGTCAGCGCCTGCGCCGCGCCGAGCAGCCCGGCGGCCCGTCCGACCGCGGCGTGGCGTCCGGCGCTGTGCATCAGTGCGGGCCAGTCGGCCTCGCCCAGGGCGGCGGTCTCGGCCGGCCAGTGGTGCCGGGCGACCGCGCCGAGGGCCGCGGCCGGGTCGCGGAGCAGCGACAGCGCGCTGCCGGCGTCGCGGCCCCGGCCGTCCTCGGGCCGCTGCTCGACGGCGGCGACGCGGACAGCGATCGGTGGGTGCGAGTCGAAGGGGGCGGCCTGCTCCTCGGGCAGGTCCCGGCTGATGCTGTCCAGTTCACCGACCCGGTCGGGGTCGGCGAGCAGGTGCCGGAAGCCGCCGAGGTACTCCTCGGCGGTGGGGCGCAGCCCGGCGGCCCGCCCGGCCCGGACGTAGCGGGTGAGGTAGCAGGCGTAGCCGGCGTCCAGCGCCGGGAGCCGGCGCAGGGCGTCGGCGGTGTTGTCGCGTCCGGCGATCCCGGCGGCGGCCTGGTCGGCGGCGAGTTCCTGCTCCCGGCTGATGGCCTCGGTGGTGCGCAGGAAGTGCTGGGCGTAACCCTGGTAGAGGCCGAAGAGCAGGGCCCCGGCACCGCTGCTGCGCTGCTGCAGCCGGAGGGTGTTCAGCATCGACGCCCGGCCCCGGTGCACCAGCCCGGCCATCCGGGTGTCCCGGTTGGAGTAGTGGCCGAGCTCGTGCGCGACCACCGCGTCGAACTGCGCCGGGGTCAGCCCGATCAGCAGTGGGACACCGAGGAACATCCGGCGCCGTCCGGGCAGCAGCCCCAGCAGCCGGGAGTTCTCGTGGACGGCGGCGTTGACGTCGGCGGTGAGTCTGATCTCGTGCGGCGGCCGGGTCCCGACCTGCTCGGCCAGGGTCCGGACACGCTGCCAGAGCTGCGGCTCGTGGGCAGGGGTGATCGCGAGGCCGGGGACGTCGCGCATCCGGTTGCCCCGGGTGAAGAAGATGCCCCGGACGATCGGCAGCGCCAGCACCAGGCTGGCGAGCACCACCTTGATCAGCAGCGCGCCCGGGGCGCCGGCCTCGGCGAGGCCGATGTCGCAGCCGGCCAGGGCGAGCAGCAGGCCGAACCCCAGCGCATAGAAACCGATCAGCAACGAGGCGGCGCGCACCGCCCGCGCCGAACCCGTGTTCCGCATACCCCCACCCCGTGCGCATGCCGCGCATTAAGAATCTCGTATGAGCGGCACTATGGCGTATACGGAACCGATCGCGCCACTTTCCGAATTCATTCGGCGAACAGCTGCTCCCCGATCCAGTGCCCGGGGCCGGACGCGGCCGGCGGCACGGCGACCAGGATGCTTCCGGTGTGGGTGGTGAACTGGTTCAGCGCGTCGGCCATCGCCAGCTGGTCGAAGATCCGCACAAAGCCCTCGCGCGGGTCGCGCTGGTACGCGCAGAACAGCAGTCCCGCGTCGTACTCCAGCGCCTGCCGCCACGGGGGCCAGCGCTCGGTGAAGGGGCTCATCCCGTTGTTGTAGCTGTAGGAGCGCCGGAGGATCTGCGCCCCGCCGTTGGTGGCCGCCGCCGAGAGCCGGACATGGGAGTCGACCGGGATGGTGGGCGTCCCGTCGCTGTTCTTCGCGGCGAAGTCCATCGGGTCGGTCTCGCGGACGCCGCCCAGCGGTGCGCCGGAGGCCTTGTGGCGGCCCATCACCGACTCCTGGGTGCTCAGCGCCATGGTGTCCCAGTGCTCCAGGCTGATCCGGATCAGCCGGGCCACCAGATAGGTGCCGCCGTTCATCCAGGCGGGCCCCTCGGAGCCGGCCCAGACGAACTGGTTCATCTGGGTGGCCGAGGAGGTCGGCGGGTTGGCGGTGCCGTCCTTGAAGCCCATCAGGTTGCGGACCGTGCCCTTGGTCCTGGCCGCCTGGTTGAAGCCGGCCTGCACCCACCGGATGTCGGCCACTCCCTGGGCGGCGCGCGCCAGCTGACGGACCGCATGGAAGGCCACCTGCGGGTCGGCGGCGCAGGCCTGGACGGTGAGGTCGCCGCCGGTGGTGCCCGGGTCCAACTGGTCGCCGTGGAAGGCCGGCAGGTCCACCAGGGCGGCCGGACGGCGGGCGGCCAGGCCGTAGCGGTCGGCGCCGTCCTTGGTGAACAGGGTCGCGCCGAAGCCGAAGGTCAGCGTCAGCTGCGCCGGGCCGAGGTCGAGCGTCTCGCCGCTGTCGACCGGCGCCGCGGTCGGGCTCTGCGCGGCGTCGGTGGCCGGTTGGCCGGCGGTCAGCCGGGCCGCCATCCCGGTCCAGGTGCGCAGCAGCGCGGCGACCTCGGAGCGCTGGTCGGTGGCGAGGTCGAAGGCGGCGAAGTAGGTCTGCTCCTGGGGGGAGTTGACCACGCCCTGCTGGTGGCCGCCCCAGAAGGAGAGGGCGTCGGCCTCCTCGGCGGCCGCGCTGCCGCTGCCGCCGTGGTCGGCGGCCAGCGCTCCGGCCCCCGCGCCGAGCGCGGCGACCGCGCCGGTGCCGAGGCCGACGGCGGCCAGGAAGCCGCGCCGACCGAGCGCGGCGCGGCGCGGGGCCTCGGCCTCGGGCGCCGGTGCCGCTTCGGGGGGCGCCTCCGGCTCCGGGCTCTGCGCGTCAGGTTCCCGATGGTTCTGAGGAGTCGTCACTTGATCAGCCCCAGGGTGTTGTTGTCGTCCATGGCGAAGTAGATGCCGGTGTGGTCCGCGGTGAGGGCGATGCCGAAGAGGTCGCCGCTGCCGGGCGGGGTCTGCGCCGGGTCCTGGTCGAGCCAGGCGTTGGCGATCTGCTTGCCGGCCGTGGTGACCTCGACCAGTTGGCCGTTCAGGCCGTTGGCGACCAGCAGGTCGCCGTTGGGGGCGAGGGTCATGGACAGCGGGCCGTCCAGTCGTCCGCCGCTGGTGAGCGTGGTGCCGGTGCCGTCGCTGGTGGTGCGGGTGGCGGCGTCGGGGATGGCCGCGATCCGGTTGCCGAGCCGGTCGGAGACATAGAGCGTGCCGTCGGCGCCGAGCGCGAGGCCGGTCGGCCCGTCGACCAGGGTGTTGGGGTCGGCCTGTTCGGGGAACCCGCTGCCGATCACCGTCTCGCCGGTGACCGTGGGCGCGCCCGAGGTGGGGACCTTGAGCTGCATCCGCACCACGGTTCCGGCCCTCTGGACGGGCTGGCCGGCCGCGCCGATGCCGTGCAGGGTGTTGGTGAGGTACAGGGTGGCGCTGCTGCCGGAGTCCACCGCGGCCAGGTCCCAGGGGCCGTCGAGGTCCCCGCCCTGGATGGTCGAGGCGACCTGCCCCTGGGGGGTGAGCACCAGCAGGCAGCCGGCGCCCTGGGTGGCGGTGGTGCCGTCGCTGGTGGGGGCGCTGCCGACGATCACATAGCCGGTGCTGAGCTGGGTCATCGCGGTGGACAGCCCGATCCCGCCGGGGCAGCCGGGCTGGTTCGCGGGTATCGAGGCGAAGGTGGAGAGGTGGCCCTGCGGGTCCAGCTCGACGATGGTGGTGCCGGTGCCCTGGAAGTTGGTCTTGCTGTTGAAGTTGTCGACCAGCACGTCACCCTTGGTGATCTTCCCGGCGGTGGTGCTCGCGACCAGCACCGCATAGGGGTTGACGTCCAGGTTCTCCGGGATGGTCGAGCCGACGGTGCTGACCGTCTGCAGCCCGGCGAGGAACCCGGACTGCGGCTGGCCGACCGAGGACTGGACCCCGGTGAGCGGCGCGACGGCCGCCGAGGTGCTGGAAGCCGGTGCGCTGCTGGCCGGTGTGCCGGCGGGCGCGGCGGCGGGGCTGCCGGAGGAGCAGCCGGCCAGGGCCAGTGCGAGCAGGCCGATGCCCGCGCCCAGGGCGGGGCGGGGGGCGGTACGGACCGGGCGGGGCGATCGTGACTGGCGCACGGGGTGGAATCCTCTCAATTAGTTAGGCAAGGCTTGCCTAAAATTGCCGATCGAGGGCATGGCTGTGCCACGCGCCGGGTCGGGACGACCCGGCGGCGGAGGTCGGGGTGGCGGACGGTCAGGCGGAGGCGGAGGCGGAGGCGGCGGTCGACGGCGAGCCGGCGGTGGACCAGGCGGTCACCGGCCCGACGGCGCTGAGGCTGACCCGGGTCCCGGGCGTCCAGAGCGTGCCGTCGGCCAGCCGGACGGTGACCTCGGTGCGGTCGGGGCCGTCCAGGGCGCAGCGGACGACCGTGTCATGGCCGTGGTACCGGCAGTCGACGACCACGGCGTCGAGCCCGTTGCCCCCGGCGCGGTCCGCCGCCGGACGGATGGCGATCTGCTCGGGCCGGATCAGCACGGTGGCGTCGCCGTTCCCGGTCTCGGCGCCCTCGTGCAGCGGCACGGCGCCGAAGACCGTCCGCACCACGCCGTCCGCGGGCTCCAGCGTCCCCGGCAGCAGGTTGGCCTCGCCGACGAAGCGGGCCAACTCCGGGTCGGCCGGCTGCTGGTAGAGCTCGCGCGGGGTGGCGCACTGGGCGATCCGGCCCTCGCGGACGACCGCGACCAGGTCGGCCATCGACAGCGCCTCGTCCTGATCGTGCGTCACCAGGACGGCGGTGGCGCCGAACTCGCGGAGGATCTGCTGGACGTCGGCCCGGACGCTGGCCCGCAGCCCGGCGTCCAGGGCCGAGAAGGGCTCGTCCAACAGCACGATCTGCGGCCGGATCGCCAGCGCCCGGGCCAGCGCCACCCGCTGCTGCTGGCCGCCGGAGAGCTGGTGCGGGTAGCGGCCCTCCAGGCCGGCCAGGCCGACCAGGTCCAGCAACTCGCCGATGGTGGCGCGGTGGCTGCTCGCCCGGCCGCGCAGGCCGAAGGCGACGTTGCCGGCCACCGTCAGATGCGGGAACAGGCCGCCGTCCTGCGGGACGTAGCCGATCTGCCGCTTCTCCGGCGCGAGCTGCTTCCGTCCGTCGTCCACCACCCGGCCGCCGAGGCTGACCGTGCCGGAGTCCGCGCGCTCGAAGCCGGCCACGATCCGCAGCAGCGTGGTCTTGCCGCTGCCGGAGGGGCCGAGCACCGCTGCCAGCGAGCCCGCCGGGACCTCCAGGTCGACTCCGTGCAGGACCGGGTTGCGGCCGTAGGACTTGACCACGGCGCTCAGGTGGAGGCTGGTCACGAGGCATGCTCCTGTCTGGCCCGGACGCGGTCGAACCACCGGCCGAGGACGTAGCTGGGGACGGCCGCGATGGCCACCATGGTCGCGGCGTAGGGCGCCGCCGCCCCGTAGGAGAGGTCGGACTGGTACTCCCAGAAGCGGGTGGCGAGGGTCGCCGCCCCGGTCGGGATCAGGATCAGGGTCGCCGTCAGCTCGGTCACCACGGAGAGGAAGACCAGGCAGAACGCGGCCGCCAGCCCCGGGCCGACCAGCGGCAGGGTCACCCGCAGCGCGACGAACCAGCGCGGACGCCCGAGCGAGCGGCCCAGCTCCTCCAGCCCGACCGGGGCGGAGGCCACCGAGGAGCGCACCGCGACCAGCGCCAGCGGGAAGAACATCACCGAGTAGCCGACGACCAGCATTTCCGGGCTCTGGTAGAGCGAGAAGACATAGCGGATGCCGAAGAACACCAGCCCCAGCGCGATCACCAGCCCCGGCAGCCCCTGGACCAGATAGGTGCTGCGCTCCAGCAGCACCGACAGCCAGCTGCGGTGGCGCACCGACAGCAGCGCCACCGGCAGCGCCAGCAGCGTGGTCAGCGCCGCCGCGCAGATCGCGTAGAGGGAGGTCTGCCCGGCCGCGCCGAGCAGCGAGGCCGGCGGCAGCGTGGTCGAGCCGCCGACGATGCACCAGTACGCCAGCGTGCCCACTGGCAGCAGCAGCGCGACCGAGCTCAGCGCGGTCAGCGCCAGGCTGATCGCGGCCGTGCCGAGCAGTCCGGGCTCAGCCCGGCGCGGCGGGCGGACCGCCGCCCGGCGGGCCACCCGGCCGCCGCCGCCCGCCGAGTACTCGGCCAGCAGCACCGCCAGGCTCAGCACCACCAGTACCAGCGAGAGCGCGCAGGCGGCGGGGCCGTTGAAGCCCTCCAGATACTCGGTGAAGATCTCGGTGGTGAAGGTCTGGAAGCGCAGGATCTCGAAGGCCCCGTACTCCGCCAGCAGCGCCAGCGCCACCACCAGGCAGCCGCCCAGCAGGGCCGGCCGGATCTGCCGCAGCGTCACCTGCCGGAACACCTGCCCCGGCGTCCGGCCCAGGCTGCGCGCCTGCTCCTCCAGGGCCGCGTCGCCGGACCGCAGCGCGGCGGCGACCGGCAGGTACACCAGCGGGTAGAGCGAGAGCGTCATCACGATGACGGCCCCGGTCAGCCCGCTGGCGAAAGGCACCCAGGAGGACCAGGCGTAGCCGACGACGAAGTCCGGCAGCGCCACCGGCAGCACCAGCAGTACCGCCCAGACCCGGCGCCCGGGCAGCGCCACCCGCTCGACGCAGTAGGCCGTGCCGACGCCCAGCACCGCGCAGCAGCCGGTGACGATCACCGTCAGCTCGGCCGTGTTCTGCAGCAGTTGCCAGGTCAGCTGCCGGAAGACCAGCCCCTTGACCGAGCCCCAGCCGACCTGGTCGGCCTGGAGCAGCAGGAAGACCAGCGGGAGCAGCAGCAGTGCGGCGACGACGACCGAGAGCACGGTCAGCAGCAGCGGCATCCGGCTGCGCCGGGCGGCGCGGCGGCCGGCGGCGGGTTGCGGGGGGAGCGGGGCGGCGGTGAGGGCCATGAGTCCGTACGCCGTTCTGCTAGAGGAGCTGGGCCTGCTGGAGCAGCGTGATGGCCTCGGAGCCGTCGCCGAGGTCGGCGATGGTGAGGTTGGTCGGCTGCAGCTGGTTGAAGGGCGTCTCGGGCTGGGCGGTGGTCACCCCGGAGCCGATCGGGTACTCGAAGCTGTCGCTGGTGGCGATGATGTGCTGGCCCTCGGCCGAGCCCAGGAAGGCGAGGAACTTCTGCGCGGCGGCCTGGTGCTTGCTGGAGGCGAGGATGCCGGCGCCGGAGACGTCCAGCACATAGCCCGGGTCCTGCGGGGCGAAGTGGGCGATCGCGGAGTGGATGTTCTTCTGCCCGATCTCGGCGCCCAGCCGGTACCAGTAGTACTGGTTGATGACGCCGATCGCGGCCTGTCCGCTGTTGACCATCGAGGTGATGGTCTCGTTGTCCGGGTAGACGTGCGCCCCGGCGTTGCTCTTCAGCGCGTTGAGCCAGCTGACGGTGGCGGCACTGCCCTTGGCCTTCACCATCGAGGTGACGATCGGCTGGAAGTCGGTCTCGCCGGCCGCGATGGCCAGCTTGCCCTTCCACTGCGGGTCCGCGAGCTGGGTGACCGAGGTCGGCAGCTGGGAGGCGCTGAGCAGCTTGGTGTTGTAGATCATCACGCTGACCCGGGCGGAGACGCCGAGCCAGTCGCCCTGCGGCGAGTCGTACTTGGACGGGACCTCGGCCAGGGCCGACTTGTTCACCGGTGCCAGCAGGCCGTGCTCCTGGAGCTGCATCAGCGCCGGGGAGTTCTCGGTGTAGAAGACGTCGGCGGGGGAGTGCGAGCCCTCCTGCTCGATCTGGTTGGCCATCACGTCCTCGTCGTCGCTGCGGACGTTCACCTTGATGCCGGTCTGCTTGGTGAAGGCGGCGACCAGGGCGTCGGTGGTCTGCTCGTGCTGACCGTTGTAGAGGGTGATGGTCTGCCCGGCGGTGGCACTGGAGTCGCTGGAGGCGGCCGAGGAGCCGGAGGAGCTGGAGCAGGCGGTCAGGGCGGCGGAGGCGAGGGCTCCGACGACCATCAGAAGGAGGGGTCTGCTGACGGTCCGTCGCATGACAGTGCCTTTCCGGTGCATGAACAGGGGGCGGCCCCGGGGGCGGGCGCAATCGCCGCAGGTCCGGTGGGGCCCTCGCTAAGGTATACCTAACCTAAGCACTCCAAAACCGCCCCAGCCCCCCCGGGGCCACCATCCGGCAGACCCCTACCCGACTCCTGTGAAAGACTTACCCGGACGCCTCTTCCCCGCAGGTCAGCGCCTCCGCTATGGCCTGCCGCCACTTCCTCCGGCTGTCCGTCGCGCCGCATTCGCGGGATCGCATGAGAGAGTGCGGAGGGCAGGCTTTTCGGCTAGGAGGACGGGATGACGGTCAACCCCGAGCACATGGAGTTGCTCGAAGAGGTCCGGCAGTCGCTGCCCGACGGCTTCAAGGCGGAGATCTCCGGCGACCTCATCGTGATGCAGGCCTCTCCGACCATGATCCATCAGCGGAACCTGGCCGTCCTTCGCCGGCAGTTCGACGCGCACCTTCCCAATGGGTACATGGACACTGCCAACACCGACCTGGGCTCCGCCCACGCGGACACCGTGCGCAACCCGGACCTGACGTACCTGCCCGACCAGGTCATGGCTTCGCCGGGGCACATCGCCCCGGCACACGAGGCCCTGATCGTGGTGGAGATCGTGTCCCCCTCGAACCCGGACAACGACTGGGTGGGCAAGGTACGCGACTACCCCTTGATGGGTGTGCCGATGTACTTGATCGTCGATGGGCGCAAGAAGTCGGTGACCTTGTTCAGCGAGCTCTCCAACGGACGCTACCGGCTACGCGAGGACGCCGGGTTCGGCGAGGACGTCCACATCCCCGCGCCCTTCTCCTTCACCCTGGACACCTCGACACTCATGCCCTACTGACACCCGTGCCCCGGTCCACCCGACCGGAGGTGCTGGCACCGACCTGGCGGACCGGGCTGGCCGGCCGCTACCCGCAACAGTTTTCCGATGTCCCAGTTCGTCGGCGACGCCAACCTTTTGCCGGGGACGGTCCGGGGCGGCCTGGCCGAGAGGGCCTTCGGCCCGCTGCCGCTGACCGACGCGTCGCCGGACTGCGCCGAAGACCGAAGGCCAGGCCCTTTGCTACCGGCCGCCGGCGGCGTCGACGAACGCGCCGGTGACGTACGAGGCCGAGTCCGACAGCAGCCACAGCACCGCCTCCGCGATCTCCTCCGGCTGCCCGCCGCGCCGCATCGGGGTCCCGGGGCCGACCCGGTCCACCCGGCCCGGCTCGCCGCCGGAGGTGTGCATCTCGGTGTAGATGAACCCGGGGCGGACGCAGTTGACCCGGATGCCCTCGGCCGCCACCTCCAGTGCCAGCCCGGTGGTCATGGTGTCCAGCGCGCCCTTGGACGCGGCGTAGTCCACATACTCGCCCGGTGAGCCCAGTCGGGCGGCGGCCGAGGAGACATTGACGATCGCCCCGCCCTTGCCGCCGTACCGGGTCGACATCCGCAGCACCGCCTGCCGGGAGCAGAGGAACGGTCCGGTGACGTTCACCGCCAGCACCCGCTGCAGTCGGTCCGCCGTGATCTCGTCCACCCGGCACTGCTGCTCCAGCACCCCGGCGTTGTTCACCAGCGCGGTGAGCGGGCCCAGTTCGCGGTCGACGGTGGCGAACATCGCCTCCACCTCCGCTTCGACCGCGACATCGGCCCGCACCGGCAGCGCCCGCCCGCCGGCCGCCTCGATCTCTCGCGCCAGCGCCAGCGCCGAACCCTCGTCGGAGCGGTAGTTGAGGCACACGGCATACCCCCGCCGGGCCGCCAGCCGCGCGGTGGCGGCACCGATCCCCCGCCCCGCCCCGGTGATCACCATCGCGCCCAGGTCACGGGTGCCTTCGCTGTTGTCGCTGCTCATGGCCGTTCCTCCAACAAGTAGGGAAAGGATGGGAGCAGTCTCCCAGGGGGGAGATCGTCAGATCGCCTCCAGGGCCTGGCAGAGGGCGTCGAGCGCGGCCGAGAAGCCGTGCTCTGGCGGGGTGCCGTAGCCGACGACCAGGGCCGCGTCCCCGGCCGGGACGTCGGGGTGGCGGAACTCGTCCAGGCCCTGGATGGCCAGGCCCAGCCAGGCGGCGCCGTGCAGCGCGGCGTCCTCGGTGCCCGGCGGGAGCCGCAGCACCGCGTGCAGGCCGGCCGCGATGCCGCTGACCTCGACCGCCGGGGCCCGGTCGGCCAGCGCGGCCACCAGCCGGTCGCGGCGGCGGCGGTAGCGCAGACGCATCGCCCGGACATGCCGGTCGTAGGCCCCGGAGGTGATGAACTCAGCCAGCACCAGCTGGTCCAGGCTGGCCGGATGGCGCTCTGCCTGGGTCTTGGCCGCCAGCACCTCGTCGACCAGCCGGCCCGGCAGCACCATCCAGCCCAGCCGGAGCGCGGGCGCCAGGCTCTTGCTGGCCGTGCCCAGGTAGGCGACCCGCTCCGGGTCGAGGCCCTGCAGCGCGCCCACCGGCTGCCGGTCGTAGCGGAACTCGCCGTCGTAGTCGTCCTCCAGGACCAGCCCGCCCGCGCCCCGGGCCCACTCCACCACGGCGGTGCGGCGCTCCGGGTCCAGCGGGACACCGGTCGGGAACTGGTGCGCGGGAGTGAGCAGCACCGCGCCCACGTCCGGCATCGAGGCCAACTCCGGGGTGGCGGCGCCGAGCCGGTCGACCGTCAGCGGGACGGTGCGCAGCCCGGCGGCGGTCAGCAGCTCCCGGTGGAAGCCCAGCCCGAAGGACTCAACCGCCAGTCGTCGGGGCTTTTCGCTGCGGCGCGACTCCAACCGCTGCAGCACCCGGCCGAGCAGCGCCGCCCCCTGGGCGAAGCCCTCGCAGATGACGATCCGCTCCGGATCGGTGTGCACCCCCCGGGCGCGGGCCAGGTAGTCGGCGAGGGCCTGCCGCAGCTCGACCCGGCCGCGCGGATCGCCGTAGCCGAAGGCCTCGGCCGGGGCGTTGGCCAGCGCCCGGCGTCCGGCAGCGGCCCAGGCGGCGCACGGGAAGGAGGAGAGGTCCGGCGAGCCGGCATGGAGGTTGTGGGTCGCCTCAGGACGCTGGACGGCGGGGCGGACGGCGGTGGCGCGGCCGGGCAGGGTCCGCTGCGCCACCCGGGTGCCGGAGCCCTGCCGGGCCGAGAGCCAGCCCTCCGCGACCAGCTCGCCGTAGGCGTCGGCGACGGTGTTGCGGGCCAGCCCGAGGTCGGCGGCCAGGGTCCGCGAGGACGGCAGTCGCACGCCCGGCGCCAGCCGCCCGCTGCGGACCGCGTCCCGCAGCGCGCGGATCAGCGCCGCGCGGACGCCGCCGGCGGAACCTCGCGTCAGGTCCAGGTCCAGGTGCAGGTCGCTGCCGAGCTCGGCGGAAGTGGCCCATATTTGCGTCATGGAAATGGACCATAGTCCTGGGCTGGTTCCGGCATAGTCTGGTGGGCATGACGACAGAGACGATGCAGGCGACGACTGAAGGTAACCACAGCCACGCGCACGCACCCCGGATGACCTTCTTCAAGGCCGCCCCGGAGGTCTACCAGGCGATGGTCGCCCTGGATCGGGCCTCGCGGAAGGGCGTCGACCCGACCCTGGCCGAGCTGGTCAAGATCCGTGCCTCACAGCTCAACCACTGCGCGTACTGCCTGGCCATGCACACCCGGGACGCCCGGAAGGCCGGCGAGACCGAGCAGCGGATCTACCTGCTGAACGCCTGGGAGGAGGCCGGCGCCTTCTTCACGGAGAAGGAGCAGGCCGCGCTCGCGCTCACCGAGGCGGTCACCGTGCTGACCGACGGCTTCGTCCCCGACGCCGTCTACGCCCGGGCGGCCGAGCACTTCGAGGAGGCCGAACTGGCCCAGCTGATCGCGCTGATCTTCACCATCAACGCCTGGAACCGGATCGCGGTGACCACCCGGATGGACCCGGCCTCGCTCTGAGCCGACGTGAGGTCGGCGGTTCGGTCCCGGGGCCGGGATCGGACCGCCGGGGCCGGTCGGCGAACACCTGGCGTGATCATTTCGCGCTGGCCGGTGGATTCTAACCGGACATCAGCGGCGAACCGGGGCGAAGAGTGTCACCGTACCGCTACAGAAGTTGACCGAATGTCACAACATAGTCATGTCAAGGGCGTCTTGGGGACCTCGCCTGACATCCGTATTGTCGGCACGCTAGATTTCTGGCCATGCCACGTGGTCGCCATCGCCAATCCTCGCCGCTGAGCAGGATGCTCCCTCCCATCGCCTGCGGAGTGCTGGCGGTTGCCGCACTGGTGTCCGCCCCGCTCACCAGCAGTCTCGACCTGCTCCGAGTGCTGGTCGTCGCCACCGCCGTGGGCGCCGCCGCCTCGGCCGTGCTGCTGCGGCTGCGCGAACGCAGCGGCGAGTCCGAACTGGAGAACGAGGTCGCCGCCCGCAACCGCGACGAGCTCCGCTTCGAGGAGCGCCTGGCCGAGCTGGAGTTCCAGGCCGAGACCGCCGAGGAGCAGGTCAAGCGGCTGGAGCGGCGGCTGCTGGCGCAGCGCAGCCAGATCGCCCGGGCCGAGGCCGAGAACCAGCGGCTGGTTCGCGAGCGGGCCAGGCTCGCCGCCGAGCAGGCCGTCCGCGAGGCCGAGGAGGCGCGCCGGCGCGAGCGCGCGCTGCGCGGCACCCGGCCGACGCCCACCGCGTACCTCAAGGCTGCCTCGGTGCTGCGCGGGCTGGAGCGCCGCGCAGCGGTCGGCGAGGCCCAGTGGATCGCCGCCCAGGCCCCCGCCCGCACAGCGGCCCAGAAGCGTGCCCAGGCCGAGGCCCAGATCCAGGCCCAGCTCGACGCCCAGGCCGCCGCCGAGGCGAAGGCTGCCGAGCAGCCCGCCACCGAGCAGCCCGCCACGGCGCTGCCCGCCGCGCCCACCGCGCTGCCCGCCGTCGCTGCCAAGGTGCAGATCCAGCCCCAGTCCCGGCACCGCGCCCAGCCGCACCCGCAGCCGCAAGCGCAGCCGCAGGCCGCAGCCGCGCAGGGGCCCGCCTGGGCCCGGGCCGCGCTGCCGCCGCTGCGTCCGGCCGCGGCCGTCCTGCCCACGCCGCTGCAGCGCGGCACGGCCCGGGGCGCGCAGCCGAGCTCCAGCGGCACCTTCAGCTTCTTCACCCGTCAGGAAGACGCGATCTCGCACCAGTTGGGCGGAGTCCCGGTCGACCTCGCCGACGTGGTCGGCGAGGAGGCCGCCGCCGACCAGCGCCGCTACGACGCGGCGGCCGGCCTGCCGGTCGAGGTGGGCGAGCCCGCACCGCAGGCCGCCCACGACCGCGCCGCGGAGGCCGCGGCAACCGCGGTCGACCCGCACCAGCAGCCGACCGCGGACGGCGGCCTGGTCGACCTCACCGCCGAGGACGAGACCGAGCCGATCGACGTCCGGGTGCTGCGCGCGCTGTAGCCAGGCGCGGAAAAGCGAAAGACGGCGGGGCCGGGGGATTCCAGAATCCCCCGGCCCCGCCGTCGTCGTGCCGCTGACCGGCTACTTGTCGATGTCGCCGACCACGAAGAACATCGAGCCGAGGATCGCCACCATGTCGGCGACCAGGTGTCCCGGGCAGCAGCTCGCCCAGCACCTGGATGTTGTTGAACGAGGCCGAGCGCAGCTTGAGCCGCCACGGGGTCTTGTCGCCGCGCGACACCAGGTAGTAGCCGTTGACGCCGAGCGGGTTCTCGGTCCAGGCGTAGGTGTCGCCCTCCGGAGCCTTGAGCACCTTCGGCAGCCGCAGGTTGATCGGCCCGGTCGGCAGCGTCGGCGAGCCGGTCCAGGCAGGCGTCGGCCAGGTCCAGCGAGTTGCGGGTCTGGTCCAGCAGGCACTCGAACCGGGCCAGGCAGTCGCCCTCCTGCCGGGTCACCACCCGCAGCACGTCGCCGAGTTCGCCGTAGGCGAGGTAGGGCTCGTCCCGGCGCAGGTCGAAGTCGACGCCGGAGGCGCGGGCGATCGGCCCGCTCACCCCGTACGCGTGGACGTGCTCCGGGGCCAGCACGCCGACGCCGCGGGTCCGGGCGCGGAAGATCTCGTTGCCGAGGACCAGGTCGTCGAAGGTCCGCAGCCGTTCCCGCAACGCCGCGACGGCGGCCCGGACCCGCCCGTTCCAGCCGGCCGGGAGGTCCTCCTTGAGGCCGCCGACCCGGTTGAACATGTAGTGCATCCGGCCGCCGGACGACCTCCTCCAGCACCGACTGCAGCTGCTCGCGCTCGCGGAAGGCGTGGAAGACCGGGGTGATCGCGCCCAGCTCCAGCGGGTAGGAGCCGAGGAACATCAGGTGGTTGAGCACCCGGTTGAGCTCGGCGAGCAGCGTCCTGGTCCAGGTGGCGCGCTCCGGGACCTCCATGCCGAGCATCCGCTCGACGCCGAGGACCACGCCGAGCTCGTTGGCGAAGGCCGACAGCCAGTCATGCCGGTTGGCCAGCATGATGATCTGACGGTAGTCACGCGCCTCGAACAGCTTCTCCGCGCCCCGGTGCATATAGCCGATGATTGGCTCGACGGCGGTGATCATCTCGCCGTCCAGCCGCAGCTTCAGCCGCAGCACGCCGTGGGTGGACGGGTGCTGCGGGCCTATGTTGAGCACCATGTCGCTGGTGCCCAGCTCGGTGGCGGCCCCGGCGCCGATCCCGACTGTCGTCTCCCGCACCGTGCTGCTCGTCCTGGGGCTACTCGTCATGGGGCAAGAGTCTGCCATCCCGCCGGGGGCGCCATCCGCACCGACTGCAGCCCCCAGGCGAAGGCGCCGAGTCCACCCGGCTCGGTCAGCTCCGCCGCCTCCCCGGCGGCGGCGAGGGCGCGGACATAGCCGGCCGGGTCGCGGCCGGCCAGCTCCAGCGGCGGCCTGGCCCCGCTCACCCCGAGCAGCCGCAGCGCCTCCCGCTGCGTTGTCCACAGACTGTGGACAGCGCGGTCGTCCGTCGCTGCCGCCGCCGCTGCTGCCGCCAGGCAGGCGTCCAGTGCGACGTGCGAGGTCAGGTCGCAGCTCCCGTCCGGTACCGGGCGGACCTCCCGCCCCTCCCGGTAGGCGGCGAGGCTGCCGAAGAGCGGACGGTCCCCGGCGCGGTGCGCGTAGTCCACGGCCAGGGCAAGACCGCGTCCCAGCGAGCCGACCGCCTCGGCCCAGGCCGCGTCCCTCGGTCCGCCCAGCTCCGCCCGGAGCCCGGGCTCGGTCGGATCCAGCGGCCACCACCGCTCCAGCCAGGCAGCGTCCGCGCCCGCCACCGGCGCGCCCAACTCCTCGGTACCGGTCGCCGGGTCCACCTGCACCAGTCGGACCACGCCGTCCTCGTCCACCTCGGCGATGTCCACCGGGACGTTGTCCAGCCACTCGTTGGCGATCAGCACCCCGGCCGACGCCGGTTCGATCCGTGCGCCACCAGCCGATCCAGGCCGGCAGCCCCGGCGGGCGCTCGGCGCGCTCCACCGCCCGGAGCAGCAGCCGGTCCGCCAGCCCGGGGTGGTGCGTCCGGGCGTGCGCGCCCAGCGCGAGCAGTAGTTCCCCGCGCCCGGCGCCGACGTCGGTCACCACCAGTTCCGCCGGACGGCCCAGTGCCTCGTCCACCTGTCGCACCAGTTCCGTCAGCGCCGCCGTGAAAAGCGGGGACGCGTGCACGGAGGTGCGGAAGTGCCCGGCCGGTCCGACCGGCTGCCGGAAGAAGCCGCCGGGCCCGTAGAGTGCCCGTCTCCGTCGCGTCCCGCCAGCCGATCATCGCCACCCGCCCACCCTCCCAGTGAGTGGCTTGGGCAACCAACTCCGACCTGCGGAGGACACCGGGTTCAGTCCGGCGGTGGACCCTTGGGCCTCCGCGTCTGCCTAGGCTTGCAACTGTGCAACTCCTCTACAGCTGGTTCCGCAGGCATCCCATGGTGGCCGACGCCGCCTGGGCGCTGCTGCTGTTCCTGCCGTGTGCACTCGAAGTGCTGGAGGCGTGGCAGGACGGCGACCAGTTCACCGAGGTGGCCCTGGTCACCCTGGTCCTCTGCGGCGTGCTCGTGGTCCGGCGGCGGTTCCCCGACGCGGCCGTCGCGGTCGCCATAGCGATCGGACTGCTACAGGTCGGATTCCGGACCGGGCTGTTCCTCGCCGACATCGCCATGCTGGTCATCGCCTACACCGGCGCGGCCTATCGGCAAGGTGTGGACCTCCCGGATCTCGCTGCTCTTCGGCCTCGCGGCCGGTCCGCTGGCCTGGTTCAGCTTCTACCACCCGGGCTTCCGGGACAGCCAGAACGTCACCCCCGGGCCGGGGTCCTCCGGGCGCGCCTGGATCGAGGTCGCCATGGCGGCGGTGTTCTCGACGCCCTTCCTGCTCTGCTGGGTGCTCGGCCGACTCACCCGGTACCGCCGGGCCTACTACATGCAGCTGGAGGACCGGGCGGCCCGAGCTGGAGCGCGAGCGCGACGCGCAGTCGAAGATCGCCGTCGCCGCCGAGCGCGCCCGGATCGCCCGCGAGTTGCACGACGTGGTCGCCCACAACGTCTCGGTGATGATCGTCCAGGCGGACGGCGCCTCCTTCGTGATGGACTCCTCGCCGGAGCAGGCCAGGCAGGCGCTGGCGACCATCGCCGGCACCGGCCGGCACGGCGCTGGAGGAGATGCGCCGGCTGCTCGGCCTGCTGCGCTCCGCGGACAGCGTCGGCGAGTACGTCCCCCAGCCGAGCGTCGAGCAGCTGCGCCGACCTGCTGGAGCAGGTGCGCAGCGCCGGCCTGCCGGTCGCCTTCAGCGTCGAGGGCGAGCCCCGGGAGCTGCCGCGCGGGGTGGAGCTGACCGCCTACCGGATCGTCCAGGAGTCGCTGACCAACGCCCGCAAGCACGGCGGACCGCAGACCAGCGCGTCGGTACGGCTCCGTTTCGACGACCGGGGCTGCGACCTGGTGATCGAGGACGACGGGCGCGGGGCGAGCTCCGTGCTCGCGGTCCAGGGCGGCGCGGACGGCTTCGGCCACGGGCTGATCGGCATGCGCGAGCGGGTCGGGATGGTCGGCGGCACGCTGGACGCGGGGCCCCGCCCCGGCGGCGGCTTCCGGATCAGCGCCAGCCTGCCGCTCAAACCCTCCCGCAAGCCATCCGCCGTTCCCGCCGAGGCCGCGGTGGCCGAGGCCGGTCCGGTGACCGACCGCGGCCCCGGCCTCGCCCCCCACGCGTCCTAGCCCTCGAAGACGCCTCCTAACCCTTGAAGGAAGCCATGCCCATCCGCGTCATGCTCGTCGACGACCAGGAACTGCTGCGCACCGGCTTCCGGATGGTCCTCCAGTCCCAGGCCGACATCGAGGTGGTGGCCGAGGCCGGGGACGGCCTCCAGGCGCTGGAGGTGCTGGCGGCGACCGAGGTCGACGTGGTGCTGATGGACGTCCGGATGCCCCGGATGGACGGCGTGGAGGCGACCCGCAGGATCTGCGCCGCCGGCGTCGCGGGCACCGGGGGTCAGGCCACCGGACCGCATGTGCTCATCCTCACCACCTTCGACCTGGACGAGTACGCGTTCACCGCGCTCAAGGCCGGGGCCAGCGGCTTCCTGCTCAAGGACGTGCCGCCGGCCGAACTGGTCGCCGCGATCCGGGCGGTCGACAGCGGCGAGGCGGTCGTCGCGCCGACGACCACCCGCCGCATGATCGACCGCTTCACCACCATCCTGCCCAGCTCCCAGCCGCCGCTGGACACCCCGGAGCTGGCCCGGCTCACCGACCGCGAGCGCGAGGTGCTGCTGTTGATCGCCGGCGGCCTCTCCAACGGCGAGATCGCGGCCAGGCTCTCGCTCTCGGAGGCCACCGTGAAGACCCACGTCGGCCGGATCCTCACCAAGCTGGAGGTGCGGGACCGGGTCCAGGCCGTGGTCCTGGCCTACGAGACCGGCCTGGTCCGGGCCGGCGGCGCACCCTGAGACCGACCGGTCTGAGGCGTCAGCCCACGCGGGACGGACTGCCCACCCGGGAGAGGCTGCCCACCCGGGACAGGAATTCCCCCACCGCCGCGCGGACCTCCTCCGGGGACCACTCCAGGGCTGCCGCCGAGACGGTCACCTCGGTGTAGGACACCCAGGGCAGCCCCGGCTCGCGCCACCCACCGAACAGCGACTGCTTGGTCTCCTCGGCCAGCCGCAGGCCGGCCTCGTTCAGGTCGTCGGCCGGGAACGGGAGCCAGACCTGGAACTGGTGGGTGTGCGGGACCGCCGGGAAGATCCGGGCGCCGGGGACCTCGGCCAGGGCCCCGGTCAGCGCGGCCGCCACCTCCTTGGCCTTCGCCACATAGGCGTCCAGCCGGGGCAGCTCGCGGTCCAGGCCCGCGAGCGCGGCCAGCGCGGCCGGCCACTGCTGGAACAGCTGCCCGCCGTAGCGGTGCCGCCAGGTCTTCGCGTCCGCGACGAAGTCCGCCGTACCGGCCAGCGCCGCCCCGCTGAGCCCGCCGAGGGTCTTGTAGAAGGAGACGTAGACCGAGTCCGCCAGCTCGGCGATCTCCGGCAGGGTGCGGCCGAAGTGCGGGACGCACTCCCACAGCCGGGCCCCGTCGAAGTGCACCACCGCGTCCCTGGCCCGCGCCGCGGCGACGGTCGCGGTCAGCTCCTCCCAGGTCGGCAGGACGAATCCGGCGTCGCGCAGCGGCAGCTCCAGCATCAGCGTGCCGAAGGGCTCGGCGAAGTCCGCGACCTCCTCGGCCGAGGCGATCCGCGGCTCGGTGGTGGGCCAGACGCTGCGCAGCCCGCTCAGCTGGGAGTAGGCGAAGCGCTCATGCGTCTCGGGGTGGGCCAGCGGGTGCATCGCCACCGTCGGGTCGCCGGTGCGGCGCGCCCAGCAGCGCAGGGCGACCTGCTGCGCCATCGTCCCGGTCGGGAAGAACGCCGCGGCCTCCGTCCCCAGCAGCCCGGCCACCCGCTCCTCCAGCGTCTCGACCACGCCGCCGCCGTAGAAGTCGAGCCGCTCGTCCAGGTCGTACGCGCCCTCGGCGTCCGCGGCGAGCTCCGCCATCCGCTCCCGCAGTGACACCGGACGTCCCCCGGACAGCACCTTCGCGCAGCCGCGCTGCGCCTCGAACCGCCGCTGGGCCGGGTCCTTCGTCTCATCGCTCATGGGCTGATCCTCTCCCAATGCCGCAGCTCGTCCCAGGGGTGCCCCGCAGGTAATGCGGGGTGCGACGCGCCGGACACGGCTCCCGTGGCGCTCGTGGATGTCATACGATCCCGCAGCCGGGCCATCCAACCCGGTGACTGGCCGGTAACATTACCGGACGTTCGCAGATGACTACGGAGGGCACGTGTTCGCACTAATCGCCAGGTCGGTGCTGGCCCCGCTGATGCGGCTGGTCTACCGGCCGGTGGTCGTAGGACGCGAGAACGTGCCGAAGCGCGGCGCGGTGATCCTGGCCAGCAACCATCTCTCCTTCATCGACAGCGTGGTGATCCCGCTGGTCGCACCGCGTCCGGTGGTCTTCCTCGCCAAGGCCGAGTACTTCACCGGGACCGGGTTCAAGGGCTGGCTGAGCCGGAGCTTCTTCACCGCGATCGACGCGGTCCCGGTCGAGCGCGGCACCCACCGCGCCGCCCAGGCCTCGTTGGACGCCGCGCTGGAGGCGCTGAAGGGCGGCAACGCCTTCGGCATCTACCCGGAGGGCAAGCGCTCCCTCGACGGCCGCCTCTACCGGGGCCGGGCCGGCGTCGCCTGGCTCGCGCTGACCTCGGGGGCGCTCGTGGTGCCGGTCGCGCTGGCCGGAACCGAGCGGATCCAGCCCGTGGGCAAGCGGCTCCCCCGGATCCGCCGGGTCACCGTCCAGTTCGGCGAGCCGCTGGACTTCGGCGACCGGGCCGTGGCCGTCCGCGACCGCACCATGGCGGCCGGACCCGCCCGGCGCGCGGTCACCGAGGAGATCATGGACGCCATCCAGAAGCTCTCGCAGCAGGAGCTCGCCAACGTCTACAACGAGGGCCAGGTCACAGCCGACCCCGAGTGACCGCCCTTAGGATGGCCCAGTACGTCCGGTACCCGTAGAGGACTGGAACGGAAAAGGAGCCCTGAGGTGAGCACAGGCGAGTTCGGGCTGCCCGGCGGTCTGTTCGACGAGCACATGGGGGATCCCGGCGCCCCCGACAACCGGCCCGCACGGCTCGCCGTCGGCGTGGTCGGCACCGGCCGGGTCGGCCCCGCGCTCGGCGCGGCACTGCAACTGGCCGGACACCGCGTGGTCGCCGCCTCCGGCGTCTCCACGGCCTCGCGGCGGCGCGCCGAGACGTTGCTGCCGGGGGTCAGGCTGGTCACCCCGCCGCAGGTGATGGCCGCCGCCGACCTGGTGCTGCTGACCGTCCCGGACGACGCACTGGCCGAGCTGGTGGCCGGACTGGCCGCGACCGGGGCGGTGCGGCCCGGGCAGATGCTGGTGCACACCTCCGGCGCCCACGGCGTGGCGGTGCTCGACCCCGCCACCCGCGTCGGCGCGCTGCCGCTGGCGCTGCACCCGGCGATGACCTTCACCGGCACCGCCGTGGACGTCGCCCGGCTGGCCGGCTGCCCGTTCGGGGTGACCTCGCCGGAGGAGCTTCGCCCGGTCGCCGAGGCGCTGGTGGTGGAGATGGGCGGCGAGCCCGAGTGGGTGCCGGAGGCGGTCCGCCCGCTGTACCACACCGCCCTCGCCCACGGTTCGAACCACCTGGTCACCCTGGTGGCCCAGGCCATGGAGATCCTCTCCGACGCGGGCGTGGCCGAACCCGGCCGGATGCTCGGCCCGCTGCTCGGCGCGGCCCTGGACAACGCCCTGCGCAGCGGCGACGCCGCGCTGACCGGCCCGGTCGCCCGGGGCGACGCGGGCACGGTGCGGACCCACGTCGCGCAGCTGCGGGCGGCCTCGCCGCAGATCCTGGAGAGCTACCGCGCCATGGCGCGGGCCACCGCCGACCGGGCGCTGGCCAACGGAATGCTGAAGGCGGAGGCCGCCGAGGCCCTGCTGGACGCGCTGGCGGAGGAGAACGGATGAGCACGTCACTGGTGAGCACGGCGGCGGCACTGGCGGAGGCGGCCGAGACCCGCTCCGGCCTCCGCGCCGTGGTGATGACCATGGGCGCACTGCACGAGGGCCACGCCTCGCTGGTCCGCGCCGCCCGCGAGCGCGTCGGCGCGTCCGGGACGGTGGTGGTGACCGTCTTCGTCAACCCGCTGCAGTTCGGCGCCGGCGAGGACCTGGACCGGTACCCGCGCACCCTGGACGCCGACCTCGCCCTGGCCGCGGAGGCCGGCGCCGACCTGGTCTTCGCCCCCGCCGTGGACGAGGTCTACCCCGGCGGCGAGCCGCAGGTCCGGATCGCGGCCGGACCGATGGGGGAGGGCTACGAGGGCGCCGCCCGCCCCGGGCACTTCGACGGGATGCTGACCGTCGTCGCCAAGCTGCTCCACCTCACCGGCCCCGACGTGGCCTGCTTCGGCGAGAAGGACGGCCAGCAGCTGGCGCTGGTCCGGCGGCTGGTCCAGGACCTGAACTTCCCGGTGGAGATCCTCGGCGTGGCGACCGTCCGCGAGGCCGACGGGCTGGCGCTGTCCAGCCGCAACCGCTTCCTCTCGGCCGAGGACCGGACCGAGGCGCTGGTGCTCTCCCGGGCGCTGTTCGCCGGCCGGGACGCGGCAGCAGCGGGTCCGGCGGCGGTCCGCGCGGCGGCGGACGCGGTGCTGGCCGGGTCCCGGCTCACCCCGGACTACCTCGGCCTGATCGACCCGGTCGACTTCACCGAGGTCGACCGCGAGGACTTCCGGGGCGAGGCGGTGCTCGCGCTCGCCGCGAAGGCCGGCCCGACCCGGCTGATCGACAACGTCCGCATCACCTTCTGACCGCTCGTCCTCCGACCGCTCGTCCCGATTCCGAACCACCAGGCATGCACTTCACCAAGGAGGCGTGACCATGCTTCGCACCATGCTCAAGTCCAAGATCCACCGGGCCACCGTCACCCAGGCCGACCTGCACTACGTCGGCTCGGTGACGATCGACCAGGACCTGCTGGACGCCGCCGACCTGCTCCCCGGCGAGCTGGTCCACATCGTCGACATAGACAACGGCAACCGGCTGGAGACCTACACCATCGCGGGGGAGCGCGGCACCGGCATCATCGGTATCAACGGCGCCGCCGCCCGGCTGGTCCACCCCGGCGACCTGGTGATCATCATCGGCTACGGCCAGATGGGCGATGCCGAGGCGCGGGTCCACCAGCCGCGGGTGGTCTTCGTCGACGCCGACAACCGGATCACCCACCTCGGCGGCGACGCGGCCGAGGCGCCGGCAGGCAGCGGGCTGGTCCGGGGCGACACGGATGCACGTGCGATTCCGGCGCAGGCGTACGGTGACGTCGACGGCGCAGCCACCGACGCGCCCACGCACGCACGGAGTGACGCATGACCCCAGTGACCCGTCTCACCGCCCCGGCCCCCGGCTGGACCGTCCGCACCGATGTGGTCGTGGTCGGTTCGGGCGTGGCCGGACTCACCACCGCGCTGCGCCTGCGCGCCTCCGGGCTGCGGGTGCTGGTGGTGACCAAGGCGATGCTGGACGACGGCTCGACCCGCTGGGCGCAGGGCGGCATCGCCGCCGCGCTCGGCGAGGGCGACACCCCCGAGCAGCACCTCAGCGACACCCTGGTGGCCGGTGCGGGCCTGTGCGACGAGGAGGCGGTCCGGGTCCTGGTCACCGAGGGCCCGGACGCCGTGCGCCGGCTGATCGCCGCCGGCGCGGCCTTCGACCAGGACGCCGAGGGCGAGATCCTGCTGACCCGCGAGGGCGGCCACCACCGCAGCCGGATCGCCCACGCCGGCGGCGACGCCACCGGTGCGGAGATCTCCCGGGCGCTGGTCGAGGCGGTCCGCGCGGACGACAACGTGGCGCTGGTCGAGCACGCCCTGGTGCTGGACCTGCTCACCGACGCCGAGGGCCGCACCGCCGGGCTGACCCTGCACGTCATGGGGGAGGGGCAGCGGGACGGCGTCGGCGCGGTCCACGCCCGGGCGGTGGTGCTGGCGACCGGCGGCATGGGCCAGGTCTTCTCGGCCACCACCAACCCCGCCGTCTCCACCGGTGACGGCGTCGCGCTGGCGCTGCGGGCCGGGGCCGAGGTCACCGACCTGGAGTTCGTCCAGTTCCACCCGACCGTGCTCTGGCTCGGCCCGGAGGCCGAGGGCCAGCAACCGCTGATCTCCGAGGCGGTACGCGGCGAGGGCGCCCACCTGGTGGACGCGGACGGGGTCCGCTTCATGGTCGGGCAGCACGAGCTCGCCGAGCTGGCCCCGCGCGACATCGTCGCCAAGGGCATCATGCGGCGGATGGCGGAGACCGGCGCCGAGCACATGTACCTGGACGGGCGCCACTTCGGCGAGCAGATGTGGGCCGAGCGCTTCCCGACCATCCTCGCCTCCTGCCGCAGCCACGGCATCGACCCGGTGACCGAGTTGATCCCGGTCGCCCCGGCTGCGCACCACGCCTCCGGCGGCGTCCGCACCGACCTGCACGGGCACACCTCGGTCTCCGGGCTCTACGCCTGCGGCGAGGTCGCCTGGACCGGCGTCCACGGCGCCAACCGGCTGGCCTCCAACTCGCTGCTGGAGGGCCTGGTCTTCGCCGAGCGGATCGCCGCCGACATCGCCGAGCGCGACGCCGCCGGGCGGCTGACGCCCCGTCACGAGGATGCCCTCCCGTCGCCCGCCGCCACCCTTGACGGAGGTGCTTCGCACCACACCTCTGCCCGCGAGGTCGAGCGCGTCCCGCTGCTGGCCTCCGAGGCCCGGTTCGCGATCCAGCGGCTGATGACCCGTGGCGTCGGCGTGCTGCGCAGCGCCGGGAGCATGGCCGGGGCCGCCGAGGGCCTGGCCGCGCTCACCGAGGCCCACCCGGCCGACGCCGACGACCCGCACCACCCCAAGGGCGAGCCGCCGCAGGTCGAGACCTGGGAGGCGACCAACCTGCACCTGGTCGCCACCGCCCTGACCGCCGCCGCCCGGCTGCGCGAGGAGACCCGTGGCTGCCACTGGCGCGAGGATTTCCCCGACCGGGACGACACCAGCTGGAACACTCATCTGATCAGCCGCCAGCACGGCACCGTGCTGACCACCCTCCCCGAGGAGACCCGAGCATGAGCGCGCACGACGAGCACGGCCACCACCACGACGAACTGCCCCTCGTCGGCGGCGAGGGCGAGGGCTGCGGCGAGGGCTGCGCCTGCGGCGACGGCGACTACGTGACCGGGCTCGACCCGCAGCTGGCGGAACTGCTCGAAGCGGCCGGGCTCGACCCGGTCGAGGTCGAGGACATCGCCACCCTCGCGCTGGCCGAGGACCTGGCCGGCGGCGAGGACGTCACCTCGGTCGCCACGGTCCCCGAGGCAGCCGTCGCCACCGCCGACTTCACCGCCCGCCAGGGCGGCGTGGTTGCCGGGCTCCGGGTCGCCGAGGCGGTGCTCTCGCTGGTCGCCGAGGAGGAGTTCAGCGTCGAGCGGCTGGTCGAGGACGGCGACCGGGTCGAGGCCGGGCAGGTGCTGCTCAGCGTCACCACCCGCACCCGCGACCTGCTCACCGCCGAGCGCAGCGCGCTCAACCTGCTCTGCCACCTGTCCGGCATCGCCACCGCCACCCGCGCCTGGGCCGACGCGCTGGAGGGCACCGGCGCGGTCGTCCGCGACACCCGGAAGACCACCCCCGGCCTGCGCGCCCTGCAGAAGTACGCGGTCCGCTGCGGCGGCGGCGCCAACCACCGGATGGGCCTGTCCGACGCGGCCCTGGTCAAGGACAACCACGTGGTCGCGGCCGGCGGCGTCGCCGAGGCGTTCAAGGCCGTCCGGGCCGCCTACCCCGACCTGGACGTCGAGGTCGAGGTGGACCGGATCGACCAGATCCAGCCGGTGCTGGACGCCGGGGCGGACCTGATCCTGCTCGACAACTTCACCGTCCCCCAGCTGCGCGAGGCGGTCGCCCTGGTGGCCGGCCGGGCCAAGCTGGAGTCCTCCGGCGGGCTGACCCTGGAGAACGCCCGCGAGGTCGGCGCGACCGGGGTCGACTACCTCGCCGTCGGAGCGCTCACCCACTCCTCGCCCATCCTTGACATCGGTCTCGACCTGCGCGGATAGGCGGACCGTCCGTCGACCGTCCATCAGCCGAGACCCACCCGAAGAATGGCCTGCGCCCATGCTGCTCACCATCGATGTCGGCAACACCCACACCGTGCTCGGCCTCTTCGACGGCGAGGAGATCGTGGAGCACTGGCGGGTCTCCACCGATCCGCGGCGCACGGCCGATGAGACGGCCGTGCTGATGCAGGGGCTGATGGGGGCGCACCCAGCGCTGGGCGAGGACACGGTCGACGGACTGGCCATCTGCTCGACCGTGCCCTCGGTCCTGCACGAGCTGCGCGAGGTGACCCGGCGCTACTACGGCGACGTGCCGGCGGTCCTGGTGGAGCCCGGCATCAAGACCGGGGTGCACGTCCTCACCGACAACCCGAAGGAAGTCGGCGCGGACCGGATCGTCAACACCCTGGCCGCCAAGCACCTCTACGGCGGCCCCTGCATCGTCGTCGACTTCGGGACGGCGACCACCTTCGACGCGGTGAACGAGCGCGGGGACTACCTCGGCGGGGCGATCGCGCCGGGCATCGAGATCTCGGTGGAGGCGCTGGGCCAGCGCGGCGCCAAGCTGCCCAAGATCGAGATCATCCGGCCGCGCAACGTCATCGGCAAGAACACCGTGGAGTGCATGCAGTCGGGCATCCTCTACGGCTACGCCGGACAGGTCGACGGCGTGGTCAACCGGATGGCCGCCGAGCTGTCGGCCGACCCGGACGACGTCCAGGTGATCGCGACCGGCGGGCTGGCCCCGCTGGTCCTGGGCGAGGCGAGCAGCATCGACGTGCACGAGCCCTGGCTGACCCTGATCGGCCTGCGGCTGGTGTACGAGAAGAACACCGCCACCACCTGAGCCTTCGCGGACGCCTTCGCCCGGACGGCGGGAGCGAACCCGCCTCCGGTGGCGGTCTGCTGACGGCGTGTCGATAATCAGAAATCAGGCATTTCCGGCATAGGGTCCGAGCATGCCTATGCCTCATGGATCCCGCGGCGGCATGGCCTTCAGCGCGGACGAGCTCCGGGTGCTGCGCCGAGCCCTCGCCCACGTGCTGAACCCCGCCACCCCCGGTACCCCGGTCCTCCCCGGTTGGGCCCGCAACGCCTGGGTGGAGGACGTCCAGGACGTGCTCCGCCTCGCCGAGTCGATCGACGAGGCCGTGCACGAGGGCGGCCGGATGCGGGCCTTCGCCCTGGCCGACCTCTCCCGCTACCGAGCCGCCCTGCCCGGCTCCGCCTCCGGCTATCTGGAACGGCTGGAGGAGGCCGTGGCCGACGGCTACCTCCCCGACCGCGAGGACCTCACCGCCCTGCGCAACCTGACCGCCCTGCCCTGCGCCCCGCAGGAGCGGACCCGTCGGCTCGACCTCCGTTCCCGCTGCGGCGCACTGGCCGCCGGCGGCGCCAGGACCGGGCTGGAGTCGACGACCCGTCCGCTCGCCATCGCGGGCAGCCCGCTGACCGCCGTCCCCGGCCATGCCGAGGCGGCCGTGGCCGCCGTCGGCGCCGTGGCCGGCGTGGTGGGCGCAGCGGACGCCGACGCCCCGGCCCGGGGACCCGAGACCGTCCGTGTGCCCGAGCCCGCGCGGGCCGGCGACGCCGGCAATGTCGCGGACTTCGCCCGGCCGCTGCGGTCCCTGCGCCAGCAGTCCCGACCTGCCGCACCCGCGGCGGGGGTGCATCCGCACCCCCTTCCGACCCGACGTGGAGGACCGATTCCGATGGCTGCCTACGACCCCGCCGTGCGTCCCGCCGAATCCGGCCGTGACACCGCCTCGGCCGCTCCGGCCGAGGGGACGTCCGCCGTCCGCACCATCCCCACCCCCGGCGACCTCTGGCCGCGCGGCGTCCGCTCCGAGCTGGTCCCGGCGGCCGAGCCCGAGGCGGAACTGGCCACCGGCACCGGCTGACACCCGCCCTGGCCCCTGCCCCGTACCGGATATCCGGTACGGGGCAGGGGCCGATGCTCGATACCCTGGTGGGGTGACTGATCAGACTGCTGCGCCGGCCTCCGATGACCTTCCCGAACAGATGCGGGTGCGCCGCGAGAAGCTGGAGCGGCTCCGCGCCGCCGGCGTCGACCCGTACCCGGTGGGCTTCCCCCGGACGACGACCCTCGCCGACCTGCGCGCCGCCCACCCGGACCTCGAGGCCGACGTCGCCACCGGCGACCGCGCCGGGGTGACCGGGCGCGTCGTGCTCAGCCGGACCGGCGGCAAGCTCTGCTTCGCCACCCTCCGTGACGGCACCGCCGACCTCCAAGTGATGCTCTCGCTGGACAAGCTCGGCGCGGAGAGCCTGGCGGCCTGGAAGGCCGACATCGACCTGGGCGACCAGGTCGGCGTCGAGGGCGAGGTCATCACCTCCAAGCGCGGCGAGCTGTCGATCATGGTGGACCGCTGGGAGCTCACCTCCAAGTGCCTCCGTCCGCTCCCGGACAAGCACAAGGGCCTGACCGACCCGGAGGCCCGGGTCCGGCAGCGCTACGTCGACCTGATCGTCAACCCCGAGGCGCGGGAGATGCTGTACCTGCGCAGCAGGGTGGTCCGCTCGATCCGCCGCACCTACGAGGAGCGCGGCTACACCGAGGTCGAGACGCCGATGCTGCAGCCGGTCCACGGCGGCGCCAACGCGCGTCCCTTCAAGACCCACATCAACGCCTACGACCTCGGCCTGTTCCTGCGGATCGCCCCCGAGCTCTACCTCAAGCGGCTGGTGGTCGGCGGCGCGGAGAAGGTCTTCGAGATCAACCGCAACTTCCGCAACGAGGGCGCGGACTCCACCCACAACCCGGAGTTCACCTCGCTGGAGTCCTACGAGGCCTACGGGGACTACAACACCCAGGCCGAGCTGATCCGGGCGACCATCATCAACGCCGCCCGGGACGCCCTCGGCACCACGGTGATCCGGGGCACCGACCCGCACGGCGTCGAGCACGAGATCGACCTGGCCGAGCCCTGGGCCGAGGTCACCGTCTACGGCGGGATCTCCGACAAGCTCGGCACCGAGGTCACCCCGGAGACCACGGTCGAGGAGCTGCGCAAGCTGGCCGACGCGGCCGGAGTCCCCCACGAGCAGAAGTGGGGCCACGGCCAGATCGTCCTGGAGATGGTCGAGCGGCTGCTGGAGGCGGGCGCGATCAAGCCGACCTTCATCAAGGACTACCCGACCGAGGTCTCCCCGCTCACCCGGCAGCACCGGTCCAACCCGGGCGTCGCCGAGAAGTGGGACCTGATGATCTTCGGCACCGAGCTCGGCACCGCCTACTCCGAGCTGGTCGACCCGGTCGAGCAGCGGGCCCGGCTCACCGCCCAGTCGCTGCTGGCGGCCGGCGGCGACGTCGAGGCGATGCAGGTGGACGAGGACTTCCTCCGCGCGCTGGAGTACGGGATGCCGCCGAGCGGCGGTCTCGGCCTCGGCGTCGACCGCCTGATCATGCTGCTGACCGGCAAGAACATTCGGGAAACGCTGCTCTTCCCGCTGGTGAAGCCGGACGTCCAGCAGTAGTCGCGGGCGGATTTTCCTACCCGCCCGAGCACAGGACCAACCCCGGCCCCCGGTATCCACAGGGCCCGGGGTTAGTCTTCTGCCCGGACGGTGCACGCCGATCCAGCGAGGCATCCAGCATCCAGCGAGGCGGTCCGGAAACCATGCAGTACATCGCAGCACTGACACCCCCCACCGTGATGGCGATCGCTTTCGGCCTGATGATCCGCACCCTGTTCCGCAACCAGGGCGGCGCCAGCGCGGCCCGCGAGGACGCCGCCGCCGAGGCGATCATCCACGCCCAGCGCGCCACCCAGGACTGACTCCGCCCTTTCCCCGGGCAAAGGGGATAACCACGCCCAACGGCGGCGGCGGGCCTTCCGCTATGGCTCGTTTCGCCGCCGCGGCCGTTTACCGCCGTCCCCATGAAGCACTCCGCGGGGAAGGGCCTGCGGAAATCGTTGCGCATCCTGGCCGGTGAACGCGATAGCGTCCCACCATGGAGGTCACGATCCGCCGTGCGCGGACCAGCGATGTACGGGCAGTGCGCAGACTCGTCGACGGCTACGCGCGCGAGCGAATCCTGCTGAACAAGCCGACGGTCACGCTCTTCGAATCCGTACAGGAGTTCTGGGTCGCCGAGCGGGACGACAACGCCGAGGTGGTCGCCTGCGGCGCGCTCCACGTGATGTGGGAGGACCTGGCCGAGGTCCGCACTCTGGCCGTGGACCACTCCTGCCGGGGTACCGGTATCGGACATCTGCTGCTGGAGAAGCTCATCCAGACCGCCCGCTGGATCGGGGTGCGCCGGATTTTCTGCCTCACCTTCGAAGTGGACTTCTTCACCAAACACGGCTTCGCCGAGATCGAGGCCACTCCGGTCGACAGCGGCGTCTACGAGGAGCTGCTGCGCAGCTACGACGAGGGAGTCGCCGAGTTCCTCGGGCTGGAACGTGTGAAACCGAACACCTTGGGTAACACACGGATGCTCTTGCATCTCTGAGGTGTCCGCGGGGCGGACTCAGGACAGTCCGCAGAGACCCCCTCTCGAAGCTTCTCGCGTCGGGGGGTTTGAGTTTTTCGCGGAAAAGCGGTTTCCTTTCCTACAAGTAATCCGTGCTTTTGAGGAAAGGGAAGCCCGTGGCGCAGAAGGTTCAGGTCCTTCTTGTCGACGATCTCGAGGGCGGCGAGGCGGACGAGACGGTGACGTTCGCTCTTGACGGGGTTGCCTACGAGATCGATCTCACTCACGCGAATGCGGGCAAGCTGCGCGAGCTGCTCGCCCCGTACACCACCGGCGGCCGCAAGCAGAGCGGTCGGGTCAGCGCCGTGCGCGGCGGGCGTGCCCGCGCTCCGCGCCCGGTGGGCGGCAACCCGGACACGGCGAAGATCCGTGCCTGGGCCAAGGAAGAGGGCTACGAGGTCAACGACCGCGGCCGGGTGCCCAGCGTCCTCCGCGAGGCCTACGAGAAGGCGCACGGCTGACCGTCCCGTCCAGCTGGGCGAGGGCACAGGCGTGAGCGAAGGCGTCGAGCAGACGGGGGAGCTCGGCCCGGGTGGGCGCCGCCGCGACCGACCCGGACCGGGTCGGCACGGCCGCGCAGTGGATCAGACGGGTGTTCAACTGCCCGTCCAGATGTGACCACCCCAACCAGCCGAGGATGTCCGGCACCTCCTCGGCGCTGCCAGGGGTCAGCAGCACCAGCAACCGGTCGCCGTCCGCGGCGACCGGTGCGGTGCGGCGGCCGAGGCCGAGCCGGGCCAGGCCTTCCAGCGCCGCCAGACCGGGTCCCAGCGGGGCCTCCAGGACCTCGCAGACCCCGGTCGGCGTCGCAGGCCATTGTTCGACAGGTCGTTCGAGTACGGCTCGTTCGGGGATGCGGTGCGCCACACTCCGTCCAACGCGCCGGGGCCGACCCGGTCACGCGGAGCCGTGGGTTCGCCTCGCGATGTCACACAGTTGGCCCGCAGTGGCCGTCCGACTTCTCCTCAGGCGAACACCCGAACACCTCGGGAGCGGAGTGGAATGCCCCCGGGGGAGGGTATGAATCCCTTGGGCGGAGTGCGTAGGGACGGCGTCGAACGGCAATCCCTGCGGCGTGTCGCCGAGGGCGTTCGCCATCGGCGTAGCGATTCCGGGTGGATCTGCTTGGCCTGCGGGAACACCATCCCGGAGCATTCGGTTGGAGTCATTGTCGGCCGCCTCGCCCAGAGCGTGGCGTCGGCTGCCGGCGGTAGACGTGAGCTGTTCCGGCCTCCGGGACTAGCATGCGGAAGGACAGGGAGGGGACCGACCCCTCACTGCCCGACCGCTCTGAGGAGCGATTAACGATGTTCGAGAGGTTCACCGACCGCGCGCGGCGGGTTGTCGTCCTGGCTCAGGAAGAAGCCCGGATGCTCAACCACAACTACATCGGCACCGAGCACATCCTTCTGGGTCTGATCCACGAGGGTGAGGGTGTCGCCGCTAAGGCCCTGGAGAGCCTCGGGATTTCGCTCGAGGCGGTCCGCCAGCAGGTTGAGGAGATCATCGGACAGGGGCAGCAGGCCCCGTCCGGCCACATCCCCTTCACTCCTCGGGCGAAGAAGGTCCTGGAGCTTTCGCTCCGGGAGGCGCTCCAGCTCGGCCACAACTACATCGGGACCGAGCACATCCTGCTCGGCCTCATCCGCGAGGGCGAGGGCGTCGCCGCCCAGGTCCTGGTGAAGCTCGGCGCGGACCTGAACCGGGTCCGGCAGCAGGTCATCCAGCTGCTGTCCGGCTACCAGGCCGGCGGCAAGGAGTCGGCCACGGCCGGCGGCCCGGCCGAGGGCACCCCGTCGACCTCGCTGGTCCTCGACCAGTTCGGCCGCAACCTGACCCAGGCTGCCCGCGAAGCCAAGCTCGACCCGGTGATCGGGCGCGAGAAGGAGATCGAGCGGGTCATGCAGGTGCTGTCCCGCCGCACCAAGAACAACCCGGTGCTGATCGGCGAGCCCGGCGTCGGCAAGACCGCCGTCGTCGAGGGCCTGGCCCAGGCCATCGTCAAGGGCGAGGTCCCGGAGACGCTGAAGGACAAGCAGCTCTACACCCTCGACCTCGGCGCGCTGGTGGCCGGTTCCCGCTACCGCGGTGACTTCGAGGAGCGCCTCAAGAAGGTGCTCAAGGAGATCCGCACCCGCGGGGACATCATCCTGTTCATCGACGAGCTCCACACCCTGGTGGGTGCGGGCGCCGCCGAGGGCGCGATCGACGCGGCGAGCATCCTCAAGCCCATGCTGGCCCGGGGCGAGCTGCAGACCATCGGCGCCACCACGCTCGACGAGTACCGCAAGCACCTGGAGAAGGACGCGGCGCTGGAGCGCCGCTTCCAGCCGATCCAGGTCGCCGAGCCCTCGCTCGCGCACACCATCGAGATCCTCAAGGGCCTCCGCGACCGCTACGAGGCGCACCACCGGGTGTCCATCACGGACGCCGCGCTGGTCGCCGCCGCGACCCTGGCGGACCGCTACATCTCGGACCGATTCCTTCCCGACAAGGCGATCGACCTGATCGACGAGGCTGGCTCGCGGATGCGCATCCGCCGGATGACCGCGCCGCCGGACCTCCGCGAGTTCGACGAGAAGATCGCCGACGTGCGCCGGGAGAAGGAGTCCGCGATCGACGCGCAGGACTTCGAGAAGGCCGCCGCGCTGCGCGACAACGAGAAGACCCTCCTGACCGCGAAGAGCAAGCGCGAGAAGGAGTGGAAGGCCGGCGACATGGACGTCGTCGCCGAGGTCGACGAGGAGCTGATCGCCGAGGTCCTGGCCACGGCGACCGGCATCCCGGTCTTCAAGCTCACCGAGGAGGAGTCCTCCCGCCTGCTGCGGATGGAGGACGAGCTGCACAAGCGCGTCATCGGTCAGAAGGACGCCATCAAGGCGCTCTCCCAGGCCATCCGGCGCACCCGTGCGGGCCTCAAGGACCCGAAGCGCCCGGGCGGCTCGTTCATCTTCGCCGGCCCGTCCGGCGTCGGTAAGACCGAGCTGTCCAAGACGCTGGCGGAGTTCCTCTTCGGCGACGAGGACGCGCTGATCCAGCTCGACATGTCCGAGTTCAGCGAGAAGCACACGGTCTCCCGGCTGTTCGGCTCGCCTCCCGGCTACGTCGGGTACGAGGAGGGCGGCCAGCTGACCGAGAAGGTCCGCCGCAAGCCGTTCTCGGTCGTCCTCTTCGACGAGGTCGAGAAGGCCCACCCGGACATCTTCAACTCGCTGCTGCAGATCCTGGAGGACGGTCGCCTGACCGACAGCCAGGGCCGGGTCGTGGACTTCAAGAACACGGTCATCATCATGACCACCAACCTCGGCACCCGGGACATCTCCAAGGGCTTCAACCTGGGCTTCGCCGCCCAGGGCGACATCGCCACCGGGTACGAGCGGATGAAGGCCAAGGTCGACGAGGAGCTCAAGCAGCACTTCCGCCCCGAGTTCCTCAACCGTGTCGACGACATCGTGGTCTTCCACCAGCTGTCCGAGGACGACATCATCCAGATCGTCGACCTCATGGCCGCCAAGGTGGACGACCGGCTCAAGGACCGCGACATGGGCCTCGAGCTCACGCCGGCGGCCAAGTCGCTGCTCGCCAAGCGCGGCTACGACCCGATCCTGGGCGCCCGCCCGCTGCGCCGCACCATCCAGCGCGAGATCGAGGACGTGCTCTCGGAGAAGATCCTCTTCGGCGAGCTGCGTGCCGGTCACATCGTGCTGGTGGACGTCGAGGGCGAGGGCAAGACGGCGAAGTTCACCTTCGTCGGCGCCGACAAGTCCCCGATCGCCGACACCCCTCCGGTGGCGACGGCCGGCCCGGACCTGTCCAAGGGCGGCACGGGCGCGGCCTGACCGCTGTCCGCCTGACGCACTGACGTAGGGCCCGACCCCCACCGGGGGTCGGGCCCTACGTGCTGCTCAGGGCGACTTCGGGGCGATCGACTTCGGGTCCGTGACGATGACCTGGCAGCCGTGGAGGGGGGCCAGGTGCGCCGGGTCGACGGAGGCGGGGTCGGCGACGATGGTGAGGACCTGCAGGTTCGGGCAGACCAGCGGCAGCCGCCACAGCTGATCCAGGTCGCTCAGGTGGAGCAGGGTCAGGAAGAGCAGGCGCGGCAGCGGATACGCCGGGTCGAGGTCCGCCAGTGACGCCTCGAAGATGATCAGCTGCCACAGGGCGGGCAGTCCGGACAACCGGCGCCAGATGTCGGTGGGGTGCGGGCGCTCGCCGATGAGGAGCGTGGTCAACTCGGTGCAGCGTTCCAGACCGTCAACAGCCGAGTCCTGCATCAGGGAGAGGTCGACGATTCCTGGCGGCGGCGTGATCGGGTCGACGGCACCGGAACGGCCCAGGCGCAGACTCCGTAGGCCGGTGATCCGGCCGACCGGGGTCAGGTCGCTGACGCCGAGCGCGCCGTCCAGGGTGAGGCTGTGCAGGGGCAGGTCGGTGAGCGGGCCGAGGTCCAGGTCCGCCTCGCAGTTGATCAGCTGGAGTTCCCTCAGCTCCGGTGCCTCGGCCAGGAACGACAGGTCGATCGGGTGGGGGTTCTCGTGCAGCCGGAACTCGACCAGTGGTTTGACCGGCAGCAGTCGTAGGTCCCCGTCGGTGAGCGGGCCCGAGACCTCGACCCGGGGCCGTCCGCCGATCCCGGCCAGGAAGGCCGCCTGCTCGCGGTTCTTGACGTAGAAGCGCAGCTCGCTGTCGACGGTCAGCCGGCTGATGACGCGTTCGCCGTACTCCCGGGTGTCGAAGCGGTCCCAGACGAAGGCGAGCCGGCCGCGCACCTTGATCGACGGATGGTCGGCGTAGCGCGCCAGCAGCGGGATCGCCCGGTCCCCGGCGATGGTGGTGATGACGACCGCCAGCGCCGTGTCGTCGTCCAGCCTCTTCGGACCCGGCAGCAGGTCGAGGACGATCCCGCCGACCGTGGCCAGCGCCTTGGCGGCCTCCTCGGAGCGTGGTGGGACGAGTCTGGCGACGCCGGTCTCGACCGCGAGCCGGACCTGCGGGTCCAGCTCGGTGGCGTGCTCCAGGCAGGTGCCGGCCAGCAGCCGGAGCCGGTCGCCGTGGGCCGGGTCGCTCTCGGCCCGCTGCAGCAGCGCGCGCAGCAGCTTGGCGCGCTCCCTCGGCCGGGCGTGGCCGACGGCCATCCGCAGCACGTCCGCCCACTGGTCGTCGTGGGCGTGGCCGACCAGGGCGCCCAGGTCCTCCTCCTCCACGGCGGCCTTCGCGGCCAGGAAGTCCTGGAAGGTGCGGTGGATGAAGTCGACCGACTCGGCCGTCGGCTGGCGCAGCAGGCCGCTGCGGACCAGCAGATGGCGCAGCACCTCCTCGCCGTCGCCGTTGACCGCCGACATGGACGGCAGCGCGTCGTCCAGCTTGCGGACCGCCAGTGGGCGCTCGATCTCGGCCGCGCCGTTGGTCACCAGCCAGTAGGCCAGCTTCTGCAGCAGCGTCAGCTGCTGCTCGGCGCTGAGCCGCAGGCCCTCGCGGGCGGTGATGCCGCGCTCGCGGTCGCGGCGGACCAGCAGCATCTCCAGCGCTGCCGCATACAGCTCCATCCGGCCCTCGGGCAGATAGCCGTTGCGGTCGCGGTTCAGGGCGCAGATCAGGGCGCACATCAGCGGGGTGGTGGCGAGCCGGCCGAGGTCGGGCTTGGCGACGACGGCGCCGAGCAGGGTGTCGCGCCAGCCGTTGATCCGCTCGGTCCGGCCGCTGCCGCCGTTCGGCCCGGAGTCGGCGGCCAGGTGCCAGGTGGTGATGAAGGTGGCGACGTCGGCGCGACTCATCGGCAGCAGTTCGAGCTCGGTGAACCCGGCCTGGTCCAGCCAGCCCTCGCGGACGGCGGAGGGGCGGGTGGTGACCACGTAGCGGGCGTCCGGGTAGGCGGCCATCAGGTCCAGCAGCCAGCCGCGCACCCGGGGCCGGTCGGCCTCCGGGACCTCGTCGACGCCGTCCACCAGCAGCAGCAGTCGGCCGCGCCGGAGCTGCTCGGTGACCCAGCCGGCCGCGCCGGGCAGGCCGGTCAGCGGCTTGGCGACGGCGGCGAGGAACTCCTCGGGGGCGGGCAGCTCGCCCAGCCGGACCAGGGTGCGCAGCCGCAGCAGCAGCGGCACGCTGTCCCTCAGCTCGGCCAGCGGCGGCGGGAGTTCGCGCCGGGCGGTGACCGTGGCCAGCCACTGCATCAGCGTGGTCTTGCCGGAGCCGGCCGCGCCCCGGATCAGCACCCGCCGCTGCCCGGAGAGCGCCTGCTCGGCCCGCTGCGGCTCGGCCGCCTCGGCCGCCTCGGAGGCAGGGCCCGGGAAGCGGCGGGCGCTGCCGCCGACCAGCTCCAGGCTGAGGTAGTTGGAGTCCAGCAGCCAGTACTCCTCGTCGCTGCCGCCCCGGCTCATGCCGATGATGTGGATACTGCCGGACTGCTGGGTGATATAGGAGCGCAGCTGCTCCTCGAACTCCTGCCCCTGCTCAGGGGGGTCGAGGGCGAACAACACCAGATCCAGGTGGTTCTCGCCGGCCGCCTCGTGGATTCCCGGTGACCGGACGATCGCCGTTGCCGGGGTGACCTCCACCCGTCCGTGCTGCCACTGGGTCGGGTCCGAGCGGACCACCCCGACCAGGTAGTCGTCGACGAACACGGCCGCCCCGGAGAAGCCCGCCCACGGCGAGCCGTGGCCGCCGGTGGCCGCCGGGGCGCCGTGCAGGCTGTCGAGGACCTGGCGCCCCCGCAGCAGGCCGCTCCCGGGCTTGAGCGTGCCGACCAGCTGCTCGCTGTCCAACTCCCCCTGCGCGTCCCGTTGGGCGCGGGGAAAGCCGACGGCGTGCGCGCCCGGACGCGGGGCGAGGTCCTCGATCGCGCCCAGGCGCAACGTGGCGAAGGTGCGGGCCACCTCGGCCGGGACGAGGTAGCGCTCGGTCACCAGGACCGCGACATCGCAGTCCTCCTCGTACCGCCGCCACGCCACCCGGCACGCCACCCGGCCGAGCCCGCCGGGGACGATCACCTCGGCCGTCCCGGCGTCGCCCACGACATGAGCCGCCGTCAGCACCAGCCAGGGCGTGAGCAGGTAGCCGCTGCCCTGGCCGTTCGCGCCGAAGACGGCGGCGATCCGCTCGCGTTGAGGGTGCCTCATTTCAGCTGCCGCTGCCGAAGCGGGAGGTTCCGCCGGGCTCGGGATCGGCGATCTCGACCGGGCCGCCGGTGGCGGCGTCCTTGGGGGTGAGTGTGAACGAGAGGTGGTGGCTGGCGCCCCGGGTGGTCCTGGTGTCCGCGCCGGCCTCGACCACCCAGGCCCGGACGCCGCCCTTGGCACCGGTCTCGCGGGTCAGCTCGACGGTCAGCTCCAGCTGGATCGGGCCGACCTCGAAGCGCACCGGCTCGCCCTCGCCGTCCGCCGCCGCCTCGGCCAGCTCGCGCCGGATCGCCCGTACGGCGGCGGAGAGTTCGATCGGCCCGAACCCGCCGTCCTGTCCCCGGCCCTGCTGCGCGTTCTCGGACACCCGTCCCCCTGAGAGCATTTCGTCATTCTGAACTGACAGTACGACAACCGGCACCAGTGGATCACGCGTCCGGGAGGATCGGCCCAGCGTCAAAAACCGACCGGAGGAACCGATTTGCGACCGGTTCCGTCACACTCGACAGGGGGGTCTCATGTCGGAGTCGAACGAAGCATGCACCGCCGCCGACCGGATGACCACGGGGGCGGCCGGAGTGGTCCTGCGGGCCACGGCGCAGCCGGTCTGCGTACTCGCCTACGCCTGGTCGCAGATCTGGTACTGCTGGGACGCCCGTACCGTCCTGGGCTGGGTGGCGGCACTGCTCTGGGTGCTGCTGCTCAATGTGTGGCTGGAGGGCTGGACCGTGGCCCCGGTGTGCTCGCCCTGGCAGCTGTGGACCGGGCGCGGGGCCGCCCTGGTCGCCCTGCTCTCAGTGCTGCGGCTGGCCGGTCCGCTGGGGCTCCCGGTCCTGCCCGAGGTGCCCGGACTGCGCAGCGGCGGCGGGCTGGTGGGTCCGGTCCTGAGCGGCGCGGCGCTCGCCCTGAGCCTGGTGGCGCTGGCGCGGGCCCGGCGGTACCGCTGGGGCGCGCCGCTGTCGGCACCGCTGCTGGTGCCCTTCGCCGAGGGTGTCTGGTGGGTGTGCCAGGGCGGTGGACGGGGGATCAACCACCATGTCGGCCACCCCCGGCAGCGCGGGGCGGTGGACCTGATCGCGACCTGCTCGACGGGCTCGCGGCGCAGCTACGGCCCCGCCGCCCGGAGCCGGCTGGAGACCTATGCTGCCTACGGGGCGCAGCTGTTGGCCCCGTGCACCGGCAGCGTGCTGCGGGCGGTCGACGGGCTGCCGGACGAGCCGGTGGGCAACCCCAGCCCGGACGTCAACCCGTTCGGCAACCACGTGGTCATCGACACCGGCCGCGAACTGGTGCTGCTGGCGCATCTGCGGCCCGGCAGCGTCCGGGTCGCCACCGGGGACCGGGTGGCGGCGGGTCGGCCGATCGGGGAGGTCGGGAATTCGGGCAACAGCACCGAGCCCCATCTGCACCTCCACGCCGAGCGCGACGGGCTCGGCCTGGACCTCGCCTTCGTCGGCGTCAAGGGCGGGCTCTACCGGGGCCGCCGGGTCCGCGTCCAGGCCAGTACGTCCTGAAACCACGGCGCTCCTGAAACCGAAGCGCCGCCTCCGGAGCCCGTGGCTCCGAGGGCGGCGTCGACTTACGGACCGGCCGGGGGCGGCCGTTCCCGTCAGTGGGCGTGACCCGAGTCCGCGAGGCGCTTGATCGAGGCGACGATCTCCTCCTCGGCGTCGGCGCGGCCGACCCAGTGGGCGCCCTCGACCGACTTGCCGGGCTCCAGGTCCTTGTAGACCTCGAAGAAGTGCTGGATCTCCAGACGGTCGAACTCCGACACGTGGTGGATGTCCCGCAGGTGCTCCCAGCGCGGGTCCGAGGCGGGGACGCAGAGCAGCTTGTCGTCGCCGCCGGCCTCGTCGGTCATCTTGAACATGCCGATGGCACGGCACTTGATCAGGCAGCCCGGGAAGGTCGGCTCCTCCAGGATGACCAGCGCGTCCAGCGGGTCGCCGTCCTCGCCGAGGGTGCCCTCGACGAAGCCGTAGTCGGCCGGGTAGCGGGTCGAGGTGAAGAGCATCCGGTCAAGGAAGATCCGACCAGTCTCGTGGTCGACCTCGTACTTGTTCCGCGAACCCTTCGGGATCTCGATGGTGACGTCGAACTCCAAGGCTCCTCCAATGTCAGACGTTTGCAGCCAATAGTGTCTCCTACGTCGTGGGGTGCTCAGGAAAGGGGCAGGTCCGGATGGGTCGTACGTGGTGGGGGCGGGTGCTGCGCGGCTATGCGCTGGCGCCGGTGCGGACGGTGGCGCTGTCGGCGGGCGGGGCCGGGCTCGCCCTGGCCGTGGTCGCCGTGGCGGCGGCCGGGCCCTGGCAGGGCGGCGAGCGGGTGGCCGAGCGGACGCGCCCGCAGAGCCCCTCGGCCGCCGCCCGGCCGGTGAAACCGAAGGTCATGGCCCTGCCCGCGCCGAGTTGGCAGCCGGCCGGGCCGGTGCTGCTGCCGGCCGCCGGGGCGACCGACGCCGCCGCGCCGCTGCCGACCACCGCCGGGCTGGCCGCCGCGCTGGGGCCGGACCTGGGCGCGCCCTCGCTCGGTCGGCTCACCGCCTCGGTGGTGGACGTTGCCAGCGGGCAGAGCCTGTTCGCCCTGAACGCGGCCGAGACCCAGGCCCCGGCCTCCACCAACAAACTTGCCACCGCGACCGCCGCGCTCACCCTGCTCGGTCCGGAGCACCGCTTCACCACCCGGGTGGTGCTGGCCGGGCCCGGTCGGATCGTCCTGGTCGGCGGCGGCGACCCGACCCTCACCGCCGCGCCCACCGGCGGCAGCGACCCGCAGGCCAGCCTGGCCACCCTGGCCACCCGGACGGCCGCCGCGCTGCGGGCCCAGGGCACCGCCTCGGTCCGGCTCGACTACGACATCTCGCTGTTCACCGGCAGCCCGCTGCACCCGATCGGGGTCAACGACAACATCGCCCTGATCCAGGCGCTGACTGCGGACGAGGGCCGGATCGACCCGAACAGCACCGAGGACGCCCCGCGCTACAGCGACCCGGCCGCCACCGCCGCCGGTGACTTCGCCTCGCTGCTCGCGGCCCGGGGGATCACCGTGCAGGGCAGCCCCGGCACCACCACCGCGCCGGCCGCCGCCCCGCAGCTGGCCGAGGTCGCCTCGCAGCCGCTGTCCGAGATCGTCGAGCGGATGCTCACCAACAGCGACAACGACATCGCCGAGACCCTGGGCCACCAGGTGGCGATCGCGGCCGGCCGGCCCGCGACCTTCGTCGGCGGCGCCGCCGCGGTGCTGCAGACCCTGCGCGGCCTGGGCATCCAGCTCGGCGGCACCCAGCTGTACGACTCCAGCGGCCTGGACGGCCAGGACGCCGTCCCGGCGAACCTGCTGACCCAACTGCTCACGCTCGACGCCTCGGCGGCCTACCCCGGGCTGCGGTCGATCGTCAGCGGACTGCCGGTGGCCGGGTTCACCGGCACCCTCGACGACCGGTACACCAGCGGCGACAGCCTGGCCGGCCTGGGCGTGGTGCGGGCCAAGACCGGCTCGCTGTCGACCGTGAACACCCTGGCCGGACTGGTGGTCGACCGCGACGGGCGGCTGCTGGCCTTCGCCTTCATGTCCAACGCCAGCGGCGACGCCGGCTCCGCCCGGGACGCACTGGACCAGCTGGCCGGGCGCGTCGCCGCATGCGGCTGCCGCTAGCGGGCAGGAACACGTACGGTGGCAGCAGGCAAGCCATGGGTGGGGGCGCGCGGAGCCGGGGGCGGCGCGCACCGCATCCAGTCGTCCCTCCCGAGGAGTGAGAGCGCAGATGGCAGACATGGTCGACTGGGGGCTCGCGGTGTCGACCGCGACCCGGCTGGTGCGTTCCGGTCCCGAGGTGAGCCGCGACGAGGCCCGTGCGGCCGTGGCCGAGCTGCGCCGGCACGCCGCCTCCTCGGAGCAGCACGTCCGCGAGTTCACCGGGATGGGCTCCCCGCAGGGCGGCACGCCGGTGCTGGTGGTCGACCGGCCGGGGTGGATCAGGGCGAACGTGGCGGGCTTCCGCTCCGTCATCTCCCCGCTGACGGAACGGATGGCGGCGCGCCGCGCGGACGTCCCCGGCGGCGCGGCGCTGGGCGTGGTCGGCGGCAAGGTCACCGGCCTGGAGGTGGGCATGCTGCTGGCGTTCATGTCCTCCCGGGTGCTGGGCCAGTACGAGACCTTCGCCCCGGCGGACGTTCCGGCGGACCTCTCCTCGCTGGACGACGCGCGTCCGGCGCAGCCGGGCCGGCTGCTGCTGGTCGCGCCGAACATCGTCCAGGTGGAGCGCGAGCTGGAGGTGGACCCGCACGACTTCCGGCTCTGGGTGTGCCTGCACGAGGAGACCCACCGGACCCAGTTCACCGCGGTGCCCTGGCTGCGTGACCACATCGAGGGCGAGATCCAGGCGTTCCTGGCCGAGACCGACGTGGACCCGCTGACCCTGCTGGAGCGGCTGCGCGAGGCGGCCGGTTCGCTGCCGGGCGTCTTCGGCGCCAACGGCCAGGACCAGGCAGAGGCCGGCGAGGGCACCGGCAGCCTGATCGACGTGGTGCAGACGCCCACGCAGCGCGCGATCCTGGGCCGGCTGACGGCGGTGATGTCGCTGCTGGAGGGCCACGCCGACGTGGTGATGGACGGCGTCGGGCCGCAGGTGGTGCCCTCGGTGGCGGAGATCAGGGAGAAGTTCCAGCAGCGCCGGGCCAAGGGCGCGGGCCGGCTGGACCAGGTGCTGCGCAAGCTGCTGGGCATGGACGCCAAGCTGCGGCAGTACCAGGACGGCGCGGTCTTCGTCCGCGAGGTCGTGGACGCCGTCGGCATGGAGGGCTTCAACCGGGTGTGGACCTCGCCGAACACCCTGCCGACCAAGGAGGAGGTCCACAACCCGGCGGCCTGGGTGACCCGGATGCACCGCTGACGGCGGCGGCGGGGGCGGTGCGATAGCCCGGTCTGACGCACCGTGACCGGGAGAAACGTTTCCTCATTCATCCTTCCGGGCGGAACCGGGGCGATGCGGGAACTGTCGGGGCATGTGGCGCGGGAGACTTCTGCGACGATCTGCTGGCGGCCGGCTCGCGGTCGGCCCGCACGCAGATCGCCACCATTGGTAGCCTGTCGGTCACTCTGTGAGACGATTCGGCAACCCTCAGTCCCCCGGTTCGACCCGAGGAGTGATCAACCATGGGTCCGCATCCCGCAGTGGCCGCGATACGCCTGGCAGTACGCCGGGTGTTGAACGACGTAGCCGCCCAGGTTCCCGACACCTTCAGCAGCAGCCACGTCGTCGACACGCCGACCGGCGCCCCGACCGACATCCCGCTCCCCGCCCGGCCGGTCTTCCACCCGGTCGGCGACGTCGACCCCCAGCACGCCAAGCGCCGTACCCCCCGGCCCCGCCCCGCACCGGACGCCCCGCTCGTCCTGGTGGCCTGCAGCGGCGGCGCCGACTCCATGGCCCTGGCCGCCGCCACCGCCTTCGAGGCGGCCAGGATCGGCCTGCGGGCCGGTGCGGTCACCGTCGACCACGGACTGCAGCAGGGCTCCACCGCCCGCGCGGTCGAGGTGGCCGGCCGGCTGCGCGCGCTCGGCCTGGACCCGGTGGACGCGCTGGGGGTCCGGGTCGGCCGGGACTGGGGGGCGGCGCACAGCGCCTCCGACAAGGGTGGTGGTGGGCGACGGGCGGGCGGGCCGGAGGCTGCGGCCCGCGATGCTCGCTACGCCGCGCTGGACAGCGCGGCCGAGAGGCACGGCGCACGGGTGATCCTGCTCGGCCACACCCGCGACGACCAGGCCGAGACCGTGCTGCTCGGACTCGCGCGGGGCTCGGGCCCGCGTTCGCTCTCCGGGATGGCCGCCGCCACCGGGCGCTACCGCCGCCCCTTCCTCGACCTGGACCGCAGCACCACCCGCCAGGCCTGCGCCGTGCTCGACCTGCCGGTCTGGGACGACCCGCACAACTCCGACCCCGCCTACACCCGCGCCCGGGTCCGGCACGAGGTGCTGCCGGTGCTGGAGAAGCACCTCGGCGGCGGCGTGGTCGAGGCGCTGGCCCGCACCGCCCGGCTGTTCCGCGACGACGCCGACGCGCTCGACGCCTGGGCCGCCCAGGTCGAGGCCGAGGCCGCGGACGAGCAGGGGCTGGTCGCCGCGAAGCTGGCCGAGGTGCCGCCGGCGGTCCGCCGCCGGGTGCTGCGCCGCGCCGCGATCCGGGCCGGCAGCCCGGCTGGCGACCTCTTCGCCCGCCATGTCGAGGCGATGGACCAACTCGTCACCGACTGGCACGGCCAGGGCCCGCTGCACCTCCCCGGCGCGGTGGAACTCCGGCGCCGCTCCGGCCACCTGGCCTTCCGTCGCCCCTGACCGCTCCGCGGCAGCGCCGCCGCCGGTCCGGGCGGCCGGACGGGTGTGGCAAGGTTGGACAGCAGACACCGGATCTCCAGCACTTGAGGAAGTACCGCGGGTGGACGAGAAGGACATGGGCACCGATCTTGCGAAGGTGCTCATCAGCAAGGATGAGATCGACGCCAAGCTGGCCGAGCTGGCGGCGCTGATCGACCGCGACTACGCCGGCAAGGAGCTGCTGATCGTCGGCGTGCTGAAGGGTGCGGTGATGGTCATGGCCGACCTGGCCAGGGCCCTGCACAGCCCGCTCGTCATGGACTGGATGGCGATCTCCTCGTACGGGATGGGCACCCGTTCCTCGGGTGTGGTCCGGATCCTGAAGGACCTGGACACCGACATCACCGGCCGCGACGTGCTGATCGTCGAGGACATCATCGACTCCGGGCTCACCCTGTCCTGGCTGCTCAGCAACCTGAACTCGCGCGGTCCGGCCTCGCTGGAGGTGGTCACGCTGCTGCGCAAGCCCGACGCGGCCAAGGTGTCGATCGACGTGAAGTACGTCGGCTTCGACATCCCCAACGAGTTCGTCGTCGGCTACGGCCTGGACTACGCCGAGAAGTACCGGAACCTGCCGTTCGTGGGAACGCTGGCTCCGCACGTGTACGGCGGCTGAAGCAGGTCGAACAGACGGCCAAACCGACCGGCGGAGCGGGAACAGGACGCAGGTTCCCTCCGTTGGACCCGGGGAAGAGCCGTTTGGCACCGGTACCACGCCGTTCCGATGGAGAATGGCTGCGGTACCGTCCAATTATCCGCTGTGTGTTGTTGACAGTGGATGACCAACCGGTCGAGGTCAGACATAGGACGCATCCACGGCTCGTGAGCCGTGAGATGCCGCACAGTGGCAGGAGGGACGGGGCGGCTCATGCCGCCCCGCATGGATGGACGTGAAGCGATACTTCCGTGCGCCGGTGATGTGGGTCCTGCTGGCGGTTGCCGCTGTCTTCGTGCTGATGACCGTGGTGTCGTCCTCGGCCGGTTACAAGACCGAGGACACCAGTACCGTCGTCGCGCAGATCAACGACGGCAACGCCAAGGCAGTCCAGATCACGACTGGCGACAGTCAGATGATCAAGGTCCAGCTGAACAACCCTGTCGACGGCACCACGCAGATCCAGGCGCCGTACGTCAACGACGCCTACGCCGCGACCCTGGCCGACAACCTGCAGAACCAGGTCCACGACAAGTCCGTCGGCAGCTACACCGTCAGCCAGGACAAGCAGAACGCCTTCGTCAGCATCCTGCTGTCGCTGCTGCCGTTCGTGCTGATCGTGGTGGTCTTCCTGTTCCTGATGAACCAGATGCAGGGTGGCGGCTCCCGGGTCATGCAGTTCGGGAAGTCCAAGGCCAAGCTGATCACCAAGGACACCCCCAAGACGACCTTCGCGGACGTCGCCGGGGCGGACGAGGCGGTCGAGGAGCTCTACGAGATCAAGGAGTTCCTGCAGGAGCCGGCCAAGTTCCAGGCCGTCGGCGCCAAGATCCCCAAGGGTGTGCTGCTCTACGGCCCGCCCGGAACCGGTAAGACCCTGCTGGCCCGCGCCGTCGCCGGCGAGGCCGGGGTGCCGTTCTACTCGATCTCCGGCTCCGACTTCGTGGAGATGTTCGTCGGTGTCGGCGCGAGCCGGGTCCGCGACCTCTTCGAGCAGGCCAAGGCCAACGCGCCGGCCATCGTCTTCGTCGACGAGATCGACGCGGTCGGCCGCCACCGCGGCGCCGGCCTCGGCGGCGGGCACGACGAGCGCGAGCAGACCCTCAACCAGCTGCTGGTCGAGATGGACGGCTTCGATGTCAAGGGCGGCGTGATCCTGATCGCCGCGACCAACCGCCCCGACATCCTCGACCCGGCGCTGCTGCGTCCGGGCCGCTTCGACCGCCAGATCGCGGTCGACCGTCCCGACCTCACCGGCCGGTTCGAGATCCTGAAGGTGCACCAGAAGGGCAAGCCGGTCGCTCCGGACGTCGACCTGATGGTCGTCGCCCGCCGCACCCCCGGCTTCACCGGCGCGGACCTGAGCAACGTCCTCAACGAGGCCGCCCTGCTCACCGCGCGCAGCGACAAGAAGCTGATCGACAACTCGATGCTGGACGAGGCCATCGACCGCGTGGTGGCCGGCCCGCAGAAGCGCACCCGGATCATGTCGGAGAAGGAAAAGAAGATCACCGCGTACCACGAGGGCGGACACGCCCTGGTCGCGGCGGCCTCGCCGAACAGCGACCCGGTGCACAAGGTCACCATCCTGTCCCGCGGCCGGGCCCTGGGCTACACCATGGTGCTCCCGGACGAGGACAAGTACTCGACCACGCGCAACGAGATGCTGGACCAGCTGGCCTACATGATGGGCGGGCGCGCGGCGGAGGAGCTGGTCTTCCACGACCCGACCACCGGCGCCTCCAACGACATCGAGAAGGCCACCGCCACCGCGCGGGCCATGGTCACCCAGTACGGCATGACCGAGCGCCTGGGCGCGATCAAGTTCGGGACCGACAGCTCCGAGCCCTTCCTGGGCCGTGAGATGGGCCACCAGCGCGACTACTCGGAAGAGGTCGCCGGGCTGGTGGACGAGGAGGTCAAGAAGCTGATCGAGAACGCCCACAACGAGGCGTGGGAGATCCTCGTCGAGAACCGGGACGTCCTGGACAACCTGGTGCTCGAACTCCTGGAGAAGGAGACGCTGAACAAGGAGCAGATCGCGGAGATCTTCCGTCCGATCGTGAAGCGTCCCGCCCGACCGGCCTGGACGGGTTCGGCCCGCCGCACCCCCTCCACCCGGCCGCCGGTGCAGTCCCCGAAGGAACTGGCGCTGACCAACGGGATCACCCAGCCCACGGTCCAGCCGGTGGACATCGTGAAGCTCCCGCCGCTGGAGCCGCCGACCGCCTGACCAGGCGCTCAAGGCCCCGGAATGGATGCCGTCGTCCCAAGGTTTTACCCTTGGGGCGGCGGCATCCGGCTGTTGTCCCGGCTGCCGATCGTCGAGCACCCGAGAGATGAGGACGTTCCATGACCGACCCGGTGACCATCGAGGGTTCGACCGGAGCCGTAGGGGTGTTCGACCAGAAGCGTGCGGAGAACGCCGTGCGCGAGCTGCTGATCGCCGTGGGTGAGGACCCCGACCGCGAGGGGCTGCGCGACACACCGGCCCGGGTGGCCCGTTCCTACCAGGAGATATTCGCCGGGCTCTGGCAGGAGCCGGAGGACGTGCTGACCACCACCTTCGACCTCGGCCACGACGAGATGGTGCTGGTCAAGGACATCGAGGTGACCTCGGTCTGCGAGCACCACCTGGTGCCCTTCCGGGGCGTCGCCCATGTCGGCTACATCCCGTCCACCAGTGGCAAGATCACCGGGCTGTCCAAGCTGGCCCGGCTGGTCGACGTCTACGCCCGCCGGCCGCAGGTGCAGGAACGGCTCACCACGCAGGTCGCCGACTCGCTGATGCGCATTCTGGAACCGCGCGGCGTCGTGGTCGTGATCGAGTGCGAGCACATGTGCATGTCCATGCGCGGTATCCGCAAGCCCGGGGCGAAGACCATCACCTCGGCGGTGCGGGGTCAGCTGCGTGACCCCGCGACCCGGGCCGAGGCGATGGGCTTCATCGTCGGGCGCTAGGCGCCGGGCCCCTAGCGCCGGGTGGTGAGCTCCGGCGCGTCCGCGAGCGCGCCGTGCGCCGGGGTGCTCGGGCTCTTGCCCGGGCCTTGCACCGTGTGCTTGGCCGGGGGCGTCGTCGGGGGAGTGATCGGGGCGGCCACCGCCACCGGCGGGGCCATGTGCTGGCTCATCCAGATCAGCTCCGGGTTGCGCTCCTGGGTCCAGGTGCCGAAGTTGTGGCCGCCGACCTTCAGGAACATCGGGGTGGCCGTCATCGGGGACCGGACCTCCTGCAGGAAGGTCTGGGTGGCCTGGTAGTCGCTCTCCTTCTCGGTGGTGGCCACCAGCACCTGGATGCTGGGCACCGGCAGGTGGGCGAGCCGCCAGGCTATGTTGTACTGCTCCAGCAGATCGGTCCGGCTCTGGCTGCCCTTCGGGCCGAAGAGGTCGCCGCTCTCGCCGTCCTCCAGGTCGCTGTAGTCGCCGCCCATGTCACCGACCACGCCGAACAGGTCCGAGTGGCGCATGGCCAGCTCCAGGGCGCAGGTGCCGCCCTCCGAGTAGCCGGTCAGCCCCCAGCCGCGCGGGTCGCTGGTGACCCGGAGCCCGGAGCGGATCGCCGTCGCGTAGTCGGTGCTCATGAAGGTGTCGACCTGCGGCCCCTTGACCACGTTGATGCAGTCGGTGTCACGCGGGGCGACCACGTTCTCGGAGACCAGTACCAGGATGGTCGGCTGCATCTTGCCCTGCATCTCCAGCGAGGCCACCTGCTCCGGCAGCGACATCCGCTGCACCAGCTGCTGCACCCAGCCCGGGTAGCCCGGGTAGGCGGTGATCACCGGGAACGCGGTGTGGGCGTAGGCCGGCTGGAAGTACTGGGGCGGCAGGTAGACGTAGGCCAGGGCGTGCAGGTGCGAGCTCTCGCCGTACAGCTGCACCTCGCTCAGCTGGCCGACCTCGTCGGTGGGGCCCTTGGGCATGTCCTTGACGGAGTCGGCCCCGCCCGGGACCGGCACCAGCAGCTTGCCGGCGACGACCCCGGTGCTGGCGGTGCTGCTGGCACCGCTCGTCTGTCCGAAGGCGACCTGCTGGTTGTTGCCGCCGCCGACCAGGTCCTGCCAGGTCGGGTAGAAGTCGCCGTAGGAGTTGACCATCAGCGCGACCACCAGTACCAGGGAGAGCTGGGACATAATGATCATGCCGAGTCTGGCGAGTATCCACAGCAGGCCGCGCCGGGCCAGGCGGGGCCACAGCCAGACGGTGAGGGCGACGCTGATCACGGTGAGCGCGATCATCGCGTCCAGCAGCGTGTCGCTCGTCAGGTTCATCGGTGCTGCTCCTGTTCCGGCCGGCGGCCGGCGTCGATCCTTCTGTTCACCGCGAACGCCCGCTGGCCCCCGCCGTCGGCCGGTGCTCCGGCCTGCGCGATGGACCCGCCATCGCATTCACTGAGGTCCCCAGGGGCTCTGCCGGGCAGAGGCTCTGACGACCTGTTCGGTGCCTCCGGCACCGCCCCCGGTTCGACGAGTGTCAGGACACGTCGGTTCCCGTCCCGCCACTCGGCTGCTGGAGCCGCGCCGCCAACCAGCGCAGCGCCTCCGGGGTCTCCCGGTTCCAGGTGTCGAAGTTGTGGCCGCCGCTGGGCAGGATCAGCGAGGAGACCTGCATGGGCCCCTTCACCGCGGCGATGAACTGCTCGGTCGCCCGGTAGTCGTACTCGCCCTGGCGGCTGCTGGTGACCAGCACCGACACATCCGGTGCGGGCAGGTTCTTCAGACGCCACATCAGGTTGTTCTCGTTGCGCAGCTTCGGGTCGCCCTTGCCGGGGCCGAAGAGGTTGCCGGTGGTCTCGTCCTCGGCGGCCTGGTAGTAGCCGGAGAGCGAGGCCGCCGCGGCGAAGGCGCCCGGGTTGCGCATGCTCAGCTTCAACGCGCAGTAGCCGCCGGTCGAGTCCCCGATCACGCCCCAGCCCGCTCCGTTGCTCTCGACCCGGTAGCGGGCGGCCATGGCCTGGTGCAGGTCGGTGTCGAAGAAGGTCTCGGCCTGCGGCCCGCCGGGGACGTTCTGGCACTCGGTGTCCCGGGGCATGGCGACCGAGGGCCGCATCAGCACCATGATCGACGGCTGCATCTGCTTCTGGTAGATCGCCTGGGCCGCGACCGTCGGGTACTTCATCCTGGTGATCAGGTTCTCGGCGGTCCCCGGGTAGCCGGTGAAGACCAGGATCACCGGGAACTTGGTGTGGGCGTAGGCCGGATCGGTGTACTGCGGCGGCAGGTAGACGTAGCCGGGCTCGGTCAGCCCGGTGCCCGAGCCCCGGACCGTGACCTGCTGCAGCGTCCCGCCGCTGCTGCTCGCACCCGCGAGCTCCAGCGGCACCGGCTTGCTGTCGAGGACGTCCACGCCGGCCGCGCCGGCCGGGTGGTAGCCGTTGCTGATCGCCGGGGTGGCGCCCTGGTTGCTGCCCAGCAGGTCGCCCCAGGAACTGTAGAAGCCGCCCCAGTTGTTCGCCGCCAGGCCGATCGCGGCCAGCGTCAGCAGCTGACTCGCCAACAGCACGCAGATCCGGGCCAGGTAGGCCCACCACACGCGCTTGGCGAGTCGGGGCCACAACCAGACCGTGGCTGCGAAACAGACGACCGCGAACACCGCGACGAGTGTCTGCAGTTTCTGGCTGGTGAGTCCCATGGATCCACTTCCCGGACGGAATGACGATTGGCATGCGGGGGTCTAGACGTTCCAGGATGCCTGGGAAGTTGCTGTGGTTTAGCAAAACGTTATGCACAGGCGGAGAACTCATGCCTGGTGATGACCCACTCCTACTACGGTCTGACCGAAGTCCTTACCGAAGGCCCTACTGTGGAGACCTATGAACGACCCCCAGCCTTCCGAGAGCCGCAACCGGAAGGGCATTCAGCTGCCAAAGGTCTCCCGTCCCTGGGTGCCTTCCGCCATGGGCTACGCCACCGCCCTGGTCGGCCTCATCGACATCGTCGGGGCCGTCGCGCCGCATCTGCGCGACTCCCGGGTCCGTGAACTCGCCAGCTTCCTGCCCGGCGTGAACACCCTGGCCACCGCCGCCTCACTGGTGGTCGGCATCCTGCTGCTGATGCTCGCGCACGCGCTGCGCCGCCGGAAGCAGCGGGCCTGGAAGGCCGTGGTGGTGCTGCTGCCGATCGGCGCGGTGCTGGAGGTCCTCCGCTGGCACCACCGGGGCACGGCCACCGTGGCCATCGTGGTCTTCCTGGTGCTGCTGTTCAACCGGCACGAGTTCTACGCCCTCTCCGACCCGCGCACCCGCTGGCGGGCACTGTGGAACTTCCTGGCGATGTCGGTCTTCAGCTTCGGCCTGGGCCTGATCATCGTCAGCTCGCATGCGCATACCCTGGGTGGCGAGCCCAGCTTCCGCGACCGTTTCTGGGAGGTCGCCTGGGGCCTCTTCGGCATCGGTGGGCCGATCCACTACACCGACGACCATGTGCGCGACCTGGTCTACTACTCGCTCGCCACGCTGGGACTGTTCACCGCGGTCAGCACGGTGTGGCTGGCGACCAAGCCCTCCAAGCCGATCGCCGAACTCAGTTCGGGCGAGGAGCACCAGGTCCGGGAGCTGCTGACCAAGCACGGCGCCCGCGACTCGCTGGGCTATTTCGCGCTCCGCCGGGACAAGAGTGTGATCTTTTCGCCGAGCGGCAAGGCCGCCATCGCCTACCGGGTGGTCTCCGGGGTAATGCTTGCCTCCGGCGACCCGATCGGCGACGTCGAGGCCTGGCCCGGCGCGATCAAGCGGTTCATGGAGGAGGCCCACCGCTACGCCTGGGTGCCGGCCGTGATGGGCTGCAGCGAGGTCGGTGGCGAGGTCTGGACCCGCGAGGCGGGCCTGGACGCGCTGGAGATCGGCGACGAGGCCATCGTCGAGGTCGAGGACTTCACGCTGGAGGGCCGCGCCATGCGCAACGTCCGACAGATGGTGAAGCGGATCGAGCGGGCCGGCTACGAGTGCCGGGTCCGCCGGGTGGACGAGCTGACCGAGGGCGAGCGGGACCAGATCCGCTACGCCGCCGACGCCTGGCGCGGCACCGAGACCGAGCGCGGCTTCTCGATGGCGCTGGGCCGCTTCGGCGACCCGGCGGACGAGGGCTGCGTGGTGATCACCGCGCACAAGCTGCCCGAGGACGCCGCGCCCGGCACCAGCGACATCCGCGCGGTGCTGCACTTCGTGCCCTGGGGCAAGGACGGCATCTCGCTGGAGCTGATGCGCCGCGACCGTGACGCCGACCCGGGCCTCAACGAACTGCTGATCGTCAAGGCCCTCCAGGCCTGCCCCGGGCTCGGCGTGGAGCGGGTCTCGCTGAACTTCGCGATGTTCCGCTCGGCGCTGGCACGCGGCGAGCGGATCGGTGCGGGGCCGGTGCTGCGCGCCTGGCGCGGGCTGCTGGTCTTCCTCTCGCGCTGGTTCCAGATCGAGTCGCTGTACAAGTTCAACGCCAAGTTCCGGCCGATCTGGGAGCCCCGCTTCCTGGTCTACCCGACCGCCCGGGACCTGCCCCGGATCGGCCTCTCGGCGCTCCAGGCGGAGGCGTTCATCGTGATGGAGCTGCCGCGGAGCCTGCGCAGGTTCACCCGGCGCGGTGCGACGCGGACGGAGGTGGCACCCGGCCCGGAGGCCCAGCCCGCGACAATGGCTCCATGAACGCCTTCAAGAGTGCTCTGCCCGGCGTCGACGACTGGGGCCGCTGCGGGGTGATGGGCATCGTCAACGTCACCCCGGACTCCTTCTCCGACGGCGGGCTCTGGCTCGACCCGGGCCTGGCCGTGGCGCACGGCCTGGAGCTGGTGGCCCTGGGCGCCGACATCGTCGACGTGGGCGGCGAGTCAACCCGGCCGGGCGCGGTGCGGGTCACCCAGGAGGAGGAACTGCGCCGGGTGCTTCCGGTGGTCAGGGGCCTGGCCGGGGCCGGGGTGACGGTCAGCATCGACACCATGCGGGCGGCCGTGGCCGAGGCCGCGGTGGAGGCCGGCGCGCGGATCGTCAACGACGTCAGCGGCGGGCTCGCCGACCCGGACATGGTCCCGGTCGCGGCCCGGACCGGGGTGCCCTTCGTGGTGATGCACTGGCGCGGACAGTCCGCCTCGATGGATGAACTCGCCTCCTACGGGGATGTGGTGGGGGAGGTCATCGAGGAAGTGGAGCGCCAGATGGACGCCGTGGTGTCCGGCGGGGTCGACCCCGCCCAGATCATCGTCGACCCCGGACTGGGGTTCTCCAAGCGCCGCGAGGACGACTGGGCGCTGCTCGCCCGGCTCGACGCCTGGGCCAGGCTCGGCCGTCCGGTCCTGGTGGCCGCCTCCCGCAAGCGCTTCCTGGGCACGCTGCTGGCCGACCCGGCCACCGGCGAGCTCCGCCCGGCCCGGGCCCGGGACGCCGCCACCGCGGCCGTCTCGGCGCTGGCGGCGGCCCAGGGCGCCTGGGCCGTCCGGGTGCACGAGGTCACCGCGACGGCCGACGCGGTCCGGGTCGAGTCCGCGCTGCGGGCCGCGCGCGGGGCGGACCGATGAGCGCCGAGGCGACCGACGAGCAGGCGGTCGAGGCCGCCAACGCGGCGCTCTACGCCGCCCTGGAGGCGGGAGACCTGGACGCGCTCACCGACGTCTGGGTGTCCGGCGCCGACGCGGACGACGTCCGGGGCGCGGTCTGCGTCCATCCGGGTTGGCCGGTGCTGCGCGGCCGGGCCTCGGTGCTGCGCTCCTATGCGCTGATCATGGCCCACACCGAGTACATCCAGTTCTTCCTCACCGATGTGGAGATCGAGCTGCTCGGCGATGTGGCGCTGGTCACCTGCACCGAGAACATCCTCTCCGGCGGCGAGTCCGAGCAGGAGGGCGAGCTCGGCCCGCTGGTCGGCGGCAAGGTCGTCGCCACCAACCTGTTCCGGCGCACCGGCGCAGGCTGGCGGCTCTGGTCGCACCACGGCTCACCCGTGCTGACGAGCGGTGAGGACGAGTAACCGGTCCGCCGACGCGTCCCCGGGGCGCTTCCGGGGCGCTTCCCGGGCCCGGGAATTCCGGGTCGCGACCGGTCGTTGGCCCTGCGTGCGGGGCCACCCGCCCGACCGGGGCTGTCTGAACCGGGAGGTAGTTTGGTTCAGGCAGGCAACGTCGCCTGCCGCGTTCCTCCCTGTTCCAGCCGCCGAGGCGCCCGGACAGAGTGAGGTGCCTGGACAGTGGGAGTGATTCGATTGCTGGACCGTGTCGCCGTGAAGGGCCTGCGAGCCCGTGGCCATCATGGGGTGTTCCCGCGCGAGCGGGAGCAGGGCCAGACCTTTGTGGTGGACATCGTGCTCGGCCTCGACACCAGGCCCGCCGCCTCCGGCGACGACCTGACCCGCACCGCGCACTACGGGATCGTCTCGGAGGAGGTCGTCGCCATCGTCCAGGGCGAGCCCGTCGACCTGATCGAGACCCTGGCCCAGCGCATCGCCGACCAGTGTCTGAAGCACGACGCGGTACAGGAGGTCGAGGTGACCGTCCACAAGCCGGACGCCCCGATCACCGTGCCGTTCGACGACGTGACCATCACCATCGTTCGGAGCCGCGAATGAGCAGCGACCCCACCACCACGCCCGTAGCCCCCGAGGTCGAGCAGCGCGTCGACTCGGCCGACACCACCCTGCACAATCCCCGTAGCGCGGTCATCGCGCTGGGGAGCAACCTCGGCAACCGGCTGGAGAACCTCCAGGGCGCCGTGGACGCACTGGAGGAGACCCCCGGCGTCCGGGTCAAGGCCGTCTCGGCGGTCTACGAGACCGAGGGCGTCGGCGGGCCAGAGGGCCAGCCGACCTACTTCAACGCGGTGCTGCTGCTGCGCACCACACTGCCGCCGCACTCGCTGCTGGAACGCGCCAACGCGGTCGAGGACGCCTTCGGCCGGGTCCGCGAGGTCCGCTGGGGCGCACGCACCCTGGACGTCGACATCCTCGCCTACGAGGGCGTGGAGCTGGCGCAGCCCGAGCTGACCCTGCCTCACCCCCGGGCCCATGAACGCGCCTTTGTACTGGCTCCGTGGCTGGACGCGGACCCGCAGGCGGAGCTGGCCGGCCACGGGTCGGTGGCCGAGCTGCTGGCCGAGGTGGGCGAGGACGGCGTGCGCCGCCGCACCGACCTGGAGCTGTACCTGCCGCAGTAGCGGCACCGAGCAGCTCGCGATAGTCAAGAAGTTTGCGAGAAGGGGAGAAGTGAAGCCGCTACGCCCGGTCGTACTCGTCGGGATCACCCTGGTCACAGGGCTGCTCTGCTGGGGCGGCGCCCGGCTGTGGAACTCGCTGGGGACGGTTCCCGGCGTGCCCACGGCCGCCCCGATCGTGTTGGCGATCATCGCCGTGGTGCTGGCCGCGACCGCGATCTCGCTCCGGGCCCGGCTCCGGGCCCAGCGCGAGCGGGTGCCGGACGCCAAGGGGGTCGACCCGCTGGGGGCGGCCCGCGCGGTGGTCCTGGGGCAGGCCAGCGCTCTGGTCGCGGCCCTGGTCAGCGGCGTCTACGGCGGGCTCGGGGTGTTCCTGGGCAGCCAGTGGGACTCCGTCCCGGGGCGGCACGGCCAGGTGATCACCGCCGGTCTCGCGGTGCTGGCCGGGATCGGCGTGATGGCGGCCGGGCTCTGGCTCCAGCACATCTGCCGACTGCCGGACGACCCGGACCAGGTCAGCCCCGCGCCGTACCGGCGGGGCTGACCGCCGACCCGGTTCCCGCCGTCGAGCCCTCTGCCGTCGAGCCCTCTGCGACGGGGCCCTTCCGGGCCGGTCCGGCGACCGCGCCCGAGGTCTGCGCCACGCAGGCGCCGACCAGCACCAGCAGCCCGCCGACGATCTGCGGGAGGTCCAGGTGCTGGCCCAGCAGCACCCAGGCCAGCACCGTCGCCACCACGGCCTCCAGGCAGGCGACGACCCCGGCGACAGGTGCGGAGAGCCGGCTGACCGAGGCCACCCCGGTCAGGTAGGCGAGGACGGTGGCGATCAGCACGATCCAGCAGAGCAGCACCAGCGCCGGCAGCCGCTGCCCGCCCAGGTCCGCCTGCCCGCCGAGCAGCTGCCAGTGGATCGACCAGGGCCGGGCGAACGGCAGCAGCATCAGCGAGCCGAGCAGCAGCCCGTAGGCGGTCAGCCCGAGCGGGTCGATCGGCTCCCGCGCCGGCCCGGCCGGGTCGGCCGCCTGGGCGCCGGACTTCTCGGAGATGACGAAGTAGCCGACCATGCCCATGGCCGCGCCGAGCGCGGAGAGCACCCCGACCGGGTCGAGCCCGCCCAGGCCCTCCCAGAACTGCACCACCAGGGCCAGCCCGGCCATGGTCACCAGCGCGCCGACGGTCGCGGCCCGGGTCACCCGGCGCCGCTGGACGAAGCGGACGTAGCCGAGCAGCAGCGCCGGGCCCAGGTACTCGATCAGCAGCGCCACCCCGACCGGGATCCGGGAGATGGCGAAGAAGTAGCAGCCCTGTACGAAGACCACGCCGATCAGGCCGAAGCCGAGCAGCAGCCCGGGGTGCCGGCGCGGCAGGTCGCGGTGGCGCACCGCGACCGGCAGCAGCACCAGCGCCGAACAGGCCATCCGCAGCCAGACCACCTGCAGCGGCGAGAGCCCGGCGTCGATCAGCGGTTTGGCCGCGACCCCGGAGCCGCCGAAGGCGCAGGCGGAGAGCAGGGCGAGACCGAGGGCACGGCGGGACCTGGTGGCGGCGGACATGCCGTCATTGTGGCAGCCGGGCCGAGGAAGTAACAGTGACGTACTCGGGTGACGCTCCTGTCAGGTCGCCGCGCTGTCCGGTCACCGCGCATCAGGTCACCGCGCCGCCGGGGTTGGCGAAGCGGGGTTCGCGCCAGCTGCCGGACTCGAGCACCTCGCGCAGCGTCCGGGCCGCCTCGGCGACGTCCGCGTAGGAGAGGTACAGCGGGGTGAAGCCGAAGCGCAGCACGTCGGGGGCGCGGAAGTCGCCGATCATGCCGCGCTCGATCAGCGCCGCCATCACCGCCCGGGCCTGCGGGTGGCGCAGCGAGACCTGGCTGCCGCGCTGCTCCGGCGCGAGCGGGGTCAGCACCTCCAGCCCGAGCGGGGCGGTGAGGTCGAGGAACAGGTCGGTCAGCGCGAGGCTCTTGGCGCGCAGCGCGTCCAGGTCGACCTCCTCCCAGATGTCGAGGGCGGCCTGCAGGCCGGCCAGGGCGAGCAGCGGCGGCGTCCCGGTGAGGAAGCGGCCGATGCCGGGGGCGGGGCGGTAGCCGGTCTCGAAGGCGAAGGGCTCGGCGTGGCCGAACCAGCCGGTGAGCGGCTGCTCGGCGGCGGCGTGGTGGCGTTCGGCGGCGTAGAGGAAGGCGGGCGCGCCGGGGCCGCCGTTGAGGTACTTGTAGCCGCAGCCGACGGCGAAGTCGACGTCGCAGTCGTCCAGCCGGACCGGCAGCGCCCCGGCCGAGTGGCAGAGGTCCCAGACCACCAGCGCGCCGTGCCGGTGCGCCATCTCGGTGATGGCGGCCATGTCCCGGAGCCGTCCGGTGCGGTAGTCGACGTGGGAGAGCAGCAGCACCGCGGTGTCTGCATCGAGCAGGGCGTCGAGATCGCCCAGGCTGTGCTCCTCGCGGCCGAGCAGTCGGCGTCGGTAGCCGTCGGGTCCGTCCCCGGCGCCGGCGAGCACACCCTCGGTCAGGTAGAGGTCGGTGGGGAAGCTGCCCTCCTCGGAGACCAGCACCCGGCGTTCGGGGCGCAGCCGCAGCGCGGCGGTGAGCACCTTGAACAGGTTGACCGAGGTCGAGTCGCAGACCACGACCTGCCCGGGGGCGGCGCCGACCAGCGGTGCGATCCGGTCGCCGAGGCCGCGCGGCAGGTCGTACCAGCCGGCCTCGTTCCAGCTGCGGATCAGGCCCTGGCCCCATTCGCGCTCGACCAGCTCGGCGATCCGGGCGGGGGTGTGTGCCGGGAGCGCGCCGAGGGAGTTGCCGTCGAAGTAGAGCACGCCCTTCGGCAGCACGAAGCGCTCGCGCTGGTCGCGCAGTGGGTCGGCCGCGTCGAGTTCGCTCACTGCGGATTCAGAGCTCATTGCGAGCCGCCCAGAGCTCCGGGAAGACGTCCTGCTCGGCGGCCTTGGCGAGCCAGCTCAGCCCACTGGATCCGCCGGTCCCCGGCTTGGCGCCCATCGCCCGCTTGACCGCGGCCAGGTGCCGCTGCCGCCAGCGGGTGACCCGCTCGGCGACATCCAGCAGCAGTTCGCCGAGCAGGGCCAGGTCGTGCAGGGCCGGGTCGCGGTAGACGGCGGTCCAGTCCGCGACGCCGCGCCGGTCGAGCACGCCCCTGGCGTCCTCGGGCAGGCTCGGGCCGTGCAGGGTCTCGGCCAGTTCGGCGTGGATCCGGGGGCTGCCCGCGTACAGGGCGAGCAGCCGCTCGTTCCGGTTGCCGAGCAGGAACTCCAGGTGGAGGTAGGTGTACGACTGGAAGCCGCTGGCCTCGCCGAGCTGCGGGCGGAAGGCGCCGAACTCGACCGGGGTCATCGTCGCCAGCAGGTCCCAGGAGGAGACCAGGACGTCCTGGACGCCCAGGCCGCGCCGCAGGGCGGCGGTGGCCCCGGTCAGGTCGTCGGCGCGCAGGGCCTGCTGGGCGAGCGTCCACTCGTGCCGCAGCAGGCCGAACAGCAGCTCCATCACCTGGGTGGCGACGATGAAGGAGGTCTCGGCCGGCTCCTTGCTGCGTGGCCGCAGCAGCGAGTGCAGGGTGTCAATCCCGGCGTAGGCGGCGTACGGGGTGCTGGGGCCGTCGAAGTCGACCTTCGGGGCCGCCGGGGCGGCAGGGGCTGCGGGGTGTGTGGTGGTTGGCATGGCACGTCTCCATCTGCGCCGCACCATGCGCCGCACGATCATTCTGCGTCGATCCGGGCCCGGGTTGAATGGCCGTTGCTGCTCACTTCGCGGTTGTTGCCTACCATGCACAAGGCAGAGAGTGCCGATGGATTGTCGATCGGAAGGACCCGGGGATGGACGCGTTGGACCGGCGGCTGCTGGCCGAGCTGCAGCAGGACGCGAGGCTCTCCTTCAACGAGCTCTCCCGGCGGGTGAACCTGTCCTCCCCGGCGGTGGCCGAGCGGGTGCGGCGGCTGGAGGCGTCCGGGGTGCTCAAGGGCTACCACGCCGAGATCGACCTGGTCCGGGCCGGACTTCCGGTGAGCGCACTGGTGCAGGTGCAGTGCTACGGACCGCGCTGTGTGCTGCGCGACCCCGACGTCCGCGGCTGGCCGGAGGTACTGCAATTGCACCGGGTGACCGGGGGTGCGTGCTGCGTGCTGATGGTGGCGGTGGCGTCGATGGAGGAGTTCGAGGCGCTGATCGACCGAGTGGCGGACTACGGGCAGCCCTCGAGCACCATGATCCTCTCAAGTCCCGTACTCTGGCGCCCGGTCGAGCCGGCCTGAGCCCCGTCCGGGGGCCGGTCCGCAGCAGCGGGGCCCGACCTGCCGCCGAGGCACCGAGGGAGCCGACCGATGAGCCGAGACATCCTTTCCCGACCCGCGCCGCCACCGGACCACACCGCCCGCTACGGCGCCCGTCCGGAACAGGTCGCCGACCTGTGGCTGCCCCGGCAGGCGGCGGACACCCTGGTGGTGCTGATCCACGGCGGCTTCTGGAAGGACGAGTACGACCGCACCCACCTGGGCCCGCTGGCCGATGCGCTGGCCCGGGCCGGCTACGCGGTCGTGGTGCCCGAGTACCGCCGGATCGGACCCTCCGGCGGGGGCTGGCCGGGGACCTTCGACGACATCGCGACCTTCTGCGAGACGCTCGGCGTGATCTCGGCCGCGCGCGGGATCCGGCCGCGGCGCACGGTGCTGCTCGGCCACTCGGCCGGCGGCCACCTCGCGCTGTGGGCGGCGGCCCGGCACCGGCTCCCGATCGACTCGAACTGGCGCAGCTCCTGGCTGCCGGACAGCGTGGTCGCGCTGGCCGGCTGCAGCTCGCTGGACCTGGCCGACGCCTGGGGCCTGGAGGACGGCGTCACCGCCCGGCTGCTGGGCGGCGGCCCGGAGCAGGTGCCCGGGCGCTACGCCGTGGCCGACCCGATGGCGCTGCTGCCGCTCGGCGTCCCGGTGACGCTGCTGCACGGGACCGAGGACGTCCAGGTTCCGGTGGCGATGAGCCGGGTGTACGCCGATCGGGCCGAAGCCGCGGGCGACAGCGTGAAGTTGGTCGAACTCCTGGGGCTCGACCACTTCGACCTGATCGACCCGCTGTCCGTCGCCTGGCCCGACCTGCTCGCCGCACTGGGGAAGTGACGCTGCGTCACTTCGCAGCTACCCCTATGCGGTGTCGAACATGCTCACTCGATCGGGGAATGGCTCGTCACTGCCGACGCCGCCACTCTGGAAGCGCACGTCACACCGGCTTCTGGGGAGACAGCTAGAGATGACTGAACAGCAGACCGCTCTCGGCACTGCCGCAGCGAAGAATCTCGCGACGACGACCAAGACGCCGCCGCAGATGCAGGGCATCACCTCGCGCTGGCTGCTGAAGATGCTGCCCTGGGTCCAGGTCAGCGGCGGCAGCTACCGCGTCAACAGGCGTCTCAGCTATGCGACCGGCCGCGGGCGGCTCAGCTTCGCGCAGACCGGCTCGGCCGTGGCGATCGTCCCGCCGACCCTCGCCGAACTCCCGCTGCTGCGCGGCTTTGACGACCAGGCCCTGCTCAGCGAGCTGGCCGGACGCTTCCAGCAGCGCGAGTTCGAGCCGGGGGAGGTCCTGGCCGAGCGCGGGACGCCGGTCGGCCACGTCCTGGTGGTCGCCCACGGAAAGATCCGCAAGCTGGGTGACGGCAAGTTCGGCGACAGCGAGGCGGTGCTCGGCACCCTCGCCAACGGTGACCACTTCGGCGACGAGACGCTGCTCGGCGACGGCGCCAACTGGGACTACACCGCCAAGGCGGCGACCGCAGGCACCCTGCTGGCGCTGCCCCGCGAGGCCTTCGCCGACCTGCTCGGCCGCTCGGCGGAACTGCGCGAGCAGGTCGAGCGCTTCCGCGCCGACGCCGCCCAGGCCCAGGACAAGCACGGCCAGGCCGAGATCGCCCTGGCGGCCGGCCACGAGGGTGAGGAGGAGCTGCCCGGCAGCTTCGTCGACTACGAACTCGCGCCGCGCGAGTACGAGTTGAGCGTCGCCCAGACCGTACTCCAGGTGCACAGTCGGGTCGCCGACCTCTACAACCAGCCGATGAACCAGATCGAGGAGCAGCTGAAGCTCACGGTCGAGGCGCTGCGTGAGCGCCAGGAGCACGAGATGGTCAACAACCCGGACTTCGGGCTGCTGGCCAACGCCGACCACGAGCAGCGGATCCAGACCCACGGCGGCCCGCCGACCCCGGACGACATGGACGAGCTGCTCTCCCGCCGCCGGGGCACCAAGCTCTTCCTGGCCCACCCGCGGGCCATCGCCGCCTTCGGCCGCGAGTGCAACCGGCTCGGCCTCTACCCGGACGCGGTGGACGTCGAGGGCCACCGGATCCCGTCCTGGCGCGGGGTGCCGATCTTCCCGTGCAACAAGATCCCGGTCAACGGCGGCCACACCAGCTCGATCCTGGCGCTGCGCACCGGCGAGGACAACCAGGGCGTGGTCGGGCTGCACCAGACCGGCCTGCCGGACGAGTACGAGCCCAGCCTCTCGGTGCGGTTCATGGGCATCAACGAGAAGGCCGTGATCCAGTACCTGGTCAGCGCCTACTACTCGGCGGCGATCCTGGTCCCGGACGCTCTCGGGGTGCTGGAGAACGTGGAGGTCGCCCGGCAGCACGGCTGAGCCGAACCGAACCGTTCTCGTGTCCGCGGCGGGCCGGTCGGCAGGCCGGCCCGCTCGATCGAAGGGGGCTCATTGAACTGGTCCGACATCGTCATCTTCGTGCTGTCCATGGTCGGCATCGGCTTCTCGCTCTGGGTGGTCCAGCGGATCGTCCCGCACCACCGCCGCGAGGGGCAGAACGAGGTGGCTGGCTTCATCTTCGCCGGGGTCGGCGTCCTCTATGCGGTACTGCTGGGCTTCGTGGTGATCTCTGTCTGGGGGAACGTCGGTGCGGCCCAGCAGAACACCTTCAGCGAGGCCGACTCACTCGCCGGGATCTACTGGATCTCCCGCTCGATGCCGCTCCCGGTGGGGGCCGAGATCGAGAAGGACACCCTCGCCTACGCCAACACCGTCGAGGACTCCGAGTGGTCGCTGATGGTCGACCACAGGAGCAGCCCGGCCGCCACCGACCTGGTCTACCAGATCCGCTCGCTGGTCTACGGCTACCAGCCGGTCACCGCCCAGCAGCAGGTGCTCTACGAGCACGCGGTCACCGACGTCGAGAACCTCGCGTCGGCCAGGCGTGAGCGGCTCAACGAGGTGAGCGACTCGGTCCCGCCGATCCTGTGGGTCGCGCTGATCGCCGGCGGGGTGCTGACGGTCGGGTTCACCTTCCTCTTCGGGCTGTCGAACAGCGTGGCCCACGGGCTGATGGTGCTGTCTCTGGGGGCGCTGGTGGTGGTCTCGCTGATCCTGATCAAGGAGATGGACTACCCCTTCGCCGGGGTGACCCGGGTGGATCCGACGGCCTTCCAGGTCTTCCTGAGCAGGCTGCCCCCACCCCGCTGAAGCCGCAGCCGCGAACCGCACACCGTATGGTCCCCGGGCGGGGTACAGGTCGGAACCGACCGGTACCCCGCCCTTCGGATTTTCTTGGTTCTGCCCCGTAACGCGATCCGCTGTCGCCGCGTCATAGGGGCGGGGAATCCGAGGCCGGGGGGACCGGCGGGGCCGAGCATGGGGTGGACGACGCATGAAGCAGGAACAGATCGACGAGTTCGTCGAGTTCGCCACGGACTGCAGTGGCCAGCTCTACCGGTCGGCCTGCCTGCTCGCCGGGGGCGACGTCCACCTCGCCGAGGACCTGGTGCAGGAGACCCTGGGCCGGGTCTACCTGCACTGGCGCCGGGTCTCGGCGGCCGACAACCCGGTGGCCTACGCCCACACCGTGCTGGCCCGGGCCTTCATCAGCCACAAGCGGCGGCGCAGCAACGGGGAGCGGCCGACCGGCTACATCGCCGAGTCCGCCGCCCGCGAGGGCGACTCCGCGACCCGGATCGCCCTGCTCGAAGCACTGGGCCGGCTCGCCTACCGCGACCGGGCGGTGCTGGTCCTGCGCTACTGGGAGGACCGCAGCGTCGAGGAGACCGGCGTGATCCTGCGGATGACCGCCGGGGTGGTCCGCGCCGCCTGCTCCCGCGCGCTGACCCGGCTGCGCGCCGTCCTCGGCACCAGCCTCGGCGACTTCGCCCAGCGCTAGCCCTCAACGACAGAGATGGTGATCAGTCATGCCCTTCGAGGATGAGCTCGGCGCGGCGTTCCAGGAGACCGCGCAGTCCTTTCAGCCGGACCTGGTCGCCCTGGTCAACGGCGGTGTGGCGGACGGCCGTCGGCGCCGCCGCCGACGGACGGCGGGAGTCCTCGGCGGCGTCGCCGCACTGGCGGCGGTGGCCGTCGTCGGCGGCACGGTGCTGCCGGGCGCGCTGAAGGACAGCCGGGCGGAGGCCGATGCGGCCTCCGCGTACGGCACGCCGGTCCCGCACCACGCGACCGGTCCGCTGCTCTCGCCCGGGTGGATGAACAGCACCCTGGCCGGGCTGCTGCCGGCCGGCTCGGTCTTCGCGCCCGCCGGCACCGGTGCGCGCGGCACCGCCGCCGTGGTCCTGGACGACGGCCAGGGGGCCGCGCTGATCGACTTCTCGCTGACCAACGTGGCCCCCGACAGCCCGGGGCCGGGCTGCCCCGCCGCCTCCGCCGTGCCCAACCAGGTCTGCACGGTGAAGGTGCTGCCGGGCGGCGGCCGGTTCGTGTTCGAGCAGGGCTACGAGTACCCGACCGAGACCACCTCCGCCAAGGACTGGAGCGGTTCGGTGACCTTCCCCGGCGGCGGGCAGTTGCAGTTGGAGGAGTGGAACGCGCCGGCCGAGAAGGGGGCGGCCGACACCCGGAAGAACCCGCCGCTGACCGCCGCGCAGGTCCTGGCCGTCGTCACCGCCCAAGCCTGGAAGCCGGCGCTGGCGGCGCTCCCGACGCCCGCCCCGGTGGTGCAGCCCCCGGTCCCGGGCGACACCACCCAGGCGCACATCATGGCCACACTCAAGGAGCTGTTCCCGAAGGGGGTCACCAGCTCGGGGGAGAGCGGCCAGCCCGGCTACGTCTCGGTCGAGCTCGACGACGGCCACGGCCCGGCGCTGTTCCAGACCAACGTCCAGCACTGGGACCTGACCTCGAGCGGTGACGCCACCGCGATGGCCCAGGTGTTCACCGGCGCCACGGTGCTGGCCAACGGCGACAAGCTGCTCCTCAGCCAGGAGGGCGCGGAGAAGGGCGGCGCCGGCGCGGTCCAGCGGGTGGCGGACCTGCTCCAGCCCGACGGGCTGCGCGTCGTGGTCATGGAGTTCAACTCCACCGCCCAGGGCACGGCCGCGACCCGTCCGCTGCCGGTGCTGACCCTGGCGCAGCTCCGGGCGATCGTCACCAGCCCGCTCTGGAGGTAGCCGAATCCGGCCGGTCCGGCATCCCGTCGGCTGTGCGAAGCTGACGGGATGCCGACCATACGCCCCTACCGCCCGGCCGACCGGGAAGCCTGCTACGACGTCTGCGTCCGCACCGGCGACTCCGGTGCGGACGCGACCCCGCTCTACCGGGACCCGCGGATCCTGCCGGAGATCTTCACCGGGCCCTATGTCGACCTGGAGCCGGAGTTCGCCTTCGTCCTCGCCGACGGGGCGGACACGGCCGTCGGCTACATCATCGGGACCCCGGACACCCGCCGCTTCGTGGCCGAATACCGGCGCAGCTGGCTGCCGGCGGTCGGGCCGCGCTACCCCGAGGGCAGCGGCGAGGGGATGGACGCCGAGCGGATCGGCCAACTGCACCACCCGGAGTGGATGCTGGACGGCGACGTGCCCGACGAGTACCCCGCCCACCTGCATATCGACCTGCTGCCGCAGGCCCAGGGCCAGGGCGCGGGGCGGGCGATGGTGGCTGCCTTCCTGGCGGCGGTGCACGCGGCCGGCGCGCCCCGGGTCCACCTCGGCATGGCCGCGAACAACAGCGGGGCGCTCGCCTTCTACCGGCGGCTGGGCTTCCACGAGATCCCGGCGGCGCCGCCGCCCGGCGTGCTGCTGCTCGGGCGCAGCACCGAGCCCTGACCCGGCTGCACCCGGGGGCTCAGGGCATCCGGGGGAAGCGGGCCTGGAGCTCCCAGACGGCCGGGTTGTCGGCCAGGCCCTCGTGCATGTCGGCCAGGTCGGCGATCAGGTCGTGCAGGAAGTCCCGGGCCTCGCGCCGCAGTTCGCTGTGGCGGACGGTGAGCGGCGGGGCCTCGGTCCAGTCCGCCCGGATCTCCACCCAGTTGAAGCGGCGGCTGAAGCGCAGCAGGTCGGCCGACTCGGTGAAGTCCAGCTCCGACTGCTGCAGCGCACTGGAGCGGCCGCCGGCCGGGTCGCGGTCGATCTCCTCGACGATGTCGCAGACGGCCCAGGCGAAGTCCAGCACCGGCACCCAGCCCCAGGCGGTGGCCAGTTCGCGGCCCTCGACCTCCAGGTGGACGTCGCCGCAGAAGAGGTCGTGCCGCAGGCTGCGGACGCCGACGCTGCGGTAGTCGGTCTGCGGGGGGTCGGGGAAGCGGTTGGACAGGGAGTAGCCGAGCTCGATCACGCGCCGATCGTCCCACGCTTTCGACGCCGTGCCGACGCCCGCCCCGGCGCCGCCCCGACAGCGGCGGGGGTTATTGCCTGGCGCGGAGGGCGGGGCAGCGGCGACCATGGAGCCATGTCCCTCCCCGTCCGCGTCCGCGGCTCGGTCGTCCTGCCCGACGCCGAGCTCCAGTGGCGTTTCTCGCGCTCCTCCGGTCCCGGCGGCCAACATGTGAACACCAGCGACAGCCAGGTCGAGCTCCGCTTCGACCTGGGCGCCTCCGAGGCGCTGCCGCAGGTGTGGAAGGAGCGGGCGCTGGAGCGCCTCTCCGGGCGGCTCACGGACGGCGGGGTGCTCATCGTCAAGGCGTCCGAGCACCGCTCGCAGTGGCGCAACCGGGAGGCCGCGGCGGTCCGGCTGGGGGCGCTGCTGAGCGAGGCCGTCGCGCCCCCGCCGCGCAGCCGTCGGCCGACCCGGCCGAGCCGGGGCACGGTCGAGCGCCGGCTGACCGACAAGAAGCGCCGCGCGGACGTCAAGCGCGGTCGTTCGGGGCGGTTCGACTGACCCGCCCGCCGCGGCCCGGCGCTCAGCCCAGCCGGCGGTACTGCCCGCGGAAGTAGACCAGCGGCTCGCCGTCGGCGTTGTCCGCCCTGGCCTCCAGCACCCGGCCGATCAGCAGCAGATGGTCGCCCGCGGTCACCCGCTGCTCGGTGCGGCACTCCACCGTCGCCAGTGCCCCGGTGACCAGCGGCGCCCCGCTCGCCGCCCCGCGCTCGTGCGGCAGGTCGGCGAAGAGCAGCCGGTCGCTCACCCGGCCCTTCATGGCGAACCTGGCGGCGGTCGTCCGCTGCTCGGCGGCGAGGATCGAGACCGCCCAGCGGTCGATCCGGGACAGCGCGTCCTCCATCCGCGAGTCCGCCCGGACGGACACCAGGACCAGCGGGGGCTCCAGGGAGACGGAGAGGAACGCCGTGGCGGTCATGCCGATGTCCTCGCCCCGCGCCCCCTCCTCCGGGTCGTGCGCGCTGAGCAGCACCACGCCGGAGGCGAGGTGCCCGAGCGCAGCGCGGAACTCCTCCGGGCTGGCCTCGCTGCCGACAGGGTCTGGGGTGGTCGTGGTTGCGATGTACACCTGAGCACCGTATCCGCGTCCGAGGGCAGGTCGCATCGGCCCTGCGGTGTAGCGGAGGCTGCGACCGAGGTCCTAGAGAAGCGTCCCGGGGGCGGCGGGTTTGGATTCGGGCCGGAGGGTCGGCGGGCCCGAGCCGAGGCATTGACGCGCCGTTGACACTCAGGTGTGAACGAATTGTGTGCTCGCGAGGTGGCCGGGGCTTCATTTCTTGTCTGATTCGAGCGATGTCAAAGGGGGCTGCTGGGACGGGATTGGCGTGGTTTGTCCCGAATGAACTGCTTATCAGTGGTCGACAGTTGTGTGAGTTGGGTCACAAGTGGCGTCCATTTGCTGACCCAGCGTGCCGATTGGTGTGCTCCCTGTGATTCAGTTTGCTTGGCAATCGGACGATAGGAAAAGACGGAGGGATCCACCCAGGGTCCCGGGGGCGAGACCGCTGCGTCGCTGTCACGGAGGGAGCGCGTGATGGACACCGAGTCGGAGCCGTACGTCCGGCTTGAGACCCTGCGCAGCCTGCACCGCGTCATCGCGGACCTCAACGCGGCCCGCAGCCTCGCCGGGACGCTGCAGGCTGTGGTGGAGGGGGCGGTGACCGGCCTCGGCTACGAGGCGGCCGCCGTCAACCTGGTGCGGCCCGACGGCGACCTGGTCGTCGCCGCGGTCTGGGAGCTCGACGAGGACGGTGAGCCGGACAGCGGGATCGACACCATGCTCGGCCGCGTCGGCTCCCGGGACTCCTGGAACCGGCTGCTGGCGGTCGGCGAGAAGTGGGGCCCGCTGGTCTTCGTCCCCCGCGAGCGCTCCTGGGCCAGCCTGCCCGACATCCCCACCTGGGGCGGACGCGGCATCGACTCCCCGGCCGAGGACGACTGGCACCTCGACGACTTCCTGTTCGCCCCGATGCACAGCCTCGGCGGCGAACTGCTCGGCGTGCTCTCGGTGGACCGGCCGCGCAACGGGCGGCGCCCCGGCGCCTGGGGCCGGGAGGCGCTGGCGATGTTCAGCCAGCAGGCCGGCATCGCCATCGGCAACGCCCGGCTGCGGGCCGAGATGCAGCGTGCGCTGGTCCGCTTCGAACGTGAGCAGCAGACCCTCCGCGCCAGCGAGGAGAGCTACCGTCAGGCGTTCGAGTACGCCCCGAGCGGGATGGCCATCACCGAGCTGCACGACGTCGCCGGCGGCCGGCTCACCCGGGTCAACGACGCCCTCTGCCGGCTGCTCGGGCGGCCCAGGGCGTCGCTGGAGCGCTACAGCTTCGTCGACCTGGTCCACCCGGAGGACGAGACCAAGCTGCGCCGGGTGGCCGAGAACGGCCGGGCGGAGGTCCGGCTGGCCCGGCGGGACGGCGGCTACCTCTGGGTCCACCTGCGCAACTCGGTGGTCGCCGACACCGCCGAGGGTGCGCGCTTCCTGCTCACCCATGTCGAGGACATCGAGGACCGGAAGCGGCACGAGCTCCAACTCGCGCACCGGGCCAGCCACGACGGGCTGACCGGACTGCCCAACGCGGCCGAGCTGCGGATCCGGCTGCGGATGCGGCTGTGCGACCGTCCGCAGGCGCTGGGCGGGCCGGGCGCCGATCCCACCGCCGAGGACCACAGCTACGGCCTGGCGAGCTACGAGAGCCTCTACAGCGGCCCGGCCGAGGCCCACGAGACGGCGGGCTTCGAGCATGTGCACGCGGTGCTGCCGGACGACCCGGCGGCCGAGGCCCCGGGCGGACGCGGGCTCGCGGTGGTCTTCTGCGACCTGGACGGCTTCAAGTCGATCAACGACCGCTTCGGGCACAGCGCCGGCGACGCGGTGCTGATCGAGGTGGCCCGCAGGCTCCAGCACGTGGTCCGCGAGGGCGACACGGTGGCACGGCTCGGCGGCGACGAGTTCGTGGTCCTGGCCGACGGCGTCGGCCGGGAGGAGGCCCGGGACCTCGCCGGGCGGCTGCGGACCGCGATCACCCCGCCGATCCGGGTCGAGGGCGGTCGCACGGTGCGGGTCGGTGTGAGTCTGGGCATCGGCTGGGCAGGCTGCGGTATGACCATCGACGAGGTGCTGCACACCGCCGACGAGCGGATGTACCTGGAGAAGCGTTCCCGCGCAGGTGGGACCGGCAACAACCCCTCCGGCGGGCGTTCCCACCGCCGCGCGGGCTGACCGCGGGCCGCTCCCGGGCTTACCCCTCTGTCACACGTTCGAGGTAGTGTGCCGCACACGGGCACGCCTGCCCACCGGCGTGCGCGGGGGTGCTTCGCCCTGATTCGATCATGTACGTTGACCTTGTCCCGTCTGCCGCGCCGGAGCGAGGGACAAGCCACCACAGGGGAGTTGACGACTCGATGACAGCCGAGGACAACGGCGTGCCCGAGGACGACGACCCGTTCGCCTACCTCTACCGCGGCCAGGAGGGCGAGGCCCCCCGGTCAGCGCCCCAGCCGGGCGTGCCGCGCACCTCGTACCAGCAGGCGACGCAGGTCGGCCGCACCCAGTACGGCCAGCGGCCGCAGCAGCCGCCGTACGGCCAGCCGCAGGTCCCGCAGCAGCAGCCCTATCAGCAGCAACAGCAGCAGTTCCAGCAGCAGGGCCAGCAGACCGCGCCGATCGCGCCGGTGGGGCCGCCGCAGGGCGGTAGCCGGGCCGGCAACCGGCCCGGCGCCGGTGGCGGCGGCCGGGGCGGCAGCAACCGCGCGGTGATGCTCGGCGCGGCCGGCGTGGTGCTGGCCGTGGTCATCGGCATCAGCGTGGCGCTGCTGCACACCGGCACCCCGAAGTCCTCGGCCTCGGCGGAGGGCGGCAGTTCGGCCGGCGCCAGCAGTACCGCCTCGGCCCCGGCCAGCCCCTCCGCCTCGCCCTCGGCCTCGGCGGCGCTCCCGGGGGCGACCAACGTCTCCGGCATGCAGCTCGGCGGCAACGCGGTGGTGATGAACAACCACACCGGCGGCGCCTCGACCGACGGCAAGTTCGTTCCGCTGACGGCCGCCGGAATGAGCATCACCTGGCTCAACGTCACCGTGCCGACCGCCGGGCAGTACACCTTCTGGGTGCACTACGCGAACGCGGCCGGCAGCACCTCGGCCGACCCGTTCACGATGACCGTCAACGGCAAGCAGACCAGCCAGACGATAAACCTGCAGAACTGGATCTCGGGCAACACCGACTGGGACAAGGCCTGGCAGCGCTCGTACGCCTCGGTGACGCTCAACGCCGGCAGCAACACCATCGCGCTGAGCTACGGTGGCGGCAGCTCGGCCGGGGTCAACGTGGACCAGCTCGGGCTGACCGTGTCCAGCGGCACCCCGCCCTGGCCGTAACCACCGAGTACCCGCACCCGAGCGGCCTGCCGTCCCCCCCCGGGGGGACGGCAGGCCGCTCGCGTCGCTGCAGCTACCGGTCGGGCGTCAGGCCGAGGCCGGCATCCGGAAGGCGTCCGCGCCGACGATCCACTCGCCCCGGCGCATCACCGAGACCAGCTGGTAGTCCGCGTCCAGGACCACCAGGTCGGCGTACTTGCCGGGCGCCAGCGAGCCGATCCGGTCGTCCAGGCCGAGCTGCTTCGCCGGGTTCAGCGACAGCACCTGGACGGCGCGCTCCAGCGAGAGGCCGTTCAGGGTCACCGCGCGGCGGAAGGCCACGTCCAGGGTGAGCGTGCTGCCGGCGATGGAGCCGCCCTCGACCAGCCGGGCGACGCCGTTCTCCACCCGGACCTGGAGCGGGCCCAGCGGGTAGAGGCCGTCGCCGAAGCCGGCCGCCGACATGGCGTCGGTGACCAGGGCGACCCGGTCCAGACCGGCGCCCTTCATGGCCAGGTCGATCACGGCCGGGTGCAGGTGCACGCCGTCGCCGATCAGCTCGACGGTGACCCGCTCGTCCTCCAGCAGCGCCACGATCGGGCCCGGCGCGCGGTGGCCGATGGCCGGCATGGCGTTGAAGAGGTGGGTGGCGACGGTCGCACCGGCGTCGATGCCGGCCAGCACCTGGTCGTAGCCGGCGTCGGTGTGGCCGACGGCGGCGATCACGCCGAGCTCGGCCAGCAGCCGGATGGACTCCAGGCCGCCGTCCAGCTCGGGGGCCAGGGTCAGCATCTTGGCGGTGCCCCGGGCGGCGTCCACCAGCTTGCGGACCAGCGCCGGGTCGGGGTCGCGGAGCAGGTCGGGCTGGTGCGCCCCGCAGCGGTTGATGCTGATGAACGGGCCCTCGAAGTGCACGCCGGCCAGCACCCCGTCCTCGACCAACTCGCTGAGCACCGACGCCTGTCGGCAGAGCTCGTCGATCTCGCCGGTGACGGTGGAGGCGATGGTCGTGGTGGTGCCGTGCTCCAGATGGGTGCGCGCGGCCGTCAGCGCCTCCTCGGCGATGCCGGAGGCGTAGGACGCCCCGCCGCCGCCGTGGACGTGCATGTCCACGAACCCGGGGACGACCGTGCAGCCGCTGAGGTCCAGCGCCGGCGGACCGGACGGGGGGCCCTCGGCCGGCGCGCTCTCCGACGCTGCCGCCGCCTCGACGATCCGGCCGTTCTCGACGATCAGCCGTCCGTTGTCGATGACGCCGGTGGGCAGAACGAGCCTGGCCCCGGCCAGCACAGTGCGGTCCGCGTTGTTCACGCGGTCACCTCCAGTGAGAGCAGATCCCAGGCGAGCAGCCCTGCGCCCAGGCATCCGGCGGTGTCTTTGAGCATCGCCGGTACGAGCGCGGGCGGCACCTGGAACGTGATCCGTTCCAGGACCGCCTCGCGCAGGGGAGTGAACAGGGTGTCACCGGCCTCGGCGAGGCCGCCGCCGATGATCACTGTTCGGGGGTCGAGCAGGCTCTGGGCGAAGATGATCCCGTCGGCCAGCGCGGCGACGGCATCGGACCAGACCTCCAGGGCGCGCTTGTCGCCGGCCTCCACGGCCCGCGCGCAGCCTGCGGCGTCGGCCGTCGGGTCGCCGCTGGCGGCGGCCCAGGCCCGGGTCACGGCGGCGGCGGAGGCCAGGGTCTCCAGGCAGCCGCGCGCACCGCAGCCGCACGGCGGCCCGCCGGGGCGGACGATCACATGGCCGATCTCCCCGCCGTTGCCGTGGGCCCCGGCCTCGATCCGTCCGTCGATGCCGATGCCGCCGGCGATGCCGGTGCCCAGCGCGATGAACAGGAAGCGGTCGATGCCCTGTCCGGCGCCGATCCTGGCCTCGGCCAGGGCGCCGGTGCGGACGTCGTGGCCGAGCGCCACCGGCAGCGTGTGCCCGGCGTCGGCCAGCCGATCGCTGAGGAGCCGGCGCATGGGCAGGTCGCGCCAGCCGAGGTTGCCGGAGAAGACGGCGACGCCGTTCTTCTCGTCGACCGTCCCCGGGACGCAGACCCCGGCCGCGGCCGCGGCCGTGCCGTAGCGGCGCAGGCCCTCGTCGCGCAGGTGCGCGGCGAAGTCGAGGATGCCGTCGACGACGGCGTCCGTGCCGTGTTCCCGGCCGGTGGCACGGCGCTCCACATGCAGGAGGGTGCCGTCCTGGGCGACGAGTGCGGCTTTCATGCCGGTCCCGCCGACATCGAGTGCGATGACGTGCTTCACGGGGGACAGTCTCCCTTTCCTAGGGAGTAGAGGTCTAGTCCAGTTATCAGATTGGTCTGGTCCAAGTTTCGATCGGCGCGACCGCCCCCTGCTCGGCGGCGACCCGCTTCCTTGTTTCTCACGGAGAGTAGCGGTCGGTGTCAAGGGCCTTGAGCTGCGCGGATGTCGACCGGGGCGAGCCTGTGGTCTAGACCAAGTGGAAACGCAGGTGAACGGCCGGGTGATTCCGCAAGGGGGTTCGAGAAATTTCACTGTTGCGATCGGGGAACTGGTCACGGAAGGAGATATGACGGGATGTCAGATTTCCCTCACTGCCGGAGTTAAAGGTGGTTTGTCCGGAATGTCGTTGCGCAGGATGCAATGAAGTTCAGCGATTCGGTAAATGGTGTAGACCTCTTGACCGGCCCGCGGACAGACTTGCCGACACAACGGGGACGGCAGGTCTTCCGGACCGAGCGGGTGGTGCCCATCACGCCCGCCGGTCACAACTGCCGACCTTAGACTCAAATTCGGACCAGGCCAGGACCTGGTTCGCATCTGCGAAGGCGGTAGTTCGTTGAAGCGTCGTATGCTCGCTCTCTCTGCTCTCGGTGTTGCCGGCGCCATGGCCCTGACGGCCTGTAGCAGCTCCTCCTCGAAGGCCTCCTCGGGCTCCAGCGGTGGCTCCACCACCATCAACCTGCTCGCCGCCGACTACGGCACGGCCGGTACCTCGAACAGCTCGCAGGCCTACTGGCAGGGCATCGCGGACGCCTTCCACGCCCAGAACCCGAGCATCACGGTCCACGTACAGACGATCTCCTGGACCGACTGGCAGGCCAAGACCACGGCGATGTTCCAGGCCAAGCAGTACCCGGACATCCTCGAGGGCGACGCGCCCCAGCAGTTCGCCTCGGACAACCTGCTCTACCCGCTGAGCCAGGTCATGTCGGCCAGCACCATCGCCAACCTGATCCCGGTCTTCGAGAAGCAGGAGGAGAGCAACGGCGTCGCCTACGGCGCCCCGTTCACCACCAGCGCCCGCGCCATGTTCTACAACAAGAAGCTCTTCGCCGAGGCCAAGATCGCGAGCCCGCCGAAGACCTGGGACCAGCTGAAGGCCGACGCCGCCGCGATCAAGGCGCTGCCGGGCGGCAACGTCGGCTACGACATGCCGCTGGGCCCGGAGGAGGCGCAGGGCGAGTCCCTGATGTGGATGCTGGGCAACGGTGGCAACTACACCGACAGCTCCGGCAAGTACGCGATCAACTCGCCGCAGAACATCGCCACCTTCCAGTACATGCAGGGACTGGTCGCCGCCGGTGACACCGAGTCCGGGGCCGCCACCCAGAACCGCACCCAGGCCTGGGACGCCTTCGCGGCCGGCACGGTCGGCATGGTCGGCGGCTCCGGCGCGCTGATCCCGACCATCCAGACGACCGGCAAGCTCACCGCCGCCGACTACGGCGTCGTCGCGATGCCCGGCAAGACCGGCTCGCTCACCTCCGCCCTCGCCGTCCACGACGACATCACCGCCTTCAACACCGGCGGCCACGCGGCGCAGATCAAGGCGTTCCTCGACTTCGCCTACCAGGACAAGTACCAGGAGCAGTTCGACAACGAGTACGACCTGCTGCCGGCCACCACCTCCGCCTCGACCGCGCTCTCGGCGAGCAACCCGGTCGACGCCGGCTTCCTGGCGGCCGTGCCCAACGCGGTGCAGTACCCGACCAACACCAACTGGGACGCGGTGCTCGGCAAGATCAAGCCGACCATCGGCGCCGCGGTGAACAGCCCCAGCTCCCCGGCCTCGGTCCTGGGCACCCTGCAGAACTTCGCCCTGAACAACTAAGACCACTCGCAGCGCCTGCGGCCAGTGCGGCGTACCACCAGCCGCACTGGCCGCAGGCGCGCACCGATGGAGAAGACCATGACGCAATCGACCCACGCAGACGCGTTGGCGTCTGCGCCCGGGCAGGGCGGACCGGGCAAGGGCACACGACGTCCGGGCGGTTCACTGCGCCGTCTGGCTCGCGCACTGGCACCCCTGCCCTGGGTGGCTCCGGCGGCCGCGCTGATCCTTTTCGTGGTGATCTGGCCGGTCATCCAGATGTTCCTGACATCGCGCGAGAAGTTCGACTCGATGGGCTTCGACCACGGCTCCGCCGGGTGGTCGGAATTCACCAAGCTGTTCGACGAACCGGTGCTCAACGGGGTGCTCATCCGGACCGCGGTCTGGGTCTTCGGCGTGGTGTCGGTCACCGTGCTGGTCTCCCTCGGTGTGGCCCAGCTCTTCAACAAGCAGTTCCCCGGCCGCAAGGCCGCCCGCTGGGCGCTGATCGCGCCCTGGGCCGCCTCCGTGGTGATGACCGCCATCATCTTCAAGTGGATGCTGGACCCGAGCAACGGCGTGATCACCCTCATCGGTCACGACCTCGGCTTCATCAAGCAGTTCAACGGCCCCGGCTCCAACCCCCTCTCCGAGCAGACCCCGGCGTTCATCTGGGAGATGTTCGTCGCGGTCTTCGTCTCGGTCCCGTTCACCACCTACGCGCTGCTGGCCGGCCTGCAGGCGGTCCCGGGCGAGGTCTACGAGGCCGCCAAGCTCGACGGCGCCTCGGTCTTCCGGACCTACTGGTCCGTCACCCTGCCGCTGCTCCGCCCCGCGCTGCTGGTGGCGGCACTCATCAATGTGATGAACGTCTTCAACTCGTTCCCGATCATCTATGAGATGAACGGGGGCGGCGCCAACAGCGCGGACGCCACCAGCACCATCTTCATGTACACCACCGAGCAGTCGAACATCGGTGAGGGCGCTGCGATGTCGGTGGTCAACTTCGGCTTCATCATCGTGATCGTCCTGCTGTTCCTGCGGGCGTCCAAGTGGAACTCCGCGGAGGACTGACATATGGCCATCGACACCGCGCCCGTGCCCGCGTCCGCCAAGCCCCGGTCCCCGCAGGTCCTGCGGCAGCGCAAGCCGCCGCGCCTGCGCACCGTCATCACCGCCGGCGCCGCCTACGTCATCGGGATCTTCTTCCTGCTGCCGTACATCGAGATGTTCATCACCGCGCTGCGCCCGCACAACGAACTGCTCGACCGGGACTACTTCCCCAGCCACCCCACGCTGCACAACTTCCTCAGCACCGGCATCGCCAGCAACATCGGGGTCAGCCTGGAGATCGCCGGCGGGGCCACCCTGCTGGTGCTGCTGGTCGGCATCCCGGCCGCGTACTACACCGCCAGGCGGAAGTTCTTCGGGCGAGGGATCTTCCTGGTCCTGGTGCTGATCACCCAGATGTTCCAGCCGACCGCGATGATCGTCGGTATCTACCGCGAGTTCCTGCAGTTCAACATGGTGAACTCGATCTGGGCGCTGATCCTGGTCAACGCGGGCTTCAACATGGCCTTCGCGGTCTGGATCCTCAACGCCTACTTCGGCGCCATCCCCAAGGAGATCGAGGAAGCCGCGATCGTCGACGGCTGCTCCCGGGTCGGCGCGCTGTTCCGCGTCATCATCCCGCTGGCACTGCCGGGCATCGTCACCGCGCTGATCTTCACCTTCATCGCTGCCTGGAACGAGTTCATCGTCGCCCTGACGCTGATGAACTCGGACCCCGGCACCGAGCCGCTGACCGTCAGGCTGTCCTCCTTCGTCGGCCAGTACTCCACCGACTGGGGCCACCTCTTCGCCGCCGGGCTGCTCTCCACCGTCCCGGTGATCATCCTTTTCGCGCTGATCGAGGGCAAGGTCGTCTCCGGCCTCACCTCCGGCTCGGTCAAGTAGCCGCAGTCAAGAGCCCCGGCCGGGCGGACCTCCACAGAGGTCCGCCCGGCCGGGGCTCTGTGCGTGCCGGGCGGGCCGGCTACGGCAGGGTGATGTGGTACGCCTTGCGCAGGGTCTCGTGGACGGTCCAGGTGGTCCGGTCGCCCTCGCGCAGCACGCAGGCGTCACCGGGGCCGACGTCGAAGGTCGCGCCGCCCTCGACCGCGATCGTGGCCCGGCCGCTGACGACCACGAACAGCTCGTTGGCCTCGGTGTCGGTGACGGTGCCCGGGGTGATCTGCCAGATCCCGCGGATCTGCTTGCCGTCCTCGGACTCCCACAGGACCGTGCCGGAGACCTCGGGGGAGCCCGCCAGGACCTGCTCCGGGTCCAGCGGGTCCGGCTCCAGGTCGGCGTCCGGGATGTGCACGGCGAAGCTGCTGATACTGGTCATGCTCCGACGCTAGCCGCGACCGGCCGCCGGTGGGCAGCCGCACTGTGTGTCGGACCCGCCCGACAGCATGACAGGTCGTAATTCGCGATCCGCGGCCGAATTGCGCTCAGCACCAGTAGTCGAAGGTTCCCAGCAGCTGGTCGGCCGAGTTGCCGTTCTGGTAGTAGACCCGGTAGCTGCCCAGCTCGCCCTGGGTCGTATAGAAGACCGAGGTTCGGTCATATGTGTACGTAATGATGTGAATGCTGCCCGCCGTGTAGATGGTGTCACTGGTGGGGCAGTCGAGGTAGTTGATCGATGGTGGGGCGGTCGCGGCGGCTGCCGTGCCCGCTGTGAGGGCCACGGCGGCTGCTGCCGCGCCGATGGCGGTGGTCGCACGCCTGCGGTTGAGCTGCATGAAATGCCTCCCGTTGCTCCGGTTCGTCCTGGGCTGTCGGTCGGCTCCATCGTATTGACGTGGACGCGTCATGGCAATATTTGAATTCATTCCGCATTTATTCAACAACCCTTCTTTTGTCGGGGAACGAAAAAGGCGGCAGCGGCCATTTCGGGCCGGCGGTCCGATGCGGCGGCCGGGTGTCGGAGCCGCCCGGCACAATGGCAGGTCGTATGGTCGTACCGCTCAGCAGCTAGGGAGGGCAGCATGGACGAACTCAGCGACCGCGACCGCGCGATCCTCGCGCTGGAGGCGCGGCCCTGGCGCACTACGGGGGCCAAGGAGGCCGCCGTCCGGGAGCAGCTCGGGATCGCGCCGGTCCGCTACTACCAGCTGCTCAACGGCCTGCTGGACCGGCCGGCCGCGCTGGCCCACGACCCGCTGCTGATCAACCGGCTCCGGCGGCTCCGGGAGCAGCGCCGTACGCGCCGCTGAACCGCGCCCGCCCTCCGGCCCCGGACCGTACAGTCGGTGCCATGGCCCTTCCCGAACCGCACACCGCCGCCGGAGCCGCAGGGCTCGCGGCGTTGCTCAAGGACCCGGCCCGCGCCGTCGTCGGGCTCGACTATGACGGGACGCTCGCCCCGATCGTGGCCGACCCGGAGCAGGCCCGGGCCCACCCGGCCGCCGTGCCCGCGCTGGCCAGGCTGGCGCCGCTGGTCGCCGCCGTGGTCGTGGTCACCGGCCGGCCGGCCGCGACCGCCGTCCGGCTGGGCGGCTTCGCGGACGTCCCCGGCCTGGAGCACCTGACCGTGCTCGGGCACTACGGACTGGAGCGCTGGGACGCCGCCACCGGCGAGCTGCGCGCGCCCGGGGAGCACCCCGGCATCGCCGGGCTGCGGGCGGAGCTGGCCGTACTGGAGGTCCCGCCGGGCACCTGGATCGAGGACAAGGGGCACGCCCTCGCCGTCCATACCCGCCGCACCGCCGAGCCCGATGCCGTGCTGGCTGCGCTGGACGCGCCGCTGCGGGCGCTGGCCGCGCGGCACGGCCTGGCGGTCGAGCCGGGCCGGATGGTGCTGGAGCTGCGTCCGCCGGGGATGGACAAGGGCGTCGCGCTGACCGCCTTCCTGCGCGAGCACGAGGCAGGCAGCGTGCTCTTCGGCGGGGACGACCTCGGCGACCTGGCCGCCTACGACGCGGTCGACGGCCTGCGCCGCGCCGCCGGGCTGCCGGGGCTGCTGGTCTGCAGCGCCCCGGCCACCGGTGAGCCCCCGGTGGCGGCCCTGGCCGACCGGGCCGACCTGGTCGTCCCCGGTCCGGACGGGATCGCCGCGCTGCTGGCGGAGTTGGCGGCGGAGCTGGCGGCGCGGTAGCCGGGCCCCCGCCCTGGGCGGCCCGGGGCGGCCCCCGTACCGTGGAAGGGCCGCCGTCCGGGCGGCGTCGCGAGCCATGGAACCGGGAGGGCCTGATGCCCGAACCACGCTGGGTGCGGGAGGAGTCCCGCCGGCAGTGGGCGGCGCTCGGATTCGACGGCCGGGAGGAGGTCTTCCGGACCGCGCGGGCGGGTGAGCCGCACCCCGACCCGGAGGTGGCGCTCAGCGGCGTGCACTGGGCCTGGGCCGTGCTCGGCCCGCCGGACGCCCGCCGCCCCTACCCGATCCTGGACATGCTGCTGCACTTCGCCCCGGCGGCGATGTTCGACAACGTCTACAACGGCACCAAGCAGCACGACATGCGGCCGAGCGTCCGCCGGGCCGCGCGCCAGGTCGAGGCCGCCAACCTGGACCGGCTGCGCGAGCTCGGCATCGACACCCGCTCGTCGGTCTGATCCCGGTCCTCGCCGATCCTCAGTCCTCGCCCGGCGCCCGGTCCTGCTCCAGGGCCCGCACCTGTTCCAGGAACCAGGCACTGGGCGGCAGCGCCGTGCCCGCCGCCGCCAGCCGCTTGCAGCGGTCGGCGCGCTCCTCCGGGGCCATGGTCAGCGCGATGTGCAGGGCCTCGGCGGTGGCGATCACGTCGTAGGGGTTGACCGAGAGCGCGTCCTGGCCCAGCTCCGCGTGGGCGCCGGCCTCGCGGGAGAGGACCAGCGCGCAGCCCGCGTCGGAGACGGCCGGGATCTCCTTGGCGACCAGGTTCATCCCGTCCCGGATCGGGTTGACCAGGGCCACGTCCGCGAGCCGGTAGGCGGCCAGCGAGCGCGGGAAGTCGTCGTCCACATGGAGGATGACGGGCTGCCAGCTCGGCGTGCCGAACTCGTCGTTGATCTCCTGCGCGGTCCGCAGCACCGAGGCGGTGTACTCGCGGTACTCCGGCAGGTCGTGCCGCGAGGGGTAGGCGAAGGCGATGTGGACGACCCGCTCCAGCCACTCCGGCCGGGTCCGCAGCAGGTGCTCGTAGGCGTGCAGGCCGCGGACGATGTTCTTGGACAGCTCGGTCCGGTCCACCCGGACGACGGTGCGGCGGTCGCCGACGGCCTCGCGCAGCGCCGCCAGCCGGGAGTCCACGTCGGGTCGGTGGGCCCGCTCGCGCAGGAAGTCGCCGTCGGCGCCGAGCGCGTGCACCCCCAGGACCGTGGCCCGGCCCGCGTGGGTGACGGTCACCGTGCCGTCCTCGCGGCGGTCGACGTCGGCGCCGAGCACCGCCTCGCAGCAGTCGGCGAAGGCGTCGGCCCAGCGCTGGGTGAGGAACCCGGCGCGGTCCGCGCCGAGGATGCCGGCGAGCACCTGCGCGGCGACGTCGTCCGGCAGCAGCCGGTAGTAGTCCGGCGGAGCCCAGGGAGTGTGCGAGAAGTGGCCGATGCGCAGGTCCGGGCGGAGCTCGCGGAGCAGTCGGGGGGTCAGCGACAGGTGGTAGTCCTGGACCATCACCGTGGCGCCGGGGGTGGCGGCCTCGGCCAGCGCCTCGGCGAAGGCCCGGTTGTAGGCCTCGTATGAGGCCCACTCGCGGCGGAAGGAGGCGCCGAAGACAGGGGTGGTCGGGGTGTTGTAGATCAGGTGGTGGACGAACCAGAGGGTCGAGTTGGCGATGCCGTTGTAGGCGCGGGCGAAGGTCCCGGCATCGATGTCGAGCATCCGGACCGAGGGGTCGGTGATCCCCTGCCGGGTGGCGGCGCGGTCGCCCTCGGACAGCGCCGCGCAGACCCAGACCGTGTCCACCTCGTCGCCGATCGCGGACAGACCGGAGACCAGTCCGCCGCCGCCGCGGCGCGCGGTGAGCTCGCCGTCGTCCTCGATGCTGTAGGAGACCGGCCCCCGGTTGGAGGCCAGCAGGATCCGTGCCGGGCTTGCGTCGACCATGGTTGAGAGCCTTGCCGTGCGGGACCGGGGCCAAACCCGCCGTCCGGGCGGTTGCTGCACGGGTGTTCAGTGTTCGTGCTGGTGTCCGCCTGCCGTTCGTCGCTGTTGGTACTCGGGCAGGGTGGCCACCGGCGGCCGGTCCAGGCCCGGTATCCCGACCGTGGTCGGGGCGAAGCCCTCCGGCGTCCGGGTGAACTGGGTGAGCCTCGGGGTGACCAGGTCGTCGGCGGCCTTCAGCCGGTCGGTGCGGGCCAGCCGGTCCAGCGCGGTGCGGTAGATGGTCGCCGCCATCCGGCCCAGCGCCTGGGCGTCCTGGTGCCGGTGGTGCCGCACGCCCACGTCGACCTGGGCCAGCGCGTCCAGGCCGGCCAGCTCCAGCGCGTCCACCAGCAGGCCCAGCTCCACCCCGTAGCCGGTGGCGAAGGGCAGCCGCTCCAGCAGCGAGCGCCGGGCCGCGTACTCCCCGCCCAGCGGCTGGACGAAGCCGGCCAGCAGCGGCCAGTGCAGGTTCAGCAGCGGCCGGGCCACCAGCTCGGTCACCCGGCCGCCGCCGGCCGGGATGGACACCGTCTCGGTGTCCAGCGGCCGGTCGTACATCGCCTTGACGAAGGCCACCCCCGGGTCGGTCAGCAGCGGGCCGACGATCCCGGAGACGAAGGCGGAGGAGAACTCGCGCAGGTCGGCGTCGATGAAGCAGACGATGTCGCCGCCGGTCACCAGCAGCGAGCGCCACAGCACCTCGCCCTTGCCGGGCTCGGCCGGCAGCCGGGGCAGGATCGCGTCCCGGTGCACCACCCGGGCCCCGGCCGCGGCCGCCGCCCGCGCGGTCCCGTCGGTGGAGCCGGAGTCGACCACCACCAGCTCGTCCACCAGCGGCACCTGCTCCATCAGGTCCCGGCGGATGGCCGCGACGATCCCGCCGACCGTGGCCTCCTCGTCCAGGGCCGGGAGCACCACACTGACGGTGCTGCCGGTGGCCCGCTTGGCCGCCAGCAGGTCCGACAGCGGCCGGTCGGCAGCCGTCCAGGAGCGGCGGCGCAGCCAGTCCGCGACCTCGTCAAGCACAGGACTCCTCTTCGTGGTCCGCGTCTCGCCTCGCGGACGATCGTGATCCGGCCGGGGGGCTTCGGTTACAGTCTTGGGGACACGGCACGCCCGTTGCACAGGGGGTGCCCAGTCTTACGTACAAATGCGCACCGGCGCCGACCGACAGGTCGCGACCGGACGCCATAGAGCTCATCCAGAGGGACTGAGGGAACGGCCCGTTGAAGTCCCGGCAACCCTCCTGCCAGCACAAGCCGTAGCGGCGCTGGTGGGGAAGGTGCCAATTCCGTCCTGCGGCGAACACGTCGCGGGGAAGATGAGGAGAGAGGGCCTCGCCAATCATGGCTGTCACCGCTGTAGCACCCGCCGCGCCTGTCGCGACCACCACCGACGAGCCCTTCGGCCCCGCCGTGGCGCTGTCCTGCCGGGAGTGCGGAGCGCGTTCGCCGCTCGCCCCCGACTTCGCCTGTACCGAGTGCTTCGGACCGCTCGAGGTGGCCTACGAGCTGCCGGTCGGCGACCCCGAGGCACTGCGCGCCCGGATCGAGGCGGGCCCCACCAACATCTGGCGCTACGCGCCGCTGCTCCCGGTCCCGGCCGACGTGGCCGGGCACCCCAGCCTGAACCCGGGCTGGACCAAGCTGGTCAAGGCCGACAACCTGGCCCGCGAGCTGGGCGTCACCGGCGGCCTGTACGTCAAGGACGACTCCGGCAACCCGACCCACTCCTTCAAGGACCGGGTCGTCGCCATCGCCGTCGAGGCCGCCCGCACCTTCGGCTTCACCACCCTCTCCTGCTCCTCCACCGGCAACCTGGCCGGCGCGGTGGGCGCGGCGGCGGCCCGCACCGGGCTGCGCTCCTGCGTCTTCATCCCGCACGACCTGGAGCAGGGCAAGGTCGTCATGGCCGCGGTCTACGGCGGCGAGCTGGTCGGCATCGAGGGCAACTACGACGATGTGAACCGCTTCTGCTCGGAGCTGATCGGCGACCCGGCCGGCGAGGGCTGGGGCTTCGTCAACGTCAACCTGCGCCCCTACTACGGCGAGGGCTCGAAGACCCTGGCCTACGAGATCTGCGAGCAGCTCGGCTGGCGGCTGCCGGACCAGCTGGTGATCCCGATCGCCTCGGGCTCCCAGCTCACCAAGATCGACAAGGGGCTGAAGGAGCTCATCGCCCTCGGCCTGGTCGAGGACAAGCCCTACAAGATCTTCGGCGCCCAGGCCGAGGGCTGCTCCCCGGTCTCGGTCGCCTTCAAGGCCGGCCGCGACGTGATCCGCCCGCAGAAGCCGGACACCATCGCCAAGTCCCTCGCCATCGGCAACCCGGCCGACGGCCCCTACGTCCTGGACATCTGCCGCCGCACCGGCGGCGCGGTCGAGGACGTCGACGACGCGCAGATCGTGGACGCCATCAAGCTGCTGGCCCGGACCGAGGGCATCTTCGCGGAGACCGCGGGTGGCGTGACCGTCGGCGTGCTGCGCAAGCTCATCGAGAACGGCCTGCTCGACCCGGCCGCCGAGACCGTCGTGCTGAACACCGGCGACGGCCTGAAGACGCTGGACGCGGTGGAGGCCACCACCGGCCTGTCCGCCACCATCCGCCCCACCCTGGACTCGTTCCGCGAGGCCGGACTCGGGTGACCGAGCGTAGCGGGGGGAACCGATCAGGGAGCGCGGCACCCGCAGCCGTCTCCGAAGGAAGTCAGGTCAGGAGCCAGAGCATGAGCGTTTCCGTCCGCATTCCGACCATCCTGCGCACCTACACCGGCGGCGCGGCCGAGGTGAAGGCCGAGGGCGCGACCCTGGCCGCGGTCATCGCCGACCTGGAGGCCAACCACACCGGCATCGGCGGCCGGATCCTGGACGACACCGGCAAGCTGCGCCGTTTCGTCAATGTGTATGTGAACGACGACGACGTTCGTTTCGCGGACGGCCTGGAGACGGCCACCGCGGACGGCGCAAACGTGTCGATCATTCCCGCCGTGGCCGGCGGCTGCTGATCACCGGCGGCAACTGCGGGTAATTCCGGAACCGGGTCCCCTGAATTAACGGGGGCCCGGTTCTGCCGTTCCTGGCGTCGGCAATGGGCGCCATTGAAAGGGACCGGAAGGTTCCGATCCGCTTTCCGGTACGGAGCGTGCTGGAGCGCCGCGCGGCATCGGGCACCCCGCGACAGCGGTAGAGTGGCCGAGAGCCGCTCGGGCAGCGCTGCTTTTCGGCCGTCCCTTTCTGCTTGCCGCTTTCGGGCCGCTGTCCGGTCCTGTACCGCCGGCACCACGTTCAAACCGCGCCGCGCACACCGCTTCGTCCGGCTCCTGCCGCCGGGGTCCCCCGTGTCGCTCCTGCCCGCCCCGGCCCCGTCGTCCCGGCCGGACCGCGGCCGGGCGTCAGAATTTACCGTTCGTTTTGTCTCGGTGGTCCGCTATGTCCGGACCGTATTGCACGGGTTTGTTGCCGTTCGCCGACTCCTGTCCGATAACGCCCTCCAAGAATTATCCGCCTTATGCCCTGTTGCACAGGGCATCGGAGTGGATACATTCAGCGTCGGCCGGAGCGTTGCGCACTGCGCGGTAACCCGGCCCGGACCGCGGAGTGCGGACCGTGAAAGGGCCAGTAATAGGGGAGTTTGGAATGGCTCAGGGCACCGTCAAGTGGTTCAACGCGGAGAAGGGGTACGGCTTCATCGCGGTCGACGGTGGTGCGGACGTGTTCGTCCACTACAGCGCGATCCAGATGGACGGGTACCGGTCGCTCGAAGAGGGCCAGCGAGTCGAGTTCGAGATCTCGCAGGGTCAGAAGGGTCCGCAGGCGGACATGGTCCGCGTGGTGTGACCCGGTCGGGCGATCGCTGACTAGACATGACCGGCCGAGCCTCGTTCCGAACGAAGCAGTGACGCAGGTCTTCCGCCAGGCCCGCACCCCTCGGGGGTGCGGGCCTGGCGGCTTTGGTCCGCCGCTCCCGCAGCACCACCCTCCGGGCCGCTTGCACTCGAGGGGGTCGAGTGCTAATCATTGGCGTTAGCACTCTGAGGTAGAGAGTGACAACGGGCCGGGTAGGTGAGGCCCCGGGCGCGACGGGAAGTGACCGTCGCCGGCCGGGTCCGTCCGTCGCGGGCGCCAGCGCGGTCCACACGCAGCCACCCTGTCCGGGAGGACCACTTCCATGGCCAAGATCATTGCGTTTGACGAGGAAGCTCGTCGCGGCCTTGAGCGCGGGATGAACCAGCTCGCCGACGCTGTCAAGGTCACGCTCGGCCCCAAGGGCCGCAACGTCGTCCTGGAGAAGAAGTGGGGCGCCCCCACGATCACCAACGACGGTGTCTCCATCGCCAAGGAGATCGAGCTCGAGGACCCGTACGAGAAGATCGGCGCCGAGCTCGTCAAGGAGGTCGCCAAGAAGACGGACGACGTCGCGGGCGACGGCACCACCACCGCCACCGTGCTCGCCCAGGCGCTCGTGCGCGAGGGCCTGCGCAACGTCGCCGCCGGCGCCAACCCGATGGCGCTGAAGCGCGGCATCGAGAAGGCCGTCGCCGCCGTCTCCGCGCAGCTGCTGGAGCTGGCCAAGGATGTCGAGACCAAGGAGCAGATCGCCTCCACCGCCTCCATCTCCGCCGCTGACCCGCAGATCGGCGAGCTCATCGCCGAGGCGATGGACAAGGTCGGCAAGGAAGGCGTCATCACCGTCGAGGAGTCGCAACACCTTCGGTCTCGAGCTCGAGCTCACCGAGGGCATGCGCTTCGACAAGGGCTTCATCTCGGCCTACTTCGCCACCGACCTGGAGCGTATGGAGACGTCCTTCGACGACCCGTACATCCTGATCGCCAACTCCAAGATCGGCGGGGTCAAGGACCTGCTGCCGATCCTGGAGAAGGTCATGCAGTCCGGCAAGCCGCTGCTGATCATCGCCGAGGACGTCGAGGGCGAGGCCCTGTCGACCCTGGTGGTCAACAAGATCCGCGGCACCTTCAAGTCCGTCGCCGTCAAGGCCCCGGGCTTCGGCGACCGCCGCAAGGCCATGCTCGGCGACATCGCCATCCTCACCGGCGGCACGGTCATCTCCGAGGAGGTCGGCCTCAAGCTGGAGAACGCCGGTCTCGACCTGCTCGGCCGCGCCCGCAAGGTCGTCATCACCAAGGACGAGACCACCATCGTCGACGGTGCCGGCGAGAGCGACCAGGTCCAGGGCCGGGTCAACCAGATCCGCGCCGAGATCGACAACAGCGACTCGGACTACGACCGCGAGAAGCTCCAGGAGCGCCTGGCCAAGCTCGCGGGCGGCGTGGCCGTCATCAAGGCCGGCGCCGCGACCGAGGTCGAGCTCAAGGAGCGCAAGCACCGCATCGAGGACGCCGTCCGCAACGCGAAGGCCGCCGTCGAGGAGGGCATCGTCGCGGGTGGTGGCGTTGCGCTGCTGCAGGCCGGCGTGATCTTCGAGAAGCTGGAGCTGGAGGGCGACGAGGCTACCGGCGCCAACATCGTCAAGGTCGCCCTCGAGGCCCCGATCAAGCAGATCGCCTTCAACGCCGGCCTCGAGGGCGGCGTCGTGGTGGAGAAGGTGCGCAACCTTCCGGCCGGCCACGGCCTGAACGCTGCCACCGGCGAGTACGTGGACCTGATCGCGGCCGGCATCATCGACCCGGCCAAGGTCACCCGCTCCGCCCTGCAGAACGCGGCGTCCATCGCCGCGCTGTTCCTCACCACCGAGGCTGTCATCGCCGACAAGCCGGAGAAGGCTGCGGCCCCGGCGGGCGGCGGCATGCCCGGCGGCGACATGGACTTCTGATCCCACGCTCCATCGGGATCAGCAGGACCTGAAGCACCACTGACCGCGAGGCGGTCCTCCCCGGCCGGGGAGGACCGCCTCGCGGCGTCCCCGGCGGCTTGTCCGGTCGCGGGTGCGGGAGAATGGCCGGATGGATGCCGAAGCCCTGGAAGCCGCCCTGCACACCGCCCGCGCCGGAGTCCTCCGCGACCTCGCCCACCCGTCACCCGCCGCCGCCCTTGTTCGAGGGGCTTCGCCCCACACCTCCGGTGTCGCCGACGCCACCGTGGTGTCGCTGCTGGAGGACGCCGTGGCGCAGCGCCGCTGGTGGGTCGAGCAGTGGCCGGAGGGCGCGGAGTACGTGCTCGGACTGGTCGCCCAGGACGTCCAGGACGCCCTGCTGGAGGCCTACGGGCGCTGGCCGCTCTGCCCCTCCTGCTCGGCCGGGGGCGACCTCCAGGCGCTCAGCGTCGAGCCGGAGCTGGGCCCCGACCCGCACTGGGTCTGCGAGAAGGAGGGGCTCGTGGTCGCCCCGGTCGGCGGGCTCGGCGGTTCGGGCGGGCCGGCCGCATGATCCTGATCGACCCGCCCACCTGGCCCGGCCACGGCCGGCTCTGGTCGCACCTGGTCAGCGACAGCTCCTACGAGGAGCTGCACGCCTTCGCCCAGCTGCTCGGGGTGCCGGAGCGGGGCTTCGAGCGCGACCACTACGACCTGCCGGAGCCTCGCTACGCCGACGCGCTGGCCGCCGGTGCGCAGCCGGTCGGCAGCCGGGAGCTGGTCGCCCGGATCACCGAGGCCGGCCTGCGCCGGCGTAAGCGCGTCGGCTGAGCCTCCTCGTGTCGTCCCGTCAGCCGCCCAGCTCGGCCAGCTCGGCCAGCTCGGCCTGCAGATTGGCCCGCGCGCGGACGGCGTAGGCCGCGGCGGCGGCCGGGGTGCGGTAGAGCCGGGGGAGTGCGAGCAACTGCCGCAGCACCGCCGCCCGACCGGCCCGGAACTCCGGGTCCGGGACGAAGCCGTACTCCTCGCGCACCGCCGCCGCATACGCGGCGTAGGACTCCACCGGGCCGCCGAGGACGGCCAGGTCGGCGTCGCAGAGCAGCGCGGCGTCGGCGTCGCCGGGCGCGGGGTCGTGCTCGGCCGTCAGCCGGACCAGCCGGGCCGTCCCGGCCACGGCGGCGGCGGGCAGCCCCAGCTCGGCCAGCACGCGTTCGGCCAGCCGGGCGCTGCGCTCCTCGTTCTCGCTGCGCTCCGGCGCGTAGACGGCGTCGTGGAACCAGGCGGCGAGTCGGGCGGCGTCGGCGTCCCCCTCCGCGCCCGTGTCGGCCAGCTGGTCGAGCACGGTCAGCACCGCGTCCAGGTGGTGCAGCGTGTGGTAGCGGCGCCAGGGCTCGGACCAGCGGCGCAGCAACTGGTCGCCGTAGGGCGCGGGGTCCGGTCCGGTGCCGGGGCGGATCCGGTGGACCAGCTCGGTCCAGCGCTCCAGCAGGGCGCTGGCGAGCGCGGTGTCGGGGTGGGGCTGCGAGGGCATGGGGCCATTCTGCGCCGCGTGGCGGCCGGTCGGGTGAGTGGTCGGCCTATATGATTGACATTGTCAACTATTGAGGTTTACCGTCGAACCATGCCGACGAGAGGTCGGCACCGCGCGTCGAACGCGTCCATCCCCACGCACCGATGAGGCACCCCATGAGCACAGCCCCCGCCGCCGCCAACACCGACGAGCAGCCCGCCGAGCTGGTCGCGCGGCTGCGTGCGACCTTCCGCAGCGGCCGGACCAAGCCGCTGGCCCGGCGCACCGAGCAGCTCACCAGGCTGCGCGCGCTGCTGACCGAGAACCGGGCCGAGCTGGTCGAGGCGCTGCACCAGGACCTGGGCAAGCCGGCGGCGGAGGCGTCCGGCGCGGACATCGACCTCCCGATCCGGGAGATCGACCACACCCTGGCGCACCTGGCCGAGTGGCTGGCCCCGCAGCCGGTCGACGTCGCCGCGGTGTTCGGCGCCGCCGCCACCGCCGGCACCCGGCTCGACCCGCTGGGCACGGTGCTGGTGATCGCGCCGTGGAACTACCCGGTCCAGCTGCTGATGGTGCCGTTGGCGGGCGCGCTGGCAGCGGGCAACACCGTGGTGGTCAAGCCGAGCGAGCTGGCTCCGGCCACCTCGGCCGCGCTGGCCCGGCTGATCCCGGAGTACCTGGACCGGGAGGCGGTGGCCGTGGTCGAGGGCGCGGTGCCGGAGACCACGGCGCTGCTGGCGCAGCGCTGGGACCACATCTTCTACACCGGCAACGGCGCCGTCGGACGGATCGTCATGCGGGCGGCCGCCGAGCACCTGACGCCGGTCACCCTGGAGCTGGGCGGCAAGTCCCCGGTGTTCGTCGACGCGGACGCGGACCTCGACGCCGCCGCGCGCAGGCTGGCGCAGGCCAAGTTCGCCAACGCCGGCCAGACCTGCGTCGCCCCGGACTATGTGCTGACCGACCCGGCCACCGCGCGCCGGCTGGAGCCGGCCCTGGCGCAGGCGGTCGAGGAGCTGTTCGGCGCCGACCCGCAGCAGTCGTCCCGCTACGGACGGATCGTCAACGAGCGCCACTTCGACCGGGTGGCCGGGCTGCTGGACTCCGGCCGCACCGTCACCGGCGGGAGCCACGACCGCGCCGACCGCTACATCGCGCCGACCGTGCTGGCCGAGGTGGCGCCGGACGCCCCGGTGATGCGGGAGGAGATCTTCGGTCCGGTGCTGCCGATCGTCGAGGTCGACGGCTTGGACGCGGCCATCGACTTCATCAACGACCGGGACAAGCCGCTGGCGCTCTACGGCTTCACCGGGAACGAGGCGACCCGCCGTCGGCTGGCCGAGGAGACCTCCTCCGGCGGCCTGGGCTTCGGCGCGCCGATGGCGCACCTGCGGGTGCCCGAGCTGCCCTTCGGCGGGGTCGGCGAGAGCGGCATGGGCGGCTACCACGGGCTGTTCTCGGTGGAGACCTTCAGTCACCGCAAGGCCGTGCTCGACGTGCCGCTCGGCTGAGCGCGGCGCCGCCGCGTCGCGCGGCAATCGGAGAGCGGCCCCATGGCCGGCCATGGGGCCGCTGCCACCTGCGGACACGTCCGACGCGGCCCCGCTTCGCGAAGAAGTCGACATGTTCCTGTCGGCCCTGAGATGCGGTGAATGCCTTGCAGGATCTACGCTGACCCCAGTGGACTAGACCTGTTGTCGTTGTGTCGTGGAACTTCAGCGCCGCTGGGACCGACGGCCGAAAGAGATTGCACGCATCTGACCAGCATTGACGGGTGCGGGATGAGAAAGGGTGTCACGTGAGCAACGGTGCAATCTTCGAGGTGATCGCCACCTCCGCGCAGGATGCGGTGGCGGCGGCAGCCGGTGGCGCGGACCGCCTGGAGCTGGCCGGCGACATGAGCGCCGACGGGCTCACCCCCTCGGTGGAGGAGTTCGCCCGCATCCGCGCGGCCGTCCACATCCCGCTCCGGGTCATGCTGCGCGACGGCGACGGCTTCGTCCCGCGCGACCTCGACGCCCTCTGCACCACCGCCCAACAACTGCGCGCCGAAGGGGCGGAGGAGTTCGTCCTCGGCTTCCTCACCCCCGACGGCGAGGTCGACCTGGACGCCGTCCGCACCGTCCTCGACGCCATCCCCGGCTGCCGCTGGACCTTCCACCGCGCGCTGGACAACGCCGCCGACCGCGGCGCCGTCCGCGCCGCCATCGACGGACTGCCCGGCCTGGACACCGTCCTCACCGCAGGCTCGCCCGCCGGGGTGGCCTCCGGCCTGGACGTCCTGGCCACCGAGGTGGCGCTGTCCGGCAAGCCCGGCTACGCGCCGCAGATCCTGGTCGGCGGCGGGCTGAAGACCCATCAGGTGGCCGGCCTGCGCGCGCTCGGCGTGGACGGCTTCCATGTCGGCGGCATGGTCCGCACCGGCGGCTGGGACACCCCGGTCGACACCGGGCTGGTCCAGCAGTGGCGCCGGCTGGTCGACGCCGGGGTCGGCGCCGCCGCGTAGCGGCCGGCCCCGGCCGGGGCCGCTACCCCGCCAGCGCCTCCGGCAGCGGGCGGGAGTGCAGCACCGTCAGGCCCGAGACCGGACGGGTCAGGCAGACGTAGAGCCGACGCAGGCCGGTGCGCGCGTCCGGCTCGCCGTCGACGATCCCGGCCGGCTCGTCCAGCACCACGTAGTCGTACTCCAGGCCCTTGGCCAGCGAGGCCGGGACGAGGGTCAGCCGGGCCTCGGCCGAGGTCTCCTCGCCCGGCGCCAGGTGCGGCAGGCCGGCCGCGTCCAGCAGCGCCGCCAGCCGGGGCACCCGGGCGTCGGCGGCGATCAGGCCGATCGAGCCCTCGTTCCGCAGCGACTCCCGGCAGGCGTCCAGCACGGCCGCGTCGAGCGCGCCATTTTCCGTCGAGGGGACCTCCTCCGAGGGGTCTGCCGCAGCGGCCACCTGACGGATCGACAGCGCGCCCTGCGACTCACGCACCGACTCGGCCGGCTCCAGGTCGGGCGCGATGCCGGGCAGCAGCCGCGAGGCGAAGGTGATCACCTCGCTCGGCACCCGGAAGGTCTTGGTCAGCGGCTCGATCCGGGAGCCCGGCTTGCCCAGGTGCGCCAGCGCCTCGGCCCAGGTCGCGGTGGACCACGGGGTCGTCCCCTGGGCGATGTCGCCCAGCACCGTCGCCGAGCCGGTGGTGCAGCGCCGGCCGACGGCGCGGTACTGCATCGGCGAGAGGTCCTGTGCCTCGTCCAGCACCACATGGCCCAGCGAGTGGGTGCGCTCCACCAGGTCCCTGACCTCGTCCACCAGCACCGCGTCCGCCGTCGACCAGGGCGCGGAGCGCAGGCTGCGTGGCGGCTTCGACCAGAGCACCAGCTGCTGCTCCTCGGGCGTCAGCAGGCCCTCGGCGCAATCGGCCAGGAACTCGGCGTCGGTCAGCAGCCGGAAGACCAGCTTCACCGGGTCCACCACCGGCCAGACCGCCTTCACCGCGGCCTTGACCGCGGCGTTGCGGGCCACCGCGTCCTGTACCCGGTCGTCCGGGGCCTCGCCGCCGTTCTCCATCTTCACCAGCACCGCGTGCGCGATCCGCTGCGGCAGCGCGGCCAGCGCCGCGCCGTAGCGGATGTCGCGCTCCGCCAGCTCGCGGACGATCTCCTCCAGCTCGTAGGCCGGGACCCGCCAGCGCCGGGAGCCGCGAACCACCACGCAGGGCTCGGTCGGCATCCGGATGCCCGACCGGACGGCCCGGCGCAGCACCTGGGCCATCCGCGCGTCGCCCTTCACCACAGCGGTGTCGGCCGGGTCCACGCCGGTCACCGCGACATGGTTGACCAGCTCCTCGACGGTCGCCTGGGCGACGTCCAACTCGCCCAGGGCCGGCAGCACCTGCTCGATGTAGTTGAGGAAGGACCGGTTCGGGCCGATGACCAGGGTGCCGGTGCGGGCCAGCCGCTCCCGGTGGGCATAGAGCAGGTAGGCGACACGGTGCAGGCCGACGGCGGTCTTCCCGGTGCCGGGCGCGCCCTGGACGCAGACGGTGCCGTGGATGTCGGCCCGGACGATCTCGTCCTGCTCGGGCTGGATGGTGGCGACGATGTCGCGCATCGGGCCGACGCGGGGGCGCTCGATCTCGGCGGCCAGCAGCGCGCTGCCGGTGTCGGCCTCGGTGGCGTCGGTGAGGTGCTCGTCCTCGTAGGCGGTGAGCTCGCCGCCGGTGTAGCCGAAGCGCCGACGCAGCCCGACGTCCTGCGGGTCCTTGCGGCTGGCCCGGTAGAAGGGCTGGGAGACCGGCGCGCGCCAGTCGATGACCATCGGATCGCCGTCGGCGTCGTGGACATGGCGGCGACCGATGTAGAACTGCTCGCCCTCCCGTCGCCCGGCCACCACCCCCTTTGGCGGCGCTGCGCGCCCAGCCTTTCCGGCGCCCTCGGCCAGATCCATCCCGGGGGCGTGGAGGTAGTCGAGCCGGCCGAAGAACAGCGGGGTGTGCGCCAGGTCGGCCAGGGCCTTGATCCGGTCGGTGATCTCGCGCTGCAGGATCACCGCGTTCACCCAGTTGGCGGCGACGTCGGAGATGTCCAGCGACTCCACGTCGGTGCGCATGGCGCGCAGCGCGGCGCGGGAGGCGGTGAGGTGGGCGCGTTCGCGGTCGAGCGGGTTGCTGCTGCCGACGGAGGCGGACGGGGGCGTGGACACGGGGAAGCCTTCCCGGCTGCGGAACACCGGGGGGTGCCCGGCGCGCAGCGGTCTCAAAATTCTGCGATGGAGTTTGAGAGCCACCCGGTACCGACCGGATGGCGCACTCCCCAGCACCCGGCGGCGGAACCGCTGGCCGCGCGGTGAGGGAGGCGGCAGACGCGACATCCTAGACCGTGCCCGGCGCGCACGCGAACCGTTTTTTCCGGGGATGGCCGGGCGGCTCTCAGGGAGAACCCCGATTCGGGTAGGAGGAGCCGTACCTCTGGAGGAGGACCGCGCGCCCGAGGCCGGTTCGGCCTTCGGGGCGACGCCCGAACGGGTGCGGCGACCTACCGTGGAGTTATGGCTACCACACCGATCGATTCCGAGGTCGTGGCAGTCGGCGGCACCGCCCCCGACCATGCCGAGACCCGCACCGACATCTGCGCCCAGACCCGGCACGACCCCCGCGCCCGGTCCCGGCACCCGCGTGAGGCGCTTGCCGACACCGCCGCCCGCACCCCGGCCGGCGCCCACCCCGTCTCCGGCCGCAACCGGCATCCGCTGCGCGGCGCGCTGCGCAACACCGGCATCGTCCTCGACACCGCCTGGCGGGTGGTGCTCCTCGGCGACGAGGGCATGAAGGACCGCTAGCACCAACCCCGGCATCGGACCCGGACATCTTCACGGCTGCGTCACAGCCGCGTCACCGGGGAAACCGATGCCGCGCACACCGCGTGATTGCCGATGAGTATGGAACGGCGATCACGGCGCGGGCCGGGACGCCTACGGCCCAGGGAGTTTTGATGCGTCTTCAGCGGACGGCGGCAATCGCGGTGGCGGCTCTGCTCAGCGGCTTCGCGCTCAGCGCGTGCAGCGGCAGCACGGGCGCAACGGCCGCGCCCGGCGCCTCGGCGAGCGGCGCGGCGGGTGCGTCCGCAGGAGCGTCGGCCGGCGCCTCCGCAGGCAGCTCCGCCGGGACCGGCGGCAGCAGCAGCGGTTCGAACGGCGGGTCCGAGCCGACCTCCGCCGCCTCCGGCTCGACCAACGCCACCACCACCGGCGCCGGCAGCAGCCGCTGCCACACCGCCGACCTCGGCTACAGCTGGGCCACGGGCGGCGACGCCGTCCCCAACGGCGACTCCAGCCAGCAGCAGGCCGCCGTGGTGATCCTGAAGAACACCAGCGGCCACACCTGCTCGATGCACGGCTTCCCCGGCGTCGACCTGGTGAACAACGGGATCCAGTGGCCGCTGGAACGCAGCTCGCAGCAGCCGGTGACGATCACCCTGCACCCGGGCGACTCCACCCAGTTCACCGTGAACTTCCTGCCGTGGACGGCGGAGGGCAACGTGGCGAGCAACAACTTCGCGCCGACCACGCTGGTGATCACCCCGCCGAACGAGACCACCTCCTACGACCTGCCCTGGCGCTGGGGCCACGTGCTGCTCCAGGACGGCGCGACCCACCCCGGCACCTTCATCGGCCCGATCGGCGACTGATTCCGGACGGCGACTGATCAGACGTCGTCGCCGGCCAGCACGTCGTCCGCGTCGACGATCCGGTAGGCGTAGCCCTGCTCGGCCAGGAAGCGCTGCCGGTGCGCGGCGAAGTCCTGGTCGACGGTGTCCCGGGCGACCACCGAGTAGAAGTGGGCGGTGTGCCCGTCCGCCTTCGGCCGGAGCACCCGGCCGAGGCGCTGGGCCTCCTCCTGCCGGGAGCCGAAGGTGCCGGAGACCTGGATGGCGATGGTCGCCTCGGGCAGGTCGATGGAGAAGTTGGCGACCTTGGAGACCACCAGCACGGTGATCTCGCCGTTGCGGAAGGCGTCGAAGAGCTTCTCCCGCTGCGGGTTGCTGGTCTCGCCCTTGATCACTGGGGCGCCCAGCGCCTCGCCCAGCTCGTCCAGCTGGTCGATGTACTGGCCGATGACCAGGGTCGGGATGCCGCGGTGCTTCTCCACCAGGGCCTGGGTGACCCGGCGCTTGGTGGCGGTGGTGGCGCAGAAGCGGTAGCGCTCCTCGGGCTCGGCGGTGGCGTAGGCCAGCCGCTCGGAGTCGGTGAGGGTGACCCGGACCTCGCAGCAGTCGGCCGGCGCGATGTAGCCCTGGGCCTCGATCTCCTTCCAGGGCGCGTCGAAGCGCTTGGGGCCGATCAGCGAGAAGACGTCGCCCTCGCGGCCGTCCTCGCGGACCAGGGTCGCGGTCAGCCCGAGCCGGCGGCGGGCCTGGAGGTCGGCGGTGAAGCGGAAGATCGGCGCGGGCAGCAGGTGCACCTCGTCGTAGACGACCAGGCCCCAGTCGCGGGAGTCGAACAGCTCCAGGTGGGCGTAGACGCCCTTCCGCTTGGTCGTCATCACCTGGTAGGTGGCGATGGTGACCGGGCGGATCTCCTTGCGGGTGCCGCTGTACTCGCCGATCTCGTCCTCGGTCAGCGAGGTCCGCTTGACCAGCTCGTGCTTCCACTGCCGGGCCGAGACGGTGTTGGTGACCAGGATCAGCGTGGTTGCCTTGGCGGTGGCCATCGCCGCCGCCCCGACCAGGGTCTTTCCTGCACCGCAGGGCAGCACCACCACGCCGGAGCCGCCGTGCCAGAAGCCCTCGACCGCCTGCTGCTGGTAGGGGCGCAGCTCCCAGCCGTCCTGGTTCAGCTCGATCGGGTGCGCCTCGCCGTCGACGTATCCGGCCAGGTCCTCGGCCGGCCAGCCGAGCTTCAGCAGCACCTGCTTGATCTGCCCGCGCTCGGAGGGGTGGACGGCGACGGTGTCGGCGTCCAGCCGTGCGCCGACCAGCGGGATGATCTTCTTCGACCGCAGCACCTCCTCCAGTACCGGGCGGTCGGTCGAGGTCAGCACCAGTCCGTGGACCGGGTGCTTGGACAGCGTCAGCCGTCCGTAGCGGGCCATGGTGTCGGCGACGTCGACCAGCAGCGCGTGCGGCACCGGGTAGCGCGAGTAGGTCACCAGTGCGTCGATGACCTGCTCGGCGTCGTGCCCGGCGGCGCGGGCGTTCCACAGCCCGAGCGGGGTGACCCGGTAGGTGTGGACGTGCTCAGGCGCGCGCTCCAGCTCGGCGAAGGGCGCGATCACCCGCCGGCAGTCGGCGGCCTTGGGGTGGCCGGTCTCCAACAGCAGGGTCTTGTCGGACTGGACGATCAGCGGTCCATCGTTCACGTGCGGGTCCTCCGGTGGGTGCCGAGCGCGGGGCGGACCCTCCAGTGTGACGCATCCGCGCCCCGGCGCGGGGCGCGGATGCGCGGACCGGCAGCCGATCAGCCCGCCGTGGGCGGGGAGAGGTGCTGGGTGAGGTACTCCAGCGTCATCGGGATCAGCCGCTTGAAGTCCGAGGTGAGGTGCTGGGCGTTGGGCAGCACGTAGTAGGTCAGGTGGACCGAGGGCGAGCCCTTCGCCGCGTTGATGAACGCCTGGACGACGTTCTCCTCGTAGGCCTCGGCACCGCCGGCGGTGACCAGCATGCTGACGTCGGCGGTGGTGTGCGCCACCATCAGCTGCGGAGCGTTGGCGGCCCACTCCGCGTGGTGGCCCTTCCAGTAGAGCGAGTCCGGCAGGAAGTAGCCGTCGATCGGGACGGCGGCGGCGAAGGTCTGCGGGAACTGCAGCGCCAGCTTGGCGCTGCACAGGCCGCCGGTCGAGGCGCCCATCACGCCCCAGCCGTTTCGGCTGGTCAGGGTGCGGAAGTTGGCGCGGGCGAAGTCGGGGACGTCGACGCCCATCCAGGTGCCCATCTTCTGCTGGCCCGGGATGTCGCTGCAGTCGAGCAGCCGGTTCTCGTCCTCGTGGAAGTTCTGGATCGGCATCACCATGATGAACGGGCTGGCCTTGCCCTGCTTGGCCAGCGAGACGTCGTCGACCAGCAGCGGCAGCTGGCCCTGGTCGGTCCAGGTGTTGTAGCCGTCGCTGGCGCCGCCCGCGTACGCGGTCACCACCGGGAAGCCGTAGTTGGCGTACTTCGGGTCGTTGTACTGCGGCGGCAGCCAGACCCAGACCTTGCCGGAGACGCCGGACTTGGCGCCGTGCAGGGTGGTCTCGTAGATCGGGCCGACCGAAGTGGTCTCGAACAGCTTCAGCGCCGCCTTCGGACCGGTCGGCAGCGAGACCGCGGTGTTCGAGGGCGAGGGCGCCGGAGTGGACGGGACCGCCGCCGGGGACGACGGGGCGGTGGTCGCGAGGTCCTGCGAGCCGGCCTTCGGGGCCGAGGAGCCGCAGCCGGTGAGCAGCAGCGCGGCGGCTGCTGTCGCGGTTATGGCGGCCGTCAGGCCACCCCGGAGGGCGCGGGGACGACGGGTGATTTGGGTACGCATGATGGGGCGCTCCGAGGAAGGGGACGGACGTGGTGCGAGACGCGTGTCCGTTCCCGACCGGTTCCGCGAACTGTCAGGAGAATCCTAGACAACTCTCAGAAATCCTCGGCCAACTCTGCGACACCAGTGATCCGATGCAGGCTGAACGTTTGCATTTCCTCGCGGGCCTGGTCATAGGCGGTCACGAAGCCGCCGGCCACCCGGACCGGCTCCACCACCCGCTGGCTGGCCGAGCCCTCCGCGTTCACATAGCCGATCCAGACCCGCTCGCCGGTCAGCACCGCCGTCTGCAGCGCCGCCAGGGTCTCGGCGGCGGCCGTGCGCGGCAGCTCGGCGGGGGCAGCCCCCGGCTCCCGGTGCACCGCCGTCGCCGCCCGGTCTCCGGCCCGGACGCTGCGCACCGCCGCGCCCAGCAGCGCCGCCGACACCGGCGGCGGACCGTCGGGTACCGGGACCGGAGCGCTGCGCGGCGGGGTGCGCCGGGCGTCGGGGCGGGAGATCAGCACATCGCCGTCGGCGGACTCCGCCGCCGGCGCGTAGCCCATCGTCCGCAGCTGCGCCAGCACGGTCACCGGGTCGGCCTGCGCCGCCAGCACCGTCGGCGCCAGCCGCCGCAGCCGCAGTTGCGCCGCCCGCCGGTCCGCCAGCAGTTCCGCCAGCAGCGCGTCGTCGTCGCAGCGCAGGTACGCCGAGGCCGCGCCGACCCGGAGCCGGCCGTGCCGCCGGGCCACGTCGTCGACCAGGTAGGTCAGCGGCTGCGGGACCGGGGTGCTGGAGTGGGCGGCCAGAAAGGCGTGCAGCTCGTCGGCGGTGCGCCCGGCGTCCAGCGCCCGGCGGACCGAGTCCGGGGTGAAGCGGTAGACCGTCGCCCCGCCCTTGGACTCGATGTCGGCGGCGACCGCGAGGGTCTGCGCCAGCGGGGTGTGCAGCGGCCCGGGGGCGATCGCGGTCAGGTCCGGCTGCAGGATCACCTGGTCCAGCGGCTCGGGGAGCAGCGGGGCCAGCGCCGCCGTCGGGTCCTCGCCGGCGGTGAGCGCCGCGGCATAGGAGGCGAGCGCGCCGCGTCCGCTCAGGCCGAGGCGTTCGGCCTCGACGAGGGTCCAGTCGACCAGCCGGTCCCGGGTGCTGCCGCCGCGCAGCGGGTGCTGCCAGCGCAGCCGCTCCAGCAGCGAGGCCGGTTCCGGGGCCGATCCCGGCGGCAGCTCGGCCAGCTCCCGCAGTACATCGCGGCGCAGTTCGGGCGCGATCGAGCGGTCGAGTCCGTCGCCGAGCGCGGACAGCACCCGGTCCTTGGCGTCCCGGCTGCCGACCAGGGCGGCGACCCGGGTCGCCGCCAGCCAGCCCCGGGCCAGCAGCAGCCAGCGCTCGGCGACCGGCTGCCGCAGCCATTCGTCGAACAGCGGGGTCGGCATCCACCGCTCGGCGGCCTCGCCGTCGGCGGCGAGCAGGCCGGCGCCGAAGGCCAGCTCCAGCCAGAAGGCGGTCTCCGGCTCCGGCAGGTCCAGCGCGGTCGCGGTACGGCGCAGCTCACGGACGCCGAGGCCGCCGGTGCGCAGCACGGCGGGCGGTTCGGCGCTCCACAGGTCCAGCGTCTCCTCGACGGTCCGCACGGCGGTGAACGCCTGCGCCGCCGCGGCACGGTCGGTCTGCTCCAGGTCGTGCCGGCTCGCCACCGCCACGGCCGGCGGCTTCGGCTCGACCTGCCGGTGGGCGCGTCCGCCGCGCAGGTGCAGCGCCACCTCGCGCGGCAGCACGACGTTGTCGGGGCCCGAGGGCAGCAGCGCGCCCCGGGCGAGCAGCCACTCGACGGGGGTCCTGGCCTCGGCCGCGCGGACCCCGCGGGCGGGCGTGGCGCCGTGCGGCGGACCCCACATCAGCCGCCGCAGCACGTCCTTGACCCCGGGAATGGCGGTGGCGAGCAGCGCCTCGGCCCGCTCGCGGTCCGCCCACAGCGCGGCCAGCGCGGCGACGGCGCTGACCGGGTCGTGGGTGGCGGGCAGTCCGGCGTCGGCGAGGACGTCCTGCAGCCGCCCGGGGGAGAGCCCGGCGGCGGCCTCGGCGAAGGGCGGGCCGAGCCCGGTCGGCCCGGGGGTGCCGCCGGTGGGCGCGAGCACGTCGCGGGCGGTCCGGACCAGCCGCGGCCGGTCGGCGGGGCCCCAGACCAGGGCCTGTTCCCGGAGCACCGCCAGCGGCGCGGTCGGTCGGGCGCCGTCCAGCAGCGTGGTCAGCACCGGGAGCGGACTGTCGTCGGGGGCGACGGCCAGCGCCTCGGCGGTCTGCAGGGTGAAGCGGTCGAGCCGTTCCAGCGCGCGCACCACGGAGGCGCGGGTGGACAGCCGGGTGGAGAGCTGGGTGAGGTCGCCGGGCACGGGATTGAGCAGGTCGGGGCGGGCGCGGAGCAGGGCGGCGAGGCCGTCGTCCGGCCGGGCGCGCAGCTCCTCCGCGAGGGTGCGCGGCGCGGTGGTGCGCGGTGCGGGGCCGGCGCTGCCGTTCTGCCCGCTTCTTCGGCTGCTCATCCGACCCAGGCTAGTCCCGTCCTTCGGCGGAAGGCCATTCAGCGCGGATCGCCCGCCCGGGAGCTTCCGGCGAGCCGCGCGCCCTCGTGGTGCCGGGGATAGCGCCCGGATCTGCGGGTACGCACGAGAGCAGCGCCCTATGCTCGGGGCGGGACAGCTGGGGTGCCGACCGGGAGGGGCGTCGTCATGGGCATCGAGAGCGACCAGATCGTCTACGACTACCTGAGCCGGGTCGGGGACCTGGCACAGGCCACCAGCCTGACCGCGGCCGAGCGGTCCCGGCTGGTGGCCGGCCTCCGGCAGGACATCGACGGCCGACGCGGCGACTCCTCCGGGGCGCAGCGGGCCGAGGCCTCGGCGGTACGGAAGATCCTCTCCGGTCTCGGGACGCCGGACGAGGTGGTCCGGCAGGCCGTGCACAACGGAGTGCCGGGTGGCGAGCCGGACGAGGACGGTGCGCAGCGCCCGGCGGTGCCGAAGCCCGTGCCCTCGATCCCGTGGCGGTACACCGTCTCGCCGGCGGACCTGCCGGTGCCGCCGGAGCCGCCCGCGCCCGTTGGCGCCGGTCCCGGCCCGGGGGGTGGCACCGGCTTCGCGGGCGGGGGGCGGCCGGGTGGCCGGTCGGGCGTCGACGGGCCGGAGATGCCCGGCTGGTCCGCCTCCTACTCGGCCGACTTCCTCGGCCTGGAGGAGGAGCCCGAGCCGGGCGTGCCCGGACAGCGGCAGCCGGTCGAGGACGACTTCGGCGCCGGGGCCGAGGCGGAGCAGGAGGCGGCGGAGGCCATTGCCCCAGACCCGCGCGGCTCACTGTTGCGCCGGATGCTCCGGCCGTCCGGCGGCTCGGCCGCCGCGGCCCCGGTCCCGCGCGGGCGGCTGCCGCTGGTGGAGTCGCTGGCGGCGCTGGTGCTGGCGGCCGGCGCGGTGCTGGACCTCTGGTACGTGGTGCTGCTGGGCTGGTTCTTCGCCTACTCCGCCCGGCGGCTCGGCCTCAACACCGCGCGGGTCGCCTCGATCTGGATCCCGGTGGTGGCAGCCCTGGTCTTCGGCTTCCAGCTCTACTCCCAGTTCCATGGGCACCACCTGAGCACTGACGCGGCCAGGTCGGCGCTGACCTCCGCCGCCGGACTGTGGCTGCGCACCTCGGCGGGCGGCTCGGCGCTGTTCCTGGCCTGGCGGATCAGCCGACGAGCGGGGTGACCGTAGTCGGGCCGACCGCAATCGGGTTGACCGCAGTGGTGAACCGGACACCGGTGCGCCGGGTCAGCACCCCGTCCACGGCCAGGCCGTCGACCACGGCGAAGGCCGCCGCCTTCGCCTCCGCCCGGCGCTGCTCGGGGATCTTCTCCAGCGCGCCGCGGACCCCGGACGCCCAGACCGAGGCCCACCAGGCCTCGGCGTCGGCGACCGGGGCGGCATGCTCGTCCTCGACCGTGCGCACCTCGGCGAAGCCGGCCCGGGCCATGGTCGTGGCGATGCCGTCCAGGGTGTCGAAGCGCCCGTTGCCGCCCTTGACCGTGGTCGGCAGCGCGCCGGGCGGGGGCTCCTGGAAGGCCAGCGCGGCGTGCAGGGCCGCCTGCCAGCCGGTCTGCTCCGGGCAGAGCGTGGTCATGGCGAACCGGCCGCCGGGCACCAGCACCCGGCGTACCGCCGCGAGCACGGCCTCCGGCTCCGGGGTGATGAACATCATCAGCCCGGCGGTGACCGTCTCGAAGGAGTGGGAGGGGAACCCCGGGTCCTCCGCGTCCCCGACCCGGACCGCGACATTGCGCAGCCCGCGTCCGGCCGCGTCGGCGGCGGTGGCGCGGACCATCTCGGGCGAGAGGTCGATCCCGGCCGCGTAGCCGTCCGGGCCGACGGCGTCGGCGGCGGCGAGGAGCACCGCGCCCCGGCCGCAGCCCAGGTCCAGCACCCGGTCCCCGGGCTTGATCCCGGCGAAGGCCGTCAGCCGTCGGCCGAGGCTCCGGAAGAACTCACCGCCCGCCGTGCCGTAGACCGGCGCGACCAGGTCGAATCCATGGGCGATGGACTCCTTCCGCTCCGTCCGCGCCCGCTGTGCTGAAAGCTCCGCTGCTGCCTGCTCTGTGGTCGGCATCCTGCCATGGTGGCTCTGAGTGATGTGGGTCACAAGAGTTGTAGCCGGAGGAATCCGGACAGTCTGCGTGCGGCGGGCCCGAGCAGGCCGCGCCGTAGAGTGATCGTCATGGACTCACGAGCGGGGCTCACCGTCGGATTCGACCTCGACATGACGCTGATCGACTCGCGGCCCGGGATCAAGGTCGCCTACGACCTGCTCTCCGCCGAGACCGGGGTCGCGATCGACAGCGACCTGGCGGTCAGCCGGCTGGGCCCGCCGGTCGAGCGGGAGCTCGCCAACTGGTTCCCGGCCGAGGCCGTCGACCCGGTAGCCGACCGCTACCGCGCCATCTACGCCGAGCACGCGGTGGCCGGCTGCCTGGCGCTGCCGGGCGCGCACGCGGCCATCGCCGCCGTCCGCGCCCACGGGGGCCGCGCCATCGTCGTCACCGGCAAGTACGGGCCCAACGCCCGGCTGAACCTGGACGCGCTGGAACTGGACGTGGACGCGCTGCACGGCACGGTCTTCGGTCCGGAGAAGGGGACGGTGCTGCGCGCGGAGGGCGCCGCCGTCTACGTCGGCGACCACCTCGGCGACATCGCGGGCGCGCTGGCGGCCGAGGCCGTCCCGGTCGGCGTCAGCACCGGGCCCTACGACGCCGCCGCGCTGACGGCGGCCGGCGCGGCCACGGTGCTGGCCGACCTCACCGACTTCCCGGACTGGCTGGCCGGGCACCTGGCCGCCCGGGTCTGATCAGCCGCGGGCCGCGACCGCGCCGCGCCGCTGGCTCCGGGCCGAGGTCAGCAGCCCGGCCAGGGCCACCGCGAAGCCCAGCGGCATCACCATGCAGACGAAGTAGGCGGGCGTCGGCAGCCGGTGCAGATGGAGGAAGAGCGGGGCCACCGTCACGACGGTGGCGACGGCGCCGATCAGGAACAGGATCGCGCCGACCCGGACCAGGGTGTCGCCGGGCTTCGGGGTTTCGGTAGTCACGGCACCACGATACTTCCGCCGCGATCCGCGCCGTCCCCGGTCGGGGGGTTAAGCCGCCGCTTTCGCCGGGTATGCACGTCACGCACGGGGACTGCGTCGCGACCACCAGTGGCCGCCGCCCCGCAGACGGATCGATCGGGGGTGCACCATGGCCGCGACAGCGAGACGCTTCCGGCGTACCGCACATCCCGGCACCCCCTGGGGCCGATGGCTCCAGCCGGGGGAATTCACTCGATCATCACGGTGCCGACCTGGAACAATGGCTCGGCCCTGATCCACCCGGCATTCCGCCGGAGTCTGTCGCCACTGCACGGTCCATCCAGACTGCACGGTCCAGCAAGCGGCGGCCGGGCGCCCGTTCCGCTCCACCCACACTGTTCTCTCTCCGACTCACCAGCGACGAGGTCCCTGATGCCCACGGGCAAGGTCAAGTGGTTCAACACCGAGAAGGGCTTCGGCTTCCTCTCCCGCGATGACGGCGGCGACGTCTTCGTGCACTCCAAGGCGCTGCCGGCCGGGGTCGAGGCGCTGAAGCCCGGCCAGCGGGTGGAGTTCGGCGTGGTCGCGGGCCACCGGGGCGACCAGGCGCTGTCGGTGACGCTGCTGGAGGACGCGCCCTCGCTCGCGGCGGCCAACCGGCGCAAGCCGGACGACCTCGCGCCGATCGTCCAGGACCTGACCACGCTGCTGGAGCGGATCCTGCCCGGGCTGCAGCGCGGCCGGTACCCGGAGAAGCAGGCCGGCCACCAGGTCGCGACGCTGCTGCGGGCGGTCGCGGACCAGCTGGACGTCTGAGCCGCGCCACCGACCGCAGCGGTCTCGGCGTCAGGCCCCGGGGAAGTCCAACGCCCCCGGGGCCGTCGCCGGCACCAGGCCGGCCGCCGCCGCGCGCTCCAGCAGGCCGCGCACGGCCGCGTAGCCGTCCGCGCCCAGGTCAGCGGTGAAGTCGTTCACATACAGCGCGATGTGCTGGTCGGCGACGGCCGGGTCCATCTCCTGCGCGTGCTCCAGCACATAGCCGCGGCTGGCCTCCGGGTGCGCCCAGGCGTAGCGGACGCTGGCGCGGATCGCCGAGGCCAGCTCGGCCAGCCGCTCCGCGCCGAGGGAACGGCGGGCGATGATCGCGCCGAGCGGGATCGGCAGGCCGGTCGCGGCCTCCCACGCCTCGCCCATGTCGGCGAGCGAGCGCAGCCCGTAGCGCTGATAGGTGAACCGGGCCTCGTGGATCACCAGCCCGGCGTCGACCTTGCCGTCGCGGACGGCCGGCATGATCTCGTCGAAGGGCAGCACCACGATCTCGCCCAGCCCGCCGGGCACCGCCTCCGCCGCCCAGAGCCGGAACAGCAGGTAGGCGGTGCTGCGCTCGCTCGGCACCGCGACCGTCCGGCCCGCCAGGTCGGCCGGGTCCGCCGAGGCGTCCGGGCCGGTCAGCACCAGCGGGCCGCAGCCGCGTCCCAGCGCGCCGCCGCAGGGCAGCAGCGCGTACTCGTCCAGCACCCAGGGCAGCGCCGCGTACGAGATCTTCAGCACGTCCAGCTCGCCGCGCTCGGCGAGGCCGTTGGTGATGTCGATGTCGGCGAAGGCCACCTCCGGCGCCAGCGCGTTCGGCACCAGGCCGTGCGCCCAGGCGTGGAAGGTGAAGGTGTCGTTCGGGCAGGGCGAGTAGGCGGTGCTCAGGCTGGTGCTGCTGGTGCCGGTCATACGGCGGCTCCTGTGGGCTGGGGGCAAGAGGTGTCAGCTGGTCAGGTCGGCGTAGGGGAGGTGGGCGAAGACCTGCTCCAGCGTGGCGAACGCCTCGCCCATCCGCCAGGCCGCCCGGTCCCGGGGGCCGACGGCGTTGGAGACGGACCGCAGCTCCAGCACCGGGACGCCGTGCGCGGCGGCGGCCTCGGCCACACCGAAACCCTCCATGGCCTCGGCCACCACGCCCGGGTGGCGGTCCGTCAGCGCGGTGGCGCGCTCGGCGCTGCCGGTGACCGTGGAGACGGTCAGCACGGTGCCCAGCGCGGTCGGCACCCCGGCGCCGCGCAGCCGGCGGGCGACCAGCTCGGCGTGGACGGTCGTGTGGCGGACCCGGCCGAAGCCGAGTTCGGCGGCGTCGGCGAAGCCCTCGGGGGTGTCCGCGCCGAGGTCGGCGGCGACGATCGCCTCGGCGGCCACGGCGGAGCCCAGCGGCGCGGCCGGGGCGAAGCCGCCGGCGATCCCGGCGGAGACGGCCAGCCGGTAGGCCCAGGCCGGGGCGGCGGCGGTCAGGGCTGTGGTGGTCAGCGCGGTGGCGGTGGCCGCCGCGGCGGCGGCCGGGCCGACGCCGGCGGCCAGGACGTCCACCGGGCCGCAGCGGGTCAGCAGCAGCCCGCCCGGCAGCGCGACCTCCACCGGTCCGGTGTGCGGCAGCGCCGTCGTCACACCGCGCAGCACCGCCGCCGCCTCGGGGGCGACGGCGGTGACGACGAGCAGGCGCGGCAGCGGCATCGGGTCGGTCGGGTCCGGCCGGCGAATGGTCGTCAGCTCGGGTTCTGCTTGATCAGGAAGTACCAGAGGCCGTAGATGTTGGTGCCGTCGCCCTCGGTGACCTGGACCGGCACGGAGGTCATCGTCGCGGGCGCGCTGCTTGCCCCGGCCTGCTGCGCGGCCTGGGCCTCGGCGCTGTTGGCGGTCGAGATCAGCGCGGCGGCGGAGAGGTTGCCCGCGTACTGCTTGGTGGTCTGCGCGACCGGCTGGCTGCCGATGCTCACGGCCGACCAGCCCTCGTCCGCGCCGATCTTGTCCATGGTGATGGAGAAGTCCGCGTTCGGGGCGACGGTGATCGTCTTCAGCTTCCCGGCCTTGAACAGCGTGGCGTAGCTCGCCCCGCATGCCTTCTGCTGCGCTGCGGTGAGCGGCTTGCCGCTGTTGTAGCAGTCCGCGGTCGGGGCGATCTGGGTCCAGTTGGCCCCGGTGGTCACGGCGACCTTGGGCACGGGCTTGCCGTAGTGGTTGGCAAGGGCGGCGGAGGCGCCGACCGTGGCGACGCCCACGACGGCGACGGCTCCGAGGGCGAGGACAGCACGGTTGATACTCATGGTGCTGAGGCTACCCGGCCTCCGCGATCAAGCCACGTCGGGGGCACCCACGACCCGCCGGGACGCCGGTGGCAGTCGGACCAGCCCGCGTAGGGTCAGCACCAGCGCGAGCAGCAGCAGTCCGGCCGCCGTGCCCGTGCCGACCCGGCCGATCAGCGGCAGCACGATGCCGAGCCCGCCGCCGAGCACCCAGGCCAGCTGCATCAGCGTCTCCGAGCGGGCGAAGGCCGAGGTTCTGACCCGTTCGGGCACGTCCCGCTGGATCAGTGAATCCAGCGCGACCTTGCCCAGCGACTGGGTCACTCCGGCGGTGCCGGCCAGCAGGGTCAGGGTGAGCATGCCGTAGAAGACGGCGGCGGCCATGGCCGCGGCGGCGGCGATCGCCAGCAGGAGTGTGACCAGGATCTCAGGTCCCCGGGAGCGCAGCCAGGAGCCCAGCGCCGTCCCCAGGGCGTTCCCGATGCCCAGCGCGCCGACCACGAGGCCCAGCGCCTCCGTCGAGGACAGGCCGTTGGCCGGGTGCACCCGCAGCAGGAACGCGAGGAAGAAGGTCAGGAACCCGGACAGCCCGCGCAGCGTGCCCTCCGCGCCCAGCGCCAGCACCACCGAGGGGCCCACCGCCCGCAGCCGGAGCCGGGGCTCGTCCGGGGGGCGGGTGTGCAGCAGCGCCCGTTCCTCGTCCTTGGCCAGGTCCACCTGGTGCGGCAGCTGGAAGGCCAGCAGCGCGCCGCCCAGGTAGACCAGGAACGCCCCGCGGAGCGGCCAGTCCGGGCCGATCAGGTGCAGCAGCCCGCCGACCGCGCCGGCCAGCCCGGTCGCCAGCAGCCCGGCCAGGGTCACCCGGGCGTTGGCCTTCACCAGCGTCACCCGGACCGGCAGCAGCCGGGGCACGACCACGCTGCGGACCACCCCGTACGCCTTCGAGGCGACCAGCACGCCCAGTGCCTCCGGGTAGACGGCCAGGCCGCCGCCGGCGATGGAACTGGTCATCATCCAGGCGATGGCGGCCCGGGCCAGCATCGACAGCGCCATGGCGCTGCGTCGACCGCTCGGCAGCCGGTCCAGCAGCGGCCCGATCACCGGTGCCAGCAGCACGAACGGCGCCATGGTGATCAGCAGGTAGAGGGCCACCCGGCCGCGGGCCTCGCCGGTCGGCACCGAGAAGAAGATGGTGGACGCCAGCGCCACGGTCACCATCATGTCGCCGGCCGAGTTCACCGCGTGCAGCTCGATCAGCTTGGCCAGGCCGGACTCGCCCGCGCCCTCGGCCGAGGTGGCCCGGCGGATCCGGCGCCCGGTCGCGCCCACGGCCCGCCCGGTGCCGACGGCGGTGGCCCCGGCGGCGCGGTGCGCCCGGTCCGCGACCCGGCTCAGCCGCGAGCGTCCGCGCCCGACAGCCCGCCCCTCGCCCCCCGTCGGTCCGGACGGGGAGGGGCGCTCCGGGCTCCCGGCCTCGGACTCCGGGGGCGCATCATCGGCCACGAGGCCCATCCTGCCCGACCGGACGCCCGGTCATACGGCATTTCCGGGCCGGACGCGGCCCATTCGGCCAGGACAGGACCATCCGCCGCAGGAAAAGGGGTACTGTCCGGCGAGGCGGACCAACCGGTAGCGTGCCCTCTGTCTGCCGTTCGGTTGCGGTGCTCCATGTCCCGCAGAATGGACGTCCAACACCCTCCGGTGGACAGCCCGCGCCGTGCCGCCCGGAGCCGGTGGCAATCCAGGGGTAAGTCTTTGGGAGAGAATCGATCCTGTGATGAGTGCTGCGACGACGCGAAGCCGTACCCCTGACCGACTCTGTGCCGAAGCCGTCGACTTTGCGCGGGCTGCCGCCGTCGACGCCGCCGGCGAGGCCGCCGTCGGTGAGCACCTGGGTGTGGACGTCGACGGCGAGCGGGTCGTCACCCACTACTTCGCGACCCGCGAATGGGCGTACCGGGGCTGGCGCTGGGCCGTCACGGTGACCCGTGCGTCGCGCAGCAAGCTGGTCACGCTGGACGAAACGGTGCTGCTCCCCGGCCCGGAGGCGCTGGTCGCGCCGCAGTGGGTGCCCTGGAGCGAGCGGCTGCGCCCCGGCGACATGGGCCCCGGTGACCTGCTGCCGACCGACGAGGACGACCTGCGGCTCGAGCCCGGCTGGTCCGGTGCCGACGAGCCCGCGCCGAACTCCGCGCTGGTCGCGGCGGCCGAGGCGCTGGTCGGCGAGGTCGCCGGGGCCGAGGCCGAGGCGGGCGAGTCCCCGGTCGCGGCGGCGCTGGGCGAGGAGCTGGCGGCGCCGACCAACCGGGGCGCGATCGCGGCGGTCGCGGAGGAACTCGGCCTCGGCCGGGTCCGGGTGCTGTCCCGGCTCGGGCTGCACCTGGCGGCCGACCGCTGGGAGAAGGACTACGGCGCGCACACCCCGATGGCGCAGGCCGCCCCGGCCGACTGCGCCTCCTGCGGCTTCCTGGTGCCGGTGGCCGGCACCCTCAGCCAGACCTTCGGCATCTGCGCCAACGAGTTCGGCCCGGCCGACGGGCATGTGGTGGCGCTCAACTACGGCTGCGGCGGCCACTCCGAGGCCGCGGTGCTGCCCGCCCCGCCGCAGCCCGTCCCGCCGGTGCTGGACGAGTTCGCGGTCGAGCCGATGCCGCTGCACCCGGACCGCGAGGGCGGCTCGGTCGGCAGCGCCGACCAGGACGAGGAGCTCGGCCACAGCTGAGCCGGCCCGGCCGGACGCATGAGGTGACGCCGCATCAGGGGATGATGCGGCGTCACCTCGCTTGTTGCAGACCGTGGTCAGCCCACGGTGATGGCGTCGAGCTTGCCCCGCAGGTATGCCGACGAGTCCACCGGCTCGTACGCGACCGGCCCTCCGGTCGGGGCGACGATGGTGTGCGGGTCGCACTCGTAGAAGTAGACGAGCGACATCAGGTCCTCCTCCGGCGCGTCCGGCGAGGGCGGCAGCACCCGGTGCCGGCCCGAGGTCCAGCGGTCACCGGTCCAACGGGCCATCAGGTCGCCGATGTTCACCGTCAGCGCCTCCGCATCGAACGGCGCGTCCTCCCAGCTTGCGCCGCCGTCCTCCTCGGGGATCCAGACCTGCAGCCCGCCCTTGCCCTGCTGCCGGTCCAGCAGCGTCACCGTGCCGAAGTCGGTGTGCGGACCGATCCGGTACTGGCCCGGCTGCGGCTCGCCGACCACGCCGGTGCCCGGGTACCAGTTGACGTTCAGGGTGTAGGTGGGGTGCCGGGTGCGGTCGGTGAAGAACGTCGGCTCCTCGCCCAGCGCCGCCGCCAGCAGCCGCAGCACCTCGTCCGCGACCACCTGCATCCGCGCCAGGTACGCCTCGACCGTCCGCTGCAGCGCCGGGGCCTCCTCGGTCGGCCAGCGGTTCGGCCGGAACCAGAAGTCGTCGATCTCGGCGTCGCCGGTCGGCCGGTCCGCGCCGACCGTCCACGACTCCTTCAGGTCCGGCGGGGTCTCGGTGCCCTCCGAGTATCCGTTGGCCTCCGCGCCCTTCGCCAGCCAGCCGCGTCCGCCGACGCCGACCGAGAAGCGCTGCTTGACCTCGGTCGGCAGCGCGAAGAAGGCCCGGGCGGCGGCCCGGACGCTCTCCCGCATCTCCAGGCTCACCCCGTGGCCGGTGACCAGCAGGAACCCGGCCCGGCTGAGCGCCGCGTCCACGGCGGCGGCGGTACGGGCACGGGCCTCGGGATCGTCCGACAGCCAGGGGACGAGGTCGATCACCGGTATGCGCGGGGACATGCTGCTCCTCTGTTGGGGGGTGGACCGAACGCCTGCTCGCCGGCGTCTGTTGTTCGCCGGTGTCGCTACTCGCCGATGTCCTCGAACCACAGCTCGGGGCGGGTGGCGATGAACTCGCGCATCAGCGCGGTGCACTCGGGGTCGTCCAGCACGGTGACCTGCACGCCGTGCTCGGCCAGCCACTCGTGGCCGCCGTGGAAGGTCTCCGCCTCGCCGACGACGACCCGGCCGATGCCGAACTGCCGGACCAGGCCCGAGCAGTACCAGCACGGCGACAGCGTGGTCACCATCGTGGTCCGGCCGTAGCCGCGCAGCCGCCCGGCCGCCCGGAAGGCCGCCGTCTCCGCGTGCATCGACGGGTCGCCGTCCTGGACCCGGCGGTTGTGACCGCGGCCCAGCAGCTCGCCGTCCGGGCCGAACAGCGCCGCCCCGATCGGGATGCCGCCCTCCGCCAGGCCGAGCCTGGCCTCCTCGACGGCCACGCCCAGGAGCTCCGCAATGTCTGTCATGTCACCACTCTCCCGGCCCGGAAACACCGAGGCAACGTGCGGAAAGTACGCTCCAGCCCACCCCGCGCCCGACATCCTGTCCGTCGGGAGCAACCACCCCTGTTCTTCTGCCGTTCACCACTCGCCCCGGGAGTCTCACATGGCCGCACTGACGCTCCGCGAGATCCTCTCCTTCGACGTGCTCGGCGACGCCGCGCCGGAGATCCTCTGCGGGGAGTCGGAGCTGGACCGCCCCGTGCGCTGGGTGCACTCCAGCGAGATCTACGAGATCGGCCCGCTGCTGTCCGGCGGAGAACTGCTGCTCACTACCGGCCTCGGCCTGGCCGGCGCGGACGCCGGCGCGCGCCGCCACTACGTCCGCGAGCTCGCCGAGCGCGGCGTCGCCGGGATCGCGGTGGAGCTCGGCCGCTCGCTCACCGAGATGCCCTACGAACTGCTCGACGAGAGCCGGAGACGCGGCCTGCCGCTGGTCGCGCTGCGCGCCGTGGTCCCGTTCATCCGGATCGCCGAGGCCGCCAACACCGCCATCGTCACCCAGTCGCTGGCCGACCGGCCGCACCCCGCCGCCGACCGCGACGGCCGCGCCGCCGAGCTGCTCACCGACCTCGCCGACGGCACCGCCCGCAGCCAGCCCGACGTCCTCGGCCGCTGCCGGGCCCTGGACTTCCGGCCCGAGCGCAGCCACCGGCTGCTCGGCATCGCGGCGACCGGACCCGGCGCGGCAGCCGCCCTGGACCGGGCCGCGCTGCTGCTGGACGCCGCACTGCTGCGCGCCCCGGTCGCGGGCGGACTGGCCGCGCTGCTCGCCGTCCCGACGGGCGCGGGCGACGCCGTCCGCGCCGCGCAGACGGCCCTGGCCGCCCCGGGCGCGCCGGGTCTGCCGTGCACGGTGGCGCTCGGCCCGGCCACCCTCGCCGACGCGTCCTGGAGCCGCTGGGGCGAGTCGCTGCGCGAGGCCAGGGCCACCCTCGGCCTCGCCCTCACCGTCCCGACCGCCGAGCCCTCCTGCTGCGGCGCGGGCCCCGGCGGGCCGTTGGGCACGCTGGTCACCTCCTCCCGCGCGCTGGCGCTGGAACGGCAGCTGACCGGCGACGGCCTCACCCCCGCCTCCCGCGACCGACTGGCCCACCTGGTCAGCCGCGCCGTCGGCCCACTGCTGGAGTGGGAGGCCGCCCACCCCAGCGACCTGGTCCGCACCCTGGAGGTGCACCTCCGCAACGGCTGCAGCCCCACCCGCACCGCCGCCCTGCTGCACGTCGGCCGCCAGTCGCTCTACCAGCGCCTGGACCGCATCGAGTCACTCCTCGGCTTCCCCGTCGGCGACCCCGACGCCCACAACGAACTCCTCCTCGCCTGCTGCGCCCACCGCCTGCTCCGCGCAGCGGGGTGAGGCGGGTGCAGCGGGGTGCGGAAGCGGACCCCATTCCACCACAACAGCCGTTTCTGATGCAGTACTTGACTGTCTTTCAGGTTGCTCGGGGATTTTCCGGATTCCGCGGGCGGGGCGCCCGTACGCTGCGTCGCGACCGTACTGGTGCTGTACCTGACTGTCTGTGAGGCTGCTGTGGAACTGCCTGAAGAACTGCTTGGCCTGCTCCGTGAGCGGAGCATCGGCTACGTCGCCACCACCATGCCCGACGGCTCGCCGCAGGTGACCCAGACCTGGGTCGACACCGATGACAAGCACGTGATCATCAACGTCGCGAAGGGCCACGTCAAGACCCGGAACATCGAGCGCGACGGGCGGGTGGCCGTCGCGGTCTCCCAGGCCGACAACCTCCCGCACTACTTCCAGGTGCGCGGTCGGGTGGTCGAAATCACCACCGAAGGCGCGGCCGAGCACATCGAGGCCCTCGCCCAGAGATACCTCGGCACGCCATACCCCTGGTACTGGGGCCCGGGGGAGGTGCGGGTCATCGTGGTCATCGAGCCGGAGAGCCTCAGCAGCATGTAGCCGGCCGTGAGGACGACGATGGGGGGATCCTTGTGGGGCCGTGCCCCACCGTCGTCCTCGCTCCGATCGGGCGGGTCCCGGAGCCGCAGCCCGATCCGAGCAGGTCAGCCGACGGCACCGAGGATCGGTGCCCAGGTGGCGCCGGTGAGCGCGGCCACTGCCTGCTGCTCGGAGAGCGGGGGAGTGGCACGGGTCGGCGGCGGCGTGTCGGGGCCGCTGCCGCCGCCGATGGAGTTCCACTCCACCAGCTGCAGCTGCGCGCCGGTCGACTTGAGGGTCACCGTCACCGTCCAGCGGTGGGCGGCGACGGGACCGGCCGGGTGATCGGCCTTGTTCTCCTCCAGCATCACCAGGGCCCCGCCCGGAATCGCGGCACTGCTGGGCAGCTCGCTCAGCGAGCAGGTGCCGCCTGCGACATGCGCGGGTGAACTCGCGCAGTTCAGCCCGTCGCCGTCGGTGTCACTGAGTGGCAGCTTGAGCCGCTCGGCCGAGACACCGACGAAGGCGGCGCCGTGTCCGTCGTTGACGACCAGTTCGCCGTTGGCGACGTACCCGCCGGACGGATCGCTGGGGTTGTTGCTCTGTCCGGTCACCTGGCTGAACCGGCCCCCGGGGAACGTCTGTTCCAGGGCCTGGATCATCTGGGCGCCGGTGACCGCAGAGCGGGGCATCGCCAGCGCCACCGGCTCCATGTCGGATCCTGCGGAGCCGGTCCCGGCCAGTGCGCCGGGCAGCAGCAGGCCGGCTGCCGCGATCACGGCGCAGGCGCCCACCCCGGCGACGAGGCCGGCGCTGCGTCGACGCCGACGGCTCCGCCCGCGCTCGACGGCTCCGCCGAGGAGCACGGTGAGATCGGGTTCGAGGGAATCGGTCGTGCGGTCCAGGGCATGTGCGAGATCTGCTTCGAACGGCATGCTGGAGTCACCTGTCTCTGTCGCTGATGGGCTTTGAAACGGATCGTGATCACTGGGCACGGGTGCTCAGTGCGGAATCAGGTCGGACAGGCTGTCGCCGAGCAGCGCACGCGCCCTGCCGAGTGCGCGGGTGCCCTGGGAGCGGACCGCGCTTCTGCTCAGCTTGAGCATCCGGGCGGTCTCCTCGATGCTGTGGTCCTCCCAGTAGCGGAGTAGCAGCACCGCCCGGTCGCGGGGCGGCAGTTGACCGAGCGCGTCCAGCAGGGTGAGCTGCAGCGCGGTGTCCGGGCCGACTGCCGCACTGTCGGGCATGTTCCCGGTCGGGCGCTCGGCGGTGCTTCGCCGCCGCCGCAGGCTGAGGAAGGCGCGGACCAGAACCGTTTGGGCGTAGGCCGCCGGGCTGTCCGCACCGGCCACCCGGTTCCAGTGCACGTACACCCGGCTGAAGGTCTCCTGGACCAGGTCCTCGGCGAGATGCGTGTCGCCTGCCGGGAGGACGTACGCCGAGCGGTACAGCGCCTTCGCCCTCGCGGCCACGAACTCCAGGTACTCATCCTCCTGTGCTGATTTCACTCGGTCCCCGCCTGTTCTTCTGTGCTGTGATCCCCGTGCATACCTCTCATGACTACGTGAGACGCCAGGATGTCGTGCGGGTGGGCGACTTTCTTTTTCCACCGCTGCCGCCGACGAGAACGCGGAACGGCGTGGACACCCTCGTCTCGCGAGGGCATCCACGCCGTGTTCGTCGGCCGCTCGGGCGGCGGGGCTACGCGCCGGCGGGGTCCGGGGCGGGGTCGGTCGGAGTGGACGAAGCCGCGGCGCGGGCGCCGCCGAGGCCGGGGACGAGGCGGAGGGCCAGGTAGAGGAGGGCGGCTATGACGAAGCCGGCCTCGAAGGCGCTGTCGCCCAGGGCGGGGACGTGCTTGGCGACCAGGCCGGTGTACTCGGTCTGGTTGGAGAACAGCCAGACGCCGAGGCCGGTGCCGAGCGCCATCGCCAGCGGGGCGGCCCAGTTGGTGTGGCGGCGGTCGTCCAGCAGGGCGGCTGTCCGCTCGTCGGACTCGCCCCGGCGCAGCGCGCGGTCGACGAAGGTGACGGCCAGCCAGGGGCCGATCCAGTAGGTGATGACCAGCAGGAAGTTGTTGTACTTGGTCGCCGAGTCGCTCAGGCCGGACCAGGCCAGCAGGGTGCCGGCGATGCCGAAGACCAGGGAGACCCCGGCCCGGCGGAGGAACGGCGGGAGCTTGATGCCGGTGGCGAGGAAGGACAGTGCGCCCGAGTAGATGTTCAGCGCGTTGGCGGCGATGCCGCCGACCGCGATGGCGAGCAGGGTGAAGTCGGCCAGCCAGCCCGGCAGGGCGTAGGTGAAGGCGGCGGTGGGGGAGAGGGTGGCCGCCAGCTTCGCCGGGATCAGCACGGTCGCGGAGGCCGCGCCGACGACCTCCAGCACCACGCAGGAGACCAGCACGCCCAGGCCCGGCCAGAGCGCGACCGCCCACTTGGGCGTCGCCTTCGGCAGGTAGCGGGTGTAGTCGGAGCCGTAGGGGGTCCAGCCGGCGGCGTAGCCGAAGGTCGCGCCGACGGTCAGCAGGAACGCGCCGGGGAAGGCGTGCGCGCCGTTGGCGGAGCCGATGTGCGACTTGCCGAGGATCACCACCGAGGCGACCACGAAGATCAGGGTCAGCACCGGGAAGGCGTACTTCTCGGCGCTGTGGATGAAGTTGTGGCCGAAGTAGGCGAGGGTCACCTGCAGCACCACCACGATGAACAGGCAGAGCAGCAGCGGCCAGCCGAGCAGGGTGTTCAGCGCGTAGGCGGCGCTGACGCTGTTGACGGCGAACCAGCCGATGCCGGCCGTCAGCGCGTTCAGCCCGGCCGGCAGCGCGTTGCCGATGAAGCCGAAGGCGGAGCGGCCGGCCACCATCTGCGGGACGCCGAAGCGCGGGCCGCTGAGGCCGAGGAAGGCGTGGGCGAGCGCGCCGAGGCCGGTGCCGAGCACGATGGCCAGCACGGCCGGCCAGAAGCCCAGACCGAAGACGCCGACGGCGAGCACGCCGACGAAGACCGTGGCGAACTCCATATTGGGTGAGGTCCAGGTCCACAGCAGGCCGATCGGCCGGCCGTGGCGGGCCTCGGCGGGGACGGGTTCGGCGCCGGTGGGTTCGACGGCGACGACGTGGTCTCCGTAGGCGGAGATCTCGGTGGGGGCGGCTGTCATACGGTCAGTGTCGGGGCGCGTATGGATCCCGTAAACGGTCGGAACGACGGGTCTCTGCGGGCGCGCGGCGTACGTTTCGTACGTACGTCCGGCTACGGTGCGCCTGCGGTGCGCGCGCGAGGGCGCGCGCGGGTGCCGGTGAAGGCCAGCCTAGCGAGTGGCGGATACTGGCAGGCATGGCATACGACGATCTTCGGTCCTTTCTACGGGCGCTGGAACGCGAGGGCGACCTCAAGCGGATCAAGGTGGAGGTGGACCCGTACCTGGAGATCGGGGAGATCGTCGACCGGGTGCAGAAGGCCAAGGGCCCGGCGCTGCTCTTCGAGAACGTCAAGGGCGCGTCGATGCCGCTGGCGATGAACGTCTTCGGGACCGAGCGGCGGCTGTCCAAGGCGCTGGGGCTCAAGGGTCCCGAGGAGATCGCCGAGAAGATCGCCGGCCTGCTGCGCCCCGAGCTGCCGCACGGCTTCACCGGCGTCCGCGAGGCCTTCGGCAAGCTGGCCGGGATGACCCACGTCCCGCCGAAGAAGGTCAAGGGCGAGGACGCCCCGGTGCAGGAGGTCGTGCTCAAGGGCGACCAGGTCGACCTGGACCGGCTGCCGGCCCTGTTCACCTGGCCGCAGGACGGCGGCTCCTTCTTCAACCTGGGCCTCACCCACACCAAGGACCCCGACTCGGGCATCCGCAACCTCGGCCTCTACCGGCTGCAGCGGCACGACAAGCGGACCATCGGCATGCACTGGCAGATCCACAAGGACAGCCGGAACCACTACGCGGTCGCCGCCAAGCGCGGCGAGCGGCTGCCGGTCGCCATCGCCTTCGGCTGCCCGCCGGCCGTGACCTACGCCGCGACCGCGCCGCTGCCCGGCGACATCGACGAGTACCTGTTCGCCGGCTTCGTGGCCGGGGAGCGGATCCGGATGGTCGACTGCAAGACCGTCCCGCTGCAGGTCCCGGCCGACGCCGAGGTGGTGCTGGAGGGCTGGCTGGAGCCCGGGGAGTTGCTGCCCGAGGGTCCGTTCGGCGACCACACCGGCTTCTACACCCCGCAGGAGCCGTTCCCGGCGCTCACCATCGACTGCGTGACCATGCGGAAGCGCCCGCTGCTGCAGTCCATCGTGGTCGGCCGGCCGCCGACCGAGGACGGGCCGCTGGGCAAGTTCACCGAGCGCTTCTTCCTGCCGCTGCTGAAGATCATCGTCCCGGACATCGTCGACTACGACCTGCCCGAGGCCGGCGGCTTCCACAACTGCGTGATCGTCTCGATCGACAAGAAGTACCCCAAGCACGCCCAGAAGGTGATGCACGCCATCTGGGGCGCGCACATGATGTCGCTCACCAAGCTGATCGTGGTGGTGGACGCCGACTGCGACGTCCACGACTACCAGGAGGTGGCCTGGCGGGCCCTGGGCAACGTCGACTACAGCCGCGACCTGAGCGTGGTCGAAGGACCGGTCGACCACCTGGACCACGCCTCCTACCAGCAGTTCTGGGGCGGCAAGGCCGGGATCGACGCGACCCGTAAGCTGCCGGAGGAGGGTTACACCCGGGACGGCGGCTGGCCGGAGATGGTCGAGTCGGACCCGGGCACCGCCGCCACCGTCACCCGTCGCTGGAAGGAGTACGGCCTGTGAGCGCCGTAGTCGTCACCCCCGCTCCCGGATCGGAGCCCGGCTCCGGGTCGGTCCAGGGGAAGACCAAGGCCTTCCTGCGGCTGGTGATGATCGAGCACTCGGTCTTCGCGCTCCCCTTCGCCTACATCGCCTCGCTGACGGCGATGTTCCTCGACAACAGCCGTGTGCACTGGCTGCAACTGCTGCTGGTCACCCTCGCCATGGTCGGTCTGCGGACCTTCGCCATGGCCGCGAACCGGATCATCGACCGCGAGATCGACGCCCGCAACCCGCGCACCGCCGGACGCGAGCTGGTGACCGGCGCGGTGTCGATGCGCACCGCGTACGTCGGCTCGGCGGTCGCGCTGCTGGTCTTCCTGGGCGCGGCGGCGCTGCTCAACCCGCTCTGCCTGGCGCTGGCGCCGGTCGCGGTGATCCCGATGGTGGTCTACCCCTACGGCAAGCGGTTCACCGACTTCCCGCACGCGATCCTGGGCCTGGCCCAGGCGATGGGCCCGATCGGGGCCTGGCTGGCCGTCAGCGGCCACTGGTCCTGGGACGCCCTGGTGCTGGGGCTGGCCGTGGGCGTCTGGATCGGCGGCTTCGACCTGATCTTCGGCAGCCAGGACGTCGCCGCCGACCGCGCCGACGGCGTCCGTTCGGTCCCGGCCCGCTTCGGCGTGGACAACGCGCTGCGCGGGGCGCGGGTCGCGCACTTCGTGACCGTGCTGCTGCTGGGCTGGTACGCGGTGCTGACCGACGCCGGCTGGGCCTTCTGGGTCGGCCTGATCGTGGTCTGCTGCGCCTTCGTCTACGAGCACTCGATCGTCAAGCCCGGCGACCTCTCCCGGCTGAACCGGGCCTTCTTCCAGGTGAACGGTTTCGTCGGGATCTCGCTCTTCGGCTTCGCCCTGCTGGACCTGGTGCTGCGCGGCCTGGGCGTCTGAGCCGGTCGTCGCGAACCCTGCTGAAACATCGTCAGGGCCCTTGGAATTCCTTGCCGTTCGGCGGAATTCCGAGGGCCCTCGGGGCATTCTTCGGTAGGCTCGACACCGGTCGGGTCCACCGTCGAACGGGAGAACCTCCATGGGCGTCATTGCAGTCATCGGCAGCGGCAACATCGGCGGCACCATCGGCCGGGCCTGTGCCCGGGCCGGTCTGGACGTGGTCTTCGGCTCCCGCGACCCGCTGGCCTCGAAGGCGGCGGGCGACACCGCCGCCCGGGTCGACACCGTTGCGGAGGCCGTCGCGGCTGCCGACACCGTCCTGCTCGCCGTGCCCGGGGGCGAGGTCTCCGGGCTGCTGCGCACCCTCGGCGGGGCGCTCGACGGCAAGCTGGTCGTCGACGCGAGCAACAGCTTCCCCGGCCCGGTGCTGAACTCGGCGGCGGTCGTGGCCGAGCTGGCGCCGGGCGCGCGGTACGCCCGCGCCTTCAACTCGCAGCCGTGGGAGTCGTACGCGGAGCCGACCTGGGACGGCGTCCAGGGCGACCTCGTCTTCACCGCCCAGCCGGGTGCCGACGAGGCGCGGGTGGCGGAGCTGATCGAGGCGGTCGGCCTGCGTCCGTACTGCGTCGGCCCGGACAAGCAGGACCTGGTGGACTCCATGCTGTGGCTGCTCTTCCCGGCGATGGAGAAGTCCGGCCGGCACATCGGCTTCCACATCCTCGGCCGGGGCTGAGGCCGGGCTGAGTCAGAACGACGCGAGCCCGCCCCGCCGGACACCGGCGGGGCGGGCTCGCGTCGTTCTGGGCCTTCGGGGGTCAGTACTGCTGCGGGGCCATACCCAGCGGCTGGTAGCCGGCGCCGAAGGCGGCGGTGGGTTGGGCCTGCTGCATGGCCGCGCGGACGCGGTTGCGGATGACGACCACCGCGACGATCAGCACGCCGATGGTGAGGATACGGGCCGCCAGATAGAGCTCGGTGGTCGTGGCGAGGTGCTTGACCTGGGCGACCAGCTGGGCCGGGTCGTCGGAGGAGGCGTCGGTGCTGTTGCTGCTGGCATTGAACAACGAGGTCAGCAGCGAGACCAGGATCGCTCCGCGCCAGGCGTAGTACGTCCAGTGCTTGACCAGGATGGCGGGGTTCAGCCCGGCGGCGCGGACCGTCTTGCGGACGGCCGAGAAGTAGACGAGGTAGCCGACCAGGTAGGCGATGAACCCGACCAGGGTCAGGTTGGTCAGCAGGTCGTCGGTGCTCTGCAGCGAGTTGAGCTGGGCCACGGAGTTCGGGCCGGGCGCGTTGAAGATGCTCTCGATCTGGGAGGTCTCGTGGAAGGTGAAGATCAGCCGGACCACGCAGATGACCAGGTAGACGGAGGACAGGGCGATGCTCAGCCAGGCCGTGTTCTGCCAGGAGTTCGAGAGCGGCGGGCGCGGGGCGGCCATCGATGCGGCCATCGGCGCACCGAATCCGGCGGGGGTGGCCTGGGCGGCGCCCGGGCAGGGGTGGCCGTCGCCGAAAACGGCGTCGGCGGCGTTGCAGGCAGAGCAGGACATGGCGGAGTTCCCCCAGTGATGAGCACGGCACGGGCCGTGCAGAGAGCTGAAACCATAGGGACTCGGTATGACAGTCGCAATCATGTTTGAACGCTTCAGGCGGTAATGGGCCGAACAACCTCCGCCGGTAGGGTCGACAGGGTGGAGCTGAACAAGGCAGGTGCGGACGGGCCGGGTGCGGGCGGGGGCGCCGGGCGGCGGCCCTGGGTGGTCGGGGTGTCCGGGGCGTCCGGGACGCCGTACGCGGCGGCGGTGCTGCGCGCGCTGCTGGCGGCCGGGGAGGACGTCGACCTGGTGGTCAGCCGGGCCGCCCGGCTGACCCTGCTGGACGAGACCGGGATCGCCTTCCGGGACGGGCACTGGCAGGAGGACCTGCAGGAGTGGCTGGAGCAGCCGCTGGACACCGGCAAGCCGCAGCCGGTGGGCCTGGACCGGGTCCGCTACTGGGCGGCGGGGGACCTGGCGGCCGGGCCCTCCAGCGGCTCCTACCCGGCCAAGGGGATGCTGGTGGTGCCGTGCAGCACCGCCTCCGTCGCCGGGATCGCGCTCGGGCTGTCCAAGGACCTGCTGCAGCGGGCCGCGAGCGTGGTGCTCAAGGAGCGCAGGCCGCTGGTGGTGTGCGTCCGGGAGACCCCGCTCAGCGGGCAGACGCTGCGTCAACTGGTGGCCCTGGACGACGCCGGGGCGGTGGTGCTGCCGGCCGCACCCGGTTTCTACGCCGGGGTGGGCAGCGCCCAGCAGTTGGTGGACTTCGTGGCCGGGCGGGTGCTCGATGCCGTCGGCGTGCGGCACGACCTCTACCGGCGCTGGACGGGTGAGCTGGGTGGGGCCCGGGTGGAGTGAGCTGGGTCACCCGGACCCGGTATCGTCATTGGGATGGCAGGGCCGACAGGTCGGGATGCTTCGATTCCGGATCATGTCGGTGGGTTCCCCAACGATCGGAAGGCCCAGGTTATTCACATGGACGCGGTGGACAGGCAGCTCATCCAGGCGCTGCGGGAGAACGGCCGTGCCTCGTACGCGGAGCTGGGACGTCTGGTCGGACTGTCCGGGCCCAGTGTCACCGACCGGATCAACCGGCTGGAGCAGGCCGGGATCATCACCGGCTACCGGGCGACCGTCAACCCGGCCTCGCTCGGTCTCGGGGTGACCGCGCTGATCGGCCTCCAGCTGTCCGACGCGGCCGACCACGACGACGTCGCCCACCGGCTGCACGACCTCACCGAGGTCGAGGACTGCTGGTTCATCGCCGGCGACGACTCCTACATGCTGAAGGTCCGGATGCCCGACGTCGACGGCCTGGAGTCGATCGTCAAGCGGCTCTCCGGCACCAAGGGCGTCGCCCGGACCCGGACCACCGTCGTGCTCTCCACCAAGTGGGAGAACCGGGCGACCGAACTCCCCGACACCGATGTCGTGACCGACCGGAAGGCATAGGCGAGCACCGTGGCCCTGATAACCCTGGACGATCTGCGCGACGCGCAGAAGCGCATCGCCGGCGTGGCGGTGCGCACCCCGCTGTTCCCCTGCCCCTGGGCGGAGACCGAGCACCGGACCCTGCACCTCAAGCCGGAGACCCTGCAGCCGACCGGGGCCTTCAAGATCCGCGGCGCCTACAACCGGCTCGCGGCGCTGACCCCGGAGGAGCGGGCGCGCGGCGTCGTCGCCCAGTCCAGCGGCAACCACGCCCAGGCCGTGGCCTACGCGGCGCGGGCGCTGGGCATCAACGCCGTCATCGTGATGCCGGACACCTCACCCGCCGTCAAGGTCGCGAACACCCGCTCCTTCGGCGCCGAGGTGCTCCTGGTCCCGATGAACGAGCGCGACAACGTCCCGGCCGAGCTGGTCGCCGAGCACGGCTATGTCTGGGTGCCGCCCTACGACGACCCGTGGATCATCGCCGGACAGGGCACGGTCGGCCTGGAGATCGCCGAGGACGCCACCGCGCTCGACCTGGACCTGCGCACCGTGCTGGTGCCGGTCAGCGGCGGCGGGCTGATCGGCGGCACCGCCGCCGCGCTCAAGCTCACCATGCCCGGCATCCGGATCATCGGGGTCGAGCCCGAGCTGGCCGCCGACGCGGCCGAGAGCTTCCGCGCCGGCGAACGTGCCGTCTGGCCCTTCGAGCTGACCCACCGGACGCTCGCCGACGGGCTGCGCACCAACACCCTCGGTGTGCTGCCCTGGGAGCACATCCAGGCGTATGTGGACGACATCATCACCGTCACCGAGGCGGAGATCCGCTCCACCGTCGCGGTGCTGGCCCGGCGCGGCCGACTGGTCGCCGAGCCTTCCGGGGCGGTGGCCACCGCCGCCTACCTCCACCACGCGGACGAACTGCCGCCGGGGCGCAGTGTCGCGGCGGTGGTCAGCGGCGGCAACCTGGACCCGGCCCTGCTCAGTGAACTGCTGTCGGAGTGAGGGCGTAGGCTCATCGGGATCGGCGGCACCAGGCAAGGGAAGGGTTGAGGGCGGATGGACGCAGGACTCAAGCGGGAGCTCGAGGCGAAGGTCTACGCCGGGGAGCGGCTGTCCCGCGAGGACGGCATCGCCCTCTACGAGACCGACGACCTGGCCTGGTTGGGCGGCCTGGCGCACCACGTCCGGACGCAGAAGAACGGCGACGTCGTCCACTTCAACGTCAACCGTCATCTGAACATGACCAATGTGTGCAGCGCCTCCTGCGCGTACTGCTCGTTCCAGCGCAAGCCGGGCGAGAAGGACGCGTACACGATGCGCATCGAGGAGGCCGTGCGGCTGGCCAAGGCGATGGAGAACGACCAGCTCACCGAGCTGCACATCGTCAACGGCCTGCACCCGACCCTGCCCTGGCGCTACTACCCGCGCAGCCTGCGGGAGCTGAAGAAGGCGCTGCCGAACGTCGGCCTCAAGTGCTTCACCGCCACCGAGATCCACTGGTTCGAGAAGATCTCCGGCCTGACCGCCGACGAGATCCTGGACGAACTCATCGACGCCGGGCTGGAGTCGCTGACCGGCGGCGGCGCGGAGATCTTCGACTGGGAGGTCCGCCAGCAGATCGTCGACCACGACACCCACTGGGAGGACTGGTCGCGGATCCACCGGCTGGCGCACTCCAAGGGGCTGAAGACCCCGGCCACGATGCTCTACGGCCACATCGAGGAGCCCCGGCACCGCGTCGACCATGTGCTGCGGCTGCGTGAGCTGCAGGACGAGACCGGCGGCTTCCAGGTCTTCATCCCGCTGCGCTACCAGCACGACTTCCACGACTCCAAGGACGGCGTCGTCCGCAACCGGCTGCAGGACCGGACCACGATGGCCACCGGCGCGGAAGGCCAAGACCTTCGCGGTCTCCCGGCTGCTGTTCGACAACGTCCCGCACGTCAAGGTCTTCTGGGTGATGCACGGCCTGGACGGCGCGCAGCTGATGCTCAACCACGGCGCGGACGACATGGACGGCTCGGTGGTCGAGTACAAGATCACCCACGACGCGGACGGCTTCGGCACGCCGAGCAAGATGACGCCGTGAGGACCTGCTCGAGCTGATCCGCGACGCCGGCTTCCGCCCGGTCGAGCGGAACACCCGCTACGAGATCATCCGCGAGTACGACGGGCCGGTCGCCGACCGGCGCGAGACCCCGCAGGCGATGCGCTTCTGAGCAGCGGCTGACCCGCCCCGAGCGGCGGCGGGACGGTCGGCGGGAGGGGCTATGGTCGATGACCATGGCCCTTCTCTTCATGCTGGACCCGCAGCTCACCCCCGAGCTCCGGGCCGGGATCACCGCGCTCTGGACCGACGTCGTCAACGCCGGCGGCGCCGTCGGCTTCGTCCCGCCGGTCACCGCCGAGATCGTCCACCCCACGGCGGAGCGGGCCTTCGCGGGGGTGGCCGAGGGCCTCGACCGGCTGCTGATCGCCCAGGAGGAGACCGGCGGCCGACCGGTCGCGGTGCTCTTCTTCGAGGACCAGCGCTTCAACCTGATGACCCACTGGCGGATGCTGAAGCGGGTGATGGTCGACCCGGCCGTGCAGGGGCGCGGCCACGGCGCGGCGCTGCTGGCCGAGGCCGAGCGGATGGCCCGGGAGTGGGGCCTGAGCGGGCTGCGGCTCACCCTGCGCGGCGGCCTGGGCCTGGAGGACTTCTACGCCCGCAGCGGCTACAAGGAGGTCGGCCGGGTGCCCGACGCGATCCGGGTGGCCCCGGGCGACGAGCGCGACGACGTCACCATGTGGCTCGACCTGCGCTGACCGGCGCGGCCCGGGCCGGCGGCCGCCCTGCGCCCCCCTCCGTGCAGAACGCCGGGCCGGGCGTGCTGTACTGGACAGGTTGTCCGGACCCAGCCTCGGGGCTCGGGTGAAGACCTCGGGAAAGAGATGGACCCCGCCGTGAGCAGCAAGTCGCACGCCACCCTCCGCTACACCTCGATGCGGACGAGCATCTTCGGCGCCTGTTTCGTCGTCGCGCTGGCGCTCGCCCACTTCGGCGTCCTGCCGGTCACGGCCGGGGCGTCCGGGGTGTTCCTGTTGCTGATCCTCGCCGGGATCGTCTCCGCGCCGCTGAGCTACGTCGTGCTCAGCAAGCAGCGCGACGCGATGTCCGCGCAGATCACCACCGGGATCGAGAAGCGCCAGGCCCGCCCGCGCAGCATGAAGTCGCGCTTCGCCGCCGACGCCGCCGCCGAGGACGCCCTGGACGACGCGGTCCGCGCCCAGCAGGGGAACTGACCGTGGACCCGAAGACCCGTACCCGGATCGTCAGCGGCGCGCTCGTGCTGCTGCTGCTGGCCGTTGTGATCAGCGCCATCGCACACTGAGGCAGTGAACGGAGTGGGGCCCGACCGGTGTACCGGTCGGGCCCCACGCTTTGGTCCGGTGGACCTTCAGTCGGGTCAGAGCTGCTCGATGACGTAGTCGATGCACGCGGTGAGCGCCTCGACGTCGGCCGGGTCGATCGCCGGGAACATGGCGACCCGCAGCTGGTTGCGGCCCAGCTTGCGGTAGGGCTCGGTGTCCACGATTCCGTTGGCGCGCAGGGCCTTGGCGACCGCGGCGGCGTCGATCGACGCGTCGAAGTCGATGGTGCCGACGACCTGCGAGCGCTCCGCCGGGTTGGTGACGAAGGGGGTGGCGTAGGCGGACTTCTCGGCCCAGGTGTAGAGCCGGCGAGGAGGAGTCCGCGGTCCGCGCGACCGCCCAGTCCAGGCCGCCGTTGCCGTTCAGCCAGTGCGAGCTGCTCGGCCAGCAGGAACAGGGTGCGACAGCGCGGGGTGTTGTAGGTCTGGTCCTTCGACGAGTTGTCGATCGCCGTCGGCAGGTCGAAGAAGGGCGGGATGTAGCGTCCGGAGCCGGCGATCTCGGCCGCGCGGGCGAGCGCGGCGGGGGAGAAGACGCGCGATCCACAGGCCGCCGTCGGAGGCGAAGCACTTCTGCGGCGCGAAGTAGTAGACGTCGGTCTCGGCGATGTCGACCGGTAGGCCGCCCGCGCCGGAGGTCGCGTCCACCAGCACCAGCGCGCCCTCGTCGGCGCCGGCCGCGCCGCTTGATCGGCATGGCGACGCCGGTCGAGGTCTCGTTGTGGGTGAGGGCGTAGACGTCCACGCCGGCCTCGGCGACCGGCAGCGGGTGGGTGCCCGGGTCGGCCTTGACCACCTGGACGGCTCGGCGAGCCAGGGGGCGGCCTTGGTGGAGGCGGCGAACTTGGAGGAGAACTCGCCGAAGCTCAGGTGCTGGGACTTCTCCCGCACCAGGCCGAAGGCGGCGATGTCCCAGAAGGCGGTGGAGCCGCCGTTGCCGAGCACGACCTCGTAGCCCTCGGGGAGGGAGAAGAGGCTGCTCACGCCCTCACGCACGCGCCTTGACCAGGTTCTTGACCGGGGCCTGGCGGTGGGAGGTACCGAGGAGGGAGGTCCCGGTCGCGGCGAGGGCGGTGAGGGCCTCGGGGCGCACCTTGGACGGACCGCAGCCGAAACGGCCGTCAGCGGGCCTGATGTCAGCGGGAATCTGGATCTGAGCGCACGGCCGAAGCCTAGTCGCTGCGTCGACCGCCCTGAGCGGCCGGGTCCGGCCAGTGAGACACGAACGAGGGGGCGTGCGGAAGGCCGTTGCCCGGTCCGCACGCCCCCACGCTTCACCCGGTCGGTGTCAGCGGGCGATGTCGTCGAAGCCGTCGACCTCCTGCGGGCTGCGCGGGCCCGGGCCGATGTAGCGGGCGGCCGGGCGGACCAGACGTCCGGTGCGCTTCTGCTCCAGGATGTGCGCGCTCCAGCCGGCGGTGCGGGCACAGGTGAACATCGAGGTGAACATGTGCGCCGGGACCTCGGCGAAGTCCAGCACGATGGCGGCCCAGAACTCAACGTTGGTGGCCAGCACCCGGTCGGGGCGGCGGGCGTGCAGCTCCTCCAGCGCGGCCTTCTCGAGGGCGGCGGCGACCTCGTAGCGGGGGGCGCCCAGCTCCTGCGCGGTGCGGCGGAGCACGCGGGCGCGCGGGTCCTCGGCGCGGTAGATCCGGTGGCCGAAGCCCATCAGCCGCTCGCCGCTGTCCAGGGCGTTCTTGACCCAGGCGGTGGCGTCGCCGGTGCGCTCGATCTCCTCGATCATGCCGAGCACGCGGGAGGGCGCGCCGCCGTGCAGCGGGCCGGACATGGCGCCGACCGCGCCGGACAGGGCGGCGGCGACGTCCGCGCCGGTCGAGGCGATGACCCGGGCGGTGAAGGTGGAGGCGTTCATGCCGTGCTCGGCGGCGGACGTCCAGTAGGCGTCGATGGCCTTGATGTGCTTGGGGTCGGGCTCGCCGCGCCAGCGGATCATGAAGCGCTCGACGATGGTCTGGGCCTTGTCGATCTCGCTCTGCGGGACCATCGGCAGGCCCTGGCCACGGGCCGACTGGGCGACGTAGGAGAGGGCCATGACGGCGGCGCGGGCGAGGTCGTCGCGGGCCTGCTCGTCGCTGATGTCCAGCAGCGGCTTGAGGCCCCAGGCCGGGGCGAGCATGGCGAGCGCGGACTGGACGTCGACCCGGATGTCACCGGAGTGGATCGGCAGCGGGAACGGCTCGGCGGCCGGCAGGCCGGGGTTGAACTTGCCGTCGACCAGCAGGCCCCAGGTGTTGCCGAAGGAGACGTGGCCGACCAGCTCCTCGATGTCGACGCCTCGGTACCGCAGCGAGCCGCCTTCCTTGTCGGGCTCGGCGATCTCGGACTCGAACGCTACGACTCCCTCAAGCCCGGGGACGAAATCGGACATAAAGGCGGCTCCTCTGAATTCGACGTCGGTGACTGTGGTGTGGCCAAGTCGTCGGCTGGGTGTGCGCTCCGCACGGTTGCGCGGCGCGCGGTGACGCGGGTGGGTGATGCTTCATCGCATGGCACGCAGTGTCAGGGTGGCAGGCACTGGGTGCATTGCGCCAGAGGACAGTGCGGTGATCCCCCGCACGGGTTCGGCTCCGGTTCTTGGGCAGGATATCTCTTGATGTCAAGATTGTCGCCGGGGGTGCTGCGTCGTCGCTGGTGGGAGCCGGTGGGATGGTCCGGAGCGGCCGGTTCCGGGGGCTGGGCGGGGCCGGTGGAGCCTGGCCGGTGCTCGGGGCGGAGGGGGATGATGGTGGCGTGCACTCACCCGACCGCGCCCTCGCCACGCCCTCCGCGCCCGCCGCCCGCACGGCCGCGCCGGACGGTCCCGCCGTGCCCGCTGCGGCCCCCGCGCCCACCGTGACCGCTGCGCCTGCGCCTGCGCCTGCGCCTGCGCCTGCGCCTGCGCCTGCGCCTGCGGCGTCCGCCGTGCCCGTGGTGTCCGCCGTGCCTGCCGTCGACGTCGCGGGCATGCGCCGCCAGTACAGCGCGGCCGGGCTGGTCGAGGCCGACCTCGCCGCGCACCCGATGGACCAGTTCGCCCACTGGCTGGCCGACGCGACCGCGGCCGGTCTGGACGAGCCCAATGCGATGGTGGTCTCCACGGCCGGCGCCGACGGGCAGCCGAGCGCCCGCACCGTGCTGCTCAAGGGCTACGACCGGCGCGGCTTCGTGTTCTACAGCAACTACGGCTCGCGCAAGGGCGACGAGCTGGCGGCCAACCCCCGGGTGGCGCTGCTCTTCCCCTGGCATCCGATCGCCCGTCAGGTGATCGTCACCGGCCGGGCCGAACGGGTTCCGCGCTCGGAGACCGAGGGCTACTTCCACAGCCGTCCGCACGGTTCCCAGCTCGGCGCCTGGGCGAGCGAGCAGTCCCGGCCGGTCGCCTCCAGGGAGGAGCTGGAGCAGCGCTACGCCGAGCTCGCCGCGCTCCACCCGGAGGGCGAGGAGGTACCGGTACCGCCGTTCTGGGGCGGTTACCGGGTCGTGCCGACCGCCGTGGAGTTCTGGCAGGGCCGGGAGAATCGCCTCCACGACCGGCTGCGGTACGAGGCGGAATCGGCGGGCTGGGCGGTGCAACGGCTCTCCCCCTGAGCGCGGCAGTCGCACCCCGGACGAATTCCGTAGGCCGAATTTCCCGGGCGACACCGGTGGAATGCCTGTTGCGTCCCCGTGATCCGCGCCCGGTATCCGCCCCGGTATCCCCGGAATGGTGCGACCGGCTGCGGGTGGGGTACGAAGAAGGTGCTCCGTCCATTTCACCGGGTACGGCCGTCCCCGCCGCCCGGTACGGGCGGGTGCGCGGGCGGCGTCGGCGGAACGGGTGCGCGGCCGGCGGCGGGGGCGGGCGTCGACCTCTGTCTACGTCGAATGTCGTAGCTGGGTCGGACGCTTCCTTACGAGTGAATTCGACGGCTTCGGAAGCGCCGCTCTCCGCCGCTGTCGCAAGAACGGCCAGCTCACGGGCGGCGGAGCGGGGACGGCCGGTGTTCGACCACGGCGCGGTTCTCGCTGGTAGGCAGCGGGGTGGCGTCGATGCTGTCTACCATTCGCACGTGGGCGAGATGTGCACACAGGCTTGATCGACTTCACTTGCCCGATGCATCCGACAGAGCACGGTGGGGTGAAGGAGTGACGGCGGCTGTTAAGGGTGCCGGTTCGCCTTTCTCGGTTCCCCCTACCCCAAGGATGCAGGCATGAACCTCGTTCTTCAGACCACCGTTTCCCGTACGGTCGTCGACGCGCCAAAGAAGGGCCGCCGCCGGTCGCTGGACCAGATGACCGGACAGGACGCTGCCGCCCAGCGTTCGATCGCCGCCCGGGTTCTCGCGGAAAACCCCGCCGACCGTCTCGCCGTTGCCGGCTTCAATTCCTCCATCTGAATCCGGCTCAGGAATCGACGGCATCATGCAGACCCTCTCGGTGCCCTTCCGTCAGTTCGTGCTGAAGGTGCACAGCCGCTGCGACCTCGCCTGCGACCACTGCTATGTCTACGAGCACGAGGACACCAGTTGGCGGGGCAGGCCCAAGGTGGTCTCGGAAGAGGTGCTGGCGCGCACCGCGGAGCGAATCGCCGAGCATGCGCGCAGCCATGGGCTGTCGATGGTTCATGTCGTCCTTCATGGCGGAGAACCGCTGCTGGCCGGTCCGGCACTGTTACGCCGGGCCGGCGAGTTGCTGCGCAAGGCGCTGGACGGCGTCTGTGCGCTGGATCTGCGGATCCACACCAACGGGGTCCAACTCAGCGAGCGCTACTGCGAGTTGTTCCTGGAGCAGAACATTGCCGTCGGCATCTCGCTGGACGGTGACCGGGCCGCCAACGACCTGCACCGGCGCTACGCCGACGGGCGCAGCAGCCACGACCGGGTGCTGAAGGCGATCGAGCTGCTGAATCGTCCCCGCTACCGCCCGCTCTACGCCGGGCTGCTCTGCACCATCGACGTGCGGAACGACCCGGTCGCGGTCTACGACGCGCTGGTGGAGCTCCGCCCGCCGCGGATCGACTTCCTGCTGCCGCACGCGACCTGGGACACCCCGCCGCTGCGCCCCGAGTCCACGGACGCCCCCTACGCGGACTGGCTGCGCGCCGTCTACGACCGCTGGGACGCCCAGGGCCGACCGGTGCCGGTGCGGATGTTCGACTCGATCCACAGCACCCTCCGGGGCGGGCCCAGCCTGACCGAGTCGCTCGGCCTCGACCCGGCAGACCTGGTGGTGATCGAGACCGACGGGACGCTGGAACAGGCCGACTCGTTGAAGACCGCCTTCGACGGGGCCCCGGCCACCGGCTTCGACGTCTTCGCCGACGACCTGGACACCGCCGCCCGGCACCCGGGCATGATCGACCGCCAGGGCGGGCTGGCCGGCCTCTCGGCGGCCTGCCGGGCGTGCCCGGTGGTGCGGTCCTGCGGGGGCGGACTGTACGCCCACCGCTACCGCACCGGTTCGGACTTCGACAACCCCTCGGTGTTCTGCGACGACCTCTACGCGTTCATCACCGAGGTCAGGGACCGTGAGCTGGAGGGAGCAGGGCCGATGGACACCGCGCAGGAACATTCCGCCGAGGACGAGCTGACCGATGCTCAGTTCGACGAGCTGGCGGCCGGATACGGCAGCACCGGGACGATCCGGGCACTGACCGGGATCCAGTTGGAGCTGAACCGCCAGCTGCTGGCCGAGGTCTGGAGCGGGGCCGAGCCGACTCCGGCCGACCGGACCGCCTGGGCCCGGGTCACCGAGCTGGACGCGGCCGCCCCCGACGCCCTGGACCAGGTGCTGGCCCACCCCTACACCCGGTCCTGGGCCGCCGCCCGGCTGCGGATGGACGCCTTGGGACCCGCCGTCGACCTGGGCGGGATCGCGGAGATCGCGGCCGCCGCGACGCTGCGGGCCGGGGCGGGCGAGCCGGTCGCGGTCCCGGTGCGCGGTGGGCTGCTGCGGCTGCCCACCCTGGGCGTGCTGCGGCTGGAGGGAGCGCGCGAGGCGCTGGTCGCGCCCGACGGCGCGGACGCGTTCACCGTGGACTGGGCCGGCGAGCGGCTGCGGCTGGCGCTGCCCCATGCCGCCGAGGGCGCCGATGCGAGCGCTGCCGACCCGCGCTGGCTGCCGCTGCGCCGGGTCGCGTTCGGCCCGGGGCGGAGCCTGGCGCTGGACGACACCGATCCGCTCCGGGACCGCTACGGCGCCGGCCACGCGGTCACCGGGCGGCTGGACCGCGCCGAGTACCGGGCCTGGGCCGAGGGCCTGGTCGGGGCCCGGCGGCTGATCGAGCGGGCCCTGCCGGGCTACGCCCCCGGGCTGGACGAGGGTCTGGCCGTGGTCACCCCGCTGGTCCAGGTCCCGGGCGGGCGCGGCAGCAGCGCCGCCACCCGGCACTCCTACGGGGCGGTCGGCATCGCCCGCCCGCCCGCCGACGACCTGTTGGCGCTGCTGCTGGTGCACGAGTTCCAGCACGTCAAGCTGGGTGCGGCGTTCGACCTCTTCGACCTGTTCGACCCGGAGCACGAGCGGCGCTACCGCGCCCCCTGGCGCCCGGACCCGCGTCCGTTGGAGGGGCTGTTCCAGGGCACCTACGCGCATCTGGGGGTCACCGAGTACTGGCTGTCCCGGGTCCGCGACCACCGAGCCCAGGGCAGCCCGGAGCCGGTGCTGCGCCACGCCGAGGAGGAGTTCGCCCGCTGGCGCGACTACACCGCCGCCGCCGTGGAGACGCTGGCCGGTTCCGGTGCGCTGACCGGACTCGGGCTGCGTTTCACTGTCGGAATGCGGGCGACGGTGGGACCGTGGACGAAGGAGTCGGTGGGCCGCGGCGTCGAGGCCGCGGTCGCGGCGAGGGTCGCCCGGGACGAGGCGGCCTGGGCCGGCCGGCACGGTGCGACGGTAGGGGGCTGAATGGGCGGGGCGATCGGCGGGACACAACTGCTGCGGGAGCTGCGGGAGCTGGGGGTGGCCGAGGGCGGCGTGCTGCTGGTGCAGGCGTCGATGCGCAACCTCGGCCCGGTCCGGGGCGGCGCGCGGACGGTGGTGCAGGCGCTGCGGCGGGCGCTCGGACCGACCGGCACGCTGGTCGCGTACACCGGTACGCCGGAGAACTCGCTGAGCTCCCGGGCGCACCGGGAGGCGACGGCCGGACTGGACGGCGATGCGCTGGAGCGCTATCTGGCGGCGATGCCCGCCTTCGATCCGGCCAGCACGCCCAGCTCGCCGACGATGGGCGCGCTCTCCGAGGAGGTCCGCCGCACCCGTGGGGCGCTGCGCAGCAGCCATCCGCAGTGCTCCTTCGCCGCGATCGGACCGGAGGCGGCGCGGATCACCGCCGTCCACCCCTGGCACAGTCACCTCGGCGAGGAGTCACCCGTCGGCCGACTGTACGAACTCGGGGCCTCGGCCCTGCTGCTGGGGATTCCCAGCTGGCTGCTGAGCCCCTACCACCTGGCCGACTGCCGACAGCCGGAGGCGCCCAGCCAGCGCTACCGCTGCCGGGTCGCCAGGGCGGACGGTACGCCGGAATGGGTGGAGTTCCAAGGGGTGCGGCTCGACGACCGCCACTTCCCGGAACTGGGCGCGGCGGTACGGCAGTCGGTGAAGTTCGGCGAGGGCTGGGTGGGCGCGGCGGAGTGCTTCCTGGTGCCGGTGGCGCCCGCCGTCGACGCCGCCGACAGCTGGCTGCGGGAATGCCGGAATTCGCCGCCCCACTGACGCACGGCCCAGGCAGGTGTTCAATGGTTCTTGCACAAGGCATGGTTGACGCCCAGTCAAACACCGGGTCGAATGGGCCGGTACATGACGTATGGCGGCTGTGCCGGCGGATCGGGGGAGGCGCGGGTGGCCGAGCGGGCTGGACGGGACGAGGACCGGCCGTACTTCTTCCTCAGCTATGCGCACACACCGGTGTACGGCGCGGCCGGCGAGCCCGACCCGGACATCTGGGTGGACAAGTTCTTCAATGACCTGCGCCGGTTGATCGTGCACTTCGGCGACCTGCCGAGCACGCCGGAGATCGGCTTCATGGACCGGCAGATGCGCCCCGGCGAGCCCTGGCCGGACGTGCTCTCGGACGCGCTGGCGCGCTGCCGGGTCTTCGTCCCACTGTATTCGCCGCGCTACTTCCGCAGCGTCAACTGCGGTCAGGAGTGGTACGCCTTCGAACGCAGGCCGGTTTACCTGCGCAAGCCGGACGCCAATCTGACCAGCGGGGTCGTCCCGGTGCTGTGGATCCCGCAGGACGCGGACAGCCTGCCGGAGGTCGCCAGCCGGCTCCAGTACAAGCACCCGGGCCTGGGTCCGGGCTATGCCGACGAGGGCCTGTTCGCGCTGCTCAAGTTCGGCTATCTGCACGAGGCCTACGAGATGGCGCTCTACGGGATCGCCAAGCGAATAGTCCAGGTCGCCAAGCAGGCGATGATCCCGATCGACACCGAGCAGCAGGACTACCCGAGCCTGCCGAGCGCCTTCGAGACCCAGGACAAGGGCCGCGAGCTGCGGATCTCGGTGCTGGCGGCGGACCGGTCGATGCCGCTCCCGGGCCGGTCCGACGGCTCCTGCTACGGCGAGCGCCCGGTTGACTGGCAGCCCTACCGTCCGGGCCCGGACGAGGGCCGGACGCTGGCCGAGCACGCCGCCAGGGTGGCCCGGCAGTTGGACTTCCAGCCCAGCATCCACGCCTTCGAGGACACCGCCGAGGAGTTACTGGCGGCGGTCGAGCCCAAGGCCCCGGAGCTGCTGCTGTTCGACCGCTGGGCGCTGCTGAACCCGGAGAAGCAGCGGCTGGCCCGGGAGTTCGACCGGGTGAACCCGCCCTGGGTGAGCGTGATGGAGCCCTGGTGCGAGAACGACCCGGACCGGGCGACCGGCGAGGTCGAGCTCCGGGGACTGCAGGCGGAGACCTTCCGGTCGAGCCGGAGGGGGTTGAAGCCCTCCTTTCACAGCACCACCGAGCTGCCGACCCTGCGCTCCTTCTCGGAGGAACTGCCCCGGGCGGCCCAGCGGGCCATGCACGCCTATGAGGAGCACCGCCGGCCGCGTTCCCCGGCCAAGAGCGGGTCCTCGTCCCGGCCGAGCCTGCGCGACGCCCGGCCCGACCCCTCGCGCGGCGGGCAGTGGCGGGCGGTGCCGCCGGGCATGCCCGGCTTCGGCCTGCCGGCCTCCGGCTCGGCCGACTACGGTTCGGCCGAGCACGGGGCGGCCGAGCACGGTTCGACCGACCACGGGGCGGTCGATCCGTTCGCCCCGGACACCCCCGAGCACCTCCTCCCGCCCCACTCGTCCGCTCCGGACCCACCCGTCCGGCGGCCCGACCCGCGCATCGACCACGACGACCCCCGGCAGCAGGACCATGGACCCGGCGGAGGCATGCCATGACTGAGCACCGTGCAGCGGACGACCACGGGACGACGGACGGACAGGACACGGAACGCATGAACGGCGAGGCAGCGGCGGTGCAGGGGGCGCGGCCCGGGCCGGATTCGGCCGCCCGTCCCGAGGATCGCAACGGACGCATCATCACCTTCTACTCGTACAAGGGCGGCACCGGGCGGACCATGGCGCTGGCCAACACGGCCTGGATACTGGCCTCCAACGGCTTCCGGGTGCTGGCCGTCGACTGGGACCTGGAGGCGCCCGGTCTGGCGCGCTTCTTCGAGCCCTTCCTGGCCCCCGAGGTGCAGGCGGCGACCAGCGGCGTGATCGACCTGATCACCGAGTACCGGGAGGAGGCGCTGCGCGGCCTGGAGCGCGGCCCCGAGTGGTACCGGGAGTTCGCCCGGGTCCGCCCGCACGCGGTGCCGCTGGCCTGGCGGTGGTTCGAGCCCGGCGGCAGCCTGGACTTCCTCTCGGCGGGCCGGCTGAACAGCGACTACTCGGCCACGCTGGCCAGCATCAACTGGGACAAGTTCTACGACGACCTGGACGGCGGGCAGTTCTTCGACGCGCTGCGCGACGACATGCGCCGCAACTACGACTACGTGCTGATCGACAGCCGGACCGGGCTCTCCGACATCGCCGAGATCTGCACCGTGCAGATGCCGGACGACCTGGTGGTCTGCTTCACCCTCAGCAATCAGAGCATCGACGGCGCCTCCTCCATAGCCCAGCACATCGCGGACCGCTACCACGACCGGAACATCCGGATCCTGCCGGTGCCGATGCGCATCGACGACGGTGAGAAGGAGAAGGTCGACGCCGGCCGGGCGCTGTCCCGGGTCCGCTTCGACGGGCTGCCGCAGGGGCTGAGCGGTGAGGAGCTGACCCGCTACTGGGGCGCGGTCGAGGTCCCCTACCGGCCCTTCTACGCCTACGAGGAGATCCTGGCGACGTTCGGCGACCAGTCCGGGGTGCCCACCTCGATGCTCTCGGCCTTCGAGCGGCTGACGGCGGTGCTGACCGACGACCGGGTGACCGCGCTGCCGGCGATCCCGCAGGACACCCGGCTGCGCTATGTCGACTCGTTCACCCGGCGCCGGCCGCCGGTCCTGGCCGACCTGTACCTCTCGTACGTGCCCGAGGACCGGATGTGGGCCGACTGGATCGAGAGCGTGCTCAAGGGCGCGGGCTTCCGGGTGCTGCCGCGCGACGTCTCGGCCGGGTCCGACCCGCGCGCCGAGGCGGAGCGGTCGATGGACGCCTCCTACCGGACGGTGGCCATACTCTCGCCCTCCTATGTGCGTTCGCCGCAGGCCCAGGCGCTGTGGGAGTCGGTCGCCAAGTCCGATCCCTCGGGCACCAGGCGGCAGTTGATCCCGGTCCGGGTCGGTGATGTGCGGCCCACCGCGCCGTTCAGCAACCGCAACTCGGTCGACCTGGTCCGGATGGAGGAGGCCCCGGCCGCCGCCGCGCTGCTGCGCGCGCTGGGCCGGTCCGACCTGGCCGCGGTCGAGCACCCGGTGGGCACCGGCCCCCGGTTCCCCGGAACCCGGCCGCGGATCTGGAACGTCCAGTTCCGCAACACCTCCTTCACCGGCCGCGCGGCGGCGCTGGAGCGGCTGCGCAGCCAGCTCGGCGGCGGCACGACCGTGGTTCTGCCGCCCCCGCAGGCCCTCTACGGCCTCGGCGGCGTCGGCAAGACCCAGGTGGCGCTGGAGTACGCCTACCGGTTCATGGCCGACTACGACCTGGTCTGGTGGATCGAGGCCGAGCAGCCCGACCGGGTCGCGCTGTCGCTGGGCGAACTGGCCAAGAAGCTCGAACTCCGGGTCGGCGACAATGTCGCCGAGGCCGCCGAGGCCGCCCGTGACGCGCTGCGCCGGGGCAGCCCGGTCGACCGCTGGCTGCTGATCTTCGACAACGCCGACGACCCGGCGAAGATCGCCCGCTACTTCCCCGGCGGCTCCGGGCACATCCTGGTGACCTCCCGGAACCAGGCCTGGTCCAACCACGCCGAACCGCTGGAAGTGGACGTCTTCACCCGCAGCGAGAGCATCGAGCACCTGTGCCGGCAGGCCAAGGGGCTCAGTCGGCAGGACGCCAACCGGGTCGCCGAGGCCGTCGGCGACCTGCCGCTGGCCGTCGGCCTAGCCGCGGCCTGGCTGAACACCACCGGCACGCCGGTGGACGCCTACGTCGCCCAGTTGCAGCAGGAGGCGGTCCGGGCGCTGGCACTGGCCCAGCAGCCCGCCGACTACCCGCACGTCTTCGGCGTCGCCTGGAACATCTCCATCGAGCGGCTGGCCCAGCAGGCCCCGGCCGCGGCCCGGCTGCTGGAGCTCTGCGCCTACTTCTCGGCCGACCCGATCTCCATGGACCTGTTCTACCGGGACCAGATGATCAAGGTGCTGGTCGGCTACGACCCGGACCTGCGCGACAAGTTCATGCTCGGCAAGGTGATCCAGGCGATCGGCCGCTACGGGCTGGCCAAGGTCGACCCCGGCAGCAACACCTTCCAGGTGCACCGGATGGTCCAGGCGGTGATCCGCTCCAAGCTGGACCTCCGTCAGCAGGAGAGCACCATGCACGAGGTGCACGACATCCTGGTGGGGGCCAGGCCGGCCGTCGGCGACACCGACGACCCGGAGAACTGGCCGGCCTTCGAGCGGATCTGGCCGCACCTGGCCTCCTCCCGGGCCGAGGAGTGCGACCAGGCCGACACCCGGCAGCTGCTGCTCGACCGCGTCCGCTACCTGTGGAAGCGCGGCGAGCTGGACGCCGCCGAGCAGTTGGGCAACGAGCTCAACCGGATCTGGGTGGCCAAGCTCGGCGAGGACGACCGGCAGACCCTGCTGCTGCGCTTCCACATGGCCAACGTGCTGCGCAGCCAGGGCCGTTTCGCCGAGGCGCTGACCCTGGACCAGGCGACCCTGGAGAAGCAGCGCGAGCTGCTCAGCGCCGACCACCCGTACACCCTGATGACCGCCCGCGGTCTGGCCGCCGACCTCCGGGCGCTCGGCCGGTTCGCCGAGGCGCTGGACATCGACAAGGAGATCCTGGACAAGTTCAAGGAGCAGTTCGGCGACGAGGACCCGCAGACCCTGTCCACGGTCAACAACCTCGCCATCGACTACCGCTTCACCGGCGACTACGAGGCGGCCCGGCAGCTGGACCAGGAGACCCTGGACCGCCGCGTCGCCGTGCTCGGCCCGCGCCACCTGTACACCCTCACCACCAAGGCCGCGCTGGCCGAGGACCTGCGGGCGCTCGGCGACTACCGGGGCTCGGTGGAGCTGCTGGAGGAGTTCCAGGAGGAGTACCGGGCGGTGCCGGTGATGGACCTGCCGACGCTGCGCTACGCCAAGAGCCTCGCGGTGGCGCTCCGCAAGGCCGGACGCGAGGGCGAGGCGCGGCAGATCACCAAGGAGACCTACGCCCGGTTCCTGGACAACTACGGCGAGAACGCGCCGGACACCCTGGCCTGCGCGCTGAACCTGGCCGCGGACTACTCGGCCTCCGGCGACAAGGAGCTGGCCCGGGACTTCGCCCAGGAGGTCTACGACGGCTACCTGGCCCAGCTCGGGCCGGAGCACCCGTTCACCCTGGCCGTCGCCGTGAACGTCTCCATCTACCTGCGCGACAGCGGCCAGGCCGAGGAGGCGGTCGCGCTCGGCGAGCACACCACCAGCACCCTGGAGCGGGTCGTCGGCGCGGACCACCCGTACACGCTGACCTCGATGCTCAACCTGGCCAACTCGGTCGGCGAGGACGGCGACCTGGTCCGCTCGGAGCAGCTGGGGCGGACCGCGCTGGCCGGGCTGGTCGCCCGCTACGGGCCGACCCACCCGGACGTCGTGGTCTGCGAGGCCAACCTGGCGGTGACGCTGCGCGCGTCCGGCCGCCGCTCCGAGGCCCAGGAGCTGCGCGGCCGGGTGATCGAGGAGCTGATCCGCCAGCTCGGCGACGAGCACCCGGCGACCCGGGCCTGCCGCGAGTGGCGGCGGCTCGGCCGCTCGCTGGAGATCCAGCCGGTGTAGCGCGGGTGGCCCCGCCTCGCGGCGGGGCCACCCCGGCTCAGTAGGCGGGGCCGGTGCGTTCGAACCGGCTGGGCGAGCCCTCCCGCGCCGCCCACTGCAGGACCTGCGGCATCAGCGGGAAGGCGGCGAAGTGCGCGGCCCAGGGCTCGATCATGGCCTGGGCCCCGGGAATCCGCCGGGACAGCCAGACCGTGTGCTGGACCGGCGAGAAGACATCGTCCTCACCGTGCCAGAGCAGCACCGGGATCGACGGGTCGATCTCGGCCGGATCGAAGCCCCAATCGCTGCTGAGCGCCAGGGTGTCGTCGATCCAGCCGCCGGCGTCGGTGCGCAGCGCCTCCCGGTAGGTCTGTTCCAACTGCTGCCGCATCCCGGCGTCGCCGACCACCCGACGATCGGAATCGGTCAATTCCCGGCGCAGCGCCACGATCAACCGATGCGGGTCCTCCCGGATGTCGCGGCTCCGGGCGTGCAGGCCCGGGGCCAGCAGTTCGGGCTGCTGCTCGGCCATCGTGTACTGGCGGATGTTGGAGTCGGACATGCCGGTGTACCAGTCGAGGCCGGGCGCGTCCTTGGGCGCGAGGCTGACCAGGGCCGCGGTCCTGGTCACCCGGTCGCCCAGGCGGGCGGCGCAGGCCAGGGCGTGCGGGGCGCCGCCGGAGCGCCCCACCACGGCGAAGCGCCGCAGCCGGAAGGCATCGGCGACCAGGGCCACGTCCTCCGCCCCGTCCACCACCCGGCGCCCGGGGCGGCGGTCGGAGTCGCCGTACCCGGGCCGGTCGAAGGCGATCAGATGGATGCCGAGCTTGTAGAGCAGCGAGCCGCGCGGGGCCGGTCCGAATCGGCTGCCGGGCATCCCGTGCAGCAGGAAGACCGGACGTCCCCGCGGGTCACCGGTGCTGTGCGCGGCTACGGTCCGGCCGTCCGGCGCCGTGATCATGCGTATGGTCACGCTCCGCCCCTCCGCCGGAGCCGACGTCGGCTCTGGTCCGACCCGGCCGAATGGACTGTGCAGAGCAGTTCCTGACGGATCATCTCTCCCCCTTGTCGTCCGAGAACAGTGTCACCCGGACCGGCCGCTTTGCCCAGAAGGCGGCAGGAGCGCGGCATTGTGCTTGAATGCCCAAGAGGCTTCCTGCGGAGGGCGACATGATCGACAGTCAGAATCCGGCCCGGAAGGGCCAGGTGGTCACCTTCGCCTCCTACAAGGGCGGTACCGGCCGGACCTCGACCCTCGCCAACACGGCCTGGATCCTGGCCGCCGCGGGCCGCCGGGTGCTCGTCGTCGACTGGGACCTGGAGGCGCCCGGACTGGAGAGCTTCCTCCGTCCCTTCCTCGACCCGGGGAAGCACGACACCGCCACCGGCATCGCCGACCTGCTCGCCGAGTACGACGAGGCGGCCGACCGCCCCGGGGCCCCGCCGGAGACCGACGAACTCCTGGCCCGCAGCGCCTCGGTGGACCGCTACACGCTGGAGCTCGACTGGCCCTGGTTCCCGCCCGGCGGCAGCCTCGCCTTCCTGCCCGCGGGCGGCGCCCAGCAGCCGGAGTCCCAGCAGTCGAACCTCCGGCGGCCGGGCCGCCACACCCGGCCCGAGGGGGCAGGGTTCCGCCGCGCCCTGCGCGAGTCCATGCGGAGCGGGTACGACTATGTCCTGATCGACAGCCGGGCCGGGCTCGGCGCCTCGGCGCTGCTCTGCGCCACGGAACTGCCGGACACCCTGGTGCTCTGCTTCACCCTCAGCGGCCAGGGCACCGGCGGCGCCGCCCGCTTCGCCGACCGGGTCTTGGAGAGTCGCAGCCTGGAGAGTCGGAGCCTGGAGGACCGAAGGGGCCTGCTGCCCGCACGGATCCTGCCGGTGCCGATGCGGGTCGACGAGGCCGAGTTGCAGAAGGCCGAGGCCGGCCGGGAGTCCGCCCGGCGCCGGCTCTCCCGGGTGCTCGACCCGCTCGGCCTGCCCGACCCCGGGCACTTCCTGGGCTCGGTCCAGCTTCCGTACCGGCCCTTCTACGCCTACGAGGAGATCCTGGCGGCCTTCGGCGACTCCCCCGGGATCAGCGGCTCGCTGCTCGCGGCCTGCGAGCGGCTGACCGACGTGATCACCCGGGGCGAGGTGTCCGCCCTGCCCGGCGCCGACGAGGCGCAGCGCCGCGCCGCCAAGGAGGAGTACCTCCGCCGTTACGCCGCGACCACCGCGCTGCACCTCGGGCACGTCCGCGAGGACCGCAGCTGGGCCGAGTGGCTGGCCGACGTGCTGCGCCTCGGCGGCTACCGGGTGACCACCGGTGAGATCGCCGCGGACTGGACGCCGAGCGCCGAGGAGGACCGGACCACCGACGGCTCGCACCGGGTGCTCGCGGTGCTGTCCCGGTCCTTCCAACGCTCCGCCGGGGCCGCCGCGTTCTGGCAGCGGGTGGTCGCCCGCAGCCGCCGGAGCGGGAGCGCTCGGCCGCTGGTGGTCCGGGTCGACCAGGTCTGGCACGACCAGGCGTCCGGCGGCGCCGACGCCAAGCTGGTGGACCTGGTCGGACTGGCCGAGCCCGCCGCCGTCCAGGCGCTGCTGCGCGGCGTCGACCCGGACCGACCGCCGGCCGAGGCCGGGGAGCCCGCCGTCGCCACCCGCTTTCCCGGCGGTCGGCCGCGGATCTGGAACGTGCCCGCCCGCAACGGCACCTTCACCGGCCGGGCCGAGGACCTGGAGCGGCTGCGCGAGCAGTTCCGCGGCGGCGCCGACCCGGCCCGACCGGCCGGGCCGATCGCGCTGCACGGCCTCGGCGGCGTCGGCAAGACCCAGCTCGCCAAGGAGTACGCCTACCGCTACCGCTCCGACTACGACCTGGTCTGGTGGGTTCCCGCCGACCGTCCGGAGCTGGTGCCGGACTCGCTGGCGGCGCTCGCGGCGCAGGCGCGCGAGGTCGAGCGTCCGGCCGCGTCGGCCGGCGGCGACCGCTCCGGCGGGCCGGGGTTCGCGGCGGCGGACAGCACCGTGCTGGCCGCCGCCGCCGCGGTCGAGTGGCTGGGCCGGGACCGGCCCAGCCCGCGCTGGCTGCTGGTGTTCGACAACGTCAGGGAGCCGGCCGAGCTGGCCGGCTACCTCCCGCAGGGCAGCGGCCATGTGCTGATCACCTCGCGCAACCACACCTGGAGCACCGTCGCCGACGCCGTGCCGCTCGACGTCTTCGAGCGGGCGGAGAGCATCGAGCACCTCTGCGGACGGGTCGCCGCGCTCTCGCCCGAGCAGGCCGAGCGGATCGCCGAGCGACTCGGCGACCTGCCGCTGGCGGTCGAGCAGGCCGCGGCCTACCTCTCCAGTACCGGCATCCCGGTCGAGGAGTACCTGCGGCTGCTGGAAGGGCGGCTGGCGCTGATCCTCAGCCAGGCGGTGGAGACCGAGGACCCCAACCCGGTCGTCGCCACCTGGGGCCTGTCCATCAACACCCTGCGGGCGACCGCTCCGGCGGCGGTCCGGGTGCTGGAGATCTGCGCGCACTTCGGCACCGAGCCGATCGCCCGCTCGCTGCTCCAGAGCGACCTGCTGCTCCAGCAGTTGGGGGAGCTCGACCCGAGGATCGTCGACCCCAGCAGCTTCGGCACGGTCTTCGAGCAGATCGGCCGCTACTCGCTGGCCCGGATCGACAGCGGCGACGGCAGTATCCAGATGCACCGGCTGGTCCAGGCGGTGGTCCGGGAGAGCCTGAGCGAGCAGCAGCGCGAGGAGACCCGGCACCTGGTCCACGGACTCCTGGTCGGCGCCCGGGACCGGATCGAGGGCGAGGTCGACGACGACCGCAACCACGAGCGGCTGGAGCAGATCTGGCCGCACCTGCTGCCGTCCGGGGCGCACCACTGCTACGACAGGCGGGTCCGGCAGCTGATGCTGGACCGGGTCAGGTACCTGTGGCGCGGCGGCGACTACGACTCCGCCCGGGGACTGGCCGAGCAGCTGGACCGCCGCTGGGCCGAGCGCGCGGAGGGGGCCGGTCCGGACTGGCTCACCCTGCGGCTGCGCACCGAACTCGGCAACACCCTGCGGATGCAGGGCCGTTACCGCGAGTCGCTGGCGCTGGACCAGGACACCCTGGCCCGGCAGACCGCGATGATCGGCGAGAGCCATGTGCACACCCTGTTCACGGCCGGCAACCTGGCCTCCGACCTGCGCGCGCTCGGCCGCTACCAGGAAGCCCTGGCCCTGGACGGGCGCACCCACGCCACCATGAGCCAGTCGCTGGGCGAGTACGACGTCCGCACCCTGCGGCTGGCCGGCAACCTCGCCGTCGACCACCGGCTGGTCGGCAACTTCGTCCAGGCCCAGGCGCTCGACTCGGCCACCGCCCAGGGCTGGGCGCAGCGGCTCGGCCCGGAGCACCGGGAGACCCTGCTGCTCCAGGCCATGCAGGCGCGCGAGGCCCGGGACCTGGGCCATCTGGTGGACGCGGTGGACCGGCTGCGCCCGCTGAAGGAGCGGATGGACGCCCTGGTCGGCGAGCAGCACATCGACTCGCTGGCGCTGGCCCGGAGCCTGGCCGTGTCGCTGCGGCTGGTCGGGCACGGCGAGGAGGCGCTGCGGCTGACCGAGGCCACCTACGGCCGGTACCGGAGCGAGTACGGCGAGGGACACCCGGAGACCCGGCTGTGCCGGCTGAGCTACGCCGCCGACCTGTGGGTGACCGGCGACCCGGACCGGGCGCTGGCCGAGGCCGCGGAGGTGCACCGGCAGTTCCTCCGGGACCTCGGCGCGGAGCACCCGAACACTCTCGGCGCCGCCGACAACGTGATGGTCTACCTGAGCGGCGACGGCGGCGACCCGGAGCGGCTGCGGGAGGCGCTGGAGCTCGGCCGGCGGACCCTGGCCGGGCTGGTCCGCGCCCTCGGCGAGAGCCACCCGGTCACCCTCTGCTCGATGGCCAACCTGGCCAACGTCCAGGGCGACGCGGGCCTGTACGGGCAGGCCGAGGCCGGGGCGCGGCGGGCGCGGGAGCTGCTGGCCGCCCGCTACGGCGAGCAGTTCCTGGACGCACTGCTCTGCGGGGCCAACCTCTCGGTCACGCTGGAGGCCTCCGGCCGGGCGGCGGAGGCCCGGCGGCTGCGCGCGGAGCTGCTGCCGGAGCTGGACCGGGCCCTCGGCCCCGGCCATCCGGACTGCCGGCGGGCCAGGTCCGGCGCCCGGGTCAGCCGGATCCTGGAGCTGCAGCGCTGGTGAGGGCAGCCGCGATCCCGGTCAGATCCGGCGCTCGCTGCGGGCCCGCCAGAGCAGGTGCTCGTGCATGATCACGTCGTCGGCCTCCCGGGCGAGCCAGGACCAGCGCTCCTCGGCGTCCGGGGCGGCGACGTCGAGATTGCGCAACTCGGCTGCCAGCCGCACCAGTTCGCCGGCGGCCAGCCGGTAGGTCGAGGCCAGCGGGCGGAACTGGAGCAGCTGGGTCCAGGCCGTCGCCGAGGCGACCCCGGCCGAGAGCAGGCCCAGCGCCCGCAGTGACGGCGCGGCCGTCACCTCCAGTACCGCGACCGCGGCGCCGGCCACGAACGCGGACGCCGTCCACAGCGCCCAGACGTTCGACCGGTGCTCGTACTCGTCCGCGCGGGAGAGGTACCAGACCCGCTGCGCGTCGACCCGCTCCGAGACGTAGAGGTTCCGCCGCTCGCGCAGGGTCGACGCGCGCTCCTCGCGCATCCCCTTGGTGATCTGCGAGCCGCTGACGGCCGGACCGGTCCGGAACAGCCGCAGCGCGCTGCCCAGCAGTTCGTCGAAGCGCTGGTCGGCCTCGGGCGAGGCGGGCGGCCCCTCGAAGGGCGCCGCCCGCACCGTGTACTTCCAGGCCAGGGCCTTCACCGACTCGGCTGCCGCCCGCCCCCGGTACCAGTCGGCCTGGGGCGAGCGGTGGTGCAGGGCCCAGGCGAAGGCCCCGGCGCCCAGGAAGGCGCAGACGGCGAACAGCGGGACCACGTTGACCCCGTGCACCTCCCGCTCCGGGAAGGTGCCGAACAGGGCGGCCAGCAGCGTCAGTCCGAGCTGGCAGCGGAACCAGAACAGGGTGTAGTCCTGGCCCCGCAGCGAGGCCTGGTCCACCACTCGGAAGGACTCCGGCAGCAGCTCGGACTCCGGGAAGCGCGGTGGGTCCAGATGCGGCATCGGTCACACCCGCCGGTCGCTCCGGGCCCGCCAGGTGGTGTGCTCGCGGGAGACGGCGTCCTCGGCGTCCCGCGACTGCTTCGACCAGGCCTCCTCGGCACCCGGCGCATTGAGGTCGAGCCGGGTCAACTGGACCTCGATGTCGTCGAGTTCACCGGCGGCCAACCGGTAGGCCGAGGCCAGCGGGGTGAACTGCTTCAGCTGCGTCCAGGCGGTGACCGAGGCGGCGAAGGTGGTGAACATGCCCAGGGTGTGCCAGGGGATGACGCTGAAGATCTGCAGCACCGCGAAGCCCCCGCCGACGATGATCGCCATCACCGACACCAGCTGCCACTTGGCCTTCTCGCTGTCGCACAGGTCCGCCCGGGAGAGGTACCAGGTCCGCTGCGCGCGGACCCGCTCCTGCAGGTAGAGGTCGCGGCGGACGCTGAGCGGGGTGCCCCGGACCCGGCGCATCTCGTCGGTGATGGCCGGCTTGGTCCCCTCGGGGATCACCGGGCTGCCGCGGAAGGTCTGGAAGACCTCCGCCATCTGCTCCTCGAAGGCGGTGTCGGAGTCCACCGACCGGGCCGGCCCGGCGAACGGCCGTGCCCGGACCACGTACTTCCAGGCGAGGGTCTTCACCGACTCGGCCGCCGCCCGGCCCTCGTACCAGCGGGCCTGGGGGTTCTCGGCGCGCAGCCGGTCCCAGAAGTACCAGGCGCCGACGAAGGCCAGTACCGAGAGCGCCGGGGCCAGGTTCAGGCCCTTGTAATGGAAGTTGAAGGTGCCGACGACCGCCGCCAGCATCAGCATGGTGATCTGGCCGACGTACCAGCGGAGCGCCTGGCGCTGGCCTGCCAGCGAGGCCTCGTCGGAGAACCAGAACGGCTCCGGTAAAAGTTGGCGCTCGCGGTTCCCTGCCGGTTCCTTGCGGACCATCGACTCCCCCTCGTGGCATACCCGTGGCGTCCCCGTGCGGTGGCGTTCCGCACAAGTGTGACGCTGCCCGAGGAGTCTGCACAGCACACCTGCAGAGATGGACAACCCCCGGGCCGGCTCCCGTCCGGGACGGACGGGCGCCGGAGGACGGCCGGCGGGCCCGGGGGTCGGGTGGCTGCTGTGGATTGCCACACAGTCCGAAATGATCTACGGGCTGCTAGGAAGCAGCCACCTCACTGGTCCCAGAAGTACTCATACTCCGGATCACCTCCTTTCGAGTGTGGCGCCACTGTAGGCACGCAGCCCGCGCCGGGGCAACGGTTTAATTGCTCGGTCAGCACGCGAACGTCACCTGCGGGGGATTTTTGGCAGAAAGGGGTGTATCAGCCGGAGGGTACGGGTTGAATGGCCTACGGTTCACACCCCGGTTCGCAACCCGCAGGGAGGTGCAGCGGAATGGACGCCCAGGGGTCGGCGGCACCGGCGTTGGGTCTGGACGCGGATACCCGACTGCTCACCGTCCTGCTCGACGGCATGGAGGTCGGACTCGCCGCGCTCGACCGTGACGGCGTGGTCACCCACTGGAACCGGGAGGCGACCCGGCTGCTCGGCTGGACCGCCGAGGAGGCGGTGGGCCGGGACGGGCTGGCCGGCTGGGCGCTGCGCCCGGCCGACGCCGAGGCCGTCCGGAGTCAGCTGACCGACGGTCACGGTGCGGGCCGGATCCACGAGTTCGCGCTGACCACCCGGGACGGACGACGGGTCCTGGTGCGCGCCCAGGCGCACCCGCTGACCGCCGCCGACGGCGGCCCGCTCGGGCTGTACTTCGCCTTCTCCGAGGCCGGCGCGCAGGGCGAGCTGGAGCGCTCGCTCGGCCTGGCCGAGGCGATGCTGGACGAGGCGCCCACCGGCGTGGTGCTGGTCGACGCGGACCTGCGCCCGGCCGCCGTCGGCGAGTCCGCCGCCCGCTGGCTGGACTGCGAGCGCACCGCCCTGCTCGGCCACCCGCTGGGGGAGGTCCTGGGCGACGGCGTGCAGGAGCTGGAGGCCGCGCTGCAGCACGTCCTCGCCACCGGCAAACCGCTGACCGGAGTCAAGCTCTGGGCCGCGCTGCGGGCCGACCCCGGCCGGCGGCGCTGCTGGCGCAGCGAGTTCGTCCGGCTCGGCTCCCCGCTGGGGGAGGAGCCGGTCCCGCTCGGCGTCGCCTGGTTCTTCGAGGACGTCACCCTGCACGAGCAGGCCGAGCAGGAGGGCACGGTGCTGCGGTTCCGGACCTCGCAGCTGCGCCGCGCCGGACAGGCCGCGGCCGAGTGCGAGGACGCGATGGAGGCCGCGATCGGCTACCTCGACTTCGTCCTGGCCGGCTTCGCGGACCGGGCGCTGCTGGACGTCCTCGACCGGCCCCGGTCGCACGGCGACACCGTGGCCGGCCCGCTGGTCCGGGCGGCGATGTCGCCCAGCGGCGGGCTGGGCGCGGTCGGCGGGCTCGGCCACGAGGCGGTACTGGAGCCGACCGGACTGCCGGTCCGCTACAGCGAGGTCCATCCGGCGGTCCGGGCGGTCGAGCAGGCGACCACGGTCGCCTCCTCCGACAGCGGGACGCCGCCGCAGGCCGACTGGGCCGTGCTCCGACGCTGGCCGGCCGACACCGTCCACGCCCTGTGCACGCCGTTGCGCAGCGGCGGCCGGACCCTCGGCGTGCTCACCTTCCTGCGCGGGCCGGGACGGCACCGGTTCGACCGCGCCGACACCGCCTACGCGGAGGACGTCGCCGCCCGGGTCGCGGTCGCGGTCGACCTCGCGGCCGCCCGCCGCGCCGCCCAGTCCTAGCGGCCCGGCCCCGAGCGCCCGGTCGGAGCGGCAACCCGGTCAGAAGGTGTAGAAGACCCGCTCGCGGTGGTCGGCCATCAGCTTGGCGTTCCAGGCCATGCCGCCGTCGACGTTGCCGGAGCGGAACAGCGGCGGGGTCGGGCCCTCCTCGGCCAGCAGCCCGACCGCGGTGGCCACCACCGACTGCATCAGCGCGACCGTGGTGATGGTCGAGGCGGGGCCGAAGGTGGTGTCGGCGCCCTCGGCGGTCAGCTCACCGTCGCCGACCGCGATCTTGTTGTCCAGCACGATGTCGCACTGGTCCTTGAGGAAGGTCCCCGAGGGGTGCTGGGCGCTGACCGCCGCCGGGTAGGCCAGCGAGGTCACCCCGACCACGGTCATCCCGCGCGACCGGGCGTGCATGGCCAGCTCGACCGGCATCACCTGGCGGCCGGAGAGCGAGATCAGGAACAGCAGGTCGCCGCTGCGCGCCGGGCTGGCGTCCAGGGCGGCGGTGGCCAGGCCGGACACCCGCTCCAGCGAGCTGCCCAGGTGCGCGGGGACGACGTTCACTCCGGTCACACCGGGCACGTCGAGCAGGTTCATCAGCACCAGGCCGCCGGCCCGGTAGACGACGTCCATCGCGGCGAGCGAGGAGTGGCCCGCGCCGAAGGCGAAGATCCGCCCGCCCTCGCGCACCGTTCGGGCCAGGGCCTCACCGGCGCGCCGGACGCTGTCGGCCTCCTCGTCGCGGACCTGCTGCAGCAGGGAGATTGCCGCGTCGATGTATCGCCCGGCCAGATCGCTCATCGGGGTGTGCTCGCTTTCGTCAAGGTGAGGTGCCCGGTGGTGGATGCGCTCTTCGTTCCGAGGCACGCTCCTGCCTCGGTAGGGCGGATGTCAACAGGGCCCGGGGCGCGGGAGACCTGATTGTCGGTGGCATGCGTCAGAATTGCACTGCGACGACGCTGGACGACGAGGAACGGAGCCCGCGGCGATGACCGGCCACCTGATTGACACGACTGAGATGTACCTGCGCACCATCTTCGAGCTGGAAGAAGAGGGCGTGGTGCCGATGCGCGCCCGGATCGCGGAGCGCCTTGAGCAGAGCGGGCCGACGGTCAGCCAGACGGTCGCCCGGATGGAGCGCGACGGCCTGCTGGAGGTCGCGGACGACCGGCACCTCGAACTGACCGAGGGCGGGCGCAAGCTGGCGACCCGGGTGATGCGCAAGCACCGCATCGCCGAGTGCCTGCTGGTGGACGTGATCGGGCTGGAGTGGGAGCAGGTCCACGCCGAGGCCTGCCGCTGGGAGCACGTGATGAGCGAGGCGGTGGAGCGCCGGGTGCTGGAGCTGCTGCGGCACCCGACCGAGTCGCCGTACGGCAACCCCATCCCCGGCCTGGAGGAACTGGGCGAGGCCCCCGGCGAGAGCGACGACGAGATCGTCGTCAGCCTCGACGAGCTGCTGCCGGGCACGGACGGTCGGAGCGTGGTGGTCCGGCGGATCGGCGAGCCGATCCAGACCGACGCCCAGCTGATGTACACCCTGCGGCGGGCCGGCGTGCAGCCGGGCGCGGTGGTGAGTGTCACGGCGGCGCCGGGCGGAGTACTGGTGAGCAGCGGCGGCGAGGCCGCCGAGCTGGACAAGGAGATCGCGGCGCACGTGTTCGTGGCCACGACCTGAGCCCTCGGCGGCGGTACCGCGTCACCGCGGACGGACCCGACTCTTTCCCCGAGCGCCGGGTCCGTCCGCGTCCCTCCCTGTTCCCTCCCCGTCCCCCCTTCCCCTGTCCCCCCGCACCCTGGTCCGGCTTCCCCTCCGGACGTGTCGGTCGGTGCGGCCGGTGCGGCGGCTCCCTTCGTGGCCGGTGGCTCCCGGCCGGGTGGTGTGGACGCTTACGACCGGATTTCTCCCCTCGGCAGCGACCGTGAATCCTTGAGCCCTGTCACTCGATAGTGGGGCTTTTCCACCCGGCCGGACGGGTACGCCACAAACCCGCGACGGCCTCCTGCGGTCGGACCTCGGGCGCGGGGAAAGGGCGTCGGAGGTGCGACGGCAGGAGGCCGCAGGCGGGTGCGCGGTTACCGCACCACCGATGTCAGCGGGGCCTCCCGGCCGCAGGCGTAGGCGATGGGGTTGATCAGCTCGGTCGCCTCGGGCAGCCAGCGGTTCAGCGCGGTGGGCTCGCGGGCCCACTGGGCGAAGCCGTAGCCGCCGACCCGGGTCGGCGGGGCGACCACCCAGCCGCCCTCGCCGTGGCCGATCAGGTCCAGCCGGCCGGGGCCCCAGCCCAGCCGGCGCAGCAGCTCCGGCAGCTTGGGCAGCGAGCCGGGCAGCACCAGGAACAGCAGCCGCCGACCGCGTCCGGGCCCGCCCGAGCTGCTGCCGGGCATCGCCAGCACCGGTCCGAGCTGGAGGCCCATCCGCTCCATCCGGGCCAGCGCCAGGCAGCCGGCGATCTCCGGCACGTCGATGGCGTCGAAGGTGCGGCCGGTCGGCAGCAGGATCGAGGCCAGCGGATTGTCGGTCCACCAGCGCCGGACCACGCCCGGCCCGGCGCTCGCCTTGCGGGTCCACTCGCGGGTCGAGGGGTGCGCGCCGGGGGCGGGGCAGGAGAGGTCGCCGCACGAGCAGCGCAGCGGCCCGTCGTCCTCGATCAGCCAGGTCCCGGGCGCGACCTCCCAGTGACGTTCTTCCGCGTACCGCACGGCCGCGTTGATGAGCAGGTCACGGGCGGTGTCTTGCGTCGGTCCAGCAGGCCGTACGGCTCCCAGGGTGTCTTCCACGCTCTGCACAACTGGCAGCGGCTTGACCGGTTACGGTCTGATCGGTAAAAGTCGACCACAGGGGGCGCGTCGATGCACAGACGGGGGCGCATGTGGGGGCGGGGGGCCTGCGACGGGTATCTCTTATCCGGGGCCGATCGCTACGCTGGACAGAATGTCTCAATTGCCGTGACACAACGAGAGATTCCACCCGTGTCCCACTCTCTCGGAAGTCGCGTTCGTTCAAGGGGGAGGCACCCTCATGGCCGCCAGACCGCTGGTTGCACGACAGCCCAACGAACGGCTCCAGTCGCTGATTCAGGAGGCCGGGTGCTCCAATGCGGGGCTTGCCCGCCGGGTCAACCTCTGCGGCGCGGAACACGCCCTCGACCTGCGCTATGACAAGACCTCGGTGGCCCGCTGGCTGCGCGGCCAACAACCCCGGGGCCAGGCCCCGGCGGTGATCGCCGAGGCGATCGGCCGCAAACTCGGACGCTCGGTCAGCGTGGACGAGATCGGCATGGCCGACGGCAAGTCCATCTCCTCCAGCATCGGACTGCACTTCTCGGCCAGTCTCGGCGGCGCCGTGGAGCAGGTGTGCGAGCTGTGGCGGAGTGACGTGGGCCGGCGGGACTTCCTCACCGGCACCTCGGTCGCCGCCTCCGCACTGGTGGAGCCCAGCCGCGACTGGCTGATCACCGGGGTCGACGAGCAGGTCGCCCGAGCCGGCGGGCCCCGGGTCGGCGGCGCCGACGTCGACGCGGTGCGGGCCACCACCTCGATGCTGGTCGAACTCGACCACCGCTTCGGCAGCGGGCATGTGCGGCCCGTCGTCGTCCACTACCTCAACAGCGTGGTCTCCGGCCTGCTCTCCGGCTCCTACCGGGAGGAGACCGGCCGGCGGCTGTTCTCCGCGGTCGCCCGACTCACCGAACTGGCCGGGTACATGGCGATCGACACCGGTCAACCCGGCCTGGCACAGCGCTACTACATCCAGGCGCTGCGGCTGGCGCAGGCGGCCGGGGACCGCGCCTACGGGGCGTATGTGCTGGCCGCCTCGATGAGCCACCTCGCGGCCAACCTCGGCAACCCCCGGGAGATCGCCCAACTCGCCCGCGCCGCACAGGAGGGCGCGCGGGGCGCGGCCACGCCCACGGCGATGTCGCTGTTCTATGTGGCGGAGGCGCGCGGCCACGCGCTGCTGGGCGACGCCCGGTCCTGCCAGGTGGTGGCCGGCCGGGCCGCCGAGGCCATGGAACACAGTCGTCCGGAGGAGGACCCGGACTGGATCGCCCATTTCGACCGGGCCTATCTCGCCGACGAACTGGCGCACTGTCACCGGGATCTGGAGCAGCCCCGGCAGGCCGCCCGGCAGGCCGAGGAGGCGCTGAAGGCCCATCCGGAGGAGCGGGTCCGGCGGCGGGCGGTGGACCTGGTGCTGCTGGCGACCGCGCAGCTGCAGCTGCGCGATCTGGAGCAGGCCTGCGACACCGGGGTGCGGGCCGTCGAGTTGATGGCGGGTCTGCGCTCGGCGCGCGGCGCGGAGTACCTGGACGACTTCCGCCGCAGGCTGGAGCCGTACCGGGAGCAGCGGGCGGTACGGGAGTTCCAGGCCCGGACGCTGGCCGAGGCGGCGGCCTGAGGCAGGCCTGAGGCGGCAAGTCGGGGTGGTCCGGGCCGGTGGCCGGAAGTGGTGCACCCGCTGTGCGGAGCGGAGGGAAACGGCAGGTGTCAATCGGGTGGGTGCGTGGCCACCCGCCCGGGTGAACAGGTAGCGTGGGCCGCTGTTCTGACAAGTTGTCCCGCGCGGGTGCGGGGGCAGTGCCGCCCATGCCGGGCGAAGTGAGGAATCGCGTTGAATCACCGCCGCCCCAACTTCGACGAGTTGACCCCCGAGGATCTCTTCCGCCCCGAGCCGTCGACCGGCGCCAGGCAGCTGCCCGGGACGATCCCCGGCGAGGTGCTGCACTCCTCGCAGGAGCCGATCCCGTGGGACGCGCAGGGCCACCAGGCCAGCGGTGAGCCGGAGTACTTCGGCGACCCCACCGGCGTACTGCCGCTGCCCGCGCACGGCCTGCCGGATCCGAACAGCTCCGGCGGCGAGGCGTCGACCCAGTTCCTGCCGCCGTTCCCGGCCGCGCCCGGCGACCCCGGCGCACTCGGCGGTCCCGGCGCTCCCGGAGCGACCGCGCCGACGGCGCTCCAGCAGTGGCAGCCGCAGCAGCCCGGCTACGGCGGCGGCTACCAGCAGCAGCCCTCCTACGAGGCCGCCCCGTCCGGGTACGGCCAGCAGACCTACGCCCAGCAGCAGACCTACACCCAGCCGCTCCAGCAGCCGCAGTACGGTGCCCAGCAGGCCGGTGGCAACGGCGGCCAGGGCGTTGGCCAGGGCAGCGGCCAGGGCAGCGTCCGGGGCGGCGGGCCGGGGGCGAGACCCGGCCAGGGCGGTCGGCGGATCTCCAACCGCACCATCGCCGCCATCGCGATCGCCGCCTGCGCGGTGATCGGCATAGGCGCAGCCGCGATGCTCGACGGCGGCGGCACCCCGGCCCAGGCCAGCACGGCGGCCGGGGCCAGCGCCTCGGCCTCGGCCTCGGGCGCGTCGAACACCCAGGAGAAGATCCAGGCCCAGGCCCTGTCCGACCTGCTGGCCACGGCCTCCAACGGCCGCTCCGCGGTGATCACGGCGGTCGGCAACGTCAAGGGCTGCCAGAGCCTCGCGCAGTCGCAGCAGGACCTCACCACCGCGGCCGGGCTGCGCCGGCAGCTGATCCAGCAGTTGGACACGCTGCAGACCGACGCCCTGCCGAACGGCACCGAGCTGGTCAAGGTGCTGCGCGAGGGCTGGCAGGCGTCGGCCGACGCGGACGCCCACTACGCGGCCTGGGCCGACCAGTCCAAGTCCAGCTGCGCCCACAAGCACCAGCCCAAGGCGGGCGGCGAGCTCTCGGACGGCGATGCCGCCAGCGGCATGGCGTCCGCGGACAAGGCGAAGGCGTCGGAGCTGTGGAACACCATCGCGGACGCGACCGGTATGCCCAGGCGCTCGTCGATCCAGCTCTGAGACCGCGAGAAGTGGCCGGTCGAGTCGAACGTAGGATCGATCACTATGCAGGTTTCACATCACGGTTCGCCGCAGGCTTCGTCCAGCTCTTCTCGAAAGGGCACCCGCTCCGCCAGCATGGGCGCTATGCCGCTCAATGACATCCCCTGGTGGCGCTGGCGGGCCCGGGTCCGTTCAGCCCTGCACATGCTCGGCGACCCCGCGTTCCAGCACGAAGCCTGGGTGCTCGGCCGCGAAGGCTACGGCGACGTCACCGATGCCGTGTACCGCCTGGTCGAGGACACCTGGCTGGACCGCTGGTCCGGCGAGAAGTACGTCGGCACGATCTTCCGCGACGCCACCGAGGCCGCGCTGGTGGACGCGGCGGTGCTGCGGGTGCTGCGCATCCTGCACCAGGTCGGCCCGGACGCGCCGTCCTACGCCTACCTCCAGCACGAGGCCTGGCCCGAGGCGGTCCGCGCCTGCCGCGACGCCCACCTCCGGCTCTCGCTGAACGACGGCGAGGACCCCGACCTCCCGCCGCGCTCGCTGGAGGTGCTCGCCATCATGACCCGCTCCGGCGGCCAGTGACCCCTCGCCCGCGCCCACACTTCGGGTGTTGGGAACGGGGCCGCTCCCGGCTGTGGCACGCTGGGTGCACCGACGAGCAAGCGCGACGCGAGAGGACCCCCTGGTGGCACCGCAGCAGCCGAGTACCAGCCAGTACGTACTGACCCTGTCCTGCCCGGACAAGCAGGGCATTGTGCACGCCGTGTCCAGCTACCTCTTCCGCACCGGTTGCAACATCATCGACAGCCAGCAGTTCGGCGACGGCTCGGCGACCGAGGGCGAGGGGCTGTTCTTCATGCGGGTGCACTTCTCCGCGGAGGCCCCGGTCACCGCCGAGAAGCTGCGCGCCAGCTTCGCCGCCACCGGCGACGCCTTCCGGATGGACTGGCAGATCCACCCGAACAGCGAGCGCACCCGGATGCTGCTGCTGGTCAGCAAGTTCGGCCACTGCCTGAACGACCTGCTGTTCCGGGCGAGCAGCGGGGCGCTGCCGGTGGACGTCGTCGGCGTGGTGTCCAACCACACCGACTTCCGCGAGCTGGCCGCCTCCTACGGGGTGCCGTTCCACCACATCCCGGTGGCCGCCGACACCAAGGCCGAGGCCGAGACGGCGCTGCTGGAGCTGGTCGACCGCGAGCAGGTCGACCTGGTGGTGCTGGCCCGCTACATGCAGGTGCTCTCGGACGACCTGTGCAAGCAGTTGGCGGGCCGGGCGATCAACATCCACCACTCCTTCCTGCCGAGCTTCAAGGGCGCGAAGCCCTACCACCAGGCGCACGCCCGGGGCGTGAAGCTGATCGGTGCGACCGCGCACTATGTCACCGCGCAGTTGGACGAGGGCCCGATCATCGAGCAGGAGGTCGTCCGGGTCCGCCACGACGTGACCCCGGAGCGACTGGTCGCCCTGGGCCGGGACGTGGAGTGCCAGGCGCTGGCCCGCGCGGTGAAGTGGCACGCCGAGCACCGGGTGCTGCTCAACGGCAGCCGGACGGTCGTCTTCACCTGAGCCTGAACCTGGACCTGAGCCCGGCGGCGGGGGAGCTCAGGGGCGGGACAGCAACCGGGCGGCGTGCAGCAGGTCGCGGGCGGCGGCGCGGTCGCCGGTGATGCCGCAGGGCAGCCGGTCCGCGTCGCGGTGCGCGGCGGCGAGGTGGCAGAACTCCACACCGTCGATCGCCAGCACGGCCACCGGATCGGTGTCCGGCGGCGGCACCGGGGCGTCGGCCTCCAGCGGTACCAGCCATTCGCCGCTGCCCCGGCCCTCGATGATCAGCCGGACCGCGCGCGGTCCGCGCGGGTCGCCGAAGGCCGGGTCCTGCCAGGCGGTCAGCGAGGCGTTGCCGCTCGCCCGGAGCGCGGTGAGGGCGGTCGGCAGCAGCTGCGCCGCCAGTCCGATCAGCTGCCGCAGATGCGAGCTGTGCGGGGGATCGTAGGGGTAGCCGACCGCCTCGGCGATGTCGTCGGCGTGGATCCAGCACTCGAAGGCCCGGTCGAGGAAGGCCGAGCGGACCGGGATCCGGAAGCTGCCGTAGTCCACCGGCGCGTCGCCGACGGCTGGCCCGTCCACCCCGTCCAGGGCCTCGTCCAGGGCGGCGGTGGCCACCACGGCCCGGGTCTGCGCCCGCCACTGGGCGCGGACGGACTCCGGCGAGTGGCGGCGCGAACGCTCCCGCAGCAGCGCGGTGCGCTCGCCGAGGTCGATGCCGGCACCAGGGCCGGCACCAGGTCCGGCGTTGGGGTCGGCGCCGGGGTCGGGCAGTCCGAGGGCCGCCGCCAGTAGACCGTCCACGGCCGTCAGATGGCACAGCACCTCGGCCGGGCGCCGCAGTTCGGCGCCGCCGTGCCAGCGCAGCTCGGCCGACTCCTGCCAGTCCGGTTCGCCCAGGTCGCGCAGGAGCGCGTCCAGCCGGGCGGTCTCGGCGATGTAGACCTCCGTGTAGCCGGGCACCGGGAACCGCGGCGCGCGGGGGGCGAGGGCCCGGGCGAGCACCGTTCCGCGCAGGGCGGGGTCCGGGTCGAGCGGCTCGTCGACGGAGCGCAGGCCGGCCGAGTCGCGCAGCCGGACGGTTTCAGCGGCGGTCCCGGCGTCCTCGGCCGCGCCCTGCTCCGGCCGCAGTCGGCGCACGACACGCCGGTGGGTGAGCGTGCCGATCCAGCAGCGCAGGGAGCCGGCGGCCGGGTCGAACTCCTCGGGGTGCGCCCAGACCTGGGCGAAGACCTCGCGGGTGATCTGCTCGGCGGCCTCCGGATCGGCCAGCATCCGGAGCGCCAACCCGTGCACCAGCGGCGCGAATTGGTCGTAGAGCTCGCCGAGCGCGGACTCCTCGCCGCGGACCAGCCGATGCTGGATCCGGCGGTCGCAGCGGAGCGGGGCCGATGCTGCCATGGCGCCGCCTCCCCCCGGATGCCGGCTGGACGTCGGTGCGCGGACGGGCCGGTCGTGTCCCCGAATCTATCGCCCGGTCAGGGGACCGCGCATCCGCTTGGTCCAAGTTCGCGGGTAACCTGATCAGGTGTCACGACTGTTCGTGACTGATCCTGAATGGTCCTGTCCCGACAATCTCAGAATCGTGGCTCGGCGTGACGACACTGACAGTGAGTTCCGAGGCGTGCGAGAGCTGGACCGTGCTGCGCGCCGTGGGTGAGATCGACCTGGTGTCGGGCGGTCGGATCCGGGCGGAGGCGCACCGGCTGGTGGCCGAGGGGCAGCGGCGGATCGTGATCGACCTCGGCGGGGTGCGGTTCTGCGACTCCAGCGGCATCGGCGTGCTGATCGGGGCCCGGCGGCTGCTGCGCTCCTGCGGGGGCGAGTTGCGGCTGGTGCTGCCGCCCGCCTCGCCCGGGGCGGTTCCCGCCCAGGCCGGGCACGTGCACCGGGTGTTCACCGCGCTCGGACTGCGCCGGCTCTTCGACATCCACCCCGACGTCGCCGCGGCCACCGCCGCGCCGGTGCCCCGCCCACTGGCCCGCCCGGCCTGAGCCCGCCCGGCCTGAGCCCGCCCGGCCTGAGCCCGCCCGGCCTGAGCCGGTCCGGGCGGAAGCGGAGCAGTAGGCTCGGTTCTCGTGAACCCAGCAGCCAACGCCAGCGCAGCCAACCTCAGCCTCAGCCTCGTCCTGCCGGTGTACGGAGTCGCCGACTACCTGCCGCGCTGCCTGGACTCGGTCCTCGCCGCCGACCTCCCGGCCGGTGCCACGCTGCAGGTGATCGCCGTGGACGACTGCTCGCCCGACGACAGCGGGGCGATCCTGGACGCCTACGCCGCCCGCGACCCCCGGCTGACCGTGCTGCACCTCACCGAGAACCGCGGCCTCGGCGGGGCCCGTGAGGCCGGGCTGGCCGAGGCCACCGGCGAGTACGTCTGGTTCGTCGACAGCGACGACTGGCTGGCCGAGGGCGCACTCGCGGCGGTCGCCGAGCGGCTCGCCGCCGACCGCCCGGACGTGCTGGTCACCGGCTTCGCCCGGATCTTCCCCGACGGCAGCACCGAGCCCGACACCTGGCGCCGGCTGCTCGACGGCGTCCCGGCCGGCTTCACCCTGGCCGAGCGGCCGGGGCTGCTGCAGATGATCCTCGCGGTCTGGAACAAGGTCGTCCGCCGGGAGTTCCTGCTCGGGCTCGACGTCCGCTTCGGCAGCGGCTACTACGAGGACATCTCGGTCACCTACCCGCTGCTGCTCGCCGCCGAGCGGATCGGCTACCTCGACCGGGACTGCTACTTCTACCGGCGGCAGCGCGAGGGCGCGATCACCAACACCGCCTCGCCCAAGCACGTCGACGCCTTCGCCCAGTACGACGCGATCTTCGCCTTCCTGGACCGGCGTGCGGCCGAGGGCCGCCCGGTCCCGGCCGAGCTGCGGCGACTGGTCTTCGACCGCACCGTCAAGCAGGCGGTGACCATCCTGGACACGCCCGGACTGGTCCCGGCCGAGCTGCGGCGCGACTTCTTCCACCGCACCGCCGAGCACTTCCGCCGGCACCGCCCGGCCGGCTACAGCTACCCGGGCGGGCTGCGCGGCGTCCAGTACCGGCTGGTGGACCGCGACGCCTGGGGTGCGTACCAGCAGCTGCGCCCGCTGCAGGCGCTGCCGCGCACCCTGCGCAACGGCGCGCGCAAGGTCGTCCGCGGCGCCGCCCGGCGCAGCCTGTACGGGGCCTACCGGCGGCTGCCGCTGGACGAGCGGCTCGCGGTCTACGCGGCCTACTGGTACCGGGGCTTCGCCTGCAACCCGGCCGCGATCTACCGCGCGGCGCGCGAACTCGCCCCGCAGGTACGGGGGGTGTGGGTGGTCGAGACCCGCGCCCAGGCCGACGCGCTGCCCGCGGGCGTCCCGTACGTGCTGGCCAACACGCCGGCCTACTTCCGGGCCATGGCGACCGCCAAGTACCTGGTCAACAACGTCAACTTCCCGCACACCATGACCAAGCGGCCCGGTTCGGTGCATGTGCAGACCCAGCACGGCACCCCGCTGAAGCTGCTCGGCCTGGACCTGCGGGACCGGCCCGAGGCCGGCGGCGACATGGACTTCGAGCGGATGCTGGAGCACGTGGCCCGCTGGGACTACCTGGTGTCGCCCAACCCGCACTCCACCGCGGCCTTCGGCAGCGCCTACCCCGGCTCGTACCGGGTGCTGGAGACCGGCTACCCGCGCAACGACCGGCTGGCCGCCGCCGATCCGGCGGAGGTCGCGGAGATCCGGGCCGGGCTCGGCATCCCCGACGGACGCCGGGTGGTGCTGTACGCGCCCACCCATCGCGAGCAGCAGGCGGGCTACGTCCCGGCGCTGGACCTGGCGGCGCTGGCGGCGGCGCTCGGCCCGGAGACCACCCTGCTGGTCCGCACCCACTACTTCTACGCGGACGGCGGCCAGGACCTCGGCGCCTCCGGGCAGTTGCTGGACGTCTCGACCCACCCCTCGGTGGAGGAGCTCTACCTGGCGGCGGACGTCCTGGTCACCGACTACTCCTCGGCGATGTTCGACTACGCGGTGCTGGACCGCCCGATCGTGGTCTTCGCCCCGGACTGGGAGGACTACCAGCGGATCCGCGGCGTCTACTTCGATCTCCGGGCCGAACCGCCGGGGCCGTTCACCACCACCCAGGAGGAGCTGCAGCGGGTGCTGCAGGACGGCTCGGCCGAGGGCCCGGAGTCGGTGAAGCTGCGGACCGCGTTCCGGGAGCGCTTCTGCCCCTGGGACGACGGACACGCCGCGGAACGCGTGGTCCGCGGCGTGTTTTTGGATTGATCGAGCCAGGATTGATCGAGCCTGGACTGATCGGGCGCGGCTCAGACCGCGATCTGCTGCGAGATCCAGACCAGCGAGTCCGGCAGCATGGTCTGGAACACGGCGGTGGTGTGGCTGCCGTGGTCCAGCTTCATCACCCGGCTGGGGCCGGGGTTGTGCAGCACGCCGACCAGCGCCTCGGCATCCGGCACGGTGCCCGGGTCGCCGAGCGAGCCGGCCGCGAGGATCACGATGTCGGGCTGCTGCTTGGCGTTCTTGAGCAGCAGGTACGGGTTGTTCGCCTTGGCCAGCGCCGGGTCCTTGAGCACGACCGCCGCGTCCGGGTAGTTGTAGCCGGACATGGTGACCGCGGCGTGGAAGGACTGCGGGTACTGGACGGTCAGGTTGGCCGAGCAGTAGCCGCCGGCCGAGTAGCCCATGATCGCCCAGTGCTTGGCGTCGGTGGCGGCCCGGAAGTTGCCCTTGATCATCGTCGGCACGTCCTTGGCCAGCCAGGTCGCGGTCTGGTAGCTGCCGGGCAGGTTGGCGCAGCCGGAGTCGTTGCCGCCGCCGAACATGTTCAGCGTGGCAGCGACCAGGATCATCGGCTTGACCTTGCCCTCGCCCATGAGCTTGACCATCTCCTCGTTGGCCTTCATGGTGCCGAACCAGGTCTGCGGCGTGCCGGGGGTACCGGGCAGCAGTTCGACCACGGGGAAGTCGGTGTGGGCGAACTGCGCCTGGTTGTACTGCGGCGGCAGCCAGACATAGAGGCTGCCCTTGATGTGCGACTCAGGGCCGACGGCCTGGGTCTTGAGCACACCTGTCATATAGGTGCTGAAGCTGAGCGGGACCGTCTGGACGGCCCCCGGCTTGCTGCCCGCGCCGGGCTGTCCGGTCTGGTTGGCCGTCGCGCTCATCTGCACAGTGGCGTTGCTGCCGAACAGGTCGCCCCAACTGTCGTAGAAGGGGCCCATGCTGTTGTTGACGTACACCAGGACCATCAGCACCGCTGCGGCCTGGCTGAGCACGGTGAGGCCGACTCGGCCGATTATTCGTACCGCCGAGGGACCGGGTATCCGGTTCCATACGGCGATCATGCCGATCACGGCCAGCACCACTATCAGGATGGTGATGGCAAAGAACGGCGTTCCTGTGAGACTCATCGGTAACCCTTCCGGACTCTCCCGCCGTCGCCTGCAGCCGTCAGAGGGACGGCAACTGGACGGAATCCGCTGGTGAAGACGCATCCGATGACCGTTGGGTTGCAACCGTCGACAAGGTGCGCAGCCGTACGGGCGAATCCAGGAGGCGAGCTTACCTTGAGGTTACCTGGGAGCTGGTGGAGTTTTTCATACCAATGGATGACGTCCGAATGGCCGTACGGCGGGGGAACGGTTGCCAGAAGGTCGCGCGGGCCCGGCGGCGCTCAGCCGCGCGGGTCCGTCCACGGCAGGACGGCGAACATGTCCCGCAGCTCGTGCTTCAGCACCTTGCGCAGTGTCTCGTTGCGCGGCAACGCGTCGACGATCTCCAGCTGTTCGGGGATCTTCTGCGCCATCAGCCCGGCCGCGCGCAGCCGTTCGGCCAGCTCGGCCAGGGTCGGCGGCTCCGTCCCCGGCCGCCGCTCGACCACGGCGCAGACCCGCTCGCCGCGCACCGGGTCCGGCAGGCCGATCACGGCCACCCCGGCGACCCGGGGGTCCTGGTAGATCAGGTCCTCGATCTCCTGCGGGGCGATGTTCTCGCCCTTGCGGATGATCAGATCCTTCAGCCGCCCGGTGAGCACCACATGGCCGTCGGCCCGGAGCCGCCCCAGGTCGCCGGTGCGGAACCAGCCGTCGCCGGTGAACGCCTGCGCGGTCAGCGCCGGATCGGTGTACCCCCGGCAGACCATCGGACCGCGCAGCCACACCTCGCCGACGGTGCCGGGCTCCGCCTCGCCGCCCTCGCGCCGCACCACCCGCACCTCCACCCCGGCCACCGGGTGGCCCTCGGTGTGGGCCAGCTGCTCCGGGCTGTCGCTCGGCGAGCCCATGCAGATGGCAGGGGCCTCGGTCATCCCGTAGCCGTGGGCGAGGACGCAGCCCAGCTCCTCGGCGACCTCCCGGTACATCGCCGGCGGCCGGGGCGCGCCGCCGCCGGAGATGATCCGCAGGCTGGGCAGCAGCCGCTCGCCGGGCGGCAGCCGCCGCTGCTCGGCCAGGAACGCGGCGTAGAAGGCGGTGCTCCCGCCGGCCATGGTGACCCCGTTCCGCCGGTAGGCCGGCAGCACGTCGGGCAGTACGAACGACTCGACCAGCAGCGCCGGAAAGCCGTACACCAGCATGGTGACCAGGTAGTCAGGGCCGCCGATGTGGGCGTAGGGGAAGGCGATCGAGCCGACGTCCACCGGGCTCATCCGCAGCGCGTCGGCCAGGCCCACGCCGCCCGCGATCAGCGTCCGATCCGTGTGCCGGGCGCCCTTGGGCGCGGCGGTGATGCCGGAGGTGTAGTAGACCCAGCGGACCGGCGCCCGGTCGTCGGCGAGATCGTTCCGGGGGCCGGGCGGCAGCTCGGCGGGGTCGCCGAGCGGCAGGTCCGCCTCCTCGTAGGCGGCCAGCAGCCGGGGCGGGGTGTCCAGGCCGGCCACCAGCTCCTCGGCCAGCTTCCGGTAGTCGAAGCCGCGCCACACGCCCGGCAGGAAGAAGAGCTCGGCCTCCGACTCGCGCAGGATCCGGCCGACCTCCGCGCCCCGGTAGATGGCGATCACCGGGGTCTGCACCGCGCCCAGCCGGGAGAGCGCGAGCGAGAGGACGACGGTCTCCACCCGGGTCGGCAGCTGCCAGGCGACCCGGGTGCCCTCGGCCACCCCGTGCTCCCGGTGCAGCCCGGCGGCGACCCGCTCGGCGCGGTCGCGCACCTCGCGGAAGCTCAGCCGGCGGTCGACGCCGGGGGAGACCTCCTGCAGCAGCATGGGTGCGTCCGGGGTCTGCGCCGCCCGGCGCTCCAACAGCTCCCACAGGGTGCGGGCGTCGGCTATCCGGTCGTCGGCGGCGAGGGCGGGTCCGGGACTCGGCATGGCTGGCCTCCAGAGATCTGACTATCTGTCAGATAAGGGATGAGACTACGAGTGCCCGGTCCCGTGCTCAAGACTCGTGCGCCGGTCGGCGCGGGCTGCAGCTCCAGCGGCGGAGCACCGTCGCCGTGTCGGTCACCGTCGCCACCAGTGCCAGGGTGTGCCGGAGCACCGCCTCCGCGTACTCCGACGGCGTCCCGGCGACGGCGTCGGCGGGGAGCACCACCTGGAACCCGGCCCCGACCGCGCCGAGCACCAGCTCCAGCAGTGCGACATTGAGCGACACCCCGACGCAGACCACGGTCCGGGCGCCGAGGTTGCGCAGCACCGGGGCCAGGCCGGTGTCCTGGAACGGGCCGAGGCCGTGCAGTCGCGGCAGCACCAGGTCGCGGTCGGGGTCGGCGCCGATCCCGGGGTGCAGCCCGGCCGCCGTCGAGCCCGGGGTCAGCCCCGGCTCCGCCTTGGCTGCCGCCGCGAACAGCAGGGCGTTGCGGTTGGCCCCCAGCCCGTCCGCCCGCCGCAGCGCGGTGCAGTGCAGCACCGGCACCCCGGCGGCGCGGGCCGCCGCGCTCAGTCGCCGCACCTGGGCCGCCAGCCCGTCCGGCCCGACCCGGGCCGCCGCTTCCGCCAGTGCGGGGAAGACCGCGTCCGTGCCGAGCACCCCCTGCTGGCATTCGGAGGTCACCAGGGCGACCCGCGCCGGGTGGAGCAGTTCGCCGAGCCGTGCGTTCATCGCCGTCCCCTGTCCGCTGGACCCTGTCCCGCCCGCCCGTCCGGGCGCTTGCCGCCCGTTGTCGGGGTCACTAGTCTGAATCTGACGGATCGTCAGGTAAAGGGTTCGGGCAGCCGGACCTCGGAGGGAGACCCATGGACCACCCCGAGTCAGTGCTGCCGATGGTGGTCAGCGTCGACGACCATGTGATCGAACCGGCCCACCTCTTCGAGACCTGGCTCCCGGCCAAGTACCGCGACCGGGGCCCCAGGCCGCTGCGCGCGGGCATCGGCGAACTCGCCTACGTCGGCGGCAAGTACCGGATCACCATGGACCCGGAGGGGCCGCCCACCGACTGGTGGATCTACGAGGACCTGCAGTTCCCGTACAAGCGGAACATCGCCGCCGTCGGCTTCGACCGGGACGAGATGACGCTGGAGGGCATCACCCGCGAGCAGATGCGCCGGGGCTGCTGGGACCCCAAGGCCCGGATCGACGACATGGAGAACAACCACGTCGAGGCCTCGCTCTGCTTCCCGACCTTCCCCCGCTTCTGCGGCCAGACCTTCGCCGAGGCGCACGACAAGGAGGTCGCGCTGGCCTGCGTCCGCGCCTACAACGACTGGATGGTGGAGGAGTGGTGCGGCGACAGCGGCGGCCGGCTGATCCCGCTCTGCCTGATCCCGCTCTGGGACGTCGAGTTGGCCGCCGCCGAGATCCGGCGCAACGCCGCGCGCGGCGTCCGCGCCGTCTGCTTCAGCGAGATCCCCACCTACCTGGGCCTGCCGAGCATCCACAGCGGCTACTGGGACCCGTTCTTCGCCGAGTGCCAGGCCACCGGGACCGTGGTCTGCATGCACATCGGCTCCTCCTCGCAGATGCCGGCCGCCTCGCCGGACGCGCCCCCGGCCGTGCAGGCGACGCTGAGTTTCAACAACGCCATGGCCTCGATGACGGACTTCCTCTTCTCCGGCGTGCTGGTGCGCTTCCCCCGGCTGAAACTGGCGTACAGCGAGGGACAGATGGGCTGGATCCCGTACGCCCTGGAGCGCGCCGACGACGTCTGGCGCGAGCACCGGGCCTGGGGCGGGGTGCGGGACATCGTCCCGGAGCCGCCGTCCAGCTACTACTACCGGCAGATCTTCGCCTGCTTCTTCCGCGACAAGCACGGCATCGCCTCGCTCGACACCGTGGGCGTGGACAACGTCACCTTCGAGACCGACTACCCGCACGTCGACTCGACCTGGCCGGAGACCGAGGCGGTCGCCCGGGACCACGTCGCCGGGCTGCCGGAGGACGTGGTCTACAAGATCATGCGCGGCAATGCCATCCGGATGCTCGGCCTGGACCTCGACCGCCACCTGGACCCGAGCGGCCGACCGCTGGCCGGCTGAACCGCGCCCGCCCGCCGTCCCACTGCCCCGCCGTCCCACTGCCCCGGAGAGAGGCACGCGCCGTGGACCTGAGCGACACCCCTGCCGAGGCCGAGTTCCGGAGCGGGCTGCGGGCCTGGCTGGCGAAGGCGCAGGCCGAGCTCGGCCCACCGCCGGACCCGGCCGACTGGCCCGCCCGGCGCGCCTACGACACGGCCTGGCAGCGGCAGTTGTACGACGCCGGCTATGCCGGGGTGCACTGGCCGGCCGAGGCCGGCGGACGCGGGGCCGGGCCGGTCGAGCACCTGATCCTGCTGGAGGAGACCGAGCGGGCCGGAGCCCCCTACGTCGGGGCGAACTTCGTCGGGCTGCTGCACGCCGGCCCGACCATAGTCGCCGAGGGCACGCCCGAGCAGCGCCGCCGCTACCTGCCGCCGATCCTCCGGGGCGAGGAGATCTGGTGCCAGGGCTTCAGCGAGCCCGACGCGGGCTCCGACCTCGCCGCGCTGCGCACCCGCGCGGTACGGGACGGCGACGAGTACGTGGTCAGCGGCAGCAAGATCTGGACCTCGCACGCCGAGGTCGCCGACTGGTGCGAACTGCTGGTCCGCACCGACCCCGGGGCACCCCGGCACCAGGGCATCAGCTGGCTGATCCTGCCCATGGACGCGCCCGGGGTGACCGTCCGGCCGCTGCGCACGCTGGCCGGGACCACGGAGTTCGCCGAGTTGTTCCTGGACGAGGTGCGGGTGCCGGTCGCCAACCGGGTGGGCGCGGAGAACGACGGCTGGCGGGTCACCATGGTCACCCTCTCCTTCGAGCGGGGGACGGCCTTCGCGGCCGAGGTGGTGGCCTGCCGCCGGGCGCTCGGCGAACTGGCCCGGCTGGCCGAGGCCGAGGGGGCGTGGGTGGACGCGGTGCTGCGCCGCCGCTTCGGGCTGCTCGCCGGACAGTTCGACGCGCTGTGGCGGCTGGTGCAGTGGAACGTCTCGGAGGCGGCGGCCGCAGCGGCCCGAAGCGGCGGCGACGCCGTGCCCGGGGCCGGGGCCTCGGTCTTCAAGCTGCGCTTCTCCGAGGCCCGGCAGGAGTTGTACGACCTGGCCGCCGACGTCCTCGGCAGCGGCTCGCTGCTGCTGGCCGAACCCGGCCACGGGGACGACTGGACCGGGCAGCGGCTGCAGGGCCTCTCCTACACCATCGCGGCCGGCACCTCGCAGATCCAGCGCAGCATCGTGGCCCAGCGGATCCTCGGCCTGCCCAAGCCCCGATCCGCGACCAGGGGGGTCTGATGGACTTTCGACTGACGGGCGAACAGCGGCAGCTGCAGGCCGCGATACGGGCGCTGCTGGCGGGCCGGTTCGGGCGCGAACGGCTGCGCGCCGCCGTCGACAGCGGCGGTGGCCCGGACCCCGTCCTCTGGGCGGAGCTGCGGCAGGCCGGGGTGTTCGGACTGCGCGGGCCGGGTCTGGGCGGGTCGGACGGGCTGGGCCTGGGGCTGGCCGAGGCGGTGCTGGTCTTCGAGGAGCTGGGACGGGCGCTGGTGCCCGGACCGCTGGCCGCCACCGAGCTGGCCGGGTCGCTCGGGCTCGACGGCACGGCCGCGCTGGTCCGGCTGCCGGCCGGGCGCGGCCCATTGCTGGTCGAGCAGTTGCCCTGGCTCGATCTGCTGCTGGTGCTGGACACGGACTCCGGCGAGCTGCGCCGGGTGGACCCGGCCGAGGTGGCGGCCGGGGCCGAACCGGCGCGCGCGGTCGATCCGCTCACCCCCCTGTGGCGGGTGGACCCGGCACTCCCGCCCGGCCGGGTGCTGGCCGGGGCGGACGCCGACCGGTTGTGGACGGAGGGGACGCTGCTGACGGCCGCGCTGCAGGTCGGTCTGGCGGACCGGGCGGTTCGGTCGGCGGTGCTCCATGCCGGTCAGCGCGAGCAGTTCGGACAGCCGATCGGGGCGTTCCAGGCGGTGCAACACCTGTGCGCCGACATGCTGGCGCGGTTGGAGCCGGCCCGGGTGGCGGTGCGGGCGGCAGCGGTGGCGCTGGACGCGGACGGCTCCACCGCCGCGTCCCGGGCGGCGGTGGCGGGCGCGAAGCTGCTCGCCGACGAGGCGGCGGTGCGCGGCGCGCGCGACTGCCTCCAGGTGCACGGCGGAATGGGGTTCACCTGGGAGGCGGACGTCCAGCTGCTGCTGAAACGTTCCTGGGTCTGGCAGCACGGCTTCGCCGGCGGCGAGGAATGTGCCGAACTGCTGTCCCGTCAGTTGCTCTTGTGACACTGCAAGCTGCACGGGACGGGTGCGGCGACAGTGGGTGACGGCCACTGTGGTGAGGCTGTGGACACTTGTAGGAAGGGTGGTTTTGTCCGGACGCCAGCCGGTTGCCGGTGATCCGGTTACGGTTCGGCTACGCTCCATGAGTGCGGACGAATCGGGAGCAGTCTCGGCGCGCAGGGCGTAGCAACCGTCCTGCGCAGCAGGTCGGGCAGGCTTCCGTGGCGCCGCCGCTGTCTGACGCAGTGGCAGATCGACCAGCGGGGGCAGTATGCACCTCGGGGCCGTCTCAATGTTGGAATATGCCTGAAGCGCTTGCTCCGGCCGGCGTGGGCGAATCATCCTGGATCAGATCCGGGGCGGGAAGCTGTCCGCAGAGTCCCAGCACCCCCGTGTTTTCCAAGGCACGACTGATCCCGCAAGTACGGGTGGTGTGAGCGGTGCAGGTGCTACAGGTGCAGATCGCGGTGCAGGCCGATCCGGCCGAGGTCGGGCGGGCCCGACGCTGGACCCGGACCCGATTGCAGAGCTGCGGTGTGGACCCTGACGCGCCGCTCGCCGAGACCCTGGTGCTGGTGGTCTCCGAACTGGTCACCAATGCGGTGGTGCACACCGGCTCACCGGCCGTGCTGCGCCTGGTCTTCCCGGTCGGCCGGGACGCGGCCTGCCGCCCGGTCCGGGTCGAGGTCGCGGACGCCAGCGACCAGCCGCCGCTGCCGAGACACACCCGGAGCGAGGCCACCAACGGCCGGGGTCTGGAGCTGGTCGAGTGCCTGACCGACCGTTGGGGCTGGCATCCGGACGGCGCGGGGAAGCGCGTCTGGTGCGAGATCGAGCCGCAGAGCGCGGCCGGCCCCGCCGAGGCCGCCCGGGAGAACGCGGTCGCCCCGGGACTGCAGCTGCTGGTGGGCTGAGCCACCGTTCGTCGGCCGAGAGCGCGCCGAATACCGGTGGCTCCGTGAATCGCCTGCGGTATTCCGCCATTGCGGCAATCCGCCACCGCAGCGAAACCGACCGGCAATTGTGTGAGCGGGCTGTCCGCATTCCCTGGGGTCGGCCGTGCCCGTTCCGAGGGTTCCTCAGCCGCGCCGCTTGGCCACAATTCGGTCTCGGGCGGCATACGCCCCGGTAACCCCGGCCGGTCCGGAGGACCGGGCCGACGGCGGCGGACGTGCGTGGACGGACCGCCGCCGGGACGGATCGGGTCGGCCGTGCGGAGGGGGCGCAACAGCCCTCCGGACCTGCTCCGCATGCTGGTGGGACGCCTGGTTCGGTGGAATGACCGGGTGCCGACGGTCGGTGTGGGGCCTGCGGGGCGGAACGATTCGGCAGGTTGACCCGCCCCCGCGTGACAGGCGGTTAATTCCGGCCAGCGCACGGATTTCCCGACGACCGAAAGCGTACGCAACCAATCCGAATCACGGACTAGGCATTGACGTGGCGTGGTCGGCTGATCACGCTTGGAGTCAACGGCTCGTTGCGAGGGGACGTTGAGGGCGTGTTCGACCACTGGTCGATGGGGAGCGTCCTTGGCGAGTGTGGGCCGGGTCGGCGCGGGTCAGGGCAGAGTCCGTATGCGTTCGGATTCCAGGCGTCGGGGCCGGGTGGCGGGACTCCGGGCAGTGCGTACGAACTGCACGGCGTCTCGCCACCCGTTCTGCCGGCGGGTCGGCGCGGGGCGGGCCGGCTCCGTCGGTCGCCGCCGTCGGCTACTTGACCGCGATCGGGGCGACCGGTGCGCCGACGCCGCCGACGAAGGGCTCCGGCGGTGCGGACAGCAGGAACGCGTACTGCCCGTCCTCGGCGCAGTCCGCCGCCAGCGCCTCCAGGTTCCAGTTCTGGCCCTGCATCATGCCCATCTCCACCAGGTCCAGGGCGTGCACCGGCAGATAGAGGCCGTCGATCTCGGGCGGGAAGATCTCGAAGGTCAGGGTGTCGTTGGCGACCGCCGCCACGTCGCGGGCGTGGAACCAGTCCGGCGTGGACAGCGAGAGGCCGGGGGAGGGGAAGGCGTAGGCGTCCCGGTCGCCGCCCAGGTAGAGCTGGACCTGCCCGGTGCGCACCAGCACCAGGTCGCCGCTGCGGACCTGCGTCCGGGCCAACTCCTCGGCCGCGTCCAGGTCGTCGGCGGTCACCGGGTGTCCCGGATCCAGCCTGCCCACCCCGCGCGCCCGGGCCACGTCCAGCAGCACGCCCCGGCCGAGCAGCGGGCCGGCGCTCTCGACGCCGCTGCGGAGCGCGCCCTCATGGGCGGTGATCGTGCTGTCGGCCGGCCGGTTGTTGTAGATCCGGTTGCCGTGGCTGACATGGCCGAGCCCGTCCCAGTGGGTGCCGGCCTGGAGCCCGAGGGTGGCCACGTCGTCGCTGGTGGCGATGGCGCCGGGACCGAACATCTCCCAGTTCAGCGCGGTCATGGTGTGCAGCGGGTTGACCCGGCCGGGGATCAGGCCGTTCTGCACGCCCTGCTGCCGCAGCGGTAGCGCCAGTGGGAACCGGCGGCCGGAGCGCACCGTCGCGGCGGCGGCGCGGACCGTCTCCTGGGTGATCAGGTTCAGCGTGCCGATCTCGTCCGAGGCGCCCCAGCGGCCCCAGTTGTTGACGCGCTCGGCGATCTCGCGGAACTCGTCGAAGTCGTTGGGAGCGGCCACGGGTGCCTCCGGGGATAGCGGTGGGTGAGGAGCGGGGCCCGGGAAAATCTGACGACCACTCAGCTATGGCCTCGCCCCGCCCCCGCTCCTAGAATCTAACGGTCCGTCAGAAACCTGAGGAGGGGTACGACGTGGGTGACTTCCTGCAAGGCCGGGTGATCGCGGTGACCGGCGCGGGGCGCGGCATCGGTCGCGCGGTCGCGCTCGGCTGCGCGGCGGAGGGGGCCAGGGTCGTCGTCAACGACTACGGCGTCGCCATGGACGGCGGGAACCCGACCAGCGAGGTCGCGGCGGCCGTGGTCAAGGAGATCGAGGCGGCCGGTGGCGAGGCGGTCGCGGTCGCCGACGACGTCTCCACCATGGCCGGCGGCGCCAGGGTGGTCGGCACCGCGGTCGAGCGCTGGGGACGGCTGGACGGCGTCGTCTGCGTGGCCGGCATCCTGCGCGAGCGGATGCTGTTCAACATGTCCGAGGAGGAGTGGGACGGGGTCGTCGACACCCACCTCAAGGGCACCTTCACCGTCTTCCGCGCCGCCGCCGCGCTGATGCGCGCACAGGGCGGCGGCACGCTGATCGGCTTCACCAGCGGCAACCATACCGGCAGCGTCAGCCAGGCCAACTACAGCGCGGCCAAGGGCGGCGTCATCTCGCTGGTCCGCAGCGCCGCGCTCGGGCTGCACAAGTACGGGGTGACCGCCAACTGCGTGGCCCCGGTGGCCCGGACCCGGATGTCCGCCAACGTCCCGATGGAGCTCACCGAGATCGGCGAGCCCGAGGACGTCGCCGCCCTCGTCGTCTACCTGATCTCGGCGCGGGCCGCCGAGATCACCGGGCAGGTCTACACCGTCGCCGGACCGAAGATCGCGGTCTGGGCGCAGCCGCGCGAGCTCCGCTCGATGTACGCCGAGGGCGGCGGCTGGACGCCGGAGCGGATCGCCGAGGCGCTGCCCGGGGCGGTGGGCAGCGACCCGATGCCGATGCTGGCCCAACTGGAGGCGATGGCGCGGGCCGCCGCCGCCAAGCAGCGCCCCAACGCCTGACCGCCCCCAACGTCATACCGCCCCAGCGTCTTACCGCCTGCCCGGCCGCCGACCAGGACCAGCGAAGCGAAGGGACCGACCCGAGATGGACTTCTCCTTCAGCGCCGAGGACGAGGCCTTCCGCGCCCGGGCGCGGGCCTGGCTCGCCGAGCGGCTGGACGGCGCCGGGGCGCCCTTCGCCGACCTCGTGACCGACGGTGGACCGGCCGCCGACGGCGACCCGACCGACGGCGACCCGACCGACGGCGACCCGACGGAACGCGACCCCGACCGCCGCCGGGCCTGGGAGCAGGAGTTGGGGGCCGGCGGCTGGATCGGCCTCGGCTGGTCCGAGGGCGCGCTCACCCGGCAGGTGGTCTGGGCCGAGGAGTACGCCCGCGCCCGGGGACCGGCCCCGCTCGGCATCGTCGGCGAGCAGTTGCTCGCGCCGACGCTGCTGCGCTTCGGCAGCAGGGCGCAGCGGGAGCGCTTCCTGCCGCCGATCGCGGCGGGCACGGAGATCTGGTGCCAGGGCTACAGCGAGCCGGGGGCCGGCTCCGACCTGGCCGCCGTCCGAACCAGCGCTCGGCGCGAGACCGGTGGCGAGGGTTCGGACTGGCTGGTGACCGGGCAGAAGACCTGGACCTCGCTCTCGCAGTGGGCCGACTGGTGCTTCGTCCTGGCCCGGACCGAGCCGGGCTCGCACCGGCACCACGGGCTGAGTCTGCTGCTGCTGCCGATGGACCAGCCCGGTCGGATCGAGGTACGGCCGATCCGGCAGTTGGACGGGGCCTCCGAGTTCAGCGAGGTCTTCTTCGACGGTGCCCGGGCCGCCGCCGCCGACGTCCTCGGCGCGCCCGGGGACGGCTGGCGGGTGGCGATGGCGCTGCTCTCCTTCGAGCGCGGCGCCGGGATGCTGGGCCGACAGATCGGCTACGCCCGGGAGTTCGAGGCGGTGCTGGGCACGGCGGTGCGGACCGGCGCGGTCGGCGACCCGGTGCTGCGGGAGCGGCTCACCCGGCAGTGGGCCGACCTGCACGCGCTGCGCTGCAACGCGCTGCGCACCCTCGGCACGGCCGAGCCGGGCTCGGCGGCGGTGGCCAAGCTGCTCTGGGGCGGCTGGCACCAGCGGCTCGGCGAGCTGGCGCTGGCGGTCCTCGGCCCGGCCGGCGCGACCGCCCCCGCGCCCCATCTCCCCGGCCACTACCCGCTCACCGCCGACCAGCACCGGCTGCTCTTCTCCCGCGCGGACACCGTCTACGGCGGCAGCGACCAGGTCCAGCGCAACCTGATCGCCGAGCGTGTGCTCGGCCTGCCCCGCGAGCCGCGCCCGCAACCGGCCGCCGCCACCTCAGCCCCCACCCCGACCAGCCGTGACCCGGAAGGACAGCCATGACCGGCAGCACCCCCGCCACCCACCGGCTTTACATCGACGGCGCCTGGCGCGAGGGCGGTGACGGCAGCTACCCCGTCGTCGACCCGGCCACCGAGCGGGTGGTCGGACACGCGCCGGAGGCCTCGGCCGCCGACGTCGCCGACGCCGTGGCCGCCGCCCGCCGGGCCTACGACGGCTGGTCCCGGACCGGCCCGGCCGAGCGGGCCGCCGTGCTGGAGCGGATCGCGGACGCGGTGCTGGCGCACGCCGAGGACTTCGTGCCGCTGCTCCAGCAGGAGACCGGGGCGACCATCCGGGTGGCCTCGTCGATGCAACTGCCGGTGGTCGCCGACCGGTTCCGCCGCTATGCCCGGGGCGCGCTGGAGCCCGCGCAACTCCCCTTCGCCCCAGTGCCGGTCGGCGCGACCCCGCTGGCCGCCGGGGGGTTGACCAACGCGGTGGCCGCCCGCCGCCCGGTCGGCGTGGTCGGCTGCATCACCTCCTACAACTTCCCGATCGTCAACCTGGCCGGGAAGCTGGCGCCGGCGCTGGCGATGGGCAACACCGTGGTCGCCAAGCCGGCCCCGCAGGATCCGCTGACCTGCCTGCGGCTGGGCGAGATCTTCGAGGAGGCCGGGGCGCCGCCCGGGATCCTCAACGTCGTCACCGGCTCCGGGGCCGGGGTCGGCGCGGCGCTGGTGGCCTCGCCCGAGGTCGACATGGTCAGCTTCACCGGCTCGACCGGGGTCGGCCGGCGGATCGCCGCGGACGGCGGGGCGACCATGAAGCGGCTGCTGCTGGAGCTCGGCGGCAAGGGCGCGGCGGTGGTGCTGGCCGACGCCGACCTGGCCGCGGTGGTCCCCGCCGTCGGTTCGACCTGGGCCTTCCACTCCGGGCAGATCTGCACCGCGCCGACCCGGGTGCTGGTCCACCGCTCGCGCCAGGAGGAGCTGCTGGCCGGGCTGGCCCGCTTCGCCTCCGCGCTGCCGCTCGGCGACCCGCTGCTGCCCAGCACCGTGGTCGGCCCGCTGATCACCGCCGCGCACCGGGACCGGGTGGAGGGGTACATCACCGGCGCGCTGGCCGCCGGCGCCCGGCTGGTCGTCGGCGGCACCCGGAAGGAGCACACCCCGGGCACCCAGGCCATTCCCGAGACCGGCTGGTACGTCGCCCCGACGCTGCTCGCCGACGTCACCCCGGAGCTGGCGGCGGCCCGCGAGGAGATCTTCGGACCGGTCGTGGTGGTGCTGCCCTTCGACGACGAGGAAGAGGCCGTGGCGCTGGCCAACTCCACCGAGTACGGCCTCTACGACTACGTCTTCTCCCGCGACACCGCCCGCGCCTACGCCCTCGCCGGGCGGCTGCGCAGCGGCAGCGTCGGCATCAACACCGTCCAACGCCACCCGGAGGCGCCCTTCGGCGGCTTCAAGCAGAGCGGGGTCGCCCGCGACTGCGGCTCCTTCGCGCTGCACGCCTACAGCGAGCTGCAGGCGCTGGTCTGGCAGTCCTGATCCACCGTCACCGACCGTGAGGGGAACCGATGAAAGGCGTCATCTTCGACGGCAAGGCGGCCCGGGTGGTGGACGACCTCGCCGTCCGCGACCCGGGTCCGGGCGAGGTCCTGGTGCGGATCGCCGCGGCCGGGCTGTGCCACAGCGACCTGTCGGTGATCAACGGAACGATCCCGTTCCCGGTCCCGGTGGTCCTCGGCCACGAGGGCGCGGGCACGGTGGAGGCCGTCGGCGCGGGCGTGACCAACGTCGTCCCGGGCGACCATGTCGCGCTGTCCACCATCGCCAACTGCGGTGCCTGCCCGGAGTGCGGGCAGGGCCGGCCGACCATGTGCCGGTTCGCCATCGGCCGGCCGACCAAGCCGTTCACCCGCGCCTCGGAGCCGAACACCCCGCTCTACAACTTCGCCGCCGCCTCGGTCTTCGCCGAGCGGACGGTGGTGAAGGCGGTGCAGGCGGTTCGGATCGACCCGGCGATCCCCTTCGCCTCCGCCGCGCTGATCGGCTGCAGCGTGGTGACCGGCGTCGGCGCGGCGCTGAACCGGGCCCGGGTCGGCCTGGGCGACACGGTGCTGGTGCTCGGCTGCGGCGGGATCGGGCTCAATGTCGTCCAGGGCGCGCGGATCGCCGGGGCCTCGCGGATCGTCGCGGTGGACACGGTGGCCGCCAAGGAGGAGGTCGCCCGGACCTTCGGCGCGACCGACTTCATCGATGCCAGGGCCGTGGCCGAGGCCGGCGGCAGCACGGTCGAGGCGGTCCGGTCGCTGCTGCCGACCGGGGTCGACCATGCCTTCGAGTGCGTGGGCAGCCCCGCTCTGGTCCGGCAGGCGATCGACCTGCTCGACCGGCACGGCCAGGCGGTGCTGCTGGGGATGACCCCGCCGACCACCGAGGCCGCCTTCCGTCCGGCGGAGCTGTTCCTGGACAAGTCGATCCTCGGCTGCCGCTACGGCTCCTCCCGCCCGCAGACCGACATCCCGCGCTATGTCGGGCTGTACCGCTCGGGCCGGCTGCTGCTGGACGAACTGGTCACCGCCACCTACCCGGTGGACGATTTCGAACGGGCCGCCGACGACACCCACCACGCCCGGGTGGCCCGCGCGGTGCTCGTGTTCTGAACGGCCTGCCAAAAGGCAAGGCAGAGGGCCCGTCGTCCGGGTTGCGGACGCGGGCCCTCTTGGGTCGGTGCTGCGGTAGCCACCGGAAGATCAGGCGACCCGATCGGGATTGATCAGGAGCGGTTGACCAGTGGTTGGGTTCAGACCGGGGTGACGTTCTCCGCCTGCGGACCCTTCGGGCCCTGCGTGACGTCGAACTCCACCGGCTGGTTCTCCTCCAGCGAGCGGAAGCCGCTCGCGTTGATGGCGGAGTAGTGGACGAAGACGTCGGGGCCGCCGCCGTCCTGGGCGATGAAGCCGAAGCCCTTTTCGGCGTTGAACCACTTGACGGTTCCGGTCGCCATAACCGTTCTCCTTGCGAGGGACGAATGGACGCCACACCTCGTGACGCCCGGTCCGCTGCGCTGATCCCCGCTTTCAGGTACTTCTGTGACAAAGCTCTGAAAACTACAGAAGCCCGCGGTCACATGCTCCGCAGGCTTGAGTACTGCATGGGAAATCAAACTGCAACTGCAGAAACCCTAGCACGCAGGTTCCCGCCCGGCCAGGGATGATCGGCTGCCGGGACACGGGGCCGCCGCGCCGGATACGCGGGGCTACTGTGCTGGATGTGGACACTTCTACCGAGCGTGACACCGCACCGAACGGCGGCCCGAACGGCAGGGCCGTGCGTCCCCGCGTGGGACACATCCAGTTCCTGAACTGCCTCCCGATCTACTGGGGCCTGGCCCGGACCGGGACCCTGCTCGACCTGGACCTGACCAAGGACACCCCCGAACGGCTGAGCGACGCCCTGGTCGCCGGAGAGCTCGACATCTCCCCGATCACCTGCGTCGAGTACCTGCGCAACGCCGACCAACTGGTGGTCATGCCCGATATCGCGGTCGGCAGCGACGGCCCGGTGCTCTCCTGCCTGATCGTCAGCCAGGTGCCGCTGGAGCAGTTGGACGGCCGTCGGGTCGCCCTCGGCTCGACCAGCAGGACCTCCGTCCGACTGGCCCAGCTGCTGCTCACCGAGCAGTACCGGGTGCAGCCCGACTACTTCACCTGCCCGCCGGACCTCTCGCTGATGATGCAGGAGGCCGACGCCGCGGTGCTGATCGGCGACGCCGCGCTGCGGGCCTCGCTGCACGAGGCCCCGAAGCTGGGCCTGCAGGTGCACGACCTGGGCGAGATGTGGAAGCAGTGGACCGGCCTGCCCTTCGTCTTCGCGGTCTGGGCCGCCCGCCGCGACTTCCTGGCCCGGGAGCCGGAGCAGGTGCACGAGGTGCACCGGGCCTTCCTGGAGTCCCGGGACCTCTCGATGGAGGAGGTCGACAAGGTCGCCGAGCAGGCCGCCCGCTGGGAGTCCTTCGACGCCGAACTGCTGCGCCGCTACTACGCCGAGGCGCTGGACTTCTCCTTCGGCGAGCGGCAGCTGACCGGGCTGCGGGAGTTCGCCGGGCGGATCGGCATGAGCACCGAGCACGTCAGCCTGCTGCAACGCTGAACCCGCGCCGCCGACGGGGCCGGACGGGGGTCGGACCCTCCACCGGCCCCGCCGGGGGCTCGCGTACGCTGGTCGATGCCCGTAGCAGTGCAGTACGAGAGGACGCCAAGGTGCCCGAGAGCATGCCCACCACGACCGCCGAGAGCGCTCGTCAGGCCGTCCTCGACCGGGCCGCCGGCGGCGGCCGGATCAGCCCGGAGGAGGCGCTCGACCTCTACCGGTACGCCCCCCTGCACGCCCTGGGCACGGCGGCCGATGCCGCGCGCCGCCGCCGCTACGCCGGTACCGAGCACATCGCGACGTACATCATCGAGCGCAACATCAACTACACCAACGTCTGCGTGACCGCCTGCAAGTTCTGCGCCTTCTACGCCGCTCCCAAGGACGTCGAGAAGGGCTGGTCGCGCGACCTGGAGGAGATCCTCCGGCGCTGCGCGGAGACGGTCGAGCTGGGCGGCACCCAGATCATGTTCCAGGGCGGGCACCACCCCGACTACGGTGTCGAGTACTACGAGCGGGCCTTCGCCGCGATCAAGAAGGACTTCCCGCAGCTGGTGATCCACTCGCTCGGGGCCTCCGAGATCGAGCACATGTCGCGGATCTCCGGCGTCACCGCCGAGGAGGCGATCCGCCGGATCCACGCCGCCGGCCTCGACTCCTTCGCCGGCGCCGGCGCCGAACTGCTGCCCGAGCGCCCGCGCAAGGCCATCGCCCCGCTCAAGGAGTCCGGCGAGCGCTGGCTGGAGATCATGGAGATCGCCCACAACCTGGGCGTCGAGTCCACCTCCACCATGCTGATGGGCACCGGCGAGACCAACGCCGAGCGGATCGAGCACCTGCGCATGATCCGTGACGTCCAGGACCGCACCGGCGGCTTCCGCGCCTTCATCCCGTACACCTACCAGCCCGAGAACAACCACCTCAAGGGCCGCACCCAGGCCACGCTGCTCGAGTACCTGCGGCTGATCGCCGTCGCCCGGCTGTTCCTCGACAACGTCGCCCACATCCAGGGCTCCTGGCTGACCGTCGGCAAGGAGATGGGCCAGCTGACGCTGCACTACGGCGCGGACGACCTCGGCTCGGTGATGCTGGAGGAGAACGTGGTCTCCTCGGCCGGGGCCAAGCACCGCTCCAACCGGATGGAGCTGATCAACCTGATCCGCTCGGCCGGCCGGGTGCCCGCCCAGCGCGCCACCACCTACGAGCACCTGGTGGTCCACGACGACCCGGCCGACGACCCGGTCAACGACCACGCCTACTCGCACATCGCGTCCACCGCGATCGAAGGGGGAGGCGTGGGCGCAGCCCACTCGGACAAGGGTGGCGGCGGGCGACGGGCGGGCGGCACGGCGCACCCGGAGCTGAAGCTCCTCAACGCCAACTGACCCTGCCGTGCTGACGATCCACACCGGCTCGCAGCAGCCCCCGCTCGCCGTCGCGGTCGACGGCGAGCGGATCGTCGCGCTCGGCAGCCCGGACGAGGTCACCGCGGCCTACCCGACCGCCCGGGTCCGCCGCTGGCGCGGCCGGCTCGGCCCCGGGCTGCTGCACGAGGGTCCGCTGCCGGAGGCGCCCAGCGCCCGCGAGCGGGTGCACGCCCTGCTGCGCCTCGGCGCGACCGGCGCGCGCGCCGAGCACCTGACCGACCCGGCGCTGCGCGCCGCCGCGCACCGCAACAGTCTGGCGGTGCTGGACCGTCCGCCGGTGCTGGAGCGCGGCGCCCGTGCCGACCTGGCGGTCTTCGCCGAGGACGGCAGCTGCGTGGCGACGGTGCTGGCGGGACGCCTGGTCCACCGCCGGGCGTGACTGGGTGAACAATGGAGAGGTGACCCGAGCCTCCCTGGACAAGCAGCCGCACGAAGTCGCCTCGATGTTCGACGACGTGGCCGCCAAGTACGACCTGACCAACGACGTGCTCTCGCTGGGCCAGACCCGGCTCTGGCGCAAGGCCGTCGCCCGCGCCGTCGACGCCCGCCCCGGCGAGTACGTGCTCGACCTCGCGGCCGGCACCGCGACCTCCTCGCTGCCCTTCGCCGAGGCCGGGGCGACCGTGGTGCCCTGCGACTTCTCGCTCGGCATGCTCCGCGAGGGCAAGCGCCGCCACCCCGAGCTGCCGCTCACCGCCGGCGACGCCACCCGGCTGCCCTTCGCCGACGCCGTCTTCGACGCGGTCACCATCTCCTTCGGCCTGCGCAACGTCCAGGACACCGACGCCGCGCTGCGCGAGCTGCTGCGGGTCACCAGGCCCGGCGGCCGGATCGTCATCTGCGAGTTCAGCCACCCGGTCTGGTCGCCCTTCCGCACCGTCTACACCGAGTACCTGATGCGGGCGCTGCCGCCGGTGGCCACCGCCGTCAGCAGCAACCCGGACGCCTACGTCTACCTGGCCGACTCCATCCGCGCCTGGCCGGACCAGCCCGCCCTGGCCGCCCGGCTGCAGCAGGCCGGCTGGTCCGCCGTCGCCTGGCGCAACCTCACCGGCGGCATCGTCGCCCTGCACCGCGGCATCCGGAAGTGACGGACCGGTTGCCGGGTGCGGCTCGGCGACGGCTCTGCGCAGCCATCTCCTAGACTGCGAGGTGGCCCCGGGTGGGCCCGCAGTCTTCCGACGAGAGCAGCAGGAGTCCAGGTGTCGCAGCTGACCCAGCAGACCGCAGCGAGCGAGGCTGCCGCCATCGAGGCTGAGGCCGATGTCATCGTGGTCGGTGCCGGGCCGGCCGGGGCGAGCACGGCGTACCATCTGGCCCAGTCGGGCCTGGAGGTGCTGTTGCTGGAGAAGGCGCAGTTCCCGCGCGAGAAGGTCTGCGGCGACGGCCTGACGCCGCGCGCGACCAAGCAGCTGGTCGACATGGGGATCGACATCTCCGAGGAGGCCGGCTGGCTCCGGAACAAGGGGCTGCGGATCATCGGCGGCGGAGTCCGGCTGGAGCTGGACTGGCCGGAGCTGGCGAGCTTCCCCGACTACGGACTGGTCCGCAAGCGCGCCGACTTCGACGAGCTGCTGGCCCGTCAGGCCGAGAAGGCCGGCGCCAAGCTGCACCAGCAGTGCAATGTCACCGGCCCGGTGCTGGACGAGCGCACCGGCCGGGTGGTCGGGGTCACCGCCAAGCTCGGCCCGGACAAGCGCGAGGTGGTCTTCCGCGCGCCGCTGGTGGTCGCGGCCGACGGCAACTCCACCCGGCTCTCGCTGGCCATGGGCCTGCACCGGCGCGAGGACCGGCCGATGGGCGTCGCCTACCGCACCTACTTCAACTCGCCCCGCAGCGACGACGACTACCTGGAGTCCTGGCTGGAGCTGTGGGACCGGCGCGGCGGCCAGGAGAAGCTGCTGCCCGGCTACGGCTGGATCTTCGGCATGGGCGACGGCACCAGCAACGTCGGCCTGGGGCTGCTCAACACCACCGCCTCCTTCAAGGACATCGACTACCGCGAGCTGCTCAAGGTGTGGTGCGCGGGCATGCCGGAGGAGTGGGGCTACACCCCGGAGAACATGACCGAGCCGATCCGGGGCGCGGCGCTGCCGATGGCCTTCAACCGGCAGCCGCACTACACCCGGGGCTTCCTGCTGGTCGGCGACGCCGGCGGGATGGTCAACCCGTTCAACGGCGAGGGCATCGCCTATGCGATGGAATCCGGGCAGATCGCGGCCGGCGTCATCGTCCAGGCCCTGGCCCGGCAGACCGACCTCGGCCGGGAGCGGGCGCTGGAGGCCTACCCGAGGATCCTCAAGGAGGTCTACGGCGGCTACTACTCGCTCGGCCGGGCCTTCGTGAAGGCGATCGGCAACCCGCTGGTGATGCGGATGGCCGCGCAGCGCGGCCTGACCCACCCGATGCTGATGCGCTTCGTGCTGAAGCTCCTGGCCAACCTGACCGACCCGCAGGGCGGCGACGCGATGGACCGCATCATCAACGGCCTCGCCAAGGTGGCCCCGAGGGCCTGAGGCTGCAATTGGGCCCCTGCACGGCCCGGTTGCCGAGCAGGGGCCCAACCGTGCGGCACGGCGAGCCTGGCTACGGGCTGGGCCCTCAGAAGGCCAGGTCGGTCCAGGCGATGCGGATGCCGAACGGCTCCGGGAAGTCGATGCCCGCGTCCCCGGGCTCCCATTCGCCGACCGGGACGTAGACGGACGGGCGCAGCGGCTTGACCGCGAGGCCCTGCGTCGGCAGCGTCACGAGTTCGTAGGCCCTGACCGCAGAGATGTCCCAGGTGCCCAGGGAGTCGAGTTCGACTTCCCAGTACCAGGGGATGCCGGCCTCGGCATACCGGTCCGTTTTCCAGGCGCGGCGCTTGGGGGTGTCCGATCCGGACAGGACCTCGCCGACCAGGACGACGTCGCCGGTGAGAGTGTCGGCCCCACGTGGGAGGCACCGGCGGACCAGGAAGTCCGGGGTGAGGAAGCTGGACTTGTCACGGGTGAAGAAGACGTTGGTCTCGACCTCGACCTGCCAGCACTGCTGATCGGCGGCGCGGGAGCCGACCTCGGCGGAGTTGCCAGACATGGCCCGGCGGGCGTTGGACTCCAGGGCGTTGCGCATCCGGACGGTGAACCGCTGGTGTTCCAGCGGACCGTGCCGGTTCCAGAGGACCTTCCGGTCCCACAGTTCGATCTGCGCGGCGACGTCCTCGGGCAGTTGCTGGAGACCGTCCCAGGACGAGTACTCCGGAATGCCGGATCCCGGTGTCTCGAACGCTTCGGCCGACATGCCGCCTCCTCTGTGGGTGCTTCGGGTTTCACCCTAGTGGTGAGCCTCCCGGAAACGGCGGCTGCAAGCAGTCGCGCCGTAGTCCTCCGGAGCGCCCGCCGGAGGCGGTTGCTGCGATCACCCAGCCCCGTGCCCGGCTGCGGCGATGGATCCCTGCTTCCCGCCCCGGCAAGGGGCATTCCGGCCATCGGAGCAGCAGTCCGTCAATGCGCTGTTTCTCTATCCACCCTGATGAGCGAGTTTCTTTAGCACGACCGGATGGTAGAGGCAAAAGTTGCTTTGGATCACCTGCGTCTGCTAGTAACTCGGGGCTCGACCTGCGGGAATCGCATAAATCACTACGCCTTGTGAAGGAAAGCACACGGCTGGTGGCCGATTTTGCCCGGTCATTACTTCTTGATCATCCGTCAGGTGGCGTAGATCACATTGAAGGGGCTGACGCCCGTGTCGCAGATCACATGTGAACGGGCATAGGATGCAGCCGTCTTGGGGCCTTGTGAACTGCCTCACATGAGGGGATCACGGTCGCGAGCTGTACTGACCCGCAGTCACCGACAGGGACGTCGGCGCAGACTGACGCCTGGGAGGTCGTTCGGTATGAACGCATATGCGCCGATTCTGGTACTTGGTGCCCTTGCCGCCGCCTTCGCGGTCGGCTCCGTGGCGATGGCCGCGCTGACCGGCCCCAAGCGGTACAACCGCGCCAAGTTGGAGGCGTACGAGTGCGGCATCGAGCCCACTCCGCAGCCCGTGGGGGGCGGCCGGTTCCCCATCAAGTACTACCTGACGGCGATGCTCTTCATCGTCTTCGACATCGAGATCGTCTTCCTCTACCCGTGGGCCGTCACCTTCGACGCCCTCGGGCTCTTCGGCCTGGTCGAGATGGTGCTGTTCATCGCCACCGTCTTCGTCGCGTATGCGTACGTATGGCGGCGCGGGGGCCTGGAGTGGGACTGACCACAGCGGAACCGAGAGCTGAGAGGACACCAGATGGGTATTGAGGAGAAGCTGCCCAGCGGCTTCCTGCTCACCTCGGTCGAGCAGGCCGCCGGATGGGTGCGCAAGAGCTCGCTCTTCCCCGCCACCTTCGGCCTGGCCTGCTGCGCGATCGAGATGATGACCACCGGCGCCGGCCGCTACGACCTCGCCCGCTTCGGCATGGAGGTCTTCCGCGGCTCCCCGCGGCAGGCCGATCTGATGATCGTGGCGGGCCGGGTCAGCCAGAAGATGGCGCCGGTGGTCCGCCAGGTCTACGACCAGATGGCCAACCCCAAGTGGGTGATCTCCATGGGCGTCTGCGCCAGCTCCGGCGGGATGTTCAACAACTACGCGATCGTGCAGGGCGTCGACCACATCATCCCGGTCGACATCTACCTCCCCGGCTGCCCGCCCCGGCCGGAGATGCTGATGGACGCGATCCTCAAGCTGCACGAGCAGATCCGCCACGAGAAGCTCGGCGCGCAGAAGGCGAAGGCCGAGGACGAGGCCGAGCAGCTGGCGCTGAAGGCGACCCCGACGATCGAGATGAAGGGGCTGCTGCGGTGAGCGACAGCACAGAGAGCGGCAGCACCGAGAGCGGCGTGCCGGTACCGCGCGAGGGCACCGAGTTGGAGATCGTCGGCGTCCGGCACGGGATGTTCGGCGGCAGCAACGGCGTCGGCGGCGGCAGCGGCGACACCTCCGGCTACGGCCGGCTGGTCAGCCCGATCGTCCTGCCCGGCGCCACCCCCCGCCCCTACGGCGGTGACTGGTTCGACGAGGTGGCCGACGAGCTGGAGGGCGCGCTGGAGGAGCAGGGGCTCCAGGTCGCGGACGTGATCGAGAAGACCGTGGTCGACCGCGGCGAGATCACCTTCCACATCGCCCGGGAGCACCTGGTCCAGGTGATGCGCACGCTGCGGGACGACCCCGCGCTGCGCTTCGAGCTCTGCACCGGCGTCAGCGGCGTGCACTACCCGGGCGAGCCCGGGCGCGAACTGCACGCCGTCTACCACCTGCGCTCGATCACCCACAACCGGCTGATCCGGGTGGAGACCACCGCGCCCGACGCGGACCCGCACCTGCCCTCGACCTTCGCGGTCTACCCGACCAACGACTGGCACGAGCGCGAGACCTACGACTTCTTCGGCATCGTCTTCGACGGCCATCCGGCGCTGACGCGGATCATGATGCCGGACGACTGGCTGGGCCACCCGCAGCGCAAGGACTACCCGCTCGGCGGCATCCCCGTCGAGTACAAGGGCGCGCAGATCCCGGCTCCCGACCAGCGGAGGTCGTACAACTGATGTCCACACCACACACGACCGAGCAGGCCGAGGCGGCCGGCCGGGAGACCACCGAGGGCCGGGTCTACACCGTCACCGGCGGGGACTGGGACGAGATCGTCACCGCCGCGGCCAGGGCCGACGACGAGCGGATCATCGTCAACATGGGCCCGCAGCACCCGTCCACCCACGGCGTGCTGCGGCTGATCCTGGAGATCGACGGCGAGACGGTGACCGAGGCCCGCTGCGGCATCGGCTACCTGCACACCGGCATCGAGAAGAACATGGAGTTCCGGAACTGGACCCAGGGCACGACCTTCGTGACCCGGATGGACTACCTGACTCCGCTGTTCAACGAGACCGCCTACTGCCTCGCGGTCGAGCGGCTGCTCGGCGTCACCGCCGACATCCCCGAACGGGCCACGATCATCCGGGTGCTGATGATGGAGCTGAACCGGATCTCCTCGCACCTGGTGTGCCTCGCCACCGGCGGGATGGAGATCGGCTCCACCACCCTGATGATCTACGGCTTCCGCGACCGCGAGGTCATCCTCGACATCTTCGAGCTGGTCACCGGCCTGCGGATGAACCACGCCTACGTCCGCCCCGGCGGCCTGGCGCAGGACCTGCCGCCGGGCGCGCTGGACCAGATCCGCGAGGGCATCAAGCTGCTCCGCAAGCGGATGCCCGAGTACGACAAGCTGGCCACCAACAACCCGGTCTTCAAGGCCCGGCTGGTCGACGTCGGCTACCTGGACCTGGCCGGCTGCATGGCGCTCGGCGCGACCGGGCCGATCCTCCGGGCCACCGGCCTGCCGCACGACCTGCGCAAGGCCCAGCCCTACTGCGGCTACGAGCAGTACGACTTCGAGGTCCCGACCGCCGACACCTGCGACTCCTACGGCCGCTTCCTGATCCGGCTGGCCGAGATGGAGCAGTCGCTGCGGATCGTCGAGCAGTGCCTGGACCAGCTGCGCGGCGGCACCGGCGCGGTCATGGTCGCCGACAAGAAGATCGCCTGGCCGGCCCAGCTCTCGCTGGGCCCGGACGGCATGGGCAACTCGCTCGACCACATCCGGACCATCATGGGCGAGTCCATGGAGGCCCTGATCCACCACTTCAAGCTGGTCACCGAGGGCTTCCGGGTCCCGGCCGGACAGGCCTACACGGCGGTGGAGTCGCCCAAGGGCGAGCTCGGCGTCCATGTCGTCAGCGACGGCGGCACCCGCCCCTACCGGGTCCACTTCCGCGACCCCAGTTTCACCAATCTGCAGTCCATGGCGGCGATGTGTGAGGGCGGCCAGGTCGCGGACGTCATCGTCGCCGTGGCCGGGATCGACCCCGTGATGGGAGGCGTGGACCGGTGACCACGGACGAGAGCACGACCGGCCCGACCCTGCTGGGCCTGCCCCAGCTCCCCGCCCCCGCCTACCCGGCGGCGGTCCGGGCCCGGCTGGACCCGGACGCCCAGGAGCTGATCGACCGCTACCCGGAGAGCCGCTCGGCGCTGCTGCCGCTGCTGCACCTGGTCCAGGCCGAGGAGGGCTTCGTCAGCCGCAGCGGGATGCGTTACTGCGCCGAGCAGTTGGGGCTGACCACGGCCGAGGTCACCGCCGTGGCCACCTTCTACTCGATGTACCGGCGGCAGCCGGCCGGCGAGTACCACGTGGGCGTCTGCACCAACACCCTGTGCGCGGTGCTCGGCGGCGACGCAGATCTTCGAGGAGCTGCAGCAGCACCTCGGCATCGGCAACAACGAGACCACCGAGGACGGCACGGTCTCGCTGGAGCACATCGAGTGCAACGCCGCCTGCGACTACGCCCCGGTGGTGATGGTCAACTGGGAGTTCTTCGACGACCAGACCCCGGACAGCGCCAAGGCCCTGGTCGACGAGTTGCGCGCGGGCCGCGGCGGTGAGGTCCGGCCGACCCGGGGCGCCAAGCTCTGCAGCTTCCGGGAGACCTCCCGGATCCTGGCCGGCTTCCCCGACGAGCGCCCCGGCGCCAACGACGAGTCGGGGGCCGGCGGCGCGCCCTCGATGGCCGGACTGCGGCTGTCCCGCGGCGAGGCCCTGCCCGGCGCCGGACCCCGGCGCGTGGTCGCCCCCCGCCACGAGGACGCGCCCGCTCATGAGGAAGCCCACCGCCACGAGGGCGCACCCCAGGAGGGCGCACCCCACGAGGACGCGCCGCCGGAGGCCACCTCAGCCCAGGAAGGAGCGGCCGAATGACCGCCGAGCACCCGGAGAAGCTGCTCTCCCCGGTCCTGTCCGCGAGCTGGGGCGACGACCGCCCCTGGACGCTGGACACCTACCGCCGCCACGACGGCTACCTCGGCCTGCGCGAGGCCCTGCGGCTGGCCCCGGACGAGGTCATCGCCCTGGTCAAGGACGCCGGGCTGCGCGGGCGCGGCGGCGCGGGCTTCCCCACCGGACTGAAGTGGCAGTTCATCCCGCAGGGCGACGGCAAGCCGCACTACCTCGTCGTCAACGCCGACGAGTCGGAGCCGGGGACCTGCAAGGACATCCCGCTGCTGTTCGCCAACCCGCACGCGTTGATCGAGGGCATGGTGATCGCCAGCTACGCGATCCGCTGCAGCCACGCCTTCGTCTACCTGCGCGGCGAGACCGTCCCGGTGCTGCGCCGGCTGCACAGCGCGGTCGCCGAGGCCTACCAGGCCGGCTACCTCGGCCGGTCCATCCTCGGCTCCGGCTTCGACCTGGACATCACCGTCCACGCCGGGGCCGGCGCCTACATCTGCGGCGAGGAGACCGCGCTGCTGGACTCGCTGGAGGGACGGCGCGGCCAGCCCCGGCTGCGGCCGCCGTTCCCGGCCATCGCCGGCCTCTACGCCTGTCCGACGGTGGTCAACAACGTCGAGTCCATCGCCTCGGTGCCGAGCATCCTGCACCGGGGCAAGGAGTGGTTCCGCTCGATGGGCAGCGAGAAGTCCCCCGGCTTCACCCTCTACTCGCTCTCCGGGCATGTCACCAACCCCGGCCAGTACGAGGCCCCGCTCGGGCTGACCCTACGTCAACTGCTGGACATGACCGGGGGGGTGCGGGCCGGGCACCGGCTGAAGTTCTGGACCCCGGGCGGCTCCTCCACCCCGATGTTCACCGACGCCCACCTGGACGTCCCGCTGGACTACGAGGGGGTCGCCGCCGCCGGGTCGATGCTCGGCACCAAGGCGCTGCAGATCTTCGACGAGACCACCTGCGTGGTGCGGGCGGTCACCCGCTGGACCGAGTTCTACGCCCACGAGTCCTGCGGCAAGTGCACCCCCTGCCGCGAGGGCACCTACTGGCTGGTCCAGCTGCTCCGCCGGATCGAGGCGGGCCAGGGCGTCGAGGGCGACCTGGAGAAGCTGAACGACATCGCCGACAACATCAACGGCAAGTCCTTCTGCGCCCTCGGCGACGGCGCCGCCAGCCCGATCTTCTCCTCGCTCCAGTACTTCCGCGCGGAGTACGAGCAGCACCTCGCCGAGGGCCGCTGCCCCTTCGACCCGGCCGCCGCCACGGTCTGGGCCGACGGCCGCTCGCGCGGCGGCTCCGCGCCGTCCACCCACCACACCGCCGAGAAGGGGGTGCTCGCATGACCGTCGCCTCGGAAGCCCCCGGCGCGGCTGCCGCTCCGCCACCGAAGGAGGAACTGCTCGCCGTCACCATCGACGGCGTCCAGGTCCATGTGCCGAAGGGCACGCTGATCATCCGGGCCGCCGAAATGATCGGCGTGACCATCCCCCGCTTCTGCGACCACCCGCTGCTGGACCCGGTCGGGGCCTGCCGGCAGTGCATCGTCGAGGTCGAGGGCCAGCGCAAGCCGGTCGCCTCCTGCACCATCCCGTGCACCGACGGGATGGTGGTCAGCACCCAGGTCACCTCGAAGGTGGCCGAGAAGGCCCAGCAGGGCGTGATGGAGCTGCTGCTGATCAACCATCCGCTGGACTGCCCGGTCTGCGACAAGGGCGGCGAGTGCCCGCTGCAGAACCAGGCGCTCTCGCACGGACAGGCGGAGAGCCGGTTCGAGGGGGTCAAGCGCACCTACGAGAAGCCGGTGCCGATCTCCACCCAGATTCTGCTGGACCGGGAGCGCTGCGTGCTCTGCGCCCGCTGCACCCGCTTCAGCGAGCAGATCGCCGGCGACCCGTTCATCGACCTGATCGAACGCGGCGCCAATGAGCAGGTCGGCATCGGCGAGGGCGAGGACTTCCGCTCCTACTTCTCCGGCAACACCATCCAGATCTGCCCGGTGGGCGCGCTGACCTCGGCCGCCTACCGGTTCCGCTCCCGCCCATTCGACCTGGTCTCCTCGCCCGGGGTGTGCGAGCACTGCGCCTCGGGCTGCGCGGTCCGCGACCGACCACCGGCGCGGCAAGGTGATGCGCCGGCTGGCCGGTGACGACCCGTCCGTGAACGAGGAGTGGACCTGCGACAAGGGCCGCTTCGGCTTCCGCTACGCGCAGTCGCCGGACCGGTTGGACGACGCCGCTGGTCCGGGACGAGACCGGCGCGCTGGTCCCGGCCTCCTGGCCGGAGGCGCTGGCCGCGGCGGCGGCCGGGCTGGCGGCCGCGCACGGACGCGCGGCGGTGCTGGTCGGCGGCCGGGCGACGGTGGAGGACGCCTACGCCTACGCCAAGTTCGCCCGGGTCGCGCTGGGCACCAACGACGTCGACTTCCGGGCCCGGGTGCACAGCGCCGAGGAGGCGGACTTCCTCGCGGCGGCCGTGGCCGGACGCGGGGTGGACATCGGCGGCGGCCCGGAGCACCACGGCCTGAGCTACGAACAACTCGAAGCCGCCCCGGCGGTGCTGCTGGCCGGCTTCGAGCCGGAGGAGGAGTCGCCGATCGTCTTCCTGCGGCTGCGCAAGGCGGCCCGGACCCGGCGGCAGCAGATCTTCTCGATCGCCGCCTTCGGCACCCGGGGCCTGCACAAGCTCGGCGGCGCGCTGCTGCCGGCCGCGCCCGGCACCGAGACCGAGTGGCTGGAGGCGCTGGCCGAGGGCGATCCGCTGGACGGCGACGCCGGACGCGCGGCCGAGGCGCTGCGGCAGCCCGGCGCGGTGGTGCTGGTAGGCGAGCGGCTGGCCGGGGTGCCGGGCGCGCTGAGCGCGGCGGTCCTGCTGTCCCGGGCCACCGGCGCCCGGCTGGCCTGGATCCCGCGCCGGGCCGGCGAGCGCGGCGCGGTCGAGGCCGGCGCGCTGCCGGGCCTGCTGCCCGGCGGACGCCCGGTCACCGACCCGGAGGCGCGCGCCGAGACCGCCGCCGCCTGGGGCATCGCCGGCATCCCGGCCCGGTTCGGCCGGGACACCAACGGCATCCTCACCGCCGCCGCCAACGGCGACCTGGAAGCGCTGGTGGTCGGCGGCGTCGACACCACCGACCTGCCCGACCCGGCCGCCGCCGAGGCGGCGCTGGACCGGGTCGGCTTCCTGGTCAGCCTGGAGCTTCGGCCCAGCGCCGTGACCGAGCGCGCCGACGTGGTGCTGCCGGTGGCGGCGGTGGCCGAGAAGGCCGGGACCTTCCTGGACTGGGAGGGCCGGGTCCGGATGTTCGAGACCGCGATCAAGGCCGACCAGCTGACCCGGCGTCATCTGAGCAGCGACCTCCGGGTGCTGCACATGCTGGCGGACGCGCTCGACCGGCACCTGGGCCTGCCCGACCTCACCGCCGCCCGCCGCGAACTGGACGCCCTGGGCGCCTGGTCCGGCGCCGGGCACGCGCCGCTCGACCCGCCGGCCGAGCAGGCCCGGCCGCTGCCGCGACCCGGTGCGGGCGAGGCGGTGCTCGGCGGCTGGCGGATGCTGCTCGACGACGGCTCGCTGCAGGAGGGCGACCCGGCGCTGGCCGGCACCCGCCATCCGGCGGTGGCCCGGCTGTCCCCGGCCACCGCGGCCGAGGTGGGCGTCGCCGACGGCGCGCCGCTCTCGGTCTCCGGACCGGCCGGCACGGTCACCCTGCCGCTGGCGATCACCCCGGACCTGCCGGACCGGGTGGTCTGGATGCCGCTCAACTCCACGCCCGGCGGCGCCACCCGCGCCCTGGGCGTGCTCCCCGGCCGCGTCGTCGGACTGGCCCAGGCCCCGACCACCCTGGAGGTGAACTGATGGCGGCTCAGGCAGCCCTGCTCGCCGCAACCGAGGACCTCTCGGTGTTCGGCACCGACCCCTGGTGGCTGGTGGTCGTCAAGGCCGTGTTCTGCTTCGCCTTCCTGGTCGTGCACGGTGCTGTTCGCGATCGTCTGGGAGCGCAAGGTCGTCGCCTGGATGCAGCTGCGGATCGGCCCCAACCGGCACGGCCCCTGGGGCATGCTGCAGTCGCCTCGCCGACGGCGTGAAGCTGGCCCTGAAGGAGGACCTCGTCGTCGACCGCCGCCGACAAGGTGGTCTACATCCTGGCCCCGGTGATCTCGGCGGTCCCGGCCTTCATGGCCTTCGCGGTGATCCCGTTCGGACCGGCCGACCACGAGGTCTCGATCTTCGGCACACCGGACCACGATGCAGCTCACCGACTTGCCGGTCGGCCATGCTCTACATCCTGGCCATCGCCTCGATCGGCATCTACGGGATCGTGCTGGCCGGTTGGTCCTCCGGCTCGACCTACCCGCTGCTCGGCGGGCTGCGCTCGGCCGCGCAGATGATCTCCTACGAGATCGCGATGGGCCTGTCCTTCGCGGCGGTCTTCCTGTACTCGGGGACGATGTCCACGTCCGGGATCGTCGCCGCCCAGCAGCACACCTGGTACGTCGCTGCTGCTGCCGGTCTCCTTCGTCATCTACATCATCTCGATGGTCGGCGAGACCAACCGGGCGCCGTTCGACCTGCCCGAGGCCGAGGGCGAGCTGGTCGGCGGCTTCAACACCGAGTACTCCTCGCTGAAGTTCGCGATGTTCATGCTGGCCGAGTACATCAACATGGTGACCGTCTCGGCCGTCGCCAGCACGATGTTCCTCGGCGGCTGGCGGGCGCCGTGGCCGATCACCGCCTTCTGGGCGGGCGCCAACCACGGCTGGTGGCCGATGCTCTGGTTCGTCATCAAGGTCCAGCTGCTGCTGTTCTTCTTCATCTGGCTCCGCGGCACCCTGCCCCGACTGCGCTACGACCAGTTCATGAAGCTTGGCTGGAAGGTGCTGATCCCGGTCTCGCTGGTCTGGCTGGTGCTGGTGGCCACGGTGCGGACGCTGCGCAACCGCGGCACCCAGTACACCGACCTGGTGCTGGTCAGCGTCGGCGCGATCCTGGCGGTGGTGCTGCTGTCGATCGTCTGGGACACCCTGCGCAACCGTCGGGCGCCCGACGCAGACCCCGCCGGAGCCGGAGTTCGACCCCATGGCCGGCGGGTTCCCGGTGCCGCCGCTGCCCGGGCAGCAGCTGCCGCCCACGCCGCGCCGGCCGCTCCCGGGTCCCGCAGCCCGTCCCCGCAGCCAACGTTTCCGCACTGAAGGGAGGAGACGACGATGCCCAGTGATGACTCGTCCGAGCGTTCCCCGTTCGGACTGGGCCCCGCCGCCGGCTTCGGCGTGACCTTCACGGCCATGTTCAAGAAGCGGCTCACCGAGCAGTACCCGGAGTACAAGAAGCCCACCGCGCCCCGCTTCCACGGTCGGCACCAGCTCAACCGGCACCCGGACGGGCTGGAGAAGTGCATCGGCTGCGAGCTGTGCGCCTGGGCCTGCCCGGCGGACGCCATCTACGTGGAGGGCGCGGACAACACCGACGAGGAGCGCTACTCGCCCGGCGAGCGCTACGGCCGGGTCTACCAGATCAACTACGCCGCGCTGCATCCTCTGCGGACTGTGCATCGAGGCCTGCCCGACCCGGGCGCTGACGATGACCAACGAGTACGAGCTCGCGGACAGCAGCCGGGAGTCGCTGATCTACACCAAGGAGCAGCTGCTGGCCGGCCTGACCGAGGGCATGGTCGAGTCCCCGCACTCGATCTTCCCCGGGACGGACGAGAGGGACTACTACCGGGGCGCGGTCACCGAGGCCGCGCCGGGCACGGTCCGGCAGCGTGGCGGTCAGCAAGGGCGAGACTCCCGACGGCAGAGGGGGCGCCGGCATGAACGAGCTCGCCATTCCGCTGACCGGGGCCGCCTCGCACCGGCGAGACCGTCCAGTTCTGGGTGCTCGCGGTGATCGCGGTGGCCGGGGCGCTGGGCATGGTGCTCTGCCGGAAGGCGGTGCACTCCGCGCTCTGCCTCGCGGCCACCATGCTGGCCTGGCCGTCTTCTACCTGGCCGAGGGCGCGGTCTTCCTCGGCGTGGTCCAGATCGTCGTCTACACCGGCGCGATCATGATGCTCTTCCTGTTCGTGGTGATGCTGGTCGGCGTCACCGCCGAGGACGCGGTGAAGGAGCCGCCGAAGGGCCAGCGCGTGGCGGCGGTCCTGTGCGGGCTCGGCTTCGGGGTGATGCTGATCGTCGGTATCGGCAACGCCGGGCTGCGCAGCTTCACCGGTGTCGGCGCGGCCAACGCGGCGGCCGGCGGCAATGTCCAGGGCCTGGCGCTGCGGATCTTCAGCCAGTACGTCTGGGCCTTCGAGGTCACCGGCGCGCTGCTGATCACCGCCGCGATCGGGGCGATGGTGCTGACCCACCGCGAGCACACCGAGGAACGCCAGTCGCAGCGCGAACTCGCGGAGCAGCGCGTCAGGCTGGGTACTCAGATCACTCCGCTGCCGGCCCCCGGCGTCTACGCCAGGCACAACGCGGTGGACGTCCCCGGCGCTGCTGCCGGACGGCAGCATCGCCGAGCTGTCGGTCAACCCGACGCTGCGGGCCCGGGGCCAGATGCGCGACGTCAGCGGCGACATGCTGCGGCGGATGGGCGAGTTGGAGGCGGGGACCGCCGACTGGCTCGACCGAAAGACGCCGAAGCCGCGCACCGGCCGTGAGTTGACGAGTCTCCAGAAGACGCCGGCGGCTCCTGTCGTACCTGGTGAGAACGGAGAGGCCCCCGAGTGAACCCCGTCAACTACCTCTATCTGGCGGCCCTGCTGTTCACCATCGGCGCCATCGGCGTGCTGGTGCGGCGCAACGCCATCGTGCTGTTCATGTGCGTGGAGCTGATGCTCAACGCCTCCAATCTGGCCCTGGTCACCTTCTCCCGGCTGCACGGCAACCTGGACGGGCAGATCATCGCCTTCTTCACCATGGTGGTGGCCGCCGCCGAGGTCGTCGTCGGACTGGCGATCATCGTGAGCGTCTTCCGCACCCGTCACTCGGCCTCGGTCGACGACTCCAACCTCATGAAGCTGTAGCGGCGGAGGCTGACTGACCGTGGACAATCTCATCCCCGTACTGGTCGCGGTGCCCCTGGCCGGAGCCGCCGTGCTCCTGCTGGGCGGACGCCGCCTGGACGCCTTCGGCCACTGGCTCGGCGTCCTCGCCTCCACCGCCTCCTTCGCCGTGGGGCTCACCCTCTTCTTCGCATATGCTCGGGCAGCCGGTCGGCTCGCGGGCGGCCCACATCACGCTGTGGACCTGGGTGCCGGTCAACGGCTTCCAGGCCGCCGGTGGGCTTCCAGCTCGACCAGCTCTCCATCGTCTTCGTGCTGCTGATCACCGGTGTCGGCTCGCTGATCCACCTCTACTCGGTCGGCTACATGGAGCACGACGAACGCCGTCGGCGCTTCTTCGGCTATCTGAACCTCTTCCTGGCGGCGATGCTGCTGCTGGTCCTGGCCGACAACTACCTGCTGCTGTACGTCGGCTGGGAGGGCGTGGGGCTGGCCTCGTACCTGCTGATCGGCTTCTGGCAGCACAAGCCCAGCGCCGCGACCGCCGCCAAGAAGGCCTTCCTGGTGAACCGGGTCGGCGACATGGGCCTGTCGATCGCGATCATGCTGATGTTCAGCACCTTCGGCAGCTTCGCCTTCGGCGCGGTCTTCCCGAACGCGGGCCACGCCTCGAAGGCGACGCTCACCGGCATCGGGCTGATGCTGCTGCTGGCCGCCTGCGGCAAGTCGGCGCAGGTGCCGCTGCAGTCCTGGCTCGGTGACGCGATGGAGGGCCCGACCCCGGTCTCGGCGCTGATCCACGCGGCGACCATGGTCACCGCCGGCGTCTACCTGATCACCCGCTCCAGCGCGATCTTCAACCTGGCCCCGACCGCCCAGTTGGCGACGGTCTCGTGGGCGCGGTGACGCTGCTCTTCGGTGCCATCGTCGGTTGCGCCAAGGACGACATCAAGAAGGCCCTGGCCGGGTCGACCATGTCGCAGATCGGCTACATGATCCTGGCGGCCGGGCTCGGCCCGATCGGCTACGTCTTCGCCATCATGCACCTGGTCACCCACGGCTTCTTCAAGGCCGGGCTGTTCCTCGGGGCCGGCTCGGTGATGCACGGCATGAACGACGAGGTCGACATGCGGAAGTACGGCGGCCTGCGGAAGTACATGCCGCTGACCTTCGTCACGTTCGGCCTCGGCTATCTGGCGATCATCGGCTTCCCGGGCCTTTCCGGCTTCTTCTCCAAGGACAAGATCATCGAGGCGGCCTTCGCCAAGGGCGGCACCGAGGGCTGGATCCTCGGCACGGCGGCGCTGGTCGGCGCGGGCGTCACCGCGTTCTACATGACCCGGGTGATGCTGATGACCTTCTTCGGCGAGAAGCGCTGGGTCCCCACTCCAGACATCAGCGGCTCCGCCGCGGGCGAGGCCCACCCGCCGCACCCGCACGAGTCCCCGAAGACCATGGCCATCCCGATGGTGGTGCTGGCCTTCGGCTCGGTCTTCGCCGGCTGGCTGTTCTCGCTGAACAGCTCCTTCGTCAACTGGCTCGACCCCGGTCACCGGTCACGAGGAGGGCCACTCCCCGCTGACCTCGCTCAGCGTCTCGCTGATCACCATGGTGGTCATCGCGCTCGGCGTGCTGGCCTCCTGGCTGATGTACGGCCGCCGCCCGGTGCCGGCCGTGCCGCCGCTGGGCTCGCTGCTCACCCGGGCCGCCCGGCGCGACCTGCTGCAGGACGACTTCAACCACGTGGTCCTGGTCGGCGGCGGCGAGCACCTCACCCGCTTCCTGGTCTACCTGGACGCCAAGGGCTTCGACGGCGTGGTCAACGGCGTCGCCGCCCTGGTCGGCGGGGTCTCCGGACGCGCCCGCAAGCTGCAGACCGGCTATGTCCGCTCCTATGCGCTGTCGATGTTCGGCGGTGCGCTGGTGCTGGTGGCCACGACTCTCCTGATGAGGTCGATGTGAGCTCCTTCCCGCTGCTGACCGTGACCGCCGCGCTGCCGGCCGTCGGCGCGGTCCTCACCGCAGCCCTACCGGCCGCCACCAACCCCCGGCGACGCGACCTCAACAAGACCATCCCCTTGGCGGTCTCGCTGGCGACGCTGGCGCTGTCCATCGTCATCGCGGTCCGCTTCGCCCCCGGCGGGGCGCACTACCAGCTCACCGAGTCGCACCCGTGGATCGCCGACTTCGGCATCGGCTACAGCCTGGGCGTCGACGGCATCGCGGTGGTGCTGATCCTGCTCACGGCCGTGCTGGTGCCGTTCGTGATGCTGGCCTCCTGGCACGACGCCGACCCGGTCGCCAACGACGCCGGCACCTTCGAGCGCAGCCGCCGCACCCAGGGCTTCTTCGCGCTGATCCTGGCGGTCGAGGCGATGGTGGTGCTCTCCTTCGAGTCCACCGACGTCTTCCTGTTCTATGTGTTCTTCGAGGCCATGCTCATCCCGATGTACTTCCTCATCGGCGGCTTCGGCGACCGCACCCAGGGCGAGGACGCCAAGCAGCGCTCCTACGCGGCCGTCAAGTTCCTGCTCTACAACCTGCTCGGCGGCCTGATCATGCTGGCCGCGGTGATCGGGCTCTATGTGATCACCGCCCAGCAGGGCGTCGGCACCGACGGCCACGGCACCTTCGACCTGCCGACCATCACCCAGGCGCTGGCCAGCGGCAAGCTGCACTTCTCGCCGGTCGCCGAGAACGCGCTGTTCCTCGGCTTCATGTTCGCCTTCGCGGTGAAGGCCCCGCTCTGGCCGCTGCACACCTGGCTGCCGAACGCCATGGGCGAGGCCACCCCGGGGGTGGCGGTGCTGATCACGGCGGTGGTCGACAAGGTCGGCACCTTCGCGATGCTGCGCTACTGCCTCTACCTGTTCCCGAACGCCTCCAAGACCTTCGCCCCGGCGATCCTGGTGCTGGCGCTGATCGGGATCGTCTACGGGGCGCTGCTGGCGGTCGGTCAGAAGGACATCAAGCGGCTGATCGCCTTCGCGTCCATCTCCCACTTCGGCTTCATCATCATGGGCATCTTCGCGATGACCTCGCAGGCGCAGGCCGGGGCGACGCTCTACATGGTCAACCACGGCATCTCGACCGCGCTGCTGCTGCTGGTGGCCGGGTTCCTGATGTCCCGTCGGGGAAGCAGGCTGATCGGCGACTACGGCGGCGTCCAGAAGGTCGCGCCGATCCTGGCCGGGACCTTCCTGATCGGCGGGCTGTCCACGCTGTCGCTGCCCGGACTGGCGCCCTTCGTCAGCGAGTTCCTGGTACTGGTCGGCACCTTCACCCGGTACCCGGTGATCGGCATCATCGCCACCATCGGCATCGTCCTGGCCGCGCTCTATGTGCTGGTGCTCTACCAGCGCACCATGACCGGTCCGGTCAAGGCCGCGGTCAGCGGCTTCCGTGACCTCCGGGCCCGGGAGCTGGTGGTGGTCACCCCGCTGATCGCGCTGCTGCTGGTGCTCGGCGTCTACCCGAAGCCGCTCACCGACCTGGTCAACCCGGCGGTCAACGCCACGCTCTCCGCCGTCCAGCGGACCGATCCCGCCCCCGCGCACCCGGTCACTGCGACCGGCGCGACGGGGACGACAACCACCACGACCGGAGGCGGACAGTGAGCAGCGCGCCGAGCGCCGTCCACAGCCTGTGGACACTCGCCGACTCGTCGACGTCCTCGACCATCGGCACCTTCACCCAACCGCACATCCAGTTCGCCCAGTTGTCGCCGATGCTGATCGTCACCGGCGCGGCCGTGCTCGGCATCCTGGCCGAGGCCTTCGTGCCCCGGAAGGGCCGCTACTGGACCCAGATCGGCATCGCCCTGACCGGGCTGGTCGCCGCCTTCGTCGCGATCGTGGTGCTGGCCGCCGACGGCTACGCCGGGGCCAAGGCCGACCTGGCCGTCCAGGGCGCGGTCGCGGTCGACGGGCCGGCCCTCTTCCTCCAGGGCACGATCCTGCTGATCTCGATCGTCGCGGTGCTCGGCTTCGCCGAACGCCGGCTGGAGACCGGGACCGCCGCCAACGGCGCCCCGGTGGACGCCTTCACCCCGCAGGCGGCGGCGGTGCCCGGCAGCGATGCGGAGAAGTCCGCCACCCGCTCCGGCTTCGCCACCACCGAGGTCTACCCGCTCACCATGTTCGCCGTGGTCGGGATGCTGCTCTTCCCGGCCGCCGGCGACCTGCTGACGATGTTCGTCGCGCTGGAGGTCTTCTCGCTCCCGCTCTACCTGCTCTGCGCGCTGGCCCGCCGCCGGCGGCTGCTCTCGCAGGAGGCGGCGGTCAAGTACTTCCTGCTCGGGGCGTTCTCCTCGGCCTTCTTCCTGTTCGGCCTGGCGCTGCTCTACGGCTACGCCGGCACCGTCTCGCTGAGCGGTATCGCCGCGGTGGTCTCCGGCACCGAGTCGCCGGTCACCCCGGCGCTGGCCAACACCACCGGCAACGACGCGCTGCTGCTGATCGGGCTGGGCATGCTGGGCGTCGGCCTGCTGTTCAAGGTCGGCGCGGTGCCTTTCCACTCCTGGACCCCGGACGTCTACCAGGGCGCCCCGACGCCGGTCACCGGCTTCATGGCGGCCGCCACCAAGGTCGCCGCCTTCGGCGCGCTGCTGCGCCTGCTCTATGTCGCCTTCCCGGGCCTGACCTGGGACTTCCGTCCGGTGATGTGGGGCGTGGCGATCCTGACCATGGTTGTCGGCTCGATCATCGCGGTCACCCAGACCGATGTGAAGCGGCTGCTGGCCTACTCCTCCATCGCCCACGCCGGCTTCATCCTCACCGGCGTGATCGCGATGAACAGGGCCGGGATCTCCGCGGTGCTGTTCTACCTCGGCGCCTACTCCTTCGTGACCCTCGGCGCCTTCGCGGTGGTCACCCTGGTCCGCGACGCCGGCGGCGAGGCCACCCACCTGTCCCGCTGGGCCGGGCTCGGCCGGCGCTCGCCGCTGGTCGCGGCGGTCTTCGCGCTGTTCCTGCTGGCCTTCGCCGGGATCCCGCTGACCAGCGGCTTCGCCGGGAAGTTCGCGGTCTTCCAGGCCGCCGCCGCCAGTGGGGCGACCCCGCTGGTGATCGTCGGTGTGCTCTCCTCGGCGGTCGCGGCCTTCTTCTACATCCGGGTCATCGTGCTGATGTTCTTCTCCGACCCGCGACCTGACGGCCCGAGCGTCGCGGTGCCGAGCGTCTTCACCGGCACCGCGATCGCGCTCGGGGTGACGGTCACCCTGGTGCTCGGCATCCTGCCGCAGTACTTCCTCCACCTGGCCGGCCAGGCGTCCGTCTTCATCCACTGACGACGGGCCACGGCCCCGAAGCTCGGCCCGGCGTGGCGCTTGCCACGCCGGGCCGGAGCATTGATCATCTCTTGACCGGATACGCTGCTCAGGATGGCAGTAGCGGCTCGGGAAGAAGCCGTGTGACCGACCACAGCGACAGGAGAGTTCCCGGTGACCGTCGTGGGGCCCTTGGGGCTGAGCGTGCAGGACCAGGCACTGGAAGCGGACGTCCTCCTCGGCATGGCTGCCGTGGAGCAGGCGCTGTGTGAGGCCACCAAGAGCGATGTGCCGTTCATCACAGTAACCGCACAGCATCTGCTCGACGCCGGGGGCAAGCGCTTCCGTCCACTGCTGGTTCACCTGGCGGCCCAGTTCGGCGATCCCAACGCGCCCGGGGTGGTCCCCTCCGCCGTGGTGGTCGAGCTCACCCACCTGGCGACGCTCTACCACGACGACGTCATGGACGAGGCGTTGATGCGGCGCGGCTCGGACAGCGCCAACGTCCGCTGGGACAACTCGGTGGCGATCCTCACCGGCGACTTCCTCTTCTCCCGGGCGTCCAAGATCCTCGCCGGGCTCGGCCCGGAGGCGGTCCGGCTGCAGGCCGACGCCTTCGAACGGCTGGTCACCGGTCAGATCCAGGAGACCGCGGGTCCCGGCCCCGGCCAGGACCCGGTCCAGCACTACCTCGACGTCCTCTCCGGCAAGACCGGCTCGCTGATCGCGGTGGCCTGCCACTTCGGCGCACTGATGTCCGGCGCCGACGAGCATGTGACCGAGGTGCTCACCCAGTACGGCGAGCGCATCGGCATCGCCTTCCAACTCGCCGACGACATCCTCGACATCGCCAGCGACAGCGAGGAGTCCGGCAAGACCCCCGGCACCGACCTGCGCGAGGGCGTGCCGACGCTGCCGGTGCTGCTGCTCCGGGCCGCCGAGCCCGACCCCGACGTCCCCGGCGACCTCCGGCTGCGCGAGCTGCTCGACACCGGCTTCGCCGCCGACGTCCCGGACTCCGACGCCCGGCACGCCGAGGCGCTGCTGCTGCTCCGCGCCCACCCGGCGCTGGCCCGCGCCCGCGAGGACACCCTGCGCTACGCCGAGGCCGCCCGCGAGCTGCTGGTGCGGCTGCCGGACTGCGCCGCCCGGTCGGCCCTGGAGGGCCTCTGCGACGCGGTGGCGCTGCGCACGATGTGACGCGCTTGTCGCGGTGACGCGCGGATCGCGCACATCGGCGAGACTGTTCCCCGACAGGGGCCGCCGTACGGTCGCCCCGGGGGACTAGGGAGTGCGGACGTGCGGGTAGTCATCGCCGAGGACTCGGTGCTGTTGCGGGAGGGCCTCACCAGGCTGCTGACCGACCGCGGTCTGGAGGTCGTGGCCGGTGTTGGCGACGGCGAGGAACTGCTCTCGCTGCTGGACGAGCTGGCGCTGCGGGGCGAGCTGCCCGACGTCGTGGTCGCGGACGTCCGGATGCCGCCCACCCACACCGACGAGGGCGTCCGCGCCTGCGTCGAACTGCGCCGCCGCCACCCGGGCGTGGGGACGCTGGTGCTGTCCCAGTACGTGGAGGAGCGCTACGCCTCCGAGCTGCTCTCGGGTTCGACCCGCGGCGTCGGCTACCTGCTGAAGGACCGGGTGGCGGACGTCCGGGAGTTCGTCGAGGCGGTGCAGCGGGTGGCCCAGGGGGGCACCGCGCTGGACCCGGAGGTGGTCGCCCAGCTGCTCGGCCGCAGCCGCAAGCACGATGTGCTGGACAGTCTGACGCCGCGTGAGCGCGAGGTCCTGGGGCTGATGGCGGAGGGCCGCACCAACGCGGCCGTCGCCCGGCAGCTGGTGGTCTCCGACGGGGCGGTGGAGAAGCACGTCAGCAATATCTTCATGAAGCTGGGCCTGTCCCAGAGCCCGGAGGACCACCGCCGGGTGCTGGCCGTGCTGACCTATATCAACGGCTGAATAAATCATCTGATCAACTGTCAATCAAGTGTCGGTGTAGCGCTTCCCGGCAACCTCAAGGCGTGTCACCAGCATTTCGTGAAGGGTCGGCCGGACCGGCCTAGGATGACGATCGATGCACCAAGCAGTCCCGTCGAGGGAGGTCCTTGCGTTGACCAGTCAGGTCCAGGAGCCGATCGAAGCCGAGGGGCCGCCGCAGCCCGGCGCGGGGCCCACCGGCCCCGCGCCGCGGCGGGTGCAGCGGCTCGACCGGGTCGTCATCCGCTTCGCCGGCGACTCCGGCGACGGGATGCAGCTCACCGGCGACCGCTTCACCACCGAGACCGCCGGGTTCGGCAACGACCTCTCCACGCTGCCCAACTTCCCGGCCGAGATCCGGGCCCCCGCCGGCACCCTGCCCGGGGTGTCCAGCTTCCAACTGCACTTCGCCGACCACGACATCCTCACCCCTGGCGACTCCCCGCACGTGCTGGTGGCGATGAACCCGGCGGCGCTCAAGGCCAACCTCGGCGACGTGCCGCGCGGGGCCGAGATCATCGTCAACACCGACGAGTTCACCAAGCGGGCGCTGGCCAAGGTCGGCTACCTGGCGGATCCGCTGGCCGACGGCTCGCTGGCCGGCTACGCGGTCCACCCGGTGCCGCTGACCAGCCTGACCGTCGAGGCGCTGAAGGACAGCGGGCTGGCCCGCAAGGACGCCGAGCGGGCCAAGAACATGTTCGCGCTGGGGCTGCTCAGCTGGATGTACCACCGGCCGACCGAGGGCACCGAAAGGTTCCTGCGGACCAAGTTCGCCAAGAAGCCGGAGATCGCCGAGGCCAACATCACCGCCTTCAAGGCGGGTTGGAACTACGGCGAGACCACCGAGGACTTCGCCGTCTCCTACGAGGTCGCCCCGGCCACCGCGGCCTTCGCCCCCGGCCGCTACCGCAACATCTCCGGCAACCTGGCCCTGGCCTACGGGCTGGTCGCCGCCTCGAAGCTGTCCGGGCTGCCGCTCTACCTCGGCTCCTATCCGATCACCCCGGCCTCGGACATCCTGCACGAGCTGTCCAAGCACAAGAACTTCGGCGTCCGGACCTTCCAGGCCGAGGACGAGATCGCCGGCATCGGTGCGGCGCTCGGCGCGGCCTTCGGCGGCGCACTGGGGGTGACCACGACGTCCGGTCCCGGCGTGGCGCTGAAGTCGGAGACCATCGGGCTCGCGGTCTCGCTGGAGCTGCCGCTGCTGGTCATCGACATCCAGCGGGGCGGCCCCTCGACCGGGCTGCCGACCAAGACCGAGCAGGCCGACCTGCTGCAGGCGATGTACGGGCGCAACGGCGAGGCCCCGGTGCCGATCGTCGCCCCGGCCACCGCGGCCGAGTGCTTCGACCGCCGCGCTGGAGGCCGCCCGGATCGCGCTGACCTACCGCACCCCGGTCTTCCTGCTCTCCGACGGCTACCTGGCCAACGGCTCCGAGCCCTGGCGGATCCCGGAGCAGAGCGAGCTGCCGGACCTCCGCCCGCAGTTCGCCACCGCCCCGAACCGCCCGGACGGCAGCTTCTGGCCCTACCTCCGCGACCCGGAGACCCTGGCCCGGCCCTGGGCCGTCCCCGGCACCCCCGGCCTGGAGCACCGGATCGGCGGCATCGAGAAGCAGGACGGCACCGGCAACATCTCCTACGACCCGGCCAACCACGACCACATGGTCCGTACCCGGCAGGCCAAGGTCGACGGCATCACCGTGCCCGAGGTCGAGGTCGACGACCCCAGCGGCGACGCCCGGCTGCTGGTGCTCGGCTGGGGCTCGACCTACGGCCCGATCGCCGCCGCGGTGCGCCGGGTGCGCAGCGCCGGGGGCCGGGTCGCCCAGGTCCACCTGCGGCACCTCAACCCCTTCCCGGCCAACCTCGGCGAGGTGCTGGCCCGGTACGACCGGGTGGTCGTCCCGGAGATGAACCTCGGTCAGCTGGCCCACCTGGTCCGGGCCAGGTACCTGGTGGACGCCAGGTCCTTCACCCAGGTCACCGGCCTGCCGTTCAAGGCCGAGCAGCTGGCCGACGCCCTCACTGCCCACCTGGAGGCCGTGCATGCCTGAGAGCTGGATGCCCGAGAACGGGCTGGAGCATTCCATGACCGGCGGCGCCGAGCGCGGGCTGCTGACGCTGGTGCCGAAGGCCGCCGCCCCGCAGGCGATGAAGGACTTCAAGTCCGACCAGGAGGTCCGCTGGTGCCCCGGCTGCGGGGACTACGCCATCCTCGCCGCCGTCCAGTCCTTCCTGCCCGAGCTCGGCCTGGCCCGGGAGAACATCTGCTTCATCTCCGGGATCGGCTGCTCCTCCCGCTTTCCCTACTACCTCAGCACCTACGGGATGCACTCGATCCACGGCCGCGCCCCGGCCATCGCCACCGGTCTGGCGACCTCCCGCCGGGATCTGTCGGTCTGGGTGGTCACCGGCGACGGCGACGCGCTGTCCATCGGCGGCAACCACCTGATCCACGCGCTGCGCCGGAACGTCAACCTCAAGATCCTGCTGTTCAACAACCGGATCTACGGGCTGACCAAGGGCCAGTACTCGCCCACCAGCGAGGTCGGCAAGATCACCAAGTCCACCCCGATGGGCTCGCTGGACGCCCCCTTCAACCCGCTGTCGCTGGCCCTGGGCGCGGAGGCCACCTTCGTCGCCCGCACCATCGACTCCGACCGGAAGCACCTCCAGTCGGTGCTGCGGGAGGCCGCGCAGCACCAGGGCACCGCGCTGGTGGAGATCTACCAGAACTGCAATATCTTCAACGACGGAGCCTTCGACACCCTCAAGGAACCGGCCACCCGGGACGAGGCGCTGATCCGGCTCGAGCACGGCCGACCGGTCCGCTTCGGCGCCGACGGCGGCCAGGGCGTCTTCCGCGACCCGGCCACCGGCGGCCTGGTGACCGCTCCGGTCACCGAGCGCAACCAGGCCGAGGTGCTGGTGCACGACGCCCACGCGGCCGATCCGACCACCGCCTTCGCGCTCACCCGGCTCGCCGGCAACGACACCCTGCACCGGACCCCGATCGGGGTGTTGCGCAGCGTCCGGCGACCGGTCTACGACACCCTGATGGCCGACCAGCTGGAGACCGCCGCCGCTCGGAGCGGCCCCGGTGACCTTGACGCCCTGTTGACCGGCAGCGACACCTGGACGGTGGGCTGAGACCGGACCGACGCCCGGCCGAACCCAGGCCCCGGCGGCCGGATCGCGCAGCTGCGATCCGGCCACCGGGGCCTGTTTGTTCCCTTGTGACCATCGTATGAGTGTCAATATGTCGTTAAGATCGGCAACAAATCCTTAACGGCTACTGCTTTTGACCGTTTTGTCCGCCCAGGCGAGAGTAAGCATGCACGGGTGCATCCGCTCCCGGGTGCGCAGCTCCTTCGTCAGCAACGGCATTCGCGGATCGGATACGGCATGGACAGCCGCACCAGTGTCAGCTCGGCAGCAGACTCGTCGGGCGGCGGCGGCGGTGACGCGGCCCTGCTGCCGCGCCCCGGGGTCGTCGAACTTCCGGAGAGCCTCGGCTACCGGGTGAAGAAACGATTGCTCGGGAAACCCCTCACCACCGAGCAGCTGGCCCACGAGAAGCTGTCCAACCCGGTCGCCCTCGGCGTCCTGGCCTCCGACTGCATCTCCTCCTCGGCCTACGGTTCCGAGGCGATGCTGGTGCAGATGATCGGGGTCGTCGGCCTGTCGGCCTTCGGCCTGCTGATGCCGATCACCGGTGTCGTCCTCTTCGTGCTGACCGTGCTGACGCTCTGCTACCGCGAAGTCGTCATGGTCTACACCCGGGCCGGCGGCTCCTACGTCGTCGCCCGTGAGAACTTCGGCCCCCGGGTCGCCCAGGTCGCCGCCGTCGCGCTGCTGATCGACTACATCGTCACCGTCGCCGTGCAGACCGCGGCCGGCACGGTCGCCGTGCTGTCGCTGGTTCACCTGCTCGGCGGAAAGCACTACGACTGGGTCGACAACTACCAGCTGCCGATCTCGGTCTTCATAGTGCTGCTGCTCTGCTGGGGGAACCTGCGTGGCATCCGCGAGGCCGGCAAGGCGTTCGCCGCCCCCGCCTACCTCTACATGGGCGCGATGGGCCTGCTGTTCGTCGTCGCCATCTTCCGGGGCATCTTCGGCCACATCCCGATGGCCGACGTCCACGCCGCCGGCGCCTCGCCGCTCGGCGTCCACGGCGGCGAGTCGCTGCTGAAGGTCAGCATGGTGTTCATGCTGCTGCGCGCCTTCGCCAACGGTGGTACCTCGCTGACCGGCCTCGAAGCCATCTCCAACGGCGTCAGCGCGTTCAAGAACCCGCAGGGCCGCAACGCCCGGAAGACCCTGGTGGCCATGTCGGTCACGCTGGGCACGCTGGTGCTCGGCGTCTCGATCCTGGCCTGGCGCACCCACTCCATCCCCTACGTGGACGGCAGCCCCTCGGTGCTCGCCCAGGAGGGCAGCCTGATCTTCGGGTCGAGCTGGTTCGGCCAGGCCGGCCTGGTCTTCCTGCAGCTCGCCACCGCGCTGATCCTCTACACCGGCGCCAACACCTCGTTCAACGGCTTCCCCTTCCTGGCCAGCTTCGTCGCCGAGGACTCCTTCCTGCCGCGCCAGCTGACCCGGCGCGGGCACCGGCTGGCCTTCTCCAGCGGCATCATCACCCTGACCGCCGTCTCGCTGGTGCTGCTGATCGCCACCAACGCCCAGCTGGACAGCCTGCTCGGGCTCTACGCCATCGGCGTCTTCACCGGCTTCTTCATGGCCGGCTGCGGCCTGGTCAAGCACTTCATCGACCGGCCGGACGAGCCCAAGCGGGCCATCAAGATCGCCATCAACGCCACCGCCGCCGCGCTCTCGATCTGCGTTGTCGCGATCTTCGCGGTCACCAAGTTCACCGAGGGCGCCTGGGTGGTCGTGGTGATCTTCCCGCTCGGCGTCTGGGCGCTGATCAAGGTCAACAAGCGCTACCGCGACGAGGCCGCCACCCTGACCGCCGCCTCCGCCGACACCACCAACCCCAAGTACCGCCGCCAGGTGATGTACATCCTGGTGGACCGGGTCGACCTGGCCGCGCTCAAGGCGATCAGCTACGCCCGCTCGCTGCGCCCGGCGGAGATCCGCGCCGTCCACTTCATGATCGACAGCCTGGAGGCCGAGAAGCTGGCCGCCCAGTGGTCCGAGGCCGAGGTGGGCGACCTGCCGCTGGAGGTCGTCCAGTGCCCGGACCGCCGGATCACCCGCTCGCTGCTGGAGCTGATCACCCGCAACACGGCCGACCAGAAGAGCCAGATCACCCTGCTGATCCCGGAGCGCAACTACTCCCCGATCCTGGGCCGGCTGCTGCACCGCCGCACCGCCGACCACATCGCCCGCGCCGTCGGCAAGCTGCCCAACGTCGTCGCGACGATCGTGCCCTTCGACGTGGTCATCAAGGAGCACCCGTCGGCGGAGGAGCCGCCGGTCGGCGCCGGCGTCCCGCTGGAGAAGTGAACCGGTAGGCCGCCGACAGCCCCCGTCCCCGTCCCCGCACCCGGGGGACAGGGACGGGGGCTATCTTGTGCAGGGCCGGGCCCACCCGCCGGGCCCGTCCAGGTCCCTGATCCCGAGGATCCCGAGGAAGCCGCGTTGCCCAGCACCGAACGCCTGCCCGAGCCGGCCGCGACCCCTGCAGCGTCCCCCGCACCGTCGGCCGGCGCTGCCGCCGACGCCCCCGACGGGATCGGCCGGCGGCTGCTGCGGAGCCGGGCTGCCGCGCTCGTCCTCTGGCTCGGCACCCGCGCGGTCCTGTTCGCCGCCGCCGTCGCCGCCGGGCGCGGGCACACGGACGAGGTGCACACCCTCTACCCGCGCTGGGCCGCCGAGCTGGCCCACGGCCACTTCCCCTTCCACGACGCCACCTGGCAGTACCCGCCCGTCGCCGGACTGGTCTTCCTCGCCCCCCGGGCACTGCCCTTCCTGCCCTATGCGGCGGCCTTCGCGGTGCTGATGCTGCTCTGCGACGCGGCGGTCGGCCTGATGCTGCTCGGCGCCGCCCAGGGGGCGGGACGCCGACTCGACGGGCTCTGGCTGTGGGTCCTCGGGCTGCCGCTGCTGCTGCAGCTCCCGTACATCCGCTTCGACGTCGCGGTCACCGCGCTCGCCGTCGGCTCGGTGCTGCTGCTCAACCGCTCCGCCGTCGGCAGCGGGGTGCTGGCCGCGCTGGGCGCGCTGGTCAAGGCCTGGCCGGTGCTGGTGCTGATCGGCACGCCCCGGGGTCGGGCCACCCGCCGCTCCTGGAGCTCCGCGCTGCTGACCGGGGCGCTGCTGGCCGGGCTGGCGGCGGCGCTGTTCACCCACGCCTTCGACTTCCTGGGCGAGCAGGGCTCCCGGGGGATCGAGATCGAGTCGCTGCCCGGCAGCCTGCTGCTGGCCGCGAAGCTGGTCGGCTACCACGGCACCGTCCACTACAGCTACGGCTCCTTCCAGGTCTTCGGGCCCGGCGTCTCCGCCCTCGGTACCGCGACCCTGGCGCTGACCGCGCTGGGCCTCGGCTGGCTGCTCTGGTGGCGGCTGCGGGCCCGGGTCCGGACCGCCGCCACCGCGGCCGACGCGGCCTTCACCGCGATGCTGGTCTTCGTCACCACCAGCCGGGTGATCAGCCCCCAGTACTTCGTCTGGCTGCTCGGCCTGGGCGCGCTCTGCCTGGCCTTCCGAGCCACCGGCCAGCGGTGGCCGGCCCTGGCGCTGCTGCCGCTGATGGCGCTCACCACCCTCGGCTACCCGCTGCTCTGGGCCGGGCTGAAGGAGGACCACCTGATCCCGGTGGCGGTGCTGCTGCTGCGCAACCTGGGACTGCTGGCGGCCACGGTCTACTCGGCGGTCCGGCTGTGGCGCTCGACCGCGATCGGGTTCGAGGCGCTGTCATGACCGAACCCCGGTAACAGGCTCAGCGGCCCGACCGGCCCGGTCCCGGCGGTGGAACCCGCCGCCCCGTGAACTTCCGTATGTGCACACCCCCTTGACAGCCCGTCCGCTGGGGCATGTGATATGCGCGTTCGTGTTTGATTGCGTTTATCCATGTCTGACTGTGCACGCTGTTGGTAGCAGGGGGAAGTCATGCTGGCGAAGCGACGGCAGTCGGTGATCCTGGCCGAGGTCCGGCGGGCCGGCAGCGTCCGGGTGGGGGAGCTGTCGGCCCGGTTCGGGGTCTCGGACATGACGATCCGTCGGGACCTGTCCGACCTGTCCCGGCAGGGGTTGGTGGAGAAGGTCCACGGTGGGGCGCTGATCGCGGGCAGCGCGAGCAGCGTGGAGCCGGGCTTCGAGGCCAAGACCGAATGGGAGCCCGAGGCCAAGGACGAGATCGCCCAGGCCGCCGCCGCGCTGGTGCGGCCGGGGACGGCGGTGGCGCTGTCGGCCGGCACCACCACCCATGCGCTGGCCCGGTACCTGCTGCGGGTGCAGCGGCTCACCGTGGTCACCAACTCGGTCCGGGTGGCCGACGTCTTCGAGGAGGCCCGTCGCCCCGGGCGGGCCGGCCCCACGGTGGTGCTCACCGGCGGCGTCCGGACACCCTCGGACGCGTTGGTGGGGCCGCTCGCCGCGCTGGCCCTGCACGACCTGCATGTGGACCTGCTGTTCATGGGCTGCCACGGGATCGACCAGGAGGCCGGGCTGACCACGCCGAACCTGGCCGAGTCGGAGACCAACCGGGCGCTGATGGAGTGCGCCGCCCGGGTGGTGGTGCTCGCCGACCACAGCAAGTGGGGGGTGGTCAGCCTCAGTTCCTACGCCCCGCTGGCCGCCGTGGACACCCTGATCACCGACGAGGCGATGCCCCCCGAGGTGCGCGAGGCCGCCGCCGCGACGGTCGGACGACTCATCGTGGCGGCGGCCCCGCAACCGGACTGACGCCTGCTCAGCCCGGTGCCGTGCGGCCGGTCAGTGGGCCGGCAGCGCGAAGTGCGCAGCGGCGGCGGCGACCAGGGCGGACTGCAGCCTGTCGATGTCCGGCGTGGTGACGTAGTCGCCGACGGCCGCCAGGATCGCGTTGTTCCAGGCGCCGGGCGCGACCACGCCGTGGGTCAGCGAGCCCACGATCCGGTCGCCGGCCCACTGGTCCAGCGACCACTGGAGGTAGGGGTCGAACAGGCTGCGCTCGCCGCCCGCCAGCTTGGCGCGCGGCGGGATGGCACCCTTCACCGTGTCGAAGGCGTCCTGGCCGCGCTGGCTGCCGCACTCGATCAGCCAGGCGATGGTGGCGTCCCGGTGCTTGGCGCCGATCGGCAGGGTGAAGCAGTCGGAGGCGAAGTCGAAGATCCCGGCGGTGCCGGGGCTGGGGGCCCAGTCGTAGTCCACGTGCGGGACCAGCGGGAAGTTGCCGACCTCGAAGCTGGCCTCGGTCCAGTCGCCCATGATCTGGAAGGCGGCCTTGCCCTGGGCGAGTTGCCCGCTGACCTGGTCCCAGGACATGTTGCCGCCGGTGCCCGGGGCGTGTGCCATGACGGTGTGGTAGTTCTGCAGCGCCTCGGTCACGCCCTGGGAGCTCCAGTCGGCGCCGGTCTTCCAGAGGGCGGACCAGCCGTCGGCGCCGAGGGTGCCGATCAGCATGGCCTCCAGGACGTGCTGGCACTGCCAGGTCTCGGAGGGGTCGCGGGACAGCGCCAGCGGGATCAGCCCGGCCGACTGGACCTTGGTCAGACCGGCGATGAACTCGGGTATGTCCTGCGGCGCGGTCGAGATCTTGAGGTTGTCGCAGATCTTCTTGTTGGACCAGAGCAGGTTGATGTGGTGGATGTCGACCGGGACGCAGTACAGCTTGCCGTCGCGCTGGATCAGGTCCAGCACCTCCTGGTTGAAGGCGCTCTTCCAGCCCTGCTGCTCGTAGAGGAAGGTGACGTCCTCCAACTGTCCGGCGGTGATGTAGTCGCCGACCATCGCCCCGGCCTGGGCCTGGAAGGTGTCCGGCGGGTTGTGCGCGGCGAGCCGCTGGGCCAGCACGGCCTTGGCGTTGGCGCCGGCGCCGCCGGAGACCGCCTCGTTCACGAACTTGATGTTCGGGTTGACCAGGTTGAAGTCCGCGACGAGGGACTCCAGGGCCTGCAGCTCGCCGCTGGCCGTCCACCAGGAAAAGACCTCCAGCGAGGTCGGGGCGCCCTTCAGCCCGGTGGTGGCCTGGGCGCCACTGCTGCAGGCCGAGAGCAGCCCGGTACCCGCGGCGAATCCCGCAGCCGAAAGGAAGGTGCGGCGACTCATGGTCATCTGTGGATGTCTCCCTGTTGTGCGGCGAGCGTGTGTGCCGTCGATCGGCCCGGGGCTGAGGGAGGCGCCCGCGTGACTCGGCAAGGTTTTCTTCACACGCTCAGATGAGTGACCATCATCTGACAGGTCCACAAGCCTTTCCGTCAAGCTGGCCTTTCTGCTGGGACAACACATTTCGGCAACAGTTCGACCGGCATCGGTATGCTAATGTCACCACTCTCCGGGGTGTTAATCTGGGGTCGAGCGGGTCGCCCACCGGGTCCATTGCGCGGTGCTCGGGCGCCAAAACAGTCCATGTCACGACACATGGGCCGAAGAATGCCCGGCGGTGAATCCGCGCCGCTGTCGGCGGGTCACCGAAGGCGACAGCGGGCGGTCGCGGGGCCGTCCTGCCTGCAGCTGCGTCTGCACTGGCATCCGGACGACCTGGACCTTCACGCTTCCTTCGCGGCTGGACACGGGCGCTGCGCCGGCCGCGCTCCGCCGACAGGGTCGGCGGCTCCGGCGGTCCCGGGGCGTGCGCGCGGAGTTGCGGCGCGAGGCGGACGGCAGTTCCCGGGCGGATCCGGAGCGGTTAGGCAGTCGGTCGGCGGCGTTCGGCCGGTGGCATTCGGGTAAGAATTTGTTCCCGTCACAATGCCCGCTGAGCACGGCATACGGACTGATGGCTGGTCATTGTCGGTCATCGTCGGGTCGTGTGAGTACTATCACCCTCCGGATTTCCGGGCGTCCGGCGGGAAATGCGAATCCCGGTGCGCAGGCAGGCGCGGCAGCCCGGGGGCGGAACGCGACGGGCCCGGTTCCCGCGGAGTCTCCTCCGCGGGAACCGGGCCCGTTCGGCCGTCGCCGTAACGCCGCTGCTGCTACCTGCCGGCGGCGTCGGCCTCCAGCACCGCCGGGGTGACCGCGCCCGCGTAGACCGTCCCCTTGGGGGTGACCAGGACGTTCACCAGCTTGGTCGAGATCAGGGTGCCGCCGGCGACCGGCTTGCCGAACTCCTTCACCGCGCCGAGCTCACCGGACAGCCCGGCTCCGCCCTTCGCCTGCGCGCCCGGGTTGAGCACGTAGACGCTCTCCCAGCCGCTGCCGAGCACCGTGCCGTGGGAGCCGGCGTCGGCCTTCGGGGCGGCGGGGCGCTGCCCGTGGGCCGGGACCGCCTCCTGGGTGACCTTGGTGCCGCTGGGCGGGGTGAAGGCGAAGGTGCTCGCGGCCGGGGTCGCGAAGGACACCGAGGTGAAGCCGACGTCCAGGATGGGGTCGCTGCCGTCCGAGGGCAGCACCCGCACCTGGAGCGGCATCCCGTTGGCGCCGTCGACGGCGATCCGCACCTCGCCGATGGTCGAACCGGAGCCCTTCGGCTTCACGCTCAGCTCGTACACGGACTGTCCGGCGACCATGGACTGGCCCTGCACCGAGACCGAGGTGTTCGGGCCGAGGGCCTTCAGCAGCTGCGCCGCCGCCTGCTGCGGGTCGGCCGCGCTCCGGGCCGCCGAGCCCTCGGCGGCGTTGTTCGCGCCCAGACCGGTCAGCTCGGTCGCCGTTCCCGCCTGGCCGTCGTAGACCCAGGCCGTGCCGCCGTCGTGGGCCAGGGCGAAGGCCGCCCCGGAGTCACTGGAGCTCAGCAGCTGCCGGGTCGGGCCGTCGGCCGCGACCTTCAGTACATGGGTGCCGGAGGCCAGCGAGGTCAGCGCCTGCTCCGCCGCCTTCGACTGCCCGGCGGACGCGCCCGCCGCCGGCCCCGCCGAGGCCCCGGCGACCGCCGACGGCAGCGCGCTCATCACCTGCGACGGGATACCGAGGTCCACCGTGGTCTGCACGGTCCCGGAGAAGGTCTGCACATGCGAGGACAGCACCTTCGCCAGCAACTGCTGAGCGGTGATCGACGGCAGTGACGTGCTCGCCGCGAACACCGGTACCGCGATCAGGCCGGCCGCCGCCACCGCCGCGATCGACGCCGGCACCAGCACCCGGCTCCGTCGACCGCGCCGCGCCCCGGTCGCGGCCTCCGCCGCGCCTGGGGTGTCCCCACCGGTCGGCCCGCCCCCGGTGCTTCCGATTCCCCCACTGCTGTTCGACATGCCGTGTCCCTCCGAACAAATCGACGTCTCGCCCCGTATGCCATCCATTAGACGCCTCCGCGGCCCGCTCCGGATCGCCCTGGGGGAGCAGCCGCCCGTCCGCCTCTCGTCGCACCCGACCCTGAGTCCGTCTCAGGGGCCCTACGGCCGAGGGGGTCTGGCCGCGTATGGTTCAGCGCATGAAGGATCAGACGCAGTCCACTGCTACCGGCGCCCCCACCGGCAACGCCATGCGCCGGGCTCTGCACCGCGCGCGCGAGGGCGTCGCCCTGGACGCCGCCGAGGCGGCCGTACTGCTCCAGGCCCGGGGCCAGGACCTCCGCGACCTCGCCGCCACCGCCGCGCGGATCCGTGACGCCGGACTGGAGGAGGCCGGCCGGCCGGGAGTGATCACCTACTCCAAGAAGGTCTTCATCCCGCTCACCCGGCTCTGCCGGGACCGCTGCCACTACTGCACCTTCGTCACCGTCCCCGGCAAGCTCCGGGCCGAGGGCCACGGCCTCTACCTCTCGCCCGACGAGGTCCTCGACATCGCCCGCAAGGGCGCGGCGCTGGGCTGCAAGGAGGCCCTGTTCACCCTGGGCGATCGGCCCGAGGACCGCTGGCCCGAGGCCCGCGAGTGGCTGGACGCCCACGGCTACGACGACACCCTCGCCTATGTCCGCGCCATGTCGATCCGCGTTCTGGAGGAGACCGGGCTGCTCCCGCATCTCAACCCCGGGGTGCTGAGCTGGACCGACTTCCAGCGGCTGAAGCCGGTCGCCCCCTCCATGGGGATGATGCTGGAGACCACCGCCACCCGGCTCTGGTCCGAGCCCGGCGGTCCGCACCACGGCTCGCCGGACAAGGAGCCCGCCGTCCGGCTGCGCGTCCTGGAGGACGCCGGGCGCTCCAACGTCCCCTTCACCAGCGGCATCCTGATCGGCATCGGCGAGACCTACGAGGAGCGCGCCGACTCCCTCTTCGCGCTGCGCCGGGTCGCCCGGCAGTACCACGGGCTGCAGGAGGTGATCGTGCAGAACTTCCGGGCCAAACCGGACACCGCGATGCGGGCCATGCCCGACGCCGAGCTGGAGGAACTGGCCGCGACCGTCGCCGTGGCCCGGGTGCTGCTCGGCCCCTCGGCCCGGATCCAGGCCCCGCCGAACCTGGTGGACGCCGAGTACGAACTGGTCATCTCGGCCGGCATCGACGACTGGGGCGGGGTCTCCCCGCTCACCCCGGACCACGTCAACCCCGAGCGCCCCTGGCCGCACATCGACGAGTTGGCCGCCCAGTGCGCGGCCAACGGCTTCGAGCTGCGCGAACGGCTCACCGTCTACCCCGACTACATCCTGCGCGGCGAGCCCTGGCTCGACCCGCGGATCCTGCCGCACGTCCGTGCCCTGGCCGACCCGGTCACCGGCCTGGCCCGCCCGGACGCGCTCCCGGTCGGCCTGCCCTGGCAGGAGCCGGAGGAGGCGTTCGTCCCCAGCGGCCGGACCGACCTGCACCGCACCATCGACACCGACGGCCGCACCGGCGACCGCCGGCAGGACTTCGACGAGGTCTACGGCGACTGGGAGTCCCTGCGCGAGCAGGCCGTCGAGCACTCGGCCCCCTCGCGGATCGACGGCGACCTGCTGGGGGCGCTGGCCACCGCCGCTGACGACCCGACCAGGCTGACGGATGCTCAGGCGCTGGCGCTGTTCCACGCCGACGGTCCGGCCCTGGACTCGCTCTGCCGGATCGCCGACGACGTCCGCCGCGACGCGGTCGGCGACACCGTCACCTACTGCGTGACCCGGAACATCAACTTCACCAATGTCTGCTACACCGGCTGCCGCTTCTGCGCCTTCGCCCAGCGGCGCACCGACGCCGACGCCTACACCCTCTCGCTGGAGCAGGTCGCCGACCGGGCGGCGCAGGCCTGGGAGGTGGGCGCGACCGAGGTCTGCATGCAGGGCGGCATCCATCCGGACCTGCCCGGCACCGCCTACTTCGACATCACCCGCGCGGTGAAGGCCAGGGTGCCCGGCATGCACGTCCACGCCTTCTCGCCGATGGAGGTCGTCAACGGCGCGACCCGTACCGGCCTCTCCATCCGCGACTGGCTCCAGCAGGCCAAGGAGGCCGGCCTCGACACCATTCCCGGCACCGCCGCCGAGATCCTGGACGACGAGGTCCGCTGGATCCTCACCAAGGGCAAGCTCCCCGCCGCGACCTGGGTCGAGGTCGTCAGCACCGCCCACGAGCTGGGGCTGCGCTCCTCCTCGACGATGATGTACGGCCATGTCGACCAGCCCCGGCACTGGCTCGCCCACCTGCGGCTGCTGGCCGAGATCCAGCAACGCACCGGCGGCTTCACCGAGTTCGTCACGCTGCCGTTCATCCACACCAACGCCCCGGTCTACCTGGCGGGCATCGCCCGCCCCGGTCCGACCATGCGCGACAACCGCGCGGTGGTGGCCATGGCGCGGCTGCTGCTGCACACCCACATCCCCAACATCCAGACCAGCTGGGTCAAGCTGGGCGCCGAGGGCGCGGCGGAGATGCTCCGCTCGGGCGCCAACGACCTGGGCGGCACGCTGATGGAGGAGACCATCTCCCGGATGGCCGGCTCGGCCTACGGCAGCTACGAGTCCATCCGCGGCCTGGAGGCGATCGCCGCCGCGGCCGGCCGCCCGGCCGCCCAGCGCACCACCACCTACGGCCCGGTTCCCGAGGACCGCCGGGCCGCCGCCCTGGCCTCCGACGGCCACCTCCCGGCCCTGCTCCCGGTCCTGGACTGAACGGGGCCAAGGGCTGAACGCGGTCCGGGGGCGGCGCGGCGCCGGTGTCGCCGTGCCGCCCCCGGACGTCGGTGGGTTCCGCGTCAGCCGACGAGGAGTTCCGAGCGGAGCTCGTGCAGGGTCTTGGAGTCGATGCCCAGGCCCTTGTCCAGGTAGTTGGCGAAGGTGCCGTACTGCGCGGTGACCTCGTTGAAGCCGCTGGCCAGGTAGGCCGGGGTGACCGTCAGCAGCGGCTCGTAGACGGCCGCGTAGGCGGGCGGCAGCTGCGCCAGAGTGGCGGCGTTGGAGGCGGCGTTGTAGGTGTTGCTGGCCAGGTAGTCGGACTCGACGGTCGACTCCGGCACGCCCAGTGCGGTGAGCAGCACGGCGCTGGCCCAGCCGGTGCGGTCCTTGCCGGCGGTGCAGTGGTAGACCACGGCGAGGTCCTTGCGGTCCGCGATGCCGGTGAGGACGTTGTGGTAGCCGGTCTGCGCGGAGGGTGCGTCCACCATGGTGACCTCGGCCTGGATCATCTCCTGGGTGGCCGCGGCGGGGGTGGTCGGCGCGAAGCCGGCGGTGCTGGCGGCACCGAGGACGTTCTCCTGGATGTCGGTGGCGCCGGCCGGGACCTGGTCCGGGCTGCTGGCGCGCTCGGCGTCGGTGCGCAGGTCGTAGATGGTGTGGATGCCGAGTCGCTGCAGCTTCGCGAGGTCGGCGGCGGAGAGCTTGGAGATGTCGCCGGAGCGGTAGATGACGCCCATCTTCACCCAGGAGCCGTCGGCGGTGCGGTAGCCGCCCGCGTCACGGAAGTTGGGGGCGTCGGCCAGGTGCAGGCTGCGGTCGGCCAGGGTCAGGCCCTCGCCCTGGCTGGGGACCAGCCGGAACCACTGGCGGTCGCTGGAGGCGGCGCGGGCGGGGATGGCGGTGGCGGGCACGGTGACGCTGTCGGTGCCCGGGCCCTGCGCGACCGCGTGCCGGTAGTAGATGTGGTCCTCGGTGGCACCCGCGTACACAGTGACGTGGGCCAGGCCGGTGGCGGCCCAGCTGATGGTGTAGCTGCCGTCGCTGTTCTCGGTGACGGTGGCGGCGGTGAACGGGATCGGGTGCGCGGCGTGCTTCCGGGCCCAGGCCGGGACGGTGTGGGTGACCGGGTGAGCAGCGCCGTGGGCGGCCACGGGGGCGGCGTTCGCGGCGCCGGCGGTGGCGGCGAGGGCGCCGACGGCCAGGGCGGAGGCGACGGCGGCGGCGCCGATGGCGCGGGTGGTGCGGGCGTTGCGGGTGTTGCGGGTGTTGCGGGGAGTCTGCGGGGTGGTCATGGGCCGGACCGTATGCCCCGTGGGTGCAAGGGTGGGCGAACATCAAGTGGAGCCAAGGTTTCCGATCCGAGGCGGATTGACGGCTCGACTTCGCAAACCGGGTGCTCACGGACGGGTTGCCCACAAACTGGTGCCCGCGGAGCAGGTGTCGGCAGGACGGGGGCCCGCGCGCCGGATTCCCACAGAACGGGAAGTGCCGGGGCGGGCCTCCGCTTCGGGTGCGGCGGCCCGCCCCGGCACCTGGGGAGGGTTGAGCGGTCGGTGGACGGGGTGGCGCGCCGGTCGGGGTCAGCCGGTGGTGGCGCCCTCGCGCAGGTTCAGTTCGATCTGCTCCAGGCTGCGGCCCTTGGTCTCGGGGACCAGCCACCAGGTGAGCAGGAACAGCAGGACGTTGACGCCGGCGAAGAGCCACATGGCGTGCCCGAGGCCCAGGTGGTTCTTGTCGGAGATGACCGGGAACAGCGCGGTGATGAGGCCGGTCGCGGCCCAGAGCACGACCGCGCCGACGCCCATGCCGGCCGCCCGGACCTTCAGCGGGAAGACCTCGGCCATCATCACCCAGACCACCGCGCCCCAGCCCAGCTCGTAGCCGGCCAGGTAGAGCACCAGCAGAATCACCGTCAACGTGCCCAGGGTGCCCTTGTCGTGGACGTGGAGGACGACCCAGCCGGCCCCGAGCAGGGTGACCACCATGACCACGTTGCCGATCAGCAGCAGCGGCTTGCGGCCCCAGCGGTCGACCACGAAGACCACCCAGGCGGTGAAGGCCAGCTTGGTGACGCCCAGGACGATCGCCGAGAGCAGGGCGATGCTGGTGGTGAAGCCCAGGGTCACCAGCATGGTCGGGAAGTAGGCGTTGATGGCGTTGACACCGGAGAACTGCTGGCCGACGGCGAGCAGCAGGGCGACGAAGAGCATCGGGCGGACCCACTTGGCGCCCAGGTCGCGGATCCGGCCGGTTCGCTCGCTGTCGGCGCGGACGACCTCGCGGATCGACGCGACCTCGGCGTCGATGTCGTCGCCGAGGCCGGCGTGGGTGCTCGCCAGCACCGCCCGGGCCTCCTCCTCCTGGCCCAGGTTGAGCAGCCAGCGGGGGGTCTCCGGCAGGAAGTTGAGGCCGACCACCAGGATGATCGCGGGCACCAGCGCGCCGGCGAACATCCACCGCCAGTCCTTGGACGGGGCGAGCTCGTAGGTGACGATCGAGGCGATCAGGATGCCCAGGACGATGAAGATCTGGTTCAGCGAGGACATCGCCCCGCGCAGCCGGCTGGGCGCCAGTTCGGAGAGGTAGGTCGGCACGGTGGCCGAGGAGAAGCCGATGCCGGTGCCGAGGATGCCGCGGAAGACCACCAGCGAGCCGAAGTCCGGTGCGAGGCAGCAGGCGACGGTGCCGGCGATGACGATGAGGCCGGCCACCATGATGCTGCGTCGGCGGCCGATCCGGTTGTTGAGCCGGGCGGCCAGCCCGGCGCCGATCATGGCGCCGACCGAGAGGCTGGCGGTGACGACGCCCTTCTCGAAGCCGGTGAGGGACCAGACCTTGCTGATGATCACCAGCACGCCGGCGATGACGCCGAGGTCGTAGCCGAAGAGAATGCCGCCGAGGGCGCCGAAGAAATAGAGCGTGCCGGGATTGATCCGGCGCAGGGACGGTGGGGCCGCTGCGGTCTGCGTCATGCTCGTTCGCCTTGTCTCGTGAGCGGAACGGGGGTCGGAGCGCGCTTCGCAGGACCCGCCGTGCAGCAGTACCGATGGGGCGAGGACGGGGCGAGTGGACGGGGCGAGTTAAGGTGAATAACCAATGTGCGTGATGCCGAAGAGTGAAGCGCGGTCCTGACCGGTGGTCAAGACCGCGCGTTCATATCTGCGTTCGGCGGCATGGGTGATCTATTGACCCGTGCCCCATTTCTTGGCATTTTTCGGTTCAGAACCGTGAATCTCGATCTGCCTGTGGAACGATTTTGCCTTCCCTTGACCTACATGGTGATTGCTCGGAGCGGTCCGCGCTCCCCACCATGAACACACGCTTCGTCAGGACCGCACCGCACCGCGGCAACAGGGAGGTGGTGGACGTCAGTGCATCAGCTCGCCGGCGTTGACCAGCAGGGACTGGCCGGTGATGGCCCGCGCCCGGTCGGAGGCGAAGAACAGCGCGGCCTCGGCGACATCGCCGTCCGTGGCCAGCTCGGGCAGGGCCATCCGCTCCGAGAGCCGGGCCTTGACCTCCTCCTCCGGCACGCCCTCGGTGCCCGAGGTCCAGCGGACGTAGAGCTCCACCGCCGGGCCCCACATCCAGCCCGGGAGCACCGTGTTGACGCGGATCCGGTCCGGGCCGAGCTCCCGCGCCAGCGAGTACATGGCGGAGGTCAGCGCGCCCTTCGAGGCCGCGTAGGCGGCCTGCCGGACCTGGCTCGGCGCGGCCACGGCGGACTGGGTGCCGATGATCACCACCGACCCGCCGCGCTCGCGCAGCGCCGGCAGGCAGGAGCGGGTCAGCTGGAGCGTGCCGATCAGGTTGACGTCCAGCACCCGGCGCCAGGCCGCGAAGTCGGCGTCGGCCAGCCCGCCGAAGTAGGTGTCCATCGCCGCGACATGGACGACCGCGTCGATCCGGCCGAAGCGTTCCACGGCCAGCTCCGCCAGCCGGTCGCAGGCCTCGGGCTCGGCGATGTCGGTCGACCGCCAGGCGACCCGGCCGGCCCCCTGCCCGGCGCCGCCGGCCTCGATCTCGGTCGCGGCCTTCGCCAGGTTCTCCTCCGTCCGCGCCCCGAGCACCACGTTCGCGCCCTCGCGCGCCGCCCGCACCGCGACCTGCTGCCCCAGTCCGGGGCCCACCCCGGAGACCAGGACCGTACGACCCTCGAACAGTGCCATGGCGGCGAACCCCTCTGTGACCGAGCCGGTTTCTGACGACATATCTGACGCTGCGTCAGATTAGAGCAGCGCGCACGGGAAGGCCAGGGGCGTGCGGGGGTGGCCGGTCTGCTGCAAACCCGGCCGGTGGGTGCTACTCCGGCAGCAGTGCCCAGAAGCGCTCCGCCAGCGGTGGCCGCTCGGGCGCGGTGAGCTCCGCCTCCTGCTGCTGGGCGGCGCCCCACATCACGCCTGCGGCGTGCCCCTCGTCGTGCAGCACCCGCAGCGCGTGCTCCGCGGCCTCCCGCCGGATCGTCGGGACCAGCCGGCAGAGCGGTGTCACCTGCGCCGACCAGCGTCCGTCCACGGCCCGCTGCAGTACGTCGCGCAGCTGCTCCTCGCGGCCGGTGGCGAGCACCAGCCCGTACGGGGTCAACTGCAGGGCGTCCGCCAGCAGGAAGGTCAGGTCGGCGTCGCCCTCCCAGCGCGGGGCCGACTCCAGCTGCGCGTACACGCGCGGGGTGAGGCCGAGGCGCCGGGCCAGTTCCTCCAGGGGCAGGTCTATGGCGAGGCGGTGATCGCGGATGCTCCGGGCCCGACCGCCCATCAACTGACCCGGCTTGCACCACAGGGTCCTGGCCAGGGCGGTCAGCTCGCGTTCGCTCGGCAGTAGCTCGCCCGACTCCCAGGCGATCACCTGCGGCGGGAACACGTTGACCCCGTGCGCGGCCATGTCCCGCGCCACCAGCGCGGGGGTCAGTCCGAGCACCCGGCGTGCCGACCAGGCGGCGGCCGGATCGAACGGCACGGGCACAACCACGGGGGCGACGGCACGTCTGCGCATGTGCGCTCACGATAGGTCCGAGGGTCGCCGCTGCCCATCGGACGATCAACCGAAGTCGCGGTCCGCCGCCGGATCCGGGCTTGTGCGAAGTTCCACGGACCCGCGCCGGAGGGCTGGGAAGTTGCCGGTATCTGACTTACCGTCAGCTCGACGGCGGGCAAACGGATCGGGAGGGTCAGCAGATGACAGACGGCGACCGGCAGCAGAGTGACCGGCCGAGCGGCGGCGACGACCTGGACCGGTACGCCGACCTGGCGTCGCGCGGCCCCTACGGAGTGTCCATCGGCAGCGCGCTGATCACCATGGTGGAGCCGCACCCGGGGCACGAGTACGGCTACAACCGCTGGTACGAGGACGACCACTTCTACGCCGGGGCGATGGCCATGCCCTGGATGTTCGCCGGGCGCCGCTGGGTCGCCACCCGCGACCTCCAACTGCTGCGCTACCCGGAGAAGTCGGCGGTCGCCGAGCCGATCACCACCGGCTGCTACCTCTCCGTGTACTGGATCAACGAGGGCCGGCAGGACGCCCATATGCGCTGGACCGTCGGCATCAACAAGCGCCTCAACCGCGACGGCCGGGTCTACCGCGACCGCACCCACGTCTTCACCGCCTTTCAGCAGCACGTCGCCGCGGCCTACCGCGACGGCGCGGCGGGCCCGCGCGACGTACACGCGCTCGACCACCCCTACGACGGCCTGGTGCTGGAGGTGATCGACACCGAGGACGCCGAGCAGCGCGACCGGCTCACCGACTGGCTGCTGGACCGGCACCTCCCGGCGAAACTGCGGGCCGGCGGCCCGGCGGCCATGTGCGTGCTGTTCCGGCCGCTGCCGCTGCCCGGCGACCGGATGACCTACGTCAAGCAGGTGGAGGGCGTCGACACCCGGCTCACGCTGCTGTGGTTCCTCCAGGAGGACCCGCGCGGCTGCTGGGACGCCTTCACCGGGCTGGACGCCGAGGTCGCCGCGGCCGTCCCCGGGGCGCGGGTCGAGCTGGTCGCGCCCTTCATTCCGACGCTGCCGGGCACCGACGTGTACGTGGACCAACTGCGCTGAGCACAGTCGCAGGGCCCCTCCCGCACCGGGGGAGGGGCCCTGCGACTGTCGCGAAGGCTCAGCTGCCTCGAAGGCTCAGCCGATCTCGAAGGCACCGCCGGCGACGTCGGCGACAAACGCCGACCAGGCCTCGGCGGTGAAGTGCAGGGCCGGGCCCTTGGGGTCCTTGGAGTCCCGGACGGCCATGCCGGCCTCGGGCACGGCGACCTCCACGCAGTTGCCGTTCCCCGAGTAGGAGGACTTGCGCCACGCGAGGTCGGCGTCGGCGGTGAGGATGATCTGAGTCATGGATACTCACTCCGGTTTCGCTGGTGGGGATTGGTTGATCTGCAACCAGTGTCACCCAGGGGGGGTGCCGATCGCGCCAAACGTTTCGTACGGACCCTCAAGACTGAGGAATTCCGGCCGAGATGGCTTGCCGACCGCTGCTTGGCGCGTACACTACCCGTCCGGCACCCGCGCGTGGTGCTTCAGCCGGCGAAGCCCTTGGCGATCCGGTCGATCAGTTCCCGGGTCCGGTCCGGATGCAGGGCCTGCGCGCGGAGGTGCTCGTACATGGTCGAGTAGGTCCGCACGTCCTGCTCCTTCTCCAGGTACAGGTCGCTGGTCACGCCCTCCAGGTAGACCACGGTCGCGTCGTCCGGGTCCTCGAACTCCAGGATGGCGAAGGTGCCGCTCATCCCCGGATGGGCTCCCACGCTGTACGGCAGCACCTGGACCGTGACATGCGGCCAGGAGCTGACCTCCAGCAGGTACTCCAACTGCTCCCGCATCGTCTGCACCCCGCCGACCTCGCGGTGCAGCACGGCCTCGTCCAGGACCGCCCAGAGCCGCAGCGGCTTCTCCTGGTCCCGGATGATCTCCTGACGCTTCATCCGGATGTCCGTGCGCTTCTCGTTCTGGGCCGGCAGCGCCTCCGGCTGGATGCCGGCCACCACCGCGTAGGCGTAGTCCCGGGTCTGCAGCATGCCCGGGACGAACAGCGACTCGTAGGTGTGCATGGAGACGGCGTCCGCCTCCAGACCGATGTAGACGCTGTAGGGGACGTCGCCGAAGGCGTGCCACCAGCCCCGCTGGCGCGACTCGCGGGCCATCGCCATCAGCGCGTCGAGCAGCTTCTCGTCCGTCACCTCGTAGACGCGGCACAGGTCGCGCACGTCGCGCTGGCTGATGCTGCGTCGCCCGTTCTCCAGCCGGCTGATCTTGGACTGCGAGACGAGCAGTCGCTGGGCGACGTCCTCGGCGGTGATGCCGAGTTCCTCCCGCAGTTCGCGCAGCTTCGCGCCGAGCCTGCGGCGTCGGATGGTCGGATTGATGCTGGCGGATGACAACTGATCCTCCGGCAATGGAGTCATCGGAATCGGGATTGGTTGGTATCCCTCGTGCTCAGCAGGATGCCACTCGGAACCGCCCTCGTGTGGAGCAATCGTCCGGTATCGCGCTCCGTAGCCGAAATGAGCAGGCGTGCGAGACGTCGGCGCACGCCGACGCGTACCCTGGTTGGTCGCTCGTTCGAAAAGGCCGGACATCAGGCAGCCTCCGGACAGAAAACGGACCGCCGCCCGTACCGCGAGGGTGGTCGCGGTGGGCGGCGGTCGAGGGTTGCGGTGCGGTGCGGTGCGGCGACGTCAGCGAACCGCCGTGCGCACCATGCCCGGCAGGGCGCCGGGTCGCGCGGTGCTCCGCGGCGCGGTCCGGTTCGGTGCGGCTGCGCCGCCCCGTACCTGGGCCGCCGGCAGGCCGTTCTGCACGTCCATGACGGCGTGCGCGACCATCCCGCCGAGCGGGTCGTACCGGATCAGGTCGCGCAGGCGTGACCTGGAGGAGCGGCCCTCGTTACCCGGATAGAGGTGTTTTCCGAGGCCCACGGCGTGGGCCAGGGCGGCCAGGGCGGCCGTCCGGGGGTCCGGGGGGATCCCGGTCCGGATGGCCGTGTCCAGCCGTTCCTTGATGGCGCTGTTCGTGCAGTCGTCGGACGCCTGGTAGCGCGTCGTCGGAAGCACTCCGCACACCTGGCCCGGCACCGCCCGCACCATGTCGCACCGCTCCAGGTGCGCAAGGTACGTCTGGCGCAGCCCCAGTCGGGGCCCACCGATCCAGTGAACGGCACGCACCGCACTGCCGCGACGGCGCAGCAGTTCGAGGGCGTGGTCCAGTGTCGGGTCACCGGTCGGCCGTGGGTTCACCACGGCGATCCGGTCCCCGTTCGGGACTATTCTCCCGGCCATGGCCAGCTCGACGAGCTGCGCCCCGGCCAGTCCGAGGTCAAGGGTCTGCGGTTGCGCGGTGGTCCCGGTTGTCGGGTCCAGTGCGAGCAACAACAGTTCCTCGGGAATTGTTCTGCGGCTCTTGCCCATCCAAGCCTCCCCGCGTGGATGAAGACAGAGTGACGCCTCTCACACCCTGCTGTCGAGGGTGCCTCGAGAGTGACACGACAACGTGATCTCCGGAACCGCTCGGACGATGTCCACGTCTGCCTCAGCAGTGGCTGTCGTCCCAGGGGAAACGCCGGTACGGGGCATCGTGTGCGCGGGATGCGGCGGGCGTGCAGGAAACTGGGGGCGGCGCGTGGATGCCGCGCGCCCATCGGGCGCACCAACAGGACACACAAGGAGGCTGGGTTACGTGGGCGAGTCCCCCGACAGGGCGGAACGGAACGAGGACACGCGGGGGTCGGAGTCCGCCGCGGAGCCCACTCCGACAGCCACCGGCGCTGAGGCGTCGGCCGAGGAGTCGCCGGAGACGGCGGCTGAGGAGTCGCCGGCCGGGGAGACAGCGGTCGAGGAGACAGCGGCTGAGGCCGAGGAGACGGCAGCGCCGGAGCCGGAGGGGACCGGAGCCGAGGCCGACGACACGGGGGCCTCGGCCGCCGAGGTCGCCGATGACGCCGCCGAAGCAGCCGCCGCCGAGGACGATGCCGAGGCCACCGCCGAGGCCGAGCCGGACGTCCCGGAGGAGGCCGCCGAGGACGACGCCGACGACGACGCCGACGACGACGCCGACGCCGACGACGACGCCGAGGGCGACGCCGACGACGACGCCGAGGGCGACGCCGAGGACGACGCCCCCCGCAGCGCCGTGCTGGAGCTGAGCGGCGTCGGCGCCCGCGGCGAGTCCGAGCAGGCGCTCACCCACGACGAGCCCACCACCGCCCTGCGCGTCCCGTACGACCCGCCGACCCAGACCCTGCGCCAGTTCCGCGGCTTCCGGCTCGACCCGGACGAGGTCGACGACCCGCCCGCCGAGTACGACGAGCCGGCGGAGCAGCCAGGCCCGGCCGCCGCCGAGCTCAACCCGGCCTATCTGCGGGCGTTCGATGCTTCGCCGGTCCCGGCCCCGCAGCCGCAGTCGCAGCCGGACCCGGACCCGGAGCACGAGCTGGAGCCCGGCCCGGAGACCACGTCCGAGGCGCTGGAGATCCTGGCGACGCTCAGCCGCCGGCCGATGACCCCGCTGCGCCGCGCGCTCAAGCGGACCGCGCTCTGGGGCGGCCTGCTCTGCGTCGTCCTGGCGGTGCTGGCGGTGATCCAGGTGCTGCGTCCGCTGCCGACGCCGCAACTGCGGCTCACCGCCGCCTCGAACTACACCTTCGGCGGCTCCGTACCGGCCCTGTCCTGGCCGACGGCGGGCCAGTCGGCGGTGGAGGTCGACGGCCTCGGCTCGCTCGGCCAGAACGGCGCGGAGACTTCCGTGCCGATCGCCAGCGTGACCAAGGTGATGACGGCCCATCTGATCCTCAAGGACCACCCGCTGGCCGTCGGCCAGCAGGGCCCGATGATCACCGTCGACCAGCAGGCGGTGACCGACTACACCAACGGCACCGCCGGCGGGGAGTCGGTGATGAAGGTCAGCGTGGGCGAGCAGCTGACCGAGTACCAGGCCCTGGAGATGCTGCTGATCCCCTCGGCCAACAACGTGGCCCGGCTGCTCGGCCGCTGGGACGCCGGCACCGACGCCGCCTTCGTCGCCAAGATGCAGGCCGAGGCGACCGCCCTGGGGATGTCGCAGACCACGTACACCGACCCCAGCGGCCTGGAGGACACCACCAAGAGCACCGCCGCCGACCAGCTCAAGCTGGCCAAGGTGGTCATGGAGACGCCGGTCTTCCGGGAGATCGTGAGCACCCAGTCGTTCTCGCCGCCGGAGAACCCGCTGACCTACAACACCAACAAGCTGCTCGGCGCCAACGGCGTGATCGGGGTCAAGACCGGTTCCGACTCGGCGGCCCTGGGCTGCCTGATGTGGGCGGCGCAGGTGAACATCGGCGGGACCACCCAGACCGTGCTCGGTGTGACGCTGGGTCAGCCGGCCCTGAGCTCGACCTTCGGCATCCTCGACAACGTCATGGCGACCAGCAAGAAGCTGCTGGTCAGCGCGGAGGGCGTGCTCCAGTCGCACATCCTGGTGCACCAGGGCGAGGTCGTCGGCTACGTGGACGACGGTGAGGGCGGCCGGACGCCGGTGGTGGCGTCCAAGGACGTGAACGTGATCGGCTGGCCCGGTACCTCGGTCCCGGTGTCGCTGGAGGCGACCGGCGGGGTGCTGCCGCGCACCGGCCGCGCCGGTGACAGCGTCGGCGAGCTGGTCGTCGGTACCGGCGTCAGTGCCCAGCGCGTCCCGATAAACCTGCAGTCCGAGCTGGCCGAGCCCTCCTACGGGACCCGCCTCACCCGCCTCGGCTGACACCTGTGGCCACGCGCCGCGCCCCTATTCGCTTGTGACGGAGGTCACATGTGGATGGGGGCGTCCGCGTTCTCCGAACTGATCCGGGGCCGGCCCGCAGGGTAGAGCAGGCCGCAGACCACCATCCCGAACAGGAAGAACCCGGCCGACCACCAGTAGGCGGTCGAGTAACTGTGCAGCTGCGCCTGGGCGGTGTTGGCCGAGGTGTGCGCCCGGCCGATCAGGTAGGCGGTGGCGGCGCTGGTGGCCAGGGTGTTCAGCAGCGAGGTGCCGATCGAACCGCCCACCTGCTGGCTGGTGTTGACGGTGGCTGAGGCGACGCCCGCGTCGTGCGGCTCGACCCCGGCCGTGGCCAGCGACATCGCCGGGGCGAAGATCAGGCCGAGGCCCAGCCCGAGCACCAGCAGCGGCGGCATCACATTGGCGGGGTAGCTGCTGTTCAGGTCGAGCCTGGTGAGCCAGGCCATCCCGCACGCACCGAGCAGCATCCCCACCGGCACGATCGGCTTGGCGCCCAGCCTGGGCACCAGTCTGTTGGTGGCGGTGGCCGAGGTGGCGATCATCACCGCGACCATCGGCAGGAAGGCCAGCCCGGTCCTCACCGGCGAGTAGAGCAGCGACTGCTGGAGGTAGTAGGTCAGGAACAGGAAGACCCCGAACATCCCGGCGCCGGCCAGGAACATCGCCAGGAAGGACGCGCCCCGGTTCCGGTCCAGCACGACCCGCAACGGCAGCAGCGGGTGCGGTGCGCGCGTCTGCCACCAGGCGAAGACCGGCGATTGCCGTTGCTGAAGCCGAGGTCCTTCTGCGCGGACGGCAGGGCGATGTTCACGATGGTCGCGTCGAGCACCACCATCAGCTGGGCCAGGCCGATCACGGCCAGCACCCACCAGCGGTGGTTCTCGCCCCGGCCGTAGGGGGTGAGGGTCTTGGAAGTTGTCCCGGGGTCTGCTGCCGTACCTGTCATGGTCGGTCGCTCCCATCCCTTTATATGTGGACAACAACGACATTAGGTCTGCCTTGTCATGGCAGCATCTGGGCAGGCGGAGCCCGATTTATTCCGGTTTGAATGTGAGCAGGATCACGTGGAGTTGTAGTTTCAAGGACAATCTGCCTAGCGTTCGGTCCGTTCGCACTTATGCGGAACCAACGCCTCCGGAACGCCGAGTCCTGCCGCCGGAGGCCGAGGCACATCGGCACACCGCACCACGGCAGGGGCGGGGGAACCAGGTAAGCCGCCGCGATCTCACAGTCGCGGCTTGGGGTGAAGCCGTGCTCTGCACGGCCGGGCAACTCCAGCCCGAATCCGACAGCTCACCTCGCAGGCGTGGGAGAGGACCGCTTCAACATGCTGCCTTCGAGCACCCACGAGACCAACGGCCGCACCGGTTTCGCCTCCGGCACCGGCCGTCACCGGGCCGCCAAGGTCCGTCGTACCACCAGGCAGCGACTCTTCGCCGGTGTCGGCCTCGCCGGCATCGTCAGCCTCGCCGTTCCGATGATCACCGCCAACACCGCCTCCGCCGCGGCCCCGGCCGCCGTTCCTGCCTACGCCCCTGCGGCTGCCCCGGCCGCCGTCGCCGCCACCCCCACCTCGGCGAGCACCACCCAGACCACCACCACTGCCTCGTACTACACCGTCGTCGCGGGCGACTGGCTCTCCACCATCGCCACCGACCACGACGTCAACGGTGGCTGGCAGCGGCTCTACACCCTCAACCGCTCGGTCCTCACCCAGGGCCCGGACCTGATCTTCCCCGGTGAGCGCCTGGCGCTGTCGGGCAGCACCGCGACCCCCGCCGCGACCTCCTCCGACACGACCTCCTCCAACGCGGTCTCCAACAGTGCGAACCTGGACAGCTCCAGCTCCAACTGGTCCGCGTCGAGCAGCTCCGCCTCGGACAACTCCTCGTCCGACAGCGCCACCAGCGCCCCGGCTGCCACCACGGCCTCGACCACCACCAGCACGAGCAGCAGCTCGTCCACCGCGACCGGCACCGGCATGGCGGCCGCCGTCGCCTTCGCCCAGGCGCAGGTCGGCGACGCCTATGTCTACGGCGCCACCGGCCCGAACACCTGGGACTGCTCGGGCCTGACCCAGGCCGCGCTGGCCCAGGCCGGCATCAGCATCCCGCGCACCAGCGAGGAGCAGGCCGCCGCCGCGACCCCGGTCTCGATGAACGCCCTCCAGCCCGGTGACCTGCTGTTCTGGTCCACCGACGGCACCGCGGCCAACGCGTACCACGTGGCCATCTACATCGGCAACGGCTCCTACGTCGAGGCCGCCAACCCGAGCGCCGGTGTCAAGATCGACACCATCAGCGACTACACCCCGAGCTTCGCGGGCCGTTTCTGACGCTCCGGCAGCACTGAGCAGCACTGAGCAGCACCGAACAGCACTGCGCCCCCGGACGGGAAGATCCGGGGGCGCAGTGCTGTGGTTCCGGCGGAGGAACGGTGGGAGGGGTCAGGCGTCGCGGCGCTTCATCAGCACGGCGGCCAGGCCGAGCAGGACCACGGCATAGCCGACGAACAGCGCGAAGCCGTTCCAGGGGGCCATCGAGCCGGGGTCGGGCACGACGCTGAGCAGCGCCCCGCCGGCCTCGCTGGGCAGGTAGGGGACGATGTTCGGGATCCAGCTGGCCGGCAGCAGATCGGCCAGGCCGGGCAGGACCAGCATGACGCCGAAGAGCACGGCGATGGCGCCGGCCGCGTTGCGCAGCAGCGAGCCCAGGGCGATGCCGAGCAGGCCGACGACCGTCAGGTAGAACGCGGTGCCGAAGACGACCCGGGCCACGCCGGGGTCGGACATGCTCACGCTCTCCTGGTGCGAGGAGAGGACGGCCTGGCCCGCGTAGAAGGCCACCAGGCAGGAGATCGTCATCAGCACGAGCACGACCACGCCGTAGACCAGGGCCTTCGCCCAGAGCACCGGCAGCCGCTTGGGCACGGCGGACAGGCTGGCGCGGATCATGCCGGTGCTGTACTCGCCGCTGACGATCAGCACGCCCAGCACGCCGATGGCGAGCTGTGCCAGGTGGTACATCACCAGGCTGAGCTCGGCGCCGTTGATCCCGCCGTGGTCGTGGCCGGGGTTGGGGTGGGTGGCGTGCACATAGGTGATCAGCAGGCCGAGGCCGACCATGATCACGACGGCGATCAGCAGGGTGATCGGGGTGGAGCGCAGCGTCCGCAGCTTGATCCACTCAGAGTTGATCACCCGCAGCTGGGTGACCTTCCCCTTCCCGGCGGAGGTCGCGGTGGTCGCGGTCGGCGAGGTCGGCGAGGTGGCGGTGGTGGTGCTCATGCGACGCTCCCGGCGACGGTGGTGCTGGCGTGGTACTCGACGGCGTCCCGGGTGAGCTCCATGAACGCCTCTTCCAGGGAGGCCTGCTGCGGCGCGAGCTCGAACAGCGTGACGCCGTTCTCGGCGGCGATGGTGCCGATCCGGTCGCTGTCCAGGCCGGTGACCTCGAACGCGCCCGGCTCCACGGCGTCGACCGTGACGTCCGGGCCGACCAGCAGCGAGCGCAGCCGCTCGGCGTGCGGGGAGCGGACCCGGACGACGTTGCGGGAGGCGCTGCGGGTGAACTCGGCGACCGAGGTGTCGGCGATCAGCCGGCCGCGTCCGATGACGATCAGGTGCTCGGCGGTCAGCGCCATCTCGCTCATCAGGTGCGAGGAGACGAAGACCGTGCGGCCCTCCGACGGCCAGGCCCTTGAGCAGGTTGCGGATCCAGAGGATGCCCTCCGGGTCGAGACCGTTGACCGGCTCGTCCAGGATCACCGTGGCCGGGTCGCCGAGCAGCGCGGAGGCGATGCCCAGCCGCTGCCCCATGCCCAGCGAGAAGCCGCCGGCCCGCTTGCGGGCCACCTCGCCCAGACCGACCAGGTCGATCACCTCGTCCACCCGGCGGGCGCCGATGCCGGTGGTCGCGGCCAGCGCCAGCAGGTGGTTCCGGGCGGAACGACCGGTGTGGATGGCCTTGGCCTCCAGCAGCGCGCCGACCTCGTGCAGCGGCGCGGCGTGGTCGGCGTAGCGCTTGCCGTTGACGGTGACGCTGCCCTGCGTCGGCGCGTCCAGGCCCATGATCATGCGCATCGTGGTCGACTTGCCGGCGCCGTTGGGGCCGAGGAAGCCGGTGACGATACCGGGGCGGATGGTGAACGACAGGTCGTTCACGGCGGTCTTGTCGCCGTAACGCTTGGTGAGGTTGCTGGCTACGATCATCGCGGGAGTCCGTTCATGCTCCCTACCCTTTCGTGCCGGACACCCCCGGCGCGTCCCCCTGCGGCAGCGATCCGGTCCTACCACGGGCGTAGTAGGCCGGAGCCGGTTCTCCTCCTGAGGTAGGCGGGCACCCCCGAGGACAGCCTCTGACCGGAGAAGCGGCTCAGCGGGCGCCGGGCAGCACCAGGCCGCACTGGTAGGCGATGACCACCAGCTGCGCCCGGTCGCGCGCGCCGAGCTTGGTCATCGCCCGGTTGACGTGCGTCTTCACCGTCAGCGGGCTGAGGAAGAGCCGCTCGGCGATCTCGTCGTTGGAGTGGCCGAGGGCGACCAGCGCCATCAGGTCGCGCTCGCGCGGCGTCAGCACGTCCAGCCGGGCCGGGTCCGCGCCGGCGGTCGCGTCGGCGCGCTGCGGCTGCGCCAGGAACCGGGTGATCAGGGTGCGGGTGGCGGTGGGGGAGAGCAGCGAGTCGCCGGCCGCGACCGTGCGCACCGCCTCCAGCAGCTCCTCGGGACGCATGCCCTTGCCGAGGAAGCCACTGGCCCCGGCGCGCAGCGCCTCCGCCACGTACTCGTCGAACTCGAAGGTGGTCAGGATCAGCACCCGCACCCCGGACAGCTCCGGGTCGGCGCAGATCAGCCGGGTCGCGGCCAGGCCGTCCAGGCCCGGCATCCGGATGTCCATCAGCAGCACGTCGGCCCGGAGCGGCCCGGCCAGCTCCACCGCCTCGCGGCCGTCGGCGGCCTCGCCGACGACCTCCATGTCCGGCGTCGAGTCGATCAGCATGCGGAAGGTGCCCCGCAGCAGGGCCTGGTCGTCGGCCAGCAGCACCCGGATGGTCATGTCTCGGCTCCCCTCGCCCCCGGACGCAAGGGTAGGTCGGCGGCGACCCGGAAGCCGCCCCAGGGGTCGCGCCCGGCGGTCAGCGTGCCGCCGACGACCGCCGCCCGCTCGCCCATTCCGGTCAGTCCGTGGCCCTGCCCCTGGGACTGGTAGCTGCTGCGCATCGGCGCGGTCCGGCCGTCGTCCTCGACCCGGATCGCCAACTGCTCGGGGCCGAAGAACAGCTGCACCCGGGCGGTCGGCACCCCGGCATGCTTGCTGACATTGGTCAGCGACTCCTGGACGATCCGGAACGCGGTCAGGTCCACGGCCGGCGGCAGCGGCCTGACCTCGCCCTGCAGCTCCAGGCTGACGGTCAGCCCGGCGCGGGCGAAGGAGGCCAGCAACTCGGGCAGCTGGGCGATCCCGGGGGCGGGCTCCAGCGGGACGCCGGACTCGTCCGAGGCCCGGAGCAGCCCCACCGTCGCCTTGAGCTCCTGCAGCGCCTCGTGGCTGGCGTCCCGGATGTGCTCCAGCGCGCCGAGCACCGGCGCCGGGATCTCGCCGGCCAGGTGGATCGCGACCCCGGCCTGGGCGTTGATCAGTGCGATGTGGTGGGCGACCACGTCGTGCAGCTCGCGGGCGATCCGGATCCGGTCCTCGGCGACCTGGCGGGCGGCCTCCTCCTCGCGAGTGCGTTCGGCCCGTTCGGCCCGCTCCTCGATGGCGGCGATGTAGGCGCGCCGGGAGCGCACCGCGTCGCCGACCGCAGCCGCCGCCGCGGCCCAGGCCAGCACGCTGAAGTTCTGCGGCTCCAGCCAGTTCCCCGGGCCGAGCGCGATCTCGGCGCCGGCCAGCACCGCCGCCGAGCCCGCAGCGGTGCCCCAGGCGGTGCGGCGGTCGGTGCGGACGGCCACGGTGTAGAGCGCGACTGCCGAGGGGAGCATCAGCACCGGGTTCATGTTGTAGCCGGCCAGGGCGTAGAGCACGCCGCAGACCAGGGCCAGGGCCAGCGCGGCCCAGGGCCGGTGCCGGCGCAGCAGCAGGGTGCCGCAGGAGGCAGCGGCCAGGGCGACGGCGGCGGGGTGCAGCGAGTCCAGCGTCGGCAGCACATGCCGCGAGGGCCGTGCCACCATCGCGGCGGCGGCCAGCAGCATCCCGAACACCAGCAGCGCCGCCACGGCGTCCAGCACCACCGCCCGGCCGGGGGACACCCGGCGCCACCATCCGTTCGCACCCATCCGTCCACGGTACAAACCCGGGGCGCGGAACGGCGTCGTCCGGGCACCGTATCCGGCGGCTACACCAGCTGCGGTACCACCGGGTGCGGCAGCAGCGGGTGCGGCGTCCCCGGTCGGCTCCTATCGTCGGAGCCATGCGCATCGTCATCGCGGGTGGACACGGTCAGATCGGTCTGCTGCTGGAGCGGCTGCTCGCCGACCGGGGGGACGACCCGGTCGGCCTGGTCCGGAAGCAGGAGCAACTGGAGGACGTCCGGGAGGCCGGGGCCGAGCCGGTGCGCTGCGACCTGGAGACCGCCACGGTGGAGGAGCTGGCCGCGACCCTGGCGGGGGCGGACGCGGCGGTGTTCGCGGCCGGCGCCGGGGGCAAGGGGGGTGTGGGCCGGACCGAGGAGATCGACCACCTCGGCGCGGTCCGCTTCGCCGACGCGGCGGAGCGGGCCGGGGTGCGCCGGTTCGTGCAGCTGTCCTCGATGGGCGCGGACCGCGAGCCCTCCCCGGAGACCGACGAGGGCTTCGCGGCCTACCTCCGCGCCAAGGGGGCGGCCGACGCGGCGCTGGTCGTGCGCACCGGGCTGGACTGGACGATCCTGCGTCCCGGCTGGCTCACCGACGACCCGGGCACCGGCAGGGTGTCGCTGACCAAGCGGACCGGACGCGGCGGCGTCCCGCGCGCGGACGTCGCCGAGGTGCTGGTGCACCTGCTGCACCACCCGGACACGGCCGGGCTGACGCTGGAGCTGATCAGCGGCGACACCCCGGTGCTGACGGCGGTCCAGGCCGCCGCCGCCAACCGCGCCTGAGGTGAGCAGTCCGGCGATGAGGCATCCGGTCACCGCCCCGGGGCCGATGGCCTTCCAGTGCAGCTCCACCGGGAGGCCACCCTTCGCAGATCGAAGCAGGCGTGGAACCACCTGCGGATTCGATATTGGGGAGGCATATGTCAGAAATAGTGTTACTTGCAAATCGGGCCGATGGCGTGGCGACCGACGGCTGGGCGACTACTGAACCCTCGTCGGATCGTCATAGGAATTGACCCTCGGTCATCTCCCCGGGGTCGCCACACGCCCGGACATACCGCCTTCTTACCCGCCTACCACTTCCCTTTCAGGGAGCGCGGCCAGCGGCCGGTCCGGCCGTGGTCCGGCAGCTCAAGGGGGCCCGGGGGCGTTCCCGGGCGGGTCCCGGCGCGCCCCGAAGATGCGGCGGGCGAAGTGCTCCCTGTACCGTCGTCACGATTTCCCCTTGCGCAGTCCGTGGTAGCAGTAGCGCGGCAAGCCGACCGGGAGAGTGTCGCGGCGGGATGCCTCGACGGAAATGAGCACGATCGCGGCAAGCGGAGTAAGGGGCCAGCCCGTGTCGGACACCACGACCGAAAGTACCGAGACCTTCGGTGACCTCGGCAAGATCCTCGTGATCATCCCGACGTACAACGAGATCGAGAATGTCGGCCGGATCACCGCCCGGGTCCGCGCGGCCGTCCCCGAGGCGCACATCCTGATCGCGGACGACAACAGCCCCGACGGCACCGGTCAGGCCGCCGACGCGCTTGCCGCCGAGGACCCCAACCTCCAGGTGCTGCACCGCAAGGGCAAGGAGGGCCTGGGCGCGGCCTACCTGGCCGGCTTCCGCTGGGGCATCGACCGGGGCTACGACGTCCTGGTCGAGATGGACGCGGACGGCTCGCACCAGCCCGAGCAGCTGCCCCGGCTGCTGACCGCGCTGCGCGGCGCGGACCTCGTGCTCGGCTCGCGCTGGGTCCCCGGCGGCGAGGTCGTCAACTGGCCCAAGAGGCGCGAGCTGCTGTCGCGCGGCGGCAGCACCTACTCGCGGCTGATGCTGCAGGTGCCGATCCGCGACGTCACCGGCGGCTACCGCGCCTTCCGCAAGGAGACACTGCTCGGTCTCGGCATGAGCCAGGTCGCCTCGCAGGGCTACTGCTTCCAGGTCGACCTGGCCTGGCGCACGGTCCGGGCCGGCTTCAAGGTCGCCGAGGTGCCGATCACCTTCGTCGAGCGGGAGTTCGGCGCCAGCAAGATGAGCGGCAACATCGTCGGCGAGGCGCTGAAGCTGGTCACCACCTGGGGCGTGAAGAGCCGCCTCGGGCGCATCCCGGCGCCGCAGGCGGACGAGCCGGAGCGGGTCGCCGACCCCGCCGGCCGCTGAGTCCCGCTCAGTTGCCGGTTGATCCCAGTTGTCGGTGACTCAATCGCCGTTGGAGCTGGGCTCGCCGTAGACCGGGCGGCCCAGCCACTGGCCGCCGTCGATCACCATGGTTGTTCCGGTGATGCAGCGCGACCGGTCCTCCAGCAGGAACAGGGCCCGGGCCTCGGGCGTCGGCCAGAGCGCCGCGCCCGCGCCCTCGGCCGTCGTTCAGGCGGTGCGCGAGCGCACCAGGTCGTGCAGCTCCCGGGCCAGGTCCAGGTACTCCTCGGGATCGCCGGCGGCGTAGTGGAGGTCGATCAGCGGCTCCGCGCCGAGGCTCTCGACGGCTGCCGACAGGTAGTCGGCCAGCTGGCGAACCGTGCCGCGCGTGGGGACCTGCTCGTCCGGTACCGGATCGGCCGAGAACACCGGGTTGACCCGGAGGACCAGTCGCAGCGCCTCCGGCTCCCGGCCGGCCTTCGCGGCGTGTTCGGCGACGGTCTCCCAGGCCTGCGTCAGCACCGGCAGCGGCAGGCCGACGCCGAGCCAGCCGTCGGCCCGGCGGCCGACGCGGGCCAGGGACGCCGGGCTGTAGCCGCCCAAGAGCACCGGCGGACGCGGGCGCTGACGGGGCTTCAAGCGAATGTAGGCGGAAGGAACGGTCCACAGGGCACCGTCGTGCCGAACCACCTCGTCCTCGGCCCATATCCGGTCGAACAGGTCGAGGGTCTCCTCCAGGCGCGCCCCCTGGCCCTGCCACGGGGTGCCGACCGCCTGGTACTCGTCGCGGGACCACCCCAGCCCCAGCCCGACGTCGAGCCTTCCGGCCGAGACCTGGTCGATCGTGGCCAGCGTGCGGGCCAGCAGGATCGGGGGCTGCCACAGCGCGTTGAGGGTGCTGGTGCCGAGCCGCGCCCGGCGGGTGACACCGGCCGCCACCGTCAGCAGGGTCAGCGGATCGAGGAAGGTCTCGTGCTGGGCGAGAACGCTGCGGTCCCCGCCGGGATAGAGGCTCTGCGGCTCGGTGGCGACGAGGAGCCGGTCGCCGACCCAGAGGCTGTCATAGCCGATCTCCTCGGCCGCCGCCGCGACCCGGACGGTCAGGGCGGGATCGGCGAAACGGCCGTACTGCGGCAGCGAGAGCCCGATGCGCATGGTGGGAGTGCCTTTCGATCACGGGTGACAGAGGTGCTCGGCACCACCCTGGCGCATCCCGATCGACGCCGGAACAACAAACGGACAAAGCGACAGCACGGCCCGACAGTTGCCCGAAGCCGCAGCCGGACGCGGTCCCGTCGAGCAGCATGCCGCCCCGGAGCCGCACCTGCCCCGCCCGATCCCGATCAACGAGAGCCGGAGGCTGTGGCACACCCGCTACACTGTGCGGGTATGCCCGCTCCGGCGAGCGCACGCCTCAGTAGCTCAGGGGATAGAGCACGGCTCTCCTAAAGCCGGTGTCGCAGGTTCGAATCCTGCCTGGGGCACACACCTGCGACCGCAAACGTTGCAGGTCAGCGTACTTGCTGCAGGACTTTTATGCTTTACCCGAGGGGGACGGTCCCCGGCCTGCTGAATAGGGGCCGGTCAGCGCGCAGTGGGAGTGCGGCCCTTGTCGCAGATGCGTGCCCCACCCGGCTCACGCCAGATCCGAAACCTGACTTCCGCAGTTGGTAGGCATGCGGAGGCGTTCGATATGGGGTCTGAGCTGCGGGAACATGCGGGACGTGGCCGGGTGGACGTGTGCCCACGCGGTTGCGTTGTGGCTGGTCAGGCGGGGTCTGCGGCGGTGATCCGGGGTGGTGGTTTGATGGCGCAGTCGCGGTAGATCGTGGCCTGCTCGCTGGTGAGCGGGGTGGTCTGGGTCAGCTGTCCGGCGTCGCCGGTGAGGGTGACCTCGTGGACGCGGCCCAGCTCGGTGCTGATCCGGTTCCAGGTCTGGCCGGTGCGGCGTTCGGCGACGCGGATCAGCAGCAGGGCGAGCCAGCACAGCAGCACGTGCGCGCGGATGCGGTGTTCGAGGCGGTGGAAGATCGGCCGCAGTTCCAGCACCGTCTTCAGGTCGCGAAATCCGCGCTCCGCTTCCAGGAGCGCCTTGTAGCCGACCGCGATCTCCTCGGCGGTCAGGTGCGGGTCGGAGCTGGTCAGCAGGTACTTGCCGTCCAGCCGCTCCTCAGCCTTGACCTTGGCGCGGTCGATCGCCAGGCGTCCGCCCTTCGACGTCCTCAACCACCGCTTCAAGGTGGGGTGTTCGATCAGAGCGCATTCGGCGCGCACATGCGTGGCCTCCGCGCGCTCACGGGCCTTGGCGGTGGTCAGGCGTTTGGCGTCGCGTTCGCGCTGGGTGCGGATGCGCTCCAGTTCGGCCTCGATGCGGGTGATCGCTTCCTCGCGGTGGTGGCGGTCGCGTTCCTCCTGAGCGGGGTTGTGGCAGATGACGAAGCGCCGGCCAGGGGCCTGGTCGAGCTTGACCTCCTTGACTCGCAGGTTGTCGCGGACGCTCTGGTAGCGACCCTGGCGGGCGAGGGCGGCCTCGGCGAGGTCGTTGCCGTCGCGCATGCGCATCCCGGCGATGAAGTGGCCGCCGGCGCGAGTGAGGTAGGCCAGGTTGTCCGCGCTGGAGAAGCCGCGGTCCACCACGGTGATCACCCGTCCCAGCTTCCAGTCGCGCATGTCGTCCTTGACCTGCGGCAGGATCGCCTGATCGCTGGTGCCACCGGGCCAGCACCAGCAGCGAACCGGCACGCCCTCCTTGGTGACGGCCAGTCCGATGGTGATCTGCGGCAGGTCGTCGCGGTGGTCCTTGCTCTTGCCGTAGGTGCGAAACGGGCTCTCGCCCGCGTCGGGCTCATCGCGTTCGAAGTAGGTGTTGGTGGTGTCGAAGAACAGCAGGTCGACTTCGAGGTTGAGCAGGTTGGCGACCGCGAAGAACACCGCTTCCTGGACCTCGGCCTGGGCGTCGGCCTCCACGAGCAGGTCCATCGCCCGGTAGGCCTGGTCCTCGTCCATCGTCTCCAGGCCCGGTATCGCCGCGTCGCGGCTCGCCCATTCGGCGGCCGAGAGCTTGGAGGCCGGGGCGACGGCTCGGTTGGCGACCAGGGCGAACAGCACGCGCTCGACGTCGGTGCGGAACCGGCGCGGACCAAGGATCTTCGTGAGTGCGGCGTCGATGTCCAACTGCCGCCACAGGCCCTGCAGCAGCCATACCGCTCCCAGGGGGCGCGAGCCGGTTACCTGCAGGCCGCCGCCGACCACCGGTGCCGCCGCGTCACCGCCCTCGCCGAGGTAGCGGTTGATCGAAGTGACCAGGCGGCGAAGACCGTCGGTGTCGAGTTGGTCCTCGCGGCCGAAGTTGTGCAGCACCTCGGCCTGGGTGCTGCCGCCCACGCGGTGGTTGTGCGCGAGCTGCACGTAGCGGACCGCGGTCCCGTCCTTCTTCTTCCGCTGGGTGGTCCGCAAGTACATGCCCACAGCATGAACGATCACCCCAGGAGGGTTCAACCATCACTTCAGAAAACGTGTGCCCACACGTTTCGCTGACCCAACGCCACGGTCAACACCGTGACCTGCACTCACACCGGCCGGCAGACCCGTACATGCCCACGAACTGCGGAACTCAGGCGAAACACGCGGGGCCGGTAGCAGCCGGAACGACTGCCGTGGTGGGGTCAGGGGGGTGTCATCCACTGTGGCCGGGCCCCGGAGGGCCCGGCCACAGTGGATAAGTTGGAGCGTGCCGGTGGTGTCGACCGCCCATAGGGCGGGGCCGCTGTTGGCGCTGGTTCCGACGTCGCCGGCGCTGGTGATCAGCGGGTAGGCCGACGCGCTGAGGGCGCTGTCGGAGACGGCGACGGCTGTGCCGGTGCCTAGTGAGTTGGTGGTGTCGGCGTCGATGTCGAGGTACTGCGTGCTGACAGAGAGAGGTTCTCGCTTGCTCGGTCTTCCGGTGCGTGCCGCCCGGAGTTGTTTCCGGGCGGCGCGTCACATTGTTCGGGGTTAGTGCCTTTGGGCGTGTTGTTAGTCGGTGCTGGTTCCGGTGTCGTATAGGTCGAGGATCTGTCGGGAGGTGAGGGCGCGGTTGTAGGTCTGGACGTCGGCGATGCTGCCGGGGAAGCAATTTCCGGTGTTGACGGCTGCTCCGATGTAGAGGTGTCCGCTACCGGACCAGGGGGTGGTGTCGGTTGCGGTTGCGGCGAGTTGTCCGTTGATGTAGAGGCTCATGGCGTTGTTGGTGGCGTTGTAGACAGCGGTCAGATGGGTCCACTGCTTGGTGGCTGCGGTGGTGGTGGCTGTTGCCGTGTAGTAGACGGTGGTGCTTGTGGAGTCACTGCTGGGGATGACGAATCGCCAGGTGCCACCGGTGTACTGGAGGTAGAACGCGCCGACCTGGCTTCCGGCCTGGGACAGGACGGTGGCGAAGCTGGGCGTGTTGGTGAGGTCGGCCCAGGCGGAGACGGTGTAGCTGCTGGTGGTGTTGATCGCGGTGGCGGTGCTGGTCAGGTCTCCGGTGGTGCCGTCGAAGGTGGCGGCGGATTTGGATACCGAGTTGGTGTCGGTGACGGGGCCGAAGGTGACGCCACCGTTGACGGTGGCGTCGTTGCTGGAGGCTGAGTTGTTGGCGGTGGTGCTGTTGGCGCTGTCGTCGAGGGCCCAGTGGCTGGTGGTTCCGTTGCCGGGCAGCGCGAAGGTCTGCTCCGTGCCGTTGTCGCAGCTCCAGGTGATCAGGTCGGTGTCGGGGGCGGGGTTGCTTTTCGGATCGGCGAGGCATTCGGGCGCGGTGGTGGTGCCGGCGCCGGTGTTGACGAGGGAGCCGTTGCTGGTGACCTGCCACTGCTGCAGTGCGCTGTCGGTGCAGGGTTGCAGGGTGACGGATTGGCCGTTGCCGGTGGTGGCGGTCAGGCAGGCGCTGCTGGCCTCGGGTCCGTTCTGGGCCTGGACGGTACCGTCGGGTTGCAGGGTCCACTGCTGGGCGGGGCTGCCGTTGCAGGCGTAGTCCCAGATAGCGGTGCCTGCGGTCTGGTTGGCGTTGGGGTCGTCCATGCACAGAGTGCCGTTGGCGACGACCAGGGTCAGCGGGCCGCTGGCAGGGATGGGGGCGGGGTTGGAGTCAAGGGCGGTCAGTCCGCGGGCCCAGCCGGGGCCCTGGAGGGGGGCGATGGCGGTGCTGCTGGAGAAGGCCGGGGTTGTGGTGGTGCCGGTGTTGGGGATGTCGATCAGGGAGCCGTTGGCGGTGGTGGCGACGAGGTCGGGCAGGCCGTCGCCGGTGATGTCGCCGACCGACAGGACCTGCGGGTAGGCCGAGGCCGGGAACGCGCCGGTGGCGCTGATCTGGACGGGCGCTGCGAGGGTGTCGGTTCCGGTGCTGGTGTTGAGGGTGAGCGGGTACTCCCACAGGGTGCCGGTGGTGTTGTCCCGTGCCCAGAGCTGGGCGACGCCGCCGTCGGCGGCGGTGTTCCCCGGAGAGAGGAAGGTCCAGTTGTCCCAGGCGGGGTTGGTGCCGAGCAGTTGGATGGTGCCGATGAGGCCGGCACCGTTGGTGTAGAGGGCGTAGAGGCGGCCTCCGGCTTCCTCGGTGACCAGGTCCGGGTCCCTGTCGTTGTTGAGGTCGCCGACCGCCAGGAGCTGATTGACGTTGCTCCAGTCGATGTTCGTGGTCCCGACCATGGGGTGGGTTCCGCAGCTGGCGGAGCAGCTGTCGAGGAGTTCCCGGTGGGTGCTGGTGTAGTAGGGCGGCGGGGGTGTGGCCTTGCTGGCTGGGGTGTTGGCGATGTTGATGTAGTAGTACAGGTTCTGCCGGTCGCTGCTCAGGGCCCACAGGTCGTCGGGCGTCGGAGTACTGGTGATGATCTTGGTGAGGCCGTGGGCGGCGAGGGCACTGGACCAGGAGCCGGTGGTGTCGGGACCGTTTCCGACGGGTGAGATGTCGACGGTGGCGGCAGGGGTGATCGTGCCGCCGGCGGTGGTGCTGGTGTCCGCGCCGCTGGTGGACCACATGTCCAGGTTCCCCGCGGTGTCTGCGGCGACGACGTCGGGTTTGCCCTGGCCGGTGATGTCACCCGAGATCGGGGTGGAGCTTCCGGGGGTGTAGGTGACGTTGAAGCTGTAGCAGTAGGCGGCTGACTGGTTGCCGGCGTTGTCGGTTGCGTCCATCCACAGCGTGTAGGTGCCCCAACTGGAGGGGGTGAACGTCAGGGCTGCGCTGCCGTTGGTGGGCGTGAGGGGTGTGCCGCCGCCGGCGGCCAGCGTGGAGGCGTCCTGCCAGGCGTAGGCGAACCCCTTGAGGCCGGACTCGGTGTCGGTTCCGGTGAGGGTGATGGTGCTGGGGGTGCCCTCGGTCAGTTTGGGTCCGGTGGAGCAACTTCCGCTGGAGGAGGTGCCGTTGACGGCGATGGTGGGGGCTGATGCGTCGTACTTGAAGTAGCAGGCCGGAGTGTCGGTGGACTGGGAGTAGCCGTCCCAGGTGGAGGCGTACCAGCCGTAGGTGTGTCCGTCGACGAGGTCGGTGGTGGGAATGCGTTTGGACACAGTGCTGCCGCTGCTGACAGCGCCGCTGTCGTCGGTGCTGGTCAGTCCGGTGTACAGGTTGCCGCTGTCCTGGCCCATCTGGATGGGTGTGGTGCCGGCGGTGATGTCGTGGAAGGAGAAGCGTCCTTCGATCTGCTGGCCCCACTGGCCGTCCGGGTCGGTGACGTTCGCGGTGAGGGTGATGTCGCCGCCCGAGCCGGCGTTGGGGATCCAGCCCCACTTGGTCGAGTCGGTCGTGCAGCCCTGGCTGGCCGGGGAGACGGGGGTGGGGCTGGTCTGGGTCTGGGTGGGCTGGTTGGGGGTGGTGTTGTAGGTGAAGGAGAGGCTCGCGGTCTTCGCGAACCGCTTGAACAGGGTCTCGTCGCTCTCGTTGCCGCGCAGTTCGACGGTCGCGATGCCGTTTGCGGTTGTGCTGAGTGCGTCGGCGACCTTGAAGCTGGTCGCTGTGTTCCCTGCGCAGCCGGTGCGGTTGGCACCGCCGACGGTCTGGCTGTCCGTCCAGGTGGCGGAGGCGTTGTTGAAGTTGTTCCAGTCGGTGCTGGAGCTGATCTCGGGTACGGCGTAGGCGGAGACGGTGGCGGAGGTGCATCCGTCCGAGGCGATGTAGGTCTCGTCGACGTTCATCGTGGCGGAGATGATCTGATCGTTGTCGATGAAGGTGCCGATGTTGAACATGTAGACGGCGCGTTCGGTGCCGTCGCAGGTCGCGTATCCCTGGTAGCCGGCGCCGATGCCGTACTGGTCGTAGGTGTCGTTGGAGTCGTAGTTGGTGGCGCTGGGGCAACCCTGCTGGATGTACGTGTAGTGGGACAGTGCAGTTGTGTGGCCGATCGGCTCGGGCGTGAGGCTGGGGTCCAGGACGATGGGGAACACCGCTGCAGGGTTGTCGAGGAGCGCCTTGTCCGGCGTGAGCGTGATGCTGCCGGCGGAGACGGCCACGCCGACCGGAGCGCTGGTCGCACCCGCTCCGGGTGCCGTGGCCCCGTCCGCAGCGTCGGCCGAACTGGAGGCGCTGGGCGTTGTGGAGACGCTCTCCGACGGGCTGGCCGCGGGCGTGCCTGTGGCTGCTGAGGTGGTGTCCAGCGCCAACTGCTTCCGGACGCCCATCGCCTGTGTGTCCGCACCAGTCGTGGCCGTAGCCGTTGGTGTTGTGCTGGCGGAGGGGCTGGAGGCCGCTGTCGAGGTGGCGGCGGGGCTTGCCGTGGCTGTGGTGCTGGTGCCGCTGTCGTACATCACGGGTGCGGGGGAGTGGTAGACCATGTCGCCGTTGGCGTCGACGGCCGATATATCGCCCGCGGCGTCGGTGGACAGGGTCAGGCCGCTCGAGGCGGTGGTGCCGAGCGTCAGGGAGTCCAGGGCCGGGTTCTGCGCCGCTGCCGGGGTGTTGATGACCACCAGGTCGGTGAAGCCGCCCTGGCTGTTGGCGGTGACCTGCAGGTCGACGCCGGGCAGGATCCCGCTGTACACGGCCGTGCTCCCGGTGACGGTGGGCGCGGGCAGGGCGGTGGGCCAGGTGAACGCCAGGCTCTGCCCGTCGTCGTCCATGCTGGCCAGGGTGCTCCCGGTGCTGCCGCCTCCGGACAGGTCCAGTGTCGCGGTGGTGGCGTCGGTGGACCAGGTGCCGTCGCTGTTCTGGTGCAGCGTCGGGTCCAGGGGCACCCATGCGCCGTTCTGCTGCACGCGGACGGGGGCAGCGGCGATGTTCTGGGTGAACGTGCCGTCCGGGTTCGCGGTCAGCGTGGTCTCCACGTCGGTGGCCGCGTCGACCGGGACGCTCTGCCCGCTGGAGGCGGCCTGGGCGGAGGCGGCGATCATCGCCTGCTGCACGCTGCCCGATATGAGAGTGGACGAGTCCGCCTGTGCGGGAGCGGGGTTGACGGCCGTGCTGAGGCAGGCGGTCATCAGGGCGGCGATAACGGTGAGTCCGACCAAACGGCGTGGGTGCCGGGCAGGATGAGGGGAAGTTCTGAGCACGGCAGTCCTTTTGACGGTGGGCCGGAAGGCATGGGCCCGCGAACGCTAGCGACCCCCGTCGGCTCGGGCAAGCGAAATCTCCGCAGGTGAAACACCATTTGCACGAATCCTTGGGCACTTGGTGAGCAATGCCTGTGAATGCGACTTGCGGCGGATGTGCCTCACCGGCGGGCAAATCGACCGCGTACACTCAACTCTTTACGCTGCCTTTGCTCATGTGGGTTTCACTGCCCCCTAGGCTCGGCCCGCTATGCGGTGATCTTGTCGACTATGGGGGTTGTGATGCGGCGTCATCTCGGGGTGCGGCCATGGGGTCGACTCCTGTCGACGATGACGGCGCTCTCAGTTGCCGGGGTGATGCTCGGTACGCCGGCGGCTGTCGCGGTCACCAAGCCCAAGGGCCTGTGGCACCCCCACGCGCAGTCGGCCCAGCCCTCGGTACCGGTCCGCAACGCGGCGCCCAGGCCTGTGCCCGCGACGAAGAGCACGTCGAAGCCCTTCACTCCGGCGCCCGTGTCCTGGCCGGCGGCGGCCTCGGCCGACCTGTCGCTGGCGGCTACGGGATCGGCCTCGATGTCCCTAGCCAGTGTGTACGCCGGCGGTGTGCGCGCAGCGTTGACGGGGGGTCCGCTGTCGGCGCCGCTGCTGCCGGCGGCTCCACATGCCGCTGCCGGGGTGCCGCTGCTGGTGGGCGCGGCCGGGAGCCTGGACGCCGGGGACCTGCCCCTCACTGCGGCCGCGCGCGCCGCGGTGGCGGCAAACGGTGCTGATGCCACGCCCGGCATGGTGCACGTCGCTGTCGCGTCGCGGGCTGTCGCGCAGCGCGCGGGCGTCGACGGGCTGATGGTCTCCATCGCCCGTACCGACTCCTCGACGGTGCCCGAGCGGGTCTCGGTCGCCCTGGACTACTCCTCGATCCGGGACGCCTTCGGCGGCGGGTACGCCGACCGGCTGCGGCTCGACTCCTACCCGTCATGCGTGCTGACGACACCCCAGGTCAAGGCATGCGACACCCCGACCCCGGTGGCCGCGTCGGCGAACGTGGAGGGCAAGGACCAGCTCGTCGCCGACGTCACCCTGCCAGCTTCGAAGCCCGCGGCCCGCACCGTGGACGCCGCCGAGGGCGCCAGCACTGCCGCGGTTCGCGCAGCCGCTGCGGCACCGCAGTCCGGCGTGGTCGTCCTGACCTCGACGCCGGACGCCTCGGGTACCTCGGGCTCCTACGCCGCGTCTCCGGTCAACGACTCCTCCAAGTGGGGCACCTCGGGCAATACCGGGGCGTTCACCTACTCCTACCCGATCGCCACCCCACCCTCCGTCGGCGGCTCCGCCCCGAAACTCTCACTGACCTACGACTCGCAGGACGCCGACGGCCGCACCTCGCAGACGAACGGGCAGGGCTCGTGGGCCGGTGACGGATGGACGATGTGGCCGGGGATGATCACCCGTGCGTACCGCTCCTGTGCGGACGACGGCCAGGCCAGCACCGAGACCGACGAGTGCTGGGCCGGTGACAACGCGACCGTGACGCTGAACGGCGCGAGCCACCAGCTGGTCCTGGACGACGCGACCGGGATCTGGCACCTGGCGGACGACGACGGCTCACAGGTCTTCGAACTTCCCGGCAGCGACTTCGGGATCAGCAACGGCCTGAACAACAACACCTTCTGGGCGCTGCGCGACCGCACGGGAACCGTGTACGTCTTCGGAGCCGACCACCTGCCCGGCACCGGTTCCACCGCCGCGGAGAAGAGCGAACTGGGCGCACTCGGCGGGACCAGCGGCATCGGCACCGACGCGTCGACGAACGCGGCCTGGGGCGTGCCGGTGTACGGCAACAACGCGGGCGAGCCGTGCTACAGCGCCTCGGGCTTCAACTCCAGCTCCTGCATGCAGGGCTGGCAGTGGAACCTGGACTTCGTCATCGCCCCCAGCGTCGCCACCTCCAGCGCCACCACCGGCAACACGAACCCCGCCAGCGGCTCGAACGTCACCGTGTACACCTACGCGGCGGAGACCAACTACTACGCGGCCGGCACCACCCACACCCTGATCACCACCCCGTACGTGCGCGGCGGCACGCTCAGCAAGATCGCCTACGGCTGGAAGGTCTCCGACTACCTGGCCAAGGCCAATGCGGCAGCCACAGTCACCTTCGCGGGTGACCCGAACGGCCGATGCAGCTCCACCGGCTTCACGTGCGCCCCGATCACCACGGCAACCGCTGCGCACTGGCCCGACGTGCCCTACGACGAGAACTGCGTGAAGGGCAGCACCACCTGCACCAACTACGCGCCGACATTCTGGACCAACGACCGCCTGACCGGTATCACCACCGCGGTGTGGGATACCTCGCTGAAGACCCCGGGCTACCGGAACGTGGACACCTACGCGCTGTCCAGCAACGACTTCCAGAACCCGGGCGACGGCACCACCGGGGTGAACAACTCCACCACGCCGGAGGCGATGTGGCTGGACTCGATCACCCACACCGGTGCCGACACCGGCGGCGGCGGCACGGCCGTGCCCGAGAACCCGGTCAAGTTCGGGTACACGTTCTTCCCCAACCGCGTCCCGGGGCTGATCGAGCCCGCGGTCACGCCGGACAGCCGGGGGCGGCTGACCTCGATCACCACCGAGACCGGCGCGAAGACCACCGTCACCTACGAGAGCGACCTGAGCGACACGGGGAATCCGTGCTCGCGGACCTCCCCTCCGGCCGAGGACCACGACACCCTGACGTGCTACCCGGTGCGGTGGACCCCGCCGGGCTACACCGCGCCGATCCTGGACTGGTTCAACAAGTACCTGGTCGGCACCGTCTCGGTGGCGGACAACACGACCACCAACTCACCCGCGCAGCTGACGAGCTACACCTACAAGCAGGGCGGCGCGGCCTGGCACCACGACGACGACAACATCACCGCCCCCAAGTACCGCACCTGGGACGAGTTCCGCGGGTTCGACCAGGTGACCACCACCACCGGTGCGACCCCCGACCCGATCAGCCAGACCGTCACCCAGTACCTGCAGGGCATGAACGGCGACAGCAACCTGGACGGCACCACCAAGCCCGTGTCGGTGACGAACGACGCCGGCGACACCATCACCGACAACGACGCCTGGGCCGGTACCGCGTACGAGTCCACCACCTACAGCCAGGCCGGTACCAGCGGCACCCCGCAGTCACGCACCATGACCGTGCCCTGGATATCCGCACCGACCGCCACGCACGTCCGCTCCACCTCCGGTGACACGCTCCCGGCCCTGTACGCCTACTTCACCGGTACCGCCTCCGCCTACAGCGACACGCTCATCGACGCGACGACGTCGCCGGCGACCTGGCGGCTGTCGGACACGGTCACCACCAACGACCCCGCCACCGGGCTGGTCACCAGCGTCGACGACCGTGGCGAGGTCGACCCGACCACCCACCTGCCGGTCTCCGGGGGCACGACCCCGGAGAAGTGCACCACCACTACCTACGCGTCCAGCACGCCGGGCACTGTCGCCACGGTGCCGGCGGCGGCGCAGACGCTGATCAGCGGCCTGCCCGCCGAGGTGGTCACCCTGGCCGGGAACTGCAGCGCCACTGAGACCTCCGCCGACACGCTGTCCGACACCAAGACGTTCTACGACGGCTCCGCCACCCTGGGCGCGGTCCCCGTGCTCGAGGCCGACGGCAAGACGCCCGCCACGGGCGAGGCGACGTCGACGACCTCCCTCAAGGACTGGAACGGAACCGCAGGGGCGGCCGAGTGGACCACCCCGACCGCGGTGGCCTACGACGCCTACGGCCGGGTCACCTCCACCACCGACGCCATGGGCCGCACCACCGGCACCGCCTACAACCCGGCCGGGACCAAGTTCCTGCCCACCTCGGTGACCACGACCAACCCGAAACTCTGGCAGTCGACCGTCACCCTGGACGTCGCCCGCGCCCTGCCGATCGCCAGCTCGGACGTCAACAAGCAGGTCACCACCGAGACCTACGACGGCCTCGGCCGCCTGACCCAGGTCTGGCTGCCCACCCACCCCCAGGCCGCGAACCCCACCACCCCGAACGACCTGTACACCTACAACGTGTCCGACACCGGGCCCTCCTGGGTGGACACGCAGAAGCTGCGCGACGACCTGTCCTACAGCCAGGACTACAAGATCTACGACTCGCTGCAGCAACTGCGCGAGGAGCAGACCACCCCGCCCGACGCCACCGCGAACGCCCGCCTGATCGCCGACACCCAGTACGACTCGCACGGCCAGGTCGTCTACGCCGACACCGCCTATTTCAACCCGGCGTCCGCACCCAACGGCACCTTCAGCACGCCCATCGACGCGGGGATCCCGCAGGCGACCGTCACCACCTACGACGCCATGGGACGCGTACTGACCGCCACCGACCAGTACAACAGCGCCAACCAGTGGGTCACGACCACCAGCTACCCGCTCGGCGACGAGGTCGACACCGTCCCCCCGGCCGGCGGCACACCCACCGCGGTCATCACCGACGCACGCGGGCAGAAGACCGAGCTGCGGCAGTTCCACGGCGCCAGCGACACCGGCGCCTACGACTCCACCACCTACGGCTACGACGCCGACGGCCGCCAGACCATGCTCAAGGACTCCTCGGGCAACATCTGGACCACGACCTACGACGCGCTCGGCGACAAGGTCGCCTCGACCGACCCGGACACCGGCACCTCCAGCGCCGTCTACGACAACGACGGGGAGGCCACCGAGACCCTCAACTCGCTGCCGAACAACTACGGCGACACCACCACCACCTACGACAACCTCGGCCGGGCCACCGACACCTACGCCTGGAACCCGGCCACCTCCACCTTCTCGGTACACCTGACCCACACCGACTTCGACCCCACCGGGGACCTCGGGCAGGTCGCGGGCACCACCAGCTACGACACCGCCGGCAACGCCTGGACCAACACCATCAGCGGCTACACCCCGGACTATCTGCCCACCGGCAGCACCACCACCGTCCCCGGCGCCGCGATCGGCAGCACCAACAGCATCACCTACACCACCTCCACGACCTACAACCCGGTCTCACGGACGGTCAACACGACCAACCTGCCCGGCGAGGGCAACATGCCCGCCGAGACCCTCAGCTACGGCTACAACCAGAACGCCCTGCCCACGACCCTGGGCAACAACAGCGACACCTACGTGTACTGGACCGACTACAACCACCTCGGCCAGGTCCTGGACACCACCATGGGCGACCCCGGCACCGAGGTCGTCCAGAGCTACACCTACAACCCCAGCACCAACAGCCTGCTCGGCTACACCCTGGACGCCCAGGCCGCCGGCAGCACCGGAGGCTCCCTGGAACTGGACAACGTCAGCTACACCTACGACGACGCCGGCCAGCAGACCTCCGACACCGACGTACAGGCCGGCACTACCGTCACCGGCACCGACGCCCAGTGCTACCAGTACGACTACCTCGGCCGCCTCTCCCAGGCCTGGACCGACACAGCCGGGACCACCACCGACCCCATGCCCCAGGCCCCCGGCGACGGCGCGTGCACCACGACCGCACCCAGCACCAGCACCCTGGGCGGCACCAGCCCGTACTGGCAGTCCTACACCTACGACGCCACCGGCAACCGCAAGACCGAGACCGACCACTCCCCTCTCGGCGCGGCTGACGACAACACCGTCACCTCGCTGTACAACGCCGTCACCGCCACCAACGCCACCGGCGGCACCCAGACCATGCCCCACGGCATCGCCAGCACCAGCAGCACCAACGGCAGCGGGGCACAGACCTTCAGCTACGACGCCGCCGGCAACACCACCGAAATCCAGAGCGGCAGCGGCAACAAGAAGATCAGCTCCGGCGGCACCCTCGCCTCCGGCGCGTCACTGACCACCAACACCGCCCGCCTGACCATGCAGACCGACGGCGACCTGGCCCTGTACTCCCTCAAGTCCGGCCAACGACTGTGGCACACCAACACCGCCGGCAACCCCGGAGCAACCGCCACCATGGCCGCCAACGGTGCACTCACCGTGGCCACCACCACAGCAACCCTGTGGACCAGCGGCACCACCAGCGCAGGTGCCTCCGTCCAACTCCAGGACGACAGCAACCTGGTCATGTACAGCACGACGGGCACCGAGGTCTGGTCCAGCGGCACCTACAACGCCGCCAACAGCGCCCGCGACATCAAACTCACCTACGACCACAACGGCCGCCTCGCCACCACCACCCAGGGCACCGTCACCTCCAGCTACACCTACGACGCCTCCGGCAACCTCATCGCCCGCACCGACAGCAGCCTCGGCCTGACCACCCTGTTCCTCGGCGACGACCAGATCACCGTCACCAGCACCGGCACCATCACCGGCGACACCCGCTCCTACACCTTCGCCGGCGCCCCCACCACAATCCGCACCTCCACCTCCGGATCGACCAGCACCAGCCTCCAGTACCAGGCCAACGACCCCCAGGGCACCGCCACCGTCCAGATATCCGCCGACAACAAGACCATCGTCCGGCGGATGTACACCCCCTTCGGCACCGACCGCACCCCCGACGGCAACCCCACCACCTGGGCCGGCACCAAGGGCTACATCGGCGGCACCCAGGACAACCAGACCGGCCTCACCAACGAAGGCGCCCGCGAATACGACCCCACCCTCGGCCGCTTCCTCTCCCGCGACCCCATCCTCGACGCCGGAAGCAACCCCCAGCAGTGGAACGGCTACGCCTACAGCGACAACGATCCCACTAACAGCAGCGATCCTACCGGTGACCGGTCTGAATGTGGACAGAACGGTGATGATCCCTGTGCAAGCGATGGCGCCCCTGACACGGGTGGTAGCAGCAATAATATCGTTGACGAGAATAGTGCTTCCTCGTTCAATCTGGCGGATTATCTGCGCGAAGAATATGGGAGGGCGCACGATACTGCCATCTCCCTATGGGCTCAGTACCTAATAACCTATCAGCCAGTGGGTGGAGGTACAGTGTCTACCGATTTCAGTGCTAGCGGTGGGCAGCGAGACGCATTGAATACAATTTTGGGTGGCTCCGCGAAAAACCCTGGAAAGCAGTTTGGATATGCAGATCTAATTTATTGGGGCTTCGATAATACGGTATATATATGGGACGCAAAAAGCATGGGCGTCGGAGTGGAAACTAGCGGAGCTGCAGAAGTTGCAATCAAAGTCAAGTATCTTCAATTGCAGCTGGGGTCTGGATATACGGTGAAGCCAGGGTTTTACATCCCCCCCCAGGCGGGCCCCACTATCTTGGATCCAACATCCATAACAGTCGCCACGCCTTCGCGCTTTGGGTCGGATGTGATTGCTTATGCGCAGATCAAAAACCCGGACGCCACCGAGCCGGATCCGGTTGCAGTGCCTGCGCCGGCCCCCGTGCCCATGGTGCAGCGAGTGGCCGATTGGTGGCAAGAGAACGTACACTGGCCTGCGGCCAACCCGCTGAGCCCGGCGCTTCCTGGACTGGGAGGCATCCCCATGATTCCGATCCCGGGTTAACGTACGGCTTGATGTATCTGATGGATTGAGAGGTGGATTCATGGCGCAGATGATTCTCTGGAAATGTCCACCGGACTTGAATTCCGATAGTGGGTTTATTTTTGAGCGAATTAAGGATGGCCTGGCTCATGAGGGGGTAGATGGGGAATTCATTGATCTCGATCAGTCGTGGGATCTGCTGCGCGTTCTATTTGAAGTAGGGGCTGGTGAATCCCTGCGACTTGGCCGTCCGATCACGGGGGGGCGATTCCTGGGGAACGATTTGGAGTACGGAGTCGTGTCTGCTCACTTGGATGGAAATCAAGTGCGCACTATTGCGGCCCGCCTGGGGGCGATTGATTTGGAAAGCCTCTGGAATTCTAACGAATATTCGATCAGGGAAACTTTCCGCGGGGAAATGCCGATCGGGCTGCGCGAGGAACTACTTGGGCAAGCGCAAGAACTGGTCGACTTCTATACCCAGGCGTCAGCATCGGAGAATGGCTTGTTGGTGCTAGCTTATTTCTAGCGCCGGTCGAAAATCGGACGGCATCTTCGCCTGTCGACAATCTGGGCCTGACGCGAAGATAAAGTCAGCTTGTGATGGTCGGCAACGTAGGGCACCTTCGGTGCGTGCCGGGAGCGGGTAAATCCCGAGTGTGCGCCGGAGGTGCCTCTGTGCGCTCTCGGTGGCTGGAGTCGACACTGCGGGTGCCGATTACTGATCTTTAACTAGCCGCTTAACTCAACTTCCGGTAGCGCCAGACCGGTTCCGGCGAGGAAGCCGACGAAGAGGTGCGTGGCGTGCTTGACGCTGCCGAGTGCCGCCTCGGCGGTGTCGGCGAGCTCGTGGATCGAACGGAATGCGCGGTTCGCGAGCAGGTCCTTCACGTTCTTCCACAGGAGCTCCACCGGATTCAGTTCCGGCGCGTACGGCGGCAGCGCGACCACGCGCAGCCATGTCGACTGCTCGGCAATCCAGGCTCTGACCTGGGCTGATGTGTGACTGGAGTACTGATCTTTAACTAGCCGCTTAACTCAACTTCCGGTAGCGCCAGACCGGTTCCGGCGAGGAAGCCGACAATGAGGTGCGTGGCGTGCTTGACGCTGCCGAGTGGTAAGCATTCACGAGCTGGACCTGTTGGTTGCGAGTTGACGATGTGACAGGTTGCTGTGGTCTCTGGCACGCTTCGGGATCGTGCCTGCTGCCGCTGCCGAGCCCGCTGCGTCGCGTGAGGACCTCCTCACGCTGATCGCGGTGCTGCGCGAGCAGAACGTGGCACTGGCCCAGCGGTGTGCGGGACTCGAAGAGCAGGTCGTGCTGCTGGAGACACAGAACGAGCAGTTGACTGTGGCCAATGAGCGGCTGACAGCGCGGGTGGCGGAGCTGGAGCGGCGGCTCGACCGCAACTCGAAGAACTCCAACTTCCCGCCCTCACAGGACGTGTTCGGCCTGCCGAAGGACGAGACAGCGGCCAAGCCGAGGCCGGTGGGCAGGCGGGGCAAGCCCAAGGGGGCGCCGGGCGCGGGACTGGCGATGGTCGAGAAGCCGGATGAAGTTCCCCCAAGGCCGGGTAGTTAGCGTTTTCGCAGGTCACGCAAGGGGTGTTGACGGGACATCAACGTGGAGCAACGGAGCTCGTTGGTACAGGCAGTCGTTCAAGACAGCTTGTCCCGCGAGGAGCTCCGTTGCCTGTTCATTGTGTCTCGCCGTCGGCACTGACGGCCATCACCCGTACGGTGACCGTGGCCGCGGGCCGGTTCGCTCCCGGACATCTGGGAGAGCTGACGCCGACTATGCCGTTCGAGCTGGTCGACGCGGTCCTGTCCGAGACCGGAACTGTGCAGCGGCGGCTACGTGATCTGCCCTCGCGGGTCGGCGTCTACTTCCTCCTGGCGATGTGCCTGTTTCCCGAGATCGGCTACCGGCTGGTCTGGGACAAGCTGACCGCCGGCCTGTCGGGGATGCCGATCGCCTGCCCGAGCACGAAGGCGCTTCGTGATCTGCGCCGCAGACTCGGCAGCGCGCCGGTTCGGGCGTTGTTCGAGGTGCTGGCCGGGCCGTTGGCCCAGCCGACCACGCCAGGGATACGGTTCGGCCCGTATCGGACGGTGTCGTTCGACGGCTGCAGCTCGATCAAGGTGCCCGACAGCGAGCGCAACCGGGGCTGGCTGGGGCGATCCCCGCACGGCGGCTATCCCCAGGTCGAGCTGATGACGCTGGTCGAGACCGGAACCCGGGCCGTGATCGGAGCGGTCTTCGGCCCCACCCGGGAGGGCGAGACCTCATACGCCACCAGGTTGTCGCACCATCTGGGCCCCGAGATGCTGGTGCTGTGGGACCGGGGCTTTGACGGCAACGACTTCCTCGCCACCGTGCACGCCACCGGCGCACGGGTCCTGGGCCGCATCTCCCAGCGCCGCCGCCCACCGGTCCTCCAGCCGCTCGCCGACTCCTCGTACCTCTCGGTCATCGGCGGCGTCCCGGTGCGCATCATCGAAGCCCGGGTGAGCGTCACCTGCACCGATGGCAGCACCTTCGAGGGCTCCTACCGTCTGGCAACCACACTGCTGGACGCCCGCCGATACCCGGCCGACTGCCTCGTGCACCTCTATCACGAGCGCTGGGAGCACGAGAGCGCCTACTACGCCCTGCGCCACACCATCCTGCACGGACGCGTCCTGCGCTCCCACGACCCGGTCGGCGTCGAGCAGGAGATGTGGGCCCTGCTCACCCTCTACCAGCTTCTGCGCCGCACCATGGTGGAGGCGGCGGAGTCCAGGCCGGGCACCGATCCCGACCGCTGCGGCTTCACCATCGCCCTCCAGGCCGCCCGCGAACTGCTGACAGGTGCGGAAGGAATCTTCGAGCAGGGCATCGGGGAGATCGGCCGCCGAGTTCTGTCGGCCCTCCTGCCCGCACGGCGGTCCCGTGTCAGCACCCGCAAGGTGAAGTCGCCCATCTCCCGCTACGCGGAAAGGAAACTGGACGGCCGCCCCGACGGCAGCAAGGTCGTGACCTCGACGACGATCACCCTCCTGCCACCCCCACCACCGCAGCCCGCACTGCCCACGACGACCATCCGCGAGGACACCGGCAGCCGCATGGCACGTGTCATGGCCATCCTGCAGGCAGAACCCGAACGGCTCTGGCGCTCGCGGGAGATCGCCGAACTCCTCGGCGACGTCACCCTCGTCGCCACCTATCGCCAACTCGCCCGCTGGACCGAGCGCGGAATGATCAAGAGAGTCCGCACGGGCCGCTACGCGGCAATCACACAGACGCCGAACCCCTTGCGTGACCTGCGAAAACGCTAACTACCCGGCCTTGGAAGTTCCCCCCTGAACTTGGACAGCGGCGCCGCGATCGGCAGCACCAACAGCATCACCTACACCACCTCCACGACCTACAACCCGGTCTCACGGACGGTCAACACGACCAACCTGCCCGGCGAGGGCAACATGCCCGCCGAGACCCTCAGCTACGGCTACAACCAGAACGCCCTGCCCACGACCCTGGGCAACAACAGCGACACCTACGTGTACTGGACCGACTACAACCACCTCGGCCAGGTCCTGGACACCACCATGGGCGACCCCGGCACCGAGGTCGTCCAGAGCTACACCTACAACCCCAGCACCAACAGCCTGCTCGGCTACACCCTGGACGCCCAGGCCGCCAGCAGCACCGGAGGCTCCCTGGAACTGGACAACGTCAGCTACACCTACGACGACGCCGGCCAGCAGACCTCCGACACCGACGTACAGGCCGGCACTACCGTCACCGGCACCGACGCCCAGTGCTACCAGTACGACTACCTCGGCCGCCTCTCCCAGGCCTGGACCGACACAGCCGGGACCACCACCGACCCCATGCCCCAGGCCCCCGGCGACGGCGCGTGCACCACGACCGCACCCAGCACCAGCACCCTGGGCGGCACCAGCCCGTACTGGCAGTCCTACACCTACGACGCCACCGGCAACCGCAAGACCGAGACCGACCACTCCCCTCTCGGCGCGGCTGACGACAACACCGTCACCTCGCTGTACAACGCCGTCACCGCCACCAACGCCACCGGCGGCACCCAGACCATGCCCCACGGCATCGCCAGCACCAGCAGCACCAACGGCAGCGGGGCACAGACCTTCAGCTACGACGCCGCCGGCAACACCACCGAAATCCAGAGCGGCAGCGGCAACAAGAAGATCAGCTCCGGCGGCACCCTCGCCTCCGGCGCGTCACTGACCACCAACACCGCCCGCCTGACCATGCAGACCGACGGCGACCTGGCCCTGTACTCCCTCAAGTCCGGCCAACGACTGTGGCACACCAACACCGCCGGCAACCCCGGAGCAACCGCCACCATGGCCGCCAACGGCGCACTCACCGTGGCCACCACCACAGCAACCCTGTGGACCAGCGGCACCACCAGCGCAGGTGCCTCCGTCCAACTCCAGGACGACAGCAACCTGGTCATGTACAGCACGACGGGCACCGAGGTCTGGTCCAGCGGCACCTACAACGCCGCCAACAGCGCCCGCGACATCAAACTCACCTACGACCACAACGGCCGCCTCGCCACCACCACCCAGGGCACCGTCACCTCCAGCTACACCTACGACGCCTCCGGCAACCTCATCGCCCGCACCGACAGCAGCCTCGGCCTGACCACCCTGTTCCTCGGCGACGACCAGATCACCGTCACCAGCACCGGCACCATCACCGGCGACACCCGCTCCTACACCTTCGCCGGCGCCCCCACCACAATCCGCACCTCCACCTCCGGATCGACCAGCACCAGCCTCCAGTACCAGGCCAACGACCCCCAGGGCACCGCCACCGTCCAGATATCCGCCGACAACAAGACCATCGTCCGGCGGATGTACACCCCCTTCGGCACCGACCGCACCCCCGACGGCAACCCCACCACCTGGGCCGGCACCAAGGGCTACATCGGCGGCACCCAGGACAACCAGACCGGCCTCACCAACGAAGGCGCCCGCGAATACGACCCCACCCTCGGCCGCTTCCTCTCCCGCGACCCCATCCTCGACCCCACCACCGACCCTCAACAGTGGAACGGCTACGCCTACAGCGACAACGACCCCACCAACAGCAGCGACCCCACCGGCAATCGACTCGAATGCGGCCAGAACGGTAACCCTGCCTGCCCCTCAAGCTGCCCGAACGGCAGGTGCGCCGTTCCACCTTCGCACTCGGATGACAGCCCTGGGTACTCGGAAGGTAGCCCTAACGTCCAGTGTGGTACCGCATGCCGATTTTTGATGGCGCCAACTTTGGGTGCGAGCTATTCCCCAGTCGCCTGCACCGCATGTTTGAATTGGCAGGCCATTTTCAATACTGCGCCGACAATCGACACGGACTTCGTGGGCATAATTCCCGATGGCTCGGATAATAATAACAGCTATGCCGGGCTTTTCTGGAAGTGGCTCTCCGGTGTTATTGGCAGCCGCCAGCAGCATTTTGGAGGGGATGACAATGCGACGGCAATCCTCGCTAGCGATTTCGAGATGACCCACCTGGAGCAGGGAATAATTGATCTTGCCAAGACTGATCCAAATTCTACGCTTGGCGCGAGCGGGCCAATTGATTACCAGGACATTGGCCCGGATGGGAATCAGATCGCAGGCATTGTCAATGATGTCTCTTCGACCCTCACGGGCGGTGCCATCTCGGAGGAAACGGACGGTCTTGTGGGAACTAAGAATGCTGCAGATGCATTCCTCGGATCCTATAGTGGAAGCTGGAGTGTTACAGCCATGAATCAAAAGAATAGAATGATCGATGTCTCATTCCATGTGACGAACGAATCGGACTGGAATTCTGCGGTAAAGATTATCCCAAGGAGTGACGACTGGGTGGTGGGGCTAGTGCCAGGAATCCTGAGCCAGGCGGGATCGACAATGTATGAAAACTTTGACTGGAGCATGCAGTTCCACTACTAGGGGCCACTGCTGCTCATGGCGCTCATGACGGTCTGATCGCAGTGTTACACTGTGAAGCCTGTAATCCCTGGGAAGCCTGCAATCCTTGGATCATCAACCAAATGACTCTACATATAGGATATGAAATGCCTCGTGCGCTCCGATGGATAGCCGGGATTGCGGCAGGGGTTGCCATATTCGTCTACGTGGCGTCGCGCTTCACTAGTTCGGATGATCGCCCCCTGCGAGTCGGGACTAGCGGCATTGTAGGTGTTTGGGCAAGCCCAAGGAATGGCTCCCTGTCTTTCGATAAAGGAGGGCACTTCTCTGCTGTCGGTCTAGCTATTCCTAGTCATGACACGGATATATGCACCGGAAGCATAGAAAGCGGATCCTGGGTATTCATGGGTACGAATTCGGCGGAGGGCAGTGGAAGTTCGGTAAGTATTATCGGTCACGTTTCCGGCTATCGTGTGTGTGAGATATTCATCAATGTAATCCAGCATGGAAAAACGCCGCAGCTATGCGTCAGTCCCGATGGCGGGCAATGTGATGGAAGTGCAACTTTCTTGCGCCAAGAATAGTGGGGCGCTGTAAGCGTCATAAACCCTGCGCCTTGTACTGATCTTTAACTAGCCGCTTAACTCAACTTCCGGTAGCGCCAGACCGGTTCCGGCGAGGAAGCCGACGAAGAGGTGCGTGGCGTGCTTGACGCTGCCGAGTGCCGCCTCGGCGGTGTCGGCGAGCTCGTGGATCGAACGGAATGCGCGGTTCGCGAGCAGGTCCTTCACGTTCTTCCACAGGAGCTCCACCGGATTCAGTTCCGGCGCGTACGGCGGCAGCGCGACCACGCGCAGCCATGTCGACTGCTCGGCAATCCAGGCTCTGACCTGGGCTGATGTGTGACTGGAGTAGTTGTCCCAGATCAGCGTGACCTTCGCGCCGAGGCGGGCGTGCAGCATCGTGAGGAGCAGGGGGAAGTCCTCTTTCGTGTACCCCTCGCCACTCTTGTGCCAGGCGAGCATCCGGGGCTCGCACCCGGTGCGGTAGGCCAGGAAGGTCACCATGTTCTCGCGCTTGCCCCGTGCCCCGTTCATGGCGATGACGGGTGTGACGCCCCGTGGACCCCAGGAGCGGCGCACTACCCCGGTGAGCGCGGCTCCCGCCTCGTCCTCGAAGACTATCCAGCGTCCCTCGCGTGCGGCCTGGTCGGATGGGACACCGCCGGCCACGTCTGTGTGCGCCAAGCGGCGATCGCCTCCTCGTCCCGCTGGACGGCCCGTGTCACCGGAACCTGCCAGGACCACCCCAGTCGCTTCAGCAGGTACCACACGCCCGCAAGGGTGAACCGCGGACCGAACCGCTCCTCGATCACCCGTGCGATCCGCGCCAGCGTCCACAACTGATCGTCCCACCCCGACTCCAGCGGTCCGCGCCTCAGCACCACCAGCAGGTCGCTTTCCTCACCGGACGTCAGATAGGAACCAGGACCCCCGGGCCGTGCGACCAGCGCCTCCGACCCGCCCTCTTCCCACGCGGCCCGCCACTGGCACACAGCCTGCCGCGACACCCCCAGCAACCGGCCGATCTCAGCCTGCTTCACACCCTGTTCGAACAGAGCGGCAGCCCGCATTCGCCGCTCCTCACGCCAAGCAGCATCCAACTTGCCCGAACTAGACTGCACCATAGGGAACTTGTACCCATTATGACTGATCGTCAAGTCAGAGATTAAAGATCAGTAAATGTACCGTCGGACTATGCGCGTGAGGGAGCTTCAGGTCGCGCAGGTCCGCACCAGCGCCCGCGAACTGGCCCGAGTACTGCGCACGAACGCCTGCCCCTCGGAGACCCGCAAATCCAACTTCACCGAGGACCTGCACAGCAGCGAAGCACGTGACCTGCACTCCAACCTCGTCCATGACCTGGCGGCCAGAGTGTCCCCCGCCGCCCCGGACGCTCCAGCAGTCACCCTCCTGGACACGGGCATCGACGAGGGGCACCCGCTGCTGCGGGCGTGCATCATCGGAGCCCACAGCATCATCCACGGCGAGGGTGCGTACGACAATGCCGGCCACGGCACTCAGATGGCGGGCTTGGTGATCTTTGGCGACACCCTTGACGGAGCCCTCAGTTCCTGTGCCGCCGTGAGGCTCGACCACCACGTGGAGTCCGTGAAGATCCTCTCCCGCGGCCGGGACCAGCGCAGGCCCTATGGCGAGGTCACCACCGTCGCCGTCAGCACAGCTGAGACGGCCGAAACAGAGAGCAACCGTCAGCGTGTCTTCGCGATGGCGGTCACCATTGGTGCGCGCGGCGATGCCGGACGGCGCCGAGAGTCGGGAAGGCACCCAAGGTCCGTCGGCGGCATGAGGGGATCGTTCAGGAAGCCTGCAACCCGGAAGCGCGCTGATCCACCTCGCACTTGTGGGTATCTGGTCTGCGGCCAGCCGTGCTGTTCCAGGGCAGGACGAGACCCGGTCCCCCTGAGCTGTCGCAGGGCGATCACCTCCGACACCGACTGCCGCGAGCGCCTCACCTCCGTCCGCAGCGTGCTCCACGCGGCCGGTCCTGGGCAGGCAGTTCGAGCACTCGCATTTACCTGGCAGGGAATTGGTTCGACCTCAGCGGCGCCGCAAACTTGCACCCATGACCGATTTCCAGATCCACACCGTTCACTCCGCCCCCCAGGAAGCGCAGCAGGCGCTGGCGGTCCTCAATGACGCGTTCGGGTTCGTGCCCAACGGCGCCGGTTTGATGGCCAACTCCCCGACGCTGCTGAACACCTTCCTCTCGGCGTTCGGCCACTTCCGCGGCAACGGCACGTTCAGTCCGGCCGAGCGGCAGGTACTGCTGCTGTCCAATGCGGTCGCCAACACCTGCGCCTGGGCCGTGGCCTTCCACTCGCTGGAAGCCCTGGCGGACGGGGTCGATCCCGACACCGTCCAGGCCCTGCGCCGCGGGGACCTGCCCGCCGACCCGCGCACAGCCGCTCTCTCCAGCCTCACCAGGGCCCTCATCGCCAGTCGCGGCCACCTCCACCACACACAGGTGGCAGCATTCCTCGCGGCCGGGTTCACCCAGTCCCAGTTGTTCGAGGTGGTGACCGGTGCGGCGATCTCGACGATGACCAACTACGCTGCGAATCTCGCCCAGCCCCCGCTGGAAGGACCGGTGCAGGCGCACGCCTGGACCAGGGCACACTTGAGCGATGTCTGACATAGGCCCCCTGCTCAAGCACTGGCGCAACGCCCGGCGACTGAGCCAGCTGACGCTGGCCGCCCAGGCATCGGTCTCCATCCGGCACCTGTGCTTCCTGGAGACCGGCCGGGCCCGTCCAAGCCGCGCCATGGTCCTCAGACTCGCCGAAGTCCTCGATGTACCGCTGCGCGAACGCAACACCCTGCTGCTCAGCGCAGGATTCTCCCCCCAGTACCAGGAGTCCCCGCTGGACGCGCCTGCACTGAGCGCGGCGCGCAGCGCCCTCGATGCGATCCTGGCGCAGCAGGAACCCTTCCCCGCCCTGGTGATGGACAGAAGCTGGGACATCCAGCACACCAACGCCGCCGCCCGCAGGTTCTTCGCCTACCTCAACGACGAGCAGGAAGCCACCCCGCTCGGGCCACCGAATGTGCTGCGCCGCATGTTCCACCCCGACGGAATCCGCCGGCACATCTCCAACTGGCACGAAGTCGCCGAGGCCCTGATCCGACGCGTCCGCAAGGAAGCACTCGGCGGTGTCACCGACGAACGCGCCCAGCGCATCCTCGACGAGGTGCTGGACTACCCCGGAGTACCCCAGGAACTGCGAACCCTGGACCCTGCCACCCCGCAGCTGCCGATCGTGCCCGTCCACTACGTCCGCGCCGGTCGCCGGTTCGACTACTTCTCCACCGTCACCACCCTGGGCACACCACAGGACGTGACCCTCCAGGAACTGCGCATCGAATGCTTCTTCCCCATGAACGACCAGACCCGGACACAAGCCCGCCAACTGGCCGAGTTAGGAGCGTGTCCCAGTAACGGGCAACCGGCCTGCGTTTCGTGATCTTTCGTGCGGGATGACAGCGGTATGCGTGGTGGGGATGGGCTGTTCGAGGTCGAGCCGGTCGAGCAGAAGCAGTCTCAGGGTCGTCCGGCGGCGGTGGACAAGCGGTTCAGGGCGTTCGACCCGCACCAGGTCCTGCTGCTGCCCCTGTCGCTGGACGACTGGCTGCCGCAGGACCACCTGGCCCGTTCGTTGCCGACCCGGTGGACGAGGTGCTGGACCTGGGACCGGTCCTGGGACCGGTCCTGGTGGACCACCACCACTGCCCGCGATCGCCGTCGCCGTCGTCGGCGGCGTGACGGTGCTGACCCTGACCGGACGCGTCGCACGGATCGTCCCGCTCCGGGCCCTCGTCTTGGCCGTCAGCGCGAGCTTGGGCATGAACGGGCGACGCGGACGCGACACCGCAGCCGGTCGCTCTTCGCGGCCGGCCTGTCCGTCTGCGGCGGCCCGGGCGTAGCTGTCGCGGGCTTCTTGGTGGCCGGCGCGGCAGGACGTTCTCGGCAGGAGTGCGGCCGAAACGTCGAGGGCCCGGTCCGGTACCCGCTCTCGTATTCATCCGGGAACAGCGAAGGTGCGTTGACGGCATAAGCTGGCTGGATGGCCCGACGTGTACCCGGCATCCGACTGCGGATGGAAGAGACTGCGTTGCAGCTGTACGAGGCCAGTAGGGCTTGGTCGGGTTCGCATGGGTGTGGGTATGTCGCGGTGGCAGGTGGGGCAGGCGCCAGCCCAGGTTGCGAGGAGCAACTGCAGCTCGCGGACGATCTGGTAGAGGCTCAGGTCGGCGCGGCGGCTTTTGGGGCGGTGGCCGGCCTTCGCAGGGTGCAGAGGGCGTGGGCGAGGGAGGCCAGGGTGACGTGGTGGTGCCAGCCGTTGAAACTGCGTCCCTCGAAGTGCGCCAGGTCCAGGGCCTGCTTCAACTCGCGATAGTCGTGTTCGATCCGCCGACGCAACTTCGCCAGGCGGACCAGGGTGGTCAATGACGTGTCGGCGGGCAGGTCGGAGAGCCGGAACTGGACCGGCTCGGCTCGCCCTGGCCGGCGGGCCACTCCGCCAAGAGCCGGCTCCCTGCTAGTTCCGTGCCCTCGGTTGCCTGGCGGATCTCACGGCCCGCGGGCCGGACGCGCAGGGCCACGAACCGCGAGTACATGCGCTTGTGGCCGGTGCAGCCCCTGCCCGGACGGGACCCCTCACGCCAGGACACCGGCTTGGCCGCACCGCGTCCCTTGGCGATGACCAGGTCCTTCACGCCGCGGGCGGGCTCGGGGTACCGGGCCGTTGTCGGCCGTCCGGTACTGGTGTAGGGCGCGGTGACCGGGCGGGCCGCGGCCGGGTTCGCGGTGAGTCGTGAGGAGATGCCGACCACATAGTTCAGGCCGCGCTGGTTCAGGCCCAGACGGAACGCGGCCGTGTCGCCACAGCCTGCGTCCGCCAAACCCAGGGGCACCCGCACGTCCCAGGAGCGGGTCTCGTCGACCATGTCCAGGGCGAGCTGCCACGTCTCCACGAGGAACCCGGTGCTGGATGCTGGGGCGGATCCGCGTCGTCATCGCGCGCATGTTCCATATCGGCTACACCGTGCAGGGCGTGTGGCATCTGCTACGGCGCCACGGCTGGTCCGCGCAGGTACCGGCTGGTCGAGCCGCGCTCGCGCCCTGCGGCGATCATGGGGGCACGTGCGACCGCGGCAAGGACCGGGACAACGGCGGCGGGTCACTGCGCCAGTCGGCCCGGGCGATCTCGGTGAGCCGACTCACGGCCGTACCAGTTTCGACGCGGCCATCAGGGAGTCCAGCGATTCGGGATCAGCCGAAAAGCTTCTCATGCAGGAAAACGAATCGGCTACGAGTCGTCGGCTTGACAGATCGATGATTCCGCAGACAGACCGCACCTTGGCAGATACCCTGCCGTCCACCTTGCGAATGGACTGCGGTATTTCGAAAGTCCTGCCACCCGGCTCGAACTCGACCGCGGAGATGATATCGACCTGGTCGCCGCCGCGCAGCTCGCGGAAATACTCGACGGTGGTCCGCAGCGTAACCGGGGCGACACCGCTCGCGACCAGATCGTTCGGCCGGACTCCGACCTCTCCCAGCATCTCCCAGCGAGCATGCTCTGCGTACTGCAGGTAGACAGCCTGGTTCAGGTGGCCCAGGACATCGAGTTCGTACGCGCGAACGCTCAAGCGAATGGCGAAGTCGACCGGGCTTGAATCGAGGGCGTTGTCGGGCAGCGTGGAATCTGTTGTAGTCATGCAGCAAGGCTATACAGCCAATGATGACAAACCGGTCGGCCCGCCTTCCGCTTGCCCTTCAGGGTGCGATTTGTTGCCCTTTTCTGCATCGGCTGAAGGCTCGCAGGCAAGCCGCGCGGAAGGGCTTTCGCATCACGGTGTGGCGAACCAGCCACAGCGTTTTGGCCCAGTGGCCTGACACCGCGCTGATCAATACCCGCGGGTTGGGTGGTGCGCGGATCCTCGGCTTGAATGCCGGAGTGGGTTGATGCCGGTCAGCCGGGTGGCTGGAGAGCGGTGAGCCGGTTCCAGCAGGTGATGAGGCAGCTCGCCAGGGCCAGGTGCCGCTGATGCGCAGCCGGCGGCGACGGGCGTGGTCGCTCAGGTGACATGCCCCGCCGACTCACCCGAGAATCAACACAATCCTGGCGAGGAACCTGGAAAACCCAAAGCTCACCATCTCAGGATGAAACAGCGGGACGAAACGCCCTCTCAGTGATCCGCCTCAGCACTCCGCCTCTCGGGGCACCTTCGGCCACCCCTTCCCACAACGAGGTTCACAGCGCGCCCGCACGCACCGCGAAGGCCACGGCGTGGGTCCGGTTGCGCAAATTCAGGCGGCTCAGCACGCTGCGGATGATGTTCTTGACCGTGCGCTCGGAATAGTTGAGGCGCTGGGCTATCTCGAAGGTGCTCAAGCCCTCGGAGAGCAGGGCCAGCACCTCTACCTCGCGGGTCTTGAGGCCGGCTGCGTTCAGGCCGTTCGGTTCCAGGACGTCCTGCTGAATGGCGCGCAACTGCCCGACGAGCCAGCCGAGGGCGACGCCGGGCATCTCAAGCTGGCCTTCGCGCACGTCCACGATCGCGCGCAGGATGCGGTTGTAGTCCGCCTCGCGCCGCGGTATGACGCTGACCAGGCCGCAGGTGACCGCGCGCAGCAGGTGGTGCTCGCGCACATCGTCGCCGACCAGGACGAAGCGCGCGTCCTCTGTGACCGACTCCTCCGCCGCTCGCTCCATCACTTTCAGGGTGTCCTCGGTGATCCGGTCCACGATGACAAGCACGACCTCCGCCTCGTCCTGCCGCTCGGCGCCCAGCACCCGCACCTCTGGGCGGGCCAGCAGGTACGAGACGGCGCCCTGGCCGTTGAGCGGGTCGCCGGCCAGCACCGCCACCGCGATCGGACGAGCGGGAACACCCCTGCGGATCAGGGTGCGGCCGGGGGCGCCGGACGATGCCGCGGCCGCCGAGACGACGCGTGGATTGGGGGGAACCGGTCTGCGGGTGACGACGAAGGTGTGGGACACGGCGCTACGCTCCTTACGCGGCCCACGCTTTCGGCGCGTACTCCCGTGGCCGCTCCCGGCGGCGGGCCGCAAAGTACCGAAAGAGCCGACTGCCCGCGTGCATCCCTGTTTTCCGGGATCACGCCCAGCCGTGTGGAACGGGCTCTCGGATGTCCAGGGCCCTCACGGCTGCTGTCTCGCTGTTACCGTTGCCACGTCGAATCGCTTGTCGATCGCTTCCCCAGATCGCGGCGCAGAGCGTCGAGTTGCGCATCCCAGTAGGTCAGGTCGAGCCCGGCGGAGTGGAGCAGCACGACCGGCGTCCCCCCTCTCGGTCCGGTGCGGATGGTGTTGACAGCGGTGGCGTTGTTGGTCGCGGTGGTGGAGAGCATGCATCCAGCGTCTGTCAGCGCAGCCATCATGTCCAACGATGAGCAATGATGGGATTGATCACCGTGGGTGATAAAATCCGGCCGTGGACCTTCGCCAACTCGAATCCTTCGTCGCCGTGGGCGAGACCGGCAGTTTCACCCGGGCCGCTCAGCGGTTGCATCTCGTCCAGTCCGGGCTCTCCACCTCGATCCGCGCCCTGGAGCGGGAGTTGGGCGTCGAACTGTTCACCCGGACCACCCGCCGGGTCGATCTGACCGACGCCGGACGGATGCTGCTGGCCGACGCACGGCACATCCTGGAAAGCGTCGAGCAGGCCCGGGGCGCGGTGCAGGGCACGGCTGGCGGGATGCGCGGCACGGTGCGGTTCGGCATCATGCACTCGCTGACCGCCCCGGAACTCCTGGACGCCCTGGCCGTCTTCCACCGCGAGCGGCCACAGGTCCGGCTCCTACCGCGCACCCACGCCGCCGGGTCGGCGGGGCTGGTGCAGGGGGTTCTGGACAACGAACTCGACTTCGCTGTCGCCGCGTCGGCAGCCGAACCGGCCCTCGGCCAGGTCGAGTTCGTCCCGCTGCGCTCCGAGCGGATGATCCTGGTGTGCCCGCAGGACCACCAGCTCGCCGCACGCAAGCAGGTCCGGCTCGCGGAGCTGACCGACGAGCCGTTCGTGGATGTGCCCGCCGGGTGGGGCAGCCGCGCCAGCGCCGACCGGCTGTTCGCCTCGCTCGGCCTGGCGCGCCGGGTCGAGATCGAGGTGGGCGACGTCGCCACCGTCGTGGACCTGGTCCGCGCGGGCCTGGGCATCGCGCTGATCGCGCCGTCCTCCGCGCCGTCGCCGATCGGAATCCCGGTGCTCAGGCCGCTGCCCGCGCCGAACTTCGACGTCAGCCTGGTCCTGCCGACGACCCGGAAGCTCGGCCCCGCCGCCCGCGACCTGGCGACCGCCGTACTGGCACGCGTCAGCAGCCGCCCGGGCGCCGACGCGGCGAGGTAGGCGGCAAGCCGCCGGGTTCAGCGGGGTGGCTTGGTCGCGGCGTGTTCCGGGGCCAGTAGTGCCGCCCCGGCGCACTCGGCCAGCCAGCTCTGCGCGTCCTCGTAGGACCAGCCGTTGTCCTCCACCAGTTGGTGCCACGAGTGCAGGCCGAAGAAGTACCAGAGCATGTCGGTGGCCCGCTCGACGCCGAGGCCGCCGCGCAGGGCGGACAGGTCGTCGAGCCTGCCGGCCACCGCGCCCAATGCCTGCCGGTAGGCGGTGACGGCCTCCCGCATTGCCTCGGCGATCTCCGGCACGGTGTTGGCCGTGGAGAGCATCAGCGCGACCATCTCCCGGCTCGCCTCGTTGCTGTACCGGGTACCGGCTGCGGTCAGCCGGATGACCTCGCGCGGATCGTCGGCCGAGGCCACCGCTGTGAGAGTCTCCGTGGTCCGGGGCTCGTTGACGCCTCTCTCGATGAGGGCGCGCAACAAGGTCGGCTTGCCGCCCACGCTGGTGTAGACGGTGGCCACGGCCACCCGGGCCTTGGCGGCGACTTCGTTCACCGTGGTCGCCGTGTACCCGCGGCTGGAGAACAACTCGGAGGCCGCGGCCAGGATCGCCTCCCGGGTGTAGGCGGCGCTGTCCTGTCGGCGGCTGGCTCGATGCTGGATCGATGCTGTCACGACTTCATCATACCGACTTCTTCTCATCAGAATCGTCTTCTATCGAGTAGATGCTATTCTGATCGGCATGAAGATCCTTTTCTCCAGCACGCCAGCCTTCGGGCACCTCCTCCCGTTGTTCCCGCTGGCCCGCGCGTTCCAGGGGCAGGGCCACACCGTCGGAGTCCTCACCGCGGCCGGCCTGGCGCCGCTGATCGAGGCCGAAGGCTTCGAGGCGCTCGCCGCAGGCCCCCTGCCCGATGTGCTGTTCGCCGAGGTGGCGCGGCGTACTGGCGCCGACCCGGCGGCCGATCCCACCCCCGAGGGTGTCGCGGAGTTCTTCGCCGGCACCCGCGTCGACCTCTCCGCAGCCGAGGCGATAGCCGCGGCCGACTCCTGGGCCCCCGACCTGGTCGTGAGTGAGCTGTTCGACTTCGTCGGACCGCTTGCCGCCGCGACGCTCGGCACCCCGGTCGCCACGTTGGCCCTTGGCCCCGCTGTGCCGCCGGCCTTCCTGGAGGCGATGCGCGCCCTCGTCGCGTCGCGCTACCGTGACCGGGACCTGCCCGCCCCCATCGCCGTGCCCTCCGGTCGCTGGCTGCTCGACACCTGCCCGCCCGGCCTGCAGTTCGACGGCGTGCAGCCTGCCGCCGAGCACCTCCCGCTCCGGCCCGAGCCGCACCAGGGACCCGAGGCAGCCGCTTCCAGCCCCTCCACGTCGGCCGCGGCCCGCCCGCGGGTACTCGTCACCTTCGGCACCCACTTCGCCGATCCGGCTGTCGTCGGCCCGCTGCTGCACGCCCTGGCCGACCTGGACGTCGATCTGATCGCCACCCTCGGCGTGGACGGCAAGACCGACGAATACGACCTCGCACCGGGACGGGTCGAGTTCGCACCGTTCGCACCCATGGCCCAACTCCTCGAAGGTGTCTCGGCGGTGGTCACCCACGGCGGCGCGGGCACCACCCTGGGCGCGCTCGCCCGAGGCATCCCGCTGGTCATCCTGCCGCAGGGGGCGGACCAGTTCGTCCAGGCCGACCGGGTCGCCGCCGCCGGCGCGGGCACGGCGCTGCCGCCGGGCGGGAACGCTCCCGAAGCCGCGGCCGCCGCGCTGCGTACAGTGCTGACCGATCCGGCGTTCGCCGCCGCGGCCACCCGCATCGGCGACGAGATCGCCGCCATGCCGTCACCCGCCGCCGTCGCCGAATGCCTCATCGCCGACCTCAGGGGCTGACCGCCCGCCCCGCAGTCCCTGCGGATCGGGGGGGTGCCCGCGTCCACAACCGTCCGCAACGCTTGCCGCGTCACCGCTCCACGGCCGCAGCGCAGGGAGACCGGTGGATACCCGGTGGCCAGAGCCTTCTTGATGACCTACGGCTTCTGGCCCCCGGCCACGGCGAACCCGTGCCACATGGGGATTCGAGCCGGCGAAGGTCCACGGACCGAAATTTATCAGCTACGGTGATTAATCCCATCATTACTCATCGTTGGACATGATGACTGCGCTGACAGACGCTGGATGCATGTTCTCCACCAACGCCACCGCGACCGACGCCACCGCTGTCAACGCCATCCGCACCGGACCGAGAGGTGGGACGCCGGTCGTGCTGCTCCACTCGGCCGGGCTCGACCTGACCTACTGGGACGCGCAACTCGACGCCCTGCGCCGCGACCACGACGTGGTCGCCCTTGATCTGCCCGGACACGGAGGCAGTCGGGGCCGGGCGGAGGAGATCACCGTCGAGCACGTGTCGGCGGCGATCGGCGCGGCCATCACCGACCTGGACGCCGGCCCGGTGCACCTCGTCGGCCTCTCGGTCGGCGGCCTGATCGCCCAGTCGATCGCCTTGGACCGTCCGCAACTCGTCCGCTCCCTGGTGCTGATCGACACCGCCGCCAACTTCTCGCCCGGCGGCCAGGCCGCCATGCGCGAGCGCGCCGACACGGCCCGGCGCGAGGGCATGGCCGCGGTCCTGCCGGGCCTGTTCGCCCACTGGTTCATGCCCGACACCCTCGCGCGGCGGCCGCATCTGGTGGACCGCGCCACCAAGACGCTGCTCCACGACGACCCGCACACGCACGCGGCACTGTGGGAGCTGATCGCCGCCTTCGACGTCGCCGAGCGGCTCCCGGTGGTCACCGCGCCCACGCTGGTCCTGGTGGGCGAGCACGACTCCAGCTCGCCCCTGTCCAGCGCCCGGCACCTGTGCGAGGCGATCCCCCGGGCGCGTCTGCGGATCGTCCCGGACGCCGCCCACCTGTCCCCCATCGAACGGCCGGACACGGTCACCGGCCACATCGACGCCTTCCTGAACGAGGTGACCCGATGAGCCGGATACCGCTTGCCGACAGCGCGACACTCAAAGACTCGCAGCAGGCCCAGTACAACCGGTTCCCGTCCAACCTCACCCGGGCCGTGCTGCTGCTCGACGACCGGCTGGCCGGGCTGCTGCCCGAGTCCGCCAACGCGCTGCGCGCGACCGACCTCGACCCCGCCTGGCGGGAGGCCGCGATCCTGCGGGTCGCGGCGCTGAGCTACAGCGCCTACGAACGCTTCCAGCACCTCGACCAGGCCCGCGCGGCCGGCTGGAGCGAGCAGCAGATCTCCGACATCGAGTCCGGCGGCTTCGGCCGACTCGACGCCGACGTCGCCGCCCTGCTCACGTTCGTGGACGCCTGCGTGGCCGGCACCGACACCACCGACGAGACCTTCGGCTCCGCCCGAGCAGTACTGACGGACCGTCAACTCGTGAACGTCATCGTCCTCGTCGGGCACTACATGACCGTCGCCCGGATCACCGGCATCCTGCGGATCGAACTGGACGACGCACCCGACGCATGGACCCACGACCACTGAAACCATCCGCCACGACCGTCCCGGTCGCGGCGAACCCGACAGGAAGAGTCTCATGGACCACAGCAGCGTGCACGGCGTGGTGGAAACGGGCTGGATGGCCTCGGCGCTGCCGAGTCTGGCCGAGTACATCAAGATCCCCGCTCTCTCACCCGACTTCGACGCCTCCTGGGCCGAAACCGGGCACCTGCGCAGGGCCGTTGAGCATGTACGGGACTGGATCGCCGCTCGCGGGCTTCCGGGCGCCGGCTTGGAGATCCTCCAACTGGACGGCCGCTCACCGCTGTTGGTGGTCGATGTGCCCGCGACCCCGGGCGCGGTCGCCCAGGGAACGGTCGTCCTCTACGGCCACCTCGACAAGCAACCCCCGGCCGGCGATTGGTCCGAAGGGCTCGATCCGTGGCAGCCGATGGTCCGCGGCTACCGGTTGTACGGCCGCGGCGCGGTCGACGACGGCTACGCGGGGTACGCGGCGGCGCTGGCGATCGAGGCCGTGCACGCGACCGGCGGCGAGCACGCCCGGTCGGTGCTGCTGCTGGAGACCGGCGAGGAGTCGGGGAGCCGGGACCTGCCCGCGTACATGGAGCACCTGGCGGGCCGGCTCGGCGACGTCTCGCTGGTGGTCTGCCTGGACGCGGGCGGCGGCGACTACGAGCGGCTGAGGCTGACCACCAGCCTGCGCGGGATCGTGCAGGCCACGGTGAAGGTCACGGTGCTGACCTCGCCTCAGCACTCGGGCCTGGCCGGCGGCATCGTGCCCAGCTCGTTCCGGGTCCTGCGCGCGCTGCTGGAGCGGGTCGAGGACGCCGGGACCGGCAGGATCAAGCTCCCGGCAATGAACGTGCAGATACCGGCCGAACGCCGGGCCGGGGCCGAGGCTTTGGCCCGGTTCGACCCCGGCGCGCCGAAGCGGCGGCACCCGTTGGCCGACGGCGTGCGTCCGGAGTCCGAGGACGACGTCGAGCTGATCCTCAACAGCACCTGGCGGCCGGCGCTCGCGGTGACCGGCGCGTCCGGGCTGCCGGAGCCGGCCGACGCGGGCAACGTGCTGCGCGCCTCCACCTCGCTCAAACTGAGCTTCCGGCTCCCGCCGACCGCCGACTCCCGGGCCGCACTGGCCGAGTTGGAGCAGGCGCTGACCACGGACGTGCCGAACCACGCGCAGGTGGAACTCGACGACGTCTTCGCACAGGACGGATGGAACGCGCCGACGCCGGCGCCGTGGCTGACCCAGGCACTGGACTCGGTCGGCGACGCAGTGCTCGGCGGGCGGCACCAGGGCGTCGGCATCGGCGGCAGTGTGCCGTTCATGACGATGCTCGCAGAGCACTACCCCCGGGCGCAGTTCCTGGTCACCGGGGCGCTCGGCGCGGACTCGAACATGCACGTGCCGGACGAGTGGCTGAACCTCGCCTTCGCGGCGAAGGTGACCGAGGCCGTCGCCCACGTGCTGGACGCCCACGCCCGGGTCTAGCCCGCGCCCTGCCCACGACCCGACCCCAGCAGGCAGTTGACGCAGTGGCCCGCCAACCGAGAGGAACCCATGTCCGAGATCCGGAGCCTGTTCTACGTCGAACCGGGACAGGTGCGATGGCGATCGGTCCCCACGCCGGTCCTGGCCGCCGACACCGACGCGCTGGTACGCCCGATCGCGTCCAGCACCTGTGACCTGGACCGGCGCATCGTCACCGGGCGCACCCCGATGCCCGGACCGTTCGCCCTCGGCCACGAGGCCGTCGGCGAGGTCGTGGCGGTGGGCGACGCCGCGGGCGCGGCCGGGCTGCGCCCCGGCGACCGGGTGGTGATCCCGTGGCACCTGAGCTGCGGTACGTGCGTGCACTGTCTGGCCCGCCGGCCGGCGAACTGCTCGGCCACCCCGCCGCTGGCCGCGTACGGCGTCCCGTTGGGCGGTCCGCACGGGGGCCTGTTCGACGAACTGGTCCGAGTCCCCTACGCCGCGACGTCGCTGGTGCCGCTGCCGGACGGGCTGGATCCGGCGGCGGCCGTCTCCTGCTCGGACAACCTCACCGACGCCTACCAGGGCGTACGCGACGCGATGGCCGAGCACCCCGACGCCAGAGTGCTGATAGTCGGCGGGACCGCCAGCCTCGGGCTGTTCGCGGTCATGTTCGCCGTCGCCCTCGGTGCGGGTGAGGTGACGTACATCGACAAGGACCCGGAGGCCGTGGCGCTCGCCACCCGGCTCGGCGCCGCGCATGTGATCTGCGGCCGGCACCCCGAGCGCGTCGAGGGCGTCTTCGAGGCCACCGTGGACGCCTCCGGCAGCGCCGCCGGCCTGGCCTGCGCGCTGAGGTCCACCGCCCCGGGCGGGACCTGCTCGATCCGCTCGGTGTACTTCACGGACATGCCGTTCCCGTACTTCGACATGTACGCCGCCGGCATCACCGTATGCACCGGCCTGGCGCAGATCACGCCGAACGTGCCCGTCGTGCTCGACCTGCTCCGGACCGGGGCCGTCCAGCCGGGCCCGGTCTACTCCGCACCGCTCCGCTTCGACGACGCGCCGGCGGTCCTGCTCGACCCGCCCCGGAAACCGGTCTTCGTCCGCTGACCCCACCGCCCGGGATCCGTCCGCCTAATCGCAGAGACACTCGACGAGGTCACCTGTTGAGCACCCGCCGCCGACGCCGGGTTCCTGCTGTGTCCCCGCTCACCAGTAGGCTCAATACGGCACCTCAGAAGGCCACAGGGGACTGTCACGACATGGCTCCAGCGGCCCGGATTTCGCCCGTATGAGGATGAGAAATGATGGGCAACGACGAGATCCACCGAGAGTGATTTTCGCAGCTCAGTGATCATGTCGCCGCATCGTTGCAGGTCAGCGGCTTGACTGGGGAAAACTCCTAAAGCCGGTGTCGCAGGTTCGAATCCTGCCTGGGGCACAAACCAGGACAAAATTTCATGACAGAACGGACATGTCGGGCACTTTAGAGTGCCTGACATGTCCGTTCTGTGGGCACATAAGCGCTGGTAGAAGCCGTGTGACACCAACTCCCGGAGGGCGGTGCTCATTCTTCATCGTCGGGGGTTGGGCGCGCTTCTGTCCTTGATGTGCATAGTTACTGGTCAGGGCGCCTTTTGACGGCGACGGACTCGTACTGAACATCTGTTGTACGGAGGTGCTGCGGTCTTTCGGTGCGATTGGCTGACTTGCGGCTTCGTCGGGGAGCCCGCAGTGTGCCCGGATTTCGCCCGCATCACGTTGCATGACTGGCTGATGATGGTGACGCGCCGTCACATGTCAGGGGCAATGGTGGATGGGTGCTGGTGAATGCCCTGCCGCGTACCGCTGTTGGCGGCCATTGGCCAGCAGGCTTGATGTGGGCCTGAGGGCTTCGCCAAATACTGCGTGTTCGCCCGACCTTGATCAGTAGCGGCGCAAGCACCCCGCAGCAGCTCGTCAGCGCCTGAACAACGATCACAGAGCGGCTGGCCAGGCACCCCGTACGGGGTCCTGGCCAGCCGCTCTGCGTCATGTTGCGGTAAGGCGCCTTCTCAAGGTTCCGAGGGCGTTGCCCCGGGTGTCCGGCGGACAACGTCGTCAGGGCTCTGTGGGGAGGGCCCCGTCGTCAACCGACGGGTACTCGCCTGTGGGTACCTATGCCGCGACGGTGGCGCTCCGGGGTGAGCGGCTGCGAACGCCGGGGGCGCCCTGTGTACTGCGTGCGGTGGGGGCCGCGGAGCGGTTGCGCGGGTTGCGGCCGGAGGAACCGGTGCGGCGGGGGCGCTCGACCACCGGGTTGCTGATCACCACGGGCACGCCGGTGGGCACGCAGGCTCCGGTGATCCGGGCGAGCTCGGAGTCGCTGGAGTGGACCTGGGTGGTGTGGGGGGTGATGCCGGCAGTGTGCATCATGCGGGTCATCTCGCGGCGCTGGTTGGGCAGGACCAGGGTGACCACGGTGCCGGACTCGCCGGCGCGGGCGGTGCGTCCGCCGCGGTGCAGGTAGTCCTTGTGGTCGGTGGGCGGGTCGATGTTGACGACCAGGTCCAGTCCGTCGACGTGGATGCCGCGGGCGGCGACGTTGGTGGCGATCAGTGCGGTGACCTGGCCGTTGCGGAACTGGTCCAGGGTGCGGGTGCGCTGGGGCTGGGACTTGCCGCCGTGCAGCGCCGCCGCCTTGACCCCGTTGGCCAGCAGCTCCAGGACCAGGCGGTCGGCGCCGTGGCGGGTGTCGGTGAACATGATGACGCCCCCGGTGCGGGAGGCGATGTGGGCGACGGTCGCGTTCTTGTCGCTGTTCTGCACGTGGAGCAGGTGGTGCTCCATGGTGCTGACGGTCGCCGAGGAGGGGTCGACCGAGTGGGTGACCGGGTCGTTCAGGAAGCGGCGGACCAGGCGGTCGACATTGCGGTCCAGCGTGGCCGAGAAGAGCATGGTCTGGCCGCCGGGGGCGACCTGGTCCAGGAGTTCGGTGACCTGGGGCAGGAAGCCCATGTCGGCCATCTGGTCGGCCTCGTCCAGGACGGTGACGGTGACCTGGTCCAGGCGGCAGTCGCCGCGCTCGATGAGGTCCTTGAGGCGGCCGGGGGTGGCGATGACCAGTTCGGCCCCGCGCTGGAGGGCCTGGGCCTGACGGCTGATCGACATGCCGCCGACCACGGTCGCCAGCCGCAGTCGGACCGCGTGGGCATAGGGCGTCAGCGCCTCGGTGACCTGCTGGGCGAGTTCCCGGGTGGGGACCAGCACCAGGGCCAGCGGCTGGCGCGGCTCGGCCCGGCGTCCGGCGGTGCGGGCCAGTACGGCCAGGCCGAAGGCGATGGTCTTGCCGGACCCGGTACGGCCGCGCCCCAGGACGTCACGGCCGGCGAGCGAGTTAGGCAGCGTCGCCGCCTGGATCGGGAACGGCGCAGTGACGCCCTGCCGGGCCAGCGTGTCCAGCAGAGCGCGGGGCATGTCCAGGTCGGCGAACGCCTCAACGGCCGCGAGCGCCGGAGTGGTGCTGACCGGAAGCGCGAACTCTCCCTGTGCAGAGTCGTTCTGACGGCCCCTCGGGGACGACGGACGCTGGCCGCCGCTGGGGCGGCGCCCGTAGGAGGAACCAGCGCTTTCGCTGTGCGAGGCGGCGCGGGCGTGGGGGCTGGAACTACGGCCGGAGGAGCGGTTGGAGCGGATCACGGGAGTCACAGGAGGACCTTCCTCAAGGGGGCGCGTGTCGAGGAAGGCTCCAGGCCGCGCCTGAGCAGGCGCGGGGAGATCACACGAACGAGCCAGAAGAAAAGAATGCGGGGCGTGGACGGTGGAACCGTGCGGCACGTCACCTACGGTCGGCGCACACCCGAAGGAAACGGGGCGGCAGAAACCTCGAACCGTACTCGCAAGAAGAAAAAACCAGAGAGTCACGGCAGGGGCGATATCCGAACGCGGCGCGGAGCGTCTCGCGAGGATTGATCGCCGGTGGCGGAGCCAGAGGGCCCGAAAAGCGGGCCGGAAAGAAGTTCAGAAAGGGTGGCGCCACCCGCCCGCACCACTGTTCGATTGATGCGGGCAGGTGCTTCGCAGCGACAAGTGCTGCGGCCAAGCGTCAGAGCGGACGAATGTTCTCGGCCTGCGGGCCCTTCTGGCCCTGCGTGGTGTCGAACTCGACCTTCTGGCCCTCAAGCAGCTCACGGAAGCCCTGGGCGTTGATGTTCGAGTAGTGGGCGAACACGTCAGCGCCGCCACCGTCCTGCTCGATGAAGCCAAAGCCCTTTTCCGCGTTGAACCACTTCACAGTGCCAGTAGCCATATATGTAACTCCTTGATGGGGCCTGTACCGAAACCCGCATGCCGCGCGTTTCGCGCCGCCGTGATGATGACCAGCCCGGCACTTGTCCGGGAAAACAAAAATGCGCCTGTCGCTGAAAGCCAGCAGGCGCACACATAAGTTCATGGGAACCACAACTGCAACAAGAACGACTGTAGCAGGCAAAGGCAGTCCGCAGGCCGTCCTGGGCAAAACAGCCCGGGCCGCTGGTGTCGAGGGCAACTGACACCGTGCGGGGGCAGCCGGTAGTCGTCGGGGCTCTGTCAGTTGGGGCGCGCGGTGAAGCCGTCCACGTACAGGTACGGGGCGGGGATGGCGCCGTCCATGTACTCCACCCGTACCCGGTACCCGAGTGCCAGCAGCACACTCGACAGCGCACCGGTCAGGATCGTCACCGAGGTGCGCCCCCTGCCGGCCCCCGGGGGTGTCCTCGTCGATCTGCGACTCGTCGGCCAGGATCCAGCCCAGCATGACGCCCGACTCCGACAGCAGCAGTGAGACGCCGCGCCCGCGTCCCTCGTGCGGGGCCTCCGCGTCGAAGACCAGCATCCCGAGCTGGTGCAGGTCGTCCCACACCAGCACACCCAATTGTGCGAAGGGGTGGCCGTCGTGGCGTCGCAGTACCCCGGCCCCAGGACTCGGAGACATGGACCGAAATCGTAGCCGCCACGCATGACGCCATGATCGCCGGGGCACGGACGGCAAGCCGGGGCGACCTGAACCTTACGAGGGGAAGGTCCAGCAGCGCCCCGGCCGGGGTTCGGACGGCTGCTACAGGCCGGTCATCTTGGCGTACGGGCTGGCGACGCGCCTCAGGAGCGCACCGAAGTCGACCACGACCGCGACACCGTCCTCGACCGCGGTGACCCGACCCAGGCCGTAGACGTCGTGGGTGACCCGGCTGCCCACCGCGAAGAACCGGTCCGGGGGCGCTGCCACGGTCTTGAAGGGACTGGAGGGCAGGTGACGCTTGGCCATACGCATATTTGTCATTGCTGCCAGTATGACCGCAGCTCCCACGGAAGCGACAGTCCAGCGCCGACGACGTGATCGCACTGTTCCTCTCCGGGCCTGTCAACGACAGCGAGCCGGCTCCGGATTTCTCATGGAGGGCCTGGCCACTCGCTGTCGACGATCCCAAGCCGGTTTCCCCCGAGCAGCGTGCCGCATCGATTCAGCCGGGGTGCGTGTTGCCTGTCGGCAGGTGTGAACTGCGAGGGGCCGGTCCGGTCCCAGGCCGGTCTCTGCCATGCCCTTCGCCCCGTCGGGTTTCCAGCGTGGGGGTCCACCTTCGATCGAACTGAGTCATGGACCACCGCCTCAGCTCGGGCGGCACGGCTGTCCGGGGCATCCGTCCGCTTGAAGGTGATGGGCGGGGTAGAGGTATCCCGTCCGGTCCGGGCTGCCTCAGGTCGCGGCCGTTGGGTCGGCTGATTCGGCGGCGCGGCGGTATTCGGCGTTGATGCGCATGGCTTCTTCGAGCTGGTCTTCGAGGATGACGATGCGGCAGGCGGCCTCGATGGGGGTGCCGTGGTCGACCAGTTCCCGGGCGCGGGCGGCGATGCGCAGCTGGTAGCGGGAGTAGCGGCGGTGGCCGCCGGTGGAGCGCAGGGGGGTGATCAGGCGGGCTTCGCCGATGGCGCGCAGGAAGCCCTGGGTGGTGCCGAGCATCTCGGCGGCCCGGCCCATGGTGTAGGCGGGGTAGTCGTCGTCGTCGAGACGGCCGAACGAGTCGTCTGCTGTCATTTTGCCTCTCTTTTGGAACGCGTCGAGGGGCCCGGGTGCCATCTGGCGCCCGGGCCCCGAAGGAACTGCTACACCATCTGCCGGCCCTGGTACTGCGCCGGCCTTCTGTTTCCGCTTGTCCGACCTGGCTGCTGTCGGGTGTGCGGGGATCGCGGTTGCTTGACCTCAGACCACCTCACTATCGATGTCCTGCGGTACCCGGGCTCAAGACTTCCGCCCGGGCGATCCTGATGGCGCCTAGCTCCTCCGTTCTTCCTCTGGGAACAATCACTTACCAAACGGGGGAATGCGTACTGCTGGTGATGCGTACTGCGCAGCGGCCTGTGACAGCGCCACTCTTCGGCAGTCAGCCCCGTCGCCCGTCCTGCACCTGCTCTGGCTTGGAACCCCACTGCCGAACCTCCCGGTGCGCGCGCCCGCAGCCGACGCCTTCACCGAGGTACCACTCACTTGGTTCACTGCTGGGTCCTGCGAACTGCACTTGCGGGTACTGCTACTGCGGTACTGCCTGCGGCGGCCCCTGATCACTGCGGGCCACCCGGTCCGGAGGTCAGTTCCGTCGCCGTCCTGCAACAGCCCTGGCTTCGGAACTCCACCACCGAACCGTCCTGCGTACTGCACTCGCGGATACTGCTGCCCGGCAGTTCGTTTCTGCCAGGCCCTACTGTCCTTCTGGGCTACGAGAGAAACCCTAGCTACATCACAGCCCGATGTCTACTCCAGCCAACATAGATTTCCGTGCGTTCGACAGTGAGGTAACCGACCTCGAGCGGCGACGGGGTACGAGCACGGTCGTCGCCGCCGGACTGGGACCTGGGCGCTATTGCGCCCACGCCTGGGCGAGGCGGACCAGGGTCAGCTCGGGTGCCGGCCTCGCCCGTTCAGGGAGTAGTCGGCCAGGTCGGTCCAGCCGTGGTCGGCGATGAGGCAGTGGCCCAGGTTGTCGAAGCGGTGGTAGTCGGTACGGCCGAGGACTTGCGCGGCGGCCCCTGATGCCTGGGGCCGCCCGGCCCGGCCGCCCCACGGGCCGACAGAGCCGGAAGGCGCCCGTCCAGGACCGGGTACCTCCTCCTGATGGTCCGCGACCTCGGCCGCTACGGACACCGGTAGCTGCGCCGGCGGCGGGCACAGAGCCCCCTCGGCGGGCACCGGACCGGCTCCCCGCCGGCACTGCCTCACCGCGGGCGTCCAGGCCCCAACCCGCTTCGGCCCGGCTCCCCGCCCCGCCCCTGGTCCGGCGCTCGGGACTCACCAGCAGCCCGTCTCGCCGAATCCAACGCCGAAGCAGACGGTCGGGCTCGCACTCAACGGGCTCAGGCGTCGGAGTAGCTGAGGTCCCCGATGCTCCAGCTGCTGATGTCTTCGATGGCGATGCGGTACATGCCGCCGGTGTGGGGCAGCCCGAAGTCGCCCTGCAGGATTTTCGCGCGGTGGAGGTGGAGGTGGGTCGGCCGCGCGGGCGCGCCGTCGGCGGGCGGGGCGAAGAGGGAGGCGAACGGCTTGAGGTGGTCCGAGGCCTGGAGGACCTCCGCCACCCGCTCCCACCACAGGGACACCGGCGCCAGCCTGCCGGTGATCACCGCGCCGGGGACCACCACGGTCAAGGACATCTGGTTGCTGTGCTCGGACTCGACCATCGCGGCGATGTCGACGAGCAGCCCGTCAGGGTTCGACATGACGCCCAGATTAGGACACGGCGGTCGGTCTCCGGGAGTCCGCCCCGGGGCGATCACCGCGACGTGTGCGGCAGGAGGGCAGGTCTGCGAAGACCGGGGTGGTGCTGGGATCGCTCTGGCCCGCGGTGGCGAGTAGGCCCTTCGGTGATGGCATGGGGATTCCAGCGGCACGAGCCATGCGGCCCGGATCTAAAGTCTGTCCGAACGGTCGTTTGGCGGTTCCGGGGGAACTGCGTTCGCGTCGAAGCGATCGGACCCGCTACGCCCCGGCGACCGCGGCGGCCGACGTCTGGTCCTACGCGGGCATCGTCAACAACCTGGGCCTCTACTACACCAGCGTGAAGGAATACGGAGAGACCTACCGCGTCTTCCACAGCATCACGGTCCCCTTCTTCAGCGTCGAGGTGTACCCGGCCAAGCCTGGCCAGTGCGTCGAGGTGCAACTGCAGGAGTACTCCGGATCGACCTGGCACAGGGTCACCACCCAGTCCTGCGCCAAGCTCAGTTCGACCGGTAGCGGATACAGCTATCTGATGGACCGCCTGTCCATCACCGGCGGCACCGGACACCTCTTCCGCATCGACGCTGCGTACTACCGCCCACCGTCCGACCACACCAGCCTGAACAGCACGGGGGCGTGGCAGTACTTCACCATCACCAGATGAGGCGCTGACCGGGAGAGAACCGCGATCTGCCCCCGGTCCGGGCAGCTGGGGCATTGCCTTGCGGTCGGAACGCTGGTTCATCGCTCAGGACGCAAGTCCGGGGCCGGGCTTCGGGCTGCACCACGTTCGCACTGCTTCGCCAATGCGTTCGAAATGCGGGGCGACTGCGCAGGATCATCGCCCGGATGTCGCCCCAATGATCGCGGCTCCCGGGCGCGGAGAGACGCCCCCGGCCAGCGATGGCCGGGGGCGTACCTTGCGCCGGAGTCGAGGGGCGGTGCAGCCTGCGCTCGGAGCGCGTACCGGGAGAAGAGCTGGGCATCTGCTCCCGGCATCTGCTCCCGACTGCGGCGCCTGCGGGAGTGGCGGAACGTGCACCCGACCTGGCCGAGCGGGCCGGCCTGAGGCGCTCACGGACTACCGCGCCGAGCTCGGCACGTCGCCGTTGACCGCAGACCGGGTGCACCTCTTCGCGCGCGCCCTCGGCCAGGGGCGGCGGAGCCTTCCTTGGCCGCCGGGTATCCGGCCGCTACGGGACGGCGTTCACCAGGATCCAGAAGTAGGCGTTGGCTGCCAGGATGGCCACCCCCGCTGCGTTGACCGCGAGATACCGTCCAGTGGAGCGGTCCCGCAGCGCGAAGCTTCCGCCTGCTCCGGGAACCATGGTCCAGAAGTTCCCGTCTCCCCAGAGCGACTGCACGCTGCCGCTCCACTGGTCGAGGTAGCCGCCGGTCTCGTAGTTCTCCAGCTGCACGCCCCCGCCGCTGACGGTCGCGGTCCACACCGCTTCGTCGTGCGTGCCGCCGTACCAGAGCCCGCTGGCCCTGGCGACGATGTTGTCGTAGCTGAGCTCGCCGAGCCAGAGGTTGGGCTGTGCCTGCGACGCGAGCACGTAGTGCTGGCCGGTGGTGACCAGGACGCGGCCCGGAGCAGGGGCGGCGGGCGCCGCCATGGCCGGGCCTGCGGAAGCCATGGCCGCCGCGGCCAGCAGGGCCGCCGTGAAGGCGGTGGCCCGCCGTCGGATGGCCCCGAGGCGGCCCGGGTCGGTCGGCGCTCCGAATCCCACCTCGGCGCCGGGAAGAGAGCGGGTGCGCAGTATCTTCATCATCTTCATCGGATCAGCCCTGCGCCACGGTAAAGGTGACGTTGGCGCTGTCGCCCGAACCGCCGGCCCGCGAGCACGTGTATCCGCTCGGCACCGTGCAGCCGTACGAGTTGCTGCCCGAGTAAGGGTTGTCCCACGAGATCACGACGTTTCCCACGGCGGCCATGTTGAAGACGGCCGTGCCCTGGGTGCCGGTCATGAACCCGTTGGACTGCGACTCCCAGACGCCGTCATTCATCGGGTAGATCGCGTCCGGCGGGAGCATGTTCTCACTCCACGTCCCGTGTGAGAGCGAGGACGAGGTGCGGTCCATCTCCGAGGGCGTGCGGTTCTGGAGCTTGACGTAGGTGCTCCGGGCCGCCGACCGCGACACCAGGTCCGACTTCACCACGCTGTTGGCGGCCGGCCCGCCGCCCAGCGTGAACGTGACCGAGGCGTTGTTGCCGCTGCCACCGGTCCATGCGCAGGTGTATCCGGCTGGCACTGAGCAGCTGTACGAGTTGCTGCCCGAGTAGGGGTTGTCCCAGGTGATTGTCGCCTCCCCCTGCGTGAGCTGGTACTGCACCTCGCCCTGGGTGCCGGTCATGAACCCCGAGGAGTGGGAGCCGAAGGAGGCAGTGGTCGAGGTCGCGATCTGCTGGGGCGGAGTGGCGTCGTTCCACACCCCGTGCGACAGCGAGCTGTAGTTCCGGTAGATGTAGCCTGAAGTGCCGTTGTAGATCGACACCACGGTGCCGCGCGCCGAGAGGGACACCGGGCCCGACCCCTCGGGCTGGTGCGTGGCGGCCGACGCGGCCGACGCCGAACCCAGCACCAGCGTGGCGAGAGCCGCCAGCGCGGCTGCGCCCTTGGCCACCCGCCTCCTGCTCACGGCCGTGGTCGAGGCGGTCTTCTGCTGAATCATGAATGCGTCCTAATCCGTGAGTAAGCGGTTCCGGATCGCCCCACAGGGGCTCCCGGATGGTCGATGTGATGGGTTCTCGCGGTGGCCGCGTGGGCACTGGCCGACTTTTGTGGTGCCCCTGCCAGGTTGGGCATGGAGAGAGACTCCGGCGCCAGGTGTCTTCGGGCCGTCGCGAGAACCGACGAGGCATGCAGAGCGTTGACCGTCGCGGCGTGGGCCCGCCGCACGGTGACCTCCTCCCCCTTCACGAGCCCTTCGAGCTCTGGCGAAGGCTGGGGCCGCGCGGCGCGCCGGCCTCAGCCTTCGCCGCTGCACACGATGTCTTGATCGGTCGATGGATCCGGGGACCGGTCTTCCGGGGCGGGACCCACCCACCCACCCGGCAGCGGATGGATTCCGCTGCACCGCACCCGGGAGTGTTCCCGGGGGTACTACAGGGGCCGGTGCCAGCCAGGATGCCCGTGGGGGCCGCAGTCGTCACCCCAGGCCGTGGTGTGGATCTTCGGGCAGGGGAAGCCGGCGGCGGAGTGCTGCACCGAGTCCCAGGCGGTGGTGGTGTGACTCACGGCCCCTGTCCCGACCGCTGCGGCCACTGCGAACCCCAGTGCGATGGCGGCCGTCCGCCGTGCGAACCTCTTCTTCACGGGATCTTCCTCCTGACTGTCCAGCACCTGGCTACGTCTCGGCCGCCCTACCTGCGGCGTTCCGACTGAGAGAACAGTGGCAGTAGTACGCCGGGCGGCGGGAGGGGTTGCGGGTCTCATCTGCGCGCCATGCACGTTTAGGAGGTAATCGATGGCAGGCGAAGTACCGCACCGGGTCTTGGGTGAGCAGGACCAGACCCTCTACCGATGGGCCCTTGTCAACGGCCCCCTGACCGAAGCCATGGTGGCGCGCGCCGCCGACGAGACCCAACTGTCGGAGGCCGCCGTGCGGGCGGCGATCGAGACCCTGAGCGCCACCTGCCTGCTCAAGCCCCTCGACGACCCGCCGACCGGCCCCGCCTGGCAGGCGCAGAGCCCGCAGGCCGCCGGTGCGCAGCTGCTCTCCGATCGCGAGGCCCGGCTCCGCCACCAGGAGGCCGAGTTGTACCGTGAACGCGAGCAGGTCCAGCTGCTGCGCGAGGAGTTCGCCGCGCTGACGCCGCTCTACCTGCACGGTCGCCAACTGGCTCACCCACAGGGCGCGATCGACCTGCTCACGGACAAGTTCGCGGTCCGCGCGATGCTCGCCGAGACTGTCGCCACCAGCCGCAGCGAGGTACTGGTCTCCAAGCCGGGCGGCGCCTTCCCGCCGGGGGCGATGCGCGAGGCGCTGCCGCGCGACCTCGAACTGCTGAGCTCCGGCGTCAGGATGTGCAGCCTCTACCAGCACGTCACCCGCTTCGACCCGCCCACCCGGGCCAACGCCGAGCAGCTCATCGCCGCCGGCGCCGAGATCCGCACCCTCAACCACGTCCTGCCCCAGATGATCATCATCGACGGCGAGCTCGCCTTCCTGCCCGCCCGAGGCGGCGGCGCGCTGCTGGTGCGCGAACCCTCCCTGCTCGCCTTCCTGATCAGCGCCTTCGAACGCGACTGGGACAATGCCACCCCGTTCGCCCTCGGTCCGCAGGCCTCCCATGACATCTCCGAGGACGTCAAGCAGAACATCCTGCTGCTGCTCTCCAACGGCCTCAAGGACGAGGCGATCGCCCGCCGCCTGGGGATCTCCCTGCGCACCTGTCGGCGCCACGTCTCCGAACTCCTCGAAGCCCTGGGTGCCGGCAGTCGCTTCCAGGCCGGCGTCATCACCGAACGCCTACGCGCCGCCGATCCAGCCGGCGTCCGGCCAGCCCCACCCGCCGACCTGACCGAGCCCGCGGCCCGCTGCGCCCAGTGCGGCACCCCGCTCCCCCCGGCCGGCACCACTGGCCGACGCCGCCTGCACTGCTCGCCACGCTGCCGCTCACGCGCCCACCGCGCCCGCCGGCGGTCCGCCCCCGAACCATCGCCCGCAACAAAACCAGCCGCCTCGTGAAACAGAACGCCACCGCCCTCGCAGTGGCGGAAACGGACACTACATGGCTGAACCTCAGAAACCGGACCCTGTGGTGCAACAAAACAGAATGAAATACCTCGCCTGGCCGTCGGAACGCGAGTTCATCGGAGGGGCCGGCCGCGGCTGCCCGGTTGCACGGTGGCCTGGATTTGGGATGGATCTTGGTTCGGTGGGCGGTCCGCTGGCAGAGCGTCTCCGCTCCAAGCTCGAGTGGACGGAAGGCAATGGTTACCGGCTACGGCCCCGGTCTTCCTTCTTGGACCATGAGGTGGAGCTGGCTCCACCTGTTCCTACGTATCTGTGCTGTCTCAACGACGGGTGCTGGCAGGCTCCTCGCTCATTCCTCCGTTCCCTAGCGTCATAGGTGGTGGTTTCGGCCGCCTGACGTGGGACAGAGCGAGCGAGGGAGCTATGGGAGAGATCAAGTGGCGGAGCGGCGGCCCTGCCGTGGCAGTCACGGCCGTGTCGGGGGACGCGTTGACCCTCGACAAGGTCAGCCGCAGGTACGGGAAGGTCGCGCCCGCGCTGGACGAGGCGAGCCTGAATGTGCCGCGCGGCAGCTTTCTCGCGGTCATGGGCCGGTCGGGTTCGGGCAAGTCCACCTTGCTGCAGTGCGCCGCCGGGCTCGTTCGGCCCACCAGCGGAACGGTGCGGCTCGGGGGGACCGATCTCGCGGGGCTCAAGGAGACCGCGCTCAGTCGGCTGCGGCGGGACCGGATCGGCTTCGTCTTCCAATCGCTGAACCTGGTGCCGTCGTTGACGGTGCTGGAGAACACCGTGCTGCCGCTGATGCTGGCGGGCGCGACGCCGCGGGAGCGGGGGCTGGCCGCACTGGCGTCGGTCGGACTGGCGGACCGCGCGGAGGACATCCCGGCCAGGCTGTCCGGGGGGCAGCAGCAGCGGGTGGCGATCGCACGGGCCCTGGTCACTGAGCCGGAGGTGATCTTCGCTGACGAGCCGACGGCCGCGCTCGACCCGGTGACCGCCGATGAGGTCCTGACGCTGCTGCGTTCGGCGGTGGATCAGCGGGGTCGGACGGTGGTCCTGGTCACCCATGACCCCATGGCCGCGCAGTGGGCCGACGAGGCGGTCTTCCTCGATTCCGGCAGGATCGCGGGCCGCCTGGAGCGCCCGGCGGCCGACGACGTCCGACAGGTACTTCGCGGACTGGGACGGCAGCGATGAACACGGAAGGGAGGCACCCGGAAAGGAAGCGCGTCCACAGGCCGCGGGTGCGGTGGCGGGAGGGCAACGCGGCCACACGCCTGCTCGCCTCGCGTGCGCTGAAGACCCACCGCAGGGCATGGGCGTCCCTGTTCGTGGCGCTCGCGATGGTCTCGGCGCTGCTCGGCGGCGTGGGCCTGGCCATCGGGTCGGCCGCGCTCGGCCACGCCTCGGTGGACCGGTACGCTGCGGCACCGGTGGTGGTGACCGGCAACCAGTCCACGCAGTACACGACGAAGCCCTGGGGTGACCCGCCCACGACAGCCACGGCAGCGCTCACCGAAAGGGTCGGCGTGCCGATCGGCACGGTCGACCTGTTGCGCTCGCTGCCGGAGGTGGGGTCCGTGGTCGCTGACGACGTCTTCACCGTGCCCGGGGTGCGTGCGGACGGCCGGACGGTGACCTCGGGAACGGTGGACCGGAACCAGGTCCAGGACCAGCCACTGGTCGGACGGCCCTGGCCGGCGGCCGAGTTGGCACCGTACGAGCTTCGTGACGGGCGGGCCCCCGAGCAGCCCGACGAGGTGGTCGCGGGTACCGGCCTCGGTCTTCGAACCGGGCAGGAGGTCACGACGGCGACCGACGGCAGCTACCGGGTCGTCGGGGTGGCGGACGGTCCGCCGGCGCTCTACTTCACCCAGGACCGCGCGCAGGGGATCGCGGGTCACCCGGCCTCGGTCGACGCCATCGGGGTGCTGCCCACCTCCGGTGTTTCGGCACAACAGCTGTACACCGAGGTGCGGCACGCCCTGGACGCCGCCCACATGCAGGACATGAGTGCGGGCCGGCGGGCTCCGGGGGATTCCTCGTCGCTGCAGGTGCTGACAGGTGACGGACGCGGGGATGCCGAGTATCTGGCGACCACGCCCGTCCAGGGCGAGCTGCTGGGGATGCTGGCCACGGTCTCCGGGCTGGTTCTCGTGATTGCACTGCTGGTTCTCTCCTCCCTGGTGGCCCAGGCACTCCAACAGCGCTCTGGTGAACTGGCTCTGCTGCGCGCGGTCGGGATGACGCCGCGCCAGCTGCGCTCCTCGGTCGGGAGGGAGGTCGTGCGGATCGGAGTGTGGGCCGGACTGGTCGGCGCGGCCGCCGCGGTCCCGGCCTTCTTGGGACTGTGGCACCTGCTACGGGCCGAAGGCGCATTGCCGGACGGCCTCGAACTTCCCACCCCGCCCTGGCTGTTCACCGTGCTCCTGGTCACGGCAGGGCTCACGGTCGGCGTCGCGCGGGCGGTCGTCCCGTTCGCTTGCGGCCGACCGACAGGGCGCCCTGCGGAACCGGGGACGGCCCGGCGGATCACCGGTCTGGTCCTGCTGTTCTGCGGGGTGAGCGCGGCGGGTGCCGCGACCCTGCAGAGCAGTGACACCGCCGCGGCTGCGGCGGGGACGGCGGCCGTGACCATGGTCGCCGCCTGCGCGCTGCTCGGCCCGTGGATCGCTCGCGGCGCGCTGCTCGTCCTGGGCGGACCGATGCGGCGTGCCGGCGGAGTGTCCGGCGGGCTCGCGGCCGCTGCCTGCTCGTCGGACACCCGCCGACTGGGCGCGGCGATCACCCCGATCGTGCTGGTGATCGCGTTCTCCGCGGTCCAGTTCTCGGCGGGCGCGACGATGGTCCACGCGGGTGCGGCGCAGGCCGAGCAGGCGATGCGCGCCGAGCTCTCGGTGTCGGGCGCAGGGATCACGGCGCAGCAGGCCCTTATGGTGCCGGGGGCCGTGGCGGCCACGGACATCCTGCCGGGCACGGTAATCCTGCCGCACACTTCGGCGGGGAGCCCGCTGCTGGACCGGCTGCCCGTACTCGGGATAACTCCGGGGGGACTGACCGGCACCCTCGACCCGGGGGTGACCGACGGCAGTCTCACCGATCTCGGACAGCCCGGCACCGTGGCGGTGGGCGCCGACCGCGCCAAGTCGCTCGACGTCGGGGTCGGTTCGACGGTGGCTCTGCGCTTCGACGACGGGGAGCAGCAGCGGTTGCGGGTGGTTGCGGTCTACGATCGCTCGCTGGCCCTGGGCGACTTCATGCTGGCGGAGGATGAACTGGCTCGGCACATGTCCGCGCCGGCCATCGAACAGGTCCTGGTCGCGACGGACCCGGGTGCGAACACGACCGACGTCCGGCACGCCCTGCAGAGTCTCGACGGCGGCGCGGGAGCCCAGGTCCAATCACCTGCCGCGCCGATTCACCTCACTGTGGAGGGCGCGCAGCTGAACGGCACCATGTCGACGGTCCTGATGGCCGCGATCGCCGCCCTCACCGTCATCGCGGTGTTCAGCACACTCGCGCTGATCACGGTCGGCCGCTGTCCCGAACTGGCCCTGCTGCGCCGCCTGGGCGCGAGCCGGGGGCAGCTGCGCCGGATGCTGCGGGTGGAGGCGGCAGCGGTCAGCGCAACCGGCCTGGTGGTGGGCGCGGCCGTCGCCGCGTTCCCGCTGCTGGCCTTCACCCTGACGGTCGCCCACAGTCTGCCGTACCTGCCGCCGACCGAGCTGGGCCTGATGGTGGCGGTCCCGGTGCTCACCGGCTTCGCGGGCGTACTTGCCCCGGCCCGCCGGGTGCTGCGCCGCCGCACGACCTGAACCGGATTGGCTCAGGAATGCAGGGGCTCAGGCAGGCAGGGGCTCAGGAGTTGAGGAAGGCGAGGACCGCCAGCACCCTGCGGTGCCCGGTGTCGCTCGGTGGCAGGCCCAGCTTCGCGAAGACGTTGCTGATGTGCTTGTGCACCGAGCGCTCCGTGATCACCAGCGCCTTCGCGATCGACGCGTTGTCCTGGCCCTGCGCCATCAGGCCCAGGACCTCGCGCTCCCTGGGGGTGAGGCCGTCCAGCGGATGGTCGCGGCGGCGCTGCATCAGTTCCGTCACCACCTCCGGGTCCAGCGCTGTACCGCCCGCCGCCACCCGCTCCAATGCGTCGAGGAACTCGTCGACCCGGCCCACCCGGTCCTTCAGCAGATAGCCGACGCCCCGGGCGCCGCCGCTGAGCAGCTCGGCGGCGTAGGTCTCCTCGACGTACTGGGACAGGACGAGGACCGGTAGGTCGGGCAGCTGCTCGCGGGCGGCGAGGGCCGCCCGTAGCCCCTCGTCGCGGAACGCGGGCGGCATCCGGACGTCCAGCACGGCGACGTCCGGCCGGTGCTCGAGCAGAAGCGGCAGTACCTCCGGGCCGGTGGAGGCTGCGCCCACGACCTCGTGCCCCGAGGACGAGAGGAGCAGTTGCAGCCCCTCCCGCAGCAGGACGTTGTCCTCGGCGATCACTACCCGCACGACGGTTCCCCTCGGAGACGGTCTACCTCTGAATCTGAGTGGTCACCACGCGCACGGCAGCTCCACAGTGATCACAGTAGGGCCTCCCGCCGGGCTGGTGATGCCCACGGTTCCGTCGAGCGCCGCCACCCGGCGACGCATTCCGAGCAGCCCCGACCCGTCACCGCTCGCCAGGGCTCCGCCGCGCCCCTCGTCGCGCACCGAGATGCGGAGCATCCCGGGTGACCGGATCAGTTCCACCCGGGCCTCGTCGGCGCCGCTGTGCTTGGCGGCATTGGTCAGCGCCTCCGCCACCGCGAAGTACGCCGCCGCTTCGACCGCCGCGGGTGCGCGCGGCCCATCCTCGATGCCGCCGGTCTCGACGTCGACGGCCAGCCCGCTGCCCGCCGCAAGCGCACGGACGGCCCCCGCCAGTCCGCGGTCGGTCAGGATCGGCGGGTGGATGCCGCGTACGACATGGCGCAGTTCGGTCAGGGCCGTCTCAGCCTGGTCCTGCGCCTCCTCCAGCAGCCGTCGCGCGGTCGCCGGGTCGGAGTCGTACGCCCGACGAGCCAGGCCCAGCCGCATGGAAAGCGCCACCAGGTGCGCCTGCGCCCCGTCGTGCAGGTCCCGCTCGATCCGGCGCAGTTCCGCGCCGTGGGCGGCCACCGCTCCCGCCCTGGTGATGGTGAGCTGCTCGATCCGGTCGGCCGTATCGGCGTCCGGGGAGGGCTGCAGCAGCAGGTGCGACCAGGAGGCCTCCAGGTCGGCGAGCCGCTCGATCACCGGCAGCAGCACTGCATCGTTCCTTGCCGCGCCGCACCAGACAGCGTCGACCAGCAGCGCGGGCACCCACAGCAGCAGCGCCGCACTCATCAGCGCCATGCCGTAGACGAGGTCCGCAGCCATCCACAACAGGTCGCGCGCCGTGCCGGGATCAGTGGCCGCCGTCCGCAACCGCGCTGTCAGCGAGCCGGCCAGGGGCAGATACGCCTCCGGCAGCGGTTCCCCGCTCCACTCGGAGGTACGGCGGCGCTGGAAGCCCGCGAGTCGGCGCAGAGTGAGTACGCCTTCGGGCAGCAGACCGGCGCCGATCACGGTCACCGATAGGACCGCGGTGACCATCAGCATGCCGACCAGCAGATAGCAGGCCACGCTGACTCCCGCCCCGACCAGCAGCTGGACCGAAGCCCTTCCCGCTCTACGGACCGGTTCGCGCATACGGATCAGGCTAAGCGACCCGCGCGGGGAGCGGGGTGTAGCGGGCTACACCATTGATCGGGGGGACTGCTCTGATGTGTGCACCCAAGCACGCGGGCAGAGTGGATGACGTAAGGGAGGCAGCCCCATACCAAGGCTGCCGATCATGTTTCAGCACAGGAGGCACCACCCCATGAAGGCCACGCTCTGGATTTTGTTCGTCATCGCTCTCTGCGCGGCCGTCTACTTCACCAACTTCGCCGACCTCAGCGGGACCACATCGGTCCTCACCCGGGTGGTGTCGGGCGTGGTCGCTGTCGCCGCCGGAGTCGGCCTGTGGCTGGTGCGCGGCGAGAAGGACGCGTCCTAGCCGTTCTGCTCACGATCGGAGTCCGGCAGGCGGAGGTGGGCCCTGGCCTCAGGTCGCACACACACCTCTCGCCACTTACGGTGAGCAAGCCAGTACTTTCCGGCACCGAGGAGGAGAAATCGTGATTACAGCGCGCGACATCATGCACGCCGGGGCCCAGTGCATCGACGCCAACGAGACCGTGCGGGCGGCCGCGAAGATGATGAAGTCCAAGGGCGTCGGCGCCCTGCCGATCTGCGGCCCCGACCAGAAGCTCAAGGGCATGATCACTGACCGCGACATCGTGATGGACTGTCTGGCCGCGGGCAAGGACCCGGACCAGATGAAGGCGATGGAGCTGTCCGGCCATCTGCACTGCGTGCGAGCGGACGACGAACTGGACGCCGTGCTGCACAAGATGGAGAAGCACCAGGTGCGCCGAATGCCGGTTATCGACAACGAGAAGCTGGTCGGCATCATCACCGAGAAAGACCTGGCCATGGGTCACAAGACGGCCAAGGGCGTAACGGATCAGCAGATCATCGACTTCATGGACAGCATGTTCGTCAAGCACTGACACGCTGGCTGAACAGCGGTGCGGGCCGAGAGCTGAAATCCCGGCCCGCACTGATCTGTTCAGCGGAGCCTGTGGGGATCAAATAAAGGATCTGGGTCCGGGGCGACCTGGGTGCGAGGTGGCCGCCGGCGGACGGTCGTGCACGTGGACCAGGCGTGGATCACGGCGGCCGGATCGAACCGCCGATCGGGGTATGCGTGTACCTCAGGGCCGGTGTCGCGTTGGTTTTCGCGGTGGTCTTGAAAACTTGTTCCCCCTGAGCACTGCCGGCAGGGGCGTCGATTCGGCGGAGTGCCTTGCCTGGGGGGCAAACAAAGCGGACAGATTTTCACCGCGGAACGGACATGCGGGCAGCACGTGTTCGGGAAGCGTGACTCGCGATAAAGCAGGGCGCCTCTGGCGGCGGGTATGGACGTCGGGGCGGAGCATGTGGCCGGAGGGGGGATCGGGCCGGATCCGTCCCGCCGGGCACCTGCACCGGCTGTGGGGCGCTCCGCGACCGGACCCCGGGCAGCTGCTGCCGAGTCGAGTGACTGCCGAGGGATGTAACACTTCGTGGGGCTGCGGCCAAGTAGAGATGTAAGGCACCACACGCACGACCTGCCCCAAGGAGCCATCCGTGCCAGCGGAGCATCCGGCCGCACCACCTGCGCGGGATCCCGCCGGGTTCGCCGCGTTCTACGAGCAGCAGTTCGACACCGTGCTCGGCTTCGTCGCCCGGCGGGTCGACAGCCCGCACCTCGCCGCCGACCTCACCGCGGACATCTTCGTGGCCGCGCTGGAGAACGCGCACACCTACGACGCCCGGCGGGGCGCGCCGGTCGCCTGGCTGTACGGCATATCCCGCAACGTCATCTCCGCGCACTTCCGCGGCAGCGCCCGCGAGCAGCACGCAGTCGCCCGGATCACCGGTCGGCGGCTGCTGGACGACGAGGACATCAGTGCCATCGAGGGCCGGATCGACGCTGCCCGCGCCGCCCGGCAACTGGCAGATGCACACGCCGCGCTGCCCGACCGGCTGCGCGAGGTGCTCGACCTGGTCGCCCTGGACGGGTTGACGACCCGTGAGGCCGCACAGGCGCTGGGCATCAGCTCGACCGCCGCCCGGGTCCGGCTGCACCGCGCCCGCAAGGCTCTGCGAGCCGCCGGGCAGATCCGCACCGACTCCCGCGAAGCCGTACTGGAGGCCGCCCAGTGAACGCCCCCCTGCACTTCAAGCAGCAGCTCGCGGAAGAGCTGCGCGCCCGCGCGATCACCCTGGACGCCCCGTCCGGCCACCGCGTCCGGACCCGCGCCCCGCGCCGGCGGCTGGCCTTCACGCTCGGCGCCGTCGCGGCTGCCGTCGCGGTGGCCGTCGCCGTGCCGCCGGCCGACGGGACGCACGGCAAGCAGGCCGCCGCCGGTCCGTCGGCCGCGCCGGCGCCGCTGCGCACCGGGAGCAGCAGCAACAGCATCGACATCGTCACTGCCGACTACGTGGTGAAGTCGGTCCCGGACGGCACGATCGCGGTGGAGGTGATGGACACCAAGGGCATCCCCGGGGTGCAGGCCGCCCTGCGTCAGGCCGGCATTCCCGCAGCGGTGATGGGGTTCTCGGCCTCGTGCCACGCCACGCTCGACATCGATGACAGCGCCGCCGCCTGGAAGGCGCTGCCCGAGCCCGACCCGAACAGCGGGCTGAGCGGGCACTACACACTGATCAGGCCGAGTGCCGTCCCCAAGGGGGAGCAGCTGCTGTTCATGGCGACGACGGCGCCGGACGGGAAGGTCGGCACGCTGCAGATAGCGGTGGTGCGCCAGGTGCCCGGCTGCGTCCCGGAGTCCTACAACGACATCGGCGAGGGCTACGTCGCCCCGGGTACCAATCCGTAGGCAATCCCTGGGCAACTGCGCCCAGGTTGCGCCGGGGTGGCGGCCGACGTGGCTCTCGGTCTCAGGACGGAGTCGCATCCCGACCAGGGCCGGATGCCGCTGCGAAACCGGCCCGGCAGGATGCGGCTATGGACCTCCCCGTGCACCAGGACCCGCAGCTACCGCCATCGGCCCCGCGCCTGTTCAGCGACGACGACGTGCGCAACCACCTCGACGCGGCGACCGCCGTCCGGGCTGTTCGGGCGGCGCTGCTGGCACACCACGAGGGCACCTTGCACGCGCCGCCCCGGGTCCGTGCCGACATCGGTGACGGGCATCTGGTCTTCACCGCCGGACACCTGCGCGAGCAGGGGCTGTTCGGCTTCCGGGTGTACGACACCATCGTCGACGCCGAGCAGTTGGTCGCAGTCTGGGATGCCACCGGGGGTGGGCTGCAGGCCCTGGTGCACGGGCACGAGCTCGGCGCGCGGCGGACCGGGGCGCTGGGCGCCGTCGCCGTGGAGGCGGTGGCCTGCCCCGGGCCGGTACGCCTGGCCCTGGTGGGAGCGGGCGTGCAGGCGTGGACGCAGTTGTGGGCCCTGCACGGGGTCCGGGAGATCGAGGACGCCGTGGTGGTCGCCCGCCGCCCGGACCGGGCAGCGGCCTTCGCCCGTCGCGCCGCCGAGGAGTTGGGACTCACCGTGCGCGCCGCCGTCTCCGTCGAAGACGCGGTACGCGACCGGAACGTGGTGATCGTCGCCACCAACAGCGCCGTACCGGTCCTGGACGCCGCATGGATCGGTCCCGGCACGCACGTGACGACACTCGGTCCGAAGACCGCCTCCCGGCATGAGATTCCCGCCGCGCTGGCCGAGCAGGCCCAGGTGATCATCACGGACTCCCGGGCCCAGGCGGCCAGTTACCCCGAGGCCCACCTGGTCGCCCCCGAGCGGATGGCCGACCTGGGCGCCGTCCTCGCCGGGGCGGCCACGGGCCGGACCAGCCCCGACCAGATCACGCTCTACTGCTCGAGCGGTCTTGCCGGAACCGAGGTGGCCCTCGCCGCCGCTCTCTGCGCAGCGGTCCCGCGCGACCAGCATCCGGGCCTGACGGGCCTGACGGGCCTGACGGCCTGACCGGCCTGAACACGCCGAAGCCCAGGCCGGGGCTTCGCCGCCTTCCTCGATGACGCCGACCGCGCCCCGAACGCCCCCGCCGTGTTCCTTGCGCGCGCCTGGACCGGGTGACGCCCGCAGGCGAAGGACGGTTGGCGGCGCTGCCCGGATCGCCGGGCCCAGCGTTCCAAAGCGCGGCCTAGACGGGGGGCCAGCCGGCCTCGCGCAGGGCGACCACGGCGGGCAGCAGATCCCCGGCCGGGGCGAGGAGCACGCCACGGGCGGTGCGTACCTCCCACGTCCCGCCGGCGACGGGTTCGACGGTACCCAGCTCGACCGGGCGGGTGATGTCGGTGACGTCGCTGATGCTCACCGCCGTGCCGGTCCGCACGACCGCGTAGCAGCGGCCCATACATTTCACCGTGGTGACTCGCGACGTCACCTCCTCGATCCCCGACATCCTCGCTCCGCTCAACGACGCCCGGCAGTCCGGTTCCTGTGCGCTGCCCAGCTGCTCCCCGCATGCCGTCGTAACGTTCGGCAAGCGGCTGAGTTCGCACGGTAACCATACCGCTCCGGGTGATTCCCTAATTCGTTGGCATCGGCCCGCAGGTGCCCTTCCCTCGGCGCCGTCCGCGCTGGATGCTGGACCCCGGCGGTGACAGCGGCGTCACCCCATCGGGGGTGGCAGGTGGAGTACCAGGCTCTGTTCGGCGAGGTCGTCCGGGCCGTCCGGCCGACCCTGACCGGTGGTCAGGTCGCCCAGTACATACCGGCTCTGGCCACGGTCGACCCGGACCGCTTCGGGATCGCTCTGGCCGACGTCGACGCCGACACGCCACCGGAGGGCACCGGGGACTGGCTGGTCCCCTTCTCCATCCAGTCCCTCTCCAAGGTCTTCACCCTGGCCCTGGTCCTGGCCGCGGACGGCGAGGAGCTGTGGACCCGGGTGGGCAAGGAACCCTCCGGCGCGCCCTTCAACTCCCTGGCCCAGTTGGAGCGCGCGCTGGGCATCCCGCGCAACCCCTTCGTCAACGCCGGCGCGCTGGTGGTCACCGACCGGCTGCTCACCCTGACCGGCGACGCCCGCGGCGCCCTGCGCGACTTCCTGCGCACCGAGAGCGGCAACCCCTCGATCGACTTCGATCCCGAGGTCGCCGACTGCGAGAGCCGCCATGGACACCGCAACTCCGCCCTGGCCCATCTGCTCGCCGACCACGGCAGACTCGACAATCCCGTCGCGACCGTGCTGGAGCACTACTTCTGGCAGTGCTCCCTCGCCATGAACTGCCGCGACCTGGCCCTGGCCGCGCGCTTCCTGGCCCGCCACGGCCTGCGTGCGGACGGCACTCGGCTGCTGACCCGCAGCGAGGCCAAGCGCGTCAACGCGGTCATGCTGGTCGGCGGTACCTACGACGCCGCCGGCGAGTTCGCCCACCGGGTGGGACTTCCGGCCAAGAGCGGGGTCGGCGGAGGCATCATCGCCGTCATCCCCGGACGCTGTGTCCTGTGCACCTGGGGGCCGGCCCTGGACCGCCACGGCAACTCCACCGCCGGGATCACCGCGCTGGACACCCTGACCACCCTCACCGGCTGGTCCATCTTCTGACGAGGCTCAGGCTTCTGACCCGGCTCAGGTCCACTCCCAGCGGATGCCGACCACCCCCGGCGGCTGGTCCAGGCTGACCACGTGGGCGGTTCCGGAGGGGCCGATCCACAGCGGTCTTCGCAGCCGGTCCTCGACCTCCCCGCAGTCGCGCTCGAAGTGGTAGCAGTGGGCCGGCACGGAGAGCGGGTCGAAGTGCACCTGGAGTACGTACTCCCGTACCGGGGTGGCGAAATGCCGTCGGCCGTTGGTGGCCCCAGCCCCGTCGGGGAGCAGCAGCTCGTAGTCGAACACCGTGGTGTCGCCGGTGTTCAGCGGGGTGTCCAGGACGAGTTCGCCGAGGACGAAGCCGCCGTCGGGCCGCTGCCGGATCCGGCCGATCCTGGCGTTGCGCACCGGGCCGAAGAGCGCCGGGTGCTGCTGGGCCTCGTTGGCCTGGAAGCCGACCACGCAGCGGGAGACCCGGTCGGTCGTCGCGCGGACGACCTGGCGGACCTTCAGCAGGTGCCGCCCCCGCTGGGCGTCGACATGGTAGGAGTCGTGGATGCTGAGCCGCTCCAGCGACTCCGGGGGCGGGGCGTCGAGCTCCTCGAGCACCTGCAGCAGCCAGGGGTCCTCCGGCCAGAGCTCGTCGATGCGTCGGGCTTCGTGCTTCTGGCGCTGCGCCGCCCAGCGGCCCCGGAGCCGGGGTGATCCGAGCAGTCCGCTGAGGGCCTGCTCGGGCAGACCCAGGATCTCCTCCAGCAGCGCGACCGCACGCAGCGAGACCATCCGCTCGGGCTGGCTGCGCCCCCGGCGCCAGTAGCTCAGCGTGGTGACGCTGACGGTGGCGCCGCGGGCGGAGAGCTGTTGCTGGAGCGCATAGAGGCTCAGGCCGCTGGCCTCGATGGCGACATGCAGCCCGTGCGCGAACGCGCCCCCGGCGAAGGCGGGGTGGTCGCAGTCCGCAGCCGGCGCGGAGGCCCTGACCTCGTCCGGAGGCCGCTGATTCGGCACCTCGGCGCGGGTTCGCAGGTCGTCCCGGTCTTGCCTCATGGAGCTGCCCCGTCTTGCCGACTTACCTCATCGCGCTGAACGCCACCATGCTGCACGCCCCAAAGCTGAATGTCATCTGTGAGTTGCCTGGAGGGCTCTGTGAGTCACACCACTTTCTTGATGCGCATAGCACATCGAATTTGCACCTTCCGTGATCACCTAATTTCTCTGAGTCGCCGAATCGATTCTGTTTATGAACTGTTTCTTAACATTTGAAAGTTCATGGACAAGTTATGGCCTCTGCCTTGCCAAAGTTACTGCCCGGTTCTGTCAGGTTGCGTTCGACGCTCCACGATCTGGAGTGCGAGGCCCTTTCCTGGTGTGCGGCCAGGACGAGGAGGATTCCTTGAAGCACCGTTACCTCGCGGCTGCGGCGGCATTCGCCCTGCTGAGCCCGGCCATTGCGATGCTGGGCGCACCCGTCGCCCAGGCTGCTGCACCGGCAACCGCCGTGACCCCACTGGTCGGTAGCACCACGCCGGCGCTTGCGTACTCCCACCGGGTCGGCGCGCTGCCGACGACCCAGCACCTCTCCATCGCGGTCACCCTCAAGCTGCGCAACACGGCAGCGCTCAGCCACTTCGTGGCCGAGGCGAGCACGCCCGGCACCGCGGCCTACGGTCACTACCTGACCGCGGCCCAGTTCGACGCCGCCTACGCGCCGACCCAGGCGCAGGTCAACACGGTTGCGGCCTACCTCAGGAGCAAGGGCCTCAGTGTCACCCGGGTCAGCGGCAACCGCGAGTCGCTCGACGTGACCGGCACCACCGCGACGGTCAAGGCTGCCTTCGGCACCACCGAGAGCACCTACCAGGACCCCTACGCGCACCGCGACTTCTACGCCAACGACCACGCGGTCGTGCTGCCGTCGAGCATCGCCGGCCTGGTCTCCGCGGTGGCCGGCCTGGACGACCACACGGTGCGCACCCCCGACCTCGTCCGCAAGGCGAACGTCACCCCGCACGCCACCCCCTCCGGCGTGACGCCCAGCCAGATCGACACCGCCTACCGGATCAACAAGACCGGTGAGAACGGCAGTGGCGAGACGGTGGCGCTCTGGGAGTTCGACGGGTACAACGCCTCGGACCTGAGCACCTACAACTCGACCTACGGCCTGTCGGGTCCGGCGGCGACCACCGTCTCGGTGGACAGCGCCAACTACAACTCCAACCCGGGCCAGGGCGAGGGCGAGGTCGAGCTCGACAGCGAGGTCGTCCGCGCCGTGGCGCCCCAGGCGACCCAGCTGGTCTACGAGGCCCCCAACTCCGACCAGGGTGAGATCGACATCGCCAACGCGATCGTCTCCGCCGACAAGGTCTCGGCCATCTCCATCTCCTGGGGCTCCTGCGAGCAGGACACCACCCCCTCGGTGATGACCGCGGTCAACAGCAGCTTCGAGCAGGCCGTGGCCGAGGGCATCAGCATCTACAGCGCGGCCGGTGACGACGGCTCGCGCGACTGCACCGGCAGCACCAGCGGCTCCGGCGTCCTCGCCGTCGACTTCCCCGGCACCAGCGTCTACGACACCAGCGTCGGCGGCACCACGCTGACCATGGGCAGCGGTGGCGCCTACTCCTCCGAGAGCGCCTGGGACACCAGCGGCGGCGGCGTGTCCACGCTGTACAGCCGTCCCAGCTGGCAGCCCGGCTCCGGCACCATGCGCACCGTGCCGGACGTCGCCTCCAACGCCGACCCGAACAGCGGCTACGCCATCTACACCGGCGGCTCCTGGCAGCAGATCGGCGGCACCAGCGCCGCCGCCCCGCTGTGGGCCGGCTTCACCACCCTGTACAACCAGAAGGCCGCCGCCGCCAGCAAGGCCAACCTCGGCTTCGCCAACCCGGCGATCTACGGGATCGGTGAGGGCAGCAGCTACAGCTCGGCCCTGCACGACATCACCACCGGCGGCAACCAGGACTACAACGCCGGCGTCGGCTACGACGAGGTCACCGGCTGGGGCAGCCCGATAGCCGACAGCCTGATGACGGCCCTGCTCGGCACCGGCGGCTCGACCGGCAGCAGCGACACGGTCACGGTCACCAACCCGGGCAGCGAGTCCGGCACGGTCGGCACCGCGGTCTCCCTGCAGATCGCGGCGAGCGACTCGGCCTCCGGCCAGAAGCTCAGCTACAGCGCCACCGGGCTGCCCGCCGGACTGACCATCAACTCCGCCTCCGGCGCCATCACCGGCACCCCGACCGCCGCCGGCACCTCCTCGGTGACCGTCACCGCGACCGACACCACCGGCGCCACCGGCACCGCGTCCTTCACCTGGACCGTCGCCGCGGCCAGCACCTGCGCCGCCGCCCAGCTGCTCGGCAACCCCGGCTTCGAGACCGGCGCGGCCGCCCCGTGGACCGCCACCTCCGGTGTCATCAACAACGACACCACCGATGAGCCGGCCCACTCGGGCAACTGGGACGCCTGGCTCGACGGCTACGGCGCCGCCCACACCGACACCCTGGCCCAGACGGTCACGGTCCCGGCCGGCTGCAACGCCACGTTCAGCTTCTGGCTGCACGTCGACACCGCCAAGACCAGCACCACCGCGCAGGACAAGCTCACCGTCACGGCGAACTCGACCACCCTCGCCACCTACTCCAACCTGAACGCCAACAACGGCTACGTCCAGGAGACCTTCAACCTGAACTCCTTCGCGGGTCAGACGGTCACCCTGAAGTTCAGCGGCGTCGAGACCAGCGGCGCGCAGACCAGCTTCGTCATCGACGACACGGCACTGAACGTCTGACGCTGCGTACTGCGGTACGGCTGACCGCCGTTCCACACCGAGCCCCCGGCGCACGCATGCGCCGGGGGCTCGGTCATGCCCTGCTGGAACCGCTTGCGGCTACCGGAGCAGTTTCCAGCGCGCCTGTTGGGACTCGGCCTGGTCGGCCGGGGCGGGATCCGGGGGATTGTGCAGATGTCGGACCAGCTGGGCCAGCTCCTCCATCGGACGGTACGCGGCGGCGGCGTGCAGGGTGGTCGCGGCCTGCGGACCGCACAGCCTCGGGACGAGCGCGGCGACGTCGCCGACCGGGCGCAGGGTCGCGGCGGTCATCAGGAGCTGCTGGGCGTGGGCGGACTGCTCCTCCTCGGTGAGGAAGGCCAGCAGCTCCACCAGGTCGTCGATCGGGCGCTGGAGGGCGATGGCGCGGAGCAGCGGCCCGGCCCCCGGCTGCGCACCGCCGTCCGGAACCTGGGTGCTCTGGACGTTCCGGACGGTCCGGACGTCGCGGTCGGTGGCGGGCGGGGGGACTTCGGCTGAGGAAATGGCGCGGGCCATCGGGTGCCTCCTGTTTCGGCATATGCCTTCGGCAAGTCAGGAGGCCGTTCTGATCGGCCTCCTCCCACCAGCGTGCGAGTCGCGTCCGGCAGCGCCACCGGCGTAGTGCATTCGGGCGACATCGACGCACCACCGGTCCCGTGAGTCACGCAGGTACCAGCAGCCCTCAGGAGAAGGGGACTTGGCAGCAGCACCCGACGGCCCGCGCCCGCGGTCACAGCCCGCGCAGCGCGCCGCCGTCCACCGGGACCATCACGCCGGTGAGGTAGGAGGCGGCCGGGGAGAGCAGGAAGGCGGCGACCCGGCCGAACTCCTCCGGGCGGCCGTAGCGGCGCAGCGGGATCGCCTCCTGGTTGCGGGCACGGGCCGCGCCGCCGTCACTGCTCAGCGCGTCCAGCTCCTGGACCCGCTCGGTGTCGATCTGCGCGGGCAGCAGGCCGAACACCCGGATGCCCCGGGGGCCGAGCTCGTCGGCGAGGGCCTTGGCGGCCATGGCGAGCCCGGGGCGGAGGCCGTTGGAGATGCCCAGGGCGGCGATCGGCTGGCGAACGGTGCCGGAGAGCACGAAGCCGATGGCCCCGCCCTCGCCGAGGGCGGCGGCGGTGGTCCGGGCGAGCCGCAGCGCGCCCACGAAGACGCTCTCGAAGGCGTCGCGCCACTGGTCGTCGGTGACGGTGCCGACCGTTCCGGCCGGCGGTCCGCCGACGCTGATCAGGATGCCGTCGAGCCGACCGAAGCGCTGCTGGGCCGCGTCGACGAGTCGTTGGGCGGTGTCGGGGGCGGCGTTGTCGGCGGCGATCCCGTACGCGGCCCGGGGACCGCCCAGCTCGCCCACCGCCAGGTCGACCGCCGCCTGGGTGCGGGCGCTCACCACGACCCTGGCGCCTTCGGCGGTCAACTGCTGTGCGGTGGCGAAGCCCAGGCCGCGGCTGGCAGCGGTGACGATGTACACCCGCTCATCGAGTCCAAGATTCATGGTCCCATTGTGCGCACGCGTCCCCGCCGGTCAGCGGTAGGCCGGGGCCGGTCAGTGCTGCCAGGCCCGGATCCAGTCGACCTTCATCGTCGCCGAGGTCACCCCGGCGGGCGGGGTGTGCGGGTAGCCCACGGCCAGGTTGAGCAGGATCTCCATGGGCACCTTCGGGATGCGTGCGGTGTCGGTCACCTGGTAGCGCTCGACACCGTCTATGTACCAGGTGACCGAGTGCGGCTCCCAGTCCACCGCGAAGACGTGGTAGCCGGTGGTGTAGTTCACCGGTCCGTAGCGCCCGGCGGAGTGGACGTCCGCGCCGCCGGGGCCGGCCCAGTGCAGGGTCATCTGGACGGTGTCGGCGGAGCCGATGCCCTCCATGATGTCCAGCTCCGGCGGGGTGCTCCGGGTGCCGGCCGGCATCAGCCAGAAGCCGGGGAACATGCCCTGCTGCGACGGCAGTTGGATGGCGGCGGCGATGTAGCCGTAGGTGAGGGTGAAGCGCGGCTGCCCGTCCCAGTAGCTGCGGCCGGTGGAGACCATGCCGGAGGTCCACGAGTGGAGCTTCTGGTCGCTGCCCCAGGTGGGAGTCTTCTGGGCGGTCAGCAGCAGCGCGCCGCCGGACTCCGAGGCCTGCTGCGGCAGGTACCACTCCAGCTCGTGCTGGCCGGCGTTGGTGCAGCCGTCGTCGTTCCAGTCGTAGCAGGTCACCCAGGAGTTCTGGTTCAGCTGGTCGTCGGCGAAGTCGTCGCCGAAGACCTGGTGCCAGGGCCCGGCCGTGGTCGGGCCCTGGCGCAGCACGGCCGCAGAGAGCGGGGTGGGGGAGGGGGTGGCGCTCGGCGGCGCGGAGGAGGCGGCGGCGGGCGGCGGCGCCGGCGTCCCGCTGGGGAAGCCGGGGGCGACGTTGCTGCCGGTGGTCAGGCTGCTGCAGGCGGTGGTCACCAGGAGGAGCGCGGTGGCCATCGCCAGCCGTGGACGAATTCCGGACATCGCAGTCCCCCTGACCCCTGTTCGAACGGCCGGCCCAGTATGGGCCTGCCCTAGCATGTCCCGCATCCGCCACAGGGACAACACTCGAACAGCTGGGTGTTGGCCTGATGTTGGCGCACCCGGCGTGATGGGCGGGAGGGCAGCGGTCGGTGACGGTCGGTCAGCCGGCCCCGTCCGACCTGGACAGCAGCAGTACCGCGCCGAGCAGGACCGCCGTGCCCGGGCAGCGAGCACCGCTCCGGCGGCTGCGCCGGAGTCGGGAGAGGGGATCCTCGGTGGCCGCCCGCTACAGGGCGGTCGGCGGGGGCAGGATCACGTAGAAGCGCGGGTTCACGCCTTCGAGGGTAGTGGGCGTGTCGGTGCATGGCGAAGCGCCCGCGCCCTCGTGGGGTGGGCGCGGGCGCAGTCCAACTGCGGCCTACAGGCCGAGCGGCCTACAGGCTGAGCTGCCTACAGGCCGAGCGACTTCGCGATGACGGTCTTCATGACCTCGCTGGTGCCGCCGTAGATTCGGAAGACCCGGTTGTCGGTGTAGAGGCGGGCGATCGGGTACTCCAGGATGTAGCCGTAACCGCCGTGCAGCTGGAGGCACTTGTCCACGACCCGGGAGCAGGCCTCGGTGGTGAACAGCTTGGCCTTGGCCACGTCGGCGGCGTTCAGGTCGCCGGTCTCGAAGGCCTCCAGCGCCCGGTCGACCACGGCCTCGGCCGCGTCCACCTCGGCCTCGCAGGCGGCCAGTTCGAACTTGGTGTTCTGGAACGAGGCGACCGACTGGCCGAAGACCTTGCGGTCCTTGGTGTAGGCGACGGCCAGGTCCACCGCGGCGCGGGCGGCGGCGTAGGCGCCGACGGCGATGGCCAGCCGCTCCTGCACCAGGTTGTGGGCGAGGTAGAAGAAGCCCTTGCCCTCCTCGCCGAGCAGGTCGCCGACCGGAACCTTGACGTCCACGAAGGACAGCTCGGCGGTGTCGGAGGTGCGCAGGCCGATCTTGTCCAGCTTGCGGCCGACGGTGTAGCCCTCGGAGGTGGTGTCCACGCAGAGGATGGACAGGCCGGCCCGGCGGTTCTCCGGGGTCGCCGGGGAGGTGCGGCAGACCACCAGCATCAGGTCGGCCTGGACGCCGCCGGTGATGAAGGTCTTGGCGCCGTTGAGGACGTAGTGGGTGCCGTCCTCGGAGAGCTTGGCGTTGGTGGTCATGCCGGCCAGGTCGGAGCCGGTGCCCGGCTCGGTCATGGCGATGGCGGTCATCATCTCGCCGGAGATGAACTTGGGCAGCCAGCGCTGCTTCTGCTCCTCGTTGGCGTACTCCATGATGTACGGCAGGCAGAGGCCGGTGTGCACGCCGGAACCGCCGAAACTGACGCCCGCGCGGGCGCACTCCTCGGTGACTATCGCCTGGTACTTGAAGCCGTGCATCCCGGCGCCGCCGAACTCCTCCGGCACCTCGATGCCGAAGACGCCGAGCTCGCCGAGCTTCAGGTAGAAGTCCTTGGGGGCGTGGCCGTCCTGCTCCCACTCGGGGTAGACCGGCACGACCTCCTTGGCGATGAAGTCGCGGATGGTCTCCCGGAACGCCTCGTGGTCCTCGGTGTATACGGTGCGGCGCACGATGGCGCTCCTTTCGTGGCTGACCTGCCGAACGAACGTTAAGTTAATCGCCAGTAGCGTTCTTGTCCAGGGTGCCCGGCTGTGACATCCGGAACGCGCCGAGGCCGCCGCGTCCACGGGGGACGCGACGGCCTCGGGTCGTGCGCTGCCGGCTGCTCAGCGGGGGGTCACTGGCTGTAGTAGCCCTCCAGGTCGGCGATCACCTGGGTGCTGCCACCCGAGTTGGTGAACTCCACCTGCCCGTTCACCACCGGGACCACCACCAGGTTGGAGATGGTCTCGCCCGCCGAGTAGTTCAGGTTCGACACCGTGGGCACGCTGGGGCCGCTCGGGTAGACCGTCAGATGCGCGGCGGAGGTGGGGGCGGTGACGGTGACGTTCAGCACCACCGCGGTCGCCGTCAACGGCACCCCGTCGCCGGGGATCCCCGCCACCGGAAGCACCACGCTGCCGCCGGGGCCGACCGCGCCCTGGCGCACGCCGGTCCCGTACCGGGTGTCCATCAGCCGCAGCGGGCTCGCGGGGTGGAACACCGACCCGCCCCCGGCCGCGGTGAAGTAGCCGCTGATGTCGGCGATCAGGTCGACCGTCCCGGCGCTGTTGTAGAGGTCCACCTTGCCGTCGGCGCCGACCTGCACCGTCACCAGGTTCGGGACGGTGTCGGACTTGGTGTAGTTCAGGTTCGACACCGTGGGCACAGCGGCCAGGCCGCTCGGGTACACGGTGATGTGGCCCGAGGTCGTGGTGTCGGTCACCGTCACGTTGAGCACGACCGCGGTCACCCCGGTGGCCGGGACCAGCCCTCCGTCCGCACCGGTGATCTGCAGCGGGAGGCTCTGGCCCGCGGCCACCTTGGCCTTCGGCGCGCCGGTCCCGTAGCGGGTGTCCAGCAGCCGCGCGGGCCCGACGCTCACCAGTTCCGAGCCGCTGGGGTCGCTGGTGTAGTAGCCGCTGACGTCGGCGATCAGGTCGACGGTGCCGGCGTTGTTGTAGAGGTCGACCTTGCCGTTCGAGACCTGGACGATGACCTGGTTCGGGATCGTCTCGCCGGCGGCGAAGTTCAGGTTCGACACGGCCGGCCTGCCCTGCCCGTCCGGGTAGACCGAGACATAGCCGGCACTGGTCGGGTTGGTCACCGTGACGTTGAGGACGACGGCGGTGATCGCCGAGGCCGGGGTCGGGACCCCGGGCGCGCCCTGGACCTGCAGGGCGATGCTCTTCTCCGCGCCGACCTTGGCCTTCGGCGCGCCCAGACCGATCGTGGTGTTCAGGATCCGCACCGGCGTGATCGGCGTGTAGGTGCCGGCCGGCGGTGTGGCCGCGCTTATCACCTGTACATCGGAGGCCTTCACGAAGGCGAGCCGGTGGTTGAAGCGGATCTGGTAGTACATGGTGTTGCCGATGACCATGAAGCAGTCGCTCGGCGTGGCGCAGGTGGCGTCGTTCGGGTTGATGTCCTCGTAGCTGTAGTAGTCGCCGGCCACCTCGGGCGTCGCCGTGTAGGCCTGGCCCGCGCTGATCGAGTAGTAGCTGAGCGGAGCGACCGTCAGCGAGTCCTCCGACTGCATGGCCGGGGTCTGCAGGGCCGCCGGGTAGGCGCTGAGCTCCGGGTAGGCCCGCCCGTACACCGGGATGGTCGTCCTGCCGACGGCCGGGGTGACCACCAGGGTGTCCGAAGGGGCGTTGTTGGCATAGGCGTTGACGCCGCCCGGGTTGTAGAACCAGCCGATCGCCCCGCCGTAGTAGATGCCGGTCCAGCTTCCGGAGAGCTGGGCGACGACGAAGGTCTGCCCGTACACCGCCTTGTCGCTGACGTCGGCGCTGTCGGTGGTGGCCGGGGTCATCCCCGCCTTGGTCAGCTCTTCGTCCGAGACCAGCGGCGAGCTCGCCGACGGCTGGGTGTGCACATAGACGAAGTTCGTCGGCTGCGCCACACAGGTGGCCGCGTTCCCGGCCGAGTTGACGCAGTTGGTCACCGTCTGCTCATTGGCACTGGTGAAGGGCGGGGCGATGGTCACCGTGCCGCCCACCACCGCCTGGCCGTTGCCGCTCAACGGGGCACCGACCAGGGCCATCAGGTGGCTCCAGTTCCAGTAGACGCCTGGGTCGTAGTGCTGGGAGCCCACGTAGGCGTCCAGCGTGTACGGCGCGTCGTCGTGCCCGATGATGTGGTCGCGGTCCAGCGGGATGCTGAACCGGCCGGCCAGGTAGGTCACCATCGCGGCGGTGGTCTCGTACTCCTGCTCGGTGAACCAGCTGCCGCGCGCGAAGCCGACGTTCTCGATGCCCACCGAGTGCATGTTGATGGTCTTGTTGTCGGCGTGGTAGGCGACATCCTTGGTCGCGACCATCTGCGTGACCGAGCCGTCCGGCCCGACGATGTAGTGGGCGCTCGCCGCCATGCCGGAGGAGGATGCGAACTCGGCCACCGCCGAGGCCATCGAGGCGCCCTCGGTGTCGTGGATCACGATCTGCCGGATGGTGTCGCCGTCCGCCGGGCGGTCGGCGACGTCGTACTTGTCGCTCGCTGCGGCGGTGAAGGTGCAGGAGAGGCCGCTCGGGCACTCGGCCGTCGGGCCGGACGCGGTCGCGGCCATCGCCGAGCGGAGCCCCAGCGCGGGCAGCCGGTTGGTCTGCGGCTGCACCGACGGGCTGGCCGGCAGCGTCACCAGCTGGCCGTCGGTCGTGGTGCGCGAGGCCCCGGCGCGGATCGTCGTGTAGACCCGGTCGGCGAACTGCGCGGCCGTGGTCTGGTCCGCGGCCTGGTCGTACTCGGCGACCGCCGCGAACCACGAGCCGGGGTCGGCCGGCAGCGAACCGTTCAGCTTCTGCTCGTAGGAGGCGAGCAGCGCCGCACCGCCGCGCACGCTCTGCTTCATGCTGCCGCGGAGCTGGGCGGTGGGCTGCTTGATCAGTGCCGCCGCCGCGTCCAGGGTGTGCAGTCCGGGTGCGCTCATGTCGACGGTGTCGATGTTCGCCAGCACCGCGGCCGAGGGAACCGGGCGCTTCTTGCCGTCGCCGGCCGCGTTCATGTCGCTCAGCTTGTCGGCGGTGCTGACCGGGGTGACGTCCGCGGAGTCGACCTCGGTCAGCCCCATGACGTTGTAGTTGCCGGTGCTGCTGGGCTGTCCGTCGTGCGACTCCCAGAGGGTCTCCTGGTAGGAGACCGCGAGCAGCACACTCGCCGGTACGTGGAACTCCGCCGCGGCGGAGGTGAAGTCGTCCTGCAGGCTGAGTGACGTGTTGCTGCTGTCGGCGACGGCCTCGATCCGGCCGGCCCGGCCGGGGGCGGCCTCCGCCACTGCGCCGACCACCAGCGTCCCGGCCACCAGCGCCGCTGCTGCTCCCGCCCATATTTTCGATCTCTTGCGACCATGTCGTGCTGCCAACGTGCTGCCCCTGCCCCTGCTTCGTGAGCCGGCCGGCCGGGGGAGCCGCTCCCCCGCCGGTTCCCGGGCTGCCTGAAATGCCTGGTGAGTGTGGTGTGCCGCCCAGGGGCGTGCCCGGGCGCGAACGGCTCCGGCTCCCGCTGCTGCCGGGGCCGTTCGAACAGATGTCAAATAGGGGAGAAGGCTAGCAGTGACGGGGCGGACGGCGGTCAGTGGGACGCCTGTTCTGCGGGCGTTCGTGCGACGATGGATCCATGGCCGACGCGAACCCCACGCCCTCGAGCAACACTCCTGCGAACGCCTCCGCCCGGCGCCGCGGCGCTCCGCCGGAGGAGTTCCCCGCCCCGACCGGGCCGCAGCAGGTGATCGAGTTCGGCGACTACCGGGCGGTGCTCACCGGGGTCGGTGCGGGGCTGCGCGCGCTCAGCCACCGGGGGCGTCCACTGGTCGTCAAGTACCCGCAGGAGCAGCCGCCCCCGGGGGCCGCCGGGCAGCTGCTGATCCCCTGGCCGAACCGGGTCCGCGACGGCCGCTACCACTTCGACGGCCAGGACCAGCAGCTCGACATCAGCGAGCCGGCCACCCACAACGCCAGCCACGGCTTCGTCCGCTGGCTGCCCTGGCGGGTCGTGGCCGAGGACGCCGCGTCGGTCCGCTTCGGGCTGCGGCTCTATCCGATGCACGGCTATCCGCACATCCTGGAACTGACGGCCGGTTACCGACTGGACGAGGCGGGGCTGACCGCCGAGGTCGCCGCCCGCAACGTGGGACCGACCGCCGCGCCGTACGGCATCGGCGCCCACCCCTATCTGACGCTCGGCATGGGCGCCGGCAGCCTCGACGAGACGGTGCTGGAACTGCCCGCCGAGACCTGGATCCCGGTGGACGAGCGGCTGATCCCGACCGGCCGGGAGTCGGTCGAGGGCACCGGCTACGACTTCCGCAAGCCCCGGCAGGTCGGCGACGCCCGGCTGGACACCGCCTACACCGACCTGGCCCGGGACGCCGACGGCCGCGCCCGGGTCCGGTTGCGCAGCGCCGACGGCACGCGCGGGGTGGAGCTGTGGGTCGGCGAGGAGATCGGCTGGCTGCAGCTCTACTCGGCCGACGGCCTGCCCGGCGGCTACCGGCGCGCCGGGGTGGCGGTGGAGCCGATGAGCTGCCCGCCGAACGCCTTCGCCACCGGCGAGGACGTGCTCCGGCTGGAGCCCGGGCAGCGGGTCGTGCACCGCTGGGGGATCAAGGCGCTGTAGCGACTCCGCCGGGGATCCGTCCTGATTGCGGGTGCCGCTGCGCCTCGGCACCCTCTAGGGTTTGGTGTGAGGGGGTGCAAGAAGATGAGTCAGGCATGGCGGGGCACCGGACCGCAGTCCGCCGAGGAGATGATCGCCGAAGCACGCAAGGCGTTCTTCGTGATGTTCGGGTTCATGGTGCTGATCTGGGCCGTCCAGATCGTCAACTGGACCGGGCACTATCGGCTCGACATGGACTACGGGCTGATCCCGGAACGCGTCGACCGGCTGCCGGACGTCTTCACCGCGCCGTTCCTCCACTTCAGTTGGCAGCACATCGAGGGCAACTCCGGACCGCTGTTCGTCTTCGGCTTCCTGGCCGCCTACCGGGGCGTGATCCGGTTCCTCTGGCTGACCCTGCTGGTCGCGGTCACCAGTGGGCTCGCGGTCTGGTTCTTCCAGGACCCGAACACCCTGGGCGTCGGGGCCAGCGGCCTCATCTTTGGCTACTTCGGCTACGTCGTACTGCGCGGGATCTTCGACCGGCACCTGATCGACACCCTGATCGGGTTGGTGATGGCGGCCTCCTTCGCCTATCTGGTGACCATCGCGCTGCCCGGCACGCCGGGCGTGAGCTGGCTGGCGCACCTGGGCGGACTGGTCGGCGGGATCGCCGGGGCCTGGCTGCTGCGGGACCGCCGGACCCCGGGCGGGGTGCCGGTGCCGGGCCCCGCGCCGGCCGCCGCGACGGGCGGCGCGAGCACCGGTACGGTCGCCCTGCCGGGCCCGGCAGGCGGTGACCGGCAGGACCTCCACAAGGAGCTGGGAGACCTCGGTCTGCTCTGAGGACCGCTATGAGCTGTGTCACCTTTCCGGGGTTGTCTGCATGAATCTTGTCAAGATGCGGTAGCACCGCCTTACCGGTTCGATACTGAATCCACAGGCACGCCACAGAGCAGCCTCAGTGCATTTTCATTTTCTCTGGGCACCGTACGACCATGACTTCGACGCCCCCTGCTTCCGACGCGGCCACCACCGATCTGCGCCGTCCCGACGGCTCGCCGGTGCGCGTGCTGGTCGTCGATGACGAGGCCCCGCTCGCCGACCTGCTCTCGATGGCCCTCCGCTACGAGGGCTGGAAGACCGCCACCGCCGGTGACGGCGCCACCGCCCTGCGCGCGGCCCGGGAGTTCCGACCCGACGCCGTCATCCTCGACGTCATGCTGCCCGACCTCAGCGGCCTCGAAGTGATGCGCCGGATGCGGGCCGACCAGCACGACGTGCCCGTCCTGTTCCTCACCGCCAAGGACGCCGTCGAGGACCGGATCGCCGGTCTCACCGCCGGCGGCGACGACTACGTGACCAAGCCGTTCAGCCTGGAGGAGGTCGTCGCCCGGCTGCGCGGCCTGCTGCGCCGCTCCGGCGCCGCCGCCGCGCGGGCCGAGTCGGTGCTCTCGGTCGGCGACCTGGTGCTGGACGAGGACAGCCACGAGGTCTTCCGCGGCGGCGACCCGATCCGGCTCACCGCCACCGAGTTCGAGCTGCTGCGCTTCCTGATGCGCAACCCGCGCCGGGTGCTGAGCAAGCCGCAGATCCTGGACCGGGTCTGGTCCTACGACTTCGGCGGCCAGGGGAACGTGGTCGAGCTCTACATCTCCTACCTGCGGCGCAAGATCGACGCCGGCCGGGTGCCGATGATCCACACCATGCGCGGCGCGGGTTATGTACTGAAGCCTGCGGACGCGACCGCCCCGGTCCGGTGAGCAGGGGCTGGTTCCGTCGCTGGTCGACCTGGTCCCTGCGGACCAGGCTGCTGGTGACGACCACGGTGCTGATGGCCCTGCTCGGCGGGGTCATCGCACTGTCGACCACGGTCTTCCTGGAGGCGTACCTCAACGGCCAGACCGACTCCCAGCTCAGCACGATGGTCGACAACGCCACCGGGGCCGGCGGCGCGGGCGGCCTCGGTGGTGGTGGCGGCCAGTTGCCCGGACCGGGGATGAACGGGGCCCCGCAGCCGAACCAGGCGAGCTTCGTCTACCACGACGCCGAGCAGACCATCGGCGCGGTGTTCGTCAACGGCACGCTCCAGGACACCGCCTACAACAACGGGTTCACCCCCGGCAGCCGCAACTCGGCCGGGAACCTGTCCGGCACGGCCACCCCGTTCACCGTCACCGCCGCGTTGAAGGCCGCGCTCGCCGCCGTCCCCGCCGACGGCCGGGTCCACACGGTCACCCTGCCCGACGGCCTCGGCGACTACCGGGTCCGCAACCAGCCGACGATGCATTACGGCAACGCCGGCGGCAGCACCTCGACGCTGGTCGGCCTGCCGGTCGGCTCGACCGAGGGCATCGTCAACAAGCTGATCGCGATCGAGGCGGTGATCACCGTCTCCGGTCTCCTCGGCGCGGCCTTCGTCTCCGCCGCCGTGATCCGGCTCTCGCTGCGGCCGCTGGACCGGGTCGCCGCCACCGCCGCCCGGATTTCCCGGCTCTCGCTGCACCGGGGCGAGGTCGGCGAGTTGGTCCGGGTCCCCGACGCCGACACCGACCCGCGCACCGAGGCCGGGCAGGTCGGCGAGTCGGTCAACCGGATGATCGACCACGTCTCCGGCGCCCTGGCCGCCCGGCACGCCAGCGAGACCCGGGTCCGGCAGTTCGTCGCCGACGCCAGTCACGAACTGCGCACCCCGCTCGCCTCCATCGCCGGCTACGCCGAACTGACCCGGCGCGGAGGCGAACCCGTGCCCCCGGACACCGCCTACGCGCTCAGCCGGATCGAGTCCGAGGCCGGCCGGATGACCCGGCTGGTCGAGGACCTGCTGCTGCTCGCCCGGCTGGACGCCGGCCGCCCGCTGGAGCGCGAGCCGGTCGACCTCTCACCGCTGGTCGTCGACGCCGTCCGCGACGCCCACGCCGCCACCCCCGACCACCGCTGGCAGATCCGGCTCCCGGACGATCCCGTGGTCGTCGACGGCGACCCGAACCGGCTGCACCAGGTCCTGGTCAACCTGCTCGCCAACGCCGGCAAGCACACCCCGCCCGGGACGACCGTGACCACCTCGGTGACCTCCGGCGGCGGCGTCTGCGAGCTCACCATCGAGGACGACGGCCCGGGCATCCCGCCCGAGCTGCTGTCCACGGTCTTCGAGCGCTTCGCCCGGGGCGACCACTCGCGCTCCCGCGCGGCCGGCAGCACCGGGCTCGGCCTGGCCATCGTCTCCGCCGTGGTCGCCTCGCACCGGGGCGAGGTCGGCGTCGCCAGCCGGCCCGGCAGCACCGTCTTCACCGTCCGGCTGCCGGTGGCAGCCGTCGCCCTGACGGGCTGACAGATCGTTCACAGGTCCGGCACACCCCGGCGACAGCGCCGTCCGTGACATTGGAAGCAAGCCCAGAGCTCGCTGACGATGCTCGCCGACGATCGAGAAGGCGCCGAGAGATGACCGCGACCCTGCCCGAACCGACCATCGCCGAGGACGGTCCCGCCGGACCCGCCCGCCCGCCGGACCCGCGCTGGGCCAGGCCCGCCTTCCTCGGCCTGCTGCTGGTCACCGCCGTGCTGTACCTCTGGGACCTCAGCGTCTCCGGCTGGGCCAACCAGTTCTACTCCGCCGCCGTCCAGGCCGGCACCAAGAGCTGGGAGGCGCTGTTCTTCGGCTCCTCCGACGCCGCCAACTTCATCACCGTGGACAAGCCCCCGGCGGCGCTGTGGGCGATGGAGCTCTCGACCCGGATCTTCGGTGTCAACTCCTGGGCCATCCTGGCCCCGCAGGCGCTGGAGGGGGTGGCCACCGTCGCCGTGGTCTACGCCGCCGTCCACCGGCGCTTCTCGGCCGGGGCCGGACTGATCGCCGGGGCGGCGCTGGCGCTGACCCCGGTCGCGGCGCTGATGTTCCGCTTCAACAACCCCGACGCCCTGCTCGCGCTGCTGCTCACGCTGGCCGGCTACGCCGTGCTCCGGGCCCAGGAGCAGGCCCGGACCGGCTGGCTGCTGCTGGCGGGCGCCTGCATCGGGACCGCCTTCCTGACCAAGACGCTGCAGGCGTTCCTGATCGTCCCGGCGCTCGGGGCGACCTACGCCGCGCTCGCGCCGACCGGCGTCTGGCGGCGGGTCCGGCAGCTCGGACTGGCGCTGATCGTCATGGTCGTCAGCGGCGGCTGGTGGGTCGCCATCGTCGAACTGACCCCGGCCCAGTACCGGCCGTATGTCGGCGGCAGCCAGGACAACAGCTTCCTCGAACTCACCTTCGGCTACAACGGCTTCGGGCGGCTCGACGGCTCCGAGACCGGCAGCGTCGGCGGTGGCGGCGGCGGGGCCGGCGGCTCCACCGGGATGTGGGGCGCGACCGGGCTCACCCGGCTCTTCGGCTCCGACATGGGCGGCCAGATCGCCTGGCTGCTGCCGGCCGCGTTCCTGATGCTGCTGGCCGGGCTCTGGCTGACCCGCCGGGCCCGCCGGACCGACCCGTTCCGCGCCGCGTTCCTGCTCTGGGGGCTGGCGCTGCTCACCACCTTCCTCACCTTCAGCCTGATGAAGGGCATCTTCCACCCCTACTACAACGTCGCCCTGGCGCCCTACCTGGCGGCGCTGGTCGGCATGGGCTCCGCACTGCTGTGGGCGCAGCGGCGCAGCTGGTTCGCGTCCGGGACGCTGGCGCTGGCCGTGGGCGCGACGGCGGTGACGGCGTACGTGCTGCTGCAGCGCAGCCCGGACTGGCTGCCGTGGCTGCGCTATGCGGTGCTGATCGTCGGGCTGTTGGCCGCGCTGGGCCTGGTCTTCGCCGGGCACCTGCCGGGCCGGACCGCAGCGGTGCTGGCCCTGGCCGGGCTGGCGGCCGGGCTGGCCGGACCGGCGGCGTACACCCTGCAGACGGTCGGGACCGCGCACAGCGGCTCGCTGCCGAGCGCGGGGCCGACGGTGACGTCCGGCGGCGGTGGCTTCCCGGGCGGCGGCTTCGGCGGTGGCGGTGGTTTCCCGGGCGGCGGCGGGGGCCGGGGGACGACCGGCACCCGACAGGGCCAGCCGCCCACCGGCGGTACCGGCGGTACCGGCGGCGCGGGTGGCCCCGGCGGCACGGGTGGTCAGGCGGGCGGCCAACTGCCGCAGCAGGGCGGGGGTACGGGCACCGCTACCGGTGGGTTCCCCGGCCGGACGGGCGGAGGCGGGGGCGCGGGCGGCGGCATCGGCACGCTGCTCAACGGCTCCGACCCCGGCGCCGCCGTCACCGCGCTGCTCAAGGCCGACGCCTCGGCGTACACCTGGGTCGCCGCCGGGATCGGCTCGCAGAATGCCGCCGGTTACCAACTCGCCTCCGGCGATCCGGTGATGGCCGTCGGCGGCTTCAACGGTACCGACCCGGCACCGAGCCTGGCCCAGTTCGAGGCGTATGTCCGCGCCGGACGCATCCACTACTTCATCGGCGGCGGCACCGGCGCGAACGGCAGCAGCGGCAGCGGCGACTCCGAGCAGATCGCCGACTGGGTCACCGCGCACTACACCGCGAAGACGGTGGACGGCGTCACCCTCTACGACCTGACACAGCCGAAGAGCAGCGAATAGTAGGTTCGTGTCGTGGCAGACAACGACACCAACGTGGCCCCGGGACGTCTCGTCCTCCTCCACAGCACCCACCGCGTCGCGGCGGGACTGCTGTCCTGGCCCGCCTGGGAGGTCCTGCGCGGGGCCTCCCAGGTCCTGGCCGGGGACCCGACCCACCCGCAACTGCCGTATGTGCGGCAGGCGGGCGTCGAGGTCGGGATCGTGGACGTGGAGCCCTACGTCCTGGGCCGGACCCTGGTCCAGGCCGCCGTGCCGGGCAGCCTCGTGGTCTGGATCACCGGGGCGGACGGCGACCCGGGGCTGACCGACTCGCTCGCCCGGCTCGCGGTCGAGGGCGGTCCCGATCCGGTGGACCACCCGATGCCGGAGATCGAGACCCTGCCCGGCTCCTACGACCTGCCCGGCGCGCGGCTGCTCGACCTGGTCGCGGTGATGGACCGGCTGCGCTCGCCCGGCGGCTGCCCCTGGGACGCCGCACAGACGCCCGAGTCGCTGGTCAAGTACCTGGTCGAGGAGGCGTTCGAGCTGGTCGAGGCGATCGAGGAGGGCGACCGCGAGGCGATCCTCGAAGAGCTGGGGGACGTCCTGCTCCAGGTCTTCTTCCACGCCCGGATCGCCGAGGAGGACCCGGTCGAGCCGTTCGGCATCGACGACGTCGCAGGCGGCATCGTCGAAAAGCTGACGTACCGTCACCCCCACGTCTTCGGCGACGTCGACGCGCCGACCGCCGAGCATGTCGAGGCCAACTGGGAGCAGCTGAAGGCGGTGGAGAAGCAGCGCGACTCCGCCATGGACGGCGTCCCGCTGGCCCAGCCGGCGCTGGCGCTGGCGGCAAAGCTGCACTCCCGGGCGACCAAGGCGGGCCTCGCCCCGGTCCTGCCCGAGGCCGGTCCGGACGACCTCGGCGGGCAGCTGCTGGAGCTGGCCTTCCGGGCGCAGCAGCGCGGCCTCGACCCGGAGGCCGAGCTCCGCGCCGCCGCCCGCCGCTACCGCGACGCGGTCCGGCAGGCCGAGGCGAGCGGCCGGGCGGGCTGATGGAGCTGCAGCTCGACCATCCCTGGCCCGGCACCGAGGCAGACGCGCTGGCGCTGCAGCAGCGGCTCCGCCCGCTGGTCCGTCCCGGCGGCCCGGCCCTCGGCCGGGTCCGCACCCTGGCCGGCCTCGACGTCGCCTACGGCGGCAGCCACGGCGCCGCCGCCGACCGGGTGGCCGCCGCCGTGGTGGTCCTGGACGCCGACACCCTGGAGGTGGTCGACCGGGCCACCGCCGTCGGTTCCGCCGGATTCCCGTACATTCCGGGCCTGTTCGCCTTTCGTGAGCTGCCGATCCTGGCCGAGGCGCTGGCCCGGCTGGGCACCGTCCCGGACGTCCTGCTCTGCGACGGCCAGGGCCTGGCCCATCCGCGCCGCTTCGGCCTGGCCTGCCACCTCGGCCTGCTCACCGGTCGGCCCACCCTGGGCGTGGCCAAGACCCCGCTGCTCGGCAACTGGGACGAGCCGGGACCGGCCCGGGGCGACCGCGCCGACGTCCGGCACGAGGGCGAGCTGGTCGCCCGGGTGCTGCGGACCCAGGCCGGCGTCAAGCCGGTGACCGTCTCCACCGGCCACCTGATCACCCTGGACGACGCCTGCGAACTGACGCTGCGGGCGGCGCCCCGCTACCGCCTCCCGGAGACCACCCGGCTCGCCGACCGCCTCTGCCGCGACCTCCTGCAGGCGGGCTGAGCCGGCCACGCCGTGCCGCTCTTGCCCCACCGGTCGGGCGCGTGGTGCGATCGGGGGATGACCGCCACCGCAGACACCCCTCCCCGCTGGGGCCTCACCTTCCCGCTCGACGGGATCCCGCTCGCGGACCAGCGCAAGCTGGTCGAGGCGCTGCCCGACCTGGGGTTCACCGACCTCTGGTCGATGGAGACGGCGGGGGCCGACGCCTTCACGCCGCTCGCCCTGGCGTCCGTCTGGGCACCCCGACTGCAGCTCGGGACGGCCATCGTGCCGGTCCACACCCGGGGCCCGGCGCTGCTCGCGATGCAGGCCGCCGCGCTCGCCGAGGCCGCGCCGGGACGCTTCACCCTCGGCCTGGGCGCGTCCTCGCCGGTCATCGTCCAGAACTGGAACGCGGTCCCGCACGAGCAGCCGTTCCAGCGCAGCCGTGATGTGCTGCGCTTCCTCAAGGCGGCCTTCACCGGCCAGGTCGTGGACGAGCAGTACGAGACCTTCGCGGTGCGGCGGTTCCGGCTGGAGCGGGTCCCCGCGTCCACCCCGCCGGTGCTGCTCGCCGCGCTGCGTCCGGGCATGCTGCGGCTGGCCGCGCGCGAGGCCGACGGGACGATCCTCAACTGGCTCTCCGCCGAGGACGTGACCACCGCCGTGGCCGAGTTCAACGCGGCCGGCGGGACCGGCAAGGAGATCGCCGCCCGGATCTTCGTCTGCCCCACCACGGACGCCGACCACGCCCGGGCGCTGGGCCGCCGGCTGATCACCTCGTACCTCACCGTCCCCGCCTACGCGGCCTTCCACCGCTGGCTGGGCCGCGAGGAGTTGCTGAAGCCGATGTGGGACGCCTGGGCGGCGGGGGACCGCAAGGGCGCGGCGGCGTCGGTGCCGGACGAGGTGGTCGACGCGCTGATCGTGCACGGCAGTCCGGAGCAGATCCGTGAGCGGATCCGCCGCTACGCCGCCAACGGGGTCACCGTGCCGGTGCCGGCGATCCTGTCGACCCCGCAGATGCTGGACAGGACGGCGGACGCCCGCGAGCGCCGCCAGGCCGTCGCGGCGGCGGTGCTGGCGGTCAGCCCGGGCGACTAGAACCGGGCGACTGGGGGGTTGCCGGCGGTCGGACCAGGAACCGACCGCCGGCCCAGGTCAGCTCAGCTCAGCTTGAGCGAGCCGCCCTGGAGCTTGGCCTCCAGCTTGTCGACCGTGTGGCGCACCCCGGACAGCCAGCTGTCACGGTCGGCCGCCCGGCCCTGCTCGTAGGTTGCGACCTCCGGGTGCGGCAGGATCAGGAACCGCTCCTCGGCCAGCCCCTGCACGACCGCCTCGGCGACCTGCTCGGGTGTCAGGATCTCGCCGAACGCGCTCAGCACGGCGTTCACCGACTCGTTCTCGGTCAACGCGGTGCGCACGCCCTGCGGGCAGAGCGCACTGACCTTGATGCCCTGGTTGGCGTAGGTCACCGCCAGCGACTCGGCGAAGGCCACCGCCGCGTGCTTGGTCGCGGTGTAGGCGGCGTCACCGGGCATCTGCAGCAGGCCGGCCGCGGAGGCGGTGTGCAGCAGGTAGCCCCGGCCGCGCTTCAGCATCCCCGGCAGCACCGCGCGCGCCGCGTACACGTGCGCCATCACATTGACTTCCCAGCAGGCCTGCCAGACCTCGTTGGGCGCCTCGATGCCCGCGCCCGAGCCGATGCCGGCGTTGCTGCAGAACAGGTCCACCGGGCCGAGGTGCTTCTCGGCGGTCTCGACCAGAGCGCGGACGTCGGTCTCGCGGGTCACGTCGCTGCCGACGCCGACGGTGTGACAACCCTCACGGTCCAGTTCGAGCGCCAGGTCCTCGACCCGCCCCGCATCGAGGTCGGCCAGGAGCAGCCCGCGCGCGCCATCGGCGGCGAACCGCCGCGCCAGCGCAGCTCCGATGCCGCCTGCCGCGCCGGTGATGACCACGACCGAGCCGTGAATCTGCATGTCCACTCCTCCCGACGGGCCCCCGCACAGGCCCGTGCACTGCCGGTGATCGTAGGCATCCGGCCGCCACCGCAACAGTGCCCGTCCGGGATGCAAACCAACCTCCGGTTAACGTCAAGGAGTGCACAAACCGTCACCGGGTCCCGATGTGAACCCCGTCACCCCTGCCGCGTCCGCCGCCGCGCCCGCGCCGGAACTCTTCACCTGGGAGTTCGCCACCGACCCCTACCCGGCGTACGCCTGGCTGCGCGAGCACGCCCCGGTGCACCGGGCGACGCTGCCCAGCGGCGTCGAGGCGTGGCTGGTGACCCGCTACGGCGACGCCCGACTGGCCCTCGCCGACGCCAGGCTGAGCAAGAACCCGGTGCACCACAGCGCCGAGGGCCACCGCTCCGGCCGGGTCGGCATCCCGGGGGAGCGCAAGGCCGACCTGATGACGCATCTGCTCAACATCGACCCGCCCGACCACACCCGGCTGCGCCGGCTGGTGTCCAAGGCGTTCACACCGCGCCGGGTCGCCGTGTTCGGGCCCCGGGTGCGCGAGCTCACCGACCGGCTGATCGACGGCTTCGCGGAGCAGGGCACCGCCGACCTGATCCACGAGTTCGCCTTCCCGCTGCCCATCTACGCCATCTGCGACCTGCTCGGCGTCCCGGCCGAGGACCAGGACGACTTCCGCGACTGGGCCGGCATGATGATTCGTCATGGCGGCGGCCCGCGCGGGGGCGTGGGCCGCGCGGTGAAGAAGATGCGCGGCTACCTCGCCGAACTGATCCACCGCAAGCGGGCCGACCTCGGCGACGACCTGATCTCGGACCTCATCCGGGCGAGCGACCACGGCGAGCACCTCACCGAGAACGAGGCCGCCGCCATGGCCTTTATCCTACTTTTTGCCGGCTTTGAAACCACGGTCAACCTGATCGGCAACGGCCTCTACGCGCTGCTCACCCACCCCGAGCAGCGGGCCCTACTGCAGGCGTCCCTGGAGCGGGGCGAGACCGGGCTGCTGGCCACCGCCGTCGAGGAACTGCTGCGCTACGACGGCCCGGTGGAGCTGGCCACCTGGCGCTTCGCCACCAGCCCGATCACCCTCGGCGGGCAGCAGATCGCCGTCGGCGACCCGGTGCTGGTGGTGCTGGCCGCCGCCGACCGCGACCCGGACCGCTTCGACCAGCCGGACCTGCTGGACCTCGCCCGCCGGGACAATCCGCACCTGGGCTTCGGCCTCGGCATCCACTACTGCATCGGCGCCCCGCTGGCCCGGCTGGAGGCCCAGTACGCCCTCTCGGCGCTGCTCTGCCGCCTCCCGGACCTACGGCTCGACGCCGCCCCCGCCGACCTCCGCTGGCGCGGCGGCCTGATCATGCGCGGCCTCCGCCAACTCCCGGTCGCCTTCACCCCGGAGGAGCCGACCTTTCGGGAGGAACCGGCCTCCTCGGAGGTGTGATCCTTCCCTCGTTTCGAAGATCGCCATTCGGGCGCCACCAGGGGGTTCCGGTGCCCCGGAGGCTGTGCGGGACCCCTGGGTGGGTTGTGGTTTTCGAGGACTTCTGCCTACCCTCCCCGCACATGTCCGGCCACACGGACACCGCCTCGCGGGACGCCGAGTCCTGTCCAGCCGCGAGGCGGACCACGAACTTCCATGCTCGGGCAGGAGCGGGGGACCCAGGTAAGTCGCCGCAGCAGCCCACATGCTGCGGCTAGGGGTGAAGGCGCGTCATGCGCCCGGGCTACCTCACGGCCCGAACCCGACAGCTCACCTCGCAGGCGTCGGAGAGGGAACCTGCCATGCTCTTTTCCGGTACCGGCCTGCACCGCAAGCCCCGCACCAGCCACAGCAGGCGTCTCGTCGCCACCGGCGTCATAGCCGGGTCCGGCGTGGTGCTCCCGCTGATCGGCGCCACCGCCGCCTCGGCCGCCTCCGTCTCCACCTGGGACGCCGTCGCCCAGTGCGAGAGCAGCGGCAACTGGTCCATCAACACCGGCAACGGCTACTACGGCGGACTCCAGTTCTCCGCCTCCACCTGGGACGCCTACGGCGGCCAGCAGTACGCCGCCACCGCCAACCTGGCCACCCAGGGCCAGCAGATCGCCGTCGCCGAGAAGGTGCTGGCCTCGCAGGGCCCCGGCGCCTGGCCGGTCTGCGGCCCCCAGGCCGGCCTGACCCAGGGCGGCGCCCCCGCGAACGTCAGCACCGCGTCCGGCAGCAGCTCGTCCAGCAACAGCAACAGCAACAGCAACAGCAACACCAGCAGCAGCACCGGCAGCCACTCCGGCTCGGTCTCCGGCTCGGCCGTGCTGCACTCGTCGAGCACCGGCGCCACCACCCACAGCGCGCCGAGCAGCGCCGCCCGCACCGGCAGCACCGCCTCGCGGGCGCACCACGCCACCGGCACCGGCAACTACACCGTCGCCGCCGGCGACACCCTCTCCGGCATCGCCGCCTCGCACCACCTCGGCGGCGGCTGGGAGTCCCTCTACCAGGAGAACCGCTCGACCGTCGGCGGCAACCCGGACCTGATCTTCCCGGGGCAGCGGCTGAACGTCGGCTGACGAACCGTCGACGGTCCCCTGCTCACCGCAGTTCACCTCCCCGGGGTACACCCGCGGAGGTGAACTACCGGTGAGTAGGGGCTCCGCCTGGTGAGACGCCGGAGAGGTCCGGGTGGTCCGGGACCCGAGGGCGGCTAGGCTCAGGGGGAAGCGTTCCCCAGTAATCCCCACCAAGGAGATGCCTGTGCCGTCCATCGACGTCGTCGTAGCCCGGGAGATCCTCGACTCGCGAGGCAACCCCACGGTAGAGGTCGAGGTCGGGCTCGACGACGGCAGCACCGGGCGTGCCGCCGTTCCGTCCGGCGCCTCGACCGGCGCCTTCGAGGCCCTGGAACTGCGTGACGGTGACTCTGCCCGCTACGGCGGCAAGGGTGTCGAGAAGGCCGTCCTCGCGGTCATCGAGCAGATCGGCCCGGAGCTCATCGGCTACGACGCCACCGAGCAGCGGCTGATCGACCAGGCCATGCTGGACCTCGACGCCACCCCCGACAAGTCCTCGCTGGGCGCCAACGCGATCCTGGGCGTCTCCCTCGCCGTGGCGCACGCCGCCGCCGAGGCCAGCGACCTGCCGCTGTTCCGCTACCTGGGTGGCCCCAACGCCCATGTGCTGCCGGTCCCGATGATGAACATCCTCAACGGCGGCTCGCACGCGGACTCCAACGTGGACATCCAGGAGTTCATGATCGCTCCGATCGGCGCGGAGTCCTTCTCCGAGGCCGTGCGCTGGGGCGTCGAGGTCTACCACCAGCTCAAGGCGGTGCTCAAGCAGCGCGGCCTGTCCACCGGCCTGGGCGACGAGGGCGGCTTCGCGCCGAACCTGGACTCCAACCGCGCCGCGCTGGACCTCATCATCGAGGCCATCACCGAGGCCGGCTACGTCCCCGGCCGCGACATCGCGCTCGCGCTGGACGTCGCCGCGTCCGAGTTCTACAAGGACGGCAAGTACGAGTTCGAGGGCAAGTCCCGCTCGGCCGCCGAGATGACCGAGTACTACGAGGAGCTCGTGGCCTCCTACCCGCTGGTCTCCATCGAGGACCCGCTGTTCGAGGACGACTGGTCCGGCTGGAAGGTCCTCACCGGCCGCCTCGGCGACAAGGTGCAGATCGTCGGCGACGACCTGTTCGTCACCAACCCGACCCGCCTCGCCCGCGGCATCAAGGAGGGCGCGGCCAACTCCCTCCTGGTCAAGGTCAACCAGATCGGTTCGCTGACCGAGACCCTGGACGCGGTGGAGCTGGCGCAGCGCAACGGCTTCCGCTGCATGATGTCGCACCGCTCCGGTGAGACCGAGGACGTCACCATCGCCGACCTCGCCGTCGCCACCAACTGCGGCCAGATCAAGACCGGCGCCCCGGCCCGCTCCGAGCGCGTAGCCAAGTACAACCAGCTGCTGCGCATCGAGGAGATCCTCGACGACGCCGCCGAGTACGCCGGCCGCGGCGCCTTCCCGCGCTTCACCGCCTCGGCCTGACCCGGCTGACCGGCCCGGGTCCCGTGCCCCGCCGTCCGCACCCTCTAGGGTGGACGGCGGGGCACGGGCGTCGAACGGGAGGGTGACAGGGTGAGCGCTAGGCAAGGCGCCGGCAGGTCCACGGGCAGCCGGAGGTCGCGCTTCACCGGGCGGGCCGCGGTGCTCGCCCTGGTGTTCTGTTCACTGATCGCCGTGCTCGCCTATCCGACCCGTCAGTTCATCGCCCAGCGGGCGCAGATCGCCCAGCAGCAGGTGGCTGCCCGGCAGGCGCAGCAGCAGGTGGACGAGCTGCGCCGGGAGAAGGACCGCTGGCAGGACCCGGCCTATGTCGAGGCCCAGGCGCGCGAGCGGCTGCACTACGGCTTCCCCGGCGAGACGCCCTTCTCCGCCGTCGACCCCGATCCGAGCGCGAGTGCGGGAGCGGGCGGCCAGCCCCCGGTCCCGGCCTCACTGCAACAGCCCTGGTACGACAATCTGTTCGAGTCGCTGAACGCGGTCGACAACGCGCAGCACTGAGTGCCCTTCAAGGAAAGCAACACGCCATGACGCCCAACCCCTCCGCCCCCGGTGTGTCCGACGAGGACGTCGCCGCCATCGCCGCCCAGCTCGGCCGGGTGCCCCGCGGCCTGCGCGCCGTCGCCCACCGCTGCCCCTGCGGGCTGCCGGACGTGGTGGAGACCGCCCCGCGGCTGGAGGACGGCACGCCGTTCCCCACGCTCTACTACCTGACCTGCCCGCGCGCGGCCTCGGCCATCGGCACGCTGGAGGCCGACGGCCTGATGAAGGAGCAGACGGCCCGGCTGGCCGAGGATCCCGAACTGGCCGCCGACTACCTCCGCGCGCACGAGGACTACATCGCCAAGCGCGACGCCATCGAGGTGCTGGAGGGCTTCCCCAGCGCCGGCGGGATGCCGGACCGGGTGAAGTGCCTGCACGTCCTGGTGGGCCACTCGCTGGCGGCCGGCCCCGGGGTGAACCCGCTGGGCGACGAGGCGCTGGAACGGCTGCCCGAGTGGTGGCGCAAGGGCCCCTGCGTCTGCGCGGGCGACGACACCCCCGACACTTCTGCCGACCCGGCAGGGAAGGACGCCCCGTGAGCCTCTCCCGCGTCGCCGCGATCGACTGCGGCACCAACTCCATCCGGCTGCTCGTCGCCGACCTGGACCCCGACACCGGCGAGCTGCACGAGCTCGACCGCCGGATGATCATCGTCCGGCTCGGCCAGGGCGTGGACCGTACCGGGCGGCTCGCCCCGGAGGCGCTGGAGCGCACCTTCGCCGCCTGCCGCGAGTACGCGTCGGTGATCGCCGCGCACGGCGCGACCCGGCTCCGCTTCGTGGCCACCAGTGCCTCCCGGGACGCCGAGAACCGGGACGAGTTCACCGCCGGCGTGCGCGAGATCCTGGGCGTCGAGCCCGAGGTGATCAGCGGCGACGAGGAGGCGGAGCTCTCCTTCACCGGCGCCACCAAGGAGCTGCTGGGCTCGACCGAGCTCAAGCCGCCGTACCTGGTCTTCGACCTCGGCGGCGGCTCCACCGAGTTCGTCCTGGGGACGGACCGGGTGGAGGCGGCGCGCTCGGTCGACATCGGCTGCGTGCGGATGACCGAGCGACACGGCAGCGACACCCTGGCCATGCGCGCCGACATCAAGCAGGCCCTGGACCTGGCCGCCGAGACGGTGCCGCTGACCGGCGCCACCACCCTGGTCGGCCTGGCCGGGACGGTGACCACGGTGGCTGCCATCGCGCTCGACCTGCCGACCTACGACTGGGCCGCGATCCACCACTCGCGGATCCCGCTGGAGCGGGTCAGGGAGGTCACCGCGATGCTGCTGGCGGCCTCGCACGAGGAGCGCGCGGCGATCCCGGTGATGCACCCCGGACGGGTCGATGTGATCGGCGCGGGGGCGCTGGTGCTGCTCGCCGTGATGGAGCGGACCGGGGCCGCTGAGCTGGTCGTAAGCGAGCACGACATCCTCGACGGGATCGCCTGGAGCGCCGTTGTGAGTCGCGCCTGAAAAAACTTCGTGAATTTCTTCACATGGGATTGGTCGTCCGGGTGTGGCCCAACCGGGCGGTACGTCCGAATTGTGGGACCGAAGGCCCCTGTCGGGCGCGGGAGGCGGGTTCGAAGGCGGAGGGCCGCAGTTGCTCGCACAATCGCAATACGTGCGGCGAGCTGCGGTTTCTCCGCCGGGCACCGGCGCCGACCCCGGGTGAGGGGCCAGGGGTGGCTTGTGGGGCGCGTAGTGTAGCAGATGGTGTCCAGGGGTATGTGACCAGGCCCACAAGGAGCGCCGCGAGGGGTGCTGGATACTTTCGGATATGAGCACCACGGAGCGTCCTCGCATTCTCATCGTCGGCGGTGGATACGTCGGCATGTATGCCGCGATGCGCATCCTTAAGAAGATGCGCTACGGGGAGGCGATCGTCACGGTCGTCGACCCGCGGTCCTACATGACGTACCTGCCCTTCCTTCCCGAGGCGGCGGCCGGCAGTGTCGCGCCTCGCAACCTCGTCGCACCCCTGCGCAGCACCCTGAAGAACGCGGAGGTGTTGACGGGCCACGTCACCTCCGTGGACCAGGAGCGCAAGGTCGCCACCATCACCCCGGCCGCGGGCGACTCGTACGAGCTGCCCTTCGACTACCTCGTCGTCGCGCTCGGCTCGGTCTCCCGCACCTTCCCGATCCCCGGTCTGGCTGAGCACGGCATCGGCATCAAGTCGGTGGAGGAGGCCATCAGCCTCCGCAACCACGTGATCGGCCAGATCGACAAGGCCGACTCCATCACGGACGAGACGGTGCGCAAGCAGGCGCTCACCTTCGTCTTCGTCGGCGGCGGCTTCGCGGGCGTCGAGACCATCGCGGAGCTGGAGGACATGGCCCGCGACGCCGCGAAGATCTACCACAACGTGAAGCGCGAGGACATGCGCTTCATCGTGGTGGAGGCGGCCAACCGCATCCTCCCCGAAATGGGCCCCGACCTCGGTCTGTGGACCAAGGAGAAGCTCGAAGAGCGCGGCATCGAGATCTACATCGAGACCTCGATGGACTCCTGCGTCGACAAGCACGTGGTGCTGAAGAACGGCATCGAGGTCGACGCCTCCACCATCATCTGGACCGCCGGCGTCAAGCCGAACCCGGCGCTGGCCAACTTCGGCCTGCCGCTCGGCCCGCGCGGCCACGTCGACACCGCCGCGACCCTCCAGGTCCAGGGCTTCGACAACGTCTGGGCCGCCGGCGACAACGCCCAGGTCCCGGACCTCGCGGTCGGCGAGGGCGCCTGGTGCGCCCCCAACGCGCAGCACGCGGTCCGCCAGGCCGTCGTCCTCGGCGACAACGTGGTCTCCGGCATGCGGGGCTTCCCGCAGAAGGAGTACACCCACAAGAACCTCGGCGCCGTCGCCGGCCTCGGTCTCCACAAGGGTGTGGCGATCCTGTTCAACAAGTACAAGCTCAAGGGCCGTCCGGCCTGGTGGTTCCACCGCCTGTACCACGGCAGCCGCGTGCCGACCATGAACCGCAAGGTCCGGGTCTTCGCGGACTGGACGCTCGCGATGTTCCTCAAGCGCGAGACCGTCTCCCTGGTGGAGATGGAGCGTCCCCGTGAGACCTTCGTCGAGGCGGCGGCCCCCGCCCCGAAGCCGGTCCCGGTCGCCGACAAGGCCGACGAGAAGGCTGCAGAGAAGGTCTCCGCCTAAGTAGCGCGGGGAAACCCAGCACGTCACACGCCCGGCAGTGTCGCCGGACCACACACGTGGTGCTCATACCGGCACCGCTGCCGTAAGTGCCCCGGCCAGAGCGATCTGGACCGGGGCACTGGCGTGTCCGCAGTCGATCGGGGGCGCGCGGCATCGGCCGCGCGATTACTGCCCGTCAGAATATGACGCGAAGTAGTCAAACTAAGCCGACGATGCGTCAGAGTGCAGTGAAATGAGCCAACTTCCCTGCCGGTATCGCCGTGGGCGGGGTGCCGGGCGGCTAGGCTCAGGGATGCGGAAGGGCCCGGATGGTGGAATTCGCAGACACGGCGAGCTTAAACCTCGCTGGCCGCCAGGCCGTGCCGGTTCAAATCCGGCTCCGGGCACTTGCGTTCGTGCTACTTTGACATGCGCGCGGCGGCACGACGCAGGTCGTACTCGTGCACGATGGCCTTGGCGTAGCCGTACGAGATCTCGTACGTGCTACGCAGCCAGTCGATCTTCTCCTCGCAGCGGTGCAGGCTCGGGCCGTCGTCCACGGCCTTGAGCCAGTCACTGAGTTCGCGGCCCGTCACGGCGGGGATCCGGGAGAGGAGATTCTGGTGGGTCTCGGCGGAGTACATGAGGGACACAGGGCGCCTCCAGGAGTGGTCGGCCGTTCAATCGACTGTCCCGCAGTGGTCACTGCTTGGCAACAGTCGGCGTCGGCACTTCCGTACCCGGTCCGCGAGGGCTTCATCCCTCCCGCCCGGATACGCTCGGTCCATGCCTGAACCCATGCCCCTCCTTGTCGCAGCCGAGCGCCTGGCGGATCGTTTCCGTTCGATGCCGCAGAGCAGGCTCACCGTGCTGGCCCCCGAAGGGCTGGCCCTGGCGCGCCGACTGGCCGGCTGGGCGCAGCAGTTGGAGGGTCTGGCGGTGCGGGAGCTGCCGGAGGTCGGGATGTTCGCGGTGGGCGACCAGATCGCCCTCGCCGCCCACGAACTGGCGGCCGCGGTGGCCGAGCGCCGCGCGGCCGGGCCGTCCGCGGGCGAGGAGCCGGCGGCGGACGACGAGGGCCTCGGCGAGGACGCGGCCGACGCGGAGGTCGAACGGGTCCTGGCCGGGGCCGGGGCGCTGTTGGCGGAGGTGGCTCAGAGGCTGGCGACCACCCGGTCGGCAAGGACGTAGGCGGTCTCCTCGCCGCCCAGGGCGAAGGTCAGCGCGTGCCCGCCCGGCAGCCGCGAGGAGCCCAGCAGCCGCACCCCGGCTCCGCCGGTCACGGCCTCCCGGATCCGGGCGCCGGCGGCCGGGTCGCCGGGGGCCACGCAGAGGGTGGTCTCGTCCTCGAAGACGTAGACGTCGAGCGTGCCCGTCGGGCCGGGCCGGACGTCGCGCAGTTCGGTGCCGACATCGACCAGCTCCATCAGCCGCAGGTCGGTCCACTCGGGGGTGGGCGTGGGCTGGGGGACGAAGCCGGGCAGCGAGGGGTGGTGCGGTGCGGGGCGCTTGCCGTCGGTCTCGGAGATCAGGTCCTCCAGCGCGGTGCGCAGCGCGTCGGCGAACTCCGGGTCCATGGTGCCCTCGTCGTCGACGTAGCCGCGCGGGGCCGGCAGCAGCACCAGGTTCTCGTCCGGGAGCATCCCGCCCGAGTAGACGTCGTCCTCGGCGGCCCGGGTCTCCTGCTCGGCCCAGAATGCCCGGGCCTCGTCCAGCTCGCGCTGCCGGTCCTCGGCGAGGGCCTTGGTGACGGCCTCGTGGACGGCGCCGTCGAGGCGGCGGTCCAGGGCGTCGAGGCGGCGGGCGTTCCGCAGGGCGCCGATCGCGGCGGCGGCGGCCACGACGGTCAGCACGGAGACGAGAACGACGAGAAGTACGGTCACGGGGCACCCCTAAGGGAGGGTCGAACTGGCGGTCAATCCCCAGCCTGCCCCAGTCCGGCTATTCCCGGGAGAGCGAAATATGAATCATTCCTGTGACGTACGACATTTCGGGCATGAGAATTCCGTGAAAAGCATACTCAAAGTGATCGTCCGATAACTTTGCGTCGACAGGTTGTGATCTGCACATAAAGAAAGAGTCCGGATCGCATGAGAACCGCGATCCGGACTTACCCCGGTCGGCGTAGGCCAATCGGGTAACGGACGACTCGTTCAGCTCAGCCGCTCGATGATCATCGCCATGCCCTGGCCGCCGCCGACGCACATGGTCTCCAGGCCGAACTGCTTGTCGTGCGCACTGCAGCGAGTTGATCAGCGTGCGTGGTGATCCGGGCGCCGGTCATGCCGAAGGGGTGGCCGACGGCGATGGCGCCGCCGTTGACGTTCAGCCGGTCGAGGTCGATGCCGAGGTCGCGGTAGGACGGGATCACCTGGGCCGCGAAGGCCTCGTTGATCTCGACCAGGTCGATGTCGCCGATCGTCATCCCGGCCCGGCGCGAGCGCCTGCTTGCTGGCCTCGACCGGGCCCGAGGCCCATGATCTCGGGGGAGAGCCCGGTCACGCCGGTGGAGACGATCCGGGCCAGCGGGGTCAGGCCCAGCTCGCGGCGCCTTGGTGTCGGACATGATCACCAGCGGCCGCCGCGCCGTCGTTCAGCGGGCAGCAGTTGCCGGCGGTGACCGTGCCGTCGGGGCGGAAGACCGGCTTGAGGCCGGCGACCGCCTCCAGCGTGACGCCGGCGCGCGGGCCGTCGTCCTTGCTGACCACGGTGCCGTCGGGCGGTGGTCACCGGGGTGATCTCGCGGGCCCAGAAGCCGTCGGCGATCGCCTTCTCGGCGAGGTTCTGCGAGCGCACGCCGAACTCGTCCTGCTCCTGCGCGGCTGACGCCCTTGAGCTGGGCCAGGTTCTCGGCCGTCTGGCCCATCGCGATGTAGATGTCGGGGAGCCAGGCCGTTCTCGCGCGGGTCGGTCCAGACCGGCGCGCCGGTCATGGCGGCGGTCGCTCGGCGGTGCGCGCCTCGGCCTCGGCGAACAGCGGGTTCGTGCGTGTCCGGCAGGCCGTCGGAGCTGCCCTTGACGCGTGCGGGACACGGTCTCCACGCCGGCCGAGATGAAGACGTCGCCCTCGCCGGCCCTGATCGCGTGCAGCGCCATCCGGGTGGTCTGCAGCGAGGAGGAGCAGTAGCGGGTGATGGTGCAGCCGGGCAGGTGGTCCATGCCGAGCAGGACGGCGACCACGCGGCCCATGTTGAAGCCCTGCTCGCCGCCGGGCAGGCCGCAGCCGAGCATCAGGTCGTCGATGTCGCGCGGGTCGAGCTCGGGCACCTTGGCCAGCGCGGCCTGGATGATCTGCGCGGTCAGGTCGTCCGGGCGGACGTCCTTGAGCGAGCCCTTGAACGCCCGGCCGATCGGCGAGCGGGCGGTGCTGACGATGACGGCTTCGGGCATCACGACTCCAGAGGGTTCCATTGAGCGGGCGGGCTGTGGGCGCTCCGCCTGTGGGCGCACTGTCGGCCAAATTACCGTCAGGTAGCCGGGGCGTCAGCGCCGACGGCGTGTGAATTCCCCGACGTTGCGGAAGGCGTCCGATTCCGGTGCGGGTTCCGGGACCTCCGGCAGGATCCGCCGCCGCCGGTGCTTCAGCAGCGCCCAGCGGCCCCGGGGGCCGGCCTCCGCGCCGGCCACCGCCGCGCCGGCCACCTCCGTCCCGCCCAGTCCCGCGGCCTGTGCGGCGGCCCGCGCGACCGGCAGCACGCCCTCGCCCCGCAGCGCGTCCGCGCGCTCCTCCTCGGGCCAGATCTCCAGCGCCGCGCACATCGACGGCAGCAGCGCCATCGCGGCCGTCAGGTAGCCCTGGGCGGAGGGGTGGTAGCGGTCTGAGGCGAACATCTCCGGCCGGTGCTCGAACTCCGGGCCGAGCAGCGCACCCAGCGACACGCTGCGCCCGCCCGCGTCGACCACGGCGATGGTCTGCGCGGCCGCCAGCTGGCGGCTGGCCGCGGCGCGCCAGGGTCCGCAGCGGCGGCCGGACCGGGCGCGATGGTGCCCAGGTCCGGACAGGTCCCGACGACGACCTCGGCCCCGGCCGCGCGCAGCCGACGAACCGTTTCGCCGAGCAGCCGCGACCGAGTCGGCCAGCTTGATCCGCTGGGTGACGTCATTGGCGCCGATCATGATCAGCGCGATGTCCAGCGCGGGCTCCGCCGCCAGCAGCACGCCGAGCTGCCGCTCCAGGTCGTCCGAGGCGGCGCCGTTGACCGCGGCGACCGTTCAGCCGGCACCGGGCGCTCCGCGATCGAGGCGATCCCCCCGGCCAGCAGCGCCCCCGGGGTGTCGCCGGCCCCGGTCGACACCGAAGCCGGCGGCGGTCGAGTCGCCGAGGACGCCCATCCGCAGCGGCGCCTCCTCCCCGCTCGCGAACGCCTCCCCGTAGACGCCGTCGGCGCGTGGCGGGCTCGCCTTTCAGGGTGTTCAACTGGATCTCGGCCAGCTTCGCCTCGGTCAGCAGCAGCCCGGCGAACCCCACGCCGAGCAGCCCGATACCGCCGCCCCCGTAGGCCGCAGCAGCGGCAATGCGTCGTGCCACCCGTTCACGCGACATGAGCGTCCCCATCTCCCGTCCAGCTCTACGCCGTACTTACCCAGGGAGTCTGCCCCACTACGCTGATCCCCACGGAGACGACAAACCGTGCGTCCCGTAGATTTCCGGCTAACCGCGGAGGAGACCCCGTGCGGTACCACGATTCGATCATCGAGCTGGTCGGCAACACCCCTCTGGTGAGGCTCAACAAGGTCACCGAGGGAATCAGTGCCACCGTTCTGGCCAAGGTTGAGTACTTCAATCCCGGCGGCTCGGTGAAGGACCGCATCGCCATGCGGATGATCGAGGCGGCAGAGGCCTCGGGCGAGCTGAAGCCCGGCGGCACGATCGTCGAGCCGACCTCCGGCAACACCGGTGTCGGGCTGGCCATCGTGGCGCAGCAGAAGGGCTACCAGCTGCATCTTCGTCTGCCCGGACAAGGTTTCCACAGACAAGATCAACGTGCTGCGGGCCTACGGCGCCGAGGTCGTGGTCTGCCCGACCGCGGTCGCCCCCGAGCACCCCGACTCGTACTACAACGTCAGCGACCGGCTGGTCCGGGAGACCCCCGGGGCATGGAAGCCGGACCAGTACTCCAACCCCAACAACCCCGCCAGCCACTACGACTCCACCGGCCCCGAGCTGTGGGAGCAGACGGATGGCCGGATCACGCACTTCGTGGCCGGCGTCGGCACCGGCGGCACCATCTCCGGTACCGGCCGCTACCTCAAGGACGTCTCCAAGGGCGCGGTCCAGGTCGTCGGCGCCGACCCGGAGGGCTCGGTCTACTCCGGCGGCTCCGGCCGCCCCTACCTGGTCGAGGGCGTCGGCGAGGACTTCTGGCCGACCGCCTACGACCGGACCGTGGCCGACGAGATCGTCGCGGTCTCCGACAAGGACTCGTTCCAGATGACCCGCCGCCTCGCCAAGGAGGAGGGCCTGCTGGTCGGCGGCTCCTGCGGGATGGCCGTGGTCGCGGCGCTGCGGGTGGCCGAGCGGCTGGGCCCGGACGACGTGGTCGTGGTGCTGCTCCCGGACTCCGGGCGCGGCTACCTCTCGAAGATCTTCAACGACGACTGGATGCAGGACTACGGCTTCCTGGACGAGGGCGGCCCCGAGTCGGTCGTCGGCGACGTGCTGGCCCGCAAGGACGCGCTGGAGCACGGCGGCATCCCGCAGTTCGTCCACATGCACCCGCAGGAGTCGGTCGGCGAGGCGGTGCGAGCTCCTCCGCGAGTACGGCGTCTCCCAGCTGCCGGTGGTCTCGCCCGGCGCGGGCCACCCGGACGTGATGGCCGGCGAGGTCATCGGCTCGATCGTGGAGCGGGACCTGCTCGACGGCCTCTTCGGCAAGCGCTTCGAGCTCGCCGACCCGATCGAGGGTCATATGTCGGCCGCCGCTGCCGGTGGTCGGCTCCGGCGAGTCCGATCACCCGGCTGATGGCGGTGCTGGAGCGGGCCGACGCCGCCGTGGTCCTGGTCGAGGGCAAGCCGCAGGGCATCGTCACCCGGCAGGACCTGCTGTCCTTCATGGCGGAGCACGGCGTGCACTGACGCGGACCGCGCCGTTCACACAAGTGCCCCCAACTGGTACGCCCACGACACGTATCGGCAGCACGGTTTTAACAAGCACCCGGCATTGTTGTCAGCACGGCAAGAAGCCGAGCTTGGTGGCGGTGGGGGACCGGAGCGGCTCCCGGACCCCGCAGTCGCCAACAGGACGCGTCGGACGGCCTTGACCCGGTCGGCCGCGTCCGCCCGCGGGGACCACCGTCGTCCCGCCCCTGAGCCCTCGCGGCTCGGGGTGCGGTGGGTCCCGTGGCACCAGAGCTCCGCGTTCCCGGGTGGGGGAACAGGGCGGAGACACCGGGGCCGGTCCTCATCGAGGGCCGGCCCCGCTGGTCTTTCCGGCGGTCGGCCGCCTCAGCGCGCGAAGCGGCGGACGGCGCAGGCCAGGCCGATGCCGACGACCGCCAGCCCGATGCCGCCGGCGGTGTACTCGGCGGGGCTCGCGTCCGAGGCCGTGGAGGCCAGCGACCGGCCACCGCTCTGCATGCTCGAACCGGTGCTGGACGCCACCTGGCTGACGTCGTGCCGGGCGGCCGCGCTGGTCTCGGCGGAGGCCATCGGACCCAGGGCCAGCACGGCGAGGGTGCAGATCCCGGCGGCGACGGCGGTGGTGGTCAGCGGGCGCGGACGGCGCGGATTCAATGGTGCTCCCTGCAAATCGCTGCATTGCTGCAACCCGCACTGCTGCGTGGTGCGCACGATGCTAATCAGCCCGGGTTGTGTTGGATAGGGTCACATCATGACTAGTGAGACCAGTGAGCCGCGCTACATCCGGCTGCAGATTGAACTCATCGCGGAGATCGTCGATGAGAAGGCCCTGGCGTTGGCTGCCCTGGAGCAGGTCCGGGACGACGCCTTCCTCGAGGACGAGGAGCGGGCGGAGGCCGTCGCCGCCATCGAGATCGACCCGGCCGGGTCGATCGCCCACTTCGTCGACCCGGTGGCGATGCTCTCGGGCATCCCCGGCATCGAGCTCGCCGAGGCGACCTGGGAGTCCCAGCCGGTCGACTACGACCCCGAGAACGAGGACTGGGACGTCTACGACGCCGACGCCGAGGGCGGCGACGAGGAGTAGCACGCAGGAGCAGGACGGACGACGGGCGGCCCCGAACGGGGCCGCCCGTCGGCGTTCCCGGGCCGCGACAGCTGAGCCGTTGCCAGAACCGTTGATTAGCATGCAGATGGGATCAGATTCGGGCAAACCCGGGTAACTGGACTATGTTCATGTGATCAGCCGCACGGAAGCGTCGACGCGAGGGAGTCAGCGAAGTGACAGCAGCCGATCAGCAGGACGGTGCCTCCCTTCCCGCCGATGCCCGTGGCTGGGGTCGGCGCGCCGTGGTCGCCGGGCTGGCCGCCACTCCGGTGGCCCTGGTCGCCGCCTGCAGCGGCGGCAGCCACTCGGGGTCCGGCGCGGGCGGCTCCGGGGCGGCGAAGGCCTCGACGGTGGTGGTGACCGTCACTCCTGCGGGCGGCAGCCAGAAGGCGGACTTCACCCAGCCGGTCAAGGTCACCGTGGCCGGCGGCAGGCTCAGCTCGGTCACCGTCACCGGGCCGGGCGGCGTGCTGGTCGCCGGGCAGCTCGCGCCCGACGGCACCAGTTGGTCCAGTACCGGCAGGCTCAGTTCCGGCACCGGCTACAAGGTCGCGACCGTCGCCGTCGACCAGGCGAAGGCGCAGCTGAAGCAGGAGACCAGCTTCACCACCGGCGCCCCGGCCAAGACCTTCGTCGGGCGCTTCACCCCCGAGGACGGCACCACCGTGGGCGTCGGCATGCCGGTCTCCATCACCTTCAACAAGCCCGTCGCCGACCAGGCCGCCGTGCAGAAGGCGGTCACCGTCAGCGCGGTGCCGCCGGTCCCGGTGGTCGGCCACTGGTTCAGCTCCACCCGGCTCGACTTCCGCCCCGAGGAGTACTGGGAGCCCGGCACCACGGTCACCCTCAGCCTGCGGCTCAAGGACGTCGAGGGCGCCCCCGGCGTCTACGGCACCCAGACCAAGGACGTGGCCTTCACCATCGGCCGCAGCCAGACCAGCGTCGCCGACCTCGCCGCCAGGGAGATCACCGTCACCCGGGACGGCACGGTCACCCAGACCTGGCCGATCTCCGGCGGCAGCCCCCAGCACACCACCTGGGGCGGCAAGATGGTGATCTCCGAGAAGCTGCTGCAGACCCGGATGGACTCGCAGACCGTCAACCTCGGCGGCGAGTACAACATCGCCGACGTCCCGCACGCCATGCGGCTCACCACCTCGGGTACCTTCATCCACGGCAACTACTGGGCCAACACCTCGGTCTTCGGCAGCGCCAACACCAGCCACGGCTGCGTCGGCATGCACGACGTCAAGGGCGCGGGCAGCCCCAGCACCCCGGCCGCGGCCTTCTACAACAGCTCGATCACCGGCGATGTCGTCGAGGTCGTGAACTCGGGCGACCAGACCGTCGCCCCGTCCAACGGCCTGAACGGCTGGAACATGGACTGGGCCAGCTGGAAGGCCGGTAGCGCGATCTGACGGAGGCTTCGGTCCGGCCCGGCGGAAGTCCACTGGACGTGCCCCGGAGTCAGGGCCGACAATTTCCCGCATGACGATGCCCGAGCCCCTGACGGATGCCGCGCGCGTCTCCGACGCCGAGCGGGACCGGGCGCTGGCGGTGCTGCGCGAACACTCCGCCCAGGGACGGCTGTCGCCGGACACCTTCATGCGCCGGATCGACCTCGCGCTCCGGGCCCAGGGCCGCGCCGAACTGGACGCCCTCACCGCCGACCTGCCGACCCGGGGACGTCTGGCCGGCCTGCTGGAGCGCACCGTCAGGGCGGCCTCCGGCTGGGGGCTGCGGCTCCAGGGCGCCTGGCAGCACCCCCGGCTGCCGTCGATCACCCTGCCCCAGGACGACTCCGCCCCGCTCCGCATCGGCCGGCTGCCCGGCTGCGACCTGCGGCTCAGCCACCTCTCGGTGTCCCGGGTGCACGCCGAGCTCCGGCACGAGGGCGAGGCGTGGCTGCTCCGCGACCTGGGCTCGACCAACGGGACCAGCGTCAACGGCTCCCGGATCATCGGCACCGCCGCCGTCCGCCCGGGCGACCGGATCGCCTTCGGCCACGCCCACTTCCGCCTCGCCGCCCGCTGAGCCCGCCGCCGTCCGAGCCCCGACGACGTTTGGGCCCGCCGACGTTCGGGCCGGTTGTCGGTGGGGGCGCGTAGGCTCGAAAGCGTGAACCCGCAGGAGCTGACCAATCTCGCACATCTGCGACGGGCCCGGGATCTGATCGACCGGGAGTACGCGCGTCCGCTCGATGTGCCGACGATGGCGCAGCGGGCGCTGATGTCGCCCGCGCACTTCTCCCGGCAGTTTCGGGCCGCCTACGGCGAGACGCCGTACAGCTACCTCATGACCCGGCGGATCGAGCGCGCCATGGCGCTGCTGCGCGCGGGCGCGAGCGTGACCGACGCCTGCATGGAGGTCGGCTGTACCTCGCTGGGCTCCTTCAGCTCCCGGTTCACCGAGATCACCGGCGAGACGCCCAGCGCCTACCGGAGCCGTGAGCACAGCGCGGTCGAGGCGATGCCCGCCTGCATCGCCAAGGTGCAGACCAGGCCGCGCCGGGGCGCGTAGGCGAGCAGATTTCGAGAAGCGGGCCGAGAGGCCGATGCCTAGAGTCGGGGGCATGACTATTTCCCTCAGGTACTGCCACATCACCGTCAACGACCCCGACGAATCGCTCGCGTTCTACCGCGACGCGCTCGGCCTGGAGGTGCGCAACGACGTCGGCTCCGGCGGAATGCGCTGGGTCACCCTCGGCAGTCCCGACCAGCCCGAGCTGGAGATCGTCCTCTCCGCGCCGTCCGCCGGCCGCTCCCAGGCCGACGCCGACGCGCTCCAGGAACTGCTCACCAAGGGCGTCCTGTCGATGGTGGTCTTCGGCACGGACGACATCGACTCGCTGTTCGAGAAGGTCCGGGCCTCCGGGGCCGAGGTGCTGCAGGAGCCCATGGACCAGGCCTGGGGCCCGCGCGACTGCGCGTTCCGTGACCCCTCCGGCAACATGGTGCGGATCAACCAGACGCCGAAGGCGTAGCCTCCACCAGGATCACCTCCAGCGTCCGCGGTCCGTGCACGCCCTCCACCCGGTCGAGTTCGATGTCGCTGGTGGCCGAGGGACCGGAGATCCAGGTCTGCGGCCGGCGCGGGTCCAGCAGCGGCAGCGCCCTGGGCACGGAGGTGACGACCTGCTCCGCGCGGACCACGCAGAGGTGGTGGTCCGGGACCAGGGTCAGGATGCGTCGGCCCTGTCCGGGGCCGGCGTCGAGCACGATGGTCCCGGTCTCGGCGACGGCCAGCGCGCAGCCGGTGAGCACGCTGTCCACCCGGTCCAGCCGGGCCGCGGTCAACCCGGGCCCGTCCGGCAGGAGTTCGAGGGTGTCCGGGCTCGGGAGCCACTCCTCGGGCAGGTCGGCCGGGACGGCCAGCGAGCGCGAGCCGTGGGCGCGCAGCAGTTCGGCGACCAGCGCGGCCAGCCGGTCCGGGGTGGTGCGGTGGACCAGCGCCCGGTAGTCGGCCAGGTTCTCCGCCAGCAGGTCGAGCACGGCCGCCGGGTCGGTCGAGGTGTGCTCGGGCCGGTAGTCGCGCGGGACGGCGTGGTCGTCCGGCTCCTCCCGCCGGGGGACGTCGGCGAGGGCGGCGCGGACCTTGCCGAGCACGCGTTCGCGGGAACTGCTCATCGGGGAGTCTCCTCCGGGCTGTCGTGCTGCTGCTTCCACCAGTCGCGGAAGGACTGCTGGGGCAGCCGCGGCAGGTCGCGGCTGTCGCTCCAGGCCTTCGCCGGGCCGGGCAGCGGCAGTCTGCGCGGGTGCAGCCGACGGGTCAGCGAGGCCGCGCGGGTCGCGGCCGAGTAGGCGGCGGGGTGGTCCAGCAGCCAAGTGGCGCCCTTGACCACCGCGCGCTCGGCGCGGTGCCCGGGGGCCTGCTCGACCACCCGCTCCCGCAGGTGGACCAGGACCTCCGGAATGTCGATGGCGACCGGGCAGACCTCGTAGCAAGCCCCGCAGAGCGTGGACGCGTACGGCAGCGAGGCGTCCAGCTCGCTCTGCACGCCCCGCAGTTGGGGGGTGAGGATGGCGCCGATCGGACCGGGGTAGGCGCGAGCCGTAGGCGTGCCCGCCGGCCCGCTCGTAGACGGGGCAGACGTTGAGGCAGGCCGAGCAGCGGATGCAGCGCAGCGCCTGCCGGCCGACCTCGTCGGCGAGGGTGTCGGTCCGGCCGTTGTCGAGCAGCACCAGGTGGAACTCGCGCGGGCCGTCCGCCTCGGTGGTGCCGGTCCAGGTCGAGGTGTAGGGGTTCATCCGCTCGGCGGTCGAGGAGCGCGGCAGGAGCTGCAGGAACACCTCCAGGTCGCGCCAGGTCGGGACCACCTTCTCGATGCCGACCACGGAGATCAGCGTCTCCGGCAGGGTCAGGCACATCCGGCCGTTGCCCTCGGACTCGACCACCACCAGCGTCCCGGTCTCGGCGACCAGGAAGTTGGCGCCGGAGACGCCGACCTTCGCCCGCAGGAACTTCTCCCGCAGGTGCAGCCGGGCCGCCTCGGCCAGTTCGGCGGGGGAGTCGGACAGCCCCTCGGGCGCGGGACGCCCCCAACGGGCCATCTGCTCGCGGAAGATGTCGCGGATCTCGGTGCGGTTCTTGTGGATCGCCGGGACCAGGATGTGCGAGGGCAGGTCGTCGCCGAGCTGGACGATCAGCTCGGCCAGGTCGGTCTCGTAGGCGGTGATGCCCTCGGCGGCCAGCGCCTCGTTCAGCCCGATCTCCTGGGTCGCCATCGACTTGACCTTCACGACCTCCGTCTCGCCCTTGGCCTTGACCAGGTCGGCGACGATCCGGTTGGCCTCGTCGGCGTCGGCCGCCCAGTGCACGGTGCCGCCGGCCGCGGTGACCGCCGCCTCCGCCTGGACCAGGTAGTGGTCGAGGTGGCGCAGCGTCCGGTCCTTGATCGCCTTCCCGGCCTGGCGCAGCTGCGCCCAGTCGTCCAGCTCGGCGACGGCCTTGGCCCGCTTGTCACGGATGGTGTGGGTGGCCCGGGTGAGGTTGGCGCGCAGTTGAGCGTCCTTGGTGGAGGCGGCAGCGGCCTCGGGGAAGGCCGGCATGCCGAGGTAGGTGGCGTTCATACCAGCGCCTCCGCTGCTTCGGTACTGGCCAGGATCTCCGTACTGGCCAGGATCTCCGCGATGTGCAGGGTCCGCAGTGGCGCGTCCTGGCGGCGGAGCATCCCGGACAGGTGCATCAGGCAGGAGTTGTCCGCCCCGCACAGCCGCTCGGCGCCGGTCGCGAGGGCGTTGCGGATCTTGTCGGCGCCCATGGCGGTGGAGACGTCCGGATTCTTCACCGAGAAGGTGCCGCCGAAGCCGCAGCACTCCTCGGCCCCGGGCAGCTCCAGCAGGGTGAGCCCGCGCACGGCGCGCAGCAGCCGCAGCGGGCGGTCGCCGAGCCCCAGCATCCGCAGTCCGTGGCAGGACGGGTGGTAGGTGACGGTGTGCGGGTAGTAGGCGCCGACGTCGGTGACGCCGAGGACGTCGACCAGGAACTCGGTGAGCTCGTACATTCGCGGGACCAACGACTCGGCGGCGTCGGCGAGTTCGGTGCCGCGGCCCTCGGCCAGAGCCTTGCGGCCGATCCGTGGGTAGTTGTCGCGGACCATCGCGACGCAGGAGCCGCTCGGGGTCACCACGTAGTCGTAGCCCGCGAACGCCGCGGCGGTCCGGCGGACCAGTGGTTCCGTCTCGCGCCGGTAGCCGGTGTTGAACTGCGGCTGCCCGCAGCAGGTCTGGGCGGCGGGGAAGTCGACCTCGACCCCGAGTCTGCGCAGCAGGGTCACCACCGCGCGTGCGGTGTCCGGGTACAGGGCGTCGTTGACGCAGGTGGCGAAGAGGGCGACACGCATGGGATTCCTTCTCGGTCCGGATGGGCGCAGTGGTCCGGATGGGCGCTGGAACCACCTTCCTCTTCCGGTAGTTCATGTGTCCAATGACTGATTGGTGATCGATGCATGCCTTACAGTCATATATATGGACGTCGAGTCGCTGCGCTGGTTCCAGTCCGTCGCCGAGGGGGCGACCGTCACCGACACCAGTCGGCGCGCCCATATGACCCAGTCGGGCGTGTCCCGTGCGCTCGACCGGCTCGGACGCGAGGTGGGCGCGCCGCTGCTGGAGCCGCACGGCCGACAGGTGCGGCTGACCAGGGCCGGGGAGCTGTTCAAGGTGGGCGTCGACCGGGCGCTGGCGGAGCTGGACGGCGCGGCCTCGGCCGTCCGCCGGCTCACCGATCCCGAGCAGGGCACGGTGGCGCTGGCCTTCCACCTCTCCTTCGGCACCTGGCTGGTGCCCGACCTGGTCGGCAGCTTCCAGGCGCAGAGCCCGCAGGTCCGCTTCGAGCTGAAGCAGCTCCAGGACGACGTGATAGCCGCGCTGCTGGACGAGGGCCGGGTCGACCTGGTGATCACCAGTCCCCGGCCGCCGGAGCCGGACATCGAGTGGCACCGGCTGCTGGCCGAGCCGCTCTGCCTGGCGGTGCCGCCCGGGCACCGGCTCGCGGGGCGGAAGCGGGTCCGGCTGGCCGAGGTGGGCGACGACCCGCTGGTGACCCTCACCCGGCGCTACTCGCTGCGCGCGGCCGTCGAGGCCCTGTGCGAGCAGGCCGGGTTCCGGCCGCGGATCGCCTTCGAGGGCGAGGACCTGCTGACCATGCACGGCTTCGTCGCGGCCGGTCTGGGCGTCGCCGTGGTCCCGGCCCCGCGCGGAGCGGTGGCCGAGACCGGTCGTGGCGAGCTCCGCTTCCTGCGCCTGGCCGACCCGCTCGCCAGCCGCGAGGTCGGCTTCGCCTGGTCGGCCCGCCGCCCGCTGCCGCCGGCGGCGGAGGCGTTCTGGCGGCACGGCCTGGCCCGCGCCGCCGCCGACGGCTGGTCGCTGTCGGCGCCGGCCTGAGCTGCTGACCGGGCGTCAGCCGACGACCTCGGCGTCCCAGTCGATGCGGTGGTTGAACATCCAGGCCATCTTCTCGGGCTTGGTCAGCTTGCCGAAGACCCGCATCAGCATGGCGAAGACCACGCGGCCGACCGGCCCGGCGGCCTTGGCGCTGTTCTTGCGGGTGGTCTCCTTGATGATCCGCTCGACCCGGGGCCGGCGCAGCCGCTCGTAGGCGGCGAAGGCGTCCTGGTAGGGCAGGTCGCGCAGGCAGTGGGCCAGTTCGATCGCGCTCTCGATGGAGAGCGACGCCCCCTGGCCGGAGCTGGACGAGGGCGCGTGGGCCGAGTCGCCGACCAGCACCATCCGGCCCCGGCTCCAGACCGGGACCTGCGGCATGTTCTCCATCGGGCCGACCACGATCAGCTCCTCCGGCGGGGTCCGGCCGATCAGCTCCCGGGCCGGGGTCCGGTCGTCGGCGAACTTGGAGCTCAGCAACGTCAGCCACTCGGCGGCCGGGGTCTGCTTCGTCTCGGCGGCGGTCATCGGCTCCGGGTGCGGCAGGTTGACGAACCAGATGCCAGTGGCGTCGTCGAGCACCTGGTAGCCGAGGAAGGCCTGCTTGCCGAAGCTCATGTTCATCTTGGACCGGGTCGAGGGGGTGGCCACCTTCTGCACCCGGGCGCCGAAGCTGATCAGCCCGGCGTACTGGGGCCCGGGCGCGTCCGGGTCGATCAGCGTGCGGACGGTGGAGCGGATGCCGTCCGCGCCGATCAGCACGTCGGCGGTGGCCTGCGAGCCGTCGGCGAAGTGCGCGGTGATGCCGTCCGCCGTCTCGACCGCGTCGACCAGGCGCTTGCCGTGCTCGATCCTGATGCCGCGGCGCTCGGCCTCGCCGTAGAGCGCGCCGTAGAGGTCCGCCCGCCAGACCAGCTGCATCGGCGGGACACCGGGCGGGTTGCCGAACTCGGCGAGCCGCCGGCCCGCCCAGTCCTGCATGACGATCCCGGTCATCGGGACGCCGAGCGGCCGGAGCAGCTCGCCGAGGCCGACGGCGTCGAGGGCGTCCTGGCCGTTGGGGGCGATGGTCATGCCGCCGCCGAGGCCGTCCGCCGTGCCGGTGTAGGCCTCGTACACGGTGGCCTCGATGCCGGCCTGCTGCAGGGCCATCGCCGCGATCGGGCCGGCGATGCCGCCACCGATGACCAGGGCTGTGCGGATGCGGGTGCTCATGACTGCTTCCTGCCTTCTGTTTCGAGTGGCGCGGTGCCGATGAATCGATAGTTGCACTGCAACTAGTCTCTCGTCAACTAGTTCATCTGAGGGTAGTATCGACTCCATGGCCACCCCGATGCGCAGCTCGCCGCTCGCCCTCACCGTGCTCGCCCTGCTCCACTACCAGCCGTTGCACCCGTACGGGATCCAGCGGCTGATCAAGCAGTGGGGCAAGGACCAGGTCGTCAACGTCGGCCAGCGGGCCGGCCTCTACCGGACCATCGAGCGGCTGCACGCCGCCGGGCTGATCGCGGTCCGGGAGACCGGCCGGGACCAGCAGTACCCGGAGCGCACCGTCTACGAGGTCACCGACGAGGGCCGGGCCGCCGCCCGGAGCTGGCTGCTGGAGATGGTCGGCACGCCCAAGCAGGAGTTCCCCGAGTTCCCGGCCGCGCTCTCGCAACTGCTGCTGCTGGACGCCCCGGAGATACTGGCCGCGCTGGAGCGCCGGCGCGCCCTGGTCGCCACCACCCTGCGGGCGATGGACGAGGCCGCCGCGGCCGAGGCCGGGCGCGGACTGCCGCGGATCACCATGCTGGAGGGCGAGTTCCTGCGCGCCGTGACCGCCGCCGAGGCGGCCTGGCTCGACGGCGTGGTGGACGACCTCCGGGCCGGCCGGCTCACCTGGTCGACCGAGCAACTCCTCGCCTTCGCCGAAGCGCAGGAGTGACCGGTGGTCAGGAGTGACCGGTAGGCTCCGACTGCGAGGTTCGGGCGCCGCGCTTCGTCGCACTTCTCCTGCTTCGCCGACTACGCTCGTGGCTCATGAGCAGCAGTGAGCAGGAGTACGCGTTCGAGACCCTGGCCATCCACGCGGGGCAGGAGGCGGACCCGCAGACCGGGGCCGTGGTGACCCCGATCTACCAGGTGTCCACTTTTAAGCAGGACGGCGTCGGCGGGCTGCGCGGCGGCTACGAGTACAGCCGGTCCGCCAACCCGACCCGGACCGCACTGGAGCAGAACCTGGCGGCGCTGGACGGCGGTCGCCGCGGGCTGGCCTTCGCCTCCGGCCTGGCGGCCGAGGACTGCCTGCTGCGGACGGTGACCAAGCCGGGCGACCACATCGTCATCCCCAACGACGCCTACGGCGGCACCTTCCGGCTGTTCTCCAAGGTGCTGTCGCGCTGGGGCGTGGAGTGGTCGGTGGCCGACACCCACAACCCGGAGGCGGTGCGTGCCGCCGTCCGGCCGAACACCAAGGTCGTCTGGGTCGAGACGCCGAGCAACCCGCTGCTTGGGATCACCGACGTCGCCGCGGTGGCGCAGATCGCCCGCGACGCGGGCGCCAAGCTGGTCGTCGACAACACCTTCGCCAGCCCCTACCTCCAGCAGCCGCTGGCGCTGGGCGCGGACGTCGTCGTCTACTCGACCACCAAGTACATGGGCGGCCACTCGGACGTCGTCGGCGGCGCCCTGGTCACCGGCGACGCCGCGCTGGGCGACGACCTGGCGTACCACCAGAACGCGATGGGCGCGGTGGCCGGGCCGTTCGACGCCTGGCTGGTGATGCGCGGCATCAAGACGCTGGGCGTGCGGATGGACCGGCACAGCGAGAACGCCGCCCGGGTCGCCGAGTTCCTGGTCGGCCACCCGAAGGTGGCCGAGGTGCTCTACCCCGGACTGCCCACCCACGCCGGCCACGACATCGCGGTCAAGCAGATGAAGGCGTTCGGCGGCATGGTGTCCTTCCGTCACAAGGACGGCGAGGAGGCGGCGGTGCAGGTGTGCAACCGCGCCAAGCTGTTCACCCTGGGCGAGTCGCTGGGCGGCGTGGAGTCGCTGATCGAGCACCCGGGCCGGATGACCCACGCCTCCGCCGTCGGCTCGCCGCTTGAGGTCCCGGCGGACCTGGTCCGGCTGTCGGTCGGCATCGAGGCCGTCGACGACCTGCTCGCCGACCTGGCCGAGGCGCTCCGCTAGCAGTAGCAGCAGTAACCGTGGTCCCGGCCCGGCGGCGTCAGTCGTCGAGGCCGGGCTGCGGGTTGTACTCGTGCAGCGCCCGGTTGAACTGGGTCAGCAGCGCGCAGAACTGGGCGCGCTCCTCCTCCGGCCAGTCGGAGACCAGGACCCGCATCAGCTCCTGCCGGGAGAGCCGGACCTCCTGCAGCCGCTGCCGCCCCCGGACGGAGAGCTCCAGCAGCACCGCCCGGCCGTCGTTCGGGTTGGGCACCCGGTCCACCAGCCCGCAGTCGACCAGCGGCGCGACCTGCCGGGTCACCGTGGACGAGTCGATGCCCATGGCCTGCGCGAGGGCCTTCACACCCACCGGGCCCTGCTGCTCCAAACGGTTCAGCAGCAGGTAGGCGGCGCGGTCCATGGAGTTGCGCTGCTCGCCCACGCCACCCATGCGCACCCGCTCCGCACGGCGCGCGAAGAGCGCGACCTGGTACTGGAGCTGGTCGTACACCTGGTCGGCTGCGGCGCCGAGGTCATCCGTGGTCATGGTCGTCGCGTTCTTTCGTTCGGCTTAGCCATATCCGAGGGTATCGGTGAAAAGCCCTAGGCTGAAGGCCATGAACTCCTGGCCGATCACCCTGGATGACGTCCGCGGCGCCCACAAGATGCTGGCGGGGGTGGCTCGGGTCACCCCGATGGAGGGCAGCCGCCACCTGTCGGCGATGATCGGCGCGCCGGTCCATCTGAAGTGCGAGAACCTGCAGCGCACCGGCTCCTTCAAGCTGCGCGGCGCCTATGTCCGGATCGCCGGGCTCAACCAGGTCGAGCGGGCGGCCGGGGTGGTCGCCGCGAGCGCCGGCAACCACGCCCAGGGCGTGGCCTTCGCCGCGACCGCGCTCGGAGTGCACTCGACCGTGTTCATGCCGGTGGGCGCGCCGCTGCCGAAGGTCGCCGCCACCCGCGACTACGGCGCCGAGGTCCGGCTTCAGGGCGAGAACTTCGACGAGACCCTGGCCGCCGCCCTCGCCTACGCCGAGGAGACCGGCGCCGTCGTCATCCACCCCTTCGACCACGAGGACGTCGTGGCCGGCCAGGGCACGGTCGGCCTGGAGATCCTGGAGCAGTGCCCCGAGGTCCGGACGATCCTGGTCGGCGTCGGCGGCGGGGGCCTGCTGGCCGGCGTCGCCACCGCGGTCAAGCTGCTGCGCCCGGACGTGAAGGTGATCGGGGTGCAGGCGGCGGGCGCGGCGGCGTACCCGCCCTCGCTGGCGGCGGGCCATCCGGTCACCCTGGACGGCTTCTCCACCATGGCGGACGGCATCCAGGTCGGCCGTCCGGGTGACATCCCGTTCGAGATCGTGCGGGAGCTCGCCGACGGGGTGCTGACGGTCAGTGAGACCTCGCTGGCCCGGGCGCTGCTGATCTGCCTGGAGCGGGCCAAGCTGGTGGTCGAGCCGGCCGGGGCCAGCCCGGTGGCCGCGCTGCTGGAACACGGCGACCAGCTGGAGGGCCCGGTGGTGGCGGTGCTGTCCGGTGGCAACGTCGACCCGCTACTGCTGCAGCGGGTGCTCCGGCACGGCATGGTCGCGGCCGGCCGCTACCTCTCGCTGCGGCTGCGGATCACCGACCGGCCGGGCGCGCTGGCGACCCTGCTCGGCGCGCTGACCCGGGCGGACGCCAATGTCGTCGACATCGCCCATGTCCGGACCGACCCGAAGCTGGACCTCGGGGAGGCCGAGGTCGACCTCCACCTGGAAACGAAGGGCCCCGAGCACTGTGCGGCCGTAGTGTCGGAATTGCGCGCTTCGGGCTACACGATCCTGCAGCAGAGCTGAGGGCCCGGGCGCGTCCTACCCGGACCCGACCCGAGGAGAGCCGCCGATGGCAGCGGTCGCGATTTCCGCCGAAGGACTGGTGAAGTCCTTCGGCGACGTAAGAGCCCTCGACGGCGTCGATCTCGACGTCCCCGAGGGCACCGTCCTCGGCCTGCTCGGCCCCAACGGAGCTGGCAAGACCACCGCCGTCCGCGTGCTCACCACCCTGCTCAAGCCGGACGCGGGCCGGGCCGTCGTGGCCGGCGTCGACGTCCTCACCCACCCCGACCAGGTGCGCAGCCTGATCGGCCTGTCGGGGCAGTACGCCGCCGTCGACGAGTACCTGACCGGCCGTGAGAACCTGCAGATGGTCGGCGAGCTCTACCAGATGAGCGCCCGCGACGCGAAGGCCAGGGCGCTGGAGCTGCTGGAGTGGTTCAACCTCTCCGAGGCGGCCAACCGCATCGCGAAGACCTACTCCGGCGGCATGCGCCGCCGGCTCGACCTGGCCGCCGCGCTGGTGGTCCGGCCGCCGGTGATGTTCCTGGACGAGCCCACCACCGGGCTCGACCCGCGCAACCGGATGGCGCTGTGGGAGGTCATCGAGACCCTGGTCGAGCAGGGCACGACGCTGCTGCTGACCACCCAGTACCTGGAGGAGGCCGACCGGCTGGCGCACGACATCGCCGTGGTCGACCACGGCAAGGTGATCGCCCGGGGCACCGCCGACCAGCTCAAGGCCCAGATCGGCGGCGAGCGGATCGAGGTGGTGGTGCAGCTCCCGACCGACCTGGAGCGGGCCCTCGCCGCGCTCACCCCGTACGCCAAGGGCGAGCCGACCGTCGAGCCGCACACCCGCCGGATCACCGTGCCGATCAGCGGCGGGGCCCGGGTGCTGGCCGCCGTGATCCGGGAGCTGGACGGGCGCGGCATCGTGCTGCACGACATCGGGCTGCGCCGCCCCACCCTCGACGACGTGTTCCTCTCGCTGACCGGCCACGCGACCCTCGGCGACGACGACGAGAACGCCGACCAGAAGGCCGGCGCGGCCCGCGCCGGCCGGAAGGAGTCCTGATGTCAGCGACCACCGGTGCGATCGGGAGCGCCGTCCCGCAGCAGCGCGGCGGCGTGCTGCAGACCCTGCGCGACTCGCGGGTGGTGGCCAAGCGCAACCTCCGGCGGATGACCCGGATTCCCGAGATCGTCGTCTTCGGAATGCTCCAGCCGGTGATGTTCGTGCTGCTCTTCACCTATGTGATGGGCGGCGCCATCGCCGTCCCCGGCACCTCGAACGACCCCAACGCGTACAAGCAGTACCTGATGGCCGGCATCTTCGCGCAGACCGTCACCTTCGCCACGGCGGGCGCCTCGGCCGGCATCGCCGAGGACATGACCAAGGGCCTGGTCGACCGCTTCCGCTCGCTGCCGATGGCCCGCTCCGCCGTGCTGGTCGGCCGGACCATGGCCGACCTGGTGCAGACCGCGCTGACGCTGGTGGTGCTGGCGCTGGTGGCGTTCCTGATCGGCTGGCGGGTGCACAACGGCCTGCTGAGCGCCCTCGGCGGATTCCTGCTGCTGCTCCTGCTCGGCTACGCCTTCTCCTGGATCGGCGCGCTGATCGGCCTCTCGGTGCGCAGCCCGGAGGCGGCCACCTCGGCCGGCCTGGTCTGGCTGTTCCCGCTGACCTTCCTGTCGAACGCCTTCGTGCCGGTCAGCACCATGCCCGGCTGGCTGCAGCCGATCGCCTACTGGAACCCGTTCAGCGCCACCGTGCAGGCGGTCCGCGAGCTGTTCGGCAACCTGCCGCCGGGGCAGCACCAGACCCACTGGCCGATGGAGCACGCGATCGGCGTGTCGGTCGGCTGGTCGCTGCTGATCATCCTGCTCTTCTCCTGGCTCTCGGTGCGCAAGTACCGCAGCGCCGTGGGCTGAACCAGGCAACGCAGAGGCTCAACGCAGAAGCCGGGGCCGTCGGACCGACGCACTGCGTCGGTCCGACGGCCCCGGCCCGGGGTCCGCGGCGCTCAGCCCTGGTACGGCTTGGCGGAGAGGATCTTCACGGTCGCCTTGCGGCCGTTCGGCAGCTCGTAGCTGGCGCTCTCACCGATCTTGCAGGAGTCGATGGCACGCCCCAGCGGGGACTGCGGCGAGTAGGTCTCCAGCTCGCTGGAGGCCGCCTCGCGGGAGCCCAGCAGGAAGGTGGTGGTGTCGTCCTCGTCGCCGTCCCAGGCGACCGTGACGACCATGCCGGGGCCCACCACGCCGTTGTCGGCAGGGGCCGCGCCGACCTGGGCGCGCTCCAGGAGCTGGTTCAGCTGCCGGATGCGCAGCTCCATCTTGCCCTGCTCCTCACGGGCCGCGTGGTAGCCGGCGTTCTCCTTGAGATCGCCCTCCTCGCGGGCCGCCTCGATCTTCTGCGTGATCTCGGCGCGTGCAGGACCCGACAGGTGCTCCAGCTCGGCGCGGAGCTGATCGTACGCCTCCTGGGTGAGCCAGGTGACGTTTTCGCTGGTCTGGGTCACAGGTGCTCCTCGTAGGTACATGGAAAGAGAGGGTGGGATACAAAGCAACGCCCGCTCCCGGGGACCTGTACCCGGAAGGGGCGAAACCATGAGTTTATCAATGTCGCGGCGATCGGGGGAGTCTCGCGCCGCGCGCGGCCCGCTCCGGAGCTCACCTTACGAGGAGCAGCTGACCAGCTCGCCGGTGGTGCCGAGGGAGGTGGTCTTCAGGCTGATGATCGTGTCCCAGGTGCTGAGCGCCTTCGGAACGGTCACCGTGGTCTGGCCGACGACGTTGCCGTTGGCGTCGCGCGAGCGCACCGTGCAGCTGCCGTTCTGGTCGGCGTTCTTGGTGACCTGGAGGTGGATCTGCACCTCGGACGAGGAGACCACCTGGAAGGTCTCGACCTCGCCGTTGACCGGGGAGCCCATGACATAGACCGCGGTCAGCGCGCCCATCAGCACCACCGCGAGGGCGACCACCGCCAGGTACACCTTGTGGATCCGCCGGTCCTTCTCCGCCAGGTCCATGCCGTAGCGCCCGGTCGGCAGCGCTCGCGGCGCCGACGGCTCGGCCGTCGGGGCGGCCTCTGCGGCGGCTGCTGCGGCATCGGTCGCGGGTCCCGCCGCTGCTCCGACTCCAGTCGTACCGGTCATGGGTCCTTCGCCTCCTCTGGGGGGCCACGCGGAATGAGCGCGCCGCCCAATCCGTCACTATAGAAGGAGGCATTACCGACGAAGGGCTTTGGGGCGTTGACTGAGCAGCTGCGACTGATGGCGGTACACGCGCACCCGGACGACGAGTCCAGCAAGGGCGCGGCCACCATGGCCTCGTACGTCGCGCGGGGCGTCGACGTACTGGTGGCGACATGCACGGGTGGGGAACGCGGCTCGATCCTCAACCCGAAGCTCCAGGGCGATCCCTGGATCGAGGAGAACATCCACGAGGTCCGGGCCAAGGAGATGGACGCGGCCCGCGCGATCCTCGGCGTCAAGCAGGCCTGGCTGGGCTTCGTCGACTCGGGCCTGCCCGAGGGCGACCCGCTGCCGCCGCTGCCGGAGGGCTGCTTCGCGCTCCAGCCGGTGGAGACGGCGACCGAGCCGCTGGTCCGGCTGATCCGCGAGTTCCGTCCGCACGTGATCACCACGTACGACGAGAACGGCGGCTACCCGCACCCGGACCACATCATGACTCACACCATTTCCATGGCCGCCTTCGAGGCGGCCGGCGACCCGGACGCGTACCCCGAGGCCGGTGAGCCCTGGCAGCCGCTGAAGCTCTACTACAACCAGGGCATCTCGCTGGAGCGGATCAAGGCGCTGGACGCGGCGATGAAGGCGCGCGGCCTGGAGTCCCCGTACACGGAGTGGATCGCGCGCTGGGACGAGAGCGACCGCAAGCCCCGGTCGATCACCACCCGGGTCCCCTGCGGCGAGTACTTCGAGCTGCGGGACCGGGCGCTGCTGGCGCACGCGACGCAGATCGACCCGGACGGGCCGTGGTTCCGAATCCCGCTGGAGCTCCAGCGGGAGGTCTGGCCGACGGAGGACTACGAGCTGGCCCGCTCGCTGGTGGACACCTCGCTGCCGGAGGAGGACCTGTTCGCCGGGGTGACCGCGGACGTGGTCCCGGCCGGCTCCTGAGCGGCTCCTCCTGAGCGGCTCCGAGCTGCCCGGTCCTGCGGGCTTCCTGCGCGTTTGCTGAAGGAACGCCGGACACACCGACCCCGGTCCCCCCGCCACCGAGCGGTGGGGGGACCATAGGGGCATGACCGCATCTCTGCACCCCGCCCTCACCATGCTCGCCCTGGACGACAACAAGGTCACCCCGGGCGTGCTCGGCTTCATCGTCTTCGCCGTGCTGGGCATCGGGACCTGGTGGATCCTCAAGGCCATGAACCGCTCGCTGGGCCGGGTGAACTTCGTCGAGGAGCCCGAGGACCCCGCGGCCAAGTAGCGCCCGGCCGGCCCGCCTCGCCGCGCAGGCCGCGCGTATCGCGCAATGTTCGCTATTGCACATGAGTTGCAACTAAACATACCCAGCTATTACCTTTTCCAAGTCGATCGGGCTCTGGAGGGGTACGTCATGGCTGGGACCATCGCACGGATACGCGGCGCGCTCAGCCGACGTGAGTGGGCGCGGATGGGCGGCATGGCCGGGTTCATCCTCGGCCTGCACCTCGCGGGCTTCTACACCCTGATCGCCATCGTCGGCCCGGCCCACTACCACGTCGGCAACCAGGTCTTCGGGCTCGGCATGGGCGTCACCGCCTACACCCTGGGCATGCGGCACGCCTTCGACGCCGACCACATCGCGGCCATCGACAACACCACCCGCAAGCTGATGGCGGACCGGCAGCGCCCGCTCTCGGTCGGGTTCTGGTTCTCGCTCGGCCACTCGTCCGTGGTCTTCGGGCTGTGCGTGCTGCTCTCGCTCGGTGTCCGCGCCCTCGCCGGTCAGGTCGAGAACGGCTCCTCCACGCTCCAGCACTACACCGGCATCATCGGTACCAGCGTCTCCGGCGTCTTCCTGATGCTGATCGCGGTGATCAACCTGGTGGTGCTGATCGGCATCGTCAAGGTGTTCCGGCAGATGCGCACCGGCGACTACGACGAGAAGCGGCTCGAAGCCCATCTGGAGAACCGGGGCCTGGTCAACCGGATCCTCCGGCCGGTGATGCGGACGATCACCAAGCCCTGGCAGATGTACCTGGTCGGACTGCTCTTCGGCCTCGGCTTCGACACCGCCACCGAGGTCTCGCTGCTGGTCCTGGCCGGCGGCGCCTCCGCCTTCGCGCTGCCCTGGTACGCCATCCTCTGCCTGCCGGTGCTGTTTGCGGCCGGGATGTCGCTGCTGGACACCATCGACGGCACCTTCATGAACTTCGCCTACGACTGGGCCTTCTCCCGTCCGGTCCGGAAGGTCTACTACAACATCACCATCACCGCACTCGGTGTGGTGGTCGCGGTGCTCATCGGCGGCATCGAACTGCTCGGCCTGTTGGCCCAACAGCTGAACGTCACCACTGGGGTGCTGGGTTGGATCGCGGGCATCGACCTGAACAACGTCGGCTTCGTCGTCGTCGGCCTCTTCGTCGCCACCTGGGCGGTCGCGCTGCTGGTCTGGCGCTACGGCCGGGTGGAGGAGAAGTGGACCCAGCACCTGTGCGAGGCCGAGACGGCCTGAGTCGTCCGAGCCCGCCCCCCGCGTCCGGTTGCGGGCCCGATGGGATCCACCCAGGGTGGATTCGTGGCGAAATACCCTCGCTCGGCCTATTTGGGCAAGCGCGTCACGTCTCTCACCTGGTAGGAGGTCGTCATGGGTATCACGCTCGACTCCACCAAGGTCGTCGGCCACAAGGTCCTCGACGTCGGTGGAAACAGGATCGGCTCGGCCGGCATGGTGTACCACGACCACACCAGCAGCCATCAGGACTGGGTCATGGTCAAGGGCGGTCTGCTGGGCGGCCGGACCCACTTCGCCCCGCTCTCCGGCGCGAGCATGGTCTCGGACGACGTGCGCCTCGCCTATGACAAGGCGGTGATCGACAGCGCTCCCGAGCTGGACAGCAACCGGGAGCTGTCGGCCGAGGAGGAGCTGGCCCTCTACCAGCACTACGGCCTCGGGCCGACCGTGGGCAACGGCTCCAGCGGTCGCGCCACGGGCACGGCGACGACCACCGGGATGGCGGGGACCGCCGCCACCGCCACGGCCTCGGCCCCGACGATGCGCGAGCGCGACATTCGCGCCACGGAGAACGGCTACCTGACCCGGTCCGAGGAGCGGATGCGTGTCGCCACCGAGCGGGTCGAGACCGGCCACGCCCGGCTGCACAAGTATGTGACGACCGAGCAGGTCAACGAGATCGTCCTGCTCACCCACGAGGAGATCAGGGTCGAGCGCGAGCAGATCGTGGCCGGCTCGCCGGAGGCCGGCCGGATCACCGCCGACTTCGCCGAGGCCGAGCAGGACGTGGTGCTGCACGCCGACCGCACCGTGGTCAGCAAGGAGACCGTCCCGGTGGAACGGGTCCGGATGCGGGTCGAGGAGATCACCGAGAACGTGACCGTGAGCGACCAGGTCCGGGTCGAGCACATCGACTTCGAGAACGAGGACCCGCAGGCCATCAGGGCGACCGAGATGCGGACGGGCGCGAAGGTGCGGACGGGCACGATGAAGCCCGACACCACCGCCGGCGACTGGAAGGGAACCTCCGGCATAGCCTGAGCACGCGCCACCCGCTACGCCGGTGCCCCGAGCCGCAGTTCGCCCCTGGGCACCGGCGCGCGCTGCGGCATGTCGCGGACGGCCGTTCGTGGCGGATGACCGGTAGACAGTCCCTGCCTAACGCCCAACATGCGTACTTTGAAACCGAGTTGGCAGCGACCGACCTCGACGAACTCCCGACCGGGCTCCTTCGGTGGGCCAAGGCCTTTCCCCTTCGGGGCGAGGTCTCCGACGCGGCCGCCGCCGGCGACCCGCCGCTGCCGCCGCCGTGCGAGCCCTCGCCCGAGGACGAGTCGGGTCGCGGGCTCGCGCTGGTCGCCGCCCTCGCGCGCGCCTGGGGCGCGCACCCCCGCGCCTGCGGAATCGAACCTGTACACACCGGTGACCAGGTCACCTACCAGGGCGGCACGTACCAGGCCAAGTGGTACACCCGCGACCAGACCCCGGACACGGTGAACGGGGGCTGGAAGAAGATCGGTTAGTACCGGTTCAGTTTCTGTTCGGCCGGGTTCCCGCAGGGGAGCCCGGCCGAACGGCGTTTCCGGACGGGTGGTCAGCGCCCGAGCAGGGCCGCCGCGGCGGCCAGCGTGGCCAGCGACAGCGCGGTGGTGAGAGCGACGCTGCGGCTGGCCAGGGCCTCGCCGGTGTCGTACTCCTGGGCGAAGATGAAGGTGTTCTGGGCCGTGGGCAGTCCGGCGCAGACGACGACGGCGAGCAGCTCCGGACGGGACAGTCCCAGCGCCCAGCCGGCGACCAGCGCGAGCAGCGGCTGCCCGAGCAGCTTGAGCGCGGTGACGGTCGCGAGCTCGCCGCGCGCGGTGTCCGGGCCGGCGAGGCGGTCCCACTGTGGCACATACAGCGACGCGCCCAGGGCGACCAGTCCGGCCGGCACGGCCGCCGCCGCGAGCAGTCCGAGCGTGGTCCGCGCCGTCCCCGGTACCGGCAGTCCGGTCGCGGACCAGACCACGCCCAGCAGCGAGGCGAGGATCACCGGATTGCGCAGCGGCAGGGTGGCGATCCGGCGCAGGTGGATCCGGCCGTCCTCGGCGTGGTGGCGGTCCAGCGCGATCAGGATGGCGGGGGTGATCAGCAGGTTCTGCACCAGGATCACTTCGGCGAGGAAGGAGACGCTGCCGAGGATCTGCTGCGCCACCGGGATGCCGAGGTTGGCCGAGTTCACATAGCCGGCCGCCATGGCCCAGATCGGACGTTCACCGGGACGGCGGCCGTACCACCGGCTGATCAGCAGCCAGCTCAGCGAGATCACGGCGACTGTGCTGCCGGCGAAGGCCAGCAGCGGCGCCAGCGAGAACCGCGACACCGGCGTCGCGGCCATCGTGGTGAACAGTGCGGCCGGCATGGCCAGGTGGAAGACGAATCGTCCCAGCACCGACGCCGCGTCATCACCCAGCAGGCGCTGTCTTCTTGCCCCGTATCCCGCAGCTGCGAGACACCAGATCGGTATGAATGCGGATATCAGTCTCATCGGGGCCACACACCGCCGAGGGGCGCACCGCCGGAGGGCGCGTCGGGGTGGGGCAGCGGACGGGACATGCGAACGCCATTGTTCGACACGGTCATGATCAAGGACCTTACACACCCGGTCCTGCGCCCATCCCGGGTGGTGCCTACCGGTCCCCGGTGGTGCTGACCGGCTCCCGGCGGTTTCCCGGGCTGCTACGAGCGCGTCGCTCTGCTCTCCCGATGTTTCGCCGGTTGGTCGGAGTGGCCGGGAGCTTCTTGACATCGCCCGTGCGAAAGTTCTGGCGTGTGAAATTCCGGCGGGGGATGTCAAGAACGCGGCGGCGGCTCCGACCGACCGGTCGAAGGGCCCGTCCGGGCTCGTGATGGCTTGTGAACCACGAGGAGTGCGTGATGCAGTTCCTGATCAGTCTGTACATCAACCCGGCCGTGCTGGACGCACTGACCGACGAGGAGAAGGCGGCGATCGGCGCCGGCCACGGCGCGTTCATCGAGGGGCTGAAGAAGTCCGGCGAGCTGCTCACCACGCAGGCGCTGGTCGACCCGTCGCAGGCCGCCGTGGTGACCGTCCGCAACGGCCAGCCGGTGGTGACCGACGGACCGTTCCTGGAGTCCAAGGAGTTCCTGGGCGGCTTCTACCTGGTCGACTGCGAGCATCGGGAGCGGGCGATCGAGCTGGCGGCGCAGATCCCGGACTCCGCGATCCCAGGGCTGGGTGTCGAGGTGCGCCAGGTGATGTTCGCCGACGGACAATTGGAGGCATGACAGCTGGAGGCATGGCCGAACCGACCATGGAGGACCTGCTGCGTGAGTTCACGCCGCAGGTCCTCGGCACGCTGGTCCGCCGGTACGGTCAGTTCGAGGGGTGCGAGGACGCCGTCCAGGAGGCCGTGCTCGCCGCCAGCGTGCAGTGGCCGGCCGAGGGCGTGCCGAGCAATCCGCGCGGCTGGCTGACGACGGTCGCCACCCGGCGGCTGATCGACCAGATGCGCAGCGACCACGCGCGCCGCGACCGGGAGTGGGCGACCGCCGCCGAGGTGCTGCCCGAGGACGTCCCGGACACCGACGACACGCTGCTCCTGCTGTTCCTGTGCTGCCATCCGACGCTGACCGCGGCCTCGCAGACGGCGCTGACGCTGCGTGCGGTCGGCGGCCTGACGACGGCCGAGATCGCCCGTGCGTTCCTGGTGCCGGAGGCCACGATGGCGGCCCGGATCAGCCGGGCCAAGCAGCGGATCAAGGCGGCCGGCAGCTCCTTCAGCCTGCCGGAGGGCACGGAGCGCGAGGAGCGGCTACGGGTCGTCCTGCATGTGCTCTACCTGATCTTCAACGAGGGCTACACCGCCTCCTCGGGCAGCGAGCTGCACCGCGCCGACCTCGCCCGCGAGGCGATCCGGCTGACCCGGACGGTGCACGCGCAGCTGCCCGAGGACGGCGAGGTGACCGGGCTGCTCGCGCTGATGCTGCTGACCCACGCCCGCCGCGAGGCCCGGACCACGGCCCCCGGCGACCTGGTGCCGCTGGACGAGCAGGACCGGACGCGGTGGGACCGCGAATTGATCGACGAGGGCGTAGGGCTGGTCAAGGCGTCGCTGGCCGACCCGGTGCTGGGGCCCTACCAGCTGCAGGCCGCGATCGCCGCCACCCACGCGACCGCGGCTACGGCCAAGGAGACCGACTGGCCGCAGGTGCACACCCTCTACCTGATCCTGGAACGGATCGCGCCCAACCCGATGGTCACCCTCAACCGGGCGATCGCCCTGGCCGAGACCGCAGGCCCGCAGGCCGGGCTGGCCCTGCTCGCCACCCTGGACGGTGACGCGCGGATGGCCGGCCACCACCGGCTGCTCTCGGTGCGGGCGCACCTGCTGGAACAGACCGGCGAGACGGCCGCAGCCTACGACCACTACCGCCGCGCCGCGAAGTCCACCGCCAGCCTCGCCGAGCAGCGCTACCTGGAGTCCCGCGCCCGCCGCCTGCGGGCGCTGTAGGGCCCGGCAGGCGTGTAGCCACCCGGTCGGTAGGTTTGGCCGGTGACGGCCGCCCGATCCCGGTTCTGCGGCCGCGAGGATCGTGCGGAGGTTGTCTGTGGCCGAGTCGGCAGCACACCGGTTGTTCTCCTACGGGACGCTGCGGCAGTCCGAGGTCCAACTCGACCGGTTCGGACGGATATTGAGCGGGCAGTCGGACGCACTGCCGGGGTTCCGGGTGGAGTTCATCACGATCACCGACCCCGAGGTGGTCGCCACCAGCGGCAGCGACCGTCACCCCCTGGTGGTCGCCTCCGACGACCCCGGGGACGCGGTCGAGGGCCTGGTCTTCGAGATCACCGACGCCGAGCTGGCCGCGGCGGACGCGTACGAGGTCGACGACTACGCCCGGCAGGAGGTGGAACTGCGCTCCGGGACCAGGGCATGGGCGTACCTCGGCGCAGCGGGTGTGTCGACGGCCCACGGGTAGGTGGCCGTGGCTTCGGAGTGCGTCCCGTGACGTGACGTCAGCGTGTCGTAATGTCTGGCTTCGGGCGCTTATTCCGAAGTGCGGCATACGGTCGTGCCAGCGCAGGCACGGGCCGGCGCGCGAGCCGTCAAGGAAACGCCGATGGATGCCGATGACAGCGGCCGGGACGCCCCGCGTCCCGGGCCCGCGCCGCAGCCCCGCTCGAAGCGCACACGCTTGAAGCGCACACGCTTGAAGCACCCCGGTCCACGGCTCGCTGCAGCGCGCACTGCGGTGCGGCGGGCACGGGACGGAGCGCGGGCCGCGCTGGCCGGGCCGCCGCCGCCCGGGCCGACCCGGCCGGAGTTCTGGCGCAGCCCGATCCGGGGGCCGTGGCTGACCTCGGTGTTCGGACTGGTTCTGCTCGTCGGCCTGCCGATCCTGTTCCTGACCGGGCTGCTCTCCTACGCGGCCTACAACCCGAACCTGGCGGCGGTCAACGACCAGACACCCGACAAGGGTTGGCTCGGCTTCTATCTGTTCTCCTGGCCGACCAGCCCCTACTGGCTGTACCGGCTCACCCAGGGCGTGCACGTCACCCTCGGCGTGGTGCTGGTCCCGGTACTGCTGGCCAAGCTCTGGTCGGTGATCCCCAGGCTGTTCACCTGGCCGCCGCTGAGCTCGCTCAGCCACGCGCTGGACCGGTTGTCGCTGCTGTTCCTGGTCGGCGGGGCGCTGTTCGAGTTCGTCACCGGTCTGCTCAACATCCAGCTGCACTACATCTTCCCCGGCTCCTTCTACACCCTGCACTTCTACGGGGCCTGGGTCTTCATCGGCGCCTTCGTGGTGCACACCGCCTTCCGGATCCCGGTGATGGTCAGGGCGCTGCGCAGCCGGAGCCTGCGGGCCGAGCTGCGGACCCGCGCGGCCGACACCGTCCCGGAGCCGGCCGACGCCACCGGACTCGTCCCGCCGAGTCCGGCCCCGGCCACCATGTCGCGGCGCGGCGCGCTGGGCACGGTGGGGCTGGGCTCACTGGTGCTGTTCGTGGTGACGGCCGGTCAGAGCATCGGCGGTTCGCTGCGCCGGACCGCGCTGCTGGCCCCGCACGGCCAGGAGCCCGGGCCCGGTCCCAACGGTTTCCAGATCAACAAGACCGCTGCGGCGCTGGGCATCAGGGCCGCCGACATCGGACCGCGCTGGCGGCTCACCGTGCGCGGCCCGGGCCGCGCGGTGGTGCTGACCCGGGAGGAGGTGCTGCGGCTGCCGCAGAGCACCGCCGCCCTGCCCATCGCCTGCGTCGAGGGGTGGTCCACCGCCGACCAGCAGTGGAGCGGGGTCCGGCTGCGGGACCTGGCCGCCCTGGTCGGCCTGGACGGGGACGCGCCGGAGGTGTTCGTCGAATCGGTCGAGCGCGGCGGCTCGTTCGGCTCGACGGTGCTGCGGGCCAACCAGGTCCGGGACCACCGGTCGCTGCTGGCGCTGCGGGTCAACGGCGCCGACCTGTCCCCGGACCACGGCTACCCGGCGCGGGTCATCGTCCCGGCAAACCCCGGTGTGCACAACACCAAATGGGTCACCCGGCTCACCTTCGGGGCGGTGTCGTGAAGGGCCGACCCGTGAAGGGCCTGCGCGAGCGCTACGGCGCCTCTCCGCTGCATCTGCTGCTGGTCCTCTGCTCCTTCGCGGTGGCCCTGTACGCCGGGCTGCGGCTGCTGAAGGGCGACCCGGTCGGGGTCGCCGTGTGGTTCGTGGGCGCGGCGCTGCTCCATGACCTGGTGCTGCTTCCGCTGTACACCGTCACCGACCGCGCCCTGCAGGCGCTGCTGGCGCGCGCCGGGCGAGGGCGGGAGGAGGGGACGCTGTGGGCGGCCGGGTCCACGGTCAACTACCTCCGGGTGCCGGGCCTGGTCTCGCTGCTGCTGCTCGTCGTCTGGTACCCGCTGGTCCTCCGCCGGGTGCCCGGCTACCAGGTGACGACCGGCCTGCCGCCCGACACCTTCCTCGGGCACTGGCTGCTGATCACCGGCGCCCTGTTCGCGGGCTCGGCGCTCTGCCTGCTGGCAGCCCTGCTCCGCCGTCGCCCGCGTCGCCCGCTTCGCCCGCGTCGTCCTGCGCGGACGGGTCGTGCGGCACGGCTGCGTCGCGGGTGGCTGCGCCGGACCAGGCCGAAGCGGAGCTGAGCAGGGCGCGCACCGCCGTCGCGGCCAGCACCAGGTACAGCGCGGCGGCGTAGGCGCGCTGCTGCTGGGCGGCGCCGAACAGGTACATCACCTCGCCGGCGACCGGCAGCGCCAGCCACTCCCAGCGGCCGTCGATCGCCACCAGCGCGACCACCAGCAGCGCGTACCAGGGGTAGTTGGGCGTGGTGAGGAACAGCGCAGTGCCGATGACCGCCAGCGCGCCGCGCCACGGCGCGTCCGGGTCGCCCCGGCGCAGCACGTACACCACGCTCACCAGCAGCACCGCTGCCGCCATGTACGGCAGCAGCCGGTCGGGGATGCCCAGCAGGGCCAGCAGGGCGAAGCCGGTGCCCTGGTCGTAGCCCTGCTCCTGGAGGTAGCCGGGCAGGTAGCCGAGGACGCCCAGGCCGGAGGCGATGACGTACGGCAGGTAGCAGAGCAGGAAGGTGCCTGCGGCGACCGCGGGTACCAGCAGGTCGCGGAGGGTCGGGCGACGGCCCGGGGCGAGCACGCCGGACAGGGCGCCGGGTAGCGCCAGCGCGGGGATCAGCTTGGTGCCGGTGGCCAGGCCGAGCAGGACCCCGCCGCTGCCACGTCTCGCGCAGCTCAGCAGGCCGAGGCCGCCGACCATCAGCAGCGCCCCCAGGACGTCCACATGGGCGTCGTTGACGGCCCACACCGCCATACCTGGGCACCAGCCCCACAGCGCGGCGCGGTGCAGCGGCGCCCGGATCCGGCGCAGCACCAGCAGTAGCGCCCCGGTGGTGAGCACCGCCAGCAGCGCTCCGCCGGTCTGGGCGGGGGCGACGCCGTGGACGCCGGTGAGCCGGCCCGCCTCGTACAGGCCGAGGAACCAGACCTCGGCGACCGGCGGGTAGATGGTGTGCGCCGTGGGCCGGTTGATGTGGGTGCAGACCCCGTCCGCCTGGTGCAGGTTCCAGGCGGTGCAGTTCGCGGTGACCGGGAACAGCGCCGGGTCCTTGGCGCGCAGCGCGGCCAGGGCCGGGTCGGTGGGCGCGTAGGCGTAGGGGGAGACCCCGGCGGCCTGGACGCGGCCGTCCCAGAGGTAGCGGTAGACGTCGTCACTGGTCCTCGGCGGGGCCAGCAGCCCGGTGAGGGCCACGGCGAGGCTGCCGACGAGGATCAGCGCGGCCGCGTGGCGGGGCGGGACCCGCCGCAGCAGCGCGACGGCGAGCGCGAACAGGGCGATGTCGGCCAGGTACCAGCCGTACAGCGGGGACTGGTGACCCAGCGTGCCGCCGCTGGTGAAGGTCCCGGCGAGGGCCGCCACCAGCGCGCCCAGCGCGAGCGCGCAGAGCCAGGTGGCGCGGGCGGTGCGTTCGGTGCGTCCGGTGCGTTCGGCACGGGGGAGTGGAGTGGTCGACACGGCGTCAGGCTCCTGCCGCCCGCTCGGTGTCGGAGGCACGCCGCAGGCCGAGGAAGTGCCGGCCCTGCGAGACCCAGGCCTCGACCGGGGTGAGCCCGGCGTAGGCGGCGCGTCGTACGGCGGCGCGCGCACCCAGCCGGGCCCAGGGGAACGTCGGCCCGCAGCGTCCGTTGCCGTCCTCGACGGCGACGGTGACCTGCTCGTCCACGTCCTCGGGTTCCACCTCCACCAGCAGCAGGCCCCGCTCCGAGAGGAGTTCGGCGGTCCGGCCCAGCAGGGCGTCGGGATCGCCGCCGATGCCGATGTTCCCGTCGACCAGCAGGGCGGTGCCCCATCGGCCCTCGCCCGGGAGGCGGTCGAAGAGCGAGCGGCACAGCGCGCTCCCGCCGATCACGCGGGTCCGGGCGACGGCGGTGTGGGTCACGTCCACCCCCAGGGCGGGCAGGCCGAGCGCCTGCAGCGCGGAGACCAGGCGTCCGGGTCCGCAGCCCAGGTCCAGCGCAGGCAGTCCGCGCCGCAGGCAGCGCAGCAGCAGGGTGCGGTCGGCGGCGTCCGGCGGGGCGCACCAGCGTTCGACGTCGAGGGTGTGCCGGTGCCCGTCCGACCGCCGCAGCCAGAGCGGGCCGCGACCGGTGCGCATCGCCTCGGCGAACGGGTCGTGCGACCAGGGCCGCGCGCCGTCGGCGCAGGTGCCGGGCAAGCGGCCGGCGGTCAGCGGGAGGCCGGTCAGCGGGGGCGTGCTCATTGCGGAACCCCGGTGGGTGGAACGTCGGCGTCGGAGTCCGCGTCGGCTTCGGCCGCCTGGACGCCGGCGGCCGAGGGCTCGGCGAGGCCGCGCCAGACCGCGGCGAAGCGGCTGTCCGGGGCGAGCAGCGCGACCTCGGCCGCGTCGGCGACGGTGTCCACATCGGTGAGGGTGGGCAGGTCGACCGTCCGGAGTCCGGCCCTGATCAGCCGCGAGCGCAGCACCGAGCCGGTCTCCGGGACCGACATGGGGACCCCCAGCAGCAGCCTGCGGGCCGGCTCGGCACCGGGCCGGGCCAGGCCCAGCGCCCAGAACCCGCCGTCGGCGGCGGGGCCGAACCAGGCGTCCACCCCCGGGCGCGCGGCCGGGCCCAGCACCTCGCCGAGCACGCGGGCGTCCAGCTGCGGGGTGTCCATGCCCACCAGCAGTGCGGGAGCACCGGGCGGCACCGAGGCGAAGGCCGCCGCCAGCCGGGCGTCCAGTCCGCCGCCGCACTGCGGGGTGACCTCCCAGCCCGGCGGCAGCCAGCGGCCAGGGGGGCCGTCCAGCACCAGGACCCGGCGCCCGGCCGGGACCTGACCCAGCGTGGCGAGGGTGTCGGCCAGCGCCGCCTCGGCGAGCCGGGCGGCCTGCTCGGGGGTGCATTCGGGCGTCAGCCGGGTCTTGACCCGCCCCGGACGCGGCGACTTGGCCAGGACCAGCAGGGTGGGCTGCGGCGCGGCCAGCACCCGGCGCATGTCCTGGATCGCCTGCCGGGTGCCGCGCAGCGTCCCGGTCACCTTGGAGCGACCCGCGCGCGGACGGTAGGCGACCTTGCGCTCCTGGATGCGCAGGCCGGCGGCCGAGGCCGAGAGCACCATCTCCAGCGGGTAGCCGGACCGGCGGTCGCCCAGGCCCAGGGCCAGCAGCTGGTCCCGCCGCGCCGCCCGCATCGGTCCCAGGTCGTGCAGCTCGGCGCCGGTCCGCGCCCGGAGCCGCCGCGCGAGCTCCGCATTGGCCAGCCGGGCGTGCAGCGGCCAAGCTCCGCGCGCCGTGGGCCGCCGACGCCCCAGGACCAGATCGGCGAGGCCGTCGCGGACCGGGTCGAGCAGCCGGGGCAGCTCCGCCGGGTCGAGCGAGGCATCGCAGTCGCAGAAGCAGACGTACTCGGCCGTGGCCGCCAGCAGCCCGGCGTGGCAGGCCGATCCGAAGCCGCGCCGGGGCTCGGAAACCACCAGCGCGCCCAGCGAGCGGGCCAACTCCGCCGAGCCGTCGGTGGAGCCGTTGTCGACCACGATCGCGCGGTAGCCGTCGGGCAGCCGGCCCAGCACCCAGGGCAGCGCCAGGGCCTCGTCCAGGCAGGGGAAAACGACGTCCGCGAGGGGCGCGAGCACCCCGGGAGAAGGACTCATGACAGCCACACTAGGCTCGAAAGGCCTGGTCAGAGCGGTAGCGACACCTTACGGAAGTCCTACGGCGCGGTCCCCGCGCAGTCGGGCGCGGGCGAACTCCGCCATCCCCTCGGCGAACGACACCTGCGGGCGCCAGCCGAGCTCCTGCCGCAGCCGCCGTGAGTCCGCCGTGATGTGGCGGACGTCCCCGAGCCGGTACTCCCCGGTCACCACCGGTGCCGGACCGTGCCCGTACTCGGCCAGGGCCCCGGCCAGCTGACCGACCGTGTGGACCGCCCCGCTGCCCACGTTGTAGCAGTGCGACCGGCCCGGCTCCTGCTCCGGGAGCGCCCGCAGCGCCGCCAGGTTCGCCTCCGCCACGTCCGCGACATGGACGAAGTCCCGCCGCTGCCCGCCGTCCTCGAACACGCGCGGCGGTCGCCCGGCGGCCAGCGCCGAGCGGAAGATCGACGCGACCCCCGCGTAGGGCGTGTCGCGCGGCATGCCCGGCCCGTACACATTGTGGTAGCGCAGGACGGTCGCCCGTCCGGCTGCGGCCCGCGCCCAGGACGACGCCAGCTGCTCCTGGGCGACCTTGCTCGCCGCGTAGACGTTGCGCGGGTCCAGCGGGGCGTCCTCGTCCACCAGTTCCGGCGCCAAGGGCTCGCCGCAGTGCGGACACGGCGGCTCGAAGCGTCCCGCGTCGAGGTCGGCGGTCCGCCGGGGGCCGGGCGCGACGGTTCCGTGCCGGGCGCAGCGGTAGCGCCCCTCGCCGTAGACCACCATCGACCCGGCCAGCACCAGCTGCCGCACCCCGGCCCGGGCCATGGCCGACAGCAGCACAGCCGTCCCCAGGTCGTTGCAGCCGACGTAGTCGGGCGCGTCGTCCAGATCCGCGCCGAGACCGACCATCGCCGCCTGGTGGCAGACGGCGTCCACGCCCAGCAGCGCCTGCTCGACGGCCGCGCGGTCGCGGACGTCGCCGCGCAGGAACTCGACCCCGTCGGGCAGCACGGGAGCGCTGCCCGAGGGATGCACGGCCGGCAGCAGCGCGTCCAGCACGCGCACACCGTGCCCTGCGGCGAGCAGACGGTCGGCGATCGCCGACCCGATGAAACCGGCTCCGCCGGTCAGGAGTACGTCCATGACTGGACGCTAAACGTCCCGCGGCCGGCTGCGACGGAGGCTGGACGGCCCGTAAGAGGTACGTCAGGAATCCGTGGCTCCGGCGCTGTCCTTCTCGCCCCCCGTGCGGAAGACGGCGACCGCACGAGGTATTACATGTCGCGAGGCAACCAGCCGCGCCGAACCGCTTCAACCAGTTGCACGGTGCCATCGGCATCACCAAGCTCCACCCGCTCCACCTCGCCACCACCCGCCTGTGGTCCTGGCGCGACGAGGACGGCGACGAGGCCACCTGGGCCGCCCGACTGGCCCGCACCGTCACCGCCGACACCCTCTGGGCCGCCCTCACCACCACCCCCTGACTCCACGTCAGCGGCGCGTCCCCCCACCGCCGGCCGGGCGCTGAAACGGTCAGCGGCGTCGCCGGCACGGGACAGCTCACTCCTGGCAGTACCGATCTCTACGGAGCCGGTCCTCGGTCAAGATTTGTGGCCGGACCATAGGGGCGCCGTCTGGATCGGCCAAGCGGGCGGAGGCGCGCGGGTTCCGCCGTCGGGGGCGAGGCACTGTGAGAGGCTGGCTCGTATGAACCGGCTGGCTGGTGTGACCTCGCCTTATCTGCTTCAGCATGCGGACAATCCGGTCGACTGGTGGCCCTGGGGAGCGGACGCCTTCGCGGAGGCGGCGCGGCGCGGGGTGCCGGTGCTGCTGAGCGTGGGGTACGCCGCCTGTCACTGGTGCCATGTCATGGCTCATGAGTCGTTCGAGGACCCGGAGTTGGCGGCCTATCTGAACGAGCGCTTTCTGCCGGTCAAGGTGGACCGGGAGGAGCGGCCGGACGTCGACGCCGTCTATATGGAGGCGGTGCAGGCGGCCACCGGGCAGGGTGGCTGGCCGATGACGGTGTTCCTCACGCCCGACGGGGAGCCGTTCTACTTCGGCACCTACTTTCCGCCCGAGCCCCGGCACGGGCTGGCCTCGTTCCGGCAGGTGCTGCAGGGGGTGGACGCCGCGTGGCGGGAGCGGCGGGGCGAGGTCGCCGAGGTGGCCGGGCGGATCACCGCCGATCTGGCGTCGCGGGGTGATGTGTACGGCGCGGCGGGCAAGCGTCCGCCGACCGAGGCGGAGCTGCACGAGGCGGTCGGCGGGCTGTCGCGCGAGTACGACGCGGAGCGCGGCGGCTTCGGCGGGGCGCCCAAGTTCCCGCCGTCGATGGTGCTGGAGTTCCTGCTCCGGCACCACGCCGCGACCGGCTCGGAGGCCGCGCTGCGGATGGCGGCGGACACCTGCACGGCGATGGCGCGCGGTGGGATCTACGACCAGTTGGGTGGCGGCTTCGCCCGCTACTCCGTCGACGCCGACTGGGTCGTCCCGCACTTCGAGCGGATGCTCTATGACAACGCGCTACTGCTTCGGGTGTACCTGCACCTGTGGCGGGCGACCGGTTCGGTGCTCGCCCGCCGGGTCGCCGTGGAGACGGCCGACTTTCTGCTCGCTGAACTCCGCACGCCGGAGGGCGGATTCGCCTCCGCGCTGGACGCCGACAGCCCCGGCCCGGACGGGCACAACCACGAGGGCGTCTACTACGCCTGGACGCCGGCGCAGCTCGCGGCGGTGCTCGGGCCCGAGGACGGGGCACGGGCGGCGGCGCTGTTCGCGGTGACGGCCGAGGGCAGCTTCGAGGCGGGCATGTCGGTGCTTCAGCTGCCGGAGGACGCGGAGGACCCGGACTGGTACGAGAGCGTCCGGGCCAGGCTGCGCGCCGCCCGCGAGCTGCGGCCTCGTCCGGCCAGGGACGACAAGGTGGTGGCGGCCTGGAACGGGCTCGCCGTCGCCGCGCTCGCCGAGACCGGCGCGCTGCTCGACCGGCCCGAGTACGTCGAGGCCGCGGCGGGCGCCGCCGAACTGCTGACAAGCGTTCACCTCACTGGCAGCGGGCGGCTGCTGCGCACTTCGCGGGACGGTCGGCCGGGGGTCAACGCCGGGGTGCTGGAGGACTACGCCGACACCGCCGAAGGCCTGCTCGCGCTCTACTCGGTCACCAGTGACGTTCGGTGGCTGCGGCAGGCCGGGAAGCTGCTGGACACGGTGCTCGACCACTTCGCCGACGCCGCGTCGGGGGCCTTCCACGACACCGCCGACGACGCCGAGCAGCTGATCCGACGGCCGCAGGACCCGACCGACAATGCCGCGCCCTCCGGGTGGACGGCGGCGGCCGGTGCGCTGCTCAGCTATGCCGCGCTGACCGGGTCGTCCCGGCACCGCACGGCGGCGGAGCGGGGGTTGGGCATCGTCACCGCGCTGGGCGGGCGGGTCCCGCGCTTCATCGGCTGGGGCCTGGCCGTGGGCGAGGCCTGGGTCGACGGGCCGCGCGAGATCGCGATTGTCGGCCCTGGCGGCGACCCGGCGACCGCCGCGCTGCGCCGGGCCGCGCTGCTCGCCACCGCGCCGGGCGCGGTGGTCGCGGTGGGCGAGCCGGGGGCCGCCGGCCCGGGCGGCGCGGGGACGGGCGGCGCGGGGGCGGGCGCTGCCGTGCCGCTGCTGGCCGACCGGCCGCTGGTGGGCGGGCGACCGGCGGCCTATGTCTGCCGCCACTTCAGCTGCGACGCGCCGGTCACCGATCCGGCCGAGTTGGCGGCGCGGCTCGGCTGATTCGGCGGCGCGGCTGGGTGTGGCCGGGCTCAGTTGAGCTCGGCGGCCGTCGCGTTGTCGCGGACCTCGCGGGCGATCCTCGGCCAGAGCGCCTCGGGGAGGTCGTGCCCGACGCCGGGGAAGGTCACCAGCCGGGCGCCGGGGATCGCCCGGGCAGTGGCGCGCGCGGCGCTGACCCGCAGGATCGGGTCCTGCTCGCCGTGCAGGACGAGCGTCGGTCGGCGCAGCTCCGCGAGCGCCGGGCCGTGCCACTGGGCGCCGACCTGCCGGCTCTGGGCCTTGGCGTCGCGCGGGCCGGTGTCCGCCTCGGCCTCGATCCAGGCGCGGGCCGCCTCCTCGTCGAAGGGGTAGCCGGGGGAGGCGATGCCGCGCCGGACCGCCATCCCGGCCGCGATGTCGCCCTCCCGCCCCTGGGGGAACTTCGTCCGGACGAGCTTGGCCAGCAGCCCGAACCGCAGGTGCCGCAGGACCCGGAGCCCGGAGACGTCACTGGGCTGCGCGCCCGAGGAGGTGATGCTGAGGACGCGGTCGGGGTGTCGCAGCGCGAGCCGCTGGGCGACCAGTCCGCCCAGGGAGTGGCCGAAGACATGGGCCCGCTGCCAGCCGAGGGCGTCCAGGACCGTGATCGCGTCGTCGGTCATGTCCTCGGAGGTGTAGGCCTCGCCGCGCTTCCCGAACAGGGCCTTGAAGGGGTTGCCGGTGCTGGTGTCGGGCATCCGGGTGGACTCGCCGGCGTCGCGCTGGTCGTAGCGGGCGACTTCGAAGCCGGCCTCGGCGAAGGCCACGCAGAGGCCCTCGGGCCACCAGAACCTGGACGTGGCCAGGCCCATCACCAGCAGCAGCGGCTCGCCGCGCGAGCCCTCCAGCCGGTCGTAGGCGATCTCCACGCCGCCGTGCCGGGCATGCCGGGTGGGGGTCCAGCAGTACTGCCGGGGCCGGGGGACTGACTGGATGTCGGGCATGTCGACCACGCTTCCTCTCCCGTGGGCCCAGAGGGCCTCACTGCGATCCATGTTCGCAGTATCTGTGGCCGACTATACTGCATACGGCGTTCGCAGATTCAATGGCGGATCAGAATGGCAGACCAGGGAGAGGTGTGGGCCGGATGGGTGAGGTCACTGCGGCGGGGGCGACCGGCGGCAGCATCTGGCTCCGCCCGCAGCGCGCCGGACGCGGCCCGGCCCCCGAGTACAGCCGCAGCCGGATCGCGGCGGCCGCGGTCGCGCTGGCCGACGCGGAGGGGCTGGCGGCGGTCACCATGCGCGCGGTCGCGGTCGCCCTGGAGACAGGTCCGGCCTCGCTCTACCGGTACGTCCAGACCCGGGACGAGTTGGTCGAGCTGATGGCCGACGAGGTCACCGGCGAGATCGGCTACGCCGGACTCGGGTCCGGGGGCTGGCTGGACGACCTGCTGGTCCTGGCCCGGGAGAGCCACGGTGTCTACCTGCGCCACCCGTGGCTGCTGGAGGTGGTCGCCTCGCACCAGCCGATCGGCCCCCGTGCCGTCGACTACCTGGAGCGGGCGCTGGCCGTGCTGGCCGGTCTCGACCTGGACAACCGCGTCAAGTTCGAGGCGATCGGCGTGCTCGGCGGCCTGGTCCAGCAGTTGGCGCGGATGGAGGTGGCGCAGCGCGCCGCCGGGCGGAGCGTGCCGCAGTGGCAGCAGACCCAGGCGGAGTACCTGGCCCAGGTCGCGCTGGCGGGCGAGCACCCGCACCTGGCGGCGGCGATGGCCGCACAGGCGCTGGCGCAGGCCCAGGCCGCGGCCGGGTCCGCTTCGGACGTGGCATCGCACGCGGTGGCGGAGGAGCCGCAGTTCGACCGGGTTGTTCGCCGGGTCCTGGTCGGGCTGCTCCAGCCCTGACCGAAGGCCGTGACCGAAGGGTCAGGGGTTGAAGCCTCTGGCGACGGCGTCCAGGGCCTGCTCGAGCAGGGTGGCGATGTCGTCCTGGCCGTCGCGCTCGGCCCAGTAGAGGACGGTCTCCATGGCGGCGGCGAGGAAGGCCGAGATCTGGACCCGCAGCTCCAGCTCCTCGGGGGAGCGCCCGCTGCGCTCGCAGAAGACGTTCAGCAGCATGTCGCGAGTGCGGTGCATCTCGGCCTGGTTGCGGGCGTTGACGACCGGGTTGTCGAGCAGTATTCGCATCCGCAGCAGCATGTCGTCCTGCTCGATGGCCATGATCTCGCGCAGCGGCTCCACCATGGCGTGGCGGATCGACTCCACCAGCGGCTCCTCCGCCGGGCGGGCGCGGAGCGAGGCCTCCAGCAGCGGGTCGTAGTCGTCGGTGATGACCAGGTCCTCCTTGGTGGGGAAGTACCTGAAGAACGTGCTGGGGGAGACGTCGGCGTCGGCCGCGATCTGGTCGACGGTGGTTCCCTCGTAGCCCTGCTCGGTGAAGCGGCGGAAGGCCGCCGCGCGGATCGCGCGGCGGGTCTTCAGCTTCTTGCGCTCACGCAGTCCGAGGGGCGCGCCGAGCATTTCCTCGAAGGCTGTGGAGTCGTGCAGTGGTGCGGAGGTCATGCCAGTGATTCTCCCGGACGGTCGCCCTCCGACGCGAGAGCCCCGGGCATCCGTACGGCTACGAGCAGCGCCGACAACGCGGCGGCGATACCGCAGACCAGCAGCACGGCGTTCATCCCGTGGATGAAGGCCCCGTGGGCGGAGACGGCCAGGGCGCTGTCGTGCAGTTGCACGGCCACGGCCTGGGCGGCGGAGACCGAGCCCTGCGCGGTGTGGGCGGCGGCGAACGGCAGCCCGGTGGTGTCGAGCCGACCGGTGTAGATCCCAAGCAGCATGCTGCCGAGCAGCGCGACGCCGATGGCGCCGGCGCACTGGCGGAGGGTCTGCAGCAGACCGGAGCCCACGCCGGCCCGCTCCTCCGGCAGCACGGCCATGGCCGCGCCCATGGCCGGGACCATGGCGAAGCCCATGCCGAGGCCGAGCACGCTCAGCCAGAGCGCGGTCCAGCCGTAGCCGTCGCCGACGGCGGTGCGGCTGCCCAGGAGCATGGCCGCGGAGACCAGCAGCAGCCCGGCGCTGACCACGCCGCGCACGGCGAGCCGGGCGACCAGCCGCTCGGCCAGCCTGGCGGCCACCAGCAGCCCGGCCATCAGCGGCATCAGCCGCACGCCGGTGCCCAGGGCGCTGTTCCCCAGCACCGACTGGAGGTACTGCGGGAGCACGAACAGGGCGCCCATCAGCACGAAGGAGACCAGCACGGTGGCGACGGTGTTCCACCGGTAGACCGGGTCGCGCAGCAGCCGGAAGTCCAGCATCGGGTCCGACTGGGTGCGCTCGCGCAGCACCAGGCCGGCCAGCAGCAGCACCGAGGCCACGAGTACGCCGACGACCAGCGGGCTGCCCCAGCCGTCCGTGGGCCCCTGGATGATGCCGAAGGTGAGCGCGGCGAGGCCGCCGACGCCGAGCACGGCGCTGAGCGGATCCACCCGGGGGACGGCCGGATTGCGCGACTCGGGGACCAGGAGCAGGCAGGCGGTGATGCTGATGACGATCAGCGGGACGTTGATCAGGAAGATCGAGCCCCACCAGAAGTGGCTGAGCAGCAGGCCGCCGAGTATCGGCCCGAGGGGCATGCCGACGGCCATCCCGGCGGTCATCACCGCCACGGCCTTGGCGCGCTCGCCCGCGGGGAAGAGGCTGGGGATGATCGACATCCCGAGCGGCATGATGAACGCCCCGCCGAGGCCCATCACCGTCCGGACGGCGATCAGGGTGGTGGCGGAGTCGGTGAGGGTGCCGACCAGCGAGGCCGCGCCGAAGAGGGTCAGCCCGGCGATGAGCAGCCGCCGCCGGCCGAAGCGGTCGCCGAGCAGCCCGGCCGGGAGCATCGCGGCCGCGAAGACGACCAGGTAGGCGTCCACGATCCACTGCAACTGGCTGGTGCCGGCGTGCAGTTGGACGGACATGTCGGGCAGCGCGACGTTCAGGATGGTGCCGTCGAAGCCGAGCACCAGAACGCTGAGCCCGAGCGCCCCCAGCGCCCACCAACGGCGGGCGAAGGGCGGCGGCGCGGGGTCGGCGGCCGGACCGGTCGGCCTGGCCGTGGCGGAAGCGGCGGATGCGGTGGACGCGCCCGGCGAGCTCATGATGCCCCCTGGAATGGTAGTTACTGTCTAATGACAGTAACTACCATTTGGCTGTGGCTGTCAACAGCAAAGAGCGCTCCCTCCCGGAGTCAGGAGGGAGCGCTCGGTCCTGCCGCGCGCAGGCGCGGTTCAGGCGATGGCGGTGTGCTCAGGCGATGGCGGTGTACGCGATGATCGAGACGCCGACGTACTGGACGATGAAGGCCGCCAGCGTGCACAGGTGGAAGACCTCGTGGAAGCCGAACCAGCGCGGTGAGGGGTTCGGCCGCTTCAGGCCGTAGACCACGCCGCCGACGCTGTAGAGCAGGCCGCCGACCACCAGCAGCACGACCACGGCGACGCCGCCGGTCCGCAGGAAGTCCGGCAGGAAGAAGACCGCCGCCCAGCCCAGGGCGAGGTAGCAGGGGGTGTAGAGCCAGCGCGGCGCGCCGACCCAGAAGACCCGGAAGGCGATGCCGGCCAGCGCGCCGGCCCAGACCAGCCACAGCAGCAGTCGCTGCCCGCTGCCGTGCAGCAGCAGGAGGGTGAACGGCGTGTAGCTGCCGGCGATGATCAGGAAGATGTTGCTGTGGTCCAGTCGCCGCAGGATCGCCTCCCCGCGCGGGCCCCAGTCGAAGCGGTGGTAGACCGCGCTGATGCCGAACAGCATCCAGGCGGAGGCCGAGTAGACCGCGCAGGCGATCTGCGCCCGGGTCGTGTCGGCCAGGCAGATGAGGACGATCCCGGCGGCGACGGAGGCCGGGAACATGCCGGCGTGCAGCCAGCCGCGCAGCTTGGGCTTCACGGGCGCGGCGGCGGTGGCGGGGCCGGTGTCGGGGACGGGCAAAGCGGCCTCCTCGGCGGTCGTTGCCGACATCGTAGCTACGGAACCGTAGGTTACTTGTCAGTAGAGAGGTTTCCTGCGTGTGAATAGTCACGTGCGCCCTCCGGAGCACACCCGCTCCGGCCAGGTATTTCCGGACAAGTCAGGCCGCCGTCACCAGAATTTGTGCTCTGGGTCACTACCACATGAAGAGGGGCAGTATGTCGGTTTAGGGATATCGGCGTTAGGCTGCGAGGACCCTCAACCCCGCCGCCGGATCAAGGACGATTCGGCGTGAAACGGAGCGATCGTGCCGTACGAGAACTCTGCCCTGACCACTGCGCCCACGCAGCACAAGCGGCTGCTGACCTGGGTCCAGGAGATCGCAGAGCTCACCCAGCCGGATCGGATCGAGTGGTGCGACGGCTCGGAAGCCGAGTACCAGCGCCTGTGTGAACTCCTGGTCGACAAGGGAACGTTCCGCAAGCTCAACCCCGAGAAGCGTCCCAACTCCTACTACGCGGCCTCCGACCCGAGCGATGTCGCCCGCGTCGAGGACCGCACGTTCATCTGCTCCGAGCGGGAGCAGGACGCGGGACCCACCAACCACTGGAAGGCCCCCGCCGAGATGCGGGAGATCTTCGTCGGTGGCGGCGAAGGCGCCGGACTCTTCGCCGGCTCGATGCGCGGTCGCACCATGTACGTCGTCCCGTTCAGCATGGGCCCGGTCGGGTCGCCTCTCGCCGCGTGCGGCGTCGAGATCACCGACTCGGCGTATGTGGCCGTCTCCATGCGCACCATGACCCGGATGGGCCAAGCGGTGCTGGACTTCCTCGGCGAGGACGGCGACTTCGTCAAGGCCGTGCACACCCTGGGCGCGCCGCTGGCCGAGGGCGAGGCGGACGTCGCCTGGCCGTGCAACGACACCAAGTACATCTCCCACTTCCCGGAGACCCGGGAGATCTGGTCCTACGGCTCCGGCTACGGCGGCAACGCGCTGCTCGGCAAGAAGTGCTACGCCCTGCGCATCGCCTCCACCATGGCCCGCGACGAGGGCTGGCTGGCCGAGCACATGCTGATCCTCAAGCTGACCCCGCCGCAGGGCGAGGCCGGCCAGGCCGAGCCGGTGTACGTCACCGCGGCCTTCCCCAGCGCCTGCGGCAAGACCAACCTGGCGATGCTCCAGCCGACCATTCCGGGCTGGAAGGTCGAGACCATCGGCGACGACATCGCCTGGATGCGCTTCGGCGCGGACGGCCGGCTCTACGCCATCAACCCCGAGTTCGGCTTCTTCGGGGTCGCCCCGGGCACCGGCGCCGACACCAACGCCAACGCCATCGAGTCGATGTGGGGCAACACGGTCTTCACCAACGTCGCCCTGACCGATGACGGCGACGTCTGGTGGGAGGGCCTCACCGAGGAGCCCCCGGCCCACCTGACCGACTGGCGTGGCAACGACTGGACGCCCGCGTCCGGGACGCCGGCGGCGCACCCGAACGCCCGCTTCACCGTGCCCGCCTCGCAGTGCCCGACCATCGCCCCCGAGTGGGAGGACCCGGCCGGGGTGCCGATCTCGGCGATCCTCTTCGGCGGACGCCGCGCCAGCGCGGTCCCGCTGGTCACCGAGTCCTTCGACTGGCAGCACGGCGTCTTCCTCGGCGCCAACGTCGCCAGCGAGAAGACCGCGGCGGCCGAGGGCACCGTCGGCGAGCTGCGCCGCGACCCGTTCGCGATGCTGCCGTTCTGCGGCTACAACATGGGCGACTACTTCGCCCACTGGGTGAAGCTCGGCCAGCAGGCCGACGCCGCCAAGCTGCCGAAGATCTACTACGTCAACTGGTTCCGCAAGAACGCCGACGGCAAGTTCGTCTGGCCGGGCTTCGGCGAGAACAGCCGGGTGCTGAAGTGGATCGTCGAGCGGCTGAAGGGCGGCGCCGAGGGCGTCACCACGCCCATCGGCGTGCTGCCCACCCGTGAGGCGCTGGACCTGGACGGGCTCGACATCAGCGAGGCCGACCTGGAGCTGCTGCTGAGCGTGGACCCGGAGATCTGGCGCCAGGAGGCCGCCCTGATCCCCGCCCATCTCGAGCTGTTCGGCGAGCACGCCCCGAAGGAGCTGTGGGACGAGTACCGCGGCCTGGTCGAGCGCCTCGGCTGAGCCCTCGGACAGGCTGGTCTGTCTTCAGGCTTCGGCAGTCGCCGATCGTGCCGCCGCATGGGCATCCATGCGGCGGCACGCCAGTACGGCGGTGACGGTGTCCTGGCGGGCCGCCGCCACCAGCAGCACCCGCCCGGCGAGGGCATGCGCGTGCTCGTGCGCCCGGGCCAGCGAGCCGGCCGAGCCGGGCGATCGGGCGGCGCGGATGTGGCCCCGGCCGCCCGGCGCGCCCGCGGCGGGAACGACCGGCCCGCCGGTCGGTTCCAGCTCGGACAGGCGCAGCGCGAGCTGTTCCAGGGCCCGGCCGAGCTCGGCCCGGGCGGCCGGCTCGCCGGTCGCCTCGCGCACCGCCTCGGTGGCCGCCATCAGCGCCACGAGGTGGCCGGAGAGCGGAGCGCCGCCGGTCTCGTGCACATCGTTGTCATGGGCACTGCTGTTGTGGACGCGTCGGCTGGAACGCCGCTGCGCCGGTACCGCGATCTTGGGCTGTTCGTACATCTCGCCCTCTGCACTGGCAGGAACCCGGGAGACAGAAGCCGGGATGGACTGTGAACTCCATCCTAACTTGGACTCTGTCTAATTCTCTGCCGGGCAGGGGCGAATGCCGACGGCTACGGCTGCGAGTAGCCCTCCAGGAAGGTGCCGATGCGGGTCACCGCGTCCGTGAGGTCCTCCGCACGGGGCAGGGTGACCAGGCGGAAGTGGTCCGGATCGGGCCAGTTGAAGCCGGTGCCCTGGACCACGTAGATGTGCTCCTGCTTGAGCAGGTCGAGCACCAGCTGGGCGTCGTCCTTGATCCGGTAGACCTTGGGGTCGAGCTTCGGGAAGGCGTAGAGCGCGCCGCGCGGCTTCACGCAGGAGACGCCGGGGATCTCGTTGAGCAGCTTCCAGGCGACGTCTCGCTGCTCGGCCAGGCGTCCGCCGGGGAGGACCAGGTCCTTGATCGACTGGCGCCCGCCGAGCGCGGCGGCGATGGCGTGCTGGGCCGGCATATTGGCGCACAGCCGCATGCTGGCCAGCACGCCCAGGCCCTCCAGGTAGCTGCGGGCATGCTCGCGGGGGCCGGAGATGACCATCCAGCCGGAGCGGAAGCCCGCCACCCGGTAGGCCTTGGACAGGCCGTTGAAGGTGAGGCAGAGCAGGTCGGGGGCGAACAGCGCGGTGGAGGTGTGGGTCGCGTCGTCGTAGAGGATCTTGTCGTAGATCTCGTCCGAGTAGATGATCAGGTTGTGCCGGCGGGCGATCTCGGCGATGCCCTGGAGCAGCTCGTCCGAGTAGACGGCCCCGGTCGGGTTGTTGGGGTTGATCACCACGATGCCGCGGGTGCGGTCGGTCACCTTGGCCTCGATGTCGGCCAGGTCGGGAAACCAGTCCGCCTGCTCGTCGCAGCGGTAGTGCACGGCGGTGCCGCCGGCCAGGCTCACCGAGGCGGTCCACAGCGGGTAGTCCGGGGCCGGGACCAGCACCTCGTCGCCGTCGTCCAGCAGCGCCTGCATCGACATCTGGATCAGCTCGGACACGCCGTTGCCGATGAAGACGTCGTCGACGCTGAGCTCCGTCAGCCCGCGCTCCTCGTAGTGCATCACCACCGCGCGGCGGGCGGCGAGGAGGCCCTTGGAGTCGCCGTAGCCGTGGGCGTTGGCGAGGTTGCGGAGGATGTCCTGCAGGATCTCCGGCGGTGCCTCGAAGCCGAAGGGTGCCGGGTTACCGGTGTTCAACTTGAGGATCCGGTGGCCCTGTTCCTCCAGCCGCATGGCTTCGTCGAGGATCGGACCGCGGATGTCGTAGCAGACATTGGCGAGCTTGCTGGACTGGATCACCTGCATGCCCCGTTACTCTACGGCGTCGTCAGGCGAGTCGCCTGGTGTTTTTCGCCACGCGGGTCACGGACGATCCGGAGCCACCCGCTGGGCGGAGCCGCCCGAGCGGCGCTTCCGCAGGCGGTCGCGCAGGCCCTTGCCCTCCTTGACGGCGCGGGTCCACTCCTTGGTTCCCCGGGCGGCGGCCCTGCGGGTGAACGCCGCGATCGCCGTCGCCGCCGACGCCGGCCACGGCCGGACGCGGTTCAGCAGCTGCTGGCCGAAGTCGGCGGCCACTCCCGCGGCCCAGACCGTGCGGTCCTGCCAAGCCCCGTTCGTCCGCTTCTTCTTCGCCGGGCGGCCGGTGCGGGCGGTGCCCTGGCGCTCCTCCAGCGCCTCCACCGCCCGCCGGACCTGGCGGCGGAGCGCCACCAGCGCCGGGTGCAGCAGTCGTCCGCGCACCGTGCCGACCAGGGCCGGAGCCCGGTCCGCCACCCGGGCCAGGGTCGGTCGGGCGTCCACCGCGAACAGCGCCGCCAGGCCGGGGACCCAGCCGAGCGCCAGCGACCAGGCCGCGCCGCAGAGCGCGCCGATCGCCGGGTAGCCGAAGTAGCTCAGCGGCCCGCCGGCCACCATCCGGGCCACGACCAGGCCCCGGAAGAAGCCGGCGGCGGAACCGGCCAGGACCAGCGCCCCCCAGCCGACCAGCAACCGGTGCCCCCGGCCGGAGTTGGGGTAGGTCCGGACGTGGCGTCCCAGGACCGCGGCCACGATCAGCACCATCAGCACCGCGGCGAAGTCCTCGCACAGCAGCATGGTGCCGGTCTCCCCGCCGAGCGGCGACAGCCGCAGCCCCGGGAGCAGCGCGGGCACCCCGATGGCGCCGGGTATGAGCAGGTAGCCGTAGGTGGTGGTGAGATGCAGCCAGAGTGGGCTGAACCCGAACAGCAGTACCACCAGCAGGGTCGCTCCGCCGCCCGCGTAGGGTATGGCGCGGCGGGTGAGGGCCGCGCGCAGGCGCGGTGAAAGCTGCTCGATCATGGCCATGAGCGGACTCTAATGGGCGATCGATGCGGCTGGACACCGGACTCATGAGTTTATGCACCGGTTCTGACGCTGGTACAGAATCCGGACATTACCGGGGTGGGCGGCCTGATCCGAACGATCTACTATCAGCCGAATAAGCACTGTGTGCAGTAGGCGGGTTGGGCGGGGTGGCATGGCGGAACGGGTACGGCGTTGGCTGGTCGGACTGGTGGTGGTCGCCGTCGCGGCAGGGCTGCTGGCGGCCGTCGGACCGTCACCGTCGGGAAAGGGTCCCTGGCATGAGCGGTTCATCACCGACGCGCAGGGCCGGGCGCTGATCCTGTACGGGCTGGACACCTCGGCCTCGTCGCTGACCTCGGCCGACGGCATGCCGAAGCTGACCCAGGCCGATGTCGCGAATGAGCGCAGCACGTTGGGCACGGACTTCGTGCGCTATCTGATCCAGTGGCAGCAGGTCGAGCCCGAGCCCGGGGTCTTCAACGAGACCTATCTCGCGAATGTCGCCAAGCGCGTCGCCTGGTACCAGGCGGCCGGCTACCACGTGCTGCTGGACATGGAGCAGGACCTGTACGGCCCGGCCCTCGGCGGCAGCGGGGCGCCGGCCTGGGCGACGGACAGCGGCGGGCTGCCGGCCCAGGTGCAGAGCCCGTGGGAGCTGACCTACGTCCAGCCCGGAGTGGTCCACGCCTACGACGAGTTCTGGGGCACCCGCTCGGACGACCCGCAGCTCCAGCAGCAGTACATCGCGGCCTGGACCAAGGTGGCCGGCTACTTCGCCAAGAACCAGGCGGTCATCGGCTACGACCTGATGAGCCAGCCCTGGGGCGGTTCGATCGAGGGCCCGGCGTTCGAGACGGGGCCGCTGGCGACCTTCTACCAGAAGGCGATCGACGCGATCCGGACCGTCGACGGCAGCCACTGGCTGTTCGTCGAGCCGGAGGCGGTCTCCACCGACCGGGGCCTGCCCAGCGCGCTGCCGAAGCTGAACGACCCGCGCAGCGGGCCGGCCATGATCGGCTACGCCCCGCAGCTGTACCCGGAGCCGCTGGACAGCGGCGGCAGCTACACCGGCAGCAATGTCTTCCTGACCCAGCGCCAGCTGGCCTCCTGGGCGATCCAGGTCCAGCACACCGCCGAGCGGCTGGACGCGCCGATCCTGCTGGGCTCCTGGTCCGCCAACGCCGACGACGGCTACGCCCACCTCTATGTGGACTACGTCCAGGGGCTGCTGGACCAGCTGATGATCGGCGAGGCCTACTGGTCGAACGACCCGGGCGACCTCGGCGGGGTCTGGACCTCCGACGGCAAGCCCGGGCCGCTGAACGACGTCCTCGCCACCGCCTATCCGCAGGCCATCGCCGGGCAGCCGGTGGCCTTCAGCTACGACAAGTCGACGCTCGACCTGAACGTGCAGTGGACGGACCTGCCCGGGGTGACCGGCTCGACCGACCTCTACCTGCCGCCCTCGGACTTCCCGGACGGCGGCCAGATCAACCTCAACGGCCCGTACACCAGCCACTGGGACCCGGCCACCGACATCCTGTCGATCACCGTGCGCAAGCTGCCCGGCGGCACCCACGTGCTGGACGTCACGCCGAGCCCCTGACCCCCGGCCGAGCCCGCCGCTACCGAGCCGCCGCGCCGCTCCTGACCGTCCGTCCGGGGGTGGCGTCGGTGCGGCGGTTGTCGTCGATCACCGGGACGCCGCCGACCAGCACATGGGGGATGCCCGCCGGGAGCGTCCTGGGCTGCTCGTAGGTCGAGCCGGCGGCGACGCCGACCGGGTCGAACAGCACCAGGTCGGCCCGGTAGCCGGCGCGCACCAGGCCCCGGTCCGGCAGCCGCAGCCGCCGGGCCGGCCGGGCGCTGAGGTGCTCGACGCACTCGGCCAGCCCGAGCACCCCCTGCTCGCGGACGTAGTGGCCGAGGTAGCGCGGAAAGGTCCCGTACGCCCGGGGGTGCGGCCGGTCGCCGGTGAGCAGCCCGTCGCTGCCGCCGGTGTGCGCCGGGTGGCGCATGATCGTGCGGACGTTCTTCTCGTGCCCGACATGCTGGAGGACTGTGGTGCCGAGGGCGTCCTCGGTCAGCAGCCGGACGAAGGCGTCGAAGCCGGACTGCCGGTCGCGCTCCGCGAGCTGGGCCACCGTCAGGCCGACGGCGTGCCGCAGCGAGGCCGTTCGCACCCCGCTGATCTGCACCGTCGTCCAGTCGGCGACCACGCCGTGGCAGCCGTCCGAGCCCTGGACCTCCAGTGCCTGCCGGATCGCGGCCAGGGCCGCCGGATCGGCCAGCCGGCGCAGGGTCTGCTGCGGGCCGCCGGCCGCCGCCCAGCCGGGCAGCAGCGCCGCCAGGGTGGTCGACCCGGGCAGGTAGGGATAGCTGTCCAGGCTCAGGTCGACGTCGTCGGCGGCGTCCAGCAGCGCCGTCAGCTCATCGGCCCGGCCCCGGTTCACCGCGAAGTTCATGGTCGCGTGCGCCAGGTGCAGGGCGCAGCCGGAGCGCCGGGCCACCTCGACCATCTCGGCGTAGGCCGCCAGCGCGTGGGCGCCGTAGGAGCGGTGGTGCGGGCAGAAGTAGCCGCCGGCCTCGGCCACCACCCGGCACAGCGCCACCAGCTCCTCGGTCCCGGCGTACATCCCGGGGGAGTAGGTGAGTCCGGCGGACATCCCCAGCGCGCCCTCGGCCAGCCCCTGGGCCAGCAGCTCCCGCATCCGCAGCAGCTCGGCCGGGGTGGCCGGGCGGTCCTCCCAGCCGGTCACCAGCGCCCGGAGGGTGCCGTGCGGGACCAGGTAGGCGGCGTTGACGGCCAGGCCGTCGTGGCCGTCGGGGCCGGCGTCCAGCCGGTCCAGGTACTCGCCGACGCTGCGCCAGGACCAGTCCAGGCCCTCCGGCTCGCCGTTCCAGCCCGCCAGTTGGCGGCGCAGCCCGGGCAGGGTGCGGTCGTCGACCGGGGCGTAGGAGAGGCCGTCCTGGCCGAGGACCTCGAGGGTGACGCCCTGGGCGGCCTTGGCCTCGTGCGCCGGGTCGGTGAGCAGCGCCAGGTCGGAGTGGGCGTGCATGTCGATGAAGCCGGGCGCGAGCGCCAGCCCGTCGGCGTCCAGCACCCGGGCCGCGCCGGGGCGTGCGCCCGGGTCGCCCTCGCGGTGGATCGCGGTGATCCGGCCCTCGGCAGTGCGGACGTCTGCCCGGTAGGGCTCGCCGCCGCTGCCGTCGACCACCAGCGCACCGCGCAGGACCAGATCAGGGACCGCCATCAGAAGAAGGTGCGGATGTAGTCGGTGACCGTGCCGTCGGCCTCGACCTCCGGAATCAGCTGCCACTTCTCGAAGGTGGTGCAGGGGTGGGAGAGACCGAGGCCGACCAGGTCGCCGACGGCGAGCTCCGCGTCCGCGGCCACCCGGACGAAGGCGTGCTGGTCGGCGAGGGCGGTGACGGTCAGTCCGGTGGCCTCCCGCTGCGCGCCGCCGTCGGCCGGGCGGACCAGCACCGGCAGCGGCAGGCCCAGGTCGTAGGGCAGGTCGCGCTTGCCGGCGTTGAGCAGGGCGAGGCCGGGCTCGGGCCGGGAGACCACCTGCGTCCACATCCGGAAGGCGGGGTGGAACCGCTCGGCCGGGTCGGCCGACCGCAGCGGCGTGATCTCCGCATAGTGGTTGTGATCGTGGGTGACGTAGGCGCCGCTGCGCAGCAGCCGCAGCACCGGGCTGCCGAGCTTCAGTGCGTCGGCGGTGAACGCGGCGGCGACCAGGTCGAAGTGCTCGCTGCCGCCGGCGCTGACGATGATCTCGTCGGCGTCGGCGAAGCTGCCGTCGGAGTCCAGCCGGTGCGCCAGCGCGACCAGCTCGGCCAGGAAGCCGGCGATCGCGCTGCGGTCGTCCGCGGGGTGGGCGATGGTGCCCTCGTAGCCGGCCACGCCGACCAGGCGCAGCCTGCTGCTCGCCCGGACCGCCCCGGCGACGGCGACGGCCGCTTCGAGGCCGCGCACGCCGGTGCGCGCGCCCTGCACGCCGAGTTCGACCACGACGTCGACCGGCCGCCGGCCGCCGGCCGCGGTCAGCGCCTGCTCCATCAGCTCGACACCGCGCACGGAGTCGACGTAGCAGGCGAAGCGGAAGTCGGGGTGGGCGTCGAGCTCGGCGGCCAGCCAGGACAGCGCGGCGGCGTCGACCAGCTCATTGGCGAAGAACACCCGCTCGACCCCGAAGGCCCGGTACATCCGCAGGTGGGAGGGGACGGCGGCGGTGATGCCCCAGGCACCGAGGTCGAGCTGGCGGCGGTAGAGCTGGGGCGCCAGCGGGGTCTTGCCGTGCGGGGCGAAGGCCAGGTCGTGCTCGGTGGTCCAACGCGCCATCAGCGCGAGGTTGTGCCGGACGGCGTCGGCGTCCAGAGTCAGCAGCGGGGTGGTGAAGCCGTCCTCGAAGAGGCTCAGCCGGGCCTGGGTCAGTTCGGCGACGGTGCGCCCCTCCTGGGCCGGCGGCAGCCCCTTGAAGTGCCAGTCGACGATGGTGCTGCCGAGCTGCTGGAGGGCGGCGGTGTCCATGACGCTCCCGGGGATTGCGCGTGGTGCAACAGTGATTGCATATCCTGCCGCACAGGAGTTCGTCCGTACAGGCCGGCACAGCGTCCCGGCACGTCGTCGAGGAGTCGACCCATGAGCAAGACCACCGTCCGCACCGACCAGGCCCCGACCCCGATCGCCAGTTTCTCGCAGGGCTCCGCCAAGGGCGGCCTGCTGCAGGTCGCCGGGCAGGTCGGCTTCGACCCGGCGACCGGCGTCCCGGTCGGCCCCGGCCTGCGCGAGCAGATCGACCAGACCCTGCGCAACGTCCAGGCGGTGCTGGAGGCCGGCGGTTCGAGCTGGGGCGACGTCATCATGACCCGGGTCTACCTCACCGACACCGCGCACTTCGCCGAACTGAACGCGGCCTATGACGAGTGGTTCGCCAAGGCGCTGCCGGAGGGCGACTTCCCGGCGCGGACCACTATCTACGTCGGGCTGCCGGCCGGGCTGCTGGTGGAGATCGACGCGCTGGCGGTCGTCGGCTCCTGACCCGGGCCCGGCCATGCCACCGCCCGCCGGGTGCTGGGAGGCACACGGCGGGCGGCGGGGACCGACCGGGGCTGGTGCGTTACGGCATGGCGTGCACGAAGGCGCCCTCGTTCAGCGCGAACTGGTTGCCGTTGCTGGCGTCCCAGGCGGTCGACCAGGTCATCACGCCACCGATGCTCGGCCACAGGGTGGTCGGCTTGAAGGCGCCGCAGTCGGTGCCCTTGGCCAGGCAGTTCAGCGCGTTCTCGACGACGCTCGGGGCGACGTAGCCGCTGCCGGCCGCGCTGGCCGAGGCCGGGACGCCGATGCCGACCTGGCTCGGGCTCAGACCGGCCTCGATCGCGGTGCAGGCCAGCGAGGTGATGAAGTCGACGGTGCCCTCGGAGTAGACGCCGCCGTCACAGCCGTTCATCGAACCCGAGTTGTAGTACTGGGTGTTGACGATGGTCAGGATGTTCTTCACGTCCAGCGCGGTGGCCAGGTAGTCGGAGCTGGCGCTGAGCATGTCGATGGTCTGCGGGGCCATGGTCAGGATGAAGCCGGAGCCCGCCTTGGCGGCCAGCTGGTTCAGCGCCTGGGTCATGTAGGTCGGGTTGAGGCCGTTCTCCAGGTCGATGTCGACCCCGTCGAAGCCGTACTGCTGCATCAGCGCGTAGGCGCTGTTGGCGAAGTTGGTCGCGGCGGTGGAGCTGGCGATGCTGATGGTGCCGTCCTGGCCGCCGATCGACAGCACGACCTTGTCACCGGCCGCGTGCTTGGCGGCGATGTCCGCCTCGAACTGCGCGGTGGTGTAGCCGCCGAGCTTGCTGACCAGGGTCGGGTCGAGCGAGAAGGTGATCCCGCCGTCGTTGGCCGTGTCGGCGGTGGCGAAGGCCACGGCGATGATGTTGTACGCCGGGTTGACGTCGGCGATGGTCTGGTCGGTCGCGCCGTTGTCGAAGTCCTGCCAGTAGCCGGTCACCCAGTGCTTGTTGCTGCCGCTGGACGGGCTGGAGGTGGGCGACGCCGAGGCCGTGGGGCTGGCCGACGCGGAGGCGCTGGCGCTGGGGCTCGCCGAGGCCGAGGCCGACGCGCTGGGGGACGCGGAGGCGGAGGCACTGGCCGAGGCGCTGGCGGAGACCGAGGCGGACGGGCTGGGGCTGGAGCCGGCCGGGCCGGTGAGCGTGACGTTGTCCGCGTAGTAGGTGCCCTGGCCGTACCAGCCGTGCAGGTAGATGGTGACGCTGGTGGTGGAGGCGCCGGTGGTGAAGGAGGTGCTCAGCTGGTTCCAGGCGCTGTTGCTGGACCAGGTGGAGACGTCGGTGGTGCCGTCGCCGGTGGTGCCCAGGTAGACGTAGCTGCCCTGGACCTCGGAGCTCAGCGAGTACGAGGAGTTGGGCTGGACGCTGATGGTCTGCGAGCACTGGGCGTCGTCGCTGCTGGTGGCGGCGCCGGCCAGGGCGTAGGGGCTGGAGTTGTAGGTCGGGCTGCTCACGACGCTGCCGGTGCCGGCGTCACAGGTCCAGTTGGCGAGGGTGCCGGTGCCGAAACTGGGGTTGACCACCAGGTTGGTGGTGGCGGCGTTGGCGCCGCCGGTGAAGGCGACCAGGCCGGTCAGGGCGAGGCCGAAGGCAGTGGCACAAGCGGCGACAACACCGGTTGTGCGACGGGGAGATGGCATGGATCTGTCCTCATGTGGGGGGAGGGGAGGAAGACAGCAGATGAAGCTTGCCCCACAAGTTGGCCTAGACCAATCAAGGTGTCAAGAGTGTGCGCAGCCACTTAAGGCTCCGTTAAGGCGGGGTTGCACAAAAGAACGGGCAGCTCAGGACGGTGTATCCGCCACTGAACTGCCCGTAAGAGGTATAGACCGGAGGTTTGCCGCGTGGGGCGCTCAGGCCTCGCTGGCTCAGGCCTCGCTGGAGGTGGACCAGATGTTGATGTCCGCGTCCGTCGCATAGCGGTCGATCTCGACCAGCTCCTCCGCGCTCAGCGGGGTGCCCTGGACGGCCGCGATATTGGCCTCCAGCTGCGCCACCGAGGAGGCCCCGATCAGCGCCGAGGTCATCCGCGGGTCGCGCAGCAGCCAGGTCAGCGCCAGCTGGGCCAGCGTCTGGCCGCGCCCGGCCGCGATGTCGTTGAGCGCGCGCAGTTTGAACAGGGTCTGCTCGGTGAGCTCCGCCGGGTTCAGCGACTTCCCCTGGGAGGCCCGCGAGCCCTCGGGGATGCCGTGCAGGTAGCGGTCGGTGAGCATGCCCTGGGCGAGCGGCGCGAAGCCGATGCAGCCCGCGCCCTCCTGCTCCAGTACGTCCAGCAGTCCGTCGTCCTCGATCCAGCGGTTCAGCATCGAGTAGGAGGGCTGGTGGATCAGCAGCGGGACGCCCAGCTCGCGCAGGATCGCCGCGGCCTTCCGGGAGTTCTCCGCGCTGTAGGAGGAGATGCCGACATACAGCGCCTTGCCCTGCTGGACGGCGGACGCGAGCGCGCCCATCGTCTCCTCCAGCGGGGTCTCCGGGTCGAAGCGGTGCGAGTAGAAGATGTCGACGTAGTCGAGGCCCATCCGCTGCAGCGACTGGTCCAGGCTCGCGGTCAGGTACTTGCGCGAGCCCCACTCACCGTAGGGGCCCGGCCACATGTCGTAGCCGGCCTTGGTGGAGATCACCAGCTCGTCCCGGTAGGGGCGGAAGTCGGCGGCCAGGTGCCGGCCGAAGTTGGCCTCGGCCGCGCCGTACGGCGGGCCGTAGTTGTTGGCCAGGTCGAAGTGGGTGACGCCCAGGTCGAAGGCGCGGCGCAGGATGGCGCGCTGCGTCTCCAGCGGCTTGTCGTCGCCGAAGTTGTGCCACAGACCGAGCGAGATCTCGGGCAGCTTCAGCCCGCTGCGACCGGTCCTGCGGTACGCCATCGAGCCGTTGTATCGGGTCTCGTCGGCCCGGTACGGAGCTGGGATCATTGGGGGTACACCTCTCACACCGCAAAGCAGTGGTTTTGACAAGAGTGGTCAGCCGGGACTTTGTACGTGTGATGAACAATACGCCTGGCCATCCCTTGGCCGTTCGCCTCATGCGGCCGGAGTAGGGTGTCCCACCGGGCGAGGAGTAACAGAGGGGCGCACGCACATGGATGTCGGCAGGGTTTTCCGACGTACACCTGTCCTCCGGCAGCTGACCTACGGCCTCTACGGACGCCGGGTCGAAGCGCACCTCGACCGTACCAATGTGCCGCGCCATGTCGGCGTGATGCTCGACGGCAACCGCCGCTGGGCCCGTGCCGCCGGGATGTCCCCGGTCGACGGCCACCGCTCCGGCGCCGACAAGATCCCCGACTTCCTCGGCTGGTGCGAGGAGGTCGGCGTCGAGGTGGTCACCCTGTGGCTGCTCTCCACCGACAACCTCAGCCGCCCGCAGGAGGAGGTCGTCCCGCTGCTCGGCATCATCGAGCAGGCGGTCCGCGACCTGGTGGCCGACGGCCGCTGGCGGGTCCACCCGGTCGGGGCGCTCGACCTGCTGCCCGCGCACACCGCCGCCGTCCTCAAGGAGGCCGACCAGGCAACCGCGCACAAGAACGGCATAGTCGTCAACGTCGCCGTCGGCTACGGCGGTCGGCACGAGATCGCCGAGGCCGTCCGCAAGCTGCTGCAGGAGCAGGCCGCCCTCGGCACCTCGGTGGAGGAGCTCGCCGAGATGATCGACGTCGAGCAGATCGCCCGACACCTCTACACCAGCGGCCAGCCCGACCCCGACCTGGTGATCCGGACCTCCGGCGAGCAGCGGCTGTCCGGCTTCCTGCTCTGGCAGAGCGCCCACTCGGAGTTCTACTTCTGCGAGGCGTACTGGCCGGCCTTCCGCAAGGTCGACTTCCTCCGCGCGCTGCGCGACTACGCCAACCGGCAGCGACGCTTCGGCGGCTGAGGTCGGCCGAGACCGGCCGAGGCCGGTTGAACACCTGGTGTCGCTGATGCGTCAGTTCGGTTCGGGTGGCATGGGTTCCGAACCGCAGGGGAATACCCAGAGCAGACCGTGACCTCGGCCAACGGGGCCGCAAGGGATCGGTGAGCCGCGGATGGCAGCAGGTCATTCGCCCGGGAGGCCCTGTGGTCAGCTCCAAGAGCCGCCGGAGTTTGCACGACCGGCGCACGTACGTCCTCGACACCAGCGTGCTGCTGGCAGACCCGGCCGCGATGACCCGATTCGAGGAGCACGAAGTCGTGCTTCCGGTGGTCGTGGTGACCGAGTTGGAAGCCAAGCGGCACCATCCGGAACTCGGCTACTTCGCCCGGCAGGCGCTCCGCCTGCTCGACGACTACCGGGTGCGGTACGGCCGCCTCGACGCCCCCATCCCGGTGGGCGAGGTGGGCGGCACGATCCGGGTCGAGCTGAACCACACGGACCCGTCCGTGCTCCCGGCCGGCTACCGGCTGGGCGACAGCGACAGCCGCATCCTGGCGGTGGCCCGCAACCTCCAGGCCGAGGGGTACGACGTCACCGTCGTCTCCAAGGACCTGCCGATGCGGGTGAAGGCCAGCTCGGTCGGGCTCCTGGCCGAGGAGTACCGGGCCGAGCTCGCGATCACCTCGGGCTGGACCGGAATGCACGAGCTCGCCGTCTCCGGCGAGCAGGTGGACGCCCTCTTCGGGGGAGCGACGGCCGAGCACGGGGTCGGTGGCGTGGACATCCCCGAGGCCCGGGACCTGCCGGTGCACACCGGCCTGGTGCTGACCTCAGAACGCGGCAAGGCCCTGGGCCGGGTGACCCCGGACGGCAGGGTGCGGGTGGTCCGCGGCGATCGGGAGGTCTTCGGCCTCCGCGGGCGCAGCGCCGAGCAGCGAATCGCGCTGGATCTGCTGCTCGACCCGGACATCGGCATCATCTCGATGGGCGGCCGGGCCGGTACCGGCAAGTCCGCGCTGGCGCTCTGCGCGGGCCTGGAGTCCGTGCTGGAGCGGCGGCAGCACCGCAAGGTGATGGTCTTCCGTCCGCTGTACGCGGTCGGCGGCCAGGAGTTGGGCTACCTGCCCGGCTCCGAGGCGGAGAAGATGGGCCCCTGGGCGCAGGCGGTCTTCGACACCCTCTCGTCGGTGACCACCCCGGACGTGATCGAGGAGATCCTGGCCCGGGGGATGCTGGAGGTCCTGCCGCTCACCCACATCCGCGGCCGCTCGCTGCACGACGCCTTCGTGATCGTGGACGAGGCCCAGTCGCTGGAACGCAACGTCCTGCTGACGGTGCTGTCCCGGATCGGCCAGGGCTCGCGGGTGGTGCTGACCCACGACGTGGCGCAGCGCGACAACCTGCGGGTCGGGCGCTACGACGGGGTGGTCGCGGTGGTGGAGAAGCTGAAGGGGCATCCGCTGTTCGCGCATGTCACCCTGACGCGCTCGGAGCGTTCCGCGATCGCGGCCCTGGTGACCGAGATGCTGGAGGACATCCCGGGCTGACGCCGGTTCACTGCACTGCCGGTCCTGGTTCGGCCTGGACCGGCAGTGCTGTGTCCGCGCTGTGTCCGCTATGGGCGGCACGGTCCCTTTGGGGGTAGTTGGGGCGGCAGACACCGGGCAAAGTTGCCCGATCGTAACCATCCTGGCGGTGTTTCAGTAGGGCAATCGCACATCTTTAGCGCCTGTACGGCATGTGAGCTTCGCCACGCAACTGAGAATTGCGCCGACGCGTCCCGGTCGGGCAAGGTGTGGTTTCTGTCAGGCCCCGCGTACGGCGTGATTGGGCACCCTCAGGGGTGAACGTGTCATCGAGAGATGGCAGTGTGTGCGAGTTGCTACAACTGAACACGGCTTGCCTGCCGTACGCCGCCCGAGATCGACCAGCGTCCCGTTCCCACCGGGGCGTACGGGCCCGCGTCTCCCGTGACCAGTGCAGGGGGAGGCCAGCGTCAGGGGCAGGGTTCGGCCGTGCGGTCACCACACGGGCGACGCTGGAAGGAAACCGTGTGAACCGGATCTCGGTTCGGGGTGTGGCCGTGGCCTCCGCCACCGCCGTCACTGCCGTCGGAGCCGTGGTCGGTGTCGCCCATGGCAGCACCGCGCAGCCGGCTGCGCAGACCACCGACATCGCAGGCAGCACTCTTCTTGCCGACATCCCCTCGGGTGTCCAGGCGCAGACGATCAGCGACAACATCGCGCGACAGGCCGATGCGCAGCAGGCGGATGCCACCGCCGCCGCGCAGAAGGCAGCCGCCGAGTCCGCTCGTCTCGCTGCCGCCAACGCTGCCCACGCGAAGGCCGAAGCGGAGAAGGCGGCTGCGGCTGCCAAGGCCGCCGCAGCGGCTCAGGCCGCAGCCCAGAAGGCGGCCGCCGCCGAGGCGAGCCTCCAGCAGACCTATGCGCCCGGTTCTGTCCAGGCCATGGCCGCGTCGATCATCGGCAACGCCACGCAGTTCGCCTGCTTCAGCAACATCGTCTCGCACGAGAGCGGCTGGGACTACACCGCGACCAACCCCTCCTCCGGGGCGTACGGCCTGGTCCAGGCGCTGCCCGGGTCCAAGATGGCCTCGGCCGGAGCGGACTGGCAGACCAACCCCGCCACACAGATACGGTGGGGCCTGAGCTACATGAACTCCCGCTACGGCAGTCCCTGCGACGCGTGGGCCTACTGGCAGATCCACCAGTCGTACTAGGACCCCGACCGAGCCCCGATGCGTGTGGAAGCCCCCGATCCCTGTCCGATCGGGGGCTTCCTGTTTCTCCCACGGAACGACCGCTGTGTGCGGGGCGGTCGCAACGGGTGTCGTCCCCCGGCCCGGCGGCAGGTAAACCCATTTCGGTCGCAAAGACCGGATAATCAGACGATCCGGACGATATCCGAGCGCTTGGGGGAGTGACCCGTCCCGATCCGCCCGTTCCCAGACGGTACCGTTCGAGGAGGCAGATCCACGGCGGGGCGAAGGGGCGGGGTAGCGATGTCCGGCGAGGGGCGCGGGAGCGAGGGGCGCGGCAGCGTGGCGGCCTGGGGTGCGGCCGCCGCACGGAAGCTCTCCGAGCGCCTGGAGCGACGGCGGCGCCGGACCGAGCAGGAGATCCACCGCGCCGAGCACCGCAACGATCCGCCGCCGCTGCCCGTGCCGGCCCCGGCCGTCGCCGATCCCGCCCACGGCGGCCTGCCCTACCCCGCCCTGCCGAGCAGCCCCACCGAGGCCGTGCCCTGGAGCCTGCGGGTCGCCGCCGAGGTGGTCTGGCGGATCCTGGTCGTCGGCGTCGGTTTGTACATCCTGTTCCAGGTGGTGCAGACGCTCCACATCGTGGCGCTGGCCTTCATCGCCGCGCTGCTGATCAGCGCGCTGCTGCAGCCGACGGTGTCCCGGCTCACGGCCCTGGGGCTGCCCCGGGCGCTGGCCGCCGCGCTGACGTTCATCGGCGGCCTGGCCGGGATCGGCCTGGTCGGCTGGTTCGTCGGCTGGCAGGTCAACACCCACCTCAGCGAGGTCACCGACAAGGTCCAGACCGGTATCTCGCAGATCCACGGCTGGCTCACCCACGGCCCGATGCACCTGACCGACACTCAGATCAACGAGTTCGTCAAGCAGTTGCAGAACGCGGTCGGCACCAACAGCGACCAGATCACCTCCTTCGGCTTCTCCACCGTCGGCGTGGTGATCGAGATCCTCACCGGGGTCTTCCTGGCCGCCTTCTGCACCTTCTTCCTGATCTACGACGGCGAACGGATCTGGGGCTGGATCCTGCGGCTGTTCCCGCCCAGCGCCCGGATGGCGATGGCCGGCGCCGGTCCCCGGGCCTGGTCGACGCTGAGCGCCTATGTGCGCGGCACCGTGCTGGTGGCCTTCATCGACTCGGTCTCCATCGGCATCGGCATCTACCTGCTCGGGGTGCCGCTGGCGCCGCCGATCTCGGTGCTGATCTTCCTCGGGGCCTTTGTGCCGCTGGTCGGCGCGCTGGTCACCGGGACCATCGCGGTGCTGATCGCGCTGGTGACCAAGAGCGTCTTCACGGCGGCGATGGTGCTGCTGGTGCTGCTGCTGGTGCAGCAGGTCGAGGGCCACCTGCTGCAGCCGCTGATCCTCGGCCGCGCGGTCCGGGTCCACCCGATCGCGGTGGTGCTGTCGGTGACCATCGGCTCCATCGTGGCCGGTATCGGCGGCGCGGTGGTGGCGGTGCCCTTGGTGGCGGTGACCAACACCACCGTCGGCTACCTCAGGGCCAGGCAGCGGGCCGGCGAGGACGTCCGGGCCGCGCTGCTCGCCGCGCAGGCGGCGGCCGTCCCCCCGGGTACGGCGGAGGCCCCGCCGGCCGAGAGCTGAGCGCTCGGCGGGCGGGGCCTCCGGTCGTACGGGGTGCGTGCTGGTCGTACCGGGTACTACGGGTGGGGCGGCGGTCAGCCGATCCGGCCCTCGGCCTCCAGCGTCACGCCCACGGCCTGCAGCACGGCGGCGATCCGGATCGCGGCCTGGACGGTCTCCCGCTCCACGCCGGCCTTGCGCAGCACCTGCTCGTGCGAGTCCAGGCACTGGCCGCAGCCGTTGATCGCCGAGACCGCGAGGGACCACAGCTCGAAGTCGATCTTCGCCACGCCGGGGTTGCCGATGACGTTCATCCGCAGCCCGGCCCGCAGCGTCCCGTACTCCTTGTCGGAGAGCAGGTGCAGCGTGCGGTAGTAGACGTTGTTCATCGCCATCACGGCGGCGGCGGACTTGGCGGCGGTGTAGGCCTCCGCGCTCAGCTCGGCCTTGGCCTGGGGCTCCAGCTCGGCCAGCAGCCGCTCGCTGCGCGAGGCTATCGCGCAGGCCAGCACCGTGCCCCAGAGCTGCTGGGCCGGCAGGTCGGAGTTGCCGATGACCGAGCCCAGGTTCAGCTTCAGGTCCTTGGCGTACTCCGGGAGCGCGGCCTTCAGTTCGTCGAGAGCCATCCCGTCACTCGCCCGCGAGCAGGGCGACCGGGTCGAGCGTGGTCTCGCCCTTGGTCCAATTGCAGGGGCACAGCTCGTCGGTCTGCAGCGCGTCGAGGACCCGGAGGACCTCCTTGGGGTTGCGGCCGACGGAACCGGCGGTCACCATCACGAACTGGATCTCGTTGTTGGGGTCCACGATGAACACGGCGCGCTGCGCGGTGCCGTCCTCGCCCTCGACGCCGCAGTCCCGCATCAGCTCGTGCTTGACGTCGGCGAGCATCGGGAAGGGCAGGTCGCGGAGGTCCTTGTGGTCCTTGCGCCAGGCGTGGTGCACATACTCGGAGTCGCCGGAGACACCCAGGATCTGCGCGTCGCGGTCCGCGAACTCCTCGTTGAGCTTGCCGAAGGCGGCAATCTCGGTGGGACAGACGAAGGTGAAGTCCATCGGCCAGAAGAAGACGATCTTCCACTTGCCCTCGTAGGACTTGTGGTCGATACGGGCGAACGCCTTGTCCGCGTCCAGGTCGACGCAGGCGTTCAGGTCGTACGCGGGGAACTTGTCACCGATGGTGAGCACGTTCGCTCCTCCTTGGCTCTGGGTGAGGGGTTTTGTCCGTCTTGCAGCGGGTTCTCCGGCTTGAGGGACGCCCCAACCGTGACACATCGCATACTGATCAGTGAAATAGCTACACTTGATCCCATTGATCGGAGGCACTTATCAGCAAGCTGCGCACCCCCACGATTTCCCAGCTCAAAGCGTTCGTCGCGGTCGTCGAGCACCGGCACTTCCGCGATGCCGCCGCCGCCATCGGCATGAGCCAGCCGGCCCTGTCCGGAGCCGTGGCCTCGCTGGAGGAGAGCCTGGACGCCCAGCTTGTCGAGCGGACCACCCGGAAGGTCATCATCACCCCGCTGGGCGAGCGCGTCGCCGTCCACGCACGCGGGGTGCTGTCCGAGCTGCACGCCCTCGGCGACGAGGTCGAGGCCTCCCGCCGCCCGTTCACCGGCCCGCTGCACCTCGGGGTGATCCCCACCGTCGCCCCCTACCTGCTGCCGGTCGTGCTCACCCTGGCCCGTGACCACTACCCGGAGCTCGACCTCCACGTTCACGAGGAGCGCACCCCGCAGCTGCTCGACGGCCTCGGCTCCGGGCGGCTCGACCTGCTGCTGCTGGCCCACCCCACCAATCCCGGCATGGTCGACATCCCGCTCTACGACGAGGACTTCGTCCTGGTCACCCCGCCCGACCACGAGCTCGCCCGGCGCCGCGACGTGCCCCGCGACGTCCTGCTCGACCTCGACGTGCTGCTGCTGGAGGAGGGCCACTGCCTCCGCGACCAGGCCCTCGACCTCTGCCGCGAGGTCGGCGCCGAGCCCGGCGCGACCCGCGCCGCCGGGTTGTCCACGCTGGTCCAGCTGGTGGCCGGCGGCCTCGGCGTGACGCTGCTCCCGGCCACTGCGGTGGACGTCGAGACCGGCCGCTCGGAGCGGCTGGCCACCACCCGCTTCGCCGCCCCGGCCCCCGGCCGCCGGATCGGCCTCACCCACCGCCCCGGCTCCGCCCGCACCCCCGAGTACCACCGCCTCGCGGCCTCGCTCCGCGAGGCGCTGCGCCCGCTGCCGGTGCGGCTAGTCTGCTGACAGGGCGCGCGCAGGACGGGCGTGGCGGGCTGACGGGAGGCGGGACCGGTGTATCTGTCGCGGGTGCGCATCGACGGGATCAAGGGGTTCCGGGGCGACCGGGCGGTGGACCTCGACCTCACCCGGCCGGACGGCAGCCACGCCGGCTGGACGGTCCTCGCCGGACGCAACAGCTCAGGCAAGACCACCCTGCTCCAGGCCATCGCCATCGCGCTGTCGACCCCGGCCCAGGCCTACCCGCTGGTCCCCGACCTGGCGTCGTGGCGCTCGGCCGACCCGGGCCGGATCGAACTGGTGCTGGCCGGTCCGTCTGCGGACGTGGCGGCGGTGCCCGGCAGAGCCGCCGACGTCATGGTGGAGAGGACAGTCGACGTCCTGACCGAGTGGCAGGTGCCACCGGAGTCCGCGCCGACCCGACCCCAGGTTGTCTGGCAGCGTCGGTTCTCGGTCGACGATCCGGAAGGGACGGAGTGGATCGAGCCGACCGACGGCTCATGGGAGCTCATTACGGCGGGCAGGGTGGCCGGGTACGGTCCCTACCGTCGGATGCTCTCGCGGGGCGGCCGGGCCGACGGCCCCGCGTTCATCAGCCTCTTCGACGAGGATGCCGCGCTGACCGAGGGTGTTGCCTGGCTGGTGGACGCCAAACACCGCAGCCTGGAGGGGCGTCCGGGTGCGGCGGAGACCGTGAACGCGGTCATCGGCCTACTCGACGACCGGCTGCTGCCGTTCGGTCTGCGGGTCGTCGACGTCTCCTCCGACGGACTCACGGTTCGGGACGAGGGCGAGAAGTTCCTGCTCAAGGAGATGAGCCAGGGCGTCCGCACTGCCGTGGCCCTGGCCGTCTCCCTCGTCTGGGAGCTGACCCGGGACGACCCGCAGATCTGGCTCCGGCGCCGCGACGGACGGGTGGTTGTCACCCGTCCCGGCATCGTGCTGATCGACGAGATCGACGCCCACCTCCACGTCACCTGGCAGCAGCGGATCGGCTACTGGCTCAAGGCGCACTTCCCCAATGTCCAGTTCCTGGTCACCACCCACAGCCCGTACATCTGCCAGGCCGCAGACCCGGGCGGCCTGATCCGGCTCGGCGCGCCCGGCGACAGCACGCCGCCCGAGGTCGTGGACCAGGACCTCTACCGGCGGGTCGTCTACGGCAGCGGCGACGACGCGATCCTCTCCGAACTCTTCGGCCTGGAGAGCCCCTTCTCGCCCGAGGCGGACCGGATCCGGCGCCGCGCCGGCGACCTGGAGGCGGCCATGATGGACGGCGAGGCCACCGACGCGGAGCGGGCCGAGTACGACGAGCTGTCCGCACGGTTGACCAGCTCCCTCAGTACCAGGGCGGCCGAGGTCGCGGCGCTGATCGGCCGTCACGAGTGATTCCGCTGCTACGGCCGCCGCTCCCGGCCGAGCTCGCGGAACGGCTGCGCCACCGAGGCAGCCGACTGCACGACACCGATCTGAGTACCGCGTCCGTCCGCCGTGCCTGGAAGAACGCACGCACCGAGCGGGAGGGGCTTCGCGGCGCGTTACTGACCATGGCCGCAGGCCATGCCCGGTGCATGTACTGCTGCGACAGCACCGGTACCGACATCGACCACTTCCAGCCGATCGCCCTCGCCCCGCTCCGGGCCTTCGACTGGCTGAACCACCTGCTGGCCTGCTCGTTCTGCAACAGCAACCAGAAGCGGGAGCTCTACCCCTGCGACGCGGACAGCGGTGAGTGCCTGCTGATCGATCCCAGCCGGGACGACCCGAGCGACCACCTGCAACTGCTCTTCTCCAGCGGCCGCTACCGGGGCCGGACGGCGAAGGGCCGGCAGACGATCGCCACCTTCGGCCTGAACACCCGGATCGAGCTGGTCAGGGGGCGGATCGACGCCTTCCTGCTCTGCAAGGACACCCTGAGCAGCAGCGCGCGCGAGGTGGCCGCCGGTCGGCACGGGTACGCGGACGACCTGCTGAAGGCGCTGAGCCGCCGGCCCAACGGCGATGTGCTCCATGCCATGCTCGGCCAACGGCACCTGCCCGACGCCCCGAGGATGTTCGGCGCGGACGCGGTCCGGGGCCTGCACCAGCTGGCGGCGGCGCTGGCTGCCTCGTCATAGCCTTGACCGCATGAGCAACCTTGAGACCGCCCCGCAGGCGCGGGTCTGCGGCGGACGTGACGACGTGTCGGCCCGGCCGGTCCACGAACTGCTGACGGGCAAGCAGGTGCCGCTGGGCGAGAGCACCGTGGTCCGGCGGCTGCTGCCGAACCTGGGCCGGCGGATGGTCGGCGCCTGGTGCTTCGTCGACCACTACGGCCCGGACGACATCGTGGACGAGCCGGGGATGCAGGTCGCCCCGCACCCGCACACCGGGCTGCAGACCGTCAGCTGGCTGCACGACGGCGAGGTGACCCACCGCGACAGCCTCGGCAGCCTGGCCACCGTCCGGCCGCGCGAGCTCGGGATCATGACGGCGGGGCGGGCCATCGCGCACTCCGAGGAGTCGCCGCGCGGCCACGGCCCGGTGCTCCACGGCGCGCAGCTCTGGGTCGCGCTCCCGGAGGAGCACCGGCACACCGAGCCGCACTTCGAGCACCACCCGCAACTGCCCGAGGTCGCCGCGCCCGGCCTGCACGCCACCGTGATCCTCGGCGAGCTCGACGGCGCCCGCTCGCCCGGCGCCGCGTACTCCCCGCTGGTCGGCGCCGACCTGACGCTCGCCGCCGGCGCCGCCGCCCGGCTTCCGCTGGAGCGCGACTTCGAGTACGCGGTGCTGTCCATGTCCGGCTCGGTCGACGTCGACGGCGTCCGGGTCGAGCCCGGCGCGCTGCTCTACCTCGGCTGCGGCCGGACCGAGCTGCCGCTGCGCGCCGACACCGACAGCAGCCTGCTGCTGCTCGGCGGCGAGCCGTTCGAGGAGAAGATCGTCATGTGGTGGAACTTCGTCGCCCGCAGCGGCGAGGAGATCGCCGAGGCCCGCGCGGCCTGGAACGACGCCCCGGCGGAGCGCTTCGGCGAGGTGCACGGCTACGACGGTGCCCGGCTGCTCGCCCCGACCCTGCCCCCGGTGGCCCTGAAGCCGCGAGGACGGGTCCGCTAGCCCCGGCAGCCGCGACGGCGGTGTCCGCCGTCGCAGCCTTCGCGGACCCGGCCGCACATGGCCGGGCGTCGTCCGCCCGCAGGTGGGCCACCGGCCCGACGGCCCTGTCGGGCCGAGCCGGCTACCGAATCCGCGGCCTGCGGACGGGCTGGGAGCGGGCGGCCCGTGAGCGCCCTGCGCGAGAGCCCCGGGCCGGGCAGACCCGGCAGGGCGGGTTCGCACCGCAGTGCTCGGACGGACCGCGATCACTGCGGGCAGTCCGAACGGCTTCGATCCCGGCCTGCAGGGCTTTGAGCATCCAGACTGCCGCGGTGAGGCCCGACACGACGTCCTGCGGGTCGAGGACCCGCTGCAACCAATCCATCATTTCCTCCCTGGTCCGGGGAACGAGCCGGTCATGAACGTCGACCTGTCGTTCTTCTTCCAGTCAAGAGCCAGCGCAGGGACGCATGTTGGTTGCCAGCCGGTCACCAGCCGGGCATTATTGGGATATGCAGGGCGAGATCGGGTTACAGGGCTTCGACCCTGATGATCCTGAAGTTCTGGTCAAAGATCTTCGTGAAATCCGCGAGCACGGGCTCGTCGGTATTCGGAATCTCCGGCTCCTTGCCCTGCGAGCAGCTGTGGCCGATCTTCATGCCGCTGCGGGCAATCCGTCCCCGGCAACCCCGGCTGCCCTTCAGCGCCTCGTGGCTGATGCGGTGGAACGTCTCGGCGGTGGCCGTGCGGGCGAAGCCGCTCGCTATTCCTTCGGGCTTGTGCAGGGTACGAAGCTCTGGGCCGCCTCCGAACGAAGGAAGTCCGCGGCCCAGGCCCAGGGAGTCAGCGTCGAGCGGTTCCGAAAGGGATATGAGACCCAGCTGATTCGGCAGGTGGCCGAAGAGATCATCGCTCTGGTCGCAGAGAGCACGGCTGCCGCTGGGGCGAGGCCTTCGGCATCCGAGGTGTCGGACGGCTGCCCCGAGGCGGAGGAGCTGCCGTCGGGGGTGCGGGAGTTGTCGACCGTACTGCTGGCCAGAATGGGGAGGCGGCGTACCGCTTATCCGCTCGATATGAGCCTGGGTGAACTGCTGCATTCCGATCTTGCCATTGACACCCGCATCGAGCACTATTCCTCCGCCGACAGGGCCGGTGGCTCAGCCGTGGTCTCACTTGCCGCCGCACTGAGGACCGGGCGGTCCTGTCTGCTGCTCGGTGAACCGGGGGCCGGCAAGACGTTCGTCCTCTACCGGACCGCGATCGCCTGCGTGGCCGCAGGTCTGGTCCCGCTCGTGCTGCGGGCCGGTGACATCGACCAGGTGGGCACCGACCCGGCCTGGCAGGCCCTGGCACGTACCCCCACGGGCTCGGTCGTCGTGTTGCTCGACGGACTGGACGAGGCACTCATCGCCTGGTCGAAGGCGAGTGAGCTGCCGCCGCTGTTGACCGAGACCCTCTCCGCCTTCCCCTGCCTGGTGACGGCACGTACCCGTGATTTCGAGAGCTCGGCCCTCCTGCACCAGGCCGATGTCGTCTTCGACGAGATCTATCGACTGAAGCCGTGGTCCGTGGAGGGGGAGTTCAGGGACTACGTGGAACGGCTGGGACTCGCCGGCAGGTCGGTCGACCTGGGAATGTACAAGACTGTTGCCGGATCGGAGGAGTTGACCCGGCTTGTGAGCCGCCCCCTGCACGCGCGGATGCTCACGTTCGTCGGCGAGGAAGGGCTCGACCAGTTTCCCGACAGCACCTCCTTGTACGCGGAATACGTTGCGAAACTGGCACGCATAGCCGACAGTGCCATGCAGCGGCGTTCGTACGCGGTGAGCACCGGCGTGCTCCGGTTGTGGCAGCGGTTCGCGTGGGAGGTCCGCCGGCACGGATCGCACGCCGAGGCGGCCATGGCACTGAGCCCACTCGAGGGAGCACTGTCGGAATTCGGGACGGCCGGCTGTGTGCGCAGCGCCCTGGACTATATTCTCGACCGGCGGGAGACCGCCGGCCGTGAAGTGGGGGAGTTCATCCACTACTCGTTCTACGAGTACCTGATGGCGGGCCACGTGGCGGGAGTGCTGACCAGTGCTGCCGATCCGGGGGCGATTGTGGAGGTGTGCCGCGCGGACCTGACCCGGGAGATCAGACATTTTTTGATCGGCCAATTGCGCGCCGTGTCCCCGGTGGAAGTCTCGCGGAGCCTTGTGGAGGCCTATCACCACGCCCGTAGATCCACGGCCATCTCGGAATCGGAAATTCTGATCGTCTGCAATCTGATCGCCTACCTGCTGTCACGCACGGCGGAGGACTCCGCGCCCGTCCTGCGCACGCTCCTCTCCGACGAGGACGAACTGTTCCTCCGGATCTCATTCCTGTGGGCACTGTGCCACGTCGGCGACCTGTCCGGGTTCAGGGAGTTCTACGACGATCTGCAGAGCAGCGAGTCCACCCGCGAGCTCGTTCGCGGGTATGTCCTGTACTACTACGGGGACCTGCCCCCGGGGACTCAGCCCCCCTACCGCGACAGTCCGCCGTACCGGCCGCTCAGCCTGACCGCTGCCAGGGTCCTGCAGCTGTTCAATGAGCCCGGATTCGCAACGAAGATCTACCCTGCTCGTCAGTTTATCGACATATACGCATTGATCGATGTTATTAGGGTGCGTAACCTGGCCCTCCTGCGAGCCGATAAGGTACGGCTCTTGGCGCTGATTCACGGCATGGCGGGAAGCGGCATCGGCGAGGCGCCTCTGGCGGAACTTGCGGCCCGGGTCAGCGGTCTCCGACTGATCGAGGAGGATGAGTGAAACTGTTTGTCTGGGACCTGCACGGAACCTTAGAGAAGGGTAACGACAGGGCGGTAGTGGATGTCTCCAACAGGGTGCTCCAGCAGAATGGCTTCGTCGAGCGGTTCACCTACCAGGACGGCGCCAAGCTGTACGGCAGGAAGTGGTACGAGTATTTCGAGTGGATTCTTCCGAACGAGTCGTACGACGTGTGGGCCAAGTTGCAGGACGACTGCTTCCGGGCTTCGGAGTCCGAGATAGAGCTGCAGTGCAAGTGGCTCAAGCCGGCCGACCACGCCCTCGAAGTGCTCGCTTCGATCGCAGACCACCACGACTGGCACCAGATCCTGATCTCGAACACGCGGGCAGCCAACCTGAAGATCTTCGTCGACGCGCTGGGGCTGGGCGAGTTCTTCCCGGACGGATCACGCTTCGCCGTCGACGGGCACACCCTTGACGGCCGGGCCACCAAGCGGAATGTGCTGGAGGACTACCTGGAAGGGAAAGACTACCAGCAGTTGATCTTCATCGGGGACTCGCCCAGTGATGTACGACTCACTGAAGTCGCGGGTGGTACCAGCTACCTCTACGCGAACGGCGATTTCCCGTTCCGTGAGTGCGACGCGGACTACAAAGTCCGCGACTTGCGCGAGATCCTGAACTGCTGTCAGTGACCGGAGGTGGGGGATCATGGCCGTGGATCTGCGTACGGATGGCTATTTTCGCAGCGCAGGCATGGTCGCGGTCCCTCCGCCATCGCCATCGGACACCAATCCGCCCCTGGGGCCGGCGATCCTGGCCCGGGCGGCGGCTCGCAGGGGGCACACCCTCAGCGTGGTCGACCTGAACATCGCCTACGTCAACCGCTTCCGGGACAAGGTGCGTCGGCGCCGCACCCAGGCATTGGGCGATCACGGGAAGGACCGTCCCCTCGTCGCCGCGGCAGCAGACCATCTGTTCGCCAGTTTCGGACTGGCCGACGACACACCGGTTTTCCTCCCCGTCGGCGAGGAGCCGGTGCAGGGGATGCACTACTCGTTCGAGACCCTTGATCGCCGTCTGAAACAGGCAGCCTCGGGAGGTGAGTTGGCGGAGTGGATCGAGGACTCGCTCTTCAAGCGCCCCGACTGGCCACCGAGGCTGTTCGGCGTCTCACTGATGGGTCCGTCCCAGGTCTTCGTCGGTCTCCTTGCACTCGAACTCGTGAAGCGGAGGTATCCGCGAGTGAGGACCGCCGTCGGCGGCAGTCATGTCACCCTCCTCGCCGACCTGATCCGCTCGGACGAGCGCTACCGGCGAAATGTGGACGTGGTCCTGCCCGGCCACTGCGAAGACGCCTTCGCTGCGCTGCTGGGAAATCCTGATGGCGAAGCCGAACCGTCTGCCCGGGTGCCGGGCCGCACACAGCGCAGGACCGGCGCCCGAGACGCCCCGTCCTTCGAGTACACGCCTCTCTTCGACCGGGATCAACTGGGCCTGTACCCGCAGGACCGGCTCACCCTGCCGGTGCAGTTCACCCGCGGATGCCTCTACGGCCGGTGCACCTTCTGCACCTATCCACTGGTGGAACCGCAGACCACCGACCTTTTCGAGGAGTCTGCCGCAGACGCGCTGATGGAGATGGTGCAGACGTACGGCGTTCGGCGCTTCTCGCTCAAGGACTCGCTCGTGACCTCCGCCATGATGGAACGCCTTGCCACAGTACTGGTGGCCCGAGGCCGTCCGGTCGAGTGGAGCGCAACGACAAAGGTCAACCGGCGCCTGACGCAACTGGCCCCGCTCCTCGCCGATTCAGGACTGCGCACCGTCGAGATCGGGGTGGAGACGATCAGCCCACGCGGTCAGCGCGTGATCGACAAGAGAGCCGGCCGCGCGGACATCGAGGCCGCGGTGTACGCACTCGCCGCACAGGGGATCCTCGTGGTCGTCAATCTCATCTTCGGCCTGCCGGGCGAGACCGTCGAGGAGGCCGAGTACCAGCTGGGCTGGCTGAGGGAGTTGCAGGAGTTCACGGGAGGCCTGGTGGACTGCTCGCTGAACGTACTCCAGATCGTCCGGGGTTCGCCGATGGCGAGTGAACTGCGGGGACCGGTGCTCAGTGGAATCGCGCCTTGGGCATTCAGCTACGCCTGGGAGCGGCCCGAGTGGGTGACGGACTTCGCCAAGCGTCTGGGGCTGCTCGAACTCGCGCGTCCATTCGCCACCGCCTCCGAGGGGAACGGGCACGGGTCCACGGGGGCGTGAACCAGTTCGTCGCGGGACCGGTCGGCCCCCGGCCCGTCGGCCACGCGTACTCCGGGAGCTGCCCACCCTCCGGGCTGCGACCTGGGAATGCAGCCCTCCGGATCCGTGTTGTGGTGGTCACGACACTTCGGTCGGGACACCCCGGCCGGGATCCTTCCGGAAGGAGCCGGCGTGACCACCGCCCCCACGCTCGCGGACGAGTACGCCCGCGCCCAGCTGTTCTTCGACTCCAAGGCGTACAGCGACGCCGCGCTGATCCTGGTCGGGATCGTGGAGCAGGACCCGGCCAGTACCGCGGCCCGGCTGCTGCTGGCCCGCGCCTACTACCACTCGGCCCAGCTCAGCCGGGCCGCCGCCGAGCTGCGGCTGGTGCTGGAGCGGGACCCGGTCGAGTCCTACGCCCATCTGATGCTGGGCCGTACCCTGGAGCGCCAGGGCCGGGCCGCCGAGGCCGTCCCGCACCTCCGGCTCGCCGCCGCGATGGACGGCGACCCGGAGATCTGAGCAGCAGCGGAGCTCTGAGCAGCAGCGGTCGACCCGCCCCCGGACCGGCTTCAGGGGCGGGTCATCCGCAGCACGTCCAGCGCCTCGTCGAGCTGCTGCTCGGTCAGCTTGCCCTGCTCCACATAGCCGCGCTCCAGCACGACCTGACGGATCGTCTTCCGCTCGGCCAGCGCCTGCTTGGCGGTCTTCGCCGCCTCCTCGTAGCCGATCCAGCGGTTGAGCGGGGTCACCACCGAGGGGGAGGACTCGGCGTACTCGCGCAGCCGGTCGGTGTTGGCGGTGATGCCGTCCACGGTCCGGTCGGCCAGCAGCCGGGCGACATTGGCCAGCAGTCGGACCGACTCCAGCAGGTTGCGGGCGATCACCGGCAGCATCACGTTGAGCTCGAAGTTCCCCGCCGCGCCGGCCGCCGCGACCGTCGCGTCATTGCCGGTGACCTGGGCCGCGACCATCACCACGGCCTCCGGGACGACCGGGTTGACCTTGCCCGGCATGATCGACGAACCCGGCTGGAGGTCGGGCAGGTTGATCTCGCCGAGGCCGGTGCGCGGGCCCGAGCCCATCCAGCGCAGATCGTTGGCGATCTTGGTGAAGCCGACCCCGATCGTCCGCAGCTGCCCGCTGAGCTCGACCAGTCCGTCCCTGGCCCCCTGCGCCTCGAAGTGGTTGCGGGCCTCGGTCAGCGGCAGCCCGGTCACCCGGGCGATCTCGGCGATCACCGCCGCCGAGAAACCGGGCGGGGTGTTGATGCCGGTCCCGACGGCGGTCCCGCCGAGCGGCAGCTCGGCGACCCGGGGCAGGGTCGCCCGCAGCCGCTCGATCCCGTAGCGGACCTGCGCGGCGTAGCCGCCGAACTCCTGACCGAGCGTCACCGGGGTGGCGTCCATCAGATGGGTGCGGCCCGACTTCACCGTCCCGGCGAACTCCTCCGCCTTCCGCTCCAGCGCGGCGGCGAGGTGCTCCAGCGCCGGGACCAGGTCGTGGGTGACGGCGGCGGCCGCCGCGATGTGGATGGAGCTGGGGAAGACGTCGTTCGAGGACTGGCTGGCGTTGACCTCGTCATTGGGGTGGACCGGACGGCCCAACCGCTCGCCGGCCAGGGTGGCGAGCACCTCGTTGGTGTTCATGTTGGACGAGGTGCCGGAACCGGTCTGGAAGACGTCGATCGGGAACTCGGCGTCCCACCGGCCCGAGGAGACCTCCTCGGCCGCCTCCTCGATCGCCACCGCCACCGCCGGCTCCAGCACGCCCAGCTCGGCGTTGACCTTCGCCGCCGCCGCCTTGATCCGCGCCAGCGCGGCGATGTGGGCCGACTCCAGCCGCTGCCCGGAGATCGGGAAGTTCTCCACCGCCCGCTGGGTCTGCGCCCCCCACTTGGCGTGCGCGGGGACCCGCACCTCGCCCATGGAGTCGTGCTCGATCCGGTACTCGCTCATGGACATGACCTCCAAGAAGAACAGCCCCTCCAGGATGGTCAGCCACGCAGGCCCGCCGGGTGTTCCCGCGCCCGGCGTGTCGACGCCGGGCGCGGGCCCGCTGCTACTTCCCCGGGCGGACCGGGATGCTGGTGATCAGCGGCTGGTCGTCGCCGGGGTCGGTGAAGAAGTCGTTGCCCTTGTCGTCGACGACGATGAACGCCGGGAAGTCCTCGACCTCGATCCTCCAGACCGCCTCCATGCCCAGCTCCGGCGTACTCGAGCACCTCGACCTTCTTGATGCAGTCCTGCGCCAGCCGGGCCGCCGGGCCGCCGATCGAGCCGAGGTAGAAGCCGCCGTGCTTGGCGCACGCGTCGGTGACCTGCTTGCGAGCGGTTGCCCTTGGCCAGCATCACCATCGAGCCGCCGGCCGCCTGGAACTGGTCGACGTAGGAGTCCATCCGCCCGGCGGTGGTCGGGCCGAACGAGCCGGAGGCGTAGCCCTCGGGCGTCTTGGCCGGGCCGGCGTAGTAGACCGGGTGGTCCTTCAGGTACTGCGGCATGCGCCTCGCCCGCGTCGAGCCGCTCCTTGATCTTGGCGTGGGCGATGTCGCGCGCCACCACCAGCGTGCCGGTGAGCGAGAGCCGGGTCTTGACCGGGTACTTGGACAGCTCGCTGCGGATCTCCGACATCGGCCGGTTCAGGTCGATCCGCACGACGTCGTCGTCCAGGTGCTCGTCGGTGGTCTCCGGCAGGTACTGCGCCGGGTCGGTCTCCAGCTGCTCCAGGAAGACGCCCTCGGCGGTGATCTTGCCCAGCGCCTGGCGGTCGGCCGAGCAGGACACGGCGATCGCCACCGGCAGCGAGGCGCCGTGGCGCGGCAGCCGGATCACGCGCACGTCGTGGCAGAAGTACTTGCCGCCGAACTGCGCGCCGATGCCGATCTTGCTGGGTCAGCTCGAGGACCTGCTGCCTCCAGCTCGAGGTCGCGGAAGCCGTGGCCGCTGCGCCGAGCCCTCGGTCGGCAGGGTGTCCAGGTAGTGCGCGGAGGCGTACTTCGCGGTCTTCAGCGCGAACTCGGCGCTGGTGCCGCCGACCACGATCGCCAGGTGGTACGGCGGGCAGGCGGCGGTGCCCAGCGAGCGGATCTTCTCGCTCCAGGAAGGCGCAGCATCGACGCCTGGGTTGAGGATCGCCTTGGTCTCCTGGTAGAGGTACGACTTGTTGGCGCAGCCGCCGCCCTTGGCCATGAACAGGAACTTGTAGCGCGTCGCCGTCGGTGGCGTAGAGCTCGATCTGGGCGGGCAGGTTGGTGCCGGTGTTCTTCTCGTCCCACATGGTCAGCGGCGCCATCTGCGAGTAGCGCAGGTTCAGCTTGGTGTAGGCGTCGTAGACGCCGCGCGCAGATCGCCGCCTCGTCGTCGCCGTCGGTCAGCACGTTCTGGCCGCGCTTGCCCATCACGATCGCGGTGCCGGTGTCCTGGCACATCGGCAGCACGCCGCCGGCCGCGATGTTGGCGTTCTTCAGCAGGTCCAGCGCGACGAACCGGTCGTTGGGCGAGGCCTCGGGGTCGTCCAGGATCGCGGCGCAGCTGGGTCAGGTGGGCCGGGCGCAGGTAGGTGCGCGATGTCGTGCATGGCCTCGGCCGTCGAGCAGCCGCAGCGCCTCGGGCTCGACCTGGAGGAAGCGTGCGCCCGGCGGCCTCGAAGGTGCAGACGCCCTCGGTGGTGACGCAGCCGGTACGGGGTGGGGTCCGTGCCCAGCGGGCAGCAGGTCGGTGTAGGCGAAGTCAGGCATCAGCGGCTGTCCTTCAACAGGTGGGGTTGTCGTACGGGCTCGGGGGCGTGATCGTCGGCGGGCACCGTTCCGGGTTTGCAGTTCAGAGTACTGAGCGGGGGTGTCCGCCCGTGCCCTCGGGTGACTATCCTCACGTTGTGGACAACTCCTCCTTGCCGGACCCGATCCAGCCGGACCCCCTGAAGAAGGCCGCCGTCCCGGAGAGCACGCCGCACAAGCCCTACGCGGAGCCGGACGACGCCGCCGTGGACGCGCTGGCGCTGCGCGCGTCCGACGCCGACCGCGAGCGGGTCGCCGAGGCGCTGCGCGAGGCCTATGCCGAGGGCAGGCTGACCGCCGAGGAGCACTCGGAGCGGGTGGACTCCGTCTATGCCGCGAAGACCCTGGGCGAGTTGGTGCCGCTGACCCGGGACCTGCCGGTCCACGGCGAGCTGCACGGCGATGTGCAGCGGGTCTCGATGGCCAAGCCCGCGCCCGCGCGCGGACCGGCCGGGGGAGAGCCGCCGGCCCGTTCGGAGGACCCGAAGATGATCGCGGTCTTCGGCGCCGCGGAGCGCAAGGGACGCTTTCGGGCCGGTAGTTGGATCAAGGCGATCGCCGTCTTCGGCGGAGTCACGATCGACCTGTCCGAGGCCGTCTTCGACGAGCCCGAGCTGGTGATCCACTGCACCGCGGTCTTCGGCGGCGTCGAGATCAAGGTGCCGGAGCATGTGACCCTGCGCGGCGGCGGGATAGGGATCTTCGGCGGGAGCGACATCCGCCAGCAGGAGGGGGCCGATGCCTCCAGCCCGGTGGTGGTGATCAAGTCCGTCTGCGTCTTCGGCGGAGTCGAGGCGAAGCGCAAGCGGTTCGGAAAGCTGAAGGAGGCGCTGCGCCAGGCGGTGGACGGCGGCTTCGACCGGGGGGACCGCGAAGACCTGCGCCGGATCGCGCACGAGGCGCGGGACGAGTGGCGCCGCTCGCGGCACGAGGACCACCTGGAGCGCCGCTGGGAGCACCGGGACCGGGCCAGGCAGCGCCGGGGCCGTTACCGCGACGGGTACTGAGGGGATTCGGCGAAGGAATCCCTCGCAGGTCCGCTCGCATTCGGACGGGTCCGTTCATCGGATTGTGTGTGGTGTGCATGAATGGGCGACCGGCGGGGTAGGTCCTGGCTCACATCGCCTTGCCGCGCGGCAGTGGATCCGCTGGGTCGTGCGGCGGTGCTGACCCTCCCCGGACCGCCGTCAGGAGTGTGCTGTGCTTCGTCCGATAGAAGCCCGTTTGGACGCGAACCGTTCACGCGTTCCCACGCAGCGCGGACATACGGATGACTCTCCCTGGCATTCCAGTGCTGCCTGCAGACGCGACGAAGCCGGTCTGTTCTTCGCCCCCTCCAAGGAGCCCACGGCGGCCCGGCTGGCCCGTGAGGAGCAGGCCAAGCGCGTCTGCGGGCGCTGTCCGGTCCTGCTGGAGTGCCGCGAGCACGCCCTGCTGCAGCCGGAGCCCTACGGCGTCTGGGGCGGTCTGACGGCCGCCGAGCGCCGGGTGGTGCTGGCCCGTCGCCGCCGTCGGGAGCAGGAGCTGCGCGAGGCGGCCCGGCTCGGAACGCAGGTCGCCGCGGCCGGCTGAGCCGGCCGCGGCGAGAACCTGCGGTTACTGCGGTTGCTGCGTCACTTCGGTGCTGCCGACGTGTTGCGGCTAGCGGGCGCGGTCGAAGTCGATCGCGCTGTAGGCCCGCAGCTTCGACAGCTGGTGCTCGCTCTCGATCCGACGGATCGTCCCGCTCTTGGAGCGCATCACCAGCGAGCTGGTGATCGCGGTCTCCGCGCTTGTAGCGGACGCCGCGCAGCAGCTCGCCGTCGGTGATGCCGGTCGCGACGAAGAAGACGTTGTCGCCGCTGACCAGGTCGTCGGTGTGGAGCACCCGGCCCAGGTCGTGGCCGGCGTCCAGCGCCTTGCGGCGCTCCGCGTCGTCCTTCGGCCACAGCCGGCCCTGGATCACGCCGCCGAGGCACTTGATGGCGCAGGCCGCGATGATGCCCTCGGGCGTCCCGCCGACGCCGAGCAGCAGGTCGACCCCGGTGCCCTCGCGGACGGCCATGACCGCACCGGCCACGTCGCCGTCGGAGATGAACTTGATCCGTGCGCCGGTGGCCCGGATCTCGGCCGACCAGCTTCTCGTGCCGCGGCCGGTCCAGCAGGACGACGGTGACGTCCTCCGGTGCGCAGCCCTTGGCCCGGGCGACGGCCTGGACGTTGTGCTCGACCGGCGCGGTGATGTCGACGAGACCGGCCGCTTCCGGTCCCGCCACCAGCTTGTCCATGTAGAAGACGGCGCTGGGGTCGAACATGGTGCCCCGGTCGGCGACAGCCAGGACCGCCACCGCGTTGGGCATGCCCTTGGCGGTGAGCGTGGTGCCGTCCACCGGGTCTACGGCCACGTCGCACTCGGGGCCGGTGCCGTCGCCGATCCGCTCCCCGTTGTAGAGCATGGGCGCGTCGTCCTTCTCGCCCTCGCCGATGACGACGACGCCGTTCATCGACACGGTGTGGACGAGCGTGCGCATGGCGCGCACGGCTGCGCCGTCCGCGCCGTTCTTGTCGCCGCGGCCGACCCAGCGACCGGCCGCCATGGCGGCGGCCTCGGTCACCCGGACCAGTTCGAGGGCGAGGTTGCGGTCGGGCGCCTCGGGAGCGACCTCCAGGGATTGGGGCAGATTGTGCTGGCCATGCGAGTGCTGCTGGTCGTGCGGGTGCTGCTCGGTCATCGGTTCCCGTACCTCTCTGTACGACGACGGCCGGATGAGGGTGTGCTGATCGTATCCGCGACCTGCGGAGATGTCTGTGGCGCGCGGCACGTACCCCCCCGGTGCTGTGATCGCGCAGACCCATGGGCCACCATGGATACGTGGCAACAGAGAACGCGGTGGCTCAGGTCGGGACGGCGCCCACGACGACGCAGAAGCGTCCGGGCATGGGTTCCAAGTCGATCAAGGACATGGTGCTGTCCCTGGTGGCGGTCATGCTGACCGGCCTGGTGATCTACTACTTCATCCCGCATTCGGGTGGTAACGGGGTCCACCCGGTGGAGTACGGCGCGGCCGTCGGCTCGGCCCGGCGCGCGGCTCCCTACCCGGTGCTGGCCCCGACCGGCCTGCCGAAGGGCTGGAACGCGACCGAGGTCAACTACAACGGCATGGACGCCACCGACGCGGTCTGGAGCCTGGGCTTCATCGACCCCAGCGGCCAGTACGTCTCGGTCCAGCAGAGCAACGGCGCGCCGGCCGACTTCATCCCCAGCGTGACCACCGGCGGCGTCAAGGTCAGCGGCACCAGCACCGTGAAGGGTGCGGTCTGGAGCCACTACCAGGGCACGAACTACCGCGCCCTGGTGCTGCAGACGCCCAAGGTGACGACGGTGGTGACCGGCACCGAGTCCTATGCCGCGATGGCGAGCTTCGCGGCCAAGCTCACCGCCGGCTGAGCCACCGCCGCACAGGCGGCAGAACCGACGGGAGTGCCCCGGCCGAATCGCTTCGGCCGGGGCACTCCCGTCGTTCCCGATCGGACGGTTCCCGGATCGGACGGTTCCTGCGTCAGACGGTGGTGACGACCTCGTCGTACTCCAGCCGCGGGGAGCGCGGGAACCAGGCGTTCTCGCCCGGCTTGCCGATGTTGACGACAGCCAGCACGGAGTGGTCGCCGTCGGAGAAGAAGTCCTTGTTGATGGCGGCGGCGTCGTAGCCGGTCATCGGGCCGGCGGCCAGGCCGGCGGCGCGGATGCCGAGGATGAAGTAGGCGGCCTGCAGGGTGGCGTTCATGTTGGAGACGGCCTCACGGCCGGGGCGCTCCGAGAAGAAGTCCTTCGCCTGCGGGAAGTGCGGGAAGAGCTTCGGCAGCTCCTCGTGGAACTCGTGGTCGGCGGCCAGGATCGCGACCAGCGGGGCGGCTGCGGTCTTGTCCGCGTTGTTGCCGCCCATGTGGCTGACCAGGCGGGCGCGGGCCTCGTCCGAGCGGACCAGTACGATGCGCAGCGGCGACATGTTCATCGAGGTGGGCGCGTACTTGACCAGGTCGTAGATGGCCTGGATCTGCTCGTCGGTGACCGGCTCGTCAGTGAAGGTGTTCGCGGTGCGTGCCTCGCGGAAAAGCAGGTCCTGGGCGGCCGGGTCGAGGACGAGAGCGTCGGCAATAGTCATGGGTACACCTCTGAAGAAGTCCGGGGCGGCCCGATCGCCGCCTGCCGGGTACAACATAGGTGAAGCTTCAACTATTTCCAACGCGGCCTAGTCCCCATGTGATCCACGTCACTCATTGCGGGCCGTCGGACCGTCGGACCGTCGGACCGCCGGGCCGCCGGGCCGGTCGCCCTCCGCCCCGGAGCGGTCGCCTACTCCGCCTCGGAGTTCTCGCCCTCGCCCTCGGCCAGGGCCGCGTCCAGCCGGGCACGGGCGCCGTCGAGCCAGCGCTCGCACACCTTGGCCAACTGCTCCCCGCGCTCCCACAGCGCCAGGGACTCCTCCAGGGAGCTGCCCCCGGTCTCCAACCGGCGCACGACATCGAGCAGCGCGTCGCGCGCCTGCTCGTAACCGAGGGCGTCGTCGACCGCCGACGCCGCCGTCTTGTCCGGCACTGTCGCCGCTGCCGCCACCGCGCTGTCCGACTGCTTCGTCATGGCACTCAGCGTACGGGTGGGCACCGACAATTCGGCCGCTCGATTCGGCCGCTCGCGGGCTGCTGTCCGCGGGTCAGTCCGCGGGCCCGACCGTCACCGGGAACTCGCCGCCCGCGACCCGGGCCCGCAGCGGCTCGCCGGCCTCGACCTGGGCCGGGTCGCGGACCACCGCGCCGTCCGCGCGCTGCAGCACCGCGTAGCCGCGCTGGAGGGTCGCTGCCGGGGAGAGCGCGACCACCCGGGCGAGGGTGTGCGCCAGCTCCGCCGAGGCGCGGTCAAGCCGGTGGTCCAGGGTGCGGCGGGAGCGTTCCAGCAGCGCGGCCACGTCGGCGGCCCGCTCGTCGACCATCCGGTACGGCGCGGCCAGGACCGGACGGCTGCGTGCGGCTTCCAGCCCCGAGCGCTCCCGGTCCAGCCGCGCCCGGACGCCGTAGCGCGCCCGGTCGCGGAGCCCGTGCACCCGGGCCAGCTCCTCCCGGACGTCGGGGACGACCCGCTTGGCGGCGTCGGTCGGGGTGGAGGCGCGCAGGTCCGCGACATAGTCCAGCAGCGGCTGGTCCGGCTCGTGGCCGATCGCGCTGACCACCGGCGTCCGGGCCGCCGCGACCGCGCGGACCAGCTGCTCGTCCGAGAACGGCAGCAGGTCCTCGACGCTGCCGCCGCCCCGGGCGACGATGATCACGTCCACCTCGGGGTGCTCGTCCAACTCCTTCAGGGCGGCGATCACCTCCGGCACCGCGCGCACCCCCTGCACCGGGACGTTGCGCACCTCGAAGCGCACGGCCGGCCAGCGCCGCCGGGCGTTCTGCAGCACATCGCGCTCGGCGGCCGAGGCGCGGCCGGTCACCAGGCCGATGCACTGCGGCAGGAAGGGCAGCGGGTGCTTCCGCTCGGCGGCGAACAGGCCCTCCGCGCCGAGGGTGCGCTTCAGCAGCTCCAGCCGGGCCAGCAGGTCGCCCAGGCCGACCAGCCGGATCTCGGCGGCGCGCAGCGACAGCGTCCCGCGCGGCCCGTACCACTCCGGCTTGGCGTGCATCACCACTCGTGAGCCCTCGCTGACCAGCTCCGCCACCGGATCGAAGACCGAGCGGTAACAGGTGACCGACAGCGAGACGTCCTCCGAGGGGTCGCGCAGCGTCAGGAAGACCACGCCCGCGCCGGGCCGCCGACTGAGCTGGGTGATCTGTCCCTCGACCCAGACCGCCCCCAGGCGGTTGATCCACCCGCCGATGAGCTGGGAGACCCGGCCGACCGGGATTGCTGCTTCGGCTGAGCTGTCGAGAGCCATGCGTCGAGCGTATCGGCCGACTCCGACAACGCCAGGCCCCCGGCGCCGTCAGCCCCCGGCGACGTCAGGCCCCCGACCACCGCGCCCGCGCCCGGCGTGCGTGCCGCGTCCCGTCGCGCCCCGGCGCGGGCCGTCACGCCCCGGGGCTGCGCTCCGGCGGCCGGTAGGCTGAGCGCATGTCTGCTGCTACCGCTCCCCGCCGTGTCCTGCTCGCCGCACCGCGCGGCTACTGCGCCGGCGTCGACCGTGCCGTGATCGCCGTCGAGAAGGCCCTGGAGCAGTACGGGGCCCCGATCTACGTCCGCAACGAGATCGTCCACAACAAGTACGTGGTGCAGACCCTGGAGAAGAAGGGGGTCATCTTCGTCGGCGCGACCGAGGAGGTCCCCGAGGGCAACATCGTCGTCTTCTCCGCCCACGGCGTCGCCCCCTCCGTCCACGACGAGGCCGAGCGTGGCCGGCTCGCCACCATCGACGCGACCTGCCCGCTGGTCACCAAGGTCCACAAGGAGGCGCTGCGCTACGCCGACGAGGACTACGACATCCTGCTGATCGGCCACGAGGGCCACGAGGAGGTCATCGGGACGATGGGCGAGGCGCCGGAGCGCACCCATCTGGTCGACGGCCCCAAGGACGTCGCGAGCGTGCAGGTCCGCGACGAGTCCAAGGTGGTGTGGCTGTCGCAGACCACCCTGTCCGTGGACGAGGCGATGGCCACCGTCGGCGCGCTCAAGCAGCGCTTCCCGCTGCTGACCAGCCCGCCCAGCGACGACATCTGCTACGCCACGCAGAACCGGCAGGTGGTGATCAAGCAGGTCGCCGCCCAGTCCGACCTGGTGATCGTGGTCGGCTCGCGCAACTCCTCCAACTCGGTACGGCTGGTCGAGGTCTCGCTGGAGGCCGGGGCCAAGGCCGCGTACCTGGTGGACTTCGCCGAGGAGATCGACGAGGCCTGGTTGGAGGGCGTCGCCACGGTCGGCCTGACCAGCGGCGCCTCGGTGCCGGAGATCCTGGTCGAGGGTGTGCTGGAGTGGCTGGCCGCGCGCGGCTTCGGCGACGTCGAGCAGGTCCGCACGATGGAGGAGCACCTGCAGTTCTCGCTGCCCAAGGAGCTCCGCCGCGACCTGCGCGCCGAGGCTGCGGGCAAGTAGCGGCAGGTCTGCGGGCAAGTAGCGGCAAGTCCCGGAAGTAACGCGGTGGCACCACGAAAGCAGGGCGGCGGGACCGAGTAGGCCCTACGTTGGCGATAGTCCCTTCAACGGCTGGTTCAACGACGAACAGGGGTATCACAACGTGAACGTCTTTGGCGTGGACATCGGCGGCTCCGGCATCAAGGGCGCCCCCGCCGACCTGGACCAGGGCCGGCTCGCAGAGGAACGGTTCAAGGTGCTCACCCCGTCCCCGGCCGAGCCGAAGGCCGTGGTCGCCAGCGTCAAGGAGGTCGTCGGCCACTTCGACTGGAAGGGACCGGTCGGCCTCACCTTCCCGGGCGTCGTCGTCGACGGGCACACCCGGACGGCTGCCAACGTCGACAAGGGCTGGATCGGCCTGGACGCCTGCAGCCTCTTCGGGGAAGCCCTGGGCCTGCCGGTCGCGGTGGTGAACGACGCCGACGCGGCCGGCCTGGCCGAGGTCACCTACGGCGCGGGCAAGGGGCGCAAGGGGGTGACCCTGATGCTCACCCTGGGCACCGGCATCGGCAGTGCGCTGTTCGTGGACGGTGTGCTGGTGCCCAACACCGAGCTGGGCCACCTGGAGCTGCACGGCAAGGACGCGGAGAAGCACACGTCCTCGGCGGCCCGGGAGGAGCACGGTTGGAACTGGCACGAGTGGGCCGCGCGGCTGGACGACTACTTCGCGATGGTGGACGGGCTGTTCTCACCGCAGCTGATCATCATCGGTGGCGGCGTGAGCCGGAAGGCGGACAAGTTCCTGCCGCTGCTGAAGCCGCTGCGGGCGGAGATCGTCCCCGCCCAGCTGCAGAACGACGCCGGCATCGTCGGCGCGGCGATGACGGCCGCCAAGCTGGCCTAGCGGCAGCCGCAGCCTGGCCCCCGTCAGGGGTCAGGCTGAATGGCCGGCTGCCCGGCGTCGGGCGCGGCTGAGCGCGAGGTGCCGGGCCAGCGTGATCACGACCGAGACCAGCGTGCCGGTGAACAGCCAGCCGGCCTGCAGTGCCAGCGCTGTGGCCAGGCCGACCGCGTGGCCGATAAGGCCGGGGCCGGGCGCCGGGCTGAGTACGGCCAGCGTGATCGCGAAGGCGATCGGACCGCTGATCGGCGCCGCCGCGAGGTCGAGCGGGCGCACCCGGATCGCGACCTGGAAGCTCGCGACCACGTAGACGAGTCCCATCAGGATGCCCACGCCGTCGAACAGCCAGTAGTCGACAGCCCCGCCGAGAAAGGTCGCGCCGAGGGTCACCACGGCACCGCCGACGGCGGTCAGCCGTCGCGGTCCCCGGGGACCGCCCGAGCCGCTCGGCGCGGGCCGCATGCCGCCGGGCCGCCCGCTGCTGGGCCGGGGCGCGGTGCTGCGGCTGGGCTCGGGGGAGCGCGCCGGGCCGGGCACGGAGGGGACCTCCATGACACCGGGGCGTTCGTCGGACCTGCGTCGGTACTCCACGGGACCAACGTACGGTCGGATGAACGCCACCTGTGCGCACGGACACGCCGGTAATTCGCCGCTGTCACCCGCTGTGCCTATCCACCGGGCTCGTCCGCGCTGCCCTCGCATCACCGTTCGTCCGGTGACGGCGCGGTACGGAGCGGTTGGCCGACCTCCGTAGACTGGGGACCCGTCCCCCCGTCCCGCCTCGCCTCCAGGATCCCGCCACATGTCGCTTTCGATCGGAATCGTCGGCCTGCCGAATGTCGGCAAGTCCACGCTGTTCAACGCCCTGACCAAGAACGACGTGCTGGCAGCCAACTACCCCTTCGCCACCATCGAGCCGAACGTCGGCGTCGTCGGCGTGCCCGACGCCCGGCTCGCCGTGCTCGCCAAGATCTTCGGCTCGCAGCGGGTGCTCCCGGCCACGGTCGACTTCGTGGACATCGCCGGCATCGTGCGCGGCGCCAGCGTGGGCGAGGGCCTGGGTAACAAGTTCCTCGCCAACATCCGCGAGTCGGACGCCATCTGCCAGGTCATCCGCGCCTTCGCAGGACCCGGACGTGGTGCACGTCGACGGCAAGGTCTCGCCCAAGGACGACATCGAGACCATCAACACCGAGCTGATCCTGGCCGACCTGCAGACGCATCGAGAAGGTGATCCCCCGGCTGCAGAAGGAGTCCCGCCTCAAGAAGGAGTCGGCGGCCGCCCTCGCCGCCGCCGAGGCGGCGCAGAAGGTCCTGGAGTCCGGCAAGACCCTGTTCGAGGTCGGCTTCGACAAGGAGTCCGTCCGCGAGCTGCACCTGCTCACCACCAAGCCCTTCCTCTACGTCTTCAACGTGGACGAGGACGAGCTGATGGACGAGGACTTCAAGCAGGCCCAGCGCGACCTGGTGGCCCCCGCCGAGGCGATCTTCCTCAACGCCAAGATCGAGTCCGAGCTGATCGGCATGGACGAGGACGAGGCCCTGGAGCTGCTCCAGTCCATGGGCCAGGAGGAGGCCGGCATGTCCACCCTCGGCCGCGTCGGCTTCGAGACCCTGGGCCTGCAGACCTACCTCACGGCCGGCCCCAAGGAGGTCCGCGCCTGGACCATCAAGAAGGGCGCGACCGCCCCGGAGGCCGCCGGCGTGATCCACACCGACTTCCAGAAGGGCTTCATCAAGGCCGAGATCGTCTCCTTCGACGACCTGGTCGAGTGCGGCTCGATCCCCGAGGCCCGCGCCAAGGGCAAGTCCCGCATCGAGGGCAAGGAATACGTCATGCAGGACGGCGACGTGGTCGAGTTCCGCTTCAACGTGTAGTCGGGTGCTTACTGCGCCTGGCTAGGTTGGCCAGGCGTGCAGGTGGGAAGAGGTCTGGCTCCATCGAGCCCGACCTCTTCCGCATTCCCATGCCGACGTGGTGCTGATTTCGGGCATACCGGAGCATCATGGGCAGACCCAGCAGTAGAGGTAGGGGATGCAGCTATTGCCAAGACGATGGCTGAGTTGGAAGCCACGGCCGGTGACGTGTGAGGAGCGTTCACTGGCCAGACCCCCAGCTCCCACCCTCGGCACCACCACCAGTTCAACGGAGAACCGCGCATGCGCAACCTCAAGCTCGGACTGTTCGAGAACGCCCAGACCAACGCGAGCGGCACCGCCACCTGGCGCCACCCCGACAGCCGCCGGCACCTGTTCGACACCCTCGGGTACTGGCAGGAGATCGCGCAGCTCTGCGAGGAAGCCAAGCTGGACTTCCTGTTCCTGGCCGACGCCTGGGGCTGGTCGGAGGTCAACGGGGTGCGCCCGCCGATCGCCACTGAGGAGACGCTGGACCTGCCGCGCCTGGACCCGTTCGTGATCGCCTCGGCGCTGCTGGCCAGCACCACCGACCTGGGCCTGGTGGTGACCGGCTCGGTGCTGGTGGAGCCGCCGTACGCGTTCGCCCGCCGCCTGGCCACCCTGGACCAGCTGTCCGGCGGCCGGCTCGGCTGGAACATCGTGACCACCGGCACCGCCGACACGGCGGTGAAGGCCTTCGGCATGGACCTGGTGGCGCACGACGACCGGTACAAGATGGCCGAGGACTTCCTCGACCTGGTCTACAAGTACTGGGAGGGCGCCTGGGAACCGGACGCCCTGGAGAAGGACAAGCACGGCCGGTTCGCCGACCCGGCCAAGGTGCACCTGATCGAGCACGAGGGCCCGTACTTCCGCTCGCACGGCTACGGCAACACCGCCCGTTCCCCGCAGGGCACCCCGGTGCTGTTCCAGGCCGGCGCCTCCCCGGCCGGGCGGCGGGTCGGCGGACAGCACGGCGAGTGCATGTTCGTCGGCAGCGGCTCGGTGCAGCAGCTCGCCGGCCACACCTCGGCGATCAGGGACGAGGCCGTGCGGGCGGGCCGCCGTGCGGACGAGGTCCAGGTGATGTCGGCGTTCTCCTGCGTGGTCGGCGCGACCACCTCGGACGCCGAGCGCCGGTGGCAGGGCGTGCTGGACGCCCAGCGCCCGGAGGTCACCGTCGCCAGCTATGCCATGTTCACCGGCCTCGACCTGTCCTCGTACGCGCCCGACACCCCGATGACGGAGCTGTCCACCGAGATGTCGCAGACCCAGGTCGCCCGGTTCGCCGGCCAGACCGTCGGCGATGTGCTCGCCGACTGGCACACCCACGGTGTCGGCGCCCGTCCGGTGGTCGGCACCGCCGAGGAGATCGCCGACGAGATCTGCGCCCTCGCGGAGGGCGCCGACCTGGACGGCTTCCTGCTCTCGCCCACCGTGCAGCCGTCCTCCACCACGGAGTTCGTCGAGTCGGTGCTGCCGATCCTGCGCGCCCGCGGCGCCTTCCGCGGCGAGTACGCGGCCGGCGAGTCGCTGCGCCAGCGGCTGACCGGCGCGTCCGACCGGGCGCTGCCCGCCAGCCACCCGGCCGCGCAGTACCGCCACTGAACGAAGTCGGCGACATACGAGGCGGCGTCGAGACGCCTGCCGGTGGACACGCGCCGACCGGCCGGGCCGGACCCCGCCGGTGCGTCAGCGGTGGGCCGGTGTCGCGGAGGCGTTCGCGGCGGCGATGGTGCTGCGGTACAGGCCGAGGAAGGGGTTCTTCACACTGGGGTTGCCCTGGTGGGCGATGGCGGCGGAGAAGTTCAGGGTGTCCGCGTTGGGCAGGTCGTTGTTGAAGATGACGCTGATTTCGTTGTACGGGCGCTTGGCGACGGTGGCGTGGCTGGGGTCGAGGTCCAGGACGGAGTAGGCGGTCTGCTTGGCGTGGAGCGGGTAGGCCGGGGCGCCGCCGAGGCCGCCTGGGACCTTCGGCTGAACGGTCTGGGCCGTGCCCCACGGCACGTTGATGGTCTTGCTGTTGTCGATGGCGACCGAGGGGTAGTAGGTCAGACCGCAGGCGCGCGAGCCGGTGTTGGTGACCTCGATGAGGCGCTTGGTCGCGCCCAGCTTGGCGTCGTAGACGACATGGACCTTGACCTGCCCGGGGGTGCAGGCGTGCTTGTAGGCGTACGCGTCGCTGTTGGTGCCGACGGTCGTCGCGGCCACGTGACCCTTGGCGGGCGGGGCGTGGACGGCGGCGGCCTCGGCCCCGCCCGCGCCGACCAGGCCGATGGCGAGGGCGGCAGCGCCGGAGAGCAGCGCGAGCGGCAGAATGCGACGGCGAGCGTTCATAAGTAGTGCCTCCTGCATGAAAGTTGAAGCACGATGCGGCTTCAGTCCGGTACACGCCGTTCGAGGGCGACTCAGTTTCCTCACAGGCGTAACAACTGCTGTTACGCGGAGGACCTTGACGCTTGGCATCGCCACTGCGAATCTGGCGGTTCCCTGTGAACGCGGAAGCCTCTCGCGGAGCGGCCGACCGGCCCCCGCGCAGGCCAGTCGGGAATTCTCATCAACCAGGTAGTTCTACGACCCCTGTGTCCCGGAACGCGACACCCTGTTCGGGGGCGAGCAGTTCACCCGTTGTGGCATCTTCGCAGTGCGCCGCGAACATCTCGGCCTCCGAGAGCGGGTGGAGCTGGCGTTCGGCCATGAGCCACCCCCGTACCTCCTTTACCGGGATCGGACAGCCTTTCGCCGTAGTGAAGGCGGTCTCGTTCGTGAAGGTCCGTAGAATCACGCCCCCCACGTCACCCCGGCTCAGGGACATGCAGAAGGCTGCGGCGACATGGGGCAGTTCGATCTCGATGCCACTGCTGGTGCGTTGGACACCGGTACTCATCTCTCCGATGGTGATGATGTTCCTGGTGCCCGCCGGGCCGGCCGGCTCCACCAGCGCGCCCAGCAGCCTTTTCGTGGACTCAAGTGGAACTACCGTGGCCGTGGCGAACGACTTCAGGCACTGCGCCCGGTCGAACGCGGACGACTGTTCATGGTCGGGCGCCACATCACGCCAGCCGATGAATCCGCCGGCTGCGTTCATCACCATCTCCCGCATCAGCCCCGGCGCCTGCCGCTTCCGCGGACCGTGCTCCCAGTTGCAGGCGTAGCCGTCACACGTGATCAGGCGTGATCGACGAAGACGCTGCGTTTTGTCGCAGCCAACGTGGGAGCAGCGAATCGTGACGTACTCGACCAACCTCTTTCCGCTCCTGTCGCTCATCGGAATCCGCCTCGCTCAAGTCCAGTTACCTTCTGTACTCATCGTCACACGTTCTGTTGTGGCGTGGGATTGATTTGCGGGGATGGCTGACCGCGGTCTCGCGTCAAGTCCCCCGACGTGCGGACAGTCGGCCGGACGTACGCCAGGGCTGGTCGAAGAGAGGCCATGCGACTGCTCGGCGCCAGGCCCGAGAAGGGCGCTGTCAATACCGTGCTGCGTGAAACGGCGGCCGGCCGTCAGGCGCTTGAGGCATTCGACCGGCCTGCGGCGCCGCGTGCTCATGGCGAGTCCGACCAGGCGGCTGAGTTGCACGCGGCGGTGAAGCAGGCCGGTAGGGAAGCCTGGGGCAGCGGTGAGGTGCCTGCTCTGCGCCTCCGCCGTGTGGGATCCGCTGCGCATCCTGTCCCTGTGGTGGGGGAGCTTCGGCGGTGGCGGGACCAGCGCCGTATAAGGAGCGACACTCGCCGGTGTCGGAGCTTATAGCTGTCCGCGGCTGCCTCGGCCGACTGGCGACTCTCGTCGGAGGCCACATGGTGAATCTGCATGCCGTCCGCGTGGCTTTGGCCCAGCCTCCGCGCCATGATGGATGCAGAGGCAGGTCTTGAGGTAGTGACGCCTCGCCTGCATCGACATCCTCGCACCGAGAGAGGGACTGAGGCACCTGCCGAAGTTCGGGCGGCTCGTGCCGCTCCGGCGGCCGGTGGCGTCAGCGCCGAGGGTCGAGCAACTCGTGGAGGAGTTCCAGGAGTTCCTCGTTGTCGGTCTCGGCCAGGGTTCGGAGGGTGCCGCTGCTGCGGGCCAGGACCACGCCGACGAAGGCGGCCACGCTCAGCTCTGCCCGCAGTTGGGGGCGGTCCAGGCCCTCGCGGGCGAAGCGTTCGCGCAATGGGTCGACCAGGCGTAGGCGGAGCTGCTCGGCGGCGGCGGCCTGGACGTCGGGCTCCTCGTGCGGGACCACTGCGGCCCGGTGGATCGGGCCGGGGCCGCGTTGGGCGGTGGCGTCGAGCAGCGCGCGGATCCGCTCGGGTTCGAGCAGGTCGGCCGGGGCGGCAGCGGCCTGGTCGAGCTGGAGGGTGGCGATGTAGAGCTGGGCCTTGCCGCCGAAGTAGCGGGCGATCAGGGCCGGGTCCACGCCCGCCCGTTCGCCGATCTCCCGGGTGGTGCTGCGGTCGAAGCCGCGTACCGCGAAGAGCTCGCTGGCGGCGGCGAGCAGCAGCTCGCGGCTGCGGGCGGCGTCGCGACGCCGACCCGGCTGCCGCTCGGTGCCCGGGTCGGTGCTCATCGACCGGCCTGGCCGGTCATCGCAGTCACACTGGCCTCGGCCGTCTCGGCGTCGGCGATGCTCTCGTCCATGAGGATTTCCTCGTCCGCGGTCACCAGCTGCTGGGCCGGGGCGCGCCGCCGCGGCACGACGATGGTAACCACCGTGGCGATGATCCAGACCGCGCAACCCAGCCAGGCCGCGGCCTGGTACCCGCTGTCCGTGGGCAGCAGCTGTCCGGCGGGGGTGTGGCCCTCCAGCACGACGGCGCTCAGCACGCTGCCGGCGGAGTAGCCGATGGTGCGCAGCACCTGGTTGAAGCTGATGGCGCTGCCGGTCTCGTGCGCCGGAACGGCACTGACGACCAGTCCGGGCATCACGGCGAAGGTGCAGCCGACGCCGAGCCCGGCGACGCCCATGATCACGAAGAGTTCCCAGAGGCTGGTGCGGGCGCACAGGAACAGCACCATCGACAGCAGCGAGACGACGCAGCCGAACGGCAGCACCACGGCCATGGAGGTCCGTCGGGCCAGGGCCGGCACGAGCTTGCTGGAGGCGACGCTGGCGGCGGAGAAGGGCAGCAGCACCAGGCCGGCCACCAGGACCGAGGCGCCGAAGCCGTATCCGGCCGCCGACGGCGTCTGGACGAAGCGGGTGACCATCGACATCAGCATGTACATCGCGACGCCGGCGATCAGGCCGCACACGTCGGCGGTCAGCACGGCGCGGTTGCGGAGCGTCCGCAGGTCGACCAACGGGTGGGCGGTGCGCAGCTCGTGGAAGCCCCAGCCGACCAGCAGCAGGAGGGCGACGACGGTCAGGCCGAGCAGTCGTGCGGAGGCCCAGCCCCAGGTTTCGCCTTCGCTCAGGGCGAGCAGCAGCGCGGCGAGTCCGGCCCCGAGCAGAATCGCGCCGAGGGCGTCCAGCGGACGCTTCTCCCGGCCCTCGCTGCGGGGGACGACGACGGCGGCCCCGGCCAGGGCCAGCGCGCTGATGATCGCCCCGAACCAGAAGCCGGCGTGGACGCCAAGGGTCTCGGCTATCAGCCCGGTGAGCGGGTAGCCGAGGCCGACGCCGGCCACAGTGGTGATGGAGAGCATGGCGACGGCCGGCCGTGAGCGGTCCGCGGGCAGCGCGTCCCGGGCGGTGGCGATGGCCAGCGGGACCAGGCCCAGGCCGACACCCTGCAGCCCGCGCCCGGCGACCAGGAAGCCGAACCCGAGTGGCAGGGCGGCCAGCACGCTGCCGAGCAGGACCACCGCGGTGGCGCTGAGGATCACCCGCCGCCGGTGCGGCCCGTCGCCCAGCCGCCCCATGGTGGGCGTGGCGACCGCGCCGACCAGCAGCGTGATGGTGAGCGACCACTGGGCGTCGGTCAGCGAGACGTGGTCGACCGTGGCGATGGTGGGCACCAGCGGCGCCCCCAGGCTGCTGATGACGGCGACCACCATGCCGAGGAAGACCAGGACCGGCACCAGGGCGCGTTGCCGCTGGTCCGGTTTGGCGTGCTGCGCTGCCATCGGGCCCCTCCATATGTCATCAGATGATGTCTTCGCATGATGACATGCTGGTCGCGTGGGAGGCAAGGCGGGTCCGGGGGAGGCCGGGAAAGGCAGCGGCCCCGGCCGTCCCCCATGGAGGAGGGCGGTCGGGGCCGTTGCGGGCAGATTCGGGGCCGGTGGGTCAGGGGTCCAGCGCTCCGGTTTCGCGGAGTTCCTGGACCAGCTTCCGCAGTTCCACGTAGCGGTGGACCGGCGGGAGCTTCCGGCGGTCCTTGCGTTCGGCGACGCGGGTCGGTGGTTCGGTGAAGTCGCCGCAGTGGGAGCACACGAAGCCGCCGTGCGGGCCGTCGATCACGGCCGTCCAGCAGTTGGGGCACTGGCTGGCGCGGTCCTCCAGCGGAAGTTCCGACACGGCCTGCTCGCTCCCCATTCCTGGACCCTTCGGAACTGTCCGCACGACGACTGCGATTCCGCTCGGAGATGCTACTGGGCCCGGCCGCGCGGCTGAGCGGCCGAGCCCCCGGGCGTCAGCGCATCAGCGAGTTGAGGTCGCCGTAGGCCAGCGCCTCGCCGACGGAGTCGTAGGTGCCGGTCGCGGCGAGTTCCTCGGCCGCGCGGCGGACCACCGCGTAGGCGGCCTCGGCGACGGCCGAGCCCAGGCTGGCGCGGGCGACGCCGAGCTTCGCCAGCTCGGGAACGCTGGGCGAGCCGGGGTGGACCAGGATGTTGAGCGGGGCGGGGATCAGTTCGGCCAGCGCGGCGATGGTGGCCGGGTCGCCGACGCCGGGGACGAAGACGCCGGTCGCGCCGGCGGTGAGGTAGGCCGAGGCCCGGGCCAGTGTCTCCTGCAGCCGGGTCTCCGTCGCGCCCACGCCCCGCAGGTAGGTGTCGATCCGGGCGTTGATGTAGAGGTCGACGCCGACCGCGTCCGCGGCCGCGCGGGCTGCCGCCAGGCGCTCGGCCTGCTCGGCGACGTCGCGCAGCGGGGCGGTGCGGTCACGGAGGCTGTCCTCCAGGTTGACGCCCACCGCGCCGGCGGCGAGCACCCCGCCGATGGTCTCGGCGACGTCGGCCGGGGTCGCGCCGAAGCCGCTCTCGATGTCGGCGGTCACCGGCACGTCCACGGCGGCGGTGACCCGGGCGATCAGCGCGATTGCCTCGTCCCGGCCGAGGAGGTCGCCGTCGGCGGCGCCGAGTCCCCAGGCGACGCCGGCGCTGGTGGTGGCGACGGCGGGCGCCCCGGCCTGCTGGACGAGTCGGGCGCTCGCGGCGTCCCAGACGTTCGCCAGCGCGAGCGGGGCGGCCGGGGTGTGCAGCGAGCGGAAGAGCAGTGCCTTTTCCTGTTGGGTGGTCATGGCCTCATTCGATCACCGGGCGGTGGCCCGGCGCTGGCGGTTTCCCGACATCGACGGCGGGTCCTGCGGTCGCGTCGCGGCCGGCCGGCGCCGTGGTGAACGCCGCCGCGCCGGTCGGCGAACGGAAGGCGGACACCCGTGCCCGCCGGGCGTCACCGGGACGAAACCGCGCAGGAACGCCGGGGCAGCACGCCCGCGCTAGCCTCGGCACGCGCCGCGAGAGCTGCGTCGAGGATCCCGCCCCGCGCCGGGCCCGCCCCACCCCCACGGGGGCGGGCCCGGCGCCCGGTTCCGGCTGTCGGCGGCGCTCGTTAGGCTGCGTCCATGGGACGACCCGAGCCAATCCCCCCGACCGACCCGGACCAGGACGGCGCGCGCCCGGCCCGGTTCGTGCTGATGCGGCAGGACGACAACGGCAACCGCTACCTGGTCTCCCGTCACACCGTGCGCGCCGAGGCGGAGGCCGAGGCGGCGATGTACGAGGCCCGCGGGCACAAGCAGCTGTACTGGGTCGAGGCGGACTAGGCTTACCCTCCGTGACGATGACGGAGATGCGGATCGTGGTCGGTGGGGCGCTGCTGCACCAGGGGCGGGTACTGGCGGCGCGCCGCAGCGCGCCCGCGGCGGTGGCCGGGCGGTGGGAGTTCGCCGGCGGCAAGGTCGAGCCGGGGGAGACCACGGCGGAGGCGCTGGTCCGGGAGCTGCGCGAGGAGCTGGGGGTGGAGACCCGGGCGCTTGCCCGGATCCCCGGGGCCTGGCCGGTCCGCGCCGATCTGGAGCTGCAGATCTGGACGGCGGAGCTGCTCTCGGGGACGCCCGCGCCGCTGCAGGACCACTCCGAGCTGCGCTGGCTCACCGCCGCCGAGCTGGACCAGGTCGACTGGCTGGACGGGGACCGCTTCGCGCTGCCGCACGTCGCCGCACTCCTCTCGACTTGACCTGTACGTCTGGGTAGGGTCAGGTTTGATCGGGTATGCGGGTAGATGACCGATCACTCCGAGTAGCGGGCAGCGGTCCGGGACTGGGGATGCCTGTGAGGCAGCCACGACGCAAGCCGAGCGCCGCCGCCCGGGCGCGCCTGCGCCGCGGCGGCGTCGGGCGGCGGCGCTCGTCCCCGCAGGGCACGCTGCCGGGGTCGCGCGGGAACGCCGGGACGGCTGCGGGTGGCCCGGGTGCCGGTGGTACGGCGTCGGGCAGCGCCGGTGAGCCGGCCGGCGGCGGTCCGCGCGACGTCGGGCCGGGAGCGCCGCGCGACGTCGGGCAGAGAGGGCAGGGAGGGCCGGGCGGTGCCGGCGGTCCCGGGAGCGTGCCGTGCTCCAGTCGGAGCCACGCCGCGCAGCCCTTCCCGGGCACCGCCCTGCCCGCCCCGCCCGCCCCGCCCGGGCGCCACCCGCGCGACATCGGCGGCACCCTTGGCGCCCCCGGCGGCTTCGCCGACCCCGCCGTGGCCGACCGGCGGCCCGGCCAGCCGGCCGGCGGACCGGGGACGCAGCCGCGCAGCCTGCTCGACGTGGTCCGGGTCGCCATCGCCGTGCTGGACACCTCCGGCCGCATCGTGCTCTGGAGCCCCGCCGCCGAGGAACTCCTCGGCTGGCCCAGCGAGCTGCTGATCGGTCGGCTGATCGACTCCTACCTCGTCCCGACCTTCCAGGGGGAGCCGGTCGCGGACCTCTCCGGAGGCATCCGGCGGGTGCTCGACCATGTGCTGCGCGAGGGCGGCTGGCGCGGCTCGGTGGTGGTGCGCGACGACCAGGACCGGATGGTCGAGCTGGACGCCCGGCTGTCGCGGCTGGTGGACGGGGACGGCGTCAACTTCCTGTTGATCCGGCTCGCCGACGCGAAGAAGCTGCGCGCGGTCGAGCACGACCTCGCCCTGCAGGACGCCCTGTTCGAGCAGTCGCCGCTGGGCATCGCGGTCTTCGACCGGCGGCTGCGCTACGTCAGCCTCAACGAGACCCTGGCCCGGATGAACGGCCTGCCGATCGAGGAGCACCTCGGCCGGACCGCCGGCGAGACCCTGCCCGAGCAGGCGGCCGACGAGATCGCCGCGATCCAGCGTCAGGTCATGGCCACCGGGGAGCCGGTGGTGGATCTGACCGTGGCCGGGCTGCACTCGGACCGGCAGGGGTTCCGCTCTGTCTCCTACGCCCGGCTGCACGACCGCACCGGCAAGATCATCGGCATCACTGGGATGATCATGGATGTGACGGACCGTTACCGGGCCGTCGCCAAGCTCGAGCAGGCCCGTCGCCGACTCTCCCTGCTGAACGAACTGGGCACCAGGGTCGGCGACCTGCTGGACGCCGAGCGGATCGCCCAGGAGTTGGCCGACGCGCTCGTCCCGACCCTCGCCGACTACGCCGGCGTGGTGCTGCTCCCGGCCGTCGCCAACGGCGACGACCTGCCCCGGCACCCGCACCACCAGCTGATGCCGATGATCCTGATGGGCATGTCCGGGATCGCCGACAACGCGCTGGCCGCCGCGGTCATCCACCGCGGCGACAGCATCCCGATGCCCGAGGGCACCGTCTTCGCCCGGGTGCTGCGGACCGGGGTGACCGAACTGCTGGACTCGTTGGAAGCCGTCGGGGCGAGCACCGCGCCCGAGGACCCCCGGCTCCGGGCCGCCTACGAACTGGGCCTGCACTCCATGCTGGTGGTGCCGCTACGGGCGCGCGGCATCGTGCTCGGCTTCATGCTGCTCTGCCGGGCCGGCCGCCGGGAGGGCTTCGACCGCGACGAGACGGCCTTCGCCGACGAGCTCGCGGACCGGGCCGGCGCCTCGCTCGACAACGCCCGGCTCTACACCCGGGAGCGCGCCGCCGCGCTGATGCTGCAGCGGACCCTGCTGCCGAAGACCGTGCCGCAGCCGGCCGGCCTGGAGATCGGCTACCGCTACATCCCCGGGAGCAGCGGCACCGAGGTCGGCGGCGACTGGTTCGACGTCATCCCGCTGCCGGACGGCCGCACCGCGCTGGTGGTCGGCGACGTGATGGGCCACGGGCTGCGCGCCGCCGCGACCATGGGCCGGCTGCGCACCGCGGTCCGGACCCTGGCCGGTCTCGGCCTGCCGCCGGAGGTGCTGCTCCAGCACGTCCACGACCTGGCCGACGACCTGGCCCAGGGGCCGGACGACGCGCTGATGGCCACCTGCATCTACGCCGTCTACGACCCGCCCACCCGCAGGCTGACACTGGTCAAGGCCGGGCACCTGGCCCCGGTCCTGGCCGTCCCGGGAAAGGGGGCGGTCCTGCTCGACCTGCCCTCGGGGACGCCGCTCGGCGTCGGCGGGGTGCCGTTCGAGTCGGTCGAGCTGACCGTGCCGGAGGGGACGCTGCTGCTGCTCTACACCGACGGACTGGTCGAGTCCCGGACCGAGGACATCGATGTGGGCACCAAGCGGCTGTGCGACGTCCTCGACCAGCCGCTCGGCTCGGTCGAGGAGGCCTGCGAGCGGATCGTGGACACACTGGAACGCGGGCAGGAGCCGGACGACGTCGCGCTGCTGCTGGCCCGGCTGGGCACGGCGCCGGTCTCGGAGCAGCCCGGCGCTGCCCGGCGGGTCGGGTGGACGCTGGCCGCCGATCCGGCCGCCCCGGGCCGGGCCCGGCGGCTGGTCCGCTCGACGCTCGCCGACTGGGGCCTGACCGCCCTCGCGGACACGGCGGAGCTGTTGGTCAGTGAGCTGGTGACCAATGCCGTCCGCTACGCCGACGCGCCGATCGGGCTGCGGCTGATGCTGGACGAGGTGCTGCGGGTGGAGGTGGCCGATCCGCTGCCGGACCCGCCGAGGCAGCGCCGGGCGGCGCGGACGGACGAGGGCGGGCGCGGTCTGGAGCTCGTCCACAGCCTGGCGGACAGCTGGGGCACGCGGGTGGAGGGCGAGGGCAAAGTGGTGTGGTTCGAGCAGAGTCTCCCATGAGCCCTCCCGTTTCTCCTGGCTGAGGCGTAGGGTTCCGATCCCGACGAGTCCCGGCAGCGCTCCGAGCGGCAGGAACGCCATTTCCTTACCTCGATTTGATGTTGTGTACTCCCGGGACGTGTGCTGCCGCACTCCGATGATGAATACTCGGAGCAAGCGACATCCAGGTGACGAAGGCTGGAGGAGTCGGGCAGTTGAGTGAGATGCCGACACAAGAGGCGTCGCCGGGCGGCGGTACGGGCCCAGCGCCCGACCGAGCCGCGTCCGGGATCGGGCACGACGGTGGCAGTGCGGCCGCCGTCGAGGACGCGACCGGCGTCGATGCCGTGCGGCCGGAACTGGGGCCCGAGGCCCGGTCGGAGGCGCGGGCCGAGGACCGGTCCGCCGCCCGCCCGGCCATCGCGTCGTCCACCTGGCGCCCCGTTCCGGCCGTCAGGTCGGCTACCGGGTCAGCCGCGGGTTCGGCTACCGGGTCGGCTTCCGCCGCGGCCGGTGGGCAACTGCCGATCGGTCATCAGTCCGACCATCACGGGGACCGGTCCGAAGCCGCTCCGAGTGACGGGCCGAGTGACGGGCCGAGTGACGGGCAGGGCGACGCCCCGGGTGACGGGCAGGGCGACGGCCGCGCCGAGCGCGCGGCGAACCTGCTGGCCATGGGCCTGAGCGGCGGGCCGGTCGAGGCCGGGACCGGTGACTGGGGGCACGGCGACCCGGGCTCGATCTACGACTACATACGGGTCGCTGCCTTCGCCATCGGGCCCGACGGCCGGATCAGCCAGTGGAGCGACCGGGCCGCCGAGTTCTTCGGCGTCCCCGCCGAGGAGGCAGTCGGCTGCGACCCGGTCACCACCTTCGCGCCGCGCGAACTCTGGCTGCGCGGCCGGGAGCGGATGACCGAGATCCTGGCCGGCCAGGAGTGGGTCGGCACCGCGCCCTACCGCGACAGCGAGGGCAACGAGAGCGTCGCCGAGCTGTACCTGATGCCCGCCCGGGGCGAGGACGGCCGCGGCGGGGTCGTCTGCATGGCCGTCGACCTGCGCAAGCTGCGCCGGATCGAGACCGATCTGGCCGCCTCCGAGGCGGTGTTCGGCCAGGCCCCGACCGGATTCGTGCTGTTCGACCGCGACTTCAGGGTGCAGCGGGTCAACGAGAGCTTCGCCGAGGGCCTCGGCGCGACCCCGGCCGACCTGCTCGGGATGAACGTCCACGACCTGATGCCCCGGCCGGAGGCCGAGCGGCTGCAGCAGGCGCTGCGGCAGGTGCTGGAGACCGGCGAGCCGGTGGTCGACCTGCGCTTCAGCGGCACCGTGCCGATCCGCCCGGGCCGTCGGCGCTGGGCCATCTCGCTCTACCGGTTGCTGAGTTCGAGCAGCCGGACGATCGGCATCGCCGGCCAGGTGGTCGATGTGACCGGCCGTCAGCGGGCCGAGCGCGAGGCCGCCAGCGCCCGTCGGAGCCTGGCCCTGCTGAACGAAGCCAGCTCGCACATCGGTTCGACACTCGACCTGGAGGTCACCGCCAAGGAGCTGCTGGACGTCGCCGTCCCCGGCTTCTGCGACGTGGCGACGGTCGACCTCTACCACGGGGTGCTCACCGCCGACACCGACCTCGGCCTTCCGGCCGGGCGCGCCGACGGCGCGGGCGAGCTGCGCCGGGTCGCCTCGGCCAGCACCGTCGGCTACCACGCCGCGACCGGTTCCGAGTCGATGCTGCCGGGCCCGCGCGCCGAGGTCGGGGGCGCGTTCTGCTACCCCCCGCGCTCCCCGTACGCCAAGGCGCTGCGGACCGGACGCAGTCTCACCCTCACCGCCCCCGGCAACCCCGACCCCGACCCGATGATCCAGAGCACCGTGGTCGTCCCGCTGGTGGCCAGGGACACCGTCCTCGGGCTGGTCCAGCTCTCCCGGGCCAAGGGCAGCGAGCCCTTCGACGCCCGGGACGTCGCCATCGCCACCGAGCTGGTCGCCCGCGCCGCTGTCTGCATCGACAACGCCCGGCTCTACCGCCGGGAGCACGAGCGCGCGCTGATCCTCCAGCGCAGCCTGCTGCCCCCGGGCAACCCGGCCGCCTCGGGGCTGGAGATCGCCTGCCGCTACCGCCCCGGCAGCAGCGGCACCGAGGTCGGCGGCGACTGGTTCGACGTGATCCAGCTGCCGGGCAACCGCACCGCCCTGGTCGTCGGCGACGTGATGGGACGCGGGCTGCGCGCCGCCGTGGCCATGGGCCAACTGCGCACCGCCGTCCGCACCCTGGCCATGCTCGATCTGGACCCGGCCGAGGTGCTGACCGCCCTGGACGAGATCGCCCGCGGCCTCGGCGACGGCACCTCGCCGGACGACAACGCCGACTCCCGCAACGAGGAGCTCTACCTCGCGACCTGCGTCTACGCCGTCTACGACGCGGTGACCCGGCGCTGCACCATCGCCAACGCCGGCCACCTCCCGCCGGTCCTGGTCAACCCGGGCGAGCCGGCGCTGATGCTGGACGTCCCGCCCGGCCTGCCGCTGGGCGTCGGCGGCGAGCCCTTCGAGGAGGTCTGCGTCGACATCCCCGACGGTGCGCTGCTCGGCCTCTACACCGACGGCCTGGTCGAGTCCCGCAAGCACCAGTTGGAGGAGGGGCTGTCCGCGCTGCGGGAGACCCTCTCCGGGCCGCCGCGCCCGCTGGAGAACCTCTGCGACCACCTGCTCACCGCCCTCGACCCGCACCACGGCGAGGACGACATCGCGCTGCTGATGGCCCGGGTGCACGCGCTGCCGGCGGACGCGGTCGGCGACTGGACGCTGCCGTCGCACCCGGCCTCGGTGGCCCGCTGCCGGGAACTCGCCTGCGCCTGGCTGCTCTCACGCGGCCTGGACGACCTGATCGACACCTGCGAACTGCTGGTCAGCGAGCTGGCCACAAATGCCCTGCGGCACGGCAGCGGTGACATCCGGCTGCGGCTGCTCCGGGACACCACGCTGGTCTGCGAGGTCTGGGACAACGGCTACGCCCAGCCGCGCCAGCGCCGGGCCCGGGACACCGACGAGGGCGGACGCGGGCTGCAGCTGGTCAGCCTGCTGGCCGACCGCTGGGGTTCACGGCGGACGCCGACCGGCAAGACCGTCTGGTTCGAACTGGCTCTGCCGACCGCGCGCTGAGGCCGAACCGGTCGCGCCCCGAGGGGCGCGACCGGTGGCGCTGCCTACCGGCGGCGTCCGATCTTGGACCCCAGCCAGACCAGCGGGTCGTACTTCCGGTCGGCGGCGCGCTCCTTCAGCGGGATCAGCGCATTGTCGGTGATCTTGATGTGCTCCGGGCAGACCTCGGTGCAGCACTTGGTGATGTTGCACATCCCCAGCCCGTGCTCCTCCTGGGCGGTCCGCTTGCGGTCCAGGCCGCCGCTCTCGGCCGCGTCCAGCGGGTGCATGTCCAGCTCGGCGATCCGCATCAGGAAGCGCGGCCCGGAGAAGGCCGGCTTGTTCTCCTCGTGGTCGCGGACCACATGGCAGGTGTCCTGGCAGAGGAAGCACTCGATGCACTTCCGGAACTCCTGCGAGCGGTTCACGTCCGCCTGCGCCATCCGGTACTCGCCGGGCTTGAGGTCGGCCGGCGGGACGAAGGCCGGGACCTCGCGCGCCTTGGCGTAGTTGAAGGACACGTCGGTCACCAGGTCGCGCTGGACCGGGAAGGAGCGCATCGGGGTGATCACCACCGGCTGGTCCGGGGGCAGGGTGGACATCCGGGTCATGCACATCAGCCGCGGACGCCCGTTGATCTCGGCGCTGCAGGAGCCGCACTTGCCGGCCTTGCAGTTCCAGCGGACCGCGAGGTCGGGCGCCTGGGTGGCCTGCAGCCGGTGGACGATGTCCAGCACCACCTCGCCCTCGTTCACCTCCACCTGGTAGTCCTCCAGGCCGCCGCCGGAGGAGTCGCCGCGCCATACGCGGAAGTTGGCCTGGTAGCTCACTGGTCTGCTCCCGTCGGTGCGTCGGAGGTGGTGGTGGCGTCGGTGGCCGTGGCGGTGTCGGAGTCGGCGGCGCGGGGTGCGGGCACCTCGGTGGCCTGCAGTTCCTCTGCCGTCAGGTACTTCTTCAGCTCGTCCAGCCCGAACAGCTCCAGCAGGTCCGCCCGGATCGGCGGGTTGGGCTTGTGCTGGACGGTGATCTGCCCGTCCGCCGTCGGCTTGTCGGCCAGCGAGCAGATCAGGTTGACCCGCCGCCACTCGTGGTCCATGGTCGGGTGGTCCTCGCGGGTGTGCCCGCCCCGGCTCTCGGTGCGCTCCAGTGCGGCGCGGGCGACGCACTCCGAGACCAGCAGCATGTTCCGCAGGTCCAGCGCCAGGTGCCAGCCCGGGTTGAACTGCCGGTGGCCCTCGACCACGGCCCGCTCGGCGCGCTCGCGCAGCGCCGCCAGCCGCTTCAGCGCCTCCACCATCTCGTCCTCCCGGCGGATGATGCCGACCAGGTCGTTCATCGACTGCTGCAGCTCCTGGTGCACCGTGTACGGGTTCTCCACCGGCCCGCCGTCGGTGCCGGAGGCGCCCTCGAACGGGGCGACCGCCTCGGCCGCCGCCGCGGTGATCTGCTCCTCGTCCAGGGTCGGCCGGTCGGCCAGCGCCGCCGCGTAGAGCCCGGCGTGGAGCCCGGCCCGGCGGCCGAAGACCAGCAGGTCGGAGAGGGAGTTGCCGCCGAGCCGGTTGGAGCCGTGCATCCCGCCGGCCACCTCGCCGGCCGCGTACAGGCCGGGGACCGAGGAGGCGGCGGTGTCCGGGTCGACCTCGACGCCGCCCATGACGTAGTGGCAGGTCGGGCCGACCTCCATCGGCTCGGCGGTGATGTCGACGTCCGCCAGCTCCTTGAACTGGTGGTGCATCGACGGCAGCCGACGGCGGATCTCGTCGGCCGGCAGCCGGGTGGAGACGTCCAGGAAGACGCCGCCGTGCGGGGTCCCGCGTCCGGCCTTGACCTCCGAGTTGATCGCCCGGGCGACCTCGTCCCGGGGCAGCAGCTCCGGGGGGCGGCGGTTGTTGGCCTGGTCGCTGTACCAGCGGTCGCCCTCGTCCTCGGTCTCGGCGTACTTCTCCCTGAAGACGTCCGGGATGTAGTCGAACATGAAGCGCCTGCCCTCGCTGTTGCGCAGCACTCCGCCGTCGCCCCGGACCGACTCGGTGACCAGGATGCCCTTCACCGAGGGCGGCCAGACCATGCCGGTCGGGTGGAACTGGACGAACTCCATGTTCAGCAGGTTGGCCCCGGCCAGCAGCGCCAGCGCGTGGCCGTCGCCGGTGTACTCCCAGGAGTTGGAGGTCACCTTGAAGGACTTGCCGATGCCGCCGGTGGCGAGCACCACCGCGGGCGCCTCGATGGCGAAGAACCGCCCGGACTCGCGCTGGTAGCCGAAGACCCCGCTGACCCGGTCGCCGGCCTTGAGGCTGGAATCCTTCAACACCCGGGTGACGGTGTACTCCTGGAAGACCCGGATCCGGGCCTCGTAGTCGCCGTACTCCTTGAAGTCCTCCTGCTGGAGCGAGACCACCTTCTGCTGGAGGGTGCGGATCAGCTCCAGGCCGGTGCGGTCGCCGACGTGGGCGAGGCGCGGGTACTCGTGGCCGCCGAAGTTGCGCTGGGAGATCCGGCCGTCCTTGGTGCGGTCGAACAGCGCGCCCCAGGTCTCCAGCTCCCAGACCCGGTCCGGGGCCTCCTGGGCGTGCAGCTCGGCCATCCGCCAGTGGTTGAGGAACTTGCCGCCGCGCATGGTGTCGCGGAAGTGCGTCTGCCAGTTGTCCTGGTCGTTGACGTTGCCCATGCTGGCGGCGATGCCGCCCTCGGCCATCACCGTGTGGGCCTTGCCGAACAGCGACTTGCAGATGATCGCCGTGCGCAGGCCCTGCTCGCGGGCCTCGATCGCCGCGCGCAGTCCGGCACCGCCGGCGCCGACCACGACCACGTCGTAGGAGTGGCGCTCCACCTCGGTCATACCTGTACGTGTCCTTACCTGTGACGGGGAGAGATGCTCGGAAGGGGCCGCTCAGAAGAAGCGGGGGTCGTGGAACGCGCCGCTGGCGAGCAGGTAGACGTAGAAGTCCGCCACGCCGACGCTGATCAGCGAGGCCCAGGCGAGCTGCATGTGGCGGGCGTTCAGCTTTCCGACGAAGCTCCACATCCGGTAGCGGACCGGGTGCTTGGAGAAGTGCTTGAGCCGCCCGCCGACGATGTGCCGGCAGGAGTGGCAGGACAGGGTGTACGCCCAGATCAGCACGATGTTGGCGAGGAAGACCAGGGTGCCCAGGCCGGCGTGGCCCCACTGCCCGGCGGCGTTGCGGAAGCTCAGCACCGTGTCGTAGGTCAGGATCCCGGCCACCACCACCGCGAAGTAGAAGAAGTAGCGGTGCAGGTTCTGCAGGATCAGCGGGAACCGGGTCTCGCCGCTGTAGGAGGCGTGCGGCTCGGCGACGGCGCAGGCCGGCGGTGAGGACCAGAAGGCGCGGTAGTAGGCCTTCCGGTAGTAGTAGCAGGTCATCCGGAAGCCCAGCGGGAAGATCAGCACGATCAGTGCCGGGGAGAGCCGCCACCAGCTGCCGAACAGCGCCCAGTCGGCCCCGCCCGCCACCTTGGGGCAGTTCGCGGCCAGGCAGGGGGAGTAGAAGGGCGAGAGGTAGGGCGCGGCGTACGCGGTGTGCAGGCCCCAGAACGCCCGCCAGGTCGAGTAGACGACGAAGGCGAGCAGCCCGAGCCCGGTGACGAGCTGTGGCAGCCACCACCGGTCGGTGCGCAGATGGCGCGCGGGGATGGCGGCCCGGCCCGGTGAGTGCACCCCCCTCCCGCTCGGTCGGGATCGGTCGGGGCTCTCCGGGGGCCGGATCTCGGTGGTCACGCTTGCTCGTCCTCCTGCTGATGGGGGCTGCGCCTAGCGGTGGCGGCAGCCGATGCCCTCGTCGTCGATGCCGCGCCACATCTCCGGGTCGTAGGGGGTGTCCGGGATCCGGACGATCTCCAGGGCGACGCCGGCCATGGCCGGGATGCCGGGCGGGGCGGCGGGGTCGGCCCCCGGACCGGTCCCCGAGCCGGTCCCGGCGACCGACTCGCAGAGCAGCGCCAGGCTCTCCCGGAGGTGGTCCAGGTCGGTGCGGACCCGGCGGACCTCCAGGCTGCCGCCGAGGCGCTGCTGCGCCTCCCTGACGGCGCGGTCCAGCGCTTCGAGGCGGCTCCTGGCCTCAGCCAGGGGGGCCGTAGCTGGTGCGGGCATGGTTGTACTCACCTCCGCGCGGTTGAGCGATCAACGTCCTGACGCGCCATTGGGTCTGATGCTCTGTCAGGGATGGGGCGCGGAAGCGAGTGTGAACCCGATCACAGGGGCTTGGGAAGGGCTTGGTCAGTATTGGCGGGATTTCTCGACCGCCACGCGCCCCCCGTCCGGCGCACCCGCTGCCCCGAACGGGTGAGTCTTCGTAACCACCCGGCCGTGTCGCCCGCGCGGTGCCGGACGGCTGACTTTCAGTGGACGGAGAGCAGTCAGAAATCACCTCATATGTGCAGTTGCACCCGAGTGCGGAGGCCCCTGTGTCCATCGGTTCTCAGCCCATCGTCGGCGGCGGCGACCGTCCGGCCCCAGGGGCGCCCCGTTCGGCCCGACGGCCGGTCGCGGCCACGGCCTGCGCGGCGCTCGTCCTGGGGGCCGTCACGGCCCTCGGCGGCTGCTCCGGATCCCGGGGACCGGCCGAGACCTCGGCCGACCTGGCCCACGCGGACCGGGGCCGGATCGCCACCGGCGGCACCCTGCACTGGGCCGTGGACGCGGTCCCGGCCACCCTCAACGCCTTCCAGCCGGAGGCCGGGGACAGCACCGCGCTGATCGACCAGGCGCTGCTGCCGACCCTCTTCACCCAGGACGAGCACGCCCGGGCCACGCCCGACCCGGACTACCTCAGCGGCGTCCAGCAGACCTCGGCCCAGCCGCAGACCATCGTCTACCACCTCAACCCCAAGGCGGTCTGGAGCGACGGCTCGCCGATCTCCGCCGCCGACTTCCGCGGCCAGTGGAAGGCGCTCAGCGGCAGTGCCGCCTTCGGCTCGGTCCGCACCGACGGCTACGACAGCATCGGCGACGTCCGGCAGGGCGCGACCGCCCAGGACGTCCAGGTGACCTTCACCCACCCGTACGCGCCCTGGCGGCGGCTGTTCAGCCCGCTCTACCCGGCCGCCGCGACCGCCACCCCGGCCGCCTTCGGCAGCGGCACCAGCACCACCCTGCCGCTGGACGCAGGGCCCTTCACCCTGAAGGGCGAGCAGTCCGGCACCGTCACCGTGGTCCGCAACCCGCGCTGGTGGGGCGACAAGGCCAAGCTGGACGCGATCGACTTCACCGCCGTCGCCCCCGGCGCCCGCGCCGACGCGCTGCGGGTGGGCCGGCTCGACATCGCGGACGTCAGCAGCGCGGTCGAGGACGGCGGCAGCGGGATCAGCAGCACCGCGGCCTCCGACGCCGCCGTCTCGGCCGAGTCGCAGACCTTCGCCGACGTGAAGTCGATCCCCGGGGTGACCCTGCACCGGGCCTCCGCGCCCGCCTTCCTCCAGCTCGCGCTGAACGGCGGACGCGGCCAGCTGGCCGATCCGGACCTGCGGCTGGCCGTGGCCGAGGCGGTGAACCGCGAGCAGATCGCCCGGACGGTGCTCACTCCGCTCGGACTGCCCGCCGTCGCGCTCGGCAACCACCTGGTGATGGCCGACCAGCAGGGCTACCAGGACGACAGCTCGGCCATCGACAACGACCAGGACGGGGTCAAGGACCTGCTGGACACCGACGGCTGGCGGATCACGGCCGGCACCAAGGTCCGGGCCAAGGCCGGGCATGCGGCCGCGCTCACCCTGCTCACCCGGGCCGGTTCGGCGGTGGACGCCCAGGTGGCCCAGCTGCTGACCGGCCAGCTGGCCGCTGTGGGGATCCCGCTGACCACGAAGGCGGTGCCGGCCGAGACCTTCTTCGCCGACCATGTACGGACCGGGGACTACGACCTCGCCCTGTTCAGCTGGCCGGCCTCGCGCTACCCGGTCGCCGACGAGCTGCCGCTCTACGCCAAGCCCAAGGTCGGCGCCGACGGCATGGTGGACCCGGGGCAGAACCTGGCCGCGATCGGCACCGACGAGATCGACCAGCTGCTCGGCCAGGCGGTCGGCAGCCTGGACCCGAAGACCGCGGCCTCGCTGACCGCCCAGGCCGACACCCGGATCTGGCAGGTGGCCGGCTCGGTCCCGCTGATCCAGCACCCGCAGCTGGTGGCGGTCAGCGACCGGGTGGTGAACGCCGGGGCCTTCGGCTTCGCCACGCCGCGGTTCCAGGACCTGGGCTTCACCACCCTCGCCGGGCACCCGAGCACCGCTCCGTAGTCACTGTGCAGCTGCCCGGTGGTCGCTCGGCAGTCGACCGCTCGGCCGGTCCGCAGGGCGGTGTGATCTGCGTCGCACCGTCTCGCGGACCGGCCGAGTCGGTGCAGCAACGCCGCGCCCCGTACCATGGGGGTAAGCCGTGGCATGTCGTGCCCGGTAGGTGGACCGGCGGCAGGTGGCGCGGACGACTCGGGAGGGTCGGCGGACCGAGGCGGCGGATACCACGACCCTCGATTCGGGAGAACCGTACTCCGCATGCCCACGCGTAATGACATCCGCAATGTTGCCATCGTCGCCCACGTCGACCACGGCAAGACCACTCTGGTCGACGCCATGCTCAAGCAGGCGGGTGCCTTCGCCGCTCACCAGCACCTCGACGAGCGCATGATGGACTCGAACGACCTGGAGCGCGAGAAGGGCATCACCATTCTCGCGAAGAACACGGCCGTCAAGTACCACCCCAAGGGTGGCGGCGACGTGATCACCATCAACATCATCGACACCCCCGGCCACGCCGACTTCGGTGGCGAGGTCGAGCGCGGCCTGTCGATGGTCGACGCCGTCGTGCTGCTGGTGGACGCCTCCGAGGGCCCGCTGCCGCAGACCCGCTTCGTCCTCCGCAAGGCGCTGACCGCGAACCTGCCGGTCATCCTGCTGCATCAACAAGACCGACCGTCCGGACGCCCGGATCGACGAGGTCATCAACGAGACCTACGACCTCTTCCTGGACCTGGACGCGACCGAGGACCAGATCGAGTTCCCGATCGTCTTCGCCTGCGCCCGTGACGGCGTGGCCTCGCTGACCAAGCCGGAGAACGGCACCGTCCCGGCGGACAGCGACAGCCTGGAGCCGTTCTTCTCCACCATCCTGGAGCACGTCCCGGCCCCGACCTACGACGAGGGCGCGCCGCTGCAGGCCCACGTCACCAACCTGGACGCGGACAACTTCCTCGGCCGGATCGCGCTCTGCCGGGTCGAGCAGGGCGAGCTCCGCAAGGGCCAGCAGGTGGCCTGGATCCAGCGGGACGGCTCGATCAAGCAGGTCAAGATCACCGAGCTGCTGATGACCGAGGCGCTCACCCGGAAGCCGGCCGAGGTGGCCGGCCCCGGCGACATCTGCGCCATCGCCGGTATCCCGGACATCATGATCGGCGAGACCCTGGCCGACCTGGAGAACCCGATCCCGCTGCCGCTGATCACGGTGGACGAGCCGGCCATCTCGATGACCATCGGTACCAACACCTCGCCGCTGGTCGGCAAGGGCGGCAAGGGCCACAAGGTCACCGCCCGCCTGGTCAAGGACCGGCTGGACCGCGAGCTGATCGGCAACGTCTCGCTCCGCGTGCTGCCGACCGAGCGTCCGGACGCCTGGGAGGTCCAGGGCCGTGGCGAGCTGGCGCTGGCGATCCTGGTGGAGACGATGCGCCGGGAGGGCTTCGAGCTGACCGTCGGCAAGCCGCAGGTGGTCACCAAGGAGATCAACGGCAAGCTCCACGAGCCGGTCGAGCGGATGACGATCGACTGCCCGGAGGAGTACCTCGGCGCGATCACCCAGCTGATGGCGACCCGCAAGGGCCGGATGGAGACCATGACCAACCACGGGTCCGGCTGGGTCCGGATGGAGTTCGTGGTCCCGTCCCGCGGTCTGATCGGCTTCCGTACCGAGTTCCTGACGGACACCCGCGGCACCGGCATCGCGCACAGCCTGTTCGAGGGCCACGAGCCGTGGTTCGGCGAGCTGCGCACCCGCAACAACGGCTCGCTGGTGGCCGACCGCGCGGGCGCGGTCACCCCGTTCGCGATGATCAACCTGCAGGAGCGCGGTGTGCTCTTCGTCGAGCCCACCACCGAGGTGTACGAGGGCATGATCGTCGGCGAGAACTCGCGCGCCGACGACATGGACGTCAACATCACCAAGGAGAAGAAGCTCACCAACATGCGCGCCGCCTCCTCCGACACCACCGAGAACCTGGTGCCGCCGCGCAAGCTCTCGCTGGAGCAGTCGCTGGAGTTCTGCCGCGAGGACGAGTGCATCGAGGTCACCCCGGAGACCGTGCGCATTCGCAAGGTGATCCTGGACGCCGCCACCCGTGGCCGCAACCGTGGTCGCAACAAGGGCTGACGCCCCCGGCTGACCCGCCTGACCCGGACCGCCGTCCGTCCCCCCCGATCGGGGGGGACGGACGGCGGTTTTTTGTCCCCCCAACCGGTGACCGACGGTAGTCGGCAACCGTGCGAGTGTCCTGGCCCCCGTGTTCGGTTATCGGTGACATCCTCTGCTGTATCAAGGCCCGATGACCGTTTGCGTACTCCTTGCACCCACTTGGCAGTGCCCGGGTTGCGAGACATGAGTCACAGGCGTGTGATCAAACCGAAATCTAATTTGGCCATAAGCATCGCCCGCGGTGACTGATAGTAGGAAAAGTGACGTCTGAGTCACCGGGTCGACGCCAGGGCTTCCAGGGGTGGGAGCAGGGCGTTCGTCGATGCACAGCACGCCTGAGGAGGCACGTTCATATGCGTGGAGCCACGCGAGCCAAGTTCGTTGTCGGGGCGGTTGCCATCGCCCTCGCAGCCACCGCCTGTGGGAGCAGCAGCTCCAGCAGCTCCGGCTCCAGCGGGAACGGCGTCGTCACCGCCATCTGGGGTGTCCCCCAGAAGCCGCTGACCCCGGGCGACACGGCCGAGATCAACGGATCGAAGGTCGTCACCTCGATCCTCACCGGTCTGATCTCGTACGACCCCAAGACCAACGCGGTCATCAACGAGAACGCCGAGTCGATCACCACGGCCGACCAGCAGAACTTCACCATCAAGCTCAAGCCGGGCCTGAAGTTCAGCGACGGCTCCCCGGTCACCGCCTCCTCGTACGTGGACGCCTGGAACTACAGCGCGCTCTCCACCAACCAGCAGGTCAACTCGAGCTACTTCTCGAACGTCGTGGGCTACAACGCGGTCGCGCCGGCCACGGGCAACCCGACGGCCAGGACCATGTCCGGCCTGAAGGTCCTGAACGACACCACCTTCACCGTCGCGCTGACGGCCAAGGACTCCACGTACCCGCAGACGCTGGGCGCGCTGTACTTCGACCCGCTGCCCGCGTCCTTCTTCGCCAACCCCACCGCGTGGGAGAAGAACCCGGTCGGCAACGGCCCCTACAAGGTCAGCGGCGGCTACACCTCGGGTGCCAACCTGAACCTGGTCCCCAACCCGGAGTACTCGGGCAGCCAGACGCCGGAGAACAAGGGCATCGACCTCATCGTCTACACCAACCCGGTGCCGGCCTACGCCGACCTGCTGTCCGGCCGGTTGGACGTCGACGACGTCATCCCGACCTCCAACATCCCGAACATGCAGTCGGACCTCAATGGCCGGGTCATCAACAGCCCGACCGGCGCCAACGTCACGCTGTCCTTCCCGCTGTACGCCAAGGCCTGGAACGGCCCGAACGGCGCCGAGCTGCGCACCGGCATCTCCGAGGCGATCGACCGCAACACCATCGCCTCGAAGATCCTGCACAACTCGGTCACCCCGGCCACCGACTGGACCTCGCCCACGCTGGGCGCCTCCGGCGGCTACAAGGCCGGTCTGTGCGGCGCCGCGTGCACCTACAACCCGACCCAGGCCAAGCAGCTCATCAACGCGGCCGGCGGCATCCCCGGCGGCAAGATGACCATCGCCTACAACGCCGACGGCGGCAACGCGGACTGGGTCAACGCGGTCTGCAACAGCATCAACAACGTCGTGGGCAACACCACCGCCTGCGTCGGCCTGCCGACCACGACGTTCAACGACTACCTGAACAAGATGAGCGGCTTCCAGATGACGGGCCCGTTCCGCACCGGCTGGGGCCAGGACTACCCGCTCGCGGTGGACTTCCTCGCCCCGCTGTACGCCACCGGCGCGCCCAACAACTTCTCGAAGTACAGCAGCACCACCTTCGACAACCTGATCGCCGAGGGCAACGCGGCGAACAGCACCGCGGAGGCGAACAGCTTCTTCCAGCAGGCGCAGCTGCAGCTGGCGAAGGACATGCCGGTGGCGCCGCTCTGGTACTCCAACAACCTGGCCGGCTACTCAGCGAACGTGTCCAACGTTCAGATGGACGGCTTCAAGAACCCGGTCTACTGGGCCATCAAGAAGTAGTACGTCTGTTCGTTAGGCGGCCGGCAGTCGCGACATACGTCCCCGACTGCCGGCCGTCTTCACTCCAGGAGGCCACATGGGGCGCTACGTCATCCGACGCCTGCTCCAGATGATCCCGGTTTTCATCGGGACCACTTTCTTGATCTTCATCATGGTCTACAGCCTTGGTGACCCGGTTGCGGCGTTCTTCCAGGGCAAGGCCCCGGACCCCGCCGTCGCCAACCAGATCCGCCACCAGCTGTGGCTGGACCGTCCGCTGATCGTGCAGTACCTGCACTACATGTCCGGTGTGTTCCGGTTGGACTTCGGTACCTCGTTCAACGGCACCCCGGTCACCACGCTGATGGGCCAGGCCTTCCCGACCACGCTGAAGCTGACCGCCGTCGCGTTCTCGATCGAGCTGGTCTTCGGCCTCCTGCTGGGTGTCGTCAGCGGCCTCAAGCGGGGCAAGCTGGTCGACACGCTGGTGCTGATGTTCACCCTGATCGTGATCTCGGTCCCGGTCCTGGTCATCGGCTTCCTGCTGCAGTACTTCCTCGGCGTCAAGTGGGGGGTCATCAGCCCCTCGGTGGGCTACGGCGCTCCCTGGGGCTCGCTGATCGTCCCCGGCCTCGTGCTGGCCTCCACGTCACTGGCCTATGTGGCGCGGCTGACCCGCTCCACCGTGGCCGAGAACGTCCGCGCCGACTATGTGCGCACGGCCACCGCGAAGGGCCTGCCCCGCCGCCGGGTCGTGGTCAACCACCTGCTGCGCAACTCGCTGATCCCGGTCGTCACCTTCCTCGGCACCGACCTCGGCGCCCTGATGGGTGGCGCCATCGTCACCGAGAACATCTTCAACATCCAGGGTGTCGGCTACTACCTCTACCAGGGCATCCAGCAGCAGAACACCGCCACTGTCGTCGGCTTCGTGACGGTGCTGGTGGTCGTCTACCTGGCGGCAAACCTGCTCGTCGACCTGCTGTACGCGGTCCTGGACCCGAGGATTCGTTATGTCTGACCCGAATGCGTTCCGCCCCGAGTACCCCGGCGGCAACGAGCTGTCCAGCGTGTTCCCGAGCGGCGACGGGGGCCTCGGCCCGGGCGCCATGGAGTCGCACGACCTGGTGAGCGAGGAGGAGCTGGCCGGTACGCCGCACATGTCCTCCCCGGAGCCCAAGGTGACGGACCGGGAGAAGGCCCGCAGCCTGTGGCAGGACGCCTGGCGCGACCTGCGGACCAGCTGGATCTTCTGGATCTCGGTGGCGATCATCGCGCTGCTGATCGTCATGGCGATCGTGCCCGGCCTGTTCACCTCGGTGAACCCGCTGGACTGCAACGCGGCCAACTCGCAGGCGGGGTCGGCCCCCGGGCACCCCTTCGGCTTCGACACCCAGGGCTGCGACGTCTACTCCCGGGTCGTCTACGGCACCCGTGACTCGCTGACCATCGGCGTCTTCGCCACCCTCGGCACCACGCTGCTGGGCGGTGTCCTCGGCGGACTGGCCGGCTTCTACGGCGGCTGGCTGGACGCGATCCTCTCCCGGATCACCGACATCTTCTTCGGTATCCCGCTGCTGCTCGGCGGCATCGTGGTGCTGTCGGCTTTCACCGGCCAGTCCATCTGGATCGTGATCGGCTTCCTGACCGTGTTCGGCTGGCCGCAGGTCGCGCGTATCTCGCGCGGCGCGGTGGTCACCGCCAAGCAGCAGGACTACGTCACCGCGGCCCGCGCGCTCGGCGCCGGCAGCCGTCGGCTGATGCTGCGCCACATCGTGCCCAACGCGGTCGCGCCGGTCATCGTGGTCGCCACCATCTCCCTCGGCGCGTACATCTCGCTGGAGGCGACGCTGAGCTTCCTCGGTGTCGGGCTGAAGCCCCCGGCGGTCTCCTGGGGCATCGACATCTCCAACGCCGCCACGTCGTTCCGCAACGCTCCGCACATGCTGTTCTATCCGGCGGCAGCGCTGAGCATCACCGTCCTCGCGTTCATCATGCTCGGCGAAGCGGTGCGCGAAGCCCTCGACCCCAAGCTGCGCTGAGAGAGGTAGAACGTGAGTACCGCAGTATCAGCTCGCAACCGCACCGCGGACACGGACGAGGCACCCCTGCTGCAGGTCCGTGACCTGCACGTCGAGTTCCGCACCCGGGACGGCGTGGCCAAGGCCGTCAACGGAGTCAACTACAGCGTCCGGGCCGGCGAGACCCTCGCCATCCTGGGCGAGTCGGGCTCCGGCAAGTCGGTCTCCTCGCAGGCCGTCATGGGCATCCTGGACAGCCCGCCCGGGTTCGTCACCGGTGGCGAGATCATCTTCAAGGGCCGCGACCTGCTCAAGCTCGGCAACGAGGAGCGCCGCAAGATCCGCGGCGCGCAGATGGCGATGGTCTTCCAGGACGCGCTGTCCTCGCTCAACCCGGTGCTGACCGTCGGCTACCAGCTCGGCGAGATGTACCGGACGCACAAGGGCACCAGTCGGAAGGACGCCAAGCTCAAGGCCGTCGAGCTGATGGAGAAGGTCGGCATCCCCGGGGCCAAGGAGCGGGTCAACCAGTACCCGCACCAGTTCTCCGGCGGCATGCGCCAGCGCGTCATGATCGCGATGGCGCTGGCCCTGGAGCCCGACCTGATCATCGCGGACGAGCCCACCACCGCCCTGGACGTCACCGTCCAGGCCCAGGTGATGGAGCTGCTGGCGGACCTGCAGCGCGAGTACAACATGGGCCTGATCCTGATCACCCACGACCTCGGCGTGGTAGCCGACGTCGCGGACAAGATCGCGGTCATGTACGCGGGCCGGATCGTCGAGACCGCCCCGGTGCACGAGCTCTACTCGCGCCCCTCGCACCCCTACACCAAGGGGCTGCTGCGGTCGATCCCGCGCCTGGACCAGAAGGGCCAGGAGCTGTACGCGATCAAGGGTCTGCCGCCGAACCTGCTGCGTATCCCCGAGGGCTGCGCCTTCAACCCGCGCTGCCCGATGGCCCAGGAGATCTGCCGCACCGAGGTGCCGCCGCTGTACGCGGTCACCGAGGAGGACGGCGCCGAGCTCGAGGGCCGCGGCAGCGCCTGCCACTTCTGGAAGGAGACCCTCCATGGCTGAGGCCGCCACGATCCGGAAGGGCGAGCCGCTGCTCCAGGTCCGCGACCTGGAGATGCACTTCCCGCTCACCCAGGGCATCGTCTTCAAGAAGACGGTCGGCGCGGTCAAGGCCGTCGACGGCATCAGCTTCGACCTGCACCAGGGCGAGACCCTGGGCATCGTCGGCGAGTCCGGCTGCGGCAAGTCGACGCTGGCCAAGGTGCTGATGAACCTGGAGCGGGCCACCGCGGGGCAGGTGCTGTTCAAGGGCGAGGACATCTCCAAGGTGTCCGGCAAGGCGCTCAAGGACATCCGCCGCAACATCCAGATGGTCTTCCAGGACCCGTACACCTCGCTGAACCCCCGGATGACGGTGGGCGACATCATCGGCGAGCCGTACCAGATCCACCCCGAGGTGGCGCCCAAGGGCGACCGCCGCAAGGCCGTGCAGGACCTGCTGGACGTGGTCGGGCTCAACCCCGAGTACATCAACCGCTACCCGCACCAGTTCTCCGGCGGCCAGCGCCAGCGCATCGGCATCGCCCGTGGCCTGGCGCTCAAGCCCGAGATCATCATCTGCGACGAGCCGGTGTCGGCGCTGGACGTCTCGGTCCAGGCCCAGGTCGTCAACCTGCTGGCCGGGTTGCAGAGCGAGTTCAACCTGTCGTACATGTTCATCGCGCACGACCTCTCCATCGTCCGGCACATCTCCGACCGCGTCGGCGTGATGTACCTCGGCAAGATGGTCGAGATCGGCACCGACGAGCAGATCTACGAGCACCCCACGCACCCCTACACCCAGGCGCTGCTCTCGGCCGTGCCGGTCCCCGACCCGTCGGGGCGCGAGGGGCGCCAGCGGATCATCCTCTCCGGGGACATCCCCTCGCCGGCCAACCCGCCGTCGGGCTGCCGCTTCCGCACCCGCTGCTGGAAGGCCCAGGAGAAGTGCTCGGTGGAGGTGCCGCTGCTGGCGATCCCCGAGGTCTTCCGCGGCCAGGACACCCCGGCCGCGCACCCCTCGGCCTGCCACTTCGCCGAGGACGTGGACATCGTCGGCGCGAGCTGACGCAGTCCCGCTACGCAGGGCCCGCACCTTTCACCGGGGGTGCGGGCCCTGTCCCGTTCCCGGGCGCCGAACCGGGGACACGGCAGCCCTGGGAACGACGGAGGCCCGGGAACGACGGAGGCCCCGACCGCTTGCTGCGGTCGGGGCCTCCGTCGTGGTGCGGGACTACTTCGCGTCGGCGTCGGCGCCCTCGATGGCGGTGAGCGCCGGGTCCAGGATGATCTCCTTGGGCGTCTCGTGCACGGTCGCACCGTCCTCGGGGAAGTGGCAGGCCGTGAGGTGGCCGGCCTTGTTGCCCGAGAGCTGGATCAGCGGCGGCTCCTCGGTCGCGCACTTCTCCTGCGCCTTCCAGCAACGGGTGCGGAAGCGGCAGCCGCTCGGCGGGGCGATCGGGGAGGGGACGTCGCCCTCCAGCCGGATCCGCTCCCGGCCCACCTGGTCCGGGTCGGCCTCGGGGGCCGCCGAGAGCAGGGCGTGGGTGTACGGGTGGCGCGGGCTGCCGTAGAGCGAGTCGCGGTCCGCGATCTCCACGACCTTGCCCAGGTACATCACCGCGACCCGCTGGGAGAAGTGACGCACGATCGACAGGTCGTGGGCGATGAAGAGGAAGGAGATCCCCATGTCGCGCTGGAGCTGCTGGAGCAGGTTCACGACCTGCGCCTGGATCGACACGTCCAGCGCCGAGACCGGCTCGTCCGCGACGATCAGCTTGGGGCTGAGGCCCAGGGCGCGGGCGACGCCGATGCGCTGCCGCTGACCGCCGGAGAACTCGTGCGGGAAGCGGTTGTAGTGCTCCGGGTTGAGCCCGACGATCTCCAGCAGTTCCTTCACCCGGGCCTCGCGGCCGCCGGGCGGGTTGACGTTGTTGATCTCCATCGGACCGGCCACGATCGTGCCCACCGTGTGCCGCGGGTTGAGCGAGGCGTACGGGTCCTGGAAGATCATCTGGATCTCGGACCGGATCGGCGCCAGCTGCTTGCGGTTGGAGTGGGTGATGTCGATGCCGTTGTAGCTGATCCGACCGCCGGTCGGCTCCAGCAGGCGGGTCACCAGGCGTCCGGTCGTGGACTTGCCACAACCCGACTCGCCGACCATGCCGAGGGCCTCGCCGGCGTGGATGTCGAAGTCCACCCCGTCGACGGCCTGCACCGCACCGACGGTGCGCTTGAACAGGAAGCCGGCGGTCACCGGGAAGTGCTTGGTCAGCCCCTTGACCTCAAGCAGGGGATCTCCGGTGCGCGGGGCCGGGACCTTCGCGGCGGGGGCGGTGGCGTCTGCTGCCACGGTCTGCTGCTCACTCATCGTTGTTACCTTGACTCCTGATCAGCCGAGCCGCGGCTGGATCTGCTCGGTGAAGATGGACTGCTTCTGCGCGGGGGTGAGGTGGCAGGCAGAGAGGTGACCGTTGGCCAGGTCGAGCACCGGTCGGTCGGTGACGCAGCGGTCGTCGGGCACCTGGTCGCGGTAGGCACAGCGCGGGTGGAAGGCGCAACCGGACGGGGGGTTGAGCAGCGACGGCGGGGAGCCGGGGATGGGCATCAGCGGCACGTCGACATCGGCGCTCAGGTGCGGGATGGAGCTCAGCAGGCCCCAGCCGTAGGGGTGCTGCGAGTCCTTGAGGATCTGCCGCATCGTGCCCTTCTCCACGCAGCGCCCGGCGTACATCACCAGCACCTCGTCCGCGACGTTGGCGATCACGCCGAGGTCGTGGGTGATGAAGATGATCGCGGTGCCGGTCTGCTGCTGGAGGTCCTTGAGCAGGTCGAGGATCTGCGCCTGGACGGTGACGTCCAGGGCGGTCGTCGGCTCGTCCGCGATCAGCAGCTGCGGGTCGTTCACCAGCGCCATGGCGATCATGGCGCGCTGGCGCATACCGCCGGAGAAGTGGTGCGGGTAGTCGTTGACCCGGGTCTTCGCCTGCGGGATGCCGACCTTCTCCAGCATCTCCACGGCGCGGTCGTGCGCCTCGCGCTTGTTCGCGCCGGTGTGCTTCATGAAGGGTTCGGCGATCTGCCGGCCGACCGTGTAGTACGGCGACAGGGCGGCCAGCGAGTCCTGGAAGACCATGGCCATCTTGTTGCCGCGGAGCTTGGCGAGCTCGCCGTCGGAGGCGCCGACGAGCTGCTGTCCGTCGAGCAGGATGTCGCCCGTGACCGTGGTCTTCCGCATGTTGTGGAGGCCCAGGATGGTCAGGTTGGTCACCGACTTGCCCGAACCGGACTCGCCGACGATACCGAGGGTCTGGCCGCGTTCCAGGTCGAAGGAGAGCCCGTTGACGGCGTTGACGACGCCGTCCTCGGTGGCGAACTGGACCTTGAGGTCACGGACAGAGAGGAAGGCGTCCCCGTTGCTCGGCACGGGGTCGGCCTCGGGCTTGGCAAGGGTGGTCACGGGCGGTTCTCCTGGGGTGCGGTGCACGGAACGGCAACAGTACGGTCGGTGCTCACGCGAGCCGGATCCGGGGGTCGATGAGGGCGTACGAGGCGTCGACGATCACGTTGAAGATGACGATGGAGGCGGCGCTGAAGAGCATGACGCCCATCTCCATGGGGAGGTCGTTGGCGTTGACCGACGACACCGCCAGGGTACCCAGGCCGTGGAGGCTGAAGGTGTACTCGGTGATGATCGCGCCGCCGAAGACGGCGCCCAGGTCGATGCCGAAGATGGTGACGATCGGGCCCATGGCGCCGCGGAGGGCGTAGCGCATGAAGACGTAGGTCTTCGACATGCCCTTGGCGCGGGCGGCCCGGATGTGGTCCTCGGAGAGCTGCTCCAGCATCAGCGAGCGGACCTGGCGGCTGTAGTTCGACCAGAAGATGATCGACATGGTGAAGGCCGGCAGCAGCATCCCGGTGACGGAGCCGACCGGGTTGGTGGACCAGGACGGGTCGGAGCCGCGGCTCAACCAGCCGAGGTCGACCACGAAGAGCACGATCAGCAGCGGGCCGATGAAGTAGATCTGGGTGGACTGCCCGATCAGCGAGACGGAGCTGGCGACGCGGTCGAAGGTCGAGCCCGGCTTCCAGGCCGAGATCATGCCCAGGCCGACACCGATGACCAGGAACATCGCCGCACCCATGACGGCCAGCGTGAGGGTGGTCGGGTAGCTGCTCTTGATCAGGTTCCAGACCGGCTCCTGGTCGGCGAAGGAGTACCCGAAGCAGGGGGCCGAGCAGTGGCCGAGGTTGGCGAAGTTGCGGCCGGCGAAGATGCCCTTCATGTACTCGAAGTACTGGACCGGGATCGACTTGTTGAAGCCGAGGTTGATCCGGATCTGGTCGAGCATCTGCGGGGTGCAGTTCTTCGCGCCGCAGGACAGTCGGGCCGGGTCCGGCACGATGGTGAAGAAGGCGATGTAGGTGATGATGCTGATGCAGATCAGAATGACGATGGCGCCGAGCGCCCGGCGGGTCAGGAATCGGAGCATGGATGGGGCTCTTCCGAGAGAGGGCGCCGCAGGCGGCCAAGTCGTGGGGAGTGCGGAGGGGCGGGTGTCGCCCGGGTGCCGGGTCCGCCCCGGATAGGGGCGGACCCGGCTGGGTCGAGCTAGCGGATCAGCTCATCAGCCGTTGGTGACGTAGACGCTGTTCGCGTCGACGGCGCCGATGACCTGGTTGTAGCGGATGCCACCGAGGCCGGAGCCGTAGATCTGCAGGAACTTGTCGAAGCCGAACGGCACCTGCGGCACGTCGTTCGCGATGATCTGCTGCGCCAGGGTGTTCCACTGCTTGGCGGCGGAGGCCACGTCCGGGTTGGCGTTGATCGCGTCGATCTGCGCGTCGGTGGAGGCGCTCAGGTACTGCGAGTAGTCCGGGTCGCCGTTGCCGATCTGACGGCCGTCCATCAGGTTCGGGACGACGGTCGAGGCGACCGGCCAGTCCGCGCCCCAGCCGGAGCGGTAGATGTCGTACGAGTTCGGCACGGTGCCGATCAGGGTGTAGTACGACGTGGTGTCGAGCGGCTCGGTCACCACGTTGAAGCCGGCCGCGTCGAGGGCGAGCTTGAGCTCGACGGCGATCGTCTGGTTGCGCGGGGTGTTCGAGTACGCGTAGACCAGCTTGTAGCCGACCGAGTTGGCCTGGGTGAGCAGCGCCTTGGCGGCGGTCGGGTCACCGTTCGGGTACTGGGTCTTGTTGAACGGGTCCGCGCTGGTCCAGCCACCGACGGTGGGGCTGATCAGGGTGGAGCCGACCTGCAGCTGCGACGGGCCGCCGTAGAGCTTCTGGATCGACGCGTCCGGGAACGCCAGCGCGATGGCCTTGCGAACGTTGACGTTCTTGACCCGCGCGGTGTTGATGTTCAGGTACTCGACGTAGGGCGCGTACTGGCTGATCGTACGGTCCTTGTACTGGGCACCGTTGAGGATCACGTCGCTCTGCGAGGAGTCCGCGGCGGTCGACAGCGACAGGGCGTCCGCGTCGGTGCCGACGCTCTGCTCCAGGCGGGTCGTCAGCCCCGGGTTCTGCACGCCGAGTTCGAAGACCCACTTGTCCGGGTAGTCGTTGCGGATCGGGTCCGTCGACGGGTTCCAGTTGGGGTTGCGAACCAGGGTCAGGCTCTTGTTCGGCACGTAGTCGCTGGCGCTGGCCAGCATGTACGGGCCGTCCGACTGGAAGACGTTGTTGTAGTTGGCGCCGGTGTCCTTGGAGCGCTCGATCGCACCGCTGCTGGGCATGGCCATCGCGTAGGGCGCGTCGGCGTGCACGGCGGTGAAGTGGAAGACGATCGTGCTGGCGTCCGGGGTGCCGATGACGCTCTGCGGGAGCTCGCCGCTGGCCGGGCCGGTGTAGACCTTCTTGTAGTTCGGACCGGAGAGCCAGGTCGGCAGGTAGGTCGGGCCCTGGGTCTGGTAGCCCTCGTACAGGCGCTCGATCGCGTACTTGACGTCCGCGGAGGTGATCGTGGTGCCGTCCTGGAACTTCAGCCCCGACTTGAGGTGGTAGGTCCAGGTCTTGCCACCGTCGGACGGAGTGCCCGTGTCGGTGGTCATGTCGCCGACCAGGATCTCCTTGCCGCTGGCGTCGGTCTTGTAACCGGTCAGCGTGCGGTTGTAGAGCGTCGAGACGGCCATCTCGTTGCTGACGTACACCTGACCGGGGTCGAGGTAGTCGAAGCCACTCGGCTCCAGGTCGTAGACCGTGCCACCGGACTTGGCGCCGGCCACGGCCGGAGCGGGACCGGTCGAGTCGGCGGCGGTGCCGAGGCCGAAGTCGGCGATGGTCGCCGTGGCGCCACCATCGGCCTTGCTGGTGCCGGAGCTGGAGCTGGAGCTGCTGCACGCGGAGAGGGCGAGCGCCCCTGCTGCGGCCACTGCCACCACGGCTATGGTCTTGCGCTGTCTCATGGGATTCCTACCTGTCACTGTTCACCGGATTGCCACAGGCGCCGGGAGCCGAGGACGACTCACGGGGTTGGGACACTCAACGCGCGGTCTTGGGATCGAGTGCGTCCCGGACCGAGTCCCCGAGCAGGTTGAAGGCGATCGTGAAGATCATCAACGAGAGGCCGGGGACAAGAAGGAAGACGAGGTCCGTCTGGTAGTACGGGGCGGCGTCCTGGAAGAGCCGGCCCCAGTCGGGGGTGGGGTCGACCATGCCGACGCCGAGGAAGGAGAGGCCGGCCTCGGTGGTCACGAAGCCCGAGAGGCTCAGCGTGGTCTGCACCAGGATCGTGGTGCCCAGGTTGGGCATCAGTTCCTTGCGGATGATCCGCCAGGGCGAGGCGCCGGCGATCTTCGCGGCCTCGATGAACTCGCGCTCGCGGAGACTCAGGGTCATACCGCGGAGGAGTCGGCCGAGGCCCATCCAGCCGAGCGCCACCTGCACCACGATCAGCGCGAGCCCGCGGAACCAGGTCGGGACGGCGTTGCCCGGGGGGTAGAAGAGCGCGATCACGACCGGGGTGAAGGCGATGAAGAACAGCTGCTGGGGGAAGGCCATCAGCAGGTCGGAGATGCGGCCGAGCCAGTAGTCGGCCTTGCCGCCGAGGTAGCCCTGCGCCAGGCCGAGGCCGACGCCGATGACCGTGCTGAGGATGGTGGCGAGCACCGAGATGGTCAGGGTGGTGCGCATGCCGTAGATCAGCAGCGTGAAGACGTCGCGGCCGAGCCCGCCGGGCTCGATGCCCAGCCAGAACTGGCTGCTGATGCCGCCGAAGGAGCCGAGCGGCATGCCGGTGGCATCGGTCAGGTTGGGGTTCGTCAGGCCGTAAGGGGTGTAGGGGTTCTTCCCGTACACCTTGGCGATCAGCGGAGCGCTGTAGGCCACCACAAAGAACAGCGCCACGATGACGGCGCAGATGATCGCTATCTTGTCGCGCTTGATACGGATCCAGGCGAGCTGCCCCGGGGAGCGCCCGACGAGCTCAGCGTTCTTGCTGCCGCTGGCCGGGCCGCCCTCCGCCCCCGCAGGGTCGGCTGTTGGGTCGAGCGCAGCCTCGGTTGGCATGGTCATCGTGCGAATGCTCCCGCCCGCTGGGTGTTCTGGTGCAAAAAGATTGGGTGGCACGGACTCTCGCAACTGCTTTATCTGGTCGTCAAGAGGCTTCTCTGCTTCTGAGATTGAGTTGCGGCTTCGTTCTGCAAGGTCCATCAGGTTGTGTCTGTCAGGGTATTGACAGCCACTTCCTGATACGGTCCTTATACGTCAAAAACGGACAAATCTCGTTCATGTATCCGTAACAAGTATTTTGCTGCACCGATATGCGGACGACGTTGCTGCCACCCCTCCGGGTGGTGCCTAAGGGTACTAATGTCCGGTTCCAGCGCTTATGCTCCGGTGGTCGCGCCTCGCCCTTGCGCAACGTGCCGCGTATCGAATTGACACCGGATTGTGAATCCCGAGGTAGTTGCGCGCGTAGATTGACCTTCAATCCGGCCGATTTTCTCCGGTGGAGTATGTGGGCGGATAGGACTTATGTCCGATTTATATCCGGCCGGGCAGCGCGAAGGGCCGAGACCTTTGTCAGGTCCCGGCCCTTTCGAGGGTGCTACTGGATGGTGATGCTGGTCGGCCCGCCCGGCTTGCTGAGCAGCTGGACCAGGGCCGAGGCCACGTCCTGGGCGGTGACCGGGCCGGCCACGCCGTTGTGCAGGACGGTCTCGCCGGCGAACTCCGGACCGTAGGCGTTCTGCAGTTTGGCCAGGTCGAAGACCGGGACCAGGGTGCCGTTCGGACCCGGCTGCAGCGACAGCGCCTGGCTGAAGGTGTGCGGCCCGAACGGCACCGGGCTGCTGCCCTTGACGGTCACGTAGAAGTGCTGCTTCATGGCCCAGGCGCCGATGGTCGACGCCGCCGACTGCACCGCCGCCGCGGAGACCTTGGGCGCCGCCGTGGTCATCGGCAGCACCACGGTGGTGTTCGGTGCCCCCTCGGCCCTGGCCTGGTAGGCCTGCCGGACCAGGTTCACCGCCTGGTCCACGTCCAGGGTCTGACCGGACTGCGGCAGCACGGTGACCACCTTGCCGTCGTCGTCGAAGTGGACGCTGCCCTCGTGCGAGCTGCCGGAGCCGGTCGAGAGCTGCTGCAGTGCGTAGCGCAGCTTGTCCGGGTCGATCACCACCACCGGGTCCACCGCGTGGACGCCGCCGAGCAGCGACTCGACCACGGTGACCGGGTTGTAGCTCTTCTTGGCGACGCTCGCCACCGTGGCGGTGGTGTCGATGGTCAGACCCGCCGCGGTCGGGTTGAGCGACACCGGCTTTCCGTCGACCGACAGCATCAGCGGGGCGGTGGCGATCTTGCCGACGGTGTTGTTCAGGGTGTCCACGGCGGTGTCGCTGGTGTCCCCGCCGATGCCGTAGCCGAGGACGGTGGTGCCCCGGGGGACGTCGGCCTGGTTGAGCATCAGCCCGGCGCCGTAGGCCACGGCGGCGGCCAGCACCAGCACACCTATACCGGTGACCACGAGCTTCCGCCCGCGTCCGCGCTTCTTGGCGGGCTTCGCCGTGGCGCTCGCGGCCGGGGCGGCGGCGGTCTCCGGGTCGCTCGGCCGGCGCGGCGGAGCGCCCGCACCGCCGGTGCCGCCCGCGTAGCCGTCGGGCACGGAGGGCGCGGCGGCGGGGCGCTGCTCCTGCGGCCCGCGCTGCTTGCCGCCCGGCTGCTTGCCCGGCTGCTTCTTGCCGCCCTGCTGCTTGCCGTTCTGCGGCTTGGGGAGGACCGGGATCGGCGCGGTCGCCTCGAACTCGTTCTCCGGCGCCGGGCTCTGCGTCGGCTGCTGCTGCACGGTCGCGGAGGCAGCGGCGGCGGTGAGGCCGCCGTTGAAGCCGGCGGCGGGCCCGGACCGGCGACCGGCCGCCGGTGCGCCGCCCTGCTGCTGCGGGAAGTTCCCCGCCGGGTCGTACGGCTGCTGCGGGGCGAACTGGGCCTCGAACCGCTCGTCGAAGGGCTGGGCAAAGGGCTGTTGGGCCTCGGGCTCGGGCGGCAGGAACAGCTGCATGGTGTTGTCCGGGAGCTGCTGCTGCTCGAAGGGCTGCTGCTCGTAGGACTGCTGCTGCTCGTACGGCTGCGGCGGCAGCGGGGTCTCGTAGGTCTGCTCCGGCTGGTAGACCGGCTGCTGCTGCGGTTCCGGCTGGAACGGGGCCGGGGCCGGGGCGGGGACCTGGGCCGACGCGGCGGGCGCGGCCGACGGGGCGCCGGCCGGGCGCGACTTCTTGCGCGGCGCGAACCAGGTGCTGCCGCCCTCCGGCGTGCTCTCGGCCTCTGCCTCGGGTGCGGGGGCGGGGGCCGGTGCCGGGGCGGCTGCGGCCGCCGTCGGCGCGCCGGTCTGCCACTCCGGCGGCAGGTCGGGCGGGGGCGCCGTGCTGTGGCTCCCCTCCATCACTCCGAGCACCGGCGAGCCCAGGGTGTCACTCCGGTGCCGACGGCGGGTCGGCATCTCGGGGGCCGCGGCCTCGCGGGCCTCCGGCTGCTCCTCCGCGCCCTCGCCGCCCGCGATCGGGCTGCGTACGACGACGGGCGGGATCGGCCGCGAGCCGGGGATGTTGATCCGGATCCGGGTCGTCAGCGTGGTCTCGGTGGTACGCGGCTCCTCGGCGACGGGCTCCGGCGGCTGGGGCACCGCACCGGGCTGCCCGGCCCGGGAGAAAGAGGTGTCGCTGGGCATGCCGTACGGCGGTGTCCCCGACGGATATGCGCCACCGCTGGGGCGGGGCGGCGTCGGCGACGGATTGTCAGATTCTCGGCTCACTGGCTCTGCTCCGGTTCGCTC
>CAVUQN010000029.1:0-81134 GCA_963743515.1 uncultured Actinomycetota bacterium
GGGCACATTGAGGCGCACGCCCCGGGCACGCCGGGAACGCGCCAACTCCGCCGCTGTGAAGATCAGCAGCCGGTCCCGCTCGGTCGGTGTCAGTCGCACTGCGCCTCGCCCTGAGAGTTTTGAACGGCATTCAAACGTCTGCCAGCATTGAACCCCGCCGGGGCGATGATGTCCAGCCTCGGCGGCTTCGACAGGGCCGCAAGCATGCAGGTAGGCAGACGGGCGGGTAGGCGGGCAGACAGACGTCCGCCCGCGCCGGGACGGGGCGCGGGCGGACAGTTCGGGGGGTGCCGCTCTGCAGCTCTGCAAAGGGCAAAGGTTCGGGGGTGCAGCTCTGGCTATGGGGGTCAGGAGGCGGTGAGCACCGACTCCCGGCGGGAGAACCAGGCGAGGGTGTCGGCGATCCCCTGTTCGAGGCTGAACTCCGGCCGCCAGTCCAGCAGCCGCGCGGCCTTGTCGCTGCGGGTGAACGCGCCCGCGGAGTCGCCGGGGCGCGGCGCCGCGTCGGTCGTCGGCAGCGGGGCGCCGGTGACCTGCTCGAACGCGGCCACCAGCTCCCGCACGGTGGTGCCGTGTCCGGTGCCGAGGTTGACCACCTCGTAGGAGGAGGGGCCGTCGGCCGGCAGCGCCTCGTCGAAGTGCTCCAGCGCGGCGACATGGGCCCGGGCGAGGTCCCAGACGTGGACGTAGTCGCGGATGCCGCTGCCGTCGCGGGTGGGCCAGTCGGTCCCGGTCACCCGGAAGGGGGCCCTGCTGCGCCGAGCCTCGATGATCTTGCCGAGGGCGTGCGAGGGCAGCGGCGTCTGCAGCCCGGTGCGCAGCTGCGGGTCGGCGCCGATCGGGTTGAAGTAGCGCAGCGAGAGCACCCGCAGCGGGGTGGCCTCGGCGGTGTCCTTGAAGACCAGCTCCATCAGCATTTTGGTGCGGGCGTAGGGGCTGAGCGGGTCGAGGTCGGAGGACTCGTCCACGGCGAAGTCCGCGCCGGGCGTGTAGATCGACGCCGAGGAGCTGAAAAGCAGCCGTTCGCAGCCATTGCGCTGCAGGTGCTCCAGCAGGGTGACGGTCTTTGCCACGTTCTCGCGGTAGTAGCTGAGCGGCTCGGAGACCGAGTCCGGGACGACGATCAGGGCGGCGCAGTGGATGGCGGCGGCGATGTCCGGGTGCTCGGCGAAGATCCGGTCCAGCAGTTCGCCGTCGGCTATGTCGCCCTCGTAGAAGATCCGGCCCTCGGTGAACTCGCGGCGGCCGGTCACCAGGTTGTCCAGTACGACCGGGGTGATGCCCTGGTCGAGGCAGGCCGAGGCCACCGTGCTGCCGATGAACCCGGCGCCACCTGTGATCAGTACCTTCATCGTCAATCCACCCCTTCGGACGTCGCTCGACGTCTTCGACAGGTACTGACGAGCGGCCCGCCGAGATGGTTCCGTAATCCGTCCTTGTCCGTACGGTGATGAGCGGTGGTGGGCGGTGATGAGGGCGGTGACGGGTGGGAGATCGGGCAGTGGTGAGGCGGCAATGGGGCAGCCGTGAGGGAATGGTGGGGCAGAGGTGGCGCGGAGCGGACCGCCGGACTCCGGCGGCGCCGGGTCGCCATTGCCGTGAGCCCTTTCGTCCGACAGGATGAAGTCCGGATAGCCGGATGTGGATGCGGGCAGTCACTCTGTGTACCAAAGACACAGGGTGTACCAGAGCCCCGGACAGTAGAGAGCGGCGGGAGAAGCATGGCGTCGGTACCCCATCCGCCCCGGTCGGCCCCGGAGATTCCCCGGCCCGGCGCGGGCCCGGCGGACTGGCTCGAACCGGCCATGGAGGCCAATGGCATCGGCACCTTCGACTGGGACATCCGGAGCGACCGCATCGTCGGCGACGTCCGGGCCTGCCGGATCATCGGCATGGACGGCCTGGCCGAGAAGGGCTTCACCTCGCAGGACTTCATGGACCTGCTGCACCCCGAGGACGCGCCGGTGGTCAGCCGTCGGGTCCGGCGCGCGGTCGCCGAGCTGGGGCAGTGCGGGGCCTACTACCGGACCGTCTTTTCCAGCGGCGAGATGCACGCGGTGCGGTTCCGCGCCCGGGTGCTGGCCGACGAGCGCGGACTGCCCGGACACCTGGTCGGCTTCGTCTGGGACGCCACCGCCGAGCTGCACAAGCGCACCCGCGCCGACCGGATCGCGGAGCTCCGCGACGAGCGGGCCCAGTTCATCAAGGAGACCGCCCGCGCGCTGTCGGAGGCCGTCAGCGTCCGCGACGTCGCCCGGGTCTTCACCGAGCTGCCGATGCCGGGCATACCCCCGGACGGGCTCATCCTGGCGGTGCTGGAGAACGGCCGGATCCAGATCCAGCACTCCAGCGGCTACACCGGCGACTCGAAGGCCCCCGACCACATCCCGCTCGACGCCGACCACCCCGGCGCGATCGCGCTGCGCACCCGTACCCCGGTCTTCGTCGGCAGCCCCGACGAGTACGCCGACCGCTATCCGGTGGCCTGGCCCATGGCCGAGCTGACCAACCGCAAGGCCTGGGTCTTCCTGCCGCTGGTGGCCAGCGGCCGGCCGCTCGGGGTGTGCGTGATCAGCTACGACGGGGAACGGGAACTCGACCTGGAGGACCGGACCCTGCTCGGGACGCTCGGCGGCATCGTCGCCCAGTCGCTGGCCCGTGCCCGGCTCCACGACGCCGAGCACGAGCTCGCTGCGGGCCTCCAGCGGGTGCTGCTACCCCGGCGGATACCGCCGCTGCCCGGCTTCACCACCGCCGTCCGCTACCTCCCGGCCGGGACCGGGCTGCAGATCGGCGGCGACTGGTACGACGTGGTCCCGCTGCCCGGCGGCCACATCGGCGTGGTCATCGGCGACGTCCAGGGGCACGACGTCACCGCCGCCGGGGTGATGGGGCAGCTGCGGATCGCGCTGCGCGCCTACGCCGCCGAGGGGCACCCGCCGGCCGCGGTGATGGCCCGGGCCTCGCGCTTCCTCGCCGACCTCGACACCGGCCACTTCGCGACCTGCCTCTACGCCGAGGTCAACGTCGACTACGGCGCGGTCTACGCGGTCCGGGCCGGCCACCTCGACCCGCTGGTCCGCCGGGCCGACGGCAGCAGCGCCATCCAGCCCGTCGCCGGGGGCCTGCCGCTGGGCATCGACCCCGAGGGCGCCTACCCGGTCACCCGGTTCACCCTCGACCCCGGCGAGATGCTGCTGCTCTGCACCGACGGCCTGGTGGAGACCCGCACGGTCGACCTGGACGAGGGAATGGAGCGGATCCGCAAGGCCATCGCCGGGCCGCAGCCGGACGGTCCCGGCGCGCTGGAGGACCTGGCCGAGCGGATCGAGGCCACCGCCGCCGACAGTAACGAGCGGGACGACGACATCGCGCTGCTGCTGCTCCGCTGGGACGGCAGCGCCTCCAGTCGCCCGCAGCAGCTGCGCCGCCGGATCCCGCAGGCCGACCTGGCCCGGATCTCCGAGGTCCGCGGCGAGCTCCGGGACGCGGTCCGGCGCTGGGGCGTCGGCGAACTGGCCGACACGGTCGAGCTGCTGACGTCCGAGCTGGTCACCAACGCGCTGGTGCACACCGACCGGGACGCGCTGCTGACGGCCCGGCTGTTCCGGGAGCCGGACGAGGGGCTGGACGGGCGACGCGGGCGGGCCCGGCTGCGGGTGGAGGTGGACGACGAGTCCGACCTCTGGCCCAAGCGCCGGACGCCGGGCGAGCAGGCGTCCTCGGGGCGCGGGCTGATGCTGGTGGAGGCGCTGGCCGACGCCTGGGGTGTGGACCCGCTCGGCAGCGGCAAGCGGATGTGGTTCGAACTGGCGTGGACCCCGCCGGATCACTGATCCGGCGGGGTCCACGATGCGGGCGGGCTGGGCAGTTGCAGACTGCTCAGCCGTACAGCTGCTCCAGGTCCTTGAGCTTCTGCTCCAGCGAGTCGAGCCGGGGCAGGGTCAGCGTGTCGTCCTCGGCCGTGAGGTCGAAGGTGCGGTCGTAGCTCCTGGGTATGACAGGCTCCGGCGCCGGGGCCGGCTTGGCGGCCGGTGCGGCGGGGACGGACTCGCGCTCGACGCTCGTGGTCTGCGCCGGGTGCGGCACGGCCGGGAGCTCGGCCCGACGGGCCTCGCGCCCCTTGGTCCAGGCGCGGTTGCCGCTGCTGAGCGCCCGCAGCTCGGCGCGCTCGTGGCGGGAGTCCCGACGGGCCCGGTCGCGGTCTATCATCCGCTGCCGCTTCTCGTCGCGGACCTCGTCCACGGCCTCGTCCAGCGTGCGGACGTTCTCCAGCAGCATCAGCGACCAGGCCGCGAAGGTCTCGCGCGGGGCGCGCAGCCAGCGGACGATCCGGATCTGCGGCAGCGGGCGGGGCACCAGGCCCTGCTCGCGCAGGGCGGCCCGGCGGGTCTGCTTCAGCGCCCGGTCGAAGAGCACGGCGGCCGAGAGCGACATGCCGGCGAAGAACTGCGGCGCGCCGTTGTGGTCGATGCCGCGCGGGGCGTGCACCCAGTTGAACCAGGCCGAGGCGGCGGCGAAGAGCCAGACCAGCAGGCGGGAACCGAGGGCGGCGTCACCGTGGCTGGCCTCGCGTACGGCGAGCACCGAGCAGAACATGGCCGCGCCGTCCAGGCCGAACGGCACCAGGTACTGCCAGCCGCCACCGAGGTTGAGGTTCTCCTCGCCGAAGCCGACCAGGCCGTGGAAGGAGAGGGCGGCGGCGACCGAGGCGCAGGCGAACAGCAGCACATAGGAGGCGCTGCCGTACAGGGCCTCCTTCTTGCGGCGGCGCTCCTCGCTGCGCTCCCAGGAGTCGGTGCTGTCCCGCGCCGCCGTCCCGCGTGAACGCAGCAGGGTCGCCACACCGGCGACAGCAAGGACGACCGCGACCGCGGTGATGCCCCAGCCCAGCGTTATGTCGGAAAGTCTCATGAAACCGCCCCGCCTGATGTACCGCCAGTGAGTGCCACCCCCGGCAGTCGCCGAGGCGACCACCATACTGGCTCAACTCAGTGCTGCGGGCGGGGCTTTTGGGGTGGGATCCACCGGGAAGGGTGTATGCACTTCGCGTATACATCGTGTGTATAGTTGCCCCATGTCACTCGGTCATACCTTCCTTGGCCTGCTGGAACAGCACCCACGCCACGGTTACGACATCAAACGCGCCTACGATGAACAATTTGGTCACGGTCGCGCGCTGCACTACGGACAGGTCTACGCAACGCTGTCACGGCTGCTCAAAAACGGTCTGGTCGAGGTGGATTCGGTCGAATCCGGTGAAGGCCCGGACCGCAAGCGCTACGCCGTCACCGCGGCCGGGGTGACCGATGTCGAGGCCTGGCTGGGCCGCCCGGAGAGCCCCGAGCCCTACCTGCAGAGCACCCTCTACACCAAGGTCGTGCTGGCGCTGCTCACCGGTCGCCCCGCCGCCGACATCCTGGACGCCCAGCGCGGCGAACACCTCAGGCTGATGCGGGAGCTGACCCGCCGCAAGACCGACGGCGACCTCAGCGACCAGCTGATCTGCGACCACGCCCTGTTCCACCTCGAAGCCGATCTGCGCTGGCTGGAGCTCACCGCCGCGCGACTCGACGAACTCGCCGCGGAGGTCCGCCGATGAACACTCAAATCACTGGCCAGGTCAAGGCGGAGGAAGGCCCGCTGCTGGAGGCGGTGGACGTGCACAAGTCCTTCGGCCCGACCCCGGCCCTCAGCGGCGCCTCGGTCGCCGTCGCGGCCGGCGAACTGCTCGCCGTCATGGGCCCCTCCGGCTCCGGGAAGTCCACCCTGCTGCACTGCCTGGCCGGCATCCAGCGCCCCGAGGAGGGCACCGTCCGCTACCGGGGCGAGGACCTCGGCCGCGCGGCCGACTCCCGGCTCAGTGCGCTGCGCCGCAGCGACTTCGGCTTCCTGTTCCAGTTCGGGCAGCTCGTCCCGGAGTTGAGCTGCCTGGAGAACACCGCGCTGCCGCTGCGGCTGAACGGGATGCGCCGCCGGGCGGCCGAGGAGCACGCCCGCGAGTGGCTGGAACGGCTGGAGGTCGCCGACCTCGCCGCCAAGCGGCCCGGGGAGATCTCCGGCGGCCAGGGCCAACGCGTCGGCGTGGCCCGGGCGCTGGTCACCCGGCCGGCCGTGGTCTTCGCCGACGAACCGACCGGCGCGCTCGACTCGCTGAACGGGGAAAAGGTGATGAAGCTGCTCGCCGCCGCCGCCCGGGACACCGGCGCCGCCGTGGTGCTGGTCACCCACGAACCCCGGGTCGCCGCCTACGCCGACCGCGAGATCGTGGTCCGCGACGGCCGCACCCGCGACCTCACGGGGGCCTCGATATGACCGTGTCCAACCCGTCCGACCGGGTCCGCTTCCCGCGGCTGGCGCAGTACACCATCGGCCTCCGGCTCGCCTTCACCGGCGGCCGGGACGCCCGGATCCGGGTGACGCTCACCGCCCTCGCGGTCGGCCTCGGCGTCGCCGTGCTGCTGCTGGTCTCCTCCGTCCCGTCGATGGACCATGCCCACGACGCCCGCATCTACAGCCAGGAGGACAGCTTCTACGGATCGACCAAGGCGCCGCGCACCAACGCCACCGTGCTGATCGAGGACGCGGACACCGTCTTCAAAGGAGCACAGGTCCGCGGCCGGATCGTGCAGCCGGAGGGCTCGGCGGCACCGCTTCCGCCGGGCGTGGCCCACTATCCCGCGCCGGGAGAGATGGTCGTCTCCCCGGCGCTCCGGGACCTGCTGAACGCCTCCGGCAGCGAACTGCTGCGGCAGCGCCTGCCCTATCCGGTGGTCGGCACCATCGGCCAGGCCGGGCTGCTCGGCCCGTCGCAGCTGTCCTACATCCTCGGCTCCGACCAGGTCTCCTTCGCTCAGGGCGCGGTCCGGATCGACCACTACGGCCAGTACTTCCCGGGGCAGCCGCTCTCTCCGGTACTGGTGCTGCTCAGCCTGGTCGGCTTCGTGGTGATGATGGCGCCGGTCGCGGTGATCCTCGCCACCGCCGCCCGCTTCGGCGGCGAGCAGCGCGACCGCCGACTGGCTGCGCTGCGGCTCTCCGGCGCGGACCGGTCGATGACGGTGCGGACCGCCGCCGGCGAGTCGCTGGCCGGGTCGCTGCTGGGCCTGGCCGTCGGCAGCCTCTTCTTCCTGCTGGCACGTCAACTCGCGCAGCTGGTCAGTGTCGAGGGCGTCAGCTTCTTTCCCCAGGACATCGACCCGGACCCGACCATCGCCGCGCTGATCGTGGCCGTGGTGCCGCTGCTGGCGGTGTTCGCCACGCTGGCCGGCCTGCGCCGGGTGGTACTCGACCCGCTGGGCGTGGTCCGCCGGAGCGGCGGCTCCCGCCGTCGGATCTGGTGGCGGGCGCCGCTGCCGGCCATCGGCCTGGTGGTGCTCTACTACGCGATGCGCCAGCCGGACGGCATCGAGCAGACCAAGGGCATGGCGCTGACCTCGACCGGCATGGTGCTGCTGCTCTGCGGCATCGCGGCGCTGCTGCCCTGGGTGGTGCAGGGGGTGACCCGGGTCCTGCCGAGCGGCAGTCTGTCCCAGCAGTTGGCGGTGCGTAGGCTGCAGATGGGCACCGGCTCGGCGTCCTGGGCGGTCAGCGGCATCGTGGTCGCGGTGGCCGGGGCGATCGCGCTCCAGGTGCTCTTCACCGGGGTCTCCACCAGCTTCACCGTCTCCCAGGCCCAGAGCGACGCCTTCCTCGCCCAGGGCGCCCGGGGCCAGGCCCCGGCCGTCGGGCAGTACCAGGCCACCGTCGAGTTCCCGGGCCGGGCCGCCGACACCGCCCAGGACCTGCAGCGGCTGCGCACCAGCCCGGCCGTCAGCGCCGTCATCGGCTACCAGAACTACTGGCTGACGGCGCCGTCCGATCCGAACGGCGTGAGCTCCCCGCTGCGGATCGCCGACTGCGCCGTCCTGCAGCACTTCGCGGTGCTCCCGCACTGCGCGGACGGCGACGCCTTCGTCGCGACCGCCGGCGGCACCATCGGCCTGGCCAAGGGTGTCGGCGCGGGGCAGCCGGTGCACGGCGATTACGGGGACGACCTCGCCCCGGGGCCGAACTTCCGGCTGCCCGCGGTGCTGACGGCGGTCCGGCAGCGGTCCGACCCGATGTCGCAAATGATGGGAACCGCACTGCTGCTGGCCACCCCCGGGGCGCTCCCGGCCTCGGTGGTCACCGGCCAGGGAAACGTCTTCTACGTCGGCCTGGACCAGAGCCGCCCGGACGCCGAGGACCAGCTGCGCACCACCGTGGCCCTGATCGAGCCCTCGGCCTCGCCTGTCTTCCCGGCGGACCCGACCGCCAACCACAACTTCTCGGTGGTCACCCGGGGGCTGGTGATCGGGGCGATGGTGACGCTGCTGCTGATCGGCCTCAGCCTGCTGGTCGGGCAGGTGGAGCAACTGCAGGAGCGCCGACGGGTGCTGGCGGTGCTGTCGGCGTTCGGCACCCGGCGGCGCACGCTCGCGCTGTCGGTGCTGTGGCAGACCGCGCTGCCGGTGGTGCTCGGACTGCTGCTGGCCTCGGCCGGCGGGCTCGCGCTCGGCGCGGTGCTGCTGCACCTGGCCCAACTGCCGCAGGACTTCGCCTGGGGCACGGTGCTGGCCACGGTCGGCACCGGGGCGGTCGCGGTGCTGCTGGTGACCGCGCTCAGCCTGCCGGCGCTGCTGCGGATCACCCGTCCCTCCGGGCTGCGCTTCGAGTAGCGCAGCCCACCCGCCCCCACCGCCCCCTCCCCGAGCCGCAGAGGAACCAGCATGGCCATCCCCACCGTCCGCATCCGCAGCGCCGGACCGGCCCCGGTTCCGGCAACGGGAGCGCGGGCGGTGGGACAGGCCACGCTCGCGGTGGCGCTGCCGCCGGCCCTGCTGGCGCTCGCCCTGGGGCTGTGGGGCCTGCGGCGGGAGGACAGCATCTGGGGCGACGAGGCGGTCAGCCTCGAGGTCGCCCGGCGCAGCACCGCGCAGATATGGCAGCTCACCCAGCACATCGACGCCGTGCACGGGCTGTACTACCTGCTGCTGCACCTGCTGTTCACGCTCCACGACGGCGGGTTGGCCACGCTGCGGCTGCCGTCGGTGCTGGGGATGGCCGCGGCGGCGGCCGGGGTCGCGCTGATCGGCCGACGGCTGTCGGGCTCCCGCGCCGGGCTGGCCGCCGGGCTGGCCTTCTGCGTCTTCCCGGCGGTCCAGGAGTACGCCCAGGAGGGCCGCTCCTACGGGATGGTCTGCGCGGGGGTGGTCGGCAGCGGCCTGCTGCTGCTCCGCGCGGCCGAGCGGCCGACCGTGCCGCGCTGGTCCGGCTACGCCCTGGTCGCCCTGACGACCTGTGTGCTGCACGAGTTCGCGCTGCTGGCCGTGCTCGGGCAGGGGCTGACGCTGCTGCTGGCCCGGCAGCCGCGCCGGGTCGGGCTCGGCTGGCTGGCGGCCTGCGCCGCGGTGCTGGCCGGGCTGCTGCCGCTGGCGCTGCTGAGCGAGTCCGAGGCCGCGCAGGTCGCCTGGATCACCGCACCCGGCACCGGCACCGTGCTGTTCGCGCTCGGGACGATGCTGGTCGGCGCGCTCTGCTCGCCGGCGGCCGGCCCCGCGCAGCGGGCCTTCGCGCTGCCGCTGCTGGTGCTGCCGCAGTCGGTGCTGCTGCTGGTCTCCCTGGTCCACCCGGTCTACCTGGACCGCTATGTGGTCTTCGAGTACGCCGGACTGGCGCTGCTGATCGGCGCCGCGCTGGACCGGCTCGGCCGCCGGGCCGGTCGGCGGGTGCTGCTGGTGGTGCCGCTGGCACTGCTGCTCCTGCTGCCGGTGGAGTGCGGGCTGCGCACCCCGCAGTCCCGGCCGGACGACCTGGCGGCGGCGGCCCGCGCGGTCGAGCGGCTGTCCGCCCCGGGCGACGGTGTGCTCTTCCTGCCCTCCGCGCGACGCCAGTCCGAGCTGGCCTTCCCGGCGGACTACGCGGGCCGGATCGACCTGGCCCTCAGCGGCAACGTGGCCGCCTCGGACACCCTGGGCGGGATCGAACTGCCGCCCGACGAGATCCGCGCCCGGCTGCTGATGGTCACCCGGGTGGTCACCGTTCGCACGGCGGGCAGGGGCGTCCCAGAGGGCACCGCCCAGGACCGCGAGAAGCTCGCCGTGCTCAACGCCGACTTCCGGGTGTGCGCCCGCGTCTCGGTACGCGGCCTGGTGGTCACCGCCTACGCCCGCCCGGGCGACTGCCGCGCGGGGTAGCCGCCCGGGCGGGCGTAGCGGGCCGCGTTCGGCCGGCCGCGTTCAGCCGGCCAGGGGGACCGGGACCTGGCCGAAGGCCTCGGTGAGGCGGGCGGCCTGGGTGCGGAGGAGGGCGGCGTCGGCGCGGGTGGAGACCTCGGCGAGGGCGGTCAGGGCGGGGGCGATCCCGACCGAGAATCCGGTCAGCTCGCGCAGCCGCAGCGACTCGGCGAAGCCGTGCCGGGCGCCGGCGAGGTTGCCGTCCTGCTGGGCGATGAACGCCAGGTGCCGCCAGGTGTAGGAGAGCAGCAGGTCGTCCTGGAGCTGCTCGGCCCCGGCGTGGGCGCGGCGGAGCGCGGTCCGGGCCGAGGCCGGGTCCTTGAGCAGGTTCTCGGCGACCAGGCCGCGCCGGAAGTCCAGCAGTGGGCGGCCCGGGGCGTTCGGCGGCAGCAGCGCGGAGGCGCGGCCGAGCGCGGCCTGCGCCTCGTCCAGCCGGTCGTGGACCTGGAGCAGCGTGGCGCAGTAGGCGAGGTAGCCGCGGGCGCAGGCGGCGGCGGAGCGCTCCTCGGCGGTGCCGGCCAGGGCCTCGGCCAGCCGGAGCGCGTTCTCGGCGGCGGTCCAGCCGCGTCCCTGGAAGAAGGCCCCCTCGATCAGCAGTTCGGCGCGGAGCAGCGCGGTGTCGGGGGAGTGCTCGGCGGAGGGCTCCAGCAGTGCCGCCGCGACCGTCCAGCAGCCGCGCGAGCGAAGCAGCCAGACGGTGCCGTCGTCCGGCTGCTGCTGCTCCACAGCGGGGTCCGGGCCGGGGTCGGGGGCCGGCCCCGGCGCCGCCCCGTCGTTCCGTGGCCTCCGCTGGTCCGACGCCCTCAGCTGGTCCGACAAGGACGGCTCCCCTCCGTGCTGCTGGCCGGTGGTGACGGAATTCCAACACGCGCCCGGGGAGGCGCGCCAGATCACGGACAGAACCGGTTGGGATCGTCCGTGAACTGACGCATCGTCACATGTGGCCGGGCGGCTCAGCCGCCGCCGTTGGCCCGGAGGAACTCGCGGGCGGTGGAGTTGACCGGCTGCGGGGTGCCGGCCAGGTCGAGCTCGAACAGGGCGACCAGCAGCTGGTCGGCGCGGTTGCGGGCCTCCTGGTTGTAGCCGGCCAGGGTGAACATCACCGGCTGCAGCTCGTCCGCGTGCAGGGTGTTCAGCCACAGGCACTCGACCGCGCGCAGGTCGGCCGGCTCGGTCCAGGTGTCGACCTGGGCCACGATCCGGGGGCCGAGCAGGCAGACCCCTTCGCGGTCCTGCGAGTCGGAGACCTCCAGCGAGCCGTGCCCCAGCCACTCCAGGAAGCGGGCGGCGGCCAGCACGGCGTCGTCCCCGGTGCGGACCGGGTGCGGCACGAACGGCGGCCGGGGCACCGGCCGGGTCGGGGCCGGGGCCGACGGGCGGATCGGCGCGGTCGGCGTGATCGGCGGCACCGCCTGCACCGGGTGCACCGTCGTCAGCGGCGGCGGCACCGCCATCGGCTGCGGGTGGCGCGCGGTGTCCACCGGCAGCCGGACGACCGCGCCGCAGTCGCAGGTGAACTCGGGCTGCGGCCACTCGTCCGAGCGCCCGCAGGAGGGGCAGCGCATGTTCAGCCAGGAGTCCGCCCAGGACCGGAACCGCACCTGCACCGGGATCCCGCCGCGCAGCAGCGGCACCTTCAGCTGGGCCCCGCAGGCGCAGGGGAAGACCGGCGGCTGGTAGGCGTGCTCGCGTCGGCAGGAGGGGCAGCGCACTGGCTTCACCGCGGCTGCCTGTCCGGGATTCTCCGGCTGCGGTGTGGGGGGCATGACGTACCGTCCGATCGGCTGAGGGAGCACGCTCTCCCATCGTCCCCGATGGGCGTCGATTCGGGGAGGGTCTTGGGCAGATGGTAACGGTCGGGCGATTTGTGCCTTCCTACGATGCGGACGGGGACGCGGTCCGGCCAGACTGGCCCGATGGAGACCGGAGACCCCGCTGCTGGAGCAGCCGTTGCCGTCCTGCTCGCCGCCGGGGCGGGCCGCCGCCTCGGCCTGGGGCCGAAGGCGCTGCTGCGCCACCGCGGCCGACCACTGGTGGAGCACGCCGTCGCGGTGCTGCGGGAGGGCGGTTGCCGCCGGCTCGTGGTGGTGCTCGGCGCGGGGGCGGAGCAGGTGGCGGCCGAGGCGGAGCTGGACGGCTGCACCGTGCTGCGCAATCCCGACTGGGCCACCGGCATGGGGTCCTCGCTGCGGACCGCGCTGGCGGCCCTGCCGACCGAGGCGCCCGACGCCACGGCGGCGCTGGTCGCGCTGGTCGACACGCCCGGCGTCGGCCCGGCCGCGGTAACCCGGCTGCTCGCCGCGCATGCGGCCGGCGCGGAGCTGGCGGCGGCGGCCTACGCGGGCGTGCGGGGGCATCCGGTGCTGATCGGCGCACGCCACTGGGCGGAGGCGGCGGCCGGAGCGGTCGGCGACGTGGGCGCGCGGGCGCTGCTGCGCGCCCACGCGGACACGCTGGAGCTGGTCGAGTGCGGCGACGTGGCGGTCCCGGACGACATCGACACGCCCGAGGCGTGGGCGGCCTGGAGCAGCCGGGAGTAGACCCCGCTGCTGAACGGGCTCGGCTGCAGTACGGGCTCAGCTGCGCAACGGGCTCAGCCGCTGGCGGCGAGGGCCTGGCCGAGGCGGGTGGCGATCTCCTGCATCCGGGGGATCAGCCCGCCGTGCGCCTGCTGCGCCTCCAGCAGCCGGATCCGGGCCTCCGGACCGGAGACGGACAGCGCGGTGGGCGTGGGCGCGCCGGGGACGACCACCGCGATGCAGCGGACGCCGATCTCCTGCTCCTGGTCGTCGACCGCGTAGCCGGCGCTCTTGACGTCGTCGAACTGGGCGAGCAACTGCTCGGGCCGGACCACGGTGTGGACGGTGTGGGCGGTCAGCGGCCCGGGGCCGAGCACCGCCGCCGCCTCGGGGCGCGGCAGCTGCGCCAGCAGCACCTTGCCGACGGCGGTGCAGTGCGGCTGGACCCGCCGGCCGACCTCGGTGAACATCCGCATCGAGTGCCGGGAGGGCACCTGTCCCACATAGACGACCTCGCCGGCCTGCAGCACGGCCAGGTTGGCGGTCTCGCCGGTGGCCTCCATCAGCTCCGCCAGGTAGGGGCGGGCCCAGCTGCCGAGCAGTCGTCCGGCGGTCTCGCCGAGACGGATCAGCCGGGGGCCGAGGGTGTAGCGGCGGGCGGTGTCCTGGCGGACGTAGCCCTGCTGGACCAGCGTGCGGATCAGCCGGTGGATGGTCGGCATCGGCAGCCCGGAGCCGGTGGCCAGGTCGCTCAGCGTGCTGACGCCGCCCGAGTCGGCCAGCACCTCCAGCAGTTGGAAGGCGCGCTCGACGGACTGCACGCCCCCGGAGCGGTCGGCCGCCTGGGTGTCGAGTGAGGCAGATGATGCGACCACGGGACGGCCTTCCAGGGTGAGCAGGGCAGGATCGGGCACGTGCAACATCAACAAAGTGTTGAATTTCTGCATGGCGGAAACTAGCCTCCACCTTACAGAAGTACGGTAGTCCCGACGACAGAATCCAATGACTGTCGTCCCTGTCCCCGTACGTTGCAGCGCTCGCCGTGCAAGGAGCTTAGGACCATGGCCGGACCGCAGGAACCTCAGGAACCACAGGAACCACAGGAACCAAGGGAACGTCGGGAAACCGCCGTCGAGCCCGGCGCCGAGTCCGGCAGCGGGCCCGCCCAGGTGGTCGGCCCCGAGGTCGCCCGCGGCGAGGAGGTGCTGACCCCCGAGGCCCTGGCCTTCATCGCCGGCCTGCACCGCCGCTTCGAGCCGCGCCGCCGCGAGCTGCTCGCGCTGCGCAAGCAGCGCCGCGCCGAGATCGCCGCCACCGGCACCCTCGACTTCCTGCCCGAGACCGCCGCCGTCCGGGCCGGCGACTGGCAGGTGGCCGAGGCCCCGCGCGCCCTCCAGGACCGCCGGGTCGAGATCACCGGCCCCACCGACCGACGGATGGCCGTCAACGCCCTCAACTCCGGCGCCCGGGTCTGGCTCGCCGACTTCGAGGACGCCACCGCCCCCACCTGGCGGAACCTGGTGGAGGGCCAGCTCAACCTGATCGACGCGCTGCAGCGCCGGATCGACTTCACCACCCCCGAGGGCAAGGCGTACACGCTGCGCCCCGACGCCGAGCTCGCCACCGTCGTGGTCCGCCCGCGCGGCTGGCACCTGGACGAGGCCCACCTGCTGGTCGACGGCGAGCCGGTGTCAGGATCGCTCACCGACTTCGGCCTCTACTTCTTCCACAACGCCGACCGGCTGCTGGCGCGCGGCCCGGAGGACCCCAACTCCGGCCCCTACTTCTACCTCGCCAAGACCGAGAGCCACCTGGAGGCCCGGCTCTGGAACGAGGTCTTCACCCACGCCCAGGCCGAACTCGGCATCCCGCACGGCACCGTCCGGGCGACCGTGCTGATCGAGACGGTCACCGCCGCCTTCGAGATGGACGAGATCCTCTACGAGCTGCGCGACCACGCGGCCGGCCTCAACGCCGGACGCTGGGACTACCTCTTCTCCATCGTCAAGAACTTCCGCGACGCGGGCGAGCGGTTCGTCCTGCCCGACCGCAACTCCGTGGGCATGACCTCGCCGTTCATGCGCGCCTATGCCCAACTCCTGGTCCGCACCTGCCATCGGCGCGGCGCCCACGCCATCGGCGGCATGGCCGCGTTCATCCCCTCCCGGCGCGACCCGGCGGTCAACGCCGCCGCGCTGCAGAAGGTCGACGCCGACAAGCGGCGGGAGGCCGGGGACGGCTTCGACGGCTCCTGGGTGGCCCACCCCGACCTGGTCCCGGTCTGCCGGGGGGTCTTCGACGACGTCCTCGGCGAGCGTCCGAACCAGAAGCAGGCGGTGCCGCAGGCCCCCGCCGCCACCGCCGCCGAACTGCTCGACATCGCGGGCGCCGGCGGCTCCTGCACCGCCGAGGGGCTGCACAACGCGGTCCAGGTCGGCGTCCGCTACCTGGAGGCCTGGCTGCGCGGACTGGGCGCGGTCGCGATCTTCAACATGATGGAGGACGCCGCCACCGCCGAGATCTCCCGTTCGCAGATCTGGCAGTGGATCCACAACGGCGTGGTGCTCGAGGGCGAGGGTCAAGGCGCCGGCGCGAAGGTCACCCCCGACCTGGTCCGCGACCTGCTGGCGGCCGAACTCAAGGAGCTGCGCGCGGAACTGGGCGAGCAGGCGTACGCCGCCGGCCGCTGGGAGCAGGCCGCGGCGCTCTTCGAGGAGGTCGCCCTCGCCGAGGAGTTCGTCGACTTCCTCACCCTGCCGGGGTATGCGCTGCTCGGCTGACGGAGCTGCCGGATCCGACGGTCCGACAGGGACCTGACGGACCGACACGGACGCGGCGGCGGCCCGCCAAGGCCCGGCGCGGGGGCCGCCGCGCGCTACGGTGGTCCTCCGCTGCCCATCCGCCGGGAGCGGGTGTATCTGTGAGCGCAGAAGGACCGTCCTGCATGACACGCCCCGCCGTCCAGCCGCTGCCGGTGATCGCCTCGTTGATCGCCGTGTCCACCCTGCTGGTCGGCGTGGTCATGGCCTACGAGGCGTCGCCGCACCGGGTCAGCACCGCCGTCACGCTGAACGGCGACGCCACGGCGGCGGCGTACAGCCAGGTGCTGCCGACCGCGCCGTTCACCCTGCCCGGGTGGCGCTCCATCGGCTCGGGCGTCGGCTACCTCGGCGGGAACCGCCGCAACGGCAGCTATGCCAGCTACCTCGCCCCGGGCAAGGCCGGCTGGGGCACCGTGGTCGAGACCCTGGACGCGCGCGGCAAGCAGACGCTGACGCTCACCGTGACCGGCGGCCTGCCCGGGGGACCGGTCCATGTCTGGTCCGGCCACCCGTTCCGGCACGGACGCCTGGGCGCGCTGGTGCGCGGGGCCGACCTGCGGGAGCAGCACGGCCGCTACCGGCTGACGCTGCTCCCCGGCCGGCTGTACGCGGTGACCACCGCCGACCGGCTGCCGTCGAGCGTTCGCCCGGCGTCGGGTCCGGGGACGGGCGCGCGGACGAGCGCGGGGACGGCGGCCGCGCGGCCGGCCTCGCGGCCGACCGACGCGGTGGTGCCCGGCGACGCACCGGCACCGCCCGCCCGCCCGACCGTCGGCCCGACCGTGGCTCCGGCCTCGCCCTCGGCCGAGGAGCCCACGCCGGTGGTTCGTCCGTCCGGGCGCCCGGACGAGCGCTCGGACAGACGCCCGGACCAGCGCCCGGACGATCCCGCCGCCTCAGCGGCAGTTGGGACGCCTCCCGTGGTTGGCCTTGCGACGGCGCCAGCTGCGCTTGCGGGTGCGTTTGGACACGGTGCCTCCCAGCTTGGCCCCGAAGGGGCCACAGGGAGATGATGTCGCGTCAGATTCTGTTTGCCCAGGGCTGGTTACCGGCTGGGGTCGAGCACCAGCTTGCCCGAGGTGCGCCGGGCACGCAGGTCCTCGTGGGCTCGGGCGGCCTCCGACAGCGGGTAGGCCTCGCCCAGCAGCGGCTTCAGCTCGCCCGCGGCGACCAGTGCCAGCAGCTCCGCCATCGGCTCCGTGTGCAGCTCCGGACGGCCGATGCAGTGCATCAGCCAGAAGCCGATGACCGCCCGCGAGTGGGACATCAGGCTCGCCGCCGTGATCGGGCTCGGGGCGACCCGGGAGGCCATGCCGTAGGCCACCAGCCGGCCGAACGGCGCCAGCGCGGCCAGTGAGGCGTCGAAGACCGGGCCGCCGGTCATCTCCAGCACCACGTCGACCTTGGCGCCGTTGTTCGCCTCGATCAGCCGCTCCTTCAGGCCCTCCCCGTCGGCCTCGACCGCGACGTCCGCGCCCAGTTCCAGCGCCAGCTTCCGCTTCTCGTCGGTGGACGCGGTGGCGATCACCCGGCCCGCGCCGAAGCGCTTCGCCAGCTGCACCGCCAGCGAGCCGGTGCCGCCCGCGGCCGCGTGCACCACGACCGACTCGCCGGGGGCCATCCGGGCCGAGGTGCGCAGCAGGTTCCAGGCCGTCAGGCCCTGCACCACCAGCGCCAGCGCCGCGCCGTCGGACACCCCGTCCGGGATGTCGACCGCCATGTTCGCCCAGGCCACGGCGCGTTCCGCATAACCGCCGGAGGCGGTCAGCGCCACCACCCGGCGGCCGTCGACGGTCCGCCCGGCGACCTCGCCGCCGGGCACCAGCGGCAGCGAGCTGCGGGAGAGGTAGGAGTCCTCGACCGCGTGGGTGTCCGCGTAGTTGACCCCGATGGCGGAGACGTCGATCAACAGCTGGCCGGGCTTGGGGACCGGGTCGTCCAGCTCCACCGTCCGAAGTACCTCGGGTCCGCCGAACTCGGTGATCTGCACTGCCCGCATCGCTGCTCCTCGTGGTGGTCGGTCCGGTCGTGGCGCTCCCGACCAACATACCCGCCGGTATGTCGCGGCGGGAGGGGTGACCGTGCGTGGCGCAGTGCGGCGGGTCAGCGGGCGGTTGCGGTGGGTACTGCCGCGATGGCGAGTTCGACCAGGGGTGCGTCGGCCTTCGGCAGGATCATTTCGTGGGTGCCCTCGGCCGAGGTCAACTCGAAGAGGCCCATCCGGTTGCTCAGCGGGACCTTCTTGTCCAGCGCGGTGAGGGTGAACGGCCCGTTCAGTACGGCCTCCGTGAGGCCCTGCTTGTCACGCCAGATCAGCGGCCGGTTCCGGGCCACGATCAGCCGGCCGGCCTTCAATCGCAGTATCTGCTTGCCGCCCCCGACGGATATCGGGGCTTCGCCGCCGAGGTGCTTGCTCATCGAGAAGACCTCGAAGGCCTGGCCGTTCGCCAGGTCCACTGCGTCCTGCTGCGGCGTGCGGCGCCTGATGAACGTCAGTTTGAGGAGGAGGTCGACTGCGTTCCATGAGCCGGAGGCGCGACGGCTGGCTGTTGTCATGGGGCGTGATCATGCCAGTGCGGTCATTGACTGGCAATCGGTTACCGGGCGGCGCCAATGTCAATCGTGGTTGACGTTCTCCGAGCGTCAACCTACATTGACACCATGACCGAAGCGACGACACTGGCGGAGGCCGCCGGCGGACGTGATCCGCGCACCGGCCTCAGGGCGGTTGCGGCCCTGCGCCGCCTCCTCGAACAACTGGAAGCGCTGCAGGTCCGCAGCGCCCGCGCCCAGGGCTGGTCCTGGGCCGAGATCGGCGCCGAGCTCGGCGTCAGCAGGCAGGCAGTACACAAGAAGCACGGAGGACGCTGACCATGCTGGAACGCTTCACCCCCAGGGCCCGCCGGTCCGTGAAGGACGCCGTCGACACCGCCCGCAGCGGCGGCGCGCCCGCCGTCGGCGAGGAGCACCTGCTGGCCGCGCTGCTCGCCCAGCCCGACAGCACCGCCGTCGCGCTGCTCGGCCGCTCCGGCCTCGGCCCCGACCGCCACGCCGAGCTGCTCGCCGAGTGCCGCGAGATCCGCCGTCGGGGCGGCATCGGCCGCGAGGACGCCGAGGCGCTGCGCAGCCTCGGTATCGAGGTGGACCGGATCATCGACCGGGTCGAGGAGATCTGGGGCGAGAACGCCCTGCTCGAACCCGTCCCCGACCGGTCCGTCGGTCGCGGCCGCTGGCGCCGCACCCCGGCCGCCCCGAACCGCCTGCCCTGGCGGCCGGAGGTCCGCCACGTGCTGGAGGCCGCCGTCCGCGAGGCCCAGGACCAGCGTGCCGACGCCATCGGCACCGCCCACCTGCTGCTCGCCCTGCTCACCACCCAGGGCGTCACCCGCGACGTCCTCACCGGCCACGGCCTCACCCCCCTCGCCCTCCGCGCCCCGCTCCAGCCGGACTGCGGGACGCCGGAGGCGTAGCCGGAGCGTTCTGCCCCGGTGTCGAGTCCCCGGCGCGGCTCCTTTGTGTCCGTCACTCCATGGCCGGATACGGCTCCTTGAGGAACTCGGACGAGACGCTGCGTTGCACCTCGGTGGCGATCGCGCGGATGTCCTTGCCCCCGAGGTAGCGCAGAGTGCGACCGTGGCCCACTGGCTCGATCAGGTCGAGCCGCTTGAGCAGTTGAAGGTCCCGCACGGACTGGTCGCGGGTCAGCTCCTCGTCCTCGGCATAGGTTTTGCGGCGGAGGTGTCCCTGTGAAGCCGCGTAGAGCGCGGTTACGGTCCGCTCGGGAAGCCTGTGCTGGTGCGCGACGGCTTCCAGACTGACCCAGATTCGCGCGGCTTCCTCGAACCGCCGTTGAATGCCTTGCGCCTGGAGGTGGTGAGCGCGGAGACAGAAGCGGACCCAGGAGTGGGCGTTGCGCCCGGGGGCCCACGACGTTCTGACGGAACCGAGTGCTGCGTAGTACTGCAGGGTGTTGTGGTGCGAGAGCCCGAGCCATTCCTCGATGGACGAGAACTCGGGCGCCAGGATGCGCTCGCGGGCGAGCACCATGGTGTGCAGGCAGCGCGACATCCGGCCGTTGCCGTCCCGCCAGGGGTGGATGCTCACGAGGTTGAGGTGCGCCATCGCGGCACGGGCGTATGCGGGCGCGTCGAGGTCCCCCGTGTTCAGCCAGTCCGCCAGCTCTGTCATGAGCGGGGACACCTGCCCGGCTTCCGGTCCCTCGTACACAGGAGGGTTGCCGGGGCCGCCGCTGACCCAGATGCCCCCGGTGCGGTAGCGGCCGGGCCACTTCGGCAGGTCGTGCTTCACCAGCATGAAGTGCAGCGCCGACAGCAGCATCTCGTCGTAGCGGAACACCTCGAAGTGGGCGGACTGCTGAACGTACGTCAGTGCATCCTTGTAGCCCTCGACGGCGGCGCGGGTGTCATCGTCCGGTGCCGACGACATGGAATCGCCGGAGGCCAGCGCCATCGCATCGTCCCGGCTGATGGTGTAGCCCTCGATGGTGTTCGATCCGCGAATGGCTTCGGCAACCAGATTGCGTCGCAATTGCCCCTGCCAGCGGCGGGGTTCGGCGAGTCGGTGACGGAACTGCTCGCGGAAGTCCTCGATCTGGGTCAGGACGCGGTCGTCGTCGCCGTCCAGCGCAGGAGTGGCAAAGAGCATACCTGCAAGCTAGCATGCTACGAAGCTAGTAGCAATTGCCGTTCCGGGCATGCCGAGGTCCCGGACCCTCGCCGTGGGTCCGGGGCCTCGGTCCCCCGGCGCGGGTGGCGCGCGGGGGAGTCCGGGCGGCACACCGTCCAGCGGCGCCCGGAGCTGGTGGGATGTGGTGCGTTGGTGGTGGCTAGGCGCGCGACGCCAGCTCGCGGGCTGCGTCGGCGGCGGCCTTGGCGATGCGGTCCTCGTTGACGGTCGTCAGCTGGCCCTGCTCGACCACCGCGCGGCCGTTGACCAGCAGCAGCGACAGCGGGGGCAGCGTGCCCAGGGTGAGCGCCGCGACCGGGTCGGCGATCGACGAGTGCATCACGCCGTCGACCTTCCAGAGCGCCAGGTCCGCCAGCTTGCCGGCCTCGATCGAGCCGATCTCGGCCTGCCGGCCGAGGACCCGGGCGCCGCCCATGGTGCCCAGGCGCAGCGCCCCGCGGCCGGTCAGCGCGTCCGGGCGGTTGGCGCCCAGGCGGTTGATCAGCAGTGCGTTGCGCAGCTCGGTGCCGAGCTCGCCGGACTCGTTGGAGGCCGTGCCGTCCACGCCCAGGCCGACCGGGACGCCGGCCGAGAGCATGGCCGGGACCCGGGCGATCCCCGCCGCCAACCGGGCGTTGGAGGACGGGCAGTGCGCCACACCGGTGCCGGTCTCGGCGAACTTGGCGATGTCGGAGTCGTTCATGTGGACGCAGTGCGCCATCCACACGTCCTCGCCGAGCCAGCCCACGCTCTCGAAGTAGTCGGTCGGCCCCATCCCGAACAGTTCCTTGCAGAACTGCTCCTCCTCGGCCGTCTCCGAGCCGTGGGTGTGCAGCCTGACGCCCTTGCGCCGGGCCAACTCCGCTGTCTGCGCCATCAGTTCGCTGGTCACCGAGAACGGCGAGCAGGGCGCGACAGCGATGTGCAGCATCGAGCCGAAGGACGCGTCGTGGTGCTGGTCGACGGCGGCCTCGGAGGCGATCAGGATGTCCTCGGTCTTCTCCACCGCGAAGTCCGGCGGCAGGCCGCCGTCGCTGCGACCGCGCGACATCGAGCCGCGGGCGGCGGTGAAGCGCATCCCGAGCTCGGCCACGGCCTCGATCTCCGCACCGAGGATGTCGCCGCCCCCCTGCGGGAACACGTAGTGGTGGTCCATCGCGGTGCTGCAGCCGGACTTGAGCAGCGCGGCGGCGGAGCCCTGAGCGGCGGCGTGGACCAGTCGCTCGTCGATCCGGGCCCAGGTCGGGTAGAGCGCCACCAGCCAGTCGAACAGGATGTTGTCCTGGGCCAGGCCCCGGGTGATCCACTGGTAGAAGTGGTGGTGGGTGTTGACCAGGCCCGGCGTCAGCAGGTGGCCCTCGGCGTTGATCCGCCGGGTGACCCCCTCCAGCCACTGGGGCGCGGGTCCGGCGCCGACCGACTCGATACGGTTGCCGGCGACGACGACGTGGCCGCGCGTGTGCTCGGTGTCCTCGGCGTCGACGGTGGCGATGTACGCGTTCTCGATGACGATGCGCTCGTCAGCGGGCGGGATCTTGGTCATGCGGGTGACTCCTCGGCGGTCACGAGTGGGCGCAGTGGTGGGGCACAGCGCCTGCGGGTACCGCCGTCGGATCGTGCTGCCCAGGGCGGGACGGCGGGAGAATCCCTGGGGTGCTGCGGGGCGCACCGGTACTGCGGTCCTAAAAGTGCTGCGACGGGGCCGGGTCAGGCGACCGGGATGACCGGGGTGACGCCCTCGCGGTGGACCGTACCCTCGATCAGACCATACGGACGGTCCGCTGCAAAGTAGACCTCGTTGTCGTTCTTCAGCCCGAAGGGCTCCAGGTCCACCAGGAAGTGGTGCTTGTTCGGCAGCTCCAGCCGTACCTCGTCCACCTCGGCGCGGTGGTTCAGCACCCGGGTGCCCATCGCGTACAGGGTCTGCTGCAGCGAGTAGGAGTAGGTCTCGGCGAAGGCCTCCAGCAGGTGCCGGCGGACCTGGGCGTACGAGCGCTCCCAGCCCGGCTGCGTGCCCTCCCCGTCCCAGGAGTGCTTCCAACGGGCGGTGACCTGGGTGGCCAGGATCCGGTCGTAGGCCTCCTTGAGGGTGGTGTAGCGGTCCTTGATGTAGCCCCAGAACTCCGAGTTGGTGGCGTTCAGGACGGTCAGCTCCTTGAGGCCGCTGATGACCTGGACCCGGGTGCCGTCGTAGACGATCTCGGCGGTGCGGATCTCGCCGCCGCTGCGCACGAAGGAGTGGCCGGGCTGCTCCGCGCCACCGGTGTTGCCGATGTAGGGGCGGGCGTTGTCCGGGGTGGGTATCCGGTCCCAGCCGTACTCCTCGATCCGGATCCGGGCGCGGCGGATCGGCTCGTTGTTGTCGACGAAGTGCCGGGCGAGGAGGACGCCGAAGGCCTCGGCGGACTCGATCCCGTGCTCCTTGGCGAAGGCGTAGACGGTGTTCTTGGTGGTGTCGGTGGGCAGGCAGTTCGCGTTGGAACCGGTGAGGTGGACGTCGTCCAGGTCGCCGGAGAGGGCGACCGAGACGTTCAGGTCCTTGATCTCGTGGCGTCCCGCGTCGGCGGAACTGCCGTCCGCCGAGCGCCGACTGATGCGGACGACGCGCGTCTCCGCCTTGCCGTACTGGTTCTGGCCGAGCACATGGGCCATGGGTCTCTAGCTCCCTCGGTAGACGGAGTACCCGAACGGATTGAGCAGCAGGGGTACGTGGTAGTGGGCCTGGTCCGGGTCGACGTCGACGACGACGGCGACCTCGGGGAAGAACGGGCCCGCGGTGGTGAAGGTCAGGCGCAGCACGGTGCCGAGCGCGAGGTCGGGGACCGGCAGGTCCTTGCAGCGTCCGTCGGCGTCGGTCGCCGAGGCGCCGAGGACGGTCCAGCCTGCGACCTTGGTCTGCTGGGCCAGCTCGACCGGGACGCCCTCGGCGGGGCGGCCGGTACTGGTGTCCAGCACGTGGGTGGAGATGGTGGTCATGATGCCCCGTCAAGTGGTGTTTGGTTGACTGGCTCTGGGTCGCAGGACTCAGGTCAGGAGTTCTGCAGCAGGCGGTCGAGGCGCAGGTCGTTGATCTTCCGCAGCTCGCCGCGGACGATCTCGCGCTCGGTCGCCGGGTCGTTGCCGCTGCGTTCGCGCAGGGCCGCGAGCATGCTCTCCGCACTGCGGCCGGTGGCGCAGATGAGGAAGACATGGCCGAACGTCTCCTGGTAGGAGTCGTTGGCGGCGCGCAGCTCGGCCAGCAGTGCGGTGTCGGCGTCCTGGACGCCGGCCTGCTCGCGCTGGGAGGTCGGGTCGTCGGCCTTCGGGGCGCCGATCCGCGCGTGGCCGGCCATCGCCTGGTGCAGCCCGGCGTTGTCGAGCCGGTCCATCGCGGCGAGGTTGGCGGCGTGCAGGGCCCCGGCGTCGGGCCAGGGGCGGGTGGAGCGGACCGAGGCGGCCCAGTCGTCGCTGGCGCAGACCTCGTTGAGGAGCCGGTCGAGCTCCTCCTCCGAGGCGGCGTTCAGCCGATCGAGGGCGGTGGTGGTCGGGGGCACGGGAGACCTCCTGGGAAGCGGTGCATCCCACAAGCTAGGTCTGCCGAGGCGTCGCGTCAACAGTTTGTTGAAGGCGAGTTGTCCGTGAGTCGAACCGGCGTGCCCCGGAGCCCGTGCGTCAGCCGCCCTGCTGCCGGTTGAGGTAGTTGTACACGGTGAAGCGGCTGACGCCGAGCGCCGCCGCGACCGTCTCCACGCCGTGGCGGACGGTGAACGCGCCGCGCTCCTCAAGCAGCGCGACCACGCGCTGCTTCTCCGCCCGGTCGAGCGCCGACAGCTCGCCGCCGCCGAACTGCCGCCGGGCGTCGGCGAGCAGCCGGTCCAGCGCGCTCTCCAGTCCGGGCAGCCGGACGGCGACGGCAGGGGCGCCCTCCCACTCCAGTAGGACGTCGTCGGGCCGTGCCTGGTCGGGGCTGACGGCGCTGGCGCCGACGGCCTCCAGTAGTGGCTTTATCGCCGCTGTCAGCGGGTGGTCCGGCGCGCTCATGCCTCGTCCTCGTTCGGGTCGAGCGTGCTGACCTGGATGGATATCCGGGTCGCGCCTTCGGTGAGACCGTCCCGGAGCAGCCGGGCGACGGCGGCGAGTACGGCCTCGGCCTCGCCCTCCGCGCTGGTGCCGAACGGGCCCACGTCGACGCTGAGGCCTGCCTCGTCCACTGCGCGCCGGGCGGCCTTCGCATGGTCGGGGAAGCTGTCCAGCTCGAACGGTTCTGTCGTGAACTCCACCTTCAATCGCACGGGTGCAGCCTATCCGGTCGCCGACTTCAACGAAATGTTGAAATGAGACGCCGCAGCCACTTGACAGGTTGTTGAAGCGGCATGCGATAGTTCCATCAAGCAGAACTTGCATTCCGTATCGCGGAAAAGATGGAGAGTGACCCCATGGCCCCGCTGGATTCCCCGACCGCCGCCAACGCCGCGCCTTCCTGGCTGGACCAGCGCTGGACCGTGAACCTCTCGATCCTGTTCACCGAGCTCCCGCTGCTGGAGCGCCCCGCTGCCGCGGCCGCGGCCGGCTTCGACTCCGCCGAACTCTGGTGGACGCTGGACGGCCCCACCCCGCCGCAGTCCGAGCTGGACGCGCTGCGCCGCGCCTTCACCGACGCCGGGGTCCGGCTCACCGGCCTCAACTTCGACGCCGGCGACATGGCGGCGGGCTCCAAGGGCCTGCTCAGCCGACCGGATGAGGTGCTGCAGTTCCGCGAGAACATCCCGGTCGCGGTCGCCCTCGCCGACTCCCTCGGCTGCCGGGCCCTGAACGCCCTCTACGGCAACCGGATCGACGGCCTGGACCCGCAGGTCCAGGACGAACTGGCCCTGGAGAACCTGGCCCTGGCCGCCCAGGCGGCCAACGGCATCGGCGCGGTGCTGCTGGTCGAGGCGCTGAACGCGCCGGAGGCGCCGCAGTACGGGCTGCTCTCCAGCAAGGACGCCGTGGCCGTCGTCGACCAGGTCAACGCCCATACCGGCCTCGGCAACGCGCGGTTCCTCTGCGACCTCTACCACCTGGCCCGCAACGGCGAGGACCTGCCGCAGGTCATCGAAACCTACGCCGACCGGATCGGTCACGTCCAGGTCGCCGACGCCCCCGGGCGCAACCAGCCCGGCACCGGCTCCCTCGACTTCGCCGACCTCTTCGGCCGACTCGACGCCGTCGGCTACACGGGCCACATCGGCCTGGAGTACAAGGCCCCGGCCGGGCTCGCCGGCGGCGACACCCTCGGCTGGCTGCCCCGCGAGCTGCGCGGCGGCGAGCGCCGCAGCCGCTGAGGCCGACGCCCACGCCGACGCCATCCCCCAAGACACCGCTGAAACCAAGACACCGCTGAACCCGCAGACAGGTAGGAACGAATGACCGCCACACCCCGCCGCATCGCCTTCATCGGTCTCGGCATCATGGGCAGCCCGATGGCTGCCAACCTGGTCCGCGCCGGACACACGGTGACCGGCTTCAACCTCGCCCAGGACGCCATCGACAAGCTGGTCGCGGCCGGCGGCCACGGCGCGACCAGCATCGCCGAGGCGGTGCAGGGCGCCGAGATCGTGATCACCATGGTCCCGGCCGACCCGCACGTCGAGGAGGTCATCCTCGGCGAGGACGGCGTCCTGGCGCACGCCGCTCCCGGCACCCTGGTCGTCGACATGAGCAGCATCACCCCGCAGACCTCGATCAAGGTCGCCGCCGCCGCGCAGGAGAAGGGCATCCGCACCCTGGACGCCCCGGTCTCCGGCGGCGAGGCCGGTGCGGTCGAGGCGGTTCTGTCGATCATGGTCGGCGGCGAGGCCGAGGACTTCGCCGAGGCCAAGCCGCTGTTCGACGTGCTCGGCACCACCGTCATCCACGTCGGCCCGGCCGGCGCCGGACAGACCGTGAAGGCCGCCAACCAGCTCATCGTCGCGGTGAACATCCAGGTCGTGGCCGAGGCCGTGGTCTTCCTGGAGAACGCCGGCGTCGACCTGCCGGCCGCGCTGGACGTCCTCGCCGGCGGCCTGGCCGGTTCGACCGTGCTGAACCGCAAGAAGGCCAACATGGTCGAGCGCCAGTTCGCCCCCGGCTTCCGGATCGACCTGCACCACAAGGACATGGGCATCGTCACCGCCGCCGCCCGCGCGGTGGACGCCCCGCTGCCGCTGGGCTCGCTGACCGCCCAGCTGGTCGCCTCGGCCCGCGCCAACGGCGACGGCTCGCTCGACCACTCCGCACTGCTCCGGGGCGTCGAGCGCCTCGCCGGACGAGAGGTCAACTGACATGGCACGGATGACAGCGGCCCAGGCCGCGGTGGAGATCCTCAAGGCCGAGGGTGTCACCCACATGTTCGGCCTGCCCGGCGCGGCGATCAACCCGTTCTACTCCGCGATGCGGACCAACGGCGGGCTGACCCACATCCTGGCCCGGCACGTCGAGGGCGCTTCGCACATGGCGGAGGGCTACACCCGGGCCAAGGCCGGCAACATCGGTGTCTGCATCGGCACCAGCGGCCCGGCCGGGACCGACATGATCACCGGCCTCTACTCGGCCAGTGCGGACTCGATCCCGATCCTGTGCATCACCGGCCAGGCGCCGGTGTCGAAGCTGCACAAGGAGGACTTCCAGGCGGTCGACATCACCTCGATCGCCAAGCCGCTCACCAAGATGGCGATGACCGTCCTGGAGCCGGCCCAGGTCCCCGGCGCCTTCCAGCAGGCGTTCCACCTGATGCGCTCGGGCCGTCCCGGGCCGGTCCTGATCGACCTGCCGATCGACGTCCAGATGGCCGAGATCGAGTTCGACATCGAGACCTACCAGCCGCTGCCGGTCTACAAGCCGACGGCGAGCCGGGCCCAGATCGAGAAGGCGCTCGACCTGCTCGCCGCCGCCGAGCGGCCGCTGATCATCTCGGGCGGCGGCGTCATCAACGCCGACGCGGCGGACCTGCTGGTCGAGTTCGCCGAGCTGACCGGCGTCCCGGTGGTCCCGACCCTGATGGGCTGGGGCTCGATCCCGGACGACCACGAGCTGACGGCCGGCATGGTCGGCCTGCAGACCTCGCACCGCTACGGCAACGCGACGCTGCTGGAGTCGGACTTCGTCCTCGGCATCGGCAACCGCTGGGCCAACCGCCACACCGGAGCGATCGAGAAGTACACCGAGGGCCGGACCTTCGTGCACGTCGACATCGAGCCGACGCAGATCGGCCGGGTGTTCGCCCCGGACTACGGGATCGTCTCCGACGCCAGGGCCGCCCTGGAGCTCTTCGTCGAGGTCGCCCGCGAGCGCAAGGCCGCCGGTCGGCTGCCGGACCGCTCGGCGTGGGCCGACAGCTGCCAGGTCCGCAAGGGCGAGCTGCTGCGGAAGACCGACTTCGACAACATCCCGGTCAAGCCGCAGCGGGTCTACCAGGAGATGAACCAGGCCTTCGGCCGGGACACCCGCTATGTCACGACCATCGGCCTCTCACAGATCCAGGCCGCGCAGATGCTGCACGTCTACGGGCCGCGCAACTGGATCAACGCCGGCCAGGCCGGACCGCTCGGCTGGACCCTGCCGGCCGCGCTGGGCGTCGCCACCGCCGACTCCGAGGGCTCGGTCGTCGCGCTCTCGGGCGACTACGACTTCCAGTTCATGATCGAGGAGCTGGCGGTCGGGGCGCAGTTCAACATCCCCTACATCCACGTCGTGGTGAACAACGCCTACCTGGGCCTCATCCGCCAGGCGCAGCGCAACTTCGACATGGACTACCACGTCCAGCTGTCCTTCGAGAACGTCAACGCCCCCGAGGTCAACGGCTACGGCGTGGACCACGTCAAGGTCGCCGAGGGCCTCGGCTGCAAGGCGATCCGGGTCTTCGACCCGAACGAGCTGGGCGCGGCGTTCGAGCAGGCCAAGAAGCTGGCGGCGGAGTTCCGGGTGCCGGTCGTGGTCGAGGTCATCCTGGAGCGGGTCACCAACGTCTCCATGGGCGGCGCCGGACTGGACTCGGTCAACGAGTTCGAGCCGGTCGCCGAGCGGGCCTCCGACGCTCCGAGCGCCATCCGCAACACGCTCTGACGCTGCGTCTTCTGACGCTGTGTCGGACGCACTCTCCTCCCCCCGCCGGTAGATCCCATCCGGTCGTGCCCGCCGGCGGCGGGGAGGCCCCCAGTCTCCTTCCCGGGACGGGAACCCTTCGACCTTCTCGGAGGCAGCCCGTCGCGCCCCCGTCCCGGGGAGGTATCCAAGCTTCCTCCCGGCGGTGTGACCGTTCCCTGAGGGGAATGTCCGGTCGTGCCCGCACCGCCGGGAGGAATCGTTTCCGCAGTGCCGTCTCCGCAAGGCCCGTTTCCGCAAGGCAAGGACGCCGATGACCCAGCAGCAGCCACTCGCCGGACATGTCGTCATCTCCCCGGACAAGTTCAAGGGCACCCTCGGTGCGGCCGAGGCCGCCGAGCGGATCGCGTCCGGCGTGCGCCGGGCCGCGCCCGGCGCGGCCGTGCGGGTGCTGCCCGTCGCCGACGGCGGCGAGGGCACCGTGCTGGCCGCGCTCGCGGCCGGCTACCGGCGGGTGGAGGCTGTCGTCAGCGGTCCCACCGGCGAGCCGGTCCGCGCGGCGCTGGCCGTGCTGGAGGGCACCGCCGTGGTCGAGGCGGCCCAGGCGAGCGGGCTCACCCTGCTGCCCGGCGGCGTCCCGGACCCGCTCAACGCCAGCAGCTACGGCACCGGCCAGCTGCTCGCCCGGGCGCTGGAGCTCGGCTGCACCAGGATCGTCCTCGGCCTGGGCGGCGTCGCCTGCACCGACGGCGGCGCCGGCCTGGCCCAGGCGCTCGGCGTCCGGCTGCTGGACGCCGACGGCAAGGACCTCTCGCCGGGCGGCGCCGCGCTGGCCCGGCTGCGCCGGATCGACCCGGGTCCGCTGGCCGACCTCCTCTCCGGCGTCGAGGTTGTGGTCGCCGGCGACGTCGACAACCCGCTGCTCGGCCCGCGCGGCGCGGCGGCCGTCTACGGACCGCAGAAGGGCGCGGACCCGGAGCAGGTCGTTCAGCTGGACGCGGCGCTGACCCACTGGGCGGACGCGGTCGCCGAGGTGACCGGGGCGGACCTGCGGGACGCCCCGGGCGCGGGCGCGGCCGGCGGCCTCGGCTTCGGCGCGCTGGCGCTGCTCGGCGCCACCATGCGGCCCGGGATCGAGCTGCTGCTCGACCTCCTGGGCTTCGACCGGGCGCTGCGAGGGGCGCGTCTGGTCGTCACCGGCGAGGGTTGCCTGGACGTGCAGACCCTGCACGGAAAGGCCCCCGCCGGGGTCGCCGCGGCTGCTACCGGTGCGGGGGTACCGGTGGCAGCCGTGGCCGGTCTGGTCGAACTGGCCGAGGCCGAGTGGCGGGCGGCGGGCTTCGCCGCCGTGCTCTCGCTCACCGACCTGGCCGGGGCGGACGCACCGCCCGGGGCCGCGCTGGCGCGGGCCGGCGAGCTGGCGGAGCGCGCGGGCGAGCTGCTGGCCGAGGAGTTCCTGCGGTGAGCCACCGCGACTGCACCCCTGGTCACCGCCCTCGATTCCTGATCACCGCCCACACCGACCGTTGACGTTTTGTTGAAGGCGGTCGTACGCTCGCCCTGTTGTTCGAAGCCGCCTGGCTGTTCCGGTTGCGCCATGCGCAGCTTTCCCAGCCGTCACGCGCCGTTTCCGCTCCCCAGTGCGGGCCCGTCGCCGATCCAGCCCGGAGGTTCTGTTGAACGGTTCGCCGACCCCTGTGCCGCCGTCCCCTGCGACCCAGGTGCTCCGCTCCCGCCGCGCCGTCCTGCCGGAGGGCGAGCGCCCCGCCGACGTCGTGCTGCGGGACGGTCGCATCGCCGCCGTGCTGCCGCACGGTGCGGGTGAGGGCGCGGGCGAGCTGACCGACCTCGGTGGGCTGGTACTGCTCCCGGGTCTGGTGGACACCCACGTCCACGTCAACGAGCCGGGCCGCACCGCCTGGGAGGGCTTCGCCAGCGCCACCCGCGCCGCTGCCGCCGGCGGGGTCACCACCATCGTCGACATGCCGCTGAACTCGGTGCCGCCGACCACCACGCAGCACGGCCTGGAGGTCAAGCGCAAGGCGACCGACGGCCAGCTCTTCGTGGACGTCGGGCTCTGGGGCGGGGCGGTCCCGGACAACACCGCCGACCTCGAACCCCTGCACCGTGCGGGCGTGTTCGGCTTCAAGAGCTTCCTCGCCCCCTCCGGGGTGGACGAGTTCCCACATCTGACGCGGGATCAACTCGAAGTCACGCTGGCCGAACTGGCCCGGCTGGACGCGCTGGCGATCATCCACGCCGAGGACCCCGGCGTGCTGGACGCGGCACCGCACCAGGCCGGTCCCCACTACGCCGACTTCCTCGCCTCCCGTCCGGCCGCCGCCGAGACCGCCGCCGTGGCGGGGCTGCTGGCCGCCGCCGGGCGGACCGGCGCCCGGGTGCACATCCTCCATGTCTCCTCGGCCGCCGTGCTGCCGCTGCTGCGGCAGGCCCGCGCGGACGGGGTCCGGGTCACCGCCGAGACCTGTCCGCACTACCTCACCCTGGCCGCCGAGGAGGTGCCGGACGGCGACACCGCCTTCAAGTGCTGTCCGCCGATCCGCGACGAGGCCAACCGCGACCTGCTCTGGCAGGCCCTGGCCGACGGCGAGTTCGCCGCCGTGGTCTCCGACCACTCGCCCTCCACGCCCGACCTCAAGCACCTGCCCCGGCTCGGCGGCAGCGGAGACTTCGCCGCCGCCTGGGGCGGGATCGCCTCGCTCCAGCTCGGGCTGCCGGCCATCTGGACCGAGGCTCGTCGGCGCGGCTTCGCCCTCGCCGACGTGGTGCGGTGGATGAGCAGTGGCCCCGCCGCCCTCGCCGGGCTCGACCGCAAGGGCGCGATCGAGCCCGGCCACGACGCCGACCTGGTGGCCTTCGACCCCGACGCCGCGTTCGCGGTCGACCCCGGGGCGCTCCACCACCGCAACCCCGTCACCCCTTACGCAGGCCGCACGCTGACCGGCGCCGTCCGCACCACCTGGCTTCGCGGCCGGGTCGTGTCCGTGGACGCCGACGCCGAACCGCGCGGCCGCATCATCGTCCGAGGAGAAGAGATATGACCGACAGTCAGAGCCCGGCCGGCTTCACCGAGCTGGTCAACCTGGCCGCCCGCAGCCTGGGCGCCGGCGTGGTGGACGCCAACGACGAGCTCTTCGCCGAGAAGGAGAACCTGGTCCTCGCCGCGCCCGCCGAGTTCCGTCCGCACACCTTCGGCCCCAAGGGCCAGATCATGGACGGCTGGGAGACCCGCCGCCGGCGCGGGGCCTCGGCCACCGAGACCAGCCCGACCGCCGAGGACCACGACTGGGCCGTGGTGCGGCTGGGCGCGGCCGGCGTGGTGCGCGGCGTCATCGTCGACACCGCCCACTTCACCGGCAACTACCCGGAGTCGGGCTCGGTCGAGGCCACCTCGCTGCCCGGCAGCCCCTCCCCGGCGGAGCTCGCGGCGGCGGAGTGGACCGAGATCGTGCCGCGCACCGCGCTCAAGGGCGACACCGCCCACGAGTTCCCGGTCACCGTCGAGCAGCGCTTCACCCACGTCCGGCTGAACATCTGGCCGGACGGCGGGGTGGCCCGGCTCCGGGTCCACGGCGAGGTCGTCGCCGACCCGCGCGACCTGGACGGCCTCACCTTCGACCTGCTGGCACAGGAGCACGGCGGGGTCGCCACCGGCGCCTCCGACCGCTACTTCTCCAGCCCGCACAACCTCAACTCCCTCGGCCGGGCCGCCGTCATGGGGGAGGGCTGGGAGACCCGCCGCCGCCGCGACGGTGGCAACGACTGGGCCGAGCTCGACCTGGCCGGCACCGGCGAGGTGCTCGCGGTCGAGATCGACACCACCCACTTCGTCGGCAACTGCCCCGGCTGGGCCGGGCTCTCGGGCCGGGACGAGGCGGGGGAGTGGTTCGAACTGCTGCCGCGCACCCGGCTCCAGCCCGACACCCGGCACCGGCTGCGGATCACCCCGCAGCGCCCGGCCACCGCGGTCCGGCTCGACGTCTTCCCGGACGGCGGCGTGGCCCGGCTGCGGCTGAACGGCCGGCTGACCGAGTCCGGCCGCGCCGCGCTGGCGCTGCGCTGGCTGAACCTGCTCCCGGCCGCGGAGGCGCGCAGCGCGCTCGCCGAGGCCGGGCTGACCGCGGACGAGGCGGCCGAGCTCACCGCCGCCCGTCCGCTGGCCGACGCCGCGTCGGCCACCGCCGCCGTGGGCGCGCTGCGCCCGGCGGACGGCCCCGACGGCGCGGAGACCTCCCGCCGCCGGTCCGCGATCTGGCGGCTGCTGGGCGTCTGACCACGACGACGGCCCACGCCCGGCAGCCGCCTCCCCGCGCCGTCCGGCCCGCCCGCCCACCCGCACCACCCGCGCCTCTGGCACCACCTGCGCCGCCCCGCACCACCTGCTCCACCCGCACCACCTGCGCCGCCCCGCACCATCCGAGCCATCACCATCCGAGCCATCACCGAGGTACCCTCATGTCCAAAATCCTGACCACCGAGTCCGGCGCGCCGGTCGCCGACAACCAGAACTCCGCCCAGGCGGGCGTCGGCGGACCGGTCCTGATCCAGGACCAGCAGCTGATCGAGAAGCTGGCCCGCTTCAACCGTGAGCGGCTGCCGGAGCGCATCGTCCACGCCCGGGGCTCCGGCGCCTACGGCTACTTCGAGGTGACCGACGACGTCACCCCGTACACCCGGGCCCACTTCCTGGGCGAGGTCGGCCGTCGTACCGAGGTCTTCCTCCGCTTCTCCACCGTGGCCGGGAACCTCGGCGCGAGCGACGCGGTCCGCGACCCGCGCGGCTTCGCGCTGAAGTTCTACACCGAGGAGGGCAACTACGACCTGGTCGGCAACAACACCCCGGTCTTCTTCCTCAAGGACCCGATCAAGTTCCCCGACTTCATCCACTCGCAGAAGCGCGACCCGTTCACCGGCGTGCAGGAGGCGGACAACGTCTGGGACTACTGGTCCTACTCGCCGGAGTCGCTGCACCAGATCACCTGGCTGTTCGGCGACCGGGGCATCCCGGCCAGCTACCGCCACATGAACGGCTACGGCTCGCACACCTACCAGTGGACCGCCGCCGACGGCTCGGCCTACTGGGTGAAGTACCACTTCAAGACCAACCAGGGCATCCGCTCCCTGGACGGGTCCCAGGCCGCCGAGCTGGCCGGCTCGGACGCCGACAGCCACCAGCGCGACCTGCACCGCTCGATCGAGCGCGGCGCCCACCCCTCCTGGACCGTGCACGTCCAGCTGATGCCGGTGGCCGAGGCCGCCGACTACCGGTTCAACCCCTTCGACCTGACCAAGGTCTGGCCGCACCGCGACTACCCGCTGCACAAGGTCGGCCGGCTGGTGCTGAACCGGAACCCCGACAACGTCTTCGCCGAGGTCGAGCAGGCGGCGTTCTCGCCGAACAACTTCGTCCCCGGCATCGGCCCCTCGCCCGACAAGATGCTCCAGGGCCGGCTCTTCGCCTACGCCGACGCCCAGCGCTACCGGCTCGGCGTCAACCACACCCAGCTCGCGGTCAACGCGCCGCGGGCGACCGTGGCGGCCAACTACGGCCGGGACGGCCTCGGCGCGGTCAACCCGGCCGGCCGGGCCAAGAACTACGAGCCCAACTCCTACGACGGCCCCCGGCAGACCGACCTGGCGCTGGCCGCGCCGACCGAGGTGCACGGCTGGACCGGCGCCCACGTCGCGCCCGAGCACGCCAAGGACGACGACTTCTTCCAGGCGGGCGAGCTGTACCGGCTGATGTCGGCCGACGAGCAGAACCGGCTGATCGCCAACCTGGCCGGTTCGCTGGGAACCGTCAGCCGGGACGACGTGGTCGAGCGGGTGCTGCCCTTCTTCGAGCGGGCGGACGCCGACTACGGCCGCCGGCTGCGGGCGGCGGTCGAGGCCGCGCGCGCGGACGCCGAGGCGTAACGAGGCGTAACGAGGCGCGCCGGGGCGCAAGGCGGCGCAATGAGGCGCAGCCGAGCGCTCCGGTAGCGGGGCGACCGCGAGCGGTGAAGAGTGGGGGCAGGCCGGTCCGTAGCGGCCTGCCCCCACCCGCCCACTCGCCCTCGGAGGCCACGATGCCCAAGGTCACCGCCCCCTACGCGCCCGGTACCCCCTGCTGGGTCGACCTGATGGTCCCCGACCAGCAGGCCGCCCTCGACTTCTACCGGGACCTGTTCGGCTGGGAGGGCGAGCCGGGCTCGGCCGAGACCGGCGGCTACGCCGTCTGCACCAAGCTGGGACTGCCGGTGGCCGGGATCGGCCCGCTGATGGGCGAGGGCGCGCCCACCGTCTGGACCACCTACCTGGCCAGCGCCGATGCCAGGGCGACCCTCGCGGCGGTGAAGGAGGCCGGTGGCACGCCGATGACGCCGGTCATGGACGTGCTGACGCTCGGCAGCATGTTCGTCGCCGCGGACCCCTCCGGCGCGGTCTTCGGCGTCTGGGGGCACCGGGACTTCATCGGCGCGCAGATCGTCAACGAGCCGGGTGCGGTGGTCTGGAACGAGTGCAACACCCGGGACGTGAACTCGGCCATGGCCTTCTACCACTCGGTCTTCGGCGCGAGCTACGGCGAGGCGATGCCGGGCTACGAGGAGTTCCGGATCGACGGGCGGCCGGTGGGCGGCATGCAGCAGATGACCGACCCGCCGTTCCTGCCGGAAGTCCCCTCGCACTGGCTGACGTACTTCTCCGTGGACGACGTGGACAGCACCGTCGACGCGGCGGTCAAGCGCGGCTCGGACGTGCTGATGCCGCCGAGGGACACCCCGGTCGGCCGGATGGCCACGGTCAGCGACCCGTGGGGCGCGGTCTTCGCGGTGATCGCCGTCAACACCCCGGCCTGACGCTGCCGGGCCGACGGCCGGGCCGGCCGCTCAGAGGAGCGAGAGCACGTCCCCGAGTGAGCTGAGGGTGGGGCCGGTCCAGTCGTCCTCGCGGGAGTGGGCGCTGTTCTGCGCCCAGTCGGCGGCCTTGAGCTGGTAGGCGTGCATCCCGACGCCGCTCGCGCCGGTCAGCTCGTGCCCGCCGCCGTCCCCGACGTAGAGGCAGTCCTCGGGCTTCACGCCCAGCCGCTCGGCGATCAGCCGGAAGAGCTCGGGGTCGGGCTTGTGCAGGCCCTCCTCGTAGGACAGCACCCGGGCGTCCACCATCGCGGCCAGGGGCAACTCCGGCCAGCTGGTCGCCAGTTCCACCGTACAGTCGCTCAACACGCCTATCCGAAGGCCGCGTTCGCGCAGCTTGGCCAGGGTGTCCGCGGCGTCGGGACGCAGCACGAACAGCTCCCGCTGGGATGCCAGCCGGGCGGCGCAGGCCGCCATCAGGTCCTCCTCCGGCGGGACAACGCCCAGGCGCAGCGCCAGGATCCGGAAGGTTGCCGTCAGGTCCCCGAGCCGTCCGGTCGCCCGGTCGGGGAAGGAGCGGTCCAGCGCCGCGCGCCAGGCGTCCGGCTCGATCCCGATCGGATCGGCGCTCCGTGCCGCGTGCTCCGCCCACACATCGTCGGGCGTGCTCGGCGTAAGCGTGCCGTAGAAGTCGAAGACGACGGCGGAAGGAGATCCCTGGGGCGCAAGCATGCATTCGACCTTACTCGCTGGTTACCCCGGGCATCAGGAGATTCCGTCGTCTCCGATCCATTTTCCGTCAACTCCTGCACCATGCGCGCGCCCTGTTGGTCGACCCGGGGCGAGTGGCGTCATCGTCCGGTCAATGGCGAATACTTCCCCCAGGGGCCCCCAGCTGTGGGGCGGACGGGGGAGCCATGAGCAGCACCGGTTGGCGGATGTTCGCGGCGGGACTGGAGCGGCGACGGCGCCGCTGGACCCGGGTCTGGCGCTGGCTGCCGACCGTCGGCCTCGCCGCGGCCGGGGCCGCCACCGGCGGCGTCGTGCTGGTCGACGGCGGTCACAGCGGCGTGGCTCTGGCCGCCGCGCTGCCGGTCTGGCTGCTGGGCGCGAGCTGGCGGGTCTGGCGCGCCCCCGAGCACCAGCTCCCGGACGCGCTCCGGTTCCGGGCGCGGGTGCGCCGGGTGTCCTGGCGGGTGTCCGCGCTGTCGCTGGAGGGCTCCACCCTCGCCCTGCTCTGCCGGGTCGAGCAGGTGGCGGGGGTCCCCGGCTCCACCGCCGGCTGGCTGCTCGTCCTCTCCCCGGTCCCGCTGCTGCTCGACCCGCTGCTGTGGCGGCTGTGGCCGGCCGCGCTGCGCCGGTCCGTCCGCTCCGGAAAGGTCTGGGAGGAGCTGGCGACCGCCAACCGCCGCCGGAAGATCGCCGGACCGGTCGCCTTCGACCCCGACCGGGGCGCCTGCGGCCGTCCGGTCCCGGTCCGCAGCTCGGAGGCCGGGACGCGTTCCGCCGAGACCTGCCGGGTGCATCCGATCCGCGAGGTGCTCTACCGCTGGCACAGCGACCTGCCCGAGCAGAAGCTGCGGAACTGGCTGACCAACGCCGCCGTGGTCTGGAACGGCCGCGACCTGCTGCTCACCGACGGCCGACGGCGGCTGGTCCGGGCCGGCTTCGCGCCCGCGCCCTCGGTCAGGCTGCCCGGTGAGCGGATGCTCGCCGAGCCGCCCGCCGAAATGGTCATGCTGACCGAGCGGCTGGGCATCCCGCGCTCCTCGCCGATCGAGAGCGAGATCATGCTGCTCGACGCCCAGGGCCGCCGGCTGCTCACCCTCCCGGCCCTGGGTATGCGCGAGTACGACGTCGCCGCCCTCGCCGCGAAGGCCGGCATCCGCTTCGCCGCCTATGAACTGGTGCGCACCGGACCGGAGTTCCCCCGCTCACTGAGCGCCCGGATGTTCCCCCGGCGACGCGGCCACATCCGGCTCCGGCTCGGCTGAGCCCCCGTCCCGCGCTCGGCGCACCAGGGGTAGCGCGATTTTGGTGGGACTTGTTGACTGTTGCAGATATCGCCCGCATATTGAGCAACAGTAAGCGCCAACTTCCCACGCCCACCCTCACCCTGGAGAGTATCTATGGGTCGCAGACGCCTGTCCTCAGCATGCCGCATCGCCCTCAGCGGGGCCCTGTTGCTCATGGGCATGCTCGGTGGCGTGGGCACCTCGTCGGCCTCCGAGGCCGCCCCCGTCCCCGCTGCCGTCCCCGCTGCCGTCGCCACCCCCACGGCGGCGGGCACCTCGACCGCCATCACCGTCAACGGCACCGGTACCGGCCTCACCTTCGACGGCGTCGGCGCGATATCCGGCGGCGGCGGCAACTCACGCCTACTGGTGGACTATCCGACCAAGCAGCGCAACCAGCTGCTCGACTACCTGTTCAAGCCCGGCTACGGCGCCTCGCTGCAGATCCTCAAGCTGGAGATCGGCGGCGACACCAACTCCACCGACGGCGCCGAGCCCAGCATCGAGCACACCCGTGGCGACATCGACTGCAACAACGGCTACGAGTGGTGGCTGGCCGAGCAGGCCAAGGCCCGCAACCCCGACATCCAGTTCTACGGCCTGTCCTGGGGTGCCCCCGGCTGGATCGGCGGCGGGAACTTCTGGTCCACCGACACCATCAACTACCTGATGTCATGGATGGGCTGCGCCGCCCAGCACCACCTGACCGTCTCCTACCTCGGTGGTTGGAACGAGCGCGGCTTCAACGCGACCTGGTACGAGGAGCTCAAGGCCGCACTGAAGTCCCACGGCTACGGCGCCACCAAGGTGGTCGCCGCCGACGACGGCTGGGACGTGGCCGACGCCATGTCCACGGACCCGGCCTTCGACAAGGCGGTCGACATCGTCGGCGTCCACTACCCCTGCGGCTACCAGACCGACTTCACCTCCTGCCCCAGCACCGCGAACGCCCAGGCGCTCGGCAAACCGCTGTGGGCGAGCGAGAACGGCTCCGAGGACGCCAACGACGGTGCAGGGGCGGTGGCGCGCGCGATCAATCGTGACTATATCGACGGCAGAATGACGTCATACATCAACTGGCCCGTCATCGCCGCGCTCTACCCCAACCTCTACTTCTCCACCGACGGCATGTCGATCGCCGACCAGCCCTGGTCCGGCAACTACACCATCGGCAAGACCACCTGGGTCACCGCGCAGACCACCCAGTTCGCCAAGCCCGGCTGGCAGTACCTCGACTCCGCCACCGGCTACCTCGGCGGCGCGCGCAGCAACGGCAGCTACGTCACGCTGGAGTCGCCCGACAAGCGCGACTACAGCACCGTCATCGAGACCATGGACGCCACCGCCGCGCAGAGCGCCACGTTCACCGTCGGCGGCGGCCTGTCCGCCGGCAAGGTCCATGTCTGGGCCACCGACGTCAACTCCGACAACTCTGCCGACTGGTTCGTCCACACCCAGGACATCACCCCGACCCACGGCAGCTACACGCTCACCCTCCAGCCCGGCTACGTCTACACCGTCACCACCACGACCGGCCAGGGCAAGGGCACCGCGGTCTCGCCGCCCCCCGCCCCGCTGAAGCTGCCCTACTCGGACAACTTCGAGACGCCGGCCACCACGACCTCCCCGAAGTACTTCTCGGACATGAACGGCGCCTTCCAGACCGTGCGTTGCGGTGGCGGCCGGAAGGGTACCTGCCTGCGTCAGATGGCCGCGACCACGCCGATCCGCTGGACCAACGAGTCCTACGACGCCCCCTACACGATCATGGGCGACAGCAGCTGGTCGAACTACACGGTCACTGCCGACACCATGTTCGAGCAGGCGAGCAGCGTCGAGCTGCTCGGCCGGGTCAACCAGCAGGGCCGCAACAACAACGGCCTCAACGCCTACCACCTGCGGGTCAGCGACACCGGCGCCTGGTCCATCGTCAAGAGCGACACCAGTTGGAACTTCACCACCCTGGCCAGCGGCACCACCACCGCCCTGGGCATCGGCAAGTGGCACACGGTCTCGCTCTCGATGCAGAACACCACCCTCACCGCCACCATCGACGGTGTCACCGTGGGCAGCGCCACCGACGGCAGCTTCACCAACGGCCAGGCCGGCCTCGGGGTGACCGGCTACCAGACCGACGAGTTCGACAACTTCAAGCTCACCCCCGGCCCCGGTGCGCCCCCGAACTTCACCGGACCGATCACCTCCGCCCTGTCCGGCAAGTGCGTCGCCGACAACGGCGACTCCAGCGTCGACGGCACCGCGGTCCAGCTGTCGGACTGCACCGGTGGCGCCTCGCAGGTGTGGACCTGGTCCAACGGCACCCTCACCCACGCCGGCAAGTGCCTCGACGTGATCGGCCAGGGCACCGCCGACGGCACCCAGGTCGACCTGTGGGACTGCAACGGTGGCGGCAACCAGCAGTGGACCCCGCAGCCGGACGGCACCCTCAAGGGCACCCAGTCCGGCCTCTGCCTGGACGACCCGGCCTCCAGCACCGCCAACGGCACCCAGTTGGACATCTGGGACTGCAACGACGGCGCGAACCAGCAGTGGAAGCTGCCGTAGCAGCACGCGCCGCTGCACCACGTCCGGCCCGTCCGGCCCGCCTGGACGGGCCGGACGGCCTTGCGTGACCGGGTCAGCCGGTGATGCTGGTGCTGCCGGTCTCCAGGTGGCCGGTGAAGCGGCGGGACCAGGAGGAGTCGAGGTTGTTGGTGACGGTGAAGTCGTACCAGCCGTTGGAGTAGGCGACGGCGTTGAAGTAGTCGGAGACGCTGCCGCCGGCCGGGACGGTGTAGGTCCAGGGGCCGTCGCTGCGGTAGTTGTCGGAGGTGATGGTGAAGATCGCGGTCTCACCGGAGGCGGCGGCGTTGGTCATGGTGAACCAGACCGCCAGGTCGCCGGTGCTGCTGGTTACCGCGTAGGAGCTGGCGGTCTCCAGGTTCTTGCCGATGGTGGTGGCGTTGCCGGCGAAGTGCCGCAGGAAGCGGTTGGGACCGACCATGGTGAAGTCGTAGGCGCCGTTGCCGTAGCCGGAGCCGATGTTGTAGTAGTCGCCCGCCGTGCCGTTGGTCTGGGTGGAGGCGTTGTAGGCGGGGACGGTGTACTGCCACGGTCCGCCGCTGCGGTTGGCGTTGGCGTAGACGGCGAAGTGGGCGGCGCTGGTGGCGACCGCGCCCTCGTTGGACATCTTCAGCCAGAGCAGGATCTTGTTGTTCGCGTCGAACTCGAAGTGGTCGACCGAGCCGTTGGGCTGGTAGGGCAGTGCCCGGGCCGGGCGGGTGCCGGACTCCTGCGCCGGCAGCGCGTTGGTCTCCGGGGCGGGATTGGGCAGCGGGTCGCAGTCCGCCTGCGCGATGACGATGGCGGTGCTGGGCAGCGTCGTCGGCAGCCCGTAGACCGGGCCGGCGAAGTTGAAGGCGCCGGTCAGGTCTCCGCAGACCTCGCGGCGCCAGGCGCTGATGTTGGGGCAGAGGGCGGGGGTGCCCAGCGCGGTGGTCCAGGTCTCCATGAAGCGGATGACCGAGGTGTGGTCGTACACCTGGGAGTCGACCCAGCCGCCGCGCGACCAGGGCGAGACCACCAGCATCGGGACGCGGAAGCCGAGCCCGAGGTTGACGCCGTCGTAGAACTCCCCGGTCGTGCCGGAGGGCGCGGCCGGCGGCGGGACGTGGTCGAAGAAGCCGTCGTTCTCGTCGTAGTTGAGGAACAGCACGGTGGAGTCGAGCACGGCGCTGTTGCTCGCCAGCGCCTGCAGCACCAGGTCGATGAAGTAGGCGCCGTTGCCGGGAGGGGCGTCGGGGTGCTCGCTGGTGTTCTGGTTGGCCACCACCCAGGACACCAGCGGCAGCGTGCCCGCCTTGGCGTCGGCCGCGATGGCGTTGGCGATGTCCACCGGGGTGTTGCCGGTGGACGGGACCGAGGCCATGCCCCGCTCGTAGAGCGCGCTGCTGGTGGCGGCGTTGGCGAACTGGCTGAAGAACGCCAGGCCGTTGTCGCTGAAGTTGTCGCTCGCGTTCTGGTAGACCTTCCAGCTGACCCCGGCGTTCTGCAGGGTCTCGGCGTAGGTCTGCCACTTCAGGCCGCTCTCCGAACCGCCGTCGTAGGCGGGGCCGCCGGCGCTGCCGGTCGGGTCGATCATCCCGCTCCACAGGTAGGTGCGGTTGGGACCGGTCGCGCTGAGGATCGAGCAGTGGTAGGCGTCGCAGACGGTGTAGGCGTCCGCCAGGGCGTAGTGGAACGGGATGTCGGACCGGTCCAGGTAGCCCATGGTCCGGACCGAGCCCTTGGCCGAGACCCAGTCGTCCATCTTGCCGCTGTCCCAGGCCTCGTGCTGGGTCGACCAGCCGTGGTCCAGCGAGCCGTCGCACTGCGCCAGGATCTCCGGGGTCTGGCTGTCGGCGGCGGCGGTGTCGCTCAACTGCCAGGGGTACTGCCGACCGGATCCGTTGGGCTGGTTGAAGACCGAGTAGCCGCCGGCGATGGCGATCGCGGAGCGGTCGGCGAAGCCGCGCACGCCCTGGAGGCTGCCGAAGTAGTGGTCGAAGCTGCGGTTCTCCTGCATCAGCACCACGACGTGCTGGACATCGGTGATGGTGCCGGTGGTGGCGGCGTCGGCCCGGGGGGAGAGGCCGGAGACGGTCTCCAGACCCAGTGCGGCCCCGAGGGCCGCGGCCGAGCCGAGGAAGGTACGACGGGTGAGCGGGGACACGAGTTCTCCAGAGCGGTGCGAACTGCGATGCGAACGAGGCAGGCCGCGGCAGCGGCGCCCGCGAGCCGGCGCGCGGGGGAGGCCGGTTCGGCGCCGAGGCCGTCGGTGGGGGGCGTGACGGGGGCAGGCCTGTCCCGTCAGCGGGACGGTCGGACTGCCGCCGCTGCGAGGCGCTGTACGACGCTGCGCGGTAAGGGGGAGACCGGCAGAGCTGCGCACCGACCGCGTTCCGTGGGTTCCACATTCACCTCATGTGCGGTGCGGTCGTTCAGCGGCCCTGACGGCGCTGTCGGGCCACTTTTTACAGCGCCTCCGAAAGGGGAGTCAACGGGTCCGGGAGGCCAGGCGACAGACCCGCTCAACCATTCACCTCCCGGCGGCCCGCAGGTCATCCGCGAGCCCTGCGGCCGACGCTTCCCCGCTCAGACTGGGCGGCGGCTGTGCCTCGCCCCTGACTACGATCACCGGATGACCGAGATCCGAATCCGGGAGCGACAGCCGTCCGACCTCGACGGCTGCGTCGAGGCCCTCCGCGCGGTGCAGACGGCCGACGGGTACCCCATGGAGTGGCCGACGGACCCGGGCCGCTGGCTCACCCCGGCGAGCAGCCTGGGCGCCTGGGTCGCGGTGGCCGACGAGGGCGATGTCGTCGGACATGTCCTGGTGCAGTCCGTACCCGCGAACGGCACCCAGCTCGCGCCGCCACCACCACCGCCGCAGTCGGTCGGCTCTTCGTCGTCCCCGAGGCCCGCGGCCACGCCCTCGGAGCCCGACTGCTCGACCGAGCGCGAGAGTGGGCGGCCCACCGCGGCGTCGACCTCGTGCTGGAGGTCGTCGCCGACGAGCGGTCCAGCGCGATCGCACTCTACGAGCGCACCGGCTGGCGACGGGTCGACACCTACCCGGCGGACTGGACCACCCCCGACGGCGCCCCCGTCTCCCTGCATCACTACGCCCTGCAGGACCGGTCCGTTCCGATGCCGGGAGTCGCCTCCGCTGGCAGACTGACTCGGTGAACCGCCGAATGTCGTTCAACGCCGCAGCCGGCGCCTACCAGCGCGGCCGACCCCCGTACCCGGACCGGGTGTTCGACCTGCTGGCCGACCGCTGCGGGCTGCGCCCGGGCACGCGGGTGCTCGAGGTCGGTGCCGGCAGCGGTTTGGCGACCGGCCCGCTGCTGGCCGCCGGCGCGGACGTGGTCGCGGTCGAGCCGGGCGAGAGCCTCGCCGCGATCCTCGCCGCCGCCCACGGCTGCGACCGGCTGCGGATCACCGTCGCCGACTTCGAGACCGCCGAGCTCACCGGCGGATTCGACCTGGCGGTGGCCGCGACGGCGCTGCACTGGCTCGACCCGGTCAGCTCGACCAGGAAGCTCGGCGAACTGGTCCGACCGGGCGGGTGGCTGGCCGCCTGGTGGAACGAGTTCGGCGACGTCAACCGGCCGACGGCGTTCCGCGACCGGCTCGATGCCGTCTACCACGACCTGCTGCCCGCCGAACCCGGCTACCGCGACAGCCGTTCGCACGTGCTCGACACCGACCGCTGGCGACGGCAGTTGACCGCCGGCGGCCTGTTCGACGACGTCACCGTCGAGATCATCGAATGGCAACAGCTCCTCACCCCGCAGACCGCACGGGACCTGTGGTCGACCTTCCCGAACATCGCCGAACTCGCCCCGCCCGCCCGCGACCAGTTCCTGACCCGGCTCGCATCCCTCATTGAGGCCGAGGGCGGCCAGGTCGCCGACCCCCGCCTGACCGTCATCTACACCGCCACCCGCACCGACGCGTGACCGACCACCCCGCTAGTGCGATGGCCAGGTGACTTCGCCGGGTCGGTGGGGTGTGGGACGGTGGGTTGTGCGTGCCGAAGAGCAACCAGGCCCCGCACGCCGCCACAACACAAAATTCCCGGCAGCACTAGTCTCCAGCTGATCGATCGCATCCACGGGTGGACGTGGGGGGCGGGGTGCGCGATGACCTGCTTGTCTTACGATCGGCCTGCCGGTGCCGGGTTGACTCCTCGTCATGTTCTCGGACGACTGCATGATCCCTGGGGACTGTCGGGTCGGGTGGGCGCCGGGTTCCACAGCACCGGGGTGTTCGACTGCTCGTCAGGTGGCTCGTTACTGCTGGTCAGTCGGGGTTCGGTAGGGCTTGCAGCCGGTTGAACGCGCTCGTGATCGTGTCATTCCAGGGCCAGTGGCGGGCCAGGCGGAGGATGCGTCGTCGGCGGAGAGCAGTTGCAGCCGCAGGCGGTTGCCGCCGCGGAAGAAGGAGCGCATCTGGCCAGGTCAGCGGCAGAGCCTAGCCTCACCGACGCGGTCGGCATCCAGCACTCGCGCAAGCCTGAGGTTAGGGCTGGAACAGTTTCCACTGCCCCTCGGAGACGACCTGGGCGACACCGTCGACCACCTTGATGGCGGTTTCGTCGTCGATCGCATACGTCGGCGCGGGAATCCGCGCCGCCCACCTCTCCGCGTTGGCCAAGGAGGCGTCGGGGTGGTTCGGGTGCTCCAGGTGCGGGATCACCGCGAAGTCGACAAGTCCCGCGCCCTGTCCCGTGACCAGGATCCTGTCGACGTCACCCTGAGGAGTGGCGAAGACGATGTCTTCCGACCTCAACGGCCCGTCGTTCCCGCGGGGCGGTTCGAGATAGGTCTCGGCAAAAGTGGAGGCGGCAGCGATGCTCCCGGCGCTCACCCCCACGTAGACCGCCTCGGAGCGCAGCGTCGGCAGTAGGCCGGTCAAGCCGGAGCGCCGCATCCAGTTGGCGAGAAACAAGGGGTCGCCGCCCCATACCAGCAGTGCGTCGGCGGCCTGGACCGTTGGCACCCAAGCAGCCTCCTCGATGCTCGACAGCGCCGTCAGCTCCAGGATCCCCAACGATTTCCAACCCAGTCCACACAACGGCGATGGACCCTCACCGGCGATCGCCCGCCACGCCATGCCGGGCCCGCCAGGGAAGGGGTAGATGGCGGTGGGAATGAACAGGGCGTTCGACTCGGCGATCGATTTGCCCAGCAGGTCGACCAGCGCGTCGTGGATGCTGCTGTTCTTGATCCCGGACGACGTGAGTAGTGCTCTCATGTTCCCACCTTCCTGAGTTGCCTACTGCGGCGCACTAACTGCGCCCCGAACGTCGCTGGACCCGTGCTTGGGTCAGACACAGATCGATCCGGGCGGTGCGACGCGCCACCCGAACATCGGTCCGATCACGACGACGAGACACTCCGACACCATAAGACACGGGTACGACACAACCCGGCCAACGTAATCGGTCAGAGCACTGGTCGGGTCAGGCAGCGATGTGAAGCTCCTTGCGGGTGCGGTGGAGGAAGCCGCGGACGCGGGATTCGCGACGCCAGGGAATGAGGGCGGTGTTGAACTCGCGGACGTAGTCCAGTGCGCGGCTGGACTGGACGCGCGCGAGGATGTCGACGGACTGGTTGCCGAGTTCCAGGCCCCGGTCCAGGTCCCGGGCCTGGAGGGTGCTGGGTCGGTTCAACCTCTACAACGTCCAGGACGGTACCGCCGATCTCGGCTACCGGGTCGCGCAGCACGTCGCCGGCCGCGGCGTGGCGACGGCGACCGTCCACGCGCTGTGCCGGCTGGCGGCGGCACGGCACGGCTTGCGCACGCTGCGGGCGGCCACCTCCCACGAAAATGCTGCATCCCAGAAGGTTCTGACCAAGGCCGGGTTCGTCCTGGTCGGCCCGGCGGATCCGGCCGACCTCGGCGGCAAGCCGGGCACCTGTTATCGGCGCGACTTGGCACCGCAGCCGGAGATGTCCATGCTGGAGAGCGACCGAACAGGTCAGTAGCGGGCCGGGCCCGGGGCTGCCCACTCGGGTCCCGGATGTGACGGGCCGTCACCAGGCGGGACCTCGCCGGTCAGGCGATGCGGCGGGGGCGGGGCTGGGCCTCGTGGTCGTGGTGGATCGGGCCGGCGTGGGAGCTGAGGGGGAGGCAGGTGCCGCCGCGGCGGTGGGCGACGATCTCGGCGGCGACCGCGACCGCGGTCTCCTCGGGGGTGCGCGCGCCGAGGTCGAGGCCGATGGGGGAGCGCAGCCGGGAGAGTTCCAGCTCGCTGAGCCCGACCTCGCGCAGCCGGTCCAGCCGCTCGTGGTGGGTGCGGCGGGAGCCCATCGCGCCGACGAAGCCCAGCGGCATCCGCAGCGCGCGTTCCAGCAGCGGGATGTCGAACTTGGCGTCGTGGGTGAGTACGCAGAGCGCGGTGCGGCCGTCCAGTCGGCCGGCTTCGGCCTCGGCGTCCAGGTAGCGGTGCGGCCAGTCGACGACGACCTCGTCGGCGGTGGGGAAGCGGCGCCGGGTGGCGAAGACCGGGCGGGCGTCGCAGACGGTGATGTGGTAGCCGAGGAAGCCGCCGGCGCGGGCGACCGCGGCGGCGAAGTCGATGGCGCCGAAGACGATCATGCGCGGGGCGGGGACGTGCGACTCGGCGAAGAAGGTGGCGGTGACGGTGGCGTCGCCGTCGGGGGCGCAGGGGCGGCCGTCGGACGCGAGGGTGAACAGGCCGCTGCGGCCGGCGTCGAGCATGGCGCGGGCGTGCAGGACCGCGGCGTGCTCCAATGCTGCAGCGGAGGGGCCGAGGCTGCCGTGGTGGGCGTCCGGGGTGACCGCGAGGGTGGCGCCGAGCCGGACCGCGGTGCCGTCGACGGCGCGGACCAGGGCGACCGGGGTGCCGGAGTGGACGTAGGCGAGGCCGGTGTCCAGGCCGGGATCGCCGCCGGGGGTGACCGGCTGGACGAAGATGTCGATGATGCCGCCGCAGGTCAGGCCGACCGCGAAGGCGTCCTCGTCGCTGAAGCCGAAGCGGTGCAGCGAGGCGGCGCCGGTGGTCAGCGCCTCCTGGCAGAGTTCGTAGACCGCCCCCTCCACACACCCGCCGGAGACGCTGCCGACGGCCTCGCCGTCGGCGTCGACGGCCAGGGCCGCTCCGGGATCGCGCGGGGCGCTCCCGGAGACGGACACCACGGTGGCCACCGCGAAGGTGCGGCCGGCCCGGTGCCAGACGTTGAGCTGATCGGCGATGTCCTGCACGGCGCGCTCCTTCGACGGGGGATGGGAGGGAATGGGGGAGGGGGCTGGTCTACGGACGGGGCGTCAGTGGACGCCGAGGATGCGTTGGATCGGGCCGATGAAGAAGTACAGGAAGAACACCAGGGTCAGGCCCCACATCAGGCCGCCCGGCTCACGCCACTTGCCGGTACCTGCCTTGATCGCCACGTAGGAGACGACACCCGCGCCGACACCGGCGGTGATCGAGTACGTCATCGGCATCACCGCGCACATCAGGAAGGCCGGGATCGCGATCTCACGGTCCGCCCAGGGGATGTGCCGGGCCTGGGCCATCATCATCGAGCCGACGACCACCAGCGCGGCGGCCGCGACCTGGCCGGGGACGACCTGGGCCAGTGGCGAGAAGAACAGCATCAGCGCGAACACGCCGCCGGTGACCACGCTGGCCAGGCCGGTGCGCGCACCCTCGCCGACGCCGGTGGCGGATTCGACGAAGACCGTGTTCCCGGAGGCGCCGGCCAGGCCGCCCATGATGCCGCCCGCGCCGTCCACCAGCAGGGCCTTGGTCAGGCCGGGCATGCGGCCCTGCTCGTCGGCCAGACCGGCCTCCGTGCCGACGCCGATGATGGTTGCCATGGCGTCGAAGAAGCCGGCCAGCACCAGGGTGAAGACGGCGACGGAGGCGCTGATGAAGCCCATGCCGCTCTTGCCGCTGCTGAACGCGCCGAAGACGCTGATGTGACCGAAGAGGCCGAAGTTGGGTGCGGCGACCGGGCTGCCGTGCAGCACCGGCACCGAGGTGCTCCCGCCCCAGGCGGCCACGGAGACATGGCAGGTGGCGTTGACGACCACGGCCAGGACGGTGCCGGACACCAGGCCGATCAGGATCGCGCCGGGCATCTTGCGGGCCTGCAGGATGAAGATCAGCAGCAGGGTGAACGCGAACAGCGCGACCGGCCAGCCCTCGAGGTGGGCCTCCATGTTGGTACCCAGCTGCACCGGGTTGCCGTTGATGCTGTGGGTGCCCACGAAGCCGGCGTTGACCAGGCCGATGAAGGCGATGAACAGGCCGATGCCCATGGTGATCGCGTGCTTGAGCGGCAGTGGGATGCCGTTCATGACCTTCTCGCGGAGGCCGGAGACGACCATCAGCACGATCAGCGCGCCGTAGATCACGCAGAAGCCGAAGGCTTCGGACCAGGAGCAGTGCGGGACGATGATCGTCGACAGCGCGGCCGAGACGCCCAGGCCGGCGGCTGCGGCCAGTGGGACATTGCCGATCAGGCCCATCGCGATGGTGGTCACCGCGGCGGCCAGGGCGGTGGCCGTGGTGATCTGGCTCGCGGACAGGTGGTGGCCGTTGATGTCCGCGCCCGACAGCAGGATCGGGTTCAGCACGATGATGTAGGCCATCGCCATGAACGTGGTCAGGCCGCCGCGGATCTCGGTGCCGAGCGTCGAACCACGCGCGCTGATTTTGAAATAGGCGTCGAGCAGGCCTTTAGGTGCCGGTTCCGGGAACTCGGTGCCGGTGCCGGTGGTGACTCTGGATTCCGTGGGGATTTGGGTCACGGGTTCCACTCCCAAGGTTCATAGGTGGTTGGGGTGGGGCTCGCGGCCGTCCTGAGGACCCATCAGGTAGGGGTAGCAGGGGACGGTTCGGCTCGCTGGATGCTGCTGCCTGGTGCGTACGGCCCCGGCGAGGGCCGTACACGGCGGTGGATCCGGTGGATCCGACGGTGGATCTGGTGCTGCAGGTCCCCCGGGCGGCGGGGAAGAACGGACACCGCCCGGGGGAGGTTCGTGGGGAACCGCAGGTCAGCTGCCGGTGCCGGTGAGGTGCTCCGGGCGGACCGGGACGCGGTTCAGGGCCAGGCCGGTCGCCGCGCGGATCGCGGAGACGATGGCCGGGGTCGAGGAGAGGGTCGGGGCCTCGCCGACGCCGCGCAGCCCGTAGGGGGCGTTCGGGTCGGCCAGCTCCATGATCTCCACCGGCTGCGGCGGGGTGTCCAGGATGGTGGGGATCAGGTAGTCGGTGAAGGAGGGGTTCCGGACCTTGCCGTCCCGGGTGATGATCTCCTCCATCACCGCCAGACCGAGGCCCTGGGTGGAGCCGCCCTGGATCTGGCCGATCACCGACAGCGGGTTCAGCGCCTTGCCGACGTCCTGGGCGGCGGCCAGCTCGACCACCTTGACCAGGCCGAGCTCCACGTCCACGTCGACCACCGCGCGGTGCGCGCAGAAGGTGTACTGGACATGGCCGAAGCCCTGCCCGGTCTCCTTGTCGAAGGGGACGGTGGGGCGGTGGTGGTGCTCCCGGGTCAGGTCGATGGCCTGGTCGCCGAGCAGGTCGGCGATGGAGATCAGGACGCCGGAGGAGGCGGAGACGACCTTGCCGCCGGTCAGCGAGAGGTCGTTGACGGTCCAGCCGTAGCGCTCGCGGCCGAGCTCGAAGAGCGCGTTGCGCACCGCCTCGGCGGCGAGCTTCACCGCGCCGCCGGTCATATAGGTCTGCCGGGAGGCGGACGTGGAGCCGGCCGAGCCGACCTCGGTGTTGGCGGGCTGGATGGTCACCCGCTCGACGCCCAGCTCGGTCCGGGCGATCTGCCCGTGGACGGTGACGCCGCCCTGGCCGACCTCGGCCATCGCGGTGTGCACCATCGCCGACCGGCTCGCCGCCGATGACCTCGAGCCGGACCCGGGCGGTCGAGTAGTCGTCGAAGCCCTCGGAGAAGCCGACGTTCTTGATGCCGACGGCGTAGCCGACACCGCGGACGATGCCCTCGCCGTGCGAGGTGTTGGAGAGGGCGCCGGGCAGGCTGCGAACGTCCTGGAAGTCGTTGGGGTGCGGCAGCGGCAGGTCCTTGACCTTCGCAGCAGCTCCGCCACCGGCGCCGGGGCGTCGATCTCCTGGCCGGTCGGCATGATCGAGCCCTGGGAGACGGCGTTGAGCTGGCGCAGCTCGCACCGGGTCCATGCCGAGCTCGACGGCCAGCTTGTCCATCTGCGACTCGTAGGCGAAGCAGGCCTGGACCGCGCCGAAGCCGCGCATCGCGCCGCAGGAGGGGTTGTTGCGTGTAGAGCGCGATGGCCATCGACGTTGACGTTGGGGATCTCGTACGGGCCGACCGAGAGCGAGGAGGCGTTGCCGACCACGGCCGGGGAGGCCGAGGCGTAGGCGCCGCCGTCCAGGACGATCCGGGCGTCCATGTAGACCAGCTTGCCGTCGCGGGTCGCGCCGTGCTCGTAGCGCATCTTCGCCGGGTGGCGGTGGACGTGCCCGAAGAAGGACTCCTCGCGGGAGTACACGATCTTGACGGGCCTTCCGGTGCGCTGGGCCAGCAGGCAGGCGTGGATCTGCATGGACAGGTCCTCGCGTCCGCCGAAGGCGCCGCCGACGCCGGCCAGGGTCAGCCGGACCTTGTTCTCCGGCAGGCCGAGGCACCGGGGCGATCTGCTGCCGGTCGACGTGCAGCCACTGGGTGGCGACGTAGAGGTCGATGCCGCCGTCCTCGGCCGGCACCGCGAGGCCGGACTCGGGGCCGAGGAAGGCCTGGTCCTGCATGCCCGACCTCGTACTCGCCGACCACCACGACGTCCGCCAGGGCGCGGACCTCGTCGGTCACGCCCAGCCCGGAGACGACTTTCTGCGAGTGGACGATGTTGCCGGAGGCGTGCGCCTTGTACTCGTGCGGCTCGTGGACGTAGCCGTGGGTCTCCGGGTCCAGGCACTGCTCGTCGGTGACGATCGGGGTCAGTACCTCGTACTCGACCTTGATCTTCGCCAGGGCGCGGCGCGCGGTCTCCGGGTGGTCGGCTGCGACGATGGCCACCGCTTCGCCGTGGTAACGGATCTGATCGATCGCCAGGGCCGGCTGGTCCACGACCTCCAGGCCGTAGAGCTTGCTGCCGGGGATGTCCTCGTGGGTGAGCACGGCGTAGACGCCGGGCTGGGCGACCGCCTCGGAGATGTCCACCGAGAGGATCCGGGCCCGGGCGTGCGGGGCGCGCAGCGCCATGCCCCAGAGCATGTCCTCGTGCCACAGGTCGGAGGAGTAGGCGAACTCGCCCTTGACCTTGAGCGTGCCGTCCGGCCGCAGCGGCGAGCCGCCGATGCCGTCCGGGTGGGCGGTGGTGATGTCCTGGAGGTTCTTCTCACCGCGGATGGTGTGGGTGCTCACGAGTTCGCCTCCGTGGGGGTGGCGCAGCGGCGGGCGGACGCGAGGCGGACCGCGTCCATGATCTTCTCGTAGCCGGTGCAGCGGCAGAGGTTGCCGGACAGGGCCTCGCGGATGTCGTTGTCGCCGGGCTGCGGGTCGCGCTCCAGCAGGGCGTGGGTCTGGACCAGCAGCCCCGGGGTGCAGAAGCCGCACTGGACGGCGCCGGCGTCGACGAAGGCCTGCTGCACCGGGTCGAGCCCGGTCTCGTCGTCGGCCAGGCCCTCGACGGTGCGGACCTCGCGGCCCTGCACCTGGCCGGCCGCGACCAGACAGGAACAGACCGTCGCCCCGTCCAGGTAGACCGTGCAGGAGCCGCACTCGCCCTGCTCGCAGGCGTTCTTGGAACCGGGGAGGCCCAGCCGCTCACGCAGCATGAACAGCAGGCTCTCGCCCTCCCACACGTCGTCGGCCTCGACCTGTCGGCCGTTGGCTTGGAAGGTCACCCTCATGCTGCGCTCCTCAGGGACTGCGTGTACTCGTTCCAGCTCCAGGTCAGGGTGCGGCGGGCCATCACCGCGAGCGCGTGCCGGCGGTAGCTGGCGCTGCCGCGGACGTCGTCGATGGGCGACGCGGCGGCGGCGACCAGCTCGCCGAAGCGCTGGATCGCGGCCGGGCCGAGCAGGCCGCCGCTCTGCCACAGGCCGCGCTCGGCCAGCTCCTCGGTGAGGAAGAGCTCGGCCTCGGGGGCACGGCGCGGGGTCGGCGCGGCGGAGCCGATGCCGGTGCCGACCGTTCCGAGCTCGCGGTGCTCCGTCGGCGGGTGCAGCGCGAAGCCGAACGCGCAGACCGCGATCACCATGGCGTTCCGGGTGCCGATCTTGGAGAAGGTCTGCGGTCCGTCGGCGACCGGGATCCGGACGGCGCGGATCAGCTCGTCGGGGGCGAGCGAGTTGCGCTTCACCCCGACGTAGAACTCGTCGATCGGGATCAGCCGGGTGCCGCGCACGGACTCGGCCTCGACCAGGACGTCCCGGCCGGCCGCCAGCAGGGCGGGGTGGGCGTCACCGGCCGGGGAGGCCCCGCCGAGGTTGCCGCCCACGCTGCCCCGGTTGCGGATCTGCGGGGAGCCGACGGTGTTCCCGGCGATGGCCAGGCCGGGCAGCGCGTCCGACAGTTCGGCGGTGATCCGGGCGTAGGGCACGGCCGCGCCGAGGCGGACGACCTCTCCGCGCTGCCCCTCGAAGGTGCCGCGCTCCCAGGTGGTGAGTTCACCGATCCGGTTGAGGTCGAGCAGGGCGGCCGGGCGGTGGCGGTCGAAGTTGAGCTCGACCATCACGTCCGTGCCGCCGGAGATCGGCAGGGCGGACGGGTCCGCGGCCTTGGCTGCGAGTGCCTCGTCCCAAGTGGCGGGCCGCAGGAACTCCATGCGGTGACTCCTCTGTGTGATGTCTCGCGGTGCTGGTCCAAATGTCCGGCCCGGGGGCCGGTTCGGGTGGGAGCCCGCGCTCGGTACGTCGTTCGAGTCGTCGGCGGAGCGCGTCCGGCGGTGCCCGCGCCCCCGACTGTTCCCCCGGCGTTCTCCGGCGTGTGAGCAAGTAGACAAGCGAGCGGGGGCGAGGAGGCAGTCACTGATGCCATGAAGAGCAGCCCCGGCGTGGGACGCCGGGGCTGTACGTTTCTCCAAGTCAGCGGCCTGATGTTGGTCAGGTACGGGTCAATTTCCCTCTGAGGTCATCGAGAGCATGGCGCCGTTGCTGAGCACGGTGGTGATGAGGCCGGTGTTGTCGTTGTCGATGGTCTCCGCCAGCAGGGCGCAGCCGGTGGCGTCGGCCGCGGGGGAGGCGGTGGCCCCGTCGGCGGGGCGGAGGTCGATCCAGGTGCCGCCGCCGACGGTGCCGATGTCGTCGACCACCGGGCAGGCCCGCCGCCCGGCGTCATGGCCGACCAGCACGGACATGGTCGGGCCGCGCTCGTCGCTCACCGTGAGCACCCAGAGGTTGTCCCCGGTCAGTGCCGTCCACACGCCGGGCGCGAGCAGCCGGCTCGCGCTGCCGTCGGCGGCCGTGGCGCCCGACGCCCGCTGCGGCTCGCCCAGCAGCATCGTGCACAGCACGACGACCAGGATCGCCGGGAGTAGCAGCGTCACCGGCCAGGGCCGTGCCCACCGTCTCGGAGCAGTCGAAATGCCTCTGTGTACGTCGTCCATGTCCCCGGTCCTCCGCCGCTGCCGATGAGGTGGAACAGGATGGCGTCCCGGCCCGCCGCAGGTGGCCGAAACGAACAGAAATGCGGGAGGCGCGGTGGACACCACTGGGCGTAGTGTCTGGCGGATGACTACGGACAACCCCTTCCTCAGTCCCAGCACCCTGCCGTTCGAGCTCCCACCGTTCGCGGACATCCGCGAGGAGCACTACCTGCCCGGCCTTCGAGCCGGGGCATGGCCGACCAGTTGGCGGAGATCGCCGCGATCGCCGGGAATCCGCAGGCGCCCGACTTCGAGAACACGCTCGTCGCGATGGAGCGCTCCGGCGCGCTGCTGCGCCGCGTCGCGCGGGTCTTCTTCAACCAGTCCGCCGCCGACACCAACGACGAGCGTCCAGGCAGATCGAGGCCGAGATCGCGCCGCGGCTGGCCGCGCACCAGGACGCGATCCACCTCGACGGGGCGCTCTTCGCGCGTATCAAGGCCCTGTACGACAGCGCGGGAGTCGCTGCCGCTGCCGGACGGCGAGGCGCAGCGGCTGATCGAGAAGTACCACGAGGAGTTCGTGCGCGCCGGGGCCGAGCTGGACGGGGCGCAGCAGGAACGGCTGCGCGAGCTCAATGCCGAACTGGCCACGCTCCGCACGACCTTCCAGCGCAATCTGCTGGCCGACACCAGGCCGCGCGCCCTCGTCCTCGACGACGCGGCCGAGCTGGCCGGCCTGTCCGAGGACGGGGTGGCCGCGGCCGCCGAGAACGGCAAGGCGCTGGGGCACGAGGGCAAGTACGTGCTGAGCCTCAAGCTCTTCTCCAACCAGTCCGAGCTGGCCACGCTGGAGAACCGCGAGGTGCGCCGCCGCCTGCTCGAGGCCTCGGTCGGGCGCGGATTCGAGAGCAACCGCGAGGTCATCCGGCAGATCGTGATGCTGCGGGCCGAGCGGGCCGCGCTGCTCGGATTCGCCTCGCACGCCGCCTACGCCGTCGGGGACCAGACCGCCGGCAGTGTCGAGGCCGTCGAGGGGATGCTCGGGCGCCTCGTGTCGCCCGCCGTCGCCAACGCGCGCAAGGAGGCCGAGGCCCTGCGGCGGCCAACGGAGACGCGCAGATCGCGGCGTGGGACTGGCAGTACCACTCGGAGAAGGTGCGCAAGTCCGAGTACGACATCGACTCCGCCGCGCTGCGCCCTTACCTGGAGCTGCAGAGCGTCCTGCACAGGACGGCGTCTTCTTCGCCGCCGGCCAGGTCTACGGCCTGACCTTCACCGAGCGCCCCGATCTCCAGGCCTACCACCCGGACGCGCGCGTGTTCGAGGTCTTCGACGAGCGACGGCAGCGCGCTGGGCCTGTTCATCGGCGACTTCTACGCGCGCGAGTCCAAGCGCGGCGGCGCCTGGATGAACGAGCTCGTCGAGCAGTCCGATGCTCAGGGCACCAAGCCGGTCGTGGTCAACAACCTCAACATCGCCAAGCCCCCGGCCGGGCGAGCCGACGCTGCTGACCTTCGACGAGGTCAACACGATGTTCCACGAGTTCGGCCACGCCCTGCACGGGCTGTTCTCCGACGTGCGCTACCCGTACTTCGCCGGCACCAGCGTCCCGCGCGACTTCGTCGAGTACCCCTCGCAGGTCAACGAGATGTGGTCGATCTGGCCCGAGGTCCTTTCGAACTACGCCCGCCACTACCAGACCGGCGAGCCGATGCCGGCCGAGCTGGTGCAGCAGATGAAGGCCGCCAAGCTCTTCGGCGAGGGCTTCCGCACCGTCGAGTACCTGGCCGCCGACGCTGCTGGACTGGGCCTGGCACGCGCTCGCGGCCGGGGTGGACCCGGGCACCGACCTCGAGGCCTTCGAGGCGGCGGCGCTGGAGCAGGCTGGCCTGACGATGGCGGAGATCCCGCCGCGCTACCGCACCGGCTACTTCGCGCACATCTTCGCGGCGGCTACAGCGCCGGGTACTACGCCTACATCTGGTCCGAGGTGCTGGACGCGGACACGGTCGAGTGGTTCAAGGAGAACGGCGGCATGCGCCGCGAGAACGGCGACCACTTCCGGTCGCGAGCTGCTCTCGCGCGGCGGCAGCCTCGACCCGCTGACCGCCTTCGCCAACTTCCGCGGCCGCGCGCCCGAGATCGAGCCGCTGCTGGCGCGCCGGGGGGCTGACCGGCTGACCGCCGACCGGTTGACCGGCTGATCGCCGACCGGCCGATCGGGCCGGGGCACAGCCCAACGCGCCCGCCGGGTTTGCCTTCCGGCGGGCGCGTTCCGGTAACGTGCGGCAACACTTGCCCCAACTGCCCCACCCACCCCACCCTCCCCCAAGCTCTCCGAGCCAGCTCTTCGAGCAGGGGGGACCCCATCGCAGACGGAGGTACGACCGTGCGGATCGGCGCACTGCTCGCCCCAACCGCACCCAGCCTGCGGCTGCTCGCGGGGAGCGGGGAGCTGGACCGGGTGGTCTCCGGCGTGATGACCACCGACCTGCAGGACCCCGGGCGCTACCTCCACGGCGGCGAGCTGGTGCTCACCGGCATGCTCTGGCGCAAGAGCGCCGAGGACTCCGAGCGCTTCGTCCGGGTCCTAGCCGGCGCCGGGGCGGTCGGCCTGGCCGCGGGGGAGGCGGAGGTCGGACCCGTCCCCGAGGACCTGGTCGCGGCCTGCGAACGGCACCGGATGCCGCTGTTCGCGGTCGCCGAGGACGTGGCCTTCGCCGAGCTCACCGAGTTCGTCGTGCGCCAGGTCTCGGCCGACCGCGCGGCCGACCTGTCCGCGCTGGTCGACCGGCACCGGGCCCTGGTCTCCGCCAGCGGCGGAGCCGGCCTGGACGCGGTGCTGGAACTGCTCGGCGGCGACCTCGACCTCGACTGCTGGGTGCTCACCCCCAGTGGCCGGGTGGTCGCCGGACCACCGGAGCGGCTCGCCGACGCCGAGCGCGACGCGCTGGTCCGGGCCCACCTCGACAGCCGCCGCCGGGGACCGGGCCCCGCCGTCCGGGCCCGGGTCGGCGACCGCCAGTTCTCGCTGCTGCCGGCCGTCGCCGAGGGGCCCGCCGAGGGCCCCGAGGCCGCGCTGCTGGCCCAGTGGATGCTGGTGGTCGAGGGCGACGTCACCGAGTGGACGCCCAAGCGCCGCCAGCTCGCCGAGAACGTCGCCCGGCTGGCCGGGGCCGAGCGCACCCGCCGCGACCAGAGCCGTCGGCTCCGCAGCCTGCTCGCCGACGAGGTCTTCACCCTGCTCGAACGCGACGCCCCGCCGGACGAGCTGCGCCGCGCCCTGGACGCCTCGCTGGCCATGGCACTGGGCGGGGCCGAGTTCCCGGAGTCCTGGGTGGTGGTCTCCGCCGAGAGCGTCGGCCTGCCCGACGGGGCGATCCGGGCCGCCCTGGTCGAGGCGCTGACCGGCGCCGACGACCGGGCGCTGATCGGCGGCGGCGGCTCCGGCGCGGTGCTGCTGCTGCCGCAGGCGCCCGAGGACGAGCCCACCGCCGACCGGCTGCGCAGCCTGCTCGGCCCGCTGGAGGCCGCGCTCGGCCCGGAGGGCCGGCTCACCCTCGGCGCCAGCGCCCCGGCCGCCTCGGCCGGCGGCCTGCGCGGCGCGCTGGAGGAGGCCCGGCACGCCCGCCGGATCGCCGCCGCCCGCAACGGCCGGATCTGCGTCGCCGGACCGGAGGAGCTGGCCTCGCACGTCCTGCTGCTCGCCGCCGTCCCGGACGAGGTCCGCCGGGCGTTCCGGGGACGGCTGCTGGACAAGGTCATCGGCTACGACCTGGAGCACCAGGCCGACCTGGTCCGCACCCTGGAGGCGTTCCTCCGCTACGACGGCTCCTGGACCCGCTGCGCCGCCGCCCTCCACGTCCACGTCAACACCCTGCGCTACCGCATCGGCCGGATCGAGGAACTGACCGGCCGCGACCTCTCCCGCCTGGAGGACCGCGTGGACTTCTACCTGGCCCTGGCCCTCTCCTGATGGAGCGTCACAGAGTCGACCGCTACTCGGTGCGCAGCACCGCTGCGGCCGAGGGCGGCAGGTCGCGTTCGACCGTGACCCGTTCCCACCGTCCCGCCGCCCGGTTCTGTCCGCAGAGTTGGCTCGCTACGTACTGACGACGTCGGCGAGTCGGGCCAGTTTCCGCGCGGACGGGCTGCCCTGTGGGAGGAGCCCCTCCGGCTCCTGTCCTGACCTCCCTCCACCTTCGGCGCTCCTCCCCGGGGAGTAGCGGGACTCCCCCCAGGCGTACGACGACCCCGGACCGGGATTCCGATGTGCTTGGGCCTGGCTGCGTCAGCGGGTGGTTCGACCTCCGCCGGCGCAGTCGCCTATGTTGTCGCACTGGGGACGAGGGGCTACGAACAGCAGAAATCCGCTGCGCGGGTGGCGATTTGGCGGACCGGTCTTCGTGGTCGGCTCCCGGCAGAGGGAGATGACGCGATGACCGCCGCGCAGCGGGACACCCCGCAGCGAGACGCCGCGAGGCCGTTCAGGCTGGGCCGCCGAGCGCGGCAGGTCGCGATCATCGCGCACCTGGTCTCCTCACTCGGCTGGCTGGGACTCGACCTGGTGCTGCTCACGCTCGGGACCGCCGCCGCCGCCGATCCGGCCGACCGGCACGGCCGTTACCTCGCGATGCAACTGCTGATCGACACGCTGCTGCTGCCCCTGAGCCTGCTGTCGATCGCCAGCGGCCTGCTGCTGACGGCCGGTCGATGGAGCCTGCTGCGGGACCGCTGGGTAGGCGCGAAGTTCCTGCTCAGCCTGGCGGCGGTGGCGGCCGTCTGGTTCGCCCTGCGCCCCAGGGCGGACGCCGCCGTCGCCGCCATCGTCGGGCCGGGAACCGGCCCCGGGCTGTTCGCCAGCTTCTACGCGCCGGGCTGGACCCTGGTCATCGCCCCCTGCGTGGGTTTCCTGCTCTACCTCACCGCGACCGTGCTCGGCGTGGTCAAACCGGGCCGCCGCCGCTCGCGCAGCCTGCCGGCGGAACGGGCCCCGGCCTGAGCCGCCTGGCTGAACCGCCCCGGCGGTCACTCCCCGATGAAGCTCACCGTCTCCGCCATGTCCGCCCGGCCGGTGCGCAGCCGTGGCACGTCCTCCTTCTCGAATCCGACCGCCAGACCGCAGAGCAGGACGAGCCCGTCGTCGGCTCCGACTGCCTGGCTGACGGTCCTGCGGTACATCGTCCACATCACCTGGGGGCAGCTGTGCAGCCCTTCCGCCCTCAGCAGCAGCATGACCGTCTGCAAGTACATTCCGGCGTCCGCCCACTGTCCGGGCTCCATCGTCCGGTCGAGATAGCAGAACAGCACCACCGGTGCCCCGAATGCGCCCGAGTTCAGGGCGGCGATTTTCACCGGCCTTTCGGGGTCCTCGCGCTCGATTCCCAGTGCCTTGTACCGCTGGGCGGCTGCGGAGGAAAAGCGGTCCAGGTACGGCGAGTTCATCTCGGCCGGGTACATCGGGTACTCCCGTTCGTCACCCGGGTCTCCCGCCAGCGCCCTGGCCGTCGCGCGCTGCTTCAGCTCGGCCAAGGGCTCTCCGGTCACGACATACACATGCCACGGCTGGAGGTTCCCACTCGACGGTGCCCGCGTCGCTGCCGCCAGCACGCGTTCGAGCACCGCCCTGGACACCGGCTCATCGCTGAACGCCCGCACGGCCCGACGGCTGTCCACGGCCTCGTACACATCCATGTCTGCTTCGCCCCTCGCTCAACGTCAACGGCAGCAACCTCTCCAGCACATCACGGGCCGAACGTCCGGCCCGGCGGCGGGTCAGGCTCTGCTGGGGGAGGGCAGGCCGCCGCGGGGCCGTAGCGCGGCGCGGACGCGGGCGGCTCCGCGTCTGGTGGCGGCCTCGCCGGCGCCGACGGCGACCGCGCGCGGGCCGAGCCCGGCGCAGGTGCGGCAGATGCCTGCCTGCCGCACCGGATCGCCGCAGTTGGGGCAGTCGATCAGGGGCGCGGCGACGGATGTGGACAACTGGACCGGAGCGGGCGGGAGTTTGCGGATGAGCCGGTCGCGCAGCAGCGCGGTCGCGCTGTGGACGCGCTCCGGAAGACCGGTCAACAGGGCATGTCTGAGGTCGAGTTCGGTGCAGCCACGTTCCAACCAGGCGGCGACCTGGGGCGCGAGGGCCAGCGCCTCAATACTCCCCAGGCGCAGACGGGGTTCGGTGCCGACGACCCGCAGGAGTGCTTCCGCAGCCTGCTGTGATGAACCGTCAGGCGACGGGGTCTCGCTCGGGCTGCCGCACGGCGGCTGCCCGGTCGCACGGCGGGGTGCGGGGAGGGTGGGTGCTTTCCCCTGGTCCTTTACGGGGTTGGTGCCGCAGCGATCGGCTGTCGCACCACCGGGGCCCGGAAGGACGGCAGTCGGAGTGACCTGCGGGTCCCTCTGTGGGGTGTCGTAGACGTGCGCCTCGCTGACGAAGGTTCCGTCGGACTGACGGACCCGCAGCACCCGGTAGTACCCGGCGGCGGTCAGCTCGCGCAGGGCCTTCGCGACCGCGAGTCGGCCCTGAGGACTGGTGTCGGCCATGTGCCGACCGTCTTCGCGCCAGCCGTCGGGGCGCGAGAGCAGGTCGCCCAGCAGGCCCCGGGCGGTGTAGGTCAGCCCCCGGTCCTGGAGCAGGGAGTTGGGCAGGATGAGGAAACCGCGCGTGTGGCGGCTAAGATGGACGTGCATGAGGAGGTCTGTCTCCTTGTGTCGGACCCCGGGGTGTTGGTAGCACCGCCGGGGTCACATAACGCTTGAGTTCGTTGACAAAGGACGATAGCGCACAACCACGCTCCTCCGCCTTCGAACATTGGCGATCTTGACCCAGCGTCAGAATTGCGCAGCAGGTTGGCAGGTTGGCGCAGCCGGCAACGATTTCGAGGCCGCCGATGGGGCGCACGAACGGCCTCCACGACGGACTCATCTCGCTTGACCGCGGTCTGATCTAAGAGGGTTGCTGCGTAGCGCGGTACGCGCCCCAAGACGCGTCCGAGGCCGGCAGATGTCCAGCTACTCAGCGGTGCGCTTCTGCGTCCAGTCCTGTTCCCCGAGGCGCCGGATGCGTGAGCTCGGCAGCGGCTGACGGGCCTCCTTGGTGAGGAAGTGCATCATGTCGATCAGCATGCGCCGAACATCCGTCATGGGTACGACCAACTCGTCCCACTGGTTGTAGTTGGCGTGCAGGCGAATCCGATCGTCGGAGACGCGCTCCAGCAGGCAGCTCTCCACCCCAAGCCGGAGCTCATCGCCGGCTTCGATCCTGAGCCACTGCAGGAGGACTGACGAGACCACCCAGTCGGGCCCGCATTGGGAAACGATCTCCTCCGCTGCCCAGCACAGCGCCTGGGGCGTGCCTTCAGGAGCGCTGATGACGGTGGTGTCGAACGCGCAGGCAACACGATGAGGTGCCCCGTCCTCGCCCCTGGCAGATGCGGGGATCTCCTCCAGGCCAAAGACCCAGCGGTCCTTCGGGATGTCCCGACGCTCGTTCGTCTCGCTCATCTGCATGAGGATGCCAGGTCATACCTTGGACCGGCTCGCTCAGGGCATGCCGAAGGTCATGCCGTCCATGAGGGCTTCCGCGTCCGAGTCGCTCGCAACGGCCTTGCTCCTGTGCGCGGCCGTGACCTGTCCGCCGTCCCCGCATCGGAGCTGCAGTTGGAGATCGGGGCGCTCGTGTCCGCGCTCTTCAACCTCCTGCAGATCGTTGAGGATCTCGCCGTCGGGGAGGAGTCGTGATCCCCTTTGCGGAGCATCGGCCGGAGACGGTAAGCGAGGCCAGCTGGGTTGAGTACGTGCGCCTGATGACCGCCGCCACCTACGGCCGGCTGACCGCGCCCGGGGTCGCACGACTCGGCATCGGGCCGACGCGAGGCGTCGGCACCGAGAGGCTCAGGGCTTGTTGACGGACTCCGGTACGACCTTGATGCCGGGAATGGGGGACGGCAACAGACACAGGACGCCGAGCGCACCACAGACACCCGCGACGAGCAGGGTCGGCCGCATCCCGCTCACCGTCCCCAGCCAGCCGCCGACCAGGGCGCCGAGAGGCCGGCAGCCGTAGTTGATCGCACTGTAGGCGCCGGATACCCGGCTGCGCAGGTTGTCGGGCGTCACCGCCGCCCTGAGGGAATTGTTGCCGATGTCGAAGAACATCACGGCCATGCCCGACAGGAACTGCATCGCGCCGAACAGGATGACGCTCCTCCAGTGAGTGCCGCCGGCGACGGCCAGCAGTACCAGGGGGCTGGGGTAGAAGACGGCCCCCAGCATGATCATCCGGCCGAGGCCGACGACGTCGATGACCTTGCGTGCCACCACCGCGCCGATCAGACCGCCGACCGCGCCCGCCCCGAGCGAGAGGCCGATCGTGCCGGCCGACAGGCCCAGCACACGGTTGGCGAACAGGATGACGATGGCCTGCGCGGCGAACATGAAGAAGTTCATCGTGGCCGAGCAGGTCAGGCTGGCGCGCAGGATCGCGTGCCCGAAGACGAAGCGCGCGCCGGTGGCCAGCCTGGTGCGCAGCGGAAGGTGGGCGTCGGACGCGGGCGGTGTCTCCGGAGTCCTGATGCGGCTGATCACGGTCGCGGAGAACAGGAAGGAAACCGCGTCCGCGACCACGGCGACAGGCGCCGTGAGCGCCTGGACGAGCGCGCCGCCGACCGCGGGGCCGATCACGAACGATATCGAACGGCTGGTGCTGAGCTTGCTGTTGGCGGCCACGTAGGCGGACCACGGTATCAGCGTGACGAAGAACGTCGGATAGGAGACGTCGAAGACCGTCTGCCCCATGCCGGTGATTGCGCCGACGAGGTACAACTGCGTGAGCCCGAGGCCGTGCGCCGCGTAGGCGATCGGCAGGCTCAGCAGAGCGACGGCCCGCAGCACGTCGGCCGCGATCAGCAGCAGCCGTTTGTGGGTACGGGAGTCGACCCAGGCGCCGACGACCGGGGCCGCTGTGTTCGGCAGCCAGATCAGCGCCGTCAGCAGGGCCGTCTGCTGCGCGTCCGCGTGCAGCATGGCCACCGCGATCAGTGGCAGCGCCAATTCGCTGATCCGGTCGCCGAACTGCGAAACGGTTTGGCCCATCCAGAAGGTGTTGAACTGGCGGCCGGCCGGCGGGATGGTCTCGGCCGGGTCCGGTGTCGCCGGGAACCAGCGCACGTGACGTAAGAGCGTCTTCATTCCAGGTCTCCTCTTTGCTCTCGTGCTCTAACAGATCTTGTCCAGCTGCAAAAGAAGCCGAGTCGCGACCCTGGCCCCGAATCGGTCGCGATGGCGGCCTGCAGGGCGGGTGCGCTGGTCAGCCGCTTCTCCTGGCTTCCAACTGACGGGAGGCGAAGTCATCAGGATCTGACGGGGTGTCGCCACAGTAGGTAGTCTGCACCTTGCTCCCATCAAAGTGTCAAGTCCCTACTTTGGTGGGCTTGCACAGGGTGTTGCCGTCACAGTCGGCGAGCGGCACACTTGACCTGCAAACCCGTTGGGAGAGACGAGCGCTGCATGCCCATCAACAACAGTCCGACGATCCGTCAGCGGCGCTTGGCGAGACGCCTCCGGGAGCTGCGGGTTGCGGCAGGCCTGACGCATGCCGATGCCGCGCTGGTGCTCGGGTCCGCCGAGTCGAAGATCGGCCGGATCGAGAACGCCCAGTCGGGCATCAGGCTTCCGGATCTACGGGCCCTGCTGGATGCCTACGGCGTTGCGGACCCGGGCGGCCGGAGCGAGATGGAGCTCCTCGCCCGCGAATCGAAGCAAAAGGGTTGGTGGTCGCCCTACGCCGATGCCGTGGATTCGGCCTATGCCGCATATATTGCGGTCGAATGGGACGCCTCCAAGCTGTGCAGCGTCGAGACCAATATCATTCCCGGCCTGCTCCAGACGCCGGAATATGCTAGGGCGCTTGTTCGGCTTCAATCGCCGGAGCTGACCCCAGCGGCCGTAGACGCTCGGATCAACCTTGGACAAGAACGTCGAATGGTTCTCACGCGAGAGCACTCGCTGCAGTTGCGGGTCGTCATTTCAGAGAGTGCTCTGGCCCACCGCGTCGGTGGGCCAGAAGTGATGAAGCCCCAGCTGGAGTCCCTGATCATGGACAGTCGGAGGCAAAATATCGAGCTACGGGTACTCCCGCAGGATGATCCGATGAACGCCTGCCTGTTCGGCCCGTTCGTCATTATGAGCTTCCCGGCTTCGAGTGAGGCCGATGTCATTTACGCCGAATCTCCGACAAGCACCTTGTGCTTCGAGGAAGAGGGCGACGTGGAGACCTATGCCACGCTGTTCCGCCGGATCAACACGGCGGCGGCGAATGCTGGGAAGTCCCGTGATCTCATCATGGGAGCCCTCAAGGAAATGGTCTAGTTGATGGTGCGCGCCCCCCAGGGCGGCCACAACGATGTCCGCGGTCAGGACAGCCCGTTCTAATGCGCGGAGCCCGAAAGCGTTACATCCGCAGTCCGCCGGCCGTCCTGCGGGCCGCCTGCGGCCGGGTCCGCCGGGCGGATGGCACCCCGACAGCGTGAGGGGACGCCGCCGTCGGCCGCAGATGCTGGATGATGGCCGCATGCGCGTACTGATGCCCCTTCCGGACCGGGACTTCGACGTCACCGAGGTGGCCGTGCCGTGGCAACGGCTGACGGAGGCGGGCCACGAGGTGGTGGTGGCGACCGAGCGCGCGGGCACCACGCCCGTCGCCGATCCGCGGCTGCTGGACGGGGTGCTCTTCGGCCGGCTCGGCGCCGAATCGGAGCCGAAGGAGTTCTACCGCCGGATGGTCGCCGCCCCGGCCTTCCGGGGCGCGGTGGCCTGGTCGGAGCTGGTGGCCGCCGACTATGACGCGCTGCTGCTGCCCGGCGGCCACGCCCCGGGCATGCGGCAGTACCTGGGCTCGGCCGAACTGCAGCGCAGGGTGGCCGAGTTCTGGCGGCTCGGGCGGCCGGTGGCGGCGATCTGCCACGGTCCGCTGGTGCTGGCCCGCGCGCTGGACCCGGACACCGGCCGCAGCGTGCTGCACGGCCGCCAGACCACGGGCCTGCCCCGCTACCTGGAGCGCTCCGCCTACCTGCTGACCGCCTGGCGGCTCGGCCGCTACTACCGGACCTACCCGGCGTATGTGCAGGACGAGATCACCGCCGCCCTCGCCGCGCCGGGCGACTTCCAGCGCGGGCCCCACGCCGCCACCCGGCGCGGTACCGCGACCGACCACAGCGCGGCGTTCGTGGTCGAGGACGGCAACTACCTCTCCGCCCGCTGGCCGGGGGACGCGTACCTGTTCTCCGAGCGCCTGCTCGCCATGCTGGAGCAGGCCGGGTAACCGGAGCGGCGCAGCGGCGGCGCGCGGGGCGGGTCTGCGCGCCGGGGCGCAGGGGGCGCGCGTACCGTGTGGCGGGGGCCCGACGACGGAACGGACGGAACGTGAGCAGCGCGTACACCCGCACAGGTACCAGGCGTACGCCGGGTACGTCCCCGCGACGGGAGAGGGCTCCGCGTCCGGGCGTGCTGCGGCTGCCCACGGTCGGCATCGACATCGGCGGGACGAAGATCGCCGCCGGGGTGGTCGACGGCGAGGGCCGGATCCTGGAGCAGGTGCGCACCGAGACCCCGCACCGCAGCAAGAGCCCGAAGGTGGTCGAGGACACCATCACCGAGCTGGTGCTGCACCTGGCGGACCGTCACGACGTGCATGCGGTCGGCATCGGCGCGGCCGGCTTCGTCGACTCGGACCGGGCCCGGGTGCTGTTCGCGCCGCACCTGTCCTGGCGCAACGAGCCGCTGCGGGACGCGCTCAGCTCCCGGCTGCGGCTGCCGGTCGTGGTCGAGAACGACGCCAACGCCGCCGCCTGGGCGGAGTGGCGCTTCGGCGCGGGAGCCGGGACCGACCAGCTGGTGATGGTGAACCTCGGCACCGGCATCGGTGGGGCGATCGTCCGCGACGGTCGGCTGGACCGCGGGCGCTACGGCATGGCGGGGGAGTTCGGCCATATGACGGTGGTGCCCGGCGGGCACCGCTGCCCCTGCGGCAACCGGGGCTGCTGGGAGCAGTACTCCTCGGGAAACGCCCTGGTCCGGGAGGCGCGGGAGCTGGCCGCCGCCGAGTCGCCGGTCGCCCAGCCGCTGCTGGACCGGGTCGCCGGCGACGTGGCGGCGATCACCGGCCCGCTGGTGACCGAGGCCGCCCAGCAGGGCGACGCGGTCGCGGTCGAACTGCTGCAGGAGATCGGCCAGTGGCTGGGCCTGGGCATCGCCAACCTGGCCGCCGCGCTGGACCCGGAGCGCTTCGTCATCGGCGGCGGGGTCTCGGCCGCCGGCGAGCTGCTGGTCGGCCCGGCCCGGGAGGCGTTCCGGCGCAACCTGACCGGGCGCGGCTTCCGCCCGGAGGCGGAGATCGTGCTGGCCCGGCTGGGCAACGAGGCCGGGCTGGTCGGCGCGGCCGACCTGGCGCGGCAGGTGGCCCGGCGCTTCCGCACGGTCAAGCGCAGCCGGGTCGAACGGCGGCGCTGAGCAGCGGTGCTGAGCGGCGGTGATCGGCGGTGAGCCGAGGTGCGCTGACCGGCACCGACCGTACCTGACCGGCACTGACCGGCCCATGCCAGGTCGTGCACGGTCTGGGCTGTGAGAACTTCTTTGCAGCGCAGCAATGCTGACGAAACGTCAGGGCAACGTCGAGGCCCGACCTTCCGGGTGGACACCTGCGGCTCGGCCGCACATCCCCTGAAGGCCGCACTTCCCCGATGGGAGGCACCGCGCGTTGATTCCCTACCCGAGTTGGCTGAACTCCGGTGACAACACCTGGCAGCTGGTCGCCGCCACGCTGGTCGGACTGATGAGCATTCCCGGCATCGCGATCCTGTACGGCGGCCTGGTCCAGCGCAAATGGATCGTCAACACCATGCTGATGGCGTTCACTGCGTTCTCGGTCGTGCTCGTCGCCTGGGTCCTCTACGAGTTCCAGATGAGCTTCGGCACGCCGCTGCACCTCGGCCCCGGCATCCTGCACTCCGCCGTGGGCCGGCCCGGCACCATCCTCGGCGCCAAGTCCGAGACCGGGCAGGCGAACATTCCCCTGGTCAGCGGCCAGGGGCTGATGCCCGCCTTCCGGTTCCCGCAGTCCTCGCTCGCCTACTTCCAGTTCGCCTTCGCGGCGATCACCCCGCTGCTGTTCCTGGGCAGCGTCATCGGCCGGATGAACTTCCGGGCCTGGCTGCTGTTCGTGCTGCTGTGGTCGGGCATCGTCTACTCGGTCAACGCCTTCCTGCTCTGGGGCGGCGGCTGGTGGGCGCAGATGGGGGCGCTGGACTACTCCGGCGGCTATGTGATCCACCTGGCGGCCGGCACCTCCGGCTTCGTCGCGGCGGCGGTGATCGGGCCGCGCCTCGCCCGGGACCGGGCCAAGGCTGTGCCCAACAACCTGCCGATGGTGGCCTGCGGCGCGGGCTTCCTGTGGCTCGGCTGGAACGGCTTCAACGGCGGTGACGAGTACTTCGGCGGCCAGAACGCCTCGGCGGCCGTGCTCAACACCAACCTCACCACCGCCGTCGCGCTGCTCACCTGGGTGCTGCTCGACATGTTCCTCAGCAAGCAGCGCAAGCCCACCTTCCTCGGCGCGGTCAACGGCATGATCGTCGGCCTGGTCGCGATCACCCCGGCGGCCGGGTTCGTCACCGGCACCGGCGCCATCCTGATCGGCGTGATCGCCTCGGCGGTCGTCTGGTGCTCCTGGAACTACCTCGCCAAGGTCTCCTTCATGAAGAAGGTGGACGACGCCCTCGGCGTCTTCCACACCCACGGCGTGGCCGGCCTGCTCGGCGGCCTGCTGGTCGGCCTGTTCGCCGATCCGGCGATGGCGGTCTACTACAACAAGGACGGCAGCGCCGTCTCCGTCGCCGGGCTCTTCCACGGCCATCCCAAGCAGCTCGCGCTGCAGGCCGGGGCGGCGGCGACGATCATCGTCTGGGACGGGCTGATGACCTTCGTCATCCTGAAGTTCCTCGGGCTGTTCATGAAGCTCCGGCTGCCGGACGACGTCCTGGAACTCGGTGACGTCGAGATCCACGACGAGGAGGCCTACCCCAGCGAGGACGGCCTGGTCGCGGTCGGGGCGGCCCCGCCGTCGCCCGCATCCTCGCCCGTCACCCAACCAGACCATGCCACCCGACCAGCCCGTGCCACGGAACCGGACCATGCCGCCGAACCCGCCGCGGAGCCGTGAGGCTGGTCACCGCCGTCCTGCCCACCGCCGGGTTCGAGCAGGTCCGCGAGGCCCTGCGCACCCTCGGCATCCCCGGTGTGACCGTCAGCACCGTCTATGCCCAGGGAGTACTGCCGCCCCGGTACGAGGTGTACCGGGGCGTCCGGTGGCGGGTCGACCTGCTGCCCGCCGTCCGGATGGACATCGTCGCCGCGGACGCCGACGCGGATGACATCGTCCGGGTGATCGCGGTGGCGGGCGGCGGCGGGTCGGTGTGGGTGCAGCGGGTCGAGGAGGTGGTCCGGATCCGCACCAGTGAGCACGGCGAGGCCGCGCTGTAGCAGTCGGGCAGCAGTCGGGAAGCCGACGGACAGCAGCCAGACAGCAGGCGGGCAGCTGGTCAGCCGGGTAGCGGGGGCACCCGGCTGGCGTCAGGACGGCGGCTGCGGGCTGCGGCAGGATGGTGCACGCCAGAGCAACCACCTGCGAAGAGAGGCCGGCACCATGCGGCTCACCAAGTTCGGACACGCCTCCGTGCGGCTGGAGAAGGACGGGCAGACCATCGTCCTCGACCCCGGCTGCTTCACCGAGCCCGAGGCCATGGCCGGGGCCGACGCGGTGCTGATCACCCACGAGCACCCGGACCACTTCCTGGAGGAGCGGCTGCGCGAGGCCGCCGCGGCCAATCCGGCACTGCGGATCTGGGCCAACGCCACCGTCGCCGAGCAGCTGACCGGCCTCGGCGAGGGCCGGGTGCAGCGGGTCGGCCACGGCGACGCCTTCGACGCGGCCGGCTTCTCGGTCGAGGTCCACGGCGAGTGGCACGCGGTGATCCACCCGGACATCCCGCTGGTGCTCAACATCGGCTTCCTGATCGACGGCGAGGTCTTCCACCCCGGCGACGCGCTGACGCTGCCCGAGCAGGAGGTCCCAACGCTGCTGCTGCCGGTGCACGCGCCCTGGGCCAAGCAGTCCGAGGTGATCGACTACACCCGCGCCGTCGGGGCCCGCCGCGCCTTCGCGCTGCACGACGGGCTGCTGAACGACCGCGGCCTCGGCCTGGTCGCCACCCACCTCGGCAACCTCGCCAAGGACACCAGCTACCAGCGGCTGCTCAGCGGCGAGAGCGTCGAACTACCGTAGGTCAACGGCCCGGTGTCCGCGAGGAGAACGGGGGTTTGCAACCGGACGCAGTCCCTTCTCCTTCGCCCCTCACTCCACCTACTATCGGCGGTCACAGATCGTTCAGGGCTGCCTCACGGCGCAGATCCACCGGAGAACCGCATGGCTTCCGATCTCACCCCCCGTCCCGCTGTGCGACCGGGAGTGCTGGACGACATACCCGGCTGGTTCTTCGCCAAGGACCGGCTGATCTTCGACTGGTTCCTGCGCCGCCAGGAACGCACCGTGACCAAGGGCGACCTGCTGGAGCTCGGCGCCTACCTGGGCAAGAGCGCGGTGGTGCTCGGCGAGCACCTGCGTCCGGCCGAGCGGCTGACGGTCTGCGACCTCTTCGACTCGGAGGCCCCGGACGACGACAACGGCGCCGAGATGACGATGTCCTACCGCTCCACCCTCACCAGGGACTCGTTCGAGGCCAACTATCTGGCCTTCCACGACGAGCTGCCGGTGATCATCCAGGCGCCCACCTCGGTGCTGGCGGACGGGCGCATCCCCGAGGGAAGCTGCCGGTTCGTCCACGTGGACGCCTCGCACCTCTACGAGCACGTCGCGCTGGACATCAAGGTGGCCCGTCGGGCGCTCGCGACCGACGGCGTCATAGCCCTGGACGACTTCCGCTCCGAGCACACGCCGGGTGTCGCCGCCGCCGTCTGGGAGGCGGTGCTCAGCCACGGGCTGCGCCCGATCTGCATCAGCTCGGAGAAGTTCTACGGCACCTGGGGGGATCCGGAGCCCTACCAGGAGGAGCTGCTGCAGGAGGCCAAGGGCTGGGAGCGCTGCCGGACGGACGTGCAGACCGTTGCCGGCCACCGGATCGTCCGGGTCGAGGGCAAGCAGGTCCCGGTGCCGGCCTTCCGGGTCTCGCGCCACCACGCCGCGCTGGAGGCGGAGCGGGTGGCGGGCCGGTCCGCCGTGGTCGAGCCGGCCCGGCGCCAGTCGTCGGTGCTCCGGCGCACCGCGCGCGACCTGCTGCCGCCGGTGGTCACCCGGGCCATCGTGCGCAACCGGAAGCGTGCGGCGGCGGCGAGGAAGGCGGCCTGAACGGACTCCGGGCCTCCCATGCGGTTTCTCGCACGGGAGGCCCGGGGTTTTTGGGTCGGGGGTCGGGTTCTTGGGTCGGCTCGGGGGTCGGCTCGGGCTACGCCGTCAGGAAGCTACGCCGTCAGGAACGAGCGGAGGAAGCCGGACTGCAGCCGCACCACCAGGGGTGGCGCGTAGCGGCGGGCGACCAGCACGACCGGGACGGCGACGGCCGCGCCGACGACGAAGCCGACCAGGACGTCGTGCGGGTAGTGCGCGCCGACCCAGATCCGGGCGAAGCCCATGACCAGCGCGGCCAGCACGGCGATCGCCCCGATCCGGCGGTCGATCAGCAGGATCGCGGCGGCCGAGGCCGCGGCGATGGCGGAGTGGTTGCTCGGGAAGGACCAGTCGCCGATCCCCGGGCAGGGCTGGATGGTCATCGGGGAGGTGATCACCTGGCAGGGCCTGGCCTCGTGGAAGATGCTCTTCACGATGTCGTTGGCCAAGTAGGCGACGACCACCGCGACCGGTACGGCCAGCGCCGTCGCCATCGCGGCGGCGCTGCGCGAGCCCCGCGCCTGCCACCAGCAGACGATCATCAGCAGGGCGAAGAGGCCGAGCCCGTAGCTGGCGTAGAACGAGATCAGGTTGTCGAACCAGTGCGGGGCGTCGGCTGCCTGGGTGATGAACCAGTGGTACAGCCCGCCGTCGATGGGGGCGCCGTTCATGGCGAGTTCGCTGTGCGTCACGGGCGCTACTCCTGCGGCGTGCTGGACGCCCGGCGGGTGCGCAGGATCTCCAGGGCGATCGGGATCACCGAGACCAGCACGATCAGCCCGATGATCGGCAGCAGGTAGGTGTCGATGTTCGGAATGGTGTTGCCGAGGCCGTACCCGGCCAGGGTCACCCCGATCGACCAGATCAGTCCGCCGACGACCTGCCAGACGGTGAAGGTGCGCACCGGCACGTTGAGCGCGCCGGCCACCGGGTTGAGCACGGTCCGGACCACCGGGATGAAGCGTCCGATCATGATGGCCTTCGCATGGCCGTAGTCGCTCAGGATCTGCTCGGCGCGCTCGGCGCCGGCCCGGATGTGCTTGTTATTGCTGCGGGCCAGCAGCGGCTTGCCGCCCTTCTGCCCGATCAGGTAGCCGACCTGGGCCCCGATCAGCGCCCCGGCGACGGCGCAGAGCAGCACCGTGGGGAGGTTGAGGTGGACCCCGTTCTTGCTGGTGGTGCAGAGCAGCCCGGCGGTGAACAGCAGCGAGTCGCCGGGCAGGAAGAACCCGACCAGCAGCCCGGTCTCGGCGAACATGATGACGAAGATCCCGGCCGCGCCGAAGGCCGAGAGCAGCGAGTTCGCATCGAGCGGGTTCACCGCCAGATTGATCAGGGCCGTCGGGTCCGGGGCCATGGACGTCACTCCTCATACGGTGGTGGACACTGGTTCGAGCTCGCTTGATAGCGTGTCTTTATCGTCTACATACATGTAGTCGGTCCGTGCCACTCTAGTGGATGGAAACTGCTGTTCCCCCGGAGGCCGCCACGTGGAGACCTGCCCGGACGACCCGGAAGGCGGACGCGCATGACCGAGATCGGACCGCAGCGCCGCCACCCCGGCGAGCTGGAGGCCGGCGTGCTCGGCGTGCTCTGGGCCGGAGCCGGACCGCTCACCCCGGCCGACGTGCAGTTCGCGCTCGGCGGCGGCCTCGCCCGGACCACGGTCGCGACCATCCTCTCCCGACTGCATGAGAAGGGCGTGGTCGTCCGCACGCGTGTCGGGCGCGCCTTCGCCTACGCCCCGGCGCAGGAGGCCCAGGACGCGCCGGGGCTCGCGGCCCGACGGATGCGCTCCGAGCTGGACAAGGGCGCCGACCGGCAGACCGTGCTCGCCCGCTTCGTCTCCGGCCTCAACCCGGACGACGAGCAGCTGCTGCGCGCGCTGCTGCGCGAGAGCGAGGGGCACGAGGTCTGAACCACCGGGCTCGTGGGTGAAGATGGGCCCATGGCATTCACCACGTTGACCTTCGACGTCACCACCGGCAGCCGGGAGACGGCGCTGGACATCACCGACCGCTGCGCCGCCTTCCTGCAGGAGGTCGCCCCCGGGGCGGACGGGCTGCTGAACGTCTTCGTCCCGCACGCCACCGCCGGGGTCGCGGTGATCGAGACCGGCGCGGGCAGCGACGAGGACCTGCTGGCCGCGCTGCGTGAGCTGCTCCCGGCGGACGGCCGCTGGCGGCACCGGCACGGCAGTCCCGGCCACGGTCGCGACCACGTGCTGCCGGGGCTGGTCGCCCCGCACGCCACCCTGCCGGTGGTGGACGGGCGGATCGCCCTGGGCACCTGGCAGTCCGTGGTGCTGGTGGACACCAACGGCGACAACCCGCGCCGAACGGTGCGGCTCTCGTTCCTCGGCGGCTGATCCTGCCGGCCGCTCCATGGCCTTGGCGCAGCCAGCGCTGATTGTCGCTGCCGGGTGCCGCCGGATCTGCATCAGGCGGCACCCCTTGTTGGATGGCGGTGTCAGTAGGTGCCGGTGGACCAGAGGGCGGTTCCGGCGGTGTTGTAGACGACGAGGTTGCCGTCGTTCTGGAGGATCAGCGTGTCGTCGGGATTGCCGCTGATCGCTGCTGACCACAGGGCGCTGCTGACCACAGGGCGCTGCCGTTCTCGGCGGTGGCGGTGGCGACGGTGGGGTAGATGACGAAGTTGCCGTCTTTCTGCTGGAGGACGAATTGGGCGCTGGGGTTGCCGGTGGTTCCGTTGCTCCAGGTCTTGCCGTCGGTGGTGTTGGTGACGGTCAGGAGGCCGTTGTCGAATGTCATGGTGGCGTTGGCGGTGCTCCACACGGTGCCGGTGTTGTTCGGGCCTGCGTTGTAGAGGGTGCTGTCGGAGGGGAAGAGGATGTCGCCGGTGTCGCTGCTGTACATGGCGGCGACCTGGTCGGCGGTCAGTGCGGCTTGGTAGGTTCGCACGTCGGAGATGCTGCCGGGGAAGTAGTTGTTGTTTCCGCCGCAGCCGATGTGGAGGGGGCCGGTTGCGGCCCACGGGGTGGCCGGGCCGGGCTCGGTGTCGACGAGTCGGCCGTTGACGTACAGGCTGATGGTGTCGTTCGCGGCGTTGAAGGTGCCGACGAGGTTGGTCCACTGGCCCAGGACCGGGGTGACGTCGGTGCCCGCGTGGGCGTCTGGGGATTCGGTGGCGTCTGTGTTGGGCAGGACGAACGCCCAGCCATGGAATGCGGTCGAGTACTGGAGGTAGTAGCCGTTGATGTTGCCGAGGGCGTCGGACTGTGAGGCGACGGCGGCGTAGGTGCTGTCGCTGTTGAGTTTGGCCCAGGCGCTGACGGAGTAGCTCTGGGTGTTGTTCACACTGGCGGTGGTGGTGGTCATGGTGCTGCTGGTGCCGTTGAAGACGGCAGCCCCGTTGGCGCGGTCGGCGTAGTCGGAGCCGTAGGTCACCGCGGTGGCGGTGGCGGGGTTGGTGCCGATGTCGCTTCCACCGCTGGTGGCGCTCAGCGGCCAGACGTCGCCGGGGCCGGGGTTGTTGGTGATGGGGGCGGTCCCGGCGTTCTGGAGGTTGTCCGACCAGCCGGTGGAGGTCAGTGCCTGTGGTGATCCGATGGTGGGTGTCGGCGGGGTGCTGCTGTTGAGCGTGGTGGGCAGGTAGGTCAGCCGTCCGGTGCTGTCGATGGCCCACAGGACGGGGTTGGCGCTGGTGTCGGTGGGGCCGTTGGTGGTGAGCATGGGGTACTGCTGGGCGCTATAGCCGCTCTCGGTGAACTGGGTCCCGCCGGTGGGTATGCCTGTCTGGGTGGTGGCGGTCGCGGTGCTGGCCCAGGACTCGATGTCGGGGTACTGGGTAATGCTGCCGGAAGAGTTGTCCCTGACCCACAGCGCGGGAGCACCACCGATGGTGCCGGGGGACAGGATGGTGACGGCGTTCCAGTAGCCGCCCTCGGCGAGCAGGATTGATGACTGCGCGTTGGTGCCGGTGAAGAGGGTCTCCCACAGGGTGGGGACGTTGTTGTAGTCCTCGAGGGTGAGGAGCGCGGGCTTGTTGTTCGTGGTCGCCGTAGGCGGCAGGACGACGGCCTGCTGGACTGAGGACCAGTCGTTGGGGTTGTAGTTAGTCGTGTCGCCGTAGACGTGGGTGGGTCGTCCTTGCCCTGCCCCGGCGGTGAACACGGTGCTGGTGTTGTTGGGGTTGCAGTTGTTGTTAGTGTCGACGTAGAGGTTGGCTTTCTGGATGATGACTATGTCGTCGCAGGGGTCGTTGTTGAAGGAGCCGTTGTGGGCGACGAGTGCGTTGTTGAAGCCGATCTGGTTGGGAGCGTCCTTGGCCGGGATTAGGATGTTGCCGCCGGCGGGCTGGGTGCTCGTGGGATTTGGGTCGACGGTCTGCGGGCTTGAGTAGACGCGGAGGTTGCCGGCCGTGTCGACGAGTGCAAGGTCGGGCTTGCCGTCACCGTTGAGGTCACCGGCAGTGCCCGGCGTGTAAGTGCCCTGGGGGACGTAGTAGTCGTAGTGGACGGGCTGGGACTGGTTGCCGGCGGCGTCGACGGTCGCGATCCAGACCGTGTTGGTGCCCCAGTGGTCGGCGGGAAGCGGGATCGACGCGGTGCCGGTGCTCGGTACGGAGACTGGTACGCCGTTGCTGTCGCCGCCGGAGGTGAGCGAGGTTCCGTTGACGTTGTACAGGAAGTGGTCCACGCCGGAGGGGTTGGGGCCGCCGTCGGTGGCGGACACCTGCAGGCTCCCGCTCGTGGTGCCGGTGGGCGGGGTCTCGGCGCCGGGCAGCGGCTGGCTGGGCGGGGTCATGTCGACCTTGAACCAGCAGGAGGTGCTGGCGCTGGGTGCGGCGGTGCTGCCGTAGCCGCCGGGGTTGTCGGCGTAGGCCTGCCACTGGTACTCGTCGCCGTCGACGAGGGGCGGCGTGGTGGCCTGGGCGGGCGTACCGGCATCCCCTGCGGCGCTGGTGACCGACGATCCTCCTAGGTTGGTCCAGGAGCCGGTGGGGGTCGGGTCGCCGTTCTGGAACCAGAACTGGGAGCTCTCGGTGAACCCGGCGTCGGGGGAGCTGAGGTCGGCGTTCAGGGTGATTGTCTTACTGGCCGAGGCGTTGATCCATACGGTGCTGCTGCCGGGTGTGGTGTTGCACGGCAGTGACGTGGTGCCGTTCGTCATGTGCAGGTTGTTCGGCACGTTGGGTGTGGACCAGTAGCTGATGGAGAGGCTGGGGTTGGTCGGGCTGCTGGTCGACACCACGAACTTGCGGTAGTCGATGTCGGCGCTGGTGCTCTCGTTGTCGGCTTCCAGGACGAGGGTCTGGGTGTTGTACTTCGCAGCGATCGCGTCCTGGAACAGGGTGGTCAGGTCGAAGTTCTGGCTGGCCTGGCCGGTGCCGGGGAGCGTGGGGAAAGTGGCGCTGGCGGCGATGGTGCCCCAGGGGGCGGGCTGGTTGCTCCAGACGGTGGAGCTGTCGAACGCAGCCGCGCCGTGGATGTCCATGACGGCGTTGCCGCCGCCGGAGCTGGGGACTTGCTCGGCGAGCGAGAACGTCGCTTTGAGGATGTGCTTGTCCCAGAACTGGGAGAGCGTCCCCATGGAGAACAGGGTGCGGGTGACACCGAAGGCGGCGCAGCCGCTGCCGCCGCCCGAGCACCAGTCGTCGTAGCCGGCGCGCGCGGTCGGAGTGCCGTTGTCGTAGGTGTTGTTGGCGTCCTCGTAGTGGCTGGCCGTCTCGTTGGACCCGACCCAGGTCCAGGACGGCATGCCGATGGAGGCGACGGGAGTGGTCGCGGGGTCGATGACCACGGGGTAGGTGACGTTGGATCCGGTGAGCGCGGAGGCGGGCGGCAGCAGGTCCAGCCCGCTGCTGGTGACCTGGATGGGCAGCGTCGTATCGGGGGCCGAGTCGTCCGCGTCGGTGGACGCGACCGGCGCGGTGGACGTGTCCGTGCTGGCGCTGGTCGCGGCTCGCTTGGCGGCGCTGCCGGTCACGGCGTCCGAGCCTGCTGCCGGTGCTGCGGCAGGGGTCGACCACACGGTGGGTGTGGGCGAGGTGAACACGGCCGTGCCGGAGGCGTCTGTGGCCTGGATGCCGCCGGCGGCGTTCTGGCTGAGCGTCAGGCCATTGGTGGTGCTGGTGTTGAAGTGGATGTCGGCCAGGGCGGGGTTCGCTGCCGCGGCGGCGGTTTCGACGATCAGGTTCTCGGTGTAGCCGCCGAAGATGGTGGCGGTCATCTGCAGGTCCACACCCGGCAGCACATCGGGGTAGGTGGCGGTGGCGCCCGACAGAGTGGGGGTGGGCAGCGCGGTTGGCCACGAGAGGGAGTACTGCTGGCCGGCCGCGTTCGTCAGCGTGGCCAGGGGCGTGCTGCCGCCTCCGGAGAAGGTGACGCCGGACTCGGCGGCGGCGGGGGAAAGCGTGCCGTCGCTGTTCGCGCGCAGGGCTGTGTCGACCGGGACCCAACTGCCGCTCTGCTGGACCTGGGTGGGCAGCGCGGTCGCGGTGTAGGTGAGGGTGCCGTCCGGGTTGGCGACCGTGGTCGAGTTGGCGGTCTCGTCGGCTGGGACCGGCACGCTGGTGCCGCTCGCCTGGGCCTGCGCGGCGGCGATGGCCTCCGGGTCGGTCACGGCCGGCGGGGCGGTGACGGTGTCAGCGTGGGCGGTCGGTGCCAGAGCCGTGAGGGATCCGACCAGCAGGGCTCCGACAAGAAATGTGCCGATCCGTCTACCGGGGTGGCGTCGTTGTGCGGTGTATATGCGGAACCTGTTCCCCATGTGGGGCCTCCCGTGGCAGGCGCTGAGCGACCACGATGATCGCGGCCACACCGTAACCGCGCCCCAAGCGCCCCGCTGAATGTGTGACCAGCGTCACAAGTATGTACGTACTTTCCCGCCTGCGGTCTGAACCACCTTGCTCCGTTGTGTCCTTGAGTAAGAAAAGTAAGAGGGAGCGAGGCCCTCTATCCGGACGCTCAGCTGGGGCCTAGATTCCGTGATCGTCCGTGCGGCGTTGCTGCACCGCACGTCATGGGGGGTTGTCGTGGGATCTCTTTCGCATGCCAGAAGCCGGGCCAGGCGCCGCTGGCAGGTGAGGCTCGTGCGCTTCGCTGCTGCCGTCGGCGTGATGGCGCTGGCGGTGATGCTCCTGCCCGACGTTTCCGTGGCTGCGACGTACGCCAAGCACCAGGTGTGGTCGCCCCCGCAGACATCTCTGCCCGCCTCGGCCCCGGTCCCCGGCTGGTACGCGCCGCCGGCCAAGGCCGCCGCGAAGCGGCCAACCGCCGCCGGATACCAGGTGCCCGCAGTTGACCTGCCGTATGCGGGTAACGTGACCGCGGCTCTCGCAACGAGCGGCAAAGCAGGCGAGAAAGCGTCTTCTGTGGCACGGGTGGGGACAACCCCGGTTTGGGTTGCGGCCGTGACGACAGGAAGAGCAGCCCCGGCAAAGGTCCAGGTCCGCTTTGTGGACCCGGCCGTTGCACGCAAGGCGGGCTTCACAGCGGGACTGATCTTCGGCGTCGCGCGGAACGATGCCTCCGTGGCGGCCGGAACGGTCGGCCTACAGGTCGACCCGCAGTTGCTGGATGGCGAGGGCGGCGGGAACCTGGCCCAACGCCTGCGCCTCTCCCTATTGCCCGCCTGCGCCCTGACCACACCGAACCTGTCGGCGTGTCAGACACGAACCCCGGTGAAGACCAGCGTCGACCCGAAGACTGGGCGCCTGGACGTGAACGTGACGCTGGCCGGCGGCACCAGTACGCCACTCGGTGCCCCTGCCGCAGGTCGGATCGCCGCGGCGTCCTCGCCTGAGAGCCGTGCGCTGGCCGCGACCAGCACCGCCGGCGCGGCGCTTGTCTCATCACCAATGACCGTGATGGCACTGACGGCTGCCCAGGCGGGTTCGACCGGGACGTACGCCGCGACGAGTATCAAGCCATCGGACCAGTGGTCGGCCGGCGGTTCTACAGGCGACTTCGCCTACTCCTACCCGATCACCGTCCCCGACTCACTCGGCGGAGCCGCCCCCACGGTAGCCCTGTCCTACGCCTCCTCAGCAGTCGACGGAGAGACAGTCGCCACCAACTCGCAGCCCTCGGAGGTCGGAGACGGCTGGGCGGGCATGTCGAGTTTCATCGAGCGGTCCTATCAGCCCTGCTCCCAGGACGGCATCTCCGGCTCAGGAGACACCTGCTGGGCCGATGGCGGCCACCAGGTCTCCATCTCGGGAGGCAACCTGGACGGCCAGATGGTCTGGGACGACACGAGTAAGACCTGGCACATCTCCGGCAACGGCGCCACCATCCAACTGGTGACCGGTGGCGCGAACGGCGCCTACGACGGTGAGTACTGGCAGATCACCGAGCAGAACGGAACCCGCCTGTACTACGGCGCGGGCAAACTGCCGACCTCCGAGGGTGGGACCGGCTCAGACGTCGCGACGAACTCGGTGTCCACCGAACCAGTGTACTGCCCCACCTCGGGCGACTGCGACGGCGCGACCTCCGGCAGTGCCAGCGACTTCACGGCGAACATGCCCTACCGCTGGTACCTGGACTTTGTCGTCGACCCGCACAGCAACGCCACGGCCTACAACTACACCCAGGAGGTCAACTATTACGCCCGTGGCTCCGCACACACTGACACCTCCTACGACCGCGACGCCTATCTGAACTCCATCTCCTACGGCTGGCGCACCAGCGACATCGCCTCCGAGGGTGCCAAGCCCGCACCGGCTGCGAAGGTCGTCTTCACAGAGGCCAACCGCTGCATAACCAGCATCGCTGCGCCGGTCGTCACCGCCGCCGAGTGCGCCTCGCTGACAGCGGGGAACGCCCCGTACTGGTACGACGTGCCCTACGACCAGGTCTGCGCCGCGACCGGGACCTGCCTGAGCGCCGCCATGTCGTACTTCTCCGAGATGCGCCTGACCACGATCGCCACCTACGTCAACACCGGCAGCACCACTGCAACGGCCTACAGCCCGGTCGACAGCTATGCCCTGGTCCAGTCGTTCCCGCAGAACGGCGACGGAACCTCGCCCGCTCTGCGCCTGGAGTCGATCACCCGCTCCGGCGAGGACGGAGGGACCATCCCCCCGCAGCCGGGCGTCAGCTTTGCCTACCTGCAGTTGGCCAACCGTGTCGCCGGCGCGGCGTCGTGGCCGGCCATGGACCACTATCGGATCTCGGCGGTCTATACCGAGACCGGCAGCGTCATCAACGTCACCTACTCCAACCCCGACTGTAACCAGTCGACCACCAACCCGGACTTGCCAACACCCTCCGACGACACCAGGCTGTGCTATGAGGAGTACTGGACCCCGCCCAACTCCTCATTGCTGGGAGACTGGTTCGAGAAGTACACCGTCTCCCAGATTGAGCAGACCGACACTGTCGGCGGTTCTCCGCCGCAGTACACCAGATACTCCTATCCAGACCCGCCAGCGTGGCACCGCAACGACTCACCGCTGGTGCTCAACACCCAGCGCACCTGGGACCAGTGGCGCGGCTACGACAAGGTGATCGCTGAGACCGGGACAGAGCCGGACCCGGTCACCGAGACCGAGACGACGTACCTGCGCGGCATGCAGGGAGACTTCACCAACCAGACCGGGACAACCACCCGCACGTGGCCCGTCATCGTCGCCTCCAATGGCGACACCGTCTCCGATCTGAACCAGTACGCCGGCTACACCTTGGAGACCCAGACGTTCAACCAGGCGGGTGGAACCCCGGTCCGTGACGCCATCTCCGAACCCTGGTCGGTGGCGACTGCCAGCCACGCTGATACCGCGACCGGCACGCCCACCGGCGTGCCGCCCGAGCAGGCGTACTTCGTCGAACCGCAGACCACCATCGCCCGCGGCCTGATGTCGGACAACAAGACCTGGCGCACCACCAAGACTGTCCAGGTCTACTCACCCACCACCGGCCTGCTCGCCCAGACCGACAGTCAGGGCGACATCAGCCAGCTGGGCACCGCGTCCACCACCGAGACCTGCTCCACTGTCACCTACGCCACCGCGCCGTCCACCGAGACCGCGATGGACGGCCTGCCGGGCGGGTCCACCACCGTCGACGTCAGCTCAAGCACAGGGATCGGCACCGGAACCTGTCCGGCCAAGACCGCTGCGAACACCGTTGCCGACACCCTGGACTTCTACGGTGGGAGCGCACGCCGCCGCCGGCGTACTGCCCAATGCGACCGGGAACATCACCAAGATGCAGTCGCTGGGCGGATGGAAGGGGACGACGGAGGCCTTCACCACCGTCATGAGCGCTGCGGACTACCCGACCGGCTACGACGCCTACGGCCGGGTCCTGTCCACCACCAACGCCCGCGGCAGCGTCGTCACCGACGCCTACACCCCCGCTACCGGCCTGCTGCCCACCAGTGAGGTTCAGAGCAACCCGACGGTCGGGGCATGGACAGCACCACGACTACGCTGGACCGGCTGCGGCAGTTGCCGACGAAGGTCGCGGCACCCAACAGCCAGACCACCAGCGAGACCTATGACCCGCTCGGCCGCCTGACCGGCGTATGGTCGCCCGGCAACACCAGCGCCAACGCCTCCACCGCCTACGCCTACTCGGTGGGCGGGCAGGCGACACCCAGCTGGACCGAGACGAAGACCCTGCGCGACGACAGCACCTACAGCACCGACTTCAAGATCTACGACGGGTTCATGCAACTGCTGCAGGACCAGTCACTGTCCGCCGACAGTGCGAATACCAACGGCTCGAACATCATCGACTACGCCTACGACTCGCACGGCTGGCTTGTATTGAAGTCCAATCCGTACTACATCAGTACTGCCCCTTCCTCCAGCCAGTTCCATGAATCTTCCGCACCCCCCGGCCAGACCCTCACCACCTACGACGGCATGGGCCGCAGCACCGAGAACCAGTTCACCTCCAACGGGATAGCGCAATGGGACAGCACCACCGCGTACCCGGGCGTTGACCGCACCGACACCGTTCCCGCGTCGGGCGGCACTGCCACCACCACCATCGTCGACGCCATGGGCCGCACCGTCCAGGCCTGGCAGTACCACGCCGACGCGGCCACCGGGAACCCTGCAGACGCGACCGTCACCTCCTACGCCTACACCCGAGGCACCACCGCCTCGGGGGATGCTGCTGCCCTCACCACCACCACCGACGCCTCCGGCCACACCTGGTCGCAGACCACCGACAACGTCCGGGGCGACGAGGTCGCCTCCACCGACCCCGACACCGGCAGCGCCAGCGCAACCTACAACGCCGAGGGCGACCTGCTCACCTCGACCGATGGCAACGGCCAAGTCCTGTCCTACACCTACGACATCCTCGGCCGGCAGACTGCGCAGTACGACAGCGCTACGCAGAGCGCGTCGACGATGGTCAAGTCCTGGACGTACGACACCGCTACCAACGGCGACGGCCTGCTCG
>CAVUQN010000030.1:0-71196 GCA_963743515.1 uncultured Actinomycetota bacterium
CACCTCCTCGACCAGGCCGAGCACGACAACCAACCCCCGACACCGCCCGGAGCTTCTCAGCCTGACGCCTCGTCCGAGGGCGGAGAACCGCGATAGTCCAGCACCTGATCTATCAGCCGTCCATGCTGGACGCATGACATCCAGCGACCCCGCCTTGGCACACGAGCCACCGGCAATCACGACGGTGACACGGCGCGACATCTTCAACTACCTGCGCGGGATGTCGAACCCCTGGTGGGGGCAGCTGGACGAGGTCACGTTCCTGGAGGGCCTCTATGACCTGGACCGACCGCCGTCCGAGAACAGCGGATTCGACTGTCCGCGCCGTTATCCAGCAGCACCGGTTCAACAACAAGGACCTGCCCGACGACTGGATCTTCGAGGACTCCCGGTTTGAGCTCTTCCACGGACCGGACCAAGTCCTGTTCGACTTCCTGACACGGACGGTCCATCCCGAGGTGGCGGCCGACGTCGAGGCGGCGACGAAGCACGTCGAGGAGCTGAACCGGCTGCTGGCGCCGGACGGATGGAGCCTGCGTCCCTACGAGTTCCTCTCCGGCCGCCCCTCGTACACCCCGGTTCGCGTTCCTCCCACGGGCCCGCTGATCCCGCTGCCGCTGAAGGACGAGGACACGGGCAAGCTCGACCTGGTCCTGGGCCAGACCCACAGCCTCCTGGACTGCGCCGGCGAGGAGAGCGCACGCGACCTGCTGCGCACCGCGGTCCTGACCCTGCGCCGCGACGGCGGCTACTTCCATCCCACGCCAGGCGACGGTTGGACTGAGAACACTTACGAGGCGGTCCTGACCGTGGAGCGCGAGCTCCTGCCCACCTGCACCCCGCAGACGAAGGAGGTGATCTGGCGGGCACTGGGGACCCTGCTCAGCCAGCTCGGACGCATCGACGTCCAAACCCTCGTAGTCGAAGGCGACACCCGGCCGCTGCCCAACATCCCGCCGGACTGGCGGACCCGAGCCGTGGCACCCGCCACCCCCATCGTTCGCGGCCTCCGCCTCCCCTTCTCCACCACCGAGTTCGACGTCACCCGCGAGGACTTCGCCGACCTGGAGATCCGCGGCTCGCAGGACGGCGGCGAACTCCACCACCTCTACGACACCCGCGCACGCCGCATGATCACCGCCTTTGTCCTCGACGACCGGCCCCAGGTGGCGACTCTGTGCAGCGTCACCATCATCAAGAAGGGCGACACCTTCACGCCGAGGATCAAGCTCTGGAAGAAGGACAAGAAGAAGGCCGGAGAGACTCCCGTCGAACAGATGATTCCCGACACCGAGGCCACCCGGGCCGTCAAGGCGCTCGTCGACACCGGGGACGTCCACGAGAACTTCTGGAAGGTCATCAACTTCCTCCGGAGCTGCGCCGGCCTGAGTACGCCCGGCGACACCCTCCAGCTCGTAGCCGGTGACGAGGCCCAACTGGCCCAACTGGACTGACGGGCCAGGACCGGACGACGGTTCTCGGTGCGGTCGGGACCGCGCTCGGCGGCGGGCTCACCGAGAAGGACATCCGGCTGCTCAGCAACCGCAAGGAACAGTTCCAGAGGTTCCATCGGCTGCTGACCGACCCGGACTACTTCCAGCAGGAGGAGAGCCTGGCGTCGACCCGCGGGGCGGAGGCGGTCTGGCAGGCCTTCTTCGAGGCAAACCAGTGGATCTTCGGTTACGGCCTCAACCTCATCGCCTGCGAGTCCATCGACGACGGGAAGCTGGAACGCATCACCGCCGGCGCCAACATCTTCGGCGGGGCCGGGAAGCGCATCGACGCCATCATGCGGTCCAAGGGCCTGATCAGCAGCATGCTCTTCTGCGAGATCAAGACCCACGACACCGAACTGCTCGCCAAAAACCCTTACCGCGCGGGCGTCTACCAGGCATCGAAGGATCTGGGCGGCGGCGTGGCGCAAGTGCAGAAGACCGTCAGCAAGGCCCAGCAGCTCATCTCCAGCCAGTTCCTCACACGGATCTACGAGGAGGACGGCACTCCGACAGACGTCGAACTGTCCACCACCCGACCCCGGCAGGTCGTGGTGATCGGGAGTCTGCGCGAGTTCACCCACAACGGCGCGGTGAACCCGGAAAAGATCAGCTCCTTCGAGCTATACCGGACATCCATCCAGGACGTCGAGATCATCACGTTTGACGAGCTCTACGAGCGGGCCTGCTTCATTGTCGAAGATCGCTGAGGCCCTGACGTACAGGAGCCAGGTCGTCTCTGGGCGGTCGGCGTCGGGTGCGGTGCCGTGCCACAGGGCGAGGTGCTGATCGAGTCACGGATTCAAGGGCGCGTCGAGGCGGTCTTCCCCGGCGGAGCGGCGGATGCAGGCGCGGGGGGCGCGGGGCGTGCGGCCCTGCAAACCCAACCCAGCCATGATCTTGGCGACGGTGTTCCCGGAGACCGGCCGACCCTCCGCCCACAGCTCGGAGATGATCCTCGGAGAGTCGTAGGCACTGCCGGACGCGGTGAAGAGCTGGCTTGTCCGGTCTGCCGTTCGGCCCGCCGCACCTCGCGCTTCGCCGGCTGGTAGAACCAGGACTCGGACACTCCAACTTCCCGGCAGGCCACGAACTCGACTATAGGGGAGCCGAGTTCAAACCTGTCGGTGTGAACGCGGTCAGACAAAGTGACGCTGCGTCTACCAGCGGTGTGTGGCTGGACTCACTCACCTCGTAGGCCCTCTGACCTGCTATTCCTTGGATAATGGACATCCGGCGTGTCATCCGCGCCTGCCAGACGTCGCGCTCCGGCAACGGCACGACGTCGAACGGCGACGCCCTCCACTCGCAGCGGGCCGAGCCCGGGCTTCGGTCGGCGAGTGCGGACAGGAGGGGTTCGTAAGTGGCGGGGTCGGGGGGTTCGCTGTCCCGTTGCGGTCTGCGCGGCCGAGAGACGGAGCTTGACGAGCTACAGGCACTGATCGCCTCGGTGTCCCGCACGGGTAGCGGGGGGTTGGCCCTGATCCAGGGGGAACCGGGCATCGGCAAGACCACGCTGCTCGCCGAGGCCGTCACCAGGGCCAGGGCAGCGGGATTCTCGGTCGGCCTCGGCAAAGCCGACGAGCTGCACCGCATCGTGCCACTGTCGTCGTTGGCGGCCTGCATCCTGCATGGTGATCAACCGCTGCTGTCCGGCGACGCCTTCGCCGATCTCGCCCGCAATCACGATCAGCGGATCTGGCTGGTGGAGCGCATAGCGGAGGCCATCGAAGCCAGAGCAGCCGGCGTACCCGTGCTGATCGCCTTGGACGACGTGCAGTGGGCCGACCCGCTGAGCCTGTTCGCCCTGAAACAGCTTCCGACACGCCTGTGGACCTCGCCGGTCCTGTGGCTGCTGACCGGGCGACTGGAGTCCGCCGGTCCGGCGGAGGAAGTGGTCGCGGCCGCAGCGGACACCCTCCCGACGGTTGCGGTGCGACTGGGACCGCTGTCCGACACTGCCATCGGCCAACTGGTCAGTGACACCATGGGGACAGACGTCGACGGGAGGGTACAGGGCTTGCTCGAAGGTGCCGGCGGGAATCCGTTCCTGGCGGTCGAGATGCTCGCGGGTCTGGGGGCCGCCAAGGTCCCGGGGAACTGGTGCCCCCTGGGCTCGTGGTGGGTGTGCGCGGCAGGCTCAGGTCCCTGCAGCCCAGCACCCTGCGCCTGCTGCAGATGGGCGCGGTGTTGGGGCGCAGGTTCGGCTTCCACGACGCCGCTGCGCTCTGCGGCCAACCGTCCTCCGAGCTGATCACCGCGCTCGAGGAGGCGGTGCGCGCCGGACTCCTGGACGACAACGGCGATCATCTGCTCTTCCGGCACGATCTGCTGCGCCAGGCGGTCTACGTCGACATCATGCCGTCAGCCCGGAAGGCACTGCACCGAGAGGCCGCAGATCGCCTTCTCGCCGCGGGCCGCCCGCCGATCGACGCCGTGCCGCACATCCTCAGGGGCGCCCTGCCCGGGGACGAGGAAGCCGTGTCACTGCTGCAGCGAGCCGCCGACGGCGTGCTGCCGGTCGCACCTGGTCTCGCGGCCGACCTGATGGCGCGGGCACTGGAATTGGTGCCGGCAGCGCGACCGCTGAGGTTCGTCGTGGGTGAGCAGGCGATCGTCTGCCTGACCCGGGCCGGGAGGAACCGAGAGGCGCTGTTGACCGGCGACCGGCTGCTGGCCTGCCAGCCGCCGCTGGAGGCGTTCAGCCGGCTGCAGGCTGCCCTCGGCGGGACGCTGTGGAACATGGATCTCGCCGGTGAGCTGCGCCGCCGAGCCGAGACCGCTCTGGCCATCGGTGCTGCCGGCTCGGAGGTCGGCGCGCGGCTGGCGGCCTTGCGGGCGCTGGCTCTCTCACGTGAGGACGACCTCGTCGCGGCGCGTGAGGTCGGTGAGATGGCACTGCGCGCCGCCGGCGCCAGCGGTGACCGGGAGGCGCAGGTCCTGGCCCTGTGCGGGCTCGGTGAGATCGCGCTCAACGCGGGTGAGAACGCCGTCGCCCTGCAGCAGTTCGCAGCGCTGAGTGCCGTCGACTCCGCATACCTTCCCGAGGAGATCGTCGCGCACCAGCACATGGACGACTTCGAGTCCAGCGAACGACTGCTAGTGAAGGCGGCAGACCACGCCGGGGCGCCCCGTCAGGCGATGCTGTTGTGGGGGCAGGGCCAGCACCATCTCGCGCTTGGCATGCTCGCCGACGCCGACGCCGACTTCGTGACGATGGAGCGTTTGGAGGACGAGGTGCAGGTACCCGTCCAGCAGGTGAACTCTCGCGTCATCCGCTCTCAGATCGCCCTTCTGCGCGGCGATCGCGAATCGGCGCGGCAGCACCTGGCCGCGGCACAGGAAAGGCTGGAGACCAAACCGAATCCGGGCAACACGGCCGCAGTGCGCTTCCTGGAAGCGGTCCACGCCGAGGCCGACGGGGACATCGGGCTTGCCGTCGACAGGATTCGACAGGTGCAGCAGGAAGGCTTCTTCATGCGCTGGCGCCTGTTGCGCGACCAGATCGACTCCGCGATCCGCATCGCCCTGCGAGGCGCGGACCGCGAGCTCGCCGAGGACCTGGCGGCACAGGCCGAGGCCCACGCCCAACGCAACCCGGCCGTGCCCACCGCCACAGGCGTCGCGGCGCAGGCCTTCGGGCTCGTGAAAAACGATCTCGCTCTGCTGGAACGCTCGGTCACGCTGCTCCAGGCCAGCCCTCGCGTGCTGGTCCGGGCCGCCGCCCACGGTGATCTCGGACGGGCCCTCCTGGCAACGGGCCGGAGACCTCAGGCGGTGGCCGCCCTGACGTACGCTCATGAAACGTTCTCCGACTCAGGCGCCCACGCCGCAGCGGCCCGCGTGCAGCGCGATCTGGACGGTGCAGGGTCCAGCGTTCACGAGGCGGCGACCATGCAACGCCCCGTCCAGGGATGGGGTGCCCTCACGGCCTCGGAGGAGAGAGTCGCGCGCCTCATCGCCGAGGGCCGTACCAACCGCTCGGTCGCGGACCTGCTCGTCGTCTCGCCGCACACCGTGAACACTCACGTGACCTCCGTCTTCCGCAAGCTGTCGATCAACTCCCGAGTTCAGCTCGCCAACTTGGTCATGTCCCTGCCCGGCGGCTGAGCGGACCCTCGAACCGTGTCCCATCAGGCACTACGGGCCCCACTGCCGCCCTCGAACATCTGTCCGTCGCCCGCAGGCCTACCCTAATCGGGTCGCCACGGAAGATCTTGGATCCGTCCTCACCTCCACCGGCGCTCCGGCCACCCACGACCCTCGATAAGGCACCACCATGAACTCACCAGCCAGACCACCGGTGCGGCGGACCGCCGCCCGCCTGGGGGCCGGAATCGTCACCCTGCTCCTGACCGCGACCGGATGCGGCGGCGGAACCGGTACCGGGTCCGCCGGCGGCAAGGTCGCCTCCATCACCGCGCTCGACTACTACACCGACGAGCCTTTGCATACCGAATGGGGACACATGCTCACCGCCTGCGGGAAGTCCGTCGGCGTCACGGTCGAGCAGACCAGCGTTCCAGGGGCGTCACTCATCCCCAAGGTCCTCCAGCAGGCGTCGTCGCGGACGCTTCCCGACCTGTTGATGCTGGACAACCCGGACTTGCAACAGATCGCCCAGACCGGCGCGCTGACCCCGCTGGACCAGTACGGCATCGACTCCAGCGGCTTCGCCAAGGGCATCCTGTCGGCGAGCACCTACCAGGGAAAGGTGTACGGACTGGCGCCGGAGGTCAACACGATCGCTCTCTTCTACAACAAGGACATGCTCGCCAAAGCCGGCGTCGCCGTGCCGACAACCTGGGACCAACTGAAGGCTGCGGCGGCCAAGCTGACCCGCCCGGGGCGCTATGGCATGGCGGTCGACGCGGACGCCAGCTTCGAGAGCGCCTGGCAGTTCCTGCCCTTCCTGTGGTCCAACGGTGGGGACGAGAAGCAGTTGGACACCCCGCAGGCTGCACAGGCACTCCAACTGTGGGTCGACCTGGTGCGGAGCGGATCCATGTCGAAGTCGGTGCTGGACTGGACCCAGCCCGACGTCAGCGATCAGTTCATCGCTGGTCGGACGGCCATGATGATCAACGGCCCCTGGCAGATCGCGGACCTGAACCAGGCGAAGAACCTGCACTGGGGGGTGGCCCCGATCCCCGTCCGCGAGGCGGGCCAGCCCCTGGTCACGCCGCTCGGCGGTGAGGTGTGGACGGTCCCGCAGAACGCTTCCAAGGCGCGGCAGGAGAAGGCCGCGCAGGTCCTCGCCTGTGTGAACGGCTCCACGAACATGCTCGCCCTGGCCGAGCACGATTTTACCGTGCCCGCCCGCCCTGCGGTGGCCGCCCAGTACGCCGAGCAGGTCCCGTCGATGGCTGCCTTTGTGAAGGGCGTTGCCGTGTCCCGGGCCCGCACCAGCGAGCTGGGCGTCAGGTGGCCCGAAGCTGCGACCGGGATATACACCGCGATCCAGTCCGCGCTGACGGGTGAGCAGACGCCGGAGGAAGCGCTCAAGCATGCGCAGCAGATCGCGACCAACTAGGGACCGGGCCGTCTCCCGGGCTCGCTTGCGGGAACCACTCGCCCAGTGGCTGTTCATCGCACCCGCTGCGGCCTACCTGCTGCTGTTCTTCGGCTACCCGATCGTCAAGAACATCGTGATGAGCTTCCAGCAGTACACGATCACGACGTTCTACACCGGTTCCGCGCCGTTCGTGGGGCTGCGGAACTACTCGGCAATCCTTTCGTCGGATCTGTTCTCCAAGGTCCTGCTGACCACAGTCCTGGTCACCGTCGGTTCGATGGTCGGGCAGTTCCTGCTGGGCCTGGCCCTCGCCCTGTTCTTCCAACGCAACTTCCCGCTCGGCCGGGTACTGAGGTCGCTCCTGCTGCTGCCGTGGCTGCTGCCGCTGGTCGCTTCCGGAGCGACCTGGAGGTGGATGCTCGACACGGACACCGGAGTCGTCAACGACGTGCTGCGCGACCTCCACCTCCTGCCGTCCGGCGTTCCCTGGCTCACCGGCACCTCGCAGGCGCTCGTGTCGGTGATCCTGATCAACACCTGGGTCGGCATCCCCTTCAACACCACGATCCTGTACGGCGGCCTCCAGGACATCCCGACGCATCTGTACGAGGCGGCGGAGCTGGACGGAGCCAGCCCGGTCGCGACGTTCCGCTATGTCACCTGGCCCATGCTGCGCCCCGTGGTGAGCGTCGTGCTGGTGCTGGGTGCCGTCTACACGGTCAAGGTGCTGGACATCATCCTCACCGTGACGGGCGGGGGACCCGCCGACGCCACGGAGACCATCGCCACCCAGTCCTACGAACTGTCCTTTCAGCAGTTCGAATTCGGGCGCGGTGCCGCGATGAGCAACGTCCTCGTTGCCATCTCGCTCGGCTTCGCCTTCCTCTACCTGCGCGCCAACCGTCGCGCCCAGAGAGCGTGAGAGGCGATCCCGTGAAACGCGCTCCCCACCGTGGCTGGCCGTCCACGATCGTCGGGATCATTCTGCTCGCGCTGATGCTCTTCCCCGTCTACTGGATGGTGAACGCCTCGCTCCAACCCGCGGGCAACACCCTTCAGGGAGGCTGGTTCCCCCGTCATCCGGACTTCAGCGGCTACCTCATCGCCCTTCGCGATCAGGGACGGAACCTCGTCACGAGCCTGGTGGTCGCCCTCGGCAGTGTCGTGTTCAGCGTCGGGCTGGCCGCCCCGGCGGCCTACGCCCTGGCCCAGTTCCGCCTGCGAGGCACCAACCTCGTGCTCTTCGGCATCCTGATCACACAGATGGTGCCGAGCATCGTCGTGGCCAACGCGCTCTACAGCGTCTACAACGACCTGGGACTCCTGAACTCCTACCTCGGACTGATCCTCGCTGACTCCACCGCGGGGGTTCCCTTCGCGATCATCATCTTGCGTTCGTTCATGCAGAGCATTCCCAGGGAGATCATCCAGGCCGCGCGCGTGGACGGCGCCGGGAGACTACGCGTCTTCCGAGCCGTGGTGCTGCCGATGAGCAGGAACGCAGTGATCACTGCCGCTCTCTTCACCTTCCTCTTCACCTGGAGCGACTTCCTCTTTGCCCTCACGCTGACCACCACCGGGACCGTGCAGCCAATCACCGTGGGGATCTACCAGTACATCGGCGCTCAGACGAACCACTGGAACGCCGTCATGGCCACCGCCGTGTTGGCATCCGCCCCAGCGGCCGTGCTGCTCGTCGTCGCCCAGCGCTATGTCACGGCGGGCGCCACCAGCGGGTCTCTGAAGTGAGGGCCGTGATCTAGCGGATTCACGCGATGTGTTGATCCACTCCCGCTGGCACGGTGTTACGAGGGCACACCTGCTGAAGCGGAGAAGATCATGAATGTCGTACTGACCACGGCCGGTGTGCCGGACGACGACAAGCTCGACTACTGGAACAAGGCCCTCACCCGCGTCTTCGTCCCGCTGGCGGTCACGCCGCGCAGCAGGGAACCGCTCTCGGGGCGGATCTCCGCCCACCGCCTGGGCTACCTCCAGGTCTCCACCATCGAGGCGGACCCGCAGTGCATGAGCCGGACGCACCGGCACATCACGCAGCCCGGTGGGGAGTTCGTGACCGTTTGCGTGCAGATCTCCGGGCGCGGCGTGCTCACCCAGGACGGGCGTACCGCCCACCTGACTCCGGGAGCGCTGGTGGTCTACGACACCAGCCGTCCCTACGCGCTCGACCAGCCCGAGCCCTTCCGCCTGCACGTGTTCCAACTGCCCCGCCGCGTCCTAGGCATGCCCGAGGCAGTGATCCACCAGGTCACAGCTGCGGCTGTGCCCCCGGAAGAAGGTGTAGCCCGCACGTTCACGCCCTTCCTGAACGTGCTGGCTACCGCCGCCGCACAGTGCAGCCCCCGTGTGGGCGAACAGCTGGGGGGCACGGTCAGCGACCTGCTGGCCGCACTGATCAGCGAGCAGGCCGCACGACACGAGCCGACCGACCATGGCACTGCCGGCGACGCCCTGGCGCTGCGGGTGCGTGGCTACGTCAACCAGCACCTGGCGGACCCGGACCTCTCCCCCCACACGATCGCCGCGCATCACCACATCTCCGTCCGCTACCTGCACAAGCTCTTCGAGAGCGAGGGAACCTCGATCGGCCGGTGGATCCAGCAGCGCCGTCTGGAGGAGTGCAGCCGCGAGCTCGCGCGTCGCGGCCGGACCAACCCGACCGTGTCCTCGATCGCCCAGCGCTGGGGGTTCGTCAACCCGACCCACTTCAGCCGTGCCTTCCGAAACGCGTACGGCATGTCGCCGCGGGAATGGCGCAGCGTGACCCTCACCACGGAGCCTTCCTCGGTTGCCCGCGCCGCTGTTCCGGCGGATTGATGGCGGCTTGGCGCACCACCCTGCGAGCCGTCCCCTCGGGCGGCGGGGCCCGAGGGGACGGTGTGCGTCAGGGGTGACGCGTCAGGCGTGGGCAAGGAAGCCTGCGATCAGGGTGTGGCGGTCGGCACGGATGGCGCCCAGGATCTCCTCGAAGACGACGCCGTCCACGCTGTCCGCGTTGTCGTCGGTCTTCAGCAGGAACGGTGGGACCAATCCCAGCGTCACGGCCTTGATGACGCGTTCGGAGCCGTAGCGGCCGAGGTAGCGGGTGACCTCTCCGGTGCCCGAGGAGAAGCCCACCAGGATCACGTCCCGCAGGTCGAGGTGGTTCAGCACGGCATCCAGCTCGGCCGCGAAGCTGTCGTAGTTGTAGCCGAAGGCTGGCTGGCCGGAGGCGCCGAATCCGCGGCGGTCGTAGGTGATCACCCTGTGGCCGGCCGCGAGCAGGGCGGCTGCCTGCCTCTCCCACGCGGCCCCGTTCAGCGGCCAGCCGTGGATGAGTACCACGGGCTGACCGGTGCCGTGGTCCTCGTAGTACAGGTTGGTGTTGCTGAGGGTCTCTTCGCCGACTGCGATGAACGGCATGGTGCACTTCCTGTCGTAGGGCCGGACGGAGCTGTCTGAAACGGCCGTTGAACTGCGGCGCGACGTGAACGGGATGCGGATCAGCGGCCGTCGCCGCGTACCGCGGCGAGCTGCTGCTCGAACGGGACGGGCTCCTCGTAGGCGTCGGCGGGTCGATCGGCCTGGCCGTGGGCGTTCATCAGGGCGGCCAGTTCTGCCCCGGCCCGGTCGAATCGTCGGGCCAACTGCTCGCTCTCGGCATGGCCCGCGGCGCCCCAGTCGGAGGTCGCCGCGTAGACGGCGCTCGGCGCCACGACCGAGCCGAGGTACGCGAACAGCGGGCGCATCGCGTGCTCCAGGACCAGCGAGTGGCGGGGGGTGCCGCCGGTGGCGGCGATCAGGACCGGTGTGCCTCGGAGGGAGTCCCGTTCGAGTACGTCGAAGAAGCCTTTGAACAGGCCGCTGTACGAGGCGGCGAAGACCGGAGTCACGACGATCAGGCCGTCGGCTGCCGCGACCGTGGCGAGTGCCGGGTTCAGGGCGGGTCCGGGGAATCCGGTGACCAGATGGTCGGCAATGGCTCTCGCGTGATCGCGAAGCTCGACGACTTCGGCGGTGAAGGCGAGCTGCTGTGCGGTCAGTTGGTCGCTGACCGACCGGGCCAGCCGGTCGGCGAGCAGCCGGGTGGACGAGGGCACGCTCAGCCCGGCCGACACTGTCACGAGTTTGAGTGGTCGCATGGTTCCTCTCCAGCTGTCGTTCGTTCAGGCGCCGTCGGCGGCGGGATCGGGGGTGGTGACGAGGTCGGCGAGCCGCAGGTCGCGCTCGGCCAGCAGCGACGCGTGTGTGGGCGCGTCGGGGACTCCGGCCGGCCGGCCGATGGCGAACTCCTTGCGCAGCACCGGGACGACCTGTTCGCCGAGGATGTCGAGCTGTTCCAGTACGGTCTTCAGCGGTAGTCCGGCGTGGTCCATAAGGAAGAGCTGCCGCTGGTAGTCGCCGATGTGCTCGCGGAAGGTCAGGGTGCGTTCGATGACCTGTTGCGGGCTGCCGACGGTGAGCGGGGTCTCGGCGCTGAACTCCTCCAGCGAGGGGCCGTGGCCGTAGACCGGGGCGTTGTCGAAGTAGGGACGGAACTCACGCACCGCGTCCTGGGAGTTGGCACGCATGAAGACCTGTCCGCCGAGGCCGACGATGGCCTGTTCCGCGGTGCCGTGTCCGTGGTGCGCGAAGCGGCGACGGTAGAGCTGGACCATCCGGCGGGTGTGCTCCAACGGCCAGAAGATGTTGTTGCGAAAGAACCCGTCGCCGTAGAAGGCGGCCTGCTCGGCGATCTCCGGGCTGCGGATCGAGCCGTGCCAGACGAAGGGCGGCACGTCGTCCAAGGGCCTCGGGGTGGCGGTGAAGGACTGCAGCGGGGTCCGGAACCTGCCCTCCCAGTCGACTGTCGTCCTCACGCCACAGCTGGTGCAGCAGCGCGTAGTTGCTCACCGCGAGCGGGAGCCCGTCGCGGATGTCCTGGCCGAACCAGGGGTAGACCGGGCCGGTGTTGCCGCGGCCCAGCATCAGGTCCACCCGGCCGTCGGCGAGGTGCTGGAGCATTGCGAAGTCCTCGGCGATCTTCACCGGGTCGTTGGTGGTGATCAGCGTGGTCGAGGTGGAGAGGATGATCCGTTCGGTGCGCGCCGCGATCCAGCCGAGCATGGTCGTCGGGGAGGAGGGCACGAACGGCGGGTTGTGGTGCTCACCGGTGGCGAAGACGTCCAGGCCGACCTCTTCGGCCTTGAGTGCGATGGCGGTCATTGCCTTGATCCGCTCGTGCTCGCTCGGGGTGCGGGCGGTCGTCGGATCGGTGGTGACATCACCCACGGTGAAGATGCCGAATTGCATGGAGGGCCTGCCAGACGCGTGAGGTGATCAGAGTTCGGTCCCGGCGACGGTAGCCGCCGGTTCGTTGCGGCTCTGTCCTCGCAGTGCACGCCCTCTTCACCTACAGCGCAGGGGAGTTGCGTGCATTGTCGGAACATACTTGGGCGCGGCGGGAGAAGAGGAAGGCGGGTGGCGCTGGCTAGCGTCACAACTGTGACGGAGCGTGTGCAGCTTCGTCCGTTCCCGCCCGCGATGCCTTCCGAAAGAGAGAACAGTCATGGTCGACTTCGACGCCGTGCACGCTGTCCCCAGCTCAGACCTGCTGACGCCGGAAAACTCGATGATGCTCTTCGTCGATCACCAGCCGCAGATGTTCTTCGGCACCGGCAGCGGCGACCGCACCGCGATCATCAACGCCACCGCCGGCCTGGCCAAGACGGCACGCATCTTCCACGTTCCGGTGGTGCTGTCCACGGTCGCGGCCAAGTCGTTCTCCGGACCACTGCTGCCGCAGCTCAAGGCGGTCTTCCCCGAGCACCTGGTGGTGGACCGGACCACGATGAACGCCTGGGAGGACCCGGCCCTGGTCGCCGCGGTCAAGGCCACCGGACGCAGCAAGATCATCCTTTCCGGCCTGTGGACCGAGGTGTGCCTGGTCCTTCCGGCCCTGTCCGCGCTGGGGCAGGGCTACGAGGTCTACGTGGTCGCGGACGCCTCCGGCGGCGTCACCCCGCTCGCGCACGAGCACGCCCTGCAGCGGATGACCGCGGCCGGCGCGGTCACGGTGACCTGGATACAGGTCCTGCTGGAGCTGCAGCGGGACTGGGCGCGTACCGAGACCTACCTGCCGGTCATGGATCTGGTGAAGGAGCACGGCGGTGCCTACGGTCTGGGCGTGGTCTACGCCCAGACCATGATCAGCGAGCACGCGGCCGGCTGACGTGGCAACAGACGCGGCAACCACATCCGCGAGAAGGGATGTTCCTCAGTGAATACCGGTCTGCTCCTGCTGCGCCTGGTCGCCGGCCTGCTGGTCGCCGGGCACGGAGTCCAGAAGGTCAGCTTTCACCTGGGCGGCCGTGGGCTGGAAGGCGGCACGGCCGAGTTCCGCGGGGACGGCTTCCGCGGCGGCGTGCTCACCGCGCTCACCGCGGGTGGCACCCAGATCGGAGCCGGGGTGTTCCTGGCGGCGGGCCTGCTGACGCCACTGGCCGGCGCCGCCACGATGGGGGTTATGACGGTGGCCCTGACCGTCAAGTGGCCCCACGGGCTCTGGGTCCAGAATGACGGCTTCGAGTACCCGTTCGTGCTGATCGTCATCAGCGCCGTCCTGTCGGCCACGGGGCCGGGTGACTGGTCGCTCGACGCCTCGCTCGGGCTACTGCCCTGGGCTGCCTGGTGGCTCCCGGTGGCGGTCGTCGCCGGCGTCGGCGGTGGCCTGCTCACGCGCCTGGCTCTGCACCGGCGTTGAGACACCGTGGTCGGCCCGGCCCGGCCCCTCCCCGCCGAGCCGACCACGGACACCGCTCCGCTACTCCCGTCGACCTGCGGACGCTGCGGACATGGCGATGCCGATGGCGTCGAGCACCTTGTCGAGGAGGGCCAGTTCACTGTCCTGCAGCCCGCCGAAGACCGCGCGCAGGACGTCCTCGCCCGCCAACGTACCCGCCGCGAGCGCCCTGGTCCCTTCGGCGGTAAGGGTGACGAGTTTGGAACGACGGTCCTCGGCCGAGGGCGTGCGTTCGATCAGCCCCTCGCGCTCCAGCGCCTCGACGGACTGGGTGACCGAGCGGGGTGCGTGGCCGAGCGCCTCGGCCAAAGCCGACTGCTGCATGGGGCTGCGATGCGCGAGGACTTCCAGGACTTTGGTGCGGGCGAGTGAGAGACCGCCTGCGGTCATGGTGTCGTCGACGACCTTGCGCAGACCGTGTCCCACCGCGAGGTAACGCATCCCGACATCGACGGGGTCCGGCCGGCCGCCCATGGACCATCTCCCTGCCCACTACTTGCTGAGGTACCTCACCGATGTTACGTTGATGAGGTACCTCATCACAAGTTGCGAGAGGCAGTTTGATGGAGACTCCACCCGTCATCGTCATGACCGGCGCGACCAACGGCCTGGGCCGGCTTGCTTCCCTCGACCTAGCCCGCAAGGGCGCGCAGCTGGTCCTGGTCGCACGCAGTCGGCAGAAGGCCGACGCGCTGAGGCGGGAGATCGACCGGACCGCGCCAGGAACCCGGGGGAAGCTCTTCCTGGCGGACCTGTCGCTGCTCGCCGACGTCGAGCGGGTCGGTCACGAGATCGCCGCCGACCTGCCGAGGATCGACGTGCTGATCAACAACGCGGGTGTGCACGCCTTCTCCCAGCGGGTCACCGCCGAGGGGCTGTCCGAGATGACCGTCGTGAACTACCTCGCCCCGTGGCTGCTGACGGATCTGCTCCGCGAGCGCCTCACGGCATCCGCGCCGGCCAGGATCGTCACCGTGGCCTCGCAGGCGTCGAAGCACGCCGGCGCCCCGGGGCCGATCCGGGACCTGGGCGACGCCAGGCCCTACTCCCGGCGCGAATCCGCTGAGCGCTACGGCTGGACCAAGCTGCTCGACATCATGTTCACCCAGGAGTTGGGACGCCGGCTGCGGGGCACCGGGACCGCCGTCACCTGCTGCGACCCCGGGTTCAACGTCACCGGTCTCGGCCGCGACCTCGCGGGGGCGGGCCTGCTGGAGAAGGTCCTCAAGGCTCTGAACATCGGCAACCCGCAGCACGGCGCCGACATCATCGTCCAGCTCGCGACCGCCCCCGCGTTCGCCGACAGCACCGGTGGCTACTTCGCCGCCAAGGGCGGCCGCCCCCTCCCCTGCCCGCCGGCGGGCCGCGACGAGGAGGTCCAGCACCAACTGTGGCGGACGACCGCCGACTTCCTGCACAACCTCCGTCGCGCCCGGCAGTGAACAGGGTCTCGGAGTCCGAGGAGATACGTGTAAAGCCGGCAACATACGAGTGGGGTGCCCACCTCCTCGTCAAACCACCTGATCCGAGCGCAGTGGTTGATCAACCGGGCTTTGGATGACGGTGCTGTCGCGGTGCTTGCGTAGTTCCCGTTACAACGTCGAGCGGCTGACGCCGAGTTCGGCGGCGACCTGTTCGGGGATCACGCCGTCCTTGATCCGCTGGGCGGCCCCGGCGCGGGTGGTGGCGTTCAGCTTCGCGGGGCGCCCGGTGGGAAGGCCGCAGGCCTCCTTGACCGCGCGGGCGCCGGCGGCGCGCTCCAGCATGTAGATCCGTTCCATCTGCGCGAACATCGCCAGCAGCGCGATAGCCATGTCGGTGCCGGGCCCCGGCTCGCTGGTGTCCACGGCGAGCTTGTCGCCGAGCGTGCACAGGAAGACGCCGCGCTGGGTGAGGTCGTGTACGAGGTTGAGGGTCTCGCACATGTTGCGGCCCAGCCGGAAGGCCGCACGCGGGGCCGGTGTTCGTCACCCACCGTCGGCCCGGGCCCGGCAAGGTGGTCGGCCCCCGCGACGTGTACCCGGACACCGGGCTGGCCCGCCTGTCGTACGGGCAGGAGCGGGCTCTGCTGGACGAGCACACTGCGGGGCGCGGGCCCGGAACGGGCTGGGACCTTCACGAGTGGCGCCACTCGGGTCTGACCCACCTCGGCGAGGCCGGGGCGAGCCTGCTGATGCTGATGGCGAAGTCGCGGCACAGGAAGACGGAGAACGTCCGCCGCTACTTCAAACCGTCCCCGGAAGCGATTGCCGAGGTCACCAGCCTGCTCGCGCCCGGCGACAGCAGGCGCTGAGTCAGGCGGCGGTGTCGTCGTGGGCGAGGTTTCCGCCCAGCTCGCGCGATGCCTCGGCCTGCGCCAGCAACTCCTGTGCCTTGGCCTTGACGCCCTCGATGGCGTCGGCGCCGGCCACGAACCGCAGCGGCGGCTCGGCTTGGTCGGCGATGGTCAGCAGGGCGCGGGCGAGCTTGACGGGGTCGCCGCCCTGCTGGCCGTTCATGCCCTTCCACGCCTCGACGGTCGCGACGGTACGTTCGGCGTAGTCGGCGATGGTCGGCTCGGGCCAGGTGGTGGAGGCGTCCACGAGGAGCTCGGTGCGGAAGAAGCCGGGCTCCACGACCGTGGTGCGGATGTTGTACGGCTCGATGTCGTAGCGCAGCGACTCCATCCAGCCCTCGACGGCGAACTTGGAGGCGGCGTAGGCGACGCAGAACTCCTGGCCGATCAGGCCGGCGGAGGAGGACAGGGTGATGATGTGCCCGTCGCGCTGCTTGCGGAGGATCGGCAGGATGGTGCGGGTGACGTTCATCGGGCCGAAGAGGTTGGTGTCGAACTGCCGGCGCATCTGCTCGGGAGTGATCTCCTCGAAATAGCCGGCGTAGAAGTTCCCGGCGTTGTTGATCAGTACGTCGATGCGTCCGAAGCGGTCGATCGCCGCCTGGGTCGCGGCTTGGGCGTCGTCCGGGCTGGTGATGTCCAGCTTGGTGACCAGGAGGTTGTCCTGCGGTCCGCCGAGGGTCTTTTCGACCTCCTCGGGACGCCGCCCGGTGGCGACGACCTGGTGGCCGGCGGCGAGGGCCTCGCGGGCGATGTCCGTGCCCAGACCGCGACCGGCGCCGGTGACGAATACGACCTTGCTCATGGGGAGTCCGTTTCTTTCGGGCGCCGGGGGTGGGCGCCTGGGGGTAGCTGCTGGTGCAGGTGGGTGGGGCGGTCAGGCCTGGTCGGTGGGCATGATCCACAGCTCGCCGATGGAGGCGTGGCGGGGGCGGGTGACCATGTAGGCGACGCCGTCGGCGATGTCCTCGGGCTGCAGGACCTCGGTCTGCTCGTAGAAGGCGGCGGTCGCCTCGCGGATCTCGGGCTTGTGGTCGTTGTGCGAGGCGAGTTCGGTGGCCACGCCGCCCGGCTCCAGGACGCCGACGCGCACATGGCGCTGGGTGACCTCCTGGCGCAGGGACTCGGTGAAGCCGTTGACGCCGAACTTGGTCAGGTTGTAGACGCCGTAGCCGTTCCAGGCGACGCGGCCGGCGATCGAGCTGATGTTGACGATGTCGGCGACCTGGCGCGGGTCGTCCTCGGCGGCCTTGAGCAGGTGCGGGAGGGCGGCGTGGGTGGTGTGCAGCAGGCCCTGGACGTTGACCGCGATCATGCGCTCCCACTCCGTGGGGTCCGCACCGACGACGGGGCCCAGCAGCATCAGACCGGCGTTGTTGACCAGGATGTCGAGGCGTCCGAAGTGCTCGACGGTCTGCTGCACGGCCGCGGCGGCCTGGGCGGATTCGGTGATATCCGCCGCCACCGCCAGTGCGACGCCTCCGGCCTGGGTGATCTCGGCGGCGAGGCCGTCGAGGCGGTCCTTGCGGCGGGCCACCAGCGCGACCGAGGCGCCCTGCTCGGCGAGCAGGCGGGCGGTGGCGGCGCCGATACCGCTGCTCGCACCCGTGACGAGCGCGACGGTGCCAGTGAGCTTCGAAGCCATGGGGGAATCCGTTCTGCCGGGGCGCCGCGCATGCATCGATGCGGGCACTCTGCTCATTCTTCGCTGAAGGGCTTGAACCGGCCCGGTATCCAGGCAACCACCCGCGGGACCTGCGCGGGGCGTCGTACGGGGCACCCCTCTTCCGGGGGTCTGCCGGTACCCCCTTACCGGCGCCCGCCCCCGCAGTGCCCGCCGTACCGTGGAGCCATGGACCACAGCACCGAGATCCGCGAGTTCCTGCGCACCCGCCGGGCCCGGATCACCCCGCAGGAGGCCGGCCTCACCGCGCACCCCGGCCCCCGCCGGGTACCGGGGCTACGGCGCGAGGAAGTCGCCCAGCTCGCCGGGGTCAGCGTCGACTACTACATACGCCTGGAGCGAGGCCGCACCCAGGGCGTCTCCCGCACGGTCCTGGAAGCCGTCGCCCGCGCCCTGCGCCTGGACGACGCCGAACGCTCCCACCTCTTCGACCTCGCCCAGCCCACCGATGCCCGGCCCCGGCGCAGACGGCCGCTCAGCCCCCAGCGCGTCCACCCCGCCCTGTACCAGGCCCTGGACGCCATCGGCTCCCCGGCGATGGTCCAGGGGCGCCGCACGGACGTCCTGGCCGCCAACCGCCTGGCCGCCGCCCTGTACACCGACTTTCAGGCCCGCCCGCACACCGAGCGCAACTTCGCCCGGTACCTCTTCCTCGACGAGGACGCCCGCACCCTGTACGGCGACCACTGGGGCAAGGCCGCCGCCGAAACCGTCGCCTCCCTGCACCTGTACGCCGGAAGCCACCCCGACGACCCCCAGCTCACCGAACTCATCGGTGAGCTGTCCCTGCACGACAACGACTTCCGCAGCCTGTGGGCCGACCACGACGTCCTGGCCCACGCCACCGGCACCAAACACCTCCAGCACCCACTCGTCGGCGACCTCACCCTCGACTACGTCACCCTGAACGTCGCCGGCGCCCCCGACCAGGCCCTCATCATCCTCACACCCGAGCCCGCCTCCCCCTCCGCCGAGGCCCTGTCCATCCTCGCCAGCTGGACCGGCACCGCCCCCGCACCGGCCCCCGCCGAAGAAGCACGCGAATCAGCCGGCTGACGCCCGCGACAGATCTGCGCACTTCACCCGGCTCCGCGAGCAGGACCTGGCCGGGCACCGGTTTCCGCACGACCGCCTGACCGCATGGGGCGCAGGAGGCCCCGCGGGTTTCCCTACTGGGGGATGTCGATCAGGACGCGGCCGCGGCCACCGGCGTCGATGCGGTCGTGGGCCTTGGCGATGTCGGCGAGCGGGAAGCGGTCGCCGACATCGACGGTGAGGGCGCCGACGGCGGCCGCAGCGGTGAGGTCGCGGGCGGCCTGGCGTTTGGCCTCGGCGGGGAAGTCGTCGCTACCGAGCAGGCGCAAGGTGACGTTGTTGAACAGCAACGTCCAGAACGGGATCTCGGTGCGGTCGCAGCGGGTGGCGTACGCGGCGATGACGGCGCCGTTCGCAGCGACAGCGTCGTCCAGGTCGGCGTTGTCGGACAGGGCGACCTCGATGATCCGGTCCACGCCGTCGGGTGCGTGGGCGCGGATCGCGGCGGCCGGGTCGCCCGAGTCGAGGGCGACGGCGTGGGAGACGACCGCGGGATCGATCCGGCTCAAATCGGTGCCGCGTCGAACGGTGCCGATGACCGTGGCCCCGCCCCAGCGGGCGAGCTGGGCGGCCAGTGAGCCGACCCCGCCGAGGACGCCGTTGACCAGCACGAGTTTGCCGTCGACGGGGCCGTCGGCGAAGACGGTGCGGTGCGCGGTGATGCCGGCGATGCCCAGGCTCGCGCCGAGGTCGTCGGACAGGTGGTCGGGTAGCGGGACGGCGAGGTCGCCGGGGACCACGGTGTACTGGGCGGCGGTACCGAAGGGGCGGTAGGACTGGGCCCCGTACACCCACGCGCGCTGCCCGATGCGGCGCGCGTCGATGCCGTCGCCGACGGCGTCGACGGTGCCTGCGGCGTCGCTGTGCGGGACCACCCGCGGATAGGGCATGGCCGAGCCGGTCCAGCCGCGCCGCTTCTTGGTGTCGCCGGGGTTGGCGCCGGAGACGGTAACGCGGACACGGACCTCACCTGGGCCGGGGATGGGGTCGGGCAACTCACCGACCCGGAGCACCTCGGCGGCCGGGCCCTGCTGGTCGTACCAGGAAGCAAGCATGTTTCAGTCCTTCCGATCACCGGTGTGGGTCTGGGGGCCGGGCGGCTCGTCCGTCCCTGGGGTGCCGTCGCCCTCCAGGACCTCGTGCAGCCAGGCGCGTTCGGCGCGACTGGTGGCGCGGGCGGTGAGCATCATGCCGCGCCGGTAGGGGTCGGTGACCTGCTCGGCGCGCAACGGCGTGTCACCGTCGTAGAAGAAGCTGGCGGGAGCCTCCAGGAAGTCCAGGCGGCGGCGCAGCACAGCGTGCTGCTCGACGCTGTCGGGCAGCAGCGACAGGAACGCCAGGATCGCGAACCAGCGGGCGAAGTCGGTGATCTCGTGCTCGGCCGGTTCCCGCAGCCGCCGCAGCATGTCCTGGCGTCCTGCTGCGGTCAGGTTCAGCACGTACCGGCCGCCGCCCGCCTCGGGTGCAGGGCGCCGTTCGATCAGCCCGGCCTTCGTCAGCCGGTTGATCGCCGGGTAGAGGGTGCCGTCGCTGACCGGACGGCTGTGGCCGGTCAGGCGCGTGACGCGGCGGCGCAGCTCGTGACCGGGCAGGGGGCCTTCGGACAGGAAACCGAGTATCGCTAGCTCAAGCATGATCCCAGGGTCTCACATCGAAACGATGTGTACATCGTTTCGATGTTACGGTGAATTCGGAGACACACCCCCGCACCGCCCGCAAGGCCGCCCGCGCCGAGCCCAGCTCGATCAGCCTCCCCTCTCCGGGAACGCGACAAAGGGAAGAAGACCATGACTGCCACGACTCCCCGCCAGACCCACGTCACATCCACCGACGGCACAAGGATCGCCGTCACAATCACCGGCCGAGGCCGCCCCCTGGTCGTCTCCCCGGGCGCCCTCAACGCCGCCCAGGACTGGCAGATCCTTGCCGACCTGCTGGCCCCGCACCTCGCCACCTACGCGATCGACCGCCGCGGCCGGGGTGCCAGTGGCGACAACAGCGAGCACACGATCGCGCGGGAGGCCGACGACATCGCCGCCGTCCTCGACCTCGCCGGCCCCGACGCGATCCTGCTCGGCCACTCCTACGGCGCGCTGGTCACCCTCGCCCACGCCCTGCACCAGCCCCCGACGGCGTTCATCCTCTACGAGCCCCCGATCCCGCTGGGCGGCCCCGTCGGCGGCGACGCCCTAGCCCCCTTCGAGGAGGCCGTCCGGACGGGCGACCTCGACCAGGCCCTCACCCTTGGGCTGCGGAACTTCCTGAAGTTCCCCGACGCGGCCATCGAGGAGTTCCGCTCGACCCCCTTGTGGACCGTCCGCGCGTCTATGACCCCGACATGGGCCCGCGAGATGCGCGCGATGGACAGTTTCGGCGATGACCTCGCCCGCTTCGCCGCCCTCGACACCCCGACGCTCCTGGTGATCGGCGAACTCAGCCCTCGCTGGCTGACCGACGTCTCCCGCCGACTGCACCAGGCCCTGCCCGACGCCCGCCTCGTCGAGATCCCCGGCGAAGCCCACGACGCCTTCCTCACCGGCCCCCACGCCCTCGCCGACGCCATCACCGCCTTCGCAGACGGCCTGCCCGCCTGACCGAAATCGGCACCGCTGCTCTCACAAACAGTTCGGCCGAAGACCAAAACTCACAGGCCTCACTGGTCGTCGGCCCTCGGGTCGCGCAGGGGCCGCAGGCTCCCAGGCAGCTCCGGCAACTGCACGCCGAATATGATCAACGATCGCCTCGGGTCCTCTGCCAGCTCCCGCACCGACGGCGACCGGCGCAGACGCGGATACGCCGCACGATCGATCGACGTCACACCCACCCCAAACCACCAAGCGGCGAAGGCCCCCAGCCTACGGGCGCGAACCAGCGCAGAGGGACGGCTTCGATCAAGCCGCAGAGACCGCATCAGTCAGGGACGGCTTGACGCGCGCCGTCCAACTCCAGTCGTTCATTGCCGCTTTTGCACGTACCTCCTCGGTCCTCGGGTCTGCCACGGCGCTCAGGGACGAGGGATGTTGCGCAGGTTGGCGCGCGCGAGATGGACCATGCGTCCGACGCCTCCGCTGAGGACGGTGCGGCCTGCGGACAGGGCGAAGCCAGTCACCTGCTCCGCGGTGATCCGGGGCGGCACGGCGAGCGCGCCCGGGTCGGTGACCACGTCCACCAAGACCGGTCCGTTGTGCGCAAATGCCTCGCGCAGAGCATCGCGCACCTGCCCGGGCTGCTCGACCCGAATGCCCAGCGCTCCGGCGGCGCGGGCGATGGCCGCGAAGTCCGTGCGCGGGTAGCTGGTGCCGTAGGGAGTCAGGCCGTCGACCATCATCTCCAGGTCGACCATGCCGAGGGAGGAGTTGTTGAAGACCACCACCTTGACCGGCAGCCCGTGCTGGACGAGGGTCAGGAAGTCGCCCATGAGCATGGAGAACCCGCCGTCCCCGGAGATCGAGACCACTTGGCGGGCCCGATCGAGGAACTGAGCGCCGATGGCCTGGGGCAGTGCGTTCGCCATGGACCCGTGGACGAACGAGCCGAGGATCCGCCGCCTGCCGTTCGGCGTCAGGTAGCGGGCGGCCCAGACACAGCACATGCCCGTGTCCACGGTGAAGACGGCGTCGTCGGCAGCTTCCTCGTCCAGCACCGAGGCCAGGTACTCGGGGTGGATCGGGGTGCGCCTCTCCACGTCACGGGTGTACGCGCCGACCGCGCCCTCCAGCGCGTGCAGGTGCCGGTCCAGCATCCGGTCGAGGAAGCGGCGGGAGTCCTTCTCACGCACCGCCGGGGTCAGGCAGCGCAAGGTCTCGCGGACATCCCCCCACACCGCCAGGTCCAACTGAGTGCCGCCGGCCCAGGCGTTCCGGCTGGATGTCGATCTGGACGGTCCGCACGTCGCTCGGCAGGAACTCCGTTAGGGGAAGTCGGTGCCCAGGAGCAGCAGCAGGTCGCACTCGTGCATCGCCTTGTACGCGGCGCCGTAGCCGAGCAGCCCGGTCATGCCGACGTCGTACGGGTTGTCGTACTCGACCCATGCTCCTTGCCGCGGAAGCGCGTAGCCGACCGGCGCCTTGAGCTTCTCGGCCAGGGCCACGACCTCCGCGTGAGCCCCGGCGACAGCCACGTGCCGCAGAAAACGCGTCACCTTCTCGGCCGCGTTCAGGAGGTCGACCAGGCGGGCCAGGTCGTCGCTCGCGGGCCGAACAGCGGGACGGTCCAGCGGGATCGCGAGTCCGGCGCCGCGCTCCGGGCGACTCCATGGCCGCGATGTCGCCCGACAGCACGATCACGGAGACGCCCCGCTTGCTCGACCGCGTGCTGCATGGCCGTCTGCAGCACACGCGGCATCTGGCGGCGGATTGGAGACGAGTTCGCAGTAGTGGCTGCACTCGCGGAACAGCTGGTCGGGGTGGGTCTCCTGGAAGTAGCCGGTGCCGATCTCGGAGCTGGGGATGTGGGCGGCGATGGCCAGCACGGGGGCCATGCTCCGGTGGGCGTCGAACAGGCCGTTGATCAGGTGCAGGTTGCCGGGGCCGCAGCAGCCCGCGCAGACGGCCAGGCGGCCGGTGAGTTGCGCCTCCGCGCCGGCGGCGAAGGCGGCGGTCTCTTCGTGGCGAACCTGGATCCATTCCAGCGCGCCGTGACGCCGAATGGCGTCGATTACCGGGTTGAGGCTGTCGCCGACCACTCCGTACATGCGGCGCACCCCGGCGCGGGCCAGGAGGTCCACGTACTGCTCCGCAACGGTCTGCTTGGCCATGATGCTCCTCAACGGGTCGGGTCCTGCTGCGCGGTCCTCGTCACGCTAGGCGGCGCCCGCGCCTCGGCTTGCCCACCGGCGCACCGCCTCAGTTCGGGGAGCGCACCCGGGCGGACCCGCCGAGCCACGCCCGGGCGCGGGGCCCGAGGTTGCCTTCGCCGAAGTGCCAGGCCGGTCAGGCCCCGGCTGGCGGCTCAGCCGCAGCCCGGGGCCGGGTCACCGGTCAGGAGTGCAGGGCGGTGTAGAGGAACGCCGAGGCCTGGGCCACCGCGGCCTGGGCGGCGTTGGTGTTCCGGAGCGCGTTGAGCATCACGAAGTCGTGGAAGACGCCCTCGTAGCGCACCGCGGTGACATCGTCGCCGGCGGCCCGGAGCTTGGACGCGTAGGCCTCGCCCTCGTCCCGGAGCACGTCCGCCTCGTCCGTGATGACCAGGGCCTTCGGCAGGCCCTTCAGCTGGTTGAGACTGGCGCGCAGGGGCGAGGCCAGGATGTTGCTCCGATCGGCCACGTTCGGGGCGTACGCGTTCCAGAACCACATCATCGCGTTGCGGGTGAGCCAGGGCCCGTCAGCGAACTGCTGGTAGGACGCGTCGTCGAAGGCGGCGTTGGTGACCGGGTAGAACAGCACCTGGCCGAGCAGCTTCGGCCCGTGCTGCTCCTTGTCCATGAGGGTGACGGCGGCGGTCATGTTGCCGCCCACGCTGTCACCGGCGACGGTGATCCGGGAGCCGTCCACGCCGATCTCGTCGCCGTGGGCCGCAACCCACTTGGTGGCCGCGTAGGCCTGCTCGATCGGCACCGGGAACCGGGCCTCGGGCGACGGCGTGTAGTCGACGAAGATCACTGCTGCGTGAGCGCCGTAGGCGAGCTCGCGGACCAAGCGGTCGTGCGTCGACTCGTCCCCGAGGACCCAGCCGCCCCCGTGGAAGTACATGACGACCGGGAGCTTGCCGTGCGCGCCCTTGGGGCGGACGATCCGGATCGTGACCTTGCCGGTCGGGCCGACGGGCAGGGTGCGGTGCGTGATGTCGGCCGGCAGCAGCGGAACCGGGCCGGCCTGCACCTGGTCGAGTACCTTGCGGGCCGCGGCGTACGACAGCGTGTAGATGGGCGGGGTCTTGGCGGCCGCGTCGGCGAACACCTGCGCGTCGTGCTCCAGCACCACTGGCGAGGCCGTCGCTGCGGTGGGCGCAGCGGTGGGCGCGGCGGCCGCACCGAGGGCCGTGCTGCCCACCACGAGTCCGGCGATGACCGGAGCGCTCACGGTGAGCAGGAGCTTCTTGCGTCGGTCCAGTCGGTTCAGTCGGTTGATCGCAGACATCACGGTACGTCCAGTCAGGGAGAGGGCATTGGGAACGCTGGCGGCCAGCCGGAGGAACGATCCGTCATGAGCCGTCACTCACAAGGGGATTGCGTTCAGGGCCCGGCCGGGAGTCGGCGAATCGAGCCTCACACGGCCGCAGCGGGCCAATTGTCCTGAGAAGGCGCAGGCGCTTTCCCGCTGGTGCACAAGGCGTCGGGTGCCTTCGCGCCGTCAGTCGCGGTCGGACTGCCTGCGCATGACCTCCGACAGGGCGTCCCTGAGCTGGGCCCTGGTCTTGATGCCCAGCCTCGGGAAGATCTTGTGCAGGTGGTAGCCGACTGTGCGCGGCGACAGGTAGAGCCGGGAGGCGATGTCCCGGTTGGTGAGTCCCTGGGCGGCCAGCTCCGCGATCTGCAACTCCTGCGGCGTCAGGTCGCCCTTGACCGTCGGCTCGACGGCCTGGGGGACGCTTGCCCCCGCGGCTCGCAGCTCCGCCGTGGCACGGTCGAGCCAGGGGCGGGCGTCGAGGCGCCGGAAGGTCTCCAGGGCCGAGGCGAGCCTCGGGCGCGCTTCGGACGCACGGCGCTGCCGACGCAGCCACTCACCGAAGTCCAGCTGGGTGACGGCATGTTCGAAGGGCCACTGGGCGCCCGCCGGGTCGGCGAGGGCGGTGCGGAAGTGCTCCTCGGCGGCCCCTCCGGATGCGCTGAGCAGGGCCGAGGCGCGGTGCAGGATGGCGTTCACCCGCGGCGACCGGTCACTGCCGATCGTGCGCCCGGTCGACTCCAGCACTGTTCGGGCATCGTCGACCCGTCCGGCCCGGACGGCGGCCGCGGCCAAGTCGGCCAGGTAGTACACCGAGGCGTGGTAGTGCACCGGGACCGGCCGGTGGTCGTGGCTGAACGTGCTGCGGAGCTGTACATAGGCGCCCTCGTGGTCGCCCTCGACGACGGCGGCCATGCCCAGCGCGTAGTGGTAGCGGACCCGCAGGCTGCGGGCCTTGCGCAGGTCCACTCCGCATACCGCGTCCTGGGCCCGGGCACAGGCGGCCTCGTGGTCACCCCGGAAGGCTCCGATGGTGGCCTGGAGGACGGCGGAACCGATGGTGACGTTCTCCGCCCCGGCCTCCGCCGCCATCCAGTAGGCGTCGTCGGCCGTGGCCTGGGCGGCGGCCCAGGCCCCGGACTCGCAGTGGGCGAAAGCCAGGGCCTGCGCGACGGTGGCGTTGGTCCCGGCGGTGCCGGCCCGTCGGAGGTGGTCCATCGTGTGGCTCAGCAGGCGGGTTGCCTCCTCTGTCTCGTCGAGGACCCAGGCGGCAGCACCGAGCATCGTCAGGTCGAAGAGTGAATCCTCCGACATGACCGCCAGGGCGCGGTGAAGCAGGTCGAGTGCCTGACGGCGATGCGTGAGCGGATGGATGGCCGCCTCGACCCACGCCCGGTTGGCCGGACTCTCCTCGGTGACCAGGTCGCCGATGCGCCGCAGCTCCTTGCGGTAAAATGGATCGCCCGAGTTGTAGGCGGAGGTTGCGGCGGTCCCGAGGGCCCCGAGCGCAAGCTGGGGCGCGAGCGTGGCCATCGACTCGCCGACCGACAGCAGGGCTGTCAGCGCCTCCTGGTGTCGCAGGGTGACTCCCAGAGCCCAACCGCTCATGAGCGTGGCCTCGGCTCGGACGACCGGGTTCCGCGTCAGGCCGTCGACGTGCGCGGTGATCTCACCCACCCACTGGGGGTGCCCCGCGAGCATTGCGGACTGCGCTGCGGACAACAGGCGCCGGGAGCGCAGCTCCGGGTCGGGGGTGAGCTCCGCCGCGCGTTCCAGGGCGGCTGCTGCCGCCGCGTAGCCGCCCCGGCTCCGGGACCGCTCCGCAGTGGCGGCGAGGGACTCGGCGACCTCCTCATCCTGGCCCGCGGTCGCGGCGGCCAGTTGCCAGGCACGGCGGTCGGGGTCGTCCGTGAACGCCGCCGCCAGGGCGAGGTGGGCCGCGCGGCGTTCGGCGAAGGTCGCCGCCTGGTAGACGGCCGAGCGTACGAGCGGATGACGCAGCAGCACCTGCCCCCCGTCCAACCTCAGGAGTCCGGCTTTCTCGGCCGGCAGTAGGTCGTGGATGACGTCGCTGCCGGAAGCCGCCCGCAGGACGTCCGCGAGCTGTGTGGTGCCCGAGGCCGCGACCAGCAACAACGCGGCGCGGGTTTCGGTCGGCAGGTCCGGGAGGTCTGCGGCGAACAGGCTCTCCAGCCGACGGGTGAGCGGCAGGGTCTGCCCGTTCCCGAGGTGTGCCGTTCCCCTCGCAAGGGCCCGGACCAGCTCGATGAGGGCCAGTGGATTGCCGGCCGCCTCCTGGAGGACCCGCGATCGAGCCCGGCCGGTCGGCGGATTCGGCTGTGCGTCCAGGAGCAGTCCGGATTCCGCCCGGGTCAGGGGACCGGCGACCAGGTGCGGGAAGTCGTGGTCGAACCGGGCGGGCACGTTCGCCTCCCGGGAGGCGAGGAGCATGACTGCGGCCTCCCCGTCCAGCCTGCGGGCGACGAAGGCCAGGATGTCCAGCGAGCCGAGGTCCAGCCACTGGACGTCGTCCGCCAGGAGCAGCAGCGGCTGCCGGGCGGCGGCCTCGGTGATCAGTGTGACCACCGCCACACACAGATGCAGGGGATCGGCCGGCGCCTCCCCCGTGGCGTCCAGCCCGAACGCGCAGCGCAGCGCGTCGCGTTGACGCTCCGGCAGCTGATCGACGCCTGGGAGCAGCGGGCGGAGCAGCTGGTGCAACCCGGCGAGGGCGAGACCGGCCTCGCCCTCGCTGCCCCGCACGCGCAGGATGCGCAGCCCGCGAGCGCCGCCCTGCTCGGCCGCCCAGTCGACGAGTGTGCTCTTGCCCGCGCCGGGCTCCCCGGTCAGGACCAGGACCTGCGGGCCGTCATGCTGAACGGCATCGAACAGGCTGCCGATTCGGGCCAGCTCCGACGCGCGGCCGAAGATCCCGGATATGGCCGACCGATCCGTGCCCGTGTTCACAGTGCTCCCTGCTCTGCGAGGTCAGGGCGTCGTTGCCCCGAAGGATGAGGACATCCTGCCAGCCGCGCCGAGGACTGGTCCCGGCCGGGAGATCTCCGGGGTGTCGCCCCTGGTGCAGGAATGACTCGCGCGAGCCACCGCCGACCAGCGGATCCGTGATTGCCGACCGGCACGGCGTGTCGCTGTGCTACCTGCACCAGCTGTTCCGACACCAGGGGTGCCCGGTCAGCGGCTGGATCCGCAGCAGATACCTGGACGTGGCACGTCAGGAACTGGCCCGCCATCGGCGCCGGCGCTGACGGAGCGTGACATCACAGCACCGCTGCGGGCGAACGGGTGCACAGACTGCGCGAAGCGGGTGCACCGTCGGGCAAGCCGATCCGCCAGGTCTTCCTAGGCTCGACATCAACACAGACCTTGATTTCGAAGGAGCACACCATGACTGACGCGAACACGGTCGGTATCCAGCCGGTGCTGGAGGCCGAGGCGCAGGCCTTCGTGGAGGCGACGGCGAACCCGCCCTACCTGTTCGACCTGGGTCCGGTGGAGGGCCGCAAGGCGGTGGACGAGGTCCAGTCCGGGGAGATCGCCATGCCGGCGGTCGACGAGGAGTGGATCACCGTCCCCGGCGGTGCCACCGGGGGTGTCAGGGCCCGGATCGTCAGGCCCGCGGGCGCCACCGGCACCCTGCCGGTGATCGTCTACATCCACGGCGCGGGCTGGGTCTTCGGCAACGCCCACACCCACGACCGCCTGGTCCGCGAGCTCGCGGTCGGCGCCAACGCCGCCGTGGTCTTCCCCGAGTACGACCTCTCCCCCGAGGCCCGCTACCCGGTGGCCATCGAGCAGAACTGGAAGGTGGCCCAGTGGATCGTCACCGACGGCGCAGGCAAGGGCCTGGACGCCGAACGCATCGCCGTCGCCGGTGACAGCGTCGGCGGCAACATGGCCGCCGCCCTGACCCTCATGGCGAAGTCGCGCGGCGGCGTCCCCCTGGTGCACCAAGTGCTCTTCTACCCGGTGACCGACGCGAGGTTCGACACGTCGTCCTACCACCAGTTCGCCACCGGCTACTTCCTGCGCCGCGACGGCATGCAGTGGTTCTGGGACCAGTACACCACCGACGAATCCGAGCGTGCGCAGATCACAGCCTCCCCGCTGCGCGCCACCCTCGACCAGCTCGCCGACCTGCCCCCGGCCCTGGTCATCACCGGCGAGGCCGACGTCCTGCGCGACGAGGGCGAGGCCTACGCCAACAAGCTCCGCCAGGCCGGCGTCCCCGTCACCGCCGTCCGCTTCCAGGGCATCATCCACGACTTCGTCATGCTCAACGCCCTGCGGTCCACGCAGGCGGCCCAGGCGGCCATCACCCTCGCCGTGCAGACCCTGCGCGACGCCCTGCACCAGGCCTGAGCACCCCGCATCGCCACACACAACCGACACCACTGATCAGGGCGCTGCCCGTGCCCACCCGCCGGGTGGCGCCCTCGGCCGAGGAGACAACATGACCAGCCAACCCCACCTGCATCAGAAGGGCCCGGAGATCCAGCAGTTCGGGACCGTCACCCAGCTGCCCATCGCGCTCTCGCACGACGCGCGGATGTACTCGTGCCAGCGGCTCAACCGGATCCTCGCGGACACCCAGTTCCTCTACGCGCTCTACAAGAAGCACCACTGGGGCATGCGCGGGCCGACCTTCTACCAGCTCCACCTGCTGCTGGACAAGCACGCGGAGGCGCAGCTGGAACTCGTCGACGTCCTGGCCGAACGGGTGCAGAGCCTGGGCGGCGTCGCCGTGGGCGACCCGAGGCACGCCGCCGAGATCACCGCAGTGCCGCGCCCGCCGGACGGCATCGAGGACGTCGCCGCGATGCTCTCGCGGCTGCTGGAGGCCCACGAGATCGTCCTCGCCGACGCCCACGACGCGGCCACGCGCACCGTCGATCTCGGCGACGACGGCACCCAGGACCTCCTGGTCTCCCAGGTGATCCGCACCGGCGAGGCCCAGGTGTGGTTCCTCGCCGAGCACCTGGTGGTCACCCCGCTGGTACAGGAATGAGCAGGCGGCCAGTGATGAAACCAATCAAGGCGAAACCGCTGCTGAGCCAGTGGGAGTGGCAGTGCCGCGCCGCGTGCCGTGGCATGGACAGCTCCGTCTTCTTCTCACCCCCCAGCGAGCGGGGCGAGGCCCGCCGCAGCCGTGAGAGGCGGGCCAGGTCCGTCTGCCGCGGCTGCCCCGTGCAGACCCCTTGCGCGACCTTCGCCGTGCGCACCAGCCAGCCCTACGGCGTCTGGGGAGGGCTCACCGAGGCCGACCGCGATACCGACCGGTTGGCCTGAGGCCCGCTCCTCCGCGGCGTCCACACCCCTTCAGGAGACACCCGTGTACCAACGCAGCGCCTTCAGCAGTGAAGAGCCTGTTCCCGAGCCCCGACATACGGAGCTCGGCCTCGAGGGACACCTCGTGCTCGACAAGAACAGGTCCCTCTCGGTCCCCCTGCGCTTCAGCTACGGCGTCACCAATCCCTTCGCGGTCACCCTGGAACTCCTGGGCGACGCCGGCTCGCTCGCGACCTGGCGGTTCTCCCGCGACCTGCTGTCGGAGGGCCTGCGAAAGCCGGCGGGCCTCGGCGACGTGCACATCTGGCCGCCCTGCCACTGCCACGGCCGGAAGCACGTGCGGATCATGCTCAAGGGCGGCCGGGAGTCCGTGCTGATCGATGTTCCCGTCAAGCCGCTGCGCGGCTGGGTGCGCACGGGCTGCTTCGCGCTGGTGCCCGCGGGCACCGAGGAAGCGCTGATCGACTGGGACGTCGAACTGGAACGGCTGACCAGTGACGGCCACTGACCGTTCGCCCGGTGAGGGCCTACCCCGCGCAGCCGGGTCGGCCCTCACCGCACCAGCCCCCGCCCGAACCGAAGACTGGAGCTTCCTGTGTTCCAACGCATCCTGCTGGCAGTCGACTTCAGCGCCGCACGGGCGCACGCCCTGGCTACGGTCGCCGCCCTGGCGCAACGCTTCGACAGCTCGGTCCACGTTCTCCACATCGCACCGACCGCGGTGTTGGCCACCAGCGTGGTCGCGATCGAGGAGGACGACGACGCACGTCGGGTGCTCCAGGAGTCGCTCCAGACCCTGCGGGGCGCCGGCGTGCAGGCCGACGGCGAGCTGTCGAGCGGCCTCAGCGCCGAGGTGCCTGCGGCGATCGCCGCAGCTGCCGCACGCTTCAGGGCCGACCTACTGGTGCTCAGTCCGCACCACCGCGGCGCCGTCGCCGCCTGGTTCAGCCCCAGCGTCTCCGACGCCGTCAGCCATGCGGCGCGCGTCCCCGTCCTCCTCGTGCCCGACGCAGAAGCCGGCTGACGGGGACCGCCAGGCCCCCTTCCCGGCGACGGGCTCCCGGGTGCTCGCAGAGGTGCCTGCGGCAGCCGCCGCAGGACCAGACAACCACGTCCTCGGAAGGCAGCCATGGCCACCCAGTCCGGCCCCACCTCCGCATCCGGTTCGGCACCGGTCGGCGCCACCGCCCGAAGCGACCGCGACAGCGTCCCGGGATGGCTGGTGGCGCTCCTCGCCGTCTCCACCGGCCTGACGGTCGCGAACCTCTACTACGCCCAGCCCCTGTTGTCCACGCTGGCCCGGGTGTTCCAGGTCAGCACGACGACGGCCGGCGCACTGGTGACGGTCACCCAGATCGGCTACGTGCTCGGCATGCTGTTTCTGGTACCGCTCGGCGACCGCGTCGAGAAGCGGCGCCTGGTCACGCTGCTGCTCGCCGTCACGAGCCTCGCCATGGCCGTCGCCGGCGCGGCGACCGGCTTCCCGATGCTGCTGCTCGGCTCGCTGGTCAGCGGCGCGACCTCGGTCGTCGCCCAGATCCTGGTTCCCTTCGCCGCGAGCCTCGCGCCCGACCACGCCCGTGGCCGGATCGTCGGCCGGGTGATGGCCGGACTGCTCACCGGCATCCTGCTCTCCCGCACCCTCAGCAGTCTGGTGGCCGGCGCCGCCGGCTGGCGGGTCGTCTACCTCGGGGCAGCCGTGCTCACCGCGCTGCTCGCCCTCGCCCTGCGGCTGGCCCTGCCACAGCACGCACCCACCACCGACCTGCCCTACCACCATGTGCTGCGCTCAACGCTGCGCCTGGCCCGTGCGCACCCGGCGCTGTTGCGGCGCGCGCTGTACCAGGCGGCGGTCTTCGGAACCTTCAGCGCCTTCTGGACCACGGTCTCCTTCCTGCTCACCGGCCCCGCTTTCGGCTACCCGGCCTCCGGCGTGGGCCTGTTCGCGCTGGTCGGCGCTGCCGGTGTGGTCGTGGCCCCGCTGGTGGGCCGCTGGGCCGACCGCGGTCTCGGCCGCCCGATGACCGGGGCGGCGCTCCTGCTCGGATCCCTGGCCGCGCTGCTCGCTGGCCTCGGCGGCCACGACATCGTGCTCCTCGCCATCGCCGCGATCCTGCTCGATCTGGCCGTCCAGACCACGCTGATCCTGGGCCAGCACGTGGTGTACCAGCTCGATCCGAGCGCCCGCGCCCGCCTGAACAGCGTCTTCATCGCCACCTTCTTCGCCGGCGGCGCGCTCGGGTCACAGCTCGGCACCGTCGCCTACCACGCCGGTGGCTGGTGGGCAGTCTCCGTGCTCGGTGCGGTCCTGCCACTGCTCGCGCTGCTGTACTGGGCGACCGAGCGCGCTGCTGCCACCGGGAACGGCGTGACTGACGTGCCGCACCGGCTGCTCATCAGCGGGAGGAGTCCGGGTCGAGGTGCGCCATGACGGCGTGGGTGACGACCGGCTCGTCAGCGAGCAGCTCCCGGGAACGGGCCTCGAAGGCGTGGTCGATCCCCGTGTACCGGCCGTGGTGCTGGGCGCAGTGCTCCGACCACGACGTCACAGTGAACGCCTCGACGAACTGCTCCGGCTGGGCGGCGTCCCGGTACAGCCCCCAGGTGACCGCGCCCGTCCGGCGCCGGGAGGACTCCACCTTCTTCATCGCCGCCGTGAATGCCCGGACGTGCTCCGGGCGCGGGCGGTAGGTCACGGTCACCAGCACGGGCCCGTCCTGGGGCGCGGGCTCGACAGCCAGTCGCGGTTCCGGCCACGCCTCGGAGGGCGTCGGATCGACCCGGCCGTCGAGCAGCGGCAGGCGTCGCAGCGACAGCACCCCGACGAGGAGGAGTATCGCGGCCAGGACCATCGCCGCGGAGACAGTGGTGTGCTGCGCCAACTGCCCCCAGCAGAGCGAGCCGAGGGCGTTCCCGCCCTGGAAGACAAGCAGGTAGAAGGCCACCGCCCGGGCGCGCACCCAGCTCGGCAGCGCGAGCTGCAGTCCCGCGTTCAGGGTGGACAGTCCGACGATCCAAGCCGCCCCCGCCAGAGCCAGGGCGATGAAGGCGACCGGGACGCTCGCCACGCCGGCCAGGACCAGCAGTGCGCCCGCGAAGACCGCGCCGGCGAGGGCCAGCGCGCCGTTGCCGCCGATCCGCCGGGACACCCACGGCAGCACGGCCGCTCCCCCGACCGCCCCCAGACCCACCGCGCCCAGCAGCAGACCGTAACCGGCGGCACCGAGGCCGAGGGACTGGTGGGCCGTCACCGGCAGCAGCGCCCACAGGGCGGCGGCGCCCGGCACGAACAGCGCGCTGCGCAGTAGGATCCGGCGGACCCGCGGCGACCTGCGGACATACCGCCCGCCCGCGCGCAGGGCCGCGAGCAGGTGCTCGCGCTCCTGACCCGGCCGCGGCGACGCCTCGCCGGTCGGCCGCCACGCCGCCAGCACCACCAGGATCCCGAGGAAGGACGCGGCGTTGACCGCGAAGGTCCAGCCGACTCCGAGGAAGGCGACGAGTGCCCCGCCGATGGCCGGGCCGATCGCGCGCGCCAGGTTCTGGTTCACGGCTCCCAGGGCGGAGGCCTGGCGCAGCGAGTCACGCGGGACCAGCGACGGCTGCACTGCCTGCCAGGCAGGCCCGTTGAGCGCGTTGCCACAGCCCAGGAGAACGTCAGTGACAGCAGCGTCCAGGGCCCCAGCAGGCCGACGAAGGCGAGCACGGCGAGCGCTGCCGCGACCAGCGCCATAGCGGCCTGCATGGCGAGCAGCAGTCGGCGCCGGTCCACGAGATCCGCGAGGACTCCGGCAGGCAGGGCGAGGAAGAGCACCGGCAGACCGGCGGCGACCTGGACCAGGGCCACCTGCCCGGCGCCGTGGCCGACCAGGAGCCACTGCGCGCCGACGGTCTGCACCCAGCTGCCGATGTTCGAGGCGAACTGGGCCAGCCAGAGGTCTCGGAAGACCCGCACGCGCAGCGGCGACCAGGTCGAACCACTTGTGGTCCCGACAGGCCCGCCGTCAGTCCCGTTCATCGACGTACCACCTGTTCGCCCCGTTGCCCGGCATCGTGGGCAAGCTCGAATAGGGGCCACTGCCCCAAGGACGAGACGCTAAGCCCGAATCGCGTCCGGCGGCTTTGCGCTGCGCGTCCAAGGATGTGCTCACGCTGCACCGTTGTGATCGTGCACCACTGGGCAATTCGTCGTGCACTGTGGCGACCTCGGTCGCGGCGCGGCTGCGTAGCGTCAGAGGCATCTGCCCCGTCGAGCGACCACGGATTCCCCATGACCAAGAGCCTGAGCCTGAACCCATCCGCTCCACCTCCGATCGAGGCGGCACGGGTCGGCGACGCCCACCCGCTGTCCTTGACGCTCTTCGCCCTCACCCTCGCCAGTGGACTGATCGACGCCGTCAGCTACCTGGGCCTGGGCCACGTGTTCACGGCCAACATGACCGGAAACGTCGTCGTGATCGGCTTCGCCGTGGCCGGGGCCGCAGGCTTCTCCGTCATCCGGTCCCTGATATCGCTCGCGGCGTTCCTGGTCGGTGCTGTCGTCGCGGGCCGCATGGCCAAGCGTGCGACTGCCGGGAGCCGGGAATCCTGGGTCCGCACAGCGCTGGTCACCGAGACCACGCTGCAGGCCGCGGCGACCATCGTGGCCTTCGCCGCGCACGGGCAGGCCGAGCTCCTCATCGCGCTGCTCGCCCTCGCCATGGGGCTGCGCAACGGGACGGTCCGCAAGCTCGGCATCCCCGACCTGACGACCACCGTGCTGACCCTCACCATCACCGGCATCGGCGCCGACTCGTCGCTGGCTGGCGGGACCAACACACGGGTGAGGCGCCGGCTGCTGGCCATCGCCCTGATGGTGACCGGCGCGACGCTGGGCGCGACGCTGGTGCTGCGGGGGCTGCTGCCGTGGGCCCTGCTCGCCAGCACGGTCATCCAGGTCGCGGCTGTCCTCGGCTACCGGGAGCCGAGGGCCCAGGACAGCTGAGCCGGGAACAGCCGGGGCACTGCGCCGTGCCGCGCGGTTCGACCGCGGCGGGTACCCCGGGCGGCAACAGGTCGTGCGTTGAGTGCAAAGCGGAGCATCGTCCTGCTGCCCAGAATCCGCATGCGGGCGGCCGTCGCCCGCACCGAAGCAAGGAGATCCCGTGCCCCACATGTCAGTTACCGGAGTCGTGGCCGGCCGGCCGGAGGATCCGGCCGACCTCGTCCTGCGCAACGCCAGGATCTGGACGGGCGATCACAAACGACCGCAGGCGACCGCGCTGGCAGTCCGGGAGGGAAGGATCACCGCGATCGGGGACGAGGCGGCGGTCGTCCGGCACGTCGGCGCACACACGCGCGTCGTCGACGCCCTCGGCCGGCGCGCCATACCGGGATTGAACGACGCCCATCTGCATGTGATCCGGGGTGGTCTCAACTACGTCCTGGAGCTGCGCTGGGACGGTGTCCCGACCTTGCGCCAGGCCCTGTCCATGCTGCGCGAACAGGCGGAACGCACTCCGAAGGGCCAGTGGGTGCGCGTCGTCGGCGGCTGGTCCGCCGACCAGTTCGCCGAACGCAGGCTGCCCACGTTCGCCGAGCTGAACGCGGCAGCCCCCGACACACCGGTGTTCGTGCTGCACCTCTACCAGTCGGCGCTGCTGAACCGAGCGGCCCTGGCCGCCGCGGGGATCGACCGCACCACTCCTGACCCGGTCGGCGGCCAGATCGTCCGCAACCATCAGGGCGACCCGACCGGACTGCTGGTCGCCGCGCCCAGCGCCCTGCTGCTCTACTCCACCCTCGCCAAGGCACCCACCCTGGACGAGGACCAACGCGCCGACTCCACCCGACACTTCCTGCGCGAGCTCAACCGCTTCGGGCTGACCTCGGCGATCGACGCCGCGGGCGGCTTCCAGAGCTTCCCGGAGAACTACCGGACCGTCACCGAGCTGGCCCGCAGGGGAGAGCTCACCCTGCGCATCGCCTACCATCTGTTCCCGCAGACGGCCGGACAGGAGCTGGACGACCTCAGGCGCTGGGTCACCACGGTCCAGATGGGCGAGGGCGACGAGTGGCTTCGGCTGAACGGCGCCGGCGAGAACCTCACCTGGGCTGCCGCCGACTTCGAGAACTTCTCCGAGCCCCGGCCGGAACTGCGGTCCTACGAGGCGGAGTTCGAGAAGGCCGTACGCCTGTTGATGGAGCACGGCTGGGGTTTCCGGCTGCACGCCACCTACGACGAGACCATCCGCCGCGACCTGGCGGTGTTCGAGAAGCTCGCCGCCGAGGGGCTCTTCCCCGGCGGCAGCCGATGGCTCTTCGACCACGCCGAGACGGTCACCCCCGACAGCCTGGACCGCATCGCGGCGCTGGGCGGCGGCGTGTCCGTGCAGAACCGGCTCTCGTTCCAGGGAGAGGCCTTCCTCTCCCGCTACGGGGCGGGCGCGGCGGCCGAGGCACCGCCGCTGCGGGCGATCCTGGACCGGGGGCTGACCCTCGCTGCCGGTTCCGACGCCACCCGGGTCTCCTCCTACAACCCCTGGGTGGCCCTGCACTGGCTGGTGAGCGGGCGGAACGTGGCGGGCAGCCGGATGCGTTCCGAGCGCAACCGGCTCAGCCGTGAGGAAGCGCTGGAGCTCTACACCCTCGGGGGCGCACGGCTCACTGGCGAGGAGGAGGTCAAGGGCCGGCTGCGGATCGGCTCCTTCGCCGACTTCGCGGTGCTGAGCGAGGACTTCCTCAGTACGGACGAGCACCGGATCCCGCACATCGAGTCCGTGCTCACCGTGGTCGGCGGTCGGATCGTCCACGGCGTCGCCGAGCACGAGGGGCTGGCCGCGCCGCTGCCCGAGGTCAAGCCGTTGTGGAGTCCGGTGGCGCGCTTCGGCGGCTACCGGGCGACTCCTGCGGGCGCGGAGCAGGCGCTGGCTCTCGCCGACGCCGCCGAAGACTCCCGTGCCCAGACCCAGTGGGCACAGGCCCGTGGAACGGCACCGGTACCGCAGGGCGGCCTCGACGACTGCTTCCTGTGATCCGCTGACCCGTCGGTTCCGTCTCGGCGAGATTGCGATCGGGGCGGGTAGTCGGAGGGCCACGCCTCCGACTACCCGCCCCAGTCGGGTTCCTGGGCTTCAGCGCCTCGTCGTCCGGGCCCGAGCGGGCAGGCACATTGTTCCCGGCGGCGGGCCAGCCGGTTACTGCGCTGAGCGCAAGAAGGCGTGCGGCTCGGACATGTACGTGCCCCCGAGCGGCACGCTCAGGGGCACGGTGTGCGGCGGTCAGCCCCGGTATGTCTCCAGCAGGCGCAGCCAGACCTCGCTGATGGTGGGATAGGCGGGAACGGCATGCCACAGGCGGCTGATCGGCACTTCGCCGACGACGGCGACGGTGGCGGAGTGCAGTAGTTCGGCCACGCCGGGACCGACGAAGGTCACGCCGATCAGCACCTCGCGGTCGAGGTCGACGACCGCCCGGGCCCGGCCGCGGTAGTGGTCGGCGAAGAGCGAGGCTCCCGCCACGTCGCCGATCTCGTAGTCCACGGCGCGCACGCGTATCCCCTGCGCCTGGGCCTCGTCGAGGGTGAGGCCGACCGAGGCCGCCTCCGGGTCCGCGAAGACGACCTGGGGGACGGCGAGCCGGTCGGCGGTCGCCCGGCTGCGTCCCCAGGGCTGGAGGTCCACCTCCCGGCCGGCCGCACGGTCGGCGATCACGCCGCCGAACACGCGGCCCTGGTACTTGCCCTGGTGGGTGAGCAGCGCGCGGCGGTTGACGTCCCCGGCTGCGTAGAGCCAGCTCCCCGGCAGTCCGAGCGCCAGTCCCGTGTCGTCCACGTCGATCCACTGGCCGGGCTCCAGCCCGATCGTCTCCAGGCCCAGGGCACCCGTCGCAGGTCGACGTCCGGTGGCGAAGAGCACCTCGTCCGCCGTCAACGGGCCCTGTCCGGCGAGATCGAGTACGACCTCACTCCCGGGTAGGCGGGAGACCCCCGCGACCGAGACGCCGAAACGCACCTCGACGCCAGCCGCCTTCAGCGCCTCGGTGACCAACTCGCCTGCGAAGGGCTCCATCCGCGCCAGCAGGGCGCGGTCACGGACGAGTATCGTCACGCGACTGCCGAGGGCCGCCCAGGCGGTGGCCATCTCCACCGCCACGACTCCGCCGCCGACCACGGCAAGGTGACCCGGGACCTCGCCGGCGCTGGTCGCCTCCCGGCTCGTCCACACCCCCGCCTGCTCGATCCCGGGCAGGTCGGGCAGCGCCGCGCGGGTGCCCGTGCAGACCGCCACCGCATGCCTGGCTTCCAGGACCCGCTGCGACCCGTCCAGGGCGTCCACGATGACGCGCCGCACCTCGCAGATCCGACCGTGACCGCGCAGCAGTTGGATTCCTGCGGACTCCAGCCACGCCACCTGGCCCTTGTCGTACCAGTGCGACGCGAAGTCGTCGCGTCGCCGCAGCACCGCGCCCGCGTCCAACGGGCCGGTCACCGCTTCCCGCGCACCGGCCAGTCGGCGCGCCTCGCTGACCGCCGCCGCGGGTCTCAGCAGCGCCTTGCTGGGCATGCACGCCCAGTAGCTGCACTCGCCGCCCACCAGTTCGCGCTCGACAATCGCGACGCTGAGCCCGCCGGCTCTGGCGCGGTCCGCCAGGTTCTCCCCCGTGGGCCCCGCGCCCAGCACCACCACGTCGAACGTGTCCACCGTGCTCATCCTCGACCGCCTCCGTTCGTCGTGCTCGCTGTCGGCCTGCGCACCGCTCGTGTGACAGACCTTCAGCCCCGAAGCTAGTCGCGCTCCCGGAGCCCGGTTTTACGATCAGCGCCCTCCCCTTTTCCGAGGCTGCACTCCGGGCCTGGACACCTTGCATTAGTTGATGCTTCAACTATAGTGATCCACGACAGAGACGTTCCAGGGAGGCGCACGATGGACCAGCGCGTGACGGACAACAACGACCAGTCGCGTTTCGAGGTGTTCGACGGCGACGAGCTCGCCGGCCTTCGCCGAGTACCACCGCTCCGGCAATGAGATCGCGTTCATCCACACCGAGATCGACCCGCGCTTCGAAGGGCGCGGACTGGCCGGGCTCCTGGCCCGCACCGCCCTGGACACTGCCCGCGAACAGGGGCTCGCCGTGCTGCCCTACTGCCCGTTCATCCGCGGCTGGATCAAGAAGCACCCCGAGTACGTCGACCTCGTTCCCGCATCGCACCGCGCACGGTTCGCGCTGTGACCGCGCACCTGTCCGCCGAGGACGCCCCCGTGGAGGACTACGCCCGCGCCGCCGCGGCGGTCGCCACCGGACTGCCCACCGCCTACCAGGTCGACGTCCACGTCGGCCGGCACCGGCTGCACGTCGACGAACCGGCCTCCCACGGCGGAACAGACAGCGGACCGACGCCGTTCGGCCTGCTGCTGTCCGCCATCGGCTCCTGCACCGCGATCACGCTGCGCATGTATGCCGAGCGCAAGACCTGGCCCCTGGAGGACGTCAGGGTGCACATGGCCTACGAGAAGCGTCCGGACGGCGCGGGCCGCATCACCCGTCGGATCGACCTCATCGGCCCGCTCGACGACGCACAGCACGCACGGCTGCTGGACATCGCCGAGCGGACGCCGGTGACCCGAGCCGTCCGCGAAAGCATGCCGATCGTCCCGGCCACCGACCACCCCGCCCCGAATGGGCTCGCGACCGTTCCCGGACCGAAGGCGCAGCAGTCATGAGCGACCTCGACACGACTCCCTCGGTACGCGAGTGCGGCGGGCGCCACGAGGTGTCCGGAACACCGGTGCGGGATCTGCTGACCCCCCGCGAGGCCGTGCTGGGTGACTCCTCGGTGGTCCGCAGGCTGCTGCCGAACCTGGGCCGTCGCATGGTCGGTGCCTGGTGCTTCGTCGACCACTACGGTCCCGACGACATCGCGGGCAAGCCCGGCATGCAGGTGCCGCCGCATCCCCACATCGGGCTCCAGACGGTCAGCTGGCTGCACGCGGGCGAGGTGTTGCACCGCGACAGCGTCGGCCACGTCCGGACGGTCCGCCCGCGCGAACTGGGCCTGATGACGGCAGGCCGGGGAATCTCCCACTCCGAGCAGAGCCCCGTTCCGCACCCGGGCCTGCTGCACGGCGCCCAGCTGTGGGTCGCCCTGCCCGACGCCGCCCGGCACACCGCGCCCGCCTTCGAGCACCACGCGCAGCTCCCGCAGGTCACCGCCGCAGGCGTCAACGCGACGGTGATTCTCGGCGAACTGGACGGCGCGACCTCGCCAGGGACGATCCACACCCCGCTGGTCGGGGCCGACCTGACGCTCACCCAGGGCACGGACGTCCGGCTGCCGGTCCAGCCGGACTTCGAGTACGCGGTGCTGACGATGTCCGGACGCACCGAGGTCGACGGAGTCCGGCTCGAGCCCGGGTCGATGCTCTACCTCGGCTGCGGCCGCCGCGAGCTGCCGCTGCGCGCCGTCGACGGCACGTCCGAGCTGCTGCTGCTGGGCGGTGAGCCCTTCGCCGAGAAGCTGGTCATGTGGTGGAACTTCGTCGGCCGCACCCACGACGAAGTGGCCGCCGCCCGCGAGGACTGGATGACCGGTGCCCGCTTCGGCCAGGTCCAGGGCTACGAAGGCACCGCCATGCCCGCCCCGGTCCTCCCCGCCCTGCCGCTCAAGCCGCGCGGCCGCCAGCGCTGACCGACGGACGCCGGGCCTGGTCGTGGCGCTCTCGGACGCCGGCGTGTGCCTGGAGAGGCAACTCGGGAATCGTCGGCCTGCCTAACCTGGCCGTCCCCGTCTTCGAGGAGCGCGCCATGGCCAGGCAGGCAGCCGGCACCACCCAGACCGTGATCCTCACCGTGGACGACGATCCCGCCGTGTCCCGTGCCGTCGCCCGCGATCTGCGCCGGCGCTACGGCCAGGGCCACCGGGTCGTCCGTGCGGAGTCGGGCGAGTCGGCCCTGGAGGCCCTGCGGGAGCTGAAACTGCGCGGTGCGCACGTCGCGGTGATCCTCGCCGACCACCGGATGCCGCTGATGAACGGAATCGAGTTCCTGGAACGGGCCATGGACCTGTTCCCCGGCGCCCGCCGGGTACTGCTCACCGCCTATGCCGACACCAGCGCCGCAATCGACGCCGTCAACCTCGTCGACCTCGACCACTACCTGCTGAAACCCTGGGAGCCGCCAGAGGAGAAGCTCTACCCGGTGGTGGACGACCTGCTGGAGTCCTGGACGGCGACCGACGGGCGGGATGCCGGCACCACCAAGGTCGTCGGTCACCGCTGGTCGGCACGGTCCTCGGAGATCCGGGAGTTCCTGGCCCGCAACCAGGTGCCGTACCGCTGGTTGTCCTGCGACGAGCCGGAGGGGAAGCGACTGCTCCGGGCCGCAGGAGCGGACGGGCTCCGGCTGCCCCTGGTGGTCACTCCCGACGGCACCGTGCTCGTGGAACCCGAGGAGCGCGAGCTGGCCGCGCTGGTGGGACTGTCGACCACCCCGGCCGCCGACTTCTACGACCTGGTGATCGTCGGCGGCGGACCTGCAGGGCTGGGCGCGGCCGTGTACGGGGCGTCGGAGGGACTGCGGACGGTCCTGGTGGAGCGCTCGGCGACCGGCGGTCAGGCGGGGCAGAGCTCACGCATCGAGAACTACCTGGGCTTCCCGGACGGGGTCTCCGGCGCGCAGCTCACGGATCGGGCACGCCGACAGGCGGCGAAGTTCCGCGCGGAGGTGCTGACGGCACGCCAGGTCACCGCCCTGGAGACGAGCGGAACGGCGCGCACCCTGCGCTTCGCGGACGGCTCGGCCGTCTCCGCGCACAGCGTGATCCTGGCGACCGGGGTGTCCTACCGGCAGTTGGACGTTCCGGGAGCAGCCGAACTGACCGGGCGCGGGTTGTACTACGGCTCGGCGCTGACGGAGGCGCCCGACTGCCAGGGCCAGGACGTGTACATAGTCGGTGGTGCGAACTCCGCCGGGCAGGCGGCCCTGTTCCTGTCGCACGGCGCCAGATCGGTCACGCTACTGGTCCGCGGGCCGTCCCTGGCCACGTCGATGTCGCACTACCTGCTGGAGCGGATCGAGGCGGCTCCCGGCATCTCGGTGCGCACCGGCACGGTGGTGCAGGCCCTGCACGGCAAGGCCCATCTGGAGGGGCTGACCCTGCTGGACACGGCGACCGGACGCACCGAGACGGTCGACGCCCACTGGCTGTTCGTCTTCATCGGGGCCACCCCGCCGACCGGCTGGCTCGACGGCACCGTGCTCAGGGACGCACACGGCTTCGTGCTCGACCGGCCCCGACCTGACCGTCGGTGGACGCCCGCCGACGGGATGGACGCTGGACCGGCTGCCCTACCACCTGGAGACCAGCGTCCCCGGAGTGTTCGCCGCCGGGGACGTACGCGCCGAGTCCGCCAAGCGGGTCGCCTCCGCCGTCGGCGAGGGCGCCATGGCCGTGATGCTCGTGCACCGCTACCTGGAGCAGTCGTGACCTCGCGCCCCGTGCGGTGCGATCCGCAGGAGCTGCGTTCCCTGTTCCTGTTCGAGAAGCTGTCCCCGGAGCAACTGGACCGGCTGTGCCGGGACGGCCGCGAGGAGCGGTTCGCGCCCGGGCCCGTATACCAGGAGGGCCAGCCGGCCGCACAGCTGTACGTGCTGTTCGAGGGGACCGTGGTGCTCTCGCGCCGCGTCGGGGGCCAGGACGTGGAGGTGAGCCGCAGCTCCGTGCCGGGGGTCTACGCGGGCGCCTTCCACGCGTACCTGGGCGACCATGTGCGGCAGACGTACAACAACTCGATGCGGGCGGTGGAGCCCTCCCGGTTCTTCGTGCTTCCTGCCGAGACCTTCGCGCTGGTCATGCGTGAGTGGTTTCCCATGGCCGTCCATCTGCTGGAGGGACTGCTCTTCGGAACCAGGAACGCCCAGGAGGCAGTCGGCCAACGGGAGCGACTGCTCGCGCTGGGGACGCTGGCCGCCGGGCTCACCCACGAGCTCAACAACCCGGCCGCCGCAGCCGTCCGCGCGACCTCGGCCCTGCGCGATCTGGTCGGCCGTTCGCCCGACGGAACCGGCGAGGAGGCAAGCAACCCCGTGCCGCACCCGGGACAGAGCGTACTGGACCGCCTCCGGCAGGAGGCCGTCGCCCGAGCGCGGACCGGCTCGTCACTGAGCCCGCTGCAGGCGGCGGACCAGGAGGAAGCCGTGACCGACTGGCTGACGGAGCGCCAGGTCGGCCGATGCCTGGCAACTCGCGCCGGTGCTCGTGCAGGCCGGACTCGACGTGACCTGGCTGGACCGGCTCGCCGAGGCACTGCCGGAAGCCGATCTCAGTGGTGTCGTGGGCCGACTGGGCCGCGTCATCGAGGGCGAACTGCTCCTTGAGGAGATCGAGGATGCCACCAAGCGCGTCTTCGACCTGGTGAACGCGGCCAGGCAGTACACCCAGCTCGATCGCGCCCCCTACGGGAACACCGACGTGCACGAGCTGCTGGACAGCACCCTGCTGATGCTCTCCCGGAGGCTGGGCCCGCAGGTCGGCGTCGTCAAGGACTACGACCGATCGCTGCCGCGGGTCCCCGCGTATCCCGGTGAGCTCAACCAGGTGTGGACCAATCTGATCGACAACGCCGCGTGGGCCATCGAGAGCACCGGCGCCGAGGGCACGCTGACCGTGCGCACCGCCCGTGACGGCGACCGGCTGCTGGTCGAGTTCCGCGACACGGGCCCCGGGGTGCCGCCCGAGATCCGCGACCGGCTCTTCGATCCCTTCTTCACCACCAAACCGTTCGGCGAGGGCACCGGTCTCGGCCTGGACATCTCCTGGCGCATCGTCGTCGACCGCCACGGTGGCGGCCTGCGGGTCGAGTCCGTGCCGGGCGACACCAGGTTCCAGGTCCGCCTCCCGTTCGCCCCCACCGATCCGCCCGTCCCGCACGCCCTCCAGGAAGAGCTGACATGAGTATCGATAACGCCGTCGACCCGTCCGTCCCGCCGAGCGGCACCGGCTGTGTCGAGTGCGACGCGGTCGGCGGATGGTGGGTGCACCTGCGGCGCTGCGCGCAGTGCGGCCACATCGGCTGCTGCGACGACTCCCCCGCGAAGCACGCCACGGCACACGCCAAGGCCACTGGGCACCCGGTCATCCGCAGCTTCGAACCGGGTGAGACGTGGTTCTGGAACTACCAGACCTCCGAGTACTTCGAGACCGGGCCCGAGCTGGCGCCGCCGGCCAACCGACCTGTCGGCCAGCCCGTCCCGGGCCCCGCCGGCCGGGTCCCCGCCGACTGGGCCGCCCAGCTCAACCAGCCCTGACCGTCCCCACCGGCACGGCCTGATCCGTTCGGCCGCTGCTGGGCACTCGGCGCACACGCCGTGTGCGCCGAGGGGCGACCGCCGACGCCCCGGCGACTTTACGGTGCAGACTCCAGTCCACCTTTCTCCAGAAGGAGGGAGCGGCACCGGTTCCCGCGTTCAACCGCCGGGCCACCGCGCCGCACACCCTATGAAGCGCAAGCTCCTGCTCAGCCTGGTCGTCCCGGTCGCCACCATCGCCGCGCTCGCGGTCCCGGCGGCGTCCTCGGCGCAGACCCCGGCCGCCCGTGTGCAGTTGGCGGTGGGCACCCAGTACGACTCCACCCACGTGTACGTGACACCGGGTTCGGTCAACGCCTTCGTCACCAGTTGGGAGGCGACGTTCGGCGGCACCAACACCAAGCAGGTGGTCACCGATGTCACCCCGACGCCCAGCGAGACCATCTCGGAGCTGGTGCTCTCCCCGGTCGGGACCCTGTCGATCTTCGACTACCAGACACCCGTCCCCTACCCGTTCGGGGTCGAGCGGACCGGCTGGCTGGTCACCAACCTCGACCAGGGCGTGCGCACCGCCGAGGCCGACGGCGCGACCCTGGTGGTCTCCCCCTTCGCCGACCCCATCGGCAAGGACGCGGTGATCCAGTTCCCGGGCGGCATCGACGCGCAGCTGTACGTGCACAACACCCCGCCGTCCTACGCCCCGCTGGCGAGCGTTCCGCAGAACCGCGTCTACCTCACGCCGGACGCGGCCGACGCCTTCCTGCACACCTACCTCCGATTCACCGACGGCCACGTCACCTCCGACAACCGGCACGCCGACGGCGCCCAGATCGGCCTGCCCGGCACCGAGTACCGCCGGATCGCCATCAGCTCGCCCTTCGGCGACACAGTGCTCACCGTCACCGACGGCCACCTGCCCTACCCGTTCGGCCGCGAGACCACCGGCTACTCGGTCACCGACCTCGGCACCACCATCGCCAAAGCCCAGGCCGCCGGGGCGAAGGTGCTCTGGGGCCCCTACACCTCCACGACCCTGGACAGCGCCATCCTCCAGTTCCCCGGCGGCTACATCGCCGAGATCCACAGCACGCCGTCCCACTGACACAGCCCGGTGGTGCGCCGAGCCGCGAGGCAACTCCGGCCCGGCGCACCGCCTTTGGCCGTCTCCTGCCCCGCGCCGATTCGTGCCGGACCGCACGCCGGCGCCGAGGCCGCACGGCCTGCCCGGCAGCGCCTCGGGAGGCCGTGCGCCCGGTGAACACTTCCACGCACGGTGGGGAAAGAACGGCCGGCCACCCGGCAGTAGCGTCCGGACGACCCCCATCCCGCTCCCCCGCCACCTGGAGACGCCGTGGCTTCACCGGCAACCGTCGAACTGTCCCGATGGCAGTTCGCCATCACCGCGATCTTTCATATGACCTTTCCGGCACTGACCGTCGGCCTGTCACTGCTGCTGGCAGTCGTCTACACGGTCTACCTGCGCACCCGGAACCCGCTCTACCTGCAGATCTTCCAGTTCTGGAAGAAGATCTTCGCCGTTGGATTCGGCCTGGGGGTCGTCGCCGGAACCGTGATGACCTTCGAGTTCGGCCTGAACTGGGGCTCCTACGCGCACGCGGTGGGCCCGATCCTGGGCGTCACCATCGGGATGGAGGTGATCACCGCCTTCTTCCTGGAGGCCGGGTTCATCGGCATCATGCTCTACGGCGAGGGCCGGGTACGTCCGCGCACCATGGCCTTCGCCTGCTGGATGGTCGTGTTCGGAACCCTGCTGTCGACCACCTGGATCCTCTCCGCCAACAGCTGGATGCAGGAACCGGCCGGCTACAGCGAGGTCAACGGGCAGTTCCAGGCCAGCAGTTGGACCCAGGCGCTGCTGAACCCGGCGTTCTCCTACCGCTTCCCGCACATGCTGCTCGCGGTGCTGATCAGCGCCGCCTGGTTCGTCGGCGGCATCGCCGCCTGGTACCTGGTCAAGGGCCGGGTGCTGCCGTTCGCCCGGCGGACCCTGTCGATCGCCCTCGGCGTGCTGGCGCTGCTGATGCCGATCCAGCTGTACGCGGGGGACGAGACCGCGGCCTTCGTCGCCCAGCACCAGCCCGCCAAGATCCAGGCCCTGGAAGGTAACTGGAAGACCGACAACAACGGCTACAACCTGCTCGTCGTCCCCGACAACGGCAAGGGGAAGAACGACCTGCGGATCGAGATACCGCACCTGGGCGCGATCATCGGCAAGGACCTCACCGGCCGGGCCGACGTGCCCGGACTGCTCCAGACACCGGCCGACCAGCGGCCGGACATGTGGCCGGTGTTCTACGGATTCCGGGCGATGTACTTCACCGCGCTGGCGATGTTCGCGATGGCCTTCGCCGGCCTGGTCCTGCGGCTCCGGGGCAGGCTCTACACCTCCCGGCGGTTCCACAAGCTCATGGTCTGGATGACCCCGGCCGGAATCATCGCGATCACCGGCGGCTGGATCACCGCCGAGACCGGACGGCAGCCCTGGGTGGTCTACGGCAAGATCCGGACCTCGGACGCGGTCTCCCACCTCACCCTGACCGAAGCCTCGCTGAGCCTGGGCTGCTTCCTGCTGGTCTACGCCCTGCTGACCGGCGTTTGGCTGCGCTACATCGTCCGCACCGTCAAGGCCGGTCCGGAGGCCCTCGCGGCCCCGGCGCTGCCGTCCGCACCCATGGGAGCCTCCCTTGACTGAGTACCTCGTCTACGCCCTGGTCCTGTTCGCGCTCGGCGCCTATGTCGTCCTGGACGGCTACGACCTGGGCATCGGGATCCTGAACCTGTTCGACCGCGACCACGAACGACGGCGCCGCCACACCGAGTTGGTGGCCACCGTCTGGGACGCCAACGAGAGCTGGATCGTGCTGGTCGGCGTCCTGCTCTGGGGCGCCCTGCCCGGCGCGTACGCAACCGTGCTGCCGGGCGCCTACCTGCCGCTGATCACCATGCTGCTGGCGTTCGTACTGCGCGGCATCGGGCTGGAGCTGCAGAGCGCCGCCGCCGACTATCGGCGGGGCTGGAACACCCTGTTCTCGGCGGCCTCGCTGCTGGTGACCCTGTGCCAGGGGCTGGTGATCGGCACCGTGCTCAGCGGCCTGCCCAACCGGGGCGGGGTGTTCGACGGCAACGCGCTGCACTGGTTCAGCCCCTACAGCATCGGCTGCGCGCTGGGCCTGACGGTGCTGTACGCGCTGGCCGGCGCGGCCTGGCTGCACACCAAGACCGAGGGCGGGGCCCGGGACCGGGCGGCGCGGCTCGGGCGCCCGTTGGTGCTCGCCACCGGTGCGGCGGCGCTGGTTCTCGGGCTGTGCCTGACCGCCGCCGATCCGCAGCGGCTGCACCTCGGCCAGCCGCTGCGCGCGACGCTCTTCGGCCTGGCCGTGGCCGCCGCTCTGGTCTGCGGCGCGGTGGCCTGGTACGGCTTCGGCCGCCGCCCGGACGTGCGGCCGTTCGCTGCGGTGCTGGGCGCCGAGGTGGCCGGACTGCTCGCGCTGGCCGCCGCCACCGCCCCGATCGTGGTACCGCCCGACCTGACCGTAGCCGCCGCGGCCAGCCCGCACGGCTCGCAGCTGTTCGTGCTGATCGGGGTGGGCGGCTGCATGCCGGTGGTGCTGGCGTACAACATCTATGCCTGGTGGGTCTTCCGGGGCAAGTACCGCGAACCGCAGGCCGTGGCCGGTCTGCCGGCCCCGGCGGCACCCGTCGCTGAGATCGCCCCCGCCCAACCGCCGGTGGCCGCCTCGGCGTTGCGGACGACGTTGACGGTGCTGCGGCGGGCGGCGCTGACCGTGCTGGGCATAGCGGTGGGCGCGGTGGCCCAGGACGTGTTCGGTGCCCACGGCAGCTGGATCGGGCCGCTGGGGATCAGCCTGGCCGGAGTGGTCTCGGTGGCCGCCTGGGTGGTCAGCGACCGGCGGTCGGCCGCCGACGGGACCTTCGGGACCGTGGAGACCGCCGGGACCGGATCGGACGCGCAACGATGAGCGGCACCGCCACCCTGCTGACCCGCTTCGAGGGCGACTCCGACGCCACCGGTTCCGAGGTCTCCGAACTGCTCCGGGAGTGGGCGCGGCTGGGCGAGCCGTCGTTCCGGCGGGCCGGGCTGCTGCGCGGCTGGTCCTCGGCCGGGACCGTGGTGTGGGCCGCCGGACTGGGCTGGGCCGCCCAACGGGCCCTGGAGGCGCAGCGGACGACGCAGGTGGCGGTGGCTGTGCTGCCCTCGGCCGCGCTGCTGGTCCTCGGCCTGGTGCTGCGGGCGGTCCTGCTCGGCGCCGGGGACCGCGCGGCTCGCAACGGCGCGGCCGCCGTCCGCCGCCGACTGCGGGACGCCGTGCTCAATGCCTCGCTGCCCGACCGCCCGCAGCAGGCGGCGGACCTGGCCGACGCGGCCCTGGCGGAGGCGCTGGACGGCGAAGTGGACCGGCTGACCGCCTGGTTGACCGGCTACGTACCGGCACGCCGAACCATGCTCTGGGGCAGCGGCCTGGTGCTGGCGGCCATCGCGTCCCGCAGCTGGCTGGTGGCCCTGATGCTGGTGGCAGCCACACCGCTGCTCCCGGCCAACCTGAAAGTGATCGGCCTCGGCACCCGGGCGGCCGTGCACGCGCAGCTGACCGCCGCCCGGGCGCTGAGCGCCCACCTGCTGGACCAGCTGCGCGGCCTGCCGACCCTGGTCGGGCTCGGCGCGGACGAGCAGGCCGCGCGGGCGGTCGAGGCCGACGACCGGGAACTGGCCGACCGCACCGGGGCGGTGCTGCGGGTGGCGTTCCTGTCCACCGCCTGGATCGAGCTGCTGGTGACGTTCACCATGGCGGTGGTTGCCACCTACTGCGGCCTGGTCCTGCTGGACTATCTGCACCTGCCCGGCATCCCCGCGTCGATGAGCCTGGATACCGCGCTGTTCGTGCTGGTGCTGACGCCGGCCTACTTCGCCCCGGTGCGCGAACTGGCCCGGGGCTACCACGCCCGAGCCGAGGCCCAGGCGGCGGCGGAGTTGCTGGCCGGGATCATCGGCCCGCTGCTGCCGGACGCTCATACGCCGTCTGCGGCCGGACCCGTGACCGCACCGGCGCTGTTCGCGGCAGGCCGCCGCCCGCCGCTCGGAGTGGAGCTGCGCGGCGTCACCGTCGGCTACCCGGGACGCGACCGCCCCGCCCTGGACGACGTCCGGCTCACCCTCGCGCCCGGCAGCATCACAGCGGTCACCGGCCCCAGCGGGGCGGGCAAGTCCACGCTGCTGTCGGTAGCAGCCGGACTGCGGCTGCCGGACCGGGGCTCCTGCCTGCACACCGGAGCCGGGGGCTGCAACCCCGCCTCCCCGACGGCCACCGCCTGGGTCGGCCAGCCCTCGCACCTGCTCGCCGGCACCGTACGCGACAACCTCCGGCTGGCCCGGACCGACGCCACCGACGCCGAACTCGTGCAGGCATTCGCCGACGCGGGCTTCACCGAACTGCTGCTCGACCTGCCTGCGGGCCTCGACAGCGCGACCGGCGAACGCGGCCACGGCCTGTCCTCCGGCCAGACCCAGCAACTGGCGCTGGTACGCGCCCTGCTACGCGACGCCCCACTGCTCTGCCTGGACGAACCCACCGCCCACCTGGACCCGGACGGGGAGGAGCGGGTCATCGCCGCAGTGCGCGCGCTGGCCCGCAGCCGCACCGTCCTGTTGGCCACCCACAGCCCCGAGCTGCTCCGGATCGCCGACCGGATCGTGGTGCTGGACGACGGCCGCCTCGAAGAAGACGAAGGAGCCGGACGATGACCCCGCTGCGCCTGCTGTGGGCGGCGGCCGACCGCCCGGTCCGCCGCGACCTGCTGCTCGGAGCCCTACTGGCGGGCACCGCCGAACTGTGCGCGGCCGGCCTGCTCGGCGTGTCCGGCTGGTTCCTGACCTCCTGCGCGGTGGTCACGCTCCGGCTGAACACCACCTGGTCCTGGATGTACCCCTCCGGGACCGTGCGCTCGCTGGCTCTGGGCCGGACCGGCCTGCGCTACACCGAGCGGCTCACCAGCCACCGCGCCGTACTGCGGGCCACCACCGCGCTGCGGGCCCGGCTGGTACGCGGCGCGGCGGCGCTGCCGGTCGGGGCGCTGCGCGACCAGCGGGACGGCACCCTGCTGGCCCGGTTGACCACCGACGTCGATTCGGTGTCGGGCGCGCCCGCGCAGGTCTGGTCCCCGCTGACCGGGACCGCGCTGACCGCCGCCACGGTCACCGCGCTGATCTTCCTGGCCAGTCCGGCGGCCGGGGCGGCCGAGACGCTGGTGCTCACCGCAGCCGGCGGCGTCGCACTGCTGGCCAACCGCCGGACCGGTCGCCACCAGCAGGCAGCCGCCGCCTCCCGCGCCACCGCCCGCACCGGACTGCTCAGTGCGCGGGCCGCGCTGGCGGAGCTGGCCTGCCTGGACGCCGTGGCCGCCGCCCGCGCCGAGGTCTCCCACGCCGTCCAGCGAGCCGAGCGGAGCGAGGAGGCAGCCGAGGACGCGGTTCGCCTCGGCCGACTGGCGTTGCGCCTGCTCGGCGCGCTGGCCCAACTCGCCGTGCTGCTGCTGGCGCTGTCCGTCCCGGCGCTGACCCAGTCAGCGGCCGACGCGATCGGCGAGGTGCTGCTGGTCGCCGCCTGCTACGAACTGACCGAATCACTCCCGCAGATCCTGCGGGACCACTCGCTGGCGGTCCAGGCGGCCCGACGGCTCAGCCCGCTGGCGGCCGGCCCGCGGCGGGGGCTGCTCCCGGCCGCCGGAGCTGCCCCGGAACCGGTGCTGACCGTCCGTGAACTCCCGGTGGGCATCGGCCGGGCGCGCAGCCACTGGTCCACCACCATCCAGCCCGGAGAGGTCCTGGTGGTCACCGGCCCCAATGGCAGCGGCAAAAGCACGCTGCTGGCCACCCTCGCCGGACGAACAGCCCCGGGCACCGCCGGCGGCGTCCTGCTCGGGGGGACCCCCGTCGAGCAACTGTCGGCCGGGGCCGTCGCCGGGACCCTCACCCTGGTCGAGGCGGATGATTGGATCGCCGACACCGACATCGCGGCCAACCTGCGCCAGGCCGACGCCACGGCCACCGACGCGGCACTGCACGCGGCGCTGCGCACCGCGGCACTGGACACGCTGCCGCTGGACACGCCCACCGGCCCGCTGGGCAGCGCACTCTCCCAGGGCCAGCGGCGGCGGCTGACCATCGCCCGGGCGGTGCTGCGCGCGCCCGGCATACTGCTCCTGGACGAGCCCACGGCCGGTCTCGACCACCCCACCGCACGACGGATGCTCGCCGGTCTGCGGGCCGCTCTGCCGCACAGCGCCCTGGTGATCGCCCTCCCGGACCAGCACCACCAGTTGCTCCCCTTCGCCGTCACCGGCACCCTGCATCTGGCCCCAACCAGCCGGGTGGGCACCGCCGCTGCCGTCCTGGAACTCGCTGCCGGGTCGGCCGGCCCGCCAGTCCCGGGGTTCGAGTGAACCCGACTCCGGCCAGGACCGGTCGGCTCAGGTGTACAGGTCCTGTTCTCCCCGCCGGGAGCGCGAACCAGAGCGCGGTCTCCGCGCGACCTCGAGGATCAGCTCGGCGACCATGGTCGGACGGGATACCGTCACCGCGTGGGAGGCGCCGGGCGCCTCGACCATGACGGCGCCGGCACGTTGTGCGGTGAAGCGCTGGACCTCCGGAAGCAGTGCCTGATCTGCGCCAGTCACCAGGGCCCACGACGGCTTGGTCCGCCACGCCGCCGTGGACACCGGATCGGTGAACGTGCGCTCCACGATCGGGCGCTGGACTGCGGCAAGCACCTTGGCCAGTTCCAGATCCAGGTCCCCGGCGAACAGCGCGGGGAACGCTTCCCGGCGAATCGTCAGTTCGGTCGCGCGGTCCGTGCCGGGCCCTGCGGCCGGCGAGCGCTGCAGGTGGGCCAGGAGCGGCGCGGCGGCGAAGCGATTGCCGATCTCCTGGTAGCTCTCCCCCGCGTCCGGGAAGTAGGAGGCCACATAGACCAGGCCCACGACGTTCGGGGTGGAGCCGACTTCGGTGATCAGCGCCCCACCGTAGGAATGCCCGACGAGGACCACCGGGCCGTCGATGCCGCCCAGGAGGCAGGTGAGGTACTGCGCGTCGTGCGCCAGTCCGCGCAACGGATTGGCGGCCGCGACGACGGTGACGTCACGTCGCTGAAGTTCCACGATGACGCCGAACCAGGCGGTCGCGTCGGAGAATTCGCCGTGGATGAGCACCACGGTGGGTCTGCCGGTGGTCATGTGCGGGCGGCCTTTCAGGCTGGATCGGGGTGTCGTCTCGTCTTCGGCTGCTCGCCGCGCGAGCGTCGGGAGGCGGTGACCGCCGTGCGCCCGGCCCGCTTGTCGTTCAGCTCGGGTGACCGGACGCCCGGACGCTGCGGCTGTCCAGTCCCTGGGCGTGGGCCTGCCATTCACTCGGCGAGACACCGAAGGTGTCGCGGAAGATCCGGCTGAAATGCGAGGGGTTGACAAAGCCCCAGCGATGGGCGACGGCGGCGACCGAGCTGGGCCGGAACGACCGTCCGAGCTCGCGCCGGCACACCTCCAGCCGCCGCTGGCGCACCCACTGGCCTACCGTCACTCCCTCCTGCTTGAAGATCTTGTGCAGGTAGCGCACCGAGATGAAGTGCGCGCGAGCGATCGACTCGGGCGAGAGGTCTGGGTCCATGAGGTTCTGCTCGATGTGGGAGCGGATCCGCGCGAGCATATCGGCAGCGGCGGACGTGCGCGTCGGGTTCTCCTGCTCAAGGAGATCCATCACCAGCAGCGCAGCGAGATCCGCGACGCTGCGCGCGAGTTGATTGCCTGTCAGTGCACGGTCATCCTGCGACTGGGCTGCCAGCGTCAGCAGGAACTGGGAGAGCAGTGAGCCGATGCCCGCGCTCCCCCGGGCCATCAGGCCGCCGGCCTGTCGTGCCTCGGCCCAGGTGACGCCGCCCAGGTAGAAGCACGGGATCCGGAACACGGTAATCTCGGCGGGCCCGTCCAGGTTCGCCAACCGTGGCGTGGTGGCGACCAGCAGGTCCCCGGGCTCCAGCAGCACCTCGATGCCGCTCCGGTGGTAGAGGGCGGTCCCGTGCCGGTACACACCCACATAGACGCAGTCCTCCGGGTCGACACCGGGAGGCTGGGGAAGCACATCGATGCACCCGTCTCCCGCGTCGGCGAGCGCATCAGCGATCGCCTCGGCCATCTCAGGCGATTCGGTTTTGGGCATGGCTGTAGCGTCTGACTGGATCACGGAAACTCCATCCGACTTAAAGTTCGTGTGCAAAAAACAGTGGCACGGCCGAGCAGATACACCCGCAACCAGGGTCAGGAGAGGAATTTCTCCACGACGGCGTTGAACTCGCCGGGATTCTCCAGGAACGGGAAATGCGAGCTCGCGACCTCGACCGGGAACACGTGGAGCTGCGCCCCCGGGACCTGCTCCGCGACGAATCGCTGGGAGCCGGGGTCCACATGGCTCCCGTCGCATCCGAGGACCAGACTCGGCACGTCGATCCTGGGCAGGACGTCGCGCCAGTCCTGGGCGCAGTGGTCGAAGAGCAGCGGGACGGCCGCGAACGCGGGAGTGGCCCTGATCTCCTCGGCCACGAAGGCGAGCAGGTCCGGGTCGGTGTCGCCGGTGAACATCGAACGCACGAAGTCCTGACGCGCCCGCTCCCCGTCCGGCCCCGCGAGCGCGGCGCCCAACTCCAGCAGACCGGCCACATCGAAGAGGGCGCCGGACTCGCGCTGCTGGTCTTCCGTCATCCAGGGAACCGCGGCGACGGCCGCCGGTTGGTCCACCATGACGAAACGGCGGATCCGGTCCGTACCGTACTGGTCGATGAAGCTCCACCAGACGGAGACCCCCATGGACCAGCCGAGGGCGTCGAAGGCCTGCAGGCCGAGGCGGTCGACCAGGCCGAGCACGTCACGGGAGAGGCGGGCGATGCGGTAGCCGTGGTGCGGCTTGTCCGATCGGCCATGACCGCGGAGGTCCACCGTGATCACTCGCCGTGAGGCGGCCAGGTCCTGGAACTGGTGGCGGAACATCTCCTGGGTCTGGCCCCAGCCGTGAAGCATGACCAGCGGGACTCCCGGGCCGCCGCTGTCGCGAACGGAAAGACGCACTCCGTCATCGGTTACCAGTTCGTTCACGGTTGTCCCTCTCCAGTCTTTGGGCTGCATACCTGGTCGCCGGTTTCGTTCTCCGGCACGGTTCTGCTCGGGTCGCCGCGGGTGATTCATTCCCCGCGTAGAACATTCTGGGTGCGGGCCGCACCGGGTCACCACCGACCGGCGTAGGGATTGCACGGGCGGACTTCATCGCTCTGTAGCAAACGTCACCGGGCGGCGACGCCCCGGTCCGCGGCCCCGACCACCCGTCACTGGGAGCGCGTCGCCTCCGGGGCCTCCAGCAGTTCCCGAAGCCGCAGCCCCAGGTGGAGCACGAGTCGGTGTGCCCCGTTGTCCAGGTCCAGGCCCGTGATCTCCTGGATCTGCCGCATCCGGTAGTAGAGGGAGGTGCGATGGATCTGCAGCGTCTCTGCGGTCCGCGGCACCGAGCCGGCGTTCTCCAGGAAGCAGCGCAGGGTCTCCTCCAGTCGCGGAGTGCCGTGACTTTCAAGGAGACGGCGAAGCGGCTTCGGCACCAAGGACTCGCCGAGCACACTCGAAGGCAGCTGCAGCAGCACGGCGTACTCCCCCAGTTCCTCCCAGTCGCCCACGCCCTTCAGCTGCGGCAGCCGGCGGGCGGCGCGCGCCGCGACCCGTGCCTGGCCATAGGAGATCCACGCGTCACCCAGTCCGTCCTGTCGGCCGCCCACGCCCACGACCGTGCTCCAGCACGGGTCCAGGAAGGTGGCCATCGAAGCAGCGATGCGCTGCGACTGGGCGGCACGCTCCTCGGCCGTCGGCTCTCGCTCGAACGCCTGCACCAGGACCGCCCGGTCCTGCTCGATCGCCAGCGCACCGCGTGCCGTCCGGGTCCTCAGGAGCGCCTCCAACGCACCGCGCAGGGCGATCTCGACCTCACCGGTCGCACCCTGGCGTCCTGCCACGACCACGCTCGTCACCACAGCGTGGGGGGCATCAGGCAGGACGCCGTCCTCCAGAAAGCGCTGCCGCGCCGCCACCCGGGCGGTGCCGTCCGAGCCCACGAGCTGCCGGACCAGTGTCTGCCTCTTCATCTCGTCGACATCGGAGGCGAGGCGCTCCGCGTACATCTGCGCCGCCACGGCATGTCCCGCCCGGGTGATGGCCTCGACCTCGGCGGACGTCAGGGACTTGTCCGGGACGACGACCATGAGAATGCCCAGCAGATGGCCCTTCTCCCGCACCGGCACGCAGTAGCGCGGCAGCAGGCCCAGATCGTCCCTGCCCTGCAGGTAGTCCGCTCTGACCCACTGGGCGACGCCTTGGGAGAGCACGTAGCGGATGATCTCGGCATCCGCCATGCCCTGGAGCAGGCCGCGGATGCGCACCGGGTCCTCGTCGCCGAAGTGGCGGCTGGAGCAGATGAGTCGGATCAGGGGGTCGTCCAGGACGACCGACCGGCTCAGCTCCTCGGCAAGGTCGTCCACCAGGGACTGAAGCGCCTCGCTGGCACCACGGGCACGCTGAATCGAGTTCGTCATGATCGAGTCCTCCTGCAGCCATTCAACAAGGAGAGAAATGGCAGAGCCAAGTCTTCGACAGATGGAGGACGGCCCAGGAAAAGCGCGTCAGGCCACGGTGCGAAGCGGTCCAGTACCGGGCGAACGGCAGCTGACCTGCGGAATCACCTGATCACCTCGACCCTTGCAGCTGATTCTCGCCGGAGGCGCAGTACCGGGCCGACGGCGAAGACTGGTCATCTGACAGATAGGCGCTGTGTCGGTACGCGGCGGCCGAACGCCGGATCCCCGAGGGCGGGTCCGGCGATCTGGTCGGACCCGAGCCGGTCAAGACCCGCTGCGATCGCCGTCGTGTGTTCTCTCCTTGCTAGTTGGTGCACTGCGCGAAGCCTGGCAGCGCACTGCTCGCGGAGGACTCGGCGCGGGGCCCGGCCGGGTGCTGGACTCGTCATCCTGGCCGCCACCAGGGTTGATGCATCCGTCGGTCAGCGTTCGCGATCCTGAACCGGCGGTCCCCGACAGGCTCGTTGGGGTGAATTCCGCCACGCAGACCGCGCGGAAGGGAGTTACGGTTTTCAACGGCGGTCACGTTCTTCGACGGCGCTCCACTCGCCCTAGTCGACGGATGCATCTGGATACGCCGATCACAGACGCCGGGCAGTCAAGCCCGCCTGCAATGGAGGAACTTCCCCATGGAGTTCATTTTCAAGGACCAGGCCTTCAAGTTCGAGACGCTGCGTACGGCGGGATTCGCCGGGGACGCCGGTGCGGACATCGGCGAGGTCATCGTGACCACCGCGCAGATCCCCGAGGGGGACGAGGACGCCTGGACCGCAGCCTGGAAGGCGACCGCCCAGCGCACCGCGCAGCGCGGTGAGGACTCGCTCGAGGCCGGCGACCCGGTCAGCGCGCGCGAAGCGTTCCTGCGCGCGTCGAGCTACTACCGGTCGGCCGAGTTCTACCGTCGCCAGGACCCCCTCAACGACCCCCAGGTCCTCGAACTGTCCCGACTGTCCAAGGACTACATGGTCAAGGCCGGCGTCCTGCTGGACGGCCCGTTCCGCGAGGTGGCCATCCCGTTCGAGGGCGGCGAGATCCCCGGCTACCTGTACCTCGTGGACGACAGCGGTGAACCGCGTCCGACCGTCATCTACACCAACGGCTTCGACTCCACCCGAGAGGAGGGCTACTACGTCATCGGCGCGGCAGCGCTGCGGCGCGGCTACAACTTCCTCGCCTACGACGGGCCGGGTCAGGGCTGGATGATCCGGGAGAAGAACATGCCGTACCGGCCGGACTGGGAGAACGTGCTGGGCCCGGTGGTCGACTACGCGCTGACCGTGCCCGAGATCGACAACGACAAGATCGTGCACTTCGGCTACAGCCTGGGCGGATACCTGGTGGCGCGGTACGCGGCCCACGACCACCGGTCGGCGGCGATCGTCTGCAACGACGGCCTGATGAGCTTCTACGCGTCCTACCCTCCGATTCCCGCAGCCACGCTGAGCCTCATCGAGGAGGGACGGGACGCCGAGGCGCTCCCACTGCTGGAGGAAATGATCAAGGACGACACCAATGCCCGCTGGGGCCTGCAGAACGGTGTCTGGGTCAACGGGGTCGCGAACTTCGCCGAGTACGTCCGCAGTACTCGCGACTACACCCTGACCGTGGACGACGTCGACAAGATCCAGACCCCTGTCCTGATCCTGGAGGGCGAGAACGACAAGGTCTTCGCCGGCCAGGCGACCGAGCTCGCCTCGGAGCTGCGCGCACCGCATGAGCACGTCCTGATGCGCGACGTCGACGGCGCGGGCGAGCACTGTCACGAAGGGGCGATGTACCTGCTGCACCAGACGGTCTTCAACTACCTGGCCAAGACCCTCGGCTAGACGTATCGACAACCGGGCGCAGGCCGGACACGGAGACCGCGACTTCCGCCGTCCCCGTGTCCGGCCGCTCGGTCTCCGGGACGTGACCGCCACCCGGGCGGGCGGGTGTACGCCCCGCTACGCTTCTGCACCTGGAGAGTGCTCAGTTCAGGTCGGCACGAGGCCACCATCCGGTGGTGCAACCGCGAGGTCAAGGCGCATTGGAGAGGGACATGGCCGACGACCACGGTCACCCGAGCCGGTTCACCCGCTCGGAGACCGTCCGTGCGGAAGCGTTCAGCGACGGCGTGTTCGCCATCGCGGTGACCATCCTGGTCCTCGGACTCACCGACCCGCCGCACCGACCGGGCGGGCTGGGTCGTGCCCTACTTCGCCAGTGGCCGGTCTACCTCGGCTACCTCGCGTCCTTCAGCTATGTCGCAGTGATCTGGCTGAACCACCACCAGGCCTTCGTACGGATCCGCACGATGGACCGCGGACTGCACGCCGCCAACCTGCTCCTGCTCTTCACCACGGCCGCACTCGCGTTCCCCACAGCGGTGGTCTCCGAGGCACTGCAGAGCAGCGTTTCCGGTGCCGACGCCCGCGTGGCCGTCGCCGTGTACGCCGGGATCGCCGCCGCGATGTGCGGCAGCTGGCTGCTGCTCTACGCCCATCTGGGCCGACACCCGGAACTTCTGCACCAGGCGGTCGAATCCACCTACGTCACCCACGGCCGACTCCGATCCTGGGCCGGCGCGGTGGCCTACCTCCTGGCCGGAGCCGTCGGCGTCCTGGTCTCCCCGGTCATCGCCCTGGTCGTGTTCATCGCCCTGCCGGTCTTCTACTTCCTGACCAGCGAAGGCCTCCCCGGCCGGTCCTGGCCCAGCAGCCCGGCCACACCCTCCCGCCGGACCGAGTGACCAGCGGCGCGACACCCACCTCCCCCTGATGCAGGGAGCCCTGGACCGTACCCCGTCGCGCGGCCGGATCCACCGCAGCTGCGGCTGCCGCAACGCCCAGCGCAAGCAACTGGGCCCAGGCTGCCCAACACTCAAGGCTGACATCAGCCAAGGCAGTTGGGTCTACGCCGTGGACCGTCCCCACCGAGCTGCGGCCGACGACGTTTCGACGGCCGTCCGCAACTGCGGGAAATCCCGCCCAGATCCGGTCACACTGCGTAGCAACGGGCCGGAATCGTCAGTCCTCGCCGCAGCCTCGGACCGCTGCGGAATGACGCGGAAATGAGGGGGTCGCCCCAGTTCACAGGGCATCTGCAACGGGTGGTGGTCGCATTGTGATCGCAAGGACGCCGATCCGAGCCGCTCGGCGGTAAAGATGAGCCTCGCCAACTGACAACTCCACGAAAGAGATCCACTGTGCGCGAGTCCACGAACCGCGGCCGGGTCTACCTCCGCTGCGGTTGCCGCGACCTGTACCGGCGTCAACTCGGCGCCAGCTGCCCCAGACTGGAGGACGGCGTTCACGGGACCTGGGGCTTCGCGGTCGACATCCCCGCCGGCGGCGGCCCGCGTCGCACCGTGCGCCGCGGCGGATACACCACCCGCGACCGCGCACACCACGCCCTGCGGCGCTTCCACGAGGGCCGCGCGCTGGGCTTCGACGCCGACCCCAACCAGACCGTCGCCCACTACCTGCGCGCATGGCTCCGCACCAAGGAGCAGACGCTCAAGCCCACCACCCTCGAGCGCTACCACGCCGCCGTCGAGCACGACCTGGTCCCCGCCCTAGGCGCGCTGCACCTGGACGACCTGGGCCACGACCACATCGCCGCCTTCGCCCAGCGCGAGCTCGACAACGGACGCGGCCGGCCCACTGTCTACAAGTGCCTGGCCACCCTGTCCAGCGCCCTGGGTCACGCCGTGCGCACCCACCGCCTGGTACACAACCCCGCCCAACCCACGTACATCCCCCGCCCCGCCGCCCCCGAGCGCCGCGTCTGGACGGCCGAGCAGGCCGTGAGCTTCCTCGGCCACTGCCGAGGCGTCGACCCGCAGTTCGCAGACCTGTTCGAGCTCATCATCGGCACCGGCATGCGCAAAGGCGAAGCCCTCGCCCTGCACTGGGACCACGTCCCCCTGACGGACCGGACCATGTCCATCCGCCACACCCTCTCGGCCGTCGGCAACAGGCTCGTCCTGACCACCCCCAAGACCAGGGCGAGCAAAGCCTGGGTCGCCCTGTCCGACCGCGCCGCCGCAGCCCTGGACCACCGCGCCCAGGCCAAGGGCCCCGCCGAGGAGCAGACCCGCCACGGCGGCCACGTCTTCCACACGAACGGGCAGCCGCTGCACCCCAAGACTGTCCTGACGCGCTTTCATGAGCTGCGCCGCCAGGCCGACGTGCCCCACTGCACCATCCACGACCTGCGCCACCTGGCCGCGACCCTGTCCATGGACGGCGGCACCCCGATGCCCGTGGTCTCCAAGACCCTGCGCCACTCCACTCTGTCAACCACCGCGAACGTCTACAGCCACCTTACCCCCGACACCGCCCGCGGCGCAGTCGACACCATCGCCCGCCTCCTGGACCAGGCCGAGCGCGACAACCACGCGACAGCCACCACCCCGCCCCCGGTACGCCCCAGCACCTGGAAGAGCCTGCTCAGGCGCCGTGCGACCGCATCAACCCAAGCCGCGTGAACAACCGTTCACGACCACACTGCGACCACCACACGAAAAAGGCCGCCCCCGCCTTCCGGCGGAAACGGCCTCCGACCTGCTCTTATGCTGGTCGGGACGACAGGATTTGAACCTGCGACCCCCTGACCCCCAGTTGCTCTCGACCTCGCTCTGGCACGCGTCTCGCCGCCGCTCCCAAGCAGTACGGAGCCGCTCGCGACCTCTCGGACCAAGTTCAACGCCTGCTACTCCCAGCAGAGTCCACGGTTCAGGCAGCGTCGCCGATGGAGATGTGCAGGGGTTGCCCCAGTGCTGTCGCCACGCGCAGAAGGGTACGGGTGGAGGGCAGGGTGAGGCTGCTCTCCAGACGGGCGATCGCAGGCTGGCTCATCCCGACGCGACGGGCCAGTTCAGCCTGGGACCAGCCGAGCTCGGTCCGGCGCAGGTGTATCGAGCGGCCGATCTCGATGGCCAGGCCGGTCTCGTCATAGACCCGCTGGGCCTCGGGGCCCAGATCGGTCGGCTCACCCGCGAGCTCCTTGGCCCGACGGGTCTTCCAGGTCGAGTGGTTCACAGCTCCTCCTTCTCGTCGATGCCGCCCAGGCGTCGCTGCCGCTTCTTGACCAGCTGCGACTCGAAGGTACCGGCCCGGTCGCGGGGCACCTGAATCTCGACCGCTCCGATCTCGGTCTGCACGGTCTTGGACCGGTGATCGTTGCGGTGGTTGTCCCGGGGGCCGTCCTCGCCGCGCTTGTGCCGGCCCGCACCGAGGTGGTCGCTCAGCTCGCCCTCCAGAGCGGACTCCAGGATCCGCCGGGTCAGCTCCTGGAGCAGCCCGCCCTCCCCGGTCAGCTGCAGCCCCCGCTCCCGGGCCTGGGCCACCAGCCCGTCCAAGGCCCCCGGCTCGAGCCCCTCCAGCGCCTGCTGCATCTCGGAGCCGCCCTGGGCATCAAGAATCTGAGCGACCATCAACTACACTCCCCGTCTCAGCGCTGTCGGTGAGTCGGTCCCGTAGGGGTCGGATGGGGACCAAAGTATGACGCCACCCGGGCCCCGGTGCTGACAGTGTGGCCTCCGTGACCGAAGCCATGCAATTGATGCTACGTCATATCAACGTTCCCCTAAGGTGGTTAACGGCAGCTGTGGTTGCCCTATGCCTGGTCGCAGCCCCGGGGCTGCTGCTGCCCGGGTCCGCGGCCGCAGCTGCGCCGACGGCTACGACGCTGACCGGAGCCGGCCACACGGTCGAGATCCAGCGGACCGAGTACGGCATTCCCCATATCCTCGCCGACAACTACGAGAACCTCGGCTACGGCTACGGCTACGCCTTCGCGCAGGACAACCTCTGCGAGATGGCCGACCGGGTGCTGACCCTGCGCGGTGAGCGCTCGGAGTACCTGGGGCCGTCCGCTCCCACCGACGACACGCTGGCCGGAACGACGACCAACTTGGCGAGCGACATCTACTACCAGGGGCTGCGACAGGCGGGCACCGTGCAGAGGCTGATCGCCCGCCCGGCACCGCTGGGTCCGACCGCACAGCTGCGCCAACTGGTCGACGGCTACGTCGACGGCTACAACCGCTATCTGCGCGACACCGGCGTCGCGCACCTTCCGGACGCCACCTGCCGGGGCAAGGCCTGGGTGACGCCGATCACCGCGCTGGACGTCTGGAGCAACATCTACGACATCACCCGGGTCGCCGGGGCGGCGGGATTCAAGGGCGACATCGCCGCCGCGACCCCGCCGAAGGCGGGTACCACCGCCAGGACGACCGCCCTGGCGCTCCCGACCAGCAGCAGTGGCAACGGCAGCAACGCCTGGGCGCTCGGCCGCACCGCGACCCGGGCGCACGACGGGATGCTGCTGGCCAATCCGCACCTCCCCTGGCTCGGCGACTCACGCTTCTACCAGGTGCAGTTGACGATCCCCGGAGTGCTGGACGTCTCCGGAGCCAGCCTCTACGGGACACCGGTGGTGGAGATCGGGCACACCAACGGCCTGGCCTGGACCCAGACCACCAGCTACGCACCGCACGCGGAGCTCTACCAGCTCTCGCTGGTGCCTGGCGACCCCACCAGCTACCTGGTCGACGGCAGGGCGGTGGCGATGTCCCGCCGTACCGTCAGGGTGACCGTCCTCGGCGCGGACGGCAAGCTCTCCAGCGTAGCCAGCACTCTCTACAGTTCCCGCTACGGTCCGGTGCTGGCCCCTGACTGGACGTCAGCGACGGCCTACAGCATCTACGACGCCAACGCCGACAACGTCCGCGCGGTGAACGAGTGGCTGGCGATGGACATGTCGCAGAGCATCGGCCAGCTCCGGGCCGCGCAGCAGACCTACCAGGGGATTCCCTGGGACTACACGACCGCCGTCGACGCCAGCGGCACAACCTACTTCACCGACTCCTCGCTCGTCCCGCACATCACCGACGCCCAGCTGCAGCGCTGCACGGTGAACACCCCCGACATCAGCGGCGCCCTGAACGGATCGACCACGGCGTGCGACCCGGGCAGCGACCCCGACGCGATCGAACCGGGCGTCTACGGTCCCGGCGAGGAACCAAGTCTGACCCGGGACGACTACGTGGCCAACTCCAACAACGACCCCACCTACACCAACCCCTCCGCGCCGCTGACCGGCTACCCGGACATCTACTACACGGGCCCGGGACTCGCTCTCCGGCCCCAGCTCGGGCTGCAGATGATCGCCCAGCGCCTCGACGGCACCGACGGTCTCGGCGCACCGGGCTTCACACTGCCCACCCTGCAGACGGTCATGCTCAACGACCGCGACCGCAGTGCCGAGTTCGGCCGTGACGACGCGGTGGCGATGTGCAGGAGCCACCCCGTCCTCACCGCCTCCGACGGTGCCCGGGTGGATGTCCGGGCGGCCTGTGCCGTGCTCGCGGCCTGGGACCTACGGGCCGACCCGGACAGCGCCGGGGCCGTCCTGTGGTCCGCGTTCTTCACCCCGCTGGGCGGTGGCGACCCTGCCGACTGGGCGCTGGTGCCCTACGACCCGGCCCAGCCGCTGACCACGCCGCGCGGAATCAACGGCAGCGACGCGACCGTGCAGCAGTCCCTGGCCGACGCCGTGCAGCAGCTCGCGGCCCTCCACCTCCCGCTCGACGCCACCCCGGCGCAGGCCCAGCGCTGGGACGGAATCCCCCTGCTCGGCTGCACCGACGAGGAGGGCTGCTTCAACATCGTCTACGCTTCGCCCACTTCTGGCGGCAGCGGCGGAATCGATCCGTCGCCTGCCAACGACGCCCAGGGGTCCAGCTTCATCATGGCCACCGAGCTGACCCCGACCGGGCCGAGGACCCGGACCATCCTCACCTACTCCGAGTCCAGCAACCCGAGTTCTCCCCACTACGCCGACCAGACCGTGCTCTTCTCCGAGAAGCGGTGGGTGACCGAGCGCTTCACCCAGGCCGAGATCGACGCCGATCCCCAGCTGGAGACCACGGTCCTGGACATACCCTGACCGCGCGAGAGGCGGAGTCCCATCGGTGAGCGACGTCGAGGAGTGACGTCACAGTGGTGCCCGAGCCCGTGGTCCTCTGGTGGTCGAGCTGCGCAGAGGCCGGCAGAGATCACTCATGGCCACGGGCGCTCCGCGTCCCGCAGGGCAGTCGGAGGCTGTGCTGTGCGCGTCGAGCCTCGGTCGCAATGGAGCAACTCGGCGGTCCCGAAGACACAACCACCCAAGCCTGTCCCGCGTGAAAACTCGAGTTCTGGCGTTGACCTGCAGCGTTTCCCTGCGGGATGCGGCAGCTCGAGGCATGATGAGGAGGCATGCGGTGGTCCTGGATCTACCTGTTGACGCGCAGGTCGTTGGAGCTGGCCGGCCTACGACTGCTCGGCAGCGCGGCGAAGGATGTTGAACTGCTGGTCCTGCGGCACCAGCTCGCGGTACTCCAACGCCAGCTCGGTCAACCGAAGCCGGAACCGGGCGACCGGGTGCTGCTGGCAGCCCTGTCGAGGCTGCTGCCCAGGGAACGCTGGAGCAGCTTCTTCGTCGCCTCGGCGACGCTGCTGCGCTGGCATCGCGAGTTGGTTGCCGACAGGTGGACCTGTCCCCACAAGCGTCCCGGTCGGCCACCGATACCCGAGGAGACGCGGGCGTTGATCGTGCGCCTGGCCCGCGAGAATCCCCTGTGGGGTCACCGGCGAGTGCAGGGCGAGCTCGCCCGGTTGGGCATCACCGTGTCGGCGGCCACCGTCCGCGCGGTACTGCGTCAGGGCAACGTTGTGGGTGTCAATTACCGTATCCATCCAGGTCAAGAGGATTCCCTGTCTTCGTAGCCGCCCCGAGACGTGGAGGTTGTGGTCGACGACTGGAGGTTGTCAGGCGCAGGCGGCACGATGTTCCTCATGCTGCTGCGGCTGCCCTACCTCGCCCTGTCGAGCATGTTCACCCTGATACGCCTGTGGCCGATGAGCGAGAAGGACAAGGACGCAGAAATCCTCGTCCTGCGCCACCAACTCGCCGTCCTGCAACGACAGGCGGGCAAGCCCACGTTGACGTGGCCAGACCGCGCCGTCCTCGCCGCACTGCTGCACCAACTGCCACGGTGGAAACTGCGCCGACTCCACCTGCTGGTCTCCCCCGACACCGTGCTCCGATGGCACCGCGACCTGCTCCGCCGACACCACGCCGAAGAGTCACGCCCCAAGCGCCCCGGCCGGCCCCGCACCATCCGCTCCATCCGCGCCCTGGTGCTGCGACTCGTGGACGAGAATCCGGGATGGGGCTACCGGCGCGTACACGGCGAACTGGCCGCCCTGGGCATCAAGGTCGCCGCCTCCACCGTCTGGAACATCCTCCATCAGCACGGCATCGACCCCGCCCCGGAACGCAACCGCACCACCTGGACCGCCTTCCTGCACTCCCAGGCCCAGGCCATCGTGGCCATCGACTTCTTCGAGACCCGAACCCTGACCGGTACCCGTCTCACGGTCCTGGCCGCGATCGAACACGCCTCACGGCGCATCCGGATACTCGGTGCCACCGCCCACCCCACGGCGCAGTGGGTGACCCAAGTCGGGCGCAACCTCGCCATGGACCTCCAGGACTCCGGCGTACGCGTGAAGTACCTGATCCGGGACCGCGACGCCCGCTACCCCGCCGCCCTGGACGCCCTGCTCGCCGACGAGGGCATCGAGACCGTGAAGACCGGGGTCCGCATGCCACGCATGAACTCGATCATGGAACGGTGGATCCGCTCATGCCGGGAAGAGCTCCTGGACCGCACCTTGATCTGGAACCAAGCCCATCTCCTGCACGCACTCCGCGAGTACGAGCAGTTCTTCAACGAGCATCGGCCACACCGCGCCCTGCACTTCGCGGCACCCCTGCAGCCACTCCCCCAACCGACCAAACCAGCCCAGTTGGACCAGTTGTCCATCCGGCGAAGAGATCGACTCGGCGGCACCCTGCACGAGTACCAACATGCGGCCTGACCAGCTTGGACGGGGTTTATGACACCTACAACGTCGTACTCGGCGTCGTGGCGGCTATCGGAATCGTGCGGACGCGGTGTACGCGCTGCAGGCGGTGTTGAACGCCGAGGCGACGGGTGTGTATGAGGACCGTGCGCTGACGGTGGGCGCGTTTCTGCTGGAATGGGTGGAGCTCAAGAAGCTGACCCTCAAGCCCTCGACGGCCGCTGCCTACGAGACGTGCGTCCGCAAGGAACTGGTGCCGGCGTTCGGCCGGATGCGGCTGACGGACCTGCGTGCTCGGCATGTGACTGCATGGCAGGATGATCTTCGGGATCATGGTCGTGGCGCGCCGACGGTCTACCGGTTCAGGGCGACGTTGCGCAGTGCGCTGAGCCATGCCGTCCACGAGCAGCACCTGGTCGGCTTCAACGCGGCCAAGGACGCGATGGGGGCGCGGCCGGCGGCGGCCGAGCGGCTGTGCTGGACCCCGCTCCAGGCGGCGGCGTTCCTTCTCCACAATGCCGTGCACTACGGTGACCAGCTGGCCGATGTCTTCGAGCTGATGCTGGGCACGGGGATGCGGCGCGGGGAGGTCCTGGGACTGCACTGGGAGGACGTCCACTTCATGGAGCGCAAGCTCTTCGTCCGGTGGACACTGGCTGCGATCGACAACAACGAGCTGCACCTTTGTGCGCCGAAGACGAAGGCGAGCCGCAACTGGGTGAGCCTGAACCCGAGGGTCATGGCTGGCCTGCAGCGACAGGCCGACTACGCGCGGGCCCTGCTGCCTCCTGAGGCTCCTCTCCACGGGCTGGTCTTCGCGCATGTGGACGGCAGTCCGCTGCGGCCGCAGTACATCCTGGACCAGCTGCGGCGGCGCCTGGCGGAGATCGGGCTGCCGAAGATCACCCTTCACGACCTCCGGCATACCGCGGCCACTATCATGATCACTTCCGGCGTGCCGATCGCGATCGTCTCGAAGACGCTGCGGCACTCCACCATCGCAACCACCATCAACATCTACGGGCACCTGCTAAAGCACGCAGCCGAAGACGCAGTGAACGCGCTTGCCCAGGCTTACGAACTGGCCGCCACCGACGTGGACGACTGGCCTGGCTTCACTGCCCGCGACGCGGCCTGACCCGCCGGGTGGTTGACCGCCCAGGGGGTCAACCACCCAGGAGCAGCTCGGCCACCACCGCGGGCGCAGTGAGCGTGGCCTGGCCGGCCCGCCAGTCGAACGCTGTCTGGTGGGCGGCGAGCGCCCTGGCCTGCAACATGGTGAGCGGGTCATGCTCCCGGCCGCTGCCAGGTTCCGCTTCCAGAGGCGGGACCGCCACACGCACCTCACGACAAGGCAGGCGCCGTTCCCTCTCCGCGCGCCGCTGGGCCTGGTCAACCGAGGACGTGGCCAGGTGCTGGACGCTGTCCAGTGCCTGGTCACGTCCTTTGCGGCGGCTGCCGAACGCGGCATATACGGCGGCGGTCGCCGCCGGAAGAAGGTCCGCCACCGGTGCTTCGCCCCGGGCGCAGGCGCCCTGCCAGCGGATCCAGGCGTCCACAAGCAGCCCTTGCCCGTCCAGGCCCCGGTACCGCGCGGTGGCAGGAAGCACGTCGCACAGCCCGGCGGGTGCCGACTGAGACGCCACACAAGCGGCCATCAGGAGGTCGTCGGGGTCGACGCGGCACGCCGCCGCACCGCGCGCCTGCTCGACAGCCGCGGTCAGCGCGGACAGCCGCAGCTCCGCCCAGGCCTCCAACCACGGAAACGCGGTCACGGCCGTGAAGGCGTGCAGCGCCTGGGTCTGTGCCCGTCGCCATCCCAACACCGCCTCGGCCTGTTCGGCGAACACCGCCGACTCGTTCTGCGCGGGCTCCGTCGCAACGGCCGGAGTGTTCAGCCGAGCCACCGCCAGAGCGAACTCGCACGCCGGATGGGCCGCGGCCAGCGGCCACGCGCAGGACTTGCACAGCGGCGCGGTTTCGAGCTCGACGTGAACCGTTCGCGCCTCTGGTCCAAGGAGTCGGCAGGCCCGGTCGCCGTGCAGCATCCCCCTCCCCCGCGGTGAGCTGAAGCACTCCAGCGGGATGGCCCCCAATGGGCCGAGCGGAGCACCGTCGGCCAGGATCCGGCCGAGCCGCACCCGGCGTACCCCTGCCGTCAGCACGACGTCCCCCTCAGCGCGCCGTGCCAGGAGCCCCCTTGCGCCCCCGAAAGGGGAATCGGCCGGTCCGTGCGCACGTGGACGGCCTGGTGGTCGCAGGGTGGTCGCAGGTGTCCCCGCCCCAGATCCGTTCCAACAACCACATCCGGGCTATCAAATGCGGACAGATCACCAGAAAGCCCACAGGTTCTGGGAGGCCCGCCTGCGAGCCGGTCAACCAGCTGCCGCGGCGCCATCCCCCGCAGGAGGGACAGGGCGGCTAACGCCCGGGGTGCACGTCCTGTCATGCCGAAACAACTCCAGCCCCATGAAGGCGAGTTGAGAAATGAGCCCGCATCCCGGAGCGTTCCCGAGGCCGGACGAGGTGCGACCACCCTGCGACCACCACCCCGCGACACGCACAAAAAGGCCGTTCCCACCCCTAGGTGGAAACGGCCTCCGACCTGCGAAAACGCTGGTCGGGACGACAGGATTTGAACCTGCGACCCCCTGACCCCCAGCAATGGGCACATGCCACACCTTCACAGCGCCACTCGGCGCACCTCAGCACACGCTCCCAGCCGTTCAGTGCTGTTCGCGGCCAATAGAGCGCTTTTCAACACCTGTCGCTCCCAACTCCGGGCGTGTGCTTTCAACACGGTGCCATTCGCACCACACAGCCCTCCGTTCACCACTGCTCCGAGCCGCTTCAGCGCCGTTCATGCCAACGAAGAGCGACGCAGCGCGTGCGGCCGTCCCACTGCGACCCACCATGCTGCTGGGGCCCAGCGTTCAGGCGACTTTGACGGCATGCGGGCCGATGCTGACCGTGACGTCGACGTGGCCGCCGAGCGCGGCTGCGTAGGCGCGCAGGGTCTCCAACTCCATGGCTTCGATGTCGCCGTTCTCGATCTGGGAGATCCGCGACTGCGAGACTCCCACGAGTGCGGCGACCTCAGCCTGGGTCTTGCCCACCAGCTTGCGCAGCTCTGCCAAGTGGAAGCCGGCGACCTGCGCATCCAGCTCGGCATCCGCCCTTGCCCGCAGCTGCGGATCGGCCAGCTCCGGATGACGCCGGTGCGCCTCCGCTTTCACGTCCTGCCAACGCCGTGCCGGACTCGTCGCCCCTCCTCCTTCACCTGCTGATCCTGTTCGGCCTTCTTCTCATCCCGATAGGCCATGTAGCGCTGCTCCGCCAGCGCCATCGCCTCCGGATACCACCGCGACCATCGCCCGGCCTTGTCACCCGCCACCAGGAAGACCGCCTCCCGATCCGGGTCGAACACGAACAACAGCCGCAACTCACTACGCCCGCGCGAACCGGGCCTCAGCTCCTTCAGATTGGGCAATCTGCTTCCAACCAGCGTGTCGACCAACGGCCGACCCAGGGCCGGCCCCACTTCGGACAGGCGGTCCAGAGCACGCTCCACCAGCACCGCCGTCTCCGGTTCGGACGCGCACAGCCCCAGGAACCACTGCTCTACCGGCTCCAGAAGCACAATCTCCCACGACACACAGACCAATATAACCCACAGCTCATACCGCGGCCAGGCCACCACCAGAAGCCACCCAACCAGCCACACTCCCCCTCACACGCCTCGCCTCCGAACATCCGCGTCGGCGTCATCGGTGGGACAGCTCCATCTCCCACCCAGGCCGACCCACGGAGGCGACCACCCTCAAGCCCGATGACCCGCACGGACGGCACATTCGGCAGACCAAGCCGCCCACCTGCAGCGACGAATAAATGAGCCCTGCAGGCAGTCCCCGATCGGGCCGGCACCTGGTTGATCAACTGCATCGGCGCGACCACCCTGCGACCACCCGGATCCGGAAACGACTCAGGGGCCGTATCTGATTCCTCAGATACGGCCCCTTGCCTGCGACTCTGGACTGACGTCCGAGTCGGGACGACAGGATTTGAACCTGCGACCCCCTGACCCCCAGCAGTTCAGCTCCTGCTGCTCCCAGCCCGTTCCGCGCTCACGCGGCCCTATGGGCCGAGAGCGTCACCTGTGCGTCGTCGGCATCAATGGCAATGTTCAACGAGGCTTCCAGGCCCCTGGCCAGCTTCGCCAGCAGCGGCAGGGTCGGCACGGTGTCGGACCCCTCGATCCGGGAGATCTTCCCCTGGGTCAGGCCGGTGCGGGCGGCCAGCTCGGTCTGGGAGAGACCCAGTTCGATGCGTCGGTCGTAGACCACCTTCGCCAGCGCCATCGACAAGCGGTGCTCCTGGCGCTCCTCCTCGACCTCGACAGACTCGGTATAGCCCTCGGCGAGCTTGCGCTCACGTGCCAGTTTCCAGCGACCGTGCTCCATCGTCACTCCCCTTCCTCACGACTGAACACCACGTGCGCCGGCCCGTGAGATGCCTCGCACTTCCTTCTTCGCCAGCACCGCCCGCCCGATCTGGGCCTCCTCGTGCGACCGCGTCTTGCGGAACACCGTCAGCAGCACGATGCGCCGGTCCTCGGTGATCCAGTAGGTGATGCATATCGCAACACCGTCGAGGGTGGGGCGCAGCTCACTCACCCCGTCGCGCAGCGGCCTGGCATACGGGCATCGGGGTCTGCGGCCCAAGCTCCGCCAGCACCTCGGCATAGCCCTCGACCTTGCGGAAGTGCTTGCCGGACAGCAGCTCCAGCCAAGCACGAACCTCCGGCTCAGCCTCGACGGCATACAGAGCATTCATGTCATCGACAGTATATGTCGCGCACGACATCAGCGACAGTCCGCGCAGACGACACCACACCCACGAGCCCCGAAGACACCCGTTGAACGCGTCAAGAGTGCCGTCCAGCACAGCCTCCCGATCCACGTCTACATTCGGGCCCACCTGCACGGATGAGGTTCTCGGCAGGCGCAG